>NZ_VFNH01000001.1 GCF_006715485.1 Herbaspirillum sp. SJZ107
CCTGACTTCTACTGCCACGTTGCGTCGTTCACCACGACCAACCTGAACGTGCAGTACAAGCTGAGCCCGAACCTGACGCTGCGCGGCGCGATCCTGAACCTGTTCGACAAGCAGCCGCCGATCGACGTCGGTACCTACGGCAACTCGGGTACCCAGACCTCGTACAACGCTTCGCTGCACCAGGCAGGCGCTGTCGGCCGCTTCTACAGCCTGGGCCTGAGCTACACGTTCTAAGCCCTCCACTGCACGACATCCGTCGGCATCCAAGACCCCGGTGCGAACTCCGATTCGTACCGGGGTTTTTTTCATCTCTACCGTTGTATTCAACCAACATTACAAAAAAAGACATTTTGTCGTTATTGGTGGCCATGCGCCGGCTTTGTGCATTGAATACGACCGATGTCCCATCTCGGCGCATCGAACTCCTCATTGCCCAGTCAAATGCGTAATGACATCGCAGCCGGCGCTCGGTATGACCGTACGGAAAGTGCACAGTGACAGTGCATATGCCTTTTCAAGGCCTGTCTTTGATACTTTGACACTTGATATAAAGATATGTTTTTATATTGTAAATATTTCCTGAGAAAAAATTTGCGGTCTGAATGAAGGAAATATTGTTCAAGAAGGCAGTCCATAAAAATCCATGCCGTCATCGATATAGGACATCAAATGCTCAAGAAAACCGCGCTAGGACACGCACTTACCCTCGCATTCAGCGCTTCCATCGCCACGTTCGGTGCACAGGCGTTTGCACAAAGCGCCGTGGGCGGCATCAACGGCAATGCCGCCGCCGGCTCCACGGTGACGATCGAAAACCCCTCGATCGGCGTGACGCGCACCATCAGCGTCGAGCGGACGGGGCGCTTCCAACTGTCCCAACTGCCACCCGGTATGTACACTGTGCGCATCAAAAAGCCGGACGGAAGTACACAGGAAAACCAGGTGGTCGTAACCGCGGGACAGAATGCCAATGCCGACCCCGCGGCCATGACGCAGTCCGTGGTCGTGACCGGTCGCGTGTCGCGCATCGATGTCAAGTCACCCGAATCGAGCCTGACCTTGAACGAAGCCGCGATCGACCGCATTCCGGTAGCGCGCGACGTGACGGCCGTGGCCCTGCTGGCGCCGGGCGCGACCCGCGGCGACAGCCGGATCGGCTCGACCACGCTACGTACCGGTAACGTGCCATCGCTGGGCGGTGCCTCGCCGGCCGAGAACGTGTATTACATCAACGGTTTCAACGTCACCAACAACCTGAACGGGGTTGCCTTCAACCAGGTACCGTTCGAGGCGATCGCCCAGCAGCAGGTCAAGACTGGCGGCTATGGTCCGGAATACGGCCGTTCTCTGGGCGGTGTGCTGGCCGTGACCACCAAGCGCGGCACCAACGAATGGCATGGCGGCGTCAACGCGATCTACTCCCCGAAATCGCTGGCCGGCAGTGAACTGTATGCGGAAAAGAGCGCATCGACCGGCCGCTGGAACTTGAACGAGCGCGATGGTGGGACCGACGACCTGCAGGCAAACATCTGGGCCGGTGGTCCGCTGATCAAGGACAAGCTGTTCCTGTTCGCCTTGGTGCAGGGTGCCGACATCGAGCGCACCACCTTTTCCGAGAGCCGCGAAGAGATCGTAAAAACGAACACGCCGCGCTACCTGGTCAAGGCCGACTGGAATATCAACGACAAGAACCTGCTCGAACTGACCGCGTTCAGCGACAAGAGCAAGGACAAGGTCCACAAATATGTCTCGTCGATTCCCTACACCCCATCGCGCGGCGACGACCTCGGCGTCGATACCTACACCACGGGTGGCGAGAACTACATCGCCAAGTACACGTCCTGGATCACCGACGACTTCACCATCTCCGCACTGGCCGGCCTGGGCCGATACAACCGCAAGTCGGACATTGCGTCGGCAGCCTGTCCCCTCATCCAGGATAAACGGACGGATACGACGATAACCTACGGCTGCTCGACTGCGACCCGGATCACCGACCCGAATGCGAACGACGAGCGCAAGGCCTACCGTATCGATGCCGAATGGAACCTGGGTAGCCATACCCTGCGTTTCGGTGCGGACAACGAGAAATACAAGGTGGTCGACGGCACCTTCTACCCGGGCGGCGAATATTACGAGCTCCTCACGCTGAGCCCTGGCGGCGAACTGTCGAATCACTACGTTAACAACACCGGGGCGCCTATCAATTACATGTCGGTCCGCCACTTCGAGAACGGCGGCAAGTTCACTACCAAAAACTCGGCCTTCTACATCGAAGACCAGTGGCAGGTAACCAAGAACGTGGTCCTGAACCTGGGCGTGCGCAGCGAGTCCTTCGAGAACCTGAACGCCGACGAGAAGACCTTCATCAAGGTCGACAACACCATTGCCCCGCGCCTGGGCGCCGTGTGGGACGTGTATGGCAACGCCACGACCAAGGTATTCGGCAACATCGGCCGTTACTACATTCCGGTGATGTCGAACACGAACGTGCGCCTGGCCGGTGCCGAACTGGATTACACCGACTATTACGTCTTCAACGGTGCCATCGGCACCGATAAATTCCAGCTGCCCGGCAAGGGTGCGCAGTTGGGCAATCGCCTCGAGGTGTCGAATGGCCAGGCCGGCGATCCGCGTTCCGTGGTTGACCCGAACATCAAGCCGATGTACCAGGACGAATACATCCTCGGCCTGGAGCAGGCGCTCAACAACCGCTGGTCGGTGGGCGTGAAAGCGACCTACCGCAAGCTGCAGTCGGTCATGGACGACATGTGCAACGACGAAGGCGCATATAACTGGGCGATCGCCAACGGCTTCGACGATGACCGCGCATCGACCGTGGCAGGCGCCATCGGCCACTGCTTCCTGTACAACCCGGGCAAGAACCTGACCGCCAACATCGACTTCGGTGACGGCAAGGGATTGACCGCGGTTACCATCCCGGCATCCGCACTGGGCTTCCCGAAACCACAGCGCATCTACAAGGCACTGGAATTCACCTTCAACCGTGCATGGGACGGCGTGTGGTCACTGCAGGGGTCCTATGTGCTGGCCTATAACAAGGGCAATACCGAAGGTTACGTGAAGTCGGATATCGGCCAGGACGACGCCGGCATTTCGCAGGACTGGGACTACCCCGGCCTGATGGAAGGTGCCTATGGCTACCTGCCGAACGATCGCCGCCATACGCTGAAGATGTGGGGTTCCTACCAGGTCAGCCCTGAATGGCGCGTGGGTGCGAACACCATCATCCAGAGTGGCCGTCCACGTAACTGCCTGGGCTATTACACCGGCGATCTGGACACCGTGTCGGTCGCGTACGGTGCTGCCTCGTTCTATTGCAACGGGACGCTCCACCCGCGCGGTTCGTTCGGCCGCCTGCCATGGACCAAGGAAGTGGGCCTGCAAGTGGCGTACATGCCGAAATGGGTGAAAGGCCTGACTTTCCAGCTCGACGTGCTCAACCTTTTCAACAACCGCGAGGTGACGTCCGTGGACGAGGAAGGCGAGACCTCGGCGCCCAGCGAAAACGGGCCGAGCTCCCCGAGCAGGAGCTACCTGAAGCCGTTGTCGCTGCAGAGCCCGCGTACTTTCCGCTTCATGGCACAGTACGAGTTCTGATCGTAGCGATCGCCGAGCAACGCAATGCCGCCTGCGGGCGGCATTTTTGATGGGTCTGTCTATATATTAGATCCCACCCCAGCCGGCCGCCAGGATCGCCAGCGCCGCCAGTCCGGCGGTCTCGGTCCGCAGCACCCGCGGGCCCATCGACAGGGGCAGGGCGCCGGCAGCGATCGCCGCATCTTCCTCCTCGGCGCTGAACCCGCCTTCAGGGCCGACCAGCAGGCAGACGGCGCGCGGCGGCGTGGCACGGGTCCACTGCGCCAGCGAGGCATCCGCGCGCGGGCTGAGCAGGATGCGCACGGCGTCGCCGGCCGGCTGCGCGATCCAGCGGTTGAATTCCTGCAGCGGCGCCACCTCGGCCAGGCGGTTGCGCCCGCATTGTTCGGACGCGCTGACGACCACGGCCTGCCAGTGCGCCAGCCGTTTATCCGCGCGCTCGCCGGCCAGCTTGACCACCGAACGGCGCGCCGCCAGCGGCTGGACCGCGGTGACGCCCAGCTCGACCGCCTTTTCCACGATCCAGTCCATCTTGCTGCCCTCGGGCAGGCCCTGGGCCAGCGTCACGCCGAACGGCAGTTCGGCGTCGAGCGCTTCGTGCGCGATCACCTCGGCGCTGGCGCGGCGCTTGCCGACCTCGAGCAGGCGCGCCCGCACCTGGCCGCCTTCGCCGTTGAACAGCACCAGCTCGTCGCCGGGCTGCTGGCGCACGACGTGCAGGTGATGGGCGACGGTTTCCGGCAAGTCGACGGTGGTGCCGGCCAGAAGCGGCTGGGGGCAATAAAAACGTGGCATGAATGACCAGATGGACTGTTGGGAGGCCGCCATTTTAAAGCGATGGCAGCATGCTCTGGTAGAATATCCGGTTAACGCAGCCCGCTCTGCCTCAGCTTCCAATCCTCAGACTCACCACATCCATGAAACCTCTGCAAACCACCACCCTGATGGCCAACGCGATCCGCGCGCTGGCGATGGACGCCGTCCAGAAAGCGAATTCCGGCCACCCGGGCATGCCGATGGGCATGGCCGAGATCGCCGTTGCGCTGTGGGACGGCCACTATCGCCACAATCCGGCCAATCCGGGCTGGATGAACCGCGACCGCTTCCTGCTGTCGAACGGCCACGGCTCGATGCTGCACTACGCGCTGCTGCACCTGTCGGGCTATGACCTGTCGATGGACGACATCCGCAACTTCCGCCAGCTGCACTCCAAGACCCCGGGCCACCCGGAAGTGCACATCACGCCGGGCGTGGAAACCACCACCGGTCCGCTGGGCCAGGGTATCGCCAACTCGGTCGGCATGGCGCTGGCCGAGTGGCTGCTGGCCAAGGAATTCAATCGTCCGGGCTTCGACGTGGTCGACCACCACACCTACGCCTTCGTCGGCGACGGCTGCCTGATGGAAGGCATCTCGCACGAAGTGGCGTCGCTGGCCGGCACCCTGCGCCTGAACAAGCTGGTCTGGCTGTATGACGACAACGGCATCTCGATCGACGGCAAGGTGGAAGGCTGGTTCACCGACGACACCCCGAAGCGCTTCGCCGCCTACGGCTGGAACGTGATCCCCGACGTCGACGGCCACAGCGTCGAAGCGGTCGACGCCGCGATCGCGCAAGCGAAAACCTCGGACCGTCCGACCCTGATCTGCTGCAAGACCATCATCGGCAAGGGTTCGCCGAACCTGCAGGGCGGCGACAAGGTGCACGGCGCGGCGCTGGGCGAGAAGGAAGTCGCGGCGGTGCGCGAGCACCTGATCTGGGATGCGATCCCGTTCGACATCCCGGCCCCGATCTACGAAGCCTGGGACCAGAAGCAGAAGGGCGCCGCCGTCGAGGCCGAATGGAACGAACTGTTCGCCGGCTACCGCGCGCAGTTCCCGGAACTGGCCGCCGAACTCGAACGCCGCATGAAGGGCGAGCTGCCGGGCAACTTCGAAGCGACCCTGGCCGCCGCCATCGCCTCGACCATCGAGAAGAAGGAAAACATCGCCACCCGCAAGGCCAGCCAGAACGCGATCCAGGCACTGGCCCCGATCCTGCCGGAATTCCTGGGCGGCTCGGCCGACCTGACCGGCTCGAACCTGACCAACTGGAAGGAATCGATCCCGGTCCGTTCCGGCACCCCGGGCAACCACATCAACTACGGCGTGCGCGAGTTCGGCATGGCCGCCATGATGAACGGCATCGCCCTGCACGGCGGCTACATCCCGTTCGGCGCGACCTTCCTGACCTTCTCGGACTACAGCCGCAATGCGCTGCGCATGGCCGCGCTGATGAAGATCCGCTCGCTGTTCGTGTTCACCCATGACTCGATCGGCCTGGGCGAAGACGGCCCGACCCACCAGTCGATCGAGCACGTTTCGTCGCTGCGCCTGATCCCGAACCTGGACAACTGGCGTCCGTGCGACACCACCGAATCGCTGGTGGCCTGGGCCGAGTCGGTCAAGCGCACCGACGGTCCGTCGACCCTGATCTTCTCGCGCCAGAACCTGCCGTTCCAGGAACGCGACGCCGTCACCGTGGCGAACATCGCCAAGGGCGGCTATGTGCTGCGCGACGCGGCGAATCCGCGCGCGGTGCTGATCGCGACCGGTTCGGAAATCGAACTGGCGGTCAAGGCGGCCGACACCCTGGCCGGCCAGGGCATCGCGGTGCGCGTGGTGTCGATGCCGTCGACCGACGTGTTTGAGCGCCAGGACGCCGCCTATAAAGCGCAGGTGCTGGGCAAGGGCATCCCGCGGGTGGCGATCGAAGCCGGCGTGACCGACTTCTGGTACAAGTACGTCGGTCTCGAAGGCGCCGTGGTCGGCATCGACACCTTCGGCGAATCGGCCCCGGCCCCGGTGCTGTTCAAGCACTTCGGCTTCACCGTCGAGAACGTGGTGGGCAAGGTCAAGTCGGTCATGCATTAATCAGGTGGACTCCGCTGCACGGGACAGGAGACGGTTCCGTGCGGCAGGTTTTTCGCGCTATGCTCGCGTGATAACAGAATTTCTTTCAATCAGGAGTGTATAAATGACGATCAAGGTAGCAATCAACGGTTATGGCCGCATCGGCCGCAATGTCCTGCGTGCTTTCTACGAAGGCGGCAAGAAGCAGGACATCCAGATCGTGGCGATCAACGACCTCGGCAACTCGGAGTCGAACGCCCACCTGACCCGTTACGACACCACCCACGGCAAGTTCCCCGGCACCGTCGAAGTCGATGGCGACTACATGATCGTCAACGGCGACCGCATCCGCGTGTTCGCGCAGCGCAACCCGGCCGAAATCGGCTGGGGCGAGCTGGGCGTGGACGTGGTGCTGGAGTGCACCGGCTTCTTCACCACC
Organism: Herbaspirillum sp. SJZ107; assembly: GCF_006715485.1. Lineage (GTDB taxonomy): Bacteria > Pseudomonadota > Gammaproteobacteria > Burkholderiales > Burkholderiaceae_D > Telluria. The sequence continues at coordinate 6,952 of NZ_VFNH01000001.1, forward strand.
AAGGAAAAAGCCTCGGCCCACCTGAAGGGCGGCGCCAAGAAAGTCATCATCTCGGCACCGGGCGGCAAGGACGTCGACGCCACCATCGTCTACGGCGTCAACCACGACGTGCTGAAAGCGTCGGACACCGTGATCTCGAACGCATCCTGCACCACCAACTGCCTGGCCCCGCTGGTCAAGCCGCTGAACGACGCCATCGGCCTGGAAAACGGCCTGATGACCACCGTCCACGCCTACACCAACGACCAGGTGCTGACCGACGTGATGCACGAAGACCTGCGCCGCGCCCGTTCGGCCACGCACTCGATGATCCCGACCAAGACCGGCGCCGCCGCCGCGGTCGGCCTGGTGCTGCCGGAACTGAACGGCAAGCTGGACGGCTACGCGATCCGCGTGCCGACCATCAACGTGTCGATCGTCGACCTGTCCTTCATCGCCAAGCGCGACACCACCGTCGAAGAAATCAACAGCCTGATGAAGGCAGCTGCCGAAGGCCCGCTGGCCGGCATCCTGACCTACAACAGCGCACCGCTGGTCTCGGTCGACTACAACCACAACCCGGCATCGTCGAACTTCGATTCGACCCTGACCAAGGTGTCGGGCCGCCTGGTGAAGGTGTCGTCGTGGTACGACAACGAGTGGGGCTTCAGCAACCGCATGCTGGACACCACCGTGGCGCTGATGAACGCTAAATAAAGTTTGTTCGCGGCCTGACGGCCGAAGCTGACGTTGTTTGCACCCCTGGATCGGGAAACTGGTCCAGGGGTGTTTGTTTTTGAACAGTACGATTATTGCGATATAAAAAACGTCTAAAAAAAACAACGAATATGTACGTCAGATTACAGATTCAGGAAAAATAGCTACAAAAATACAATTGCCTCGGTGACACTCGTTCATGCGTATTGATGCGATACGCATACATAAAAAATCACGATATACCGAGAGAAAACTTGAACAAGCAACTTATTCTGAAACGCAGTGTCGTCGCCGTCGCGCTCACGCTCGGGGGTACGTCGATCACTTTCGCCCAGACAGGCAGCAACAGCGACGGTAGCGGCGCCACGACCGGCCAGGCCCAGACCCAGGCTCAGGGCCAAGCCCAGGCCCCGCAGCGTGTGTACGTCACCGGCTCGAACATCAAGCGCACCGACCTGGAAACCGCATCCCCGGTAACCATCATGCGCCGCGAAGACATCGAACAGACCGGCGCCAGCACGGTGCGCGGTGTGCTCGAGAGCATGACCTCGTTCGACAGCAGCACGCTGCGCGACAATGGCAACTCGAGCAGCTTCGCAAGCGGCGCCTCCGGCGCCTCGATCCACGGCCTGGGCAAGGCTGCGACCCTGGTGCTGGTGAACAACCGCCGCATTTCGAACTATGCGTTTGCCGATGGCGGCCAGCAGGTGTTCACCAACGTCGACGCGATCCCGGCCGACTCCCTCGAGCGCATCGATACCGTGGCCGACGGCGCTTCGGCACTGTACGGTTCCGACGCCATGGCCGGCGTCATCAACTTCGTCACCCGCCGCCAGTTCGAAGGCGTGAAAGTGCGCGCCGACGTCACCCGCCCGCAAGGCGCGAGCTATGGCGGCGAAAACACCGCGTCCATCCTCCTGGGCAAGGGCAATTTCGACCGCGACGGCTACAACGTCTACGTCAACGTCGAAGGCTACCGCCGCTTCGGCTACATGCTGTCCGACGTGATCGGTGACTACCCGGCGTGGCACAAGCAGTACTACAGCCCGGCGTTCGGCGATCCGAGCCTGTATTCCTTCCCCGGCAACCTGAACGAAGCAGCCAGGACGGGCACGGGTGCGCATCCAGCCATCCGCCAGGCGGTCGCGGGTTGCCCGGCGACCCGGCGCAACGCATCCGGCCTGTGCACCAGCGACATCAACTTCATCAACCAGTATTCCGACCCGGCGGAGCGCGTCAACCTGTACAGCCAGGGCCGTTTCAAGGTGTCGAACACGACGACCGCCTTCGCCGAAGTGTCGTACTCGACCACCAAGACGATCTATCAGGGGCTGCCGTATGCCAACACTGCCGGTTCGGCCAGCAACTGGTTCGACGGTAACACCAAGACCTCGCAGTCGGTGCCGAAGCCCAAGCTGGCAGTCGGCAACCCGGCCAACCCGTTCCCGTATGAAGTCGGCATCGATTACCGCTTCATGGACAACCTGGACATGTGGTCGAGCCCGACCAAGGCGACCCAGTACCGGGTGATGACCGGCCTGGAAGGACAGCTTGCCAACGGCTGGGACTGGAAGACCGCGATCGGCCGCGTCGGCGGCGACGCCAAGGCGCGCGGCCGCGGCCCCGACCGCGACGCCATGCCGGCTGCCGTGCACAGCGGCGAATACGTGATCGGCGGCCCCAACTCGCAAGAGCTGCTGGATCGCATGTTCCCCGAAATCGGCACCAACGCCAAGCTGTCGCAGGACTGGATCGACGCCCAAGTCAGCGGCGAGACGCCGATCCAGCTGGGCGGCGGCGCGCTGTCGTTCGCGGTGGGCGGCGAAGTGCGTCACGAGAAGATGTTCATCCGCTCCACCGACAACGTGGTCGAGGCCCGCATCATCGGCCGCGGCTCGCTGTGGATCGACGGCGAACGCAACATGAGCGCCCTGTACGGCGAATTGAATGCGCCGTTCACCAAGAAGCTGGAAGCGAACGCCGCGCTGCGCGTCGACAAGAACGAAGGTTTCGATGCCCACGTGTCGCCGAAACTCGGCCTGGTCTACAAGGCGATCCCGGAAGTGATGTTCCGCACGACCTTCGCCGGCGGCTTCCGTGCGCCGAACATTCCGGAAACCCTGGGCAAGGTCGGCCTGACCGGCTTCTTCAACAGCACCCTGGATCCGAAGCGCTGCGCTACGGCGACCGGCATCCGCGACATCCTGAAGAACGGCAATGCCACCGACAAGAGCGATGCCACTCTCGCCTACAACTCGGGTTGCCTGACGTCGGTGCCGGTGATGATTTCGTCGAATGCGAACCTGAAGCCGGAAACCTCGCGCAGCGCCACCTTCGGCATCGTGCTCGATCCGCTCAAGAACCTGAACATGACGATCGACTACTGGCACCTGGAACGCCGCAACGAGATCAGCTACCGCGATCCGTCCTATGTGCTGGCGCGCGAAGACAATGCAGACTACAGGGACTACATCGCGCGTAACGCGGTCAGCGAGCAGGACGTCCGTCTGGCTGCCCGTGCCAACCAGCTGTCGCCGGGCGCCAACCTGGCCTTCACCAGCGGTACTATCCAGTCGCTGCTGCTGAATTACGAGAACTTCGGCAAGACCCAGACTTCGGGCGTCGACATCGATGTCAAGTCGCGCTTCCGCCTGGGCGAACACGGTACGCTGAACCTGGGCCTCATGAACACGGTCGCCCTGACCTACAAGCTGTGGGACATCGACGCCAACAGCTATCGTCCGAACCAGGTCGGCAATCGCACTGTCCCGCGCCTGAAGACGGTGCTGAGCGCAAGCTGGAACAAGGGCAACCTGACCTCGACCATCCGCGTCAACCGTACTTCGGCCATGGCGCTGAACTATGACGAGACCGACCAGGCGACCTGGAACACGACGGGCTGCCAGACGCGCATCAAGCCGACCGGCGATCTGCCGTGCTGGCAGCCTGCGTCCCTGCGTACCGACCTGAACTTCTCGTACACCGGCTTCCGCAACCTGCGCCTGGCGCTGGACATCCGCAACGCCTTCTACGATTCGGCACCGGTCGATCTGCGCGGCGGCTATACGCTGCGTCCGCGCCAGTTCAAGGGTACCGCGGAGTACACGTTCTGATGGGAAGACAGGTTCTAAGCAGTAAAGCGTTGATCCTGAAATAAAAAACCCGCCGGTGCAAACCGGCGGGTTTTTATTTATTGCTGACTACGCCTTAATCAACGGAACTTGTATTCCGCGGTCAGGCGCAGGCTGCGGCCCTGCACGTCGGTGATGCTCTGCGGGATCACGCCGCCGCCATCGCTCGAGAACGCACGCAGGTCGACCGGCGGACGATGGTCGAAGATGTTGCGCACGAAGGCCGACAGGGTCCAGCCCTTGAAGCCGCGGTAGCTCACGTTGTAGTCCCAACGCACGTAGGACGCCTTGCGGCACTCCGATGCGCTCCAGCCGGCGTCGGCACAGCCGGCGATGGTGTAGCTGTCATCGTAGTAGTCGCCCTGCAGCGAGGTCGATTTCTCGAAATTCGCGCGGATCGAGTGCGTGAAGCCGCGGTTTTCCAGGCTGACGGTGGTGTTGGCCACGATCCTCGGCGCGTCGTAGCGGCCGGCCAGGTTGTCGCCATACGAGCCCAGCGTCGAGCTGTAGTAGCGCAGGTCCATCAGGTAGGTGGCGTTGGCATCCACGGTCATGCGGCCGATCGGGGTGCCGAAGCGCGCGCTGCCGGTCAGGTCGAAGCCGCTGGTCTTGGTCTTCGACACGTTCTCGAACATGCCCGAGGTGCCCAGCAGTGCCGGCGTCGTGACGCCATACTTGGCTTGTTCGGCCGCGGTGAAGGTCTTGTCGTTGGCCAGGGTGCCGCGCTCGATCACGCCAGGCGCCTGGTCGGCTTCCGCCGCCAGCAGTTCGGCGGTGCTCTTCAGGCCGATCTCGTCCTTGCGTTCGATATGCCAGTAGTCGAGCGAGAAGCTGTAGCCCTTGACCGGTTCGACCACGAAGCCGAGGGTGGCGCTGCGCGAGGTTTCCGGCTTCAGGTCCGGATTGTTGCGCACGTTGCTGAACACACCGGTGGCGCACTCGTTACCCTGGACCGTGTCGGCGCGAGCCAGCAGGGTTTGCTTGGCCGGATCGCTGTCCGGCAGGGAGGCGGCCTGGGCCTGCAGGTCGCGTTGCAGCGCGCGTGCCGCAGGGCAGCGCTTCGGATCGACCACGCCGTTGTCGAACGCGAACTTGCTCGACTGTGCGCTCTCGGTCAGGTTCGGCGCGCGGAAGCCGGACTCGATGGTACCGCGCAGCATGAACTCCTTGTTGGCGGCGTAGCGGAAGGCCAGCTTCGGCGAGACGTGGGCATCGAAGTGCTCGTACTTGTCGACGCGGGCGGCGCCGTTCAGTTCGAGCTTCTCGGTGACCGGCACGTTGATCTCGGCGTAGGCGGCGCCGGTGGCGCGCTTGGCGTTGGCGCTGGCCGAACCGTTGCCGACGATGTCGCCGTTCAGCAGGTTGGCACTCGGGCTGATGTTGAACTTCTCGTGGCGCAGTTCGCCACCGATCGCCATGCCGACCGAACGGCCGCCGATCTGGGCGATTTCGCCGCTGATCTTGCCGTCGATGAAGTACTGGGTGATCTTGCCGTCATAGCCGTATTCCGGGAACAGGGTGTTCAGCACCTGGGCGGAATTCTGCTGGCCGATCTTGTAGTCGTGGTTGAAGAAGTTCGGATCGAGCGGATTGTAGTTCTCGTCGAACTGGGTGTAGTCACCGATGACTTGCTTGAAGCCGCTGGCGCTGAACGTGCCGCGCTGCTTCATCTTGGTCTTGCTGCCCATGGCGCCGACTGCGGTTTCCCAGTCGTACTTGCCCCAGCTGCCGCGCAGGCCGGTCAGTACGCGGTACTGGTCGCTCTTGACGCTGCTGTTGCTGCCGGCATCGGCGAAGCGATAGCGGAAGTCGGCCTGCTCGCCGGTCGGGTTGATCGGGCTGTTGGCCGCCAGCGGCAGGTAGGTGAAGACCTGGCGCTGACCGGTGGCCGGGTTGCCCCAGATGGAATCCGACACGGTGGCGCCGTAGGTCGGGAAAGCGCTCATGTAGTCGGTTTCGGTGTGCGAATAGAGCACTTCGGCGAAGGCGTCGACGTTTTCGTTGATGCGCAGCTTGCCCGATACCAGCGCGTTGGCGCGCTTGGCTTCCGGCACGGCCTGGAAGCGCGAAAAGCGGTCGTACTGGCACAGGCGCGAGACGACGGTGGTGCAACCGGTGACCGCGCCACCGGCGCCGGTGTCGAAACCGAGGATGTTGCCCGGATAGCTGTACGACGACGGTGCGCCGCGGTCGCCGAACAGCTTGCCGCTGCCCGGGGCGACGGCGCTGAACTTCTCGCCGTAGGCCGGGTTGATGTCGTTCACGACCTGGCGCCAGTTGACGTCGTCGCGCTGGTACAGCTCGACGTTGGCCAGGACGTTGTAGCCGTCCTGGGCAAAGTTACCGAAGCCGCCGGTGATGCTGGCGTTGCGGCTCTTGAATTCGCTGTTCTTGAGGGACTGGTTCTGGGTGGCCTTGATCTGGATGCCCTGATAGTCGCTGCGGGTGATGATGTTGATCACGCCGGCGACGGCGTCGGAGCCGTACACGGCCGAGCCGCCGTTGCGCAGCACTTCGACGCGCTCGATCGCGTCCATCGGCAGCGAGTCGAGGTTGGTGAAGACTTCGTTGTAGTCGGCCAGCGCGTACGGTGCCACGCGGCGCGAGTTCAGCAGGATCAGGGTCGACTGCTTGCCCAGGTTGCGCAGCGATGCGGACGAGGCGCCGCCGGCGAACGAGTTGCTGCCGCCGATGTCGGTCAGGCTGCTGGAAGCCGAAGTCAGGGTTTGCAGCAGTTCGGTCACGGTGTTGGCACCGGTGCGCACGATGTCTTCGCGCTTCATGATCGTCACCGGCGTGGAGGTTTCCGCATCGATGTGAGCGATGTTCGAGCCCGTCACCACGACCTTTTGGATCGGTTTGTCGGTCTCAACCTGTTGAGCGAATGCCACAGGAGAGTAAGCCAGGGCCAGGGCGACCGCCAGCGTGCTTTTTTTATACAGGGTTGGATGCACCACAAATCTCCGAATGTAAAGATGAGTCATCTGGACAGGGGTCTGTCCAAAATAGCTCAGGCGCATAATCTGACCGCACAATTTATTACAGTCAAGTTACAAAGCTTTACGTAGCACAGATACAACACATTTAGCCATGTAGATATGGTGGGGGAGTATCTAGCAGTTTTTGAAGGTGAAAAACGTGAAGTGTTGGGGGAGTATTTACATGGTGGCGCGTTTCAGATTCAGTAAATACATATATTGGTGAAATTTTATTGAACGGTCGGCTGCAGTAAATGTGTCATAGGGAGCCAGGCAGGATCGGCGGGTGATCGAGCTGCCATGAAAAAAGCCGGTCATGTCGACCGGCTTCCTTTGTGGGCGTGTCGCTGCGGTGTCAGCCGAAGTTCAGCCCGCCTTGGGCCACGGCGTCAGGATCTCGAACCCGTTCTTCGTCACCGCGATCATGTGTTCCCACTGCGCCGACAGCGAGCGGTCGCGCGTGACCACGGTCCAGCCGTCGTCGAGCTGTTCGACGTCGGCTTCGCCCAGGTTGATCATCGGTTCCACCGTGAAGGTCATGCCTTCCTTCAGCAGCAGGCCGGTATTGGGGCGGCCGTAGTGCAGCACCTGCGGTTCTTCGTGGTAGACCTTGCCGATGCCGTGGCCGCAGTATTCGCGCACGACCGAGTAGCCGGCCTTCTCGGCCAGGGTCTGGATCGCGTGGCCGACGTCGCCCAGGCGCGCGCCCGGACGCACGGTGCGGATGCCGGCCATCATGGCGTCGAAGGTGGTGTCGACCAGCTTCTTCGCTTCCGGACTCGGGGTGCCGGCGAAGTACATGCGGCTGGTATCGCCGTGCCAGCCGTCCTTGATGACGGTGACGTCGATGTTGATGATGTCGCCGTCCTGCAGGATTTCGGCCGCGTTGGGGATGCCGTGGCAGACCACGCCGTTGACCGAGGTGCACAGCGTCTTCGGAAAGCCGTGGTAGCCGACGTTGGCGGGGGTGGCCTTCTGCACCTTGCGAATGTACTCGTTGCAGCGCGCGTCGAGTTCCTCGGTCGAGACGCCGGGCACGACGTATTCGGAGATCATTTCCAGCACCTCGGCAGCCAGGCGGCCGGCGACGCGCATCTTTGCAATGTCTTTTTCGTTCTTGAGTTTGATAACCATGGATATGCTGTAGTGGTTGCCGGAACGGTACGCCGGCCTGCGCGTATGATAACCGGCGCGCGCGAAACAGGGAGGGGACGCTGCATCCCGGCGCAGTGCGCTCCATGAAAAAACGCCCTTGCGGGCGTTTTGAACCGGGATGCGGTCGACGTCGATCAGAGCTTGACGCGGATACCGGCGTACCAGCGGCGGCCGATCGGATCGTAGGTGCCGGCATTGGTTTCGGTGCCGGTGGTGTCGCCGTACAGGCCGCTGATGATCGGCGGCGCCTTGGTGTCGAAGGCGTTGTCCAGGCCGAAATAGAGCTGGGTTTGCTTCATCAGCTGGTAGGACAGTTGCAGGTTCGTGTAGGTGCGCGAACCGACCTTGACCGAATTGGGCGGCAGGTCGAAGCCAGCCAGGAACTGGTCGTCCAGCGCCGAACGGCCAATGTAGTTGAACGTCACATTCGCATCCAGCTGGTTCCACTTGTAGCCCACGTTCAGGTTCGCCTTGTTCTTGGCAGCACCCACCTCACCCGCGTACGGGTCCTGCGCTTCGCCCGGCAGTGGGATGGTGTAGTTCTTCTTCACGTAGGTGTACGCCAGGCGGGTCGCCAGGCGACCCGGACCGACGCGATCGTTCCAGGACGCGGTCAGGTCGATGCCTTCGGTAGCCAGGCCGCCGCTATTCGACACGGCGGTGTCGATGTAGCGCAGCGAGCCCGCGCTGTTCTGGCCGGTTGCGGTCGGACGGCGGGTGATGAACTGGCACATTGCCGGGCTCGAGCCGTCGTAGCAGGCGCTCAGCGCGAACGAGCGCGGGGTCGACACGATGGCGTCGGCGATCTTGATGTTGAAGTAGTCGGCCGTGAAGGTGACACGCTGGAGCATCGGCACCGAACGCGGAGTCCAGACGACGCCGACGGTGGTCGAACGGCCTTTTTCTGCCTTCAGGTTCGGATTGCCGCGGTTGAAGCCACTCACACCCTGCTGGTCGGACTGGTTGATGGTGAAGGCGCCGTTGGCGGCGATGTTCGCGGCTACGCCCGGATCGGCACGGCAGCGCGCATCGTAGGTACCTTGCGAGTTCGCGGTCACGCCCACGCAAGGGTCGGTCAGACCGGACGGGAAGTCCTGGCTCGGTGCCTGGTACAGTTCGTTGATGTTCGGTGCGCGGGTCGACAGCGAGCGGGTGCCGCGGAACTTGAGGTCGTCGATGAGCGCCCATTCGACGCCGGCATTCCAGCTGTTGGTGCTACCGACCGACGAGTAATCGCCGTGACGGAATGCGCCATGGACGGTCAGTTCCTTGACGAAGGGCTTGTCCTTCAATAGCGGCACGCGCGACTCGACGAAAGCTTCGCGCACGCTGAATTCGCCCTTGGTCGGCGGGGTGGCGTTGCCGGCGTTCAGGCCGGCCTGGGTCAGTGCGTCCGGGGTCGATTCCGAGAATTCCTTGCGGAATTCGACACCGGCAGCGATGCCAAGAGGGCCTGCCGGCAGGTCGAACAGGTCGCCGTTGATCTGGCCGCCGGCCAGTTTCTGGGTAGTGCGGGTGGTCAGCGAGCCCGGCGCGTTGACGTAGGCCAGCGCTTCCGGAGTGATGCTGTTGTAGCCGAACACGTTGATCGGTACGCAGCCCTGGGCACGCGCGTTGGCGTCGGCACACACCACGTTGCCGCTCGAATCGGTGACCGCATCGAGGGCATTGCGGAAGTTCAGTACGTTGACCTGGCCGCTCGTCTGCTGCGCTTCCTTGTTCTGGCCGTATGCGACATAGGCCTCGTAGTTCCAGTCTTTCCACGCGTGGAAGTCGCCCTTCACGCCAGTGGCCAGACGGAAGGTGTCGCGGTCCACGGTGTTGTTGCGGGTGCCGACTTCGGACAGGCGGCGGGTGAAGCTGTAGTCAGGAATGCCGTCGCCGTCGATGTCGGTGATGCGGTCGTACAGGTATTGCGGCACGATCGGGTTGCGCACCAGGCTGCCGTTGACGATTCTGCCGGCCGGTACCAGGCCGCCCGAATCCGGGAAGATATTTTCCGAGCTCAAGGCGAATGGCTCGATGACGCTGGCTGCACGGGTTGCCGCGTAGGTACCTTCGAGGAAGGCGGTGTGATGCTCGCCCAGCTTGCGCTCGCCGTTGGCGGCCAGCAGGAAGCGATCGACCGGCACGGCGATCGACCGGTAGTAGGAGCGGTTGAAGCCGGTGGCTTCCCTGGTGGCAGTGCCATTGGTCGACCAAGGAATGACGTTGCCGGCCTTGTCATAGGTGTAGTTGCCGGCAAGCGTAGGGCCATAGAAGAAGCGGCCTTGCGGTGCGTAGCTCGAGTAGTACGGACGGTCGGCGATGAAGGCGTCCGACGCCAGGCCGGTGCTCAGCATGCGCGAGTTCTGGTCGACCGCCGATGCCTCGCGGTCGCGCGACCAGACTTGGCCGTCGCGGGTGAAACCCAGGTGGCCCATCAGGAAGCCGTCGTCGTTGCTGCTGCCGAAGGTCAGCGACAGCTTGCGCTTTTCGCTGTCGCCCTTCGAGCTTTCGCCACCCTGGGCGTCCAGCAGCAGGCCGTTGAAGTTACGCTTGGTGATGATGTTGACCACACCAGCCACCGCGTCCGAACCGTAGGCCGCGGACGCGCCGCCGGTCAGCAGTTCGACACGCTCGATGAAATCGGTCGGGATCGCGTTCAGGTCGACCGCGGAGTCGCCGGGCACGCCCGAGACGAAGCGGCGGCCGTTGACCAGCACCAGGGTACGCGAGCTGCCGAGGTTGCGCAGGTCGACGGTGGCGACGCCGACACCGGCGGTTGCGAATGCCGTGTTGGTACGGCTGTAGCCCGGCGTGCCCAGAGTCGGATTCTGCAGCAGTAGCTCCTGCAGGTTGTTGGTGCCCGAAGCGGCGATATCCGCGGCACTCAGCACCTGCAGCGGCGACGGCGAGTCGGCATTCGGCGACGCGATACGGGAACCGGTCACCTCGACGCGCTGCATGGCGGCTGGCGCAGACTGAGTGTCCTGTGCGTAAGCCGACTGCGCCGCAATGGCGACGCCGCTTACGCAGATCAGGCGGATTGACCGGGACAACACTTTTTCCATCATTGCATGACTCCTGGGGGTTAGGGCACAGCAGTAGTTATGGCCGCAGGCATGTGAACGCTGCGGCGATTTTCAAAACGATGCTTGTCGCATTGCTTTGCAATATGGCAATAGAATCACTAGCGCGGAGGTATTGTCAACCGACTCATGTACATATCATGTACATATCGTGAATTGTTGCAATTATGCGTAATTACAAATGTCAACAAAACATAGACTTATCGTACAAAGAAAAGTCATCCTGCCCTGGACTCAAGACGAAGCGGCTGTAAATCCAAGGTATTTTCGCGTATTGACTGTGTCAGGTAAGACACATATTGGCGCGATTTTTGCACTACAACGGTGCACTTGAAGAGACAGAGACAGACGAGGATGGCATATCCAGGGAGGCGATCATGGGTTGAATGCTGCAATTTGGTGCGGTGGCAAGCGAGTGCGTCCACTCTGAAGGCCACTGCAACAAAATTTCTAAATTGCGAGAATAGCAACGATGTACATGTTGCGAGTCCGGCATGCGGCGACGGACTATGCTGGCGGTCATCGTGAACTAGAACGACTGGTTGTAGCGCACATAGAAAAAGCGGTCGATCGGCCGTTCCGGATCCACCGCCGAGGACGACGAGGCGCCGCCCAGCGCGCTGCCGGCATCGTAGACGATGGTCGGCTTGCGGTTGAACACGTTGTTGGCGCCGGCCAGCAGGCGCGCCTTCCACGGCAGCGCATAGCCGATCGAGAGGTCGCTGTAGACCATGGCGCCAAGGCGGTTGTAGCCGGTGCCCCAGCTGGTCTTGTCATTCGGGTTGCTGCACTCCTGGTTGAGCGGGGCGCTCCAGCAATGCACCTTGATCTTGCTGTAGTAGCGCGAGGCCAGGGTGGCGCTCCAGTTGCCCAGGCTCCAGTCGAGCGCCAGGTTGGACTTGACCCGGTTGTAGCCGTATTCGCCGGCATAGTGGAGCGGGGCGGCAGTCACGGTGCTGCGGGTATCGTACTTGTCGACGTAGGTCGTCTCGGTGCGGATGTTGAACTGGCCGAGGCGGGTGCGCGGCAGGCGGTAGGCCAGGCTCAGGTCGATGCCCTCCGTCGCCAGTTCGCCCAGGTTCAGGGTGCCGCGCGACAGGCTGGCGATCTGGCCGGTTGCCGGGTCGCGCCGGATGCGATCGCAGAAGGCTTGCACGTTTTCGATGTAGCACTGGTTGATCTCGAACACGGCGCTGACCGTGGTGATGCGGTTCTTCACCCGGATGTCGAACCAGTCGAGCGCCACCGACAGGCCGCTCAGCCAGGACGGGCTGTAGACCAGGCCCAGGGTGCGGGTGGTCGCGGTTTCCGGCTGCAGCGCGCCGTTGCCGAAGCCGACGTCGAAGGGCACCGGGGTCTGCGCGCCGGACGCCGGCACCGGGGCGCCGGCCTGGTTGACCTGGCGGAAGGTGACCGGCACCCCGGCCGCGGTGCAGCGCGCCTTGACCGCCGGGTTCCTGGCGGCTTCGCCATACAGGCTGTCGCAGGCGTCCAGGTAGGAGTCGTAGCCCTGCGAGCCGCCGCCGAAGCTGTCGGCCAGCGCCGGCGCGCGGAAGCCCTCGGCGTAGGTGGCGCGCACCAGCAGGTCGCGCACCGGTTTCCACAGCAGGCTGGCCTTGCTGTTGGTGGTGCTGCCGAAATTGCTGTAGTCCGAGTAGCGCGACGCGATGTCGAGTGCCAGGCTGCGCATCAGCGGCAGGTCCTTCAGCAGCGGGATGTTGAATTCCAGGTAGGCTTCGCGCACGCTGTACTTGCCGATCGTGGTGTTGCCGGCCAGGTCGCTCGAATAGCCCGACTGCTCGAACTGGCCGGGCCGGTCCTCGCCGCGCACCGAGCGGTGTTCGAGGCCGGCCGCCACGCCGAGCGCACCGGCCGGCAGCGTCAACAGTTCGCCGGTGATGTCGGCGGTGGCGCTGTTGACGGTCGAGCCGTAGGTGGCCTGGCCGACCGACATCACGTAGTTCAGTGCCGCCGCGGTCGAGGCCGACGGGCCGCCCAGGATGTCGAAGGGTACGCATTCGGCGAGCGCGATCGGGGCCGCCGGGGTGCCGCACTGGACCACGCCGCCGGCGTTGCGGAAGGACGGGCCGAGGGCCTTTTTCAGGTTCAGCAGGTTCAGGTTGCCGGTCGAGCGCACGTCGCCGTGGATGGTGCTGTGGTTGTAGCCCAGGTTCCAGGTCCAGGGCCGGTCCAGCAGCGAAAAGCCGCCTTCGAGCACGGCGTCGACGTGCAGGGTGCGGTTTTCGTTCTCGCTCACGCGCGGCACTTCGATCGTGCGGCGGTAGAAGTACAGGTCCTGGCCGGGACCGGTCGCGCCGATGCCCTGGCTGCCGTAGGGATTGTAGTAGCTGTTCCTGTCGATATACACCGGGAACTTGAGCTGGGTTTGCGAGTTGAGCGGGTAGCCGGCCACCTGGCGCGACGACAGGCGGTCGGCCAGCATTGCGGTGACGGTCAGGCGCGTGTCCTGCGGCAGCGCGATGCTGCCCTTGGTGAACAGGGTCGTCAGCCGGGTCGGCGAGGTGAACATCATCTGCTGGGTCGAGTTGAACAGGTCGGCGTCGGCGTTGGCATAGGTATGGTAATTGAGCCGGTTGCGGCTGTCGCTGCCGGTGCCGCTGCCGTCGTAGCTGCCGGTATGGTTCAGGTACTGGTTGAAGCCGCTGGCGAAACCGTTGGCGGCGACCTGGCGGATGCGCCCCCAGGGACCCTGGCCGAACCCGGAATTCAGGTGCGCCGGGCCGTTGGTGGTGGCGGTGACCTCGCGGTCCTTGGCCCACACCGCGCCCAGGTCGCTGTAGCTGAGGCCGAACATGATGCTGGCGCGTTCGTTGCCGGCGCCGTAGCTGAGCGACAGGTCCTTGCTGCGGCCGTCGCCGAGTTCGTTGCGGCCGGTGTAGGCGCTGGCCTGGCCGCCTTGCACGCTCTTTTTCAGGATGAAGTTGACCACGCCGGCGATCGCATCCGAGCCGTAGATCGCCGAGGCGCCGTCCTTCAGGATCTCGATGCGCTCGATGAAGGCGGAGGGAATGGTCGAGACGTCGGTGTAGCCGGCCACGGTCGTGGTCCAGCGCTTGCCGTCCACCAGCACCAGCAGGCGGTTGGCACCCAGGTTGCGCATGTTGATGAACTGGCCGCCCTGTTCGCGGCTCGCGCCCAGCGTCGAGCCGCGCGAGAACGCCGGCGTGCCGGCCACCGACAGGTTATTGATGATCTCGCCCACCGTGACCAGCCCGGTCTTCTGGATCTGTTCCTGGGTCATTACCTGCACCGGCTGCGCCGTTTCCAGGTCGACCTGGCGGATGCGCGAGCCAGTGACCTCCACCCGCTGTGGCGCATCGGTGGCGGTGGCGGCGGTGACGGCCTGCGCCTGGGCCGGCGGCAGGGCAGCCGGCAGGGTGGCACACAGGCCGAGCGTGATCCTGATATGTCGTTGCATGAAATCCTCTCTGAAGGACAGCACACTGCACGTATGTATCAGATCACTACGTATTGACGAGTGTCAATGCAAGGCAAATACTTGTGACACGCCCGGGGTAAAAAACAACACGGTCACGCGCCGAAGCAACTGTGCCACAGGCGCATCACGACCTCGGCATGCGCCGCCACCAGCGCCGGATCGACGCGCGCATTGTCCTGGCCCTGCAGGCGCACCTGGTGCTGGAGGCGGCGCAGCGCGCGGTAGGCGCTGGCCGTGTCCTGGGCCAGGCCCCTGTCGATCAGGTCGAGGTCGCCGCACAGGCGCAGCAGGGCGATGTTGCCGCTGTTGGCCGTCAGCTGCGGATAGTGCGCGGCGTAGCGCAGCACCAGGTACTGGACGATGAACTCGATGTCGATCATGCCGCCGGCGTCCTGCTTCAGGTCGAAGCGGCCGCTGTGGTTCGGGTGGGCGCCGCGCATGCGCTGGCGCATGTTGACGACTTCCGTGCGCAGCCGGTCGGCATCGGCCTCGCGGTCCTGGCGCAGCACGGCTTCGCGGATCGCCTCGAAGCGGGCGCCGATGGCGGCGTCGCCGGCGCAGAAGCGCGCCCGCGTCAGCGCCTGGTGCTCCCAGATCCAGGCCGAGGCGCGCTGGTAGCGCTCGAAGGCGTTCACCGACGACACCAGCATGCCGCTGGCGCCGTCCGGCCGCAGCGCGGTGTCGATGTCGAACAGGATGCCGGCCGGGGTGTGGGTGGTCATCCAGGTAATGAAGCGCTGGGCCAGCTTGGCGTAGTTGGACGGCGCCAGGTCGTCGTCGTCGTCGAACAGGAAGATGACGTCGAGGTCGGACACGTAGCCCAGTTCCTTGCCGCCCAGCTTGCCGTAGGCGATGACGGCGAACTGCGGCACCTCGCGGTGGCGGCTGGCGATCGTGCGCCAGGCGCGCTGCACGGTTTCGCAGACGATCAGGTCGGCCAGCGCCGACAGGTGGTCGGCCAGGCGCTCGACCGAGAGTTCGCCCGCCAGGTCCAGCGCCAGCAGGCGGAACATCTGGGCGTGATGGGTTTCGCGCAGGATGTCGAGCTGGCGCTCGGTGTCGCCGTCGGCGGCGTCGAGCTGGTTCTTGAGACTGGCGGCCAGTGCCGGCAGGTCGTCGGCGAAGCTGGCGGCGCTGTTGCCGCGGTCGTCCAGCAATTCGTCGAGCAGGATCGGGTGCTGGGTCAGGAAGGTGGCGGCCCAGCCGCTGGCGTTGATCATGCGCAGCACGCGCTCGAGCGTGTGCGGATACTCGGTCAGCAGCGACAGGTAGGCCGAGCGGCGCGCGATCGCTTCGAAGAAGTCGAGCAGGCGGCCGAGCGTGGCCGCATGGCTGCCGAGCCCGCTTTCCTGCACCACGGCGGCGATCTGCGGCAGCGCCGCGTTGACCAGCGCTAGCAGCCGGTTGCGGCTGGCTTCGGGCAGGGTCTGCAGGCGCGGCGCCTGCCAGGTCGCGACCAGGCGCCCGGCAGCGGCTTGCGGGTCGTCGAAGCCGAGGCTCGCCAGGCGGTCGGCGATGGCGCCGCGGTTGTCGGCATCGCTGGTGGCATCGATGATCGAGGCCTCGGGGTCGACGTTGTCGGCGCCGGCACTTTTATCGGCGAAGATGGCGTCGAACTGGGCCGCCACGAAGGTACGCCATGCGTCCAGGCGCGCCAGCAGCGCCGCTTCGTCGTCCAGGCCCATCATGCGCGCCACCGTGTGGCGGTCTTCGGGCGAGACCGGCAGGGTGTGGGTCTGGGCGTCTTCCAGGTACTGCAGCCGGTGTTCCAGGTTGCGCAGGAAGGTATAGGCGTCGAGCAGCTGCTGGACGGTGTCGGCGGTGAGCAGCTCGCGCTCGGCCAGCAGCCCCAGCGTCTTGCGGGTCGAGCGTTCGCGCAGGGCCGGGTCGCGGCCGCCGCGGATCAGCTGGAACACCTGGGCCAGGAATTCGATCTCGCGGATGCCGCCGCGGCCCAGCTTGACGTTGTGGCTGCGTTCCGGATGCAGGCGCTCCTGGCGGTTGACCTCGGCGCGGATCTGGGCGTGCATGGTGCGGATCGCATCGATCACGCCGAAGTCGAGGTAGCGCCGGAACACGAAGGGGCGGACGATGGCGTCCAGCGCGGCAATATCCTGTGGGTCGCCCGTGACTGCGCGCGCCTTGACCCAGGCATAACGTTCCCATTCGCGCCCTTGTACGATCAGGTAGTCCTCGACCATGTTCAGGCTCGCCGCAAGCGGACCCGACTTGCCGTTGGGGCGCAGCGCCATGTCGACGCGGAAGGTGAAACCGTCTTCGGTGATTTCCGACAGGGCGGCGATCAGCTTGCGGCCCAGGCGCACGAAGAACTCGTGGTTGGACAGGCTGCGTTGTCCCGGGCCGGCAGCGGTGTCGCCATCCTCGGGGTAGACGAAGATCAGGTCGATGTCGGAAGACACATTGAGCTCGAACCCGCCGTGCTTGCCCATGGCCAGCACCATCATCTGCTGGGGCCGTCCGGATTCGGCGCCGACCGGCATCCCGTGGGTCGCCGTCATCTCGGCCATGAGTTCGGCCAGGTGGGCCTGGACGGCGAAGTCGGCGAAGCGGCTCATCGCGGTGACGACTTCGTCGAGATCGGCCTGGCCGTCGAGATCGCGCTGGATAAGCCCGCAGATGAGGAGGTTGCGCAGGCGGCGCATGGCGCGTCCGAGCGGCAGCCGGGTGCCGTGCGGGCCGGCGGCGGCTTCGTGCTCCAGCGCTGCGCCGAGATCGAGCCGGGCCAGCGATAATGCTGTCAAGCCGGCCAGGCGCGCAGCGCGCGCCGGATCGGCGGCCAGCCAGCGCTGATAAAAGCGCGACAGGGTGGCGAGGGAAGCTTCAGGATTGACAACAGTATTCATGACGCGGATCCAGACGAGTTATGCGTTCCGGGACGCTTGCTATGCGGTAAAATTGCCCGCCTGCCCAGGTTGGCATGATGTTAAGGGAGTTGATGCCATAGTTGCAAATTGTTGCAATCGGTTTATAGGCACATCTTCATTGTACGAATAGTCTGAATCTGCGCGACACGGAAGCGACATTACCAAAGTTACATAGCGGCGAGTCTTTTTGAGCATATTGATGCACGACCCGGAACAGCAGGCAGCGCGCGCACGGCAGGCGGGGCGGGAATCCGCCCATGCCGGCGCCGGCACGCCTGTCGCCGACGACGGTCTTGCCGATGCCGCAGCCGAGGACGCGCACGCGGTCGAGGCGCACGCCCACCTCCCGCTGGCCGAACGCTGGCGCCGCCTGCGCACCGCCTACCGCTATGCCAACCTGGCCTCGCACCACGTGCTCGGCTTCACGCTGAAGGCCGGCCTGCTCGTCTATTTCGCCTTCATGCTGCTGTTCCTGGGGCTGCGCTACGCGATCCTGCCGAACATCGACCTGTACAAGCCCGACCTCGAGCGCGCCGCCAGCCGCGCGCTCGGCAACCCGGTCACGATCGCCCGCGTGTATGCCTCGTGGCGCGGCCTGCACCCTAATTTATATCTCGGCGACGTGCGCCTGCACGACCGCGCGGGGCGCCAGCTGCTGGCGCTGCCGTCGGTATCGGCCACGCTGTCGTGGTGGACCTTCGCCGCCTTCGAGCCGCGCTTCGAATCGCTCGAGATCAACCGTCCCGAACTGGACGTGCGCCGCACTCCAGATGGCGTGCTGCAGGTGGCCGGCGTGCGCCTGGACAGCAAGAAAGAAGAGGGCGGCGGCGGCGACTGGCTGTTCCGCCAGCGCGAGATCGTGATCCGCGAAGGGCGCATCGACTGGACCGACGGCCTGCGCGGGGCGCCGCCGCTGGCGCTGCGCGACGTCACCCTGGTGCTGCAGAACAACTGGACCGCCCACCGCTTCGCCCTCAAGGCCACGCCGCCCGCCACGCTCAGTGCCCCGCTCGACGTGCGCGCCCGCTTCACCCATCCGGCCTTCGGCGCGCGCCCGTCGGACACGCTGCGCTGGAAAGGCGAAGTCTACGCCGACCTGCGCAATGCCGACCTGGCGGCCTGGAAAACCTATCTGGCCTACCCGTTCGCGCTCGAGCGCGGGCGCGGCTCGGTGCGCGCCTGGCTGAGCTTCGACCAGGCGCGCCTGGCCGGCTTCACGGCCGACCTCGGCCTGGCCGACGTCGGCGCGCGGCTGGCGCCGGATGCGCCGCCGCTGGAGCTGGCCCGGGTCAGCGGGCGCCTGTCGGCACGCGAGGAAATCCGCCCCGGCGCCGGCGAGGGCAAGCCAACCTTCGGCGCCCTCGGACACACGGTCGGCATCGAAAACTTTTCGGTGGTCATGCGCGACGGCACGGTGCTGGCGCCGGCCACGCTGTCGGAATCGTGGCGGCCCGCCACCCGCAACCGCCCCGAGCGCGTGGAAGTGCGCGCCGACCGCGTCGACCTCGGCGCGCTGGCCGCGCTGGCGGCCCAGATGCCGCTCACGCCGGCCCAGCGCACGCTGCTGGCCGAACTGGCGCCGCGCGGGCGCCTGCTCGACGTCGACGCCGAATGGGAAGGGCGCCTGCCGCACCCGAGCGCCTACCGCGTGCGCGGCCAGGCCGAAGGACTGGGCATCGAGGCGCTGGCGGCCCAGGCCGAGCCGGCCCGGCCCGCCATCCCCGGTTTCCGCAACCTGTCCGGCAGCATCGACGCCAGCGACCGCGGTGGCAGCGTCACCCTCGATTCCAGCCGGCTGGCGCTGGCGCTGCCGGCCTGGTTCGCCAATCCCGACATGGTGTTCGACCAGCTCGGGCTGCGCGCGCGCTGGTCGTGGCCGCAGGACGACCGGCTGCTGGTCGAGGTCGACGGCATGAACTTCAGCCAGGGCGCGCTCAAGGGCACGCTGTCCGGCCGCCACCTGCTCCCGCTGGACGAGGCGCATGCGATCAAGGGGCCGGGCAGCGCGGACATCAATGCCACGATCGACAACTTCGACATCGCCAGCATCGGCCGCTTCCTGCCGCTGGCCACCCATGAGGGCTTGCGCGACTGGCTGACCGGTGCGCTGCAGGGCGGCACCCTGCACGACGCGCGCCTGCGCCTGCGCGGCGACCTGGCGCACTTCCCGTTCAAGGGCGACAGCGCTGCCGAGCGCGCGCGCGGCGAATTCCGCGTCAGCGGGCGCATCGAGAACGGCAAGCTGGAGTATGCGCCGGCGCACCGCCAGCCCGACGGCAAGACCCCGCTGTGGCCGCTGGCCGAAAACATCAACGGCAGCATCGTGTTCGACCGCGCGCGCATGGACATCCACGCCGACACTGCGCGCACCCTCGGCATCGCGCTCAACAACGTGCGTGCCACCATCCCGGAACTGGGCTCGCACGAATCGGTGCTCGACATCGACGGCAACGCCGCCGCCGCCCTGCAGGACCTGCTGCACTACGTGGCGGTGACGCCGGTGCTGGAGTGGATCGGCCACTTCACCGAAGACACGCGCGCCACCGGACCGGCCAAGCTGGGCTTGAAGCTGCACCTGCCGCTGGCCAACCTGCACGACGCCAAGGTGCAGGGCGCGCTGCAGCTGCAGAACAACGACGTTACCCTGTTCCCCGAACTGCCGCCGATCCAGGCGGCGCTGGGCCGGGTCGAGTTTTCCGAGCACGGCGTCAACCTGAACGGCGTCGGCGCCAGCTTCCTCGGCGGCCCGCTGGTGCTGTCGGGCGGCACCCAGCGCGAGGGCGGCATCGTGATCCGCATGGCCGGCACCGCCACCGCCGACGGCATGCGGCGCACCCGGTCGCTGCCGGCGCTGCAGCGCCTCGGCGCCAAGCTGTCGGGCGGGGCGCGCTTCGGCGGCAGCGTGACCGTCAAGGACCGCGCGACCCAGATCGTGCTCGACTCCACCCTGGCCGGCCTCGGCGTGGACTTGCCGGCGCCGCTCAACAAGCCGGCCGCCGACGCGCTGCCGCTGCACTTTACCCTCACCGGCCAGCCGACCGGGCTTGATGGCGTCGGCCACGACGAGATCCGCATCGGGCTGGGCAGCACGGTGGCGGCACGCTACGTGCGCGAGCGCCAGCCGCAGAAGCCCTGGGTCGTCAAGCACGGCGGCATCGGCGTCAACGTGCCGGCGCCGGAGCCGGACAGCGGCATGATGATCAACGTCAACATGAAGTCGATCAACGTCGACCGCTGGCTGGCCGCAGGGGCCGAGATCGCCGGGCAGGGGAGCAACGAGCATGCGGCCGGCACCGCCGCAGCAGAGAGCGCCGCTACCGGCCCGGGCATGGCCCAGTACGTGATCCCGGATACCATCGGCGCGCGCGCCGCCGAACTGATCGTCGGCGAGCGCCCGCTGCGCAACGTGGTGGTCGGCGCCACCCACCAGCCCGGCATGTGGCAGGCCAGCATCGATTCGCGCGAAGTGGTCGGCTACGTGACCTGGAACGAATCGCCGACCGGGCAGGGCCTGGGCAAGGTGACGGCGCGCCTGGCCTCGCTCGACATCCCGGAATCGACCGCCAACGAGGTCAAGGACCTGCTCGAATCGAACAAGGGCGCCAGCGCCAGCATCCCGGGCCTGGACATCGTGGCCGAGCGCTTCGAACTGTTCGACAAGCAGTTCGGCCGCCTGGAACTGGTCGCCAGCAACGCCCAGGCGCTGGCCGGGCGCGAATGGCGCATCGACAGGCTGGCGCTGACCAATCCGGACGGCCAGCTGAAGGCCAACGGCCGCTGGCTGGCGCGCGACGGCCGCAGCAATACCGCGCTCAACTTCAAGCTCGACATCAGCGACGCCGGCCGCCTGCTCGACCGCCTCGGCTTCCCCGGCACTTTGCGCCGCGGCAAGGGGCAGCTGTCGGGCGACGTCTCCTGGTCCGGCCTGCCGTATTCGCTCGACATCCCGAGCCTGTCCGGCCAGATCCAGATGAACGTCGAGGATGGCCAGTTCCTGAAAAAGGACCCGGGCGCGGCCAAGCTGCTCGGCGTGCTCAGCCTGCAGATGCTGCCGCGCATGCTGAAACTCGATTTCCACGACGTGTTCTCGGAAGGCCTGGCCTTCGACGGCATCACCGCCAACGCCCTGATCGCGCGTGGCGTGCTGCGCACCGACAACCTCAAGATGCACGGCGTCGCGGCCACCGTGCTGATGGACGGCAGCGCCGACATCGCCAACGAGTCGACCAACCTGCACGTGGTGGTGATTCCCGAATTCAACCTCGGCACCGGCCCGCTGGTGTACGGTCTCGCGGTCAACCCGGTGATCGGCCTGGGCAGCTTCCTGGCGCAGCTGTTCCTGCGCGCCCCGGTCATGAAAGCGCTGACCTATCACATGCAGGTGACCGGGCCGTGGAAATCGCCGTCGGTGGTCAAGCTCGACAACCGGTCGCTGCCGCCGACCGCCACGGCACCGGCCGCCACGTCTAAAAAGGAAAAACAATGAACGAGCAATCTATCGTTGCAGCCGTGCAGATGGTCTCCAGCCCGGTGGTCGAGGAAAACATCGCCACCGCGCGCCGCCTGATCGCCGATGCCGCCGCCACCGGTGCGAAGCTGGTGACCCTGCCCGAGTACTGGCCGATCATGGGCCGTGCCGACACCGACAAGGTGAGCCACGCCGAGCAGCCGGGCAGCGGCCCGATCCAGGATTT
This sequence comes from Herbaspirillum sp. SJZ107, assembly GCF_006715485.1. GTDB lineage: Bacteria > Pseudomonadota > Gammaproteobacteria > Burkholderiales > Burkholderiaceae_D > Telluria. The sequence goes on from NZ_VFNH01000001.1 coordinate 29,022, forward strand.
CCTGGCGGCCCAGGCACGCGAACACGGCATCTGGCTGATCGGCGGCACGCTGCCGCTCGTCTCCGACGACGCCGGCAAGGTGCTGAACACGACCCTGGTGTATGACCCGCAAGGGCGCCCGGTCGGCCGCTACGACAAGATCCACCTGTTCGGCTTCAACAAGGGCACCGAATCCTACGACGAGGCGCGCACCATCGTGCCGGGCACCACCGTCGGCGCCTTCGAGGCGCCGTTCGGCCGCGTCGGCCTGTCGATCTGCTACGACCTGCGCTTCCCGGAACTGTTCCGCGCGATGGGCGAGTGCGCGCTGATCGTGGTGCCGGCGGCGTTTACCCACACCACCGGCAAGGCGCACTGGGAAGTGCTGCTGCGCGCCCGCGCGATCGAGAACCAGTGCTACGTGCTGGCCTCGGCCCAGGGCGGCCTGCATCCGAACGGCCGCCGTACCTTCGGGCACAGCATGCTGGTCGACCCGTGGGGCGAGGTCAAGGACGTGCTGGCCGAAGGCGAGGGCGTGGTCAGCGGGACGATCGATGCGGCGTTCCTGGCGCAGGTGCGCGAGAACCTGCCGGCGCTGAAGCACCGCAAAATGTGATTCCGGCATTCGCTGGCGACATCACGTAGGGTGGGCACCACGTGCCCACGCTACGTTGTTGCAAATTCCTCATATATATAGCGCGGGCGTTCCCCCTCCGGTACGAACCAACTGGATATGGCACAATGCGGCTATCCATACCAGAAAGACCCCACGCACATGAAACCATTCGAACCGAATCTGTCCTCCCTCGCGGTCGCGCGCGACATTCTGTTGACGCCATTCGGCCTCGACGAAGGCAAGCTGATCACGACGCTCGGGACGATGTTCACGCACAAGGTCGACTATGCCGACCTGTATTTCCAGTTCACCAAGAGCGAAGGCTGGAGCCTGGAAGAAGGCATCGTCAAGAGCGGCAGCTTCTCGATCGACCAGGGCGTCGGCGTGCGCGCCGTGTCCGGTGACAAGACCGCATTCTCGTATTCCGACGACATCTCGCAGGCGGCCCTGCTGGATGCGGCTGCCGCTACCCGCACCATCGCGCGTGCCGGCGCCGGCCGCGTCAAGGTCGCGTCGGGCGTGCGCGAAAGCGGCGGCCGCTCGCTGTACCTGCCGCACGATCCGCTGGGCTCGCTCGACGCCACCGCCAAGGTGCAACTGCTCGAGCGCGTGGAAAAGATCGCGCGCGCCAAGGACCCGCGCGTGGTGCAGGTGATGGCCAGCCTGGCCGGCGAATACGACGTGGTGCTGGTGGTGCGCAGCGACGGCGTGCTGGCGGCCGACATCCGCCCGCTGGTGCGCGTGTCCGTCACCGTGATCGCCGAGCAGAACGGCCGGCGCGAAGTCGGCTCGTCGGGCGGCGGCGGCCGTTATGACTATGGCTACTTCAGCGACGAACTGCTCGACCAGTACGCCAGCGAAGCTGTCAAGTCGGCGCTGGTCAACCTCGAAGCGCGTCCGGCGCCGGCCGGTCCGATGACCATCGTGCTCGGCCCGGGCTGGCCCGGCGTGCTGCTGCACGAAGCGGTCGGCCACGGCCTGGAAGGCGACTTCAACCGCAAGGGTTCGTCGGCCTATGCCGGCATGATCGGCGAGCGCGTCGCCGCCAAGGGCGTGACCGTGGTCGACGACGGCACCCTGCAGGACCGCCGCGGCTCGCTCAACATGGACGACGAGGGCAACCCGACCCAGTGCACCACGCTGATCGAGGACGGCATCCTGAAGGGCTACATCCAGGACACGATGAACGCGCGCCTGATGAAGATGCCGGTCACCGGCAATGCGCGCCGCGAATCCTTCGCCCACCTGCCGATGCCGCGCATGACCAACACCTACATGCTGGCCGGCGACAAGGACCCGGCCGAAATCCTGGCCTCGGTCAAGAACGGCCTGTACGCGGTGAACTTCGGCGGCGGCCAGGTCGACATCACGAACGGCAAGTTCGTGTTCTCGGCCAGCGAAGCCTACATGATCGAAGACGGCAAGATCACCTACCCGGTGAAGGGCGCAACCCTGATCGGCAACGGTCCGGACACCATGAACCGCATTTCCATGATCGGCAACGACATGCGCCTGGATTCGGGCGTCGGCGTATGCGGCAAGGAAGGCCAGAGCGTGCCGGTGGGCGTGGGCCAGCCGACTTTGCGCATCGATGGCGTGACGGTGGGCGGTACGGCCTGATACGCCGCTTCCTCCAAAAAATGCCCGCATCGCTGCGGGCATTTTTTTTGGCCGGACGGCAGGCCTCATTGCAATCTCATTGGAATGTGTAGCGCGCCCCCACCGTGTAATACCGCCCCCGCGCCCCCTCGTAGTCGAGCGGGTTGTAGGCCTGGGCGCCATAGGTCAGCGGATCCAGCGGCGCCACCTTGTCGAACAGGTTCTGGATCGAACCGAACACTTCCCAGTTCGGTGCCGGCTTCCAGCGTCCCACCAGGTCGAAGGTGGTGAACGAGGCCAGTTCGCAGTCGCCGGGCGCATCGCGGCCGTCGGCGTAGTGGCTGGCGCAGCCGTCCGGATCGTTCTTGAACAGGACGTTGTCGAGTTTGCCGCGGAAGTTCACGTTGAGCGACACGCGCCAGTCGTTGCGGTCCCAGCCGACGCGCAGGTTGGCCTTGTTGTTGGGCGTGCCGGTGCAGTTGGTGATGTCGCAGTTGCCGTGGGTGCCCGAGAAGTCGCGCGAAGTCCCGTCGCGTTCGGTACGGGTCCACTCGAAGAAGTGGGTGTACTTCACGTCGAAGCTGACGTTGCCGTAGGTGTCGGGCAAGCGGTAGTTGTAGCGGCCGTCGACGTCGATGCCGCGCACCTCGGTCTGGGCCGAATTGACGTAGCGCGACAGCACCGCCAGCAGGGCGCCGGGGTCGCCCGGTATGCCGCTGACGCTGCCCGGGTCGCGCACCACGCTGCCGGCGGCGATGGCGGCGGTGGTCTGGTCCTGGTTGATCTCGTTCTTGCGCTTGATCTTCCAGTAGTCGACCGACACGCTGGCGCGCGGGATCGGATCCCAGATCACGCCCACGTTGTAGCTGCGCGAACGCTCGGGCGACAGGGCCGGGTTGGGCGACGTGATCACGGCAACGGACGCCGGGTCGCAGGTGCCCGGCACGCCCAGCGCGCAGCGCACCGGGTCGGCGGCGGTGGAATAGGCCGCCAGGCCGCCGACGCCGTTCTCGGCCGGGCTGGGCGCGCGGAAGCCGCGCGCGAAGGTGCCGCGCAGCGCGAACTCGCGCACCGGGGTCCATTTCAGGCCGGCCTTCGGCGTAAAGGAACTGTTGACGTCGGTGAAGTAGTCCCAGCGCATCGCCGCCGAGGCTTCGATGTTGTAGGGCAGCGGTGCCAGCGCCTCGCCGTACAGCGCGAACACGTTGCGGCCGCCGGCATAGGCGGAATAGCCCAGGCCGATGATGTTGCCGCGCTCGGTGCCGGTCGTCGCGCGCAACTCGGTGTTTTCGCGGCGCCACTCGGCACCGACTGCCAGGCCGAGCGGCGCTGTCAGGTAGGGGATGTTTTCGAACTCGCGCGTGGCCTTGATGTCGCCCTGGATGACCTTGCTGTTGGCGCGGTTGCCGATGGTCGGCGACAGCGCCGCGTACAGGGCCGGCGAGTTCAGTCCGGCATTCTCGCCGATGCGCCAGAAGGTGCCGGGTGGCAGCGCCGCGTAGGCCGGGCTGTTGGCCCTTGCTGCGGCAACGTTGGCGGCGCTCGGGTCGAGCAGGGCGTAGGTGACGTCGCGCTGCAGGTAGCCGTTCTGGATGTTGTTGACGTGGTTGTGCGAGAACAGGATCGCCGAATCCCAGTCCCAGCCGAAATGGGTGCCCTTGGCGCCGCCGATCCAGCGTATGAAGTTGGACCCGATGCTGGAGGTGCGCGGACCGACGTCGGCCGCCAGGTAGCGCAGGCGTGCCGGGCTGCCGAAGTAGGGGTTGTCGGGGTGGGCTGCACCGAACTGGACGGTGGCATTGTTGACCGGCCCGCCGGGGAAGCCGACCGAGGCGCTGATGCCCGAGGGCGTGGTCGCGGTATCGGTCTGGCTGGTGTAGTAGTTGAATTCGCTGTAGACCTGCAGGTCGGGCGTCGCCTGCCAGGTGCCGCGCGTGAAGAAGCTGATGTTTTCCTGCTTCGGCTCGAGCTGCTGGTAGACCTGGGTCGAGTCGATGATGCAGCCGCCGCCGGGGTCGCCCTGCGGGTGGTTGGTGAAGTTCGAGCAGGCCGCGCCCGGGAAGGTGCGGGTGAAGCCGGGGCCGGCCAGGTTGCCGCGGTTGTAGTAATTGGTGGGGTCGCCCGGATTGCGCACGTTGCCGTTGATCGCGCTGCCGGCGGCGCCGGTGCCCGGAATGATGGTGCCGGTGCCGCCGAGGGCCTCGTTGGCCGAAAAGCCCCAGGGCCGCAGGTCGATGCGGCCGATGTAGTCGCGGTCGGCACGGTCGCGGTACCAGATCTCGTCGAACTTCTTGTATTCGATGCTGAACAGGAGGTTGTAGCGGTCGGTGTCGAGGCTGCCGATGCCCTTGGTGAAGGCGAGGTTGGTACGCTTGCCGTCCCAGTCCTCGCTGGTGCCGCGCGAAAACCGGAAGGTGTTGCCCTGGTAATCCTTGCGCAGGATGACGTTGACCACGCCGGCGATGGCGTCGGAACCGTAGATGGCCGAGGCGCCGTCCTTCAGCACCTCGATGCGGTCGACGGCGTCGGTCGGGATCACGTTGAGGTCGGAGAACTGCTTCTGGCCGTCGTCGGCCAGGCCATAGGGGGCCATGCGCCGCCCGTTCAGCAGCACCAGCGTGGACGATGCGCCCAGGCCGCGCAGCGAGATGCCGGAAGCGCCGGCGGCGAAGCCGTTGCCGAAGGTGGTCGGCACCGAACCCTGGTTGTCGACCGCCAGCGTCTGCAGCAGTTCGGCCACGGTGTTCTTGCCGGACTTTTCGATGTCGGCCCGGTTGACGGTGATGACGGACGACGCGGTTTCGGCCTCGGAGCGGCGGATGTTGGAACCGGTCACTTCGACGCGGGCCACCGGCTTCGGCGCCGCTTCCTGGGCCTGGGCCGGCGGCAGGGCCAGCACCAGCAGGCCGAGGGCGCCACCGCCCGCGAACAGGCGCCGTATCGATCGGGATAAAGGTCTTTCAGTCATCTCCAGACTCCACACAGTAAAGGAAGGACCCGCAGATCGTGCTGGCAGCGCGAGCCGGGCGGGGCATGGGGAGACTTTTGCATCCGGGTCAAAGCAGGGACTGACATCTCTCAAGCGTGTTCGGCTCAGCCAGATCGGATGTCGGCTTCACGCAACCGTTCGTCTTGACAAGGCGGGCGCACGTGACGGCGCAGGGCGCGCGGAAAGCGCTTGCCAATGTTCGCCTGTTGTTGTTATAGTCGTTCGGACATTCCGGACCCGACCATGCGCCACACTGCCTTCTTTACTTTTCATTTTTGGTTTAGCCATTCCAGCCCAACGGCGGTGGAGTAGCGGCAGGTTCACGCAGCAACAGAACGAAGTCCGACACAAGATTCCAGAAAAACCGCCAGCGATGGCGGTTTTTTTTTGGCCCAAGCATGCCCACATTGACGATTGGAGAAACGTAATGCCCCGCACTGACGATTTACGCATCCGCGAAATGAAGGAACTGACCCCGCCGGCGCACCTGATCCGCGAGTTTCCGGTGACGGAACCGGCCGAGCAGACCGCCTCGCAGGCGCGCGTGGCGCTGCACCGCATCCTGCACGGCCAGGACGACCGCCTGATGGTGGTGATCGGCCCGTGCTCGATCCACGACCCGCAGGCCGCGCTGGAATACGCGCGCCGCCTTGTGGAACAGCGCAAGCGCTTCCAGGGCGAGCTCGAGATCGTGATGCGCGTGTACTTCGAGAAGCCGCGCACCACCGTGGGCTGGAAGGGCATGATCAACGACCCGTACATGGACAACAGCTTCCGCATCAACGACGGCCTGCGCATGGCCCGCGAGCTGCTGCGCGACATCAACGAGATGGGCCTGCCGGCCGGTACCGAATTCCTCGACGTGATCAGCCCGCAGTACATCGCCGATCTGATCAGCTGGGGTGCCATCGGCGCCAGGACCACCGAATCGCAGGTGCACCGCGAGCTGGCCTCGGGCCTGTCGTGCCCGGTTGGATTCAAGAACGGTACTGACGGCAATATCAAGATCGCCGCCGACGCCATCAAGGCAGCGTCGCAGGCGCACCACTTCCTGTCCGTGACCAAGGGTGGCCACTCGGCGATCGTGTCGACGGCCGGCAACGAGGATTGCCACATCATCTTGCGCGGCGGCAAGGCTCCGAACTACGACGCCGCCAGTGTCGAGGACGCCTGCAAGGCACTGGCCGCCAACGGCCTGGCCAGCCGCCTGATGATCGACGCCTCGCATGCCAACAGCAGCAAGAATCCGCAGAACCAGGTGCCGGTGTGCGCCGACATCGCCGGCCAGGTCGCCGGCGGCGAAGACCGCATCGTCGGCGTGATGGTCGAGTCGCACCTGGTTGGTGGGCGCCAGGACCTGGTGCCGGGCAAGGAACTGGTGTACGGCCAGTCGGTGACCGACGGCTGCATCGACTGGGACACCAGCGTGGGCGTGCTGGAAGGGCTGGCGGCGGCGGTGCGCCAGCGCCGCCTGCGTGAATTCGCCTGATCGGGCGGGCGCGGACAACGAAAAAGGCGAACCCGAAGGTTCGCCTTTTTTTCAAGCTAACCGATCAGGCAAGCCCGATCAGAACTGCGCCCGCACACCCACCTTGAAGTAGCGGCCGATCGCGCCGCTGGCATCCATCGGGTTGTAGCTCAGGCCGCCGTAGGTCAGCGGATCGAGCGGGGCCACCTTGTCGAACAGGTTCTGGATCGAACCGTACAGCTGCCAGTTGGCGCCGAGGCGGTAGCGTGCCGACAGGTCGACCGTGGTGAACGAGGCCAGGCGGCAGCCGTACGGCGCGCCGCTGCCGTCGGCGAACTGCGAGGCGCACTTGTCGCCGCCGAAGCGCACGTTTTCCATCTCGCCGCGGTAGTTGGCGATGGCGCTCACGCTGAGGTCGTTGCGGTCCCAGGTGGCGCTGGCGCTGATCTTGTTCTTCGGCGTACCGGCGCAGTTCGACGTATCGCAGTTGCCGTGGGTGCCGGCGAACTGGAAGGCGGTGCCGCTCTTCTCGACCCGCATCCAGGACGCGGTATGGCTCCAGGTCAGGTTGAGCACGGCGCGGCCGTAGCTGCCCAGCGGGATGCGCTGCTTGACGTCGAGGTCGATACCCTTGACTTCGGTGTAGCTCGAGTTCTGGTAAGGCGCGTTCGACAGCAGCAGGGTGCCGGTGTTCGGGACCACGGCGCCGTTCACGACCAGGTTGTTGTCCTGGCGGATCGCAGTCGGCAGCGCGGCCGCCTCGACGTAGGACAGCGGGTTGATCTCGTTGCTGCGCTTGATCTTCCAGCCGTCCAGCGTGATGCCGGTGTTCGGCAGCGGATCCCAGACCAGGCCCAGGGTGTAGCCTTTCGACTCTTCCGGCTGCAGGTTCGGGTTGCCGACCTTGACGGCGCCGATCGTGATCGAGCAGTCGGCCTGGGTGGCGCCGCCGGCGGCCGGCACGCCGCCCGGGCAACGGATCGGATCGCGCACCGACGAGTTGCCGGTGCTCTGGCTCTGGGCGCCGGCTTCGGCCGGGCCCGGCGCGCGGAAGCCTTCGGTGTAGGTGCCGCGCAGCGCGAAGCTCTTCACCGGAGTCCACTTGGCGCCGAGTTTCGGCGTGGTCGACGAGAAGTTCTTGTATTTGTCGTAGCGCACCGCACCGGTCAGTTCGACCGATTGCAGCACCGGCGCCGCGACTTCGACGAACACCGCCTTGACGTCGTCGCTGCCCTTGGCGGCGACGTACGACGAGTTGATGGTGCCGTCTTCGCTGCCCGACAGCGACGGGTTGTCCAGTTTCAGGCGGCGGTATTCGGTACCGACCGCCAGGCCGAGGGCGCCGCCGCGCAGCTGCATCAGCTCGCGCGAGGCCTTGAAGTCGACCACGTCGAGTTCGGTGGTCGAGTGCGACTTGGCGTTGACCACCATGGCGGCGTACAGCGAGGCCGGGTTGCGGCTGGCCTGGGTGCCGATGTAGTACGGATAGTACTGGCTGGCCGGGTTGCCGAGGGCGGCCTGCAGCACCTTCATGTTGATCATGTTGCTGTAGTTCAGGTCCAGCGCCGATTGCGAGTGGACGTAGCCGGTGTCGAAGTCCCAGCCGAAGCGCTGGCCCTTGAGGCCGACCACGAAGCGGCTGAACTCGTTATCGGCGGAGCGGGTGCTGGGGCCGACGTCGAACATCGAATAGCGCAGGCGCACGGCGGTGCCGTACGGGTTCTGCGGATGGTTGGCGGCCATCAGGATGGCGTTGCCGTAGTTGATCACGCCGGTCGGGTTGGCGGCGTTCGGCGGGAAGGCGACGGTGGTGCTGGTCGACGGCGGGACCAGGGTGAATTCGGTGTCGCGCTTCGAGTAGCCTGCTTCTGCGTACAGCTGCAGGTCGCCGTCCAGGTTCTTGGTGAAGCGGGTGTACAGGTTGATGCCGCCGATCTGCGGCTGCATCGAACGGAACTGGTCGGCGTACCACAGGCAGCCGCCGGCCGGGTCCTGGGCGGTGACCGGGGAGAATTGCGGGCAGCCGGCCAGGCCGACGTAGTTGCCGGTCTTCGGATCGCGCAGTGCGCCGGCCGGGCTCGGGCTGGCGGTGCCCGGCGTGATGTAGCCGGATGCGAACTGGCCGTTGGCGGCGTAGCCCCAGGGACGGATGTCGCCGTGGCCGATCCAGTCGCGGCCGGCACGGTCCTTGTTCATCACCTCGTGGTTGCCATAGACCTCGGCGTTGACCATCCAGTTGTAGCCGTCTTCGTCCAGCTTGCCCTTGCCCCAGGTGACGGCCATCTTGCCCTGCTCGGCGTCGTGGTAGCGCGATTCGCCGGCTTCGGCCTTGAACACCAGACCGGTGAAGTCCTTGCGCAGGATGATGTTGACCACGCCCGCGATCGCGTCGGCGCCATAGGTCGAGGACGCGCCGTCCTTCAGCACTTCGATGCGCTCGACGGCTTCCATCGGCACCGTCGACAGGTCGGTGAAGCTCTTCTGGCCATCGTCGGCGCGCGCGAACGGCGCCATGCGGCGGCCGTTCAGCAGCACCAGGGTCGAGGTCGCGCCCAGGCCGCGCAGCGAGATCGCGGTCGAGCCGGCGGCGAAGCCGTTGCCGAAGCCGGTCGGCAGCGAGCCGGCGCCATCGGCGGTCAGGGTCTGCAGGTAATCGGCCACCGTGGTCTTGCCCGAGCGGGCGATGTCTTCGCGGCTGATCACCTGGATCGGCGACGCGGTTTCGGCGGTGGCGCGCTTGATGCTGGATCCCGTGACTTCGACGCGCTGGATCGAACCCTGGGTATCCTGGGCCATGGCCGGCAGGCCGAGGGCGACATAGGCAAGGGCGAGGGTGACGGCTTGTGCAACTGCTCTCTTCTGGTGCATTACGACTCCGAGTTAAGGCTTTGTATTATGGAAGTGCGTAAAAAGATTTTATTTCGGTGCATATGTAAGCATATGTATGCCAATGTAATGCAGCGATACAAATCATTTCTCTCTCTTTGGTGCCAATAGACGTTCAATTATCTTTGGCGGCATCATCAGAACACTTGCTGATAATTCATGTCAATACCGTAACTGTAGAGGTATGGCGCGAATACAACGCTTTGCAAAACCCCGGCGCCATGTCGACTGCATCTTTTCTCGCTGCAAGCGGACGAATCTGGTCTATAGTTCGGTCTTCTGATCCGGGACTCCGATGTTTGCTTCGCAGTTGTCTTTTATCGTCCGACGTTTGTGGCAGATGCTGCCGACCATGGCCGGCGTGGTCGTGCTGGTGTTCGTGCTGTTCAACTGGGTCGGCGGCGACCCGTCCTACCTGTTGGCGGGCAAGATGGCGGATGCGCAGGCGATCGCCAACATCCGCGCCCAGCTCGGGCTGGACCAGCCGTGGACCGTGCAGCTGTGGATCTTCGTCAAGCAGATCCTCACCTTCGACTTCGGCAATGCCTGGAGTACCGGCGAGCCGGTCTCGCACATCCTGGCCAGCCGCCTGGGGCCGTCGCTGACGGTGCTGGTGCCGCTGACCGTGCTCGAGACCTTTTTCGGCATCGCGCTGGCGCTGGCCATCGCCTTCGTGCGCGGCTCGCTGACCGACCGCCTGGTGATGGTGGCGTGCACGGTCGGCATGTCGATCTCGATCCTGGTCTACATCATCGTGTTCCAGTACGGGCTGGCCTATAAACTCGGCCTGTTCCCGGTGCAGGGCTGGGGCGACAACTTCCTCGACAACCTGCTGCGCTATGCCACGCTGCCGATCCTGATCGGCCTGGCGGTGTCGATCGCGCCGACGCTGCGCCTGTTCCGCAGCTTCGTGCTCGACGAGGTCAACCAGGATTACGTGCGCACCGCGCGCGCCAAGGGCTTGCCGGAGCGGCGCATCGTCTGGGTGCACGTACTGCGCAATGCCGCGATCCCGATCATCACCTACGTCATGTCGAACCTGCCGGCGCTGCTCATCGGCGCCTTTCTGCTCGAGCGCTTCTTCGGCATCCCCGGCATCGGGCGCGAAGTGATCCTGGCGGTGGAGCGCAGCGACTTCCCGGTCATCAAGGCGATCACGGTGTACGTCGCCGCCGCCACCATGGTGTTCAACCTGCTGGCCGACCTGATGTACGCGGCGGTCGATCCGCGGGTGCAGCTCCGATGATGGGCGCGGATCCGGTGCAGCTGCGTGCGGCCTCGCCCGGCCTGTGGACGCTGGCCTGGCGCCGCCTGCGCGCCGACCGCGTGGCCATGGCGTCGCTGGCGGTGGTGTGCCTGTTTTTGTTGTCGGTGCTGCTGTCCGCCACCGGGCTGGTCGCCGCCGGCTGGGAAGACGAGGTGGCCGTGAATTACGCGCCGCCGGCCTTCATGGGGCCGGACCCGGCGCTGGCGGCCCTGAGCCAGCCGGCGGCGCCGGCGCCGCCGAATGCCTTCGATCCGCTGGCCGGCGACATCGCGCTACTGAAAGCCGAGCTGGCGCGGCAGGGCAGGACGGTGCAGGCGGCCAAGGCGGCCACGCTGCCCTTCGGCGCCGACAAATGGGGCCACGACATCGTCAAGAAGACCATCAAGGGTGGCCAGACCTCGATCGTGGTGGGCCTGGTGGCGGCCCTGGTCGCGGTGGCGCTGGGGACGCTGTTCGGCGCCTTGTCCGGCTTTTACGGCGGCGTGGTCGACGACCTGTTCAACTGGTTCTACAGCGTGTTCACGGCGATCCCGTCGATCCTGATGATCCTGACCGTGGCGGCGGTGCTGCAGACCCGCGGCGTGCTGACCATCGTGCTGATCCTGGGACTGACCGGCTGGACCGGGCCCTACCGGCTGATGCGCGCCGAGTACATCAAGCACAAGGCGCGCGAATACGTGATGGCGGCCGATGCGATCGGGGCATCCGGCTGGCGCAAGATGTTCGTCCACATCTTCCCCAACGTGTCGCACGTGGCGCTGGTGCAGATGTCGATCCTGGTGGTCGGCTTCATCAAGGCCGAAGTGATCCTGTCCTTCCTTGGCTTCGGGGTGCCGGTGGGCGTGGTCTCCTGGGGCAGCATGCTGAACGAGGCGCAGAATGAACTCATCCTCGGCAAGTGGTGGCAACTGGCGGCGGCGGCCAGCGCGATGGCGCTGCTGGTGACGGCGTTCTCGCTGTTTGCCGACGCCTTGCGCGATGCGCTGGATCCGAAACTGAAATGAGCCCATGACCGATCACGACCTGCTCGAAGTGCGCGACCTGCGCGTGGCCTTCCGCACCGACAAACACAACACGGTCGAGGCGGTGAAGGGGATTTCCTTCAGCGTGCCGGCGGATGCCACCGTGGCGCTGGTCGGCGAATCCGGCAGCGGCAAGTCGGTCAGCTCGCTGGCGGTGATGGGCCTGCTGCCGGCGGACACCACGGTGATCGAGGCCGGCTCATCGATCCGCTTCGACGGGCGCGAGCTGCTCGGCCTGCCGCTGGCGGAACGCCGCCGGCTGTGCGGCAAGGACATCGCGATGATCTTCCAGGAACCGATGTCCTCGCTGAACCCGGTGTTCACGGTCGGCTTCCAGATCGGCGAAGTCCTGCGCCTGCACATGGGCATGGACAAGCGCCAGGCGCGCGCCCGCACGCTGGCGTTGCTGGAAGAAGTCGGCATCCCCGACCCGGCCAGCAAGATCGACGCCTACCCAAGCCAGATGTCGGGAGGCCAGCAGCAGCGCGTGATGATCGCGATGGCGATCGCCTGCGAACCGCGGCTCCTGATCGCCGACGAGCCGACCACGGCGCTCGACGTGACGATCCAGAAGCAGATCATGGCCCTCATCGCCGGACTGCAGAAGAAGCACCGGATGGCGGTGCTGTTCATCACCCACGACCTGGGACTGGTGGGCGAGATCGCCGACCGCGTGATCGTGATGCGCCACGGCGAGGTGCGGGAAGAGGGCGCCGCGTCCGAGGTGCTGGTGCATCCTGCCGACGACTATACCCGAGCGCTGCTGCACTGCCGGCCGACGCTGGATGCGCGGCCGCTGCGGCTGCCGGTGATCGAGGACTACCTGGGTGGGCACGTGCAGCCCGGGTCGGCCTTGCAGTTGCCGCAGCGGACGCGCGGCTATGCGCCCGGCGACGAACCGCTGCTGGAAGTGCGCAACCTGGCCAAGAGTTTCCATGTGCGTGAAGGCCTGTTCGGCAAGCGCGAATTCAAGGCGGTGAAGGATGTGTCGTTCACGCTGCCGCGCGGGAAGACGCTCGGTGTGGTCGGCGAATCCGGTTCCGGCAAGACCACGGTCGGCCTGACCCTGCTGCGCCTGCACCGCGCCACCGGCGGCAGCGCGCTGTTCGACGGGCGCGACCTGGTGACCATGAGCGACCGCGATTACCAGGCCTATAAACGGCGCATCCAGATCATCTTCCAGAACCCGTACGCCTCGCTGAATCCGCGTTTCACGGTGGGGCAGATCCTGCTGGAGCCGATGCGCATCCACCGCATCGGCGCCAATGATGCCGAGCGTGTCGCGCACGCGCACGATCTGCTGAAGCGGGTAGGGCTGCCCGAGCAGGCGTTCTACCGGTATCCGCACGAGTTTTCCGGCGGCCAGCGCCAGCGCATCGCGATCGCACGCTGCCTGACCATGAAGCCCGAGATCCTGGTGTGCGACGAATCGGTGTCGGCGCTGGACGTGTCGGTGCAGGCTCAGGTGCTGAACCTGCTGCAGGACCTGCAGAACGAATACAAGATGAGCTACATCTTCATTTCGCACGATCTGTCGGTGGTGAAATACATCTCCGACCGCGTGATGGTGATGCACCACGGCAGCGTCGTCGAAATGGCGGACGCCGACGAGCTGTATCGCAATCCGCAGCATCCGTACACCCAATCGCTACTGGCTGCGATTCCGCGCACACCTTCCGTGTGAGTTGATTTGCTGTTAATCAAGCTGGCGCTGGTGTTCAAGAACCGATGCGAAGATGGCTTGTCTATTTATTCAGGAAAGCCACCATGAAACAAAGCCAGCCGCAGCGCCGGGAATTCCTGCGCTATGTGGGCACGCTGGCGGCGCTGTCCGCGCCCGCCATGCAAGCCGCTGCCAACGAAAAGGACAAAATTTCGTTTCCGCCGACCGAGGCCAAGTCCGAGAAGCCCGAGAAGACCGAGCCGCCCGGCGACCCGATGAGCGAGCGCATCGGCGTCGCCATCGTCGGCGTGGGCCGTATCGCGGTCAACGAGATGCTGCCGGCGTTTGCACAGAGCAAGCATGCGAAACCGGTGGCGCTGGTCAGCGGCGACCGTGCCAAGGCGCTCAAGGTGGCGCACCAGTACGACATTCCCGAAAGCGCGGTGCTGGATTACAAGGAGTACGAGAAGCTGGCCCAGATGCCGGAAGTGCAGGCGGTGTATATCGCGCTGCCCAACAGCATGCACGCCGAGTACACGATCCGTGCCGCCAAGGCCGGCAAGCACGTGCTCTGCGAAAAGCCGATGGCCAACAGCGTGGCCGAGTGCCAGCAGATGATCGACGCCTGCCGCAAGGCCGGCAAGAAGCTGATGATTGCCTACCGCAGCCAGTACGAGTCGAACGACCGCGCGCTGGTCAAGATGATCCGCGACAAGAAGCTCGGCACGCTCAAGGAATTCATCTCGGTGAATTCGCAGAACATGGGCGACCCCCAGCACTGGCGCCTGAAGCGCGCGCTGGCCGGCGGCGGCGCCTTGCCCGACGTCGGCCTGTACTGCCTGAATGCCGCGCGCTTCCTCAGCGGCGAGGAGCCGGTCGAGGTGATGGGCAACGTGTGGTCGACCCCGGGCGACGCCCGCTTCCGCGAAGTCGAGGAATCCTGCCAGTTCGTGCTGCGCTTCCCGAGCGGCTTCATCGCCAGCTGCAGCACCAGCTACGCTTCGCACAAGTCGCAGATGTTCCGCCTGAACGGTTCCGACGCCTGGGCCGAGCTGAACCCGGCTTACGCGTACAGCGGCATCAAGCTGAAGGTGTCGCGCGTGGTCGAAGGGAAGGAACAGACCAGCGAGGTCCAGGCCGAGGACAAGAACCAGTTCGCGGCCGAGCTCGACCATTTCGCCCAGTGCATCCAGCAGAACAGGGAGGTGCATACGCCGGGCGAGGAGGGCTTGCAGGACCAGCGCATCATGGAAGCGATCTACGAATCGGCGCGCACCCACCGGCCGGTCAGGCTGAAGGCGCCGGGGCGCACGCGCGGGCCGGAACCGCAGGAAGAAGGCTGACGCCGCCGGCTTGTTGTGGAAAAGCCATGGATCGGGGCGCCCCCGGCCGGCGCCCGGCTTTTCCGCTAACATGGCGGGATGGCCCAGCTCTCCCAATTGATACATACCTATGGCGTCCTGATCGTGTTCGGCACCGTGCTGCTCGAACAGATCGGCTTGCCGATTCCCGCGTTTCCGGTCCTGATCATCGCCGGCGCGCTGGCCGTCGACGGCGGCGCCAACTGGCCGCTGACGCTGGCGGCCAGTGTCGCCGGCTGCCTGATCAGCGATTATTTCTGGTTCCGCGCCGGCCGCCACTACGGCAAGCGCATCCTGCGCCTGCTGTGCAAGATTTCGCTGTCGCCCGATTCCTGCGTCAGCCAGACCGAAGACAATTTCGGGCGCTGGGGCGCGAAGTCGCTGGTGGTGGCCAAGTTCATCCCCGGTTTCAATACCATCGCGCCGCCGCTGGCCGGCGCCATGGGCACCACCACCAGCCGCTTTCTCTGGCTGTCCCTCGCCGGCGGCCTGCTGTGGAGCGGCGTCGGCATGGGCCTGGGCGCCTGGTTCCACGACAGCGTCGACGACGTGATCAGCTGGTTCGAGACGCTCGGCAGCACCGCACTGATGGTGGTCGGCGCACTGCTGGCCGTCTTTGTCCTGCTTAAATATATCGAGCGCAAGCGCAACCTGGGCGCGGCAAAGCTGCCGCGCATCAGCGTCGACGAGCTGAAAACCCTGCTCGAAGCCGGCCACGAGCCGCTGATCGTCGATGCCCGCAGCGTCACCGCACGCGGCCTGGAGCCGGGCATTCCCGGCGCGCTGGTGTACGGCGACGAACCGGCGCGCCTGATGGCCACGCTCGACCGCGAACGCCACATCGTCGTGTATTGCAGCTGTCCGAACGACATTACCGCGGCCCAGGTGGCCAAGGAATTCCTGAACAACGGTTTCCACCGGGCGCGGCCGCTGCACGGTGGACTGGATGCCTGGAATGCGCATTGCGCGGCAGGCGAGGCGGAGGTCGAGCTCAAGCCCAAGGCGGGCTGATGCGATAACACAGGCTGCGCACGGCGTAGCTCGACTACTCATTCAAGCACTTGTTTTTGAATAAGGTCAGCCAAGAAAATGATTTTGATGTAGCCAAACTACAGATAAGACTTGCGCTGCCGTCAATAAATCCTTTAAGCTTGGGCATTCGTTTTTCTCCTGCCGCCATGACTGCTTCGCCCGCCTCCGCCGTGTTCCAGACCTCGACCGCTCCCACCCACGACAGCCCGCGCCTGCTGGCCGACATCGGCGGCACCAATGCGCGCTTCGCGCTCGAACTCGGCCCCGGCAGGATCGAGCTGATAGACGTGCTCGGCTGTGTCAAGCATGCGACGCTGGCCGATGCCGTGCGCGCCTACCTGGCATCCGATGCGCTGGTTGCGGCCGGCATCGGCAAGATCCGCCATGCCGCGATCGCCATCGCCAACCCGGTGGTCGGCGACATGGTGCGCATGACCAATCACCACTGGGAATTCTCGATCGAAGCGCTGCGCCGCGAACTCGGACTCGACACTTTTGTCGTCGTCAACGACTTCTCGGCGCTGGCAATGGCGCTGCCGCACCTCGGCGATGGCGACCGCCAGCAGGTCGGCGGCGGCACGCCGCGTGCCGCGACGCCGATCGGCCTGGTCGGCGCCGGCACCGGCCTCGGCGTGTCGGGCCTGATCCAGGACAAGCAGGGCGGCTGGACTGCGCTGTGCAGCGAAGGCGGCCACGTCACCTTTGCCCCGACCAACGAGACCGAAGTCGCGATCCTGCAGTTTGCCTGGCGCGAATTCGAGCACGTGTCGGCCGAGCGCCTGCTGTCCGGCGCCGGCGTCGAGCTGATCTACCGCGCGCTGTGCCATCACCGCGGCCAGGCGGCGGAAGCGCTGGACGCGCCCGAGATTTCGCGGCGCGGCCTGGCCGGCGAATGCGCGCTGTGCGAAGAAGTGCTGGAAACCTTCTGCGGCATGCTGGGTACGGTGGCCGGCAACCTGGCCGTTACCCTCGGCGCCCAGGGCGGCGTGTACATCGGCGGCGGCATCGTGCCGCGCCTGGGCGAGCGCTTCGGCCTGTCGTGCTTCCGCAAGCGCTTCGAGCAGAAGGGCCGCTTCGCCGACTACCTGGCCCAGGTGCCGACCTATGTCATCACGGCCGAATACCCGGCGTTCCTGGGCGTTTCCGCGATCCTGGCCGACAAGCTGGCCACGCCCGGCGCCGCCTGACGGCCGTTCGCCGCGGCCACCGCGCGGCGCCTTGCCGGGTTTGTCGCCGTGCCGGCCGTGTGGCGCTTGTCGGGTCGCCGCCGCGCCGGCTGCGCGGCGCTTGTCCACTCTGGGGTTTTATCGGGTACAATGAATCGCTAGTTGGAAGAAACGATGTCGTTCGCTTGCCCAGCGCGCGCCCGAAGCCCCGCCTTCGCATCGTGCCGGCAGCCCGTTTCGCTTGAAAATCAACAGCTTGCAGCCCACTACGGTGGGCCGGCGCATGGCTGGGCGGCAGCCCGCCAAGGAATTCCGCCCGGCGCGCATCAGGATCGTAATCCAGGATCCGGTTGGCCGGGCTACGGAACCCCGTTTCAATCCTGCAGTCTCTCCAGCCATACGGGCTGGGTCCGCGCAGGTGCCGTCACCACGGCGCCGCTCAGGTTGAACCGGGTTGTTTGATATTTTCTTCGCATTCCTTTGCAAGATCCGCTGACGACATCGTTATGAACACTGATGAGGCCAAGAGGGTGCTCGAGACCGCCTTGTTGTGCGCGCGCGAGCCGCTGACCATCCACGGCATGAAGAAATTGTTTGCCGATACGGATGCGGCCGGGCGCCCCGTCGGCAGCGGCGTCGGGTCGGATACGATCAAGATCCTGCTCGAGGAACTGCGCCAGGATTGGCAGGGGCGCGGCATCGAGATCGTCAGCCTGGCGTCGGGCTGGCGCTTCCAGAGCCGGCCCGAAATGAAGACTTACCTGGACCGGATCGCGCCGGAAAAGCCGCCGAAGTATTCGCGGGCGACGCTGGAAACCCTGGCCATCATCGCCTATCGCCAGCCGGTGACGCGCGGCGACATCGAGGAAATCCGCGGCGTCGCGGTGAACTCGCAGACGATCAAGATGCTGGAAGACCGCGGCTGGATCGACGTGCTCGGCCACCGCGAAGTGGCGGGGCGGCCGGCCCTGCTGGGGACGACGAAGCAGTTTCTCGACGACCTCGGCCTGGCATCGCTGTCGCAGCTGCCGCCGCTGCAGCAGGTGGGCGATGCCGGCGCCGGGCGCAGCCTGGAAGCGCTGGAAGCGGCCCTGCAACAATTTGATGACACTTCACCCGTTGAAGTCCCGATTCCCGACCCTGCGCCAGCATCTGCAGCCTGATTTATACATCTGACTGTCAACGCCTGATTGTCGCGCCCGGTCAGTAAAACCAAGAAACGAATGATGAATCCAACCGACAAAACCGAGACGATCCCTGCCGAGGCAGGCGTAGAGACGGCCGCCAAACCGAAGCGCCGCACCAAGGCGCAGGTCGCCGCCGAACAGGCTGCCGCGCAGCCTGCCGCGCAGTCCGCAGATGCGGCGCAGGAAGCCCCTGCCAAGCCGAAGCGCACCCGCAAGCCCGCCGCCGCCAAGGAAGCCGATGCCGCTCCAGCCGTGAGCGCAGCGGCGCCCGCCGCCGCGGAAGCCGCACCGGCCGCCACCCCGGCACGCAAGCCGCGCGCCAGGAAGGCTGCAGCCGCACCGGCAGCGCCGG
The DNA here is from genome assembly GCF_006715485.1 of Herbaspirillum sp. SJZ107. Classification (GTDB taxonomy): domain Bacteria; phylum Pseudomonadota; class Gammaproteobacteria; order Burkholderiales; family Burkholderiaceae_D; genus Telluria. The sequence goes on from NZ_VFNH01000001.1 coordinate 47,609, forward strand.
TGCCGGAGGCCGCGCCGGCGGCACCGGTGGCTACCCCGGCACCCGCCGCAGCCCCGGCTGCCGCACCGGCCGCGACCGTCGAACAGGCGGACACCGGCACCCAGGCTGCGCCACGCCAGGACGCAGGCCAGCGCAAGCCGCGCGGCCCGCGCCAGATGCGCGAGCAGCGCCAGGTGCGCGAAGCGCGCCAGGCCCGTCCCGCCGATGAGGCCGCGGACGCAGTGGCAATCCAGCCGGACCAGGCCCAGGCGCCCGCAGCCGGCCAGGATGGCGCCGACAGCGGCCGCACCGAAGCCCGCCGCGACGCGCGCGGCGCCCGCCAGCAGGACGGCCAGAAAAAGGGCCAGAAAAAAGGCCAGCAGCGCAACCAGCAGGGCCAGGGCCAGGGTCAGCAAGCCCAGCCGGGCCAGCCGGCCCAGCAAGGCCAGAATCCGCAGGGCAAGCAGGCCAAGGGCCGCAATGCCAAGGGCGGCAAGGACAACAAGGGCGGCAAGGGCAACGATGCCGACGCCGTGTTCTCCTTCGTCACCTCGGATGCCTTCGACGCCAACGAGGGTGGCCGCGGCCAGGGGCAAGCGTCCAAGGTGCGCCGCGACCTGACCGCCGACGACGATGCGCCGAAGCTGCACAAGGTGCTGGCCGAAGCCGGCCTCGGTTCGCGCCGCGACATGGAAGAGCTGATCGTTGCCGGCCGGGTGTCGGTGAACGGCGAGCCGGCCCACATCGGCCAGCGCATCCTGCCGACCGACGCCGTGCGCATCAACGGCAAGCTGCTGCAGCGCCGCGTCAACAACAACAAGCCGCCGCGCGTGCTGGTGTACCACAAGCCGGCCGGCGAAATCGTCAGCGCGGACGATCCGGAAGGCCGTCCGTCGGTGTTCGACCGCCTGCCGACCATGAAGACCGGCAAGTGGCTGGCCGTCGGCCGCCTCGACTTCAATACCGAAGGCCTGCTGCTGTTCACCAATTCCGGTGACCTGGCCAACCGCCTGATGCACCCGCGCTACAACATCGACCGCGAATACGCCGTGCGTACGCTGGGCGAGCTGGAAGAGGGCATGCGCCAGAAGCTGCTGGCCGGCGTCGAGCTGGAAGACGGCCTGGCCAGCTTCACCAAGATCGCCGACGGCGGTGGCGAAGGCGTCAACCGCTGGTACCGCGTGGTGATCGGCGAAGGCCGCAACCGCGAGGTGCGCCGCATGTTCGAGGCGGTCAACCTGACCGTCTCGCGCCTGATCCGTACCCGCTACGGCGCGATGACCCTGCCGTCCGGCCTGAAGCGCGGCCGCTGGGAAGAGCTGGAAGAAAACGACGTCCGCAACTTCATGACCGCCTTCGGCATCGAGAAGAAGGGCGGCGCCGGCGACGGTGCCGGCAAGGGCAAGGCGCAGGGCGGCAAGGGCCGCGGCGCCGATGCCGGCGAGCGCAACAACGACCGCAGCAACGGCAACCGCATCGACCGTGCCGACGCCAACCGCAATGCCGACCCGTTCGGCCCGCCGGTGGCGCGTGTCGGGTCGACCCGCAACCAGGGCGGCCAGGGCGGCGGTTTCGTCCAGGGCCGCAGCAGCCGTCCGGGCAATGGCGGGGGTTATGGTGGCGGCCAGGGCCGCGGCGGCAACGGTGGCGGCAATGGCGGCGGCAAGGGTCCACGCCAGCCGGATCCGCTGCAGACCACCTTCGGCTTTGCCGGTGCCGGGCAGAACCGCCGGCCGCAGGGTCCGCGCGTCAGCGACAGCGGCATGCCGCGCCGCGGCCGCCGCGGTTAAGTTTCGCGATTTCGCGGCGCGCAGGCCTTGAAAAACGCCTGAATTCCACCAAATTCAGAGCATTGCCTGCGCTCCGCTCGCCAAAAGAGTAAACTGTTGCATAGCTGTTCATTTTGGCGGCCCGCGATTGCGGCCAACCCTGTATCGGGTTATAATTCGCAACCTAATCAAAGCATTTCGCAGTAATTTCGGCGAATGCGGGTCTGGTTGGGAATAAAGATGGGCAGTTGCCCATTTTTTTTTTGTTGAATCGTTTTAAGGTCCGGCGCCCTGCCGGCGATCTGGAGAGAAGACCTGTGCAGTTGTTTGATTTGATTGCCAAGACAATCGGTGGACTCGGTTACGACCTGGTCGACATCGAGCGTGCCGAACGGGGCATCCTGCGCGTGTTCATCGATTTCCCGGCGGCGGTGGCGGACGAAAAGGGACTGATCACGGTCGAGGATTGCGCCACGGTCAGCCATCAGCTGTCGCACGTGTTCACCGTCGAAAACGTGGATTACGAGCGCCTGGAGGTGTCGTCGCCCGGACTGGACCGTCCGGTGCGCACTCTGGCCGACTTCGAGCGCTTTGCCGGCAGCGAATGCACCGTCAAGCTGCGCGTGGCAATGCCCGGCAGCGCCAACCGCAAGACCTACACGGGCATCCTGCATGCCCCGCAGGGCGACAAGGTCGGTCTCGAATTTGAAAGCAAGGATGGTCCGGCGTTGTTGGAATTTACGCTGGCAGAATTAGACAAGGCCCGTTTGGTGCCAAAGGTGGATTTTAGGAGTCGCAAAGCATGAGTCGCGAAATTTTGTTACTGGTTGATGCGCTTGCGCGCGAAAAGAATGTCGATAAAGAGGTCGTCTTCGGCGCCCTCGAGTTCGCGCTGGCGCAAGCCACGAAAAAGCGCTACGAAGGCGATGTCGACATCCGCGTGAGCATCGACCGCGACAGCGGCGAATTCGAAACCTTCCAGCGCTGGCACGTCGTGCCGGACGAGGCCGGCCTGCAGCTGCCGGACCAGGAAATCCTGCATTTCGAAGCGAAAGAACAGATTCCGGACATCGAAGTCGGCGAATACATCGAAGAGCCGATCGAGTCGGTCGAGTTCGGCCGCCGTTTTGCCCAGGACACCAAGCAGGTCGTGCTGCAGCGCGTGCGCGATGCCGAGCGCGAGCAGATCCTGCAGGACTTCCTGGAGCGCGGCGACGCACTGGTCACCGGCACCATCAAGCGCATGGAGCGCGGCGATGCGATCGTCGAATCGGGCAAGATCGAGGCGCGCCTGCCGCGCGACCAGATGATCCCGAAGGAAAACCTGCGTATCGGCGACCGCGTGCGCGCCTTCATCCTGCGTGTCGACCGCAACATGCGCGGCCCGCAGGTGATCCTGTCGCGTACCGCGCCGGAATTCATCATGAAGCTGTTCGAGCTGGAAGTTCCGGAAATCGAGCAGGGCCTTCTGCAGATCAAGTCGGCTGCCCGTGATGCCGGCGTGCGCGCCAAGATCGCGGTGTTTACCGCCGACAAGCGCATCGATCCGATCGGTACCTGCGTCGGCATGCGCGGTTCGCGCGTGCAGGCCGTGACCGGCGAGCTGGGCGGCGAGCGCGTGGACATCGTGCTGTGGTCGGAAGATCCGGCGCAGTTCGTGATCGGCGCGCTGGCCCCGGCCAACGTGTCGTCGATCATGGTCGACGAGGAAAAGCACGCGATGGACGTCGTCGTCGACGAGGAAAACCTGGCGATCGCGATCGGCCGTTCGGGCCAGAACGTGCGCCTGGCGTCCGACCTGACCGGCTGGAAGATCAACATCATGACGGCCGAGGAATCGGCCAACAAGGCGGAGCAGGAAACGGCGGCCGTGCGGTCGCTGTTCATGGAAAAGCTGGATGTGGACCAGGAAGTGGCCGATATCCTGGTCGAAGAGGGCTTCTCGAGTCTTGAAGAAATCGCTTACGTTCCCATCTCTGAAATGCTGGAGATCGAATCGTTCGACGAAGACACCGTCAACGAGCTGCGCACCCGTGCACGCGACGCGCTGGTGACCGAGGCGATCGCTTCCGAAGAGGGCCTCGAGGGTATGGAAGAGGCGCTGGTCAACCTGGAAGGGATGGACCGCACCACCGCCGGCAAGCTTGGCCTGGCCGGCATCAAGACCCTGGAACAATTCGCTGGCCTGGCCTACGACGAGTTCAGCGCCATCCTGGCGTTGCCGACCGAACGTGCCCGCGATCTGATCACGAATGAATTTAATGATGTGACCGACGATGAGATGAAATTGGTCGACGCCAAGTACGACGACCGCGCCAAGGCGCTGCAGGCGAAAGCCTGGAGCCAGGTGGAAACCGCCAAGGCATAAAGAAAAGCAAAGACCGCGGCGCCGCCTCGGTCTTTGCGCTTTCTTAATCAACAAAATTTCTTTATCATCTCGCGACACATAGAAAAGAGGACTGAATGGCGAGTAACAACGTAGCCCAATTTGCCACCGAACTGAAGATGCCTGCAGACCTGCTGCTGACGCAGCTGCGTTCTGCTGGCGTCGAGAAAAGTTCGACGTCAGATCCCTTGTCCAAGGATGATAAGGATAAGCTGCTGAACCACCTGCGCCGTACCCACGGCGCCGCCGACGGTGGTGAAAAGAAAAAGATCACGGTGACCCGCAAGGAAACCTCCGAGATCAAGCAGGCTGACGCGAGCGGCAAATCGCGCACGATCCAGGTCGAGGTGCGCAAGAAGCGCACCTTCGTCCAGCGTGACGATCTCGTCACGACCAAGCCGGCCGAGCCGGTGATCGACGCTGCCGAACAGGCACGCCGCGAGGAAGAAGCACGCAAGCAGGCCGAACTGCTGGCGCGCCAGGAGGCGGAGCTGCGCGAGAAGCAGGAACGCCTGGCCCGTCTCGAATCCGAAAAGGCCGCACAGGCCAAGGCGGCCGAAGAGCAGGCCAAGCGCGAAGCCGAAGAACGTGCCCAGCGCGAAGTCGAGCAGGCCGCTGCACGCGCTGCGCAAGCCGCGCAGGCCGCTTCGGCCAGCGCCAATGCCAATGCCAATGCCAATGCGAACGTGGCAAACGCTGCCGAGGAGGCCAAGCGCGCCGCTGCCGACGAAGCCAAGAAAGCCGCTGCCGAGGAAGCCAAGCGCAAGGCCGACGAAGCCGCCAAGGAAGCCGCCGAACGCGCTGCCGCCACCGAGCGCGCACGCAAGGCCGTGGCCGACGAAGTGGCCCAGATCAAGGCCATGATGGCGCAGCCGCGCCGCGTGATCAAGGCGCCGGAACCGGCACCTGCGGCTGTCAAGCCGAAGGCTGCCGAGCCGAGCACCCTGCACAAGCCTGCCGACAAGAAGCCGGCCGACGCTACCGCCAAGCCGGCGGAAGGCGGCGGCGCGCGTCCGAAACCGGGCGACAAGAAGTCGATCAAGTCGACGAATGTCGCTTCGACTTGGTCGGACGAGAAGAAGCGCGGCGCCCCGGGCGGCGGCATGAAGGGCCGCGGCGGCGCAGCCCCGACCGGCGGCCGTGACGGCTGGCGTGCGGGTGGCGGACGCGGCGGGCGCCGTGGTCACGACGACCGCGAATCGAACTTCCAGGCGCCGACCGAGGCGATCGTCAAGGACGTCCACGTCCCCGAGACGATCACCGTGGCCGAACTGGCACACAAGATGTCGGTGAAAGCGTCGGAAGTCATCAAGCAGCTGATGAAGCTGGGCCAGATGTGCACCATCAACCAGGTGCTGGACCAGGAAACCGCGATGATCGTGGTGGAAGAGATGGGCCACAAGGCCTTCGCTGCCGCCGAGGACGATCCGGAAGCGATCCTGGCCGACCAGGGCGAGCACGCCGAGTTCGAGTCGAAGCCGCGTGCACCGGTCGTGACCGTCATGGGTCACGTCGACCACGGCAAGACCTCGCTGCTGGACTACATCCGCCGTGCGAAGGTGGCAGCTGGCGAAGCCGGCGGCATTACCCAGCACATCGGTGCATACCACGTGGACACCCCGCGCGGCATGGTCACCTTCCTGGATACCCCGGGCCACGAGGCGTTCACCGCCATGCGTGCCCGCGGTGCCAAGGCGACCGACATCGTCATCCTGGTGGTGGCGGCCGACGACGGCGTGATGCCGCAGACCAAGGAAGCGATCGCCCACGCGAAAGCTGCCGGCGTGCCCCTGGTCGTGGCGATCAACAAGATCGACAAGCAGGGTGCGAACACCGACCGTGTGACCCAGGAACTGGTTGCCGAAGGCGTGGTGCCGGAAGAATACGGTGGCGAATCGCCGTTCGTCCCGGTGTCGGCGAAAACCGGCCAGGGCATCGACGACCTGCTGGAAAACGTGCTGCTGCAAGCCGAAGTGCTGGAACTCAAGGCACCGGTGGAAACGCCGGCACGTGGCCTGGTGGTCGAAGCCCGCCTGGACAAGGGCCGTGGTCCGGTGGCGACCATCCTGGTGCAGTCGGGTACGCTGCGCCGCGGCGACGTCGTGCTGGCCGGTTCCTCGTTCGGCCGTGTCCGTGCGATGCTGGACGAGAACGGCAAGTCGGTGACCGAAGCAGGTCCGTCGATCCCGGTCGAAATCCAGGGTCTGACCGAAGTGCCGAGCGCCGGCGAAGAAGCGATGGTGATGGGCGACGAGCGCAAGGCGCGCGAAATCGCACTGTTCCGTCAAGGTAAGTTCCGCGACGTCAAGCTGGCCAAGCAGCAGGCAGCGAAGCTGGAAAACATGTTCGACCAGATGGCCGAGGGCGAAGTCAAGAACCTGCCGCTCATCATCAAGACGGACGTGCAGGGTTCGCAGGAAGCACTGGTCGGTTCGCTGCAGAAGCTGTCGACCTCGGAAGTGCGCGTACAGGTCGTCCATGCGGCGGTCGGCGGCATCACCGAGTCGGACGTCAACCTGGCGACCGCGTCGAAGGCAGTCATCATCGGCTTCAATGCCCGTGCCGACGCCCAGGCGCGCAAGCTGGCGGAATCGAACGGCGTCGACATCCGTTACTACAGCATCATTTACGATGCGATCGACGAGATCAAGACGGCACTGTCGGGCATGCTGGCACCGGAGAAGCGCGAGCACATCACCGGCCAGGTCGAAATCCGCCAGGTCATCCTGGTGTCGAAGGTCGGCGCGATCGCGGGCTGCCTGGTTACCGATGGCGTGGTCAAGCGTACCTCGTCGGTCCGCCTGCTGCGCAACAACATCGTGGTCTGGACCGGCGAGATCGATTCGCTCAAGCGCTTCAAGGACGACGCCAAGGAAGTCCGTGCGGGCCTGGAGTGCGGCCTGTCGCTGAAGGGCAACAACGAGATCGAAGTCGGCGACGTGCTGGAAGTCTTCGAAGTCCAGGAAGTGGCGCGTACGCTGTAATTACCGCGCATTTCGGATAGTAGTAATAGGAGTACCATGGGGCCAGTCATCCCGCGCTACGGCGCCGGACGACTGGCCCCAAATTTTTATGCGTTGGCCATTCCACATCCGGCGCTAACGACAAAACAAGAATACACAGTAGTAAACATATGGCAAAACATAGCAAAAGCATCCCCTCGCGCGGCCTGCGCGTCGCCGACCAGATCCAGAAGGACCTGTCGGAACTGATCGCCTTCGAACTGAAGGACCCGCGCGTCGGCATGGTCACCATCAGCGAAGTCAAGCTGACTCCGGACTACGCCCACGCCAAGGTATATTTCACCCTGCTCAAGGACAGCCCGGAAGAGGTCAAGCAGACCCTCGAAGGCCTGAGCAAGGCGTCCGGCTACCTGCGCAACCTGCTCGGCAAGCGCCTGCACATCCACACGCTGCCGCAGCTGCACTTCGTGCACGACACCTCGACCAGCCGTGGCCTGGCGATGTCGGCCCTGATCGACCAGGCCAATGCCACCCGCGCCGCCGACGATCCCGAGACCACGGGCAAAGCCGACGAAGAGTCGGCCGGTGACGGCCTCGATTCCAAGTGAACGCACGGCCCCCGAAGAAGCCCCGCGACCTGGTCGACGGGGTACTGCTCCTCGACAAGCCGGTCGGCCTGTCCTCGAACGACGCCCTGATCAAGGCCAAGCGCGTGGTCAACGCCAAGAAGGCCGGCCATACCGGCACCCTCGATCCCTTCGCCACCGGCCTGCTGCCGCTGTGCTTCGGCGAGGCGACCAAGTTCTCGCAAGACCTGCTAGAAGCCGACAAGACCTACCTGGCGACGGTCCACCTGGGCATCACCACGACCACCGGCGATACCGAAGGCGAGGCGATCGAGACGAAGCCGGTCGATGTCAGTGTCGAACGGATCGAAGCTGCACTGGCCCGTTTCCGCGGCCCGATCCTGCAGGTGCCGCCGATGTACTCGGCGCTCAAGCGCGACGGCAAGGCCTATTACGAATACGCACGCGAAGGCATCGTGCTCGAACGCGAAGCGCGTCCGGTCACCATCCATGCACTGGAACTGGTGCGCTACGAGGCGCCGATGCTGGTCATCCGTGTCACCTGCAGCAAGGGCACCTACGTGCGCGTGCTGGGCGAAGACATCGGCGCGGCACTGGGCTGCGGCGCCCACCTGAACGCGCTGCGCCGGATCCAGGTCGGCGCGCTCACGGTGGACGGCATGGTGACGCTGGAACAGCTGCAGGCGCACCCCGAGCCGCTGTCGCTGCTGGCGCCGGTCGACACGCTGCTGTCGACCTTCCCGCGCGTCGAGCTCACGGACGAGCTGGCCAAGCGCTTCCTGAATGGCCAGCGCCTGGCGCTCGGCAAGGAGCCGGCGGTCAGCGTGCCCGCGCAGGAGGGCAGGGTACGCGTGTACCGCGACGGCAGGCTGCTCGGCACCGCGCTGCTCGGCGAGTATGCGATCCTGGCGCCGGAACGTTTGATCGCTTTCCAGGGCTGAGTCTTTCACGCAACAACGGGTACCGGAATGCTTGCCCATCCAGCATGGTTGGGGGATATTGAACGCCGATCACGTGTCGTGTGTAACCAGGCAGGAATCTCCATGCAAGCCATCCACCCCGCCCCCGGCGCCCGCGCGCGCCAGGCCAGCCGTGCCATCGGCGCGCTGTTCTTTTCCGTGTTCGGCGCAGTCCTGCTGGAAGTGTGGAACCGGCGCACGGGCGCCGGTGCCGGTCTGTTCAGCGCGATCGCCGTGGTGGGACTGGCGCTGGCTGCCAGTGCCTGGCTGACCTACCGCCAGCATGCGCCGGCGCTGGCGGAAGAGGCCGGTACGCCGGCAAAGAAGCGGGCCGACCGCATCTTCCACATCGTGAATGCGGGGCAGTGGATCGTGATCCTGGTGCTCGGCAACGTGCTGGCCCACTTCGGCTACGGCGCCTGGGTGGTGCCGATGGGGATCATCGTGATCGGCCTGCACTTCGTGCCGCTGGCCCATGTGTTCCGCAATCCGCCGCATTACGTCACGGCCGCTGCCCTGGTCGGCTTTGCCATCCTGTACCCGCGCCATGCCGCCGGTGGACCGGCCGACCCGGTCGGTTTCCTCGGCACCGGCCTGATCCTCTGGATGAACGCGCTGTGGGCGCTGCGCCGTCAGACATGAAACTGTTTGCGGGCTCTTGAAAGGCGGGCGATGCACGCCACATACGCCGTCACAAGCAGGTCACATCTCTGCGCCAAGCTGGCGCAAATCCCGCGGGCGAGCGCCCGGCAGGCAGCAAATCTTTGAAAATACAGGACTTTCGCGGCCGCCAGGGAGCAGTAACCGTGCAGCAACTGCCGCAAGCCTGCTATAATAGTCGGTTCTGGAAATCGGAAAGCTCGACTCATCCGCCCATCACGCAACATTCACTGTTGAAAACGCATATGTCAGACACCAAACGCGCGATTCGTAATATCGCAATCATCGCCCACGTTGACCACGGCAAGACCACCCTGGTGGACCAGCTGCTGCGCCAATCCGGCACTTTCCGTGAAAACCAGGCGGTCGACACCCGCGTGATGGACTCGAACGATCTCGAAAAAGAACGTGGCATCACGATTCTGTCGAAGAACTGCGCAGTCGAGTACGAAGGCACCCACATCAACATCGTCGACACCCCCGGCCACGCCGACTTCGGTGGCGAGGTCGAGCGCGTGCTGTCGATGGTCGACTCGGTGCTGCTGCTGGTCGATGCCCAGGAAGGCCCGATGCCGCAGACCCGTTTCGTGACCCGCAAGGCGCTGGCCCTGGGCCTGAAGCCGATCGTGGTCGTCAACAAGGTCGACCGTCCGGGCGCGCGCGCCGACTGGGCCATCAACCAGACCTTCGAACTGTTCGACAAGCTGGGCGCCAACGACGAGCAGCTCGACTTCCCGATCGTCTACGCCTCGGGCCTGAACGGCTATGCCGGCCTGACCGAAGACGTGCGCAGCGGCGACATGAAGCCGCTGTTCGACGCCATCCTGAAATACGTGCCGGTGCGCGACGACAATCCGGACGGCCCGCTGCAGATGCAGATCACCTCGCTGGACTACTCGTCCTACGTCGGCAAGATCGGCATTGGCCGCGTCAACCGCGGCCGCGTCAAGACCGGCCAGGACGTCGTCGTCCTGAACGGTCCGGATTCGACCCCGATCAAGGGCCGCATCAACCAGGTGCTGAACTTCAAGGGCCTGGAGCGCGTGCTGGTCGATGAAGCCGTCGCCGGCGACATCTGCCTGATCAACGGTATCGAAGAAATCGGCATCGGCTCGACCGTGTGCGCACCGGATACCCCGGAAGCGCTGCCGATGCTGACCGTCGACGAGCCGACCCTGACCATGAACTTCATGGTCAACAACTCGCCGCTGGCCGGCCGCGAAGGCAAGTTCGTGACCAGCCGCCAGCTGCGCGAGCGTCTCGAGCGCGAACTGAAGGCCAACGTCGCACTGCGCGTGCTGCCGACCGAAGACGACACCACCTTCGAAGTCTCGGGCCGCGGCGAGCTGCACCTGACGATCCTGCTGGAAAACATGCGCCGCGAAGGCTTCGAGCTGGCCGTGTCGCGTCCGCGCGTGGTCTACAAGATGGTCGACGGCGTGCGTCACGAGCCGTTCGAGAACCTGACGGTCGACGTCGAAGAAGTCAACCAGGGCGGCGTGATGGAAGAACTGGGCCGCCGCCGTGGCGACCTGCAGAACATGGAATCGGACGGCAAGGGCCGCGTTCGTCTGGAATACCTGATCCCGGCACGTGGCCTGATCGGCTTCCAGGGCGAATTCATGACCCTGACCCGCGGTACCGGCCTGATGAGTCACGTGTTCCACGAATACGCACCGGTCGACAACAGCAAGGGTGAACTGGCCGGCCGCCGCAACGGCGTGCTGATCTCGCAGGATGACGGCGCCGCCGTCGCCTACGCGATCTGGAAGCTGCAGGACCGCGGCCGCATGTTCGTCGAGCACAACACCCCGGTGTACGAGGGCATGATCATCGGTATCCACTCGCGCGACAACGACCTGGTCGTCAACCCGATCAAGGGCAAGCAGCTGACCAACGTGCGTTCGTCGGGTACCGACGAAGCCGTGCGCCTGGTGCCGCCGATCCAGATGTCGCTGGAATACGCCGTCGAGTTCATCGAGGACGACGAGCTGGTCGAGATCACGCCGAAGTCGATCCGCCTGCGCAAGCGTCACCTGAAAGAGCACGAGCGCAAGAAGGCCAGCCGCGAAAACGCGTAATCGCGCTTTCTGGTTGCAAAAAAACCCGCTGCCTGCAGCGGGTTTTTTTATGGTCGTGGCGTTTTTATGGTTGTAGCGTTCCAGGTCGTGGGGATGGAGGCAAGCAACCGGCGCGGGAAGTACAGGTGTGAAAAAAGCCGCCCTCGGGCGGCTTTTTCACGTCGCGGCGCGCCGATCAGCGCAAGCCCAGCAGGGCCAGCACGCGCTCGCGGCTGACGCCCACCAGCGCCGAGCTCAGCGCCAGCAGCGAATCGTAGTTGGTATTCGCCGCGGCGCTGGCGAAGTCGTCGGCCGCCAGGTCGACTTCCGGCGGCGGCGTGGTCGCGGTGACGACCTGCGAGCTGGCGGCGGAGAGCGCGCTGCTGGCGGCGTCCTGCGAACGGCGCACGCGCTCCAGGGCCTGCACGACCTCGCGCAGGCTCTGGCGCAGCGCGTCCGCATTGCCGGCGTTGCCGCCGTTCGTGCTGCTGTTGCTGCCGATCGTCCACTGCTGCGGCGCCAGCGACGGCGCGATTTCCTCGGTGGCGACGCGGCCGCGGCCGCTGACGGCGATGCTGTCCCTGACCGCCGGCCAGTTGGTTTCCGGGGTCGAGAACACCAGGCCGCCGTTGCTCAGGCCGGCCCGCACGCCCAGCGGCGCGATGGCGCGGTCGATCGCGCGCGCGGTTTCCTCGCTCGACTGGTCGGTGCCGATGGTGACCGCCAGCTGCGGGCCGCCGATGCCGCCGACCGAGAACGCCACCGTCTGCGGCGCGTTCTGCTGCAGGGTATCGATGTCCAGGCCGCGGATGCGGAAGCGCTGCTGGGCCGGCTGGCCGTCGAAGTTCAGGTTGGCGTCGACGCCGCCGCCGGCGCTGCTCTTGCGCGCCGCCAGCGTGTTGGTCAGCTGGCGCACCGCGCCGTCGAGCTGCTGGCGCTGGACGCTGCGCTGCTGGCTGCGCTGGCCGTTGCCGGCACCGGACAGCCTGGCGCTGATCTCGCCTTTCAGGTTTTCCAGCTGGCCGGCGACCTGCTCGAGGTAGTCGACCGCCTGCTGGGCGCGCGCGACCGAGTTCTGCAGCGCACTGCCGATGGCGGCGGCGCTGCCGTTGCTGCGCAGCGGGGCCGGCGCGGCGACGGCCGTGCCGGCGGCGTCCTTGTCGAGGTCGACGACGTCGAGGCTGCGTGCCGGCGCCAGGCGCGCCGGTGTGGAGGTGCCGGCGACGAGGGTGCCGCCGGTGGAGGAACGGAGTGCTGTGTCGATTGCCATCAGAGCGCCGAGAACAGGGAAAGAGTGCCGATCTTGCTGTAGGCTTTATAGGTGGCCTGCAGCGCCGTGGAATAACCGTTCAGTTCGATTGCGGCGGCGCCGACGTCGAGCTGGCCGATGTCGTTGATCGCCATCTGGTTCGACAAACTGACGTTCTGGTGATTGGCGTCGATGGTCGACAGGATGTTCTGCTGGCCGCCCAGTACGGCGACCTTGCCGGACAGCAGGTCCATCGCATCGTCGAAGCCGTCCAGGTTGGCCGACAGGGTTGCCTTGACCGTGGCGTCGCTCGCATCGCGGCCGGAGTTCGACAGGGTATCGATGGTCTGGTCGAGCTGGTTGAGCAGCTTTTCCAGGCCCTTCACGTTCTGGTTCGCGGTCTGGGTGATGCCGTTGCCGACGACCACGGTCTGGGCATTGGTGTTGCCGGCGTAGCTGTAGCGCGCACCCAGCGGCTGGGTGGCGTCGTAGGCGATCGGCGCGCTGCCCGTCACGGTGCCGGAAAACACGTGGCGGCCTTCCTGGTCGATCGTGTTGGCGGTGTACAGGATACTGTCGCGCAGCGAGGTCAGCGAGGTGACCATCGACTTCAGGTCGTCCGGCGTGTTGCTGCCGTCCGAAGCCCAGACCAGCAGGTCGCGCCCCGACTGCATGTCGTTGACCATGTTCTGCAGGTAGCCCTCGGTCTTCGACATGCGCTGCTGGACCGCGGCGATGTTGTCGCGGTACTGCTTGACGGCGGCTTCCTCGCGCTTCAGGCGCGACATGCGCACGCTGTCGACCGGATCGTCCGACGGCAGCTGGATGCGGTTGCCGTTCGCCATCTGCTGGGTGACGTAGGTGATGCGCTCCTGGTTCTTCTGGAGCGACTGGTTCATCATCGATTGGTATTGGCTGGTCGCGATTCGCATGCTCTTGTTCCTTAACCTTAACCCATCATGGCCAGGGTGGCGTCGAACAGGGCATTCGCCACCGACATCACCTTCATGTTGGCCTGGTACATATTCTGGTATTCGACCAGGTTCACGGCTTCTTCGTCCTGGTTGACGCCGCTCGTCGCCTGCCAGTCGGCATCGGCCTGGTCGCGCATCGACTGGGCGGTGTTCAGCGCGGTCTTGTTCTGCTGGCTTTGCACGGCCAGCTTGCCGACCAGCTGGGTGTCGGCGTCGCTGATCAGGACCGTGCCGAGGCCGGTCACCGTGATCGTCTGGTTCTTGATGTCGACCAGCTTCTGCAGGTTGCCAGTGTCGCCCGCGGTGCGGTCGCCCGAGAACGCCAGGTCGGCGGTCTGGAAGCCGTCGGCTACCTGCAGCATGTTCGAGGTATTGCCCGGCGTGTAGACGAACATCGGCTTGCCCTGGGTGCCGTCCATCGCGTAGCCGGCGGCGAGCTGGGTGTTGATCTTGTCGGCGACCTGCTTGGCGATGTCGGCCACGCCCTGCTGCAGCGGCTTCAGGGTGTCCGTGACATAGGTCGACAGGCCGCCGAGCTGGCCGCCGGCCTTGGTCGGGTCGAGCGCGAACGAGGTGCCGGCGAATTCGAGGCTGAAGGTCTGTTCGAGGCCGCCGCCCACGCTCAGCGTGCCGGCGACGCCGCCCAGCACCAGCGACTGGCCCGACTTCAGCGAGACGTTGCGGGTGCCGTCCGGCTGGTCGCTGACTTCCAGCGCCAGCTGGCCGGCCAGGCTGTCGATCGCCTGGTCGCGCGTGTCGATCAGGCTAGAAGCGTTGGTGCCGCTGGCATTCGCGTTGGCGATCTGCGTGTTCAGCGAGGCGATCGTGGCGATCGCGCTGTTGGCCGAGTCGATCACGGCGCTGCGCTGCTGGCGCACCGATTGCATCTGGGCGTTGTAGACGTTGTTCAGGCTGTTGAAGCGCTGGGCCAGCAGCGTGCCGGTGGTGACCACCTGCTGGCGCAGCGGGGTCGAGGTCGGATCGACGCCGGCGACTGCGTTCAGGGCGGCGAAGAAGCTGTCGATCCCGCTCGACAGGTTGGATTCGTCGTCGGCCATGACCTGTTCCAGCTGGGTCATGTAGGGCTGGGTCTGGGAGCGCTCGCCGACTTCCGAGTTGCTGCGCCACAGCTGCTGGGTTTTATAGTTGTCCGAAAAACGCATTAGCGAGCTCACACGCACGCCGTTGCCGGCCTGGTTGGCGCCGCCCGAAGGCGCCGCCGCCGTCAGCAGGGCGGACTGGCGCGTATAACCCTTGGTCTGCAGGTTGGCGATGTTCTGGCTGCTGGCGGACAGCGCCAGCTGCGATGCGAGCGCGCCGGACAGCGCGTTGTTCAGGATGCTCATGGGGTACGTCTCATATGGGCGGGATCAATACAGACAGGCGACCGTTCAGCCGGCTTTATTAAGTCCTTGCGGCAACAATTGCTTCAAAATGGCATCGGCGACGCCGAAGGCGCGCTGGTTGGCCAGGTTCCCGGCCAGCATGTTGTCGACCATGTCGGTCATGTCCTGGTTGACCTTGTTCTTGGCCGCGCTGTCTTCCGGGGCGATGGTGCGCTGGTTCTCGCGCATCTGGTGCAGCATGTGCGAGATGAAGAAGCTTTCGAATTCGACCGCGGCCTTGGTGGCCTTCGCCACGTAGGCCGGATCCGGTGCCTGGGCGGCGGCGGCGGCCGGGGCCACCGCATCGGCGGGGCCGGCCTGTTCCGGATGCAGCGGCTTGAGCGGGGTGAGGTTGTTCAGCATCAGATCACCACCAGTTCGCCTTCGATCGCGCCGGCCTGGTCGAGCGCCTGCAGGATCGCCATGATGTCGTCGGGCGAGGCGCCCAGGCTGTTGACCACGTCGATGATGGTCTGCAGGCGGGCACCGGCCGGCCAGTGGAACATCTGGCCCGAACCGCGGTCGACCGAGATCTTCGACTGCGGCGTGACCGCGGTCTGGCCGTTCGACAGCGGGCCCGGCTGGCTGACCGCCGAGCTTTCCGAGATCACGACCTTGAGCGCGCCGTGGGTGACGGCGGCCGATTTCACGCGCAGGCCGTCCGAGATCACCACGGTGCCGGTGCGCGAGTTGAACACCACCTTGGGCGTCTCGGCGCCGGCTTCCACCATCATGTTTTCCAGCTTGGCGACGAAGGCCACGCGCTCGGTCGGGTTGGCTGGGGCGACCACTTCGACGCTGGTGCCGTCGGCGGTGGTGGCGACGTCGCCGAAGCGGCGGTTGATCGCGTTCACGACGTTGGTCGCGGTGTCGAAATTCGGGTGGCGCAGGCGCAGCATGACTTGCGGGCGGGTCGAGAAGTCGGTCGGAATCTCGCGCTCGATCTGGGCGCCGTTCGGGATGCGGCCGCCGGTCGGCGTGTTCACCGTCACCGAGGAGCCGCTCTTGCCCGAAGCCGACAGGCCGCCGACCACCACGTTGCCCTGGGCCAGCGCATAGACTTCGTTGTCGGCCGCGCGCAGCTGGGTCAGCAGCAGGGTGCCGCCGCGCAGGCTCTTGGCGTCGCCCAGCGACGACACCGTGATGTCGATCGACTGGCCGCGGCGGTAGCCCGGCGGGAAGACGGCGGACACCATCACCGCCGCCACGTTCTTGTTCTTGGCATCCTCGCCCTGCGGCAGCTTGACGCCGAACTGCTTGAGCATGTTGACCACCGACTGGCTCGAGTACTTGACCTGGGTCGAGTCGCCGCTGCCGTTCAGGCCGACGACCAGGCCGTAGCCCACCAGCGGGTTTTCGCGGACGCCCTCGACGCTGACCAGGTTACGCAGCGCCTGGGTGCGCGGCATGGCCGGCTCCACCTGGGCCGAGGTCTTCGGTATGGCCGGCGCCGCCATGGCCACGGACGCGGCGGACAGCGAGAGGCTGGCCAGTACGGCCAGGGAAACGATACGGATCAGTGAAGCGGGACGTGCGAATGGAGTCATGTCGTGCTCAGAACGGCATCAGGGGGCCGGCGAAGAAGCGGGTCAGCCAGCCGGGGGTATTGGCGTCGGCCAGCGAGCCTTGGCCGGAATAGGCGATGCGGGCATTCGCCACGCGCAGCGAGGAGACCTGGTTTTCCGAATCGATGTCGGCGGCGCGCAGGTAGCCCTTCACGCGCAGGAATTCCTCGCCCTGGTTCAGCTGCAGGCGCTTTTCGCCTGCCACGCGCAGCAGGCCGTTCGGCAGCACTTCCTGCACGATCACGGTGACCGCGCCGGACAGCGCGTTCTGCTGGGTGCTGGTGGCGTCGCCCTGGAAGCCGCGGTCGGCGCTGGCGTCGATCGAGGTACGGCCGAAGGTCTTGCCGAGCGCGCCGAGCGGGGCCACCGAGACCGACGAGCCCTTGCTGAAGCTGGTGCCGGCCTTCTTGCTGGCCTGGGTGGTTTCCTGCAGCAGGATCGTCACCACGTCGCCGATGCGGAAGGCGCGCGCGTCCGAGGTCAGCGACACGGTGTCGGCCGAGAACACGCCGCCGGACATGCCGGTGCGCGAGGCGCTGGCCTTGGGCAGGGCGAGGGCGTCGTCGACCGGGGCCGCGGTACGCAGCGGCACGTTGGAGGCGCAACCGGTGAGCAGCAGGATGGCCGCTGCTGCTGCGGCATTCAGACGGACCATGATCAGCGCGCCGCCTGCGACAGGTACTGCAGCATGTTGTCGGCAGCCGACAGCACCTTGGTGTTCATCTCGTAGGTGCGCTGGGCGGCGATCATGTCGACCATCTCTTCCACCACCTGCACGTTCGAGCCTTCCAGCGCGCCCTGCTTGAGGGTGCCGATGCCGGCGGTGCCGGGCTGGCCCTGGTTCGGGTTGCCGCTGGCGGCGGTTTCCTGGAACAGGTTCTCGCCCATTGCCTGCAGGCCGGCCGGGTTGACGAAGGTGGTCAGGGTCAGCTGGCCGAGTTCGGTCGGGGCAGTGCTGCCCGGGACCGCGGCGCTGACCATGCCGTTGGCGCCGATGGTGAGCGACAGCGCGTTGTTGGGCACGGTGATCTGCGGCACCAGGGGCAGGCCCTGGGCGTTGACCAGCACGCCGTTGGCGTCGACCTGCAGCTGGCCGGCGCGGGTGTAGGCGGCGGTGCCGTCCGGACGGCGCACCTCGAGGAAGCCGTTGCCCGAGATGGCGACGTCGAGCGGCTGGCTGGTGGTCTGGATGCTGCCGTTGGTGAAGATCTTCTGGGTGCCGACGACGTGCACGCCGTTACCCAGCTGGACGCCGTTGGACACGGTGTTGTCCGCGACCTGGGCGCCCGGCTGGGCGTCGATCTGGTAGAACAGGTCTTCGAACACGACGCGGTCGCGCTTGAAGCCGGCCGTGTTCACGTTGGCCAGGTTGTTGGCGATGGCTTGCAGCTTCGCATCCTGGGCTTGCACGCCGGTCTTGCTGATCAACATTGCGGGATTCATGGGATTTCCTTTTTAAGCGCCGATCAATTTGTTACCGGCTTCATTCATCTTGTCGCTCGCCTGGAACAGCTTCATCTGGATCTCGAAGCTGCGGTTCAGGCTCATGGTGGCGACCATTTCCTCGACTGCCGACACGTTGCTGCCTTCCAGCGCACGCGAGCGCAGTTTCACGTTGGGGTCGGTGGCCAGGGGAGCGCCGTCGCGGGCGACGATCAGGCCGGCCTCGTTCTTGGTCAGTTCCGTGCCTTCGGCGTTCACCAGGCGCAGCTTGTCGATCACCTGCATCTGGGTCGCGCCTTCGGTCAGCACCGAGATGGTGCCGTCGGTGCCGATCTCGACCGCGGTGTGCGGGGGCAGCGTGATCGGGCCGCCTTCGCCCATCAGCGGGTGGCCGTGCACCGACAGCGCGCCTTCGGCGCTCATCTCGATCTCGCCCGAGCGAGTGTAGGCTTCGCCGTCGCCGTACTGCACGGCGAGCCAGCCCTTGCCGCCGACCGCCACGTCGAGCGGGCGGCCG
Organism: Herbaspirillum sp. SJZ107; assembly: GCF_006715485.1. Lineage (GTDB taxonomy): Bacteria > Pseudomonadota > Gammaproteobacteria > Burkholderiales > Burkholderiaceae_D > Telluria. Next base: position 66,105 of record NZ_VFNH01000001.1, read on the forward strand.
GTCTCGCGCACGCTGCCGGCGCGGGTCGAGAGGGTGTCGGCCTGCATGTTCGTCATGTGCACGTCGTCGTAGCCGTAGCCGCCGTTCGGCTTGGCGTGGCCGGCGACTTCCATGCTGGCGCGGAAGCCCGCGGTATCCAGGTTGGCCAGGTTGTTGGCGTGGACCTGCTGGGCGCGCATCAGGCGGTCGGCGCCGGAAGCAGCGGTGAAGATCAGTTTATCCATGTCGGCTCAGTGTTCGATCGGTGTCCGGATTACAGGGCCTGCATCAGGGCCTGCATCATCTGGCTTTCGGTGGTCAGGACCTTGGAGTTGGCCTGGTAGTTGCGCTGCGAGGTCATCAGGCCGACCAGTTCCGAGGTGATGTCGACGTTCGAGCCTTCCAGCGCGCCGGTATTGAGCTTGCCCGCCAGGCCCACGCCCGGCACGTTGTACAGGGCCGCGCCCGAGCCGGCGTTGGCGGTCCAGCTGGTGTCGCTGATCGCCTGCAGCGCGCCTTCGTTGGCGAAGTTGGCGATGGCCACGGTGCCGACCACCTGCGACTGGTCGTTGCTGTACTTGGCGACCAGCGAACCGTCGCCGGCCAGCTCGACGCCGACGAAGGCGCCCGAGGCATAGCCGTCGCTGCGGTTGGTGGTGGTGGTGGCGTCGCCGGCGAAGCGGGTGGTGCCGGTGTAGTCGATGGTGACGGTGCCGGCAGCGGCGCCGCCTTTGGCGTCGTAGTTGACCGTGCCGGAGCCACCGGTGAGCTCGCCCTTGTCGTTGAAGGTCAGCTCGGCCTTGGCCGAGTTCATGTCGGCCTTGGCGCCGTCCAGCGAGTAGTACGCGTTGACGGTGTTGGCACCGGTCTTGACGAAGTACTGCGACAACGTGTGCTGGCTACCCAGCGAGTCGTACACGATCGACTGCTTGACCATGTTGTAGCTGCCTGCCTTGGTCGAGTCGAAGGACGCGACCGGCATGTCGTCCCAGTCGGCCGACACGTTGCCGACGAAGGCGATGTTCTTGGTGGCGACGGCCGGGATCTGGCCGGTCGGCACCTGGATGTCGCCCATGGCGCCGAGGGTGCCGTTGGTGGCCGGACCGTAGCCCTGCACCTTCTTGCCGTTGCTGTCGATCAGGTAGCCCCCGGTGTCGGTCGAAAAGATGCCGACGCGGCTGTAGGTCATGCCGCCCTGCGGATCGCGGCTGACGAAGAAGCCGCGGCCGTCGATGGCGGCGTCGAGGCCGCGGCCGGTGGTGGTGCTGCTGCCGTTCTGGCTGATGTTCTGGGTGACCGAACCGATCTCGGTGCCGTTGGCCTTGCTGCCGGCCATCACGGTGGCGAAGTTGGCGCGGCTGGCCTTGAAGCCGTAGGTGGCGGCGTTGGCGATGTTGTGCGAAACGGTTTCCAGCTGCTCGTTGATGGCCTGGATGCCGGACAGTGCGATGTCGAAGCTCATGTCGATTCCTTGATATTTTGATGCGGTAGAGGAGGGAGGCCCGCTCAGGAGCCCGTCTTGCCGTTGAAACCCGTGACGGTCGAGGGATCGACCTCGCCAATGCCCGCCACTTGCAATACGACGCCGGCGCCGGTGACGCGCACGCTGTTCAGGCGTGCCGCCACTTCGACCTGCGGTGCGCTGCCGTCGGACGGCTGCGCCTGGATGGAATAAGTGCCCGGCGCCAGGCCGAGCGCGTCCGGATCGATCGTGAAGGCCTGCTCGCCCGAACCGTGGGCGGGCAGCGCCACCACATGCTGCTGGCCGTCGATGCCGGTCAGGACCAGGTTGGTGGCGCTGCTGGCGCCGAGCAGGTTGATGCTGCCGTTGATCCTGGCGCCGTCCAGCTTGACGTGGTCGGTGACCACGGTCACGTCGGAACCGACCTGGCCGCCCATCGCCAGGGTCTGCAGGCTCTGCAGGATGCTGGCGTTGGCGGTGGTCATGGTCGACAGGTTCTGCAGCGCCTCGGTCTGCGACAGCTGCGACAGCTGGTTGACGTAGGTGGTCGGATCCTGCGGCTCGAGCGGATCCTGGTTCTGGATCTGCGCGACCAGCAGCTTGGTGAACATGTCGCGGTTTTCCGAGGTGCTGGCCTGGGGCGCGACGGCGCCGCTGCCGGCCGTCGTGGTGTTGTTGCCCAACGGGTTGTTGGTGGTGGAAGTCGTGGTAACCATGTCGATCAGCCCTCGCCCAGTTTCAGCAGCGACTGCTGCATCGATTTGATCCGGCCCAGCACCTCGACGTTGGTCTCGAATGCGCGCGAGGCGGACATCATGTCGGCCATTTCGGCCACTTCGTTGACGTTGGCGTAATACACCATGCCGTCGGCATCCGCCTTCGGATTGTCCGGCTCGTGCACGCGGCGCAGCGGCTCGCTGCTTTGCACCACGTCGAGCACCTGCACGCCGCCGCCGGCCTGGCCTTCGACCATGGCGGCGAACACCGGCTTGCGCGCGCGATAGGCTTCGGCTTCCGAGCCGGCCACGGCGTTGGCGTTGGCCAGGTTGCTGGCGATCGTATTCAGGCGCACCGATTGCGCCGTCATCGCCGAACCGGCGATATTCGAGATGTCCTTGAAGCCCATGTTCAGTATCCTTTGTCGGCCCGGGTTACTGGCCGTTGATGGCCTTGGCCAGACCGCGCAGCTGCATGTTCACGAAGGTCAGGCTGGTCTGGAAATCGGAAGCGTTCTGCGAAAACGCCGCCTGCTCGACGCCGATCTCGACGGTATTGCCGTCGGCGCTCGGGTGGAAGGGCACGCGGTACAACGGGTCGCCTTCGCCCAGGCTCATCTCGCCATTCTCGGAATCGATACGGTCCTGCAGCATCGCGCCGAAGTCGATGTCGCGGGCGGTGAAGCCGGGCGTGCTTTCGTTGGCGATGTTCGCCGCCAGCACCTTGGTGCGCTCCGCACGTACCTGCAGCGCATCCGCGTGCACCCCGAGTGCATCCTTGAAATTAAACGTCATGGTCCGGAATCTCCGTTGTCCTGCAATGCAATGTGATTGGTTAAAATCGGATTTCTTTCTACTGCCGCTATTCTCTAATGATTGCTTTCTGTAAGGCAACCCTTGTCACGACGACACTTGTGCTGGTTTCGGGCCTCGCAATTGCCGCACAGCAACCTTTATCGATACAAATCGAACAAGCCGCCCGTGCCGAATTGGAAAGACAAATGGCGGCGTCCGGATTGACCGAACCGCAGGTCGAGGTGGCCGTCGTGACCACCCGCGCGGCGCCGCCATGCACCCAGAATGTCGCCATCGAAGCCCTGGATACCCGTTCTCCCCTGCGGATGCGCTTCCTGGCGCGTTGTAACGACACGCCCGGATGGAGGTACGAGTACGTGGTCCGCGCGCGCCTGACGGCCATGGTGGCGGTCGCTGCGGCCCCGGTTGCCGCCAACGAGGCATTGACCGATGCACAAGTCACGATCGAGCGCCGTGATATTTCCAACATTGCCGATCCGATCACGACACCTGAAGATGCTGTCGGACAAATGTCACGTCGCATGTTGCGCCCAGGAGACATTTTGCGTGGCGGCCAGCTCAGCAGTCCCGTGATGGTCAAGCGCGGCGACGCCGTGACCATGATCGCGCGCCGCGACGGCATCGAAGTCAGCACTGCCGGCGAGGCACTGGATGCCGGCGCGCGCGGCGCCATGGTGCGGGTAAAGAATGCCAACAGCGGCCAGGTGGTGCGCATGCGGGTGGCCGGTCCGGGGATGGTCGAACCGGTCGGCAACTAACTAATAGATAGGGAACGGGGCGTTGTTCAGCTGCCGACGCCCTGCAGCTTGCCGGCCAGGCGCGACAGCTTGGCCGCGTATGAGGGGTCGGTGGCGTAGCCGCCCTTGGCCAGGCCCGATGCGAACGCATGGGCATCGCTGCCGGTGCCGAGCGCACCGCGGAAACGCGGATTATCGATCAGCATCTGCGCATAGTCGCGGAAGGCGCTGGCCTGGTCCGGATAGGCGCGGAAGCGCGCACTGGTCTTGACCGCCGCGCCGCCCACGTATTCGGTGGTGCTGTTGTCGGCGACGTCGCCTTTCCAGCTGCTGCCGGCCTTGATGCCGAACAGGTTGTGGGTCGAGCTGCCGTCGGCATTCTTCAGCGGGCGGCGGCCCCAGCCCGATTCCAGCGCAGCATGCGCGGACACCAGTTCCGGCGCCACGCCCAGCTTGTCGGCCGCTTCGCGCGCCCACGGCGCGATACTCTCGAGGAAGGCCTGCTGGTCGGGCGAGGCGGTACTGTCGCCGTCGCCGACGATGGCATTGGCGGCGCCGGCTTCGCTGGCGCGCGCGGCCCACACACGGCCTTCCGCGCTCAGGCTGGCGCTGCTGGTCCAGTCGCCGCCGCCGTTCTGGATGAAGTCGGCGACTTCGCCCTGCACCTAGCCGAACACGCCGCCGAAGTTGGCCCCCCCGTTACCGCCGCCGTTGCCGATGGCAGCGGTAGGGCGGGTCGCGGCGGTCGGCGCCAGCGCCGGGATCGAGGTCGTGAATTCAGCGTGGCGCATAGGTCTGGTCCTCACCATGCATCAGGCGCTGCATCACCGAATGCTGTTCCGCCATCAGATTGGCGTTGCGGGTGGTGGCGCGCTTGCAGTCGCGCACCAGTTGCTCCAGCTGGTCCCAGGCGGCGCTGGCGCCGCCGCGCTGGGCGTCGGGCAGGCTGCTGAACAGCTGGTCCATGCCGGCCTGCTGGCCGAACAGGGCGCGCACCAGCTGCACGCGCTGCTGGCGGCGCTGTTCCATGGTGTCCAGCTGCGGCGTCAGTTCGCCGGCCAGCGTCGCCAGTTCGGCGCCGCGGTGGCGCAGCGCGGCCTGGAACTGGCGTTCCAGTACGTCGCGGATGGTCGTGCAGGCGCGGAGGTCGTCCTGGATGCCGTCCAGCAGGCGCGCCAGCGCCTGGTCGCGGGTCATGCGGCTCATGCGTTACCCCTGGCTGCCATGGAAGCGCTGGATCAGCCCGGCGAGGCGGCCGGCGTCGAACGGCAGCTGGCCCTTGGCCAGGGCGTCGCGCAGCTCGGCCACGCGGGCAGCGTCGAAGTCGGGCAGGGCGCGCAGCGCGCCCTGGGCCGGTTGCAGCACCGCCGATTCGAGCGGCGATGATGATTCGGTCGCCGGGGCCGCCACCGCCACCGAAGCGGATACGGCGCCGGCTTGCGGCGTGATGGAGATGGAAGGAGTCGAGACGCCTGTGATCTTCATGCGTTGTCCTCTGGATTTCGATTGGATCGTCATGGTTTCTTCGCCATTTGGCTGCGCAGGTCCTGGAGCGCTTCTTCGCCCGGTTTGCTGACCGTGACGTCCTGCGTCAGCGATTCGGTCGGGCCCGGCGTGCCGAACATCGCCTTCACGCTGGCGGCCTGGGCACTGGTCAGGATCAGGAGTTCGATGCGGCGGTTCGCCGCCGCCGCCGGCTTGCTGACCTCGAGTGGCGCGCGGTCGGCCATGCCGACCACTTGCAGCACGCTTTCGGTGCGCATTCCGCCACTCAGCAGTTCACCGCGCGCAGCCAGTGCGCGGTTGACCGACAGGCTGGTATTCGAATAGCCCATCGGACCTTTATAAGTGTACTGCAAGGAATCAGTGTGGCCCACAATCAACATCTGATTTTCCATTTTTTCGAACAATGGCGCCATCGCACGCAACAGTTTTCCGAATTTCGTGGTCGGCAAAGGGCTGCCGCGCTCGAACATGCCCTGGCGGTCGGTGTCGTGCAACATCACGCGCAAGCCGTTCGGCGTGACCACCGTGGCAAGATTCGATGACAGGCCGGCATCGACGCTCATTTGCTGCAGCGCCCGGGCCAGGGCCGCCAGTTCGGACGCCGATTCGTACTTGGTACGGGCCGAGTCCTTGCCGCCGCTGCCGCTGCCGGTACTTTCGCTGCCGTTATTGGTCTTCGGCATCTCGAAGCGTTCGATCATGCTGCCGCTCGGGTTGCTGGCCAGCTCGGGCTTGCTGCCGCTGCCTTCGATCATGCCGCTGGCCATGTTGTCGCGCACGATCTTCTTGGCCTTCGCCGCATCTTGCGAGGCGATCAGCCACAGCACCAGGAACAGCGCCATCAAGGCCATGCAGAAGTCGGCGAACGCCACTTTCCAGGCGCCGCCGTGCTCGTCGTCGTGGTGCTTGCCGCCGCCGCGCTTGACGATGGTTTCGCCGTGGTGGTCGCCGCCGCCGCCTTTTTTATTTGCTTGCACTGGGGGCTCCGTTACGCTTTACGCTTGGCGCCGCCGGCGTCTTCGCCTTCGGCCATGGCGTTCAGCCAGGCTTCCAGCTGGGCGAAGCTGGGCTTGGTGTTCAGCTGGATCAGGCGGCGCCCGGCGTCGATCGCCAGCAGCGGCGGCTTGCCGGCCACGTGGGTCACCAGCACGACCTTCACCGTTTCCATGGTCGAGGCTTCGGAATTGACCAGCTGCTTCATCATGCCGGAAATCGGATCGAGCACGCCGTAGCAGAAGAAAATGCCGATGAAGGTACCGACCATGGCCGCACCGATGTGTTCCGCGATTTCGGCGGTCTCGGCGCCTTCGCCGACCGAGTTCATGGTGATCACGATGCCCAGCACCGCGGCCAGGATGCCGAAGCCCGGCATGCCTTCAGCCACTTTATGCAGCGACTTGGCCGGCTGGGTCAGCTCTTCGTGGATGGCTTCCAGTTCCTGCTCGAGCACGCCTTCCAGTTCGTGGGCGTTGATCTTGCCCATCGCCATCAGGCGGAAGTTGTCGACGATGAAGGCGAGCAGTTTCGGCTCTTCCAGGATCAGCGGGTAGCGCTGGAACATCGGGCTTTCCTTGGGTGCCTCGACGTGGGCGTCGAGCGCCTTCAGGCCGCCGGCGGCGGTCTGCAGCAGTTCGTACATCAGCAGCAGCAGCTGGCGCTGGAATTCCGAATCGTGCTTGTGCTTGCCCGCGACCTTTTTCATCTGGCCGAGCATCTCGACCAGCACGTGCTTCGGGTTGGCCAGCACCAGCGCGCCGAGGGCGGCGCCGCAGATGACGATCAGTTCGTTGGGCTGCCAGATGGCGATGGCGGTGCCGCCCATCAGCATGTAGCCGCCGAACACCGTGCCCAGCACGATGAGAATGCCTAAGATTTGCATGATCTTGTTACCTTTATTGTTGGTCGTGCAGCATTCAGGCCTGGGCCAGTGCGGCTTTCATCTTGGCCAGCGCGCTCTTGTTGAGCTGGCAGACGCGGGCGTCGGACAGGTCGAGCACGGCGGCGATTTCCTTGTAGCTGAGCTCGAACTCATAAATCATCTGGATCACGCGCTGCTCGCGCTCGTTGAGGGCGGCCAGTGCGTGTTCCAGGTTGCGCCGCACCGCGTACTGCTCTTCCGGCCCCGGCGCGTGGCTGGCGCGCTCGGTGCTTTCCTGCAGCACGTCGTCGAAGCTGAGCAGTTCCTCGGCGACGTCGTCGAGCAGGAACTGGCGCCACTCGTCCTGGCTGATGCCGAGCGCCTCGGCCGCTTCCTTGTCGTTCGGCTCGCGGCCGAGCTTGCGGGTGAGGGCGCGTACGGCGTCGCGCATCTTGTGGCTGTCCTGGCGCACGGCGCGCGGACGCCAGTCCTGGCGGCGCAGCTCGTCGAGGATGGCGCCGCGCACCCGCAGCGAGGCGTAGCTGGCGAAGCCGGTGTCGGGCGTGCCATAGCGGCGCAGCGCCTCGAGCAGGCCCATCAGCCCGATCTGTTCCATGTCTTCGCGTCCCATCGCACCGGAAACCTGCGAGTTCAGCTGGCGTGCGATGCGTTTCACCAGGGGCGCATAGGCGACCAGGTGGCGTTGCTCGTCCTTGGCGCTCATCGCCGCATGGTGGGCGGCGCCGGCGTATTCGGTGCTGGCGTAGCTGTCGGCGTAGTCGGTCATGTAACCCACGATATCCCCGGTGTCATTCGATGATGAGCTTGCCGATCATGACTTCGGCGAACGGTTTTTCGGCGTGCTCGTGCTCGTAGTTGGCATCGAACGCGTGGTTCAGCTTCTCGGCATACTTGTCGACGGTCATGCTCGATGCCTCGGCCATGGTGTAGCTCGACAGCGTGCGCACCGCCAGGCTGCGGATCAGCGGCAGGTTTTCCTTGGTTTCCTTTTCCTTGGCGTGCTCGGTGGCCAGCACCAGGTCGGTCGACAGGTAGTGCGCCTCGGTTTCGTCGGGGCCACGGCGCAGCATGACGATCACCTTGTCGAGGGTGACGTACTTCATCGGCTTGGCCTCTTTCTTTTCCGCTTCCGCTTTCTTTTCCTTGCCCTCGGCCGCGGCCGCAGCCGGCTTGGGCATGAACCACCAGACGGCGCCACCGGCGCCGGCGGCGCTGATGATCACGGCGCCGACGATGGCCAAAATCGTTTTCTTGTTCATTTTGCTTGTGCTTGTACTTGTGTCGTATCTGCTGAGGGTGGGCTATCAGGCCTCGCGTCCGCCGAGCGAAAACGCGGACCCGGCATGGTTGGCTTCGGCCAGTGCGCGGCCGGGTTCGTCCTGCTCGCGGCCCGGCTGGCGGCCGCGGCCCTGCTGTTGCTGCTGCGGATCGCCGAACGGGGACGCGCCGCTGTTCTTCGGTGTCGGGGTCACGGACACCGCGACGTCGGTGTACTGGCGCTGGGCCAGGTCGTTGCGCAGGTTGTCGCTGACGGTCTGGAGCTGGCGCAGCACTTCGCCGTTGCTGGCGGAGATGTTGACTTCCAGCGTGCCGTTGCTGTGGCGGATCGCGATGTCGATGCGGCCCAGCTGGGGCGGCTCGAGGCGGATCACGGCCTGCTCGACGTTCTTTCCGACCTGGACGTGCAGGCGGTCGCCGAGGGCTTCCTGCAGGCTCTGGCGCCAGGCGGTCGGCGGACCGGCCAGCTTGACCGTGTCGGCGCCCGGCTGGGCGCTGGCCGGTGCGGCGACTGCGACCTGCGGCGTGGCGGTGGCGGTGCCGGCCGTCACGGTGCGCTCGGCGGCGCCGTCCTGGCGGGCGTCGGCATCGGCACCGGCATTCGCGCCGGCCTGGCTGCCCGCCTGGCCGGCGGCGGCCTGGACGGCGAAGTGCACGGCGCCGTCGTCCTGGCGCGCGGCCTGGGCCGCCTGCGCCGGCAGCTGGGCCAGTGCGATGTCGGCGCGGCGGCCGCCATCCTGGCCGGCCGCGTTCAGGCCCTGCACGGCGGCAGTAGCGGCGCCGGCGGCCTGGCCGGCAGGCTTGCGGTCGCCGCCGGCGCTGCCTGAGGCCGTGTCGCCGCCCTGGGCGACCTGCACCGCCTGTGCGATCTGCATCGGCGTCAGCGGCATCAGCGGCATGGCCATGGCGGCCAGCAGCGTGTTGTCCTGGGCGCCGGCGCCGTCGTCGCCTTCGGCGGCCGGACGGGCGTCGGCGGCGGGTGCGCTAGCATCCGCGCTGGCGCTTGCCGGGCCGGACTGGACATCCGCCGGCGCCGCGGCCTGCAGGGCTTGCGACAGCGCGGCGAACGCATTCCCCGCCAGGACCGGCAGGGAAGGCTGGGCGGCGGCGCCGTCGGCCTGGTCGAGCCATTGGGCAAACGGCGCGGCGGCCGGGGCCGGCGCGGCTGCGGTGGCGGCCGGCTGCTGGCCGGTGCCGGCGGCAACGGTCTGCGCTGCCTGCACGGCGGCGCCGCCGTTCGCTGCGGCCGGTGCCTGTGCCGTCGAGGCGGCGGTGTTGACTAAGGTGGACATCATGCTCATCCCTGGCTCATGCCTGATTCGGTGTCGCTGTGCATCGCATATGCAGCCCAGCCGTCTTTGTTGTTACGAAGTTGCTCCAGGCGGGCTTCCAGCGCGCCGGAGGCCACGGCCGTGGCCTCGAGGGCCGCGTCGTGGGCCGTGCGCAGGCGCTGCAGGGCCTGGCGTTCGGCCGCGCTCCACGGACCGCGTGCGGCCAGCGCCTGCAATTGCGGCGCCAGCGCGTGCACGTGCTCCCCGAGCCGCGCCCAGTCGGCGGCGGCGGCGGCGGCACGCAGCGCGTCGCCCATGCGCAGCAGCTGGGCCTGGCGCAGCTCAGCCATTGCGTGCCTGGACGCCGTGCCAGCCCTGGCGGATCGTGGTCATGATCTTCACGACTTCGTCGATCATGGCGGGGTCCTGCTTGACGCCGGCGCCGTGCAGGTGGCGCGCGCAGAAGTCATACAGGTTGGCCAGGTTGGCCACGACCTGGCCGCCGCTCTCGAAATCGAGGGAGCTGGACAGGCCGTTGATGATGTCGACGCACTTGTTGATGCTGGCCGCGCGCGGCTCGTAGCGCTTGGCGACGATGTGGGCGCGCGCGCGCGCCAGTTCGTCGAGCAGGCCGTCGGTCAGCAGCAGGACGAGTTCGATGGGCGAGGCGCGCGAGGTCTGCGCATCCAGGCTGGTGGAGTGATAGCTGGCGTAGGCTTCTTGATAGGACATGGTTGCTCTCTCAGGACTTGTCGCTGCTGAACAGTGCGTCGAACATGGAAAGGTTGGAGTTCATCGTCGACTGCAGCGCTTGCAGGTCGGTGTATTGCTTCAGGTAGCGCGAGTAGGCCGAGTTGTACATCGTGTCGAGGTCGGCCTGGCGCTTGGTCAGGGTCGCCGACAGGGCGTTGTTGGCGTCGGTGCGCGTCTTGATCTGGCCGGTGGCGCTGTTGCTCCACTGGTTCAGGTAAGTGTTCAGGGAACCGGCGACGCCGCTCGGATTGCTGATGCTGGCCGAGCCGAGCAGCTTGTCGAGGCTGGTCGGGTCGACCGCCAGCTGCTTGGTCAGGCGCGCCGAATCCAGGCTCAGCGAGCCGTCGCGGTTGGCGGTGATGCCGTAGCTGGCCAGCGAGGTGGCGCCGAGCGGACGCATCAGCGATACCAGGCGGCTCTGCAGGGCCGAGACGCCGGCGTCGTGCGCGAAGGCGCCGGCGCTGACGTTGTTGGCCGGATCGCCGGCGTCGACCAGGCTGTCGATCGCGCTCTTGAGCTTGTTGTAGGCGTCGACGAAGGACTGCACGTTCTTGGTGGTGCCGTTGCTGTCGCCCGAGACCGTCAGCGTGACCGGCGTGCTGCCGGTGCTCTGGGCCTTGCTGACCGTGAACGACACGCCGTCGATGTTGGTGAAGGTGTTCGAGGACTGCTGGATCGCGGTGCCGTTCTCGCCGCCCAGCATGACGATCGCATCCTGGGCCGCGGTCACCATGGTGCGGTTGCCGATGGCCAGGCCGGTCTGCAGGCTGGTGCCGGTCGCGCCAGAGGGGTCGAGCGAGATGGTGTTGGCGACGCCGGTGTTCTTCGAGGTCAGCACCAGGCGGGTCTCGGTGCCGATGGTGACCACGCCTGCCGACACCTGGCCGGCGTTGCCGGAGGAACGGTTGATCGCGGATGCCAGTTCGCGCACGCTCAGCACGCCGTCCTTGTCGGTGTCGGCATTCGCGGCCGACAGGTCGACGTCGAAGGTGAGCGGGGTGGCGGTGGTCGAGCTCTCGTTCGACAGCTTGACCTTCAGCGTGCCGCCGGGCGTGGCGCCGTCGGCCAGGCCGTTGTACGAGACCTGGCCGGCGGTCGCGACCTGCTTCACGAACAGGCTGTAGGTGCCGGAAGCGGCGCTCGACTTGGCGCTGGCGCTGCCGAAGCTGGTGTCGGACAGGGTGGCGCTCTGCGCCAGCACCGACTTGCCCAGGCCGGTAAGCGTGTTCAGGCTGCCCTGGAAGGCGGAGATGGCCGAGCTCAGGGTCGACAGCGCCTTGGCGGTGGCGGTCGTGGTCGTGGTGTCGGTCTGGATCTTGGCCTGGGTGGCGGCGGTGTACTTTTCCGCCAGCGCCTGCGCGGTGGTGGTCGGGTCGTACGCCGGTGCGGTAATCGTTGATGCCATGTCTGTTCCTTTGGTTATTCGGCCCGTCCGGCCAGCCACGATTGCGTGGCGATTTCGTCTTCGCGCTTGCGCTGCGCGCGGTCCTGTTCGCGGGCGAACGCGGCTTCCTGCTGGGCCAGCACCTTGCCGAGCAGTTCACGCCGGGTCCAGGCTTGCGTCAGCCGGCCCTGCGAGACCGCCATGTTGGCCTCGTGCAGGTGCAGGTCGGTGCGGTGGGTGTCCGCCAGCGCGAACACGGCCTGCTTGTAGTTGCCGCAGTTGGCCGCCAGCACCGGCGACAGCGCGCCCGACGGGCCACTGCCGACAGCCAGGTCCGTCAGGCGGTCGACGCTGTTCTGGAAGCGCACGCGCGTCGCTTCCTGCTTGGCGAGATCGGCCTGCAGGCGCTCGACTTCGGTGCTGCGCAGGCGTACCAGCGTGCCCAGGCTTTCGATCGTATTCAGTTTGCTCATGCCATCATCGCTTTCAGCTGGTCGACCGACGGTGCCAGCGGCGCGTCTTCGCGCGTGCCCTGGCACAGGAAGGCTTCGATGTGCGGATGCAGCTTCACGGCGCGGTCGGTCTCCGGATCGGCGCCCGGCTGGTAGGCGCCGAGCGGGATCAGGTCGCGCACGCGCGCATGCTTCGCCATCGCCGCCTTCAGCTTGCGCGCGGCCTGCGCGTGTTCGGGGCCGACCACCTGCGCCATGCAGCGGCTGATCGACTGGGCGACGTCGATCGCCGGGTAGTGGCCGCGCTCGGCCAGTTCGCGCGTCAGCACGATGTGGCCGTCGAGGATGGCGCGCGCGCTGTCCACCACCGGATCCTGCTGGTCGTCGCCTTCGGCCAGCACCGTATAGATGGCGCTCATGCTGCCGTTGGCGTTCTCGCCGTTGCCGGCCGATTCGCACAGCTGCGGCAGGTTCGAGAACACCGACGGCGGATAGCCGCGCGTGGCCGGCGGTTCTCCCAGCGACAGCGCCACTTCGCGCAGCGCCATCGCATAGCGGGTCAGCGAATCGCACAGCAGCAGCACGTTCTGGCCGCGGTCGCGGAAGTGGGCCGCGATCGAGTGGCACATTTCCGTCGCCATCACGCGCATCATCGGCGATTCGTCGGCCGGCGCCACCACCAGCACCGCGCGCTTCAGGCCTTCCGGACCGAGCGACTTCTCGACGAATTCGCGCACCTCGCGGTTACGCTCGCCGATCAGGCCGACCACGATCACGTCGGCCACGGTCTGGCGCGTGATCAGGCCGAGCAACACCGACTTGCCGACGCCGGAACCGGCCATCAGGCCGACGCGCTGGCCCTTGCCGATCGTGAGCATCGAATTGATCGCACGCACGCCGACGTCCAGCGGCTCTTCCACCGGCGCCTTGCGCAGGGGATTGACCTTGGGCGGCGTGGTCGACAGGGTCTGGTCGCCGCCGAGGCGGCCCAGGCCGTCGATCGGCTCGCCCAGACCGTTCACCATGCGGCCCATCCACGACGGACCGATCTGGATGCTGGACGGGCCGGTGGCCGGCAGCACGCGCGCGCCGGTGACCAGGCCGTCCGCCTTCTTGAACGGCATCAGGTAGGTCACCTTGTCGCGGAAGCCCACCACCTGGGCGTCGAGCCAGCCGCCGTCGACGGTCTCGACGCGGCAGCGCTGGCCGGTGTGCAGCTTGCAGCCGACGCTTTCCAGCAGCAGGCCCTGCACCGCGACCAGGCGGCCGGTCGGCACCGCCACCGGCACCGCGCCGATGTCGAGGGAACGCAGGGTTTCGGCGAGCGCGCTCATTCTTCACCTTTCGTATCGGCGGCGGTCAAGCCCTCGCGCACCTGCTCCATGCAGGCGGCCAGGCGGTTCTGGCAGCCGGCATCGACTTCGTGGTCGCCGGCGCGCACGCGGCACTCGCCCGGCACCAGGCTCGGATCAGCCATCAGGTTCCATTTCTTGGCGCGCTTCGGATCGAGTTCCTGGATGCGCTTGAGTTCTTCCGGATTGAGCAGCACCTCGACCTCGTCGCGGGTCGGCGGCATGCCGGCCAGCGCCTCGTCGACCAGCGCCAGCATCTGCACCGGCTGCAGCGCCAGTTCGGCGCGGATCACCTGGCGCGCGATCTTGCCGACCAGGTCCACCACTTCGTTGCGCTGGGCATTGCGGTATTCGGTCTTCAGCTTCTTCAGGCCGCGCAGCATGGCGTCGACCGGCTTGAGCGCGGCTTCGATTTCCGCCAGCGCCTGCTGGCGGCCTTCCTCGTAGCCGCGCGCCAGGCCTTCGGCGTGGCCCGACTCCAGGCCCTCGGTGCGGCCCTGTTCGAGGCCGACATCGTAGCCGTCGCGCTGGCCCTGGCGGAAGCCGTCGGCGACCGCGCCCTGCCAGTCCTCGCCCGCATTGGACGAGGATGCCGTGGCGCCGCTCGCAGCGATGTACTGCGACAGCGGCGGGAAGTGATAAGGCCGGAACTGCTTCATTCCGCGGTCGCCTCGGCAAACAGCTGCACTTCGATCTCACCGTTGTCGACCAGCTCCTTGACCGACGCCATGATCTCGCGGCGGGTCTGCTCGATGCGCGACATCGGCACCGGGCCGGAACGGCGCATCAGGTCCTCGAAGCTCTGGGCCTGGCGCTTCGGCATCGCGCCCAGCAGGGCGTCGCGCAGGGCCGGCTCGGCACCCTTGAGTGCGATCGCCCACTGCTCCAGCGGGATCTCGTCGAGCAGGCGCGAGATGGTCTGCTCGGTCTGTTTCGACAGGATGAAGAAGTCGTACATCGACATCTCGATCTTCGAGACCACCTCCGGATCGTGGGCGCGCAGCAGCTCGACCATCGTGCCGCGGTTGGTCGGCAGGCGGTTCAGGATCTCGGCGGCCTGGCGCACGCCTTCGACCGTCGAGCTCTGGGTGTCGAGCGCGGACAGGCAACGCTGCACCAGCTCTTCCAGCTCGGCCAGCAGGTCGCGGTCGATCTCTTCCAGGCGTGCCAGGTTCAGCAGCACCAGCTCGCGGCCTTCTTCCGGCAGTGCGTCGATGATCTGGCCGGCCAGCGCAGCCGGCAGGAAGGCCAGGAACACGGCCTGCATCTGCACGTGCTCGTTGGCGATGTATTCGGCCAGCCACTTGGGCGAGGCGTACTGCAGGCGCGCCATCATCGGGCGGATGGCGTCGCCATAGATCGTGTTCAGGACCGAGTTGGCGATCTCGCTGCCCAGCGCCAGGTCGAGCGAGCGCTTCAGGTAGCTGCGCGACGCGCCGTGCAGGCCGCTTTGCTGGCGGTAGTCGTCGAAGAACTTCTGCGCCGCGTTCTTGACGGCGTCGACCTTGATGCCGCTCATCCGCGACATCACCTGGGTCAGCTCGATCAGTTCTTCGCGCTCGAGGCAGCGCAGGACGGCCGCGGCCGGCTCTTCGCCGATCGACAGCAGTACGATGGCGGCCTGTTCGACCGGAGTGAGAGCGACTTCCTGCATATCGTTACTGTTCAGTTCCGGCATTTTTCTTCTGCACCCATTGTTTGACCACTTCCGCGACCCGCTCCGGTTCCTTGCCTGCAAGGACCTTCAAGTGGTCGACCATCACATCCACGGCCGAACCGGCCGGGGGCAAATCATAGTTCTCGAGCAGCGGCTGGACCGGCAGCGTGCCGCCCAGCTCCGGGGTGGCGGCTGCGGCGCCGGCTCCCGCCGGGGCGGCCAGCGCACCGGCCGCCGCACCGCCGGCCAGGGCCGGGGTGCCCGCCGCACCCGCCAGTTGCGGGGCAGCGGCGCCTTGCGGCAGCACACGCTGGGTCAGCGCACGCATCAGCGGACGCAGGACCAGGAACCAGCCCAGGATGGCGCCGATCGCGTACATCGCCCAGCCGGTCATGTCGACCACGTTGTCGCGCTGCTGGTACCACGGCTCGATCGGGGCCGGTGCCGGGAAGCTCAGGGCGGATACCGCCAGCACGTCGCCGCGCTGGGTGTCGATGCCCAGGCCGCCGCGCAGGATCTTCTCGATGTTGGCGATCTCGGCCGGGGTCCAGCCGGTCTTCGGCGTGGCTGCCTTGGCGTTGTTCAGCACCACCGCCACCGACAGCTTCTTCAGGCGGCCGCGGGCACGCTTGATCTGGGTGATGGCGCGGTCGTAGGCGTACTGGCGGGTGGTCGCGTTCTTGCGGTTGCTGCCGTCATCCTGCTTGGGCGCAGCGTTAGGATCGGTGCCTGCTGCCGTTGCGCCGCCTTCCGGCGCCGCAGCGGCCGGCGGACGGTTCGACAGGGTGCCGGGCACGCCCAGCGCCATGCGGTTCCTGTCCATCTCTTCGCGCATCGCCTCGCTGGTCACCTTCGGGGCTTCGCCGTACTTCTCCTGGGTTTCCTCGACCTTGTCGTTGTCGACGTCGGCGGTCACGCTGACCTTGAAGTTGTCGGCGCCCAGCACCGGGCCGAGCAGCTCGTTGACGTTGGTGCGTACCTCGTCCTGGAAGCGCTTGGCGGCGCTGTCCGCCTGGGCGGCGCCGTCGAAGCCCTCGCTCAGGTCGACGCGCGAGGACAGGTAGTTGCCGTTCTGGTCGACCAGCGACACGCGCGCCGGCGACAGGCTGGCCACGCTGCCCGACACCAGGTTCACGATCGCCGCGATCTGTTCGTTGGACAGGGTGCGGCCCGGCTTCACCGCCACCACCACCGAAGCCGACGACTTGTCGCCGTCACTGGCGACGAAGGAGGTCGACTTGGCGATCGCCAGGTGCACGCGTGCCGAGGCGATCGCATCCATGGTGAGGATCGATTGCGACAGCTCACCCTCCAGGCCGCGCCGGAAGCGCACGTCCTGCACGAACTGCGACACGCCCAGCGGGTCGTTCTTGTCCATCAGCTCGAGGCCGGCCGGCAGTTGCGCGGTCACGCCTTTGGCGGCCAGCAGCATGCGCACCTTGCCGAGCTGGGAGGAGGGCACCAGCACCTGGCCGGACTGCGGATGCACGCGGTAGGGCACGTGCTCGGCTTCGAGCACGCCCATCATGTCGGCGGCGGCGACCTTCTCGGTGGCGCCGAACACCGGCTTGTAGCTCGACTGGTCGTTCCACATGTACAGCATCACCGCGGCGGTCACGCCGAGGGCGAGGACCAGCATCGGGGTCAGGTTCCTGGAGAACGCGGGCGGGAGCGCGAGGCGCTTGCCGGCGATGGCAGACTTTAATGCAGCGATCACGTTTCGATTCCTGGGTGATTAAGCTTGATCAATGAACTTGATTAAACTGGCAGCTTGAGCAGCTCGTCGACGGCGCCCATGACTTTATTGCGGACTTGCATCAGCATCGAGAAGGACAGGTTCGCCTGCTGCGACGACAGCATGGCACCGACCAGGTCGTCGCTCTTGCCGCTGTCGACCGCGGCCATCTTGTCGCCGGCGACGCGCTGTTCCTGATCGACGCCGGCGATCGCATCCTTCATGCTCTGCGTGAAGGAGGTGCCGCCATTCGCATTGGCCTGGCCAAGCTGGGCAGCGTCGATCGACGGCGCCACCGCCAGGCGGCTGGCGTCGTTGGTCAGTGCGGCCAGGTCGGCCTGGATCAGACCGGCAAGTTCAATTCCCATCGTGTTCCCACTCCATGATCAAGTGCTGTGTGTTTGTAGGTGCGCGGTAGAAATTTGACAGTGTTGCTTAGCGTCACTACCGGTCAAAGTTAATTGCTTTGAAGAAATTGTTAAATCTGCAGGGGCGTGGCAGAAACTGGGTATCCTCTGGTGTGGAAGAAATATCCACATGTATTTAGGTGACACACAGGCAATTTCGAGAAATCTGCATCGGATGTGAGCATCTTACCGTACGGCAATGGCGAAATCAAAGCGGATTCGCAAACGACGCGACACAATTTAACAGGTATAATTGTTGCCCAGGGGAATGAAAAGATAGCATTCCCGATTAGTAGATTGTTAATTTTAAAATGCCAATCGTTAACACAGCCAACGCCGAACAGCATGCCGTGCTCGACCCCCGTCTCCTGGGGCGTCCGGTGCATCTGCTGCCCCAGTTTGCAGTCCGTCTGCAGGATGACCTCGAGGCCCTGATGCAGGGCAGCGCGCGCCGCTACTGGGCCGGCTGGCGCCTGGAAATCGTCGAATTC
The DNA here is from genome assembly GCF_006715485.1 of Herbaspirillum sp. SJZ107. GTDB lineage: Bacteria > Pseudomonadota > Gammaproteobacteria > Burkholderiales > Burkholderiaceae_D > Telluria. The sequence goes on from NZ_VFNH01000001.1 coordinate 83,980, forward strand.
GGGCGTGCGCCGCAGCTCGAGAACCTGCGTTGGATGGCCGCAACTGGCCTCCTGGGGACGGTTTCGGTGGCATTTGACCGTGGTTTATTGCTGACACTGTTGGAGCGGCGCTACGGTGGACGTGGTGCCGGCGCAACTCAGCAGGGACAGAAAGAGCGTCAGGGCGAGCGCGTGACCGCCACCGAAGACCGTCTCAGCGTCGTACTGACGCAACAGATGATCGACGTGTTGTATGGACGCGTCGCTGTCAGTACGGCAATGGAAGTCGCGCCGCAGCCGGTGCCGGCCAATGCTGTTGCTACTGCGACCATGCCGGGGGCGACCAATTGGGCCGTGCGGGTCGGGGTGCGCGACGCCGCCGACGTCGCCGGTGAGTTCTGGATTGCGCCCGATCAAGCCTTGATGGCAACTATTCTGGGCAGCCTGCGCCCGGAGCAGCCGCGCCCGCGCGCTGCGCGTGGTCCCAGCGAGCCGCTGGCGACTAAACTGCAGGTCAAGCTCGACGGCCGCCTGGTGAGCAAGGAAATCACCCTGGGTGCGCTGTTCGACTTGAAGGTGGGTGACGTCATCCCGGTCAGCATGGGCCGGGCCGACGTGTTGCTCGACGAAGCGCGGCTGTTTACCGCCGCGGTCGCCGAGAGCAAGGGAAAGCTGTGTTTAACCTCTTTTGAAGATGCCGAGTAACCCAATATGAACCTGAACGATCAATTCGCCGGCGGCGACATCATCATCGACGACCTGGCCGACGACGCCGCTCCGGTGGCCGCCGCTCCTTCGGCACGCCTGCCGCAGATGATGCGCCGCATCCCGGTGACCCTGACGCTGGAAGTGGGCTCGGCCCGCATCTCGCTGCAGGAACTGATGGCCATCGGTCCGGCCAGCGTGATCCCGCTCGACGCCCTGGCCGGCGAGCCGCTGGTGATCAAAGTGAACGGCGCCGCCATCGGCCGCGCCGAAGTGGTGGTCGCAGGCGAGCAGTACGGCCTGAAGGTCATCGACCTCGACGGCCTCAACCTGGACCTGATCGCACCATGACGTTCAAGCAGGGCGGCGCCGGTTTGCGCCGCTGGACGCCGGCCATCGCCGGCGTTTTCCTATTTGCCGCCGCTACCAGTGTCTGGGCCGCCCCGGCCGGACAGGACGTCCTGCCCGGCATCATCCCCGGTTCCACCAGCGGCCTGACGGTCAAGTCGCAGATCCTGGTCCTGATGACCATCCTCGGGCTGCTGCCCGTGATGGTCATGATGATGACCAGCTTCACCCGCTTCGTGATCGTGCTGTCGCTGCTGCGCCAGGCCCTCGGCCTGCAGCAGGGCCTGCCCAACCGGATCATCACCGGGGTGGCGCTGATCCTGACCCTGCTGGTGATGCGTCCGGTCGGGATGCAGGTCTGGAACGAAGCCTTCCTGCCCTACGACCAGGACAAGATCTCGCTGGAGACGGCCCTCAAGACGGCCGAGGTGCCGCTGTCGCGCTTCATGCTGGCCCAGACCAGCAAGACCGCGCTCAACCAGATCGCGCACCTGGCCGGCGAACCGGCGGACATGCAGCCGATGCAGCGCGCCTTCACGGTCAAGATGGCGGCCTTCGTGCTGTCCGAACTGAAGAGCGCGTTCCAGATCGGCTGCATGCTGTTCATTCCGTTCCTGATCATCGACCTGGTGGTGTCGTCGGTGCTGATGGCGATGGGCATGATGATGCTGTCACCGCTGGTGATCTCGCTGCCGTTCAAGCTGCTGCTGTTCGTGCTGGTCGACGGCTGGACCCTGACCGTCAACACGCTGGTCGGCAGCATTCACGGGTGGTAAGCCATGACACCTGATATCGCAGTCGACATCGTGGTCGAGGCCCTGCAGCTGGTGATGCTGCTGGTGATGGTGCTGGTGGTGCCCGGCCTGATCGCCGGCGTCATCGTCGCGCTGTTCCAGGCCGCGACCCAGATCAACGAACAAACCCTGAGCTTCCTGCCGCGCCTGCTGGTGACGCTGGTGGCGCTGGTCCTGGCCGGCCACTGGATGACGGGCAAGCTGATGGATTATTGCGTGTCCGTGTTCCAGCGCGCGGCCCAGCTGGTGGGCTGAGTGGGTACCTAGATGCTGGAAGTCGCAAACCTGCTGTTGCCGACCCTGATGGCGCTGTGGTGGCCGTTCTGCCGCATCATGGCGATGCTGTCGACCGCCCCTGTCATCGGCGAAGGCATGGTGCCGATCCCGGTGCGCGTGCTGCTGTCGGTGGTGCTGGCGTTCCTGATGCTGCCGATTACCAAGGTGGCGGCGATGCCGGATCCGTTCTCGCTGGCCGGCGTGGTCACGATGATCGAGCAGGCCGTGATCGGTGGCGTGATCGGGCTGGCGCTGCAGCTGACGATGGCGGTGGTGAGCATGCTGGGCTTCCTGGCATCGAGCCAGATCGGCTTTTCGATGGCGCAGATGAACGACCCGGTCAACGGCCAGCAGTCGGACGTGGTGTCCGCGCTGCTCGGACTGGTGTCGATGCTGGTGTTCTTCGCGATCGACGGCCACCTGGTGCTGGCCGGCGTGATGGGCCAGAGCTTCCGCGCCTGGCCGGTGGGTGGTGGCTTCGGCCCCATGCTGCTGGAGACGGTGGCGCTGAACGTCGGCTGGGTGTTCTCGGCCGCGGTCCTGCTGGCGCTGCCGATCGTGTTTTCGACGCTGGTGGTGCAGATCGGTTTCGGTTTCCTGAACCGGGTGGCGCCGTCGCTGAACCTGTTCTCGCTCGGCTTTTCGCTGGTGACGCTGTTCGGCCTGATGATGCTGGTGCAGGTGGTGCGCTTCGTGCCCGAACACTACGTGCAGATGACCAACCAGGTGCTGGAGATGCTCCAGCAGCAAATGACGATGGCCCATGGCGGACGCATATGAGTGAAAGCAGCGGCGGCGACAAGACAGAAAAGGCCTCAGCCCAAAAGCTGAAAAAGGCGCGCGAGCAGGGGCAGGTGGTCCGTTCCAAGGACCTGGCCACGGCGGTCGGCATCCTGGCCAGCCTGAAGCTGTTCGTGTTCCTGCTGCCGGATTACCTGGAATCGTTCCGCGCGCTGTTCCGGCTGGTCTACGTGCCGCTGGGCGCCGCGGGCTCGATCGAGAACGCGCTGTCGGTGGTATGGGGCAGCGCTGCGGCGCTGCTGGTCAAGATGGTGCTGCCGCTGCTGGGCGTGCCGCTGGCGATCGTGGTGTCGAGCATGGTGCCGGGCGGCTTCGTGGTCTCGGGCAGCAACCTGATGCCGCGCTTCGACCGCTTCTCGCCGGTGAAGAACCTGGGCCAGCTGGCATCCGGCAAGCACTGGACCACCTTCGCCGGCTCGGTGGCGAAGGCGGCCCTGCTGGCGACGGTGCTGGTGCACGTGGTGCGCTCGGCCGGCAGCGCCTGGGTCGAGCTGCAGCGCATGCCGCTGACCGACGCGCTGCTGCACGGCGCCGGCATGATGTTCGACGGCCTGATGTCGCTGGTCGCGGTGTTCCTGATCTTCGCCGTGCTCGACGTGCCGCTGCAGGCCTTCCTGTTCGCGCGCGGCCAGCGCATGAGCAAGCAGGAAGTGAAGGAAGAGTACAAGAGTTCCGAGGGCAAGCCCGAGGTCAAAGGGCGCATTCGTCAGCTGCAGCAACAGCTGGCGCGGCGCAGCGTGAACAAGACCGTGCCGACGGCCGACGTGGTGATCGTCAACCCCGAGCACTACGCGGTGGCGCTGAAGTACGATACCGACCGCGCCGAAGCGCCGTTCGTGGTGGCCAAGGGCGTCGACGAGATGGCCCTGTACATCCGTGCGGTGGCGGCCAAGCACAAGATCGAAACGGTCTCGCTGCCGCCGCTGGCGCGCGCCATCTACAACACCAGCCAGGTGCAGCAGCAGATTCCCGCCCAGTTGTACCAGGCGGTGTCGCAGGTGCTGAACTATGTGCTGCAATTGAATGCTTTCCGTGCAGGCCGGCGCCAGGCGCCCCCACGGTTCCCCAATGAAGTGGCCGTGCCGGCCCATTTGAGTGAGGTATCCGCTAAATGAACATGATTAACAGCCTGCTCGCTGAGCTGCGCCGCGTGAAGTACGGCACCCCGGCGTTCCTGGTGGCCATCCTGGCGATGATCATGCTGCCGCTGCCGCCGGTGCTGCTGGACGTGCTGTTCACCTTTAACATCGTGATGGCGCTGGTCGTCATCCTGGTATCGGTATCGTCGAAACGGCCGCTGGACTTCTCGGTGTTCCCGACCGTGATCCTCGGCACCACGCTGCTGCGCCTGGCGCTGAACGTGGCCTCGACCCGCGTCGTGCTGCTGCGCGGCCACGAGGGCACGCACGCGGCCGGCCAGGTGATCGAAGCCTTCGGCAACGTCGTCATCGGCGGCAATTTCGTGGTCGGCATGGTGGTCTTCGTGATCCTCATGATCATCAACTTCGTGGTGGTCACCAAGGGTGCGGAGCGGATCTCGGAAGTGTCGGCGCGTTTCACGCTGGACGCGCTGCCGGGCAAGCAGATGGCGATCGACGCCGACCTGAACGCGGGCCTGATCAACCAGGAAAAGGCGATCCAGCGGCGCAAGGACGTGGCCAACGAAGCCGACTTCTACGGCGCCATGGACGGTGCCTCGAAGTTCGTGCGCGGCGACGCCATCGCCTCGATCCTGATCCTCCTGATCAACATCATCGGCGGCGTCGCGATCGGCGCGCTGATGCACGACCTGTCGTTCGGCGAAGCCTTCAAGACCTATGCGCTGCTGACCATCGGCGACGGCCTGGTTGCCCAGATTCCGGCGCTGCTGCTGTCGGCCGCGGCCGCTATCCTGGTCACCCGCATCAGCGACTCCGGCGACTTCGAGCAGCAGGTCGGCGGCCAGCTGCTGGCGCAGCCGAACGTGCTGTTCTCGGCCGCCGGCGTGATGATCATCCTGGCCCTGGTGCCGGGCATGCCGTGGTTCTTCTTCATGGTGTTCGCGGCCGCCCTCGGCTACGTCGGCTGGAAGCTGACGCGCGAGATCAAGGCGCCGGACACCGCCGGCGTGGCCGCGATCGAGGCGGCGCTGCGCGACGACCGCGCGCCGGAACTCGACTGGCAGCAGCTGCCGGTGGTGCAGCCGATCGCGGTGGCCGTCGGCTACAAGCTGGTGCACCTGCTCGACAAGGCGCAGGGCGAAACCCTGACCAAGCGCATCATGGGCGTGCGCCAGAGCCTGTCCGAACAAATGGGCCTGCTGTTGCCGCCGATCGGCGTGCGCGACGACCTGACGCTGCGTCCGAACCAGTACTCGATCGCGATCAACGGCACCGTGGTGGCGGAAGGCGAAGTGCAGCCCGACTGCCTGATGGCGATCGCCTCGCCCAACGTCTACGGCGAGCTGGATGGCATCCCGGGCATCGAGCCGGCCTTCGGCATGGCCGTGACCTGGATCGAGGCGGACCAGAAGGCGCATGCGCTGGGGCAGGGCTACCAGGTGGTCGAAGTGGCGAGCGCGATCGCCACCCACACCTCGAAGGTCGCGCGCGACTACATGGCGGAGCTGTTCCGCCACGAAGACGTGCCGGCGATGCTGGAACGCCTGACGGCGCTGTCGCCCAAGCTGGCGGGCGCGCTCGACAAGGCGCTGACCCACACCCAGCTGCTGCGCGTGTTCCGCGTGCTGCTGGCCGAGAACGTGTCGCTGAAGGACATCGTGGTGATCGCCACCACGCTGCTGGACAGCTCGGAAACCACCAAGGATCCGATCCTGCTGGCGGCCGAGGTGCGCTGCGCGCTGCGCCGCCAGATCGTGTCCACGCTGTACGGCAAGAAGAAGGACATGCCGGCGTTTAACCTTTCGGGAGAGTTGGAAAACATGCTGCTCGGGTCGCTGAACCAGGCGCGCCAGGCCAATGGCGGCAAGGTCGCGCTGGACAACTACCCGATCGATCCGCAACTGCTGTCGCAGCTGCAGCTGAACATGCCGGTGGCGCGCGAGCAGATGAAGCAGCAGCACACGCCGCCGCTGCTGCTGGTGCTGCCGCAGATCCGTCCGCTGCTGGCACGCTATGCGCGCCTGTTCGCGCCGGGCCTGCACGTGCTGTCGTATAACGAGATTCCGGAAAACCGCGAAGTCTCGATCGTCGGCACCGTCGGTTGACCGATGCGCCGCTGCCGGCTTCAGGCCGGCAGCAGCAGCGCTAGTTCGGCCACCGCCCTGAACACGGGCAGACTCAGGGCCGATGCCGCCTCCGCCGACGGCAGGCGCGCATGCACCGGCCCGTCTTGCAGAATCTCGACGTACTTCCATCCGAGCACGCGCAAGCCGGTGCGCCGCACCGCCGCTTCCAGCTCCGGCTGCAGCGTGCGCATGCGTTCCAGCGTGCGGCTGTCCTGCGCCCACACCTCGATGCGGACTCCGTCCGCGACCGGCTCGGCCTGCACCGTGACGATGCTGCCGTCGGCCAGCACCAGTTCCAGGCGCAGGGCGGCACGGGCACGGCGGCGCCGGCGCTCCGGCTGCTGTTCGGGCTCACCCTGCACCACGCGCAAATGCTGGCCGCGGGCGCCGTTGGCGTGGATCGTGAAGCGCCACGCATCCTGCGGTGTGGTGAGGAGTTCGGCCTGGCGCAGTACCCGCGCATCGGCGATCGGCTGGCCGCTGAGCAGGATCGCCGCCGGCACCTGGCCGGCGCGCGCCTGCTGCTCGCGGGTGGCGAACTGGGTGCCGTAGTTGCGCACCATGCCGCGCCAGGAACTGGCGAGCGTGCCGCCGTCCGGCGTCGGCCAGTTCAGCTGGCGCGACATGATTACCTGGTCGGGCCGCATCGCCGCACCGTCCGGCACATCCGCGGCGGGGGCAGGCAGTGCCGGCGCCAGTTGCGACTGCGGCAGCGGCAGCGCATCGAGCTCGGCCTGCAGCAGCGCCACCGGCGCCACGGCTGTGACGGCGCCGACCGGCATCGGCGGCAGCGAAGGCACCGCGAGCGGCGGGGGCAGGGCAGGGAAGGAGAAGCTGGCCATGATGAGCACAGTGTAAAAGTAAAAAGGCCAACCGTGCGGCTGGCCTTCGTGAAAATCCCGCCTGTGTCAGCGCGGGAGAGTGCCCGTAGGCCGAACGATTACTGCAGGAGCGACATGACCATCGAGGACATGCTGTTGGTCTGCTTCAGCATCGCGGTGCCGGCTTGCATCAGCATCTGGTTCGAGGTCATGCTCGAGGACTCGGTTGCGAAGTCGACGTCCATGATGCGGCCAGCAGCGGCCTGGGTGTTCGAGCTGATGTTCGACAGGTTGTTGTAGACGTGGTCCAGACGGTTGGCCACGGCGCCCAGCTTCGAACGCAGCGAGCTGACGCTGTCGATCGCGGTCGACAGTTTGCCGATGGTGGCGTTGGCGTTGGTCGCGTTGATTTCGGTACCGGCGGTGGCGGCTGCGGTGCCGGCGGTGCCGTCGTACTGTGCAGCGGCTGCCTTGATGTCGGTGTGGACGTCGGTCAGTTCGGTGCTGAACTTGGCGACCATCTTCTCCGACGAGTCGGCGCCGATCTGGAAGGTCATGCCGGCAGTCGCGCCCAGCTTGCTGCCGGTGCCTGCCTGCAGCAGTGCGCTGCCGCCGAACTTGGTGTTCGACATGATGTTGCCCAGTTCGTTGCTCAGCTGGTCGAATTCACCCTGCATTGCGGTCTGGTCATCGGTCGACGACGAGGCGTCGGCGGACTGGGTGGCCAGGTCTTTCATGCGGACCAGGATGTTGTTGACTTCGGACAGCGCGCCTTCGGCGGTCTGCATCATCGAGATCGAGTTCTGGGTGTTGCGCATTGCCACGGCCATGCCGCTGGTCTGCGACTTCAGGCGGGTTGCGATCTGCAGGCCGGCGGCGTCGTCCATTGCCGAGTTGATGCGGTAGCCGGTCGACAGGCGGGTCATCGAGGTCGACAGCGACTTCTGGGTGGTGCTGATCGAATTTTGTGCGGAGAGCGAGGCGTTGTTGGTGTGAAGGCTCAGCATGGTGAAGCTCCTAGAAATAGTTTGGTGTTGGTCACTGGAGCAGCGATTCGTCGCGCTCTCACAAGTACAAGACGACCGGATTCAAGAGGTCATTAAGTGCCACATGGAAATTTTTTTGAAAAACTTTTCGCGTGCACTTTTAACAATGACGATCTGACATGAGGTGGCTTCGTCCTGTCATGTGTCAAACGGTAACCACGACAAACTTACAATTATGGTGGATATCTTTTGCCCTAGGGTAAGGGCACATCTATAATCCTTGTATTGCCGAACGGCATCCTCAGCGCCGTATTCCTCCTCCGCTCCTTACTGATCACATTCCCCATCATGGCTAAAAACCGCTCCAATCCGGTTCCCCAGCACGGCCAGGCCGGTGCTACCGCAGCCCGCGCAAACCGCTTCTATATAGAAGGCCTGCAGTTCCATCACCAGGGCGAACTGGAAAAGGCCGCGGCCGCCTATGAACAGGTACTGCGCCTGGTGCCGAAGCACGCAGAGGCCTTGCATCACATCGGCATCATCGCGTTCCAGGAAGGGAATTACGAACTGGCGACCGGCTTCCTGCGGGCGGCGCTGGCGCAGAACCCGGCCATGGCGGGTGTCCATTGCGACCTGGGCAACGCACTGAAGGAACTCAAGCAGTTCAAGGAAGCGCTGCAGAGCTACGAGCGCGCCATCGCGCTCCAGCCGAACGACGCCGACGCCCATTACAACCGCGGCGTGACACTGCACGCGATGGGCCGCTTCGAGGACGCGGCTGCCAGCTACGAACAGGCGCTGGCGCTGAACCCCGGCGATCCGCAGGCCTGCAACAACCTGGGCGTGGTGCTGAAGGAGCTGAAGCGCTACCAGGAGGCGCTGGCCAGCTATGACCAGGCGCTGGCGCTGTTCCCCGATTACCAGGAAGCGTATAACAACCGCGGCAACACGCTGCGCGAAATGGGGCAGTTCCAGGCCGCGATCGAATGCTTCGACCGTGCGCTCGGGCTGAACCCGCGTTTCGCCGACGCCCACGTGAATCGCGGCGTCGCGCTGCAGGGCCTGACGCGTTCCCAGGATGCGCTCGATTGCTACGACCGCGCGCTGCGCCTGAATCCGGACCTGGCCGAGGCCTACCACAACCGCGCCATCGCGCTGCACGAACTGGAACGCTGGGAGCCCTCGCTCGAGGATTCGCAGCGCGCGATCCGCCTGCGCCCCAACTATGCGGAAGCCTACGCCTGGCTGGCCGAGACCCTGCAGGAAATGCACCAGTACGAAGCCGCGGCCAAGAGCTACGACGTGGCGCTGCGCCTGGGGCATGCCACCGCCGAGCTGCACGAACGGCGTGGTGCCGCGCTGAAGGAACTCAAGCGCTTCGACGATGCGCTCGACGGTCTCGACCAGGCGCTGGCGCTGAAGGACTACGTCAACGGCCACCTCAACCGCGGCAACATCCTGCTCGAGCTGAACCGCCTGGAAGAAGCGCTGGCGGCCTACGAGCGCGCCATCGCACTGCAGCCGGAACTGGCCAACCCGTACAGCAACCGCGCGCTGGTGCTGGGCGAACTCGAGCGCGACGAGGAAGCGCTGGCCAGTTTCGAAACGGCGATCGAACGCGATCCATCGCTCGGCCTGGCTTACTGGAACCGCGCCCTGTTCCGCCTGCGCCGCGGCGACCTGCTCGAAGGCTGGCGCGACTATGAATGGCGCTGGCAGGTCCCAACCCTGGGCGTGTTCAAGGAAAAGCGCAGCTTCGCCGAGCCGCTGTGGCTGGGCGACGCGCCGCTGGCCGGCAAGACCATCCTGCTGTACGCCGAGCAGGGCCTGGGCGACAGCCTGCAGATGATCCGCTACGTCGAGCGCGTCGCCGCGCTCGGCGCGCGCATCGTGCTGGAAATCCAGGCGCCGCTGCAGGCGCTGGTGGCCGGCCTGCCGGGCGTGGCCGCGATCGTCACGCGCGGCAGCGAACTGCCGGCCTTCGACTACCAGTGCCCCCTGATGAGCCTGCCGCTCGCCTTCAAGACCGAGCTCGCCACGATTCCGGCGGCGCAGCGCTACCTGGCCGCCGATGCCGCGCGCGTGGCGGCCTGGGAAGCCACGCTGGGCCCGAAGACCGGCCTGCGCGTCGGCCTGGTCTGGAGCGGAAGCACGGTCCACAAGGGCGACCACCAGCGCAGTATCGCGCTGGCCGAGTTCGCGGCCCTGATGCCGGCCGGCTGCGAACTGGTGTCGCTGCAGAAGGAAGTGCGCGAGGCCGACCAGGCCGTGCTCGACAGCCTGCCGCAGGTGCGCCATTTCGGTCCCGAACTGAAGGACATGAGCGACACTGCCGCCCTGTGCGACACGATGGACGTGATCGTCGCGGTCGACACCAGCGTGGCCCACCTGGCCGCGGCGCTGGGCAAGCCGGTGTGGATCCTGCTGCCGACCATCGCCGACTGGCGCTGGCTGCGCGAGGGCAGCACCAGCCCGTGGTACCCGTCGGTGCGCCTGTACCGCCAGCCGGTGATGGGCGACTGGAACCCGGTGCTGGCCGCGGTCAAGTCTGACCTGGCCGTCTTGGCCGCCTGAATTCTTCCGCTTTCCAAGGACAACAATGACCCAACTCGCCGAACTGGAACAAGTTGCCTGCCCGGTGTGCCGCAGCGCCACCGAGCTGTACGACGTCGTCGACTTCAACAAGAATTGCGAGGAACCGCGCGGCGTCTTCCTGCCGCTGTCGGGCCGCCCCATCTATTACCACCGCTGCCCCGGTTGCGCCTTCACCTTCGCGCCGGAATTCCGGAAGTGGTCGAACGAGGAATTCCTGCAGCATATCTATAACGAGCGCTACGTCGAGATCGATCCCGACTACCTGGACACGCGCCCGCTGAACAACGCCGGCTTCCTGCGTGGCCTGTTCGACGCCGACAAGGCGCGTATCCGCCACCTCGACTACGGCGGCGGCAACGGCGTCCTCAGTGCGGCGCTGGGGAAGGAAGGCTGGGATTCGACCTCCTACGACCCGTTCCCGAGCAACGACAAGAAACTCCAGGAACTCGGCAAGTTCAACCTGATCACCGCCTTCGAAGTGTTCGAGCACGTGCCCGACGTCGACAGCCTGGTGAGCAACCTGAACGCGCTGATGGCCGAGGAATGCATCGTCATCTTCTCGACCCTGCTCTCGGACGGCAACATCTCGCCGAACAACCGCCTGACCTGGTGGTATGCCGCGCCGCGCAACGGCCATATCAGCCTGTTCTCGAAACAGAGCCTGACCACGGTGGCCGAAAGCAACGGCCTGGCTTTCGGCAGCTTCAACCAGGGCATCCACTGCTTCATCAACAAGCTGCCGCAGTGGGCGGAAAAGCTGCTCAACCAGGGGTAAACGAGAGAAAAACGCGCTTGCCGGCCGCGCTAGGACGGCGCGCGCGGCACGGTCCTGGCCCGCTCCAGCACCTCGAGCAGCTGGCCGAAGTCCACGGGTTTCACCAGGCGCGCATCGAAACCCGCGCTGGCGCTTTGCGCATGCTGGTTTTCGCCCCAGCCGGTGACGGCGATGATGCTCATCGTCTCGCCCCATGCGTGTTCGCGCACCCGGTGCGCGACTTCGTACCCGTTCAGCCTCGGCATGCCGATGTCCAGCAGCAGGATGGCCGGCCGGCGCTGCTCCGCCAGGTCGTAGGCGGCCTGGCCATCGTAGGCGGTGTGCACCTGGTAGCCTTCGGCGCGCAGCAGTTCGGACAGCAGGTCGGCGGCATCGACGTTGTCGTCGGCCAGCACGATTTCCGAGGGATGCAGGCCGGGTGAGGGCAGGGGGGCCGCTTCCGGCGTGGCGGTATGCGTCGCTTCGGCGAGCGGCAAGGTGACCCGTACCCGGGTACCGAGTCCCGCACCGGCACTCGACGCGCATACCGAGCCGCCATGCAGTTCGACCAGGGAGCGCACCACGGCCAGGCCGACGCCCAGTCCGGGCTCGCCGCCATGCATCTTGGTGTGGCCTTGCGCGAACATTTCGAATACGCCGCCGAGACGCGCGGCTTCGATCCCGACGCCGTTGTCGGCGATCTCCAGCACCGCATTGCCGTCTTCGTGCCAGGCACGGATTCCGATCTCGCCGCCGGGCGGGGTGAACTTGGCGGCATTGTGCAGCAGGTTGCCGATCACCTGGGTCAGGCGGACTTCGTCGCCGTCGACGACAAGCGGCTCGGCGGCCACGGTCTGGGTGGTCCGGTGCTGCTTTGCCTCGAATGCCGGACGCGCATTCTCGTACGCGATGTCGATGATGGTGCGCAGGTCGGTCGGCTTCAGGTCCAGCTCGATGCGGTTGCGCGTGATGCGGCTGACATCGAGCAGGTCATCCAGCAGCTTGCCCATGTGCGTGGTCTGGCGCTCGATGACATCCACCGCCTTGGCCATCTGCGGCGGCGGGGCACTGCGGCGCAGCATCGCCACCGAGTAGCCCGACGCGGCCAGCGGATTGCGCAGCTCGTGTGCCAGGATCGCCAGGAATTCGGTTTTCTGGCGGTCGGCTTCCTGCAGCTCCGCGCGCTGGCGTTTCAGGTCGTCCTGGATCGCGACTTCGGACGTGATGTCGCGCGCGCTGCCGACCACGAGTACGGCAGCCCCGGCCTCGTCGTGCAGCACCTTCGCGGTGGACGCGATCCAGCGCGTCACGCCGTCGGCACCCAGGGCGCGGAACTCGACGCGGTAGGGCCGGATGCCGCGCACGGCGTCGTCCCAGGCGGACAGCACTGCCGGGCGATCGTCCGGATGGATCGCCTCGGCCCAGTCGTGGACGCCGGCGTGCACGAAGCCGGGGGCGTGGCCGAACATGGGACCGAGGGCATCGGAGTAGCTGATCTGTTCATTGCGCAGGTCGACCTGCCAGCTGCCCATCCCGGCGGCTTCCAGCGTGATCTCCAGGCGTGCCCGCGCCACCGTCTCGCGCACGTGCGCTTCCTCCAGCCGCTTGCGCTGCTGCGCCCGTTCGACGCAGGCGCGCACCGTGAACGGTACGCGCGGATAGTGCTTGACGGTCTTGGTCACATAATCGTCCAGCCCATCCTTCATGGCGGCCACGGCGATTTCCTCGCTGCCGCTGCCGGTGAACATGATGACCGGACGCTCCGGGAAACGGCGTTTCAGTTCGTGCAGGACCGTGATGCCATCGCTCCAGCGCAACTGGTAATCGGTGATGGCGACGTCGAAATCTTCATCGAGCATGTGCTCGAACGCTTCCGCAGTCCCCGCATGCAGGACCCGCGGATCGTCGAGATCGAGCTTGAGCTGGCGCTCGACCAGGGCGCGGTCGTCCGGGTTGTCGTCGATCAGGAGGATGCTCAGGCCCATGGTCTCGTCCTCATACGGCCGGCAGATCGATGAGGAAGGATGCGCCGGCATCCGGCGCCGAGATGACGCCGATGCCGCCGCCCATGCGTTCGAGGCCTTTCTTCACGATCGCCAGGCCGATGCCGGTGCCGGGGAATTCCTCTTCGCTGTGCAGGCGTTCGAACACATTGAAGATGCGGCTCTGTGCCTCGAGCGGAATGCCGACGCCGTTGTCCTCGACGGCGATGCGCACCAGCGCGCCGCAGCGCAGCGCATGGATGCGCACATGCGGCACCCGTTCCGGAGGCACGAACTTGACCGCGTTCGACACCAGGTTGGTCAGCGTCTGCACCAGCGTCTGGCGATGCGCCTTGACGACGATATCGGGCGCCACGTCGATGTCGATCCGTGCCCGTGCGTAGCCGGGTTCCGCTTGCGACATGAGCTGCATGTCGCGTACGGCGTCGATCACCGCCACGGCGTCGATGGCGATCTCGGTGCGCGACAGGCGGGCAAACTCCAGCAGGTCGACAACCATGGTATCGACGCGCCGCGTCACGGCTTCGATGCGCGTGACGTACACGATGAACTTGTCCAGACGGCCTTCCTGGTAGTCCTCCTTGAGCGCGTTGGCGTAACCCTGGATGGTGCGCAGCGGTTCGCGCAGGTCGTGCGAGACCGAGAATCCGAAGGCCTCGAGCGCTTCGTTGGCCTCCTGCAGCTGGCGCGTGCGTTCGGCAATGCGCTGTTCCAGCTCGGCGTTCAGGCGCAGGATCTCCAGATTCGCGCGATGCAGCGGCGTGAAATCCTCGACGATGCCGTCGACCGCATCGTGGCCGTTGACGCGCACGCGTACCAGCTTGACCGTGCGCGCATGCCCGCCCTGAGCCAGGTCGCCCAGCACCTGCAGTTCGGCGGTGGCCAGGGTGGTATCGAGCCGGCCCAGTTCCTGCCGGATCCGCACGATCAAGGGGTGCGCTTCCAGGCCGTCGGCGTGCCCGGGCGCCAGGTCGAGCATGGCCCAGAAGGCGCCGTTGGCCTCTTCGAGCCGGCCCGCCAGCGACATGCGGAACACCCCCAGCTGGATGTTTTCCAGCAGGGCAGCCAGGCGGGTTTCGGTGCGGATCGCACGGGCCCGGATCTCGGTGCGGTCCAGGCAGGTGCGTACCGAGACCGGCAGCCGCGCGTAGTGGCGCGGACTCTTGATCACGTAGTCGTCCAGGCCATGCTTCATGGCTTCGACTGCGATCTCCTGCGTGCCGGTCGCCGTGAACATGATCACCGGCATCTGCGGCGCGTGCGCCTTGATGTACTTCAGCACATCCAGCCCGGTGGTCCAGCGCATCTGGTAGTCGGTAATCACCAGATCGAACGGCAGGTCGCTCGCGGCCACTCCCTCGAAGCCATGACGGTCGCCTACCTCGGTGATCGCGCAATCGCTGAAATGGCGTTCGAGTTCGCGGCGTGCGAGCATGCGATCGTCGGGATTGTCATCGAGCAAAAGGACGCGAAGTGTCATGGAACAAGAAATGGATTACGGGAGGTGCAGGCCAGCAACGCCCTAGTATAACTGTATTGTCAATACTCCCGTCTAGGCCTCGTGCGGCGTCCCCTGTTTCTCGGGGGGCGGCCTGAGCGACAGGACAGCCATGGCACCCCCGCCCGGCGCCTCCTCCATGCGCACGCTGCCACCCATCCAGTCGACCGCCTTGTGCACGATGGCAAGCCCGATCCCGGTGCCCGGATAACGCTCCTGGCCATGCAGCCGTTCGAATACCCCGAACACGCGGTCGCGGTCGGCGGGCGAGATACCGATCCCGTTGTCGGCGACCTCGACCCGGATGCGGTCTTCCGCTGCGTGTGCCCGCACCAGCACCCGGGGCGCCACGCCCGGGGCGACGAATTTGATGGCATTCCCGATCAAATTGTTGAACACCTGGACCAGCAAGGCCTCGTTGCCCAGCACCGCCGGCAGGGGCGAGGCCACCTCGATGCGGGCGCCGCTCGCTCCGATCTGGGCTTCCAGGTCCGCCAGGGCAAGCTGGACGGCGCGTTCGAGATCGACCGGACCTTGCGGCAGATCGCCGCGCGTCAGCTTGCTGTAGTCGAGCAGGTCGGAAATCAGGCGGTCGAGCCGGCCCACGCCACCGTCGATCCGCTGCAGGAACATACGGCCGGTCGGGCTCAGGCGCGGGGTCTCGTCTTCCAGCAGGGCCGAGGCAAAACCCTGGATGTTGCGCAAGGGCGCGCGCAGGTCGTGCGCCACCGTGTGCGCGAAGGCGTGCAGTTCCAGGTTGGTCTCGGCGAGCGCCTCGGTGCGCTCCAGCACGCGCTGCTCCAGGGTCTGGTTGGCCTCGTTCAACTTGCGCTGGGCGTCCTTGAGGCGCGTGATGTCCATGGCGGAGATGACGGCGCCGCGTGGACGGTCATCGATCAGCACCGGGTAGCAGCCGGCGATCCAGTCGTGCTCGGCGTCGGGCCCGCCCGCCGAGGGGGCGTGCAATTCCACGTTGAAACGGGGCGTACCGGTGGAAATCACGAGCCGGTAGATGGAGCCGACCTGTCCATCGGCGGCAGCGTTCTGGCCGACGCGGAACACGTCCTCGAAAAGCCGGCCCGCGGCATCGGCTTCCGACATGCCCAGGAACTTTTCCGCCACGGGATTCATGAAGCGCACCCGGCCGTCGAGGTCGACCGCCACCACGGCTTCGCCGATGCTGCGCAGCGTGGCGTCCAGCCGGGCACGCTCGTCGATGAGGATGACGGCATCGCGCCAGGCCAGCCAGCGCACCAGCACCAGCAGCGCGATCGACAGCGCGGCGACCACCGACACGGCAATGATGACGCGTATCTGGTCATTCCTGAGCTGCATTTCGCGGAAACCGAGCAGGCGCTCTTCCTCGGCACGCAAGCCGGCAGCCTGTTTCAAGATCGTCGTGCGCGTCGCCGCTGCGGCGTGGCGCTCCTCCAGCGTTTGCTGGCCGGCGTCGGCAGGGTCGGCCAGGGCGGCTTGCAAGGCGAGGGTGTGCCGGTCGAGCGTTTGCCTGTACGCCTGCAAGGCATCCTGCTGGCGCGGGTTGTCACGCGTCAGCCCCTGCAGCTTCTGGACGGCTTGCGGAATGGCGTTCAAGGTACGGTCGAGGGCAGCACGATCTTCCGCATTTTCTTCGAGCAAAACGGATTTCTGTAAAAAATCCGCTTCGTGCACGAAAGAAATGGTCATTTGCACGTGCTCGAGCACTTCGCGCGTATGGATGACCCAGCGCCAGGAGTCCCAGATATGGCGGATGCTGCTGGTGAGGGTCCCCACCATGACCACGAGGACCAGGATGCTGGCGATGGTAGCGTAATCGATGAAGAGGCGGGTTCGGCGGATCGGCATGGTTGCTGGGCACTAAAGTCGCTCGGGCCGTCCGGTCCTGCTGCACACGCCTGTGGAATCGAACCCCCATGCGGAGAAATTATAGTCGTCCGGCCACGACCATAGCGCCTGTTACGCTCAGTCAACGCATCGCCGTCCTATCGTTTGAAGGCAAGCAGGAGGACACCCGCAGCAACCAGACCGATACCGGCCCATTCGCGCAGCGAGGGGCGCTCTCCCAGGAACACCACGGCGAATACGGCGACCAGCACGAGACTGAACTTGTCGACCGGCGCCACCTGCGACGCCTGTCCGATCTTGAGGGCGCGAAAGTAGCATACCCAGGACGCGCCGGTGGCGAGCCCGGACAGCAACAGGAACAGCCAGGTACGCGCGGGCAGGGTGAACGGATTCGACCACTTGCCGGCATAGGCGACGAAGGCCGCCAGCACGGCGAGGTTTGCAAAAATGTAATCTGCGCGACGGTTTCACGTTAACCAGGGTATGGCGATTGCGCCGCCGACCTTGGCCGGCCGGGGTTAGCGGAGCCGGCCGCTTTGCCTTATCATGTCGGCTTCCGTCGCCAAGCGACAGTCCTGCTGTTTCCGCATGAGTTCCCAGATCGAGATTCCTGAAGGCGCTACGCCTTCCGCCGCAGCCATGCCGACGCCGGCACGCGGCTTGCCCAGCCGCCGCCTGTCGGTGGCCCCCATGATGGACTGGATATAAAAACCAGCATTCATGCGGCTTTCAAGGCTGTCGTGTGCATTCTGTGTGCGATCATCGATTAGCGTTTAGCTGAAGGCAGCAGCCCAGGGAAAAGTTTCCAGGCTTGAATTTTTACCAAAAATTTTGGCGAATATGCCTGTCGCAGCAACAGGACAGTGGATTTTGAATATTCGTCAAGAGCCAGCGGCTGGCTGAGCGTAGCCAGCACGCTTGACTAATACCCGTCAGTATCCGTAGAAATATTCGTGGGAGCGCTCCACCGTGACCGGGCAGAGGGAGTGCCAACTTAGCAGCCAACGCCGCTATAATCTCTTACGCAGTTTTAGAAAACCTAACAAAACCCCTAACTTGCTCTAGGAGCAACAACCTTGTACACTGAGCCATTCTGATCGTCCACAAAGGCTAGGAACAGCCTTTTGACGATGTCACTTTCCATGAACTCGCGCTTCCGAACATCGTGGGTAGAATCAAGGGCGGGAGGAACAATCACAAAAGGGGCAGGCGTGAGCGAGCAAAACACGGACGACGAGCAGGGAAGTGACGGCAATGAAGATAGTGGGCGACTGCTTAGCACCGCGACAGATTTAACAGAGATGGTCGTCACGGGGGTGCCAGCCCCAATTCGACGTAGCTTGATTAAGGTACTCGGAAGACTGACCACGGCTGCAGTCGAATACCCGGTCACCCTACTTGAGAATGCGATCAAAGAGCGTAAGGCGGAGTCAAATGCACGCGTTCGCCTGATCGATGCTTCCAAGACGCAGATAGCGAAGCAGATGAAGGTCGATCCGGCTTACGTTCAAGCTGCCGCAAGCAAATTTGCCGAGCGTATAGTCCGTGAAAGAGTTAATGTCGATCAGATTGCCGCGCTCACTGTAGAAGAACTTACGAAACTCCAGCCGCCTCATCAGGTGCCCGATAATTCGCCAGAAGATCGCTCCGACGTCGATGAAGACTGGCTGAACGTATTTGAGGGAGAAGCGGCCCAAGTAAGTAGCGAGCACGCTCAGAAGGTCTTCGCAAAAATCTTGGCGGGAGAAATCAACCGCCCTTCGTCGTTCTCAAAGAAGACACTCAAGCTCATTTCGCAGCTTGACAACAGCGCGGCGCAGCTCTTCAGTCTTGCATGCTCGATGTCGGTGTCCTTGCAGATACCCGGGCATATTATCGATGCCCGCGTGCTTGGCCTAGGCCGTATTGGTCAGAACTCACTTGCTACTTACGGAATGCCATACGGCGCAGTTGTAATCCTGCAGGAGTACGGGTTGATCGTATCTGACCTTGCCGGATACAGCGATTACCAACTCAGTCAGGTAGTAGATGGCACTGTCTCCTTGCCTTTGACTCATCAAAACGAACACTGGGCGCTGGTGAAGCAGCAAGGGCAAGCGCGTACCGAGATGCGTCTTGAGGGTATGCAGTTCACTGCAAGTGGGCGCGAGTTGCTTTCTATCGTGGAGTTGCAGCCCGTTCCCAAGTACACAGAGGCAATGGCAGCTTTCCTTCGGAATCAATTCCAAGTCGAACTGACGAAGATCGCCAAAGCCTGACTAGCCAAATAAACAACAACGACCCATCTGTGACTGGTATGTCGAATGGTTTTGTTAGGCGTTCTTAGTCAGTAAGCGGGATACCGTGGACTTGTGCCATTCACCCCCATTGAAGGTCTTCTCTCCACGCTTCGTCAGTTCTGCGGCGATCTGATCCAGTGTCATACGCTGTCCTTTCAGTCGCTTGATTTCGGGGACGAGTCGAGCAGCGAATGCAGCCGCTTTTGCAGCGTTAGTGGCTTGTCCCTTCGCCTGCGCTTCGCCCAGGTTGGTACGGTTGCCCAGCACTACCCCTTGAGCCTTCTTTGCAGCTAGCGCAACCTTGGTGCGCTGGCTGATCATCTTCCGCTCCTTCTCTCCTAGAGCGGCATACAAGTGCAGAACGAACGGGTCAACTTCTGTGCCTAGCTCGGCAACGATGAAAGGGACACCTTTCGACATCAAGCCCGAGATAAACGCCACATCACGGCTGAGTCTGTCCAGCTTTGCGACGATCACCGGGCATTTCAGCTTCTTGGCCTTAGCCAGTGCAGAGCGGAGTCCTTTGCGTTCATCAATGCCTTGAGCGCCGCTTGCGACCTCTGAGAACAGTTCAATGATGTCGAAACCTTCCGCAGCGGCGAAGTTGCGGATTGCCGCTTCCTGAGCAGCCAAACCAAGGCCTGATTTACCTTGCTCGGAAGTAGAGACTCGAACTAGGGCCACTGCTGTTTTCATAGCTAGGACTCACATTTTCTATGTCGTTGCAGTGATTATACGTCCGTATAAAGGTCTCAACAAGCTAAAAAATGTTGGTTAGCAGTTGCGTTGGTGCTAATATGATTGCAAAAATGAAATTGAATAACCTAGCCACTTTTCTTATTTCTCGAACATGACGAATTACGAAATTCTGAAGCTACTAAACGACAGTAAGGATGACATAAATAAACACGAAGTTTTCATAGAGAAACTTAGAATTCTTTCTGCTAACAATAATAGGATGATGGAACTGTTTGCTGAAATCTCTGGGTTCAACCAGCAGCAATCAAGCTACCTTAGTGCCTTACAGAATGAAATTAGCGCTGTTGTGCAGTATATGCATAGTTTTAGCTCGCGAATGTTTTTCGAAAACTCAATGAGCATATCGAATATTCTTAAGGCGTTGGTAGACGCTTTGCCGAGTTCGGGTCGCCCGATGACTATGCTGTTATACGAACTTAATTGTCTTCAAGATGCTTATGATGAGTTCAAAAGTAAGCACTCACAGGCGAAGCTCATGCCGCTAATTGAACATGCAAATAAGTTCATTGAATATCTTGATCTATTCTACGAGTACGTAGAAATGACAGATGCAATGCTAACTTCGAACGAAGAAGCGGCGGAAGATGCGGGGACGTTTGAACTTTATATGCCAGCAACATTAACCTTTGAAGATTTTGTCTCGCGTCTCAAATCAATAAAAGAAATTTATGATGAGCTTTGTTTGCTTTTGAATGTTTCCCCAAGTGCTCATCCGTTAAGAATAGCTAAAGTCGAATCTGGTAGTTTGTGGGCTAGTCTGTTCGGTGATTCCAAAGTGACTGCGTTGATGAATGATTTCATACGCGGCGGAGCCAACTACTTAAAACGCAATTACACAACAGAGGGTAAACTGGCTGCAATCCCAGGGACCGTCAAGACTATGGATGAAGTTCTAGGATACACAAAGAAGTTAAAGGAGGCCGGTGTGGATGTAAGCGACACAGAGGCCGAACTTGCGAAAGGAGCACTCCTAATCGCCAAGAACATGAATAATCTTCTTGCACGTCAGGCGTCAGTTGTGGTGAGCGGCGAGCTAATTACGCTTGTAGAAGGGAACGATCAAAAAGCACTTGAATTCCGAAACATGCCGAGACTGGAAAATGATAACGGTAAGGCTGATGGAGAGTAATCACTATCTCGCATTGAGTCTGATGTGCAAACTATGGAAAATACTAAAGACCGGCTAGTAACTGCGCAGTGGGTGTTCGAACGACAACTTGCTTGGATTGCTGCGGCTGAAGTTAAGCTAGCCGTAGTGATCGCCATTGATACCGCACTTTTAGGTGGACTCGCAGCCGCGTATAGCAGTGCGACGACTCACACTCATTGGACAATCTTGCTAAGCGTATTTTCCACTCTGGCGTGCTCGATTGCGATGTTCTGTGTTTCAATGGCAGTCCTTCCAAGACTCCAAGGGCCTAGCACTTCGCTCTTATTCTTCGGCAAAATCCGCGAATTGGATATTGACGAGTACAGCAGTAAATATGCAGTCGCAACAGATCAACAACTACTCGAAGACTGGACCGCGCAAATACACCGAAATGCTGACATTGCTTGCCTCAAGCATATATGGGTTCGTCGTTCAGTGCTATGGTCTTTTATTGCGGCGCCAGCGTGGATCATAGCGATTGGTTTGCTAGTAAAATTTTAAGGGGCAGGAATGGCCTTACTTGAAGACCTAAATGCCAGAGTAGGAGAGATAGTCAGAACAGCTTGGGGAAACATCCCAAATCCTCGCGTCATCCCAACGCCCGCTGATCTGACATTTGGAAACACCGGTGAGCGACTAAACGTCACCATGTTTTATGCTGACATACGTGGTTCGACTTCAATGGTTGACACGCTATCTGATACAAGGGCGGCAGAGTATTACAAAGCATTTTTGCATTGCGCTGCTAAAATAATCAAGGCAAACGATGGGGCTATTCAGGCCTATGACGGTGATCGTGTCATGGCGGCGTTTGTAGGGGAGCGACAGGCAGACAATGCAGTGAGAGCGGCAATGCAAATCAATTTCGCTGTGCTGAAAATAATCAATCCCCAATTCGACGCACTTTACTTAGGTACTCCATATACCCTTCGTCATACTGTCGGGATCGATAGCGGTCAAGTTTTGGTTGCTAAAACAGGAGTACGTGTTGATAGTGATCTGGTATGGGTCGGATCAGCCGCAAACTATGCCGCCAAGCTAAACAGTTTTCCCGGATCAGATCAAGCATGGCCGACGCGTATAACGGAACCCGTATTGTTGGCATTAAGCCATTCACGTCTTTACGATGTAGATGGTGATGTTATGTGGGCTGGCCCGTACAACGATATTAAACGCTCACATTATCGTTCGGCTCATTGGATGCCAATTTATTGAATTGTTTTAGTTAGAGTGTCGAATCTTCCGTTTTCACTCCGTAAATAAAGTTTTGCCGAGAGAATTTAATATCTAGCCCAAGTGAAGCAAATAAAAAAAGCATTTAAGCCTTGGAGATTTTCAAGCGATAGCATGAAGATGCCGTTACGGGCGCAGCGGCGTTCTTCGTTTAGATCGACTTGCTTCTCGTAGATCAGCACGAGCGGCGTGTTTGATGGTAGCTGAGCGGTCTTGCAAGCCATCGTTTGGATACTATGGTGCCACGCATTTTCAAGCTCCCTGTAAGGCCGTTTATCCGGGTCTAGGAACCCTCTAGCAATGTCTTCGTCTACCTTTGTCATTGCTGCGATTGCTGCAAGTTTGGTCTTCTTGCCATTCATCCTATGCGCCTTGAATTCAGCGTAGAAGCCGGTTGCTTCATGGATGAAGTCGGGCATTGCTTCGTACTCCGTGCCTTCGGCGTCAACGAACTTCTGCGGGAACTTCTGTTCATGCGGCACCCAGCCGTGGGGGTACAGCTTGAATGAGGCCTTGGCTTCTGCGGCTGATTTGTGAATCTTGCCCGTGACGCCCACGAACTTGGCTTTACTGTCGTATTTCATTTCTGCTCTCCTATATCGTTGACTTCAGTGCGAAAGAACGCACTTCGTATAAATTAATAAGTGCGGATGCACCCTTGCACCCTTGCACTTCGTTAGACACCTTGATTTCTAGGGCGCTATTCAAAATGGCGACCCTTGCATCTCCCTTGCACGACCCTTGCACCACTCTTGCACGTCTGTAGTAGTGAGGCCCATCGGGTAGTAGTACGTGCCGCGTCCGATGCCTGCAATCTGAATCTGGCTCTTCGTGTAGCCCAGCTTTTCCATGATGCGAGGAACATGGGACGGGCTGGCGTTTGGTAGCCCGTCTGCTCGGAATGCAGCTTGCAGTTCAGCGAGTGTGAAAATCTCGTTGTCCTCGATGAACCCTGCTGCAAATTCTTCGTGTGGGTTCACGCTTAGGGCCAGCATCGCCTTGAGTGCCTGCGACTCTGGCGGCCGCTTGTGATTGAAGCCCGTCAGGTCATACTCCATAAGCCAGTTGTAAATCGTGTCTAATGCTCCAGGACTCTTCACCCACGCATCCAGTGCAGCAATGAACTGTTGTGTCTCGGTGGCGTCAATGCGATGTCGCAGGCGATCAAAGACCAGCCAGCGTCGCTCGTCAGGATCAAGGTACAGCGGGCGTGCTTCATTCGATGCCAGAATGAAGCGCGTGTAGCTGGGAACCATCTTGCCTTGTTGCTGTTTCCGTTCGACGTACTGACGTTCTTCAGACAGAATCGATTTCAGCTTGGTTTGCGTGCTGTCGCTCGCTGACTTGCAGTCGTCCAGCAGCACTAGCAAACTCGTTTCCAACATGGTCGAGAAGCGGCCCATTACCTTGTCGTAGGAGGCGGCGACCTCGACGTGTAGCAGCAGGGGATGCAGGATGTGTTCCACAACATACCCTTTGCCTATGCCGGGTTCGCTCGGCCACATCAGATGCCAGGATGGGCGCTCCCATGGCTTCTGGAAGCAGTGGGCGATCCACTGCAAGGCTTGACCTCGTTTCACGGAATCGGGGATCAATCGTTCCCAG
Organism: Herbaspirillum sp. SJZ107; assembly: GCF_006715485.1. Taxonomy (GTDB): domain Bacteria; phylum Pseudomonadota; class Gammaproteobacteria; order Burkholderiales; family Burkholderiaceae_D; genus Telluria. The sequence goes on from NZ_VFNH01000001.1 coordinate 107,637, forward strand.
AATTCGTGCCACAAAGGGCTTACGTTGGCGCTGGTACTGGCTGGCTGATATTTCCGGCACGTATTTACATAAGTGAGCCTCGCTTGTGGATCGGTTGAGTATTCGCCGCCGCGAGGGTCGAACTTATGGCCGACTACGTGCACCAGTCCCTGAAGGATGTACCGACTGCCGGGATAGGGCGCTTCCTTGCGCTTCGCCCTGCACCAACGGTCAAAGTCCGATTCAAGAAACGTCGCGTACAACGTGTCTCCGGTCAGACGATTGAAGAGACGGGTCTGATTCGATGTGCTGTCATCGATAGCGCAGAATCTGCGGTGCTTCAGGTCAGTCACATACTCTGCAATGATTTCCTTTTGTTCGCGTGTTAGCTCAGGCCTTGGGGACGCTGTTTGCATGGCTGTTATCCTTTCGTGTGCCTCGGTCGGCGAGTTCAATTAGATGCTGGATCACTTGCGATCCACCTTGGCGGTTAGCTACGCAGATGCGTTGCAATGCCTGCCATGTTTCAGGCGGGAGGTATAGCGCCTGTCGTTCCAGCGTCATGCCTGCTTGCGTTACGACGCGTTGACGGCGAGTGCCTGCAACACCAATCGGGTTAGTCATGATCACCTCCTTGTTCCTGTTCGGTTGTGCTCGCCAGTTGCTTCCCTGCGCTGAACGCGGCGAGGTTTGTACCATTCCACTTCGGGAAGTCGTTCGGGAGTTGGACGCCCAGTGATAAGCAGAAGCCAATAAGCAAGGCGATTTGTGGTTGAGTTAGGTTCATTGCTATGTCCTTTCAAAATGCGGCGCCGCGTACGAACGAAGTGACACAAGCTCAGCGTCTTGTGTGCAGACGAAGCAAGGGCTGTCGGGTTGAACGACGTTCGATGTATGCAGCGCGTGATGTTACGAAGCCGTAAACCGGGAGATAAGCACTCTGTGCAATGGCCAGGGGCGATTGCCCTCAGAGTAAAATTCAGAGTGCCTAAAACAGGTAAAACGGGTACTTTCTTATAGTGCGACCATCAACAAATCATCCTGATTTGCGTGCGGATTTTTCCGCCTGAATGGACGAGTTTGCTTAGCAAAAGGTGTCATGACTATAAGTGCTGATAGAGTTGGTTGTTCTTCTATCGCACTTTTGGTCACAGAAGCTGGTCCTTTGCTCTGATACTCGTGCGCTTTCGGACGCGCCTGTCGATGTAGGCTTGCACTGCCGCGATGGGATATAGGTAGCTTCTGCCCAGCAAGACGTACTCTGGGCCTTCGCCGCGTTTCCGCCAAGCTTCGAGCGTTGTAAGCTTTACCCCGGCAAGGGCAGCAAATGCGAGTTCGTCAAGGCAGTTGACGAGCCGGGCAAGCTCAGTCGTGTGGGTGGACGGGATGCTGTGTTCTGCGTTCATGATTCCTCCTGTGTTGTTTGGAGGACGTACTGTACAAATCGAAAAAGCAGCATCCCGGCTGTTTTTCAATTTAGTTTGGTTTGTACCTGTTGGCGTAGTTTCTTACGGTCGCCTCTGTAACACCATACTCTCTCGCCAGTTCCTTAACGCGGCCACGCTCAGCGCGTCCGTTATGACTTGCCCAGTAAGCTTTGGCGATCCGCATGGCTTCTTGCTCGTCACGTGCACGAGGTTTCGACGCACGCTCGCTCTGGGATGTACTGTAGGCTTCAGCTTTCGCCATTGCTTGCGCTGCAATGATGGCATGTCGTATCTGTCCAAATACCGTCACGATCTGTCGCTGACGCATGATGAGAAGCGGCCAATCTTCTGGTGCGGCATCATTTTCTTTGTCGGGATGCAACATCTTGCCGTATGCTTGGCAGGTCATTACAAAGAAGCGATGCTGTTCATCCGTATCAACGAGGTACGGCTCTATCCAGTTGAGTGCCCGCAACGCATGTTCCCAGAACTGGTGGGGTGTGCCATCTTGTGGAAAGGTATCAAACGGGTTTGGGGCTGCTGTAGTCATGCTGCTTGCGTCTCCTTGCTGCTGAGTGCTTTTAATGCCGCGTGTACGTCCTCGGCCTTGGTATGGGTGTATCGCTTTAACTGCGTCCAGGTCTTATGCCCAGTGATGAGCGCAACTTGTGGGATTTCTAACCCCAAGCGGAATAGGTCACTGGTTGCCTTGTGGCGTAGATCATGGAAGTGAAGATCGTCAATGCCGAGCTTGGCGCAAGCACGTGTAAAGGCCGTGCTGACGCTTGATGCTGCATATGGAAAGACGCGTCCGGCTTTACGTTCTGACAAGATCGGTTCGACAATCGCCCACGCATCAGGAAGCAGAGGGACGGTTTGATTGTTGCCCACCTTCTTGCGAGGGTCTTTCCGATCGCGAATGACGACTGTCCGCTTTTCGGTATCGATGTCGTCTAATAGGATCGAGCAGATTTCCTCTTGGCGCATGGCGGTAGCAAGAGCGAATGCGCAGAGCATCGCCATCGGAATTTTCTGTCGCTTGTTATCTCGCCAATACGCAAACAGCTTTTCAAGCTCTGCCGGTGTTGGTTCGCGCTCTCGCTCGTTGCTTCGCGTGTTCACTTTGCGGGCTGTAAGATCCCGCCGTGCGTCGCGTGCGAGGTCAGTAGGTACGTCCAGCTTGCGGGAATGCTTACCCCATTTCAGAATCGCACCGAAGAAGGACAGGTCAGCAGCAATCGTTACGCCTCCAGCGCCAGCTTCCAGCCTTTTGTCGATGAAGTCTCGTAAGTGGATGCTATTTATACGCTTCAACGGGATGCCGCCAAGCTCCCGTTTTAACATGGCGTGGGTAGTCTGCTTCGTGCGTCCGCCCATGTTACACTCGCGGGCGTAGCCGTCGATTAGGTCGCCTACACTGTAGCCTTCGGGAACTGGCTGATAGCCGCTCGCGACGATGTGTTCTGCTTGTACCTCGATCTGCTGTGCCCATGCCTGAGCCTCCCGTTTCAGGGTGAACGTCTCCCCGCGATACATTCCACCTTTGCGGACCTGCGCCCGCCATTTTCCACTTGGAAGCTTTGTAAACGTAGCCATCGTGTGCAATTTCTGTGTGTCAAGTTATGCCCCGATTATGCTCCAGTTGATCCCCTTTGTGTGCACTTCGTGTGCACTTAATGCTGCAAATATGCAAAATGAACGATAAAAAACACAATAAAAACAATAGGTTACTAAGTGTTGCCCCGATGATGGACTGGACCGACCGCCACTGCCGCGTCTTCCACCGCCAGATCACCCGCCACACCTGGTTATATACGGAGATGGTGACCACCGGCGCCCTCATCCACGGCGACGTCGAGCGCCACCTGCGCTACGACGACGTGGAGCACCCGGTCGCCCTGCAGCTGGGCGGCAGCGACCCGGCCGACCTGGCGAAAAGCGCCAAGTTGGGCGAACAGTGGGGCTATGACGAGATCAACCTGAATTGCGGCTGCCCGTCCGAGCGCGTGCAGAAGGGCGCGTTCGGCGCCTGCCTGATGAGCGAGCCGCAGCTGGTGGCCGATTGCGTCAAGGCGATGCGCGATGCGGTGTCGATCGACGTCACCGTCAAGCACCGCATCGGCATCGACTACAACGAGGAATACGGTTTCGTGCGCGATTTCGTCGGCACCATCGCCGACGCCGGCTGCCGCACCTTCATCGTCCATGCGCGCAATGCCGTGCTGAAGGGCCTGTCGCCCAAGGAAAATCGCGAGATCCCGCCGCTGCGCTACGAGGTCGCCTACAAGCTCAAGCGCGAATTCCCGGACCTCGAGATCCTGATCAACGGCGGCATCAAGACCGACGACGAGATCGCGCTGCACCTGGAGCACGTCGACGGCGTGATGATCGGGCGCGAGGCCTATCACAACCCGTGGCTGATGGCCGGCTGGGATGCCCGCTTCTACGGCGACGACGCGCCCGGCAAGACCCGCGACGAGGTGCTGCAGGCGATGATTCCCTACATCCGCGCCCAGCTCGAGCGCTACGGTCCCCTCGGCCTGCGCCTGAACAGCATCACCCGCCACATGCTCGGCCTGATGGCCGGCCTGCCGGGTGCGCGCGCCTACCGCCAGCTGCTGTCCGACTCGCGCCGCCTGGCTGGCGGCGACCCCGACCTCCTGCTCGAAGCCGCTGCGCGCCTGCGCCAGGCTGCCTGATCCTTCTCTCCCTCCGGCCCGTGGCGTCCGCCATGGGCCGCGTCTTTGGTGGCGCACGTCATCATTCCCCTGCAGTACAAAGCCTTGAATTCAGCGCAAGAAGCGGTGAGATAGACTTTATTTAGTTGTATCAATTGCACTACGATTATGATTTTGTGATGATAAAAATCATAATTTTCGATAAAAAATTGAACGTTTATGTATGATGGTTTACTTTCGGTCACCTCGCCAGAATTATGTCGACTCATGCCATGCCTGCCGTATCCGTCTGTATTCCCTGTTATCGCGGCGCTGCGCACCTGGGCGCGGCGATCGCGTCGGTGCTCGCCCAGACCTGGACCGACTTCGAGCTGATCGTCATTGATGACAATTCGCCGGACAACACCGACGAGGTCGTGGCCGGCTTCGACGACCCGCGCATCCGCTACCTGAAGAATCCGCAGAACCTGGGGCCGGAAGGCAACTGGAACCGCTGCCTGGACGAGGCGCGCGGCCGCTTCTTCAAGCTGCTGCCCCAGGACGACCTGATTGCGCCGACCTGCCTGGAAAAGCAGGTGGCAGTGCTGGAAGCCGACCGCGAGCACAAGCTGGCACTGGTGTTCTGCGCCCGCACCATCCTCGATGCGCGCGACCGCACGGTGATGGTGCGCGGCTATCCGAAGCGCCGCAGCGGCGTCGTCGATGCGCGTGCGCTGATCCGGCAGTGCGTGCGCCGCGGCACCAACGTCATCGGCGAGCCCGGCAGCGTGCTGTTCCGCCGCGACAGCGCCGCCCTGGCCGGCCGCTTCGACGCCAGCATTCCCTACGTGCTCGACCTCGATTACTGGGTGCGCCTGCTGTGCCATGGCGATGCCTGGTACGTCAACGAAGCGCTGGCGTCGTTCCGGGTCTCCGTCGGCTCGTGGAGCGTGCGCATCGGCACGCGCCAGAGCCTGGAGTACCAGCAGTTCATCCGCAAGCTGGCGGCAAATCCGCGCTTCCGCGCCAGTACGCCCGACATCCTGGTCGGCAAGCTGATGGCGAAAGTGAATGCGCTGCTGCGTTCGGTGCTGTACCGGGTGCTGGCCATGCACGCGGTCAAGCCATGACGCGGCTGCACGCAATCTGGCAGCAGCATCGCTGGTTGCGCTTCCTGGTCATGGGGGGCATCAACACCGGCTTCAGCTATGGCGTCTATGCGCTGCTGGTGTATTGCGGCCTGAATTATGCGGTCAGCAACCTGTGCTCGCTGGTGCTCGGCATCCTGTTCAGCTTCCGGACCCAGGCCGCCTTCGTGTTCCAGGACGCCGCACGCGGCCTGTTCATGCGCTACGTGATGGTCTGGACCATCCTGTACCTGTCCAACATCCTGATGATCGGCTCGCTCATCCGGCTGGGCGCCAACGCGTATTCGGCGGGCGCGCTGGCGATCGTGCCGACTGCCGTGCTGTCGTATTTCTTGCAGAAGTCCTTTGTCTTTACCGGGGCCAGGCGGGCCTGAAGCCCCTGGCGTGAATGCGTGGATCGCCCTCCTGTCATGAGGTGTGAATGGAACGTGCGGCAGTATTCGATGGATCGCCTGCCTTGACAGCGCGTGCGATGCGTACCGGCCTGGTGCCGGTCGCATCGCTGTTTCTTTTCCTGTGTGCGTGGCAGTGGCGCGTGGCGGGCGCGCCGGCGCTGCCGGCCTGTGCTTCGCTGGCGCTGCTGCTTGGCCTGTATCTGCTGTATGGACACGTGTTCGCGCTGGCCAGTGCGCGCCTGTTCCGCAACACCATGGGCATGCCGTTCCAGTTGCTGTGCGGCTACTTCATGTTCAACACGGCGCTGTTCGTGCTGGCCCTGTGTTCGCCCCTCGGCATGGCCCTCGACGTGGCGATCCTGGGCGCTGCCGGCGCGGCCGCGGCCTTTGCCCTGCGCAAGCGCACCGTGCCGCCCGCCACCCATGCGCCGGGCTTCGAGGCCTGGGCACCGTGGCTGGCCGTGCTGATCGCGGGCGCCGGCGCCACGATCTGGGCCGGCGATGTCCAGGCGCCGCTGCAGGCCCAGGGCGACAACACGGTCTTCAGGGTCTGGCCCGACGTCTATATCCACGTGCGCGAGATCAGCGTGTTCGCACAGGCACACGGCCTGCGGACCATCCACGACATCAAACTGGCGGGCGGGCCGGCCCCGCTCTACCATTTCGCCAGTTACCTGTCGGCCGCGGTCGTCAACGCCCTGGGCGGTGCCAGCGCGATGCAGGTGTATGCGAGCTTCCAGCTGCCGTTCGGCATCCTGCTGACCGGACTCGCGGCATATTGTCTTGTCGGCAAGGTGTTGGGTCCTTGGCCAGGTGTCGCCGCCGCCGCCGCCGTGACCCTGCTGCCGGACGGTTTCCAGCAGGGCTTCGCCAACCGTTACCTGAGCTATTACTTCATTTCCCAGGTCAACCTGGGCATGTTGTATGGGATTGCCTGCGCCGCCCTGGCCTGGCTGTTCGTGCTGGATGGCTGCCGCCGCGGGAAATTCCAGACGGTGCTGCTGGGTTATGTCTTCCTCGGTATCTGCCTGTTCTACAAGGCGCATATCTTCGTGGCGAACAGCTATCTCCTGATGATGTTCCCCGTCCTGTTCTTCACGCCGCTGCAGCGGCGCTGGCGCGTTGCGATCGGCCTGGCCGCGACGGTGCTGTTCGTGGCAGTGGTGGCGTTTTCGCAAACCAATCCACGGGTGCCGGTGATGCGCCTGGATGGCAGCGGCATCAGCGACTATCTGATCATACTGCTGCACGATTACGAGCCCGGCGCGTTGAAATCCTTCTTTACCCGCGTCTTCCTGCAAGAGTCGCACGGCAAGCCGCTACAGCTGGTCTATGTGGTGGCGATGTTGTCGCTGTCGACCTTCGGCCTGTGGACGCTGCTGCTGCCGGCGGCGGTGGCAGGCGCAAGGAAGCGGGTCGGCTTGCCACTCCTGTGTTTTCCGCTGCTGGTGGTGGCCAATTACATCGTCATGGCGGTCGGCCTGGCGCAGGATACCCGTGGCGTCGGTACGCCGGACGAATTGACCAACCGGCCGCTGGTCTGGGCATATTTCGTGGCAGCGGCCTTCGGTGCAGGCTTGCTGTACCGCAACTGGGCCGGCCGGGTGCTGCCCAACCAGCCACTGCGGCGCGGCCTGTTCGCGGCCGCACTCCTCGTGGTGGCGCTGTGCGGGACCGGGTATTCGGCGCCGGGCCTGCAGACCTTCCCCGAGCGCAAACACATGGGCACGTTCAGCGAGATGAATGCGGTACCGACCTGCCTGGTCAATGCGGGCGCCTTCATCCGTACACGCGGCAAGCCGACCGACATCATCCAGGACTCGCATGGCGACCAGCGCTTCGTGCTGACCGCGCTGGCGGAGCGCCAGTTGTACGTCGGCTCGACCGGATTCGGCGGGACCCAGCACGAGCAGGCCGCACGCCAGGACGCCGTCCTGGGCTTCATGCGCATGGATGACGCGGCCCGGCTGCAGCAATTCACGGCGGCACGCGGCATCGCCTGGTTCCTGGCCTATCCCGGACAGGTGCTGGACTGGCCCCGTGACATTGCCGAGAAGCCTGCGTATGCCTGCGGCGGCTACCGGCTGTACCGTTTTCCGAATGCCGTCCAAGCCGCTGTCAACCCATAAGCGTGAGCGAACATGAATACCCAGACCGATCCCCTGCATCAAGAAGACGTTGCCGCCCACGATGCGCCGCTGCACCGCATCTCGATCGTGATCCCCGTGTACCGCGGCGAAACCACGCTGCCGTCCATCATTGCCGAAATCGAACCGCTCACCACCCAGCGCCTGAGCCCGGAAGGCAACCTGTTCGTCGTCTCGGAGGTGGTGCTGGCGCATGACTGCGGGCCGGACCGCTCGGACAAGGCCATCGAGGCGCTGGCGCAGCGTTATCCCTTCGTGGCGCCGGTCTGGCTGTCGCGCAATTACGGCCAGCATGCCGCCACCATGGCCGGCATGGCCAGCGCCACCGCCCAGTGGGTCGTGACCATGGACGAGGATGGCCAGCAGGACCCGGCCGACATCGCCCACCTGCTGGACGCGGCCATCGCGTCGTCGCTGCAGCTGGTGTATGCGCAGCCGCTGAATCCGCCGCCGCACGGCTGGCTGCGCAACACGGCCAGCCGCACGGCCAAGGCGATCAGCACGCGGATGCTGGGCAACAAGTCGATCGGCCGCTTCAACAGCTTCCGGCTGGTCGACGGCGAGATCGCACGCACGCTGGCGGCCTATTGCGGCAACGGCGTCTATCTCGACGTCGGCCTGTTCTGGATCACCGGGCGCATCGGCCACGCCCCCATCAAGCTGCGCAATGAAATGGACCGGCCGTCCGGCTACTCCTATTTCCGCCTGTTCGGTCATTTCTGGAACCTGATCCTGACCACCGGTACCCGGCCGCTGCGCCTGATCACCATCGTCGGCTTCATCTCGATGCTGCTGGCGATCTTCCTGGCCGCGTTCGCGCTGTACGGCAAGTACGTGGGCGACGTGCCGATCCAGGGCTGGACCTCGCTGGTCACGGTGGTCGCGTTCTTCTCGGGGACGATCCTGGCCTCGATGGGCATCATTTCCGAGTACCTGGCGGTCACGATGAATATTGTCATGGGCAAGCCGCTGTACGTGGTCAGCAGCAAGCCGGTACGGCCGCTGGTGCGCGCATGAAGACCGTATGGGTGGTCGGGGCAGGGGGGCTACTGGGCGCCGCGCTGTGGCACCGCTCGACTGCGCTCGGCGACGACGTGTTCGTCCCGGGCGAGCGCCTGGCCTGGGCCGAGCGTGCGCGCCTGATAGCGCAGCTGCAGGCGAATGCCGGCGCCTTTGCGCAGCGCGTCGCCGCATCGGCTTCGCGCGCGTGGGAGGTGTACTGGGCGGCCGGCGTGGGCACGATGTCCAGCCCGGCGGAAGCGCTGATGCTCGAGACCGAGGCCCTGGGCGTGCTGCTGGAAGCGCTGGCAGCGCATCCGGCGCTGGCCGGCACCCCGGGCGCGATCGGCTTCGCCAGCTCGGCGGGCGCGATCTATGCCGGTGCGCTCGATGAGATCATCAGCGAAATCACGCCTGTGGCGCCGACCACGCCGTATGCCCGCGCCAAGCTGCAGCAGGAAGACCTGGTGCGCGCCTTCGCCGCCGCGCGTCCGGACACGCGCGCGCTGCTGGCCCGTTTCAGCACCCTGTACGGCACCGGCCAGGCGGTCGGCAAGCAGCAGGGCCTGCTGACCCATATCGCGCGCAGCATCGTGCGCCACCAGCCGGTCCAGATCTTCGTTCCCTTCGATACGATCCGCGACTACCTGCGCGTCGAAGACGCGGCCGCGCACATGATCTGCGCGCTGCGCGAGACCGGCCCGGCGCACCAGCTCACCAAGATCATCGCCTCCGAACACCCGACCACCATCGCCGAGATCGTGGCCACCTTCCGGCGCCTGGCAAGGCGCTCGCCGCGCATCGTGACCAGCGCCAGCGCGCGCGCCGGCCTGTATGGCCGGCGCATGCAGTTCCGCTCCACGCTGGCGCTGCACGGCCATGAAGACCTGCCGGCCACCAATCTCACGGTCGGCATCGCGCAACTGCTCGAGGCAGAACGGGCGCGCTTCACGCATCCGCCCCAGCACTGAACCGGCGGCGTGCACACGCCGCCGCATGTTCAAAATCCGCGACGATTCTCGTCTGCAGATCCTTTCTCTGCGTAAATTTCTTGCCATGCGGCAAGGATGCGTTTCATACTAGTGTCCTTCTCCATGCTTTGACCGTCCTCAGGACAGCGTTGGAAGCCGGTTCAACTGTTGTGTTACTGAAACAGTTTTGCTACAAAGCATCTTTGCTATCTGCAACTTTAGCAAATTGATTTATCCTGAGGGAAATACACGAAGCCACCCGGAGAAGTTGGTGGTCGTGCATGTGCGACGCGCGGCGCAGCAGGTTCCGGGCGATCTCGATCACTTGAAACAGGGAAAGCAAGTAATGAATTTAACAAACATGAAGGTCGGTGTGCGACTCGGTCTGGGCTTTGCCCTGGTCCTGGTGCTGCTGGTCGTGGTGACTGTCGTCGGCATCGTCCGCATGGCACAGATCCAGAACCGGCTCGACCATGTGGTGAGCGTCAGCAATGTCGTCACCCGCCTGGTCGTCGACATGCGCAACAACGTCAGCGAGCGCGTCACCTCGCTGCGCACCCTGACGCTGATGACCGATGCGGCCGACATGGAACCGGAACTGAACCGCTTCAAGGAGCAGACCGCCAAATACGACGCCCTGCAGCAGAAGCTGAGCGAGAAGTTTGCGCTCGAGGCGTCGAGTGAAGAGAAAGCGCTGCTGGCCCGGATCAAGGAAGCGGAAAACGTCGCCATGCCGGCCATCGCCAAGGCATCGCAGCTCTACCTGGCCAACAATGCCATGGACGCCACCCGCGTGATGGTCAAGGAAATCCGTCCGGCCCAGAAGAAGTGGCTGGAAGCGCTGGATCAGCTCGGCAAGATGGAAGACAAGCAGAACGCCGAGACCCAGGTCGCTGCCGAAGCCGCCTTCGCCGGTGCCCGCAACTTCATGCTCGGACTGCTGGCCCTGGCGGTCGCGATCGGCGTTGCCGCTGCCTACATCATCACCCGCGGCCTGCTCAAGCAGCTGGGCGGCGAGCCGGGCTACACCGCCCAGATCGCCGGCAGCATCGCCCACGGCAACCTGTCGATCGCCATCGACACCAAGTCGAGCGACAGCGGCAGCCTGCTGACCGAAATGAAACAGATGCGCAACAGCCTGGTCGACATCGTCAGCCAGGTGCGCCGCGGCACCCAGACCATCACCACCGCATCGCGTGAAATCTCGGCCGGCAACGTCGACCTGTCCTCGCGTACCGAACTGCAGGCCAGCTCGCTGGAAAAGACGGCCTCGGCAATGGAAGAACTGACCTCGACCGTGAAGCAGAACGCTGACAATGCCCGCGAAGCGAACCAGCTGGCCGCCACTGCATCGGACGTGGCGCGCAAGGGTGGCGAAGTGGTGTCGCAAGTGGTCGGCACCATGGGCGAGATCAACAGCTCGGCCAGCAAGATCGCCGACATCATCGGCGTGATCGATGGCATCGCCTTCCAGACCAACATCCTGGCGCTGAATGCCGCGGTCGAAGCGGCCCGTGCCGGCGAACAGGGCCGCGGCTTCGCGGTCGTGGCATCCGAAGTGCGCAGCCTGGCCCAGCGTTCGGCGGCGGCAGCGAAAGAAATCAAGACCCTGATCGGCGACTCGGTCGAGAAGATTGGCCGTGGCAGCAAGCTGGTCGGCGAGGCGGGCGTGACGATGGAAGAAGTGGTCGACAGCGTCAAGCGCGTGACCGACATCATGAGCGACATCGCCGCCGCCAGCGCCGAGCAGAGCGCCGGCATCGAACAGGTGAACCTGTCGATCATCGAGATGGACGGCATGACCCAGCAGAATGCGGCGCTGGTGGAACAAGCCGCCGCCGCCTTCCAGAGCCTGCAGGACCAGGCTGCGGAACTGCAGCGCGTGGTCAGTATCTTCAAGCTGGAAGAGGGCATGGAGGCCGCCGTGGCAGCCGCCCCGGTGGCGCCGGCCGCCGCGACCGCCGTCGCCACCCGCGCCGTGGCCGCCCGTCCGGCCCGGCCGCAACTGAAGAAGCCGGCCACCCCGGCGCCTGCCAAGCCGGCAACGGCAGCGGACAAGAGCCCGGCCTCGAAAAAGGTGGCCGCCGCCGCAGTCAGCGACGACTGGGAAGAATTCTAAGCAGTCCTGCATCAATCAAGCTTTATCCGACGCCGGCCGGCCAGGCCGGCATTAAAAAAAACTGTGTTATTTAGGGGAAACAAAAATGTCCAATAAGAAATTTGCAGTCAGCCTGGTAGCAGCCCTGTTCGTGACCGGTTTCGCCGGTGCCGCCTTTGCCGCCGAAGTGCCGGCCAGCTTCGATGCGTCGAAGTGCAAGGTCGACTATCCGAAAGCCTCCCTGATGAACGAAGAGCAGGGTGTGACCTCGATGTCGTTCCAGGTCAACGCCGATGGTTCGGTGGCCGATTCGAAGCTGGAAAAGTCGAGCGGCTTCAAGGGCCTGGACAAGGCGGCACTGAAAGGCCTGGCCGCCTGCAAGTTCAAGCCGGGCACCAAGGACGGCGCCCCGGCCCAGACCTGGACCAAGGTCGACTACGCCTGGAAGCTGGACTGATTTTTTCATTCCATGCAACACAATCAAAAAAACCGGCCGAGGCCGGTTTTTTTTATTCCTACTGCGCAGGGCGGACCAGTCCGCGCCGGAACACCTCATCGGCCACCTGGCGCCCGACCAGCACGCCTTGCACCTTGTCGAATTGGAAGTGCACGCCGATGTAGATCCGGCTCTGGCCGGCTTCTTCCTCGGCTTGCGAAAAGCTGCCGTAGCTGCGCGGCAGCTTTGGCCTGACCCAGCCGTCGTTGTCGCGCGTGATGCCGTTCCATTCGTCGGACACGAAGGTGAACGGGACCCCGTCGCCGTACAGCTTGCGCAGCGTCCCGAACACCGAGCCGCCGGTCGCCGCGTGGCCCGACGGATAGGTCGGGAAGGGCGGCGTGTAATCCGGCCCGACCATGTTGCTGGCCGGCGCGCCCAGCGGCGTCCAGTTGGGGTCGGCCCGCGTGTCGGGATTGCCGTCGCCCTTGCCGGTCGGTCCGGTGCCGGGGTCGGCTTCGCGCACCGCGTGCACCGGGCGCCAGAAGCGGTAGTGGTACTTGGAATCCCATGCGGCGATGGTCGAATCCGCCATGGCCACGTTGACCAGGCCCAGGGCGCGCGCCACTTCGAGCGGGTCGCGCGTGCGCGTGAGCACGATCTGCAGCGCGATCTGGTTGTACATGCGTATCGGCGAATCGAGCCAGGCCGAGTCGTCGTAGCCCCAGAAGAGGCCGATCCGGGTCTGTTCCAGCGTACGCCGGGTCGGGGTGGTGACGCCGTCGCCGCCCAGCTGCTTCACTTCGTTGAAGGCATTGGTGTAGGCCGGGCTGGTCAGGGCCGGCGGCGGCGGCGAGCGGAACGGGAGGACCGAGGGCACCACGAAGGGTTTCACGGATCCCCAGTACGCCCCCAGCGCGACCGGAATGCGGCTGACCGGGTCGGGGCGCCATTTGCCCGGTTCGATGTAGAGCGGATAGTCCTCGCCGACGATTGGATTGGGGCGCTCGGACCCGTCGTTGGCGCGCAGCGCCAGGATCGCGGCGGCGGCGCGGCGGCCGACGTCGATGCCGTTCTGCTTGGCGCGGCAGTCGGGCAGCCTGGCCAGGTCTTCTTTCAGCAGCGCGTCGAGGCGGGCGGCCTGGCGCGTGTACAGGGCCACCAGCACGTCGTGCGAAGCCTGGGCGATCGCCGCATCGGGCATGCTGTCGGGCAGTGCCGCCAGAGGGCCGCTGTAGCCCGGATAGCGCTTGGTGATCGCATTCAGGGCATCGTAGACGGCGAGGTGGAAGATGGCCATCACGCGGCTGCTGCGCGTGCGCCCGCGCTGCTCCGCAAAGGCGAACGGCCCGCTAGGGGGCGGCGTCACGTCGAAGACGGCCGAGCGCCAGGCCTGCTCGCTCCAGTAAGCCAGCCGCGCCGTCGCATTGACCCCGGCCGGGGCGCTGTAGCGCGGCGGCAGTTCATGGGTATTCGGCTGGGTCGGGTAGGGATTGGGCTCCAGCAGCACGGGTGCGGCCGGCGCCAATGGGCCGGCGGCGGCAGTCAGCATCGATACCGACAGGATGCAGAGCAGTGACTTGATACGGGTTTTCATGGAAGAACTCCGAGCGGGCGTGGAAGAACTGGCGAACTCTGTCATTCCACGTTACGGGTTCAGCCAGGGCCGGACAAGGAGAAACGGAACGGATATTGATGAGTAGCAGCCCCGATTCCCCCGGAATTGAAGCCCTGTTGAGGCGGCGCATCACCTATGCATGCTGCAAAGACCGGAGTGCAACTGTTACTGTTTCTTAGCGTCATGTTTCGGTTGTAAGCACTTGCATCATTCCTACTGTGCTGGCGCCGGGCTCGCTATAGTGAGTCCAACACCAACCCAAAGGAGAAGCATCATGAAACGAATCCTCTGTGCCGCTGCCGCCGCTCTGATCAGTACTGCCGCTTTCGTGCCGGTGCAGGCCTTCGCCAAAGGTGAGGTCGTGGTTGTCCGTACCGCACCGCCGGCCCCGCGCCACGAAGTCGTGCCGCATGCCCGCCGCGGTTACGAATGGGCACCTGGCTACTGGAACTGGAACGGCCGCCGTTATACCTGGGTGCAGGGCCACTGGGAACGTGCCCGCAAGGGATATGCCTACCACCGTCCGGAATGGCGCCAGGGCAGCAACGGCTGGGAACTGGAACGCGGCGGCTGGCGTCGTGGCGACCGTGACGGCGACGGCGTGCCGAACCGTGTCGACAACCGTCCGAACAACCCGAACCGTTCCTGATCGTCACGCCTGATCGGGTCACGCTGATCGGCATCCAGGCTTACCTGATAAGCCCATGAATCAAAAAGCCCAGTCCTCGGACTGGGCTTTTTGTTGCCGGCGCAGCGCTCACTGCGCCGCCAGACTTCCTTTTCTTACATACACTTCGAGATCCGACATCGGTGCCCGCTTTTCGCGTTCGTAATTGTCGACGATCCACTTGTAGGTCACCGGATGAATGGCGCTGTAACGCATCTGGGGCTGGTTATCCAGGGCATGATTCGATAGCAGCACCATCTTGGGCGGCAGCTTTGCCAGACGTGCCAGTTCGGCCTGTTCGAAGCCGGCATCGCGGTGCGACAGGGCATAGATTTCCCATATCCCCATCCTCGACCTGTTGATGGCATACAGGCCCGGCAGGTTGGGGACGGCCAGGAAATTCGCCTGTGCGCCCGGTACCGTCGCCAGCGCACGCCGGCTGGCCAGGATGTGGTCGACGATGAAGGGATCGGTGTGCAAGGTACTGCCGTCGATCACGACGGTCTTCATGGTCCGGCCGAACAGCTTGCTGTTGATGATCATGACATCCTGGCCCACCGCCAGTACGGAAAAGCCGAGAACGCCGATCGCGACGGGAAGCACTGCACGGCCCAGCATGCTGCAACAGAAAAGAATCAGCAGCACGGGCACGACCGCCAGCGCCAGGTGGACCAGGTCGGCACGCGAGTAGGCGTAGTGTGCGTAGACCAGGCCCACGAATGCCGACGCGGTCAGCAGGTAGTGCAGTTCGGTGAACCCGGCGATACGCTTGCGCAGCATGGCGAGCAGCGCCAACACCGGCACCAGCAGCAGCGCGATGAAGCCCACGCCTTTCGCCACGTCGCAGGCCCACAGCACCCATCCGTTCTTCCCGTGTTCGGCGGTCCAGGGCCAGGGCACGGGCAGGGGAATATTGGTGGCGCCGGCGACGCTGTGGACGTGCTCGATGACCCCGGCGGCGAGCGCGTCCAGGAATCCCGGCTTGGCCAGCTCCATGAGGAAGGTCGGGCTGAAACCGAGAATCGTCCCGCCGATGAAGGCAAGCGCCGGACGCAGCACAGCGTGGCGATTTCCCTGCTTGAGCAGTACGAAGCCGAGGGCCAGCAGGGCGGAGGCCGCGCCGTACACGCCGTGATTGCGTCCCATGACAGCCGCCAGTCCCAGTATCACGCCGGCGCCGAACCAGCGTGCCGGCGAGCGCGACGTCAGTATCAGCACCGTCATCGCGACGATCAGGATACAGGTGCCGTAGTCATACACCTTGTAATAGGGCGTCGCCCAGAGATTCAGGATCAGGGCCACCGCGACCGCGAAACCGATGGTGCGCGCCGTGCCCAGCCTGGCCTGGAGTGCCCAGAGCGCCAGCCAGGTACCGACGCAGACGCTCAGCGCCTGATAGACGAATGCGGCCGAGTGTGCACCGAAAATGCCTTCGTCACCCATGACGAACATGATGGCGGCGGCCCACAGATAACGGCCGATGTCGTAGGCCAGGAAATCCCGTATCGGGACTTCGCCGCGCAGGACGCGTTGACTGCCGTACCAATAATAGCCTTCGTCGGCAAGATCGAAGCCGTAGTGCCATGTCAGCAGGAACCAGCACAGGGTGACGCCGATGCCGCTGGCCAGGGCGATAAGGACATTGCGATGGGGTGAACGGCTGCCTGTCATGGAATGCATGCCCTGTCGGAAATCGAAGGAGAATGGATGCCATGGCGCCGCAAAATGTATGCCAGAACAAATAAACGTTTGTTTTCAACCGTTTAATGTTGAGATGGCATTGATTTATAGCGCAATGTAAATTTTATCGACAGGGAGGGAGGACCGGCGACCACAGCAAAAAGGCCCCATGCTGTTCGCGATGGGGCCTTTGCTTGATACCGAATTCTTGGGGTGGCTGATGGGACTCGAACCCACGACAACAGGAATCACAATCCTGGACTCTACCAACTGAGCTACAGCCACCACTGTCTTACTTGCTGTCGCGTTGTTGTTGCTGCGACAGAACAAGATTATATAAGGTACTTCGCATTCTGGCAAATCGAGTTTTGCCGAACAGTGCGGCGGTCCTCATGCCAGTTCGAACGCCACCTCGTCCACAGGCGGATCGATGCCGACCAGGCTGTTGAAGGCGGCCGCCAGCGCGGTGGCGCTGGCGCTCGTGTAAGCGTGCAGGCTGGCGGGTTCGGCGCCATCGGCAGCGCGCAGCAACTGGCCCGCATCGAGCAGGCGCACCAGCTGGCGCGCCACGGCGTCGCCGGTATCGACCAGCACGATGCCGCGCGCGCCGCTGTCCGCGATCACGTCCTCGATCGACGCCCGCACCAGCGGGTAGTGGGTGCAGCCCAGCACCAGCGTGTCGGCACCCTGTTCCAGCAGCGGCGTGATGTAGCGTTGCAGCAGCTGGGTGGTGGCCTGGGCGTCGCCCGATTCGATCTGGTCGACCAGGCCGCGGCAGGCCTGCAGCAGGAACGCGGCGCCGGTGGCGGCGCTGATCTGGTCGCGCAGCTGCAGGAACTTGGCGCCGGCCAGCGTGCGCTCGGTGGCCAGCACGCCGATCTTGCCGTTGCGGCTGGCGCCGGCGGCCGGCTTCAGGCCCGGTTCGACGCCGACGATGGGCATGTCGGGGAAGCTTTCGCGCAGCAGCTTGACGGCGGAGATGGTGGCGGTGTTGCAGGCCACGACCAGCGCCTTGGCGCCGCGGGCCACCAGGAAGCGGGCAACGGCCAGCGAGCGCGCCGCGACCACGTCCTCGGACTTGTCGCCGTAGGGGGCGAAGCCGGTGTCGGCGACGTAGAGCAGGTGTTCGTGCGGAAGCTGGGCGCGGATGTGGCGCAGGATCGAGAGGCCGCCGACGCCGGAGTCGAAGATGCCGATGGGGGCGTCGTTGGGGTGTGCTTGGGTAGTCATGGACAGATGTTAACCCAGCTGCAGAGCGTTGGGGAATGTGGAATACATTGGGCCCCTGCCTGCGCAGGACGACGGCTCGACGACACGTGGCCGCAGATACGTCGCCCCTGCGCACTCAGGGGCCCAGGTTCAGCACAGCAGGCGATTTACGCGGTCGTGACCGGAATACCCTTCAGCGACTCGATCTTGGCCGACCATTCCTTCGGCCCGGTCTGGTGCACCGAGGTACCGGTCGAATCGACTGCCACGGTCACCGGCATGTCCTGCACCTCGAACTCGTAGATCGCTTCCATGCCCAGGTCTTCGAAGCCCAGCACCTTGGCCGACTTGATCGCCTTGGAGACCAGGTAGGCCGAACCGCCGACCGCCATCAGGTAGGCCGACTTGTGGTTCTTGATCGACTCGATCGCGGTCGGGCCGCGTTCGGCCTTGCCGATCATCGCGATCAGGCCGGTCTTCTCGAGCATCATGTCGGTGAACTTGTCCATGCGGGTCGCGGTCGTCGGACCGGCCGGGCCGACCACTTCGTCGCCGACCGGATCGACCGGGCCGACGTAGTAGATCACGCGATTGGTGAAGTCCACCGGCAGCTGCTCGCCGCGCGCCAGCATGTCCTGGATGCGCTTGTGGGCGGCGTCGCGGCCGGTCAGCATCTTGCCGTTCAGGAGCAGGGTCTGGCCCGGCTGCCAGGATGCGACTTCTTCCTTGGTGAGCGTGTTCAGGTCGACGCGCTTCGACTTCTGGGTGTCCGGGGTCCACTGCACGTCCGGCCAGGTCGACAGCGACGGCGGGTCGATGTAGGCCGGGCCCGAGCCGTCCAGCACGAAGTGGGCGTGGCGGGTGGCGGCGCAGTTCGGGATCATCGCGACCGGCTTCGATGCGGCGTGGGTCGGGTACATGTTGATCTTCACGTCCAGCACGGTGGTCAGGCCGCCCAGGCCCTGGGCGCCGATGCCGAGCGCATTGATCTTGTCGCACAGTTCGATACGCAGTTCTTCCAGCTTGTTCTGCGGGCCGCGCTGCTTGAGTTCGTACATGTCGATGTCTTCCATCAGCGACTCTTTCGCCATCAGCATCGCCTTTTCGGCCGAGCCGCCGATACCGATGCCGAGCATGCCCGGCGGGCACCAGCCGGCGCCCATCAGCGGCACGGTCTTCAGCACCCAGTCGACCAGCGAGTCGGACGGGTTCAGCATCACGAACTTGGTCTTGTTCTCCGAACCGCCGCCTTTTGCAGCCACTTTCACGTCGATGGTGTCACCCGGGACCAGTTCCATGTGGACCACGGCCGGGGTGTTGTCCTTGGTGTTCTTGCGCTCGAAGTGCGGGTCGGCCACGATCGAGGCGCGCAGCTTGTTGTCCGGGAAGTTGTACGCGCGGCGCACGCCTTCGTTGACGGCGTCCGTGATCGAGCGCTCGCCGAAACCTTCGAAGCGCACGTTCATGCCGACCTTCAGGAACACGTTGACGATACCGGTGTCCTGGCAGATCGGACGCTTGCCTTCGGCGCACATCTTCGAGTTGGTCAGGATCTGCGCGATCGCATCCTTCGCGGCCGGGCTCTGCTCGGATTCGTACGCGCGCGCCAGGTGCTGGATGTAGTCGGCCGGGTGGTAGTAGCTGATGTACTGGAGTGCGGCCGCGACGGATTCGATCAGGTCGTCCTGTTTGATGACAGTCATTTCGTTCTCGTTCAGGTTAATGTTTGGAGTTGCTCTGGGTGTTCATCATGATGCGGTCGGTGTAGGCGATCGCCATCGCCGACAGCAGGAACGCGATGTGGATGCAGGTCTGGGCGACCAGCACCTTGACCTCGTAGGCATTCGCGTTGATGAAGGTCTTCAGCAGGTGAATCGAGGAGATGCCGATGATGGCCATGGCCAGCTTGGTCTTCAGCACCGATGCGTTCACGTGCGACAGCCACTCGGGCTGGTCCGGGTGGTCTTCGAGGTGCATGCGCGACACGAAGGTTTCGTAGCCGCCCACGATCACCATGATCAGGAGGTTGGAGATCATCACCACGTCGATCAGGCCGAGCACGACCAGCATGATGGTGGTTTCGTTGAGCTTGGTCGGCGGCGGCGCGTTGGGCACGGCCACGGCCTGGATGATGTGCTGCAGGGCGTCCTCGTTGCCCATGGCGGCCAGCACCAGGTCCTTGAGTTCGACCCAGAAATGGAATACGTAGACGCACTGGGCAAGGATCAGGCCGAGATACAGGGGCAATTGCAGCCAGCGGCTGGCGAACATGAAATTGGCGAGGGCGCTGCGTTTTTTTGCTGCGGAAGGGGATTGCGATTCGAGCATCTGATCTGTAATGGGAGCCGGTTGGTGGAGCTTGTGACGCGGGCATCGGTCAAGACAGCTGAACATTCTACACCCGTACGCGATTGCTGGCTTGTCTTCCGCGATGCACAAAGGTTGGTAGAATCGTACGAGGGATGCCAGCGGGTGCACCGCACTGGTGCGCTGTAAGCGCTCAGTAAGCGAGTCCGCCTAAGGTATTGTGCAAAACTACTACTATGGAGACTAGTATGGCTGAGACCGAGACCAATCAAGAGCAGGGCGCACTGAACGAACAGCGCGTCTTCAACCCGCCCGCCGACTTCGCCGCCAATGCCGCCATCTCCGGGATGGACGCCTACCAAAAACTGTGCGACGAAGCCGCCAACGACTACGAAGGCTTCTGGGCCCGCCTCGCGCGCGAGAACCTGGCCTGGCAGACGCCATTCACGCAAACCCTGGACGAGTCGAACGCGCCATTCTACAAATGGTTCGCCGACGGCAAGTTGAACGCCTCGTACAACTGCCTCGACCGCAACCTCGAGAACGGCAACGCGGATAAAACCGCGATCATCTTCGAAGCCGACGACGGCAGCGTCACCCGCGCCAGCTACCGCGAGCTGCACGAGCGCGTCTGCAAGTTCGCCAACGGCCTCAAGTCGCGCGGCATCAAGAAGGGCGACCGCGTCATCATCTACATGTCGATGTCGATCGAAGGCGTGACCGCGATGCAGGCCTGCGCCCGCATCGGCGCCACCCACTCGGTCGTGTTCGGCGGCTTCTCGGCCAAGTCGCTGCAGGAGCGCGTGATCGACGCCGGCGCCGTCGCCATCATCACCGCCGACGAGCAGCTGCGCGGCGGCAAATCGCTGCCCCTGAAAGCCATCGTCGACGAAGCGCTGGCGATGGGCGGCTGCGACACGATCAAGGATGTCATCGTCTACAAGCGCACCGGCGGTAACATCAACTTCCAGGAAGGCCGCGACCTGTGGCTGCACGACCTGGTCGAAGGCCAGTCCGCCGACTGCGAGCCGGAATGGGTCGACGCCGAGCACCCGCTGTTCATCCTCTACACCTCGGGTTCGACCGGCACGCCGAAGGGCGTCCAGCACAGCACCGGCGGCTACCTGCTGTGGGCCGCGCTGACCATGAAATGGTCGTTCGACATCAAGCCGAGCGACGTCTACTGGTGCACCGCCGACATCGGCTGGGTGACCGGCCACACCTACATCGCCTACGGCCCGACCGCGGTCGGCGCCACCCAGGTGATCTTCGAGGGCGTGCCGACCTACCCGCACGCCGGCCGCTTCTGGGAAACCATCGCCAAGCACAAAGTCAGCATCTTCTACACCGCGCCGACCGCGATCCGCTCGCTGATCAAGGCCTCCAACGCGGACGAGAAAGTGCATCCGAAGAGCTTCGATCTGTCGAGCCTGCGCCTGCTGGGCACCGTCGGCGAGCCGATCAATCCGGAAGCCTGGATGTGGTACTACAAGAACGTCGGCGGCGAGCGCTGCCCGATCGTCGACACCTTCTGGCAGACCGAAACCGGCGGCCACATGATCACGCCGCTGCCGGGCGCGACCCCGATGATCCCGGGCTCGTGCACGCTGCCGCTGCCGGGCATCATGGCCGCCATCGTCGACGAAGCCGGCGCCGACGTGCCGAACGGGCAGGGCGGCATCCTGGTCGTCAAGCGTCCGTGGCCGTCGATGATCCGCACCATCTGGAACAACCCGGACCGCTTCCGCAGCGCCTATTACCCGGAAGAGCTGGGCGGCAAATACTACCTGGCCGGCGACGGCGCGATCCGCAACAAGGACACCGGCTACTTCACGATCACCGGCCGCATCGACGACGTGCTGAACGTCTCGGGCCACCGCATGGGCACGATGGAAATCGAATCGGCCCTGGTGGCGCATTCGGCGGTGGCCGAAGCCGCCGTGGTCGGCAAGCCGGACGACACCACCGGCGAAGCGATCTGCGCCTTCGTGGTGCTGAAGGGCGGCCGTCCGACCGGCGACGAAGCCAAGCAACTGGCGGCCGAGCTGCGCACCTGGGTCGGCAAGGAGATCGGTCCGATCGCCAAGCCGAAGGAAATCCGCTTCGGCGACAACCTGCCCAAGACCCGTTCCGGCAAGATCATGCGCCGCCTGCTGCGCGTGCTGGCCAAGGGCGAGAACATCACCCAGGACGTGTCGACGCTGGAAAACCCGGCGATCCTGGATCAGCTCAAAGAGTCTGCTTAATGGCAGGGTGGACGGCTCTGCCGTCCACGCGTTCATCCAACGCTATCTCTACGCCGCACCACGACAACGGTGCGGCGTTTTTCATTCCTCGCCCGGCTGCTTGAACAGGGCATCCAGCGGATTCGCCTTCTTCACCTCCGGTTCGGCACCGCCACCGAACAAGGCATCCAGCTCGGCACGCTTGCTCGCCACCTCGGCCCGCCCTCGCTTGCCGGCGAATTCCTCTTCGATGTTATCGCGGTAAAAACTCCAGGCCGCCCCGGACGTCGACAACCGCCGCCACACCTCGCTGCCGACGCCACTGTGATCGATGGCAGTGCCGTCGTCGAACTCGACCCGCAGGATGCGCTCGCGCGTGTCGTAGCCGATGGCACGCAGCTTGCCGGCGTTGATTTTTTTCATTTCCATTGTTGGCTCCTTGCGCGACGGGTTGGATGAGGGCGGATCAGATGACCCGTTACCTTAGCACGCTGCTTGCCAAGATGCTCTTGTGCAGCCGAGAAAGCTTGTTATAATAGGCGGCTTCGCAGTGATGCGAAAACCCATCAGGAGAGATGGATGAGTGGTTTAAGTCGCACGCCTGGAAAGCGTGTATAGGTTCATAGCCTATCGGGGGTTCGAATCCCCCTCTCTCCGCCAAGAATGAAAACAAGGCCGCTTTTTAGCGGCCTTTGTATTATTCAGCGGCAGTGTACTATTCAAATGACCATCAGCGCAGTGGTTTGACCACCTCCGGCCGACGCCGGTAGACCCGCTCCGTGATCTTGCCGTCCGCATGCGCGAGCAGCTGGCGCGCGTGCTCAAGCGTCTCGGCATCACTGGCGCACTTGGCCCGCAAGTCGTGTTCTGTGAAGTGCTCCTCGACCTTCGTCTCATCCATCACTCGGGCGATGAAGTTGCGCCAAAGCGATTCCCACCCGCCGGCGCGGCCAGTTTTCTCATCGATATAGCCCTCGCCATCCCGGTTGCAGAACAGGAAGGGTGACAGCTTCATTGGTCGCGCGCTCTTCGCCAGCGAGACCGCGGTGCGCAGTTCGTCGGACCATTCGATAATCATCCGCTTGCCGGTCGAGTCGCGGGTCTTATGGGGCTCGACGTGCATCCCGTCGTCCTTCAAGTCGGACATCGTCAGGCGCAGCATGTCGCCGCGACGTAGGCCGGTCAGCAGCTTGATCCTGATATAGGCCTGGGCCGCCAGCACGCTGCCAGCCTTGCGCCGCGGCGCCAGCGACAGGCACTCAACCACTTCCCAATCCTCAACATAGCGCGTGCGCGACTTTTCGCCCTCGAAGCGCGTCTCACCCTTGAACGGGTGCCGATCGATAAACCCCCATTCGACAGCCTTGGTCAGGGCGTGCGACAGCACTTCAACCTCGCGCTTCGCGCCGGTTTTCCCTGTGGCCTTATCGACGTACCGGTACACATGCATTGGCTTGATATCGGCCAGGCCCATCGCGCCGAACGCGATCCGGATTTTCTTTATTGCGCTTTGGTTCTGCGCCTGCGTAGTGACGGCCTTCTTTGGGATCACCTCAAGCGCGTATCGATCGAGCAGCTGGGCGACAGTCTTCGCATCCTGCACATAGCGGAGGCGCTCGGCCCACGCTGTGTAGGCGTCGGCAAGCGTAGCTCCGAGCCGGAACAGCTTCTTGCCGTCCCAGGCGGACTCCTGGCCAGGCGGCACCTGGTAGTAATAGGCGCCGTGTGTATGCCTCCAGCGCAGCGGCAGCCCCTTGTTTTCTGGCTTACGCTCGCGCGGCATCAAGCGCTCCCCAGTTAGGCTCTTTCGACTTGATCTTGCGAGTAGCGGCCGGGGCTACTCCGAAGACTTTCTCAACGTGCGCGCGCATCACCGCCAGGGTCCCGTCAGGGCGCTGTCGGTGCTCGATCCCCATCCCACGCAGCACCTTCACTTGGGCGGCCCGCTGCACGCGCTTCGTCATGCTGCGCAGTTCTTCGTCGTCTAGAAACATCCCGTCCATCATCTTTCCCTCCTACCCCTGCCGGCGTCTCCGGCACCCACATCAGCCACCATATCCATAGAGCTATAGCGCCGCTCAAGCTGAAGCATCCTGATCATTCTCCGCCTGCTTGCCAGGATCAGGAGCGGCAACGAGTACCTTGTCGATGTCCGCGCACAGGCTGACGGCCGGTACAATGTCCTTCCACGTTTCCAGTACCGCACGCGATTCCCGTAGCAGTCGCACCGCATCGCCAGCGCGGCTACCTGCCAAGGCGTCGATGTGGGCGATGATGGCGGCCCGGCTGGCTTTCTGCGCCTCGTCGCCATTGGTCCAGTTGTGGCCGAAATCTGCCAGCAGCCCGGAGAACTCCGGCGTATCGATGCTCCCTACCTGTGCTTTTGGCTGGGTGGGAGCGGCGCGGCGAGCGGCTTGTTCGTTCCACGCCCTGATGGCCGCAGCTGCGCCGGGAATTTCTTCGCCGTCGTCATCCTGCACACCAACCGGGCCGCGCGCCAAGCAGGCGCAGTGCTCATCAATCCTACTGTCGCACTGCACATAAGCAGCCGAATAATCCAGGCGCTCGACGTACGTATCGGTGCCGCCGCAAAACGGGCAAGGCAACAGGGCTGCATCTTCGCCCACAGGGCTGGTCTGGTGGTTAGTCACTGTCTTGCTCCTTGATGGTTTTGCGAATGCGGCCAGCCAACCGGCGCAGTTCGTCCATGAACACGGTTTCCATTGCGAGCGGCAGGCCGGCATCAATCGTCCAATCCGGCGAATCCTGAGTATCCAGCAGTGCAGCCGCGTACCGCCGCGCCTCTTGCCGCGCTTCCGTCTTCGTCCACCGCTTTCCGCCGCCGGTCTGGTGGTCAGGCATGGGGTGGCTCCTTTGGTTGCGTGGCGGCCATGATCGCCTCGTATGTCTCGCTGCCTTGTGACTCCCAGCATTGAGTAGCAGGGAACGCACCGCGTGCTCCTTCGGTCGCCTCGACGTACCAAGTCACGTAGCCATCCGGCGGCGGGATGCAGCGCAGCCAAATATGCTTTGGCATGCCCAGCGGCCATTCGTAGCCATCCGCACGCACCTGGCGCATGAACGCCTCGGGGTCATGATGTCCGCGTGACATCAGGGTGTAGATGTCTTCGCCGACATTCTCGATTTGCAGTGGATAGATTCGTTTGCTCATGCTGCACCTCCTTTCGCATCCTGTTGAGCGGCGGCCATGGCTGCACGATAGATCGCTGCGTAGCGCTGCGCCTCACTGACGCCGAGACCGGTATAGTCCGCAGCCATATCAACCATTTTCATGGCATGAATCATTTCGTCGGTCACGACTTGCGCATCCTTCTCGCCATCCCGGCCAGGGTGAGCGGCGCGGACCGACAGCAAAACATCCGCGATCTGGTCTGGCGACAGCCGGTCATCACCGAGGCAGCGCGAATACGCGGCAAACATGATCTTTCGCGCCCACGCATCGCGTGGGATAGCGTTTTTGGTAGGCACTCTGCAGTCTTTGAAGTCCGGCCAGTTGGCTTGCAGGTAACTAATATCTTCGACGTTCCACGCTGTCAGGAACGATATAGCTGCATCGTCGTTTTCGTGCTCTGCCAATTCCAGTGCAAATTGGATGGCATCGATTGGCGCACGCTCGTCCTGTACGGTAACGCCAAATAGCCGTTCGTATGGTTTCGTGTCCATGTAGCTCGCCTGATCGCTTCCTGCACCTGCTGCGGTGGCCGACAAAGCCTCGCCGTTGCCGTTGAAGTCCAGCCATGCCCGGATGTGCTTGCGGTATTCGTCCTGGCGCAGGTGGTCGTTAAGCGACGAAGACAGCCACAGCGACAGGCGGTCAGCGATATCGTGGTTGGTGCGCGCATGATCGGTCTTTGCAGCGGCACCGGCCAACAGTTCTGCTTTGTATCTGTTGACAATGTGCTTGTGAATGTCGAGTGGAGCGTCGTAAGCCGCCTGCAGCGTGCTCGGGGCAGCGGCATCATGGACAGGACGGGCGTAGAGTTCGCGGATGCTATAGCCCTCGTCTTTGTAAAACGGCACTTCCGATGGGTGGATTTCAAACCACTTCGACGATTCGCGCTCATCACCCTTTTCCAGAGCTTGAACCATGGCGGGCGCTCCGCTGGTAAGGGAGCGGCGGGCGAGAAAGCGGTCGCACGATTCCTTGTGATTGAAGACGATACGCACGGTGAAATCGCCCGTACGCTCGATTTCCAGTGCGTCCAGTTGTGCCAGATCGATGCTGGCGGTAGTCGGTTGGTTCATTCGTCGTCTCCAGCATTGTTGTCGAGTGGACAGTGCGCCCGGAAGTGGCCGGCTCTCTGTCATGGAACTGCGGGCAATCCGGGTGATGGCATTCGCCGTCCCGTCCAGCGGCACAGCGCGTCAGGAGCTTCTCAGCGACAGCCCGCCAGCAGATTTGCACGGCGTAGGGGGACGGGCGGCGCTCGGCCTTGCCAGCCTTCTCCAGCGCCTTGAGGCGACGCAGCACGAACGCCGTGTCGCAGCCGCTGTGCTTCTTCATCGATAGGCGAGCAGCGACCACGTAGGTCATGCACTGGCCGCCTTCGCGAAGTGCTGCCAGGATCTGATCGTCTGTCGGCTTACTCATCGCGGGCCTCGCCATCGGTGCTAGCTGCGCGCTTCGACTTCATGGCGCGAATGGCGGCATTGAGTTTTTTGACCGTTGTCGTGGTGCCGCCGTTTTCGCCGTAGGTCTGCATCCATTCCTGCATATCGACCACGGCGGCTTCGGCACATTCGATCAGTTCGGCCAGCGCCTGGTCCCGCACATCGGCCTGCACCTGGGCGGCCTGCTCGGGCGCTGCCTGGGGCTGGGTGCCAGGAGCGGCGGGCAACGGCATCCAGTGCGTCGGATGGCAGATGCAGTCAAAGCCGTGCTTCACGCCTTGCCACGACTCCCGCTCGCGGCCCGTATATCGAATAATGTTGATTGTTGGATCGCTGGTCTGTGCAGCGGTCGGGCGATATGCAATCACCTTCTGGCCAAGTTCCGGCAAGCGCTCATCGACGCTGATCCATGCCGAGGGCTGGGGGCCTTGCTTCGCTGATTGAGCGGCGAGAAGGCGCTCGACGTCGGCGGTGAGGTAGTAGTCCCCGAGCGGGCACGGCGCCATCGTGGGAGCGTGGCCGCGCACAGCAGAGTACCGCGTCAGCCCTTCGATACTTGCAGCACTCGGGGAGGCCGGCGGCAGAGGTTTGCCGCTCAAGACGCCCATCAGCGCAGCGTGTACGACGCCGGCATCTTTGATCTCCTGGCCGTTGTAGGTGATGCCGTCCTTGGTGATGCGCAGGCCGTGCATCACAATGTCCGGCGTAAGTATCGGCGCAGCGGCGATGGCGCCGGTAAGTACGGAACCGACAGGGATGGTGTAGCCCGACTCGCCCCACTGCAGCTGGCCAGGTGCGCGCTTGTCGTCGGCCCGGCGGTTCTGTGCGTTATCCATTTTGCTTTTTCTCCGTCTGGTCGTCGTTTGCTGCTGGCTGGGTGGCTGCTTCCTGCGCCTTCGCAGCTGCGGTGTCGCGCCGCGCGCGGGCGTTGTCGCTGGCGATCGCGTCCTCGAAGCGCTGGCGGCGCGATACGAATGGCGTCGGGAATGGGTTGTAGGAGCGGCGGCGTTTCATCTCTTGGTCCTTGTCGTTGTTATTGGCGCGCGTCGAGCTGCAGCACTTCACGCTCAATCGCGATTTCATCCAGGCGCTGGACTTCTGCCAGCAGGCCCAGGAACAGGGTTGCGCCCAGAAGTGCGGCGACGGTCCGGCGGATCATTGGCCGAACTTCGTCGCCACCAGGACGATCGCCTCCACGACACCCAGGATCATCAGGCCGGCGAGCTTGACCTTGGCTGCGGCGAGTTCCCGCTCGGTTACGCGGGTCACAGCACACGCTCCGCAGGAACGCCCAGCACGGTGACGCCCAGGGCGCCTCGGTCATACGCTGCATCCATCAGGGCATTGCGGTCGCCGATGGCGATATACGGGCGCTGCTTGATGCCGGCGCTGTCGATCACGGTGATGCGGAAAGCCATGCTGTTCTCCTGCGTTTTCGGTGTCGCACTGGCGCCGTGCCGGCGGCTCGATATCGAGCGATAGGGGTTACATCGAGTTCTGCGCTTCCAGTAGCCGGATCGCCGCGCCGACGATCGCCGCCCAAGTGGCCGCATCCGGGCTTGGGTGGTCGGCATAGCTCTCGGTGATGTTGCGTCGACCGCCGCCAGCCCCCGCGGACACCGTGCCTTCGTGCGGGTCATGGATAACCGAGATGCCCAAGTCGGTCGACAGCGGGCCGGCCGCATTCCAGCTGCGGCGCCAGAAGGGCAGGCCATCATCGCCAGGGCGATACGACGGCGGCATGAACTTGTAGCCGCGCTTCGTGGTCGGGCGTAGGGTCGTCACCGCGGTTACTAAGTTCGGTACCGCTACGACGTGGCCCATGGCGCGCGCCAGGTCGACCTCTTGGCGGATCGCAGCGCGCAGGTAGCTGTCAGTCCAGGGTTGCGGAATCGCGTTCATCTCAAAAGCTCCCAATCAAATTCCAGATGCCGGTGGCCGCAACCGCCAGGCCTGCCGCAACCCAGATGCCAACAAACCAGTCAGCGGCGGTGTAGCGGTATCGCGCTTTCTTGCGCGGGGTGTTTTTCCTGCGGTCCTGCAACGTTCTTCTCCTGTGCGCCCGGCGGGTGGGCGCGGGGCTGTGACTATCCGCCTACCGCGATTACGCCGGATCGGTCACTGCCGGCGGCGGCGACTTTCTTCCTTGCGCTCATATCTGGCATCTCGACGACCTCGAGATCATCGTCGTCCTCCGGCTCTTCTTCGTCACAAGCAAAGAGCCCGCCGCCGAACCCGGAAGCCATCGTCTTGCCGTCGAAGTGCCAGTACGAGTAATCCGTGGTGCCGCTGTCGTTCCAGGGCCAGGGCCAGCCATGCTCCGGCAACGTGACGTCGTTGCGGGCAGCGAAAAAACTGCTCACTGCGGCGCGGTAAGACGCTTCGTCAGTCGCGCTGCGCACCGCCTCAGTGATCCCGTCCGGGTACCCGTCCCAGCCGATGCTGCCGAGCCATTCCGCGTTCTTGCCTTTGCCTACGTAAAAATCTGCACGAGTTCCCATTCCGATCTCCTGTCTCGCTGCGCCCAATGCGCCGCCTGATTTCGTTACCGAGGCCGATTTGCCTCGCGCTCTGCCTCAACCATGTGCCAGCCCAACTGGCGCCGAATTTCTTCCAGGCTCGGCGGTGGCCCGTTCTGTTCCTGCCTCTGCTGCATCCAACTACGCACTTGCTGATTGCTCGGCTTGGTCGTCTGCTGCATCGCTGGCTCCTGGTGAGTTCGCTGCGTTGATGTAGTTACTTTACCCCTAGGTAAAAACTAACGCAAGTAAAAATATACCCTCAGGTAAAAATATGTGTAGAATTCGCTTACCGGTCGAGTTCGGCTGGTTGCAAGCCTGGAGCAGGGAGGGGAAACCGCCGACGTCCAGGGCCAAGTGCCAAGGAAGCCGGAAGGGCAACGCGTGGGTGGTAGTTCGTAGAGCGCGCCGGGGGATCAGGTGGAGACACCTGGAAAGTCTGCGAAACAGCGAAAGTGTCCGAAAGCGAAAGCATGGGATGCAGGCGCTCTCCACGGAAGCGAGTCTTTTTGACTGGCCTTTAGGGAGGGTGCCGCTCTGGACCTCGGCTCTGCTGGGATACCCTTAGAACCAGTAACTTAGAAATACCTTCTCAGAACAGCCAAGAATTGATACTTCAACAGTACCTATAGAGGGTGCGGATAAAAAAGGTCCGAAAATGTCGGAAAAAATCACGCTGACGCGCTACCTGCAGGGCAGGGGCGAAGTAAAGGCGCTGACGCACATCGAGGCGTTGGCGTTCGGCGTGCCGTATCCGCTGCAGCCTGGCTGGCCAAGAAAGTACGGCCCGATCGAAATCACCGAGGCCATGCTCGACGATCTGCGAGCGCGGATCGCCACAGCGAAAGGCTCGACAGCCAGCAAGGCGCAACGTGGCTTGGATGGCCTGATGAGAGCGCAGGAGGAGACGAAACCGGCGCCTGCTGCCGCTCAGGTCCGGCCGGTTACAGCTGCGCCGCGCGCAGTCCCGGCGTTACCCATGAGGTCGTCGCCAGTGCCAGGCTTCGTTCCACGCCTGGCCCGGCGCTACCGCAAGAGCAAGTCAGCACCCTGGGCGTAAAAAAGCCCGCTCAAGGCGGGCTGGCTCATGGTTATCGTGCTGCGCTACACCGCGTAAGTATCACATGCTTCATAAGCGGCTTAGCGGCATCGCTTAGGTTGCTCAGTTTTACTCGCTCGCGGAAGTCCTTCATTCCAATGAAGGCAGCAAGCTGGCCAACACATTCATCCGCAAAAGATGGTGTCAGGCTCTTGAAGTGAAAGTCAATGTCGATACTCTCGTGCTCTTCGAGTAAGGCGAGTAATTGTCGCCTTGCGCCAGCGCCTACTGGGCGCGAAGTTAGCTCTGGAGCAATGTCACCAATATCGACTTTAAAAGTTGAAATCATCATCGCTCATATCCTCAGGTAGTGGCATCTCGCGGTAAACTTGTCCTATATCTACTGGGCCGTCCAAATTCCATTCAATTACAAGTAAGGTACCATCCCAGTGCAAATTTGTCTTGATGCTTGTCGTTTTGCCTTTTGACAAACAGAACGCCTCGTGACCAGACCTCACGTATAGCACCCCATTGTTCTGCTCAAGGAGTCGGCGCGCTACGTGTAAACCGTAACCCGAGTGTCCCTTGCCTGGCTTGCCTGTAACTCCAAATTCTGTTGCCATCTGACAACAATTTTCTTCGTCTAAGCGACCTTTCAGCAGCTCATTCTGCTCCAATGAGTTGCGAATACCGATGCCAGTATCGGCCAGGCAGATCTGCGCTCGCCGACCCCCGTTCCAGAGTTGAGCGCAGATAAGACCGTAGACCCCGTCAGTGACCTCGCAATGCGAAAAGCAGTTATCAATAAGCTCTCTCATCATTGTTTGCACTGCATCAATTGTCTGTTCGTTTTCACACACAGACCTGAATAGCAATGCGAGGGCGTTAGACAGCCCCTCCGTCGACCGGACATCACGTAGCAACACGATGGGATGGTACCGGCCCTTTGGCCGTCTAGCTTTGGGCGGGAAGGGCGATGCAATGCCTAACGCTTCCCATAACTGCATGGTGTCCGCGTACGGTGCAATCTTGTCGTCAATGTTAAGCGTCGTCGGGTTTTGACGGCGGAGCATATGCGCAAGCGTTGCAAGGTGAAACGGCTTAATAAAGCGCGGGCTGTCGCAAGTACGCGTTTCGCGTAGTTGCTCAAGAGTGGCGAGCCAATAATCAATGTCGGCATGCGATGTGCTATTCATACTTCACCGGAAAATTATGAGGCGCTTACGGCGGCGACCTGGTTTATAGCCATTTCTCGCTTCGCCAAATTTGTCGATAGTACGCTGTCAGAATAGCAAAAGACTCTCCAATTATCACGGCGCCGCTGGCCTGGCTGCCTCAATCGCTTTGCGCGCTGACACTGCGCGCTCGGTTGCCGTAACCACAGCAGCAGACACGAACACCGAGTTGCACCCCATGTCGTCTGAACAGATCAGCTCGATATGCATCCCCTTCGAGTTCCACTGAGCCGAGTGGATGCGCGAGCCCGGGCGCGACTCGCGCGTCGATTGGCCGAACCGACCAGTAATCGAATTCAGAATTTCGACGAAGCTACTAGCTTGGGCCGTGTGTGCGCTGAACGATTCAAGTGTGCCATCGCGGCTCACGTCGATACGGAATGTTGCGTGAGCGGCCCATAGCGGGCGCTTGTCGGAGCCCGGCACAATCACAATGCCGGATTTTGTCCCTTGGTAGGTAGTAGGGGCGTCAACCCAGCACATCGAGCGAGCATCGGTGCCGACCTCTTTGAACGAACACTGTCGGATTGGCATCTTCAACTTGCCGCCCAGCGGCAGCCCCAGGACGGTCACTGGCTCGGCCGCATGCGTTGCCGTAGCTGCGCTCAGCAGTAAACCAGCGAGCAAGGGAAGTGCTCTCATATTGGTCCCGTGCGGCAGCCCAGCGTGCCGTATCGCTCGCGCGAGTATAGCTGGGTAAACTTGCCAAAAGCTCACGGATTGTCACTGCATTGAGGAAACGCTGTCAGAAGATCAACTACAGAAGGCCATGACGACCAAGCGCCGACCGAAGATCAGCCTTGAACACGTTATAGTCGACAGCTTTGTGAATGAAGTCGTCCGCACCAAGTGCGAGCGCGCGAGCGCGATGCTCGGCAATTCCAAAGCCGGAGACGATGATCGTTGGGATCAAACCAGCCCCATCAGCATGCAGGCGTTCCATCAGCTCAAAGCCGTCAAGCAGCGGCATTTTGATGTCGAGCAGAAGTAGGTCGAAATGGATCGTTTTGAGGAGTCTATACGCCTCCTCGCCGTCATACGCCAGCTTGACCGTGTACTGACTATGAAAGCTTTCGACGGCGATGCGGATTAGCATCATGTCGACATCGAAGTCATCGGCAAGAAGAATTTTCTTCATACATCCGTTTCATAGAGACCTGCAGCTTCAACGAGCGTCGCCAGCTGGCCAGGTCGAGCCAGACAGCGTAATTTTCTTGTTTGCGCAAGGCCGCAATAGCCTGCGCAGTATGCGTGCAGGCATGCTAAGTAGTGACTCGTACGAATATTTGCTCGGATAGAACGTCTCGAAATTGACCATTACCAATGGAGTAGACGCTCCGTCCATCCAGTGCAATGAAGCTCTTGGTTCCACGGGCGGGGGTGTGGTGATTGTGCAGCATGGCTTTAGAGGAGCTAACAGTGGTGTACTCAACAATGACGCACCGGTCCCCATCTCTTGCTTCAGCCTCGAAGCGATCTGTCTGTTCTTTGCGCAAAATGATCTCCTATTGTTCTTTCGCTAATTGATCGAGCATACGCTACTAAATCGGTAGGGCAGATTCAGTTCCGGAGATCATCTATTAGGTTGCTCGCTATATGACGCCATCGTTCGGTAAGTCGAGCCACACGCTGTAGTGATCGGCACTGCCACGGATGACCGCGGCACATTCGAAGATCAAGGTACGGCCGAGGCCAACGTACGTGGCGGCCCGCCGGAAGTCGCGAGCATTGGCGCGGGGGAGGTAGCCAACAGTGCGGCCCCTTATTGACACTCGAATAGCCTGTCGCTCGAATCTGTCGTCACTCTCGAGGATCAGGCGGGCCTGGAGCATCATGTCGATGCCGCCGTCGATTCTCGATCTGCAGATCCGATCCAGGCCGCCCGAGCAGTCGCTCTCAGGCACCACCTCCACAGCGTATTTGCCGGTCCCAACCAGTCTCGGCACAACTGCGACCTCCGGTTCTCTGGCGCGGATCCACAAGATCAATACCAGCAGTACGATCAGCGCAACGACGGTAGGCCACATATAAGCCTCGCAATGAACAAGAGAGCAGGTCTCGGTTATTCATCATAGGTTGGTGTACTTACAAAGGTGGTAATTGCGATGATAGCTATCAGACAAACCCATGATAAATGTGTCATGTGGTCCACAAGCTGGGCCTGGATTGCGTAAGCGAAATATCTCCAATTTCCACAATTTGAAGCTGCACAGAAATATTTATTTGGACATGCCACTTTGTCAGTAAAGTGCGCTAAACTTTGACCCATACTGTATAGATATACAGTACTCAAGGAAGAAAACGAACAGCCGAGCTTGGCGCCCTACAGCACCTGGGCGCCATTGGCGGCACTACACAACGGCAGGAATCTCCAGGCGGAGGCGTAGTGGGACAGAAGAACAGCAACCAATCCGATGAGGGCGACACCCTCTCATTGACAAGCAACGAGCGTCTTATCATCCGCAACTACCGAGCGATGAAGCGAAGCGTCCAGCTGACGTTCGTCGACATCTCTGAAGAGTTAGCCATGGCGCTGCCGGCCGCGCGGCCAGCCGCTGGGCCTTCGCCCGCGCAGGGCTGTTAGTCGTCGGTCTTCTCGACTGTAGTCGCCACGCGATGAATTATATTTTTCCCTTCCTCGGTCGCGCGGCGGAATAGGTCTACGATCTCTTTCTCTGCTCGATCCAAGCGGTCAAGCGTAGTCTCAGCCGCTACGACCGGGGGCGCCGGCTCTGGCTTGGTGGCAGGCGAGACCTGGCTAGCCGACGGACGCACAGCTTGCGTGTCTTCCGATCCCTCAAGCACTTCAGGCTGACTATCCAGTGTCCCACGAGGCAGCGAGAGCGCGTCCTCGATAAGGTCCCGCATATCCTCGCCAATCCGTTTCTTCCCAGCTTTCCCTTCTGGGTAAAGCATCCTTGAAACATAAGACGGCGAACGATCTATCAAGTCGGCGAGCGTAGCCGCCCGTCCGCCGCAATGGCGGTGCAGGAGGGCGGAAAGGTTCTGTCGCCGAGTTTCATATTTGTCCATGCGGCATTCAAACAGCAATTTACTTACAGGTAAATGACCCATAGGTATTGACTTCTACTTTACCCGCAGGTAAATTGTAGTCATGGACAAATTGCTGAAGTACCTCAACTCCTTGTCAAAGGAAGGTCGAGCGGCGTACGTCGAGGCGTGCGGGACCAGTGAGGGGTACCTACGAAAAGCCGCTAGCCGACACCAGTCGTTCCGGGCAGAACTCTGCATCTTGCTCGAGCGCGAGTCTGGCGGCGCCGTCCGCTGCGAAGACTTGCTACCCGACGCTGACTGGGCATACATCCGCTCGCAATCGCCGGCCGCTTCGCCTGGTGCCGCCGTGAGCTCTGCAGCGTCACGCAGCTGACGGGCGCGGCGCTCGCCACAGTAGATCGTTACCACGCCGGCGCCACCCACCTGGAGCGGAACGGCAACCAGATCAAGGTTCATCAGTACGAAAGCTTGGGGAGCAGGCATTTGTTGGGCCTCGAATGTTGTCGAAATTCAGTGTCGCCAGATTAAGTTATAAAAAGGAAACAGTCATGAATATGAATACTCATGCAAGTAGCGTCGCCGGCATTCTCCGCACTGAGATCGAGGCCTGGCGCCGCGCGAACACGATCACCTGCATGAGCCGTGAGGCCTTCGCAGCGATGGTGATGGAGTCGCACCAGGCGCTGGGCGGCGAGGCCGCAACGGGCGTCGACTTCACGTTCTCGGGCGACACCTACACCCAGGCCAAGAAGGCGGCGCAGAAGCTGTTCCGCTGGCTGGACGAAGGTTGCCCGCTGCCGGCCGGGATTGTCCCGAGCATCCTGGCCGCGCTGCCGCTCGACGTGAAGCTGCATTGCCTGAATCAGATGTACCGCCCGATCGGTGTCGAGTCGCACAGCCTGGCGTCCGTTACGCCGGCGCCGTTCAACGCCATGCATCACCTGCAGAACATGATCAAGGAAGGTGCCGAGGCCAAGGCGGCGCTGGTGACCGCCTCTATTCAGCAAACGCCCGAGGCCTTGCAGCACGCCATCAAGGAGGTCAGCGAATCGATCGAGGCGGACACCGCGGCGAAGCGCTCGCTCGAGGCGGCGCTGCTGGCATCTGAATACGGCGTCGAACCGGTTTCGAAGTGAGCAGCAACCCAGGCGACAGGGGTGTCGCCACCAACACTACCACCAGGGAGAGAGCAATGACCGCAGCAGCAGCAGCACCGGCCAGCCAGGCCGAAGAGTTCAACCCGGATCCGGGCGCACTGCTCGATGCGGTGACGAAGCATCTGAACCTGAAGAACGACGCGGCCCTGGCGCGGGCCCTGGAGTTCGCCCCGCCGGTGATTTCGAAGATCCGCCACAGCAAGCTGCCGGTCGGCGCCATGGCCCTGATCCGCATGCACGAAGTCTCGGGCATCGAGATCAAGGACCTGCGCGCGCTGATGGGCGATCGCCGCAAGCATTTCCGCGGTCAAGCGTCCGAGTAGGCCGCACCCCACCGATACCACGATAACCCGGCGCGCGTCAGCGGATATGCGCGCCGTCATGAAAGGAGGGCACTTGAATCAAACGAACAAGCCGGCGGCGATGACCGAGGAAGCGCGCAAGGAGCGCGTGCGCGAAGTGTTGCGCACCGCCAGCGAGCCGCTCAGCCCGATCCAGATCGCCGAGTGCATTGGCGAAGCCTGGTGCATGTGGAACGGCTCGGGCTTCGGCTCCGCGGTGACGCCGCTGCTGCGCAAGATCGGCGCGAAGAAAAGCAGTGGCAAGTGGTCGCTCGGCGCGCCGCGCCTGCAGTTGGATCCAGGCATGCAGTTCCAGACCGTGAGCATGCCTTCGGCCGACGCCATGCTGCTGGAGTCGATGCGTATCGAAGTGGCGCCATTGGCGATCGAGCCCGGCCACGTAATGAAGCGCGAGAAGTTCGAGCAGATGTTCGCCGGCCAGCCGGCATAACCAACCAGACCAGGGGAAACCAACATGAAAAAAAGCTTACTGATCAAGGCGATGCTGGCAGTCGCGCTCGCGAGTTCGGCGGCCGCGCAGGCCGGCAACTGCTACTCGGAAGGCGTGCGTGTCGGCGTGATCCAGAAGTTCTCGCAAAAGGGCATCGTCAACAAGAGCTGGGAAGGCGAGATGGTCCAGGAGGGCGAGCGCGTGAAGGCCAAGGGCAACGGCGCTGGCGTCACGAACATCTGGAAGTTCAGCGTGCTGGACCCGGCGATCGCGCGCCAGTTAGACGACGCAGTGATGTCCGGCGGCGCTGTCGCGGTGCGCTACTGCCAGGTCCAGTTCACCGGCTAGGAAACCGACACCGGTTACCGCATCACTCAGGTGCGGCCGCGCCAATAGATAGGGCGGAAATGACAAAGCCCGGTTGCAGCCGGGCTCCGTGAAACAACTACAACGCATTGGAGATAGCATGTTAGCAGAAAACTTAAATCCCGCGTCGCAAACCGGTGAAGATCAAGCCTCAAGCGAATTCGCATCGCGCTGGGCGCACTGGGGCCGAGTACAAACCGGCGTGGTCGAGGTGGTGAAGACGCAGGGCTGGTCGACCACGCAAGAGAAGTTCGACGCCGAGACCCTGTCGAACCTCATCCTGGCCAACGACTACCTGCGCGCCGGCGACGTCGTCTACTCGGCCGACAACAAGGCGCTCAAGCTCAGCGACCTGATCACTGCCGACGACATCATCCCGATCATGGCAGCGCGCGCCAAGGCGCGGGCCGGCGAAGAGATGGCCGCCGGCTATCCGGACGTCAGCAACCTGCACAAGCGGATCCTCGACGGCGCCCTGCGCGGCTGGATGTCCCTGTGCTGCGCACCGGAGTTCTTCGGCGTCGAGAACATCCAGCCTCACAAGGTAACGGATCTGGACCTGGATGCGGCCGCGCGCGTCGTGATCGGCGGTGCGCAATGAGCAAGCACGCCAACCTGCGTCTGACGGCCAAACTGCTGCCGATCATCGCCCCGTTCATCGCCAAGAACGACATCCGCTACTACCTGAACGCCATCAACGTTCGGCCACACAAGGACGGGGGCGCTGTGATCTGCGCGACCAATGGTCATGCCCTTGGCGCCATCCACGACCGCGATGCAGTTTGCGAGCACGAAGTTATCCTCCGTTTCGACGCGCGCATGCAGCAGGCCTGCGCCGGCGGGCTCAAAAGCGCCCGTGAAGTGGTGATGATCGGCGGCCGCCTGGCTGTAGTGGAGGGGGGCGGCAGCGAAATCTACATCCAGGCTGGCAACCCAGAAGTGGAAGCTACCTACCCTCGCTATGAGCGCGTTATTCCGAAGGAATCTGAACTGCAGCCCGGCCTGGTCGGAATGTATGGTGCACCGATCATCGCTCTGTGCGAAAAGGCGGCCGCTGCTGCAGCCAAAACCGGAGGGGCGCGGCTACGTGGATACAGCGGGCTCCAGTTCTTTACCGTCAATGGCGACCCCAACGCTAGCGCTGTAGTTCGCCTGGGCGCGGCATTGGATTTTGTCGGCGTCTTGATGCCAATGCGCGGCGACAGCCCTGTTTCACCATCGCCGGCTTGGGTGGCAGCGCTGCCTCAGGCCGATGATCTCGCCGGCATGACAAAGGCCGCGGCGCCTGCGGAAAGCGCCGAGGTACCAGCATGACCCGCTCCCACTTTACCCCCAACAGCCACACCGTCGCCCGCTTGGCGAGCCTGCGCAAGCTGGTAAACGCCCTGACGGTTCGTGAGATGACGCGCGCCGAGATCGCCAAGCTGCTGGGCATCGGCGAATCCGCAGCGCGCACGTACATCGCAGACCTGCGCGAGCACCTGACGATCCTTCACTGCGAAGCCGCTGTCACATGGCCGCTGAAGCCGGGCGTCTACCGGCTCACAGCGGACCCGGAAGCGATCGCCGCCTGCCTCAAAAGCCTGGGCGGCGTCACCGCGGTGCGTCCGGTGCGGGCATCGAGCATGGAAATCGCAGCGCGCGACCCGCGCCGGCACTTCCACATCCTGGGCGACGACGAACACTACGCCGTCCGCGTCAGCCGCGCTGCGCCGGCGCGTGACCCGATGGTTGCTGCGCTGTTCGGCGCTGGGCCGGCATCGGTGGGAGCGCACGCATGAAGCGCGATCTTATGACTATGGCCCTGGACCTGGGCCACGAGCTGATCATCGACAACTTCGCCGGTGGCGGCGGGACCAGCACCGGCCTGGAGGCAGCCTTCGGCCGCCCGGTCGACATCGCCATCAACCACGATCCGGAAGCGCTGGCCATGCACGCCATCAACCACCCGCACACGAAGCACCTGTGCGAGAGCGTCTGGGACGTCGACCCGATCAAGGTCACGAACAACCAGCCGGTCGGCCTGGTG
This sequence comes from Herbaspirillum sp. SJZ107, assembly GCF_006715485.1. Classification (GTDB taxonomy): domain Bacteria; phylum Pseudomonadota; class Gammaproteobacteria; order Burkholderiales; family Burkholderiaceae_D; genus Telluria. Next base: position 146,384 of record NZ_VFNH01000001.1, read on the forward strand.
TGGTTGTCGCCGGACTGCAAGCACTTCAGCAAGGCCAAGGGCGGCAAGCCGGTCGAGAAGAAGATCCGCGGCCTGGCCTGGATTGCCCTGCGTTGGGTTGCGCTGACTAAGACCCGGGTGCTCATGCTGGAGAACGTCGAGGAGTTCAAGACCTGGGGACCGCTGATGCAGGACGAGCAGGGCAATTGGAAGCCAGACCCAGCGAAGCGCGGCAAAACGTTCGACAGCTTCGTGCGCCAGCTGCGTGGCCACGGTTATCACGTCGAATATCGCGAACTGCGTGCCTGCGACCACGACACGCCGACGATCCGCAAGCGCTTCTTCCTAGTCGCGCGCCGAGACGGCCTGCCGATCCGCTGGCCGGAGGCGACGCACGGTGCTCCAGACTCGCCAGGCGTGCGCGCCGGTCGCCTGCAGCCATACCGCACCGCTGCGGAATGCATCGACTGGTCGCTGCCGTGCCCGAGCATTTTCGATCGCAAGAAGCCGCTGGCCGAAGCGACGCTGCGTCGCATCGCCAAGGGCATCATGCGCTACGTTGTCGATGCAGCGGACCCGTTCATCGTGAACACTGCCAACAGCAAGACCACCGGCAGAGGGCCCAACGTGTGGCCGGGCGATGAGCCAGTACGCACGGTGACCTCGGCCCCGGGCTTCGCCGTCGTGGCGCCGTCCATCGTTCCGGTCACGCACCAGGGGAGCGTGCGCAGCGAGTCCGTTCACGAACCGTTCCGCACGATCACCGGGGCCCAGCGCGGCGAGAAGGCGCTAGCCAGCGCATACCTGTCGCCGTACTACAGCGACAAGCGCCCGGCCGACGCGCGCGGCACCGCGCCGGACGAGCCGATCAAGACGATTACGACCGAGAACCGGCATGCGCTGGTGACCGCGTTCCTGAACGAGCACGCCAACGCCAGCAACCAGCGCGTGATGCCGGCGGACGAGCCGCTGCGCACGATCTGCGCCCAGGTCAAGGGCGGGCACTTCAGCATGGTGTCGGCCGCCCTGGTCGGCGTCGGCGGCCGCGCTGGCGACAGTCGCCCGCGCGCCGCAGACGAGCCGACGGCCACGATCACCGCAAAAGGCGACACGGCGATCGCGACGGCCTTCTTGGCCAAGCACTACACCGGCGTGGTGGGTTCGGACCTGAGCGACCCCATCGGCACGGTCACCAGTACTGACCACCACAGCCTGGTGACCGCGCACGTGACCAAGTTCCGGACCGGGTCGACCGGCGCCGACCTGGCCGAACCGCTGCCGACCATCACCGCAGGGCCCAAGGAGAACCCGGCCGGCGCGCCACATGCACTGGGCATCGTCACCGCGCACATCCAGCGGGACATGGGCAAGAGCATCGGCCATGCCGCCGGCGCACCGCTGGGGACCGTAACAGCCGGCGGAGGAGGTAAGTCGGCCCTGGTGTCCAGCCACCTGGTGAAGCTGCGCGGCACCAGCACCGCGGCGGGCGCCAATGAGCCGCTGCACACGATCAGCGCCGGCGGCCAGCATCACGCCGAGGTGCGCTCGTTCCTGCTGGCGTACTACGGCGCGAGCGAGACGAACAACTTGGCGGACCCGCTCAATACGGTCACCGCCCGGGACCGGTTCGGCCTGGTGACGATCCAGGGCCAGGACTACGAGATCGTTGACATCGGGCTGCGCATGCTGGCGCCGCACGAGTTGTACCGCGCCCAAGGATTCCCGGCCGACTACATCATCGACGAGATCCCGGACCCGGCGCGCCTGTTCGTCGACGGCCGCCAGGTGGAAGGCGATCCGCTCGCGCTGCCGCGTGTCCCGCTGACGAAGTCGGCCCAGGTGCGCATGTGCGGCAATAGCGTGTGCCCGCCGCTGTCCGAGGCGCTCATCCGCGCGAACTTCGCGCACGAACACGAAATTGTTGGGAGAGCAGCATGATCACCGCCCTTATTCAAGCCACCCCACACCGCAGCGCGGCCATCTACGCCGCCGCGGCCATCATCGACAAAGCCGGCCCGATGCAGCGCCTGGAGCTGTATGCCGCCATGGACTTCGGCCCGGCCGACAAGCGCGAGACCAAGTTACGCGAGGCGTTCGAGACCGACTGGCTGCGCGAGACGCCGTCGGGCCACCTCGAGCTGACCGAGTACGCGAAACGCCACTTCGAACTGCACAAGCCGAAGGAGCAGTACGCCGGCCAGATCACGCCTCCACAGTACCGTCCGGACATCTTCCGCAGCCAGGGCCTGAGCAAGCGCTACATCCCGAACAGCCGCGGCCCGCGTGCGGACGTGCCGGCCTGGTCGGTGCGCGAGGCGGTCAAGATCGTGACCATCAAAAGGAGCGAGCCATGAAAGAGCGTCCAATCCTCTTCACCGGCCCGATGGTCCGCGCCATCCTGGACGGCAGCAAGACGCAGACGCGGCGGATCGCGAAGGAATTCGCTGGCCGCGATGACCTCGACGCTATCCTAAAGCGCTTCCCGAATCAGAACGGTTGCCCGCACGGCCAGCCCGGCGACCGCCTGTGGGTCCGCGAGACCTTCGGCCACCCTTGGCACCACGCGCAACCCGACTACTTTTACCGCGCCACCGATGCGGCAGTTGAAACCCATCCGGACTTCGGCCGCTGGACGCCCAGCATCCATATGCCGCGCCGCGCCAGCCGCATCCTGCTGGAGATCACCGGCGTGCGCGTCGAGCGGCTGCAGGACATCAGCGAGGCGGATGCCTGGGCTGAAGGTATCGAAGCCTTCGACGGCGCGTTAGAAGACATGGCGATTTTCGAGATGGCGCGCCGCACCGGCCGCCCGTTCGAAGACGCGGCGACCACCTACGCCGCTCTCTGGGAGAGCATCAACGGCGCCGGCAGCTGGGACGCCAACCCCTGGGTGTGGGTGATCGAGTTCAAGCGGGTCGCGCCATGATGGGCGCCGTCAAATCAACCTTTGCTGGCGACTGCCTCGTCGATCATGCTCTTCGCGGCTTCGATCGCCTTGTCCTGCGCGTCACCCTCGGAGGGCTCAGGGATGCCGAGGGAGCCAAAGATAGTGGGCGTGTCAGCTTTGGTCGCACGGAAGGTGCCCATCCATTTGCTAGGCTCGCTCGTCGACGGACTCACTGCCCATTCGATGATGTAGCCCTCGTATTTATCGAGCTCTTCGGTGTAATCGAGGTTCTTTTTGTATTCGTTGTTTCGCATCGGTCTTCTCCTTATAAAAATGGAATCCTAGCATGATGCGCCGCTCGCCCCTCAAGCAGGGCAAGCCCTTGCAGCGCAAGAAGGCGATGTCGCGCGGCGCAGGATTCTCGCGCGCTGGCACCAAGACACCGGCCGCCGGCGCCGGCCTGCTGCGCGTTGCCGCGGTCAGGGTTCGAGAAACGAAGACGCCGAAGCTGGCCAAGCCGATGAAGTCGCGCGGGATGAAAGGCCGCCCGCCGACCGCCGAGGAAGCGCGCTTCATGGACCGCATGGGCAAGCTGCCGTGCATCGCCTGCCTCAAGGACGGCTGGACGAACAAGGTCATAAGCCTGCACCACATCGACGGCCGCACGAAGCCGGGCGCGCACTTCCTGGTCCTGCCGCTGTGCGGGCCGCACCACCAGCAGGACGACAGTGACCCGCGCCAGCGCATAAGCCTGCACGGCCGCAAGAAGCCGTTCCAGGCGCGCTACGGCACCGAGCGGGATCTACTTGCCGAGTGCATCGAAAAACTGAAAGAGCAGGGAGACGTTGAATGCGTGACTTGAACAACGAGGCCCCGGCCGCGCCGGTGCCGTTCGTCCTGCACCTGGGCGACTGCCTGGAGGTGATGCGCGGCCTCGACGACAGCAGCGTCGATGCGATCGTGACCGATCCGCCCTACGAACTGGGCTTCATGGGCAAGAGCTGGGACGCCAGCGGCATCGCGAACAGCGTCGAGATGTGGCGCGAGGCGCTGCGCGTGCTCAAGCCGGGCGGCCACCTGCTTGCGTTCAGCGGCAGCCGCACCTACCACCGGATGACTGTCGCCATCGAGGACGCCGGGTTCGAGATTCGCGACCAGATCATGTGGGTCTACGGCAGCGGCTTCCCGAAATCGCGCGACATCAGCAAGGATATGGACCGCATGGCTGGCGTCGAGCGGGAAGTGATCGGCACTGTTCCTATGCGGCTTGCGCAGGCACAGGCTTCCGGCTGGGGAAATTCCGGGGCCGATAACTTTCGGGACTCCCGCAGAGGCACGATCGAAACCGAAATCACCGCTCCGGCCACAGACGCAGCGCGCCACTGGGCCGGCTGGGGGACGGCGCTCAAGCCCGCTCACGAGCCGATCTGCGTCGCCCGCAAGCCCCTAGCAGGCACAGTCGCAGCGAACGTTCTGGCCAACGGCGTCGGCGCGCTCAATATCGACGGCTGCCGGGTTGGCACCGATGGTGGCACGTCGCGCGGCGCCAGTGGATCAAACGCAGGCAAGACCCGAAATACGCTGCACGGTGGTAACTTCGGCATCGAGCAGCTGGACGCGGGGCGCTGGCCTGCTAACCTCATCCACGACGGCAGCACCGAGGTGGTGGCTCTGTTTCCAGTGCAGGAAAGTGGATCTCGGGCCCCTAGTGTGCGCAAGGGCATGGGCTTTCATGGCGCCGATGGCGACGGCGGCCCGGCGATCGCTGGCAGCATCGGCAGCGCGGCCCGGTTTTTCTACTGCGCCAAGGCCAGCCGCGCCGATCGCAACGAGGGCTGCCCTATTTCTGACGTGCCGGCGGTGTCCGCCCACGCCACCATGCGCGAGCGCGAGGTCGCCGATTGGCCGGCGCGCAACGGCAACCACCATCCGACAGTCAAGCCGACGGATCTGATGGCCTACCTGGTGCGCTTGGTAACGCCACCGGGCGGCGTGGTCCTGGACCCGTTCATGGGCAGCGGCTCGACCGGTAAGGCCTGCATGCGCGAGGGCTTCCGCTTCATCGGCATCGACATGACGCCGGAATACGTCGAGATTGCCCGCGCGCGCATCGAGCACGAGTTGGCTGCGGTGACTGCGGCAGCCGAAGCAGCTGCGGCGCCAGCGCCCCAGCGCGACCTGTTCGAGGAGGTGGCATGAAAAAGCCCCGCAACAAGAAATACCGCCCGCGCCCGGTCGGCGCCGCCGGCGGCCTCTCGGTAGTCGCCAAGTGCTTCGCCCGCGGCGAGGATGCTGCCCCACTGAACGACGGCCAACTGCAGGACCTGGGCTTGGCGTACTGGCTGAACCTCGAGCAGCTGCGCAGCGGCGCCGCCACCGAAGAGGCATGGTCGGTCGTGGTCACCGCGCTGAACATCGGCATGGCCCTGGCGGAGAGCGGCGTCGGCGTCGATCACGAGCAGACCTTCACGGGTGCGCTAGCCGGCGCCTTCCGCGCCAAGACCCGCAGCGCCCGCACGAAGAACTTCCGGCTGGACGGCGACGCCATGCGCGACATCCAGGCCGCGCTGGCGGTGCACGACCAGCAGATGGAGATCGCCAGCCGGGCGCAGATCGTCGAGGCGATGAACTTGGTGCGCCAGCGCGTCGACGAGGGCCACGTCTACAAGGATGCTGCTTGAAGCGGCGCCAATAGATAGAAAGGAAACGACATGGGAAGCATTCTGGCATTGCAAACCAACGGCGGCGCCGACGTCACGATGTCGAGCCGTGAGATCGCCGAGCTGACGAAGAGTTCGCACGACAATGTTATGAAGACGATACGTCGCCTCATCGCTGAGGGTATCGTTTCCGGAAACGAGACCCCTTACCACCACCCGCAGAACGGCCAGACCTACAGCGAGTTCCTGCTGTCGTTCCGCGACACGATGGTTGTGGTCTCCGGCTACAACGCCGAGCTGCGCGCCCGGATCATCGATCGGTGGCAGGAGCTGGAGCGAGCAGCCCCGCCGACTCCCGCACCGGTCGCTGTGCCGGCGGTGCCAAAGACGTTTGGCGAGGCGCTGCGCCTGGCTGCCGATCAGCAGGACGTAATCGAGGCCCAAGCTGCGCAACTAGCCGCCGCGGCGCCGGCCGTGGAGTTCGTCGACCGCTATGTCGAGTCGACCGGCCTGATGACGTTCCGCCAGGTGGCGAAGCTGCTGAAGGTGAAGGAGCCGGAGTTCCGCCAGTTCCTGCGCGAGGCCAAGATCATGTACGTGCTGGGCGGCGAATGGACCGCGCACGCGCAGCACATCGAGGCAGGTCGATTCGAGACCCGCGCCGGCACTGCGCAGAACAGCCATGCCTTCAACGCCTGCAAGTTCACGGCGAAGGGCGTCAAGTGGGTGGCGGGCGAGCTGGCGAAGTGGCAGCTGGAGCAGCGCGGGGAGGGCGCCCATGCGTGATTATTCCCCGCTGCGCGGCCTGGCCGCCGCCAACCCGACTGTGCACCTGAAGTCGACCACCGTAATCGAACTGCTGGACGAGCTCGACCGCCTGCGCGCCGGCGGCGCCGCGCCCGCCAAGGTCAAGCGCAACGACTACCCGGCCGACTTCGAAGCGGTATGGGAGGTCTACCCCGCACGCCCGGGCGACAGCAAGAAGGCCGCGCACAAGGCCTGGGCCAGCAGGATCAAGGCCGGCGCCACCGTGGCCGAGATGCTGGTCGGCGCGCAGGCATACGCTGCCTATGTGAAGGTCATGCGCACGGAGCCGCAGTTCATCCTGCAGTCGGCGACGTTCTTCGGGCCGAGCGAGCGCTATGCGGCCGACTGGACGCCGCCGGCGCAGCAGCCGAAGCCGGCCGGCGGCGGAGCCTGGTGGCTGACCGATGCAACGCGGCTGGCGAAAGCGAACGAGGTGGGTGTCGGCGCTGCTCACTACGGCGAGTCGACGGCCAGCTGGGAGGCTCGGATCCGCGCAGCGATCGACAACGGCGGCAAGCCGCCCGCGCCGCCGCGCCTGGCGCAGATCGTCACGCCGCCGCCCGCACCGCCAGTGATCGAGCAGGCGCCTGAAGCCCCGCGCCGTGTCGGCCGGCCTGAGGGGCTGACGAAGATGCTCAAAGACCTGGGCCACGCTGCATGAGCGAAGAGATCGGGGACATCTGCGCCCTGTGCAAGCACTTCAAGATGAAGGCGCACCCGCAGCACGCGGCGGTCGGCATCGGCCGCTGCCACGGATACGACGACGATCCGTTCACGAAGCTGAAAAACCCGTTTATCCCATGGAGCAAGAAGAAGTGCGCGCGGTTCAAGCAGGACTACGCCGGCACGGCGAAGCGGATCGCGTGGGTCGAAAAGCAGCGCGCCGAACGAAACAACGATGCAGTCCAACCCGAAGCAAAGGAATTCGATGGGAAACGACATCAAGCAGCCAGCAGCATCACCAAGCAGTCATGAGGCCAACCGCCGCCTAGCCGAACTGCTGGGCTGGACTGATCTGTTCAGCACCGGCGGCGCATGGCTGGGCCAGCCTCCGGGCGTATTGCCCCCGTCGAGGGTGCCGGACTGGTGCGGCGACTGGGCGGCATGCGGACCGCTGCAGGCCCAATACGTGCGCCGGCTGTATGTCTGGCCCCACCGAGTAGTGGTCGGCACGACGCCCGGCGGGCCAGACGGCTACGACGTCATGCTCGACCGCAGCCAAGGCGAGACTGGCGAGCAGCTGCTGCGCCGCACGATCGTCACTGCGATCATCAAGCACCTGGAGATGGGCCTGTGACGCAGCAGCGCGCGCTCCAGGCGCTGGGCCGGCTCAAGGTCGGCCAGATGAACAAGACCGAGGCTGCCTATGCTGCGACGCTGGCGCAGCGGCAGCACGCCGGCGAGGTGGCTTGGTTCAAGTTCGAGGGGCTGAAGTTCCGACTGGCCGACAACACGTTCTACACTCCAGACTTCGCTGTGATGCTGGCCGACGGCGCGCTCGAGGCGCACGAGGTCAAGGGTCACTGGCAGGACGACGCGCGGGCGAAGATCAAGATTGCCGCGGATATGTACCCTTGGCGTTTCGTGGCCGTCCGGGTGAAGGCGAAGAAGGACGGTGGCGGCTGGGCGCTTGAGGAATTCTAGGCTGCAGGCCGCGCGCCGATCAGCGCACGGCGATCTTGCTAGATTATGCGGACTTCTTGCTACGGCGCGCTACGCCGACTGCGCCGAGTGCGCCAACGGCCAGCAGGGCCACGCTGCCCGGCTCCGGAATTTCTGATGGGCCGACGTAGGTTGGAACAATCCGCCTAACTCCATACTCGTAGCCACCCGAGTTATCGAGACTCCGCACTTTGCTTTCGCTTACGGTGCTGCGAGTCACCAATCCAGTAATCGTTCCCGAGTTATACAGAGTGCCATCTCTGAAATAAATCGAAGTTGCATACTGTGCGCTGTACGAAAAATTGCCTGCGGTGTCGCGTGAAAAATCGAGGCTGATTTGGCCCTCATTGAAGTCGAAATCGTCGTAGACGCTAAAATTTGTTGGCCCATTTTGCCGGAAGTGTGTGGTAGCCGACGTGTTGTGATCGCTGCCATCCCCTGTCCCGACGATAGGATAAAAAGCATACGCAATATACGGATGAGCCTCCGAAGCAATCGGCAACAAAAAGCGGTAGTCTGCTATGGATAGATCATCGTCATGCTGAATGAAATACCCACTGAGCGGCCCAGAGCTGAAGTTGTATTGGACATAGCCCGCCGATGCATTCAGCGAGAACAATGCGGTTACGGCGAGAGCCAAAGCTTTTTTAAACATAGTAGATACCTCGATTAGTAGGACCCACCATAAAGCAATCTCCATGCCATATGGAGCTTTCATTTTTTAATCAATAAGTTGCAACATTTAATAAGAAGTGTAGGTGCGCTTGTTGTAAATTTATCCGACGGCAATGTTTCGTTATGAATTGGCACGCTAAATCATCACAAAAAACCACACATTGCAATTTAGAAAACTTAGTGCAGGGCAATTTTAGCGATTCCGGGTGGTAAGCTTCAGGCAGCTGGAACTCAGCTATACCACCGGAGATAGAAATGCCTTTCGAAGACCGCTACCTGAATGCACTGAACAGCACGAACCTGCTGGACGACGACAAGCATCACCAGACCGAAGCCTTGGCGGCGGCGGCGCTGGCGGACCTGTCGGGCGGTTCGGGCAGCATCTTCGGCAGCATGCTCGCGCGCGCCAAGATCGACGGCGTGCCGCGCGAGGCGATCGCATCCGGCAGCCATAGCCTGGCGGTGCTTTTACGCGTGTGGAAAGAGGCTGTGTTCCAGAAGGGCAGGGACCGCAAGTGGATCCGGGTCGTACAGCCCTGGGACATTCCCGCGCTCGAAGGCATCTGCAACAAGATCGCGCTGCAGTCCCTGGCGCACTGGCTGGGCGGCGAGTGCTCGACCTGCAACGGCACAAAGATCCACGCCGCCCGCGCGTGCACGCACTGCACTGATACGCCAGGCCGCGAGCCAGTGGCGGGTACTGGCCTGCTGCGCGAGCACATCCTCGACATGATCAGCGACCTGGAAGGCCTGTATCAGTCGCACGCTGCGCGCGCCGGCGCCAAGATGCGTAAGGCCGCGTAAAGGTATGGCCACGCGAGCGCCAGTGTCGAAATACTTTACAGCAATACTTTAACTTACTGTTAAGTCATTGATTCTTAGTAGCTAGTTTAAGTGGCCCGGTTCTTGCTGTTCTTGAATTTCCAGAACAATAAGGGAATAAAGAATGAAACCAGGGATTCTTGCTTGCGTTGCTGCTGCTGTGATGGGCGTAACCTCACTTGCCTCGGCCACTGCCATCACCATCGACTTCGAAGAGTTTGCCTATGGCACAGCCATCGGGGACTACTATGCTGGCGGAAAAGACAGCCTTAATCGCGCGAGCGGTCCTAACTATGGACTGACCTTCAACGGTCCCAGCACTATTAAGAACACGCCAAGTGGGGCGTATCTGGCAGGGTTCACGTACCTGACCATTGATCCGAATGTTGTTAAGTCTATTCTTAAGGCCGATGCTTACTATATTTCCTTTAACGCCGGTGTGTACGGTTTTGAGGAAAGGGGCATTTACGCAAGATTCGAGAGTGGCCTGGCCGAACAGAACGCATACGTGTCGGGCAATGGAAGTCCTGACTGCGGGTCCCATCCAGATACCTGCTACCGCACAATTTACCAAGGCCAAATGGGAGGCTATTACGTTGGGCAGGGCTACGGTTTAAATGACTCCGCAGTGTCGCTTACGTTTCCTGTTGATCGGTTAGACAATATCCAGATTCATTCTTACGATGCCTCCACGACCATCATCCGCCCTGGAATTGTCACGAGCAGCTATGAGACGGGCCGAGACATTCCTGAGCCGGCAACACTTGGATTGTTGAGCATTGGGGCCGCGGCGTTAGCTTTCCGTAGCCGCTCGCGTAAGAGTATTGCGCAACCGAAAAAACAGGCGTAAACTTCAGTCTTCCAATTCCCTCGGTCCAATGTAATGCGCGCGAAAGCGCCGCCATAACCCGAGGCAGTCGAGTGCCCAGCCCGCAGTAAAGCCGGCGCTCGCCTGCAAATAAGCCCACCGCCCTGGTGGGCTTTGTCGTTTACGCGCCACCCCGCAGATAGCCTGGGGCGCGATGGCATGAGGGAGATTGGCTCTTCATCTCAACCTACAGCGGAGGCAGCATGCAAGAAGGTATTGGCATTGCGTAATCCGAGTTGTACCTCGAAGCGCAGCGGCTCGGCCCCGCTGTGATGCAATCAGTTCCTGATTTCATGGGAGAAACCCTGCCTCATGGGAGCTTCGACGCCTCACCGGCGCAACCGGTGGCCACACAAAGCCTAAGCCTGACAACCACGTTCCACGTGTGCGGATGGCGGCCGAGGGCTTTGTGTGGCGAGGAATGCGCATTCGTGCGCAGCGGTTCTGCGTCCGTGACTTAGCCGGTGTTCGATGTGCCACCGGCCGCCACAACTTGTCTCCTCCAAGATTCTCTTGGACTTCGCCGCCTGTCGCAGCAATGCGCCGGCGGTTTTTTTATTTGAGGTGCGCGATGCGCTTTTCCCCGATGTTGAGAGTCGAGGTGGGCGGGCAAATCGTGCGCCGTGTCGGTGAGGTTGAGATCCTCGCCCACGACCCGCTCGGCCGCCCGACCATTGCGCGCATGCGCCCACAGTTGCTGGCTGGCGAGGTGTTGCGTGAGCGCCTGGGCACAATTCCCGAAATCATTCAGGAGCGCCGGTGATGGCCTCGACCGAAATTACTTTCCTCATCCGTGTTCGCATGCGCTGGTGGTTGAAGCAGTGGGTACGAGCCACCCTCGCGATCCACTGCCTCACCGGCTGGGCGCCGAAAGAAGAAACGCGTGCCGCAATCATCAAACGCGGCGTTTATGCGGAGCAGATCAAATGAGCAAAATCGCCGACATCTACGCCAACGAGATCGTGCGCGCTGTCCTCGGTTCGCATGCTCACGCGGGCAAGGTCGACAATCCTACCCGCGTGCGCCAGATCGCCGAGCGCCTGGCCGATAGCGAGCTGGCCCAGTCTGCGCTGCAGGCCAAGGGCTACGGACGCGGGAGCTGCACGTTCCTTGAGCTGACACGCGAGGTGCCCAACTACACGCCTGGCATGCTGGTCCGGATGTTCGCGCCACGCACGCCGGCGAGCTACCCGATCCCGGCCTCGCGCCGCACGGCATGACTGCTTCTACCTGGTTCGCTATGGCTGCCGTGCTCGGCGCCATGTCCCTGTGCGGACTCACCTTCATTGGCATCCTGGCCCTGGTGCTGTCGCTGCTGGATCGCCGCCGCTATGCGCGGCGCTTGCATCGGATGCGCCGAACTTAATCGAGCCTCGTATGAATAACATCTCATCCCGCATCGAAGTGCTGCGCCCCAAGACCGGCGACACCATCGTCGTGCACATCGACGCCGACCATCTGTCGATCCAGCAGCGCGACTGCATCCATGCCGCTGTCAGTCCACTGCTGCCGGTCGGCGTGAAGGCGATGGTCGTCGCCCGTGGCGTGACGCTGACGCACATTGCGGCCGATGATGTCGACGTCGAGCAAGCGCCCGAGCCGTTCCACTTCGCCACCTGGCTGCGTGACCGCAACGAGAGCGCGCACCGCGAGTTTATGGAGCGCACGGCCAACCTTCCACCCTGCGACACCAGCATCGAGGGCATTGCGCGCTACATGGGCGCGCCGGTCTGATGCTCGACCGCTTGTGCTGCGAAAAACAGCTGATCCGTTATCCTTCTAAGGTTCTAACGGAGGCGATATGTCTGAAGCGGCCAGCATCCCCATGCGCGCTTGCACGAGATGCAAGCAACCTTTTCTCGCAACCCTTGAGCACTTCCCATCCCATAAGATGGGGAAGTATGGGCTCCACTCCAACTGCCGGTCTTGCAAGAAGCTGAGCGATGCGGAGAAGAGAGCCAGGCCTGACCAGAAGGAGCGACAGCAGGCCTGGCGGGATGCGAACAAAGGCACTGTCAAAGAGTACAACCAGGCATATCGCGCAGCTGGATATAAGTCGACCCAGCACGTAGCTGAGTGGCGAGCCAAGAACATGGAGCATGCTCGTGAGTATGCAAGAGCAAAGGCGCGCCGCGTGAGGGCGGCGGATCCAGCAAAGTACCTGCGCATAGCGCGCAACTACTACTACCGCAACCACGCCAAGGTGCTACAGCGCGCACGTGATTACTTGGATCGCAATCGCGAGACTATCAATGCCAAAGCCCTGGAGCGGCATACTAGGTTCTACCGCGAGCGTCCTGAGTTCAACCTTCAGAAGAAGATCGGCGCGCGCCTTCGGCGAATGATTCAGGATAAGGCTGGCGCAGCGACGATGGTGATCCTCGGCTACAGTCGAGAAGAGCTGGTTGCCCACATTGAGCGGCAATTTACGAAAGGGATGTCGTGGGCAAAGGTATTGGCCGGCGAGATCCACATCGACCACATCATCCCGGTCTCGCACTTCCAATGCAGAAGCATTCACGACCCAGGATTCAAGGCCTGCTGGGCGCTGTCGAATCTGCGGCCGCTGTGGGCGAAAGACAATCTAAGCAAGCAGGACAAGATCCTTACCTTGCTATAAACAATACGTGAAGGACCTGCATGCCGCCTCGGCCGAAATCGATATGCCGGAAAGCGGCATGCGGCGCGCTGGTTGATGCCCCTGGCTACTGCCAGAAGCACGCCAAGCAGTCCTCTGGCTGGGAGCGTAGCAACGGCGGCAAAAGCAGTTCCGAGCGCGGTTACGACTACGCATGGCAGAGGCGCCGTGAGCGCATCCTGAGCCGCGATGCTGGCCTCTGCCAGATCAAAGGTCCAGCCTGCCGATTCATCGCGGGGGAGGTCGACCACAAGGTCAACAAGGCCGCTGCGCGCGCCCTGGGCTGGACCGATGAGCAGATCGAGGCCGACTCGAACCTGCAGGCAGCCTGCGGCGCTTGCCATAAAGCAAAAACCCGCACCGAACGGACGGGGCGGGTCTGATCTTCAGGGCTTTTCGGACCTAGACCGACATGTTCGCTTCTTTCTTACTTCCGCAATTCAGAATTCTGAGTATTAGGAGGGCTACCGATGCCCAAACCCCGAACCCCTTCGACGGTGCTCGAGGCTCGGGGTGCTTTTGACAAGGACCCAGGCCGCCGGCGCGAAGACTTCGCAGCCGGCACCTTCGATCCAGCGCCGCCGAAGTACTTCACCGTCAAGCAAAAAGCGGTCTGGACAGAGATCGTCACTGCACTGCCGGCGTCAGTCCTGCAGGCGACTGACCGGATCGCGGTCGAGTTGGCGGCGCGCCTTGTTGCGAACTTCCGTGCGCAGCCGGACTCCGAGGTGACCTCGGCGCAGGTGGCGCAGATCCGAACCGCGCTTGCGGTACTTGGAATGACGCCGGCGGATCGGTCCCGCGTCTCGGCCACGAAGGACGCCCCATCCAATCCGTTCCTCGACATGATGGGCGGCAGCAAAAAGGCACATTGACCATGCCGGCCGATTTCGTCGGCATGGCGCAGGAATACGCGCAGGCAGTCGTCAAAGGCAAGATCGTTGCGTGCAAGTGGGTGAAGCTGGCCTGCAAAAAGCACTTGGACGACCTCAAGGCCAGCCGGCGAAAGGCATTCCCGTATTACTTCGACGAGGATGCGGCCACCAAGGTCTGCACGTTCCTGTCGCTGATGCCTCACACAAAGGGCAAGTGGGCGCGAAAGCGCGAGACAATCACGCTTGAGCCATGGCAGTGCTTCGGGTTCGTTGCGCTGTTCGGCTGGAGGATCAAGAAGAACGACCGGCGCCGGTACCGAAAAGCGTACTTCGCAGTGCCGCGAAAGAACGGCAAGTCGATCATCGGTTCGGGCATAGGCTTGTACATGTTCTCGGTCGACGGCGAGTTCGGCGCCGAGGTCTACTCGGGCGCAACCACCGAAGCGCAGGCCTGGGAGGTCTTCCGGCCGGCCAAGCAGATGCTCGAGCGCACGCCCGAGCTGCAGCAGGCGCTGGGCGCCGAGGTCTGGGCCAAGGCGCTCCTGGTCCCAGCCGACGGATCGCGCTTCGAGCCGGTCATCGGCAAGCCGGGTGACGGCGCCTCGCCATCCTGCGCGATCGTCGATGAGTACCACGAGCACGATACGTCCGAACTGGTCGACACCATGGAGACTGGTATGGGCGCGCGCGAACAGCCGCTGCTGCTCATGATCACGACAGCCGGCTTCAATATCGCCGGGCCCTGTTACGACCAGGAGGTCGAGGCTAAGAAAGTCCTCGAGGGAGCGCTGGACGACCCGGAGTTGTTCGCGTTGATCTACACGATCGACGAGGGCGACGACTGGACCAAGCCTGAGGCGCTGCGCAAGGCCAACCCGAACTTTGGTATCTCGGTCGACGAGGACTTCCTGCTGGCGCAGCAGCGCGGCGCGATTCAAAGCGCAGCGAAGCAGACCCGATTCAAGACAAAACACCTGAACATCTGGTGCTCGGCGAAGTCGGCCTGGCTGAACCTGTTGGAGTGGAATAAGTGCGCGGACTTTACGCTGCGCCCCGAGCAGTTCAAAGGAGAGCGGTGCTACATCACCCTCGACTTGGCGAGCCGCTCGGACGTCTGCGTGATCATGCTGATGTTCGTGAAGGTGATCGACGGGAAGCAGCATTTTTACTTCTTCGGCAAATATTACCTGCCCGAGAACGCGATCGAGAACGACCCTAAGAACTCGGGCGCGTATCGCAAATGGGTAATCGAAGGCTTCCTAGAGCAGCACGAAGGCGCCGAAATTGACTTTGACCTGATCGAGCAAGACACGCTTGAGCTGGTAAGCGAGTACGGCCCGGAAGAGGTCGTTTTCGACCCATACCGCGCGGCGCAGCTTGAGCAGCGCCTGACCAAGAACGGCATAACTGCGGTCGAGTTCCGCCAGATCGTAGCGAACATGTCGCTCCCGATGAAGGAGCTTGAGAGCGCGATCAAAGCCGGCCGCGTGCACCACGACGGTAATCCGATGCTGACTTGGATGATGTCCAACGTTGTGGCGAAGCTCGACGCCAAAGACAACATCTACCCGCGCAAGGAAAAGCCCGAACAGAAGATCGACGGCCCAGTGGCCGCAATCATGGGCGTGGGCCGAGCCATCAGCGGCGAGTTCGCTGCAACATCATTCTGGGAATCCTGATGAAAAAACTGATCACGATGGTTCCCGACGCCCTCATCCTTAGCGGCGCCGGGGCGCTGTCCCATGGCGCTGGCCTACTGCACCCAGCGGCCGGCTTCATCATGGCCGGAATCCTGTTGCTGGTCGGCGGCGTGAGCGCGGCCCGCCGCGCGCCGGTCGAGAAGGATGAGGCCTGATGTCATTCTTCGTCCAAAAGGGGCGCCGCAACCAGGCGTTCACCGAGCCTTTCTGGCAGGAGTGGATTGGCGCGCTGGAGTCGGCAACTGGCAAGGCGGTCAACTGGAAGACTGCGCTGCAGGTTGCAACCGTGTTCGCGTGCTGCCGCGTGATCGGTAACGGCTACGCGCAGGTCCCGTTCAAGCTGATGCAGAAAAGCGGGCGCCGCAGGGTTCCCGCGACAAAGCACCCGCTGTACCGCTTGCTATCGCTGAAGCCTAACGACTGGCAAACCAGCTTCGAATTCCGGCAGATGCTGGCCTGGCACATCGAGCTGTGCGGCAATGCCTACGTATTCAAAAATCGCAGCGTGACCGGCAAGTACATTGAGCTGATCCCGCTTCCCCCAGGCAGGGTTACGCCGAAGCAGGACGAAAATCTGCTCATTACGTACGAAGTGATGGGTCTCGACGGCACAACGCGGACGCTCACCAGGGACCAAATCTGGCATCTGCGCGGACCGACCATTGACGGATTTCACGGACTTGACGTCGTCAAGTTGGCGCGAGAAGCGATCGGCCTTGCGATGGCCACCGAAGAGGCGGCAGGGCGGCTGCACAAGAACGGCATCCAGAACACTGGCGTCTACGCGGTCGACTCGACGCTCGATAAAAAGCAGTATGACGACTTGTCGGGCTGGATAGCCAAGCAGTTCGCTGGCCTGCAAAACGCGGGCAAGCCGATGATCCTGGACCGCGGCGCCAAATTCCTGAACACCTCCATGAGCTCGGTCGATGCACAATCGAACGAGACCCGGAAGACGCAGGTAGAACAAATCTGCTCATTCATGGGCGTCTTGCCAATCAAGGTGGGTTTTTCCGATAAAACGGCCACGTTTGCAAGCGCAGAAGAAATGAACCGGGCGCACCGCGAAGACTGCCTTGCGCCAAGGTGGGAGTCGTTCGAGCAGTCGGCAATGATCAATCTCCTGACGGACGATGAGATCGACGCCGGGCTTTACTTCAACTTCACAGAAGAGGGCCTGCTGCGCGGATCCGCGAAAGACACTAAGGATGTGATCTTGGGCTACGTGAACGGCGGCTTGATGTACCCGAACGAGGGGCGCGACCTGCTCGACCTGAACCCAGACGACGACCCCGCAAGCGACCGCCTGCGCATTCCAGCAAACATCGTCGGCGAGCCAAAGGCCGCCGAGCCAGCAACACCTGCTCTTCAGGAGTAACTCCCGCATGCCATCCCCAAATATGCAGCGCAAGGCTGCAGGACGAGTGCTGTCCGCTGAAAACGAACGCATGCTGCGCGAGGCGCGCGACAGCCTCGATAACGTCCTGTCGAAGTTGGCCCAGGAGGACCCGGAAGACGCCGGGTCGGTCCGCCATATGAACCGCATGGCGCTGAAGCCGGGCCACGTTCGCGTCAATGCGCAACTGGCCGACAATGAGGCCGAGGTGCTGATCTACGGCGACATCGGCTACGGCTGGTACGACGAGGGCATCACCGGCGAGTCGATCTCGAACCAGATCGCCGAGCTGGATGCTGACACGATCCACGTGCGCATCAACAGCGGCGGCGGCCTGGTGTTCGAAGGCCTGGCTATCTACCAAGCATTCGCTCGCCACGACGCTCACATCATCGTCCACATCGACAGCATCGCGGCCTCGATCGCCAGCGTCATCGCGATGGCCGGCGACGAGATCCGCATCAGCGAGGGTGCGAACCTGATGATCCACAAGCCCTGGTCGGGCATGTGGGGCGATGCCGATGCGCTGCGCAAGGAAGCCGACGTGCTCGACCAGCTGCAGGCCGGCCTGATCAACATCTACGAAGCGCGCACCGACGCGAAGCGCTCTGACCTGGAATCCTGGGTCAACGGCGAAACGTGGTTCCTCGGTCAAGCGGCCGTCGATGCCGGCTTCGCCGACGTCGTCGTGCCGGCCAAGAAGAAAAAGGCCGCCGCCTCGGCGATGCTGAACCACTTCAAGAATACCCCTCAGAACCTGCTGGCGTCCGCTAGTGGGCCGGAAATTCGCGAGTTTGAAGCCTTCCTCCGCGACGGAGAAGGGCTCTCGAACGCGCAAGCAAAGCGCATCGCAGCCGCGATGCCGCGGGTGAATCGCGACGATTCCCCGGAACCGCCAGAAAACCCCCTCCGCGATGGTGGGGACCCTGCGGATGAACAGCGCGCCGCGGCTTCGCGGATCGCGCAGCACATCAAAAACATCACCTCCACCATCAAGGAATGACCATGGCAGATAAAGACGCCGCACAAGAAGTAATGGAAGCGTTCAACGAGTTCAAGCGCACCAACGACGCGAACCTGCAAAAACGCAGCGCCGACCTGGACGCGAAGCTCGACAAGATCAACGCAGCACTGGACAAGCACGAAGCCAACAGCCAGCAGCTGACGCTGATCG
The DNA here is from genome assembly GCF_006715485.1 of Herbaspirillum sp. SJZ107. Lineage (GTDB taxonomy): Bacteria > Pseudomonadota > Gammaproteobacteria > Burkholderiales > Burkholderiaceae_D > Telluria. Next base: position 164,527 of record NZ_VFNH01000001.1, read on the forward strand.
AAAAGCAGAATAAGGCGATCCAGGATCAGGTCGACGCCATCGAAAAGATCGCCAACCGCGCCGGCCTGGGCGGCAACAGCGATCCGGCCGCTAAGGCTGCGCAGGAATACATGGAAGCGTTCAACCGCGTCATGCGCAAGCCGTCCGGCGACCGCGATCCGGTCGACATGGCAATGGTTCGCGAGCGTCAGGCTGCGCTGATCAAGACCGACGACGCGAGCGCCGGCTACCTGCTGGCCCCGCCGGAGATGCAGAAAGAGATCATCAAGAACGTGATCGAGCTGACCCCGATGCGTGCGCTCGCGACCGTCCGCTCGATCGGCGTCGGCAGCCTGAAGATGCCGAAGAAAACCGGCAACGGCTCGGCATCCCGCGTCGGCGAAACCGCGCAGCGCAACAACACCGGCGATCCGGCGTACGGCATGCTGGAGTTCTTCGCTCCGGAAATGTTCGCCCGCATCGAAGTGTCCCAGCAGATGCTGGAAGACGCCGACTACGACCTGTTCGCCGAACTGCAGGAAGACGCTTCCGAACAGTTCGCCGTGCGCGAAGGCCTGGAGTCGATCAGCGGCACCGGCGGTTCGGCGCAGATGGAAGGCATCCTGACCAGCACCGACATCGGGTTCACCCTGAGCGGCGCCGCGGCCGATCTGACCGCCGACGGCCTGATTTCGCTGTACCACGACCTGAAGACCGCGCATGCGCGCAACGCCGTCTGGGGCCTGAACCGCAACACCCTGGGCAAGGTCCGCAAGCTGAAGGACACCAACAACCAGTACCTGTGGGCGCCGGGCATCGCCAACGGTGTGCCGAACACCATCCTGGGCTCGTCCTATGCGGAGATGGCCGACATGCCGAACGTCGCAGCCAACTCGTTCCCGATCGTCTTCGCCGACTTCAAGAAGCTGTACGTGATCGTCGATCGCGTCAACGTCTCGCTGCAGGCCGACTACACCACCGGCGCCGACCATGGCCTGGTGGTCTTCCGCGCCCGTCGACGCGTCGGTGGTGGCGTGCGCCAGGCCGAAGCCGGCCGCAAGCTGAAGATCGCCGCTTCGTAATCGCAACCACCCAAAGGGCCTGGTGAGAACCGGGCTCTTTGTTTTAGGAGAAAGCGATGAAGCTTGCAAAGCACTTCCAAGGTGTGCCTGACGGGAAAATCTACCCAGTGCAGTACCAGCCGGGCGACGAATGCCCGCCCGAACTCGAGGCTGCGGCCGCCGAACTCGGCGCGCTCAACGCTGATGCGCCGGCGCCGGTTGACGGCGGCGACCAGCCGACGCCGCCCAAGTCCGGCCGCGGCTCGCGCGCCAAGTAACCCATGAAGCCCGAAACCGCCGCCTGGCTCGCCCGCGTGCGCGCCGGCCGGCGGTTTCTGCTCGTTCGAACACCCTGTCGGAGATCCACATGATCCACCTGACGATGACCCCCGAAACCTTCAGCGTCCGTGCATACGACCGGCCTGACGGCTACGAAAAGCGGCTGCCATACCGAGCCATCGTGCAGGTGAAAAGCCTCGACGGGAAGGTCGCCCATCTGGGCGGCGCGATCGGCACGGTAGATCGTGAGACCTGGGGTGCGCTGCTCGTTCTGCTGCGGGAGAAGGGCTTTACCGCAGTGATGCTCGAGCGGCACAAGAAAATCAAAACCATCACGCTGGGCTCGGCCGATGCCGACCCGGTTACCGAATCCTGAAAGGCCGCCATGTCTTCGACCGCATACGACAGCTACCTGGACGACGTCCTGGCCGGCAACATCACCAAGGGCGACACCTATTACGTGATGCTGGTCGGCTCGGGCTATACCGAGAACAAAGGCACGCACACCAAGCGCTCGGACATCACCAGCGAGGTGAGTGGCACCGGCTACACCGCCGGCGGCCAGGCCATAGTGCCGACCTTCACCAAGGACACGACCAACCACCGCGTGGTCGTTACGTTCCCGCAAGTCGCCTGGGCCAACTCGACCATCACCGCGCGCAAGGCCGTGTACTACAAGCGCCGCGGCGGCGCGGCATCCGCTGACGAACTGGTCTGCGTCGACGACTTCGGCGCCGACGTCTCCACCAGTGCAGGCACCTTCACCCTGAACGCGACCACCATTACCATCAACACCCCGGCCTAAAGCATGAAATTTCCCGAGCGCGTAAGAGTTGCAACGACCGGCGTCGGCACAGGCTCGCTGACCATGGCGGCGACAGCCGTTTCGTCCGAATATCGCACCGCGGCGGCCGCTGGCCTCGTGGCTGGCGATACCTTCCCCTATTCGATCGGCCTCGCCGGCTCTGCGGAGTGGGAATGCGGCATTGCCACCATCACGACCGTGAGCAACGCTGCCGTCACGTTCTCGCGCACGCCGACTGCAAGTTCGAATGGCAATTCGCTGGTCAACTTCAGCGCCGGCCCCAAAGAGGTCATCTGCACGCCGCTGGGCGCCACGCTGACGAAGTGGGAAAACGGCACATCGACGCGAGTGGTGTTTGCCTCCTCGTCCATCGTGAGCGATAGCACTCTCGGCATGACGCCAGGAACCGGCGCGGATCAAGCCGCGAAGGCGCAGACGCTGCTCGACCTGGCTGCGAATGGTCCTTTCATGTTGATCTGGGACATCGCAGGCAGCCTCGGCTCGACGTTGCGAGCGCGCAGCAATACGACCGTCAAGGCGCTGCCGAACTGCGGCGCCGTCATGCTGCCAGGTAGTAACGTTCCCATGTGGCGTAACTACAACCCGACGAAATCGCCGGGCGGCATCATCGACGAAAATATCCGCTTCGAGGGCGGCATCTGGCACGGCAACCTCGGCACGATGACGGCGGGCGATCAGGTTACGCTATTCGATTTCTACGGCGTCAAGAACATCTCGACCGGTGGCGAGATCGAATTCCGCAAGCCGGCAGGGTTCGCATTCCGTGTCACGAACGGCGTTCGCATCACGGTAGACGGCTACACCGTCGACCACGGCGCCGGCAATACTCTGGTGAGCACTGACGGCGTCCACATCAACGGCCCGGCAAGCCACATCCGCATCGCGCGCGGACGCCACTACAACGGCGCCGACGACGGCATCGCCCTGAATGCAGACGATGGCTGGGGCGCGATCACTCCAGGTCCGCTGGACGGCTCCTATGGTCCGATCACCGATGTGACCATCGATGACATCGAATTTCAGACCTACGTTTGCGGCGTGCGCCTGCTGTCGGGCGGTTCGCCCATCGACAACGTCAGCATCAACAACATCAAGGGCAAGACCGGCGCATATGCTTTCATCGCCGACAATTTCAACCCTGCGCAGACGCAGCAGACGGGGCCCGGCAACATCGGAACCGTTCGTCTGAGCAACGTTGCAATGGAGAACGTTCCGGTGAACGGCTGGGGCAAGATGGCCGTGCACCTCAACTGCAAAATTGGGCAGTTTATTTTCGAGGGCGTCACCAAGAACAAGCTCAACAACGAACTTTTCCCCTCGCTTCGTATTGGCGAGAAGGCCGACATTGGCCAGCTACTGATCGACAAGTACATCAGCCGTCCGAGCAACGGCGCCACCTACCTGACGAAGCAAATTCACTTCGTCGCGGGTTCCAAGGTCGGCCAGGTGGTGCTTGCCAACTCGATTTTCTATGCGCCATCAGCAGTATCTGGCTGTCCGGTCGTTGTCGAGAGTGGCGCCACAATCGATCAGATGGTCCTCAGCGGGAACCTCGGTCGCAACTTTACCGATTTCGTGGAGAACAACGGCACTATCGGCGCCGTCATCTCCCCAGCGGGCAGCAACAGCATGGTTACGCCAGCCGCTCCTACTGGCTGGGTCACGCAGAGCGGCACGCCATGGGGCGCCTCGACGGATTCGAGCGCGATCACGTACAACGGTCCGGTTCCTGGCGTGATCGCCTCGGCGAAGCAAGCCGTCAACGATGCTTTCAACGGTAACGTCAAGGTCAAGGCGCGCCTGCGTTTTGCGACGCATACGACCGTCACGCAGCATGCGGCCATCTTGGTCCGTGGTACCAGCCTGGTGCCATACAGCGGCGTCAAGAATTTCATCGGGATGGACATCGCGCTCAACCAGAGCGGCGGCGCAGCGGTCAAGTCGCTGAAGTCCGTTGGTGGCGTGCAGAGCAATATCAGCCAAGAAATGAACGCAGGCGCCAACCTCGCTACGGCAACCGACTACGACATCGAGTTCAATGTCAAATCGTCGAGCGCGAGCCAGCATCAGGTCGACATTTATATTCAGCGGGTGTCCGACCAGAAGTGGCTCAAGTACGACAACACTTGGTCCGATACGAAAGTTCAGGCGCGAGGCGATGCTCATGCGGATGCTAATTTGCCGCCTGTGTCTGGCGAAGTCGGCGTCTACGCCTACGACGAAGGGGACAGTCAGCATGCTGGTGACGGCGTCACGCCAACCATCAGTTTCTCCAACTTTACTGTCGCGGCAGCGTCTTAAGCCATGATCGGATACTCGCCCATTGGAGTTACCCCGATCGGGGCGATAGCGGCCGCAACAGCGAGTCAGAATGCGACGGCGCCGGGTGCGAGCCTGGTGGCGACGAGCAGCGTGGTTGGCGGCGCTGCAGTCGGCGCGGCGGCCGGCATCGCCAGCGGTGCGCAGCTGATTGCGACCAGCAGCATGTCGCCAGGATCGGCGTCCGGGTCCCGGTCGGCCATGGCGAACGGCGCGGTGCTCGTCGCATCGAGCGCGATGGCGCCAGGGGCGGCGATTGGCGGCTCTTCAGGTGGAACAATCCCAGGGGTGGTAACTGTGCCGGCATCACGAACCGCGAAGTTCGCAGCAAATCCGCGTGCAGCCGTGTTCAATACGACGCGGCCGGTGTCTTTGACGAAAGGCGCATTGGACGAGCTGTGGTTTGTCGGCGACTTCACCAAAGACCTGACGGACGCCGCGACGACGACGGTGTCGGTCGTACCAGTGTCGGCCGCCGTGGTTGTTCTCGAGGGCCCGTCGCTCCAGGGCGCGCTCGGCCTTGTCAAGCTGGGCGCGATGAGTTCTGGGTCGGCCTCCTTCACATTCCGCGTGACCTGCGCGAATGGCGAGGTGTTCGATCGGACCATCCTCCTGACGGCAGTGGAAGACCGCCTGTGGGTATTTGGCAAGGATCCAGACGACCAGCGGTTCTACGCGTTCGACTTCGCTGCCGACCTGGCGCTCAGTGCGAATACCACGTTGGCATCGGTGGGCACGCCCATCGTCGTCGGCATGACCGCGCTCTCGGGGCCGAGCATTCAGGGATCGCAGGTCGTCATGAAATTCGGTGGCCTGGCTGCAGGCGACACGGTCAACTCGTGCGGCTTGCCGGTCAACTTCGCTAACGGCGAAAAAATTTACCGCTCGATTTACTTCACCAGAGAGGACCACTGATGATCAACGCTGCTGACCTCCTGGCTGCGCACGTCCGGACTGAGGGCGGGACGAAGATCCCTCCGCAGCCGGCCGACCCGGCTGATCCGGTCGAATACGTCGGCGCGCCTGCGACAAGCGGTGCACTGCCGATCGGAGGCCGGCCGCCTGCAACTCAAGGGAGCGCCCGATGACCTTCAAGATTGTGGTGCGCCCGACCGCTTTGGCCGTATCGATGCAGGAGGCGCAATCGAACGCGCGCGCCGACGTCGGGGCGGACGGCATTTCGGCGCTTGACGCCGACATCGTGCGCGCGATCCGGACCTACACTGCGGAAGCCGAGACCGAAACGAACCGGCTCATCATGGAGCAGACCTGGGAGCTGACGCTCGATGCCTTTCCGGCAGAGCGCTCGATCAAGCTGTATAAGCCGCCGCTACTCGCCGTCGACTGGGTCAAGTTCTACGACGTCAACGGCGAACAGCGGACGCTCGACCCGGCCGACTACCAGGCCGACGCCAAGTCGGATCCGGGCTACGTCGTGCTCAAGCCCGGGCGCGCCTGGCCGGCGACGGCCGACATGATCGGCGCCGTCGAAGTGCGTTTCCGCTGCGGTTATGGCGCAAATGCCGCTGCGGTGCCCGACGGCATCTCCGGCTTCATCCTGGCGCGCGTACAGGAGCATTTCGAAACCGGCGGCCAGCCCAAGAACGAATACATCAGGCGGCTGTTGTGGTCGGAGGTCTACTACGCATGACGATGAACCACCGATTCACCTTGCTGCAGCCGAACACGGCGCGTGACGCTGCCGGTCAGCGGGAGCGCGGGTTCGAGCTGGTCGGCGAGCGCTGGGGTGACGTGCTCTTTCAAACCGGTGCAGAGACAATGCGCGCGAATACCGAGGTGGTGATCAAGCGCTGTTCGATCCGGGCCAACTACGACCCGGCCGTCAACGAGTCCTGGCGCGCGCGGTACCTGGGCGTCGAGTACGAGATCAAGTCGGCTGTGCCGGATTCGAAGGACCGCCGGAAGATGTTTCTGGTCTGCGAGAGCGTCAAATGATCGGCTTCGATACCACGGACCTGTTGCGCGCGGTGCAGGAAACTATCGGCCAAATCACGCCGGATGAAGGTGTGCTGCGCGCCATGGGTGTTTCCGGCGCCGAGATTTTCCGCGAGGAGGCGAAGCACAACGCGGCATCGCATGCCAAGACCTGGACGATCCACCGCAACATCATCATGAAGCACCTGCCGGAGGATTCCGACGGCGCTCAGCGGCAGGCCTATCTGGTTACCGTCCGGAAGGGCGGCTACGGTGGCGGTGATGCGTTTTACTGGCGCTTCGTCGAGGAGGGTCACAAGTTCGTGCCCAAGAACACCAAGATCGGCAAGCGCGGCAACAAAATCGGCTGGGCCGCGCACCGGAAAGCCGCCGAGCTTGAATATGGCACTGCCAGCGCGCCGGCTTATCCGTTCATGCGCCCTGCATACGACAGCAGGAAAAGCGACGCGGTGAACGCCATGTCGCTGACGCTCAAACAGCAATTGATAAGGAATGCCACACGATGAGCGTCCACATCGAAGTGCGCGAGGCCCTGCGCGGCTTGGCCGGCGACAAGGTGTTTCCGCTCACGGCCCCAGAGGGTACGCCGCCGCCTTACATCGTCTTCCAGGTGGTGGGTGGCGCCGTGCAGGAGTTCGTGAGCGGCGAGAAGCCCGAGAAGAGACAGCGCCGCGTGCAGGTCAAGGTCTGGTCGGAGTCGACCATTGAGGCCGCCGAGATCGCGGAGCAGGTGGAGGATTCGCTCCGCGCCGCCGTCGACCTGCAGCCTGAAGTCTTGACGATCCCGATCGATATCCTGGACGAAGCCACCAATTATCGCGGCACGATGCAGGACTTTTACCTGTTCTGCTGATCGTTTTACCCCATCACCAGGCCGCCTGAGCAATCCGGCGGCCTTTTTTCATGCCCGGCTTCCGGGCTTTTTTCCATCTGAAAGGCCCAAATGCAACTGCCCAACAACATCGCGTTCGCCGTGGCGAGTGCTTTCGCCGCCGCCGTCAACATCACGGCAGCGACCAACGCTTCGGAGTCCGTGTGCACGGCAACCAACACCTTCGCCAACGGCGACTTCGTCGAATACACCGGCGGCTGGAGCAAGGCCAATGGCCGCGTGTTCCGCGTGAAAGCCGTCTCCGGCACCGGATTCACCATCGAAGGCCTGGACACCACCGACACTTCGCTGTTCCCGGCCGGTGCCGGCGCCGGCTCGGTGCGCAAGGTCACCACCTGGGTGCCGATCGTGAAGGTCACCGCAGCCGATATCTCAGGCGGCGACGGCAAATTCGCCGAGGTGCCGCTGCTGGATACCGACATGCCTGTCTCGCTGCCGGACGGCTTTACGTCGACGACCGTCGCGCTGACGATCGCTGACGAGCCGACCGCGGCGCACCACGCAGCCCTCAAGGCCATCTCGGATGGCGTGAAGCTGACCTGTCTGCGCGGCGTGCTGCCGAATGGCGGCGTGCTGCTGTACGCCGGCTACTGCTCGTTCAACGAAAGCCCCAGCCTGAGCAAGGGCAACGTCATGGCGGTCAAGGCCACCTTCTCGCTGCAGAACAAGGTCGTCCGCTACTAAGCCGCATCTGCTTTGCCAGCCGGCGCCTGGTCGGCGTTGGCCTTTCCGCCGCGGGGTAGCTCCTCGCGGTCTTTTTATTCCCTCCTGAAAGACAAAAAATCATGGCGAAAATTTCCCTCGATCCGAACCCGACCTTCAAAGCCAAGGCCCCGATCCACGTCCCGGGTGGCCGGAAGGCCGAAATCGAATTCAAGTTCAAGTACCGCGATGCGGATGAATTCAAGGACTTCACCGAGAAGCTGGAAGGGCGCTCGGACGTCGACATCCTGATGGACATCGCGGTCGACTGGGATCTGGATGAGGCTTTCGACAAGCAGAGCGTCGAGAAGCTGACCAAGAAATACATCGGCTCGGCCCGCTCGGTCCTCAACACCTATGTCGACGAGCTGACCGGCGCCCGCGCAAAAAACTGATCGACGTTGCGACGGCTCTCTACACGCCCGAGCCGACCGACGAAGAACTCGAGGTGGCCGGCCTGACGCGTCAGGACGTCGCAACGTCGATCGAGGTGTGGCCGCAAACCGAACGGGCTTTCAGCCTGTTCCGCAGCCTGCGCACGCAATGGCAGGTCGGGATGGGCGGCCCGGTTGGACTCAACTTCGTGGTGGCCTATCACCGCATGGATCGCATGGGCCTGGCGCCGGCGGAATATGACCAGCTCGACCAAGACCTTCAGATTATGGAGGCGGCGGCACTGCAAGTCATGCACGAGCAGATTGAAGAGCGCGCCCAGCGCAGTGCTCGCGAATAACACAGCATTAACAAAGCCGCCACAGCGCGGCTTTTTCATAGGTGCGCCATGTCCGATATCGTCAACACAGCAACAATCAAGGTGGTCGCAGATGCTACTGGCGTAGAGGCCGGCTTGCGCCCTGTCGACGATGCAGTTGCCAAGACTGGTAAGAATCTCGAAAACCTCGGCGCAACCGCGAAGACAACTGCCAAAGTCATCGAGGAGGCCGGTAAAGGGGTCGACTTCCGACCGGTTGACGAGGCAGCCGAAAAGACCGGAAAAAATCTCGACAGCCTGGGCGCAACTGCCAAGACCACCAGCAAGGTAATCGAGGATATTGGCCGAGGCTCGGGTTTGAATGGGATGGGCGACAGCGCTGGCGCAGCCGCAACGCGCGTCGACCGCGCTACCAAGAGCATGGCCGACTCGATTCAGCGTGCTATCCAGGCGCAAACCGCGTTGGCCGCCGGCGCCAAGGGCACGGCCGAGAACTACGCCGCCTTGGCTCAGGTGCGCGGCGTGAACGTCGATGCTCTCAGGCCGCTGCTAACTCAGCTGGATGAGGCGAAGCGGAAGGCATCTGAGGCCGCTGATGCTACTCGCCAGCTCGACGAGTCGACTAAATTTCTCGCTGACCTAAGGTCTCGAACCGAGGGGATTGGAAAGAGTGCTTCCCAGCTTGCCGAGCTGCGCGCAGCCCAATTGGGTGTGACCGACGCTGCCGGCCCGATGATCGCAAGGTTGCGTGAAGCTGAGACTGCTGGCGAGGGAGCTTTCGGTAAGCTTAGTGATCTGGCCGGTAAAGCAAAGGCTGGGCTGCTTGCTGTAGCTGCTACGGCAGCCGCCACGGTGGCTAGCCTTGCTGTAATGATCAATAAATCGCTTGACGATCTCGGCCAGCTAGACGATATGGCCCAGAAAACCGGCGCGAGCGTCGAGAGCCTTTCCAAGATCCAGAAAGTGGACGCCGTTTTCGGCAATGGTATGGATGGGGTGAGCAGTGCGCTCAATAAGCTCGCCAAGGGCATGGCCACCGTTGACGATGAATCGAATAAGACGCAGAAGGCGCTCGGCGCACTGGGCTTGTCTTCGAAAGATGCATCCGGCAAGTTGCGCGATCCTGTCGAAGTGCTGGTTGACGTCGCGAAGAAGCTGCAGGGCTACAGCGACGGCGCCGCCAAGGTCGCACTCATCACCGACCTAGTTGGGAAGTCTGGCGCCGACATGCTGCCGTTCCTGAACGACCTCGCCGAAAACTACGACAAGGTAGGGGCCGTCTCGGCGGATGCCGCATCGGCCGGCGCCGCATTCCAGGATCAGATGGGGTGGATGAAACTCCGGCTCAAGGAACTATTCACGACCGTTACCATCGACGCGTTGCCGGCGCTCGGTGATCTGGCCGGCGCATTTTTGGACGTCTACAACGGACAGAAGGATCTTGGCAAACCGGACACGAAAAAGTGGGCCGACGAAATTGCGCAGGCAATCGCGCAAGCAGCTGACGCAGCAGCCATCCTTGGCCGCAGCATTTCAATCGTCTGGAACAGCCTGAAGGCGGTCAGAGCTGACATCAACTTGATGTCGACTGTTCAAGAGAATTCGAATCCCTTCAAGGTCGGCTACAAGCTGGCTACCGGAGGCGCACCGCTTGCGGACATCAAGAAAGCGTTCTCTGATCGAAACAAGGTTGTTGAGGATGCCAACAACACGCTGAGCGACTTGCTGTCCAAACCGCTGCCGGAGTTCGAGAAGGCGTTCTTGGCGCGCGTCGCTGCGCGTGGGAAGGAGGCTGTAAAGCCGGCGGCTGAAACGAAGGACCTGATCTACCAGACCGGTAACGATCCGGCGGCGAAAGCCGCTGAGGCTGCGGCAAAGAAAGAGGAGTCCGCTTACGCCAGCGTGACTGCTGCCATCCAGGCCAAGATCGAAGAGAACAAGCTTGAGATCAAGGTCAGCCAGGATGCCACCGAGTCCCAAAAGCTGCAGATCAAAGTCGACCAGGAGATCGCCGCCGGCAAGCTGAAGCTGTCCGATGCGCACAAGCGAGTCGTGCAGGCGAAGCTCGACGAATTGGCCGTTTCGGAGAAGGAGTTGAAAGCCAACCAGGTTGGTCGGGAGGTTGCGAAATACGTCACTGAAAGTACGATCGCCCGTGCGCAGCAAACTGCCGCACTCGCCATTGAGTATGAGATGTATGGCAAGACCGCCGACGCACGCCAGTTGGCAATGATTGCGATTAAGGCAGAGGCCGACCTGGAAAAGGAACTCGCTGTGCAGCGGCTCAAGGGCATGACCCAGGAGCAAGAGGCACAGTTTCGAGCCGCGAAGGACGCCCGAGTAGCGCTCGAGCAAAGCGCCTTAGGTCAGACGAAGGCGCTGCAATACGCTGCCCAACTGGACGACCAAAACAAGAAATTCAACCTGCAGTACATCGCTGACGTCAAGGCGCGCGCCGCGGCCGAACTGGCGATCGATTCCGAGGTTTGGCAGGAGCGCATTAAGAATGCCGGCGACGGCACGCTGGCGCAAAAGCAGCTGCAGATGAATTTCGACGAGTGGTATGCCAACCAGTCGGCAAAGCCATTTTTGGACGAGCAAAAGAAAACCTGGGATGGCATTGAAGCTGCTGCGCACGACACGTTCCTGAGCATCGAGAACGGGGCGAAGTCGGCCGCCGACCGGGCGAAGCAGGCCCTGAAGAATGGTCTGTATGAGTGGCTGTGGCAGATGGCTTTGAAGCCGATCTACCTGGACATCCGGGCCGCCTTTACTTCTTCCGGCGCGTCCATTCCCGGTCTTGGCGATGGGGTCGGTTCTGCTGCGGGCTCGATCAGCTCCAATCCGCTGATCGGCGCCGCCAATGCGGCATCGGCCGCCTACAAGGCCATCAGCGGTGGCTTCGCTTCGATCGGTGATTCGATTGCCGGCGGCGTGCAAACCGCGATGACGTCAATGGGCTATGCGCCGCTGGGGTCTTCTGGTTTGGCTACAGCGTCGGGCCAGGCGCTAACGCCGCTCGCCAGTGCGGCGGGGCAGATCGGAACGATGGCGGCTGGCTACATGGCGGGCTCCACGCTGAATAGTGCCATTTCCGGAAAGTACCAGACCGGGTCGGGACTCATGAAGACGGAGCAAATTGCCACGGCGGTCGCTTCGTATTTCAGCCCGATCGCCGGCGCTATCGTGGGCGGCGTGTCAGGGCTCATCAACCGCGCTTTCGGCATGGGTCCGAAGGAAACCCAGACTACAGGGCTCAGCGGCAGCATCACTGCCAATGGCCTGACGGCGTCCAGCTATGCGAAGTGGCACGAGGACGGTGGCTGGTTCCGATCGGACAAGAACGGCACCGACAGCAAGTCGCTGTCGACCGACGCGCTTGCTGCAATCAGCAACGGGCTCGATCAGATCAAGGCAGTGTCTTCGAGCTTCGCCACGAGCCTGGGCGCCGACGCCAGCTCGATTGCTAGCTACACCAAGTCCTTCAACATCGACCTGGGCAAAGACGGGAAGATCGAGGACGGCGTTACCAAGCTGCTGAGCAGCGTCGGTGACGAGCTGGCTACGCGGTTGGTGCCGAACATTGCCCAGTTCACGAAGTCGGGCGAGACCGCATCCAGCACGCTCGAGCGCCTGGCGGGCGACTTCACCGCGACCACGCAGATGGCCCAGTTGCTGGGCAAGACCGCGGTGGAAGCATTCGGGTCGGCCGGCCTCGCGTCAGTAGCAGCGCGCGAGCGCCTGATCGATCTGGCCGGCAGTGCGTCGAACCTGACGTCGTGGGCATCGAGCTACGCGCAGAACTACCTGACCGAACAGGAAAAGCTGGCGCCGGTAAAGAAGGCGGTGGACGAGGCGATGTCGAGCCTGGGCCTGGCATCGGTCACCACGCGCGACGAGTTCAAGCGGGTGGTCGCTTCGCTGGACCTTACGACCGAAGCCGGGGCAAAGCAGTTCACGTCGATGATGCAGCTGGCGGATGCCTTCGCCCAGGTGCACGCCGCCACTGAGGTTCTGACTCGGACCGAGTCGGACATCGCGTCGGAGCGGGCGAGCCTGCAGGACCAGCTCGACCAGCTGACGATGACCTCGACCCAGTTGCTGAAGAAGCAGCGGGATGCACTTGCCGAGGCCAACCGGCCGCTGTTCGATATGGTCCAGACGGCGCAGAAGTTGGCGGACACCTCGGGCAGCCTGAAGACCTTCCGCGATTCGGTCCTATCGCTGTCCGACAGTCTGTCGGTGGGCAGCCTGTCGGTGCTCACGCCTGAGGCGCAAGAGGCTGAGCTGAAAAGCCAGTACGAGAAGATCCGTGCGGCGGCGATGGGTGGCGACACTACGGCGCAGGGCAAGTTTTCGGATGCCCTGACTGCATGGCTGACGGCCTCGCAAAAGCTCAATGCCGGCGACACGCAGTATCAAGCCGACTTCTCGCAAGGCCGGCAGGATGCGGCGGCGGCAGCTTCGTGGGCGACGGGTCAAATCGACGCGGCGCAGGCCCAGCTGAATTCGATGAACTCGCAGACGCTGGCCCTGCAGGGCATGAACAACACGCTGACTGCAGCCAACAAGATCCTCGACACGATCGCGCAGAACACCAGTCCTGCGCCGATCCAGTCGGGTTTCGTGCTGAGCAATGCACTGTCGATCCTGTCTAGCGCTGTGAAGTTGCTTAAGGAAAACAGCGACAAGCAACAGCAGGAGGTTGCCGGCCTGCGGAAGGACCAGCAGGTGCAGACCGGCGAGACCATCGCCTCCAACGCTGAGGCGCAGCAGCAGAACGCACAAACCATCGTTTCTGGGATGAGCCTGCTTGCGCGGGTCATTGCCAGCAATCAGAAAGTTACCTTGGAATGACAATCTCTGATGCGCAATACGCTGCGTGGCTCGAAGACTCGACCGCGCAGCGCGTGACTCTTTACCGCGTCGGCTGCCTGAGTGGCGGGGCGCAGGTGACGCGCCGGCTGTCGAACCGACCTTTCACCGGGTCGGCCGCGGCGCCGTATTCCGCCGTGATCGCCAAGGACCTCGAGATCAGCAGGTCAATCTCGATCGATGGCGATGCCAAGCTGTCGGCTGGCGACGTCGAAGTCTGGAACGTCGGCGGGGAGCTCGATTCCTGGTTCACCGATGTGTGGGCAAACCAGCGGGTCGAGGTCTACGTCGGCGATGTCCGGTGGGATGAGGGGGATTTCCGCCTGTCCTTCGTCGGCAACCTGGCGGACATCGCCTACGGCACCGACCGCACGACGCTCGTCCTGAAGTTCCGGGACGCGCTGCAGCGGCTGAATACCCCGGTATCGGAAGCGAAGTTCGCGGACGGCACCCTGTATCCGGTCGCGCTCGGCGAAGTGCCCAACATGACGCCAAAATACGACTCGGTGACCGGGCGGTATTACTACCACTGCGGCCCGGCAGAGGGCCTGATCGAGCCGCGCACCGATGGCAAGAAGCGCTCGCCGGACGTGACGGACGATCCGACCAACAGCCGGTTCGCCTTCAACACCGCGGTTGGCCCGGGTGCCGTGACCTGCAGCGTCCAGGGCGATAAGGCCGGCGGCATATACCGCAACCGCATTGCCCAGCTGGTCCAGCTCCTCGCCACGCAGTACGGCAAGGAATCGACCCGGATGGTGGCGAGCGACCTCGACGCGGCAAACCTGGCCCTGTTCGATGCCGCGAACCAGCAGCCGGTCGGCTTGGCTATCCTCGACCGGACCAACGTTCTGACCGCGGCGGCGCAGCTGGCGTCGAGCAAGGGCGCCCAGGTGATCCCCTCGATGCTCGGCAAGCTGCGTCTGATCCAGTATGCGATCCCGACGTCGGCAACGCTGAGCATTCCGCGCTCGATGCAGGTCCAAGACTCGCTGGTGCCGGTAGCGCGGACGACGCCGGCGGCCGCGGTGCAGATCCGGTTTTGCCGCAACTACACGGCCCAGCCGAATCTTCAGACCTCGCTGCCGGCCGAGCACAAGCAGATGTTCGCGACCGAGTGGCAGACCTATACCGCGGTCGACGCGGCGACGCAGGCGACATACAGCCAGTACACCGACCCTGCTCCGATCGACACATGCCTGCTGACGCCGGCCGACGCAAGGGCAGAAGCCGAGCGTCGCCTGGCGATCGTCAAAGTGCCGCGCGCAACATACCGCGTCGAACTGACGCCGGCCGGCATGCTGGTCGAGCTAGGCGAGGCGCGCAACCTGTTTAGCGACCGCTTTGGCCTGGACGCTGGTAAGCCCGGCCTGGTCACCAGCCTGACGACGAATTTCGGCACCTACGCCGTCACGGCAGAAGTCACGATTTAAGGAACCCATGGGAAATCTGAGGATCATCGCCAGCAACGCGGCGCGCCGCGTCACGCCCGGACTGATCGCCAGCAGCACCGACGGCCTGCTCGTCGCCGCTAACTTGGTGTCGGACAAGAAGAGTGACGTCTGGCGCGCCACCAGCACGGCGGCCCGGATCGGCGGCGCGCTGCCGGCGCCCGAACTGGCGTCTGGAGTTGCGCTGCTCGGCAACTTCTCGCCAGCGACCACGATGCGCGTCCGCTTGTCGAACGAGGTGAGCAAGACCAACCTGATCACCTACAGCGAGGCCTTCGGCGACGGCAGCTGGGAAAAGGTCGGCCTGAACCTGTCGGGCGGCGTCTCGGCGCCGGATGGTTCGAACAACGCGTTCGCCATCGCGGCGACTGGCTCAGATCCGTATTTCGACAAGACGCTGACCCTGTCGCCCGGGACCTACACCTTCTCGATTTTCTTGAAGGGCGTCGGTGGCAGCGTCGGCAAGGCACCGAACGTCTGGTTCTGGAACATCGGTGGGCTGGGCGGCTTCGCCTCGGCGGTGGATGCCCGGCCGCTGGGCGCCGGATGGGTGCGCTACGCTGCCACCTGCACCGTCGCCACCGGCGGCAGCTACCGAGTCCGCGTCGATGCCCCGGACTCGGCGAGCGCCGGCGACGTGGTGCACATCTTCGGCGCGCAGGTCGAAAGCGGTTCGCTATCCTCGTATTTCCCCAGCGGGGCGACGCAGGGCGTGCGACCGGCAGGCTACATCGATACCTGGCAGAGCTACGACTGCGACACCGGCGTCGCGCTAGCGTGCCCGGCGCCGGCGATCCAGTTGGAGGGCTGGACGGCTGCGCAATCGGCAAGCGCTTATGCCTACGGCGGCGGCACCTTCGCGCGCACATGGTTCCCCGAGACGCAGTTCCGCGCCTTCGCCATCGACCTAGTCGACACCGGCAACGCGCAAGGGTACATCGAAGCGTCCAAGCTGGTGATCGGCCGGTATTGGTCGCCGCCGTATGGATTGACGTCCGTCTCGGCGACGGATGTGGATGCGACGGCGCACTATAGCACCGCTGCCGGGGACCTGCTGAGCCGTGCCTCGACGATAAGTAAAGAGGTCTCGATCGAGATGAGTGCGCTGACCCAGGCGGATCGCGCGCGGCTCGCCAGCATCCTGCGCGCCAGCCGGGCATACCCGATCTTTGTGAGCGTGCGCACCGGCGACCCTGATCTCGATGCGGAGCGTGCGCATACCGTCCTCGGGAAGCGTATGGGCGATTCTGAGGTGGCGCTGCAGGCCGCCGAGCGCTATGGATCAAAAGTCACTGTCCGGTCAATCTGAAGGAGCCTCATGGCTACTGTAGTCAATTTCATCGACACGACGCTGCAGGCTGCGGCGGCGCGCACGGTCAACCTACCGACCGCCGACATCCAGCTGCTGCCGTCGGCGCCGCTGTTTAAGGCAAATGCCGACGGCTCGATCACGCCGGAGTCGATCACCTTCACGGCAACGCTGATCGATCTGGATGCGCCGCTGACGTTCAACGCCACAGGTGCGCCACTGAGCAGCCCTACCGCGAAGTCGGTCACCGTCGTAGGCGCCGCGATGACCGGATCGAGCGTCACCGTTATCGCGAGTGCGACCGTCAACGGCCGCACATACACCAAGCCGTGCACGATCACGAAAGTGCAGGACGGCGTGGATGGCTCGACTACCTACACCTGGATCAAGTATGCGGACTCGGCGGCCGGCGCCGGCCTGAGCGACGACCCAACCGGGAAAGCCTACATCGGCCTGGCGTACAACAAGCCGTCGCCGATCGAGTCGACCATCGCCTCCGATTACACCTGGTCCCTGATCAAAGGCACGGATGGGCAGCCCGGGCCGCCGGGAGAAGACGGCGCGCAACTCTACACCTGGATCAAATACGCGGACTACGCGAACGGCGACGGTATGTATGATCTGCCGACCGCGAACACACTCTACATCGGCATTTCGGTCAACAAGACCACGGCAACCGAGTCGAACAATCCAGCCGACTATGTGTGGTCGCGGTTCAAAGGCGATCAGGGCGTGCCCGGGCCGGCGCTGTACACCTGGATCAAGTATGGGGATTCCGCCGCTGGCGCTGGCCTGAGCGACGATCCGACAAACAAGGCGTACATCGGCTTCGCGTACAACAAGACCACCCCGGTCGAGAGCGAGAACCCAGCGGACTACACGTGGTCCCTGAATCAGGGCGGGCAGGGCGTGCCGGGCCAGCCGGGAAAGGACGGGACGACCTACTACACGTGGATCAAGTATGCCGACGTGCCGGACGGTACTGGTCTGTATGACGTCCCGACCGATTCGACCGTGTACATTGGCATCGCCGTGAACAAGGTGACCGCCACGGAATCGACCAACAAGGCCGACTACACCTGGTCGAGATTCAAGGGCGGGCAAGGCGTCCCCGGTAACCCGGGCCAGCCGGGCCAGCGCGGCACCGTCGACATCTCGGCCGGCACCGCCGGCAGCGTGTGGTCGGACAGCGAGGCAACCGCCGCGATTGCGCAGACTGGCTACGGCGTGCCGCAGATGCTCGACGTCGTGACGCTCTACAACCAGGCCGCGGGATTTGCCAGCACCCGTTACTGGAACGGCAGCGCCTGGATCCCGGTGGCGCAGGTCATCAACGGTAGCTTGCTGGTGAAGAACACCGTGGCGGCCGACAAGATCGATACGCGCGGGCTCAGCATCAAGGATACGCAGGGCGGCGTCATCCTGGCCGCCGGCTCAGCACTTGATCCGGCCTATGCAGCGCCGGGCACGCTGAATAGCGCTCTAGTGCCATCTATCACTGCCGCTCAAAATGCCGCCACCGCAGCGGCCGATATGAACTTGATCGCGCGCGGCGCATGCACCGTGCTCGGCAACACGGCGACGAAGGCGCTCGGCAGCGCTGCAGGCTGGAACTCGGACGTCTACAGCAAGGAAGGGTACGCCGGCGGAGTCACGGCGAAGGTGACTATCCCCAAGGCCACTGGCTACGACATGTTCTTCGGCCTGAACAGCGATCCGGCGGCCGACGGCAGCTACACGTCGCTCGACTACGCGCTGCACATCCCAGGTGGCGGCACCGTTGAATACTGGGAGAGCGGAAGCCTCGTCGCCTCGCTCGGCTCAATGAGTGACGGCGATGTGCTGGAGATCACCTATAACGGGTCGAGATTGCGCTGCACGCGAAATGGCCTGCAGATGCGGGACGTCGCTCTTTCCACCGCCGCCGTGCTGTACTTCGACAGTTCGTT
Organism: Herbaspirillum sp. SJZ107; assembly: GCF_006715485.1. Taxonomy (GTDB): domain Bacteria; phylum Pseudomonadota; class Gammaproteobacteria; order Burkholderiales; family Burkholderiaceae_D; genus Telluria. Next base: position 182,837 of record NZ_VFNH01000001.1, read on the forward strand.
CTCGACGCCCGGCGCGACGATGACGAATATCCGGTTTGCGCCGATGTCCGACGTTTCCGCCGGGGTGGCGGCGCTTGCCGCGGTCAACGACCCGACCCTCGGTCTTGCGCAGCGCCTTCGCTCAAATGCGCAGAACTTAATGTCGGGTGGCGCCGCGCTGACGGTTGGGTCGCTGGTTACGGACGGCAGCGGGCAGCGGGTTAGCGGCTATGGCCTGGGCTTCACATCTTACGGCCTTGTGGCATACAACTCCGCTGGCGCGCCAACGATCACGGTCAACGGCGCCACCGGCGCGATTGCCGTCGCTGGCGACCTCAGCGGCTCAACCGGTACCTTCGGCGCGGTGCGAGTTGGGGTTTCGCTGGCGACCCAGGCAACTGGCTACAACAGCGATGCCGGCATCTGGCAGGGTATGGTCAACGGCGTGCCGAAGATGAGCATGGTCGCGCCGGGCGGCGCGAAGATCCTTTTTGATCCGTCAGCGTCTCAGCAGATTCAGCTCGTCAACGTGGGGGTGGCAAGCAGCTTCAGCGCGACGCTGGTCGACACCACTGGCGCTTACTCATACACCGTATCGAAGTCCACCAGTGGATCGTCGTATGCAGGAACGTACAAGGCGCTGCCAGTCAATGGCTCTGGAAATTACACCTATAGCTGGTCGGTCTCCAACACTGCCGGCGTCAACTGCTGGCTGAGTGCGACCAACGCGCAGCAAGTTGTTCTCACTGTCACCGGCAATAACCTGGTGTGGGACCAGATTTTCACGCTGACCTGCATCGTCTCTGACGTTGGCGGCAACATCGTCAAAACAATCAACGTAGACACCACGGTCTCCTTCTCATGACTCAATTCCTCATCAAGAGAAAATCGGATGGCGTCATTATCGGGGCATGCGGCCAGCCCGACGCGCTGGATGCTGGGCCGGCGGCGCAGCCCCCGGACGAAACCAGCGAACACGAGTTCATCCCCTGGCAAGAGCGCATCGCGTTCAGTGCGGCGCCCACGTCAACGTCGGTGCTGAGATTCCAGGAAGCTCCGGTTTGGGTGGAGATGGCGCCGCTCGATGAGCTCAAGGGGCGGAAAAACGCTCAGATAAACCAGTGGCGCTCGGCGGCAAACCAGTCGACATTCCCCTTCGGCGATAAGCTGATCGATTGCGACGCGCTGTCCAGGTCGGACATCGACGCCGTGGCGAACCATATCGGGCTGTTCGGAAAATTCCCGGACGGCTTTCCGATGGCATGGAAGACGGCCGACAACGACTATATCCCTCTGCCTGACGTGGAAGCATTCAAGGCGATGTACCGCGCCATGACGGCGCAGGGCACAGCCAACTTTGATCGATCCGAGGCGCTGAAGGTGGCACTGGGAAACGCGACTGATGCCGCCGAAGTGGCGGCGATTGCCTGGTAGCCCAGGTCACTTCCAGCATTGAAAGGAAAACCCATGAGCCGACTGCGTGAAGTAGCAGTTGCTTTCGACCAGCTGGTAAACGCGATCCTGGGCGGGTACTGTGATGAAACGATTTCCGCGAGGGCTTATCGGCTTCGAGCAGTCCGGCCGTATAACACCCTAAGGCCCATCATCGATGGGCTTTTTTTCTGGCAAGCAGACCACTGCCGCGCCTCGTATGAGGCTGAGCGTGCGCGCTCCCAGCTCCCGCCGGAATACCGCTGATGCTCCTTGCAACCGCACCACCATCCAACCCGCTTCGGCGGGTTTTTTTACGCCTACTGAAAAGGCCCCAATGAACCCACAATGGCAACAAGAAGCGGCGCGCCTCGGCGGCCCGGCGCTGGTCCAGGTCCTGTGCGAGCTGCGCGACGGCCAGCTCGAGCTGATGGCCAACATCGACGCCCTGAACGTCAAGACCTCGCAATCCGAGGCGGCGATTACCCGGCTGCTGTCTGGCTTTCCTGCCGACGACGTCGAGGGCCATCGCCGGTACCACGAGTCAGTTATCGAATGGCGCGAACTGCGCAACAAGCTGGTGCGCGAGGCGCTGACGAAGATGGTCGGCGCCGGCGCGCTGGCCGCGATCGGCTGGCTGGTCCTGGCCTTCTGGCAGGCCTTCAAGGTGACGGTGACGAAATGATGGCCCGGCTCAAATCCTGGCTGCAGTCGGCCGGCGTCTGGTTCAACGCCATGTTGCTGGCCGCGTTCCCGTTCGCCGACCAGATCATCGACGCGATCAGCGACAACCTGCCTGCGCTGGCCCAGTACCTGCCGCCGAACGTCTACAAGGCCGTCGGCGTCGCCGTCGTCGTGTTCAACCTGGTTCGCTCGGCGCAGCGCGCGCACGCAGCCGCAAAAGCAAAGGCGGTGACCAATGGCTGAGCAATCGAAGAAGCCGGCGCGCCGCGGCCTAATCGCCGCGGTCGGCTCCTGCGCCGCGGCTGCGCTGCTGGCATTCACGCCGGTGCAAGAGGGCAGGGCGCTCAAGACCTACCGCGACATCGGCGGCGTACTGACCTACTGCGATGGCGCCACCGAGAACGCCCAGGACGGCAAGATCTACACGCCGGCCGAGTGTGACGCCCAGCTCGACCGCGACCTGGATCGGCACGCCGCCGGCATCGCCAAGTGTGTGCCCATGGATCGCCTGACGGATGGCCAGAAGGTGGCGTTCGTCGACGCGGCCTTCAACATCGGCGTGCCAGCCTTCTGCGGCTCGAGCATGGCACGCCGGACCAACGCCGGCGACATGGCCGGCGCCTGCGACGCACTGCTGCTGTGGAACAAGGTCGGCGGCCGCGAGGTGGCTGGTCTGACGAAGCGCCGCCAGCGTGAGCGCGAACTGTGCCTCAAGGGGCTGCGGTGATCGCCGCCGCCCTGGCGCCGTACAAGCTACAGCTGGCGGCCGTCGTCGGCGCGGCCGCTGCTGTCCTGTGCTTCGGCGCCGGCTGGGCTGTCAACGGCTGGCGACTCGGCGCGGGCGTGGCGAAGCTGCAGGCCAAGCACGCCCAGGAACAGGCTACCCAGGCCGCCGCCACCGTCAGCACTCTGCAGGCCGACGCCGCAGCGATCCATCAGGCCGCCACCGAGTACGCCGGCATCCAGTCCACCCTCGCGCCCAAGATTGCGGCGCTCACCAAGGAGCTGCGCAATGCGCCTCGCCTTCCTGTGGATTGCCGCCCTGACGATGTCCGGGTGCGCAACCTCGACGCCGCCATCGACGCCGCCAACCAGGCCGCCACCGCTCGATAGCGCGCTGGCGGCGCCGTGCCCGGAAGTCCCGAAACCCGAATCGCCCGACTACGACGTGTGGCAGGTCTGGGCAATGAACCTAGTGCGCCAGTACGCCGACTGCGCTGCGCGCCACGCCAAGACCGTTCAGGCCTGGCCCAAGTAAAGGAAATGCATGAGCAAGACCATCATTGACCCGAGGCTCCTCGAGTTCGACCCCACTCCACGCCAGGCGGAGTACATCGAGGTCATCAATCGCCTGGGCAGCATGCGCGCCGCGGCGCGCGAGCTGGGCGTTGCCAAGAACGCGGTCCAGGAATCCATGCTGCGCCTGAGGAATGCCGCGGCCGCGCGCGGCTATGCACCCGAGTTCGACCTGCAGCACCCGGTGGCGCCGGGCCAGATGCTGAAAGGCACCTCGACGCTGTACAAAGACGGCCAGCCGGTCCTGCAATGGGTGAAGACCCGGGCGGACGCGGCGCAGATGGAAGAGTTCATGCGCGCCGCCGCCGCGGCGATGGCCGAAGAGTTACCACGCGCCCGGCCGACAAAGGCGCCGCGTGCGACGCTCGACAAGTTGGCCAGCGTCTACACCCTGACGGACAGCCACGTGGGCGCGCTCTGCTGGCACCGCGAGAACTTGGCAGCTAATGGCGACTGGGACCTGGCGATCGCCGAACGTACGCTTACCGGCTGCTTCGAACACATGGTCAAGGCCAGTCCGCCGGCGCGCGTGGGCATCGTGGCGCAGCTGGGCGATTTCTTGCACAGCGACGGCCTGGAGGCGAAGACGCCGACGTCCGGCCACATCTTGGACCAGGACGGTCGGTTTCCGAAGGTGGTTCAGTCGGCCATCCGGATCCTGCGCCGGGTGATCGGCTTCGCGCTCGAGCGGCATGAGAAGGTGGTCGTGCTGATGGCGGAGGGTAATCATGATCTCGCCAGCTCGGTCTGGCTGCGCGCGATGTTCAAGGCGCTGTACGAGAACGAGCCGCGGGTCGAGGTGATCGATTCCGAACTGCCGTACTACGTCTACCAGCACGGCGAGACCATGCTGGCCTGGCACCACGGCCACCTGAAGAAGAACGATCAGCTGCCGCTGCTGTTCGCCGCCCAGTTCCCGAAAGTCTGGGGCGGCACCACGCGCCGGTACGCGCATACCGGCCACCGCCACCATTTCGAGGAAAAGGAGCACTCCGGCATGTCGGTGGTCCAGCACTCGACGCTGGCCGCCCGGGACGCTTACGCCGCGCGCGGCGGCTGGATGAGCGAACGCCAGTGCACGGCCATCACCTACCACAGCGAGTTCGGCCAGGTCTGCCGGAACACCGTCACTCCAGAAATGTTGGAAGCTGCATAGGCCGGCGCTGTTCCGGGCTGTTGAGCACCCGGGCGGCGACGTCGGCCGGCACGCCGCTGTCGACCATCGATTGCACTGCCTCCTTGAGCGAGATGATCGGCAGAAGGGCGAGAATCAAGTCGACCCGGCTGGCGGTGATGGTGTCTTTGCGCTCTGCCATCTCGTCACCGGCAGGCCGCAGTGATTGACGTGACGGAGCCTTTCGAGCTTGTCGTCGCGGTTACCTCGCAAACCGTGGCCCTGTCATCCATTCGGCGGGACAGTTGAACAGCCATCTTCCCATAGGTGCAGTACAGCCACTTTTCCTCGCCCGGCTGGAAATTCCAAGTAGAGATAGTTGCGCCCTTGGCCTTCTTCGAAGACGCCTGTACCAAGTACCGCATCTCGGCCGGCGCGCCGCTCAGCATGCCGCCGCCATCCAGCCAGACCGGCGTGGACGCGCTCGCCTGCCAGCCCTCCGGCGCCCGCTGCACCTGAATCGAGCCTTCGGTGATTATCGCCGGGCATGAAATGGTCTGAGTCGCAGCCAGGCTCGGCAGGGTGGCCGCCAGGATAAAAAGTCGCCTCATCACTCAATCACCGAAAACGCTTCCGCGTTGTTGCTTGGGTCGCGCCATTTCCCATCAAGATGCTTGCCCTGGCGCCGGATGTGCCTCAACGAGACGACCGGCTTTTTGGGGTCGTTCTTCCACTGATCCATCACCCATATGCCGGAGCCGGCCGACGAGATAAATAACGCCGCATGCTGCCCGGTCCGGTGCTGAGGGTACTGTCCATCCTCAAAGGTCGCGATTGCGGTGCCCACCGGCAGGCTGTGCGCTACGTCGACAACGTGCTCACCCGGCCGCCAGGCGAGTGTCGTAACACCCTTCAGCCCAGGAGCGAAGGCCTTGATCAACTCTACGCAATCCCCGCTGCCAACTAGTTCGTGACCGGCGAGCTGCCGGGCTTCTTTGTACACATGTGGCATATGCCCTCCTGTATTTGTTGAGGGCATGGTGTCAGTCTTGGGTTTACTGCAAGTTGGCGCCCATCAATAGTGAGAAATAGATAACGCAAGCTTTCGCTGCTATACTGTGTTTTTATACAGTATTTCTAGGCGGAACTATGAATAGCCAAATCTCGGCGCTCGACCCTGAGACTCTTCATCCCGCTCTCTGGCGCGCATCGCAGCTGGGGCGCTCGACGACGAAGTGCGTTGACACCGGTTACACGGCGCTATCGAATCAACTGCCCGGCGGCGGCTGGCCGACCGGATCGCTCACCGAGCTACTGACGCAGCAGTCGGGCATCGGCGAGATGCGCCTACTGGCGCCGGCACTGAGGAAGGTTGCAAAGCGCAAGATCGTCATGCTCGAGCCGCCGCACCCACCTCAAGCTCTGGCGCTGGCTGCGATGGGCGTGGCGCCGGACCAAGCACTCTGGCTGCGCGCGAAGACAACGTCCGACATCTTGTGGGCGGCCGAGCAGGTGCTGCGCAGTGGGGCATGCGGCGCGCTATTGCTGTGGCAGACGCACGTGCGGCAAGAGAGCCTGCGGCGCCTGCACCTGGCGGCCCAGGCCGGCGAGACGCTGTGCTTCGTGTTCCGGCCAGTCGCCGCGGCCCAAGATGCGTCGGTGGCGCCGCTGCGCCTGGCGTTGCGGCCGACCGCCGGCGGGCTCGACATCGGGTTCGTGAAGCGGCGCGGGCCCAGCACTGATCAAACACTGTTCTTGCCCATGTCCATCGGCTCCGGCACCCGTCCGATGCCGCAACGGCACCCGGCCATTCACTCTGCGCAGACACAACTGGCATCTGAGTATGTGGCGGAAAAGGCGCAAAAATCTGTACTATTGAACTGACCTCAGCCCAATCAAAACAATGGGTTATGAGGCGACTGAGTAAAATCTATAGTACATCTTAGTGCACGTAAGATATTGATTATATTGCTACAAAAAGCAATCAGATGGAGAGGTTCATAGCCTATCGGGGGTTCGAATCCCCCTCTCTCCGCCAGAACATTGTCCTGACCTGTTCAGGTACGTCAAAAAGCCCGCTGTTCTCATAGAGACAGCGGGCTTTTTTCGTCCTGTGCTATCCGGCGTGCCCCCGGACAGCCAGGATGTTTGGAGCCAGAGTTGGGAACACTCCGCGCTCCCGCCAGACGCGCACGAAGCTTCGGCAGCTCGATGGTACCGAAAACAGGCGGATCTACGGCGTCTATCCGAAAGTTTCGCTCAGCGATGTAGTCAGCATATTGCCCTGCTGTGCCAGCGCTAATGTAGTAGCTTCCGGCGTGAGCGGCTTATAGTAGAAGTACCCCTGGACGAAATCGCTGCCCATGTCGCGCAATAGGCGCTGCTCGGCATCTGTCTCGACGCCCTCGGCGACCACGTCCAGCCCGAGCGCATGCGCCAGCGTCAGCACCACGTCGACGATCTGGCGCTTGTCATCCAGCCGGTCCAGCTGGCTGACAAAGGAACGGTCGATCTTCAGTGTATCGATCGGCAAACGGCGCAGGTAGCTGAGCGAGGAGTAGCCGGTGCCGAAATCGTCCAGGCTGACTCGCACGCCCAACGCCTTCAACTGAGCCAGCACCACGAGCGCGTGCTCGGCATCGGCCATGACGGCGCTTTCAGTCAGTTCAAGCTTGAGGGTGGACGGCACGACGCCGGTGTCGCGCAGGACCCGGCGCACTGTCCCAGCAAGTTCGTCGCCGTTGAATTGGACTGCGGACACGTTCACACTCATTTCGAGTCGTATGTCGAAACGCTGCTGCCATTCGCACAACTGGCGACAGGCTTGCGCCAGCACCCAGGCGCCGATCTGGCCTATCAGGCCGATTTCCTCGGCAACTGGAATGAATTCATTTGGCGGGACCATGCCGCGCGCTGGATGATTCCAGCGCAGCAGCGCTTCGAAACCGCTGATCCGATCGTCGTGCAGCGATACGATTGGCTGGTAGTGCAATACCAGCTGGGACTGTGCCAGGGCGTCACGCAAGTCGGCTTCCATCTGCAGGCGCCGCAGTGCCGCAAGCTGCATGACACGGTCGAATATGACCCAGCGCGCGCGCCCGGCCTTTTTGGCGTGGTACATGGCGATATCGGCATCACGCAGGATGTCCTCGACGTCGGCATAGCCGGTGGCGCTGAGCGCGATACCTACGCTGGCAGTAACGAACACACGATGCCCAGCCATCTCGAAGGGTTCCGCCAGCCTGGCCATGATGCGTTCCGCGACCATGGTCGCGTGTTCGGCGCTGCCGATGCTGTCCAGCAGGATCACGAATTCATCACCGCCCAGTCGCGATACATGACGTATGCAGAGACATAGCCATATTGGGGATGTGCAAACGCTTCTGGAATTTTGCCCACTCTCCTGAAACCGAGTGAACGATACAAGGACAGGGCAGCGAGATTAGTGGCGACGACTTGGTTGAACTGCATTGCCCGAAATCCTGATGCCTTTGCCTTTTTCAGGCAGTGCTCCATAAGTTTGCGACCAAGACCTTGCCCTCGTGCCTCCTGAGCAACCAGGAAAGTAGCCGTTGCAATATGTGTACCACGGCCAGGCATATTGGCGCCATAGCGGTACATGGCAACCAGCTGGTCGTGGCTATATGCCAGGACACAGCCGGATGCGCCGAACCACTGGGTGTCGATCAAGTCACTGTCGACGCCGCTCGTGAAGGGAAGCGTGTCTCCCTCGATCGTTACTGAACGAAGCAACGAAAGCATTGCAGGCGCATCCGCTCTGGTCGCTGTACGAAATATAAACTCGTTCATGATGTCGGGCCTCCAATGTACCAGGCATCGTATTGTAACGACCGAAATTCCTCCGATAAATCCCTGAAGGTGTAATCCATACTCTTGCGGTACTTGATCAGATTCGGTCCATCGGTATGGAAAAGAAAAAAGTCGTGCCCGAAGCATTGCTGTCAACAGTAATACTGCCCCCATGCTGCTCCGCGACCGTGCGCACATACGGCAAGCCGATTCCCCAACCCACAATTCCTCCCCCTTTATCGGTACGCAAACGCCTGAATAACTGGAAAATGGCTTCTGTGTGATCTTCCGGAATAGGGGGGCCTTGGTTTGAGATGGCGACGATCGCACAACAGTTTTTTACACCAATTGAGACGTCTAGCGGTGTGTCCCTGGTGCTGTATTTGACGGCATTGTTGAGCAGATTGTCGACTGCGCGGCGGATTGCCATCGCATACCATCGACCATTTACCTGCACGCCGCGAAATCGTATCTCGCGGCCAGACGACAGGGCCACGTCGGCAACAGCTTCTGCGACGATGTCATACAACGCGGTATCCGTCACTTCTAACGTTGTCGGTCCGGCATGGAACACCATCATGTCGAGCAGATCACCGATCATGCTAGCAAGCGTTGCGTGCTGGCGTATAGCGATCTCTGCCATTTGCCGCGTGCGTGCCAGATCGTCTGTCTTGTGAATTATGCCAACTGCAGCCGACGCTGCCGCAAGAGGCGTGCGCATATCGTGCGTCAAAGCGGAGAAAAACTGTTCACGGATCTGATCCTGCGACTTTGAAAACCCGATCAAGGATTCCCGGAGCGCTAGATCGATCTCGTTGTTCAAGCGACCGACTTCGTCCAGGTTCAGGGTTATGCCGTTCGCATGCCACGTGTCGATAATCGCCGAGCGGAACAGTTGAAACTCGTGGCCGATGTCACCCGCATTGAACCGCGTTACGCGTGCGCGTTGCCCTCCATGCTCCGCTGCAATCGTGGAATGATCGAAAGCTTCCTCTTCGCCGACTATGGTAAGTACCACGTGCTCATAAAAATCGGGCAATGTGTTGATAAGTGCTCGGCGGCCCACGTTGCCTGCATACGGTATCTGTTCCTTCACCTGGGCTAGCCAGCGTGTAACTACTTCATCCCTGATGGCAACCAGTTGTTCAAAACGTGACGAGTCCTTATTCATCCTGGTCGCTCCTAGTCGATTTTATGTGAATCGGGTAGGTCTGGCATGATAAACAAGAAGGCAAATGAGGCAGAAAGTAATCGTGGAAAAACATTCTCGTCTCCTGCTGTACAAATAAATATTCATCTTTCTAATTTTCAACAAAATTTTGATAGCATAATCTGTTCAAAATCTGCTGAATTTGATGACTTTTTTAATAGCGGTATTCTATACTCATGAATCTATGATGGTTAAAAAATTTGAATAAATTGTCTTCAATTAAATCGTTGTGTGGTAATTTCTGATAATGATGTACGTGAATTCTTAGAGTAATAGGAATTTTCTTATGGTTTGGTCAGAAAATTCCTATAACATCGAGCAGGAATTTGTTAAAAGTGAAATCTATATTTAATGTAGGAAGGATTTTATGCATTTCGGTTGCGCGTGGCACACCTTGTGCTGAAAGAGAGTTCGATTTCAAAATTGCGTCAATCGATTATTGATTGATAAATTGATTGTGAAAATTAATTCCGGATAGAAGGTGGTTACCATCTTCTATCTTAATGAATTGGATGCCAGGGATATTGGCTGCTCTGGAAAGGCTGTGTAATTTAAGAGCTTTGAACTTATCAAAACATAATATTTATATTTCAAGGTAGGAGGCGCGATGTGGTTCCTATTTTTTGCTACACTAATTTTTTCTGGCCTTTGGTGGGCCGTTCTTGCGTGGTATAAAAAACAGAGACTGAGAACTCGAATCGTAGGTAATGGTGTATTTAGTGTTCAGATCAATGCCGCAGGCAAGCATATTTTGAATTTGAAGAAATTATGTGGACGTCGCACTGCTGATTGCATAAACCGTAAAACCGAAGCCTGTCTTACCATTGAAAATAACAAACTCGAGAAGTATGCGGTTCGGGTGACTATACAGGGCTATACTGTCGGATATTTGCCGTGTGCGTCGGCCATAAATTTGCGACATGCTTTGATAAATGCCGGGCTTGGTAAAGTGAAGTTATTGGAATGTGCGGCGAATATTCGTGGAACCTGGGATGCGGGGCAAAGAGAACAGGGCAACTTTGGCGTATGGCTCGACCTTCCAAAATGAAAGCGTATTTAATGAATTCGATATGCCTTGTGTAGGTGCAGCGCTAAAGCAAGAGGGCCTGCCAGGTAGACAAAGATGGCTTGGTCGGTCAGGCGCGTCCGGCGATGATGCCGTTGCCGCCGGACGCAAGCCCATGCAGTACGCTCCCATGATCGCTTTCATGTTGGTGCCTGGAAGAAGGCGAATCCGATGCTGCATGCGGCTACTCGCCATTCGCCATTCGCCATTCGCCATTAGCCAGTCGATGTCGATGGCCATCGGAACATGTCAGACCTATAATATGGCAAGCATTTCGCTGCAAGGTACCAGCAGGCCGATGCCACCGAGCAAAGCAGCAATCGTCGCCAGCGCTTCCATACAAGCATATAGATGCAGGGCCACTTTTATGATGAACTGCCAGGGACTGCTGTCCGGGTCACCAATTTTGGGGCAGTTTTGGGGACATTCGTTGCCAGAAGAGGGGCAGCGTCATGGAGGAATAGGACTCCTGCTCTTTCCGCCAAGATCAAGGTATGATGTTCAAGACAAAAGCAGACTTTTATAAGTCGGCTTTTTCTTTGCCTGCCGTATAGATTTAGCGGGTATCCTGCAGCCGCGTCAGCGCCCCAAGAATGGCGGCCGGCGTATCCGGCCAATGGAAGCCTTCCCGTTCTGCCGCTTCACGCAAGCTGATGCCACCTTTCGCGCCGAGTAGGGCCAGGACAGCATCCCGGGTCTGCCAGGCTGCCACAGGAACGACTTGCCCGTTTTCGAAACGATAGATCGCATACAGGTCGCCAGGCATCGTATGAAGACGCAGGCCGCGCAAGCTGGCAGTGATGAGTAACGATGTATCGGTCTCCTCGACCGCGCCTGGCGCCTCGAGGGCAATTGCTTTCATTATCCGACGAAGCCGTGTTCACGTAGCCAATGTTCGAACCACGCGGGCCATTCGGCGCTCGGCGAACCGGCTTTGCCCATGCCGAATCCATGCCCGCCAGTCGACAGCCGATGCGTTTCGATCGGTACGCCTGCCTGGCTCGCAGCCTGCGAGAGCATCGTGATGTTCGCAGGATCGGCAATCGGATCGTCCTCGGCCTGCACTGCGAACAAGGGGGGCATCTGCTTGCCGATCCAGGTGTCGACCGACCAGTCCGCACTTTCCTTGGGGGTAGGGTGGGTACCGATCAGTACGCGCCTTGTGGAGGTGCGGTCGTAGGGGGCGCGCAAGGTCACGACCGGGTAGATCAATGCCGCTGCCGATACCCGAGCGGACAACTTGTCGATGTCGTCTTGCGGGGGATAGGAGGCGAAATCCGGGCGTGCAGCCGCCATGCCCATCAAGTGGCCCCCGGCCGAGAACCCGAGCGCTAACAGCCGCGCTGGATCGAGGCCATACACGTGCGCATTGGCACGGATGAGACGAATGGCGCGCTGGGCATCCTGTAAGGGCGCAAGCGGCCCGGCGGCCCAACCGTCGCCAGGCAAGCGGTAGTCGAGCACGAATGCGGTCACGCCCCTTTGTGCCAGCCAACGCGCGGCCGGATACGCTTCCGACGCCATCTGGATGCGTTTGTAGCCGCCGCCGCCTGCGATCAAGGCCGCACTGCCATTTGGGCGCGCCGGTATGAACACTTCGAGTATCGGCGCCACGACGTGGCTCAGGGCCCCCTTTGCCGAGCGCTGGGACGTGCCGCCCATCGTTTCGTTACCAGGGATGCCCCGGTCCCACAGCGGCAGGGTCGCGCTGGCGCTTGCAGGCGCTGTCGTTTGCGCTGCGGCGAAGCGCAAGGGTGGCGCGAGGGCCAGGGCCGAACACGCAAGGACATGGCGCATCAAGGTGCGTCGCTTCATCATATGGCTCCGGTTGAAAACGTCATGGCATGAGGGAGGTAGCGTCATTTTCCTTGCGGCGCCGCCTTGCGGTCCTGAGGTAGCAGCTTGTCGAAGTCGCGGTCCAGCCTTGCCAGGGAAGCGTCGATCCGGCTGCGTTTTTCCTTGATCCATGTGTCCTGTTGCGCCAGCCTTTGTTGCGCCTCCTTGCGCATGCGGTCCATCTCGGCGGGCTGCGGTCCACCGGCGGTGGCGCGGTGGCTGACGATGGCAACCGGGTCCAGCGCCGCACGGAATTCCTTCTCGCTCATCGGCAGCTCGCCGGTGGCGTAATCCCTGGTTGCTTCCTTGTAGATGCGGCGCGCCTGGACATAGGGGAAGTCGCTCGGCCGGAGGTTATGCGCCTTGGCGTAATCGACGACTTCCGACGCGAAATGGTGGCCCTCGCGGAACGGCAGCTTGTAGTTGCGCATCAACAGGTCGGCGAGTTCCTGCGAGGCGGTCCAGTCGCTGTTCAGCTCCTCCAGCGCACGGTCCTTGTCGATGACGAGCGACTTCAGGATCTTGTCCCAGTCAGCCAGGACCTTGATCGCGCTGTCCACCATTTCCGCGTTCGGCTTCACTTCCTTGGCGTCGCTCATGCCCGGCGGGATATTGTGCGCTTCGAGGACCGGCCCCATCGCGAGCGTGATCGCCATCGATGCTTCGCGGCGGGTCGCATTCAGCAGGCCGGGATTGCGCTTCTGCGGCATCGCGCTCGACACATAGGTGTTGCCGCCGCCTTCGCGCAGCAGGATCCAGGGACGGGCCTGGCCATATTGCGCCATCACGTCCTCGATGAAGCTGCCGGCATGCAGGGCAATGCCGGTGACGATGGAACCCACCTCCACCGGATAGTCGACCGCCGCGATCTGGTGCGCATCGTAGGCATTGTCGACGATGGCCGCGAAGCCGAGATAATCGGCCATCCTGCCGCGGTCGAGCGGCCAGCTGCTGCCATTCAGCACGGTGGTGCCCATCGGCGACTGGTCGATGCGCACATACGCCTCGCGAATGCGCTGGGCGTCGCGATCGAGGCCGGCGGCATAGCCGAGCAGATAGTGGCCATAGCTGTTCGGCTGCGCCGCCACGCCGTTGGTGTAGTTGGGGACGATCGTCTTCTCATGCAGCCCGGCCAGCTGCACGATCGTGGCGGCGGTCCGGTTCAGCTGCTCCGCCAGTTTCAGCATGTTGTCGCGCATGATCGCGGCGCGGTAGGTCGCATGCATGTCCTGGCTCGAGCGGCCGGCATGCAGCAGTGTCACGTCCGGGCCCGCAGCCTTGATCATCAGCGGCTCGAAGGTGATCACGGTCGACGGCCGCTTGGCACCCGGCTGCTTGCCGGCCTCGATCACCTCGTTCAGGCCGGCGGCAATACCCGCCACCTTCGATGGATCGAGCAGGCCTTGCTGCGCATTGATGACCGCCGAGGCCTTGTTGATCTCGCCGAGCCAATAGAACTCGTCGCGCCCGTTCTGCTGCTGCGCCTGCGCCGCATGGGCAAGCAACAGGAGGGCGACAGGAAGCATTTTCAGTTTGAACATGGTAGTCATCTTAGAACGTGTGCATGATGCCGGCCGCCATGCCGCGCTGGCGGGTCTGGTTCAACTTGGTCGTCCCGCCGCTGGCGAAACCGCCTTTCAGCCTGGTGTTGTCGACTTCGGCGTAGAGCGTGGTGCGCTTCGACAGCTGATAGGTGATGCCGGTGATCAGCATCGTTTTGTTTGCATCGCCGACCGCTGCCGCCGCGGTCGCCTTGGCGTTGTAGCCCTTGTTACGGTACCAGGCGGCGGTCAGGTCGAAGCGGGGCGTGATCTGGTAGCTGCCGCCGAACCAGTCCCAGGTCGAGGTGGTGTCGCGCGCGGTCGTTTCCTGGGTCTGTTTGATGTGGCCGACCGCCAGCGACAGGTCGCCGAAGTCGTAGGAAGCGCCGAGCGCCACGTGATCGTAGTCGCGGTAGTTCGGCGCACTGGTGGTGCCGACGTTCTGCTTGGCGATCGAATAGCTGGCGCCTGCCTTCAGGCCGCCGTGGGCATAGTTGGCGCCGACGGCCTTGGTGGTGCCGTAGTCGGCATCGCCGGCGACTTCGCCGAGCGCCCATTCGGCGCGCGCGGTCCAGTCGCCGAAGCGGCCGGTGTACTGGACGTCGTTGTCCTTGCGGATGCCATTGGTGGAGGACAGGACGTAGGTGATGCTCGGGTAACGGAACTTGAACGGATCGAAGGCAAGAATGGTGCGGTAGGCCACCGTGTAGTTGCGGCCGGCGTCGAGGGCGCCCCAGGCGCCCGACATGCCGACGTGCGCTTCGCGCTGGAAGATCACGTTGTTGGTATTGTTCAGCGCGCCCGTGCCGGAATTGAAGCCCATCTCCAGCACGAAGTTGACCTTGTTGCCGCCACCGATGTCCTCGCTGCCGCGGAAGCCCAGGCGGTTGGAGCGGAAGGTGCCGTTCGAGCTCATGGTGGTGTCGCTGTTGCCCTCGGGGTCGACGTTGGTTTCGTGGCGCAGTCCGCCGTCGATCGAACCGTAGACGGTGACGCTGCTGCTGCCGACAGTCGCGCCCGTCTTGGGCGCGTCGGCGCTGCCTTCCTCGGACTGGGCATGGGCGTGCAGGGATAGGGCGGCCAGGGCGGCCGCCAGCAAAGTGTGTTTCATGGGTGTCTCCGGGTTGTGCTTGTAGTTTTAAGGTGTACGCGGTGCGACGTGCGTGACCGGCGGTTGGGGCTGGACATCGTCGTCGCGAACATCGTTTTTATTCGCGTACAAGAATGCTACCGAGAAGCTTCTTCAATGTAAAATATATCGAAATAGCACTCTCAATACTTAATAAATATGGACTTCGCATGGAACTGAGACACCTGCGCTATTTCGTCGTTGTCGCCGAAGAAGGCCATTTCACCCGCGCCGCCGAACGCCTGGGCATGCAGCAGCCGCCCTTGAGCCAGCAGATCCGGGCGCTCGAGCAGGAGCTCGGCTTCGATCTGTTCCGCCGCCATCCGAAAGGGGCAATGCTCACTGCGGGCGGCGAAGCCTTCCTGCTGGAGGCACGCGCCATCCTCGACAACGTGGACGCGGCCGTCGTGCGCGCCGCGCGCGCCAGCAGTGGCAGCGTCGGACGCCTGTCGGTCGGGCTCACCAGTTCGGCGGCCGCCCATGCCTTCATCCCGCAGGTGATGCGCGCCTACCGCGACGCCTGGCCGCAGGTCAAGCTGGAATTCCGCGAGGGAAACGCGGCCGAGCTGACCGAGGCGCTGGTACAGAACCAGCTGGATGTGGCCTTCGTGCGGCGTCCCGTCAGCCAGCCGGAAGGATTGTCCTTCGAACGCCTGCTCGAAGAAGAACTGCTGCTGGTGCTGCCGGTCGGCCATCCGGCGCTGCCGCGCGCGCGTGGCCACGGTCGTCCGGCGGTGCCGCTGTCGTCCCTGCGCGACGAGCGCTTCATCCTGGTGCGTCGCAGCGGCGCACCCGGCATGTACGCGAACCTGGTCGAAGCCTGCGTGCAGGCCGGTTTCGTGCCGAACGTGGCGATCGAGGTCGAGCGCATGCTCACGAATATCAGCCTGGTTGCCGCGGGCGCGGGCGTTTCCGCGGTACCGGCTTCGATGCAGGGCTTCCATGCCGAGAACGTCGTGTACTGCTCGATCAAGGATGCGCCGCCGGCGCTTTCCGCGCCCCTGACGCTGGCCTGGCGCGACGACGGGCAGCGGCCCACGCTGCGTCATTTCATCGAACTCGCACGCCAGGGACAGGCATAGGTGAAGGGCTTCCTGCCGCTGGCAATACCGGTCGCCGCAGGCCTGGGCCTGGGCTTGTCTGCACCCTCGCTCGCGGTGCAGATGCAGCCTCTGGCCCAGCTGTTCATTCACCTGCTGGGCTGGCTCACTTATCCGCTGATTTTTTGTATGCTGGTCTCCAGCGCTTCGACGCTCGGCCGCCAGCGCGAGCCCGGACGGATCGCTGCGCTGGCCTTTGCGTATTTTGCGGTGCTGTCCTTGTTGTCGATGCTGTTCGGACTGGCTTCCGGCTGGGCGCTCGAACCGGGCACCGGCGCGGTGCTCGCAAGCGCATCCTCCCCGGCCATGCCGGTGCCGGGGGAGACCCCGGCCTCGATGCCGGGCTGGCTGGACCGGCTGCCTTCACTCAAGGCGAACAACCTGCTCCTGCTGGCCGCGGCCTTGCCCGCCGGGCTGCTGCTCGGCCGCTTTCCGGACACACGGGTGCCGGCATGGGTAGAGCGTTGCCGCCTCCGCCTGCTCGGCGTCATCAAGTTTGTGCTGATGTTGGCGCCATTGGCCGCCTTCGGCGCCATGGCGGCTGCGGTGGGACGACATGGACTCGCACCGCTGCTGCCGCTGCTGAAGTTCATCGCCGCCATCAATCTTGCAAGCGCCTTGTTCGTACTGGTCGTCCTGGGCGGCGCGGCCTGGCTTGCGGGCATGTCGCTGCTGCGCTTCATCGCCTACATCAGGGCCGAACTCTATCTCGTATTCTTCACGAGTTCGTCCCTGGCCGGCCTCGTACCCCTGAGCGAGAAGCTCCAGGATCTGGGCTGTCCGCGCCAGGTCACGGACGTGGTGCTGCCGTTCTCGTATTCGCTGAACCTGGCCGGGACCTATCTCTACATTGCCATGGGCCTGGTTTTCCTCACCCAGGCCGCAGGGGTGCGGCTGGGCTGGCATGAACTGGCGTGGATGCTGGGCATGGCACTCATCAGCAGCAAGGGCGCCGTCGGCGTGGCGGGATCGGGTGTGGCGACGCTTGCGGCGACCGTCGCCCTGCTGCACGTGGTGCCGCCGGAGCTGATGGCAATCCTGTTCGCGATCGACAGGACCATGAAGTGCCGCCTGCTGACGAATGTGATCGGACATGGCGTCGCGTGCGTCGTGGTCGCCGCCGGTGACAGGTGCCTGGATCGCAAGGCGCTCGCGCGCGCCTTGTCGGCTGCGCGTTCGCCATGATTCAGGCCGGAAGGCTCACTTCTGCAACCGGATCGCCACCAGCTTGCCAGTACTGCTCGTCGCCCCAACCGCGATATACAGCGTACGATCGGCCGACAAAGCCAGGGCCCCCGGCTCCGCATACCGCCACACGCTCTTCCGGGTCGCCAGGTCGATCGCATACACCGCCCGGTCGGTGCTCACGAACAGCAGATTGCGCGTCACGATGATATTCCGGTGAATGGCCTCGGCCGACTCCGGCGGGAACCAGCTCCACAGCACCTTGCCGGTCGCCTCGTCCATTGCCTCCAGCACGGATGGCGTATTGCGGCCGGCGTACAGCACGCCGTCCGCCAGCGCCGGTGCGGTCAGGTAGGCGTTGGCGGTGGACCAGTTGTAGCGGCGCTGCGCCAGGTCGAAGCTCGACAGGACGCGCTGGTCGTAGTGTTCCTGGCTGGACGATGCACGGCCGCTGAAGGCGCCGCCGGCGAACGAGATGGCGTCGCGCTTGCTGCCGAGGACAGGGCCACCGAAATAACCGTTGCTGGTGTTGCTGGTGCCGAGCGGATCGGCGATCTGGGCCACCGTGGCGCCGGTGGCGCGGTCGATGATGAACAGTGCGGCGCCGTTGTGGTGATACACATAGGTGTCGTCGGCCGCCGGTGCCCACATGTCCCATGCGCCGCCGGCATCATGCACCCACTTGCTGGCGCCGTTCGAGGTCGAGAAGGCATAGGTCTTGCCGCCGTATTTGCCGGCGCCGGTCAGCACCATGTCTCCAGTCACGGTCGGCGCCATCACGTTAGGCCACTGGCCTTCGAATGCCGACTTGGCCAGCACGTCGCCCTTGGCGGCGTCGAAGGCCCAGAGCGCGGTCTCTTCCTGGCCCGTCACGGCGGCGTACACGCGGCCCTTGCTGACCGACGGCGGGCTGAGGGCGGGCACCTGGCCCATCGGGTAGCGCCAGGTCTCGCTGCCATCCTTTTCCGACAGCGCGTACACGATGCCCTGGCCGAAGTAGACGTCGCCGCTGATGAAGACCTTGCCATCGCCGGTGACGACCGGATTGATGGCGGCGCCGAGCGGACTGGTTTCCTTGCGCTGCCACTCCCAGGCCTTGGCAAAGCGCGCCGGGTCCAGCGTGAACGGGACGTAGCCGGTATGGGCGGCGTTGCCCTGGTACATTTCCCACTCGACGGCGGTGACTTTCATCGTGTACGCCAGGCTGGCCGTGCCTGCCCAGGTGTCGGTGCAGGCCGCGTCCTTGCAGGCGCGCAGTTCGAGCGTGCCGTTATAGGAGCCCGCTGCAAGCGTGCTCGGGGCCGAAAGCTTCATACTGAAAGTGGTACCGGCGGCGATGGCCGGCTGCGGCAGGGTGAAGCGGCCGCCGGCATCGCGCACGCTCAGGTAGACCGGGGCGTCCAGGTTCTGCTTTGACCACGTGCCTTGCACGGTCACGTCGGCGGATTCGCCGCTGATGATGTTCAGGTCGACGGGGGCGGTCGTCACCGCCAGCGATACCGACGGTGCCGGCGCACTGCCGCCGCCACCCCCGCCACAGGCGGACAGCAGCGACAGCACGAGGCAGGAAGGGAAAAGAGGGGAACGTAGACGCATGGCTGGAGTTGGTTTTTGTAATAGGCTAAATATTAACACCTGTAAATATTTGTTATTACGTTCCAGCGAGAAATCGTTCCCAAAATACAAAAAAACGACAGCGTGCCGTGGGCGGTAATGTCCCTAACGGAACCGACACATGCCTGTCCCCGTCCAATTACGCACCGGCAGGACAGCAACAGTACAAAGGCAATTGCACACCGACACTCGACAACAGAGGCAAGACAATGAAAGTCACATATCAAAGCGCAAGGCGCGCACTATTGACCGCCGCTATCGCGCTGGGCACGGCAGGATGCAACTGGACCGGCACCAGCATCGGTGGCAGGGACATCAAGGGACCGGTTGCCGCGCCCAGGGGGCCTATCGGCAGCAGCGGCAGCGGCGGCGCTACCGGTTCCGGCGGCGGCAAGCTTCCGGCAGCGCCGGGACGCAGCCCGGACAGTGGCAGGCAGCATGCCATGGCTGCGTGATCCTTACGCCTTGCGCACCAGTCGCCTACAATGCCCCTGTTGTCACTACGCTTCGAAACATCCATGGACCAAAACACCATCGGCGCGACGTCCAGCGCCAGGCAAAGGCATACCATTCTCGTCATCGGGACCGTCATCGCAGCCATCGCTTTCGGATTCGGTGCCGCCGCCTTGTTCATGCAAGGGGAGAGTGGCCGGGCTGCGTTTTATGGATGTCTGTGTCTGCTGAGTATCGTGCTGGGTATCCGGGCCTGGAAAGACAGGCAAAAGGCCGGTAGGCCCAGCACGCCGGACCAACCGGGCTGACGGGGTGCGAACCGCGGGGACGCGGTCCGCACTGCGCCTCTCAGGCATTCGCTTTCTTCGGCGGCAGCGGCGCCTCCTGCGCCACCAGGCCCTCGATCCGCAGCTCTTCCCAGAACGCGGGTGCAATCTCCATGTGCATCAGCGTGGCATTGCGCTTCAGGTGCTCCGGGCTGCTGGCGCCGGGAATCGTCGCGGCCACCACCGGATGCGCGACCCCGAATTGCAGCGCCGCCGCGGCCAGGTCGACGCCATGGTTGGCCGCGATCTGGCGCAGGCGCTCGCGCTTCTGGATCTGTTCCTCTTTCGCCGGCAGGTAGTCGTAGTGCGACCCGCCCGCCAGGAAGCCCGAGTTGAACGGGCCGCCCAGCACCACGTGGGCACCGCGCGCGGCGCACAGCGGGAACAGTTCCTGCAGCGGCGTCTGCTCCATCAGCGTGTAGCGTCCGGCCAGCAGGAAGATGTCCGGATCCGACATCTTCAGCGCGCGCAGGCAGGGTTCGAGGGTGTTCACGCCCAGGCCCCAGCCCTTGATGATGCCTTCCTCGCGCAGCTTGACCATGCCTTCGAAGGCGCCGCCCGGCCCGGCCGCGATCTGGAAGTAATGTTCGAACTGGTCGCCCAGTGCTTCCGGCGACAGGTCGTGCACGTAGGCGATGTCGATGTGGCCGAGCGCCAGGCGCTGCAGGCTGTCCTCGACCGAGCGGCGTACGCCGTCGGCGGTGTAGTCGAGCACGCGCTTGAAGGGCAGGGCGTTGACGAAGGGTGCGGCGATCTCGCCCGGATGCTGGGGATGCAGCAGGCGGCCGACCTTGGTCGACAGCGTGTACTGGTCGCGCGGGCGCGCGCGCAGGGCGGCGCCGAAGCGGTGCTCGGACATGCCGGCGCCGTAGTGCGGGGCGGTATCGAAGTAGCGGATGCCGGCTTCCCAGGCGGCGTCGACGGTGGCCTTGCCGGCTTCGTCGGTGGTGGTGTGGTACATGTCGCCAAGCCCGGTGCCGCCCAGGCCCAGGCGCGTGATCGGTTGGTAGCGCTGGTTCACTGTTGGTCCTTTTCTGTTCGTGGATGACCCATGCTACACCGGCCGGGCGCGACGCATGGTTCGCTTCAATCGATTACACTGCGCGGTCGATCAATACGACCTGAGCAACACCTGTGCAGCAAGCAACCCATTTCTCTTCTTCCTCCTTGAGCAAGGCGCGCCTCGGCGCCATGACGGTGCTGTTCGTCAACGGCGTCATCTACGCATCCTGGGGCACGCACGTGCCCACCATCAAGGACAAGTTCGACCTGTCCGACGCCAACCTGTCGCTGTCGATGCTGGCGGTGGCGCTGGGCGGCATCCTGATCATGGCCTGGGCCGGGCGCTGGATCGCGCGCGTGGGCAGCGCTTGGGCTTCCGTCAAAAGTGCGCTCTTGCTGTCGCTGGCGGCCTTTGGCATCCTGTTGATGCCGCAGTATGCGCTGCTGTTGTTCTGGCTGGCGCTCTACGGTGCCATGTCGGCGGTGAACGACGTCGCGGCCAATTCGCAGGGCGCGGTGATCGAGGCGGCGTTCGGGCGGCCGGTAATCGGTTCGCTCCACGGCAGTTTCAGCCTGGGTGGCATGTGCGGCGCACTCGTGTCGAGCGGCTGGCAGGCGATGGGCTGGCCGAACCAGTGGCACCTGGGCGTGGTGTGCGCCTGCTGCGCAGTGCTGATTCTGTTGACCTCGGGCTGGCTGTTGCCGGAGTCGAGCGCCCATGCACATCAGGCCGCTTCAAACGCGCAGGGTACCCAGGGCGATGCGCCGGCGCCGGCGCCGCTGCAGGATCACGCCTTGCCGCCGGGCCTCAAGCGCAAGCTGGTGGTGCTGGGCTGCCTGGCCTTCCTGGCGCTGATCGTCGAGGGCGCGATGTACGACTGGAGCGCGGTCTACATGCGCGAGGTCGCGCTGGCCGGTGGCGGCTTCGTCAGCGCCGGCTATGCCGCGTTCTCGGTCGGCATGGCGGTCGGGCGCTTCAGCGGCGATCCGGTGCGCGCGCGCTTTTCCGAAGGCGCGCTGGTCGTGGCCAGCTGCGCGCTGTCGTTCGCCGGGCTCGGCCTGGCGCTGCTGCTGCCGGGCGTGTGGACGGCGCTGGCCGGGTTCCTGCTGTGCGGCCTGGGCACCGCCAACATCATCCCGGTGATGTTCTCGTCGGCCGGGCGCATGGCGCTGGCCAGCGGCGGTTCGGCTTCGACCGGGCTGGCGGTGACGACGCGCCTGGCCTACATGGGCTTGCTGATCGGTCCGGTGATCGTCGGTTTCATTGCGCACCGTTTTGACTTGCGTATCGCGCTGGCACTCAGCCTGCTGGGTGTGGTGGCGATCGCGGCCTCGTCGCGCCGGGTCTTCAGTTTCGGCCGCTGAGGGAGCGCCCGGTTCGGCGGCTTGCGCGTCAGCCGCCGAAGCCGCCGCCACCGCCACCGCCGCCACCGCCGCCGCCGCCGCCGCTTCCTCCTCCCCAGCCGCCGCCGTTCCCGAAGCCGCCGCCACCAGCGCCATCGCCGCGGCCTCCCGGCCCGCCCCGGAACATGCCGCGTCCGCCATTGCGGACGCGCTCGTCGCCGGTCACGCCGCCCCACTGGTAGCGCAGGCCGAGGTAGACCACGCGCGGCTGTGCCGTCGTGAGGGTGTACAGGCGCAGCACTTCGTTTTCGGTGTCGCTTTCGATGTCGCCGGCGCGGAACAGGTTCTGCACGTTCAGGTTCATCGTCAGGCGCGGCGAGAAGCGGTGCTGCCAGCTCAGATTGGTCAGGGTGACGCCGCCGGTGCGGCCCTGGCCGTTCAGCGACGCATCCCTGCGGTTCACGTTCAGCTGCAGCGATTCCATGCCGACCTGGTAGGCCAGGCGCAGCTTGATGTCTTCGCGGTGGGCCTTCAGTTCGCCCGGCAGGCTGTCGGCGCCGAAATTCGAGATGCGCATGCGCGTATCGTTGGTGAGCGTGACGCCCAGGTTGGCCGACAGGCCCTGGAGGAACAGCTTGCGCACGTTGAAGTTCATGTCCAGTCCGGTCGAGCGGTTGCTGCCGAAGTTGATCGGCGAGGTCACGATCACGTCCGGGTCGGTCGGCAGCTGGTAGGTGCGGTTGCCGATTACCGGCGATTCGCGCCGCGCGAACAGCTTGAAGCTGCTGTTGACGGTAAAGAACTGATCGTTATAGACGATTTCGCCCAGGTCGTTGTTCACCGGCTGCAGGTCGGGATTGCCCTGGCGCGCGCTGAAGTCGCCGTAGTACACCAGGTTGGGATTGAGGTCGCGCTCGTTCGGGCGCGCAATGCGGCGGCTCAGGCGCAGCTGCAGCTGGGAGACGTCGCTCAGGTCCCGGGTGACGTAAAAGCTCGGCAGCCAGTTCATGTAGTCGTACTTGTTTTCCTGTTGCAGCAGCGGCTGGCGCACGTCGAGTTCCGTGTACTCCGCGCGCAGGCCGGCCTGCACCTGCGTCGCCGCGCCCAGCTTGGTGGCCAGGATGCCGTAGAGCGCGGCGTTGCGGTCGGTCGATTCGAAATCGCTGATACGGCTCGGCACCGGCAAGTAGGTGCCGGTGCCCGGATCGACGGCCAGGTAGTTGGTGGCGTTCTCGTTCCTGCTGTCCGCGATCTTGCCGCCGGCTTTCAGGGTCCAGGTCTCCCACAGCGTCTTCTGGTAGTCGACCGAGATGTCGAGGATGCGGTTGCGCACGCCGGTGTCGCGCATGTTGTTGGTAGTGTAGCGCTGCGGGAGCAGGCGGTAGTCGTACAACACGTCCTGGTGCGCATCGTTGTTCTGGCCGGTATAGCGCAGGTCGAACTTCAGCTCTTCGCCCGGCTCGCCGCTCTTGTGGCTGTACGAGGCGCCGATGCCGAAGTTCTCGGACGGCGCATGCCGGCGCGAGGTGTTGGTGAAGTCGGCGGTGGGGACCATGCCGGCGCCGAAGCGCTGCGTCGTGCCCACGCTGTCGCTGTCGTTCTGGCGCTTCGAGTAGCTGGCGGTCGCGCCGGCCTGGTCGCGCTCGCCGACGTTGTAGGTGAAGGTGGTGGCCGCCATCAGCGTGCGCGACGGCGTGATGTTGTCGCTGCTCGTGTTGCTGGCGCCGATCGCGTTGCCGGTCTGCGGGTCGAGGTCCTCGCGCCGGGTCTCGGCGTGGCTGCTGCGCACGTCGTGGCGCACGCCGAGGGTGCCGCTGATCGAATACGGGCCGGCCGCGTACTCGCCGCCCAGGTTGCTGTTGTAGCGCTCGGCCGAGCCCTTGTTGGCGCTGAGCGTCAGGCGCGAACCCGGTTTGCGGTTGCGCCTCAGTACCAGGTTGATGATCGGGCCGCTGCCGCCCTCGTTGCCGAACTCGGCGCCCGGCACGTTGATCACCTCGATCGACTCGATGCTTTCGGCCGGGAAGGCGTTCAGCGCGTCGCCGCGGTTCTGGCCCTGGAACTGGGCGTCGCGCTTGCCGTTGACCATGATCTGCACGTTCTGGTTGCCGCGCAGCGCCACCGTGCCGTCCGGATCGACGGTAACCGCCGGCACGTTGTTCAGGACGTCGGCCGCCGAGGCATTGCTGGTGCTGATGTCGTTCTTGAGGTCGTACACGTCGCGGTCGACCTTGGCGGTCGGGCGCGAGGCGACCACCTCGACGGTTGCCATGTCGTCGCCGGCGCCGGCCGCCGGTGCCGGCTTGTCCGCGCTCGTGGCCGTGCCAGTGCCGGTGCCGGTGCCCGCCGTGCCGCTCGCGGCAGCGGCCGTGGCGGCGCTTCCCGCCGGCTGGGCCGGCGTGGCGACGCCTGGCGCTGCGGCACCCTGGGCTTGCGCAGCCGGGCGCTTCGGCGGCGGCGTCTGCGGCGCGGCGGTCTGGGCAAACAGCGGTTGCGCAACGAAACACCCCAGCAGCAGCACAGGCAGGAGTTTGGGCGTCGGAGTGCCCTGGCCGGCGGCAGGTCTGGCGGCGGCGGAACGGATAGGGGTCATGGGGAAATCGATCGCAAGGTTGGACTGCCGGAGTGTCAACTTAACGCGGATGCGCCCGCCAGGATGACAGACTGCGAAAAGAATCACCCATTTGATCGCGTAAATACGTGATTTTGGGCGCAAATACAGGGGCGATCTTCGGGCTAAGGTGGGGAAAAACGTATTTTATTCGGTAGGGGCGGGGTGAATATTCATGGCGCGCCCAGCAGGATTAATGATTCAAGGCTAATATGCTTGGTTTTATAGTTAGCGCGAACGCACCGCCGGTGCGCCGCGGCGCGTGCCACTGCGCGAGCAGCAGCCGGTACGCGGCACAGGAGAACAATATGACGACCGAAAGCAGCTTGAACGAGACCAAAGACACCCAGTTGCGCGCCGACGCGCTGGAATACCACCGCAGCCCGACGCGCGGCAAGATCGAAGTGGTGGCGACCAAGCCGCTGTCGAACCAGCGCGACCTGTCGCTGGCCTATTCGCCGGGCGTCGCTTACGCCTGCGAAGAAATCGCCGCCGACCCGGCCATGGCCGCCGAATACACGTCGCGCGGCAACCTGGTCGCCGTGATCTCGAACGGCACCGCCGTCCTCGGCCTCGGCAACATCGGCCCGCTGGCTTCGAAGCCGGTGATGGAAGGCAAGGGCTGCCTGTTCAAGAAGTTCGCCGGCGTCGACGTGTTCGACCTGGAGCTGGCCGAGAACGACCCCGATAAACTGATCGAAGCGATCGCGATGCTCGAGCCGACCGTCGGCGGCATCAACCTCGAAGACATCAAGGCGCCGGAATGCTTCTACATCGAGAAGAAGCTGAGCGAGCGCATGAACATTCCGGTCTTCCACGACGACCAGCACGGCACCGCGATCATCTCGAGCGCTGCACTGCTGAACGCCCTGAAAGTGGTGGGCAAGGAGATTGGCAAGGTCAAGCTGGTGGCCTCCGGCGCCGGCGCCGCCGCCATCGCCTGCCTCGACATGATGGTCAGCCTGGGCGTCGACCAAGCCAACATCTACGTCACCGACTCCAAGGGCGTGATCTGGAAGGGCCGCGAAGCCAACATGGAAGCCAACAAGGCGCGCTACGCACAGGATACGTCGGCGCGCACCCTGGCCGACATCGTCGATGGTGCCGACGTGTTCCTGGGCTGCTCGACCGCCGGCGTGCTCACCGCCGACATGGTCAAGACCATGGCCGACAAGCCCGTGATCCTGGCGCTGGCCAATCCGGAACCGGAGATCCGTCCGGAAGTGGCCAAGGCCGCGCGTCCGGACGTCATCATCGCCACCGGCCGTTCGGACTACCCGAACCAGGTCAACAACGTGCTGTGCTTCCCGTACATCTTCCGCGGTGCGCTCGATTGCGGCGCCACCCGCATCACCACCGAGATGAAGCTGGCCTGCGTCACCGCGATCGCCGACCTGGCCGAAGCCGAAGCCAACGACGCCGTCATGGCCGCCTATGCCGGCGAAGACCTGAGCTTCGGTCCCGACTACATCATCCCGAAACCGTTCGATCCGCGCCTGATGGGCGTGATCGCGCCGGCCGTGGCCAAAGCCGCTGCCGAATCGGGCGTCGCCACCCGTCCGATCGAGGATATGGACGCCTACCGCGACAAGCTGGGCCAGATGATCTACCACACCGGTTTCTTCATGAAGCCGGTGTTCGCAAAGGCCAAGGCCAACCCGCGCCGCGTCGCCTACGCCGAAGGCACCGACCAGCGCGTGCTGCGCGCGGTGCAGACCGTGGTCGACGAAGGCATCGCCCAGCCGGTGCTGATCGGCGCCGCGGCGGACGTCGAAAAGGCGATCAAGCAGTCGGGCCTGCGCCTGAAGCGCGACGTCGACTACACGCTGGTCGAAGCCGAAGCCGACACCACCTTGCAAGGCACGCGCCTGCTCAAGGACGGCATCGTCGACGCGCTGATCTGCGGCATGCAGGGCAACTACGACAGCCACCTGGCGCACGTGCAGAACGAGATCGGCACCGCCCCGGAAGCCGGCGTGCTGGCCGCGATGAACGCGCTGGTGCTGGACAAGCACACCCTGTTCATCACCGACACCTACGTCAACGACGCACCCTCCGCGCAGGAACTGGCGTCCATCACCCGCCTGGCGGCCGAGCACATGCGCCACTTCGGCATCGAGCCGAAGGCCGCGCTGCTGTCGCACTCGATCAACGGTTCGTCCGAGCGCCCGTCGGCCCGCCGCATGCGCGAAGCGGTCGCGCTGCTGGCCCGGAACGCGCCCGAGCTGGACGTGATCGGCGAAGTGCACGGCGACGCCGCGCTGTCGGAAGACATCCGCCGCCTGTACCTGCCGGAAGGCGGCTTCAACGGCAGCGCCAACCTGCTGGTGATGCCGTCGCTGGACGCGGCCAACATCCTGTTCAACGTGCTGAAGGTCGCGGCCGGCAAGGGCGTGACCGTGGGCCCGATCCTGCTGGGCGCAGCCAAGCCGGTGCACATCCTGAGCCCGAGCGCGACCGTGCGCCGTATCGTCAACATGACGGCGCTGGCCGTGGCGGACGTGCGCTGATCCTGCCACCAGCTCGTCATTCCCGCGAAGGCGGGAATGACGAGCATCCGTTCAACCGTCACGCCCCCTCGTCAAGGCGTGATCTATAATAAAAATATGTACAAGACGACAAGACATTGGGCAAAGTACGCCTGGATCGCCTGCCTGGCCATCCTGTTCAATGCCTTCGTCCCTGTCGTCTCGCACGCCCTCAACGCCTCTTCGTCGGCCACGAGCACGAAGATGGAAGTCTGCACCGCCATGGGCATCGAAATGCTGCCGATGGCGCTGCCCGACGACGACGGCAAGCAAGCCTCCGACAAGCTCCTCAAGAGCCTGACGCACTGCGGCTATTGCGCCACCCACGCCGCCTCGTTCGGCCTGCCGCCGCAGCCGCCGGCCGTGTTCGCCGTCATTGGCGGGCACGACGTTTTCCCGCCGCTGTACTACGCCGCACCGCGCACGCTGCCGGCCTGGTCGCCGGCGCAGTCGCGTGCGCCGCCTGTGACCCTCTGAACCGCCGCGGCCCGCGCCGCATCCCCCGGGCATCGACGATCCGCCGTGCACCCTGTGTACGCCGGCGCTTGCTCGTTTGTCAGAGTCACAGGAACCACCATGAAAACAGTCCGCACAACGCTGGCGCTGACCGCGCTCGCCACTGCCGTCGCGTCGGCCTATGCCGAAGACGCCACGCCCGAAGCAGCTACTCCAGTACGCAACCTCGGCACCGTCGTCGTCACCGGCAGCAACCCGACCTCGCTGCCGACCCAGATCCCGACCACGATCGAAGGCGTCAGCCGCGAAGAGATCGCACGCAGCATCAACGCCTTCGATGCCGAAGACGCCTTGAAATATCTGCCGAGCCTGCTGGTGCGCAAGCGCTACATCGGCGACTACAACCACGCGGTGCTGTCGACGCGCGCCTCCGGCACCGGCAACAGCGCGCGCTCGGCCGTGTACGCGGACGGCATCCTGCTCTCGAACTACCTCGGCAACGGCGCCAGCTTCGCGCCGCGCTGGGGCATGGTCAGCCCGGAAGAGATCGAACGCGTCGACGTGCTGTATGGCCCGTTCTCGGCGGCCTACGGCGGCAACTCGGTCGGCGCCGTGGTCGACTACGTCACGCGCATGCCGACCCGTTTCGAGGCCCACGCCAAATTCTCTTATTCGCGCCAGCCGTTCGAGCTGTACGGGACCGATACCACCTACAGCGGGCGCCAGGGCAGCATCGCGCTGGGGAATCGTGCCGGACGCTGGTCCTGGTACCTGGACGTCAGCCGCGCCGACAGCGAAGGCCAGCCGCTGACCTTCCCGACGCGCCCTATCGCGGCGGCTTCCACTGATGGCACACCGGTCACCGGTGCGGTGGCGGGGCAGGACAGGACCTACCACGATTGGCTGATCCTCGGCGCCGCGACCCAGTACCATACGAAACAGGACCACGTGAAGGCCAAGCTCGCCTACGATTTCTCGCCGACGCTGCGCGCGACTTACGTGTTCGGCTGGTGGAAGAACGATTCGCAGGGCCGCCCGCAATCCTACCTGCGCGACGGCGCCGGCCAGCCGGTCTACAGCGGCCCCGTCAATATCGACGGCGGCGCCTACACGCTGGTGCCGACCGATTTCAACCAGTCCAACGAGAGTCTGCAGCACTACATGCACGGCCTCACCGTCAAGAGCCATACCAAAGGCGTGTTCGACTGGGAAGTGGCGGCCAGCCTGTACGACTACGACAAGGACATCCTGCGCGCGCCGACGACGATCGCCTTGCCGGCCGCGGCCAACGGCGGCAAGGGGCGCATCGTGAACCAGGGCGGCACCGGCTGGAACACCTTCGCGGCCAAGGGCATCTGGCGTCCGGAGGGCGTGAACGGCGACCACGTTGCCGAATTCGGCTACCAGCGTGAATCCTATAAATTGCGCAGCATCGAGAACGGCACCGCCGACTGGATAGGCGGCGCGCCGGGGGACTTCAACCAGGCCTTCAGCGGCCGCACCGGCATCGACGCGCTGTACGCCCAGGACACCTGGAAGTTCGCGCCACGCTGGAAGACGGTGCTCGGCCTGCGCTACGAGCGCTGGCACGCACGCGACGGCCGCACCTCGAACGCCACGTTCACGGTGCCCCACGGCAGCCGCCACGACGCTTATTTTTCGCCCAAGGCGGCGCTGGCCTTCCAGGCCAACGACGACTGGGTGCTGAAGGCCTCGTTGGGACGCGCGGTGCGGATGCCGACCGTGTCCGAGCTGTACCAGGGCGGCATCAACGCGGCCGGGGACCTGACCAACAACGATCCGAACCTGAAGCCCGAACGGTCGTGGACCGGCGAACTCACCGCCGAACGCAAACTGGAGACGGGATTGCTGCGACTGACCGCTTTCGGCGAGCGCACCCGCGACGCGCTGTACTCGCAGACCAACGTGCTGGTCACGCCCAGGGTCACCAACGTGCAGAACGTCGACCGCATCGCAACCAAGGGCCTCGAGCTGGCCTATGCCGCCACCGACGCCGGCATCGCCGGCCTGGCCCTGAACGCCAGCGCCACCTGGACCGATTCGAAGATCGAGCGGAACGACAAATTCCCGGCCAGCGTCGGCAAGTGGCAGCCGCGCATCCCCGAGTGGCGCGCCACCGGCCAGGCGACGTATCGCATGAACGACCGGCTGGCGGCGACGCTGGCGGCGCGCTACAGCGGGCGCCAGTATTCGACGCCTGATAACTCGGACCCGAACGGCTTCGCCTACCAAGGCGCCAGCAAGTACTTCACCACCGACCTGCGGGTGACCTACAGGATCGACCGCCAATGGAGCATGGCGGTCGGCATCGATAACCTGAACAACTACAAGTACTGGAACTTCCACCCCTATCCGCAGCGCACCTATGTCGCCGAGCTGAAGTTCGACCTGTGAGCATGACGATGAATACTTCGACCCTGGCCGCAAGGCGCCGCAGCCTGTTCTGGCGCATCCACTTCTGGGCGGCGCTGATCGCTTCTCCCTTCGTCCTGGTCGCCACGCTGACCGGGCTGCTGTACATCTTCACGCCGCAGATCGAGGCCGGCCTGTACGGCCACCTGGAACGGGTGACGCCGCCGGCGGGCGCCGCCATGCTGCCGCTCGACACCTCGGTGGCGGCCGCGCGCAGCGTGGCGCCGGCCGGGCTGGAGATCCAGTCCGTGCTGCCGCCGGCCACACCGCAGGATGCGCTGAAGGTGGGCTTCGGGCCGCCGTCGCGCGCCGCGGGCGAGCATGCGAGCCACGTGCCGGCGGCGGCGCGGCCCGCAGCCGACCTGGCCAGGCGCACCGTCTTCGTCGATCCCTACGACGCCCGCGTGCTCGGCACCCAGATCGACCAGGACCGCTTCAGCGAATGGGCGCGGCGCCTGCATTCGCGTCTGCTGCAGGGCGAATCGCTGCGCTGGATGATCGAGCTGGCGGCCAGCTGGATGCTGGTGATGCTGCTGACCGGCGTCTATTTATGGTGGCCGCAATCGAACCAGCCGGCGCTGCCGCGCGCCGGCGTGCGTGGACGCCAGGGCTGGCGCCAGTGGCACGCCTTCCTCGGCGTCGCGCTGGGCGTGCTGAGCCTGGCGATGGTCCTGACCGGCATCACCTGGAGCAAATACGCCGGCAACCAGGTCCGCGCCGTGCGCGACTGGGCAGGGCAGGCGTCGCCGCAGGTGCCGCCGCACCTGCACTCGATGCCGACCGGCGGCCCGCAGCTGGATTACCAGCAGGCCTGGCAGCGGGTGCAGGGGTTGGTGCCCGGCGTGCCGGTGGCCTTGACCCCGCCGCGCGGCCCGCACGGCTTGTGGCGCGCCGCGTCCGCCGATCGTCCGCATCCGGGCAACCGCTTCGACCTGGTGTTGAACGCCTACGACGGCAGCGTGCTGTACCGGGCGGGCTGGGAACGCCAGACCGCCTTCGGCAAGGCCACCGCGGTCGGTATTCCCTTCCACCGCGGCGAGCTGGGCCTGTGGAACCAGGCGCTGCTGTTCGTGTTTGCGGCCGGGGTGCTGTTTTCGACGGTGTCGGGCTGGGTGATGTTCTTCAAGCGCCGCCGCGCGGGGCAGCTGGGCTTGCCGAAGCTGTTGCCGGGCGCCTGGCGCGCGGCGCCGCTGTGGGCGGTGGTGCTGGGGATCGGCCTGTGCGTGCTGATGCCGCTGCTGGCCCTGAGTACGCTGGTGCTGCTGGTGGTGGAAATCGGGCTGGGACGCGCGCGGCTGCGCGCGCAGGCCGCCGCTTAGTTACGCGGCTGCCGGCGCCGTTCGTGGTGGCGCCGTGCCTGCGGATTGGCGACGGTCCGCAACAGGATCTCGGTGGGTACGTGGCAGCTTTCCAGGTAGCCGAGCGCGAACTTGAGCCCACGCGTTTCCGCCAGGAATAGCGCGTATTCGACTGTCATTCCAGTTTCTTCGTCGACTCTTCGTTGGGGCATAGGTCCACCTGTCAGTAAATGCAAATGCCAACATCACGAAAGTGGCGTTGCCATGTTGCTATTCTATATTTACCGAACGAGGGGACAGAATGATTATGTTAACAATTGTTACGGCTGTGGTGGCGGGTCCACAGCCGTATTTTTTAGAACAATCGTGCTATCAGCCGAGTTGTCAGCCGCGTTGCCGGCGGCGCATGGCAAGCAGGCCGGACATGCACAAGGCCGACAGCATCAGCGCCGCCGTCGACGGTTCCGGCACCTCGGCGGTGATCGAGAAGGTGTCGCCGGCGCGCAGTCCGGCCGTGCTCAGCAGCCAGTCGGTGGCGCCGGCTTCGCCGAGCGGATCGCCGAAGTGGAACTCTGCCCATTCCGGCGTCCTGAAGTCGATGCCGGCGTAGTCGCTGCCGTAGCTGATGCGGCCCAGTGTGCCGAAGGTCGGGGTGACGCTGCCGGCCTGGGCAAAGCGGATGCCTTCCAGGTGGAAGTCGAAACTTGTCAGCGCGGCGCCGCTCAGGTTGCGCACGATGGCGTTCAGGCTCAGCGGGCCGAGCAGGTCGTCCGCTTCGAGCCGGAAGTCGAGGCGGGTCGGCGCGAAGCGTTCTAGGTCGAGGTCGAACGAGACCGCGCCGGGCGTGCTGTAGTCGGTGACGGCATTGCCGCCGTGGGCGCTGCTGCCGGTCAGCACGGCGGCGTGGCCGGCCGACGACAGCGCGAGGGCGCAGGCGAGGGCGCACAGGGTTTTTGCTTGCATGAGGGGGTCTCCTGGAAGGTTTACAGAGGGCCGAGCGCCCACGGTCCCGCGATGGCGAAGGTGATGCCCGGGGTCTGGATGTTCACGAACAGGTAGCGGCCGGTCGGATCGAAGCAGCAGCCGGCGAATTCGTTGCCGCGGTGGTCGCCCGCCAGCGAGGTGCGCTTGCCGGCCACCTGCAGCTGGCCCGCAGTCAACACCACGTTGTTCTTGGCAAAGATGTAGGCGTCGCCGCCGCCGGTGATGCCCATCAGGCGCTGGCCGAAGCCGAAGCTGTCGGTGGTGGCGCTGGAGGCGTCCTCGCAGATCAGGATGGCGTTGCGCGGGCTGATGGTGAGGTTGTCGCCCATGTTGCCGACGGTCGTGTTGGGGCTGGCGTAGATGCAGCGCATTACTTGCGCCGCCAGGTCGAGTTCCCAGATGGCGCCGCGCGAGATCGGGCCGCCGGCGGTGTCCATGACGAACATCTTGCCCTGCGCATGCCAGATGCCTTCGCCGCGGTTCATGCGCAGCGCACCCTGCACCCAGCCCTGCACGAAGGGGCCGGCGGCATTGGTGATGGTGGTGCCCGACGGGCCGGTGGCGTCGCCGCGGTTCTGGTCCGGATTGGCAATGTCGACCCAGTCGAGGGCATAGGTGTCGCCCACCAGCGCGCCGGCGATGTTGGCGTTGACCCTGGTCCTGGCGCGCGCCATCTGCAGCACGCCGCCCATGGCCAGCGTGCCGTAGCCGCCGCGCACGTCCGGCACGTAGCGGTAGAAGCCGGATTTGCCCGACTGGTCCTCGGTCATGTAGACGATGCCGGTGGCCGGATCGACGGCGGCGGCTTCGTGGGCGAAGCGGCCCATGCCGACGATCGGCAGGCCGGTGGTCTGGCTGGGCTCGGGCGACACTTCGAACACGTAGCCGTGCTTCTTGCCGGCGCTGCTGACGGCGTCGGAGCCGACTTCCTCGCAGCTCAGCCAGGTGCCCCAGGGCGTGATGCCGCCGGCGCAGTTACCGTCGGTGCCGCCCAGGCTCGGCGTGACGCTGACCCAGTTGCCGTCGCGGAACAGCAGGTTCGTGGTGCCGCCGCCCAGCTGGGTGCTGGTGCTGCTGTAGCTGCTGTCGTAGACGCCGTGGGCGTCGATGAAGCTGGCCGGGCTGGCGGCGTGCACTTCATGGTTACGGATCAGCACCAGCTCGCTGCTGCGCCCGGCCTTGCGCGCTACCACCACGCCCATGCCGTCGTGGGCCGCCGGGCAGGGCTTGCCGTTGCTCATCAGGTCGCCGGTCCAGCCGAAGCTTTTATAGGTGAAGCCGGCCGGCAGCTGCAGCAGCGGCAGGCCGGTCGTCAGGTCGTTGACCGGCGCGATCGGGCCGTAGGGGCTGGCGACCAGGGCGCTGGCGCCGTTGGTCACGGCGGCGGCTTCCCTGGCTTGCAGGGCGGCGAAGGCACCGACGAAGGGCAGGGTCGATGCGCCGGCCATGCCCTTGAGCAGGCTGCGCCGCGAGGGCGAGATATCCTTGTTTGTCATGCTGAGCGCTCTCCAGTAGCGTGCCGGGCTGGCACGGGCTCATGCATTAAAACAAACAAAAACTACAGTGTAATGACAGCAGAATGACAAGTTTCAGGTGCTGCCCGGCCTTCAGCCGCGCCGTTCGCCGAGCCGCAGCAGCCAGTCGCACAGCGGCTGCGCCGCATCTTCCCAGCGCGGCTCCAGCATCAACGCGTGGGCCAGGCGCGGCACCAGCGTCGGCAGCACGCCGTAGTAGGCGGCGGTGCCGCGCACCGCATCGGCACCGATGAAGCGGTCGGACCCGCCGCCGAGCACGAACATCGGCGGTGCCTGCCAGGGCGCGGGCGCGAACGGGCGCCAGCCCTGCAGCTCGACGCCGACGTGGCGCGATTCGCCGTGCACGCGCGCCATGAAGCGCGCATAGGTGGCGTCGGGCAGGTCGTCGGAGAACAGGTTGCGGCGCATGATGGCCGGATCGAGACCGGCGGCGCTCTTGCCGTCCAGGCGCAGCAATTGCTGGAACAGGTCGGGCGCGGACAGCAGCATGCGCCAGGCGGAATAGGCCAGGCCCCAGGGCGGCACCGAGGCCAGCAGCGCCGCGCCGGCCAGCTGGCCGCCGCTGTTGCCGCCTCGGTTGCCGCCCCGGTTACCGCCGGTGCGGATCCAGTCCTGCAGCACTGCGCCGCCGAGCGAGTGGCCGATCACCACCAGCGGTCTGTCGGCCAGGCCGGCCGCGGTCTGGCGCAGGTCTTCGGTGTAGTCGGCCAGGCGCCAGTCGTTGAGGCGTTCGCGGCCCTCGCTGCCGCCATGGCCGCGCAGGCTCAGGGCGTGCACCTCGAAGCCGGCATCGGCCAGGTAGGGCATGAAGTGCTCTTCCCAGACCCAGGCGCCGACGCAGATGCCATGCACCAGCAGCAGGCGCGGGCTGTCCGGGCGCGGACGCGCGGGTGTGCGCACGAGGATTTCGAGTTTCGGCATGGCGATGGCCTGGAAGACACGATGCCCCATCTTAGCGCATCGCGGCATCAGTGCCACGCCTCAATAGGCCGGCGCGTCCAGCATGGCGTCGAACAGGGCGGCGCGGGCCTCGCCGTGCGGACTGCGCCAGTACGAGGCTGTCGTGGAGGCGGGCACGCCGTCGCGCAGCAGGCGGTGTTCCAGCGGGCGTCCCATCAGGCGCACGTGGACATAGCCGGCGAAGCTGTCGGCGATGTCTTCGTGCACGCTGGTGGCCGCGTACAGGGTCGGAAAGCCGGTGCGGCCGAGTGCGAGGTAGGCGGCTTCGGCGTCGCGCAGCGACAGGCGCGGCGCGCCATAGTAGACCAGCTCGCCGCGCTGCGAAAAATCGTGGCCGGCGCGTGGCGTGAAGCGGCCATCCGGCGCCGCCTGCCAGCACAGGTCGAGCAGCGGATACGAAGGTGCGCCGGGGCCGGGGCGCCACCACATCGGCGCCAGCGCCTTGATGGCGGCCAGCACGTGGCCGAACTCGTGCAGCAGCACGAACTGCAGGGCGGCGACGCGGTCGTCGCCGGCGGCGTCGGCGATGCGCGCTTCCAGGCGCAGGCCGTCGGCGGCCTCGAACGGCATGTTCTCGCGCCGCTCGAACCAGCCGTTGGCGGTGACGCCGGCGAAGGCGCCGGCATCGATGGCCACGAAAGCGCCGATCAGTTCGCCTTCGGGGCCGGCGACCACGCTGCTGACCGCCGAGGCGCCGGTGCCATCCATCACGAACACGCCCAGCAGGCAGGGCGCGAGGTGGCGCAGCACGGCGCCGGGCAGGCCGGCCAGGGCGGCGTCGAGGTCCCGGTCCAGAGCGGCATCGGGGCGGGCGGGGCGCGCCACGGCGGCCTTGCCGGTGGCTGCGTGATGGCGTCCGATGAAGTCGATCAGCTCGCGCGGGGCGAGGCCGCGGCGCTCGGTGAGCGGGTGGCGCAGCAGGGTTTCCCAGAGCAGGGGATCGGAGGTGACGAGCATGATGTCGACGCGGCGGTTGCTGGATGGCTTATTGTCGCCAGAGTGCGCGTCGAAGGGAATCGGGGGTGGTGTAAATTCAGGTAAAAGGCATGCAGTCCAGGTTGTCGCCGGCAGCTGCACGTCGCCCCTGCCTGCGCAGGGGCGACGGCCTGTCAACTACGCTGAGCCACCGGCACCTCATGATCCCCCAGCAGGATCTTGTCCGGCGTGATCGGCGTGCTGCGCAGACGCTTGCCGGTCGCATGGAAGATCGCATTCGCCACCGCCGCCGCGGTGCCGACGATGCCGATCTCGCCGACGCCCTTGGCACCGAGCTGCTTGCTGACCACGCGGTCATCCTCGTCGACAAAGATCACATCGATGTCGTGGATATCCGCGTTGACCGCCACATGATATTCCGCAAAGTTGTGGTTCATGAAGCGGCCCAGGCGGTGGTCGGTGAAGCTTTCCTCGTGCAGCGCCTGGCTGATGCCCCAGACCACGCCGCCGATGATCTGGCTGGTGGCGGTCTTGGCGTTGATGATGCGGCCGGCCGCCACCGCATCGACCACGCGCGTGACGCGCACGATGCCGAGCTTTTCGTTGACGCGCACCTCGACGAACACCGCCGAGTGGACCGCGCGCACGTACTTGCGCTGCTTCAGCATCTGCGGGGTCATCAGGAATTTTTCCTCGACCCTGTCCTTGCCGGCCTGGGCCAGCAGGGCGGACAGCTCGATGCCGTTGTCCGGCTGGCCGCGCAGGTGGATCTTGCCGTCGTTGAACTCGACGTCTTTGGCCTTCATGCCTTTGAAGATCGAATCCTTCTGCGACTGCGCCATCTTCAGCAGCGTGGCCTTGAGCTTGTCGCAGGCGCCATGCACGCCGCCGCCGACGGTGGCCATGTGCGAGGAACCGCCTTCGATCGGCGCCAGCGGCAGGGTGGAGTCACCCAGCTGGAAGGTCACGCGTTCGAGCGGCAGGCCGAGCTGTTCGGCGGCGACCATCGCCATCACGGTGTACGTCCCGGTGCCGATGTCGGATGCCGCGCTGGACACCACCAGGCGGCCGTCGGCATGCAGCACCGCCGAGACGCGCGCCACCATCACCAGGGAATCCCAGATGCCGCTCGCCATGCCCCAGCCGATCAGCTCCTCGCCGTCGCGCATCGAGCGCGGCTCGAGCGGGCGGTCTTTCCAGCCGAAGCGTTCCGCGCCCTGCAGGTAGCACTGGCGCAGTTCCTTGGTCGAGTAGGGCTTGTCGTCGAGCGGATTCACCTCGGCGTAGTTCTTGAGGCGGAATGCGAGCGGGTCCATCTTGAGTTGGTACGCCATCTCGTCCATCGCCACTTCGAGCGCGTGCACGCCGTGGGCCGCGCCCGGCGCGCGCATGTCGATCGGGCTGTGGCGGTCCTGGCCGATCACCTTGTAGTCCAGCTTGATGTTGTCGCAGGCGTACAGCTGGCCGGACCAGTTGACGATCACTTCGACGTAATCCTCGAGACGCGAGGTTTCCTGCAGCGCTTCGTGCCAGATCGCCTGCAGCTTGCCGTCCGGCGTGGCGCCCAGCTTGACCTTCTGCCAGGTCTCGGGACGGTGGCCGAAGCTGAACATCTGCTGGCGCGTGAGGACCACCCGCACCGAGCGCTTCAGCTTGAGTGCCGCCATCACCGCCAGCGGCAGCTGGTATTGCGGACGCAGGCCGGAGCCGAAGGCGCCGCCCACGTAGGGGTTGCGTACCGTGACCTTGTCCTTGGACAGGCCGAAGGCATGCGACACGTACCAGCGGCAGTTCTGCGAACTCTGGTTCTTGTCGTAGATGGTCAGGTGGCCGTCTTCGCCGTAGACCACGGTGGAGGCGAACATCTCCATCGGGTTGTGGTGCTCGACGCCGTGGTAGAACTCGGATTCGATCTTGACCGGCGCCGCGTCCCAGGCCTTTTCGCCGTCGCCCTTCGAGCTTGGCGGCGTGAAGCCGGCCTTCAGCGGGCGCGGCTTGTAGGCCTTGTTCAGGCTGTCCAGCAGGTTGGTGTCGTGCTCTTCGATGTCGTAGGTGGCTTTCACCAGGGCTGCGGCATGGCGCGCCGCCTCGAAGGTCTCGCCGATCACCAGCGCGATCGGCTGGCCGCTGTAGAAGATGCGGTCGCTGAACAGCGGGCGGAAGGGCGAGCCGGCCGGTGCCGTCATGTCCTTGAAGGCCAGGTCGTTGGAGCGCATCTTGGGCCGGTTCTCGTGCGTGATCACGTCGATCACGCCGGGGGCGGCCAGGGCCGCACTGGTGTCGATGCTCTTGATGCGGCCTTTCGTCGCGGTGCCGCTGACGACCACGCCGTAGGCCAGGTCGGGCGCCGCGTGTTCGGCCGCATACCGGGCGGCGCCGGTCACCTTGGCGTGGCCGTCCACGCGCGACACGGCCATGCCGGTGCGTACGCGGCCGGTGCCCTCGGGCGCGACCGGAGTGCGCAGTTCGGGAATCAGGTCGGTCATTCTGTACCTCTCTTTGCAAACTCGGTGCCGCGCACGGCGGTGTTCAAGGCCTGCACGATGGCGTTCTTCGCCAGCGTCAGCTTGAAGGCGTTCTGGCCATAGCCGCGCGCACCCTGCAGGATGCGGTCGGCGGCCGCTTCGAAGGCGGCGTCGCCGGCGGTCTTGCCGACCAGCTGCTGTTCCGCTTCCTCCACGCGCCACGGCTTGTGGGCGACGCCGCCGAGGGCGATGCGGGCGGCGCGGATGGTGCCGCCGTCCAGGTCGAGCGCGGCGGCGACCGACACCAGCGCGAACGCATACGACAGGCGGTCGCGCACCTTGACGTAGGCCGAGTGATCGACGAAGCGCGCCGCGTCGGGCAGCGTGATGTAGGTGATCAGCTCGCCCGGCTGCAGGTTGGTGTCGATGTGCGGCGTGTCGCCGGGCAGGCGGTGGAACTCGGCGAACGGGATCGCGCGTTCGCCGCCGTTGCTTGACCTCACGTGCACCGTGGCGTCGAGCGCGCGCAGTGCCACGCACATGTCGGACGGGTGGGTGGCGATGCATTGCTCGCTGGTGCCGAGGATGGCCAGCTGGCGGTTGATGCCGTTCTTGGCCGGGCAGCCGGTGCCGGGTTCGCGCTTGTTGCAGGGCGTGCCGACGTCGTAGAAGTAGACGCAGCGGGTGCGCTGCAGCAGGTTGCCGCCGTTGCTCGCCATGTTGCGCAGCTGCGGCGAGGCAGCGGCCAGCATGGCGGCCGACAGCAGCGGGTAGCGGCTGCGCACCGTGTCGTGGTAGGCGGTGGCGGCATTGCGCGCCAGCGCGCCGAGGCGCAGGCCGCCTTCGTGTTCTTCGATCACGTCGAGGCCCGCATGTTCGAGCGGGTTGATGTCGACCAGGCTGGAAGGCGTCATCACGCCTTCCTTCATCAGGTCGAGCAGGTTGGTGCCGCCGGCAACCGGGCGCGCGCCATCCGGCGCGAGCAGGGGCAGGGCGGCATCGATGTTCTGGGCTTGGGCAAAGGCGAATGGATTCATACGAGCACCGGTCCGGTTGTCAATCCATCGGCACCGGACGCTGCGCCCGGCTTGCCTTCTTCGATCCCCATCACCTTGCATACGGCCTGGCGGATCTGCGGGTAGGCGCCGCAGCGGCACAGGTTGCCGCTCATCAGTTCGCGCACGTCGTCGACGGTTTTCGCCTGGCCTTCGGCGATCAGGCCGGCGGCCGAACAGATCTGCCCCGGCGTACAGTAACCGCACTGGAAGGCATCCTGTTCGATGAAGGCCTGCTGCAGCGGATGCAGCTCGTCGCCTTTCGCCATGCCTTCGATCGTGGTGACTTCATGCCCGTTCTGCATGACGGCCAAGGTCAGGCAGGAATTCACGCGCTTGCCGTCGACCAGCACGGTGCAGGCGCCGCACTGTCCGTGGTCGCAGCCTTTCTTGGTGCCGGTCAATCCGGCCCGTTCGCGCAGCAGGTCGAGCAGGGTGACCCAGGATTCGACTTCGAAATCCCGGTCCTGGTCGTTGATGCGCAGCCGGATGGGGTACTGCTGGTAGAGGTCCATGGCCGTCCTTTCATGAGCGAAGCCTCTACCTTACGAGGCAGAGGCGCGCTGGACGGTTAAATGACACACATAATGAAAAGACAACTCAAAGTCGGACGCTGTGGTACCAGCGCGACACAAGCCTCACTCTTTTGTAGCCAGGTAATGTATTGGCGTCACAATGGATACCAGACAGCCAGCTACAGGGAAAGGCTGCATAAACCGTGAATGCAGCCTGATTATTTCGTTGTAGAATCACAAAAGTTTTTATTGGTAATCAAATATTTCTATAGGGTAATAATTGTGGTGGCAATGCACTATACACCCGAGTTCGGCTAAAATCGGGCACATCCAGCTGTGCTTTGCGCCGACACCACCGCGCCCTCGCTACCCCAGCTTTCATCCGGCCCCAACGCTGCCGGTTCTTTCTTCGCCCACCGCGGCAAGGATTGTTAATGCTCAGCCAACAAGAACTCGCAGAACAAGAACGCATCTCGGCATTGCATCGCCTGAACGTCCTCGATACCCCCGGGGAAGAACGCTTCGACCGTTTTACACGCCTGGCGGCGGCCGCCTTCGGCGTGCCGATCGCGCTCGTCTCGCTGGTCGACACAGACCGCCAGTGGTTCAAGTCCTGCATCGGCATCGACTCGCCCGGGACGCCGCGCTCGGTCGCCTTCTGCAGCCACGCCGTGGCGCTGGACGACATGCTGGTGGTGCCGGATACCCAGCTCGACGAGCGCTTTGCCGCCAATCCGCTGGTGACCGGCGCCCCCCACGTGCGTTTCTACGCCGGCCAGCCGGTACGCAGCCTGGATGGCCAGCCGCTCGGCACCCTGTGCATCGTCGATACCCGTCCGCGCATGCTGGACGACGCCGGCCGGCGCATGCTGCGCGACCTGGCCCAGCTGGTGCAGGATGAACTGAACCGCAGCGTGCTGGTGGCCGCGCGCGACGCCGCCCGGCATGAGCTGATCGAACTGAATGCGCGGCTGGAACGCCGCGTCGAAGAGCGCACGCGCGAGCTGCACGAGAAGAATCACGCGCTCGAGCAGGAAATGCAGCAGCGCCAGGCTGCCAGACAGGCGCTGCGCCAGAAGCAGGCCTTGCTGGATGCGGTGCTGGAATCGGTGGACGTCGGCGTGCTCGCCTGCGATGCGGACGGCAAGCTGAGCGTGTGCAACCGCGCAGCGCGCGAGTTCCAGGAACTCGACGGCGTGGCCAGCATCGACCGCGCCGCCCACTACGCGCTGTACCGCGACGATGGCGTGACGCCGCTGGGCGCCGACGAACTGCCGCTGGAACGTGCATTATTGGGCGAGCGGATCCAGGATATGCCGATAGTGGTGGGCGGCAGCAGCGCCGCGCCGCGCCGCGTGCTGGCCAGCGGCCGTCCTCTGAAAGGCCTCGGCGGCGAAACGCTGGGCGCCGTGGTCGCCCTGAAGGACGTCAGCGAGCTGTATGCCTCGCGCACGCTGGCGCTCGAAAGCGAGGAACGCCTGCGCACCATCGCCG
This sequence comes from Herbaspirillum sp. SJZ107, assembly GCF_006715485.1. Lineage (GTDB taxonomy): Bacteria > Pseudomonadota > Gammaproteobacteria > Burkholderiales > Burkholderiaceae_D > Telluria. The sequence goes on from NZ_VFNH01000001.1 coordinate 224,227, forward strand.
ACAACGTGCCGGCCCTGATCGCCTACCTCGACACCGGCCTGCGCTACCGCTTCGCCAACGACCGCTACCGCGAGTGGTTCGGCGTGCGCTGCGACACCATGGTCGGCAAGACCGTGCCTGAAGCAATGGGCGAGGCCTTTTATGCGCCGCGCCGGGCGGCGCTGGAGCGCTGCCTATCCGGCCACGGCTCCTATCTCGAGATCGAAGAAGAGCGGCGCGGCCGCAAGCGCGTGATCAGCACGACCTACCTGCCGCACCTGCGCGATGGCAAGGTGCAGGGCATCTACGTGCTCTCGACCGACGCCACCTCGTCGCGCGAATACGAGCGCCAGCTGCATGCACTGGCCCATTCCGACCACCTGACCGGCCTGCCCAACCGCCGCAGCTACGAAGAACGCCTGGTGCAGGCGATCGCGCGCGCGCGCCGCGGCGCCATGCCGCTGGCCCTGGCCTACCTCGACGTCGATCACTTCAAGCAGATCAACGACAGCCTCGGCCATGCCGGCGGCGACGCCGTGCTGCGTGAATTCGGCCGCCGCCTGAATGCCGCCGTGCGCGTCACCGACACCGTGGCGCGCCTGGCCGGCGACGAATTCGTGATCGTGCTCGAGCAGGTCGGCTCGCCGCTCGAATGCCGCCGCATCGGCGACAAGCTGCTGGAAGCGATGCAGGCGCCGTTCGAGATCGAGGGCAAGCAGCTGCCGGTTACGGCCAGCATCGGCTTCGCCTGGAGCGCCCACCCGGAGCAGGCCACGCTGGCGCACGGCGCGGACGCCGCCCTGTATGCGGCGAAGCGCGCCGGCCGCAACACCGCGTCGGTGCAGGTGGCCGGACACTGATTAACGTAAAGTAGCGCAGTTGCTCAGGGCGCCGAGGCGCCTTGAGCAGCTGCGCCGTGTTCCTTCACATACCGGATCGCGTCGAGGTTGTTCGGATCGAGTTCGAGCACGCGGCGGTAGCTGGCCAGCGCTTCCTGTGCCTGGCCGGTCTTGGCCTGCATCTCGCCCAGGCCGTCGTACATGATGCTCTGGTTCGGATACAGGTGGGCGCCGAGGCGGAAGATCTCGCGCGCCTGCGCCGGACGTTCGATCCGGGCCAGTTGCACGCCCCAGCCGATCAGCGCACTCTCTTCCAGCTTGAACGCCGGGTTCTGTGCGACGAAGCGCGCGTATTCCGGAATCGCCTTGTCGAAGCCGGCGGCCGCCAGGCTGCGCACGAAGCTTTCCTGCGTCGGCGGCATGCTGCCCTTGTGGCGCCGGATGTCGGTGAGCATCGTGTGCGCCGGCACCCCGTTGGCCGCCGGGGTATTGTTGAGGAAGGCGAGGCCGCTGCTGTCGCCCTTCAGGTAGGCATCCAGGAAGCGCAGCGTGTAGCGCGCGGCCCAGCTGTGCTGCAGGTTGATTTCGTCGCGGCTGTAGTCGCCGAAATCGCTGAACTCCTTGTCCGGCATCATGCGCAAGGCATACGAGGCAAAGTCCGGATGCTTCATCGGCAGCATCGACACGATGTACACGTCCGAATAGGTCATCTCGTTCATGAACGAATAATCGGTGCGCATGTTCTCCGAGCGGTTCAGGGCTTCCATCGTCTTCGGGCGCGCGCCCACGAACAGCATCGGCAGCGCCACCCGCGCCGGCGTCACGTAGCGCGCCGACTCCTTGCCGCCGTCGACCAGCTTCGGAAAGCTGCGGATCGACCCGTCCAGGCTGACCAGCGCCTTGATGCGCGCATCCCTGGCTGCGGCGAACACGTTCGCGAGGCCGCCCCAGCTGAAGCCCACCGCCGCCACCCTGACGGTATCGGCTTGCGGCAGGGTCGCCGCGTAGCCGATCAGGAAGGAGATGTCCGCAGCCTGCGCTTCCAGGCCCGCGATGTCGGTCGTCATCGCGCGTGTGTGCGCCCCCAGCGAAGGGCTGGACAGCACGATGTAGCCGTGGCTGGCCAGCAGTTCGCACAAATCGGTGTTTTCGATGGCGTAGGCGGAGTAGCTCGGCGCATAGATCACCACCGGGAATTTGCCGCCTTCGGCACGCGCATCGCGCACCGCCAGCTGCGCCCGGGCGATGTCGCGCAGCAGCGCCTCGCGGTGGCCGTTGGTGTTGCCCTCGATGCGTTCGGCGGTCATGCGCTTGATGTCCGCCGGGCTGCGCGTGAACTCGTCTTCGCTCGGCACCGTGTCCAGGTAGTCGCGGTAGGTGACCGGCTTGCCGCCGCGCGCCGCCGGGTACCAGACCAGCGTCTGGACCGGGCGCGCGCGCTCGCCCTTCACCGGTTCGCCGGTGGCCAGGTCGATCTCGGCCTTGTAGCTGCGCGTGCGGTCGTACTGCTGGATGACCTTGAACCCGACCGCATGCGGGCCGGGCGGGGCGGAGAAGGTGAAGCCGTCGGCGGCATTGGCGGCGCCGGTGGCGGCGAGGAACAGGCAGGCGATGACGAGTTTTGGAAGGCGCATGGTCGATGGTCTCGGTGGATGACAGGTGTTTGCAAACAGATATTGCAAGACCTGTGCCATGCTCCAAGTCATTGATTCCCAAGGCTTCCTGCCTGGCTCGCACAGTGTCCGCGCTGTCCGCTCGCGGTGACCACGGACAGCGCGGACAGGCCGTTCAGAAGGTCCGTACCACGCCCAGCACCAGCGCCTTGCGGCCCAGGAACTTGCCGTTCGCGGCCGAGGTGTAGGCCGCTTCGGCGGCGTTGGTGCCGGCCGCCGCCAGGGTCACCGTGGTCGGGCCCCAGGCCTTGCTGACGCCGGCCTTCCAGTCGGTGTAGCTGGCGTTCAGGCTGTGCTGCACGTGCTGGCGCCCGGCGTGCAGGATCACGGTGAAGCCGTTGCCGGCATCCAGGTTGGCGCCCAGGTCCACGTAGCTGCTGTAGCGGCTGTCGAGGAAGCCGAACAGGTTGGTCAGCGCATTCGCGTATTTAATATAGTAGGGACCATAGCCCAGCTGGCCATACACCTCGCCGGTATTGCCGTTGACGTAGCCCGGGACGTCGCCCAGGCCGTTGCCCGGATAGACGTAGCCGAGCACGCCGACGTCGTAGCTGACGCCGTTGTCGAGGGTGCCGCGCTTGCCGCCATAGACGTCGACTTCGACGTGGCCGCCGCCGCCGGCATCCCTGGCCCAAGTGATGCTGGACAGCCAGGTTCCCGCATACCAGCCGCTGGCCGGGTCGGTCCAGTCGGCGCCGCCCTGCAGGGCTGGGTGCAGGCGGGTCTGCGAGATGCCGCGGTAGCGGTAATCCGAGATCAGGCCCAGGTTCCAGGCGACCGAGGCAGGGGCCGGGGCGGCTTCGGCGGCCGGCGTGGTGCCGGCACCGGCGCCGGTCGGTGCCGGACTGGCTTCCTGCGCGAAAGCGGGGCAGGCAAGGACGAACAGGGTGGTGGCGATGAGGTGTTTCATGGTGTTTTCTCTTTCTTAGGGATGAGCCGGTCCCGCGCCTCGCGGCGCAACCGGTTTTTGACTGCTTGGGTAAATCTAGACGGGGATCGCCAGCCGGTAACCTACGCCGGTCTCGGTGATCAGGTACTTGGGCTGCGCCGGGTCGTCCTCCAGCTTGCGCCGCAGGTGGCCCATGTAGATGCGCAGGTAGTGCGGGCTGTTGACGGACTGCTGGCCCCACACCTCGCGCAGCAGCTGCGGGTTGCTGACTACGCGTCCGGCGTTGCGCGCCAATGCGGCCAGCAATTTGAATTCGGTCGGTGCCAGGCGTACGCCGTGGCCGTCGCGGGTGACGCCATGGCCCTGCAGGTCGATCGCGACCGTGCCGAAGCGCACCACGCTGCCATTGTCCTCGGGCGCCTGCGCGCGCCGCTGGCGGCGCAGGGCCGAGCGCACGCGCGCCATCAGCTCGGCCACGCCGAAGGGCTTGGTCAGGTAGTCGTCGGCGCCGGCATCGAGCGCGCGCACCTTTTCCGATTCCAGCGTGCGCGCCGACAGCACGATGACGGCGGCGCGCGACCACTGGCGCAGGTCGGCGATGAGGGCGACGCCGTCGCCGTCGGGCAGGCCGAGGTCGAGCACCACCAGGTCGGGCTGGCGGGTGCCGGCGGCCATCAGGCCCTGGCGGCAGTTGGCGGCCTCGAGCACCTGCCAGCCTTCGTCTTCCAGCGCTTCGCGCACGAAGCGGCGGATCTGTGCCTCGTCCTCGACCAGCAGGGCGACCGGCTTCTGTTGTTCATTCATGGTGCGGCTCCGCGCTGGTGTCGATGTCTGTGCCAATGTCTGCGGCATGGTCGGCGTCGAGGTCGGGCAGGGGCGGCGGCTCGCCCCGCGGCAGCGCGATCACGATGCGGGCGCCGCCGCCGGGTGCCTGTTCGGCACGGATGGCGCCGCCGTGCGCATTCACGATCGCGCGGCAGATCGCCAGTCCCAGGCCCACGCCCGGGGTGCTGGATTCGGGCTGGCCGCGCGTGAACTTGTCGAAGATCGCTTCCTCGCGCCCCGGCGGCAGGCCCGGTCCGTTGTCGGTCACGCGCAGCTGCAGCGCATCGCTGCGCAGGCGCGCGTCGACCACGACCCGGCTGCCCGGCGGCGTGTACTTGGCGGCGTTTTCCAGCACGTTGCACAGCACGCGTTCCAGCAGCGGGGCGTCGAAGCGCACCAGCGGCAGGTCGGGCGGAATGTGCGTCTCGATCGTGTGCCCGGCCAGCACGGCGCCGCTGGCGCGCAGCGCGCTGCCGACCACTTCCTCGATCGACTGCCACTCCAGGTGCAGGTGCACGCCGCCGCTCTGGATGCGCGCCATGTCGAGCAGGTTGGTGACCAGCGTGTTCATGCGCAGCGCTTCGCTCTTGAGGGTCGCGGCCAGGCCGGCCTGCTGGCTGGAGAGCGGCGGGCGCGAGGCGGCCAGCGTTTCCGACAGCCCGACCAGCAGCGTCAGCGGCGTACGCAGGTCGTGCCCGAGCGCCGCCAGCAGCGAATTGCGCAGGCGCTCGGATTCCATGTCGACCAGCGCACCCTGGGCCACCTCGATGTAGTGCACGCGCTCGAGGGCGATCGCGGTCAGCGTGGCGAAGGTGTCGAGCTGCTGGCGCTGTTCCGGCACCGCCATCCAGTCGCCCGCGGACGCCGCCGGCGGCAGCAGGGCCAGCACGCCGCGGGTGCGCATCGGGGCCACCAGCGGCAGGTAGAACAGCGGGCTGGCCGGCAGGGTGTCGGTGCCCAGGCCCGCCGGCTGCGCATGGTCGAAGGCCCATTGCGCGGTGCCGGCTTCGGGCAGGGGAGCGTCGGAGACCGCATCCGACGGTGGCTGCAGGCGGCCTTCGGCATCCGGCAGCAGCAGCGTGGCGCGCGCGCGGAAGGCCTGCGCCACGAATTCGCGGGTGGCGTCCAGCACCTGTTCCGGCTGCAGCGCGCCCGACAGCCGGCTGGCGAACTCGTACAGCGCATGCCAGCGCCGCTCGCGCTGGCGCGCCGCCTGGGCCTGGAAGCGCAGCAGCGCGGTCAGGTGGCCGGTGATCAGGCCCACCGCCAGCATCACGCCGAAGGTCACCACGTACTGGAAATCGGACACCGCGAACGAGAAGCGCGGCGCCACGAACACGAAGTCGAGCGTTGCCACGCTGATGCAGGTGGCCAGCACCGAGGGGCCGCGTCCGAAGCGGTAGGCCACGCCCAGCACCACCAGCATGAACAGCATGGCGATGTTGGCCAGGTCGAGCCAGTCGTCGAGCAGCCAGCCGAGCAGGCCGGCGGCCAGGCTGGCGCCGGCGCCGAGCAGGTAGTGCAGGGGCTGTGCCCGATCCGGCGCCGCCTCCAGGCCGGCGGGACGGGCGGCATGCCGCTCGCGCAAGGCGCGCGCCGGCACCGCGGCGGCCGCGATCTCGAGCAGGTCGGCGCCCGGCGCCAATTGCGCCAGGCGCTGCGCCAGCGCGGGACGCCAGGCCTGCCACGGCTTCCAGGCTGCGCCCGCGGCAGGGCGCCCCAGCACCAGGCGCGACAGGTTGCGGCTGCCGGCATAGCGCGCCAGCTCGGCCGCCACGTCGGTGCCGGGCAGGACCGCGGTGGCCGCGCCCAGCTTTTCGGCCAGGCGCAGGTTGTCGAGGATCTGTTGGCGGCGTGCCGCGGGCAGGCGCTGCAGCGGCGGGGTTTCCACGTACACCGCATGCCAGCGCGCCCCCAGCTGGCCGGCCAGGCGCGCGCTGCTGCGCACCACCTGTTCGGCGTCCGCACCCGGGCCGACGCAGGCCAGCAGGGCGGCGCCGGTCTTCCACAGCGTGTCGACCGACTGTTCCACGCGCCAGGCGCGCACGTCGCCCTCGACGCGGTCGGCGGTGCGGCGCAGCGCCAGCTCGCGCAGCGCGATCAGGTTCCCCTTGCGGAAGAAGTTGCCGGCGGCGCGGTCGGCCTGCGGCCCCTGGTAGACCCGGCCCGATTTCAGGCGCGCCAGCAGCTCGTCGGCCGGCAAATCGACCAGCACCACTTCGTCGGCGCGGTCGAACACCGTGTCCGGCACGGTTTCCGCCACCCGGATGCCGGTGATGCCGCCGACCACGTCGTTCAGGCTTTCCAGGTGCTGCACGTTGACCGTGGTCCAGACGTCGATGCCGGCGGCCAGCAGGTCCTCGACGTCCTGCCAGCGCTTGCGGTGGCGCGAACCGGGCACGTTGGAATGCGCCAGTTCGTCCACCAGCACCAGGGGCGCGCCGGCGGCCAGGGCAGCGTCGATGTCGAATTCGGGCAGGGTCTTGCCGCGGTAGCCGACCTGCTTGAGGGGCAGTTGCGGCAAGCCGTCGAGCAGGGCGGCGGTCTCGCGCCGGCCATGGGTCTCAATCACACCCGCCAGCACGGTCTCCGCCGCCAGCGTGCGCGCCGCCGACAGCATCGCCCAGGTCTTGCCGACCCCCGCCGAGGCGCCGAAATAGATGCGCAGGCGCCCGCGCCGCGCGCGCGCTTCCTGTTCGCGCATCCGTGCCAGCAGCTGGTCGGGGTCGGGCCTGTGTGCTTCGTTTGCCATCGTCATGTCCGCAAGTCGTTACCGTGTGCTCAGCGTACCGGGAAATAGCGGTCCAGTGCCAGGTTCAATTCCAGCACATTCACGCGCGCTTCGCCAAGGAAGCCGAGCGGCTGCCGGGTGTGGCGTCCCACCAGTTCCTGCACGGACGCCGGGGCTATGCCGCGGGCGCGCGCCACGCGCCCGAGCTGGTACAGGATGGCCGCCGGGCTGACCTCCGGATCGAGGCCGCTGGCCGACGCGGTCACCAGGTCGACCGGCACCGGGTCCTTGTTGGCCGGGTCGGCCGCATGCAGTGCTTCGATGCGGCCTTTCACTGCCTCCACCAGCGCCGGGTTCAGCGGGCCCTGGTTCGAGCCCGAGGAGCCGGCCGCATTGTAGGGCATCGGCGCGGTGGCCGACGGGCGGCCCCAGAAGTAGCGCGGGGACGAGAACGGCTGGCCGATCAGGCTGGAACCGCGCAGCTTGCCGTTTTCGGCGATCAGGCTGCCGGCCGCCTGTGCAGGGAACAAGGTCTTGCCGACGCCGGTCACCAGCAGCGGATAGACGCCGCCGCACAGCAGGGTCAGTACCAGCAGCAGCACGAGGGGGGGACGAAATGGGGATGTCATGATGCGTTCCTAAATTAAGCCATATTCATGGCGGCCAGCGCCATGTCGATCAGTTTGATGCCGGCGAACGGCAGCAGGATGCCGCCCAGGCCGTACACCAGCATGTTGCGGCGCAGGAGGGCCGCGGCGCCGATCGCGCGGTAGGCGATGCCTTTCAGGGCCAGCGGGATCAGGAACACGATGATCAGCGCATTGAAGATCACCGCCGACATGATCGCCGAGCCCGGGCTGGCGAGGTGCATCACGTCGAGCGCCTTCAGCTGCGGGTAGGTCGCGACAAAGGCGGCCGGGATGATCGCGAAGTACTTGGCGATGTCGTTGGCGATCGAGAAGGTGGTCAGGGCGCCGCGTGTCATCAGCATCTGCTTGCCGATCTCGACGATCTCGAGCAGCTTGGTCGGGTTCGAATCGAGGTCGACCATGTTGCCGGCTTCCTTGGCGGCCTGGGTGCCGCTGTTCATCGCCACCGCGACGTCGGCCTGGGCCAGCGCCGGCGCGTCGTTGGTGCCGTCGCCGGTCATCGCCACCAGGCGGCCGTCCGACTGGTACTGGCGGATCAGCTTCAGCTTGTCCTCGGGCGTGGCCTCGGCCAGGAAGTCGTCGACCCCGGCTTCGGCCGCGATCGCCGCTGCCGTCAGGCGGTTGTCGCCGGTGATCATCACGGTCTTGATGCCCATGCGCCGCAGTTCGGCGAAGCGCTCCTTGATGCCGCCCTTGACGATGTCCTTCAGTTCCACCACGCCCATCACGCGGCCGCCGTCGACCACCACCAGCGGCGTGCTGCCGCGGCGCGACACCTCGTCCACCGCATGGCCGACCGCGGCCGGGTAGTCGTAGCCGAGTCCCAGCACATACTTGCGCATGGTGTCGGCCGCGCCCTTGCGCAGCGGGCGCTCCTCGAGGTCGACGCCGCTCATGCGGGTCTGCGCGGTGAACGGCACGAATTCCGCATTCAGCTCCGCCATCTCGCGCGCACGCAGGTTGAACTTCTGCTTGGCCAGCACCACGATGCTGCGGCCTTCCGGGGTCTCGTCGGCCAGCGAGGCCAGTTGCGCCGCTTCGGCCAGTTCGCGCTCGCTGATGCCCGGCGCCGGCAGGAACGCAGAGGCCTGGCGGTTGCCGAGGGTGATCGTGCCGGTCTTGTCCAGCAGCAGCACGTCGACGTCGCCGGCGGCTTCCACCGCGCGGCCCGAGGTCGCGATCACGTTGGCGCCCATCATGCGGCTCATGCCCGCCACGCCGATGGCGGACAGCAGGCCGCCGATGGTGGTCGGGATCAGGCACACCAGCAGCGCCACCAGCACCGTCACCGTGATCGGCAGGCTGGCGACGCCGGCTGCCCTGGCGGCATCCACGGCAAACAGCGAGAATGGCAGCAGCGTCGCGGTAACCACCAGGAACACGATGGTCAGCGCCACCAGCAGGATGGTCAGCGCGATCTCGTTCGGCGTCTTTTTACGGTTGGCGCCTTCGACCATGGCGATCATGCGGTCGATGAAGGCTTCGCCCGGATTCACGGCGATCTTCAGCACCAGCCAGTCCGACAGCACGCGGGTGCCGCCGGTGACGGCCGAGAAGTCGCCGCCGGATTCGCGGATCACCGGCGCCGATTCGCCGGTGATGGCCGATTCGTCGACCGAGGCCACGCCCTGCACCACGTCGGCGTCGGCGGGGATGATGTCGCCGGCTTCGACCAGCACGAACATGCCCTTGCGCAGGTCGGTGGCCGGGCAGGGCAGCCAAGTGGTGCCGTGCTGGGGTGCGCTCAGCTTCTTGGCCATCACGGTCTGCTTCAGGGCGCGCAGCGCGGCCGCCTGAGCCTTGCTGCGGCCTTCGGCCAGGCTCTCGGCGAAGTTCGCGAACAGCACCGTAAACCACAGCCAGAGGGTAATGGCAAATATAAACCCCGCCGGCGCTTCCCCGTTGCCGCGCAGGGCGTCCAGCCACAGCAGCGTGGTGATGATGGAACCGACATACACCACGAACATGACCGGACTGCGCCACTGCTGGCGCGGGTCGAGTTTGCGGAACGAGTCGATCACGGCCGGGCCGGCCAGTTTCGGATCGAACATGCTTATTTTATTGGAATGCGACATGAGCGCAGGCTCCTGATTATTTTGCGGAGAACAGTTGCAGGTGTTCGGCCACCGGGCCAAGCGCCAGCGCCGGGACGTAGTTCAGGACGCCGACGAGGAGCACCGCACCGATCAGCAGGCCGACGAACAGCGGGCCATGGGTCGGCATGGTGCCGGCGGTGACGGCCAGGCGCGGCTTGGCGGCCAGCGAACCGGCCAGCGCCAGCACCGGCACGATCATCGCGAAGCGGCCGAACCACATGGCGATCGCCAGCATCACGTTGTAGAAGGGCGTGTTGGCCGACAGTCCCGCGAAGGCGCTGCCGTTGTTGTTGGCGGCCGAGGTGAAGGCGTACAGGATCTCCGAGAAGCCGTGCGCGCCCGGATTGGCCACGCCGGCGGTACCGGCGCTGCTGGCGACGGCAACGGCGGTGCCGCCCAGGACCAGGATCGGCGTCACCAGGATCGCGATCGACACCATCTTCATGTCGAAGGACTGGATCTTCTTGCCCAGGTATTCGGGGGTGCGGCCGATCATCAGGCCGGCGATGAACACGCCCAGCACGGCGAACACCAGCATGCCGTACAGGCCGGAGCCGACGCCGCCGAACACGACCTCGCCGAACTGCATCAGCGCCAGCGGGGCCAGGCCGCCGAGCGGCATCAAAGAGTCGTGCATGGCGTTGACGGCGCCGCAGGAGGCGGCGGTGGTGACGGCCACGAACAGGCTCGATGCGGCCATGCCGAAGCGGGTCTCCTTGCCTTCCATGTTGCCGCCGGCCTGCAGCGCGCTTGTGCCCTGGTCGACGCCGAGCGCCTGCAGCGCCGGATGCGCCTGCGGTTCGGCCCACATCACGAGCAGGGTCATGGCCGTGAACAGGATCGCCATGGCCGTGAACACGGCCCAGCCCTGGCGCATGTCGCCGACCATGCGGCCGAAGGCGAAGCACAGCGCGGCCGGGATCAGGAAGATCGCCACCATCTGCGCGAAGTTGGTCAGCGCGTCCGGGTTTTCGTAGGGGTGGGCCGAGTTGGCGTTGAAGAAGCCGCCGCCGTTCGTGCCCAGCATCTTGATCGCTTCCTGGGACGCGACCGGGCCCATGGCGATGGTCTGGGTGGTTGCGGTCAGGTTTTCCATGACGGGATTGCCGGCGCTGTCCTTGAGGGGCTGGCCCCCGGCGTCCAGCTTGGGTTGCGAATAGGCCACCGGCTCCACCAGCGCGACTTGCTGATAAGGTTCGAAGTTCTGGATCACGCCGCGGCCGACCAGGAACACGGCCAGCACCAGCGACAGCGGCAGCAGCACGTACAGCGTGACGCGCACCAGGTCGGCCCAGAAGTTGCCGACCGATGTCGACGAGCGCGCGGCCAGGCCGCGGATCAGGGCGTAGACCACGGCGATGCCGGTGGCGGCCGAGAAGAAGTTCTGGCCGGCCAGCGCCACCATCTGGGTGAGATAGCTCATGGTCTGCTCGCCGCTGTAGCCCTGCCAGTTGGTGTTGGCCACAAAACTCACGGCGGTGTTGAAGGCGGAATCGGGCGATACCGCGCCGAGACCCTGGGGGTTCAGCGGCAGCACGCCCTGCAGGCGCTGCACGGCATAGACCAGCAGGGCGCCGAAGCCGTTGAACAGCATCAGCCCGAACGCATACGATTTCCAGCCCATGCCCTGGGCCGGGTCGACCCCGGCCGCGCGGTAGCACAGGCGTTCGAGCGGCGCCAGCCAGCCGAGGCCGGGCACCTTGCCGGCAGCGCCGACCGCGGCCAGCAGGCGGCCCAGCGGCAGCGCCAGCAGCGTGACCACGGCCAGGAAGACCGCGAGCAATACGATGGCATCGGTGTTCATTTACAGCTCCTCCGCATTCAGCAGGGCCACCACGAGGTACAGCAGCACGCCGGCCGCAGCGATGCCGGCAGCCCAATAAGTCAGGTTCATTGCTTGCCCCCCAGCTTGGCGCAGGCTTGGGCCAGGCCGCACGCGAGGGCGGTCAGCACCACCGTCGCGCAGATGTACAGGACGTCCATTTTGTTATTCCAGGATGTAGTTGACGACGCAAGCAGCTTAGGAGGCGGGGGCGAAACGAGGTGTAAAAGGTGAGCTTGGCGCCGTATATGCCGTGTAAACGTACGCTAGCGAGCACTCATCGTAGTAAATTCAATCTATGTTGTTGTGCGGCAACTGTAAGTTAATAAATAGTCAGCCGTTCGGCCGTACCGATCAATAAAGTAATGTTGCGATGTGGACTTATTGTGGAGTCACAGCTATGCTCCTTTCACACTTCCGTTTCATTGCGCTGACCGATGCCTCCTTCCAAAGACAATGTCGACCATCGCTTGCAGCGCCTCGACCAGATGCGCAAGCCGCTGGTCACGCGTTCGATCGCGCTGCTGGTCGGGTTCTGCCTGTTCCTGGTCGGCCTGCACGCCTGGAGCCTGTGGACGGCGCGCAGTCACCAGCTGGAGCAGACGGCGGTCAACACCGCCAATATGGCGCGCGCGCTGGCCTCCCAGGCGGAAAGCTCGATCAAGCTGGGCGATGCGGCGCTGGTCGAGCTAGTGGAACGCTACCAGCACGACGGGCTGGAAGGGGCCGCCGGGGAACGGCTGCACGCGCGCCTGCGCCAGATCGTTGCTCATACGCCCGAGCTGCAGGAAGCCTTCGTCTACGGCGCGGACGGCGACCGGCTGGCGACCTCGCTGCCCCATCTCGTCAACGGCAATAACGCGGACCGCGAGTATTTTATTTATCACAAGACGCATACCGATCTCGGACTGCGGGTCGGTCAACCGATCCGCAGCCGCTCCAGCGGCGTGCTGGCGATCCCGCTGTCGCGCCGGATCAACCGTCCCGACGGCAGTTTCGGCGGCGTGGCGATGGCATCGCTGCGGCTCCAGTTCTTCGGCCGCTTCTACGACCGCTTCGACGTCGGCCCCACCGGTACCATCATCCTGGCCCTCGACGACGGCACGCTGCTGTACCGCCGGCCGTTCAAGGCGTCGATGGTCGGCACCGACATCGCCAACGGCCCGGTGTTCCAGCTGTACAAGCGCAACGGCCCGGTCGGCACGGCGATGTTGACGTCGAAGATCGACCGCATCGAGCGCCTGTACAGCTACCGTCACCTCGAGGGCTTCCCGCTGCTGGTGGCCAGCGCCCAGACCAAGGACGAAATCCTGGCCGGCTGGTGGACCACGGTGATCAAGACCACCCTGGTGGTGATGTTCGCGGTGGGCGTGCTGGCCTGGGGCGGGCGCCGCATGATCGTCCAGATCCGGGTGCGCGAAGCGCTGGACGGCGAGCTGCGCAACGCGCGCGCGTCGCTCGAACTGCACAACATCTCGCTGCGCGCGCTGGCCGACAGCGACGGCTTGACCGGACTGGGCAACCGCCGCCTGTTCGAGGAAGCGCTGGAACGCGAAGTCGGACGCGCGCGCCGCAGCGGATTGCCGTTCGCGCTGATCCTGACCGACGTCGATTTCTTCAAGAAGTACAACGACCGCTACGGCCACGTGGCCGGCGACGCCTGCCTGCGCCAGGTCGCGCTGGCGATCGCGTCCGGCGCGCGCCGTCCGGCCGACCTGGCTGCGCGCTACGGCGGCGAGGAATTCGCGCTGATCCTGCCGGATACCGACCTCGATGGGGCCATGGCGGTGGCCGAGCTGATCCGCGAGGCCGTGGCCGAGCTGCAGCTCGAGCATGCCGACAGCCCGAACGGCCGGGTCACGCTGAGCCTGGGCGTGGTGGCCGGCTATCCGGCCCGGGAAGCCGAACAGCCCAGCTGCGCCTGGGTGGAGGCGGCCGACACCGCGCTCTACGATGCCAAGGCGGCCGGACGCAACCGGGCCGTGGGGCGCAGCGGCACCGAGCGCGTTGCCGCCTGATTTCATAGCGGCAAGCAATCGCTCTCATATAAATCATTTGCTGCCGCTTGCTTGCAATTGAATAGTGTGCGATCTAACATGGTCGGCATGGATACCTCCGCTGCCCCCGCCGTGCCGCTGCTCGACAACCAGCTCTGCTTCGCGCTGTACTCGACCGGCCTGGCCATGAACAAGGTCTACCGCAAGCTGCTGCGCAAGCTCGATCTCACCTACCCGCAATACCTGGTGATGATGGTGCTGTGGGAGCGCGACGCGGTCACCGTTTCCGACATCGGCGCCCGCCTGTTCCTCGACTCGGCCACGCTGACGCCGCTGCTCAAGCGGCTGGAAGCGGCCGGGCTGGTGACGCGCAAGCGCGCAGCCGCCGACGAGCGCCAGGTGGTGGTGGCCCTCACCGATGGCGGCCGCGCGATGGCACGCGAGGCCGCGGCGATCCAGGAACAGGTGCTGTGCGCGACGGCATGTTCGCCGGATGAACTGGGGGCGATCAAGAAGCAGCTGGAAGGATTGCGGGCGAAGCTGGGGGGCAATGGCTAGACATACTAGCCGGCCGCATCCTTGCCCGCCTGCCTGCACCCCGGATCGGCCTGCTGCCGCGCCGCGCTCTGCGCCAGCAGCAGCTTCCTGAAATCCGCCTCCGCCATCGGCTTGCCGATCAAGAACCCCTGCAGCACGTCGCAGCCGGTCGAGCAGATCGCGCTGCGCTGGCCCTCGGTCTCGATGCCTTCGCAGATCACCGCCAGCTTGAGCGACTTGGCAAACGCGATCACGCCGTTGACGATGTCCAGGCAGCGCCGGTCCTGCTCGATTTCCTGCACGAAGGAGCGGTCGATCTTGATCGCCGTGATCGGGAACTGGCGCAGGTAGGACAGGTTCGAATAGCCGGTGCCGAAATCGTCGAGCGCGATGCGGAAGCCTTCCAGCTTGAGCATGTGCAGCACCTGCGCGGCCTTGTCGATGTCCTGCATCAGCATGCTTTCCGTGACTTCCAGCTTGATGCACTCGGGGTGCAGCCCGTAGCGTTCGACCACCTCCTTCATCATGGCCGGCAGGCTCTCGTCGGTCAGCTGGCGCGGCGACACGTTCATCGCCATCTGCAGCCGGAAGCCCAGGTCTTCCCACTCGCGCGCCTGGCGGCAGGCTTCCTCGCACACCCAGGCGCCGACCAGGTTGATGGCCGGCGAATCCTCGAGCATGGCCAGGAAGGTCTGCGGACCGAGGATGCCCAGGCGCGGATGGTTCCAGCGCAGCAGCGCCTCGGCCCCGACCACGGCGCCGTTGACCGCGTTGATCTGCGGCTGGTAGTACAGCACGAACTGGCCCAGGTCGAGCGCGTTGAAGACTTCCTGGCGCAGCTGCAGGCGCTGCTTGAGCAGGCGCGTGCCGGTTTCCGAGAACACGCTGCAGGTGTGGCGGCCGTTGGCCTTGGCTTCGTACATCGCGGCGTCGGCGTTGTTCAGCAGCTCGTCGGGCGTGACTTCGTCGCCGCTGCCGATCGCCACGCCGATGCTGGCGCCGACCATCACCTGGTGCCCGCCCACCACGATCGGCTTGGCAAGGCGCGGCAGTACGCTTTCCGCCAGCATGCGGGCGGCGCCGGCGTCGGTCGATTCGAGCACGATCACGAATTCGTCGCCGCTGATGCGGGTGACGGTGGTGCCGGCTGCGGAAAACGTCGACAGGCGGCGGCCGATTTCCTGCAAGGCCGTGTCGCCGGCCTGGTGGCCATAGGCGTCGTTGACTTCCTTGAAGCGGTCCAGGTCGATGAACAGCACACCGACCCTGGCGCCGTTGTCCACCGAGCGCGTGAGCGCGGCGTCGAGCGCGCGCATGCAGCTGAAGCGGTTGTGCAGGCCGGTCAGGCTGTCGTGCGTGGCCAGGTGGATCAGCTTGGCCTCGGCTTCCTTGCGCATCGTGATGTCGGCAAAGAACACGCTCAGGCCTTCCTGGGTCGGGTAGGCGCGCGCTTCGAGCCAGATGCCGAGCGGGGCATAGTAGCTTTCGACCGACGTGAATTCGCGCGAGGCCACCGCGCGCCGGTAAGCCAGGTGGAAGTCGCTGCCGATCGCTTCCGGAAACTCGTCCCAGATGCGCTTGCCGATCAGGTCGTGCGCACGGCGCTCCAGCCAGGCCGCGCCGCGCGCGTTGATGTAGGTGAAGCGCCATTCGCGGTCGAGCGAGAAGCAGCCGTCGGCGATGCTCTCCAGGACGGTGCTGAGACGCTGGCGCGCCTGTTCGGCGGCGCGCTGGCCTTCGATGGCGTCGGTCACGTCCTGCAGGAAGCCGGCGAAATTCATCAGCCGCCCGAGCTCGTCGTGCAGCGGGAAGATGTGCATGCGCACCCACATCATGGTGCCGTCCTTGCGGTAGTTGCGCAGGGTGGTGGTGCACGGGCGCTGGTCGGCGATGCAGGCGCGCAGCTGGTCGAGGCCGGGCTGGTTGGTATCGTCGCCCTGCAGGAAGCGGCAGTTGCGGCCGACCACTTCGTCGTAGGCGTAGCCCGAATGCGCTTCGAAGGCGGGGTTCGCGTAGACGATGGGATTGTCCGGCTGGTGCGGATCGGTGACCAGGATGCCGTTGCTGCTGGCGACAATCATTCTCTGGTAAAACCAGGCGGGGTGACTTCCCAGGGGCGCAGGAATGGGCATGATCGACCTAGTCATTGCGGGACGCTTCCAGTGTAATCCGGCACGGCCCGGCGCGTAGCACGACAGGCAGGCTGGTCAAGAGGGTGATAACGCTATCGATGGAGGCCGAGCGCCGCCATCTTCGCGGCCAGGCCGAGGCGGTCGCGATCGATCTGGTCGCCGTTGGTGCGGCTCGAGAGCGCGGCTTTTTCCTTGCGGCCGAGGAAGTAGGCGATACGCTCGGCGTTGGCGCCGGACGGATGCGGGATGCCATGCAGGATGCGCGCCTCATCGAGCACGCCCCGCGCCGCCAGCCACGACAGCGCCTGGCCGACCTTGGGCCCGAGCGGCACGTAGACCGCGTCCGGCAGCAGCGCCGCCTCGTGCGCGAAGTAATCGAGCATCTGGCCCTGCAGCAGGGGCGTGGCGATCATGTTCGGATTGGCGCCGTTGTAGTTCTTGCCGTCCACGAAGACCGCATGGCGCAGCACCGCGGTCACGTGCATCAGCCGCGCGTCTGCGTGCCACAGGGTGGCGCAGCTGGCGATGCCGAGCCAGCGCTGCAGGCCGACGTGGTCGAGCAGCGCGACCAGGTTGGGCCGGATCGCGCCGCTGAAGGCGCCGGTGTACTTGGCCGCGCGCAGCACCTCCGCCAGCGGCGCCCCCGCCATCAGCTGGCGCCGCGCTTCGCGCACCGCGTTTTTCCATTGTGCAAAACCAGGCGTGATGCCGACCACGACCACGCGTGCCTGGGCATTCACGTAATCGAAGGGCGTGTAATGGGCGGACAGCAGGTTCGTGCGCGCTACCTCGAAGGCGGCGGGAATCTGGAGCGGGTCGGCGATCGTGTCGACGTCGGTGCCAAGGATGAGATCGATGAAGTTTGTGATACATGCTGTGGCCATGATGCCTCGACGCTTGCGTGGTGAAAAGAGGAGTAAGGATTGTGTCTTGCACGGAACTATCCTACCGGTATTAGGAGCAGTCTTAAGTTGGTTAGGAATATTCTTAATTACAAGTCTGATCACAAGCGTGACGCGGCCATCGGTGCAGCCCGTGCTAGGATCATCATCAATTCATTTTTGAGGATAAGACAAACGTGCACACCGACATCACGCGGGCGCCGTTCGGGACCTTGCCCGACGGTGCGCAAGTCAGTCAATTTACGCTCACCAACGCTGCGGGCATGATCGTGAAGATCCTGGATTTTGGTGGCATCATCACCCAGATCCACGTGCCGGACCGCGCCGGCCAGTTCGCCGACGTCGCGCTCGGCTTCGACACCCTCGAACCCTACCTGAAGGACAGCCCGTATTTCGGCGCGCTGATCGGCCGCTACGGCAACCGCATCGCCAAGGGCCGCTTCACGCTGGACGGCAAGACCTATCAGCTGCCGGTCAACAACGGGGAAAACCACCTGCACGGCGGCGAACCCGGTTTCGACAAGGTGCTGTGGCAGGCCGCCGTCGAGGATGGTTCGCTGGTGCTGCGCTACCGCAGCGCCGATGGCGAACAGGGCTATCCGGGCAACCTGGAGGCGACGGTGCGCTACAGCCTGAGCGACGACAACGAGATCATCGTGCGTTTCCAGGCCACGACCGACCAGCCGACCCCGGTGAACCTGACCCAGCACAGCTATTTCAACCTGCACGGTGCTGCCGGCGCGGGTGGCGACATCCTCGACCATGTGCTGACCATCGACGCCGACCGCTTCGTGCCGATCGACACCGGCGCCATC
Source organism: Herbaspirillum sp. SJZ107 (assembly GCF_006715485.1). Classification (GTDB taxonomy): domain Bacteria; phylum Pseudomonadota; class Gammaproteobacteria; order Burkholderiales; family Burkholderiaceae_D; genus Telluria. Next base: position 242,114 of record NZ_VFNH01000001.1, read on the forward strand.
CCGCTGGGCGAGCTGTCCCCGGTGACCGGCACCCCGTTCGACTTCCGCAAGCCGCGCGCGATCGGCGAGCGCATCGAACAGCCGGACAAGCAGCTGCGCCACGGCATCGGCTACGACCACTGCTGGGTCCTGAACCGCACCCCGGGCAGCAAGGCGCTGCAACGCGCCGCCCACGTGCTCGAACCGGCGTCGGGGCGGGTGCTGGAGCTGTGGACCCAGGAACCGGGCGTGCAGTTCTACAGCGGCAACTTCCTGGACAGTTCGCTGACGGGCAAGGGCGGCCGCCAGTACGAGTTCCGCAGCGGCCTGTGCCTGGAACCCGAGCATTTTCCCGATTCGCCCAACCAGCCGGACTACCCGAGCACAATCCTGCGGCCGGGCGAAATCTACGCGACCGAGTCGCGCTTCAGGTTCTCGGTAGAGAAGTAAAGGCGGCGTTCATGCCGCGGCGGACGAACGGCTGTCCGCGGCGAAGCGCGCCAGGATGTCCGCGGCGGGCATCGGCTTGCCCAGCAAGAAACCCTGGACGTAGTCGCAGCCGGCCGCACGCAGCCACTCGAGCTGGGCCTGGTCTTCCACGCCTTCGGCCAGCACGGTCAGGCCGAAGCCCCGTCCCAGCGAGATGATGGCCCGGGCGATGGTCTCGCCTTGCTGCGGCAGCAGCTGGACGAAGCTGCGGTCGATCTTCAGCTGGTTGATCGGAAACGATTGCAGGTAGGACAGCGACGAGTAACCGGTGCCGAAGTCGTCGATCGACAGGCGGATGCCGGCCGCACGGATTTGCTGCATGAATTCGATGGCCGCATCAACGTTTTCCATGAGCAGGCTCTCGGTCAATTCCAGTTCCAGGATTTCGGCCGGCAGGGCGCTGTCGGCCAGCGCCCGCGTCACGTCGTCGATGAAGCCCGGCTCGCGCAGCTGGCGCGCCGACACGTTGACCGCCAGGCTCAGTTCGGGCATGCCGGCGCGCAGCCAGCCCGCCACGTCGTGGCAGGCGCGCTGCAGCACCCAGCGGCCGAGCTCGACGATCATGCCGGTTTCTTCGGCAATCGGAATGAATTCGGCCGGCGACACGAAACCATGTTCCGGATGCGGCCAGCGCACCAGCGCCTCGACCCCGATGATCTGGCGGCCGCTGCAATCGAACTGCGGCTGGTAGTACACGCACAAGGCTTGCGCTTCCAGCGCCTTGCGCAGTTCGCGTTCGAGCCGTGCGCGCCGCTGGGTCGCAAACGTCATCTCGGGCCGGAAATCGACGACGCGGTTGCGTCCACCGTTCTTGGCGGCGTACAGCGCCGTGTCCGCACTGCTGAGCAGTTCGGTCGAACCGGCGACATCGTCGGGATACACGCACATGCCGATACTGGCGCTGGCGAAGACTTCGCCCTGCTCGAGCGGGAAGGGCACGCGCAGCGATGCCGCGACCGCCTCGGCCACCTCCAGCGCCGCGCCGCGCCGGGCCAGCGGCGCCAGGATGATCGCGAACTCGTCGCCGCCGATGCGGCCGACCACACCGGCGTCGCCGACCGCGTCGCGCAGCGCCGCCGCCACCTTGCGCAGCAATTCGTCGCCGGCGGAATGGCCGAGGGTGTCGTTCACGACCTTGAAGTTGTCGAGGTCGAGCAGCAGCAGCGCCAGCCGGGCGTCGGGCAGGGCCAGCTCATGCTCGAGCCGCAGATAGGTGGCGCGCCGGTTTGGCAGCGCGGTCACCGGATCGGTGTAGGCCAGGTAGTCGAGTTCGCGCTCCGCGCGCGCCACGCGCGAACGCGTGCGGCGCACGATCGGCATCACGATGGCGAGCGCGCCGGCGATCGTCAGCGCCAGGAACACGGCGTAGCGCAGCAGTCCCACGCGCAGGCTCGTCATTTTCATGGTCAGCTCGACCCTGCCGATCTTCCGGCCGCGGTAATCGACCGGGGCTTCGACCCGGATGGTCCCCGCCAGGTCCTGCACCGGCTGCGCCTGTCCGCCCGGCACATAGCTGACGAAGCGCTGGCCGGCGCTGTCGTAGACCGTGGCCGACATCAGGTCGGTCGCGAAGTGCAGCGGGCGCAGCATGTCGGCCGCGGCCTCGCGGTCGCCGAACATCAGCGATGCCGTGACGTTGTCGGCGATGATGCCGGCCTGCACCCGGGCCTCGTTGGTCGAGGCATTGCGCAGCGAGACGAACTGGTAGGCCAGCAGGACCACGCTGGCGATCACCAGGCCGGCGACGGCGGCCACGATCTGGCCGGCGCCGATGGTCGACGCGATCGATGTGCGGTCGCCCGGCCGGCTGCGCGCCGCGCCGCGGCTTCTCCTGAAGATGCTCATATGACGTTGCGGGCCAGGCGCAGCAGGCGCGAACTGAACTTGATGCCGACCCGGGCCGCCTCGCGCGTGTCGACGTCGAAGCGGATGTGCTGGGATTCCTCGACCAGGGCGACGGCGCCCGCATAGGTGGCGGACGGGGTGCCATCGACCACGTACAAGGCGTTGCCGGCCTCTTTCGGCGCGCTGCGCGGTGCGCGCGCGGCAGTGACGACGACGATGTCGCACGTCTTTGCGCTTGCGGCACCGGCATCGACCGTGGCCCAGGTGCGCCCGTTGACGTTGCGGCCGTCGAGCTGGCGCAGGCTGTCCCACAGCGAATGCTGGGGGCTGGCGCACACCGTCAATGCCCGGGCCGGGGCGGCCGGGGCCGACCAGGTCGTGAACATGGCGATATTCAGGATGTAGGCCGCCTTGAGCTGGTCGTCCTGCCCCTGTGCCAGGCAGGACGGCGCGGCAAGCAGGAGGTGCAGCACCGGCAGCGCGGCGCACAGGCGCAGATACGGAGCCATCATCTCAGAACCGGTATCCGAGCTGGCCGACCACGCTGCGGCCGTCGCGCACGATGGCTTCCTGCACGAAGGCGGGGCCGGCCGGATCGGCATACGCATGGTCGAAGGCATTGTAGAGCGCGACCGACCAGTCCCAGCCGCGGCCGGCGCCGGCCGAGCCGAGGACCAGGCTGGCGCTGCAATAGCCGCCGACCCGCGCATGCTCGGTCAGGCGCTGCGACGCGCATTGCCATTCGCCGGCGAGGCGGGCATCCAGCGCGGCCCAGGGCAGGCTGACGCCGGCCTTGAACAGCCGCTGCGGCGAATTGACCAGTGCCTGGCCCCCGTCGTCGGCGGCCTGCTGCCAGCTGGCGTTGGCACGCACGCGCACGCCGTTGGCGTAGGTATGCTCGGCCGCCAGCTCGGCGCCGTGCGCGGTCGCGCGCTGGGTATTGGTGAACTGCAGCAGCCCGGTCGACGCGTCGAGTGCCTGCGTGATCAGGCCGTGCATCTGGTAGTGGAACAGCGACAGCGACACCTTGCCATAGGCATCCGGCCGGTGCTCCCACACCAGTTCACGGGTGCGGATGTCTTCCGGGCGCAGCTGCGCATTGGCTTCCTGGCCGCCGGGCGTCGGGATCGCGTAATACTGCTCGTAGGCGTTCGGCGTCCGGAATGCGGTGCCGTAGATGAGCTTGAGCGTGTCGGACGGCGTCAGCGTCCGGATCAGCGCGAGACGCGGGCTGAACCTGGCGCCGATGTCGCTGTTGCGGTCGTAGCGCAGGCCGGCGTTGACGATCGTCCTGGGACCGATCCGCCATTCGTCCTCGACGAAGGCGGCATCGCGATTGCCGCGGCGGCGGTCGTCCAGCCACGACATGTCCGGCGCGACGTCGTAGTTGAACTGGTCGCGGCGGCGGTTGTGTTGCAATTCAATGCCGGCCAGCAGCTTGTGGCCGCGCAGCCCGCGGTAAGTCATGTGCACGTTGGTGCCGTACCACGCGCCATGGGCGCCGTCGACGTTCAGGTGCGCGCTGCCGTCGCCGTCCGGATACAGGCCGAGGCCGAGGTAGTCCGCGCGGCCCCAGAACAGGCTGGCCGCGACGCTCAGGTCGGCCGTGACGGCGGACTCGTAGGCCAGGTTGGCGTATGCCCTGGTGTCGCGGGTCGAGCCGGGCGCGTCGAAGACGGCCCCGAACGACGCCGTGGGCACGCCCTTGGTGCGTGCCACGTAGCCGGCACTGAAGGTGAAAGCGCCGCGGTGCAGCTTGGCGAACAGGTTGCGGGCGCGGTCCCAGTCCAGCCCGTGGGCGATGCCGTTGCCGGTGCCGAGCTGGTCGAATTCGGGGAAGTACAGGTCGCCGCCGCGGCGCGCATAGCTGGTGGCGGACAGCACCAGGTCGCTGCCGTCCTGGCCATGGGCACCGACACTGACGCGCGAGCGCCGCTCGCCCAGGCTGCCGAAGGACTGGGCGACACGCACGCCGCCCAGTGCGCTGCCGGACTTGGTGATCACGTTGATCACCCCGAACAGCGCATTCGAGCCATAGACCGCCGCGCCCGGTCCCGGTACGTACTCGATGCGCTCGACCAGGGCCATGTCGAGCAGGGCATCGGTACCGATCGCAGCCTGGTCGTACAGGTTGTCGTTGCTGCGCACGCCATCGATCAGCAGCAGGAAACGGCTGTCGTAGTCGCCCGGACGCAGGAAGCCGCGCGCGCCGAGGTAGGCATAATTGCGGTCGCTCGACACGTACAGGCCGGGAATCGATGCCAGCGCCTCGCCCAGCGTGCGCCAGCCGTATTCGCGGATTTCCTGCGAGGTCAGCACGGTGACCGAAGACGGCGCCTCGCTCAGCGATTGCTCGAAGCGCGAGGCCGAGGTCACGGTCTGCATTTGCATGAGTTGTTCCAGGGGCAAGTCAGCCAGGCCGGGCGCGCCTGCGGTGTCCTCGGCCGCTTGCGCCGGCGGGAACGACAGGGCAGCCGCAGTCAATATCAATGCACTCAGGGGGGAACTGCGAATTACCGGGATCATGGAAGCTGCGTAGGAAACTGGGCGGGTGTATATCAGTCAGACTTACATGTTGCATTGTCACATGTAAATTGTAATTACAGTAGGGAATGTTATTTTAGTGACGCCGGTATGCAACATTTGGTGAGCATCATGGCCATATCCGGTCAACTGGCGGGTTCCACCGTGCCTAAGTGATATAGAAAGCGGTATCGATATAGTTAAAAAATTGATTGGAAAGTTATCCCACAGATAATTAGACTCTCTCCACCGCTGAGATGGAGAAAAAATAATGTCGGAGACAAAGAGGAAGCTGCGGTCCGCAGCATGGTTCGGCACCCAGGACAAGAACGGTTTCATGTACCGCAGCTGGATGAAGAACCAGGGCATTCCCGACCATGAATTCCAGGGCAAGCCGATCATCGGCATCTGCAATACCTGGTCCGAACTCACCCCCTGCAACGCCCATTTCCGCAAGCTGGCCGAACACGTCAAGCGCGGCATCCTGGAAGCCGGCGGCTTCCCGGTCGAATTCCCGGTGTTTTCCAATGGCGAATCCAACCTGCGCCCGACCGCGATGCTGACCCGTAACCTGGCCAGCATGGACGTCGAAGAATCCATCCGCGGCAACCCGATGGATGGCGTGGTGCTGCTGGTCGGCTGCGACAAGACCACGCCCGCGCTCCTGATGGGTGCGGCCAGCGTCGACATTCCCGCCATCGTCGTCACCGGCGGACCGATGCTCAACGGTAAACTGAACGGCAAGGACATCGGCTCCGGCACCGCCGTCTGGCAGTTGCACGAGCAGGCCAAGGCGGGCCAGATCACGATGCACGACTTCCTGGCCGCCGAAGCCGGCCACTCGCGCTCGGCCGGCACCTGCAACACCATGGGCACGGCGTCCACCATGGCCTGCATGGCCGAAGCGCTCGGCACCTCGCTGCCGCACAATGCCGCGATCCCCGCGGTCGACGCGCGCCGCTACGTGCTGGCCCACATGTCCGGCATGCGCATCGTCGAGATGGTCAATGAAGACCTGCGCCTTTCAAAAATCCTGACGCGCGAGAATTTCGAGAACGCGATCCGCGTGAACGCGGCCATCGGCGGCTCGACCAACGCCGTGATCCACCTGAAGGCGATCGCCGGCCGCGTCGGCGTGCCGCTCGAACTGGAAGACTGGACCGCGATCGGCAAGGGTACCCCGACCATCGTCGACCTGCTGCCGTCGGGGCGCTTCCTGATGGAAGAGTTTTATTATGCGGGCGGCCTGCCGGGCGTGATCCGGCGCCTGGGCGAGGGCGGCCTGCTGCCGCACAAGGACGCACTCACCGTCAACGGCAGATCGCTCTGGGAGAACAACCAGGACGCGCCGATCTACAACGACGAGGTGATCCGCAAGCTGGACACGCCGCTGATCGCCGACGGCGGCATCTGCATCCTGCGCGGCAACCTGGCCCCGCGCGGCGCCGTGCTGAAACCGTCGGCCGCCTCGCCCCACCTGATGACCCACCGCGGCAAGGCCGTCGTGTTCGAGGACTTCGACCACTACAAGGCGCGCATCAACGATCCCGACCTCGACGTCGACGAGAACTCGGTGCTGCTGATGAAAAATTGCGGGCCGATGGGCTATCCAGGCATGGCGGAAGTCGGCAATATGGGGCTGCCGCCGAAACTGCTGGCGCGCGGCATCACCGACATGGTGCGCATCTCGGACGCGCGCATGAGCGGCACCGCCTACGGCACCGTGGTGCTGCACGTGGCACCGGAAGCGATGGCGGGCGGACCGCTCGGCATCGTGCGCGACGGCGACTATATCGAGCTGGATTGCGCCAACGGACGCCTGCACCTGGACGTGCCGGACGAGGAGATCCGCACGCGCCTGGCCGCTCGTCTCGAGAACCAGAAACCGGCCCCGCGCACCGGGTATGCGGGCCTGTACCTCGACCACGTGCTGCAGGCGGACGAGGGCTGCGACTTCGATTTCCTGGTCGGGTGCCGCGGGTCGGAGGTGCCGAAGCACTCCCATTGAACCAATAATAAGCAGGAGACACGAAGATGCTGCTCATCCAATATAAAACCGCCACCGGCGACCGCCGCGTCGGCATCCTGGACGGCGACACCGTCACCGCGCTCGCCGGCTACGCCACCACCTACGAGCTGGCGGCGGACGCCATCGCCGGCGGGACCGGCATCGCGCCCCTGGCCAGCGCCGCCGTCACCCGTTCCAGCGAATCCTACGCCAGCATCGCGCAGCAGGGACGCCTACTGGCGCCGCTCGACCACCCCGATCCGGCCCACTGCTACGTCACCGGCACCGGCCTGACCCACCTGGGCAGTGCCGACACCCGCGACGCCATGCACAAGAAGATCGGCGGCGACGTCGAGAACCTGTCGGACAGCATGAAGATGTTCCGCCTCGGCGTCGAAGGCGGCAAGCCGGCAGGCGACGGCCCCGGCGTGCAGCCGGAATGGTTCTATAAAGGCGACGGCTCCGTGGTGCGCGCCGGCGGCCAGGCGCTCGACATGCCCGAATTCGCGCTCGACGGCGGCGAAGAGCCGGAAATCGCCGGCCTGTACGTGATCGGTGCCGACGGCCAGCCGTATCGTCTCGGCTTCGCCCTCGGCAACGAGTTCTCGGATCACGTGACCGAGCGCCAGAACTACCTGTACCTGGCCCACTCCAAGCTGCGCAGCTGCGGCGTCGGCCCGGCACTGCGGGTAGGCGAACTGCCGGCCCACGTCGAAGGCGTGTCGCGCATCCGCGACGCGGCAGGGCAGGTGCGCTGGGAAAAGGCCTTCGTCTCGGGCGAACAGAACATGTCGCACACCATCGCCAACCTCGAACACCACCATTTCAAATATGGCCTGTTCAAGCGTCCGGGCGACGTCCATATCCACTTCTTCGGCACCGCCACGCTGAGCTTCGCCGACAATGTCAGCGTGCAGGCCGGCGAAACCTTCGAGATCGAGTCTCCGCAATTCGGCCCGGCGCTGCGCAACGCGCTGGCCGTGACCCCCGGCGGCCACGCGAAAGTGAAAGCCTTATGAGCCGCCTCGCCAGCTACCCCAGCCTGCAGGGCAGGCGGGTGTTCGTGACCGGCGGCGGCAGCGGCATCGGCGAGTCCATCGTGGCCGCCTTCGTGGCCCAGGGCGCCGCGGTCGCCTTCGTCGACATCCTGGCGGAACCCAGCGAAGCGCTGGTGGCGCGCCTGGCCGGCACCGGCGCGCACGACCCGGTGTTCCGCCACTGCGACATCACCGACATCCCGGCGCTGCAGCGGACCATGGCGGAACTGGCCGGCCTGCTCGGCGACTTCGACGTCATCGTCAACAACGCCGCCAACGACAGCCGCCACCGCATCGGCGAGGTCAGCGTCGAGTACTTCGACGAGCGCATCGCCATCAACCAGCGCCCGCTGTTCTTCACGGTGCAGGCCGCACTCGAGGGCATGAAGCGGCGCGGCGGCGGCTCGGTCATCAACTTCAGCTCGATGTCCTTCCACGCCAAGAACCCGGACTACCCGATCTACGCCGCCACCAAGGCCGCCGCCATCGGCTTCACCCGCTGCCTGGCGCGCGACCTCGGCCCGCACAACATCCGCGTGAACACCGTGACACCGGGCTGGGTGATGACCCAGCGCCAGATCGACTTGTGGCTGGACGAGGCGGGCGAGGCCGAGATCAAGCGGGCGCAATGCCTGCCCGGGAAGCTGATGTCGGAGGATATCGCAGCGATGGTGCTGTTCCTGGCGGCGGATGACAGCAAGATGTGTACGGCGCAGGATTTTGTCGTGGATGCGGGGTGGACTTGATGGGACATTTATCCATGCTTTCACCGTTACCCCCAGAACCGTCGTTCCCGCGCAGGCGGGAACCCAAGTTCGTGGCACATCGAAAAACTTGGATTCCCGCCTGCGCGGGAATGACGGTGTTGCTGGCGGCGTCTCCCGCGCTGGCCGCCCCCATCACCAGTCCCGACCGCCACCTCAGCGTCGACATCCGCATCACCCCCGCCCAGACGCTGGAATACAGCATCCAGCGCGACGGCCGCCCGGTCATCCTGCCTTCGCGCCTCGGCCTGCAGCTCGAAGGCGCCGACCTCGCCAACGGCCTGACCCTGGCCGCCACCTCGCCGGTGACGCAGGTCGCGGACGACTACGAACTGGCCACCGCCAAGAAGCGCCGCATCGGCTACCGCGCCAGCGAGCAGACCGTCACGGTGCGCAATGCCAAGGGCCAGGCGCTGGACGTGGCCTTCCGCGTGTCGGACGACGGCGTCGCCTTCCGCTACCTGGTGCGCGATGCCGGCCTGGCGGATAAAAAATTCGTCGCCGAGTCGACCAGCTTCCGCTTCGACGCCGGTGCGAAAGCCTGGCTGCAGCCGATGGCGGTCGCCCAGACCGGTTTCGCGAATACCAACCCGTCCTACGAAGAGCACTACCAGCGCGAGATCGCCGTCGGCACACCGGCACCAAACAACGCCGGCTGGGTGTTCCCGGCGCTGTTCCGCACCGGCGACACCTGGGTCGCGCTCACCGAGACCAACATGGACGGCAGCTGGCATGCCTCGCGCCTGCAGGCCGAATCGGGTGGCGGCGTGTACAAGATGGGCGTGCCGATGGCGCCGGAAGTCTTCCCCGGCGGCGGCCTGCTGGCCGAAAGCCGCGGCACCCTGACCTCGCCCTGGCGCGTGATCGCGCTCGGCAGCCTGGCGACGCTGGTCGAGTCCACCCTCGGCACCGACCTGGCCCCGCCGGCGATCCGCTTCGATGCGGCGCTGGCGCGTCCCGGCCACGCGTCCTGGAGCTGGGCGCTGCTGAAGGACGAGGCCACCGTGTTCGACGTCCAGAAGAAGTTCATCGACTACGCGGTCGACATGGGGTGGGACTACACCCTGGTCGACGCCGAATGGGACCGCAGGATCGGCTACGAGAAGATGGCGGACCTGGCGCGCTACGCCTCGTCGAAGAACATCGGGCTGCTGGCCTGGTACAACTCGTCCGGGTCCTGGAACAAGACCGAGATGACGCCCAAGAGCAAACTGCTCACCCACGAGCAGCGCGTCGCCGAATTCGCCCGCCTGGCGAAGATGGACGTGAAAGGCGTCAAGATCGACTTCTTCGGCGGCGACGGCCGCTCGATGATCCAGTACTACATCGACATCCTGAACGACGCCGCCGTCGCCGGCCTGCTGGTCAACTTCCACGGTGCGACGCTGCCGCGCGGCTGGTCGCGGATGTATCCAAACCTGATGACGATGGAAGCCGTGCGCGGCTTCGAATTCACGACCTTCGAGCAGAAGGACGAGGACGCGGTGCCGGCGCATGCCGCCATGCTGCCGTTCACGCGCAACCTGTTCGATCCGATGGACTTCACGCCGATGGCCTTCGGCGACATCCCGAAGATCCGCCGCAGCACGCGCAACGGCTTCGAGCTGGCCGAGTCGGTGCTGTTCCTGTCCGGGATCCAGCACTTCGCCGAGACGCCGGAAGGCATGGCCACCGCGCCCGGCTACGTCAAGGACTTCCTGCGCGCACTGCCGCGCAGCTGGGACGACGTGAAATTCGTCGACGGCTACCCGGGCCGCTACGCCGTCATCGCCCGCAAGAGCGGCAACGCCTGGTACCTGGCCGGCTTCAACGCCGGCGAGCAGGCGCTCGCGCTCGAACTCGACCTCGGCTTCCTGCAGGGCAGGGCGGGACAGATGATCGCGGACGGCGACGGCGAGCGCGCGTTCGCGCAGGCTACAATCCGCGGCGGCCGCCAGCGCATCACGATCAAGCCGCACGGCGGCTTCGTCGCCGTATTCAAATAAGTACTGAATAAATCGTATAAAACACAGGAGACCACATGCAGGCTTTCAAATCCACCCTCGTCGCGCTCGGCGTCATGGCCGCTTTTGCCTCGAGCCAGGCCCTGGCCCAGGTCAGCGTACGCGTCGACACGGCAAAACCGGGTGCGGTGATCAACAAGAACGTGTACGGCCAGTTCGCCGAACACCTCGGCACCGGTATCTATGAAGGCCTGTGGGTCGGTCCCGACTCCAGGATCCCGAACACGCGCGGCTGGCGCAACGACGTGGTGGGCGCGCTGAAGGCGCTGCACGTGCCGCTGGTGCGCTGGCCGGGCGGCTGCTTCGCCGACGAATACCACTGGAAGGACGGCATCGGCCCGCGCAACAAGCGCCCGGTGAGCGTCAACACCAACTGGGGCGGCGTCCCCGAAACCAATGCGGTCGGCACCCACGAATTCTTCGACCTGGCCGAGATGCTGGGCGCGGACGCCTACGTCAACGGCAACCTCGGCACCGGTACCCCGCAGGAAATGGCCGAGTGGGTCGAGTACATGACGTCGACGGGCCAGTCGACCCTGGCCCAGCTGCGCGCCAGGAACGGCCACCCACAGCCGTTCAAGGTCGCCTATTTCGCCATCGGCAACGAGGCCTGGGGCTGCGGCGGCAACATGAAGCCCGAGTACTACACCAGCCTGTACAACCACTACACCACCTTCCTGAAGGCGCCCAAGGAGCGCATGCCCAAGCTGATCGCCAGCGGCGGCACCGGCGACGACACCGCCTGGACCGACGTCCTGAGCCGCGACGCCGGCCGCGTCACCGACGGCATCAGCTTCCACTACTACACGCTGCCGACCGGCGAATGGGACAAGAAGGGCGCCGCGGTCGGCTTCCCGGAAAGCGAATGGTTCTCGACCGTGCAGCGTACGCTGCGCATGGAAGACTTCATCCGCAAGAACGTCGCCGTCCTTGACAAGAACGATCCGAAGAAAAAGATCGGCTTCTACGTCGACGAATGGGGCACCTGGTACGACGTCGAACAGGGCACCAACCCCGGCTTCCTGTTCCAGCGCAACACCCTGCGCGACGCCGTGGTCGCCGCCCTCAACTTCAACATCTTCCATGCCCACGCCGAGCGCGTGCGCATGACCAACATCGCGCAGATGGTCAACGTGCTGCAAGCCATGATCATCACCGACAAGAACAGGATGCTGCTGACGCCGACCTACTACGCCTACCAGATGTACATCCCGTTCCAGGATGCGACCTCGCTGCCGGTCACGCTCGCCAACAACACGACCTACGGCGCCAACGGCCAGGGCGTGCCCGGCATCAGCGCCTCGGCCGCGCGCGCCAAGGACGGCAAGGTCTACGTCGCCCTGGTCAACACCAACCCGCGCGAGGCGACCGACGTGACCCTCGACGTCGCCGGCCAGGCGGCAGGGACGGTGCGGGGCCAGGTCCTGACCGCCGATGCGATGGATGCCCACAACACCTTCCAGAACCCGCAGGCGATCAAGCCGGCGCCGTTCAGCGCATCGGCCAGCGGCGGCAAGCTGACCGTCAAGGTGCCGGCCAAGGCGGTGATGGTGCTGGCGGTCGAGGGCTGATCGTGCACGCGGCGATGCGTGCCTTGCGTATCGCCGCGGCCGCGCTGCCGGTCGCGGCGGCGCTGCTGTCGATGCCGGCCGCCCACGCCGCCGACCTGTTCCCGCTGCGCGACGTGCGCCTGGGCCCGAGTCCCTTCCTCGACGCCCAGACCACCGACCTGAACTACCTGATGGTGATGGAGCCGGACCGCCTGCTCGCTCCCTTCCTGCGCGAAGCCGGCCTGCAGCCCAAGCAGCCCAGCTACGGCAACTGGGAATCCTCGGGCCTGGACGGCCACATGGGCGGCCACTACCTGTCGGCACTGGCGCTGATGTTCGCATCGACCGGCGACGCCGAGGTCAAACGCCGACTGGATTACTGCATCGCCGAGCTGAAACGCGCCCAGCAGGCAAATGGCGACGGCTACCTCGGCGGCATCCCCGGCGGCCGCGCCGCCTGGCGCGACGTCGCCGCCGGCCGCTTGCGCGCCGACAGCTTCTCGGTCAACGGCAAATGGGTCCCCTGGTACAACCTGCACAAGGTCTACGCCGGCCTGCGCGACGCCTGGCGCTACGCCGGCAACGAGGATGCGAAGGCGATGCTGGTCGCGCTGTCCGACTGGGCGCTGCGCCTGACCAGCCACCTGAGCGAAGAACAGATGCAGACCATGCTCAAGAGCGAGCATGGCGGCATGAACGAAGTGCTGGCCGACGTCTACCAGATGACGGGCGAGCGCAAATATCTTGAGCTTGCGCTGAAGTTTTCGCACCAGCAGATACTGCAGCCGCTGGAAAAGGGCGAGGACAAGCTCACCGGCCTGCACGCCAACACCCAGATCCCGAAGGTGATCGGTTTCGAGCGCATCGGCGAACTCTCGGGCCGCAAGGATATGCGGGAAGCCGCCGCATTCTTCTGGCAGACTGTGGTCGAGCACCGCACCGTCGCCATCGGCGGCAACAGCGTCAAGGAACACTTCCACGATACCGCCGACTTCAGCCCGATGATTGACGAGGTCGAGGGTCCGGAGACCTGCAACACCTACAACATGCTCAAGCTGACCGAAATGCTGTTCCTCGCGGACCAGCAGGGCCGGTACGCCGACTATTACGAGCGCGCGCTGTACAACCACATCCTGGCCTCGCAGCGGCCCGGGACCGGCGGCTTTGTCTACTTCACGCCGATGCGGCCGAACCACTACCGCGTGTATTCGCAGGTAGATCAGGCGATGTGGTGCTGCGTCGGCTCCGGCATCGAGAGCCATGCCAAGTACGGCGAATTCATCTACGCGCACGAGAGGGACGAGAAAGACCGGGACGCGCTGTTCGTCAACCTGTTCATTCCTTCCACGCTGCAGTGGCGCGAGAAAGGCGTGTCGCTGACCCAGGCGAACAGTTTTCCGGACCAGGCGGGCACGCGCATCACGGTGGACGGCAATGCCCGCTTCACGCTGAAGATCCGCTACCCGGCCTGGGTCGCCGCCGGCAAGCTGGCAGTGCGTATCAATGGCCGCCCGGTCCGGATCGACGCTGCGCCTGGCAGCTACCTGAGCATCGACCGCATGTGGAAGCAGGGCGACCGCGTGGACGTCAGCCTGCCGATGAGCACGCGCCTGGAGCAGATGCCGGACAAGTCGAATTACTACGCCGTGCTGCACGGCCCGATCGTTCTGGCCGCGAAGACCAACCCGTTCCCCACGGAGCACCTGAACTTCCTGGCCGACGATTCGCGCATGGGCCATATCGCCAAGGGCCAGGTCTGCCCGCTGGAGTCGGCACCGACCTTTGTCTCGGACCGCCGCGACTTCATCCGGCGCTTCCAGCCGGTGCCGGGCAAGCCGCTGACCTTCCGCGCGCCGGCCGGGCTGGTGCAGGGCGGCGGCACCGGGGCGTCGACCGAATTCATTCCCTTCTTCCGCCTGCACGACGCGCGCTACACGATGTACTGGCCGCAGTCGACCCCAGGCGAGTATGCGCGCCTGCGTGCCGACAACGCCGCCAAGGAAGCTGAGCGGCTGGCGCTGGATGCCCGCACCATCGACCAGGTGGCGCCGGGCGAGCAGCAGCCGGAGTCGGATCACTTCTTCAAGGGGGAGGGGACGGAGTCAGGGATCACGAAAGGACGCCACTGGCGGCGGGCCAGCAAGTGGTTCAGCTACCAGTTGAACGATCCGAAGGGGGAGGCGAAGACGCTGCAGCTGACCTTTGCGCGTGCGGATGGCGGGCGGCGCTTCGAACTCCTGGTGAATGGGCAGCGGTTGGCCGAGGTCGAGTTGGCGAAGGATGACGCGCAGGAGTTCTACACGCGCGATTTTGCACTGCCGACGGGCCTGTTGCAGGCCGAAGGCAAGCTGGAAATCAAGTTCGTAGCGCAGGAGGGATCGACGGTCGGCAGCTTGTATCACCTGAGGCTGATGCGCGATGGAAACGAGGCTAGCGGGAAACCATTGTGATATCAAATAATATATTACATCCATCAAAAAAATGATTGGATGAGTATCCCACTCTGGTCTAGTATTGTGGAACAAAAATACGGAGACCACGTGATGACCTTCACCCGCAGAACCCTGCTGGGCGCCGCCATGCTCGCCGCAGCATGTGCCGGCAGCGCCCTCCCGGCCTTTGCCGCCAAACCCCTCACCATCGGTTTCTCCCAGGTCGGCGCCGAAAGCGAATGGCGCACCGCCAACACCGCCTCGATCAAGGCCGCCGCCAAGCAGTCCGGCATCAACCTGAAGTTCGCCGACGCCCAGCAGCAGCAGCAGAACCAGGTCAAGGCGATCCGCTCCTTCATCGCCCAGCGCGTCGACGTGATCGCGTTCTCGCCGGTGGTCGAAACCGGCTGGGAGACCGTGCTGCGCGAAGCCAAGAACGCCAAAATCCCGGTGATCCTGACCGACCGCGCGGTCAAGGTCAGCGATCCCTCGCTGTACGTCAGCTTCATCGGTTCCGATTTCGTGGAAGAGGGCCGCCGCGCCGGGCGCTGGCTGCAGGATTACGCCAAGAAGAACCCGAACAAGCAGCTGAACATCGTCGAGCTGCAGGGCACCACCGGCGCCGCGCCGGCCAACGACCGCAAGAAGGGGTTTGCCGAAGTCATCGCCGGCAATCCGAAGATGAAGATCATCCGCTCGCAGACCGCCGACTTCACGCGCACCAAGGGCAAGGAAGTGATGGAAGCCTTCCTGAAGTCGGAGGGCAAGAACATCAACGTGCTGTACGCGCACAACGACGACATGGCGATCGGCGCGATCCAGGCGATCGAGGAAGCCGGCCTGAAGCCGGGCAAGGACATCGTCATCGTCTCGATCGACGGCGTGCGCGGTGCCTTCGAGGCCATGATGCAGGGTAAGCTGAACGCCACCGTGGAATGCAATCCGCTGCTGGGGCCGACCCTGATGCAGACCGCGCAGGCGGTTGCCGCCGGCAAGCCGGTCGCGCAGCGCATCACGGTCACCGAGGGCGTGTTCCCGGCCGAAGTCGCGGCCAAGGAATTCCCGAACCGCAAATATTGAGCCGGCCATGACGGCCCTCAGTAGCGGCATGCAGCCGGTGCTCGACGTCACCGGCATCCACAAGCAGTTTCCCGGCGTGCGGGCGCTGTGCGACGCCGGCCTGCGCCTGTTCCCCGGCGAAGTGCACACGTTGATGGGCCAGAACGGCGCCGGCAAGTCCACGCTGATCAAGGTGCTCACCGGCGTCTACCAGCCCGACAGCGGCAGCATCCTGCTGGACGGCCGCCCGATCCGGCCGCGCTCGACCCAGGATGCGCAGGCGCTCGGCATCAGCACCGTCTACCAGGAAGTGAACCTGTGCCCGAACCTCTCGGTCGCGGAAAACATCTTCATCGGCCGCTATCCGCGCCGCTTCGGCTTCGTGGACTGGCGTTCGATGCGGCGCCAGGCGGCCGAGCTATTGAAACGGCTGCAGATCGAGGTCGACGTCGGCAAGCCCCTGGCGAGCTATCCGCTGGCGATCCAGCAGATGGTGGCGATCGCGCGCGCCCTGCATACCGATGCCAAGGTGCTGATCCTCGACGAGCCGACCTCCAGCCTCGACGAAGCCGAGGTGCAGACCCTGTTCGGCGTGCTGCGCCGCCTGCGCGCGGAAGGGATGGCGATCCTGTTCGTCACCCACTTCCTGGACCAGACCTACGCGATCTCGGACCGCATCACGGTGATGCGCAACGGCGAGCGCGAAGGCGAATACCCGTGCGCCGAGCTGTCGCGCCTGGCCCTGGTGAACAAGATGATCGGGGCGCCGGCCGACGCCGAGCAAGGCGCTGCACAAGGTGAAGAAGCACGGGAGCGCGGCGAGGTGTTCCTGGCCGCCCACGGCATCGCCCGCAAGGGCGTGCTGCAGCCGGTCGATCTCGCACTGCACCGCGGCGAACTGCTCGGCCTGGCCGGTTTGCTGGGGTCCGGCCGCACCGAGACCGCGCGCCTGCTGTTCGGCGCCGACCGCGCGGACGCCGGCAGCATCGACGTCGGCGGCAAGCGGGTCAAGCTGGCCAATCCGCGCGACGCGATCGCGCAGGGCATCGGCTACTGCTCGGAAGACCGGAAGCACGAGGGTGCGATCCTGCCGCTGTCGGTGCGGGAGAACTTAATATTGGCTTTACAGGCGCGCCAGGGCATCTGGCGCGCGATTCCGATGAAGCGCCAGCAGCAGCTGGCATCCGATTACGTCAAATGGCTGGGCATCAAGACCGCCAGCATCGAGACCCCGATCGGCTCGCTCTCCGGCGGCAACCAGCAGAAGGTGCTGCTGGCGCGCTGGCTGGCCACCGAGCCGGGGCTGATGATCCTGGACGAACCGACGCGCGGCATCGACGTGCGCGCCAAGCAGGAAATCATGGATTACGTGAGTACCTTGTGCCGCAAGGGCATGTCGATTCTTTTCATTTCGTCGGAGCTGCCGGAAGTGCTGCGCGTGTCCGACCGCATGCTGGTCATGCGCGACCGCAAGGCGTGCGGCGAGTACCGCCGCGGTGAGCTGGACGAGACCTCGGTGCTGCAGGTGATCGCGGGAGAGGGCGCATGACTACACGCGTCGATCCCGCCCTCGGCAAGCCCGAAGCGCCGGCCGCATCGCTGCGCACGGTCCTGCTCCAGCATCCGCTGCTGCGCCCGGCCGCGGCCCTGATCGTGCTGCTGGTGCTGGACGCGCTGCTGGTGCCCGGCTTCTTCCGCCTCGAGATCAAGGACGGCCACCTGTACGGCGCCCTGGTCGACATCCTGAACCGCGCGGCGCCGCTGATGCTGGCGGCGCTCGGCATGACGCTGGTGATCGCCACGCGCGGCATCGACATCTCGGTCGGCGCGGTGGTGGCGCTGTCCGGCACCGTCGCCGCGACCCTGATCGGCGGCACCATGGTGGTCAACAACGGCGTGCCCGAATACGTGGCGAACACGCCGATGGGCATGGCGCTGGCGGCCGCCGTCGGCGTCGCGCTGCTGTGCGGGCTGTGGAACGGGGTACTCGTGGCCGGCATCCGCCTGCAGCCGATCGTGGCGACGCTGATCCTGATGGTGGCCGGGCGCGGCCTGGCCCAGCTGATCACCGACGGCCAGATCGTCACCGTGTATTACAAGCCGTACTTCTTCCTCGGCAGCGGCTACCTGGCCGGGCTACCGTTCTCGCTGTTCGTGGTGGCGGCGCTGTTCGCGCTGACGCTGCTGCTGGTGAAGAAGACCGCGCTCGGCCTGTTCATCCAGACGGTCGGCATCAATCCGGTGGCGGCGCGCCTGGCGGGCCTGCGCACGGCAACCCTGATCATCTTCGTGTACGTGTTCTGCAGCGCCTGCGCCGGGCTGGCGGGGCTCCTGATCACGTCCAACATCAAGAGCGCGGACGCGAACAACGCCGGCCTGCTGCTGGAGCTGGATGCGATTTTGGCGGTCACGCTGGGTGGCACCTCGCTCGCGGGCGGCAAGTTCAGCCTGGCGGGCAGCATGATCGGCGCGCTGATCATCCAGACGCTCACGTACACGATCTATTCGCTGGGCGTGCCGCCCGAAGTGAACATGGTGGTCAAGGCGATCGTCGTGTTCATCGTCTGCATTTCGCAGTCGGGTGAGTTCCGCCAGCTGCTCAAGAAGAGGACCGCATGAGCGCACTCGCAAGCGGAGCACGCGGACTCTCTTCCGCGCCCTGGTTCACCTCGCTGGTGACGGTGATCCTGCTGGTGGCCATGCTCGGCATCGGCGGCGCCGCCTATCCGGGCTTCCTGTCGCTGCAGGTCGGCTTCAACCTGCTGATCGATAACGCCTTCCTGCTGGTCGTCGCGGTCGGCATGGGCTTCGTGATCCTGTCCGGCGGGATCGACCTGTCGGTGGGCTCGGTGCTGGCCCTGTCGACCATGATCACGGCCTGGCTGCTGCAGACGGCGCACTGGCCGCCCGGCCTGGCCATCCTGGCGGTGCTGGTGCTCGGCGCGCTGTTCGGCGGCGCGATGGGCCTGATCATCCATTTGTTCAAGCTGCAGCCCTTCATCGTCACGCTGGCCGGCATGTTCCTGGCGCGCGGCTTGTGCTACCTGATCAGCACCGAGTCTATCACCATCGACCAGCCCTTCTTCGTCGCGGTGTCGCAGACCCAGGTGCCCTTCCTCGGCGGTTTCCTGTCGCCCGGCGCCGTGATCGCCCTGGTCGTGCTGCTGCTGGCGGTCTGGCTGGCGCATTTCACGGCCTTCGGCCGCGCCGTGTATGCGGTCGGCGGCAACGAGCAGTCGGCCGCGATGATGGGCCTGAACGTCGGCCGGACCAAGGTCGGCGTGTATGCGCTGAGCGGCCTGTGCGCGGCGCTGGGCGGGGTGCTGTTCGCGTTCTACATGCTGTCCGGCTACGGGCTGCACGGACAGGGCCTGGAGCTGGATGCGATCGCGGCGGTGGTGATCGGCGGCACGCTGCTCACGGGCGGCTACGGCTACATCGCCGGCGCGCTGTCGGGCGTGCTGGTGCTGGGCGCGATCCAGACCCTGATCGCCTTCGACGGTACCCTCAGTTCGTGGTGGACCAGGATCGTGATCGGCGGGCTGCTGTTCGTGTTCTGCGTGGTGCAGAGGGTGATGGGCGGGCGCAGCTGATGGACGCGTCGAATCCCAACTGGTTCCTGAAGGCGCGCCTCAAGACGCGCCAGCTGCTGCTCTTGATCGCCCTCGACGATTACCGCAACATCCACCGCGCCGCCGACGAGCTGCACATGACCCAGCCCGCGGCGTCCAAGCAGATCAAGGACCTCGAGGAGATGCTCGAGGTGAAGCTGTTCGAGCGCCTGCCGCGCGGGATGGAGCCGACCATCTACGGCGAGACCATGATCCGCCACGCGCGCATGGCCCTGACCAGCCTGGCGCTGGCGCACGACGACATCGTCACGCTCAAGGCCGGGCTGTCGGGACAGGTCGAGGTCGGGGTGATCATGGCGCCGGCGATGGCGCTGCTGCCGCGCGCGATCGCGCGCGTGAAGGAAGACGCGCCGCTGCTGCGCATCGGCGTGCAGCTCGAGACCAGCAACGTCCTGCTGGATAAACTCCAGCACGGCACCCTCGACTTCATGATCGGCCGCATCTTCGATACCATCGACACCACGGGCCTGATCTACGAAGAGCTGACCGAGGAGCCGGCGTGCGCGGTGGTGCGGCCCGGTCACCCGCTGCTCGACAACGCCCAGCTGCAATTGAAGGACATTGCGCCGCTGCCCTGGATCCTGCCGCCGCACGGCAGCATCCTGCGCTACCGCTTCGACATGATGTTCCGCCGCGCCGGCCTGGAACCGCCGGCCAACGTGGTCGACACCACGGCCATGCTGGTGATCACGGCGCTGCTGCAGCAGACCGATTCGCTCCACGTGATGCCGCTCGAGGTGGCGCAGTACTACGCCTCGCTGAACGTGATGCGCATCCTGCCGATCGAGCTGCCGTGCAAGATGGACGCCTTCGGCATCATCCGCCAGCGCGACCATTTATTGTCGCCGGGGGCCGACCTGTTGCTGCGCGCGGTGCGCTCGGCTGCCGCCGAAATTTATTGAGCAGGCGTTATCAGTCATTTACTTCTTTGCACCAAATTGTTGCATTGCAACCGTAATATCTACAAATAATTGCCATGTGTTAATTCTTAGCCATTGAATCCGCACCATACTGAGCCGTAAATTGCTCGTGCGGTAAATACGGCAGCCACAGCGCCGCCTCGAATCGGATTCAAGCGGAGATAAGAATGAACATCGGAAATCTAAAAATTGGAACGCGGCTCGCCATCGGTTTTGGCGCGATCTGCGCAGCCCTGGTATTCATGGTCGGGCAGGGAACAGTCATGCTGGGCCGGGTCAACGATGGTACCGACGAGATCGTCAATCAGCGCATGCCGCGCATCGACTTGCCGACGCGCATGCAGACTGAAATCAGTGATATCGCCCTTGCGGTACGCAACATGATGCTGAACGACGACCCGGCCGATCGCGCCAGGCAGGTCGAGGAGATCAGTTCCTCGCGCAAGGAAATCGAAGCCATCCTGCAGAAGCTGGACAGTCTCTTGCGCGATCCGAAGGCGCGTGAGGTGCTGGCCAAGCAGCAGGAAGCCGGTACGCGCTACCTGAAAGGCCAGGAAGAGCTGGTCCGCCTGATCAACGCCGGCGACGCGCCGGGAGCGAAGGCTTACCTGATCAAGGAACTGCGTCCGGCGCTGGCCGCGCTGAAGCTGGCAGTCGCCGAGCAGATCGCGGTGCAGAAGGGGCTGGCGCAGAAGAAGGCGCTCGAGGCCGAGCAAACCTATAAACAGACGCGTACCCTGATGATCGTGCTTGGCCTGGTCATCCTGGCCGCCGCTGCCGCGCTGGCGCGCTGGATCACGGTATCGATCACGCGTCCGTTGCGCCATGCGCTCGACGTCGCCAACGCGGTCGCTGCCGGCGACCTGACCAGCAAGGTCGACGCCAAGGGCGATTGCGAAGTGGCCCAGCTGCTGAAGGCGCTGAAGGCCATGAACGAGCAGCTGGTCGCGACCGTGGGCACGGTGCGCAGCAGCACCGATGCCATCGCCACCGCGTCGTCGGAAGTCGCCGCCGGCAACCTCGACCTGTCGGCGCGCACCGAGCAGCAGGCCGGCTCGCTGGAAGAAACCGCGTCGTCGATGGAAGAGCTGACCTCGACCGTGAAGCAGAACGCCGACAATGCGCGCCAGGCCAACACGCTGGCCGACACCGCCAGCGGCGTGGCCGCACGCGGCGGCCAGGTGATCCAGGAAGTGGTGCAGACCATGGAACAGATCCACGCCGCCTCCGGCAAGATCGTCGACATCATTTCGGTCATCGACGGCATCGCTTTCCAGACCAACATCCTGGCGCTGAACGCAGCGGTGGAAGCCGCCCGTGCCGGCGAGCAGGGCCGCGGCTTCGCCGTGGTGGCGGGCGAAGTGCGCAGTCTGGCGCAGCGTTCGGCCGCGGCGGCCAAGGAAATCAAGGGCCTGATCGGCGACTCGAGCGAACGCGTCGAAGCCGGCAGCCGGCTGGTGAAGGACGCCGGCGCCACGATGGAAGAAATCGTGACCAGCGTGCGCCACGTGGCCGACATCCTCAACGAGATCAGCTCGGCCAGTCAGGAACAGAGCGCCGGCATCCAGCAGGTCAACGAGGCGGTGACCCAGATGGACGGCGTGACCCAGCAGAACGCGGCGCTGGTCGAGGAAGCCGCGGCGGCCTCGCAATCGCTGCAGGAGCAGGCGGCGCGCCTGACCGAGGCGGTGGCGGTGTTCCGCCTGGATGCGCATGCGGGTGGCATGGCCGTGCAGCGGGCGCCGGTCGCGGCACCGGCACCGGCTGCGCCGCGCCTGGCGGTTGCGAAGCCGGCGGCTGCCAAGCGTGCGCCTGCGCCTGCGGTTGCCGCGCCGGCGGCAGCCAAGCCGGCTGCAAAACCGGCAGCCAAGGCGGCAAGCAAGCCGACGGCTGCGCGCGATGTGGTGGAGAGCGATTGGGAAGAGTTCTGATCTCCGCCGGCTGAAATCGGTGTAGCCGGTACCATCGCACCATTAATCAACGTCGCCCCCGCGCAGGCGGGGGTCCAAGTTTCCATGAGCAGCCTTTAGCACGCGCTATGGGACCGCAACGAACTTGGACCCCCGCCTTCGCGGGGGCGACGTGCTTGGTGCGGGGACGGCGTGCTTCTCGATCCTCGCAAAGATGGCGATTGTGATACGCTTTCCGATGCGCCTGAGACACAGGCCCCGGACCATCGTCTTTACAAGGATCAGCATGACCGCCTTCGTCATTACCCCGCCCGCCACCCCGGCCCTCGCCGTGGCCGGTTCCGACCAGACCTTCCCCGTGCGCCGCGTGTTCTGCGTCGGCCGTAACTACGCCGCCCACGCGCGCGAAATGGGCAGCGATCCGAGCCGCGAACCGCCGTTCTTCTTCACCAAGCCGGCCGATGCCGTGGTGCCGGCCAGCGGCAGCGTGCCGTATCCGCCGTCGACGCAGGAACTGCACCACGAAGTCGAACTGGTGGTGGCCTTGAAGGGCGGCGGCACCGACATCGCGCCGCAACAGGCGCTCGACCTGGTATGGGGCTATGGCGTTGGCCTCGACCTGACCCGGCGCGATCTGCAGGCGATCGCCAAGAAGGACGGCCGGCCGTGGGACATGGCCAAGGGTTTCGATGCCTCGGCGCCGTGCAGCCCGCTGCAGCCGGTGAGCGCGGTCGGCCACCCGGACGATGCTGCCATCTGGCTCGAGGTCAACGGCCAGCGCAAGCAGGAAGGCAACCTGAACGAGATGATCTGGCCGGTGGCCGACGTCATCGCCTACCTGTCGCGCTTCGTCGCGCTGGCGCCGGGTGACCTGATCTACACCGGCACCCCGTCCGGCGTCGATGCCCTGAATCCGGGCGACCGCGTGCGCGGCGGCGTCGACGGCGTGGCCACCTTCGAACTGGAAATCGGCCAGGCCGCCGCGGGCCGATGAGCGCGCAGCCGCAGGTCGACCTGCTGCAGATCGGCGCGTTCCCGCCCGAGGTGCAGGCGCAGATCGACGCCGAATTCCGCTGCCTGTCCGTGGCCGACCTGGAACGCGACCCGGCGCTGGCGGCGGGCATCCGCGGCGTGGTCACGCGCAGCAACCTGGAGGTGCCGGCGGCGCTGGTCGAGCGCCTTCCCGGGCTGGAAATCATCGCCACCAACGGCGTCGGCTACGACCTGATCCCGCTCGGCCTGGCGGCCGGACGCGGCATCGTGGTGACCAATACGCCCGACGTGCTGAACGCCGCCGTGGCCGAGCTGTGCGTGGGCACGCTGCTGTCGCTGCTGCGCCGCCTGCCGCAGGCCGACCGCTTCGTGCGCGAAGGCCGCTGGGCCGGCGCCGCTTTTCCGCTGTCGACCAGCCTGGCCGGCAAGCACGTCGGCATCGTCGGCCTGGGCCGCATCGGCAAGGACATCGCGCGCCGCCTCGAACCCTTCGGCGTGGCGCTGGCCTACCACGGCCGCAGCGACCAGAACCTGGCCTGGCGCCACGAGCCGGACCTGGCCGCGCTGGCGCGCGACGTCGACATCCTGATCGTGGTGGCGCCGGGCGGCGCCGAGACAGCGCACCTGGTCGATGCGCGCGTGCTGGCGGCACTCGGGCCGCAGGGCTGGCTGGTGAACGTGGCGCGCGGCTCGGTGGTCGACCAGGCCGCGCTGCTGGATGCGCTGGAGCAGGGCACCATCGCCGGCGCGGCGCTGGACGTGTTCGACAACGAACCGGCCATCGACCCGCGCTTCTTCACGCTCGACAACGTGATGCTGACGCCGCACCTGGGCAGCGCCACGCGCGAGACGCGGGCGGCGATGGCGCAGCTGATGCTGGATAATTTGCGGTCGTGGTTCAGGAGTGGGCGGGCGCTGACGCCGGTCGTCCTGAAATAAGCTGGTTTAGAAACCGTCGCCCCTGCGAAGGCAGGGGCCCAAGTTCGTGGTGCAGCCGAAAACTTGGGCCCCTGCCTTCGCAGGGGCGACGTTTTAGGGCTAACGATGTTTCACATCGCAGTGAATCTCAATTCGCCATATTCCGCGCCACAATCGCATCGGTCGCCTGCTGCGCCTGTTGCAATGGCTGGTCCAGCACATTGGTCGCATAAGCCGGGCTTGGTGCCGCCACGGTCCCCAGCGCGCTGCCACCCTGCGCACTGATATCGACGTCGACGGTCGCCGACAGCCCCACACGCAGCGGATTCGCCGCCAGCTCTTTCGGGTCCAGCGAGATGCGCACCGGTACCCGCTGCACCACCTTGATCCAGTTGCCGCTGGCGTTCTGCGCCGGCAGCAGCGAGAAGGCGCTGCCGGTGCCGGCGCCCAGGCCCACCACCTTGCCGTGGTAAGTCACCTTGCTGCCGTAGATGTCGGCTTCGATGGTGGCCGGCTGGCCGACGCGGATGTCGCGCAGTTCCGATTCCTTGAAGTTGGCGTCGACCCACAGCTGGTCCAGCGGCACGATCGAGAGCAGCGGCGCACCCGGGGCGATGCGGCTGCCGACCTGCACGCTGCGCTTGGCGACGTAGCCGCTCACCGGCGCCACGATGGCGTTGCGGCGCGCCGCCAGCCAGGCCCCCAGGTACTCGGCCTTGGCGGCCAGCACGGTCGGATGCTCGGCCGGGGCCACGCCGGCCACCGACACGCGCGCGCCCGCGAGCTGGCGCTGCGCGACTTCCAGCGCCGCCTTGGCATCGTCGACGGCGCGGCGCGCGTGCGCCACGTCTTCGCCCGAGACCACGTTGTCCGCCGCCAGCGGCATGCGTCGCGCCAGGTCTTCCTGCGCCGTCTTCAGGGCCACGCGGCGCTGCTCGATCACGGCCTGGTACTGCTCGACGTTGGTGTAGCGCTCGCGCTGCTGGCGCACGGCCTGGCCCAGCCTGGCCTCGGCCTGCGCCAGGTTGACGGCGGCGTCGGCCGGGTCCAGCTTGACGATCTCGGTGCCGGCTTTCACCATCTGCGTTTCGTCGGCGCGGATCTCGACCACGCTGCCGTTCACCTGCGACGAGACGTTGACCAGGTTGCCGCCGACGTAGGCGTTGTCGGTCTCGACGCGCTTGGAGGCGACCAGCGTGTAATAGGCGCCGTAGCCGATGCCGGCGGCGATGAAGGCGGCGGTGATCGCCAGCAGGACGAGCTTGCGCTTGCCGGGTTTGGGGGGGTTGGTGTCGGTGCTCATGGTTATTCTGCCCTCGGTGGGTTCTGGACGGATGCGGTCTGGATGGCGGGTGCGCGGTAGCCGCCGCCGAGCGCCTTGACCAGCGCGACCTGGGTCTGCAGGCGGGCGTCGAGCAGTTGCAGGTCGGTGTCGCGCTGGCGCAGCAGGGTCTGTCTTGCCTGCAGCACGGCAGCGCGGTCGGCCAGGCCGCGTTGCTGGCGCGCTTCGGCATTCGCGGCCAGGCGCGCGCTGGCGTCCAGCGCCGCGGCGTGCGAGGCCGACTCGCGCTCCAGGCCCTGCAGCGTCGCGCCTTCCATCGCCACGTCACGCACCGCGTTCAGCACTGCCTCGTTGTACTCGGCTACCAGGGTGTCGCGCTCGGCGCGCGCCACACCCAGCTGGGCCTTCAGGCGGCCGCTGTCGAACAGCGGCAGGTCGAGGGTGGCGCCGACCAGCGGCGTGCGGCTCGGATAGCGCAGCAGCTTGCCGACCGAGACCGCGTCCAGGCCGATCGACCCCACCAGGTTGATGTCGGGGCGGAAGGCCAGTTCGCCGGCGGTCACGCGTCCCAGTTGCGCCTCGACGCGCCAGCGCGCGGCCTGCAGGTCGGGACGGCGCGCCAGCAGTTCCAGGCCCAGTGCGTGCGGCAGGGCGTTGGCGGCGGGCGCCGGCTGGAAGTGCGCCAGCGCCGCCAGGGCGTCGGCGTCGCCGCCCAGCAGCGCGCGCAGCGCTTCGCGTTCGCGCGCGGCATCGGTGTCGTAGCGCACCGCCTGCTCCTGCAGGTTGGCCAGGTCGAGTTGCGCGGCCTGCAGCGCGTCCTGGCTCAGCAGGCCGTGGGCCATGCGCGCCTGGCGATCCGCGATCAGGCCGCGCTGCACGGCGATCAGCGCATTCACGTTGTCCTGGCGCGCCCACAGCATCTGCAGGCGGAAGTAGCTCTGCGCCACCGAGGCCGCCAGCGTCTGCGCGGCCTGCGCGCCTTCGGCCAGGCGCGCATTGGCTTCGCCCAATGCGGCGGCGATCAGGGCGCGGTGCTTGCCCCACCAGTCGAAGTCGTAGCTGGCGCGTGCCTGCACCGAAAAGTCGTTGTACCAGGCGCCGCCCAGCGGCGGCGGGAAGAAGCCGTTGGACGAGTAGCGCTGGCGGTTGGCGCCGGTGGCCAGGCCGACCTGGGCGCCTTCATTGGCCTGTTCGGTGCCGACGACCGCGCGGGCGCCGGCCAGGCGCGCCTGCGCCGTGGCCAGGGTCGGGTTGTCGCGCAGGGCGCGGGCGACCAGTTCGTTCAGCTGCGGGTCGCCGTAGGCCTGCCACCATTGCTCGGCCGGCCACGCATCTGCAGGCAGCACGATGTCGCCGGCCAGGCGCACCCTGGCGGCGTCGGGGCCGGTGCTGCGCGTGGTGTCGGGCGGCACGCCGATGCAGCCGGCCAGCAGCGCCAGCGTGGCGGCGGCGGCGATCGGAAGAAGTGTAAGTTGTCGCACTTGGTTTGCTTTCTCGGGTTATTCCATGGCCGCGTGGTCGACCTGCACCGGGCCGCTGCTCGCCTTCGGCGGCCGGATCAGCAGCAGCATCGGGATCACGGCCAGCGTCAGCAGCATCATCAGCCAGTAGTCGTCGACGTAGGCGATCATCGAGGCCTGGCGCGTGACTTCGTTATTGATCATGGCGGCGCCGGCCTGGGTCGCCATGCTGTAGATGCTTGTCGGGTCCTGCAGCGCCGCGTTGGCGCCGTTGATGTGGGCGGCCAGCGACTCGTGCGCGGTATTCGTGTTCTGCACCAGCAGTACCTGCACCAGCGCGATGCCGATCGAGGAGCCGATGTTGCGCACCAGGCTGTACAGGGCCGTGCCTTCGGCGCGCATCTGCGGCGACAGCGTGGCGAAGGTGGCGGCCGACAGCGGCACGAACACCAGGCCCAGGCCCACGCCCTGGATCACGCCGGGCCAGACGATGTCGGATTCCGACAGCACTAGCGTGTAGCCGGTCATCTGCCACAGCGAGAAGGCGGTGATGGCGAAGCCGGCGCCCAGCAGCAGGCGGAAGTCGACCTTGCCGGTCAGGCGCCCCACCACCAGCATGGCCGCCATCGTGCCCAGGCCGGACGGCGCGGTGACCAGGCCGGCCATCATCGCCGGGTAGCCCATCAGGCCCTGCAGCATGGTCGGCATCAGCGCGCGCGTCGCGAACAGCACCATGCCGACGATGAAGATCAGCAGCAGGCCGGTAACGTAGTTCGGGTTCTTCAATAGCCGGAAATCGACGAAGGTGGTGCCGGCCGGGCGCGTCAGCGTGTGGCCGATGAAGTAGGCGAAGGCCATCGTGGTCAGGATCAGCTCGACCCAGGTCTCGATCGACGCGAACCAGTCGTTCTGTTCCCCGCGGTCGAGCAGCATCTGCAGCGCGCCGATGGCGATCGACAGGGTGACGAAGCCGAACATGTCGAAGCGCACGCGGCGTGCGCCCGCTTCGCCGTGGATGTAGCGCCAGATGCCCCAGAAGGCCATGGCGCCGATCGGCACGTTGATGAAGAACACCCAGCGCCAGCTGTAGCTGTCGGTCAGCCAGCCGCCCAGCGACGGGCCCAGGATCGGGCCGATCATCACACCCATGCCCCAGACCGCCATCGCCGAGCCGTGCTTTTCCTTCGGGTTGATGTCGAGCAGGACCGACTGCGACAGCGGCACCAGCGCGGCGCCGAACACGCCCTGCAGCATGCGCGCGACCACGATCTCGGTCAGCGTGGCCGACAGCCCGCACAGTACCGAGGCGATGGTGAAGCCGGCCACCGAGACCAGGAACACCTTCTTCAGGCCGAAGCGGTCGACCAGCCAGCCGTTCAGCGGCGTTGCGATCGCAGCCGCCACGATGAAGGAGGTCAGCACCCAGGTGATCTGGTCGGTCGATGCCGACAGCGAACCCTGCATGTGGGGCAGGGCCACGTTGGCGATGGTGCCGTCGAGCGCCTGGATGATCGTCGCCAGCATGATCGATACCGTGATCATGGTGCGGTTGATCGGCAGCCGCTCGGAGGCCGCGCTGGGGTTGTCGCTCACAGCTCGCTCTCGATGCGCGTGCGCAGGGTTTCCAGCAGGGCGGCGGCGGCGGCCAGCGCCTGCTGGTCCATACCCGCGAACAGGTTCTTGCGGAAGGCTTCCGCCTCCTTGCGCACCTCGTCGTAGACGGTGCGCCCGGCATCGGTCAGGTGCGCCAGCTTGACGCGGCGGTCATTGGGCGAGGGCGCGCGCGTGACGAAACCGTCGCGCTCGAGGCGGTCCAGCATCGACACCATCGACGGTCCTTCGACGCCGACCAGGTCGGCCAGCGCGCGCTGCGACATCGGCTGCGCCGACTTGGCGATCATCGCGATCGTCATCCAGCCGGACTGGCCGATGCCGAGGTGCTTGAGGCGCTTGTCCAGCGCCAGGCGCCACAAACGTGCGCTGCCGTGCAGGGCCGCGGAGAACCGCTCCTCGGGAGATTCAGGTAGACCACTCATCATTAGATACAGAATAGATAGGAATCTATCGATTTTATTTTATGCAATAGAACTTGGCAAGCGCGCCGTGATGGATCTTTCAGAGAGAATATGTAAATTGGGAAGCGTTACTGAAAGGACAGTTATGCCGCAAGCCGCTTTGCTCACCGTCCATGGAATGGGCGAAACCCCGCGCGACTATGCCACCAGCATTTTCGGCAACCTGCACGGCCGCCTCGGCACGCTGGCCGCCGGCGTCGATTTCCGCTCGGTGTATTACCAGGACATCCTGAAGCCGAACCAGGAAACCGTCTGGGCCAGGGTGAACAGCGCCACCAAGCTGCACTACGACGACCTCCGCCGCTTCCTGCTGTTCGGCTTCGGCGACGCTGCCGGGCTGGAAAACCGCAAGGAGATCGATGGCTCGGTCTACGAACTGGCGCAGGCGGCTATTGCCCGCCAGCTGCTGGGCGTGTACCGCAACGCCCCCGGCAGCGCGGTCGTGTTCCTGGCGCAGTCGCTCGGCTGCCAGGTGCTGTCCAGCTATATTTACGATGCGCAGAAAGCGCTGGCGGGCCTGCCGGTACTGGCCGGGATCTGGAAGGACGTCGACGCCTGGTCGATGCGCACGCTGGGCCATCGCCTGACGGCCGACGAGCGCCGCTTCCTGGCCGGCGCCAGCTGCACTGCCTTCGTCACCACCGGCTGCAACATCCCGATCTTCGTCGCTGCCCACCGCACCATGGACATCAAGCCGATCGCGCGGCCGACGCCGGGCTTCGAATGGATCAATATCTACGACCCGGACGACGCGCTCGGCTGGCCGCTGCAGCCGCTGTCGCCGGAGTACGCGGCGCTGGTGGACGACCGCGCGATCAATGCGGGGCAGGGGATGGTGAACTGGATCCTGAAGAGCTGGAATCCGATGTCGCACACGGCGTACTGGAACGATGCGCAGGTGATCGCGGTGGTGGAGCAGATGCTGCAGCGGGCGGCCGGATAAACCGTTTATATAGTTATCGTTCCTTCCGCGCCGCATCCTCCCGCTCCATGCGCGCCCGCACTCCGCCATCGACCCCGGTCCCGGCCGGCATCGGCTGGTACAGCGACCCGCTGGTCGGCGGCAGGGTCGGCGGCGCTTTTTCCATCTGCGACTTGTGCGCGATATTCGCCGAGATGCGTTCGGTCAGGTCCGGTGCCAGGTGGTGCGACCACACCGCCCCGCGCGCCTTCCACCCGGTCGGCACTTCCTCGCTCGGGTGCAGCGAGGCGTAGACGATGTAGTCGACCACCTTGTCCGCCGGGTCCATCGCCGGCATGCGCGCGGTGCGCCCGGTGTAGTTGGCGGCGTGGTCGAAGAAGGGCGTGTCGGTGGCCCAGGGCATCACGGTCGCGACGTCGATCGGGCCGCGCAGGCCGGCCAGGCGCAGCTCTTCGTTGAGGGCCCGGCCGAGCGCCAGGATCGCCGCCTTGGTCGCCGAGTAGGAGGCGTGGTAGGCCAGCGGCACCTCGCTCTCGACCGACCCGAGGTTGACCAGCACGCCGGCGCCCTGCTTGCGGAACTGCTGCAGCGCCACGTGGCTGCCGTAGATCACGCCCTTCAGGTTGACGTCGACCACGCGCGCGTGGTCCTCGACCGGGACGCTGTCGAAGGCGCCGATCGCGCCCACCGCCGCGTTGTTGATCCAGACGTCGATGCGGCCGAAGCGCTGCACGGCAGCATCCGCCAGCCGGCGCACGTCTTCGGCCTTCGACACGTCGGTGGTGACCACCAGCGCGCTGCCGCCGGCGGCCTGGGCCTGGGCCGCGACCTGGTTCAATACCTCGGTGCGGCGCGCGGCCAGCACCACGTTGGCCTTCATGCCCGCCAGCCGCAAGGCGACGCCGCGCCCGAAGCCGCTGGAAGCGCCGGTGATCACATAGGTCTTGCCGGCGACGCTTTGCTGGTCGCCCTGGCTCAGGCTGGCGCAGCCGCCGAGTGCCAGGAAAGACAGCAGGAGCAGGGCGTGCAGCATGGCACGCGCTTGTTGGGCAGTTGTCGTGTCGAACATGCGAAGCTCTCCAAAGGTGGTCGGACATGGACAACCATGCTAGCCGGGTAGCGGATGCGCTCGGTGTTCGATACCGCTCGGAACAACTGCTTTAAAGAACTTTCCAAAAACCGGGCTCTGACCCCGGTTTGATGCAGGTCAGGCCGATTGCAGGGTGAATACCGCGTGGATGTCGCCGGCGACGCTGCCGCGGGCATTCTTGATGGCCGGGTTGCGGTAGCGCTCGAGCAGGCTGCGGCGTTCGGCGTTCAGCAGGCCGAGCTGGTCCAGCACGCTGTAGACGGCCGGATGCAGCGCCCGCACGTTGCCGTCCGCGACCTTGATCGCGATGCCGATGCCGGCCGAGCGGATGCCGATCGCCTGCACGGCGTCGGCGCCGATCTTGGCGACCCAGTCGCCGCCGCCCGCGCCCATCCAGTGCAGGTCGGTGCGCTCGGTGCCCGAGACCAGGTCCGGGCGCGCGGTCATGGCGTCGAACAGGTCGCCCATGGCAGCGCCCAGGCGCGGGTCATTCGCGCCTTGCGCCAGGCGCGCGTACAGGTGCGCCAGGCGCGCCAGCGGCATCGCGAAGTTGGGCGCCGAGCAGCCGTCGAGGCCGGTCGGCAGCTGCGCCTCGTCCATCTGCACGCAGTCGGCCAGGGTGGCGCGCACGGCGCGCTGCAGCGGGTGTTCGGGCGCCACGTAGTTGTCCAGCGGCGCGCCATGCAGGCGGCACCAGGCCAAAAAGCCGCTGTGCTTGCCCGAGCAGTTGTGGTGCACCGGCGTGAAGCGGGCATCCGGCGGTACCGGCTGGCCGGTGAAATCGTAGAACAGCGGCACCGCGCAGCCGCATGCGAGATGGCTTTCGTCGACGCCGATCTTGTCCAGGATGGCGCGCACCCCGGCCACGTGCTTGTCCTCGCCCGAGTGGCTGGCGCACAGCAGGGCCAGCTCGTCGCGCGTCAGGCCGAAGCGCGCCGGACCGTCGTCGAGCACGAAGGGCAGGGCCTGGAAGGGTTTCAGCGCCGAGCGCGTAAACGTCATGAAGTCCGGGTCGCCGCTCGCGTACAGCAGGCGGCCGCCGGCGTCCACCACGGCCACCGAGCCGTAGTGGATGTTCTCGACGGCGTAGCCGGTGGCCGGGTAGCCGCGCGTGGTGGCGGCAAGGGGGGCTGGGTGCATGGCTGTCTATGTCCTTGTTGCGCTCACATGGGCGCGCCGAACTTGCCGGCCTGGTAGTCGCGGATCGCCTGGTTGATTTCCTCGCGCGTGTTCATCACGAACGGGCCGTGCGACACCACCGGTTCGCGGATCGGTTCGGCGTGGCCGAGCAGCAGCACGCTGTCGTGTTCAGCGACGATCTCGAGCTCGTCGCCTTCGGGTTCGAATTCGCACAGGTGGAAGGCGCTGACGGTGTCCGGCTGGACCTGGATCACGCCGCGCACCACGTACAGGAACACGTTGCGCTCCAAAAGATTGTTCAGGTAGAGCCGCGCGCCGGCTTTCATTTCCACGGTGCTCATGAAGACGCCGGTCAGCGATTCGATCGGACCCTTTACGCCCTGGTACTCGCCCGAGACCAGTTGCAGGCGCACCTTGCCGCCGTCGCTGTCGATCACCGGGAGCTGGTCGCGCTGCAGGCCGGTGTAGCGCGGCGCCGTCATCTTGAGGGCGGGCGGCAGGTTGACCCACAGCTGCAGGATTTCGAGCGGGCCGCCGGTCTCGAGGAATTCGCGCGGCGAGATTTCCGCGTGCACCAGTCCGCTCCCGGCCGTCATCCATTGCACGCCGCCGGGGCCGATGATGCTTTCGTGGCCGGCGCTGTCGCGGTGGGCCAGCAGGCCGTCGAGGATGAAGGTGACGGTCTCGAAGCCGCGGTGCGGGTGCGGACCGAAGGGCAGGCCGCGGTTGTGGGCCGGGTAGACCTGCGGGCCGTGGTGGTTGAGGAAGAGGAAGGGATCGATCTGGTCGAGGTGCGGTCCCGGCACCGGCCGCTGCGTGATCAGGTCGCCGATATCGTCGCGCATCGCGGGGTGCACCCGCTGGATGGATTTATAGCTCATTCTTACGTGTTCCTTATCGTTGTAGCCATCGTCATACGATACCCGATTGCGCGACGGGACGCCGCCGTGCTTCCGGCCCGCCATCCTTCCTGCTAGACTCCTTGCGCCTTAGAAATTACGGAGACGCAGGCTTTACATGAAAACATCGAGACCCCTGGCCGGCCTGCTGCTGGCCGCCGCGCTGGGCAGCGCCACGGTGGCGAGCGCCGCCCCGGCCGCGCCCGGCGAGGCCGCCCTGAACGCCGCCAAGCACGCCGCCACCGCCTACCGCACCGACGTGGTCGACCTGCTCGCCAAGCTGGTCAGCTACAACACGGTCGCCGACGACAAGGTCCCTTGCGACAAGAATCCGCGCCACGCCGAATTCAAGGCTTTCCTGAAAGGTGAAGCCGAACGCTTCGGCCTCGATGCCGCCGACCATGGCTGCGTGGTCGTGATCGGCCTCGGCCAGGGCGAAGAACGGGTCGGCCTGGTCGCGCACGGCGACGTGCAGCCGGTCGATCCCTCCAAATGGAAAAAGTCGCCGTTCGAGCTGGACCGCACCAGCGAACCCGGCAAGCTGCTGGCGCGTGGTGCCGAAGACGACAAGGGGCCGATCGCCACCGCGCTGTACGCGATGAAGTCGCTGAAGGACCTGCAGCTGCCGCTGTCCAAGCGCATCGAGCTCTATGTTTACATGGCCGAGGAATCGGACTGGGGGCCGCTCGAGCAGTTCGTCAAGACGCACCCGCTGCCGCAGGTGAACATCACGCTCGACGCCGAATACCCCGCGGTGACCGCCGAGAAGGGCTATGGCACGCTGGCCGTGACCCTGCCCAAGCCGGCGCTGCCGGCCGAGCCGGGCGGCCCCGTCATCAGCCAGTTCGGCGGCGGCTTCTTCGGCAGCCAGATCCCGGAAGATGCCCAGGCCACGATTGCCGATGCGACCCCGGCGCTGGAAGCCCAGATCCGCCAGCGCGGCGCGAAGCAGACCGGCATGCGCTACGGCTTCGAGTGGAAAGGGCAGGACCTGGTGGTGACGGCCAAGGGCGTGTCGGCCCACTCCTCGAAGCCGGAGGACGGCATCAACGCGATCAGCATGCTGGCCGATGCGCTGGCGGTGCACAGCTGGCCCGACGCCGGGGCCGGTGCCGCCGTCAATTTCCTCAACGAGATGGTCGGCACCGGCTACCTGGGCGAGAAGTTCGGCAACATCGCCTACCGCGATGCCTTCATGGGGCCGATGACCTTCGCCCCGACCGTGATCCGCCAGCATGCGGCCGCCACTGCGGCCACCAGCGGCGCGCCAGCCGGCGCCGACGCCGCGGCGGGCGGCATCGAAGTCGCCATCAACATCCGCCGCCCGCAGGGCAAGACCGCGGAACAACTGACCAACGAGATCAACGCCGCGCTGGCCCAGTGGCAGGGCGCGCATGGGGCGCCGGCCAACGTGAGCATGGAGATCGGCGATCCGTGGGTGCAGAAGGATGCGCCGCAGCTGCCGGTATTGATGAGCGTGTTTTCTTACTACACCGGCATCAAGGAGCCGAAACCGGTGGCGGTCGGCGGCGGCACCAATTCGCGCCTGTTCCCGCGCGCGGTCAGCTTCGGCCCGTCGATGCCGCGCACCGTGTACACCGGCCACTCGGAACACGAGTTCATCACGGTCAAGCAATTGCTGCTGAATCTGGAGATGTACACCGCCGTCATGGCCGAGCTGGCGAAGTAGGCGCCAGCCTTTCCAGACAGCCCGGCCCGTGCCGGGCTTTTTTTTGCACTGCAGCAGCGCCATTGGCCGGGAAGGGCGCCGCGACACGCGCTCACGATCTGGAGCACAGTCTGGGGCGTAGGAGAATGTCTCGCCAAAACCAGCGAATTGTTCTCAGAATTCTGTAGGCATCTGCCTACGGCAGGCCTGGTTTCATAGGGAAACCTGACTGCGATCACGTCCTTTCCCTAGGAGAGAAAGCAGGCGCAGCAAACTGCCGTGCGCGACGGCGGCGCACCCCAGTTGACCACCGGAAAATCGAGTGCTTCCTGCAAGAAAATGTGGCGAAAACTGCATGTTAGGATCGGTCCCTGACTTTGATTTCGCTACCGGAAGTCATGCGGAAAAATCCGCGTGACGCTCGACATGAATATGCTATGCATAGCCAAGAACTCGTAAAGCCTGACGGACGACAACTTACGCTGTACAGCAATCGGCCGATCCCGGACGGGATGGCCGCGCCGAGTCCATTTCCGGAGCCGCAACACCCCAATCCGCACCTGCGCTGGCATCCGCTGCGCGGCGAATGGGTCGCCTATGCGGCCTTCCGCCAGAACCGCACTTACCAGCCGCCGCCCCAGTACAACCCGCTGGCACCGACCGTCGACGCGCAGCACCCGACCGAGATCCCGGCCGGCGCATACGAGATCGCCGTGTTCGAGAACCGCTTCCCGTCGCTGGCATTGGATGCGCACGATCCGCCGGCGCTGACGGTGCCGAGCGCACCCGCCAACGGCCAGTGCGAGGTGGTGGTGTTCACGCAGGACCCGAAGACGCCGCTGGCACGGCTGCCGCTGTCGCGCATCGAGCTGCTGCTGAAGGTGTGGGGCGACCGCACCCGCCGGCTGCAGGGCAAGAGCCATATCCAGTACGTGCTGGCGTTCGAGAACCGCGGCGCCGAGGTCGGCGTCACGCTGCACCATCCGCACGGCCAGCTGTATGCCTATCCCTTCGTGCCGCCGGTGCCGGCGCGCATGCTGGCGCAGGAGCGCGAGTATTACCTGCAGCACGGTGCCAGCCTGCTGTGCGACATGGCGCGCGACGAAGCCGCCGACGGCAAGCGCGTGCTGTACCAGGACGACTATGCGATCGCCTTCGTGCCGGCCTGCGCGCGCTATCCGTATGAAGTGTGGGTGATGCCGATTGCGCCGTGCAAGGATTTCGCCGCGCTCACGCCGCCGCAGTCCGAGAGCCTGGCGCGCGCGCTGAAGACCGTGCTGCTGAAGTTCGACAGCCTGTGGGACCGCCCGTTTCCCTACCTGATGTGCTGGTACCAGGCGCCGCTGGATGGCGCCGACCACCCGGAAACCCAGCTGCACGCCCAGTTCTACCCGCCTTACCGCACCCGCGACCGCCTGAAACACCTGGCCGGCACCGAGCTCGGCGCCGGCATGGTCGCGATGGACGTGCTGCCCGAAACCACGGCTTACGAATTGCAGCAGGTCGAGATCAACCTGGAGGATGGCGCATGACGATCGACTCGACACCCGATGTGCGCGCTGGCGAAGTGGCGGCCAAGCTGGCGCTGCTGCGCGAGACGCTGGCCCAGAGCGGCGCGGGCGCGATCCGCCTGCGCGGCCTCGACTGGGTATCCTGGGTCACCGCCGGCGGCGACGCCTCGGTGCAGCTGGCCCTCGACAGCGGCGCCGCCGAGGTGCTGGTCACGCGCGACGACGCCGTGATCCTGACCGACGAGATCGAGGGCGAGCGCCTGCGCCAGGAGCAGGTGCCGCCCGGCTTCACATACCACATCGCGCCCTGGGCCGAGGTCGAGCTGCGCGAGACCTACGTGCTGGGCGCGGCGGCCGGCGGCGCGGTGCTGACCGACCGCCCGAACCACGTCGACCAACCGCTGCCGGCCAGCCTGCGCCTGCGCCGCATGGTGCTGGGCGACGCCGAGCAGGCACGCTATCGCGCGCTCGGGCGGGACGCGGCGGCGGCGGTGGGCGAGGTGCTGCGCGCCGCCCGGCCCGAGTGGACCGAGTTCCAGCTGGCGGGTGCCGCGGCGCAGGCCCTGTGGGCGCGCGGCATCCAGCCGGCCGCGGTGCTGGCGGCGGGCGAACGGCGGCTGCCGCTGTTCTGCCATGCGGCGCCGACGCACGAGCGCCTCGGCGGACGCGCTTCGCTGCAGGTGTGCGCGCGCCGCCACGGCCTGTACGCCAACCTGACGCGCTCGCTCAGCTTTGGGCCGGCGCCGGCCGGGCAAACCGAGCTGCTGCAGGTGGAAGCCACCGGCCTGGACGCGGTCCGCCCCGGCAACTCGCTGGCCGCGGTCTACCACGCCCTCGATGCGGCCTACCGCCACGCCAACCGGCCGGAGGCGATGCGCCTGCACCACCAGGGCGGCATCACCGGCTACGCGGCGCGCGAGATCGTCGCCACCCCCAGCACCGCGACCGGGCTGGAAACCGGCATGGCCCTGGCCTTCAATCCGGGCTTTGCCGGCATCAAGATCGAAGACACCTTCCTGCTGGGCGCAGGCGGCCTGGAAAACCTGACGCTGGATCCGCACTGGCCCAGCGCCACGGTGCAGGGCCGCGTGCGTCCGCTCTGGCTGGAGAACCCATGACATGAACAGTCCCGAGACCTTTTTCGGCGGCGCCCCCGAGGCGCTCGCAGCGGCCCCAGGCCGCGTCAACCTGCTGGGCGAGCACACCGACTACAACGACGGTTTCATGCTGCCGGTGGCGACCCCGCAGCAGACCGAGGTCGCGCTGGCGCGCAGCATCGACGACCAGCACCACCTGTATTCGGACACGCTGGACGGCAACGTCACCTTCGCCGCCAGGGGCGGCAGCGCACCGCAGGGCTTCGGCAGCTATATCGAGGGCTGCATCCGGCTGGTGGAAGCCATGGGCGTCGCCATTCCGCCGCTGCGCTTCTACGTGACCACCAACCTGGCGGTCGGCTCCGGCCTGTCGTCCTCGGCCGCGCTGGAAGTGGCGACGCTGCGCGCGCTGCGCCAGTTGCTCTGCTTCGCACTGGACGACGTCAAGCTGGCCCAGATCGCCCAGCGCGCCGAGATCGACTATGCGCGCGTGAACTGCGGGATCATGGACCAGATGGCGTCCAGCCTGTGCGACGAGCGCAACATGCTGTTCATCGACGCGCGCACGCTCGAACACCGCCTGGTCGGGCTGCCGCCGGATACCGAACTGATCGTGGTCGATTCGGGCGTGCCGCGCACGCTGGCGGCCAGCAAGTACAACGAACGGCGCGCCGAGTGCGAGGAAGCCTCGCGCAAGCTCGGCGTGCGGGCGCTGCGCGACGTCAGCGATCCCGAGGCCGTGGAGACGCTGCCCGATCCGCTGCGCCGCCGCGCGCGCCACGTGGTGCAGGAAAACCTGCGCGTGCTGGAAGCGGCAGAGGGCGTGTCGGCCGAACGTTTCGGCGCACTGATGAACGCGTCGCACGACAGCCTGCGCGACGACTACGAAGTTTCGATTCCCGAGCTCGACCAGCTGGTGGACGCACTGCGCGCCGCCCCGGGCGTGCTCGGCGCACGCCTGACGGGAGCGGGATTCGGCGGGGCCACGGTTGCACTGTGCCGCGCCGGCTCGGCCCGTGAGGCGGCACAGGCAGCACTTTCTACCTACAACAAAGCAGGAGGCCAGGGAAGCATCCTGATCCCGGTCTCGACCCAAAGAAAGGAACAACAATAATGAGTCAGTTCGAGTATCCCCGCCCCCAGCTGGTACGCGACAATTGGATCAACCTGAACGGAAAATGGCGTTTCCGCTTCGATGACGAACTGGTGTCCCGGATGCCGCAGGGCGTCGACGGCTGGACCCACGAGATCAACGTCCCGTTTGCGCCTGAAACCGAACTCAGCGGTATCCAGGACACCGGTTTCCACCGGTTCTGCTGGTACGAGCGCGACTTCGACCTGGCGCCGTCCGAGCAGCGCACGATCCTGCACTTCGGCGCGGTCGACTATTCGGCCAAGGTATGGGTCAACGGCCAGCTGGTGGCCGAGCACGAGGGCGGCCATACGCCGTTCTCGGCCGACATCACCGAAGCCCTGAAAGCCGACGGCAAGCAGACCGTGACCGTGTTCGTCGAAGACGACCCGGCCGACCTGGCCAAGCCGCGCGGCAAGCAGGACTGGCTGCTGGAACCGCACTCGATCTGGTACCCGCGCACCACCGGCATCTGGCAGACCGTGTGGATCGAGCAGGTGTCGCGCACCTTCATCCGCTCGCTGCGCTGGACTCCGATCTTCGAGACCTTCGAGATCGGCTGCGAAGTGTTCGCCGGCGGCGACATCCAGGAAGACATGGTTGTCGAAGTCAAGATCTGGCACGGCGAGACCCTGCTGGCCGACGACCTGTACAAGCTGCTGGGCGGCGAGGCCAACCGCAAGATCGCGCTGTCCGACCCCGGCATCGACGATTCGCGCAATGAACTGCTGTGGAGCCCGGAGCGTCCGACCCTGCTCGACGCCGAAGTGATCCTGCGCTGCGGCGACAAGGTGGTCGACCACATCAAGTCGTACACCGCGCTGCGTTCCTTCCACATCAACCGCGACCGCCTGCTGCTGAATGGAAGGCCGTACCCGTTGCGCCTGGTTCTGGACCAGGGCTACTGGAACGAATCCTTCATGACCGCGCCGTCCGACGAGCACCTCAAGCGCGACGTCGAACTGGCCAAGCTGATGGGCTTCAACGGCGTGCGCAAGCACCAGAAGATCGAAGATCCGCGCTACCTGTACTGGGCCGACAAGCTGGGCCTGCTGGTGTGGGAAGAGATGCCGTCCGCGTACCGCTTCTCGCCGCACGCGATCAAGCGCATCGTCAAGGAATGGACCGAAGCGATCGAGCGCGACTACAGCCACCCCTGCATCATCGTGTGGGTGCCGTTCAACGAATCCTGGGGCGTGCCGAACCTGACGCTGACCCAGGCCCACCGTAACGCGGTCGAGGCGCTGTACCACCTGACCCGTACGCTGGATTCGACCCGTCCGGTGATCGGCAACGACGGCTGGGAAGCCTCGGCCACCGACATCCTGGGTATCCACGACTACGACAGCGACCCGGAAAAGATCAAGGCGCGCTACGAAGTCACCGACCCGGTACGCACCCTGTTCGACCAGCGCCGCCCCGGCGGCCGCATCCTGACGCTGGACGGCTTCCCGCACCGCGGCCAGCCGATCGTGCTGACCGAATTCGGCGGCATCGCCTACGACCCGAACGCGACCCCGGAAGACGGGACCTGGGGCTACACGCGTTCCCAGACAGCCGAGAGTTATCACGCGCTGTACCAACGCCTGCTGAAAGTGGTCAACGAGACCTTCATGTTCAGCGGCTTCTGCTACACACAATTCGCCGATACTTTCCAGGAGGCGAACGGCCTGCTGAACGCCGATCGGACGCCCAAGCTTCCGTTCGAGGTCATCAGTGCCGCCACCCGTAACGTCCCGCTGCAGACGCGCGACGTGGAGGAGGAGGGAGACGGGCCGGCAACCGCCTGAAGCGTTCCACGGAGCTCGCCATGACGTAGTCCTGCGCCACCGGCGGCGGCCCGCCGCCGATGGCGCCTACCTGTCGCGAAGGAGTATCCGCAAGAAACGCCGGTGGTCGGCCGCAGTACTGCAATGTTTTTTCGATCAACCGACCGCCCGTAGTGGGCGAATCAAGGAGTTATCATGACCACGATCGTCGTTTTCAGCCACCTGCGCTGGGATTTCGTCTTCCAGCGGCCGCAGCACCTGCTGTCGCGGCTGGCCCAGCATTATCCGATCCTGTTTGTCGAGGAACCGGAATACGATGACGGCGCTCCGTTCATGCAACGATCCAGTCCGGCTCCCAATGTCACCGTTTGCCGCGCGCACACCCCGATCCATGGCGCCGGCTTCCACGACGAGCAGCTGCGCCTGCTGCAACCGATGGTCGCGCAGCTGGCACCACCAGGAGAGGACGTGATCGCCTGGTTCTATACGCCGATGGCGCTGCCGCTGCTGCAGGCCTTGCAGCCGTCCCTGGTGGTCTACGACTGCATGGACGAGCTGGCATCGTTCAAGAACCCGCCGAAACAGCTGCTGCAGCGCGAAAGCGCGCTGCTCAATACGGCCGACCTGGTGTTCGCCGGCGGCCCCAGCCTGTACGAAGCCAAGAAGAACCGCCACCCGAGCGTACACTGCTTCCCTAGCAGCGTCGACGTGGTCCATTTCCAGCAGGCGCTCGACCGCGAGCGCGTGCACCCGCAACAGGCGGACATTCCGCATCCGCGCCTGGGCTTCTACGGCGTGCTGGACGAACGTTTCGATCCGGAGCTGGTCGGCGAAGTGGCCGATGCCCATCCGGAATGGCAGATCGTGCTGGCCGGTCCGGTGGTCAAGATCGATCCCGAACGCCTGCCGAAGCGCGCCAACATCCATTACCTGGGCCAGCAGCCGTACACGGCGCTGCCCGACCTGCTGGCCGGCTGGGACGTGTGCCTGATGCCGTTCGCCATCAATGAAGCGACCAAGTTCATCAGCCCGACCAAGGTGCTGGAATACATGGCGGCCCAGCTGCCGATCGTGAGCACGCCGATCGCCGACGTCGCCAATCCCTACGGCCACGTGGTCGCCATCGCGTCCTCGGCCCAGGAATTCATCGCCGCCTGCGAAGCCGCGCTGGCGCAGACGCCTGAACAGCGCCGCCACATGGTCGAGGCCATGCTGGCAGTGGTCGCCGCCACATCCTGGGACAACACCGCCAAGCGGATGGCCGAGCTGCTGGAATCGGCGCCCCCACGTGCCAATGCCGCTGCGGATGCCGGCATCAACGCAGGCACGAGCGCCGGCACGGCAGGTGTGGCGCCGGCTGCCGGCGTGGTCCGGGTGGCGATGCCGGGGGCTGCCGGTGCCGCCGCTGCGTCCGGCACGGCCGCGGCCAAGGCGGCGCCGCGGCGCGCTTGAGGTCTGCAGGACCCGGCGCGCGTGCCCACATACCGGCCTGCAGTGGCTTCCACCGCAGGCCGGTATGCCGTCGACTCAGTTTGCTGGGGCTGTTTCCGACCGTTTCCGGCTTGGCCGGGCTGTGTTCGACTTGGTCTGGCGCTGCCGGCACTCAGTGCTGGATGACGCCGCCGCTCAGCGACACGCGGTCGCCGCTGCGGAAGTCCGGCGTGGACGACTGGCTGATCACCTGGGTGCTGCCGTCATCCATGTGCAGGGTCACGCGGTAGGTGCGGTCGCTGCCGGACGAGCTGGCAGTGCTGCCGCCCGAGCTGCTGCCCAGGGCCGACGAGGCGCCGGAAGTGCCTTCGGTGGTGCCGGCGCTGCCCTGGCCGGGCACGACTTCGATTGCCGCGACGGTGGCGTTCGGGCTGGCGCTGGGGGCAATGGCGGCACTGCCGCCGGTGGTGCCGGCGGCGCCCGTCATGCCGCTGCCGGTGGTGGCGCTCTGGTCGGTGCCGGTGCCGGAACCGGAGGTGCCCGAGGTGCCCGAGGTGCCGGAGCTGCCGCTGCCCGAGCTGCCGGAACTGCCGGAACTGCCCGAGGTGCCTGAACCCGACTGGTCGTAGCCGGAGCTGCTGCCGCTGCCGCCGCCGGTGCTGCCCGAACCTGCGCTGCCCGAGCTGCTGGTGCCGCCGCCCCAGCCGGCCGAGCCGCTGGTGCCGGTGCCGGCACCGGTACCGGACATGCCGCCGGCCGAGCCGCCTGCGCCGGTGCTGCCGGCGCTGCTGCTGCTACCGGTGGCGCTGCTGCTTTCGGTGCCGGTGGTGCCACTGTCGCCGCCGCGCATGGAACTGCACGCGGACAGGCCGAATGCCATTGCCAGCAAGCCCGTCAGTAACACACTCTGGTGTTTTCGCTTCATGTTCGACTCCTTTATGGAACGGTATCAGGGTAAGAGCGCGTTGCGCTCTGAGTGCGTGACGATGCCGCGTGCCACTCGGGTAAGAGGCATGTTTGGTATCCGCGTTCCAGCTGACTCGGGTTGAACATGAGCCACGTCAAAGACGCAGCCCGTCCGGGGGAGATTCCGGCAAGGCTGCGCCTAGCGTTTCGCCGCCGTCACGGTTTTCGGCAGCAGCAGGCACAGCAGGCCGGTAATGACGATGGCGGCCGTGCAGTCGACGGCCCAGTCATGGACCTTGGCGCCGCGGTAGGGGAAGAAACTCTGGATGAACTCGTCGCCGGCGCCCATGACGGCCACCGCCAGCACGGCCTTGACGGCGCGCGCAGGCATGCTGCCGCTGCTGCCTAGGAACCACAGGGCGGCGAGCACCGCGTACGCGATCGAATGCAGGACTGCGCCCGACGCATAGTGGCCAATGTCGGCGCGGGCGCCCGGCAGGTTGCCGATGACCACGATGGCCAGGTACATGAGGATGGCGCAAGCCATGAGGAGCAGGCGCAGCCTGGGGTGTTGGAGGAGGGTGGACAGGACAGCGGTCATGGCAAGCCGGAAGATAAAAGGCTTACCTTACCATGAGGCATGGTGACGTGCAGCGCAGCGGCTGCGGCAGCGGGACAGCGCGGTATCCGCCCTGCTGGTCCGGCGTGCCGTTG
Organism: Herbaspirillum sp. SJZ107; assembly: GCF_006715485.1. Classification (GTDB taxonomy): domain Bacteria; phylum Pseudomonadota; class Gammaproteobacteria; order Burkholderiales; family Burkholderiaceae_D; genus Telluria. Next base: position 285,273 of record NZ_VFNH01000001.1, read on the forward strand.
TGCGGACGTCGGCCGAGGGCGCAACCTGGAGGCAGTGCGGCGTCAGATCGTGAGCGCCGGGGTGCCGTTGGGATAGTGGGCGTCGAAACAGCTGGTGCAGTCCGCGCAGAACAGGTGAGCGATGCGCACCGATGACTGGCGCAGCACGAGCTTGAGGTGGCCGCTCTGGCATTTTGGGCAGAACTCCCGGACGCTGCCGAAAGTCAGTACGTGAAGGGGCTGGCCTTCATCGTCAACATGGTCGACCACCAGGCGCGGGTTGAGCTCGCTGAGGACCAGGGTGTCGTCCGGCTCGTTGCGGCGCTGGCGCAGGGTGGGTGTGACATGCTGCTGGGGTGGCGACATCGTTTCGCGTAAAGTCATTGGACTGGCTCCATGTCTGATTGTCCAAGAGCCCCGGGCTTGCCCTGAAGCCTTGTCAGGTACTCTCATTCCCCACGTGAATTGTTTAGAAAACGCGAGGCGCGAAATTAATCATAGCGGAATCCCAAGATGGTTCAAGCCCATGGAAGCTTAATGCCGCCTTTCCTAGTGGGCGCTGCAACAAGGATACGGAACACGCACGGCACAAAAAAAAGTGCCCGCCAACGGAGAGGCGGGCACAACCCAAGATCGGGCCAAGAGACGCGGAAATCGGTGCGGTGTATCGCATCGGAATGCGTTACACCTTGCTGCGATCACGCATATCGGTTGCGTGTATGCAGGTGAAGCCAGTATAGGATGGGAATGTGACTTGAACGTGACACAGCTCAAGCGAAATGCAATTGGCGGCGAACGATTGCAGTTGTGTCCGGTCGTGCGCTGAATGCAAAAAAAAAGCCCGCTTGCTTGGCGGGCTTCAAACTATTTTCTTGGAGGAGAATAGTGGAGACAGGTGCATTATGTTGCAGCGCCGAATATAAGTCTAATTCTTCTTTCGGATACCAGACATCAGGAATCCTGATAACAATCTGGCAAACCTTTTTTCACTCGGTGACCGGTACCGTGTAATTCAGCGCCATCCTGCCGCCATCCGCATACAGGGTCTGGCCGGTCATGTAAGAGGCATCGTCGCTGGCCAGGAAGGCGGCGATCGCCGCGATCTCCTCGGGTTCGCCGCAGCGGCCCAGCGGGGTGCGCGACAGGATCGTGTGGCGCGCTTCCGGGCTGCCCATCACGGCCTGGCGGGCCAGTTCGGTCAGGATGGTGCCGGGGCCGATCGCATTCACGCGGATGCCATGCTGGGCCAGGCTGATCGCCGCCACCCGCGTCAGCTGGTTGACGCCGCCCTTCGAAATCACGTATGGCACCTGGTTCGGGATCGTCAGCTCGGCGTTCACGCTCGACATGTTGATGATGCAGCCGCGGTTGCCGTCGCCGCCGCGCTTGACCATCGCGCGCGCGACCGCCTGGCTGCACAGGAACATCGATTTCAGGTTGATGCGCAGCACGCGGTCGAAGTCTTCCTCGGCCAGGTCGAGGAAGTCGGCAGCATGGGTGACGCCGGCATTGTTGACCAGGATGTCGACCTGGCCGAAGGCCTGCAGGGTCGCGGCCAGCATGGCGTCAACGTCGGATTTCTGGCTGACGTCGGCACAGAAGAAGCGGGCCGCGTCGCCGAGCGCTTCGGCCGCGGCCGCGCCTTCGGGGCGCACGTCGACCAGCATCACGCGTGCGCCGTCGCGCACCAGGCGCTGGGCGCAGGCAAGGCCGATGCCCTGGCTGGCTCCGGTGACGATGGCGACTTTCTGGGCAAGTTTCATGGCGGGTTGTCCTTGTGGGCTGCTGAAAGCCGCCATTCTATATTCATAACATGAGTGGCTGGTCGGGCAATTCGTTCGGGCGCGCGCCGCTAGAGGGGAAGTGGCGGCGCAGCAGCTCGTTGACTTGCTCGACCGCGGCCAGCGCCGCTCCATGGTAGTCGCCATGGGCGAAGCCCTGGGTCATCGTGTCGCAGACGGCCTGCCAGGTGGCGGCCTCGATCTTGCGGTCGATGCCGCGGTCGGCCACGATGTCGACCTTGCGGTCGGCCAGGTTCACGTAGATCAGCACGCCGCAGTTGTCCTCGGTGTCCCAGATGCCGTAGTCGGCGAACAGGGCGATGGCGCGCTGGCGGTTGCTGACGCCCGACCAGGCCGCCGACAGCGGCAGCGCGCGCTCGATCACCAGCCGCACTTCGCCGCGGTGCGCACGTTCGCCGGTGGCGATGGCGGCGGCGAGCGCGGTCAGGGTCGCTTGCGGAAAAGCGCGTTCGGCGGCGCTGCGGGTGCTGCGCAGGTGGCGCAGGGCGCGTTGGATATCCATTACCAGTCTCCCGAGGCGCCGCCGCCGTCGAAGCTGCCGCCACCGCCGCCCGAGAAGCCGCCGCCACCCGAAAAGCCACCGCCGCCGGAAAAGCCGCCGCCGCGGTAGCGGTCGTTGCCCATGTTGCTGAGGATGCTGCCCAGGATGAAGCCGGTGGCACCGCTGTTCCAGCCGCTGCCCGGCTGTGCCAGGCGCGCGCGGCGCGGGCGGAACATCGAGCGCAGCACCACGATGCCGATGACGATGAAGAAGATGCTGGTCAGGATGCCCGGGCCGCCGACCTCGCCGCCCTGTGCGCTGCCTTGTGCGCCGGCGCCGCGCTGTGCCTGAGGGGCCGGGAACTTCTCCTGGTTCAGCAGGGTCGAGATCGCGCCCACGCCCGCGACCAGGCCGCCGTAGTAATCGTTCTGGCGGAAGTGCGGGGCGATGGTGTCGCGCAGGATGCGGCTGGACTGGGCATCGGTCAGCACGCCCTGCACGCCGCGCCCGGCTTCGATGCGCAGGCGGCGCAGCGCACTCGGATTGTTGCGCGCGACCAGCAGCAGCACGCCGTCGTCGACGCCCTTGCGCCCGAGCTTCCAGGCTTCGACCACGCGGATGCTGTACTGCTCGATGGCTTCGGGTTCGGTGGAGGCGACCAGCAGAACGGCGATCTGGCTGCCGGTCTGGCGTTCGTAATCGGCCAGCACGCTTTCCAGGTGCTGGCGCTGGTCCGGCGTCAGCATGCCGACCTGGTCGGTGACGCGCGCCGCATACGGCGGCACCGGCTTGAACGGCTCGCCCTGCGCCAGTGCCGGCCCTGTGCCCGCGAGCAGCAAGGCCAGCAAACCGGCCCACATCAGGCGCAGCAGGGCAGGCATGGCAACCCGGTCCTTATTTGCCAAAATTCACGGTCGGCGCCGTCGAGATCGCCGCTTCGTTGGCCACCGTGAACGAGGGCTTGGCCTGGTAGCCGAAGGCCATCGCCGTCAGGTTGGTCGGGAAGCTGCGCACCGTGACGTTATAGTCCTGGACTGCCGAAATGTAGCGCTGGCGCGCCACGGTGATGCGGTTCTCGGTGCCTTCCAGCTGGGATTGCAGGTCGCGGAAACCGGCATCGGCCTTCAGCTGCGGATAATTCTCGGACACCGCCATCAGGCGCGACAGCGCGCCCGACAGCTCGCCCTGCACCTGCTGGAACTTCTGGAAGGCTTCCGGATTATTGAGGACTTCGGGCGTGATCTGGAAACTGGTGGCGGCGCTGCGCGCCTTGGTCACGGCTTCCAGCGTATCCCGCTCGTGCGACGCATACCCCTTGACCGTGTTGACCAGGTTCGGGATCAGGTCGGCACGCCGCTGGTACTGGTTGACAACTTCGCCCCAGGCGGCCTTGGTGGCTTCGTCCTTGGACTGGAACTGGTTGTAGCCGCAGCCCGACAGCAGGACGCTGCTGAAAATGGCGGCCATCAGCAGGCCGGACCAACGCGTGAACAGGGAAGGCTTCATGGTAAATCCGTAGCAAGTTGTCGAATAGCTAAAAATATACCCGAAATGGCAAATGTGCGGCGTACTGACGGCCGGCCTCGTCGGCCGCAACCTTCGGGGCCGGTCCGGCGCAGGCTACAATATGGGGTTTGCAACAAGATACGAGGCCTGCCATGAACTTCATCAACAAGCTGAATGCCGCCTGGACCGGCAACGATTCCCTGCTGTGCGTGGGCCTGGACCCCGACCTGGCGCGCCTGCCTGCGCGCCTGCGCGATCGCCCGGACGGCATCGTCGAGTTCTGCAAGGCCATCATTGACGCCACCGCCGACCTGGCCTGCGCCTTCAAGCCGCAGATCGCCTATTTCGCCGCCCTCGGCGCCGAGCGCCAGCTGGAAGCGATCTGCAGCTACCTGCGCGCCAAGTACCCCCACATCCCGCTGATCCTGGATGCCAAGCGCGGCGACATCGGCGCTACCGCCCACCAGTACGCGCGCGAAGCCTTCGACCGCTACGGCGCCGACGCCGTCACCGTCAATCCCTACATGGGCTTCGATTCGGTCGAGCCCTACATGGAATGGGAAGACCGCGGCGTGATCGTGCTGTGCCGCACCTCGAACGCGGGCGGCTCCGACCTGCAATTCCTCGACGCCGGCGGCCAGCCGCTGTACCAGCATGTGGCGCGTCTGGTGGCCGAGAAGTGGAACAAGAATGGCCAGTGCGCGCTGGTGGTGGGCGCCACCTTCCCCGAGGAACTGGCGCAGGTGCGCAAGATCATCGGCGACATGCCGCTGCTGGTGCCGGGCATCGGCGCCCAGGGCGGCGACATTGCCGCGACCGTGAACGCGGGACGCACCGCGGCCGGCACCGGCATGATGATCAATTCGTCGCGTGCGATCCTGTACGCGGCGGCACAGGACGGCGAGGATTTCGCGGCGGCGGCGCGCAGGGTGGCGCTGGAGACGCGCGATGCGATCAACCAGTATCGCCGTTAATCAATCCACTGAGCACGCCGCCAGGCACGCCCTTGGTCAGTTAGGCTCGGGCGCAATCGCTTCCGCGTAATCGTACAGCGCGCCGAGAATCGCCTCGGCGCGCTCGTCCGCCGTCTCCGAGAGCGCATCGATTTCTCCAAACAATTGATCGACCGAGCGCGCGCCGCCGTCGCCTTCGAACAGGCGTGCTGCGCGGTGCGCATCCCAGGTCTGCATTTCCTCGGCATTCAAAGTGTCGGGGAAATTGCGAGCACGATAGCGGAAGAACAGTTCTTCCAGACGCGGATCCTCGAACGAAGGCCGGCTGCCCGCCAACTGCGCCGGCGATTCCGCGCGCAGCGATTCCAGGCGGCGGCGGTCGCCGCTGGAAACAAAGCCGCCATACAGGTCTTCGTCGACGTCGGGCGCTGCCGGCGCGGCATCCTTCTGGAACACCTTGGCCCACACGGCTGCCATGTCGGGGCCGCCGGCGGCGATGCGCGCGTGGGCCAGGCAGCGCTCCAGGTCGATGTCCCATTCCACCGCCTTGGCGGCGTTCAGGGTTTTCAGGTTGCCGACCAGCATCGGCGACTTGTTCAGGTGGACGCTCTTGATCGGCAGGCGCGTCATTCCTTCCGGCATCTCGGCGCTGCGGGTGAACATGCGCTGGCGGATCACGTCCACGCTCAGCGCAAACAGTTCCGACGGGTCGTGGCGGCAATCCCAGACCAGCACCTCGTTCTTGTTGGTCGGGTGCGAGGCGATCGGCCAGACCACGGCCAGGCAGCCGCGTTCGGCCGGGAACATGCCTGACACGTGCAGGAAGGGCTGGCGCTGGGCGCGTTCCAGGTGCAGGCCCATTTCCGCGGCCACCTTGTCCTTGCGCCGCAGTTCCAGGCAAAAATCGAACAGCTTGGGCTGCTTGCCGCGGATCAGGCGCGCCAGCGCGATGGTGGCGCGCACGTCGGACAGCGCGTCGTGCGCGGCTTCATGCTGCAGGCCGTTGGCCTTGCTGAGGTCTTCGAGGCGGAAGCTGGGCTTGCCATCCTCGCGCTTCGGCCAGACGATGCCGTCCGGACGCAGCGCGTAGGTCATGCGCACCACGTCGAGCAAGTCCCAGCGGCCGCAGCCGTTCTGCCACTCGCGCGCATACGGGTCGATCAGGTTGCGCCAGAACAGGAAGCGGGTGACTTCGTCGTCGAAGCGGATCGTGTTGTAGCCGACCCCGACCGTGCCCGGTTCGCTGAAGGCGGCGCAGATGGTGGCGGCGAATTCGTGCTCGGGCACCCCGTGTTCCAGGCAGTGCTGCGGCGTGATGCCGGTGATCAGGCAAGCCTGCGGATCGGGCAGGTAGTCGGGCGCCGGCTGGCAGTACAGCATGATCGGCTCGCCGATCTCGTTGAGTTCGGCATCGGTGCGGATTGCCGCAAACTGCGCAGGGCGGTCGCGGCGCGGTTCGGCGCCGAAGGTTTCGTAGTCGTGCCAGAGGAAGGTATGGGTGCTCATGAATCCGGGAATGCGGCTTGGTTGCGCGGCAAGGAGTTGCGACACGCCATTCTAACGTGCCGCCCGGCCCGGCCCTAGCAGGCAATCAAGCCCATCCCGGGAACCGGGGCAGGCGGCAACGGTCGCGTAAATGCAGGCTCAGCTGCAGATGCGGTTGCGGCCGGCCTGCTTCGCGCGATACAGCGCCGCATCGGCAGCGGCGATCAGCGCCAGTTCGTCCTGCTCCGGACTCAGGGTGGCCAGGCCGAAGGAACCGGTGACGTGCGGCAGCGGCAGGCGCATGTCGGTGAACACGGTGGCGTCGCGCAGGCGGCTGCACAGGCGCTCGGCCACCAGCATGGCGGCCTGGGCGCCGGTGTTCGGCAGGATCGCCATCATTTCTTCGCCACCATAGCGCACGGCAAAGTCGGACGGCCGCAGCGCATCCTTGATCACGCCGGCGGCGGTGACCAGCGCGTGGTCGCCGAGGATGTGACCGTGGGTGTCGTTGAAGCGCTTGAAATGGTCGAGGTCGATCATCACCAGCGACAGCGGAGTAGTGTCCTTGCGCGCGCGCATCACCAGCTTGGGCAGCATGTCGGCCAGCCAGGCGCGGTTGTACAGGCCGGTGAGGCCGTCGTTGAGCGACAGCTGGCGGTAGAACTCGCCCAGCTTCTGGCGCCGGCGCAGCATCGCATTGGCCTTGCGGATGCCGAAGGACAGCAGGCGCAGCAGGTTGCGGGCGATGCCGTTGTGTTCATCGATCAATTGCCACAGCAAATCGGCGTCGATCACCAGCAATTCGGTGTCCTCGAGCGCGGTCATGGTGTCCAGGTTGGCGGCATCGTCCAGCACCGATTGCTCGCCCACGCTCCCGCCCGGGGCGATGCGTTCGATGGTGGCTTCGCCCATTGCGGTCTCGGCGGCCACGCCCAGCGCGCCCGACAGCACGATGTAGAGGTGGGCGCGTACGCTGTCCTGCAATTGTTCGCCTTTCGCCAGCCGCACCACCTTGCAGGGCGCGAGCGCGCGCTTGACGGCCGGGGTCACGGCATCACGGAACAGTTCCAGGTCATGGATGTCGTAGCGCGAAGCGCCGAAGCTGTCGATGAGGTCCATGTGCGTTCTTTGTTTCCCGGGATGAATGCGTGTTGACAATGCCGCATCATACCGCATTGGTTCCAATGACCGTGTCTGACACGCGCGCTAGTCTACATTAAGTGTTTCAATAGCGGCATGAACACATCCAAGGACTTTATCGACGCCATCGGCCGGCGCCACCTGCCCGCCGCCGATGCCCGCATCGTCTGCCTGGTGCCCTCGATCACCGAGCTGCTGTGCGAGCTGGGCCTGGCGGCGCAGCTGGTGGGCCGGACCGGTTTCTGCATCCATCCGCACGAGATCGTTGCCCGCATTCCCAAGGTGGGCGGCACCAAGGACGTCAACGTCGACAAGATCCGCCGGCTGGCGCCGACCCACGTCGTGGTCAACATCGACGAGAACGAAAAGCCGACCGTCGAGCGGCTGGCCGAATTCGTGCCGCACGTGGTGGTCACCCATCCGAACGTCCCGCGCGACAACCTGGCGCTGGCGCGCCTGATGGGCGGCATCTTCGGCGCCGAGGCGGCGGCGCAGCGCTGGTGCGCGGACTTCGAGGCCGAATATGCCACCCTGCGCGCATCCGCAGCCGGACCGCAACGGACTGTCCTCTACTGCATCTGGCAGGATCCGTGGATGAGCGTGTCGCAGGATACCTATATCGCGAGCATGCTGGCCGAGCTGGGCTGGCGCGTGCCGGTGCTGGACGCCGGCGTGCGCTATCCGCGTTTCACCTGGTCGGAGGAACTGGTGCACGGACTGGATGCGGTGCTGCTGTCGACCGAACCCTATCGCTTCACGGAAGCGCATGCGGATGCGCTGGAAAAGCAGATCGGCATCCCCGTGCTGCTGGTGGACGGGGAGATGATGTCGTGGTACGGCAGCCGTGCGCTGGCCGGGCTCAGGTATCTGAGCCGGCTGCGCACTATGTTGGAAGGCAACTAATCAATCGCACTCGGTGGGCAGGTCCGGTTGGCTTGCGTAAGCGAACAGCCGTTCCAGCTGGGGCAGCGTGATGCGCCCCGTGGACAGGTCCAGCCCTGCCAGCTCGCCGCGCGCCACCCAGCGCGCGTCGAGGGTTTCCGCCGTCTCGGCCTGCAGTTGGCCGTCCAGCACGCGGCACAGGATGACCGCCTTGTAGATGCTGAAGGCCTGGGGCGGATGCGGATGGCGGCGCATGTCCCACAAGGCCAGCAGGCGCTGTGCCTGCACCCGCAAACCGGTTTCTTCGCGCACTTCCTTGACCGCCACCTCGAAGGGCGTGCAGCCGACGTCGGCCCAGCCGCCCGGCAGCGACCAGCGCCCGCCGTCGCTTTTTTCGCGCACCATCAGGATCTCGTCCGCGCCGCGGAACATGACGGCGCGCACGTCGACCTTGGGCGTCGGATAGCCGCGTTCGGCGGCGACGGCCTGCTCGAAGAAGGGGATCGGCAGGCCGGTCAGGTGGCCCAGCATGCGCTGGCTGAGCGCCAGGATTTCCTGGTAGCGCTCGGCGTCGTAGACATGCGGATCGTAGGCCAGTCCGGCCTGGGCCAGTGCCTGCAGGCGCTGGGCGATACCGAGCCATTGCGTCGCCGAAGCGTCGGGCGCCGGCGCGGCCAGCCGTGGCCACAGCCAGCTGCGCAGTTCGTCGACCGTCGCCGCCAGCAGATCGGGCGCCAGCGCGCGCAGGGCGGCAAGGTCGGCCGTGCCGGCCCAGGCGGCGGACACGACCGCGACGCCAGCCGCGCGCGCCGCCGCCACGTCGCTCGGGGCATCGCCGATATACACCGCATCGCCCGGCGCCATGTCCCAGGCCGCCAGGATGGCCAGCAGGGCCTCGGTCTTGCGCGGTCCGTGCGGCGAGCCGGTCTCGACGATCTCGAATGCGTCTTCCAGGCCGAACCGGCGCAGCGACAGCACGGTACTGCGCGCGCCCTTGCCGGTGACCATGCCGAGGCGCACGCCCTGGCGGCGCAGGTCGCGCAGCAGCTCGGCGATGCCGGCAAAGGGCGCCGGACAATCCCCGTGCAGCCGTTCGTAATGGTGCAGGTAAGCCGCGAGCGCGGCATCGTAGTGCCCGGGTACCAGTGCCCGGATCGTGCCTTCCTCGGACGGACCGAAGGTGGCGACGATCTCGGCATCGCTCACCGGGCGCCCGGCGGCGGGTTCGATGGCATGGCGGAAGGCACGGATGCACAGGGGCAGGGTATCGGCCAGGGTGCCGTCGAGGTCGAACAGCACGGCGCGGAAGGGGCCGGCGGAGGGTGGGAAAGCAGGCATGAGGATGGTCGCTTATCGGCATTGGATACCGCATAATACCGCAGAAAATCGCATAATATTGCAAATATTCGATCGGTGCCGATGCTGTGATAGCCGGCACCGTTGCGTTTTCGCTGTCAACCCTGCAATATCCGCCCATGCTCAAGCACGAACGTTTCCACCACATCCTCGACCGGTTGCGCCTGGACGGCCAGGTCCAGCTGATCCCTCTCAGCCAGTTCCTGGGCGTGTCCGAGGACACGGTGCGGCGCGACATCGAGGAGCTGGCGCGGCAGGGGCTGCTGACCCGGATACGCGGCGGCGCCGTGGTGCCGTCGCCGATCCCGAATGCCTACCAGGCACGCGAGCAGCACGACGCCGCCGCCAAGCAGGACATTGCGCGCAAGGCCGCCTCCTTGATCCACGACGGCCAGATGGTGATCCTGGATGGCGGCACCACGGTCGGCTGGCTGGCGCGGCAACTGCCCGCAGTGCGCCAGCTGCGCGTGGCCACCAACAGCCTGCCGGCAGCCACCGCCTTGCTCGACCAGCCGGGCGTCGAGGTGCGCATGGCCGGCGGCCGGGTGCATGCGCCGTACCGCGTGAACCTGGGCGTGGAAGCGGTGGATTTTTTCCGGCAGCTGCGGGCGGACTGGTGTTTCCTGGGCGCTTATGGCCTGCATCCGCTGGCTGGGCTGACCGTCGCCGATGCCGACGAGGCCGCCGTCAAGCGCGCCATGGTGCGCGCGTCCAGCCACGTGGTGGCGCTGATCACCCCGGAAAAGCTCGGCACGGCCGAATCGCACGTGGTGTGCGAAGCGGGCGCGCTGCACACCCTGGTCACCGCCGGTTCGGTGCCGGAGCCGGTCCTGGCCGAGTACCGCAAGCTCGGCGTGCGTATTCTGTGACGCAATAAAAAAGCCGGCATGGATGCCGGCTTCGGTACGGATCGGGGTCCCGTTACTGGTTATCGGTCAGGCCCTTGTACGATTCCGGATCCACGTCCGCGCCCATCGGCAGCGGATCGCGCTTGTTCTTGTCGGCCAGGCGGCCCAGTGCGCTGTCCAGTGCGCGCTTGAGCTTGCCGGAGGCGCCGGAAATCGACAGGTGCAGGTTTTCGGCATGGGCATGCACGACCACCGGCTCGTAGCCGGCCACGCGCGCTTCCATCATGCAATAGTTGTCGCCGTCGGCGTGCTTCTGGCCATTCTGGTTGCTCAGGTGGACATCGACGCGGCGGACTTGCTCGAAACGGCCGATGCTGGATTCGACGGCTTCGCGGACGCGTTCGTCCAGGCCCTGGTGGCGGTCGATGGTGTTGTCGGTATTGATATTGATTTCCATAAATCGCTCCACTAATGAATATTGTTGAAACGATCTTACCCGCTTCCATGCGCGTTCTACGTTCGCTAGTGCACCGTGAACGCGCATTCGTGCTGCATATCGGAAACGCGCTTCAGGAATCAATAAAGCCGGCGGCAATATTGATCGACAGCCCGAGGATCAGCAGGTTGAAGAAGAAGGCCAGCACCGATTGCCCCAGCACCACCTTGCGCATGGTACGCGAGGCCACCGCCACGTCCGAGGTCTGGACCGCGACCGCGATCGTGAACGAGAAATACAGGAAATCCCAATAGTCGGGTTCGAAGTTTTCTTGCGGAAACCGCAGCGGCGGCTCGCTGTTGCCGTCGCGGTAGTAAACGTGGGCGTAATGGAAGCAGAACAGCACGCCGACCAGCAGCCAGGTACCGATCACGGTCAGCGCCGTGAACGCATAGCGCATGGCGGCATCGTGTGCCGGCACATGGCCCTTCTGCGTCAGTTCCGCGATGATTGCATACAGGCTTACGCCGGCGCCGGCCAGCAGCGTGGCCAGCACCAGGCCCGCGCTTTCGTCCTGCCTGCGGGCGATCTCGCGCACCCGGCCATGGTCGGCGCGTGCGACCAGCCAGGCCATGCCGAGCAGGTAGCTCCACACGCCGGCGTTCCACCCGACCAGCGCCTGCCGCATCCAGCTGCCTTGCGCCGGCCACAGCGCGGCCACCAGGCCGCCGAATCCGATCGCGAGCGCCAGGTAGGGGCGGTTGAGCACCAGGCGATGCAGCAGGCACATGTCGCCCAGGGTTTCCTTCAGCGAGGCCATGACGGGTTCAACTGTTTACGTGGTGTTCTTGGCGGCGCGGGCGGCTTCCTCGGCTGCGTGGTGCGGGAAGCGGTCCATGCGCGACAGCACCGGGAACAGCTTCATCCAGGTACCGGTGACGACCAGCGTGGCGACGCCGCCGAACAGGATCGCCGGCACCAGCCGGAACCAGCTGGCCGTCACGCCCGATTCGAACTCGCCCAGTTCGTTGGACGCGCCGATGAACACCGCATTCACGGCGCTGACGCGGCCGCGGATCTCGTCCGGCGTCTCGTACTGCACCAGCAGGTGGCGGATGTAGACGCTGATCATGTCGCCGGCGCCCATCAGGAACAGGGCGATCAGCGCGATCGGGAACATGTCGGTCAGGCCCATCACGATGGTGCCGAGGCCGAACAGGCCCACGCCGCCGAACATCCAGGGGCCGACGCGGCGCTGGATCGGCCAGAACGCCAGCGCGATCGAGCACAGCGCGGCGCCGGCGCCGGGCGCGGTGCGCAGGATGCCGAGGGCGGTGGGGCCGGCATGCAGCACGTCGTGGGCATAGGCCGGCAGCAGGGCGGTGGCGCCGCCGAACAGCACCGCGAACAGGTCGAGCGAGATGGCGCCCAGCACGATCGGGCGGCTCCACACGAAGCGCAGGCCTTCGAGCAGCGTGTTCCAGCTGACCGGAGCCTTGTTCATCGCCTGCGGCGCGCTGCGGGTGCAGGCCATCATTGCCAGCGACAGCGCCAGCAGCACGCTCGACACCAGGTAGACCACGTTGGCGCCGTAGACGTACAGCAGGCCGCCGATCACCGGGCCGGCGATCACCGCCACCTGGAAGCTCGACGAGCTGAGCGCCACCGCCTGCGAGAAGGACTCGGTCGGCACCAGGTTACGCAGCACCGCCTGCGAGGCCGGCTGGCTGAAGGCGCGCGCGCTGCCGTACAGCACCAGGATCGCGAACACCGGCCACACGACCGTGCTGCCGGACCAGGTGAACAGCTGCAGCAGCAGGCTGCACAGCAGCTGGGTGCCCATGCACAGCAGGATGATGGTGCGGCGGTTGTGGGTGTCGGCGACGTGGCCGGCCCACAGGATCAGCACCAGGAAAGGCGCGAACTGCGCCAGGCCGATCAGGCCGAGGTCGAACACATTGTGGGTGATCTGGTAGACCTGCCAGCCGACGGCGACGCTCTGCATCTGGATGGCGATGGTGTTCAGGAAGCGGGCCGACAGGTAGAACGACAGATTGCGGTTGCGCAGGACGCCGAGGCGGCCTGTGGGAGCGGTCGAAGACATAAAGTGGAATAGGGCTGGCGGGAATGCGAGCCCTATTGTGCACTATATAAGATGTATATGCAGTCAATACGGGTTACTTCACGAACCGCAGCGCGAACTTGTCGTCCGGCGCCCCTTTCATCTCGAAGAAGGGCTGCTCGCGCGGGTCCGACGGCGCGCGCAGGTAGCCGCTGCTGGTGTCGAGCTTGAAGCCGGCACGCGTGACTTCCTGGACCACGCTGTCCTCGTCGATGCGGTGCAGGGTCCTGGTGGCCGACAGGCCGCTGCCTTTCTTGGCGGCGTTGTCGATGATGACCAGTTTCCCGCCCGGCTTCAGCGCATCGTACAGGCGCTTGTTCATGGCATCGCGGTTGGCCGGGGTGTTGGCGATGTCGTGGTAGGACATGTTGATGGTGATGAGGTCGAGCGCCGGCGCGTGCGGCGGGAGCGGGTTGTCGAAGCCGGCCACGAACGAATGCAGGTTGGGCACCTTGCGCGCGTCCAGCTTGGCGTTCTCCATGGCGTTCTGCGCCCATACCTCGCCCTTGCTGCCGACCGCCGCCGCCAGCAGCGTCGCGGTGGAACCGCCGCCGGCCGAGATGTCGAGCGCCTTCATGCCCGGCTTGACCTGGGCGAACGCGAGGAATTCGGCGGGCTTGCGCTTGTCGTCCGCCTTGCGGTCGTCGTCGGTGCGCAGGGGGCTGGCGATGGCGGCCTGCCACTCCGGCGCGGTCTGGGCCTGGCCGCCGGCGTGGGCGGGCACGCCGCCGGCCAGCAGGGAAATACTCAATGCTGCAAGAAGGGGAACAACACGAAGCGAAGTTGGCATGGCGGAGCTCATTGTCGGGTTGGGATGCAAGGAAACCTTACCCCAAATCGCAATGCAACATGCAAAAAACACTACATCGTGCGCCGCTTCAGGACTGGGCCAGGTCGGCCTCGGTGGTAAACGCGTCGGCGTAGAATTCCTCGGCCGGCAGCCCGCACTGCGCCACGTAGTCCTGGCGCGCCGAATCGACCATCACCGGTGCGCCGCAGGCATATACCTGGTGGTTCGACAGGTCCGGGATGTCCTGCATCACGGCCGCGTGCACATAGCCGGTGCGGCCCGTCCAGCCGTCTTCCGGCAGCGCATCCGAGATCACCGGCACGTACTGGAAGTGCGGCAGTTCGCGCGCCCACCCTTCGCAGAGTTCCGCCATGTACAGGTCCTGCGGCCGCCGTCCGCCCCAGTACAGGCTGACCGGCCGCTCGGACTTCAGGTGGATCATGTGCTCGACCAGCGCCTTGACCGGCGCGAAGCCGGTGCCCGAGGCCAGCAGCACGATCGGCTTGTCCGAGTCTTCGCGCAGGAAGAAGGTGCCCAGCGGCGCCTCGAAGCGCAGGATGTCGCGCTCCTTCATGTTGGAGAACACGTGGTCGGTGAACACGCCGCCCGGCAGGTGGCGGATGTGCAGCTCGAGCGGGCCGCTGAACGAGGGCGCGTTGGCGATGCTGTAGGCGCGGCGCTTGCCGTCCTTGAGCAGGAATTCGATGTACTGGCCGGCGCGGTAGGCCAGCGCCTCGTTGGCCGGCAGCTGCAGCGTGACGACGGCGACGTCGGGCGCCGCGCGGCGGATCGACACCACGCGGGTCGGCATCTTGCGCAGCGGGTACTCGCTGCTGCCGCCGACTTCGCGCGCCTCGATGGTGAGGTCGCCCTCGGCCACGGCGCAGCAGAACAAGGCGTAGCCCTGCAGCTTTTCCTGTTCGGACAGGGCGCGCTGCTGGTGCGGCTTGTGGTGGATCGTGCCTTCGACGACCTTGCCCTTGCACGAACCGCAGGCGCCGTTCTTGCAGCCGTAGGGCAGGCCGATGCCGGCGCGGATCGCGGCGGCGAGCACGGTTTCGTCCTGCTCGCAGGCATATTGGTGGCCACTGGGCTGGACAGTGATCTGGAACGTCATACAATCCTCGGAATGAATACGATTAATTTCAAACGGCCGCGCCTCCTGATCGTGGGCTGCGGCGATGTCGGCATGCGCCTGCTGCCGTGGGTCACCCGGCGTTTTCGGGTGTTTGCCCTGACCAGTCAACCGGAACGCCGGGCCGCGCTGCGCGCGGCCGGGGCGGTGCCCATCGTGGCCGACCTCGACCGGCCGCACACGCTGCGCCGGCTGCGCGGCCTGGCGCAGCACGTGCTGCACCTGGCGCCGCCGCAGCAGCAGGGGGATCTGGATTTGCGCACACGCAATTTGACCGCCATTCTACCCGAGGGCGCGCGTGTGGTTTATGTCAGCACCACCGGTGTCTATGGCGACCGCGGCGGGGCGCTGACCGACGAGAGCGCGCCGCGGCAGCCGCGCAACGCCCGCGCGCGGCGCCGCGTCGACGCCGAGCAGGTGCTGCGGGCCTGGGCGCTGGCGGCCGGCGGGTCGGTGGCGATCCTGCGCGCGCCCGGCATCTATGCGGGAGACAGGCTGCCGCTCGAGCGCCTGCGCCAGGCCACGCCGGCGCTGCGGCCGGAGGACGACGTGTACACCAACCACATCCACGCCGACGACCTGGCGCAGCTGGCCTGCCTGGCGCTGTTCCGGGCCTTGCCGGGGCGCGCCTACAACGCCTCGGACGATACGCGCATGAAGATGGCCGAGTATTTCGACCTGGTCGCCGATGCCCACGGCCTGGCGCGGCCGCCGCGCCTGTCGCGTGCCGAGCTGGAGCGGACGGTGCCGCCGCTGCGGCTGTCCTTCATGTCGGAGTCGCGCCAGCTGGTGAATACGCGCATCAAGCGCGAACTGCGGGTACGCTTGCGTTACCCGCAGGTACAGGATTTTCTGAACTCATCGCGTTAGGATTCGGGTTCGCCGCGTCCTTGCCCGAGACTGTATCGTCAAGCGATATCGGCCCGTGCCGCACGCCTGATGCTGCCGTCATCGGCAGGGGCGCCGATGCGTATGCCCGGCCCCGCGCAAAACGCAGTCTTGATGCCGGGGCCCGCGCAGAAGGCAGTCTTATTGCCCGGACCCGCGCAGAACGCAGTCTCGATGCCTGGCCCCGCGCAGAACGCCGTTCCGGGCCCGGCGCAGAAAGCCTCGGCTTGTACGCTGTCAGCGGACAGCACCGGATAGGTTTCACCGAAGGTGACTTCGTACAGGGTGCGCATGCGTTCGCCGCTGTCGATGCGGAATTGCTCGTCGTCCTCGCCGCGCAGGCCGACATACGGGTAGTGATGCAGGAAGTAACCGAACACCACTTCGCAGTCGCGCGCATACTTCATGGTGTCGAGGATGTGATAGTGCCAGAAGGTGTCTACGTCTTCCAGCGGCGCCGTCGCCTCGTTGGGGTAGGTCTTCATCAGGTACAGGAAACGCCGGTATTCCTTTTCGATGGCATTCGCCTTGTCCAGGCTCCAGCCTTCGCCCGAACGTGCGTGCATCAGCTTGACCTTGATGGGATCGAGATCGAGCGCCATGATTACCTTTAATCCTTCATTTGCGTTCATGTTCATCCTCTTCGATGTGTACATTGGACTTCTCGCCATGCCATCGGAGCCGCGCCGAAACGGCACACGTTTACTCATTGAGTAGGATCAATGTAATTTAGCAAAATTTAATTAAAACCTAGTCGATCAGTGAGTTGCCGTTAGCCTGAGAGTCGGCTTCCAAAGGGCAATTGTCTATGATGGGCGGTCTTCGCGAGGGAGGCTTGAGGATGGCTGATATTAACGAAAAAAAGGTCCTACCCGTTGCAGGAAGGACCCAGTTGGTGCAGCCGAAGGAGGAGACGGCCGGACCAGGAGACACTGTCGTGATCAGGCGGCCAGTTGCGGCCTGCTCGGCGCGGTGCGTTTAGTCCCCGGGCCGGCGCACCAGGCAGTGGCGCTTGTGCCTGCGGTGCGTTTGGCGCCGGGACCGGCGCACCAGGCGATGGCGCTTGCGACTTTGGTGCGTTTGGCGCCCGGACCGGCACACCAGGCAGTGGCGCTTGCGCCTTTGGTGCGTTTGGCGCCAGGACCTGCGCACCAGGCGGTGGCGCTTGCGACTTTGGTGCGTTTGGCGCCCGGACCGGCACACCAGGCGGTCAGGGTGCCGCCGTCCATCTGGACGAAGCCGGTATGGCAATCCATCGTGGCCTGCGGGTCGTCCCATGACGCGCTCGGGTAGATTTCGCCGAAGGTGGTTTCGTACAGGGTACGCATGCGTTCGCCGCTGTCGATGCGGACCTGGGCGTCGTCGTCACCGCGCATACCGACGTAGGGGTAGTGGTGCAGGAAGTAGCCGAATGCCTGGTCGCAGTCGGCCGCGTATTTCATGGTGTCCAGGATATGGTAGTGCCAGAAGGTGTCGACGTCGACCAGTGGTGCGGTCTCTTCTTCCGGGTACAGCCTCATCAGGCAAAGGAAGCGGCGGTATTCCTTTTCCACGGCATTGGCCCGGTCGAGGCTCCAGCCTTCGCCTGATTCGACGTGCATCAGCTTGCACTTGATGGGATCGAGGTCGATTGCCATCACTGCCTTCAACAGGTCGTTCAGGTTCATGCTCATGTTCATGGTTGTCCTCATCGATATAGTAATTTTGTGAACTGCTACCCTAGTTTTGGCGGACATCATGGAATCCATGTGCCAGCATCTGGCGATCCATCTATTTCGATATCGGTCAACTCTACGTCGCAGCGGCTCTCCAACTGGACAGTAAGCCAGGCAGTGCTTGTTGACGTGAATTGCCTGTACTCAATGTAATTGAGGCATAAGCGGCGGTAGTTGCGTTTAGTCAAAAGCCGGATTGCGTTGCCGGGGCGCTACAAAATGTGGGGAAAAGGCGTAACGCGCCGAGGCGCGTCGAAAACGATGCGCCCTGCGTGGCGTGCGTCACAATTCAGATAACGGCGGAACCCGTTTCGTGCTCGCTCAGGAGCAGGGGCTGCGTGTCGGGCAGGCCGAGGACGGGCGCCGAGACCATGATGGTGGTGCCGCCGTCGTTTTCGCTGAAAACGGCGCAGGTGCCGCCAAGGATGAGGATGCGTTCTTCGATGCCGACCAGGCCAAACGAACCGTGCTTGTTGCGTCCGCCCGGCGGCATGCCACAGCCGTTGTCGCGGACGATCAGGGTCAGCCATCCGCCGTTCAGGCGTAGTTGGATGACGACCTTGCTGGCATTGGCATGGCGTACGATATTCGTGAGCGATTCCTGCAGAATGCGAAAGAATGCCGTGGCGCAGTAGTCGGGCATGGCGATTTCGCCATGGTCGTCGTCGATCTGGCACTTGATGCCGGTGCGGCGCTGGAACTGGGCGGCCTGCCACTCCACCGCGGCAGACAGGCCGAGGTCCAGTACGGTCGGACGCAGGTCGTTGATGATCTGGCGTACGCTCTTGATGGTAACGTCGATCTGCTGCAGCGTGGTGGTGGCCCGCTTGTGCAGGTGGCTGTGGGTCCTGGAGCGCGTGGCCAGCATCTCGGCTTCGATGCGCAGGGCCAGCAGATTCTGGCCGAGGTCGTCGTGGATCTCGCGGGCGATCCGCTTGCGTTCGTGTTCCTTCACCTGGTAGGCGTGGTCGGCCAGGCGACGCAGCTTCTGGTGCGACAACTGCAGCTTGCTCTGGCTCTCGCGCAGCTCGCTGGTCATTTCGCGGGCCAGTGCCAGGGCAGCGCGGCGTGAGGACATCAGGATGAACAGCAAGGCGTACAGCAGCATCGAGCCGATGAAACCGAAGGACATCATCATCTTCGGATAGGAGTCGTCGAATTCGGTGTACAGCGCAGCCTTGTTGACGCTGTAGATGATCGTCCATGGACGGCCATTGAAATCCAGCGGCAGCGAGACGCTGAAACGCTCGCGGCCGGTGTCGAGCGGTGGGCTGGGCTGGGCCGGCGTACCGCGACTGTCGAACAGCGTGAGCCGAGTGCCCGAGGTGTCCTTGCCGTTGGCATCCATGCGCCTGCCGGTGTCATAGAGGGTCATGCGCACATTGTCCACCGGAATCTCGTCGAGTACGCCCTTGAGCAGCTTGGGGACGCTGATGGCGATCCCGACCGAGCCGCGGTAGGCGGCACGTCGGCGGGCAACGGTGTCGACCGGCGCCTCTATGTGATAAACGGGCATGCGCATGCCCAGGTAGATGTTGTTCGGTTTCGACAGCAGGGGAATCGCCGTGCCGGCCGAGAACACCGTCCCGCTGTCGCGTTCCTCGGTCAGTTGGGAATAAAAGTAGGGAATGGCCTTCAGGTCCAGGCCGTAAAAGCGGGGGTGGCCCGGATCCGGTTCGATATTCCTGACGATCAGGTAGCTGGGGCGGATACCTGGTGGCGTAATGACGGGTTCGGCTTTCGGACCGAGCAGCTCCTCGACTTCCTTGCGCAGCCCACGCATGAAGTCTTCGCGATCCGCTTCCTCCACGTACGCCGCGTAATTGATGTACTCGACCGCGGGAAAGCTGTGCGGCAGTTGCAGTCCCTGTACGTAGGCGTGGAACTGGCGGTGGGTGAGCGTGTCCGTGCTCTGTATCTGGCTGGCAGCGCCGCGCAACAGGTCCGTGTACGACTTGACACGCACGCCGATGACGTTCTGGGCATAGCGGACATGATTCACGAAGCGTTCGCGGGCATCGCTTTCGATCGAGCGCTGGGTGAAGATGTACAGGCTGGTACCGATCAGCGACGACATCAGTGCGCCAGTCCAGAACGAAAGGCGGGTGACCGAAAATGCTTCTCGCAACAGGGATGCCATCGCGCGCTCCTGGTATTTATGCGTTGCAACTTACGCAAATCGCTTGGAGAGCGGACCTAGCAGGGTGGAGAGTTGTGGCGGAGAGGGGAATGGAATTGGAGGTTTATTTCGTCAGCCTGGCACCGTCCTTCCCGGCAATGCCGGGAAGGACGGGTGACAATGCCGGAAGTCTCGGGCTTGCTTGCTTCCTTACTTGCCCCAGCTATCCTTCAGCGTGGTCACGCGGTTGAACACCGGCTTGCCCGGCTGCGAGTCGACGCGGTCGGCCACGAAATAGCCGTGGCGCTCGAACTGGAAGCGCTGGTCGGGCACGGCATCCTTCAGGCCCGGTTCCAGGTAGGCGGTGACGGTTTCCAGCGCGTTCGGGTTCAGCACGCTCATGAAGTCCTTGCCGCCGCCGTCCGGCTGCGGATCGAGGAACAGGCGGTCGTACAGGCGCACTTCGGCTTCCAGGGCGTGCGAAGCGCTGACCCAGGTGATGTTGCCCTTGACCTTGTAGTTGTCGGCGCCCGGGGTGCCCGATTTCGAATCCTCGAAATAGTTCACGTGGACCGCGATCACGTTGCCGTTCTCGTCCTTGTCGGAGCCGGTGCACTCGGCTACGAAACCGTACTTCAGGCGCACGCGGGCGCCCGGCTTGTCGGCGGTCGGCGGGGTGAAGCGGTGGTAGCCCTTGCTTGGGACTTCCATGAAGTCTTCCTGCTCGATCCACAGTTCCTTCGTGAACGGGAAGGAGCGCTGGCCCATCTCGGGGTGGTGCGGGTGGACCGGCGCGTTGCACTCGACCGTCTGGCCTTCCGGGAAATTGTCGACGATCAGCTTCAGCGGACGCAGCACGGCGATCGCGCGCGGTGCCTTCGGATCCAGGTCGTCGCGCAGCGCGCCTTCCAGCGTGCTCATGTCGATCCAGCTGTCGACCTTGGTGACGCCGATGCGTTCGCAGAACAGCTGGATGGCTTCCGGGGTGTAGCCGCGGCGGCGCAGGCCGACGATGGTCGGCATGCGCGGGTCGTCCCAGCCGTTCACGACGCCGCTGTCCACCAGCTGGCGCAGCTTGCGCTTGGAGGTGACGACATACGTCAGGTTCAGGCGCGAGAATTCATACTGGCGCGGCACCGGACGCGGGAAGAAACCGCCGTCGGCCAGGGTGTCGACCAGCCAGTCGTAGAACGGGCGGTGGTCAGTGAATTCCAGCGTGCACAGCGAGTGCGTGATGTTCTCGATCGCATCCGAAATCGGGTGCGTGTAGTCGTACATCGGGTAGATGCACCAGTCGTCGCCGGTGCGGTGGTGGTGCGCATGGCGGATGCGGTACAGGGCCGGGTCGCGGTTGGTCATGATCGGCGAGGCCATCGCGTCGTCGCTCATCTTGGCGCGCAGGATGTGTTCGCCGTCCTTGTACTTGCCGGCTTTCATGTCGCGGAACAGCTGCAGCGATTCCTCGGCCGGGCGGTCGCGGAACGGCGAGTTGGTGCCCGGCGTACCGAAGTTGCCGCGGTTCTTCGCCATGTCTTCGGCGCTCTGGCTGTCGACGTAAGCCTTGCCGTTCTGGATCAGGTACTCGGCCATCGCGTACAGCTGGTCGAAGTAGTCGCTGGCGTAGTGCAGGTACTCCTGGCCGCCTTGCTCCCAGGTGAAGCCGAGCCACTTGACGCTGTCCATGATGGTGTCGACGTATTCCTGGTCTTCCTTTTCTGGATTGGTGTCGTCGAAGCGCAGGTGGCAGCGGCCCTGGTAGTCGCGCGCCAGGCCGAAGTTCAGGCAGATCGATTTGGCGTGGCCCACGTGCAGGTAGCCGTTCGGCTCCGGCGGGAAGCGGGTGATCACCGACGGCATCCCGGGACGGTCATGGGTGCCGGCGGCGATGTCGGATTCGACGATGGAGCGCACAAAATTGGGCGACGGCGCCGGCGCCGGGGAATTCTTGTCGTTGCTCATGAAAAGGTGTTTTGGATAGGTAATATTCCGGGCATTTTACCGTAGAAGGGTAGCCACTGGCCGCCTTATGTGGTTAAGCGCACGGTTCGCCCAAATCGTGCGCCTGATACTGGGAAGAATCGGGATCCATGGCCAGCCTGTCAAGCCGGCGCTTTCTATAGGATAATCCCGGTTTAACGTTTTTATCTGGGCACTGCCGGAGAGTTTCAAGTGGAAAATTTATACGCGATTCTCGGCGTCGCGCCGAACGCCACCGACGACGAGATCAAGAAGGTATACCGCTCGCTGGCGATGCGCTACCACCCGGACCGCAACCAGGCGCCGGGCGCGGAAGCGCGCTTCAAGGCCGTGACGAAGGCCTACGAAATCCTGTCCGACCGCGCCAAGCGCGACGAATACGACCAGAGCGTCAACCACCGCATCGTGCTCGACGCCGAAGGAGAAGCGTTCGAACTCTGGCGTTCCCTGTTCGCGCTGAATGGCGTGACCCTGCATTAACCAAGATTGCGAATCCAAACATGAAAAAAGTACATCCGGAATTTGCTTTCCAGTCGCGCGAACTGGAAGGCCAGATCGAAGGCACCCTGGGCGATCCGCCCAACCGCAAGAACTACGACATGATGGTCCAGGCGCTGGTGTCCGAGTATGCCGACGGCAATGGCCTGGACGACGTCAACATGATGGCCTTCGCGCTGGTCGACCGCATCCGCTTCACCGACCCCAAGGGCCTGGTGCGCGAAGCCATGGACTATGAAGGCAGCGGCGATCCGGCGCGCGTGTTCGCGATGGCCAATTGCGACGCCGACGAGGGCGAGGGCAAGGCCATGTACGAAGCCATCTGCGCGAACCACCCCGAGCTGGCGCGCCAGGCCATCGTCACCGCCTTCCTGTACAAGAACCAGGCACGCTGGGAAGACGACGACCAGTCGCTCGACCAGCTGGCCCGCGACGACGAAGGCGACGACGACGAGCTCGACGAAACCGCGGTCGGCGACGACTTCACCCAGCTCTTCGACCAGGATGGAGGCGATCGCGAATGAGCGACGACAACAAAGCCAACCTGCCGGCCCTGACCCAGCAGGTCACCGACCTGGTGCTGTCGGGATCGCTCCAGCACGCCGAGGAAGCGTTCTCGCAGGCGGCCGACGAGCACGGCGACTACGCCGTGGCCGAGGTGCTGTCGACGTTGCCGCCGCAGGTCACCGCGCTGCACCTGGCCGGCTTCGACGGCGCCAAGACCTCGCTGGCGACCATGCTGGTGCCGCCCAAGGCCTGGGCCGAGAGCCTGGCCTTCCTGGCGGCCACCTGGCCTGACGACATGATCGAGGACGACCCCGAGCGTCTCGCCGAGGGCCTGTTCAACCACATCCACGGCGTGGTGTATGCCACCGACGACGAGGACCGCCGCAACGAGCTGCTGGAAGCCGCATCGAGCACCGACCACGGCGCCACCGCGTTCGCGATCCTGTGGTCGCTGGCGCCGCGCGAGATCCTGGAAGTGGCGGGCGAGATCAACGTGCGCGGCCCGCACAGCAACATCCACACCACCTCCGACAGCGACATCGTGCCGCTGGCGATCGACCTGGCCCGCGCCAGCGAGGACGGCTGGCAGCGTTCGCTGCTCGAGCTGTTCCCGGAATACCGCAACACCCAGGACCTGGCCGATGTCGAGCTGCCGGACGATCCGGACGAGGAATCGGAATTCCAGCAGCGCGGCACCCGCGAACTGCTGTACCGCCTGCGCAAGCAGGTGCCGTCGGTACGCACCCAGCCGCGCCGCAGCCCGCGCCGCAGCATGGGCACGGACATCTTCTCGTGAGCGGAGCAGACACCTTTATGTTGCCTGCGATCGTCATCGAAAGACTGCCGCGCCTGATCCGCGCCATCAAGCTGCTCCCGAGCCGCGCCGGTAACGAAGAGGCCGCGGCCCTGGCCGACGAGCTGTCCGGCATTACGGCGATGGTGGCGGAAAAGTTCACCAACGACCGCACCGCAGAAGGCATCCAGCGCGCCCAGCTCCTGACCATCGGCGGCGTCTCGCTCGGCCTGGAGCATCTGCTCGAGGACGAGGAAGACGAAGCCGTGGGTGACCAGGCCGGACTCGGCCTGCTGCTCTCGGAAGGCGCCGAAGTCGTGTTCCAGCAGGGTTTCCGGCTGGTGCGCGAACTGTCGGCCCTGCCCGAGGACACCCTGGTCGGCGAGTACGACAAGGACCCGGTGTATTCGCAGCGGCGCCTGAAGGAACTGTTCGTCGACCTGTGCACGGCCGATCCGGGCGAGACCTGGTCCGGCTACGAGCGCTACCTCGGCCAGCTGCAGCAGCGCAAAAGCGTGCAGGCGATCGTGCGCGCCGCCGAATGGCTGCGCCGCCATCACTGGGAAGGCGCGGTCAAGGATCCGGACCTGAATGCCGAAGGCGTGATCGCGCTGGCGGTGATCTTCGGCATCGAGGGCGGCGGCCGCATCGTCGCGCGCACCGGCCAGAAGGAGTTCGAGCGCTTCGTGCAATCGGTCCGCACCGGCAAGCACGACTACGAGGCCGGCTGGGCCAGGATGCTGGAAAACATCCCGGCGCCGCACCAGCGCATCATCGCCGAGCGCATCGACAGCTACCGCAACAGCCTGCTGCTCAAGCACATCGGCGACAACACGCCGCTGAAGCAGCTGTTCGTCGAGCTGGAGAACTACGCCGGTTCGGAACTCGACGCCGAGTATCCGTAACCCTTTGATCCAAATCAATGTCGTAAAAGCTATTCCTTTTAAGGTTGTCGAGTCCGATTGACAGGCCGATAAACAGCGAGGAGGAATCAGCATGCGCAAAATGGCATTGGTGTTGCAAGGCGGCGGCGCCCTCGGCGCCTACGAATACGGGGTCGTGACCAAGCTGGTCGACATGGGCTGGGAACCGGTGGCGGTGACCGGCGTGTCGATCGGCGCGGTGAATGCGGCGGCGATCGCCGGCGCCAGGAAGGGCGACATCAAGGCCAGCCTGGACGCGATCTGGGGCGCCATCACGCTCGACACCGTGCCGTTCTGGCCGGAAAACATGCAGGGCAGTCTCTCGCTGTTCGGCAATCCGAATTTCTGGCGCTCGCGTACCGATTACTTGCAGATGCCGAGCTGGATCAACCTGTGCGACACCACGCCGATGTATGCGACGCTGGCGAAATATCTCGATTTCGACCAGATCAACAATCCTGGCCACATGCGCATCGCGGTCACCGCCACCAGCCTGCAGACCGGCGGGCCGACTACCTTCTCGAACCACCTGGAGCACAGCGCCCACCGCCATTCGCACAGCTTGCGCGCGGTGCAGCAGACCCTGACCCCGGCCCACATCATGGCCAGCGGCGCCTTGCCGCCCGGCTTCGCGCCAGTGAAGATCGACGATTGCGCCTACTGGGACGGCGGCCTGTTCAGCAACACGCCGCTCGACGCGCTGCTCAACCTGCTGCACCCTGACGAAATCGACAGCCTGCCGATCTTCACGATCGACCTGTTCGCCACCCGCAACCTGCCGCTGCCGCAAAACCTGCTCGACGTGCAGACGCGCACGCTGGCGCTGCAATACGAAAACCGCTTCTGGGCCGAGTACGGGGGCGAGGCGGGGCCGGTCGGCTTCGCGGACATGCTCAAGCAGCTCGAGCGCGAGTTGCCGACAGACAGCGGCCTGCGCCAGGACCCTGCGACGCACCCGGACAACAAGGCAGCCTCGGCCTGGCACTGGCTGCAGCGGCTGCGGGCGCTGGCCAATGTGGTCGTGATCGAAGGCGCGCCGGCCGCTGCGGGCGGTGACCACGACTTCTCGGCCTATGCGGTCAAGGCCGCCTACGAGGCCGGGCGCGCCGCGGCCGGGCGCTTCGCGCCGTCGGAAGTGCAGCAGCCGAAGCTGCGCGCCGTGGCCTGAGGCTTCAGGCCTGGCGCCTGTATGGACATGGGGGTCCTGATTGTCAGCTATGATCTGGCTGTAAAGAATCAGGATCCTCCATGTCTTCCACTCGCATCGCCGCCGGCAGCGCGGCGTTCAAACGCATCAACCGCGCCATGGTCTTCGGCGGGTTTTCCACGTTTGCCCTGCTGTATTGCGTGCAGCCGCTGATGCCGCTGCTGGCCCATGATTTCGCCCTCAGCGCGGCCCAGAGCAGCCTGGTGCTGTCGCTCGCCACCGGCGCGCTGGCGGTGTCGCTGCTGGCCTCGAGCGTGCTGTCCGAGCGCTACGGCAGGAAGCCGCTGATGGCGGCCTCGATGTTCGCCGGCGGCATCCTGACCCTCATGGCGGCGTTTACCCACAGCTACGGCCAGCTGCTGGTCCTGCGCGGGCTGCTCGGCCTGCTGCTGGGCGGGATGCCGGCGCTGGCCATGGCTTACCTGAGCGAAGAGATCGACGGGCCGTCGCTCGGCCACTCGATGGGCCTGTACATCGGCGGCAGCGCCTTCGGCGGCATGGCGGGGCGGGTGCTGTCTTCCTTCATCAGCGATTTCTGGGACTGGCGCATCGCGATCGGCACCATGGGCGTGGCCGGGCTGTACGCGGCCTGGGAATTCAACCGCAGCCTGCCGGCCTCGACCAATTGGAAGCCGGGGCAGGGCGGCTGGCGCGCGCTGGTCGGCGGCACCCGCAAGCACCTGGGCGACCAGGGTTTGCCCTGGCTGTTCACGCTGTCCTTCCTGCTGATGGGGACCTTCGTCAGCATGTACAACTACATCGGCTACCGCCTGCTGGGAGCGGACTTCGGCCTGCGCCAGAGTGCGGTCGGGGCATTGTCCGTGCTCTACCTGCTGGGTATCTTCAGTTCGGTCTGGGCCGGCAAGCTGGCCGACCGCCTGGGCCGGCGCAACGTGCTGTGGATGGTGATGCTGGCGATGCTGGCCGGCCTGCTGCTGACGCTGTCGAATGCGCTGGCCGCGATCGTGGCCGGCATGGGTCTGTTCACCTTCGGCTTCTTTGCCTCGCACTCGGTGGCCAGCAGCTGGGTCGGGCGGCGCGCGCGGCCGCCACAGGCGCTGGCTTCGGCCCTGTACCTGTTCTTCTATTACCTGGGATCGAGCGTGGTCGGCTGGCTGGCCGGCGTGGTCTGGGGCCATGCCGGCTGGGGCGGGGTGGTGGCGCTGCTGGGCGCCGTGCTGGCCGGCGCCGTGGCCGTGGCCCTGCGCCTGCGCGGGCTGGCGCCGTTGCCGGCGCCGGCACCGACTACTTGAGCTTCTTCGCCGCTTCCAGGTACTTGGCCGCGTTCGGTACCGCGCTCCAGGCCGGCGCCTTGCCGCTGTTGGCGATGTCCAGCAGGCCGAGCGCTACCATGCGGTCGATGCGCGCCATGTTCTCGTAGTCGATCTTGTCCCAGTCGTCGTCCTTGCCGTGGTAGTCCGGGAACTCGTAGGCGACC
Source organism: Herbaspirillum sp. SJZ107 (assembly GCF_006715485.1). Lineage (GTDB taxonomy): Bacteria > Pseudomonadota > Gammaproteobacteria > Burkholderiales > Burkholderiaceae_D > Telluria. The sequence goes on from NZ_VFNH01000001.1 coordinate 312,253, forward strand.
GACAGCGTGTGCGCGGGAACGCCGGCGTCGGCCAGTGACTGGTTGTCGCTCTGGGCAAAATAACGGTCGCTGTTCACCGGGTGCTTGACCAGCTTGACGCCCACCTTTTTGCCGGCGCGCTGCAGCGTGGCCGAGATGCTGGTGTAGTCGAAACCGGTCAGGTTGGCGGCATTCACGCGCGCGCCTTCGCTGTCGTCGGTACGGCCGATCTGTTCCAGGTTGATGTCGGCCACCGTGTCCTTGATCGGGAACACCGGGTGCTTGCCGTAATAGCGCGAACCGACCAGGCCCAGCTCTTCGCCGAAGAAGGTCATGAACACGATGCTGCGCCTGGGCCGCGTCTTCTGCGCCGCCAGGCTGGAAGCGATCTCGATGACCGACACGGTGCCGCTGCCGTCGTCGTTGGCGCCGTTGTAGATGTCGCCGTTGCGGATGCCGAGGTGGTCGTAGTGCGAGGTCAGCATCACGTAGGTGTCCTTCAGCTTCGGATCCGAACCGCGCAGCACGCCGACCACGTTGCGCAGCTTGACCGCGCGCTCGACCGGGCCGGGCACGTTCAGCGTCACCGTGGCGTTTCCTGCGCTGAGGGCTGCCGCGGCCGGGGCATCGTACAGTACCACGCTGCGCATGGCGTCGCGCGGACGCGGCGGGCCTTCTTCCACCAGCCAGCCGTTGGCGGCGCTGCCCTGGGTGCGGCTGCCGTCGACCAGCACCAGCAGCGCCGGCTTGCCGGTGAACTTGCGCAGGTCTTCATAGGCCGCGCGGCGGTCGGCCGGCATGCTCAAGACCAGCAGCTTGCCGTCGGCGCGCGCCGCATCCTTCATCGCCTCAAGCCAGGGCATGGTCACCACCGCAGCATCCTTGAGGCTGACCGCTTCGCGCACGCGCAGGTCGACCGCGCTGGCCGGCACGCTCAAGGTCTTGCCGCCGGCCTGCACGGTGAAGGCGAACTGGCTCATGTCGCGCTCGGCGTACTTCCAGTCCGAGACCTGGAAATAGCCGTCGTTGCCGGCCGGTTCCAGGCCGGCGCGGCGGAACTGGGCCGCGATGTACTCGGCCGCCAGGTCCTGGCCGCGCGAGGGCGTGGCGCGGCCTTCGAGCAGGTCGGAGGCGAGGAAGGACAGGTGGCCGCGCAGCGACTGGGCGCTGATGCGCGCGCTCACCGGGTCGGCGGACTGGGCGCCGGCGCCGTTGGAGGCCAGCAAGACGATGGACACTGCGGCGGCAGCGGGAAGGGAAGCGGCGCGAAAACGCATGCGTGACTTTCGTGATCGAAAAAGAAAGGCACTATTGCATGACGGGTATTCCTGGTCAATATGCAGCCTGCAAGGTGCTGATTTTGCTGTCAATTTCGGCAAATTTCGGTCAATTTACTGCAGAGTTAGCGCATCTGGGCGGCCGGAACGTGCGCCACCATCCCGCTGACCGGACTACCATATGCCCTCGCTAACTCGCACCGCACCGATGCGAATGAGTCCAACCCAACGCAAGGAGAACGTCATGTTGCAAGCAAACGAAATCCAGCAGCGATTCACTCATATTCAGCAAACCATCGGCGAAGCCGAACAGGCCTGCCAATCGTCGCAAGACGCGCCGAACGAAATCCGCGACTGCATCAAGAAGCTGTCGCAGGAAGCCCAGCAGGCCAAGAGCGTGATGCAGTCGAACGACCAGCAGCGCGTGATCGAATGCGTCGACCGCCTGGAAGACATGGGCGACGAAGCCAAGCGTATCAGCCGCAGCCTGCCGCAGATGCCGGCCCACCTGGAAGCCGCCGTCAGCCGCGTCCACGCGGAACTGTCGGACCTGAAGCACAAGCTGCACTGATCGACGCCAGCGGGCCCGCCTGCCGGTGGGCCTAATGTCCTGTGGTGAAGGACGTCCTGTAGGGATACATCATCTGGCACGGCTGCCCGCCACACACGGCCGGCTTGTACTTCAGCTTGCCGGCCGCTACCGAAATCGCCTTCCTCGCGTCGGCGTTCTCCAGGCCGATCGCCGTCACGCTGACCGGTTTGCCATCCGTCCCCACCAGCACGTACACTGAAATGACGCCCTGCACCTGCTGGCGCGTCACGCTGATGATGCGCTGTGTCGTCCGCATAAATTCCTCCGGGCCCTCGAGCGGATAAGGCGGTTCGTCGCCCGGCGCCAGCGCCGGGAACCAGCTCTTGACGGTAGCCTGTTGGTCGGCCGACAGCTTGTCGTAGGGCAGGCTGGGCGGCACCGAAATGTTGGTCACGATGTCATCCCGGAACTGGGTATGCAGGGCGTCTGTCTTGAGCGTGTAGCTGGCCTTGGCGATTGGCTCCGCCGGCTGCCCCGGCACCACGCCGTCGGTCACGGCCAGTTCACGTCCCGGGGGACCGGCGAACACCATCTTCCCTTTGCCGCTCGGCTCGTCCTTCTTCCAGCCACCCTCGTAGCGTCCGCCGACGATGTAGTGGAGCACGCCGGTGCCCTCACGTTTGCCGTCCTTCCACTCGCCCTGGTAGCGGTCGCCGTTCGGGTACTTCGCCTCGCCGGTGCCGTTGCGCTCGCCCATGCGCATGCCGCCTTCGTAAGTGGGACCGCCGGCCAGGCGCAGGTAGCCGAAGCCATCCGGCAGGCCATTCCGGAAGGTGCCGATGTAGACGCCGCCATCCGGAAAGTCCAGCTTGGCGTCGCCCGCCACCTGGCCGGCCGCCATCGTGGCTTCCAGCCTGTATGCCTTGCCGATCTCGTCGCGCCAGGCCAGCACGCCGTCGCCGTCGGCGAAGCCGGCCTTGCAGTTGCCCTTCCAGGTGGCGGCCCCCATCGGCGCAGGCTGGACCGGGGCGAAGCGGCAATCGACGGCACCGGCGAGAAGCGGCGCCTCCTGGGCCAGGGCGGGGTGGCAGGCAGCGCTGCCGGCTACAAGGGCGAGCAACAGCTTGGACAGCTTCATCGGCACTCCTCGGATGGGTGGATTTACAGGACGCCCTGCGCGCGCAGGGCAGCGATCTCTTCGCGACTCTTGCCGAGCAACCCGGCCAGCACCTCGTCGGTATGCTGTCCGAGCACGGGCGGAGCGGCGTCGCCCGTAGCCGGCGTGCCCGAGAGCTTCATCGGGCTGCGCACCAGCTTCACGCTGCCGGCCAGCGGGTGGTCCAGTTCGATGGCCATGGCGCGCGCCTGTACCTGCGGGTCGGCGAACACCTCGTCCAGGTTGTTGATCGGCCCGCAAGGCACGCCGGCCGCTTCCAGCAGGGCGATCCATTCGGCGCGCGTCCTGGTCGCCACCATGGCGTCGAGCAGCGGCACCAGCAGGTCGCGGTGCTTCACGCGCAGCGGATTGGTGGCGAAGCGCTCGTCCCGCGCCAGCTCGGGATGGCCGCCGGCCTCGACGAACTTGCGGTACTGGCCGTCGTTGCCGGCGGTGACGATGATGTGGCCGTCGCTGCAGGCAAAGGTCTGGTAGGGCACGATGTTGGCGTGGGCATTGCCCCAGCGTTGCGGACGCTGGCCGCTGTTCAGGTAATTGCTGCCGACGTTGGCCAGCATCGCGACCTGGGTGTCGAGCAGCGCCATGTCGATGTGCTGGCCTTCGCCGGTACGGTCGCGGTGGGTCAGCGCGGCCAGCACGGCGACGGTCGCGTACATACCGGTCATGATGTCGGTGAGGGCCACGCCGGCCTTTTGCGGTCCGCCGCCCGGCAGCCCGTCGCGCTCGCCGGTGATCGACATCAGTCCGCCCATGCCCTGGACCAGGAAGTCGTAGCCGGCACGGTGGGCATAGGGGCCGTCCTGGCCGAAACCGGTGATCGAGCAGTAGACCAGGTCCGGCTTGATCGCTCTCAAGCTGGCGTAATCGAGGCCGTAGCGCACCAGGTGCCCGACCTTGAAGTTTTCCAGCACCACGTCGCAGTGCAGCACCAGTTCGCGCAGCAGCGCCTGGCCGGCCGCGCTGGCGATATCGACGGTCACCGAGCGCTTGCCGCGATTCGCCGACAGATAATAGGCGGCTTCGGAGGTCGGCTTGCCGCCGGCGTCGGGCGCGTAGGGCGGGCCCCAGGCGCGGGTGTCGTCGCCGGTGCCGGGACGCTCGATCTTGATCACGTCGGCGCCGAGGTCGGCCAGGTTCTGCGCGCACCAAGGGCCGGCCAGCACGCGCGACAGGTCGAGCACGCGGATGTGGCCGAGCGCCTTGGGCGCGGCATTGTTCATGGATGGCATGCGGTCCCCGTTATCATTCGGTTATTGTCGAGAGATTATAGCCGGGCCGCCGGGCCGCCGGGCCGCCGGGGCCGCCGGGCCGCCGGGGCCTGCCGCCGCGGGCGCTAGGCGCCTTGCCGGCGGGAGCCCGGCTTGTGCGGCGTCGCCTGCAGCAACGCCGCTTCGAAGGCATCGCGCTCGTCGTCGACGATGCGGTCGACCATGCCCTCGTCGAGCCCCATCGCTTCCAGCACGAAGGCGGACAGCTGCAGGCTGGCTTCGAGCGTCTCCGGCACCACCACGCTGGCGCCGGCCTGCTTCAGGATGCGCGCATGGCGCTCGTCGCGCGAGCGCACGAACAGGCGCGCCTGCGGGAATTCGCGGCGGATCCCGCGCACCGCCTGCAGCGCCGAATTCGGATGGTCCATGGTCAGCACGATCGCCGGCGCTTCGTCCGCATGCACGCGCCGCAGCAGCTCGGGCCGGGCCGCATTGCCGAACCAGACCGGCACGCCGTCGGCATGCAGCTGCGAGACCAGCCGCGCATCGTTTTCGAAGGCGACATACGGGATGCCCTGGGCCGCCAGCAGCTTGGCCAGCTGCTGGCCGACGCGGCCGAAGCCGGCGATGATCACGCGCCCGCGCACCGAATTTTCCAACTGCGCCAGTTCGGCGTCGTCGGCCTGCGCCTGGCGGGCACGCGTGCGCGCCTCCCAGGCGTCGCCGATGCCGCGTCCCAGTTTCGCCAGCAGCGGCGTGACGAACAGCGACAGGCCCACCGCCAGCATCACGCGTGCGCCCAGCGCGCCGTCCAGCAGTCTGGCGCCGATCGCGTAGCCGATCACGATGAAGGCGAATTCGCCGCCCTGGCCGAGCAGCAGGCCGCCTTCCAGCGCGCGGCCCCAGGACAAACCGCCCAGGCGCAGCAGCGGCGCGATCACGCAGGTCTTCAGTAGCACCAGCAGCGCCACCGCGGCGCCCAGCCACAGCGGCGCCTGCACGATCTGCAGCGCATCCATGCCCATCCCGACCGTCATGAAGAACAGGCCCATGAGCAGGCCCTTGAACGGCTCGACCATCAGCTCGACCTCGTGCTTGAATTCGGTCTCGGCCAGCAGCAGGCCGGCGATCAGCGCGCCCAGCGCCATCGACAGGCCGGCCAGGAACGACAGCCCGGCGATGCCGAAGGTGGACAGCAGGATCAGCGCCATGAACACGTCCGGCTGGCGGTGGCGCGCAAAGGCGCGGAACAGCGGGTGCACGACGCGCCCGCCGATCAGGTAGATCACGGCGATGGCGAGCGCCGCCTTGGCCATCGCACCCAGCGCCACCCATAACACGCCATTGCCCGAGCCCGCAGTGCTCCTGTTATCGAGGGCACCGATCAGGATCAGGATCGGCACCACCGCCAGGTCCTGCAGCATCAGCAGCGCGAACGCGGCCTGGCCCAGCGGCGTGCCGGTGGCCTGGCGTTCGGACAGCAGCTGCATCACCACCGCGGTCGAGGACAGCGACAGCACCAGGCCCAGCACCAGCGCCGCATCGGCGTTCTGCCCGAGCAGCAGCCACACCGCGCCGCCGAGCAGGGCGCTGCACAGCACCACCTGGGCGCTGCCGATGCCGAACACCCAGCGCCGCATCGCCCACAGGCGCGCCGCCGACAGCTCGAGCCCGATCATGAACATCAGGAACAGCACGCCCAGCTCGGCCAGCATGGCGACGTTGTCGTTGTTGGGGAAGGTGAGCCAGCCCAGCCAGCCGACCTCGGCCGCCATGCGCCCCAGGCCGAAGGGACCGAACAGGGCGCCGGCAGCGAGGAAGCCGAGGACCTGGTTGATGCGCAGGCGCTGGAGCAGCGGGATCAGGATGCCGGCGAGGGCGAGGAACAGGAGGATTTCCCGCAGAAAGGGAAGGGCGTGTTGCTCTTGCACGGAGAAGCCTTGAAGAAGCGAAGTGGAAGGATGACCCAGGCCGGCGGCGGCAGCATGCCGAAGGCCTAACGTGTCGACATTATTTACAGTGCATACATGGCAATTTTCTGGAAACACTGCTATGTGTTTGTTATCTAACAAAAATTATATTTTGGCATGTTTTTTGCTCTACTTGAACAATTCCATTTTTGGCAATTTTCCGCCGGAACAAAGTCAGTTCCGAACCATAAAATTACTTACCAAAGAATGACAACCGCTTTTGATGCCTCCATCGCCAAACGCATTTCCATGCTACGCACTATCCTCATCATGCTGGTCGTGCTGCTCCACATCGGGACACCGGCACTCGGTCAGCTCGACTATGGGAACACCTATGAGCTCATCCGGTTTTTCTTCCAGGATGAGCTGGGACGGCTTTCCGTTCCGACCCTGACGGCGATTTCCGGCTACCTGCTTTTTTCAAGCAAGCTCGATCTGGCGCCGGCCAAGCTTTACAAAAAGAAACTCAGGACGATCCTGGTTCCTTTCTTCTTCTTTAACATCGTCTATTACGCTGTCCAGTATGCGATCGAATACTGCACGGGCTGGGCACCGCTCTATTTACTGGTCGGCAAGCCCGGCCTGGACAGCTTCAACTATATTTTCAGTTACAGCGGGTTCCCGCTCAACTTCGCGCTGCACTTTTTGCGTGACCTGTTCATCCTGGTATTGATGGCGCCGCTTTTCGGTTACGCCATACGGCGCCGGCCCTGGCTGGGCCTGATGCTGCTCGCGCTTGTATTCATGAGCGATGCGGACGGCCACCTGGTCAACCGCAACACCATGGCCGTGCTGTTTTATATCGGCGGCATGGCGGCGGCCGGCAACTGGAACCTGAAACGCTTCGATCGCCTGGCGATTCCTGCGCTGGGAATGCTGGTCGCCGTGTGCATCGCAACGATCTACTACCGTATCGAAGACTATGTCTACATTTATCTCACTGCGCCGATTGCAGTGTGGCCGGCGTCCTCTCTTTTGCTGAATACGCAGCCGGGCCGCTGGGCCGAGAAGTACAGCAAATACAGTTTCTTCCTGTTCCTCACCCATGTACCGCTCATCCACGTGGTCGACATGTTCTGTGCGCACAATGGGCTCGATGCGGGCGCATACACGATCCCGACCTTCCTGTTCCTGGTCGCTTTCGTGCCGTTTGCCTACCATGCGGCGCTGTACGTCATGCCGGGCACCTTCAGTTTCCTGATCGGTGGCCGTGTCAAGGCAGCCAAGCCCGCGAGTGCGCAAGAAACCGCAGGCGGGATGCTGGCGCGGGCATAAAAAAACCCGGACCAGGTCCGGGTTTTTTAACGAATGCGGGCAGGGCGCCGTTCAGTGGTGATTGGCCTGGAAGGCTTCCGGGGGCGTCTCTTCCATCTGGCGCTGGTCGCCGGCCTGCGGCTGGCGGGTTTCCATCGTGCGGATCAGTTCTTCCATTTCCGGGTCGTGCTGGTTGCGCAGCTCGAGGTAGCGTGCCAGTGCGTTGTCCAGCGCCGGCAGCAGGATGCCGCGCTCGCTGCCCAGGGCCGCGTAGGCCGGGCGCGCCGCCACGTAGCCGCAGCCGGCGGCCGGTTTCGCTTCCAGGCGGCCGGCGTCGATCCCCGCTTTGTCGGCGGCCAGCCTGGCCAGTTCGGCCCAGCTCACCGCGCCGCCGTTGGCCAGGTGCCAGATGCCGGCTTCGCCGTCGATCGCGAGGTCGAGGCAGGCATGCACCAGGTCCGGCACGTAGGTGGCCGAGACCACCAGGTCGCTCGTGGCGGTGAATGCGTCGCCGCGTTCCAGCGCCTGCAGCGCCTGCGTGACGAAGTTGTGCTTGTCCCACGGGCCGAAGAAGGCGCTGGTGCGCACCACCAGTGCGCCCGGGTGGGCGTCCAGCACGCGCCGTTCGGCTTTGGCCTTGCTGCGGCCGTAGACGCCCAGCGGCGCGGTCGGGCTGCTCTCGACGTAGGGCGTGTCCTGCGCGCCGTCGAACACCAGGTCGCTCGAGAAGGTGGTCAGGTGGATGTTGCGTCCGGCGCAGGCGGCGGCCAGGATCGCCGGCCCCTCGGCGTTCTCGCGCATGCAGCGCTCGACGTCGTTCTCGGCGTCGTCCACGCGCACGTAGCCGGCGGTGTTGATGACTGCCCAGGGCTTGTGCAGGTCGAGTGCGCGCGCCACCGAATCGGCGTCGCCGATGTCCATGTCATGGCGCGACAGCAGGCGGTAGGCGATGTTGCGCTTGCGGCAGATATGCGCGAAGGCGCGGCCCAGGGTGCCGCTGGCACCCGTGATGAGCAGCGGCGCGGCGTCGGTGCCGACCAGCGTGTGGCCGTCGGCAGTGATCGAGCCGACCGCATCGGGCGTTGCCACCGGCTGGCACAGCCAGCGGCCCGGACGGCGCCACCAGCCCTGGCCGCGCAGCACCGGATGCGACAGCTGGGCACCCGACGACAGTTCGCGCATCATGCGCGCCACCGCGGTCGGGCGCGGCGGCGTCGAACGCACGTCGAAGGCGCCTGATTCGTAGTAGCCGCGGTTCTCCGTCACCAGGCTGTTCCAGTCGAAGGCGCCGAGTAGCGACCACACGGTGACGGCGCGCAGGTCGACGCCGTTGCCACGCACTTCCTTCGCCGCTTCCCAGATTTCCAGCAGCCAGCGCAACTGGTCTTCGCGGTTGGCGTCGATGTGGGCCTCGGTGATCGCCAGCGGGATGCCATAGCGTTCCCATGCTTCGACCAGCAGCGGGGCAATGCCGGCGCTCGGCGTGGCCAGGACGCGCACGGCTTCGACGTCGGCGCTGGCGATCCCGCCCAGGATGCCGTGCGTATGCGGGGGAAAGCGTTCCGGACGGTGATCCAGCCAGCGCTCGCTGGTGACGTAGTAATTGACGCCGATGATGTCGGGAGGGCAGGGATTGTCGCGGAACCACAGGATCTCGGACTGGTCGATGCCGGTGCCGACGAGGTAGTCCCACAGCGCATGCTCGGGGCCGACCATGCCGCACAGCAGGTCCCAGCCGAGCCAGCGGCGCTCGTTGTAGAACTCGGCGGTCTGCGCCAGCTCGGGCGTGCTGTAGGTCTTGCCCAGGTCGTCGGTCTGCACCAGCTTGGCGTCCGGGTTGACGGCGCGGATCGCGCGCATGCACAGCACGGTGGCGCGGCACTGGTTCAGCAGCGCCTGGATGAAGGTGCGGTCGTCGCGCCCGTGCGGGTACCAGACGCCGTACAGGCCGGCAAAGCGGGCGGTGGTGCAGATTTCGTTGACCGGGGTGTAGTACTCGAGCCAGGGATAGCGCGCCGCCACGGCGCCGGCATACGCGGCCAGCTGTTCGGCAAATGCAGGGTCGACCAGGCTCGTATGGCGCGGGCCGCTGCCGTGGTGGATCAGGCCGGCGATCGGCGTGACGCCCTCGGCACGCAGTCCTGCCAGGCGCTCGTCCGGCCAGGTCCAGTCGGCCTTGTCGATGCCCTCGGGGGCGGTGCGCTCCCACAGCACCGGATAGCGGATCGCGCGGATGCCGGTGGCGGCGAAGCGGGCGATGTCGTCCGCCCGGTCGTCATGGCCATTGCGGCCGAGCTGCTGGTGGTAGGTGTCCTGGACGCGGTTGACCGTGCATTCGAGGCCGCCCCAGAGTTCCAGGGGGCGGTTGTGGCTGTTCGTGCTCTTCGTAGAATTCATAAATCACCAAAAGTATTAATTTTGTTGCAACAAAAAATCCGGAACCGCCCCGATCGGACAATATATCGGCGCGGGCGGGAGAGTGCTTCGTGCGGTGGCGGTTGACAGCGCTGCGTCAACCTGCAACCATGCGGTCCATGAATTTTTCGTATCCACATCCTGTTCTCCGTACCTGGTGGCGCCCTTGAGCGCGCGCGGCCAGAGAGAGATGTGATTTCGTTCAAACGCCGCCTCGATCAGGTGGCGTTCTATTTTGACGCGGCAGGATCGAGGCAAGGACATCGAAAAACCTACTGCGCGTTGCACTGTCGGTCTGCGATGCTCGCTGTACATCCGTACAGCTGCGCTTCTCAACCAACATTGCCGCCGCTCGCTACGGTTTTTCGAGGTCCTTTTTAACCAAGGAACCTCGATGAGTCTGCAAACCGCCAATCCTTCCACGTCCGTCATCCTGACCGGCGATCGTCCCACGGGCCCGCTGCACCTCGGCCACTTCGTGGGCAGCCTGCGCAATCGCGTCACGTATCAGGATCAATACCGCCAATTCATCATGCTCGCGGACGCCCAGGCGCTCACGGACAATATGGATGACATAGGTAAGGTACACCGGAACGTGGTCGAGGTGGCGCTCGATTACCTTGCCGTAGGGATCGATCCGGCCAAGTCGACCATCCTGATCCAGTCGCAGATCCCGGAACTGGCGGAGTTGACCTTTTATTACCTGAACCTGGTCACCGTGGCGCGCCTGGAGCGCAATCCGACGGTCAAGCAGGAAATCATCCTGCGCGGCTTCGAGCGCGACATCCCGGCCGGCTTCCTGACCTACCCGGCCAGCCAGGCCGCCGACATCACCGCCTTCAAGGCCGCCATCGTGCCGGTCGGCGAGGACCAGATCCCGATGATCGAGCAGGCCAACGAGATCGTGCGCAAGTTCAACCGCACCTATGGCCAGGACAAGGACATCCTGGTCGAGTGCAAGGCGATCGTGCCGGAAGTCGGCCGCCTGCCGGGCATCGACGGCAAGGCCAAGATGAGCAAATCGCTCGGCAACACCATCAACCTCGGCGCCTCCGCCGACGAGATCCGCGCCGCCGTGAAAATGGTCTACACCGACCCGCTGCACCTGAAGGTGTCCGACCCCGGCCACATCGAGGGCAACGTTGCCTTCCTGTACCTGGACGCCTTCGATCCGGACAAGGAAGGCCTGGCCGAGATGAAGGCGCACTACCAGCGCGGCGGCCTCGGCGACTCGGTGGTCAAGAAGCGCCTGGAAGGCATCCTGCAAGAGCTGATCGCCCCGATCCGCGAGCGCCGCGAGGAGCTGGCCAAGGACAAGGGCCAGGTACTGCAGATCCTGAAGGAGGGCACGTTCAAGGCGCGCGAAGTCGCGGCGCAGACCATGGACGAAGTGCGCAAGGCGCTGGGCCTGTCCTACTTCTGAGCCGGGACCGCGGGGTGTTCGGCGGGCGCATCAAGTGCATTGCTCCATGAAGTGTTGATTGCACACCACGACTGCTACCAGAAATTAATATTTCTGAGGAGTAATAGTGTAAGATCAATCTTCGTGTTGATTACTTGAGTCCGCCCGCCATGCGCTCCCTGCCGATTTTCCTTGCTCTCACGCTTGCGCTCGCAGGCTGCGCTTCCACCGCGCGGACGCCCGAATCCCAGCTGACCGGTCTCATCGAACTGCCGGTCGGGACGTCCCAGGCGATTCGCCTGCCGGCAGCGCTGCATTACACCGTCCCGGCTACCGGACGCACCGGCAACGGCAGCCAGTTCCATCTGCTTGCCGGCACCTATCGTCCGTACAAATATAACCAGTCGGGCACATTTTACCTGGGCGAGCAGCCGGCCATCGTCGAACGCAAGCCCGCGGCCGCGGGCGTCGCCGGCACGGTCCTGCGTATCGGCGGCATCTGGATCCCGTCCGATCCGGCGCTGGCGCCGAAGCTGTTCATCGTGCCGGACTACTACAAGCGGCTGGCCGACGGCGCGCCCGTTCCCGACAGGATGCGCGTCGCGGATCTGGCCGAATTCCGCCACCAGCCGGTCGTCAACAGCCAACCCGGTCTCATCTATATTCCCGCAACCATTCCGGGCACCTTGAAGGTCATCTCGCCGCTCCATGCCGGGCTCGCCGCCGCCGCGGTCACGGGTGTGCTGGTGCTGTTGAACGAACCCGGGGCGTCGCACGAACTCGCTTTCGCTGCCGGCGAGATCGCCGATCCGGAGTCGGTCAGGCAGGTCCGTACCGCCTTTCCGCTGGCCTGGAGATAAACGGCCGGCAGCGCGCGGCTTGCGTCATGCAACCATGATGCAAGCCGCTGTACTTCACGGCTACAGCGAACGCAGGAACGCCAGCAGCGCATCCCGCTCCGCTTTCGGCAGGTTGGCGAAGCGCTGGCGCGCCGCGCGGCCTTCGCCGTCATGCCACAGGATCGCCTCGGTCAGGCTGCGCGCCCGGCCGTCGTGCAGGTAGCCGGCCTGGCCGCCGTTGCCCATCACTTTCTCGGTATAGCCGATGCCCCACAGCGGCGCGGTACGCCACATGCTGCCCGTGGCCTGGCCTTCGGCGTAGTTGTCGGCCAGGCCGGTGCCCATGTCGTGCAGCAGCAGGTCGGTGTAGGGGCGGATGGTCTGGTTACGCAGTTCGGCGAACAGGTGGCCCGGACCGGTCTTCATCTCCACCGTGTGGCAGGCGGCGCAGCGCATGTCGGTGAACAGCCGTGCGCCGGCCGCGACCTGCTGCGGCTCGACCTTCAGTTCGTCCAGCGGCGCCACGCCTTTCGGAAAGCCGCTCGCCAGGCTGCGCTGGGCCGGCACCGCCAGCAGCGACAGGTAGTGCGAGATCAGCTGGAGGTCGGACTCGAGGATGCCGCGCTGGGTGCCACTCTTGGCGCAGCCGGCCGGATCGAAGTGGCAGCCGCGGTTGGGGTAGACCGGCGAGGTCACGCCCATGTCGGTCAGCAGGGCGGCCGCGGCCTGGTCGCGCAGCGTCGCCTTGGCGGCTTTCCAGCCGAAGCGGCCCAGGCGCACGGCGCCCGATTCCGGATCGAACACGAAGTTGGCCGTGCCCTTGACGCCGTCCGCGTCCGCGGCCGTGCGCACGCGTGCCAGGATGTCGGCTTCCGGCACCGCTTCCAGCAGGCCGACGCCGATCATCGGCTGGGCCGCGCGCAGCGACCAGGCCGCCGGCACCGGTCCGTCGAAGGCGAGCTTCGGCTTGCGCAGCTCGACGCTGCTGCCGTCGGCCAGCGTCACGCTGCGGCTGTCGAAGCCGGCCACGCGCACGGCCATGCCCCAGTCCTGCGGGGTGCCGTTGCTGGACGCCGCATTCATTTGCGCGGTGGTGCCGTAGACCGGGTGCACGAGCTGGCGCCCGTTGGCGTCGAAGGCCGCGGTGCGCACCGACATGCTGTCCAGGCGCTGGCCGATCGCGCCGGGGGCCGGGCTGCGGCCGTTGTTGACGTGGCAGCCGATACAGGCGGACTGGTTGAAGCGCGCGCCCTGCAGGCCGGCAATGGCCGGGTGCGGATCGTTGCCCGGCTCGTTGTGGGCGCCGCTGGTGAAATTGCTGTGCACCAGGCGGCGGCCTTCGACGAAGCGCTGCATGTTGCGCATGCCGGCGTGGGTGTGCGGCTGCTGGAACATGAACAGGGCGTTGTCCGAATAGTTGTACGACACCGAGCCGAGGCCGCCCGACAGCGTCGACTCCGGCAGCGGCTGCGTGTTCAGGCGCGGCTGCACCCCGTACCACGGGCGCAGGCCCTGGCCGACCACGTAGGCCCATTCATACGAGTAGTAGCGGATGCCGCCGCTGTCGCCGGCCGCGTTCATCGCCTCGCGGGTGCTGAACATCGAGGGCGAGACTTCGACCACGTCGCCGGCCACCAGCGCCCGGCCGGGCACGTAGCTGCCGTTCGGCAGGCCGTCGGCGCCGAGGCCGTCGTGCCCCGGGTAGTCCTTGATGCGCAACGTGCAGGCGCCGTTGATGCCGCCCGGGCTGCTCAGGTGCGGGCCGTTCGGATAGACCGCCGGCTTGCAGACGGTGACGTTGCGGTCGACCAGTTCGCCCGGCGACATCCAGCCGTAGCCGGTCACGCCGGGACGGTCGAAGCCGCGGAAGAAGGCGACGCCGCCGGGCAGGAAGTCGACCGTGGTGTACTGGTTCACGACCAGGGTCGGCTTGGTGACGCCGGCGACGCGGCTGTTGTCGATGATTTCGACGCCCCAGGTGCGGTTCTGGAAGTACTGCGGCACGAAGGTGAGGTAGTTGCCCGGTCCCTTGTCGAGGGGCAGGCCGGTGGCAGGATCGATCGTGTCGTTGGGACCGTAGCCGGCCTCGTTCCATTCCTCGCCGCGCTCGCGCCCGTGGCGTGCCAGCCCGCGCGCGCCGAAGCGGGTGACCAGGGTGCCGTCGGCCAGCGTGAACTGCAGGGTTTCGAGCGGCTGGTCGGCACCCGGCAGCGGCTGCATCGCGCTGCCGTTGGCGGGGAAGGGAAGGCTTGACGTCGCGTTGGCCGACAGGGTGTTGTCGCTGCCCGGCGACTTGAATTCGGCCTCGAACAGCGAGTAGCCGTAGGCGGTGGCGCGGGCGACGCCCTGCAGGCGCAGGTAGTGCGCCTGCACGCCGAGGTTGAAGAATTCCTCGGTGCCGCCATGGCCGTTGGTGACGTTGCGCACCTCGGTCCAGTTGCGGCCGTCGTCGGAAGACAGCAGCTTGTAGGCCTTGCCGTAGGCGCCTTCCCAGACCAGCCTGGCGTAGCCGAGCGGCGTGGGCACCCCGAAATCGAACTGGATCCAGGCGCCATCCTCGCGCGCGCTGGACCAGCGCGTGGCCGGGTTGCCGTCGATCGCCATCGGCGCCGCCATGCCCTTGTTTTCCACTGTGGAGGAGGTGGCGCCGGCCGGCTTGACGACGACGCCGGGCTGGCTCAGATCGGCCGGCAGCGGTGCCGGTGCCGGCGCCGCTGCCGGGGTGCCGGTGAAGGCCTGGATCTCGAAGACCGAGTAGCCGTACTGGGTCGAGCGCTTGATGCCCTGCAGGCGCAGGTAGCGGCCTTGCCCTTGCAGGCCGGTCCAGTCTTCGGCGCCGCCCTGGCTATTGGTCACGGACTTGATCGTGGTCCAGTTGCTGTTGTCGTCGGACACCTGCAGCGCGTACTCGGTGGCGTGGGCGCTTTCCCAATCGATATGCACGCGCGTGATCGTCTGCGGGCTGCCGAAATCGAGCACCAGCCATTGGTCGTCGCTGAAACCACTGCCCCAGCGCGTGGCGCCGTCATGGTCGATGGCGGCTTGCGGGCCGAGATCGCCGCGTTCGGATGCGCTGGCGCTGGCGGCGACAGGCGTCAGCGGCATTTCGGTGCCGGTGGTGCTGGCCGCGCTGCCGGCCAGCAGCCGGGTGCCGCTGTCCTGGGCCGGCTGGCCGGCGTCGCCGCTGCCGCAGCCGGCCAGCGCCAGTGTGAGCGCGAGCGCGAACGTCGAGGGCAGCGCTGTCTGCCAAGATGATGAAGTCATGGATGTTCCCCTGTGGAGCGCCTGAATGTGAGAACACCGTCCGTGCCTCGGACGGCGTGCAAGGTCGATCAAGTTGCTGTAAGGCAACTTAATACAAAGATAGTGAACGCTGAGGGGAATGTCAACCGTGCAAGTGAAATACACGTAAAAGACTTGCCAATACTGCATCGAGTATTGGAGAGATGGCCATGCTTGTGGTTGCTTGAACAAGGCACTGCCGGGCAGCAGGTGCCCGGCAGCTTGCCGAACGGGGGGCCGGTCGCGCCGGCCGCTGCGTCAGTCTTTGAGGTCGGCCGGCACCTTGCCGCCATTTGCCGCCAGCTTGTTCATCACCTGGCGATGCAGCCAGATGTTCATGCTGGCCGAGTCACTGGTATCGCCCGAGTAATTCAGTTCGGCTGCCAGTTCCTTGCGCGCCTGCAGGCTGGAATCCAGGCCCAGCAGTTTCAGCAGGTCGACGATCGAGCTGCGCCAGTTCAGTTGCTGGCCCGATTGTGCCTGCATGTTGGTCAGGATTTGTTCCACGTCCACTTGCTGGACGGCGGCTGGCGCGCTGGCGGCCGGGGCCGACTGCGGTGCAGCCTGCGGTGCGGCCGGTGCGGCGGCTGGCGCAGTACCTGCCGGGGCCTGGGTGGCGCCCGCGTTGGCCGGGTGACGCGAAGGGAAGATCTTGTGGAAGATATCGCCGAGAATGCCCATGTTGTTACCTCCTTGATTGGTGTTGGCGTTAGCGTTGGTGTTGGCCGGCGAGGCGGCGTCGGATCGGTTCTGGATGCCTTTTGCCATCGCGCCGAGTGCTACGGCGAGCGCAGCGCCGCCGATGGTCTTGACCAGGGTCGGGTGCTGGGCATAGAAGTCGCCCATGCGCTCGACGATGCCCGGATTCTGTTGTTCGGCCTTGGCGGCCAGCTCCTGCACTTGCTCCGGCGACAGTTGTGCCGCCTGCTCGGGCGATACTTTGGCCTGGTCGCCGCCCGCCAGGTTGCCGAACAGGCCGCCGGCGACCGAGGACAGCACGCCTGGGCTGATGTTCGACAGCAGCTGGTTCAGCATGCCGGCGCGCTGCTCGGGATTGCCGTTGCTGAACATCTGGCCGACCATCTGGCTGAACGGCGGCGTCTGGTCCGAGCGCAGTGCTTGGGTGACGCCCTGCGCTAGCGCGGCGAATGGCGAGTTCTGCGCCACGTGGTCGAAATCGTTCTCGGCCTGCGCCGGGTTGGCGTTGGCGCCACCGCCCAGGTATTGATTCAGCAGGTTGCCCAAATTAAATGACATTGGATTCTCCATTCGTGTAACAGTCGGTGTCGAGAATAAGCTGCCGGGCTGTATCGCTCCGTACGCAGACTAACGCTGCTCGTCGATTCGTCTTGCCGGCCAGACAGCTCATGGACAGCCGGGCGCTGCCCACGTAAGCTGGCGCCCATGACGCCCTATGCACCGCTGCTGCTGTTCCTGATCCTGTATGCCTGGACCACCTGGGCCTGGGGCGTGCCGGCCGTGGTCGGGCTGCTCTACCTGGCCGCCAGCGCGATCTGCTTCGCCGCCTATGCGCTCGACAAGTCGGCCGCGCGCCGCAAGGAGCGGCGCACGCCGGAACGCACGCTGTTGCTGCTGGGGCTGGCCGGCGGCTGGCCGGGCGGCCTGCTGGCCCAGCAATGGCTGCGCCACAAGACCGTCAAGCAGCCGTTCCGCCGCCTGTTCTGGATCACGGTGGCGGTGAATGCCGGCGCCTTCGTCTGGATGGCGCGCAGGCTGCTGGCGCCCATCGACTGAACGGACACGACTGGAGGCATGCGCATGTGGCCATACCCCAAGGTTCTCGCCCACCGCGGCGGCGGCACCCTGGCGCCCGAAAACACGCTGGCCGGCCTGCGCCGCGGCATGGCAGCGGGTTACCGCGCGATCGAATTCGACGTGATGCTGGCGCGCGATGCCGTGCCGGTAGTGCTGCACGATCCTTTCCTCGGCCGCACCGTGCCCGGTTCCGGCCACGTCTACGACTACGACGCGCAGGAACTGGCCGCGATGGATGCCGGCGGCTGGTTCGCGCGCGCCTACGAGGGCGAGCCGGTGCCGCTGTTCGTCGAGTTCGCCCAGTTCTGCAAGGCGCACGGCGTGTGGATGAACATCGAGATCAAGCCGGCGCCGGGCTACGAAATCGAGACCGGCGGCACGGTCGCGCGCATCGCCGCCGCGCTGTTCGCCGACGAGATCGCGGCCGGCGAATCGGCGCGGGTGCCGCTGCTGTCGTCCTTCAGCCAGCTGGCGCTGGAAGCCGCGCGCGAAGTGGCGCCGCAGCTGCCGCGTGCCTGCCTGATGAGCGAACTGGCGCCCGACTGGGAGCGCCGTGCGCGCGAGGTGGCGGCGGCGGCGATCCACACCAACCACCGCCACCTGACGCCGCGGGGGGCTGCTGACGTGAAAACGGCCGGCTTCGGCCTGTTCTGCTATACGGTCAACGAGCCGGCACGGGCGCGCGAGTTGCTGGGCTGGGGCGTGGAGGCGTTCTGCACCGACCGCATCGACCTGATCGGCCCGGATTTCGCCAGTTGATCTTCCTGCAACAGCAGTTGGCGCGGACTGCTATTGAGTGTCAATAGCTACGCTATAATCGTTTTCCTTTATATAGCATGCTGCCTTCATCCGCCCCTACGACATGAAATCCACCGAAATACGCGAAAAGTTTCTCAAGTTCTTTGAGTCCAAAGGCCACACGATCGTCCGCTCCAGCCCGCTCGTGCCGGGCAACGACCCGACGATGTTGTTGACCAACAGCGGCATGGTGCAGTTCAAGGACGTGTTCCTGGGCCTGGATACGCGTCCGTACAAGCGCGCCACCACCGTGCAGCGCTGCGTGCGCGCCGGCGGCAAGCACAACGACCTGGAAAACGTCGGCTACACCGCGCGTCACCACACCTTCTTCGAAATGCTGGGCAACTTCAGCTTCGGCGACTATTTCAAGCGCGACGCGATCCACTTTGCCTGGGAACTGCTGACCAAGGTCTACGCACTGCCGGCCGAGAAGCTGACCGTCACCGTCTACTTCGAAGACGACGAAGCCTACGACATCTGGGCCAACGAAATCGGCGTGCCGAAAGAGCGCATCATCCGCATCGGCGACAACAAGGGTGCGCGCTACGCCTCCGACAACTTCTGGCAGATGGCCGACACCGGCCCCTGCGGTCCGTGCACCGAAGTGTTCTACGACCACGGCGCCGACATCTGGGGCGGTCCTCCGGGTTCGCCGGAAGAAGACGGCGACCGCTTCATCGAGATCTGGAACCTGGTGTTCATGCAGTTCAACCGCGACGAGCAGGGCGTACTGACCCCGCTGCCGAAGCCGTCGATCGACACCGGCATGGGCCTGGAGCGTCTGGCCGCGGTGCTGCAGCACGTGCACTCGAACTATGAAATCGACCTGTTCCAGGCGCTGATCCGCGCCGCCGCCCGCGAAACCGGCACGACCGACCTCGAGTCGAAGTCGCTGCGCGTGATCGCCGACCACATCCGCGCCGCCTCCTTCCTGATCGTCGACGGCATCATCCCGAGCAGCGAAGGCCACGGCTACGTCCTGCGCCGCATCATCCGCCGCGCGCTGCGCCACGGCCACAAGCTGGGCCAGACGAAACCGTTCTTCTTCAAGCTGGTCGAGGACCTCGACATCGAGATGGGCGACGCCTATCCGGAACTGCGCGAAGCGAAACAGCGCGTGATGCAGACCCTGAAGGCCGAGGAAGAGCGTTTCGGCGAGACCCTGGAAAACGGCATGAAGATCCTGGAAGCCCAGCTGGCCAAGGATCCGCAGAACCTGGATGGCGCCACCGCCTTCACCCTGTACGATACCTACGGCTTCCCGCTCGACCTGACCGCGGACATCTGCCGCGAGCGCAACGTCACGCTGGACGAGGCCGGCTTCGCCGCCGCCATGGAGCAGCAGAAGAAGACGGCGCGCGCCGCCGGCAAGTTCAAGATGGCGGCCGGCGTCGAGTACGCGGGCGAGAAGACCAAGTTCGTCGGCTACGAGTCGCTGGTCCACAACACCCACGTACTGGCCCTGTATGCGGGCGGCGTGTCGGTGCAGGAACTGCAGGCCGGCCAGGACGGCATCGTGGTGCTGGACACCACCCCGTTCTATGCCGAGTCGGGCGGCCAGGTCGGCGACAAGGGCGTCATCAAGGCTGCGGGCGGCCTGTTCGAAGTCGAGGACACGCTGAAGATCCAGGCCGAGGTGTTCGGCCACCACGGCGTGCTGCAGTCGGGCTCGCTGAAGGTGGGCGACACGGTCGATGCCCAGGTCGATGAAGTCAAGCGCGCGCGCACCATCCGCAACCACTCGGCGACCCACCTGATGCACAAGGCGCTGCGCGAAGTGCTCGGCTCCCACGTCCAGCAGAAGGGTTCGCTGGTCGATCCGGACAAGACCCGCTTCGACTTCTCGCACAACGCCCCGCTGACCGCGGAAGAAATCGCCAGGGTCGAGCAGATCGTCAACCGCGAGATCCTGGAAAACCACGCGACGCAAGCCCAGCACATGTCGATGGACGACGCCATCAAGCACGGCGCCATGGCGCTGTTCGGCGAGAAGTACGGCGACACCGTGCGCGTGCTCGACATCGGCTCGTCGAAAGAGCTGTGCGGCGGCGTCCACGTGACCCGCACCGGCGACATCGGCCTGTTCAAGATCGTCTCGGAATCGGGCGTGGCTGCCGGCATCCGCCGCGTCGAAGCCGTGACCGGCGAAGGCGCGCTGGCGCTGGTGCAGGCGATCAACCGCAAGCTGACGGAAGCCGCCGGCGCCCTGAAGACCAGCCCGGATGAACTGCCGTCGCGCATCGCCCAGGTGCAGGACCAGGTGAAGTCGCTGGAAAAGGAAATCGCCGCGCTCAAGTCGAAGCTGGCTGCAGGGCAGGGCGACGAGCTGGTGACCCAGGCCATCGACGTCAACGGCATCAAGGTGCTGGCGGCAACGATGGAAGGCGCCGACGTGGCCGGCCTGCGCGAAACCATGGACAAGCTGAAGGACAAGCTGAAGACGGCCGCCATCGTGCTGGCTTCGGTGGCCGACGGCAAGGTCAGCCTGATCGCCGGCGTCACCGCCGACGCCACCGGCAAGGTCAAGGCGGGCGAGCTGGTCAACTTCGTCGCCAAGCAGGTCGGCGGCAAGGGCGGTGGCCGCCCAGACATGGCCCAGGCCGGCGGTACCGATCCTGCTGCGCTGCCGCAAGCGCTCGCGGGCGTGGCCGGCTGGGTGACCGAGCGCGTCGGCGCGTAAGCCGCAGCACGCCCGATGGGTAGTGGGGTAGCGTGGACGGCAGAGCCGCCCACGCTACGCCTACCACAAGCTTTCTATCCAATTCTATCCAGCCGTCAATTCTTCCCCGCTGTCAAGGTCTTGTTGTTGTTGCAACACAACACGGGTATCGTAATTTGATGCGCCGCGTCATAATCCTGCAATTGGAGTAGTATGCACAGTGCAGGGCATATGCCCGTCAACACGCAGGCAATATCGATGACTGAAACCATAATCGACCCCGGTACCATCGAGTATCGGAAGGATCTGGACGCGCGCGGCCTGAGCTGCCCGCTGCCGATCCTCAAGGCCAAGAAGGCGCTCGCCGAACTGGCAAGCGGTGAAGTGCTGCGGATCGTGGCTACCGACACCGGCTCGGTACGCGACTTCCAGGCATTCGCCAAACAGACCGGCAACGCGCTCCTGGCGCATACCAATCTCAACGGCGAATTCACGTTCTGGTTGCGTCGCAAGTAACCGAACGTCAACGCTCCTTCGACGTCCCGCAAGGCGGGGCAAGCGCCCCGTCAAGCTTCTGATCTTTCCCTGAAAAAATGACCCCAGTGTAAATTAGGGGAATTCCTCTAAGTCAAAATCGCACGATCGTGCTTTAATTCTGCTCTGAACGGAATTTGCTTTTATAATTCGGATCATTTTAGTCAGTCACTTATTCATTTTCCAAAGGCCCACTATGAAAGTCCTGGTACCCGTCAAACGCGTGGTCGACTATAACGTCAAGGTCCGCGTCAAGTCCGACGGCAGCGGTGTCGATATCGCCAACGTCAAAATGTCGATGAACCCGTTCGACGAGATCGCGCTGGAAGAAGCGACCCGCCTCAAGGAAGGCGGCAAAGTGACCGAAATCGTGGCAGTGACCTGCGGCGTGACCCAGGCCCAGGAAACCCTGCGCACCGGCATGGCGATCGGCGCCGACCGCGGCATCCTGGTCGAGACCGGCGCCGAGATCGAGCCCCTGGGCGTGGCCAAGGTCCTGAAGGCACTGGCCGACAAGGAACAGCCGCAGCTGATCATCCTCGGCAAGCAGGCGATCGACGACGATTCGAACCAGACCGGCCAGATGCTGGCCGCGCTGCTGGGCTGGCCGCAGGCGACCTTCGCCTCGAAAGTGGTGCTGGAAGACGGCAAGGTCACCGTGACCCGCGAAGTCGACGGCGGCCTGGAAACCGTGGCCCTGACCCTGCCGGCCATCGTCACCACCGACCTGCGCCTGAACGAGCCGCGCTATGTGACGCTGCCGAACATCATGAAGGCCAAGAAAAAGCCGCTCGAGACCATCAAGCCGGAAGATCTGGGCGTCGACGTGACCCCGCGCCTGAAGACCCTGAAAGTGGCCGAGCCGGCCAAGCGCTCGGCAGGCATCAAGGTGCCGGACGTGGCGACCCTGGTGGCCAAGCTGCGCACCGAAGCCAAAGTCATCTAAATAAAGAATACAAGGGAATATCATGGTCGCACTCGTAATTGCAGAACACGACAACGCCGCGCTGAAGGCGGTCACCCTGAACACCGTGACTGCGGCTGCCCAATGCGGCGGCGAGGTCCACATCCTGGTCGCCGGCTCCGGCTGCGGCGCTGTCGCCGAACAGGCCGCCAAGGTGGCCGGCGTGTCGAAAGTGCTGGTCGCCGACGCGCCGCACTTCGCCGATGGCCTGGCCGAGAACGTCGCCGAGCAGATCCTGGCGGTCGCCGGCGCGTATTCGCACATCCTGGCGCCGGCATCGGCCTTCGGCAAGAACGTGCTGCCGCGCGTTGCCGCCAAGCTGGACGTGGCCCAGATCTCGGAAATCACCAAGGTCGATGCGCCCGACACCTTCGAGCGCCCGATCTACGCCGGTAACGCGATCGCCACCGTGCAGTCGCTAGATGCCGTCAAGGTCATCACCGTGCGCGGCACCGGCTTCGACGCCGCAGCAACCGAGGGCGGCTCGGCTGCCGTCGAAACCGTGTCGTCGGTGGTCGATTCCGGCAAGTCGACCTTCGTCGGCCGCGAACTGGCCAAGTCGGACCGTCCGGAACTGACCGGCGCCAAGATCGTCGTCTCCGGCGGCCGCGGCATGGGCTCGGGCGACAACTTCAAGATCCTGGAACCGCTGGCCGACAAGCTGGGCGCCGCCATGGGTGCTTCGCGTGCCGCAGTCGACGCCGGCTACGTGCCGAACGACTGGCAGGTCGGCCAGACCGGCAAGATCGTCGCCCCGACCCTGTACATCGCCGTCGGCATCTCGGGCGCGATCCAGCACCTGGCCGGCATGAAGGATTCGAAGACCATCGTCGCCATCAACAAGGATCCGGAAGCGCCGATCTTCTCGGTGGCCGATTACGGCATCGTCGGTGACCTGTTCGAGGTGGTGCCGGCGCTCGTGAACGAGCTGGGCTGATCATTTGCCGAAGGTGGATGGCATGCATGTCCACCAAGCTATCAACGTCGTTCCTGCCTGCGCGGGAACGACGTTGTCATATGTAACGTCTAAATAGAACATTCAGGAGACCAAGGTGAGCTATAACGCCCCGCTGAAAGACATGCTGTTCGTCGTCAACGAACTGGCCAACCTGGCCGAGATCAACCAGCTGCCCGGCTGCGAGGACGCGACCCCGGATACCGTCGAAGCGGTGCTGGAAGAGAGCGCGAAATTCTGCGGCGGCGTGGTTGCCCCGCTGAACCACTCCGGCGACAAGGAACCGAGCTTCTGGCACGACGGCCAGGTCACCACCTCGAAGGGCTTCAAGGAAGCCTTCCGCGCCTTTGCCGACGCCGGCTGGCAGGGCGTGCAGCACCCGGCCGAGTTCGGCGGCCAGGGCTTGCCGAAGCTGGTCGCGACCCCGTGCATGGAGATGCTGCACGGTGCCAACCTGGCGTTCGCGCTGGTCGCCCTGCTGACCGACGGCGCCATCGAAGCGCTGCTGACCGCCGGCACCGACGAGCAGAAAGCCCGCTACATCGAGCCGCTGATCAGCGGCCGGTGGACCGGCACCATGAACCTGACCGAGCCGCAGGCCGGTTCGGACCTGGCCGCGGTGCGCACCCGCGCCGTGCCGCAGGGCGACGGCACCTACAAGATCTACGGCACCAAGATCTACATCACCTACGGCGAGCACGACATGGCCGAGAACATCATCCACCTGGTGCTGGCGCGCACCCCGGACGCGCCCCCGGGCGTAAAGGGGATCTCGCTGTTCATCGTGCCGAAGTTCCTGGTGAATGACGACGGCTCCCTGGGCGAGCGCAACGATGCGCACTGCGTGTCGATCGAGCACAAGCTCGGCATCAAGGCCAGCCCGACCGCGGTGCTGCAGTTCGGCGACGGGGGCGGCGCCATCGGCACCCTGGTCGGTGAGGAAAACCGCGGACTGGAATACATGTTCATCATGATGAACGCGGCCCGTTTCGGCGTCGGCATGCAGGGCGTCGGCCTGGCCGAGCGCGCCTACCAGCAGGCTGCCGCCTTCGCCAAGGAGCGCGTGCAGTCGCGCGCCGTCGAGGGTTCGAGCGGCCCGGTCGCCATCATCAACCACCCGGACGTGCGCCGCATGCTGATGTCGATGCGCGCCCAGACCGAGGCGGCACGCGCGCTGGCCTACGTCGGCGCCGGCCTGTCGGACCTGGCGCACAGCCATCCGGACGAAGCGACGCGCAAGGCCAACCTGGCGGTCTACGAATACCTGGTGCCGGTCATCAAGGGCTGGTCGACCGAGATGAGCGAAAACGTCGCGCGCGACGGCGTGCAGGTGCATGGCGGCATGGGCTTCATCGAAGAGACCGGCGCGGCCCAGCACTACCGCGATGCCAAGATCCTGACCATCTACGAAGGCACGACCGCGATCCAGGCCAACGACCTGGTCGGCCGCAAGACCGTGCGCGACGGCGGCGCGGTGGCGAAGGCTGTCATCGCCCAGGTACGCGCCACCGAAGCGCAGCTGGGCGAACAGCAGGGTGCCGATTTCGCTGCCATCCGTGGCCAGCTGGCGGCCGGCAGCGCGGCTTTGGCGTCCGTGGTCGACTTCGTGGTCGCGAATACCAAGTCCGATCCGCGCGCCGTGTTCGCCGGCAGCGTGACTTACCTGAAGCTGGCCGGCATCGTGCTGGGCGGCTGGCAGATGGCGCGCGCGGCGCTGGCCGCGCAGCAGAAGCTCGACGGCGGCGACGGCGACGCGGCGTTCTACCGCGCCAAGATCGCCACCGCGCGCTTCTTTGCCGATCACATCCTGTCGCAGGCGGATGGCTTGCGCCATGCGATCGTCGAGGGCAGCGCCGGCGTGCTGGCGCTGGAAGTCGACCAGTTCTGAACCGGGCGGCTTTGCAGGCGTCGAGAAGCGGCCCCATGTGGGCCGCTTTTTATTTCTAGGCCGCCAGCGCCGCCCTTGCCACGTCCGACTCGCCGCTCAACCTGAGGATATCCGTCAGCATCCGCAGCGGAATCGACTGGCCCATCGCGACCATGCCCGCGTCGTTCGGGTGCAGGTGGTCGCCCGAATCGTAGGCGGGCAGCATGCGCGCGGGGTTGGCCGGGTCGCGCACGGCCGCATCGAAGTCGATCACGCCATCCCACTCGCCGCTGCTGCGGATCCAGTTGTTGACCGCCTGCCGGATGGCCTCGCGTGCCGGCGTGAAATAGCCGGCGATCGTGGTGTCACCGAACGGCGTGATGGTGGCGCCGTAGATGTTGAGCGACTTCTCGCGCGCACGCGCGATCAGCTGCCGGTAGCCTTGGAGGAGCGCCGGCTCGCTGACTTCCTCGGACGCCGGCGAGATCGACACCGGCTGGCCGAGGTCGTTCACGCCGAGCAGGACGATGACGGCTTCCACGCCGGGCTGGGCCAGCACGTCGCGGTCGAAGCGGGCGAGGGCGGCCTGGCCGAACAGCGGACCGATCCCCTGGAAGTCGCCGATGGTCGCATTTCCCGGATTCAGCAGGCGGTTGCCGCCGATGCCGGCGTTCACCACGCCGAGGCGGAACAGGCGGTCGTACTGGCGCAGGCGCAGCGACAGGATGTCGGGCCAGCGGCGGTTCGCGTCGACGGTCGTGACCGCGCCGTCGGTGATCGAGTCGCCCAGGGTGACGATGGCCCCGGCGCGGCTCGTCCAGACGCTGACTCCGCTCAGGAAATGCCAGGATGTCGTGGTCGACGCATCGGCGAGGGTGGGGGCGCCGGCCGCATTGCCGGCCACGATGTAGTTGGTCTGGAACGCCGAGCCGTGCAGGGTGGTCGCGGTGGCCGGCTGCGGCAGGTAGATGCTGATGGCCAGGTCGACCAGCGGCGGCAGGTCGAGGTCGACCGGGTCGGAGAGCGCCGGCGCGCCTGGTGGGATCACGATCGAGGGCTGGCCCCCGAAGGTCAGCACGCGGCCGGTAGCGGGATCGATGCTGCTGCCGGCCGTACGGCGCGCGACATGGGCGGCGCCGATGGTCAGCGGCGTGGTGCCGAACTCGTTGGAAAAGCACACGCGCACCCGGTTGCCGCCGATGCTGGTATGGACGATCTGGCGCAGCGTCTGGTTGGTGAGCTCCCTGGGCGCCGGCTGCGGGGAAATCGCCGCGCCGGTAGGGGAGGCGCCCCAGGTGCCGACCCAGCGGTCCGCGGCCCACAGATCGCCGGATCGGTCTTGGGCCACGGCCGGTCCGGCGAACGGGGCTGCCGCCAGCGCCAAGGGCGCCGCCGCGCCCAGCCTGAGGAAGCTGCGTCTGCCGTTCGGCCCGGTCGTGTTGCTGGTGTTCCTGTGCTTGTCCATCTCGGTCTCCTCTGGTCGACAGGTGGTCTGCGGGATCGCTGACACGAAAGATCAGTATAGAGAGGCGGTTTGCGCGGACAGTGGAGCGCGCTAGGACAACTTCTATAGCCGCGTTCAGAAACTACCCAAAAAGGGTTCGGAAACGACCGAAAACAGCAGATGCTTGATGAGTCAGGTTGTCGAAGCAGGCACCTCAGTCGACTGGCCGGGTAAGCGCCGCCGTATAGCCACCGGACAGGCCCGACAAGCGGCCAACGTATTTCATCAAAGAATATTTAATGATGAGACATATTCTGCGTGTGAAATTTGCCTAAAGCCATGTACGGGAAGATTTAGTATGGCTCAAAGCGGACTCATCCAAAGAGGATAACTTGGAATCCAGGCCGTGCATGAGCCAACGCGGCCTACCTTCCAAGTCGGCTCATTGAGGAGAAGCATCATGGGTACCGAACAATACAAGGACGACCGCGACGACGACAAGGATTGCGGCCACGACCACGGCCACGACCACGATGACGACAAGGGCCACGAGCACGACCACCATAAATTGTGCAAGTGCAGGAAGGAGCGCGACGAGTACAAGAAAGAACGCGACGATTACAAGAAGGAGCGCGACGGCTACAAGAAGGAACGCGACGATTACAAGAAGGAGCGCGACGAGTACAAGAAGGAAGGCGACGAGTGGAAGAAGGTGGCCTGGAAGTACAAGAAGGAGCGTGACGAGTACAAGGGCTTTCTGCGGGCTGCCCTGGAGCGCCTGGGCGTCGCGGTGCGCAAGCTGGATCACCTGCTCGATGATCTCGTCGATGACAGCAAGAAGATCGGCAAGGACCACGACAAGGACGATGACAAGGGTGGCGACAAGGAGCACGGCAAGGGCGACGACTGATCGTGCACCGGCGGTCCTTGCGGGCCGCCCCGTGCCGCCGCACCTTCCGGGCGGCACGGTGTCCGATGACCGACGCGCCAGTTCTGTCCTTGTATCCGAATGCGGTCCGGCGAATTGTTGTGCCGTTCCGACCCGGAAAAGGCATTGCTGGCGCACTTGAGTTTCCTTAACCGGAATGCATGAGACGACCTCCTAGAATTCCCGACTACGCACCCCGCATACGCGTCTCCGGGTGCATGGCCAACCAAAGGAGCGTCCATGTTTTCCATGAAGCCCAGTACGCCGTTGCCGCTGTCGATTGCGTTTGCGGCGCTGTCCACGCTGGCCGCCTGTGGCGGCAGCAGCCATTCCAGCCCGGTCGCGGTCGATCCGCAACCCCCGGCCCAGCCCGCGCCGACCCCGCCCACCCAGCCGGCCCCGCCGCCGCCGGTCGATCCGGCGCCCACTCCCGGCTCTCCCGAACTCACGCTCGAACCCGGCTATACCTCGATCTCGTCCACGACCAGTTTCAGCCAGCCCAACTGGCCGGCCTGGAGCCACAGCGGCACGGCCAGCGTCGACGGCGTCGGCTGCGCCCAGAGCGAGACTTACCATACGCACGCCTTGCTGACGGTCTACCGCAACGGCGTGCGCCTGGCGCTGCCGGATTCGATCGGGCGCGGCAGCGGCTGCAACTATGAAATGCACACCCATGACGGCTCGGGCGTGCTGCACATCGAGACCGACGTGCCGCGTACCTTCACGCTGGGCCAGTTCCTGTCGCTGTGGGGGCAGGGCATCGGCGGCGGCGCGGTGCTGGGCATGCCGGGGCCGGCCCGCTACTATCTGATCAGCAACGAGAGGATCGCGCCGGTCACGACGGACCCGGCCGCGATCCCACTGGCGGCGCAGACGGAAATCGTCGTCATCCTCGGCACGCCCCCGGCCGCCTTGCCGCGCTATGACTGGGCCGGCAGCGGCCTGTAGCACACGGCAGCGATTCAGCCGTAGGCGCCGCCCGTGTACAGCAGGTCGAACAGGCGCGCGATGGTGGCGATCAGGGCGGTGGCGCCGACCAGCATGGTCAGCACCAGCAGCAGGGCCAGCGGCCAGTGCGAATGCGAGGTACGGCCGTTGCCCGGGTTGCGGCGCGCATCCCAGCGCTCGTCCGGCGTCAGGCCGATCACCAGTGCTTCGAGGAAGCCGGCGAGCCAGGACAGGATCAGCGGCAGCAGCACATAGAAGGGGTTGGGTGCGTGGCCCATGCCATAGACCAGGCCGGCCACCGGGATGCTGCACAGGTGCAGCAGGCCGATGCGGTCGACGCTGCCGTTCAGGTAGAAGCGGTGCGCGCCCACGCCGCCGAGCAGGAAGGCGAGGGCGGTGGCGAAGGTCTTGTTCTTGTGCGGCTGCATCGGCTGTGGCGACTTGTCGTTGTGGAAAGGAAAGCCGCCAGTATCGTTCAAAATTGTTCTTGAAGCACGTTGTTTCCAGCATGCCTGCAGAGGGCAATCTCGGTGGGCATCTTCAAGGGCAGGTAGCGCTCTAGCACAAAATAAGCGATAATGCTGGATTCGGCCGGGACTGCGCCCCCAGCTAATGTTACTTTTTAGATAAACGCTTGCTGTTGCACGGCGTGGCGGGCTATAATCGTCGGCTTTCTCCGTCCAGTACATTTTTTGGAAATATTATGGTCGTTATTCGTTTGGCTCGTGGTGGTGCAAAAAAGCGCCCGTTCTACAACATCGTTGCAACCGATTCGCGTAATCGTCGCGATGGCCGTTTCATCGAGCGCATCGGTTACTACAACCCGATGGCTTCGGGTCAGGAAGTTGGCCTGAACATCACCGCTGACCGTCTGGCCTACTGGCAAGGCGTTGGCGCACAACTGTCGCCGACCGTTGCTCGCCTGGTCGCTGGCCAGAAGCCGGTTGCCGCTTAATAGCGCGATTCAACTAGCAAGGTAGTACTGGTTTGACCGATTCAGCAGCAAACTCGCCACAGCCGGAAATCACGGCGGTTCCCGACGACCTGATCCAGGTCGGGCACGTGACCGGCGCCTACGGGCTGCGCGGCGCGATCCGTGTGACGCCGTATTCGCTGGATGCGGATGCGCTGCTGAACGTAAAAACCTGGTGGCTGGACAAGCCGTCGCTGCGTGCCGTCAAGGTACGGACTGCAAAGTTCCACAGCGGCGACGTCACCGCCACCTTGGTCGACTTGAGCGACCGCGATCTGGCCGAGGCGCTGAAAGGCGCTACCGTGCAAGTCTCGCGCGCCGATTTTCCGGCACTCACGGAAGACGAATATTACTGGACCGACCTGATCGGCATGGACGTGGTGAACCTGCAGGGCGAAGCCCTCGGCAAGGTCACCGACATGATGCACAACGGTGCACAGTCCATCCTGCGCATCACGCCCGCGCCTGCGGCCGATGCGCCTCTCGATGCCAAGGTGGAAGAGCGCCTGGTGCCGTTCGTGGACCAGTTCGTCAAGACCGTCGACCAGAATGCAAAACTGATTACCCTGGATTGGGGTCTGGATTATTAATCCGCTCCCGATCACGAAGCGAGGTCCCGATGCAGTTTGACGTCGTGAGCTTGTTTCCCGAAATGTTTGCGGCGTTGACGCAGTCGGGTGTGACCCGGCGCGCGCACGAGCAAGGGCTGTGGAACCTGTCGATCTGGAATCCACGCGATTTCACGCAGGACCGTCACCGCACCGTCGACGATCGCCCCTACGGCGGCGGTCCCGGCATGGTGATGCTGGCCCGCCCGCTCGAAGCGACCATCAATGCGGCAAAGCAGCGCCAGATCGACCTCGGCTTGCCCGCGCCGCGTGTGGTGTTCATGTCGCCGCAAGGCAAGCCGTTGACGCACGAACGTGTGATGGCATTGAAGGACGAGCCTGGACTGGTCGTGTTGTGCGGCCGCTACGAAGCGGTCGACCAGCGCTTGCTGGACCGGGTGGTCGATGAGGAAATCTCCCTCGGCGACTTCGTGCTGTCCGGCGGGGAAATCCCGGCGATGGCATTGATGGATGCCGTGGTGCGGCATATTCCCGGTGTGCTGGGCGACGATGCCTCGGCGGTCGAAGACAGTTTCGTCAACGGCCTGCTGGATTCGCCGCATTACACGCGTCCGGAAGTGTACGAGGGCGTGGCCGTGCCGCCGGTGCTGATGGGCGGGAACCATGCCGAGATCACCAAGTGGCGGCGCCAGCGCATGCTGGAGGCGACCGCGAAGAAACGGCCCGATCTGCTGGACAAGGCGCGCCGCGCCGGTCAGCTGAACAAGGCCGACGAGAAATTCCTGGCAGGCCTGGTCGCGGAAACGGACCAGCCTGCCAGATAAGCGATTTGCACAGGCATCAGCTTGTGCGAAAACTGCGGGCAGTTGCCCGTGTGTTCAACCCCATCCTCTACCGGGCTCATAACCTGAGTGCAAGCGCCGGCAAGATGGCTTTTGGAGTGTTAAAAATGGATCTGATCCAGCAACTCGAGCAAGAAGAAATTGCGCGCCTCGGCCGCAACATCCCTGATTTCGCACCGGGCGACACCGTTGTCGTCAGCGTCAACGTCGTCGAAGGCAACCGCAAGCGCGCCCAGGCATACGAAGGCGTCGTCATCTCGCGTCGTAACCGCGGCCTGAACTCGAACTTCATCGTTCGCAAGATCTCGTCGGGCGAAGGCGTCGAGCGTACGTTCCAGCTGTACTCGCCGCTGATCGCTTCGATCGAAGTGAAGCGTCGTGGTGACGTGCGTCGTGCGAAGCTGTACTACCTGCGCGAGCGTTCGGGCAAGTCGGCACGTATCAAAGAAAAACTGCCGAACCGCAAGGTCGCTGCGACTACCGCTCAGTAATCGCTTATGGTGTAAAGAAAAGGCATCCCCATGGATGCCTTTTTTCTTTTGAAAGAATGTTTTGGCAAAACAGCATATCGATCCCCAGCGCTTGCCGGTCGATGCGATCGCCGGCGAAGCCGCCTTGCCGGCCGAGCGCCTGGACGCCGCCTGGCTGCGCCGGCGTCTGGCGCGCCCGCTGGCCTGGGAGCCCGAGCTGCCGGAAGATATCCTCTTCCGCCTCGGCAAACTCAAGCGCGCCTCCGTTCTGATCCCGCTGGTCCAGCGTCCCGAAGGCTTGACCGTGCTGTTGACCCAGCGCACCGCCCACCTGTCCGCCCACCCCGGCCAGGTCAGTTTCCCCGGCGGCAGCGCCGAAGCCGAAGACTCGTCGCCGATCGAAACCGCGTTGCGCGAAAGCGAAGAGGAAATCGGCCTGCAGCGCCGCCACGTCGAGATCATCGGCGTGCTGCCCGACCACGCCACTGCCTCCAAGTTCCTGGTCACGCCGGTGATCGGCCTGGTCACGCCGCCATTCGACCTGCGCGCCGATCCGGGCGAGGTGGCCGAGATCTTCGAAGTGCCGCTGGCCTTCCTGATGGACGGCATGAACCACCAGCGCATGTCCTTCGACCTGCCGGATGGGGGCGGGCGCCGCAGTTTCTATGCGATGCCGTACGAGCGCTTCTTCATCTGGGGTGCGACGGCCGGGATGTTGCGGAATCTGTTTCACCTGCTGCGGGCCTGATGCCGACGGCCGGCCGGCCGTCGATTGCTTCTAACGGTCCTCTGCGCTATCGTAGCGGCAGATGAAGTCTGGCAACAAATACCAAGGACCCGTGCATGACATTTTTTTCCATCCTGTGCGCGCTGCTCATCGAGCAGCTGAAGCCCCTGCGCGCGGATAACCAGATCTACGCCGAGATCAAGCGCTTTGCCATGCGCATCGAAGGCTGGTTCAATGCCGGCCAGGTGAGCCACGGGCGACTGGGCTGGTTCCTGGTGATCGGCGGCCTGATGCTGCCGACCGTGATCGTGTACTGGGTCTTGTTGCACTATAACTGGGTGTTCGCGGCCTTTGCCTGGAACGTGCTGATCGTCTACCTGACGCTCGGCTTCCGTCACTACAGTCATTATTTCACCACGATCCAGTTCGCCCTGAACGCGGGCGACGACGCCACTGCGCGTACTCTGCTGGCCGAATGGGCACGGGTCGATACCACCGCCATGGACAGCACGGAGATCGCGCGCCTGGCCGTCGAAAAATCCCTGATCACGACGCACCGCAACGTGTTCGGCGTGTTCTTCTGGTTCCTGATGCCCCTCGGCCCGGCCTGTGCCGTCATGTACCGGGTGTCCGAATATCTGGCGCGCGCCTGGAACGAGCCCGACCATATGCGCAACGAGGCCTTCGGCGAATTCGCCGCGCGCGCGTTTTACTGGATCGACTGGATCCCGGTGCGCCTGACCGCGATCGCCTTTGCCGTGGTCGGCAACTTCGAGGACGCCATCTATGCCTGGCGCAACTTCGCCCACCGCTGGGCGGACGAGTCGCGCGGCATCATCCTGGCTGCCGGCGGCGGCGCCATGGGCGTACGCCTGGGAACGCCGCTCGAGACGGCGGCGCGCGTGGTGACGCCGGATGCGGCCACCGTCGACCTGTCCGACAGCGAGGCCGACGTGTTGCCTGGCGAAGAGCCGAACGTGCGTTCGCTCCAGAGCACGGTAGGCCTGGTCTGGCGCGCACTGTTATTATGGATGCTGCTCCTGCTGCTGCTGTCGGGTGCCGTCCTGCTGGGTTGACGAGTCAGCCGAACGCGGGCCGCTGCCCGCTTCGGCGGAGGGGACTCGTCGGCAAGTCTTCTATAAGATATAATACCGGCGTTGTTCTTATCCACGCTTCATGTTTCAGTAAGCTGCACTATGGCCGATTTACCGCAAAACGGGAAAGAACGCGCCGACGAGTTCTTCATTCTCGGCGTGACAAGCAAGGGCCGGCAGTTCCGTCCGAGTGATTGGGCCGAACGCCTGTGCGGCGTGATGTCGTGTTTTCGCCCGCCCGGCAGTGGCGGACGCAATGCCCACCTGCAATTCTCGCCTTACGTCTACCCGACCGTCGTCAACGGCGTCAAGGCCGTCGTGGTCAACAATGCCCTCAAGAGCGTCGAGCCGCTGGCTTACCACTTCGTGGTGAACTTTGCCAAGGACAACGACCTGCAGCTCGCCGAAGCCTGCTACGTACCGCCCCCCGAAGAAAAGAAAACCTGATTGTTCCCCGGACAGCTTTGATTGCCATCAAAGCTGGATACCCTTCGCGGGTTAGCCTGATAGCTTGCGCGAGGAGGGGACGGTCATGGAAGTCAGGACATTGTGCACCGCCGATGCGGTCTGTTGCGGCCGCTACGAAAGCGTGCAGGGTGCGGCGCTGCTGATGCGCAAGCACCATGTCGGCGACGTCGTCGTGGTCGACGATCCCGACGGCGAACGCACCCCGGTCGGCATCATTACCGACCGCGATATCGTGGTCTCCGTCATTGCTCTCGGCCTCGATCCGGTCGGGCTCGAAGTCGGCGACATCATGAGCGACGACCTGCTCACCGCCGGCGAACACGACGATCCCTACCTGACCATCGAACACATGCGCCTGCGCGGCATCCGCCGCGTGCCGGTGGTCACCGAGAACGGCAACCTGGCCGGCATCGTCAGCGCCGACGACCTGCTGGCCTTCCTGGCCGAGGAAATGGAAGAGCTGTCGCGCATCAGTCCCTACCAGCAGCAGCACGAGCGTAGAGCACGTCAATAAGCGTCCAGCACGGTAAGCCTGCCCTAAGTCACCGTCTGTTACCATCCTGAACGCCTGCCATGCCCGTGGCGGCGCCGGACAACTTACAGACGGAACAAAATGCGCTCGATGTTTTCTCCACGCGGCCTCGCTGCGTCACTGGCCCTGGTGGGCCTCTCTTTTGTTGCGAACGGCCCGGCCTGGGCACTCGATCTGCCGAAGGGCGTCGTCCAGGGACCCTCGGTCGAAGGCATCACCGAATACCGGCTCCCGAACGGCCTGAAAGTCCTGCTGTTCCCCGATTCCTCGCGCCCGACCGTCACCGTCAACGTGACTTACCTGGTCGGCTCGCGCCACGAGAACTATGGCGAAACCGGCATGGCCCACCTGCTCGAGCACCTGATGTTCAAGGGCAGCCCGAAGCACCCGGACATTACCGCCCAGTTCGCCGACCGCGGCATGCAGTTCAACGGCACCACCTCGCTCGACCGCACCAATTACTACGAGGTATTCCAGGCCTCGAACGACAACCTGCAGTGGGCGCTGCAGATGGAAGCCGACCGCATGACCCACTCGAACATCGCCAAGAAGGATCTCGATTCCGAGATGACGGTGGTGCGCAACGAGTACGAAAACGGCGAGAATTCCCCCGGCGCCGTGCTGATGAAGCGCATGCAGAACATCGCCTACGACTGGCACTCCTACGGCCGCTCGACCATCGGCAACAAGAGCGACATCGAAAACGTCAAGATCGCCAACCTGCAGAATTTCTACCGTACCTATTATCAGCCGGACAATGCCGTGCTGCTGGTGGCGGGCAAGTTCGATCCCGCGCAGACCCTCCTGTCGATCAACCGCCTGTTCGGCGCGATCCCGAAACCCAAGCGCACGCTGCCGGAATTCTGGACTGTCGAGCCGACCCAGGACGGCGAGCGCAGCTTCGAGGTGCGGCGCCAGGGCGACGTGCAGATGGTCGCGGTCGGCTACAAGATCCCGTCCGGCCTGCACGACGACAGCGACGTGCTGAACTTTGCCAGTACCATCCTCGGCGAGGCCCCCAGCGGCCGCCTGCACAAGCTGCTGGTCGAGAGCGGCAAGGCGAGCCAGGTGTTCGCCTTCCCGCAGACCGGCTACGCGCCGGGCCTGCAATACTTCGGCGCGGTGGTCAAGAAGGGCGAGCCGCTCGAGCCGGTGCGCCAGGCGCTGACCCAGGCGATCGAGGACTTCACCAAACATCCGCCGACGCCGGAAGAGATGGAACGCACCCGGCGCGGCTACCTGAACGAGATCGAGCGCAGCCTGAACGATCCGCAGCAGGTCGGCGTGGCGCTGTCGGAAGTGATCGCGCTGGGCGACTGGCGCCTGTTCTTCGTCGGACGCGACCGCGTGCCGACCATCACCGCCGAGCAGGTGGCGGCCGCGGCCGGACGCTACTTCAAGCGCGACAACCGCGTGACCGGCAGCTTCATCCCCGACGACAATCCGCAGCGCGCCGTGATTCCGCCGGCGCCCAGCGTCGCCAGCCTGCTCAAGGATTTCAAGCCGCAGGCGTCGACCCTGACCGCCGAGGACTTCGAGCCGACCCAGGCCAACATCATGAAGCGCACGACCCTGACTACCGCGGGCGGGGTCAAGCTGGCATTGCTGCCGAAGAAGAACCGCGGCCAGACCGTCACCGTCGACCTCAGCCAGCACTTCGGCGACGAGCAGAATTTGTTCGGCAAGGGCGCCATCCCTGGTTTGACCGCCGCCATGCTGACCCGCGGCACCACCCAGTATGACCGCGTGCAGCTGGCCGATGCCTTCGACAAGCTCAAGATCGCCGGCGGCCCGACCCATTTCCAGACCACCCGCGAGAACCTGCCGGAAGCGCTGAAGCTGGTGGCCCACGTGCTGCGCGAGCCGAGCTTCCCGGCGGCCGAGTTCGAGCAATTGCGCCGGCAGTCACTGGTGTCGCTCGACGCCAGCCGCAGCGAACCGCAGAACGTGGCCTCGCGCGCGCTGAACGAGCATTTTGACATTTATCCGAAGGGCGATATCCGCCACGAAACGACGCTCGACGAAGACGTGGCCGACATCAGGGCCGCCAAGCTGGACGACCTGAAGGCCTTCCACCGCGACTTCTACGGCACCGTGCCGGCCGAGATGGCGATCGTCGGCGATTTCGATCCGCAGACCATCACCCCGCTGGTCGATCAATTGTTCGGCGCCTGGAAAGCGCCGATGCACGTGGCGCCGGTGCTGCGCAAGCATGCCGACATCGCACCCATCCACCAGACGCTGAACACCCCGGACAAGGAAAACGGCTTCTATACGGCGCGCATGAACCTGGACCTGAACGTCGAGGATCCGGATTATCCGGCGCTGATGCTGGCCGACTATATCTTCGGCGGTGGCGGCGGGCTCAAGTCGCGCCTGATGGACCGCATCCGCCAGAAAGAGGGCTTGTCCTACGGCGGCGGCACCCAGCTGGTCGCGGGCGACCTCGACCGCGCCGGCATGTTCGCGGTCAGCGCCATCGCCGCTCCGCAGAACCTGGCCAAGGTCGACGTCGCCGTGCGCGAGGAACTGGCGCGCGCCGTCAAGGATGGCTTCACCAATGCGGAGCTGGCAGGCGCCAAGTCGGGGCTGATG
Source organism: Herbaspirillum sp. SJZ107 (assembly GCF_006715485.1). Classification (GTDB taxonomy): domain Bacteria; phylum Pseudomonadota; class Gammaproteobacteria; order Burkholderiales; family Burkholderiaceae_D; genus Telluria. The sequence goes on from NZ_VFNH01000001.1 coordinate 348,731, forward strand.
CAGCAGCGTATCCAGACCCGGGCCGAAGACGGGGCACTGGCGGCCGGCTGGACCTCGTACCTGTACCGCGGCCGGACCTTCGAATGGTCGGCGGAATTCGAGCGGCGCCTGATGGCGGTCACGCTGCCGCAGCTGAACGCGGCCTTCCGCAAGGCCCTGGATCCATCGAAGCTGTCGGTAGTGATGGCAGGCGATCAATCCAAGGCCGGCGCAAAGCACTGAATAAGCCCGGCTGGGCCGTAGCTGCGCCCTGAGTGAGCCGCGATTGCAACACTCGGCCGTTCGGGAACCGCCGAAACTGACGAGATGCTTGGTCATTGCCCGATCCAGCGCTATGATGTTGCCTGTGGGAAGTATTGCACACGGGAAGCAAACATTGCACTTGGATATTGTAAAGGGAGCATCATGAAGGGCATGACCAAACAACCCCCGAGCGGGATTTCTTACGCCGGCAAGGTTGTGCTGGTAACGGGCGCCGCCAGCGGCATCGGCCGCGCGATGGCGCTGGCATTCGGGCGCGCCGGTGCCTGCGTCGTGATCGCCGATACCGCGGTCGACGGCGGCCACATGACGGCGGCACTCATCGTCGAAGCCGGCGGCAAGGCCTTGTTTGTGAAAACAAATGTAACGGCTGCAACGGAAGTCGACGCCCTGATCGACAAGGCGGTAGCGCACTACGGCCGCGTCGACGTCGCCGTCAACGGCGCCGCCATCGAAGAGGAACATCTGCCGCTGGCCGACGGCGAGGATGCCCAGTTCGACCGCATCATGAACGTCAACGTCAAGGGTGTCTGGCTGTGTATGCGCAGCGAGCTGCGCCAGATGCTGAAGCAGGAAGGCGGCGGCGTGATCCTGAACATCGCCGACGCCGGCGGCCTGGTGGCGGTCCCCAACCACGCCCTGTACGCCGCCTCCAAGCATGCGGTGATCGGCCTGACCAGGACTGCCGCCGTCGAGTACGCCAAGTCGGAGGTGCGCGTCAACAGCCTGTGCCCGGGCGCGGTCAAGACGCCGATGCTGGCGCGCATGCTCGAGCGCGAGCCGGGGCGTGACAAGAAAATCAAGGCGGCGCACCCGATGGGCCGCATCGCCGATCCGGCCGAGGTGGCGAGTGCCGCGCTGTGGCTGTGTTCGGACCAGGCGTCGTTCGTGACCGGGCACCAGCTGGCGGTCGATGGTGGTTTGACGGCGATGTAAGGCGCCTCAGCGCTCGAGTACGCCGGTGCCGCGCAGGCCGTCTAGGATCAGGCCCGCGGACGGCGCGCCCTTGCGCAGGAATACCGCCGGCCGTCCCAGCGGCGCCGCCCAGGTCGCCCATTGCCCCGCCACGCCGGCATCGGCACCGCTCCAGAGCTCGGACCACGCGCTGCCCTGCGGGAAATACACCTCCACCGACGCCGCGCCCTTGTCGAGCACCGGGGCCACCATCAGGTCGGGCCCCAGCAGGTATTGGTAACGCAGCGTCCAGGTCGTCCTGTCTTCGGGATAGTGCAGGAACAGATGGCGTGCCAGCGGGTAGCCGCGCGCCGCCGCCTCGGCCACGTGGCGCTTGCGGTAGGCCGCCAGGCCCCGGTACACCCGGGCAAAGCGCGCCATGTGCGCGAGCAGTGCCGGGCTGCCGTCGAACTGGGCCGAGATGGCGGGCACCAGCCCCTCGTGGGTGCGCAGCACGGCCGTGAACGCTGCCAGTTCGGTCCAGCGCATCTGCAGTTCCGGCGTGCGCGCAATCAGCGGGATCGCGCGGCCGGCCAGGTCCAGCTTGAAGGCGCTGTAGCCGCCGATGTCGCTGTGGACCAGGCTGGCACCGGACACGCCGCCCGACAGCATGCCCACCACCGCCGTCTTGATCCCGTCGAATTCGCTCCAGTCCTGGATCTGGTCGCCCAGCCAGAACAGGGTTGCCACGCCCGGACTGCGGGTAAAGCCGGAACGGTCGAAAAACACGATATCGTCGCCGCGTCCGGCTTCCTCGGTGGCTTCGCGCGCCACGCTCGCCCATTCCTGCGGATAGCGGTTGTGCCAGGCGGCCGGATCGGCCCCGCCATGCAGGCGGCCGTCGAAAGGCAGGGCTTCGCCGAAGTCGTGCATCCAGCCCGATGCCCCGGCCTTGCCGATCAGCTCGGTCTTCATGACGGACTTGATCCACTCGCGCGCCGCCGGGTTGCTGAGGTCGACAAGCGCTGCCGAAAAGCTGGTATTCCTGTTGAGGAAGGGGCTGCCGTCGGCATTGCGCACCAGATAACCGGCGGCCAGCGCCTCCCGGTACAGGCTGTCATGGCCGGGCTCGATCGACAGGAAAGGATTGATATACACCAGCATGCGTGCGCCCTGGCGCTGCAGGTCGGCCACCAGCTGCTGCCAGCCGGGGTAGTAGTTGTCGTCGAGCCGCCAGTTCCACCAGAGCTGGCGCCCGCTCGGGGTCACGCGCACGCCCGACCAATCCTGCAGCCAGAGCGCCGCCACGGGAATCCCGGCGCCGTTGGCCGCCTCCAGCTTGCGCCGGACCGCCTCGGTACCGCCTTGGGTGCCGATGACCAGGCCCTGGTGGATCCAGTCGGGCAGGACACGCATGCGGCCGGCGTAGTCGGTGAAGGCTTCGACCAGGTCGAGCGGCGTGCGGCCGTACAGGATGCGCCCGCGCATGGCGGCAGACCAGGCCTTGATGGCGATGCGATCCGGCTGGCGCAGGTCGAAGGTGCTGTATTCGGTGTTTTCCAGGAACAGCGAACGCAGGCGGCTCGACAGGTAATGCGGCGCCGGCGCCTCGGTCGAGAAGGGCGTGCCGCCGCCCCGGTTGGCCAGTAGGTCGACCAGTTCCGTCAGCCCGGGCTGGCCGCGTCCGACGCCATGCTCCTGCACCAGGATCGGCAGCAGATAGCCTTTCTGGTTGAAGTAGGTCAGTTGCTGGCCGAAGCCGAAGACCGCCTCGTCGGCGGCCGAGCCGACCTCCAGGCGGATCCGGTTCACTGCCGCCGCGTCGACCGTGACATCGAAGCGCAAGTGGGTGGCCGACACGGCTTCGAAGCGCAGCCGGTAGCCGATGGCGCCACCGTCCCCGGCGAGGCGCCCGCTGACCACCACCGCGGTGCCGTCGCCGGCGATGCGGTCGATGGCGGGATGGGCGAACGTGGCCGATACGCTGTCCTCGATGCTGAATGTGCCTTGCGGCGTGCCGACGTCCCGGATGCGGGCCGTGGCGACTTCGGCCGCCAGGAAATTGCCGTCCGCGACAGTCTCCCAGATGACCCGCCCGGGCGCATCGCGGTGGCTTACCTGCAGGCCGTTCGCGGTGCGGGCGAGGACGAAGTCGCCGGCCGGGTAGACGGCGGACGGCGCTTGCGCCGGCAGGCGGGGCGGCAGCGAAGCCGCGGCCAGGCCGCCCGCGCCAAGGGTGAGGAAATGGCGGCGTTGCATTGCACCCCCCTTTTGCCTTCGGACTGACATGCAGCTTGCATGTCAGTCCAAATTAGGGGAGGGTGTCAGCAGGGTGTTGAGATGAATCAGATAGCCTGCTCAGGTACGCTTTTTTCCCTTCACCCGCAGCTGCTGCTTGTGCTGCGTCTGGTTACGGTTCTGCTTGGCCTGGTACAGGGCCACCGCATCCTCCTTCGCCCGCTCCAGCGTCCGCATTTCCTCATGGTCGTCGTGCGGCGAGAAATACTCGGCTTCCTGGGCGTCCATGACCAGCTTGATGGCCGCATCGTCGTCGAGGTCGTAGAGCTCGGTGAGCAGGGTGGTGACTTCGTCGAGGTAGGCTTCGTATGTCAGGTAGTTCATTGCTTCTTCGCGATCAATAGAAAAGGGCTGCATCCTGCGCGGCATCGATGCGCGCGCGGATCCAGGCGTGGCTGCGTGCCGTGACCAGCTGCGCCATCCGCAGCGGGAAATGGATGATCCCGTGCGGCGCTTCGGGCAGCAGGTGCAGTTCGGCGCCATCGTCACCGATGGCCGCACGCCAGCGCGCCGCCATTGTAATCGTATCGTCGTGCAATGGATCGCGCTGGCAGGCAAACAGGATCGCCGGCGGCATGCCTTGCAGCGCGCCGTACAGGGGAGACAGCGGCGCCTGCTGCCTTCCAACCTCATCCAGGCCGGGCGTCAGCGCGTGCAGCGAGGGCAGCAGGCCGGGGCCGTCCAATACCAGCGTGTCGGGGCCGGCCCGGCGCACGCTCGGGGTGCCGCTGAAGTCGTAGACGCCGTAGTACAGCACCGCGCCGACGATCCGCCGCGCCAGCGCCGGCCAGGCCTGCAGGCGCAGCAGCGTCGCCGCCGCCAGGTGCCCGCCGGCCGATTCGCCGACCACGAACAGCGGCAGGCCGGCGTACTCGGGCAGGCCATCCTCGAGCAGCCAGCGGGCGGCGGCCAGGCAATCGTCCATCAGACCCTGCAGCGGCGTATCTAGGGCCAGGCGGTAATTGACCGAGACCACGGCCACGTCGCAGGCCTTGATCATCGCTGCGTTCAGCCTGTCGTTCATGCGCGCGTTGCCGAACACCCAGCCGCCGCCGTGGATGTCGAGCACCAGCGCGCGCACCTTGCCGCCGGCTGGACGCAGGATGCGCACGCGCACCCCTCCGGCCGACACGCGCCGCTCTTCGGCATGGATGCCGGCGCGCGCCAGGCGGCGATCGGCCCCGGCCTGCGACAGGCGCATCAGCAGCTGCAGCGGACGCGCCAGCGGGCGGTACTGCATGCCGAAGCGCGGCATGCGGTCCAGCTTGCGGTTGAAGCCGCGCACTTCCTCCAGGGTAGCGTCGTCGAAGGCGAGGTTGTCCATGCGCACGTTGCGTTCAGCGGATTGCCGGCGGCCTCATTTCGGCCGCGGCTTGCTCAGCTTGCGGTCCGGCTGCACCAGCTTGCCCGAGCGGATCAGCTTGACCGTGGACGCCACCGAGCGCGCCACGTTGCGCACTTCTTCCTGGAAGGCGGTGTCCTTGTCCAGCGTTTCGTGGCTGTCCGCATACGATTCGTAGTAGCCGACGTAGCGGTCGAGCAGGGCGGTCGGGCCGGCATCGATGAAGCCCATCCAGTCCAGCCAGTCCGACAGCGAACGGCGCGTCGATTCGATGCCGGCGACGTCGCCGTGCACCACCAGGCCGTAGGCGCGGCCGGCCAGGTGCTTCGGATAATCCCAGTCCTGTTCCAGCGCCTTGGCTTCCTCGGCTTCCTTGCCGTGGGTCGAACTCGGATCCGGGTTGCCGCCGTCGGCGCACACCAGGCGGTCGATCATCAGCTTCAGCACGGCCGGTGTCTGGTACCAATAGGTCGGGGTGATGATGATGACCGCGTGCGCCGATACCCAGCGCTCGTAGATCTCGTTCATCCAGTCGTTGTCCTGGTCGAGCGAGTGGTTCGGGTAGCAGCTGCATGGCCAGTGGCACAGCGGCATCGCGGTCGACACGCAAGCCTTGCATGGATGGATGCGGCGCTCGTAGTCCGAGGTCAGCAGCGACAGGTCGAGCAGGTCGGTCTCGATGTTTTCGCCGTGCAGTACGTCTTCGCACATCTTGCTCAGGCGCCAGGATTTCGAGATTTCACTCGGGCAGCTGCCGTCGTTGCGGGCGGACGCGTTGATCACCAGCACGCGGCTGCGCGTGGCCGGATCCTTTTGTCTCGCTTCGGCGGCCAGCAGGCGGTCGTGCGCTTCCTTCCATTCGACCGAGAGGTCGTAGTCGGGATCGGCGAAGCCGGGTCCGGCCTTGACCGTGACCGGCGCCTTGTGCGAGTCGATGTAATTCTTCCAGGCGATGTCTTCCACGGATGCCAGTTCCTTGCTGACGGCTTCGAAGGCCGGATCGTAGAACTTGCGCATGAAGCGCAGGTGGAATTCGTCGCGGTTCAGTTTTGCGGGCGCCTGGCCCTTGCGGACGGTGGTCATGGAGGCCTTTCGAGATCGATTCCACAAGATTATGGATTGGGAATCCTGTCCGGCCGGTACGCCACCTAACGAAGAAAGTGACAATTAAACAAAAAAGCGGTACGGGCGCGCAGCCCGTACCGCTTTTTTAGACAAACAGAAGCCTTACTGCGCCGAAGCGGTCGCGGTACCGGTGTTCGGGTGGTTCACCAGCAGGATCCAGTACTTGGCCAGGTCGGCTGCGCCGCCGTTGCCCTTGACGGTCTCGAAGGTCTTGATCGCCTGGTCTTTCTTGCCGGCGCGTGCGTAGGCCATGCCCAGGCGCAGCTTGGCTTCGTCAGGCGACTTCAGGCCGCCCTTGGCGATACCCTGCTCGATGAAGCCAATGCCCTTGTCGAACTGGTCCATGGTGACATAAGCCCAGCCCAGGTTGACCAGGCCGGCGCCGTTCTTCGACTTGGCGGCCGACGCTTCGCCGGTGGCGATGTTCTTGGCGTCGTCGGCGGCACCCTTGGTGGCGCGGTCGCGCAGCTGGCGGTGTTGGGCGGCATTCGCGCCGGTGCCCAGCACGCCGGCAGCGAAGCCGGCATCCACGACCTTCTTGGCTTCGGTCGGGAAGCCGTCCTTCAGGGCCAGTTCGGCCAGGTCGCTGTACTCGGACGCATCCATCTTCTTGACGGCGGCGAACTCGAGGCGCAGTGCGTCGGTGATGTAGCCTTCCTGGTTGAAGCCCGGGCGGCGCAGCACGCCGCGGTTGATCAGGTCGGTCCAGTAATCGTCGCTCGGGTAGTAGGCGGCCAGCTGTTCCAGGCCGTACAGGTAGGCAGCATCATCCTTGACCTTGTTGGCGGCCGAGGCGTACAGGCGCAGGTCTTCGGCCGACGGCGCCTTGCCGGCGCTGATGGCGGCGTCCAGCACCGGGCGCTGCAACTTGACCGAGGTCGCGTAGTCGCCGCTCAGGTAGTAGGAGCGCAGCAGGGCCGAGTTGACGGCGGCCGACTGGGTCGGGCTTTCCTTCTGGAAGCGGGTATACCACTCGATCGCTTTCGGGTAGTTCTTGGCGTTGTAGTAGTAGCCGCCCAGCGCCTGGATGAAGTTGGCCTGTTCGGCGCCCTGCAGCTTGCCCGACGCGATGATGGCTTCCAGCGCCTGCATGGCGGACTGGTCGTCGTTGCTGGCCGAGGCCAGCGACAGCTTCATGCGGTTCAGGACGTAGTTCTCGTACGGCGTGCGGTTCTGCACGGCTTCGGCCTGGGTGATGCGGTTCTTGACTTCGGCGTAATTCTTGGCGTCCATCAACGGCTTGATCTGGGCCGGATCGAGCAGCTTGAACAATTCCGGACGGACCGAATCCGCCGGCGGCTGCGCGGCGGCGGCCGGCGCGTTCTTGTCTTGCGCGGAGGCGCTGTGCATCAGGGCCGGGGCGGCATTCAGGCCGATGGCGGCCAGCATCAGGGCAAGACGGGCAAAACGGAACTGGGACATGAATAATCCTTCTTTAATGAACAATGGTGAATTTGCCAATTCGCACAAAGCGTGCATTGTCCCACAAAGTACAGGTCGGGGGCAGCTTGGGCACAATTGTGCAGCACCCGGGCTGGGCCGGGTGCCGTCGTTACAATGATTTACCGGCCCGCGCGGCGGCTCAGAAGCCCGGCACCGGGCAGCGGCCGGTCGCCTCGATCTCGCCGCGCAGCCAGGCATTCACCGCTTCCAGCGCCGGTGCCGCGAAGCCGTAGGTCATCAGGGCCGGCGCGTCGATGTCGAGCGCCTGGTAGGGATTCCACAGCGCCAGGTGCAGGTCCGGCTTCCAGGTCGCGCACGGGTGCGGGCCGTAGCGCCGGCGCGAGGTCGAGGCCAGCACCGTGAAGCGGCCGTCGCGCGGCAGGCTGTCCCAGTCGAAGGCGTCGGCGTTGGCAAAGGTGACCAGGTCGACGTCGTACAGGGTGGCGAGCGAGGCCGCGATGCGTTCGGCCGGCACGCCGGCTTCGGACACGCCGTCGCTGACCACGTCCTGGCGCGCCACCAGGCGCAGCCGGCTGCCCGGCGCCGGGCGCTGCGGATTGCCGCGCGCCGACAGGCCGCGGCGCCAGGCCTCGGCCATCAGCGCGCGGTCCGCTTCCTCGGTCGGGTAGGGAACGGCGCCGGCCGGGTGCAGCCCGGCCAGCCGGTCCAGGCGCGCCAGCTTGGCCTCGACCTCGGCGCGCGCCAGGCGGCCGTCGGCGATGGCTGCCGCGATCGCGTCCAGCGTCGCTTCCTGCGTCGCGCGGCTGCCGAGCGCCATCACCATGTCGGCGCCGGCCAGCAGCGCGTTCACGGCGGCGTCGCCGGCTTCGTAGCGCAGCGCGATCGCGTGCATGTCCATGCCGTCGGTGATGATCACGCCGCGGTAATCCATGCGTTCGCGCAGCAGGCCGGTGAGGATGGGACGCGACATCGTCGCCGGCAGCACCGGGTCCAGCGCCGGGTAGACGATGTGGGCGGTCATCATCGCCGGCGCGTGCGGCGCGGCACGGCGGAACGGGGCGAACTCGAAGCGCTCCAGTTCCGCCAGCGACTTGTCGACCGTCGGCAGGTCGCGGTGCGAATCGACGTGGGTGTCGCCGTGGCCGGGGAAGTGCTTGACGCAGCAGGCTACGCCCTCGGACTCGCTGCCGGCCATCCAGGCCAGCGCCAGTTCGGTGGCGCGTTCCGGGTCGGCGCCGAAGGAGCGTTCGGCGATGACCGGGTTCAGCGGATTGTTGTTCAGGTCCAGCACCGGCGCGAAGTTCCAGTTGAAACCCATCGACTTCACGGCGCGCGCCACGGCCGCGCCCACCTCGCGTGCGAGTCCGCTGTCGCCGGTGGCGCCGAGTCCCATCGCGGCCGGCGGCGGCGGTACCCACAGCGCGCGCACCACGGCGCCGCCTTCCTGGTCGAGCGCGATCAGCGCCCCGGCGCCGAAGGCCTCGCGCAGCGCGCCGGTGAAGCGCGTCAGCTGGGCACCGTCCGTCATGTTCTGGCGGAACAGGCAGGCCGCGCGGATGCGGTTGGTGCGCAGGAAGGCGCCGGTGTCGTCGTCCAGTTCGGTGCCGGACAGGCGGACCATGATCAGCCGGCCGGCGAGTTGCCTGAGTTCGTCCATTTAGCTGGTCCTGGTGACTTTGCTCAGGTGGCGCGGCCGGTCCGGATCGAGGCCGCGCGCCTTGGCGAGGTGGGCCGCCATCACGTAGAAGGCCTGGATCGCGACGATCGGGTCGAGGTCGGGGTGCGGCGCCGTAGGCAGTTCGAGGTCGCGTCCCGGCACGTCGGCCGGGGCGGCCAGCAGCACGCACGCGCCGCGCCCGCGCATCTCGTCGGCCAGCGCCACCAGCCCGGCCTGGGCCGGGCCGCGGGTGGCGAAGATCAGCAGCGGGTAGCCGTCGTCGATCAGCGCCATCGGACCGTGCTTGATCTCGGCGCCGGAAAAGGCTTCGGCCTGCAGCGCCGAGGTTTCCTTGAATTTCAGCGCGGCTTCCTGGGCGATCGGATAACCGATGCCGCGCCCGACCACCATGATGTTGCGGGCCGGGGCCAGCACCTCGATCGCGGCCGACCAGTCGGCCTGCGCGGCCTGGCGCAGGGCATCCGGCAGCGCCTGCAGGGCGGCCTGGAGTTCGCCATCCTGCTGCCACTCGGCGACCAGGCGCGCGCCCGCGGTAAGGCTGGCGATGAAGCTCTTGGTGGCGGCCACGCTGGTTTCCTTGCCGGCGCCCAGCGGCAGCGCCCATTCGGCGGCCTGGGCCAGCGGCGACTCGATCTCGTTGACCAGCGCGATGGTGGTGGCGCCGCCGGCACGGAAGTAGCGCATCGGCTCGACCACGTCCGGACTCTGGCCCGACTGCGACACCGACAGCGCCACCAGGTCCTGCGCCTGCAGCGGCGCGTTGTACAGCGTCAGCAGCGACATCGGCAGCGAGGTCACCAGCTTGCCTAGGCGCGCCATCACCAGGTAGCCGATATAGGCCGAGGCGTGGTCGGAACTGCCGCGCGCCACGGTCACCGCATTGTGGATGCGGGCTTCGCGCAGGTGGCGGCCGAGCGCGGCGTAGCGTTCGCCGTCGCCGGCCAGTTGCCGGGCCACGCAGTCGGCGGCGGAAAGGGCCTCTTGGAGCATCAGCGACCTTGGATCAGAACTCACACGCTTCTCCTTCGATGTACACGGTTTTCAGGTTGAGGTTGCGGTCGAGGACCACCAGGTCGGCAAAGCAGCCCGGTGCCAGGCGTCCGCGCCGGGTTTCGCCGAGGTAGTCGGCGGCGTTGGTGGACACGCGGCGCGAGGCGTCGGCCAGGTCGAGTCCGATCGAGACCAGGTTGCGCAGCGCCTGGTCCATGGTGAGGGTGCTGCCGGCCAGGGTGCCGTCGGCCAGGCGCACGCCGCCCATGCACTTGTGCACGACCTGGCGTCCCAGCATGTATTCGCCGTCCGGCATGCCGGCGGCGGCGGTGGAATCGGTCACGCAGTACAGGTTCGGGATGCAGCGCAGCGCCACCTGGATCGCGCCCGGGTGCACGTGCAGCAGGTCGGGGATGATCTCGGCGTACTGTGCATGCGCCAGCGCGGCGCCGGTCATGCCGGGTTCGCGGTGGTGCAGGCCCGGCATCGCGTTGAACAGGTGGGTGAAGCCGGCGGCGCCGTGTTCCAGCGCGCGCACGCCGTCCTCGTAGGAGCCGGTGGTGTGGCCGATCTGCACGCGGATGCCGGCGTCGGCGATCTGGCGCACCAGCGCCAGGTGGCCCTCGATCTCGGGCGCCACCGTGATCAGGCGCATGGGGGCCTGCTCGTTGAAGCGGTCGACTTCGGCCATCGACGCTTCGCGCGCGAACGGCGGCTGGGCACCCAGCTTGCCCGAGTTGATGTACGGGCCTTCCAGGTGCACGCCGAGGATGCGCGCCTCGCCCTTGCCGCGCGCCTTGCAGGCGCTGCCGATGGCCTGCAGCGCGCGGTCGATGTCCTCGACCGGCGCGGTCATGGTAGTCGCCAGCAGGCTGGTGGTGCCGTGGCGGGCGTGCAGGCGCGCGATGGTGTGCGGCGCGTCGCCGCCTTCCATCATGTCGCGCCCGGCGCCGCCGTGCACGTGCAGGTCGATGAAGCCGGGCAGGATGTAGTCGTCGCCGTTGGCGCCCGGGTCGGCCGCGCTGCCGCCGATCCGGGTGATGGTGTCGCCGAAGGCGATGTCGCCCTGGATCCAGCCGTCAGGGGTGAGGATGTTGCCTTGGATGGAATGCATTCAGCGCCTGGGTTCGATGGGGTGGATGTCGAGGTGCCGCGCGATCAGGCGCAGCGCGCCGGCCGCGGCATCGCCGTGCGCTACCGTGGCGCGGCTGGACAGGCCTTGCGGCAGGTAGTCGCGCAGCGCTGCGCCGAGGCCGCCGCACAAGGCCAGCGGCAGGGTGCCGTCGGGATCGAGCGCGCGCGCGATGTTGCCGGCTTCCTGGCCGGCGTCGAGCAGGATCGCGCGCGCCACCGGGTCGCCGGCGTGGTCGAGGACAAGCGGCGCCAGCGCGGCGTAGTCGGTCTCGGTGGCCTGGCCGAGCCAGATCTGGAGCGTGTCGCGGTTGCCGCCGCAGTGGGCGATCAGGGCATCGGCGAAGGCGCCGGGTTCGCGCCGTCCGTCCAGCACCTGCTGGATATGGTTGACGGCGCGCAGGCCGATCCAGGCGCCGCCGGCTTCGTCGCCGGCCGGGAAACCCCAGCCGCCGACGATGCGCCGCCTGCCGTCCGGGTACAAGGCCTTGCCGACGCTGCCGGTGGCGATGGCGACGATCGCCCCGGGGGCGCCTTCATGGGCGCCCAGCAGGCAGGCGTAGGCATCGGTTTCCAGCACCAGCGCGGCATAGCCGGGATCGGCGGCGACGAATTCGGCCGCCCAGCGTTTGTTGTGTACCCCGGCCAGGCCGAGGCCGATGGCGATGCGCGCCAGCGGCGGCTGCGCGATGCCGGCTTCGGCGAAGGCCGCGGCGACGGCAGCCTGGATGGCGTTCCAGGCATTGGCGACCCCGAGGGCCAGGCCGGACGGTCCGCCGGTGCCGCGCGCGACTTCGCCGCCGCCGGCACGGGCCGTGCGTGCAACGCGCACGCGCGTGCCGGTACCGCCGCCGTCGACGCCGATGAGATAGTCGATCATGATGAAAGTGGGCTGGAAGGTCAGGGCACTATAGGAGTGGCTGATAAGCTTGTCAACAGGTACTCAACTGGTATTGTCGAGCTCCTGTTGACCTGCCTAAAATGGCCTGATTCTACTGAGAGGGAAGGGGGAAAGCTGGTACTTAAGTGGTATTAGCAGTGGTATTTCTGGATTGTTCGCGCAGGGCGTCGGCGCGCAGCCACACGAACAGCAGCGCCATCATGAACGGCCCGACGAAGAGCCCGATCACGCCCAGCGTGGACACCCCGCCGAGCAGGCCGAACAGCACTGCCAGGAAGGGCAGGTTGACCTTGTGGCCGATCAGCTTGGGCCGGATGAACTTGTCGACCATGAACAGTTCGACCGCACCCCAGCTGAACAGGCCGAGGGCGGCGCCGGAGTGGCCCTGGCCCAGCAGCAGCAGCGACACCATCGTGAACGACAGCGGGGCGCCGCCCGGGATCAGGGCCATGTAGCCGGTGATCACGCCCAGCAGCGCCGGTGCCGGCGCCCCGGCGATGGCGTAGGCGATGCCGAGCACGATCCCTTCCAGGATCGCCACCGAACACAGCCCCAGCGCGGTGCCGCGCACCGACAGGGGAAACACGCGGCGCAGCATCGGGTAGTACTGCGGCACCAGGCGTTCGCCGGCACGGTCCATATAGTGGATGACGCCGTTGCCGTGCAGGTAGAGCATGAACAGCGTGAGCAGGGTCAGGAACAGGTAGAGGGCATTCGCCAGGATGGTCGAGCCCCAGGTGCGGGCGGCACCGCTCAGGTGCGGCAGCAGGTCGCCGACGGTGCTGCGGATCAGGGTATGGACGCCGCCCGGCGCCGCCAGGTGTTCGCGCCACCACTGCTCGGCTTGTTCGGCCACGAACGGCAGGCGCGTCACCCAGGCCGGCACCGGCACGCCGGTGTGGTTCAGGCCGGCGACCAGGCCCTGCACGCCGGCCAGTTCGGTGCCCAGGGTTTCGAACAGCAGCAGCGACGGTCCGGCAAAGCCGGCCACCAGCAGCCCGACCAGGAAGGCCGCGCTGAGGGCACGCGGCCAGCCGCGCCGCACCAGCCGCTGGTGCAGCGGCCAGGTGATCACGGCCAGCAGCCCGGCCCAGGCCAGCGATCCGAGGAAGTGGCGGAGCAGGGCCGCCAGTGCCAGCGCGAACAGAGCGGGCATCAGGTAGGGCAAGGCGCGCTGCATCCCCCCTTGCCCTTACGCGCTGCGCTGGAGGGCAGCGATCCTGTCCTCGCACGACGGGTGGCTGGCGAACAGCGACAGCACGCCGCCGCCGGTGATGCCCGATGCCGCCAGGTTCTTCGGCAGGCTGGTCTGCACGCCGGCCTGCTCGATGCCACCGAGGCGGCGCAGCGCGGCGATCATCGGACGCGGGGTGCCCAGGATCCGGGCCGAGCCGCGGTCGGCGCGGTACTCCCTCTGGCGCGAGAACCAGGCCACGATGATGCTGGCCAGCAGGCCGAACACCAGGTCGCAGATCACCGCGGTGACGGTGAAGGCGATGCCGGGGCCGCTGCTGCTTTCCTCGTCGCGGCGCAGGAACTGGTCCACGAAGTAGGCGACCACGCGCGCCAGGAAGATCACGAAGGTGTTGACCACGCCCTGGATCAGGGTCAGCGTCACCATGTCGCCGTTGGCGATGTGGGCCACTTCGTGGGCCAGCACGGCTTCGATTTCCTCGTGCGTCATCGATTCCAGCAGGCCGGTCGACACCGCCACCAGCGACGCGTTTTTCGTCGCGCCGGTGGCGAAGGCGTTCGGCTCGCCCGGGTAGATGGCCACTTCCGGCATCTTGATGCCGGCTTTCTGCGCCTGGGCGGCGATGGTGTTCATCAGCCACAGTTCGGTCGAGTTGGCCGGCTGCTCGATCACGCGCGCACCGGTCGACCATTTGGCGATCGGCTTCGACAGCCACAGGGAGATAAAGGCGCCGCCGAAGCCCATCAGGGCGGCGAAACCGAGCAGCATGCCGAGGTTGAGGCCATTTGCGGTCAGGTATCGGTTCACGCCGAGCAGGCTGGCCGAAATGCCCAACACGAGCATGATGGCAAGGTTGGTAGCGATAAAGAGAACGATCCGTTTCATGTTCCTAGTCTCGTCAAGTCAATAAAATAAATGGTCGTTTGACCGTGATGCAGGAACGAAGCATAAGACAGGGACGGGATAGGAAAAAGCGAAGTTCTTGGGAGGTTTACTTCGAAAAAACGGAACAATAAAAAACCCGGCAGAGCCTGTGACGCTGCCGGGCGGTTTCAGGCTTGTGTATTTACTTCATTGTATAACTTTGTTGCGCCGTATCGACAGCAAAATTGCGTGCCGTGTCCCAGTAGGTGAAGCTGTAGCGCACCACGTCGCCGATCTTCAGGCCGCCGGCATCGTAGGTGTTGGTGCTGCCGTTCAGGCGCATGCGCACGTTCTGCTGGGCGCCGTTGTTGACGGTGTAGTGGACGTCGGCCCAGCTGCCGGTGTTGGCCGTGAACTGCAGGGTGGTGCTGGAGGTCTGGGTGACGGAGGTGGTGCCGGTCGCCGGCGGCGGCGTGGTGGTGCCGCCGCTGCCGGAATCCCAGACGATGTCGTCGATCGCGAACTGGAAGGCCGAGGCCGGCAAGGCATTGGCGTCGCTCGAGATCATGAAGACGTCGAGCAGCGACTGCAGCGCCACCTTGGTGCCGATCAGGGTCGACACCGGCACCGTGGCCTGGGCCCAGTCGCCGTTGCGCACCAGGCCGTAGGCGGTGGTGTTGGCCGGGAAGCTGACCCAGTTCTGGTTGGTGTAGGTATCGCCGACGCCGATGTTGAACGAGACGTTGGCCGGGATCTTGATCCGGAACTTCATGGTGCCGTTGCGGAAGTTGGTCAGGTCGCGCGCCTGGCGCGACTGGATGCCGCCGCCCCACCACTGGCCGGGCGCGGTGTAGGCCCAGGCGATCACGTTGCTGCCCTCGTAGGGCGGCAGGTTGCCGGCGCCGCTGGACGCGCCGTTCCACAGGAAGATGTCGGACGTGGTGCCGGCCACCAGCTTGTTGTTGACCACGGTGTTATCGGTGAACACGCCGAACTTGCCGGTTTCCGGCAGCGTCTGGTTGCCCAGCTTGACCGTGCCCTTGCCGTCGAGCTGGTAGACGCGCACGTAGTCGACGTACATCGTGGCCGGCAGCGGCGCCGTGACCTGGGCCGCGGTCGCGGCATCGGTGAAGTTGCCGCCCACGGCCAGGTTCAGCAGTAAATAGAAGGGCGACTGCAGGGCGGTGGAGTTGACCGCCAGCGGGGCGTCGTACATGTTGCGCTCGACGCCGTTGTCGACCACGGAAAAGCGCATCTCGCTCTCCGTCCAGTACAGGCGGTAGGTGACGAAGCGGTTGGCCAGCGAGGTCGGTGCCACGTACCAGCTCTTGGTCTGCCAGGCGGTGGAAGCGGCGCAGCTTTCGTTGCCCGGCACGCAGGCGGCCTGCTGCCAGGTGATCACGTTCGAGCCGACGTAGTTGTTGATGCCGGGCGAGCCGGCCGCGGTGCGCGACGAGGCTTTATGGCCCATCTCCATGATGTCGATCTCACCGTTGCGCGGCCAGGTCTGCGGGCTGACGCCCAGCATCCAGGCGGCCGGCCACAGGCCGTTGGCCAGGTTGGGCGTGGCCATGCGGATCTCGATCATGCCGTACTGGACCTGCACCTTGCCCTTGCTGTCGATCTTCCCGGACGTGAACGCGTTGCTGCCCACGGTCTGGCGCTGGGCGCGGATCGCCAGCGCGCGGGTGCCGGGTTCGAAGGGCACGTCGGCGATCGACAGGTTGTTCGGACTGTAGTACTCCAGCTCGGCATTGCCGTAGCCGCACAGGTTGATCTGGCAGCCGTTGCCGTCGGTGGCGGTCCAGCGGCCGGCGTCGAGCGTGGCGCCGTTGAATTCCTCGGACCAGATCAATTGGCCGATGGCCGGGTTGGTGACGCTGGCGGACGCCTGGACGGTGCAGGCCAGCAGCAGGCCGGCGGCCAGGGTGCGCAGCGATTGCGATGTGTCGCGATGCAGATTCACATTGTCTCCTTTGTCGTCTTCTCGAAAGATGTGGACGGCGTGCCGTGCCACGGTAGTCCGGCTGTGTCGCCGGTTGATGAAAGCCCTGACAGGATCACTGGTATGGAAACGTTTCCAATCCAGTATGGGAAAATATATGCCGATTCTTGCGCTTCGTCAAATAGTTGACGTGCGCACGTAACATTCCAAAAGAAAGGTATTGAGCGGGATCAATGGTGCGACGAAAGTTATTGGTCCGCCCATTGGAGCGCGCGCAGATAGCCGGGCGCATCGGCAATCGTATTGTGGCCGGTACCCGGGATCACCCGCATCGACGCCACGCCCGGCGCAAAGCGCGCCAGCAGTTGCGCCGTACTGGCCGCCGGGATGATCTCGTCGGCGCCGGCAGCCACGATCAGCGTCGGCGCCGTCACCTGCGGCGCGTAGCGGCCCGATTCGTACTTGTCGCGCAGTAGCCAGCGCACCGGCATGAAGGGAAACTGCTGCGCGGCCAGCGCCTGCACGCTGTCGAAGGGCGTGACCAGCACCAGCCTGGCAACCCGGCGCCGGCTCGCCACCTGCACCGCCACGCCGCTGCCGAGGCTGCGGCCGATCAGGACGATCTCGGGGTGGCTTGCTGCGACCTTGTCGAACAGGAGCAGGGCATCGGCTACCAGCGCCGCTTCGGTCGGTTTGCCCGAACTGCCGGCATAGCCGCGGTAGTGCGGCAGGTAGAGCGCGTGTCCGGGAAAGGCATGGGCCAGCAGCGGCAGGCTGGCGGAGACGTCTTCGGCGTTGCCGCCCAGGTAGATGACTGCCTTGCGGCCGGGAAGTGGCCGTTCGGACACCAGCACCCGCGCGCCCTGCACCGCGAGGGTCGAAGTGACAGGCGCTTCTACCCGTGCCTGCGGCGGTGGAAAGTAGAGGAAGGAGCGCTGGACCAGGAACAGCCCGAGACACGCAGCCAGGTAGAGGGCGACGCCGGCGACCACGACGAGGATTGCAGCTTTCAGCATGGCCCATCTTGCCACAGGCCGGTCTGGAATGCGGTGCGGGTGTTACCAAAAATTATGCACTGTAATTGCTAGTATGTCGAAGGAATTGAAATTGGCTCAAGGAAACTGACATAACCAATTGTTTCTTTAGGAAATTTATCATAGGCATAAAAGTTGCTGAGAGTAAGCTTCCTCAAACTCAACAGGAATTTTGTGTCATGAAAAAAGCGTTTTATTCTGCAATTGCCGCGATCGCTTTCCTGTCCGCCTCCGCTGCCCAAGCGGTCACGGTTAACTATAATTACGCCGTCCCGCTGGATGGGTCCGGCAAGACCAGCGCATTCGTCGGCATCCCGAATGTATTCGTAGAAACCTTCGACCGTGCCGACGGCAGCGGCGGCATCACCTGGGCATCGAACCTGGTGACGGTTACCACGGTGTCCGGCGGCGGCCTCGGTTTTGCGCAGGGCAGCATGCCGAACGTCTACGCGGCCCCGGCCAACGACACGACCCATTTCGCCTACGGGCCTGCGCAAGGCAGCGGTGTATCGGACGCGGAAGTGAACTTCAACTATGCCGGACTGCTCGGCACCCTTGGGTCGAATGCAAGCCTGAATTATTTCGGCCTGTATTACGGCTCGATCGATACCTTCAACGACGTCACCTTCTACAACGCGCAGGGCGGCGTGATCCAGACGATCACCGGCTCCTTCCTGATCGGTCTGTTCAATGGCCAGTCCGGCGAAACGCAGTCGGACAGTTCGAATATCTACGTCAACCTGTTTTTCTCGCCGCAAGAGCAATTCACGTCCTTCAGTTTCAAGACGAGTTCGCAGGCATTCGAAGTCGACAACCTGGTCGTCGGTTACCAGGTCGTCAATCCCGTGCCCGAGCCGGCTTCCGTGGCCTTGCTGGGGCTCGGCTTCGCAGGCCTTGGTTTTGCACGTCGCCGCAACAGGAAGCAAGCCTGATCGACTTTGCTCTGATGGCGCTGCGTTCCGGTTACCTGGAACGCAGCTTTTTTATTGACTGTCGCCGCCGCTGGCTACAGCCGGCACTGCAAGGCAACGAATATGGCCTCACGACAATTAATAAGAGTCGGAAAGTAATAGTTTGTCGAAAAACTTGACGTTACCATTGAGAAATATACTTAAGGTATTGATTTTGAACGCAATTCATTACGGGTATGGTTTTTGCATTAAATAAAATTCTTTGAATAAATTTGGAGTCCAGTAACATGAAGAACGCTATCTATTCGGCAGTAGCTGCCCTGATGGTCATGTCGGCGTCCGCCGCCCAGGCCGTGACGATCACCTACGATTACGCGACGCCGAGCGATGGCTCGGGCAAGACCAGCCAGCTGGCCGGCGCCGGCAACCAGTCCACCGGCAACGTGTTCGTCGAGACCTTCGACCGTGCCGACGGCACTGGCGGCCAGACCCTGTCGTCGAGCCAGCTGACCATCACCCCGATCTCGGGCGGCGGTTTCGGCTACGCAAAAGGCAGCCTGGACGGCGTGTATGCCGCGCCGGCCGGCGATGTGACCCACTTTGCCTACGGCCCGAACCAGGGCAGCGGCTCGTCGAGCGCCGAAGTCAATTTCAACTACGCCGGCCTGCTGAGCACCCTCGGCACCAACGCCAGCCTGAACTACTTCGGCCTGTACTACGGTTCGATCGACACCTTCAATGACGTCACTTTCTACAACGCCCAGGGCGGCGTGATCCAGACCGTGACCGGCACCGACCTGATCACCCGCTTCAACGGCGTGTCCGGCGACCAGTCGGCTGACAGCTCGAACATCTACGTCAACCTGTTCTTCCGTCCTGAAGAGCAGTTCACCTCGTTCAGCTTCACCACCACCTCGCCGGCATTCGAAGTCGACAACCTGGTGGTCGGCTACCAGGTCGACGTGCCGGAACCGGCTTCGCTGGCACTGCTCGGCCTCGGCTTGGCCGGCCTGGGCCTGGCGCGCCGCCGCAACAAGAAGTAATCGCTCCGGATTCCTGATCCGATCGGGCCGGGTTCCACGTGAGTGGGGCCCGGCCTTTTTACATGTCCGCCCAGGTATCACTGCGCCCATCCAGGCGGCGGACCGGCACCGCCGCCAGTTCCGCGTCCGTCACGTCGTCCAGGCAGGCCACGCTGACCGCCACGTACGCCCCCCAGCGCGGCGAGCTGCCGTAGCCGAAGGGACGCACGCCGCAGGTCGCGCAAAACAAGTGCTGCTCGGTACGCGTATTGCAGCGGTACTCGGTCAGCGCGGTATCGCCGTGCACTAGCCGGAAGGCGGCGCGCGGCACGATCACAGCCCAGTTGCGCTGCTTGGTGCACAGCGTGCAGTTGCACTGGATCGTACCGGCGGCCAGGTCGATATCGGCTTCGAAGCGCACCGTACCGCAATGGCAGCTGCCGTGATGCAGCCGCATCGTCATCAGCGCGCCGCCGAAGCGGCAGAAGCCGCCTCCACCAGCGGCAGCTCGACGAAGCTGCTGTGATAGACGCGCTGCGTTGCCTTCTTGTAGTCCGACGGCTTGGCGTTGAAGATGTTGGGCACGAAGGTCTGCGGGTTGCGGTCGTACAGCGGGAACCAGCTCGACTGCACCTGCACCATGATGCGGTGGCCCGGCAGGAAGACGTGGTTGGCGGTCGGCAGGCCGAAACGGTAGTTCAGGGCCTTGTTCGATGCCAGCGGCTTCGCCACTTCGTAGCCTTCGCGGTAGCGGCCGCGGAAGATGTCGCCCGAGACCATCAGCTGGTAACCGCCCATGGCCGGCTGGCTGCCCACCTGGTCGGGATAGACGTCGATCAGTTTGACCACCCAGTCGGAATCGGTGCCGCTGGTCGAGGCGACCAGGTTGGCGACCGGCTCGCCGGCGATCTTGACCGGCGCGGTCAGCACATCCGAGACGAAGGTGGCGACGTCGGTGCGGCCCGAGGCTTCGCGCTGGTCGTCGGCCAGCCAGCGCGGCCAGCTCTGCCCCTTGGCTTCGTCGTAGCCGTAGGGCGGGATCGGGCGCTGGCGGAAGGGCACCGGCTTGCCCGGATCGGACACGTATTCGTCATACCCCTTGTCCGCGGCGCCGCCCAGCACCGCCTTCTGGCCTTCGACCAGGCGCAGTGCCACCGGTTTGGCGCTGGCCAGCGGCCAGGCCGACAGGTTGCGCCATTTATTCGTGCCGGTCTCGAAGGCCGTCACGGTCGGGATCGCGGGCACCGATTCGTCGCCCTTCAGGTAGCGCGCGAGGAAGGGTTTCAGCACTTCCTGGCGCCAGTGGAGGGCGGTGTCGCCGCCGAATTTCAACGCACCCAGGCTGCTGCCGTCGCCGATTGCGCCGCCGTGCGACCACGGGCCGATCGACAGGAACACTTTGTTCTCCTTGTCGTTCGGCTTGATCGCCTTGTAGACGGCGACCGGGCCGTAGATGTCTTCGGCGTCCCACAGGCTGTGCACCAGCAGGGTCGGCACCGTCACCGGCTGCTTCGCCAGGATCTTGTCCATGGCCTGCTGCTGCCAGAAGGCGTCGTAGCTCGGGTGTTCCAGCACCTTGCGCCAGAAGCCGCTTTGCTGAAGCCCGCGCTGGCGCCCGAGTTCGCCGGCCGACCCGGCGCGCATGTACATGTCGTAGTCGTCGTAGTTCGAGCTGAACCACTTCGCCGTGTTGCCGCGCGTGACCACCTGCTCCTGGATGTACGACATATTGATCTGGCGGAAGGCGCCGTGGTGGAACCAGTCGTCGCCCATCCAGCCGTCGACCATCGGGTTCATCGGTACCGACACCTTCAGTGCCGGGTGCGGGTTGACCAGCGCCATCAGGGGCAGGAAGCCGTCGTAGGAAATGCCGATGATGCCGACCCGGCCATTGGTCTCGGGGACGTTCTTGGTCAGCCACTCGATGGTGTCCCAGGTGTCGGTCGAGTGATCGACCGGGGTCGGGTTCAGCGGGCCGTGCAGGGGGCGGTTCATCACGTAGTCGCCTTCGGAACCGTACTTGCCGCGCACGTCCTGCACCACGCGGATGTAGCCGCCTTCGACGATCACGTCGGCGGCGTTGTCGTAGCCGGTGAGAATGGTTTCCAGGTCCGAGCTGTCGGCGTGGCTGGTCAGCGAAGCCGCGTCGTAGGGCGTGCGCGTCATCAGGATCGGGGCATTCCTGGCACCCTTGGGCACGATGATCACGGTGTTCAACCGGGTGCCGTCGCGCATCGGGATCATGACCGTGCGCTTGACGTAGTTGAAGCCGGACGTCGCGGCCTGGAATTCGGCCGGGGTCTCGGAGGGCAGGGCGGGGTATTGCGGGGCTGGCGGGGCGGTCTGGGCGGTCTGGGCGCTGGCCAGGCCGGCGATGCACAGCGAAACGAAGAGGGGCGCGGCGAGTGCAGGCTTGAGCGGTGACTTCATGGATGTCCTTGTGCTTGGGTGGGGCGGCCGCGCCTTCGGGTGGGCGGGTTGCCGCTTCGATACCTTAGCACAAGGACAAGCCCGTACGCCCGCCCGGGTACGCATGTCGCGGGCACAGGTGTATAGTCGAACATCATGTCCACACTGACTGTCCGCAAACTCAACGTCGACCTGTCGCACGGTTTCGCGCGCCACTGGATGGGCGGCGATATCTACCGCACGGCCTTCATGAACGCGCTGTCGATGAGCTTTCCGCTCGGCGAGCAGATGTTCATCGACAGCGTGCGCGCGGTGCCGCCGGAAACGCTGCCGGATGCCGCGCTGCGCGCCGAGGTCAAGGATTTCGTCGGCCAGGAAGCCAGCCACCGCTTCGTGCACCAGCAATACAACGACCAGCTGGCGCGCCAGGGCTACGACTACACGCTCGAGGAAAATACGCGCAAGCGGGTGGCACTGATCGCGCGGCTGCCGGTGCACGACCGCCTGGCGATCACCTGCGCGCTGGAACACTACACGGCGATGCTGGCCGACTTCGTGCTGCGCCATCCGGCCTGGCTGGCCGGCGCCGAACCGCGGCTGCGCACGCTGTGGTCCTGGCATGCGGCCGAGGAAAGCGAGCACAAGGCGGTGGCCTTCGACGTCTACCGGGCCGCCGGCGGCGGCTACTGGAAGCGCGTGCTGTGGTACCTGCACGTCAGCCTGGTATTCTGGTGGGACACCACGCGCCAGACCGCGTACAACCTGCGGCGCGACCGCGCCATGTGGTCGTGGTCCACCTGGCGCAGCGCCGGGAGCGCATGGTTCGGGCGCAGTGGCCTGGTCTGGCACCTGTTGAAACCCGGCCTGGACTACCTGTCGCCGCGTTTCCATCCATGGCAGCATGACAACCGCGCGCTGCTGCAGATGTGGCTCGAGAGCAACGACGACGCCGTGCGCGCCATCCGCAGCACGCCGGACTGAGCTCACTTGTGCCAGCGCGGATGGCCTGCCGCGGCGGGCGGTGTCATAATCGAGGGCTTAACGAGGAGAACATTGTGATTCGCTATATGGGCACGCGCAAGAATGCGGAGGGTGCCTCTGTCTACATATTCATCGTCAACGGGCTGGAAAAGGAAGTGCGCGAACACGCGCTGAAACAGCATCCCGGCTGCTACGAAGCCCTGCCGGCGTCGGTGAAGTCGAAGATCGCCGCCAACCGCGCCTGGCTGTCCAAGCTGTGACGGCGCGTGCCGGCTCGGCTGCAGCGGCACTGGCACTGGCGCTGGCCGGCGTGCCGGGCGCGTGCGCGGCCCAGGCCGGCGACAAGGCGCCGTCCACCTTCGCGCCGGTGATCGGCGGCGCGCTGCTGTGCCACGACCAGCTCGACAACCGCTATTTCTATTCCTGGCTGAAGACCGCCTTCGGCCCGCCCTACAAGCACGAGGGCGGGGCCTACTGGTTCCGCACCGGCGAAGCCTCGCTGTGGGGCGCACCCGTCACCGAGGTGATGGTCAGCGACGACACCAGCGAACTGGTGTTCCTGGCGGCGGTGGCCGAGGTGCCGCCCGACCAGCTGGAACAATCGATCCGGGCGGCCTCCGGGATCCGCCACCTGGCGGCGGATGGATCGGCCTATCCTTTGCGGGTATCGAACCCCGGCAGTACGATCGCTTACTACAATACCAAAAGCAAAATATACTGCGCGAAGTTCAAACCGCTGCCGCCGCGGCCCTAGGCCCACGTATGTACAACAATTATTTCAACCTGAAGCAAGCGCCGTTCTCGATCGCGCCCGATCCGCGCTACCTGTTCATGAGCGAACGGCACCGCGAGGCGCTGGCCCACCTGCTGTACGGGATCGGCAGCGGCGGCGGCTTCGTGCTGCTCACCGGCGAAATCGGCGCCGGCAAGACCACCGTCTGCCGCTGCTTCATCGAGCAGGTGCCGGAAAACTGCCGCCTGGCCTATATCTTCAACCCCAAGCTGACGGTCGAGGAACTGCTGCTGACGATCTGCGACGAGTTCCGCATCGCGCTGCCGCCGGCGTCCGCCGGGGCGATCGGTGTCAAGGGGTATGTGGATGCGATCAACGCCTACCTGCTGGCCAGCCATGCGCAGGGCAACAACAACGTGCTCGTCATCGACGAGGCCCAGAACCTGTCGGCCCAGGTGCTCGAACAGCTGCGCCTGCTGACCAACCTCGAAACCAGCGAGCGCAAGCTGCTGCAGATCATCCTGATCGGCCAGCCCGAGCTGCGCACGATCCTGGCGCGGCCCGAGCTCGAGCAGCTGGCCCAGCGCGTGATCGCGCGCTACCACCTCGGACCGCTGTCCGAAGCCGAAACCGGCGCCTACGTCGCCCACCGCCTGAGCGTGGCGGGGACGCATGCCGGGTCGCCCCTTATTTTCCCCATTCCGCTGTCGCTGGCGCCGCTGATCCATCGCCTGACCCAGGGCGTCCCGCGCCGCATCAACCTGCTGTGCGACCGGGCGCTGCTCGGTGCCTACGTCGAGAACAGTGCCCAGGTCACGCCCAAGATCCTGCGCCGCGCGGCCCAGGAAGTGTTTGCCGGCGAGCCGGCCGCCGCGCGCGCGCCGCTGCGCTGGCCACTGGTGGCGGGCGGGGTGCTGGCCGGGGCCGCGATCAGCGCCGCGGCCTGGCAGGCGGTGCCGCATGCGGTGGCGCCGGCACCTGTGCCGGCGCGGGCACAGGCCGTGGCAGCGGCCGCGCCGGCTGGCCATCCGGTGAAGCCGGTGGCCGTTGCGGCGCCGGCGTCGGCGCCGCACCAGCCGCTGGCGCTGGCCACCCAGGAAGAAGCGCTGCGCGAACTGGGCGCGCTGTGGGGCCAGCAGCTGCCCGCCGGCGAACCGTGCCAGGGCGCGCCCAAGCTGGGCCTGCGCTGCTACACCGGCCGCGGCGGCGTCTACGAACTGCGCCTGCTCGACCGGCCGGCGATCGTCGCGCTGCACGACGGCCAGAATCTCGGCTACGCGGTACTGAGCGCGATGGATGCCGACAGCGCCACCCTGAGTGTCAACGGTCGCCGCGAGAAGGTCAGCCTTGGCGCGCTGGCGACCCGCTTCGACGGCGAATTCACCACCTTGTGGAAGGCCGCGCGCGGCTTCCGCGACGAAGTGAAACCGGGCGACAGCGGCCCGGACGTCGACTGGATCGCCGGCCGCCTGGCGCAGCTCAACGAGAGCGCGGCACCGCCCGCGGCCCAGCCCTTCGACGCCCCGACCCGGCGCCTGCTGCGCAGCTTCCAGGCCGGACAGAACCTGAAGGCGGACGGCGTCGCCGGTCCGCGCACCTACATGCGCCTGAACCAGTTGAGCGGCGTCGACGAACCGCGCCTGCTCGCCGCCACCGCCGCCGCGCCAGGGAAGCCAAAATAATATGTCATACATTCTCGAAGCATTGAAAAAGGCGCAGGCCGAACGCCAGCTCGGCAATGCCCCGACCATCCACGCGGCGCAGCCGGTGCCGGCGCTGCAGCCGGACGCCGCAGCCAGCCGCAGGCCCCTGTTCATCGGACTCGGCGCCGGGGCGCTGGTGGTAGTGCTGGGGGCTGCTTTCGTGTGGCGTGCCGGGCCGGCGCAGGTGCCGGCGGTGCAGGTGGCGCAGGGGCAGGGCCAGTCGCCCGCGGCTGTGACGGCCGTACCGGTGACGCCTGCGCCGATGGCGGCTGCCGGGTCGCCGGCCGCCGGATCGCCGGCCACCGGATCGCCGGCCGCCGGATCGCCGGCCGTATCGAATTCGCTGGAAGTCCAGGCGCCGCCCGCGCCGCCCCCGCCGGTGCGTCCGGCGCAGCCGCGGGTGGCGGATGCCGCGGCGGCCGCTGCCGTGCCGGCGGCCGCCGCATCGCGCGCTGCCGCCACGCCGTCGGCGCCTGCCGTCCAGGTGCGCATGCCGGCGCCGGCGCCGGCCACGCCGGTCGCCGCCGTGGCGGCACGCGCCGCAGCGCCGGCCGCCGCCGCACCTGCACCCGAAGACAGCCTGCCTTTCCTGCAGCAGCTGCCGGAATCGGTCCAGGGCGGCATCCCGCGCGTCGCCTTCGGCGGCTACATGTATTCGGCCAATCCGGCCGACCGCCTGCTGCTGGTCGACAAGGCCTTGCGCCACGAAGGCGAGGAAGTCGCGCCCGGGCTGGTGCTGGAAAAGCTGCTGCCGCGTGCAGCCGTCATGAATTACCGTGGAGTGCGTTACCGTGTCGCGTATTGATGTGCCCGGAAGGGTGTTGGGGGTGATCGGCTGGTCCGGCAGCGGCAAGACCACGCTGCTGGAATTCCTGGTGGGCCGGCTGGCGGGGGAGGGCGTGCGCGTCAACGTGGTCAAGCACAGCCACCACGACATCGCGCTGGAGCCGCCGCACAAGGACAGCGCGCGCCTGCGCACGGCCGGCGCTGCCGAGGTGATGATCGCCTCGCCCTACCGCATCGCCATCATGCGCGAGCTGCGCGACGAGCAGGAGCCGCCGCTGGCCACGCTGCTGGCGCGCCTGGCGCCGGCCGACCTGACCCTGGTCGAAGGCTACAAGTGGGAACCGCTGCCCAAGCTCGAAGTGTACCGGCCCGAAGTCGGCAAGCCGGCCGTGTATCCGGACGATCCGCACATCGTCGCGGTGGCCTCCAGCATGGCCGCGCCGGCCGGGCTGGCGCCGCACGTCGCCTGGCTCGACCTGAACGATCCGGAGGCGGTCCTGGGCTGGCTGAAGGGGTATGTCGCGCTGGCCGCCTGAGGCGGCCTCATGTTTTGCGCGGCGCTGCCGTTACCGTGGGGATGGCCGGATTCTCCCGGCCCGCCACTCAGGAGATCGCCATGGACGTCACGGGTATTGCCAAGCTTGCCACCAGCATCGCCGACACCGGCACACGCCAGGATGTCGCCATCGCCGTGCTCAAGAAAGCACAGGACATCCAGTCGACCAGTGCCCTGCAGCTGCTGGATGCCGTGCAGGCCACCGCACCGGCGCAGAACCTGCCGGCCCACCTCGGCAAGCACGTCAACACGACGGCATAAAAAAATCGCGCGACGCGTCAACAGGCAGGACCGCTGGCGCGTTGTCGGGCTACGTACCCGGCTCGACGGGCTGGCTGGCATACACCGCTCCAGCCACCACCATATCGCTGCGCGCCGCACCCGCGGCGCGCAAGCACGACAATACAGCCATCCGCACAGCCACGGCGGCCGGCGTACGTATCCGGCCGAGCCGGCGGCCGCCATCGACCGCCCGGCCTGCATCCAGTAGAATTTCTCGCTCATTCATCCGTCGCAGTTCTTCACAAGTCAAGAAATCATGAACAAACGTCAAGCTCTGGTCGCCGCCGCACTGGCCGGCGTCTGCGCCGCCAATGCATCCGCAAGCGGCCAGATGGACCTGCCCAAGGGCGACCAGGAAAAGTGTTATGGCGTGGCCAAGGCCGGCCAGAACGATTGCGGTACGGCCCTGCATGGCTGCGCCGGCCAGGCGGCGGTCGACAACGATCCGGCCGAATGGACCTTCGTGGCCAAGGGCACCTGCGAAAAAGCCGGCGGCAAGGCGACGCCGCCCAAGCTGGACAAGCAAGGCCAATAAGCATGCAGGCGCTCGGCGTCGGCATCGGCCTGCGCGCGCCGCATTACGGTGAATTCCTGGCGCGCCGCCCAAGCGTAGGCTGGATCGAAGTCCACACCGAAAACTACCTGGCCCGTTCCGGACGCGACTGGCAGGTGCTGGAAACGCTGCGTCACGACTATCCGCTGAGCCTGCACGGCGTCGGCCTCGGCCTGGGCTCGGTGCAGGGCTTTTCGGATGATCACCTGGCACGCGTGCGCGACCTGGTGGGGGCGCTGCAGCCGGCGCTGGTGTCCGAGCACCTGAGCTGGAGCGCATTGCTTGGACGCCAGCTCAACGACCTGCTGCCGCTGCAGCTGGACCGCGCCGCACTCGACCTGCTGGCGGCGCGCATCGGCCGCGTGCAGGATGTGCTGGGACGGCCGATTCTGGTCGAAAACGTCTCCAGCTACGTGCGCTTCCGCGGCGACACCATGGGCGAGACCGCCTTCCTGGCCGCGCTGGCGCGCCGCACCGGCTGCGGCGTGCTGCTGGACGTGAACAACCTGTACGTCAACCAGCACAACCACGGCGAGGATGCGCTGGCGGCGCTCGCCGCGCTGGCGCCGGGCAGCGTCGGCGAGATCCACCTCGGCGGCCACCTGGCGACCGAACATGGCCTGGTCGACCACCATGGCGACCGCGTCGCCGCGGGCGTCTGGGCGCTGTACCGCGCGGCGCTGGCCCGCTTCGGCGCGGTGCCGGCGCTGGTCGAATGGGACACCGACCTGCCGGCGCTCGACGTGCTGCTGGACGAGACGCAGACCGCGCGCCGCATCGCGGCCGAGGTGGCGCCGGCACCGCCGGTCCTGATCGTGTCGACAGCAGTGCCCGCTGCCGTGGATGCGGATCCGGCCGCCGAGCTGCCCGCCGGTGTGGACGAACTGCAGCAAGCCTTCGGCGCCGCGCTGTTCGACGCCCGGCTGGATGGCGCGCTGGCGTCCCGCCTGAAAGGCGGCGGCCGTGGCCTCGGCATCTACCGCGGCAACCTGCACGCCGGCTGGCGCCGCGCACTGGCCGCCAGCCATCCGGTGCTGCGCCAGCTGGTCGGCGCCGAGTTCTTCGACGCGCTGGCGCTCGTCTACGGCCGCGCGCAACCGTCAAGCGATCCGGACCTGAACCGCTTCGGCGCCGGGCTTGCCGCTTTCCTCGAGGGCTTCGCGCCGGCGGCCACCTATCCCTGGCTGCCCGACATGGCGCGCCTCGAATGGCTGGTCCACGACAGCTTTTATGCGCCCGATGCGCCGCCGCTGCCGCATCCTGCGGCGACGCTGGCCGGCCTCGATCCGGATGCCTTCGAAGCCTGCCGCGCGCAGCTGCATCCGTCACTGCGGCTGTATCGGTCCGCGTGGGCGACGCCGGCGCTGTGGCAGGCGCACCAGCCGGAAGGGCCGGCCTTTCCCGGGGAGCTGGAACGGCCCGGCCACGCGTTGGTGTGGCGCCCGCGCTTCCAGGTCGAGGTGTGGGACGGCGGCGCCGCCGAAATGGCGGCGCTCGGCCGGCTGGCGGCGGGCGGCAGCTTCGGCGCGGCGCTGGATGCGGCGTTCGAGCTGGATGAAAATTTCGACGTGGCGGCCCACCTGAAGCGCTGGCTGGGGGAGGGCGGCCGGACCGGGATCGTGGTGGCGCTGGCCTGAACGGCTGCTGGAAGTGAACACGGCGCCCGCAGGCGCCGTGTGTTCGTGCTGCCGCCGGGCGGCAAGCACGCCATCAGTGATATTGAAAGGCACGCAGGATACGCGCTTCGCCGGTCATGTCCTGGTGCAGTTCGTTGGCCGCGGCCGTTTCTTCCATCATGCGGGCCAGCTCTTCTTCCTCGAAGCGCGCCAGTTCCTCGTTGGCGGCCGACAGTGCCGACGCCAGTTTGGCCCGCGCATTCTGGTACACGACACCGGTGTAATGGTCGGTATTCTTGAGCAGTTCTTCCGCATTTTCGATAACGAGACGCAGGTCGCCGATGAGCCGTTGCTGCGTCGGGGAGCTCGATTCTGGGGTATCCATCTTCCTCACCTTTAGCCGAATGTTACGTCTTCAATATAGAGAATGGAGATTGCTCAAGTTTGTCAGGGCGCAAACGCAACCTGTACGGCCGGGAGCGCCTCACCAGGCGATCCGGGAAGGTGCATCGGGCAAACCCATGGGGTTCAGCTGACGCTCCCTTTCCTTACTTCACATTGATCCTGACATCGCCCAGCGTCACCGTCTGGCCGGCCCGGATCTTGGCCGTCTTGCGCAATTCCTTCTTGCCGTCGACTGACACCGCGCCGCTGGCGACGACATGCTTGCCTGCACCGCCGCTGTCGACAACGCCGACGAGCTTCAGCAGCTGATTGAGTTCGATGAACTCCGATGTCAATTCGAAAATAGTTGTTTGCATTTTAATCTCGGAAAAAAAATTAGGGCGTACTGTTGAGGCTGATTCAAATATGTCGTCCCGCGAAAGCGAAAAAAGCGCCGCTGGCGCTTTTTTCCCCAAGTTCTGCTCGCGCTGACGATCCGCGTGCAACTTGGGTCCCTGCCTGCGCAGGGACGACGCTCGGAGTGACGTGGCCTTAATCGGCCGGATGCGGCCTGGTCATCTCGATCGGCACGATCCACTGGTCGAACTGCGCCTCGTCGAGGAAGCCCGACTGCAGCGCGGCCTGGCGCAGGGTCAGGCCTTCGTGCTGAGCGGTCTTGGCGATCTGCGCGGCGCGATCATACCCGATATGCGGGGCCAGTGCGGTCACCAGCATCAGCGACTGCTCCATCAGCTCGCCGATGCGCTTGCGGTCCGGCTCGATGCCGACCGCGCAGTGCTCGTCGAACGAGCGCATGCCGTCGGCCAGCAGGCGTGCGCTCTGCAGGAAGTTATGGGCGATCATCGGCTTGAACACGTTCAGCTCGAAGTTGCCCATCGAGCCGCCGACCGTGATCGCGACGTCGTTGCCGAACACCTGGCAGCACAGCATCGTCATCGCTTCGCACTGCGTCGGATTGACCTTGCCCGGCATGATCGAGCTGCCCGGTTCATTTTCCGGGATCGTGATCTCGCCCAGGCCCGAGCGCGGGCCGGACGCCATCCAGCGCACGTCGTTGGCGATCTTCATCAGCGCCGTGGCCAGGGTCTTGAAGGCGCCGTGCGCCTGCACCATGGCGTCGTGGCCGGCCAGCGCCATGAATTTGTTGGGCGCCGACTTGAACTGCAGCCCGGTGCGCGACGAGATCTCGGCCGCGATGCGGTTGGCGAATTCCGGATGCGCATTCAGGCCGGTGCCGACCGCGGTGCCGCCGGCGGCCAGCAGCAGCAGGCCGGGCAGGGCGTTCCTGATCGCGTGCTCGGCGAATTCCAGCTGGGCGACATAGCCCGAGAATTCCTGGCCCAGCGTCAGCGGGGTGGCGTCCTGCAGGTGGGTGCGGCCGATCTTGACGATGCCGGCGAAGTCGCGCGACTTGATCTCCAGCGTGCCGCGCAGCTTGGCCAGCGCCGGCAGCAGGTCCTTGGCCACGGCCAGCGCGGCGGCGACGTGCATCGCGGTCGGGAACATGTCGTTCGAGGACTGGCCCATGTTGACGTGGTCGTTCGGGTGCAGCAGGCGCGCCTCGCCGCGTTCGCCGCCGAGCAGTTCGGAGGCGCGGTTGGCCAGCACCTCGTTCATGTTCATGTTGCTCTGGGTGCCGGACCCGGTCTGCCACACCGACAGCGGGAACTCGGCCGGATGGCGGCCGTCCAGCACTTCGTCGGCGGCCTTGATGATGGCGTCGGCCTTGTCCTGCGGGAGCTTGCCGAGCGAGCGGTTGACCGCGGCCGCGGCGCGCTTGACCTGGGCCAGCGCGGCCACCAGCTCGGGTGCCATCTTCTCGCTCGAGATATGAAAATGGTGCAGCGAGCGCTGGGTCTGCGCACCCCACAACTGGCCGGCCGGGACTTCGATCGGGCCGAAGCTGTCTTTCTCGATCCTGTTTTCCATGTTGGGTCCTGTCCTTGGTGACTGTTCTATTAAAGAGTGTACCGCAACGGCCGATAACGACGCTGAGGCTACGAATTCCACTCCCTATGCTCCGCCGCTCCCGCAGTTTACTTTCCATTCTTGTATTGACTGGCGCCGCCCTGGGCGATGCCGGTGCCGCCGAGCTGGGCGACGCCAGGGTGTCGTCCCACATCGGCCAGCAGCTAGTCGCCGACATCGAACTGGTCATGCTCGACGACCCGGCGGCGCCGGTGGCGGTGCGCCTGGCCAGTCCCGAGGTTTACCGCGGCGCCGGCATTGCGCTGCCGCCGGTGCTGTCGAACCTGAACCTGACGGTGATGCGGCGCGACGGCCGCCAGTTCCTGCACGTGACCTCGCTGCGCCCGCTCGACGCCGAACACCTGCACCTGTACCTGGAACTGACCGACAAGGGCCAGCGCGCGGTGCGCCTGGCAACGCTGTGGCTGACGCCGGACCCGAACCCGGCGCCTCCGCCTTCGCCGGCACCCGTGCCGGCCCCTGCACCAGCGCCTGCAGCCGCACTCGCAGCCGTGCAGGCCGGCGTGGCGCCGACACGTGTACCTGCACCGCTGCCGGCACCAGTATCCACCATGCGGCCGGCCGCACGCCCGGCCGTCGCGTCAAGCGCCGCGCCGGCGGCCGCCGATCCTTCCGCCGCGCCGTCCGCGCCAGTCCCGGCCAAGGCCGCGCTTCAGCCGCCGGTCGAGCGCCGCAAGCCGCTGCCGGCCCTGCCCATCCACAAGCCGGCTGCCCTGCATGCGGCCGGCCAGCCCGCGGCCTGCACACCGGGCGAAGCCCAGGCCTGCAGCGCGCTCGGCGAAAAGAATGCGGCCCTGCGCGAGCAGCTGGCCACACTGGAAGACAAGGTCAAGGGCCTGCAGAAAATACTGGGCGTGACGCCGGCGGCCGCGCCTGCCGCCGCGCCGGTCGCGGAAACGCACAAGGCCGACGCGGCAAAAACCGAAGCGGCCAGGAGCGGCGAACACAAGGTCGACGAGCACAAGGCCGACGAACACAAGGCCGGGACACCGGAGGCCGGCGGCCACAAAGCCGGCGAACCGAAGGCCGAAGAACACCAGGCCGACGGCCACGAGCCGGAAACCGCGCCTGCCGAAGCCAAGCCGGCCGAGCCCAAGCCCGCCCCGCCCGCCGGCCCCAAGCCGATCAGCTCGATCAAGCCGCTGGTGCCGCACAAGCCGAAGACACCGCCGCCGGAAGAGGGCGGCGCCCCCTGGGGCTGGATCGGCGCCGGCATCGCTCTGCTGGCGGCCGGCGGTGCCGCTGCCTTCGTCCTGAAACGCCGGCCGCGTGGAGCCGCCGCCCCAGCCGCGGACGGCCTGCTCGGCAGGCTGAAGGCGCGCCTTGCCAGCCGCGGCAAGGCAGCTTCGCCCGCCGCGGGCAGCCCGGCAAAAGTGGTCGAACCGACAATGGAATAGGCGCGCACAAACTTGTCTACACAAATGTAAATGTTGAGTTATACTGGTTCGCATGTGATCTTTTCGATCACGAAAAACGGCTCAGGTCCGGCGCAGCCACCACCGATAGCGTGGCGCGGGAACCGGATGATCGCTGAAGAAGCGCCTGACCCCGGAAGCGGTTTGCGGGCCAACAGTGCGCACGTAGACGCCGGATGCAACCGGCAAGAGGCGACGCCAGGGGATGCCTGGCGATCGCTCTCCCCATACCGAGGGGTGGCAAGGCCATCCGTCCATGAAAAACCCGCGCGGACGCGAGCCGAGCGGGTTTTTTTACGGCCTCAGCCCAAGCCGTGCACGCCCATCCAGCGTGCCGCCGCGGTACCGGCTTTTGCGCGACAATGGCCCAACAGCCCGGCGCTGCGCGACGCCGGGCGTCAACCAGAAAAGCGAGGAGAAGGGATGAACGAACCGCTGTCCGATCACGTCATGCGTGGCGACGTCATGTCCGAACACTGCCCATCGCGCGAAGTGCTCAAGCACGTGACCAGCCGCTGGGGGGTATTGCTGCTGGTGGCGCTGGGCGACGGCGCCCACCGCTTCGGCGAGCTGCGGCGCAAGGTGGGCGGCATCAGCGAACGGATGCTGATCCAGACCCTGCAGTGGCTCGAGCAGGACGGCTTCGTGCAGCGTGTCGCGTATCCCGGCCAGTCGCAGCGTGTCGAATACCGCCTGACCCCGCTGGGCGAGGAGATCAGCGCCCGGCTGCAGGAAGTGGTGCACTGGGTCGAGCGCAACCTCGACGGCATCATGGCCGGCCGCAGCGTACACGCCCGGGCGCCGGCCTAGGACCGCGCCGGGCATGAAAAAACCCCGGAGCGCAGGCGCTGCGGGGTTCGATGTGCTGCCGCCGGGTGCCGGTGGCGGCCGGCAGGGATGAATCAGTGTGCCGGGCGCATTGCGCGGTCGAGCTGGCCCATCCAGGGTTCGGTGACGTCGCGTACCACGCGGTCGTTGGCCATGATCTGCTTGAGCAGGTCGATCTTGCGCTTGCGCTGGTCGCCTTCCAGCGGCGGCACGCCGGCGCGGGCAGCGCTCGAGTGCAGTGCGCATTGCGTTTCCAGGCGGGCCAGGCCATCCCAGTCTCCCTCGCGGGCGGCAACCGCCATGCGGCCAGTGATGGCAGCGATGTTTTCGTACATTGCGAGGACTTCGTTCGACGTCATGTTGTCACACTGGTAAGAGACTGGCACCGGCCGGATTGCCGGTTGTCTCCCTTTAACGGTCGTGTGTTGGAGAACTTTAGGGTTTTTGAAAGAAATTTTTAAAATAAATTTCGACAAGGGATTGTGACCACAAGTCGTTCGCCTCGGCGCACGTTTCGGTGGCATGGCTGCGGGAGGCCGCCCGGCCGTGACATTGCAGTAAACTACACGCATAATCCGTCACTAGGGGAACCCATGAAGACCAGCTGGACACCGATCCGACACACTGCCATCGTCCTCGCCCTGTGCGGCGCGTTTGCCTCAGCCGCCTTCGCGGGTGGCCAGGCGGCTGCGCCGGCCAAGCCGAATGCGTCCGCCGACAAGGGGGCAGCCACGGACACCGCGCCGGCGAACGCCACCCTGCGTCCCGGCGACGATTTCTTTACGTGGGCGAATGGTGGCTGGCTATCCAAGACCGACATCCCGGCCGACCGCAGCAGCTGGGGCGCGATGGCCAGCCTGGCCGAAGAGACCAACCAGCGCATCGTCAAGCTGATCGAGGATGCCGGCAAGGACAAGGGCGCCAACAGCGAGGCGCGCAAGGTCGGCGATTACTTTGCCGCCTACATGAACGAAGGCGCGATCGAAGCCAGGGGCATGGCGCCGCTCAAGCCGCAGCTGGACCGGATCGCCGCGATCAAGGACAAGCCGGGCCTGGTACGCGCACTCGGCGACAGCCTGCGCGCCGACGTCGACCCGCTGAACAATACCGATTTCTTCACCGAGAACGTGTTCGGCCTGTGGGTCGCGCAAGGCCTGCACGACACCGCGCGCAACATGCCCTACCTGCTGCAGGGCGGCCTGGGCATGCCCGACCGCGCCTACTACCTGGACAGCAGCGAGCGCATGGCCGGCCTGCGCACGCAGTACCAGAAGCACATCGCTACGATGCTGAAACTGGCCGGCTACAGTAAAACTGAGAACGATGCCGACGCGCGCGCCGCCAAGGTGTTCGCGCTCGAGGTCGACATCGCCAACGGCCATGCCAGCCGCGCCGACTCGGCCGACGTGCTCAAGGCCGACAATACCTGGACCCTGAAGGACTTCACGGCCAACGCGCCCGGCCTGGACTGGAATGCCTTCTTCAAGGCGGCCCAGCTGGGCGACCAGGACAAGTTCATCGTCTGGCACCCGTCGGCCATGAAGGGCACCGCTGCGCTGGTCGAGCGCATCGACCTGGCGACCTGGAAGGATTACCTGGCCTTCCACCGCATCAACCAGATGGCGGGCGTGCTGCCCAAGGCTTTTGTGGATGCCCGCTTCGACTTCTACGGCAAGGCCCTGACCGGCACCCCGCAGCAGTCGCTGCGCTGGAAGCGCGCGCTGGGCGCCACCAACGAGGCGATGGACGAGGCGGTCGGCAAGATGTACGTGGCCAAGTACTTCCCGGCCGAGAACAAGGCACGCCTGCAGCAGATGGTGGCGAATATCGTCGACGCCTTCGGCAAGCGCGTCGACAAGCTCGACTGGATGGCCCCGGCCACCCGCGCCCAGGCCAAGGAAAAGCTCAAGACGCTGTACGTCGGCGTCGGCTATCCGGACAAGTGGAAGTCGTATGCCGCCCTGAAGGTGGTGCCCAATGATGCCTTCGGCAATGCCGTGCGCGCCGAACAGTTCCACTACAAGGAAGAAATCGCCAAGCTGCACCACAAGCCTGAGCGCACCGAGTGGGCGATGCCGCCGCAGCTGGTGAATGCCGTCAACCTGCCGCTGCAGAACGCGCTGAACTTCCCGGCCGCGATCCTGCAGCCGCCGTTCTTCGACCCCAAGGCGCCGGATGCCGCCAACTACGGTTCGATCGGCGCCATCATCGGCCACGAGATCAGCCACAGCTTCGACGACCAGGGTTCGCAGTTCGACGCCCAGGGCCGCCTGCGCGACTGGTGGACGAAGGAGGACATGGAGCACTTCAAGGCGGCGTCAAGCAAGCTGGTGGCCCAGTACAACGCCTACAAACCCTTCCCGGACCTGGCCGTGAACGGCCAGCTGACGCTGTCGGAAAACCTGGCCGACCTGGCCGGGCTGGCGGCGGCCTACGACGCCTACCGCGCATCCGGCGGCAAGAACGCGAACGCTCAGGGAGACCAAGCGGGCGACCGTGCCTTCTTCATCGGCTACGCCTCGAGCTGGCGCAACAAGGCACGCGAAGCGGCCGAACGCCGCGGCATCCTGACCGACGGCCACGCGCCGCCGCAATACCGCACCGCCACCGTGCGCAACCTCGATGCCTGGTACAAGGCCTTCGACGTGCAGCCGGGCCAGGCGCTGTACCTGCCGCCGGACCAGCGTGTGCGGGTCTGGTAATTTATTAGGGGTAACGGACACTGGCGCAAGAAATGGCAGGCCTACAATGGCCTGGAGTCTATTTCTTCGCTGGTGGCCTATGCACCCGGATTTTCTCGACATCAAGCGGCCCAGGCTGCACCAGGATCCGCATATGGGACAGCATGACCCGTCCGGCATCGCCGATTACGACGATTTCCGCGACATCTCGCAGCGCACGCTGCATCACTACGACTCGGTGGCGCCGCGCTTCTTCGCCGGCACCATCGACCACGACGTCAGCCAGAACATCGCCGCACTGCTGGAGGCGATCGAGCTTGACGCGCCCTATACCTTGCTCGACCTCGGCTGCGGTCCGGGACGCGACCTGAAGACCTTCCGCGACATGGGCCACCGTGCCATCGGCCTCGACGGCAGCGCCGAGTTCGTGGCGATGGCGGCGGCCTACAGCGGCTGCGAAGTGTGGCAGCAGAACTTCCTCGACCTCGACCTGCCGGATGGCTTGTTCGACGGCATCTATGCGAATGCCTCGCTGTTCCACGTGCCGCGCAGCCTGCTGCCCAAGGTGCTGGGCGAGCTGTATGCGGCCCTGAAGCCCGGCGGCGTGCTGTTCAGCTCGAATCCGCGCGGGAACAACGAGGAGGGCTGGAACGGCCCGCGCTGGGGCAGCTTCCACGATTATGCGAGCTGGGAACGGTATGTGACCGGGGCCGGCTTCGATCCGCTGCACCACTATTACCGCCCGCCAGGGTTGCCGCGCGAACAGCAGCCCTGGCTGGCCAGCGTCTGGCGCAAGCCGCGCTGAAAATTTTAATCATTTGTTAAGTCGCGAACAGTATTGCGACCGCAATCGGCGCACTATACGTTCATGCCGCTTCACTTCGAGAAGCAGTATTTCACTGACGATAGGAGAATGATCATGAACGAAGACCAAATCAAAGGCAAAGCCAAAGACATCGGTGGCAAAATCCAAGAAGGTTTCGGTAAAGCCATCGGCAGCGAAGAGCAGGAAGCCAAGGGCCTGGCAAACCAGGTTGAAGGCAAAGTGCAAGAGAAAGCTGGCGACCTGAAGGACGTGGTCGGCAAGAACTAAGCCGCGCCAGCTTCAATGAAAACAGCCGCTTCGAGCGGCTGTTTTTGTTTTTACGCGTTGAGGAAGCTTGCGGCCAATGTATTACTTGGCGTCGGTCCCGCCCAGGTTCTTCTTGAAGAAGCCCTCGATCATGCCGTACACGTGGCGCTGGCCGGCACGCGACGAGATGCCGTGCTTGGCACCCGGATAGGTCATCAGCTCGAACTTGACGTTGCGGTTCACCAGCGCGTCGATCAGGCGCGTCGAGTTGGTGAACAGCACGTTGTCGTCGGCCATGCCGTGGATCAGCAGCAGCGGCGACTTCAGGCCGTCCAGGTGGGCGAACACGCCGCTTTGCGCATACGCCTGCGGGTTGGCCTTCGGCGTGCTGCCGACGAACTGCTCGGTGTAGTGGGTGTCGTACAGCGACCAGTCGGTCACCGGCGCCACCGACACGCCCATCGCGATCTTGTCGGAACCCGCTTCCAGCAGGCGCAGCGTCATGAAGCCGCCGTAGCTCCAGCCGAACACGCCGACGCGTTTCGGATCGACGAAGCTCTGCTTGGCCAGCCAGTCGATGCCGGTCAACTGGTCTTCGACTTCATGCTTGCCCAGCTCGCCGTAGATGACGTCGGTGAACTTGCGCTCGCGGCGCGAAGAACCGCGGTTGTCCAGCGTGAACACCACGAAGCCCTGCTGCGCCATGTATTGCTTGAACATGTTGCCCCAGCCGCGCGTCACCTGCTGCGAGTGCGGGCCGCCGTAGACCATCAGGAACACCGGATAGCGCTTGGCCGGATCGAAATTCGACGGCTTGATCATCGAGTAGTACAGGTCCTGGCCGTCGTGCGCCTTGATGCTGCCGAATTCGGTCGGCAGGTGGTTGGCCATGTACTTCGCGTACGGATGGTCGCCCTTCACCTCGTTGTGCTCGAGCCATTCGACCAACGAACCGTCGGCGCGGCGGATCGACACTTGCGGCGGGGTGGTCGGATCGGAGAAGGTGTCCACGAAAATCTTGCCGTTCTGGGCGAAGGTATCGTCGTGCATGCCGTCCTGCCTGGTGATGCGCACCGGCTTGTCGGCATTGCCGCCGTCCAGGTTGACGGCGTAGGTCTGCTTGTCGATCACCGCATCCTTGTTGGACGAGATGTAGACCTTGCCGGCGGCTTCGTCCACGGCCAGGATGCTGTCGACACCCCATTCACCCTTGGTGATCGGGTGCAGCAGCTTGCCGTTCATGTCGAACATGTACAGGTGGTTGCGGCCGCTGCGCTCGGACGCCCAGATGAAGGCGTTGCGGCTCTTCAGGAAGCGCAGGTCGGCCGGCACCGCCACCCAGGTCGTCGAGGTTTCGGTGAACAGCGGACGCTGGGCCAGCGTGGCGGCGTCGACCGCCACCAGGTCGAGGCGCTTCTGGTCGCGCGACTGGCGCTGGTAGACCAGGGTCTTGGCGTCGCCGCTCCAGTCGGCGCGCACCAGGTAGATGTCCTTCTCGGCGCCGAGATCCACTTGCTTCTGCGCGCCGGTCGCCGGATTGACGATCATCAGGTCAATCACCACGTTCGGGTCGCCGGCGGCAGGGTAGCGCTGGTCGATGACCTCGGTGCGGTCGGCGTAGATTTCGAAGCGGCGTGCAACCGGCACCTGCGCTTCGTCGAAGCGGCGGTAGGCGATCGCGGAATCGTCCGGCGCCCAGTAGTAGCCGGTTTTCTGGTCCATCTCTT
Organism: Herbaspirillum sp. SJZ107; assembly: GCF_006715485.1. Lineage (GTDB taxonomy): Bacteria > Pseudomonadota > Gammaproteobacteria > Burkholderiales > Burkholderiaceae_D > Telluria. Next base: position 387,462 of record NZ_VFNH01000001.1, read on the forward strand.
CCTGCGCCACGAACTCGGCTTCGCCGTTGTGGATCGTGCCTTTGCCATCGGTGGTCAGCTGGCGTTCCTGGCCGGTCGTCAAATCGATCACGAACAGGTTCTGGTCGCGCACGAAGGAGACGTAGCGGCCCTTCGGCGAAATCTTCGGATCGCCGACATTGCCCGAGGCGACCTTGCGCGCCGCATCCGGATTCGCGACGTCGACCAGGTACAGGTCGCCGGCGATCGGCACCAGGATCTGCTTGCCGCTAGGTGCCCAGCTGTAGCTGATGATGCCGGACAGGCTGGCGGTACGCGCGCGTTCGCGCCGGGCGCGTTCTTCCAGCGACAGGTTCTCGTTCGGGACCAGCTTCTTGGAGTCGACCAGGCGGTGCGTGGTCTTGTCCTTCATGTTGTATTCCCACAGGTCCAGCTGGAACTGGTTGTCGGCGCGGCCGCGCAGGAAAGTCACGCGTTCGCCGTCGGGCGACACGCGCAAGGCGCGCACGCCAGGACCGGCCAACGCCGGGTCGGCGTGAAGTCGGTCCAGCGTCAGGCGCTCCGCGGATGCGGGAGCGGCCGACAGGGCGGCAAGGAGCAGGATGAGAGGGCGCATGGAATGGTCTCTGGGCAATTGATTAATTGTGTGCAACGGCCGAGACGATACCAGAGTCGGGGGTGAAAAGCTGTAAATATGAGGGGGTATGAGGGGGCGACGCGGGTGGAATGTGCGTAGCGACCCGCTTGACCGATGCGTCAGCGTAAAAACGTCGCCCCTGCGAAGGCAGGGGGCCAAGTTGCATGCGTTTCGACAGCGCTAGCCGAACTTGGGCCCCTGCCTGCGCAGGGGCGACGTTGATGAGCAGGAGCGGCGATATAAAGTTTGCGGCTCCTGCATTGCAGGTTACTGCTTTCCGATCACCTTGACCAGCCCCGGCAAGGACCTGGCCAGCCCGCTATCGCCGCCCGAGGCCGTCAGCTTGCCGCTGCCCTCGCTCCAGCGCAGCCGGGTGGTGGTCGACTTGCCCTTCTCGTAGTCATACGAGACGCCATCGTCGTCATACAGGCTGAACTCGCCATCCTTGCCCGGGTACACCTGGATCTCGGCGATCGCCTGCCTGGTGGCGGTCGACTGGATGTCGGCGCCGATCGGCACGATCGAGCCGGCCTTGACGAATACCGGGATCTGGTCGATCGGCGCCGCCACTTTCATCCAGCGGCCGCCGGCCAGCTTTTCTTTCGTCCAGAAGTTGTACCAGTCGCTGCCGGCCGGCAGGTAGACGTCCTTCTCGGTCTGGCCCTGTTCCGTCACCGGCGCCACCAGGAAGGCCGGGCCGAACATGTACTCGGTGCCGATGTCGGCCACGTTCGGATCTTGCGGGAAATCCATCCACAGCGGCCGCATGAAGGGGGCGCCGGTGTCGTGGGTGAACTTGGCCTGGCTGTAGATGTACGGGATCAATTGATAGCGCAAGCGGTCATAGCGCGCCATGATCGTTTCCGCCGCCTTGCCGAAGGACCAGATGTCGGCCTGCTTGCGGTCGCCGTGCAGGCGCAGCGTCGGCAGGAAGGTGCCGTACTGGAACCAGCGCGTGTGCAGTTCCGGATAGTCGTGGTTCTGGCCGACGACGTCGCGCGCGTCGGACGGGTCCAGCAGCGGCGCCTTGGTGGCGCTGGTGGTCTGCGGCAGGTATTGCCAGCCACCGATGTCGTTGCCCCACAGCGCGATGCCGGACGCGGTCATGTTCAGGCCAGTCGGGATCTGGCGCGCCAGCGCTTCCCAGGTCGGATTGATGTCGGAGGACCAGAACAGGGCGCCGGTGCGCTGCGAGCCGAGGTAGGCGGCGCGCGACAGGATCAATACGCGCTTGTTCGGTTTCCAGGCGCGCATGTTGTCGGCGAAACCTTCGACGTGCAGCAGCGGGAACAGGTTGTGGAAGCGGTCGCCCGAGCCGATCGCATACATGAAGCCGTCCGGCACCAGGTCGGGTTCGGTCTCGTCCAGCCACGGGTAATCGAAGCCGTGAGACAGGATATTGTCGCGCGACTTTTCCCAGAACCACTGGCGTGCCTTGGGATTGGTGGCGTCGATCAGGCCGCCGGTGCGGTCGGAACGGAAGGGCAGGCCGTCGACGGTCTTGCCGTCCTTGTCCTTGAGCAGGTAACCCTTGGCATCGAGCTCGTTGAAGTAGCGGCCCGAGGTCTCGTAGCGCGGCCAGATCGAGATGATCGACTGCATGCCCATGTCGTGCAGCTGCTTGTTCATGCCGTCCGGATCGGGGAATTCGGCCGGGTTGATGTCCATCTGGCCCATGCGTGTCCAGTAGAACCAGTCGACCACCATCACGTCGAGCGGGTACTGTTTCTGGCGGTAGGTATTCGCCACGCGCAGCACTTCCTGCTGGCTGTCGTAGCGAGCCTTGGACTGGATCAGGCCGAAGGCGGCTTTCGGTGGGATTGGGGTCTTGCCGGTCAGGCGGGCGTAGCCGGAATACAGTTCATCCGAAGAATTGCCGGTGATGACGAAGAAGCTGACGCGTTCGCCCACGTTCGACTGGAAGGCGGTCTTGCCGTGCACGCCGGCGACGAAACGGGTGGCGGATGGATTGTCCCAGACGATGCCGTAGCCCTTGGACGACACCATGAAGGGCACGCAAACGGTTTCGCCGGCCGGGGCGTCGTACCAGTGCTTGCAGTCGAGCACGCGGCCGCGCAGGTCGAGGCCGGACAGCGATTCCTGGTTCTGGCCCATGCCGTAGTAATGCTCGTCGCGCGGGGCCGCGAACGAGGCGCCGACCTGGTAAGTCTTTTCGCCGTTGACGGTATGCGGCGCCATTTCCCAGCCGGTCATGCTGAGGATTTGCTCGCCGCGCGCATTTTTCACCTGCAGCCCGACCGACGCCAGCGCCGGCGCGAAGTATTTTTCGCCCTGGCTCGGCACGCGCGGCGCCGGGGCCGGGTTCACGTGCAGGGTCATGCCGGAGGAGGCGAAGGTGTCGCCGTCCGCGGCGCGGCTGTGGCGGAAGGCGCCATTCTCGGCGGCTTTCGCCAGGATGCCGTAGCCCGGACCTTTCAGGACCTGGTCCTTGTCGGCGGCGATCGTCACATGCACGATGTTGGGGCCGTAGGCTTCGACCGAGACCCAGGCGCCGTTCCTGTCCAGGGTGGTCAATGGTGCGGCGAAAGCCGCGGGGGTGAATGCCAGCGCCGATGCCAGCGCGGCCAAAGTGGTGTGGGGTGTCAGCCTCATCCCGTCTCCTGTCGGTATCGAATCGATCGGGCGACCGAGCGCACGGACGGATCGGATGGATGCCGCGCTTGAAGCCTGCTGGCTGTCTCCTGGATATCGCGTTCTGTGACCGCTGGGTTCGCTTATTGTTGTGTGCGGCTATTGTGCATGTTAGCGGTCACATATGCAATTAATAACTGTCAGGCGCTAACATTCGCCGCGCGCACGCGCAGTGCCGACAGCTTGTTGAGCGACCACGCCAGCAGCACGGCCGCCACCGTCAGGCCCAGCACCAAGCCGATCCAGAAACCGGTGGCTTGCATCGGCTGGGCCGGCGACCACGGGAACCAGCTAGGGGCCAGGCCCAGGATCCAGCCGACCGGCAGTGCCACGCCCCAGAACGCGATCATCTGGATCACCATCGGCGAACGCGTGACCTGATAGCCGCGCATCGCGGAGGCGGCCGCCACCTGGGTCGAGTCGGACAACTGGAACAGCGCGGCGAACAGCAGCAGCATGGCGCAGGTGGCCTGCACCGCCGCGTCCGAGGTGTACATCGCTGCAATCTGCCAGCGGAACAGGGCGATGAAGATCGCCGACAGCACGCCGAAAGCGATGCACATGCCGGTGCCGGTCCAGGCCACGAAGCGCGCCCGCACCGCATTGCCTTCGCCCATCGCCTGGCCGACGCGGGTCAGGGCGCCGATGCCGAAGCTGAGCGGTACCATGAACACCAGCGACACGAAATTCAGCGCGATCTGGTGCGCCGACACCTGCACCACGCCGAAACGCGCCACCAGCAGGCTGACGATGCCGAAGGCGCTGACTTCCGCGAAATGGGTCACGCCGATCGGCAGGCCGAGGCGCAGCATGCTGCCGATCTCGCGCCAGTTCGGGCCTTCCCAGCGCGTGAACGGATAGGTCATGCGGTAGGCGCTGGAGACCTTGATCCAGATAACCATCGCCGCCAGCATCAGCCATACGCCGCTGGCGGTCGAGACCGCGCAGCCGAGCGCACCCAGCTTCGGCAAGCCGAACTTGCCGAACACCAGCATCCAGTTGAGCGCGATGTTGTACAGCAGCCCGCAGATGGCGATGACCATGATCGGCTTGGTCTGGTTGATGCTGGTGGTGTAGCCGTACAGCGCGCGGTAGCAGGCAAAGGCCGGCATGCCGAGGCTGATGATGTGCAGGAAGGTCTTGGCGCGCCAGGCCACGGCCGCTTCCAGGCCGATGTGGTCGAACAGCAGCGTGCAGGCATTCGCCGCCAGGCAGCCGACGATGCCGACGATCGCGCCCATCCACAGCGATTCGCGCACCGAATGCGAGATCTTGTCGAAGCGGCCGGCACCCATCTCGTGCGCGACCACGGAATTCACCGCCATCATGACGCCCATCACGGTGACCAGGATGATCGACCACACGGAGGTGCCAAGCGATACCGCCGCCAGCTCGGCCGCGCTGACGTGCCCGGTCATCGCCACGTCCGCCACCCCCATGCCGACCGTGGCCAGCTGGCCGACCAGCATCGGCCACGACAGGCGCCACAGGGTGGCGATCTCGGTGCGGACGGGAGAAGAGGCGGGGGCGGCGGATACGGTGGACGTCATGGTTCGGGGCAGCTGGCGAAACCCCGGATTGTACTGACTAATTGCTAAGGCCGGGTGACGGTACCTCCCTGCAAAAGCGGCCGGGGCAGCCGCCGCATCGACGGTGCTGCCCCGGCCGGGTACGACGCTTCAGGCACAGCGCGGATCAGTGCACCTGCTTGGCGGCGCGGCGGCGGTAGCCCAGCGCGGCCAGGCCGGCGCCGATCAGTAGCGCGCTTGCCGGTTCCGGCACCTCGCCGCCCGGGGTACCCGGATCGACCGGCGGCAGTACGGTGCCGCCTTCCACGTTGAAGGTGATGGTGCCGAAGTTCCAGCGGCCATCCGTGCCGGATAAATCGTCGAAATCTTCGTAGAACTCCAGGCGCAGGATGCCGTCGGCGCCGACGTTGAAGGACAGGCCCAGGGCTGTCAGGTCGGCCGAGTCCGAATACGTTGCCGTGCCCGGAAATTCGTCACCCGCGCCCGGATTGAAGATAACGCCCTCGAAAAAGTCGGAATCGGTGAATGCCAGGCCGATTTCCGACAGCCAGCTCGGCGTGAAAGCCGTCACGTTGACAGAATAGCTAACGGCGGTGATGGTCGCATTGGCACCGACATTGTAGGTCAGCACCGTATTGCCTGGATCGCCGAGTTCGCCATTGCTCTGGACGCCGGCGATATCAACCGTGAGGGGTGCAGCAAACAGCGACGTGCATGCAAAAAACGACAGGCTGGCAAGTGCTTTGGCAACGGAACTCAGCTTCATCAAAACCTCCCTAATTGTTTGAGTCCCTCGTGTATGCAACTACTGTGCCAAGGAAATCATATTAACTAGCTTATTGATTCCATTTGGAAAAGTTAATAAAGATTAATATTAGTTATTGATGAGTGTAAAAAATATCGGCACTTTAATTCCCAGATCGGGTAAGACGGCGATTCTTATCGCGCTTATCCAAGCCGTCTTGTTATTTCCCGATAACCAGTATTATTAAATAGAGGAATTAAATAAATCCTTACATAAACTTTAACCGTTGCCTTGAAGCTTTGTGCCACGGCATTCTTGCAAAATCGTATTTAGTTGAAAAGCAAGCTTACGAACCTCATATGACAGCTCAGTGAACCATCCAACCCGATTGAATTGATCCAGGAGCAAGCTCGTGGAATACAAGGACTACTACAAAATACTCGGCGTGGAACGCACGGCGTCCGCCGACGAGATCAAGAAGGCATACCGCAAGCTGGTGCGGCAATATCATCCCGACGTCAGCAAGCACAAGGATGCCGACGCCAAGACCAAGGAAATCAACGAAGCCTACGACGTGCTGGGCGACGCCGAGAAGCGCGCCGCCTATGACGAACTCGGCCGTGGCTACCGGCCCGGACAGGAATTCCGGCCGCCGCCCGACTGGGGTTCGCAATTCGACTTCAATGGCGCCGAAGGCAACGATTTCTTTGCCGACCTGTTTGCCCACGTCGGCCGGCGCAGCCGCGCTGCCGGTGCCGGACCAGGCGCCGGCATGGGTGGCATGGGCGGCGGCTTCCGCATGGCCGGCGAGGACATCCATGCCGCCATCGCCATCGACCTGCGCGACGCCTACCAGGGCGCCACCCGCACGGTGACCCTGCGCGTGCCCGAACAGGATGCGTCGGGCCGCACCGTCACGCGCGACAAGACCCTCAGCGTCACCATCCCGAAGGGCATCACCCCGGGCCAGCAGCTGCGCATGAAGGGGCAGGGCCACCCCGGCATCGGCGGCGGGCCGGCCGGCGACATCTACCTCGAAGTGCAGCTGAACCCGGATGCGCGTTACCGCCTCGAAGGCACCAACGTCTACGAGAACGTGCCGGTGGCGCCATGGGAAGCCGCGCTCGGCGCCAGCATCTCGGTACCGACGCCGTCCGGCCCGGTCGAGGTGACGGTGCCGCCCGGCTCCCAGAGCGGGCGCAAGCTGCGCCTGAAGGGCCGCGGCATCCCGGCGGCGCAGCCGGGCGACCTGTACCTGATCCTGGACGTGGTGCTGCCGCCCGCCAGCAGCGACCGTGCGCGCGAGCTGTACGAGGCGATGGCGCGCGACCTGGCCTTCAATCCCCGTGAACGCATAGGAGCATGAGATGGTGATTCAGCAAAGCCTGAGTGGCGTGCTGCTGGAGGACGTCGCCCTGACGCTCGAGGAACTGGCACGCGCCTGCGATGTGGAACCGGACTGGGTGGTACGCCACGTGCACGCGGGCGTGCTCGGCAGCCAGCCGGAAGTGCAGGTGACTGCCTTGCGCTTCCGCAGCATCGACCTGATGCGCGCGCGCCGCCTGCTGCGCATCGAACGCGATTTCGACGCCAACGAAGACCTGGCGGCCCTGGTGGTCGACATGGCCGACGAGATCCGCCGCCTGCGCACACGCATGCACGTGCTGGGCAATAAAACGGCTTGAAGGAGCGGGCCTGAACGGACTCATGTACATCAAGGGTTTGCGCTAGAATCGGTCGATCCGATTGCGCAAACCCCATGTTCAAGCTACCCACCACCGCCACCGCCCCGTTCTGCCCCTCCGAAGTCTCCGGTACCGTCACCGTCCCCGAGAGCGACCCGTTCTGGAAGAAAGTCATCCGCTACGCCGGCCCCGGCCTGATGGTGTCGGTCGGGTACATGGACCCGGGCAATTGGGCGACGGCCATCCAGGGCGGCTCCCAGTTCGGCTACCAGTTGCTGTTCGTGGTGGTCCTGTCGAGCCTGGCGGCGATCGTGCTGCAATGCCTGAGCATGCGGCTGGGCATCGTCACCGGCAAGGACCTGGCCGTGCATTGCCGCGAACAGTATTCGCCGCTGTCGGCCAAGGCGCTGTGGCTGTTCGCGGAACTCTCGATCATCGCCTGCGACCTGGCCGAGGTGCTCGGCTGCGCGCTCGCCTTCCATCTGCTGCTCGGGGTGTCGCTGCCGACCGGGGTGGCGCTCACCGCGCTCGACACCCTGCTGATCCTGGCGCTGAAGGGCAAGGGTTTCCGCCAGCTGGAAGCCATCATCCTGGCGCTGATCGCCACCATCGCCGTCTGCCTGTTCGCGGAACTGGCGCTGGTCTCGCCCGACTGGCATGCAGTGGCAGCCGGCCTGCTACCCTCGCTCGAAAAAATCGCCGACCGCGACGCGCTCTACCTCGCCATCGGCATCCTGGGCGCGACCGTGATGCCGCACAACCTGTACCTGCATTCGTCGGTGGTGCAGACCCGCGTCGCTTCGCTCGGCATGCAGGGACGGGAAGGGCGGCTGGCCGAAGCGATCGCGATGTCGCGCATCGACACCATCGTGTCGCTGATCCTGGCGCTGTTCATCAACGGCGCCATCCTGGTGCTGGCCGCGGCTGCTTTTCACAAGCCGGGCGGGGGCAACGTGATGGACATCGACCAGGCCTATTACCTGCTGGCGCCGGTGGCCGGCACCGCCATGGCCGCCATCCTGTTCGGCCTGGCGCTGCTGGCGTCCGGCCAGAGCTCGACCTTTACCGGCACCATCGCCGGCCAGGTGATCATGGAAGGCTTCCTCAAGATGAAGATCCCGTGCTGGCAGCGGCGCCTGATCACGCGCGCGCTGGCGCTGGCGCCGGCCATGGCCGGCGTGCTGACGCTGGGGGACCATGCGGTCGGCAAGATGCTGGTCGGCAGCCAGGTCGTGCTCAGCATGCAGCTGCCGTTTGCCATGTACCCGCTGATCCGCCTGACCGGCCGCAGCGACCTGATGGGCCGCTTCGTGAATGCCTGGTGGACGGCGATCCTGGCCTGGTGCCTGTTCGTGGTGATTTCCGCCGCCAACATGTGGATGGTGTGGCAGGCGCTGTCCGGCTGACCGGCGAACTCGCCCTGCATGCGGGCGCCGCCGCCGCGCCGCCCTCTCTACAATCGATCTCCCGATAGTCACGCTACGCAAGGAGGTCATATGCAACAAGCTTCATCCCAGGCCCTGCAGGGCAAACGCGTCGCCATCCTGATGACGGACGGCGTCGAGCAGGTCGAGTACACCGGGCCGCGCAGCTTCCTGGAAGAGCAGGGCGCGACAGTGACGCTGCTGTCGCCGAAAGCGCCCGGCGAAACCATCCAGGGCTTCGACCAGCTGACCCCGGACCAGACCTTCAAGGTCGAGCAGGACGTGCGCGGCGCCGACCATGCCGATTTCGACGCGCTGGTGTTGCCGGGCGGCGTCGCCAATCCGGATTATTTGCGCCTGTCGACCGAGTCGATCGCCTTCATCCACGCTTTCGGCATGGCCAACAAGCCGATCGCCGCCATCTGCCACGGTCCCTGGACCCTGATCGACGCCGAACTCGTCACCAACCGCCAGATGACCAGCTGGCCGACGCTGCAGGTCGACCTGGAAAACGCGGGTGCGAAATGGAGCGACCAGCAGGTGGTGGTCGACGGCAAGCTGGTCACCAGCCGCAAGCCGGACGACATCCCGGCATTCAACCAGGCGATCCTGGGACAGCTCCAGCAGTAGATGCCTGCAGGACACCGCGCGCCGTGCCGTCCGCCACGTGCCTAGAATGGTTCCATGACTATTTGACGAATCATGGAGGTTCTTATGTTGGAACAAGCTGCCGGCAAGCCGCTGGAAGGCATCCGCGTCGCGATGCTGATGACCGATGGTGTGGAACAGATCGAATACACCAGCCCGCGTTCCTTCCTCGAAGAAAACGGGGCGACCGTGGTGCTGGTATCGCCCAAGCCGGCCGGCGCAGAGGTGCAGGGCTTCAACCAGCTGCAGCCGGCCGACAAATTCAAGGTCGAGCTCAATGTCGCCGACGCCAACCCGGCCGACTTCGACGGGCTGGTGCTGCCGGGCGGCGTCGCCAACCCGGACCAACTGCGCATGAGCAAGGAAGCGATCGACTTCATCCGCGGCTTCCCGGTCGAGGAAAAGCTGGTCGCCGCGATCTGCCACGGTCCCTGGACCCTGATCGACGCCGGCATCGCCACCGCCAAGCACCTGACCAGCTGGCCGAGCCTGAAACGCGACCTGACCAATGCCGGCGCCGAGTGGACCGACGACGAGGTCGTGGTCGATGCGCGCCTGGTCACCAGCCGCAAGCCGGACGACCTGCCGGCCTTTAACGATGCGCTGCTGAAGGAACTGCTGCTGGCGCCGGGGAACGACCCCGGGCCGACGTCCTGAGCGCCGGCCTGACGCTTGACTGATTCAAGGCTCGGCCAGCCATTGGCCGAGGCTGGCCGAGCGCGCATCCGTTGCCGGCGCCTCGGTCACGGCCAAGGTGTCGCAGGCCCGTTCCAGCCAGCGCAGTTCGGCCGCAGGCAGGATCACTTCGCCGGCATAGCCTTCCATCGCGACGGCGAGTGCGGATTGGTCCCGGTTCGCAAAGACCAGCGCCGTGACGGCCGGCTCCCCGATGATGTTGTCGCGGATGTCCAGCACCCCCAGCTGGACCGGAAATTCCCGCTCGCGCTGTTCGGGCGCCAGGCCGCGCCGCGCCTTCCATTCCGCAAGCCGCGCCAGGTGGCCGCCCAGGTCGGCCGGCACGCTGCAGTGCTGCGCCTGACGCTCGTCGGCAAAGGTCGACTGCACCTGGAAGCGGGCGCCGCGGCTCGAGCGCTGGAGGGTCGTCATGCCGGTGCGCGTGGCCCAGGTCAGCGACAGGATCGCGTCCGGCGCGAAGCCGGCCAGCGTATCGCCGCGCACGACCGCTACCGGCGCCGGCGCCAGCACGCGCGGCGCCAGTGCGGCGCCGGCGATCATCCCGGCCGCGAACAGGCCGGCGCCGGCAACCAGCAAGGGTTTGCCGCGCAGGCCGGAGTTCGATGCAAGGGCATCGCGATTGAGGATCAGGCGGGGATCGATGCGTCGCATGGCCAGGCTCGGAAAAAGCGTTGGCTCTACGGTGCATCAAATTGCCGGGATTCGATTGAGGCGGCTCAGCCGCAGGCGTTTGCGTTCTTTTACTGGCGCGGCGCGTAATTCGTCGGGCGGCTGAGGTAAATGTCCAGCTGAACGAGAAGCTTGCCACCGAGGCTCTGGCCGCCGATGCGGATGCTGACGCTCGCTTTATTGTTCAATTCGAGCTGCAGGCCGGTCGCAAACGAACCTTTTTCCAGGAAGGGCATGCGCATATGCACCTGGCCGTCGACCAGCTTGGCTTTGACGTCGGATTCGCTGCTCATGCCGGGGATGTACTGGAAAGTGCTCAGGCGCAGGGTTTCGCCCGAAAACTCGGGGCCGGTGAATACGGCTTCCTCGTCGCGTTCCATGAAAAAGGATTTCGAAAAAGTCAGTTCCTTGCCGTTGATCTTCAACATCGGTTTTTCCTTGTTCTGTGCTTGCGCAGCTTGCTGCATTAACTTAATGCTAACACGGCGGGGTGGGGCGGCTGAGCACGGCTCGGTTGCACGCATCAATAAAAATGGGCAAGGCCATCCGGCCTTGCCCTCATTGCCGTACTCGTAGAATCACGGATTGGCGACGAGGCCGAAATCGTCGAACGTGAGGGTGTAGTCGTCTCCCGTCGCACCACCGGCGCCCAGTATCTGCAATTGGGCCGCAGCATTCGTTACCGGGGAGGTGAACGTGTACGTGTACGTCCCGATTGTCGGCGTCAATGCCGCTGTCACATCCAGGTAGCGCGCGTAGCTTCCGCCGTTCTCGCCTATCACGACCCCGACTGTTTTGGCAACGCTGGCAGCACCCTTGAAGACCAGGGTATAACTCTTGCCTTTCACCAGGGGTACGTTGGGCTGATTGAACTGCACATTCCAGTTATTCGCCGGATCCACATCGGTGACGACCAATTGCGCGCTGCCGTTCACCACGGAGGCGGTCAGCGAACCGGTCCCGGGATTCGACCAGGTGGTCCAGTTCGGGGCCAGGTCGGATGAAAAGTCGCCGTTCTTCAACAGGTTCACCCCAACCTCGGGTCCGGCCGGTGCGTCTGCAGCGCCAATGTCTTCGAAAAGCACGTTATCGATCCAAACCGAATTGGCGCCTGCGTTTGCAAGATTGAACACGATACGCGCGCCGTTGTTCGTGGCAGACAGCATGCTGAAGGTGCGTGTAAAACTCTGCATGTTCGTTGTCAGATCGGCCGACTGGTCGCCGCCGGAGTAGGATTCATAACTCCGGTCCTGGCCGGCGCCCACCGTGTAAGTCATGGTGCGGTTAGTGGACGCCCGTGCGTCAAAGCTGATCCGGTACTTACGCCCTGCGGTGAGCGGAACATTGTTGTGCTGTAACTGCACATTCCATCCCTGGGTGCCGGGATTGGTAACATTGATTCTGATGGCGCCGCCGTCGTTGCTCGCGCTTGCGTCACCATCCGATTTGAACAAGTTCCAGAAATATGTGTTGGTGACGCCCGCGATGGTCTCCACTTCCGGATTCTGAGTAACGACCGTATTGCTCGAGGTCCAATCAAACGACGGGTTATAGACGAAATTGCCATTGACTGCGGGACGCGCGGCCGTATTCACTGGTGTCCATGGATATTTCATTGCCGGGCGTGGGCCAGGATCGCGATTTTCGTCAGGCAAGGACGACCACCGGATGTAGTCGACGACCATCTCGCCCTTGTCGGGCGTCGTGGCCGTTGGGTTACCGTCGAAATTGCCGCCGACTGCGAGGTTGATCAACACGTAGAACGGCTTGTTGAACGGTGCAGGCCAAGGGTTGAGATCGTCATCGCTGTCCGGAGGGTTGACGTTCGAACTCCACCATTTCGTCTGCGTGGATGTGACGACGCCGTCGATCGACCATTTGATTTCGTTTGATCGCCATTCCAGCGTATAGGTGTGCCACTCGCTGACATTGCTGTTGTCCGCAATTGTAACCTCATTGCTAGTATAGATGTTCTTTGGCCACATCCCGCCATAATGAAGCGTCTGGGCGATCTTGGTCGGCTTGCTCCCGAAGCCTTCCATAATGTCGATTTCGCCGTTGGCTGCCCAGGATGCGTATGGATTGCCAACATTATCTTCCGGCAGCATCCAGACGGCCGGCCAGAACCCTTTGCCCACGGGTAGCCTGGCGCGGAATTCGATCTTGCCGTAGGTCCGGCTGAATTTTCCGGCAGAGCGGATGCGCCCGGAAGTCCAGTTGAAAGTCTGGCCCTGGTTACCGCCGGCAGCTGTGCCGACGATCGGTTCTTTTCGGGCAGTAATGATCAGGTTGCCGCCCTCGACACGCACGTTCTCGGTACGGTCCGTATAGTACTCGAGCTCGTTGTTACCCCATCCCGGGTTACCGACATTCGCGCCATTACCCAACTGGTAAGCCCACTTCGTGGCGTCGAGAGAGGTGCCGTTGAACTCGTCACTCCAGACGACCGTCGTGGTGGGCGGCGGCGGTGCCGGCGTCGGTGCAGGTGTCGGCGTCGGTGCGGGTGATGTGTCGCCGCTTCCGCCGCATGCACTTAACATCAAGGCCACGCCAGCGGTGGCGAAAAGATTTTTATACCGTAGCATCTATGTCTCCTAATTATTTGAAACTTTTATTTTTCGCTTAGGAGATTAATTCAAGCAAAAATAATGCCTCAAAAAAGATTTAACATAATCAAAGGTCTACATTACTAGGTGTAAGCTTCTAGCTGGAAGTGTAAATATTGCCGACAATCAGAAAATGTCCATTTCGTTTACTTGAACCACCGCGCCCAATTTGACTCCAACCGATCGGTAGCCCCTCGGCAATTCAAGCTCAGCTGACAAGCGCGGTCGGAAAGTTGAGACATGCAACTGGTTCGCAAAATCCTGCTTTCGATGTTGGCCGTGCTGGCAGCGGCCTGTGCCGGTTGCGGCCGCGAGGCGCCGGCGCAGCCTCCCGGCAGCGCCAAGCCGCCACTGGTCGGGGTGGCGCCGGTGACGCGCCGCATGGTCGAGGAATTCGACGAGTACAGCGCGCGGCTGGCCGCTCCCGACCAGGTCGATGTGCGCTCCCGTGTGGCCGGCACCCTCGAGCGCATTCATTTCCGCGATGGCGACCAGGTACGGCAGGGCGCGCTGCTGTTCACCATCGATCCGCGCCCGTTCGCCGCCGAGGTGGCGCGCACCGAGGCCAACGTCGCGCTGGCGCGCAGCCAGGGTGAACTGGCACGCGTCCTGGCGGCGCGCGGCGAGCGCTTGTTGCCGGCCAACGCCGTTTCCCAGCAAGAGGTGGACCAGTTGCGCGCCTCGGCCCAGAACGCCACCGCCAGCCTGCGCGCGGCCGAAGCCGCGCTCGCCGCGGCGCGCCTGAACCTCGAATTTACCCGCATCGTCGCGCCGATCGCCGGGCGCATGTCGCGCAAGGCGGTCACCGTGGGCAACCTGGTAAGCGTCAACGACCCGGTGCTCACCACCATCGTCTCGACCGACCGCGTGTACGCCTACTTCGAGCCCAGCGAGGGCGCCTACCTCAAGTACGGGCAGGCGGCGGCGAACCGGCAGGCAGCACCGAAGGTACAGATGGGCTTGTTCAACGAAGAGGGGTTCCCGCGTGCGGGGCGGATCGACTTCGTCGACAACCGGCTCAACCCGACCACCGGCAGCATCCAGTTGCGCGGCGTATTCGACAACGCCGATGGCCTGCTCACGCCGGGCCTGACGGCGCGCATCCGGATCGGCGCCGGCAAGCCCTACGAAGCGACCCTGGTGCCGGATCGCGCGATCACGGTCGATCAGACCCGCAGGCTGGTGCTGGTGGTGGGGGCGGGCCGGCGGGTCGAGGCACGCGAAGTCAAGCCTGGCGCGCTGATCGACGGCATGCGCGTGGTCAGCGGCGTCGAGCCCGGCGAGCTCATCGTCGTGGACGGCCTGCAGCGCGCCACACCCGGCGCAGCGGTGACGCCGCAGCAGGTGGCGCTGGACGAGCGCGGCCAGCCGCTCGCCGCGCCCGGCGCGGCCGGGCTTGCGCGCCAGGGGCCGTAGGCGGTCATGGCGTAGCCGACCATGGACATTGCGCGCACCTTCATCGACCGGCCGCGCTTCGCCACGGTGCTGTCGATGTTCATTTTCCTGATCGGTGGCCTGTCGATCTTCCTGCTGCCGATCTCCGAGTATCCCAGCGTGGCGCCGCCGCAGGTGGTGGTGCGCGCCCAGTTCCCCGGCGCGAATCCGCGCGTGATCGCCGAGACGGTGGCCGCCCCGCTGGAAGAACAGATCGGCGGCATCGAGCACCTGCTGTATTACGAAAGCCAGGCCACCGCCGACGGGCAGATGACCCTGACCGTCACCTTTGCCATCGGCACCGATCCCGAGGTGGCCGAGACCTCGGTCCAGAACCGCATCAACCGCGCGCTGCCGCGCTTGCCCGACATCACGCGCCAGATCGGCGTGACCACCGAGAAGCAGGCACCCAACCTGACCATGGTCGTGCATATGACCAGTCCCGACAACAGCCACGACGCGCTCTACCTGCGCAACTATGCCCGGCTGCAGCTGCGCGACGACTTGCTGCGCATCCCGGGCATGGGCAGCGTGCAGCTGTTCGGGGCGGGCGACTACGCGATGCGCATCTGGCTCAACCCCCAACAGCTGGCCGCGCGCTCGATGACCGCCACCGAGGTGGTGGTGGCGGTGCGCGAACAGAATGCGCAGGTTGCCGCCGGCGTGGTTGGCGCGCCGCCGACGCCGCGCGGCAACGACTTCCAGCTGCCGATCAATACCAAGGGCCGGCTCGTGACCGAACAGGAGTTCGCCGACATCATCGTGCGTTCCGATCCTGCCACCGGCGCGCTGGTGCGCATCAAGGACGTCGGCCGGGTCGAGCTGAGCGCCAGCACGTACGCGCTGCGCAGCCTGCTCAACAACAAGGAGGCGGCGGCGATCGCGGTGTTCCAGTCCCCCGGCAGCAACGCGCTGGCGCTGTCGAAGAACGTGCGCGCGCTGATGGCGCGCGCCAGCAAGTCGTTTCCGCCCGGCGTGAGCTACAGCATCGTGTACGACCCGACCCGCTTCGTGCAGACCTCGATCGAAAAGGTCGTGGGGACCCTGGTCGAGGCGGTGCTGCTGGTGGTGCTGGTGGTGATCCTGTTCCTGCAGACCTGGCGCGCGTCGATCATTCCGCTGGTGGCCGTGCCGGTATCGATCATCGGCACCTTCGCGGTGCTGCTCGCGCTCGGCTTCTCGATCAACACCCTGACCCTGTTCGGCATGGTGCTGGCGATCGGGATCGTGGTCGACGACGCCATCGTGGTGGTCGAGAACGTCGAGCGCAATATCGAGAACGGCTTGACGGCGCGCAGCGCCACCATCAAGGCGATGCAGGAAGTGAGCGGACCGATCATCGCGATTGCCCTGGTATTGTGCGCGGTGTTCGTGCCGCTCGCGCTGGTGCCGGGCCTGTCGGGCCAGTTCTACCGGCAGTTCGCGATCACGATCGCCATTTCCACCGTCATCTCGGCATTCAATTCGCTGACCCTGTCGCCGGCGCTGGCTGCCATCCTGCTGCGGCCGCACGATGCGCCCAAGGATCGCCTCACGCGCGTGCTCGACCGGGTACTGGGTCCGCTGTTCCGGCGTTTCAACCACCGCTTCCACCAGGCCACGGAAAAGTACCAGCGCGGCGTCACGCAGCTGTTGGGGCACAAGCTGCCTGCGCTGCTGGTGTACCTGCTGCTGCTGGCGGCCACCGCGCTGCTGTTCACGCGGGTGCCGACCGGCTTCGTGCCGGCGCCGGACAAGCAATACCTGATCGGCATTGCCCAGTTGCCGGCCGGCGCGTCGATCGACCGTACCGATGCGGTGATCCGGCGCATGAGCGACATTGCGCTCAAGGTGCCCGGCATCTCCGACGCGGTGCAGTTCCCCGGCCTGTCGATCGCCGGCTTTTCGGCCGCGCCGAACGAGGGCCTGGTCTTTTTCGGTCTCGCGCCCTTCGAGGAACGCACCAGCGCCGAGCTGAGCAAGGACGCGATCCTGGCCCGGGTCAATGGCGCGCTCCAGCAAATCAAGGAGGCGCGGATGTTCGTGGTGCCGCCGCCGGCGGTCGAAGGCGTGGGCACCTCGGGCGGCTTCAAGCTGCAGCTGGAGGACCGCAGCGGGGTGGGCGAGCAGGCGCTGTACGGCGCGGCGTGGGGCACGCTCGGCCAGATCTATGCCAACCCGGATTCGTCGATCGGCACGCCGTACTCGACCTACGACATCAACGTGCCGCAAATAATGGCCGACATCGACCGCACCAAGGCCAAGCAGATGGGCGTGGCGCTGAACGACATCTACGACGCGATGCAGATCTACCTGGGCTCGCTGTATATCAATGACTTCAGCCGTTTCGGCAAGATCTTCCAGGTGATCGTCCAGGCGGACGCGCCATACCGCGCCAACGCCGAGGCCATCGGCGCGCTCAAGATCCGCAACCAGGCGGGCGAGATGGTGCCGCTGGGCGCGCTGATCAAGGCCGGCGCGACCTTCGGGCCGACCCGCGTGCCGCGCTACAACGGCTTTCCGTCGGCCGACTTGAACGGGGCGCCGAAGCCGGGGTTTTCCAGCGGCCAGGCCGAAGCGGAAGTCGAGCGCCTGCTGGCCGCGCTGCCGCGCGGCATCAGCTACGAATGGACCGAGCTGTCGTACCAGGACCGGCTCACGCGCGACGTGGCGGTGCCCGGCCTTGATGCCAGGATCCCGACCCTGGGGGCGGTCCTGGCGCTGTCGCTGGTGCTGGTGATCCTGGTGCTGGCCGCCCAGTACGAGAGCTGGACGCTGCCGCTGGCCATTGTCGCGATCGTGCCGATGAGCATCCTGGCGGCGCTGGCCGGCGTCTGGCTGTCGCGCCAGCCCCCGTTCCTGCAGCCGGGCGACCTGAATATCTTCACCCAGGTGGCGCTGGTGGTGCTGGTCGGGCTGGCCTGCAAGAACGCGATCCTGATCGTCGAGTTCGCGAAAGACCTGGAAGAGACCGGCAAGCCTTCGCTGGCCGCGACGATCGAGGCGGCCCGCTTGCGCCTGCGCCCGATCCTGATGACCTCGATTGCGTTTTGCGCCGGCGTGGTGCCGCTCATCATCAGCAGCGGCGCCGGCAGCGAAATGCGGCGGGCGATGGGGATTGCGGTGTTCTCGGGGATGCTGGGCGTCACCTTGTTCGGTATTTTCCTGACGCCGGTGTTCTACATGCTGCTGCGCCTGAGCACGGCGCGCCGGCGCAGGCATGCGGCGCAGGTGCGGGCCGAGTGCGATGCTTCGGCGCATCCTTATCATCCTGGTGAGGAGCCTGCTGCTGACAAGGACAGGTCCTGAAGTGCACCGGCTCGGCGGGGTGTGCGGCTGGGGTGCCGCTCACAGGCTGCGCCTGTGAGGCGATCGCTGCGCGATCGTCGATGGGCGAATCGGAGAGTCCTTGCGCCTGCAGGCGCAAGGCCGCTGCGCCGGCGCGCCGCGGTGCGGCGCGAAACCCCGGCTCCGCCCCTCGTCCGTGCCGGACGAGGATCCGATTCCTTCTGTCTACGACGAGGTATTCAAAACAAAAGCCCCACCGGCTTGCGCCGGCAGGGCTTTTATTTTGAATACTGGTGGAGGCGGAGGGAATCGAACCCTCGTCCGCAAGCACTCTACAGACAGTTCTACATACTTAGCACTATCATTTAATTTAACCAGTACAACGGGGATGTGCACCCTGTGTACTAGCGAGTTACCTTAAATTTCGGAAGCAACCAAGTAACCCGGTTGAGTCCTAGCCTCTGTAAATGACTCTACTTGCCTTGCGGCCCACCCCAGAGGCGAGGTAGTGTAGAGCTAGCAGCAATTAAGCTGCGAGTGCGTACGAGTTATCGTTTGCAGTTATTGATTTCTGGATGTATTTACGAGGTAACCAGTCCTCGGTATGCCCTGCGCTGCTTTGCAACCCACGTCGAAACCAGGTCGCCCCCCAACGAAGAACTGCCATTGTACTCCAAACGGAACCGGTGTGCAGCGGGTGTACCAGGCAGAAGTGTCACCAAGTGTAAGTACAGAAGAGGCCGCCTGATTCTGCGGCTTTGAGCGCTTAACGGCTGTTGGCGATCTGGTTGCCCAGCATGCCGCCGCCGATCACGCCGGCGATGGTTGCCAGCTTGCGGCCGTTGCCGCTGCCGACCTGGTTACCGATCAGGCCGCCCACCACGGCGCCGGTACCGATCGCCACGTAGTTCGGTTGCGGTGCCTGACGCGGTGCCGGGGCATAGTAGCCGTCGTCACGCACGTACTTGGTGTGGTGCACCACGCGCGTTTTCGGTGCAGCTTGCTTTACCGGCACTTCCTTGATAACAGTTTCTTTGATCACAACTGGAGCAGGGGCGGGCGCGGCTTGCGCCACCACTGGCGCGCCCTGAACGTACTGGGCTGCAACCGGCTGGGCATAGCCGACCGGCTGGGCATAAGCGGCTTGCGAACCGACCGGGGCAGCAAACTGGGCGGCAGCCGGTGCCGGCATCGCTTGCGATCCAGCCGGTGTCAGCGTGGCTGCATAAGCCGGGTTGACCGAGGCGTTCGCCAGCGGGGTCTGCGGGGCGCTATGCGAGCTCGGCAGGAGGCCGGTGATGGCGGCCGTGCCGGCCAGGCTGACAACGATCACCGATACCGCAGCGGCGGCCATCAGCGGGTGAATACGTTGGATGGTGTTCTTGATCGTGTCCATGTTCGTCTCTCCTGATACGTCGTGTTGTTTGATGGGAGTAGATTACCCAGTTGCACGGTCGAGAAATAGACTGTTGCCTGTATCAAACGTAAAGATATGTAAGCGACATATTGCAACTAACCGACATGCGGCTTCTACACCAACGAAAAGGCGGCCATGGAGGCCGCCACGGTCGAGCAAAATCAGCGGAAAAGTCTGCAGCGGGGCAGGGAAACCCGAAGGCGGAAACCGGATCAGGCAGCCGCAACGGGCATGCCGGCAACGCCAGCCACCTCGCGCAAGCGCTCGAGCAGATCTGCCGGCGTAGCCAGCAGCATGTCCGCCCCCCAGGTCACCGGCTCGGTCGCGCCGCAATACCCCCAGGCACAGGCCACCGTCACCATGCCGGCCGCTTGACCCGCCTGGATATCGCGCAGATCGTCGCCGACATACCAGCACTCGGCCGGGTCCAGCCCGAGCCGGCGTGCGCCTTCCAGCAGCGGTGCCGGATGCGGTTTCGGATGCGGCGTGGTATCGCCGGACACCACGCAGCCCGCATGCGCCAGCCCGATCTGCGGCAGCAGCGGATCGGTAAAGCGCATCGGCTTGTTGGTGACGATGCCCCATTCCATACCGGCCGCGCGGATGCCGTCCAGCAGTTCATTGACACCATCGAACAGCGTGCTGTGGGCCGCCATGTTGGCCTGGTAGCGGTCGAACCACTGCAGTCGCAGCGCTTCGTAGCCCTCGTCGCCCGGGGCCAGGCCGAAGGCGGCACCGATCATGCCGCGGGCGCCGGCCGAGGCGGTCGGACGCAGGATCGCGTAGGGCGTCGGTGCGAGGCCGCGCTCGCTGCGCAGCCAGTTGACGGCCGCCGCGAGGTCGGGGGCGGTGTCGGCCAGGGTGCCGTCGAGATCGAACAAAACGGCGCGCGGCGCACGCGGACGGGAAGGAAAGGTCATAACACTAAATAATTACAGAGGCTTGCTGCAGGCAACCATGTAGTTGACACTGGTGTCCTGATTCAGCGAATAGATCTTGGTCAGCGGGTTGTAGCTCAGCCCTTTGAGGCCGTCGACGACCAGGCCGGCGTCGCGCGCATAGGTCGACAGCTCGGCCGGCGTGATGAACTTGGCGTAGTCGTGGGTGCCGCGCGGCAGCATGCGCAGCACGTACTCGGCGCCGATCACCGCGAACAGGTAGGACTTCGGGTTGCGGTTCAGGGTCGAGAAGAACACCTTGCCGCCCGGTTTGACCAGGGTGGCGGCGGCGCGCACGATGGCGGCCGGGTCCGGCACGTGTTCCAGCATTTCCATGCAGGTGACGACATCGAACTGGCCGGGTTCTTCGGCGGCCATGTCTTCGGCGGCGATCAGTTTATAGCGGACCTCGACGCCCGATTCCAGGCTGTGCAGGTCGGCGACCTTGAGCGCCTTTTTCGACAGGTCGATGCCGGTGACTTTCGCGCCCTTGCGCGCCATCGACTCCGACAGCACACCGCCACCGCAGCCGATGTCGATCACGTTCTTGCCGCTCAGCGGCACGCGCGCGTTGATCCACTCCAGGCGCAGCGGATTGATTTCGTGCAGCGGACGGAATTCGGACGTCGGGTCCCACCAGCGGTGGGCCAGTTCGCTGAATTTCTGGATCTCGAGCGGATCCATGTTGGTCTTGGTGGTGTTGGTCGTAGTCATAGGTCCGAATAATAGCGGAATTGTTCCAGCGCGACGGTTAGAGCGGAGAAAAATGGCATAAAAAAACCCCGCCGCAGCGGGGTCTTTCCATGCAGCGTCAGCAGCGATTACTGCTGGGTACCGCGGGTACCGACGACTTCGATTTCCACGCGACGGTTCTTGGCGCGGCCGGCGGCGGACTTGTTGTCGGCCACAGGCTGCTTCTCGCCCTTGCCTTCGGTGTAGATGCGGGTCGATTCGACGCCCTTGCCCTGCAGGTAGGACTTGACGGCTTCGGCGCGGCGCACCGACAGTTTCTGGTTGTACTCGTCGGTGCCGACCGAGTCGGTGTGGCCGACGGCGATGATGACTTCCAGGTTGATGTCTTTCAGCTTGCCGACCAGGTCATCCAGCGACGCTTTGCCGGCCGGCTTCAGCACGGCCTTGTCGAAGTCGAAGAACGCGTCGGCCGAGTAGCTGACTTTTTCCGAGGTCGGAACCGGCGCCGGTGCGGGTGCCGGGGCAGGTGCCGGAGCCGGTGCTTCAACCGGCGGCGGCGGCGGCGGGGCGACGCACTTGCCGTTTTCCAGACGCTCCGGTGCCACGCACAGCGGCGCGTCGCAACCCGGGACTGCATCCGCCGGGGTCCAGTAGCCGGTACGCCAGCACAGGCCGAAAGGATTGCGGACGATCACGCCGCGGGCATCCTGCGCGTAGGCGCTGTACGGCGTTTTCGCCTGGATGTCGGTGGTCAACGGGGCGTACGGAGGTGCGCTCTGCGCAAAAGCGCTGCCGGCCATCGCTGCCGAAGCTGCGAGCATGAGGGTTGCTATTTTTTTCATATTTTTTCTTCCTTTCGGTAAAATCTTGCCGGTGCGAAACTGCGCAAAAAAATCGCCACATGTGAGCAGAATACTAACATCCTGCACCGCCGCGTTTGTTTCGCATTGTGAAACAAGCAATTAACTTCTCGGCCATTTTGCCACATGGCCTACATCCGCACGACCGCCAGCTGCTCAATTCTGGTGCATGCGATTTGCCACGTTGTTTATGCGCAACAAGAGGTGATGAGCAGTGCGCAAGCTTGACGAACGTTTATGACAAGCATGTGTCAAAACGTCAATTGTGCCTAATTTGCCGTGGTCTGCGACTTGCTTCCAAATTGCACTGCTGATATAGCGCGCGTGGTAAAATCGTACGCTTGTACTCCCGATTATTCGCCTGAAAGCAATCGACCAGCCAATGGATCAATTCGCAAAAGAAACCGTTCCAATTTCATTGGAAGAAGAGATGCGCAAGAGCTACCTCGATTACGCGATGAGCGTGATCGTGGGGCGTGCGCTGCCGGACGTGCGTGACGGCTTGAAGCCGGTGCACCGCCGCGTGCTGTTCTCCATGCACGAAAGTAATACCGTATTCAACCGCCCGTACGTGAAGTGCGCGCGCGTGGTCGGCGATACCATGGGTAAGTATCACCCGCACGGCGACGCCTCGATCTACGATACCCTGGTGCGCATGGCCCAGGACTTCTCGCTGCGCTACACGCTGGTCGACGGGCAGGGCAACTTCGGTTCCATCGACGGCGACAGCGCCGCGGCGATGCGCTACACCGAGTGCCGCCTGGACAAGATCTCGAACGAACTGCTGGCCGACATCGACAAGGACACCGTCGATTTCCAGCCCAACTACGACGGCAAGGAAAAGGAACCGACCGTCCTGCCGACCCGTATCCCGAACCTGCTGATCAACGGTTCCTCGGGCATCGCGGTCGGCATGGCGACCAACATCCCGCCGCACAACCTGTCTGAAGTCATCAACGGCGCGCTGCACGTGCTGAGCAACCCGGACTGCACGATCGACGAGCTGATCGAGCTGATCCCGGCGCCGGACTTCCCGACCGCCGGCATCATCTATGGCGTCTCGGGCGTGCGCGACGGCTATCGCACCGGCCGCGGCCGCGTGGTGATGCGCGCCAAGACCCACTTCGAGGAATACGGCAAGGATGGCGGCCGCGTCGCCATCATCGTCGACGAGCTGCCGTACCAGGTGAACAAGAAGTCGCTGCTCGAACGTATCGCCGAGAACGTGCGCGACAAGAAGCTGGAAGGCATTTCCGACATCCGCGACGAGTCCGACAAGTCGGGCATGCGCGTGGTCATCGAGCTGAAGCGCGGTGAAGTACCGGAAGTGGTGCTGAACAACCTGTACAAGCAGACCCAGCTGCAAGACACCTTCGGCATGAACATGGTGGCGCTGGTCAATGGCCAGCCGAAGCTGCTGAACCTGAAGCAGATGCTGGAGTGCTTCCTGTCGCACCGCCGCGAAGTGGTCACCCGCCGCACCGTATTCGAGCTGCGCAAGGCGCGCGAGCGCGGGCACATGCTGGAAGGCCTGGCCGTGGCGCTGGCCAACATCGACGACTTCATCGCCATCATCAAGGCTGCGCCGACCCCGCCGGTCGCCAAGGTCGAGCTGATGCAGAAGGCATGGGATTCGTCGCTGGTGCGCGAGATGCTGACCCGTACCGAACTGGGCGCTTCCGGCGGCATCGAGGCCTTCCGCCCGGAGCACCTGCCGAAGCACTACGGCATGCAGCCGGATGGCCTGTACAAGCTGTCCGACGAGCAGGCCCAGGAAATCCTGCAGATGCGCCTGCAGCGCCTGACCGGCCTGGAACAGGACAAGATCGTCAACGAGTACAAGGACGTGATGGCGCACATCGCCGACCTGCTCGACATCCTGGCCAAGCCGGCACGCGTCACCCAGATCATCACCGACGAGATGGGCCAGATCAAGGCCGACTACACCGAAAACGGCAAGGATGCGCGCCGTTCGGCCATCGAGCACAACGCCAGCGACCTCGAAACCGAAGACCTGATCACGCCGCAGGACATGGTGGTGACCCTGTCGCACACCGGCTACATGAAGTCGCAGCCGATCTCGGAATACCGCGCCCAGAAGCGCGGCGGCCGCGGCAAGCAGGCGATGGCAACCAAGGACGAGGACTGGATCGACCAGCTGTTCATCGCCAACACCCACGACTACATGCTGTGCTTCTCGAACCGCGGCCGCATGTACTGGCTGAAGGTGTGGGAAGTGCCGCAGGGTTCGCGCAACTCGCGCGGCAAGCCGATCGTCAACATGTTCCCGCTGCAGGATGGCGAGAAGATCACCGTGATCCTGCCGCTGTCGGGCGAGAACTCGACCTTCCCGGAAGATCACTACGTGTTCATGGCGACCAGCCTGGGTACCGTCAAGAAGACACCGCTGCCGGACTTCAGCAACCCGCGCAAGGCCGGCATCATTGCGGTCGACCTCGACGACGGCGACTTCCTGATCGGCGCCGCGCTCACCGACGGCAAGCACGACGTGATGCTGTTCTCGGACGCCGGCAAGGCCGTGCGCTTCGACGAGAACGACGTGCGCCCGATGGGCCGTACCGCGCGCGGCGTGCGCGGCATGAACCTGGACGAGGGCCAGAACGTGATCGCGCTGCTGGTCGCCGAGAACGAGCAGCAGTCGGTGCTCACCGCCACCGAGAACGGCTTCGGCAAGCGCACCCCGATCGGCGAGTACACCCGCCACGGCCGCGGCACCAAGGGCATGATCGCGATCCAGACCTCCGAGCGTAACGGCAAGGTGGTGGCCGCGACCCTGGTCGATGTCACCGACGAGATCATGCTGATCACCACCGGCGGCGTCCTGATCCGCACCCGCGTGTCCGAGATCCGCGAGATGGGCCGCGCGACTCAGGGCGTGACCCTGATCGCGGTGGAGGACGGTACCAAGCTGTCCGGCCTGCAGCGCGTGGTCGAGACCGACCTGGAAGAGGTGGAGCTGGAGCAGCCGCCCGAATAAGGCCTCGCACCGAAGCAGGGAGGGCGCTGTCCCTCCCTTTTTGTTTTTATCCGTCCATCAGTATTTAGGAGTAAGCATGAACAAACGTCTGGCTGCCTTCATCGGCACCCTGGTCCTGGCCGCCGCGCCTGCCGCCGCCTTCGCTTTCGCGCCGCACGCCGCCATCGATCCAGCCGTCAACAAGGCCGTCAGGGAGCTGCTGGAAAGCATGCGCTACCGCGAGCAGACCGCAGCCACCTTCAAGCAGGGCGCGAATGCCTTGCCGCAGATGCTGCTGCGCGCCTATGCCCAGCGCATCGATGCCGATCCCAAGCTGACGCTCGACCAGAAGAAGGCCGAGCTGGCCAAGGTCTCGAAGGACATTCCGAAGCAGGTGGAAGCCGCCGAAAAGGCGCTGGCCAACCCGAAACTGGTGGACGACGCGGTGGACGCCCTGGTCCCGATCTACGCCAGCAAGTTCACGCTGGCCGAGCTGAACGAGCTGAACGCCTTCAACCGCCGTCCGGTGGCCGTCAAGCTGCGCAATACCATGCCGGAAGTGACGAAGGAAGCCAACACCGTGGTGCAGACCCTGCTGCGCGAGCGCGTGCTGTCGCTGATGCCGAAGCTGCCGCCGCCGGCACAGGCCGCGCCAGCGCCGAAGGCAAAGTGAAAACCGCCGGGTAGGGATTTTTTGCAAGATTCATGCGAAAATCGGGAGGCATCACTCCCATTCCCTCCCATGCAAGGACAACCGTGAAAACATCGCTCGCCGCCATCGCTTCCGCCATATTCTTCACCTGCGCGCCGGCTTTCAGCCAGGCAGCGGCGCCGTCGGCCGACCCGGCCGTCGTCAACGCCACCCGGCAGATGCTGGAGGCGATGAAGGTGCGCGAATCGATGCGGACGATGATGGCCACCATGGAGCAGCAGATGCCGGCCCAGATGCGCGCCTCGGCCGCCGCCGCCATCAACGCCAACGCCGGCATGACGCCGGCGCAGAAGGCCGAGCAGCTGAAGAAGCTCGACGACGCCGTGGCCACCAACACTGCGCAGATGCACGCGGTGTTTTCCGATCCGACCCTGGTGGATGAAATGGTCAACGAGACGGTGGCGCTGTATGCCGAGACCTATACGCTGGACGAGATCCGCCAGCTGACGGCCTTCTACGCGTCGCCGGTGGGCCAGAAGATGCAAGCCAACATGCCCCAGCTGATGGCGCGCAGCTTCGCGATCAGCCAGCGCGTGCTGGTGCCGCGCATGCAGAAGATCATGGCCGCCAACGGGCAGGCCGCCGGCAAGTGAGGGCGCAAGGACCGATGACTCAAGTATTCAATTTTTCCGCCGGCCCCGCCGTCCTTCCCAAGGAAGTCCTGCAGCAGGCCGCTGCCGAGATGCTCGACTGGCACGGCAGCGGCATGTCCGTCATGGAGATGAGCCACCGCGGCCCGGAATTCATTTCGATCTACGAGCAGGCCGAAGCCGACCTGCGCGAGCTGCTGGCGGTACCGGCCAACTACCGCATCCTGTTCATGCAGGGTGGGGGACTGGGCCAGAACGCGATCGTGCCGCTCAACCTGCTGGGGCGCAAACAGCAGCCGGCAACGATCGATTTCGTGCAGACCGGTTCCTGGTCGAGCAAGTCGATCAAGGAAGCGAAGCGTTACGCACAGGTGAACGTGGCCGCTTCCGGCGAGGCCGGCGGCTTCACGGGCGTGCCGCCGCAGGGCGAGTGGAAACTCAGCCCGGACGCGGCCTACCTGCACGTCTGCACCAACGAAACCATCGACGGCGTCGAATTCAACTTCGCCCCTGAAGCGGGTGAGGTGCCGGTGGTGGCCGACATGTCCTCGCACATCCTGTCGCGCGCGGTCGACGTGTCGAAGTACGGCGTGATCTTTGCCGGCGCCCAGAAGAACATCGGCCCGGCCGGCCTGACCCTGGTCATCGTGCGCGACGACCTGCTGGACAGCGCGCTGCCGATCTGCCCGGGCGTCTTCAACTGGCGCGCCGTGGCCGACGCCGATTCCATGCTGAACACGCCGCCGACCTATGCGATCTACATCGCCGGCCTGGTGTTCGCGCACCTGAAGCGCCTCGGTGGCGTGGAAGCGATGGAGCGCATCAATATCGAAAAAGCGCGCTTGCTGTATGCGGCGCTGGACGCCGACGATTTTTACCAGAATCGTGTGGCCCCGAGCGCCCGCTCGCGCATGAACGTACCGTTCTACCTGCGCGACGAATCCCTGAACGACAAATTCCTGGCCGGCGCCAAGGCGCGCGGCCTGCTGCAACTGAAGGGCCACAAGTCCGTCGGCGGTATGCGGGCATCGATCTACAACGCGATGCCGATCGAGGGCGTGCAAGCCCTGGTCGATTATTTGAACGAGTTCGCCGGGCGTTGAACTGCAAATACGTCGCCCCTGCGCAGGCAGGGGCCCAAGTTCGGCTTGCATATCGACTGCTCGAGAAACTTGGACCCCTGCCTGCGCAGGGGCGACGGTAGGCCGACGCCAACGTATTCTGCGAACCGAAACTCATGAGCAGACAATGACAGACAAACTCCAACCCCTGCGCGAAAAGATCGATGCGATCGACGCGCAAATCCTCGAACTCCTGAGCCAGCGCGGCAAGGTCGCCCAGGAAGTCGGCCACGTCAAGGCCGAAACCATGGCGCCGGTGTTCCGCCCCGAGCGCGAAGCGCAGGTGCTGCGCGGCGTGGCCGAGCGCAACCCGGGCCCGCTCGACAGCCGCGACGTGCAGACCATCTTCCGCGAGATCATGTCGTCCTGCCGCGCGCTGGAAAAGCGCGTGACGGTCGCCTTCCTCGGCCCCACCGGCACCTTCAGCGAACAGGCCGTGTTCCAGCATTTCGGCAGCGCCGTCGAAGCGCTGCCCTGCATCTCGATCGACGAAGTGTTCCGCGCCACCGAGGCCGGCACCGCCGACTATGGCGTGGTGCCGGTCGAGAATTCGTCGGAAGGGGCGATCAACCGCACCCTCGACCTGATGCTGGCCACCACCTGCATCATCAGCGGCGAAGTCTCGATCCCGGTCCACCACAGCCTGATGACCAGGACCGGCAGCATGGATGGCGTGAAGGTCGTGTGCGCGCATTCGCAGGCGCTGGCCCAGTGCCAGGTCTGGCTCAACCTGCACCACCCGGACATCGAGCGCCGCGCCGTCGCCTCCAACGCCGAGGCGGCCGTGCTGGCCAGCCAGGACCCGAGCATCGCCGCGATCGCCAGCGAGATGGCCGGCGAGCAGTACAAGCTGGGCGTGGTCCAGGCCCACATCCAGGACGACCCGCACAACCGCACCCGCTTCGCCGTGATCGGCCGCCAGGCCACCGGCCGCTCGGGCCAGGACCGCACCTCGCTGGTGCTGGCGGTGCCGAACAAGGCCGG
Organism: Herbaspirillum sp. SJZ107; assembly: GCF_006715485.1. GTDB lineage: Bacteria > Pseudomonadota > Gammaproteobacteria > Burkholderiales > Burkholderiaceae_D > Telluria. The sequence goes on from NZ_VFNH01000001.1 coordinate 415,725, forward strand.
CGCCGTCTACGGCCTGCTGGCGCCGCTGGCCACGCACGGCGTGTCCATGACGCGCTTCGAATCGCGTCCGGCGCGCATCGGCACCTGGGAGTACTACTTCTATGTCGACGTCGAAGGCCACCTGCAGGACGAAGCCGTCGGCCGCGCGCTGGCCGAGCTGAAGGACAATGCCGCCTTCTTCAAGGTTCTGGGCTCGTACCCGGTCGCACTGTAAGCATCCGCATTTTTAGAATCGAATCATCAGGAAGAAATCCATGTCGCAATTTGGTCCAGAGTACATCCGCGCCATCGCCCCTTACCAGGCCGGCAAACCCATCTCCGAAGTCGCGCGCGAGTTCGGTCTCGACGAAGCGAAAATCGTCAAGCTGGCCTCCAACGAGAACCCGTTCGGCGTGCCCGAATCGGCGAAGCAGGCGATGGCTGCCGCCGCCGCGGAACTCGGCCGCTACCCGGATGCCAACGGCTTCGAACTGAAGGCCGCGCTGGCGAAGCGCTATGATGTGCCGGCCGACTGGATCACCCTCGGCAACGGTTCCAACGACATCCTCGAGATCGCCGCCCACGCCTTCGTCAAGGCCGGCGAATCGGTGGTGTACTCGCAGTACTCGTTCGCGATCTACGCGCTGGCCGCCCAGGGCGTCGGCGCGCGCGGCATCGCCGCCCCGGCCAGGAACTACGGCCACGACCTCGATGCCATGCTGGCCGCGATCGAGGCAGACACCCGCCTGCTGTTCATCGCCAACCCGAACAACCCGACCGGCACCTTCATCCCGGCTGCCGAGATCGAAGCCTTCCTGGACAAGGTGCCGGCGCACGTCGCCGTGGTGCTCGACGAAGCCTACAACGAATACCTGGAAGCGAAAGACCAGTTCGAGTCGACCGCATGGGTGCGCAAGTACCCGAACCTGATCGTGTCGCGCACCTTCTCCAAGGCCTACGGCCTGGCCGGCCTGCGCGTCGGCTTCGCGATCGCCCAGCCGGCCGTGACCGACCTGATGAACCGCATCCGCCAGCCTTTCAACGTGAATTCGCTGGCCCAGGCGGCCGCGATCGCGGCGCTGAACGACAAGGCCTTCCTGGAAAAGGGCGCCGAGAACAACCGTGCCGGCTACCGCCAGGTGGTCGCCGCCTTCCAGGAACTCGGCCTGGAATACGTGCCGTCGTACGGCAACTTCGTGCTGCTCAAGGTCGGCAGCGACGACGGCGCCGGCGCCCGCGTCAACCTGGCGCTGCTGAAGCAGGGCGTGATCGTGCGCCCGGTCGGCGCCTACGGCCTGCCGCAGTGGCTGCGCATCTCGATCGGCCTGCCGGAAGAGAATGCGGCCTTCGTCGAAGCCCTCAAGAAGGCACTCGGTTGATGTTCGGCAAGGTCGTCATCGTCGGCGTCGGCCTGATCGGCGGCTCGTTCGCGCTGGGCTTGAAAGCGGCCGGTGCGGCCAGCCACATCGCCGGCCTGGGCCGGTCGAAGGAAGCGCTGGCGCGTGCGCTCGAGCTTGGCCTGATCGACGAAGCCTGCGACAGTCCCGAGGGGGCGCTGCGCGGCGCCGACCTGGTGCTGATCGCGGCGCCGGTGGCGCAGACCGCGCCTATCCTGGCGTCGCTGCTGCCCTGGTTGGAAGCGCACACCATCGTCACCGACGCCGGCAGCACCAAGTCGGACGTGGTGGCGGCGGCGCGCGCGGTCATGGGGGAGCGCATCGGGCAGTTCGTGCCGGGCCACCCGATCGCCGGGCGCGAATCGAACGGCCCGGATGCCGCCATCGCCGGCCTCTACCGCGGCAAGAAGACCGTCCTCACGCCGCTGCCGGAAAACGCGCAGGCCGATATCGATGCCGTCGCAGGGGCATGGAAGCTGTGCGGCGCCATCATCCACATCCTCACGCCGGGCGAGCACGACAAGGTGTTCGCGGCGGTCAGCCATTTGCCGCACCTGCTGGCGTTCGCGCTGGTCGACGACGTCGCGGCCAAGCCGCATGCCGACCTGCTGTTCCAGTACGCGGCCAGCGGCTTCCGCGATTTCACGCGCATCGCCGGCTCGTCGCCGGAAATGTGGCGCGACATCAGCCTGGCCAACCGCGATGCCCTCCTGGGCGAGCTGGATGCCTATCTGGCACAATTGACGCAGATCCGCGGCCGCCTCGTGGCGGGCGATGGCGCCGGGCTCGAAGCCGTGTACGCCAATGCCCAGCGCGCCCGCTGCGCGTGGATCGAAGCGATCGAGGCTGCGGAAAAGCCGCAGCCGGCCGATCAAGAATCAGGAAAATGAACTCATGTCGTCTACAACGCAGTCCAAGAACTACCCCCAGCACATCGACCTCGAACCCGTGATGCACGTCGAGGGCACGGTGCGCCTGCCGGGTTCGAAAAGCATTTCCAACCGCACGCTGCTGCTGGCGGCGCTGAGCGAAGGCACCACCACCATCCACGACCTGCTGGCCTCGGACGACACCCTGGTGATGCTGGGCGCGCTCCAGCAGCTCGGCATCAAATGGGAGCAGGTCGACGAGCGCACCCACATCGTGCACGGTGGCGGTGGCGTGCTGCCGAACCACGAAGCCGACCTGTTCATGGGCAACGCCGGCACCGCGATCCGCCCGCTGACCGCGGCGCTGGCCGTGATCGGCGGCGACTACAAGCTGCACGGCGTGTCGCGCATGCACGAGCGTCCGATCGGCGACCTGGTCGATGCGCTGAACGAAGTCGGCGCCCAGATCGAGTACACCGGCGAGCCGGGCTACCCGCCGCTGCGCATCCGCCGCGGCCGCATCGCCACCAGCCGCATGGCGGTGCGCGGCAACGTGTCGAGCCAGTTCCTGACCGCGCTGCTGATGGCTGCGCCGCTGATGGCCAGGGATCACGCGGTGACCATCGACGTGGTGGGCGAGCTGATTTCGAAGCCCTACATCGAGATCACGCTGAACCTGATGCGCCGCTTCGGCGTGACCGTCGAGCAGGCCGGCTGGGCTTCGTTCACGGTGCAGCCGGGCCAGCGCTACGCAAGCCCGGGCAGCATCCACGTCGAGGGCGACGCCTCGTCGGCGTCCTACTTCCTGGCGGCCGGCGCCATCGCCGGCGGTCCGGTACGCGTGGAAGGCGTGGGCAAGGACAGCATCCAGGGCGACGTGCGCTTTGCCGACGCGCTGGAACGGATGGGCGCGATCATCACGCGCGGCGACAACTGGATCGAGGCGCGCGCCAACGGCCCGCTGCAGGCCATCGACGCCGACTTCAACCACATCCCGGATGCGGCGATGACGATCGCCGTGGCCGCGCTGTACGCCGACGGCCCCAGCACGCTGCGCAACATCGCCAGCTGGCGCGTCAAGGAAACCGACCGCCTGGCGGCGATGGCGACCGAGCTGCGCAAGATCGGCGCGATCGTGGAAGAGGGCGCCGACTACCTGCGCGTGACCCCGCCCGAAGAACTGTCGCCGGCCACCATCGACACCTACGACGACCACCGGATGGCGATGTGCTTCTCGCTGGCCTCGCTCGACGGCAAGGCGCGGCGCGGGAATGCGATGCGCATCAACGATCCGAAGTGCGTGGCCAAGACTTTCCCGGATTACTTCGAGACCTTTGCCTCGATCGCGAAGAACGACTTGTTCTGATCTATAAATACATGCCAAATTCGAACATTCCCGTCATCACCATCGACGGCCCGACCGCCTCGGGTAAAGGCACCGTGGCCCACAAGGTCGCGGACCGCCTCGGCTTCCACCTGCTCGATTCCGGTGCCCTGTACCGCCTGACCGCGCTGTCGGCGCTGCGCCGCGGCATCGACCTGAACAACGAGCACGCGCTGGCCAAGGTCGCCGAACACCTGACGATCCGTTTCAACGGCGGCCACATCTACCTCGGCACGGAAGAGGTGAGCCACGCGATCCGCGCCGAGGAAGTCGGCAATACGGCATCGAAGATCGCGGCCTTGCCGGCGGTGCGCCACGCGCTGTTCGCGCTGCAGCTGGGCTTTCGCGAGACGCCGGGCCTGGTGGCCGACGGGCGCGACATGGGCACCGTGATCTTCCCCGGCGCCCAGTTGAAGGTGTTCTTGACGGCAAGCGTTGAGGCGCGTGCGCAACGCCGCTATAAGCAATTGATTGACAAAGGATTTTCTGCTAATATTGACGATCTGCTGGAAGATTTGCAGTCCCGCGATGCGCGCGATACCCAGCGCGCCGTGGCACCGCTGATGCCGGCAGAGGACGCTCACCTGCTGGATACCTCGCAAATGACCGCTGACGAAGCGGTCGAGCAGGTCCTGGCCTGGTACGCGGGAAAATAAGGAATCAAAGCTTCCTGCTTCAGGGGAGTGGCGCGACGTGCGAACGACGCGTTTCGTGGTGCCCGGGACGTCCCGGGCGTGTTTCAACCTTAACCCAGTTCAGAGGGCATCTCGCCGTTCTGCTGGCTAACCTTTCAAAAACTCATGGCTACTGCAGCAAATCAAGATACCGGCATGGAAAGCTTCGCAGCACTCTTCGAAGAGTCGCTGTCGCGTCAAGACATGCGTTCGGGCGAAGTCATTTCGGCCGAAGTCGTCCGTCTGGATCACAACTTCGTGATCGTCAACGCCGGCCTGAAATCGGAAGCCTTCATCCCGATCGAAGAATTCAAGAATGACCAGGGCGAACTGGAAGTCAACGTGGGTGACTTCGTTTCCGTGGCCATCGAATCGCTGGAAAACGGTTTCGGCGATACCATCCTGTCGCGTGACAAGGCCAAGCGCCTGGCATCGTGGCTGGCTCTGGAAAAAGCAATGGAGTCGGGCGAGATCGTCACCGGCACCGTCAACGGTAAAGTCAAAGGCGGCCTGACCGTCCTGACCAACGGCATCCGTGCCTTCCTGCCGGGTTCGCTGGTCGACACCCGTCCGGTCAAGGACACCACCCCGTTCGAAGGCAAGACCCTGGAATTCAAGGTCATCAAGCTGGACCGCAAGCGTAACAACGTCGTGCTGTCGCGTCGCGCCGTCATCGAAGCATCGATGGGCGAAGAGCGTGCGAAGCTGATGGAAACCCTGAAAGAAGGCACCGTGGTTACCGGCGTCGTCAAGAACATCACCGACTACGGTGCGTTCGTCGACCTGGGCGGCATCGACGGCCTGCTGCACATCACCGACCTGGCATGGCGTCGTGTGCGTCACCCGTCGGAAGTCCTGACCGTCGGCCAGGAAATCACCGCCAAGGTCCTGAAGTACGATCAGGAAAAGAACCGCGTCTCGCTGGGCGTCAAGCAGCTGGGCGACGATCCGTGGACCGGTCTGTCGCGTCGTTACCCGCAAGGCACCCGCCTGTTCGGTAAGGTCACCAACCTGACCGACTACGGCGCATTCGTCGAAGTCGAGCAGGGCATCGAAGGCCTGGTGCACGTGTCGGAGATGGACTGGACCAACAAGAACGTGGCCCCGAACAAAGTCGTGCAGCTGGGCGACGAAGTCGAAGTCATGGTCCTGGAAATCGACGAAGAGCGTCGCCGTATCTCGCTGGGCATGAAGCAGTGCAAGGCGAATCCGTGGGACGACTTCGGCATGACCCACAAGAAGGGCGACAAGGTCAAGGGTTCGATCAAGTCGATCACCGACTTCGGCGTGTTCATCGGCCTGCCGGGCAACATCGATGGCCTGGTGCACCTGTCCGACCTGTCGTGGACCGAGTCCGGCGAAGAAGCCGTGCGTCGCTTCAAGAAGGGCGACGAACTGGAAGCCGTGGTTCTGGCCATCGACGTCGAGCGCGAGCGTGTTTCGCTGGGCGTGAAGCAGCTGGAAGGCGACCCGTTCAACAACTTCGCTTCGCTGAACGACAAGGGCACCCTGGTCACCGGCACCGTGAAGTCGGTTGAGCCGAAAGGCGCCGTGATCGCGCTGAACGACGAAGTCGAAGGCTACCTGCGCGCTTCGGAAATCTCGCGTGACCGCGTGGAAGATGCCGGCACCCACCTGAAAGTGGGCGACAAGGTCGAAGCCCTGGTGATCAACATCGATCGCAAGGCACGCAGCATCCAGCTGTCGATCAAGGCAAAAGACAACGCCGAGACCAACGAAGCGATGCAGCGCCTGCAATCGGACAACAGCGCAGCCACCGGCACCACCAGCCTGGGCGCCCTGCTGAAGGCCAAGTTCGATAACAAGAACTAAGCAAGGGTTGATAACCTGAGAACCGGAGCGAGCAGATGACCAAGTCCGAGCTGATCAACCGCCTGGCTGAGCGTTACTCTCAGCTGGTGGCCAAGGATGCGGAATATGCAGTCAAGACCATTCTCGATGCGATGACCAACGCCCTGGCGACCGGGCAGCGCATCGAGATCCGCGGTTTCGGCAGCTTTGCGCTGAACAGCCGGCCGCCCCGCATCGGACGCAACCCGAAGTCCGGCGACAAGGTGATGGTGCCCGAAAAACGGGTACCCCACTTCAAGCCGGGCAAGCAGTTGCGCGAGCGGGTCGACGCGATGGTCGGGCAACCGATCATCGAAGACTGAAGTCGTCTGCGCGAGCGGACAAGAACGGCGTCTCCTCTGGGGATGCCGTTTTTTTTCGTCATTTTGAAAACTCATTTCAAATATGCGACACTGCGCCTTTAAAGTTATTGCCCACGGGACCTGCCGATGAAATTTGTCTCGACGATTGCCGGATGCCTGCTGTTTGTCCTGTTCTTTTTCTTCGCCCTGAAGAACACCGACCAGGTCGACCTGCATTTCTTCCTGGGCTACGAACTGCGCGGTCCGCTGGTGCTGATGCTGCTCGCGTTTTTCATCGCCGGTGCCTTCCTCGGCATCCTGGCGGTCACGCCGACCGTGTTCCGCCACCGCCGCGAGAGCTCGCAGCACAAGGACACGATCCAGGCCCTGCAGAACGCCGCCGGTACCGCCACGGCGGCCGGCATCCAGGCTCCGCAGCCGGACAGCGTCGCCCCGCGCGGCTGATGCCGGCCGGCTACCCAGTAACACACGAATAAAAACACATGGAATTTGAAATCTGGTGGCTGCTTGGCATCCCCGTCTTTTTCGCCCTCGGCTGGCTGGCCGCACGGGTTGACATCAAACAGCTCGTTTCGGAATCGCGCAGCCTGCCGCGCGGTTACTTCAAGGGCCTGAACTTCCTCCTCAACGAGCAGCCGGACAAGGCGATCGACGCCTTCATCGAGATCGTCCGGCTCGACCCCGAGACCGCCGAGATGCACTTCGCCCTCGGCAACCTGTTCCGCCGCCGCGGCGAGACCGAGCGCGCGATCCGCGTCCACCAGAACCTGCTGTCGCGCCCGGACCTGCCGATCGAACAGCAGATGCACGCCCAGTACGAGCTCGGCATGGACTACCTGAAGGCCGGCCTGCTCGACCGCGCCGAGGAAAGCTTCAATTCGCTGGTCGGCACCCAGTACAGCGTGCAGGCACGGCGTGCCTTGCTGGAAATCTTCCAGCGCGAAAAGGAATGGCGCCGCGCGATCACCGCTGCCGAGGGCCTGCAGGAATCCGGCGCCGGCGCCCACCACAAGGAGATCGCCCAGTTCTACTGCGAACTGGCCCAGGATGCCATGGTGCACCTGCAGCCGGACGACGCCAAGGCGCTGCTCGACAAGGCGCTGCAGGCCGACCGCAAGAACGTACGGGCGACCATGCTGTACGGCGACGCGCTGCTGGCCCAGGGCGACGTCGAAGGCGCGCTGAAGACCTGGCGCCGCGTCGAACAGCAGAGCGTGCCGCACGTGGCGCTGGTCGCCGGCCGCCTGATGGACGGCTACCGCCGCGTCGGCCGGCCGGAAGAGGGCGTCAGCCTGCTGCGCTCCTACCTGGAAGAAGCGTCATCCATTGATCTGATCGAGGTGGTGTTCAAGGCCGTCATCGAACTGAACGGCGTCGACGCTGCCAAACAGCTGGTAGTGGAAGAGCTGCGCCGTAATCCGACCCTGCTCGGCCTGGACAAGCTGCTCGAAGCGCGCCTGATGGATGCGCCGGCTAATGTCTGGGAAGAACTGTCGATGGTCAAGAACCTGGTGCACGGCTACACCCAGAAGCTGGCGCGCTACCAGTGCAGCCATTGCGGTTTCAAGGCGCGCCAGTACTACTGGCAGTGCCCGGGGTGCAGCAAGTGGGAAACTTACCCGCCGCGCCGTACCGAAGAATTGAATGTAATGAACTAAGGTAGTGAACAACAGATGAAAATCACGATTATCGGTACCGGCTACGTCGGCCTGGTCACGGGCGCCTGCCTGGCGGAACTCGGCAATGACGTGTTCTGCCTCGACGTCGATCCACGCAAGATCGACATGCTCAACAGCGGCGGGATCCCGATCCACGAACCGGGCCTGGAAGAAGTCGTCGCGCGCAACCGCGCTAGCGGCCGCCTGCAATTCTCGACCGACGTCGCCGCCAGCGTGGCGCACGGCCAGCTGCAGTTCATCGCCGTCGGCACGCCGCCGGACGAAGACGGTTCGGCCGACCTGCAATACGTGCTGGCCGCGGCCCGCAACATCGGCCGCCACATGGAAGGCTACAAGGTCATCGTCGACAAGTCGACGGTGCCGGTCGGGACCGCCGACCGCGTGGCCGCCGCCATCCGGGAAGAACTGGCTGCGCGCGGCAAGAATGCCGATGCGCAGGACAAGCTCGATTTTGCCGTGGTCTCGAACCCCGAGTTCCTGAAGGAAGGCGCCGCCGTCGAAGACTTCATGCGTCCCGACCGCATCGTGATCGGCACTTCGGATTCGCCCGCCGGCCTGCGCGCGCGCGACCTCATGAAACTGCTGTACGCGCCGTTCAACCGCAACCACGAGCGCGTGCACTGGATGGACGTGCGCTCGGCCGAGTTCACCAAGTACGCGGCCAACGCCATGCTGGCGACCCGCATCTCGTTCATGAACGAACTGGCCAACCTGGCCGACCAGGTCGGCGCCGACATCGAAGCCGTGCGCCACGGCATCGGTTCCGATCCGCGCATCGGCCACAGCTTCCTGTACGCCGGCGCCGGCTACGGCGGCTCCTGCTTCCCGAAGGACGTGCAGGCGCTCGAGCGCACCGCGCGCCAGTACGACCAGGACCTCTTGATCCTGCGCGCCGTGGAAGCCGTCAACGACCGCCAGAAGGGGGTGCTGGGCCGCAAGGTGGTGCAGCGCTTCGGCGAGGACCTGGCCGGCAAGCGCTTCGCGGTCTGGGGCCTGGCCTTCAAGCCGAACACCGACGACATGCGCGAAGCGCCGTCGCGCGTGCTGCTGGCCGAACTGCTGAAGCGTGGCGCCAGCGTCGCCGTGCACGATCCGGTGGCGATGGAAGAAGCCAGGCGGGTGCTGGCGCTCGACCTCGATGAGCAGGCCCTGGCCCGCGTCGAATTCAAGGCGGCGCCGATGGATGCGCTGGACGGCGCCGAGGCGCTGCTGATCGTCACCGAATGGAAGGCCTTCCGCAGCCCGGACTTCGACCAGATCAAGGCGCGCCTGAAGCAGCCGGTGATCATCGACGGCCGCAACCTGTTCGAGCCCTCGCTGATGACCGGTTTCGGGATCGAGTACCACGGCATCGGCCGTTCCGTGCTCACCGGCCATGTGGCCGGCAAGTGAGGCGCACATGAACGACATGATTCCAAGCCGCCAACTCTCGACCGACAGCTACCGCCAGGCCGACGCGCCGCAGCTCGACAGCGTGCGCCTGCTGGTGGTCGGCGACGTCATGCTCGACCGCTACTGGTTCGGCGACGTCTCGCGCATCTCGCCGGAAGCCCCGGTGCCGGTGGTGCGCATCGAAAAGCGTGAAGAGCGCCTCGGCGGCGCCGCCAACGTGGCGCGCAACGCGGCCGCGCTGGGCGCCCACTGCGGCCTGCTGGGCGTGGTCGGCAACGACGAAGCCGGCGACTCGGTCGAGCAGATCCTGCGCGAATCGAGCATCCACAGCTACCTCAAGCGCGACTCGGCCATCTCCACCATCATCAAGCTGCGCGTGATCGGACGCCAGCAGCAGATGGTGCGCATCGACTTCGAGGATACCCCGACCGAGACCGTCCTGCGCGACAAGCTCACGCAATTCAAGGCGCTGCTGCCGGACTACGACGTGATCGTCCTGTCCGACTACAACAAGGGCAGCCTGGTCAACGTGGCCGAGATGATCCAGCTTGCCCGCGCCGCCGGCAAGACGGTGATGGTCGACCCCAAGGGCGACGATTTCACGCCTTACCGCGGCGCCACCATGCTGACCCCGAACAAGTCGGAACTCAAGCGCATCGTCGGCAGCTGGAAGACCGAAGAGCAGCTGACCGAAAAGGCGCAGCGCCTGCGCGAGGATCTGGGCCTGCAGGCCCTGCTGCTGACCCGTTCGGAAGAGGGCATGAGCCTGTACACCGCGGACGAGATCGTGCACGTCCCGGCCGACGCGCGCGAGGTGTTCGACGTCTCCGGCGCGGGCGATACCGTGATCGCCACCATGGCTGCCATGCTGGGCGCCGGCGTGCCGCTGCCGGAAGCGCTGGCCACTGCCAACCGCGCCGGCGGCATCGTGGTCGGCAAGCTGGGTACGGCCACCGTCACCCGCGACGAGCTGTTCGCGCAGCGCCGCCGCAGCGACGGCGCCTGAAGCCTCCCGCCGATTCGACTTGAACGCATTGACCCGTCACAAGCGTGGCGGGTCAACCCGTCCTCAGCCTTGTTCGTTATCTCCCGAGGGCGGCATTTGCCGTCCACATCACTGCCAATTGATAAGAACGGAGAAACCAGATGATCAAGAAACTGATGCTTGCTCTCGCCACCCTGGTGGCATCGACCGGCTTTGCGTTCGCCCAGGTGGACGTCAACAAGGCCGATGCCGCGGCGCTGGACAGTGTCAAGGGCGTCGGCCCGAGCATGTCGAAGGCAATCATCGACGAGCGCAGCAAAGGGGAGTTCAAGGACTGGGCCGATTTCCAGAAGCGCGTGAAAGGCGTCGGCGAGAAGCGCGCGGCCAAGCTGTCGCAGGCCGGGCTGCAGGTGAACGGCAAGGCGATGGACGGCGCGCCGATGGCGGCGCCGGGCGATAAGACGGCCGCCAAGCCGGCCAAGGCGGTGAAGGCCAAGCCCGACGCCGCCAAGGCTGAGCCGGCGAAAGCGGCCAGCTGATCTGCGCTACGCTGAAGCATCAGGCATTCAGCGCACGTAAACGTCGCCCCTGCGCAGGCAAGGGCCCAAGTTTGGCGAATTGCCGCGAAATTGGGCCCCTGCCTTCGCAGGGGCGACGTGCTGATGAACGCAGTCCCTTTCATACGCCTTGGCGCATCTCGGATTAGAATGACGCTTTCGAGTTCGCAAGAAAGCAAAGCAATGGCATACAAGACCATCGAAGACACGATCGGCAATACCCCCCTCGTGCAACTGATGCGCATCCCCGGCGCCGACGCGGCAGCCCGCAACAACATCATCCTCGGCAAGCTCGAAGGCAACAACCCGGCGGGCTCGGTCAAGGACCGCGCCGCCATGTCGATGCTGCGCGGCGCCGAGGCGCGCGGCCAGATCAAGCAGGGCGATACCCTGATCGAAGCAACCAGCGGCAACACCGGCATCGCGCTGGCGATGGCGGCGGCGATCCGCGGCTACAAGATGGTCCTGATCATGCCGGACAACCTGTCGATCGAGCGCCGCCAGAGCATGGCTGCCTACGGCGCCCAGATCATCCTGACCCCGAAGACCGGCGGCATGGAATATGCGCGCGACCTGGCCGAGCAGATGCAGAAGGATGGCCAGGGCATCATCCTCGACCAGTTCGCCAACGAGGACAATCCGCGCGCCCACTACGAGACCACCGGTCCAGAGATCTGGCGCGATACCGACGGCCGCATTACCCACTTCGTGAGCGCGATGGGTACCACCGGCACCATCATGGGCGTGTCGCATTACCTGAAGGAACAGAACGAGGCGATCCGCATCGTCGGCGCCCAGCCGGAAGAGGGATCGTCGATCCCGGGTATCCGCAAATGGCCGGAAGCCTACCTGCCGCGCATCTTCGACAGGAGCCGTGTGGACCAGGTCGAGAGCGTGACGCAGGCGGCTGCGGAACAGATAGCGCGCCGCCTGGCGGCCGAAGAGGGGATTTTCTGCGGTATTTCCGCGGCCGGGGCCTGCGAAATCGCACTGCGCATTTCGCAAACCGTGGAGAACGCGACGATCGTGTTCATCGTCTGCGACCGCGGCGATCGTTATCTGTCGACGGGTGTGTTTCCCGCGTAATCGAATGGATGCCAGTCCTGGCATCGCAAGCCCGGCGCGACGTTCAGGCGCTGGGTGCCTCCCGCTGGGGGAAAACAATCTCCCTGTTCCCGGATAGGGCGACAAGGTCTACCGTACATCTGCTGCATGATGGACGTTGCGGCGGCACGCTATGGCGCCGCCGTCCGGTCCGGCGTTCACGATTACTCGGCGCCGACGCCTGCGTTGTCCTTGTCCTTCGGCTTGAACTGCTTGTCGCTGATACGGAACTTTGCGCGGCGGTCGCCCATGAGGTAGCGCAGGTCACGGATCGACAGGTCGCTGACTTCGTGCATGCGGATCAGCAGCGAAGCGCCGACCGGCAGGCGGTGGTGGCGGATCTTCGAGATCACCGGCGGTGCCACTTCCAGCGCGCGCGACAGCGCAGCGTCGTTTTTCAGGCGCAGGTTCTCGATCAGGGTATCGAGGAGGCGGTTGGGGTTGTACTGCAGCAGCTCATCGGATTCCGAATCGCTGTTCATATCGATGCCGACTTGGTTGGTCATGATGTTCACTATTCCTATGTCCAGGGGTTCACTTGGGGCGTTTCTGCCGAAATTCAAGTTACGTTATATAAAAACGTTTCGAAAATTTCTACTAAATTATACAAGTAATTTCTAATTTAGTACTCAAGAGCAATAAATATCAGTAGGCTCTGTTGTGTTCGTTGTCTCATCGCAACAATAGCCGCAATGCAATTCTCTCACAAAGTCACTGAAATAATAATTGTTTTTTACTTAAACTTAAGTGTAAAGCAATTATCGATGCGTGGCCGCACGCTTACACATTAGGATGGGTGAATGACAACGAAAGCGGGGGTATGCGCGATGCCTACCCTGTTTCTTAGGAGAACTGTTTAGTCTAAAACCAGATACACCCCGGGGGTATATCGTTATCAGGACGACAGCAAGTCTTTAAATAAGCTTCATTTCCGTTACAAACTGATACAAACTTTCCGGCTCAACCAAACTCAAATACCGCGCGACAGCTTGATCGCGCGGCCGAGTTCAATTACCGACATGGCATAGAAATAACTGCGATTGTACTTGGTGATTGCAAAGAAGTTAGCATTCGCCACCCAGTACTCGGTCGGATCGGCCCCATTCTGCAGGTCGACCAGCCCATACAGGCGGTCGTCGGGCAGGGTGGTGCGGGTGGCGACCCCGGCATCCTGCAGTTCGGCCGGGCGATAACGCGCGCTCAAGCCACCCAGCATCGGCTGCCAGGCCAGGCTCGGCGCGACATTGGCCTCGAACACGGACGGTCCGCCGCTGGTGCGGTCCCAGCCATGCTCGACCAGGAAGTTGGCAACGCTGCCGATCGCATCGGCGGGCGAGCCGCGCAGGTCGACAACGCCGTCGCCGTCGTAATCCACGCCATATTTCAGGATGTTGCCCGGCATGAACTGCGGCATGCCGACCGCCCCGGCAAACGAGCCCAGCAGCGAAAACGGATCGATGTTTTCCTTGCGCGCCAACAGCAGGGTGCTGGCCAGCTCGTCGCGGAAGAAGGCCATGCGTTCGCTGCGGTTTGGCGCTTCCGGGTAGGCAAAAGCGAGGGTGGCCAGCACGTCGACCACGCGGAAGCGGCCGGTGTCGCGGCCGTAGATGGTTTCCACGCCGATGATGCCGACGATGATCTCGGCCGGCACGCCGTACTGCGCCTCGGCGCGCGCCAGGGCCTCGGCGTTCTCGTTCCAGAAGCGCACGCCGGCGCCGATCCGGATCGGCTCGATGAAGCGGCCGCTGTAGGTGCGCCAGTTCTTCGGCTTGCCGGGTGGGGCCGGCTTCACCAGCTGCACTGCCGAATCGACGAAGCGGGTCTGGCGGATGGTCTCGTCGAGCGCGGCGCGGTCGAAGCCGTGGCTGGCCACCATCTCGTCCTCGAAGTCGCGTACCGCCTGCCATTCGCTGAAGTTGGCTGCTTCGCCGTCGTAGTCGATGGTCGGGCGCGCCGCGACGGCGGCCACTGCGGCCGCGGCCGCCGCCTTGCCTGCCTTGCCTTTGGACTTGGCCTGCTTGCCGGCTTTGGCGGCCTTGGCGGTCTTTGCAGTCGATTTGGACGCCGCTTTGGCAGGGTGGGTGGACGACGCGGCAAGGGCAGAGGATGCCTGGCCGGCGCCGAAGGCCAGGGCGAGCAACAGCGGAACTAAGGATTTCATCGAACTCGGGACAGCAAATCTTTCAGGATCGGTAGCAGGGCAGGCACGGCGCCGGCGTGCGGCGGCCCGTAGCGGTAGGCGCTGTAGCGGCGCAGGAATTCATCGGCGGCGGCGCTCGGCCCGGGCGCCAGGCCGCTGGCGGCGATGCGCGCCGCGTAGGCAGTCGGGCCTTCGTCCGGCGCACGCGCCAGGCCAAGCTGGCCGAGGCGTCCGCACAGGGCGGAGTATAGCGTATCGACCGGGTCGGCCCGGCGCCGGCGCCATAATATTCTGGCGCCCAGCAACACCAGGCAGCCCAGCGCCAGCAGCGCCACGCTGCGCCAGCCGAACAGGCCGCCCTGCAGGCGCTGTATCAGGTCGGTTTGGCGCTGCGGCGTGTAATTCAGCACCCACTGGTTCCAGCCGTTGTTGGCGGCGCCGAGCGCGTAGCGTACCCGCGCCAGCAGCGAATCCGGGTCCGGCTGGATCAGGCGGCCCAGCATGTCCATGCCGAACGGCGCAGGCGGCGGCAGGGCGTCCGCCATGCCGCGCTGCACGCGCAGCGGCGACACCGCGGCGGTCGGGTCGAGCCGCACCCAGCCGCGTCCTTCCAGCCAGACCTCGGCCCAGGCATGGGCATCCGACTGGCGCACCGTCAGGTAGCCGTCGATCGGATTCAGCTCGCCGCCCTGGTAGCCGGTCACCACCCGCGCCGGCACGCCGGCCGCGCGCATCAGGAACACGAAGGCGCCGGCATAGTGCTCGCAGAAGCCGGCGCGGGTGCGGTACAGGAATTCGTCGATCGAGTTTTCGCCCGGCAGCAGCGGCGGCTGCAGCGTGTACACGTAACCCTTGCCGGCGAAATCGCGCAGCACGGCCGCCGCGCGGCGTGCCGGATCGGCTTCCTGGGCGCGCAGGCGCTGGCCGGCGGCGAGGGCGCGCGGATTGGCGCCGTAGGGCAGCAGCAGCCAGTCGGCCGGATCGTCCAGGGCGGTGTCGCCCTGCAGGCGGAAATTCACGAAGGAGGCCAGGTCGTAGCGCACCCGCTCGGTCAGCGGCGCGTTCGCCTGGATCTCGAGTTCGGGGGTCAGGCTCACGCTGCGGTCGGGCAGCGCCGGCAGCGCCTGCGGCACCTCGAGCGCGAACAGCCAGCGCGCCTGCGACGCCTCCTGGGTCACCTGGTAATGCAGCGCCTTCCCGTTGACCGAGACCGACACCGCTTGCGGACGCCCCTGGCGCCGTTCCGGCGCCAGCCGGGTCCAGGTCTGGCCGTCGTAGCTGGCCAGCACCGGACCGCGCCAGTAGAGCTGGGGCTGGGACGGCACCGGGCCGTCGAAGCGCACGCGGAAGGCGATCTCCGACGATTGCGCCAGGTTCGCCATCTGGCCCGGCGACATCGTGTCGGACAGGCCGGTGCGCGCGCTGCGGCCGTCGTCCGGCATGCCCCACAGCGGCCCCTCGACGCGCGGGAACACGACGAAGGCGACCGCCGCCAGCGGCGCCGCCAGCAGCAGGATGCGCGATCCCATCAGCAGGCGCGTGCGCAGCGGCGGCACGGCGCCGGTCAGCTGGAACGACAGCTGCACCGTCAGCAGCGCCGCCAGCGACGCCAGCATCAGCAGCGCGGTGCCGATGCTCTGCGAATAAAAGAAGTTGGTCAGCACCAGGAACAGGCACAGGAAGATCACCACGAACAGGTCGCGCCGCGCGTGCATCTCCAGCATCTTGAAGGCCACCAGCAGCACCAGCATCGCGACCCCGGCATCCTTGCCGAGCAGCGTGTGATACGAATGCAGCACGCCCGCCATGGCCGCCGCGGCCACGGGCACCAGCACCAGCGTGGGCGGCATGCGCTTGCCGCGCAGCGTGATGGCGGCGCGCCAGGCCAGCGTGGCGCCGCACAGCAGCGAGACCCACGGCGGCAGGTGGGCTGCATGCGGGGCCAGCACCAGCAGGGCGCTGGCGAGCAGCAGCAGGGTGTCCTGCTTGTCGCGCGCCAGGTTCAGGAAACGCGCTTTCATGGCTTGTCCTGGCTTGGCAATCCGTACAGCGCCAGCGCGCGCAGGCAGGCCGCCTGGTGCGCCGGACCGAGCGCGGTGTCATGCTGGATGCGCCCGAGCCGGAAGGCATAGGGCAGGGTGCGCAGCTCGGCTTCCAGCACCCAGCGTGCCATGCGCGACAGCTTCAGCTCGAGGTCGAGCTGGGCCGGCAGGGCATCGAAATCGAGTACCAGCTGGTCCACCGCGCCGCCCTCGAACTGCTTGGTGACCAGGTGGCCGCCGTCGCGCGGGTCGAGGCGCGCGATTTGGCGCCAGGCCAGGTGGCGCAGCGGATCGCCCGGCTGGTAGCTGCGCACCCCGGCGAAATCGTCGCTGCCGGCACTGCCGCTGCCGTCCGGGCTGGGGCGCCCGCTCATCGGCAGCGGCGGCGCATCCTGCTCGGGCGCCGGATAGACCAGCGCGCGGCTGTCCGGCTGCCAGTAGCTCCAGGCGCGGAACAGGCCGAGCGGAAAACGGGTCGTCAGGCGCACCCGCGGCGCGGCGCGCCAGCCGCGGCGGTCGGTCGGCCCCGCCAGCACCAGCGCAACGCTGTTGCCGGCGGCTATGTCGATCGCGTGGCGCGGCTCGGGTGCATCGTCGACGTCGGCCAGCACCGCGTAGCGGTCGATCCGGGTCGGATTCGATACGTGCAGCTCGAATGGCACTTCGGTGCCGGCAAACACGTCCGGCGCGCGGCCGGCGCGCAGGCGCAGGTGGGCCAGGTTGCGGTAGGTATGAAACATGTCGACCACGGCGCAGGCCGCGGCCAGGAAGGTCAGGCCGAAGCCGAGCCCGAGGTTGTAGTTGATCGAACCGATCAGCAGCACCAGCAGCAGCACGCCGTAGCCCATGCCGGCGCCGGTGGGCAGGATGTAGACGCGGCGCTGGCCCAGTTCCACTTCGCCGGCGTCGCTGGCGGTGGCGCGCGTGCGCCAGGCCCCGCGCCGGCGCCGCAGCCAGCCGGACCACGGCGATTCCGCGCCGTCCACCTTGTGCGCCACGGTCGCCGTTTTCATGTCACACCGGGACCGATTTCTGCAACTGCAGCACCAGGTCGCGGCTGGCCATCGCGGTGCCGTGCGCGGCCTTCAGCGGGCGCAGGCGGTGGGCGCAGACCGGCACCAGCAGCGTCTGGATATCTTCCGGGATCACGTGGTCGCGCCCCTCGAGCGCGGCCCAGGCGCGTGCCGCCTGCAGCAGCGCCAGCGTGGCGCGCGGCGACAGGCCTTCGGCGAACAGCTGGCCCGAGCGCGAGGACTGGGCCAGCGCCTGCAGGTAGTCGATCAGCGAGCCGGAAGCGTGGATCGCGCGCAGCGCGCGCTGCGCCTCCATCAGCTCGCCCGGGTGCATGGTCGGGACGATGGTCTTGAGCATGGCGCGCCGGTCCTCGCCCATGAGGAGGGCGCGCTCGGCGGCGGCGTCCGGATAGCCCAGCGACAGGCACATCAGGAAGCGGTCGAGCTGGGATTCCGGCAGCGGGAAGGTGCCGACCTGATGCGCCGGGTTCTGGGTCGCGATCACGAAGAAGGGCTCGGGCAGGGCGCGCGTGACGCCGTCGGCCGTCACCTGGCGTTCTTCCATCGCTTCGAGCAGGCCGGACTGGGTCTTGGGCGTGGCGCGGTTGATCTCGTCGGCCAGCAGCACCTGGGTGAAAATCGGCCCGGGGTGGAAGGCGAAGCCGTTCTTTTCGCGCTCGTAGACCGAGATGCCGGCCACGTCCGCCGGCAGCAGGTCGCTGGTGAACTGGACGCGGTTGAATTTCAGGCCGAGCGACAGGGCCAGCGCATGCGCCAGCGTGGTCTTGCCGACGCCGGGCACGTCGTCGATCAGGAGGTGGCCGCCGGCCAGCAGGCAAGTCATGGCCAGGCGCACCTGCCGGTCCTTGCCGACCACGATCTGGCTGACCTGGCGTGCCGCGGCGTGCAGTTTGTTAAACATGGATTCCTTTCTTGATTCCGCGCGAGCCCCAGACGCATGGTAGATTAACGTCAACGGAAATCTTTTTATTCCTGCGTCAACATGCTTCCGGTTCGATTCTATGCGAGAACCGTAAATCGGGGCGACATGGATGAGCGCAGCATACCGACAACGACCATGAGTACCGCAATCTACAGCCACCCGGACTGCCTCCTGCACGACATGGGCGACTGGCATCCGGAAACGCCGGCCCGCCTGCGCGCGATCGAGGACCAACTGATCCTGGCGCGCCTGGACGGCCTGATCGAGCACTGCAGCGCCCCGCTGGCCGACGAAGCCGCCATCCTGCGCAACCACAGCCGCGGCGCGCTCGACCTGGTGCGCGACAACCTGCCGCCGGCCGGCGAGCACTATCCGCTCGACGGCGACACCCTGCTGTGCAAGGACAGCTACCGCGCCGCCCTGCGCGCCGCCGGGGCCGCCGTGGCCGCCACCGACGCGGTGCTTGCCGGTACCATCGACAACGCCTTTTGCGCGGTGCGCCCGCCGGGCCACCACGCGCGCCCGTCCGAACCGATGGGATTCTGCCTGTTCAACAACGTCGCCATCGCGGCCCGCCACGCGCTCGAGGTGCACGGGCTGGAGCGGGTGGCGATCGTCGACTTCGACGTCCACCACGGCAACGGCACCGACGAATCCTTCCGCGACGACCCGCGCGTGCTGATGGCCAGCTTTTTCCAGCACCCGTTCTATCCGTACACCGAACCCGGCCCGGTGACACCGACCAGCGTCAACATCCCGGTGCCGGCCCGCACCGACGGCAGCGCCATGCGCAAGGTGGTCGAGGAACAGTGGCTGCCGGCCCTGCATGCGCACCGGCCGCAGATGATCTTCGTGTCGGCCGGCTTCGATGCCCATCGCGAGGACGACCTCGGCGGCATGGCGCTGGTCGAAGCGGATTACGCGTGGATCACGCACCGGCTGGTCGAGGTGGCGCGCGAACACGCGCAGGGACGCATCGTCAGCTGCCTGGAGGGGGGCTACAATCTATCGGCGCTGGGACGCAGCGTCGTGGCCCACGTCAAGGCCTTGGCCGAGCTGGACTGAGAACCTATTTGAACGCGGCAGTCTCTAAACTCGACAACAACCAGGTTGGAGAGAATGATGAGACTGCTGCGTTTCTGCATCGCGCTGTGCCTGCTCGTGGTTACGGGGCTGGCGTCGGCGGCCAACTACACGCTGTGGATCAACGGCCGCACCGGCGGCGGCATCGTCGGCAATTACAACAGCTGGACCTACTGGGGCCCGTCCGGCGTCGACGCCGGCATCAACAAGAAATCCGTCAACTGGGATGGACGCAGCAGCATCGCGGCGGCCAGCCCGCGCATCCGCGACGCCCTCGACTGCTTCTGCACCGGCGATAACTGGTGCTACATCGCGACCCACAGCGCCGGCGACCTCCTGATCGGCTACACGCTGGCCAACTACGGCGGCTCGACGCGCACGGTCAGGAATGCGGTGGCCGATGGGGCCGGCGTCTGCGGCGCCGGCGGTGGCACGCAGACCGGCTGGAACATCAAATGGGTGGCTTCGGCGGCCGGCTCCGGCGGCGGTTCGGAACTGGCCACCATCGGTGCCTGGACCACCTCGGAGCCGCTGGTGCAGGACGTCCGGGTCGCCACCGCGCGCGCCATGTACAACCACAATGAAACCCGCGGCGTCGTGTTCTGGATGTATGCCGGCGCGCGCGGCACCCTGTACTCCGGCGTGCTGCCGGGCCAGGACGACGAGGTCGAGGCCTATCACAGCGCGGGCGGCGTGGCCGGCAGCGCGGGCCGGGCGCTGTGCAATCCGGGCGACTGGTTCTGCAACGACCTGACGCTCGGTACGGCGCCGAACCAGGGCGGCAGCACCAAGTGGAACAACCATTCGGTGGCCTTCCGCGACGATGGCGAAGACTACAACCACTACACGAACGGCAGCTGGGGCGGGATCGTGTCGGTGATGCGCAATGCGGTGGCGGCCAACGCGCGCTAGCGGACGCCTGGTGGGACGGCCCTGGCGGGCCATGAGCGCGGCGCGGACCTTGGCGCTGATATTGGTGTTATTGCTGGGTCTACTGGCGGCGTCGCGCCTGTTCCGTCACGATCCGCCGGCACCGCTGCCCAGCGCCGCGGCCGCCATGTCCGGCGCATCGGTCCGGTATGTTGCCGGCAAAGCGGATGGCGCCGGCCTGCCCGCGCCGGACGACCGTGCGCGCCGGCGCCGCGTGCTGATCGAACACCTGCAACTGGTCGACCACACGTATTGCAGCTACCGCGCCGGCAGCCGCTATCCGGCCGGTTCGCGCCCGATGGCCGAGCACATCGACCAGAATGCGCCGAATGCGCCGGTCACCGAGATGCATCCGCTGCGCCTCGAAGGCGGCGGCAGCGATGCCACGGTCCAGGTGCAGACGGCGCAGTCGCGCGTTTACCTGGCGGCCGGCGAAGCGGTGACCTTCTCGCTGCGCGCGGTCGACGCCGCGGGCAGGGTGCTGCCGCTGGTGGTCACGCGGGCGCTGGCGCGCGGCATCACCTACGGCGCCACGCGCGCGGCACCCCAGGTCACGCTGCCCTTCGCCGACGATGGCAACGGCGCCGATCCGGTCGCGGGCGACGGCGCCTTTGCCGGCGTCCTGGCCCCGGCCCAGACCGGCCTGGCCGGCTTCGACGGCACCATCCGCACCGAAGTCGGCTTCAATGCGGGCGGCAAGAGCGGCGCGGTGCTCTTCGACGTCATCCACACGCCCGAGCTGCCGGCCGTGTGGAGCGGCCCCGCGCGCGAGGCGGTCGAGAACGGCGCGCTGGCCTTCATCCTGAAGCTCGATGTGCGCATGCCCGGCCGCTACGTGATCAGCGGCCGCGTCGACGATGCCGCCGGCCGCCCGTTCGCGCTGCTGACCTTCAACGACATCCTCGGCCCCGGTCCGAATGACGTCAGGCTGGCCGTGTTCGGCAAGCTGGTACGCGACCGGGAAGCGGCGCTGCCGCTGACCCTGCGCGACGTCGACGGCTACCTGCTCAAGGAAAACCCCGGATCGGCCACCGACCGCGCCCTGCTGCCGCGCCTGGAAGGCAAGGTCCTCACCAGCGGGGCGCATCCGCTGTCCGGCTTTTCGGACGCCGAATGGCAGAGCGAGGAACGCTCGCGCTACCTGGCGGAGTTCGGAAAGGACGTGGCGCTGGCCCGGCAGCAGCTGGCCGCCTTCGATCCCGGCCAGCCCCTGCCGCCGAGCGAGTGTGCGCAACCAGGGCAAAACGCGCCCCTGAAAATAGGGGAAGGAGGCGCACCCAGCGTAAAATAGCGCTTTGAACGCAGATTTTTGAGAATACAAGATGTCGATACAATGGTTCCCGGGGCACATGGCCGCCGCGCGCAAGGAAGCGGCGGAGCAGATGGAAAACATCGATGTGGTCATCGAGGTCCTGGACGCCCGCCTGCCGCAGGCGAGCAGCAACCCGATGGTCGAGGAATTGCGCAAGTTCCGCCAGCGCCCCTGCCTGAAAGTGCTGAACAAGACCGACCTGGCCGATCCTCAGGCCACCGCCGCCTGGGCCGCCTGGTATGACGCCCAGGACGGCGTCACCGCCTATCCGATGACGACCAAGAAGCCGTCCGACGTCAACCGCATCCCCGAACTGTGCAAGTCGCTGGCGCCGCACCGCGGGGTGCCGACCAAGCCGCTGCGCATCATGATCATGGGCATTCCCAACGTCGGCAAGTCGACCCTGATGAACGCGCTGCTGAAAAAGCGCGTGGCCAAGGTCGGCGACGAACCGGCCGTGACCAAGACCCAGCAGCGCCTCTACCTCGACAAGTTCACGGTGCTGGTCGATACCCCCGGCATGCTGTGGCCGAAGATCGCGATGGAAAGCGATGGCATGATGCTGGCCGCCAGCCACGCGGTCGGCACCAATGCCGTGATCGAGGAGGAAGTCGCGGAATTCCTCGGCACGCTGCTGCTGGAACGCTATCCGCAGCTGCTGGCGGCGCGCTACGGCCTCAAGACCGAGGGCATGGACGGCGTCGGCGTGATCGAAGGCGTGGCGGCGCGGCGCGGTTTCCGCGTGCGCGGCGGCGACTTCGACTACGAAAAGGCAGCCCATGTGCTGCTGCAGGATTACCGCCAGGGCGCGCTGGGGCGCATCAGCCTGGAAACGCCGCAGACCCGCGCCGTGGCGCTGGAGCAGCACCGCATCGAGATGGAAGAGAAGGCGCGCATCGCTGCCGAGAAAGCGGCCCGCAAGGCAGAAGAGGCAGCCCGCGGCAAGCGCGGCACCTGAACCTTACGCCATGTTGCCGGGCGCCTGCCCGAACCGGAAGCTCGACACCGTCAAGGCGCCGAAGAACGCATCCTCGTGATACACGCAGGCGGCCGCCTCCTGCTCGGCCGCCCCCAGCGCCACCCACAGCGGCACCAGGTGATCCTCGCGCGGGTGCGCATGCCGCGCATACGGCGCCTCGCTCCACTGCAGCATCGCCTGTTCGCGGTCCGCCGGCGACAGCTCGAGCAGCACGTGCTGCAGCCAGGTGTCGAAGGCATGCGAGGCCAGCGCGCCGCCCGGCCCGAACTGGCGCAGGTTGTGGAAGGAGAGGCCGCTGCCGAGGATCAGCACGCCCTCGTCGCGCAGCGGCGCCAGCGCGCGCCCGGCGGCCAGGTGGACGGCCGGGTCGTAGCCGCGGCGGATCGACAATTGCACCACCGGCATGTCGGCGTCCGGGTACACCGATTTCAGCATCGAGAAGGTGCCGTGGTCAAAGCCGCGCTCCGCATCCAGCGTGGCCGGCTGGCCGGCGGCGTCCAGCAGCCCGGCCACGCGCTCGGCCAGTTGCGGCTGGCCCGGCGCCGGGTACTGGATCTGGTAGGTGTGCGGCGGGAAGCCGCCATAGTCGTAGATCATGCCCGGCGCCGTGCCCGACGATACCGTGAAGCCGTCGGTTTCCCAGTGGCTGCTCACCACCAGCACCGCCTTGGGACGGGCGCCGGCCTGGCGCCGGATGTCCACCAGCGAGGCTTCCAGCTTGTCGTAGGTCGGGCCGTACTGCTCCTTCATCCACGGCCAGGGACCGCCTCCGTGCGAGACGAAATACGTGGGCAGGCGGGACATGACGGCTCCTTGGAAGATCGAAAATGCCGATGGTATCCCATCCGGGCCGTTCGCGTGGCGGGTGGGCGTCAGCGCGGCGCCTGGTCGCGCGCCAGCGCCATCAGCGCAAACAGCCGCGCGCTGCGCATCCAGCCGAGCACCACCACGATCAGCTGGGCCAGCAGGATCGCGCCGACCGTGCCGCCGCCGCCCAGCGCCGGCACTTGCACGCGCGCCAGTGCCAGCAGGGCGGCGACCGTCAGGCCGATGGCGGTGATGACCACGTAGCTGCCCAGCAGCGCCAGCGGCCGGCGCAGCAGCAGCCTGACGCCGCCGAACCAGGCCGCCACCGCCGACTTGCGCTGCCGTTCGCTGCCGAGCAAGGCGCGGCCGGCGTCGACCGTCGCGTGCACGATCACGAACACCAGCAGCGCCACCAGGGTGGCAACGCGGGAGGCATGCGCGGCGTCGCTTTCCAGGAGCGCGCTGGTTGCCGTGTTGCCGGCCGCACGGAAGGCGGCGCCGGCCAGCAGCCCCGCGATCCCGAGCGGGATCACGGCCCAGATCAGCGTGCGCAGCATGCGCGGGTATTCCTGGGCGCCGCCGCTCAAGAGGGCACCCATGCCCAGGCGCCCAGGCGCGCGCGCAGCGACGATCGTCATCCCCGACAGCAGCGGCGACAGCAGCAGCGTCAGCGCCAGCGCGACCATGGCGCCGGTGCCGACGGCCGCGCTCCAGCGCTCCTGCAGGCTGGCGCCGATGTCGGCGATGGCCAGCATGTCGAGGCGCGCCGCCAGCTGGGGCGCGTGCACCGCGTAGTCGAGATTGGCGGACAGCATGCGCCACACCGGCAGCGCGGCCACGATGGCCGGCAGCACGAGCAGCAGGACCCACCACAGCAGCAGGCGCCATTGCAGCGCGGCACCGGCCGCGCGCAGCGCGCGCCTGAGTCCGAAAGGAGGGCGGCGCACGCCGCGCAGCGCATCGTTCTCGGGGGCCAGCGACGCCGATTCGAGTTGGGAATTCATCATACGGTCGCGATCAGGGTGAGAAGGGTTTGCACGATGGCGGCGATATCCAGGCTCCAGCGGCGCGCGGCGCCGGCGTCGGGGTCGATGGTGCGGCTGTCGTCCAGCTTGCTGACGTCGAGGAAGTGGCTGCGCTGCGGATCGAGTTCGGCCGATACCGCCTTGGCCGGCTTGACCCAGCTGAACTTGCGCCATGGTTCGTCGGCGTCCCAGCGCACGGTCTCGACGCTGCCGTCGGCGAACTTCACGCGCAGCAGCTGGGGTACCGGCGCGCCCTGGCGCCGCACCAGCACTTCGGTGCGCCACGGGTAGGGGCCCTGGCCCTCCCTGGCGTTCGGATGTGCCTTCTTCCAGTCGGCGCGCACGCTGTCGATGCGTTTGTCGATGTCGCCCTGCTTGTCCTCGACCCAGGCGCTGCCGGCCTGGCGCGTGCCCGGCAGCGGCACTTCCTCGTGGCTGCTGAAGGCGGCGATGCGGTCGTCGACGCGCGTGCTCTTGTAGATTTGTTGCGCGAACAGCGCTTCCACTGCGGCGCGTCGGCCGCTTGCTTCGGCCAGGGTCTCGCGCAGGTCGGCTACGCTCGGGTGGCGGAATTTCCAGCGCCGGTAGTATTCTTTGAAGGCACGCTCCGTCGCCTCCTTGCCGATCTGCGCTTCCAGGTCGCGCATCGTGATGGCAGTGCGCGAATAGACCGGACCGATGCCCTGCAGGCGGTCATAGGCGTTCTGGCCGGGCGCGTCGGCCGGGTCGTTGCGCGGCGTGCCCATGCGTTCGGCCTCGAAGGCCTTGAAGCCGGGCCCGAAGCCGAGCTTGCGGCTGAGCGGGGTGGCCAGGTGGATGTCCTGGCCGCGCTCGCGCAGCATGCGCAGCTGCCAGTACTCGTTGAGGCCTTCGTCCAGCATCGGTTCCTCGAATTCGTTCGAGGCCAGCAGGCCGTAGAAGTAGCCGTGGCCGAATTCGTGGATGGTGACGGCGTCGAGCGCGTAGCGGCTCAGCGTGTCCGGATCGGCGTTGACGTAGCCTTCGGCGGTGAAGAAGGTCGGGTATTCCATGCCGCCGGCTTCTTCCGCGTTGTAGGGCGGGATGACGACGGTCAGCGTTTTATACGGGTAGGGGCCGAGCGTGTTCGAGAAATAGGTCAGCGAATCCTTGGCTGCCTTCAGCGCCGGCGCCGCGCTGGCCACGTATTCGGGCGGATACAGCACGGTCACCGTCACCTGCGGGCTGCCGGGACCGGTCCAGGTGTCGACCATCGGCTTGGCGGTGCGGCGGTCGGCGGTCCAGGCGAAGTCGTGGACGTCGCCCTGCACGAAGCGCTGGGTCAGCATGCCGTCCTTCTCGACCGGGGTGCCGACGCGCTCGCCGGTGGCGCCGACCGTGTACTCTTTCGGTACGGTCAGCCGGACGTCGTAGCTGCCGAAGTCGGCGTAGAACTCGGAATTCAGGTGCATCTCGTGCGCATTCCAGCGCGGGGCGGTGGCGCCGCGCTCGCCCGGCAGTTCCAGCACGCCGATCTTGGGGAACCACTGGCCGACCAGGTGGAAAGTGCCGAAATAGCCGGTGCGCGCGATCACGCGCGGCAGCTGGGTATGGAAGTTGATGTCGAAGGTGGTCGAGGCGCCCGGCGCCACCGCGGTGGGCAGGTCGAAGCGCACCACGGTGTGGTCGCTGGCCGGGCCGCCGTCGGGTTGGACGAACGTCCACGGCACCTGGGCGTCGCCCTGGCTGACGCCGCGCAGCGCGATGTGGCCCCATTCGCCGTCCTTGGTATCGACGCCGGAGCGGAAGCCGCTCTCGCGCAGGCGCTTCTCGGTGAAGAAGGTGCTGCCGCTGCCCTCGAAGGCGTTCATGTACAGGTGCAGGTAGACGCTTTTCACCGGCACGGCGCTGCGGTTGCGCCAGGTGAGTTTTTCGCGTCCGGTGACGCTGTGCTTGACCGGGTCCAGCGTGGCGTCGATGTCGTAGTGGACCACGCGGTCGGACAGGGTCGGCTCGCTGCCGCTGCGCGGGCCGCCCCAGGCAGTCGGGCTGCTCGGCGTGGTGACTGCGGCGGCATGCGGGCCTGCCAGCGCGATGCCGTCGGCGCCGGGTGGCGGCGTGGATGCAGCGGCGGCCGATGCCGCAGCCGTTGTGCCGTCCTGGACGCGCAGGCCGGCCGTGACCGCGGCGCCCGCTGCCAGCAGGCTGCCGGCGACGCCCGCGGCGGCGGCGATCTTGAATACCGTGGAACTGAGTCGCATGAAAACGCACCCCATAAAGTGGATCTTGCTTTTATGCACATAACTATATGCGAGAACGCGACGGACGATCCACTCTTTATGATGACCTGTCGGTCCACGGATGGCGGTCGACTTTTATCAAAGGTATAATCGCCCGGTTCTGGTGCTCCGGCGTGCGTTCCGCGCGCCGAGTCAAACGGGAAACACGGCATGCCCGGCCTCCGGCCCGGCGTCAACGTGTGCTGCCCCCGCAACGGTAAGCAAGCGCCGCCTTTCGATAGCGGCAGGCTGCATCGCAAAACGCGATGCAGTCGGTCTTGCCAGCCCGGATACCGGCCAGGACAGGGGGAAGGAGCCCAAGGCTCTTCCATGACAAGCCGGTGTGCGGGGACGCGCGCCGGCCAAAACGAATCAAGAATAAATCCAATGAATCCTGCTGTTGTTTCCAGCGGCGCACCGGCCGTCCGGCCGCTCGCGCTGGCCTGCGCCCTTGCCCTGTCCCTGCTGAGCGGCACCGCCGCCGCCCAGGACGTTCCGTCGACCGTCGTCGTCACCGGCGCCCGCTTCCCGAGCGACACCGCGCTGCAGCCGATCGGTGCCACCGTCATCACCCAGGACGAGATCCGCCGCGCCGGCGTCAACGACGTCAACGCGGCGATCCGCAAGATCGGCGGCGTGTACGGCCGCCAGAGCCTTGATTCCTCGCCCGACTTCACGCTCGACCTGCGCGGCTTCGGCACCAACAGCGCCCAGAACATGGTGGTGCTGGTCGACGGCGTGCGCCTGAGTGAGAACGAACAGACCGCGCCGAGCCTGGCCGCGATTCCGATCGACACCGTCGAGCGCATCGAGATCACGCGCGGCGGCGGCAGCGTGCTGTACGGCGACGGCGCCATTGGCGGCGTGATCCAGATCTTCACCCGCCGCGGCGCCCGTCAGGGCATGCACGGTTCGGTGTTCGCCGAAGGCGGCGAATTCCACCAGCACGACGTGCGCGTGGCGCTGACCCAGGTGACCGGCGACATCACGGCCGACGTCGCCGTGGCGCGCCAGGGCAGCCAGAACTACCGCAAGAACGGCGCCTACGACCTGCGCAATTTCAGCGTCGGCCTGCAGACCCGCATCAACAACGGCCGCATCGGCATGCGCGTCGAAAGCGCCCAGCAGGAAACCCGGTTCCCCGGTCCGCTGACGCTGGAACAGTTCAACGAGGACCCGACCACGGCCAGCACGGCGCAGGACTTCGGCTCGCTCGACACCAACCTGGCGACCGCCTTCGCCGAGTACCGCCTGGGTGCGGTCGACCTGGCGGCCGAGCTGTCGCACCGCGAACGCAACGTGCGCGCGGCCTACCTGTCGAGCGCCTACCCGTCGACCAATGCCTACGACGGCCGCCAGGACCAGTTCTCGCCGCGCGCGCGCTGGCTGGGCAGCGTGGGTGGCATGGTCAACGAAGCCGTGGCCGGCGTCGACCTGGCGCGCTGGAAGCGCAAGACCAGTTCGCCGTACTCGAACGCCGACGCCAGCCAGACCTCGCGCGCCGTCTACCTGCGCGACGAGCTGCGCTTCGACGCCGCCCACGAAGGCCGCCTGGCGCTGGGCGCGCGCCACGAGACCTTCGACAAGGACTTCACCGACGAACTGGCCTTCGCCACCCCGGACCACGGCAAGCAATCGCAGAACGCCTGGGAAGCCCAGGTCAGCTACAAGCCGCTGGCGCCGCTCGGCGTGTACGCCAAGGCAGGGCAAAGCTACCGTGTGCCGAACGTCGACGACAACGCCTTCCGCTTCCCGGTCAACACGATGCTGAAGGTACAGACCTCGCACGACCTGGAACTGGGCGCGACGCTGGCCAACGCCGCCGGCGACAGCAAGCTGACCGCGCGCCTGTTCCGCCACAAGCTGAACAACGAGATCTTCTACGACCCGACCGTGAACGGCTTCGCCGCCAACACCAACCTCGATCCGACCCGCCGCCAGGGCATCGAGATCGACGCCGAGACCCGCATCGCCGCCGACTGGCATGCCAGCGCCCACCTGCAGCACGTGAACGCCGCGTTCACCGAAGGCCCGAACGCCGGCCGCGAACTGGTGCTGGTGCCGAAGAACGTGGTCACCGCGCGCCTGGCCTGGCTGCCGGCGGGCGCCCAGTCGGCCGACGTCGGCGTCCAGTGGGTCGACCGCCAGCGCAACGGCAACGACTTCGACAACAGCTGCGACCTGCGCATGCCCTCGTACGTGAGCCTCGACGCCCGCTACGCGGTCAAGACCGACGGCTGGGAGTTCGCCGTCAGCGGCCTCAACTTGGCAGACCGCCAGTACTACAGCTACGCCTACGGCTGCCGCTCGGGCATCTACCCGAGCAACGGCCGCCAGGTGAAAGTCTCGGCCCGTTACGACTTCTAACATAATCTAAGCCCCGGCTAAGGGCCGGGGCCCCGAAAAAGTGGTAATCTCGCGGTCGTTCGTTCCGTACAGTACCCGTAACCAGACACCAGAAGGATATCTATGCGTTCCCTGCGTTTTGCCCTGCTCGCCGCTGCCCTTGCCGCCGGCACCGCCTTCGCTTCGCCGACCGACCCGAAGAATGGCGTCGAGTACATTACGCTCCCCCAGCCGCAAGCGGTGCAGGCCGTGGGCAAGAAGGTGGAGGTGATCGAATTCTTCATGTATCACTGCCCGCACTGCAACGCGCTGGAACCGCAGTTCGAACAATGGGTCAAAAAGCAGGGTGACAACATCGTCGTGCGCCGCGTGCACATCCCGTCGCAGGGCGCCAGCGATCCGGAAGCCCACCTGTACCTGACGCTCGAAGCGCTGGGCAAGGTCGAGCAGATGCACGCCAAGGTGTTCAAGGCAATGCACGTGGACCGCGTGCGCCTGACCAAGGACGATACGATCATCGACTGGGTATCGAAGAACGGCATCGACCGCGCCACCTTCCTGAATGCGTGGAACTCGTTCGGCGTGATGACCAAGCTGCGCCAGCAGAGCAAGCTGGTCGAGGCCTACAAGGTCGAAGGCGCGCCGACCATCGTCATCGACGGCAAGTACCAGACCTCGCCGTCGATCGTCTACAATTCGGTGAAGACCACTAACGAGCCGCAGCTGTTCCAGGCCACCCTGCAGGTGATGGATGCCCTGGTCGCCAAGGCGGCGAAAACGAAGTAATCAAGAATCAAGATGAGCGACGTCGAAGGCAAGATCCTCAAGATATACGACAAGTCCAAGCCGGAAACGCAGGACTTGTTCGATTCGAGCAACTGGAACCACTTCGCGTGGTGCCTGGCGCTGGCCTTCGCGGCGCTTGCCTTCTGGCTGGGTATCGCGCTGGTGAATGCCGAAAACCAGCGCAATGCCCTGATGACGAACCAGTGCCCGGACCCGGTCTTCAAGGGATCGATCGACCAGCAATGCCTGCGCACGGTGCGCTCGCGCGACCACTGGTGGGAACACCTGTGGTACGGCGTCACCCACGTGAAGCCGGAACCGCCGCCGAAGCCGGGCCGCTGAGCGAGTCGAGTTCGCTCATCTTCAGTTTGGCTTTAAGTTTCCATTAAGTAAATATCTCCTGGAAACAATGCTACCCTTCAGGGTGTGCAATGCACTCGAGCCGGGCTTCGAGAACTGGATCCGCCAGCAAGGCGACCGCATCGTCGTGCGCCGCGTGCACTTCCCGTACACCGGCCCCAACGACCCTGAAGCCCACCTGTACCTGACCCTGGAAGCGCTGGGCAAGGTCGACCAGATGCACGCGAAGATCTTCAAGGCCGTGCACGTCGACCGCATCCGCCTGAACAAGGACGAGGCCATCATCGACTGGGTGGCGAAGAACGGCATCGACCGCGCGACTTTCCTGAATGCCTGGAATTCCTTCGGCGTCAACACCAAGCTGCGCCAGCTGGCCAGGATCACTGCCGCCTACGGCATCGATTCGGCGCCGGCGCTGGTGATCGACGGGCGCTACATGACCTCGCCGGCGGCGGTCGGTGCCAAGCTCGCGCCGCGCGATCGCGCGGCGCTGTTCGATGCGACGCTGCAGGTGGCCACGGTGCTGGTCGACAAGGCAGCCCAGTCGAAATAACTCAGGACAGCGGCAGCTCCACCACGAAACGCGCACCGCCGAGTGCGCTGCGTTCGACGTGCAGGGTGCCGCCATGCAGCAGCACCGCCTTGCGCGCAATCGACAGCCCGAGGCCGAAGCCGCCGGTGGCGCGGTCGCGGCTGCGGTCGAGCCGGTAGAAGGGTTCGAACACGCGCTCGGCTTCGTCGTCGGGAATGCCCGGGCCGTCATCCTCGACCGCGATCTCGACCCGGCCATCGAGGGGGCGCGCACTGAGCAGCACCTGGCGCGCCGCGTACTTCTCGGCATTGCGCAGCAGGTTGCCGACCGCGCGCGCCAGCAGGCGGCGGTCGCCGTCGATGCTGCTCAGGCCGGCGTCGACCTCGCAATCCAGTTGCTGCGGGCGCGGATGCATGCCGTCGGCACATTCCTGCAGCATGGCGGCGAGTTCGAAGGGCAGGCGCTGCGCGGCGCCAGCATTGTCCAGCTTGCTCATCGACAGGAGCTCGTTGACCAGTTCGTTCAGCTCGGCCAGGTCGCCGCCCATGGCGCCGATACGCTTGACCAGGGCCGCGGCATGGGCCGGACCACCGGCGCCAGGGTCCGCAGCCCGTTCCGCCAGCAGCTCCAGCCCGAACTCCAGCCGTGCGATCGGCGTCCGCAATTCGTGCGACACCGAATGCAGCAGGTTCTTCTGCGCTTCCAGCAAGCCCTGGATGCGCTCCGCCATCGCATTGATGCGCTCGGCCAGCGGGTAGACCGCATCGGCCGGCTGCAGCTGCGCCCGCGCCGACAGCCGGCCTGCACCGAACTCGTCGGCCACGTGCGACAGCGACTGCAAGGCCTTCCAGTGCGCGCGCGACCACAGCGCGATCGGCACCAGCAGCGCCAGCGCCACGATCACGTAGCGCAGCACTTCCATCGCCAGCGCCTGTTCCAGGTCGATCGGCAGGTTCCAGGCGCGGATCACCTCGTCCTCGCTGCCGACGTAGCGCTTGCCGGCGGTATCGACGCGCCGGTAGAAGGCGCGCTGGGCCGGATCGAGGACGATCTCGCCGCGCGCCAGCGCCGCATGCTGGCGCGCGGCCAGGGCGGCGCGCGCCTGCGCCAGCGGCACCAGGTCGAAGTGCGCGCTCGACACCTCGCGCACCTTGTTCAGGCGGCCCAGCCATTCGTCGGCCGCGGCCTGGTCGACGTACTGCTCGATCAGGAAGATCTGGGCCGAGGCCTGGCGCCGCGCGATGTCTTCCAGCGGATCGCCGAACAGGCGCGCAAAGACAAAGTAGATGACGAAGGTCGCCGCCGTGATCGACAGCATCACGAGCACGAAGAAGCGGAAGAACAGGCGGTTCACGCCGCGCTGCCGTTGGCGGTTGAAGGGGTCATGCGCATCCGCGAGATTGTATAGGAGTAATTGCAAAAAGTAGGCATTTACAAATTGACGACAATCGCTCGACATTTCGCGGGTGATTGCTGCACTTGCCTTGCGTACGATGCGAATGCATCAGGTTTCCGTTTGCCCACCTGAAGCGCGAGTGAGGGTGGGTTTTTTTATTCCAGCTGGATACAGCATCGAGATATGGGAGGCGGGAAAACAAGCACGTAGAATATTGTCTTTCCGAATCTCTTCATCTCGACATGAACCACCTCCTGCGCCTCGTCCTCGGCATTGCCTGCAGCGCCGCCTGTGTCCCGGGCTGGGCCCAGACGCCGGCGCGCAATCCGATGCCGGACGGCAGCCGCGACATGTACGTCGGCCTCGGCGCGCAATCGGCGCCGCGCTACGACGGCACCGGCAGCCGCAAGGTCAGGGCCTTGCCCGTGCTACAGGTCCAGTGGAGCAATGGCATCTTCGTTTCGGGCATGAGCGCAGGCATGCACCTGTCCGATTCGCCGACTTTCGAGTTCGGTCCGCTACTGGCGGTGTTGCCGGGCCGCGACGAACGCGGCAGCGGCAACGGCATCGGCAGCGTCGTCGAGACCACCAGCTTCGTGCTCGTCAATCCCATCGAAAAGCAGCTGATGCTGCGCGGCCAGCGCCTCGGCGGCATGGACGAGATCGATACCCGCCTGCAGGCCGGCGCCTTCGCCAACTATTACCTGGCGCCCGACTGGCGCCTCACCGGGTCCGCGCTGGCCGGTTCAGGCAGGGACCACGACGGCGTGCGCGTGCAGCTGGGCGTGCAGCGCCTGGCCGCCCCGGTCGCCGAACATCACACCCTGTCGCTGGCGGCCGGCCTGACCCTGGTCAACCGCAAGGACAATGCCACCTGGTTCGGGGTGACGCAGGCAGAAGCGGAGCGCAGCCGTTTTGCTTATTACCGGCCGGGCGGCGGCCTCCAGGACGTCCACGTCGGGGCGCGCTGGACCTGGGCCTGGACGCCGTCGTGGATGCTGACCTCGAACCTGCAGGTCAAGCGCCTGCTGGGCGATGCCGCCAAGAGCCCGCTCGTCGAGCGGCCCACCAATGTGACGGTCTCGGCCGCCATCGCTTACCGCTTCTGACGATGCGCACCGTACGGCTTTCCCTCGCTACCGTCGCTGCCGCCGCGCTGCCGCTGCTGCTGGCGGCCGGCCAGGCGCACGCGCAGCTGCAGGATGGCGAGTGGGCCAGCTACCGCGACGCCTACCGCGCCATGGTCGTGTTCGAGAAATATGGCGGCCCCAAGCACTTCCTGCAGAGCCAGCTGCAAGTGCTGCCGCGCGGCGCGGCCGTCCTCGGCGACGGCCTGCAGCTGACGCTGGCCGGCAAGACCACCCAGCTGCACCTGCCGCTCGATCCGCTCGGGCGCACGCCGCTGCCGCTGCAGAAAGCGGCCTACGACGACAACGCGGCGCTGGTGCTGAACCGCAAGGGGATCCCGTTCGCGCTGCGCCCCCAGGTCAGCATCGCCATCCGCGCCGACGGCGTCTACGACAGCGCCGACCTGCGCAGCGCCTGCGCCCAGGCGCTCGGCTTCGCGCGCTACGTCGACGCTTCGCAGCGCAGCCGCCAGTGCGTCGGCACGCGCTTCGTGTTCGGCAAAAAAGGCGAGGGCGGGGCGCACTGGCGGCCCGAGGGCGGGAGCGAGGACGTGCTGCCGGCGGCGCCGGGCGTGGCCGAGCAGGGCTTGCCGACCGTGATCTACCGCTTCGGGAGCGAGCGCGGGCAGGTGCTGACGGACAGCGTGCCGCTGGCGATCTTGCCGGTGTTCGAGTGAGGTCTCAGTTCCACGCCGAAGGCGAAAACAGATAACCCTCGCCCCACACCGTCTTGATCTTTTCCGACACCGTATCGTCGAACTTGCGGCGCAGCTTGGAGATGCTGTTGTCGATGCTCCGGTCCAGCCCATCGAACTCGATGCCGCGCATTTTCTTCAGCAGCTCGTCGCGCGACAGCACGCGTCCGGCGGCCTCGGCCAGCACCAGCAGCAGCTTGTATTCGGTATTGCTGAGCACACAGGGCTCGCCGCGCCAGCTGACGCTGCGGTCGGTGGTGACGATGCGCAGCGCGCCGAACTCGAGCACGCGGCTGTCGCCGGCCGCCTTGGGCTGGGAGCGGCGCAGCAGCGCGCGCAGGCGTGCCAGCAGGACGCGCGGCTGGACCGGCTTGTTGACGAAGTCGTCCGCGCCCTGTTCGAGGCCCGAGACTTCGTCATAGGTATCTTCGCGCGCGGTCAGGATCAGGATCGGCACTTCGGAGATGTCGCGGATCTGGCGGCACACGACCATCCCGTCCATGCCGGGCAACATCAGGTCGAGCACGACGATGTCGGGCTTGCCGGCCTTGAAGCTGTCGAGCGCGACGTCGCCGCGGGTCGCCAGTTCGACCGTGAATTCATAGCCGGACAAATACTCCGTCACCAGTTCCGCCAGGCGCGGATCGTCTTCCACCAGCAATACGCGATACATGATTGTCACCTCCGGCGGGTATTTTATAAGAGCAGCCAGACTCGGCGAACAATATGTGACCTGTACGACAATTCAATACATTTGGTGACAGCCTACAGCGGGTCCAGTTCGGAGCGGCCTTTGTGTTCGATCCGGATGAATGGACGGGAGCGCACCAGGTACACCAGTTGCCGGAACATCTTTCTGAGGTAATAGCCGTAATTGCTGCCGTCGGTCAGTTTTTTCTCGCGCACGCCCATGGCTTCGATGCTGGACGACTGCGCGGCCTCGGTCAGGCCCACCGGATACGGCACCAAGCATTTCACGTCAATGAAATTCTCCTGGAAATATTCCCATTTGTCGGCAACGACATAAGCCGGATAAAGCTTCTGCGCCAGAATTTCCGCAGCCGCCCGGGTAATGAAGTAACCGTGCGTGTGCACGCCGCGGTAGGCGTCGTACACGTCATGCTTCGCATCCAGCGGCACGCGGGAGTTGGCGTCGACCCGCTTCACATGGATCAGCATGACGGCGACCGGAACGTCGGCCGGGTACAGCTGCGCCAGCTTCGACAGCGTTGCCGCCAGGTCGTCTTCCAGGATCTTGGCATCGTCTTCCAGCACCAGCGCGTGCGGAAGATTCTCGGCGGCCATCTTCCGGTAGATGCTGACGTGGCTGAGCGTGCAGCCGATTTCGCCTTTCGAGAGTTCGCGGTTGAACAGGCGGACTGCCTTTTTCGGATCGTAGGCCAGCGCCAGTTCCTCGGCCGACAGGGCTTTGCCGTTGACTGCTTCCAGCACCGTGTACGGCATGTTCAGTGCATCCAGCTGCCCGCCCAGGTATTCGCGGCGGTGCTTGTCCTTGGGAAGGCTGATGATGAAAGTATGAATATTTTCCGGAGTGGTCACGATGAAAAGCGGGAGGAATGCTGGACTGGAAGACAACGTAGGCAGACGACGTTGTGCGGCGTGCTTACGCCGAAGCGCGCTTATTATAGTCAATACTCTCCCGGAAAGAAAACGGCCCGCATGAGCGGGCCGCAGGCGATCGGCATGCCAGATCAGGCTGGCATTGGCATCCGACGATTACGCCAGGTTCTGGTTCACGAAGTCCCAGTTGACGATGTTCCACCACGATTCGACGAACTTCGGACGAGCGTTGCGGTAGTCGATGTAATAGGCGTGCTCCCAGACGTCGACGGTCAGCAGGGCCTTGTTCTCGGTGGTCAGCGGGGTGGCCGCGTTCGAGGTGTTGACGATGTCGACGGTGCCGTCGGTCTTCTTCACCAGCCAGGTCCAGCCCGAACCGAAGTTGCTCACGGCCGACTTCTGGAACTCTTCCTTGAACTTGTCGAACGAACCCCATTTGGCGTTGATCGCATCGGCGACCGGACCGGTCGGCGCGCCGCCGCCGTTCGGCGACATGCAGTTCCAGAAGAAGGTGTGGTTCCACACCTGGGCCGAGTTGTTGAACACGCCGCCCTGCGATTTCTTGATGATCTCTTCCAGGGGCATGTTTTCGTACTCGGTGCCCTTGATCAGGTTGTTCAGGTTGGTGACGTAAGCCTGGTGGTGCTTGCCGTAGTGGTATTCCAGGGTTTCAGCCGACATGGTCGGCTGGAGGGCGTCCTTGGCATACGGCAGCGGCGGCAGAGTATGTTCCATGTCTTGTTCCTTTGATTAGTTAGAAACGGTAATGTTCCGAATCGGCGCTTATTCTAAACCGGATAACATATCGATGCATGTCGAGCCTGCTATTTAGTCAAGTCTTCAATCGAGCACGTCCTGCACGCCGGACACGCCGATCTCGACGCTGCCCTCGGCCAGCCGTACCCGCAACACGTCGCGCGGCTTGATCTGGCCAGGGGCGTGCAGCACCTTGCCCTTGGCATTGCTGACGATGGCATAGCCGCGTTCCAGCGTGCGCTGCGGGTTCAGCAGTTCGAGCTGGGCCGCCAGCGCCGCCATCGCCTCGCGCCGCGCACGCAGCTGGCCCGTCATGCTGGCGACCAGGTGGCGCTGTTCGGAGGCGAGCTGGGTGCGCATGGCCCGCGAATCCGGACGATGGCGCGCCCAGCGCTGCTGCAGCTGGGCCAGCATCACGCTTTGGCGGTTGAGCGGACCGCGCACCGCATGGGTCAGAGTGCTGGCCATGCCAAGAAGTTTCAGGCGCTGGTGCTCGATCTGGCTCGATGGGCTGAGCAGCCGGCGGCTGAGGTTATCCA
Organism: Herbaspirillum sp. SJZ107; assembly: GCF_006715485.1. GTDB lineage: Bacteria > Pseudomonadota > Gammaproteobacteria > Burkholderiales > Burkholderiaceae_D > Telluria. The sequence goes on from NZ_VFNH01000001.1 coordinate 452,548, forward strand.
GGTTCTGGCCGGCGTCGCCGAGGACGCGCTCCATCGCGCGGCGCAGGTCGCCGGCATCGGCCGAGAGCGAGTTCAGCCAGTCGGCGCGGGGCGTCACCGCCAGCTCGGCGGCAGCGGTCGGCGTCGCCGCGCGCAGGTCGGCGGCGAAGTCGGCGATGGTGAAATCGGTCTCGTGGCCCACGCCCGAGATCACCGGCATGCTGGCGCCGACGATCGCGCGCGCCACCACTTCTTCGTTGAAGCTCCACAAGTCTTCGATCGAGCCGCCGCCGCGGCCGACGATCAGCACGTCGACCTCGGCGCGGCGCGATGCCGTCTGGATGGCGTCGGCAATCTTCTCGGCCGCACCCTGGCCCTGCACCGGCGCCGGGTACAGCACGATGCGCACGTGCGGCGCGCGGCGCTTGAGGGCGGTCAGCACGTCGCGCAAGGCCGCCGCCTGGGGGCTGGTGACGATGCCGACGCTGCGCGCGAACAGCGGCAGCGGACGCTTGCGCTCCTGGTCGAACAGGCCTTGCGCGGTCAGCTTTTCCTTCAGGCGCAGGAAGGCTTCGTAAAGCGCGCCGACGCCGGCCCGGCGGATCGCCTCGACGTTGATCTGGTAATCGCCGCGCGCGCCGTACAGCGTGACCAGGGCGCGCACCTCGACCTTGTCGCCTTCGCGCGGCGTGAAGCCGGCGTACTGGGCACGGCCGCGGAACATCACGGCGCGCACCTGGGCCGCATCGTCCTTCAGCGTGAAGTACCAGTGGCCCGATGCGGCGCGCGTGAAATTCGAGATTTCGCCGCCGATCCAGACCAGCGGAAAGCTGCGCTCGAGCAGGCGCGCGACTTGCTGGTTGAGCGCAGTCACGCTCAGCACGGGTGGGGCGGTATAGGCGGGATCGGCGTCGTCGTTACTGAACATATGGATGAGCTATAGGAACTGTCCACAAAACCCGGCAGAAGTGTTATCGATTTTATATCTGCAGTACTACCGAAGGTAGTTTTTGTAAACGTTTGATTTTTAATGAAAAAGTCTGCTGCCTGATTTCGATGCAGAAACAAAATTTCCTTACGGATCAAAGGCTTCCGCCCACCTGCGTGGACTTGGCCACAATCTTATCCACAGAAATTGTGAGGAAGTGGATAAACCTGGCTGCCTAAAAACAAGGCTTGCAAAAGTTTTCCTTAAGCAATCAAGGACTTAGGTGCCACTTCGCATCCTTGCTCACATTGTTTTCCACAATTTATGTGCACACCTTGGCACCCACGCGGCATTGTCCGGTGTTCGCCAACATATATCCACGGCCAGCGTGGCGTGCTCAAAAAAGGCGCAGTCAGCAATTCCTGTTTAAATTCAAAGACTTTGATATTGATCAAGGTCCTTGCTCACAATCTTTTCCACAAAATTTGTGCAGAACGCGTGATGCATAGATCGTGGGCAGCAAAGGGTGGCACTATACCAGCAAGCTGTGCTCGATAGCCGATCTGCCAGGCTGGACAGGCGCCGGCCACGCGTCTGGCCGGGTTTGCCTAAAAATTGAGCTTGCATAGGTTTTTCGAATGGAATCAGGTACTTGAGCTTTGCCCCCGCCTTTTGCTCACATTGTTTTCCACAGTTTGTGTGCAAAGTCATGGTCAAGGCGCGCGGAAAGGTGCTGATTAAAAATTAGGCTTGATAACTTTTCTATTTAAAATCAATGGCTTGAATGTTGCCGTGTTCGCTTGCGCACAATTTTGTCCACAAAAAATGTGCAGAAACATCGTTTGAAGATGAGTGGTTTGACACAGCGCAAGGCTGCTTCATTTTTAATCTTTTTAATTTTCCTATAGGAATCAATAGCTTAAGCCGAAAAGGCCTTGTTCCGCACAAATTTATCCACAGAAATTGTGAGCAACTCAGCCAGGCTCAGCCGTCTTGGATTTGTCAGAAGGAAACACACTGCGCCCGTGATGACTTTTTGCGCATGAGGAAATATCCTTTAAGAATCAAAGCACTTGCATCCGGGGGGCGCCATTGCGCACACTTTTATCCACAGAAAGTGTGAAGAACTCTACTTGCCGCAAAACGAGCAACACGTTACATTGCGCAATTCCCAACGTATCCCCTGATCTGTTGTATTTTTCTTATCCCAGGAGTTCCATTTGCTCGCCATTCTCCAGGCCGCCGGCTGGCCCATCTGGTTGTTGTTGATTGCCTCGATCATTGCTCTGGCGCTCATCATCGAACGCCTGATCTACCTGCGCCGCGAAAAGATCCTGCCGCGCCAGCTGCTCGATGAAGTCATCCAGGTCTATCGCAGTGGAAAAGTCACTCCGGATATTATCGACAAGCTGCAACAGAATTCGCCGCTCGGCGCCGTGCTGGCCGCCGCCCTGCGCAACGTCGATGCGCCGCGCGACGTGATGAAGGAATCGATCGAAGAAGCGGGCAGGGGGGTGGCGCACGTGCTCGAACGTTTCCTGACCACGCTGGGCACCATCGCCTCGCTGGCGCCGCTGATGGGCCTGTTCGGCACCGTGGTCGGCATGATCGAGATCTTCGGCGCCCAGAACGCCAGCGGTACCAACCCGGCCCAGCTCGCGCACGGCATTTCGGTGGCGCTGTACAACACCGGCTTCGGCCTGGCGATCGCGATGCCGGCACTGGTCTTCTACCGCCACTTCCGCGCGCTGGTCGACAGCTTCATCATCGACATGGAGCTGCAGGCCGTGAAATTCGTCGACGTCGTCCACGGTGCACGCAAATGATGGACTTTCGCCGCGGCCGCAAACGCGAGGATCCGGAGATCAACCTGATCCCGTTCATCGACGTGCTGCTGGTGGTGCTGATCTTCCTGATGGTCACGACTACCTACAGCAAGTTCACCGAGCTGCAGATCACGCTGCCGACCGCCGATGCCGAAAAGGCGATCGAGAAGCCTTTCGAGATCAACGTCACCGTCGATGCCAAGGGCAATTACACGGTGAATAACGTGCCGGTCTCCTTCCACGGCGTGGCCGGCCTGGCCGACGACCTGAAGCGCGCCGCCGCCACCGGTCCGGATGGCCAGCCGCTGGCGACCCCGGCGCGCGATCCGGTGGTCATCGTCAATGCCGACCAGTTTGCGATGCACCAGATGGTGATCAATGTGCTGGAAGCGGCGCGCATGGCGGGGTATGACAAGCTGACGTTTGCGGCGCAGACGGGTGGGCAGAAGTAGCAACAGAAGTCGAAACGTCCGAATACCCGCGTCATTCATTGACGTCGTCCCCGCGCAGGCGGGGATCCAAGTTCTGTTTGCGCTGCCGAGACGCTTGCAAACCTGGATCCCCGCCTTCGCGGGGACGACGTTTTTGGGCAAGCGAACGTCAACAAGCTAACGCGTTTCAAGTTATTGTAATAACACCTCAGATGGCATCCTCCCTCGAATCCACGCTCACCCGCGCCTGGCTCCGGCGCGGCCCGCTGGCCCTGGCCCTGTGGCCGCTGTCCCTGCTGTTCCGCCTGCTCTCCGCCGCGCGTGCGACCCTGTTCCGCGCCGGCCTGCTGGCATCCGAAGGCTTGCCGGTCCCGGTCATCGTGGTCGGCAATATCTTTATCGGCGGAACTGGCAAGACCCCGCTGACGATCTGGCTGGCCGAACAGCTGCAGGCGGCCGGCTTCCGGCCTGGAGTGATTTCACGCGGCCATGGCAGTGCGGAAAGCGAAGCGCGCGAGGTGACGCCGGCCGCGCGCGCGGGCGAGGTCGGCGACGAGCCGCTGCTGATCGCCGCCCGCACCGGCTGCCCGGTGGTGGTCGGCCGGCGCCGCGCCACCGCCGGGAGGCGCCTGCTGGCATTGCACCCCGAGGTCGACGTCCTGATCGCCGACGACGGCCTGCAGCATTACGCGCTGCGGCGCGACGTCGAAGTCGTGCTGTTCGACGGCCGCGGCGTCGGCAACGGCTGGACCCTGCCGGCCGGGCCGCTGCGCGAGCCGCCGTCGCGCCGGCGCGATTTCACGGTGGTGAACACGCCGGACCTGACGCCGGGGCTGGCGGCGGCGGTCGGGGGCAGGGCATTCCAGATGCGCCTCGACGGCGGCGTGGCCGAAGCGCTGCGGGCGCCCGGCCGGCGCCAGCCGCTGGCGGCATTCAGGGGGCAGCGCATCCTGGCCGCGGCCGGCATCGGCAATCCGGGACGTTTCTTCGGCATGCTGCGCGCCCACGGATTGCAGATCGAGGAGATGCCATTGCCCGATCACCATGACTTCCTGGACGATCCCTTCCGCGGGGTTTCCGCCGATGTGATCCTGGTCACCGAGAAGGATGCAGTAAAATGTCGGCAACTTGAAAACATCAACAACGATCCGCGCCTGTGGGTCGTCCCGGTCACGGCGCAGATCGATGCTGCCCTGGCCGCTCAAATTGTGGAGAAATGTCGTGGACGCCCGACTGCTTGATATCCTGGTCTGCCCCCTGTGCAAGGGACCGCTCGAATATGACAAGAAAGCCCAGGAACTGACCTGCCGCCCCGACCGCCTGGCCTATCCGATCCGCGACGGCATCCCGATCATGTGGGCCGACCAGGCGCGCAAGGTCGAGCCGACCCTGTAAGCGGATGGGTTTCGTCGTCATCATCCCGGCACGCCTGGCATCGACCCGGCTGCCGAACAAGCCCCTGGCCGACCTCGGCGGCAAGCCGATGATCGTGCGCGTCGCCGAGCGCGCCCAGGCCTCCGGTGCGCAGCGCATCATCGTCGCCACCGACCATGCCGACATCGCCGCCGCCTGCGCCGCGCATGGCATCGAAGCCTGCATGACGCGCGCCGACCACCCGTCGGGCACGGACCGCATCGCCGAGGTGGCGCGCACGTTGCAGCTGGCGCCGGAGGCCGTGGTGGTCAACCTGCAGGGCGACGAGCCGCTGATCGACCCGGCGCTGCTGGCCGCCTGCGCCGCGCGCATCGGCGCCGGCGTGCCGATGGCCACCTGCGCCCATCCGCTGTCGGCGGCCGAGGACGCTTTCAACCCGAACGTGGTCAAGGTCGTGCTCGACAAGGCCGGACGGGCACTGTATTTCTCGCGGGCCACCATCCCCTGGCACCGCGACGCCTTTGCACAGGACCGCGCGGCTTTGCCGCCCGGCTACGTGCCACTGCGCCATATCGGCCTGTACGCGTACAGCAATGCCTTCCTGCAGCAATACCCGCAGCTGGAAGCGTCGCCACTGGAAGCCATCGAAGCCCTGGAGCAATTGCGCGTGCTATGGCACGGCGTCCCCATTGCGGTGCACGTGACCGCGGAAGCGCCCCATGCCGGTGTCGACACGCCGGAAGACCTGGCGCGGGTACGGTTGCATTACCAGGGCAATCACTGAACTTGATACTGCCGGTTTTGATCCTTTTGGAAACACCAATCTGACCAGTCTGCGCCAGCGCAACTGGTCGATCAATCGCCCCCTGCCAGTGGCTTTCAGTGGTGCTTTTGTGGTAAGTTCCGTGTCAAGCTAGGCAAGTATGCATCAGAATTAGCATCAAACGCGCACTCCGTGCACCATAACGGTGCCCGTTGTCGTTTATAAAACTATTAGGAAAATCCTTCATGCGTCTCATTCTCTTAGGAGCCCCCGGTGCCGGTAAAGGTACCCAGGCCAACTTCATCAAAGAAAAGTACAACATTCCCCAGATCTCCACCGGCGACATGCTGCGCGCGGCGATCAAGGCCGGCACCGAACTCGGCCTGGCGGCGAAAAAAGTGATGGACGCTGGCCAGCTGGTATCGGACGACATCATCATCGGCCTGGTCAAGGAACGCCTGAAGGAAGAAGACTGCAAGAACGGCTACCTGTTCGACGGCTTCCCGCGCACGGTCGCGCAGGCCGACGCCATGAAGGACAGCGGCGTGAACATCGACTACGTGCTGGAAATCGACGTGCCTGACGAAATGATCCTGGAACGCATGACCGGCCGCCGCAGCCACCCGGCGTCGGGCCGCGTCTACCACGTCAAGTTCAACCCGCCGAAGACCGAGGGCGTCGACGACGTCACCGGCGAGCCGCTGGTGCAGCGCGACGACGACAAGGAAGAAACCGTCGCCAAGCGCCTGGCCGTGTATCACAACCAGACCGAAGTGCTGCTGGGCTACTACAACAAGTGGGCGCAATCGGGCCTGCCCGGCGCGCCGAAGTACCGCAAGATCACGGGCGTGGGCCCGGTCGAGCAGGTGCGCGACGCCGCGTTTGCCGCGCTGTCGGAGTAAGCTCGCATAGAAAAATAAGCGCCGGATGACGTTGTGCCATCCGTCCAGGTTTTTGGATCAAAGTTTTGCAGTACGCAGGTAGGCTGGCCGGGCAGGATGCGGCCTTTCGAACGTGTGGTGTTGCTTGATCGAAGACAGGGAGGACGACAATGGCATCCACGCAGCTCATGTTCGCCGTCGCGTGCGGCGTCATCGCGGTATTGTACGGATTGTGGTCGCGCAGCTGGATCCTGCAGCAGGATGCCGGCAGCGGGCGCATGCAGGAAATCTCGCTGGCGATCCAGCAGGGGGCGTCGGCCTACCTGGCGCGCCAGTACCGCACCATCGGCATCGTCGGCATCGTGCTGCTGGTCGCCATCTTCTTCCTTCTCGGCAGTGCCACCGCATTCGGCTTCCTGGCCGGCGCCGTGCTGTCGGCCGCCTGCGGCTTCATCGGCATGAACGTCTCGGTGCGCGCCAACGTCCGCACCGCCCAGGCCGCCTCGAACGGATTGGACAAGGCACTGAACGTCGCCTTCCGCGGCGGCGCCATCACCGGCATGCTGGTGGTGGGACTGGGGTTGCTCGGGGTATCGCTGTTCTACTGGTTCCTGGTGGCGCGCGCCGACGCTGCCTTGTCGACCCATGACGCCATCCAGCCGCTGGTCGGGCTGGCCTTCGGCGCCTCGCTGATCTCGATTTTCGCGCGCCTCGGCGGCGGCATCTTCACCAAGGGTGCCGACGTCGGCGCCGACCTGGTCGGCAAGGTCGAGGCCGGCATTCCCGAGGACGATCCGCGCAATCCCGCCGTCATCGCCGACAACGTGGGCGACAACGTCGGCGACTGCGCCGGCATGGCAGCCGACCTGTTCGAAACCTATGTCGTGACCCTGGTCGCGACCATGCTGCTGGGCGCGCTGATGGTGCCCGCAGCGGGTGACACCAGCGGCGTCACCGTCGGCGGTGCCGCCATGCTGTATCCGCTGCTGCTCGGCGGCATCTCGATCCTGGCCTCCATCGTCGGCTGCTCGCTGGTGAAGAACCGGGCCGGGCACAAGATCATGTCGGCGCTGTACACCGGCCTGTGGTGGTCGGCCGGCCTGTCGCTGCTGGGGTTCGCGGCAGTCACCTGGCTGGTGTGGCCGAGCGACGCCATGCGCTGGCCGATGCTGGGCTGCGCGCTGGTCGGCATCGTGCTGACCGCGTCGATGGTCTACATTACCGAGTACTACACGGCCACCGAATTCAAGCCCGTGCGCCATATCGCCGAAGCCTCGACCACCGGCCACGGCACCAACATCATCGCCGGCCTCGGCCTGTCGATGAAGGCCACCGCCTATCCGGTGCTGGTGGTGTGCGCGGCCATCCTGGTCTCTTACCAGATGGGCGGCCTGTACGGCATCGCGATCGCCGCCACGGCGATGCTGTCGATGGCCGGCATCATCGTCGCGCTGGATGCCTACGGTCCGATCACCGACAACGCCGGCGGCATCGCCGAGATGAGCGGCATGCCGGACGACGTGCGCGCCGTCACCGATCCGCTCGACGCCGTCGGCAACACCACCAAGGCCGTCACCAAGGGCTACGCCATCGGTTCGGCCGGATTGGCGGCGCTGGTGCTGTTCGCCGACTACACGCACGCGCTGGCCTCGCGCGGCACCCACATCAGCTTCGAGCTGTCGAATCCGATGGTGATCGTCGGCCTGTTCATCGGCGGCCTGGTGCCCTATCTGTTCGGGGCGCTGGCGATGGAAGCGGTGGGACGGGCGGCCGGGGCCGTCGTGGTCGAGGTGCGGCGCCAGTTCCGCGACATCGTCGGCATCATGGCCGGCACCGGCAAGCCGGAATACGACAAGGCGGTCGACATGCTGACCGCGTCGGCGATCCGCGAGATGGTGCTGCCCTCGCTGCTGCCGGTGCTGGTGCCGGTTGCGGTCGGGATGCTGCTGGGACCGGCCGCGCTGGGCGGCCTGCTGATGGGGACCATCGTCACCGGCCTGTTCGTGGCGATCTCGATGACCACCGGCGGCGGCGCCTGGGACAACGCCAAGAAGTACATCGAGGACAACCACTACGGCGGCAAGGGGTCGGAGGCGCACAAGGCCGCCGTCACCGGCGACACGGTGGGCGACCCCTACAAGGACACGGCCGGCCCGGCGGTGAATCCGCTGATCAAGATCATCAACATCGTGGCGCTGCTGCTGGTGCCCCTGCTGCCGGCCGGTGGCTGGCTGGCCGTCACCGAACCGGCCGTGGCCCAGATCCGCAGCGTCCCGGCAGCCGCAGCGGCCACGGCACCGCCAGCGCAGCCTGCAGTCGCTGCGCGCAGGGTGGACGGCTCGAGCGCCGCCGGTGAATCGGCAGCAACGCTTGCGCCGCCCACGCGGTGATCCGCGCGTTTACTTCTGCAAGGCCTGGCGCAGGGCCGCTTCCAGCGAATCCCGGTCCGAATCGCCGGGATAGTGCCTGCCGTTGATGAAGAAGGTCGGCGTGCGGTCCGCGCCGTCGTGGCGAGCGCGCGCCAGGTCGGCCTGCACGCGTTGACGGTGGCGCCGTTCCTGCACCTCGCCGGCAAAGCGGTCGACGTCCAGGTCGACGCTCTCGCCCAGCACGGCCAGGTCCTGCGGGTCCGCGACCTGGTTCTGCTGCTCGAACAGCGCATCGTGCATTTCCCAGAACTTTCCCTGGCTGGCCGCGGCCTCGGCCGCTTCCGCCGCCAGCTCGGCCAGCGGGTGCAGGTCCGACAGCGGAAGGTGGCGGTATACCAGGCGGATGCCGCCGGCTTCGTCGCCGAGTTCATCCATCAGCTCCGTCAGCGCGAAGTGGGCCCGCGCGCAGTACGGGCACTGGAAATCGCCGTATTCGATCAGGGTCAGGGCCGCATCCTGCGGGCCGCGTACGTGTTCGTCCTTGCCGATCTCGTCGACTCGTTGCATGGTTTTTCTCCAATCCGATTCTGAATGATGAGGCAGCGCAATGCCGCGCATGCGCCGCCGGATGGGTTCATCATGGCATGCCGGCGTGGATTGCTGGCGCAGCTTTCGACTGGGAAATTACTGTCAAAAAAGCATCAATCTTGCGCCCAGGGTGGCAGAACTGCGGTAGAGTATCCCCATCAGCGGCGGCCTGCGCTCCCGTTCTCATGGTTGCTGAATCGGTCGAGCCTGTAATACGTCTGGCCCCGCGTCCTGTTACCAACCAAATGGAGATTCACCATGTCGCACTACGACGAGAACCATGGCGCCCCCGGCGTCCGCAGCCCCGGGCCCGACGATGAGCGCCTGCCCGAAGCCACCGGGTCCACGGCCGATCCCGACAGCGAACTGACCGCGCTGCGCCGCAACCTGCTGCTGTACGGCACCGCGGGCCAGCCGGCGCGCAGCCGCGTGGAGGCCCACGCGAGCTGAGCTTTAAAACACGCACATCCCGTCGGCCTGCTCGCGCAGCCATGGGCGAAAGTCGGGATGGGCGATCGCGATCAGCGCCTGCGCGCGCTGGCGTGCCGACTTGCCGCGCAACTGGGCCACGCCCCATTCGGTGACGACGTAGTTGACGTCGTTCTTGCTGGTGGTGGCATGGGTGCCGGGCGCCAGTGTCGGCACGATGCGCGAGATCGTGCCGTCCTTGGCCGTCGAGGGCAGCACGATGAAGGACTTGCCACCGCGCGAGCGGTTGGCGGCGCGCACGAAATCGACCTGGCCGCCGGTGCCGGAATAGGGCAGGTGGCCGATGCTTTCGCTGCCGCACTGGCCGAGCAAATCGACCTGCAGGCTGGCGTTGATCGTCACCAGTTTGTCGTTCTGGCCGGCGATGTACGGGTCGTTGGTGAAGTTCGACGGATGCATTTCCAGCATCGGGTTGTTGTGCATGAACTCGTACAGCTTGCGCGAGCCGAGTGCAAAGGTCGCCACCATCTTCCCCGGCAGCAGGGTCTTCCTGCTGTTGTTCACCGCCCCCGATTCCACCAGCTTCAGGATGCCGTCGCCGATCATCTCGGTGTGGATGCCGAGGTCGCGCTTGCCGGTCAGCTGCATCACCACCGCATCCGGGATGCCGCCGTAGCCGATCTGCAGCGTCGACCCATCCTCGATCTGCTCGGCGACCAGGCTCCCGATCGCTTCCTGCACCGGGCCGATCGTGGGCAGGCCGACTTCCAGGATCGCCTCTTCGCTTTCGATCAGCGCAGTCACTTGGGAAATGTGCACGTGGCATTGGCCATGGGTGAAGGGCACGTTCGGATTCACTTCCAGCACCACGGCGCGTGCCTTGGCGATGGCGGCCATCGTGTAGTCGGTGCCGAGGCTGAGCGCAAAGTAGCCATGCGGGCTCATGCTGGACGCCATCGCGAACACCACGTCGGCCGGCATCAGGCCGCGCTCGATCAGCGCCGGGATCTCGGAAAAGTAATTCGGGATGAAGTCGCACCAGCCGCCCTGGCCGCCCGCGCGCGAGGCGCCGCCGAAGAACAGCGCGGCATGGCGCACGTGGGGGCGGCAGCCGGGGTCGAAGTAGCCATACTTGCGCATGGCCAGGATTTGCGCGACCTGGACGTCGTTGAAGCGCCGGCACTGCGCCGACAGTGCGTGCAGCAGGCTTGGCGGTTCGCCGACGCCGGTTGGCACGATGATCATGTCGCCGTCGCGCACGTGGTCCAGGCCATCGTCGGCGCTACCGCGTTTGGCGCGGTACATCTCCTGCAGAGTTTGCATGCTTGTCTCCTGTGGCTTTTATTTTGATGCTGCATGTTTTGCCAGCATAGCAGGATGGCCCGGCGTAACGACACCGATTCGCGACAGCAATCCGACACGCGCGCCGGGTTCCGTGGCCGCGTCCGATAATGGCGGCAAGACATGCAGGCGGAGACGCAGGAGGCGATATGGCAACCCAACGATCGATTACGGCACCCTGGAAGGCGGCCGCCGTGCTGCTCGCGCTGTGCGCCATCTGGCAAGCGGGTCCGGCCCTTGCACGGCCGCCCGAGGCAGGGCAGGGCCAGACCCAGTCCGCCGCTTTAAGCGAGCAGAGCGCTGCCACTGGGCGCCAGGCCCGCAAGACCGAGCAGGCCAACCGCGCCGCCGCCGTCGAGGACGAAACCAGCACCGCCGCACAGGCCGCCCGCACCGCGCAGTCCGAGACGGCCCAGTTCGAGGCGCAGGCCCGCCGCAGTGGCGCCGGCAGCGGCGCAGCCGCCCCTTCGTATGGCCCGACGCTGGCGCCACGCAGCCAGGGGGCGCGCGATCCGGCGCGCAAGGACCCGGCCGAAGTCCACGACGAAACCGACAGCCTGGCCCGCCCGGCGCCGGCCAACCCGGCAGACTCGCAGCGCCGCACGACCAATCCGAACCTGCGCCGCCCCGCCTGGCAGCCGGCCGCCGAACCGATGGCGCCGCGCCCGCTGCGCTCGGCAAACGCGAACGCCAGCCCGGCCGCCGCACCCGCGGTGCCGGTACCGGCCCAGGCGGTGCCGCCAAGCCCGTCCGGACCGACGCGCAGCGTGATCGCCGGTTGCCAGGGCAATTCCTGCACCGACACCAGCGGCCGGCGCTACAACGGCATCGGCACCGGCAATGCCGGCGTCAGCAGCAGCGGACGGCTGTGCACACGGAGCGGCGTCAGCGTGCAATGCTTCTGACGGATGCGTGGTGTTCCAAGCAAAAGCTGGCTACAATCCGAGGGTGACGTTTACGTAAACGTCAAACAAACCCAATAAGAACGACGAGCTTGGAGAAGACAGCATGCAAATCCAGAACAATGTATTCATCGTGACCGGCGGCGCTTCCGGCCTCGGCGCCGCCACCGCGCGCATGATCGTGCAAGCCGGCGGCAAGGTCGTGCTGGCCGACGTGCAGCTTGACGCGGGCACGGCCCTGGCCGCCGAACTGGGTGGAGAAAACGCGCAGTTCGTCCGATGCGACGTCACCTCGGAAGCCGACGGCCAGGCCGTGGTCGCCGCGGCGCGGGCGCTGGGCCCGCTGCGCGGCCTGGTCAACTGCGCCGGTGTGGCGCCGGCCGTCAAGACCGTCGGCAAGGACGGCCCGCACCCGCTGGACGCCTTCCAGCGCGCCATCAACATCAACCTGGTCGGCACCTTCAACATGTGCCGCCTGGCGGCCGACGCGATCGGCAGACAGGATGGCCTGGAGCACGGCGAGCGCGGCGTGATCATCAATACTGCCTCGGTCGCGGCCTTCGACGGCCAGATCGGCCAGACGGCGTATGCCGCCTCCAAGGCCGGCGTGGCCGGCCTGACGCTGCCGATGGCGCGCGACCTGTCGCGCAGCGGCATCCGCGTGATGACGATCGCTCCCGGCATCTTCGAAACCCCGATGCTGATGGGCATGCCGCAGGAAGTGCGCGACTCGCTCGGCCAGATGGTGCCGTTCCCGCCGCGCCTCGGCATGCCGGCCGAGTATGCACACCTGGCGAAAGCCATCATCGAGAACGTGATGCTGAACGGCGAAACCATCCGCCTGGATGGTGCGATCCGCATGCAGCCCAAGTAAGCAGGGCAGCCGCGCAGGGCAAGCCCGCACCGTTGTCGGGCGCGACGCACCCTTATGCAGCGGAAATTGCTTGTCCTGATCGATCTGGCAATTTCGGGTAGGATGGTCTGTGGTATGGCGCGCGGCTCAGGCCGCGCGCGTCGTTTTCATGACCGGAGAATCCTTATGACCCTGAAGTTGCCCGTCCTCGCCTTGTCCCTCGGCGCTGCCTTTGCCACCCTTGCCGGTGGCGCCGCCTTTGCCCAGGACGCCGCCCAGGCCCTGCAAAAGGCCCCCGAAGCCGCCAGCGGCTGGCACGAGAAGGCCGGCTGGGCCGCGCGCAAGAACATGGTGGCGGCGGCCAATCCGCTGGCCGTCGAAGCGGGCTACGAGATGCTGAAGAAAGGCGGGACGGCGATCGACGCTGCCATCGCCACCCAGCTGGTGCTGACCCTGGTCGAGCCGCAATCGTCGGGCATCGGCGGCGGCGCCTTCCTGGTGTACTACGACGGCAAGAAGGTGCAGGCTTTCGACGGCCGCGAGACCGCGCCCTCGAAAGCCGACGAGCACCTGTTCCAGCGCCCCGACGGCACGCCGCTGTCGCGCGCCGAAGGCATCGTCGGCGGCCGCTCGACCGGCGCCCCGGGCGTGCTGCGCATGCTCGAGCTGGCGCACCGCCAGCATGGCAAGCTGGCCTGGAAGACGCTGTTCGAGCCGGCCATCCGCCTGTCCGAGAACGGCTTCAAGGTCAGCCCGCGCCTGAACAGCCTGCTGGCCGGCGACCCCTACATCGGCAAGGACCCGACCGCGCGCGCCTATTTCTTTGCGCCCGACGGCAAGCCGTGGCCGGTCGGCCACGTGCTGAAGAATCCGGAACTGGCGAAGACCCTGCGCGAGATCGCCGCGGGCGGCGCCGACGTGTTCTACAAGGGCCGCATCGCGCGCGACATCGAAGCCAAGGTCAAGGGCCACCCGACCAATCCGGGCCTGCTCACCGCGGCCGACATCGCGGCCTATCAGCCGAAGCTGCGCGAACCGGTCTGCAACGATTACCGCGCCTGGACCGTGTGCGGCATGCCGCCGCCGTCCTCGGGCGGCATCGCGGTGGCGCAGATGCTCGGCATGTTCGAGACGCGCGACATGAAGTCGCTGGCGCCGACCAACGGCATCCCCGGCACCGAAGCCGTGCACGTGTTCTCGGAAGTGGGGCGCCTGGCCTATGCCGACCGCGACCGCTACGCCGCCGATACCGATTTCGTGCCGCTGCCGGGCCGCGGCCTGCCGGCGCTGCTCGACAAGCATTACCTGAGCCGGCGCGCGGCGCTGGTCAAGGAACGCTCGATGGGCAAGGCGCCGGCCGGCAATCCGCCGGGCGTGGAAATGGCCTGGAACTGGGGCCTGGACAATTCGATCGAGGCCCATTCGACCTCGCACGTCGTGGCGGTCGACGAATACGGCGCCGGCCTGTCGATGACCACCAGCGTCGAGGATGCCTTCGGCTCGCGCCAGATGGTCGACGGCTTCATCCTGAACAACCAGCTGACCGACTTTTCCTTCGATTCGCGCGATGCCCAGGGCCCGATCGCCAACCGCGTCGAAGCCGGCAAGCGGCCGCGCAGCGCGATGAGCCCGACCATCGTGTTCGACCGCAAGACCGGGCGCTTCGTCGAAGCGGTCGGCTCGCCGGGCGGCCCGCTGATCATCAACTACGTGGCCAAGGTGCTGGTCGGCACCCTCGACTGGGGCCTGAACATGCAGGAGGCGATCGCGCTGCCGAACTTCGGCAGCCGCAACGGCCCGACCGAGCTGGAGAAGGGACGCTTCCCGGCGGCCGAGATCGCCGAACTGAAGGCGCGCGGGCACGGCATCAGCATCGGCGAGCAGACTTCCGGGCTGCAGGGCGTGCAGCGGATCGAGATCCATGGCGTGCCGCTGTGGTTCGGTGGCGCCGATCCGCGGCGCGAAGGTGTCGCAAAAGGAGACTAATTAATTAGTAAAAGGCTATTTATTCACCGCAAGCACAGCATTGTTTGCTAACCTTGCCGTGTGGATATTGCGCATAAAACCGGGCTGATCCTTAGTGGAGGCGGTGCCCGGGCGGCCTACCAGGCCGGGGTCTTGCAGGCGATTTCCCGCATCCTGGCGGAGGCGGGCTGGCCGGCCACGCGCAATCCGTTCGCGGTCGTGTGCGGCACTTCGGCCGGCGCCATCAATGCCACCGGCCTGGCCTGCCGTGCCGACGATTTCGGCGATGCCGTCGACGGCCTGTGCGCCATCTGGCACGATATCGCCGTGCACCAGGTCTACCGCGCCGATTCGATCGCGGTGCTGCGTTCCGGGGCGCGCTGGCTGTCGCTGCTGTCCTTGGGCTGGCTGCTGCGCAGCTGGCATGCGGCGCCACCCAATTCCCTGCTCGACAACACGCCGCTGGCCGGCCTGCTGCACCGCATGCTCGACCTGCCGCGCCTGGATGCCGCGCTCGAGGCCGGGCACCTGGATGCGCTGGCCGTCACCGCCTCGTCCTACAGCGGCGGCAACCACGTCACCTTTTACCAGAGCGCGCGCCCGGTCGAGCCGTGGCGGCGCCACCAGCGGGTCGCGCTGGCCGACCAGATCGGCGTCGAGCACCTGCTGGCGTCGAGCGCGCTGCCCTTCATCTTTCCGGCGGTGCCGCTGTACCTGGACGGGCGTCTCGAATACTGCGGCGACGGCTCGATGCGCCAGCTGGCGCCGATCTCGCCGGCGATCCACCTCGGCGCGACGCGGGTGCTGGTGGTCGGCGCCGGGCGCATGAGCGAATCGGAAGACCGCACCGTGGACAGCGCACGCGTGCGCTATCCCAGCCTGGCGCAGATCGCCGGGCATGCGCTGTCCTCGATCTTCCTCGACAGCCTGGCGGCCGACATCGAGCGCCTGAACCGTGTCAACCAGACCCTGGCGATGCTGCCGCGCGAGCTGCTGGCGCGCACCCCGCTGCGCCCGGTGGCGCTGCTGGTGATCGCCCCGTCCGAGCGCCTGGACGACATCGCCGCCCGCCATACCCACGACCTGCCGGGGCCGGTGCGCACGCTGCTGGCCGGGATCGGCGCCACCGAGGCGCGCGGCGCCGCGCTTGCCTCCTATCTGCTGTTCGAGCCGGGCTACACGCGCGAACTGATGGCGCTGGGGCGGGAAGACACCCACGCCCGGCGCGACGACGTCCTGGAGTTCTTCGCATGATCCGGCGCTTTCTTTTCGCCACGCTGGCATTGCTGCTGGTGCTGGCCACCCCCGGCATGGCGGCCCCGGCCCCGACCCTGCGTTTCGAGCACCTGTCGGTCGAAAACGGGCTGCTCCAGGAATCGGTGCTGGCGATCGTGCAGGATTCGGAAGGCTTCATGTGGTTCGGCACCCAGTCCGGCCTGTCGCGCTACGACGGCTACCGTTTTACCAGCTACCGCAACGTCATCGGCGACCCCAGGACGCTGATCAACAACTGGGTGCGCGTGCTCTACGTCGACCGCAAGGGCCGGCTGTGGATCGGCACCGACGGCGGCCTCGACCGCTTCGAGCCCAGCACCGGTTCGTTCACCCATTTCCAGCCGAACGAGCCGGCCAAGCGCGGCAACGGCAACCGCCACATCCGCGCCATCCTCGACGACGGCAAGGACGGCCTGTGGCTGGCCACCGCCGACGGTCTGCAGCATTTCGACATCAACAGCGGCCGCTTCACGATCTGGCACCACGTGCCGGGCGTGGCCGACAGCCTGGCATCGGACAAACTGACCTCGCTGGCGCTCGACGCCAGGGGACGCCTGTGGATCGGATCGTCGCTGGGACTGGACAGCCTGGGGCCGGACCACGCCCATTTCCGCCACCACCCGTCGCCGCAGGGCGGCGCCTACGACGTGATCCAGGCGCTGCTGGTCGACCCCGGCCAGCACCTGTGGGTCGGCAGTATGGGCGGCCTGGAGCGCCTGCCGCTGGGCCAGTCGGGCGAACTGCACCGCTTCGGCCTGGGGGAGGGCATGCCGGCCGGCGAGATCAGCGTGCTGTACCAGGACGCCGGGCGCCAGATCTGGGTCGGTTCGCACGACCGCGGCCTGTACCGCTGGCAGCCCGAGGCCGGCACCTTCGCCCACCATCCGCACCGCATCACCGACAGCTACAGCCTGGGCGACAACCAGGTCTCGGCGCTGTACGCCGACCGCGTCGGCACCTTCTGGGTCGGCACCTGGTACGGCGGCGTGTCGCGCGCCGACATGGGCAGCGGCGGCTTCGCGCGCATCGTGCGCGGCGCCGATTCGCCGATCGCGCTGGAAGACAACAAGGTGCGCGGCATCGTCGGCGACGGCGCCGGCAAGCTGTGGCTGGCCACCAACGGCGGGCTGCACCGCTTCGACCCGGCCAGCGGCGAGGACACGGCCTGGCGCCTGGCGCCCGTGACTGCCGGCCTCACCGGCGACGCCATGGCCACCGCGGTCGCGCTCGGGCCGGACGGCGCGGTCTGGGCCGGCGCCCGCAATGGCCTGGCGCGGCTCGATCCTGCCAGCGGGCGCATCGCGCGGCGCAGCCTGTCGAAGGACGTCGACGCCAACAGCGTGCGCAACCTGCTGGTCACGCGCGACGGCGTGCTGTGGATCGCCACCCGCGGCGGCCTGCACCGGCTGGACCCGCGCAGCGGCGGCATCGGGGGCGCGCTCACCACCTGGCAGCACGACCCGGCCTCCAGCACCAGCCTGGCCGACAACGTGGTGCGGCCGATGCTGGAAGACCGCCAGGGCCGGCTGTGGGTCGGCACCTTCGACGGCCTCGACCTGCTCGACCGCGCCAGCGGCAGGTTCCGCCATTTCCGCCACGACCCCAACGACGCGGCCAGCCTCAGCCACGACGAAGTGCACTACCTGCTGGAAGACCGCCACGGCACGCTGTGGGTCGGCACCGCGGTCGGCCTCAACAAGATGGTGATCGCGCCCGACGGCACCCCGCGCTTCCAGCGCTACACGCGGCGCGAGGGCATGGAAGACGACGCCGTCGCCGCGCTGCAGGAAGACCTCGACGGCTTCCTGTGGGTCAGCACCTCGAGCGGGCTGTCGCGGCTGGACCCGGTCAGCGGCATCTGGCGCAACTACAACTCGGCCGACGGCACCATCGAGGGCGCCTACTTCGACGCGTCCAGCCTGCGCGCGCCGGACGGCACCCTGTACTTCGGCGGCAACAACGGCATCACCGCCTTCAACCCGCGCGCTCTGCACGACAACTCGATCGCGCCGCGCGCCGTGATCACCGGGCTGCAGATCTTCGGCCAGCCGGTGCAGCTGGCCCATCCCGGACTGCTGCAGGGACCGATCGAGCGCGTCGGCGGGGTCACGCTGCCGGCCTCGGACTCGGTGTTCTCGCTGGAATTCTCGGCGCTGCACTTCGCCGCGCCCGGCCGCAACCGCTTCGCCTACCGCCTGTCCGGCTTCGACCAGGAATGGATCAGCGCCGACGCCGGCAAGCGCTTCGCCACCTACACCAACCTCGACCCGGGCACCTACAGTTTCGAGGTGCGCGCCGCCAACAAGGACGGCGTGTGGAGCGACGCCGCCGCCAGCATCGACATCACCATCCTGCCGCCGTACTGGAAGACCTGGTGGTTCCGCAGCCTGTGCGCGCTGCTGGTGGGCGGCATCGGCTACGGCGCCTACCGCGTGCGCCTGGATGGCCTGCGCCGCCAGAAGGACCTGCTCGAGCACCAGGTCGGCGTGCGCACCGAAAAGATCGAGCAGCAGAACCGCCTGCTGGAGCGCCAGACCGAGGAGCTGCGCGAGCAGCAGCGCCAGGTCCGGCGCCGCACCGACGAGCTGGCGCGCGCCAACAACGCGCTCAAGGAAAACGAGGAGGGCCTGTACCTGGCCAAGCAGCGCGCCGAGGATGCGACGCGCCAGAAATCCGAATTCCTGGCCAACATGAGCCACGAGATGCGCACCCCGCTGGCGGGCGTGATCGGCATGCTCGGCTTCGCGCTGCGCGACGGGCAATTGAAGGCGTCCACGCGCGAGCAGATCCTGCGCGGCCGGGCGAACGCCGAGTCGCTGCTGGCGATCATCAACGACCTGCTCGACTTTTCCAAGATCGAGGCCGGCAAGCTGACCATCGAGCACATCGACTTCGCGCTCGACGAGACCATCGGCCAGGTGGTCACGCTGTTCGAGGAGCAGGCCGGGGCCCACAGCGTCGGCTTCGCGCTGCACCTCGATCCCGACCTGCCGCGCTTCGTGGAAGGCGATCCGACCCGGCTGCGCCAGATCCTGGTAAACCTGGTCGGCAATGCCTTCAAGTTCACCCACAGCGGCCAGGTCACGGTGCGTGTCGAGCGCCGCCAGGAAGACCAGTGGGATGCGGCCGGCCGCAACATGATCCGCTTCTCGGTGGAAGACACCGGCATCGGCATCGCCGCCGATGCGCTGCCGCGCCTGTTCCAGCAGTTCGAGCAGGCCGACGCCACCACCACCCGCCGCTACGGCGGCACCGGCCTGGGCCTGGCGATCTGCCGCCAGCTGGTCGACCTGATGGGCGGCACCATCGGCGCCGTCAGCACGCCCGGCACCGGTTCCACCTTCAACGTGCTGCTGCCGCTGGCCGACGGCGTGGCGCCGCCGGTGCTGTCCAATGCCCCGCGTGAGCCGCACACGCACCGCCTGCGCGTGCTGTGCGCCGAGGATTACCCGACCAACCAGATCATCGTGCGCATGATGCTGGAAGAGCTGGGCCACCAGGTCGACGTGGTCGACAACGGCCTGCTGGCGGTGCGGGCCTGCGCGCACACGCGCTACGACATGATCCTGATGGACGGCCGCATGCCCGAGATGGACGGCGCCAGCGCCACCCGCCTGATCCGCGAGGGCGGCTCGCGCGACGCGCCGGTGATCGACCAGCACCTGATGATCGTCGCGCTCACCGCCAACGTCAGCGAGGAAGACCGCTCGCGCTACCTGGCCTGCGGCATGGACGCCTTCCTTACCAAGCCGATCGACGACACCCAGCTGCACTATTACCTGACGCGCGCGATCGAACGCCAGCTGCAGCGCGGCATTCCGCTGGCGCCGATGCCGCCGCGCGAGGCGCGTGCGCCTGCGCCTGCGGCAGGCGCCGCGCCGGTGCCCAGCACCGCCGACCTGGATGCGATGTTCGGGGTGTTCACCGGGGCGCTGCCGGAGGCACCCGCACCAGCACCGGCACCTGCGCCGACCGGCCTGCACGAGCGGATGCGCAGCGCCTTCACGGCCGACCTGCCGCGCCGCCGCGCCGAGTTGCAGGCGGCGCTCGGCGCCGGCGACCTGGATGCCGCCGGGCGCCTGCTGCACGGCATGCGCGGCAGCGCCGGCTACCTGGGCGAGGACGGCCTGCATGCACTGTGCGGCGAACTCGAACGCGAAGCCGACGGCGGCCGTCTCCACAGCGTGCGGCGGCGCCTGCCGCAGCTGCTGGCGCTGCTCGCACGCTTCGAGGCCAGCACCGTATGAGCCCGTTATAATTTGCCATGAAACAATATTTTGAAGAAGATGCCAGGCGCGTCCTGATCATCGACGACGACGTGGTGTCGCGCATGGTGCTGATGCACCTGGTCGACGGCGCCGGCGCCTTCGACGTGCTGGAAGCCGAGGATGGGGAGGAGGGCTGGACCCGGCTGCTGGACGGCGCCGCACCCGCGATCGTGTTCTGCGACCTGCGCATGCCGCGCCTGTCGGGCATGGAACTGCTGGCACGGGTCCGGGCCGACGCCCGCTTTGCCGGCTTGCCCTTCGTGCTGGTCTCGGCCGCCGGCGACGCCGCCAGCATGGAGCAGGCGCTCGGCCTCGGCGCCGACGGCTACATCGTCAAGCCCTTCGACCATGCCCGGGTCGGCGAGCACCTGGCACGCCTTGCGCCGTCCGACGCCGCCCCCGCCGCGGAAGACCCGCAG
The DNA here is from genome assembly GCF_006715485.1 of Herbaspirillum sp. SJZ107. Lineage (GTDB taxonomy): Bacteria > Pseudomonadota > Gammaproteobacteria > Burkholderiales > Burkholderiaceae_D > Telluria. Next base: position 473,139 of record NZ_VFNH01000001.1, read on the forward strand.
GCGACCGCGCGCCGCCTCGGCATCGACAACGCCCGCCTGCTGCTCTATCTGGGCGGCCTGCAGCGCCAGCTGGCCGGCGCCGCTGCCGACATCCCGCAGCTGCTGGCCGGCGGCCAGGGCGCAGCCCTCGCGCAGGCGCGCGCGCAGCTGGCGCGCCTGCGCGAAGGCTGCGCCACGCTCGGCCTGCATGGCGCGGCGCAAGCCCTGGCGGCACTCGAAGGCGCGGACGCGCCCGGCGTCGACAGGGCAGTACGCGCGCTCGACGCGGCCCTGGCCGCGGTGCTGCGCCAGACCGCGGCGGCCGGCGGCGCCGCGCACTGAGCCGCGCGGACGGCGCAAGACGGCGCCGTCGTCCCTACCATTGGTGCATACTGAGGCTTTACGGTCGGGGCCGTCATCATGCTATCCGTACAGTCAATTCCGCCGAACAACGTACAAGCGTGCGTCGAGTGCCGCAAGGGGCAGAAGCTCGGCTTCGAACTGCGTTTCGCGTTCCAGCCCATCGTCGACGTCGGCGCGCGCAAGGTCATCGCCCATGAAGCCCTGGTGCGCGGTCCGAACGGCGAAGGCGCGGCCGCCGTGCTGCGCCGCGTCACGCGCGACAACCTGTACCTGTTCGACCAGGCCTGCCGCGTGGGCGCGGTGCGCACTGCCGCCCGCCTGGGCATCCGCGACCGCATCTCCATCAACTTCCTGCCGAATGCCGTGTACCACCCGGCCACCTGCATCCGCTCGACACTGGCGGCAGCGCGCGAGTGCGATTTCCCGGTCGAGAACATCATCTTCGAAGTGACCGAGGGCGAACGGGTCCAGAACCGCGACCACCTGGTGCGCATCATCCGCGCCTACGACGAGATGGGCTTCTCGACCGCGATCGACGACTTCGGCGCCGGCTACGCCGGGCTGGAACTGCTGTCCGACTACCAGCCCGACATCCTCAAGCTCGACATGCACCTGGTGCGCGGCATCGATACCAGCAAGCCGCGCCAGGCGATCCTGAAAGGCGTGCAGGCGATGTGCGCCGGCATGGACATCGAGCTGCTGGCCGAAGGCATCGAGACCCCGGCCGAACGCGACTACCTCGCCGCGGCCGGCATCCGCCTGATGCAGGGCTACCTGTTCGGCAAGCCGGCGCTGGAGGCGGTCGCCGCGATCGATGCAAGTGCCTGGGCCTGAATTCGGATCCGACGCCCGGCCAGCGCGCGGGATCATGTTTTCGGCACCGATGGTGGCGGCCCTGCTGGCCGGCACCAAGACCCAGACCCGGCGCGCGCTGCGCCCGCAGCCGGCGGACGGTGCCGACCTGTCGCTGCTGCGCAATCCGTTCGGACAGCCGGGCGACCTGCTGTGGGTGCGCGAACGCTTCGCCGCCTTCGGCCACTGGCAGACCCGCCACAACGCCGCCAAGGGGCGCGCCGAGTGGTTCTTCACCGACCTCACGCGGTCGCGCGGGCTAGCCTGGCGCTATGAAGCGGATGGCGGCGGCGCCGACGCGCACGCGGTGCGAGCCGCCGGCCCGCCCGCCTGGCACAGCCGTCCGGCCCTGTTCATGCCGCGCGCAGCCAGCCGCATCCTGCTCGGGATCGTCGCCGTGCGCGTCGAGCGGCTGCAGGCGGTGAGCTTGGCCGATGCGCTGGGCGAAGGGGTGGAGCCGGGTGGGGACCCGGCGGCCGGCGATCCGGCGGCCGGCGACCCGGTGCAGGCTTACCGGGCGGTGTGGGAAGGGATCAACGGTCCGGGAAGCTGGGATGCCGATCCGCTGGTGTGGGTGGTGGAATTCCGGCGCTTGACGCCGTAGGCGATAACACCTGAACCGTCGTGCCTGGCACCGCCGGGAATCACTTCCACGCAGATGGCACCTAGGTTGAGCTTCCGGAGACAAGCTTAGAACCTGTACTCCGCTAACATGCGATAAATCCTTCCCGGATATCTGCCATGTTGACGATGTAGGAGAAAAAGCATGTGGAAGTTTCCATACATGACTACCAAACTAATAATGACCTGACGCAAGAGAACCCCGGTATCAAAGATATTGCCACTGCGGTTACGTACCATTGGTTTTCACCATTGCCGAAACTACGGTGTCCAATGAACCTCAAGGATTTAATCAAGGGATCGTCTGGCTTGACCGAGGCGAATCGTCCCATCCATTTACGGCTGTGGCAAGAACAACGCGTGCTCGACGATGTTTTGTTGGTCAAACGTGTTACCGGTAGTGAAACTTTGTGCGGTGGGCTGGAATACCGGCTTTTTTGCGTATCAACGAGAGTTGATCTGGCGTTAAAGGAGTTTATCGCATTGCCGGTCGAGCTCCAGTTTGTGACTGACCGTGGCGATCTGCGTGCCGTGTGCGGCATTGTGGCACAAGCTGCTGCAGGCCAGAGCGACGGTGGACTCGCAAGCTATGAATTGGTAGTGCGTGACGTGTTGGCGCTGATCGCGTACCGCACAAATACCCGTGTCTTCCGCAGCCAGAACGAACTGGATATTACGCAAGTCATTCTGGACGAATGGCGTCGGAACAATTCAGTGCTGGCAAAAACTTTCGAAGTGGACTGGTCGTCCGTAACCAGTAACTACCCGGCGCGGGAATTCACCATGCAGCACAACGAGTCCGATGCCGACTTCTTGCGTCGGTTATGGAAGCGGCGTGGCATTGCGTGGTTCATACGGCCCGGTCAAGCCAGCCATACACAAAGCCAGGATCTGCCCGGCCATACCTTGGTACTGTTCGATGACGCATTCACGTTGTTGCAAAATGCGGCTGGCACCATCCGCTATCACCGGGATGACGGTACCGAACACAGCGATACCATTTTCGGGTGGAGTCCTGTGCGCAAACTGGCGCCGGGCCAGATCAGCCGTTTGAGTTGGGATTACATGCAGGGCCGCCCAACGTCGGGTAATACTCCATCCTGCATCGACCAAGGTACGATGGGCAACCGGATGGCAGCTAGTCTCGATGACTACTTGGTGGATGTGCCGCATGCGGGAGCGGATGGTAACGATTATCGGGATCTCGGCGAGTTGCGCATGAAGCGGCTCGAGTACGAGTCCAAGTGCTTTCATGGCGAGGGCAGTGTACGTGCGCTGTGTGTCGGGCAGTGGATCGGTTTGAGCGGCCATCCTGAAATCGATCTACATCCTGAGAAAGAACGCGAATTCGTCGTCACGAGCCTGGAAGTCGATGCGGAAAACAATCTTCCCAAGACGCTCGATGAGCGGATACAGCGACTGTTTGCGCTCAACCGCTGGGATGATGGCGCCCCTGCAAACATATTGCGACAAGCCAGCACGGAACGTGGCATGCGTTATACGAATCGCTTCTCGTGCGTGCGTCGCGGTGTCCCGATCGTACCCGCTTTTGATCCCCGCATCGACCTGCCTCGTCCACAACTGCAGAGTGCCCTCGTGGTGGGCCCGCCTGGCGAAGAAGTGCATTGTGACGAGCATGGCCGGGTCAAGGTGCGCTTTCCCGGCACCAGGGCAGAAGACCATCGCCATGCGCAGGATGCCGGCGCCAGCGATAGCGACCGCGATTCTGCCTGGGTACGCGTGGCCAGCACATGGGCCAGCAATCAATGGGGGACCATTATGTTGCCGCGAGTCGGGGACGAAGTCATGATCGATTTTTTGGGAGGCGACCCTGACAAGCCGATCATCGTGGCCCGGGTCTATGGCGGCACGGCGCCGCCGCCTTCTTTTAGCCATACCGGGACACTCCCGGGTAACAAGTACCTAGCCGGCATCAAGAGCAAAGAAGTGCAGGGTACCCGCTACAACCAGCTGCGCCTGGACGACACACCGGGACAGATCAATGCGCAGCTGTCTTCCCAGCACGGACATAGCGAACTGAATCTCGGGTGGCTTACCCACCCACGTAACGAGGGCAGAGGAGAAGCACGCGGCGAAGGGGCGGAACTGCGCAGCGACCATGCTGTAGCAGTGCGCGGCGCGCAAGGTGTGCTCATCAGCGCTGCTGCGCGTCAGCGTGCCAGCGACAAACAGCTTGACCGCGCGGAGCTGACGGGTTTAGTCGAAGCGCTGCAAGGCGTACAACAGCAACTGGCCGAGCTGGCTTCGACACATTACGCGGGCGACACCGATGACAAGGAACTCAAACAACTGATCGGTTATTTGAAGGATTGGGAGTTCGGCAGCAATACAGAAAAGAAAGCTGCGGGTACTGGCGGCCAACCTGTGGTGGCGCTGTCTGCACCTGCGGGTGTTGCGGTCACGAGCCAGGACAACATTGCGATCGGCGCGCAAACGCATCTCGACATGGTCAGCATCGGCAATACCCAGCTCTCTGTCGGGCGGAAATTGCTGGCGCGTGCATCGGAAAATATCAGCCTGTTCGCCCATCGCCTTGGCATCAAGCTCATCGCTGCCAGCGGCAAACTGGAATTGCAGACCCATACTGACGACATCGAAGTCACTTCCTCCAAACGCATCGTCTTGACCGCCACTGACGAAATCGTGCTGCAGGCACCCAAGCTGCGCTTCGTGGCGCAAGGTGCTCAAGTGGAGATCGGTGGTGGAACCATCACACAGCAGAGCAGCGGTGAACATTCGATCAAATCGTCGAAGTTCGCACATGTCGGCCCAGGTGGTGGCAGCCCAACCGCTGCAAAGTCGCCAGTGAGCAAATTCGACCATGACCAGCAGACCGTTCTGCGTTGGGTGGGCACGGATGAGCCCATGAAGAATCAACGCTACCGTATAACTACCGAAGAAGGACGGATCTTTGAGGGCAGTACTGATGCCAACGGGTTTACCGAACGTTTTACCAGCACCATTCCTTTTGCGCGCTACAGCATCGAAGTACTTGAAGACTAACTTTAAAGGATAAATACGATGACGACCGCTGAGCACCCATTACCCGCACAACATAACAACAGCACAGCGCGAAAAGCGGAAGGGTTTGCGACACCAAAGCAGGACAAGAAACCTCAGTGCGCTAGGTTTCTACCCAAGCGGGTGCTGCCGATAATTTTTCTGCCGGGGATCATGGGATCAAATCTCCGCATTAGTGTGCAGCGGCAACAAGAAACGCGTAGGAATGACAATATCGCTTGGCGGCCCGATACCCTTGGCCCTGGGAACATCAGTAGCGCTGCGAATGAAAAACCGTCCGAACGTCAACTGCGATTAGACCCTTTACAGACCACGGTTGATATTTATGATCCGGCCGGGCCTTCCGAAATCAGCGCTGACGGTCGACACGGCAATGTGAGTCTCGACAAGAATTTTCGTTCTCCGTTACTCACCGATGACCCGCCAACCGCAAAGAATAGGCGTACTGCCGTACAAAAGGCGCGAGAGCGGGGCTGGGGCGAAGTTTTTTTCAAAAGCTACGGGGCGTTGTTGCAACATCTCGAGATGCGCCTCAATAATACTTTTTTCGAAAGCAAGATACGGCAGGAGTGGCGCGATGTCGTTGGGGTAGATCCGGTTGTCTGGGGCCTTGATCCAAAGCTGCCACAGCAGGCATTGACCGAAGATGAGCTAAAGAAGGTTGCTACCGGTTGCTGGTTTGCCGTGTATGCATTTGGCTATAACTGGCTGCAGTCCAACGGTGATAGCGCCAGAATAATAGCCGTCCGAATCAAGAAAGTAATCGATGACTTGAACCAGTCTGGCTATGAATGCAATCAGGTTATCGTCGTGACCCATTCTATGGGAGGATTGGTTGGTCGGGCTCTAATTCACCCAAAATACGGGAACTTGCAGGATAAGGTCTTAGGTATTGTCCATGGCGTAATGCCTGCTATTGGTGCCCCAGCCGCCTATAGCCGCATGAGAGCGGGGTTCGAGGATCCAGGCCTGCTTAGAAGTCCGAAAGATAGCCTTACTGCAAAGGTGGCTGGCAACCATGGCGACGAAGTGACGGCGGTCCTGGCGAATGCGCAGGGTGGAATGGAGTTATTGCCCACGGAGTCCTATGGCAACGGCTGGTTGCGCGTCATGTATAACGGCCGTGATTTGGAGTCTTGGCCAAAGCAGGGTGATCCGTATGGTGAAATCTATAAGGTGCGCGGCGCATGGTATGCACTCTTTCGTGAGGAATGGATCAATCCTTCTGGAATGCAGGCAAGAGATGGGGGCGGAACATTTAAACGAACATGCAATTATCTAAATCGTGCCCAGAGTTTCCATCAAAACATCGCCAACACATTTCATCCAAACAGCTACGCACATTATGGAGCCGACCGAAAAAGGAAAAGTTTCGGTGAGGTTATATGGGAGATTGACAAGAATTGTGCCGACCCTACTGGTTGGCAGAACTGGTCGATCTTAAGCGATACCCGACAAGGAAAACTTGGATTGGTTCGTTGGGATCCCCTCAGCCCTAATAATAAGGCGCTTCGACCGGTTAGAGATAACGATGACATGCCCGCTCCGATCCACGCCACTATTCTGCCAGCCTCATCACCAGGTGACCAAACCGTACCCGCCAGATCCGCCGACTATCAACTGAATAGTGGCATATTCAGGGGAGTGTTCCGCCAGACTGGTTACGAACATCAAGGAAGCTACCAAGATCCGCGGGCAATCGCATCGACCTTGTACAGCATCATACGGATTGCCCAGAGTGCAACGTGGAAATGATTAAGGCAAAGTTATGAATTTGTCCGTCATTAAATGCGTGTGCCTCGCCTCTATGACCTTTCCGCTGCTGCTGTTGGCGGGCTGCAAAGACAATCCAAAAGAATGGACGACGCCAAATATGACTGCACTTACACCTCGCCTGCAAGCAGTGTTCGAGAAAACCAAAACGGTCTGCTTTGGGCGGTTTATGGTCGATGTGCCTGCATCGTCGACTGTCGTGTGGGGTAATGTTGACATACCGCTGAGCGTGAAGGTTTATCCTCTGGGCGAAAATGAAGTGGATAATTTAGCTCAAAAATTCATCGATGATCTGAAAAGCGAAAAGGCCATTAACCACGATGATGTGCCTTTATTGCTATCCGTGAGCATCATGGATCAACCTGAAGGGAAAATTGTAACTGGTTATGAAGATTTTCAATCTATTGATGACCTTAGAATTAACGGATATTTTAGGTTGAAAAATGACGGAGTTGTGATAAGTAGCCGTCCCTTACGAGAAGAAAAAGACCAAACGATCGCAGATATAATCAGCATCGCGCAACGTCTCCGGCAACGTACCGAAAAGGAAGTGCCAAGCGAGCCAGGCAATTGCATTGAATACGCTTTCCTACCAGATAAGCCTGGAAGTGATGGCGAGCGATCTCAGGATCTAATTCGCATCGGCTTTCGGCTTGGCGAGTTCCCTGATACTCATCTCTCGATTTTTGTGGGGCCGTCGAATCCTTATCATACTGAAAGTAACTCGCTGGAATGGCAGCTTGAAAGGTTGGAGACAAATTTGAAGGCCGAGAACCCTAACCACCCGCAGCTAAAAACCAAATATCTGCGAAAGGGAAAACGTCAGATTCATGGCTGGATTGACGGTTTCGAAGCCCTATCACGCTCGGCAGAACAGCGAGATATACATTCGTTTCATGATTTCGGTATGGATTTTCGAGGGGTACCGTCTGATCCAATGAGACCTTATGCAGACGTACGCATGCAGACCGGAGTCGCCGACAACGTCGCCGGTGCGACCAAAGCCAGTCTGACCGACGAAGAAGCGATAGCAGCCTGGGATAAGATCACTAGCACAATTCGCCTGCGACCAACAACTGTTATGACAGTTAAGAGTTCCGGCGCCGATATGAAACCGCGCATTCCTTTAGGGGAGCTTGCTGCAACCGGTCGTGTCTGCCCTCAAACCGGCTGGTGGGAACCTGATCAATCGCATGATCGAGTATCACGCCAGCGTCAACATATCAAGGCCGGTGAACAGATGCCTCATTTGGTTACGCATGGAAAGCCATCGTTATGGCAAAAGTTTAAGGGTGAACAACCTGCTTATAGTACGGCGACAGTCTGGAAACTGGCCAGCTATGATGATTCACCTGTTTCTACCGACGCTGAGGCACGGTCAGCTGCGATTGCACATGTTTCATCGAGTGATCCTTCTACTACTAAAAACGCCCTGGATGAAACGAGTGCAGACGGTCCAAATCCAGACGCTTCTTCGCCTGAGAAAGGGTAGGCATGCCTAACGTGATTCGCCTCGGTGACGCCACGTCACACGGTGGCAAGGTCATGAGCGTAAGCGCAACCCATTTCACTGTGGACGGCATCCCAGTCGCCCGTGTCGGCGACGTATGCAGTTGTCCTATCAAGGGTCACGACAAATGCACCGTTGCCGAGGGTGATCCAACACATCTCATCGACGGCATCGCGGTTGCCTATGACGGCCATAAAACCACTTGTGGCGCCATCCTGACTGCATCCATTGGAAATTTCAGCAGTCAATAGTCCAGTTAACACTAAACCCGGCAGGCCATAGGCACTGCCGGGTTTGCCAAGACACGCCAGGTGTCTTGGTGGATTTCACGACGGATCAGGCCGCCAGATTCGCCGGATCACGGCGATAGCGGTCGAAGTCCGACGACTTGACCAGTTCGCCGAAATGCACGGTACTGGTGGCGATGTCGTGGAATGCGCCGACCAGGCCCATCTCGCCGCGCGTAATTTTCTCGCGCAGGAAGGCACTGCCCTCGATGATGTCGGCCAGCGAATTCTCGACGTTCTGGCGTGCCACCTGGTCCAGTACCTTCTTGGCGTCGGCACCCTGCGGTGCGTGCGCGCCGCAGCCGCAATCGTCGACCGCCCGGCGGATCTTGCCGGTGATGGCGCCGACGCTGTTCGCCGCTTCGTTCGCCAGCGCCAGGCCGACCGCGCCGCAGCTCGAGTGGCCCTTGACCACGATCAGCTTGGCACCCAGCTTGTGGGCGATCTCCAGGCTGCCGATGATCTCGCGGTTGATCACGTTACCGGCGATGCGGATGGTGAGCAGGTCACCCAGACCGGCGTCGAAAATGATTTCCGGCGAGGTGCGCGAGTCGATGCAGTTGACGATCACCGCCATCGGGTTCTGGCCGCCGGCCGTGGCTTCGACCTGGTCCTGATAGTACTTCGTGGTGACGTGGCCGGCGCGGAAGCGTTCGTTACCGGTGCGCAGCAGCTCCAGGATCCCGGCGGGCTGCAGGTTGTCGCGGGTTTCCTTGTCCAGGAACGGCACGAATTCCATGCTGTCGTGGTGCTGGTATTTCTCGCGCAGGCCGACCACGTTCAGGAGCACGTTGCGCTCGGCGGCGGCCACGCGGTAGTCCTGGATGGTTTCCAGCACGTCTTCGTCGATGTAGTCGGCGTTGCTGGCGTCGATCAGGACCTTCGAGTTGGCCGGGATGTCCCACAGCGCGGTCTTGATGGTGGCCTTGTTCAGGAAGGACACCTGGTTCGGCAGTTCCAGCTTGATGACTTCGCCGATGTGCAGGCGGTATTGTTCCATCGAGAACGGGGTACGGAAGTTACTGCGCATCAGGAAGAACAGGCTCGAAGCCAGGCCGATCAGCACGCCGATCAGCAGGTCGGTGAAGATGATGGCGGCGATGGTGATCACGAACGGCAGGAATTGCGACCAGCCCTTCTTGTACATGTCACGGAACAGCGCCACCTTGGCCAGCTTGTAGCCGGTGAAGATCAGGATCGCGGCCAGTGCCGACAGCGGGATCATGTTCAGGGTCGGTGCCAGCAGCACCACGCTCGCCAGCAGCAGCAGGCCATGCAGCACGGCCGAGGCCTTGGTGCGGTTGTCGTTCTGGATGTTGACCGAGCTGCGCACGATGACCGAGGTCAGCGGCAGGCCGCCGAGCAGGCCGGCGAAGATGTTGCCGACGCCCTGGGCCACCAGTTCGCGGTTGGGCGGCGTTTCACGCTTGTGCGGATCGAGCTTGTCGACGGCTTCGATGTTCAGCAGCGTTTCCAGCGAAGCGACGATGGCGATGGTCACGGCGACGGTCCAGACGTCCGGGTTGGACAGGTGGGCGAGATTCGGCAGCTGCAGGTAGGCACCCAGGTTGCCGGTATCGACGGCCGGGATGTCGACCAGGTGCGCCGGCAGGATCTGCAGGGCCGGGAAGAAGCTGTTGAACGCCATGTTCAGCAGCACGCCGAGGACGACCACGAACAGCGGTGCCGGCAGCAGCTTGATCTTCTTCATCGGGGTCTTGTCCCAGTAGATCAGGACCAGCATCGACAGCGCGGTGATGACCATGGCACCCGGCGTGATGGCATTGAACGTATTCAGCATTGCCGAGAACGTATTTTCGCCATTGGCCTGTGCAAACGAGGTGTCGCCGACATAATTGCTGTCATAGCCGAATGCGTGCGGGATCTGTTTGAGAATCAGCAGAATGCCGATTGCCGCCAGCAAGCCCTTGATCACGTTCGATGGAATGTAATTGGCAATAAAACCGGCGCGCATGACGCCCATTACCAATTGCAATACACCGGCGATCAGGACCGACACCAGCAGGATATCGAATGCACCGAGCTTGGTGATGGAAGCCAGCACCACGGCGGCCAGGCCGGCGGCCGGACCGCTGACGCTGGTGTGAGAACCGCTGATCAAGCCGACGACGATACCGCCGATGATGCCGGAAATAATACCGGCAAACATCGGCGCGCCCGAGGCCAGCGCGATACCCAGGCACAGAGGCAGTGCCACAAGGAAAACGACAATGCCTGCTGGCACGTCATGTTTTAAGGTTGTTGCATTCATAAGAATCCTGGAGAAAAAATGCAGATTGCCAAGTAATGGATTGGTGGCGCCACATTACACGGGGCTGCCTGACACTCGCATTACACGAAAATTACAATTGCATTACACTCGGGATAATCTATCGCCAGATGCTTATGGATGCTTGGGAAAACACAAATTAAAGATTAGTGCAGATTATAAATAAAAATCATAGCATATGCGCTTTTTGAATATGTGATTTTTTTGAAATGGCACATGGCGGATTGGACGGCGTGCAGCGTTGCAGCGAATGTCGATTTCAATAAAACAAGAACAGATATTATTCGTTTGAATGACGCGCTGAATAACGCGTATGCCGCGGGACGGCAGCACAAGGGGAGGCGGACGACGGCAAGATTGTGGCCACGGCGTCTGTCAGGTAGAATAGCTGACTGCGTGTGTCGCCATAGTACAATGGATAGTACAAGGTCCTCCTAAGACTTAGATGCAGGTTCGATTCCTGCTGGCGACACCAGCTCCCGTCTTCCTCCCCGCCTGTCCACGGCGCCTTCGCCGACGCTTTCCCGTTCCGGATGCCGCGCCAGTCGGTACAATGCGCGTTTCATTTACTGTTTCCGACCGCGTCCGCTGACGCCGCGGTCCCGCACACGATCATGGCTGTCATCTCTCTTAGTTCTGCACAATTGGCCTTCGGCCACGTCGCGCTGCTCGACCACGCTGACTTTTCCCTGGAGACCGGCGAACGCGTCGGCCTCATCGGCCGCAACGGCACCGGCAAGTCGTCGCTGCTGAAAGTCATTTCCGGCCGCTCCAAACTCGACGATGGCTTGCTGGTGCAGCAGCAAGGCCTCAAGATCGCCTACGTCGAGCAGGAACCGGCGTTCGATCCGGAGTCGACCGTGTTCGACGCGGTGGCCGGCGGCATGGGCGACCAGCAGGCGATGCTGGCCGAGTACGACGCGCTGACCGGCCAGTTCGGCCAGGGCAACGACGACGCGCTGATGGAGCGCATGCACGAGCTGCAGGTCAAGCTCGATGCGACCGACGCCTGGAATCTCAACAACAAGGTGGAGACCACGCTCGGCCGCCTCGGCCTGAACGGCGACGCGCAGATGAAGACGCTGTCGGGCGGGATGCAGAAGCGCGTGGCGCTGGCCGTGGCGCTGGTGTCGGGTCCGGACGTGCTGCTGCTGGACGAACCGACCAACCACCTGGATTTCCAGTCGATCCTGTGGCTCGAGGGCCTGCTGCGCGAATTCCGCGGCTCGGTGCTGTTCATCACCCACGACCGCCGCTTCCTCGACAACGTGACCACCCGCATCGTCGAGCTGGACCGCGGCAAGCTTCTGTCCTTCCCAGGCAATTTCACCAAGTACCAGGAACGCAAGGCCGAACTGCTGGCCAACGAGGAAGTCGAGAACGCCAAGTTCGACAAGGTGCTGGCCCAGGAAGAAGTCTGGATCCGCAAGGGCGTGCAGGCGCGCCGCACGCGCGACGAAGGCCGCGTGCGCCGCCTCGAGGCCTTGCGCCTGGTGCGTGCCGCGCGCCGTGAACAGCAGGGCCAGGTCAGGCTCGACGTCGGTACCGGCGAGCGCTCGGGCAAGATCGTGGCGGAACTGGAAAACGTGTCGAAGCGCTACGGCGACAAGGTCATCATCAGCGGCTTCACCGGCACCGTGCTGCGCGGCGACAAGGTCGGCCTGATCGGCCCGAACGGCGCCGGCAAGACCACCTTGCTGAAGATTATCCTGGGCGAGGAAACCGCGGACGCCGGCACCGTCAAACTCGGCACCAAGCTGAACGTGGCCTACTTCGACCAGATGCGCAGTCAGCTCAACGAAGAGGCCTCGCTGGCCGACACGATCTCGCCCGGCTCCGACTGGGTCGAGGTCAATGGCCAGCGCAAGCACGTGATGAGCTACCTGGGCGACTTCCTGTTCGCGCCGGAGCGCGCCCGTTCGCCGGTGAAATCGCTGTCCGGCGGCGAACGCAACCGCCTGCTGCTGGCGCGCCTGTTCGCCAAGCCGGCCAACTGCCTGGTGCTGGACGAACCGACCAACGACCTCGACATCGAGACCCTGGAACTGCTGGAGGAACTGCTGACCGACTATCCGGGCACCGTGTTCCTGGTCAGCCACGACCGCACCTTCCTCGACAACGTGGTGACCGAGGTGATCGTGTCCGAAGGGCAGGGCATGTGGCGCGAATACGTCGGCGGCTTCAGCGACTGGGAGCGCGTGCGCGCCGCAGCGCCGGCCCAGGGCGCCGCCGTGCAGCCGGCCAAGCCGGCCGCCGCCAAGGCCGCCGCGGCCCCCGAGCCGAGCGCACCTGTTGCAAAAAAGGTAAAGCTGAGTTACAAGGATCAGCGTGAACTGGATGAATTGCCCAAGCTGATCGCGAGCCTGGAAGACGAGCAGTCGGCGATCGCGGCCATGCTGAGCGGCCCCGACTTCTACAAGACCAATCCCGCCGACGCGCGCCGCATCAATGCGCGCAATGCCGAGATCGAGGAATTGCTGCTCGAGGCGCTGGAGCGCTGGGAAATCCTGGAGGCGCGTGCCAAGGGCGAATGATCCGCCAACCTTTCCATCAATGAGGTGAAATGACGCAGCATGACGACCGCTACGCCGCGCCCGCCGCGGCGGCCGGCCCCGCCGAGGCCACAGGCGCTACCGCGCCGGGCGTCGCTACGCCGATGCTCAACCGTGCGGCCTGGGTGCGCATCCTGCCGTTTGCGGCCTACATGCTGTTCCTCGTCATTGCCGACGTGCTCGAGCGGCTGGGCGTGGCGCCCGGGCCGCTGCGCTGGCTGTATCCGGTCAAGATCGGCGTGGTCGTCCTGCTGCTGGCGCTGTTCTGGCGCCAGTACCATGAACTGAAGCCATTGCGCCTGCGCTTGCCCGCGGCGCTCACGGCCATCGTGACCGGCATCGTCGTGCTGGTGCTGTGGGTCAGCCTCAACGCCGACTGGATGACCATCGGCGCAGCGCCCGGTTTCGATCCGCGCGATGGCGGCCGGATCGACTGGCTGCTGGTGGCGATCCGCATCGCCGGGGCGGCGCTGGTCGTGCCCGTGATGGAAGAATTGTTCTGGCGCTCTTTCCTGATGCGCTGGATCGTGCATCCCGACTTTGAGGCCGTTGAGACATCTCAACTTGGCCTCAAAAGCTTCGTCATCACCGTGCTGCTGTTCGGGTTCGAGCATAACCTTTGGCTGGCCGGTATCGTCGCCGGCGCAGCGTACAGCCTGCTGTACATGCGCCATCGCAACCTGTGGTCGCCGATCCTCGCACATGCCGTCACCAACGGCTTGCTGGGGGTCTGGGTCCTCGTGACCGGCAACTGGTCGTACTGGTAGGAACTTTCCCGGCAGCCCAGGCGCTCGGGACAGTTTCCATGGTCCCGCATCTTTCATTGAAGATGAGCCATCATGCCGAACCCACACCGTCGTTCGCTTGCTTTGCTGGCCTGCCTTGCTGCCGCCACCCCGGCCGGGGCCGGGCCCGGCGACGGCCTGCAACTGGTCGCCAGCCTCGCCTACGGCCATGACGACAACCTGCTGCGCGTACCGGACGGCAATCCGGGCTTCGACAACACACGCCCGGATTCCTGGTGGACGCGCGAAGCCGGCCTGGTGTTCGACCAGACTTACGGCCGCCAGCGCATCGCCGCCGTCGCCCGGCTGTCCAAGAGCGACTTCGACCATTTCAGGCAACTGAACTACGACGGCAAGGACTTGCAGGCCGACTGGTACTGGCAGCTCGGCAACCGCATGCAGGGCAAGGCCGGCACGTCGTACCAGCAGGTGCTGGCGCCGTACACCGACTTCCTCAGTTCCGAGCGCAACCTGCGCAAGACCCGCAGCAGCTACGTCGACGGCAGCTGGCGCTTCCACGCGGCCTGGCAGGTGCGCGCCGGCTACCGGCGCGACCGCTACGAGTACGACGCCGCCAGCCAGCGCTTCAACAACCGCACCGAGGAAGCGCCCGAGATCGAACTCGACTACCTCGCACGCAGCGACAGCACGATCGGCCTGGTGGCGCGCCGGGTCAAGGGCCGCTACCCGTTCCTGCGGCCGGTCGGTCCGTTCAACCTGAACAACGACTTCACCCAGGACGAACTGAAGGCGCGCGTGAAATGGAATGCCAGCGGCGTCACGGTCGTCGAAGCGCTGGCCGGCCACACGCGGCGCAAGCAGCCCTCGTTCGGCGAAGGCACGACCAGCGGGCTGACCGGCAAGGTCAAGGCGACCCTCCAGCCGCACGGCAAGATGACGTACACCGCCGCCATCTGGCGCGACTTCGCGCCGCTGGAGAGCACGATCGTCAGCTACACCCTGAACAAGGGCGTCAGCGCCGGCGCGCAATGGGATGCCACGGCCAAGATCCGGGTCAATGCCGACATCGTCGCCGAGCGCCGCAACTACAATGCGCGCGGCAATACCGTGCCGGGGATTCCCGGGGCTCAGTTGCATGATGCGCTGCGCGACTCGCTGCGTACCGCCACCCTGCGCGCCACCTGGGCGCCGCGGCCGACCGTGCAGGTGTCGGCCGGCTACGCGCACCAGGCACGCAGCGGCGCGGCCGCCCTCGGCACCGGCAGCTTCACGTCGAACAGCGTGACGCTGTCGGCCAGCGCCCAGTTCTGAGCGGTGCTGCCGCGCCGCATCGGGATGCATCCATGGCCGTCAACGACATCCCGCTGATTTCATTCTTCCAGCGCGTGCTCGATCCGTTGATCGTGATGGGCACGCTGTACCTGGCGGCGCTGTGGTTCCGCGCGCCGTTCTCGGGCTACCTGCTGGTGCTGATGGTGCTGGCCTTTTTCATTGCGACGGCGGTGTACCGGCACATCGATCCCTACCGCACCTGGCGCGGCGGACGCACGTGGGCGTACGCGCGCGACACCGTATTCGGCTGGTGCGTGACGATCGCCGTACTGTGGTTTCTCGGCTCGGCCAGCGGCCTGCGCTATTACTACGACGAGCGCGTGCTGCTGGCCTGGGCCGTGGCCACGCCCGCTATCCTGCTGGCCGGGCCGGTCGCCGTGCGCATGCTGTACAGCCCGGCGCGCAGCAGGGAGGTGCGCTCGGTGGCGATCGTCGGCGCCAACGACGTCGGCCTGAAGTTCGCCGCGGTCTGCGAGCGCCATCCGAACCTGTTCATGGCGGTGCGTGGCTTCTTCGACGACCGCACCGACGACCGCCACCCGCCGGCACTGCGCCACCCGATGCTGGGCAAGACGCGCGCGCTGGTGCCGTATGTGCGCGAGCACGGCATCAAGATGATCTTCATCAGCCAGCCGCTGTCGGCCCAGCCGCGCATCCGTACGCTGATCGACGAATTGCAGGACACCACGGCCTCGATCTATTTCCTGCCCGACGTGTATATCTTCGACCTGATGCAGGCGCGCTTCGACAACGTCGGCGGCATGCCGGTGATCGCGATCCGCGAAAGCCCCTTCATGGGCTTGAACAGCACGGTCAAGCGCGCCTCCGACATCGTGCTGGCCAGCCTGTTCCTGCTGCTGCTGGCGCCGCTGATGGCGGCCATCGCCGTCGCCGTCCGATTGGAGTCGCCCGGACCGGCGATCTTCCGCCAGCGCCGCTACGGCCTGTATGGAGAAGAGATCATCGTCTACAAGTTCCGCTCGATGACGGTGATGGAAAACGACCAGGCCGTGGTCCAGGCCAGCCGCCAGGATGGACGCGTGACCCGCATCGGCCGCGTGCTGCGCCGTACTTCGCTCGACGAACTGCCGCAGTTCATCAACGTGCTGCAAGGGCGCATGAGCATCGTCGGCCCGCGTCCGCATGCGGTGGCGCACAACGAGCAGTACCGCAAGCTGATCAAGGGCTACATGCTGCGCCACAAGGTGAGGCCGGGCATCACCGGCTGGGCCCAGGTGAATGGCTTGCGTGGCGAAACCGCGACGCTGGACAAGATGGAGGCACGTATCCAGTACGACCTGGATTACCTGCGCAACTGGTCGGTGTGGCTGGACCTGTGGATCATCCTGCGCACGGTGAAAGTGGTGCTGAGTCGTGAAAATGCATATTAGGATTTGTTTGCCATAAATTGATCGAAGTTAGCGTCACTTAAAGCCGACTTAAAGAAGACGCTTCAATCGGATCGACGCTTGCGACGGCGGCTGGGCTGCGTAGAATTTTTGCTGAATTTGCAATTCTTTGGGCGGGGCCTTTGCCCCTACTGTGGAGAGGCAAGCCATGAAGACGGCGTTGATCACGGGGGTGACCGGACAGGATGGCTCGTACCTGGCCGAACTGCTGCTCGCGAAGGGTTACGAAGTGCATGGGATCAAGCGGCGCGCCTCGCTGTTCAACACCGGGCGCATCGACCACATCTACCAGGACCCGCATGCCGACAACCAGAACTTCTTCCTGCACTACGGCGACCTGTCCGACACCTCGAACCTGAACCGCATCCTGTGCCAGGTGGCGCCGGACGAAGTCTACAACCTGGGGGCGATGAGCCACGTGGCGGTCTCCTTCGACACGCCGGAATACACCGCCGACGTCGACGCCCTTGGCACGCTGCGCCTGCTGGAAGCGATCCGCTTCCTCGGCCTCGACGACAAGACCCGCTTCTACCAGGCCTCGACCTCGGAACTGTACGGGCTGGTGCAGGAAACGCCGCAGCGCGAGACCACGCCTTTCTATCCGCGCAGCCCGTACGCGGTGGCCAAGCTGTACGCCTACTGGATCACCGTCAATTACCGCGAAGCCTATGGCATGTATGCCTGCAACGGCATCCTGTTCAACCACGAATCGCCGCGCCGGGGCGAGACCTTTGTCACGCGCAAGATCACGCGCGGCCTGGCCAACATCGCCCAGGGCCTGGAACCGATGCTCTACCTCGGCAACCTGAACGCACTGCGCGACTGGGGCCATGCGCGCGACTACGTCGAAGCGCAGTGGCTGATGCTGCAGCAGGACGCGCCCGAGGATTACGTGATCGCCACCGGGCGCCAGCATGCGGTGCGCGAGTTCGTCGAGCACGCGGCGCGCGCACTCGGGGTCGAGCTCGCCTGGCAGGGCGAGGGCGTGCACGAGCGCGGCATCGCGGCGGCGGTGAGCGGCGTTAATGCACCCGGCATTGTGCCAGGCCAACCGATCGTCGCGGTCGATCCCCAATACTTTCGACCGACGGAGGTCGAAACGCTATTGGGCGATCCGGGCAAGGCGCGCCGCCGCCTGGGCTGGGAACCGCGCACCAGCTTCGAAGCGATGGTGCAGGAGATGGTGGCATGCGACCTCGAGACGGCGCGCCGCCACCGGCTGCTGGCCGCCCATGGCTACAACGTTGCAATTTCTGTGGAGTGAATCTCGATGACGCAAGCTTGCATCTATGTCGCCGGTCACCAGGGCCTGGTCGGCTCGGCCATCGTGCGCGCGCTGCGCGCCGGCGGCCACACCAACATCGTCACGCGCAGCCATCGCGAACTGGAACTGACCGACCAGGCGCAGGTGCGCGAGTTCTTCCGCGGCGAACGCATCGACCAGGTTTACCTGGCCGCGGCCCGGGTCGGCGGCATCCATGCCAACAACACGTATCCGGCTGAATTTATCTACGACAATCTGATGGTGCAGGCCAACGTCGTCCACGAAGCCTGGCGCAACGGCGTGCACAAGCTGCTGTTCCTCGGCTCGTCCTGCATCTACCCGCGCCTGGCGCCGCAGCCGATCCCCGAGGAAGCGCTGATGAGCGGGGCACTAGAACCGACCAACGAAGCCTACGCGATGGCCAAGATCGCCGGCATCAAGCTGTGCGAAAGCTACAACCGCCAGTACGGCACCGATTACCGCAGCGTGATGCCGACCAACCTGTACGGCCCCGGCGACAACTACCACCCCGAGAACAGCCACGTGATCCCGGCCCTGGTGCGGCGCTTCCACGAAGCCCGCGTGAGCGACGCGCCGGAAGTGGCGATCTGGGGCAGCGGCAAGCCGATGCGCGAATTCCTGTACGTCGACGACATGGCCGCGGCCGGCATCTTCGTGATGAACCTCGACCATGCGCTGCATGCCGCCAGTACCGGGCCGCTGCATTCGCACCTGAACGTCGGCACCGGCGAAGACGTCACCATCGCCGAGCTGGCGCGGCTGGTGGCCGGGGTGGTCGGCTACCGCGGCCGCATCCGCTTCGATACCAGCAAGCCCGACGGCACGCCGCGCAAGCTGCTCGACGTGTCGCGCCTGACGCGGCTGGGCTGGCAGGCGGGCACGCCGCTGGACGAAGGCTTGCGCCGCACCTACGGCGCCTTCCTGGCTTCCGGGGCCGGTGCCGACCGCCGCGCCGCGGCCTGAGTGCACTGTATTTCACAGATAACCGAGCGGATGCCAATGATGAAGACATCTTTCATTCCGAAACTGGGCCTGGCCTGCATCGTGGTGGCGGGCCTGGGAGGCTGTAGCGACAAGGCCGCAGAAAAGAAGCCCGGCCAGGCGCTGGCCAGCGTGAACGGCGCAGAAGTCACGGTCCTGCAACTGAACGAAGAGCTGCAGCGCGCCAATGTCGCCGCCAACCAGCAGGACTCGGCCAGCAAGCAATTGCTGCAGGTCCTGATCGACCGCCAGCTGCTGCAGGAAGCCGCGGCCAGGGAAAACCTGGACCGCGATCCCAAGGTCATGCAGGCGGTCGACCGCGCGCGCTCCCTGATCGTCGCCCAGGCCTACCTGCAAAAACGCATCGGCAACGTCGCACGTCCGACGCCGCAGGAGGTCGAAGCCTATTTCAACAGGAACCCGGATTTCTTTGCCAGCCGCAAGCAGTTCAGCATGGACGAGCTGGTGATCGCCGCCGCCGACCTGACGCCCGAGGTGCGCGCCGCCGCCGACGGCGCCAGGTCGCTGGAAGAAGTCGCGGTGTGGCTGGATGCGCACAAGATCAAGTATGGCCGCACCCAGGTCACGCGCACCACTGCCGACGTGCCGCGCCAGTTGGCCGACAAGCTGCTCGGCATGCCGAAGGGGCAGTTGTTCGCGGTCAGGGAGGGGCCGCGCGCGATGTTCGTCGCCGTGACCGAGGTCAGGGAAGCGCCGGTATCGCTGCAGGTGGCGGCGCCGCAGATCGAACAGTTCTTGATGAAGCAAAAAAACCAGGAACTGGCCGCCGAGGAATTGAAGCGCCTGCGCAACGGCGCCAGCATCGTGTACCTGAACAAGACCATGATGCCGGACGCGAAGCCGGCCGGTGTGCAACCCGCGGCGGCACATGCGCCGGCCGCGGCCGCGGCCGCGGCATCGGCTTCGTCCCCGGCCCCGTCCCCGGCACCGGCCGACAGCGCCGGCGGTGCCGACAAGGCTGCGCTCGACCGCGGCGTTGCAGGCCTGAAGTGAATCGCTCGACATCGACGCACAAGAAGGAGGGAACATGAAACGGCTCATCAAGTTCATGCTCGTGTGGCTGGCCGCGGCCAGCCTGGGACTGGCGGCAGGCGGGGCGCAGGCCGCCGACGTGCTGCTCGGCCCGGGCGACGTGGTCAAGGCGACGGTCTATGGCAGCCCCGACCTGGCGGTCGAGACCCGGGTCTCGGAACGCGGCACGCTGACCTTCCCGCTGCTGGGCGAGGTGCAGGTCGGCGGCCTGAGCACGCAGCAGGCCGAGAAGAAGATCGGCGGCTTGCTGGAAAAGGGCGGCTACCTCAAAAAGGCGCAGGTGAACCTCTTGATCACCACGCTGGCCAGCCAGCAGGTGTCGGTGCTGGGTCAGGTCAACAAACCGGGCCGCTACCCGGTCGACGGGCCGCGCAAGGTGCTCGACCTGCTGGCGCTGGCCGGCGGCATCGGGCCGGAAGGCGGCGACATGGTGACCCTGGTACGCAACCGCAGCGGCCAGACCACGCGCGAGACGCTGGACGTGGTCGACATGGTGCGCAAGGGCGAACTCAACCGCGACTACGAAGTCGCCGGCGGCGACATCATCTTCGTCGAACGCGCGCCCAAGGCCTACATCACCGGCGAGGTGCAGCGTCCGGGGCCGTTCCGCATCGAGCGGGCGATGACCGTGCAGCAGGCGGTCTCGGCAGGCGGCGGGCTGACCATCCGCGGCACCCAGCGCGGCCTGCAGATCGCGCGCCGCGACCCGTCCGGCGGCCAGCGCACGATCGAGGCCAAGGCCGACGACCTGGTCCAGATCGACGACGTCATCATCGTCCCCGAGAGCTGGTTTTGATGCATCCGTTTGAAGGTCGATCATGAGTCTCCACCAATTCCTGCTGATCCTGCTTGCGCGGAAAAAAATCATCCTGGCGACCCTGGTGACGACGGTCGCGCTGGCGCTCGGCGTCAGCCTGGTGCTGTCGAAGACCTACAAGGCGACGGCATCGGTGCTGTTGAACTACAAGGGCGTCGATCCGCTGACCGGGCTGACCATGCCGGGGCAGCTGCTGCCGGGCTACATGGCGACCCAGATCGACATCATCAGCAGCAAGAACGTGGCGCTGCGCGTGGTCGATGCGCTGCGCCTGGCCAGCGTCCCGGCCGTCATCCAGCAGTTCCAGGAAGCCAACGAGGGCAGGGGATCGGTGCGCGACTGGCTGGCCGACCTGCTGCTGAGGAAGCTCGACATCGTGCCCTCGCGCGAATCGTCGGTGGTCGAGATCAGCTTCAAGGGCGCCGATCCGGCCTTTGCGGCGGCGGTCGCGAATGCCTTCGCCGACGAGTACCAGAAGATCACGGTCCAGCTCAAGACCGAGCCGGCGAAAAAGGCGTCGAGCTATTTCAACGAGCAGACGCGGCAGCTGCGCGACAACGTCGAAGCGGCCCAGGCGCGGCTCTCGAAGTACCAGCAGGAAAAAGGCATCGTCAGTTTGGATCCCAACCGCATCGACGTCGAACTGGCGCGCCTGAGCGACCTGTCGGCCCAGCTGGTGCAGGCCCAGAGCGCCGCCATGGAAGGCAATTCGCGCCAGGCCGCCGCGAATGCCTCGGCGCTCGGTTCGCCCGACGTCGCCAACAACGTGCTGATCCAGACCATGCGCGCCAACGTCGCCATGGCCGAAGGCAAGTTCGCCGACACCAGCCAGCGCTACGGCAACAACCACCCGCAATACCTGGCTGCCAAGGCCGAGCTCGACAAGGTGCGCGGCGAGCTGGCCGCAGCCATGGGCACGGTGTCGCGCAGCGTCGGCGCCAATGCCCAGGTGCTCCGCCAGCGCGAAGCCGACCTGCGCGCGGCCGTGGCCGAGCAGAAGACCCGGGTGCTGGAACTCAACCGCGCGCGCGACGAGCTCGGCGTGCTGCTGAAAGACCTCGACAGCGCCCAGCGCGCCTTCGACGCCGCCTCCCAGCGCTTTTCCCAGACCCGCATCGAGGCCTTGTCCGAGCAGTCCGACATCTCGCTGCTGAACCCGGCCGTGGCGCCGCTCGAGCCGTCCAGTCCGCGCGTGCTGCTGAATACCCTGGTCGCGGTCCTGCTCGGCACCATCCTCGGCGTCGGCCTGGCCCTGCTGCTGGAACTGCTGAACCGCCCGCTGCGCTCGAGCGGCGACCTCAAGGACATGCTGGGCATCCCGGTGCTCGGCACGGTCGAATGGCAGCCGGTGGCCGCCCGCACCGGCGGCCTGCGCAGCCTGATGCGGCCGCGCCGCCCCCTGCGCCTGAACTGATTGCCCGAGCCTGAGTCTACCGGGAGCGACCATGAATTCACCGATTCTCAACACCGTATCTGCCGGCCTTGCAGCCGACCTCGCCGACGGCGAAGCCTTCGATACCCGCATGGGCGCGCTGCTGCTCGACGCCGGCAAGCTGACGCCGGAAGACTTCGAGCGCGTGCTGCGCATGCAGAACGAAACCGGCATCCGCTTCGGCGAAGCGGCGGTGCGGCTCGGCCTGGTTGGCGAGGACGACATCCAGCAGGTGCTGGCGCGCCAGTTCGGCTATCCGTATCTGCAGAAAGGGCAGGCCGGCCTGTCGCCCAAACTGGTCGCCGCCTACCAGCCGTTTTCGCCCCAGGTCGAAGCGCTGCGCGCGATCCGCAGCCAGCTGATGCTGCGCTGGTTCGCGCGTGGGCGGCGGGCGCTCGCCATCGTCGGCGTCGATCCGGACGACGGCGCCGCGCTGTTCGCGGCCAACCTCGCCATCGTGTTCTCGCAACTGGGTGAGCAGACCCTGCTGGTGGACGCCAACCTGCGCGCGCCGCGCCAGCAGGATGCGTTCGCGCTCAAGCCGCGCCAGGGCCTGTCGGACCTGCTGGCGGGACGCGCCGGCTTCGACGCGATCGCGCGCGTGCCGGCCTTCGCCGACCTGTCCGTGCTGCCGGCCGGGACGCTGCCGCCGAATCCGCAGGAATTGCTGGCGCGCGACGGGTTCCGCAACCTGCATACCCAGCTCGAAAACCACTACGACGTGGTGCTATATGACATGGCGCCGTTCCAGGTCGGGGTCGACGCCGTGGCGGTGGCCAGCCGTGCCGGCGGTGCGCTGCTGGTCACGCGCAAGAACCACACCCGGATCGCGCACATCGGCCGCGCCGCTGACCAGCTGCGCGATGCCGGCTGCGAGGTGCTCGGCTCGGTGGTGATGGAGTTCTGATGGACACCCACGTGCGTCCGGGCGCGCGCTCCGGACCGTCTCTCGAGCCGGTGCGCCAGGCCGGCGCGCCGCCGCTGCGCATCGCCGACCTCGGCCCCATGCTGCGCGCCGCGCTGCCCGACTGGTGGCCGGTGCTGGCTGGCCTGGCGCTGCTGTTCGTGCCGACCTTCATCAGCCTGTTCAGCGGCGCCTGGATCAGCGAAGAGCAGGGCCACGGCCCGATCATCTTCGGCCTGGCGCTGTGGCTGGTCTACCGCAAATGGCCCACGGTGCTGGCCGTATCGGCACCAGCCGCCGCCGGTGCCAGGCGCGGCAGCCGCAGCGGCTGGGCCGTGCTGGCGCTCGGCCTGGCAGCCTACCTGCTGGGGCGCTCGCAGCAGATCCTGATGCTCGAGATCGGTGCCATCATCCTGGTGACGGCGGCGGTGCTGCTGGTCAAGCAGGGCGCGGCGGCGCTGCGCGTGCTGTGGTTCCCGTTCTTCTTCATGCTGTTCATGGTGCCGCTGCCGGCCGAGTTCGTGGCCATGGTCACGATGCCGATGAAGAAGGCGGTGTCCTGGGCCACCGAGCACCTGCTGTTCGCCGCCGGCTACCCGATCAGCCGCGCCGGCGTGATCCTGCAGATCGGCCAGTACCAGCTGCTGGTGGCCGATGCCTGCGCCGGCCTGCAGACCCTGCTGACGCTGGAAGCGCTCGGCCTGTTCTACCTGAACCTGATGCGCCATCCCTCGGCGATCCGCAACATCGGTCTGGCGATCTTCATCGTGCCGATCTCGTTCTCGGCCAACGTGATCCGCGTGATCGTGCTGACCCTGATCACGTATTACTTCGGCGACGCCGCCGGGCAGGGCTTCCTGCACGGCTTCGCCGGCATGGTGCTGTTCGTCACGGCGCTGCTGCTGATCCTGGCGGTCGACAGCCTGCTGCAATGGAGCCTGCGGCGGCGGGCAGGCGCGCCGCCGCCGCGCACGCGGGAGGGCGCATGACGCCCGGCTTTTTCGCCAGCCTGGTGCTGGGCGCATCGATGGCCGCCACCTCGGTGCTGACCCTGGCGCTGACGCCGACCCACAAGGTGGCCGCCAGCCGCGCGCAGTTCACGCTGGAACGGCTGGTGCCGACACGTTTCGGCAACTGGCACATCGACGACAGCGTGCTGCCCTTGAGTCCAGACCCGGGCCAGAAGGCCCAGCTCGACGCGCTGTACGACCAGACCCTGGCGCGCACCTACGTCAACGATGCCGGCCAGCGCGTGATGCTGTCGATCGCCTACGGCGGCGACCAGAGCAAGCAGCTGCAGCTGCACCTGCCCGAAGTGTGCTACGTGGCCCAGGGTTTCGCGATGCTGCAGGAACACGGCGGCCGGCTCGCGACCCGCTTCGGCACGGTGCCGGTGAAACGCCTGGTGGCGCGCCAGAACGCGCGCAACGAACCGATCACGTACTGGGTGACGATCGGCGACCGGGCGGTGATGTCCGGCGTCGACCAGAAACTCCAGCGCCTGGCATACGGCCTGAGCGGCAGGATCCCGGACGGCATGCTGGTGCGCGTCTCGACCATCGACCTTGACGCCGGCGCTGCCTGGAAGGTGCAGGACCGCTTCGTCAACGAGATGCTCGATGCGCTGCCCGCGCGCGACCGTGTCCGCCTGCTGGGCGCGGTCACCGCCGCCGCCGGACCCAACTGAGCCGGCTGAACCGCCATGCAGAACTTCCTGCTCTATTTCTATACCTCGCTGCCCTTCGTCGCCGTGGCGCTGCTGTCGGTACTGGCGGTCATCGGCATCGGCATCGGCATGGTGCGTCCGCGCTACCTGGCTTATTTGTATCTGGCGGTGTTCTTCTGGGCCAATTCGACCAGCTACGGCTCGCTCTCGCTGCTGGTCTCGGCCGGCATCTACAGCCGCGGCTCGGGCCTGCTGTTCTTCCCGCTGCTGCTGTGGTGCATGCTGGGGGCATGGCTGTGCGCGCGCGTCTCGGCCAGCTTCCGCGGCCAGCCGGCGTCGCCCTGCAACCTGCGTCCCTGGTTCATGGCATGGGCGCTGCTGCTGGGCGCCCACGTGGCGGTGGCCACGTTTTCCAGCGTGCCGCTGGCGCGCGCGCTGGCGCCCTCGGGCTTTTCCAACATCGTCTGGATGGCGCCGCTGGTGTCGCTGCTGCTGCTGTCCTTCCGCACGCCCGAGGCGGCGCTGGCGCTGTCGCGCTTCATCCTGCTGGCCGGGCTCGGCCGCGCGCTGTTCGGCCTGGTGCGCTGGGCCGCGTTCGGGGGCGACCCCAACAACGTGTATGCGAACATGAATGCGATCAAGATCAAGCTGACCTTTTTCGACATCAACGACAGCCTGCTGTGCACGCTCGCCTTTGCGATCGCCGCGGTCAACCTGTTCCAGGCCGCGCGGCGCCGGCGCGCTCCGTTCTGGACCGCGCTCGACTGGACCACGCTGGCCGCCACCGCTGCCTGCATCGTGCTGTCCTACCGGCGCAGCGCCTGGATCGGCTTCGTACTCGCCTGCATCGTGGTCATGCTGCGCTGTGCGCCGCGGCGGCGCCTGCACATCGCGCTCGTGGGGCTGCCGCTGCTGGCCCTCGGCGTGCTGGCGGCGGCGTTGCGGCGCCTGGGCCAGACCAAGGGCGCCGGCAGCGGCCTGTCGAGCCTGTTCTACGACATGGAATCGCGCCGCTTCGGCGCCGAGAGCGAACGCGTGCTCGAGCTGAAACTGGCGCTCGGCGATTTCATCTCGCACCTGTTCACCGGCATCGGCAGCTGGGGCCGCTATACGGGCTACCAGCACATTTCCTGGCAGACCGGCCAGGATGCCGGCCTGTTCCTGCACAGCGGCGTACTCCACATCGCGCTCAAGGCCGGGCTGCCGGGCCTGGTCCTGCTGGGCGGCACGATCTGGGCCTTCTGCGCCTTCGTGCGCCCCGCGCTGCGGACCCTGTCGACGCTGGCGCCCGAACTGCTGGGCCTGGCCACGGCAGGTGCCGCCGGCCTCGCCTTCATGCTGCCCGACCTCCTGATCGGCACCCCGTTCCCGCAGACGCGCACGACCCAGATGCTGGCGCTGTGCCTGGCCTTGCCCTACGTGGCGATGGCGGCCCGGCGCGCCGGGCCAGCCGCGCGTCCCGCCGGCATGCCTGCAGCGGCGCATACGCAGGTGCTGCCGCACCGCACCAGCCCGGCAGGCGTGCCGGCCCATGCGCGCAGCCCATGAAACTCGACATCGTCCGCAACGCCGCCGCCAACCTGTGCGGCGCCCTGGTCCCGGCCATCGTGGCGCTGGCCACGGTGCCGCTGGTGGTGCGCCAGCTGGGCGACGCCGGCTATGGCGTGTATTCGCTGGTGACCGCCATCGTCGGCTATTTCGCCGTGATCGACATCAACGTCACCGCGGGCTCCGTCAAATATATCGCCCAGTTCAATGCCAGGCGCGACCAGGCGCGCATCGACGAGACCGTGTTCTTCGGCTTGTCCGTGTATGCGCTGCTGGGCCTGCTCGGCGGCCTGGCGCTGTTCGGCGGCGCCGGCTTCTTCGTGACCCGCCTGTTCGCCGTGCCGGCCGCGCTGGAAGGGGAGGCGGTGGCGACGCTGCGGCTGGCCGCGCTCGGCTTCTTTCTCGGCCAGCTGCAGAGTTACCTGAACAGCATCCCGCAGGCGCTGATGCGCTACGACGTCAGCAGCCGCATCGAGATGCTGTTCGGCACCGGCGTGCCGCTGCTGACGGTGGGCGTGCTGCTGCTCGGCTACGGCCTGTTCGAAGTGATCCTGGTACGGGTGCTGGCCAGCGCCGCCAACTGCCTGATCCTGTGGCGCTGGATCCGGCGCCTGCTGCCGCGGCTGGCCTGGCGCCGTCCCGGCGCCGCGGTCCGGGGTGACCTGCTGCGCTTCTCCAGCTACGCTTTCCTCAGCCGTTTCGCAACGATGTCGTATGCCTATGCCGACAAGCTGATCATCGGGGCGCTGGTCGGCGTCACCGGGCTGGCCTATTTCACGGTGGCGTCGACGCTGGCCAACCGCGTGCTCGGCCTGACGTACCGGCTGTCCGGCGTGTTCTTCCCGGCCGCCAGCGCGCTGGCGGCGCTGGGCGAGATCGACCACCTCAAACGCCTGTACCTGAAGGCCAGCCGCTATGTCGTGTTCGTCAATGCCTCGGTGCTGCTGCTGGTCGCGGTATTCGCTTACCCCATCCTGTACTACTGGATGGAGCCGCGCTTTGCCCGCGCCGGCCACGTGATCCTCGCCGTGATGGCGCTGTCGCAATTCATCGATTCCCTGACCAGCCTGCCGTCGCTGGTGAACGACGGCATGGGCCACCCGCGCTATTCCGGCCTGTTCGCCTTGGGCCGTGCGGCGTTCGGCTTGCTGGTCGTGTATCTTGGCGTGGCGGGCTGGGGTATCGATGGCGCGGCCTGGGGGCATTTGCTTGCTTCCAGCCTGCTGACCTGCGCCTTCCTGCTGGCGGTGCATGGCAGGACGGTGCCGGCGCGCCTGGGCGAGCTGGTGCGCAGCGCCTATCTGCCGGGCATGGCCGGGGTCGCGCTGGTGGCGCTGGGCGCGCACGCCGGCCAGCGCCTGGTCAACGGCCCCCGCGATGCCGCGCTACTGGTACTGCTGACCTGCACTCTGCTGCTGGCCTACGGCGGCCTGTTCGTCATCGACAGGGGCGACCGCGAGCGGGCCTGGGGTCGTGTCAAAGGATTATTGTCGTTGAGGAAGACGGTGTGAAGATCCTGATGGTGTCGGAAGATCTGCCGGGGTCCCAGGTCGGGGGACTGGGCAAGCATGTGGTGACCTTGTCGAATGCCTTGCTGGAAGCCGGGCACGAGGTCGATATCCTGGGGCGCAGCGACCGTTTCCACGAGGACAGTGCGCGTGAGATTGGTTTCAAGGGGCGCCTGCTGCCCGGCTTCGGTTTTTCCCGGCCCGGCTGGAAGGAAACGCAGCTGGGCTTTTTCAACCCGGTCAAGCGTCCCTGGTTCGCGCGCAACATCGCGCGCGCCCTGCTGCAGCGGGCCGACCGCTACGATGTCGTGCATTACCACGGCCACCTGCCGATGGCCGGGCGCTACGTGCCGGCGCACGTGAATTTCGTGCAGACCCGCCACGACCAGGGCAGCGAGTGCGTGATCCACGTGCGCTTCAAGGAAAACCACGTGTGCACGGCGCTCGACGCGCGCGACTGCGCGGCCTGCATCCATCCGTTGCCGAACACGCTGCGGCGTTCGGTGTCCGGAATGGCGGTGCGGCGCTACCGTGCCGAAACGGCGACCTCGTTCGCGCGCCACAAGACCATCTTCGTCTCGGACTTCCTGCGCCGCGCCTTCCTGCGCGCGGTGCCGGACGCCGACCTGTCGCGCGCCAGCGTGATCCACAACTTCATCAGCTATCCCTACCTGAAGGCCAGGGCGGCAGCGGCAGGGGAGGTCCAGGCGGGCAAGGTGCTGCTGGTCGGCCGCCTCGATGCCGGCAAGGGCTTCGGCGAGTTCCTGGCCCAGGTACAGGGCTGGCTGCCGGCGCATGCACGCGTGCGCATCGTCGGCGACGGGCCGCAGCGCGCGCAGCTGGAACAGCGCTTTGCCGGGCCGCAGGTCGAATTCCTCGGGTGGCAGCCCTACGACGAGGTGATCCGCATGTCGGCGCGCAGCCACGTGCTGGTCATTCCGTCGGTGTGGGAAGAGCCTTGCGGTACCACCGTGCTGGAAGCCCTGGCCCTGGGCAAGCAGTGCCTGGCGCTGGCGCGCGGCGGCACGCCGGAACTGGCGGCCTATCAATATTACGCGGGCCAGCTGCAGCTGGCCGAAACCATGCCGCGCCTGGTCGAGCGGCTGGCCGAGGCGCTGCAGCGTCCGCCGGTGACGGTGGCGCTGCCCGCCGCCTTCCCGATGGACGTAGGCAACGCGCTGCCGCGCATCCTCGACGTCTACGAGGCATGACATGAACGCCAGGCCGGCCTTTTCCATCGTCACCTGCACCTGGAACAGCGCCGCCACCCTGGCCGACACGCTGGCGTCGGTGCAGCGCCAGACCTGGCGCGAGATCGAACACATCTTCGTCGATGGCGGCTCGAGCGACGCCACGCTCGACATGATCGCTGCCTACCCCGGCCGCAAGCGCGTGCTGCACGATGTCCGCGGCGGCATCAGCCGCGCCATGAACCGCGGCATCGAAGCCGCCAGCGGCGAGTTCGTCGCTCACCTGCATGCCGACGATTACTACCTGGGCGACGACGTGCTGGCGCTGGTGGCCGAACGCTTCGCCAGCGCGCGCGCGGAATGGGTGTTCGGCACCATCCAGGTGCTGAAGGAGGGCGCCCTGGTGCCGCCCTGGCCGCTGCGGCCGTTCAGCTTCCGTGCCCTGGCCTCGGGCCATGCCTCGGTGCCGCATCCGGCGGTGTTCATCCGCCGCCGCATGTTCGAGCGGGTCGGCATGTTCGACGAAAGCCTGCGGTACGCGATGGACATCGACCTGTGGCTGCGCCTGGGCCGGATCGCGCCGCCGGCCACCGTCGACCGGCCGCTGGCGGTGTTCCGCGAGCACGCCGGCAGCGTCTCGTCCGCCAACAAGGTCAAGGCGCGCCAGGAAGAATTCCGGGTCCGGCGCCGCTACCTGCGCCAGGCGCCGCTGGCGTTCGCCATCTACTGCCTGCGTTACCTCAAGCGCATGCGCAGGCTGCGTGCCGAAGCCGCCGCCCGATCGGCATATTGACATCGGCCGCTGTGCATACACGCATTGCATGATTGACAGCATTGCCAAATTGTCCTGTTAGTTTCCAGACTATCTTTCCAGTCAAGGAAGAGGCTTTAGCTGCCTGCAAATGGTCGCGCTAAAAGTTAACTTCCAGTATCAAAAAATGTTGCTGGGAAACTGAAAAATCGTTGATTCCTAAGGGAATTTTTCCGCAATTCAATTGATATGCGGTACGATTAATGCGTCATGCATAGCGCTTTTCACTCTTCAAAAAAGCGCGGCAACGCAATACGGTCCCGACGACATTGCCGGGCTGTCCCTGGAAGTCCTGTCACTATTTCTCGGAGCATCAACATGAAATTTCATCGGAAAGGCATCGCCTTTGCAGTTGCCATGGCCTCGCTGACCTGCTCGTTCAGCGCGCATGCCGACTGGGCGCGGTCCACCGATCCCCTCGTCGTCCAGCCGAATCCCGAAAATTCCACGGTGCAGGCGCAGAATCCGCCGAGCTTCTTCTGGTCGCGCTATCCGACCGGGCCGGCCAGCTACGATATCGAGATCACCCCGGCCGGTGGCGCACCGCTGAAGGCCACCGTCGACCGCAACTGGTACCTGCCGAGCAAGGCGCTGGCGCTCGGCAACTACAGCTGGCGCGTGCGCCCGAGCGGTTCCAGCGACTGGTCGAGCGTGCGCACCTTCTCGATCACCAGCAAGTCGACCGTGTTCGAAGTCCCGGACAACGCCACCCTGCGTGCGCGCATCCAGGCCAAGGCGCGCCCGCGTTCGCTGCCGCCGTCGTTCACCGCGTATTCGACCTGGAACACGGCCAAGAAGAACGACCTCGAACCCTACCTGAGCCGCCTCTCGAACGAGATCAAGGCGCAGATCACGGTGCTGCCCGACCTGTCGGACGCGCGCTGGCCGGTGGCGATCCTGACCCCGCTGACCGCCGCCATGGCCTCGCAGCAGACCGACGTGCGCACCCGCATCAACGAAGCCACGCGCCAGCTGGAAGCGGCCGCGCTGCTGTGGCGCGCCAGGAAGGATCCGGTATTCCTGAACGAAGCCCTCAAGCGCGGCGACCAGCTGGCGGCGCTGAATCCCGCCGGGCCGACCAGCTACGCCAGCCAGGACCAGGCCACGCGCCAGATCGCGCTGTCGCTGATCAAGGCGGTCGATTTCCTGGCCGGCGACCTCGATGCCGGCCGCAAGGCGCGCTGGCTGGAAAACGTGCGCATCCGTTCCGAAGAAATCTACGGCAACCTGGCCGGCGACAATGGCCGCCTCGACCAGTTCCCCTTCGATTCGCACGGCAACACCGCGATGGTGTTCATGGCGCTGATCTCGACCCTGGCGCTGGGCGACATCCCGGATGCCCAGCGCTGGTTCGACTTCTCGTTCCGTGCCTATGTCAACAACCCGTCCCCATGGTCGGGTCCGGAAGGCGGCTATGCCAACGGCACCGCCTACGGCGAGTACGCCGCCGGCTACATGGTGGCGTTGTGGGACCCGATGGTGCAGGTCACCGGCGTCAACATGTACCTGAAACCCTGGACCCAGGGCTTCCTCGACTTCGCCACCCAGTTCATTCCGCCGGGCGCGAAGGCCCATGCCTTCGGCGACGCTTCCGAAACCAAGCCGGATCCGCGCGTGTTCCGCGCCTTCGCCAACCGCATGCCGACGCCGCGCGCGGCCTGGTACATCGCCAACCTGGGCGGCGGCCTCGAAGATGCGCTGTCGGTGCTGGAAGCGCCGTACCCGATGCCGGTGGCCGCTGCCGCGGCCGCGAAAACCCCGCCGTCGAACTCGGCCTACTACCCGAGCATCGGCTGGGTCGCCATGCACAGCGACATCGGCAATACCGCGCGCACCTCGTTCTATTTCAAGTCCAGCCCCTACGGCTCGTTCAACCACAGCCACGGCGACCAGAACGGTTTGCTGCTGACGGTGGCCGGCCAGCCGCTGCTGGTCAAGGCCGGCTGGTACGACTGGTACGGCTCGCCGCTGTGGAACGACTGGTACCACCAGACCCGTTCGCAGAACGCCATCACCTTCGACGGCGGCAAGGGCCAGCTGGTCGACGGCTACCGCGAGCAGCTGCAGCGCAGCGGCCGCATCACCGGCTTCTCGGCCCAGTCGGGCTACGACTATGCCGAAGGCGATGCGACCCCGTCGTATGGCGGCCAGCTGACGATGGCCAAGCGCCAGATCTGGTACCTGCACAAGCAGGATGCGATGCTGGTGCGCGACAGGCTGGCGGCGGTGGTGGCGCATACCTACGAGTTCAACGTGCATGCGCCGGTGGCGATGAACGTGGAAAGCCCGTCGAGCGTGCAGATCGCGCTCAACGGCCAGTCGGTCTGCCTGCGCGACCTGAACGGCAACGCCTCCTTCGCCAAATGGAGCGGCCCGGCGCCCAAGGCCGGCGTCGTCGAAGACCATGGCGCGTTCTACCTCAAGAACGACGGCAAGTCGACCGCCGAGTTCCTGGTGCTGCTCGACGTCGGCTGCAAGCGGCCGGCGGTCAAGGTCGCCGGCTCGGGCAGCGCGCGCACGGTGACGGTGGGCAACCAGACGGTCAACCTCAACTGATTTCCCCGACGTAGCTGCAAACCGGAATCCTCCACGGGCGCATACCCGTGGAGGATTTTTTTCAAGCCCGCGCATTAAGCGCCGCGCAAGCAATGTGCATAAAGGCCAGGCTAGAATCGACGCGCCTATTGCCGATTCTGCAAGGACGCCATGCCCGGTCAGTCCATCCCGATTGCCTTTGTCGTCGCCTATATCGTGCGCGACGCGCTGCCGCCCAGCCGTGCCGACGTGCTGACCCTGTTCGGCACCGAAATGCCGCGCTACGGCGTCGCCACCGAGCTGGTGGGGCAGGGCGGCGGCCAGGCACCTGGGGCGCCGTGGCCGGCCGGCGGCATGCACGTGGTCGGCACGCTGCGCAGCCGCTTCGCCAGCGTCTGCTCGCCGCTGTGGGACCTGCTCGGCCTGCTGCGGGCGCGGCGCAGCCGGCGCCCGGACTGCATCCAGGTGCGCGACAAGATCGCCAGCGGCCTGCTGGGACGGCTGGCCGCCTGGCTGCTGCGCGTGCCGTTCCTATACTGGATGTCCTTTCCCATCGTCGAAGGCTTCGAGGCGAGGCGCGACGACATCCGGCCTGCGCGCGGCGCCGGTGCCGGGGCCTGGGCCTGGGCGGTCTGGGCTGCGCACGCCCTGCGCGCCCGTGCCTCGCGCATCGTCCTCTATCGCTGGGTGCTGCCCGGCGCCCGCCACATCTTCGTGCAGAGCGAGGCGATGGCCGACTGGCTGGCCGCCCGCGGCTTGCCGCGCGCGCGCATGACGGCGGTGCCGATGGGCGTCGACGCGCGCCTGCTCGAGCGTTCCCGCATCGCGCCGGCGGCGGATACCCGCCTGGAAGGGCGCCGGGTCGTGCTCTACCTCGGCAGCGTGGCGCGGGCGCGCCGTTCGGATTTCCTGCTCGACGTTGTCGAGGTGTTGCGGCGCGACCTGCCGCAGGTCCTGCTGGTGATCGCCGGCGACGCCGCGTCAAGCGATGAAATGGCCTGGATGCGGCAGCTCATCGGCGCGCGCGGTCTGGCACAGCACGTCCTGCTCACCGGCTGGCTACCCCGGGAGCAGGCCCTGGGCTACGCGCTGCGGGCCGAAGTCGGGCTGTCGCCGATCCCGCGCGGCACCCTGTTCGACGTGTCCTCGCCCACCAAGCTGGTGGAATACCTGGCGCTGGGGCTGCCGGGCGTGGCCAACGACATTCCTGACCAGAAACGCGTCATCGAAGAGAGTGGCGCCGGCCTGTGCGTACCGATGGAAGCAGAGGCATTTGCCGCCGCCGTGTTGTATTTACTGGGCGATCGCGGTGCAGCACAACAGTGTAGCGAACGTGGTCCAGCGTACGTAAGAAGCCATCGGACCTATGCTATTCTCGGCAGAAATGTTGCTTTAACGTACAAAAAAATCCTGGCCAGGCAAAGCTGACGATGTCGATATCGCATGCCTGCCGGTGCCGCCGCGCCCCAAACGGAAATCGGTGTTCGTCGCTGCCGCAAAGACAACAGAAACGTGAATTGTGCGCGGGCGGCGAATTTCATGATGTATGATCGAAACATTGTGCCTTTTATAAGAGCGTGTGCTTTGTTACAACGAGCCAAGTCAGAAACGCCGAGGGTACTGATGGTCGGCACCACGCCCGAAGGCAAGGGCGGGGTCGCGACGGTGGTATCGGTGCTGCGCAGCCATGGCTTGTTCGAACGTGAAGCGGTGCGCTATGTATCGACCCACGTCCAGGCCCGGCACGGCGCCAAGGCGGTGCATGCGCTGGCCGGCATGGGACGCATCCTGCTGGCCTGCGTGCGCGAGCACCCGGCCGTGGTGCACGTCCACGTGGCGTCGCGCGCCAGTTTCCTGCGCAAGTCGCTGGTACTGCTGATGGCGCGGATGAGCGGCAGCAAGACGATTTTCCACCTGCACGGCGCCGAGTTCCGCGAATTCGCCACGCAGGAAGCGGGACGGCTGCTGCGGCGCTGGATCCGCCACACGCTGGAACGCAGCTCGGTCGTGATCGCGCTGTCGGAGAGCTGGGCCCAGTTCTTGCGTGCTTTTGCGCCGGGCGCCAGGGTGGCGGTGGTGCCGAATGCGGTGCCGCTGCCGGACCAGGCCGCGCTGGCGCCCGGCGAAGCCGGCCGCGTGCTGTTCCTGGGGCGGATCGAGGCGGGCAAGGGCATCCATGAACTGCTGGCGGCGGGCGCCGCACTGGCACCCGGGTTCCCGGCGCTGCGCCTGGTGTTCGGCGGCGAAGGCGACCGCCAGGGCGTACGCCGCCGCGCGGCCGAGCTGGGCATCGCCGAACGCGTGGAGCTGCCCGGCTGGATCGATGCGCAGGCGCGCGGCGCCGAACTGGCCAGGGCCAGCGTGTTCTGCCTGCCGTCGCATGCCGAGGGCTTGCCGATGGCCCTGCTGGAAGCGATGGCGGCGCGCAAGGCGGTGGTCGCCAGCAGCGTCGGCGGCGTGCCGGAAGCGCTGCGCGACGGCGACAACGGCATGCTGGTGCCGCCGCGCGACAGCGCCGCGCTGGCCGCCGCGCTGGCCAGGGTATTGGGCGATGCCGCCCTGCGTACGCGCCTGGGCAACCGGGCGCGCGCCACCATCGAGCAGCATTACTCAACCGAGGTGATGTGCGGAAAACTGTCCGCCATCTACCGTGAACTGGCAGGGGCATGACAATGCGGGAAGCGACAGGGATGGTCTGGTGGGTCAACCGCTTGCGCTGCATGTCGGTGGCAGAGGTCGGCTACCGCATCCAGCAGGCGGCAGCCAAGGGCGTGGCGAAGCGCATGCCCAGCCGCGCCACGCCGCCGCTGCCGCGCGCGCGCAGCTTCGCCCGCAGCCTGGACATCGAGGGTGCCCCGCCGCTGTCGCAGCACGAACGCGAGGTCCTGCTGGCCGATGCCGACAGCATCTGTGCCGGCCACGTGGTGCTGTTCGCCAACCGCCGCTTCGACGTCGGCATGCCCCCGGTCTGGAACCGCGACCCGGACAGCGGCGTCCTCGGCCCGGCCATCTATGCCGGCGACATCGACATCCGCAACCGCGAACTGGTCGGCGACATCAAGCACGTGTGGGAACTGAACCGCCACCTGCACCTGGTGCGCCTGGCGCAGGCCTGGAGCGTGACCCGCGACGTGGCCTGGCTGCACGCGCTGCACCAGCAGCTGCGCAGCTGGCTCGACCAGTGCCCGGCGCGGACCGGTCCCAACTGGACCAGCTCGCTCGAACTGGGCATCCGCCTGATCAACTGGGGCCTGGTGTGGGAACTGATCGGCGGCGAGGCCAGCGGCCTGTTCGCCGGCGACGACGGCCAGCGCCTGCGCGCCGACTGGCTCGATTCGATCCACGCCCACTGCAGCAGCATCGCGCGCCACCTGTCGCGCCACTCGTCGGCCAACAACCACCTGATCGGCGAACTGGCCGGCC
The DNA here is from genome assembly GCF_006715485.1 of Herbaspirillum sp. SJZ107. Classification (GTDB taxonomy): domain Bacteria; phylum Pseudomonadota; class Gammaproteobacteria; order Burkholderiales; family Burkholderiaceae_D; genus Telluria. The sequence goes on from NZ_VFNH01000001.1 coordinate 509,048, forward strand.
TGTATGTCGGCGCCTCGATCTGGCCCTGCTGGAAATCCTCGAACGACTGGCTGGAACAGGCGCGCAGCGAGCTCGAGCACGAAGCGCAGGCCCAGTTCTCGCGCGACGGCGTCAACCGCGAGCAGGCCTTCGCCTACCACATCTTTTCGTCGGAATTCCTGTTCGTGGCCGGCCTGGTCGGCCAGGCCTGCAACCACCCGTTCTCGCGCGCCTACTGGACCAGCCTGCAGCGCAGCCTGCGTTTCCTGCGCTCGGTGCGCGACGTCGGCGGCCACGTGCCGATGGTCGGCGATGCCGACGACGGCATCGTGTTCCGCCTGGACGAGGCCGGCAGCGACCGCACGGCCCAGCTGCTGGCGCTGGGCGATGCCGTGCTGCGTCCGCCCGAACCGCCCTATTTACAGCAGCAACATGCGCCGCAACAGGCGCCCCGGCATGCCGGCGTGCGCTGGCTGCTGCACGCGCTGCCCGGCAAGCTCCCCGAGTGCGATCCGCACGAATCCGATACCGGCTGGGCCTTCCCGGACGGCGGCTACCTGCTGTTCGGCTCGCATTTCGGCGAAGCCGACGAGATCAAGGGCATGGTCGATTGCGGCCCGCTCGGCTACCTCGGCATCGCCGCCCACGGCCACGCCGATGCGCTGTCCCTGAGCCTGTCAATCGGCGGCGAAGAATGCCTGGTCGACCCCGGCACCTATTCGTATGGGCAGGAGCGCAAGTGGCGCGATTATTTCCGCGGCACCTCGGCCCACAACACGGTACGCATCGACGGCGCCGACCAGTCGCTGTCGGGCGGACCTTTCATGTGGCTCAAGAAAGCGAACGCCCAGATCGAGCGCATGCCGCAGTCGCCGCACGAATTCGACTTCCGCGGTTCGCACGACGGCTACGAGCGCCTGGCCGATCCGGTGCGCCACATGCGCAGCGTGCGTTTCGACGCCGCCAGCGCGACCCTGGTGGTGCGCGACGAAATCGCGGCCAAGAAACATCACCAGGTCGAGCTGTTCTGGCATTTTGCGCCAGGCCTGAACGTGCGCCTGAACAGTTCCGGCCTGCACGTGCGCGGCAAGCGCTTCGCCCTGCAGATGCAGGCGCAGGGCGCCGACCTCAGTCTGGAATTGGTTCACGGCAATGAAAATCCACCGCTCGGCTGGGTCTCGCGCAGCTACGAATCGAAGCAGGCGTGCGACGTGCTCAAGATCAGCACCGTATCGTCCGCCGTTCCAGTCGAGTGCAGGTTTACAATAACGTTTTTTTAACAGTCGGGATCGGGAATCGTTTCAACAGGCGCAAGTGCGCATGGGGCAGGTTTTCGGGAAAGGAGGGTAGTCATGCTGATATATCTTGTCGCGGGTGCGCGCCCCAATTTCATGAAGATCGCCCCCATCGTGCGTGCGCTGCAGGCGCAGCCGCAGCAGCAGGCAGCGCCGCATTCCCCTAAAGCACTGTCGTACAAGATCGTCCATACCGGCCAGCACTACGACCGCGACATGAACGCCGTCTTCTTCGAGGAACTCGGCATCCCGGCGCCGGACGTGTCGCTGGCGGCCGGCAGCGGCAGCCATGCCCAGCAGACCGCCAGGATCATGACCGGCTTCGAGGGGTTGTGCCTGGCCGAGCGTCCCGACGCGGTGCTGGTGGTGGGCGACGTGAATTCCACGCTGGCCTGCTCGATCGTCGCCAAGAAGCTGCAGATCCCGGTGGCCCACGTCGAGGCCGGCCTGCGCTCCGGCGACATGTCGATGCCCGAGGAAATCAACCGCCTGGTCACCGACAGCATCGCCGACTGGTTCTTCGTGACCGAGCCGTCCGCCGTCGGGCACCTGCGCCGCGAAGGCAAGCCGGAGGCTGCCATCCATCACGTCGGCCACGTGATGGTCGACAACCTGCTGTACCAGGCCGACAAGCTGGCGCGCGAGGGCGGCAGCTTCGAGACCAGCGGCTGGAAGGCCGGCTGCCGCGCCGCGGGCCAACGCTACGGCGTGGTGACCCTGCACCGGCCGGGCAATGTCGATGCCGCCGCAACCTTTGCGCGCATCGCCGCTGCCCTGAACGCCATCGCGCAGGAATTGCCGCTGATCTTCCCGGTGCACCCGCGCACCGGCGCGCGCCTGCGCGAGTTCGGCATCGACCTCGGCCCCGGCGTCACCCTGGCCGGGCCGCAGCCCTACATGGCCTTCCTCGACCTGTGGAAGGATGCGGCCGTGGTCCTCACCGACAGCGGCGGCCTGCAGGAAGAAACCACGGCGCTGGGCGTGCCCTGCGTCACGCTGCGCGACAACACCGAGCGCCCGGTGACGGTAGAAGAGGGGTCCAACGTGCTGGCCGGCAGCGACCCGGACGCGATCCTGGCGCACGTGCAGGCGATCCTGCGCGGCGAGGGCAAGCGCGGGCGCCGGCCGCAGCTGTGGGACGGCCATGCGGCCGAGCGCATCGTCGCCGTGTTGGCCGATGAGCTGGCCGATGAACCGGCCGAGGCGGCGCCATGAACCCCGACCGGATCACGCTGATGGGCTGCGGCATCGACAACCTGACGATGGAAGAGACGCTGCACACGATCGAAGGCTTCATCGCCAGCGGCACGCCGCACCAGCACGTGGCGATCAACGTCGACAAGCTTGTCAAGGCCAGCCGCGATCCCGCGCTGCAGCGCATCATCAACGACTGCGCGCTGGTGAATGTCGACGGCATGCCGGTGGTGTGGGCGGCGCGCCTGCTCGGCAAGCCGCTCAAGGAACGCGTGGCCGGCGTCGACCTGTTCGAGGCGTTGATGCGGCGCGCCGCGGCCAGGGGCTGGCGCGTGTTCCTGTTCGGCGCCCGCGACGAGGTGGTGCGCGAGGTGGCAGCGACCTACCAGCACAAGTATCCGCAGCTGGTGCTGGCGGGCTGGCGCAACGGCTACTGGCAGGGCGAGGCGGAAGAAGCGCAGGCGGCGCTGCAGATCCGCGACGCCCACCCCGACCTGCTGTTCGTGGCGATCAGTTCGCCGAAAAAAGAGCAGTTCCTCGGCCGCTGGCAGGCCGAGATGAAGGTGCCGTTCGCGATGGGCGTGGGCGGCACCTTCGACGTGGCGATCGGCCGCGTCAAGCGTGCCCCGCTGTGGATGCAGAAGGCGGGGCTGGAATGGTTTTACCGGTTTTTGCAGGAACCGCGCCGGATGTTCCGCCGTTATTTCATCGATGACATGGCGTTCGTCTGGTTATTGATTAAAGAAGCCGCGCGGCGTTGATGCGCGGTGACCGAAACAGGGTTAATAACAACAATCGCCAGCCCCAAGGCATGGCGACGGCAACTTTTAAAGAAAGAAGCGTATTCATGAAAATTCTCGTTACTGGCGGCATGGGCTATATCGGTTCGCACACGGTGGTGGAACTGCAGAACGCCGGCTACGACGTGGTGGTGTTCGACAATCTCTACAACGCCGATCCGGCGGTGCAGGAACGCGTGCAGCGCATCACGGGCAAGACCTTCGATTTCGTCGAAGGCGACATCCGCGACCGCGCGGCCATGGAAGCGGTGTTCTCGGCGCACAAGATCGACGCCGTGATCCACTTTGCTGGCCTGAAGGCGGTCGGCGAATCGGTGGCGCAGCCGCTGCGCTACTACGACAACAACGTCTACGGCAGCGTGGCGCTGTTCGAGACGATGGCCAAGGCCGGCTGCAAGACGCTGGTGTTCTCCTCGTCCGCCACCGTCTACGGCGACCCGGCCTCGGTGCCGATCAAGGAAGATTTCCCGCTGTCGGCCACCAACCCGTACGGCCGCAGCAAGCTGATGATCGAAGAGATCCTGCGCGACGTCTTCAAGTCCGATCCGACCTGGCGCATCGCGCTGCTGCGCTACTTCAACCCGGTAGGCGCCCATGAAAGCGGCCTGATCGGCGAAGAGCCGAACGGCATCCCGAACAACCTGGTGCCCTACATCGCCCAGGTCGCCAACGGCCAGCGCGAAAAGCTGTCGGTGTTCGGCGGCGACTACCCGACCAAGGACGGCACCGGCGAACGCGACTACATCCACGTGGTCGACCTGGCCATCGGCCACGTCAAGACCCTCGACAAGCTGGCCCAGGGCGACGGCCTGGTCACCTACAACCTCGGCACCGGCAAGGGCAACAGCGTGCTGGAAATGATCCACGCCTTCGAGCAGGCCTGCGGCAAGCCGATCCCGTACCAGATCGTCGACCGCCGCCCCGGCGACATCGCCAAGTGCTACGCTGACCCGACCCATGCGCGCGAAGAGCTGGGCTGGACCGCCGAGCGCAATGTCGACCAGATGTGCGCCGATTCCTGGCGCTACCAGATTACCCAAAAATGAAGAGATAAGGACAGCAACATGAAAGCAATGATTCTCGCAGCAGGCAAAGGCACCCGCGTACGTCCACTGACCTACGACCTTCCGAAACCGATGATCCCGGTGCTGGGCAAGCCGGTCATGGCTTACCTGATCGAGCACCTGGCCAAGAACGGCGTGACCGAGATCATGGTCAACGTGGCCCACCTGCACGAAAAGATCGAGGATTACTTCGGCGAGGGCGAGCAGTTCGGCGTCCAGATCGGCTACTCCTTCGAAGGCTATACCAAGGAAGACGGCGAAGTGGTGGCGGTGCCGATCGGCTCGGCCGGCGGCATGAAGAAGATCCAGGAATTCGGCGGCTTCTTCGACGATACCGCGATCGTGCTGTGCGGCGACGCCCTGATCGACCTCGACCTGAAGGCGGCCCTGCTCGAGCACCGCCGCAAGGGTGCCATGGCCACCGTGATCACCAAGGAAGTGCCTTGGGACAAAGTGTCGAGCTACGGCGTGGTGGTCACCGACAAGGAAGGCCGCATCACCCAGTTCCAGGAAAAGCCGAAGCAGGAAGAGGCGCTGTCGAACTTCATCAGCACCGGCATCTACATCTTCGAGCCGGAAGTCCTGAACCTGATCCCGTCGGGCGTCGAGTTCGACATCGGCTCCCAGCTGTTCCCGCTGCTGGTCGAGAAGGGCCTGCCGTTCTATGCCCAGGGCCGCCCGTTCAACTGGCTCGACATCGGCAGCGTCAGCGATTACTGGGAAGTGCTGCAGAACGTGCTGACCGGCGAAGTCAACCACATGGACGTGCCCGGCATCCAGATCGAACCGGGATTGTGGACCGGCCTGAATACCAGCATCGACTGGGAAGGCACCACCATCAAGGGCCCGGTCTACATCGGTTCCGGCGTCAAGGTCGAAGCCGGCTCGACCATCATCGGCCCGACCTGGATCGGCCACGGCAGCCATATCTGCGAAGGGGCTGAAGTCGTCCGCAGCGTGCTTTTCGAGTACACTCGGGTACTGAATGATGTCACCTTGCATGAAATGATCGTGTTCAAGGATTACAGCATCGACCGTGCCGGCCAGATGAAGCATTCGTCCGAATACAGCTCCGACGAATGGCTGAACGCCCGCGACCGTCGCCGCAGCCGCCGCAAGGAAATCGCCGACGAGACAGACAACAACGTGGAAAAGGCCAGTGCATGAAGATTTACCCAGTCATCCTCTCCGGCGGCGCCGGTACCCGCCTCTGGCCGCTCTCGCGCGCGGTCATGCCGAAGCAGCTGCTGCCGCTGGTCACGGACAAGACCATGCTGCAGGAAACTGCCTTGCGGGTGCGCGGCTGGCCGGAAGTGATGGCGCCGCTGATCGTGTGCGGCAACGAGCACCGCTTCCTGGTGGCCGAGCAGCTGCGTGACATCGGGATCACCCCGCATGGCATCCTGCTCGAGCCGGCCGGCCGCAACACGGCCCCGGCCGTGGCGGCCGCCGCCCAGTACCTGAAGGCCCAGGATCCCGACGCCGTCATGCTGGTGCTGCCGGCCGACCACGTGATCGAGAAGAACGAAGCCTTCCGCGTGGCGGTCGAGCGCGCCTACAGGCTGGTGCAGGACGGGTCGCTGGCGACCTTCGGCATCGTGCCGGGGGCGCCGGAAACCGGCTACGGCTATATCAAGCGCGGCGAGCCGCTGGCGGGCTGCGACGATTGCTACAAGATCGAGCGCTTCGTCGAAAAGCCCGACCGCAGCACGGCCGAAGCCTTCGTCGCCGACGGCGGCTTCTACTGGAACAGCGGCATGTTCATGTTCCGTGCCGACCGCTTCCTGGACGAAATCGCCCAGCACGCGCCGCAGATCGCCGCTGCGGCCGAGGGCGCGGTGCGCGACGCCTACCGCGACCTCGACTTCTGCCGCCTCGACGAAGCCGCCTTCTCGGACAGCCCGTCGGACTCGATCGATTATGCGGTGATGGAACATACGCGCGACGGCGTCGTGGTATCGAGCGACATCGGCTGGAGCGACGTCGGTTCGTGGTCGGCGCTGGCCGACGTGCAGACCAAGGACGCCAACGGCAACGTGCAGCGCGGCGACGTCTACCTCGACAACACCAGCAACACGCTGGTGCGCGCCGAGAGCCGTATCGTCGCCGTGGTCGGCGTGCAGGACCTGGTCGTGGTGGAAACCAACGATGCCGTGCTGGTCGCGCACAAGGACCAGGTACAGCGCGTCAAGAACGTGGTCGACCACCTCAAGGTGCAGGCCCGTACCGAGCACCTGCACCACACGCGCGTCTACCGTCCGTGGGGCTACTACGAAGGCATCGATTCGGGCGACCGCTTCCAGGTCAAGCGCATCACGGTCAAGCCGGGCGAGAAGCTGTCGCTGCAGATGCACCACCACCGTGCCGAGCACTGGATCGTGGTGTCGGGTACGGCGCGCGTGACCTGCGGCGACAAGACCATCCTGCTGGCCGAGAACGAGTCGACCTACATCCCGCTGGGCACCACCCACCGCCTGGAAAACCCGGGCAAGCTGCCGCTGCACCTGATCGAGGTGCAGTCGGGCAGTTACCTGGGTGAAGACGATATCGTCCGCTTCGAGGATATCTACCAGCGCGCCTGATCCTGGCACAGGACGCGCATCCGCATGGGGGCCGGCATTTGCCGGCCTTTTTTTCGCACATTTGCCGCGCTCATTTGCCCCAGCCTACCGTGTGGATGGGCCCATGCATACGGCCTACAATGCCTCGACGAGTCTCCATCCATTCCCAGGAGGACGCCATGAAGACGATCGTTGCGGCACTCGCATTCACGCTGGCGGCCGGCAGCCCGCTGTTGAGCACCGAGGCGTCGGCCCAGACCGCCACCGCGCCGAGGCTGCTTGACGAGGGCAGGTACGGCCAGCTCGAACGCTGGCTCGGCGCCGGCGAACTGAATCTCACCAATGTGTATACCCGGCAGGCCGGCGACACCTCGGCCCAGTTCCATGCCGGCGCCGACGGCGAAGGTCCGACCTTCACCCTGCTCGAAGTCACCAACACCGCCGGCAACACCTACCTGGTGGGCGGCTACAACCCGCAAAGCTGGGCGGCGGACGAGGGCTGGCACGAAACCATCCGCGATGCGCAGCGCACGGCCTTCCTGTTCAATTTCACGGTGCCGGCCGTGTACCGGCAGATCCTGTCCGGCTACATCCTGCCCAGCCAGGGCCAGCGCCAGACCTTCAACGAAATGGAATTCGGCCCGGTGTTCGGCTCCGGCCCCGACCTGTTCGTCAACGACCGCCTCGACACCGCGCTGTCCTGGCAACTCAGCTACGGCAACCCGCTCGACGAACGCCTCAGCATCATCGACCGCAGCATGAACGGCGAGACGGTGCGCGTCGACGCGCTGGAAATCTATGCGATCGCGCCGGTGCCCGAGCCGGCGGCCTGGACGATGCTGCTGGCCGGGATCGGGGCGGCGGGCGCGCTTGTGCGCCTGGCACGCAAACGCGGGGAGGGCATGCCGGCGTAATTGCCCGATGACCATGGCGCGCATCGTCGCCGGTCTTGCCATCGCGCTCGTGGGCGCGCCGGCCGGCGCCCAGCCGGCCACCGCCCTGCAATCCGGCCAGCTGGCCATCGTCATCAACGATGCCGACCCGCACAGCGTTGCCGTCGGCGCCTACTACCGCCAGCGCCGCAACATCCCCACGGCCAACGTGGTGCACGTGCGCATCCCGGGCAAACCGCATGCGCTCGACCCGGCACGTTTCCAGCTGCTGAAGCAGCAGATCGACGCCGGGCTCGGCCCCGATGTGCAGGCGGTGCTGATGATCTGGACCGCACCCTACCGGGTCGCCTGCAACGGCATCACCGCCGCCTACACGCTCGGCTACGACGCCGCCCAGTGCGCCCGCACCTGCGCCCCCGGCCAGCCCAGCGCCTATTTCAATGCCGCGACGCGGCGCCCGTTCAGCGAGCTGAACATGCGGCTGTCGATGCTGCTGCCGACCGAATCGGTGGCGCAGGCCAGGGCGCTGATCGACCGCGGTACCGCAGCCGGGTTCCGGACGCTGCCGGCCACCGCCTATTACCTGGCGACGTCGGACAGCGCACGCAACACGCGCGCTGCCTTCTTTCCGGCGCCGGGCCGGATCGCGGCGCGCCGGCTGAACACGCGCACCCTGCGCACCGATGCGCTCGAGGGCGCGCGCGACATCCTGATCTACCAGACCGGCAAGGCCGCAGTCGACAAGCTCGACACGCTGGACTTCGTGCCCGGCGCACTGGCCGACCACCTGACCTCGTTCGGCGGCGACCTGCTCGACAGCGCAAGCCATGCCGGTCAGATGAGCAGCCTGCGCTGGCTGGAGGCCGGGGCCACCGCCAGCTACGGCACCGTCAGCGAACCCTGCAACTACTGGCAGAAGTTCCCCAATCCATCGGTGTTGTTCAAAAACTACGTCCAGGGCAACAGCGCCATCGAAGCCTACTGGAAGAGCGTGGCCTGGCCGGCCCAGGGACTTTTCATAGGGGAACCGCTGGCCGCACCCTACGCCCGGCGCTGAGCACAATCTGCAGCACATTCGATGTGCATTAGTCCGGATGGGCTAATGCGTGGTCATGATGTTGTCAATTAACGCATTTAATATCCGTACTGTAAGTTCCTTACTGACAACCTCAACAAAACCTGACCCTGACCAGGACCCTTCCATGACTCCTCGTGCATCACATTCCGTTCCCGTACGCATGACCGTACTGGCCGCCCTGCTGGCCGGCCTGTCGGCATCGGCGCTGGCCGCGCCCGGCGACGTCGTCATCAGCCAGGTGTACGGCGGCGGCGGCAATTCCGGCGCGACCCTCAAGAACGATTACATCGAGCTGTTCAACCGCAGCAGTGCCGCGGTCGACCTCAGCACCTGGAGCGTGCAGTACGCATCCAGCACCGGCAACAGCTGGGCGCTCACCCGGCTGACCGGCACGATCCAGCCAGGCCAGTATTACCTGGTGCAGGAAGCTGCCGGCAATGCCGGCAGCCAGAACCTGCCGCAGCCGGATGCGACCGGTACCCTGGCAATGGCGGGTGGCGCCGGCAAGGTGGCCCTGGTCAGCAGCCAGACGGCCCTGAGCGGCACCAACCCGACCTCGGCCACCCTGCAGGATGTGGTGGGTTATGGCAGCGGCACCAATTTCTACGAGGGCAGCGGCCCCACCGGCACCCTGAGCGCCACCCTGGCCGCGCTGCGTGCCGACGGCGGCTGCACCGACAGCAACAACAACGCGGCCGATTTCAGCACCGCAAGCCCGAGCCCGCGCAACAGCGCCAGCCCGTACAAGCTGTGCGCCGGTGGCGGCGGCACGCCGGATCCGGTCGCCCAGCCGATCGCCCTGAACTGCCCGACCAGCATCAGCGGCCGCGCCGGCACCGCCTTCTCGGGCGTGCTGCGTGCCAGCGACCCGGACAGCATCGTCAATGCCGCCAGCATCACCGGCGGCGCCCGTGCCGGCATCAGCCTGACCGGCTTCACGGCGGCCGGCGCCGATGGCGGCAGCGCCTCGGCCTCCCTGTCGGTCGACGCCAGCGTTGCCGGCGGCAACTACCCGGTCGCGGTGACCTTCACCAACGACGACGGCCAGTCGGCCAGCTGCACGGTCAACGTGCTGGTCTCGGGCGAGCAGACGATTTCGCAGCTGCAGGGCAGCGGCGCCACCAGCCCGTTCAACAACACCGTACAGACCACCACCGGCGTGATCACCAAGCTGCTCGGCAGCGGTTACTACATCCAGGATCCGGCCGGCGACAACGACCCGACCACCCCGGACGCGATCTATGTCTACACCGGCAGCGCCGCCGCCCCCGGCAAGGTCGGCGACCTGGTGCGCGTGACCGGTACCGTGACCGAATACACCCCGACCGGCGCCCCGCGTTCCTACACCGAGATCAAGGACATCACAGCCAGCGCCAACCTCGGCACCGGCCAGCCGGTCGGCATTACCAACGTCCGGCTGGGTGCGGAAGACCTGCGCCGCTACGAAGGCATGCTGGTGCGCTTCAGCGGCGCGCTGACCGTGAACGGCAACGGCTTCCTGGGCGACCGCGGCGAGCTGGTGCTGGGCAATGGCCGTCTCGAAACCCCGACCAACCGCTTCCGTCCGGGTCCCGAAGCGAATGCGCTGGCGGCCGCCAACGAACGCAACATGGTGGTGCTGGACGATAACAGCTTCACCACCCCGGCCCACATCCCCTACCTGTTCCAGGACCAGACCGTGCGTGCCGGCGATACCGTCAACGACCTGGTCGGCGTGCTCGACTTCGGCGCGATCGGCGGCGGCGGCGGCTGGTACAAGCTGCAGCCGACCGACACACCGACGTTCAGCCGCACCAACGTGCGTGAAGCGGCCCCGACCGTCGCCGCGGGCAACGTGCGCGTCGCCAGCGCCAACGTGCTGAACTTCTTCACCACCTTCACCAACGGCCGCGACGTCAACGGCGCCAGCGGCCAGGGCTGCAAGATCGGCAACTCGACCTCGGCCGGCAACTGCCGCGGCGCCGACAACATGGACGAGTTCGTGCGCCAGCGCGACAAGATCGTCAACGAACTGAAGGCGATGGACGCCGACGCCGTCGGCCTGATGGAAATCCAGAACAACGGCGACTTCGCGGTGGGCTACCTGGTCAACGCGCTGAACGCGTCGATCGGCAGCACCGTCTACGCCTACGTGCCGCAACCGCCGGCCACCGGCACCGACGCCATCCGCGTGGCGATGATCTACAAGCCGGGCAAGCTGACCCTGGTCGGCGGCGCCATGTCCGACAACGACAGCGTCAACAACCGTCCGCCGATGGCCCAGACCTTCAAGGTCAACAGCAACGGCGCCAAGTTCTCGCTGATCGTCAACCACCTGAAGTCGAAGGGCAGCTGCGGCGGCGGCACCGGCAACACCGACAGCGGCGACGGCCAGGGTTGCTGGAACCTGACCCGCGTGCAGCAGGCCACGCGCCTGGCGCAATACTTCATCCCGGCCGTGGTGGCCGCGAGCGGCGATGCGGACGTGCTGGCAGTGGGCGACTTCAACTCCTACGGCCACGAAGACCCGATCGCCTACCTGACCAGCAATGGCATGGTGAACGAACTGGAACGCTTCGTGCGCCCGAACGGCACCCCGTACTCGTACGTGTTCGACGGCATGAGCGGCTACCTCGACCACGCGCTGGCCAGCACCTCGCTCGACCCGCAGGTGACCGGCGTGACCGAATGGCACAACAACGCGGACGAACCGGAAGCGATCGACTACAACATCGGCGACACCGCCGACGACCCGTACGTCAACAACGCCTTCCGCGCTTCGGACCACGACCCGGTGGTGGTGAGCCTGAACCTGGCCGGTGCCACGACCGATGTGACCTCGAGCGTGAAGATCGTCCAGTCGGGCTTGAAGGGTAACGTCCTGACCGGCAAGGTCAGCGGCACGGTGACCATCACCAATACCACGTCCGCCCCGATCAGCGGCCCGCTGCAACTGCGCCTGGATGGCTTGCCGTCCAGCGTCACGCTCGACAACCGGACCGGCATGCAGAACGGTACGCCGTACATCACGATCAGCACCGGCACGCTCGCGCCGGGCGCCCAGGCCACCGTGACGACGTCGTTCAGCAATCCGACGAAGATCCAGTTCTCGTACACCCCGACCATCATCAGCGGTACCTTTTAAGGAAGTCCATTCATGTTCAAATTCAACTCGATCCTGAGCCGTTCGCTGCTGGCACTGGCGCTGGCTGCCGGCAGCGCAGCTGCCGTCGCCGGACCGACTTACCACGTCGACATCAACACCGCGTCCCAGGCTGGAAACAACGGCGGCCTGCTGCTGTCCTTCCTCGGCCTGGACAACAGCGACGCCGTCGCGACGATCGATCATTGGACCGGCAGCTTCCTGGGCACCGGCATGGCGGTCAACGATGCCTTCGTCAACTACGATGCGGCTTCGCTGACGATCGCCAGCGGCTACAACGCCTACGTGTTCGACGTTGCCTTCGGCGGCCACTTCGGCTTCGACGTCACCTTCGATATCGACGTCGGTCCGGTCGGCAGCAACTTCGGCGTCTCGCTGACGGACGACATGTACGGCTCCATCGCCGACGATATCGTCAGCATTGCATTCCAACAGGACCAGCCAGTGTCGGTTGCGGCCAACGCCAGCTACGCCACCGTGACCCCGGCCGCCGTCGGCGCCGACGTGCCGGAACCGGCCGACTGGGCACTGGTCATGAGCGGCCTGGGCCTGATGGGCTTCGCACTGCGCCGCCGCACTCGCTAAGCCACAGGCTGAGCTTGCTGTAAGGAAACCACCTGTCCGGCGACGGACAGGTGGTTTTTTATCGCTTGTATCCTTTTCACAACTGCCGGTGTTTGCTGCCGCGCATCTCTTGATTCACCTCAAAACCCGCTTCCCTCTAGGCGCTATGCCTATTTGCCATTTATTCGCGGAAGCTCTAAATGCTCCAAACAAATCATATTGTTCAGTTGGTCTTGCATCGTGCATATTAAAATCTGGCAGCTGCAAACATAGATCAATGTTTTAGGATAGCCGTATGTCCGCACACGTCCTCGTGGTCGACCCCGATCCCGCCATCCGCCAGTTGCTGGCGTTGAACCTGACGCGCGCCGGCCACGACGCCGCCAGTTGCCTCGATGCCGAATCGGCGCTGGTCTCGATCGACGAGCATCCGCCCGAAATGCTGCTGCTGGAATGGGACTTGCCAGGCCAGTCCGGCCAGGCGCTGATCCGGCGCCTGCGCGCCGGCGCCGCCACGCGCGAGCTGCCGATCATCATGCTGTCGGCGCGCGCCGGCGAGCACGACAAGATCCTGGCGCTGGAATCCGGCGCCGACGACTATCTCACCAAACCCTTCAATCCGCGCGAATTGTTGGCGAGGATTGGTGCCGTGTTACGGCGGCGGTCTCCGCCGACGCAACACGGCGCCGATGCGCTTCTTCAACCTCATGTGGTGCAGATGGCCGGCCTGCGCCTCGACCCCGGCACCCAGCGCGTGATGGCGGGGGCGCGCCAGGTGGCCCTGGGGCCGGTCGAGTTCCGCCTGCTGAATTTCCTGATGCATCACCCGGAGCGCGTGCATTCGCGTTCGCAGCTGCTCGACCAGGTATGGGGCCGCCATGCGGTGCTCGACGAGCGCACCGTCGACACCCACGTCGGACGGCTGCGCAATGCGCTGCAGCCGAGCGGCCACCAGCAGCGCATCGAAACCGTGCGCGGCAGCGGCTACCGCTTCGTTGCCTGGCGCGCCCAGGATGCCTTCGGCTGGGACAGCGCCGCCTGAGCACCCTGCACCGATCAATGGAACCGGTCGTCATCCTCAGCCGCCTGGAGCAGGAGTACCTGCTGCGCGCGATCGAAGCCGGGGTGCGCGTGGCCAGTCTGCATCAATTATTCCTGTGGACGCAGGGCCAGCTGCAGGCATTGCTGCCGCACGCCGTGCTGGCCTGCATGCAATTCGCGCCGGGCGGCGCGCTGCTGGGCATCGACTGCCTGCATGGCACGGTGCTGGCGCCCGCCGCCCTGGCCGCGCTGGGCGGCCGCCGCGACGGGCTGGCACTGCGCATCGCGCGCCATTGCATGGGGAGCGGCCGCCTGCCGGCACTGTTCGATGGCGGCGACAGGGAGGAAGAGGGCGCGCAGGTGCTGGAAGGCTTCCGCGCCGAACTGGGGGCGCTCGGCTTCGACAGCGTGCTGGCCCACGGCACCGGCCAGACCGCGGCCGGCGCCAGCGTGTTCGTCCTGTTCGGCCTGCCGATGCGGCCGAGCGCGCGCCACGCCTACTTCCTGGAATTGCTGGTGCCGCATTTGCACCTGGCGCTGGCACGGCTGCCGCCCCATGGCGGTTCGGCGGCGGCGCCGGCGCGCAGCCTGAGTGCGCGCGAGACCGAGATCGTCGGCTGGCTGCGCGAAGGAAAGAGCAACGACGAGATGGGACAGATCCTGGGCATCAGCGGGCTGACCGTCAAGAACCACCTGCAGCGCATCTACCGCGCGCTCGGGGTCAGCAACCGCGCCCATGCGCTCGCCCGCTGCATGGAATTGCGACTGCTGGAAGGATAAGGGCTTCCAGCAGGCGGCAGAATCAGGACTGCGAGACGTCGGCAGCGGCGCGCTGCATGGCGGCATAGCGCCAGGCTTCGGCATTGGCGTCGATGATGCGCGGGCCGTTGCAGCCGTCGGCGGCGCAGTCCGGCTGGGGCATGGTGGCCGACGCGGTCGGCACGGCGGTGCTGCCGGCGGCGGCCGAACCGGTGGCGGCGCCGGTGCTGCCGCTGCCTGCTGCAGCGGACACGTGGACGCTGGTGGTGGCAGAGCCGGTCTGGATCGAGGCGGCGCTCTGGGTCGGCAGCTCATCCTGCGGACCGCCGCAGGCAGCGAGGAGGGCGGCGAGGGAGAGGGCGGACAAGGTGCGGAGAGTCAGGAATTTCATGATGGCTGGCAATAGCTGCGATATGGATGAGCTATTGTAGCCACACTCTTTTTCCGTGCGTCAACTTTTTAACTTAACTTTGTGTAAATCGTCTCCTCACGTTTAACAATTCATGCTAGATGCACGAAGTTAAAAGATGATCTGAGGAAATATCCCTATAGAAATAAAACCTTCCGGAACGTCAACGTAGCGTCCATGCGACGTTCGGTTACGCATGCATACAGGCCAACGCACGCTTGACGTTCGTCATGACGGCACGGATGATCTAACCATGAAAAAACTTGTCCTCTTATTACTAGCCGCCTGCGCCGCCAGCGGCTGCGGCGCCCAGTCCGGGAACCAGAAGGTTCCCGTGGCGGTTGCCGCAACCAAGGCCCCACCCGATTCCAACCTGGCCGCGCCGGGCGAGATGCTGACCCGCATCCGCACCCTGGTCGGCTCGCCGACCTGCAGCAGCGACGCCCAATGCCACACGATGCCGCTGGGTGCCAAGTCCTGCGGCGGTCCGGAAGGGTATATCGCCTGGTCGTCGGCCAAGACTCAGGAAGCCGAGCTGCGCGCCCTCGGCGACAGCTACAAGGAACAGCAGCGCGCCGCGAATGCCGCCTCCGGCATGATGTCGACCTGTAACTTCGTGCCCGACCCGGGCGCGATCTGCAAGACCGGCATCTGCCAGCTCGGCAGCGGCGCCGCCGCCCAGGCACGCTGAGCCGGCCGCGTGTTCAGCGCGCCGCCGACTTGATCGCCGTGCTGGTCTGCACCACCGGCAGCAGCACCGCGCTGGCGCCGGCGGTGCCGCGCTGGATCGCCACGGTCGCCTTGCGGTAATCGGCGGGCTTGGCGAAGAAGATGTTGTCGACGTAGCTCTGCGGGTTGCGGTCGTACAGCGGGAACAGGCTCGACTGGATCTGCACCATGATGCGGTGGCCCGGCTTGAACACGTAGTTCATGGTCGGCAGGCGGAACTTGTATTCCTGGACTTCGCCGGCCGGGATCGGCGTCGGGTGCTCGAAGCTCTGGCGGTAGCGGCCGCGGAAGATGTCCATGCTCACCGGCAGCTGGTAGCCGCCCATTTCCGGCTGCTCGGCCACGGTCGCCGGGTAGACGTCGATGATCTTGACCACGAAGTCGCCGTCGGTGCCGCTGGTCTTGGCGAAGATGTCGGCGAAGGGCGCACCCTGCACGGTGACCGGGCTGGTCAGCACCGGGGTCTGCCAGGACAGCACGTCGGTGCGGGTCGACACGAAACGCTGGTCCTGCAGCAGCCAGCTGACCCAGCGGCTGCGCTCGCTGAACGACATCGGCGGCGCCAGGAAGGGCACCGGCTTGGCCGGGTCGGACACGTAGCTGTCCTCGCCCGCGGCCGCCGGCTGGAAGGCCAGGCCGTTGTCGGCCTGCAGGTAGAGCGGCGTCAGCGCCTTGGTAGCCGGCCAGTCGGCGAACTTGTCCCAGCGGTTGTCGGACGCGTTATAGATCATCACCGGCGCCAGCGGCTCGGCCGGAGCGCGGTCTTTCAGGTAGGTGTTGAAGAACGGGATCAGCACGTCGCGGCGGAAGTCGGCCGCGGTGTCGCCCTTCCACTTGAGCGGCCCCAGGGTCTCGGCCTTGCCGTTGACCTGGCTGTGCGCCCACGGCCCCATCACCAGGTGGTTGTTCGACATGCCCTTGGCGCGCAGCGCTTCCCAAGTGACGACGGCGCCGTACATGTCTTCCTGGTCCCACAGGCCCTGCAGCCACATGGTCGGCACGCTCGACGGCTTCGCGGCGACGAATTTATCCAGGGCCTGGCCCTGCCAGAAGGCGTCGTAGGCGGGGTGGCTCGACAGGCGGTTCCAGAAGCCGAGCTGCTTGAAGCCGTTGCGTTCGGCCCAGTTGCCGGCCGAACCGGCATCGAGGAAGGCCTGGTAGTCGTCGGCGCCGGTGCGCGCCACGTTCTCGCCCTTGCCGGTCTTGGTGGTCTGGCCGGTGAAGTAATCGAGGTTGACCTGGCGGAAGGCGCCGTAGTGGAACCAGTCGTCGCCCATCCAGCCGTCGATCATCGGACTCTCCGGCGCCGCCACCTTCAGTGCCGGGTGCGGGCCGAGCAGGGCCATCGTCACGGTCCAGCCGTCGTAGGACGAGCCGATCATGCCGACCTTGCCGTTGCCCTGCTTGACGTTCTTGACCAGCCAGTCGACCGTGTCCCAGGCATCGGTGGTGTCGTCGGTCTTGCTCGGATTGAGCGGGCCGACCGGGGGACGCGTCATCACGTAGTCGCCCTTGGAGCCGTATTTGCCGCGGATGTCCTGGTAGACCAGGATGTAGCCGTCGTCGACCCACTCGCGGTTGGCGGTCCACACCGCGTCGCGCAGGTGCGGCACGCTTTCCTTGCTGAAGCCGCCCGCATCGTAGGGCGTACGCTCGAGCAGCAGCGGCAGGTTGTGGGCGCCTTTCGGGATCAGGATCACGGTGTGCAGCTTGACGCCGTCGCGCATCGGGATCATGACTTCCTGGCGCGTGTAGTCGTAGTCGGCATCGGGGCGCTGCCATTTGGCCGGGATGTCGCTGCCGGTCTGGACCAGCGTGGCGTCGCGGGTGGATTGCGCCTGGGAGGGCGGGGCGGTGAGGGCGTAGGAGGCGGCAAGGACGGAGGTGGCGAAGGCGAGGGCGGTACGGCGTGACATCGACGGTTTCCTTATTCAGAACGAACGGCATGGGCGGGGGCCAGGTCGGCTGAGCAAGTATAACCAGATGGGATAGCGGAAAGCCATGCATAATGGCCGTCATGACGCCCACTTTTTTCGCTGATGCCCAGGCCTTCCGCGCCTGGCTCGACCAGCACGCCGCCAGCGCGACCGAGCTGCTGGTCGGCTTCCACAAGGTCGGCTCGGGCCAGCCATGCATGACCTGGTCCGAATCGGTCGACGAAGCCCTGTGTGTCGGCTGGATCGACGGGCGCCGCAAGCGCATCGACGACGACAGCTACGCGATCCGTTTCACGCCGCGCAAGGCATCCTCGATCTGGAGCGTGGTGAATATCGCCAAGATGGACAGGCTGCGCGCCGAGGGCAGAATGACGGCGGCGGGCGAAGCCGCGTTTGCGCTGCGCCTGGAGGCGAAGTCGGGCATCTATGCGCACGAGCGCAGCGATGTGCCCGAGCTGAGCGACGCGGAGCGCGCGCGCTTCCAGCGCGATGCGGCGGCCTGGGCCTACTTCGAGGCGGCGCCGCCCGGCTACCGGAAGGTCGTGCTGCACTGGATTACGGAGGCAAAGCGGGAAGAGACGCGCAGCAAGCGGCTGGCGCAGCTGATGCAGGCTTGTGCAGAGGGCAAGCGGCTGGCTTGACGGACCGCGAAGCCACCCGAACGAGCCTCAAAGCATCCAGCGCACGGCTTCGCGCCTGACGATGTCCTCGAGCGCGCGGGTCGCCGCGCTCTGGTAGGCGCTTTTGCGCCGCAACAGCATGACCGTGCGCGGCGGCGGTGGCGACGCCAGCGACAGGTTGCGCAGGCCGGGCGCCTGTCCTGCGATTGCCTCCGGCAGTATCGTCAACAGATTGCTGTGCCGGACGATTTCAACCAGGGCACTGATCGTATTCACTTCCACCGCCACCTTCGGTGCCACCTGGGACGCCTGCAGATAATTGTCGATGTGGACGCGGGTGACGAAATTCCTGCTGAGCAGGGCCAGCTCGCCCTCCGCGAGCGAGCGGACGTCGAGCACATCCCGCCCGGCCCACGGATGATGGTCCGCAACGACGACACGCAGGCTTTCCGTGAACAGCGGCAGGCTCTCGATATCCGCGCAACGCGCCAGTTCGAACGCGATACCGAGGTCCACTTCATCGGCTTCGATCGCGGCGGCAATCGTGTCCATCGACATTTCCAGCACATTGACCTTGATGGCCGGGAAGCGGGCGTGGAAAGCGGCCACCAAGGGCCCGATCAGATAAGCGGTAAAGGTCGGCGTCATCGCCAGCCGCACGGCGCCGCGTGACAGGTCGCCCACGTCGTGGATCGCGCGCCGGCCCGATTCCAGTTCGAACAGCGCGCGCCGCGCATGGGCGATATAGGCTTGCCCGGCCTCGGTCACCTTGACCGTGCGTCCGCTGCGGTCGAGCAGGACCGCATCCAGACGGTCTTCCATCTGCAGGATCTGCTGCGAAAGGGCGGGCTGGGACACATGCAGCGCTTCCGCCGCGCGCGTGAAATTGCCGTGCTCGGCGACTGCGATGAGATATTTTAGTGCACGCAGCTCCATAATTTAGTGCACGCAGCTCCAAAAATTGGCATTAGTTTTTCTTATCAACACCATTCTAAGCAGGTATTGGACCGCTCGATAAAAAGCCACGATGATGATTTCCATTGCAGGGTATTAAGCAATTTACTGGCCAGGCAATTCGCCCGGATTGCCGACCCATCGCACCCCGTCGATGCAATCGACCCTCCAGCCCATCCAATAAAGGAAATCATCATGCTGCAATCGGACGTCACCCAAGATGCGCGCACGGCGCTTACCGCACGTGTCATCACCAGCAAGGCGCTGAAAGACCTGAGCTGGGCCGCCCTCGCCGAAGGCACCGGCCTGCATGTCGCCTACGTCACGGCGGCCCTGCTCGGCCAGCATGCCCTGCCGGCCGCCGCCGCCGCCATCGTGGCCGAGCGCCTGGAGCTGAGCGCCGCCGACGCCAAGCAGCTGCAGTCGGTGCCGATGCGCGGCAGCATCCCGGGCGGCGTGCCGACCGACCCGACGATCTACCGCTTCTACGAGATGGTGCAGGTGTATGGCACGACGCTGAAAGCGCTGGTCCACGAGCAGTTCGGCGACGGCATCATCAGTGCGATCAACTTCCGCTGCGACATACAAAAGGTAGCGGATCCCGAGGGCGGCGAGCGTGCCGTCATCACGCTGGACGGCAAATTCCTCCCCTATAAGCCGTTCTGAGCGCGCCGGCCCGGCAGGCATTCTTCTTGCTGAGATTCAAACTACATAACGTCAACAGGCCCGCGGGCCGCGAAAGGTGAAGCTGCATGGCATATCTGGTTCCTTCGGAATTCGTCACCAAGATGGTGGACGCGGGCGAGTCGAAAATCTACATGGCGACGCGCGATGCGCTGATCCGCGCCTACATGGCGGGCGCCATCCTGGCCCTGGCTGCCGTGTTCGCAGTGAGCGTGTCGGTGGCGACGGGCGTGCCGCTGATCGGCGCACTCCTGTTCCCGGTCGGCTTCTGCATGCTGTACCTGATGGGCTTCGACCTGCTGACCGGCGTCTTCGTGCTGACGCCGCTGGCATTGATCGACAGGCGTCCCGGCGTCACCGTCGGCCGCGTGTTGCGGCATTGGGGCGTCGTCTTCATCGGCAACTTCCTCGGCGCGCTGACGGTGGCCTGCCTGATGGCCTACATGTTCACCTTCGGCTTCAACACGGATGGTGGCAAGATCGCCCAGACCGTCGCCCAGATCGGCGAGAAGCGCACCGTCGGCTACGCCGCCTACGGCGCGGCCGGCATGCTGACCCTGTTCATCCGCGGCATGCTGTGCAACTGGATGGTGTCGATGGGCGTGGTCGGCGCGATGATCTCCACCACCGTCGGCGGCAAGGTCGTGGCGATGTGGATGCCGATCATGCTGTTCTTCTTCATGGCCTTCGAGCACTCGGTGGTGAACATGTTCCTGTTCCCGTTCGGCCTGATGATGGGCGGTCACTTCACGATCATGGATTACCTGATCTGGAACGAACTCCCGACCGTGCTGGGCAACCTGGTGGGCGGCCTCGCCTTCACCGGCCTGACGCTGTACTCCACCCACGTTCGGACGGCGGCCAAGCGCTCGTTCTCCTGATCGTTCGCGGATGTCTTCCGGTCCGCATCTCTCGATCGGCCAGCATAGCGAGCGCGGCCGCAAGGCGGTCAACCAGGACTTTCACGGCAGCTGCATGCCGCAGGGCCGGCAGCTGGCCGTGAAGGGCGTCGCGCTGGCCGTTGCCGACGGCATCAGCAGCAGCGACGTCAGCCAGGTCGCCAGCGAAACGGCCGTCGCTTCCTTCCTCGAGGATTACTACTGCACCTCGGATGCGTGGTCGGTGAAGACCTCGGCGGAACGCGTGCTGGCGGCCACTAATGCCTGGCTGTATTCGCAGACCCGGCAAAGCCAGGGCCGCTACGACAAGGACCGCGGCTACGTGTGCACGCTGGCGGCGCTGGTCATCAAGTCGAACACCGCCTACCTGTTCCACGTCGGCGACACCCGCATCTACCGGGTGCAGCGCGACCGCCTGGAACAGCTGACCACCGACCACCGCGTCTCGGTCGCGCCCGGGCAGAGCTACCTGGCGCGTGCGCTCGGCGTGGATGCCCACCTGGAGATCGACCACCGCAGCGAGCCGCTCGAGCCGGGCGACCTGTTCATGCTGGCCAGCGACGGCGTCTACGAGCATGTCGATGCGGCCGACGTGCAGCGTGCGCTGGCGGAAGGCGCCGACCTGGACGACGCGGCGCGCCTGCTGGTGGCGCGCGCGCTGGACAACGGCAGCGGCGACAACCTGACGGTGCAGCTGGTCCGCATCGACCGCCTGCAGGACCATGGCGCCGACGAGCTGCTGCGCAAGATGGCGGCCTTGCCCTTTCCGCCGCAGTTCGCGCCGCGTGCCCAGTTCGACGGCTTGCGCATCCTGCGCACGCTGCACGGCAGCAGCCGCAGCCACATCTACCTGGCGCTGGATATCGACAGCGGACAAAGCGTGGTCGTCAAGGCACCGTCGATCGACCTGCAGGACGATCCGGTCTACGTCGAACGCTTTTTAATGGAAGAGTGGATCGCGCGCCGCATCGACAGCCCGCACGTCGTCAAGCCGCTGCTGCAGGAGCGCCCGCGCAGCAGCATGTACCTGGTCACCGAATACATCGACGGCACCACGCTGGCGCAGCAGCTGCGCGACCGCGGCCGTCCGGGCCTGGATGCGGTGCGCCGCATCGTCGACCAGGTGGCGAAAGGCTTGCGCGCCTTCCACCGGCTAGAGATGCTGCACCAGGACATCCGTCCCGAGAACATCATGGTCGACGCCACCGGCACCGTGAAGCTGATCGACTTCGGCTCGGCCAGCGTGGCCGGCGTGCGCGAGATGGCGACCGCGCCACCCGCCGCCACGCTGGCCGGCGCCGCGCTGTATGCGGCGCCTGAATACTTCCTGGGCGAGCCGGGCACGGTGCAGTCGGATGTGTTCTCGCTGGGCGTGCTGACCTACCATCTGCTGACCGGCCACCTGCCTTACGACGTGCGCATCCCGCAAGCGAAGAGCAGGGCGGCGCAGCGCAAGCTGGCGTACACGCCGGCGCGCGACCACGATCCCGCGATTCCCGCCTGGGTCGACGAAGCCTTGCGCAAGGCCGTGCGCATCGATCCGTACGCGCGCTACCGGGATGCCGCCGAATTCGTGTTCGACCTGCACTACCCGAACCGCGCCTTCCAGCAGCGCAGCCGCCCGCCGCTGATCGAGCGCAGCCCTGTCGCCTTCTGGAAAAGCGTGGCGTTCGTGCTGTTGGTCCTGCTGGTGCTCGACCTCGCGCTGCGGCGTTGACGGCGGCCGGGCTTGTGTCTACGCCAAAGTGCGGTTCTGCGAAATCGACCGGTTGAATTCGAGCCAGTCCCTGCCCAGCTCGGTGACCTTGTAGTCGTTGCCGATGCGCTGCAAGAACAGATTCGACTCCAGCCAGATCCGGATGTCGGCGCTCATCGGAATCGCGTCCAGGCCGCATTGAATGCTGTTGAGCGCGCGTACGCAGGCAAAATGCTTGAGTGCCTGCCGGCCTTTGGCGGTGATGACCGGCTTGCCGTCGTCGTCCAGCCGGATCATGGCAAAGCGCTGCAATTCGGCGGGGCATTCGGCGATCGTCATCCGGTGCATGCCGGTGTCCGCTTCGAAGCGGAGGCGGTGCAGGACGGCCATGCCGGCGGCGTCCAGGGTGACGGCCTCATCGTCGTCGACTGCCGGCGTTTCAGGCCGATCCACGGAGGCGGACGGGCTTTCGTCGCTGCGCCGCCGCTGGGCGCGGCGGTCTTCGGGGATGGCCAGCACGCGCTCGATCAGTTCTTCATCGAGCCCATTGCGCATGAGCAGATTCTTCGCCGCCGCGTTTCCAAAGCCACGCCGCATCGCGAACATGGTGCGCAGGATTTTTGCGGTGACGCCATCAGTACGTCGGTCTCCCAAGCGTCGATCCGGGTGAGTAGCGAGGGTCATAATGGTCGAATGGCATGTCAACCCACGAATCATAACAAAAAATCATCGAACCCGGGCCATCCGCCTTGCGCTTACAATGGGGCGGAGTGAACCCATGGACGCGCGATGCAAACAATCGAAATCGAGCAGCTGACCGGCCTGGCCCAGGCCTCCGCGGCGGTGACCGCAGCCTGCCACTGCAACGGGGAATCCCTCGCGGCCTGGCGCGCAATACCGATGAGTCTCCGCCAGGACCGCCTGGAAGAGGTGGGATTCCTGTTCGACGACCCCTACGACGAGCCGACCTTCGCCGAATACCACCCGGCCGGCACCCATTACGACAGCGACACCGCCCCGATCGCACCGCGTTTCTACCCCTACAACCGCTGCGCCGTGGTGCGCTGCCTGGATTGTGGCCGCTGTTACCTGCGCTATAACGAGGCCGGCGGTTACTTCACGGAGCTGCGCATCCGCGCCTTGCAGCCCGAACTGATCGTGGATGCCGCGCCGAAGTAAGCGCGGCCATAAAAAAAACCGCGACCCCTGAGGGCCGCGGTTCCGGCGAGCGGGGCTTTCGCCCCGCATCCATTACGCTACACCGCCAATCAAATACCGGCGTCGCGCACGGCACCTTTCAGCACCGGCTCGCCCAGCGGGATCGGATTGTTGGTCTCGACCTGCAGGGTGGTGACGGTGGCCGGGGCGCCGTTGGCGTCCAGCAGCTGGATCGCGCCGAGGTAGCGCTTGCCGGCGGCCAGGCCGGACCAGCTGGCGTTGACGGTCGCGGTGCTGCCCGAGTAGACCTTGGCCGGGGCCAGCACCTTGAGGTTGCCGCCCTTGTCGGCGGAGCTCACCACGGCCGACGACAGCGTGAAGTCGGTCGAGCGGCCATCCGCGGCCGAGTAGCCCACCACGCACAGCTGGTAGGTACCGGAGGCCGGCGAATTCACGGCGATGAACTCGTTGGCGCCGCCGTTGCCGGAGTAGGCCACCAGCGTACCGGTCGGGCTCAGCAGGGCCATGTCGAGGTCGTGGCCGCCGCCGCCCGCGGTGTCGCGGTCGAACAGTTCGAACTGGGCACGCAGGGCGCCGCTCGGGACCGTCACCGGCACCACGCGGACGCCGCTGCCGCCGGCCTTGCAGGCCGCCGCCACCATGGTCGAGTTCTCCACAGTGCCGGTCGGGGCCTGGGCCACGTTCAGGGCGGTGCGGGTGATTTCCTTGAGGCCGCCGTTGACGCTCTTCAGTGCGCCGTTGAAGCCGGTGGTCACCGACATCGACTTGCTGGCGCCGGTCTTGTCGCTCTTGATGATGTCAGGCGCGATCAGCGCCACGCCGGAGCGCGCCACGATCGGGCTGCGCACCACGTGGCTGCCGTCGGTCCAGGTCAGCGCGCCGTACTGCCACACGTTGTTGGCGGCGTTGGTGCGGGTCAGCGTCACGGTGAACGACTTGGTCTCGCCCGGCGCGATGCTCAGGGTGGCCGGGCTGACGACGGCGCTGAAGCCGTTCATCGCAGTGGTCGCACGGTAGGTCGCCGCTTCGCTGCCGACGTTGGTCACCGAACGGGTCACCTGCACGGTGCCGAGCACGTTGCCGACGGCGATCGACGGCAGGTTCAGGTTGTAGCCGGCGATCTGGCCGGTGGCGCACTCGGTGGCCACGCCGGCGCCGCACATGTATTTCTTGTAGTCGGCTTCGGTGGCGTTGTAGACCAGGCCCGGGTCGCTGGCGCCGTTCGGGTTGATGTGACCGGCGCCCTGGCCGAACGGCAGGATGCCGCGGGTGTCGCCGCTGGCGATGGCGTCCGGGTAGGTGTCGGTGCCGGTGGTCATCAGCGCCGACTTGATCATGGCCGGGGTCCAGGTCGGGTGCTCCTGGTGCAGCAGGGCGGCGACGCCGGCCACATGCGGGGCGGCCATCGAGGTGCCCTGGTAGGAGGCCCAGGCGTTGGTCGCCGGCAGGGTACCGTTGACGACGTCGGCGCGCTGGGCGGCGGTCAGTTCCGGCGTCACCGCGGCGATCACGTCCACGCCCGGTGCGGCCAGGTCCGGCTTGAGCACGTTGCCGTCGTAGCGGTTCGGGCCGCGCGACGAGAACGAAGCCACCACCGGCGCCTTGACGCTGGAGATGCCGATGACGAACTTGGTCATTTCGGCGCTGGCGTTCTGGGCCTGGGCATAGGCCTTGATGGCGGCGCCATCGGCGGCATTCACGTGCACGGTCGGCACCGAGTGCACCTCGGCCACCAGGCCGGCGCCGTTGTCGATCTCGACCATGCCGACGCCGCCGGCTTCGTACACGGCCAGGCTCTTGTCGACGCGGGCGTTGGTGCCGCGGGTGCAGGTGACGATCTTGCCTTTCACCTTGGCCGGATCCAGCACCGGCACGCCGCCGTTGCTGGCCGCGCTGTAGCACAGCGACACCAGGCTGGCGTTGGCGCCGCTGGCGGCGGCCTGTTCGGCGGTGATCATCGGGGCGCTCGGCAGCGGCGCGGTGTTCATCGAGGCGCCGGTGTATTTCTTGCCGTTGCCGAGGACGACGTCGGCCTGCAGTTCGCGGTTGTGGGTCGATGCCGCCACCGTTGCCTGCCACGGGCTGATGTGGGCCACAGTGTTGGCCGGGCCGTCATTGCCGGCCGAGGCCGAGACGAATACGCCGGCATTCGAGGCGTGCAGGAAGGCCTGCTCGACCGGGTCGGTGATCGAGGTGCCGCCGCTGATCGAGAAGTTGATCACGTTGACGCCGTCGACCACCGCTTTTTCGATCGCCGCCACGCTGTCGCCGGTGAAGCAGCTGTTCTTGCCGCCGGTGGCGTCGGTGGCGTCGTTGAAGGTCCAGCACACCTTGTACATGGCGATGCGCGCGCGCGGGGCCATGCCGGTGACCGGGCCCAGGTCGATGCCGCTGACGATGGCGTTCGGACCGGCGTTGCCGCCGGCGGTGCTCGAGGTGTGGGTGCCGTGGCCGCCGTGGCCGACGTTGCCGCCGATCGAATCGCGTGGCGAGCGGAACTCGGTCCAGTGGGTGGTGTACTGGGACAGGCTGCGGTAGGTGGCGTCGAAGTATTGGGCGCCGATCAGCTTGTTGTTGCAGTTGCCGACGGTGAAGCCTTCGCCGGTCTGGCAGTAACCCTTCCAGTTGGCGGGCGGCGCATCGTAGGCCAGGGTGCCGCTGTTGTCGAAGGTCGGCTTGCCGTTGGCGTCGACGCGGTCGGCATAGGCCGGGTTTTCCGGCCACACGCCGCCGTCGACGATACCGATGATGACGTTTTCGCCGGCCTTGCTCTTGCCGCCGAGCTTGGTCCACAGGCCGTCCGGCTTGTCCAGGCCCAGGAACGACGAGGTGTAGGTGGTGACCATCTGGCGCGGGGTGTCCGGCACCACCTGGGCGACGTCGCTGCGGGCCTGCAGGGCGCGCACTTCGTCGTCGGTCAGCATGGCGGCGAAGCCGTTCAGCACCACGCTGTAGTTGTAGGTGACCGGCGCGTTGGCGACGGTGGCGCGCACCACGGCCTGCTTCTGGCCCAGGTAGTCGCTGTACAGGTGGACTTCGGAGGCGTCGATGTCGAGGCGGTTGCCCGCTTGCGGCTGGGTGGCCGGCAGGCCGTTGATGCTGCCGTCATAGGAGGCGACCGGCTTGTCGGTCAGCTGGACGATGTAGGGGCGGCGGGTGTCGTCGGCGTGGGCGCTCAGGGCCAGGCCGGCCAGGCACAGCGCGACGGCTGCGGAAAGTGGACGCAGTTTCATGTTCGGTGTTCTCTCGTTTGTTCTTGTTGTCGAAGCGTCAGGCTTTGCGGCTGCGGCGGCGTGCGCCTGCCAGGCCCATCAGGCCGAGGCCGAGCATGGCCACGGTGCCCGGTTCCGGCACGTCGGCGGCGGCGCCGGCTTCGACCAGGCTGATGTTGTCGATGCCGAACTGGGCGCGGTCGCTGTTGAAGCCGGAGCAGCTGCCCGAGGTGTTGCAGACCAGGCCGAAGGCGAGCACTTCGACGAAGGCGCTGTCGGCAAAGGTACCGGTGGTGTCGAAGTGGCCGAAGTTGAAGCCGCCCGCAGTGGCGCCGTCCAGCGCGAAGTCCTGCAGCAGGTAGCTGCCGTCGGCCAGGAAGCCTTGCAGGCGCAGCAGGGCGGGCACGCTCGGATAGCTGCCCAGCACCGGGCTGCCGCCGATGAAGGCGGCGTCGAAGGACTTGACCGAGAAGGCGGCGACGCTGTTGGACCAGATGTCGATATAGCTGTCGTTCAGGGCGCCGTAATAGGTGCCGGCGTGGCCGACCGGGCAGGCCATGCTGCCGCTGTCGCAGGTGGAATCGTCGCCGTTGATGAACTGGCCGACCAGGGAGCCTTCGCCGCCGCCGGCGACATTGGCGTAGAAACCGATGTTGTAATTCCCTTCCGTCCAGACCTCGGTCCCGCCGACCGCGCCGGCGTAGCCTTCGAAACCGATCACTTCGGCATGGGCCGGGGCTGCCAGGGCGGCGGCGGCGACGAGTGCCGTGCCGAGGACTTGTTTGAATCCACTGCTGTTCCGAATCATTGTTTGCCTTTTGCTTATGGTTGATTTGCGTGCGGCTTGGGGCACGCTGGCTCCCTCGACTGGTTTTACCCAGTTGCAATGAAATATAGCAACGGAAACAATTTCCGTGACAAAAAAATTACACACAAATCTATGTATTTTGCATATGAATTCAGAATTAAATTTGGTTTCCCCTATGAAAAATTCCATGCGTCTAGGGTAGGAAAGTGTTCAATTTCCACCACGAACCATCACTAAAAGATGCGCAAATGCACAAGCTTGGTCATACTGGACGCCAGGCGGCTTGTGTCCGGATCGCCACTGAGGTTGCATATAAAAAAAGAAATTGTCTCAGTGACACACGGCATGGTAGCCTTGCGAATCAAAGCAGGGTTCTTCTAGGAGTTCGGATGTTTTCAGTGCAGGACCGGGGCGCCCGTCGCCCGCATGGCGCAAATGCGAAGCGTGCAGGCTTCACCCTGCTCGAACTGCTCGTGGTGATCGTGATCATCGGCCTGCTTGCGGCCTATGTCGGTCCCAAGTATTTCTCCCAGCTCGGCAAGTCCGAAGTCACCGTCGCCAAAGCCCAGATCGAAGCCTTCGAGAAGTCGCTCGATACCTACCGCCTCGACGTCGGCCGCTACCCGACCACCGAGGAAGGCCTGAACGCACTGATGGCGGCGCCGCCGACGGCGGCCGCCAAGTGGAACGGTCCTTACCTGAAGAAGGGCGTGCCGCTCGACCCCTGGGGCCACGCCTACCAGTACCGTGCGCCCGGCAGCAAGGGCGAATATGAAATTCTTTCGCTCGGCAAGGATGGCCAGCCGGGCGGCAGCGGCGAGGGCGCCGACATCAGCTCGCAGTAAGCGGCGCTTCATCGGCAGCCCGCATCATCCAGCGTCTTTCCCTCACTGATCTTTACCCGGTCCTTTCGCCATGCAGTTCGCGGTACGCACCCTCGCTCCCGACATGAGCATCGCCAGCCTGACGGTCGATGCGCAGGATGAGGCGGACGCGCGGCGCCAGGTCGAAGCGCGCGGCCTCTACGTCAGCGCGATCGCCCCGGTGCGCGCGGCCGGCTTCCAGCGCGGCCGCGGCGGCAAGCTGTCGCTGGTGCTGTTCAGCCAGGAGCTGCTGGCGCTGCTCACCGCCGGCCTCGGCATCGTCGAAGGCCTGGAAGCGCTGCTCGAGAAGGAAAGCACGCCCGCCACGCGCGGCGTGCTGGAACGGCTGCTGGCCGGCCTGCGCGAGGGCAAGCGCTTTTCCGGCGTGCTGGCCGCCCAGCCGGAGCTGTTTCCGCCGCTGTACATCGGCATCGTGCGCGCCGCCGAAGGCACCAGCGACCTGCCGCGCGCGCTGGAGCGCTACATCGAATACCAGCAGCGCATCGACACGGTACGCGCCAAGATCGTCAGCGCCTCGATCTACCCGGCGATCCTGCTGCTGGTCGGCGGCGGCGTCTCGCTGTTCCTGATGTCGTATGTGGTGCCGCGCTTCGCCGAGGTCTACCAGGGCGCCGGCCGCAACCTGCCGTTCATGTCGCGCCTGATGCTGGACTGGGGCCAGTTCGTGGCCAGCCACACGGCCGGCCTGCTGGCCGGGATCGCCGTGGTCATGGGCACCCTGGTCTGGAGCATCCGGCGCGCCCTGAGGCGCGGCGGCATCGCACGCCTGCTGGCGCGCCTGCCGGGCATCGGCGAACGCGCCCGCATCTATGAACTGTCGCGCCTGTACCTGACGCTCGGCATGCTGAGCGAAGGTGGCATCACCATCGTCGGCGCGCTCGAGACCGTGCAGGGCATGGTGTCGCCGGCGATCGGGGCCGGCCTGCGCGCCGCCCGCACCGCGATCGAATCCGGGCAGCCGCTGTCGGACGCCTTCGAGGCCAACGGCCTGACCACGCCGATCTCGCTGCGCATGCTGCGCGTCGGCGAGCGCACCGGCGAGATGGGGCCGATGCTGACCCGCTCGGCCGCCTTCTACGACGGCGAGATCGGACGCTGGATCGACCGCTTCACGCGCACCTTCGAGCCGCTGCTGATGGCGGCCATCGGGCTGGTGGTCGGCGCCATCGTGGTGCTGTTATATATGCCGATCTTCGATCTGGCGGGAGACATGTCGTGAACGCCCCGAGTTTTGCCTTCGACGCGCCGCTGCTGGCGCGCGCCCGTGCCCAGAGCCGCCAGTCGCAGCGTTCGCTGGTGGATGAACTGCACGCGCTGTCGGGCCTGGAAGCGCGCCAGATCGTGCGCCAGCTGGCCGAGCCCTTCGGCCTGACGGTGATGGAAACGGTCGAGATGTTCGGCCAGCAGCCGGCCTTCGACCTGCTGCCGCTGGCGCAAGCGCTGGCACGCCAGTGCGCGCTGCTGCGCGATGCGGGAGGCGCGCTGACCGGCGTGATCGCCGACCCCTTCGACCTCGATCTGCAGAGCTGGCTGCAGGCGCGCGCCGGCAGCACCGCCGCCAGTCCGCTGCACCTGCGCCTGGCGCTGGCCGGCGACATCCAGGCCTACCTGGGCAAGCAGGAAGAATCGGCACGCGCGGTCGATACGCTGGGCGGGGAGGGGGCCAGCGAAGGCCGCCGCGACGGCAAGAGCGCCACCGTGCTGTCGTTCGCCAGCGTATCGGAAGCGGCCAGCCCGGCGGTCAAGGTGGTCAACTCGACTTTATACGATGCGCTCAAGGCCGGCGCCTCGGACATCCACCTGGAAAGCACCGCCGGCGGCCTGGCCGTGAAATACCGGGTGGACGGCGTGCTCGATCATGCGGCGACGGTCGGCGGCATCGAGCTGGCCGAGCACATCATCTCGCGCCTGAAAGTGCTGGCCGAACTCGACATCGCCGAACGGCGCGTGCCGCAGGACGGCAGCTTCCGCGTCGAGGCGGGCGGGCGCGACATCGACCTGCGCGTCTCGATCATGCCCAGCATCCACGGCGAGGATGCGGTCATCCGTATCCTCGACAAGCGCGCCATGATCGAGGCCTACGGCGCGCTGACGCTGGAAGCGCTCGGCTTCGACGCGCCCTCGCTGGTGACCCTGCGCCAGCTGGCCCAGGAAGCCTACGGCATGCTGCTGGTGACCGGGCCGACCGGCTCGGGCAAGACCACGACCCTGTACGCGGCCCTGACCGAGATCCACAACGGGCGCGAAAAGATCATCACCATCGAAGACCCGGTCGAGTACCAGCTGCCCGGCATCCTGCAGATCCCGGTGAACGAAAAGAAGGGGCTGACCTTCGCCAAGGGCCTGCGCTCGATCCTGCGCCACGACCCGGATAAGATCATGGTCGGCGAGATCCGCGACCGCGAGACCGCGGAAATCGCGGTGCAGTCGGCGCTGACGGGCCACCTGGTGCTGACCACGGTCCACGCCAACAACGTGTTCGACGTGTTCGGCCGCTTCACCCACATGGGCATCGACCCGTATGCCTTCGTCTCGGCCCTGAACGGCATCTGGGCCCAGCGCCTGATCCGCATGAATTGCCCGCACTGCGCGACGCCGTACGAACCCGACGCGGCCGAACTGGCCAGCGCCCACCTGGAAAGGAATGAGGTCATCGATTACCTGTTCATGCGCGGCGTCGGCTGCGGCGATTGCCGCGGCACCGGCTACAAAGGCCGCCGCTCGATCGCCGAGATCCTGACCCTGAACGACGAGATCCGCGAACTGATCGTCGACAAGCAGCCGATCCGCCGCATCAAGGCCGCCGCCGCCGCCAACGGCACGCGCAGCCTGCGCCTGGCGGCGCTCGACCTGGTCAAGCGCGGCGCCACCACGATCGAGGAAATCCGCAGGGTGACGCTGCATGCTTAACAAACTCGTACCGCGGCTGGGGCGCGGCCTGCGCATCGGCGTCGCCCCCGACGGCCTGGCACTGGTGCGTACCAGCCGCTGGCGCCACGAACGCGCGCTGCTGCTCGGCACCGTGCGCGCCGGCGGCGCCGATCCGGCATCGATCGGCGTTGCACTGAGCATGCTGCTGGGCGAGCACGCGACCGCCGGTTGGCCGGTGACGATGGTGCTGTCCGACGACCTGGTGCGCCTGTGGCAGGTGACGCCGCCGCCGGGCGCCGGCCGCATGGCCGACCTCGAAGGTGCGGCCGCGCTGCGCTACCAGGCGCTGTTCGGCACTTTTGTCGGGGGCTGGAAGATCAGCGCCGACTGGAGCGCGTCGCAGCCCTTCCTGGCCGCCGCCGTGCCGCTGCCGCTGCTGGAAGTGCTGCAGGGGGCGGCGCGCAGCCACCGTTTCCACCTGGTCGAAGTGGTGCCGCAGTTCGTGGCCGCCCTCAACCAGTTCCGCAAGCTGCACCGCCCCGGCGCCTGGTTCGGCGTGGTGCACGGCGGCGTGCTGAGCGTGGCCGCCTTCGACGGCAGGCAGCTGGCCGCGGTGCGCACTTCGCCGATCCCGGCCGGGGCCGACCGCGACTGGCTGGAAAGCCACGTGGCGCGCGAGGCGCTGCGCGTCGGCCTGGGGCGGCCGGAACGGCTGCAGGTGTGCGGTCCGGCGCCCAAGGGCTGGGCCAGCAGTGCCGGCCGCCTGAAATTCGCCTGCACCCTGTTCGAGGACGAGACCGATCCGCTGTGGCCGGACAGCGCGCGCCTGGCGCTGAGCGGGAGGGCGCCATGAGGAAGGTGCGCATCGATTTTGCCCCGCCCGGCCTGCGCCGCACCCTGCACCGGGTGCCGCCGAATGCCTGGGCACTGGTGCCGGCGGCGCTGGTGCTGGTCTTCAGCGTGGTGTCGGGCGGGCTGAAATACCGCGACCAGCTGGATGCCATCGCGCGCCTGCGCGCGCAGTCGCAGGTGCAGACGGCGCAGGCGCAGGGACAGCAACGGCAGGCCGCGCCGGTACGCGCCGTGCCGGAAGCGCAGGCGAATGCGGTGAATGCCGCCGTGCAGCAGCTGAACCTGCCATGGCGCGGCCTGCACGATGCGATCCAGGCCGCCACGCCGGCCAGCGTCGCGCTGCTGGCGCTGGAGCCGGACGCGAAGAAGAACAGCGTGCGCATCACCGCCGAAGCCAAAAGCAGCGACGACATGCTCGGCTACGTCGCGCGCCTGCAGGACGTCGACTGGTTCGGCACCGTCGCGCTGGTGCGCCACGAGATCAACGACCAGGATCCGAACCGGCCGATCCGCTTCCAGATCGACGCCCAGTGGAAGGCCGCGCCATGAACGGACTCGCTTTCGCCAACCTGGTCTTGCGGCTGCGCCTGCTGGCGCTGCGCGCCGGTCCGGTCACGCTGGGCGCCATCGCCGTCGTGCTGCTGTCATTGGGCGCGGCGGCCTGGTTCCTGTTCATGCTGCCGCAGCTGGAACATGAGCGCGAGACGCTGACCGAACAGGCGCGCCAGGCCAGGCGCCAGGCATCGGCTGTACCCGCGGCGCTGCCGGCGGTGGTGCCGGTCGCCGCCGCCCCGCTCGACAACCTGGATGCCTTTTATGGCGCGCTGGGCCAGCGCCGCTACGCCGAGCAGCAGCTCAAGACCCTGTTCGGGCTGGCCGCGAAGAGCGGGCTGGTATTGAACCAGGGCGAATACAAGAGCGCCCGCGACCGCAACGCGCGCGTCAACACCTACCAGGTCAATCTGCCGGTAAAGGGCAGCTATGCGGCGATCTGGCAGTTTTCGCTGGCGGCGCTGCGCGCGATCCCGTACGCCTCGCTGGACGACATCAGCTTCCGCCGCGACAACATCGGCGACCCGACGGTCGAGGCGCGCCTGCGCTTCACGCTGTACCTGGCCGACGACGGCGCCCGGAGCGCACCATGACGGCGCTGAAGGCGATGAAGCCGCGCCACATGCTGCTGGGCGCCGCGCTGCTGGGCGCGGCGGCGCTGGTGCTGTTCGGCGACCGCGCCCCGGACGACGGGGTGGCCGAGGCGGTGGTGCGGCCGGCGGCGGCACCGACTGCTGCCGTCTCTGCCACTGCAGCGCCGCCGGCGGCGGTACTGGTGCCCACGGCCGACCCGAAACGCGCGGACACCGGCAAGCGCCAGCCGATCCTGGCGCTGGTGCCGCGCGACGTGCTGATCGCCGATAACGACAGCGGCTTCGGCCAGGTCCCGAACGGCGCCGTGTTCGGCAGCCAGAGCTGGGTGCCGCCGCCACCGCCGCCAACGGCCGCGCAGGCGGCCCCGCCGCCGCCGCCGCCGATGGCGCCGCCGCTGCCGTTCACCTTCATCGGCAAATCGGTCGGCGACGGCGTCTGGGAAGTCTACCTGGCGCGCGGCGACCGCACCTATACGGCGCGCACCAACGAGGTCATCGACGGCACCTACCGCGTGGATGCGATCGCGCCGCCGATCCTGAGACTGACTTACCTGCCGCTGAACCAGGTTCAGCAGCTCAATATTGGAGTGTTCGAGTGATCCGTCCTTTGATCCGATTGTCATCCCGGATGCTGATCCCGGCGGCCGTGGCCATGCTGCTCGCCGGCTGCGCCGCCCAGCAGGCCTACCGCGAGGGCAACGAGCTGGTGGCGCAGGACAAGGTCGAAGCCGGCCTGGTCAAGTACCAGGAAGCGCTGGCGGCCGATCCCGGCAACGTCACCTACAAGGCGGCCTGGCTGCGCGCGCGCGACAACGCCACCAACCGCCTGCTGACCCAGGCCGAGCGCGAACTGGCGGCCGGCCAGCCGGTCGTGGCGCTGCAGGACTTCCAGCGCGTGCTGGCCATCGATCCGGTCAACGACCGCGCGCGCGCCGGCCTGCGCCTGGTCGACGCCGACCGCCGCCAGGCCGCGCTGCTGGAAGAAGCCCAGGCCGCGGTCGAGCGCAAGGATTACGAGACCGCGCGCCAGCGCCTGGGCGCGATCCTGACCGAGCGTCCGACGCATGAAGCGGCGCGCCAGCTGCTGGCCGAGGTCAACGAAAAGGCCTCGCCGGCACCGGGCGAAGCCGCGCTGTCGGCCGCTTTCCGTACCCCGATCAGCCTGGAATTCCGCGACGCCCCGATCAAGCAGATCTTCGAAGTCATCGCCCGCCACTCGGGCCTGAACTTCCTGTTCGACAAGGACGTCCGCACCGACCAGCGCGCCTCGGTCTTCCTCAAGAATTCGACCGTGGAAGCGGCGGTGTACTACCTCCTGATGAGCAACCAGCTCGAGCGCCAGGTCATGGACGGCAACACCATCCTGATCTACCCGAACGTGGCGGCCAAGCAGAAGGAATACCAGGAGATGACGGTCAAGACCTTCTACCTGGCCAACGCCGACGCCAAGGCGGTCTCGAACACTCTGAAGACCATCCTCAAGTCGCGCGACATCGTGATCGACGAAAAGCTGAACCTGGTGATCCTGCGCGACAGCCCGGAAGCGATCAAGCTGGCGACCCAGCTGGTGGCGCTGCAGGACGTGGCCGAGCCCGAGGTGATGCTCGACGTCGAGGTGCTCGAAGTGCAGCGCAGCCGCCTGCTCGACCTCGGCGTCGACTGGCCGACCAGCCTGGCCTTTGCGCCGCTGACCACGTCCACCGGCGGGGCCTTGACGATCGACCAGCTGCGCAACCTCAACGGCAGCAACATCGGCGTCAGTGGCATATCGGGCGTGGTCACGGCCAAGAAGACCGACAGCGATTCCAACACGCTGGCCAACCCGCGCATCCGCGTGCGCAACAAGGAAAAGGCCAAGGTCGTGATCGGCGACAAGCTGCCGACCATCACCACCACGATCTCGTCGGGCGTGGGCGGCTTCGCCTCGGAATCGGTGAACTACGTCGACGTCGGCCTGACCCTGAACGTGGAGCCGACCGTCTACCTGAACAGCGAAGTCGGGATTCGCATCTCGCTCGAGGTCAGCAACCTGGTCGACACCATCAAGACCAGCAGCGGCACCACGGCCTACCGCATCGGCACCCGTTCGGCCTCCACCATGCTGCAGCTGAAGGATGGCGAGAACCAGGTGCTGGCGGGCCTGATCAAGGCCGAAGACCGCAGCAGCGGCAGCCACCTGCCGGGCGTCGGCGACGTGCCGCTGCTGGGCCGCCTGTTCGGCAGCAAGCAGGATTCGCGCGACAAGACCGAGGTGGTGCTGTCGATCACGCCGCACCTGATCCGCAACATCCAGCGTCCGGCGGCATCGACCTCCGAGTTCAGCGCCGGTACCGAGTCGAGCTTCCGGCGCCGCCCGGATACCGCCGTGCGGGCGGTGGCGGTGCTGCCGGGCGCGGCCGGGGCACGGCCGGCGGCCGGCCAGCCGGCAGCCTTGCCGGCGCCGCAGCCGGGCCAGGTACCGTTACAGCAAGCGGTGCAGCAGCCGGGCGCGATGGTGCCGGCGACCAGCGTCAGCGCCGGCGGTCCGCCGCCGGCCGCGGCGCCATCGGTGCCCGCGACCTCGCTGCCGCCGACGCCGGGCGTGCAGGTCAATCCGCTGCCGGCGCCGGCCATTGCGCCGCTGCCGGCTGCGCCGGCATCCGCGCCGGCAAGCGCACCCGCAGCGGCTCCCGCGATGAATCCAGCGGCGGCCGGCGCCAGATGATGTCCCGGCGCGCGCGCGGCTTCACGCTGATCGAGCTGCTGGTCACGCTGGCGATCCTGGCGCTGCTCGGCGCCATGGTGGTGCCGGTCGGCCAGACCGTGGTCCAGCGCCGCAACGAGGCGGCGCTGCGCACGGCGCTGCGCGAGATCCGCAGCGGCATCGATGCCTACAAGCGCGCCGCCGACGAAGGCCGCATCGCCAAGGCGGCCGGCGCCACCGGCTACCCGGCCAAGCTGGAATTGCTGGTGGACGGCGTGGTCGACCTGCGCAGCCCGAAAAAGGCCAAGATCTTTTTTCTGCGGCGCCTGCCGCGCGATCCGTTCAACGGCAACCCGGAATTGTCCGACGCCCAGACCTGGGGCAAGCGCAGCTACGCCAGCGAAGCCAGCGAGCCGCGCGAAGGCGACGACGTCTACGACGTGGTCTCGACCTCGGGCAAGGTCGGCCTGAACGGCATTCCCTACAGCCGGTGGTGAGCATGCATAAGAAGCGTTCTTCTCGCGGATTCACCCTGATCGAACTGCTGGTGGTGCTGGGCATCGTCGCCCTGCTGCTGACGCTGGCCGTGCCGCGCTACTTCCCGAGCGTCGACGCGGCCAAGGAAACCATCCTGGCCGACAACCTGCGCAACACGCGCGCCGTGATCGACCAGTACCACGCCGACACCGGGCGCTATCCGGACTCGCTGGAGCAGCTGGTCGAGAAAAAATACTTGCCGGCGCTGCCGGTCGACCCGATCGCCGACAGCGACAGCAAATGGGTCATCGTGCCGCCCGAGGACACCGATGCCGGCGCGGTGTACAGCATCCGCAGCAGTGCCGAAGGCAAGGGGCGCAACGGCAAGCCGTTCGCGGAGTGGTAGATGCGCCGGCGTGTATTCGCGCAGGGTGAGGGCGGCTTCACCTACGTCGGCCTGATCGTGCTGGTGGCGATCATCGGCCTGGTCGGCGCCGCCACGCTCAAGGTGGACGCGCTGCTGCGCCGTGCCGCCGCCGAGGAAGAACTGCTCGAGATCGGCGCCGCCTTCAGCCAGGCGCTGAAAAGCTATGCCGAGGCGACGCCGCGTGGCCAGCCGACCTATCCGCCGTCGCTGCAGGAATTGCTGAAGGACCCGCGCTCGCCCGCCATCCGGCGCCACCTGCGCAAGATCTTCGTCGACCCGATGACGGGCAAGGCCGAGTGGGGCATCGTCCACGCCGGCAGCGATACCGGGGTGCTGGCGGTGTACAGCCTGTCGAAGGCGAAGCCGCTGAAGGTGGCCAACTTCGATGCGCGCTTTGCCAACCTGGAGAACCGCCAGCACATCTTCGAATGGAAGTTCGCGGCGCTGGGGCAGGGTGTGGGACAGCCGGGACAGCCGGGGCAGCCGGGGCAGAATCCGGCAGGAACGCCGCAGCCGGGGATCGCGCAGGCGCCGGCGCCCGGGCAGGTGTCGCTGTTTCCGCAGAAGGGTGCGCCGCAGCCGGCACCGGTGCCGGCCGCCGCACCTGTCGATGCGCCAGCGAATGTGCCTGTGAATGCGCCTGTCACGGATGAGGCGCCGGCGGCAGAGTCGCCCGGATCGGGCGGCGACAGGGAAGACGAGTCGCGCGACGGCCAGCGCGAGCCGCGCGACGAGAACGAGCCGCCGGCGGGCGGCACCGGCTGAGCGCCCGGCGGACGCCCGGCGCCGGCTTATTTGGCGCGGCGCATGAACTGGCTCGGCCGGAACCCGAGTCCCAGCAGCACCGCGAAATACACGGCGGCGCTGGCGCCGATGATCAGGAGCAGGGCGCCCAGGCGCAGGAACGGGTGGGCGCGCAGCGCGGTCCAGTCGAGCTGGGCCTGGCTGAACCAGGCCACGGCGCCCATCACGGCCACGGCCAGTACGACCTTCAGGAAGAAGCCCAGCCAGCCGGCATGCGGCGCGTAGATGCCGCGGCGGCGCAGGCCGGTGTACAGGAACACCGCGTTGATGCAGGCACCGAGGCCGATCGACAGCGCCAGCCCGGCCACGCCCAGCACCGGCACGAAGATCGCATTCATCAGCTGGGTCGCGACCAGCACGCCGATCGCGATGCGCACCGGCGTGCGGATGTCCTGGCGCGCATAGAAGGCCGGGGCCAGGATCTTGACCAGGATGATGCCGAGCAGGCCGGCGGCGTAGGCCATCAGCGGGGCGGTGGCGGCGATCACGCTGTTGGCGTCGAAGGCGCCGTAGTTGAACAGGGTGGCGATCAATGGTTCGGACAGCGCCGCCAGGCCCACAGCCGCCGGCAGGGCCAGCAGGAAGGTCAGGCGCAGGCCCCAGTCGAGCAGGGCCGAGTATTCGGCCGTATCGCCGTCGGCGTTCGCCTTGGACAGGCTGGGCAGCAGCACGGTGCCGAGCGCCACGCCCAGCATCCCGGTCGGAAATTCCATCAGGCGGTCCGCATACTGCAGCACCGAGACCGCGCCGTGGCCCAGGCGCGAAGCGATGTTGGTGTTGATGAGCAGGCTGATCTGGGCAGCCGACACCGCGAACACGGCCGGTCCCATCTTCTTGAGGATGCGCCGCACGCCCGGATCGCCGAGGCCGGCCAGCGGGTTGAACGACAGGCGCGGCAGCATGCCGTGGCGCTTCAGCGCCGGGATCTGGATCGCCACCTGCAGCACGCCGCCGACCATCACCGCCACCGCCATCGAATAGATCGGCACGTCGAAGTACTGGACCAGGAACAGCGAGAAGAAGATCGAGGACAGATTCCACAGCACCGGCGTGAAGGCCGGGATCTTGAATTCGCGCCAGGTATTCAGCACGGCGCCGGCCAGCACCACGAAGGACATGCACAGGATGTAGGGGAACATCAGGCGCGTCATCACCACGCCGGCATCGAAGGCATCGCCTTTCAGGCCGCCGGCGATTGCCATCAGGATGTAGGGCGCGCCGAGGACGCCGATCACGCTGATCACCAGGGTCGCCCAGACCAGGGTGTTGGCGACGTGGTCGACCAGTTTCTTGGTGGCGGCGTCGCCCTGCCTGGTCTTGTATTCGGCCAGGATCGGCACGAAGGCTTGCGAGAACGCGCCTTCGCCGAACAGGCGGCGCAGCAGGTTGGGCAGGCGAAAGGCGATGTAGAAGGCGTCGGTGTAGGGCGAGGCGCCGAAGGCGCGGGCAAACAGCGAATCGCGCAACAGGCCGGTGACGCGGGACACCATCGTCATGCTCGAGATGGCTGCCAGGGTTCGAAGTAGGTTCATAGCCCGCGATTATAGCTGGGCTATTGCTCCTGGAAATCGAATTTGCGTGCGCGGAACGAACGCGGCGCCGCCGATTATCGAAATGAGAATTGCCCTCCAATGAATCCTTCGCTATAATCGAGGGCTGTATTGAATTCAGTTAGCAGACACACGTTTGGCAGGCACTGGAATGGGCCGGTTCGAGACGTGTTTGCAACGCAACTTGACCCCGAATAGGAAATTCCATGGCAAATACCGCACAAGCGCGCAAGCGCGCTCGTCAAGCAGTTAAGCAAAACGCTCAGAACTCGTCGCAGCGTTCGACCCTGCGTACCGCAATCAAGGCAGTCCGCAAGGCCATCCAGGCTGGCGACAAGGCCGCTGCTACCACCATCTTCCAGCAATCCGTGTCGACCATCGACAGCATCGCTGACAAGAAGATCATCCACAAGAACAAGGCCGCTCGCCACAAGAGCCGCCTGGCTGCCGCCATCAAGGGCCTGTCGGCTTAAATCCGGCACCGCGCGGCCTCAGCCGCGCCCTTGAAGCAGCAAAAAACCCGCCCGACCTTTGGTCCGGCGGGTTTTTGTTTTTTTACGTAAAAAAAGGCAGGCGCGCGGCCTGCCCCGGTTGGCGCGCTGCGTGCGCCGGCTTATTTGCCGGTGGTCGGTGCCGGCGTGGCCGCACTGGCATCGCTCTCTGCAGCTTTCTTGGCTTTCTTGGACTTTTTGGTCTTCTTTGCAGGCGCGGCGGCCGGGTCGGCGCTGGCCGAGGCGGTCGGGGCGGAGCCGGATGCAGGCGCAGCGGCTTGCGGGGCGGCGAACACGGAAACGGCGAACAGGGAAGCAACCAGACCAGCGATGAGTTTGGACATTTCGGGTTCCTTTTCGTGGAGAGTGATTCACGAAGGTGAATCTGGTCCCTTAACGGCGCCTCTTATTTTCCGGTTGACAGTGTTTTTACCGAAAAATTCAAACACTCCTTTTCGGGCCGCCAATGGCCGCGGCCGGTACTTCCATCCATTCACCCGGCATCAAGGGATGCGTTGCCAGCGCAAACGGCCCGATGCTTGCGCGCACCAGGCGCAGCGTCGGCAGCCCGACCGCGGCCGTCATGCGCCGCACCTGGCGGTTCTTGCCTTCTTCCAGCGTGATCGCGAGCCAGCTGGTCGGCTTGTCCTGGCGCATCCGGATCGGCGGGTTGCGCGGCCACAGCCATGCCGGTTCGGCGATCTGCACCGCGCGGCAGGGCTTGGTAACGAAATCGCCCAGGTCGAGCGGCGCCTGCAGGCGCGCCAGCGCGGCTGCGTCCGCAACGCCGTCCACCTGCACCAGGTAGGTCTTGGCTTCCTTGTGGTCCGGATGGGCGATCTGGTGCTGCAGGCGGCCGTCGTCGGTGAGCAGCATCAGGCCTTCGCTGTCGGCGTCGAGGCGGCCGGCCGGATAGATGCCGGGGATGTCCAGATAGTCGGCGAGGCATTCCCTGTCCGGCTCGCGCGAGAACTGGCAAAGCACCTGAAAGGGTTTATTGAATAAGATGAGCGGCATGTTCGGTGCTGGTGCATAATGTAAAACTGCATCTTGTGTCTAAGACAAGATATCGGCGGCAGCCGCTATTGTAATCGGAGGAGGCGATGAGCCAACATATCGAAGTCCCTGGCGACGGCCAGAAAATCACCGTCAACGCCGACGGCACCCTGAACGTGCCCGACCAGCCCATCATTCCGTTCATCGAAGGCGACGGCGTCGGCGTCGACGTGACCCCGGTGATGCGCAAGGTGGTCGATGCCGCGGTGGCCAAGGCGTATGACGGCGAACGCAGGATCCACTGGATGGAAATCTATGCCGGCGACAAGGCGACCCGCCTGTACGGTCCCGAGACCGCGCTGCCGGCGGAAACCCTGGCCGCGGTGAAGGACTACGTGGTCTCGATCAAGGGACCGCTGACCACGCCGGTCGGCGGCGGCATCCGTTCTCTCAACGTGACGCTGCGCCAGCAACTCGACCTGTACGTCTGCGAGCGCCCGGTGCGCTACTACCGTGGCGTGCCGTCGCCGCTGCGCGAGCCGGAAAAGACCGACATGGTCGTGTTCCGCGAGAATTCCGAAGACATCTACGCCGGCATCGAATGGGCGGCGGAGTCGGAAGGCGCACGCAAGATCATCGCCTTCCTGACGGACGAGATGGGCGTCAAGAAGCTGCGTTTTCCGGAGACCTCGGCGATCGGCATCAAGCCGGTGTCGCGCGAAGGGACCGAGCGCCTGGTGCGCAAGGCGATCCAGTATGCGATCGACTTCGACAAGCCCTCGGTCACCATCGTCCACAAGGGCAACATCATGAAGTACACCGAGGGTGGCTTCCGCGACTGGGCGTATGCGCTGGCGCAGAAGGAATTCGGCGCCGAACTGGTCGACGGCGGCCCGTGGTGCAAGGTGCGCAACCCGAAGACGGGGCGCGACATCATGATCAAGGATTCGATCACCGACGCTTTCCTGCAACAAGTGCTGATGCGTCCCGCCGAGTACAGCGTCATCGCTACCATGAACCTGAACGGCGACTACATCTCGGACGCGGTCGCGGCCCAGGTCGGCGGCATCGGCATTGCGCCGGGCGCCAACATGTCGGATTCGGTGGCGATGTTCGAAGCCACCCACGGTACCGCGCCGAAATACGCGGGCAAGGATTATGTGAACCCGGGATCGCTGATCCTGTCGGCCGAGATGATGCTGCGTCACATGGGCTGGAGCGAAGCGGCCGACCTGATCATCAGCTCGATGGAAGCGACGATCCTGTCCAAGCGGGTAACCTACGACTTCGCGCGTTTGATGGAAGGTGCCAAGCAGGTGTCGTGCTCGGGCTTCGGCGATGCGATGATCGACGACATGAACGGCGTGAAGGAACCGTCCTTTATTATATAGAGGGGTCGGCGGCGGGGGAGGCGCGCGGCGGCGAGGATGCCGCGCTGCCATAAAAAAACCCCGCCGCGGCGGGGCTTTTGCTTCCGAGGGGAATGATTACATGCCCTGGATGTTGGAAGCTTGCTTGCCTTTAGGGCCTTGCGTGACTTCGAATTGGACTTTTTGACCTTCTTTGAGAGTCTTAAAACCGTTCATGTTGATTGCGGAGAAGTGTGCAAACAAATCCTCGCCGCCGTCATCTGGGGTGATGAAGCCAAAACCTTTGGAATCATTGAACCACTTAACAGTACCTGTTGCCATAAAATAACTTTCGATTAAAAACAAATCACACGAGCCATAAAAGCAAGAAGCTTCTTGCCCCCTCCTCAGCCTGCTCACTTCTTATCAACAAGTACATAAGTACATGTCAATAACTGCATTGTTGGTGCAATAATCCCGCAAGTCAAGCGCTTTTGAACAGCTGTTGTAAAAATTTCTAGACGGCTCTAAAAACGAACTCTTGATTTCTGCAATCGGGTCGCCATCTGCGCATGGAACCGAAAACGCGTAAGATGGAAAGCAAATGGACACGCTCTGATTGTTAGCGTACGCACGGACACGAAAAGCACTTTAGAATACCCTTATGGCAACCAAGCACGATACAGAACAGCTGCTGGAGCGGCAGACCGTCAAGCCACCGCCCTTGTACCAGGTGGCGCTGCTCAATGACGACTACACCCCGATGGAGTTCGTAGTCGCCATTATCCAGGAGTACTTCAATAAGGATCGCGAAACGGCGACGCAGATCATGCTTTCCGTACACCGGCACGGCAAAGGGGTGTGCGGTGTGTTTTCCAAAGATATAGCGTGTA
The DNA here is from genome assembly GCF_006715485.1 of Herbaspirillum sp. SJZ107. Classification (GTDB taxonomy): domain Bacteria; phylum Pseudomonadota; class Gammaproteobacteria; order Burkholderiales; family Burkholderiaceae_D; genus Telluria. The sequence continues at coordinate 551,967 of NZ_VFNH01000001.1, forward strand.
CCAAAGTGGAGTTTGTATTAACGCATGCGCGCAAGGCAGGCCATCCCCTGCAGTGCGTGATGGAGGAAGTATGATTGCGCAGGAATTAGAAGTCTCTTTACACATGGCCTTTGTCGAAGCGCGGCAGGCTCGACACGAATTCATCACGGTCGAACACCTGTTGCTGGCGCTGCTCGACAATCCGTCGGCCGCTGAAGTCCTGCGTGCGTGCGCGGTCAATATCGAAGATCTGCGCAAGACCTTGACGAATTTCATCGGCGACAACACCCCGACGGTGCCCGGCACCGGCGAGGTCGACACCCAACCGACGCTCGGCTTCCAGCGCGTGATCCAGCGTGCGATCATGCACGTGCAGTCGGCGTCGAACGGCAAGAAGGAAGTAACCGGCGCGAACGTGCTGGTGGCGATCTTCGGCGAGAAGGACTCGCACGCCGTTTACTACCTGCACCAGCAGGGTGTGACCCGTCTCGACGTGGTCAATTTCATTTCGCATGGCGTGCGCAAGGACCAGCAGATCGACAGCCAGAAGGCGTCGGAAGGCGTGGAAGAAGCGCAAGTCGAAGGCCAGGCCAAGGAAAGCCCATTGGATCAGTTCACCCAGAACTTGAACAAGGCTGCTGCAGACGGTCGCATCGATCCGCTGATCGGTCGCGAGGAAGAAGTCGACCGCGTGATCCAGATCCTGTGCCGCCGCCGCAAGAACAATCCGCTGCTGGTCGGTGAAGCGGGCGTGGGTAAAACCGCGATCGCCGAAGGCCTGGCATGGCGCATCGTCCAGGAAGACGTGCCCGAGATCCTGCAGAACGCCGTCGTGTTCTCGCTCGACATGGGTGCGCTGCTGGCCGGCACCAAGTACCGCGGCGACTTCGAGCAGCGCCTGAAGGCGGTGCTCAAGCAGCTGAAGGACACGCCGAACGGCATCCTGTTCATCGACGAGATCCACACGATCATCGGCGCCGGTTCGGCATCGGGCGGTACGCTCGACGCATCGAACCTGCTGAAGCCGGCCCTGGCCAACGGCCAGCTCAAGTGCATCGGCGCGACCACGTTCACGGAATTCCGCGGCGTGTTCGAGAAGGACCACGCGCTGAGCCGCCGCTTCCAGAAGGTCGACGTCAACGAACCGTCGGTCGAGCAGACCGTGCAGATCCTGCGTGGCCTGAAGTCGCGCTTCGAAGAGCACCACGGCGTGAAGTACTCGTCGTCGGCACTCTCGACCGCGGCCGAACTGGCAGCCCGCTTCATCAACGACCGTCACCTGCCCGACAAGGCGATCGACGTGATCGACGAAGCCGGTGCGGCACAGCGCATCCTGCCGAAGTCGAAGCAGAAGAAGACCATCGGCAAGACCGAGATCGAGGACATCATCGCGAAGATCGCGCGGATTCCCCCGCAAACGGTCAACCAGGACGACCGCAGCAAGCTGCAGACCATCGACCGCGACCTGCGCAACGTCGTGTTCGGGCAAGACCCGGCGATCGAAGCGCTGTCGGCCGCGATCAAGATGGCCCGTGCAGGCCTGGGCAAGCAGGACAAGCCGATCGGCTCCTTCCTGTTCTCGGGTCCGACCGGCGTCGGCAAGACCGAAGTCGCGAAGCAGCTGGCGTTCATCCTGGGCATCGACCTGGTGCGCTTCGACATGTCGGAGTACATGGAACGCCACGCGGTGTCGCGCCTGATCGGTGCGCCGCCGGGCTACGTCGGCTTCGACCAGGGCGGTCTCCTCACCGAGGCCATCACCAAGAAGCCGCACACCGTGCTGCTGCTGGACGAGATTGAAAAAGCCCACCCGGACATTTTCAACATCCTGCTGCAGGTGATGGACCATGGCACGCTGACCGACAACAACGGCCGCAAGGCGGACTTCCGCAACGTGATCATCATCATGACCACGAACGCGGGCGCCGAAAGCCTGACCAAGCGTTCGGTGGGCTTCGTGGATTCGAAGGCGGCAGGCGACGAGATGGCCGACATCAAGCGCATGTTCACGCCGGAGTTCCGCAACCGCCTGGATGCGATCATCAGCTTCCGCGCGCTGGACGAGGACATCATCCTGCGCGTCGTGGACAAGTTCCTGATGCAGCTGGAAGAGCAGCTGCACGAGAAGAAGGTGGAAGCCGTCTTCACCGAGAAACTGCGCAAGTTCCTCGGCAAGAAAGGTTTCGATCCGCTGATGGGTGCCCGTCCGATGTCGCGCCTGATCCAGGACATGATCCGCAAGGCGCTGGCCGACGAGCTGCTGTTCGGCCGCCTGGTCAACGGCGGACGCGTCACCGTCGACCTGAATGACAAGGACGACGTGATCCTCGAGTTCTCCGAAGGCGACGTCCCGCCGCCGCCGGAACCGGTCGAGACGGTCGAGATCGAGTAATCGCTCCGGCCAAGTCGCAAGACTACGAAAGCCCGCCTCGTGCGGGCTTTTTTTCGTCCTGACGTTTCTTCATCGTTTCATGATGTTGTCATACGGCATTTTTATACTGCCGGCACACCCGGACCCCGTGCAGCGCATCATGACACTCTCCCGTATCCAGACCGGCACCAAGATCCTCGGTGCCTTCGCCGTGGTCTCCCTGGCCATCGTCATCGTTTCCATCGTCGCGCTGTGGCGCATGCAGGCGGCCGACGCCACCACCCGCGACCTGGTCGACAACAAGCTGGCGCGCCAGCAGCTGACCTCCGAACTGCTGGGCGTGGTGCGCCTGAACGGCGTGCGCGCGGTGTCGATTGCGCGCAGCGACAGCCTCGAAGTCGGCGATTATTTCCAGGCGCAATTGAATAGCGGCGAGAAGAGCGCGGCACAGATCGAAGCGCGCCTCGCCAAGCTGCCGGCCCCGGCCGACGAACGCATCCTGCTGGAGCGTGCCGGACAGCATAAGCTGGCTTACCTGAAGGTGCGCCAGCAAGTGTTCCAGGCCAAGGAATTCGGCAAGACCCAGGAAGTGGAGCAACTGACCGGCAACGAGCTGGCCCGCACCTTCGACGCCTGGAGCGGTACTCTTGAGGCACTGCTGGCGCGCCAGACGCGCGAGGCGCATGCGCTGGCCGAGGCCTCGTCCGCGGCCTTTGCCTTCAGCCGCAGCCTGCTGCTGGGGCTCGGCCTGCTGGCGTTGGCGACCGGCTGCGTCACCGGTGCACTGCTGACGCGCAGCATCGTGCGTCCGCTGCAGGCTGCGGTCGACCTGGCCGAGCGCGTGGCGGGCGGCGACCTGAGCGGCGTCATCGCGCACCGCCGCGTCGATGAAATCGGCCGTTTGTTCGATGCCCTGAACCACATGACCGACGGCGTCTCGAGCACGGTGGCGAAAGTGCTGGCCTCGGCGCGCAGCATCGACGATGCATCGGGCGAACTGGCCATCGGCAACCGCGACCTGGCGCGCCGCAGCGAGCAGCAGGCGCACAGCCTGCACCGCACCGTCGGCGCGATGGCCGAGCTGACCGAGGCAGTGCAGCGCAACCACGCCCATGCGCACGACGCCAACGCCCTGGCCCTGACGGCCTCCACCGTGGCGCGCGAAGGCGCCGGTGCGGTGGCCCAGGTGGTCGAACGCATGGACACCATCCGCGCCTCGGCCGCGCGCATCGGCGACATCACGGCCCTGATCGACGGCATCGCCTTCCAGACGAATATCCTGGCCCTGAACGCGGCGGTGGAAGCGGCCCGTGCCGGCGCCGAGGGCCGCGGCTTTGCGGTGGTGGCGGCCGAAGTGCGCAACCTGGCCCAGCACTCGGCTTCGGCAGCGCGCGAGATCAAGGCACTGGTGGGGGAGACCGTCGGCACGATCGAAGCCGGCACCGCCATCGCCGGCGCCGCCGGCAGCACCATGCAGCAGATCCTCGAACGGGTCGAGCGCGTGGCCGGGCTGCTGCAGGCGATCAATGCCGCCAGCGCAGGGCAGGCGTCCGGCATTGCCCAGGTGCGCGCCGTGATCGCCGAACTCGACGAGGCGACCGGGCAGGATGCGGCACTGGTCGGGCGCGCCGCGGCGGCGGCCGACAGCATGCGCGGCCAGGCCGGGCAGTTGACCGGCGTGGTAGCGACCTTCCGCATCCGTGATATGCAAGAAGAATCACAACGTCTTGAATCATATATTGGACAAATCACAGCAGGGACGGCAAGCTAGGCTTTTGTTTCAGTTAAGACCGATCAGGAGTTTGACCATGCCGACATACCGTTCCCGCACCACCACCCAAGGCCGCAATATGGCAGGGGCCCGCGCCCTGTGGCGCGCCACCGGCATGAAGGATGGCGACTTCGAGAAACCGATCATCGCCGTGGTGAATTCCTTCACCCAGTTCGTGCCTGGCCACGTCCACCTGAAGGACCTGGGCCAGCTGGTGGCGCGCGAGATCGAAGCGTCCGGCGGCGTCGCCAAGGAATTCAATACCATTGCCGTCGACGACGGCATCGCGATGGGCCATGGCGGCATGCTGTACTCGCTGCCGTCACGCGACCTGATTGCCGACTCGGTCGAGTACATGGTCAATGCCCACTGCGCCGACGCCATGGTCTGCATCTCGAATTGCGACAAGATCACGCCCGGCATGCTGATGGCTGCGATGCGCCTGAATATCCCGACCGTGTTCGTGTCCGGCGGGCCGATGGAGGCGGGCAAGGTGGTCAAGGTCGTCAACAACGAGCAGAAGATCATCAAGCTCGACCTGATCGACGCCATGATCAAGGCCGGCGACGCCAAGGTGTCCGATGCCGACGTGCTGGAAGCCGAGCGCTCGGCCTGTCCGACCTGCGGCTCGTGCTCGGGCATGTTCACCGCGAATTCGATGAACTGCCTGACCGAAGCGCTCGGCCTGTCGCTGCCGGGCAACGGCACCATCGTCGCCACCCATAGCGACCGCAAGGAACTGTTCCTGAAAGCGGGGCGCCTGATCGTCGACATCGCCAAGCGCCACTACGAACAAGACGACTACTCGGTCCTGCCGCGCTCGATCGCCAGCAAGGCCGCGTTCGAAAATGCGATGGCGCTGGACGTGTCGATGGGCGGCTCGACCAACACCGTGCTGCACCTGCTGGCCGCCGCGCACGAAGCACAGGTGGCGTTCACGATGGCCGACATCGACCGCATCTCGCGCCTGGTGCCCTGCCTGTGCAAGGTGGCGCCGATGACCGACAAATACCACATCGAAGACGTGCACCGCGCCGGCGGCATCATCTCGATCCTGGGCGAACTGGCACGCGCCGGCCTGCTCGACACCTCGCTGCCGACCGTGCACAGCCCGACGCTGGGCGACGCCATCGAGAAATACGATATCCGCCGTAGCGACGACCGCGCCGTGCACCAGCTGTTCCGCGCGGCGCCGGGCGGCGTGCCGACCCAGGTGGCGTTCTCGCAATCGGAACGCTACGCGTCCAACGACCTCGACCGCAGCCTGGGCTGCATCCGCGACCGCGAGCACGCCTATTCGCAGGACGGCGGCCTGGCTGTCTTGTACGGCAACATCGCCGAGAAGGGCTGCATCGTCAAGACTGCCGGCGTCGACGAGAGCATCCTGAAATTCTCCGGCCGCGCGCGCGTGTTCGAAAGCCAGGACGCGGCAGTCGATGCCATCCTGGGTGACCAGGTGGTGGCCGGCGACGTCGTCATCATCCGCTACGAAGGACCGAAGGGCGGACCGGGCATGCAGGAGATGCTGTACCCGACCTCGTACATCAAGTCGAAAGGCCTCGGCAAGGCGTGCGCGCTGTTCACCGACGGACGCTTCTCGGGCGGCTCGTCGGGCCTGGTGATCGGCCACGCGTCGCCGGAAGCGGCCGAAGGCGGCGCGATCGGCCTGGTGGAAGAGGGTGACATGATCGACATCGACATCCCGGCGCGCACCATCGGTCTGCGTGTGTCGGCCGAGGAACTGGGACACCGCCGCATGGCGATGGAAGCGCGCGGCGCGGATGCATGGCAGCCGGTCGGCCGTGAACGTGTGGTATCGCAGGCCTTGCAGGCGTATGCGGCGCTGACCACGTCGGCGGATCGTGGGGCGGTGCGCGATCTTTCGCAGCTGAAGCGTTAATACTATCTACATCCTCCCCGCCTTCGCGGGGGGTCGTTTCCGGCATTGCCGGAAACGACGTATTTTTTCTCACACCGCGGCAAGCGCCCGCACCAGATCCGCCCGCTGATCCTCCACATCCTCGATCCCCACCGACAAGCGGATCAAGCCATCCCCGATCCCCAGCGCCGCCCGCTGTTCCGGCGGTATGGTCGCATGCGTCATGATTGCCGGATGCTCGATCAGGCTCTCGACACCGCCCAGGCTCTCGGCCAGCGTGAACACTTCGCAATGCTCGAGGAAGCGGCGCGCGCCGGCCAAGTCGGTATCGAGGTCGACCGAGATGATGCCGCCGTAGCCATGCATCTGGCGCCGCGCCAGTTCGTGCTGCGGATGCGACGCCAGGCCAGGGTAGTGCACGCGTTTCACCTTCGGCTGCGATGCCAGCCACCCGGCCAGTTCCAGCGCATTGGCATTGCTGCGCTCCACCCGCAGGGCCAGGGTCTTGATGCCGCGTAGTACCAGGAAGCTGTCGAACGGCCCCTGGATCGCACCCACCGCATTCTGGATGAAGCCGAGGCGTTCGCGCAGCGGCTGGTGGCGGGCTTCGGTACCGACCACGGCCACGCCGCCGATCACGTCCGAGTGCCCGTTCATGTACTTGGTGGTCGAGTGCACCACGATGTCGATGCCCAGTTCCAGCGGCCGCTGGTTGACCGGGCTGGCGAAGGTGTTGTCGCAGACCGTGATGATGCCGCGCCCGCGGCATTCCTCGGCAATGGCATGCAGGTCGGCCAGCTTCAGCATCGGGTTGGTCGGCGTCTCGACCCAGACCATCTTCGTTTCCGGGCGCAGCGCGCCGGCCAGGGCCAGCGGGTCGGTCAGGTCGACGTAGCTGAATGCGTGGCCGGCGCTGAGGCGGCGCACCCGCTCGAACAGGCGGAAGGTGCCGCCGTACATGTCGTCGCCGGCGACGATGTGGGAGCCGGCCGGCAGCAGTTCCAGCACGGCGGCGATGGCCGCCAGGCCGGACGCGAAGGCAAAGGCGGCGCCGCCGCTTTCGATGTCGGCCACGCAGCGCTCCAGCGCCCAGCGCGTCGGGTTGTGCGAGCGGCCGTAGTCCAGGCCCTTGTGCACGCCCGGGCTTTCCTGAGCAAAGGTCGAGGTGGCATAAATCGGCGGCATCACGGCGCCGGTGGCCGGGTCGGGCGCCTGGCCGCCGTGGATCACGCGGGTGGCCAGGCGGCGCTTTTGCTTGGTGTCGTCGCTCATATCAAGTAACGCATATCAGGTCAGGGTGCGGCGCAGGTGATTGAGAAGATCGAAACGCGTGATCAGCCCATAGAAATGGTCGCCGTCGGCGATGACGGCAGTCAGGCCACGGTCGAGGATCTCGCGCAGTTCGCGCATGCGCGCCGAGGGCGCCAGCGTCTTCAGCTCGGTGGTCATCGTATCCGAGACCGGTGCGCCGAAGCGCTCGCGTTCGCTGGTGACGTGCAACAACAGGTCGGACTCGTCGATCAGGCCGACCAGCTTGCCATGCTCGACCACCGGCAGCTGGGCCAGGTCGGCGCTGCGCATGCGGTTGAAGGCGGTCAGCAGGGTGTCGGACGGCGCCACCGTCACCACTTCGCCGTCGTCGAAGCGGCGCCCGATCAGGTCGCGCAGGTCGCCCAGTTTCGGACGGTGCAGCAGGCCCTGGTCGACCATCCAGCCGTCGCTGTAGACCTTGGTGAGATAGCGGGTGCCGGTGTCGCACACGAAGGTGACGACCCGCTTCGGCGTGGTCTGGGCGCGGCAGTAGCGCAGGGCGGCGGCGAGCAGGGTGCCGGTGGAGGAACCGGCCAGGATGCCTTCCTGGCGCAGCAGTTCGCGCGCGGTATTGAAGCTGTCCTCGTCGCTGATGGAGTACGCCGTCTTCACGCGCGACAGGTCGGCGATCGCCGGGATGAAGTCTTCGCCGATGCCTTCGACCGCCCACGAGCCGGAGACATCCGACAGTTTGCCGGTCTTGATGTAGTCGGCCAGGATCGAGCCTTGCGGATCGGCCAGCACGAATTCGAGGCCTGGCTGTACCTGCGCGAAATAGCGCGACAGGCCGCTGAGGGTGCCGGACGAGCCGACGCCGACCACGATGGCGTCGATCTCGTGGCGCATCTGTTCCCAGATTTCGGGGCCGGTCGTGGTTTCGTGGGCGCGCGGATTGTCCGGGTTGTTGAACTGGTCGGCGAACCAGGCGCCGGGAATCTCCCTGGCCAGGCGCGCCGCATAATCCTGGTAGTACTCGGGATGGCCCTTGCCGACGTCGGAACGGGTCAGGTGGATCTCGGCGCCGAGCGCCTTCAGGTGCAGCACCTTTTCCGCCGCCATCTTGTCGGGCACGACCAGGACCACCCGGTAGCCCTTGATACGCGCCACCAGCGCCAGGCCGAGGCCGGTATTCCCGGCGGTGGCTTCGACCACGGTGCCGCCGGGCTGCAGGCGGCCATCCAGCTCGGCCGCCTCGATCATGGCGCGGCCGATGCGGTCCTTGATGGAGCCGCCGGGATTCTGGGATTCGAGCTTGAGGAAGAGCTGGCAGGGGCCGGTGTCGATGCGGGTGACTTCGACCAGCGGGGTATTGCCGATCAGCGAAAAAATCGCCGCTGACGAGGTATTGCTACGCGCGTCTTGCATGATGCCTCCGAACTACGCGGCACTTCATGGGCGCCGCCTGGAAAGCTGGCACGATCGGGCGCCAGGCCGTATAAAAAAGGCATCATACGACTAAATTCGGCGTCGTGGTTTGGGGGAGATTAAACCACTTGAGCTCGTATTAGGTTAGAGCGGCTCACTTTCTAAATGCTAATTTCCTTCTTTCAAACGGCGCCATAAGGTGGTGCGGCTGATGCCCAGGTGGCGTGCGGCGGCATCGCGCTGGCCGCCGAAGCGCGCCAGCACCTCGGCCGCGCTTTCCCGGACCGGGGGCGGCGGTACCTGCGCCTCCAGCGCGGCCGGGGAGGGCAGCGCAAGCCGGGCCAGCTCGGGCGCGATCGCCAGCAGGAAGCTCGGCGTCAGCGCCTGCAGGGGCTCGGCCGCCAGGAACAACGCCAGCCGTTCCATCAGGTTGCGCAGCTCGCGCACGTTCCCGGGCCAGCCATACGCCTGCAGCAGCGGCGCGCAGGCCGCGATCTCGGCCGCCAGGTTCGGATGCGGCCGCGCATCCAGCGCCGCCAGCGCATGCTTGAGCGACCACTCGGCCAGCGGCGCGATGTCTTCCGCGCGCGCGCGCAGCGGTGGCAGGGCGAGGCGCAGCACGGCCAGCCGGTAGAACAGGTCGGCACGGAAGCGGCCGTCGCGCACGCGTGCCTCCAGGTCGCAATGGGTGGCGCTGATCACGCGCACGTCGATCGGCACCGGCCGCGTGCCGCCCACCCGCATCACTTCGCGCTCCTCGAGCACGCGCAGCAGGCGCGTCTGCAGCGCGAGCGGCATTTCGCCGATCTCGTCCAGGAACAGGGTGCCGCCGTTCGCCGCTTCGAACAAGCCGGCGTGACCGCCGCGGCGCGCGCCCGTGAACGCGCCTTCCTCGTGGCCGAACAGCTCGGATTCCAGCAGCGACTCGGCGATGGCGCCGCAATTCACGGCGACGAAGGGCCGGTTGGCGCCGCGGCGCGGGCTCTCGCGGTGGATCGCCTGCGCCACCAGCTCCTTGCCGCTGCCGGTTTCGCCCTGGATCAGCACGGTCGCCGGCGAGCGCGCGTACAGCACCACGCTCTGGCGCAGGCGTTCCATCGCCGGCGACTCGCCACGCAGATCGTTGAGGCCACGCCGCGCCCGGCGGCTGTCCACGGCGGCCGGGCGCATCGGGCGGCTTTTTTCCAACTGGGTCAGGCGCGCCAGCTCCAGCGCATCGTCGAAGGCGCGCCGGATCGAGGCCGCCGAATACACGAACACCGCCTTCAGGCCCGCTTCCTCGGCCAGGTCGGTAATCAAGCCGGCGCCGACGATGACCTCGATCCCGCCGGCTTTCAATTCGTCGATGCCGGCGCGCGCATCTTCCTCGGTCACATAGGTGCGCTGCTCGATCACCAGGCCGAAGGTCGCCGCGAACTCGGCCAGTTCCGGCAGCGGCCGCTGGTACTGGATCACGCCGATCCGTGCCGACAGGCGCCGAGCCCGCGCCAGCGCCTGCATGAAGTCGAAGCCGCTGGCCTGGGCCACCACCACCGGCACCGAGATCCGGCTCTTCAGGTAAGCGCCGTTGGAGCCGGCCGCGATCACGACATCGCAATGCTCGCCCGCCATGCGCTCGCGGATATGGCGCGCTGCTTCGTCGAAGCCCAGGTGCAGCGGTTCGATCTGCGCCAGGTGATCGTATTCGAGGGTGATGTCGCGGAACAGGTCGGACAGGCGGGACACGGACACGGTCCAGATGACGGGCTTGCCGGATTCGGGGGCGCTGCGAATGGGATAACTCATGTTTCAAGTGTAGTGCATTTCATTCCACGGGGTTTCATTTGAAACGCCGGTAAATATGGTTTTCGGCTTCTGCCGTAAGAATCGGGTAAGGGGCCGCCCGTAGGATCGAAACCAGCCGGCTGTACTGGCATTAATAAAATGAATGGAGACAAAAAATGGAAGCAGACCTCGTACAACGGGTCAAGAATGACCCGAACTACCAGAAACTCGTCAGGACACGCTCCCGCTACGGCTGGATGCTGGCCCTGTCGGTCATGGTGGTCTACTACGGCTTCACCGCGCTGAACGCCTGGGACAAGGCCTTCATGGCATCGAAGATCGGCAACGGCGTCATGTCCTGGGGCGTGCCCCTGGGCCTGTTTGTGATCCTGTTCACGGTGGCCGTCACCGCCATCTACGTGCGCCGCGCGAACCGCGAGTTCGACGCGCTCACCGACGCCATCCACCAGAACGCCGGCGCGGGCACCGCCCAGCCGGCCGCCACCAACGCCCACGTGACCCAGCCGACCAAGGTACGCGCATGACCAAGACCACCCGCATCTTCTCCTACCTGGCGGCCGCCTTCGCCCTGCTGGCCCTCGCCGGCAGCGCCATGGCGGCGCCGGACCTCGGCCAGGCCACCAAGCAAGCCACCAACTGGACCGCGATCGCGATGTTCGCGGTGTTCGTGCTGCTGACCCTGTTCATCACCAAATGGGCCGCCAAGCGCACCCGCTCGGCGTCCGACTTCTACACCGCCGGCGGCGGCATCACCGGCTTCCAGAACGGCCTCGCGATCGCCGGCGACTTCATGTCGGCCGCCTCCTTCCTCGGCATCTCCGCCGCCGTGTTCCTGGACGGCTTCGACGGCCTGATCTACGCGATCGGCTTCCTGGTCGGCTGGCCGGTGCTGACCTTCCTGATGGCCGAGCGCCTGCGCAACCTGGGCCGCTTCACCTTTGCCGACGTCGCCGCCTACCGCTTCGCCCAGAAGCCGGTGCGCCTGTTCGCCGCCTCGGGGACCCTGGTCGTCGTGCTGTTCTACCTGATCGCGCAGATGGTCGGCGCCGGCCAGCTGATCAAGCTGCTGTTCGGCCTGGACTACTGGATCGCCGTGGTCCTGGTCGGCATCCTGATGATGGTCTACGTGCTGTTCGGCGGCATGACCGCCACCACCTGGGTGCAGATCATCAAGGCCGTGATGCTGCTGGCCGGTACCACCTTCATGGCATTCTCGGTGCTGTCGATGTTCAACTTCAGCCCGGAGCAGCTGTTCGCCAAGGCCGTCGAAGTGCACGCCAAGGGCGACGCCATCATGGGCCCGGGCACCTTCATCAAGGACCCGATCTCCGGCATCTCCTTCGGCATGGCGCTGATGTTCGGTACCGCCGGCCTGCCGCACATCCTGATGCGCTTCTTCACCGTCCCGAGCGCCAAGGAAGCGCGCAAGTCGGTGCTGTGGGCGACCACCTGGATCGGCTACTTCTACGTGCTGGTGTTCATCATCGGCTTCGGCGCGATCGTGCTGGTCGGTACCAACCCGGCCTTCAAGGATGCTGCCGGCAAGCTGCTGGGCGGTAACAACATGGCGGCGGTGCACCTGGCCAAGGCCGTGGGCGGCGATATCTTCCTCGGCTTCATCTCGGCCGTGGCCTTCGCGACCATCCTGGCGGTGGTGGCGGGCCTGACGCTGTCGGGTGCCTCGGCCGTGTCGCACGACCTGTACGCCACCGTCATCAAGAAGGGCCAGACCACCCCGGGCAGCGAACTGCGCGTGTCCAAGATCACCACCATCTGCCTGGGCATCATCGCCGTGCTGCTGGGTATCGTGTTCCAGAGCGTGAACGTCGCCTTCATGGTGTCGCTGGCCTTCGCCATCGCCGCCTCGGCCAACTTCCCGGTGCTGTTCATGTCGGTGCTGTGGAAGGGCTGCACCACCCGCGGCGCCACCGTCGGCGGCTTCCTCGGCCTCATCACGGCGGTCGGCCTGACCGTGGTGTCGAAGTCGGTGTGGGTCGATGTGTTCCACAACAAGGCAGCGATCTTCCCGTACACCTCGCCGGCCCTGTTCTCGATGATCGTCGGCTTCGTCGGCGTGTGGCTGTTCTCGGTCACCGACAGCGGCCCGCGCGCGGCAATCGACAAGGCCGGTTTCGAGGCGCAGGAAGTGCGTTCGGAAACCGGTATCGGTGCAGCCGGCGCTACTGCGCACTGATCGTCGCAATCAGCTGATCCGACAGCCCGGTCGATTCGTCGACCGGGCTGTTTGCTTTCCGGCGTAAGGCGATACGCGCAATTCCGTTGCTTTACGGATACTTTGTCATTGTGATTAGTGATTAGAGATATTGTTGTCAGAGTTGTTCAGTAATCGAAAGACAAGTTCAGCTTGTCGCGTTGTGATCATAAAAACGCATTTTCAGGCGGTTTTGGCGGAAACATATTATAAATAGCAATATTGTTTCTAAAATTATACTAATAGTTTCTTGTTGGAACTTTTGACGAAAATGCGTACCATGTGGCTGGTTCGATGTAACCCCAGCTCAACAATGCACCGCAACCCAACATTTTCGTCTCCCTACCTGCCCAAGCAGCGCAAGACCCAGAGCATGGCTTTGCCCAAGCGCTTCTACCTGCCGCGTTGCCTCGGGCTGAGCATGGGTTTTCTGGCGGTATTCTTCAGCTTGTCGGCGCCGCACCATGGCCGGCTGGTGCTTGGGCTATTGATCAGCTACTGCTTTTTGTGGCCGCATTTGGCTTATTTGCTCGCCAAGTCCAGCGCACGCCCCATCGATACCGAGCGCCGCAGCATGCTGGTCGACGCTTTCATGGCGGGCATGTTTGCCGCGGTCATGGGCTTCAATCCGATTCCTTCGGTGTGCATCCTTAGCATGGTCACCATGAACAACATGGCCATGGGTGGACCGCGTTTCATGGGGCGCGGCGTGATGGCAAGCCTGCTGGGGGCAGGCGTGAGCTATCTGACGCTGGGCACATCCTTTCACGACGTCTTGAGCCGTACGCAAATTGCGGCTTGCCTGCCTTTGCTGGTCTTGTACCCCTTATCGTTGGGATACGTTGCCTACCTCACGGCGGTCCAGCTCATCAAACACAAGAACCAACTGCGCGACATGAGCCGGACGGATTCCCTGACGGGCTTGACCAATCGTGCTGCGTTCAATGAAATACTCGACGACTGGGTGAGGGCGCCGGGTAACGACATCCATCGGAGCGTCGTGGCGCTGGTCGACGTCGACCAGTTCAAGGACATCAACGACAAATTCGGCCATATCGCCGGCGACCGGGCGCTGCAAAAAGTCGCCAGGATCATGTTGTCCTGCGTACAGGAACAGGATACGGTGGCGCGCTATGGCGGTGACGAGTTCTGCGTCATTCTGCGCAATACGAGCCGAGTGGAAGCCACCGGTGTCTTCGAGCGCATGTGCGCGCTTGCGCGGCCGGATGCCGCGGTCCGGGAGGGCGAGCCGATACCGACCTTGAGCATTGGGGTAGCCATGTACAGCTCGCGTGTGCGCACGAGTGCGATGTGGATCCACATGGCCGATGAAGCCATGTACGAAGCCAAGAAGGGCGGGCGTAACCAGGTGTTTTTCTTGCCCGATACCGTGTCCGCATCGACTGGTGTCTTCCAGTCGGCATAGAACGCAAGAGCGCGGATGCTCGGATGATGCGAGCCACCCTGGCAACTGACATCCCTGATGGCACCAGCGACGGTTTGACATCCATGCAAGTCAGGAATGCGGTGAGGCATTTGGCATGCACGGCACTTAGCCGTCGGGATTTACTGGGTCTTGTTCAAAGAAAAATAGCCAAGCTTTTCGCTGTACCCAGGCCCGACTATCTTGTACGCACCTGAGATCATCCGGGGGCGCAATTTGCCAGTCAAAAACCGGTAGCCATCACAGACTTGGGTCCGACCCAAGGTCAATTCCCCCCGCTCCACGTCATAAGCCAGGAGTTCGTTCAATGGAAAGAATTTTTCGTCGGCGTTGATTTTCCTCTCGACCACGACCCTTTTCCATTGACCCCCGATGCAGGATTCGGTGGCCTTTTCCTTTGTAAATCGTACTGTTGCGTCCACTTTGACTTGATGGTTCAAGTCCATGATTCGCAGTTGCCATGGCGTATCCACATCCTGAGCCTGACTTGAGGCCGTGCAGAAGGCGATGGCCATGCAGGCGATGTAATGGAAGTGAAGTTTCATCGATGAACAAGTGTGTTTTTGGAAGCTCGACGCTGTTGTTCGGAAGTTACCATGCTCAGCCCAGAGCACGTCCAGGGAGCCGAGTCGCTATCTCAGCCTCGACGCAACCTCCCAACGCCATCATCGCCGGAAAGGTGATGAGTTCCCGACCCAGCCCACCCAATGCGAGTGCGCACAGGATCGTCGATGGCGATGCCAGCCCCGTCGCGCTGGGCGACAGGAACAGCACGCCAACGATCGCGATTGCATTCAACCACATCAGACGGAACGCGAATTTCCCATCCGGAATGGACATAAACGCTGCACGTACCTGCAATGCAGACTTGGTATGAAGGAAGGCTTCAGGCGATGTCCGGACTGCACGCGCTTGATATACACCGACCGCGAACCCGATCAGCGGGAATGGAAGCAGCATCCAGACCGCCGGCGGTGGGGAAACCGCAAAGCAAGCCGTGATGACGGCGACATACCCGAGCAGGAGAATAATATTGGTGCGGAAGCCAAGGGACCAGTGCATAGAATGATGGGGTAACGATGCTGCATTTCTACCTGGTTGGCATTCGTCAGCCACCAGGCTGGTAACGGGCTTTGCACCGGCCTGCTTTCATCGGCGGATAGCACAGTAGAAAGCAGACCCGCATGCCCACGCATTCAGTCTTTCGCCGGATCCCGATAACGGAAAGGATCCGTCGCCGTAGGCTGCTTCGGCAACACATTCCTCGGCATCGGCGTATCGCTCTCCGCCGCCTGCAGCAGCACGGTCGCCATGATCACCGACGCCTGGCGCAGGTCTTCGGTGCGCAGGTGATCATAGGTATCCAGGTTCGAGTGATGTACCTGGCTGCCGTAATCCAGCGGATCCTGGATGAACTGGAACGCCGGCAAGCCCATCCCCGCCATGATTTCGTGGTCGGTCCCGCCGGTCTTTTTCGCCACCACTTTATCGGCCCCCAGACTGGCAAACGGTGCCAGCCAGTTGCGCAGCACCGGCATTGCAGCGAAATTGCCTTCGGCGTAGATGCCGCGGATCTTGCCCGAGCCGTTGTCGAGGTTGAAGTAGGCCGTCATGTCGTTGAAGCCGGCCAGCGGCGTGATCGGGTAGGTCTCCCACATGAATTCCGGCACCTTGGCTTGTGCCGCACTGGCGGGGCGGGGGCGGGTCGCGATGTGCTGCTTGATGTAGGCGAGCGAACCGAGCAGGCCTTGCTCTTCGCCAGTCCACAGGGCGAAGCGGATGGTGCGCTTCGGTTTCACGCCCAGCTGCGACAGGATACGCGCCGCTTCCATCACCACCACCGAGCCGGCGCCGTTGTCGGCGGCGCCGTCGCCGGCCACCCAGCTGTCGAGGTGGGCGCCGGCCATCACGTAGCCGGCCTGCGGATCGCTGCCCGGGATCTCGGCCAGCACGTTGTAGGCCTTGGTGTCGCGGTCGTCGAAGTGGACGTTGTTGTTCAGCTCGAGCTTGACTTCGCCGACTTTCGCCAGGCGCGCCAGGCGGCGGTAGTCTTCGGCGGCCATTTCGACGGCCGGCAGCGAGACGGTGTCGCTCTTGCCGTGGAAATAGCCTTCGCCTTGCACCAGGCCGCCGTTACGGTAGGACATCTTCACAAGGGCCTGCGCGCCCTCGGCTGCCATGAAGCGGTCGATCTCGCGCGCCAGTTCGAAGTATTTCTTGTACAGGTCGAACGACTGCTCCGGATCGAAGTGCGGCTGGTCGTAGGTCGACAGCTTGCCGAGTTCGGCTTCGTCGTAGCGCTTGAAGGGGGCGCTGGTGCCGTCCTTGGCGTCGTCCGGGTAGCTGATCAGGACGATCTTGCCGCGTACCTTGCCTTTCCATGCTGCCAGGTCGCGCACGTGGCGGATCGGGGCGACGACGATCGAAGCACTGAGCGTGCCGCGGGTCGGCGGGGTCCAGGCGACCGGGATCGCGGTCAAGCCCAGAGGGCGCGGCGTTACCATGCGGGCGCCCGCCGATTCGATCCACCAGCCGCGGCCGAACTCGTAGCCTTCGAGGTGGACGTTCTGCAAGCCCCAGCCGCTGAAGGTCTGCTGGGTCCATTTCTCAGCCTTGCGCATGGCGGGCGAGTTGGTCATGCGGCCGCCGATCTGGTCGCTCAGGTAGGCGGCGAGGGTGGCGACCTGGCCACGGTTGTAGCCTTCGTCGGCGATGCGGTTGATCGTGTTGGCGTCGACCGGCTCGGCCTGGGCGCCGCTGCAGGTGATGAGAACGGCAGCCAGCAGGCTGGCCTTGCGGATGTCGAACATGAATTCCCCTGATTAATATTGTTCAGGAAAGTCTGTTGAATTTATTGAACTATGTCAACGGCTATGCGATGTTCATGATCGGCACAGGTGTTGCGCTGTTTCCAAGCGATGTTTCACACTGAAACATCATGAAACATAAGGAGTGCAGCCGTGCTTGCCTGAATGCTGCCAAGTCTTTGAAAATCCGCTTTGCTGCCATCGAACCGTGACTGGCACGCGCCTTGCATATTGCTCGTCCATATTCATAGACCGCCAACCCGAAAGGATCACGCAATGAGCCAACAGTCCGCAGGCGCCGCATTCCGCCGCGCCGTCCAGGAAGAACATCCGCTGCAGGTGGTGGGGGCGATCAACGCCAACCACGCCCTGCTGGCCAAGCGCGCCGGCTACCGCGCGATCTACCTGTCGGGCGGCGGCGTCGCGGCCGGTTCGCTGGGCTTGCCGGACCTGGGCATCTCGGGCCTGGAAGACGTGCTGATCGACGTGCGCCGCATCAGCGACGTGTGCGACCTGCCGCTGCTGGTCGACGTCGATACCGGCTTCGGCGCGTCCGCCTTCAACGTGGCGCGCACCGTGCGCTCGCTGATCAAGGCCGGCGCCGGCGCCTGCCACATCGAGGACCAGGTCGGTGCCAAGCGCTGCGGCCATCGTCCGAACAAGGAAATTGTCAGCCAGGGCGAGATGGTCGACCGCATCAAGGCGGCCGCCGATGCGCGCACCGACGACGATTTCGTGATCATGGCGCGTACCGATGCGCTGGCCGTCGAGGGCCTCGACAAGGCAGTCGAGCGCGCCGTGGCCTGCGTCGAAGCCGGCGCCGACATGATCTTTCCGGAAGCGATTACCAGCTTGGAGATGTACAAGCAGTTCAAGCAGGCCGTCAAGGTGCCGATCCTGGCCAACATCACGGAGTTCGGCAGCACGCCGCTGTTCACGGTCGAGGAGCTGAAAGGCGCCGACGTCGACATCGTGCTGTACCCCCTGTCGGCCTTCCGCGCGATGAACAAGGCGGCCGAGAACGTCTACACGGCGATCCGCCGCGACGGCACCCAGCAGAACGTGCTCGACACCATGCAGACGCGCGCTGAACTCTACGACCGCATCGACTATCACAGCTTCGAGCAGAAACTCGATGCGCTGTTTGCACAGAACAAAGCCAAATAAATACGGAGATCCGATATGACTGAACAAGCCAAAACCGACGTGCCAACCTTCAAGCCGAAGAAATCGGTGGCCCTGTCCGGCGTCGCCGCCGGCAACACGGCGCTGTGCTCGGTGGGCCGTTCCGGCAACGATTTGCATTACCGCGGCTACGACATCCTGGACGTGGCCGATGCCTGCGAATTCGAGGAAATCGCCTACCTGCTGGTGCACGGCAAGCTGCCCAACGAGGCCGAGCTGCGCGGCTACAAGGCCAAGCTGAAGTCGCTGCGCGGCCTGCCGCAGGCGGTCAAGTCGGCACTGGAAGCGCTGCCGGCCGGCGCCCATCCGATGGACGTGATGCGTACCGGCGTGTCGACCCTCGGCTGCGTGCTGCCCGAAAAGGATGACCACAGCATCGCCGGGGCGCGCGACATCGCCGACCGCCTGATGGCCTCGTTCGGTTCGATGCTGCTGTACTGGTACCACTTCAGCCACAACGGCAAGCGGATCGAGGTTGAGCTAGATGACGATTCGATCGGTGGCCACTTCCTGCACCTGGTGCACGGCTTCAAGCCGCCGGCCGACTGGGTCAGGGCGATGCACACGTCGCTGATCCTGTATGCCGAGCACGAGTTCAACGCCTCGACCTTCACCGCGCGCGTGATCGCCGGCACCGGGTCCGACATCCACTCGGCCATCACCGGCGCCATCGGCGCGCTGCGCGGCCCGAAGCACGGCGGCGCCAACGAAGCCGCGTTCGACATCCAGAAGCGCTACGAGAATGCCGACGAAGCCGAAGCCGACATCCGCAACCGCGTCGCCAACAAGGAAGTCGTGATCGGCTTCGGCCACCCGGTGTACACGATTTCCGATCCGCGCAACAAGGTGATCAAGGAAGTCGCGCGCAACTTGTCGCAGGGCGCCGGTTCGATGAAGATGTTCGATATCGCCGAACGCCTGGAATCGGTGATGTGGGAAGTCAAGAAGATGTTCCCGAACCTGGACTGGTTCTCGGCCGTGTCGTACCACATGATGGGCGTGCCGACGGCGATGTTCACGCCGCTGTTCGTGATCGCGCGGACGTCGGGCTGGTCGGCGCACGTCATCGAGCAGCGCATCGATAACAAGATCATCCGGCCGAGCGCGAATTATGTGGGGCCGGAGGATTTGACGTTCGTGCCGCTGGCGGAGCGGAAGTAAGCTGAGGGATGGAATAGAGACGCATCAGCTTGGGCCCCTGCCTTCGCAGGGGCGACGGTTCGAGCGTTAACAATACGGTCGAGCGTTAACAAGAGAATCAATCATCATGAACAGCAACTACCGCAAACCCCTGCACGGCACCAACCTGCATTACTTCGACGCCCGCGCCGCCGTCGACGAGATCCAGCCCGGCGCCTGGGACAAGCTTCCCTACACGGCGCGCGTCCTGGCCGAAAACCTGGTGCGCCGCTGCGAGCCGCACGCCTTGGTGCCGTCGCTCAAGCAATTAATCGAGCGCAAGCGCGACCTCGACTTCCCCTGGTTCCCGGCGCGCGTGGTGTGCCACGACATCCTCGGCCAGACCGCCCTGGTCGACCTGGCCGGCCTGCGCGATGCCATCGCGCTGCAGGGCGGCGATCCGCGGCTGGTCAATCCGGTGGTGCCGACCCAGCTGGTGGTCGACCATTCGCTGGCGGTCGAGTGCGGCGGCTTCGATCCGGATGCCTTTGCCAAGAACCGCGCCATCGAGGACCGCCGCAACGAAGACCGCTTCGATTTCATCGAGTGGACCAGGAAGGCCTTCCAGAACGTCGACGTGATCCCGCCCGGGAACGGCATCCTGCACCAGATCAACCTGGAGCGCATGAGTCCCGTGGTGCAGGTGCGCGATGGCGTGGCCTTTCCGGACACGCTGGTCGGTACCGATTCGCACACGCCGATGGTCGATGCGCTGGGGGTCATTGCGATCGGCGTCGGCGGCCTGGAAGCCGAGAGTGTCATGCTGGGCCGCGCCTCGTACATGCGCCTGCCGGACATCGTCGGCGTCGAGCTGACCGGCAAGGTCCAGCCGGGCATCAGCGCGACCGACGTCGTGCTGGCCTTGACGGAGTTCCTGCGCACCTCGAAGGTCGTCTCCGCCTACCTGGAGTTCTACGGCGCAGGCGCTGCCAGCCTGACGCTGGGGGACCGTGCCACGATCTCCAACATGGCGCCGGAATACGGCGCCACCGCGGCCATGTTCTCGATCGACGAGCAGACCATCAACTACCTCAAGCTGACCGGCCGCGACGACGAGCTGGTGAAGCTGGTCGAGCTGTATGCGAAGGAGACCGGGCTGTGGTCCGACACGCTGGCGAACGTCGAGTACGAACGCGTGCTGCAGTTCGATCTGTCGACCGTGGTGCGCAACATCGCCGGCCCCTCCAACCCGCACAAGCGCGTGCCGACCTCGGAACTGGCGGCGCGCGGCATCGCCGGCGTCGTGGAAAACGAGCCGGGCCGCATGCCGGACGGCGCCGTGATCATCGCCGCCATCACCAGCTGCACCAACACCAACAACCCGCGCAACATGGTGGCCGCCGGCCTGCTGGCGCGCAACGCCAACAAGGCCGGGCTGCTGCGCAAGCCCTGGGTCAAGTCCTCGCTGGCGCCGGGGTCCAAGGCGGTGGCGCTGTACCTCGAAGAAGCGGGGCTGCTGCCGGAACTGGAACAGCTCGGCTTCGGCATCGTCGCCTTTGCCTGCACCACCTGCAATGGCATGAGCGGGGCTCTCGACCCGGTGATCCAGCAGGAGATCATCGCGCGCGACCTGTACGCGACCGCGGTCCTGTCGGGCAACCGCAACTTCGACGGCCGCATCCACCCGTACGCCAAGCAGGCCTTCCTGGCCTCGCCGGCGCTGGTGGTAGCGTATGCGATCGCCGGCACCATCCGCTTCGACATCGAGAAGGACGTGCTGGGCGTCGACCCGGACGGCACGCCGGTCACGCTGGCCTCGATCTGGCCGAGCGACGAAGAGATCGATGCCGTGGTGGCGCAGTCGGTCAAGCCGCAGCAGTTCCGCAACGTGTACGACGTGATGTTCGCGCGCCAGGAAAGCACCGAGGAAGCGGTGTCGCCGCTGTACGACTGGCGCCCGACGAGTACCTACATCCGCCGTCCGCCGTACTGGGAAGGCGCGCTGGCCGGCGTACGCACCCTGCAGGGCATGCGGCCGCTGGCGGTGCTGGGCGATAACATCACCACCGACCACCTGTCGCCATCGAACGCAATCATGATGGACAGCGCGGCCGGCGAATACCTGCACAAGATGGGCTTGCCGGAAGAAGACTTCAATTCCTACGCGACCCACCGCGGCGACCACCTGACGGCGCAGCGCGCGACCTTCGCCAATCCGACCCTGAAGAACGAGATGGTGCGCGACGACTTCGGCAACGGGCGCGCGGGCGCAGTTCGAGCTGGATCTTTGGCGCGCATCGAGCCGGAAGGCACCGTGACCCGCATGTGGGAAGCGATCGAGACCTACATGGCGCGCAAGCAGCCGCTGATCGTGATCGCCGGCGCCGACTACGGCCAGGGCTCGTCGCGCGACTGGGCGGCCAAGGGCGTGCGCCTGGCGGGGGTGGAAGCGATCGTGGCCGAGGGCTTCGAGCGCATCCACCGGACCAACCTGGTCGGCATGGGCGTGCTGCCGCTCGAATTCCAGCCGGGCGTGACGCGCCTGACGCTGGGGATCGACGGCACCGAGACCTTCGACGTGGTGGGGCAGCGCACGCCGCGCGCGATCCTGAGCCTGGTCATTCACCGCAAGAACGGCGAGACGGTCGAGGTGCCGGTGACCTGCCGCCTGGATACGGCCGAGGAAGTGTCGATCTACGAGGCGGGCGGGGTGCTGCAGCGGTTTGCGCAGGACTTCTTGGCGTCGACCAAGGTGGCTGCTTGATCTTACGTAGCGCCAGTTTGAAGCGATAACATATGAACGTCGCCCCTGCGCAGGCAGGGGTCCAAGTCTTGCGAACCGCCGATATGCGTGCAACTTGGGCCCCTGCCTTCGCAGGGGCGACGTGCGAGGGACAACACTCATGGCACACCCACCCCAAATCAAAATCCCCGCCGTCTACATGCGCGGCGGCACCAGCAAAGGCGTCTTCTTCCGCCTGCAGGACCTTCCGGAACCCGCCCAGGTCCCCGGCGAGGCGCGCGACAGCTTCCTGCTGCGCGTGATCGGCAGCCCCGACCCCTATGCCAAGCAGATCGACGGCATGGGCGGCGCCACCTCCAGCACCAGCAAGACCGTGATCGTCGCGAAGAGCACCCGCCCGGACCACGACGTCGACTACCTGTTCGGCCAGGTCTCGATCGACAAGCCTTTCGTCGACTGGAGCGGCAACTGCGGCAACCTGTCGGCGGCGATCGGTCCCTATGCCATCAGCAACGGCTTCATCGACCCGGCGCGCATCCCGCAGGACGGCATCGTCACGGTGCGCATCTGGCAGGCCAACATCAACAAGACCATCGTCGCCCACGTCCCCGTCACGGGCGGGCAGGTGCAGGAAACCGGCGACTTCGAGCTCGATGGCGTGACCTTCCCGGCGGCCGAGGTCCGCATCGAGTTCATGGACCCGGCGGCAGAGGAAGAGGGCGGCGGCGGCGCCATGTTCCCGACCGGGAACCTGGTCGACGAACTCGAGGTGCCCGGCGTCGGCACCCTGAAAGCCACGATGATCAACGCCGGCATCCCGACCATCTTCGTGAATGCCGCGGACATCGGCTACACCGGCACCGAGCTGCAGGACGCTATCAATAGCGATCCCAAGGCGCTGGCGATGTTCGAGCTGATCCGCGCCTACGGCGCCATGCGCATGGGCCTGATCGAGCATCTGGAGCAGGCCGCGCGGCGCCAGCACACGCCCAAGATCGCCTTCGTCGCGCCCGCGGCCGACTACGTGGCATCGAGCGGCAAGCAGGTCAGGGCGGAAGACGTCGACCTGCTGGTGCGCGCGCTCTCGATGGGCAAGCTGCACCACGCGATGATGGGCACGGCGGCGGTCTCGATCGCTACCGCGGCGGCGATTCCCGGCACCCTGGTCAGCCTGGCCGCGGGCGGGCGTGCGCACGAAGCCGTGCGCTTCGGCCATCCGTCCGGCACTCTGCGCGTGGGCGCCGAGGCGCGCCAGGTCGACGGCGACTGGGCCGTGACCAAGGCCGAGATGAGCCGCAGCGCGCGGGTATTGATGGAAGGCTGGGTACGGGTCCCTGGCGATACGGTTTGATAGCGTCTGCAATGCATCGTTGTCACTTTACATCGCAATGCAACATTTATTTGCTTTTTAGTAAATAATTGCCGCACAGTCGGTTATGATGCATCTCATACAAGAGGGGTTCCGACACTGGGCCTCCAGCATGGAAACCTGGGATGGATCGTGTAACGAGCAAGGCGGCCTTCGTGGCCGAGGCATTGGCGCTGATTGCCGCGCCTGCGTGCGCGTGCGACGCGCAGGGCGTGGTATGGGCCGCCAACCCGGCCATGGCGGAACTCGCCGGCGGACCGCTCGAAGGGCGCTCGCTGGGCGAATTGCTGGACATGGACGCGCTCACGGCGCCGGCCGCGATGGCGATCGCCTCCAGCCAGACCCTGGCGCGTGAAGGGCGCTGGGAAGTCGTGCTGGCCGCCGGCACCGCGCTGCCGGGCCGGGCCCTCGAGGTGCGCGCCAAGCCGCTGCCGGCGGCGTGCGGCGCCGGCGCCACCTTCGTGTTCGGTCCGCCTTCGCGCAGCGGGGCCGACGCCGCCCTGCGCGGCACGGTGCTGCGCCAGGCCACGGTGCTGGAGCATGCGCCGGTCGGCATCGTCGTCACCCTGCCGCACCTGGTCAAGTCCTGCAATCCGCGCATGGCGGCAATGCTCGGCTACAGCGCCGAGGAACTGACCGGCGTCGATCCCGTCAGCGTATTTGCCGCACCCGGCCACTACCAGGCTTTCGTCGACGCGGCGCTGGAGGTGCTGGGTGCCGGCGGCCTGTACGAGGACGAGCTCCAGCTGCGCCACCGCGACGGCGCGCTGCTGTGGTGCCGTATCCGCGCCAAGGCGGTCGACGCGCGCGCGCGCGAGGCCGGCACCGTCTGGATCGTGGAAGACGTCACGGCCGAGCGCCAGGCCCTGACCGAGGTCCAGGCGATCATGACCAATGCCACCGTCGGCATCTTCTTCACGCGCGAACGCGTGATCACCCGCTGCAACGGCTGCTTCGCGGCGATGTTCGGCTACGGCGAGTCGGAAGTGCTGGGCCGGTCGACGCGCCTGATGTACACCGACGAAGACGCCTTCCTGACCCTGGGCCGGCACGCCTACGCGGTGCTGGCGGAAGGCCGCCGGTTCGGCTGCGAGCACACGATGGTGCGCAAGGACGGCACGCCGATGTGGGTCGGCATCATCGGTTATCCGGCCAATGCCGGCGAGCTGGGGCAGGGCACCATGATCTGGATGATCGAGGACCGCAGCGGCCGCAAGCTGGCCGAAGAATCGCTGCGCAACGCGCTGATGGAAAACCAGGCCATCCTCGACAATGCAGTGCTGGGCGTGGCCGTGGTCGAGCACGGCCGTACCCTGCGCTGCAACCCCAAGATGGGCGAGCTGTTCGGCTGCGGCGACGGCGCCATCGCCGGCCAGTGGGTGAGCGAGCTGTATCCCGATGCCCAGGCCTGGGCGGCGGCGCGTGTGCGGGTCGACGCCGACTTCCGCAGCGGGCGCGTGCATACCTCCGAGCACCAGCTGGTGCGGCGCGACGGCAGCCTGTTCTGGGCGCGGCTGTCGGGCCGGCCGTTCGACCTGGCGCAGCCGCAAGGGCGCAGCGTCTGGCTGGTCGACGACGTCACCGCCCAGCACGAAGCGGCGGAGGCGCTGCGCCGCGCGCGCGACGAACTCGAGGTGCGGGTCCAGGAGCGCACCGCCGAGCTGCAGGCCGAGATCGTCGAACGGCGCCAGGCCGAGGCGCGAGTGCACCACATGGCCTACCACGACGCCCTGACCGGGCTGCCCAACCGCGCGCTGCTGGCCGAACGCCTCGACCGCGCACTGCTGGCGGCACGGCGCGACGGACGCCGGCTGGCGCTGATGTTCCTCGACCTCGACCGTTTTAAAACGATCAACGATTCCCTGGGCCACGCCACCGGCGACCATTTGCTGCGCGAAGTCGCGCAGCGCCTGTGCCGCGTGGTGCGCGCCAGCGATACCGTGGCGCGCCTCGGCGGCGACGAGTTCGTGGTGCTGGTGCCGGGCGTGCGCGCGGCCGAGGAATGCACGCTGGTCGGCGACAAGATCATCGACGTGCTGGCCGAGCCGGTGTCCTTCGAGGGCCGCAGCCTGCACATCTCGACCTCGATCGGCATCTGCCTGTATCCGGACGACGGCACCGACGTCGATAGCCTGATGCGCAAGGCCGATGCCGCGATGTACCAGGCCAAGGCGGCCGGCCGCAACAACTACCAGTTCTATTCGGGCTGCATGGATGCCGCCGAGCGCCATTTCGAACTCGAGACCGAGCTGCGCGGCGCCCTCGCGCGCGACGAGTTCGCGCTGCTGTTCCAGCCCATCGTCGCCGTCGCCGACCGTGCGCCGCAGGCGCTGGAAGTGCTGCTGCGCTGGCGCCATCCGCAGCGCGGCCTGGTCGCCCCCGGCGAATTCATCCCGATCCTCGAGGAAAACGGCGCCATCGTGGCGGTCGGCGAGTGGGTGATCCGGCGCGCCTGCGAACAGGCGGTGGCCTGGCAGCGCGCCGGCCGGCGTCCGCTGCCGCTGGCGATCAACCTGTCGGCGCGCCAGTTCATGCACCGCGGCCTGGTCGACTCGATCCGCGCCATCGTCGAGGAGACCGGGATCGACCCCGGCCTGCTCGAATTCGAGATCACCGAAACCGCGCTGATGCAGCATTGCGGCCAGACGCTGGAAACGCTGGGCCAGATCTCCCGCATCGGCATCCGCCTGTCGATCGACGATTTCGGCACCGGCTATTCGAGCCTGGCTTACCTGAAGCGCTTCCCGGTCCGCAAGATCAAGATCGACCGCGCCTTCGTGCGCGAGCTCGAGACCAGCAGCGAAGACCAGGCCATCGTCGCCGCCATCATGGCGCTGGCCGGCAGCCTGCAGATGGCGGTGGTGGCGGAAGGCGTGGAGACCGAAGGCCAGCTGGCGCTGCTGCAGGGCAGCGGCTGCCAGTATGCGCAGGGTTACCTGTTTGCGCGGCCGGCCGGCCATGCCGAGGTGGCCGCGCTGCTGGGGCCGGGAACTAAGCCAGCGTAGCGATCACCGGCGTGTGGTCGGACGGCTGTTCCCACTTGCGCGGCTCGCGGTCGATGACGCATGCCGTGCAGCGCTGCGCCAGCGGCGCCGACAGCAGGATATGGTCGATGCGCAGGCCGCGGTTGCGGCGGAACGCCATCTGGCGGTAATCCCACCAGCTGTACTGCTTGTCCGGCTGGTCGAACAGGCGGAAGGCATCGGTCAGGCCCAGGCCGTTCAGGGCCAGCAGCGCCTCGCGTTCGGCGGGCGAGCAGTGGATCTGGCCGGCCCAGGCTTCGGGGTCGTGCACGTCGCGGTCTTCCGGGGCGATGTTGTAGTCGCCCAGGATCGCGAACTGCGGGTGCGCCGCCATTTCTTCGCGCACCCACTCGCGCAGCGCGGCCAGCCATCCCATCTTGTACTCGTACTTGTCGGAGCCCACCGCCTGGCCGTTCGGCACGTAGGCGCAGATGAAGCGCACGCCCTCGATGGTGGCGGCGATCAGGCGCTGCTGCTCGTCCGCATAATGCGGGTTGTTGCGCACCACGTCGGCGATCGGGTGGCGCGACAGGATGGCGACGCCGTTATAGGTCTTCTGGCCGCTGAACACGACCTGGTAGCCGGCGGCGTTGATCTCGGCGACCGGAAATTTGTCGTCGGTGAGCTTGGTCTCCTGGATGCACAGCACATCGACAGGGGAGGTGGAAAGCCACTGCAGCAGGTGCGGCAGGCGTACCTTCAGCGAATTGACGTTCCAAGTTGCGATCTTCATATTGATAAACCTGTTATTTCACACCAGACTGTCCGGCGTAAGTTTGCGCAGTATCAATGTTTGAATCAAAACCCGCAACGGTTGCTAGCTTTCAACATGTTTCAGCACAATTGGGTTTATTTGCGCTGAGTGCAACACAAATATCGTAAAATCATTGTTCGGTAAATAAAGATTATAGACCGTACTGGCAAGCTCGGCCGAAGTGTGTCAAGATGTAACAATCGCTGTAAGGGGAGAGATGCTTACGTATCGTCTTCCCTTTGAAGAAAAAATTGCAGTACATCAACTAGCAGTGTGGTATTGTTATATTTCTTCGTAGCCAAGTATTCATGAGCGATTCATTGCTTTGAAATTGGTGCCTTGGCCGGGTGCCGAGCGGCCGAGGCAAAGTGTGTAACGATCGCGGATCCAGCAGGCATGGATTTGCACAGAGCTTTAATAAAGGACAGTAATGCGCCAAGCATTTGAAGCATGGGCCCAACGCGATGGCCACATCGTCCGGCGCCGTGAGGATAAGCCGGAAGAGTATCTGGTGTATGAAACCCAGCGCCGCTGGCTGATCTGGCAGGCCGCCCTGGCCCATGGCCAGAAGGCCGCCGAGGCTGCGCAGAAGCCTGCACAGGCCGAAGCCCAGCCGCAGAAGATGCTGGCCGACGAAGCCGCCGTGCGCAATCGCGTGCTCAACGAGGTGCTCGACGCCTTCAGCGAGCTCGACGACAACGCCGGTGTCGAAGGCATCGTCAAGGTCATCCAGAACCTCAAGAAAAAAGCGCGCGCCCAGGCCGAAGAAAAGGTCTGAGGCGGATGACGGGGCCGAACCGCTATCGCCACTACAAGGGTGGCGTGTACGAGCTGGTCAGCGAGGCCACGCTCGAGGCGGACCTCACACCCGTCATTGTCTACCGCGGCGAAGACGGCAGGACCTGGGTGCGCCCAAGTGCTGCCTTCTTCGAACAGGTCGAGGTGGACGGTGTGCGCATGCCGCGTTTTGCCGCCATCCCGCCCTGAATCGCCTTCTGCATTCCCTCATGTTCAGCCCCAACCTGCCGTAAACTGGCAGGTATTCGTCCCGGGTCGAACCATGTCCATTTTCCGTTTCCGCATTGCGTGTGCACTGGCGCTGGCGGCCGCCACGGCCGGCTGCGTGGTGGCAGGCGCCGACGCGCCGTCGCAGCAGCTCGAAGTCCATACCATCCTCGGCCACCGCGAAGTCGTCGGCGTCGGCTGCGTGCTGTCCAACAGCGCGGGGCGCTGGTTCGTGGTGGCGCCGGGCCGCGTCACCGTCGAGCGCACCCGCGATCCCCTGACCATCGATTGCGCGCGCGAGGGCGTCGGCAGCGCGCGCGAGCAGGCGGCATCGCATAACGCGGGATTGTTTGATACCGACAAGTTGATCGGCAATGTCGTGATCACGGCCGGGATGGAGGGTTACATCAACCGCCAGGCGGGGGAGGGGGTGGCGTATCCGTCGACGCTCACCATCCTCCTGCGGGCAGCCGGTGGACGGCCGGGCGATCCGGATGCGGCGCCGGTGCCGGGCGACGTGGTTTTCTAGCCTTCCCATGAACGTCGCCCCTGCAAAGGCAGGGGCCCAAGTTGCACGAGCCGTCGAAGCGCTCATAACTTGGGCCCCTGCCTGCGCAGGGGCGACGGTTTTCAGGCTGGTGGAACCAGCCTTCGCTTACACGCGGTTCAGCAGGAAGGTCGTCAGCAGCGGCACCGGACGGCCGGTCGCGCCTTTTGCCGCGCCGCTCTTCCAGGCGGTGCCCGCGATGTCCAGGTGGGCCCAGGTGTAGTTGCGGGTGAAGTTTTCCAGGAAGGCCGCTGCGGTGCAGGAGGCGCCGCCCGGGCTGCCGATGTTGGCCAGGTCGGCGAAGTTCGACTTCAGCTGCTCGTTGTAGTTCTCGCCGATCGGCAGGCGCCAGGCGGTATCGCCGGTCTGGGCGCCGGCGTCCATCAGCTCGTCTGCCAGCGCGTTGTGGATGTCGTCATGGCGGGTGAACAGGCCCGAGTTGTGGTGGCCCAGGGCGACGATGCAGGCGCCGGTCAGCGTCGCGATGTCGACCACGGCGGCCGGCTTGAAGCGCTCGGCGTAGGTCAGGGCGTCGGCCAGCACCAGGCGGCCTTCGGCGTCGGTATTCAGGATCTCGATGGTGGTGCCGTTCATCGCGGTGACGATGTCGCCCGGCTTGGTGGCGCGGCCCGACGGCATGTTCTCGCAGGCGGCCACGATGCCGATCACGTTCAGCTTGATGTTCATCTCGCCGATCGCGCGGAAGGTGCCCAGTACCGAGCCGGCGCCGCACATGTCGTACTTCATTTCATCCATGCCCGGACCCGGCTTCAGCGAGATGCCGCCGGTGTCGAAGGTGATGCCCTTGCCCACCAGGACGGTCGGCGCGTCCTTCGGCTTGCCGCCCATGTGCTTGAGGACGATGAACTTCGGCGGCTCTTCGCTGCCGCGGGTGACGGACAGGAAGCTGCCCATCTTCAGCGCTTCGAGCTGCTTGCGGTCCAGGATCTCGACGTCGAAGCCGTAGTCCTCGGCCAGCTTGCGTGCGGTGTTGGCCAGGTAGGTCGGGGTGCAGACGTTCGGCGACAGGTTGCCCAGTTCCTTGGTCAGGTTCATGCCGTTGGCGATCGCGATCGACTGCGCCAGTACGGCCTTCAGCTGCGGGGTGGCAGCCGGCACGGCCAGCGCCAGCTTGCGCACGCCGGTAATGGCCGGATCTTTTTTACTCTTTTGCGCGTCGCTGCGGAATTCGGATTCGTTGGCGACGACGACGATGCTGCGCACCGCCCAGTTCAGGTCGCGGCCTTTCACATTCTCGAACGGGAATGCGATAATGGCATCCTGTGCGCCCAGCGAGGCGAAGGCTTTCAGCATCGCGGTGACGGCGCTGCCGAAGCTCTTCTCGCTGATCGCCTCGTCGGCACCGACGCCCACCAGCAGCACGCGGCCTGCCGTCATGCCGGCCACGCCGCGCAGCAGCAGGGTCGAACCGGGCTTGCCGGAGATATCGCCCGACTTGACGGCGGCCGAGATGGCGCCGTTCAGATCGAGGGCCTTCGCTGCCTCCGACAGTTTCTTGTTCTCGAATACCGCCACGGCGATGCAGCCCGACTTGGCCGCGCCCAGCGTGTTTTTGGTGTCGAATGCTTTTATGCTAAAGTCCATTTGATTCTCCGTTTCGTATTTTCGGCCGTGCTTGCGACGGACACTGCACTGCTCAGTGACTGCTCAGTTCCAAATTAACCTGCAATTATAACCATCGAATGATTTTCCGACGCGCCCTACAGCGTGAATTGGCCAGCGTGGCCGGCGCGACCTTCACGGTCCTGTTTTCGATCCTCGTCACCTGGACCTTGATCACCATCCTGGGCCGGGCCGCGGGCGGCAAGGTCGATTCGGGCGACGTGCTGGCCCTGATCGGCCTGGCGGTGGTGAATTATCAGCCAACCATCCTGATTCTCACCAGCTTTATTTCCGTCCTGGTGGTCATCACCCGCAGCTACCGCGATTCCGAAATGGTGGTCTGGTTCGCCTCCGGCCAGTCGCTCGCGCGCTGGATCGTGCCGGTGCTCACCTTCGGCTTGCCGATCGTGGCCGTGGTGGCGGCCCTGTCCTTCGTCGTGATCCCCTGGGCCCAGCTCAAGAGCAGCGAATTCAGCCAGCGCTTTGAAAAGCGCGAAGACCTGCAGCGCGTCGCGCCCGGCCAGTTCCGCGAATCGGCCGGTGCCAACCGCGTGTTCTTCGTCGAGAGCACCGGCGGGCGCGCTTCGCCGGTGGTCCAGAACGTCTTCGTCAACACGGTCGAGAAGGGCCTGACCACCACCGTGGTCGCCAAGGAAGGCGTGATCGAGCCGGACGGCAAGGGCGGACAGTACCTGGTGCTCAAGAACGGCCGCCGCTATTCGGGCACGCCGGGCCGGGCCGACTTCCAGTCGATGGAATTCGAGCGTTACCGCATGCGCGTGGCGACCCAGGTGCCGGTGCTGGGCGACGTGAAGGTCGGCGGCCTGTCCACGCCGGCGCTGCTGGCACTGCCGCCCAACCCCTACACCCGCGCCGAACTCCAGTACCGCATGACCGCACCCATCATGTGCGTGGTGCTGATGCTGCTGGCGATTCCGCTCGGCTTCGTCAACCCGCGTGCCGGCGCCTCGACCAACCTGATCCTGGCGCTGCTGATCTTCTTTACCTACCTGAACCTGACCAAGGCTGCCGAGAAGGCCGTCGAGCAGGGCAGGCTGGCCTTCGCCACCGGCTGGTGGCCGCTGCACCTGCTGGTGGTGCTGGCGGCGGTCGTCCTGTTCGCCTGGCGCATGAACGTCAACCACCGCCTGCATCCGATGGTGGTCCTGAATGCCTTGCGCCGCCGGCGCCTGCTGCAAAGCGCGTCCGTCAAGGGAGGCGCCCAATGAAGATCCTGCAACGCTATTTTCTGGTGAATATCAGCCAGGCGGTGGCCTTCGTGCTGGTCGCCCTGCTGGCGCTGATCGCTTTCATGGACCTGACCCAGGAATTGCCCGACGTCGGCAAGGGCGGCTACATGATGCAGCATGCGCTGCTGTACGTGCTGATGCAGGTACCGGGCAACATGTACCGCGTGATGCCGGTGGCGGCCATCCTCGGCACCATCTACACGATGGCGCAGTTCGCGCAAAGCTCGGAATTCACCATCATGCGCGCATCATCGATGTCGACGCGGATGGCGGCCGCCATGCTGTTCAAGATCGGCCTGGTGTTCGTGGTCATCACCTTCATCTTCGGGGAAGTGATCACGCCGCGTACCGCGCCGCTGGCCGAGCGCATCCGCCTGTCGGCCAAGGGCGCCACCGTGTCGTCCGAATTCCGCTCCGGCATGTGGACCAAGGACACCGTCCACGCCGACGGCGCGCGCGGCCCGGTCACCGGCTCGCGCTTCTTCAACGCGCGCCAGATCCGTCCGGACGGCCAGCTGGTCGACGTGCGCCTGTACGAATTCGACAGCAGCATGCGCATGCGCGCGCTGATCACGGCGGCCAGCGCCACCTTCAGCGGCAACGGCATCTGGCGCCTGCAGGACGTCACCGAAACCCAGTTCACCAACAGCCGCACGCTGCCGGCACCGGGTTCCGCGGCGGCCAGCGGCGAGTCGATCCAGTCGCGCTTCGGCCAGGACACGGCCCGGGTCGAGACGCGCAAGCTGGCCACGCTCGACCTGGCCTCCGAGATCACGCCCAAGATCCTGTCGGTGTCGCGTTCCGACCCCGAGCGCATGTCGGCCAACGAACTGGCCGTGTACACGCGCCACCTGGCCGAAAACCGCCAGGAGACCGAGCGCTTCAAGATCGCGTTCTGGAAGAAGCTGGTCGACCCGCTGTCGATCTTCGTCCTGATGGCGCTGGCGCTGCCCTTCGGCTACCTGCAATCGCGCAGCGGCGGCGTCAGCCTCAAGATTTTCGTCGGCATCATGATCGGCGTAAGCTTCCTGTTGATTAATTCGCTGTTCTCGCACATCGGCATCCTGTCCACGTGGCCGGCATTCCTGACGGCGGTGGCACCGAGCCTGTTGTTCCTGGCGCTGGCGCTCGGCGGCCTGCGCTGGGTGGAGAGACATTGATGACACGTGCACTCGTACTGTTTGCCCACGGCGCCCGCGCCGCTTCCTGGGCTGTCCCGTTCCAGCGCCTGCGCGAACTGACAGCGCAGCAGCGCCCCGACTGCAAGGTCACGCTGGCCTTCCTGGAGCTGATGACCCCCACCTTGCCGGACGAGGTGGCGGCGCTGGTCGCGGATGGCGTGCGCGACATCGCCGTGGTGCCGGTGTTCCTGGGGCAGGGAGGCCATCTTCTGCGCGACCTGCCGCAGCTGATGGACGGCTTGCGCGCCACCTATCCGGAAGTGAGCTTCTCGACCGTGCCTGCGGTGGGCGAAGACCCGGACGTGCTGGCCGCGATGGCCGCGTATTGCGCCGCGGCGCTGCCCTGAACCCGGCGGCCTGATGGTATCCGGTTCATTATCTGTATTGTTTGCGAAGTAATTTTTTTCATTAACTCCGTTGTCGCGGAATTAATCGAACGTTGGTTTTTGGCGTAAGCGCAGGTACGAAAATAATTTCCTCATTGCATTTAGATTTGCCTTGAGGAATTATGTTGCTCATCTATCCTGTGCTTGAGTACCACACGCCATGACTACCCCCGCCACCCTCATCAACGTCCGCCCGGGCTACGCCAGCACCACCTGGAACTATGCCGGGGCCACGCCGGCCGGCGCCTCGCCGGTCGCCGCCGTCGCCTTCGACGCATCCAGCAGCCTCGGCCAGGCTGCCTCGCGCGGCGACCTGCAATTCAGCCTGGATGCCGGCAAGACCTGGAGCAACTACGCGCTGCCGGTCGACGGCAAGGGCGCCTACGTCGCGGCCAGCGGCGCCCTCGGCGCCACCCTGTGGCGCTTCCAGGACCGCCAGCCGGGCGACTCGGTCACGCCGGACAGCTTCAACGTCCATTACCGCCTGGCCGACGGCAGCATCGCCACCTTCGAAAACACGGTGGTGGTCGACAACCAGCCGGTCGGGCTGACCGGCAGCTACGACATCCTGTTCACGACCATGCAGGCCGGCGACGTGGCCGACGTGCTGCTCCCGGTCGACACCGGTGCGCTCACCGGCGGCCGCTGGGTGATCGACAGCCAGTCGCAGCCGGGCCTGTTCGCGGTCGCCTACGACCGCGCGGTCGATACCAGCGGCCGGCTGGTGATCGCCAATGCGGCGCTGCTGCCGGCCAGCGGCGGCGCGGCCTCGGCCACCCTCCATTACTACGACCGCTACCAGGTCGACGCGGGCGGCAACCCGCTGCCCAACACCGGCGTGACGCGCACGCTCACCTACACGGTCGAAGACGGCAGCACGCGCGACCTGGCCGGCTTCGCCAACGAAGCCAGACTCGGTGCCGGCAGCGATGCCCCGGGCGCCAGCCCGTCGGTGGCGACGCTGTCCACCGGCGGCTTCGTCACGGTCTGGCAGGGGCCGGACGCCGCTCTGTGGGCGCAGACGCGCGATGCCGCCGGCAATGCGCTCGGCGCCAACTTCGCTCTGACCCCGAATGGCGGTGCCGCCGAAGGGCAGCCGGCGGTGAGCGCTTTGGCGGGTGGCCGCTTCGTGGTGGCCTATACGCTGCACGATGGCGGCGCCAACAAGATCGCCTACCGCGTGGTGGAGGCGGGCGGCAGCGCCGGCGCCGAGCACGTGGTGGATGGCGGCGCGGCCGGGGATGCCTCGATGCCGGCGGTGGCGACGCTGGCGGACGGCTCGTTCGCGGTCGCCTGGCGCAGCGGCGGCACGGTGCACGTGCAGCAGGCCGCCGCCGACGGCAGCGCCATCGGCGCGGTGCACGACGCCGGCGCGCTGGGGTCGGCATACAGCCCGGACCTCGTGGCCCTGAAGGAGGGCGGCTACGTGCTGGCGTGGGGCGAGATCAACGACGGCAACGTGTACGCGTCGATCAACGGCGGTACGCCCATCGTGGCCAGCGGCGACGGCTACGCGGCCAGCATCATGACCGCGGCCCCGCTGCCGCACGTGACGGCGCTGGCCGGCGGCGGCTTCGTGGTGGCCTGGGACAGCTACATGAACGATCCGCACGGCTTTTCGATCAGCGACATCTATTTCCAGCGCTTCGACGGCGCCGGCCATGCGCTGGGCGAGCTGACCCAGGCCAACGTCGACGCCGGCGGCGGGCGCTACGACGCCGCGGTTGCCGCGCTGTCGGACGGCGGCTTCGTGGTCACCTGGCAGGGCAGCGACGATGCCGGCAACGGCATCTTCGGGCGCCGCTTCGGTGCCGACGGCAGCGCGCTCGACCCGCACGAGTTCGCGGTCAGCCAGCACCGCGCCGGCGACCAGGCAGGGGCCGACGTCAGCGCACTGGCGGGCGGCGGTTTCGTGACCGCCTGGGTCGACACCGCGGCCGGCGGCAGCGTCGGCGTCGAGATGCGCGTGCTGCAGGGGCAGGTTGCGGATGGCAGTGCCGCCCACCTCAGTACCACGCTGTCGTCGGCGGCCTTGGGCACGTCGCCGCTGCCGGCGATCGTCGGTAACACCGGCAACGATGCCATGGGCGTGCCGGCGGGCGCGGTGGTACTGGATGGCGGCGCCGGCCTCGACACCGCCGTCTACAGCGGCGCGCGCGCCAGCTTCACGGTGGCGCACGAGGGCAGCGGCTTCTCGGTCACCGACGCCAAGGGCGACCACGCGACGCTGCAGAACATCGAGCGCGTGCAGTTCGGCGACGGCATGGTCGCGCTCGACATCGACGGCACCGCCGGCCAGGCCTACCGCCTGTACCAGGCTGCCTTCGACCGCACCCCGGACAAGGTCGGCCTCGGCTTCTGGATCGACGTACTGGACCATGGTGCGCCCCTGCAGGACGCGGCGCGCGACTTCGTCGGCAGCCAGGAATTCAAGGACCTGTACGGCGCCAACCTCAGCGACGCCCAATTCGTCGACGCGCTGTACCAGAACGTGCTGCACCGGCCGGCGGAAGGGGCGGGCTTCGATTTCTGGATGTCGTCGCTGCAGATCGTGTCGCGCGCGGAGGTGCTGGTGAATTTCAGCGAGAGCGCGGAAAACCAGGCGCAGGTGGTGGGCAGTATCCAGAACGGGATCGATTACGTTCACTGGGCGGGTTGAGCGCGGTGTCGGCGCACTCTTTGCGCCGCGTCATGGTCCCCATCCCGTTTCCGGCATGGACAGGGTTGGCATCCCCGCCGACACTCCCCGGTGGCCCCTTACGCCCCGAATCTCTGCCCGCAACCCATGCCCAAACCTCTTGCGCAACTGCTTGCCACCTTCCGTAAAGCGCTGCCGCGCCCGCTGGTCGAGATCCTGTGCGCGCGCCGCCTCGACCGCATGGCGCTGCGCCTGCTACGCATGCGCGCGCGCATCGACGCCATGTCGCGCCACATGTGCAGCGGTGCCCTCGATGGACCGCTGCTGCGCATCGCCTCCGATGCCGACGGCAGCCTGCGCCGCATGCTGGCCGGCTTGCGCGACGAGGTCGCCACCATGCGGCGCGACCTGGCGATCTGGCACATGCGGGAATGCGGCGGCCGCACCGGCACGCGGCTGGCGGCGGCATTGGCGCGGCTGAACGGGATCGCGCTGGATACAGGGGCGGCGGCTTTGCGTTTGCAGCAGGAGCTGGACGAGCATGACCGCTTGCGGCGCGAGGGTGTGCGTTAGATTGTTGGCTCAGCCACCCGCCGCATCCGGCGCCTGATGCTCACGCCGCTGCAGCGCCTCGCCGATCATCACCAGCATCGGCCCGTGCGACATCTCGAGACCGTGCGCCAGCGTGGCCAGCGTCAGGCGCAGGATGCGTTCGTCGGCGCGGCTGCAGTTTTCCACCACCACCACCGGCAGGTCGGGGCGGCGGCCTTCCGCCAGCAGGCGTTCCGCCGTGGCGGCGGCTTCGCGTCCGCCCATGTATTGCACCAGGGTGTCGGTCTCGGGGAGGGCCGGGTGGTCCGGCTGGTCGGGCGCGGTGCTGGAGGTGAAGAAGGCGACGCTGCGCGCCACGCCGCGCTTGGTCAGCGGCTGTTTGGTGGCGGCGGCGGCGGCCACCGCGGTGGTGATGCCGGGGACGATCTCGACCTCGATGCCTTCCTGCTCGAGCGCACGCAATTCCTCGTCGGCACGCCCGAACAGCATCGGATCCCCGCCTTTCAGGCGCACCACGGTGCGGTAGCGCTGCGCGGATTCGACCAGTTGGCGATTGATGTCGCCCTGTGCGGCGGAGCGCTGGCCGGAACGCTTGCCGACCGAGACCAGGTCGGCCTGCCGGCACAGGTCCAGCATCTCGGGGGTGACGAGGGCGTCGTACAGCACGACCTCGGCCTGCGCCAGCAGGCGCGCCCCGCGAACGGTGATCAGGTCAGCAGCGCCGGGTCCGGCTCCGATCAAATACACTTTCCCCAGCACTGCGCTATCCGCCTTTCAGATTATTCAGCAATCCGAATCATACCGGCTGCGACAGTCTGGTGGGTAACTTCATCGATCAGGATGAAGGCACCGGTGGCGCGGATGTCGGCATAGGCGTCGGCCGCCAGCGGCTGCTGCACCGCGATCTGGATGCGCGCGATGTCGTTCAGCTTGAGACCGTCTGCAGCGTGGCGCTGCTGGGTGTTCACGTCCAGGATGTCGTCGATCGACTTCACCTTGGCCATGGTCTGGCGCGTGCCATGCTTGATCCAGTACTTGCGGCGCACGTCCAGCGGCTCGTCGGCCATCCAGCACACGTCGGCGGTCACCTGCTTGAGCAGGGTGGCCGGCTGTTCGGCATTGGCCAGCACGTCGCCGCGCGAGATGTCGACGTATTCGTTCAGCAGCAGGGTGACGGACTGGCCGGCCACCGCCTGTTGCAGCGGGCCGTCGAAGGTGATGATTTCCTTGACCGTCGCTTCATGGCCGGACGGCTGTACCACGATCTTGTCGCCGACCGCGATCTTGCCCGACTCCACGCGGCCCATGTAGCCGCGGAAGTCGTTGGCTTCGTGGCCGTTGTGGCGCGCCACCAGCTGCACCGGGAAGCGGAACGGGGCGGCGTGCGCCTCGTCGTACACGCTCAGGCCTTCGAGCAGCTCGATCAGGGTCGGGCCGTCGTACCACGCCATGTTGTCGCTCTTGTCGACCACGTTGTCGCCGGCCAGCGCCGACAGCGGGATCGCGGTGATGTCCTTCAGGCCGAGGCTTTGCGCAAATTCGGTGTAGGCACCGACGATGCGCTCGTACACGGTCTGGTCGTAGTTCACCAGGTCCATCTTGTTGACGGCGACGATCACGTGCTCGATCTGCAGCAGCTTGGCGATGGTCGAGTGGCGCTTGGTCTGGGTCAGCAGCTCCACCGAGCCGTCGTCACCGAGCTTCACCTTCGACACGTCGACCAGGATGATCACGGCGTCGGCGGTCGAGGCGCCGGTCACCATGTTGCGGGTGTACTGCTCGTGGCCGGGCGTGTCGGCGATGATGAACTTGCGCTTCGGCGTCGCGAAGTAGCGGTAGGCCACGTCGATCGTGATGCCTTGCTCGCGTTCGGCTTCCAGGCCGTCGGTCAGCAGCGACAGGTCGATCGTGTCGCCCACGGTGCGCTTGTGCTTCGAGCGCGACACGGCGGCCAGCTGGTCCGCGAAAATGCCTTTGCTGTCGAACAGCAGGCGCCCGATCAGGGTGCTCTTGCCGTCGTCGACGGAGCCGGCGGTGATGAAGCGCAGCAGGCTGGCCTGGCCGCTGGCGTCGGCTTGGTGGTTCAGTTGTTCGGTCGGGGCGTTCATCAGAAATATCCTTGCTTCTTGCGTTTTTCCATCGACGCTTCCGAGGTCTGGTCGTCCATCCGGGTCGCGCCGCGTTCGGTCACCTGGGTGATCGCGGTCTCGGCGATGATGGCGTCGACCGTCGCCGCATCCGAGGACACCGGGCAGGTGCAGGAGATGTCGCCGACGGTGCGGAAGCGGACCGTCTGCGTCTCGACCGTTTCGCCTTCGCGCGCCGGGGTCAGCGGGGTCAGCGGCACCAGCAGGCCGTTGCGCGGGATCACCTGGCGCTCGTGTGCGAAATAGATCGGCGGCAGGGCCAGCTTTTCGCGGGCGATGTACTGCCAGACGTCGAGTTCGGTCCAGTTCGAGATCGGGAACACGCGCATGTTCTCGCCCGGGTGGACGCGGGTGTTGTACAAATCCCACAGTTCGGGGCGCTGGGCCTTCGGGTCCCATTGGCCGAATTCATCGCGGAACGAGAAGATGCGTTCCTTGGCGCGCGCCTTTTCCTCGTCGCGGCGGGCGCCGCCGATGCAGGCGTCGAAGCCGTGCTCGGCGATGGTTTCCAGCAGCGTGACGGCCTGGGCCGCGTTGCGCGAATCGGTTTGCGGGTTGCGCAGGCGCACGGTGCCCTTCTTGATCGAGTCCTCGACCGAGCCCACGATCAAGCGCTCGCCCAGTTCCGCCACGCGGGCGTCGCGGAAGGCGATCACTTCGTCGAAGTTGTGGCCGGTGTCGATGTGGACCAGCGGGAAGGGGAACTTACCCGGGCGGAAGGCTTTTTCCGCCAGGCGCAGCAGCACCACGGAGTCCTTGCCGCCCGAGAACAGCAGGGCGGGGTTCGAGCACTCGGCGGCCACTTCGCGCAGGATGTGGATCGCTTCGGACTCTAATGCGTCGAGGTGGCGCGCGTTGACGTCACCAAGGGCGCCGGGGGTGTCACTGAACGTCGTCATGATATTCCTGTCGTTGCTGTGGCCAAAAATCAGGCGGCCACGGATTTGATACGAATGAGTTTGCCGTCTACCAGGTGCAGGCCGCACTCCTTGGAGTCGGCGCTTTCCCACCACCAGCGGCCGGCGCGCACGTCCTCGCCCGGCTGGATCGCGCGGGTGCAGGGTTCGCAGCCGATCGACGGGTAGTTGCGGTCGTGCAAGACATTGTAGGGCACCGTGTTGGCACGGATGTATTCCCACACGTCCGCCTCGCTCCAGTCCGCCAGCGGATTGAACTTCTGCATGCCGTGCGCCGCGTCGTCTTCCTGCACCGCCAGTTCGGAGCGCGTGGTCGACTGCGAACGGCGCTGGCCGGTCACCCAGGCCTTGTTGCCGGCCAGGGCGCGCCCCAGGGGCTCGACCTTGCGGATGCGGCAGCATTCCTTGCGCATCTCGACGCTGTCATAGAAGGCGTTCAGGCCGTTCTGCGTCACGTAGCGCTCGACCGCTTCGGGCTGCGGCTTGTACAGCTTGATTTCATGGCCATACTGGGCGCGCACCTTCTCGAGCACGTCCAGGGTTTCCTTGTGCAGGCGCCCGGTCTCCAGCGTGAAGATGGTGATCGGAAGCCCGGCGCGCAAGATCAGGTCGGTCAGGACCATGTCTTCGGCCGCCAGGCTGGAAGCGAACACGGCAGGCGAAAAATCGCGCGCAATGCGCTCCAGGATGCCGCGGGTTTCTTCCACCCGCGCGTGCAGGTCACTCATGTTATTTCCTAAATTGATTCAGATGCCGGCGCCGGTATCGACGTGCTCGGGGGGCACGCCGCGCGCCTGGCGGCGGAACAGCGGCACCGGCTGGTCGACCGATGCCTGGTAGGTTTCCGAGAAGACGCTCAGGCCCTTCAGCGCGTCATGGATGTTGCGATCCTGGCGCGTGGCGTAGGCGTCGAAGCCGCAGCGGTACATCTGGAACAGCTGGTCGCGCAGCACGTCGCCGATCGCGCGCAGTTCGCCGGTATAGCCCAGGCGCTTGCGCAGGTTGTAGGCGATCGAATAGCCGCGGCCATCGGTGAATTTCGGGAAGTCGACGGCGACCACGGCGAATTGCGCCAGGTCGTCCTTGACCGCGTCCGCCAGCTCATCCGAGGCGAACCAGATGCCGATCTCGCCACGCCCGCTCAGCTGCTCGCGCTGGGCCAGCCAGACCGGCACCGGCACGATGATCTTGCCTTGCGGGACCTCGACGCTCTCGGGCGTCTGGCCCTCGTCGAGCTTCAGTACGCTCCAGTCGTCGTTGACCACTGCGCGACCCTTGATGATCTGTGGGTGGTGATTAAGCATAGTGGTCTTCTCCAGCCAGTTCGCCCGCCGGGATCGGCGTGGCATACACATATTCCTTGAACGGCGCGATGCCCAGGCGCTGGGCGACGTCGACGAAGCGTTCGCCTTCGACGCGGTTGCGCACATACACGTCCAGCAGGCGGCCGACGACTTCCGGCATCTGCGGCGCCGAGAACGACGGGCCGATGATCTTGCCGATCGCGGCATTGTTGCCCTGGGCGCCGCCGAGCGACACCTGGTACCACTCGGAACCGTCCTTGTCCACGCCCAGGATGCCGATGTGGCCGACGTGGTGGTGGCCGCAGGCGTTGATGCAGCCCGAGATGTTCAGTTCGATGTCGCCGATGTCGTGCTGGAAGTCGAGGTTGTCGAAGCGCTCGGCAATGGCCGCCGCGATCGGGATCGACTTCGCATTCGCCAGCGAGCAGAAATCGCCGCCCGGGCAGGCAATGATGTCGGTCAGCAGGCCGATGTTCGGCGTGGCGAGACCCTTGGACTTGGCCAGCTGCCACACTTCGAACAGTTTCGACTGCTCGACGTCGGCCAGCACCAGGTTCTGCTCGTGGGTCACGCGCAGTTCGCCGAAGCTGTACTTGTCGCCGAGTTCGGCCACGAAGTCCATCTGCTCGGCGGTGGCGTCGCCCGGCGGCACGCCGGTTTTCTTCAGCGACAGCACGACCGAGGCGTAGCCCGGTACCTTGTGCGGCTTGACGTTGCGCTGCAGCCAGTTGGCGAAGGCCTTGTCGTCTGCATGTGCCGCACGGGGATCGATCGCTTCGAGCGTTTTATATGGTTTCGGATTGAACCAGACCGCGACACGCTCGAGTTCCTCGGCGGTCAGCGTTTCCGGGCCGTCCTTCAGGTCGGCGAACTCGGCCTCGACCAGGCGCGTGAATTCCTCGACGCCCAGCGCCTTGACCAGGATCTTGATGCGCGCCTTGTACTTGTTGTCGCGGCGGCCGAACTGGTTGTACACGCGCATGATCGCTTCGGTGTAGGTCAGCAGGTGCGGCCAGGCCACGAATTCGTTGATCACGCTGCCCAGGATCGGGGTGCGGCCCATGCCGCCGCCGGCCATGAACTTGAAGCCGACTTCGCCCGCTTCGTTGCGCACGGCGGTCAGGCCGATGTCGTGGATCGCGATCGCGGCGCGGTCTTCCACGGCGCCGTTGACGGCAATCTTGAACTTGCGCGGCAGGGCGATGAACTCGGGGTGGAAGGTGCTCCACTGGCGCAGGATTTCGGCGAACGGACGCGGATCGACGATCTCGTCGGCTGCGACGCCGGCAAACTGGTCGGTGGTAGTGTTGCGGATGCAATTGCCCGAGGTCTGGATCGCGTGCATCTCGACCGACGCCAGGTCGGCCAGGATGTCCGGCGTCTGCTCCAGTTCGATCCAGTTGAACTGGATGTTCTGGCGCGTCGTGAAGTGGCCGTAGCCGCGATCATATTTGCGCGCGATGTGGGCGAACATGCGCATCTGCGCGGTCGACAGCAGGCCGTAGGGCACAGCGATGCGCAGCATGTAGGCATGGCGCTGCATGTACAGGCCGTTCTGCAGGCGCAGCGGCAGGAATTCTTCTTCGGTCAGCTCATCGTTGAGGCGGCGCTGTACCTGGTCGCGGTACTGCGCGATGCGTTCGCGCACGATGAGGTGGTCGTATTGGTCGTAACGGTACATGGTCAAGATCCTGTGGATGCGGTGGGCCAGTCCTGACCCAAACTAATGGAATATTAATAAAATAGAGCTTTATTCCAAACGACTGAGATTTTATTTGCTTATATGAGCCTGAGGTATAAGCAAGCTTGTAAAATGCACGTAGGGATTGATTTTTAGAAAATGCAATGAACCTCCACCAACTACGCTTCGTACGTGAAGCGGTTCGCCAGAACTTCAACCTGACCGATGCCGCCAAGGCGCTGTTTACGTCGCAGCCGGGCGTCTCCAAGGCCATCATCGAGCTGGAAGAAGAACTCGGGGTCGATATCTTCACCCGCCACGGCAAGCGTATCCGCGGCTTGACCGAACCCGGCCGCCTGGTGCTGCAGTCGGTCGAGCTGATCATGCAGGAGATCGACAGCCTCAAACGCATCGGCAAGGAATACGCGGCCCAGGACAGCGGCAGCTTCACGATCGCCACCACCCATACCCAGGCGCGCTACATGCTGCCGAAGGTGGTGCAGGCCTTCATGCAGCGTTTCCCGAAAGTACGGCTGTCGCTGCTGCAGGGCAATCCGCGCCAGATCGCCGAGATGGTCAAGAACGACCAGGCCGACCTGGCCATCGCGACCGAGTCGATCGCCGCCGTCGACGGCCTGATCACGCTGCCGTGCTACCAGTGGGAACACGTGGTGGTGGTGCCGCACGAGCATCCGCTGACGCGCTCCAAGGCAATTTCGCTGGAAGAGATTGCGGGTTACCCGCTGATTACGTACGATTCCGCCTTTGCCGGCCGCAGCAAGATCGACCACGCCTTCGAGCTGCGCCACCTGAAGCCGGACGTGCTGCTGGAAGCGATCGACGCCGACGTCATCAAGACCTATGTGGAACTGGGCATGGGGATCGGCATCATCGCCGGCATGGCCTTCGACCCGGAACGCGACCGCAACCTGCGGGCGATCCCGGTCGGCCAGCTGTTCGGCATGAACGTGTCGCGGGTGGCGGTGAAGCAGGGCGCCTATCTGCGCAGCTATATCTATACTTTCATCGAGCTGCTGGCGCCGACGCTGAATCGCAAGATGGTGGAGTCGGCCATGCGCGGCACGAGCGACAATTACGAGCTTTAATGCGACGAGCTTTAATGCGACGAGCTTTGAGAACTAGAGAAGAATGATGGAACACAAGAACCAAGTTGCGGCCTTTTACGCGAAAACTGCTGCCGGCTACGATGCCGCCGCCAGCGGGCGCCACGAGCGCGCCAACGACCTCGGCCAGCTGCGCGAGATGGTGGCCCACCTGGTGCGCGGCCATACCATCCTGGAACTGGCCTGCGGCACCGGCTACTGGACCGAAGTCATGGCCGCCAGCGCCGAGCGCATCGTCGCCACCGACACCAGCGCCGAGATGCTGGCACTGGCCACGCGCCGCCGCCTGCCGGCCGACAAGGTGAGCTTCCGCGAAGCCGATGGCCTCGACCTGCCGGCCGACCTGGGCGACTTCACCGCGGTCTTCATCGGCTTCTGGTGGTCGCACCTGCTGCGCGAGGAACAGGAAGCCTTCCTCAAGCAGCTGCGCGCGCGCGTGGGCAAGGACGTGCTGCTGATCGTGCTGGACGACGCCTACGTCGAGGGCAGCAGCACCACCATCGCGCGTACCGATGCGCAGGGAAATACCTTCCAGCTGGTGACCACGCCGGACGGCGAGCGGGTCGAGCTGCCCAAGAGCTACCCGACCGACAGCACGCTGCGCAAGCGCCTGGCCGACGCGGTGCGCGAGATCAAGATCGTGCGCATGGAGTATTACTGGCTGCTGACCTGCCGTTTGAAATAACGCGGCGTCCACGCCATGAAAAAAGCGGCCGGGAGACCCCGGCCGCTTTCATTTTGTATCAGGTGTTCGCTCAGAACGTGTGACGCAGGCCCAGCGAGAACACGTCCGGATCGCGGTTCACGGCGGTCGGGGTCAGGGTGACCGACGACGAGGCAATGCCGAACTGGCCGGTGCTGTTGTTGTCCAGGCTGGCGTAGCTGGCGTACAGGTTGGTGCGCTTCGACAGCGAGTAGGTGTAGGCCAGTGCCCAGGTCTTGCCTTCGGCGCTGGCTTGCTTCTGCTGCTGGTAGTTGACGTAGAAGCGGTGGGCGCCGAACGGGATCGAGCCGCCGATGTTGGCCTGCTTGTAGTCGGCCACGGCCGGGCGCTCGGCCTTCATCCAGTTGGCCTTGATCTCGAAGCCGCCCAGCTGGTCGAAGCGGTAGCTGCCGCCGACTGCCATTTCCTTGTCTTCGTCGGCTGCCACGCGCTTGATCTGGTGGTAGGCGGCGCCCAGGTACAGGCCGCCCAGCGTGTATTCCACGCCGCCGCCCCACAGGTTGCCCTTTTCGAGGGAGGTGTTGACGTTGGTGGTGGTGGTCGGGGTGGTTTCGCCGGCGGCGAAGGCGGCCAGCACCCTGAAGCCTGCGAACGATGCGCTCTTGTAGTTGACCGAGTTGCCCAGGCGGCGGGTCAGGCGGTTGGTGCTGCCGGCCGGGGCTGCGGCGGCGGC
The DNA here is from genome assembly GCF_006715485.1 of Herbaspirillum sp. SJZ107. GTDB lineage: Bacteria > Pseudomonadota > Gammaproteobacteria > Burkholderiales > Burkholderiaceae_D > Telluria. The sequence goes on from NZ_VFNH01000001.1 coordinate 596,836, forward strand.
GGTGTTCGGGAAGTTGGCGCCGAAGGCGGCCAGGTTCGAGCCGTAGAAGCCCTGGCCGAAAGCGTCGGAGGCGGCGGCGATCGAAGCGATCGGCGAGTATTCGCGGCCCACGGTCACGGCACCGAAGGCGCCGTCCAGGCCGACCACGGCGCGTCGGCCGAACAGGGCCGAGTCACCGGCGCCGGTGTCGATCGCGGTACCGGCTTCCAGGTTGAAGATCGCTTTCAGGCCATTGCCCAGGTCTTCGCTGCCGCGGAAACCGAAGCGGCTGCTCGACTGGTTGCCCGAGTTGACCACGGTCTGACGGCCTTCCGGACCACCGAGGTCCTGCGACGACACGGCGGCATCGAGGATACCGTACAGCTGGACGTTGGACTGGGCAGCAGCGAACAGCGGGGTGGCGGCGATCAGGGCGATGGCCAGGCGTTTGACTTGCATTCGGGTTTCTCCAATAAGGGTAAAGTCGGTCGAGAGAGGAGTTGCTTTTTATAAACTACTCTCTTGAATGACTGGCATCTTATCGAAGACGTATGTCCGTTTAATGACAAAGCGAAATGTTGTTTATTATCCACACTTGCTGGCCGGGTCCGCTGCTCATACCAGGTGCCCGGCAACCGGCAGCACGATGTCGACGCGCGTGCCGGATGGTGTTTCGGAACTGATCGAGATTTCTCCGCGCATGCCCCAGACCCGCTCGCGCATGCCGATCAGGCCCAGCGAGGCCGCCTTTTCCATGTCTTCGGGGCGGATGCCGACGCCGTCGTCGCGGATCGTCACCAGCAGGTCGCCGTTCAGGCGGAACAGGTTCATGGTCACGCTGGTCGCTTCGGCGTGGCGCGCGATGTTGGTCAGCGCTTCCTGCACGATGCGGAAGATGGCGGTGCTGGCGGCGTCGTCCAGGCGCAGTTCGGCTTCGTCGGCGAGCAGGGCGCAGGGAATGCCGTAGCGTTCGACGAAATCGTCGCGCAATCCCTGCAGGGCAAAATACAGGCCGCCTTCGTCCAGCGCGCGCGGCCGCAGGTTGGTGGCGATCCGGCGCAGCGAGGTGATCGCGGTCAGCAGGTTGGCTTCCATGCCGTGCATCAGGCGCAGGCTGTCGGTGGGCGTGCCGTCGGTCTGCTGCAGCAGGTTCAGGTCCATGCGCAGCGAGGCCAGGATCTGGCCGAGGTCGTCGTGCAGCTCGCGGGCGATGTGGGTGCGCTCTTCTTCGCGGATGGTCTGGAGCGCGGCCGACAGCTGGCGCAGCTGGTCGTGCGAACGCGACAGCTTGTCCTGCACCCGCTGGCGGTCCGAGACATCGCGCATGATCACGGTGTAGTAGGGCGTGCCGTTGCTGGCGCGCGAGATCGACCCTTCGAGCGGGAAACGGTGGCCGTCGGCGCGCAGGCCGGTGACGGTGTAGTCGGTGGCACGGCGCCCGGCGCGGCCGTCGCCGGCACCGAAGAATTCGCTGGGACCGTCCTGCGACCCGTGCGGTGCTTCGATGTAGCGTTCGAGCGGACTGCCCAGCATCTGCTCGACGCTGGTGCCGAACAGGCTGGCGGCGGCCGGGTTGGCGGTGACGATGAGGTTGCCGAGGTCGGCCGAGATGATGGCTTCGCTGGCGTGATGCACGATCTGGCGGCTGGCGGGCACGGTGTCTGCTTCCTTGTGGACGCGGCGGCCCAGCGCACGGCCGGCAGCCAGCCCGATCAGGAAACATCCCAATTGCGAGGCTGCGGGCCAGCCGGTGAAACGCAGGCGGCGCGACGGGTTCATGGTAGGCCCTCGAAAAAACGACCCGCTTGCGGGTCCGGGATCTACCTTACGCGCCGCCGGCCATGGCCGGCTTGAGGCTCGACAGTATGATGCTAGTACGGCGAGACGATGCAACGCCGCCATGGAGGTTTTTCAGGCGCTCTTACATCTGCTTGAACAGGTGGAGGAAGCTGCGGCTGACTTCGAGCTTGTCCGGACGGCCCTTGATGAGCACCAGGTGGCGGCCGCGGATGTCGCGCGTGACGCCTTCGATTGCATTGACGTTGACCAGCGTGGCGCGGTGGATCTGCCAGAACAGCGAGGGATCGAGCTCCTCGGCCAGGTCGCGCACCGGCTTGCGGATCAGGGCTTCCAGCTTGTCGGTCTGGACGCAGGTATATTTCTCATCCGAACGGAAGAACAGGATGTCCTCGACCGGGATCATGCGCAGGTCCTGGCCGATGCTGGCCTGGATCCATTGCAGGTATTTCGGCTTGGGCGCGGCGATCTTCTCCGCCAGCTGGGTCAGCATGGCGCTGACGGTGTCGCTCATGTTCACGGCCGCAGGCGCGCCCGCGCGCGGCGCCGCGCCTTCCGCCGTGCCGCTGCGTTCCTTGAGCCGCTCCTTGAGGCGCTCGACCGTGATCCGCAGGCGCTCCGGTTCCGGCGGTTTCAGCACGTAGTCGACGGCGCCGCGCTCGAAGGCTTCCACCGCATACTCGTCGTAGGCGGTCACGAACACGACCTGGCTGGCGTCGCCGATCTCGCGCGCCGCATCCATCCCGGTCTTGCCCGGCATGCGGATGTCGAGGAAGGTGAGGTCGGGCCGCAGTTCGCCGACGAGCTGCACGGCTTCGTCGCCGTTTTTCGCTTCGCCGACGATCTGCAGTTCCGGCCACGCCTGGGACAGGCGGGTGCGCAGCAGGTCGCGCATCAGTCTTTCGTCATCGGCAATGATCGCAGTAGGCATGGTCGCAGTGGCTCGTAATGGGCTGGATGAGGGAATGTCGATTATTCAACGAAACGTCGCCTGGGGCAATAGGCTGGATTCCGATTTCGATGGGGTCTATTTTGGCGCCAGCTGGTAGGGCACTTCGATGGTCGCGATCACGCCGCTGGGACTGTTGGCCGCGATGTGCAGGTGGCCGGCCTTGCCGTGCAACAGTGCCAGGCGGTCGCGGATGTTCGACAGGCCCAGGCCGGTGCCCTTGCTCGGCACGACCCCGAAGCCGACGCCGTCGTCGGCCACGGTCACGCGCAGGCGGCTGTCGAACACCTCGGCAGTCACGTCCAGGTGGCCGCCCTCGGGTTTGCATTCGAGTCCGTGCTTGATTGCATTCTCGACCATCGACTGCAGCATCATCGGCGGGAAGGCCGCGCTGCGCAGCCCGCTCGGCACCTGCACGTTGACGGTCAGGCGCTCTTCCATGCGCATTTTCAGCAGGTCGAGGTAGGCGTTGACCATGTCGACTTCGCGCCCGAGGTTGGTGACCAGGGTGTTGTCGCGCATCTGCGGCAGCACCGCGCGCAGGTATTGGATCAGGGTGCGCTGCATGGCCGAGGCACGCGGCGGGTCGGTCTCGATCAGGTGCTCGACCGAGGCCAGGGTATTGAACAGGAAATGCGGCTCGACCTGTGCCTGCATGGTCTGCATCTTGGCTTCCGACAGCTGGCGCTGCATCGACTCGCGCTCGGCCGCCGCGGTGGCGGTCTGCATCTCGGCCTCGGCGCGCTTCTTGCCGCCGACCAGCGCCTTGGTACCGAACAGGGCCAGCACCAGCAGCCAGACGAAGCTGGTGAACCAGGTCGAGGCCTGCTTGTGGTAGCTGCGCGCCTTGGCTTCGGCGGCATCGTCGACCGCGGCTTCGATCGCATCCGACAGCTCGTCGCTGATCTGCGGCGGCAGGTCGATGTGGACCTCGTCGCCGCCGCGCCCGCTCTTGGCGACGCGCGACGGCGTACCCGGCGGCGCGGGCGGTACGGGCGGCACCGGTACCGCCTGCGCGGCCTTGCCGGCGGCTGCAGTCTGGGCGGCATCCGCCGCCGCCTTGCCGGCCTTGCCGGCGGCCTTTTCGGCCTCGGCCGACGCCGCGGCTGCGGCAGCCTCGGCCTTGGCAGCTTCGGCTTCCGGATCGATGTTGACGGTGGCGCCGCTGCGCGCGCGGCCGCGCGGATTCAGGTGGATGCCGCTGTCGTCGATGGTAATGGTGGGTTCGTCGCGGCGCGCGCTGCGCTCGGTGCGCACGATGTCTTCCTCGCCGCCGGAAAACAATTCCTGTTGCACGATGGTGCCGGCCGTCAGCAGCAGCGCGGCAAACAGCAGGAACTTCCACCATGACAGCTGCGTCACCCAGGTCGCCACCGCGTCGAAGGCGCGGTACAGCGATGACAGGGCGGTCGACAAGGCCTGCTGGGTTGGACGCGATGTTGGCATGGAACTATTATTCTTGATAGAGCGCTAATGGACTGTGCCGGCGAGTGTACTGCCTGGCCGGCCTCCGGCGGCGAAATGCCGGCCGCATCCACGCCTGCTGTTGGGATGTTACAACTGTAATTTGCGGGCCGCCCCAGTGCCAGCGCTTTGCGACAGCCCGCAGGATAAGGTGCCTGGACTGCAATCCTTCACCAAAAACTGTCATTTGGAAATATTGCACGGTATGATGATTCGGTCTCCACTGCCATGAAAGGGTGTGCCGATGTCTGCCGTTCCGCAACGCTACCGCCTTGTAACCCGCAGCGACTTCGACGGCCTGGTCTGCGCCGTCCTGCTCAAGCACCTGGACCTGATCGACGACATCCTGTTCGTCCATCCGAAGGACATGCAGGACGGGAAGATCGCGATCAGTGCGCGCGACATCACGACCAACCTGCCGTACGTGGCGGGCGCGCACCTGGCCTTCGACCACCACCTGTCGGAAACCGTCCGCAACAGCGGCCGCCGCGACAACCACGTGATCGACCCCAGGGCGCCGTCGGCGGCGCGCGTGGTGTACGACCACTACGGCGGCACGCGCGCCTTCCCGGCCGCCTGGCGTGACATGATGGCGGCGGTCGACAAGGGCGACGCCGCCCGGTTTACCCAGGAAGAAGTGCTCGACCCCAAGGGCTGGAACCTGCTGAACTTCCTGATGGATGCGCGCACCGGCCTCGGCCGCTTCCACGAATTCCGCATCTCGAACTACCAGCTGATGATGGACCTGATCGATTACTGCCGCAACCACGGCATCGAGCAGATCATGGCACTGCCGGACGTGCGCGAGCGGGTGACGCTGTATGAACAGCACAACGAACTGTGCAAGCAGCAGATCCGGCGCTGCGCCAAGGTGCATGCCAACCTGGTCGTGCTCGACCTGCGCGAGGAAAAGGTGATCTATGCCGGCAACCGCTTCCTGATCTATGCGCTGTTCCCGGAAACCAATATCTCGATCCACGTGCTGTGGGGCCTGAAGAACCAGAACACCGTGTTCGCCACCGGCAAGTCGATCCTGAACCGCAGCTCCAGGACCAACATCGGCATGCTGATGCTGGAATACGGTGGCGGCGGCCACGAAAATGCGGGCACCTGCCAGGTGTCGAACGACATGGCCGAGGACGTTCTGGGGGCGCTCGTCAAGCGCATCACCAGCGAAGGCTGACAACGGAAGCGACGCCGGCCCTGTCCGTTCCGCCGCCGCTCCGGTATCATGCGGGGATGAATCAACATTCCTTTGTTCCCTTTGTGATCGGGGTCGCCGGCGGCAGCGGCAGCGGCAAGTCGACCGTGACCCAGCAGGTGCTGGCGTCCTTCGGTACCGAGATGGTGTCGGTCGTGATGCAGGACGACTACTACCGCGACCAGACCGACCTCAGCCTTGATGAACGCCGTAAGCAGAACTACGACCATCCGCAAGCCTTCGACTGGCCGCTGCTGGTGCAGCACGTCCACGCCTTGCGCAATGGCGAAGCCATCGAGATGCCGGAGTACGACTTCACGATCAGCAACCGCTCGGGCAAGACCATCCCGGTCAAGCCGGCGCCGGTGATCGTGATCGAGGGCCTGTTCGCCCTGTACGACGCCGACTTGCGCAAGATGATGTCGCTCAAGATTTTCGTCGACACCGCGCCCGACGTCCGCTTCATCCGCCGCTTGCAGCGCGATGTGGCCGAGCGCGGCCGCACGATGGAAAGCATCGTCAACCAGTACATGAACACGGTGCGCCCGATGCACAAGCAGTTCATCGAGCCGACCAAGCGCCACGCCGACGTGATCCTGCCGCACGGCGCCAACGGCCCGGCGGTCGACGTGATCACCACCAAGGTCGCGAGCGTCATCGGGCAGCTCAAACGCTCCTGACCCCGGCGCGCTAGGCCAGCTGGCGTTCCTGCAATAGCCGCTGCGCGGCCTCGGGCGGTAGCGGTTCGCTGAACCAGATCCCCTGCAGCTGGTCGCAGCCGAGCGCGGTCAGGAATTCCATCTGCGGCTGCGTTTCCACCGCTTCGCCGACCACCTGCATGTTGAGGTTGTGCCCGATGTCGACCAGGCTCTTGGCGATCGCGCCACCGGCGTCAAGCGCGGAGTGCGCGGTGCCGCGCGCCAGCTTGACCTGGGTCGCCGCCAGCTGTTCCAGGTAGCCGAGGTCGCACAGCCCGGCGCCGAAGCCATCCACCGACAAGCCGATGCCCAGTTCGCGCAACTGCTCGGCCAGTTCGCGGCCGAGCGTCGGATTGCGGATCAGGCCCTCGATGCGCAGGTCCAGCTGCAGGCTGCCCGGCGCCAGCCGGTGGCGCGCCATGCGCTCGGCCAGGCCGGCCACGAAGCCGGGCTGGCTGTATTCGCGATAGGACACATTGACCGTCACCGGCACGTTGCCGAAGCCGATGGCGGCGAGCTGGCCGGCAAAGGCGCTGGCCTGGTCGAGCACGCGCCGGCCGATCTCGACGATGGCGCCGCTTTCCTCGGCCTCAGCCAGGAAATGTCCGGGCGGCAGCACCCCATGCTCGGGATGGCGCCAGCGCAGCAGCGCCTCGAAGCCCGTCATGCGGCCAGAGTGGGTGGCCACGCGCGGCTGGTACAGCAGGAACAGTTCGTCGCGCTCGATGGCTTCGTGCAGTTCGCTCTCGATCTTGCGCTTGGCCTCGGTACTGGCCTTCATATTGCTGGAGAAGAAATTCACGTCGTTATGCCCATTACCCTTGCCGTGGTACATGGCGACGTCGGCGGCGCGTACCAGTTCCGCCGCGGTATTGCCGTCATGCGGATACAGCGACACGCCGACGCTGGCGCCGACCGGGATTTCGTGGCCGCCGAAGGCGACCGGGATCGCGAAGCTGCGGCGCAGGCGCTCGACCATGCGCAGCGTGAAGCGCAGCGACGGCTGGTTGGTCAGCACCAGCACGAATTCGTCGCCCGACATGCGCGCCACCGTGTCGCTGTCGCGCACCGAGGCCAGCAGGCGGCGCGCGACCACCTTCAGCACCACGTCGCCGGCCTCGTGGCCGAAGGTGTCGTTGATTGCCTTGAAGTCGTTGAGATCGATCAGCACGGTGGCCACCAGCGATTTCTGGCGCCCGGCCAGGTGCAGCGCCTGCTCCAGCCGGTCCCACATCAGGTTGCGGTTGGCTAGGCCGGTCAGCGCGTCGTGGTTGACTTCGTGCTCGAGGCGGGCGGTGCGCTGCTTGAGCGCGGTCACGTCGTTGATGACGCCGATGAAATGGCTGACCGCCCCATGCTCGTCCTGCACCGGCGTGATGTTCAGGTCGTTCCAGAACAGCTCGCCATTCTTGCGCAGGTTGCGCAGCACCACGTTGACGCTGGTGCGGCGGGCGATGGCGTCGCGCAGCATGGCGCGCTCGTTGTCGTCCATGCCCGGCGCCGCCATGAAGCGCGGGTCGAGGCCGATGACCTCGTCGGCCGGGTAGCCGGTGATGCGCTCGAAGGCCGGGTTGACGTAGTCGATCAGGTTGTCGGCCCCCGGCTCGCTGCTGCTGCGGGTGATGAGGATGCCGTTGCTGGCTGCGTGCAGGGCGCGCTCGCGCAGGCGCAGGTGGGTTTCGCGCGCGCGCCGCTCGGTGATGTCGATGCCGAGGCCGAACAGGTAATCCTTGCCGTCGCAGCGGATGCGGCTGCCGCGCAGCAGGAAGGGCGTTTCCTTGCCGCTCTTGGAAACGTACTCGACTTCGAGCTGGAGCTCTTCGCCGTGCTCGAACACGCGCCGCATCCCGTCCGCGAACTGGGCGCGTTGCGGCAGGTCGACCAGGTCGACCGCACGCGTGGCGGCGAGTTCGTCGGGCATGAGCGCCAGCATGCGCTCCATGTTGTGGTTCCACAGCACGAAGCGGCCGTCGCGGTTGATCGCGAAGAAGGTGCCGGGAAACAGGTCGACCACCGAGGATAGCGGCGTGCGCGCGACGCGCTCCGCTTCGGTCGCATCGTCCAGCGTGAATTGCTGTGCAAGGACCGCCACCGTGTGCCCGACCAGGCCGCCGCCGGCATCGAATTGCGGCACCAGCGCCAGGCTGGCCAGCAGGATGCGTCCATGCGCGGCGTACAGGTCGACGGCGAGCTCGCGTTCACAGGCCTGGGCACCGTGGAGGGCATCCTGCCATTCGGCCTGGCCGGCGGCGAGCAGCAGGGTGGCCGGACGGCCGAGGGCGGCACCGGACGCCAGCCCGAACAGCTGGATACAGCCGGTATTCCAGCCGGCGATGGTTCCTCTCGCGTCCACCAGGAAAGTGGCCCTTATCGGGTGCTCGAACTCGGACATGCGGCGTCTCCCGACACAAGGTCAACCACCGTTGGACAGTGGAGCGGGCAATTCGTTCCATCAGGAATGGGACGATGAAAAGAAAACGGCGCGGACATCCGCGCCGTCATCTTGCCCCCCGCTTTCGCGGAGCAAGGCGAAATCAGGCTGCTGCTTCCTGCCGCGGCGGCAGCGCGATCTGGTTGTCGACGCTGAACTGGTAATCCTTGAACACGTGCTCGGCGGACAGGATCTGGTAATTACCGTCGGCCAGCTTGTGGGTGGTGTCCTTCAGGCGGTAGGTGGTCGAACCGCAGGTCCAGCAGTTGAAGTTGCGCATGTGGGTGCACAGGCAGGTCTTGTCGAACACCTGCACGTTCTTCTGGTCCGGATTGGCCTGCACTTCGCGGTTGTATGAATTGATGTAGGCGCAATTGCCGGTCGCATCCAGCAGATAGCCGTAGGATTCGCAGCCCGGACGGATGCCGGAGCCGATCGCCGGGGTCTGCTTCAGCATGCGCATCGGGTAGCCGGTCGGCGACACGCCGTTGACGATGATGTCGTCCTCGGTGGCGCGGATGTATTCCTGCTTGACGCTGTCCGGCAGGCCGCATTCGTGGGTCATGGTGAAGCGGGTCGCCACCTGCACGCCGCCGGCGCCTTTTTCCAGGAAGCTGACGGCATCGGAACCGGTGAAGATGCCGCCGGCCGCGATCAATGGGATGTCCAGGTTTTCCGCCTTCATGTACGCGTGGATCTCGTCCATGATGGTATGCAGGTCGTATTCTTTCCAGTCCTCGATGCCGAAGCCGAGGTGGCCGCCGGCCAGCGGGCCTTCGACGATGATGTAGTCGGGATTGCGGTTCAGGCGCGACACCTTGCGCAGGAACAGCTGCAGCGCGCGCACCGAGGACACGATGATGCCCAGCTTGGCCTCGCGGAAGCGCGGGTGGTCCTTGATCAGCTCGAACGAACCGAGGTGCAGGCCGGCCGACATGGTGATGCCGTCGATGCCCGCGTCCAGCGCCGCCGACAGGCGGGTGCGCAGGGTTTCCTTCGGCGCGTTCATGGTCAGCTTTTCCATGCAGTTCACGAAGATCAGGCCATCGCCTTTTTTCGCGGCCATGGTGGCGCCGACGTGCAGGCGGGTCGCCTCGGCCAGGCGCTCGAGGTCGAACTGGACCACCGATTTGTCGGAATTGTTGATGTTGAACTTGTAGAGCTTGGTCTTTTCCTTGACGAAGCTGGTGTCGAACTTGCGGTCCGAGACATCCTGCACCATCGCATCGGAAATGTGTCCGATACCGCCGAGGCGCGCCGCTTCCAGCGCCAGCTCGGACGTCGAGATGTCCACGCCCATTCCGCCGATCATGATGGGCACATATTCCTTGTTGCCCAGACGCAGGCGGAAATCATCAACTCGTTTCATTGCTATCCTTAGACTACCAATCACTGTTTATCGCAGAGCAACGTCGCTATATGACGTATTTGCGCACCCTCCATTTTACCGCAAGGAGAGGAGGGGGCCGAGCACCATTTACCGAACGGTCGTGCGATCCGGCGTGCAAGCGTGCCACTACATCGCCCCTGCGCTGGAGGGATAGCTGCGCTATCCCTCCAGCGCAGGGGCGATGGTCGGCTTAATCCCGGAAGTTGTTGAAGGCCAGCGGCAAGTCCTTGACGTCCTTGCGCAGCAGGGCGATCGCTTCCTGCAGGATGTCGCGGTCCTTGCCGGTGACGCGCACGGTGTCGCCCTGGATCGAGGCCTGCACCTTCATCTTGCTTTCCTTGATCAGCTTGGTGATCTTTTTGCCGTCCTCGGTCTCGATGCCGTTGCGTACCTTCAGCACCTGCTTGACCTTGTCGCCGCCGATCTTCTCGATCTTGCCTTCGTCCAGGAAGCGGACGTCGACCTTGCGCTTGGTCATCTTGCTCAACAGGACGTCCTTGACCTGGGCGATCTGGAAATCCGAATCGCCGTACAGGGTGATTTCCTTGTCCTTCTGCTCGACCTTGGCCGAGGTGCCCTTGAAGTCGAAGCGGGTTTCGATTTCCTTGCTGGATTGATCGACGGCGTTCTTGACCTCGACCATGTCTGCTTCGCAGACCACGTCAAATGATGGCATTGTGTTTTCCTTTTCTTATGCTTGGGAAGAATGGCGGTATTGTAGCGGACATGACATGCGGCTTCCATCGGGCTGTGCCGCTATATAATCGGCACAAATTACTCGATCCCCGCCATGTCCGACCTGTCCCTGTCCACCGACGTTTCCCTGCAAGCCTTCAATACCTTCCGCATCGACGCGCGTGCGCGGCGCTACCTGCGCATCACCGACCCCGTGCAATTGACCCAGCTCGCCGCCGACCCGGCGCTGGCCGTGCTGCCGCGCCTGGTGCTGGGCGGCGGCAGCAACCTGCTGCTGACGCGCGACGTCGACGCGCTGGTGCTGCACATGGGCCTGCTCGGCAAGGCCATCGTCGGCCAGGACGAGGCGGTGACGCTGGTGCGGGCCCAGGCCGGCGAGAACTGGCACGGCCTGGTCGAATGGACGCTGGCGCAGGGCCTGGGCGGCCTGGAGAACCTGGCGCTGATCCCGGGCACGGTGGGCGCCTCGCCGATCCAGAACATCGGCGCCTACGGGGCCGAGATCAAGGATGTGTTCCACGCCTTGACCGTGTTCGACTTTGCCACCGGCAGCACGCGCACGATGACGGCGGCGGACTGCCGCTTCGGCTACCGCGACAGCGTGTTCAAGCACGCCGAGGGCCGCGACCTGGTGGTGCTGGACGTGACCTTCGCGCTGCCGCGCGCGTGGACCCCGAACCTGCGCTACGCCGAGCTGGCCCAGGCACTGGAAGGCAGCGCCGACCCGACCCCGCGCCAGGTCGGCGATGCCGTGATCGCGATCCGGCGCCGCAAGCTGCCCGACCCGGCGGAGATCGGCAATGCCGGCAGCTTCTTCAAGAATCCGGTGGTGTCGGGCGCACAGTGCGCGCAGCTGCTGCAGGCCTGGCCGAACCTGGTGCACCATCGCCAGCCCGACGGCAGCGAGAAGCTGGCGGCCGGCTGGCTGATCGACCAGTGCGGCTGGAAAGGGAAGAGCCTGGGCCGCGCCGGGGTCTACCCGAAGCAGGCGCTGGTGCTGGTGAATAACGGCGGCGCGAGCGGCGCGGAAGTGATGGCGCTGGCGCGGGCGATCCAGCAGGATGTGCGGGCGCGCTTCGGGGTCGAGCTGGAGCCGGAGCCGGTTACCGTTTGAAATCCACCACTGGCGGGGCCGGCTCAGGCCCCGCGCAGCGCCGCCAGCTCCGCCTTCACCTGCGCCAGTTCGGCCTGGACACCGGCCAGCTTGGTCTGGCAGGCCTCGCACTTCAAGCCCTTGATGTAGCCGCTGGAGTGGTGGCGGATGCGCGCCACCAGTTCCAGCTGGTCGGGCAGCTTGACCAGGTAGTCGTTGGCGCCGACCGCGAAGCCGTGGGCCTTGAGCTTGGGTTCGTCCTTGGTGGTAAGCACGATCACCGGCACTTCGCGCAGCACGGGGTCGGCACGGTATTCCTGGATCAGGTCGAAGCCGTCGACGCCGGGCATCACCAGGTCCTGCAGGATCACGGTCGGGCGCAGCGCCTGGGCGCCGGCCAGCGCCGCATGCGGGTCGGTGACGTAGTGGTATTCGATGTCCGGATGGCTGGCGAGCATGCGCCGGACGGCTTCGACGATGATGAGCTGGTCGTCGACCAGCAGGACACGCACTTTGTACTCGGCGCTCGTTGGTTCGGCGGGGTGCGGGCTGGCTGCGGACATGTGTGGTTCTGAACTGGAAACGGAGTGTTGATTCACGCGAAACCCGACATTCTACCCAACAACATCTGGCTGATGCTGTCGAGCGATAAAATCTTTTCGGCGGCACCCAGTTCGGCGGCAGCCTTGGGCATGCCGTACACGGCACTGCTGGCTTCGTCCTGGGCGATGGTGGTTTTGCCCGACCGGCGCAATGCCAGCAGGCCGTTGGCGCCGTCGCGGCCCATGCCGGTAAGCAGGATGCCGGTGGCGGCGCGCTCCCAGTGCAGTGCGACTGAGCCGAAGAACACGTCGATCGAAGGGCGGTAGATCTCGTCGCGCGGATGGCTATCGTAGCAGAAGCGGCCGCCTGGCGTGATGTACAGGTGGTCATTGGTGCGCGCCAGCTGGACCACGCCGGGCTCGGGCGCCTCGCCGCCGGCGATGGCGCGCACCGGCACGGGGATCTGGTCGCCCAGCCATTTCGCCATCTGGTCGGCAAACGCGGCGTCGATGTGCTGGACCACCACCACCGCGGTATCCGCCGGCGGCTGCCAGCGCGACAGCAGCCTGGCCAGCGCCATCGGGCCGCCGGTCGAGGCGCCGATCGCGACCAGGTGCTTGACGGCGTCGCCGCCGGCCGCGGCCGAAGCCGGACCGTCAGCGCCTCCGCCGATGATGGTCCGGCCGCCTCCAATTAATTTGCCGATGGTGCGGATCTTGGCCAGCAGCGCCGCTTCGCCGCCGGGCTGGCCCAGCAGCACCGGCGTCGCGGTGACGTCGAGGGCGCCGGCGCCGAGCGCACGGAACACCGCGTTGACGTTGTCCTGCGGCGCCGCCGTCACCACCAGGATCGCGCACGGCGCGCGCTGCATGATCTGGCGGGTGGCTTCGATGCCGTCGAGTTCCGGCATGTTCAGGTCCATCAGCACCAGGTCGGGCGGCAGGTCGGTGCACAGGCGCACCGCGTCCAGGCCGTTGCGGGCGATCCAGGCCACCCGGTGCGCGCTGTTCGAGCTGACCACGCGCCGCAGCGCCTCGGCCGCGGTCGGGCTGTCGTTGGCGATGCCGATTCTCATGCTGTCCCCCGATGGTAGGCCGGGCCGATCAGGTCGAGCACCGCTTCCAGCAGGGTGGCGTCGTGGAAGCTGCCCTTGGCCAGGTAATAGTCGGCGCCGGCCTCCATGCCGCGCGCGCGGTCTTCCGGCCGGTCCTTGTACGACACGATCATCACCGGCAGGCGCTGCAGGCGCGGGTCGTGGCGGATGCGCTCGAGCAGGCCGATGCCGTCCAGGCGCGGCATGTCGATGTCGGTGATCACCAGGTCGTACTCGCCGGCGCGCAGGTTGTTCCAGCCGTCGATGCCGTCCAGCGCCACCTCGACCCGGTAGCCGTGGCCGGCCAGCAGCTTGCGCTGCATCTCGCGCACCGTCAGCGAATCGTCGACCACCAGCACCCGGCGCACCGACCCCGCCTCGGCCGCGCGCGCCGGCTGCAGGCTGGCACCCTGGTCGAGCAGGCGCCCGATCGAGACCAGCAGGTCGGGCACGTCGATGATCAGCACCGGCGCGCCGTCTTCCAGCAGGGCGCCGGCGGCGATGTCGCGCAGCTTGCCGAACACCGGTTCGAGCGGCTGCACGGTCAGGCTCTGCTCGCCGACGATGTCGTCCACCACCAGCCCGTAGCGTTCGGCCCCGGCGCCGACCACGACCACCGACAGGGTGTCGTCGCGCGTGCCCGCCGCATCGTCCAGCTCCAGCACCTGGCTGGCCGCCACCAGGCCGAGGTGGACGCCGTCCAGGTCGACGTACTCGCGGCCGGACAGGGTGCGCGCCTCGCTGCGCTGCAGGCGCAGCACGTGTTCGACGCGCGTGATCGGCATCGCATACGCCTCGCCGGCCACCTCCACCACCAGCGCGCGCATCACCGACTGGGTCAGCGGCAGCGTGATCAGGGTGCGGAAACCGGCGCCGGGCGTCGACTCGGCGCGCACGGTGCCGTTCTGGCGCCGTACCGCTTCGTGCACCACGTCCATGCCGACCCCGCGCCCGGAAATGGCGTTGGGCGTCTCCTTCAGCGAAAAGCCGGGCAGGAACAGGAATTCCATCAGCTCGTCGAGGCTGAGTTCGGCCGCGATGGCCGGCGTGGCAGTGCGCCGCGCGGCGGCCTGGCGGATGCGTTCCGGATCGACGCCGCGGCCGTCGTCGCGCACTTCCATCACCAGCATGCCGCCGCGGTGGCGCGCGCTCAGGACGATGGTGCCGGTGGCCGGCTTGCCGGCGGCGCTGCGCTCGGCCGGCGTTTCCAGGCCGTGGTCGATGGCATTCCTCAATAACTGGTTCAGCGGCGCTTCCATGCGCGCCAGCACGGCGCGCTCGACCAGCGTGGCGCTGCCCTCGATCACCAGCTGCGCATCCTTGCCCAGGCTGCGCCCGAGGTCGCGCACCATGCGCGGCAAGCCGTGCACGCCGTCGCCGAAGCGGCACATGCGCAGCGCCAGCACTTCGTCGGCCAGGCGCGCCGACACGTTGGAGGCCTGGCGCTCGTAGTTCTCGGCGTCGCGGATCGAGCGCAGCAGGAACCCGGGCAGCGGCTGCACGCGGTCGCGCAACGCCAGCGCCAGTTCCAGCAGGCGCGGGTCGTTGGCGGCCACGATCGCCTCGTGCAGCTGTTCCAGCGCCCCCAGCACGCTCCTCTGCTGGCGCTTGTAGCGCTGCATGGAATCGAGCCACGGGCGCAGCTGGCCGGCGTGCACGCGGGCCTGGCTGGCCAGCGTCAGCAGTTCGTCGCTGGCAGCCACCAGCGCGGAGGCAGGGACGGGCGCGGCCTCCGCACCCGCGGACGGCTTGTCCGCCGGTGCGGCCGCTGCAGCCGGCGCTTCGGGCTGCGGCAGCGCTGCAGGACCGGGTGCCGCGGCGACAGGCGCAGGAGCGGCGGGCGCAGCGGCTGGCCGGGCCAGCAGCGCCGCCAGCGCATCGATGCGCGCCTGCACCGCCGCATCGGTGCCGGCGTCGTCGTCGGCGCCGGCCAGGCGCTGCATCAGGTCGACGCTGTCGAGCAGGGTATCGGCGGCGCCGGCGTCGACCGTCGTCCGGCCCTGCTGGGCGGCCACGAACACGTCCTCCATCGCATGCGCCAGGCCGACCACCGCCTGGCGGTCGACGATGGCGGCAGCGCCCTTGATCGAGTGGGCGGCGCGCATCATCGCTTCCAGCAGCACCGGATCGGCGGCGCCGCGCTCGAGCTGCAGCAGGCCGTCGGTCAGCACGCGCGCCTGCTCCCCGGCCTCCATGCGGAACAGGTCGAGCATCGAGAAGCTGCTCAGGTCACCGCCCATGTGGTCCAGGCTCATCGCAGCAATCCTTTCAGCGCCGTCATCAGCCGGCCGGCGTCGAGCAGGCCGGCGGCGCCGCTGCCCGCCACGCCATTGTCCCCTGCAGCGCGCACCGCATCCGCCAGCACGCCGCTGACCAGCGGCGGCGGTGCGCGCCCGACCGTGGCCGCCGGCGGCAGCAGGGCGGCGCCGGCGTAGCGCACCACCCCCTGCACCTCGTCCACCGGCAGCGCAAATGCGCCTGCGCTGCGCCCGGTGCCCCGTTGCGGGCCGGATTCGGCCAGCACCAGCAGGCGCGCAAAGGCGTGGCGTCCGGCCGGCACGGCGGCGCCGGCGTCGATCTCGAGCAGGCGCGCCAGCGACACCGCCGGCAACAGCCTGCCGCCGGCGGCGACGATGCCGAGCAGCGGCCCGCCGCCGCCCCGGTGCGGCAGGCGGTGCACCGGGGCGACCGGCGCCACCGAGGCTGCCAGTGCCAGCGGCACCGCCAGCCATTCGGCGCCTACCCGGAACACCATCGCCGCGGCATCGGTGCTGCCCGCGCCGCTGGCCGGACGCGCCAGTTCGCGCGCCCAATCCTCGCCGTAGTCCGCATCGACCGGACGCGACAGGCTGTTGCGGATGGTGCCGCTGCCGGGTTTCAGGGCGCTCATGCGGTTCCACCCCCGCGGCGTGCGTAGATGCGCGCGGCGCGCTGGCGGAAGCCGGCGCCGGTGGCGGCATCGCCCAGGCCTTCGTGCAGCAGCGCCAGGCTGCACAGGGCTTCGTAATGGTCGGGCGCGAGGTAGACGCAGCGGCGCCAGCTGGTGTCGGCCGCGTGCGGGCGCGCGGCGCTGGCCTGCACGGTCCCCAGCAGGAACCAGGCGTCGGCGCTGTCGGGCGCGATGTCGAGCAGGGCGCGGCAGGCGGCTTCGGCCTGCTGCAGGCGGCCGGCGTCGGCCAGGCTGCGCGCCTGGGCCAGCAGGTCGTCGGGCGCCGGCGGCGGCACCGGCGGCCGCGCGGGTGGCGTCAGTGGCGCCGATGGCGCCGGCGTGGCGGCCGCCGGCCGGTGCGGCGGCATGGGCAGCGGCGCGGCACGCGCACGGCGGCGCAGCGGCGGCAGGTCGGCCAGCGCCGCCATGGCGGCCGCCGGCTGGGCCGGTCCGATCCGCTTGCGCAGGACGAAACCCGTATGTGCCGGCACGAATCCGTTGGCGCAGAACGAGGGCGCCTCGGCGTGGCCGGACAGCAGCAGGCCGTCGTCGGCCAGCACATTGGCGACAGCCTGGGCGGCGCGGGTGCGCGTGGGCGCGTCGAAATAAATCAGCAGGTTGCGGCAGAACACCAGGTCGTAGGGTGGCAGGACGCCGGCCGCCGGGACGCCGGCCGCCGGGACGCCGGCCGCCGGGACGCCGGCCGCCGGGACGCCGGCCGGCAAGCCGGTGCGGTCGCCCATCGCCAGCAGGTTGCCCTGGCTGAAGCCGACGTAGGCGCGCAGCGCGTCGTCGACCAGGTAGTCGTCGCCCTGGCGCGTGAACCAGCGCTCGCGGAAGGTCAGGTCGGCGCCGCGGAAGGCATTGCGGGTAAAGCGTCCGCTGCGCGCCCGGGCGATCGCAGCCTGCGACAGGTCGACCGCGTCGATGCGGCAGCGGCTGGCGGGAATCCCGGCCTGCGCCAGCACCAGCGCCATCGAATACGGTTCTTCGCCGCCGGCGCACGGCACCGACAGGATGCGCACGGGGCGCTGCGGCCGGGCCGCCAGGCGCTGCTGCACGAAGCGCAGCGCTTCGGTGAACACGGCCGGATCGCGCAGCATCCAGGATTCCGGCACCACCAGCTGGTCGACCAGTGCCTCGAACTCGGGCGTGCCGGGGAGCGGCGCGTAATCCTCGGGCGCCGGCAGGGCACGCTGGCCGCCGGGGCCGGCGGCATCGCGCAGCGCCCGCTCCAGGTCGGCGTCGGTCGGCATCAGGCCGGTGCTGGCGTGCAGCGTGTCGCGCAGGCGGTTCATGCGGCCGCTCCCTCGCTGCCGAACAGCAGCGCCGCCACCTCGGGCGCCAGCAGCCGCGCCGGCTCGATCAGTTGCAGCATGCCGCCGGCGGCGCTGCGGGCCACGGCGCCGAGCCAGGGCGCCGCCAGCACGCCGGGGTCGAGCGGGGCCTCGAGCAGCGTTTCGACGCCGGTCACGCGCTCGGCCCGCAGCCCGAGGCGCCGGGTGGCGCCGGCGGCCGGCAGGTCGACCAGCAGGATGCGGGTGTCGTAGCGCACGGTCTCGGCCGGGCTGCCGCCCAGGCGCGACAGGTCGATCACCGGCACCGGCTCGCCGTGCAGGTCGAGCAGGCCGGCCACGTAGTCCGGTGCACCGGGCAGCGCCTTCAGGCGCGCGGCCGGCAGCACCCGCAGCACGGCGGCCAGCGGCAGCGCATAGCGTTCGGGACCGATGTGGAAGACCAGCACGTTCATGGGTGGACCGGTGCGTCGC
This sequence comes from Herbaspirillum sp. SJZ107, assembly GCF_006715485.1. Lineage (GTDB taxonomy): Bacteria > Pseudomonadota > Gammaproteobacteria > Burkholderiales > Burkholderiaceae_D > Telluria. Next base: position 614,868 of record NZ_VFNH01000001.1, read on the forward strand.
TGCGGCGCTTACAGGTTGACCGCGAAGCTGGCCACCGACTGCTGCAGGTCGCCGGCGGCGTACTGCAGCTGGTGCACGGCTTCGCTGGTCGCCTTGAGCGAATCGACGGTCTGCTGGCTGGCGTCGGACAGCTGCGTCATGGTTTCCGTGATCTGCGACGCGCCCACCGCCTGCGACTGCATCCCCTGCAGCACCAGGTCGAAGCGCGGCGCCAGCTTGCGCACCTGGTCGGTCATGCCGGACAGCTGTTCGGCCACGCGGCGCGCCTCGCCCACGCTGCGGCGGATCTCCTCGGCAAACTTGTCCATGCCCATGACGCTGGCCGAGACCGCCGACTGCATCTCCTTCAGCATCTGCTCGATGTCCCAGGTCGAGACCGAGGTCTGGTCGGCCAGGCGCCGGATCTCGCTGGCCACGACGGCAAAGCCGCGGCCTGCCTCGCCTGCCTTTTCGGCTTCGATCGCGGCATTCAGCGACAGGATGTTGGTCTGGTCCGCCACCTTGGTGATGGTGGTCAGCACGCCATTGATGTTGCTGGCCTTTTCCGACAGGGCCGCCAGCTTGGCGCCGATCGAATCGGTGGCCGCGACCATCTGCTGCATGGTCTGGTCCATGCGCTTCAGGTTGTCCTGGGCATCGACGGTGGCATTGGTGGTGTAGTCGGCGACTTCGGTCGCTTCTTCCATCGTGCGCAGCAGTTGCGCCGTATTGGCCGAGATCTCGCGCGTGGTCGACAGCACTTCGACGCTGGTCTGGGCCTGCTCGACGCCGGTCGCTTCCTGCTGGCGCGCGGAGGCGGCGATCTGGGTGGCCGAGGTGGTGACCTGGATGCCGGCGCGCTGTACGTTGTTGATCAGGCTGCGCAGGTTGCCCAGCATCGTGGCCAGGCCTTCGCCGAGGCGGCCGATGGCGTCGCCGCCGCGGATGGCGATGTCGCCGGTGAGGTCGCCGCGCGCGGCGCGCGACACCACGTCCAGCAGCGCGTCGACCTTGGCGCGCAGCTCCTTGCTGGCCGCGAGTTCCTTGGCCTGGCTGTCCTCGATCGCCTGCGCCATGCGGTTGAATTCGAGCGCCACCTGGCCCAGCTCATCCTTCGACATCACCTCGGCACGCGAACCCTGCACGCCGGCGCCGAGCTGGCGCGCTGCCGTGCTCAGGCTGGCCAGCGGGCTCGATACCGTGCGCACCAGCAGGGTGCCGATCACGATCGCCAGCAGCACGCAGGCGACGCCGCCGCCGCCGAGCACGCGGACCATGGCTTGCTTGAGGGCCTCGGTTTCCTGCTGGCGCTGGGCCAGCAGGCGGTTTTCCTCGGCTTCAACCTGTTCCAGCAGGCGCCGTACCGTGGCCATCGCTGTGCTGCCCGCTATCACCGTGGTGTCGACCTGGCCCGCGACCGCGGTCAGTCCGGCCGCGCCGGTACGCCGCCGCGTGGCGATCTGCGGGTGCACCGAATTCGTCATCCAGTTTTCGAGGATCGGCGTGAGTTGCTGCAGGCGTCCCTGCTGGGCGTTGTTGTCGCGCGTGAGTTCGATTGCGCGCTGCAGGTGCTGGCGCGCGCGCGCGTGTTCGGCCTCGACCGTCGCCAGCAAGCCATCGTTCCCGGTCAGCAGGTAGCCGCGGACCGAGGCCTGGACCTGCAGCATCGAGGTCGCGATCTTGTCGGTTTCCAGCAAGACCTCGAGCGTATGGCGGTCCCAGTCGCGCGCTTCCTGCAAGCGGGAAAAATTGTTATAGGCGAAGCCCAACAGCAACAGAATGATGGCGACGATGGCACCGAAGCCGATGCTCAGTTTGCTCTTGAGGCTCAGGTTGGAAAGCATGCATGCTCCGTGTAGCAAGGAATCTTCGCAAATGTAACATTTTGGCGACGCGCACGGCTGCCTAACCGTTCATTAACGCAATAAAAATCTGTATTGCATGCCTAAACGGGTGTTTTCAAGGCTGCCAGGCCATGGCGGCTGCGCGCCCGGATGCATTTATCGTCGCCCGGCTGCACCTCGCGGCAGGGCTCGGGGCGCTGAAGATAGACACTGCAGGCCACCGGTCCGCCGACCGCGCCGTGCAGGGCGGCGCAGCGTGGCTGCCGGCTGTTGGTGCCGGCCATGCAGGCATGGAAGGGACCGAGCTGCTCGGTCAGCGCGGCCGGCAAGCCCCGCGCTTCCGCCTCGGCCCAGTAAAAGGAGACGCGGAAGCTCATGCAGCAGGCGCCGCAGGCCAGGCAGGGATTGCCGCCATGATCGTCGATGCCGCTCATACCGTCACGCACGCGTCCGCCCGGGAAGACCCTCATGGTAGCGCAGGGCGGGACAAGCCGCCAAGGTTTTGATCATGAACGCAAATGATAATGATTCGCGTTTACATATGGCGAAATCCTTGCTAGAGTCCGTGGCGTTCCAATAACTATTCCAAAACGACATCATCCAGACCACATGAAAACTTCCAGGCACATCACCCATCGCAAACATGCCGTTGCCGGTACCGCGTTCGCCATGCTGCTGCCGCTCGCCGCCCACGCGGACGACGCCGGCACGGCCGCTGCCGCCGCAGCCGACGGCGAGCGCCACCAGAAGGTGCACATCGTCGGCGAGCGCGACAACGCGCTGAAGGCCGACCGCGCGGCCTCGCCCAAGTACACCGAGGCGCTGGTCGACACGCCGCAGACCGTGGTCGTCATCAAGAAAGAGCTGTTCCAGCAGCAGGGCGCCACCACGCTGACCGAAGCGCTGCAGAACACGCCGGGCGTCGGCACCTTCTTCCTGGGAGAAAACGGCAATACCAACACCGGCGACGCCATCTACATGCGCGGCTTCGACAGCTCGGGAAGCATCTTCGTGGACGGCGTGCGCGACATCGGCTCGATCTCGCGCGACATCTTCAACATCGAGCAGATCGACGTGCTCAAGGGCCCGGCCGGCACCGATACCGGGCGCGGTGCGCCGACCGGCTCGGTCAACCTGAGCACCAAGCAGCCGCTGCTGCGCCGCTTCGGCAATGTCAGCGTGAATGCCGGCAGCGCCGACCGCCTGCGCGCCACGGCCGACCTGAACACGGTGCTCGACCACCGGCGCGGCATCGCCTTGCGCCTGAACGTACTCGACCAGGACAACGGCAACCCGGCCCGCGACGAAGTCAAGGCCAGGCGCTGGGGCGTGGCGCCTTCGCTCGCGTTCGGCCTGAACAGCCCGTCCCGGCTCTACCTCGACTACCTGCACGTCAAGCAGGACAACCTGCCGGACGGCGGCGTGCCGACGGTCGGCCTGCCGGGCTACACCAACCCGACCGTTCCGAGCGCCACGGCGGTCAACCCGCCGCCGGTCCGGCACGAACTGGACAAGCCGGCGCCGGTGGATCCGCAAAACTTCTATGGCAACAGGGCCGACTTCGATCGTGTCAAGGCCGACATGTTCACCGCCATCGCCGACCACGAATTCAGTCCGCGCATGCGGGTGCGGAACACCACCCGCTACGGCAAGACGAAGCAGTTCTACCTGCTGAGCGCCTTCATGAGCAGCGGCGCCAACGTCATCACCCGGGAAGCGCCGATTGCGCCGGCGACGGTCCGCTATCCGGGCGTGCGGGCGGACGATCCGTCAACATGGCTGCTGCTGCGCGGTAACCGTACCATCAAGGACCAGGAAAACACGGTGCTGGCCAACCAGACCGTGCTGACCACCGAATTCGACACCGGCCTGCTGCGCCACACGCTGGTCAGCGGTCTCGACCTGAGCAACGAGAAACAGGTCAACTACAGCTACGTCAACAACCTCGCCAATCCCGCCCTCGGCAACCTGGGCGTGCTGCCGCCGGCCAATCTCTACAACCCGGACCCCGGGATCGCGCCTGCCAGCCTGAAGCTGGTGCGCAGCGGCGCCCGCAACCAGGGCGAGGTGAGCACCGAGTCCGCCTATTTGCTGGATACGATCAGGCTGGGCGACAAGTGGCTGTTCGGGGCCTCGCTGCGCATCGACCACTTCGACGTCAGCTACGATGCGCTGCCGGCCACGGGGACCACGACTGCGGCGACCCACCTGGAGCTGAGCGACAGCGTCACCAGCGGCAAGGTCTCGCTGCTGTACAAGCCGACCGATTTCAGCAGCGTGTATGCGCTGTGGGCCAATGCCAAGCAGCCGCCGGGCTCGAACCTGACCCTGAGCGGCAACGCCAACAGCGCGGCCAACCCGATCTACGACCCACAGGTGAGCACCACCACCGAGGTCGGTACCAAGTGGGACCTGCTGCACCGCAGGCTGGGCCTGAACGCGGCACTGTTCCGCACCGTCGTCAGGAACGAGGTCGAGCAGGACCCGGTGAACCCGACCACCTATTACCAGACCGGCCGCAAGCGCGTGCAGGGCGTGGAATTGAGCGCGGTCGGCCAGCTCACGCGCGACTGGTCGCTCAGCGCCGGCTACAGCTGGATGGACACCAGCGTCGAGCAGGGCAGGGTGATCACGGCGGGCGGGGAAAATGCGCTGACCTATACGCCGAAGACGGCCTTCACCAGCTGGACCAATTACACCTTCCCGTTCGGCCTGCGCATCGGCGGCGGCGTGCGCTATTCGGGCCGCCTGCTGCGCGGTAGCGATGGGGCGGTGGGCACGCCGGCGTACACGGACGATTACTGGGTGGTCGATGCGGTGGCCGCATACAAAGTGGCGCGCTGGCTGGACCTGCAGCTGAACGTGTACAACCTGGGGGACAAGCGCTATGTGGCGGCGATCAACAAGAGCGGCTACCGGTATACGCCGGGGGCGCCGCGGTGGGCGAGTTTGACGGCGAACTTCCACTTCTAAGTCAGCCTCAAGACGGACACTAAAAAAGCCGTTGGCCATCGGTCAGCGGTTTTTGCATTCAATACCTTCCAGTCGGGTCCGCCGCGTTCATGGCAGCGAAAGTCTGCTCGTGATAATTGGCGAGTTTCAAACCATTGTTTTAAGGCAAACTACACGCACTCAAAATCTTCACCCGCTGCGGTGTGAAAAGCAGGGGGCGCTACGTCAGCACCGCCTGCTTGAATTCACACGCGCATTTGTACAGCGCGTAATTATTTCTTCGATGGTGCTTGGAGGGTCTCAATGAAGAACGTTCTCGTTTTCCTGATTCTGGCATTGAGCAGCGTGTTTCACATGGCCGCCGCAATAGAACCATCGGTCGTTGTGGTTACGACAGAGGAGGCACTTGTCTATCGGGTGAGCGCCGACCAGGTCGAGCTGAAGGAGCGACTTCCCCGTAAGGACGCTCCCGGCAAGACGCAGCAGGACCAGGCACTTGAGGAATTAGCCGATCGCAGGCGGTTGGCAGCCGCTTATGTGGCCAATTTCCTGGATTGCGGTCAAGATGTCAGCACCACAGCGTCATTGAAGGAATGGGTCCAACAGGAAACCGCGTCGACGGCCAAGGTGGATGGACGGATCCGCAATTTGGTGGCAAAGCGGGTTAGTGAGACCTACATCATGGTCTCACACCGGGGAGGAGAGGGGGCGGTAGTGCTTGACCTTGAAACTGGGCGCAGGTTGCCTGGTTCACCTTGTGGTGCTGCAGTCAAATTCGTCCGGATTTCGCCCGGCGGACACCGTCTCGCAATTGCTGCTGAAGAGTTAAAGAAAATCACATTCTACGGCGGAAAAGAGAACCTCTCTTGGGGATCGCCTGAATCGTCAGGACACTTCATACAACTTCATCAGCTTCGTGCGACAAGCAATCCCATAAGAACTTCAACGATCACGGAAACGCCGCTTGACCTTTTGTTGCCGGATGAGGGGAATTGGTGGGTTCTTGTGGCCAAGTACAGCTTCAAGTGGTGGAATCCGGCGAACTGGCTTTATGCGGCTGGCGGACACGTAACGAGAGGTGCTGAACTATCCATGTTGACTTACGCGTCTTCCGCGCAGTTGTTGGGTAGCCGTCACGTTGTCTCGGGAGTAGAGCTTGGTGCTGGACGTCTCGTTGCGTCGGAATGAGCAGTCGGCCGAGCCGCGCAAATGGCGTGCGGAGCAACGGGGATGCTACTGGCGTTGTGGTTACCATCCGAGCCGTTGGTGCGCCCGCAGTAATGATGGGCGAGTACCAAAAGAAAAGCCGCTGGCCCTTCCGGTCCAGCGGCTTTTACCGTTCAGCGCCCGGGAATTACTGCCCGCGCTTGGCCCGCGCCTTGGCCGCGATCCGCATGCGCAGCGCATTCAGCTTGATGAAGCCGCCCGCATCCGCCTGGTTGTAGGCGCCGCCGTCTTCGTCGAAGGTCGCGATGTTCATGTCGAACAGCGAATCGGTCTTCGAATCGCGCGACACCACGATCACGTTGCCCTTGTACAGCTTGATGCGGACCCAGCCATTGACAGATTTCTGGGTGTGGTCGATCAGCGTCTGCAGCGCGACACGTTCCGGTGCCCACCAGTAGCCGTTATAAATCAAGGAAGCGTAGCGCGGCATCAAATCGTCCTTCAGGTGCGCCACTTCGCGGTCCAGCGTGATCGATTCGATCGCGCGGTGGGCGCGCAGCATGATGGTGCCGCCCGGGGTTTCGTAGCAGCCGCGCGATTTCATGCCGACGTAGCGGTTTTCCACCAGGTCGAGGCGGCCGATGCCGTGCTTGCCGCCCAGGCGGTTCAGCTCGGTCAGCACCTGGGCCGGGGTCATTTTCTGGCCATTGAGGCCGACGATGTCGCCGTGTTCGTATTCGATGTCGAGGTACTCGGCCTGGTCCGGCGCCTGTTCCGGCGACACGGTCCAGCGCCACATCGATTCCTCGGCTTCCGCGCTCGGGTTTTCCAGGTGGCGGCCTTCGAAGGAGATGTGCAGCAGGTTGGCGTCCATCGAGTAGGGTGCGCCGCCATTCTTGTGCTTCATGTCGATCTCGATGCCGGCGTCTTCCGCGTACTTCAGCAGTTTTTCACGCGACAGCAGGTCCCATTCGCGCCACGGAGCGATGATCTTGACGTCGGGCTTCAGGGCGTAGGCGCCGAGTTCGAAGCGCACCTGGTCGTTGCCCTTGCCGGTGGCGCCGTGCGACACCGCGTCGGCGCCGGTTTCGTTGGCGATCTCGATCAGGCGCTTGGCGATCAGCGGACGCGCGATCGAGGTACCCAGCAGGTACTCGCCTTCGTAGACGGTATTCGCGCGGAACATCGGGAACACGAAGTCGCGCACGAATTCTTCGCGCACGTCGTCGATGTAGATGTTTTCCGGCTTGATGCCGAACTTGATCGCCTTGGCACGCGCCGGCTCCAGCTCTTCGCCCTGGCCGAGGTCGGCGGTGAAGGTGACGATTTCGCAGTTGTAGTGATCCTGCAGCCATTTGAGGATGACCGAGGTGTCGAGGCCGCCGGAGTAGGCGAGGACTACTTTTTTAATGTCGCTCATGGGGTTCCAGTGTTTTGGAGGGGGATGTGATGGTCAGCCGGCCCGTGCGGGCCGACGATCAAGCTAAAGCGTGATGATAAAACTTATTTGTCTTCGATGCGACCGAGGAGAAGATATTCGATCAGCGCCTTCTGCACGTGCAGGCGGTTCTCGGCTTCGTCCCAGACCACCGATTGCGGGCCGTCGATGACCTCGGCCGCCACTTCCTCGCCGCGGTGCGCGGGCAGGCAGTGCATGAACAGCGCGTCGGGCGTGGCGCGCGCCATCTTGGCGCCGTCGACGATGAAGCCGTCGAAGGCCTTCAGGCGCTCGGCGTTTTCCTTCTCGTAGCCCATGCTGGTCCAGACGTCGGTGGTGACCAGGTCGGCACCGGCACAGGCATCCGACGGGTTCTCGAAGACCGTGTAGTTGGTCGTCCTGACCATGGCCGGGTCGATGTCGTAGCCCTTCGGCGTCGACACGTTCAGGTGGAAGCCGAAGACTTCGGCCGCCTGCAGCCACGAGTACAGCATGTTGTTGGCGTCGCCGATCCAGGCCACCGTCTTGCCGGCGATCGAGCCGCGGTGTTCGTAATAGGTGAACACGTCGGCCAGCACCTGGCAGGGGTGGTGCTCGTTGGTGAGGCCGTTGATCACCGGGACCCGCGAGTGCGCCGCGAAGCGCTCGATGATGTCCTGGCCGAAGGTGCGCACCATGATGATGTCGCACATGCGGCTCATGACCTGGCCCGCATCCTCGACCGGCTCGCCGCGGCCCAGCTGGCTGTCGCGGGTGTTCAGGTAGATCGCGGCGCCGCCCAGCTGGTGCATGCCGGCTTCAAAACTCAGGCGCGTGCGGGTCGAGCTCTTTTCGAACACCATGACCAGCGTGCGGTCGACCAGCGGGTGGTACACCTCGTAGGCCTTGAACTTGCGCTTGATGACCTTGGCGCGTTCGATCACGTACTCGAATTCGTCGCGGGTGAAATCGGAGAACTGCAGGAAGTGCTTGATGGGAGTCTGGCCAGCCATAGTCTGTCGAAGTTGCGTGTCGGAGATGCGGTGATCTCCTGAATTATAAGCGGTATCGCTTGTGTTTCAGAAAATAAAAGTTCGGCGTGTCAGCACAGGCGCTTTCAATACAGCGTCTGCGCCGACTCATGCAGCAACTGCCCGTACAGCTCATGCCGCATCTTGCTGATCTTGCCCGCGGCCACTGCGTCCAGGATCGCGCACTGCGGCTCGGCCAGGTGGCGGCAATTGTAGTACTTGCAGCCGCCCAGGTAGGGCTTGAAGTCGACGAAGGCGCGTTCCAGCATGCCTTCGCTCAGGTGGTACAGGCCGAATTCCTGGAAGCCGGGCGAATCGATGATGGTGCCGTCGCCGCCCGGCAGCTTGTACAGGCGCGTGAAGGTGGTGGTGTGCTTGCCGGTATCCAGCGCTTCCGAGATTTCGCGCACGGCGATGTCGGCGTCCGGAATCAGGAGGTTGACGATGGTCGACTTGCCCATGCCGGACTGGCCGATCAGGATCGAGGAATGGCCTGCCAAGAGCGGCAGCAGGGTGGCCACCGTGCCTGCCGGGTCGGACTTGGCCGAGACTTCGTGCAGCGGGTAACCCATGCTAGTGTACAGCGCCGCGCGTTCGCGCGCACGTGCCAGGCCTTCCTGCACGTCGACCTTGTTCAGGATCAGGTGGGCCTCGATGCCGGCCGCCTCGCAGGCGACCAGCGCGCGCGACACCAGGTCGTCGGTGAAGCCCGGCTCGGTGGCGATGACGATGAACAGGCGCGAGATATTGGCCGCCAGCAGTTTCGATTTGTACTGGTCCGAGCGGTACAGCAGGGTGGTGCGCTCGGCGATCTTTTCGATCACGGCCTGGTCGGGCGAGGTGCGCTTCAGGTGGACGATGTCGCCGACCGCCACGTTGGTCTTCTTGCCGCGCGTGACGCATTGCAGAAACTGGTGCTGGCCGTCGGCCTTGACGTCGGCCAGGTAATGGCGGCCGTGGGCCGCGACGATGGTGCCTTGCAGGTCGCTCATGCGCTCGCCCGTTCCGTATAGATGGCGTCGGCCTTGGCCGCGCAGATGAAGTCGTTTTCGCTGATGCGGTTGCCGGCCGAGTGCGTGGTGAAGGCGACGCCGCAGTGGCGGTAGCTGACCAGCAATTGCGGATGGTGGTCCTGCCGGTGGATCATCCAGGCCAGCGCGTTCACGAAGGCGATGGTCTCGTGGTAGTCGCGGAAGGCGTAGTCGCGCTGCAGGTGGTCGTCCTCGACATGCCATGCGGGGACCTGCGGCAGCAGGGCCGAGATGGCAGCCTCGTCCAGGGCCGGTGCGCCGTGGCTGCAGTGTCTGGCGAGCAGCTTCATGCGGCCCCCGCCATCTGGTTCTGCAGATGCTGGACCCGCACCCAGGCCGTCGGATGCGAATCGTAGAAGGCCGAGTGCAGCGGGTCCGGCGTCAGCGTCGAGGCGTTGTCTTCGTACATCTTGACCAGGGCCGAGACCAGGTCGCGCGCGTCGCTGTGCTGCGCGGCGAAGGCGTCGGCTTCGAATTCGTGCTTGCGCGACGTAAACGAGCCGAGCGGGGCGAACGGGAACAGGAACACCGGCAGCACCAGCATGAACAGCAGCAGGGCCATGGCGTCGTTGGAACCGTTCAGCAGCGGCATCACGCCCAGGCCGGTATAGAACCATTCCTGGTCCTTCAGGTAGCCGAGCAGCGCGAGGAACACCAGCGACAGCGCGAACATCACGGCGATGCGCTTGACGATGTGCTTGAGCTTGAAGTGGCCCAGTTCGTGCGCCAGCACGGCCTCGACTTCCTGCGGCGCCAGGCGCTCGATCAGGGTGTCGAAGAACACGATGCGCTTGTTGGCGCCGAAGCCGGAGAAATAGGCGTTGCCGTGGCTTGACCTCTTGCTGCCGTCCATCACGAACAGGCCCTTGGAGGCGAAGCCGGTACGCGCCATCAGGCCTTCGATCCGGGCTTTCAGGCTGTCGTCGGCCAGCGGCGAGAATTTATTGAACAGCGGCGCGATGACGGTCGGGTACAGCACCATCATCAGCAGCTGGAAACCGCTCCACACCAGCCAGGCATACAACCACCACAGCGCGCCGGTTTTTTCCATCAGGGTGAGCACGACCCAGACCAGCGGCAGGCCGATGGTGGCGCCGACCAGCGCGCTCTTCACCATGTCGCTCAGCCACAGCTTGACACGCATCTTGTTGAAGCCGAAGCGCTGCTCGAGCACGAACTGGCGGTAGTAATCGAAGGGCAGGTCGAGCACGCCGGACACGACGGCAAAGGCGACGACCAGGCCGATCTGGTGCGCCATGCCGGGTCCGAACAAGTGCAGCGACAGGGTGGACAGCGCCTGCAGGCCGCCCAGCAGCGTGAAGCCGATCAGCACCAGGCCGCTCCACAGCGCGTGGAACAGGCCGAAGCGGGTGCGGGCGACCGTGTAGTCGGCGGCCTTGCGGTGGGCCTCGAGCGGGATCTTGGCGGCGAATTCGGCCGGCACGTGCTCGCGGTGACCGAGCACGTGGCGGGTATGCCGGCTGGCCAGCCAGTAGCGCAGGACCAGGGTCAGCATGAAGAAAAAGACGAACAAAACCGAAAACGCGAATGAAACCATTCTATGCCTGTGAGAAAATCCTGTTTTTAGGATTACCGATTCAAAGAGAGAATTATGTCACAACCCACCACCCCGGCAGCCAATGCCCGCCCCAACGAGTTCAACCTGGTCTGGCTCGACATGGAAATGACCGGCCTCGATCCGGACAACGACCGCATCATCGAAGTGGCCGTCGTGGTCACCGACCCGGACCTGAACGTGATCGCCGAAGGCCCGGTGTTCGCCATCCACCAGAGCGACGAGACGCTGGACAAGATGGACAACTGGAACAAGGGCACGCACGGCAAGTCGGGCCTGATCGACCGCGTCAAGGCCTCGACCGTGACCGAAGCCCAGGCCGAGCAGGAACTGATCGCCTTCCTCAAGCAATACGTGCCGGCCAACAAATCGCCGATGTGCGGCAACTCGATCTGCCAGGACCGCCGCTTCATGGCGCGCGGCATGCCGAAGCTGGAAGCCTTCTTCCACTACCGTAACCTGGACGTGTCGACGCTGAAGGAACTGTGCCGCCGCTGGAAGCCGGAACTGGCGTCGGGCTTCAAGAAGGCGCAGAAGCACACCGCGCTGGCCGACATCGTCGAGTCGATCGAAGAGCTGCGTTACTACCGCGAGCACTTCATTAAGCTGTAATAAGTAAAACTGCAAGAACATGTCGTGAAAAGTGTCAAAAGACAACACTTTTCACGACACGATGTTGCAACTGCGAATCTATGCGGGAGGTATGCGAAAATCACCTCATGGCTGATATTCTGCGTACTACCGCCGGCGTAGGCGGCGACAGCGAAGCAAGGCGCCTCCTGCGCGAACGTGACTGGAGCGCCACCCCGCTCGGGCCGGCGGACAGCTGGCCGCCCGAGCTGGCAACCGCCGTCTCGATGGTGGTCAGCTCTACCTTCCCGATGTTCCTGGCCTGGGGCTCGGGACTCACCTTCCTGTACAACGACGCCTACATCTCGGTCCTCGGCGACAAGCACCCGGCCGCCTTCGGCGCGCCCTTCCACGAAGTGTGGTGGGAAATCTGGCATGACCTCGGTCCGATCGCCGACCGCGCGCTGTCCAACAAGTCGGCCTATTTCGAGGACATGCCGCTGCTGATGGAGCGCAAGGGCTACAGCGAGCAGACCTTCTTCACGTTTTCCTATTCGCCGTTGCAGGATGGCCGCGGCCAGGTGCAGGGCATGTATTGCACCTGCATCGAAACCACCGGCCGCGTGCAGGCCGAACGGCGCGCCGCCTTCGAGCTGGCGCTGGCCGACGCGCTGCGTCCGCTGAAGACCAGCGCCGACGTGATCCGCACCGCCAGCACGCTGCTGGGCGAGACGCTGGGTGTCGACCGCGTCGTCTACGGCGAGGTCGACGCCGTCCGCGGCGCCTTCGTGGTGGAACGCGACTGGCACCAGCCCAGTCTGCCCAGCCTGGCGGGCAGCCGCTACGCGTTCGACGTCTTCGGCCCCGAGGTGGCGCGGGCCGGGCGCAGCGGCGAAGTGGTGGCGGTCGCCAACGTCGCCGTCGACAGCCGCACCGCCGCCTTCCGCGATGCCTATGCCGCGCTGGGCGCGGTCGGCTACCTGCTGGTACCGCTGGTCAAGGCCGGCCAGCTGGTGGCCTTCCTGGCGCTCGCCTGCGGACGTTCGCACCGCTGGAGCGAATGCGAGATCGCGCTGGCGCGCAGCATGGCCGAGCGCCTCTGGACCGCGGTCGACCTGGTGCGCGCCCACGCCGCACTGCGGGCCGAGCGCGACCACAGCCAGACCATCCTGGATTCGATCGCCGAGGGCTTCATCCTGATCGACCACGACTGGACCGTCCTCGAGATCAACGCCGCCGGCTCGCGCCTGGCGCGCCGCACGCCCGCGCAGGCGATCGGCCGCAACCACTGGGATGTCTGGCCCGAGAACCTGGACACCGACGCCGAGCGTCTCTACCACCGCGTGATGCGCGAGCGCGTCGCCGGCACCGCCGAATTCCTGTATGTCGCGCCGGACGGGGTGGCGACCTGGCTCGAGCTGCGCGCCTACCCGGCGCGCGACGGCGGCCTGGTCTGCTTCTTCCTCGACATCACCGAGCGCAAGTGCGCCGAAGAGAAATTGCGCGCCGCCGACCAGCGCAAGGACGAGTTCCTGGCGATGCTGGCGCACGAGCTGCGCAACCCGCTGGCGCCGATCAGCGCCGCCGCCGAGCTGCTGAAGATCGGCCGTCTCGACGAGGCGCGCGTGCGCCACAGCAGCGCCATCATCGGGCGCCAGGTCAAGCACATGACCAGCCTGGTGGACGACCTGCTGGACGTCTCGCGCGTCACGCGCGGGCTGGTCACGCTGGCACGCGCGCCGGTGGCGGCGCGCACCATCGTCGACGAGGCGATCGAGCAGGTGCGTCCGATGTTCGAGGCGCGCCGCCAGCACCTGGCGGTGGACCTGACGGACCCGGACGCCACCGTCATAGGCGACAAGGCGCGCCTGGTGCAGGTGCTGGCCAACCTGCTGAACAACGCCTCCAAATATTCCCCCGAGGGCCGCCGCATCGAGGTCGGCGCGCATGCCACCGCTACCCAGCTGCTGCTGAGCGTGCGCGACGAGGGCATCGGCATGGAGGCGGCGCTGACCGCCCACGTGTTCGACCTGTTCACCCAGGCGCAGCGCTCGTCCGACCGCTCGCAGGGCGGCCTCGGACTGGGCCTGGCGCTGGTCAAGCACCTGGTCGAGCTGCATGGCGGCACGGTCGCCTGTTCCAGCCCCGGCCCGGGGCAGGGCAGCCGCTTCGACGTCGCGCTGCCGCTGGCGGAAATGATGAAAGAGGCCGTCGCCGCCGAGCCAGAAGGCGACCCATCGACGGCCGCCCCGGCGCCGCTGCGCCTGCTGGTGGTGGACGACAACGTCGACGCCGCCGCCACGCTGGGCATGCTGCTGGAAGCCTGCGGTTATGCGGTCGAGGTGGAAAACGATTCGCGCAGCGCGCTGGCACGGGCGCTGGCCACGCCGCCGCAGGCGGCCCTGCTCGACATCGGCCTGCCCGACATGGACGGCAACGAACTGGCCCGGCGCCTGCGCGCCGACCCGGCCACGCGCGATATGGTGCTGGTGGCGGTCACCGGCTATGGACAGGAACAGGACCGCAAGGCGGCGCTGGAGGCGGGCTTCGACCATCATCTGGTGAAGCCGGTGGATATGGAGAAGCTGACGGAAGTGCTGGCGGGGATCGGGCGGTAGCGCCCGGATCGGACAACAGAATAGTTGACTTGTGCCTGTCGTCCGTGCGAAGGCAGGGACCCAAGTTTGCTTGCGCTGCCAGTGGCACATGCCAACGGCCCGCGATGAACTTGGACCCCTCCCTGCGCAGGGGCGACGAGCAAGCGTCGTAGGTACTAAAAAACGCTCGCTCAGTGCATCGGAGCGCTCAACGCATCTGCGTATAGTTCACCGGAATCCAGCGGTACCCCTTGCCCTGGCTGGCGATATGCCCCAGTCCCGGGAACTGCAGGTGCGCGCCGCCGACCAGGTAGCCGTTCCTGGCGGCGTCGTCGAACACCTTCTTGCGCGACGCGTAGGCCGCCTTTTCGTCGCTGTCGAAGCCGATCGTCACCTGAGGATTGTCGAACTGGACCGATGCAACGTGGATCAGGTCGCCGATCAGCACCAGCTTCTGGCCGCGGCTCTCGACCACGTAGGTGGTGTGGCCCGGGGTGTGGCCCGGCTCCGGCAGGGCCGAGACGCCCGGCACCAGCGGGCCGGCGGCGTCGATGGTCTTGAATTTGCCTGCCTGCACATACGGATTGATTGAGGCCATCGCGCCCTGGAAGCCGCCTTTCTTGTCGGCCGGGGCCTTGTCCATGTTGGCCTTGTTCAGCCAGTAGTCGGCGTCGCCCTTGCCGGCGCGCACGACCGCGTTCGGGAAGGTGCGCTGGCCGTTGCTGGCCAGGCCGCCGACGTGGTCGCCGTGCATGTGGGTGATGTAGATCTCGTCGATCTGCTCGGGCTGGTAGCCGGCCGCCTTCAGGTTGTTGACGAACTTGCCGAGCGTCGGGCCGAACAGGGCACCGGCGCCGCTGTCGACCAGCACCAGCTTGGTGCCGGTATTGATCAGGTAGGCGTTGTCCGAGGTTTCGGTCGGCGCCTTCATGAAATTCTTTTCCAGCGTGCCGCGCGTCAGTTCCGGCTTCTGGTGCAGCAGCTGGTCCATCGGCAGGTCGACGGTACCGTCGTTGATCGGGGTGACTTCGATGTCGCCCACCATGATGCGGTAGAAGCCGGGGGCCGGGGTCTTCACCATCGGGGCGGCGGCGTGGGCCGAACCGGCCAGCAGGGCGGCGGCGACCGCTGCGAACAAGGTGGTCTGGAATGTCTTTTTCATGTTCTTGTCCTTCATGTCGAGAGGGGAGGTGTTTACACAACCCGGCTAATCGTACATGAATGCGGCCTCGGCCGTTGGTGGACGTTCAAGAATCGTCAATCCAGCCTGGGAATCGTGAACACGCCCTGCAGGGCGCGCAGTTCGGTGCGGTGGATCTCGGCCAGGCGCACCAGGATCGCTTCGCCGGCCGGCAGCAGATGGACCTCGACCCGACGCCGGTCGCCGGCATGGCTGCGCCGTTCTACCAGGCCGGCGGCTTCACAGCGCGTCACCAGCGCCACCACCCCGTGCTGCTTGGCCTGCAGGCGTTCCGCCAGCTCACCGACCGTGGCCCACTCGCGCCCTGCGAAACCCTTGATGTGGAGCAGCAGCAGGTATTGCAGCGGCGTGATGCCGGCGGCCTGCACCGCCGTTTCCGAAAAATGCTCGTAGCGCCGCATCTGGTAGCGGAACTCGGACAAGGCTGAAAAATCGGCTTTGGACAGGGGGCGGGTCACGGCGGGCAGTGAAGCTGGGATGGCCACGAATATATCACAAAGTGATACACTTACCTTCCCGATAATCTTGCCCCTCCCTATGCTGGACAAAAGTGTGGACTGGCTGCGCACCTTCGTGCCGCAGCCGACGACGATTTCACGCGCCGAACGCGCGCGCGCGGTGGCCGGTGCCATGGTCGGCCTGTTCGTGACCTTCATCCTGAGCGAGATCGTGGGCAGCGCCGCCGGCACCATGCCGGCCGCCCTGGTGGCGCCGATGGGCGCCTCGGCGGTGCTGCTGTTCTGCGTGCCGGCCAGCCCGCTGGCCCAGCCCTGGTCGGTGATCGGTGGGAACACCATCGCGGCCCTGATCGGGGTCGCCTGCTACAAGGCGGTCGGCAACCCGGTGCTGGCGGCGCCGCTGGCCGGCGCACTGGCGATCTTCGTGATGTTCTTCCTGCGCTGCCTGCACCCGCCCAGCGGCGCGGTGGCGCTGACCGCGGTGCTGGGGGGGCCGGCGGTGCAGGCGGCCGGCTTCGGCTTCGCGCTGCTGCCGGTGTGCCTGAACTCGGCGCTGATCGTGCTGGTGGCGCTGGTCTACAACAACCTGACCGGACGCCGCTACCCGCATCCGCAGGGCACGGCGCTGCGCAACGTGCACGCCACGAAGGACCCGGTGCCGACTGCACGCCTCGGCTTCACCAGGGAAGACCTGGACGCGGCGCTGGCGCATTACGGCCAGGTGCTCGACGTCAGCCGCGACGACCTCGAGGAGATCCTGCTGGAGACCGAGATGCGCGCCTTCGAGCGCCGCTTCGGCGTCGTCACCTGCGCCGCCATCATGTCGAAGGATGCGGTGACGGTGGTGCCGGCGCTGCCGCTGGACGCCGCCTGGCACATGCTGCGCCGCCATCATCTGCATGCGCTGCCGGTGCTGGACGGCCAGCGCCATGTGGTCGGCATGATCGGCCAGGACGATTTCCTGCGCCACGTCGGCATCGACGACTACCAGACCCTGCGCGCCCGCCTGCGGGGCCTGCTCGGCCACCTGCTGGGCATCCGCGCCGACCGCCCGGCGACGGTGGCCGAGGTCATGCAGTCGCCGGCCAGGACGGTCCGCTTCGACGCGCCGATCGCGGAACTGGTGCCGGTGATGAGCAACCGCGGGCTGCATCACATCCCGGTGGTCGATGCGGACGAGGTGTTCGTGGGGATCGTCAGCCAGTCCGACCTGCTGGCGGCCGTCTATGAAAGCCGTCTGGGGAACGCTGCGTAGGAGGCGGCGCCCTTCGGTTAAACTTGCAGCCTCAGCAACAAGCAGGCAACCAGTGTGAACCGAAAACCCCTGATCGCAGCGCTCGTATTCGGCGCCGGCCTGGCCGCCGTCGCCGGCCTGTACTTCGTCTTCGACTACTGCCAGCCGCCCACGCCCGGCCGCCCGGTCTGGCTATCCGCCGAAGCCCCGACCCGGACCGCATGGACCGCGCGCGTGGCGACGCTGGCCGGCGACGGCATCGAGGGCAGCGCCGACGGTGCCGCAGCGGCCAGCCGCTTCAGCGACCCCTTCGGCACTGCGGTCGACGCCCACGGCAACGTGTATGTGGCCGACGGCAGCCGCATCCGCCGCATCGGCCCGGACGGCGTGGTGAGCACCTTCGCCGGCGGCCGTGCCGGCTTCGCCGACGGCCCGGCCGCCACGGCCGCATTCGACACGCCGTCGGCGCTGGCCATCGACCGCCTCGGCAACCTGGTCGTGGCCGACACCGGCAACAACGCGATCCGCAAGGTGGCACCCGACGGCAGCGTGAGCACGCTGGCGGGTGGCGGCGAAGCCGGCTACCTCGATGGCGTGGGCCGCGCCGCCCGCTTCGACGGCCCGGTCGGCGTGGCGGTCGGCCGCGACGGCACGGTCTGGGTGGCCGATACGTACAACGACCGCATCCGCCGTATCGGCCGCGACGGCAGCGTGACCACGGTGGCCGGCAGCGGCACACCCGCCGGTCTGGACGGCATCGGCGCCGCGGCCGCCTTCGATACCCCGACCGCGATCGCGGTGAGCAAGGACGGCGTGCTGTTCGTCGCCGATACCGGCAACGACGCCATCCGCCGCATCGACAAGGATGGCAGCGTGAGCACGCTGGCGGTGCCGCTTGAAGACGAGCAGGGCGCCAACGGCCAGCGCGCGCTGCTGCGGCGCCCGGTGGCGCTGGCCCTGACCCATGACGGCTACCTGTACATCGGCGGCGCCGGCGGACGTATCGTCCAGCGTGCCCCCGACGGCCAGTATCGCGCGCTGCCGGATGCCGACCGCCCGCCGCAGGCGAGCTACGCCAGCGACGGCAGCGTGCGCCTGTACGCCCCGCGCGGCATCGCCGTGCGGCGCGACGGTGCGCTGGTGGTGTCCGATGCACAGGCGCTGCAGGTGTTTTCGCTGGCGCCGCCACGCGCCGCGCCGGGTAGCGCCGTGGCGGCCGCGCCACTGCGGCCGGCCATGGCGCCGGCAGCCGCCGCGGCGGCCATGCCGGCCATGCCGTGGCCGGTGGGCCCGCAGGGAGAGCCGCATGAAGTCGTCGGCGTGATGGGCGAGGTGCGCGGCAATTACAGTGGCGAGAGCCGCGACCATTTTCACGCCGGGCTCGACATCCGCGCCGACATCGGCACGCGCGTGCTGGCGATCCTGCCGGCGACGGTCAGCGATCCTTACCCGAACTGGGCGTTTGGCGAGCTGGGAGAGGGCATGAGCCTGGGTCCGCTCAACTATATTCACATGCGCGTCGGACGCGACAGCGGCGGCAAGGCGCTCGACGCGCGCTTCCAGCTGCTGCGTGGCGCCGACGGCAAGCTGGATCGGGTGCGCGTGCGGCGCGGCGCCCGCTTCGCAGTCGGCGACGCCCTCGGCACCATCAATCCGATGGCGCACGTCCACATGGAGTACCACCCGGGCGGGGCGATGGTCAATCCGCTGACGCTGCCTTTTGCCGGCCTGCGCGATACGGTGGCGCCGCGTATCCAGGGCATCGCCCTGTACGACGCCGGCGGCCGCCGCCTGCCGGCGAAGAAGGGCCGCCGGCTGGTGGTGGCGCGCGCGCTCGGCCAGGTCGCGATCGTGGCCGACGTCTACGACCAGATGGACGGCAACCTGGCGCGGCGCCGGCTCGGTCTCTATAAACTGGGTTACCAGCTGCTGCAGGCGGACGGCAGTCCGGTGGCCGGCTTCGAGGCGCCGCGCATCACGCAGGTGTACGACCGCCTGCCGCGCGAGCACGAGGCGGTGAAGCTGGTGTATGCCGACAGCAGCGGCATCACGGTATACGGCAGCAAGGCGACGCGCTTTGCCTATGCCGTCAACAATACCTTGCAGGGCGGGGTGGCGCTGCCCGGCAGCTGGCAGGTGGATGCGCTGGCGCCGGGCGACTATATCCTGCGCATCTATGCCGCGGATTACGGCGGGCAGGTGGCGCTGGAGGGGCGCGACCTGGCCATCACGGTAGAGTAAGTTACCCCTCGGCCCCGCAGCACTTCTTGAACTTCTTGCCGCTGCCGCAAGGGCAGTCGTCGTTGCGGCCGACCTTCGGCTCGTCGCGCTTCACGGTCTCGACCGCGCCCTTGCGGCGCGGCAGCCAGAAGCGGTAGATGCCCGGCAGGTTGGCTTCGATCTCGAGCGCCAGCTTGTGTGCCTTGCGCGGGTTGTCGACCTCGGCCAGTTCTTCTTCCTCGATCTCGTCGGCGCCCAGCAGGTAGATCGGGCGCATCAGCGGACCGGCTTCCGAGTCCCAGACCGGTGCCCAGGCATCGGCGCGCAGTTCCAGGCCTTCCCAGAAGCCCCAGCACCAGCCTTCGGGATCGATCAGGGTCTCGCCTTCATATTCATGCTCGACGTACAGCGGCTCGAATTCCTTGGGTGAGACTTCGAAGGTGATCAGGATCTCGTTCATGAAGCGCATGATCAGGTTGACGATGCGCTGTTCTTCCTTCGGGTTCTTCCATTGCGGCGCGGTCTTGTCTTCGCCCCACACGCGCGGCAGCCATTCGGCCGGCATGATGGTTTCCGGACCCACGGCGATCGCGGTCAGGTAGCCGTGCAGCGTGTCCAGCGTCATGGCGTCGTCGGCGCAACGGTCGGACAGCAGGAAGTTGTCGAGGTCGTCGAATTCTTTTTCGGAAAGGGGTTGTTCGAGGTTCATTATTGCGTGATGTCGGTGCGTTGAATCCGCAAGTGTAACGCCTGCGCCCGCGGATGGGCATAAAAAGCGCATCCCATCCGCGGCGCGGCTGCTGGTTGATGCTGTTTAGTGCTTGGCTGCGAACGCCTTCTTCAGGGCGTCGGCTGCATACTGCTCGGCATCCTTGGCCTTCGGCTCGACCGCGCCCATGCCGAAGAATTCGTGGGTCACGCCGTCGTACAGCTTGTAGTCGACCTTGACGCCGGCCGCCTGCAGCTTGTCGGCGTAGGCCTTGCCTTCGTCACGCAGCGGGTCGATCTCGGCGGCGATGACGGTCGCCGGCGGCAGACCGTTCAGCGACGCGTTCTTCAGCGGCAGCGCGTACGGGCTCTTCGGATCGGCGCCGTAGTGCTTGAAGAACCAGGCCATCATCGGCTTGTTGAGCGGCTTGGCGTTGGCGTT
Source organism: Herbaspirillum sp. SJZ107 (assembly GCF_006715485.1). Taxonomy (GTDB): domain Bacteria; phylum Pseudomonadota; class Gammaproteobacteria; order Burkholderiales; family Burkholderiaceae_D; genus Telluria. Next base: position 635,295 of record NZ_VFNH01000001.1, read on the forward strand.
CTGCTGGTACGACGGACGGTTCATGTCGTTGTCGACCACCGGATAGACCAGCAGCTGGTGCACCGGCATCTGCGCCTTCTTGTCGCGTGCCATCAGCGACACCACGGTCGCCAGGTTGCCGCCGGCCGATTCGCCGCCGACCGCCACCCGCATCGGGTCGCCGCCCCATTCCTTGGCGTGCTGCAGCGTGTAGGTGTAGGCGGCGTAGGCGTCTTCCGGCGCGGCCGGGAATTTATGCTCGGGGGCGCGGCGGTAATCCACCGAGACGATGATCGCCTTGGCCATCTTGGCCAGCGCGCGCGGCGAGGCGTCGTACACCTTGGTGTCGGCGATCACGAAGCCGCCGCCGTGGTAGTACATCATCACCGGCAGCGGACCCGCGCCGGCGCCGTCCGGCACGTAGACGTGCAGCGGGATGGTGCCGCCGCCATTGGCCGGGATGTTCAGGTCCTTGACGGTCACGCCCGGCTCCGGCGCGGTGCTTTTCTTCATGTCGGTCAGCACTTTCTTGACGCCGTCGGCCGGGGTCGGCTGCAGGCGCGCCTGCTCGGGCGACAGGGTCTCGATCGGCTTCGGTTTCAGCGATGCCTGGGCATCGAGCACTTTTTGCATTGCAGGTTCCGCCTTCGGCGGCTGGGCGGCATCCTGGGCGGCGGCGAAGTTGCAGGCGAGGGCAGCGGCGAGCGCGGTCAGTGGGAGCGCTTTGTTCATGGTTGTTCTCCTTGTGGGGTGAGTCATGCCATGAAACCGCAGACGGACTGGACAGTTCGGTGCGTCCACGCACGTTATGACTGCAATGATTGACATTTTCGTCATTAATTCCAGTGTGATCGCGCGTTAACGTGGGTAGAAGCCGCATTTTCTGCCAAGTCATTTGATTAAATTCGGCAAATCGTGCATGTCGATGCGCAGCGGCGTCACCCGCCTTACAATGTCAACATGGATATTCAGCTTGATAATCAACCGCCGGACGGCCGCGATGGCAGCCATCCGTTCTCCCGGCTCGACCCGCAGATGGTGCTGGACGCCGTCGACAGCGTCGGCCTGCGCGGCGACGGCCGCCTGCTGGCACTGAACAGTTACGAAAACCGCGTCTACCGCGTCGGCCGTGAAGAGGGCCAGCCGGTGGTGGTCAAGTTCTACCGGCCGGAGCGCTGGAGCGATGCCGCCATCCTCGAAGACCACGCCTTCGTGCAGGAACTGGCCGACGCCGAAGTGCCGGTGGTGCCGGCACGCGTGCTCGAAGGGCGCACCCTGCACCGGTTCGGCGGTTTCCGCTTCGCCGTGTTCCCGAGCCGCGGCGGGCGCGCCCCCGAGCTGTCCGACCCCAGCACGCTGGAATGGATCGGGCGCTTCATCGGACGCATCCACGCGGTCGGCGCGGCGCGCGGCTTCACGCAGCGCCCGGCGCTGAACCTGGACACCTTCGGACGCGAACCGCGCGCCTTCCTGGTCGGCCACGGCTTCATCCCGCCGGAACTGCTGACCGCCTATACCAGCGTGCTCGACCAGGCGCTGGACGGCGTTGCCCGCTGCTTCGAGCGCGCCGGCAGCATCGAGCACATCCGCCTGCACGGCGACTGTCATGCCGGCAACGTGTTGTGGACCGGCGACGGTCCCCACTTCGTCGACTTCGACGACAGCCGCATGGGGCCGGCCGTGCAGGACCTGTGGATGCTGCTGTCGGGCGACCGTGCCGAGATGGTGCGCCAGCTCGGCGACGTGCTGGCCGGCTACGAGGATTTCCGCGAATTCGACCCGCGCCAGCTGTACCTGGTGGAAGCCTTGCGCACCCTGCGCCTGATCCATTACTCGGCATGGCTGGCGATGCGCTGGGACGACCCGGCCTTCCCGGCGGCGTTTCCGTGGTTTAATACTCAACGTTACTGGCAAGACCGTATCCTGGAACTGCGCGAGCAGGTGGCGCTGATGGACGAGCCGCCGCTGTGGCCGGTGTGATCCAAACGCCGAATTGGCCGGGGTTTACAGTTCAGCTCCGCGTGACGGCAGCGGTGCGCATCCTGCATAATCGTAACAAGGCCCAGTCCGGGGCCAGAATCACAACCACGAGCCCGCCATGACCGACCGCCACGATCCACCGCATGACGCTACCGCCCAGGACGACACCGATTTCACCATCGACCTGAGACCGGCTGCACCGGTACCGCCCGCCGCGGCGCCGGCGGCGCCGGTCCAGGCCCCGGTGGTGTCTGCATCCGCGCCGGCAGCGGAGCCGGCGGCGGCCGAACCGCAGCGCGAGCAGCTGGAAAAGCGCGCAATCCAGGAAGGCATCGCGCGCGTGGAGGCCGAGGCCAAGGCGGCGGTGGCGGCCGAGAACCGTGCCCATGCCGAGGCGCGCGCCCGCAGCCTGGCCGAGGAACGGGCCGCGATCGACGCCCAGGCCGCTGCCGCGGCGCTGGCCAATGCCCAGGCATCGGAAGAGGCGATCGAAGCCAACCGCGACCGCATCGAAACCCTGCGCGCCGCTGCCAGGGCCGCGGCCGAGCGCCTCGACGCGATGCGCCAGGAAACCGCCGAGCTGCGCGCGCGCGTGCAGTCCGACACCGAGATCCGCCTGGCGGCCGAAGCGCGCCTGCGCGCCGCCGACGAAGCCCGCAAGCGTGCCGAGGAACAGGCCAGGGCGGACGCCGAGCTGGCCCTGCGTGCCGTGCGCGAAGCCGAGGAACTGGCCCAGCACACCGAACAGGCGCGCCTGCAGGCGGCCGAACGCATGGCCGCCGTGCACGCGGCGCGCGAAGAAGTGTCGTACAGCGCCAGTGCCGATGCCCGGGTGGCGATCCTGGCGCGCGAACGCGAGCGCGCCGAAAAGGCCGCGCGCCAGACCGCCGAGAAACTGGCCGCCGCCGAAGCCGAAGCGCTCGACCTGGCCCTGGCGCGCGAGCGTGCCGACCAGGTGGCGCTGGCCTCGAGTTTTGCGCGTGCCGCCGCCGAGGCGCGCGCGCTGGAAGAAGCGCGCGCGCTGGCCCATATCGAGCAGGAACGCGAGGCGATCGCGCTGGCCCAGGCGGCCTCCGAGCGCACCGCCGCCCAGTCGCTGCGCATGCGCCTGGAAACCGAAAAGGAATTGCGCGACGCCGCCATCCACCGCGAGCGGCTGGAACAGATGGCCGAGGACGGCGCCCAGGCGCGGCGCGATGCCGAAAGCCGCATCCTGGCCGCCACCGAGGCGCGCATCGAGGCCGACCGCAAGCTGCGCGAGGTGGCGCTGGAGCGCGCCCACGCGGAGGAAACCGAAGCCCAGCAGTCGCAGGCGCGCCTGGCGGCCGAACGCGAAGCCGCCGAATCGGCGCGCCTGCGCGCCATCGCCGACGAGCACGCGCGCGAAGCCGCGCTGCGCGAAGCCGAGGAGCACGAACGCGCGCGCCGCCTGGCCGAGCAGACCACGGTGCAGAGCCTGGCGCAGGCGGAAGCCCTGGCCACGGCCAACGCTGCCGGGGAAGCCGCGCTGGCCGCCGCCACTGCGGATGCGGAAGCGGCGCTGGCCGCTGCCCATGCCGGCGCGGAGCAGGCCGTCGCTGCAGCCACCGCGGCCGGGGAACAGGCGCTTGCCGAGGCACAGGCCGCCGCGGATCAGGCGCTGACGCAGGCCACCGCTGCCGCAGACGAAGCCCTGGCCACCGCCACAGCCGCCAACGAAACGGCACTGGCCGCCGCCGGCGCGCTGGCGGAAACACAGCGCCAGGCCGCCGAGGCGGCGCAGGCGCGCGCAGCCAGCGCCCAGGCGCTGCTCGACGCCGAGCGCGAGCGCCTGCGCCTGGAGCAGGAAGCGCACGACGCCCACCAGGACCGCATCGAAGCCGAACGCATGCTGGCGGCTGCGGCCCAGGCGCGCATCGCCGCCGACCAGGAGCAGGCGGCATTGGCCCGTGCCCAGTTCGAGGACGAACAGCGCGCGCTGGACATGCGCCAGGCCGCGCTCGACGCCCAGCGCGCCGCCGCTGCCCACGCTGCCGAGCGCGCCGCGCACGAGGGGGCGCTGGCCGAGGCCGAACGCGCCCAGGCCGAACGCATCGCCGCGGAAGCCCGCGCCGACGCCGAGCGCCTGGCCGAACTGACCCGCAACGAAGAAGCCCAGGCCGCCGCCCGCGTGCGTGCCCAGGCGGCGCGCGCGGCCGAGGTGGCGCGCGCCCAGTCCGAGCGCGCCGCGGCCGAGGAGCGCCAGCAGCGCATGGCCGAGGAGGTCGCCGGCGCCGAACGCGAAGCGGCCGACGCCGCGCGCGAGGCGCTGGCGCTGCTGGAGCAGAAACTGTCGGCGCAGCGCCAGCAGGCCGCGGCCGATGCCCGCGCCAGCGAAGCGGCCGCCGCGCGCATGGCGTCCGAACGCGCTGCGGTCGCCGCCGCCGAGGCGCGCGCCAAGGCGGAAGAGGAGAGGGCGGCGCTGGCCCGCGCGCGCGAACTGGCCGAGCAGGCCGCCGCCCAGGCGGCGGCGGAAAAGCGCGACGCCCAGCGCGCCCTGCTGGAACACGCCCAGCACGCCGCCGACATGCAGCGCAAATCGCTCGAAGCGACACGCGAGATGGCGGAAGCCAAGCGCCGCCTGGTCGAGCTGGAAGCCGGCCGCCAGGAAGAGCAGGTCGCCGAACTGGGCGCGCTGCGCAGCCAGATCGAGGCCCGCCAGGCCGAAGCCAAGCAGCGCGCCGAATCCGAAGACCTGGCGCGCGAGGTGATCGGCCGGTTCTCGACGCAGCCGTCGGCGGCCCAGGCGGCAGCTCGGCTGGCGGATGCGGTGGCTAGGCAGCGGAACAATAGCTGAGCAGTGGCGGGCCAAGCAATCAGCGTATGGCCCGCGCCGCAAGAACGTCGCCCCTGCGCAGGCAGGGGCCCAAGTTATATGCGCTGACGTAACGCTTGCAAACTTGGACCCCTGCCTGCGCAGGGGCGACGTTTCAAGTGACGGGGCCGACGTGAGCGTCGCTGATTATTCTGCGACCCTGCCCCGCAACGCCTTGATCTTCCCCGCCCGCACCTTGCCCTCCACCCGGCGGCGCTGCGACCCCAGGGTCGGCCGCGTCGCCTTGCGCGCCTTCGCCACGGAACTCGCCTGATCGACCAGTTCCTGCAGCCGCCGCAAGGCATCTTCCTTGTTGCGCTCCAGGCTGCGCGACTCCTGCGCCTTGATCACCACCACGCCGTCGCGCGTGATGCGGCCATCGTGCAGGGCCAGCAGCCGTTCCTTGACGGCGTCCGGCAGCGACGAGGCCTTGACGTCGAAGCGCGCATGCACCGCGCAGGAGACCTTGTTGACGTTCTGCCCGCCCGGCCCCTGTGCCCGGATCGCGATGAACTCGACTTCCAGCGGATGGATGGCGGCGCTCATGGTTTCACCGATGCCCGCTTGTCGCGGAAGAAGATCCAGGCTTCTTCGGCCAGGTCGACGTCGCGGTTCATGTTGCCGACCAGCTTGCGCAGCCACCACGGCAGGTCGTCGTTCCTGGAGGCGGGCACGTGGCCGCCGCCGTCGATGCGCAGGAATTCGACCTGTACCCGCGCCGGGTCGTGGCCCCAGACGTAGCGCACGGCGGACGTGGGATCGGCCGACTGCAGGTGCGGGATGCGGAAGGATTGCGCCGCTTCCGGAAAGCCGGCCAGGCGGCGCCAGACCGCCACCGATTCCTCGGCGCCGATGCCGGAGCCGCGTTCGCGCAGCACCCAGTTGCCGACCGTGCCGCCGCCATAGGGCATGACCGGGTCGGCGGTGCCGTGCGACACGAATACCGACACCGGCGTGATCGGTGCCTTGCAGCGGCTCTGGGCCGGCATCAGGGCGCTCTGCACGCCGATCGCGGCCAGCCGCGGCGCCAGTTCGATGGCCAGGCGGTAGGCCATGGCGCCGCCGTTGGAACTGCCGAACACGTAGATGCGCTCCGGGTCGGCGCCGAGACGCGCGATGGCAGTGTCGATCAGCTCGGCAATGAAGCCGACGTCGTCGGTGGTGGCATTGGTGGTGGCGTCGGCCCGGCAATCGTTCCAGGCGCGCTTGCCGTTGCGCGTCTTGCTGCCGTCGGGCGCGATCAGCATCACGCGCTCGCGCTCGGCGAGGCGGATCCAGTCTTCGGAGCGGTAGCCGGCGATCGAATCCATGCCGATCATCATCTCGGCGTTGGAACCGTTGCCATGCAACAGGATGACGAGCGGGCGGTTGCTGCGCGCCAGTTTATCCGGCTGCACCACGAGGTAGTGGCGCACGCCCTCGGGCCGCGTCAGGCTGAACTCGTCGATCGTCGATGCGTGCGCAGCCGGCACTGCGGCCAGCATGCAGGCTGCCAGCGCGGCTGCGCCCGCCATCCGTACGTTCATATGCCACCTTTCTTTTCTACAAGCAGCACATGGTGGCACAATGTTTCCAACTTGTCATGTTGCGCACGCGCGAACGGGCACCGGCGCTGCGGGTTACATGCCGCTCGGCGCCACCGGATTGCTGCCGCCGACAACTGCCTTGTCGACGAAATACGAGGTTTCGCCGAAGCAGCTGGTCGGGATGCCGACGTGCTGCGAATAGCTGAGCTGTACGCGCTGGCCCATGGCCGACTGCAGCTGGCGCACCACGGCGTCGTCACGCACCGTGAACGCGAAGCGCTCGGGGATGGCCCCCGGCATGCTCGACAGCAGGATCTCGCCTTCCCAGGTCTTGCACAGCCAGCCCTTCTTCGACAGCTTCTGCAGGTAGCCGGCACGTTCGCCTTCGGAATACGACCAGTTCAGCACGGTCCAGACATACAGCGCGCACAGCGCAGCTGCGATCACGAGGATGGAAGCGATGATGAGGCCGGGACGGCGCGGGCGGGTGATCGGCATGGTCGTTTTCGAATTCGATGATGGGAATAGCTGTAAGGACAACAAGGGCGCGCCCATCATTACCGATGGGCGCGCCCTTGTCAAAAGAATCAGCCGGTAAAGTGCAGCCGATTTACACGTTGACGCCGAACGAGCGCGCCAGCGGCCCCAGACCGCCGTTGTAGCCCTGGCCGACGGCGCGGAATTTCCACTCGCTGCCATAGCGGTAGAGTTCGCCGAAGATCATCGCAGTCTCGGTCGAGCTGTCCTCGGACAGGTCGTAGCGCGCGATCTCGCGTTCGCCGTCGGCGTTCAGGCAGCGGATGAAGGCGCGGCTGACCTGGCCGAAGCTCTGGCGGCGCTGGTCGGCTTCGTGGATGGTGACTGCGAACACGACTTTCTCGACGTCGGCCGGCACCCGGGTCAGGTCGATCTGCAGGCGCTCGTCGTCGCCTTCGCCCTGGCCGGTGCGGTTGTCGCCGGTGTGCTTGACCGAGCCGTCGGTCGAGGTCAGGTTGTTATAGAAGATGAAGTCGGCGTCGCCGCGCACCTTGCCGTCACCGCGCAGCAAAAAGGCGCTGCCGTCGAGGTCGAAGGTGGCGCCGTCGGTCGCGCGCGGATCCCAGCCCAGGCCGATGATGACCTTTTTCAAGTTCGGATCTTCCTTGGACAGGTTGACGTTGCCGCCTTTTTGCAAACTGATTGCCATCTCGATTCCTTTCAGGTGTTATGGGTTGCGGCTCAGGTGCCCTGCAGTGCCTCGCGCCGTTTCCAGCGCACCGACGACCACAGCGATACCAAAATGAAGGCCACGCCGGACAAGCCGGTGAACCATTCGGGGATATGGTACTCGACACTGGCGAACATGATCAGGGCCAGGATACCGATCGCATAATGGGCGCCGTGCTCGAGGAAGACGAATTGTTCCAGCGTGCCCTTGTGCACCAGGAAGACCGTCAGCGAACGCACGAACATGGCGCCGATGGCCAGGCCGAGCATGATGATGACGACGTCCTTGGTGATCGCGAAGGCGCCGATCACGCCGTCGAAGCTGAACGACGCGTCCAGCACTTCCAGATACAGGAAGCCGCCGATACTGCCCTGGGAGATGATCTTGCCCACCGATGGATCGGATTCCTCCTCTTCGAGCAGTCCGCTGAACCAGTTGACGCCGACATACACGAGCACGCCGATGACGCCGGCCATCAGCACCGCCAGCTTGCGCTCTTCGGGCATCAGGCTCATGCAGCCGAACACGGCCAGCAAGGTCAGCAGGATGGCCAGGCCTTCGCTGCCGTACTTGCCGATCTTTTCTTCGATCCAGCCCAGCCAGTGAAGTTCCTTTTCTTCATCGAACAGGAAGTTGAGGAAGACCAGCAGCAGGAAGGCGCCGCCGAAGGACGCCACTTCGGCATGCTTGGAAGTCAGGTTGCGCGCATACTCGTCGGGGCTGTTGACCGCCATGTGCCAGACGTCGACCAGCCCGAGTCCGGTCGCGATCGAGACGATCAGCAGGGGGAACAGCAGGCGCATGCCGAACACGGCGACCACGATGCCGACCGTCAGGAACAGCTTGCGCCAGAAATCGTTCCAGTTGCGCAGCACGGAGGCATTCACCACGGCGTTGTCGAAGGAGAGCGAGACTTCGAGCACACCGAGCACGGCGGCGATCCACAGCGCCTGCAGCAGCCCGGCGCTGCCCCCGTGGTCGTATCCCCACCATGCCGCCAGCGCCAGCAGGATTGCCGTGACCACGAACGACAGCTTGAAATGTTGCATCCAATAACTCCTTGTCTGAAATACCACACTGGACTGCAGTTTAACCGCAACTCCGGCCACGGCGGCGCATCGGATGTCGCCGTAGGCAAGGGCTTCTGCGATAATTCCGCCCGGAATTGCCTCTGTACTAATTAACTGGATAACACATGGACCTGACATATCTGCTGACCCCCGTGCTGACCTGGCTGGTGGTCGGCCCGATCAAATTCCTGATCAACAGCGCGCGCCAGCGCCGCTGGGCTTTCGACCTGGTCGGCAACGGCGGCTTTCCGAGCAACCACAGCGCCACCGTCACCAGCATGGCGACCCTGATCGCCCTGCGCGAAGGCATGGGCCACCCGGCCTTCGGCGTCGCCGTGACCCTCTGCTTCATCGTGATGATCGACGCCAACAACCTGCGCCGGCACGTGGGGCGCCAGGCCGCGGCGATCAACCGCCTGGCGGCCGGCCAGGCCGAACACAAGACCCTGCGCGAGCGCATGGGGCATACCCTGGTGGAGATCGGCGGCGGCATCGTGACCGGCATCCTGATGGGTAACCTGGTCTACCACCTGTTCGTCAAGTAATCCCGGCGCGGGCGTTTGTCGCGCATTTCAAACGCCCGCAGCCGCAGCTCATCCCCAAAATCCGCAGTTCATCCCACGATTTCCACGGTTTGCCTGACCGTGATTGACGCTCAAGTCGGCCTCGCCGATACTGCCCGCTGGCTTTTTGTATCCAACTATTCCAATAAATAACGAGTCCAATTCTCGGGAGATCCACCAATGCTGCGCAAAACCCTGATCGTCCTTGCCCTTGCCTCGGCGCTGTCTGCCTGCGGCAAACCCGGTGCGGACGCCGCCAAGCCCGATGCCGCCAAGCCGGTCCAGTTGCTGGTGTCCGCGGAAGACGTATTGACGGTGCAGAGCGATGCGCTCGCATCCGGCCCGGTGATCACCGGCTCGATCCAGCCGGAACGCAAGGCCGACCTGCGTGCCGAAGTCTCGGCCGTCGTGCTGCAGGTGCTGAAGGAAAACGGCGACCCGGTCAAGCGCGGCGACGTGCTGGTCAAGCTCGACGAAACCTCGATCCGCGACAGCCTGCTGTCGGCCGAGGAATCGCTGCGCGCCGCCACCCAGGCGCTCGACCAGTCGCAGCGCGCGCTGGAGCGCTCCAAGACGCTGCGGGCGTCCGGCATGACCTCGGCGCAAGCGCTGGACGATGCCGAAGTGCGCCGCAATTCGGCCCAGAGCGAAGTCTCGGCGGCGCGCGCGCGCCTGGCGACGGCACGCCAGCAGGTCGGCCGCACCGTGGTGCGCGCGCCCTTCGACGGCATCGTGTCCGACCGCAAGGTGTCGAACGGCGACACCGCCTCCATCGGCAAGGAACTCCTGAAGGTGATCGACCCGACCAGCATGCGCTTCGAAGGCCAGGTCTCGGCCGACAAGATCGCGTCGGTGAAGGTCGGCCAGCCGGTCCTGTTCCGCGTCAATGGTTACGGCGAGCAGCAGTTCAGCGGCGCCGTGCGCCGCATCGACCCGTCGGCCAACGACGTCACGCGCCAGGTCGAGGTGCTGGTCGGCTTCGCCGGCGGCAACCAGCCGCGCGTGGCCGGCCTGTACGCGGAAGGGCGCATCGATGCCGAGGTGGCGGACGCGCTGACCCTGCCGGAAAGCGCGATGGTGAGGAACGGCGACAAGACCTATGCCTGGAAGGTCAAGGGCAATGCCCTGGTCAAGGCCGACCTCGGCGTGGGCGCGCGCGACCCGCGTACCGGCAATTTCGAGATCCGCAACGGCTTGGCGGCCGGCGACACCGTGCTGCGCCATCCGGGCTCGAACCTGAAGGATGGCCAGAAGGTCGAGATGGCGGCGGCCAAAGTCGCCAGCGCCGGCAACGGCGCTGCCCAGGGTAAATAAAGGATAGCGCCGCCATGTTCCTGTCCAATTTCAGTGTCAAGAAGCCGATCGCCACGCTCGTGCTGATCATCGGCATGATGTGCATGGGCCTGATCGCGCTCAGCCACCTGCGCGTGAACCAAAACCCGGACGTCGAGATCCCGATCATCGTGGTCAACGTGCCGTATCCGGGGGCGTCGCCGGAAACCAACGAACGCGAGATCATCGAGCGTCTCGAAAAGCAGATGCAGGCGATCACCGGCGTTACCGAGGTCAATTCCTACGGTAACGAAGGCAGCACGACCATCGTCCTGCAGTTCGACTTCAAGCGCAACCTGATCGAAGCCTCGGACGACGTGCGCAACGCCATCGCCTCGGTGCGCTACAAGCTGCCGATCGAGATGCGCGAACCGATCCTGCAGCGGGTCGACCCGTCCTCGCAGCCGATCATGAACCTGTCGCTGTCGTCGAGCGGCCAGAGCCTGGCCGAGATTTCGCGCCTGGCCGAGGACCAGCTGGCCGATCGCTTCCGCGCCATCGACGGCGTCGCCAACGTGCAGGTCAACGGTTCGCTGCGGCGCGAGCTGTCGGTGCTGCTGCACGCGGCAAAATTGCGTGAGTACAATGTGTCGGTCAGCGAGGTCACCAATGCCCTGAGCCGCCAGAATACCAATGCGCCGGTGGGCAAGGTACGCAGCGAGCTGGACGAGAAGGGCATCCGCCTGGTCGGCCGCATCGAACATCCGCAGGACTTTTCCCAGATCGTGGTCAAGCGCAACGGCGACACCATCGTGCGCCTGAACCAGGTGGCCGACGTCAAGGATGGCTTCGGCGACATCAACAGCGTGTCCATGCGCAGCGGCAAGCCGAACGTCGGTATCCAGATCATCCGCTCGCGCGAAGCGTCCACGGTTTCGATCGCCAAGAAGACCCGCGAGATGGTCGCTGAGATCCAGAAGGAACTGCCTGCAGGCACCAAGCTGGAAATCACCCGCGACGGCGGCGACGAAGCCCAGCGCAGCCTGAACAACGTGATCGAATCGCTGGTGCTGGGCGCCGGCCTGACCATTTTCGTGGTCTATGCCTTCCTGAATTCCTGGCGCTCGACCCTGATCACGGCGCTGTCGCTGCCGACCTCGGTGATGGCCGCCTTCATCGCGGTCTGGCTGTGCGGCTTCACGCTCAACTTCATGACCCTGCTCGGGCTGTCGCTGGCGATCGGCGTGCTGATCGACGACGCCATCGTGGTGCGCGAAAACATCGTGCGCCACATGGAAAACGGCGCGGACCGCCGCACCGCCGCCCTCGAGGGTACCGCCGAGATCGGCATGGCGGTGGCCTCGACCACCTTCTCGATCATGGCCGTGTTCATTCCGGTGGCCTTCATGCCCGGCATTTCGGGCGAATGGTTCCGTCCGTTCGCGCTGACCGTGGCCTGCTCGGTGATCGTGTCGCTGTTCATCTCGTTCACGCTCGACCCGATGCTGTCGGCCTACTGGGGCGACCCGCCAGGCCACCACAATGCGCCGAAGAAGGGCATCGAGAAAGTGCTGGCGCGCTTCAACACCTGGTTCGACCACCAGGCCGACCGCTACGGCCGCGTGATCGCCTGGGCGCTGCACCACCGCCGCTGGATGGCCGTGATCGCCCTCGGCAGCCTGGTCGCGGCGCTGGCCCTGCACGTGAACTTCGGCGGCTCGGCCTTCCTGCCGAAGATGGACGCCGGCCAGCTGGCGATCGAGGTGCGCACCCCGGCTTCGTCCTCGGTCGGCTATGCCAAGCTGAAGATGGAAGAGGCGGCCGCGCTGGCCCGCACCCTGCCGGAAGCCAAGGAAACCAACAGCAGCATCCAGTCGAGCGGCGGCCGCATCTACGTCGACATCGGCAAGCGCGCCGAACGCAAGCGCAGCGCCGCCGAGATCGCGGTCGAGCTGCGCCAGAAGATTGCGCGCCTGGTGGGTGCCGAGTACGTGGTCATGGATGAACTCAACGGCAACGGCAAGCCGGTGCAGATCGAGTTCACGGGGCCCGACACGCGCAAGCTGATGGAACTCACCAGCGCCTACATGGACAAGCTGCGCCAGGTACCGGGCGCGGTCGACGTCACCCTGTCCCAGCAGGATCCGAAGGACGAGCTGCAGATCGAACTCGACCGCGGCCTGTCGAACATGATGGGCATTTCGGTTGGCGACGCCGCCACCGCGCTGCGCGTGGCCTTTGCCGGCATCGAGGTCGGCGACTGGGTCGACCCGACCGGCGAGACCCGCGACGTGGCGGTGCGCCTGGCGCCGGAAGACCGCGTCGGCACCGAGAACATCGAACGCCTGCCGATCGCCGTCACCGGCACCAACGCCATGGTCCCGCTCGACCAGATCGCGAAGATCACGATGGGCAAGGGGCCGTCGGCGATCGAGCACAAGGACGGCAAGCGCGTGATCACGGTCTCGGCCAACGTGCAGGGCCGCTCGAACGGCGAAGTGACGAAAGACGCCATGGAGCTGGCCAAGTCGATGGACTTCCCGCCGGGCTACGGCCTGTCGCTGGGCGGCGCCGGCAAGGACCAGGCCGAGCTGTTCCAGCAGATGACGATCGCGCTGGTATCGGGCATCGGCCTGATGTACCTGATCCTGGTGATGCAGTTCGGTTCCTTCACCGCGCCGCTGGGCGTGATGATGTCGCTGCCGCTGTCGCTGATCGGCGTGGTGGTGGCCCTGCTGCTGACCCACGGCACCCTCAACCTGATGAGCTTCATCGGCATCATCATGCTGATGGGCCTGGTGGCCAAGAACGCGATCCTGCTGCTGGATGCGGCGCGTTCGCGCGAGGCCGTGACCAAGGCGGAGCTGCTGGCGGACGAAGCCGCGCGCGAGCTCGAGAAGGCCATGGCCGTCACGCCATCGCTGGATCCGGCCGAGTTCATGAAGGAATGGGGCACGCGTGCGTTGACGCTCGAGGAGCGTAACCGGCTGCGCGAGGAAGCGCTGATGGAAGCCGGACGTGCGCGACTGCGCCCGATCCTGATGACCACGTTTGCGCTGATTGCAGGCATGTTCCCGGTGGCGCTGGCGATGGGCGATTCCGGTCAGTTCTACCAGCCGCTGGCGATCGCCATCATCGGCGGGACCATCACCTCGACCCTGCTGACCCTGCTCGTCGTGCCGACCTTCTATGACAGCATCGAGGTTGCGCGCGACCGCATGGGGGCGAAGTTCCAGCGCCGCGCGGCGCGTCTCACGCCCGCGCCGGCCTTCGTGTTGACCTTCGTCGAAGCGATCCTGACCTTGACCTTCGGGCGCCTGTTGTTCCGCCTGGTCATGCGGGCGGGCCGCTTCATTTTCCGCCGTGAGCGTCCGGCGGCCGCATGATGGAAGAGGGCAGGAAGGCGGAGCGCCGGCGCGGCGCATAGCCGGGCACATATAAAAAGGGCCTGCGTGTTGAACGCAGGCCCTTTTCTTTATGAAGCGCCGCCGAGGCGGCATGCACTAGGGCCGCATCTGCCGCGCCCAGTGCATGCAGTAAGGGCGAGGACGCAATCTGTCATGGCGCAGCACGACCGTTGCCAGCTAAACGGCTGGCAAAGCCGCTGCGGCTGGCAAAGCCGCTGCAAAGGGTCGCGATGGACCCTTTGCCGATGCGCCATGGCGATCAGCGACCGGTGCCCGAACCGCTGGTGCTGGTACCGCTGGTGCCGCCGGTCGAACCCGAGTTGGTGGTGTCGGCGCCGGTGCCGCTGCCAGCCGTGCCCGAGGTACCCGAGGTGCCCGAGCTGCCGCCGGTGGTGCCGGTGCCGGTGGTGCCGCCCGTGGTGCCGGTTGCGCCGGTGCCCGTGGTGCCGGTGCCGGTTGCGCCGGTGCCGGTATCGCCGGTGGTGCCGGTCGCGCCGGTGGTGCCGCCGGTGGTGCCGGCTGCGCCGGCGCCGGTGCTGGTGTCACCCGTGGTGCCGGTGCCGCCGGTGCCGCTGGTGCCCGACGTGGTCGACGGTGCGGTTGCCGACGTGTCGCCAGTGCCGGTGGTGCTGGTCGTGTCGTTTTTCTTGCAAGCGGCGAGGCTTGCCATCAGGGCGGCTGCGAACAGAATTTTCGATGCGTTGTTAAGCGTTTTCATTTGTTTTACTCCTCGTTCACGTCTATCTTGTGCCGCCGTCTCCAGGTGAGGCGCTGGAGGGTCGGTGGCGCCAGTTGGGTTCGCTTCCAGGCCAGACGGCATGGCTGCAGAACCTTAGGGAACCGACGCAATACGCGGCCCCGTTCGGTGCACGAATTCGACGGTGTCAATTAGACCAGCACGCTGGTTGCCGGTTCGCCGAACTGCCCACCTCTTGCTTTATCCGCGATACGACATGCGGATTAGATAAGAGCGAACTTTTAATGTTCAACCCTTAACTCCCACCGGCGTGCTGCCGGATAGTCTGTCTGCCGGGGCGGCCTTGCCGCCGGCGGCTTGTTCGAGCAGGGCAGGAATTTCTTCAGGCAATTCCCGCGCCAGATAACCCAATGTTCCCAAACGTTCGGCCAGGCGCACGCCGGCACGGGCATGCAGTGCAACGCCCCAGCTGACCGCCTGCGCCAGGTCGGCGCCGCGTGCCGCCAGACCGGCGATGATCCCGGCCAGCACGTCGCCCGACCCCGAGGTGGCCAGCCCGACGTTGCCGCCTTCGTGCTGCCAGCAGTCGCCGTTTGGCGCCGCGATCACGGTGCGCGCTCCCTTGAGCGCCACCACCGCGTTCCAGCGCTGCGCGGCTTCCAGCGCATGGCGGTCGGGATCGTCCTGGATGGCATCCTTGTCGATGCCGGTCAGGTGCGCCATCTCGCCCGCATGCGGGGTTAGCAACACTGGAACGTTGAAGCGGAAAGGTGCGTTGACAGCGGCGCCGGCTTCCTTGCCGGCAGCGGCCGCCGCGTCCGGCGGCTGCAGGATCGCGCCCATGGCTTCGGCGTCGAGCAGCACGCTGGTATTGCTGCCTTCCAGGCGCGGCAGCAGCGCATGCACCAGGCGCGCGGTGGCTGCCTCGTCCTGCATGCCCGGCCCGACCAGGATGGCGTTGATCTTGTCGGCCAGCGGATCCAGCGCAGCAACGGCCTCGACCGTAAAACCGCCGGCGTCGTTCTCGGCCAGCCCCAGCACGCGCGACTCGGGAATGGCGAGCGCGACCAGCTGGGCCACGCTGCGTCCGGTGGCGATGGTCAGCTTGCCGGCGCCGGCGCGCATGGCGGCGGTGGCGGCCAGGATCACGGCGCCCGGCATTTCGCGCGAGCCGCCGAGGATCAGCACGTGGCCGCGTACTTCCTTGTCGCCTTCCTCGGAAGGCACCGGCAGCGGCCAGCTGCGCAGCAGGTTGTCGTCGATATCGCGCGCTTTGGCGTGGGTGTGCGTCATGGTCGGTTGGCAGTAGATGGGCGGCTCAGGCCTTGGGTGCGGCAGGCATGTCCTTGCTGGCCGTGACCGGGGTGCCGGACGCTTCCAGGGGAGCGACGAAATTGATCAGCCTGACGGCCAGCTTGCCGCGCTTGCCGAGTGAGCGGTCGAATTCGTAGGAGGTGACCGAGCAGTTGGGCACGTCGCCGGCGCGGTCTTCGGCCAGGATGCGGGCCTCGTCCATGCGCTCGAGCAGGTAGCGGAAGCAGTTGACGATGACCTGGTGCGCCACGATCAGCACGCGTTCGCCGGCATACTCGCGGGTGATGGTGTCGAGCACGCTGCGCAGGCGCAGGATGACGTCGCACCAGCTTTCGCCGCCAGGCGGCCGGAAATAGAACTTGCCGACATGGTGGCGCTGTTCGTGCAGGTCGGGAAACTGTTCGGCGATGCCGCGCACGGTCAGGCGGTCGAGGATGCCGAATTCCTTTTCGCGCAGGCGTTCGTCGGCGTGGATGGCGATCATCTCTTCGCGGTCCATGCCGGCCATGACCAGGTCGGCCGTCTGGGCCGCGCGCACGTAGGGCGAATGCAGCACGACGGTCGGCTGGCGCCCGGGACCGAGGGCCGCGAACCAGCCGGACAGCGCCTGCGACTGGCGCACACCGAGCTCGGACAGGGGCACGTCGACGTCGCGCTCGGCGATATCGATGCGCAATCCGGCGGCAGCCTCGGCGGCATCGCGCGCGACGTTACCCGCACTCTGTCCGTGTCGTACCAACCAGATTTCCTGAGGCCACTTCTGTTCCATCACCCGCCCGTTTGTTTTTTTGACATGTGGGCATCATAGACGGATTCTGCGGGAGTTCAGCGCACGATTCCGGCTGAAAACGTGTAACGGATTGTCGTGTAGGAGAGGGCTAATTGTTGTGTAGGAGGGAACTTACGGCGGGCATTCAGGCCATCAAGAATGCTTTCCTGATGGCCATTATAAGAGTGGAATTCAGGCGACCAGCTGGTCGCCGTCGAGGTTGACCTCGGCGTCGCTGTTGAAGACCTGCACGTCGGTCTGGCCGAGCAGGCGGCTGGCGACGGTGCCGGCGGTGATCGAGCCGCTGACGTTGAGCGCGGTGCGGCCCATGTCGATCAGTGGTTCGATCGAGATCAGGAGCCCGGCCAGCGCCACCGGCAGGTTCAGCGCCGACAGCACGATCAGCGCGGCGAAGGTGGCGCCGCCGCCGACGCCGGCCACGCCGACCGAGCCGATGGTGACGATGCCGATCAGCGGCAGCAGGAAGTCGACGGTGAACGGGTCGATGCCGACGGTCGGGGCGATCATCACCGCCAGCATGGCCGGGTAGATGCCGGCGCAGCCGTTCTGGCCCATCATCGAGCCGAACGAGGCGGCGAAGTTGGCGATGCCTTCCGGCGTGCCGAGGCGCCCGGTCTGGGTCTGCACGCTCATCGGGATCGAGCCGGCCGAGGTGCGCGAGGTGAAGGCGAAGGCCAGCACCGGGAAGATCTTCTTCACATAGCGCACCGGATTCAGGCCGATGCCGCTGACGATCAGGAGGTGGACGCCGAACATCAGCAGCAGGGCGCTGTACGAAGCCATCACGAAGCCGATCAGGTGCAGGATGTCCTGCAGGCTGGAGCTGGCCAGCACCTTGGTGATCAGCGCGAACACGCCGAACGGGGTCAGGCGCAGCACCAGGGTCACCATGCGCATCACGATCACGTGGGCAACGTGGACGAAGTGGCTGAAGGATTCGAATACTTCCGGCTTCTTGCCGGCGATGCCGGTGGCGGAGACGCCGATGAAGATCGAGAACACGACGACGGCGATGGTCGAGGTGTTGCGGGTGCCAGTCATGTCGAGGAAGGGGTTCTCCGGAATGAAGGAGAGGATCATGTTCGGGATCGACAGCTGCTGCGCGGTCGACAGCTTGCCTTCGAGGTAGTGGCCGCGCGCGATTTCGGCGGCGCTCGAGGTCAGGCCGACCGCGCTCAGGCCGTACAGCTTGGCCATCAGGATGCCGATCGAGGCGGCGATCGCGGTCGTGACCATCAGCGTGCCGATGGTCAGCGCGCTGATCTTGCCGAGCGAAGAGGCGTCGCGCAGCTTGAGGATGGCCTGGATGATCGAGACCATGATCAGCGGCATGATCACCATTTGCAGCAGCTTCACGTAACCCTCGCCGATCACCTTCAGGTACTCATTGGTGGCGGCGATCACGGGCGCGCCGTTGCCGTAGACCGCCTGGAAGGCGGCGCCCAGCACGATACCCAGGCCGAGGCCGGTGAACACCCGCTTGGTGAAGGAAACGTGGCGCTGCTGCATGACATACAGAAGCACGCACACGGCAAGGGCAAGCGCCAGGTTCAGGATCAGTTGAATGCTCATGGAAGCCTCAAAATTCGTTCCGGACGTCGTATATGCGTCTGAGAAATATAAGAAACGCATTTTATAACCAAACCCGGGTGTTTGCATGGGTTGAGCTTTTATAGCAATAAACGTGAGCAGGACCTTGCCTGGGCGGCGGCCATCGGGGGAACACGAATTGATGGTAGAGGCAGCGGACGCGGCATGGGCACGGTCCGTTTGGAGATGCGCGGCGCCGCCGGCACGGTGCCGGCGGCGCAGCAGGGGGAGGGGATCAGCCGGCGTCGACCTTGTCGAGCAGCAGCGGCGGTTCGCTGCCCATGTCGACCAGCGGCGCCGTTGCCGTGGGCGCATGCAGGTGCGAATACAGCGGCGAGTCGGAGCGGTAGGGCACGCGGCCGGACGGCACGTGCTTGGCGGCCGGGTCGAGGTGCAGGTCCTGGTCGTCGAAGAAGATGTGGGCGCGGAAGGCTTTGACCACCTTGGTCTTCTGCACGCCGCCGAGGAAGAAGATCTCGTTGACGTACACGCCCCAGTGGCGCAGCGTATTGATCACGCGCATCTCGGCCGGGGCGCTGCGTGCGGTGACGATCGCGATGCGCACCGGCGACACGTCGGCCCCGAACGGCAGGCGCTTCTGCAGGCTGGCCAGCTTGCGCAGCAGGATGGCGTAAGGGCCATCGGCCATCGGCTCTTTCTGCTTTTCGTTCTCGGTGGTGTGGAAGCGCTCCAGGCCCTCGGTCTTGTAGACCAGTTCGCTGGCATCGTCGAACAGCACGGCGTCGCCGTCGAAGGCGATGCGCACCTGGTCGTCGGGCGGCGCGTCCCCACCCTGCGGCGGCGCCTTCAGCACTGCCGCGGCCGCCGCCTTGGCGTCGATCACGCGCTGGGCATCTTCGACGTTGGTGGTCAGGAACAGGTCCACCGCGAAGGCGTCCAGATAATCGACCACCGAATGCCCGCCGGTAAAGGCATGGCGCGAGATGGAGAGGCCGCGCGAGCGGATATTGTTGAAGACGCGCACCCCGGTCTCGGGACTGTTGCGCGACATGACGACCACCTCGACCAGCGGCTTCGATTCCGACGGCGCGTAGCGGTTCAGGCCGAGCAGGGCGCGCACCAGCGCCATGCCTGTGCCGTCGCGCAGCGGTTCGTTTTCGCGTTCCAGCATGTAGGCGCGGTATTCGTCGAGCGCATTGTTCGGGTTTTTCGCGTACTTGGCTTTATAGACGGCGTCGGCTTCGGCCAGGTCGAACAGGGCCGTGGCGGAGATGCCGACAACGAGGGTCTCTGATAGGTCGAGGGGCATGGCAGCGATGGGGTCAGGAAATCGGTCGGTGTCGGATGGTAACCGACGAGCGGGTCGGATGAATGCATGACCTCGTAAGAATATTCCTTTAGGAAAGAGACGGGGCAGGAGTTTCTTGAATTATTGAGTTGCGGCAACTATACATAGTCGACTTCACATTTAATGATAATGATTCTCATTTACATAAGAGCGGAACTGGGTTAGAGTAAAACCGTCTCCTTACCGAGGGCTGCCATGACCGCCTCCCATTCTTCCTGCAACTGCATCGTCCTGTCTGCCGGCCCGGCCGGCCAGGTGCTGGCCTGCCCCGAGTGCGGCACCATCCACCTGCACCTGTCCCAGCTCACGCTGCGCCTCGACCCCGACGGCTTCAGCGAGCTGAGCGTCATCGTCGCCAAGGCCCAGCACCTGCTGGACGAAGCCCGTACCCGGCTTGCGGCCAAGGCCGAGCGGCCGGCCCTGCATTGAGGGGCGGCCATGTGCGAACACGCCATCAAGGACAGTTGCACGGGTGAGGTCGAGCCCGTCGGATCGCGCCGCCGGCGCCTGTGGGAGCTGCCGACCAATTGCCATTGCCCGCTGATTGGGGTCTGCCTGCCGCTGGCAATGCTGCGCAGGCTCGTCAACAAGCTGCTGGTGCGGCCGCTGGAGGGAGACGACTACGACGTCCACGTCTGGGCCGTGCACGAATGCGCGAGCCGCAACCGCATGGCCGAGCTGCTGCAGCGCACCCTCGACGAACGCTTCGCCACCGTGCTGCGCCAGTTCCGCGGCCTGCGCGATGCCGCCGCCCTGCACGCGGCCTGGCGCCAGGCGGTCGAACGCGGCGACGTCGCCGGCCCGTTCTGGGCCACGCTGACCCATCCGCGCTGCGACCTGGCCATGATCGAAAACGTGGTGCGCGACATGCACATGATCCAGCACCAGGCCGGCGCCAGCACGCGGGTCGACCTGGGCCGCTTCGCCGAGCTGCAGAAGCAGAACGCGGGCATCTCCCGCGAGCTGGAGCAGACCCGGGACAAGGCTGCACGCACTGCCGACGCCAGGACGCGCGAGCTGGCCCGGCTGACCGCGGAGGGCTGTCAACTGCGCGCCGAACTGGCCCAGCGCGACAGCACGATCGAATCCTTGCGACGCGAGCTGGACACGCTGCAGGCCGCGCTGCCGGACCTGCGCGACCGCGAGCGCCTGGCGCGCCGGGTCGAGGAACTGGAAGCGCGCGAACAGGCGCTGTCGGACAAGATGGCGCAGCTGCGCCAGCGCTTTGCACGCGAACGCCAGGAGGCGGCTACGCCGCCGCCGTTGCCGCCGGTGCAGCCTGCGCCTGCTGCTGTTTCCGCGCCGGCGCTGGACCTGGCCGACAAGACCGTGCTGTGCGTCGGCGGGCGCAGCGGCAACGTGCCGAACTACCGCGACCTGCTCGAAAAGGAAGGCGCGCGCTTCATGCACCACGACGGCGGCCTCGAGCAGGCCAGCGAACTGCTCGACACCAGCCTGGCCGCAGCCGACCTGGTGATCTGCCAGACCGGCTGCATCAGCCACCAGGCTTACTGGCGCGTCAAGGATTTCTGCAAGCGCAACGGCAAGCGCTGCGTATTCGTGGATAACCCGAGCACCTCGAGTTTTTCCGTGTGCCTGCGCAAGGTGGCCATGCCGGTAGCGGACGGCGTGACCTGAGCCCTTGTCCGGTGCGGCGATCCGTGCTGCATCGGACAGATTCTTTCTTCATTTGGAGGTGTCTGCTGGATGCCACGGATTCGCCGGCTTTTTCGTTGCACGGCACGGGAAATGACGTTGCGCAATTGTTCTGCAGAACCATAAGGTAGCTTGGCAAGGTTGTCGACGACTTGCCAGGGAGCTTGCCGGGTCATGAGCACTGCGCTGAGGGATCAGATCGTGACTGCGCTGGGGGCATTTGCCAGTAGCAGCCGCTTGTATGCGCTGACGCTGGGCGATGGCGATGACGATGGCATGCTGCTGGTCGAGGCGTTCTCCTCCGACGACGCGATCGACGCCATCGGCACCCGCGACGTGATTGTGCTGTCGACCAGCGCCCACCTCGACGCCGGCACCTGGCTCGGCCAGCCGGCCGCACTCGACATCAGTCAGGCCGACGGCACCCGCACCCGCTTCGCCGGCGACATCAGCGAGGTCGAGATGCTGGGCAGCGACGGCGGCCTGGCGCGCTACCGCATCCGTATCGCCTCCTGGCTGTGGCGCCTGGCGCACGTGCGCAACAGCCGCGTGTGGCAAGAGCGCAGCGTGGTCGAGATTGTCGACAGCGTGTTCGAAGCCTATCAACCGCTGGCACGCTGGCGCTGGAGCGACGATGTCGGGTCGCGCATGGAGGGCGTCCCGCCACGCAGCTACTGCTGCCAGTACCGAGAGTCCGACCTCGGCTTCGTGCGCCGCCTGCTGGCCGAGGAGGGCCTGTGCTGGCGCATCGAACAGGACCAAGACGGGCCCGGTATCGTACTGTTCGCCGACAGCACCCGGCAAGCCGCGGTACCCGCGGACGCGACGTGCGCGGCCGAAGACGGCATCCGCTATCACGGCGCACGTTCGGTCGAGCGCCAGGACACAATACAGGCGCTGGCTGCCCGGCGCAGCCTGCACGTTTCCCTCACCACTTTACTCAGCAGCGACTACAAGGCCAAGCAGATCGTGGCCGCCAGCTCGCCGTCGCTGGTCCGTCCCGGGCGCAATCTGCCCGTGCTGGAATCCTTCGATATGCCGCGCCCGTATGCGTTCGCGACGCGCGAGCAGGCCCAGCGCCATGCCGACATGCGCATGGAAGCACAGGAAGCGCGCGGCCAGCTGTGGCATGGGCGTTCGACCGTGCGTACGCTGCGTGCCGGTACGCGGATGACGGTCACCGGTACGCCCTTGCGGTCGCTTGGCGAGGCGTCGTCGTTTACGGTAGTGCGCGTCACCAGCTTCGGCGTGAACAACCTGCCGACGGTTGCCCAGCAGGCACTGGCGCAGCTGTTCGGACCGCTCGAGGACGTGCTGCAATCGCTTGTGTCTGTGGAGCGGCCCGACGACCTCGCGCAGGCACTGGCGCAGGCACGCGAGACCGGTTACGCCAACTGCTTCGATGCGCTGCCCGCCGACATCGTCTGGCGTCCCATCGCCGACGACCAGCCGACCGCCCTCGGCAGCCAGAGCGCGATCGTGATCGGCGCCGACGGCAATGACCAGCCCAACGGCGCCGACGAACTGTATTGCGACCGCCTTGGCCGGGTGCGCATTCGTTTCCACTGGCAGGACGACGACTGCAGCTGCTGGGTCCGTGTCGCACAACGTGTGGCCGGCGCCGGCATGGGCAGCCAGTTTTTGCCGCGCATCGGCCAGGAAGTGCTGGTGCAATTTCTCGAGAACGATGTCGACCGGCCGATCATCGTCGGCGCGCTCTACAACGGCCGCGGTGAAGGCGGCATCGCGCCCACGCCCGGCGGGAGATTCGATGCTGACAGCAATCCGGCGGTCTTCGCGCCAGCCCACGATCAGGCGCGCTCGGGGCAGGGCAATCTGACTGGGGGCAATAGCCCGGTATGGCATGGCGCTTCGGCCGACAGCGACGGCCATCGCAATCCGGCAGCGCAGTGGGGTGTGCGCAGCAAGGAATTTGGTGGGGCGGGCTACAACCAGTTGCTGTTCGACGATACCGATGGGCAGGGGCGGGTGCAGCTCAGGTCTACGCATGGGGCGGCGTCGCTCGACCTGGGGCACTTGGTTCATGCGGCTGACAATTATCGCGGCAGCTTTCGCGGGCTGGGCGCTGAACTGCGGACAGATACCTATGGTGCGGCGAGGGCAGGGAAGGGCTTGCTCGTGTCGAGTTATTCGATCAATCACAGTGCCTCAATGCGTGATTCGGCTGGTGAAAATGCCGCAGGGGTTGGGCTGCTGACGCAAATGAGAAAGCTGGTAGACGTTTTTCATTCGACTTCCGTAATGCATCAAACGGGTGGACTGGCTTTCCATTCAGAAGGGGGCAAGGTGGCGGACTCGCGTGATCCGATGATCACACTGGCTTGCAAAGAAGGTCTTGGTGCGAGTGCTGGGCAAAGTTTACAGTTGGCGAACGGCGAAACCGTTGTGTTGGTGAGTGGAGAAAATGTCCAGTTCAATACGGGGAGCCAGATGCGTTTACAGGCGGGTCAAGTCATTGGCGTACTTGGCGGGGCTACCAGTGTCACCGAGGGAAAGGAAGGGTTGCAGCTGAT
Organism: Herbaspirillum sp. SJZ107; assembly: GCF_006715485.1. Classification (GTDB taxonomy): domain Bacteria; phylum Pseudomonadota; class Gammaproteobacteria; order Burkholderiales; family Burkholderiaceae_D; genus Telluria. The sequence continues at coordinate 659,022 of NZ_VFNH01000001.1, forward strand.
CACTGCGAAGGATATGGTTGATATACAGGCACAGACGGGGGAACTGAAAGTGAAAGCCCGCGATGAGATCAACGTATTAAGTGCAAATGGTCATATTGACTGGGCGGCGGCGACGCGTATCTCATTGTCTACAACCGGCGGCGCAAATATCGTAATCGAAAGCGGAAATATTGAAGTACGGTGTCCAGGAAAGATCACAGTGCATGCGGGGAGGAAGAGCTGAGTGCAGCGGAACAAATCAGCTATAAATTTCCAGTTTTGCCCTTATCGGTTTGCGTCGAGTGCCTCCGAAAACGCGCGGCTCAGCGGTCCGCGTTTGTTAATAAGGGAGCATAAGATGAATATTTCGAGCCGCGATCATCATATATTTGAAGAAGTCGCCAGAGGAAATGGCTTGTTGAGATGGTATGCAATCGCCGACAGCGCTCAGCAAAAGGCCTTGCCTTTTGCGATTCAGCAGCCCGGATTTAAAGCACGTTGCTTATTTGATTCAAGTCAGCGTAGCCCAGTTGCAGCACAAACTCCACACTTGGCTGAAATCGGATCACCACTGAACAAGAACGCCGCCTGGCGCTGGATTTCGAACCATAGGCGTGTAGAAGCTTGTATCACCGTCATCGCGACTGAGCTTGACTTTAAATGTCTTTGGAATCATTTATCCATTTGCACAGAATGTACTTTACCGGACGGCGATGCGATCTTTCTAGCATTCTGGGATCCGGCAGTTCTGGGCAGTCTTATAGGGCAACCGGATGATCATACCCTTCACGTCAAAGGGCCAGTGCTGCGTTCTGCCCAAAAAAACGCGCTCTTCCGAAACCTGAAAAATTGGTGGTATTGGGATCGCCTTGGCACAACGCACTCGATCGATGTGACCGAAAATAAGGCGACGTATGAGGCGTTTCCGATCAGATTATCGCAGGATCAGGTAGACGACCTGGTCGAGGGCAGCGTTCCAGACCACATCTTGTATTATATCGAATCCAATCAGCCAACTCTTATCAGTGATTTCGCGCCCTCTCATCGTTATGAATTCATAGTTCAATCGCTCGCAAAAGCAAGAGAAATTGAATTGTCTTCAATGAAGGATCTCGTAAATTTTGTTTGTTTGAAGTTGATCTACCGGAAGCGGATACATCAGGAAAAAATTGTCATAGATGCTTTTGAAAAGTTATTCCGCCGGGAGCTTGCATTTCACGACTTAATTGATCAACTTCCGTAAAAGGTATAGCAATGGAAGGTTCGGTGACCGTTCTGCCTGAAGCAGGCTGCCAGCGCAGGCGATTTTGTGGACTTTTATTGATTCCTTTCTTCTCTGCTTGTAAGGCTCGCACAATGCGCACTCAAATAAACGTTTCTTTATTCAACTATCTGGATCGGCCTATTTTCGACGTGATGATGAACGGTGAGCATTTCATGAGTGCTGCTGCTCATGGATTTTATGGAGCAAACGCCGTGTTGGCTATGCAAGAAATAACTTTGGGTCGGCAAGTCGTGAACTGGAAGCTTGACGGCCCCGAGCAAATGTCAGGAAATGGCGATCTCATAACGGCGAGAAACGTCCCAGTCATCACCGAAATAGCAGAGCGGATGAAATGGTTGGGTCTTCATATTTATCCCGATTATACAGTCGAGATCAAGCTGAGCACCGGTACGCCTGATGAACTCCAGACCGAGCGGGGAATGATGATCATACGTACCTGGGAGGGCAGGCAGAATGGCAGCTGACCTGGCGCGATCCGCTCTGGCTGCGAATCGTGATGTGCCAGATGGCGCTCCGGGACCCTTCCAGGATTGCCGGACCGAAGTTCATGTCATGTTGTTTTTTGATGGAACAGGAAATAATAAGGACGCCGACATCGCCGAAAAGAAATGGAGTAATGTGGCGCGCCTTTACGAGTCCGCGGCATTAGCAGCGCAGAGCAATAAGAAGAAGTCTGTATTCCCGGTGTATATAAGAGGCGTAGGAACAACGAGCAATAACAAGGCCACTGATTGGCTGGAAAACGCCATCGTCTGGATGGAGGATAACCTTGGTGGAGGGGGTGCGGGTTCTGGTGGAGACAGACGTATGGATCATGGCAGAAATATGGTCAATGATCATTTGCGAGATGTCTTAATTGCGAATGCGAAATCCCTTGGAGGGCGGTTTTCGAAGTATGCGACGGAAAGCAGCAGGGAAAGTTTGGCCGATATCAATGCGGTGTTGTCAAAATTTAATCTTATCAAAGTAATTGACATTTCGATTTTCGGGTTTTCTCGCGGCGCTGCATTGGCGAGGGCATTCTCAAATCGGATACTGGGTATGTGCACAGATAAGGAAGGACAACTATTCTATCAAGGATATCCATTGCGAATAAGTTTCGTGGGGATTTTTGATACAGTTGCATCTTTCGGTGTTCCATCAATGAATGCTCGGACGCCCTTTACTGAGCGTGAGTTGATAGTTTCACCTTTTGTCGAGAGATGTGTGCACTATATTGCAGCCCACGAACTGAGGTTTTCCTTCCCTGTCGACTTGATACGCAAGAATGGGAAGCTTGCAGGGAATTGGGTGGAGCGGGCATTCCCAGGTGTGCACTCGGATGTTGGTGGTGGTTATGGACCTAGAGATCAATCTGTTGATAACAACTATGCTCGAATTCCTCTACGTGAAATGATGAGGGAGGCATTGCTGAGCGGCGTTAGAATCATTAGCTACGAAGATCTCAAGCGTTCACACAACAGTATCTTCAGAGAACGTTTTGAATGTCGTCCAGAAACAGAGGCGGCATACGCCAAGTACATCACCGAGTGTGGGCGGAACAATAGAAGTATAGAAAACCAGATAACGGCTCATATGAAACTCTACTACAGTGCACATGGTACCCTAAGTAGACGACGTGGTATCAGTCCCGGCGAGCGTATTCGGCGTTCGAGCGTGTTGAAGTCCTTGCTGGGTCCAGACAGTATGGCAACTGAAGTTGCGCTTTGGCGGTCAACCAGAGAGTTTCCTGGACTGTTACGATATGGACTACCCACGGCGGCGAGAAATGCGCAATATGTTAAGTTGCTTTCCTGGCAGCTAGCGGCATGGGATACAAACGCTTCTGATGCTGTTGTAAACTTCTTTACGCAATACATACATGATTCTAAGGTTGACTTTCTAATGAACGTCGAGCCTTTCAGTTATTTCATGCAGCGCGGAGTAGATGAGTCAAGTATCAGTATCTGGAAAGAGGGTGGGAACTGGCTGCATTGTAAAGAACAACAGATAGGCAACGCCCTTCATAAAGTCGCGGTGATAGGGGAAGAAAGCGTACGAGTCGCCTCCGATGCAGCGGGAAAGATTGGCAGAGATGCCCTAGATTCCACTGACAAGATTGCTAATAATGTAGCAGATGCTGTTCATAGTGGTTTCAATAAAGCCGCCGACTTTACAACAAGGAAAGTCAGGGAATCGGCAGAAATGGTAAATGACGCTTATGATACCGCCGCTGATACCGGAACACGAGCGGCGAAGGCTGTTGAGCGTAAGGTTAATGAATTGGAAGAGCAGGTAGAAAAAATCTACGATAGTGGAATGAAATGGTCTAGGCTAAAGATTGAGCGGCATTGAAGAGCACGGCAGCTTTCTCTAATAAAAGCACAAGATAATGCAAATGCCAAAAACAAAAAAGGCACCATGATCACTCATGATGCCTTCAATGCTGCTACTGAATTCGTGGTAGGCCGTGCGGGATTCGAACCTGCGACCAACGGATTAAAAGTCCGCTGCTCTACCAGCTGAGCTAACGACCCGAAAGAAGCAAGATTATAGAGCCGATCCGCAGGGCTGTCAAACGTTCATGAACCAGCTCAGCCTCAAAACGGATAAACCCATTACTTCAGCGCCGCCAGCCGGTCCTTGGCCGCCTGGGCCGCATTGGTGTCCGGGTATTTCTTGACCAGTTGCTGCAGGGTCTTCTTGGCGTTTTTCAGGTCCTTCAGTTCGGCGTAATTGCTGGCGATGTTCAGCATCGAATCCGGCGCCTTCGGGCTGGTGCCGTAGTTGCTCAGCACGGCTTCCTGGGCGGCGATCGCGTTCTTGTAGTCGCGCTGCATGTAGTAGGCGTTGCCGAGCCAGTACTGGGCGTTCGGGGCGTAGGCCGAGGTCGGGAAACGGCGTACGAAGTCCTGGAAGGCGCTGATGGCGCCGGCGTAGTCGGCCGAGGTGAAGCGGGCGTAGGCTGCGTCGTAGGCCTGTTTTTCGGTCGGCAGCACTTCGGCGGTCTGGCCGTCGATGGTTTCCTGGCGCGGCTCGAGCTTCTTGATGCGGGCGTCGAGGTCGGCGTACAGGTCTTTCTGGCCTTTCTGGGCCATGGCGATCTGGTTGCCCAGCACTTCGATCTGGCCGCGCAGGGCGGCGATTTCGCGCATCGTCTGTTCGTGCTGGTTCAGCATGTCGACCGTGACGTTCTTGTCGGCCTTGGCATCGATGCGGGCGTTGATGTCGCGGGACATGGCGTCGACCTTGGCGCGCAGGTCGAGGATGGCGCGGCGGGCTTCGTCGTCATCGAGAATGCCGGCGCTCGCCTGCAGCGGCATCCAGGCAGCCAGGGCGAGGGCGACGGCCGCGAGGCGGAACTGGGACAGTGTGATCATCTTCGAGTCTTTCTTGGGGAAACGGGGCGGGAAGCAGTCTGCACCGCTTCCCGCCCCGCTGTCAATCAGCCGGGGGCGCCCCAGCCGCGGAGGATAGGCCGCGAAGGATTGTCCGATTACTGATAGACGATGTCGGCACGACGGTTCTCGGCCCAGGCGGATTCGCCCGAACCGGTTGCCTTCGGCTTTTCTTCGCCCAGCGAGACGGCTTCCATCTGGCTGTCGGCCACGCCCAGGGCAGCCATCGACTTGCGCACGGCTTCGGCACGCTTCTGGCCCAGGGCCAGGTTGTACTCGGTGCCGCCGCGATCGTCGGTGTTACCTTGGATCAGGATGTGGCGCTGCTTGTTCTTGGTCAGGAACGCCGAGTGGTTTTCGACGACAGGCTTGCCGTCGTCACGGACGACGTAGCTGTCGAAGTCGAAGTACACGCTGCGGTTCGCCAGGACGCCTTTCGGGTCGTTCAGCGGATCGACGTTGCCGGTTTCGACCGGACGGATGTCACGGCTGGTGTCGGCCGGCGGGGTCGTGTTGGCGACCGGCGGCTTTTCGACAACCGGGGTTTCCTGCAGTTTCGGGGTCGACGAGCACGCCGACAGCAGGGCTGCTGCCGACGCGATGAAAGCTACACTCTTGAAGTTGCTCATGGGGTTTTTCTCCTGGTCAAAAAATATTTACTTCTTCACTTCATAAACGGGCCCCAGCTGGGTTCCCGGATATTTCCCGCCTGGGTCGTCAAGCGCTGCTTGACGCGTCCATCGACCGATACCACGGCCAATGCGACGCGACCGCCGCCCTTGGTCGCATACATGATGTACTTGCCGTTCGGCGAGAAACTCGGTTCGGAAGCCCCGTCGGCCAGGCGCAGTTCCTGGCCGCTCGCGAGGTCCATCGCATACAGGGAAAAACCCCCTTCGCGTTGTGAAATCCACGCCAGCGTCTTGCCGTCGGAGGATACACGAGGACTGATGTTGTAGCTGCCTTTGAACGTGACGCGGGTGGCCTGGCCACCGCCCACGCTCATCTTGTAGATTTGCGGTCCGCCGCTGCGGTCGCTCGTGAAGTAGATGCTCTGGCCGTCGGCCGAGAACTGCGGTTCGGTGTCGATGCCGTTGCTGTTGGACAGGCGGCGCATGCCGCTGCCGTCCGCGTTCACGATGAAGATCTGGGTATTGCCGGTCTTCGACAGTGCCAGCGCCAGCTTGGTGCCGTCGGGCGACCAGGACGGCGCCGAGTTGCTGCCGCGCTCGTTGGCGACCACGGTACGCTGGCCGGTCACCAGGTTCTGCACGTAGATCACCGGCTTGCGCAGTTCGAAGGACACGTAGGCGACCTTGGTGCCGTCCGGCGACCAGGCCGGCGAGATGATCGGCTCCTTGCCGTGCGCGGCGATCTGTTCGCCTTCGCCGTCGGCATCGGCCACCACCAGCTGGTAGTCGCGGCCGGCGCGGTTTTCCTTCACGTAGGCGATGCGCGTCGAGAAGATGCCGCGGCTGCCGGTCAACTTTTCGTAGACGTCGTCGGCAATGCGGTGCGCTTCGAGCCGGGTGTTGCGCGGGCTGACGGTATCGCCCAGCTGCGACAGCTGGCTCTTCTTGACTGTGTCGTACAGCTTGTAGCGGACTTCGAAGCGGCCGTCGGCGGTGCGCTTGACCGAGCCCACCACCAGCGCGTCGGCGCCGCTGGCCTTGAAGGCGGCCATGTCGACGCTGGCGCCGTCGGAAATGGTCTGGCGCGCGTCGATGACCTTGAATACGCCGCTGCGCTGCAGGTCGGCGCGGATGATGGCGGACACCTGTTCCGGTGCCACCGATTCATCGGCAAAAGCGGCCACCGCGACCGGGATCTGGTTCGCGCCCACGCCGGCGATTTCGACGTTCAGTTGGGCGTGTGCGGCCGCGCCCATCAGCAGGCTGGCCGAGAACAGCAGGGTATGTAGTTTCTTCATGAGTCTCTCGGATAAGTTAAGGTCGAGTCATTTCAGTTCAGGTCCTTCATGTGGAAGTTGACTGAAAGAGAGCGCTCTACCGTACCATCTTTCTTCTTCGGTAGTGGTGACGATTTGTTAATACTGCGTTCCACGGCGTCGTCGAACTCTGGAATGCCGCTGCTCTTGACCTTCCTGACCGACACCACTTCACCGGTCGGCAACTGCTCGACCTTGAAGCTGACGGTCGGATTGCCCGGCACATCGGTGTTGCCCGCGTAGTTCGCATTGCTCTTGATCTTGGCGGCGATCGCGGCCTGGTAGCCGGCGTCGAGACGCGGCGCTGTCGACTTCTCGGCGCTGCCGGTGCTGCCCGGATTGCCGCTGCCGGTGATGCGTTTCGTCTCTGCGTCACGCGACAGCTTGGCGAGCTTGGCCAGCTGGTCGGCTTCGGCTTTCTCTTTCGCAGCCTTGTCCTTGGCAGCTTTTTCCTTGGCCAGTTTCTCGGCCTTTTCCTTGTCCGCTTTTTTCTTTTCCGCTTCTTCTTTCCTGGCCTGTTCCTGTTTCGCCAGCTGTTCCTTCTTCTCGGCGGCTTCGCGTTCCTTCTGTTCGGCCAGCTTGCGCTCTTTTTCCTCGCGCTGGCGCTCCTGCTTGTCGGCCAGGGCCTTGGCTTTCTTTTCGTCGGCGCGCTTCTGTTCGGCGAGCTCGCGTTCGCGTTCCAGACGGTCTTCTTCCTCCTGCGCCTGCTTGCGCTTCAGCTCTTCCTTGCGCTTCTTTTCGCGCTCGAGGGCGATATCCGGCGTCTTCGGCGCCGGCTTGGCGACCGGCTCCGGCTTGGCAACCGGCGGCGGTGGGGGCGGCTCGGCCGCGCGCGGCGTCGGTGCCGGCGGCGTCGGCTCGGGTTCCGGTTCGGGCTCGGGTTCAGGCGCGGGCGGCGGTGGCGGCGGGGCGGCCGACTGGACCTTCATGTCCCAGACTTCGGCTTCGACCTGGATCGGCGCAGTGGTCTGCCAGCTCACGCCGATGTACAGGAAGGCCAGCAGGAGGGCGTGCACGCCCACCGCCAGGCTGATCGACGGCCAGCGTTTCGGTTCGGGCGGCACCCGGTAGGGCGAGCCGGCGGTGTCGTGCTTGGTCGTCATTTTGTCGCAAGGCCGACGCGATTGATCCCCATCTTCTTGGCTTCCGAAATCAGCTGGATCACGTCGTCGTATTTACTGTCGCGGTCGCCCGAGATCAGCACCGGATAGTCGGGATGGTCTTCGTGGGTGGCGCGCAGGCGCTCGATCAGCGCGGTGCGGTCGGCCACGTCTTCCAGGCCTTGCGGGGTCTTCCCGACGATGCCGATCGACAGCACGCCCTTTTCCTTGACGGCGATCTGGATGTAGTCGCTCGGCGGCTGGGTGGTGCGCTCGGCGCTCGGCAGGTTGATTTCGCTCGGATTCTGGGACGGCGGCACCGCCATGAAGATGATGAGCAGCACCAGCATCACGTCGATGTAGGGCACGACGTTGATTTCCGATTTGAGCTTGCGGCGGCTGCTCCGCAAGTTGCTGTTGAAGGCCATGTGAGTCCTCGACGCGGCGATCAGCGCGACTGGCGCTGCAGGATGTTCGAGAATTCCTCGACGAAGCTTTCGAAGCGGATCGCGAGGCGGTCGATGTCGTGGGTGAAGCGGTTGTACGCGACCACGGCCGGGATCGCGGCGAACAGGCCGATGGCGGTGGCGATCAGCGCTTCGGCAATGCCGGGGGCGACCGTTGCCAGCGTCGCCTGCTGCACGCTGGCCAGGCCGCGGAAGGCGTTCATGATGCCCCAGACCGTGCCCAGCAGGCCGATGTAGGGAGAGACCGAACCGACCGAGGCCAGGAAGTTCAGGTGGGTGTCGAGCGAATCGAGTTCGCGGTGGAAGGCGGCGCGCATTGCGCGGCGGGCGCCGTCCAGCACGGCATTGACGTCGAGCGAGTCGCGCGCGGCCTGCTTGCCCTTGATGAATTCGCCCATGCCGGCTTCGAAGATGCGCGCCAGCGGGCCGCTCTGGTCGCGCTGGCTGCTGGCGCTCTGGTGCAGGGTATGCAAATTGCCGCCGGCCCAGAAGCTGCGCTCGAACTGCTCGGTCTGGCGACGCGCGGCGCGCAGTGCGAATACCTTGCGGAAGATGTAGGTCCAGCTGAACAGCGACACGGCAAACAGCAGGGCCATGATCAGCTTGACGAGGATGTGGGCGTGGCTGATCAGGTCAACGAAGGAAAGGTCGGGGACTGCGTTCATCGGTGTGCGGTCTCTTTATGCAAAAGGAATTGTTCAGGCGGCCCGCATTTTATCAGCGGCGATGTCAGGAATGGAACGGGGACGCAGCGTGGCGGCGTCGACGCAGCCGACTTTTACGTTGGCGCTGGCCAGCAGGGTGTCGCCGCGCCAGGCTTGCTGGGCAAACTGGACCGAGGCACGGCCGAGTTTTTCGATGCTCAAGCGCAGGGTCAATTCGTCGTCCAGGCGCGCCGCACCGAGATACTCGACACTGGCGCTGCGCACGACGAAGGCAGCCCCTTCGGTGCTGAGCAGATCTTGCTGGTGAATGCCGAGCGAACGCAGCCATTCGGTGCGCGCCCGTTCGAAGAACTTCAGGTAGTTGGCGTAATAAACGATCCCGCCGGCATCGGTGTCTTCGTAATAGACCCTTACCGTCCAGGTAAAAACTGAAGGCATTTCAGCTGCCATAAATAAAAATGGGAAACATTTTACGCCATGTGGTTATCTATATGTACTCTAGGGTACATAGCTATCAGCGTGAAATGTGCGTAGTAAACTTGACATCTGGATGTCAAGCCAACAACTGTAACACTTTCTCACAACACGCGCCGCCGCAGAAACAAACCCGCAATTCGCGGTCAGAGTACATTCAACATCAATATTCTGACAAAAACATCTCAGGGGCGTCGCCGCGCAGCGCGAGCCTGATGCGCACTGCAGAGGCTGACCATAAAAAGGGTTCTGACCCCGAATTTGTCCGTGAACGTGCTCCGATCCCGAATTCGGGGATCAGCTGCGCTTGACGTTGAACGGCGCGAAGCCCTGGCAGGTCGGCATCATTTCGATGGAATTGATGTTGACGTGCGGCGGCAGGGTGGCGATCCAGTAGGCGGTCGCGGCGATGTCGTCGGCGGTCAGCGGCTGGGTGCCTTCGTAGACCTTGGCGGCGGCCGCATCGTCGCCCTTCAGGCGCACGTTCGAGAATTCGGTGCCGCCGCACAGGCCCGGCGCGATGTTGGTGGCGCGCACGCCGGTGCCGACCAGGTCGGCGCGCAGGTTCAGCGTGAACTGCTCGACGAAGGCCTTGGTGGCGCCATACACGTTGCCGCCCGGGTAAGGGTAGTGGCCGGCGACCGAGCCCAGGTTGATCACCAGGCCGCTGCCGCGCTCGACCATCGACGGCAGCAGCGCGTGGGTCATGGTCACCAGGCCCTTGACGTTGGTGTCGATCATGGTCTCCCAGTCGGCCAGCGGCACTTCGTGCGCCGGCTTGGTGTTCAGGGCCAGGCCGGCATTGTTGATCAGCACGTCGATCTGGCGCCAGGATTGCGGCAGCATCGACAGCGCTTCCTCGATCGACGCCTTGTCGGTCACATCCATCTCGACCGGCAGCGCCGATTCGCCCAGTTCGGCGGCAAGCGCTTCCAGGCGCGCCTTGCGCCGTGCCGCCAATACCACCTGGTGGCCGTTCTTGACGAAGGTGCGCGCCATCGCGGCGCCGAAGCCGGCCGATGCGCCGGTGATGAAAACGATCATGGTTGGAGTCCCGGGTGGGTAAGCGGTGAATGGATAATCATCGGATTGTAGCCGAAATGGCCATGCAAATGAGTCTTGCCAGGCCGTCATGACCGTTCCTTGCTTCCCAACCGTCACATCACTTACAATCGGCAGCTCTGTCACTTCTCACGTAACTGGCGAAAACCGTGCGATCGCGCGGCGAAGGTGGGCGTCCACCGGGGAACGTGAGATGCCGTCTTGCCGTTCGCCTGGGCAGCCATCAATGGTCGCACCGACTGTCCGTCGCGTGTCCGCTGTCCGTTCGCGGCCTCTGCCTCGATCGGGCGCGCCCATTGCCTGGACCTCTTATCGATTGGAGTTTTTTTCATGTTTGCAAAAGATCACACGCTCGCCAAGGTTGACCCGGATCTGTGGAATGCCATCCAGAATGAAAATCGCCGCCAGCAAGACCACATCGAGCTGATCGCTTCCGAGAATTACACTTCCCCGGCCGTGATGCAGGCACAGGGCTCCCAGCTGACCAACAAGTACGCCGAAGGCTACCCGGGCAAGCGCTACTACGGCGGCTGCGAATACGTCGACGTCGTCGAGCAGCTGGCGATCGACCGGCTGAAGGAACTGTTCGGCGCCGAAGCCGCCAACGTCCAGCCGAATTCGGGCTCGCAGGCCAACCAGGGCGTATTCTTCGCCATGCTGAAGCCGGGCGACACCATCATGGGCATGTCGCTGGCCGAAGGCGGCCACCTGACCCACGGCATGGCGCTGAACATGTCGGGCAAATGGTTCAACGTCATCTCCTACGGCCTGACCGAGCAGGAAGACATCGACTACGAAGGCATGGAGCGCCTGGCGCGCGAGCACAAGCCGAAGATGATCATCGCCGGCGCCTCGGCTTTCGCGCTGCGCATCGACTTCGAGCGCTTCGCCCGCATCGCCAAGGAAGTCGGCGCCTACTTCATGGTCGACATGGCCCACTACGCCGGCCTGATCGCCGCCGGCGAGTACCCGAACCCGGTGCCGTACGCCGACTTCGTGACCTCGACCACCCACAAGTCCCTGCGCGGTCCGCGCGGCGGCGTCATCCTGATGAAGGCCGAGCACGAAAAGGCCATCAACTCGGCGATCTTCCCGGGCATCCAGGGCGGTCCGCTGGTGCACGTGATCGCCGGTAAAGCGGTCGCCTTCAAGGAAGCGCTGTCGCCGGAATTCAAGGCCTACCAGCAGCAGGTGGTCAAGAACGCCAAGGTCCTGGCCGACACCCTGACCGAGCGCGGCCTGCGCATCGTCTCGGGCCGTACCGAATCGCACGTGATGCTGGTCGACCTGCGCGCGAAAGGCCTCACCGGCAAGGAAGCGGAAGCCATCCTGGGCCAGGCCCACATGACCTGCAACAAGAACGGCATCCCGAACGACCCGCAGAAGCCGTTCGTCACCTCGGGCATCCGCCTGGGCAGCCCGGCCTTCACCACCCGCGGCTTCAAGGAAGAAGACGCGGCCAAGGTCGGCCACCTGATCGCCGACGTGCTGGACAACCCGCACGACGCCGCGACCATCGAGCGCGTGAAAGCCGAAGTCAAGCAGCTGACCGACAAGTACCCGGTCTACGAAGCCTAAGCTTCGCGTTCCACAGGCGCCTTCGGGCGCCGTTTTTACAGCAGTATCCAGTCAAGTTGCGGCGCCCATGAAATGTCCGTTCTGTCAGCATGAAGACACCCAGGTCCTCGATACCCGCGTATCCGAGGTGGGCGATGCCATCCGGCGCCGGCGCCGCTGCGCCCAATGCGACAAGCGGTTCACGACCTACGAACGCATCGAACTGTCGATGCCGATCATCGTCAAGAAGGACGGCAGCCGCACCGAGTACGAGTCGGACAAGCTGCGCGGCAGCCTGCGCCTGGCCTTGCGCAAGCGCCCGGTCTCGGCCGAGGCGATCGACGCCGCCTGCGCCTCGATCGAAGAAAAACTGCTGACCAGCGGCCGCCGCGAAGTCGATACCGGCCACGTCGGCGAGCTGGTGATGCAGGAACTCAAGCGCCTCGACAAGATCGCCTACATCCGCTTTGCCTCGGTCTACAAGAACTTCGAAGACCTGGCCGAGTTCCAGGAAGCGATCGCCGAAGTCGGCCAGCCCAAGAAGTAGCGCCCGCTCGTCAACGCCCGATGGCGGCGTTGCAGCCTCTCGCCGCTCATTGGCCAACCCGGCGTACTGTCTTCGAGGCTGCGCCTTGCCCTGGGGCGTTTGCGAGCCCCGCTGGCCGCTGGCACGCCCGCTGACCTTTCTCCCTTCTTTTTAGTTCCGTCCGTACGGTTGAGGCGCCCCACCGCCGGCCCGGGCTCGACTGTATATCGTCGCATCTCCTGTTCGTGAACGTGGAGGTGATCGATGCATGCCGCTGTCCGTGCAAGCCGGGCCGAGGCCGGCTTTACGCTGGCCGAAGTGCTGGTGGCCCTGTTCGTCGTCGCGCTCGGCATTGCCGGGGCGGCCGGCGTGCAGGCCATGGCGCTGCGCAGCAGCCGCGCGGCGGCGCGCATGGCAGACGGTGTCCAGCTGGCCGCCGCGCTGGCCGAGCGCATGCGCGCCAACCCGGCGGCGCTGGCGCTGGCGGACGCCGATAATCCCTACCTCCAGCTCGACTACGCCACCGATGCCGGGGCGCCACCGTCCGGCCCTGCCTGCTATGGCGCCAGCGCCTGCGATACCGGCGAGCTGGCCCGCTTCGACCTGGCCGAGGCAGCGCGCGAGCTGGCGGTGCGCTTTGCCGGCGCACGCATCCTGGCTTGCCGCGACGCTTCGGCGCCGGGCGCGTCGGGGGAGCCGTCGTGGTCCTGCAGCGGCGAGGCCGGCGCGCCGCTCGTGATCAAGCTCGGATGGCGCGAGGCGGACGACACGGCGGCATTGCCGCGGGTTGTGCTGGCGGTCGCGGGAGGCGATGCGTGAGCGCGCGGCGCCTGCGGACCATCGCGCCTGTGCGGCGCTCCCGCATCCACGAGTGCGGCCTGACGCTGGCCGAGATGCTGGTCGCGCTGACGGTGAGCCTGGCCGTGGTGCTGGGCGCCGGCCGCCTGCTCGCGCTGGCGGGCGAGGCTTACGCGGCGCAGACCGAAGCGTCCGCCATCGACGACGGCGGACGCTATGCGCTCGAGCTGATTGCGCGGGCGGTGCGCCAAGCGGCCTGGTTTGATCCGGCGCAGGCGGGCGGCGATCCCGCCGTGCTGCCGGCGCACCTGGCCGGGCTCGACGCCTGCTCGCTGGCCAAGACCACGTTCGGCATCGACACGCCCCAGCCCGATGCCGGGAATGGCAGCGACGTGCTGGCGGTGCGCTTTCCCGGCGCCGGGGCCGCCCCCGGCGGCGACGGCAGCGTGCTCGATTGCGCGGGTTTCGCCCATCCGGAAGGCGAGGAGGGCTGGAGCATTTTCTACGTGGCCAGGAATGCCGACGGCGAGGCCGAGCTGCGCTGCAAATACCGCGGCACGTCCAATTGGGGCGCCGATGCGCTCGTCAGCGGCGTCGACGGTTTCCAGGTGCTGTACGGCGTCGATACCGACGAGCCGCGCGACCATGTCGCCAACCGCTACCTGAATGCCGCCGCCATCGCCGGCCTCGACGCCGCGCTCGGCCTGGGTGCCGACGTTGAAGCGCTGCACCGGCAGACTTACTGGAAGCGCGTGGTCAGCGTGCGCATCGGCCTGTTGCTGCACGGCGCGCGGCCGACGCGGCGCGAGGGCGGGGCGCTCGGCTACGCACTGCTGGGCTCGGGGTATGCGCCGTCCGGCGCGGTGGACGCGGATCCCGGCAGTGTGCTGCACGAAGCCGATATGCCGGCCATGCTGCGTGCGCGCGAGCGGCGGCTGTTCACTGCGACCGTGGTAGTGCCGGCGGCGATGCCATGAAGCGCGTTCGTTCCTCCCCTTGTTGTTGCCGGAGGCAGCCCCGGCCACGCCTGCAGGGGCACGCACGGCTTGATGGGGATCGGCGCCGTCATCCGCGAATGTACCCACGCGAGCACGGCCTGGCCCTGGTCTGCGCGCTGGTCCTGATGCTGGGTGCGCTGATCCTCGGCGCCTCCATTGCGCGCACCGCCTTCGGCTCGATGGCGGCGGCGCGGACGGAGCGCGAGCGCATGGTCGCGCGTGCGGCGGCCGGGATGGCGCTGGCCGACGCCGAGGCCGATATCGGCGGCGCCGCCTCGCCGTCCCCGGCCCGCGCCGCCTGGTTCGCTGGCGGCAGCGGCGGGTTCGCCGATGGCTGCGGCACCGGCAGCCAGGATCTCGGCTTGTGCCTGCCGGCGGCATCGCCCTTGCCACCGGCGTGGCAGGCCGTCGACCTCGCCGCTGACGACGGTACGCCGGTGGTGCCGTATGGGCGCTACACCGGTGCCGTGCTGGCGACCGGCGGCGGCGTCCTGCCGGCGCGGCTGCCCGGTTACCTGATCGAAAAGCTCGCACCGGCCGGGCCTGCGCCGCCACCGCTGCATCACCTGTACCGGATTACCGCCATCGGCTTCGGCACCCGCGCCACGACCCAGGTCGTGCTGCAGGCGATCGTGCGCAGGCCGGCGGCCGCTGCGCCACCCGGCAATGGCCAAAGCGGGCAAGGCGGCCAGGCACAGCCAGCCGCCCCCACCGATCCGCCCGCGCCGGGTACGCCGGCTGGCACCGGTCCGCCCACCGGCCGCATCAGCTGGCGCGAGATCCCCAACTGGCCCGAGCTGCACGCGCGGGCCCTGCATTGAATCCAGATCGAGGAGACGGAATGAACAGGCGACACGGCTTTACCCTGGTCGAAATGCTGATCGTGCTGGCGATCATGGCGATCCTCACATCGATCGCGTGGCCCAGCTATGCCGGCTATATCGTGCGCACCCGGCGCACCGAAGGCCAGGTGGCGCTGATCGAGGCGATGCAGCGCCAGGAGCGCTATTTTTTGCGGCACAACACTTATATTCCGTTCTCGGCGGCGTCCGAGGACGATGCCGATGCCGCCGCCTTTCCATGGTGGTCGGGCGACCGGGCGGCGCTCAGCGCCTATGAGCTGGACGCCTATGCCTGTCCCGGCCGCGCGTTGACCGACTGCATCGAGATCCGTGCCCGGCCCGGCACGCCCCGGGTCGACGTGCGCTTCCGCGATCCGGACTGCGGCGCGCTGACGCTGGACAGCCTGGGCAACCACAGTGCGCAGGGCACGGCGGACGGGCAGGGCGCCGGTGCGACCGGGCGCTGCTGGCCATGAGCGCCGCAGCCGTGCGGTCACTTAGGCAGGCCGGCCTGTCGCTGGTGGAAATGACGGTCGTTCTGGCCGTGGCGACGATGCTGCTGGCGCTGGCGCTGCCGGAACTTGCCGTGCTGGTGCGCAACCAGCAGCTGAAGAGCGCCAGCGGCGACCTGTTTGCCGCGCTCGGCCTGGCGCGCAGCCAGGCGCTGGCGCGCGGGCAGACCGTCAAGCTGCTGCCGCGCGATCCGCTCGGTGCCGACTGGCGCCGCGGCTGGCGCGTGTTCGTCGACCGCGACGGCGACGGCCAGCCGGGGCCCGGCGACGACATCATTGCCGAGCACGATCCGCTACCCGACGGCGTGGCGGTCGCCTTTGCCTTCACCAGCCCTGCGCCGCCTTACTATATCGCCTACAATGGCGCCGGACGCAGCTGCAGCGACAGCAACAGCGCGGCAGCGCGCTACGGCACGCTGTCGCTGTTCCACGGCGGCGCGATCCGCCGTATTAAAATCAACATGCTGGGGCGGGCGCGCAGCTGCGATCCGGCGCGCGACGCGTCCTGCGACGGCGCCGGGGCGCCGCCGGGATAGCCGCGGCATAGCCGCGGGGACGCCCACCGTACCCAGACGAAACCGAAAGACACCGTGCAGACACCGAACAAGATCACAAGCGACAGCGAAGGCATGGCGCTCGCCCTGGAATGGGCCGCCAAGGGCATGACGATCACCGCGCCGAACCCGCGTATCGGCTGCGTGATCGTGCGCGATGGCGTGGTCATCGGCGCCGGCCATACCCAGCCGGCAGGGCAGGCGCATGCCGAGATCCAGGCGATGCGCGATGCCGAGCAGCGCGGCCACGATGTGCGCGGCGCCACCGCCTACGTCACGCTCGAGCCCTGCAGCCACTACGGCCGCACGCCGCCGTGCTCGAACGCGCTGGTGCAGGCCGGGCTGGGCCGGGTGGTGGCGGCGATGGTCGACCCGAATCCGCTGGTGGCGGGACGCGGCATGGCGCAGCTGGAAGCGGCCGGCATCGCGGTCCGCCAGGGCGTGCTGGCCGAGCAGGCCTACGAACTGAACATCGGCTTCTTCACGCGCATGCGCCATGGCCGGCCCTGGGTGCGCCTGAAGACGGCGGCCAGCCTGGACGGCATGACGGCGCTGGACAGCGGCGAGAGCCAGTGGATCACCAGCCCGGAAGCGCGCGCCGACGGCCATGCCTGGCGCGCCCGCGCCAGCGCGATCCTGACCGGCATCGGCACCGTCAAGGCCGACGATCCGCAACTGACCGTGCGCGATGTCGCGGCGCCCGAGGGCTTTACCCCGGTGCCGCCGCGCCGCGTGATCGTCGACAGCCGCCTCGATATCGCCCTGGACGCGCGCATCCTGCAGGGCGAACCCTGCTGGATCGTGGCCGCCGTCCCGAACCCGGACAAGGAAGCCGCGCTGCGCGCCGCCGGCCACGAGATCATCATGCTGGCGAACGCCCACGGCAAGGTCGACCTGCCGGCGCTGATGCTGGAACTGGGCCGGCGCGAGATCAACGAGCTGCATGTCGAGGCCGGGTCCAGGCTGAATGCCTCGCTGCTGCGCGAAGGCTGTGTCGACGAGCTGCTGGTCTACCTGGCCCCGAACCTGATCGGGCCGGGGCAGGGCATGTTCGCGCTGCCGCCGCTTGCGCACCTGGCCGACAAAGTCGCGCTGCGCTTCCACGCCGTGAGCCAGGTCGGCCCGGACCTGCGCATCCTGGCGCGCTTTCCAGACAAAACCTGAGCGCGCAAACGGGCAATCCTGAATCATCAATCGAGTCATCCAAGAAAAACTGAAGGAACAAGACGTATGTTTACTGGAATCGTCGCTGCCGTCGGCAGCATCAAGTCGGTCACCCCGCTGGCAAACGGCAACGATGCGGGCGTGCGCCTGGCCATCGACGCCGGCGGCCTGCCGCTGGCGGACGTCGCGCTGGGCGACTCGATCGCCATCAACGGCGCCTGCATGACCGTGGTCGAGAAGGACGAGCGCGCCTTCGTGGTCGACGTCTCGCGCGAAAGCCTGAACCGTACCGCCGGCCTCGACCAGCCGGGCGAGGTCAACCTGGAAAAGG
Source organism: Herbaspirillum sp. SJZ107 (assembly GCF_006715485.1). GTDB lineage: Bacteria > Pseudomonadota > Gammaproteobacteria > Burkholderiales > Burkholderiaceae_D > Telluria. The sequence continues at coordinate 676,661 of NZ_VFNH01000001.1, forward strand.
CGCTGACCCTGGCCGAGCGCCTCGGCGGCCACCTGGTGTCGGGCCACGTCGATGGCCTCGGTACCGTGCACAGCTTCGAGCAGGTCGGCGAATCGTACAAGCTGATGGTGGATGCGCCGGCCGAGCTGGGCAAGTTCCTCGCCTATAAAGGTTCGGTGGTCGTCAACGGCGTCTCGCTGACCGTCAACGACGTCGAGGACGTGGCGGCAAGCGGTACCGGCAAGCCGGCCTGCTGCCGCTTCTCGATCAACCTGATCCCGCACACCATCGCGGTCACCACCCTGAAGCACCTGTCCGCCGGCGCCAAGGTCAACCTCGAGATCGACCTGATCGCGCGCTATGTCGAGCGCATGCTGAGCGCCGCCAAGGTCTGATTTCCCGGGCGTAAACGTGCCCGCCTGTCCGCATTTCGCGTAGACTGCCCGATGGCATTTGTTCATCGACAAGGACGTGAAATGAAACAGGTAAATACCAGGGCGTTGGTGCGCGGCGCAACGCTGGCCACGGTGCTGGCAAGCGCGCTGTCCGCCGCCGGCCTCTGCTCGGCCGAGCCGGCCGCCATGCGCAGTTACCGCGCACTGGCAATGACTGCCGCCGGCGACCGCATCGCCGCGATCGAAACGGTGGACGGGGACAAGCGGGCGCCGCACGTCACGGTGCGCGAGACCGCCGGCGGTCGGATCGCCGCTACCTATGAAAGCGTCGCCTGCGGGCAATGCCGTTTCGATGCGCCGGCCTGGTCGCCCGACGGCAGTTCGATGGCCCTGGTCGGGACCGATGCCAAGGCCGGCACCGCCAGCGTGCTCGTGCTGCGCGACGGCAAGCTGGCCACCGTCGCCACGCTCAAGGGCGTCGCCAACACGGTGCGCTGGTCGCCGGACGGGCGTCAGCTTGCCTTCCTGGCCACCGTCAACGCCAGGAAACTGACCGGCGCCGTCGAAGCCGGCGCGCGCCAGGTCGGCGAAATCGGCCTGGCGCAGGAAGAGGACGAGCAGCGCATCGCGCTCGTCGCCGTCGATGGGCCGGCCGGCGCCGGGATGCGCCTGGTATCCCCGGGCGACACCTTCATCTACGAATACGACTGGACCCCGGACGGCAAGGGCTTCGTCGTCACCAGCGCCAAGGGCAACGGCGACAACAACTGGTGGATCGCGACGCTGGGCCATGTCGATGCCGCCAGCGGCAAGCTACGCGTACTGGCAGCGCCGAAGATGCAGATGAACATGCCGCACGTGTCGCCGGACGGCCGTACGGTCGCCTTCATCGGCGGCCTGATGAGCGATTTCGGCTCGGTCGGCGGCGATGTCTTCACGGTGCCGATCGGGGGCGGCGAGCCGGCCGATATCACGCCGGGTTTCAAGGGCAGCTTCAACGGCATCAGCTGGCGCGGCGCGGCCCTGCTGGCCTCGGTACAGGCCGGTGCCGACACCGGCATCGCCAGCATCGATCCGGCGGCGCGCAGCGTCCGCCTGCTGTGGCAGGCGCCGGTCTCGGCGTCCGCGGCGCGCGACGGCCGCTTCGTGTTCAGCGCCGATGGCAAGGTCGCGGCCTCGGTCCAGGAGGACTACGAGCACGGCCCGCGCATCGTCGCCGGACCGCTCGCCTCGCTGGCGCCGATCACCCGCGACAACGACGGTTTCGCGCCGCAGGTGACGGCGCGCAGCATTGCCTGGACCAACGAAGGCTTCAACGTGCAGGGCTGGCTGGTCGGACCGCGTACGGTCGATCCGGGCAGGAAATACCCGATGATCGTGCAGGTGCACGGCGGCCCGGCGGCGGCCGTCACGCCGCGCTACGTGTCGGGCGGCGAGGGCGGCAACAACCTGGTGCGCGCGCTCGTGGACAAGGGCTATTTCGTGTTCTTCCCGAATCCGCGCGGCAGCTATGGCCAGGGCCTGGCCTTTTCCAGCGCCAACAAGCGCGATTTCGGCGGCGGCGACTGGCGCGACATCCTGGCCGGCGTCGATGCCGTCATCCGCCAGGCGCCGGTGGATGGCGCGCGCCTCGGCCTGATGGGCCATTCCTACGGCGGCTTCATGACCATGTGGGGCGTGACCCACAGCCAGCGCTTCAAGGCGGCGGTGGCCAGTGCCGGCATCGCCAACTGGATCAGCTACTACGGCCAGAACGGTATCGACCAGTGGATGGTGCCCTTCTTCGGCGCCACCATGTACGACGACCCGGCGGTCTATCGCGCGGCCTCGCCGATCGAGTCGATCAAGTCGGCGACCACGCCGACGCTGGTCATGGTCGGCGAACGCGACGTCGAGTGTCCGCCGGCGCAGTCGCAGGAGTTCTGGCACGGGCTGAAGGCGCAGGGGGTGCCGACGGCGCTCGTCATCTACGAGGACGAGGGCCACGCGATCCGCAAGCCGGAGCACGCGGCCGACCAGCGGGTGCGGGTGCTGGCCTGGTTCGACAAGTATTTGCAATAATGTGAACAAAGGCACGGCGGGCGTCAGCGCCCGCGACATACCATGACTACCCAGCAAGATAGAAAGCGGATCCATTGGAATCCGCGTCCCCGCAACAGGCCCGGCCTGCACCTGAAAACCGAAAAGCTGCCTTACCAGCGGCCGGTCATCCCGCAACTGCGCTTTAGTGCGAGCGCCCTGATGGTTGCAGAACGCATCGACGTGAAAGCGCTGTCCGGCTTCGAGATCATTGCCAAGTCACCGTTCCTGGTGCGGCTCGGAAAGAGCGGCGTGGCCGCGATTTTTCGCTACGGCGCCGTGGTGCTATTCAATGCTTCGGGCGATGAAAAGACGCGCCTGCTGGCGGCGATCCGCGCGCATGCATCCGGCGCCGGCGACCATGGCGCCGAGGAGGGCGCCGTGGTCGATGTCGATCCGGAAGAAGAAGAAGGACCGTCGGGACAATATATCAAGATTAAGAATGCCGACCGGCTGCGCCTGCAGCTGATTGCCGAGGTGATGGCCAAGGCGACCATGCTGTCGTTCCAGGAACGCCAGGCCGGACGCGATTTCGACCGCAGCGAACCGCTGGCGCGCGACCTGGCCGAAGACGGGCGTTTTTCCGCCAAGCCATCCGAGCTGCTCAAGGCAGTGGGCAGCATGTTGCTTGCCGAAAGCCGCCTGAACGGCAGGGCGGGCGTGCTCGACCGACCGGATCTGCTGTGGGACAACCCCGGGCTATCGGGCCTGTATGCCAGGCTGGAAGGCGATTATGAATTGCATGACCGCGCGCTGACTCTCGATCGCAAGCTGACGACGCTGTCGCACACGTCGGAGACCCTGGTCGAAACGATGCGCTACCACAGCTCGCACCGGCTCGAGCTCGCGATCCTGCTGCTGATCTTTGTCGAGCTTTGCCTGGCGCTGTATGGGCACTTCAGCCACGAAATGCCATGAGCTGCACTAAGGCGAGCTCATGACGATGTCCCGCACCGCATGGACAGCCATTCGGACCACCCGATGCGCCGTTGACGAATACGACAGCGGCTAGGGCGCCGAAGCCGGTACCCTAGCCGCTGCGGGTGCAGCAGTTTCCGGATTCAGCACCACCTGCACGTAATTCTCCGGTGTCAGGTAACGCTGCGCGGTCCGCTTCAGGTCCGCCACGCTCAGTGATTGCACTTCCTTGTCGAAACTGAGGATCGTGCCGGGATCGGTGCCCTCGGTCAGCGACGTCTGCAGCACCGCCAGCCAGTAGCCGTTTTCCTGCAGCGACTTGCGGTAGGTCTGCAGCCAGTTGGCCTTCACCTTGTCGAGGTCGCCCTGGTCCGGTCCCTGGCTGCGCACGCGCTCGATTTCGGCAAAGGTTGCCTGCAGCACCTTGTCGACGTTCTTCGGGCCAGTCGGCAGGGTCACGCCGACCGTGTAGTGGGCATAGGGCACGCGCGTCATCGACCCTTCCATGCCGCCGCCGTAGATCAGGCCCAGCTTTTCGCGCAGCACGTCGATGATGCGGATATTCATCACCTCGGTCAGCGCCGACAGGCGCAGTTCTTCCATTTCAGTGACCTCGGCCGGCCCGGTGAAGGTCAGCGACACCGTGCTCTTGTCCTCGAGGCCGCTCTTCACCTCGCGCTTGACCACGCCCTTGACCGGACGCAGGCCGAGGTCGCGGTAGGCGGTCGGGATGGCAGGGGTCGGCAGGCTGCCGAGGTAGGTCGCCAGCAGCGGCTTGATCGCTTCGACGTCGAAGCTGCCGACCAGGATGAACGTCAAGTCCTTCGCGCTCGAGAAGCGCTGGCGGTAGATGGCGATCGCGCGGTCGAGGTCGATGCGGGCGATGTCTTCCGGACGCAGCGCGCGCGGCGCCCGCGGGTTGTTGCCGTACAGCGTGGCGACCAGGGTGTCGCCGAACAGCGCGCCCGGCTGCGACTGGCGGTTACGCGCCAGTTCCATCTGCTTGCCGATAAAGGATTTGTACAGGTCCTCGTCGCGGCGCACGCCGGCGAACTTCAGCCACGCCATCTGCAGCATGGTCTCGATGTCGGCGGCGCCGGCGGCGCCGGCCACCACGTCGGTGTTGCTGCCGAGGCCGGCATTGACGGCGGCCGCCTTGCCGGCAAGTACCTTGCGCAGGTCGAGCGGCGAGAAATCCTTCAGGCCCATCGCGGCGACGATGGTGTCGGCATAGCGCGCGCTGAACATGTCCTGGTCGTCGAACAGGCTCTGGCCGCCGAAACGCGCGGCGCTCATCAGGACCTGGTCGTTGCGGAAGGTGGTCGGCTTCAGGATCACCTTGACGCCGTTCGACAGGGTCAGGCGGGTCAGGCCGAGGTGGGCGTCCAGCGAGCTCGCCACGATGCGGCCCGGCACCGGCGGCTTGTCCATCAGCGTACCGGCCACCGCCTTTTCGTCGTGGGCGCGCACCTCGCTGCGTTCGGCGGCAGCCACCGCGGCCAGCAGTTCGGGTCCGGTCGGCAGCGCGGCCCCGGCATCGCCTTTGGCCTGTGATGGGCCGGTATAGATCACCAGTTTGCCCGAATCGGCCGGGATGGTGGCGCGTGCATAGGCATTAATTTCGTCGAGGCCGATGCCGGGACCGAGTTCGGTGACGTAGCGGTATTCGGCGTCGATGCCCGGGATCGATTCGCCTTCCAGGAAGTTGCGCATGAGTTCGTCGGCATGGACCGACGAGTCGGTCTTGTCGCGCTCGTTCCAGGCGCGCGCGTAGGTGCGCATCATGGTTTTCTTGACCCGCTCCAGTTCGGCTGCGGTGAAGCCGTAGCGTCGTGCGCGTTCGTTTTCCTGCACCAGCGCATCGATGGCAGCCGTGGCGCCGCCGCCGGCCAGCGAGGCCGCGGCATTGTACGAGCGGTAGCGCGGCGTCAGGCGGCCGAGCGCGCTGCTGGCGCCGAGGAAGGGTGGGTTGGGCAATTGCGCCAGTTCTTGCAGGCGCGCGTTCAGCATGCCGCTGAACAGTGCTTCGACCAGTTGCTCGCGGTAGCCGCCCACGGTTTCCCGTTCCTGGAAGGGCTGCACCGGATAGCGGATCAGGATCCCGGCCGGGCCGGCTTCGCGGTCGGTCACGACCAGCGCTTCGGCATCGGTCCGCGCCGGAATCGTGGCGTAGTTGCGCGGGCGTTCCTGGGGCGGGTTTTTCAAACCATCGAAATGTTTCTTGATCAATTTCTCGGCCTCGGCCGGGGCGATGTCGCCGACCACCACCACCGCCATCAGGTCGGGCCGGTACCAGTCGCGGTAGAAGCGGCGCAGCGCGTCCGGCTTGAAGTTGCGCAGCGTGTCTTCCTGGCCGATCGGTAGGCGCTCGGCGTAGCGCGAGCCGTTGTAGATCTTCGGCATCAGCACTTTCTGCATGCGGTCGCCGGCACCTTTGCCGAGGCGCAGTTCCTCGAGGATGATGTCGCGTTCCTTGTCGATGTCGGCATCGTTCAGGGTCAGGCCCTGGGCCCAGTCCTGCAGCACCAGGAAGGCCTTGTCGACGTCCTGCTTCTTCTCCGACGGGACCGGCAGGATGTAGACGGTTTCGTCGAAGCCGGTGTAGGCGTTCAGGTCGGCGCCGAACTTGACGCCGGTGGACTGCAGGTAAGACACCAGCTCGTGCTTCTTGAAGTTGCGCGAGCCGTTGAAGGCCATGTGCTCGGTGAAGTGGGCCAGGCCGCGCTGGTCCTCGTCTTCGAGGATGGAACCGGCCTTCACCACCAGGCGCAGCTCGAGCTTGTTTTCCGGCTTGCGGTTGGGCTGGACATACCAGGTGAGGCCATTGGCCAGCTTGCCGACCCTGACCTGGGGACCGATCGGCAGCGGATCGTTCAGCTTGAGCGGCGCCAGCTTGGGAGGCGCCGGCTTGCGCGCTGCCGGCGTGGCAGCGGCCGGTGCGCTTGCCTGTGCGATCGCGGGGGCAGTTGCGGACAGCGACAGCAGCGCGGTGGCGGCCAGGCGGATCAGGATACGGCCAAAACGGGGGAGCATGCGACGCTGTCCTTTTGCTTAAAAATCCATTCTACCTTGCATTCAGGACTGGACAGTTGTGTACAAGCAGCTAAATGCAAGCCGGATGCGGCCGAGCCCCGGTAAATCCTTTAAAATAGCGGATTCACCTGGCCAGGTGCACACACCACCGGCCGCTGTCCCCGTACCAAGGAATCCCGCATGTCCATCTCCACTACTCAGGAAATCGTCGACGAACTGCGCGCCGGGCGCATGGTCATTCTGGTCGACGAGGAAGACCGCGAAAACGAAGGCGACCTGGTCCTGGCCGCCGATTTCGTCACGCCGGAAGCGATCAACTTCATGATCCGCCACGCGCGCGGCCTGGTCTGCCTGACCCTGTCGGAAGAGATCTGCGACCGTCTCGAACTGCCGATGATGACCACCCGCAACGGCACCTCGTTCGGCACCAATTTCACGGTGTCGATCGAAGCCGCCGAGGGCGTCACCACCGGCATCTCGGCGGCCGACCGCGCGCGCACCATCCAAGTCGCCGTGGCCAAGGACGCGAAGCCGGAAGACCTGGTGCAGCCGGGCCACATCTTCCCGCTGCGCGCGGTCAAGGGCGGCGTGCTGATGCGTGCCGGCCATACCGAAGCCGGCTGCGACCTGACCGAGATGGCTGGCCTGACCCCGGCCTCGGTGATCTGCGAGATCATCAAGGAAGACGGCACCATGGCGCGCCTGCCCGACCTGCTCGAGTTCGGCAAGGAGCACAACATCAAGATCGGCACCATCGCCGACCTGATCCATTACCGCAGCCAGACCGAGAGCCTGGTCGAGCGCGTGGCCGAGCGTCCGCTCTCGACCGTGCACGGCGAGTTCCGCCTGGTCGCCTTCCGCGACAAGCCGAGCGGCTGCGCCCACCTGGCGCTGGTGCACGGCGAGCCGGCGCAGGACGAGGAAGCCCTGGTGCGGGTGCACCAGCCGGTGTCGATCATCGACCTGCTGGACAACGGCACCACGGCGCACTCGTGGAACCTGGCGGCGTCGATGCAGGCGATCAAGGCCGCGAAGTCGGGCGTCATCGTGCTCCTGAACTGCAGCGAGACGGCGGAGCAGCTGTTCGGCCAGTTCCAGGACAAGACGGCGGCGCGTCCGAACGCCCGCGCCGCCAGCCTCGACCTGCGCACCTACGGCATCGGTGCCCAGGTCCTGAAGCTGCTCGGCGTGCGCAGGATGAAGCTGCTGGCCAATCCGCGCAAGATGCCGTCGATGACTGGCTTCGACCTCGAAGTCACCGGCTACTTGGCCAAGCCGGAAGCGTAACGATCCTGGATGCCGCGCCGCGGGCGCGGTAACATCCATTCATTCACATTTATTGAACCAAACAAGAAGAGGCATAGCCATGACGGTAGGAACTTTTGAAAGCAACATGACGGGCGAAGGTCTGCGCATCGGGATCGTGCAGGCGCGCTTCAACGCGACCGTCGGCCAGGGCCTGCTGTCGGCCTGCCTGAACGAACTGAAAACCCTCGGCGTCGCCGACGAAGACATCCTGCACATCACCGTGCCGGGTGCCCTCGAAGTGCCGCTGGCCCTGCAGAAGATGGCCGAGACCCAGCAGTTCGACGCACTGATCGCACTGGGCGCGGTGATCCGCGGCGAGACCTACCACTTCGAACTGGTGTCGAACGAATCCGGTGCCGGCATCACCCGCGTCGGCCTCGACTACGGCATGCCGATCGCCAATGCCATCCTGACCACCGAGAACGACGAGCAGGCCGAAGTGCGCATGATCGAGAAGGGCACCGATGCGGCGCGCGTCGCGGTCGAGATGGCCAACCTGCTGCTCGCCCTCGAAGAGCTGCAGGCCGAAGAAGAATAAAAGTATTTAGGCAAGAACATGACTGACAAGACCATCCACGCCAACCCGATCAAGAACCGCACGCCGCGTCACCGCGCGCGCGAGTTCGCCCTGCAGGGCCTGTATCAATGGCTGCTGAACAATGAGCCGGCTTCGACCGTGATCACCAACATCCGCAGCGCCCACGGCTTCGAAAAGGCCGACGGCGACTATTTCCGCGAGTTGCTGAACGGCGCGATTGCCCAGTCGGTCGAACTGCGCGAACTGATCGCCCCGACCGTCGACCGCCCGGTGACGGAACTGTCGCCGATCGAGCACGCAGTGCTGCTGCTCGGCGCCTGGGAACTGAAGAACAAGATCGAGATTCCGTACCGTGTCGTGATCAACGAGGCGGTCGAGCTGACCAAGTCCTTCGGCGGTATCGATGGCCACAAGTACGTCAACGGCGTGCTGGACCGCCTGGCAGGCAAGCTGCGGCCGGACGAGGCGGCGGCGGAAGCCAAGCGCTGAGTCTTACCTACGCTATATATATTAGTGAAAAGCCGTTCCGGGAAACCGGGACGGCTTTTTTATTTGTCCAGCGCTGCCGAAATGGGGCGCGCAAAAAAATGAAAGCCACCGCAGCTCCCGCCACGATGGCTTTCGACCAGGAAAAGTGTGCTGACCGGTGCTTACAGACCGGCGACGGTTTCGCCGCCCTGGCTGGCGCCGCGTGCGGTCTCGTCGCTGACGGCCGGGGCATCCGGCTTCGGCGTGGCCGGGGTCGACTTCTGGACCAGGACCGGGGCCGATGGCGGGGTCGTGATCGGGACGTTCTTGCCGGCTGCAACCTGCTTCAGGCGCTTGAACTCGGCCAGGACCTTGGAGCCGTAGCCGGAATCGGTCTCGGCGTCGCCGGCACCCACGTAGCTCTTCAGGCCGCCTTCGACCGAGCCGGTGCGCTTCACGTAATCCTTCAGGATCAGGGCGCCGACACGGATGTTGGCAACCGGATTCAGGGCTGCTTGCGCGCCGCCCATCTGCTGGAACTTGTCGCTGTGGACCTTGGACATCACCTGCATCAGGCCCTGGGCGCCCATCGGGCTTTCCGCGAACGGATTCAGGCCCGATTCGATCGCCATCACGGCCAGGATCAGCAGCGGGTCCAGCTTGATCTCGTGCGCCGTGCTGTAGGCGGTCGAGACCAGCATGTTGGCGGCATCGCCGGCGACGCGGTAGCGGCGCGACAGCCAGTCGGTGACGTACTTCTGCTGGCGCGTCGGACGTGCCGCCTTTTCGTCGGCCGCGACTTCCACGGCGGCATCGGCATGGGCCGAGGCCAGGTGGGCCGCGCTTGGAGCCGCCGATGCCGGATTGGCCGCCGCAACGTTCTGCTGCGGGTTCAGGAAGCTCGATACCCGTTGTGCGAACTCGGGGCGGAAGTACAGCAGCGCCAGCATGGCGACTGCGGATAAACCGAATACGGTCAGCGTATGTTGTGCGGTGGTCAAAATACCGCGTGCCGTCTTGATCACGGATGTCGACCACGTGATCGGCTGGCTGGCCAATTGTTGGGCGAGCCTTGCGCTCGCACCGATGAAGCGATGAAACATCGTCTCTCCTTTGTCGCGGAAAAAGCATCCCCCATGCGGCGTCAAGACGCTGCTTTTTGGAGATCTCATGCCGTGCATCAGAAAACCGTCCGTCGCCGCGCGTTGCGGTCGACTTACGCCGTCATTGCTTGCTACAGCTGGGTCGCGCTGCGATGGAGGCGCCCAGTGGCTAACAACTGTCTCGGGGTTGGTTGGGCAGACGCCCAGTGAAAAACACTCCTTAAAATGTCTTGGGGCCCCGACCCCGTGTAAGAAGGAGACCGGCTAAAATCACGTCCTGGACGTGCCTGTCTCACTTGGTAGGCGGATTGTAGAAGCTCGTTTATATCAAGTCAATACTAGCTCTATCGTGCGTTATTACTTATAAATCTAACTTTTGTTGCGCAGCTCATCAATTCCGTGGCAAATCAACCACTTGCCGCAGATTGCTAGACCCGTTACAAACATGTAAAAAAGAATTAAAACTTGATGAATTATTCAGACTTACGTGATTTTATTGCCAAGTTGCAAGAAATTGGCGAATTAAAGCGTGTCGCGGCGCCTGTTTCCACGAACTTGGAGATGACCGAGGTGTGCGATCGCACCCTGCGCGCCGCCGGTCCGGCCCTGCTGTTCGAGAACCCGACCGGTCTGGCCGGCGCGCCGCACAAGATGCCGGTGCTGGCCAACCTGTTCGGCACGCCGCAGCGCGTGGCACTCGGCATGGGCGCCGACGACGTCAGCGAATTGCGCAAGATCGGCCACGTGCTGGCGCGCCTGAAGGAACCGGAGCCGCCCAAGGGTTTCCGGGACATCATGGACCTCGGTTCGCTCGTCAAGTCGGTTTGGGACATGTCGCCGAAGGAAGTCAAGGGGGCAGCCTGCCAGGAAATCGTGTGGGAAGGGCAGGACGTCGATCTCGGCCGCCTGCCGATCCAGCATTGCTGGCCGGGCGACGTTGCGCCGCTGATCACCTGGGGCCTCGTCATTACCAAGGGTCCGAACAAGAAACGGCAGAACCTGGGCATCTACCGCCAACAGGTGCTGGGACCGAACAAGGTCATCATGCGCTGGCTGGCGCACCGCGGCGGCGCGCTCGACTTCCGCGAGCATTGCATCGCCCACCCGGGCAAGCCGTATCCGATCGCGGTGGCGCTGGGCGCCGACCCGGCGACGATCCTGGGCGCGGTGACGCCGGTGCCGGACACCTTGTCGGAATACCAGTTCGCCGGCCTGCTGCGCGGCCAGCGCACCACGCTCACCAAGGCCATCGGCAGCGAGCTGCGGGTGCCGGCCTCCGCCGAGATCGTGCTGGAAGGCCATATCTATCCGGATGAGTCGCACCCGTCCGGCTACGAGCACGCGCTCGAAGGCCCCTACGGCGACCACACCGGCTATTACAACGAGCAGGACTGGTTCCCGGTGTTCACGGTCGACCGCATCACCATGCGCCGCGACCCGATCTACCACTCGACCTACACCGGCAAACCGCCGGACGAGCCGGCCGTGCTGGGCGTGGCGCTGAACGAAGTCTTCATTCCGTTGCTGCAGAAACAGTTCACCGAGATCACCGACTTTTATCTGCCGCCGGAAGGCTGCAGCTACCGGATGGCGGTGGTGCAGATGAAGAAGCAGTACGCCGGCCATGCCAAGCGCGTGATGATGGGCGTGTGGAGCTTCCTGCGCCAGTTCATGTACACGAAATTCATCGTCGTGGTAGACGAGGACGTCAACGTGCGCGACTGGAAGGAAGTGATCTGGGCCATCACGACCCGTGTCGATCCGACCCGCGACACGGTGCTGGTCGACAATACGCCGATCGATTACCTCGACTTCGCATCGCCGATCAGCGGCCTGGGCAGCAAGATGGGCATCGATGCCACCAACAAGTGGCCGGGCGAGACCAACCGCGAGTGGGGCACGCCGATCGTGATGACGCCGCAGGTCAAGGCGCGCGTGGACGACATCTGGCAACAGCTGGGTATCTGACGGTCCATCCGTGTCGGGTATCTACTATATATATGTAGAGCAGGATATTTAGGGCAACACAGGTGCGGCGGGGACGACCCGCGACACCTGTTTCCGGCCCGCCGGCAGGGATTGATCCATTGGCAATCGATGTGTTTGCCGGGATGCCTGCGGTCGGTTATAATGAGTGCTGGCGGGCCCCTGCGCATTGCGGCATGGTTTACCTGGTCAGGTCGGGAACGAAGCAGCCAAAGCCGTTCACCGCAAGTGCCGCAGATCAGGCTCGCCTTCTTCCTTCTCTTCATCTTCCCCCGTTTTGCAGTTCAGCCAGGCGAGCCAGCCTGATTGCCTTCGCGCGCATATGGCATCGTCGGCGCCGTCGTCACTACCGTCAGTTTGGTATCTTTTTACATTATTTTGTAGAAAGATTTCGCGGTTTTATCGCGGCGCTACAACAGAAATGACTATTCTGACGGTTCTCTGGAGTCGATGTATTTACTCGTAAGTTGCTAGGCGGCACTATTACATCTTGCCGCATCAAAGTAACAATCGAGAAAGACATGCTCAACGCTGAAGTCAGACAGATACTGGACATTAATTATCGGAACGCCGACCGCGTCATGGTCGGGGTCTTGTGGGGACTTTTCCTGTTCGGACTCGGGTTGTCCGGCCTGCATGACAGCTTGCGCTGGGCGCTGCTGGTCGGCTTGCCGGCAGCCGCGGTGCCGACGCTGCTGCTGGGCCTGTGCCGCAACGCACGGCTGGCCCGCCTCTCGGTCGGCGTCGCCTTCATGGTGTTCAGTGCGCTGCATATTCACCAAACCCTGGGACGCACCGAAGCCCACTTCGGGATATTCGCACTGCTGGCTTTCCTGTTGTGCTACCGCGACTGGCTGGTGCTGGTCACCGCCGCCGGCGTCATTGCCGTGCACCACCTGAGCTTCGATTATCTGCAGCAGCTCGGTTTTCCAACCTATTGCCTGACCCATCCCGGCATCGGCACGGTGCTGGTGCACGCCGCCTACGTGGTTGCCGAGACCGGCGTGCTGTGCTACCTGGCCACGGTGCTGCAGCGGGAAGCGGTGCAGGCCGCCGAGTTGCGGATCGCAGTACACGGCATGACCGCCGAGGCCGGCGTGATCGACCTGCGCCCGGATCACCTGCCAGCCACCAGCGAGAGCGCGCGTTCGCTGGGCGGCATCATGCGCATGCTCCAGCGCACCCTGGCCGAGGTCAAGGACAACGTGCAGGTCACCGCCGAGGGTTCCGGCCAGATCGTCGCCAGCAACGCCGAATTGTTGCGCCATGCCGACAGCCAGGGCACGGTCATCCGCTCGACGGCCGACGCCATGGATGGCCTGACCCTGACCGTGCAAAAGAATGCCGAGCATGCGCGCCAGGCCGATGTGCTGGCGGGCAGTGCCGCCGAGGTGGCGGTGCGCGGCGGGACGGTGGTCGGCCAGGTGGTCGACACCATGAACGAGATCGACGCCGCCTCGCGCCGCATCGTCGACATCACCGGCGTCATCGACGGCATCGCTTTCCAGACCAATATCCTGGCGCTGAACGCGGCCGTCGAGGCCGCCCGTGCGGGCGAGCAGGGGCGCGGCTTTGCGGTGGTGGCATCCGAAGTGCGCGGGCTGGCCCAGCGCGCCGCCACCGCTGCGCGCGAGATCAAGCAATTGATCGAGGCATCGGTTGCGCGCGTCGAGGCCGGCAGCGCACTGGCAGGCGAGGCCGGCGCTACCATGGAAGAGGTGGTTGCCAGCGTGCGCCGGGTGTCGGACATCATCGCCGAGATCAGCGCCGCCAGCAGCGCGCAGGCGGGCGAGATCGTGGCGATCAGCCAGTCGATCACGGCGCTGGACGATGCGACCCGTGCCAGCGCGCGCAGCGTCGAGCAGGCTGCCGGTGCAGCTATTGCCCTGAAGGAAAGGGCGGAGCAGCTGGCCGGCGCGGTCGGCGTGTTCCGCGTGGACGCGTCCGCCGCCACGCCGCCGGCTGCCGGGCAGATCGCGCAGCTCTCCTGAAGCCAGGCGTTACCCCTGGCAAGACGGCTGCCGCGGCAGACGTCTTGTGGCCGTGTCATTTTGTCGCCGTGTCAAGAGGATCGGCGGGCGCCTTCCTAATGTTGCCGCGCCCACCCCGGTCTACGGTAAAATTACGGCATGTCCTATCAAGTCCTCGCCCGCAAATACCGTCCCCGGAACTTCGAAACGCTGGTTGGCCAGGAGCACGTCGTCCGTGCCCTGACCCATGCGCTGCGCACCGGGCGGCTGCACCACGCCTATCTGTTCACCGGCACGCGCGGGGTGGGCAAGACCACCCTGTCGCGCATCCTGGCCAAGTCGCTCAACTGCGTCGGGCCGGACGGGCAGGGCGGTATCACGGCCGAACCGTGCGGCCAATGCGAACCCTGCCGCGCGATCGACGCCGGCCGCTTCGTCGACTACGTCGAGATGGACGCGGCCTCGAACCGCGGCGTCGACGAGATGGCCCAGCTGCTGGAACAGGCGGTGTATGCGCCGAGCAATGCGCGCTTCAAGGTCTACATGATCGACGAGGTGCACATGCTGACCAACCACGCCTTCAACGCCATGCTGAAGACGCTGGAAGAGCCGCCCGAGCACGTGAAGTTCATCCTGGCGACCACCGATCCGCAAAAGATCCCGGTCACCGTGCTGTCGCGCTGCCTGCAGTTCAACCTCAAGCAGATGCCGCCGGGCCACATCGTGGGCCACCTGGAAAACATCCTCGGCCAGGAAGGCGTCAGCTTCGAACAGCCGGCGCTGCGCCTGCTGGCCCAGGGCGCCCACGGTTCGATGCGCGATGCGCTGTCGCTGACCGACCAGGCGATCGCCTATGCCGCCGGTGCCGTCACGCTGGATGCGGTACAGGGCATGCTGGGTGCGCTCGACCAGTCCTACCTGATCCGCCTGCTCGATGCGCTGGCCAACCAGGACGGCGCCGACCTGATGGCGGTGGCCGACGAGATGGCCAGCCGCAGCCTGTCGTATAACGGCGCGCTGCAGGACCTCGGCACGCTGCTGCACCGGATCGCGCTGGCGCAGACGGTGCCGGCGGCGCTGCCGGACGACCTGCCCGAACTGGCCGATATCGGGCGCCTGGCCACGCTGTTCGATCCGCAGGAAGTGCAATTGTTCTACCAGATCGCGGTGGTCGGCCGTAACGAGATCGGCCTGGCGCCGGACGAGTACGCGGGCTTCACGATGACGCTGCTGCGCATGCTGGCGTTCCGCCCGGGACAGGGTGGGGCCGAGCAGGTGGCCGCGCCGGCGCCGGCGGCACTGGCGCGCGCCATGCCGGCCGGCGGTGCCGCGAACGGCGGTGCGGGCCGTGCCGCCGCTGCGGCAGCCGCTGCCGCGGCCCAGCCGGCGCCTGGCCGTCCGGCCGCGCCGCCGGCCGCCGCCGCACATGCGCCGGCCGCCCAGCCGGCCCCCACGCCGGCTCCGGCAGGCGCGGCCCCGGCCATGACCTCGGCCCGCGCCGCCATCAATGCCGCGCTGGAAGCGGCGCGCGCCGCCGCGCGGTCGCCGGGCCAGCCCAAGCGTACGCCGGCGGGTCCGCCGGATGCATCGGGGGCGGCTGCCGCAGCAGCGCAGCCGGCCGCGCCACCGCCTGCAGCACCGCCGGCACCCGCCGCTCCGGCCCGCCCGGCTGCCGCGGCGGCCTCGGCGCCCTGGGACAACGCACCCGGCGCCGGCGCCCGTCCGCAGCCGGACAGCCGCGCCGCCGAGAACCGCCCGATGCAGCCGCAGGCCATGGGCCGGGCGCCGCAGCCGCAAAGCCAGCACCAGGGCCAGCCGCAGGCACAGTCTCCGGGCGGTGCCCAGGCGTATGCGCGTGGCGGCGAACAGGCCGTGGCCGACGATGACGTGCCGTCCTGGGTCACCGAATTTTCCGACGACAGCGCCGTGGCTGCCGCCGCGCCGGCCGAGGCGCCCGCCGCCGTCAGTCCGCCGGTGCGCAACCCAGTCCCGGCCAGGGCGCCGCACGCCTACGTGGTGACGCCGGTGCCGGCGATCGGCTGGGACGGCAACTGGCCGGCGCTGGCTGCCGGCCTGCAGCTGCGCGGCGTGTCGCAGCAACTGGCGCTGCAGACCGAACTGATCGAATGCGTGGCCGAAGCCGGGTCCGCCACCTTCCGCCTGCGCGTGCCGGTCGATACCCTGCGCGCCAGCGGCAACAGCGAGAAACTGTGCGCGGCCCTGCAGGAATGCTTCCCGGCGGTGCGCGTGAACCTCGATACCGAGATCGGCCCGGTCTGGTATACCGCCAGCGCCGAAGCCAAGGCAAGGCGCGAACGGCTGCAGCAGGAAGCCGAAGCCGCGGTCGAAGCCGACCCGTTCGTGCAGGACATGGCACGCACCTTCGACGCCTTCGTGGTGCCGGGCTCGGTGCGTCCGATCGCGACCTGAGCGGCCTGGCCGCACAACCTTTTCAACCATCCGTTTTTTGGAGAACACACCATGATGAAGAACCAGCTCGCAGGCATGATGAAGCAGGTCCAGTCCATGCAGGACAACATGAAGAAGGCGCAAGAGCAGCTGGCCCTCATCGAAGTCGAGGGCCAGTCGGGCGCCGGCCTGGTCAAGGTCGTCATGACCTGCAAGAACGACGTCAAGCGCGTCACCATCGACCCGTCGCTGCTGGGCGACGACCGCGACATGCTGGAAGACCTGGTCGCGGCCGCGTTCAATGACGCCATTCGCAAGGCCGAGGCGACCACCCAGGAAAAGATGAGCGGCCTGACCGCCGGCCTGCCGATTCCGCCCGGCTTCAAGATGCCGTTCTGAGTCCGGAGCGCCCGTGTCCAAATCGCTCGACTTCCTGACCGAGGCCCTGCGCCGCCTGCCGGGCGTCGGACCGAAGTCGGCGCAGCGCATGGCCTTCCACCTGCTGCAGCATGACCGCGAAGGCGCGGCCATGCTGTCGCGCGCGCTGTACCAGGCCGTGGAGGCGGTCCACCACTGCGCGATGTGTAATACCTTCTCGGAAACCGAGGTGTGCGAACTGTGTGCGGACGAGAACCGCGACCGCGCGCTGCTGTGCGTGGTCGAGACGCCGGCCGACCAGATCATGATCGAGCAGACCCTGACCTTCAAGGGCCTGTACTTCATCCTGATGGGGCGGCTGTCGCCGCTGGACGGCATCGGTCCCAAGGATTTGCACCTGGAAAAACTGGTGGGCCGCGCCACCGACGGCGCGGTCAAGGAAGTGGTGCTCGCCACCAACTTCACCAACGAGGGCGAGGCCACCGCCCACTACATCAGCGAGATGCTGAAGGCGCGCGGGCTGAAGGTCAGCCGCCTGGCGCGCGGCGTGCCCGTCGGCGGCGAACTCGAGTACGTGGACGCCGGCACCATCGCGCGCGCCATGCTCGATCGTCGCAGTGCATAATGGGTCACCCACATGAGACCGCTTCGAGCATGTTGATGCGGTCTTGCTGAAGTGGCTGTTCCGGTTGATAGTGCGCAAACTGTGGACCAGTTCCACTGCTATCGTGGGTTTTATCGTGACCGGAACCCAGCATGCATCTTGTCGACATCACCATGTTTTACGCGGCTGAAGGCGGGGGCGTCAGCACCTACCTGAACGCCAAGGCACACTGGCTGGCGCGCCGCAGCCGTACCCAGAACACTGCCCTGCGGCACACCATCATGAGTCCCAACGTCGATACCTGCGACGATGGCGACGCCGCCCTGATCCGCATTCCCGCTGCTGGCTTGCCCGGCTTCCATGGCTATCGCATGCCGCTGTCGGTGTCGGCGCCGGCGCGCTTGCTGGCCTCGGCACGGCCGGACCTGGTCGAGGCCGGCGATGCCGGCCATTGCGCCTGGGCCGCATTACGCATGCGCAAGGAGTACGACATCCCGGCCGTGGCCTTCTATCACTCCGACCTGCCCAGCCTGGTACAGCCGCGCCTGGGGCGCTGGATCGCGCGCGGCACCTGCCGCTATCTCGCCAACCTGTACCGCCAGTTCGACCTGGTGCTGGCGCCCAGCCGCGTGATGGTGCAGCAACTGGAATCGATCGGCGTGCATGGCGCCGTGCAGCAGCCGCTTGGTATCGACAGCGTCATCTTTCACCCCGAGCGGCGCGACGCCGCGCTGCGCGCGCAACTGGGTCTCGATCCGGACTGCCGCCTGCTGGTCTATGCCGGCCGCTTCACGCCGGAGAAAAAGCTCGACGTGCTGGTCGAGGCAGTCGGCAAGCTGGGCGCCCCCTACCACCTGCTGCTGGTCGGTGGCGGCGACGCGCTGCCCGAAGCGGTCGCGCCCGCGTCATGGATCACCCACCTCCCGTTCAAGCGCGACCAGCGCGAGCTGGCGCGCCTGCTGGCCAGCGCCGACCTGCTGGTCCATCCGGGCGACGCCGAGACCTTCGGCCTGATCATCCTCGAAGCGATGGCCTGCGGCCTGCCGGTGGTGGCCGTCAACGGCGGTGGCGTGGCCGAGCTGGTTGACGCCGACACCGGCATCCTGGCGCAGCCCAACAGCGCGGACAGCCTGGCCGGCGCCATCGAGGCGATCTATGAAGGCGACATGGCGGCCATGGGCCAGGCGGCGCGGCGCAAGGCGGCCGGGCATTACGACTGGAACGCGATCCTGCCGCAGGTGCTGGGACGCTATGACCTGTTGCTGGCCGGCCATCGGCTGGGGGCATTTTCCGGAGGGCGCGTCTGTGTCACGGATTGAAACCTTGACGACGCCAGTGTCGGCGCAGGCGCAGCAGCCGTCCCTGCTGTGCGTATCGATCCACGACGTGGCGCCGGCCACCTGGCCCGACTGCCTGCGCCTGGTGGAGGCGATCCGCGCGGTGGCCGATATTCCGCTGACCTGGCTGGTGGTGCCGCATTACCACTTCCGGCCCGAACGGTCGGCGCAGATGGAAGCCTGCCTCGATGCCAGCCTGGCGCGCGGCGACGAGCTGTGCCTGCACGGCTACAGCCATCTCGACACCGAAGCGAACGGCGGCGGCCTGCGTGCACGTTTCCTGCGCAATGTGTACACGCAGCGCGAAGGGGAATTTGCGGCGCTCGACGAAGCCGAGGCGCGGCGCCGTCTCGAACTCGGCATGGCGTGGTTTGCCGAGCGCGGCTGGACCCCGCAGGGTTTCGTGCCGCCGGCCTGGCTGCTGGGGGAGGGGTCATGGCAGGCGCTGCGCGCGTCCGGCCTGGTCTACACGACCACCTTCAGCCACTTCCATTGCCTGGAAAGCGGCAAGGCCGTGCTGTCGCCGTCGATGGTGTATGCGGCGCGCAACCGCAGCGGCCGCATCCTGTCGCCGCGTGTGGCCGATGCCACCGCAGCCATGCTGGCGCACAAACCGCTGGTGCGCTTCAGCCTCCATCCGCCGGATGCGCGCTACCCGGAACTGGTGCGCCATATCCAGCAGGTGCTGAAGCGCCTGCTGGCGTCACGCGAGGCGGTGACCAAACTGGACTGCGCGCACCGCCTCGATGGCATACCGGGTGCAGCGGAGGCCGCGGATGCCGGCCTTACCAGCCACCCCAGAAGCCACCCCGCCAGCGGCCCGGATAGTAACCGCCAGGGCCATACGGTCCATAACGCTGCACTTCGTCCTTCGTGCTGAGGTTGACGATGCAGTTGCGCCAGGGATCGGACCCAGTGGCATAACCAAGCCGTGAACAGGCCGGTCCGTAGACGGCCATCATCTGCTCGGCCTCGGCCTGCTTTTGCGCGGCGCGCTCCTGTGGCGTCGCGCAGCCGGTCAGTACCAGGGCAGGCAGCGCTACCAGTAGCGGACTCACGTATCGTATCAATGGACGCATAAAAACCTCCCTGGACAGGAATCGGAACACACATGCGTGTGTATATATGTGTTCAGCGTATGCCAGTGCAGGCGGGTTCGCAAGTCGGCGCCGGCCTCGACGTTGCGCGGGAATTTACCGACACGGCATAGCGGCTGCGCTAATATGGTTCTTCTGGCAATTTTCTGGGAAAATGCTGGTTTTTCCGATCAGGGGACGGGCCGATGCCAAACCAGGGACGCGGACGTGGATGGGCGCGCTGGGGCGGGCGCCTGCTGTTACTCTTGCTGGCACTGCTGGTGCTGGCTTCGCTCGGTGCCTGGTTGACCCTGCGCGCCAGCCTGCCCCAGCTCGAGGGCACGCGCTCTGCGCCGCTGCTGTCGGCGCCGGTCACGGTGGCGCGCGATACCGACGGCGTGCCCATGATCAGCGGCGCCAGTCGCCTCGATCTGGCGTATGCCACCGGCTTCGTCCACGGCCAGGAGCGCTTTTTCCAGATGGACCTGCTGCGCCGCAGCGCCGCCGGCGAACTGGCCGAACTGTTCGGGCCGCGTGCGCTGCCGCTCGACCGCGCGCACCGGCTGCACCGCTTCCGCGCCCGCGCCGCGGCTGCATTGCAGCACATGACGCCGGCGGAACGCGGTTTCATCGAACGCTACGTCGCCGGCGTCAACGACGGCCTCGATGCGCTCGGCGCGCGGCCCTTCGAATACCTGTTGAATGGCGCCGCGCCGCGGCCGTGGACGGCGGCCGATTCGCTGCTGGTGGTGTGGGCGATGTACCTCGATTTGCAGGGCAACCAGCCGTCGCGCGAACTGGCGCGCGGCTGGCTGGCGCGGCATCTCGACCCGGCCCAGCGTGCCTTCCTGCTGCCCGAAGGCAGCCGCTGGGATGCGCCGCTGGACGCGCCGGCACTGGCGCTGGCAACGGTCCCGATCCCGGCGACGGCGCCGGCCTGGTGGGGCCGCAAGGAGGCGGTGCCGGCGCGCCAGGTGGCCGGCATCGGCTTCACCGACGGGGTCGGCAGCAACAATTACGCGCTGGCCGGGTCGCGCACCGCGAGCGGGGCGGCGATCGTGTCCGACGACATGCACCTCGGCCTGCAATTACCCAACATCTGGTACCGGCTGGCGCTGCGCTTTCCTGACGAAGGCGGCGTGCAGCGGCGCCTGGTCGGGGTCAGCCTGCCGGGCGCGCCGCCGCTGGTCATCGTCGGCAGCAACGGCCGGGTGGCCTGGGCCTTCACCAACAGCTATGCCGACACCCTCGACCTGGTGCGGCTTCAGAAAGACCCTGCGCACGCGGGTAGCGTGCGTACGCCTTCGGGCTGGGAGACGCCGGCCGAGCATGTGGAGGCCATCCTGGTCAAGGGCCAGGCCGCCGAGCGCTTGGTGGTGCGCGAGACCAGCCTGGGGCCGATCCGCGATGCCGGCGGCGAACTGTACGCCGTGCACTGGGTGGCGCATTCACCCGACGCGCTGAACCTGAACCACCTGAAGCTGGAGCGCGCGGCCACGCTGGACGAGGCGCTGGACGCGGCGGCGGCGGACGGCATCCCGGCCCAGAACATCGTCGTCGGCGATGCGCGCGGCAACATCGGCTGGACCGTCGCCGGCGCGCTGCCGCGCCGTGCACAGGGCGGCACGAGCGTCTCTTTCCCGCTGGCGGCGGACGGCGCGGTGCCGACCTGGGACGGCTTCCTGGCCCCCCGCGATCACCCACGCGTGGTGAATCCGCCGGGCGGCCAGCTGGTGACCGCCAACAGCCGCCAGCTGGACGGACCCGCGGCCACCATGCTGGGCGACGCCGGCTTCGACCTCGGCGCGCGCACGCGCCAGTTGCGCGACCGCCTGGCGCAGCTCGGGCCGAAGACCGACGTAGCGGCGGCATTCGGCGCCGCCCTCGACGACCGCGCGCTGTACGTGGCCGAGTGGCGCCGGCGCGCGCTGGCCGCCCTCGACGACGCGGCCGTGGCCGGCCAGCCGCAGCGCCTCGAATTCAGGCGCCTGCTGCAGACCAGCTGGGACGGCCGCGCCAGCGTCGGATCGGTCGGCTACCGCCTGGCGCAGCAGTTCCGCTGGTCGCTGCACGACCTGCTGTTCGCCGGCGTCAACGCCGAGATGAAGACGCTCGACCCCAAGGCGACCATGCTGGCAGCGACCACGCGCTGGTCCGACGTGGTGGCGCGTCTGCTGGACGAGCGGCCGGCGGCCTGGCTGCCGGCCGGCTACGCCAGTTGGCGCGACCTGGAGCTGGCCGCAGTCGACCGCACGATCATGGAGGTGACGAGCGGCGGCGTGCCGCTGGCGCAGGCGACCTGGGGCCGCAAGAACACGGCCGCGATCGCGCATCCGTTCACGATGGCGCTGCCTTTCCTGGCGCGCTGGCTGGGTGCGCCGCCGGACCCGCTGCCGGGCGACGCCAACATGCCGCGCGTGGCCGGGCCGCGCTTCGGGCAATCGGAGCGGCTGACGGTGTCGCCGGGCAGGGAGGAGGAGGGCTTGTTCGACATGCCCGGGGGGCAGAGCGGGCATCCGCTGTCGCCGTTCTTCTTGAAGGGACACGCCGATTGGGTGCAGGGGAGGGCGAAGCCTTTGCTGCCGGGGACGGCGGTGTATACGTTGACGTTTTCGCGGTAGTTACCGTCGTCCCTGCGGAGGCAGGGACGACGGGGTAACTGGGGTGACGGCGCTTATTTCGCCCCCAGAGGCACCCACAACTTCTGCAGCATCCCGCTCACCGTCTCCGCCGGCGCCGGCCGCCCGAGATAGAACCCCTGCACCAGGTCGCAGCCATACTCTTCCAGCATGCCGAGCTGCTCCCCGGTCTCGACGCCTTCCGCCACCACCACCATTTTCAGGCCGTGCGCCATCGCGATGATGGCGCGCGTGATCGCCGCGTTCTCGGAATCCTGCGGCAGGCCGCTGATGAAGCTGCGGTCGATCTTCAGCGCGCGCACGTCGAAACGCTTTAAATAGTTCATCGACGAGTAGCCGGTGCCGAAGTCGTCGATCGACAGGTGGACGCCGATGCCGCGCAGCTGCTCGAGCGTGGACAGGGTCGCCTTGGCGTCGTCCATCAGCGTGCCTTCGGTCAGTTCGAGTTCCAGCAGGCGCGGATCGAGGCCGGTGTCCTGCAGGGCCGAGAGCACGATCTGGCTCAGGTTCTCGTCCTTGAACTGCTTGGCCGACAAATTCACCGCCATGCGCACCGGCCGGCGCGCCAGCTTCTGCCAGTGGCGCGCCTGGATGCAGGCGGTGCGCAGCACCCACTCGCCGATCGGCACGATCAGGCCGGTCTCCTCGGCCAGCGGGATGAATTCGGTGGGCGAGACGATGCCGCGCTCGGCGTGGCGCCAGCGCACCAGCGCCTCGACGCCGACGATCTCGTTCGAGCGCACGTCGAGCTGCGGCTGGTACAGCAGGTACAGCTCGTCGTTCTGGAGCGCGCGGCGCAGGCCGACTTCCAGCTTCACGTGGCTCATGATCTGCATCGTCAGCGACGACGAGTACAGCTTGGCGTTGTTCTTGCCGCAGTTCTTGGCGTGGTACATCGCGGTGTCGGCGAACTTCAGCAGCGAGGTGCAATCGTCGCCGTCTTCCGGGAACAGCGAGATGCCGATGCTGGCGGTGACGAAGATCTCGTTGCCCTCGATGAGGAAAGGCCGCCGCATCGCATCTTTTACGCGGTGGGCCACGTTCAGCGCATGCTCGACGCGCTCCAGGTCCGGAATCAGGATCGTGAATTCGTCGCCGCCCAGGCGCGCCAGATTCGTGCCCTCGTTGGTGCCGGTGCCGTTGAGCGGCGCGGCGCGCGTGACCAGTTCGGCGCGCGACAGCAGGTCGCTCGGACGGATGGTCTCGCGCAGGCGCTCGGACACCTGCTGCAGCAACTGGTCGCCGACGTCGTGGCCGAGGGTGTCGTTGATGCGCTTGAAGGCGTCCAGGTCCATGAACAGCACGGCGAATTTCTTGTTGCCGATCTTCGAGCGCTGCAGTTCGCGTTCCAGCATTTCGAGGAAGGCCTGGCGGTTCGGGATGCCGGTCAGGCTGTCGCAATAGGCCAGGCGCCGGATCTGTTCTTCGGCGCGCTTGCGCTCGCTGATGTCGCGCACCAGGCCCAGGACTTCAGAGGAGCCGGTCGCCACCAGGCGCGCCTCGAAGTGCTGGGCTTCGCCGAAGCGGATCAGTTCATACTCGACCGAACGCACCTGCTGCACCCGCAGCGCGAGTTCGACCTGTTCCAGCATGCGCTCGGCGATCTCGGGCGGCAGCACCTCGGCGACGTGCTTGCCGACGCAGTCGTCGACCGGATAGGCGTGCAGGTAGCCATGCGGCTGCTGCTGTCCGCGGCTGGCGCGGCCGGGGTGGTCGCGGCCCGGCTCGTAGTCGAGGTAGATGCCCTCGCGCGACATACGGAAGAAGGTGTCGGGGATCGCCGCCAGCACCGCGCGGTTCTGGGCGTCGGCGATGCGCAGGCGCACGATGGCGTCGCTGGCGCGCAGCACGTACAGCACGCGGTGTCCCAGGATCGGCCAGTTGATCGGCTTCGACACGAAGTCGGTGGCGCCGGCTTCGTAGGCATTGGTGACCGCTTCCAGGTCGTCGCCGCCGGTGACCATCACGATCGGCACGCTGGCGCCGTTGGCCGCGTCGCGGATCGCGCGGCAGGCCGCGAAGCCGTCCATGTGCGGCATTTCGACGTCCATCAGGATCAGGTCGGGCGAGCGCTCGCGCGCCAGCTGGACCGCCTGGGCGCCGTCCTCGGCTTCGATGGCGTCGAGGCCCACGCTGTCGAGCATCTCGACCATCAGCAGGCGCATCACCGGGTCGTCGTCGGCGACCAGCACGACGGCAGGCTTGCTGGCGCGCTGGGTGGCATTATGGGCTGGCATGTCAGGTTTCCTTCTCAAGCATCGCGGTGAGGGAGTTGCGGACGGCCTGGAACTCGTGCTCCATGTCGGTAAGGATGGCGCCGGCGCCTTCGGTGGTGTCGGTGCGGCCCAGTTGTTCCATCGCCTTGCACAGCGCGGCCAGGGCCTCGGCGCCGACATTGGCGCTGGCCGACTTCAGCGTGTGCGCGATGCGGCGCACGTTGCCGGTGTCGAAGCCGTCGATGGCGTGGCGCAGCGTGCTCAGTTGCTGCGGGGTGTCGTCGACGTAGGCCGCGATCACCTTCTGCACCAGGGCGTCGCCGCGCTCGCGCGACAGCATGCGGATCTTGTCGAGCGCGGCGCGGTTGACCACTTCGCGCTGGATCACTTCGACCGAGGCCGAAGGCAGGCGCGGCGGCGCGTCGCCGTGGTGGACCGTGGCTGCCAGCGGCAGCGCGATCCAGCGCCCGATCACCGCGGCCAGCTCCTGCTGGGTGAAGGGCTTGGACAGGTAGTCGTCCATGCCGGCGGCGAGGCAGGCTTCGCGGTCGCCCTGCAGCGCGTTGGCGGTGATGGCGATGATCGGCAGCACGCGTCCGCGTCCGGCCTCGCGTTCTTCGCGCCGGATCGCGGCGGTGGCGGCAAAGCCGTCCATCACCGGCATCTGGCAATCCATCAGGACCGCGTCGTATTCGCCCCCGCTGTTACCTTCGCCGCCGCGGGCGCGCATTGCCTGCAGCGCATGCACCGCCTCGGCGCCGTTGCCGACGCAGTCGACGCGCAGGTCGAGGCTTTCCAGCATCGCCTTCGCGACTTCGATGTTGACCGGGTTGTCCTCGGCCAGCAGTACATGGCGGGCACGCCGCGCGCCGGCGCCGCCGTTACCGTTGTTGCCGTCGCGCGCCAGCGGCTGCGGCGGCGTGAAGCGCAGCGCCGGCGCCACCTGGCCGCGCGGACGGGTCGCCAGGCAGGCGAACAGGTCGGCCGCGCGCGCCGGCTTGATCAGCTGGTAGGCCACGCCGGCCTCGCGCCGCTGCACCGGATCGGCGGCCAGCTTCTCGGGCGAGAGCAGGATCAGGCGCGTGGCCCGGGTGGCCGGGTCGCCCTTGATGCCGGCCGCCAGCAGCAGGCCGCTGCTGTGTTCCAGCTCCATGTCGAGCACCGCGGCATCGTAGGGGCGGCCCGCGCGCGCCGCTTCGTGCAGGCGCGCCAGGGCGTCGTCGCTGCCGGCGGCGCCGTCGCATTCGACGCGCCAGGTCGCGAGGTGGGTCTGCAGCCCGACGCGGCTGGTCTCGCGTTCGTCGACCACCAGCACGCGCAAGCCGTCGATGGTGTGCTGGTGGTCGCCGGGCGCGTCCGGATCGACGCGGCGCTTGTCGAAGGCGACCGTGAACCAGAACACCGAGCCGCGGCTTTCCAGTCCTTGTATCAGCGCATTCTCGACGCCGATGGCGCCGCCCATCAGTTCCACCAGCTGCTTCGAGATCGCCAGGCCCAGCCCGGTGCCGCCGTACTTGCGGGTGGTCGAATCGTCGGCCTGCGAAAAGGCTTCGAAGATGCGCCCGCGCGCCTCGTGCGAAATGCCGATGCCGGTGTCGTGCACTTCGAAGCGCAGCATCACGGCCTGGCTGTCCTCGCTGGCGACGCGGACCTTGGCCAGGATGCGCCCGTCGTTGGTGAACTTGATCGCGTTGCCGAGCAGGTTGGCCATGATCTGGCGCAGCCGGTTCGGATCACCGCAGATCGCCACCGGGATGTCGTTGGCGATCTCGAACAGCAGGCTGATGTTCTTGGCTTCGGCCTGCGGCGTGTAGACGGTGTGGATGTCGTCGAGCAGGTCCCACAGGTTGAAATTGATATACTCGACGGTCAGCTTGCCGGCCTCGATCTTGGAAAAGTCGAGGATGTCGTTGATGATCACCAGCAGGTGCTCGCCCGACTGCTTCACCAGGCGCGTGTAGTTGCGCTGGGTCTCGGTGAGTTCGGTCCCGAGCAGCATTTCCGTCATGCCCAGCACGCCGTTCATCGGGGTGCGGATTTCATGGCTCATGGTGGCCAGGAAGGCGCTCTTGGCGCGGCTGGCCGCTTCGGCCGCGTTCTTGGCGCGTTCCAGTTGCTCGGTGCGCACCGAGACCTGCCGTTCCAGCTCGTCGCGGTGGTGGGTCAGCGCGGCGCCGCGGCCCTCGACCTGGGCCAGCATGGTGTTGAAGCTGTCGATCAGCGTGCCCAGTTCGTCGGTGCGGGCGTGGGCGATCCGCAGCGTGTAGTTCTGGCTGGCCGCGACCTTCTGCGCGGTGTTGATCAGTTTGCCGATCGGGTCGGCGATGCCGCGCCGCACGCGGCGCGCCTGCAGCAGCGCGCTGAGCAGGGCGGCGCCCATCGCCACCGCCATCACGCCGAGCGCGCGCAGCAGGTCGAGCCACATCGGCAGCTGGTCGGCCTCGATCATCACCACGCCGGCCGGTGCGGCATCGGGCGCACTGGAGGCGCCGCCGACCGCGCGGTAGGTGCGCATTGCGCGCAGCCAGGGCAGGCTGCCATCCGCATTCGCCTGTTCCAGCGCGGCCGGGTCGAGGCCGTCCAGCGCCGGCGGCTCCTTGGCCAGATAGTTGAACACCGAGGCCGACGCGCCCTTGCGCTGCGGCGCACGCCACGACGCGAACACCTGGCCCTTGCGGTCGTACAGCACCGCCGCGCCGACGTTGCCCTGCACCTGCAGCCCCGCCAGCACCTGGCCGGCCAGGCGGCGGTCGTTGAAGGAGAGCGCATCGACGCTGTTGGCGGCGACCACGCCGGCCAGCGCCGACAGCTGCATCGTTTCGGCACGGCGGTGCGCCAGCACCGAGGTCACGGCAAAGGCGAGATAAGCGACCAGCAGTGCGCTGGCCGCAGCCAGCAGGCACATGTTCGTCAATTTCTGGTTGAGGCTGGAACGTTCGCGTTTCGGCATGGCTCGCACGGATCGACTTCGGCTGCGCTGTTCGG
Source organism: Herbaspirillum sp. SJZ107 (assembly GCF_006715485.1). Taxonomy (GTDB): domain Bacteria; phylum Pseudomonadota; class Gammaproteobacteria; order Burkholderiales; family Burkholderiaceae_D; genus Telluria. The sequence goes on from NZ_VFNH01000001.1 coordinate 704,082, forward strand.
CTGCAATACGAGTCCGTCGGGCACGGGCTCACCATGCGAGAGGGCAAGTTCCCGCAAGAAATGACTATAGGTGAGGGCTATGCGGGGGCGTTTGCGTTATCGCAAATGCAAAAGGAAAGGGACGCCTGGGCGTCCCTCTGTTGGTGAGGCCGGAGCCGATCTAACAGCAGCCGCCGCTGCGGGCGCTGCCGTATCGCGCTTCCTGCCGCTCGCGGAAGAATTCCTCGTAGCTCATCATCGGTTCACCCGGGTGGGTCTTTTCCATGTGCGCCACGTAGGTGTCGTATTCCGGCAGGCCGACCATCAGGCGCATGCTTTGCCCGAGGTAGCGGCCGGCCTGTGCGAGCGTGCTGAACATCACTGCACCTCGGCCACCGACGCCGCTGCCGGCGCCGGCACGTACGGGGTTTCCTTGACGCTCGGCTTGTTATCCCTGCGCGCCGCTGCGATCGTGCGCAGGCCGTAGAACACCACCGCCAGCACCACCAGCATGAAGAAGGCGCACAGGGTGGCGTCGAGGTAGTCGTTGAAGATGATGCGGCTCATCTGTTCCGGCGACTTGGCCGGGGCCAGCACCTGGCCCCCGTCGAGCGCGGCCTGGAACTTCCTGGCGTGCGAGACGAAGCCGATCTTTACGTTCTCGTGGAAGATCTTCTGCCAGCCGGCGGTCAGGGTGCAGATCAGCAGCCAGATGGTCGGGACGATCGTGACCCAGGCGTACTTGCCGCGCTTCATCTTGAACAGCACGACGGTGCCGAGAGTCAGCGCGATACCGGCCAGCATCTGGTTGGCGATGCCGAACAGCGGCCACAGGGTGTTGATGCCGCCCAGCGGATCGACCACGCCCTGGTACAGGAAATAGCCCCAGGCCGCGACGCACAGGCCGGTGGCGATCAGGTTGGCCGGCAGCGAGTCGGTACGCTTGAACGACGGGGCGAAGGCGCCCAGCAGGTCCTGCAGCATGAAGCGGCCGGCGCGGGTGCCCGCATCCACCGCGGTCAGGATGAACAGTGCCTCGAACAGGATCGCGAAGTGGTACCAGAAGGCCATCATGGCCTTGCCGCCGACCACGTTCGACAGGATGTGCGCCATGCCCACGGCCAGGGTCGGGGCGCCGCCGGCGCGCGAGATGATGGTGTTCTCGCCGACGTCCTTGGCCATCTGGGTCAGCGTTTCAGGCGTGATCACGAAGCCCATGTTGGAGACCGCTGTGGCCGCGCTCTGGGCGGTGGTGCCGAGCAGGGCGGCCGGGCTGTTCATCGCGAAGTAGACGCCCGGATCGATGGTCGAGGCGGCCACCAGCGCCATGATGGCGACGAAGGACTCCATCAGCATGCCGCCGTAGCCGATGAAGCGGGCGTGCTGTTCGTTCTCGATCATCTTCGGCGTGGTGCCCGACGAGATCAGCGCGTGGAAGCCGGATACGGCACCACAGGCGATGGTGATGAACAGGAAGGGGAACAGCGAGCCGGCCCAGGCCGGGCCGGTACCGTCGATGAACTTGGTCACGGACGGCATCTGCAGGTGCGGGGCGACGAACACGATGCCCAGCGCCAGCGCCGCGATGGTGCCGATCTTCAGGAAGGTCGACAGGTAGTCGCGCGGCGCCAGCAGCAGCCACACCGGAATCACGGAAGCGACGAAGCCGTAGCCGATCAGCATCCAGGTCAGCTGGGTGCCGGTGAAGGTGAACATCGGACCCCAGGTCGGCGAATCGTGCACCCACTGGCCGCTGATAATGGCAAGCATCAGCAGCACGAAACCGATCAGCGACACTTCACCGATGCGGCCGACGCGGATGTAGCGCGAGTAGACGCCCATGAACAGCGCGATCGGGATGGTGGCCATCACGGTGAACGAACCCCACGGCGAACCGGTGAGCGCCTTCACGACGATCAGCGCCAGCACGGCCAGGATGATCACCATGATCATGAAGGTGCCGAACAGCGCGATCACGCCGGGGATTTCGCCCATCTCGGACTTGATCAGGTCGCCCAGCGAGCGGCCGTCGCGGCGCATCGACATGAACAGCACGATGAAGTCCTGCACCGCGCCGGCGAACACGACGCCGGCCAGGATCCACAGCATGCCCGGCAGATAGCCCATCTGCGCAGCGAGGACCGGTCCCACGAGCGGTCCTGCCCCGGCGATTGCAGCAAAGTGGTGGCCGAACAGCACGTAGCGGTTGGTCGGCACATAGTCCAGGCCGTCGTTGTATTTGTAGGCAGGGGTCTGGCGCCGCGCATCGAGGCCGAACACCTTGTCGGCGATGTACAGGCTGTAGAAGCGGTAGGCGATCAGGTAGACGCAGACCGCGGCCACCACGATCCAGACCGCGTTGATGGACTCGCCGCGATTCAGCGCGACGAAAGCGAGCGACCCAGCGCCCGCGAGCGAAAGCGCAGCCCAACCGAGCTGGCTCTTGAGACTTTTCATTGTGACTCCTCCGTAGATACTTTCTGCGTTGACCGGCCTGGGCCGGCTGCACGGATATTCGGGATCCGCTTACATTTTTTGCAGCATATCGGCCAGTATCTTGCACCTGCCTGCGAGCGGCAAGCGCATGATTACTGAGTCCCCTACGTAGCATTACGTAGGTCCTGGCCCGCAAACTGCCGGGCGCGCATAACTGATCGGTCGTACAATTTCATGTTACGACGAAAACAGCAGGAACAGCGCGCACGGCATGAAGTTGAGACAGAAGGTGATTTTCCTGGCGATCGCACCGCTGATCGTGGCCCTGTGCGCGATCGCCCTGTTCGTGCGCCAGCAGGCGGTCACGCTCGCGCACGACCAGCGCGCCGCCATCCAGCAGGCCTACATGGACAGCCGCCAGGCCGAACTCAGGCACTACGTGGAACTGGCGTCGCACGCCATCGCGCACCTGAGCGCGTCCGGGCGCAGCGACCCGGCCACGCTGGAACAGGCCAAGCGCACGCTGCAGTCGCTCGGCTTCGGCGACGACGGCTATTTCTTCGTCTACGACATGCAGGGCCGCAACCTGATGCATCCGCGCCAGCCGGAACTGGTCGGGCGCAACCTGTGGGATCTGCGCGACCAGTACGGCACGCCGACGATCCAGAACCTGGTGAAGGTGGCGCGCCAGGGCGGCGGCCTGGTGCGCTACAACTGGATCAAGCCGACCACCGGGAAATCGGTACCCAAGCTCGGCTACGTGGTGCCGATCGCGCACTGGGGCTGGATCGTGGGCAGCGGCCTGTACCTGGACGACGTCCAGGCCGCGCTCGACAAGGTCGATGCGCGCCAGTCGCGCAACATCGAGACCACGCTGTGGTGGATCGCCGGCGTGGCGATCCTGTCGGCGCTGGCGGTCGGCGCGGCCGGGCTGGCGCTGAACGCCAGCGAATCGCGCGTGGCCGACGCCAAGCTCAGGGCGCTGGCCCAGCGCGTGGTCGACGGCCAGGAACAGGAGCGCGCACGCCTGTCGCGCGACCTGCATGACGGCATCAGCCAGTGGCTGGTGTCGATCAAGCTGCAGATCGAGGCCGGCATCATCCGCATGAAAGGCAACGCCGAGCAGCAGCAGAAGGCGCATGCCAGCTTCGAGCGCACCGCCGAGGAATTGAACAAGGTGCTGGGCGAGGTGCGGCGCATCTCGCACGGCCTGCGTCCGGCGCTGCTCGACGACCTTGGGCTGGCGGCGGCGCTGGGCCACCTGGCCGAAGAGTTCGAGGAGCACAGCGGCATGCCGGTCGCGTTCAGCACCGACGGCGCGCTGGACGGCTTGCCGACGGCGGTGTCCACGGTCCTGTTCCGCATCGCCCAGGAAGCCCTGACCAACATCGAACGCCACGCCGGCGCCCATCGCATCGAACTGCGGCTGGAACGCACGCGCAGCCGCGCTTCGACGTGGTATGAGCCCGACCTGGTGCGGCTCACGGTCGCCGACGACGGCGCCGGCTTCGATGCCCAGGACGTGGAAACCCACCCGCAGCGCGGCATTGGCCTGCGCAACATGGCCGAGCGGCTGGATGCGGTCGGCGGCACGCTCGGCATCTCGTCGACGGCAGCGGGCACGACGCTGTGCGCCAGCGTCGAACTGGCGCAGTGAGTGAAAACAGATGGAGAACCCGATGAACACGCTAACCGACCCGGCCCATGCGCTGGTCAACATCATGCTGGTCGACGACCACCCGCTGGTGCGCGACGGCCTGCGCGCGCGCCTGGAAGCGGTGTCGCACTTCCGGGTAGTGGCCGAGGCCGATTCCGGCAGCGAAGCCCTGGCCCTGGCCGACGTGGGCGGCATCGACCTGGTGCTGATGGACATCACCATGCGCGACGGCAGCGGCATCGACGCCACCGCCCGCCTCAGCGCACACCATCCCGGCATCGCGGTGCTGATGTTGTCGATGCACGACAAGCTCGAATACGTGACCCAGGCGATGCAGGCCGGCGCCCGCGGCTACGTGCTGAAGGACGCGCCCGGCAAGGACATCGTGCTGGCGATCGATACCGTGATGGCGGGCGGCATCTACTACAGCGCGGCCCTGGCGCGCCAGCTGGCGCGGCCGGCGGCCCAGTCCAGGGATAACGCCATGGGCCAGGACAGCCAGCTCACCACGCGCGAACAGGAAGTGCTGCAGCACATCGCCAACGGCGAGTCGAACAAGCAGATCGCGCGCGAACTCGACCTGTCGGTGCGCACGGTCGAGACGCACCGCCTGAACATCAAACGCAAGCTGGGCATCGAAGGGCAGGCCGAGCTGATCAAGTTCGCGGTCCAGCACGTCCATTTCGGCAATGGTGGCAGCTGAAAATGCTTATGCCACAGAAATAGCCATAAGGCATCTAATTAGTTGCTTTCCAATAATGACTGCTCTATATTAGATGTATAAATATGCATGCCGCTCGCGCGCTTGACTCATGGTTCCAACCCAAGCCCCGTTGGTAAAAGTAAGCCCGGTCGCCAACGCCCAGAACGAGTGGGTCGCGCTGCTGCTCGGCAGCGCCGATGGCCAGGCCATCGATGCAGCCACCCTGCAGTCGCTGTTCGGCACGCCGGACCTGCTGGCCGCGGTGGCCCCGCTCGACTGCGTCCTGCTGCTGGACGACCCCGGCGCGCTGGCCCCATCCATCCTCGACCTGCTGCCGACCGGCCGCGTGCTGCTGGCGGTGGGCGCCGCCGCGCTGGCGCAGGAGGGCGCGGCGCGCCGGCTGACCGTCCTGCAGGAGGCCGGCTACCGGATCCTGGTCGACGGCGAGCCCGGACCGGCCCCGGCGGCGGCCTTGCGTACCGTCGCGCGCGATTGTGCGGCCGGCATGCCGCCGCCATCGCCGCTGTCCGCCCTGTTCGGCCCGCACCTGGCCAGGAACGTGGACAGCCGCGCATGCTTCCAGGCGTGCGAGAACGCCGGCTTCGGCTGGTTCCAGGGCGACTATCCGCTCGACCCGCCAGGCGCCCGCAGCGAGGAGGGTGGCTCGCGCAAGCGCCTCCTCACCCTGCTGGCCCTGTTGGCGCGCGACGCCGATTCGCGCGAGCTGGAGCGCCAGCTGAAGCAGGACCCGGCACTCTCCTACCACCTGCTGAAACTGGTGAACTCGGCCGCGTTCTCGTGCGGCACCGAGATCACCAGCTTCGGCCAGGCCATCACCCGCATCGGCCGGCGCCAGCTGCAGCGCTGGCTGCAACTGCTGCTGTACGCGCGCACCGGGGCCGATGGCCCGCCCAGCCCGCTGCTGCCGCTGGCGGCCCTGCGCGGCGCGCTGCTCGAGGCGCTCTGCAAGCAGGACGGCGGCGAGTGCGCCGCCCAGGACCAGGCCTTCATGGCCGGCGTGTTTTCGCTGCTGGACCGGCTGTTCCAGATGCCGATGGCCGCGGTCGTGGCCGACCTGCCGCTGCCGGGCGAGGTCGAAGCCCCACTGCTGCGGCAGGAAGGCCGGCTCGGGCAGCGCCTGCAGCTGGCGGCCGCCGGCCGTCCGGACCCGGCGCTGCTGGCCGCGGCCGGCGTCGACGCCGCCGATTGGTGGCAAGCCCAGCTCCATGCCCATCACTGGGCGATCCAGGTGGTGCGCAATGTCTGAGCTGCACCTCACCGAACCGGCACCGCTCGACCTGGCCGCCAGCAGCGCCGCCGTCTGCGACGCCGTGCTCAAGCTGCGCGGCGCGCCACTGCATGCGGCGCTGGGACGCATCGCCGCGGCGCTGCTCGCCAGCCCCGAGGGCAGCTTCGACGCGGGAGCGGACCCGGTGTCCGCTCCGGAAGAGGGCACCTTGGAACAGGACGTGGTGGCCGGCGCAGAGCACTTCGGCCGCTACCGGGTGGCGGGCCGCAGCTACGGCGCGGACGACCGGCGCCAGCTCGACAGCCTGGCCGGCCTCACTGCCACGCTGCTGCAGGTGCACGCACTGGCCCAGCGCACGACCCACGCCTACGCCCAGGTCGAAGCCCAGCTCGCGCACCAGTCGCAGATCCTCGACCAGATCCACGAATCGGTGCTGACCACCGACCTCATGGGCTACATCACCAGCTGGAACCGCGGCGCCGAGCAGCTGTTCGGCTACAGCGCACTGGAAGCGGTCGGCCGCCACATCCTGTTCCTGTACGCCGATGAAGACCCGCATCATCCACCGGAGGACATCCCGGACGCCTTCGCCGCGCAGGGCGGCCGCATGATGGAGGTACGGCGCCAAAAGAAGTCCGGTGAGGTCTTCTGGGCCAGCCTGTCGCTGTCGCCGCTGCGAGACCTCGAAGACCACCCGATCGGCCTGATCGCCTACCTCACCGACATCACCGAGCGCAAGCAGGCCGAAGAACGCCTGCACCACCTGGCCTACTACCAGGAACTCACCGGCCTGCCCAACCGCACCCTGTTCGGGCGCCTGGTCGAGCAGGCACTCACCGTCACCCAGCGCAACGACGCCATCGCCTGCGTGCTGTACATCGACCTGAACCGCTTCAAGCTGATCAACGGCACCCTCGGCCGCCGCGTCGGCGACGAACTGCTGCGCCGGGTGGCCGAGCGTTTCCGCGGCGTGCTGCGCGACGAAGACGTGGTGGCGCACCTGTCCGGCGACGAATTCGCCGTCGGCCTGTTCGACATCCGCCAGCACTTCGAAGCCACCACGGTCGCGCGAAAGCTGCAGGCCTGCCTGGCGGCGCCGTTGAAGGTCGGCGAGCACGAACTGCGCGTCGGCGCCAGCGTCGGCATCGCCGTCTACCCGCAGGACGGCCAGGATGCCGAAACCCTGCTGCGCATGGCCGACATCGCCATGCAGCGGGCCAAGGAAAAGGCCGACAACCCCGACCGCAGCGTCGCTTTCTACCGCATGGACATGAACGAAGGCATGCAGCAGCGCATGCAGATCGAATCCGGCCTGCGCCACGCCCTCGGCCACGGCGAACTGGTGCTGCACTACCAGCCGAAATTCGAGATCGGCAGCAGCCGCCTGGTCGGCGCCGAAGCGCTGGTGCGCTGGCGCCATCCCCAGCGCGGCATGGTGCCGCCCGGCGACTTCATCCCGCTGGCCGAAAGCACCGGCCTGATCGTGCAGCTCGGCGAATGGGTGCTGGAACGCGCCTGCGCCCAGGCCGCGGTCTGGCAGGGCGCCGGCCTGCCGCCGTTCCGCCTGGCCGTCAACGTCTCGGCGCGCGAATTCACGGCATCGCTGCCGGGCCGCGTGGCCGACACGCTGGCGCGCTACCGCCTCGACCCGTCCTGGCTCGAACTCGAGATCACCGAAAGCACGCTGATGCACGACATCGACGACGTGATCGCCATCATGGACCGCATCAACGCCCTCGGCGTGGCGCTGTCGCTGGACGACTTCGGCACCGGCTACTCGTCGCTCAGCTACCTGAAGCGCTTCCCGATCAACACCCTCAAGATCGACCGCTCGTTCACCAACGGCTTGCCGGCGGATACCAGCGACTGCGCGATCGCCAGCACCATCATCAGCATGGGGCGCAGGCTGGGCCACCGGGTGATCGCGGAAGGGGTGGAGACGCTGGAGCAGCTGGCATTCCTGAGCGAGGCAGGGTGCGACGAGGTGCAGGGCTACCTGTATGCGAAGCCGCTGCCGGCCTATGAATTCGAGACCGGATTGCGTGAGAACTGGCTGTTGACGACCGGGTGAGCTTGCCGGTTTGGGCTGCTCAGCCGTGTGGCTGGCCTTGGGGGCGCTTGTTTATGTATAATGCCGGTTCCCCAAGGAAGCGTGGCCGAGTGGTTGAAGGCAGCAGTCTTGAAAACTGCCGACGGGGGAACCCGTTCGTGAGTTCGAATCTCACCGCTTCCGCCAAGATGCAAAAAGAAAGCCGTCGAAAGACGGCTTTCTTTTTCAAGATCGAGCATTTGAAGCCCGTACTCGGTGAGCGTGAACTCAGCACCTCTTAAACTGGACGGCAGAATAATGATGGGGCGAGAACACTAAAAAGGTCAGAAAGTAAGCGAGTAGGCAGCTAGTGGCACAATGCCAGGGCAAGCTGCCAAGGAGTCCACTTTCTTTGTGTACGCTGGTATTACTCAAAAGTAATCAGCCTGGTGCTTAATGTCCGCCCAGCGCGCTTTTGGATCATCAGGCGGTTTCCGCAATATCCGTTTTTCACCAGCAGCCTTCCGACGTGAGTTCTCATCCCAAGCAGCCCAGCCGCCTACGCGAACACCTCCATAAATTGTCGAGAGCGTCGCGACGTCCACTTCAAAATCTTGCATCAAGAACTTAAAGATGTTGTCCGCCGTTTCGCGCGGTAGATGCTGTTCCCAGTAAAGATAGTCGTGAACGACCGCGGCATAGACATATGGGCCGTCAGAGGGAAGAAGTGACCACAAAACGCGCGGAATGCTAGCAAAATCCGTAACAAAACCTATTGGCACTACGACAGGCGCATAACTCCTCATTTGCGCGGCGTTAGATGGCGCCCATCCCATTAAAGCAGTAGTGTAATACATTCGATCAGCGAAGCGCCCAACTATCAATTGCCCTTTCGGTGTTTTCATAACTGGGGACATCGATTTTCCTGGCGTGTCGGAATCCGTCGACCGTACCCCTTCCTTCGTCATCCACTCGCGCATGAATCGGTCTGCTGCTTCTCGGTCAGAATAGACGCCGCCGCCCGCCTCATTGGCAATGGCTTGCCGTTCAAGCGAAAAGGCAGCACTTCCGACGCCAAACGCCTTAATAGCATTTCTCCTATTTACCATTGAATCCTCCCGATGGATTTTTCCCTGCCGGCCAAAATAGCATTTCTCCATCCCCAGTGATTTTTCCAATCATGGGAATTTGCCTTGAATCCGTCTGCTTCGCGACTTCCCATTGAACGTAAACGAATAGTTGTGAAAGCGTCATCAGTCCATTTCTCATCAAATCACCTTCGCCATTAAGACCTTTTGCAAGAAAATGCGCGAAAATGCTCATGCCCAACGTCGGATCGATCTGAGCCTTTTGTGCCGCCATCCCTGCGGTGAGCATGAATGCCCCCTTCGGTACAGCCAGCTGCGAAAGATTAACGTGGGCGTGTGCTCCCGTTTTTTGGACCACGCCTAGACCGGAGAAGCAGCTGTCGACGGCAAAGAGTATTTGTTTCGCGTCTTGGCTATCTAACGCCTTTCTAGCATAGTGCTCAAGGTCTTTTAATTTGAAACATTTCACCTCAGGGGCTACCGTCGAGCAATCGGAAGTAGCGAGATACCCCTCCCTGGGGCTGTTTGGATCGGCGAAACCATGTGTTGAAAAATACACAAAAACCCTGTCATCACGTCTGGCCGATCCCACTAGCATAGCAAGTGCTTGAACAATCTCATCCCGGGTGACACGAGGTTTCGCGAGCACTGCCACTTCAAATCCGCTATCCGAAAGGACTTTCTCTAATGACTGAATATCTGTCTGGATCTGTTTTTCATTAAATTTTGGAAACTGTGCGTCTGAAAATTCCCACATGCCTACCAGCAAGGCACGGCTTTTCTTATAGACTGCATCGTAACTTACAGCGGGCGGTTTAACTTCTAGGCCGATAGGCGCCTTGCTGATAGGTTGCGCAATATGCTCCTTAGGAACGTTAAATCGATATGTTGCACGCTGTGACTCTATCGTGTGCGCGTCACTTACATGCCGGGCCTCTACTTGGAACTCATGAATTCCTTTTTGCAAGAAGGCATAGCTGACCTGAACATCATCTGTCCAAACTCCAAACTGGTCATCGTACGGCTTTAGCTGATAACGATATTGCACTTTACCGTCTTTTCTCTGGAACTCAGGACCGATTTTCCAGCTAAATATAACTGGATTTTTTTGCATGCCCCCGATCTTTTCGGTATACGGTGGCACCTTGTCATTTATCCTCAAATATACTGTCGGAGTTTGGCTTGTAGTTGGTGCAGCGGCAGAGACAGTGAAGTCGACAACATCCTTGATCATCCCGTTGTATTGTATGAGGGTGCTGATGAAACCACTTCTGTCGATCATACTGGGTTCGAACGACTGCCATATTTTGGTATTGTATGTCCGGCGCTGTGCCGTAAACTTAGGGACTCCGCCAAGCAGTAATTTGTAGCGTCCGGGCTTTGTTGGCGCCTTGAAGCTCACTTTGTACTCGGGCTCGTCATAATCACTTGGGCCCAAGTCTGCATGCTTTGGTAAACTTACAAGAATCCCGAGTATCAACCAACTATTCGCCGAGGCGTGCCGAACTACATCGGTTTTCGCACTTTTTGGAGCAATTCCGAGGCTGGCATATCCGTACTCATCTGAACCATAGGTATATTGTGAAACCCTAAAGCGGATTTCAACCATCGTCCCAGGTTTGACGATCGATGATCCATTCGAAAAAACAACAGAATCTAAATGTGGCACAAGCCCACCGGCATTTACCACACTCGGAATAAAAAAATACAAGACAATGCATCCAAGAAAATAGATTCTTGAAAAATATATCTTCACTGGTCTTCTCCAAGTGTTTTTATGCTTCCTGGGGCTTTTCGATACTCGTATTGGATCAACCCACGCTGCTACGGTAGCTTGCATACAAGATCCTCGTTACCGTATAGTCAAGCCGGCAAGTTGAAGATGTCAACGGATAGTTCCAAAAATTTAATGCATGTTGTGGCGGCCGTCTACCGTCAATTAGCCTAGCACAGTCGTGACAGGCTAACGCGCTGATGAGATAGCCGCGCGATTCGCCAGGCACAGTCGATGTGAGTTCTTATGTATAGGAATACGACTGCGCATATAACCAGGGAAAACCCAAACCATCGAAGCAGTGAAGGTGTCGGAGAGCGGCACCTTCGCTGGGCAGTGCAAGAAAAAGGCGGCGCAGGTCAAGGAAACGTGCGAGCCGGCATGACCATGTTGCTGGTCGGTCGCAAGCACGGCATCAAGTGCAAGCCAGTTGTTTAATTGTCGCAGTCTGCCAGTGGGCCCGACGCGGACTGTACCTGTACTATTTGCCGCCCTACAGTCTAGAACTCAACCACATTGAGATCCTGTGGAAGCATGCCAAGTATTTCTGGTGCCGCTTCGTCGCCGAGAACGGCGCAGATCTCGTTGACGAGATTTAGGCCTTGATGAGAGATTTCGGAAGTAAGTTCACAATAAATTTCGCGTGACTACTTAGGGCACGCCCTATCGAGGCTCTTACCTCACGTCGATTCACAAATTTGGCGCGGGGGTAAAAGCGTGGGTAAATCCAAAAAATCCGCTTTCCTCATAGGAAAGGTGGGCGAACATCGCTTCCGCCAAGCATGCACAGATAAGCCCTTGTCTATCAAGGGCTTTTTTATTTATGTGGCTTTGGTCAGCGCAACAGCCCCATGTGAATCAATATGGCGAGCCAGGTTCCGAACCATACGAAATGCAACACGACGATGGACCAGAATATCCAGGCCCACGTGCCGGTGTGGGGTTGATTCCGCGCCGCCAGATACCGACGCCTTCGTATGCCCGTCATGTTTTGGATCTGCCCGAGCAGGCCTGCTCCAATCAGATACACGACATAGGATGGCAGAAACCGATTTTTGATCCAGTCCGATAGATCTTTATAGGACAGCAAGAGAAGTCCAAGAACAAAGATCCCTAGTATCGCAAGAAAATAGCGATCGTTCTTTGATATCGAAGTGAGAAGTGATTCGTTCATCCACGCCTCCTGGGCATGTGCTCGGACGGTGCTTGGAATAGTAACGTTTTGCCACTGACATCGTTGCGATCAACCGGCAGACCTAGTAGAACAGATAGCGCCGGCTTGACCATTGCTGATTGCTGGACTTGACCCTCTGGCACCGGGTTAGACGAGAGGCTGGTGCCGTAGAGCGAGCAACTAAGCAGCCGCCCTCGATGAACGAATCCGGCAACCAAGATGTCGCCGTCGGCGCCCAGTGCCAGGCCGGTCACCCCAAGGCACTCAGCGCAAAGGCACGCTACTGCGGTAGCGGATCGACCCCAGGGTGACGCTGCCGCCGCAGGTATCGTCGAAGTCCAGGGCCAGCCGGTCCAGGTTGCCAGCGGCGTCGAGCGCCAGTTCGAGGACGGTCACGGTGCCGGTGTTACGGACAAAGCAGCCGGACCAGCCGGGAGCGATCGATTCGCTGCCGCTGCCGTTGCCGTACACCAGCGGCGGTCCGCTGCGCCAGGTCTGGCCATCGTTGCGCCCGGCCAGGAAGCGTCGGAACCCGAGGATCACGTCGAGCGTGGTGCCCCCATTCCAGAGCTTGGCGTAGCCACTGAAGTCCGGATCGAAACTGGTGGCGATGCTGAGCGGGCCGCCGTCGGTGCGGTATGCCAGCACCAGGGCCTGTGCGGGATCGGCGGCGACCTTCACGGCGAGGGTCCTGCGGTCGACGTCGCCGGCGGCGTTGGCGACACGCAGTTCGACCACGGCGGTGCCGTTGGCCGCCGCCGCCGGTGCGATGGTGACGCGCGCCGCGCCGGTGTCGCTGAAGCTCAGCGCCGGCCCCGACAGCTGCTGCCAGTGGTAGGAGGCCGGACCGCCGCTGGCGCTGGAGGCGCTGCCGTCGAGGGCCAGCGTGGCGCCGGCGCCGAACAGGATCGGCGCCGCGCCCGCGCTCAGGCTGGCGCTCACGGTCTGCATGACGGTGCCGCTGAACGTGGGCCTGTCGAGGTGGCGGCCGGCCGCATCGGCGATGCCGTTCACGTCCATCTCCAGCTGCAGGCGGTAATCGGTCCCGGGCAGCAGCTGGGTGGACGGCTTGACCGTCAACAGGCCGCCTTCGATCGTGACCGTCGCGGGTACCGGGTTGAACATCTGTTGCGCCGGACTGCCGGGCTGGGCACCGGTCTGCAGGAAGGTGGCGCCCCCGACCGCGACGGGTGCGAGCGGGCGCGAATACAGCCAGGTCAGCGCGCCGTTCGGCTGGAAGGCGGCGGGGTCGGGCTGGAGCAGCAGCCGGAAATTCGAGGACGTCGGCTGCTCGACCGTGTACTGCTCGGCGGCGGCCACCTTCGGCAGCCAGGGCGCGCCGGTCCACAGCACGCCGAGGCCGTTGAAGTCGACATTGTCGATGGCCGCGCCATTGAACACCACGTCGACGGTCTGGGAGGGCAGGGCGCGGGCGCGCACGGCCGCGGCGCTGCCGTTGGCGCCGGTCAGCGCCAGTTCGCCGGCATCCGGATAGGTGTCGAACCAGCCAGCCCAGGGCGTGGGCGTGGCGACGTCCACGCTGCCGGCCAGCAGGTCGCTGGCGAGATGGAAGCGCATGGCGTTGGTGGCGCGCACCGTGTCCACGCGTGTCTCGTGCTGGGCATCGAGCAGCGTCACCGTTTCGGTGGCGGTGGTCTTGCCGTCGCTGAAGCGCAGGCTGAAAGGCTGGGTGTCGGACGTCACGTGCAGCAGCTTCGACAAACGGCTCGTGCTGTAGTCGAAACGCAGGCCACCCTGCATGTCCTGGGCCGGGTTGCCGCCGTGCGTACGGAAGCGCTCGAAGGCGATCGTGCCGGCGCGTTGCTGCGCGCCGGCCGGCGCCGTGAACGCGACCGTCACGCCGCCATCCATGGTGTCGTCCAGGTGTTTCAGGTAGCAGCCGTCGAGGGTGACGCTGAGCTGGTCGCCGGCGCTTGCGCGGCGGTCGCCGTCGCGGTCGATCAGGGTCGCGCCGACCGTCCCGCCGCCCGCGCAGGCCTGGTTGAACGACAGCGTGGCGCTGGCCTCCGCCTGCGCCGTCCAGTCCAGCGCCAATTGGCCGATGGCCAGCGTCAGCGCGCCGTAGCCGAAGGCGAGGGTGGTAGCGCCTTTCGCGTTCGCTGCCGTCAGTGGCAATGGAGCCGTGGCCGGCGGCGCTGTCTGGACCGGGTTTGCCGGCGCTGCGACGCCCGTCCCGATGCCGGTAAGGGCGGCAGAGCTTCCACTGCCGCCACCGCATGCCGACAGCGCCACGGACAGCAGCAGGCAAGGCCACGATCCTGGCAGGCGGCGAACGGGTTGTGGCATGGCGATCCCTCAAGCAATGAATTAATGATTGCAGGAATCTTAACATCTTGATGTTCAGCAAGTCATCAAGTGTTGTCCGAATGTCACGCGTGCATGGCCCCTAGCTGGTGTTCCTGCGCGATCGCGCCCAGGACTATCAACTCGGCCAAATGTTCGCGCTTTACTAGACCCACTGTTGCGTCGCGGATCGCTTCACGCAGGCGCAAGGCCGCGTCTTGCACGGAAATAGTCATGATTTGCCGACTCAACAAGGATTTTGATGATGCACCGGTGCAATATTAGTGCGTCAAGCCAGCCTTGCCAGCGCAAACCGATTTGCTAAACCAGTGTGGTAAATCTGCAAATCGCCGCGAGTGTGTCACTTCGTTACGTAATGATGTAACAAAATGTGTATCCGCTTTCTCTGGTGAACATCGGCTTATGTCGCGCAATTTGCGCCTATCCTGCACGGGTAAGCCGCAAAATATGTGACCGGACGGTCAGCAATGCATGTTCTCGTTACAGTTCCTTACGGATTCAGCCTACGAGTGAACAAAGTCGCAATGTTAAGGTCCTTTCATGCAACGCAGATAGACGTTGCCTGCCTAGTCAACATACGAAGAGGAACAAAACATGAAAAAGCTGATCATCGCAGTCGCCGCCACCGTCGCCGCCGCAGGCGCAGCCCAGGCACAAACCAACCTGATGGATGCCAACGCCTACTCGCCGCGTCCTTATGTCGGCGTCGCCGTCTCCGGCGCCAAGAACCAGGCCGCCGACGAATGGAAAGCCAGCCCGAAGGTCTTCGCCGGCTATGACATCACCCAGAACTGGGGCGTCGAAGCGGGTTACACCCACCACGGCAGCGAAGACTACAACACCACCCGTAACGCGACCCCGGTCCGCGCATCGGTGAAGGGTTCGGATTCCTACGTCGCTGCCAAGTACACCGTGCCGGTCAACGAGCGCGTGTCGGCCTACGGCAAGCTGGGCGCATCGTACAGCGAGCGCAAGAACGACCTGAGCGGCGTGGGCCGCATCAACGACCGTGACACCGGCGTGTACGGCGGCATCGGCGTGCAGTACGCCCTGAACCAGAACGTCTCGGTGGTCGGCGAATACGAGCGCTATGGCAAGGACAAGGCCACCGGCTCGAAGGCTGATGCCGTGAACGTTGGCCTGAAGTACGGCTTCTAAGCCACCGCTTCACCCCTCCGGGCCGGCGCTTCCATCGTGAAGCGCCGGCTTTTTCTTTTGTGCGGCACGGGCTTTTACCAGGGCCGCCACAGGTCCTGGCTGCGCAAGCGCTCGCGCGCATGCGCCAGCGACGCGCGTGCGCGCAGCTGTTCGCTCGCGGCCTTGGCCTGCTCGAACACCGGACCCCACATCGGATGGCCGCCTTCGCCGCGGCCCAGTTCGAAGTCGCGGTCGAGGGCGAGCGCGGTGTCGAAGGCGAGGCGGCAGTCGAGCAGGTCGCGCGTCACGCAATGGCTGAAGGCGATGTACTTCAGGGCCTCGACCCGGATCGGGCCGGGCGCGCTGCGGACTTCGGGTTCGCTCAGCCTGGCGATCGCGTCTTCGAAGTCGCCGTCGTCATACAGCCGGATGCCGTCGACCATGGCGGCGGCGGCCTTGCGCACCTGGTCCTGTTCGGGTTCCTGATCCTGCGGCGCCGCCTGCACGGACCAGCGCTGCGCCCATTCGTCGGCGCCGGGCGCCCCGGCTTCGGTGGCGGGGCGGACGCCACCGCGGGTGGCCGTGATGGAATCCGCCATGCCGGCACAGCCGGCAAGCGACAGCGGGAACAGCAGGCAGGCAAGGAGGGTGCGATGGCGTGTCATGACCAGTGGGTGCGCAACGTGACTCGGTGTGTGCAGATGAGTCCGCTTTATCGTTTTTCAAGATGCGATTGCAACCCGAAGTTACAGCGCAGACTATTGCCGTGGCTGCTGTCGTGATACGATTGGCGCTGTCGATCGATCATTCCGTCCGCATGTATCGGATTCCGCTACCATGTCCGAAGTATCCCAACTGCTCACCACGATCAAGCGCCAGCTCAAACTGCAGGGCAAGACCTACCGCGACGTCGCCGCCGCGCTGCACTTGTCGGAAGCCAGCGTCAAGCGCCTGCTGACCTCGGAAACGCTGGGCGTCGACCGCCTGGTCGAAATCGGCAACATGCTCGGCTTTACCCTGGCCGAGCTGACCCAGGAAGCGGCGCTCAGCGAAAGCCGGCTGCGTACGCTGGCGCCGGCCCAGGAGAAGGAGCTGGTGTCGGATACCAAGCTGTTGCTGGTCGCGGTGTGCGCCCTGAATCACTGGACGCTGCACGACATGCTGGCCGTGTACCGGCTGAGCGAAGCCGAGTGCCTGCAGAAGCTGCTGCACCTGGATCGCCTGCACCTGATCGCCCTGATGCCGGGCAACCGCATCCGCCTGAACGTGGCGCGCGATTTCGACTGGCTGCCGGACGGCCCGATCCGCCAGTTCTTCCGCACCCAGGGCCTCGACGATTTCCTCGGCAGCCGCTTCGACAAGGCCGACGAATCGCTGGCTTTTACCCACGGCATGCTGACCGAGAGCGCGCTCGCGCGCATGCAGGCCGAGCTGCGCCAGCTGCGCACCCGTTTCGCCGAACTGCACGAGGAAAGCCTGGCTTCGCCGCTGCCCAAGCGCCGCGGCAGCGGCCTGCTGCTGGCGCTGCGCGAGTGGGAGCCGGCCGGCTTCACGGCGCTGCGGCGCTAGTCGAGCCGGCGTCCCTTCACAGCGACTGTTCCCACATCAGGCGCCAGGTCGTGTGGGGGCGGTATACGGTGCTGCGGGCGCGGTAGCCGTTTGCGCCATCCGTGTACAGGCTGCGTTCGGTGTAGTCCTGGTGCAGCAGGTCGTTGGCCGACAGCCGCAGCCGGGCATTGCGGCCGCTCTTCCATACCGCATACAGGTCGAGCTGGCGCTTGGGCGAGCCGCTGCCGGCCATGGTGAGGCTCTGGCGCGCCGCGTAGCGGCCGCGGTAGCTGGCGCTGCCGCCGAGGTCGAGCGTGGCAGCGGCCGCCACGTCGAGGCCGAGGTTGCCGGTCCAGGCCGGTTGGCCGTCGATGCGGTTGTCGGGGCCCGGCACCTGTTCCAGGCGCGACCAGTTGCGGGCCAGGTTGGCGCGGCCGGCGAAGGCGCCGCGCGTGGCTTTGGCTTCGAACTCGAGGCCGCGCACGCGGGCGCGCCCGGCATTCACCGGCGTGACGATCCAGACGCCGCCGCTTTGAAACACCCGGTCGAGCGCGACCCGGTCGAGCGCGACCCGGTCGAGGGTGACGTCGCGGATCTGCTTGTCGAAGACGCTGAGACTGAGCATGCTGTCGCTGCTGAAGTAGCGTTCCCAGGCCAGGTCGAGGTTCAGTGCCAGTTCCGGCCGCAGGTTGGGGTTGCCCTGCTGGTCGGGGTTGTTGGCGCTGTTGTTGTTGTCGACCGTGTAGCGGCGCGGCATCAGCTGGGTGATCTCCGGCGCCTTGTAGCTGCGTGCGACAGCCAGGCGCAACTGGTCGCTGCGACCCTGCGCATCGGGCTGCAGCTTGTATAGCGTCTGCACGATCGGACTCCAGACGCCGGCGCCGACGTCCACCGGCGCGGCGGCATTGCCGCCACCACCCGTGTGCAGCGTTTCTCGGCGCAGGCCCAGGTAGGCCGACCATGCCGCGTTGATGTCCCATTCGTCCTGGATGAACAGGGCGGCGCGCCGCACCGTGGCGCGGTAGCTTTCGTCGCTGGCGAGCAGCACGGTGCCGGCAGCGTCGTACTGGTGTTCGCGCCGGTATTCGCTGCGGCGCTTCTGGCTGAGGTCCCAGCCGGCGGCCAGCGCATGGCCGCCACCGAAGGGACGGCGCCAGCTGCCGTTGAAGAGGAGCTGGCGCTCCACCGGGCCGGACGCCACCTCGTGGGTCTCCAGCAGCGCGCCGCCGGCATCCATGCCGCGATACAGGAAATCGGCTTCGCTGCGCGTGTACGATCCGACCAGCTTGCCGGTCAGGCTGGCGTCGCCGTCCAGGCGCCGGGTCCAGGCGCCGTCGACGTAGGCCTTCAGCGGCCGGGTGCGATAGCGCGAAGTGGCGCGCTGGAACTCGGCCGGGGTGCCGATCCCGGTCGTCTGCTGCTGCGCCGCCTCGTTGACGTTGCGGCGGGCGCGGACGAAGGTCTGCGAACTGAAGGTGTCAAAGGGGCTTGCCTTCCAGTTCAGGCGCGGCGCCAGTTCCAGCATGTCTTCCCGCTGGCGGTCGGTCCAGTCGGTACGCCGCAGCAGCGCCGGCGCGCTGCCTTCCTCGAGGTCCATCGCGCTGACCGGATTGACGTTGCGCCTGAGGGTGGCGATCACGGTCCAGGCGAGGGCGCCGGCCTTGCCGTTGTGCTGGGCGACCACGCTCGGCGCCGCGTAGCCGCCGATGACGCTGCTGCCGGCCTTGATCTCGTCGCGCGCGCCGCCGGCCTTGCGCAGGATGATGTTGATGGCGCCGGCGACCGCCTGGCCGCTGGTCTCGGCGGTGGCCGCGCGCTGGATCTCGACCCGTTCGACCAGGTCCGGGCTGATCGATTCCAGCGCGAAGCCGGACGGCGCCGGCACGCCGCCCAGCAAGATCGCCACGTAGCCGCTGCCCATGCCGCGCATGCGGATCGCCGGCGCCCGGCCGGGCACGGCGTCGACGGTGATGCCGGGCTGGCGCTTGAGCACCTCGGACAGGCTGCTGTCGCCCTGGCGCAGCAGTTCCTCGCGCCCGATGACGATGGCGGTGGTGGTCGACCGGCGCCGCAGGTCGGCGGCGCCGGCGCTGACCTTCACCTGTTGCATGACAGGCGCGGCTTGCTGTTCCTGTGGCTGTGATGGCGCCTGCTGTGCCATGCTAGGGGCGTGGGCGCACACGCCCAGCAGCAGCGCAGCGGCGCCGCGGGTTCGAATCGGTCGCATGTCGGGGTCCGGCTTTCCAGGTCAGGGAGACGGGCGCCGGCGGCGCCCGTTCGATCGCTGGATTATGCGAGGGCGTTTTCACGCTTTCCAGCAGGCTGGGATGAATGTCCCCAAGAGCGGGATGAGTGTGCGGGCAGGGCGCCGCCGCTCAGCGCGCCGCTTGCGCCTTGGACTGCTGCACGTCGATGCGGTAATCCCACGGCGCCAGCATTTGCGCGGCGCCGCCCGCCAGGGTGTAGCGCTGCGATTGGCCGGACACGTTCACCGTCACCTGCACCGCATTCCCGGGCAGTGCGCGGCGGAAGGCGAACACCTTGTCGTTGCCGGTTTCCAGCACCTGCGGCTCGGCGCCGTACTGGCCGTTCCACAGCGCCCGGTTGCCGTGCTTGAGCGCGAGCAGGTCGGTGTAGAAAGGTGCATAGGCATAGGTCTTCCACGCGATCGGGTCTTTCTCGAAGAAGGCGATGCGCTTGTCGAGTCCGGCTTCCTGACCGCCGTAGATCAGCGGCATGCCGGGTAGCGTCGCGGCCAGCACCGCCATCGCCTTGAAAGCCGGGCCGTACAGTTCGACGTCGCTGCCGGCCCAGGAATTCTCGTCGTGGTTGCTGGTGAAGCGCATGCGGTAGGCACCCGGCGGGAAGGCTTTCGGCGGTTTCGCCAGGAACGCCTGCAGCGTGCGCGCATCGGCCTTGCCCTTGGCGATGTCCTTGAAGATATCCTTGGTATCCCAGCCGTAGGTCATGTCGAAGGCATGCTCGTGCAGTTCGGGCTTGTCGGCCTCGGCCAGCATGAACACCGGCTTGACGCGGTCGAGCGTGTCGCGCACCTCGTTCCAGAACGGCGTCGGCACCTTGCCGGCCACGTCGCAGCGGAAGCCGTCGATATCGGCCTCGCGCACCCAGAACAGCATGGCGTCGCTCATGCCTTTCCACAGCGCCTTGTTGGTCCAGTCCAGCCCGGTGACGTCGGTCCAGTACTCGGGCTCGGCGCCCTCGGTGTAGGTCACCGGGAAGATCTCGCCCTTGTCGTTCTTCAGGTACCAGTCCTTGTGCTGGACAGTCCACGGATTGTCGAAGGCCGTGTGGTTGGCGACCCAGTCGATGATCACGCGCATGCCGAGGCCATGCGCCTGCTTGACCAGGCTGCGCAAGTCGTCGAGCGTGCCGAATTCCGGATTGACGGCGGTGTAGTCGCGCACCGCATAGTAGCTGCCCAGGCTGCCCTTGCGGTTCTTCTCGCCGATCGGCTGCACCGGCATCAGCCACAGGATGTCGACACCCATTTTCTTGAGACGCGGCAAATGCTTGGCGAAGGCATTGAAGCTGCCTTCCGGCGTGTACTGGCGAATGTTGACTTCGTAGATGTTCGCGTTGCGCGACCATTCCACGTGCTGCATCGGCGCGGGGGCAGGCGCCGCTGCCGTAGCCGGGACAGCCGTGATGCCTGCAATCAAGCTAAGCATCAATGTAGTCAAGGTACGTTTCATTTGTCTCTCCAAACGTGATATTGTGTAGTTTAATTACTTTTTATGCCTTGCGATTGTAGACTGGAATGTGCCTCTTCACCAGTATTGAAAATCGCGTCAGAATCTGCTGACAATACGTCGAGCCGAATTTGCTCTTGGTTTGTGCGATATTGGACAGATAAGCCCGCCCGCAAGCGGATAAGGTAAAGGCGTAGAAAGGGAATACGCCATGAACAAGGCCTGGATCGCGTGCATCGTGCTTGGTGGCAGCACGACATGCGCATACGCACAAGACACCACGCAGGGCGCTACTGCCGCGGACGTTCCCGTCCAGCACGAGGCAGCGGGCGGACACAATATTGCCGTGTTCAGCGGTGTGCCGGAGCGCACCCGTGGAGCGAACCCTGGCGCCGACTGGACCACGCCGGTGCGCCGCAGCTACGGCCGCGGCAGCCAGCCCGGCGCGGCAATGGGCGAGGGCATGGTGCTGGGCCGCCAGTACAACCTGGAATACCTGACCCGGGCCGACGTCGCCGATCCCTTCCATACCGGCACCGCCGGCAAGGCCAGCAACCTGGTGAATCCGAGCGGCACCCCGGTCGAGAGCGGCGTGCGCTACTACAGCACCCAGATCGACCACGTCTCGACCGGTGGCTCGTGGACCGTCGACACCCTCGGCAGCAATGCGACGGCCGACCGCGCCTGGGGCATGACGGTCGGCGTCGACTACGGCCCGCTGTCGCTGAGGGCGGCGCACCAGAACCGCCACGTGGCCCAGGTCCAGCTGTACAACCTGACCGGCAGCAATATGGATGCGAAGAACTCGATCCTCGCGGCCAACCTGCGCACGCGCTGGGGCACAGCCTATGCCGCCTACGCGGCCAACCGCGGCTGGGGCGGCTCGCCGCTGTACAACCCGGACAATCCCTACGGCGCCGGCGTCGCCAGCACCTCGTCGACCAACAGCCGCGACACCATCGCCGGTATCGCGGTGCCGATGACGCGTTCGACGACCTTCCTGGCATCGTACATCCACAAGAACGACCGCGACCTGGCCAACCGCGACGCCAACCAGTTCGCGCTCGGCGCCAGCTACGTAGTCTCGCGCAAGACCGACTTTTATGCGGCGGTCTCGCACACCGTCAACACCAACAGCACCGGCATCCTGATCGGCGGCGCGGCACGGCCCAACGGCAGTTCCGCAGTCAACCTCGGCATGCGCCACGCGTTTTAATAACAGCCTGCGCTGCGCCGCAAAATTGCAAAAGCGGGTAGGCTGTCACCATGTTTTCACAGGATTGAATTGGAGGTTTTATGACTGGCACGAGCACCCTTGATCCGGATAACTTCCCGGAAGCACCAGACCGCAGCCTCGGCAAAGGCCACGGCGTCGATTCGCTCGGCCCCAGCGATATTTCCGACTCGGGCAGCGACGTCGTCGGCGGCCCCGGCTTTGCCGCTGCACTCGACGACGACCAGACCCTGGACCTGGACACCGGCACCACCTCGGACAACGAGGCCAGCTATGCCCACGACAGCGCCGGCGCAGATGTGGGCGATCCCAATATGGAAGCCGACAGCGACTTCGGCGGTACCGGAGAACGCGCCGCCGCCGGCCGCGACATCCTGGCCCGCGACGGTGCCGATATCGGCACCGACCACATCGAATCGATTCCGGACCTGCCGCTGACCGACGAAGACGTCGACTTCCTCGGCAGCGAACCGCCGAAAGGGCCGGCGCCGGGCAAATAAACCTGGGCATACCCAAGGAAAAAGGCTGGTCAGCGTGCGCTGCCCAGCCTTTTTTGTACCCGGAGTACCAGCGTTGTAGGGTGGGCGCATGGTGCCCACCCTACGACAACCGTTTATACCGTTTTCAGGCTTGCCTCAAGCCTGCCACAGGCGCCGCGCCGGCTTGCGCGTCAGCGCCCAGGCCGCCAGCAGCGCACCGCCCACCAGCACGGTCTTGGTCGCCGTCGACTTCATCTGGAAGGCCGTGTACGGGCTGGACTCGGTGATCTTCTTGCCCAGGTCGGCGCGCTGGCGCAGTTCGCGGCGCGCATCCGGCTCGTGCAGGGCATCGCGCCGTGCCGGCGCGCTCGGCTGGTCGGTTTGCTGCTGCTTGAACACCGCGGCGCGCATGAAGCGGTCGATCGTGCGCGGCAGGATCTGGCTCAGCACCGAGGCCAGCTTGGCCTGGCCGCCGACGAACAGGTCGCGCTCCGGCACCTCGGCCGCGTGCAGGATGGTGCGCGCGGCCAGTTCCGGCGAGTACAGCGGGGACGGCAGCGTCGGCTCGTTTTCCATGTAGTTCTTGGCGTGCATCGGGAAGGGCGTCGCGATCGCGGCCGGCTTGATCAGGGTGACGGAAATCGGCGCCTTGTCCTTTTCCAGTTCCATGCGCAGCGATTCGGTGAAGGCCTTCACCGCATGTTTCGAGGCTGCATACGTGCCCTGCAGCGGTATCGAGCGGTCCGAAGCTTCGCTGCCGACGTTGATCAGGGCGCCGCCGCCGTGGGCCTTGAGCAGCTTGACTGCTTCCAGTGAGCCATTGACCACGCCCCAGAGATTGGTCTGCATCAGGCGCTGCATGTCTTCCAGCGATACCTGTTCCAGCGTGCCGAAGGTGCCGACGCCGGCGTTGTTGATCCAGGTATCGACCCGGCCGAAACGCTCGACCGCGGCGCGGCCGATCTTCGCCACCTCGTCCTGCACGCCGACGTCGACCGCGACCGTCGCCACCTCGGCGCCGCGCTGGCGCATCTCGTGCGCCAGGGTGTCCAGCGCATCGCCTTCGCGCGCTACCAGCACCAGTTTGGCGCCGGCCTCGGCCGCCATGCGCGCCGTCGCCAGGCCGATGCCGCTGGTGGCGCCGGTAATCACGATCACTTGTTCATTCAGTTTCTTGAGCTTGGTTGCCATGGTATGTCCTTTCGCTAGTCCGTTGATCCGAAGCGGCCGTTCAGCCAAATGCCTTGCGCAGCGCCGGGCGGCGTGCCAGGGTCCAGGCGGCGAACAGCGCACCCAGGCCCAGCAGGGCAGGGGCGATCTTGTGCGAACGCAGGGTGACGGCGGTGTAGGCGCTGCTCTCGGCGACGTGGTTCGACATGCCCTGGCGCTGGCGCAGCTCGTTGCGCGAATCGGGTTCGTACAGGGCGTCGCGCCGGTTGGGCGAGCTCGGGAGATCGGATTGCTGCTGCTTGAACATCGAGGCGTTCATGAACTTGTCCATCACGCGCGGCGTCGCGAAGCTGCTCGACGAGATGGCCTTGGCGGCGCCGCCGACGAAGACGTCGCGCTTCGGCTGCTGGGCTGCGTACAGGATGGCATTGGCGACGACTTCCGGCGCGTAGATCGGCGCAGGCAGCGCCGGTTCCTTGTCCATGTAGTTGCGGGCGTGGACGGCGAACATGGTGTCGATGGCGGCCGGCTTGATCAGGGTCAGCGACAGTGGCGCCTTTTCCTTTTCGAGCTCCATGCGCAGCGCATCGGTAAAGGCTTTCACGGCATGCTTGGAGGCCGCATACATGCCCTGCAGCGGGACCGAACGCTCGGACAGTTCGCTGCCGAGGTTGATGATGGCGCCGCCGCCGCGCGTCTTCATGTGCTTGACCGCTTCCAGCGAGCCGTGCACGACGCCCCAGTAGTTGGTCTGGAACAGGCGCTGCATGTCTTCCACCGGCACGTCTTCGTTGCGGCCGAAGATCGAGATGCCGGCATTGTTGACCCAGGTATCGATGCGGCCGAAGCGCTCCATCGCAGCCTCGCCGATGCGTTCGACGTCGGCCGGCACGCCGACGTCGGCAGTCACGGTGCAGACTTGCGACCCTTTGCGGCGCAGCTCGCTGGCCAGGGTGTCGAGGGCGTCGCCGTTGCGCGCCGCCAGCACCAGTTTTGCGCCTTGCTCGGCGGCCATGCGGGCGGTGGTGAGCCCGATGCCGCTGGTGGCGCCGGTAATCACCATCACTTGTTCGTCGATCTTGCGTAGTTGCACTGCCATGACTTGCTCCTTCAGAGATGTTGGAGAACAGTTGTCGCAGCGCATGAAGGCGCGCGACAACGCGAGGTTATGAATACGACAATCGTGCTCATCCCCGAGATTTCAAGTCATTTTTTCAAGGTGATTTCAAATCACCTGACATTTCAAATAGTATGGGGCGCCGGCTTTTTCAAGCGGGCGCCCCACAAGGGTGCATCTAAATTATTGGCAGAAACTTATTTGCTGCCTGGCTGGTAGATCTGGTCGAACACGCCGCCATCCGCGAAATGGGTCTTCTGCACCTTGGTCCAGTCGCCACCGACATCCTTGATCGTGAACAGTTTCACGGCCGGGAATTGGGCCGCGTACTGCTTGGCATAGGGCTGCACCACTGGACGATAGTAATGCTTGGCGGCGATCTGCTGGCCTTCGGCGCTGTACAGGTATTGCAGGTAGGCTTCGGCGACCTTGCGCGTGCCGCGCTTGTCGACGACCTTGTCAACCACCGCCACCGGCGGTTCGGCCAGGATACTGACCGAAGGCGCCACGACTTCGAACTTGTCCGGGCCGAGTTCCTTGACGGCCAGCAGGGCTTCGTTTTCCCATGCGATCAGCACGTCGCCGATGCCGCGCTCGACGAAGGTAGTGGTGGCGCCGCGGGCGCCGGAATCCAGCACCGGCACGTTCTTGTACAGCTTGGCCAGGTAATCCTTGGCCTTGGCTTCGTTGCCGCCCGGCTGGCGCAGCGCATAGCCGTACGCGGCCAGGTGGTTCCAGCGGGCGCCGCCGGAAGTCTTGGGATTCGGGGTAATGACAGAGACGCCCGGCTTGATCAGGTCGGCCCAGTCCTTGATGCCTTTCGGATTGCCTTTGCGGACCAGGAACACGATGGTCGAGGCATAGGGCGTGCTGTTCTGCGCCAGGCGGGTTTGCCAGTTGTGCGCGATAAGGCCGCGTTCGCTGATAGCATCGATGTCGTAGGCCAGTGCCAAGGTGACAACATCGGCCGACAGGCCGTCGATCACCGAGCGGGCCTGCTTGCCGGAGCCGCCATGCGATTGCTTGATGGTGACGTTATCGCCGGTCTTCGCCTTGTATTGCTTGGCGAAGGCCTGGTTGAAGTCCTGGTACAGCTCGCGCGTCGGGTCGTAGGAGACGTTAAGCAGGGTGTAGTCGGCGGCGAAGGCGGCCGATTGGGCAAAGAAAAGACCAGTTGCAAGGACGGCTGCGATTTTTTTATGGAACATCGTTTTCTTTCGGACGGATCAGGAACCGCTAGGGTAGGTCGCTGATGAGCGAAAGAAAACGAATTAAAACGATGAACCTTATGCGGATTTCAGTGGGCCTTGGACAGCACGACCAGCCAGCGCGCGAACAGCAGCACTTCGACATGGCCGGGTTCGATGCCGGTGTCGCACTCGATGAGCGGGTTGACCGGGTAGAAACGCTTGCGGAAGTCGCGCGTCACCCGGATTTCGCGGCGGCCGAAGCGGGCCAGGAAAGGCGTTGGGGTGGTTTGCAGTCCGAAGGAGCTATTCAGCGTGGTCATGACGATCCCTTTTTTCGAGTAGTGTTGGTCAAGTGAGTAAAGAATAACACAACCACTGTATAAATCCACAGTTACTGTATAAAAAACCAGTACGCATAAGTCTGCGTTGTTTTTTCGCAAAGGAAAGATTTAGCTTGCCATCAAACAATTTAATCAAGCGTTTCCTGGCCGCGCGCCTGTCGCCGGAAGGCCAGTTCGGCCTGCACCTGACGGTCGGCCTGGTGCTGATCGTGCTGGCCGGTATCGCCTTCGGCGAGATCGCCGAGGACGTGGTCGAGGGCGACACCATCACCGTCATCGATGTCCAGCTGGCGCACTGGTTCCGTGACCGCGCCACCGAAGGCTTCACGCGCGCCATGCTCTTTATCACGCACTGGAACGGCATCACCGGCACGGGCGTCATGACGGCGCTGCTGGCGGGCTGGTTCGCCTGGCGCAAGGCGTATTACTGGCTGATCGTGGTGCTGGCCACCGTGCCCGGCGGCATGCTGCTGAACGTGGTGCTGAAGCACATCTTCCGCCGCCAGCGCCCCAGCCTCGACGATCCGCTGCTGACCCTGAGCACCTACAGCTTCCCCAGCGGCCACACGGTGGCCGCGACCCTGTTCTACGGCGTCCTGGCCTGCTACCTGGTGCGGCGCAACCCGCAATGGCCGCGGCGCGTGCTGATCGTCGGCGCCGCCTGCGCGATGGTGATACTGGTGGCGCTGTCGCGCATGTATCTGGGCGTGCACTACCTGTCCGACGTGATGGCCGCCAGCATGGAAGGCGCGGTCTGGCTGGCGGTGTGCGTGACCGCGGTGTCGACGCTGCACCGGCGCCGCCTGGCACATGGCCGGCCTTCCTGGAGCGAAAGGAGGGATCCGATATGAAGCCCGTACAAGTGATCGTGAACGCCGGCGCCGGTACCGGGCACGACGATGACCGTGCCGGTGAATTGCGGCGCAAGCTGCACGATGCCGGCCTGGATGCCGAGCTGACCCTGGCCGCCGGCGGCGCAGAACTGATCGCGGCCGCGCGCCGTGCGCGCGAGGGCGGGGCGGAGCTGGTGGTGGCCGGCGGCGGCGACGGCAGCATGAACGCGGTGGCCTCGCAGATCGTGGGAACCGGCGCGGCCGGCAACATCCGCTTCGGCGTGCTGCCGATGGGCACGCTGAATCACTTCGCCAAGGACCTCGGCATCCCGCTCGACCTCGACGCCGCCATCGGCAACCTGGTCACCGGTGTGCCGGTCAGCGTCGACGTCGGCGAAGTGAACGGCCGCATCTTCCTCAACAATTCGGGCCTCGGCCTGTACCCGGACATCGTGCGCGACCGCGAGAAGCAGCAGAACCGCCTGGGGCGCGGCAAGTGGCCGGCCGCGCTGTGGGCCAGCCTGGCCGCGCTGCGCCGCTATCCCTTCCTGTCGATCCGGCTCGAGGTGAAGGGCGAGGACGGCGACGCCGAGCGTCTAGCGAGACGCACCCCTTTCGTCTTCATCGGTAATAATGCCTACACGATGCAGGGCCTGTCGATCGGCGCGCGCGAGCGCCTCGACGCCGGGACCCTCAGCCTCTACGTGGCCCAGCACCCCACGCGTTTCGGCCTGCTGCGTTTCGCGTTCGACGCGCTGCGCGGCCGGCTGGGCGAAGAGCGCGATTTCGATGTGCTGCACGCAGCGGCATTCGAGCTCGACACCCACCGCAAGCGCCTGCGCGTGGCGACCGACGGCGAGGTCACGGTGATGGCCGCGCCGCTGCGCTACCGCAGCCTGCCGGGGGCACTCAGGGTGCTGGTGCCGCCGACCAAGAAGCCATAAATAAAACAGACAAGGAAACCCAATGCGAACACTCGTCCACCTGTCCGACCTTCATTTTGGCCGCGTCGATCCGGCCTTGCTCGACCCCCTGCGCAACCTGGTCCGCGAGATCGCGCCCGACGTCGTCGTGATCTCGGGCGACCTGACCCAGCGCGCCAAGAGCGAGGAATTCGAAGCGGCGCGCGCTTACCTGGACACCCTGCCGGGGCCGCAGATCGTGGTGCCGGGCAACCACGACATCTCGCTGTACAACGTCTTCCGCCGTTTCGTGCAGCCGCTCGACCGCTACAAGCGCTACATCACCGACGACCTGGATCCGGTCTACATCGACGACGAGATCGCGGTGCTGGGCGTGAACACGGCACGCTCGCTGACCGTCAAGGACGGGCGCCTGAACAAGGAACAGGTCGAGAAGATCCGCGCCACCCTGGCCGACCTCGACCCCAGGATCACGCGCGTGGTGGTCACCCATCACCCGTTCGACCTGCCGCCGGGCGCGGAGGAAAGCGACCTGGTCGACCGCGCCAACATGGCGATGGAGGCGTTCTCGGAGGTCGGGGTCGACCTGCTGATGGCCGGCCATCTGCACACCAGCCACGCCGCCAACACCTCGGCGCGCTACAAGATCAGCGAGTACGCGGCGCTGGTGGTGCAGGCCGGCACCGCGACGTCCACCCGCGGGCGCGGCGAGGTCAATTCCTTCAACGTGATCCGGATCGATGCCGATCGGATCGAGGTCGACCGCATGGGCTGGGACACGGTGCATTCCCAGTTCCAGCTGCTGCACACCGAAAAATTCCTGCGCAGCGGGAACGTGTGGACCGAAGCCGTCGACGGCATGATGGCCGCCGGGATTTAAGTCAGATCCAATACCCGGCCAGGCTGGCCGCCCACTCGCGGATCCGGTCGCCCCACGGCCGGTGCCGCCACTCCTCCAGCGTCACTTCCTTGCTGTCACGCAGGTCTTCGTTGAACGCGCTCTCCATGGCGCCGCCGAAGGCCGGGTCGATCACTACCACGTTCAGCTCGTAGTTGTGGATGAAGCTGCGGCGGTCGATGTTCGACGAGCCGATGGTCGACCACGCACCGTCGATCACCGCCGTCTTCGCATGCAGCACCGCGATCTGCAGCTCGAAGATCTTGACGCCGCCGGCCAGCAGCTGGTCGTAGAAGGCCTGGCCGGCATAGCGGATCATGCCGTGGTCGGACACGCCCGGCAGCACCAGCTTGACGTCGACCCCGCGTTTGGCGGCCGCCACCAGCGCATCGACGATCTGCTGGTCGGGCACGAAATAGGCCGATGTGATGTGGACCGACTTCTTCGATTCGGCGATCGCCACCATCATCGATTTGTAGATCTCGAAATCGCCGTCCGGGTTGGTGGCCAGCACGCGCAGGATCTTGTCGCCGACCGGGGCCAGGGGCGGGAAGTAGTCGGCCTTGGTCAGTTCGCTGCCGGCCTGCTCGAGCCACAGGTTGACGAACGAATACTGCAGCGCCGCCACCGCCGGTCCCTCGATCTTGATATGGGTGTCGCGCCAGCCGACCTTGTCGCCGTCGACCTTGGCCTTCTTGTATTTGGAACGGAACAGCGAGCTGTTGGCATAGGTGCTGCTGATGTTGATGCCGCCGGTGAAGGCGGTGCGGCCGTCGACGATCATCAGCTTGCGGTGGTCGCGGTTGTTGACTTCCCACTTGCCCTTGGCCTTGGCCGGATTGACCGGATTGAAGATCACCACGCGGATGCCGGCCGCGCGCATGCGGTCGAAGAAGGCGGGTTTGACTGCCAGCACGCCGACCGCGTCGACCATCACGTTCACCTGCACGCCGTCGTGCTGCTTCTGGATCAGGAGGTCGGCGAACTGCGTGCCGATCTCGTCCTGGTCGAAGATATACGATTCGAGGTTGATGCTGCTGGTGGCGTTGCGCGCCGCGTCCATCATTTCGCGCATCGTGGCCGGGCCGTCGAACAGCAGGCTGACCCGGTTGCCGGCAATCAGCGGCACGCCGGTGGCCTGTTCCTCGGCCGCGGCCAGCGCCTTGAGGTCGGTGCCGGCGTTGGCCCAGCGCTTGGACGTCAGCAGGGACGCCTGCTTCAGCGGCAGCGTACCGCGCGCGGTCTCGATGGTCGGCGCCGGCTTGGCCGGCGTGACCGGCTCGACGTCCGGCAGCGACTTGCAGGACGCCAGCGCACACATCAGGGCGAGCACCGCCAGCCAGGGCGGCAGCGCCGCAGCGGAGCGTAGAAGCGGGCGCAGCAAGTCGGTGAGTTTCATTTGAATCCTCGGTGGTGTGCCGGTTCGGCGACGCCGTCGGCGTCGCGCGGACCGATGAAGAAATCCAGCGGCGCCGTACGCAGGCGCCGGCCCAGCGCGCGCAGCAGGCGGAAGCCGTGGTGGAAGCGGACCTTGCGGGCGCGCAGCGCGACCCACAGGGCCAGCCCGAAGCTGACCGTCAGGTTGACCAGGCCGATCAGGGCGATGCCGAGCACGGTGATGGCTGCGTGCTCGGGCGTGATCTGCTGGTCGAGGCCGACGAAGCCGATTGCGAAATTGGCCGACGAGAAGGTCACGTGGCGGATGTCGAGCGGCAGGCCGAGCAGGAA
The DNA here is from genome assembly GCF_006715485.1 of Herbaspirillum sp. SJZ107. Taxonomy (GTDB): domain Bacteria; phylum Pseudomonadota; class Gammaproteobacteria; order Burkholderiales; family Burkholderiaceae_D; genus Telluria. Next base: position 734,804 of record NZ_VFNH01000001.1, read on the forward strand.
GCCGACCGTGGCCGTCACGCCCATCAGCACGCCGAACACCAGGTTACCCATCAGGCCGCCGAGATTGTCCTCGAGGTAGCGCGAGAAGCGCCGCGAACGGTCCTGGCCGAGCAGGCGCCGCAGCCAGCGCAGCTGCTGCACGCGCTGCGCCATGCGCGTGTACAGCGCCTTGTTGTCGTAGTAGCCGGACACCAGGCCGGACACGAACAGCCAGATCCCGGCGATCGCCGCATGCAGCAGCGCCAGCGATTGCCACGGATGGCTGTCGTCGATCAGGTGGTGCGCCTTTTCCGGCGACACCAGGTGCTGGCCGAACACGTACCACCAGCCGTAGGCCAGGGCGAAGGCGGTCGGGATCGTGGTCACCAGGTTGCCCAGCACCGCCACGATCTGGGTGCGGAACACCTTGGTGACCAGCGACGCCATCGATTCGACGTCGACCTGGCGCCGCGCGCTGCCGTGCTGCGCCGTCTCGTGCAGGGCGGCGGCGATGCGCGCCGCGGTCATGGCCGGCTGCTTGGTGGCGATGGTGAAGTGCAGCACGTGCACCAGCATGAAGCCGAAGGCGTAGTTGAGGCTGTACAGCAGGGCTTCGATCAGCGGCGCCCGGTGCTGGTAGGAGATCAGGATCTTGATGATCGCCATGCAGCCGACGATCAGGCCGGCGCCGGCCGCTTGCCGGAACATGCCGCGCAGCTCGGTACGGCGTTCGGCGACGTAGTGCTCGCCGGTACGGCTGGCATTCTCGGTGACGTTGCGTGCCAGCAGGTCGACGTTGTCGCGCAGCAGGCCGCGCACCCGGTACTTGGTGTTGTGGGCTTCGGCCAGTTCCTCGGCCATGGCGACCGCGGCCGCGCGGCGCTGCGACACCGGCGCCACCGGCCCACCCGCCACCGGGGCCGGCGCCGCTTCGCGCGCCAGCGCTTCGACGTCGACCGTCGGCGCCGGCGGCAGGGCGCCGCTGGTGTCCACCAGGTACAGCAGCTTGCGCATGCGGTCGATGCTTTGCGTGAGCGCCACCAGCAGGTAGGTCAGGGCCACGGTAGTGCCGGACGACATCGCGCTGCGGCGGATCTTGAGCACCACGTCCTCGCACTGGTCGAGCATCACCAGCAAGTGGCGCGCGTCTTCCATCACGGTGGCGTCGCCGGCCATCAGGCGCGCGTAGCCGTCGAGGTAATGGTTGGTCTCGATGTTCTGCATCAGGAAGGGCGAGTCGACTTCCTCGATTTCCATGTGGGCATGGATCAGGCGCGGCTCCAGGCCCAGCGCGCAGATGCGGCAGGACAAGGTGCGCACCGCGTCCAGCAGGCCGCGCAGCGTGACCTGGCGCGCGCGGTCCGGCGCGGCGTCGCCGGGCGGCGGCGCCTCCGAAATGACGTCGAACAGTTCCAGCCAGTCGGCGGTCGGCACCGCGCGGATCCACTTGTAGTCGTCTTCGCGGCACAGCACGCGGTCGAGGGTGTCCGAGAGATACTGTTCATCCAGCGCCGGCGGCAGGATGCGGTAGGCGATGCGTTTTTTCAGCTCGGTGAAGAAGCCGTCGTTGGACAGGATCCCGACGTCGGAATACAGGCTGGTATGGCGGCGCGTTTCGAGCAGCGTGGTGATGTAGCGCCGCAGCGCCCATGCCTGTCCCGCATTGCCCTTGAGCAGCTGGGTAAGGGTGCGCACCTGTGCGCGCGCATAGTCGAAGTTGCGCGGGTTGTGGGGCCGCAGCTTGTCGACCAGGTCGACCAGGAGGTCGATCTGGTCGCTGTGCGGATCGAGGCGTTCGAGAATGGCTAGCATGACTTCCGATATACAACTTGAGGACTCCAGTGTAACCGTGGTCAGGCGCAGGCGCTGTGCGGCACCGAACCCAGCGCTTGGCGGCTGGAGTACACTCATGCATTCAGTCATCACGCGGGAAGCACATGTACCTCACTTACTACAACGGAGAATGGACCGAAGGAAATACGCCACTGGTGGGCGCAATGGACCACAGCGTCTGGCTCGGCTCGTCGGTGTTCGACGGCGCGCGGGCGCTGCACGGCCGCCTGCCGGACCTGCGCCCGCACCTGCAGCGCGTGATCGATTCGGCCGACAAGCTCGGCATGCGCTGCCCGCTGTCGGTGGACCAGATGGAAGCGCTGGTGCGCGAAGGCGTGGCGAAGTTCCCGCCGGATGCCGAGCTGTATATCCGCCCGCTGGTGTTCGCCTCGGAAGGCTTCCTGATCCCGGTGCCGGACAAGGCCGCCTTCGTGCTGACCCTGTTCGATGCGCCGCTGCCGCCGTTCACCGGCTTTTCGAGCTGCCTGTCGACGCTGCGCCGTCCGGACAACTCGATGGCCCCGACCGACGCCAAGGCGTCGGCCCTGTACGCCAATACCTCGCGCGCGCTGCGCGAAGCCAAGGCGCGCGGCTTCGACAACGCCATCCTGCTGGATGCGGCCGGCAAAGTGACCGAATTCGCCTCGTCGAACCTGTTCCTGGTGACGGCGGACGGCGCCGTGGTGACCCCGGCCCTGAACGGCACTTTCCTGGCCGGCATCACGCGTGCGCGCGTGATCGCGTTGCTGGCGGCAGAGGGCGTGCAGGTGCAGGAACGGTCGGTGGAAGTCGAAGAGCTGGCGACGGCGCGCGAGATCTTCAGCACCGGTAACTACGGAAAGGTGACGCCGTGCACGCGTTTCGAGGCGCACGAGATGGCGGCCGGGCCGGTGGCGATGCGGGCGCGCGAGTTGTATCTCGCATTTACAGAAACCACCTGAAGTAGAAAAACTGCAGCACAAAACAACGTCGCCCCCGCGGAGGCGGGGGCCCAAGTTTGTGCGCGCTTCGATAACGCCAGCAACTTGGGCCCCTGCCTGCGCAGGGGCGGCGTGCTCATGTTCGCTCGGTGAAGAGCGCTTGCTGTCTGCTCACTTCGCTTTCGGCGCACCCATCGGCTTCACCCCGCCACAATCCGCCCCCACCCAGCGCCCGGTCACATCCATGTCCACCGTCCCGCTGCGCTCCTCGCTGGTGATCTGCACGCGTCCGCGGTAGCTGGTATCGCTCTCCATGCTGATCTCGCCTTCGCCGCGCGCACGCGGCTTGGTGCAGCTGAACGCGACCTTGAACCGGTTGCCCGCCAGCGGCGTCACGTTCTGGCTGCATTCGCCGCCCTGGACCGGAAAGGTCTTGCGGTCGATCATCTCGCGCGTCATGCACACGGACGAATGGATGTTGCCGCCTTCGCCGAGCTGCAGCTGGACGCCGTTGCGGTTCATCATTTGCTGGAGCGACTGGCGCTGTTCCGGCGACATGTTGGCCAGATGTTTCTGCATTTCGCTCATGGCCGACTGGATCTGCGGGTCGGACGAGCTGACCCGGTTGTTCAATTCCCACAGGCCGGGTTTCATGTTCAGGGTCTGGGCAGCGCCGGCTGCTGAAGGAAGGGCGGCGCCGGCGCAGGCCAGCAGGGCAAACATCGTCAAGGTGCGTTTCATCGGAATCCTGTTGTAACGGTAAGGCAGCCGCCAGCATACACCGGGCTCATGAAAAAAGCCGCCCGGCGTGCGCGGGGCGGCCTGGCGGCAGCGCGCAGCGGGTGTCAGCCTTGCTGCTGCGGTTCGCTGACGTAGATCTCGACCCGGCGGTTGCGGGCACGGCCGGCCGGATCGTCGTTCGACGCGATCGGTTCGCGCGCGGCGCGGCCCTCGACCGTGACGCGGTTGCTGGCGACGCCGCGCTGCGCGAGATAGTTGCGCGCGCTGGCGGCGCGGTCCAGCGACAGCGGCTGGTTGATGGCGTCGCCGCCGGTGCTGTCGGTATGGCCGATGATGGTGACGAGGGCGGCCGGGTTGTCGTTCAGCGTGGTGGCGAAGCGGTCGAGGATGGGACGGAAATTCGACTTGATGTCGGCGCGTCCGGTGTCGAACGAGATGTCGCTCGGGATCTGCAGCTTGAGGCGGTTGTCGGCGGTCTGCGAGACCTCGACGCTGGTGCCGCGCGTGGCCTGTTCCATGGCCTGGCGCTGCTGCTCCATGCGCTTGGACCAGACATTGCCGACCACCGCGCCGGCAGCCGCGCCCAGCAGCGCGCCGCGCGTGGTGCGGCCACCGCCGCCACCGCCGGTGGTGGCGCCGAGCAGGGCACCCAGTCCGGCACCGACGCCGGCGCCGGTCGCGGTGCCACGCTGGGTGGCGTTCATGTCTGCGCAGCCGGAAGCGGCCACGGCGAAAGCGGTCGCGCACAGCGTCGACCGGATGAAAGTGATGTTCATCGTCGTTCTCCCAAAAAAAACATCCGTTTCGTGGTCACACTCTCGTTAGAGAGCCGTGATCGCGAAACGGATCGCAGGTATTGCAGGTCAGGCGGATGCCTGGCGTGATGCGTCGGGCTAGATGCCTCGGCCACTGATCAGGCGCACCAGGATCATGATGACGGCGACGACCAGCAGGATGTGGATGAAACCACCGACGGTGTACGAAGTGACCAGGCCCAGCAGCCACAGGATGATGAGAATGACGGCGATAGTGTAGAGCATTATAGTGTCCTCTTTTGATTGAAACGGCGCTGCGTGTGCCGTGAATTCAGTATCCGATCATTGCTGGCTACGCTCCGTTCGATGCCGTACATTACGCCAGATTTTTTTGTTCTTTTCGCAATCCCGGGATCCAGCCCATGAAGCCCATCAGGCCGACGCAACCGATCAGGCAGGTCAGCAGGCCGCCGCCGATCAGGAAGATGACGTCTTGGGGCGCGACGTCGCCGCCGGCCTGTGGCGCGTTCGCCAGACCGAAACCCGTCAATAAAAGTCCCCAGAGGATGATACCGATCCATGCAAGGCTGTTCATGATGTGCTTCCTTTCCCTTGGTATCCGTCGTTCTTTTTCGACGTGAAAGGATTCTTATATGCAATTAAAAACGGGACCGTGCGCTGGCGCACATTGCGAAAAAGAAAACGACTTGCCACAAGGCAAGTCGTTTTGCTAGGTGCCGGAGGCTGTTTCCCGCAACCCGGGAAAGGCCGATCTGCGCTTGTTCCAGAGTGTGGATGCCGCTCAGGCCGCGCGCAGCGAACCCTTGACGATGCGCACGCGGTCGCCATTGCGCCAGCGCGGGGCGCTCTGCTGGTGGAAGGTACGCAGGGTGCCGTCGTCCAGGCGCACCCGGATCTCGAAGCTCTGGGTCGCCTTCATGTTGCCTTCGACCTGGTTGCCGACCACGGCGCCGCCGACTGCACCGGCGACGGTGGCCAGTTGGCGTCCATGCCCGCCGCCGACCTGGTTGCCGAGCAGGCCGCCCAGGATTGCACCGCCGGCCGCGCCGACGCCGCTGGCGCGCGCGCGCGTGGTGATGGTGCGCACCGACTCGACGTTGCCGCAGGTGCCGCACCAGCGCGTGCCAGTATCGGCCTCGGTCGTGCGGACAGGCGCTACCTCACGCACCGGCTCGGCGGGGGCTGCCGGGTAGGCCGGCGCGGCGCCCGACGCGGTTGCGCCCTGGCTGCCGCTGGCGCCGTACTGGACGCTGGCGCCAGGATAGCTTGGCGCCGCCGGCGCGGCGGCCAGTGCCTGGACCGGCACGCCGGTTGCCGTCACGGCCGGCTGCAGCGGCATCGCTTGCGGCGCCGCCAGCGGCGGTGGCGGGGCGTAGGCCGGCTGTGTCTCCTGCTGCAGGCCGGCCGTCAACGCGGCGCGGTCGGTGTCGCTGAGCTGGTTGCGGCTGCTGCCTTTCGAGGCGGGCAGCCAGCCCATGATGGCGGCGGTACCGACCGCGCAGAACAGGATCACGGCCAGGGCGGCGGCGATCAGGAATGGGTGCTGGCGCGGCGCGGCCGGCCGTGGCTGGTGTGGGTGCATGACAGGTTCCTCAAAATATCGTGTTCAGTCCGGTTCCTCGATTGTCCTTGTCAACAACACCCGGTTCCGTGCGTCACCGTACATACTTCGCGCTGCACAGCCAGTACGCTGGTAACAAGTTGTTAGTTAACACCAGCGCGCGGTGTATGTACTTGATTTTAAAAATGTTCTTGGTCTTGACGCCGCGCCATTGCTGCCCAACCGTGAGGGTCCGATGAATTCTCCTGCTCCACCCGTGGTTGCCGAGCACAACGCCAATCTGCTGCTGGCCGCGCTCCCACCGGAGGAGCTCGCCCGTATGCTGCCGGCGCTCGACCATGTTCAGGTGGAAGTCGGCGCCGTCCTGTGCGAACCGGGTGATCCGATCCGCCACATCTATTTTCCGCACGATTGCCTGATCTCGTTGATGGCCGTGGCCGAAGGGCGTATGACGCTCGAGGTCGGCCAGGTGGGGCGCGAAGGCATGCTCGGCGCTACCGTCGCGCTCGGCCATGACGTGACCCAGGTACGCGCCGTGGTCCAGCGCGCCGGCAGCGCCAGCCGCATCGACGCCGCCCACCTGCGCGAAGAATTCGCGCGCAATCCGTCGCTGCAGCGCGTGCTTTACCGCTACACCGATTCGCTGCTGGCCCAGGCGATCCAGATCGCCGTCTGCAGCCGCTACCACGTACTCGAAGCCCGGCTGGCGCGCTCGCTGCTGGTCACGCGCGACCGCCTGCATTCCGACCGCTTCCACCTGACCCACGAATTCCTGGCGCACGCGCTCGGGGTGCGCCGCGTCGGCGTCACCAAGGCTGCCAGCGCGCTGCAGCAGCACGGGCTGATCAACTACAGCCGCGGCAATATCGAGATCCTCGATCCCGCCGGCCTGGCGGCAGCGGCCTGCACGTGTTACGAGATCGTGCGCGAAGCCGGGGCCGGCATCGGCGCGCCGGCGTTCGCCTGATCCGGCGCATTTCCTTTTCCGGCGCACACTTCCTTTCGATCCCAAAACAAAAAAGCCCCGCGTCGAGCGGGGCTTTTTGTCAATGTGGCTTGCCTGATCAGTGCGTGGTCTTGACCTGGTTGCCGATCACGCCGCCAACGGCTGCGCCACCCACGGTACCGACGGCGCTGCCACCGGTCAGGACGCCACCGATCACGGCGCCGGCGCCAGCGCCGACAGCGGTGTTCTTGTCATTTTGCGACATGCCGGCGCAGCCGGTCAGGCCGAATGCCACGGTGGCGATCGAAGCGGTAGCGATGATGTGTTTGATGGCTTTCATGATGTTCTCCTTTGATAGGGTTTTACTACTTATTTGAGACGCAGGTCGTTCTTGACCGACTTCACGCCCTTCACGGTACGGGCCACCGACGCGGCGGTCGCCACATCGTTGGCCTGGCCGACGAAGCCGCTCAGCTGGACTACGCCCTGATAGGTTTCGACGTTGATCTCGGTCGATTTCAGGCGCGAATCCGCGAGGATGGCGGCCTTGACGTTGGCGGTCAGGGTGGCGTCGTCGAAGTATTGGCCGACGGTTTCATGCTTGCCGCCGTCGCTGGCGCAGCCGGTCACCATGCCCAGCAGGAGGGCGGTGGCGAGAGTTGCGGAAATGCCGAATTGCTTCATGATGGAGTCCTTGATTTATTGTTTGTGTTAATTCTTTGTGTGTCGCTTCTGCGGGGGTGCGGGCAGGCATTCCCGCGGCACCACCATGACTTCAGAATAGTGACAATTCGACCATCGCTCTGTACGTCAAATAACACTGCGGCCTCTTCGCTTGTTCGTAGCGACGAGGCCGCTCAATGTTGCAGTCAGCGCTTGGCCGTCTTGCCCGGCGGCGGCGCTTCCGGCTTGGCGCGCGCCTTGGCCAGCAGCGAGGAACATGGGCTGTCGTGGCCCGGTCCAGTGTTGATCAGCGGCAGCAGGGCGGCGGCCGGTGCCGCGATCACGGCGAGCGCGGCGGCTGCACCGCCCTTGATCGCCAGCACCTTCTTGTCGAGCGACAGGTCCGGCTTCTTGAAGGTGCCCTTGACGTAGAACGGCGTACGCAGCGTGAACAGGCGCAGCGCCTTGGTCTCGGGTTTCACGCGCAGGTTCATCTGCTCGTTGTTCAGGTTGACCCAGCCGTCGATGTCGACGATCGCTTCCTCGGTGTCGAGCACGAAGGTGCGCGTCTGCGCCACGCCGTTGGTCACCGCGAGGTCCGAGGCCAGGCAGTTCAGCTGCACCTGCTTGTCGCCGAACAGCTTGGTGATGATGACGTTGCCGACGTTCAGGCCGGCCTCTTCGAGCAGCAGCTTGCTGACCACGCCCTGGCTCACCAGGCCCTTCACTTCGCCGTTCGACTTGGCCAGCATCTCGGCGACGGAATCGCCGGTCGCGCTCAGCTTGGTCTCGGCATAGATGTCGCCCGCCGTGGCCTGCTGGATCTTCTCGACCGCCGGGAACAGCTGCTTGACCTTGATCTGGCGCGCGGTGGCGTCGAGCGTCGCCTTGATCGCATCGCCCTTGGCGTTGCCGCCGCTACTGCCGTCGAGCTTGATGTGCGAGGTCACGCTGCCGCCGGCGAAATTGAAGTTCAGCGGGTTCAGGGTCAGCACGCCGTTGTTCATCACCAGGTGGGTGTTGAGCTTGCTGAGCGGCAGGTTAGCGGTCTTGATGATGCGGTCGGCCGAGAACTTCACGTCGGCATCCAGCACCTTCCATTTTTCAGTGTGGAATTTCTCGACCGGCAGCGCCTTGCCTTCCGGCTGGACGTCGGCCACGCCGCGCTTCTTCTTGTCGGCGTTGGAATCGGCGCCGACCAGCGGTCCCAGGTCCTCGAAACGCAGCTGGTGCGACACCACGGTGGCGGTCAGCTTGTTGCGCGGCTTCTGGGCCGCGAAGCTGAGCGTGCCGCCGATGTCGGACTGGCCGACCTTGCCCGTGAACTTGTCGTAGGTCCAGCGGCTCTTGCCTTCCTCGCCGATCGAGCCGGTCAGGTGGCCCTCGGTCGAGAACGCCGGGGTTTCCGGCAGCACCACGCCGGTGAGGGCGTACAGGCGCGCCATGCTGGGGCCGGCCAGCTTCAGCTTGAGGTCGAGGCCGGACAGCTTGGCCGGGCGCGTGACCGTGCCTTCCAGGGCAACGCGATAGGGGCCGCCGTGCATGTCGGCCTGGACCGGGAAGGGTGCGTCCTGGTCCTGCAGCGACAGCACCGCGCCGGCCTTGCCGCCACCGCCGACCGGCACCTCGTTATAGGTGCCGCGCAGCTTCCAGGCGATGCCGTAGGTCGGGTCGTTGTTCAGGGTGTCGATGTCGGCCGTGACGTCGGCCTTGGTCACCGCATCCAGCACGTGGACCTGGCCGCGCGACAGCACCAGGCGCTCGAGGTCGAGCTTCCACTTCGATTCCTTCTCTTCATGCTTGTAGACCCAGTTGTAGTGGGTCGCATCGGTGCGCAGCAGTTCGACGCGCGGGCCGTCGAAGCGCAGCACCGGGATGTTGATGGTGTGCTTCAGAAGGGCAAAGGGATTGAGGGAAAACGAAAACTGGCGCACGCTGGCCATGTCGCGCTGCGGCAGGCCGGCCGGGTTGCCGACGTGAACGTCGTTGGCATACAGGTGCGGCCAGGGAATGTAGTCGCGCCAAGTGCGCTGGTTCGGGATGATGCTCTCCGACGGCCGCTCCCAGTGCACGTTCAGGTCGCCGACGATGGCGAAGGGGCGGTCGATGGCTTCGCTGACCTTGGCGTTGAGCCAGGGCTTGGCGCGGTTCCAGTCGAAGGTGAGCAGGATGATGATGGCGATGATCGGCAGGGCGATCAGGATACCGACGATGCTGAGGGTGATCTTCAGCGGGCGCGACATGTGTCCGGCCGGCTTGGGCTGCTGGTCTGTCATGGCTGTCCTCTATACGAGATGTTAGCCGCAGATTAACGTAAAGGTTTGTCCATCAATGTGCGGTGGCACACCGTGAGACGGGGAACTGCTGGGCAAGCGATGGGCAATGTGCGCCAGCGAACCGAAAGCGTCTATTAATAGGGTTATAACGTTACCAACACTGAAAGCTTGAACAGGAGAACATGATGCCAAAACAATCGATGAATCCGCTGCAAGTGCTGCTGCGGGTCGGGGCTGCCGCCGCCGTATTGTCGCTGGCTGCCTGCGCCAGCGAGGAAAGGACCCCGGCGACGGCCGCTGTCGCGGTGTCGCACAACGCCGTCGACAACGCGGTCTCGGCCGGCGCACCGGAACTGGCACCACAGGAAATCAATGCGGCGCGCGACAAGATGATGCGTGCCAACCAGGCGCTGGCCGCCAAGGATTACAAGCTGGCACGCGAGCTGGCGGTGCAGGCCCAGGCCGACGCCAAGCTGGCCCAGAGCAAGGCCGCCTCTGCCAAGGCCACGGCCGCCGCCGACGCCCTCAACCAGGACTTGCGCGTGCTGCGCCAGGAAGTCGACCGCGCCAATTCGCAATAAGAAAAACAGCATCGATAGAAAGGGATAGCACATGAAAGCGCATTTCACGAAGTCGCTGATGCTCGCCGGCAGCGTATTCCTCGCCGCCTGCAGCTCCGTGCCGACCACCACCGCCACACTCGACGAGGCGCGCGCCGACTTCGTCGCCGCCAACAACAATCCGCAGGTGTCGAGCTACGCGCCGAACGAATTCCGCCAGGCCACCGAAGCGCTCGAACGCGCCAACCAGGCCGCCGCCAAGCGCGAGAGCCTGGACACCATCGACCGCCTGGCCTACGTGGCCAAGCAGCGCATCGCCACCGCCCAGGAAGTGGCGAAGGCCAAGACCGCCGAAGCCGAGATCGCCAACGCCAGCCGCGAACGCGACCGCGTGCAGCTGGAAGCCCGCACCGCCGAGGCCGAGCGTGCCAAGCGCGATGCCGCCGCTGCCCAGGCCCAGCTCGCCACCGCCCAGGCCCAGGCCGCCGATGCCCAGGCCCAGGCCCAGGCTGCTCAGCAGCAGGCTGCCCAGCTGGCCGAGCGTTCGGCCCGCCTGGAGGCCATCCTGGTCGAGCTGCACGCGCAGAAGACCGAGCGCGGCATGGTCGTGACCATCGGCGACGTCCTGTTCGACACCGACCGTGCCGAACTGAATGCGAACGGCGTCGCCACCGTCCGCAAATTGGCCGAGGTCATGGCGCAGAACCCGGATCGCACGGTCCTGGTCGAAGGATTTACCGACAGCACCGGCAGCTCGGCCCATAACAAGGACTTGTCCGAGCGCCGCGCGGCGTCCGTGGCGCAGGCCCTGACCGGACTGGGCGTGCCGCGCGAACGCGTGGCCACGCGCGGCTACGGCGAGGCCTTCCCGGTCGCCGCCAACGACACGGCGGGCAACCGCCAGCGCAACCGCCGCGTGGAAATCGTGCTGTCGAACCAGGGCGCGGCGATTCCGCCGCGCGCAGCGCAACGCTGAACCGCGCGCTGAACCGTCTTAACCCAAGCAAAAGAAATAAGGAAGAGTCATCATGAACGAAACGAATTCCAACCTCGGCCACGGCTTCGACGTCGCGGAAATCCGCCGCGCTGCCGCCAACCTCGAAGACGGCGCCGTGACCGACGGCTACGCCGCCGACCGCGAGGCCGTGATCTCGATGCTGAACGCCGCGCTCGCCACCGAACTGCTGTGCGTACTGCGCTACAAGCGCCACTACTTCACCGTCAGCGGCCCGAACACCGGCCACATCAAGGCCGAGTTCCTCGAGCACGCCCAGCAGGAGCAGGACCATGCCGACCGTATCGCCGAGCGCATCGTCCAGCTGAACGGTTCGCCGAACTTCAACCCGGCCACGCTGACCCAGCGCAGCCACGCCGAGTACGACGATTCCGACGACGTGCAGGCAATGATCCGCGCCGACCTCATCGCCGAGCGCGTCGCCATCGAATCCTATCGCCAGATGATCCAGGCGATCGGCGACAAGGACCCGACCACCAAGCTGATGCTGACGGAAATCCTTGCTACCGAAGAAGAGCACGCGGACGACATGAGCGACCTGCTGGCCTGAACAAGAACCGATTACAAACCACCCCACCAACAACAACAGGAGTAGAACATGCTGAACAATATCCGCGCCACTGCCAACGAAGCTGCCGTCAACAGCAAGCTGGACGATGCCAACACCGACGTGAAAGCCCTGGTCAAGGACGCGCAGTCGCTCCTGACCGCCGCCGCTGCCCTGACCGGCACCAAGGCCGACGATCTGCGCGAGCGCGGCATGGCCCTGCTGGATTCCGCGCTGGGCAAGGCCGGCAAGTACCAGGATCAAGCCGTCGTCAAGAGCAAGGAACTGGCGAAGACAGCCGATGTCTATGTCAAGGATAACCCGTGGCGTACCGTCGCCGTGGCGGCCGGTGTCGGCCTGCTGGTCGGTGTTGCATTAGGACGTAAATAATAGCGGACGGGGGCAGCAGCCATGGATAACCAAGAAAACGTCGTGCACAGCCCCGGCCTGCTGGGCGGCATCACCGCGCTGGCCAAGAACGTCGTCGGGCTGTTGGTCTCGCGTGCGGAACTGGCCGCGCTCGAAATGGCCGAGGTCCGCAACCACCTGATCGAACTGGTCGCCATCTTCGCTGTGGCGGTCATGGCGACCTGGTTCGCGCTGGCCTACGGCACCGCGACGATCGTGGCGCTGGCCTGGGATGAAATGGGCTGGAAGATCCTGCTGGTCATGTTCATCGTGTTCGTCGTCCTGACCGCAGTGCTGGTCATGAAGGGGATCTCGATGCTGAAACAGGGCAAGCTGACTTTCCCGGAAACCATGAAGGAACTGCGGAACGACCGCGACATGTTGCTGTAAAGCGCTGATGTAAAAGGAGAGTGTTCCCATGCAAGCAAAAGACTACCACGTCAGCCCCGGCCACAACGGTTCCCCCGAGGAGCGCAAGCGCGCGCTGCTGCGCGACGGCGAGTTCTACCGCGCGGGCGTCGCCCACGCGCGTGCCCAGATCACGCATTCGGCCCGTCCGGAAGTGATGTTCCACTCGGTGCTCGACCACGCGACCTGGGTGCTGCGCACCCGCGCCGATGCGCTGCTGAAGCCGACCGGCACCAGCGTGTCGGTGCTGGCGCCGTACGCGCTGACCGCAATCAGCTTCATCCGCAAGCGCAAGCTCGGCAAGCAGGCACTCGGTGCCGGTGTCGTGCTCGGCGCGATCGGCTGGTATTTGCAGCGTAAACGCGCGCAGCAAGTGTCATACTGAGGTATGCTGATGCCGTAGCGTGCACTTTGCGGTTTGGGTTCAAGCTGCAGGGTGCGCGGAGCCACCGGGCCGATGCGTCGGCCCGGCGCCGCAGTTTATGGCAAGGCATGGCACGCACGACAGTGCCTGGTGTCATGCCGCAATGAATATGGTGGGGCTTGAGCGGCGCCGCAATCTTCGATTGGGCGCCGTCTTTTTGTCTGCCGCTTGCGCGCCCGCGTGCTTACTGCACAGCGGGTTCGGCGCTCGCCGGCGTGGTCGTCACGCTGGTGGTGCTGGTGTCGCCGACCGTGGTGGTCCTGGTCGTCGTCACGCTGCCCATGCCGCCGGCGGCCTGTACCTGGGCCGGCGCCCCCTTCATGTCGTCCTGCCAGGTCTGGCGCGCCTGCTGCAGGCAGGCGCTGCGCCCGTCCGCCGGTCCCCTGGCGCAGGCGCGCTTGGCTTCGTCATAGGCCGCACCGATTTCCTTCTGCAATGTCTTCAGGGCCGCCTGCCGGCCTTCGCCCTGCGCCTTGCCGGCGTCGTTCTGCGCCTGGGCGGCGCTGCACAGCGCGAATACGCAGGCCAGTGCCAGGCCGCCCAAGGTCGGGATCGATGCTCGCATCGTGCCTCCTTCACATTTCCGTTTGCTCACGAAAAAGCCGGCGCAGGCGCCGGCGGATGGAATCGCGTTTCGGTAGCGGCGCAGTAGCGGCTCAGTAGCGATAGACGCGGCCATCGACGATGCGCACGCGGTTGCCTTCGCGCAGGTCATAGACGCTGTCCTGGGTCACGTCGCGGTACTCGCCATTGTCCAGGCGGACCCTCACCATATACATTTGCTGGCCTTCGGCATTGCGGTTGGCTTCGACCCGGTTGCCGATCACGGCCCCGGCCACGCCGCCGGCCACGGTGGCCGCAGTACGGCCGCCGCCGCTGCCGACCTGGTTGCCAGCCAGCGCACCGACCACGCCGCCGAGGAGGGCGCCACCGCCCCCGGTGCGGCCGTCGCCGCTGCTCACCTGGATCGATTCGATCGTGCCGTAGCCTGCCGAGGCCGTGTTGTCGTAGCCGTGGCGGTAGCCGTCGTTGCTGCCGTAATAGGGTTGCGGGTTGCTGCTGGCGCAGCCGCCGAGGATCGCGCTGGCCGCGACCAGCGCGACCAAGGTATGAGGTGCTTTCATGACTTGTTCTCCTGGCAAAAATGTCAGTTCAGGTTAAGCACTCGTCCCACCAGGGTCTGTGCGATGGCTAACCGTGTCTTTATGCGCTGGAGCTATAGACTTTTATCAGCTTACAGGGGATTGCGCTGCATGTGTACGGCACCGAACAGAAAGCTTCCTTACAGCAGAGTAAAACGTCATCAAGGACTGAAAAGAACGAAAACAGGAGTCGTGATGCGAACACCCCATATGATCTTGCTGCTGGCCGCCGCCCTGTTGTGGGCGGCCGGACATGCGCGTGCGGCCACCCCGGAAGCCAAGCTGGCCTACCAGCAGGCACGCGATGCCGCCGGCGCGGCCTACAAGAATGCGCGTGCCCGCTGCGATGCGATCACCGGCAATCCCAAGGACATGTGCGTCGCCGAGGCCAAGGCCCAGCGCGTGCAGGCCGAGGAATCCGCCCGCGCCCGCTATGAAGACACGCTGAAGGCCTTTACCCGCGCCCGCATGCGCATCGCCTCGGCCAATTACCAGCGCGACCAGGCACGCTGCGCCGGCATGACCGGCAACGACAAGGATGTCTGCAAGGCCCAGGCCAAGGCCACGCTGGTCGCGGCCGAAGCCGATGCCCGCGCCGACCAGAAGACCATCGAGGCGCGCAACGATGCGCGCGCGGACAAGCTGAGCGCGGCCTACCGCGTCGAGATGGAGAAATGCGATGCCTTTGCCGGCGCTGCCAAGGACCAGTGCGTCTCGGCAGCCCGGACGGCATTCAACAGGTAACGAGGAATCGTTTCAACGAAGGGCGGATCGCTCCGCCACCCGCTCATCAGAGCTCAACCAGCAGCACATCATCAACAACAAGGAGTCCACCATGAACATGACCAAACGCGTCGCAACCGCCATCTTCACCGCTACCGTTGCCTTCACCATCGTCGGCTGCTCGTCGACCGGCACCCGCGAGTCGACCGGCGAATACGTCGACGATTCCGTCGTCACCGGTAAGGTCAAGGCTGCGATCTTCAACGAGCCGAGCCTGAAGGCAACCGAGATCAACGTCGAGACCTACAAGGGCGACGTCCAGCTGTCGGGCTTCGTGGCTCAGGCACAAGATGCTCAGAAAGCCGCTGAAGTGGCACGTGGCGTCAAGGGCGTGAACTCGGTCAAGAACGACATCCGCGTCAAGTAAGCAGTCTACAATGCCGGTCGATCCGGCATTTTTATCAGGCAGGACATATGCAGCTCGCCAAACCAGGCCCGGCATCCTCCGGGGCAACCGAGCCGGCGGACCCGGCGACGCCCGCCGCGGAACCCGAGCCGGAGGCGGCTGCACGCGCCGCCGGCCTGTTGTCGCCGGCCGGCGCTCCCACCGGCGAAGCGCTGGGCGCCCAGCATGGCGGCCTGCGCCTGCCGATGCACGTCAATGCACGCGGGCTGTCGCTCGGCATCATCGCCACGGTGGCCTTCGTCTACGCCCTGCAATGGGCCAAGAATTTCTTCGTGCCGCTGTTGCTCGGCATTTTCATCGCTTACACGCTCAGTCCGGTCGTGCGGTGGCTCGAGCGCTGGCACATCAAGCGCGCCATCGGCGCCACCCTGGTCACCGGCCTGATCCTGGCCGGCATGGCGCTCACCGTGCAGCGCGTACAGGGCGAAATATTCAATATCGTCGACGAACTGCCGGCCCTGACGCACAAGGTGACCAAGCTGATCACCCAAGCCTCGGACGGCACCCCGTCGACCATCCAGCAGATGCAGGCCGCGGCGGCCGAGATCGAGCAGGCGGCGTCGAACTCCGGCGCCGATGCGCGCCGTGCGGCACAGCAGCGGCGCGCGGTAGCAGCTGCCGCCCAGCAGGCGGCCAGTGCCGGTTCCAGCAATTTCCGCATCATGGACTGGCTGCTGGCCGGTTCGGTCGGCCTTGCCAGCTTCCTTTCGCAGGCGACCATGGTGATCTTCCTGGTGTTCTTCCTTCTGCTGGCCGGTAACACCTTCAAGCGCAAGCTGGTCAAGCTGACCGGCCCCTCGCTGACCAAGAAAAAAGTTACTGTGCACATCCTCGAGGACATCAACACCTCGATCCAGAACTACATGTTCATGCTGCTGGTCACCAACGTGCTGCTGGCGCTGTTCATGTGGGTGGCGCTACGCCTGATCGGTCTGGAGAATGCCGGCGCCTGGGCCATCTTTGCCGGCGTCGCCCACGTGATGCCGTATTTTGGCCCGCTGCTGATCACCACCGCCACCGGGCTGGTTGCCTTCCTGCAGTTCGAGTCGCTGCGCATGGTGATCCTGGTGGCGGGCGCCTCGATGGCGATCGCAACCCTGGTCGGCATGGTGGTTGCCACCTGGATGACCGGCAAGATCGCCAAGATGAACCCGGCGGCCGTCTTTGTCAGCCTGCTGTTCTGGGGCTGGCTATGGGGCATGTGGGGCCTGCTGCTCGGTGTGCCTATGGTCATGGTGATCAAGGTCGTCGCCGAGCGCGTGGAAGGGATGGAAGTGGTGGCGGAGCTGCTCGGCGAATAGCGCCTGCATCCACCGTCAGGTCGGCGTGCCGCCGAATGCACAGGGGAGGGCGCGCCGTCCCAGCAAGCTCATGCCGACCGCGCCCATGGCGATGAACAGCACGGCAATGAATTCGGCCTGGGCGAAATGCACGCCGTAGAACGCGAACCTGACGTTGACCCGGATCTGCTCGATGGACAGGCGCTCGATGCCCGCCAGCAGCAGATAGGCCGAGAACAGCCAGCCAGCCCCGAACGGATGCCGGCGCAGCGCCCACAGCACGCCAAAGCAGGCCAGAGCCATGGCCGATTCGTAGATCGGCGTCGGATACACGCCGGGTGCGGCGATCAGCTCGCCGTAGATGTTGTTGTCGTAGGTTTGCGCCCATAGCCAGGTCGGCAGCCATGACGGCTTCAAGGCCATGTCGGCCGCGGTGCCCCAGTCGCCGTCGCCGGCAATCTGGCAGCCCAGCCGGCCGATCGCGTAGCCGAGCATCAGCGCCGGCGCAATGGCGTCGAGAAACGGCCGTACGGGAATGCGCCAGCGCTTCAGCAAGACCAGTCCCGCCAGCGCACCGACGATCAGGCCGCCGAATACGCTCAGTCCCGAGCGGCTGAAGATCATCGCCAGCGGATCGCGCCAGAACAGGTCGCCGTTTTCCAGGATATGAAACAGGCGCGCGCCGCCGATACCTGCGAACAGCACGACCATCGTGAAGTCGCCGACCAGCGTGTGCGGGGCAAGTTCGACCGCGGTGCGCCGTCCCTGTGCGTCTTTCGCGAAGCGCCTGGCCATACCGACGCGCCCCTCGGCGTGCAGCCGGCGCATTTCGCGGCGCAGGCAGGCCGCGGCAGTCAATGCCGCCAGTGCAACCAGGATGCCGAAGGTGGCGAAGGGCAGCGGCAGGCGCAACCCGGTCAGGAAATAGACGACATCGCTCAGGTAGGGAAATGACATGGTTTTCCTCCGTTGGATAAAAAAAACTCCGCGAAGGTGGCGGTCACCGTTCGCGGAGTGCTTGCCGTCAGGTCTTGCGGTCAGTGCGTGTGGCTGACTGCCACGCCGAGCCGCCGGTCCTGGCCGCTGTTGCTGCGGCGGTCGCGCGAACCCGGGCTGCGGCGTTCGCGGATGCGGCGTTCCGGGCGGCCGTCGGGCAGGGTGGCCATCGCCGCGGACGTGTGCCGTTCTTTCTTGCTCAGGCTGCCCATCTGGATCGCGTACTGGCGTGCGAATTCTGCGCCGAGGAAGAAGATCTGTGCTGAGTAATATACCCACAACAGCAACGCAATCAGCGAGCCGGCCGCGCCGAAGCTGTCGGTCGTGCCGCTGTTACCGATATACAGGCCAATCCCGAATTTTCCCAGCGTAAACATGATGGCGGTGCCAAGCGCGCCGATGGTCACGTCGTGCCACGACAGGTGGATGCGCGGCAGCAGCTTGTAGATGGCGCCGAACATGGTGGCGATGACGAGGAAGCCGAATGCCCATGCCACCCAGCCGAGGATGACGGTGGTGGAGTGCCAGATCCCGCCCAGGTATTTTTCGACCAGGGTCAGTGCGGCGGAAACGACGAGCGAGGTCATCAGGAGCAGGCCAAGCGTCAGGATCAGGCCGAAGGAGAGCAGGCGCGTGCGCACCGTGTCCCACCAGCTGGCGTCCTTGGGCGGCGGCACGCCCCAGATTTCATCCAGGCTGTCCTTCAATTCCGAAAAGGCGCTGGTCGCGCCGACTACCAGCAGGACGGAGGCAATGATGGTCGCGAACAGGCCGCTGTCCTTGTTTTGCGCGCCGGCCAGGATCGCCTGGATGGTGGTGGCCCCTTGCGGGCCGACCAGGCCGCGCAATTCGTTGAGTAACTGCCCTTGAGCAGCTTCACGACCGTAAAAAAAGCCGGCCACGGCGATCACCAGCACCAGGATCGGTGCCAGCGAGAACAGCGAATAGAAGGCCAGGGCTGCCCCCTTGCTGGCCGCGCGATGGTCTATCCACTCCGTGATGGCGCAGCGCATCACATGGATGAGCTTGCGCGTGTACGGTATAAAGTTTTTTACTTCCATAGCGCATCTCCAAAAGACGAACGCGCCCGAAGGCGCGTTCTCGGGCCTACGCCCACTCGACTGGCGCCCGGAGGGCGCCGTCAATTCAAGCCAGCAATTACTG
Organism: Herbaspirillum sp. SJZ107; assembly: GCF_006715485.1. Taxonomy (GTDB): domain Bacteria; phylum Pseudomonadota; class Gammaproteobacteria; order Burkholderiales; family Burkholderiaceae_D; genus Telluria. The sequence continues at coordinate 753,632 of NZ_VFNH01000001.1, forward strand.
CACGCGGCGTTCGATGGTGATCTGCTCGACTTCCACGCGGCGGTTCGGTGCCAGGCAGGCGATCAGGTCCGACTTCTTCTTCTGCTTGCAATCGGTCACGATCGGGTTGGCTTCGCCTTTGCCCGAAGCGCGCAGACGGTTGCCGTCGATGCCCTTGGCGACCAGGTAGTCACGCACGGCGTTGGCGCGTTTCTCCGACAGCTTCTGGTTGTACTTGGTCGAACCCAGACGGTCGGTGTAGCCGGTGATGTCGACGTTGCTGATCGAGGTGTCGGCCTGCAGGGCAGCGGCGATCTCGTCCAGTTGCGGTGCCGGGGTGATCACGGTGGCGCTGTCAAAACCGAAGGTCTTGTTGGCGTCCAGGGTGACTTTCTCGAAGCGTGCCGGCGGCGGCGGCGGCGGAGCGACCGGTTCCGGTTGCGCGACCGGTGCCGGGGCCTCGACGACCGGGGTCGGAGCAGCGGCAGGGACCGGCTGCGGTGCCGGGCTCAGGGCGTAGTTCAGGCTGACCGAAGCGTACTTGGTCAGGGACTTGTTGAAGCCGTACTTGTCGTCGTCACGCAGGTTCGATTTCACAGCGCGCACGTCGGCTTGCAGCGAGAAGCGGTCGTTGATGCCGACCTGGAAGCCCAGGCCTGCAGTCGCGTATGGCGACCAGCCCGAAGCGCGGCGCAGCGGGGTGCTCATGTGGTCACGCTGACCACCGACGCCCAGCAGCAGGAACGGGCGGAAGTTCTGGCGCGACAGCATCAGCAGGGAGTCGATACCCACCAGGGTCTGGCGGTAGTCGTTGCCGTTATCCTTGGCACGGGCGTGGGTTGCGCCGATCTGGATGTCCCACAGCGGGTGCACAGGCTTACCGAATTTCAACCCGCCGCCCCAGTCCTTGTCATCGACGCCGAAATCCGCGTCCGGCTTGATACCGACGACGGTCGGTGCAATGTACCACGACGGATTGATGACTTCTTGTGCCAGCGTGGAACCGGCCGAGCAGAGGATGGCGGCAGCCAGAGCGATCTTCTTCATGTTATTCACAGGTAACTCCCATAAGTTGTAAAGGTACTGACATCGCATGTCTTGCAGTGATGTTGATGTCAAGCTTACAAGTCGTTCCTCGTTGAGGTCCGTGCGCTAGCGCACCTAGGAACGGCTGGTGTGGAAATTTTACAACGTGAGCGGTTACAAACTGTCGAGTGTGTGTTTCCGAATGTTACGAAATTAAGTGGTTTTGTACATATTTGCAGCCAGATATTGCTCCACATGTAAGCAATCTGCCTATATAGAGACTGCATATGCATGCAAGATGTCATAAAACCGACATGTTTGCGGCTTTCACAATTTTTTTTGAGGACCAACAAAATATGTGGGCCGCATGTTGTTTTCTTGTCGTTTCAATCGTGCGGCACCGTGCGCGTTGCGTGTTCGTGCATAGTGGATGGCGTTAGCTCAGCCATTTCCTACTCGTTCGGAATTTTCCGGCAATGTTGGATGGCGCACAGACCAGACGTGATGACACAGGCAATCTTGTATCCAGTTAAGCGGAACCGCCGTGTTGTCATAAGGTCATAAGACAGACGATGGGCCCGCAGCCTCACCAGAACACTGTCTTTTATACGGAGCAAACCAATATGCATGCAGCGACTCACCACAATGCGGTGCAAGGCGATCTCAACGCAGTGCACACGTCCAGCAACTCTGCACTGATCGAACGTGTCCCGCCTCAACCGACCGAACGCTCCCCGATTTCGCTGGCGCCGATCGAACGTGTGCGGTCGACCTCGGCCACCCAGCGCCGTATCGAGAACATGCAGAAGCTGATTGGCGAGCTGCAAACCCATGAAATGCTGGCCGACGAAATCGCCTGGTTCCTGAAATTCTCGCCGTCGGGCGCCCGCAAATACATCCGCGACCTGCGCGAAGCCGGCGTGATCGAACTGGCGCGCTACATCGAAGGCACCGCCACCTACCTGGGCAAGGCCGTGTACCGCATTTCGCCGGATCCGGACCGCGTCAAGACCTTCCTGGGCGCGATCTGCCAGCCGAAACGCGAAGGCGCTTCGCCACGCAAGGAACGGCCGGGCCTGCGCGAGCAGAGCATGGCCGGCACCGGCCGCCACTTCCACATCCTGGCCGACGACACCCATTACGCGATCCGCGTGAACCGCAGCCCGGTCACCCGTGACCCGCTGGTCGCCGCACTGTTCGGCCCGGCTCCTGGCCAGACCGTCGCCAAATAAGCTTGACCCGCAGGAGCGCCATGCGCTCCTGACTGCAGTTCTCCCATAAGCGCCATCCTGCTTCGTGCAGGGTGGCGTTTTTTTTTCATTGAAAACCTGGCAATGGCGCTCATATGCAGGCGAACGCGGCATCTTGTCCGCCTACCCAGGAGAGAAAATGTTACCGACTGCCGCCTCATTGCAAGGAAAACCTGTTCCACAAGTTACGTTCAAGACGCGCAGCGGCGGCAAGGCGCGCGATATCGGCAGCGACGAGCTGTTCAAGGGCAAGACGGTGGTCGTGTTCGCGCTGCCGGGCGCCTATACGCCGACCTGTTCCTCGGCCCACCTGCCGCGCTATAACGAGCTGGCGCAAGTCATGCGCCGCCACGGCATCGACGATATCATCTGCATCTCGGTCAACGACGCCTTCGTGATGGACGAGTGGCGGCGTGGGCAGGAAGCGGAGCACATCACCATGATCCCCGACGGCAATGGCGAATTCACCGCCGGCATGGGCATGCTGGTCGACAAGCGCGCACTCGGCCTGGGGCAGCGTTCCTGGCGCTATTCGATGCTGGTGCGCGACGGCATCGTCGACACCATGTTCATCGAGGCCCAGGACGAGAACGATCCGGAAGCCGATCCGTTCGAGGTGTCCGACGCCGACACCATGCTGCGCCACATCGCGCCCGACGCCGAGGCGCCGGAACCGGTGGTGATGTTTTCCAAGCCGGGCTGCCCGTTCTGCGCGCGGGCCAAGGCAGTGCTGAAGGCGCGCGGCATCGCCTTCACCGACATCTCCCAGGACAGCAAGATCACCACCAGCGTGCTGCGCGCCGTGTCCGGCGGGACTACCTGGCCCCAGGTGTTCGAGGGCGGACGCCTGATCGGCGGCGCGGACGAGGTGGCGGCCCATTTCGGGCCGGCGCCGGTGGTGCAGCCCGAGGCCGATGCCGCAGCCGGCGCCGCCGGCGGGGCATGATGGAAGACGCACTGGTTCCCGCGCTGCTGGCCCTGGTATTGCTGGGGGCCTGGCTGACGCCGCGCTGGCGCCTGCGGCGGGCGCTGGCGCGTCCGCTCACGCCGGCCCAGCTCGCCATCATCGAGCGCAACGTGGCGCAATACCGCGGCATGCCGGCGGCCCGGCGCAGCGAACTGCAGGATCTGGTCAAGCGCTTCCTGCACCACAAGACCTTCGTCGGCTGCGCCGGACTCGAGGTCACCGAGGAGATGCGGGTGACGATCGCGGCCCAGGCTTGCCTGCTGCTGCTGGGGCGGCCCGGCAAGGTGTATCCCGGCCTGCACTCGGTGCTGGTGTATCCGGGCGCCTTCCTTGTGCCGCGCAACGAAGTCGACGCTGCCGGCGTGGTCACCGAGACGCGCCAGGACCTGCTGGGCGAATCCTGGGGCGACGGCCGCGTGATCCTGTCGTGGGAACACGTGCGCCGCGCCGGCCACGAGGCCGAGGGCACGCACAACGTGGTGCTGCACGAGTTCGCGCACCAGCTCGACAGCGAATCCGGCAGCACCAACGGCGCACCCTTCCTCGGCAGCGCCGAACGCTACCGCAGCTGGTCGGAAACGCTGGGGCGCGACTTCGCGCTGCTGCGGCGCGATACCGCCTGGGGCTACCGCGACGTGCTCGACCCCTACGGCGCGACCAACCCGGCCGAATTCTTTGCCGTGGCCACCGAAACCTTTTTCGAGTTGCCGCATGCGCTCGCAACACGCCATCCCGAGCTGTATGCCGAGTTCCAGGCCTACTTCCGGGTCGATCCGCGCGAGTGGATCGCGGCGCCACCGCGTCCGGAACCGGAGCCCTGGGGCGTGGTCTATGGACAATGGCAATAGCATCGGCGTGACCCGAAGCACGCCGGCCTTGGCGGCACAGGCTGCGTGCGTTCGCGTACAGAACAGTCGAGCTGGTACGCGCATGCTGGGCGTGTCCGCGCGCCGACTGTGGCGTGCACCACCGTCGACGGAGGAACCATGTCCACCATCATCGCAGGTCATTTCCAGCTCCAGGATGAGGTCGAGACCGCGCGCCGTGCGCTGGTCGATGCCGGCTTCGCCAGCGAGCGCATCAGCGGTTTCTACCTGAGTCAGCCGGGCCAGCACGACATGACGCCGATCGGCGGCGACCACCTGCACTCGCCGGGCGCCAAGGAATCGCCCGAAGGCGTGGTGCAGGGCGCCGGCGCCGGCGCTGCCGTGGGAGCGGTGGCCGGTGCCGCCACGTCGCCGATCACCGGTCCGCTCGGCCCCGTGGTCGGCGGCCTGGTCGGCGCCCACGTCGGCTCCCTGTTCAGCTTTTCGAAGATGAAGGATGCCGGCGAAAAAGAAGAGGGCGGCCGCGCGCCGGTCGAGAACCGTCCGGCCGGGATGCTGGTCGCGGTGGCCTTCGACGATGCGGGCCGGGAACAGGATGCGGTCGCACTGCTGCGCCGCCTGGGCGCCCACCACATCGAGCGCGCGCAGGGGAATATCGTGGATGGCGACTGGGCCGATTTCGATCCGTCGAGCATTCCAGATATCATCCGCTGAGCATCGCTGCCGATCTCTTGAAGATTCGCTGAATCAATTTATTTTGCTATCTGCTCACGCCACGCCTGGCAAGCGGGCTTATCCTATTGTCGGTTTGATCCTGATCAAAGTCTGACGCTGATGCCGTCCTAGACTCGTCGTTTCATGCCGCGCATCCAGCGCGGCTGACACGATAAAACAGGAGACGATCATGGACAATCGGGTGGCGTTGGTGACCGGAGGAATGGGCGGGTTGGGCACGGCCATCTGCCGGCGGCTGCATGCGGATGGCTTTCGGGTCGCCACGACTTTTTCGCCCGGCAATACGACGCCGGATGCCTGGCTGTCGGCCCAGCGCGACGAAGGCTACCGTTTTTCCGCCTACAAGGTCGACGTCGGCGACTACGCCGATTGCGAATGGATGGTGCAGAAGCTGCTGGCCGAGCTGGGACGCCTGGACGTGCTGGTGAATAACGCCGGCATCACGCGCGACCGCAGCCTGCGCAAGATGGACCACGAAGACTGGCAGGCCGTGCTGCGCGCCAACCTCGACAGCGTCTTCAACATGAGCAAGCAGGCGATCGAGCCGATGATGGCGCAGCGCTGGGGCCGCATCGTGAATATTTCGTCGGTCAATGGCCAGCAGGGCGCCTTCGGCCAATGCAATTACTCCGCCGCCAAGGCTGCGATGCACGGTTTCACCAAGGCGCTGGCACTCGAGATGGCGCGCCACGGCGTCACCGTCAACACGGTCTCGCCCGGCTACCTGCGCACCAGAATGGTCGAGGCGGTGCCGGCCGAGGTCATGAGCGGCAAGATCCTGCCGCAGATCCCGATGGGGCGGCTGGGCGAACCGGACGAGGTGGCAGCGTTGATTGCTTACCTGGTGTCCGAGGAAGCCGGCTTCATGACCGGGGCCAACCTGGCGATCAATGGTGGGCAGCACATGTACTAATATAAAGAGGGCCTGAGAGAGCTTTCATGGCAAGGAGGGTAGACGCAGCAACGCAGCCATGGAGGCTGTACCAGGCGCTCAGCGCTTTTCGGCGCGCGTCTGGCAGGCGATGCACAGGCGCGCTTCGGGCCGCGCCAGCAGGCGCGACACGCCGATCGGCTGGCCGCATTCCTCGCACATGCCGTAGCTGCCGTCGTCGAATTTGGCCAGCGCATGGCGCAGCACCTGCACCTGGGCGGTGTGCTGGCCGGCCGCCTCCAGCGTCAGGTCGTTGAGCAGGCGCGCGGTGGCGCGGTCGAGCGGCGACGCTTCCACCTCCGACACCGGCAGGCCGCTTTCGCGCGCCGCCGGTTCCTCGACCCGCACCAGCGCATCCAGGCGCTGCGCCAGCATCGAGCGCAGCAGGCCGAGCTGCTCCTCGGTCAACGTGTCCATGATGATGCCTCCCGGCGCTGGTCCCATTGCGCGACCAGTGTAGCGCACCGCGCGACGCGGCCCAAGCGCCATGCGAAGCGCGAGGGCCGGCCGGTTTCAGGCGTCGGAGGTGGGGGCGGCGGCGTCTGCCGCCGGCTTTGCCGATGCGGCAGGATTGTGGAGGGCGATCGTGTCGAGCTGGAGCTTGAGGGCGCCGACCGCGGCCAGGATCGGCATGGCCTGGCCGGTGGCGGCCGCCGCGGCCAGGCCGAGCAGGCGCGCGACCAGCGTGATGCCGTCGCTGATGCGCGTGATCTGCTGGATTTTGGCGGCGGCGTCGATCGTGAGCTGCACCAGCTTCTGCTGCGACTGGCCCAGCGACGACACGATGCAGGCGGCGGCATCGGCATACAGGCGGTTGGCGCGCTGGCGCAGCTCGATCTCGGCGTCGAGCAGGGCGCGCGCCACCGCCTGCTCGCCCTCGGGTACCTCGCCGCCGTTGTGGCGCCGGATGTCGGCCATCACGCGCGCGTGGATGCTGTCGGCGCAGGCGGACAGCCTGTCTGCCAGCTCCTCGACCTGTTTCGCGGTGGCCAGCGCCTCGGCCGGCGCCGGCGGCTTCGGTGCGGGTGAAGCGGCGGGGCTTGCAGCGGCCGCGGTGCCGGGCTGGTGGGGGTTGGATTCGTTTGCCATGCTATCTCCTTGCCTCATGGGTACTCAATCCGACAGCGCATCGCGCAGCGCCACCAGGTCGCGGCCGTAGGCGGCCAGCAGCTTGCGCATCTCATCGCTCGTCAGGTTGTTCAGATTCTCGCGCATGCGCTGGTGGCCCTGGGCGACCTTGGTCAAGCCCTGCAGTGCCAGGTCGTAGCGCTTGTCGACCAGCTTGTATTCGGTGGCCTTGTTCAGGTAGTGCACCTTGGCCAGCGTCACCAGCATGCGGTCCTGGTTCTTGGCCGAGAACGGGATCTCGACGTCGAAGATGCCGAGCACGGTCTTCTTCTCGTTCTCGTTGGTCTTGGCGTACAGCCGGGTGAGGGTGATCATCGCTTCCAGCAGCGCTTGCACATCGGCATCGCCGTCGCGGACCATGGTCGCCACGCTGCGGTTCTGGTAGCCGGACGCGATCACGCGCGTCAGCAGGCGCGTCAGGCCGGTGTAGGCGGCGATATGGCGCCCCTGCAAGCCGGACTCGGCATTGGCCTTGAGGCCGGTGCCGAGGTCGTCGAGTTGGGTCGAGAGGTCGTAGCGCGCTTCGCCGGCGAGCAGGCTCAGCGTCTGCATGTAGAGCACCAGGCTTTTCTGGATGCTGACGAAATCGTCGTAGACGGCACGCCGGCGCGCATCGTTTTCCCTGGCGATGCGGTCGGCGGCCGGCGACAGGTAGGGTTGTTCGCGCTGGTAGGTGTCGCGGTAGCGGCGCGACAGTTCGCCGTAGCCGCCGATGCGGGCCGAGGCATCGGCGAACTGGCGCACCTCGTACAGGCTGACCGGGCCGCTGGTGGGAGTGGCGCAACTGGCCAGCAGCAGGCTGGCGGCCAGGGCGAGGAAAAGGGGAAGCGAGAGGAAGCGGCGCAGGTTCATGGGTCCTTTCTGGACGGCAAAAGGCCGTGCCCGAAACGTCCCATTCTTCCAAAAGTTTTACTTGGAGATATTGCCCGCTATCAAGTCATCGCGCCATGTCGCGCCATGCCAGGCCGGCGAGGGTATCGCCCTGCGGAATGTATTCGCAGCCGACCCAGCCGTCGTAGCCGATCTCGTCGAGCACCCGGAACAGGTAGGGGAAATTGATCTCGCCCGTGCCCGGCTCGTGGCGGCCCGGGACATCGGCCAGCTGGATATGGCGGATCAGCGGCAGGCGTTCGCGCAGGGTGTTGGCGAGTTCGCCTTCCATGCGCTGCATGTGATAGATGTCGTACTGCAGGAACAGGTTGTCGACGCCGGCATCGCGGATCACCTCGGCCGCCTGGGCGGTGCCGGTCAGGAAGTAGCCGGGGATGTCGCGGTTGTTGATCGGCTCGATCAGGACTTCGATGCCGTGCTCTGCCATCTTGGCGGCGGCGAAGCGCAGGTTGTCGACGAAGGTGGCGTGGGCACGTTCCGGCGCCACCGCCGGGTGCAGCCGGCCGGACAGGCAGTGCAGGCGCTTGACGCCGAGGTCGGGCGCATATTCGAGCGCCAGCTCGACGCTGTCCTGGAACTCGTTGATGCGGCGCGGATCGCAGGCGAAGCCGCGCTCGCCCGCGGCCCAGTCGCCGGCCGGAAAGTTGAACAGCGCCAGGTCCAGGCTGTAGCGTTGCAGGCGGCCGGCGATCTGTTCCGGTTCGAAGGCGTAGGGAAACAGGAATTCGACCGCGTCGAAGCCGGCCGCGCGCGCGGCGGCAAAGCGGTCGAGGAAACCGAGCTCGTTGAACATCAGGCTCAGATTGGCGGCGAAGCGTGGCATGACAGGGCTTTCTCGGGTTGGACAGCCCGCCATGCTAAACGATCCGGCGCAACTTAGCCCACGAGATCGGCCTCGTCGTTATTACTGCGACACGCCGGCCAGCTGGGCCATCAGCGACGAGGCCGCCTCGATCTGGTCGCGCCCCGGACCGCCGAGGGCATTGCGGCTGACGTTGTCGACCACGACGGTCGCATTGATCACCAGTTCGCTGCCGGTCGGCGTGATCAGCGCATAGCCGACGCGGGCGTCGCGCGGATCGCTCTGGCGCGTGACCAGGCCGATCTTTTCCAGCGGCAGCAACGAGCGGGTGACACCGGAGGCGGTCAGCCCCAGCTTGTCGGCCAGGTCGACCCGGCGCAGGCGCCCGCCGGGGGCGCGGTGCAGTTGCAGCAGCAGCTGGTAGTCGGAAAAGCTGATGCCGTGGTGGCTGCCGAGCGCGCTGTCGAGGCGGCGCGACAGGGTGGCCCAGGCGCGCGAGAGGCGCAGGCAGAATTCGGTGGTCATGGTGTCGCTGGACATGGCAGGCTCCTTTTGTGGATTGGTACTTGATCTGTCAAGTATAGGTATGGTTTTAATTATATACAAGTACTTGAGTGATCAAATATATTGCTGTGTGGCGGCGGTTGAAATGCACCGGCGGTATAAGCACCGACCAATAAAAAAGTCGTCCCTGCGAAGGCCGGGACCCAAGTTGCACGCATATCGTCAGTGCTTGCAGAACTTGGGTCCCCGCCTGCGCGGGGACGACGTGCTTGGGCTGACTACGATAAACGCTGTCTGTCAGCGCTTATCGCCACGCCAGAAAATCAACGCTCGCCGCTACCCGAACGTGCCGACGCCGGACGCGGACCGCGGTTCTGCGGACGGCCGCCATTGCCGCCGCCGCCATTACCGCCACGGTTGCCAGGCTGGCCGCCACGGCCGCCGCCGCCGTTGCCGGCCGGGCTGCCGCTGCGCCCGCCCGACGGGGTGCCGGCCGCGCTACGCGGCTTGCCGCCGCCGTTGCCCGCACCGTTACCGCCGCCATGTGCACGGCCGCCGCCGTTGCCGCCCGGACGGCCGCCACGGCCGGTGTGGCCGGGCGCGCCGCTGCGCAGCTGGATCGGCTGTGCCTTGGCGGTCGGATCCGGCTCGAAGCCCGGGATCACTTCACGCGGCAGGGTCTGCTTGATCAGCTTTTCGATGTCCTTGAGCATCTGGTGCTCGTCGACGCAGACCAGCGACACGGCTTCGCCGGTGGCGCCGGCGCGGCCGGTACGGCCGATGCGGTGGACGTAGTCTTCCGGCACGTTCGGCAGGTCATAGTTGACCACGTGCGGCAACTGGTCGATGTCGATGCCGCGCGCCGCGATGTCGGTGGCGATCAGCGCCGTCAGGCTGCCGTCCTTGAACTCGGCCAGCGCCTTGGTGCGCGCCGACTGGCTCTTGTTGCCGTGGATCGCCATCGCGCCGATGCCGTCCTTGGCGAGCTGTTCGACCAGCTTGTTGGCGCCGTGCTTGGTGCGGGTGAACACCAGCACCTGCTTCCAGTCGTTGGTCTTGATCAGGTGCGCCAGCATCGGGTGCTTCTTGTCGCGGTCGACCGGGTGGATGGTCTGGGCGATCACTTCCACGGTCGAGTTGCGGCGGGCCACTTCGATCAGTGCCGGGTTGTCCAGCAGCTTGTCGGCCAGGGCCTTGATCTCGTCCGAGAAGGTGGCCGAGAACAGCAGGTTCTGGCGCTTCGGCGGCAGCACCGCCAGCACTTTCTTGATGTCGTGGATGAAGCCCATGTCGAGCATGCGGTCGGCTTCGTCCAGCACCAGGATCTCGACCTTGTCGAGCTTGACGGTGCCCTGGCCGACGTGGTCGAGCAGGCGGCCCGGGGTGGCGACCAGGATGTCGACGCCGTTCGCCAGCAGCTTGATCTGCGGGTGGATGCCGACGCCGCCGAAGATCACGGCCGAGTTCAGGTTGGTGTACTTGGCGTAGGTGCGGATGTTTTCCTCGACCTGGGCCGCCAGTTCGCGGGTCGGGGCCAGTACCAGCGCGCGGATCGCGCGCTTGCTGGTTTTATTGGTCAGGGCCGCGCCCACCTTGTCGGTCGACAGGCGGTGCAGCACGGGCAGCGTGAAGCCGGCGGTCTTGCCGGTGCCGGTCTGTGCGCCGGCGAGCAGGTCGCCGCCCTTGATGACGGCGGGGATGGCCTGGGCCTGGATCGGCGTCGGCGCGGTATAGCCTGCTTCAGTGACGGCACGCACGATGGCGTCGGTAAGACCGAGAGTATTGAATGACATAGTTTTCTGGTAGGGATCGGCGCGTCGCCCGTTGTTGACCTGGACGCCAGTCCAGCCGATCGGATTACACAAGCAGGGCGGCCGGTACTGGTGCCGGGACGCCGAGACGCGGCTCAACGAAGCCACGTAGCATTATATTTTAAAAATGTTTCGCTATGGAAATTTAGCGCAGCCCGTGCCGATCAGGGCAGGGCCGGTGGAAGCGGGAGGCGCGGCACCTCATGGGGGCCGGAAGCGACGGGGCTGGGCAGCGGTCACGCACGCATCAGCGCGTGCAGACCGCCACCGGATAATCCAGACTTACACAGACTCTATTTTACGCGAAAGACCGGATGTGCGTTTTCAGGCGAACGGTTTCAGCAGGGCCACCATGTTGGCGAACACCTTCGGGCCGGCGGCGATGACGTCGCCCTTGTTCAGGTATTCGGATTCGCCGCTGAACTCGCCGACGATGCCGCCCGCCTCGGTCACCAGCAGCGAACCGGCGGCGATGTCCCAGATCTTCAGGCCCTTTTCGTAGAAGCCGTCGAGGCGGCCGGCGGCCACGTTGGCCAGTTCCAGCGCGGCCGAACCGCTCGAGCGCACGCCGTGGCAGCGCGAGGCGACCACTTCGTACATGCGCAGGTACTCGGCTAGCGCGCGCGGGTCGGCGCCGTGGCCGGAACCGATCAGGGCCTTGTTGATGCGGTCCGGATTGCGCACGCGGATGCGCTTTTCGTTGAGGTAGGCGCCGGCGCCCTTGGTGGCGGTGAACAGGTCGTTGCGGACCGGGTCGTAGACCACGGCATTGGTGATCACGCCGCGCTGCTGCAGCGCGATCGAGATGCAGAAGTTCGGGTAGCCGTGGATGAAGTTGGTGGTGCCGTCGATCGGATCGATGATCCAGACGTATTCGCTCTCGTCGTTCAGGTTGCCGGACGCGCCCGATTCTTCGCCGAGGATGGCGTGGTCGGGGTAGGCCTTCAGCAGGGTTTCCACGATCGCCTGTTCCGATGCCTGGTCGATATCGGTGACGAAATCGTTATGGTTTTTTTCGCTGATCGTGATGCGATCGAGGTCAAACGAAGCGCGGTTGATGACGGTGGCGGCGCGGCGGGCGGCCTTGACGGCCGTGTTGAGCATGGGGTGCATAGGGCTTCCGTGAAAAATGCTGACGCCCGCCGCACACAAAGGCGCAGCAAACGTAACGAACGATGAGAATGACAAAGAGCAAAGCGGTGCCGAAACCGTTAAAATCGCGAGCCGGATCGACAAGACCCTGGCCCGATTTCAACTGCTCGTCACCGCGCGATAGCGCTATTTTAAATGAACCCGACCGAAACTGACACATCTCTTTTCCGACGCCTGCGCTTCGTGCTGGTGGAAACCAGCCGCGCGGGCAACGTCGGCTCGGTGGCGCGCGCCATGAAGACCATGGGCTTTTCCGACCTGGTGCTGGTGACGCCGCGCTGCGCCGACCCGTTGCAGGATGCGGAAGCGGTCGCCTTCGCCAGCGGCGCCATCGACGTGCTGGAAGGGGCGCGTATCGTCGGCAGCGTGGCCGAGGCCCTGGAAGGATGCAATTTCGCGGCGGCGGTGTCGGCGCGCCTGCGTGAGTTCTCGCCGCCGGTGTGGTCGCCGCGCGATTTTTCCAGCCATGTCGCCGACGGGACCGAACTGCGCCCGGCGCTGATCCTCGGCAACGAGCGCTTCGGCTTGCCGAACGAGATCGTCGAAGGCTGCAACGTGCTGATCAACATCCCGGCGAATCCGGCGTATTCGTCGCTCAACCTGTCGCAGGCGGCCCAGGTGCTGGCCTACGAATGCCGCCTGGCGGCACAAGGCGAGAATCGCACCCAGACCGGCGTCGGCTTCCACGGCGAAGCGGCCAGCCTGGCCCAGGTCGAAGGCATGTACGCCCACCTCGAAGAAGCGCTGGTGGCGATCGGCTTCCTCGATCCCGCCAACCCGAAAAAGCTGATGCCGCGCCTGAAGCGCCTGTTCGCCCGTACCGGCCTCGAAACCGAAGAAGTCAACATCCTGCGCGGCATCGCCCGCCACATGCAGGGACGGCGCGAACCCTGATCCGGGGTCGGAGCACAACGTCAGGAGATGCCGATGAGCGTGCGCTGGATGACCCGGACCTTGCTGCTGGTGCAGGCTGCAGCGGCGCTGGGAATCGGCTGGAGCCTGCAGCGCTGGGGCGGTTTCCCGACCGGATGGGCCGCCGTCGCCGCGATCGGGGCGGTGGTGGCAGTGCGTCTGCTGATTAACATGAACAATTTCTTGCTGGCGGCCTGGTTTGCCAGTCCGACCCCGGCCGCATTCCGGCTCGGTCCGGTAGCGCGCCTGCGCCTGCTGGCCGAAGAGTTCTGCGCCAGCATGCTGACGACCTCGTGGCGCATGCCGCGCGCCGTGGCCGGCATGCGCATCCATGCGGACAGCGTCAAGGTGCCCGTGCTGCTGGTGCACGGCTACGGCTGCAACAGCGGCTACTGGGCACGCCTGCTGCCGCTGCTGGATGCAGAACGCATCAGCCACGCCACGGTCGACCTGGCGCCGATCGGCGGCGACATCGACGCCTACGCGGGCCAGGTCGAGCGGGCGGTCGAGCAATTGTGCGCTGCCAGCGGCCAACGCCAGCTGGCCATCGTCGGCCACAGCATGGGCGGGCTGGTGGCGCGCGCCTGGATGCGCGCCTGCGGCACGGCGCGGGTGGCGCGCGTCATCACGCTCGGCACGCCGCACCACGGCACCGCGCTGGCCGGCTTCGGTCCCGGCGCCAACGCCAGGCAGATGCGCTGGTCGCGGGCACACGGCGCCTCGGCCTGGCTGCAGCGCCTCGGCGCCGGCGAAGGCCCGGCCACGCGCGCGCTGCTCACTTCGCTCTACAGCCACCACGACAACATCGTCGCCCCGCAGCTGTCCAGCGTGCTGCCGGGGGCGCGCCACGTCGCATTCGGCGGCGTCGGCCATGTGGCGCTGGGCAGCAACCGGCGCGTGCTGGCCGAGGTCATGCGCGAGTTGAGTGCACTGAATGTCGCGGTGGCCCGGTTGCGCGTGCAATGATATGCTTGCGACTGAATCCAACCATGCCGCCTTCCATGCAACAAAAAGCCCCACGCCGAACGCGCGAACGCATCCTCGAGCTGTCGCTGCGGCTGTTCAACGAGTTCGGCGAGCCGAACATCACGACCACCGTGATCGCCGAAGAGATGAACATCTCGCCGGGAAACCTGTATTACCACTTCCGTAACAAGGACGACATCGTCAATTCGATCTTTGCCCAGTTCGAGGCCGAGATCGAGCGCATCCTGACCGTGCCGGCCGGGCGCCGCTCGAACATGCAGGACGTCTGGTTCTACCTGCACCACATGTTCGAGCTGATCTGGCGCTACCGCTTCTTCTACCGCGACCTGAACGACCTGCTGTCGCGCAACCGCAAGCTGGAACTGCAGTTCAAGGCGATCCTGGCCCACAAGATCAAGGTCGCGCGCCAGCTGTGCGAAGACCTGCGCAGCGAAGGTTCGCTGGAAGCCGGCGACGCCGAGATCGGCGCCATGGCCACCAACATGGTGGTGGTGGCGACCTATTGGCTCTCCTACGAATACGTGCGCAACCCGAGAAAATACAGCGAGCAGCAGGCGATCGCCGATGCCCTGGCGCGCGGCTGCTACCAGGTGCTGTCGATGGTCGGCCCCTACCTGCGCGGCGAGACCCGCGCGCTGTTCCAGCGCCTGTCCGACGATTACCTCAAGAAGCTGCCGCCGGAAGCCACCCAGGCCGACGCCGCCACGCCCAACTAGAAAGACTCCATGAAATCCATCGCCGTCTACTGCGGCGCCTCTCCCGGCGCCGATCCTGTCTATGCCGACGCCGCGCGCAGCCTGGCGCGGGTACTGGTCGAACACAATATCGCGCTGGTCTACGGCGGCGGCAAGGTCGGCCTGATGGGCGTGATCGCCGACGAAGTGCTGCGCCTCGGCGGCGAAGCCACCGGCGTCATTCCGAAGGCGCTGGTCGAGCGCGAAGTCGGCCACGCCGGGTTGACGCGCCTGTTCGTGGTCAAGGACATGCACGAGCGCAAGGCCATGATGTCGGATCTGGCCGACGGCTTCATCGCCATGCCAGGCGGGATGGGCACGCTGGAAGAACTGTTCGAAATGGTGACCTGGGCCCAGCTCGGCATCCACGCCAAGCCGATCGGCCTGCTGAACGTCGCCGGCTTCTATGACGGCCTGGCGACCTTCGTCGAGCACATGGTGGGGCAGGGCTTCGTGCGCCCGGCCCACGCCGAGCTGCTGACGCTGGACGCCAGCCCGGATGCGCTGGTGCAGCGCCTGATGCAGCGCCCGGCGCCGGCCAACTGAGCCGGCAATTCAGCCGGTAATTCAGCCCGTAGTTCACCCAACCAGCACGCGGTCGCGCCCCGACGACTTGGCCCGGTACAGCGCCTTGTCCGCGCGGTTGATCGTATCCGTGAACGGCTCGCCGCCGCTGCGCAAGCCGATGCCGCCGGAAAAGGCGATGCGCAGCCCGTCCAGGCCGGGCACGGCCAGCGCCGCGACGCCGGCACGCAGGCGCTCCAGCAGCGCCTGCGCCTGCTCGATGCCGGTGTCGGGCAGCATCAGCAGGAATTCTTCGCCGCCCCAGCGCGCCACCAGGTCGCCGTCGCGCAGGCCGGCGCGCAGCGCGGCCGCGAAGCTGCGCAGCACGGCGTCGCCGGCGGCATGGCCGTGGCGGTCGTTGATCTGCTTGAAGTGGTCGATGTCGAGCAGGGCGATGCAGGTGCTGCCGGCGCCTGCGGCAGACTGGCGGCGTTCCTCGGCCGCCAGCACCTCGTTCATGTGGCGGCGGTTGGCCAGCGCAGTCAGTTCGTCGACGGTGGCCAGCGTGCGGATGGTGTCGAGCGCCGCCGCCAGTTCCTCGCGCTGGCGCGTCAGGCGTGCGCGCAGCTTGGTCATTTCGCCGGTGAGGAAAGTCACCGCCAGCGAGCAGGCCGCCATGATCGCGAAGGTCACGCCTTCCACCGCCGGCGGATAATGCAGCGGGTCGTGGGCCTGGTGCCACCACATGGTGGCGCCCATGCCCGACAGGCCGGCGAAGGCCAGCGCCAGGGTCTGGCGCGGGCGCAGCGCGAAGGTGCAGAACACCACCACCACCATCAGGCCCATCAGCGTGGCGCCGCGCAGCGGGCCGGCGATCGAATACGCCCACATGTTGCAACCGATGCCGAACAGGCCCTGCGCCGCGGCCAGCGTGGTGGGCTTCAGGCCGAGCACGCGGCTGGCGCGCACCAGCAGGTAGAAGGCGGCGATGCCGCAGCCGGTGTACACGGCCAGCGCATCGACCGCCTGCGATGCGGCGGCGATACCCTGGTTGTAGAACAGGAAAAGGAAGAAGCCATACAGCACGGCCGTCGCCGCCCAGTACTGCAGCATCCGGTGCAGCTTGGGATCCGCCCCGAACAGCAGGCGCGCAATCGTGAAGCGGGTCGCTGTCGTGGGGCGCATGCCGTTCATGCTACCAGTTTTGCGGGCGGGGGGCTTGGCCTGGGCAGGGCCTCCGGCTGGTCATGCAGCAGCGCGGCGATGCGCTGTGCCGGCACCGGCGGACTGAACAGGTAACCCTGCATTTCGTCGCACTCGTGGGCGCGCAGGAAGTCGCGCTGTTCCTCGGTCTCGACGCCTTCGGCGATCACCCGCAGGTCGAGGCGGTGGCCGAGCGAGATCACGGCCAGCGCGATCGCCTGGTCGTCCGGACTGTCGGCGAGGTCGCGTACGAAGGACTTGTCGATCTTCAGGGTGCTGATCGGGAAGGACTTCAGCGCCGACAGGCTCGAATAGCCGGTGCCGAAGTCGTCGATCGACAGCGACACGCCCATCGCCTTGAGTTCCTCCATGCGGCCGAGGGCGCCGTTCAGGTCGCGCATCAGCAGGCTCTCGGTGACTTCCAGTTCGAGCGCGCCGGGCGGCAGGCCGGATGCCTGCAGCGCTGCGGCGACGCGTCCGACCAGGTGCTTTTCCTCGAACT
Source organism: Herbaspirillum sp. SJZ107 (assembly GCF_006715485.1). Taxonomy (GTDB): domain Bacteria; phylum Pseudomonadota; class Gammaproteobacteria; order Burkholderiales; family Burkholderiaceae_D; genus Telluria. The sequence goes on from NZ_VFNH01000001.1 coordinate 770,477, forward strand.
GGCGCGCCGAGACGTTGACCGACACGGTGAGGGGTTCAAGCCCGGCCCGGCGCCACTGCTGGGCCTGGCTACAGGCGGTTCGCAGGACCCATTCGCCGATGGCGACGATCAGGCCCGACTCCTCGGCCAGGCCGATGAAGCGCGCCGGCGACACGAGGCCGTGCTCCGGATGGTGCCAGCGGATCAGCGCCTCGACCCCGAACAGGCGGCCGCTGCGCAGGTCGATCTTGGGCTGGTACAGCAGGTGGAAGCCGTTGCCGTCCGGGGTCTCCTGGCCCGCGGCCTCGGCCGCCAGCGTGGCGTCGAGCGCCTGGCGCAGGCCTTCCATCAGCACCAGCTTTTCCTCGAGGCTGGCGTTCATTTCGCGCGTATAGAACTGGAAGTTGTGCTTGCCCAGGTCCTTGGCGCGGTACATCGCGGCATCGGCATTCATCATCAGGGTCTTCGGGTCGTCGCCGTCGCGCGGGTACATCACCACCCCCATGCTGCAGCCGACCTGCACCGCCTGGCCGTCGACCAGCACCGGCGCGCCGACCGCGTCGCGGATACTTTCCAGCAGCGGATTCAGGGCCTGCGCACTGTCGCTCACGTCCGGCAGCAGGATCACGAACTCGTCGCCGCCCAGGCGGCCCAGCGTGTCGCCGCCGCGCAGGCAGCCCTGCATGCGCGCCGCGATCGCCTGCAGCAGCGCATCGCCGGCGTTGTGGCCGAGGCCGTCGTTGACCAGCTTGAAGCCGTCCAGGTCGACGAAGGCCAGTGCCAGGCAGCCGCCTTCCTCGCGCGCCTTGCGCATCGCCCCTTCCAGGCGGTCGCGGATCAGGGTGCGGTTGGGTAGGCCGGTCAGCTCGTCGTGGTGGGCCAGGTGGCGGATCCGGTCTTCGGTCAGCTTGCGCTCGGTGATGTCGCGCACCGTGGCCACCACGCCGTTCTCGACCTGCACCACCTGGCGCTGCAGCCAGCGGCCGGTGGCCGGCGGCGTCACCGCCTGCCATTCGCCCTCGGCCACGCCGCCGTGCACGGCCACGCGCGCCAGCTCGTCGAAGATGCCGTTTTCCATATAGGACGGCATCATCACCGAGAGCGGGCAGCCGTGCATCGCATCCCTGGCGTAGCCCGTGAGCTCCTCGCCCGGGCGGTTGGTTTCCTCGACCGTGAAGTCGCTCACGGCGCCGCCCGCGCCGTAGACGCAGCGCAGCACGAAGATCGCGTCCAGGCTGGCCTCGGATGCGGCCGCATAGGTCTCGTGGGCGCGCCGTTCGCGCCGGCGCGCCTTGGCCAGCTGCCACGACCAGGCGCTGACCAGGCCGGTCAGCGCCACCAGCAGCAGGCTGCCGGCCAGCGCCGCCGCCAGGTAGTTGGCGCGGCGCTGCTCGAATTCGGCCATCTGCTCGGCCCTGGACAGGCCGACCACCGCCGCCAGCGGGAAGCCGTGCAGGCGGCGCACGCCGAGCCAGCGCGCCACGCCGTCGGGCACCGTCACCTCGGCGCCGCTGGCATCTTTCTCCATGGCGTCGACGTCGATCGTCTGCCCCCAGGACAGGCGTTCGCCGACGCGCTGCGCGCGCGTGACGCCGTCGCTGCCGACCAGCGCCAGCAGGCCGTGCTCGCCCTCGCGCGAGCGTTCGTAGGCGCTGGTGAAATAGGCCGGGTCGACGTCGACGACGGCGATGCCGCCGAAGCCGCCGCCGGCAGCCTCGATGCGGCGCGTGAAACGCAGGTGCGGTTCTTCCGGCGTGCCCCCGGTGCGGCTGACGAAGGGCTGGGCGCCGCCGTCGCGGTGCACGGTGAACCAGGGCTCGTGCGCGACGTCGTGCAGCGGCCGGTCCGGATTACTGGCGACGATGCGGCCGTCGCGGTCGGCGATCGCCACCGCGAACACCAGGCCGGGCGGCAGCAGGCCCTGGCGGCGCAGGGCCGGCAGCGCCCCGGCGGGACCGTCCACCTGCACCGCGAACTTGATCACCTTCAGGGTCTGGTCGATCGCGTTCAGGTTGCGCGCCACCTGGGCTTCGTAGGTCTCGACCAGTTCGTGCAAGGCGTCGCGCGCGGTGTTGGCCGCAGTGCTGCGTTCGGCGTCGATGAAGTGGAAGGTCGAGATCCAGATCGCGGCCAGCGGCAACAGGGCGAACAGCGGCAGCACGAAATGGGTCTCGAGCAGGCGCCCGAACCAGGAACGGGCACGCATCATTGGACCACCAGGACGGTGCGTACGCTCGGATCGAGCGCGGTGCGGTCGATGTAGCCGATCGTATCCGGATTGTCGGCCACGCGGCGCCGCACCGCGGCGCTGTCGGCGGCTTCGGCCGGCGGCTGGCCACGCCCGGTGAACACCATCTTCGACCACCAGGCCTTGAGCAGAGCCGGGGTCTTGTTGGTGACGCGCAGGTAGAACTCGTCGCGCAGCGGGGCGCCGAGGCGCTGGTCGAGCGGCGCCGCTTCGGTGCCGTCCGGGAAGCGTGCGCTCTGGCCGAGGAAGATCGCCGCCACCTGGTCGGCGCGCAGCGCCGTCAGCGGACTCTTGGCGGACACGATCACCACCAGTTCGGCGGCCGCGGCGGACGCCGTCGGACCGAACAGCAGGGCCGACAGCAGGAACGCGGCGGCGGTGTGACGGAATAGCTTGACGCGGCCCATGTCAGTACACGAAGTCGAGAGCGACGCTGGCGACATGCGTCGTGCGGCCGGACACGAAGCCGGGCGTCTGGTTGATCAGGGTGCCGCGCGAACCGCGGTGCGGCGTGACGCGGTCGTACTGCAGCTTGAGCGCCATGTTGGTGCCCAGGTCCCAGCGCACGCCGGCGCTGCTCGAGGTCTGCTCGGGGATCGTGGCCAGTATCCCGTTGAGGATCTGGTTCAGGGCCGCGCCGCGGGCGGCCAGCGCCGGCGGCAAACCGGCCAGCGGCAGGCCGGGGTCATTCGTCGCGCTGGTGGCGTGCACGCGCGCCCAGGTGAGGTAGGGCGTGAAGCTGCCCTGGCGCCAGCCGGCGCTGGCATACACGCTGCGGGTCGCGCCCAGCAGCGAATGGGTGATCGAGCGGCTGGCTTCGGCCATCGCGAACCAGCGGCCGGGATCGTAGTTGACGCCGAGGCTGGCGACGCTGTAGCGCTTGTGGTCGATCGCGTAGGCACGCGTGAGGGCGGCGCCGGCCGGGCCGAAGGCGTCGAAGGCGTCGAACAGCGCGATGCCGATGTCGGTCGTGGCTTCGGTGTCGATCACGCTGGCGCGCACGCTGAGCGCGCCCCAGTCGCTGGTATTGGCCAGGCCGGTAATGTGCCGGCCATAGGCGCGCCGCGGCTTGCCCAGGCCGACGTCGGCGTAACCGTAGAACACCTGCGACACGTTGCGCAGCGGCCCCAGGCTCCAGCGATAGTTGACGTCGGCGCCGTCGCCGCTCGTGAACGGCATCGAGCCGTAGGCTTCCACCGGCGGGCGTACCCACGGATAGATGTAGCCGACCTTGCGGTATTCGGCCGCCAGGAACATCGGCAGCGCCATGCGGCCCACGCGCAGCGCCAGTTCCGGGGTCGCCTGGTATTTGATGTTGGCCCATTCCACGCGCGGGCGGTAGCTGTTGTCCAGGTCCTGTTCGCTGACTACCTGCAGCACCGCCGACCAGCGCTTGCTCAGCGCCAGGTCGAGCTGCAGGCCGAGGCGGGTGTCGACGTCCGCGCTCCAGCGCCGGGTGGCGCCGGCGCCGTGCTTCTTCAGCACCGACGACGTGAAGTCGGCGTGGCGTTCGCTGGCATGGACCAGGCCGACCGTGCCGAAGCCGGAGACAGACAAGGACGGGGAGACACTGGAGGCCGCGCCCGCGCCATCCTCGGCATGGGCGCCGCCGCCGGTCATCAGGCCGAGCGCGAGCCCGGTAAAGGTCAGGAAGTGACGACGGAACGGTTGCTGCATGTGCTGGTTTCTACATAGGCCCTGCCTCTTCGCGGCCAGCATGATTCACGGATGGCCGGAACGGAGTGCGCATTGGCGGCCTGCTGGGACAAGGCAGGCCGGGCGCACGAGTGTGCGCGACCGTTGACTGTAAACGTAGCCTCCTGGAAAGTCGATGGATTTCCGCTGACTCTTATGCAATTTGTAAAATATTGTTGCGTATAGGTAACTATGTGGGCGGGGGCGGCGGTGGCCCTGTGCGGCAATGGCGATCGTCGTGTCGGGATGGGGCCGCAGCGGATGAGCGCCACGAAAATGCCCTGCGGCGCCGATTGAAGGTATCATTGCGAAAGCATTCAATCACGTCAGGTCAACCACCAACCATGCCGATGCGCCGCTGGGTCCTCATTCTCCTGCTGCTGGTCTATCCATTCCAGGTCGCCCTGGCGATGGCGGACAAGTGCTGCGTGACGACTGCGGCCGGCGTGACCCACCACGTGGCGCCGACGGTGACGATGCAGGACGACGGCAGGGCTGCCGCGCCCGAACCGGTGTTCCTGGCCGATGACGACGGCCCCTCGATGGCCGATCCGCATTGTCCGGCCTGCATGTTCGGCCACATCCTGACGCTGCCGTCCGAGGCCGGCGTCATCCCGGCCCGGCCGCATCATGGGCCGGCCGTCGCAGTCGTTCCGTCCTTGCGCGACTCGCTGCCCGCAGCGCGTCCCGAACGTCCCAAATGGCCTGCCGCCGCTGAGTAGCGCGCAGGTTTTCCCTTTTTCCGCGAGCCGCGAGGCCCGCGCCCGCCTGCGCGCCTGAACGTCATCGTTATCAGGAGCAGACCATGGACCCACGATCCATGCGGCCGGCGCGCATGCCTGCCGCATTTCTTTTCGCATTTCTTGTTGCAGGCGGCGTCGCCGCACAGCCTGCACCCACTGTAGCCGTTGCTGCGCCGCTGACCCTGGCGGATGCGATCCGGCGCGCCCTCGAGCAGCCTGCCGTGCGCGCCGCCGCCCATGAGGTGGCGGCCAGCGACGCTGCCGCCGGCCAGGCCGGCAACTACCCGAACCCGGCACTTTCCTGGCTGCGCGAAGGCCAGCAGGCCGGCACCCGCAGCACCACCGTGCAGATCAGCCAGCCGATCGAGCTGGGCGGCAAGCGCCAGGCCCGCATCGCGCTGGCGCGCAGCGAGGCCGACCTCGCGCGGGGCGAACTGGCGCTGCGCCGGCGCGCCATCCGCGCCGACGTCATCGCCGCCTGGTACACGGTGCTGGTGGCGCAGGACAGCCATGCGCTGGCCCGGGAGCTGGCCGGACTGGCGCAGCGCAGCGTCGACGTGGCCGCCAGGCGGGTCGCGACCGGCAAGGTGTCGCCGATCGACGAGACCCGGGCCCGCCTCGGCGCGGTCGATGCCGCCACCGAGCTGACCCGCACCCGCGCCGAACTGGACGTCGCCCGCGCCCGGCTGGGCGCACTGGTCGGCGCCGCGCCCCCGTCCATCGCACTGGACGGCGCCGCCGATGCGCTGCCCGAACCGCCGCCGCGGCCGGCTCTGCAGGCACGCGTGGCCGGCAGCGGCGCCGTGGCGCGCGCCCGCAGCCGGCTGGCGGCGCAGGAAGCGCAGGCCGGGGTCGAGCGCGCGGCCCGCATCCCCGACCTGACTATCACGCTGGGCAGCCAACGCGAGGATGCGCCCGAACTGCGCACGCCCGGACGCAGGCAGGCCGTGTTCGGCATATCGGTGCCGCTGCCGCTGTTCGACCGCAACGAAGGCCGCCTGGCCGCGGCGCTGCGCCGCACCGACAAGGCGCGCGACGAGCTGGCCGCCGCCGAGCGCGCGGCCGGCGCCGACCTCGACGCCGCCTGGACCCGCTACGCCGCCGCCCGCGAAGAAGCCACGCTGCTGCAGCGCGACGCCATCCCGCACGCCTACAGCGCCTGGACACTGACCCTGCGCGGCTTTGAAGCCGGCAAGTTCGGCTTTCTCGACGTCCTCGACGCCCAGCGCACCTGGTTTCAGGCGCGCGTGCGCCGCGCCGGCGCGCTGCTGGCGGCCTGGCGCGCCTATGCCGACATCGAGCGCCTGGCCGGCGCCGACGCCCCATCCGAATGAGAACGAACATGACAAGTAAACAGAAATGGACGATCGCGCTGATGTGCGCGGTCGCCGCCGTGCTGGCCGCCCTGATGCTGTGGCGCCAGCCCGCAGTACCCGCCGGCGCCGGCCACGACGCCCACCAGGATTCCCACGGCCACGACGACCGCCACCCGGCGGAGGGCGGCCCGCCGGCCGCCGCCGGCGACAACGTGGTCGCGATGAGCGACGCCCAGGTCAAGGCCAACGGCATCGCCATCGACAGCGCGCGCCCGGCGCTGATCGGCGAACGCCTGCACCTGCCGGCCCGCATCGCGGCGAATGGCGAGCGTACCGTGGCGCTGGCGGCGCCGGCCCAGGGCATCGTGCAATCGGTGGCGGTATCGGTCGGCAGCGCGGTGCGCAAGGGCCAGGCGCTGGCCGTGATCCGCAGCCCGGCGGTGGCGCAGTGGCGCGCCGAACTCGCCGCCGCGCGCCAGCGCCAGGCCTTGGCACGCACGACCTACGAGCGCGAGAAAAGCCTGTGGGAACAGCGCATCTCGGCGCGCCAGGACCTCGACGCCGCCGACGCCGCGCTGAAGGAAGCCGGGATCGCCGTGCAGGCGGCGCGCCAGCGGCTCGATGCGCTCGCCATCGGCGGCGGCGGCGGCCTCAGTGTCGGCATATCGAGTGCGCTGACGGTGCGCGCACCGCTGGACGGCGTGGTGGTCGACAAGCCGGCGGTGGCCGGCCAGGCGGTCGACGACAGCAAGCCGCTGTTGACGATTGCCGATTTGTCGCAGGTGTGGGTCGAAGCGGCGGTTCCGGCGGGCAGCCTGGGCCAGGTCGGCACCGGCATGGCGGCCCAGGTCAGCATCGGCGCCCGGCCGCAGCCGATCGAGGGCAAGGTCGACCTGGTCGGGCCGGTTCTGGGCGAAGCCTCGCGCATGGCCACGGCGCGCATCGTGCTGGCGAACCCCCGGGGTGCGCTGCGGCCCGGCATGCTGGCCAGCGTCGACCTGCTGGGGCCGGCCTCGACCGTGGCGGTGACGGTGGCCAGCGATGCCATCCAGACCGTCCACGAGCGTCCGGTGGTGTTCGTGCGCAGCGCGGGCGGTTTCCGCGCCCAGGCCGTCACCCTGGGGCGCATGGACGGCAAGCGCACCGAGATCGTCAGCGGCCTGGCGGCCGGCACGCCGTATGCCACCGCCGGCAGCTTCCTGCTCAAGGCCGATCTCGGCAAGGGCGAAGCCGAACACGAGGATTGAGCGAGCGACCATGTTCCAGAAACTCATCGAATTTGCCATCGCCCGGCGCTGGCTGGTGCTGTTCGCCGTCGCCTGCCTGGGCGGCCTCGGCGTCTACAGCTACGGACGCCTGCCGATCGACGCCGTGCCCGACATCACCAACGTGCAGGTGCAGATCAACACCGCCGCCCCCGGCTACTCGCCGCTCGAAGCCGAGCAGCGCATCACCTTCCCGATCGAGAGCGTGATGAATGGCCTGCCGCGGCTGGAGAGCACGCGCTCGCTGTCGAAGTACGGGCTGTCCCAGGTGACCGTGGTGTTCAAGGACGGCACCGACATCTATTTCGCGCGCCAGCTGGTGAACGAGCGACTGCAGGAAGCGCGCGCGGGCCTGCCGGAGGGCGTCGAACCCGGGCTGGGACCGACCGCCACCGGCCTGGGCGAGATCTTCTACTGGACCGTGGAAGCGAAGGAGGGCGCGCGCAAGCCGGACGGCAAGCCGTACACGCCGGCCGACCTGCGCGAGATCCAGGACTGGATCGTCGCGCCCCAGCTGCGCGGCGTGCCCGGCGTGACCGAGGTGAACACCATCGGCGGCCACCTCAAGGAATACCAGGTGGCGCCCGACATGGACAAGCTGGCGGCGCACGGCCTGTCGCTGGGCGCGCTGCACGACGCCCTCGAGCGCAACAACACCAACGCCGGCGCCGGCTACATCGAGCGCGGCGGCGAACAGTTCGTGGTGCGCGCGCCGGGCCAGGTGCAGTCGCTCGACCAGATCCGCGACATCGTGCTGGCGCTGGCCGACGGCATGCCGCTGCGGGTGCGCGACGTCGCCGCGGTCGAGCCGGGACGCGCGCTGCGTACCGGGGCCGCCACCGAGAACGGGCGCGAAGTGGTGCTGGGCGCGGTGTTCATGCTGATCGGCGAGAACAGCCGCGCCGTGGCCGAAAGCGCGCGTGTCAAACTGGCGCAGGTGAACCGCTCGCTGCCGGCCGGGGTGCAGGCGCTGCCGGTGTACGACCGCTCGGTGCTGGTCAACAAGGCCATCGCCACCGTGCGCGGCAACCTGCTGGAAGGGGCGGTGCTGGTGATCGCCATCCTGTTCCTTTTTCTGGGCAACCTGCGCGCGGCGCTGGTGACGGCGCTGGTGATCCCGCTGTCGATGCTGATGGTGTTCACGGGCATGGTGCAGGCCGGGGTCAGCGCCAACCTGATGAGCCTGGGCGCGCTCGACTTCGGCATCATCGTCGACGGCGCCGTGGTGATCGTCGAGAACTGTATCCGGCGCCTGGGCGCGGCCCAGGCCCGGCATGGGCGCCTGCTGACGCAGCAAGAACGCTTCGCGGAAGTCGCCGCGGCGGCTGCAGAGGCGCGCCGCCCGCTGCTGTTCGGCCAGCTGATCATCATTACCGTCTACCTGCCGATCTTCGCCCTGTCCGGGGTCGAGGGGCGGATGTTCCACCCGATGGCGATCACGGTGGTGATGGCGCTGGCGGCGGCGATGCTGCTGTCGGTGACCTTCGTGCCGGCGGCGGTGGCGCTGTGCGTGTCCGGGAAAGTGGCCGAGCACGAGAACCGGCTGGTGCACGGCGCGCGCCGCCTCTACCTGCCGCTGCTGGACCGGGTGCTGGGCAACCGCCCGGTGGCGCTGGTTTTCGCCGTGCTGGCCGTGCTGCTGTCCGGGATGCTGGCGACGCGCCTGGGCACCGAGTTCGCCCCCAACCTGGACGAGGGCGATCTCGCCGTGCTGACCATGCGCATTCCGGGCACCGGCCTGCAGCAGTCGGTGGCGATGCAGCAGCACCTGGAAAGCGCGCTGCTGCAGCAGTTCCCGGAAATCGAGCGCATGTTCGCGCGCATCGGCACTGCCGAGGTGGCGACCGACCCGATGCCGCCGAACGCCGCCGACAGCTACATCATCCTGCGTCCCGAGCGCGACTGGCCGGCGCCGCGCAAGACCCATGCCGAGCTGGTCGCCGCCATCACGGAAGCGGCGGGGCGCATCCCGGGCAACAACTACGAGTTCTCGCAGCCGATCCAGCTGCGCTTCAACGAACTGATTTCCGGCGTGCGCAGCGATGTCGCCGTCAAGGTGTTCGGCGACGATCCGGCGGCGATGGCGGCCACCGTGCAGCAGGTGGCGCGGGTATTGAAAGGCGTGCCGGGCGCTGCCGAGGTCAAGGTCGAGCAGGTCGAAGGCTTGCCGGCGCTGACGCTCAGGGTAGACCGCGCCAGGGCCGCGCGCTACGGCCTGAACGTGGCCGACGTCCAGGAGACTTTCGGTGCGCTGGTCGGCGGCCGCGATGCCGGCACCGTGTTCGAGGGCGACCGCCGCTTCGCGCTCACGATCCGGCTCGGCGAAGGGCAGCGCAACGACATCGACGTCCTGCGCCGCATGCCGGTCGCGCTGCCGGCGGTGGAGGGGCGTCCCGCCGCCAGCATCCCGCTGTCCGAGATTGCCACCCTGGATTTCGTGCCGGAGGCAAACCAGATCAGCCGCGAAAACGGCAAGCGCCGCATCGTCGTCAGCGCCAACGTGCGCGGGCGCGACCTCGGTTCCTTCGTCGGCGAGGTGCAGGCGCGGCTGGCGCAGGTGAAGCTGCCGCCGGGCACCTGGCTGGGCCTGGGCGGCCAGTTCGAGAACCTGCAGGCCGCCAGCCGGCGCCTGGCACTGGTGATCCCGGCGGCACTGGCGCTGGTGTTCGCGCTGCTGTATTTGATGTTCAACAGCGTCAAGGACGGCCTGCTGGTCTTCAGCGGCATCCCGTTCGCGATGAGCGGCGGCGTGCTGGCGCTGTGGCTGCGCGGCCTGCCGCTGTCGATCTCGGCGGCGATCGGCTTCATCGCGCTGTCCGGGGTGGCGGTGCTGAACGGCCTGGTGATGATCTCGTTCGTGCGCACGCTGCGCGAGCAGGGCATGGGACCGGAACAGGCGATGCGCGAAGGGGCGCAGGTGCGGCTGCGGGCGGTGCTGATGACGGCGCTGGTGGCCTCGCTCGGCTTCCTGCCGATGGCGCTGGCGACCAGCACCGGGGCCGAGGTGCAGCGGCCGCTGGCGACGGTGGTGATCGGCGGCATCCTGTCGTCGACGGCACTGACGTTGTTGATCCTGCCGGCTTTATATACCTGGGCCCACCGGAAAGAGCGTTAAGCCCACAGCCTGTCCCCGCCCAGCTCGAGCTGGGTGAGGTACAGGCGCACGTCGAATTCGAGCTGGTGGTAGTCCGGCTCCATCCAGCAGCACAGTTTATAGAAGGCCTTGTCGTGTTCCTTTTCCTTCAGGTGCGCCAGCTCGTGTACGGCGATCATGCGCAGGAATGCGGGCGGGGCGTCGCGGAACACGGTGCCGATGCGGATCTCGCGCTTGGCCTTCAATTTACCGCCCTGGACGCGCGAGATCTGCGTGTGCAGGCCGAGCGCCTGCTGCACGATGGCGATCTTGCTGTCGTATTCGACCTTGGTCACCGGATCGGCGTTGCGCAGGTATTCGTCCTTCAGGTCCTGCACGTAGCCGTACAAGGCCTTGTCGGTGCGGATGGCGTGGGCGTCCGGGTAGCGCTGGCGCAGGTGGTCGGCCAGGCGGCCGTCGTCGATAAGGCGGCGGACCTGGACCAGCAGGTGCTCGGGATAGGCGCCGAGGTATTTCAGGTGGGCGGGGGAGGACACGGACGAAGAATGCGGGTAAAAGCGCACTCTAGCACAAGGTGGCGCGGAAGATTGTCGGTAGCCAGGATGCGAGGGGAAGACCGCGCCCGGTGACGAGCGGCGCGGACGATCCCGGTTCAGATGATCAAGATGATGCGGATGATGGATAAGGACAACGGGGTTGCTGGTCGATGCTTGCCTTATTCCTCCTTGCTGCTGCCCTGGCGGTTGCCGGGCTTGGCCGCCGCTGCGGCGCGGTTGGCCGATTGCCGGCTTTCCCCGCCCTTGCGGCCGATGTCGGCCATGTGGGCGCGGTTGCGGCTGACCACTTCCCCGCCTTTCTGGCCGGCGCGGCGCGCTTCTTCCGAGTCGAACTCGTGCGCCGTACCCTTCTGGTGGGCGGCCTGGCCACCCTTGCTGGCGATTTGACGCTGCTGGTTCTGGTCCATCGCTGCGAAACCGCGCTTGGCAGGCTGGCTTTTCTGCTCGCTGCCGCCCGAGCCTGCAGCGCTCTTGCCGCCGTCCTTGCTTGTCGCCATATCGATCTCCTTGTGCCTGTCGGTGAACAATCAAACCCGAGCGTCCTGGATGCGCTCGTGCGTTTAGAGAGGCAGGGGATGCGATAGTTCCGCTGGCTTGGGGCGCGGCGCACCAAAAAACGGCAGGGAGCGCGTCACGATCCGGAAGTGCTTAATATGCAATACGTGCGACAATGTCCAGCCCGACATTTTGCTTGCCCTCACGGGCTCTTCTCATGGCGTATCCTGAATATATCCTGACCCTGTCCTGCCTCGACCAGCGCGGCATCGTGCTGCGGGTCTCGGGCTTTCTGGCCGAGCACGGCTGCAACATCATCGATTCCGACCAGTTCGGCGACGCCGAATCGAAGCTGTTCTTCATGCGCGTGCACTTCGCGCTGGAAGACGCGAACGTGAGCGATGCCGCGCTGCGCGCCGGCTTCGACGCCCTGTGCGCGAACCTGGATGCCAAGGGCGAGCTGCACGACACCGCACGCAAGCCGCGTGTGATGCTGATGGTGTCGAAGATCGGCCACTGCCTGAACGACCTGCTGTTCCGCTACCGCAGCGGCCTGCTGCCGGTGGAGATTCCGGCGATCGTTTCCAACCATATGGAGTTCTACCAGCTCGCGGCCAGTTACAATATCCCTTTCCACCACTTGCCGCTCGAGGCCGGTGCCAGCGAATCGGCCAAGCGCGCACAGGAAGCGCGCGTGATCGAACTGCTCGACACCCACCGCATCGACCTGGTCGTGCTGGCGCGCTACATGCAGATCCTGTCGCCGGAACTGTGTCAGGCACTGAAGGGAAGGGCAATCAACATCCACCATTCCTTCCTGCCCAGCTTCAAGGGAGCGCGTCCGTATGCCCAGGCCCACAAGCGTGGCGTGAAGCTTATCGGCGCCACCGCCCACTTCGTCACCGGCGACCTGGACGAGGGCCCGATCATCGAGCAGGACGTCGAACGGGTCGACCACGCGATGAGCGTGGACGAGCTGACGGCGATCGGACGCGACGTCGAGAGCGTCGTGCTGGCGCGTGCGGTCAAGTGCTTCGTGGAACACCGTATCCTGCTGAACGGCGACAAGACCGTCGTCTTCAACTGATGCGCCTTTGAACCGACAAGAAAGTTAGAACGCCCCGATGGCCCTGAAAGCAACGATCTACAAGGCAGACCTGAACATTGCGGACATGGACCGCAACTATTACCAGGAGCACGCGCTCACCATCGCGCGCCATCCTTCGGAAACCGACGAGCGCGTGATGATCCGCCTGCTCGCCTTTGCCTTGCACGCCGACCCGGCGCTCACCTTCGGCAAGGACCTGTTCGACGTCGAGGAACCGGCCCTGTGGCTGAAGGACCTGACCGGCGCCATCGACACCTGGATCGAAGTCGGCCAGCCCGACGAACGGCGCCTGATGAAGGCCAGCGGCCAGTCGAATCAGGTGATCGTGTACAGCTACAGCGCCACCAGCCACATCTGGTTCAAGCAGCTCGCCAGCAAGATCGAGCGCGCCAGGAAGATCACCATCGTCAACATCCTGCCCGAGACCAGCGCCGCCCTCGAGCGCCTGTGCAGCCGCAACATGCAGCTGCAGTGCACGATCCAGGACGGGCAGGTGTGGATCACCGACGGTACCGAGACCGTGCAGGTGGAGCGCGAGACGCTGACGGCGCCGCGTTGAGCGGCGATATAATCGACGTGCTCCTATTACTCACCAGGTAACGCCATGTTCAAACGCATCGCCCTGCTGGCCGCCGCCGGCCTGCTGTCCACCGCCGCCTTGGCCCAATCCCAGGTCCAGCCGTCTGTGAACGTCGTCGACCCGTGGATCCGCGCCACCGTCCCGGCCCAGAAGGCCACCGGCGCCTTCATGCAGCTGAAAGCCGCCAAGGCGGCGCGCCTGCTGGCGGCCAGCACCCCGGCCGCCGGCCGCGTCGAGATCCACCAGATGGAGATGCAGGGCCAGACCATGCGCATGCATGCGGTCGACGGCATCGACCTGCCGGCCGGCCAGGCCGTCAACCTGGCGTCCGGCGGCTACCACATCATGCTGCTCGACCTGAAGCGCCAGTTGAAGGAAGGCGAACAGGTGCCGATGACCCTGACGGTGCAGGGCGCCGACGGCAAGCGCGACAGCGTCAACCTGACGGTGCCGGTCAAGCCGCTGGCCTATAGCGCACAAGGCGGCCACTGAGCGCGCATTGAGCCGCCACTGGGCCGCTACCGAGCGGCTCAGGCATCAGCGCGGGTCGCCGCCGGCGCGGCGCACGCCGCCCGAGCCCGCGACCGACTTGCGCACGCGCGGGTCGCCGTAGTACTCGACGTCGCCCGAGCCGGCAACCGACACGTTCAGGTCGTTGCGGGTCCACACCTTGGCGTCGCCCGAACCGGCGATATTCACCTTGGCGTCGTCGCTGCGCACGTGCGCCAGGTCGACGTCGCCCGAGCCGGCGATCGACAGCGACAGGCTGCGCACGCTGCCTTCGTCGACCCGCAGGTCGCCGCTGCCGCTGACGTTGGCGCGCAGATCGGCGCCCTCGGCCTTGCGCACCCTGACGTCGCCCGAACCGCCGATGGCGATCTGCATGCGCTCGCCGCGCACGGCGTCGGCATCGATGTCGCCGGAGCCGGACACCGACAAGCGCTCGATCTCGCGCGCCTGGACGATGAACTTCAGGTTGCGCGTCTTCGGCATCATGTGGTCCTTGGCGCGGATTTTCAGCGTGCCGTCTTCGACCACGGTCTCGATCAGCGGCAGCAGGTTGGCGTCGGTCTCGACCGTGATGCCTTCGCGGCCGCCGCTGCGGATCTCGACCTTGCCCGGCAGCGACAGCGCGACGCCGCTGAAGGCGCCCAGCTCGCGCGCCTGGCGCTGCACGTTGCCGTTACCCTGCACCTGTTCGCCCTTGCTCCAGTCCCAGTCGCGGGCCTGGGTGGCGGGGAGGGCGAAGGCGGCACCGAGGGCGAGGACGCAGGCGGCGGCGAGCAGGCGGCTGTTCGGGCGGGTCGTGTTCATCTTGTTATCTCCGTGAAAAGTGGCTGGACGTTTGCATCCTAGGCAAACGGGCCGGTGCATGCGCGGATTTTGCGACGAAGTGCGCAATTGCCACACCAGAGTGCCGCCGGCTGGAGCGAACGGTACGCCGTCCAGTATGATACGAGCCTTCCGATTTACCCTTGATGGATTAGAGAACAGACATGGCAGCCGAAGAAGTGACATTCGACCAGGTGGCAACAGCGGCAAGCGGCCTGCAGGACGCGGGCGAGGCGGTGACGCTCGACGCGGTGCGCGCGGCACTCGATGCCGATGGCGTGCAGGCGACCGCGGGCACCGTCTACAAGCACCTGGCCGACTGGCGCGCGGCGCATGTGCCGGCCCCGGCAGCCCCTGCGGCGGAACTGCCGCCGGCACTACTGGCGGGCCTGGCCGACTGGGCGCGCCAGTTCGCGCACGAGGCCGGCGCCGCCGACCGCGAAGCGCTGGCCCGTGCCGGCGACGACATGCAATCCCTGATCGACGCCGGTGACGAACTGGAAGCCGCGCGCGCCGAACTCAGCGGCCAGGTGGCGGCGGCGTCGGCCGAACGCGACGAGATGCTGGCCCAGCTGGCCGACCGTGACGAAACCATCGAGCGCCTGACGGCCGAGCTGAGCAACGCCAAGCAGGTGGCGATGGATGCGCTGGTCGGCAAGGCCAAGGACCAGCTGGCGATCGAAGGCAAGGACGCCCAGCTGGCCGACCTGCGCGCCCAGATCGAACGCAACGTGACGGCCGCCGCGGCACTGTCCGATGCGCGCCTGGCGGCCGAGATGGAACTGGTCGGCGCAGCGACCGCGCGCGACAGCCTGGCGGCGGAGCTCAGGGATGTGCGGGCACAGCTGGATGTGCTGCGCAACCGGCGTTAAGCCTGTTTTCGCCGGCACCTTCTGAATGTCGTCCCCGCGCAGGCGGGGACCCATGCGGCAACCGCGCCAGGGAGCACTGAAGCGCCGATCGGCGGTTGTTAATTTGCCACGCTGCCGTCGAAAAAATATATTTCCAAGTGGAACTTTGTATTGGCCCTGGTTTTATAATTAATGCATCGCCTGTTTCAGCCCTTGCATGATGGAATATCACCAGTCCTCGCAGATTCCCACCCTGTCGTACATCGAAAACGAAGACCACCCGGTGTTCGGCACCTTGGTCGAGCAGATCCTGCATCTGCTGAATTCGAAGCTGGTGTTTTCCGACGTCATCATCCACCAGAACAGTCCCTTGATGCTACGCCAGCCGAAGGGGCTGGTGGCGGTGACCGATTCGCCGATCACCCGCGAGGAACTGGAAGAATTCTTCGACGTCATCGAGCCGAACTGGGCCGAGCGCATCGCCGACCGCGCGTTCGACCGCTCGATCGACCTGCACACGGCGCGCATCCGCGCCAACTGCTTCAGCTTCCAGGGCAAGAAGCGCCTCGGCTGCGTGATCCGGCGCTTCCCGAAGGAGCCGCTGGGCTTGCATGAGCTCGGCCTGCATGCCGACGAACTCGAATTCGCGCGCCTGACCAGCGGCCTGGTCCTGATCATCGGCGACACCTGCCAGGGCAAGTCGACCACGATCGCGTCGATGCTCGACGAGATCAACAAACGGCGCTCGGGCCACATCATCACCATCGAAGACCCAGTCGAGACCCTGATCCCGCAGCGCAAGTGCATCATTACCCAGCGCGAGGTCGGCCTCGACGGCGACGTCGAGAGCTATTACCTCGGTGCGCTGGACGCCCTGCGCGAACGGCCCGACGTGATCGTGATCGGTGAAATCCGCGACGCCCAGACCGCCCAGGAAGCGCTGGCCCTGGCCGAGTCCGGCCCGCTGGTGCTGGCCACGCTGCACGCGCGCTCGACCGAGCTCGGCCTGCAAAAGATGCTGCGCCTGCTGGGCAATTCCGACGCCCAGGGCCAGGCGCTGGCGCATGCGCTTCGCGGCGTGCTGTGCCAGGCGCTGCTGCCGTCGAAGCAGGGCAACCGGTATCACCTGGCCACCGAGTGCCTGAGCCTGAACCCGACGGTGGCGGCCATGATCGAGCAGGGCGACCTGGGCGCCATCCGCGGCCACATGAATGCCGGCCATGCGCCCGGCTGCCATACGATGAACAGCGTGCTGGAAGCGCTGCTGGCGACGCACAAGGTGGGCGTCGACGATGCGCGCGCGGCCACCACGGATCGGATTGGATTCGCTGAAATGGTGTAAGGGAAATAGCCCATCGGTAGCCCTTAACAGTACTCTTCGCAGTGCTTTCCCGCTTTTTTTGATGCCTTCGCGCTGGCGCAATACCGGCGCCTGTTGCGTGCCTCAACATCTGCCGGGTGTGCGCCAGAACACGGCACCGTTCGCGCATGCCTTCAAGAAAAGGAGATGCGTGCAATGTGCGGAATCAGTGGGATTGTCAACAAGAACGCCTCGGCCGTCAGTCCCGGCGCAATCAAGGGCATCAACGATTTGATCGCCCACCGTGGCCCGGACGACGAAGGTTTTTTCTTTGGCGAGCACTTCGCACTCGGGCACCGGCGCCTGTCGATCCTCGACCTGTCGCCGGACGGGCACCAGCCGATGCACTACCAGGACAGGTACGTCATCACCTTCAACGGCGAGATCTACAATTACCTCGAAATCCGCGAGGAACTGCTGCAGGACGGCTACCGCTTCGTGTCGAAGACCGACACCGAAGTCATCCTCTGCGCCTATGACAAATGGGGACCGGCCTGTGTCGAGCGCTTCAACGGCATGTGGGGTTTCTGCCTGTACGACCGTGAAAGGCAGGTCCTGTTCTGCAGCCGCGACCGCTTCGGCGTGAAGCCCTTCTATTACGCGGACACGCCGCAGAAATTCATCTTCGGCTCCGAAATCAAGCAGGTGCTGGCCGGCCGCGGCGGCCCCGCGGTGGCCAACATGCGCGCGGTACGCGACTTCCTGATCGAAGGCTATTCCGATCACACGCAGGAAACCTTTTTCGAGGGCGTGGTCGCGCTGCCGGCCGGCCACAACCTGGTGTATTCGCTGGCGGACCACAGCGCCGAGCTGTCGCGCTATTACGCGCTGGCCGCGCCGCCCGAGGTCGAGGCGCTCGACGAACCCTCGGCCATCGCACGCTTCCGTGCCGAGCTGAAACGCTCGATCGGCTACCGGCTGCGCTCGGACGTCAAGGTCGGCACCTGCCTCAGCGGCGGGCTGGACAGCTCCAGCATCGCCAGCCTGTCGGCCGCGCTGTACCACGAAGCCAGCCCGGACCGCTTCCAGGCGATCCACGCCAACAGCGGCATCGACGAGATCGACGAAAGCGCTTACGCGCGCGAAGTCGCCAAGGCCGGCGGGATCGACCTGTTCGTCATCGAGCCCAGTGCCGACGAATTCATCCGGGCCATCGACGAAGTCGTGTACTGCCAGGAAGAGCCGTTTGCGGCGCCGTCGATCTTCATGCAGTATTTCGTGTTCAAGAAGGCCAAGGAAATCGGCTGCAAGGTGATGCTGGACGGGCAGGGCGGCGACGAGACCCTGCTCGGCTACGAACGCTACTACGCGGCCTACCTGCATTCGCTGCCCTGGCGCGACGCCATCGGCGAACTGTTCGTGATGCGCAATCACTCCAAGCTGTCGCTGTCCGAACTGCTCGGCAGCTTCATGTATTTTTCGATCTCGCGCCTGCGCATCTGGCGCCTGCGCCGCAAGTTCGCCTACATCAAGCCCGAATACCTGCTGCAGTTCCCGAACATCCGCAAGCTGAGCAAGGGCTACCGCGACATCCGCGCCATGCAGAAACTCGAAATCGAAAGCTTCCAGCTGCCGCACCTGCTGCGCTACGAAGACCGCAATTCGATGCGCCACTCGATCGAGGCGCGCCTGCCTTTCCTCGACTACAAGCTGGTCGAGGCCGCCTTCGGCATGAACAACCATTTCAAGATCAAGGACGGCTGGACCAAGCACGTGCTGCGGGTCGCGATGGACGGCCTGGTGCCGAAGAATATCCTGTGGCGCAAGGTCAAGCTGGGCTTCGAAGCGCCGGCCGACGCCTGGATCAAGGCGGCCAGCGCCAGCATGCGAGCGACCATCGGCGGCTCCGCCATCGTGGCCGGCATGTGCAAGGAAGCACTCAACTTCGACAAGATCGACAATGTGACCTTCTGGAAGCTCTACAGCATCGCCAAATGGGAAGCCGTGTATTCGGTGCAGGCGTCCAGGATCCCGGACGAGGTCCGCGCCGCCAGGCCGGCGCAGAGCGGGGCGTTTGCGCACCGTGCCCCGACCGCGCCCTCGGCGCTGCAGGTGCGCCGCGGCCAGTTCGATTGACGCGGCCATGCCTGGGCTGCAGCCGGCAGTGCGCCTGCGCGCCCGGGCCAGCCGGCGCGCTCAGTCCAGCGGCACCGCGCGATAGCGGTTGACCTGCGCCGCCGTCACTTCCGGCGCCGCATTGCCCCAGCTGGCGCGCACGTAACTGATCACCGCGGCGGCTTCGGCATCGTTCAGCACCGGACTGAAAGGCGGCATGCCGTAGGGCCGCGGATTGCCCGCGGTCGACGGCGGAAAGCCGCCGCTGAGCACGATGCGGATCGCGTTGACGGGTTCCGTCATCGTCAGCGCGCGGTTGCCGGCCAGCGGTGGATACACCTTGCCGTTGCCGCCGCCATTGGCGCCGTGGCAGTCGGCGCAGTGTGTCTCGTACAACTGGCCGCCGAGCTTCATGGCCGCTTCGTTCGGCGGCGCGGCCGGCGCCGCCTCGTCGCGGTCCGCGGGCAGCGATTTCAGGTACAGCGCCATGGCGCGCAGGTCGGGTTCGGACAGGTACTGCAGGCTCTGCTGGACCACTTCCGCCATCGGCCCATAGACAGCACCCTGAGCGGCACCCTGGGGCGAAACCCCGGTGCGCAGCAGCTGCACGATGTGCGGCACTTCCCACTCGCCGAGTCCGGCTTCGCGGCTCGCCGTCAGCGACGGCGCGTACCAGCCGCTGACCGGGATCAGGCCGCCGGACAGGCCACCGCCGCTGCCGCCCAGCAGGTTGCGCTTGCTGTGGCAGGCGCTGCAATGGCCCAGGCCTTCGACCAGGTAGGCGCCGCGGTTCCACGCCGCCGGCCGGGCCTGGTCGACAGGCTGGACGCCGGGACGGAAATACAGCAGGCGCCAGCCGGCCA
The DNA here is from genome assembly GCF_006715485.1 of Herbaspirillum sp. SJZ107. Classification (GTDB taxonomy): domain Bacteria; phylum Pseudomonadota; class Gammaproteobacteria; order Burkholderiales; family Burkholderiaceae_D; genus Telluria. Next base: position 790,018 of record NZ_VFNH01000001.1, read on the forward strand.
GGGCCAGCTGGCTATCGTACGGAAAACGTAGCGCGTGCGGCCGGTTCGGCTGGCGCACCGGGGCCAGGCTGCGCAGCCAGGCGAACAGGGCGTCGGCATCGTCGCGCGTGACCCGGGTCGTGTGGTTGTAGGGAAAGGCGGGATACAGCAGGCGTCCGTCGCGGCCGATGCCGTTGTGCAGCGCGTTCCAGAAATCGTCGGCGCTCCAGGCACCGAGGCCGGTGGCCGGGTCCGGCGTCAGGTTGGGGCCGTACAGGCGGCCGAACGGGGTGTCGAGCGCGCGGCCGCCGGCATACGCCGCGCCGCCGCGCGCGGTATGGCAGCCGATGCAGTCGCCGGCGCGCGCCAGGTAGGCGCCGCGGGCGATGTTGTCCGGCGTCGCCGCCCAGGCCTGGGGCGAGCGCGCCGGAATGAATTCGGCGCGCGGCCAGGCGGCCACGGCCCAGGCCAGCGCGGCCAGCAGCAGCGCCAGCAGCACGATGCCCAGCCGTATGAGTGCGCGCCTCATCGCGCCTGCTCGCGCGCCTGGGTGAACGCCGCCTGCTGCGCGCTGCCGCAGGCCAGCGGCAAGGGCTGCGGGCCGGCAGCTTGCGGGGCCGGGTCCGCCGGCTGCGGTTCGCTCGCCAGCCAGGCCGAGACCGCGGCGACGTCGGCCAGCGACAGGCGCGCCGCGATCGTCCCCATGCAGTCGGGCGCGTGGGCGCGGCGGCTGCCGTTGCGCCAGGCGCCGAACTGGGCGTTGATGTAGTCGCGCGGCAGCCCGAGCAGGCCGGGAATGGCGGGCACGGTGCCGGTCAGGCGCTGGCCATGGCAGGCGATGCAGGCCGGCACCTTCAGCGCCGTGTCGCCCTGCGTCACCAGCTGGCGGCCGCGCGCCAGTTCGGCCGCCGGCAGGGCGGCGCGGTCGAGCGGCGTTGCCGCCAGGTGCTGCGCCGCGAAATGATCGGCGATCTCGCGCAGGTACTCGTCCGACAGCGGCGTGACCATCCAGGTCATCAGCGGATACTGGCGCCGGCCTTCGCGGAAATTGAGCAACTGGTGATACAGGTAACCGGCGGGCTTGCCGGCGATGCGCGGGAAATAGCGGCGTTCGTCGCGCGGCGGCGGCTTGCCGGGGTCACCGTGGCACGAGGTGCAGGCCACGAGGCGCCGGGCCAGCGTATCCGGTACCGGAGCTGGCACGGGAGCAGGTGCGTGGGCAGATGCGGGCGCCGGCTGGCCCGCAGCCGTCGCGGCCGGTATCAGGCTCAGGCTCGGGCTCAGGCAATACAGCAGGACGATCGGCGCACATCGAAACGCAGCCCGCATGGCGACTCCCGGAATGGCGGAGTTCGCATCATACTTTGTTTTGTTGCAATGTGGTCAATGCGCGTCCTGGAAGCTGCGCAGGTAGGCCAGCAGCGCCCGCATCTCGTGCTCATTGCCGATGCCCCAGAAGCGCATCTTGGTGCCGGGCATCGCCTTGTCCGGATTGGCGAGGAAGCGGGCCAGGGTCTGCTCGTCCCAGACGATGCCGGATGCCTTCATGGCCGGCGAATAGGCGAAGTCGGCGGTGGCGCCGGCGCGGCGTCCGAACAGCCCGTTCAGCTGCGGGCCGAAGCCGCCGCGGGCATTGGCGCCGACCTGGTGGCAGGAGGCGCACTGGCGGAACACGGTGGCCCCGTCGACCGGTTTATCTGCGCGGGAGCAGCCTTGCAGGACGGCCAGAAAGGCGAACAGGGGAAACAGATGGCGGACGAGGAGGCAATGCGCTTTCATCCTCCGAGTATAAGCGGGCTAGCGGTGTCTGCTGGCTCCTTTGGAACGCCGATAAAGCCCTGTTGTTGTCCTGGAGCTAACAACGGCGTACACTGAGCCGTTCGGCGACGCGTCTGGCATAAGCCGTCTGGAAGGACCAGCTCAGCGAGTACGCGACGCGCAGCGCCGGGTCGCCAGCAGACGTTCAAGTTCCATCCTTTGTTCCATTGATTCCTGGATGAGAATCTCGGCGGACCGGGAATCGCCGATGATAAATTTCCAAAATGCCTGCAGACGTTTCATGATGCCGGTTGTGGTTTGCAACGAAATCGCAATCCTATTTCCTTAGGGTATTACCAGTCGGTGTGCCAACGCACATTACAATGACATCAAGAAATATTTATTCGTTCTCAATGATGAACCTCGGGTTTTTCGGCAGTGGGCTATCGGCCAGAGCGGACTGGCGCGAGCTGGTCTCACTTACCCTCTTCTTGAAGTTCAAACATCACGGATCAGATGAAACTGATGAAGAAAAATGATCTATTCAAATTCGATCTCAATCAGTCCAGGCGCGACAAGTTTATAGGCATAAAGGTCGCTCGTTTTTTACTCGGCTTAGCCGCGATTGGCCTCGCCAGTGACATTTGCGCTCAAACAGTTCCACTGGAGCCATCAGCCTTTACCGAATACGTGGCAACAGCCGTGCGACGCGAGGTTGGCGACACCGTGGTGAGCGCGCGCGCGCCGTTGCATCTCTCCATAGGCGAACTTGATGGGCAGCTCGATCGCATTCTGGCGTATTGCCGCTCCAACAGCGCTGGATGCGATGGCCAGGTTCAGCAGTTTGCGAAAGCTGCAGGCGATATCGTACGAGAGAAAAATGCACCGATCGATCCGACGGCAGTACAACTTGTAGTGCGTTCGGACGCGTATGTCCAACGTATGCAGGCGTCCCTCGGTACGAATGCCCCCCAGTTGCAGGCGAGGCCATTGGTTGCCGGCCTGATGGTGGTTGCAATACTCGATACCCCGCGCGCTATTCGACCGCTCACTGAACGCGATCTGAAGAAACTCGGTAAGTCGCAGGATGACTTATTTGCATTGGCAGCGATAAATTCTGACAAATAGTCTACAACCTTTGTCCGAGTCGGCGAAACCTGTAGCGGCCGGCCAGATTGGATATACCAAACCGAGTTTCGGCGAGGTCGGGCGCGTGGCCCTGCCTGCGCAATGGACGTCGCTTGCGCAAGCCCAGCATGGGGAACTGATCATCGCCTTACCGACGACGGATCAGGTCTTGTATATCTCCGAATCGACGGACGTTGCACGCGACGCATTACGCGCGCTATCGCGCAAGCTTGCATCGCATTCATCAGCAGCATTGGCGCCCGACACGCTTTTGAAGTGGACAGCCGAGGGGTGGGAAACGCTCAAGTAAGACACAACGATACAGGATGGAGAAACCGATGAAATATGATGACGCTAGCTGGCATGCCGGCGGCGACTTTCCCAAAGAGCTGCCACCAGAGGCTGGTGCGACCCACATCGGCATGTTTGCGGCTTGGTGCATGCTGAACGGACTCAATGGGGAACTGCACGAGGTGGAATTCGCAGCCGATTTGCAGCGTCTGCAGCAGCGTGAAGTCACTCCTGGCGCTTGGTTTATTGCTGTCTGTGACGGGAAGCTAGTCGACGAAGACTTGAATGACGAAGGCAATGACTTTGCCAAAAGCTACTACAACGACGCTCAGCCAAACTATCTGAGCGACCTGACCAGGGCAGTCGGTGATCGCCTTCCGAGTCCATATCATCTTCCCGACACTTGGGATGTCTATGATCAACTTGCGCCACTGCTCACGTTCCGGTACCGGGAATGGACACAACAGGCCAGTTAGCGCATTCGTGAGCGGCCGAGTTCGGCATGATTTGGGAAGGTCTGCAATGGGTAGCCGGACCCAGGAGTAAAGCAAACCGAGGTCTATTCAGACCCCTGTTGAGGAAGATCTGCCCCATGAAAAAATTTCGCCATCATGAGTATTTTGCGAAGCCGAAGGTCGTACAGGCCTATCGCTTCCCATTCGTCTGCCTTTCCTGCCGCAAGTCGTTTAAGTTTCCTTCGGCTATACGTGAGCGTCACTGCCCGCAATGTGCAGGGACGATGGTCATGTTGAGTCGGAAGTTCTCGGCGCCAAAATGCAAGGATCTGGCGCAATGGGCAAAGGTCCGATTCCTCATCGAACATGGATTTCGTTTTTATCCTGTTTTCGATCCTTGCGCAGGCGGCATGGTCGCCACCAGGTATCCCGACACGCTGCAACAGGCGAAGTGGTTTGTGCAGCGCTATGCTTCTCAGCGGGCACGCTGATGCGCTGATCTCGCGCCGCCAATCGTCAGTCTTTCGCGGCCTTGGTGTGGGCAGCTGCCGGCGCCGCCGGCTGCGCCCGCCAGTGGCGGTAGATCCGCAGCGCCACGTGGGCATCGTCGGCCGCGTACAGGATCTGCTTGTCGCTCAGGCGCGGCAGCGACCAGTTGGTGGTGGTGATCTTGCGCGATTTCTGCAGGCGCTGGCCGAAGAAGCGCTCGACCGCGGTCTTCGCGCCCCAGGCGTTGCGCTCGCCGCGGCGCAGGGCGGTGGAGAGGTCGAGCACGTTGCGGGTGTCGATGCCGAGCTTGGCGCGCAGGCGGCGCAGGTCGTCGCCCAGGCCGAAGCCGACTTTCAGGATCGTTTCCGATTCCAGTATCGCGCGCAATACCGGCACGATGTGCGCGCCGGACGGCGCCGGCTCGCCATCAGCCGGCGCACGCACGCCGGCAATCTGGAACAGCCAGGCGTGCTCGTCGGTCGCCAGCTGCACCAGGTGCGGGCCGGTCGAGACCTCGCCTTTCTGGAAGGTCGGCTTCGATTCGGTATCGAAGCCGACCGTGTCGGACACCGCCAGCGCCGCCAGGGCGGCGTCGGCATCGGCGCGCGTGCGCACCAGGCGCACGTCGGCCAGCTGCAGGCCCTGGTAGGGCGGCAGCGCGTCGTCCAGGGCTTCGCTCATGGGCTTCGTACGCCGGGCCTGGCTTAACGGCGCGAGAATTTCGACGCCAGCTGTTCCAGCTTTTCCTGGCGCTTGCGGTCGGCTTCTTCCTTCACGGCCAGTTCGCGTTCGGCCTTCTTGCGCTCGGCTTCTTTCTTGAAGCGTTCCTGCAGCAGTTCCTTGGCGTGCTGGCGGTGGGTGTCGGTGACTTCGGCGCCCGGATTGCCGTCGAGGTCGTAACGCACGGTGGCCTTTTCCATCGCGCGCAGGTAGCGCATCGAGCCGGTATGGATGCCGAGCGCGGCGCGCATGGTCTTGCGGTTCAGGCCGGGCATCTTGGCCAGCACCTGCTTGTCGATGCCGATCGCCAGCGGCAGGCAGTCGCGGAAGGCCTTGAACTGCTGCTGCAGCTGCTTCAGCAGTGCGCGCGGGGATTGCGCGTCGGCGCCCGGCGCATCAGCGCCCGGCGCATCGGCGCTGCCGGGTGCTGCGGTGGCCGGCTGCGCGGCGGACCCGGTGTCAGGCTGCGGTGCGGAAGTGCCGGTATCAGGGGCACCGGTATCGGACGTCGGTGCAGGGGACGTACCGGTTGCTGCGTTTTCGGTGGCCTCGTTGGACTCGGCGACAGGACTCATCGTATTCATTGACTTCATGGTAAGAACAAGAAGCGGAAGGATAGCATGGCCGGCGCTCCGTTGTGCCGCTCAGCCGTGTCACGGAAGGTTTTTTAGCGGAAATGACCACCATTTCACATCCAGCGAACGGGCACGGGGCCGGGAAATCGTGTATGATCCGCCCCTTTCCTTGCGTCGGACTTGCGCCGACGCAGACTGGCCGGAGGGCGAAGAGCGGGCCGGGGAAGTATGCGAAATTCTTATATCCCTTATCGGATATGGTAATTGGCAAGTAAACTTTCTCGCATGCATAATGTGCCTGTCTCCTCTATTCTCCTCTGGAAAATAGATTTCAAGCCCGTTGCCTGACGGGCTTTTTTTCGTTCTGACATGCTAGACCGCGATCTCGACATCACCACGTTCCGCCCCAGTCCACCGTCCCCGTCCGGCGCCGCCTCCTTGCGCGCCGCAGGCCGATTGGCGGGCGCGATGCCGCGGGGTGCTTGATTTTCGGCCTAATCGCCCTTAGGTAGGGCCATCCCGTTATCCCTTCCCAAGGCCCGCGTTGCGGGCCCGGTGGATTATTGACTTCGCAGGCGCGCACTTCGCCTCGACTGGAGAAAAGTTTTATGAAAAACACCGCCAAGACCTTGACACTGACAGCGAAGAAAGCGCCGGCGAAGAGCACGGCCCAGCTGTCCGTGCCGAAAACCGCGACCTCCTACTTCCTCGAAACGGAAGTGGCGGCCGGCGCACCGGCGGCCAAGGTGACGGTGGTTAAAACGCGTTCGCGCCTGGCATCGCTGAAGGCGGCCCAGGCCGAGCAGGCGAACGAGGCGGCACAAGTGGGCCAGGCAGCGCAAGCGGCGCAACTCGAGCCGGAACAATTCGACCAGGCTGCGGCGGCAGGTGCCGAAGCGGCCGACGCGGTCGTACCGGTGCTGGCCGCAACCGAATCCAGCCTGCCTGCCGACGAAGTCGAGACCGTGGCCGACCCGATCGCCGCGCCGGCCCCGGCCGCCGCAGCCACCACCCCGGCCGTCCCGGAAGTCACCCAGATCGTGACCCCGCACGCGGCCGTGGCCGCCGACGCTTCCGACCCGATCCCGACGCCGACGGCACCCGCCGCGCAGCCGGTGATCGTGCGCAAGCGCGTGTCGAAGCTGGCCGCTCTGAAGGCGGCCGAACCGGCAGCGGCATCGGCACCTGAGCCGGCCGCACCGGTCGTGGAAGCCGCACCGGCCGCAGCCGAGGCGCCGGCCGCGCGCGTGGTCCGCACCCGCACCGCGCGCCGCGTCGAGCCGGGCACCACTGCCGCATCGAGCGCCCCGACCGGCACCGTCAGCACCACCACCGACGCTGCCACCCTGGCCGCGATCGACACCTCCGGCTACACGCTGCCGGGCGTGAAAGTGCCGGGCCGCCGCGGCCGCAAGCCGAGCGAGTTCACGCCGGAGAACGACGAGATCGCCGCACTGAACGCGGTCGAGCGTGCCGAACTGAAGGCGGCCTCCAAGCTGCGCGAGCGCAAGGCCAAGGGTATCTCGGGCATCCTCGGTGCCGAGCAGGGTTTCTCCGGCGAAGAGCTGGAAAAGCGCCGTACCCAGCTGAAGAACCTGATCAACATGGGCAAGGAGCGTGGCTACCTGACCCATGCGGAGATCAACGACCACCTGCCGGAAAACATCATCGATCCGGAAGCGATCGAAGGCATCATCGCGACCTTCAACGACATGGGCATCGCCGTCTACGAGCGCGCCCCGGAAGCCGAAATGATGCTGCTGTCGGACGCCGTCGTCACGCCGACCAGCGAGGACGAAGTCGAGGCCGCCGCCGCGACCGCGCTGTCGACGGTCGACTCCGACTTCGGCCGCACCACCGACCCGGTCCGCATGTACATGCGTGAAATGGGCGCGGTGTCGCTGCTGACGCGCGAAGGCGAGATCGCGATCGCCAAGCGCATCGAGGAAGGCCTGAAGGACATGGTGCAGGCGATCTCGGCCTGCCCGGTGACGATCTCGGAAATCATCGCGCTGTCGCACAAGATCGCCAGCGACGAGCTGAAGATCGACGACGTGGTGGACGGTTTCGTCGACCTGAACGAAGGTTCGTCGGCGCCGGCGCCGGCCGCTGCAGCGTCGTCCGATGACGACGAGGAAGAAGACGTCGAAGTCGAAGAAGAGGAAGAGGGCGAGTCGGGCGGCAGTGCCGCTGCCGGCTACTCGGCCGAACAGCTGGCAGCACTGCGTAAGAGCGCGCTGGAAAAGTTCTCGACCATCGAAAAGCACTTCGACAAGATGGGCCACGCGTTCAAGACCCACGGCTACGGTTCGCTGCAGTACCTGGCGGCCCAGGACGTGATCACCACCGAGCTGCTCGGTATCCGCTTCACCGCGAAGATCGTGGAAAAGCTGTGCGACACGCTGCGCGGCCAGATGGACGAAGTGCGTTCGATCGAGCGCGCCGTGCTGGATATCTGCGTCAACCGCTGCGGCATGCCGCGCGCCCACTTCATCAAGGTGTTCCCGGGCAACGAGACCGACCTCGAGTGGGTGCAGCGCGAAGTCGACTGCGCGTATCCGTACAGCGCCGTGCTGTCGCGTAACGCGCCGGCGATCATGGAACTGCAGCGCCGCATGATCGACCTGCAGGCACGCGTCGCGCTGCCGCTGGCCGACCTGCGCAAGATCAACAAGCAGATGGCTGCAGGCGAAAAGCGTGCGCGTACCGCGAAGCGCGAAATGACCGTGGCCAACCTGCGCCTGGTGATCTCGATCGCCAAGAAGTACATCAACCGCGGTTTGCAGTTCCTCGACCTGATCCAGGAAGGCAATATCGGCCTGCTGAAGGCCGTGGACAAGTTCGAGTACCGCCGTGGCTACAAGTTCTCGACCTACGCGACGTGGTGGATCCGCCAGGCGATCACGCGTTCGATCGCCGACATGGCCCGCACCATCCGCGTGCCGGTGCACATGATCGAGACGATCAACAAGATGAACCGCATCTCGCGCCAGATCATGCAGGAAACCGGCACCGAGCCGGACATGGCGACGCTGGCGGCCAAGATGGAGATGCCGGAATCGAAGGTGCGCGAGATCATGAAGATCGCGAAAGAGCCGATTTCGATGGAAACCCCGATGGGCGAGGACGGCGATTCGCAGCTGGGCGACTTCATCGAGGACAACGCGACCCTGGCGCCGCTGGAAGCCGCGATGCACGCCTCGATGCGCGGCGTGATCAAGGAAGTGCTGGATTCGCTGACCCCGCGCGAAGCCAAGGTCCTGCGCATGCGCTACGGCGTCGAGATGTCGAACGACCACACGCTGGAAGAGGTCGGCAAGCAGTTCGACGTGACCCGCGAGCGTATCCGCCAGATCGAAGCCAAGGCGATGAGCAAGCTGCGCCAGCCGTCGCGCTCGGACAAGCTGAAGACTTTCCTGCAGAACCAGTAATTCCGGGCGAACCAGCCGTCATGCCGCTTGACCATCGGTCAGGCGGCATTTTTTTTGTCGACAACGGTGCATTTCGGCAGATCTGCAACAATGTCGGGATGTTCAGTAACTTGCCGGACGGCATAAGTTGACGCCGCCATGCGGGGCAGGGAAGATGCTGCATTGCAATAAATGCGTGCTCCCATCTCATTTTCCCGATGCCTGCCTATTTTCTCCGCCGTTCGTCGATCAAGACGAAGCTCATGCTCAGCATGGCCGCCTGCCTGCTGCTGTTTCTCCTGATTTCCTCGGCGCTCAGCGTGATGCTGACCGCGCGCAGCCTGCGTGCGCGCGCTGTCAACCAGGAGCTGCCGGCCGTGGTCGGCGAAATCCGCAACGACGTTTTGCGCCAGATCAGCGTACCGCTCGCGGCAGCGCAGGCGATTGCCGGCAATGTCTACCTGCATGCCTGGGAGCGCGAGGGCTTGCCCGACACCGGACTCGATGCATGGCGCGCCTATGCCGCCCGGGTCAAGGCCGACAACAAGGCGGCCACCGTGTTCTGGGCCTCGGCGTCGACCCTCAAATTCATGGATGAGAGCGGCTTGAGCTACATGCTGGACAAGGCCAATCCGCGCGACGCCTGGATGAGCAGCTTTCTCGGCGGCGGCCGGCCGTACGAGCTGAACATGAATCCGGATCCGAAGACCGGCGAGTTGAAGCTGTTCATCAACACGCGCGCCGATGCCGGCGCCGGCAAGCTTGCGGTGACGGGCATCGGCCTGTCGATCGAGGCGCTGGGCCAGGCCGTGCGCGCCTACAAGGTGGGGGCGTCCGGCCACGTCTACCTGGTGCGCGAGGACGGCACCATCCTGCTGCACCGCGACGCGGCGCGCGCCGACGGCAAGCACAAGCTGCAGGACCAGCCCGGCTTCACGTCCGCGCTGGCAGCGCAGTTGCTTGGCAAGGCACCATTCGCACACGGCGAGCTGGCGTCGGAGCAGGGCAGCCTGATCGTCGCTTCTTCGCCGATTCCGCAGCTCGGCCTGTATGTCGTCGCTGAAGTGCCGGAGCGTGAAGTGCTGGGCGACCTGGCGCGCTCGGCCACCATCGCCGCGCTGGCAGCCGGTGTCGTCGGCGGCGGCATCGGCTTGCTGGTGGTGTTCCTGGTCAGCCGCGCGATCGCCGCCCCGGTGGCGCGTGCCGCCACGATGCTGGGCGAGATCGCCGACGGCAACGGCGACCTGACGCGCCGCATGCCGGTGGAATCGGAAGACGAGGTCGGCAAGCTGGCGCTTGCCTTCAATCGTTTCGTGTCGTCCCTGAACCGGACCATGAACGAGGTGCGCGACAGCACGCACGCCATCGCCGGCGCTTCGGCGGAAATCGCGACCGGGAACCTGAACCTGTCGAGCCGGACCGAGGCCCAGGCATCGAGCCTCGAGGAAACCGCCGCCGCCATGGAAGAGCTGACCTCGACGGTACGCCAGAACGCGGAAAATGCGCGCCAGGCCAACCTGCTGGTGAGCAGCGCCAGCGGCCAGGCCGAGCAGGGCGGCCGGGTGGTGGGGCAGGTGGTGGCGACGATGGGGGAGATCACCGATAGCTCGCGCAAGATCGCCGACATCATCGGTGTGATCGACGGCATCGCTTTCCAGACCAATATCCTGGCCCTGAATGCCGCCGTCGAGGCGGCACGCGCAGGCGAGCAGGGGCGCGGGTTCGCGGTCGTCGCCAGCGAGGTGCGCAACCTGGCCCAGCGCTCGGCCGCGGCGGCCAGGGAAATCAAGGCCCTGATCCAGGATTCCGTCGTCAAGGTCGAGGCCGGCGCGAAACTGGTGGACGATGCCGGCGCCGCCATGACCGGCATCGTGCAGGCGGTGCAACGCGTCGCCGGGCTGATGGGCGAGATCGATGCCGCCAGCAGCGAACAGAGCCAGGGGATCGGCCAGGTCAACCAGTCGATCGCGACCATGGACGACGTCACCCAGCAGAACGCCGCGCTGGTAGAGGAGGCCGCCGCCGCCGCGGCCGCCCTGGAAGACCAGGCCGAGCAGCTTTCCCGGATCGTGGCCGAGTTCAAACTCGAAGACGTGGCGCGTGTCCAAGCCTTGCCGGCACCGATACGGTAAGCCGCGGACACGGCCCGCGTGATTATTGGTGTGATTTGTCAATCGGAAATTACACGAATTTGTTGCATCCATGCCATAGAGATTTGTTGCTGTCATGTATCTCTATGCGTTTAGTAGAAATTTCCTATTAGAATCATGCACTTTTCCGTCCCGCCTGTCCCGGCGTACGGCCCCTCTCATCGCTAGAGAACCCATAATGTCTGACGATCAACAATCCCAGTCGCGTCGCCGGCTGATCAAGAGTCTGGTATTCATGCCGATGGCGGCCGGTGCCGCCGGTGCCATCCATGGCGGCATCAACAGTGCCGGTGCCGCCGCCACGGTCGCCCCGGAAGGCAAGCCCGACGCCTACTCCCCGAAATATTTCACGCCCGACGAGTGGCGCTTCCTTGGTGCCGCCGTCGACCGCCTGATCCCGCACGACGAGCACGGCCCGGGTGCGATCGAACTCGGCGTGCTCGAATTCCTCGACCGCCACATGCAGACGCCGTACGCGGCGGGCAGCATCTGGTACCTGCAGGGTCCGTACTTCGAGGCGGCGCCGGAATTCGGTTACCAGGGCAAGCTGCCGCTGAAGGACATCCTGCGCGTCGGCATCCGTGCCTTCGACAAGCACGCCGTCAACAATTTCGGCGGTAAGAAATTCGCCGACCTCGACCACAAGCAGCAGGAAGCGCTGCTCAAGGACGCCGAAGGCGGCAAGCTGAAGTTCGACGACATCTCGTCCAAGATCTTCTTCGCCAACCTGCTGGCCGAGGTGCGCAACGGCTACTTCGCCGACCCTATCCATGGCGGCAACAAGGGCATGGGCGCGTGGAAGATGATCGGTTACCCGGGCATGCGCGCCGACTACCTCGACTGGGTCGAGGTGCGCGACAAACCGTATCCGATCGGACCGGTGGACCTGAGCGGCCGCCGAGGCTAAAGGCAAGGAATCAGAGAAAATGGCAATCGTAAAATCTAAAGTAGATGCCGTGATCGTCGGCGCCGGCTGGACCGGTGCGATCATGGCCAAGGAACTCACCGACCAGGGCCTGACCGTGGTCTGCCTGGAACGCGGCCCCGACCGCGACACCGTGCCCGACTTCGCCTACCCGCGCGTGGTCGACGAACTCGAAGGCTCGGTGCACCGCAAGTACCTGCAATCGCTGTCCCAGGAAACCCTGACCATCCGCCACGGCGTCAACGACACCGCGGTCCCGTACCGCCAGATGGGCTCGTTCAAGCCGGGCACCGGCGTCGGCGGTGCCGGCAGCCACTGGTCGGGCGCACACTTCCGCCCGCTGCCGGAAGACTTCACCGCCCGCAGCAGCCTGGAACAGCGCTTCGGCAAGAAGTTCATCCCGGCCAACATGACGATCCAGGACTTCCCGGTCACCTACGAGGAACTGGAAGCTTCGCTCGACCACTTCGAATACGTGTGCGGCACCTCGGGCAAGGCCGGCAACATCAAGGGCCAGATCATCGAAGGCGGCAACCCCTTCGAAGGCGCGCGCACGCGCGACTACCCGCTCGGTCCGAACCCGAACTACCTGGGCGCCGAGCTGTTCTACAAGGCCGCCAAGGAGATGGGCTACCACGCCTATCCGATCCCGGCATCGAACGCGTCCGCCCCCTACATCAACCCCTACGGCTGCCAGATGGGCCCGTGCAATGCCTGCGGCTTCTGCTCGGACTACGGCTGCCTGAACTACTCCAAGGCCAGCCCGAACGCCAACATCTGGCCGGTGGTCCGCGGGCGCAAGAACTTCGAGATGCGTACCCACGCCCAGGTCATGAAGGTGAACCTGGACGCCGACAAGAAAAAGGCGACCGGCGTCACCTACCTGGATGCCCAGGGCCGCGAAACCGAGCAGCCGGCGGACATCGTCCTGCTGTGCGCGTTCTCGTACATGAACGTGCACCTGATGCTGCTGTCGGAAATCGGCACCCCGTACGACCCGGTGACCAAGACCGGCACCATCGGCCGCAACTACTCGTACCAGAACCTGAACCGCGTCCAGCTGTTCTTCGACGAGAGCGTGCAGGCCAACCCGTTCATCGGCATCGGCGGCGCCGGCGCCACCTTCGACGACCTGAACGGCAAGCAGAACGACCCGACCAAGTCCGGCTTCATCGGCGGCGGCATCGTGTGGGCGCGCCAGCCGGGTTCCGGTCCGGTGCGCGGCATCTCGACCGCGCCTGGCGTGCCGAACTGGGGCAGCGGCTGGAAGAAGGGCGTCAAGGAAGCCTTCCGCCATTCGTTCTACTACGAAGTGCAGGGTTCCTGCATGTCCTACGACGATGCCTACCTGAGCCTGGACCCGAACTACAAGGACGGTTTCGGCCGCCCGATGCTGCGCATGACCTTCGACTGGCACGACAACGAGATCAAGGCTTCGCAATTCCTGGTGGACAAGGCCCAGGAAATGAGCAAGGTCCTGAACCCGCTGGCGATGAAGGGCGATGCCAAGAAGGACGGCACGCACTACAACATCACCCAGTACCAGTCGACCCACACCTGCGGCGGCGCCATCATGGGCAAGGACCCGAAGACCTCGGCGCTGAACAAGTACCTGCAGTCGTGGGACGTCTCCAACGTGTTCGCGCCGGGCGCCAATGCCTTCCCGCAGAACAACGGCTACAACCCGACCGGACTGGTCGGCGGCCTGGCCTACTGGTGCGCCAAGGCGATCCGTGAGCAGTACCTGAAGAACCCGGGCCCGCTGGTGCAGGCGTAAGCGTACGAGGACACAAAAACAATGACAATGAGCTCCAAGAAGAAAGCCCTGCTCGCCGTGGTCGCGGTGGGCGTGATCGCGGTCGGCGGTGCCTTCGCGTATGCGACGGCGCCGAGCCAGACGCGCGCGATTCCCGAGGCGGCAGCATCGGCCGGCCTGAACGACCCCGCCCTGATCGAGGCCGGCCGCTACGTCGCGGTGGCCTCCGACTGTATCGCCTGCCACACGGCGCCAAACGGCAAGCAGTTCGCCGGCGGCCGCGCGATCGCTTCGCCGATCGGCAACATGTACTCGACCAACATCACGCCGGACAAGACCACCGGTATCGGCGCCTACAGCCTGAACGAGTTCGACCGCGCCGTACGCCACGGCATCCGCCAGGACGGCACTTCGCTGTACCCGGCGATGCCGTACCCGTCGTACGCGAAGATGAGCGACCAGGACGTGCGCGCCCTGTACGCCTACTTCATGCACGGCGTCGAGCCGGTCAAGGCCGACAACCACGCCAACGACATCACCTGGCCGCTGTCGATCCGCTGGCCGATGGCGATCTGGCGCAAGACCTTCGCGCCGGCCGACATGGCCCCGCTGAACCTGACCAAGTACCAGAGCGAGCAGCTGGCGCGCGGCGCCTACCTGGTGCAGGGCGCCGGCCACTGCGGCAGCTGCCACACCCCGCGTTCGGCAACCATGCAGGAGCAGGGCCTGGACGAGTCGAGCAAGGCCTACCTGGCCGGCGGTCCGCTGATCGACGGCTGGCTGGCCGCCAACCTGCGCGGCGACAAGGCCGATGGCCTCGGGTCGTGGTCCGAGCAGGACATCGTCGACACGCTGAAGACCGGCCGCAACAAGACCACCGCGGTGGTCGGCGGTCCGATGAACGACGTGGTCGCGCACAGCATGCAGCACATGAGCGACACCGACCTGCATGCGATCGCGGCCTACCTGAAGTCGCTGCCGGCCAGCGGCACTGCCAAGGCGACCTTCACGGCCAGCGACGACACGGCGAAAGCCTTGCGCGCCGGCCATGACGAAACCCGCGGCGCCCAGCTCTACCTGGACAACTGCGCGGCCTGCCACCGCACCGACGGCAAGTCGAACGCCATCACCTTCCCGGCACTGCCGGGCAACCCGACGGTGCTGGCCGACGACCCGGCTTCGCTGATCCGCCTGGTGCTGGCCGGCAGCCGCCTGCCGTCGACCAAGGAGCGTCCGTCGGACCTGGCGATGCCGGGCTTCGCGTGGCGCCTGTCGGATGACGAGACCGCGCAGCTGGTGACCTTCGTGCGCCAGAGCTGGGGCAACCACGCGCCGGCCGCCACGGCGTCGGAAGTGGCCAAGGTGCGCAAGGAACTGCAGAAGGATGGTGGACTATCGGCCGACAAGGGCAACACCCACTGACAATAACGACCCCGGCCACCGGGCGATATTGAAAAAGGCGAGGCCGAAAGGTCTCGCCTTTTTTCTTGCATGCGAAGCGAATTGGCATCGCGGCGCGGACTGGTGGATACTGGCGCTTTCCAGTCGAATTCCTACCGAGATGCCAGTTTCGCGCTTTTCCCTGTTTTCCCTGGCTGTGCTGTCCAGCCTGAGCCTGTCGGGTGCGGCCCATGCGGCCGATGACGACACCATCGTCACCGACCGCCCCGGCGTCGCCGAATCGAGCAAGGTGGTCGGCAAGGGCCGCGTCCAGCTCGAAACCAGCGTCGCCTGGGAACGCCAGCGCGACGACGCGCTGCACAGCCGTACGCTCACCACGCCGAGCCTGCTGCGCGTCGGCCTCGGCGACACGCTCGAGCTGCGCATCGAGACCGATGGCCGCACGATCGAACACGACGTCGATCCGGCGAGCGGCGCGCATGCGATTTCGGCCGGCTGGGCCGACACCGAACTCGGTCTCAAGTGGCATGTGGCCGACCAGCAGGGCAGCCATCCCTCGCTGGGCTGGCTGCTGCATGCCGCGCTGCCGAGCGGCAGCCACGACTTCAAGGGCCATGGGGTGCGGCCCTCGCTGCGCCTGGCGGCAGAATGGGAACTGCCGGGCGATTATTCGCTGGGCCTGCTGCCTGGCGTCGGCAGCGATTCGGACGACAACGGCAGCCGCTACGGCTACGGCGTGTTCGCCGCCAACCTGGGCAAGGATTTCGGCGACCATGCGCACGGCTTCGTCGAACTGGCGGCGCCGCAGATCGCCCATGCGGCGCACGGCGGCACCCAGCTGCTGTTCGATACCGGCATGAGCTATACAGTGAACCGCGACTGCCAGGTCGACTTTGCCGTCACCCATGGCCTGAACCACCGCACGCCGGACCTCGGCTTCGCCTTCGGCCTGTCGCTGCGCATCTAAGCCTGCCGGGCAGGCAGGGCGCCTGGCGCGCCCTGCCTGTTTCCTACATCAACCCGTATTGCGCAGGCCCGCCGCCACGCCGTTGATCGACAGGTGGATGCCGCGGTGCACCCGCTCGTCGATCTTGTCCGGATCGCCGGCCGCCGCGCGGTGGCGCTGGATCAGTTCCACCTGCAGGTGATTCAGCGGATCGAGGTAGGCGAAGCGGTTCTGGATCGAGCGCGCCAGCAGCGGGTTGCCGACCAGGCGCTCCTCGTTGCCGGTGACGTCTTCCAGGCAGCGCAGGGTCTGGTTGTACTCGTCCGAGATGCGCGCGAAGATGCGCTCGCGCAGTTCGACGTCCGGCACCAGTTCCGCATAGCGCGAGGCGATCGCGAGGTCGGTCTTGGCCAGCACCATGTCCATGTTCGAGAGCAGGGCAGCAAAGAACGGCCACTCTTTCGCCATGGCGCGCAGCAGGGCCAGGCGTTCGTCGCGCGTGCCTTCGCCGCCGCCGTCGCCGAGCCAGCCCGAGACCGCGGCGCCGAAGCCGAACCAGCCCGGCAGCAGCAGGCGGCACTGGCCCCACGAGAAGCCCCACGGGATCGCGCGCAGGTCTTCGATGCGGCGGGTCGACTTGCGCGAGGCCGGGCGCGAACCGAGGTTCAGCTCCGCGATCTCGGCGATCGGGGTGGCGGCGAAGAAGTAGTCGGTGAAGCCCGGGGTCTCGTACACCAGGTTGCGGTAGGCTTTATAGGCGCGCTGCGACAGCTCGGCCATCACGTCTTCGAAGCGCTGGAATTGCTCGACCTGCGCAGCGTCCTCGCCATGCGGCATCAGGCTGGCTTCCAGCGTGGCCGCGACCAGCAGCTCGAGGTTGCGGCGCCCGATTTCCGGGTTCGAGAATTTCGAGGAGATGATCTCGCCCTGTTCGGTCAGGCGGATCTGGCCGTTGACGGTACCCGGCGGCTGCGCCAGGATCGCGTCGTAGGTCGGGCCGCCGCCGCGGCCGACGGTGCCGCCGCGGCCGTGGAACAGGCGCAGCTTGACCTTGGCGTCGGCGAACACCTGCACCAGTTTCAGTTCGGCCTGGTACAGCTCCCAGGTCGAGGTCAGGATGCCGCCGTCCTTGTTCGAATCCGAATAGCCCAGCATGACTTCCTGCAGGCGGCCCTGGCCGTCGATCAGCTTGGTTACCAGCGGCAGCGCCATCCACTCGGCCATGATGCCGGCGGCGCGCTGCAGGTCGGGGATGGTCTCGAACAGCGGGATCACCATCACGTCGTGGCGGCCTTCGCGCGGGTGCAGCAGGCCGGTTTCCTTCTGCAGCAACAGCACTTCGAGCAGGTCGGACACGGTCTCGGTGTGCGAGATGATGTAGTTGCGGATCGCGCGGGCGCCGTAGCGCTGGCGGATCTCGCGCGCGGCGCGCAGCACGCCCAGTTCGGACTCGGCTTCGTCGGAATAGCTCTCGTAGGGGGTGTACAGCAAGCGTGGCTGGGCCAGCTCGTCGAGCAGCAGTTTCACCTTGGCCGCTTCATCGAGCGCCGCGTAATCGGCCTGCACGCCCGCGCGCGCGAACAGCTCGGCCAGCACGCGCTCGTGCACGTCCGAACTCTGGCGCATGTCGAGCGAGGCAAGATGGAAACCGAAGATCAGCGCCGCGCGCATCAGGCCCTGCAGGCGCGGCTTGACCAGGATCGCGCCGAAGTGCGTTTCCAGCGACTCGGCCACGACCTGCAGCTCGGCGTGGAATTCCTGCGGATCGCGGTAGGGCTCGGCGTGGCCGACTTCCTTGCGCAGGATGTTGGAGGCGCCCAGTTCGCGCGCGGTCGAGGCCAGGCGCGCATAAATGCCGATCAGGGCGCGGCGGTAGGGCTCGTCCTTGCGGTGCGGCGAATGGTCGGGCGAGGCGTCGGCCAGCGCCAGCAGGTGCTGGCTGGCCGGCACCAAGAGGGTCGAGGGCGACAGTTCGGCGCCCAGCGCATGCACTTCGTCGAGATAGAAATCGAAGGCGGTGGTGGCCTGGCGCACCAGCGCGCGCTGCATGGTGGCGGCGTTGACGTTCGGGTTGCCGTCGCGGTCGCCGCCGATCCAGCTGCCCATCTGCATGAAGGCAGCATCCTGCAGGGTCGCCGGATCGCTGCCGAAGTGCTCGGCCAGCTCGTCGCCGATGTCGTCGTACAGGGCCGGCAGCTCGCGCAGGAAGGTCATGCGGTAGTAGGACAGGGCGTTCTCGATCTCGTCGGCCACGGTCAGCTTTTCGTAGCGCAGCATGCGCGTCTGCCACAGCGTGGCGATGCGCGCCTGCAGCAGCTGCAGGTTGCGCTTGGCTTCCTTCGGCGTCTGCGGCAGGTCGCGCTCGGCCAGCAGGCGTGCGATGTCGTGCTCGGCGTCGAGGATGCTCTTGCGCTGGACTTCGGTCGGGTGGGCGGTCAGCACCGGCGAGATCAGCGCGTCGCGCATGAAGGTCTCGACGGTCTCGCGGCCGACGCCGGCATCCTTGATGCGCTCCAGCGCAAACGCCACCGTCGACGCATGCGGCTGGGCGCCGCGCAGCATGTGGGCGCGGCGGCGGCGGATGTGGTGCTGGTCTTCGGCGATGTTGGCCAGGTGCGAGAAATAGGAAAACGCGCGCACCACCGAGTTGGCCTGCTCGCGCGACAGCTTGTGCAGCAGCGTGGTGAGTTCGGCGCCGGCCTGCGGGTCGTCCCAGCGGCGGAAGCGCACGGCGGTCTGGCGCACGGTCTCGACCACGTTGAAGACTTCCTCGCCTTCCTGGGCGCGCACGACGTCGCCGAGCAGGCGGCCGAGCAGGCGGATGTCTTCCTTCAGCGGTTCGTCCTTGTCGGCGCCAGCCGGGGCCGCGGTGTGTTGGGTTGCTTCCAGATCAAGTGCAGCAGGTTTGTCCATTATCGAGCACAGTTTTAGATTGTTCGGAACAGCGGATGGGCAACTTAAAGTACAAGGGTCGCATGCTAAAATTTGTGATCTCAAGCAGGCGCCCGCCGGCGCTGGCCGATCCGGCCACAACGACAGTGAAAGAATCCGTTTTGAACTCTACGATGACGCAGCGCGCTTTGGCAAAACTACCAGCGAAACTCATTA
This sequence comes from Herbaspirillum sp. SJZ107, assembly GCF_006715485.1. Lineage (GTDB taxonomy): Bacteria > Pseudomonadota > Gammaproteobacteria > Burkholderiales > Burkholderiaceae_D > Telluria. Next base: position 809,109 of record NZ_VFNH01000001.1, read on the forward strand.
TCGCATCGCGTGAAAGCCGCCTGGCCATGTGGCAGGCCACGCACGTGCGCGACCGCCTCGCGGCATTATATCCGCAGTGTCAGATCGACATCCTCGGCATGACCACCCGCGGCGACCAGATCCTCGACAAGACCCTGTCCAAGGTCGGCGGCAAGGGCTTGTTCGTCAAGGAACTCGAAGTCGCGCTGGCCGAAGGCCGCGCCGACCTGGCGGTGCACTCGCTCAAGGACGTGCCGATGGATTTGCCGGACGGTTTCTTGCTGTCCACCGTGCTCGAGCGCGAAGACCCGCGCGACGCCTTCGTCTCCAACGACTACGACAGCCTGGCCACGCTGCCGGCCGGCAGCATCGTCGGCACCAGCAGCCTGCGCCGCCAGTCCCTGATCGCGGCGCGCTACCCGCAACTGGTGATCAAGCCGCTGCGCGGCAACCTCGACACCCGCCTGGGCAAGCTCGACCGTGGCGAATACGCCGCCATCATCCTTGCCGCCGCCGGCCTCAAGCGCCTGGGCCTGGAGCGCCGCATCCGCGCCTATCTGTCGCCCGAAGACAGCCTGCCGGCCGCCGGCCAGGGCGCGATGGCGATCGAGATCGTCGCCGGCGAACGCAGCGACGGCGTCGACCTGGCCGCGCTGCTGTCGCCGCTGAACCACGAGGCGACCCTGCATGCGGTCATGGCCGAGCGCAAGGTCTCGAAGATGTTCGGTGCCAGCTGCCAGATCCCATTGGCGGCGCACGCGACTGTCGATGGCACGGAATTGCACCTGCGCGCCATGGTGGCGACGCCGGACGGGCGCCGCAACGCCTTCGCCGAGGCATCCGGCCCGGCGGCGCTGCCGGAAGCGCTGGGCGAACAGGTGGCGCGCCTGCTCGAGCAGCAGGATGCCGCCGGCATCCTGGCCGAGTGCCGTCTCGACGCGGCCGCTGCCGGCGATGCCTGAGGTGGCGACCGGGGCCGGGATCGATGCCGGCGTGCCGGCCGCACCGGCTTTGTCCGCCTTGCCGCCTGCCGACAGCCCGGCCGTGGTGATCACCCGGCCGCGGCGCCAGGCCGAAGGTCTGGCCGCCGCCGTGGCGGCCCTCGGGCGGCGGCCGGTGATCCTGCCGCTGCTCGACATCGAACCGATCGACGACCAGCACGGCCTGGCGCAGCGCCTGGCCTGCCTTGAGGCGTACGCGCTGGTCGCCTTCGTCTCGCCCAACGCGGTCGACGCCGCCTTTGCCCACATCGCGCGCTGGCCCGACGGCGTGGCGATCGCGGTGGTGGGCGAGGGCAGCCGTGCGGCCCTGGTCCGGCATGGCGTCGACGACGGCCGGGTGCCGATCCACTGCCCGCGCGATCCGGCGCGCAGCGATTCCGAACATTTGCTGCAGGCACTCGACCTGGCGCTGCTGGCCGGCCGCCGCGTGCTGGTGGTGCGCGGCGACGGCGGCCGCGAACTGCTGCCCGACGCCTTGCGCGCGGCCGGCTGCACGGTCGAGACCTTGACCGCCTACCGGCGCGCGCTGCCACGCCTGGACGCGGCGCTGACGGCAACGCTGGCGGAGCTGCTGGCCACGCCGAACGACTGGATCGTGACCAGTTCGGAAGCGCTGCGCGGACTGGTCGCCATGGTCTCGGCCTTTGGCGATCCGGCAAGTGTGGCAAGATTGCAACGCCAGCACCTGATCGTGCCCCACGCCAGAATCGCGGAAACCGCAAGGGCACTGGGTTTCGGCGCGGTGACGCTCACCGGCTCGGGCGACGAGCGTTTGCTTGCCGCGTTACAATCATGAGCATGAACGAATTGCCGAATAATCCAGAGAAACCGAACATGGGCGCCCCGCTGGCGCCGGAGACGTATCCTGCGCCGGCCCCCGCTGCCGGCCCGGCCGTGGAACCGCGCGTGCCCGAGGCGCCGTCCGGCCTGGGCGGTCTGCTGAACAAGCCGCAGAACCTGGCCATCGTGGCGCTGGCGGTGCTGCTGGCCCTGCAGACCTGGTCGACCCACACCCGTTTCAACAAGCTGCGCGAAGAAGTTGCGCGCACGCTGCAGAAGGACAACGCCTCGAACGCGGAGACCGCGCAGCTGGTGCGCGACACCCAGGAAACCGCCAAGGAACTGCAGGTCAAGGTGGGCGTGCTGGAAAGCCGCCAGAGCGAATCCCAGAGCCAGCAGGCGGCGCTGCAACAGATGTACCAGGACATCTCGAAGAACCGCGACGAATGGGCGCTGTCCGAGATCGAGCAGGTGCTGTCCACCGCCAGCCAGCAGCTGCAGCTGGCCGGCAATGTGCAGGGCGCGTTGATCGCGCTGCAGAATGCCGACCGCTCGCTGTCGCGCTCGGACAAGCCGCAATTCATCACCATCCGCCGCGCCATCGCACGCGACATCGAGAAGCTGAAGGCGCTGCCCTCGGTCGACCAGGCCGGCATCGCGCTGCGCCTGGATAACGTGATCGGCCAGATCGACAACCTGCCGCTGCTGGCCGACGAAAAGCCGGCCGAGCCGCAGGCACCACGCCGGGTGGCAGCGGCCCATGGCGCCGCCGGCGGTGGCGGTGGCGGTGGCAAGGCTGCCGGCGCGGCGCCGGTGCCGCAGGAACTGGGTCTGGGCCAGCGCGTGACCGAGACCTGGCGCAACTGGAGCCAGGAGATGTGGGACGACATCCGCCAGCTGATCCGGGTGCGCACCGTAGCGACGCCGGAAGCGCTGATGCTGTCGCCGAGCGAATCGTATTTCGTGCGCGAAAACCTCAAGCTGCGCCTGCTGAACGCGCGCCTGGCGCTGCTGTCGCGCAACGAGGGCACTTTCCGCGACGACATCGGCACCGCCCAGGAGATGCTGGTCAAGTACTTCGACGCGCGCGCCCGCTCGACCATCGCCGCGCAGTCGATGCTGCGCCAGGTGCAGGCCAACAACGTGTCGATCGACGTACCGGACCTGTCGGAGAGCCTGAACGCCGTGCGCAATTACAAATCCAAGTCCTGAGTCCCGACGATGCGCTTACTCCTCTGGTTAGTCGCCCTGATGGCCGCGGCGATCGGCATCGCCGTGACCGCGCGCTTCAACCCCGGCAACGTGGTGTTCTTCTACCCGCCGCACCGGATCGATTTGTCGCTCAACCTGTTCGTGGTGCTGGCGGTGCTGCTGTTCCTGCTGGTCTACGGCCTGGTGCGGGCGGTGCGCGCCACCCTCGGGATGCCGAAGCAGGTGGCGGCCTACCGTTTCCGCAAGCGCGAGCGTGAAGCCAACCGTGGCCTGCGCGACGCCCTGAAAGCCCTGTTCGAAGGGCGCTTCGGCCACGCCGAGAAGGCCGCGATGCGGGCAGCCGAGCTGCCCGAGAATGCCGGGCTGGCGGCGCTGATCGGCGCCCGCGCCGCCCACCGCATGCGCGAACCGGCGCGGCGCGACGCCTGGCTGGCCGGCATCGTCCACGACACCAATCTCAAGACCGCGCGCCTGATGACGGTCACCGAGCTGCTGGTCGACGAGCACAAGCCGGAAGCCGCGCTGGAAGCGGTGGCGGAACTCAACGCCAGCGGCCAGCGCCACATCCACGCGCTGCAGTGGGCGATGAAGGCCAACCAGCAGGCGCGCAACTGGCCCGAAGTGCTGCGCCTGGTGCGCACCCTCGACAAGCGCAACGCCCTGCATCCGGCACTGTCCGCACGCCTGCGCGAGATGGCCTACGAGTCGCTGCTGTCCGAAGGCGGCATGGATGCCGAATCGGTCCGCCGCATGTGGGCCGGTGTGCCCGCCACCGACCGCCTGCAGCCGGCGATCGCGGCGCGCGCGGCCACCGCCTTCAATGCGCGCGGCCTGCACGACGAGGCGCGCCTGATCGTCGAGGATGCGCTCAAGGCCGGCTGGGACGAGCGCGTGGTGCGTGCCTACCGCGACGCCGCCGGCCCGGAAGGCTCGCCCACGCTGCTGGCCCAGATCGAGAAATGCGAAGCCTGGCTGCGCGCCCATCCGAACGACGCCGAGCTGGCGCTGACCCTCGGCTCGCTGTGCCTGCGCCAGAAACTGTGGGGCAAGGCCCAGCGCTACCTGGAAGGCGCACTGTCGGATGCGGTCGATAGTGCGCTGGTGCGCGAGACCCATTTGAAGCTGGCCCAGCTGCACGAAGCGCTGGGACAGCAGGAAGAGGCGAACCGCCATTACCGCCTGTGCGCGCTGGCGGACCTGGTGTGAGCTGCTGCGCGGCAAAAGCACCGTCCTGCCGCGGCCGGCGCGGCTGGCGGGCTTGTGCGGCGCACAAGCCTGGTGCGATTCGCTATAATGCCCCCTTTATTGTTTTCCCAGCAACCGACTCCCAGTAAACAAGGACTAGCATGAGCCTGAATAACGTCAACGCCGGCCGCGATGTGCCGAACGATTTCAACGTCGTCATCGAAATCCCGATGAATGCCGATCCGGTCAAGTATGAAGTGGACAAGGAATCGGGCGCGATCTTCGTCGACCGCTTCATGGGCACCGCCATGCACTACCCGTGCAACTATGGCTACATCCCGGACACCGTCGCCGACGACGGCGACCCGTGCGACGTGCTGGTCATCACCCCGTTCGCCCTGATCCCGGGCGTGGTAGTGCGCTGCCGCGTGCTGGGCGTGCTGAAGATGACCGACGAAGCCGGCGGCGACTCCAAGATCCTGGCCGTGCCGGTCGAAAAGCTGCTGCCGCTGTACAGCAACCTGCAAAAGGTCGAGGACGTTCCGGAACTGACCCTGCGCCAGATCCAGCACTTCTTCGAACACTACAAGGACCTGGAAAAAGGCAAGTGGGTCAAGGTCGAAGGCTGGGAAGGCCCGGAAGCCGCCAAGCAGGAAATCCTGAACGGCGTCGCGGCTTTCAACAAGTCGAAGCAGTAATTTGCACTGCGCGCAGCCGTAACGCGCGCCTGGAAGGGCCGGCTCCTTGTGGGGACCGGCCCTTTTGTTTTGTTGGCCTCGTATTACCAGCCGCTCATTACCAGCCAATATCCTGCAGCAGCGGATAGGTCAGGTCGCGCGGCGGCGTCACCTCGTGGGTGAGGTCGTCGTTGATGAAGGGTTCCATCAGCTGGTTCGGCTTGGCTTCGGTGGTGTAGTGCGATACCGACGAACCCGGCGAATAGATGCTCGGCGTGTACAGCAGGATACGGCCGCGGGCATCGGTCCCGGCCAGCCGGGTCGTGTTCAGGCCGAGACTGGCCACCACGCCGGACGCCGTGCGCGAGCGCCGTTGCAGCGCCGCCTTCAGGGTCGCGCCGTCCGCCTGCGTGACCCGCACCGACGGGATCGCGATCGACGGATCGCTGCCGCTCATGCCGGCCACGTCGCCCGGCTGGTTGTCGGCCACCACCATCCCGATCGCACCGGCGGCCTGCACGGTGGCGGCCTTGGTGACGAAGTCGCAGGTGCCGCGGTCGACCAGCGCGACGTTGCCGCGCACCGCCAGCGCATTCGTGGCGTTCAGTGGCGTACATGCCAGGCCGGTGCCGTTGGCCTGGTCCACCACCGGCATCAGCTGGCCGCGCACCGGCGGGTTCGACAGCGGCGGTCCGAACGACGCGTCGCCGACCTGGTAATCGCCGGCCGCATTGCCGGCCGCGCTGCCCGAGACCGCCAGGTTCGAGGACGGATCGAGCACCTGCGGCACGTTGCGGGTCACGACCGGACCGTTCCAGGACAGGCCGCGCCAGGTCACGGCCGAGGCGGCGCGCTGGGCCGCGGTCAACTCGACCCAGGTACGGTTGAGGCGGTTGTCCAGCAGGTAGTAATCCCAGATCGACGGCTGGTTCTCGATCTGCTCGCCGGTTTCCTCGTCGGTGAAGGACTGGAAGCCGAGGCCGTGCGCGAACTCGTGCAGCAGTACCGTCACCAGGTCGATGCCGTCGCCCGCATTGCGGTCCAGCCCGAGGTAGAAGCCGCCGCCGGGCAGGCAATCGGGAAACAGCCCGAGACGCGAGTTGAAGCGCGCCCGGATATGCGGCTGGCCGGGCGTGGCGATGTCGGTGCCGGCCAGTTTGCTGCCCAGTGCGCTCGGATACCAGGTGCTGGCGCGCGGTGCGTTCGGGAAATCGGAAAAGATCTCGGTGGCGCCCGCCGAGCCCAGCACGGCACTGCTGGCGGTGCACGACAGCGGCTCGAAGGAGGCGCCGATGCGGATCGGCACGCTGCTGGTGAGGGTGGCGCCCCACAGGTCGGCCGCGCGCTGGAAGGCGATCAGGCGCTGCTGGCCCAGCGTGGTGCCGGTGTTGCCGCCGACCGGCGTGACCGGGGTGGCGTCGTTGAAGCCGACGCCCGGCTCGTTCAGGTTGACGATCACGATGGTGGCGGCGGCATGCGCGCTCGAGGCGCCGACGGCGAGGGCGCCGCAGGCCAGGGCCAGCGCCACGCCGACGCCGGCGGCGGTGTTGGCGAGGCGCTGCAGGCGCGACGGTGCGCCGGCCGGTGCGGTGCAGGATCGATCAGCGGGTTTCATGGACATGCTCCTCGTGGGCATCGGTGGCAGGGGCGGCGCCGAGGGCGGCTTCGGCAGCGGCGGCGCCGTGCACGCATTCGCTGGACAGCTTGCCGTCGGCACCGCGCGTGACCACGTCGTAGACCATGGTGCGGTCGCCGAGACGTACGCCGCGCGTGCCGTCGCGGCGCGGGGCCAGGGCCTGGTGCGGCGGCGGCGTGCCGGCAGCCAGGGCGGCCGGTGCCGGGTTGCGGGCTCGCAGCGCCTTCAGCTCGTCCGGGGTAGGGGCGCGCATCTTGCCGGTCTGGGCATCGCGCACGACGACCATGCCTTCCTGGCTGTGCGCGCTTGCCGGCTGCGCCTGCTGCTCTGCCTTGGCCTGCAGCGAGAACGCAGCGAGCGCGCACAAGGTGGCCAAGGCGCTGGCGTTCAGGATTCTTTGCTTGGACATGACGGTTCCCCTTCTACGATTGCACCCGGCGGCGCGCCAGGCCCAGCCCGCCGAGGCCCATGGCCAGCAGCATCCAGGTCGCCGGTTCCGGCACCGCCGTCACCACGCTGACCGAATCCAGGCCGACATAGCCCGAGAGATCGGCAGGCCCGGCGTAGCGGAAGGCGAAGCGGCCCGGGCCCTCGAGCGCGAGGCTGGTGTCGAACAATGCCCATTCGGTCGGGTAGCCGCCGGTGTTGCCGACGGCGGTGATCAGGGTGTCGAAGTCCGCCGGATTGCTGCTGTCGCCGTAGGCAAAGCGTACTTCCAGCAGGTCGCTGAAGCCAGGATCCGCGGCGTGGCGCGTATAAAAACTGATGTCGGTGAGGCCGGACAGGGTGAGGGTGGGGGTGATCAACCAGTTGTCGATGTTGCCGTTGCCGCCGGCGGCGCTGAGGAAGTTGGCGCCGGCATAGGAATCGGCCGAACCAGCCTGCGCCGGGAAGATAGCGGCATTGCCCTGGAACCAGGCGTTGCCGGCGGGGACGCTGTTGTTCACCTGCGTCCATCCGGTCAGGCCGCCGATGTTCTCGAAGCCTTCGTTCAGGACCTGTACGCGGGACGTCTGCGCTGCCGCGGAGCCGATTGCCGCCAACGACAGCGCCGCTGCCGCACACAAGGTTTTCGCGTGTTTCATTGGAAAGCCCTTTCAAGGAAGCCAGTAGGATGGTGGACTGCTCGCGCTGGCTCATCGACGAGACCATTGATGGGCTAATCTTATGAGTTGAACGACAACAAACCTTGATCTTTAGCTAATGGCTGGGCTGGACAAACGACGTATCGTCTGGCGGGACTTGCGGGGGCGTGGGACGGATCGTGGCAGCGCCCGCTCGGACGCTGCACGTGAAGGGGAAGGGAAAGTGCCCGGTGGAAGGATCAGCGTTCGGGGGTGAGGAAGCGGCGCAGGCGCAGCTTGCCGACGATCCCGATCGGGAAGAAATAGATCGACAGGATGAACAGCACCCCCAGCCACAGCATCCAGCGGTCCGGATGCAGCGCCGCCGCCAGCAGCGGCGTGCCGGCCAGCGCATCCGAAGCTTGTCCCATCAGCGTCTTGAGGTAGTTCTGCGCCAGGATGAACAGCGTGGCGCCGACCACGGCGCCGTACATGGTGCCCATGCCGCCGATGACGACGATCAGCAGGATGTCGGTCATGACCTCGAAGCCGAGCGAGGTCTTGGGGCCGACGTAGCGCAGCCACAGCGCCATCAGGGCACCGGCCAGCGCCGCCACCAGCGCCGCCAGCACGTTGGCCCAGACCCGGTAGACCACGGTGCGGTAGCCGAGCGCCTCGGCGCGGAATTCGTTTTCGCGGATCGCCTGCAGCACCCGCCCGAACGGCGAATTGACCAGCCGCAGCAGGAACAGGAACAGCAGTACGCAGCCGAAGAACACGATGTAATAGGTGATGACCTTGCCGTCGATGGCGCGCCCCAGCACGTCGCTTTCAAATAGCGTGAAGCCGGGCGTGAGCAGTTCCGGCACGCCGAAGGTGCGGCCATCCTCGCCGCCGGTGAAGTCGGACAGCTGCGAGGCCAGCACCGCGAACGAGGAGGCCACCGCCAGCGTGATCATGGCGTAGAAGATCGCCCGCACGCGCAGCGCGAACAGGCCGATCACCAGCGCCAGCGCCACCGTCAGCAGCAGCGCCAGCGCCAGCCCGCCCAAGGCCACGCCCCAGGTCGGTTCGTCGACGCGCGCCAGCGCAATGCCGATGCCGTAGGCACCGATCCCGTAGAACATGGTGTGGGCAAACGAGACGATGCCGGTATAGCCCAGCAGCAGGTCGTAGGATGCCACCAGCACGATGTAGATGCAGATGGTGGCCGCGGTGTTGAGCGGACGCGCGCCGCTGAACAGGAAGGGCGCCAGCAGCAGCCCGAGCACGATGGCGACCAGCACGGCGGCCAGCAGGCGGCTGCGCGGCAGGTCGTTGGAAAGGAATTTGACCAGCATCTCAGCTCCGCGATTTCGAATACAGGCCGGCCGGGCGCCACAGCAGGATGGCGATCATCAGGATGATGTTCGACACCAGCGCGACCTTGGGCGCCAGGAAGCCGGCGTAGTTGCCGGCCAGCGCCATCAGCAGCGCCCCGATGAAGCAGCCGCCGACGGACCCCAGCCCGCCGATGATGATGACGATGAAGATCATCACCGTGATGTCGGCGCCCATCGAGGCCGACAGGGTTTCCTTGTACAGCCCCCACATCACGCCGCCCAGGCCGGCCAGCGCGGACCCTGCCGCGAACACGGCGACGAACAGGCGGCGGATGCGGTAGCCGAGCGCCTCGACCATGTCGCCGTTCTCGACGCCAGCGCGGATCAGGAGGCCGATGCGGGTCCGGTTGAGCGTGAGGAACATCGCTGCAAACACGACCAGCCCGACCACGACCGCCACCAGCCGGTACTTCTCGATGGCGGCCTCGCCCAGGAACAGCGCGCCGTGCAGGGCTGCCGGCAAGGGCAGCGGCAATTGCTCGGCGCCCCAGATCACGTTGATCAATTGTTCCGAGACGATCATGCCGCCCATCGTGATCAGGATCTGCTTCAGGTGCTGGCCATACACCGGCATGATCAGCACCCGCTCGAAGGCCCAGCCGAGCAGGGCGGTGACGGCCATCGCCAGCAGCACGGCCAGGCCGAGCGCGCCGAGGTTGGCGGCCAGCGAATCGGCTTCCAGCCAGTTGCGCATCGGCAGCAGCACCAGCGTGGCGCTGAAGGCGCCGACCGAGACGAAGGCGCCATGGCCGAAGTTCAGCACGTTCATCAGGCCGAACACCAGGGTCAGGCCGCTGGCCATGATAAAGATCATCATGCCCATCGCCAGCCCGGCCACGGTCAGCGTGATCCAGGTCGGGAAGCTGACGAAGGGCAGGACGGCCAGCATCAACAGCGGCACCAGCAGCAGCGGCGCGATGTCGCGCCGGGCCGCCGGCAGGGGCGTCTCGGCCTGCGTGGCAGGGGCGGCCTGGGGGAGCGGGAGGGGAGGGGTCACGGTAGTCGGTTTCATGTCATTGGTGGGAGTCGAGCGACAGGCCCAGCAGCCGCTGCTGGAGTGCCTCGTCGCCGGCCAGGTCATGCATCAGGCCGGCATGCACGACGCGGCCGTCGTCCATCACGCTGACGCTGTCGCCCAGGCTCCTGACGAAGTTGAAGTTCTGCTCGACCAGCAGGATCGTCGTGCGGGTGTCCTTCAGTTCGCGGAAGGCCGCCATCAGGCTCTGGACGATGGCCGGGGCCAGGCCCTTGGTCGGTTCGTCGACCAGCAGCAGCTGGCGCGGTTCCACGATCGCGCGCGCGATCGCGACCATCTGCTTCTGGCCACCCGACAAATTGCCGGCCGGGTAGTTCCAGAAGCGCTTCAGGGCCGGGAAGAAGCCGCAGATCCAGTCGACCCGGGCCGCGTCCAGCGGACCGGTGCGCGCCGCCAGGTACAGGTTCTCGCGCACCGTCAGTTCCGAGAACACCGCCATGCTTTCCGGGACGTAGGCGATGCCGGCGCGCGCGATGTCGGGCGTCGTCATTTTGCTGATGTCGCGGCCGTCGAACATGATCGATCCGCGGCTGGCCTTCCACAGGCCCATGATGGTGCGCAGGGTCGTGGTCTTGCCGGCGCCGTTGCGGCCCAGTAGCACCGCCAGGCCGCCGCGCGGCACCACCAGGTCCACGCCCTGCAGGATGTGGTACTGGCCGATGTGGGTGTGGACGCCGGACAGGGTCAGTATCGGGTCGGCGGCCGGCGCCGCGTTCACGTCACGCAGGTTCGGGTGTGCCAAGATAGGCCTCCTGTACGATCTGCGACTGCATCACGGTGGCCGGTTCGCCGTCCGCCACCAGGGTGCCGTTGTGCAGCACGACGATGCGGTCCGCCAGCGCGCGCACCACGTCCATCTTGTGCTCGACCAGCAGCACGGTGCGCCGGCGCTCCGCTTTCACCTGGTGGATCAGGTCGAGCACCACCGGCACCTCGTCCACGCTCATGCCGGCGGTCGGTTCGTCGAACATCATGATCTCGGGTTCCAGCGCCAGCAGGATCGCGACTTCGAGCTTGCGCTGGTCGCCGTGCGACAGCGTGCCGACCCAGGCGTTGCGCTTGCCCGCCATCGCCACCCGCTCGAGGTAGTGCTCGGCGCGCGCGATCACGTCGCGGTGTCCGGACCACAGCGACAGCATCGACAGGCCGATGCCGACCCGGCTCTGCACCGCCAGCCGCACGTTTTCCAGCACCGTCAGGTGCGGGAACAGGTTGGTGAGCTGGAACGCCCGGCCGATGCCCAGGCGGGTGCGGCGCGCCGGTCCGAAGCCGGTGATGTCCCGGCCGCGCAGGAACACGCGGCCGGACGTGGCCTGCAGCTGGCCCGACACCAGGTTGAAATAGGTGGTCTTGCCGGCGCCGTTCGGACCCACGATCACGGTCAGCGTGCCGGGATAAAAATCGGCCGACACCGCGTTCACCGCGACGTGGCCGCCGAAGCGGATGCTCAGGTCGCGCGTGGACAGCGAAGGCTGCCCGGGCTTGCTCGACGACGTGTCCATGTCAACGCTTGTTCTTGACCGGCAGCGGCATGTCGGCAACCGGGATCTCGCGCACCAGTTCCAGCAGGTCCCACTCGTTCTTCTGGTCTTTCTTGATGCGGAAGTGGTACATCGGCTGCAGCGCCTGGTGGTCTTCCTTGCGGAAGCTCATGGTGCCTTTCGGTGTCTCGAAGCTCATGCCTTCCATCGCCGCCGCCATCTGGTCGCCGTTGGCGTTCGGGACTTTCTGCAGCGCCGCGACCACGGCGCCGGCGGCCGCCATGCCGCCGGCGGTGAACATGTCCGGCGGCATCTTGAAGCGCTTGATGTGCTCGGCGACCAGCCAGTCGTTCATCTTGTTCTTCGGGAAGCCGTAGTAATAGAAGATGGTGCCTTCGGTGCCGGCATAGGCCTTCCAGGTCTTCATGACGGGGAGGATGTTGCCGCCGGGTGCGACCGCGATGCCGTAGCGCTCCGGCTTCATGTTGGCGACCTTGGTCAGCGGGTTCGGGCCGGCCCACACGATCTGCAGCACGCGCGGCTGCGGCTTGTCCTTCAGGGCATCGAAGATGCGCTGGGTCGGCGCCGTGAAGTCGGTGGCGGCGGCCGGCGCGTATTCCTCGTGCACCACGACGGCCTTGCTGCCGGTGGCCGCCAGCGCTTCCTTGGCGGCCTTGACGGCGTCGCGCCCGAACGCATAGTCCTGGGTCAGGAAGCCGACGCTGCCCTGCTTGAAGGTCGAGGCGGCCGCCAATGCATCCTGCATCGAGCTGCGCGCGGTGCGGAAGATGTACTTGTTCCACTTGCTGCCGGTGATCTCGTCGGCCACCGCCGGTTCGACGATCAGCACTTTCTTGTATTCCTTGGCCACCGGCAGCATCGCCAGCGCCGAGCCGGACGAGGTGGTGCCGACCGCGATGTCGACCTTGTCGTCGCCATAGGCTTCCGCCAGCAGGGTGCGCCCGAGGTCGGGCTTGCTCTGGTCGTCCTTGACGATCACCTTGATCTTGCGGCCGTTGATTTCCATTTTGCCGCCAGTCAGGTACTCCAGGCCCATCATGAAGCCGGTTTCGGTTTCCTTGGCATAGGCTTCGAGGGCGCCGGTCTTGCCGGCGATGAGGGCGACCTTCAGGTCCGGCGCAGCGCAGGCGCTACCGGCGGACAGGGTGGCGGCGAAGGCAGCCAGGAAGGCTGCCGGCATCGGTTTGAAACGGGTCATGCTTGTCTCCTTGTTTCTGATTTTTTTGCTCACGGCACGCTGGCCAGGAAGCGTTCGATCGCCTGCAGCGCCGGTGCCTCGGTCAGCATCGGCGCATGGCCGACGTTCGGCACCTCGACATACTGCATCAATGGCGCCGCATGCCGCATCCAGTCGGCCTGCCGTGCTTCCAGCAGGTCGGACAGGGCGCCGCGCACCAGCAGCACCGGGCGCTCGCGCGCCAGGCGCCGGAACGCCATGCGCGAGGCCAGCGAGGTGGTTCTGAGTCTACCGGTTTGCAGCGCAATGGCAATATTCGGATCGTAGCGCGGTGCCAGCCGGCCGCCTGCATCGGGTTCGAAGGCGCGCCGCGCCCACTTGTCCCATTCCTGTTCCTGGTACTCGGGGAAGGCGCAGGCGTTGATGTCCCGGACGTAGCAGGCCGCATCGCGCCACGAGGCCGGCGCGACCGCCTTGCCGGTGTAGCCGGCGATGCGCGCCAGGCCGCGTTCCGACAGGACCGGGCCGACGTCGTTCAGGACTGCCGCCGCGATCAGGCCGATGTGGCGCGCCGCCAGCGCGATCGTGATCAGGCCGCCCATCGAGGTGCCGACGAAGACGGCGCGCGCGATGCCGAGGTCGGCCATCAGCTTGACCACGTCGTCCGCATACACCTGCGGCGTGTAGTGCGATGGATCGGGGTCGCGCTCGGAGTGGCCGCGGCCGCGCACGTCGAGGGCCAGCACGCGCCGGCCCAGCGCCGCGATCGCCGGGGCGAATTCGTCGAAGTCGGCCGAGTTGCGCGTCAGGCCGTGGATGCAGATGACGGGCAGGCGGGCCGCGACAGGCTGCGCTTGCATCTGCTCCGTCGCCGCCATGCGTGCAGTGTCTCCGCCCGCCGGGTAGTCACGGGCATACAGCGCCAGGCCGTCGGCGCTGGTGTAACGGATCGGTATGAAATTAGGCACGCTCAAACAATCCTTCGATGGCGGCCCTGCGTGCAAGGCCACCGGTTCAAATCCCGGGCATACAGGGTCCCGCCCGGTGCCCGACAGCACCGGTTGGGACACCGCTTCATGGCCGCGGCTTCAGAAGCGGTACTCGACCGTCGCCTGTACCGTGCGCGGGGCGCCGTAGAAGGCGGTCAGCGTGCCTTCGTTGCCCAGCGTCGGGAACAGGTAGCCGGCGGTCTTGTAGCGCTTGTCGTTCAGGTTCTTGCCGTGCAGGCCGGCGCGGATCTTGCCGTCGGTGCGGGTCCAGACCACGCTGGCGTCGTACAGGTAATACGATTCCTGGTCGAGGATCGAGACGGTCTCGAACTGGTTGGTGGCGCCGCGGTAGGAGGCGCTGCCTATCAGCGCCAGCCGGCCGCCCACGCCGCCGACCGGCAGCGGAATGTCGTAGGTGGCGCGCAGGTTGGCCGAGTTGCGCGGGGTGTTCTGGAACACGCGCTGGTTGGCCACGTTGACGCCGGCCACGATGTATTCGTCGTACTTGGCGTCGATGTAGCTGTACATGCCGGCCAGCGAGAAGTTCTGGGTCAGGTGTGCCACCGCCTCGAATTCGAAACCCTTGATCTTGGCCTTGCCGGCGTTGGTGGTCAGGCCGGCGAAGCTGTCGTCGCGGCCGTCGCCGTTGGTGTCGATCGCCACCGAGCCCGGGATCTGCACGTCCTTGTAGTCGCTGTAGAACAGGGCGGTGTTGGTGGTGATGCGACCGCCGTTGAACGAGGACTTCAGCCCCAGCTCCGCGGTGCCGATGGTTTCGGGACGGTAGCCGGCGCGCGCCTGCGCCTGCGTGATGCGGGTGCCGACCACGTTCAGGCGCGGATCGAAGCCGCCGCCCTTGAAGCCTTTCGAATAGGACGCGTAGACGTTCTGGTCCGGCGTCGCCTTGTAGTTCAGGGCGATGCGCGGTGTGAATTTCTTGTCCTCGCGGGAGAGCCCCGGCAGGTCGGTGTCGGTGCGGAACAGGATGGCGCCCGGGTTGCCCATTTGCGGCGTGCCGCCCAGGCCCAGGTAGATCTGGCGGAAGATGTCGGCTTCGCGCTTGTCGACGGTGTAGCGGCCACCCAGCGACAGCTGCAGCGCGTCGGTCAGGTTGTAGCTGCCGTCGGCATACACGGCCCAGGCCCTGGTGTCGATGTCGCCGCTGGTAAAGGTGCTGGTGGGCACGAGGCCGGCCAGGACGGTGTCGAACTTGTTGTAGGCGTTGGCGTCGATGTAGTAGACGCCGGCCACGCCCTGGATCTTCGGACCGGTATAGGTCAGGTTGAATTCCTGGCTGAACTGCTTGTTGGTGTACAGCGCCGGGACTTCCATGTCGACCACGGGCAGCGCGTCGAAATCGATCGGGGCGTAGGACTTGTCCTGGCGCTGGGCGGTGATCGACTTGAAGGTCAGCTCCGGGGTGACGGTCCACTCGACCGTGGCCGACACGCCGTGCTGGCGCACTTCCTGCTCGTGGCCGAGGGCCGTCATCATCTCGGCCTGCGTGTCGTAGACGTTGGACAGGATCGGTGCGCCGCTGGTACGGCCGACGATCAGGCGGTGGCCGTTTTTCGGATGCGAATCGTCCCGGGTCAGGTCGGCGGCCAGGCGCACGAACAGTTCCGGGGTCGGCGTCCATTCGGCCGAGACGCGCGCCGCGCTCAGGTCCTTGTCGTAGTTGGGGGCGCCGTTGAACAGGTTGCGCCCGTAGCCGTCGTGCTTGAACTTGGCGATGGTGCCGCCGACGCGCAGCGTGTCGCTGAGCGGGGTGCTGGCAGTGAGGACGCCGTCGCGTTCCTTGTAGTTGCCGAGCGTGCCTTTCAGGCGCACGTCGGTCTGCGGCGCCAGCTTGCGGGTGACGTACTTGACGGCGCCGCCGATGGTGTTGCGGCCGTACAGCGTGCCCTGCGGGCCGCGCAGCACCTCGATGCGCTCGACGTCGTAGATGTCGGCCACGGCGCCTTGCGGACGGGCCAGGTAGATGTCGTCGAGGTAGATGCCGACGCCGGATTCGAAGCCGGCCAGGGGGTCGGCCTGGCCGACGCCGCGGATGAAGGCGGTGAGCGTGGAATTGGTGGCGCGCGAGGCCTTCAGGGTGGTGTTCGGCAGCGTGGTGGTGAGCGCGACCACGTCCGGGATGCCCTGCTTGGACAGCTGGTCGGCGGTGTACGCCGTGACCGACACCGGGACGTCCTGCAGGGTCTCCTGGCGGCGGCGTGCGGTGACGACCACTTTCTCGACATTGCCCTCGGGGGCGGCAGTGACACCACCTGCGGCGGCGCCGGTGTCCTGGGCATGGACCGTACCGGCGGCAGCGCCGGACAGGGCGAGCAGGGCAGCGGCAGAATGGCTCAGCAGGTGCTGCCGGGTTGCGCGCATGGGCAACCGCGCTTGTTTCTTGCTAACACGCATGGACGTCTCCTGATTTTGTTGTGGTGTCATGCTTTTTTTTCGCACGCACCGCAGTGTGACTCGGATGGGATTGGTTGAATAGACAACAGCGCGCCCACCGGGTGTGCAAATTTGCACATCCATATGCACCGCCTGGGGGCACGCGGGAAAGGGCACTGTCGAGCTCGCTTGTGTGGTTTTTGTGCACGCACAAATGGCAGCACCAAAACCTTGCAGCAGGAATGTGCACTAGTGCACAATGTGTCATCTTGATAAGGAACAACCTGTCATGAACAGCCTGCCCGAGTGGACCGACCTGCGTTTTTTCCTGGAACTGGCACGCGCCGGCACGCTGTCGGGCGCGTCGCGCCGGCTCGAGGTCGAGCACACCACGGTGGCGCGCCGCATCGACCGCCTCGAACACCAGCTCGGCAACACCCTGTTCGACCGCTCGCGCGAGGGTTACGAACTGACCGAAATGGGGCGCGCGCTGCTGCCGCATGCCGAGGCGATGGAAGGCGCGGCGCTGGCGGCGGCCGAGCAGCTCGGCGGGGCCGAGGTCGCGGCCCACGGGGTGGTGCGCCTCGGCGTGCCCGAGGTGTTCGGCGTGCGCGTGGTAGCGCCGCTGCTGGTGCCGCTGTTCGAGGAGCATCCCGATTTGTCGATCGACCTGCTGGCGCTGCCGCGCTTCGCCAACCTGGCCAACCGCGAGGCCGACCTCGGCGTCATGCTCGATCCGCCGTCCACCGGGCGCTACATGGTCACGCGTCTGGCCTCGTTCCGCTTCTACCTGTACGCCGCGCCGGCCTACCTGGCCAAGCACGCGCCGATCGGCACCCAGGCCGACCTCGAGCGCCACGATTTCGTCGATTACGTGCAGGACCGCCTGGCCAGCCGCGAACTGTCCTACCTGAACGAACTCGGCTTCACGCCGCGGCGGCGCCTGTGCTGCTCCGGCATGACTGCCCAGATCGAAGCTGCGGCGCTGGGCATGGGCCTGATGATGGCGCCGCCGTACGCGGTGATGGACGACGAGCGCCTGGTACAGGTGCTGCCGGGCTTTTATGCCGAACGCTCGTTCTGGCTGGCCGCGCCGGCCGACCTGTACCGGCTGCGCCGCGTGAAGGTGGTGTGGGACCTGCTGCGCGAACTGGCCGACAACAATCCGAAACTGTGGTGGCACAGAAGCGATATGGAAAGGGCTGCATGACGCTGCCCGGCTACAATGCGGCATGCCCAGTAAAACGCCCATCTTCCCCGGCCCGCGCACCGCGCGCGGGCTCGTGCTCGCCGTCCTGCTGTCCAACGCCGACCAGGCCGGCGCCGAACCCCTGCGCGGCCGCGTCACGCTGGCTGCCATCGTCCGCGCGCTGAAGCGCAAGTACCACTGGCCGATCGAGACCACCAGCTTTCCGTCGAATGCGCCCGATGGCCGCGCCACCTGGGCCACGGTCTACAGCCTGCCGGAAGCGGTGATCGCCAAGGCGATGGATGCGCGCGGGCGCGACTGGCTGCGCAGCAGCCTGGGCGACAGGCCAATGCCCTGACCCCGGCCCCGGATCGGGAAAAGCTGCATAATCATCCACGTCATCCTCTACCAGCGATCGAACAGGAAAGGAACATCGTGGATCTCAAGCTCACCAACAAACTCGCACTGGTCACCGGCAGTACCGCCGGCATCGGCCGTGCCATCGTCGAAGCGCTGGCACGCGAAGGCGCCCGCGTGATCGTGAACGGGCGTACGCGGGCCGCGGTCGATACGGCGATCGCGGACATCAAAGCCGCCACCGGCGCGGATGTCCTAGGCTTCGCCGGCGATCTCGGCAGCGCCGCTGCCGCCGAGGAACTCGGGCACCAGTATCCGGATGTCGAAATCCTGGTCAACAACCTCGGCATTTTCGAAGCCAAGCCATTCGAGGAGATCCCTGACGAAGACTGGATGCGCTTTTTCGAAGTGAACGTGCTGGGCGGCGTGCGCCTGGCGCGCCTGTACCTGCCATCGATGCGGCAGCGGAACTGGGGCCGCATCATTTTCATTTCGAGCGAAAGCGCGATCCAGATCCCGACCGAGATGATCCACTACGGCACCACCAAGACCGCCCAGCTCGCGGTGGCGCGCGGCCTGGCCGAAGCGGTGGCGGGTACCGGCATCACGGTCAACAGCATCCTGCCAGGGCCCACCAAGTCGCGCGGCGTCAGGGACCTGGTCGAATCGATGGGCAAGGCGCAAGGCTTGTCGTTCGAGCAGACCGAAAAGGAATTCTTCGAGAAGGCACGTCCGACCTCGCTCATCAAGCGCTTTGCCGCGCCGGAGGAAGTCGCTTCGCTGGTGGCCTATGTCGCCAGCCCGCTCGCATCCGCCACCACGGGCGCAGCCCTGCGTGCGGACGGGGGCGTGGTCAAGAGCGTGGTTTGACGATCCATCGATTTGGCAATCACGGTGTTTCGGTTCGGGGTTGATGATCAGGCCGCTTGCGTTCGTATTTGTTGACGTCATGCTGCCTGTAACAACCCTGGCCGTAACAAGTAAACCCGAGTTTCTCCGCGAGTCTGACCGAGGCCGTATTACGCGGTTCGATCATGCACACGCTGCGTGATGACACGGCTTGCCGATCGAACCAGTCCAGCGCTGCCGTCATGGCTTCCAGCGCAAAACCTTTGCCATGTGAACGCCCGGTGAATACCCACGCGGCTTCAGGTTCGCCATCGAAGTCGGTGCCCAGGCCGCGCTGGAAATCTGCCAGGCCCACTTCGCCGATAAATTGATTGGTGGCCCGCTCGACTACCGCGAACATGCCAAAGCCCAGCAAGCTCCAATGACCCGCATAGCGAAGCAGTCGATGCCAGGCGTCTTCGCGCGAGGGAGGAAGGCCACCAATGGACTGAAGCACGGCTGGATCGCTGGCAAGCTGGAAAACCAGGTCGGTATCTGCCACCGTGTGTTTGCGTAAAATTAAGCGTTCAGTGTCGATCATTCCAGATGTCTTATTAAATAAAGCGTTCCGATGCTTTTGTAATCCTGGCCGTCCAATGGGCTGACGCAGCATCGACGCAACCATTGTGTGAATTTCCGTATAAATTTCTTTACAGAAATGCAGCATGTCGCTACAGTCGGCACGTCCAAGTCCATTCGTCCTTCCATGTCTACGCAGCAGTCTCCCGGCGCCATTGTGCGCTGGCGCGGTGAATTCGCATCCGCCGGCATCGAAGCCGCGTTCCTGCGCGCCCACGGCGGCGTCATCCGGCATGAATTGACGCGTTCGCTCTCATTTTGCAGCGTCTTTTACCTGGCCTTCGCGCTTGCCGACGTGGCTCACCTTGGCCTGAACCGCCAGACACTGCTCCTGTTCGTGGTGCGCCTGGTGACCGCCTCAGTGGCCGTGACGAGTATCGTGCTGACCCGCCGCAGCGACAATCCCGGGCAAACCGCCTATCGCTCGGCCACCGTATTCAGCAGCCTGGCGATGCTCACGTTCTTGCTGGTCACGTATTCGCGTGGCGAACTGCTGCTTCATGGCATGTCGATGGCGATCATGCTGATCATCGTCTACCTGTTCATTCCAAACCGCCTGGTCAACGCCTACATCGTGGCGCTGGGCGCGAGCGCCGGCTTCCTGGCCCTGGTGTATGCCATGGGTACGGTCAACCCGCGCCAGCTGGGGACCATGGCGATGCTGCTGCTGCTGGCGAACCTGTTCGGCGCCGCTGCCGCGCGCCGCGACGCCCATGCGTCGCGCCGCCAATACTGGACCGAGCAAACGCTGATCGCCCAGTCGATACGCGATCCGCTCACCGGTGCCTTCAACCGGCGTCACCTCAACGACGGCCTGCTCGAACGCGAAATCGAGCGCGCCCGTCGCCAGCATGCCGCGCTGACCATCGTCGTGTGCGACTTGGACAATTTCAAGACCATCAACGATACCTACGGCCACCAGGCCGGGGACACGCTCCTGCAGGATTTCGCACGCTTGTTGCTGTCGATGGTCCGCGACGACAGGGATACGGTCGTGCGTTACGGCGGCGAAGAATTCCTCCTGATCCTGCCCGACACCAGCCTGGACGAGGGCCTGGCCCTTGCCGAGCGCATGCGCGCACGTCTTGCCGAAACAAGCCGTCCCCATGCCGATGTCCGGATCCATGCGACGGCCAGCTTCGGCGTGGTGAGCGCGCGCCTGTCCTCTTGCCTGCCGGGCATGGCCAGCCAGGCCCTGATCGCGCGCGCGGACGAATTGATGTACTTCGCCAAACGCAGTGGCCGCAACCGGGTCCATGGCGCTCAGTGGGAAGGCGCCGATGGCGTCCCGGCCGAGACCGGGCAAGATCCGTGCGCCAGTGCTGCGCCGCCTGTCCCGGATGCGTGCGCAGCTTGACCGCGCCATGACCGCCCGCAAACCAGCGGCAGCGGGCACGCTGCGGTTTATGGCTTCACGAACTTGAGCGTCATGCGGTCGCTCTCGCCGATCGCCTGGTATTTCTCGCGGTCCTGGTCGCGGTTGGCCAGGGTCGGGGGCAGAGCCCATACGCCCCCCTTGTGGTCGGCCTTGTCCTTCGGATTGGCATTGATGTCGGATTTCGCCGTTAGCTTGAAGCCGGCGCTTTCCGCCATCCTGATCACATAGGATTCGTGCACGTACCCGCTCGAGGTCTTGGGATCCTGCGGCATGGCTTCCGGCAGGCGGTGTTCTTCGATGCCGAGCACGCCGCCCGGCTTCAGGCTGGTGTAGGCCGCCTTGAACACGCCCTTGAGCTCGTCGTCGCCGCCGGCGTCGATCCAGTTGTGCAGGTTGCGGAAGGTGAGCACCATGTCGACGCTGCCGGGGGCGGCGAAGTTGTAGGTCGACGGCGGCGCGAACACGCCCTGCACGACCTTGCCGAAGACCGCCGGATTGGCGTCCAGTTTCTGCTTGAAGGCCACGGTGCCACGCTTGGCCGGATCGAAGGCTGGGCCTGCGGCGATCAGCTTGCCGTTGTCGCGCAGGTAGGGCGCCAGGATCTCGGTGTACCAGCCGCCACCGGGCGACAGCTCCACCACGGTCATGTTCGGCTTGATGCCGAAGAAGGCCAGGGTGTCATACGGATGGCGCCAGTTGTCGCGCGCCGCGTTGGCGCTGCTGCGGTGGCTGCCCGCGATCGCCGCGCGCAACTGGGCATCGTCGGCCTTGTCGGCGGCCTGCGCCAGGCCGGCCACGCCGCCCGCCAGCAGGGCGGCCAGGATGAATCGTTTCATTATGTCTTCTCCAGGGTCGGTGGTAGCGGCCTCATGCCGTACCGCCCGGCAATCATCGGGCAGCGTCCGGCTTGTCGTCAAGTCAATATGCGGGCGGTGCAAATGACCGGCCCGGGTCAGGCCTGGCCCCGGAACGGATTCCGGTCGTTCAGCTCATCGATGTAATCGTCGATCCCGCCCGCCTCCTGTTCGAGGAAGCGCTCGATCGCATCGGCAAAGGCCGGATGCTTGAGCCAGTGGGCCGACCAGGTCCGTGTCGGCAGGAAGCCGCGCGCCATCTTGTGCTCGCCCTGGGCGCCGCCCTCGAACACCCCGATGCCCTGCTCGATGCAGAATTCCAGCGGCTGGTAGTACGCCGTCTCGAAATGCAGGCAGGGCACGTGTTCGAGCGCGCCCCAGTAGCGGCCATACAGGGTGGTCTCGTCGTGCACCACCAGCGATGCAGCGATCGGCGTCCCCTCGCGCTCGGCAATCACCAGCAGCAGATTCTGCGGCATCTCGCGTCCGATGCGCCGGAAGAAGTCGAGGTTCAGGTAAGGCTTCGAGTAATGCTCGGCATAGGTATGCCGGTAGCAGCGCGTGAAGAAGCGCCAGTCTTCGTCGGTGGCGTCGACGCCGCGCACCCGGCGCAAGGTCACGCCGGCTTCCCTGACCTTGCGCCGCTCGGCGCGGATGTTCTTGCGTTTTTTTTGCTCCAGCGTCGCCAGGAAGGCATCGAAGTCCGCATAGCCCTGGTTCACCCAGTGGAACTGCACCCCGCTGCGCAGCAGGAAGCCGGCTTCGCCCAGCTGGCGCGCATGTTCCTCGGGCGGAAACAGGATGTGGGTCGACGAGACCTCGGTCGACTGCTGCACGTGGCGCAGCACCTCGATCAGGGCGGCGCGGGCGGTGTCGTCGCGCGCCAGCAGGCGCGGGCCGGTCACCGGCGTGAACGGGATCGCCGACAGCAGTTTCGGGTAGTACTCGAGGCCATTGCGCCCGTAGGCGTCGGCCCAGGCCCAGTCGAACACGTATTCGCCGTAGGAGTGGTATTTGACGTACAGGGGCAGGGCGGCGGCCAGGTCTTCGCCGTCGTACAGCGTGAGAAATTGCGGCTGCCACCCGGCATCCGGCGCGGCGCTGCCGGACTCGTGCAGGGCATGCAGGAAGGCATACGAGAGGAAGGGATTCGGTTTGTCCTGGCTGGATGCCAGCGCGTCCCACGCGGGCTGGCCGATCTCGGACAGAGAAGAAACGATATGCGTGCGATAATTCAAGATGACTTCCATATCAAAGGAGTAACGGGTACTGCGCGGGCGCCGCGCTTCCCGGCAAACAAATGGTGGTCGAAGCTCACCCAAGGAAAGATGCATGATGGATAAGCCATTCTTCAACCTCTATTCGCACGATTTCGCCCGTGTCGCCGTCGCCAGCCCGCGCTGCAAGGTCGCCGATCCGGCGTTCAACGCGCGCCAGACGATCGAACTGGCGCGCCAGGCGGCCGTACAGGGCGCGGTATTGGTCGCCTTCCCGGAACTGGGCCTTTCCGCCTATACCTGCGACGACCTGTTTCACCAGCGCGCGCTGCTCGATGCCTGCCTGGCCGCGCTTGCCGACGTGGTCGCGGCGTCCACCGAACTGCCGCTGGCCATGATCGTCGGCGTGCCGCTGCGCCTCAACCATACGCTGTTCAATTGCGCGGTGGTCGTGGCCGGCGGTCGCATCCTGGGTGTGGTGCCGAAGAGCTATTTGCCCAATTATGGCGAATTTTACGAAATGCGGCAGTTCAGTCCCGCGGACAACACCGCCGTGACGCAGATCGGCCTGCTCGGACAGGACGTGCCCTTCGGTCCGGAGCAGCTGTTCGAGGTCGCGAATCAGGAAACCGGGCTGCCGTTGTTCCGCTTCCACGTCGAGATCTGCGAAGACGTCTGGGTGCCGGTACCGCCATCCTCGTTCGCGGCGCTGGCCGGGGCCACGGTGCTGGTCAACCTGTCGGCCTCGAACATCGTGGTGGGCAAGAGCGGCTACCGGCACCAGCTGGTCGGCCAGCAGTCGGCGCGCTGCGTGGCGGCTTACCTGTACACCTCGGCCGGCCTGGGCGAGTCGACCACCGACATGGGCTGGGACGGCCAGTCGCTGATCTATGAAAAAGGCGACATGCTGGCCGAGTCGCAGCGCTTCCTGCAGGATTCGCACATCATCTTTGCCGACGTCGACCTGGAACGGCTGGCGCAGGACCGCATGCACGCGACCACCTTCGCGCAATCGGTGCGCCGCCATGCCGACGAAGTCGCCAGGTTCCGCATCCAGCGCTTCCCGCTGGCGCTGCCGCTCGAGCGCGACCTGCCGCTGCAGCGCCTGGTCGAGCGCTTCCCCTACGTGCCGGCGTCGAGCGCGCGGCGCGACGAGCGCTGCACCGAGGTCTACAACATCCAGGTGCAGGCGCTGCTGCAGCGGCTGCAATCCTCGGGCCACGAGAAGGTCGTGATCGGCATTTCCGGCGGCCTCGATTCGACCCACGCGCTGCTGGTCTGCGCCAAGGCGATGGACCGCCTCGGCCTGCCGCGCACCAACATCCTGGCCTACACCATGCCCGGTTTCGCCACCAGCGAACGCACGCTGCGCCAGGCGCGCGACCTGATGGCGGCGGTCGGCTGCAGCGCGCGCGAAATCGACATCCGCCCCAGCTGCATCCAGATGCTGAAGGACCTCGGCCACCCGTACGCCGAGGGGAAGGAAGAGTACGACGTCACCTTCGAGAACGTGCAGGCGGGCGAACGCACCAGCCACCTGTTCCGCCTTGCCAACCACAACCACGCGATCGTGATCGGCACCGGCGACCTGTCCGAGCTGGCGCTGGGCTGGTGCACCTACGGCGTGGGCGACCACATGTCGCACTACAACGTGAATGCCAGCGTGCCCAAGACCCTGATCTCGCACCTGGTGCGCTGGGTGGCGGACACGAAGCAGATCGGCGACACCGGTTCCGACGTGCTGATCCAGGTACTGGAAACCGAGATCAGCCCGGAACTGGTGCCTGCCAAGACCGGCACCGGTAAAGAAGAGGGCAAGCCGGCCCAGGTCACCGAGAACTTCATCGGTCCCTACGAGCTGCAGGACTTCAACCTGTACTACACGCTGCGCTACGGCTTCCGGCCGAGCAAGGTGGCCTTCCTGGCCTGGTCGGCCTGGCGTGACCGCGACCTCGGGCCGTGGCCGGAAGGCGGCAACCCGGCGCGCAACCAGTACGACCTGGCGGCGATCAAGAAGAACCTCGGCATCTTCCTGTGGCGCTTCTTCAAGACCAGCCAGTTCAAGCGTTCCTGCGTGCCGAACGGGCCGAAGGTCGGCAATGGCGGCTCGCTGTCGCCGCGCGGCGACTGGCGCGCCCCGAGCGATTCCGAGGCAACCGTGTGGATGGAGCAGCTGGCCCAGATTCCGGATAATTGAGCCGGACCGAGACCAAAGGCGCCGCCGTGCGCCGCCCAAGAAAACCTGAAAGGAGCTTTAAATGAAACAAATTACCTGCGTGATCAAACCGTTCAAGCTGGACGAGGTGCGTGAGGCGCTGGCCGACGTCAACGTCACCGGCCTGACCGTGACCGAGGTGAAAGGCTTCGGCCGCCAGAAGGGCCATACCGAGCTGTATCGCGGCGCCGAGTACGTGGTCGATTTCCTGCCGAAGGTGAAGATCGAGGTGGTGGTCGACGATGCCATGACCGAGCAGGTGGTCGACGCCATCATCAAGGCGGCGCGCACCGGCAAGATCGGCGACGGCAAGATCTTCGTGCAGGACGTGGAGCAGGTGATCCGCATCCGCACCGGCGAGACCGGGCCGGACGCGGTCTGAGTCTCCCGACGCCGTCGTTCCCGCCCCCGCGGGAACGACGTTCTTGGGGGCTGATCACCGCCCCAGCGTCAAATCGAATTTCCACGCCAGCAGCCGCGACAACACGATGAACAGCGCGCTCGACCACAGCGCGATGTCCTTGTCCACGCCATAGATGCCCATGACCAGGAAGATCCAGTTGCCGAGAAAGGCGCACAGCGCATAGGGTTTGCCGTCGCGGAAGACCATCGGCACTTCGTTGCAGACGATGTCGCGCAGGACGCCGCCGAAGATGCCGGTGATGACGCCCATCATCGATGCGATGAACAGCGGCATGCCGGCATCCAGCGCCGACGACACGCCGGCCACCGAAAACAGGCCCAGGCCGAAGGCGTCGGCGATCACGATCAGGCGTTCCGTCACCATGTGGCGCATGGTGCGGATCAGCGGCGAGGCCACCAGCGCCAGCACGAAGATCAGGATCGCGTATTCCTGGTGGATCACCCAGAACAGGGGCCGCTTGTCGAGCAGGATGTCGCGCAGGGTGCCGCCCCCGAAAGCGGCGATGAAGGCGACCGTGAATACCCCGACCAGGTCCATTCTCTTGCGGCGCGCTTCGATGAAGCCGGAAAAGGCGCCCACCAGGATCGCCATGATTTCAATGAATTTGAGTAGATGCATGCGGCAGCCGGGCTTGTGGCGCTGTTGCTAGACTAGTTGCTAGACTAACATGCCAAGCCCGGCTGTGTAAGTATGCCTGATGCGTAACGATCGAATCAGGGCTGCGCAGCCTGGCGCGGCGCCAGCGGCAGCTTCACCGTGAAGATCACACGGCCGTTCTCGTGGTGGTAGACGATCTCGCCCTGGTGCTCGCGCACGATCTGCTGGGCGATGTACAGGCCCAGGCCCATGCCGGTGCGGTTGCGCGGGTTGTTCAGCGAACTGCGCTTGTACGGATTGAACAGCGTCGCCTCGGCCTCCGGCGGGATCGGGGCGCCGGCATTCGACACGCACACTTCCGCCATGCCGTCATTCACCGTCAGGCGGATCTTGATCGGCTGGTTCGGTTCGCCGTGGTGGCGCGCATTGCTGAGCAGGTTGGACAACACCTGGCCCAGGCGCGCATCGTCAGCCTGCACGAAGGCCGGGCCGATCGTGTGCAGATCGTAGACGATGGTCGGGTAGGCCAGGCGCGCCTCCTCGACCATGTCCTCGACCAGCGGCGCCAGGTCGACCGCATCGAGCGCCACGCCCAGGTTCAGGCCGCGGTCGATGCGGCTCATGTCCAGCACTTGGCCGATCATGCGCTGCATGCGGTTGCTGGACGACTGGATGCGCCGTCCGAGCGTGCCCTTGTTGTTGGTGCCGTCGGTCTTTTCCAGCACCATGCCGGCCATGTTGATCGAGTGCAGCGGGTCGCGCAGGTCGTGGCCCAGCATCGCCAGCAACTGGGCGCGCGTGGTTTCGGTCTGGGCGCGGCGCGCGTTCGACACCCGCATCAGTTCGCCCAGCGTCAGGCGCGCATGGGTCAGGATGCCGTCTTCCCACGGATGGGCGCAGCCGCGCACCGTCTCGTGCCAGGCGTCGAAAGAGCCGCGCGGGGTCAGGCGCGCGCCCATCGGGCCGACCTGTTCGCTCTTTTCGGGCTTGCCGCCCCAGGCGACATGTTCCACCTGTTCGGTGCGCAGCAGCAGGCACCAGCCGCCGCTGGGCGGATCGAAGGGCAGGCCGAGCACGCCGACCCACTTGCCGAGCGTATCCCGGTCCTGTTCGGGCCAGTCGTGCACGCCATGGCGCAGCAGCAGGTCGTTGGCTTCGCCCGGCAGCGAGGCGACGATGCGTTCGCCGGCGTCCTGGTCGATGCCGAGGCAGACCACACGTCCGAACTGGCACACCACCATGGCCTGCGACTGGCTAGAGGCCATCAGTTCCTCGCCGTGCTTGACCAGCGCTTCGAGCGGGTCTTCCTCGAGCAGCAGCGATTCGACCAGGCTGGTACGCACCTTGGCATTGCGCTCGGCCAGGGCGGCCTGGTCGTTCGATTCGATGCTCTGCACGGTCGAGCCGATCACTTGCGCCAGCACGTCGGCCGCCATGCGGATCGAGTAGGGCACGCGCTTCGGGCTCATGTGGTGGCAGGCGATCAGGCCCCACAGGCGGCCGTTGATCACGATCGAGACACTCATCGAGGCCGCCACGCCCATGTTCTGCAGGTATTCGACGTGGATCGGCGACACGCTGCGCAGCACGCTGAAGCTCATGTCGAGCGCCGGCGCGCCGGGTGCGCCCAGCAGGGGCACGGCGTCGTAGGTCATGTCGGCGATCATGCGCAGGGTGTTCAGCACGTACAGGCGGCGCGCCTGCTGCGGGATGTCGCCGGCCGGGTAGCGCTGGCCAACGTAGGGCACCAGTTCGTCGCCGCGGGCTTCGGCCACCACGTCGCCGCTGTCGTCGCTGCGGAAACGGTAAGCCATCACGCGGTCGAAGCCGGTGAATTCGCGCACCTGGCGCACGGCGGTGCGCAGCAGGCCGTCGATGCTCTTCTGGCGGCGCAGGCGCTCGATCGAGCTGTGGGCCTTGATCGCGAACAGCGCCACCGCGTCGGTGGATTCCTCGCGCGCCTCGAACTCGACGATCACCCGGCCCTTGTGCGCATGCACCACGCAATCGTATTCGGACGCGCCGATCACGACCGCGGCAACCAGCGGCGCGGCGCCGCCGTCGTGCATGGTGTCGAAAGTCTCGTGGACCAGTTCGGCCACCGACGCCGGCAAGCCGAGCTGCTCGTAGTTGCGGCCGAGTGCCAGCGCCAGGTCCAGGCGCGTGTCCGCGTTCGCGCTCCAGCCTTCGACGGCGCCGTCGCTGTCGAGGAAGAACAGGGCACCGTGGGGCTGGATCGATCCGGGCAGGTGGATGGGTTCGTCCGCGCAATTGAGCAGGTCGACACGCTGCGGAATCGCCATCGGTTCAGGCGTACTGGACATCACTCTCGACTCATTCCTTTACAGGTTGGCCAACTCGGGTTTTCTGGGAGAGCATCTTACAAGGTTTCATGCTCAATTTGCGCATATTTTGACACAAGGAAATGTCAATGTAGATTGTGGCGAATCCGTATTGAGCGGACTCAAAAACGAAGTCTGCACATAGGCAGTGGCAGGGTTCAGCGTTCGCGCTCGTCCAGCGCCGGCCGCAGCAAGACGATCAGGGCGCCGTTGCCGCCGTCGGCGCGGTTGGCCACGCAGAAGGCGACCGTTTCGCCGGTCTGCACCAGCCAGCTGTGGACCATGCCGCGCAGCACGGGTTCGCCGCCGGCCGAGCCGTAACCGACGCCGTGGATGATGCGCACGCAGCGTACACCATTTTTGTTGCTTCTGCGCAAAAAAGCATCGACGACGCGCCGCGCCAGGTCGCGCGTCAAGCCGTGCAAGTCGATTTCATCCTCGACCGGCCAATGGCGCTTGCGTAGCTTTTTCACCACATCGGGACCGACGCCGGGCGCGGCCCAGCTGAGGGTCGGCTCTTCGTCGAGCAAACCGTCGACATCGAACTGGTCGGACAGCATCGATTCGGCCAGGATCGCCTGCACTTCATCGTCGGTCGGCGGACGCCGCGCCGCGGCCTGGCGCCGCAGCTCGGCTTCGTGGGCCGGACGCCAGACGTAGCGGTCGGACTCCGGCATCGGCTGGACGTCCTTGACCGCCGTGCGGAACTCGACCGCATTCTCGCGTTCGGCCCGCTCGCGCTTTTCGCGCTCGGCTTTTTCGATGGCGCGCAGGCGTTCTTCGACCTTCAGACGGTCGCGGAAGGATTTGAGGTCGCCGAAATCTTTCATGCCTGCCATCGGAAAATGTAAGAGTTACTCGAGTGCTTCCAGGTAGCGCTGGGCATCCAGCGCGGCCATGCAGCCCGAACCCGACGAAGTGATCGCCTGGCGGTACACGTGGTCCTGCACGTCGCCGGCGGCGAACACGCCGGCCACGCTGGTGGCGGTCGCCATGCCTTCGGTGCCGCTGCGGGTCTTGATGTAGCCGTTGTGCATGTCCAGCTGGCCATCGAAGATCGAGGTGTTCGGCTTGTGGCCGATCGCCACGAACAGGCCGTGTACCTTCAGTTCCTTGACGGCGCCGTCGCCGGTGGATTTCAGGCGCAGGCCGGTCACGCCGCTGGCGTCGCCGGTGACTTCGTCAAGGGTCTGGTTCAGCTCCAGCACGATCTTGCCTTCCTCGACCTTGTGCATCAGGCGGTCGATCAGGATCGGTTCGGCGCGGAACTTGTCGCGGCGGTGGATCACGGTTACCTTGGTGGCGATGTTGGCCAGGTACAGCGCTTCCTCGACCGCGGTGTTGCCGCCGCCGATCACCGCGACTTCCTGGTTACGGTAGAAGAAACCGTCGCAGGTGGCGCAGGCGGACACGCCCTTGCCCATGAATTCCTGTTCGCTCGGCAGGCCGAGGTACTGGGCCGAAGCGCCGGTGGCGATGATCAGGGCGTCGCAGGTGAACTCATGCGAATCGCCGACCAGGCGGATCGGTTTTTCGTTCAGGAAAGTCGTGTGGATATGATCGAAAACAATCTCGGTATTGAAACGCTCGGCATGCTGCAGCAGGCGCGCCATCAGTTCCGGGCCCTGGACGCCCAGCGGGTCGCCCGGCCAGTTTTCGACATCGGTAGTGGTCATCAGCTGGCCGCCTTGCTCGACGCCGGTCACGAGCATCGGATTGAGGTTGGCGCGTGCAGCGTAAACGGCGGCGCTGTAGCCGGCGGGGCCAGAACCGAGGATCAGGACTTTGGCGTGTTTGCGAGTGGTCATGTTGAACGTCTTCTCAGGTGATGATGGGCGGCAAGTGGGGGCGCCGGTCATCGGAATCAAGGGGGAATCGGACCGGAGATTATATTCGATGATGCAAACAAGCATGAATCGTGGGGCCTTCCCGGCCATATATGGCTTAGAATGAACATCTTTCGCTGTATCGGCTTCATTCAGTAGCATCTCGTATGAGCAAGAATAGTACTTCGACCGGTTCGACCTATACCCACAAGCCCCGGGCACCCCGGCAGCCGCTGCCGAACCGGCTCGTGCGCCTGCTGTCCGAGGCGCGCTGGCTGGCCACGGCCGTCGCGTTGTTGTATTTCGTCCTCATCCTGCTCAGTTATAACAAAGCCGATCCGGGCTGGTCGCACGAAAACGCGGTGGCCCACGTCGCCAACCTCGGCGGCCGCGCCGGCGCCTGGCTGGCGGACCTGCTGCTGTTCATCTTCGGCTTCTCGGCCTGGTGGCTGTGCGTCTGTTTTACGCGCGCCGTGTATAAAGGCTACCGCCGCCTGCACAGTCGCTTCGTGGTCGAGCAGCCGCTCCCCGAACCCGAGCACCAGGGCGAGACCGTGATCCGCTGGGTCGGCTTCGCCCTGATGTTCGCCGGCAGCGTGGGACTCGAATACCTGCGCATGTGGTCGCTCAAGGTCGAATTGCCGCGCGCGGCCGGCGGGGTGCTGGGCCAGCTGATCGGCCACGCTGCCCATACCGCCTTGGGCTTCACCGGGGCCACCCTGTTGCTGCTGCTGTTGTTCGGCCTCGGCTTTTCCTGGTATTTCCAGGTGTCCTGGCTGGCGACGGCCGAACGCATCGGCGAGTCGGTCGAGCGTGGCTGGGACTGGTTCCGCCTGCGCTACGAAGACCGCGAAGACCGCGCGCTGGGCGAAGTCGCGGCGCACCGGCGCGACGAGGCGGTGGTGCACGAGCGTGCCAAGTTCGTCGAAAAGCACGGCAATGCGCCGGTGCTGAAGCACGAACCCGCTGTCGGTCGCCATGTCGACACCCGTACGGCCGACGACGTGCTCGACGAAGAGCGCTTCGAAGAGCCGGCTGTGCAGCCGGGCTTCCTGGCCAAGGCCATGGCCAAGGTCAAGTCGAAGACGAAAGCCGAGCCGGCCGCCGCCGAGGGCAGGGTGGAGCCGCAGGGCGAGCCGCGCCATGAGCCGCAGATTTCGCTGGCCAAGGCGCCGGCCGAACCGGCGCTCGATGACGAACCCTTCCAGCAGCCGGCGCCGGCGCGGGCAGCCCCGGCCGCGCGTGCCGCTGCTGCTGCGCCGCAGCCAGCCGCCGCGGCGCCGTCCGCGATCAAGATCGAGCCGCAAATGGTCAGCGTGCCGCGTTCGGAACGCGCCGAGAAGGAACGCCAGACCGCGCTGTTCGAAGTCTCGGGCGATTCCACGCTGCCACCGCTGGGCCTGCTGGACGAGGCGCCGCCGGCCCAGGAATCGGTCGCCATCGAGACCCTGGAATTCACCAGCCGCCTGATCGAGAAAAAGCTGTCCGACTTCGGCGTCGAAGCCAAGGTCGTGGCCGCCTATCCGGGCCCGGTCGTGACCCGCTACGAAATCGAGCCGGCCACCGGCGTCAAGGGCAGCCAGATCGTCAACCTGGCGCGCGACCTGGCGCGCTCGCTGTCGCTGACGTCGATCCGCGTGGTCGAGACCATCCCCGGCAAGAACTACATGGCGCTGGAACTGCCGAACCCGAAACGCCAGATCGTGCGCCTGACGGAAATCGTCGGCTCCAAGGTGTACGCCGACAGCACCTCGGCGCTGACCGTGGCGCTGGGCAAGGACATCGCCGGCAAGCCGGTGGTGGCCGACCTGGCCAAGATGCCGCACCTGCTGGTGGCGGGTACCACCGGTTCCGGCAAGTCGGTCGGCATCAACGCTACTATCCTGTCGCTGCTGTACAAGGCCGACCCGGCCGACGTGCGCCTGATCCTGATCGACCCGAAGATGCTGGAAATGTCGGTGTACGAGGGCATTCCGCACCTGCTGGCGCCGGTGGTCACCGACATGCGCCAGGCCGGCCACGCGCTGAACTGGGCCGTCAACGAGATGGAGCGCCGGTACAAGCTGATGTCCAAACTGGGCGTGCGTAACCTGGCCGGCTACAACGGCAAGATCCTGGATGCGGCCAAGCGCGAGGAACACATCCCGAACCCGTTCTCGATCGTGCCGGACAATCCCGAGCCGCTGGAAAAGCTGCCGACGATCGTCATCATCATCGACGAGCTGGCCGACCTGATGATGGTGGTCGGCAAGAAGGTCGAGGAACTGATCGCCCGTATCGCACAGAAGGCGCGTGCCGCCGGCATCCACCTGATCCTGGCGACCCAGCGTCCGTCGGTCGACGTGATCACCGGCCTGATCAAGGCCAACATCCCGACCCGTATCGCGTTCCAGGTGTCGTCCAAGATCGACTCGCGCACGATTCTCGACCAGATGGGCGCCGAGACCCTGCTCGGCATGGGCGACATGCTGTACATGCCGCCGGGTACCGGCCTGCCGGTACGCGTGCACGGTGCCTTCGTGTCGGATGACGAAGTGCATCGAGTTGTAAAACATCTGCAGTCGACCGGCGAACCGAATTACATTGAAGGCATCCTCGAAGGGGGCGTGGCCGAAGAAGGCGGCGCCGGCGAGGGTGCGGCGGCCGGCGAAGGCGGCGGCGAATCCGACGCGATGTACGACCAGGCGGTGCAGGTGGTGCTCAAGAACCGCCGCGCCTCGATCTCGCTGGTGCAGCGCCACCTGCGCATCGGCTACAACCGCGCCGCCCGCCTGCTCGAGCAGATGGAGCAGAGCGGGGTGGTGTCGCCGATGCAGTCGAACGGCAACCGCGACATTCTCGTGCCCGCCGCCAGCGCCGAATAAAAACGGCGACGGCGACGCTGGGCAGGGTGGACGGCTCCGCCGTCCACCGCACATCGCACGCACCCAACCGCGGCCTGCTCTGCCACACCCCTTCGGCCAACAAAAAAAGGAACACGACAATGACGCTGAAAACGACCCTGACCGCCCTGATCGCAACCGCCACCCTGGCTATCGGCACCCACGCCTCTGCCGCCGCGCTGGACCAGTTCAAATCCTTCGTCGCCGGCACCAAATCCGCGCGCGGCGACTTCACCCAGACCCAGCTCCGCAAGACCACCGCCGGCAAGGCCGCACCGCCCTCGACCGGTACCTTCGTGTTCGCCCGCCCCGGCAAGTTCATCTGGACCTACCAGAAGCCCTACGAACAGGTGCTGCAGGCCGACGGCGACACCCTGTACCTGTACGACAAGGACCTCAACCAGGTGACCACCCGCAAGCTGGGCAATGCGCTGGGCAGCTCGCCGGCCGCGATCCTGTTCGGCAGCAACGACCTGGAAAAGAACTTCACGCTGGCCGAAGCCGGCACCCGCGACGGCCTCGAGTGGCTGAGTGCCACCCCGAAGACCAAGGACACCACCTTCGAGCAGATCGGCATCGGCCTGAAGGACGGCGTGCCGCAGGCGATGGAGCTGAAGGACAACTTCGGCCAGACCACGCTGCTGAAGTTCACCAGCTTCCAGCGCAACCCGTCTCTGGGCGCGCAAACCTTCAAGTTCGAGGTGCCGAAGGGGGCTGAAGTCTCCCACCAGTAAGGCTGCACTAACGCGGCATCGTTCTCATCCATTACACTTGCGTTTTCGTTATCCGGCCACACATACGCAAGATGGACAAGCACAACACCGACGACCTGTTCCGGACCGAACCCGCAGCGCCGCTGGCCGAAGCGCTGCGCCCGAAAACCATCGGCGAGGTGATCGGCCAGAGCCACCTGCTGGGCGAGGGCAAGCCGCTCAACCTGGTCTTCAAATCGGGGCGGCCGCACTCGATGATCCTGTGGGGGCCGCCGGGCGTCGGCAAGACCACGCTGGCGCGCCTGACCGCCAACGCCTTCGATTGCGAATTCATCGCGCTGTCGGCGGTGCTGTCCGGGGTCAAGGACATCCGCGCTTCCATCGAGCAGGCCGAGCAGTACCTGGCACGCGGCAAGCACACCATCCTGTTCATCGACGAGATCCACCGCTTCAACAAATCGCAGCAGGATGCATTGCTGCCCTTCGTGGAGAGCGGCCTGGTCACGCTGATCGGCGCCACCACCGAAAACCCCTCGTTCGAAGTCAATTCGGCACTGCTGTCGCGCTCCCAAGTTTATGTGCTCAAGGCGCTGAACGACGACGAGATGCGCCAGCTGCTGGCGCGCGCGCAGGAGCGGGTGCTGGGCCACCTGCAGTTCGACGAGGTGGCGGTGCAGACCCTGGTCGGCTACGCCGACGGCGATGCGCGCCGCTTCCTCAACCTGCTGGAACAGACCAAGACTTCGGCGGAAACGTCCGGCATCACCCGCATCACCGGCGAGTTCGTCGAGAACGCGCTGACCCTGAACGCGCGCCGCTTCGACAAGGGCGGCGACAATTTCTACGACCAGATCTCGGCCCTGCACAAGTCGGTGCGCGGCTCGCATCCGGACGCCGCGCTGTACTGGCTGTGCCGCATGCTGGACGGCGGCGCCGACGCCAAGTACCTGTCGCGCCGCATCGTGCGCATGGCCTGGGAAGACATCGGCCTGGCCGACCCGCGCGCGATCCAGATCGCCAACGACGCTGCCACCACCTATGAACGCCTGGGTTCGCCCGAGGGCGAACTGGCGCTGGGCCAGGCCGTGATCTACCTGGCGATCGCGGCCAAGAGCAATGCCGGCTACAACGCCTTCAATGCCGCGATGGCCTTTGTGCGCAAGGACAAGTCGCGCGAGGTGCCGGTGCACCTGCGCAATGCGCCGACCAAGCTGATGAAGGAACTCGGCTACGGCCATGCCTACCGTTATGCCCACGACGAGCCGCATGCGTACGCGGCCGGCGAAACCTACCTGCCGGACGGGATGCCGGAGCCGCGCTGGTACCAGCCGGTGCCGCGCGGGATCGAGGGCAAGGTAGCCGACAAGCTGGCCTTCCTGCGCCAGCTGGATGCGGATGCCGGCGGCGAAGACTGATCCACGATCCTGAGAAATGAAAAAAGCCCCGCGACGGCCGGACCGTCGCGGGGCTTTTTACTTCCTGTGCTCTAGATATTAGCGTGACTGGATTCAGAAGCTTTCGTAGGCGCCGATGTCGAAGGCACCGCCTTTCGGACGGGCCACGCCGAGGATGTCGACTGCCGGGGCGCCGCTGGCGATACCCTTGTTCACGGCAGGCGAGCCGCTCTGCAGGCGGTAGTCGCCGGTGGCGGTCGGGTTGTAGCTGACGAACTTCGGATCGGCGCTGATGGTGCCGGTCGCGCTGCCCTTGAGCATGCCGACGTTGGTGCTGCTGCCGTAGACCAGGTTGTTCGACACGACGTTGCCGGTACCGATGCAGGTCGCACCCGAGTAGCAGTACTGCTGAATGCCGCCGCGCGGGTTGTTGTAGACGATGTTGTTGAGCACCTTGACGTTGTTCAGCAGGACACCGCCCGGCGAATCGCCCACGCCGATCACGATACCGCCGCCCATGCCGGCCGAGCCGTTGGCGAAGACCGTGTTGTTGGCGATGGTGGTGCCGCTGGCCGCGTGCCACAGGTGGATACCGAAGGACGAAACGCGGTACACCACGTTGTTCATGATCTTGCCGCCGGTGTTCGACGAGTACAGGCCCTGCACGCCGTTGCAGCCGCCCGGCGTACCGATGTCGTGCACCACGTTGCCGATCATGTCGCCGTTGGTGCTGCCGTAGGTCGCATTGACCACGCCCGCGCCGCCGTCGCCGGTGCAGCCGCCCGACAGGGTCAGGTTGTGGATATGGTTGTTCGAGACCAGGGTGTTCGACGCGTAGTTCAGGATGCCGAGGCGGCCCGGACCGCGGATGTCGAAGCCGCTGATGTCGACGTAGTTGCCGTTGTTGGTCCACATGGCTTCGGTGCCGGTGCCGACGATCTTGGCGCCCCACTTGGTGTCCGACACGAAGCTGATGCGGGCAGTCGCGGTGCCGCTGGTCTTGGTGCTGACGTTGCCGTTGTAGGTGCCGGCGGCGACGTGCACGGTGGTGCCGGCCTTGGCAACCGAGGCGGCCTTGGTGATGGTCTTGAACGGCGCAGCCTGGGTACCGGTGTTCGAATCCGAACCGGTGGTGGCCACGTACAGGTGGTAGGTGCTGGTGGTGGTGGCGTTCGGGGTTGCGCTGGTCAGGGTGGCCAGCAGTTTGGTGCCGCCTTCGGCCTGGGCTGCGTCGGCTGCAGCTTGCACTTCTTTCTCGTAACCATCGACATTGAAGCTGGCGGCGCTCAGCGGTGCAGCACCGGCCGCGGTCACAGCGGCGTCGACGAGGGCGGCACCCTTGTCGGCATTGGCGACGGCCAGCTTGGCTGCGGTCTGGGCGGCGGCGCTGCTGCCGGCGTCGGTACCGCCGCAAGCGGCGAGCAGGACGGCTGCACTGCAGGCGACGAGGGTGTTGGCACGGTGGGCGAAGAGCGAAGCGATTGCGTTTTTCATCTAGGGAAGTTCCTTGAATCAAGAAGTCATTGATACTGCTTTTGAGCGCAGGAAACTTCCTAAGTTCAATCTTTTCGTAAAAAAATTTTCCGTATGAATGAAAACGCAACACTTGATTTCGAATATGAAATGGAACGCCGCATATTGTTCAGTTCATCCACGGGCGCCATTGGCATGAGCTGCCTTCGCCGCCAGTCCGATGTGCCTGCCCAGATAAAAAAAGCCCTGCGACGGCATCACCGTCACAGGGCTTGTATCCGGTGTCCGGCACCAGGTGCCGGGCATCGTGCCGAGCTTGCGCTAGCGGGCTATCAGAAGCTTTCGTAGGCGCCGATGTCGAAGGCGCCGCCTTTCGGACGGGCCACGCCGAGGATGTCGACTGCCGGGGCGCCGCTGGCGATGCCCTTGTTCACGGCAGGCGAGCCGCTCTGCAGGCGGTAGTCGCCGGTGGCGGTCGGGTTGTAGCTGACGAACTTCGGATCGGCGCTGATGGTGCCGGTCGCGCTGCCCTTCAGCATGCCGACGTTGGTGCTGCTGCCGTAGACCAGGTTGTTCGACACGACGTTGCCGGTACCGATGCAGGTCGCACCCGAGTAGCAGTACTGCTGGATGCCGCCGCGCGGGTTGTTGTAGACGATGTTGTTGAGCACCTTGACGTTGTTCAGCAGGACACCGCCCGGCGAATCGCCCACGCCGATCACGATGCCGCCGCCCATGCCGGCCGAGCCGTTGGCGAAGACCGTGTTGTTGGCGATGGTGGTGCCGCTGGCCGCGTGCCACAGGTGGATGCCGAAGGACGAGACGCGGTAGACGACGTTGTTGGCGATGGTGCCGCCGGTGTTCGACGAGTACAGGCCCTGCACGCCGTTGCAGCCGCCCGGCTTGCCGATGTCGTGTACGACGTTGCCGATCATGTCGCCGTTGGTGCTGCCGTAGGTCGCATTGACCACGCCCGCGCCGCCGTCGCCGGTACAGCCGCCCGACAGGGTCAGGTTGTGGATGTGGTTATTGGCGACCAGCGTGTTCGACGCATAGTTCAGGATGCCCAGGCGGCCCGGACCGGTGATGTCGAAACCGTTGATCTCGACGTAGTTGCCGTTGTTGGTCCACATGGCTTCGGAACCGGTGCCGACGATCTTGGCGCCCCACTTGGTGTCGGACACGAAGCGGATCTTGCCCGATGCGCTGCCGCTGGTCTTGGTGCTGACGTTGCCGTTGTAGGTGCCGGCGGCGACGTGGACGGTGGTGCTGGCCTTGGCAACCGAGGCGGCCTTGGTGATGGTCTTGAACGGCGCGGCCTTGGTACCGCTGTTCGAATCCGAACCGGTGGTCGCCACGTACAGGTGGTAGGCCGACGGATCGGCGACCGGCGCGGGTGCAGTCGCCTGCAGGTTCTTGTACTCTGCGCTGTTCAGGAATTCGTTCTTGACGCCGTCGATCGACAGGCCGGCGTTTACTTGCTGGACCCAGAACTGCAGGCCGCCGCTGTCCGGCTCGCGGTTGAGCAGGGTGCGGTACAGGTCGGTAACCTGCGCGGTGGCGTTGGTGCCGGTGGTAGCCGACGAGATGGTCGCCAGCAGGCGGGTGGTTTGCGGTGCGGTGGCAGTTGCCGAAGCATGCTCGAAAGCGCCGGTACCTGCGCTTTCTTCCGTCAACGCCGCGGTCTGGCCGGCGGCGGCAACAGTTGCTTCGGATGCGTTCGCGCTCTGGACACCGTGCGACAGGGTCGCGGTGTCGGTCTTGCTGCCGCTGGTATCAGCACCACAAGCGGTCAGGAGGACGGCGGCGCTGCAGCAGAGCAGTGCGCTGGCGTGAACATTCGAAGCAAAAGTGACGATTCGTTTCATTGGGAAAACCCTTCTCAAAAATTGAAATACGGAAGCTTTGAGCGGTGGAAACTTCCTAAGTTCAATCTTTTTGAAAAAAAATTTTCCCTGGGATATAAGTTATTTAATAAGGTTTTCCTTAATGGAATTTATATTAGGGAACATATATCGATGAAACATGACGAATCCGCGGTAATTGAATACGAACGGACAAGCTGTTGATTTGAAAAGATTTTCCTATTGGAAAATCGAATTATCGGAACGATAGGGAGAGGAAGGAAAACAGCAGGCGATAGCAGGTCATTCGCATGGCTTGCCGTCGCGTGGAAAAAGGCAAGTATTCAATGCATCAGCGTTTTGCAGCGGTGCCGATATCGATTGCGGCCCCATGGCCGAATGCAGGTGAATGCCGTTTCAAACGATAATCGCCGCTGCCATCGGGCCGGAAGTCGACGAAATGCGGATCGTCGACAATGGTACCGGTGGCTTTCCCGACACGCATCTGGATGCCCAAGCCGTTGCCATACACCACGTTGTCGGCCACCACATTCCCGGTGCCGATGCAGGCCTCGTCGGGATCGCAGTATTGCTGGATCGAGGCGCGCGGGTTCCAGGCGACGATATTGTTGGCGATGCGGGTTCCGGTCAGCTTCACGCCGCCGGGACTGTCGCCGGTGCCGACCACGATGCCGCCGCCGATTTTGTCCGAACCGTTGGCGAACACGGTGTTGTTAATAATGATCACCTGATCGGCGGCATGCCACAGATGGATGCCCCAGGCCGCCGCACGGTAAACAATATTGTTCTCGATGCGGCCATGCAGGTTCGAGTAATAGATACCGTGCACGCCCTGGCAGGCACCGGGTACGCCGATGTCGTGCACCACGTTGCCGACGATCTCGCCATGCGACCCCTTGTAGTTGGCGTTCACGATGCCGCCGCCGCCATCCCCGGTGCAGCCGCCGGAGACTTGCAGGTCGTGCACGTGGTTGTCGCGCATCCGTACCCACGACCCGTAATTCAGGAGGCCGATGCGCCCGCTGCCGCTGAGATCGAAGCCGGCAATCTCGACGTGGCGGCCGTGGTTGATCCAGACCGCCTCGGTGCCGCTGCCGACGATGCGCGCACCCCATCTCACGGTGGAGAGGTAGCGGACCCGGGCACCGGGACGGCCGCTGGCGCTGGTCCTGACGTTTTCCTGATAGACCCCCGGCGCGACCTGTACCGTGGTGCCGGCTGCGCTGCCGGAGGCGGCCCGTGCTGCCGCCGCACCCAGCGTGCGCAGCGGCGCGCGCCGCGTGCCCGGATTCGCGTCGTCGCCGTCGGGCGCCACCCACAGCGTGCGGCCGCCGCCCGCGGCAGCCGCGGCAGTGCCGCCAGGCACCTGGCAGGCACACGGCAGACACAGCATCAGCAGGCAGGGCAGGGCGCGCACGGCGGTCCTCAGGGCGGTTGTCTCTATTCAGATAGAGCGGCAGCGACCTTGCGACCTTATCCGAACCCACGCTGCATGACCTTGCGCTGGCGCGAGCCGGCGACCGATTTGTCATGCGAGCCGTGCATTGATCGGGCACAGGTCCGGGCCGCAGCAGCACCCGATAATGGCTCACTTATGATGACCCACATGAAAAGCCTGCTGGCCTCGCTTGCCCTCGGCCGCACCCCGGATGCCCGGTTCGACCTGTCGGCCGCCATCGGCTCGACCCTGCTGCGCCAGGTCGTCTCCAGCGGCCTGTACTTCGTGGCGCTGTGGGTCACCACGCGCCAGCTCGGCGCCCACGACAACGGCCTGCTGGTCACGGCCCTGCTGCTGCCGCAGAGCCTGTACGCCTTCCTCAACCTCGGCCTCGGTCCCAGCCATGTGTTCCACATGAGCAGCGGAACCGGCAGCGCGCGCACCATGCGCCGTATGAACTGGGCGCTGGCGCTGGCGCTGTGGGCCGCGGCCGTGCTGGCACTGCTGCTGGCCAGCGACGGCGCCATCGCCCACTACCTGCCCGGCACCGCCAAGCGCACCGCACTGTACGCCAGCCTGCTGTTCCCGATGATGTTGCTGGCGGCCTGGACGTCGGCACTGATCCAGGGCGCGCGCGACTACGCCACCTACAACAAGACTGCGCTGACCCAGCCGCTGGTATTCTGTGCCGGCGTATTGCTGCTGGGCGCACTCGGTGCGGTCAGCGTGCCGGCGGTGCTGGCCTGCCATATCCTCAGCCAGGCGGCGCTGTGGCTGGTCAGCGAATGGCGGGTGCGCCGCTATGCCGCACCGGCCGTAGCCGGACCGGACCACGGCCTGAAGCTGGGGACGGCCATCGCCTTCGGCCTGCGTGCCCACCTGAGCAACGTGATCACCTTCCTGAATTACCGGGTGGCGCTGTACCTGGTGAGCTTCCTGCTCGATCCCGCCGCAGCCGGCCGCTACGCGCTGTCGATCCAGCTGGCCGAAGTGCTGTGGATGATCGCCAGCGCGGCCACGGTGGTGGTGTTCCCGGAATCCGCCGCGCATAACAGCACGCCTGCGGCCCTGCAGAAGATGGTGCGCAAGATCGCGCTTTCGGTATTCAAGATCACGCTGGCCGGAGGCGTCTTGGCCGGCCTGCTGTCGGTGGTCGCGATTCCGTGGGTATTCGGCCGCGACTATGCCGGCTCGGTGCTGCCCTTTGTCATCCTCCTGCCCGGGATCATCACCTGGAGCTACATGAGCGTGGTGTCCAATTCCCTGGCCGGGATGGGCCTGCAGCGGGTCAACATCCAGGGGGCGCTGCTGTCGTTTAGCCTCAACGGCGGCGGCTGCCTGCTGGCGATTCCGGTGTTCGGCACGCCGGGCGCGGCGCTGGCGTCGAGCGTCGCGTTCACGGTCACGGCGGTGTTCACCATCACGATGTACGGGCGCATCATGGCCGAGCGCATCGCGGCCGCCGGCGGGGAGGGCGCCCGATGAAGCCGCAGCGCCTGCTGATGGTGACCTCGCTCTATCCTTACGGCACCGGCGAAGCTTTCGTGGCGGCCGAGCTCGAGCATCTGTCGCAGTGCTTCGGCACCATCGACCTGGTGCCGATCTTCTATGAGCCCGGCACCGCGGCGCGGCCGGTGCGCCAGCGCGTCGACCTGGCCTATGCCGATGCGCGCTGGGGCGCCTTGCGGCTGCCGCGCGTCGCCGGCGCCCTGCTGGCCGCGCTTCTGCGCTACCGCTGGGTTGCCGACCTCGGCAGCATCCTGGCGAAGCCGCGCAAGCTGGACAGTCTCAAGGAACTGGTGCGCGCGCTGTACCGGGCGCGCATGTTCGAACGCTACCTGGCGGACCGCGAACGGGCCGGGGAGGGCGTCGACCTCATTTATTACTACTGGCTGCTGCCGGAAATCCAGGGCGCGCTGGCCTTCCGCAAGGCCGGCGGCAGTCCCGTGCGTATCGTCTGCCGCGCCCACGGCGGCGACCTCTACGAATACCTGAAGCCGGGCGGGTATGCCGGGCTGCGGCGCAGCATCGTGGCCGGCATCGATGCCATCTACACGATTTCCGAGGACGGCCTGCGTTACCTGAACCGCCGCTTTCCGGCCCTCGCGGCCAAGTTCGACACGGCCCGGCTCGGTGTCGCCGATCCGGGTTTCCTGAACGTGCAGCCGTCCGCCGGGCCGCTGTCGCTGGTGTCGTGCTCGTTCGCCGTGCCCGGCAAGCGCCTGCACCTGATCGTCGACGCCATCGCCCACCTGCTGGCGGCGGACCCGACGCTCGAGGTGCGCTGGACCCATGTCGGCGACGGGCCGCTGCTGGACGCCGTGCGCGCCCAGGCCGCCGGCGCCTTCGCCGCATTCGGCGCCCGCGGGCAGGCCGTGTTCAAGGGTTACCTGACGCAGCCGGCACTGATGGCGGTGTACCGCGACGAAGGTTTCGATGCGATCGTCAACGTCAGCGACACCGAGGGCATCCCGGTCAGCCTGATGGAAGCCGGCGCGGCCGGCATCCCGATGATCGCCACCGACGTCGGCGGTACCGCCGAGATCGTCAACGCCGCGAACGGCGTGCTGATCCATGCCGACGCCGACGCCGCCACGATCGCCGCCGCCATGCTGCGCTTCCGCGACCGTAGCGCCGCGCGCGCCTGCCGCACATCGGCACGCCTGCACTGGGAAGCGCACTTCAACGCGGCCGCGAACTACGGACGCTTTGCGCGCACGCTGGCGGCCGGCCATGGCGAAAGCGATCGTGCCACCTCTGATCTGCTATCGATTCCATAATCGGCGAAACGCCGCGCCACCGGCGCCCGGCTTGGTACAATTGTGATTTCGATTACTCCGCCTGGCCCATACCTATAATGATTGACATCCAACTCCTCCGCAAAGACATCGACAACGTCGCGGCGCGCCTGGCCGCACGCAAGTTCCAGCTCGACGTCGCCGCATTCAACGCCCTCGAGGCAGAGCGCAAGGCGATCCAGACCCGCACCGAAGAACTGCAGGGCAAGCGCAACACGCTGTCCAAGCAGATCGGCATGCTCAAGGGCAAAGGCGAAGACACGACCGAAGTCATGAAGCAGGTCGGCGGCCTCGGCGACGAACTGAAGGCCAACGAAGTGGCGCTGGCCGACGTGCAGGCGAAGTTGGCGCGCTTCATGGAGTCGGTGCCGAACCTGCCGCACGAATCGGTGCCGGCCGGTACCGACGAAAGCGGCAACGTCGAAGTGCGCCGCGTCGGCACGCCGCCGCGCTTCGATTTCGACGTCAAGGACCACGTCGACATCGGTGAAAAGCTGGGCCTGGATTTCGACACCGCGACCAAGCTGACCGGCTCGCGCTTCTCGGTGATGAAAGGCGGCATGGCACGCCTGCACCGCGCCCTGGCCCAGTACATGCTGGATACCCACACCGGCCAGCACGGCTATACCGAGTGCTACACCCCGTACATGGTCAACGCCGACTCGCTGCGCGGCACCGGCCAGCTGCCGAAGTTCGAGGAAGACCTGTTCGCGGTCAAGAAGGGCGGCGTGGAAGGCGAGGGCGAGAACTTTTACCTGATCCCGACCTCGGAAGTCTCGCTGACCAATATGGTGCGCGACGAGATCGTTGCGCTCGACCAGCTGCCGATCAAGATCACGGCCCACACCCCGTGCTTCCGCTCGGAGGCCGGCAGCTACGGCCGCGACACCCGCGGCATGATCCGCCAGCACCAGTTCGACAAGGTCGAGCTCGTCCAGGTCGCGCATCCGGAGAAATCCTACGAGGCCTTGGAAGAGATGGTGGGCCAGGCCGAGACCATCCTGAAAAACCTGGGCTTGCCGTACCGCGTGATGTCGCTGTGCACCGGCGATATGGGCTTCGGCGCTGCCAAGACCTACGACCTCGAAGTCTGGCTACCGGCCCAGAACACCTACCGCGAAATCTCGTCGCTGTCGAACTGCGAAGCCTTCCAGGCCCGCCGCATGCAGGCCCGCTTCCGCAATGCCCAGGGCAAGCCGGAACTCGCGCACACCCTGAACGGCTCCGGCCTGGCCGTCGGCCGCACCCTGGTCGCGGTACTGGAAAACTACCAGCAGGCGGATGGCAGTGTCGTGGTCCCGGAAGTCCTGCGCCCCTACATGGGCGGCCTGGAGCGCCTGTCGGCCTGACCGGCACCAGTTGGCAAAATAGCTCTTCCGTTTTCGTGCAGGGCTGCTATAATGCGGCCTCTCGCGATGCAAGCGACCGGTTACCAGGAGAGGTGGCAGAGTGGTCGAATGTACCTGACTCGAAATCAGGCGTACGGGTGACCGTACCGTGGGTTCGAATCCCACCCTCTCCGCCAAATAAGAAAAGGGCTCCCGCAAGGGGGCCCTTTTTGTTTTGCGGCGAGGGAGCGAGGCGCTTGCGCGCCTCGCGTTGG
The DNA here is from genome assembly GCF_006715485.1 of Herbaspirillum sp. SJZ107. GTDB lineage: Bacteria > Pseudomonadota > Gammaproteobacteria > Burkholderiales > Burkholderiaceae_D > Telluria. The sequence continues at coordinate 853,152 of NZ_VFNH01000001.1, forward strand.
GATTCGAAGGTCTGGCGCATGCTTGCGCCAACCGCCCGAATCGCCACTCTGCCGTCCGCGAAAGCGGACGGCGCGCGAAGCGCATACCGCAGTGGTGCTAAACCAGCCAGTGGCCCATCAACTGCCAGAAGCCCATCAACGCACCAGCACCCAAAACCCACAAAACAATACCCTTGCGACATTCTCAACCACCCTCTATAATACGGCCTCTCGCGACGCAAGCGACCGGTTACCAGGAGAGGTGGCAGAGTGGTCGAATGTACCTGACTCGAAATCAGGCGTACGGGTGACCGTACCGTGGGTTCGAATCCCACCCTCTCCGCCAAATAAGAAAAGGGCCCCCGAAAAGGGGGCCCTTTTTGTTTTGGCGGTGAGGGAGCGAGGCGCCTGCGCGCCTCGCGTTGGGATTCGAAGGTCTGGCGCATGCTTGCGCCAACCGCCCGAATCGCCACTCTGCCGTTCGCGCAAGCGGACGGCGCGCGAAGCGCATACCAAGCGCCAGCAACCCAACAACCCAGCAGCGCAGCATCAGCCAACAGCCAACAACCCCTCGAGCTCCAAAGCCAACTCCCGCGCAACATCTTCAAACACCGGCCGCGCCCCGGGAACCGGCTGCACGCAACGCCCCTGCAGCTCCACCAGACGCGCCAGCACGGAAGCATCCACCTCCACGCAACGTTCGATCAATTCCCCCAGCAGCAAGCCAAAAGCACGCACCTCGAGCCGCTCCAGCGCTTCGCCCTGCGCGCTGTCCCGCGTATACAGCGAAGCCGCACCGAAATCGCCCAGCAAGGCATCGCCGCGGCCGGTATGCAGGATGTTGTGCGCATACAAGTCGCCGTGCATGATGCCGCGTTCGTGCAAATGCCGGGCCGCCGCCGCGATGCCGTAGGCAAGCCGCAGCAGCACCGTCTGCGAAAACGCTTTGCCGGCCGGATAGACATCGCGCGTGCAGCTTGCCAGGCTGGGCGGACCCGCGAGGTTCTGGAAGGCCGGGTCGATCAGTGCCATGACGCAGCCATGCAGGCCGTCGGGATGGCCGGTCACCTCGCCCAGCAGCGGGATCAGGTTGGGGTGGTTGCCTGCACTGAGGCAGGCGGCCAGTTCGCAGCGCGGCAGGCCGTCGCTGGTCATTGCGCCCTTGAACAGCTTGACCGCCACCGGCTGCCCGGCCGCGCCGCCTTGCGGCCCCGTCTGCCGCAAGGCCGCTTCATGGATCACGCCGGACGCGCCTTCGCCCAGGCGCTGCGCCATCTCGAGGCGAGGCCATGCGATCGGGTCAGGCGTCGCGTCCGCCGCGGCCGCCGCCTCGTCCGCGGTGCTGAAGGGATTGCCGGCGCAGGCCAGCCACGCAAGCCGGGGCATGGCGAGCAGCCAGGCCGGCAGCGCCGTCAGGCGGTTGGCGGCAACGCGCAGCAATTCCAGTCGGGTACAGGCTGCCAGTTCCGCAGGCAGCGCGGTCAGCTGATTACCTGCCAACATCAGCTTTTGCAGTTGTGTGCAATGGCCGATGGTTGCCGGCAGGGCGGTGAGACAGTTGTCGGTGAGGATCAGCCAGCGCAGTGCGGGCGGCAGCGCAGCGGCCGGCACCTCGCGGATGCGGTTGCTCTTGAAGCCGATCATGCTCAGCGCCGGGCAGGCGCCGAGGACTGCAGGCAGTACGGTGAACCGGTTGTTCGAGCAGAACAGGACACGCAGCTTGCGCAGGCGCGGCAAGTCCTCGGGCAGGGTAGACAGCGCGTTGCCCGACAGGTCGAGGATTTCCAGGCTGTCGGCGAGATCGAAGATTTCAGGCGGGAATTCCGTGAGGCCGCAGGCAAGTTGAAGGCGGACCGTGCCCGCGAGTGCGCCGCTGCGTAGTTGTTCCAGTGTGTGCATGAAAAGCTGAGGAGCCGAAACGCCGTATTTTACAGTCCGGCACGCCTGCCGGATCGCGCGAGCCAGGCCCTGGCGTTCGTGAAGTTCCACTTGCATAGGCGGAATGTGATAAAAAGTTATAACGATTACATCTTTGCATCAAGACGTTTGCGCACTGTCACTTATCAACGCACCAGGAGCCCGCCCATGATCGCCACCCGCTTCGCTCGCATTTTCACGCTCGTCGCAGCAAGCCTTGCCTGCACGGCCGCCGCCCAGGCCCAGACCGTCGCCGCCCCCGGCAGCGGCACGGCAGCGGCCACGCCGGACAACGCCATCCTGCTCACCATCTTCCTCAAGCACGATCAATCGCGCCCGCTGGCCGAACTGAACGCGCAGCTGGCAAAGCAGGGTTTCTATAAAGCGTTTCCGCCGCAGGGCGTCGAAGTGGTGAGCTGGTACGTCGCGATGGGCATCGGCCAGGTAATCACGGTACGGCTGCCGGCGTCGCGCCTGCGCGAAGTCAACCGCGTGCTGGAAGACACGGCATGGGGTGCCTACCGTACAGAGTTCTATCCGACCTACGACTACAAGGCGGTCGGCCTCGGCGAACACGAGAAAGCCGTCAACGCCACCAGCGGCAAATGAGGACTAGCTGCGTTTGACCGCATGCAGCCAGACGGCCGCGATGCGCTCGACGTTCTCGTACCCCTCGCAGCCGAGCTGGCCGCCGAAGATGTCGGGGTCGAGTTCTTCGTAGGCCCAGGCGCTGCAGGCTTCGTCCAGCATGCCGCGGATGGCGTCCAGGAAGCGGTCTTCGCCTTCCACGATCGCGATGCCGGTATACAAGAGCAGGCTGCCGCCTGGGTTGAGGCGTTCGAGTGCGGTGCGCACGATGTCGATCGACAGCTGGGCGCCATGTTCGCCGCCGCCGTGGCGGTAGGGCAGTTCATCGGGGTCGAGGATGAAGGGCGGGTTCGACATCACCAGGTCGAAGCTGCCGTCGACACCGTCCAGCAGGTTGCTGCGGCAGGTCACCAGCCTGGCGGCGCCGTTGATGCCGGCGTTGACCGCGGCCAGTGCCAGCGCGTCCGGGTTGATGTCGGCGCCGTAGACGGTCGCTTGCGGGCATTGCAGCGCCAGCTCGATCGCGCCCGGACCGGCACCGCAGCCGATGTCGACCGCGCGCCGGATGTCGCTGGGCGGACGGCCGAGCAAGGGCGACGCCAGCGCGCGTTGCATCGCAGCGGCATAGCGGTAGGTGTCGGGGCCGAAGAACACGGCATCGTCGTCGGAAGTCGGCCAGGCCGAGTGGAAATACAGGCGGTCGCCGATGGTCGAGGCCCGCACCAGCGACCGCCGTCCGCGAATTTGTCCATTGCGGCAATCCGCGAGCAGGCCGGCCCCGTCCAGCAAGGCTTCGATATCCGGCGGCAGCACGCCCTCGCGGAACGGCCGGCTCCAGCCGAGCACGCCACGCAGATCGTCCGCCCATTCGTTTTCCGGGCGCCGGTTGACGCGGCGGTGGGTGGCCGGCGTGACCGTGATGAAGCGGTAATCCCGGGCGCGCAGGAGTGCGCCGAGGTCGGCAAGGGCAGCGGTGGATGCGATCTGGATAGCCATGTGCTGGAGCATGGCGTACATACCCGGCCTGCTCCGTGCGCAAGCGCACATAAGCATCGAGGTGATGTCACAAATTTAACATGCTATGTGCAAGTGCGAACAGACCCGCCGGCGTGGTGGTGGCATACTGCGGGCGTGGACTGGCTGGAGGAGGCTGGTCCGGATCGAAAAGGATAGTCATGACGACGAGAATGCCCAGGGTTTCCCAACAGGCGCGCGTGGAGCGCGAGGTCGAACGCGAGCGCAGCGAACGTTCGCGTAACGATGAACAACGAGCCGGACTGGCCGTCGACGAGGACTTCCGCATCAAGGATGCGCGCGAGAACATGAGTGTGGTGAATCTGAAGCGCACGCCAGGGCGCTGACACGAAGGAGACGGTATGCGTTGGGAAGGCGATGAACAGAGCAGCAATGTGGAAGACCGCCGCGGCGACAGCGGCGGCGGCGGGGGCTTCGGTCTCGGTGGCGGTTCCCTCGGGATCGGCGCCGTCGTCGTGGCGCTCCTCGGGTCGTGGTTCTTCGGCGTTTCGCCAGGCACCATCCTGAGCCTGCTGTCGGGCGGCGGCGGGTCGCCCGCCCAGGTGCAGCAACATACGCCTTCGGGACCGCCTGCGACCGACCGCGAAAGCCAGTTCGTCAGGACCGTGCTGCGCTATACGGAAACCACCTGGGGCCAGATCTTCCAGGCCAACGGCGCCAAATACCAGCCGCCGGTACTGGTGCTGTACACCGGCCGCACCGGTACCGGGGGCTGCGGCACCGGCCAGAGCGCGGTCGGGCCTTTCTATTGCCCGGCCGACCGCAAGGTCTACATCGACCTGTCCTTCTTCAAGCTGATGCAGCAGCGCTTCCATGTCTCGGGCGAATTCACCCAGGCCTACGTGATCGCGCACGAAGTCGGCCACCATGTCCAGAATCTGCTGGGTATCTCCGGCAAGGTCGACAACGCACGCCAGCAGCTGTCGGAAAGCCAGGGCAATGCGCTGTCGGTGCGGGTGGAATTGCAGGCCGACTGCTTCGCCGGCGTGTGGGCCAACCACACCGACGAGACCAAGCGCATCATCCAGGACGGCGACGTCGAATCGGCACTGGCTGCCGCCAGCGCGATCGGCGACGACGCCTTGCAGCGCCAGGCGCGCGGCGAAGTCGTGCCGGATTCGTTCACCCACGGCACCTCGGCACAGCGCATGCGCTGGTTCAAGAAAGGCCTGGATTCCGGTTCAGTCGAACAATGCAATACATTTGAAGCACGCCAGTTGTAAGCACTTTTAATGGAAATAAAACGGCCGCGAATGACGCGGCCGTTTTATTTTGGAAAATCTGCTTATCAATAAATTTCCTTTTAAAAACAAACACCTGCAATTGTCAGATATATTGTTCAAAAAGGTGCCATTCATTTCCGTGCGCGTATCGCCTTTGTCATGAATATGTCATAACGTGGCGCACATGGTCTGAAACATTTGAGGCCCGACAATTACTGGAGGACTACATATGCTGGCAATGAATTACCGTGGGCCATATCGCGTCCGCGCCGATCACAAACCCGACCCCGTGATCGAACATCCGGGCGATGCCATCGTGCGCGTGACCCGGTCTTGCATCTGCGGTTCGGACCTTCACCTTTACCACGGCATGGTGCCCGATACCCGGGTCGGCCATACCTTCGGCCATGAATTCATCGGCGAAGTCGTCGATACCGGCCCTGATGTAAAGAACCTGAAGGTGGGTGACCGTGTGCTGGTGCCGTTCAACCTGTTCTGCGGTAACTGCTTCTATTGCAAGCATGAGCTCTACGGCAATTGCCACAACACGAATGCACAGGCGACCGCAGTGGGCGGCATCTACGGCTATTCGCACACCGCCGGCGGCTACGACGGTGGCCAGGCCGAATACGTGCGCGTGCCGATGGCCGACGTCGGCCCCATGGTCATCCCGGACGACATCCACGACGACGACGCCGTGCTGATGACCGACGCGCTGCCGACCGGCTACCAGGCGGCCGAGATGGGCGACATCAAGGAAGGCGATACCGTCGTCGTGTTCGGCGCCGGTCCGGTCGGCATCTTCGCCGCCAAGTCGGCCTGGCTGATGGGCGCCGGCCGCGTGATCGTGGTCGACGAAGTCGAGTACCGCCTCGAATTCGTGAAGCGCTACGCCCAGTGCGAGGTGATCAACTTCCGCGAAGTCAACGACATGGGCGAGCACATCAAGAAGATGACGGACTGGATGGGCGCCGACGTCTGCATCGACGCGGTCGGTGGCGATGCCGCCGGCTCGATCGCGCAGACGCTCACCGGCCGCCTGATGAAGATGCAGGCCGGCGCCTCCACGGTGCTGCACTGGGCGATCAACTCGGCGCGCAAGGGCGGGAACGTGTCGATCGTCGGCGTGTACGGGCCCACCTTCAATGCCGTCCCGATCGGCAATGCGCTGAACAAGGGCCTGACCCTGCGCATGAACCAGGCCAGCGTGAAGCGTCACCTGCCGCGCTTGATCGAGCACATCCGCGCCGGGCGCATCAATCCGAAGGAAATCATCACCCACCGCATCCCGCTGGAAGAGGTGTCGGACGCTTACCACATCTTCTCGAGCAAACTCGACGAGTGCATCAAGACCGTCCTGATTCCGCCGTCGGCCCGCGAGGTCAAGGCCGTCAAGGCCAGCGCACAGAACGCACAGCATTAAGGAGCCAGCATGAAAACGTCGCACGAAGTCGATCCGCATTCGCACCAGCACCACCACAAGGGCCACACCCATCAATTCCAGCAGGATTATCCGGACGAGCAGCAGCGTCCGACGCGCGAGCAGCTGGCCCACATCAACGGCTGGGGCGCCGATCTCGACCGCAAGGACCGTCCGGCCGTGCCGATGGAACGCACGCCGCCGCGCTTCATTCCCGAGCCGGTCGGCAAGCTGCCGCAGCAGCCGCAGCACGTCGAGGTGCTGGTCTCGACCGAGCGTCCCGGGATCACGCCGATCTTCGGCACCGCCCAGCCGCCGAGCGGCCTGTCGGGCGTGATCCGCCGCGCCGCGTTCCGCTGGGCCGAAAACGACCTGCGCCACTGGCTGCTGCTGCTGGCAGCCGACCGCGTCAACGTGGTCGAAGGCGTGGCCGACGACCTCGCGCACGGCAAGGTGCCGAACGTGCTGGCCGAGATGGGCATCAAGTCCGAATGGCAGTACAACAAGGCCGGCCTGGTGAAGAAAGTCGCGATTGCCGGCGCCGTGGTCGGCACCGTCGCTTACCTGATGCGCCGCAAGGAGCGGTAAGCGGCACGATCCCTGTAGCACAGTTTTACGCAACCCCCACCGCGGTGTCACACCGCCGTGGGGGTCTTTGCGCTTGAGCAAGTCCCTTTAAGCGAGCTCGTCCATAGTTTGGTGGTCACCCCTACCGAATGGAGACGAGATGAACAAGCGCACCAATTTGCTGACCTTGCCGAACTTGCTGGCCTCGCTGGGCGCCTGCACCTTGGCTGCGGTCAGCGCCGCAAGCACTGCTGCACCGGCCGCTGCGTCGCCGGCTTCCCCGTTGACGATGAGCGCCCCGGTGACGGTCACGCCGCAAGCGCGCGCCGCGCTGCTGGGCCAGCTGGAGGCGCGCCGCGCCGAACGCGGCCTCGACGCGCGCCACGGCTTCGCCATCGTTGCCCAGCATCCCGGACCACAGGGGACGCAGGTCGCACGCGTGGCCCACACCTTCAAGGGCGTGCGCGTGTTCGGCTCGGAATCGGTGGTGGTACTCGACAGCGGCGGCCGCATCCGGTCGGAATCCGCGTCAGAGCGACGCGTCGGATTGAGCCATGCCAACAGCGCCGGCATGGTCGCGGCGAACGCCGCACCGGGCAGCGACTTCAGCGTGGTCCCCGCCATTTCCTCGAAGGCCGCGATCGACGCCGCGCTGGCCTCGATCGGACCGGAAGCGCATCACGTGGCGCCGCCCAGCGCCGAGCTGATCATCTATCCGGTGATGCGCACCGAGCGCGTGCAGAGCGCCGTCGACAAGCCCGAGCAGGAATTGAATGCGCTCGACGTGCAGGAAGTCGTCGACCACTACGAACTGGCCTACCTGGTGCACACCCGCATGCACGTGGGCGAGAAGCCGCTCTACCACGACACCGTGGTCAGCGCGCGCGACGGCCGCATCCTCGACCAGTGGAACATGCTGCAGACCGTGATCGGCGTCGGCAAGAGCCAGTACAACGGCGAGGTGCCGATCAACACCACGCTGGTCGACGGCAAGTACAAGATGATCGACGACAGCCGCGGCACGGGCGGCACCTTCGGCGCGATGGCGATCACCAACGCCAACCACGGCACCAGTGCCGGCAACGTCTACGTCAGCGAAGGCGCGGACAACGTCTGGGGCGACGGCAAGCAGTATGTCGCCGGCGGTTCCACCACCGACGCCAATGGCCAGACCGCGGCGGTGAACGCGATGTGGGGCCTGATGAACACCTACGACACGCTGAAGAACGTGTTCAACTGGCTCTCGCTGGACGGCCACAACACCTCGACCTACATCGCGGCCCACGTCAACACCGCCTACGACAACGCCTATTACAGCGACACCTGCCGCTGCATGTTCATCGGCGACGGTTCCAGCTTCAACAGCCTCGGATCGATCGACGTGATCGGCCACGAAATGGGCCACGGCGTCACCGCCGCCACCTCGAACCTGACCTACTCTGGCGAATCCGGCGGCCTCAACGAGTCGAGTTCGGACATCAACGGCGAAGCGGTCGAGGCCTATGCGCGCGCCGGCGGCAAGGGCGACCGCATCCCGGCCACCGGCAACGACTGGGTGCTGGGCAAGGAAATCAGCAAGAGCGGCACGCCGCTGCGCTGGATGTACCGCCCCAGCAAGGACGGCAGCAGCCCGGACGCCTGGAGCAACTCGATCAAGCGCCTCGACGTCCACTACAGCAGCGGTCCCAATAACCGGATGTTCTATTTCCTGGCGCAGGGATCGAAAGAGGACAAGACCGGCGACTACTACAGCAAGTACCTGGTCAAGACGCCGGCGGCCATGACCGGCATCGGTCTCGACAAGGCCTACCGGATCTGGTTCAAGGCCAACACGACCAAGTTCACGTCGAGTACCAACTATGCCGATGCGCGCGCCAAGATGATCGAGTCGGCCGAGGAACTGTACGGGAAGGGGAGCAAGGAGGCGGTTGCGGTGCAACGGGCCTACGCCGCGATCAATGTCGGGGCCGATGTCGACGAATGAAATGGGTGGTATCGGACCAGGGCCGCCTGCGGGCGGCTTTTTTATTAGCGGTCCGGCTCGGCAATATCGAGCACGTTCAACTGACATCTTTCATTGTCGGAAAGATTTACAAAAAATATTTGAACATAGCGAATTTTTTTCAAGTATTTGATTAAATTGCACTTTTTTTGATGGCATGCAAGTTGCTGATATAGCCCTGCGTTATCAACCAACCTAGACCATCATGTTCAAAAAAGTCCTGGCACTTGCTTGCACCGCGTTGTTCTCGCTGAACGCCTCCGCAGGCTACATTCAATATAACTTCACCGGACCGATCAGCGGCTATGTCGTCCAGCATGACGACAACCAGTCGATTGCGGATTACCGGTTGACGGTGCCGATCGCCGGCACGCCGACAAACTATACCTTCGGCTTCAACGTTCAGCCTCTGGGAGCGGAAGGCGTGGATACCATCACTTCGGAATGGACGTATTTCCGCGATGGCGGACCGACCAGCTTTACTGTGTTCGATAACTTCGGGAGCGATCGCTATGCGAATTTCAGCTTCGACATCACGCGCGCAGCGGATGGCACATACAGCTACTTTACCGAGTACTCGGCACGCATCCTGTTCCAGACGGGCAATGGCCTGCAGTTCCTGCCGTTCTCGGGTTCGCTGACCGGCACTGTGAGCGCCGGCACCATTGCGCCGAGCTATGCCAGCACCCTGGATTCGCTCGGTGGCTATGCAGAGTTCGTCCCGCGCATTGTGCCGACCTATATCGCCGCCGCCGAAGTGCCTGAACCTGCAAGCCTGGCCCTGCTTGCACTGGGCGGCCTCGGCGCAGCTGCCGCGGCCCGCCGCAAGCGCGCGTGATTCATGTAGTCCGGGTTCGACAAGGCCGCTGCCTGCGGCCGAAGCGAAGTTCCCCCTGCGGAGCCTTGGCCGGCAGGGTGTTTTCATTAAAGGCGCAGGCTGCAGCACTGCAGCCTGCGCTCGGCCACCGTCCAGCCTGTCGCGCGGCTGCTGACCCGCCTTACTGCGCTGCCGGTACGTTCAGGGCGGTCCGGCACAGCCGCGCCGCCTGCAGGCCGATGCAGGTGGCAGTCGTCCAGTGGAACACATAGGGCAGGGCGAGCACAGCCAGGCCGGCCTTGCCCATGCAGAACGACAGCAGGATCGTGAGCGCGCCACAGAAGGAAGCGAGCGCGAAGCTCGTCGCGTGGCGGGCGGCCGTTTCCGAGGTGCCGGCCCCGAAGCCGATCAGCAGGGCGATGGCGGTACAGGTGGCAATGATGTCGACCGAGGGCGTCCCGGAAAAGCTGTGGTACAGGCGGGCGAGGACGAGGACCGTCACCAGGTAGCCACCCAGGAAAACGGCAAGTTGGCGTAATTTCATTGGAAAATCTGGCAAGTTATGGCATCGTGCGATCAACGTGTCACACGGTAAGTATTGCCGCCAGTATACATGCACTTAGGAAATTCTGCCGCAACAAAAATGTTGGGTAGGTAGCTGATGAGGCGCGGTGTTGCGCACATGCCGAGGGAGCGATCTGCCGGACCAGCGTCCCGGCCTCCGGCCGGGAATCGGCTTATTTCGCCGGGATGAGATTCATGTTGCCATGCGGTTAACGAGGTGCCGGCGATCCTTACTCGCCCAGCAGCGGGAACGGGTTCACCGGGGTCCCTTTCCACCACTGCTTCTCGGGCGTCAGTTCGAACACGGCAAAGTGCAGGTGTGGCGCATTCGGATCCGAATTGCCGGTCACGCCGACGTAGCCGAGCGGGTCGCCGCGCTTGACGGTGGCCCCTTCCTGCAGGCCGTCGGCATAGCGGTCGAGGTGCGCATAATAATAGGCGTACTTTTCGGTCGGGTCGAACACATAGACGGTGAGGCCGCCCGGCTTGCTGGTGAACAGCTTGGCGATCTTGCCGTCGGCTGCCGCCACTACCTTCGTGCCTTTCGGCGCCATGATGTCGAGTGCCTCGTGGTGGCGTTCGTTGCCGCGCGGCTGGTCGAAGGTGTCGCGGATCTGGCTCAGCGCCATGCCGTCGACCGGCACCATCAGCTTGCCGGCCGGCAGGGTCGGTGCGGACGACGCGGATGACTGCGCCGGCGCCGCCGACTGGTCGATGGCGCCCGGGCGCAGCGGCAAGTCGAGTTCGGTGAGATCGGGCATGACCTTCGGTGCCGGCGGCAACTGGCCGTCCAGGTTGTGTCCCGCCGCCGGCGCCGGCAGCGAACCGGTGTTCGCGGCCACGGCCGGGGCCGTGTCGTGCGGCATCTGGCGCAGCCAGACGAACAGGCCGCCGGCGCCGACCACGATGCCCAGCAAAAAGGTCATCAGCCATCTCATCGCATTCTCCTTGTTATATGTGAACCGGTCCCGCCATCAATCCTGCAGCACGACCTGGGTACCGGCCTTGACCAGGCCCGCCACCTCGGCCGCGCTCCAGTTGGTCAGGCGGATGCAGCCGTGCGACTCGCTTTTTCCCACCATGCCGGGCACCGGGGTGCCGTGGATGCCGTAGTGCGGCTTGGACAAGTCGATCCAGGCCACGCCGACCGGGTTGTTGGGGCCGGCAGGCACGGTGGCCTTCTTGTCGCTTCCCTTTGCATCCCAGAACAGCTTGGGGTTGTAGTGGTAGGTCGGATTGCGAAACACGCCTTCGATCTTCCACTCGCCGATCGGCAGCGGATCGTGTTCGCTGCCGGTCGAGGCCGGGTACTGGGCCAGCAGGTTGCCGGACGCGTCCTGCAGGGTCAGGATGCGGGCGTCGTTATAGACCACCACGCGCGCGGCCGGCGGCAACGGCGGCGTGCCGACCACGTTCGGGACCACGATCTGGGTGCCGAGCTGGCCCAGGTTCTTGCCCTGGTTCAGCTTTTCCACCAATGCCGGGCTGGCGTGGAATTTCTCGCCCAGGCCTTCGGCCGGGGTCGCATAACCGAGTGCCGGCAGCTTGGCCTTGTCCATCATCTCTTCCGGGATCGGCCGGAACGGGCCGGCGACGTCGGCCTCGGCCAGCGAGTAGCTGACCAGGGTCGGGGCGGTGTCGGCGTTCAGCGCATTCCAGGTGGCCTCGTCCAGCTTGCCGGTGACGGGCAGGTTGCGCGCTTTCTGGAAGCCGGACAGGGCCTGGCGCATGTTGGAGCCGAAGGCGCCGTCGATTTCGCCGGGCGAGAAGTGGGCACGGTCGAGCAGCACCTGGGCACGCAGCAGGCGCTCGAATTCAGCCTGTCTGGCGGCGGGATCCTGTGCGGCCGGTGCCGTAGCCGCCGTCGCCGCTGCGGCTGCGTTGTCCTGGGCTGCGGCGGGCGGCTGCGCCGCTGCCGGGGCGGGTGCGGCCGCAAGCGGCGTGGCTTGCGCGGTGGGCGCCGTGTAGCCCGGCTTGGCCATGGGCGCGGCGGCCGGCGCAGTCATGCCGGTGGGCTGTTTTGTTGCTGCGGGCTGGGCGGCGGTGACCGGCTGGGCGCCAGCGGACAGGGTGGCGCCCAGGAGGGCGGCGAGAAGGGAAAGATGTTGATTCTTCATGGGGCACCTGCTGTTCTTGCTTCGGAAGTTTCAGGCTAAAGCTGCCTTCAGGCATGGTCTGTGCGGGAACGAACCCAAGATTGGGCAGACCGGCGCAGGCCGCCGCGGCATGGATGGGGCTACAATCGCGCCATGCCGACATCGACCATCACCCTCCAGCCGTCCGGCTGGACCTTCCAGGCGGACGCCGATACGCCGCTGCTGCGCGCGGCCGAACAGGCCGGCTTCGAGCTGCCCAGTTCCTGCCGCAACGGCACCTGCCGCACCTGCATCTGTCGCGTGGCCGAGGGCGCGGGCAGGGTGCGCCACCTGGTCGAATGGCCGGGTTTGTCCCTGGAAGAAAAACGCGACGGCACTATCCTGCCATGCATCGCAGTGGCGCTGGAAGACCTGACGCTGGAACAGCGCCTCGCCAGGCAGGTCGGCTGGCCCGACTGAGCGGGCAGGGCGGATTATTTCAGGGACGATTCGATCGCCTGCAGCACCAGCGGCCACGAGGCCGAGCTGGCCGCGACCTCGTCGTAGTGGCTGGCGCCCGGCAGGATGATCGTCTCCGCCGCATCGCCGGCAGCACGGGCGCGCTGCGCGTACGCATGGGCCACGCGCGGCGGCGATACCTTGTCCAGCTCGCCGGTGACGAGGATCGTGCGGCTGCCGTTCGGCATCAGCTCTGCAGCATTGGTGTCGCTGAACACGTCGGGACGGGACGCGCTGGGGCTGCCGGCCAGTTGCGCGGTCGTGCGCTCGCAGCTCGACTCGATCAAAGCCGCTTCGCGGCGCAGGTCGGCCAGGCCGCCGAGGCTGACCACGCGCCGCACCTGCAGGGTGCCGCCAGGGTGCAGCGGGCTGGCCGCGGGGATGCGGGCGCGCCCCGCCATCCACTGCACCAGCTGGCCGCCGGCCGAGTGGCCGACCGCCACCAGGCGCCCGAGGTCGAGCGGGTAGCGTGCGGCCTGGGCCGCGAGGGTGTCGAGCGCCGCATTCATGTCCTGGTAGGTGCCGGGGTAGCCGCCGCCGGCTTCGTCGACGCGGCGGTATTCCACGTTCCACGAAGCGATGCCGCGCGCCGCCAGCGCGCCGGCGATGTTGCGCAGCTGCTCGATGCCGCCGAATTCCTTGGTCCAGCAGCCGCCGTGCACCAGCACCGCTACCGGGAACGGGCCTTTGCCAGGCGGCAGGAACAGTTCGGCATACTGGGACGGTGCGCTGCCGTAGGCGAAGGTGGCGCTCGGGGCGGGGCCGCTCAGGGCCATGTAGCTGGCCAGCTTCATCGGTACGGCCGGGACCGTGGTGTCGGCGGCGATGGCCGGCGCCGTGCCGGCAAGACAAGCGCTCAGGAGCAGGGCGCGGGCAGAAGCGGTCAGGCGCGGCATGGGGGACTCCAGGATGTCAAAACGCAACTATACCAATCGCGGGGCGCCAGCGACAGCAGCCGCGCACGATTGAAAACTGCTCCCGATCTTCCATGCTAGTCTGCGCAAAACGTCAACCGTTTCACACACAGGAGAACGCCATGACCCAGTCGAAATCCAGCGGTACCCAGAACAAGCAGTCGGAACACATGTCCGAGGAAGACCTGGCCAAGCAGCGCGCCGGCAAGGCGGACAAGAGCAGCCACGACAACAAGTCGCGCGTCAAGGCCAGCACCGGTGAAGGCGCCGGCGGTGGTGCCAAGCAGAAGCAGAACCACTGACCCATCGAACGACGATGAACGCGCCGGCAGCATGGTAGCGCGCTGCCATGCTGCCGGCAGTTTTTACGGCTGATCCTTTTATTCAGGAGGGACGAAGATGAGCCTACAAGAACGAGGATGGCCGCAGGGCGCCGGCATCCACGCCCATTCGACGCCGGACCCGGAATCGCCGGATCCGACCAATCCGGATTCGCCGCCGCCGAGCCCGGATCCGGACGACGTGCCGGCACCGTCGCGCGCACCGGTGCAGGAACCCGATGCGCCGACGGCACCCGTCAAGGCCGGCGCAGCAGCCTGACGGGGAGGACAGCCATCAGCTCTTGGCTGGTGCGTCCTTGTCGTCCGGCACCTCGCCGTGCAACGGCGGGATTTCCTTGATCATCTGATCGGTTTCATGCTGGGCCGGCGAGCGTTCGCCGCTGCCGATGTCGGCCTCGTGCAGCATGCCGCTGCCTTTGGCGCCCGGGTCTGGTTTTGGAATCGAGGTATTCATGGCTTGCTCCTTGCGTTGTCATGTTGACCTGATCCTAACAGTCCATCGCAGCAACTGGCGCGCAATAGGTGTCACGGCATGCGCAAGGCGTGCAGCAAAAGTCTTGCTGAAAGGATAAAATATGCAATATTCGTACGTCAGCGCACATAAGCCGGCGGCGGAATTTTTATAATGGCTTATTGGCCATTTACTGGAGGAGAAAGCCGCAATGAGCACCACCTTGCACAACAAGATCTACCTGGGCCGCAACTCGCTGCTCGATTCGCGCCAGGTACAACTGGCCGCGCTGACGCTGGGCGTCCTGGCCGGTGCCGGCCTCGTCTGGTTTGCACGCCGTGCCCTCCGCTGAGCGGCCGCGCAGTTTGCAGGTTGCCGGACCAGCCCGCTGACGTTACCATGGCGGGCTTGTTTCCGTAGAAAGCCGTAATGAAGAACGAAAAACTGACGGGCGACGAATACGACGCCCTCGAATGGATCCGCCGCGGTACGCGCACCAACCCCTGTATCGGGCGCAATGCGAAGCGCCTGTCGGGCCTGAAGATGGCGCAGTACGAGCGCAACGGTACCCTGGTGCTGACGCCCAAGGGGCAGGAAGTGCTGTTCCTGCGCCGCTGCGTGCAGGCGCTCCGCGCGCTCGACGCCGATCCGTCCGCCGCCATCGACGACGACGTGGTCCAGTTCCTGAGCCGCAAGTCGCACATCGCCGCGCGCGAAGAAGGCGGCTACACGCTCACCGCGCGTGGACGCGAATCGCTGGCCGACATCGCTGCCCAGGAGCCGCAGCCGCGCTAGGCGGTAGGTGTGCACGATCGATCCGCCGCGCAGCCAGCAGCGCGGCAGGCGCCGCTCAGGCGTTGCGGCGGCGGTGCGGATAGACCAGCGTGCGCACGGCGATTTCGGCCGGCACATTCATCGCCGCCAGGAATTCCGCGGCGCGCTGCAGGCCCAGGCTCGGGACCGAAGCCACGGCCTGGTTCACCAGGTCGCGGGTGCGCATGTCGGTGCGCGGCTTGCGCTGCTCCAGGGTGACGGTGTCGGCGTTCATCGTCTCTCTCATTTATTCCGTGCGGCTATTGACAATAGATCAAAAACGCCAATTCTAGAAGAACGATGTCGTTTAGGCCACTACTAAATGATGTCTTTGTTCATTTTCAGGCGAGGGCGGGTTCGGTCGCGACGTGCTTGCGCAGCAGCCGTTCGAAGTCTTCCGCGGGCAGCGGGCGCGAGAAATGGTAGCCCTGCATCTCGTCGCAGCCCTGGCGCCGCAGGTGGTCGAGCTGTTCGGCGGTCTCGACGCCCTCGGCGATCACCGACAGGCGCAGGTTGTGGGCCAGCGCGATGATCGAATCGACGATGGCGGCGTCGTTGGCGTCGTGGGTGATGTCGGCCACGAACGAGCGGTCGATCTTCAGCACGTCGATCGGGAAGCGCGACAGGTAGGAAAAACTCGAGTAGCCGGTGCCGAAGTCGTCGATCGACAGCTTCACCCCGAGCGCCTTCATGCGGTGCAGCAGTTCCACCGCCGGCGTGACGTCGCCCATGAACAGGCTTTCCGTCAATTCCAGTTCCAGGCAGCCGGCGTCCAGGCCGGTATCGCGCAGCGCCGCTTCGATGCCCGGCAGCAGGTCGGCGGCGCCGAACTGGCGCGCCGACAGGTTCACGGCCACGCGCAGCCTGCCCAGGCCGGCATCCTGCCAGGCCTTGTTCTGGGCGCAGGCGGTGCGCATGACCCAGGCGCCGATCGGGACGATCAGGCCGGTGTCCTCGGCCACGCACACGAAGCGCGACGGCGGCACCATGCCCAGCTCCGGATGCTGCCAGCGGATCAGCGCTTCCATGCCGACGATGCGGCCGCTCTTCAGGTCGACCTGCGGCTGGTAGTGCAGCACGAATTCGTTGCGCTCCAGCGCGGAGCGCAGCCCGCTCTCGATGCGCACGCGTTCGAGCGACTCCTCGTTCATGGCCGGGGTGTAGAACTGGAAATTGTTGCGGCCCAATTTCTTGGCACGGTACATGGCAATGTCGGCGTGCTCGATCAGGCTGTCGGCCGGGGTGCCGTCGCTCGGGAAGACGGCCACGCCGACGCTGCAGGTGACCAGGAATTCGCGGCTGCCGAGCAGGATCGGCCGCGCCACCGCATCCATCACGCGCTGCACGATGGCCGGCGTGAGCGCTTCGTTGTCCTCGGCCAGGATCGCCACGAACTCGTCGCCCGACAGGCGCGCCACGGTGTCGGTGTCGCGCAGCGCCGCGCGCAGGCGCGCCGCCACCGTCATCAGGAGCACGTCGCCGGCCTTGTGGCCCATGCTGTCGTTGACGTACTTGAAGCGGTCGAGGTCGAGCAGCATCACCCAGACCGGGCGGCCGTTGCGGCTGGACCAGGCCACCGCCTGGCCGAGGCGGTCCTGCAGCAGCGAACGGTTGGGCAGGCCGGTCAGCACGTCGTGCTGGGCCACGTGGTGGACGCGCTGCTCGGTCAGCTTGCGGGCGGTGATGTCGCTGCCGGTGCCGCGGTACCCGCTGAAGCGGCCGTCGGCATCGTAGATCGGTTCGCCACTGATGCAGTACCAGCGCTCGCCGCCGCGGTCGTCGATGATGCTGTATTCAAAGTTCTTGAATGATTCATGCGCCTGCAGTGCCGCCATGTGCTCGCGGAAGCAGGCACTGTCGGCCAGTTGCGGCAGCAGGTCCCAGCGGGTCTTGCCGAGCAGGCGCTCGACGGCAATGCCGGACTTTTCGGTAAAGTCGCCGGTGACCGCCACGAAGCGGAACCGGTCGTCCTGCTCCCAGTACCAGTCCGAGGACAGGGCGGCCAGCCGGCGGAAACGCTGCTCGCTTTCCTGCAACGCCTGCTCGGTGCGCTTGCGCGCCAGCACGTCGTCGATCAGGCGCTGGTTGCTCAGCTTGAGGTCGGCGGTGCGCTCGCGCACCAGTTCCTGGACCTTGCGCGAACGCCGGCCTGCCGCCTGCACCAGCGCCGCCAGCAGCAGGGTGGCGAACAGGCCGCCGCCCAGCAGCAGGGTCGAACTCGGGTGGGCGGCCAGCCACGGCCGCGGCGCCGCGATCGCTTCCACGGTCCACGGCTGGTCGCCGATCGTGAAGCTGTGCAGTACGCGGCCGCTGTAGGCCCCCGCCAGCCAGGGCAGCGGCGCCGGCTGCGGCGGCTTTTCGCTGGCATGCTGCGCATCGTGATTGGTATACACCAGGCTGGCGGGCACGGCGCGGGCGCCGGCATACACGTGCAGCAGGATGCTGCGCTCGTCCAGCAGCCCGGTGCGTGCCAGCGCCGTGTTGACCAGGCTCTGGACGCACACGACGGCAGCGGTGTCGCCGACCAGGCGGCCGGCGGCGTCGTAGACCGGCATCACCACGTCGAAGCTGGGCTTGCCGAGCGGATCCTGGGCCAGGCGGAACAGGCCGGTGGCGCTGGCATGGCCGCTGCGCCGTGCGCGCTCGACGGCATCCGCCACTTCCCGGTTGGCGCCGACGTCCAGGCCGAAGGCCGCTTCGTTGCCACGCATCGGTTCCAGGTAGTCGACCACGTTATAGGCCGGACGCCGCGGTGCCGGTACCAGTGCGGTCGACTTGCCGTCGATGCGCAGCTCGGTCAGCACCGTGCCCGGACGCACCTGCTGCAGGCGGGCCTCGAAGGCAGCGCGCTCGGCGTCGGGCACCACACGGTGGAAATTGAAGGCCAGGATGAAGGGATTGCGCTTCAGCAGCGGGGTCGTGAAGTCGTGGAATTGCGCGCGCGTGACTGGCTGGACGGTGGCGAACAGCTGGTTGGTCACGTTCAGTACCTCGGCTGCCTGGTCCATGCCCTGGCGCAGCGCGGCCACGCGGATACCGACGTCGCGCCCGAAGGCCAGCGCCTGGTTATCGTATTCGAGACGTGCGACCGCCATCGTCAGCGCCAGGGTGGCGGCCAGCCCTCCGCCCAGCGTCAGGGCGGCGGCAAGCGTGAGCGAGCGCGACAAACGGCGATGCGGCATCCAGGACTTCCCGTGATTGGACAAAACGATGGCTTGGACAAAAATGATTGCCCGTAGGTATTAAGCGGGGCCAGTTTGTCACAAAAGCCGTCATTACCGCAAACAATTCGCCACATTCTGCGGCAAAGCGTGTCTTAGTGTGGCTGGGCCAGAACAGATCGCCATGCCAGTTGCATGACCAGCAAGCGCGTCCATAGCCGGTTCAACAAGCCCAGGCCGAGGCCATGCCGGCGTCCCAGGCTACGCAGCCGGCGCACTCCCGGCAACGCGTCGCCGCCGGCGCCATCCGCGGCGTGGATGGCGAACACGATACGGTTGTTGCCGGCGACCTTGTCGAACCAGCAGGTGCGGCGCGCGAACACGGTGTCGAGCGCGTCCAGCACCACCGGGTAGCGCGGATCGTAGGTGAAGACGTTGGCCACCAGGACGCCGCCGTCGCCCAGCACGGCGCGGCAATCGCGGTAGAAGGCGGCGTTGCCCAGCGCCGGCGGCAAGCCCTCGGCGCCGAAGCCGTCGACCAGGATCACGTCGAACGGCCGGGCGCCCTGGGCCGCCTGCGCCTTGACGTATTCGACCGCGTCGGCATGGACCACGCGCAGGCGCGCGTCGTCGGGCGGCACCAGGAACTGCTCGCGCAGCGCGATCACGTCGGCGCGCAGCTCGACCACGGTGATGCGGCAATCCGGGAAGTGGCGGTGGCAGAATTTGGCGAGCGACCCGCCGCCCAGTCCGACCATCAGGATATGGCGCGGGCGCGGCACGAACAGCGCAAAGCACATCATCGCCCGCGTGTATTGCAGCGTCAGCGCATAGGGGCGCGCGAGCAGCATTTCGCTCTGGATGTCGCCGGACTCGAAGGCCAGCGTGCGGCGGCCCTTGTGGGTGCGTACCAGCGGCGGGGCGGTGGCGGCCGGATCGGCGCAGGTGACGAAATTCGGAAGGCGGGACATGCAACAAGTATACGACAGCCGAGCCGGACGCCGGGTCATATAGCCGTCGGGCAAGTGTGGCTTGTTGGCGCGGATGGGTTTCTGATAAGCTGCCCGTTGCACGCAATCTGAGGGGCGCATGGACTCGACCACGATGGTATTGGCACTCGCACTGGGCAACCTGGCCCTGTGCGCGGCCCTGTTTTTCTTCGAGCACGTCGATGGCCGTCCGGCCGCCTTGTCGGCCTGGGGCTGGGGCCGTCAATACCAGGCCGCCGGCTGGCTGTTGCTGGCGATCGGCGCCGCCGGCGTGATGCCCGAGGGGCTGGCCTTCCCGGTGTCGTACGCGCTGGTGTTCGCCGGCGTTGCCTGGGAATGCGGGGCGCAGTGGGAACGCGCCGGCCGCCTGCGCTGGCGTCGCGTGGTGGCGCCGCTGTTGGGACTGGCCATCGCCGCCTTCGTCCTCTGCAACCTGATCGATCCCTTCGGCCTGCGCGCGATTGCCGCTTCGCTGGTCCTGGGCGGCTTTTACCTGGGCGCCGCCGTGGCGCTGGCGATCGGCTGGACCGAAGCGTCGATGCTGCGCCGTTTCCTGGCGCTGGCGACCGGCATCCTGGCCCTGGTGGTGGGCGCGCGCGGCGCCCTGGTGCTCGCCGCGCCTGCCGGCTGGGGCTGGATGAGCAACGACCTGCTGCGCCAGTTGCACACCGGCGCGCTGTACCTGCTGGCCGTGCTGGGCGCCTTCGGCTGGCTGCTGCTGGGGCGCGAGCGCCTGCAGGGCGAACTGGCCCGCATGGAAATCGTGGATCCGCTCACCGACGTGCCCAACCGGCGCGGCTTCTTCCAGACACTGGCGCCGTGGATGGCGCTGGCGCGCCGCCCGGGCCAGCCGACCGCGCTGGTCCTGTTCGACCTCGACCAGTTCAAGCGCATCAACGACGGCTACGGCCACCCGGCCGGCGACGTGGTGCTGGCCACGCTGGCCGCGGCCTGCAAGCGCCAGCTGCGCGACAGCGACGTGCTGGGACGCCTGGTCGGCGTCGAATTCGCGATCCTGCTGCCGCGCACCGGCGAGCAGGACGCCCTGATGGTGGCCGAGCGCATGCGCGCCGCGATCGAGGCCCAGCGCGTGAAGACCGAACGCGCCCTGATCTCGCTGACCGCCAGTTTCGGCGTGACCACGATCCGTCCCGACGACAGCAACGTGACCCTGCTGGCGCGCGCCGACGAAGCGCTGCGCGCGGCCAAGGCGGCCGGGCGCAACCGGGTCGAGCTGGCGGCGCCCCCGGTGCTGGCCGAGTAGCGCCGGACGGCCTTCGATAGCCGGATCAGGCCGCTTCGGAGCGGTCGGCCAGCCATTGGCGGTAGCGCTGCTGGCTGGCCAGCAGGCGCGGGGTGGGCGTGCATTTGCACAGGCACAGGTCGTCCTCGAGAGCGGGGCGGCGGCCGTCTTCGCTGCAGGCCAGGCGCCGGCCGTCGCAGGCGATCTCGCCTTTGCTGCCGCAGTTCGGGCAATCGACCAGGTCGCCTTCCAGTGCGCGCCGGACGCCGTCCAGCGACACGCTGGAACTGGCCGTCACGACTTTGCCGCCGGCATCGGTGGCGGCTCCCAGGGTGATGTAGCAGCGCTTGCGCATCGTTCTTTCCCGTCCTGTCAAAAATTTCCACTCTAGTGTCGTGGCCGGACATGTATTTGCGCGCGCACAAACGTGTCGCTTTTTACGGGAAACTGTTAAATCGTCTATACTGTTTGGCTTGTTTTCAGGAGAACACCGGTATGGTAAAAACGACAGCGGCGGCAGGCAAGGCAGGGCGTGCGGCGAAGGAAGAAAAAGTGGGCAAGGCAGCGGCGGCGGTGAAGCCGGCCAGGACCGCGAAAGCCGAGGCCACACCCGCGGTCAAGGCGGCTGCCAGGACTGCTGCCAAGCCCGCAGTCAAGGCTGTGGCCAAGGCCGCGCCGCCGGCGGCCGCAAAGCCGGCCGCAAAGTCCGCAGCCAAACCCGTAGCTAAACCCGCAGCCAAACCCGCAGCGAAGCCGGCCGCCCGTGGCAGGGCCGCCGCCGCCAGCCCGGCGCAGGCGGTCAAGGAAGCCGCGCGCAAGCTGGCGCCGCCGCCCAGGACCCGCAGCAGCCGCGCTCCTGCCGCGCCTGCGCCCGAGACCCGCGTCGAAGCCGTGCGCCAGCAGCTGGTGCGCGACAGCTTCACCATGCCCGAGCAGGAATACGCGGTCATCAACACCGTCAAGCAGGCCTGCCTGAAGGCCGGCTTCGAAGTCAAGAAAAGCGAGCTGCTGCGGATCGGCGTGGCCCTGCTGGGCCAGCTGGATACGGCCGCGCTGCGTGCCGTGCTGGCCAGCCTGCCGCAGATCAAGACCGGGCGTCCGGCCGCCGAATAAGCCCGGCCTCGTCTCAGTGATGCACGCGCCCTTCCGGCGTCGTGCGTGACTCGGCCGTCAATTCCTTCAGCTCGCGGATCGAGATGTTCGACTTTTCGTGCATCCGCAACAGGATCGTCGCCCCGACGTTCAGCTTGCGGTGACGGATCTTGCTGATGATCGGCGGCTGCACTTCGAGAACGCGGCACAGTTCTGCATCGTTCTTCAACTGCATGCGTTCGATCAAGGTGTCGAGCAACTTGTTGGGCATGAAGCTCGATGGCTCCATCGCGCGTGCCCGGTGCATTGCCTCGAGCAACTCCTGTTTTTTCTGCCGTACGCTCATGAATTCCTCCGTAGTGGATGACATTCAAGACTGATCGACTGTTTTGGAGAAGTGCCCGACCGGATGTTGTTGGCGCCTTGTGCCGGCCCTGCGTCGCCTGCGTCCAGCAGGATGACGTTGAGCCCGCGCAATGCGGGGTGGGTTTTGTTGGAATGCTACTACGACTTTGACAAGATTGACGCACTGTTCATGAAAAACACGCCAGAACGTCGCTCTTTCTGGTAGGAATTCCCGGCAAATTCGCTCATCTGTTTCAGCCAGGCACCAAACCGGCGCGCGTCAGCACCAGTATCCGGTCGGCCATGGCCGCCGCCGCATGCGAGTGGGTTACCATGATCGCGCCGGCGCCGCTGTCCTTGATCTCGGCACGCAGCAGGTGCAGGATGCCGTCGGCGGTATCGGGGTCGAGGTTGCCGGTCGGTTCGTCGGCCAGCAGCAGGGCGGGGCGGTGTACCAGGGCGCGCGCGATCGCCACCCGCTGCAGTTCGCCGCCGGACAGCTGGCGCGGGAAATCGGCGCCGCGTCCACCCAGGCCGACCGCATCCAGCATGCGCGACGCGCGCGCCGGGTCCGGTGCGCCGTTCAACAGCAGCGGCAAGGCCACGTTCTGTGCCAGGCTCAGGTGGGGCAGGACGTGGAAGGCCTGGAAGATGAAGCCCATGCGGGTGCGCCGCAGCCGGGTGGCGGCATCGTCGTCGAGCGCCGACATCGGCATGCCGTCGACCAGGACCTGGCCGCTGTCCGGCACGTCCAGGCCGGCGATCAGGTTCAGCAGGGTGGATTTGCCGACGCCGGATTCGCCCATGATCGCGACGAATTCGCCGGCCTGGAAACGGTGCGAGAGCCGGGCCAGCACGGTGCGGCCGCCGTAGGATTTGCCGAGGTCGACGAGTTCGAGCATGGAGGGCAGGTTGAAAAGACAGCCGCTACTCTAGCACGGCGGCCGGGGTGAGCACGGTTGGGCCGGCGCGCGAACCGTCCGGCACAAATCGCGTATTATGGCTCAAACAACAACACTTCAATCCTGGCCGCATGGTGCGGCAGGTCCACCTGGGGAGCCTCGATGCCGAGCCCGAATCTGGAATCACCTTTGGATTACCTGTCGCCGGATGCGCACCTGGCCGGTGCCGCAGCGCAGGAGCATGCCGAGCTCGACGCCGGCCTGCGCGCACGCCATGCCTGCATTTCGCCCAAGTTCCTGTACGACCCGCTCGGCTCGCGCCTGTTCGAAGCGATCTGCGAGCTGCCCGAGTATTACCCGACGCGCACCGAGGCCGCGATCTTCGCCCGCCACGGCGCCGAGATCGCATCGACCATCGGCACCGGCGCCACCCTGATCGACCTGGGCGCCGGCAACTGTGCCAAGGCGGCCAGCCTGTTTCCGCTGCTGCGGCCGGCCCAGTACGTGCCGGTCGACATCTCGGCCGATTTCCTGCAGGACGCGGTGGCGCGCCTGCGCCTGCGCTTCGGCCACATCGAGATGAACGCGGTCGGGATGGATTTTTCCACGAGTAGCTGGCAGCTGCCCGAGTTCGTGCGCAGCGGCCGCCGCCTGTTCTTCTATCCCGGCTCGTCGATCGGCAATTTTGCCCCGGACGAGGCGCGTGCCTTCCTGCGCCGCGTGCACGCCCAGTGCGGCGAGGATGGCGGCATCCTGATCGGCATCGACCTGGCCAAGCCGGCCGCGGTGCTGGATCCGGCCTACGACGATGCGCTCGGCGTCACCGCCGCCTTCAACCTGAACGTGCTGCGCCACGTCAATCGCCTGCTGGATGCCGATTTCGACATCCGCGCCTGGCGCCACCGCGGCTTCTACAACGAAGCCGAGGGCCGGGTCGAGATGCACCTGGAAGCGGCGCGCACGCAGCAGGTCAGCTGGCGCGGCGGCAGCCGCCGCTTCGAAGCGGGCGAGTGGATCCACACCGAAAACAGTTATAAATACCGCCGCGGCGACGCCATCCGGCTGCTCGAAGAATCGGGCTTCGCCACCAGCGCCGTCTGGACCGACCCGCAGGGCTGGTTCGCCGTGATCCACGCGCGCGCCCGGCCGGCACACTGAGGAGTCCGCCATGGGAACCCCGTTCGAACGCGCCGCTGCCCTTGCCGAATGCGCTACCCGGTTCGGGCAGGTGCGCCAGCGTTCGGTGCACCTGGCCGAGCCGCTGTCGCCCGAGGACTGTTGTGCCCAGTCGATGCCGGACGCCAGCCCGGTCAAATGGCACCTGGCGCACACCACCTGGTTTTTCGAAACCTTCATCCTGGAGCCGCGCGAGGCGGATTTCCGGCCTTTCCACCCGGCTTTCCGGGTCTTGTTCAACTCCTACTACAATGGCGTCGGCGACAAGCATCCGCGCCCCCAGCGCGGCCTGCTGACGCGCCCAGGCATGGCCGACGTGCTGGCCTACCGCGCCGACGTCGACCGCCGCATGGTGCGCCTGCTGGCGCAGCGTCCGGCCGATCCCGAGCTGGCGGCGCTGGTGGAACTCGGCCTGCAGCACGAGCAGCAGCACCAGGAACTGATCCTCACCGACGTCAAGCACATGCTGGCGCAGAGCCCGCTGTTCCCTGCCTACCTCGGTACGCCGCTGGCGGCATCCGGCCCGGTGGCGCCCCCGGCCTGGGTCGACTTCGAAGGCGGCCTGGCCGAGATCGGCCACCGCGGCGCCGGCTTTGCCTTCGACAACGAACTGCCGCGCCACCGTCAGTACGTGGCGCCGTTCGCGCTGGCCTCGCGCCTGGTGACCAACGGCGACTACCTGGAATTCGTCGAGGCCGGCGGCTACCGCGATCCTTCGCTGTGGCTGGCCGAAGGCTGGGACAAGGTGGCGCGCGGCGAGATCGCGCACCCGCTGTACTGGGTACAGCGCGACGAAATGGCCACAGGGCATGGCGCCTGGCAGGAATTCACGCTGCACGGCCTGCAGGCGCTCGACCCGGCACGCCCGGTCACCCATGTCTCGCTGTACGAAGCCGATGCCTATGCGCGCTGGCGCGGCGCCCGCCTGCCGACCGAGGCCGAATGGGAATTCGCCGCGCGCGACGTGGCGATTGCCTGCGGCGACCAGAATTGGCATCCTGAGCCGCGCGCCGCCGGCAGCGCCGGCCTGGCGCAGATGTTCGGCGAATGCTGGCAGTGGACCAGCAGCAGCTACGCGCCGTATCCGGGCTTCGCCCCGGCCGCCGGTGCGCTCGGCGAGTACAACGGCAAGTTCATGATCAACCAGTACGTGCTGCGCGGCTCGTCCTGCGCGACGCCGCACGGCCACGCGCGCGCCAGCTACCGCAACTTCTTCCCGGCGGGCGCGCGCTGGCAGTTCACCGGCATCAGGCTGGCCAGATGAAAACCGTCAGCGGCCCGCGCCTGCGCGTGATCAACCGGCGCGCGAATGCCTGGATCATGGCGCATCCGCTCGAATTCACGCTCACCGCGCTGAAGGGCTTCCGTGCCAACCAGGGCCTGCTGCTGGCCGGCGCCGTCGCCTACTACGCGCTGCTGTCGATCGTGCCTTTCCTGATGCTGGTGGTGGTGGTGCTGTCGCACTTCATCGACCAGGGCGAGTTGCTGGTGACGCTGCGGCGCTACCTCGAACTGATCGTGCCGGGCCAGTCGGCCTCGATGGTGGCCGAGGTCGCGCACTTCCTCGACACGCGCGACCTGATCACCTGGGTGCTGGTCGCCACCATGGTGTTTTTCAGTTCGCTGGCCTTCACGGTGCTGGAAAACGCGATGAGCGTGATCTTCGTGCACCGGGTGGCGGTGCGGCGCCGGCATTACCTCATTTCGGCGCTGCTGCCTTACTGCTACGTGCTGGCGCTCGGCTTCGGCGTGATGATCGTGACCCTGGTCGCCGGCGCGCTGCAGGTGATCGGCAGCGAATACATCCAGCTGTTCGGCTGGCGCTGGTCGCTGCACGGGGTGTCCGGCGTGCTGCTCTACCTGCTCGGCCTGGCCGGCGAGATACTGGTGCTGACCTCGATCTACATGGTGATGCCTGTGGGGCGGCTGTCGCTGTCGCATGCGCTGGTGGGCGGCATCACCGCGGCGCTGCTGTGGGAAATCGCGCGCCACGTGCTGGTGTGGTACTTCACCACGCTGTCGAAGGTCAACTTGGTCTACGGCTCGATGAGCACCGCCATCGTCGTCATGTTCAGCCTGGAGATCGCGGCGACCCTGCTGCTGTTCGGGGCGCAGGTGATCGCCGAATATGAACGGGTGGGCCGGCACGGCGGCGGGCGCGAGCCGGCGCCGCTCAGGACGGCGCCCTGAGCTGCTGCCCGGCCCATACCAGGCAGGCGAACACCAGGCAGCTCAAGCCGGCCACGATCAGGGCGGGCGTGCGGAATTCCGGATGGCTGGAGCTGAACAGCAGCAGGGCGCCGAGGCCGACCGGCACCGCCAGCAGCAGGCTGGCGACCGTGCGGTGCGCGAGCGACGTGCGCATGCGGCTCTCGAAAAAAGGCGCGTACAGGAAGCCCGACGCCAGCAGCGCACCGCAGCCCAGCATGGACAGGATGATCGAGGGTGGCGACGCCGGTGCCTGGCCCTGGGGCGCCCCGGCGGCCAGGATGGCGAACGGGATGCAGCCCACCAGGAGCAGGAGCCCGAACAGCAAGGATACGCCGCGTACGATACCGACCATGACCGATCTCCGGTTGACATCCGGATTCCATCATACTGCAACCGCAGCGTGAAATTCTCACAAAAACTCACACCGGCCGCATTGGAAGGCCGGGTCAGCCCGGCGTCACCCCGCGCAAGGCCAGCGGCAGCGCGCGCGCCCAGCGGTTGGCCGACAGCGAGAAGCTCAGCGCATGCACCTGGTGATACCAGCCGGCCGGCACGTACAGCATGTCGCCGGGCTGCACGATCACTTCGATCAGCGTGGCATGGCGCGCCAGCGGATGGCGATCGAAGTCGGGCGCCTCGGCATCGACCGGCGAACCGAACAGCACCGGATTGGCTTCGCGTACATATAAGTAGGCGTCATGGTGCGGCGGGGCCAGCATGATGCGCTTGGTGCCGCGGATCTGGGCGAAGATGTTGTCGTCGTAGTCGCAATGCAGCGGCGTCACCGTGCCCGCCGGGCCGAGCCAGAAGCGAGGCGGTCCCATCCTGTCGAAATAGGCGGGCCAGTGGCACAGGTGGTTCATGGCGCGCAATTCCAGGTTGCCGACGTAGGGCGGCAGGCCCGGCACCGGCGCGGCCACCAGATCCAGGTAGGCGCGCAGGCTCATGTCCTGCATCGCGCGGTCGGGCGCGAAGGCGGTGTTGATGTAGTCGCCGACGCGCGCCCGCACCGGCACCTCGCCGAATTGCGCGCGCAGCGCATCCGGGTCGAGGGCGCACAGTGGCCAGCGCCCGACCACGCCTTCGATCAGGAAGGGCAGGCCATGCGCGGCGCGGGCGCGGAAGGCGGCAGCATCCGGGCGGCGGATGCGCGGCACGCTATCGATGCGGGGGAGGGTGCGCGCGGCGTCACGGATGGCGTCGCGCATGGCGGCGATGGAGGACACGCCGCGCACGGCGGCGTCGCGCCGAGCGCGCGCCTGGCGCGCTTCTTCGTCGGGCACGGCCGGGCGCGGCGGCAGGCGGCCGGCCGGCTGTGCAGACTGACCGGGCTGAGCGGGTTGATCGGGTTGATCGGGAAGAGCGGCGGGATGGTTCTGGTTGGACGTCATCCCGCCATTTTACCGGCAGACAGGCTTATGCCGCCCGTGCCGCCGGCATCTCGGCATTCAGCGCCAGCTGGCGGTTCACCGCCGACAGCACAGCCTTGAACGAGGCGGTCAGGATGTTGTTGTCGATCGCCGCTCCGAACAGGGTCGGGCCGTTGGCAAGGCGCAGTTCGACGTAGCAGGCCGCGCGCGCATCGGCGCCGGAGCCGATCGCGTGCTCGTGGTAGTCCATCAGGCGCACGTCCAGGCCGAGGGCATTCACGAAGGCGTCGATCGGGCCATTGCCGGTGCCGTGGCGGTTCTGGGTCACACGGTTGTGCTGCAGCGTGACGTCCATCTGCACCCGATGTTCGCCTTCGCCTTCGCTGTCCTCGGTCATGCGGTGCGACGCATACTGGTAGGCCGCGTTTTCCTGCTCGAAGTACTCGCGTGCGAACAGCGTGTGGATGTCGGACGCCGCCACTTCGCGGCCGGTGGCATCGGCATGCTGCTGTACCACGCGCGAAAATTCGATCTGCAGGCGGCGCGGCAGTTCGAGGCCGTATTCCTGCTCGAGCAGGTAAGCCATGCCGCCCTTGCCGGACTGGCTGTTGACGCGGATCACGGCGTCGTAGCTGCGGCCGAGGTCGGCCGGGTCGATCGGCAGGTAGGGCACTTCCCAGATCCCGTCCTTGTCCTGCTTGGCGAAGCCCTTCTTGATCGCATCCTGGTGCGAACCCGAGAACGCCGTGAACACCAGATCGCCCACGTACGGGTGGCGCGGGTGCACCGGGATCTGGTTGCATTCCTCGACCAGCTGGCGCACCGAATCGATGTCCGAGAAGTCCAGGCCCGGGTGCACGCCCTGGGTGTACAGGTTCATCGCGAGCGTGACCAGGTCGACGTTGCCGGTACGTTCGCCGTTACCGAACAGGCAGCCCTCGACGCGGTCGGCGCCGGCCATCACAGCCAGCTCGGCGGCGGCAACGGCGGTGCCGCGGTCGTTGTGCGGGTGCACGCTGATCACCAGGCTGTCGCGGTCGTTCAGGTTGCGGCACATCCACTCGATCTGGTCGGCGTAGATGTTCGGGGTCGCGGCTTCCACGGTCGAAGGCAGGTTGACGATCATCTTGTTCTGCGGGGTCGGCTGCCACACGGCGCTGACGGCGTCGACGATGCGCTTGGAGAAGTCCAGCTCGGTAGTCGAGAACGATTCCGGCGAATATTCGAGGCCCCACTGGGTCTCCGGATGCTGGGCCACCAGTTCCTTGATCAGCTGGGCGCCGTTCACGGCGATCTCCACGATCTGGTCCTGGTCCATGCCGAACACCACGCGGCGGAATACCGGCGCCACCGAGTTATAGACGTGGACGATGGCGCGCTTGGCGCCGACACAGGAGTCGACGGTGCGGCGGATCAGCTCATCGCGCGCCTGGGTCAGCACGATGATGGTGACGTCGTCCGGGATGTGGCCGTCTTCGACCAGCATGCGCACGAAGTCGAAGTCGGTTTGCGATGCCGACGGGAAGCCGACTTCGATTTCCTTGATGCCGATCTGCACCAGCTTCTGGAAGAAACGCAGCTTCTTGTCCACGCTCATCGGCTCGATCAGCGCCTGGTTGCCGTCGCGCAGGTCGGTGCTCATCCAGATCGGCGGCTGGGTGATCGAACGGCTCGGCCACTGGCGGTCGGTGAGGGGAACGGCAGGGAAGGCGCGGTACTTGGCGGCGGGATTGGTCAACATGGCAAGGCTCCTGATCTTTTGTGTGTGCTGGACAACGACGATGTGTGAAATCTGGTGTGGCGCTGGCTGCCGGACGGGCCACGCGACGCTAGGCCCGGCAACCGATCATTAGGTATAGCGCCAGCAGGCCCGCGCGGCGGAAGGAGGCGGCGGTGCTGGTGGCGATGATTGCGGGCGTGGACTCGGTGGTGGCTGACATCGGTACAACTTCCTTGGGGCTGCGGTGTCCGGCAGGGCCGGGCGGGTGCCGGCGGTGCCGGCGCTGCGCTTAGGCGCGTAGCGGCAGGGCCGCTAGCGATAGGGCGCCAGCGAGCGGTAGGAGAGTCGACAGAGGCAGTGGAGAGAACATTTATTCACTCTAAGTGAATTTTGTTTGGCGTGTCAAGCGTTTCATGAGTTGCCGTTTGGTTAACGCGACATCACAGGGCGCCTGTGACCGAAACTTACCGTTGCGTAAGATCAAGTTCTTGAGATTAACGCAGTGGCACAGTGACCCTTGCGCCGCGCCAAGCGGCGTCAAGAAAAACCTGATCGGGAGATGTGATGAGCCATAACCTGTTCCTTGTTTTTCCCCTGCCTGTGACCCTGGCCTTCGCTGCCATGGTCATCCTGCTCCTGATGCTGGCGCGCCTGGTGGCGTTGCTGTGCAAGCCGGTGCCGGTGCGTCCGCCGGCGCCGCGTGGCGTCCAGCCCGACCCGTATGACGGCGTGCGCTCCGCCGACGCCGAGCGGCATCGTGGCTGATCTTCTGCGCACGGCACCGATGGCGGCGCTCAAGGGCCTGGACACGACGCTGGAGTTGACGCGCCACGCGCAGGCGCTCAAGCGGCAGGGCTACGATTTCGCGCTGCGCTACTACAGCCACAACGCGGCCAAGAATCTGTCGCTGGGCGAGGCCAGGGCGCTGGCGCAGGCCGGCATGCGCATCGGGGTGGTGTGGGAAACGGCGGGCACCCGCGCCGGCTTCTTCACCCGCGCCCAGGGCCTGGCCGATGGCGCCGCGGCCTGGCTGATGGCGACCCAGACGATCGGCCAGCCGTTCGGCTCGGCCATCTATTTCGCGGTCGACTACGACCCGACCCAGGCCGACATCGATGGCGCGATCAGCAATTACTTTACCGGCGTGCACGCGGCGCTGTACGTGGCGAACGAGGGGCGGCCCTCGTACCGGGTCGGGGTGTACGGCTCGGGCCTGTGCTGCGGCGCCCTGATGGAACGCGGCATCGCCGCCTGCAGCTGGCTGTCGCAGTCGACCGCCTTCGCCGGCTCGCGCCAGTACGCCGAGCAGAAGCGCTACGACATGATCCAGATGCTGCCGATGCGCATTCCGGGGGAGGACGGCATCATCCTCGACATCGATCCCGACGCGACCCACCCGGACCGCGATCCGGGGCTGTTCGTGGTGTGAGCCGGGGCGTTCAGGCGACCTTGACGCGCGCGGTACCCTCGGCCATGCGGCCGATCACGGCGGCGTGTTCGAAGCCGTCGCGCTTGAACAGCGCCAGCACCTCGTCGACGCTGCCCGGATCGCAGGACACCAGCAGGCCGCCCGAGGTTTGCGGGTCGCTCAGGAGGATGCGCCCGGTCTCCTTCACGCCGGCGCCGAGTTCGACATCGTGGCCGTAGGCATCCCAGTTGCGGCCCGAGGCGCCGGTAAAGAAGCCTTCGTGCGCCAGCTGTTCGACGCCCGGCAGCAGCGGGATGCGGTCCATCTCGAGTTCCGCGCTCAGGCCGGCGCCGCGCGCCAGTTCCAGCAGGTGGCCGAGCAGGCCGAAGCCGGTGACGTCGGTCAGCGCATGCACGCCGTCCAGCTGCGCCAGCGCCTTGCCCGGTTTGTTGAGCTTGGTCGTGTTGGCGATCATGGCGGCATAGCCCTCGGCGTCGAGCTTGTCCTTCTTCAGCGCGGCCGACAGCACGCCCACGCCCAGCGGCTTGCCCAGGATCAGGACGTCGCCGGCGCGGGCGTCGGCATTGCGCTTGACCTTCGACGGATGCACGAGGCCCATCACGACCAGGCCGTAGATCGGCTCGACCGAGTCGATGGTATGGCCGCCGGCGATCGGAATGCCGGCCTCGAGGCACACGGCCGCGCCACCTTCGGTGATCTTGCCGATGGTCTCCAGCGGCAGCTTGTTGATCGGCATGCCAACCAGGGCCAGCGCCATGATCGGCGTGCCGCCCATCGCGTACACGTCGGAGATGGCGTTGGTGGCGGCGATGCGGCCGAAATCGTACGGGTCGTCGACGATCGGCATGAAGAAATCGGTGGTGGCGATCAGCGCCTGCTCGTCGTTGAGCTTGTAGACGGCGGCGTCGTCGGCGGTCTCGATGCCGACCATGAGTTCTTTCGGCACCGGGAAGCCGCTCGACTTCTTGAGGATCTCGGACAGCACGCCGGGCGCGATCTTGCAGCCGCAGCCGCCGCCGTGGGAGAAGGAGGTCAGTTTGATGGGTTGGTCGAGGTCGCTCATGTCGGTTCCGGAAAAAGAAGGAGATTATCCACCAAGTCGAGGACGGCCGCTCGCTCGGCCGCCGGGGCAAACAGGCGAGCGCGCGCGGCGCACTGGCGGCGCAGGCGCGCGTGGAAGCGCGTGTCCTGCACGCTGCGCTCGATCAGGCGCGCCAGCGCCCCTGCATCGCCGGCCGGGAAGTAGCCGGCGTAATCCTCGCCCAGCATGCCGACGTTGCCGCCGACGTGCGAGGCCAGCACCGGCACGCCGCTGGTCACGGCTTCGATGATGACGTTGGCGCCGCCTTCCATGCGCGACGCGATCACCATCGCATGGCAACGCCGCAGGCGCCGCCGCGCCGGCAAGTGGGGCAGGGCGCCGAGCCAGCAGTAATGCGGCGTCGCCGCTGCGGTGGCGCGCGCGGCGTCGGCCAGGCCGGGGTCGAGGGCGGCGCCGATGTGCAGCAGGCGCACGGCGGAGTCTTCGATCCGCGTGGCCGCGCCCATGAAGGTCAGCGGGTCCTTTTCCGGCCGCAGGTGGCCGATCATGGCGATGTCGGCACGCTCGCGCCGTCCGCGGTACGGCCGCAGGCGCGGCGCCGACTGGTAGATCACGTGGGTCCTGGCCTGCTGCTGCGCCGTCAGTTGCGCCAGGCCGTCCGGTTGCAGCACCACCAGCGCATCGGCCAGGCCGAGCGAGGCGCGCGCGCTGTCGTCTTCGTGGATGTCGCGGTACAGGTCGGTGCCGGTGAGGACCAGCAGCGCGGGCTTGTGCGGATGCGCGGCCCGGAACGCGGCCAGCGCCGGCCCCGAGCGGCGCGCGTGCAGGGCGATCAGCAGGTCCGGCACCGGATCGCCGTCCTGCCAGCTCGGGGCGATGCGCACCCGGTAGCCGGCGCGCAGGAAGCGTTGCCAGCGGCTGGCGGTCTGCCAGTTGCCGTTGTTTTCGCGGGCGGAGGCGGGACTGACGATCAGAATCTGCGGGTGTGGCATGGGTCCTTCGGCTTGGGTCTACAATGCAGGGATGACTGAACTGCATGCATCCTTCCGCGCGGCCGGCCCGCGCCAACTGGCGGCCATGCTGCGCGATGCGCGGCATTATACGCTGGCACTGTACGACGCCCTGGACGCCGCCGGCTTCGGCGAACCGGCCCGGGTGCCGCGCCTGCCCATCGTCAATCCGCCGCTGTGGGAGCTCGGCCACCTGGCCTGGTTCGCCGAGTGGTACATCCTGCGCGAGGCGACCGGCAGCAGCCCGGGCGAAGCGCAGGGGAACTCGCTGCTGGCGCGCGGCGACGACTGGTTCGATTCCAGCCTGGTGCCGCACCGCACACGCTGGACGCTCGATCTGCCGCCGCCGGGCGCCCTGAAGACCTATTGCCGCGAAGTGCTGGACCGGATCCTCGACCGCCTCGCGCGCGAACCCGACACCGACGCCGCCCTGTACCCCTACCGGCTGGCGCTGGCGCACGAGGACATGCATGGCGAAGCCTTGCTGTACACGCTGCAGACGCTGGGTGTGGCGCCGCCGGCGCTGCCATCCGCACAGCCGCGCGTGACGCCGCCGGGCGAGATCGCATTCGGCGGCGGCAGCTTCCTGCGCGGCGGCGAGCAGGGGCGGGGCTTCGTGTTCGACAACGAGCGCGACGCGTCGACGGTGCGCGTGGCTCCGTTCGCGCTGGACGCCGGCCTGGTGACGAACGGCGCCTGGCTCGACTTCATGCGCGACGGCGGCTACCAGCGCGCCCAATACTGGAGCGACGCCGGCCGCGCCTGGCTGATGGGGCAGGAGCGCTCGGCGCCGCGCTACTGGACGCGCGATGGCGAGGACTGGCACCTGCTGCGCTTCGGGCGCCGCATCGCGCTCGACCCGGCGGCGCCGCTGCGCCACGTCAGCCTGCATGAAGCCCAGGCCTGGTGCAGCTGGGCCGGGCGGCGCCTGCCGACCGAGGCGGAGTGGGAGTATGCGGCCGTGTCGCGCCAGCCGGGCTTTGCATGGGGCGCGCTGTGGGAGTGGACGGCATCGCCTTTCCTGCCATATGCCGGCTTCGAGGCCGACCGCTACCGCGAGTACTCGGCCCCCTGGTTCGGCAGCAGGCAGGCGATCCGCGGGGCGTCGTTCGCCACGCCGGCGCGCTTGCGGTCGCCGCATTTCCGCAATTTCTTCACACCCGAGCGCGACGATATCTTTGTCGGGTTCCGCAGTTGCGCGCTATAAAAAGCAGAGTGATCTGGGCGCTATAGTTGTTGTTTGGTAACAACTCATTGAATACGCTCTTTCGGCAAATGCTGTGCGTACATTTACACTGGGCAACTTAAATGATTGCCTTGCGTAAATGGTATGAGAGCGAATGATCTGATTGAAGCATTAAGCAAGAAGCTTGGAACCACCTCGCAGTCCGAACTGGCGTCGGTATTGGGAGTTGCGGTTGGAACCTTGATCAACTGGAAAAACAGGAACGAGGATCTCAGCGCGGCACAGGTCGCCTCTGCATTATCGAAATCACGTTCGGCTGCCGTGAAAAGAGCGCAGCTGGAGACCATCCAGCCAATCGTGGAGTTTTATCCGATCGAGCGCTGCCGCAGCGGCCGCGATGCAAGCTGGCTGGTGTTCGATGGCGGCACAAATGCAAACCTGTATGCACAAGGCCTTCGTGACGCCCTTAAAGAGAGTGTCGGCATCTATATCTTTTACGACTCTCGCGGCCAGGCACTGTATGTAGGGAAGGCCAAGGAACAAACGATATGGAAGGAAATGAACCTGGCATTTGTTCGGAAACGTAATATCCAGAGAATCGCGCTCGTCAGTCACCCGGACCGCAATCAGGAATTCAAACCGGGATACGAAAAACTGCGCCAGCCAAAGGATACCCTCCTCGAGTTGTGCGACCTGGCCTCGTATTTCAGCGCCTATCAGGTCAATGAAGGCATGATCGACGATCTCGAGGCATTGATGGTACGAGGCTTTGCCAACAACCTGCTGAATGTGCGTATGGAGACGTTTGCGCACAGCAGGAATGGCGGCAAATAAGCAGGCACGCGTAGCAGGGCAGCTTGCCGGGCCTATCCGCATACGTCCAAGTACTTGGCCGGCAATAAAAAAAGGCTGCCGAAGCAGCCTTTCTCGTTTCAACTCAACTCAGCGATGAACGATCAACGATCGCCGAACGCGCGGCGTGCGCTGTCGGCCGAACGCGGATTGCTGCCGCGGTAGCCGCCTTCGCGGGCCGGACGCTGGCCGCCTTCACTGCGGAAGCCGCCGCCTTCACGCGAGCCGGTTGCGTTCGGCTTCGAGAAGCTGCGCTGGCCCGGCTTGCCGGCGTTGCGGCCGTCGCCCGGTTTCCAGCCCGGACGGTTGCCGCTGCGTGCCGGTGCCGAACGCTTCGGCTCGAAGCCGACGACCACGTCGACCGGGATGGTCTGCTTGGTGAAACGCTCGATACGCTTGACGTTCATGCCTTCTGCGTGGTTCACCAGCGAGACCGCGGTGCCATTGCGGCCGGCACGGCCGGTACGGCCGATACGGTGCACGTAGTCCTCCGGGAACTTCGGCAGGTCGTAGTTCACCACGTGGGTGATGGTCGGCACGTCGATGCCGCGCGCAGCGACGTCGGTGGCCACCAGCACGCGCACCTGGCCGCGGCGCATGCCGTCCAGCGTGCGGTTGCGCGCACCCTGGTGCATGTCGCCGTGCAGGGCGGCAGCCGCGAAACCGGCGATGTTCAGGCGGTCGGCGATCATGTCGGCATCGCGCTTGGTGGCGGTGAACACCACGGCCTGGTCCATCGTTTCGTCACGCAGCAGGTGGTCCAGCAGGCGGTTCTTGTGCGACAGGTCGTCGACGAAGTGCACCTTCTGCGTGATGTTCTCGTGGCGGTTGGTCGCGCTCATGATCTGGATCACTTGCGGATCCTTGGTGATGCGGCGTGCCATGTTGCCGACGACGCCATCCAGCGTGGCCGAGAACAGCATGGTCTGGCGGGTGTCAGGCGTAGCGGCGACGATCTTCTCGATGTCGTCGATGAAGCCCATGTCCAGCATGCGGTCGGCTTCGTCCAGCACCAGGATTTCCAGTTGCGAGAAGTCGATCTTGCCCGATTCCATGTGGTCGATCAGGCGGCCCGGGGTCGCGACCAGGATCTCGGGATTCTTGGCCAGCAGCTGCATCTGCTTCGGGTACGGCATGCCGCCCAGGATCGAGACGGCGCGGATGCGGCGCATGAAGGCAGTGTACTGCTCGGTTGCCTGGGTGACCTGCAAGGCCAGTTCGCGGGTCGGGGTCAGCACCAGCATCTTCGGCTGGGCTGCCTTGAAGCGGACGCGTTCGCCGCGGGCACGGGCTGCCTGTGCTTCCTGGGCCGGCGTACGGCCGGCCGGTGCCGGCTCTTCGCTGGCGAATTTATGCAGGGCCGGCAGCATGAATGCCGCGGTCTTGCCGGAACCGGTCTGCGACGACACCAGCAGGTCGCGGCCTGCGATACCTGCAGGCACGGCCTGCTCCTGCACCGGGGTCGGCTTTTCGTAGCCGGCGACGGAGACTGCTTTGACGATGGACGTGTGTAAGCCTAATGCTTCAAAACTCATTGTTTGATGTACTTTCGGTAGAACTGTGGGCGTTCACGCGATCTGCGGAACGCAAAATAGCAACGCGAGCCAACAATACGAAATGACTCAAAAACGTAAAGAGATTTCGGCACAAAAGCTTTGCGCCGGGACGGTACCTTTTACGGGAATCCTGAAGCGCCAACTGTCTGCGGCATATTCAGGCCCCTTGCGGTACACAGGGCGGGAGGGCTTTTTTGAATGGGCATCCTGGTGGATGCCGGGGCTTGCGAAGCTGCTGATTTTTACTGCTGTCGTTACTCGGTACACTGTCGCGGCGACTTGATCGCTCATGCGTTTTGCAGCGCACAAACGACACTATACATCACTTTCGGTTTTCGTGCACGGGGTATGCAAAAGCGAGACCAGCCCTCACGCCGTAAGGCGAGCGGGCTGGTTGGCAGCCTGATTGACCGGGTTGACCCGGCAGGAGACGGCGCGTGGCGGCTCAGCGGTGCTTGCGGCCGTTGGCGCTGGCGCGGGCCTTGCTGCCGCCCGAGACGCGGTTCTTGATCTCGGCCACGGCATGGGCCGCAGTGGCCTTGATGCGCTGCACGCCGCTCAGTTTGCCACCCTTGCGCTCCCTGCCGCCATGGTCGGCTTCCAGCACGACCTGGGCGTTGTCGAGGATGTTTTCGGCGATGTCGCTGCCGGTGCTGGCGCTGGTCTTCGGCACCAGGATGGTCGAACCGGCCTTCAGGCGCATCTGCGGCGGGATGTTGTTGGCCTGGCGGATCACTTCCGGCGTGGTGTCGAACTTCGATGCCAGCGAGGCGATCGATTCCTTGGCCGAAGTGATCTTGTGCGTGGTCCAGGACGACAGCGCGTGGCCCCACTGCGCCAGGTTGACGTGGAACTTCTCGGCGTTTTCCTTGGGCAGCAGGATCTTGGTCGATTCGCCGGTGATGACCGGCTTCTTGAACTGCGGATTCAGGGCCTTGAATTCATCGACCGACATCTCGGCCAGCTGCGCGGCGACCGCCAGGTCGATGTCCGAGGTCTTGTCGACGGTGGTGAAGTAGGGCGTGTTGTCGATGACCGGCAGGTTGACGCCGAACTGGGCCGGGTTGGCGATGATGTTCTTGACCGCCTGCAGCTTGGGCACGTAGTTGCGGGTTTCCGCCGGCATCAGTTCGGCCAGGCTCTCGAAATCGGTCGGCTTGCCCTGCGCGCGGTTTTTCTGGATCGCTTTCTGCACATTGCCTTCGCCCCAGTTATAGGCGGCCAGCGCGAGCTGCCAGTCGCCGAACATGGTGTACAGGCG
The DNA here is from genome assembly GCF_006715485.1 of Herbaspirillum sp. SJZ107. Taxonomy (GTDB): domain Bacteria; phylum Pseudomonadota; class Gammaproteobacteria; order Burkholderiales; family Burkholderiaceae_D; genus Telluria. The sequence goes on from NZ_VFNH01000001.1 coordinate 890,922, forward strand.
CTGCAGGTAGGTCAGGGCGGCATCGGTCGAGGCCAGCACGCCGCGGCGCTCGTCCTTGAACATGTTCTGCTTCAGGTTGAAGTCGCGTCCGGTGCCCGGCACGAACTGCCAGATGCCGGCGGCATCGGCGGTCGACAGCGCCTGCGGATTGAAGGCGGATTCGATCACCGGCAGCAGCGCCAGTTCGGTCGGCATGCCGCGCTTTTCCAGTTCCTGCACCACGTGGTACAGATAGAGCGAGGCGCGGCCCGAGGTGCGCGCCAGGTAGTCCGGGCGGCTGGCGTACCACTGGATATGCTTGGCGACCAGGGTGTTGTCGACGTCGGGGATCGCGTAGCCGCTGCGGATGCGGGCCCACAGGTCGGGGTCCTTGTAGTCGTCGCCCTTCAGCGCCGACAGCGATTGCGGCAGGCCGGCCTTGGCCACTGCGGCGGAAGTCAGGGTGGAGCTGTTGCCGTTGGCGAGCGAACTCGGCGAGCTGTCGGCGGCGTGGCCGAGGACAGGGGCGAGGAGCAGCGCGATGGCCAGGGCTTGCGTAGTGCGGGTCGTTTCGTACATGGCTTTCCAGTGTTGCGTCCAGGAACGTCAGAACTGACGAGAGAAGACGGAGTGTACGGACCAGTCCGTAAGTCAGTCAAGAAATATGTCGGCGCGGTTACAAAAAAATTTGACTACTATTTTTGATAACAAAATGTTTAATTTAATAATGTTAAGCAGGGGTATGTCTTATCCTTCATAGGAGAATTTAACCTATACACCGGGGTGTACACGAAATTTCTCCCGTAAAACTGCATTTGTAGAAATTATTCAAGTTGATATTTTTGTAACCGATTTTCGCTTGCCGGACCGGTTTGTGCGGGCCTGGCTTACCCTTCCTAAATTAGCCGTGCTTGCCAGCGCTTCTATGAGCGCACGCAAAGTCCGCGTACAATGCGCTCTCTGCGCCCCGTATTTTTTTGTATTTTTGGAAAGCAATCCGCATGAGCACTGCCAATCTCGACGCCGCCGCCAATGTTGACGATGAAGCCATCATTTGCGCCACCCGGCGCTGGCTCGAACGCGCCGTCATCGGCCTGAACCTGTGTCCGTTCGCGAAGGCGGTGTATGTGAAGGAGCAGGTGCGCTACGTGGTCTCGCCCGCACGCACCCCGGAAGAGCTGCTCGAAACCCTGATGAACGAGCTGCAGGACCTGGCCGACGCCGACCCCGAAAAGATCGACACGACGCTGCTGATCCACCCGTTCGTGCTGAACGATTTCCTGGATTTCAACGAGTTCCTGGACGTGGCCGATGCCGCGGTGGAAGACATGAGCCTGGACGGTGAGCTGCAGGTGGCCAATTTCCATCCGGACTACCAGTTCGCCGATACCGACCCCAACGACATCTCGAACTACACCAACCGCGCCCCGTATCCGATCCTGCAGCTGCTGCGCGAAGACAGCATCGACCGCGCCGTGGAAGCGATCCCCGATGCCGAGGAGATCTTCGAGAAGAATATCGAGACCATGGAAAAGCTCGGCCACGAAGGATGGGACAAGCTCGATGTCGGCCCCGCACGCTGAACTGCCTCCCTGCGCCCAGCAGCCGGAACGTCCTGTCGGCGCGCCGCCGAGGCGCCCCGACACACCCTGTGTCGCGGTCTGCTCGACCACCTTCGACGAGATCTGCCGCGGCTGCGGCCGTACGGTGATCGAAGTCGCGCACTGGGTCTCGATGACGGCCGACCAGAAGGAAAGCGTCTGGCAGCGCATCCTGGCCCAGGGCTACCCGCGCCGCAACACCTGATCGCTCTCGAACCGGGGTCAGGGCCCGGTTTCTGGCAAGTTCCTCTTCGACATATCTATATAGAAGTGCGTGCTGCTGCGCACCGGGGTCGGAGTCCAGGCAAGCAAAACCGGACTCCGGCCCCGTCCTCCATCAGAAGCTGCCGATGAAGTCGCGCTTGCCGATGTCCAGCCCGTTGTGGCGCAGGATCGCGTAGGCGGTGGTGGCGTGGAAGTAGAACTGGGGCAGGGCGTAGTGCAGCAGGTAAGGCAGGCCCTGGAACTGGCGCTGGTTGGCGCCGGTGCCGACCGTCACCTCGCGCGCGGCGCCGTCGTCGACCGCTTCGCGCGGCACGCTGTCGAGGAAGGCCAGGGTCTTTTCCAGGCGCGCCTGCAGGCCCGCGAAATCGCGTTCGCTGTCCTCGAAGCGCGGCACCTCGACGCCGGCCAGGCGCGCCGCCGCGCCCTTGGCGAAATCGGTGGCCAGCTGTACCTGGCGCACCAGCGGGAACATGTCCGGGAACAGGCGTGCCCCCAACAGCGCGTCGTGATCGATCTTGCGCGCGTCCGCGTGGTTTTCCGCCTTTTCCAGGATCGCCGCGAGGCTGCCCAGCACCTGCCTGAATACGGGCACCGATGCCGTGTACATCGAAATTTCCATCATTCACTCCTCCAAAAGATTTTTCATCATAACAAGCCTGGACGAGGCGTGCGCCACACAGATGTGCGCACGACGGCGACAAAATAGTGACGTATTGCAACATTGTGTGCATAATCTGATTTTGCGTATCGTTCGATCTGCCATCACAGTGCGGCCGCCCAGGTAGCCGGCTTGGAATCCATGTCTGTCACGGCCTTCATCTCCCAAATTGCTCCCATACAGTTGCTGGCCCGCCTGGGCCGCCTGTATGGCCGTTCGCTGTACGGCGCCTTGCTGCTGATGGCGCTCGGTGGCCTGGCGCTGCCCGCTGCGCTCGGCGGCTACGTGCTGCTTGGCGTGCAGGAGCAGCAGGCGGCGCGCCGCGGCCTGCAGGAGGATTTGCAGCGCAATGCCGACATCCTGGCACTGGGCATGCAGGAGCCGCTGTGGAACATGAATGCCGATGCGGCGCGCTCGCTGGTCGATTCGCTGATGCGCGACCCGGCCGTGGTGCACGTGCGCGTGCGCGCCCAGGGCGACACCGATTTCATCGACCGCCACGCGGCCTTCAGGCCGGCCGGCCAGTTGCTGCGCAGCGAGCGCGAAGTCGTGGTGCGCGGCCAGACGATCGGGCGGGTGGCGGTCGACATGGATGACAACCGCAGCCAGCAGGAGTTGCGCGCCAAGCAGTGGCGCTATGCGATGGTGCTGGCCGGCCAGATGGCGGTATCGCTGCTGCTGTTCGTGCTGCTGCTCCAGCGCCGCCTGGTGGCGCCGCTGGGCACGCTGATGGGCTTTTCCGACGACCTGTCGCGCGGCCGCTTCGACACCCCGCTGGCGCTGGCCTCGCGCGACGAACTGGGCCGGCTGGGACGCCAGCTCGAGCGCATGCGCATCGCGATCGGCGAACTGTTCGAGGACATCGGCCGGCGCGAAAAACGCTTCCGCAGCATCGTGACCCAGGTCCCCGGCGCGGTGTTCCGCGCGCGTCCCGACGGCGCCATCGATTTCGTCAGCGACGCCATCGACGACATCTGCGGCTACCCGGCCGCGATGTTCATCGACGCCGCCAGCGAACGCTGGTCCGATATCGTCAGCCCGCAAGACCGGCGGGCGCGGCGGCGCCAGGTCAAGGACGCGCTGGCGGCCGGACGCTCCTACGAAGTCGAGTACCGCATCGTCGACGCCGGCGGCGTCGAGCGCTGGGTGATGGAAAGCGGCCAGCCGGTCGACCTCGACGGCGACCGCACCTACTGGATCGACGGCATCATCTCCGACATCAGCGAGCGCAAATACAACGAGATGCGGATCGAGGCGCTGCTGGCGGAGCAAGGCGCGCTGCTCGACAATGTGGTGTTCGGCGTGGCCCACGTGCGCGATCGCCATTTTGTCTCGGCCAACCGCCGCTTCGACGAACTGTTCGGCTACCCGGAAGGCGGGCTGGTCGGCGAATCGATCGCGGCGCTGTTCCCCAGCGACGAGGCCTACGAGCAGGGGGTGGCGGACAGCGCGCCGCTGCTGGTGGCGGGCAAGGACTACAGCGCCGAGATGCAGTTCCGGCGCCGCGACGGCAGCCTGTTCTGGGGCATGGTCAGCGGCCGCGTGCTCGATCCCGAGCGGCCCCATGCCGGCAGCATCTGGGTGTATGCCGACGCCAGCGAGCGGCGCCAGGCCGAGGAAAAGCTGCGCCTGTCGGCCACGGTGCTGGAGCACATCGCCGACGGCGTGATGGTGATCGACGCCCACGGCATGATCGTCGCCACCAACCCCGCCTACACCCGCATCACCGGCTACAGCGAGGCCGAAGCGGTGGGCCGGCATGCCAGCCTCACGCGCGGCAGCGGCCACGGTGCCGAGTTCTACGAGGCCGTGTGGCGCGAGCTCGCCGACACCGGTTTCTGGCGCGGCGAAGTCCAGCGCATGCGCAAGAACGGCGAAACCTATATCGAGTGGGCGACCGTATCGGCGGTACGCGGCGACAATGCCGGGCGCGACCAGGTGCTGCATTACGTGTGCGTGTTCTCGGACATCACCAAGGCCAAGGAATCGCAGGACCAGCTCGACCACCTGGCCCACCACGATGCGCTGACCGGCCTGCCGAACCGGCTGCTGTTCCACGACCGCCTGCAGCATGCGCTGGCGCGCGCCGCCGTCGGCCGCCAGCGGGCGGGGCGCCAGCTGGCCGTGCTGTTCATCGACCTGGACCGCTTCAAGAACGTCAACGACACCCTCGGCCACCACGTCGGCGACGAACTGCTGAAGCAGGTGGCGGGCACGCTGTCGGCCTGCCTGCGCGAGGGCGATACGCTGGCGCGCCTGGGCGGCGACGAATTCATCGTGCTGCTCGAGGATGCCGACGGCGAACGCGGCGCGCGCGCCGTGGCCGAGAAGCTGATGCGGCTGTTCGAGCGGCCGGTGATGGTGTCCGGCTACGAACTGTTCGTCACCGGCAGCGTCGGCATCAGCCTGTTCCCGCAGGATGCGCTGGATGCCAACATGCTGATCCGGAACGCCGACGTCGCCATGTACCAGGCCAAGGCGCGCGGACGCAACGGCTACCGCTTCTACGAGCCGTCGATGGACGGCGAGGGCGTCGAGCGCCTGCGCATGGAAGCGCTGCTGCGGCGCGCGATCGAGAAGGACGAGATCTGGCTGGCCTACCAGCCGCAGGTGGAGATCGGCAGCGGGCGCCTGATCGGGGTCGAGGCGCTGGTGCGCTGGAACAGTCCGGAGCTGGGCCAGGTGCCCCCTGGCCGCTTCATCCCGCTGGCCGAGGACACCGGCTTCATCGCCCAGCTGGGGGCCTGGGTGCTGGAACAAGCCTGCCGCCAGGTGGTGCGCTGGGAGCAGGCCGGCCTGCGCGTGCCGAAGGTGGCGGTGAACCTGTCGGGGCGCCAGTTCGACCGCGGCAGCGTGGCGCCGCTGGTCCGCCGCGCGCTGGCCGATACCGGCCTGGCCCCGCAGCGCCTGCAGCTCGAGGTGACCGAATCGGTGATCATGAATACCGGCGACGCCTTGCAATACATCAACGACCTGCACGCCATCGGCGTCGAGCTGGCGATCGACGATTTCGGCACCGGCTATTCATCGCTGGCCTACCTGAAGCAGCTGCCGGTGCAGGCGCTGAAGATCGACCGCAGCTTCATCGCCGACATCACCGGCGGCGCCGACAGCGATCCGAACGACGAGGCGATCGCGATCGCCATCATCCAGCTCGGCAAGAGCATGAACCTGGCGGTGGTGGCCGAAGGCGTCGAAATCCCGGCGCAGGCGGAATTCCTGCTGCAGCACGGGTGTAACCGGGCACAGGGGTATTTATATAGCAGACCCCTGGATGCGGGGCAGCTGCTGGCGCAGTGGGGACCGGAGGGCGCGCTGGCCACCCGGCGCCTGGCCACCGGCTGAGGCGTGATCTATTCTTGCGCGTTCGTCAACAGGACGCGCAGATTGCAATCGGCCTGCCACCCGCGCCGCTCGCCGCTGGAGCCGGCCAGGCGCGCCAGCTCGTCGTCGCCGAGCGCGGCCTGCGACACGATCAGGCGCTCGGCCACCTGCGGATCCGGCACCACGGTGCCGAAGAAGGCCACCGTATCGCCGTGCTGCAGCAGCAGGGTCGGGAAGTTTTCGACGTCGAGGTCGCCGACCACGTCGGCCTGGTCTTCGATGTCGATCCAGAGGAAGGTCTTGTCCGGGTGGCGCGCCGCCAGGCCGTCGAAGGCGGCGCGGTAGGACGCGCAGGTGCCGCACCAGGCGGCGCACAGGCAGGCGACGGTCCAGCCGCCGCCGGCGAGGGCGGCGCCGACCTCGGCGTGGTTGTCGGACTCGAGGATGAGGGCTTGCATGGGCGGGATTTTACAACGGACGCGGCGCCGCGGTCAGCCGCGTTCTTTTGCCGGCCCCGCCGGCGGGTTAAAATACGGGATGGCTATCATCCTTGCAATCGAAACCTCGTCCGAACTGGCCTCCTGCGCTTTACTCGTTGGCAACAGCGGCAGCGACGGCACCGTACTGGCACGCGAATCCTCCGGCGTGCGCACCCATTCGCAATCCGTCCTGCCGATGGTGCAGGAACTGCTGCGCGAAGCCGGCGTCAAGCTGGCCGACTGCGACGCGATCGCATTCGGCGCCGGTCCCGGCTCGTTCACCGGCGTGCGCACTGCCTGCGGCGTGGCCCAGGGCCTGGCCTTCGGCGCCGGCCTGCCTGTGCTGCCGCTGGTCACGCTGGAAGCGATGGCCGAAGCCTGCCGCGCCCGCAGCGGCGCCGTCGACGTGCTGGCGGTGCTGGATGCGCGCATGAACGAAGTCTATTGGGCGCAGTACCGCTACCTGGACGGCGCCTGGACCACGGTGTGCGCGCCGGCCCTGTGCGCGCCCCGCGCGGTGGCGCCGCAGCCGGCCGCCGGCCTGGCTGCTTGCGGCAACGGCTTCGCCGCCTATCCGGAAGCGTTCGCCGGCAAGGATTTCGCCGCCGCGGCCCATGCCGACATTCTTCCGCACGCGCGCGAACTGGCGCTGCTGGGCGTACCGGCGCTGGCGCGCGGCGAGGCGGTGGCGGCCGATGCGGCGCAGCCGCTCTACCTGCGCAACAAGGTGGCGTATACCAGTGCCGAGCGCCAGGCGATCAATGCCGCCGCGGCCGGGGCGGGCGCTTGACGATGGCGGCGCAGGACACGATGGTCCGGCCGGAGGGCGACGCCGTCCACCTGGCGCTGCGGCCGATGGTGATGGACGACGTCGATGCGGTGTACGCGCTCGAATGCAGCGTGTTCCCGCATCCGTGGAGCCGCGGCAATTTCGTCGATTCGCTGGCCAGCGGCTACGATGCCTGGGTGCTGCGCGGCCCGGACGATGACGCCGCCGGCGAGCTGGCCGGTTATTTCCTGCTCATGTACGCGCTCGACGAAGCCCACCTGCTGGACGTGGCGGTGGCCGGCCCGCGCCACGGCACCGGCCTTGGACGCTACCTGCTGGACCGCATCGTGGCGCGTGCCCGCGGTATGCGCATGGCCTCGATCCTGCTCGAGGTGCGGCCGTCCAACGCGCGCGCGCTGCAGGTCTACCAGCGCTACGGGTTCGCCGAGATCGGGCGGCGCAAGGGCTATTATCCTGCGCACGAAGGCCGGCGCGAGGATGCGATCGTGATGAGGTATATGTTATGAACGGATTCAGCGAACGCGATACCGTGTTCCTGGCCGAAATGGGGCTGGGGCCGTTGTGGCGCCTGCGTGCCGCGCCGGTGCAGGCTGCGGCGGTGCAGCCCGATGAGGGCGACGTGCTGGTGGAAGAGGCGCCCGCCGTGCATGCAGATGCCGCGGCCGCCGCGCGTCCGCCGGCGCAGGCGCCGGTGGTGACGCCGCCGGCGCCTGCGCCGGCGCCCGAACAGGCCTGGGCCGACGAGGCCCCGGCGGCAGCGCCACCGCCAGCGCGGCCGCCGCTGCCGCCTGCGCGACCGGCGCCGGCCGAGGCAGCCCGTCCACCGGCGCCGCCGGCCGCGCCATCGGCGCCCTCGTACCTGCCGCCGGGCCCGCGTCCGCTGCAGCCGGTCGCACAGACGGTGTCCGCGCTGGCGCCGGACGACAGTGCCTGGGACGATACCGCGCTGCCGCTTGAGGCGACGCCCGAGGAAATCGCGGTCATGGACTGGGACCAGCTCGGCATCGCGATCACCACCTGCCGCCGCTGCAGCGCCTGCCGCGACGGCCGGCCGCCGGTCACCGGCACCGGCGCGCGCCAGGCGCGCTGGCTGGTGGCGGCCGGTGCCAGCACCGCGGCCGACGAAAAGGAACGCCTGCCGCTGGCCGGCGATCCGGGCAAGCTGCTCGACAACATGCTGCTTGCCGTCGGCATGTCGCGCCAGCAGGACGTCTACATCACCAACCTGATCAAGTGCCGGCCGCTGAGCCCGACCGGCGCCGAGCGTGCCCCGAGCGCCGAGGAAGCGGCGGCCTGCCGTCCTTATCTCGAGCGCGAACTGGCCCTGACCGGGGCCGGCACCGTGATGACGCTGGGGCAGATCGCCGCCAACACCCTGCTCGGACGGCCGCTGGCGACGCCGCTGGCCGGGGTACGCGGACAGGTCCATGCGCTGGCTTCGGTGCCGGGCGAGGTCAGGCTGGTCGCCAGCCTCCATCCGGGCGAGCTGCTGCGGCGCGGCACGGACAAGGCCCAGGCCTGGGCCGACCTGTGCCGGGCCAGGGCTGCCGGCGGAGCGTCCGGTGGACGCCCCGGCTGACAATTACCAGGCCTGTTTCGAGCGCCGCTGGGGCCACCTGCGGCGCGCCCGGGTGCGGGCGCTGGCCTGGCTGCTGGATGCGCCCGACCTGCTCGACGTCCACGATCCGCACTGGGAAGGGCGCATCGCCACGCTGGGGCCGGTGACGCCGGAGACGGCATCCTGGCTGGCGGCGCTGGACGCCGATCCGGCGCGGCTCGACGCCGTCCTCGGCACCAAAATGATCACGCGTCTCGGCCTGTATGCCGAAAAGCTGATGGCCTTCTATTTCGCCGAGCAGGGCCGGCTGGTGGCGCACGGCCTGCAGGTACGCGCCAGCCGCAACGACACCGTCGGCGAATTCGACTTCCTGCTCGATGCCGGGCCGGACGGGGTCGAGCATATCGAGTTCGCGACCAAGTTCTACCTGCTGCAGGGCGACCAGGGGGGCGATGCGCATGCCGCCGAACTTGCCGCCTTCGACACCTTCGTCGGCCCCAACCTGGCCGACAGCCTGGGCCGCAAGATGCGCAAGGTGTTCGACCGCCAGCTGACGCTGGGATCGCATCCGGCCGCGCAAGCCATCCTGCCGCGTCCGGTGACGGCGGCGCGCGCTCTGATCAAGGGCTGGCTGTTCTACCCGGCCGGCACCTACATGGAGATGAAAGGGATCGCGGCGCGCCACTGCCGCGGCTTCTGGTGCGCGGCGAGCGAAACCGGCATGCTCGACAGCGAGCGCTTCCTGATCCTGCCGCGCCTGCAATGGCTGGCGCCGTTCGGCGCGCCGTCCGCCACCTGGATACTGGACCGTACCCAGTTGCAGGCCGAACTGGCCGACCATTTCGCGCACTACAACACCCCGGTGCTGGTCGCGCTGGTGCGCGAAGGGCAGGACGGCATCGTCGAAGTCGACCGCGGCTTCATCGTCCCGGACGACTGGCGCGAACGCGCCACCCGCCTGCACCCATGATCAGTGCTTGTGTTCGCCGATTAGGCGCAGCGAGTCGTGTTCGCGCTGATTATGGTGGTGGCGGCGCAGGACCAGCCAGCTGATGCCGGCCAGGAACAGGCCGAACAGGACGATGATGATGTTCAGGTCGAGATTCAGCGTGATCATCACGGCGTACAGCGCCGACATGGTCAGGATCGACAGGTTCTCGTTGAAGTTCTGCACCGCGATCGAATGGCCGGCGCTCATCAGCACGTAGCCGCGGTGCTGCAGCAGCGCGTTCATCGGCACCAGGAAGAAGCCGGACAGCAGGCCGATGATCAGGAGCAGCGGCACCGCGATCGCGGTCGCATGCACCAGCGTCATGATGGTGACCACGAAGCCCATGGCGATGCCGAGCGGGATCACGGTCAGTGCTTTCTTCAGCGGGATCATCTTGGCGGCCATCGCCGCGCCCACCGAGACGCCGATCGCGACCACGCCGATCAGGGTCGTGGCCTTATCGAGCGGCATGTGCAGCGAGCGCTCGGCCCATTTCAGCACGATCAGCTGCAGCGTCGCGCCGGCGCCCCAGAACAGGGTGGTCATTGCCAGCGAGACCTGGCCCAGCTTGTCTTTCCACAGCGTGGCCGAGCAGTTGGCGAAGTCGGCGATCAACTGCACTGGATTGCGTTCCTGGTGCTCGTAGCGGGCGCCGGTATCCGGAATGCGCAGGTTGAAGATGGCGGCCACCGCGTACACGGCGATCAGCACCGACAACTGGGCATTGCCCGGCGTATCCAGCAGCGGCGCGCCGAGGCCCAGCAGCCAGCTGATGCCGGTCGGGCTGACCAGGGCGCCGCCCATCACGGTGCCGAGGATGATCGACAGCACCGTCAAGCCCTCGACCCAGGCGTTCGCGACCACCAGTTTTTCGGGCGGCAGCAGTTCGGTCAGGATGCCGTACTTGGCCGGCGAATACACGGCGGCGCCAAAGCCGACCACGGCGCACACGAGCAGCGGATGCACGCCGAAGAAGATCAGCGAGCAGCCCAGTACCTTGATGAAGTTGGCGATGAACATCACCCGGCCCTTCAGCCAGGCGTCGGCAAAGGCGCCGACGAAGGGCGCCAGCAGCACGTAGAACAGTACGAACGAAAGTTTCAGCAGCGGCGTCAGCGAAGGCGGGGCTTTCATCGCCGTCAGCAGACCGATCGCGACGATGATCAGCGCGGAATCTGCCAGCGACGAGAAAAACTGCGCCGCCATGATGGTGTAAAAACCACGTTTCATTCAAACCGTTCTAAAAACAAAGAGTGGGTTGCTTTATACCATGAAAGACCGCCGCGCCCAAGAAATCGACAAGCCGGGTTGCCAGTGTCAGGAGTAGAATTCGGCCTTATCGTCCTTTTATTTTGCGGTTTCTGACCCCATCTGTAGCCCATGCCACGTCCCCTCCACGCCATCATTCATCTCGACGCCATGCAGCGCAACCTGGCCCGGGCGCGTACCTGTGCGCCCAGCGCCCGCATCTGGGCGGTGGTCAAGGCCAATGCCTACGGGCATGGACTGGAGCGCGGCATGCACGGTTTCGCCCAGGCCGACGGCCTGGCCCTGATCGAGACCGAGAACGCGCTGCGCCTGCGCGAGCTGGGCTGGGTCAAGCCGATCCTGCTGCTGGAGGGGATCTTCGATGCGGCCGACATCCCGCTGCTGGCCGAGCACAACATCAACAGCACGGTGCACTGCATCGAGCAGGTCAAGATGCTGGAGTACACCAGCCTGTACCGCCCGATCGACGTGCACCTGAAAATGAACACCGGCATGAACCGCCTCGGCTTCCGGCCCGACGCGTTCCGCGCCGCCTACGCCCGCCTGCGCGCGATCCGCGGCATCCGCAGCATCACGCTGATGACCCATTTCGCCAATTCGGACGAACTCGAGCATCCGCGCCTGTCGATCGCCGAGCAGGTGCGCCGCTTCCGCGACGGGGCCGACGGCCTGGCGGGCGAGCGCAGCCTGTCGAATTCCGGCGGGGTGCTGCACCAGGCGGCGCTGCTCGGCGCCGGCGGCGAACTGCACAGCGACTGGGTCCGTCCCGGCATCATGCTGTACGGCGGCACCCCGGGCGGGCGCCCGGCCAGCAACTTCGGCCTGCTGCCGACCATGACCCTGAAATCCGAGATCATCGGCATCCAGCAGCTCGACACCGGCGACAGCGTCGGCTACGGCAGCCGCTTCCAGGCGCCCGCACCGATGACGGTGGGCGTGGTCGCCTGCGGCTATGCCGACGGCTACCCGCGCCACGCCGAACACGGTACCCCGGTGCTGGTCGACGGCGTGCGAACTTCGCTGGTCGGCCGCGTGTCGATGGACATGATGACCGTCGACCTGACGCCGATCCGCAATGCCCGGGTCGGCAGCAAGGTCACGCTGTGGGGCGATGGCTTGCCCGTGGACGAGGTGGCGCAGGCCGCCGGCACGATCGGCTACGAATTGATGTGCGCGCTGGCGCCGCGCGTGCGCGTAGCCGAAGGCCGCTTGGGTACCGACTAGGATCGCCCGAAAACGGCCGCATGGCGGCGTTGCATTCGTCTCGCCGTACTAAAGTACTGTCTTCGACGATGCGCCTTGCCCTGCGGCCGTTTTCAGGCACTCCTAACTGACTAATATATATACACACGAACACGAGAGAATGGCAAAACCACGTACCAGTTTCGTCTGCAGCGAATGCGGCGCCGTCGCCACCCGCTGGAGCGGCCAGTGCCCGGAATGCAAGGCCTGGAACACGATGACCGAGCAGGTCGAGACCGCCGGCCTGAACCGCATGTCGCAGACGCCGGGCATGCACAAGAGTCTGGCCCAGACCGCGCCGGTGCTGTCGCTCGCCGACATCGAGGCGATCGACGTGCCGCGCTTCGGCACCGGCATCGAGGAATTCGACCGCGTGCTGGGCGGCGGCCTGGTCGCTGGCGGCGTCGTGCTGATCGGCGGCGACCCCGGCATCGGCAAGTCGACGCTGCTGCTGCAGGCGCTGGCCAACCTGGCCGCGACCCGCAATACCCTGTATGTCTCGGGCGAGGAATCCGGTGCCCAGATCGCGCTGCGCGCGCGCCGCCTGCAGGTCGAAGCCAAGGACCTGAAACTCCAGGCCGAGATCCAGCTGGAGAAGATCCTCGGCACCCTGGCCGACCTGAAACCCGAAGTGGCGGTGATCGACTCGATCCAGACACTGTATTCGGACGCGCTGACCTCGGCGCCCGGCTCGGTCTCGCAGGTGCGCGAATGCGCGGCCCAGCTCACGCGGGTGGCCAAGCAGACCGGCGTCACCATCATCCTGGTCGGCCACGTGACCAAAGAAGGCGCGCTGGCCGGTCCACGCGTGCTCGAGCACATCGTCGACACCGTGCTCTACTTCGAGGGCGACACCCAGAGCAGCTTCCGCCTGGTGCGCGCGATCAAGAACCGTTTCGGCGCCGTCAACGAACTGGGCGTGTTCGCGATGACCGAAAAGGGGCTGAAGGGCGTGTCGAACCCGTCGGCGCTGTTCCTGTCCCAGCACGACAGCCAGGTCCCGGGTTCGTGCGTGATGGTGACCCAGGAAGGCACGCGCCCGCTGCTGGTCGAGGTGCAGGCGCTGGTCGACGCCAGCCACCTGCCGAATGCGCGCCGGCTGTCGGTCGGCCTGGAACAGAACCGCCTGGCGATGCTGCTGGCGGTGCTGCACCGCCACGCCGGCATCGCCGCCTTCGACCAGGACGTGTTCATCAATGCGGTTGGCGGCGTGAAGATCACGGAGCCGGCAGCCGACCTTGCGGTCTTGCTGGCGATTAACTCATCGATGCGCAACAAGCCGCTGCCGCGCGGGCTGGTGGTGTTCGGCGAAGTCGGCCTGGCCGGCGAGATCCGCCCGGCGCCGCGCGGCCAGGAGCGCCTGCGCGAAGCGGCCAAGCTGGGCTTTTCGGTGGCGGTGATCCCGAAATCGAACGCCCCGAAGCAGCCGATCGAGGGCATGACCATCGTCGCGGTCGAGCGTATCGACGAAGCCTTCAGCAAACTCAGGGAACTGGACTGACCGGCCGAGCCGGGCTGCCTTGTAAAGACATGCTTTGTGGCATTTAACTTATAATGCCACGCTTGTATGTCAGCATAGCAAGGTAACTCCGTGACGGATCAAAGACAGTCGGCGCGCAAGATCTTCAAGGTCAAGGCGCTGGTGGTGATGGATGGGCAGCCGCCGCTGCTCGGGCGCACGACCGACCTCGGCGCCCAAGGCATCAGCGTGACGGTGGGGCGGCCGATGCAGGCCGGCCAGCTCGGCCAGGTCGGCTTCGACCTGCTGATCGAAGGCAGGACAGTGCCGATCCGGGTCCGCACCAAGGTCATGTACAGTATCCTCAGCGGCGACGAGTACAAGGTCGGCTTCCAGTTCCTGCACCTCGACCTGAACACGATGACCGAACTGGCGCGCTTCCTGAAGTAGCCGGCAAGGAGCCCACACCATACAAGCAGACGAAAAGCGGCGAGCGCCCTCGGGCCTCGCCGCTTTTTTTCGCTCCTTGCAAAGTCAAGCCTTACTCGTGATAACGGTCATGCAGTTTTGCTGAACTCCCACGTGCCTCTACGATCGCTTCGAAGAGGACGAGGGCTGCGATGCCTCCCAACACCCCAGTGACAATCAAGCTTTCAATCATGGACTCCAAACGCCGTTAAGCGAACCCTCCTTTGTGACGAACTACACCTTCAAGGTAGCAGGCCGCATCGTATTTACAAGGCGCTTTTTCCCACGCTTTCTTGCTCTCATTTTTGTCCCCTGGCCGGGTTCGCCACAGAGGAGAGATAGACGTTTATTGCGGGAATATGACATGTCGCAAGATCTTATGTGACATTCAATTTCACCCTCTCGGGGTATGCAGGAAGGGTGTCATGAAGTGACTTCCAGCATGTCATAAAGGCGTCATATTCGGCCACTACACTGCGCAGCATCAACCGTGTCACCCACTACAACTAAGGACCTGATATGCGCATGAAGCAACTGCTGGCAACCATCATCATCGGCACCTCGGCCACTTTCGCGAGCACCGCGACCCTGGCCGCCGACATTACCGGTGCCGGCGCCACCTTCCCGTACCCGATCTACGCCAAGTGGGCCGAGATGTACAAGAAGGCGAGCGGCAACGGCCTGAACTACCAATCGGTCGGCTCGGGTGCAGGCATCAAGCAGATCAAGGCCAAGACCGTCGATTTCGGCGCATCGGACATGCCGCTGGCCGCCGATGAGCTGAACCAGTCCGGCCTGTTCCAGTTCCCGGCCATCATGGGTGGCGTGGTGACCGTGGTCAACCTGGACGGTGTCGCTCCGGGCCAGCTGAAGCTGACCGGTCCGGTCGTCGCCGACATCTACCTCGGCAAGATCACCAAGTGGAACGACGGGGCGATCGCCGCCCTGAACCCGGGCGTCAAGCTGCCGGCCGAAGACATCACCGTCGTGCACCGTGCCGACAGCTCGGGCACCTCCTTCCTGTTCACCGACTACCTGTCGAAGACCAACCCCGACTTCAAGACCAGGATCGGCGCCGGCACCGCCGTGAAATGGGCAACCGGCGTGGGCGGCAAGGGCAACGACGGCGTCGCCGCCAACGTCCAGCGCATCAAGGGTTCGATCGGCTACGTCGAGTGGGCCTATGCCAAGAAGAACAAGATGTCGCACACCCAGCTGAAGAACCGCGACGGCGTCTTCCTGCAACCGGACGACGACGCCTTCAAGGCCGCCGCCGCCAACGCCGAGTGGACCAAGTCGCCGGGCATGGCCGTGGTGCTGACCGACCAGGCCGGCAAGGCCGCCTGGCCGATCACCGGCGTGTCCTACATCCTGGTGCACAAGCAGCAGGCTGACGCCGCCAAGGGCAAGGAAGTGCTGAAGTTCTTCGACTACGCCTTCAAGAACGGCGACGCCGCCGCGACCGAGCTGGATTACGTGCCAATGCCGGACACCGTCGTCAAGCTGGTGCAGGATGCCTGGAAGGCGAACATGAAGGATGCTTCGGGCAAGGCGGTCTGGTAATAGACGTATAACAGTTCGCACCACCGGGCATTGCCCGGCGCCGCTCCCTGCGCAGGCAGGGACCCAATTTGCACGCAGGACGGCAGCGCGTAAAACTTGGGTCCCTGCCTGCGCAGGGACGACGTGCAGGCGCTGACATGGCGTCACATGCTAACGCTAAGTATCAATTGAGCAAAATAATGAACTCCCAATCCGCGATCACCGCCGACCCGGCCGCCCAGGCCGCGTTGCAGGAAGAAGCCCGCCACGCCGCGCTGCGCAACACCATGCGCGTGCAGCGCATCCAGGATTTCATCTTCCACAAGGTCACGCTGCTGTTCGCGGCTTTCGTGTTGCTGGTGCTGATCGGCATCATCGTCTCGCTGGCGATCGGCGCCGCACCGGCCTTCCGCGAATTCGGCGCCGGCTTCATCACCACCAACGAGTGGGACCCGATCAACGACAAGTTCGGCGCCCTGATCGCCATCACCGGCACCCTGGTGACCTCGCTGATCGCGCTGGCCGTGGCCTTCCCGATCAGCTTCGGCATCGCGCTGTTCCTGACTGAAATCTGCCCGAGCTGGCTGCGCCGTCCGCTCGGCACCGCGGTCGAGCTGTTGGCAGGCATCCCGTCGATCATCTACGGCATGTGGGGCCTGTTCGTGTTCGCCCCGATCTTCGGCGACCACGTGCAGCCGCTGCTGAAAAAGACCCTGGGCGTGCTGCCCGTCATCGGTCCGCTGTTCCAGGGTCCGACCATGGGCCTCGGCATCCTGACCGCCGGCCTGATCCTGGCCGTGATGATCATCCCCTTCATCGCTTCGGTGATGCGCGACGTGTTCGAGATCGTGCCCGCCGTGCTGAAGGAATCCGCGTACGGCCTCGGCTGCACCAAGTGGGAAGTGGTGCGCAAGGTGGTGCTGCCCTATACCCGTACCGGCGTGGTCGGCGGCGTCATGCTGGGCCTGGGCCGCGCGCTGGGCGAGACCATGGCCGTCACCTTCGTGATCGGCAACGCCAATGAACTCTCGTGGTCGCTGTTCGCCGCGGGCAACTCGATTTCCTCGACCCTGGCCAACGAATTCGCCGAAGCCAGCTCGCCGCTGCACGTGTCGTCGCTGATGGCGCTGGGCCTGATCCTGTTCGCGATCACCTTCATCGTGCTGTCGGCCGCCAAGCTGATGCTGCTGGGTATGTCCCGCAAGGAAGGCGCAAAATAATGCAAAACTCATTGTCGAAATCGAATAACCCGGTCTACCGCCGCCGCCTGTTCGGCCACCGCGTCGGCATCGCGCTGTCGGTGCTGGCCATGGCCATCGGCCTCGGCTTCCTGGCCTGGATCCTGTTCACCCTGCTGGTGCACGGCTTCGGCGCGCTGTCGCACACGCTGTTCACGCTGGACACCCCGGCGCCGGGCAGCGAAGGCGGCATCCGCAACGCCATCTTCGGCAGCCTGATCATGGTGGGCCTCTCGACTCTGGTGTCGACCCCGGTCGGCATCCTGGCCGGCATCTACCTGGCCGAGTACGGCCAGAACAGCAAGTTCGCGGCCGTCACCCGCTTCGTCACCGACATCATGCTGTCGGCGCCGTCGATCGTGATCGGCCTGTTCGTGTACGCGCTGTACGTGGCCAACGTCCAGCACTTCTCGGGCTATGCCGGCACCATCGCGCTGTCCCTGATCGCGATCCCGGTGGTCGTGCGCACCACCGACAACATGCTGCACCTGGTGCCGAACAGCCTGCTCGAAGCCGCATTCGCCCTCGGCGCGCCGCGCTGGAAGGTGGCCCTGATGGTGCGCCTGCGCGCCGTGAAGGCCGGCGTCGTGACCGGCGTGCTGCTGGCCGTAGCCCGCATCGCCGGCGAAACCGCGCCGCTGCTGTTCACCGCGCTCAACAACCAGTTCTTCACGGCCGACCTGAACCAGCCGATGGCCAACCTGCCGGTGGTGATCTACCGCTTCGCCATGAGCCCGTACGACGACTGGCAGTCGATCGCCTGGGGCGCGGCGCTGCTGGTGACCCTCAGCGTGCTGCTCCTGAATATCCTGTCGCGGACCGCGTTCCGCCAAAAGACTCCGCAATAATGACCACCATGATGATGACCCAGCCCATGTCGACCACGACGCAGAACGCCGGTGCCGCCAAGCCGAAGACCAAGACCATCGAGATCGCGGGCCTGGACTTTTACTATGGCAAGACCAAGAGCCTGAAGAACGTCAGCCTCGATATCCACGACAAGCAGGTGACGGCCTTCATCGGCCCGTCCGGCTGCGGCAAGTCGACCCTGCTGCGCACGCTGAACCGCATGTACGACCTGTATCCCGGCCAGCGCGCCGAAGGCTCGATCATGTACCGCGGCCGCAACATCCTGGAACCGGGCGTGGACGTGAACATGCTGCGCGCCAAGGTCGGCATGGTGTTCCAGAAGCCGACCCCGTTCCCGATGTCGGTCTACGACAACATCGCCTTCGGGGTGCGCCTGTACGAAAACCTGTCGAAGGGCGAGATGGACGAGCGCGTCGAATGGGCACTGAAGAAGGCGGCGCTGTGGGGCGAGGTCAAGGATAAGCTGAACAAGAGTGGCCTGTCGCTGTCGGGCGGCCAGCAGCAGCGCCTGTGCATCGCGCGCGGCGTCGCGGTCAAGCCGGACGTGCTGCTGCTCGACGAGCCGACCTCGGCGCTGGACCCGATCTCGACCGCCAAGATCGAGGAACTGATCAGCGAGCTGAAGGGCGACTACACGATCGCCATCGTGACCCACAACATGCAGCAGGCGGCGCGCTGCTCGGACTACACCGCCTACATGTACCTGGGCGAACTGGTCGAGTTCGGCGAAACCGACCAGCTCTTCATGAACCCGGCGCGCAAAGAAACCCAGGACTATATCACCGGCCGTTTCGGCTGAGCGGAGGAAGGCTCTGCAACCTACTGCGCGGCCGTGGAAGCGGCCTGCGATGCTCGCCGTACCGGATGTACGGCTGCGCTTCTCGGCCACTTCGACGGCCTGCTCGCTACGGTTGCAGAGCCTCCCGATACGCCAACACAGAGCGTTCAAGAACCAATATAAAGCTCTGATACGGTAAGATAACTATAGAGAACAGGAATTATCAAAATGGTAGGCGATCACTCTTCCAAGCAGTACGACCACGAACTCGAAGGCATCCGCTCCAAGGTGCTGCTGATGGGCGGCATGGTGGAAACCCAGTTCGACGAAGCGCTGAACTGCTTCCGCGTCGAGAACCATGAGTTGGCCGACAAGGTGATTGCCGACGACCATGCG
Source organism: Herbaspirillum sp. SJZ107 (assembly GCF_006715485.1). GTDB lineage: Bacteria > Pseudomonadota > Gammaproteobacteria > Burkholderiales > Burkholderiaceae_D > Telluria. The sequence goes on from NZ_VFNH01000001.1 coordinate 909,789, forward strand.
GTGAATCAGCTCGAAGTGCAGCTGGATGATGCCTGCAGCCACCTGATCGTGCGCCGCCAGCCGACCGCCAACGACCTGCGTACCGTGATGGCAACCATCAAGGTGATCACCGACCTGGAGCGCGTCGGCGACGAAGCGACCAAGATCGCGCGCACCGCGAAAAGCCTGCACGAGCGCGGCATGGTCAACTTCAACCACTACGACGTGGTGCGCACCATCTCGCGCGCCACCGCCGACATGCTGCACGACGCGCTCGACGCGTTTGCGCGCCTGGACGGCAAGGCGGCGCTGCAGATCATCGCCCAGGACGACGAGATCGACTTCGAATTCCGCACCATCCTGCGCAACATGATCACCTTCATGATGGAAGACCCGCGCACGATCTCGTCGGCGCTGGATACGCTGTGGGTGGCCAAGGCGATCGAGCGCATCGGCGACCACGCCAAGAACATCGCCGAATACGTGATCTACGTGGTCGAGGGGCGCGATATCCGCCATAGCAAAGTGACTGCCGTCGCAGAACGCGGAGAAGGGTGACCGATGGCGTCCAACACGAGTGTCCTGATCGTAGAGGATGAGCCGGCCATCGTCGAGCTGGTGAGCTATTCGCTGCGCGAGACCGGCTGGGAAGTGCGCACGGCGTCGAGCGTGGCGGCGGCCTGGGAGTCGATCGTGCAGGGCCGGCCCGACCTGCTGCTGCTCGACTGGATGCTGCCCGACCAGAGCGGCCTGCGCCTGCTGGCGCGCCTGCGCGCCGACCGCGACTTCCAGGATATCCCGGTGATCATGCTGACCGCGAAGAGCATGGAAGAGGACAAGATCGCGGGCCTGAACAACGGCGCCGACGACTACGTCACCAAGCCGTTCTCGCCGCGCGAACTGCTGGCGCGTTCGAAGGCGCTGCTGCGCCGCAAGAGCCCGCACCTGGCCGAGGCGCCGCTGTCGGCCGGGCCGGTCACGCTCGACCCGAGCAGCTGCACCGTCAGCCTGGACGGACGCCAGCTCGAGATGGGCAATGCCGAGTACCGCCTGCTGAAATTCCTGATGGCGCACCGCGAGCGCGTGTTCTCCCGGAGCCAGTTGCTGGATAAAGTCTGGGGCGATGCCTCGGCGGTCGAGGAACGCACCGTCGACGTCCACGTCCTGCGCCTGCGCAAGGGCTTGAAGGAGGCGGAGAAGCTGATCAAGACCGTGCGCAGCGTCGGCTACATGCTGACCGAGAAAGAGCTCTGATTTGAACCCGAAACTGCTGTTCTGGGTGCCGGCCGCGCTGCGCCTGGCCCTGCTGCTGGCCGGCGCCGGCGTGGTCTGGTGGATGGCCGGTCCGGTGGCCGGCCTGGCGCTGGCGCTGGCCACCACCATCGTGCTGCTGTTCGTACAGCTGTCCTACCTGTTCAGGCTGGGCGAATGGCTGGACCACCCGCACAGCAGCCGCCTGCCGGACGGCTGGGGCGCCTGGACCGAGGTGTTCGCGCGCTTGTACCGCCTGCGGCGCGACGACGAACGCAACCAGGACCAGCTGACCGAATGGCTGGCGCGCTTCCGCCAGGCCATGCAGCTGCTGCCCGAAGGCGTGGCCATCATGGACGACGTGCTGCTGCTGGAGTGGTGCAACCCGGCCACCGAGCGCCATCTCGGCCTGACCCTGGAGAAGGACAAGGGCCGCCGCGTGACCAACCTGGTGCGCCATCCGGAATTCATCGACTACATCATCCTGGGCCGCTACGAACAGCCGCTGACGCTGTCGCTGCGCGGCCGCAAGCTGGTGGTGCAGATCATCCCGTTCGAAAACCGCAGGCAGATCCTGGTGACCCACGACGCCACCGAGACCGATCGTATCGAGGCGATGCGGCGCGACTTCATCGCCAACGCCTCGCACGAGCTGCGCACGCCGCTGACCGTGATCGTCGGCTTCCTGGAAATCGCCATGGCCGACCCGGGCCTGGACGAGCGCACCCGCACCGCGCACCTGACGCTGATGACCGAACAGGCCGAGCGCATGCAGCGCCTGATCGAGGACATGCTGACGCTGTCGCGCCTGGAATCCGACGAGTATCCGCTCAAGCGCGAGCGGGTCGACGTGGCCTGGCTGGTCGAGGGCATCGCCAACGATGCGCGCGCGCTGTCCGGCGGGCGCCACCTGGTCGAGGTCAAGGTGGACGGGCCGGACATCATGGGCAGCCCGGACGAGTTGCGCAGCGCCTTCGGCAACCTGGCCAGCAATGCGGTGCGCTACACGCCCGCCGGCGGGACCATCCGCCTGACCTGGCAGCGCGGCCCGAACGACCTGCGCTTCGAGGTGTGCGACACCGGCATCGGCATCGACGAGCAGCACATCTCGCGCCTGACCGAGCGCTTCTACCGGGTCGACAAGAGCCGCTCGCGCGAGACCCAGGGGACGGGACTGGGGCTGGCGATCGTCAAGCACGTGCTGCTCAGGCATGGCGGCAAGCTGTCGATCCGGTCGACGCCGGGGAAGGGGAGTGCGTTCACGGTGTCGTTGCCGAATACGACCTTGCCGGGTTAATGGAAGTTCGTGGCATAACGTTAGCCTGAGCCAGAACGGGTACAATCGGCTTTTTACCCGTCCTTCATTCCGCGCATGACCTTCACCCGCCGCTCCACGCTCTCCGCCATGGCTGGTCTTGGCATTACAGCGATCCTGCTGGCCGGCTGCGGCTCCACCCCGCCCGCACCGACTCCCACCGCAGCCGTTCCGCCCCCGCAGCCGGTCATGCGCAAGGTAAAAATCGGCCTCGCCCTGGGCGGCGGCGCCGCACGCGGCTTTGCCCACATCGGCGTGATCAAGGCCCTCGAGGCCCAGGGCATCGTCCCGGACATCGTGGTCGGCACCAGTGCCGGCTCGGTGGTCGGCGCGATGTATGCGGCCGGCTACAACGGCTTCCAGCTGCAGAAGATGGCGCTGGAGATGGACGAGGCCAGCATTTCCGACTGGGCGATCCCGTTCTTCAGCAAGGCCCCGGGCGTGCTGAAAGGCGAGGCGCTGCAGAGCTACGTCAACAAGACCGTCAGGAACCAGCCGATCGAAAAGCTGAAGATCCCGTTCGGCGCCGTCGCCACCGACCTCAAGACCGGCCAGCCGATCCTGTTCAGGCGCGGCAACACCGGCATGGCGGTACGTGCATCGTCGAGCGTGCCGAGCGTGTTCCAGCCGGTCAGCATCGGCGGCCGCACCTACGTCGACGGCGGCCTGGTGGCGCCGGTGCCGGTGCGCTTCGCCAAGGAGATGGGCGCGGAGTTCATTATCGCCGTCAACATCTCGAGCGCGACCGAGGCCCAGGCCACGGCCAGTTCGGTGGACGTGCTGATGCAGACCTTCACCATCATGGGCCAGCGCATCAACCAGCTCGAGCTGAAGGATGCCGACATCGTCATCACGCCCTCGCTGGGCACCATGGGCAGCGCCGACTTCAATGGCCGCAACCTGGCGGTGCTGGCCGGCGAACAGGCCGCGGCGGCGGTGATGCCCCAGATTAAGGCGCGGCTCAAGGCCAGGCAGATGAGCCCCGCACACTGATTCACCCACAATTGTTCATTGATAGAGGAAGACCAAGATGCAAAGCAAACCCGTCCTGACCCTGGAAGACGTCAAGAAGATCGCCGCCGCCGCCGAGCAGGAAGCGCTCAGCAACGGCTGGAAGGTCGTGATCGCGATCTGCGACGACGGCGGCCATCCGCTGTTCCTGCAGCGCCTCGACGGTGCGGCGCCGATCTCGGCCCACATCGCGCCGGAAAAGGCCAAGACCGCGGCGCTGGGCCGCCGCGAATCGAAGATCTACGAAGACATGATCAACAACGGCCGCGTCTCCTTCCTGCGCGCGCCGGAACTGGGCGGCATGCTCGAGGGCGGCGTGCCGATCCTGGTCGATGGCCACACCGTCGGCGCGGTCGGCGTGTCGGGCGTGAAGTCGGCCGAGGATGCGCAGATCGCCAAGGCCGGCGTCGCCGCACTCGGCCTGTAAGCACGCCGCCCTCTCGATTTCCGAGAGGCATTGAGAGGAAGGACGGGTCGGACACGATTGCCGGGTGGGTGGATTTGCGTTATAATTCGGAAGTTTATCCACACATTATTCGCCGTAGCGACGACCCACCCATTCCTTCTTCAAACGTCCTGTAACACGGTGTAATTCCAGTGGTTCCAGGCCAGTCTGACGTGGCGCAGCTACGGCAACTTTAACGGGAGTTGCCCTTGCCGCCATTTTTTTCAGGCCCAGCCGTTCCGGCCATCCTGGCCCTTGCCGACGGTACCATCTTCAAAGGTTATTCGATCGGCGCCGCCGGCCATACCATCGGTGAAGTGGTCTTCAATACCGCCATCACCGGCTATCAGGAAATCCTGACCGACCCCAGCTACTCGCGCCAGATCGTCACGCTGACCTACCCGCACATAGGCAACCAGGGCGTGAACCCGGCCGACGTCGAGGCGTCCAAGGTGCATGCCGCCGGCCTGATCATCCGCGACCTGCCGCTGCTGGCATCGAACTTCCGCTCGAACCAATCGCTGTCGGACTACCTGAAGGCCGAAGGCACCGTCGCCATCGCCGGCATCGACACGCGCAAGCTGACCCGCATCCTGCGTGAAAAGGGCGCCCAGAACGGCGCCATCCTGACCGGGACCCAGGGTAACGAACCGCTCGAGTCGCAGGCGCTCGACCTGGCGCGCTCGTTCCCGGGCCTGAACGGCATGGACCTGGCCAAGGTCGTGTCGGTGAAAGAGGCATATTCCTTCAACGAAACCGAGTGGAAGCTGGGCGAAGGCTTCGGCAAGCAGGACAATCCGCAATTCCACGTGGTCGCCTTCGACTACGGCGTCAAGCGCAACATCCTGCGCATGCTGGCCGAGCGCGGCTGCAAGGTGACGGTGCTGCCGGCCCAGGCCACCGCCAAGGATGCGCTGGCGCTGAACCCGGACGGTATCTTCCTGGCCAACGGCCCCGGCGATCCGGCCGCCTGCGACTACGCGATCGAAGCCACCCGCGACGTCATCGAGACCGGCATCCCGACCTTCGGTATCTGCCTCGGCCACCAGATCATGGCGCTGGCCTCGGGTGCGAAGACCGTCAAGATGAAGTTCGGCCACCACGGCGCCAACCATCCGGTGCAGGACCTGGACAGCAAGAAGGTCCTGATCACCTCGCAGAACCACGGTTTCGCGGTCGACCCGGAAACCCTGCCGGCCAACTGCCGCGTGACCCACGTGTCCCTGTTCGACGGCTCGCTGCAAGGCTTCGAGCGTACCGACAAGCCGGCGTTCTGCTTCCAGGGCCACCCGGAAGCCTCGCCGGGACCGACCGACGTCGCCTACCTGTTCGACCGTTTCATCAGCAACATGAATAAGCACATGAGTGCCGCCCGCGGAGAGAAATAAATGCCAAAACGTAGTGATATCAAAAGCATCCTGATCATCGGCGCGGGTCCGATCGTGATCGGCCAGGCAGTGGAATTCGATTATTCGGGCGCCCAGGCCTGCAAGGCCCTGCGCGAAGAGGGTTACAAGGTCATCCTGGTCAATTCGAACCCGGCGACCATCATGACCGACCCGGAAACGGCCGACGTCACCTATATCGAGCCGATCACCTGGAAGGTGGTCGAGCGCATCATCGCCAAGGAGCGTCCGGACGCGATCCTGCCGACCATGGGCGGCCAGACCGCGCTGAACTGCGCGCTCGACCTGCACCGCCACGGCGTGCTGGACAAGTACAAGGTCGAACTGATCGGCGCTTCGCCGGAAGCCATCGACAAGGCCGAGGACCGCTCCAAGTTCAAGGACGCGATGACCAAGATCGGCCTCGGTTCGGCACGCTCGGGCGTGGCGCACACGATGGACGAATCGCGCGCCGTGCAGCGCGAGCTGGGCTTCCCGGTCATCATCCGTCCGTCGTTCACGATGGGCGGTTCGGGCGGCGGCATCGCCTACAACGAAGAAGAGTTCGAAGCGATCTGCAAGCGCGGCCTGGAAGCCTCGCCGACCTCGGAACTGCTGATCGAGGAATCGCTGCTGGGCTGGAAAGAGTACGAGATGGAAGTGGTGCGCGACAAGGCGGACAACTGCATCATCATCTGCTCGATCGAAAACCTGGACCCGATGGGCGTGCACACCGGCGACTCGATCACCGTCGCGCCGGCGCAGACGCTGACCGACAAGGAATACCAGATCATGCGCAACGCCTCGATCGCGGTGCTGCGCGAGATCGGCGTCGACACCGGCGGTTCGAACGTGCAGTTCGCGATCAATCCGCAGGACGGCCGCATGATCGTCATCGAGATGAATCCGCGCGTGTCGCGTTCGTCGGCGCTGGCCTCGAAAGCCACCGGCTTCCCGATCGCCAAGGTCGCCGCCAAGCTGGCGGTCGGCTTCACGCTGGACGAGTTGCGCAACGAGATCACCGGCGGCGCAACCCCGGCCTCGTTCGAGCCGTCGATCGACTACGTCGTGGTCAAGATCCCGCGCTTCGCCTTCGAAAAATTCCCGGCCGCGGACAAGCACCTGACCACCCAGATGAAGTCCGTCGGTGAAGTCATGGCGATGGGCCGCACCTTCCAAGAATCCTTCCAGAAGGCGCTGCGCGGCCTCGAGGTCGGCGTCGACGGCCTCAACGAAAAGACGCGCGACCGCGAAGTCATCGAAGAAGAGCTGGGCGAGCCGGGTCCGGAACGCATCTGGTACGTGGGCGACGCCTTCGCCCAGGGCTTCACGCTGGAAGAAGTGCACGGCCTGACCAAGATCGATCCGTGGTTCCTCATCCAGATCAAGGAAATCGTCGACATCGAGCTGTGGCTGGATCACCAGCAGCTGGAAAACCTGGACAAGCCGACGCTGTACAAGCTGAAGCAGAAGGGCTTCTCGGACCGCCGCCTCGCCTTCCTGATGCACACCACGCAGGCCGCGGTGCGCGAACGCCGCCACGCGCTGGGCATCCGCCCGGTGTACAAGCGCGTCGACACCTGCGCCGCCGAATTCTCGACCAGCACCGCCTACATGTACTCGACCTATGACGAGGAATGCGAAGCGGCGCCGACCGACAAGAAGAAGATCATGGTGCTGGGCGGCGGTCCGAACCGCATCGGCCAGGGCATCGAGTTCGACTACTGCTGCGTGCACGCGGCCCTCGCCATGCGCGACGACGGCTACGAGACCATCATGGTCAACTGCAATCCGGAGACTGTGTCGACCGACTACGATACCTCGGACCGCCTGTACTTCGAATCGCTGACGCTGGAAGACGTGCTGGAAATCGTCGACCTCGAAAAGCCCGTCGGCGTGATCGTGCAGTACGGCGGCCAGACCCCGCTGAAGCTGGCGCTGGACCTGGAAGCCAACGGCGTGCCGATCGTCGGCACCTCGCCGGACATGATCGACGCCGCCGAAGACCGCGAGCGTTTCCAGAAGCTGCTGCAGGACCTGGGCCTGCGCCAGCCGCCGAACCGCACCGCGCGCACCGAAGCCGAAGCGTTGGCGCTGGCCACCGAGATCGGCTACCCGCTGGTGGTGCGTCCTTCGTACGTGCTGGGCGGCCGCGCGATGGAAATCGTGCACGAGCAGCGCGACCTCGAGCGCTACATGCGCGAAGCGGTGAAGGTGTCGAACGATTCGCCGGTGCTGCTCGACCGCTTCCTGAACGACGCGATCGAAGTCGACGTCGACTGCATCTCGGACGGCGAGACCACCTTCATCGGCGGCGTGATGGAACACATCGAACAGGCAGGCGTGCACTCGGGCGACTCGGCCTGCTCGCTGCCGCCGTACTCGCTGTCGCAGGCGACCATCGATGAACTGAAGCGCCAGACCTCGCTGATGGCGAAAGGCCTGAACGTGGTCGGCCTGATGAACGTGCAGTTCGCGATCCAGCAGCAGGAAGTGCACGGCCAGATGCAGGACACCGTGTACGTGCTGGAGGTGAATCCGCGTGCCTCGCGTACCGTGCCTTTCGTGTCGAAAGCCACCGGCCTGCAGCTGGCCAAGATCGCGGCGCGCTGCATGGTCGGCCAGACCCTGGCCCAGCAGGGCATCACGAAAGAGGTCGTGCCGCCGTTCTACAGCGTCAAGGAAGCCGTGTTCCCGTTCGTGAAATTCCCGGGCGTGGACACCATCCTCGGACCGGAAATGAAGTCGACCGGCGAAGTCATGGGCGTCGGCACCACCTTCGGCGAAGCTTTTGTGAAGTCGCAGCTGGCGGCCAGCATCAACCTGCCGTCCTCGGGCCGCGTGTTCCTGTCGGTGAAGGCGTCGGACAAGCCGCGCACCATCAAGCTGGCGCGCGACCTGGTCGAGCTGGGCTTCTCGCTGGTGGCGACCAAGGGCACTGCCGCGGTGATCGCTGCCGCCGGCATCCCGGTCTCGCCGGTCAACAAGGTGGTCGAGGGCCGTCCGCACATCGTCGACATGATCAAGAACCACGAGATCGCGATGGTGGTGAACACGGTCGAGGAAAAGCGCAACGCGATCGCCGATTCGCGCACGATCCGTACCTCGGCCCTGCAGGCGCGCGTGGTGACCTACACCACGATCGCCGGCGCCGAAGCGGCAGTGCAGGGCATGCGCCATCTGGACGAGTTGAACGTCTATGATTTACAAGGCTTGCATAAGGCACTAAACTAACAGCCAGAGTAGTACAGGGAACCACAGAGTTCGCGCGGCCTGCGCCGTGCGAACTCTGTGGTTTTCACTTTTTTCCAACGTACGTAACAGGGCGCCGCCCACCACAAGAGATACCATGAACACTCCATTGACCAAATTTGGCGCCGAACTCCTGAAGGAAGAACTGCACCAGCTCAAGACCAAGGAGCGCCGCAACGTGATCGACGCGATCGCCGAAGCGCGTTCGCATGGTGACCTGTCCGAAAACGCCGAGTACGATGCCGCCAAGGAGCGCCAGGCCTTCGTCGAAGGCCGTATCGCGGAGCTGGAGCAGAAGCTGTCGACCTGCCAGATCATCGACCCGGCCTCGCTGGATGCCGAAGGCCGCGTGGTGTTCGCTTCCACCGTCGACCTCGAAGACCTGGAAAGCGGCCAGAAGGTCACCTACCAGATCGTCGGCACCGACGAAGCCGACATCAAGATGAACAAGGTTTCGGTGACCTCGCCGATCGCGCGCGCCCTGATCGGCAAGTACGCCGGCGACGTGGTCGAAGTGCAGGCCCCGTCGGGTCCGCGCGAGTACGAGATCCTCGAAGTCCGCTACGTCTGAGCCGATGAACCCGGGCAGTAAGGTCCGCGCCTGGCTTCCCGCCCTGCGCCTGCTGCTGGCGGCCCTGTGGGCGGGCAGCATCTGGGGCGTCAGCTACCTGGCGGCGCCGAGTGCCTTTGCCGTGCTGGACAGCACCCAGGCCGGCAGCGTCGTCGGCACCATGCTGACGCGCGAAGCCTGGCTGGCGATGGTCCTTGCCGTGCTGCTGTGGCTGCTGGTGGCGGGGTCAGGCGACCTGGATGCGAAGCGCAGGCGCTGGCTGAACTGGACCGTGTTCGGCATGCTGGCCTGCAGCCTGGTCGTGTACCTGGGTTTGCAGCCGGTGATGGCCGCGATCCGCGAGTCGGCCGGTCCGGCAGGGGTGAGGGCGTCGCCGCAGTGGGGAACCTTCATGGCCTTGCACGGGGTGTCGCAGCTGCTGTACCTGGTCGAAAGCGTGCTGGGTGCCGTGCTGGTGATCAAGGCGCGTTGATACGGCGCCGGGGGCAGGCATAAAAAACCGGGGCACTGGCCCCGGTTGTTGTTTAATGGTGCACCCCGTTGGGCGCACGGTTGGCGCGCTTTACTTCAGGGCGCCTTTCTTGCTGCTGGTCTGACGCGGCTTGGCGCGCTTGATGTTGCCGCCCTGGGTCACGCGCTCGTTACCTTTCAGCAGGACCTTGGTGACACTCGGCTTCTTGGTGCCGCTCGGGCTCGGCTTGACGATGGTGACTTCGCGCAAGCCCTTGCCGGCACGCGTGGTGCGTTCCTTGACGGTGTCCGCCTTCGGGCGGTACAGCACCAGCAGCTTGCCGATGTGCTGCACCGGCGCGGCCTCGAGCTCTTCGCAGATCTGTTCGTAGATCGCGATGCGCGCTTCGCGGTCGTCGCCGAACACGCGGACCTTGATCAGGCCATGTGCATCCAGGCTGGAGGCGATTTCTTTCATGACGGCTTCGGTCAGGCCGGCTTCGCCGATCATGACGACGGGATTGAGCCCGTGCGCTTCCGCGCGCAGTGCGGAGCGTTCGGCCGGTGTAAGTTTGATCATAGTAATTCTTTTTGACGTACCAATTAAAAGTAGTATTTTACGCGAATGGCCAAGAACAAATTCAATAAAAACTGGATTCACGACCACATTAACGACCCGTATGTCAAATTGGCACAGAAAGAGGGTTATCGGGCGCGTGCGGCCTACAAGCTGAAAGAGATCGACGAGGCCGAAAAGCTGATCAAGCCGGGCCAGGTGATCGTCGACCTCGGCTGCACCCCGGGCAGCTGGGGCCAGTACACGCGGCGCAAGCTCGCCGGCGGCGAGGAGGGCAGCATCAAGGGCACGATGATCGGCCTCGACATCCTGCCGATGGAACCGATCGCCGACATGCATTTCATCCAGGGCGACTTCCGCGAAGAAAGCGTCCTGGACCAGCTCGGCGAGATCCTCGAGGGCCGCATGGCCGACCTGGTGTTGTCCGACATGGCACCGAACCTGTCCGGCATCCCGACTGCCGATGCCGCGCGCATGGAGCATTTGATCGATCTCGCTATTGAGTTTTCGCAAATGCACCTCAAGCCGACCGGCGCATTGTTAGTGAAGTGCTTCAAGGATATGGGCTTTACGCAGAACCTGGAGCGCTTCCGCGAAGAGTTCAAAGTGGTCAAACAGATCAAACCGAAGGCCAGCCGGGACAAATCTTCGGAAATCTTTTTGCTGGGACGTGGTCTGAAGAATCCAGCACAGTAAAAAATGCGATGAAAACCTGTGGAAACACCGGTTTCCGCCCTTGATATTCCGCTGTGACACCACACATCAGCAAAGGGTGGTGGGCCGCGGCGGCCTGCCAAGGGACGCCGGACGTTTTTCGGCGTCATTCGTGCGCCAGGGAATCAAAACCCGTTATAGTGTCGTTCAGGCATCATAAGCGGGTGTGCGTGGCACGGCCCGCTTTTGCGGTAAAATCCGCCTTTGAGAATATGGGAAAAGATGCATCCGCATCAGAGGAGTCTTCGTGAATAATATGTTTTCCAAATCCGCCATCTGGGTGGTGGTCGCACTGCTGTTGTTCATGCTGTTCAAGCAGTTCGATAACCACAGCACCGCGGGCGGCAGCAAGACCATTGCTTATTCCGAGCTGCTCGATGACGTGAAGGCGAAAAAGATCAAGGACGTGGTGATCGAAGGGTCGAGCATCACGGCAACTCGCCAGGATGACAGCAAGGTGCGCACCACTGCCACCATGCTGGACCGCGGCCTGATCGGCGACCTGCGCGACAATGGTGTGCGCTTCGACGTCAAACCGCCTGAGGAACCGTCGTTCCTGCAGCAAGTGTTCATTTCCTGGTTCCCGATGCTGTTGCTGATCGGGGTCTGGGTATTCTTCATGCGCCAGATGCAAGGCGGCGGCAAGGGCGGGGCTTTCTCGTTCGGCAAGTCGAAAGCGCGCATGATGGATGAAACCAACAATACGGTCACCTTCTCGGACGTCGCCGGCTGCGACGAGGCGAAGGAAGAAGTCGGCGAGATCGTCGACTTCCTGAAAGACCCGACCAAGTTCCAGAAACTCGGCGGCCGCATTCCTCGCGGCGTGCTGATGGTCGGTCCTCCGGGTACCGGTAAGACCCTGCTGGCGCGTGCCATCGCCGGCGAAGCGAAAGTGCCGTTCTTCTCGATCTCGGGTTCCGACTTCGTCGAGATGTTCGTCGGCGTGGGCGCATCCCGTGTGCGCGACATGTTCGAGAACGCGAAGAAGCACTCGCCCTGCATCATCTTCATCGACGAGATCGACGCCGTCGGCCGCCATCGCGGCGCCGGCATGGGCGGCGGTAACGACGAGCGCGAACAGACGCTGAACCAGCTGCTGGTCGAGATGGACGGTTTCGAAGCGTCTTCGGGCGTGATCGTGATCGCCGCCACGAACCGCGCCGACGTGCTGGACAAGGCGCTGCTGCGTCCGGGCCGTTTCGACCGCCAGGTGATGGTCGGCCTGCCGGACATCCGCGGCCGTGAGCAGATCCTGAACGTGCACATGCGTAAAGTGCCGATCGGCACCGACGTCAAGGCCGACATCCTGGCCCGCGGTACTCCGGGCTTCTCCGGCGCCGACCTGGCCAACCTGGTCAACGAAGCTGCCCTGTTCGCCGCGCGCCGCAGCAAGCGCCTGGTCGAGATGATCGACTTCGAAGACGCCAAGGACAAGATCTACATGGGTCCGGAGCGCAAGTCGATGGTGATGCGCGAGGAAGAGCGCCGCAACACGGCTTACCACGAGTCGGGCCACGCGGTTATCGCCAAGCTGTTGCCGAAGGCCGATCCGGTGCACAAGGTCACGATCATGCCGCGCGGCTATGCCCTCGGCCTGACCTGGCAGTTGCCGGAACACGACAGCCTGTCCGGTTACAAGGACAAGATGCTGGAAGAGATTTCGATCCTGTTCGGTGGCCGTATTGCCGAGGAAATCTTCGTCGGCCAGATGTCGACCGGCGCCTCGAACGACTTCGCCCGTGCCACCAAGCTGGCCCGTTCGATGGTGACCCGCTTCGGTATGTCGGAAAGCATGGGCGTGATGGTGTATGAAGATGATGCGAACGAAGGCTTCTTCGGCGGTTCGGTGAAAACCATCTCCGAAGCGACCCAGCAAAAGGTCGATGCCGAGATCCGCAACATCCTCGATACGCAGTACGCGCTGTCGCGCCGCCTGCTGGAAGAGAACCGCGACAAGGTCGAAATCATGACCAAGGCGCTGCTGGAATGGGAAACCATCGATGCCGAGCAAATCAACGACATCATGGCCGGCCGTCAGCCGACCCCGCCGAAATCGGTGCAGCTGACCAAGCGTAACCCACCGGGCGACACCGGTTCGGGCGGCGTTCCGACGAACGCCCCGGCACCCGCCTGATTGTTTGAAGATGTAAAAAAGGCACCCCATGCGGGTGCCTTTTTTTATTATTCCGTATTATTCATTTTTGCTTTTCCATCAGCTTCCCTTATGTCACGTCAGTATCTGCAGTGCGGCCGTTTCGACTTCGACCTGGCCAAGCGTCCCCTGGTCATGGGCATCCTGAACATCACGCCCGATTCCTTTTCCGACGGCGGGCGCCACCATGCGCTCGAGTTCGCGGTCGAGGGCGCCGAGCAGATGATCAAGGATGGCGTCGACATCATCGACATTGGCGGCGAATCCACCCGGCCGGGCTCGCCCAGCGTGCCGGTCGAGGAAGAACTGCGCCGCGTGATGCCGGTGATCTACGCCTTGCGCGAACTGGGCGTGCCGCTGTCGATCGATACCTGCAAGCCCGAAGTGATGCGCGAAGCCATCCTCGCCGGTGCCGACATGATCAACGACATCAACGGTTTCCGCGCGCCCGGCGCCCTGGAAGCGGTGTGCCGCAGCGACGTCGGCTTGTGCGTGATGCACATGCAGGGCACGCCCCAGGACATGCAGGCGCAGCCCGTCTATGGCGACGTCGTGGCCGAGGTCATCGGCTTCCTGCGCGCGCGCGTGGATGCCCTGGTGGCCGGCGGTGTGGTGCGCGAGCGCGTCACGATTGATCCGGGATTTGGTTTTGGCAAGACTGTCGAGCATAATGTCGCTTTGCTTAGAGGAATTTCCGATATGCAACGCGAACTCGGGCTGCCAGTGCTGGCCGGGCTGTCGCGCAAGTCGATGGTTGGCGCCCTGACCGGCAAGCCGCTGGAGCAGCGCGTGGCCGGCAGCATTGGCGGCGCGCTGGCTGCGGTAGCGCAGGGTGCGCGCATCGTGCGGGTTCATGATGTGGCAGAGACGGTCGATGCATTGAAGGTATTTCAGGCTGGCACTAAGAACAATTGAAAAGCGAGAACGGAATGGCACGTAAATATTTTGGTACGGACGGCGTCCGCGGTCTGGTCGGCGAAGGCCCCATCACCCCGGAATTCGTGATGCGGCTCGGTTATGCCGCCGGCAAGGTGCTGGCCAAGGGCGGTGGCGGCCAGAGCGGGCGCTCGACGGTGCTCATCGGCAAGGACACGCGGATTTCCGGCTACATGCTGGAAGCCGCGCTGGAAGCCGGCTTTTCGGCTGCCGGCGTCGACGTCATGCTGGCCGGCCCGATGCCGACCCCGGCCATCGCCTACCTGACCCGCGCGCTGCGGCTGCAGGCCGGCGTCGTCATCTCGGCCTCGCACAACCCCTTCCAGGACAACGGCATCAAGTTCTTCTCGGGCCACGGCACCAAGCTGCCGGACGCGGTCGAACTCGAGATCGAAGACGCGATCGACCAGCCGATGGGTTGCGTGCCGTCCGAGAAGCTGGGCCGCGCGAGCCGCCTGCGCGACGCCCAGGGCCGCTACATCGAATTCTGCAAGAGCACCTTCCCGAACGAACTCGACCTGCGCGGCCTGAAGATCGTGGTCGACTGCGCCCACGGCGCCGCCTACAACATCGCGCCGCACGTCTTCCACGAACTCGGCGCCGAAGTCATCGAACTCGGCACCAAGCCTGACGGCTTCAACATCAACGCCGGCGTCGGCGCCACCGCGCCCAAGGCCATGGCCCAGGCAGTGGTCGAGCACAAGGCCGACCTCGGCATTGCGCTCGACGGCGATGCCGACCGCCTGATCATGTGCGACGCCAGCGGCCGCCTGTACAACGGCGACGAGCTGCTGTACGTCATGGTGCGCGCACGCATGGCCACCGGCAAGGTCGAGGGCGCCGTCGGCACCCTGATGACCAACATGGCGCTCGAAGTCGCCTTCAAGGAGATGGGCGTCGGTTTCGCACGCGCCAAGGTCGGCGACCGCTACGTGCTGGAAATGATGCAGGAGAAGGGCTGGCTGTTCGGCGGCGAAGGCTCCGGCCACCTGCTGGCACTGGACCGCCACACCACCGGCGACGGCATCGTCTCGGCACTGCAGGTGCTGGAAGCGCTGCGCCGCAGCAAGACCAGCCTGGCCGACTGCTGCAGCGACCTCAAGCTGTACCCGCAGACCCTGGTCAACGTGCGCGTGCAGCCCGGCTTCGAGTGGACCAAAAACAGCGCCGTCGTCGCCGAAAAGGAAGCTGTCGAACGCGAACTCGGCAACAGCGGCCGCGTGCTCATCCGTGCGTCCGGCACCGAACCGCTGGTGCGCGTGATGGTCGAGGCCAAGGAAGCCGAGCTGGCCGAGCGCATGGCGCGCCGCATTGCCTCGCTGGTCGAGGCCTGAGGCCCGGCTTTACCGGGTTGGCATCGGGCGCGTTGACGCTGGCGGTCCGGCGGGGTATGATCGCCCCAATCGGAGTGTAGCGCAGCCCGGTAGCGCACCTGGTTTGGGACCAGGGGGTCCAAGGTTCGAATCCTTGTACTCCGACCACCGTTCAAAGCGGGCTGTCGTCGACGGCCCGTTTTCGTTTTTCTCCATGTCCCGAAACGCCTCCCGGCGGCTTCAACGATCTGCCCATAGCTCAGTTGGATAGAGCATCAGCCTTCTAAGCTGAGGGTCGCTGGTTCGAACCCAGCTGGGCAGGCCATCCCGTGTTTTACTCAGGCAAGCGAACGACGCATGCTGATTCTTCGTGTTAGTGTCCTTTTCGACAACAACATGCCCGTCGGGCCAGGATACGAGGAAAAATCATGCTGCACCACCATTTGCTGGGGCGTGCCGCCATGTCGGCGGCACTCGTCTGTTCCCTTACCATCTGCGTGGGCGCGCATGCCCAGCAGGCGCCGGCACCGGCAGCCACCGCCGATACCCGGACACTGACGCTGCCGGCCGGCAGCGCCGCTCCGGCCGCCGCCGAAGGCAGCGTCCAGTTCATCGGCACCGCGACCGTGCTGATCCGCTACCAGGGCTTCACCATCCTGACCGATCCCAACTTCCTGCACAAGGGCGACCACGTGCACCTCGGCTATGGCCTCACGTCCGAGCGCATGACCAACCCGGCAATCGAGCTCGACCAGCTGCCGCCGATCGACCTGGTGGTGCTGTCGCACATGCACGAAGACCACTTCGATAAACTGGTACAGGAAAAGCTGGCCAGGGACACGCCGATCGTCTCGACCCCGGAAGCGGCCGAAGCGCTCAGGCAGCTCGGCTTTACGCGTACCATCGGCCTGTCGAAATGGAGCAAGCTCGAGGTCGAAAAAGGCGATGCCCGGCTGCGCATCACCGCCGCGCCGGGCCGCCACGGCAAGCTCGGCATGCAGGCCCTGCTCCCGACGGTGATGGGGTCGGTGCTGGACTTCGGGCCGGACACTGCCGCGCCCAGCTACCGGATGTACATCAGCGGCGATACGCTGGTGTACGACGACTTGCAGAACATCCCGCAGCGTTTCCCGGGCATCGACCTGGCACTGCTGCACCTGGGCGGTACCCGCATCCTGGGCGTGTTCAAGGTCACCATGGACGGCAAGGATGGCGTCCAGTTGATGCAGATCGTGCAGCCGCGCCACGCGATCCCGATCCACTACAACGATTACGACGTGTTCAAGTCGCCGCTGGCCGACTTTGCGCGCGAGGTCAAGGAAGCCGGACTCGAACAGAAGGTGACTTACCTGGCGCATGGCCAGACCTATCGCTTCACGCCGGCCCGGCGCTGATGCCCGGCCGAGTTCTTATTCGCGTTCCTCGGTATTCGGCGCCAGCGTCTGGTTCTCCTCGAAGGGCCAGCCGCTGTAGGGTTCGATGTGGCGCTGGAACTCGTGCGGCATCACGATCGGCACCTGCAGGCAGACGCTCTGGGTCGGCAAGACTTCCATCCAGTCGCGCACCAGTTCCTTGTAGGCCAGGCCGACAGGGCGGATCTTGCGGTCGAGGTCGTACAAACCGAGCGCATTGACGTTGCCGTTGTTCTCGCGCAGCGCCGTGTCCCAGTCGACCTGGTCGGTCAGCGAATACCAGGTGAAGCCGACCAGCGGCACGCCGTTATTGCGCACCCGCAGCACGTTGGCCCATTCCTTGCGCAGCCAGTTGACCGCCTCGTCGCCGCGCGGCCCCTGGCACATATTGGTCTCGGTGTGCATCACCGGCAGGCGGTAGCGGTTGTAGTACTGGTGGGTGATGACGGCGTAGCCGAAGATCTCGCCGGCGGAGCGCGTCAGGCCGTCGGGCGAGACGTAGTGCTCGTTGGTCTCGTAATAATCGTTGCCCATGATGCAGTGGTGCTTCAGATTATTTTGCAGGAAGAAATGGTACTCCTCGCGCGTCATGCCGTTGTCGAGCAGGTACTCGTACATCTCGGAATCGACGCGCCTGCCGTAATTGAGGTCGAGCGACAGGAAGCGCCGCGCATTGAACTTTTCGGCGGGGCCGATGGCGGCGGGACGCTCGGCGTGGAAGTATTCGGTCGACTCGCTCTGCACGAACAGCGCGTCCGGACGGACTTTCAGGATCGCATGCATGGCCAGGACGTTGGCCTTGACGATGTGTTTGAGCGCGGTCACATAGCCCTGGTCGGTCGTCGTCTGTTCGTTCCACCAGCCGTACAATGCGGAAAACAGCGCGCAGATCGACATTTCGTTGATCGGCGTGTACAGCTGGATCCAAGGATAACGGCGCGCAAAGGCACCGGCATAGTCGGCAAACAGGGCGGGAAAATCCGGATTCTGGAAATTGCCCACCCAGTCGGGTACGCCGAAGTGGCACAGGTCGACGATCGACGCGATATTCCGGTGGCGCAGGTCGTTGAAGACGAGATCGGAAAATTCCCAGTCGTAGCGGCCCGGCGCGAGCCAGGTCCGGTGCAGCGGCGGTCCGTAACGCAGCACCTTCAGCCCCAGTTCCTCGATCAGGTCGAAATCGGTTTTCCAGTAACGGTAGTGGCCGCACTTTTCCAGCTCGTCCATTCGCACGCGGCCGTGCTGGATAGTTGGATTACTGTTCTCGATACCGGTCGCAAATATGAAACCTGGAGACATGCAAACCCCTTGCTGCTGATCGTGCCAACCATTGTAGCCGCAATCTCGGCAGCGCTCCGAAGCGTGCGCGCCCGCCAGTACGCCGCGTGTAGGCTATGATTATCCTCTGACAATATTTCACATAAAGCAACCAGCATGTCGAATGCCGCCGTGGCCGTCAGTGCCGCCTCCATGGACCCGTCCCAGCGCCGTCTTGCCTGGGGACTGCTGGTGTCGCTGTTGCTGCATGGTCTGCTGCTGGTACTGCATTTCGGCGTGCCTGGGCTGCACCCCGGGGCTGGTGGGCCGTTGACCGTGCAATTGGCGCCCAGCGCGCCGCTGCCGTTGCCGCTGCCCGTCCAGATGCCGCCGCCTTTGCCGCAGGTGGCGCTGCCGCCGCCTGCCGTAACCCAGCCGGTCCCGCTGCCAGCGCCTTCGACGCCGCCCGCGGCGCCATCGCCCGTGATGCCCGTGCCGGCGCCGGCAACGGCGGCCGGGACGGCCCCGCGTCCGCTGCGCCAGGGTTTCAGTCTGCTCGATCCCGTGCCTGCCCCGGTCCCTGCGCCGCTACCGTCCGCGCCGCCGCCTGCCGCCACCGTGACGCCGCGCCGTTCGCCACGCCGCCGCGTACGCCCCAGGACGCCCGACGACACCTTGTCGGCACGCGTGATCGCTCAGGATACGCCGGCGGACAACGATTTCAAGTTGCCGCCCCCGGCTGCCGAGCCCGAGTCCGAACCCGATACCATGGCCAGCGCGCAGGCAACCGACGCGGCAGTGGAAGCGCCGCCCGAGCTGGCGTCCGAGGCCGATCCGCGCCAGCGCGAGGAAGAACGCGAGCGCCTGGCCGCCCAGCGTGAACGAGAACGCGAGGCGAGGCGCCGGACCGACGACCAGGCCGTGCTCGATGCAGCCGAGACGGCGGCGCGGGCCGAAGCCGGGCGCCGCAGCGCTGCGCTGGCCCGGCAAGGCGCTGCGGTCGAGGACGAACTGGTGCGGCAGCAACAGCGTAAAGAGGCGCGTCAGCGCGCCCTGGCCGAGCAACGGGTGGCCGAGCAGCAGCGCGAACGCGATGCGGCGCTGGCGCGTCAGGAAGCGGAGCGCCGGCTTGCTCGGCAGGTCGAACAGCAGCGTGTGGAGCAGCTGGCCGAGCAGCAGAGGGCGCGTGAACTGGCCGAGCAGCAGCGTACCCAGCAACTCGCCGAGCAGCAGCGTGCTCAGCAACTGGCCGAGCAGCAGCGAGCGCAGCAATTGGCCGAGCAGCAGCGGGCACAACAGCTGGCCGAGCAGCAACGCGCGCAGCAATTGGCCGAGCAGTTGGCCCGGCAGCAGGCCGAACAGCGCGCCGCCGACGAGCGTGCCCGGCAGCAGGCCGAGCAGCTGGCCCGCGAGCAGGCCGAAGAGGGTGCGCGCCGGCTGGCCCGGCAGGCCGCCCAGGAACGTGCGGGCCGCGACGGTGGTCCGGCGTCCGGCGCCGGTGCCGGGGAAGCGCGCGTTGCCGCGGGCGGCGGCCACGGCAGCGGTCCGGGCAGCGGGGCCGCGCCGCGCGCCGACCTGGGCGGCGGCGTGATGGCCCGTGCGCGCGAGGCGCTGCGCGGGATCGACATCGGCAAGCCCTTGCCGCCGGCGCTGCGTCCGGCCGAGGAAGCGCAGCGCGACCTGCGCCGCGCGCGCGCCGACGCCGCCAGCCGTGACGTGCCGCTGCGCATGTACATCGACAGCGTGCGCCAGAAGATCGAGCGCAACGCCATCGTCGGCGAGAACCTGCTGACCGAAGGCCTGGTGCGCACCTTCCCGATCGTCAGCGTGGCGATCCGCAGCGACGGCAGTATCGAGGAGGTGACCATCGTGCGCTCCAGCGGCCGCGCCGACATCGACGACATCGTGCGCCGTACCGTCAGCCTGAATGCCCGCTACGCGGCGTTTCCGCCGAACGTGGCCGCGCATTACGATGTGATCGAGCTGCGCCGCGTCTGGAGTTTCGCCGGCGTCCTCAAGCTGATCGAAGAGATGCGTTGACGGCCGGCCGGCCCCCTTTGACCTGAGCCAGCCGTTTGACTTAAGCCAAAGCCCTGCCTGTTGAGCAGCTTACCCTGACTCTGATCGCCAGAGGCTGGCAGCTCATACAACAGGCGCCACATGAATGCATCTACCAGGAAATTTCCCCTAAACATGGGCAGCGCGGTCCCGGCATGGACCCGTGCTCTGGCCAGGCATCTGGCCCCGCTGCCGGTGCTGTGCCTGGCCTTCGGGCTGGCCCTGGCGGGGTGCAGCGCACCGGGCATCCACTTCCGTTCCGGCACGAATGCCGGCGCCGACGAGCCTGCGCCACCCACCGAACTCATCACCGAAACGCTGCTCGCCAGCGAACGGCAGCAGAACCGCGCAGTAGCCAACCAGAACCTCGACCGCCTGCTGGTGCCGAACCCGCCACCCTATAAAATCGGCAGCGGCGACATCCTCTCGATCGTGGTGTGGGACCATCCCGAACTGGCCGGCGGCCTGACCGCGTCCGGCAATACCGATCCCGCCACCGCCGCGAGCGCGAGCGCGGTGCCGCAGGGCTTCGTGGTCGACCACCAGGGCCGCATCCAGTTTCCGCTGGTCGGGCTGCTGGTCATGGAAGGCCTGACCGAGGAACAGGCGCGCGGGCTGCTGACCACCCGCCTGGCCAAGTACCTGGCCCACCCCAACGTCACGCTGCGCGTGCAGGCCTACCGCAGCAAGCGCGTCTACATCGACGGCGAAGTCAAGTCGCCCGGCCTGCAGGCGATCAACGACATTCCGATGACCCTGGTCGAAGCGCTGAACCGTGCCGGCGGCCTGCTGCCCACCGCCGACCAGAGCCGCATCGCCCTCGAGCGCGGCCAGCAGCGCTACACCGTCAACCTGCGCGAGCTGGTCCAGAAGGGCGTCAATCCCGGCCTGGTGATGCTGGCGCCGGGCGATGTCGTGCGCGTGCATTCGCGCGACGAAAGCAAGGTGTTCGTGTCGGGCGAGGTGATCACGCCCAAGGCGCTGCTGATGCACGACGGCCGCCTGACGCTCAACGAAGCGCTCGGCGAAAGCGGTGGCATCAGCCCGCTGAGCGGTGACGCGCGCCAGGTCTACGTGGTCCGCAAGACGCCGGAGCGTACCCGGGTGTTCCAGCTCGATGCGCGCGTCGCCGGATCGCTGGCCATGGCCGAAGCTTTCGAGCTGCAGCCGAAGGACATCGTCTACGTTGCCGCGACGCCGCTGGCGAACTGGAACCGCCAGCTGAGCTTGCTGATCCCGGGTGCCCTGACGTCTGCCGTCACCGCCACCAACCGGCCCTGATCCGCGCCCATCCGCACCCACGAGTACCGACCCGATTCACGCACGGAGTATACGATGAGCAATGCCAGCGAGCAGCACGCACTGACCCAGGTGGCTTCCAGCCTGCCGATCCCCGGCGTGCCCTTCGATCCGCGCGTGGTCGAGGTCCCGCAGCAGGATCCGGGCTTCGACTTCAGGGGCCACCTGCACACCCTGTACGACAGCCGCTGGCTGATCGGGGGCATCACCGCCCTCATCACGCTGGTGGCGGTGCTGTACGCGCTGGTCGCCAAGCCGGTGTACGAAGCCAACCTGATGATCCACGTCGAGGAGGAAAGCCCGAACGCGTCGAAAAACATCCTGAGCGAAGCCTCGTCGCTGTTCGAGACCAAGAAGGCCGCGATCGCCGAAATGGAGCTGCTGCGCTCGCGCATGGTGGTATCGCGCGCGGTCGACAACCTGCAGCTGACCATCGACGTGCGGCCTAAATATTTTCCGATCGCCGGTTTCTGGTTTGCCAAGCAGAACGGCAGTTCCTTGTCGGAGCCCGGGCTGTTCGGCTACGGCGGCTATGCCTGGGGCGGCGAAAAGGCCGAGGTCTCGCTGTTCGAGGTGCCCGACGCCTGGCTCGGACGCGAGTTCACGCTGACAGCGTTGGGCAGCAAGCGCTTCCGCTTTTCCGGCGGCGGCCAGCGCATCGTGTTCGATGGCGACGTCGGCCTGCGCTACCGTGTGCCGACGCCCGAAGGCGTGATCGAACTGAAGGTCGACCGCATGGCCGCCAATCCCGGCGTGCGCTTCCAGCTGCGCCGGATGTCGAGCCTGGCCATGATCCAGGCGATCCAGAACACGCTGGTGATCGCCGAGCAGGGCAAGCAGTCCGGCATCATCGAAGTCAAGCTGCAGGGCGAGAATGCGCGCCGTACCCATGCCGTGCTGAGCGAGATCGGGCGCGAGTACATGCGCCAGAACCTGGCACGCAAGACCGAGGAAGCCGAGAAATCGCTGGCCTTCCTGAACCAGCAGCTGCCCATCCTCAAGCGCCAGCTGGAACAGGCCGAAGACCGCTACAACCAGTTCCGCAACGCCCACGGCACCGTCGACCTGCAGGAAGAGGCACGCATGACGCTGCAGCAGGCCGCCGCCGCGCGCGCCCGCCGCAACGACCTGATCCAGAAGAAAACCGAACTACTGGCGCGCTTCACCGAAGACCATCCGGTGGTGGCCGCCGTCAATCGCCAGCGCCGCGAAGTCGAGGCCGAGATCGAGTCGGTCAACGCCCGCATCAAGTCCATGCCGGTGCTCGAGCAGGACGAGGCGCGCCTCACGCGCGACATCAAGGTCAACACCGACCTGTACACCGCGCTGTCGAACACCGCCCAGCAGCTGCGCCTGATCTCGGTGGGCAGGGTCAGCAACGTGCGCATGGTCGATGCGCCGATCCCGCCCGAAAAACCGATCAAGCCGAACCGTCCATTGATCGTGGCGCTGGCGGTCGTCAGCGGCCTGTTCCTGGGCGCCCTGATCGCGCTGACGCGCAAGGCCATGATGGGCGGCATCGACGATCCGCAGAAGATCGAGCGTCTGCTGCGTGCGCGTGTCGTGTATGCCACGATCCCGCACAGCAGCAACCAGGACCGGCTGATGCGCAAGGCCAGGGGCGATCACGGTACGCTGCCGCTGCTGGCCAGCATCATCCCGGAAGACCCGGCCGTCGAAAGCCTGCGCAGCTTCCGCGCCGCCCTGCAATTCGCGATGCCGCACTTTCGCAACAACATCGTGATGTTCGCCGGGCCCACGCGCGGAATCGGCAAGTCCTTCGTCAGCGCCAACTTTGCCGCCGTGATGGCGGCCAGCGGCAAGCGCGTGCTGCTGATCGACGCCGACCTGCGCAACGGCCAGCTGCACCATTACTTCGGCGGCGGCCGCGAGCGCGGGCTGTCGCGCGCCATCCTCGGCAAGGCGAATGTGGAAGACGTGATCCACCACGACGTGGTCGAGAACCTGGATTTCATCCCCACCGGCGAACTGCCGCCGAACCGCTCCGAATTCCTGCTGCACCCGAGTTTCGGCAACCTGCTGCGCCAGGTGAGCGCGGCCTACGACCTGGTGCTGCTGGATCCGCCGCCGCTGCTAGCGATCGCGGATGCCCTGATCATCGGCGCGCACGCGGGCGCCGTCTTCATCGTCGCGCGTTCGGGCCAGACCAACGAATCCGAGATCAACGAGTCGATCAAGCGCCTGAACCACGCCGGCATCTCGCCCCAGGGTGTGCTGTTCAACGACATGGCGCCGCGTCTCGGGACTTACGGCGACTACCCGCGCATCGGCACCGCAGGGCGGATCGGTTTCAGCGGGGGCTGAGCGGATTGTCGATGGGAGTCGGGCTGCAGCCGCCGGCCCGGTCATCCCAGCCGATCGAACGGTGCGTCAAGCAGCGCTACCGAGGCCGGTTCCACCGAGGCCGGCTTATTCGTGCGAGAGGCGAACTCTAGCCACATTCATCGTGTCTAAACAGGCATGGAACTCGACGATGAATGCACGGATAGGCCTTCGTTCGGCAGCGCTAGCTATCCCGCTGACAGAGTCGTGGCGGTAGCGTTGCGCATGGGCCGTTCAGTCGAAGCCCTGTCGGGCCGGACCCGGCTCATTACCGAATATCTTGAAGAGATCTACCGGGAAGGTATCCGGCGCGGCATCGGCCGGCGCTGCTGCGCGGTGTGCCGGACCACATGCTTCGCTGCCTGCAGCCGGGCCGATACGCTGGCCCGGCGATACGGGGAATATGGGCGATATGGGCGAAACTGGCGATACCGACTGCGTACCCGGACCGATGCCGGGCACGCAGCCTTATTTGATCGACGCGGATACGATCGCCGGACGCCGCGTCTGCGACCGCAGGGCGTTCTTCAGCAGGCGCCGGATGCGGAAGGTATGCGACTCGAACAGCAGGTAGGAGAGATAGGCGGCAGCCATGATCGCGAGCAGCATGCCGAAGTAGATCGCGAAATCCGCCGGCTGGTTGGCCACCAGGCGGTTGCGGCCGAATTCCTGCATGCCCAGGTGGCGCAGCAGCTTGATCAGCGGTACGTGGATCACGTAGAGCGTGAACGAAAACTCGGACAGCAGATGGGCAGCGGGCGCGAGCGTGCGCATCCAGCCGGGGCTGGCGGCGAGCGGGCGCTGCATCGATGCGAGGAAGGCCAGCAGGGGCAGGCTGTACATCAGGTGTTTCACGAAGAGGCCAGGGTTCAGGTCGTCGTTCCCTTCGGTGGCGCGCAGAAAGACGAGGGCGGCGGCGGCAGCAAGGAGCAGGGCGGCGCGCACGGCCGTCGTGCAATCGATGCGCACGCGCGAGAACAGGGCGCCGAGCAGCCACAGGGCGAAATACACGGTCATCGATGCCGGCAGTCCCACGGCGGTCAGCACCAGCACGGTGGCGGCGACCAGCTGGCGTACCCGGGTGCGTCCGGTGAATACGATCAGCAGCAGGGGAAACTGCAGGTAGTACCAGGTCTCGTTGGACAGGCTCCACAATGCGTAATTGTCGGCGAAGGTCGGTACCAGCACGGTCTGCAGGCCGAGCAGGTTGCCGATGAAGCTGGCGGCCGAGTAATCGTTCGCGGCCGAGAAGTCGGCCTGCGCGAGCGACACGGTACCCGTAACCGCGCCGACGGCGAGCATCAGGCACAGGGCCGGTACCAGCACCGTCCACAACCGGGTGGCGCGGTCGATGGCGTAGGCGGTCATGGCGCCGGGCTGGTCGAGCTTGTTGAGCAGGCTGCCGCCGACCAGCCAGCCGCTGATCAGGAAGAACACGACAACCGCCTGATGCGAAAAGGCGGTGGCGAAGGCCAGTATCTGGTAGTACAGCGGCGGATCGGCGAGTTCGCGCAAGCCGGGAAACATTTCGGATCGCAGGTGCGCCGCCGCGACTTGCAGCGCCGCCAATCCGCGCAGCAGCGAAATCAGGAAGGAATGGGCCGAGTGGGTGTCGACCTGGCTCTGTCGCTGCCAATGCAGACGGAACGATGGGGTACGCATGCTACACATGGGAGTCTCCTGTCGAAAAGCATTCACTGCCGGGTAAAAAAAGCGTTTAAAACGGGGGCGCCTCAGCCGCATTGATCCCAGGGCACCGGTGCGCTATTGCCTGACAGGACCAGGGCGACCTTGATCATCCACCAGTTGAGCGGGGCCGAACGCAGCAGCCAGGCGCTGGCCAGGCAGGCCAGGGCTGCGCAGGCGATCGTGGCCGGTGTCGGCGCAAATGCGGGCGCGGCCGCAGGTGCCAGCGAAGTCACTGCGGTGACGGGCGTGCCGCGGGCAAGCCGCGCAGTGCACAGAAAGGCGCCGGCGCCGATCACCCAGCCGGCCGCGGCTTCGGCCAGCGTATGCTCGCCGGCATGGACGAGTGCCGCCGCGACCACGGCGGCCAGCGCCAGCGCCGCGGCGGCGGCCGGTACCCTGGCGCGTGCCATCCGCGCCGGCATGGCCAGGTAGCACAGGGTTGGGAAAACGGCGGCGAAGCCGGTCGCGTGACCGCTGACGGCCTTGAAGGCCAGGGCCGGCAAGCCGGTCGCCCAGCCCATGAAGGCGATCTTGGTGGCCGCCACCAAACCCAGCGCCAGTCCGAACCCGACGATCCAGCCGAGCGCGGCGCGCCAGGCGCGGGCGGCGAGCAGCCAGGCCGCGATCGCGCTGCCGAGCGGCAGGGTCAGCATCGGGTCACCCAGATGGAACAACTGGTACCAGCTCATGTGCATGCCGGGCCTCTTACCTGAGCACGGCCGCCAGGGTGCGGAAGATGATGCGCAGGTCGAGCCAGAACGAGCGTTCGCGCACGTAGCGCTGGTAGTACTCGAGCTTGACCGGCAGAATGGTCTCGACATAGGCGCGTTCGGGATCGGCGGCGCGTCCCAGGATCTCGCTTTCCTCCTTGTACAGGATCGACGCCAGGTCGGTGATGCCGGGCGCCACCGACAGGACGGCGGCGCGCGCCGCCGGCGGATAGCAGTCGACGTAGCGCGGCACTTCCGGACGCGGACCGACCAGGCTCATCGTGCCCTGCAGCACGTTGATCAGCTGCGGCAGCTCGTCCAGCTTGCTGCTGCGCAGGAAGCGGCCGGCACGCGTGATGCGCGGATCGCAGCCGACGGTGAGCTGGCGGCCGTCGTCGGGGCGGGCCACCATGGTGCGGAACTTGAGTATGTCGAAGCGCACGCCGTGGCGGCCGACCCGCTGCTGGCGGAACAGCACCGGGCCCGGCGAATCGAGCCGGACCCACAGCGCCAGCGCCAGCAGCAGCGGTGCCAGCAGCAGCAGGCCGATGCCGGCGGCGCACACGTCGAACAGGCGCTTGGCTACCTGCGCGCCGGTTCGATCGCGCTGTTGTTGCGGTTGCTTGTCGGCGGGCGTCATGCCAGCAGCTCATGCAGGGCGCGGATGACGCGGTCCTGGTCGGCGTCGGTCATCCTGGTGTAGAGCGGCAGCGTGAGCATGCGCTCGAAGCAGGCTTCGGCGACCGGGAACTGCGCCGGCGCCAGGCTACCGCTATCGCGCCAGTAGGGATGGCGGTGCAGCGGGATGAAGTGCACGCTGGTGCCGATGCCGCGTTCCGACAGCGCCTGGATCAGGGCGTCGCGCCCGAGCGGCGCCTGCGGCGCCAGGCGCACCACATACAGATGCCATGCGTGGGTGCTGGCGGCGCCGGCCCGTGCCGGCAGCTGCAGCGGCAGCCCGGCCAGGCCGGCGTCGTAGCGCTGCGCCAGCTGTTCGCGGCGGCGCGCGAAGCGGTCGATCTTGCGCAGCTGCTGGATGCCGATGGCCGAGGCGATGTCGGTCAGGTTGTACTTGAAGCCGGCGGCGACCACTTCGTAGAACCAGGCCGGCGTGCGCGACACGTAGCGGTTGAAGGCGTCCTGGCTGATGCCGTGGATGCGCATCAAGCGTACACGGCGTGCCAGTTCGGGGTCGCGCGTGACCACCATGCCGCCTTCACCGGTGGTCATGGTCTTGTTGGCGTAGAAGCTGAACACGGTGGCGTCGCTGCCGAGGGTACCGACCATCTGTCCCTTGTAGCGGGTGGGAAAGGCGTGCGCCGCGTCCTCGACCACGCGCAGGCCGTGGCGCCGCGCCAGTGCCAGCAGGGCATCCATGTCGCAGGCCAGGCCGGCGTAGTGCACCGGCATGATGGCGCGGGTGCGCGGCGTGATGGCAGCCTCGACGGCGGCGAGGTCGATGTTCATGTGGCCGGGGTCGACGTCGACCAGCACCGGCTGCGCGCCCAGGTAACGCACCACTTCGGCGGTGGCCGTGAAGGTCATGGTCGGCACGATCACCTCGTCGCCGGGGCCGATGCCGAGGCCTTCCAGGGCCAGATGCAGGCCAGCGGTGGCAGAGTTGACGGAGATCGCCTGCAGGTCGGGCTGGCCGAGGTAAGCGGCGAAATCGTGTTCGAACTGGCGCGTGACCGGCCCGGTCGTGACCCAGCCGGAGCGCAGGCAGGCCACCACGGCGTCGATCTCGGCGTCGTCGATGTCGGGCAGGGCGAAGGGCAGGAAGGGTTCGGCGGCGGATTCGAGACGGTCTTGTTCAGCCATGGCGCGCATCTCCAGCAAGGGCGGTTAAAAAGCGTTGTCCGAGCACCGGGTAGGTGTGGTTGGCGAGGGCATAGGCGCGGCCGCGCAGTCCGAGCGCGGCGCGGGCGTCGGCACCCAGTGCCAGCAGAGCGAGGATGCCGTCGGCCAGCGCTCCCGGGTCTTCCGGTGCCACGGTAAGTCCGCAGCCGGCCTCGGCCACCGGGTCGTTGCCGGCCTCGACCGCGTGGAGTACGGGACGGGCCGCCATCATGTAATCGATTAATTTATTAGGCGAGATGCCGAAGCGGTACAGCGGCTGCCGGCGCCAGCCGATATAGGCGAGGTCGAAGCGGCGTAGCAGCGCCGGCACCATGGCCTTCGGCACCGGATCGAAGAAGTGCACGTTGGCGAGGTCCATGTCGAGTGCGCGCCGTACCAGTGCCGCCTTGTCGGGTCCATTGCCGACCAGTACGAAGGCGACTGGCTTGTCGCGCAGCCGGGCGGCGGCGTCGAGCAGGGTGCCGAGTGCATTCGCCAGGCCATGGGTGCCGGCATAGCCGACCACGAATTTGCCGCGCATGCGCAAGGTGTCGAGCGCAGCATCGAGGGTGGGCGGCAGCGCATGCGTGTCCGCTTTTCCCTCGTCCTGCCATTCGGCCGGGTCGACGCCGTTCGGCACCAGGTGCAGCTTGTGCGGCGCCATGCCATGCGCCTCGAGGTGTTCGCGTACGCGCGGCAGGATCGAGACGATGGCGTCGGCCTGGCGGCAGGCGAAATCCTCGGCCGCCTGCAGCAGCATGATGAACGGATGCCAGCGCGAGTAGCCGCCCAGTTCCATCGGCGACAGCGGCCACAGGTCGTGCAGTTCGAACAGCAGGCGCGCGCCGGCGCGGCGGGCGATGCGCGCGGCCGGCCAGATGTCGAGCGGATAGGTGCTGGATGCAATCACCACGTCCGGCCGCAGGCTGCGCGCCAGCATGTCGGCATCGCGCCGCAGGCGCAGCACGAAGGCCAGCATGTTGCGCACCCGTCCGGCGCCGTTGCCGCGGTAAGGCGGCGTGGCCAGCCAGGTGTAGTGGATGCCGTCGATGGTCTCGTCCAGCCGCCCGGTGCCCTGCAGCTGTGGTGCCTGGCTGCGGATGTGCGATTCGGACGAGGCCACGATGTGCACGCGGTGCCCGAGGCGCACCCACTCGCGCGCCAGGTAATACGGACGGTATTCCATCCCGTGGCGCACCGAACCGGCATAGTGGTTGATGAGGAGGATGTTCATGTGTGCCACACCAGTTCTTCGGCCAGGCGCACCATGTTGCAGCGCGTGTTTTCGACCCAGTTGGTTTCCCACTGGACCGGGTGGGTCAGGAAGCAGATGCGCGCATGGCGGCCCAGCGCCTCGAAGGGCGAAACCGGGTAATAGAACACCGGATATGGACGATCGCTGACGTACAGGTCGAAGTGGCGCAGCAGCTCGTTGTCGTAGGATTCGCATTCGATGCCGCAGCGCCGGCGCAGCTCGGGATCGCGCAGCAGCTCGTGGTTGATCACCTTGAGGCGGCGGTTGGCGAAGTCGCCGTGGCTGGCCACCGTCGCCATCCGCAGGCCGAGTTCGGTGCTGATGCGCATGAAATTGCGCTCGAACTGGACGCGGATCTCGGGGAAGCACGCGCGCACTTCGCAGCCGCGGCGCAGCCGGTGGTGCTTGGCATAGGTGGCGACTTCCTCGTAGTGATAGCTGGCTTCGCTGCCGGCGGCTTCGATCGCGCGCATGAAGCCGATGTCGAGCGTGCTCAGACGGAAGTAGTAGCTGGCTCGCACCCCGTGCCTGACTTCGAGGTCGAACATCTTGCGCGCCGTGCGCAGGTCGCTGTCGATGTCGTGGCGGTGCACCAGTACCCGGGCCGGGCCGCCGTCGCCGCGCTGCACGGCGCGGTAGAAGTCGCGCACCGACAGCTGGGCATAGCCGGCCTGGCCGGCTTGCATCAGCAGCTTTTCGTATTCGGCCAGGCGCGACGGCATCAGGTAGTCGGCGTAGAGGCGCGAATACAGGCGGCGCAACAGCGACCGGCGCGGGGCGCGATGCGGGGCGCCGCGCGGGGGTGTGGGCAGCGGACGGAGCGAGGTGTTCATTGCTTGCTGTACTTCACGCGAAAGGGCTGGAATCCGAGAATCTGCTTGAACTGGCGCAGGCCGGGCTGGGCGCCGAAAAACGTGTCGTACATCAGGTAGCGCACCCGCTTGCTCTCGATCAGGCGCGAAGCGACCTCGACGACCAGCAAATGCATGATGCCGTCGTTGTTGCGCATGCCGATCAGGTGGGAAAAGGCGTCGAAGTTGCCGTAGTGGCCGACGTTGGCGTAGGCCACCAGCCTGCCTTCCGGGTTCAGTACGCCGTAGTAGCTGAAGTGGCCGAGCCGCTCGAACTGCGTGACCTTGTCCAGGTAGTGCTGGTCCATGCGCCGGCCCTGGCGCACGTCGAGCGAGGTGTTGATGGCGTGGATGTCGTCGACGTGGTCGTTGCGCTCGATCTCGCGGCAGACGTAGCCGCGGTTGCGGGCGCGCCGTGCATGCCAGGCGCCGTGGTTCTTGCCCTGGATGGTGTCGAGGTAGGCCGGCGTGTCGGTATAGCGTCCGAGGTCGATCAGGGCCGCGCCGATCGTCTTGTTGCGGATGATCTTGTAGCGCGGGTGCGGCCTCGTGAAATAACGGTAGGTCTTGTCGATGTCGTGCGGATCGATGCGCGTATCGAAGCACAGGCTGGCCACGGGCAGCTTGATGATCTGGCGGACGGTATCGACATGGCGGAAGAGGGCATTCATGGTCGCGGAAGGTCTCGTGGTCGGGAATCAGCTGCAGGCCTGGCGTGCGCCCGATGCGGCCGGGCGCCCGGCCTGCGCCCGCGCCGCCAGCAGGCTGTCGTACAGGCCGGCGAGCTTGGCGGCCTCGCTGTGCCAGTTGTAGCGTGCAAGCACCGCGCGCCGGCCGTTCTCGCCCATGCGCCGGGCCACCTGCGGATGCAGGCAGAAATGGTCGATCGCGGCGGCGATCGCGGCCGGGTTGCCGGGATCGACGCAGACGCCGCACCCGTTGCCTTCGACGATTTCCTGCCACAGCGGAAAGCGCGAGGCGATCACCGGCAGACCGGCCGCCATGTACTCGAACATCTTGACCGGCAGTGCGTCGAGGTAGTTGACCACCGGATGGAGTGTCACCAGGCCGGCCACCGCGCGCCGCATCGCCGCCTGCACGCCGGCGCGGCCGAGATGGCCATGGGCGTCGACCCGCTTCCAGCCGGGAAAATGCGCCACTTCGCGCTCCAGTGCCGGCTCGGCGAAGCTGCCGACCAGCGACAGCCGCGCCGGCGAGCGCAGCAGTTCGCAGGCGCGCACCAGTTCGCGGATGCCGCGGATCGCCGAAATGCTGCCGACATAGCAGACCTCGGCCACCTTGCCGTCCCAGTCCGGTGCGGCATCGAATTCCTGCAGCATCGGGTAGTTGTTGACGTCGACCGTGTTCGGATGCAGGTGTTGGAGGCGCTCGCGGATGAAGGGCGTGGCCGCGACCAGGCCGTCGAAGCGGCGGTAGGCGCGCCGTTCGCAGGCGGCATAGCCGGCCGACAGCAGGCGCCGCGCCAGCGGGCTCAGGTAGGGCTTGGCGAGCAGCTGCGCCGGCACGTCTTCGTGGGAATCGAAGATCACGGTCTTGCCG
This sequence comes from Herbaspirillum sp. SJZ107, assembly GCF_006715485.1. Lineage (GTDB taxonomy): Bacteria > Pseudomonadota > Gammaproteobacteria > Burkholderiales > Burkholderiaceae_D > Telluria. Next base: position 941,413 of record NZ_VFNH01000001.1, read on the forward strand.
AGGCGCTTCAGGCGCAGGCCGGCCGGCACCAGTTCCGGGTCGTGCAGCTGGTAGACGTCGGCGTCGAGCCGGCGCGCCGCCTGCAGCACGCGGCGGGTGGTGCGCAGCACCCGGTTGGCGCGCCCCTCGAGGCGGCCGACGTCGATCACCTGTACGCCGTCGATACGCTCGTCGCCCAACGCGTCGGCGACCACCAGCGTCACCGTGTGGCCGAGCGCGGCCAGGCTGCGGCACTGCTTCACGAAGATGCGGGTGTCGTAGCGCGGGTGGGCAGAGGTCAGGTGGACGATGGCGGCCATGACGGGTTCCGGGCGGCGAGTTGAAGGCGGCTTCAGGCCGGCAGCACCAGGGCGTCGGCCGGCGTGTCGCGGCCGACCGCGTCCAGCAGCACCGTGCACACACGGTCGATGTCGGCATCCGTGAGATATGGCCCCATCGGCAGGCTCAGCACCTTGTCGGCGAGCAGGCGCGCGGTCGGGCAGTCGGCGCCGGCCGACAGGGCGGCGTAGGCCGGCTGCAGGTGGACCGGGACCGGATAGTGCACGGCGGTCGGGATACCGGCAGCCTGCAGGGCACGCTGCACGGCCTCGCGCTGCTCCACCACCACGGTGTACTGGGCGTAGACGCTGCTGCGGTCGGTGCGCCGGCCGACCGGGCGCACTTGGCCGCCGAGCCGGGCCGCATAGCTGGCGGCGGCGCGCTGGCGCTGCTGCAGTTCCCAGTCGAACAGCGGCAGCTTGGCCAGCACGATCGCACATTGCAGCGTGTCCATGCGGCCGCCGACGCCGACCCGGGTATGGACGTAGCGCTGGCTCTGGCCATGCACGCGGATCTCGCGCATCGCGCCGGCCAAGTCGTCGTCGCTGGTGAACAGGGCGCCGCCGTCGCCGTAGCAGCCGAGCGGCTTGCTGGGGAAGAAGCTGGTACAGCCGACCGTGGACAGGTTGCCGCTCCTGCGGCCGCGGTAGAAGGCGCCGAAGCTCTGGGCGCCGTCCTCGATCACCGGCAGGCCGTGGCGCGCGGCCACGGCGTTGATCTCGTCCATGTCGGCCGGCTGCCCGAACAGCGACACCGGGATGATGGCGCGCGTACGCGGCGTGACATGGGCCTCGATCTGGGCGGCGTCGAGGTTGCAGGTGGCCGGGTCGACGTCGACGAACACGGGCGTCGCCCCCAGCAGCACGATGACTTCGGCGGTGGCGATGAAGGTGAAGGGCGTGGTGATGACTTCGTCGCCGCGTCCGACGCCGAGCGCCATCAGGGCGATCAGCAGCGCCTCGGTGCCGGATGCCACGGTGATGCAATGGCGTGCGCCGGTGTAGCGCGCCAGCGCCTCCTCGAGTTCCCGCACTTCGGGACCCATGATGTATTGGCCGTGATCGAGCACGGCCTGGATGCGCGCATTGAGCAGGTCGCGCGACGCCTGGTACTGGGACTTGAGATCGATGAATTCCATGATGGTCCTGGATGGCATGAAGGTCGGGTCGCCCGGCGGCTCACTGGGCGGCGGGCACGATGCTGCAGACGCCGTCCAGCAGCAGGTAGACGTCGCCGGTGTGCGGGCAGACCGCTTCGCCTTTGCCCGCGCGCGGCAGCGGCAGGCGTTCGCCGAAGCGGCTGATCCAGCCGAGCTGGCGCGCCGGCACCCCGGCCATCAGCGCGAAGTCGGGCACGTCGTGCTTGACCACGGCCCCGGCGCCGATGAAGGCGTAGCTGCCGACCGTGACGCCGCAGACGATGGTGGCGTTGGCGCCGATGCTGGCGCCGCGCCGCACCAGGGTGCGCCGGTACTGGTCCTTGCGCACAAAGCCGGCGCGCGGGTTGTAGACATTGGTGAAGACCATGCTCGGGCCGCAGAACACCTCGTCCTCGAGGGTCACGGCGTCGTACACCGAGACGTTGTTCTGGATCTTGACGCGGTCGCCGATGACGACGTCGTTGCCCACGAAAACGTTCTGGCCGAGCGAACAGGCGGCGCCGATGCGCGCGCCGGCGCACACGTGCGAGAAGTGCCAGACGCGCGTGCCCGCGCCAAGGACGGCACCGTCGTCGACGATGGCGCTGGGGTGGACGGCTTGTGTGTCGTTCATGTGCATGCTCAGTACTCCAGCGGCAGCGCGACGCGCTTGCCGTCGCGCGCGGACATGTAGGCGGCGACCAGCACCTCGAGCGATTTCAGCCCCTCGCGGCCGTCGGTTTCCGGCTCGGCCTCGCCGCGCAGCACCTTGATCACGTTGTCGTAGTACAGCGGATGGCCGAAGCCGTATACCGAGGTGGTCTGGTAGCTGGCGTCCGCGACCCTGGCATCGTCGGGGTCGGGCGTGGCGAATTCCCACTGCTGGATCTCGTTCACGGCGACGCCGCCGATGCGCACCGTGCCGTGCTCGCCGAGGATGGTGATCGAGCCTTCCAGGTTGCGCGGGTAGGTCAGCATGGTGACGTTCATCGAACCGAGCGCGCCGTTGCGCCAGCGCAGGCTGATGACGCCGGTGTCCTCGACCTCGATGTCGCGTGCCAGCGTGGCCGTATAGGCTTGCAGGCTCTCGACCGGGCCGACGATCCAGTCGATCAGGTCGACGTAGTGGCTGGCCTGGTTCATGAAGGCGCCGCCGTCGAATTCCCAGGTGCCGCGCCATCTGGCGCTGTTGTAGTACTCGGGCGGACGGGTCCAGAACACGTTCAGGTTGACCATGTAGATGCGCCCGAAACGCTTCTTGTCGACCGCGCTCTTGAGCAGCTGCAGGGTGGCGTTGCGGCGGTTCTGCTTGACCACGAACAGGCGCACCCCGGCAGCGTCGGCGGCGGCGACCATGCGCTTGCCGTCTTCCCAGCGCGTGGCCATCGGCTTTTCGGTGATCACGTGGCGCCCGGCCTGGGCGATGCGGATCGCCTGTTCCGGGTGCAGGCCGGACGGGGTGGTGACGATGAAGGCGTCGGCGTCGCATTCCTTCAGCATCTGGTCGAGGCTGGCGTAGCCGCGTGCGCCGGTGGCGCCGGCCGCGCGGTCGAGCGCGCGCGCGTCGACGTCGCACACGCCGGCGAGTTCGGCACGGTCCTGGTGCTGGCGCAGCGCATCGAAATGGTTGTTCGCGATGCGGCCGCAGCCGACCAGCGCGAAGCGGATCTTGCGGTCGAGGATGGGGGCGTGGTAGTTGCGCATGGCCGCTCCTCAGGCTTTCACGACGTTCGGCAGCGGCGTCAGGTAGACCCCGCGGGTATCCACGATCAGCTTGGCGTACTGGCGGATCAGGTCATAGTCGAAGGCGCTGTGCGCGGTGGCCAGCAGCACCACGTCGTAGGACGCGATGGTGGGCGCGTCCAGCTCGACGCTCTTGAGGTCGAAACGGTGCTCGCGCATGCGCGGGAACACCGGCACGTGCGGATCGGCGTAGTCGACCAGCGCGCCCTTGTCGCGCAGGATCTCCATCAGCTCGACCGAGGGCGACTCGCGCATGTCCTCGACGTCCTTTTTATAGGCGATGCCCAGCACCAGCACGCGGCTGCCCATTACCGACCGGCCGCGCAGGTTGAGGGCATCGGTGACCTTGCCGATCACCCAGTGCGGCATGTCGCTGTTGATTTCGCCGGCCAGTTCGATGAAGCGGGTGTGCAGGCCGAATTCGCGTGCTTTCCAGGTGAGGTAGAAGGGGTCGATCGGGATGCAGTGGCCGCCCAGGCCCGGACCCGGGTAGTAGGGCGTGAAGCCGAAGGGCTTGGTCGCGGCGGCGCGGATGACTTCATGGATGTCGATGTCCATGCGGTCGGCGATGACCTTCATTTCGTTGACCAGACCGATGTTGACGGCGCGGTGGATGTTTTCCAGCAGCTTGGTGAGTTCGGCGGCGCGGGTCGAGCTGACCGGCACCACGCGGTCGATCGCCGGGCCGTACAGCGCAAGGCCGGCCTCGAGGCAGGCCGGCGTGACGCCGCCGCATACCTTGGGAATGGTGCGGGTGTGGAAATCGGGATTGCCCGGGTCTTCGCGCTCGGGCGAGAACACCAGGAACACGTCGCGCCCGACCGTGAAGCCGCGCGACTCCAGGCGCGGTTTCAGCTCTTCGTCGGTGGTGCCGGGATAGGTGGTGCTTTCCAGCGACAGCACCTGGCCGGCGCGCATGAAGGGCAGCAGGGCGTCGGCGGTGTCGAGCACGAACGAGAGATCCGGCTCGCGGTAGGCGTTGAGCGGGGTCGGCACGCAGATGACGAGGGCATCCGGCTCGCCGGCGCGGGTGAAGTCGGTGGTGGCTTCGAAGCCGTGCTCGCGGGCCCTGGCGATGGCGGCGCCGTCGATGTGCTTGATGTAGCTTTCGCCGCGGTTCAGGCGGTCGACCTTGGCGCCGTCGATATCGATCCCGAGTACGCGGAAACCGGCTTCTGCATAGCGCAGCGTCAGGGGAAGGCCAACGTAGCCGAGGCCGACGATGCCGATGACGGCGGTGCGGTCACGCAGCCTGCTGGTGAGCTGTTCGAGAGTTGCCGGTTTGCTTTCGTCACGCATGAGTTTCCTCGCGAATCTGTGGATGGTCGGGGCACTGCATTAAATACGGAAAGGCACGAATTTCTTGATCAGGCCCAGCCGCGCCGGCTCGGCGTCGAGCTGGGCGCCCGGCGGCGAGGCTTGCGGCTGCGATCCCGCCAGCGGCGCCGGGACGGCCACCGGGACGGTGGCGGGCGGCTGCGGGTTGTATTCGGTGACGATGGCCTTGACCATCGATTCGATCATGGTGCGCTCGTGGGTCTCGCAGGCCATCATCAGGCAGCTGATGAAGGTGTCGAGCACGGCGGGACGCAGGGCGTTTTCCTTCATGCGCATGATGCGCGGGTGCTCGCTCGGAAACACCACGCCGTCGGTCAGCAGCTCCTCGTGCAGCTTTTCGCCGGGGAACAGGCCGACGTAGCGGATCTCGATGTCGCCGCTCGCATTCTGCGGCGTCTTTTCGGTCAGGCCGGACAGGGCGATCAGGGTGCGCGCCAGGTCGACGATGCGCACCGGCTCGCCCATGTCGAGCACGAACACGTCGCCGCCCTTGGCCATGGCGCCGGCCTGGATCACCAGCTGGGCCGCCTCGGGGATCAGCATGAAATAGCGCGACACGTCGGGATGGGTGATGGTGAGCGGGCCGCCGCGCGCGATCTGGCGCTGGAACAGCGGGATCACCGAGCCGGAAGATCCGAGCACGTTGCCGAAGCGGACCATCGAGAAGTTGGTCGGGCCGTCGTGGCGCGCCGCCGCGGCCTGGAAGATCAGCTCGGCGATGCGCTTGCTGGCGCCCATGACGTTGGTCGGGCGCACCGCCTTGTCGCTGGAGATCAGCACGCAGGTCTCGACGCCGTGCTTGGCGGCCTGGGTGGCGATGACCTGGGCGCCGACCACGTTGTTGCGCAGGCCTTCGACGATGTTGGCTTCGACCAGCGGCACGTGCTTGTAGGCGGCGGCGTGGTAGATGGTGTCGACGGCGCCGTCGCGCAGTATGCGCTCGACCAGTTCGGCATTGCAGACCGAGCCGAGGTGGGCCTCGATCGGGATGTCCGGAAAGCGTGTGGCGAGCTCCTGGCGGATCGTGTACAGCGCGAACTCGGAGTGGTCGAGCAGGTGCAGGCGGGCCGGCACCAGGGTGACGATCTGGCGGCACAGCTCGCTGCCGATGGAGCCGCCGGCGCCCGTGACCAGCACCGTCTTGCCGCGCACGCAGCGGGCGAACAAATCGAGCCGCGGCGGCACCGGCAGGCGCCCGAGCAGGTCTTCGAACTTGAGGTCGCGGATGCTGTCGCGCGGCGTGATCTTGTCGTCGGACAGGTCGACCAGGCGGCTCAGGATGCGGGTGCTGACGCCGGACAGCGACAGGCGCTGCATGATGTCGCGCAGGCGTTCCGGCGACACCGAGGGCAGGGCGATCACGATCGAGCGGATGCGCATGGCGGCGGCGATGTCGGCCAGGCGCCCCGTGTGGAATACGCGCAGGCCGTTGATGTTGCGTTCGATGAGCGCGCGCTTGTCGTCGAAGAAGCACACCGGGCGGTATTCCTCGGTGCCGCGCATGGCCTGGGCCAGGCGCGCACCAGCCTCGCCGGCGCCGTAGATGGCAACCGCTTCGGCGTTGCCGCGGCCGGCCGCGTTATGGTTGCGCAGGAAGTTGCGCATGCCGATGCGCGACGCCACGACGTAGGAAAACACGATGAACCAGTAGATCGCCAGCGCACTGCGTGGAAAGCTTTCCTCGTTGATCGCAAACATGACGATCCAGGCGCACAGGATCGCGACCGCGAGCGATGCGCCGGTGACGCTGAGCAGGCGCTGGTCGATGAAGCGGATCACGGCGCGGTACAGGTCGGACACCGAAAATGCGGCGATCGTCACGACGGCCACCAGCACATACGAGGCCGGGCCGAAATGCGAGGCCAGTTTCAGGTCGCCGCCGCGCAGCAGCATCGCGATCAGGAAACAGAAAGGCAAAGCAATCAGATCTGCGGTGACCATCAGCGCGATTTTCGCCGTGCGCGGCAGCGAAACCATGTGCGAGCAAAACCGATTCATAACGCCGTGCTTAAATTTGGGCATGATTCTGGAGAGACTGCGTAGGAGTTTCGAATTGAGCTCTTTGTGCGAGGGGAATTGCGTAAGTGAATGAATTGAAAGGAGTTTATGTATCTGCTTTAAGAAGACCGGATATCCATGGGATGGAAATCGCCACCGTTTAGATTCTGTATTGCTGAGTAAGTTTATTATCCGGGGCTGTAAGAACGATGGGTTTGACCATGCTCAACCGCCAGAATGGAATTAATTTATTCCTCCATTTAAGTGAAATGGGGAAATTTATTCTTGGAATTAAATTGCTGAAAGATGGTGGAGGTCGGTGTTTTGTAGGACGGGAACCCGTGCCGGTCTCCAGTGTGCGGCAGCTAACGGTGTGCACCCAGCCGTTTCGCATAAGATGGAACCGTTGAGTGAGGCGCCAGCGATGTTTCGTAGGCCCCAACTACCTCAACAGGTCAGCCGGTCGCCTCGAGGATCGGCACCAATACCGCGTGACGCTGCCGCCGAGTGACGGCAGCGGGCACGCCGAGACAGCGGAGGGTTGTCCATGTCCTTGCCAACGACGAGTCATCCACCCAAGCATCTGGTGCGCGAGTATCTCGAACGGCGCGCCCGGGACACCCAGCCGCCGCCGACGCCGGAAGAAATCCGCCGCCAGCTGGGCTGGAGCCTGCTGATGCAGGGGGACGACAAGGCCGGCGCTCCCCGCTCCTGAATCCGACGCCGTCCGCACTGTTGCGACGGCATTTTTAAAGCACCCCATCGAAGGAGAAACCCATGACCGCCAAGATCGGTAACAAGAACATCGCCCAGCACCGCGGCAAGAAGGAACGCCAGGAAATCCGCAAGACCAACATCGCGCGCGAAGCCGTGAAGCTGGCCGAAGCCCGTGCCAAGTACCGTAACCAGGTCAAGGGCCAGGCACCGGCCGTCCAGAACGCAGCCTGATCGCGCCGCTTCACCGTTCCAGAAAGGCCCGCCCGAGCAATCCGGCGGGCTTTTTTGCGTCCGCACATGGCCTGCCGCTGCGCCATTCACCGCCCGCACACCGCCGTTCGCCGAAAAGCGCTTTCCCGCCCGGCCGCGACTCCGGTATCTTGTCGTCATTCCGATCCTCCTGGAGAACACATGAAAAACGAAGCTTCCTACGACTTGCGGCGCCAGGTGCTGTGGGGCCTGTTGCTGGTCGGACTGGGCGTGGCCTTCCTGCTCGACCAGATGAACATCGTCGAGATCGAAAGCCTGTGGCACTACGCGCCGCTGCTGCTGGTCGTCATCGGCATCAACCAGACCATCGGCTATCCGAGCGGGCGCGAATTTGCCAACGGGCTGTGGACCGCCTTCATCGGCCTGTGGCTGTTTGCCGTGCTGGAAGGCGTGTTCGGCCTGACCTTCGCCAACAGCTGGCCGCTGTTCATCATCATCTCGGGCGTGACGATGGCGATCCGTCCGCTCGCGGAACGCAAGTTCGGCAAGTACGACCATCGTATCGAACACAAGGGAGGCAACGACCATGGCCACTGACACCCGCCGCGCCTCGCACCAGGTCGTCCTCGGCCTGCTGGTGATGGGCATGGGCGTGCTGTTCCTGCTGGATAACCTCGACATCCTCGACTTCCGCCACGCGATCGGCTTCTGGCCGCTGGCCTTCATCGCCGCCGGCGTGATCGTGCTGGCCGGCGACGGCCCGCGCAGCGGCAGCTATACCGGGGCAGTGCTGATCGGGGTCGGCGTGCTGATGATCCTGGGGCGCATGGGCGTGCTATATATCAGCTGGTCGATGGTGTGGCCGCTGCTCCTGATCGCGCTCGGCGGACTGATCCTGTTCCGGACCATGGGTCCGGGCCGTACGCCGCGTCCGCTGCGCGCGGCCGGCCTCGATGGCGTCGACAGCGTCGCCCCGGACAACGTGGTCGACGTGGTGGCCATCCTGGGCGGGGTTGAACGGCGCATCAACACTGCGGATTTCCTCGGCGGCGAGATCACGGCGGTACTGGGCGGCTGCGCCCTCGACCTGCGCGAGTCGTCCATCGTCAAGGAAGCCGTGCTGAACGTCTTCACGATCTGGGGCGGCATCAACATCCAGGTGCCGCCGGATTGGACCGTGGTCTGGAGCGGCACCGCGCTGATGGGCGGTTTTTCCGAGAAGACCGCCAGCGCGCGCGACGGCGGCAAGCGCCTGGTGATCCGGGGCTACGCCATCATGGGCGGCATCGAAGTACGCAACTGACGCGCGGCCGCTCACGTGTACGGCGTCTTCGCCAGCTGGCGCTCCACCCGGCTGTACCTGCTGGCCTGGCTGATGCTCGGCCTGCTGCTGGCGGCCATGCTCGCCGCCGGCGGCGCCGACTGGGGCGCCAGCCTGCTGTTCGCGGTGCCGCTGGCCATCGTGTATGCGTATGCCACCGGCTATTCGGCCTATTACGTCTGCCGCGCCTATCCGCTGGGCCAGGCGCCGCTGCCGGCCATCGTCGCCGGCGCCGGCCTGAGCGCAGCCTGCGTCGCGGCCCTGTGGTGCGCAATCGGCCTGGCGTGGCGCAGCCTGCTGGCGTCGCTGCGGCTGACCCTGGGCGCGCAGCCGGCCGCGGAGCTGCACAGTGAGCTGGCGACGGGACTGCTAGCGGGCGCACCGCAGTTGGCGCGATTGCTGGCGCCGATGTTCGGGCTGGGCGTGATCCTGTACGGGCTGGCGGTGGCAGTGAATTATCTGGTGCTGGAATCCGAGCGCGTGCGCCGGCTCGAGACCCAGGAGCTGGAGACGCGCCTGATGGCGCGCGATGCCGAGCTGCGCATGCTGCGCACCCAGGTCGATCCGCACTTCCTGTTCAACAGCCTGAATTCGATCAGCGCCCTGACCGCGCTCGATCCGGCCGGCGCGCGCGCCATGACGCTGCGCCTGGCCGAGTTCTTCCGCCACAGCCTGGGCCTGCAGGCCGACCGCAAGGTCACGCTGGATACAGAACTCGAGCTGGTGCGCCACTTCCTGGCGATCGAACAAGTGCGCTTCGGCGAGCGCCTGCGTGTCGCGATCGACGCCGAAGCCGATGCCTTGTCCTGCCTGCTGCCGCCGCTGCTGCTGCAGCCGCTGGCCGAGAACGCGGTGAAGCACGGGATCGGGCGCATGCTGGAACCGGGGCTGGTGCGGATCGAGGCGGCGCGCGCCGGCTCGCTGCTGCGCATCCGCATCGAGAACGACGTCGATACGGACGAGGCGGACGAGGCGGGCGCGCCCGGCGGGGCCGGCATCGGCGTCGACAACGTGCGCCGGCGCCTGGCCGCGGCCTATGGCCACGAAGCGGGCGCGCGCTGGACCAGGGAAGGAGGACGCTTCCGCGTGGAGCTGGTGCTGCCCGCGGAGACCGGATCGGAGGGCGAATAAATCATGCGGGTCATCATCGTGGACGACGAAATGCTGGCACGCGCCGTGCTGCGCGAGCACCTGGCGGCGCATCCGGACGTCGACATCGTGGGCGAGTGCGCCAACGGTTTCGAGGCGGTGAAAGCGATCGGCGAGCTGGCGCCGGACCTGGTGTTCCTCGACATCCGGATGCCCAAGCTGGACGGCTTCGAGGTGGTCGAACTGGCCGGGACGAAGACCCATTACGTGTTCGTGACCGCCTACGACCAGTTCGCGCTGCGCGCCTTCGAGGTGCATGCGGTCGACTACCTGCTGAAACCCTTTGCGCGCGAGCGGCTGGATGCGGCGCTGGCGCATGCGCGCACGCGCCTGCGCGATCCGGGACCGCAGGCGGCGGGGCTGCAGGCGGTGGTCCAGGAAGCCGCGCAGGAAGCCGTCAAGCAGCGCGGGCCCCTGACCCGCGTGCTGATCCGCGACGGCGCGCGCGTGCACGTGGTGGCGGCCGCCGACATCGACTACATCGAAGCCCAGGACGACTACATCGCGGTGTGCGCCGGCGGCAAACGCTGGCTGAAGAGCCAGCGCCTGTCCGAGCTGGAAGGCCAGCTCGACCCGCAAGCCTTCCTGCGCGTGCACCGCTCGTACATCGTCAACGTCGGTGCGGTTGTCCGCATCGAGCCGCTCGGGCGCGACAGCCATTGCGCGGTGCTGCGCGACGGCACCCGGATCCCGGTCAGCCGCAGCGGCTACGCCCGCGTCAGGGACCTGATCCGGTAGTCACCTCATGTAGTAACGTCGACGTCCCACCACTGCGGCAGCAGCGCCAGCACGTCCTGCCGCGCGAAGCGGTCGTCGATCAGCCACACGGTGCCGCGGTCCTGTTCGGTGCGGATCACGCGTCCGGCGGCCTGCACCACCTTCTGCATGCCGGGATACAGATAGGTGTAGTCGTAGCCCGCGCCGAACATCGCCTGCATGCGCTCGCGCAGCTGCTCGTTGACCGGGTTCACCTGCGGCAGGCCGAGGGTGGCGACGAAGGCGCCGATCAGGCGGTCGCCCGGCAGGTCGACCCCTTCGCCGAAGGAGCCGCCCAGCACGGCGAAGCCGATGCCGCGCCCATCGGGCGTGAAGCGCTCCAGGAAGGCGGCGCGGTCCGGTTCGCTCATGCGGCGCGACTGGCGCCAGGTCGGGATGTCCGGGTGCGCCGCCTCGAACGCGTCGGCGGCCTGCTGCAGGTAATCGAAGCTGCTGAAGAAGGCCAGGTAGTTGCCGGGCTTGGCAGCGTACTGGCGCGCCATCAGGCCGGCGATCGGCGCCAGCGATGCCTTGCGGTGCTGGTAGCGGGTCGAGATGTTGCGCGCCACGTGCACCTGCAGCTGGTGGGCGTGGAAGGGCGAGTCGACGTCGATCCAGGCGGTGTCCGCCGGCATGCCGAGCAGGTCGGCGAAATAATGCCAGGGCCCGAGGGTGGCCGAGAACAGCGTGGTCGAGTGGGCGAAGCCGAAGCGCGGTGCCAGGAAGGGCGCCGGCACCACGTTGCGGATGCACAGGACGGTGTCGCGCTCGTCGACCCGGGTCAGGTCGAAGATCGAGTGCTCGCCGAAGGATTCGGCCAGGCGCTGGAACTGGAGCATGCTGAAGTAGAACTCCTGCAGCGCCGGGTCGAGCGGCACCGGGAAGGCAGCCAGGTGTTCGGTGATGGCGCTGGCGGCGTTCTGCAGCGCATTCAGCATCTTCTCGGAGACGCCATCCAGTACCTGGTAGGGCAGCGGTGCGGCCTTGCTGGCGTCGAGCCAGGCGCGCCCGATCTTTTCCAGCGGCTTGGCCAGGTTCGGCGGCGCCACCGCGCGTGCGGCGCGCAGCGCGGCCCGTTCCAGCGTGGCGGTGTACATCGAGCGCGCGCGCGCGACCAGGTTGTGCGCCTCGTCGGCCAGCACGCTGGTCTTCCAGCCGTTGGCCAGTGCCAGCGCGTACAGCATGGCGCCGCCGTCGAACCAGTAATTGTAGTCGCCGACGATGACGTCGCTCCAGCGCGCCATTTCACTGCCCAGGTAGTAGGGGCAGACGTCGTGGGCCAGGCCGATCTCGCGCAGCGTGGCGCGGTCGAGCACCGGGACATCCGCGGCGACGGCGGCGGCGCGCGCGGCCGGCAGGCGGTCGTAGAAGCCCTTCGCCAGCGGGCAGGCCTCGCCGTGGCAGGCGGCATCGGGATGTTCGCAGGCCTTGTCGCGCGCGGTGAGTTCCATCACGCGCAGCGGGATGCTGCCGCCTGCCTTGAGCGTCGCGGCCGCGTCCAGCGCCAGCTGGCGTCCGGGCGTCTTGGCGGCCAGGAACACGATCTTGTCGAGGCCCTCGCGCGGCGTCGCCTTCAGCACCGGGAAAAGGGTGCCGACGGTCTTGCCGATGCCGGTCGGGGCCTGGGCCAGCAGGCTGCGCTTGCTCGCGTTCGCGCGGAAGATGGCTTCGGCGAGCTGGCGCTGGCCGGGCCGGAAATCGGCATGCGGGAAGCGCAGCGCTTCGAGGGCGGCGTTGCGCGCGGCGCGGTGCGCCAGTTCCAGCTCGGCCCAGGCCAGGAAGCGGCTGCAGTGCTCTTCGAAGTGGGCCGCCAGCTCGCTGGCGCTGCGGCTCTCGCGCAGCACGGTTTCCTGCTGGGTCCCGATGTCGAAGTAGACCAGGGCCAGGTTGACGCTGTCCATGCCGAGCTGCTGGCACATCAGGTGGCCGTAGACGCGCAGCTGGGCCCAGTGCAGGTGGCGGTGGTTGTCGGGGATGCTGTCGAAGCGGCCGCGGAAGGTCTTCACTTCTTCGATCAGGTTCTGGTCGGGATCGTAGCCGTCGGCGCGGCCGCGCACGTGCAGCGGGCCGAAGTCGCCTTCGAGCGTCACCTCGGCCTTGTAGTTATCGTCGCGCCGCGCCGCCACCACGGCGTGGCCCTGGATGCCTTCCTGGGCGGTGGGCGAGGGCGTGAAGCGCAGGTCGAGGTCGCCCTGCTTGGCGGTGAACTCGCACATGGCGCGCACCGCCACCGTGTAGGTGCCTGCGGTGGCGCTGCTCATGCGGCGTCAAGCTGGGTGTCGAGGATGTCCTGCTGCGCCCACTGCAGGTAGCAGACGGTGAGCGGCATGCCGTGCGCGGCGCAGTACTCGATCCAGCGCAGCTGGTTGTCCTGCAGGCGGTCGCCGGGACCCTTCACTTCGATCATGTCGTAGCGCCGGTTCGGGTCGGATTCCGCCGGCCGGAACTGGATCAGGTCGGGGAAGCCGGTGCGGTTGTCGCGCACGTCCTGCAGGATGCGCTCGCACCACAGCTTCAGGTGCGCGGCCGGAATGCAGGCGAGCGCCAGCGCGATGAGGTCCCAGCCCAGGTAGTCCCAGGACACGAAGGGCGACTGCAGCCCGGCCTTTTGCTCCCAGGTCGCACGGATGGCGGCGCGGTAGCTGCCGTCGTCCAGGCGAGCAAGGCAGGCGTCGAACTCCGCCTTGCGGCGGCGCTGGAAGTCGGCACTGTACAGGTCGGCCGGGCCGCGGTGGAAAGGGTGGAAAAAGGCGCCCGGGATGGCGGCGAAGATCGCCGGCCAGCACAGCAGGCCGAACAGGGTATTCGCGAGCGTGTTCTCGACGTAGAACACGGGCGCCTCCTCGGTGTGCAGGTGCGCCAGTACCACGCCCTCGACGCGCCAGTCGCCACCGGGGCGCGGCAGGTTCAGGTCGAGGCGGCTGGGCGGCGGCGCACGGCGCGACCTGGTCGCCGGGTGGCCGAGCTTGCGCGCCAGGCGCGGGCCGATGCGCAGCAGGTGCTGGCGTTCGGCTTCGTTTTCCGGCGCGGCGCTGGCGATCTCGAACAGGGCATACGCCTGGTCGAACTTCTCGTGCTTTTCCAGCACCCGGATCGCGCGGCTGCGGGCGCCGGGGAAGCGGCACTCGGCATACACGCCGTGCGCCTGCTCCCAGTCCTTCTCCTTCTCCAGCTGCTGGCCGAGCTGGAACAGCAGGCGTTCGCGCCGGCTGTCGAGCCAGTCGTTGTCGAAGGCGTGCGGCGGCAGCGCGCGCACCGCCTGCAGCACCTCGAGCGCCGGCTCTTCGGCGTAGTAGCGCTCCTTGCAGGCGTGCAGCAGCAGGTAATGGTCGATGTCGGCGCGGCTGCGGAAACCGCGCGAGGCCGGCGAGAACTCGACCTGTTCATAGCGGAACAGGCCGAGGTCGGACAGCACGAATTCGGTCCAGTCCTGGCTCAGGTTGCCGAAGAAGAGCAGGCGCAAGCGATCGCACAGCGGTTTCAGCAGGATCGCGAACACGGTGTCCTGGCAGCCGGCGAACCAGTTCGAAAAAGCGCGGTCCTCGCCGCAATCGGCGCGCAGCGCTTCCAGCTGTTCGCTCTTGCGGGCCTGGCGCTGCTGCGGCGGCAGCGCGAAGGCCTGGGCGATCTCGGGCTTGGACAGCAGGTCGAACACCTCGTCGAGCGAGACCACCGGATCGAGCGCGATCCAGCCGGTCGGCAGCAGCGCCTGCGCCGCCTCGAGCGGGCAGCCGATTTCGGCGTAACTCAGTTTGCTGGCGCGGAACAGGTGGCCCTTGCGCATCACCATGCGCACGAACAGGGCGCGCGCCGCCTGCGGCAGGGCGGGAAAGCGGGCGATGAAGTCATGCTCGTCGCTGTCGAGCAGGTCGGCGTAGCGCTCGGCGATCCAGTCCAGCACGCGCTGGAAGTTATCCAGGTAATAAAACTCGTTTTCCAGAACCCTGATCATCGCCGTCGCCAACTGTACACTTGTACAGTATAGCGGCGAGACTTCATCTCACCCAGCCTTTTTGCCGCTTTTGCGCCACGTTCGTGGTTTTTATGGCTGGGTTGGCGCTGGGTTATGGCCGGTTTGGCATCTTTGCGGCGCCGTCCTTCACCTCGCCGCGCTGGTTGACGTGCTGGATGATGGCCGAGATCAGGGCAACGTCGGTATCGACCGCAGCCGGTGCCGGCTTGGCTTTCTGCGCTGTGGGCGCGGCGCGGCGGGCATGTGCGGATGCCGGCTGGCGGGCCTCGGCAAGGACGCTGCGTGCGGCCGGCGCGGCCTTCGGCGGCGCCCGGTGCGGCGCGTGGTGCGTCGGCCGCGTGACCGTTGCGCTGACCGGGACCACGACCGGCGCGTCGGGGCGCGCGGGCACGGGTGCTTGCGGCGGGGCCGGCGTGACGGCCGCGAGCGCCTGTGCTCCCGGCTGCGCATCGTCCAGCACACGGGCGCCGGACGGCGCCGGCTGTAGCGCCGATGCCGCATCGGCAGCCACCGGCGCGACGTCGACCACGGCGGCGCCATGCGTGCGCGGTGGATCCACCTGCAATGCCGGGTTCGGCACCCGATCGGACACGATTTCGAGGGGCACGGCCGGCGGCCCGGCCGGCACCCGGCCTTCGAAACCGCTGCCGGTTTGGTCGTGCACCAGCCACGCCACCGCGCCGACCAGGGCGCAGGCCAGCACGCCGCCGCTGCCGTACCAGGCCGCCCGCGGCAGCCGGGCAAGCGGCCCCGGCTTGCGCGCCTGGCCGTCGAGCATGGCCAGGATATTGATCTCGGCGCCAGTGCGGCGCGACGACGACATCAGGTTAGGACGCCTGGAGCCGGTTTGATTTTCATCTGTAGGGCGCACCGTGTTACTCCTAAGATTTGCAGGTTGCTTCTAATTAGAAACAAACCGGAGAAACGGATGCTGATATTCATCGCATTGTTGTACTTTTGCCTTGCATGCAGCCTGATCTGGCTGCTCGTGTTCCCGGCCGGGCGCGCGTCCCTGCTGCAACTGCTGGGGACGCTGCAACGGCGGCTGCTGTGGCGTGCCGGTACGCTCCAGCATGCCGGCACGGCCGCCGCCAGCGCCGGCTGGTCCGGCACCCGTGGCCAGTTGCGCAACTGGCGCAAGCTGCTGCGCCGCCACTGGGCCTTCTGCGCGATCGGCGCGCCGCTGATCCTGATTCCGACGCTGGTGGCGCTGTTGCTGCGCAAGCCCGACATGCTGCCCGACTACGAGCCGGTCGATACCGTGGTCGACGCCCAGGTCGCCGCGCTGCTGAAAGGCGAGCAACTGGTGCCGCCGGCCGCGCTGCCGCCGATCGCGTTCAGCACCCGCGAAGTCGAACTGGTGCGGCCGATGCTGGTCAACGCCAGCCGCAACTGGGGCTTGCTGCATCCGGAATACAGCCAGCGGCTGCTGCTCGCCTTCAAGATCATGAAGGAAAAGTATGGCTACGAGATGGCGCTGCTCGAAGGCTACCGCAGCCCGGCGCGCCAGGATGCGCTGGCACAGATGGGGGCGACGGTGACGAATGCGCGCGCCTTCCAGAGCTGGCACCAGTACGGGCTGGCGGCCGATTGTGCGTTCTGGCACGACGGCAAGCTGGTGATCTCGGAAAAAGACCCGTGGGCCATGCGCGGCTATCAATTGTATGGAGAAGTCGCCGAATCGCTGGGCCTGACCTGGGGCGGGCGCTGGACCATGATGGATTTTGGCCACACCGAACTGCGCCTGCGCGGCGTGATGCGGCGCTGAGCGCGCTCGGTACAGGGGGCATACTTGCCGGTATGCCATTGCTTCATCTCAATAAACGCGCTGGAAATAGTGCCAGTATGGCCTCTGGCCTTCATCAACTTTCCGAGCGAACCCCTATGTCCCGACTCTGGCAGTTCCTCACCCATCGCCGTGTGCTGGCCACCGTTGGCCTGCTCGCTCTTGCGGCTTTCCTGTTCCTGGGGGCGGACACCCTCGAAATCGCTGCCCTGTGGGCCGTGCTGGCCGGACTGGTCCTGCTGGCCGGCTGGGGCGTCTGGTGGCTGCTGCGCGCGCGCCGGCACCGCCGTGCCGCCGCCGCGCTGAGCGAAGCGATCGTGCCCTCGTCGCCGGACAGCGACCAGGCGCAAGCCGTGCGCAACGACGCTGCCGTGCTGCGCAAGGGCATGCTGGAAGCGATCAACACCATCAAGACCTCCAAGCTGGGCCTGACGCGCGGTGCAGCGGCCCTGTACGAACTGCCGTGGTACATGATCATCGGGAACCCGGCGGCCGGCAAGAGCAGCGCCATCAAGCATTCGGGCCTGACCTTTCCGATCCCCGGCAGCAAGGCGGTGCAGGGCGTGGGCGGCACCCGCAACTGCGACTGGTTCTTCACCACCGACGGCATCCTGCTCGACACCGCCGGCCGCTACTCGGTGCACGAAGCCGACCGCGCCGAGTGGTTCAGCTTCCTCGACCTGCTCCGCAAGCATCGCGCGCGGGCGCCGATCAACGGCATCCTGATCGCGGTCAGCGTGGCCGAGCTGGCCGGCGGCGCCCCCGAAGCCTCGATCGAACTGGCCAAGAGCCTGCGCACCCGGGTGCAGGAGCTGACCGAGCGCCTGGGCGTGTATGCGCCGGTGTACGTGATCTTCACCAAGGCCGACCTGATCGCCGGCTTCGCCGATTTCTTCCACGACGCCGAACGCGGCGAGCGCGAACGCGTGTGGGGTGCGACGCTGCGCTACAACCGGCGCAGCACGCCGCAGGACGTACTGGGCTTTTTCGACACCCATTTCGACGAGCTGCACGATGGCCTGAAGGAGATGAGCCTGGCCAACATGGCAGCCAACCGCAGTGCCGCGCTGCGTCCCGGCGTGTTCACCTTTCCGCTGGAATTCGCCTCGCTGCGTCCGCAGCTGCGCGCCTTCCTGGCCACGCTGTTCGAGGAAAACACCTGGCAGTTCAAGCCGGTGTTCCGCGGCTTTTATTTCACCAGCGCGCTGCAGGAAGGCTTTGTCGAAAACCTGGCGTCGCGCCGCGTGGCCAGCCGCTTCGACCTGCAGCTCGGCGCACTCAAGGGGACGCACAAGGACGGGCAGAAGGGCGCTGTCGCAAGCGGACAATCCGGTGATCAGTCCGGGTACTTCCTGCTCGAGCTGTTCCGCAAGGTGATCTTCGCCGACCGCGACCTGGTCAAGCGCTACACCAGCCCGGCGAGCGCGCGCCTGAAATACGGCGCCTTCTTCGCCGCCACCATCGTGCTCGGCTGCGCGCTGGGTGGCTGGAGCTGGTCGTACATGGGCAACAAGCAGCTGGTGGCCAACGTGCAGGCCGACCTCGATAAAGTCAGCAAGCTGCAGGCGCGCCGCAGCGACCTGCAGTCGCGCCTCGAGGGCCTGGAAATCCTGCAGGACCGCATCGAACAGCTGGACAAATACCGCGCCGGGCGGCCGTGGGCGCTGTCATTTGGCCTGTACCAGGGCGAAGCGGTCGAGCGCAAGCTGCGCGACGAATACTTTGCCGGCGTGCGCGAAGTGATGGTGCTGCCAGTCGCCGGTGCGATCGAATCGCTGCTGGCCGAGACCAACGCCAACGCGTCCCAGCTCGATCCGAACGCCAAGGCAGCCCCCGCTGCCCGCCCGGGCCAGCCCTACCAGGACGTCTCGCCGACCAACGTCGGCGACGCCTACAATGCCCTGAAAACCTACCTGATGCTGGCCGATAAAAGCCATGCCGAGCCGGGCCACCTGAACGACCAGCTGACCCGCTACTGGCGCGGCTGGCTGGCCGCCAACCGCGGTTCGATGTCGCACGAGCAGACCATCCGCAGCGCCGAGCGCCTGCTGACCTTCGTGCTGGCCCACGTCGACGACCAGGCCTGGCCGCAGATCACGCCCAAACTGAGCCTGCTCGACACCGCACGCGAAAACCTGCGCCGCGTGGTGCGCGGCACGCCGGCACGCGAGCGCGTGTACGCCGACATCCGTACCCGCGCCGCCACCCGCTTCCCGGCGGTGACGGTGGCGCGCATCGTCGGCGAGCAGGACCAGGGCCTGGTGGTCGGCAGCTATGCGGTGAGCGGCGCCTTTACCCGCGACGCCTGGGACAAGTTCATCCAGGGCGCGATCCGCGACGCTTCCAACCGCGAACTGCAAAGCACCGACTGGGTGCTGAAGACCGTGGCCAAGGACGACCTGACGCTGGAAGGCAGCCCGGAACAGATCCAGAAGACGCTGGTCGACCTGTACAAAGCCGATTATGCGAAGGAGTGGAGCAAGTTCGTGCAGGGCGTGACGGTGGCCGACCTGAATGGCTTCGAGGGCAGCGTGCAGGCGATGAACCGGCTCGGCGATCCGCAGGCCTCGCCGCTGGCCAAGCTGCTCAAGACCGTGTACGAGCAGACCGTGTGGGACGATCCGGCGCAGGCGCGCGTCGTCGACGACAAGGTCAAGCGCGGACTGATGGCCTGGTTCCGCGAAGTCGTGCTGCGCCAGACGCCGAGCGATGCGCGCCAGGTCGTGGACGCTCTCGGCCCGCTGCCTGTCGGCGGTGCCCCGGGGGCCGGACCGATCGGGCGTGAGTTCGCCGGCGTGGCGCGCCTGGTCGGCGTCAAGGAGAAGGATGCGTCGCTGATGACGGGCTATCTCGACGCGCTGTCGAAGCTGCGCTCGCGCCTGAACCAGCTGAAGAACCAGGGCGACCCCGGTCCCGGCGCCAAGCAGCTCATGCAGCAGACGCTGGAAGGCAATGGCTCGGAACTGGCCGACGCCCTGAAATACGTCGACGAACAGATGCTGACCGGGATGAGCGATTCGCAGAAGCAGATGCTGCGTCCGCTGCTGGTGCGGCCGCTGGTGCAGACCTTCGCCATGATCGTGCTGCCGTCCGAGTCCGAGATCAACAAGACCTGGCAGGCGCAAGTGGTCGAACCCTTCCAGAAATCGCTGGCCGCCAAGTACCCGTTCGCACCGGGTGCGCAGGTCCAGGCCACGGCCGGCGAGATCGGCCAGGTGTTCGGTCCCGAAGGCGTGGTCGCGAAATTCGTCGGCACCACCATGGGACCGCTGGTGGTGCGGCGCGGCGACGTGCTGGCCAGCCGCACCTGGGCCGACATCGGCATCACGCTGGCGCCGCAGGTCGTCAGTGGCTTCCCGGGCTGGGTGGCGCCGCTGTCGGCCAACGGCGTGGCTGCCGGCAGCGGGTCGCAGCGGGTGTTCCAGCTGCTGCCGATGGCGGCGCCCGGCGTCACCGAATACACGATCGACATCGACGGCCAGCAGCTGCGTTACCGGAACACGCCGCCAGCCTGGGTCAACATGGTGCATCCGGGGCCGCAGGGCAGCAGCGGCGTGAAGATCAGCGCGGTCACTTTCGACGGCCGCACCGTGGACCTGTTCGGCGAGCCGGGCGAGTTCGGGCTCGAAAAGATGATCGGCGCCGCCGAGAAGAAGCGTCTCGGACCCGGCGTGGCCGAGCTGCGCTGGAGCGCCAACAACGTCACCGTCGGCATCACGCTGAAGGTGGTCAGCAACGCCGGCGCCGGCAGCGGCGATGGCCAGGCCAGCCGCGGCTTCAACGGCCTGCGGCTGCCGGAAGCCATCGTCGGCCGCGCAGGTATTTCCGCGGTTGCGTCGAATGCGGCGGCCGCTGCGGGTCCGTCCCTCGCCGGGGCCGCCCAATGAATCGCGCCGGCGGGGCCAGCCGGATCGGCTACTTCGGCAAGATTCCGGCACACGACGACTTCGTCAAGGCGGCCGACGACCCGCGCGTGGTCGGCATGCTGGACGACTGGCTGGCGCAGGTGATGACGCGCCTGCCGGCCGACGCGCGCTGGAAGCTGAACTACGACGCGATGGCGCCGGTGAGCTTTGCCTTCGTCGGACCGCAGCGGCGCCATGCGCTGGCCGGGCACCTGGTCGCCAGCCATGACCGCTCGGGGCGGCGCTATCCCTTCCTCACGCTGCGCCGGCTGGACGTGCCCGATCCGGCCGACTTCATCGCGCGCTGCCCGCTGGTGTTTGCGCCGCTGTGGCGCTTGCTGGAAGCGGCTGCGCCGCGCGTGCTGGCGGCGGTCGATCCGAGCGCACACCTGCAGGCGATCCTGGATGCGCCGCTGCTGGGCGAGCCGGACGCCGCGATCGAGCCGGCGCTGGGGGAATTCCTGGCGCTGTCCACGGTCGGCTCGCTGTCCGGCCTGCTCGGGATGCCGGCCGACCGCGTGATCCTCGGCCTCGGCCTGCTGCTGCAGCCGGTGATGCACAGCCGGCCGGCGGCGCTGCACAGAAGCCTGGTGCTGCCGCTGCCGGCGGACGAGGTCGGGCGCTTCGCGGCGGCGGCGTTCTGGCTGGCGCTGATTGCACCGTTCGTGCGCCGCACCGGCTACGACCTGGTGCTGTTCGTGACCCGCGTCGAGGGCCGGCCGGCGCTGGTGGTCGGCTTCGGCGGCGACGCCGCCGGCACCTTGCATGCGCTGATCGACCCGCTGGTCGGCCTCGAGCAGCAGGTGCGCATGGAAGACAACGGCTGGATCGACGAGCAGATGGGCATCGACATCGACGTGCGCGCCCTGGCCAGCTACCTCGAGCAGCCGATGCTGCCGCTGCGCATGGCGCGCGACCTGTTCCTGAAAACCTTCATCGGAGCCGCTTCGTGAAAACCGATTATTTGCCGCGCTTGATTGCCGCCTCGATCCTGGTGCTGGCGCCGCTGGCTTCCCACCCGGCACGGGCCGATGCCGCCGCGCCCATCGTGGTCTCCGGCACCGTCGCCGACGAAGCCAGTAAAGCGGCCCTGCTGGCGCGCCTGCGCGCGCTGTACGGCGCCGAGCGCGTGGTCGACCAGCTGGCGGTCGGCCGTGTCGCGGCGCCGCCCAACTGGAACGAGTACGTGGGCAGGCTGGTCGGTCCCAACCTCAAACTGATCAGCCGCGGCCAGCTGCAGGTCGACGGCACCAGCGTCAGCCTGCGCGGCGACGTCGCCAGCGAAGCGCAGCGCCAGCAGATCGCCGGCGACATCTCGGCCGGTCTCGACGCCGGCTACACGGTCAACAACGGCTTGCGCGTGGCGGCCTCGGAGCAGGGCATGCTGGATGCGGCACTGGCCAACCGCATCATCGAATTCGAATCGGGCAAGGCCGAGCTGGCCGAATCCGGCAAGGCCATTCTCGACCAGATGAGCGTGGCGCTGCTGCGCCTGAAGGACAAGAAGGTCGAAGTGATCGGCCACACCGACAACGCCGGCTCGCGCGCCGGCAACCTGTCGCTGAGCCAGGCGCGCGCCGAAGCGGTCAAGGCCTACGTGGTCGGGCGCGGCGTGCATGCCGAGATGGTGGCGGTGTCGGGGGAGGGGCCGGACCGGCCGGTGGCCGACAACCGCACGCCGGAGGGGCGGGCGCGCAACCGGCGCATTGAATTCAAGGTTGTCCAATAAGGCCTTGAGTAGCAGTGGCGTTGATGCTTGCCATTTGCTTATGCACGTCGTACCCGCGAAGGCGGGTACCCAAGTTCTCTTGGTGCTGTCGAAACGCCAGCAAACTTGGATCCCCGCCTTCGCGGGGATGACGTTTTCACGTTCGCAGGGATGATATTTCCAGGCTGTTCAGGGCAGGGTGACTGTCACACTCGCCGACCGCGGTGGCAGCTTCACCAGGTCATTGTAGCTGGCCAGGGCAGTATCGGTCTCGTGCACCAGCGCCGTACGGAAGCCGGCGTAAGCCCCCAGCCCTGCGAGGGCAAACACCGCGCTCAATACCCACAGCGAGACGTCGCTGCCCAGCTTGTGGACGATCTGGTCGGGGCGCTCGGCGTGCGGGGCGAAGCCGCGGCTCTTGCCGCGCATGCGGGCGATTTCGTCGCCCAGGCGCGCGGTCAGGTAGTTCAGTTTGTCCTTGCCGTCGAGGGCGAAGCGGCCCTGGAAGCCGAGCAGCAGGCACATATGGAAGACTTCGAGCGCCTGCAGGTGGGCGCTGCCCTTGGCGCGCAAGTCCTCGAGGCGCTGGAAGAAGTGCTCGCCGGCGAGCTGGTCGCCGAACAGGCGCAGCTGCAGCGGGCGCGTTTCCCAGGCGTCGCGGATGTCGTAGTCGGAGCCGAGGATGATCTCGTCGACCGCCGCGCAGAACGCGTACTTGGCCGCCGTGACGTCGTCGGCGGCGACGCCGAGCGCCTTGGCGTTGCAGTCGATGTCGCCGAGGAAGGCGGTCATGTGGTCGGCAAAAGCGGTCTTGTCCTGCGGGCCGCAGCCGCCCTTCAGCAGGAACAGCGCATAAAAGCCCTCGACCATCAGGTCGACCAGGGATTGCGGCGCGCCGGCGGCGCCGTTGCGGGAGGAAGCCGGCGCGGCGCGCCGTTCGATGTGGGGTTGCATGCTCATGGGGAGGTCACGCGGCGATCGCGATCAGGTCGAGTTTGAGGTCGCGCAGCCCGTTCGGGACGTAGATCGAGATCGACTGCGCCTTCAGCATGCTGTCGTACAGCAGGCCGCGGTTTTCCAGCACGAAGTAATAGGTATCCGGGCGCACCGGCAGTGCGCTCGGCACCTGCGGCGCATGCACCAGCTTCACGCCGGGCATGGCCGACAGCACCAGCTTGTCGACGTCTTCCGGGGCGCCGATCTTGAAGCGCAGCGGCACGATCTCGACCAGCTGCAGGGCCGGCATGTCGGCCTTGACGCCCAGGTAGAGCGTGGTCTGCGGCGTGATCTTGCCCGAGTCCAGCGCACCGAGGTGGTAGGAGGGGCGGTCGTTCGACAGCGCGACCGAGAAGTATTTGGACGAGATCACGGTATCCAGCAGTTCGCGCAGGATGCCGTCCAGGCGCGCGAATGCCGGGCCCGGGTCCTGGTGCGCGTAGGCCGGCAAGTCTTCGAGCTTGACCGCGCGCGAGAACGTCATCAGGCCGCCCGCCAGCATCAGCAGTTCCTGGAACAGGCGCTCCGGATGCAGTTCGCGGTGTGCCAGGTAGTGGCTCAGTGCGGCGTAGCCCGAGCTGGCCGTGTGCAGCAGCCAGAACGACGAGACATCGCCGCCGCGCAGTTCGACCACGTTCTTGCTCGGCTCGCGATGATGGCCGTACAGTGCATTCACCTTGGCCAGCAGCTTTTCCATCAGGCGAGCCAGCCGCGCTTGCAGACCGGGTGCGCCCTCGATCGAGATGCTGGGCGGGATGAAGTCCTGGTCGACCTCGAATCCGCCGGTGGCGACGCGGCGCAGGCGCAGCAGCGGAAAGCTGTCGTAGGCGTCGAGCGGATCGAGGTCGGGCACCAGGCGCAGGTTGCGCGTCAGGTAGGCCACCGGCGCCGGCGCCGCTTCGCTGAACAGGTCCTGGGTATCGTGTTCGCGCTGGCTGAAGCGCGCGTCCGGGCGGACCTCCCCGCGCGCCGCGCAGTTCTCGCCGTGCACCTTGAGCGCGGGCAGGGCGGCATGGAAGGTGAGGCTGCCTTCGAACGGTGGCAGGTCGCCGAGCCGCACCTGGGGCGGCAGCAGGTCGTGCTCGGGCGCCCTGTAGACCTCGCCGTCGGGGAAGATCAGCGCCAGCTCGGTGATGCGCAGCACGTCGGCCTTGAGCGCGTCGGCGTCGATTGCCAGCCGGCGCACGCCCCAGCAGTAGGGGTGCAGGGCGGCGGCGGTTTCGTTCAGGCGCGCCTCGTGGTAGCGGTCCTGCTGCTGGAAATGCTGGGGACGCAGGAACAGGCCCTCGCCCCACAAGATCTTGGCCGCCGTCGTCATGCTTGCCTCCTCGTCACGTCGTTGGCTTTCAGGGTTTCCGCAAAACACTAGCTTGCTAGAAACACCTAGGCGCTCATTGACAGCGCACAAGCGACATGGGCTTGACAGCGGCACCGCTTGCAGCCGCGCCACTGCCGACATTCATCGCACAGGCGTGCAGGCCGACCGTCACGCCGGCCTGTTCGGCTTCGCCCGCGGCGAAGGCCAGGCGCCAGCCCTCGCGCGCGGGCGAGTGGTACAGCGCAACGATGCCGAGCCAGCCGGTGTCGCGGGCCAGCCGGTCGGCCAGCTCCAGCTGCTGGCCCGGCACCAGCGTGACTTCCTTGACCTCGACCAGGTCGGCGCCCAGCGCTTCGCGCTCGGCCTGGGGCGACAGGAAGGCCGCATACGGCGCCGCATCGAAAGCGGCGCGCTGGCGCAGTTTATACACGCGCACCAGCAGCGCCAGCGACTGCCCGCGCGCATCGACGTTCAGGCGCTTGGCCGCGTGCAGGCGCAAGGTCACGTTGCGCGGCGGCTGCTGCGCTTCCGGCAGTGGCGGTGGCGGCGGCTTGCGCAGGCCGACGGCTTCCATGGCGCCGGCCAGCAGGGGTTTGTCAGCGGCGCCACCTGTGTCCAGGCCCGCGCCGGCGCCGGCACAGCCGGACAGCAGGGGCAGCGCAAGGACCAGGGCGAGAGGCAATTGCATTCGAATGAGGTTCATGAGCACCTTGCACTTAGTTAATTAGTGGCGACAGCGAAAGATTTAACGGCAAGGTGCCGCGCACTCCGTGAGCCGGCGCAAGACCCCGGTCGATCCGATGCAACGCCCGGCTATCAACAGTTGACCAGACGCAATTACCGAATGTTGCCTCTCACCAATAATTGGCGCCTGATTCCAACCCGGAGGACCCGATGACTTTTCACCGCTTGTTCCCTCGCATATCGACCCAGCTGGCGATCGTCGCCGGCGCCGCCATCCTGTCGGCCTGCGCCAGCAGCGGCCCGACCGCACCCCCCGCCAAGACCGCGCCGCCGACGATGGCGGCCACCATGGCCGCCGTCGACGCCGCCGTGCTGGCCGGCCAGAACGACAAGGCCTACGCGCTGCTGAAGCAGGCCGGCAGCACTTTCCCGACCGACAAGACGCCATGGGTGCGCATGGCCCAGATGCGCTTCGACAGCACCAACTACGGCGAGGCCATCGTCAACGCGCTCGAGGCGCTGGAACGCGACCCGGACGACACGCTGGCCAACAGCATCGTCGCCGTGAGCGGCCTGCGCGTGACCAGCAAGGCCTTGTCCGACCTGAGCCACAAGAACAACCTGAGCGGCAACGTGCGCACCGAAGCCCAGGAACTGGCCAAGCTGCTGCGCACCAGCCTGAACGAAGAGGTGCTGGTGGCGAACCGCGCCGGCGCACGCAAGGACGCCGGCACCAAGAAAACTGTCAGCGCGCCGCCGACCGCTACGCCACGTCCCGGCAGCAGCGGCGGCGATCCGTTCGGCGCCCTCAAGTAAGCCACCGCATCAATCCCCAGGAGCCGCCATGCCCAAGAATGAAAGCGTGCAGAAACGCCTGCAGAAAGTACGCGCGCCGCGCGTGCAGATGACCTACGACGTCGAGATCGGCGACGCCATCGAGAACAAGGAGCTGCCCTTCGTGGTCGGCGTGCTCGGCGACTTCGGTAGCGATCCCGAGGCTGCCAGGAAGCGCCTCAAGGACCGCAACTTCGTCAACGTCGACGTCGACAACTTCGACGAAGTGCTGGATGGCGTGGCGCCGGTAGCGCAGTTCCGCGTGCCGAATCACCTGTCGCAGGAAGGCGGCGAATTCGCCGTCAAGCTGCAGTTCCGCGAGATGGCCGACTTCCGTCCGGAAGCCGTGGTGCAGCAGGTGGCGCCCCTGAAAGGCTTGCTGGAAGCGCGCAGCAAGCTGGCCGACCTGCGCAACAAGCTGGCGGGCAACGACAAGCTGGAAGACATCCTCAACGACGTGCTGACCAGTACCGAAAAACTGGCCAGCCTGCGCAAAAGCGAAAAAGGGGAATAATCGATGGCGGCCATCCTCGAAAACGCAGCATCGGCCCCGGCCCAGGCGCTCGAACTGGACACCGGCCTGCTCGACCAGATCGTCGAGCAGAGCCGCGTCGCGAAGTCGACCAGCGAGCACGAACGCGCACGCGACATCATCTCCGAACTGGTGACCCAGGTGATGGAAGGGACGATGGTGGTCTCGACCAACCTGTCGGCCACCATCGACGCGCGCCTGGCGGAGCTGGACCGCATGATCTCAAGCCAGCTGTCGGCGGTCATGCACGCGCCCGAATTCCAGAAGCTGGAGCGCAGCTGGACCGGCCTGCATTACCTGGTCAAGAACAGCACCACCAGCGCCGGCCTGCAGATCCGCATGCTCAACGCCACCAAGAAGGAACTGGTGAAGGACTTCCAGTCGGCCCTCGAATTCGACCAGAGCACGCTGTTCAAGAAGGTCTACGAAGAAGAATTCGGCAGCTTCGGCGGCGCGCCCTACGGCACCCTGATCGGCGATTTCGAAGTCTCGCGCCAGCCGGAAGACGTCTACTTCCTCGAGCAGATGTCGCACGTGGCCGCGGCCAGCCATGCTCCTTTCATTACCTCGGCTGCGCCCGACCTGTTCGGCGTCGACAGCTTCGGCGACCTGGGCCGCCCGCGCGACCTGGCCAAGGTATTCGACACCGTGGAATACGCGAAGTGGAAGGCTTTCCGCGAATCCGAGGACTCGCGCTACGTCGGCCTGACGCTGCCGCGCTTCCTCGGGCGCCTGCCGTACAACCCCGTCGACGGCACTGCCACCGAAGGCTTCAACTTCGTCGAGGACGTGGACGGCAGCGACCATCACAAATACCTGTGGTGCAACGCCGCCTACGCCTTTGCCTCCAAGCTGACCAAGGCCTTCGAAGATTACGGCTGGTGCGCGGCGATCCGCGGCGTCGAGGGGGGCGGCCTGGTCGAGAACCTGCCGACCCACACCTTCAAGACCGACGAAGGCGAGGTCGCGCTCAAGTGCCCGACCGAGCTGGCGATCACCGACCGCCGCGAGAAGGAACTGTCGGACCTCGGCTTCATCTCGCTGGTGCACTGCAAGAACACGTCGTACGCGGCCTTCTTCGGCGCCCAGTCGGCGCAGAAGGCACGCAAGTACAACAGCGACGCCGCCAACGCCAACGCACTGCTGTCCTCGCAGCTGCAGTACATCTTCGCGGTCTCGCGCATCGCGCACTACATGAAGGCCATGATGCGCGACAAGATCGGCAGCTTCGCTGCCGCCTCCAACGTCGAGGATTACCTCAACCGCTGGCTGACCCAGTACGTGCTGCTGGACGATAACGCCAGCCAGGAGCAGAAGGCCCAGTTCCCGCTGCGCGAAGCCAGCGTGCAGGTGGCCGAAGTCCCTGGCCGGCCGGGCGTGTACCGCGCGGTCTCCTTCCTGCGTCCGCACTTCCAGCTCGACGAGCTGTCCGTTTCGCTCCGACTGGTCGCGGAGTTACCGCAATCGACCAAATCCTGATTCTTTATTCAACCTGAATGGAGTAGAACATGGCAATAGACGTCTACCTGCAAATCGACGGCATCAAGGGCGAGTCGGCCGACGACAAGCACAAGGACTGGATCGAATGCAAATCGGTGGCCTGGGAAGTGCTGCAGCCGAAATCGGCGACTGCATCGACCGGCGGCGGTCACACCGCCGAGCGCTGCGAGCACAAGGAAATCGAAATCAGCAAGCTGGCCGACCTGTCGTCGCCGGTGTTGCTGCAGACCTGCTCGTCGGGCAAGACCATCCCCAAGGCCAAGTTCGAATTCATGCGTGCCGACGGCCAGGGCGAGCGCGTCAAGTACTTCGAGATCGAACTCGAGAACGTGCTGATCGGCTCGATCATGCCGGAGGTGAAAGAGGGCGATTTCATGCACGAAAAGGTCGGCCTCAAGTTCTCGAAAGTGAAGTGGAAATACACCCAGCAAAAGATCGGCGGCGGCGCCGGCGGCAACACCTCGGGCGGCTGGGACCTGGCCACCAACAAGGTTGCCTGATCCTGCTTTTGCAGCACATCCGCCGCGGCCTCGTGCCGCGGTGTTCATTGTGCGGCCCGATGCCGCACTCTCTCTGGAGCGGCGATGACTGCTGTCGTACCCGGCCTGCTGGACCGCCTGATGGGCGCCGCGCAGAATGCATCCGGCCTGGAACAGCTCAAGGCCTGCGTCGCGCGCGACCTGGAAGCCCTGCTGAATACCCGCGCCGGCTGTCCGCCGCAAGCCTTCGACGATTATCCCGAGGCGCGCGCCTCGATCCTGAATTACGGCCTGCTCGACTTTGCGGCATTCAACCTGGCCAGCAGCGAAGACCGGGCGGCGGTCGAAGCCAGCCTGAAGGACGCCATCGAGCGTCACGAGCCGCGCCTGCGCAATGTCAGCGCCACGCTCCATGAAAACACCAGCGTCAACCGCCTGGACTTCGTGATCCACGCGACGCTCGAACTCGACGGCATGGCGGAAGCGGTCAACTTCGACGCCATGCTGCAGCCGTCGTCGCTGCATTACTCCATCTCACTGAACCAAAGGACCCGTCGATGGACATCAACCTGAAGACCCTGATTGGCAAGTTGAACGACACCAGCCGCGTCGCCGCCACCCGCGCAGCCGGCATCTGCGTCGGTCTCGGCCAGTACGAAGTCGACATCGAACACCTGTTCCTGGCGCTGCTGGAGCAGCCCGGCTGCGACGTGGTGGCCGCCGCGCGCCAGGCCGGCATCAACCTGACGGCGCTGGAAACCGACTTGCGGCGCGAAGTCGAGCGCCTGCCGGGCGGCAGCACGCGCACCCCGGTCTTCTCGCGCCACTTGCCGGCGCTGTTCGAGCACGCCTGGCTGATCGCTTCACTTGGCAACGGCCAGCGCCAGCGCATCCGCAGCGGCCACCTGCTGCTGGCGCTGCTCACCGAACCCGGCCTGGCCCAACTGGCCCAGCGCGCCTCGCGTCAGTTCGCCGGCTTCCCGCTCGACCGCCTGAAGCACGATTTCGACAAGCTCACGCGCGGCTCGGAAGAAGCGGAAGCCGCGGCACCGGCAGCGGAAGCGGAAAGTGCCGACCCGGTCACCGAAATGCAGAACACGGCCCCTGGCAAGACGCCGGCGCTCGACCAGTACACCACCTGCCTGACGGCGCGCGCGCGCGAAGGCAAGGTCGATCCGGTGATCGGGCGCGACGCCGAGATCCGCCAGGTGATCGACATCCTGATGCGGCGGCGTCAGAACAACCCGATCCTGACCGGCGAGGCCGGCGTCGGCAAGACCGCGGTGGTGGAAGGGCTGGCGCTGCGCATCGCCCAGGGCGACGTGCCCGACGTCTTGAAGGGCGTCGAGATCCACAACCTCGACATGGGCCTGCTGCAGGCCGGCGCCAGCGTGAAGGGCGAGTTCGAGAGCCGTCTCAAGAACGTCATCGACGAGGTGAAAAAGAGCCTGCACCCGGTCATCCTGTTCATCGACGAAGCCCACACCATGATCGGCGCCGGCGGCCAGGCCGGCCAGAACGACGCCGCCAACCTGCTCAAGCC
Source organism: Herbaspirillum sp. SJZ107 (assembly GCF_006715485.1). Lineage (GTDB taxonomy): Bacteria > Pseudomonadota > Gammaproteobacteria > Burkholderiales > Burkholderiaceae_D > Telluria. The sequence continues at coordinate 971,359 of NZ_VFNH01000001.1, forward strand.
GGCGCTGGCGCGCGGCGAGCTGCGCACGGTGGCGGCCACCACCTGGAGCGAATATAAAAAGTACTTCGAGAAGGATGCGGCGCTGGCGCGGCGCTTCCAGGTGGTCAAGGTCGAAGAGCCGGACGAAGATACCGCCAGCGCCATGCTGCGCGCGATGGCGCCGCTGATGGAACAGCACTTCGGCGTGCGCATCTACGACGAAGCGGTCACCGAGGCCGTGCGCCTGTCGCACCGCTACATCAGCGGACGCCAGCTGCCCGACAAGGCGATCAGCGTGCTCGATACCGCCTGCGCCAAGGTCGCGCTGGGCCAGAAGGCGACGCCGGCGGCGCTGGAAGAATGCACGCGCAAGCTGGAGCGCCTCGATGCCCGTATCGGTTCACTGGTGCGCGAGGAAAGCGCCGGCGCCGACCATGCCGCCGCCCTCGGCACGCTGCGTGCCGAACGCGCCGATGCGCTGCAGGAGCAGGCGCGCCTGCGCGAGCGCTGGGAGCGCGAGCAGGCCCTGACCGGCGAGATCCACGCGATGCGCGCGCGGCTGGAGTCGAGCGCCGACAAATCCGGCAGCATGGCATTGCAGGCCAAGGTCGAGGAACTGCGCCAGCTGCAGGGCGAGTCGCCGCTGGTGCCGGTGCAGGTCGACGGCCACACGGTGGCCGCCATCGTCGCCGCCTGGACCGGCATCCCGCTCGGGCGCATGGTGAAGGACGAGATCCGCACCGTGATGAACCTGCGCGGCATGCTCGACGAGCGCATCCTCGGCCAGACCCACGCCAGCGGCATCGTCGCCCAGCGCGTGCGCACCGCGCGCGCCCATCTGGAAGACCCGAACAAGCCGAAGGGCGTGTTCCTGTTCGTCGGAACCTCGGGCGTCGGCAAGACCGAGACCGCGCTGGCGCTGGCCGACCTGCTGTACGGCGGCGAGCGCAAGCTGGTGACGATCAACATGAGCGAGTACCAGGAAGCGCACAGCGTCTCCGGCCTGAAAGGCTCGCCGCCCGGTTATGTCGGCTACGGCGAAGGCGGGGTATTGACCGAGGCGGTGCGGCGCAATCCATACAGCGTGGTGCTGCTCGACGAAGTGGAAAAGGCGCACAGCGACGTGCTCGAACTGTTCTTCCAGGTGTTCGACAAGGGCGTACTGGACGATGCCGAAGGGCGCCAGATCGACTTCCGCAACACCATCATCATCCTGACCTCGAACGCCGCTTCCAGCCAGATCATGCAGGCGTGCTTGAACAAGCCGGCAAGCGAGCGCCCGACGCCGGAGCAACTGGCGGAACTGATCCGCCCGGCCCTGATGAAGCACTTCAAGCCGGCCTTCCTCGGCCGCCTGACGGTGGTGCCGTTCTACCCGATCGACGACGAGGTGCTGTCCAACATCATCCGCCTGAAGCTCGACCGCATCAAGGCGCGCGTGTCGGCCAACCACAACGCCCAGTTCCACTACGACGATGCGCTGGTGGCGGCGGTGCTGGGGCGCTGCACCGAAGTCGATTCCGGCGCGCGCAACGTCGACACCATCCTGAACGGCACGCTGCTGCCGGAAATCGCCGATGCCGTGCTGGCGACGATGGCCGAGGGCGGCGCGATAGGCAAGGTCAAGGTCAGCGCGACCCGCGCCGGCAAGATCAAGTACGCGATCGACGCGGCGTGAAGGAGATTGCCATGCTGGACATCGACAAGCTGCTGGCGCCCGTCAGCGAACAGCAGCCCTGCGGCGAAGACCTCGCGTTTTCCAGCGAGATCGACGCCATCGTGCGCGCGCGCCAGGCCGACGATCCGTCGATCGAGCAGGGCGCCTGGGTCACCGACCTGAAGGAAGCCGACTGGAAGTTCGTGGCCAGGCAGTGCGCGCAACTGATCGAAAAGCGCAGCAAGGACCTGCAGCTGGCGGTATGGCTGGCCGAAGCCGGCGTCAAAACCGGCGGCGTGCGCGGCCTGGCCGGCAGCCTGGAACTGATCGCGGCGCTGTGCGAACGCCACTGGGACGGCATGTATCCGCTGCCGGACGAAGACGGCTTCGAGCGCCGCATCGGCAACCTGGCCTGGGTGGCTGCGCGCATCGCGCCCTGGCTGCGCGCGGTGCCCCTGACCGAGGGCAACCCGCCGGGCGGGTCTGCGTATGCGCTGAGCGACTTCGACGTCGCCCGTGCCCACGGCGGCGAGGAGCTGGCGAAGCTGGAAGCGGCGCGCCAGCGCGGCGCGCGCAGCTTCTACCGCAACCTGCTGCGCGACTGCGGCCAGTGCAAAGCCGCCATCGACCGCCTCGAACAGAGCGTCGATGCGCGCCTGGGCGCCGACGGGCCGAGCTTCAGTGCGGCCAAATCGGGGCTGGAAAGCGTGCTGATGTTCGTGAAGCCGCTCGCGGGCGAGGAGCCCGCCGAGACGGCAGCGCTGCCGGATGCGGCGCCTGCTACGCCGGCGGCACCGGGGCAGGGCGGCAGCGACGCGCCATCGGCCAGGGCCAACGGTCCGCTCCAGAACCGGGTCCAGGCGCTGGCCCAGCTGCGCGCCGTCGCCGAATTCTTCCGCCGCACGGAGCCGCACAGCCCGGTGGCCTATCTGGCGGAAAAGGCCGCCCACTGGGGCGAGCAGCCGCTGCACGTGTGGCTGCGGGCGGTAGTCAAGGACGACGCCTCGTTCGCCCATATCGAAGAACTGCTGGGCGTCGAGACGAAGTCCTAGACTGGCGTTACTGGGACTGGCCGGGCTGGGCCGCTGCCGACGACGAAGCCGATGAAGCCGATGAAGCCGCCGATTGCGCAGCCTGGCCGCCGGCCTGGCCCGCCTGCGCGACCTGGGACGTGGCCCGTGCCACCTGTTCCTCGACCCGGCGCATCGCTTCGCGCGTCGACTGGGTCACCTGCTCGTAGCCCTTGAAGGCATTGTCGATCGCGGCCTTGATGATCTCGACCGCGTTTTCCTGGCCCGGCTTGACGTTCTGGGTGACGTCGTAGATCAGCGCCGACAGCGTGTTCTTGGCTTCGACCAGGTGGGTGTCGGCGGCCTGCTGGAAATCCTTCTGGATGTCGCCGATGATCTGGCGCAGCTGTTCGCCGTAGGCGGTGGCTTCCGAGACGCCTGGCTGGATGCGCGACTGCACGGCATCGATGGCGGCTTTCGGATCGCCGGCCTGGCTGGCGGCGCGGCCGGTCGCCAGGGTGCCTTCCAGCGCATTGCGGGCCGTGCTCAGGTTGAGTGCCACCACCTGCTCGACCCCCTGCACCGCCTTGCTGGCGAGGGCATTGAAGGTCTGGACCTGCAGATCGAACAGGGTCTTGGTGGCGGATGCGAATTGCTCGGGATTGGTGAACATCGTTTTCTCCTCGCGATAGATGAACTGGATACCTGCGAACGACCTGGAACTGCTCCTCTTTCTTGTTATCGAATCTTCATGCCAGCGCAGGCATTATTTAACAGGCATGCGTTTTTCGCAACGGGCGTCACGATACGGCCCACTGGCTTTTTCCCAGCCCGGACCCAGCGGCGTCTGCGTGCAGACCAGGGTGCCGGTGGCCTTGCTGCGCCACTGGAACCAGGGTGCCGGCTCGGCGTGCAGGCACGCGGGGAGGGCGAGTACGAGCCCGGCGGCAATGAGGATGGCGTGTTTCATGATGCGCCGAGCTTAACCGCTTGGCGCCGCAAGTCAAGCGTACGCATTGACCTTGCCATCGTGGGAAGGTGTACCCTTGTCGTATGGAACACGACAATCACGGGCGCAGCCCGCAATGGAATATCGGCGAGGCGGCCAGGGCATCCGGCGTCAGCGCCAAGATGATCCGCCACTACGAAGCGATCGGCCTGCTGCCGCCGGCGCGCCGCACCGGGGCGGGCTACCGCCTGTACGGCGAGCAGGACGTGCGGGTGCTGCAATTCATCCACCGCGGCCGCGCCCTCGGCTTTTCGCTGGAACAGGTCGCCAACCTGCTGGCGCTGTGGCAGGACAAGGGCCGCGCCAGCGCCGACGTGCGGCGCCTGGCCGCAGCCCACATCGATGAACTCGAGCGCAAGATCGCCGAACTGGAAGCGATGAAGCGCACGCTGCAGGCGCTGGCCCATTCCTGCCATGGCGACCAGCGTTCGGACTGTCCGATTCTTGATGATCTGGCATCGCACGAGCCGTGTTCTAATGGCTGACTTCCAGCTCAGCCTGAATCGACCCGATGCGCATACCCCTGCTGTCTACCTTCCTTATCCTGGTCCTGCTCGGCGCCGCCGCACTCTGGGTGCTGGGTTCCGCCCTCATCAAGGTCGAGCCACGGGCGGTGACGCTCGATGTCGCGCTCGGCGCCGAGCCCTTGACGCTGGACGCCGGTCCCGGCCGGCGCGTCGCCGCCTCCTATATCCCGGCGCTGGAAACAGGCAAGGGCGGGGGCAAGGGCGGCATCCTGCTGCTGCACGGCATCCACAGCGACCGGCGCCAGATGGAGGCGCGCGCCGCCTTCCTGCATCGCGAAGGCTATGCCGTGATGCTGATCGATTTGCCGGGCCAGGGTGCCAGCACCGCGCCGGCAGTGACTTTCGGCCTGACCGAGGCCGAAGGGGTGCGCGCCGCGCTCGAGGAATTGCAGCGGCGCCTGCCCGGCCGGCGCATCGGCGTGATCGGCGTCTCGCTCGGCGCCGCGTCGCTGGTGCTGTGCCGCGATTGCCCGAAAGTGGATGCGGCGGTGCTGGAATCGATGTACCCGTCGATCGAAGAAGCGGTCGAAGACCGCCTGCGCATCCGCCTGGGTGCGCTCGGCGCGCCCTTGTCGCGGCTGCTGCTGTGGCAACTGCCGCTGCGCCTGGACATCCATCCGGCGCAGCTGCGTCCGATTGCTCATGTGGGATCGCTGGGGATGCCGCTGCTGATCGCCGCCGGCAGCGCCGACCGCCACACGACGCTGGCCGAAACCGAGCGTCTGTACGCGGCCGCGGCGGCGCCGAAATCGCTGTGGGTGGTCGACGGGGCGGCGCACGTCGACTTGCACGGCTATGCGACGGCGGAGTACGAACGCCGCATCGGTGCCTTCCTGGAGCGCTACGTGGCCGGCCAATAACGCGGCCAATAACGCAAAACGCCGCAATCCTTTTGCAAAGATTGCGGCGTTTTGCGCCAGACAAAATATCTAGTAGGTCTCGACGACCGGGTAGCATTTGGTGCCCACGGAGGGACTCGAACCCCCACACCTCGCGGCACATGGACCTGAACCATGCGCGTCTACCAATTCCGCCACGTGGGCATGCAAACAACTTGTACAACGATACTGCAACAACCAGGTAGCTTTTGGTGCCCACGGAGGGACTCGAACCCCCACACCTCGCGGCACATGGACCTGAACCATGCGCGTCTACCAATTCCGCCACGTGGGCATACAAACAACCGGTACTACAACCATCAACAACACAGCAGCTTTGGTGCCCACGGAGGGACTCGAACCCCCACACCTCGCGGCACATGGACCTGAACCATGCGCGTCTACCAATTCCGCCACGTGGGCGCTGTATTGCTTCTACTTCTTGCTTCTGCTTCTTTACTGCTGCTCGACGTTGCCGTCGAATTCCGCTACGATATCAGGCTTTGCCGTTTTGCGCTAGACCAACTTTCGTTTGTCTCTCACCGGGCTGCGACTGACTCGCATCGCTCCTCGTTTCCGGCTGTGCCGTTTTCGAAGAGAGCGAAAGTATAGCGGATCAATTGCAAATGTCAAAGGGGCACGATGCGATCGCTGCGATGACCCGTCACCGGCGCCGATCCGGCCACGCCACCCGCAGCACGCTTCGGACGCCAAGTTAGGCGAATCCCCGTGTCCTCCGTTACACTACGCGTGAAGACGTGTCAATCCAACCATTGCGCCGATAGTCGGCCAACCTACTGGCTCAACAAGATTAAGAAGACGATTTGAAGCACCCAACCTATACCATCCCCAGCCGAGAGGAAATCCTCGGCATCTTCCGCCAGGCCGGATCGCCACTCGACAGTGGCGCCGTGGCCCGCGCCCTGCAAGTCGATCCAGAAGCCGAGGGCGTGCTGACGCGCCGCCTGAATGCGATGGAACGCGACGGCCAGATCCGCGCCAACGCCTCCGGCGAATATCAATTGACCGACCATTCGAGCTTCGTCTCGGGCCGTGTCAGCGCCCACCGCGACGGCTTCGGCTTCGTGATCCCGGACGAGGGCGGCGACGACCTGTTCCTGCCCGACAAAGAGATGCAGAAAGTCCTGCACGGCGACCGCGTGCTGGCGCGCGTGATCGGCACCGACCGCCGCGGCCGTCCGGAAGGCACGATCGTCGAAGTGGTCGAGCGTGCGAATACCCACATCATCGGCCGCCTGCTGCAGGAAGACGGCGTGTGGAAAGTCGCACCCGAAGACAAGCGCATCGGCCAGGACATCCTGCTGGCCGGCCGGCCGGACAAGGCCAAGGCCGGCCAGGTGGTCAGCGTCGAACTGGTCGAGCAGCCGTCGCGCTTCAAGCAGCCGACCGGCCGCATCGTCGAAGTGCTCGGCGAGCTGGACGACCCGGGCATGGAAATCGAGATCGCCGTGCGCAAGTTCGGCGTGCCGCACGTGTTTTCCGCTGCCGCACTGAAGCAGGCCAACAAGCTGCCGAACGAAGTGCGCGATATCGACCTCGGCGAGCGCGTCGACCTGCGCGACGTGCCGCTGGTGACCATCGACGGCGCCGATGCGCGCGACTTCGACGATGCCGTCTACTGCGAACCGGTCAAGATCGGCCGCACCCGCGGCTATCGCCTGCTGGTGGCGATCGCCGACGTCAGCAACTACGTGAAGCCGGGCGATCCGCTCGACGACGATGCCATCGAGCGCTCGACCTCGGTGTATTTCCCGCGCCGCGTGATCCCGATGCTGCCGGAAAAGCTGTCGAACGGCCTGTGCTCGCTGAACCCGGCGGTGGACCGCCTGACGCTGGTGTGCGACATGGTGGTGTCGCTCGAGGGCGAGGTCGGTGCCTACCAGTTCTACCCGGCCGTGATGCACTCGGCGGCGCGCCTGACCTATGACGAAGTGGCCACCATCCTGGGCAATACCCAGGGTCCGGAAGCGGGCCGCCGTCCCGGCATCGTGCCGCACCTGCTGCACCTGAACGAAGTGTTCCGCGCGCTGCTGAAGGCGCGCCAGGAACGCGGTGCAATCGATTTCGAGACCACCGAGACCTATATCGTCTCGAACGCGATGGGCAAGATCGAAAAGATCCTGCCGCGCACCCGCAACGACGCACACCGCCTGATCGAGGAATGCATGCTGGCCGCCAACGTGTGCGCCGCCGACTTCCTGATCCGCCACGACCAGCCGAGCACCTTCCGCATCCACGCGGTGCCGACCGAGGAAAAGCTGAACCAGCTGCGTACCTTCCTCAAGCAGGCCGGCCTGAACCTGGGCGGCGGCACCACGCCGCAGGCGCGCGACTACGCCGAGCTTATGCAGCGCATCAAGGAGCGCCCGGATGCGACGCTGCTGCAGACCATGCTGCTGCGCTCGATGCAGCAGGCGGTCTACAGCCCGGACAACGTCGGCCACTTCGGCCTGGCCTACGAGCACTACGCCCACTTCACCAGCCCGATCCGCCGTTATCCCGACCTGCTGACCCACCGCGCGATCAAGGCGGTCCTGAAGGGCAAGAAGTACGAGCCGACCGGCATCGACCTGTCCAAGCTGAACACGACGCTGTCGAATTCGGCGCGCAAGCAGGCCGCCAAGGACAAGCTGGAAGGCAGGCAGAAGGATCCGAAGGACCTGACCATCTGGGACGCGCTCGGCGTGCACTGCTCGGCCAACGAGCGCCGCGCCGACGAAGCCTCGCGCGACGTCGAGAACTGGCTCAAGTGCTACTACATGCAGGACAAGCTGGGCGAGGAATTCACCGGCGTGATCTCGGGCGTGACCCCGTTCGGCATCTTCGTGCAGCTGAACGAGCTGTTCGTCGAAGGCCTGGTCCACATCAGCGGCCTGGGCACCGGCGACTACTTCCAGTACGACGAAGCGCGCCATGAGCTGCGCAGCGACCGCACCGGCAAGGCCTTCAAGCTCACCGACCAGGTGACGGTGCAGGTGGCGCGCGTCGACCTCGAGTCGCGCAAGATCGACCTGGTGCTGGCGCAGCCGGCTCAAGAGAAGGCGGCTCTCCCGGCGCCGCTGGAGCGCGCCCGCGCCCTGGCCCAGGAAGCGCTGACCCAGAAGGAACCGAAGGAATCGCGCCGCCGCAAGCGCAACCGCAACAAGAACAAGGGGAACCGCGAGCAGAACCCGGTCGCGGACGAGGCGCTGACCTGGCCGATACCAGTCGACGCGGAGGAGACTTCCGACGAGGAAGTCACTGCCAGCGACGAAAGCCCGGACGACGTCGTGTTCGTGCCGCCGTCGCGCAGCAGCCGCCGCCGCAAGGCGCGGGCGCAGCGTGCCGAAGCGGCACGTGCCGCGGAGGCAGGCAATGCCGGCGCATCGGCGCCGGCGGCTGCCGACGTGCCGCCGCCACCACCGCCAGCAGTCGAGCCGCCGGTAGCCGCGCCTGTCGAAGCCGCGCTTGTGCAGGCCGAGCCTGCGCCGGCACCGAAGAAGAAACGCGCGGCAAAACGCGTTGCCGAGGAAGCCGCAGCGCCGCTGCAGGAACCGGCACTGGCACCGGCACCGGCTCCGGTTCCCGAGCCTGCGGCTGCTCCGGCCGAGCAGGCACCGAAGAAGAAGCGTGCCGCCAAGAAGGCGCCGCAGGATGCTGCGGTCCTGGCGCCGGAACCGGCCCCGGAACCGGTGGCGGCACCGGCCGCACCAGCAGCACCAGCTGAACCGGCACCGAAGAAGAAGCGCGCTGCGAAGCAGGCGCCGCAGGAAGCTGCGGCACCGGCACCAGTGCCCGCGCCGGAACCGGCACCGGCGGAACCGGCACCAAAGAAAAAGCGCGCTGCCAAGCCAGCGGCGCTGGAAGTGCCGGCAGCGGAACCGGCCCCGGCAGAACCGGCGCCGAAAAAGAAGCGGGCAAGCAGCAAGCCGGCCGAGCCAGCGGCGCAAGCCGTTGTAACGGCGCCAGCGAAAAAACCGGCTGCCAAAAAAGCAGTGGCCAAAAAAGCTGCGGCTAAAAAAGCGGCACCCAAGGCGAAGTAAGCGGGCGTCGTCAACACAACAAGAACAGTAGTCAGATGAGGTCGGAGCCCACCCGTGTGAACCGGGCTCCGGCCCCATGGTTTAAAACTAGCAGGAAGAAGACGTAACGAATGAAAAATAAAATGATTTTTGGCTTCCATGCGGTGACCTCGCGCCTGCGGCACGAGGCAGCATCGGTGGAAGAGATCTTTGTCGATGCCGAGCGCCAGGACCGCCGCATGCAGGACCTGATCGCCAACGCCAAGCAGGCCGGCGTGCGCGTCATGCCGGTGGAGTCGGCGCGCCTCGACAAGATCGTCGGCACCCGCCGCCACCAGGGCGTGATCGCGTTCGCCAGCCAGCTGTCGCTGGCGCGCAACCTGGATGAGCTGCTGGACGTGGTGGAAGGTCCGCCGCTGCTGCTGATCCTGGACGGCATCACCGATCCGCACAACCTGGGCGCCTGCCTGCGCGTGGCCGACGGCGTCGGCGCGCACGCGGTCATCGCGCCGAAGGACCGCTCGGTCGGCCTGAACGCCACCGCCGCCAAGGTCGCCAGCGGCGCCGCCGAGAGCGTGCCCTACATCACCGTCACCAACCTGGCGCGCACCATGCGCGACCTGAAGGACCGCGGCATCTGGCTGATCGGCACGTCCGACGACGCCGACAAGGGCCTGTACGAAGGCGACTTCACCGGCCCGACGGCGCTGGTGATGGGCTCGGAAGGCGAGGGCATGCGCCGCCTGACCCGCGAGACTTGCGACGTGCTGGTCAACATCCCGATGTTCGGCTCGGTCGAGAGCCTGAACGTCTCGGTCGCCTCCGGCGTCTGCCTGTACGAGGCGCGCCGCCAGCGTCTGGCCAAAGAGCCGCAGTAAGCCATCCGCCCCGGCACTGAACGCCCGTTGCCCGGCATTGCCGCGCAGCGGGCTTTTTCTTTCCAGGCCAGACCGAAGGCCCGCAAGCAAGACCGGCCCGGATACGCTACCATGCTGTCTGTTTGCCACGGTTTTATCCTATGTTTTCCAATCTGCGTGAAGATATCCAGAGCATCATCGAGCGCGACCCTGCGGCGCGCAACGGATGGGAAGTGCTCACCTGTTATCCCGGCCTGCATGCCGTGGTCATGCATCGCTGGGCGCACGCCTGCTGGTATGCCGGCTTCAAATGGCTGGGCCGCTTCATCTCGTATATCGCGCGCATCGTCACCGGCATCGAGATCCACCCGGGCGCGACCATCGGCCGGCGCGTCTTCATCGACCACGGCTTCGGCGTGGTCATCGGCGAAACGGCCGTGGTCGGCGACGACTGCACCATCTACCAGGGCGTGACCCTGGGCGGCACCACGCTGGTGGCCGGCACCAAGCGCCATCCCACGCTCGAGCGCGGCGTGATCGTCGGCGCCGGCGCCCAGGTGCTGGGCGCGTTCACCGTGGGCGAGTACGCCAAGATCGGCTCCAACGCCGTGGTCGTGAAGCCGGTGCCGGCCGGCGCCACCGCGGTCGGCAACCCGGCTCACCTGGTGCGCAAGGAAGAGCAGGCGCGCAGCGCCCAGATGTTCGCGGCCTACGGCGTCACGCCCAACGGCGACGACCCGCTGTCGAAGGCGCTGCGCAACCTGATCGCGCACGCGGCGGCCCAGGACGAGCAGATCGAACGCCTGTGCGCCACCATGAAGGCAGCCGGCATCGCCTGCCAGAGGATGGACGAGAATGATAAACTCGATCAGGCCCAGCTGAACCGGCTGGTAGATTGAGCGTAAAGAGAGCAATATGGAAGACAATATCCCGGGCAGCTTCGACCCGGCATCCGATCTCGATCCCTTCGAAATCCGCGTCCTCGGCGTGCTCGCCGAAAAAGAGGCGCTCACGCCGGACAACTATCCGCTCACGCTGAACGCGCTGATGAACGGCTGCAACCAGCTGTCCAGCCGCGATCCGGTGATGCAGCTGCCGGAAGACGTGGTGCACGACACCCTGCAGCGCCTCATGCAGCGCAAGCTGGTCAACGGCATCACCCAGGCCGGCGCCCGCGTCGTGAAATACGAGCACCGCATGCGCATCAAGTGGTCGCTCGAGCAGGACAAGGTCGCCATCCTCACCGTGCTGATGCTGCGCGGCCTGCAGACCGCCGGCGAGATCCGCTCGCGCAGCGGGCGCCTGTACGACTTCAAGTCGGTGTCCGACGTCGAGGCCGGCCTGCAATTTCTGATCGACAAATACCCGCCGCTGGTGGCGCGCCTGGAACGCGCGCCGGGCACCAAGGAATCGCGCTACGGCCACCTGCTGGGCGGCGCGATCAACCTGGCGCGCGACGATTCCGCCTTCGGTGCCGCCAGCGCGCCGAGCACACCGTCGTCGGGTTCGCGCGTGGCCCAGCTGGAGCAGGAAGTGGCCAGCCTGCGCGTCGAGGTCGACGAACTCAAGGCGCAGTTCGCGGCGTTTCGCCAGCAGTTCGAGTAATCCGCGCCGGCCCGGCGCCGCGCACAGGACCTGCATCGACAGGCGGCGCGATGCAGGTCGAATGGATCAGCCTTCGTCGCGGAAGCGGCGCAGGCGCATCGCCGCATACAGCATGGCGGCGCCAAGCAGTGCCCACAGCCAGGCGTCGGCATGGGCCAGCGTCGCATACGAACTGCTGACCAGGCCATCCATCGCGGCGCCGTTTGGGTCGGTGCGCACGGCGGGCGGCACGCCGTCGAAGGTGAACCAGATGCCGGGCACGATGCCGCCGAGCAGGCGGGCGACCACGTCCTGCGCATAGGGCATCAGGCCGAGCGGTTCGCCGTTCACGCTGGCGGCGGCCAGGCTGATCCATTTCACCAGGAGCAGGCCGATCAGCGGCACGCCCACCGCCCAGATCAGCGGCTTGGCGCGCGCCCAGCTCGACACCAGCAGCAGCCAGCCGACGGCGGGCAGCGCCCACACCACGTACACCGGCAGCAGGGCAAGCAGGCGTAGCGGCGACAGGTAGAGATCGGGCGAGGTCAGCACATAACCGAATACGTGGACGCCGCCGAGGCCGAGCGTCACGCACGAGATGAGCAGCAGCAGCAGAGACGCGACGGTGCCCAGCACGATCGTGATCAGCGGCGCCACCAGCAGCGCAGTGATGGCCTTGGACAGCACCGTCATCCCGTCCGACACCGGCAGCGACTTCCAGAACAGGATGCTGCGGTCGCGCCGCTCGTCGTGCAGCGCACCGAGGCAGTACGAAAAGATCACCGCGGTCAGCAGCGCGAACAGCGGCAGGGATGCGCCCAGGTAAACGCTGCTGCCCAGTTGCGCGATCCGGCGCGTGGCCTCGAGCGTGACGCCGACCTTGATGCCGTTGACCGTCTGGCCGTTGATGGTGACGTGGGTCGGGAGGTTGTGCATCGCCAGGCCGTAAACCATGGTACCGCCGAGGAACAGCACCAGCAGCGCGGCCACCGCCAGCGGCGCCCAGAACATCGAGCCCTTGTATTCCCAGAATTCGCGGCGCAGCAGCCATTTCATGGTCACGGTGTTCATGCGTAGCTTCCTTTCATGGTGGCGACGAACAAATCGGCCACGCTCGGGTTGCGGGTTTCGCCGAGGGCGGCCAGCTGCTGGCGCGAGACGCCATTGGAGGCTGCGTCGAACAGCATCACGGATTTGCCGAACACGGTGCGGCGGTCGATCGGCTGCAGCGCGTTCGCGGCGCTGAGCTTGTCGTGCGAGACCATCACCTCGATGTAGCGCTCGCCGATTTCTTCCATCGACGCGGCCAGCACGATGCGGCCTTCGCGGATGAACATCAGGTCGGTCAGGATGTGCTCGACCTCCTCGACCTGGTGGGTGGTGATGACGATGGTCTTGTGCTCGTCAAAATAATCTTCCAGCAGGTTCTGGTAGAACTGCTTGCGGTAGAGGATGTCGAGGCCGAGCGTCGGTTCGTCCAGCACCAGCAGCTTGGCGTCGATGGCCATCACCAGCGCCAGGTGCAGCTGGACGATCATCCCCTTCGACATTTCCTTCACCCTCATCGTGAGGCGCAGCGAGGTCGCGGCGATGTAGCGTTCGGCCTTCTCGCGGTTGAAGCGCGGGTGCACGCCGGCGACGAAGTCGATCGCATCTTTTACACGCAGCCAGCGCGGCAGGATGGCGACGTCGGCAATGAAGCAGACGTCCTGCATCAGGTCGTCGCGCTGGGTGCGCGGGTCGAAACCCAGCACCGACAGCGAGCCCTCGAACGGGATCAGCCCCAGCGCCGCCTTCAGCGTGGTGGTCTTGCCGGAACCGTTGGGGCCGATCAGTCCGACGATGCGCCCGGCGGGGATGTCGAAATCGATGCCGTCGACGGCGACCCGCTTGCCGTAGCGCTTGGTGAGGCCTTTGGCCGTGATCACGCTGCTCATGAGCGGTCTCCGTTCGTATCGCGCAGCAGTTGTTCGGTGTCCAGGCCCAGGCGGCGGATGCGTTCCAGCATGGCCGGCCATTCTTCGCGCAGGAAACGTTCGCGCTCGCTCGCCAGCAGCTTTTCGCTGGCTCCTTCCGTGACGTACATACCGATCCCCCTTCGTTTTTCCACCAAGTTATCGTCGACCAGTTCCTGGTAAGCCTTGGACACCGTGATCGGATTCAGCTGGTATTCGGCGGCGATCTGGCGCACCGAGGGCAGGGCGTCGCCGGATTTCAGCGCGCCATCCAGCATCATGCCGATCACACGCTCCTTGAGCTGCCTGTAGATCGGTGTATTGTCATTCCAGCCGATGGTCATTGCCGGCCTCGCTTTCCTGCGGTGCAGCCTGGATACCCATGCCTGCCTCCATGTTGGTGATGTAATGGTGTGGTGTTGTAGTTAAGTATAACACCAGTCTTGTCACTGTCAACACAGGGATGGCGGGTGCCATCCTGTCAGTTCGGATAGGTCGGATCAGAGCTGCGTGCCGTCGAGGGCGTGGCGCGTGATGTTACCGGCGGCATCGATCGCGATCCAGCCGCCGCGCACCGGCTCCTCGTCGAGCTCCCAGTCGGGCAGCACGTAGCGGCGCCGTGGGCCGTCCTGGTGCAGGGCGGGGCGGTGGGTGTGGCCGTGGATGATGGTGTCGGCGCCGGTGCTGTCATGCAGCTCGGCGACCGCCGCCGGCGCCACGTCCATGATCTCGTAGGATTTTTCAGTGTGGGCGGCGCGGCTGCCTTCGCGCAGGCCGGCGATGATCGCCTTGCGCTGGCCCAGGGGCATGGCCAGGAATTGCTGTTGCCAGGCCGCTTCGCGCACCTGGGCGCGGAAGGCCATGTATTTGGTGTCGCCGGTGCACTGGGCGTCGCCGTGGACCAGCGCCACGCGCATGCCGGCGAACTGCGCGACGTGCGGCTCCGCCAGCAGGCTCAAGCCGGCCGCGTCGGCAAAGCCCTGGCCGGCGAGGAAATCGCGGTTGCCGGCCATCCAGTAAAGCTTGACGCCGGCGTCGGCCAGGCGGCGCAGCGCACCGGCCACCTCGGCGTTGAACGGTGTCTCGAGGTCGTCGTCGCCGGCCCAGTACTCGAAGATGTCGCCGAGCAGGTAGAGCGCCTCGGCGTGGTGCGCGCGCCCGGCGAGGAAGCCGAAAAAGGCCTCCGCCGTGCGCGGGTGGGATGCCTGCAGGTGCAGGTCCGAGATGAACAGCGCAAGCATGCGCGCGGGAGTGGTCATGGCGAGGTCCCGCGCGCGGGTTGCATCAAGCTCGAGGGTGGATTACTGGACGACTTCGACTTTCTCGATGATCACCGCATCGGCCGGCACGTCGGCGTGCATGCCGGCGCGGGTGGTCTTGACGGTGTTGATCTGGTCGACCACGTCCTGGCCTTCGACGACCTTGCCGAACACGGCGTAGCCCCAGCCATCCTGGCCCGGGTAGTTCAGGAAGTCGTTGTTCTTGGTGTTGATGAAGAACTGGGCCGATGCCGAGTGCGGGGCCGAGGTACGGGCCATCGCGATCGTGTACTTGTCGTTCTTCAGGCCGTTCTTGCCTTCGTTTTCCACGGTCTGGTCGGTGTCCTTCTGCTTCATGCCGACTTCGAAGCCGCCGCCCTGGATCATGAAGTCCTTGATGACGCGGTGGAAGATGGTGTTGCTGAACTGGCCCTTGTTCACGTAGTACAGGAAGTTTTCAACGGTCTTCGGTGCTTTGGCGTCGTCCAGCTCGACCTTGATGTTGCCCTTGTTGGTGGTCATGAGTACGGTGGTCATGTTGGTATCCTGTGTGTAGTGGTGTTGAGAGTTCGTTATTTTACAGCCTTGTCGCCCTTGAGCACGGTCACGGACTCGATCACGACCGGCGTGACCGGCACGTTCTGGTAGCCGTGGGTGTCGTCGACCAGCACGCCCTTGATCTTGTCGACCACTTCCTTGCCCTTCACGACCTTGCCGAACACGGTATAGCCGCCGTCCACGCGGTTGATGGCGTCGAGGCCGAAATTGTCGACGACGTTGATGAAGAATTGCGAGGTGGCCGAGTCGGGATTGTCTTCGCGCGCCATCGCGACCGTGTAAGCCGCGTTGGACAAGCCATTGTTGGATTCGTTCTTGATCGGCGGACGCGGCTTGCGGTTGACGAACTTGGCGTCCATGCCGCCGCCCTGGATCATGAAGCCGTCGATCACGCGGTGAAAGATCGTGCCCTTGTAGAAGCCGGATTTTACGTATTTCAGGAAATTATCGACCGTGATCGGCGCTTTTTCCTGGTCCAGTTCCAGCACGATCTCGCCCATGCTGGTCTTCAGCGACACCTGCGGGTCGGCGGCAAAGGCGGCGGCCGACAGCAGCAGGGCGCCAGCGGCAACGGCGAAACGGGTCAGCATCCGGGCGCCGGACGGTTTGAATGTGTGCATCGGTGGCTTCCTCTCGATCGACATAAAGCAAACTACTGTCAAGGGTTTTGTAGAAAAATAAACTGTCGGCATCTGCGGCCAGTCGGGATTTTATCAATGCTATACTTCGCGACGGACTGTCGATTTTATCAAACGGAACATACATTCCAAAACAATAAGAACCAGTCCTGACGATCCGACGCCGGCCGCGCCTTGCCGCGTGTGTCCGTCCGAGCGTCATGCTCCAACCTCTAGCCAACCATCCGATGAGCCAACTAAAGATTTACAACACGCTGGCGCGTGACAAGCAGGTATTCGTTCCGATCCAGCCCGGCAAGATCAACATGTACGTGTGCGGGATCACGGTCTACGATTACTGCCACGTCGGCCACGCCCGGATGATGATGGCCTTCGACGTGATCTACCGCTGGTTCAAGGCGTCCGGCTACGAGGTCAAGTACGTCCGCAACATCACCGACATCGAAGACAAGATCATCCGTCGCGCGGTCGAGAACAACGAAACCATCACCCAGCTGACCACGCGCTTCATCGACGCCATGAACGAAGATGCCGACGCCCTCGGCATCCTGGCACCGGACTACGCGCCGCGCGCGACCGAGTACGTGCCGCACATGCTGTCGATCATCGAGAAGCTGGAACAGAAAGAACTCGCCTATCGTGGCGAAGACGGCGACGTCAACTACGCGGTGCGCAACTTCCCCGGCTACGGCAAGCTGTCCGGCAAGTCGCTGGACGACCTGCGTGCCGGCGAACGCGTCGACGTCAACACCGGCAAGCGCGATCCGCTCGACTTCGTGCTGTGGAAAGCCGGCAAGGAATCCGAACCGGCGGAAGCCAAATGGGATTCGAAGTGGGGCATCGGCCGCCCGGGCTGGCACATCGAGTGCTCGGCCATGTCGTGCGCCATGCTGGGCGAGCACTTCGACATCCACGGCGGCGGCGCCGACCTGCAGTTCCCGCACCACGAGAACGAGATCGCCCAGTCCGAGGGCGCCTTCGGGGCGCCGATGGCGAACTACTGGATCCACAACGGCTTCGTGCGCGTCGATAACGAAAAGATGTCCAAATCGCTGGGCAACTTCTTCACGATCCGCGACGTACTGAAGAAATACGATGCCGAAGTGGTGCGCTTCTTCATCCTGCGCGCCCACTACCGCAGCCCGCTGAATTACTCGGATGCCCACATCGACGACGCCAAGGGCGCGCTGACGCGCCTGTACACGGCACTGGCCGGCATCGAACTGGGCGGCGAGCCGCTGAGCGTCGACTGGGACGAGCCACACGCGAAACGCTTCCGCGAGGCGATGGACGACGACTTCAACACGCCGCTGGCGGTGGCCGCGCTGTTCGACCTGGCCAGCGAAGTCAACCGCACCAAATCGGTCGACACCGCGCGCCAGCTGAAGGCGCTGGCCGGCGTGATCGGCCTGCTCGAGCGCAGCCCGCAGCAATTCCTGCAGGCCGGCAGCCCGGATGCCGGCGCCCTGGACGAAGCCGCCATCGTCGACGCCATCGCGCGCCGCAAGGCCGCCAAGGCAGCCCGCAACTTCGCCGAAGCCGACGCCATCCGCGCCGAGCTGACGGCGGCCGGCGTGGTGCTCGAAGACAAGCCGGACGGCACCACCAACTGGCGCCGCGCCTGAGCCGGCGACAAGACCACGCATGGCACTTTCCAAGGACCTCGCGGGCACCGACCCGGTGCTGCCCGACGTTCCGCCTTACTGGGCGGAGGCGAAGGCTGAACTCATGCGGCGGGACCGCATCATGAACAAGCTGATCCCGCAGTTCGGCGACATGCACCTGCGCGGCCATCCGGACCCGTTCACGACGCTGGCCCGTTCCATCGTCGGCCAGCAAGTGACGGTCAAGGCTGCCGAAGCCGCCTGGACCAAGCTGCGCACGCTGTGCCCGAAGATGACGCCGGCGCAGGTGCTGAAGGCCGGCGCCGAGCCGGTGTCGGCGTGCGGCCTGTCGAAGCGCAAGACCGAATACATCCTCGACCTGGCCGGCCACTTCAAGGACAAGCGGGTACATGCCGACCAGTGGTCGGAAATGGCTGACGAAGCCGTGATCGCGGAACTGGTCCAGATTCGCGGCATCACCCGCTGGACAGCCGAGATGTTTTTGATATTTAATCTGCTCAGGCCAAACGTGCTGCCGCTCGACGATGCGGGCTTGATCCAGGGCATCAGCCAGAATTATTTCTCGGGCGAGCCGGTGTCGCGCAGCGATGCGCGCGAAGTGGCGGCCAACTGGGAGCCTTGGCGGACGGTTGCTACCTGGTACTTATGGCGCAGTTTAGACCCGATTCCAGTATAGAATAGCGCCCTTGCTGCCGCGGCCCCTGGTGAGTCGACCCGGGCGCGGCCACCAAAACACCCGGAGGTACAATGAGTAAAACAACTTTCCTCAGCTTCGAGCAGCCGATTGCCGAGCTCGATTCAAAGATCGAAGAACTGCGCTTCGTGCAGGACGATTCGGCCGTCGACATCTCGGAAGAAATCGACCGCCTGGCCAAGAAGAGCCAGCAACTGACGAAAGACATCTATGCCAAGCTGACGCCATGGCAGGTTTCCCAGATCGCGCGCCACCCGCAGCGTCCCTACACGATGGACTACGTGAACGCGATCTTCACCGATTTCCATGAACTGCACGGCGACCGCACCTTCGCCGACGACCAGTCGATCATCGGCGGCCTGGCCCGCTTCAACGGCCAGTCCTGCATGGTCATCGGCCACCAGAAGGGCCGCGACACGAAAGAGCGCGCGATGCGCAACTTCGGCATGCCCAAGCCCGAAGGCTACCGCAAGGCGATGCGCCTGATGAAGCTGGCCGAGAAGTTCAACCTGCCGATCTTCACCTTCGTCGACACCCCGGGCGCCTTCCCCGGCATCGACGCCGAAGAGCGCGGCCAGTCGGAAGCGATCGGCCACAACCTGTACGTCATGGCCGAACTGAAAGTGCCGCTGATCGCCACCATCATCGGCGAAGGCGGTTCCGGCGGCGCGCTGGCGATTGCCGTCGGCGACGCGGTGCTGATGCTGCAGTACGCCACCTATTCGGTGATCTCGCCGGAAGGCTGCGCCTCGATCCTGTGGAAGACCTCGGAACGCGCGGCCGACGCCGCCGACGCGCTGGGCCTGACCGCACACCGCCTGAAAGCCATCGGCCTGATCGACAAGATCATCAGCGAACCGCTGGGCGGCGCCCACCGCGACCCGGCCGCCATGGCCCAGGGCCTGAAGCGCGCGCTGGCCGACACCCTGCGCCAGTTCCAGGGCATGAAGACCAAGGATCTGCTCGAGGCCCGTCACGCCAAGCTGATGGCCTACGGCAAATTCAAGGAAACCACCCCGCGCGAGGAATGATGCAAAGCGGTAAAGCGGCTGGCCGCGGCAGGCCGGCTGCTGCCGGCGTTTCCTCTCTCTTTGCGCAGGCCCTCGGCGGCCTGCGGTCCGAATACTTCCCGAGTACTGCACCCGCGATCGCGGTCGCCCTCAGCGGCGGCCTCGATTCGATGGTCTTGCTGCGTCTCGCGCACGCGTATGCGCGCGAGCACGGGCTGTCCCTGTCCGCCTTCCACGTCCACCACGGACTGAGTCCGAACGCCGATGCCTGGCGCGCGCACTGCGCCGCCGCCTGCGCCACGCTCGGCATCGCTTTCGACGCGCGCGCCGTCAGCGTGGAAAAGGGCAAGAGCGGCATCGAAGCGGCCGCCCGCAAGGCACGCTACGCGGCGCTGGGCACCATGTGCCGCGCGCATGGCGCGGACCTGCTCCTCACCGCCCACCATCTCGACGACCAGGCTGAGACGGTGCTGCTGCAATTGCTGCGCGGGTCCGGCCCGGCCGGCCTGTCCGGCATGGACACCGCCAACCGCGCCCCGACGCTGCTGGGCGACGAGCATCTGCTGATGGCACGGCCGCTGCTGCAGGCGGCACGCGCCGACCTGGAAGTGCTGGCGAAGGAGGAGGGCATCGACTGGGTCGAGGACGAATCGAACAGCGACCCGCGCTACGCCCGCAACGCGCTGCGCCACACGGTGATGCCGGCGCTGGCCGCGGCCTTCCCCGGCTTCCAGGCACGCGTCGCGCGCAGCAGCATGCATGCCCAGTCGGCGCTGCGCGTGCTGCTCGAGGTCGCCGGCCAGGATCTGGAGCGCTGCCTGGACGGCGATGCCATCGACCTGGCGCAACTGCGCGCGCTGAGCCCGGACCGCATCAACAATGTCCTGCGCCACTGGTTCTCGGTACGCCGCCTGGCGATGCCGTCGACGGCGTGGATGGACGAGATGATCGGCCAGCTGTTCTCGGCGCGCGAGGATGCGCAGCTGCTGGTGGTGCATCCGGAGTGCGATGTGCGGCGCCACCGCGAGCGTCTCTATTTAGTACCGAAGCTGCCTGACCTCGCCGGCATGCGCGACCCGGACGACGAAGGCATCATCGACAAGCACGCCCAGGCCTTCCGCTGGGCGGGCGAAAGCGCGCTGGCTTTCCCGGACTACGGCGGCATCCTGCATTTCGATGAGGCAGCACATGGCTTCGATCCCGCCTGGCTGCGCGCCCAGCCGCTGGCGATCGATTTCCGCAAGGGCGGCGAGCGCCTGAAGCTGGCGCCGAACCGGCCCAGCCGCAGCCTGAAGGCGCATTTCCAGGCGGGCGGCGTGCCGGCCTGGGAGCGTACCCGGCTGCCGATCGTCAGCAGCGGCATCGACCTGCTGTACGCGGCCGGGCTCGGCATGGACTGCCATTACCTGCAAGAGGGGGCGGGGCGCATCGCGCTGCGGTGGGAAACCGGCGACTGAATCCGGCCGCACTGTAATTCCATTTCCGCATGACCATATACCAATTCGGTATAGGTTTGACCATGCCAAGGCTTGAGATTCTGCACCGCAGCATGTACAGTAAAAGGCTCTATTGACTTTTTACAAGCGGAAACCCCCACTTCATGGCTTTAATCGTCCACAAATATGGCGGGACGTCGATGGGTTCGACGGACCGTATCAAGAACGTCGCCGCGCGCGTCGCGAAATGGCATGACGCCGGTCACCGCGTCGTCGTCGTGCCGTCGGCAATGTCGGGTGAAACCAACCGCCTGATCGGCCTCGCCAAGGAAATCATGGCCCAGCCGGACCCGCGCGAACTCGACATGATCGCTTCCACCGGCGAGCAGGTCTCGGTCGGCCTGCTGGCGATGGCGCTGCTGGCGCGCGGCAAGGATGCCGTGTCGTACACCGGCTGGCAGGTGGGCATCAAGACCGATTCGGCCTTCACCAAGGCCCGCATCCAGTCGATCGACGACAGCCGCGTGCGCGCCGACCTCGATGCCGGCAAGATCGTGATCATCACCGGCTTCCAGGGCGTCGACGAAGAAGGCAACATCTCGACCCTGGGCCGCGGCGGCTCGGACACCTCGGCAGTCGCCATCGCAGCCGCGCTGAAGGCCGACGAATGCCTGATCTACACCGACGTCGACGGCGTCTACACCACGGACCCGCGCATCGTCGACGAGGCGCGCCGCCTGGAAAAGATCACCTTCGAAGAGATGCTGGAACTGGCGTCGCTCGGCTCCAAGGTCCTGCAGACCCGCTCCGTCGAATTTGCCGGCAACTACCGCGTGCCGACGCGCGTGCTGTCGTCGCTGACCGATCCCCTGATGCCGCTCGAAGAAGAAGCCAAGTCGGGAACCCTGATTTCGTTTGAGGAAGAAAGCAATATGGAACAAGCCGTCATCTCGGGCATCGCCAACCACCGCGATGAAGCCAAAATCACCGTCCTGGGCGTGCCCGACAAGCCGGGCGTCGCCTTCCACATCCTCGGTCCGGTCTCGGAGGCCAACATCGAGGTCGACATGATCATACAGAATGTGTCGGTAGACGGTAAAACGGATTTCACGTTCACGGTCTCGCGCAACGACTACCAGCGCGCCCTGGCCGTGCTGGAAGCGCAGAAGGACGTGCTCGGCTTCGCGCGCTTGGTCGGCGACGCCAAGGTGTCGAAGGTGTCGGCCGTGGGCGTGGGCATGCGCAGCCACGTCGGCGTCGCCTCGCAGATGTTCCGCACGCTGGCGGACGAGGGCATCAACATCATGATGATCTCGACCTCGGAGATCAAGATCTCGGTCCTGATCGACGAAAAGTACATGGAACTGGCCGTACGCGCCCTGCATAAAGCGTTTGGTTTAGAGCAAGCTTAACTTTTTCGCATAAATTGGTCGCGCTTCCTTGACGAAATGAGGTGTGGCCATTAATATGCGTGCACTCAGCGACATCGAGCAACACTGTGAAGCTGATTGGAGACGTGGCCGAGTGGCCGAAGGCACATCCCTGCTAAGGATGCATATGGCTTATACCCGTATCGTGGGTTCGAATCCCACCGTCTCCGCCAGGATGCAAACGAAAAAGCGACCGCAAGGTCGCTTTTTTGTTTTCCGCAGCACCCGTTCACGCCGCTGCCGGCGCGACCGACGCGCCTTCGATGCGATGGCGCGCAAGGGCGTCTGCAACGAAGCCGCTCGCCTTTACCTCCTCGACAAAGCGCGCGAGAAAGGCGGCAGCGTCGGCGCCGCGGCTCTTCGGCGTGCCCGTCGCCTGCTGGATGACCATGAATCGTCCGTCCAGCAGGCGCAAGCCGCCAATGCGTCGGGCATCCGCTTCCAGCTGCTGCCTGACGCCTGCCGCGACCTCGGCACCGGCTTCCAGGAAAGTATCGACCACGGTGGGCGATGTCGGCGAGCGCAGGATCTGCGCGTGTTGCAGTGTGCGCGTCAGGAACAGGTCGTAGGCGCTGCCCTTGCCGACGACGACGCGGTGGGGCGCCCCGTCGACTTCCTCGTTGGCCTGGATCGGCGAATCCTCTTTCACGAGGTAGCTGCCCTCGATCAGCACATACGCCGCGCTGAACGCGATGTTCGCGCCGCGCAGCGGGTCGATGGCGAAGAACCCGATGTCGGCCTGCTCCGACGCGACGGCGTCGACCGACTTGCCTGCTGTATCCACGACCACGAGTTCCAGCGCGACGCCCAGTCGCCGGGCGAATTCGCGGGCAAGGTCGACGGATACGCCACGCGCATTGCCGGCGGCATCGGCGTAAGCGAGGATCGGATTGCCGAGGTTGATGGCAGCGCGCAGTTTCGCGGTTGGCGCGAAGGCGGCGAGGATGGAAGAAGTTGGCGTCATGAGTCGGGACGAGTATAGGCGCCATTCTGTTTCGCGTTCAAAACGATTGCAAGCGCGCACGATTGGGAATTCACAAACCGGTCACATAGTCTTCCTACACTCCCGATGAGTTCAACCACGGGAGACTTCATGAGCACTTCTTTCTCGCGCCGGCGCTTCCTCGTGTCGGGCGGCGCACTGTCCGGTTCCTTTCTGCTGTCGGGCTGTGGCGGTTCGTCCGGCGCAGCGCCGGCCGTCGTTCCGAGCGACGCCGAGCGCCCCAGACTGCCATCGGGGCTGCAGTTCGGCGACGTCAATGCCGATGGGGCGATCGTCTGGAGCCGCAGCGACCGCAACGCGATCATGGTGGTCGAATACGACACCACCGACCGCTTCGCCAATGCCAGCCGCATCGTCGGTCCCACCGCGACCGATGCGACCGACTTCACGTCGCGGGTCGACCTGACCGGCC
Organism: Herbaspirillum sp. SJZ107; assembly: GCF_006715485.1. Lineage (GTDB taxonomy): Bacteria > Pseudomonadota > Gammaproteobacteria > Burkholderiales > Burkholderiaceae_D > Telluria. Next base: position 994,902 of record NZ_VFNH01000001.1, read on the forward strand.
TGCCGGCGGGCCAGACCGTCTTCGTGCGCGTCAAATACGTCGACCCGAACAACAGCAGCATCCAGAGCGAAACCCTGAACGGCCAGTTCCGTACCGCGCCGCTCGATACCCGCAAGCCGGTGCGCTTCCACTGGAGCGGTGACCAGGCCGGCCAGGGCTGGGGCATCAACACCGAGTTCGGCGGCTACAGGATCTACGAGGCGATGCGCAAGCGCGATCCGGATTTCTTCATCCACAGCGGCGACACCATCTACGCCGACGGCCCGATCGAGGCCAGGCAGACCGCCGAAAACGGTGCCGTCTGGACCAACATCGTGACGCAGGAAGTGAGCAAGGTGGCCGAGACCTTGAAAGAGTACCGTGGCCGCCAGTCGTACAACATGCTCGATGCGAACTTCCGCAAGTTCGCCGCCCAGGTGCCGCAGATCTGGCAGTGGGACGACCATGAGGTGACCAACAACTACAGCGCCTCGAAGGACCTCGCCGGCGACGCCCGCTATAGCGAGAAGAACGTGGCGCTGCTGGCGGCACGCGGCCAGCGCGCCTTCCTGGAGTACGCGCCGATGCGCTACTTCAAGCAACCCGAGGCGCAGCGCGTCTACCGCAAGATCGGGCAGGGGCCGCTGCTCGATGTGTTCGTGCTCGACATGCGCAGCTACCGCGGCCCGAACAGCGCCAACCGCCAGGCCGTGGAAAGCGCCGACACCGCCTTCCTGGGCAATGCCCAGCTCGACTGGCTGGTGGCCGAACTGGCCAGGTCGACCGCCACCTGGAAGGTGATCGCCGCCGACATGCCGGTCGGCCTGCAGGTGGGCGACGGCAAGGATGCCCAGGGCAACGACAAGTGGGAAGCGATCGCCAACGGCGATGACGGCGCGCCCAGCGGGCGCGAACTGGAAATCGCGCGCCTGCTGCGGGCCATCAAGGCCGTTAAGAATGTAGTGTGGGTGACGGCCGACGTGCACTATTGCGCCGCCCATTTCTATGACCCGGCGAATGCGCAGTTCACTGACTTTTCGCCGTTCTGGGAGTTCGTGGCCGGCCCGATGAACGCCGGCGCGTTCGGTCCCAACAAACTGGACAAGACCTTCGGGCCGAGCGTCGTCTTCCAGAAAGCGCCCGTCATTCAGAACTCGTCGCCGTTCTCCGGCTACCAGTTCTTCGGCGAAGTGCTGATCGATCCGGCGACGAAGGCGATGACGGTCGAGCTGATCGACCTGAACGGGGTGTCGCACTTCAGCAAGACGCTGGCACCGCAACCGGGCTGAGCGCCCATCCCGTGCCTGGGCGCCGGCGATGTCACGTTCGCGGCCGGTAATGCACCTCGATCGTCGCGTGCACGATTTCTTCATGGATGCCCAGCTGCTCCCGGACCCTGGCCGGGGTCAGCGCCGGGTCATCCGTCACCAGGCTCAGCGCGCAGGAATAGACCTGCTTGCCGACACGCCAGACGTGCAAATCGACCAGGCGGGTGGTGCCGGCAACCGACGCCGCCGCCACGACGTCGCGGATCTCCTCGACCACCGGCGCATCCATTTCGCGGTCGAGCAGGACTTTTCCGGTCTCGACGATGAGGTTCTTCGCCCACACGGCCACCAGCACCGCGCCCACGATACCCATCACCGGATCGAGCCAGGACCAGCCGAAGGCCCAGCCGCCCGCCAGCGCGGCGATCGCCAGGACCGATGTCGCAGCATCGGCAATGACGTGCACGTAGGCAGACTTCAGGTTGAGGTCGTGATGGCCATGTTCATGCTGATGGCCGTGGCCATGGTGGTGATGTCCATGGCCATGGTCATGGTCGTGGTGGGCATGGCCCAGGATCGTCGCGCAGACGACGTTCACGACCAGGCCGATCACGGCGATGACGATCGCCTCGCGATAATGGATCGGTTGCGGCTCGAAGATCCGTTCGATCGAGCCGAATGCCATCAGGGCCGCAATCCCGAGCAGGAACACGGCGCTGGTGTAGCCTGCCAGGATTTCGATCTTCCAGGTGCCGAACGTAAAGCGCGGATCCTTTGCATACTTGCGTGCGGCGGCATAGGCGAAGGCGCTCAGGCCGATTGCCAGCGCGTGCGAGCTCATGTGCCAGCCGTCGGCCAGCAGCGCCATCGAGTTGAACCACCAGCCGGTGGCGATCTCCACCACCATCATGGCGGCGGTGATCCACATCACCAGGCGCGTCCCGCGCTCGGCGGCGTTGCTGCCCTGGTCGAAGACATGGTCGTGTATCAGGTCCTGCATGGTGTTTCCTCTCTCGGCGGCACTAGCGGCCGGCCAGTTTTTTCTCGCGCCGCGCGCGTTCGTTGATGATCTGGTGCCTGCGGTGATCGGTCATCTTCTTCCACTCGCGTGCTTCGGCGAGGGTGCGCAGGCACCCGGTACAGAAACCGGTCTTGCCGTCGAACTGGCACAGCTCGACACAGGGTGACTTGACTGCCATGGCGCTTACTTCAGATAGGCACGGATCACGTCGAGCAGCTCGCTCGTGCCTTCGGCGCGGGCGGCAGCGCTGAGGTCGTCGGCGGCGACGTGTTCGCGGACGTGATCCTCGATCACTTCCGCCATCAGTCCGTTCATGGCGCCGCGGCTGGCGGCCAGCAGGTGCAGCACGTCGGCGCAGCCGGCTTCGGACTCCAGGGCGCGTTCGATGGCCTCGACCTGGCCGCGGATGCGGCGCACGCGGGCCAGCAGTTTGGCTTTTTCTCGGGCGGTATGGGGCAACGGTAGACCTTGTGATATAGGGTAGGGGGGTATACTAGCAGATGCCGCAGCGTGCCGCTGTTCGCTCGGCGCAAGGCCGGCAGCGGTGGTCGTTGGCGGGTGCCGGATGCGCCCGGCGGGCAGTCAGTGGGCAATCAGCAGCGGCACCGGAGCGCGCGCCAGCAGCTCGCGGGTGACGCCGCCCAGCATCCATTCGCGGTAGCGGCTGTGGCCATAGGCGCCGCAGACCATCAGGCCGGCGCCGCTGGCGCGCGCCAGCGCCGCCAGCGCATGCCCGGCGGTGGTCCTGGTCCGTTCGAGCACCACGTCGACGCGTACGCCATGGCGCGCCAGCCAGAGCGCCAGGTCGGCGCCGGGCTGTTCGCCGTGCTGTGTGGAAAGTTCGTCGGGATTGATCAAGGCCAGCTTGACGGCGTCGGCGCGCACCAGCAGGGGCAGTGCCGCCGTCATGGCCCGCAGCGCCTGCCGGCTGCCGTCCCAGCCGGCCACCACGGTGCCGGGGAGCGGCTCGCCGCGGTATCCGGGCGGCACCACCAGCACCGGCCGGGCGCCGTGCAGGGCGACGTGCTCGGGCAGGCGGCGCACGCGGGCCGGCAAGCCCGGTTCGCCATCGTCCTGGTCCTGGCCGAGGATGACCAGGTCCGCGTAGCGCGACTGCAGCAGCAGGCCGTACTGGGGCACGTCCTCGATCAGGCGGGTTTCAGCCGACTGGATGCCGAGCCGGGCGGCCTGGGCGCTGAACTCGTCCAGGCGCAGTCTGGCCAGCTTGCGCATGCCGTCGAAGTCGGCCGCCGGCGCCGGCACCGCCATCGCACCGGCCAGCAGGGCGAAATCCAGCCAGGCGATGCCGGTGGCGGCGCTGCCGACGACGTGGGCGCCGTAGTCCCTGGCCAGCAACGCCGCGGCGTGCATCCGGGCTTCCTGCTCGGGACTGCCGTCGACATGGACAACGATCGTTTTCAGCATGGCGCTTCCCTGGATGCCTGCACCATCGTTTGACTAGATGCTTCGCCCATGGTTTCACCGGCAATGCAAGCGGCATGCCTTGATCATGCTCATATTGCGCTCGCTTCCCGCTCCTAGGATGAACAACGCACGGGCAGCGACGCCATGATCGGGGCGCCAGTCCGGCCAGCCGGTGTGGCGGTGGCGTCGCCGTGCGCTTTCAATTTCGTTCCCTTCCCAGGAGGACATCATGGCCAGCAATCTGACACGCTTCGATCCGTTCAACGACGTGGCCCGGCTCGATCCCTTCCGCCGGATGGAAGACCTGATGCGCGAATTCGCGATGTCGCCGATGCTGCGCAGCGCCGAGCCGGAGCGCCAGATCCGCGTCGATGTGAGCGAAACCGACCAGGCCTACCTGGTCAAGGCCGACATGCCGGGTATCAAGAAGGACGACATCCGCATCTCGGTCGAGGGCAACATGGTGACCATCAGCGCGACCATGCAGGAGGAAAAGCAGGAGGGCACGGGCGGTACCGTGTACAGCGAGCGCTACAGCGGCGCGCTGTTCCGGAGTTTCAGCCTGCCGCAGGAAATCGACGATGCGACCACCGAGGCCAGATACCAGGACGGCGTACTGAGCCTGACCTTGCCGAAAAAAACCGGCACGACCAGGAAACAGATCACGATCCAGTGACCGCAATGCCAGAGCGGCCGCGGCGGCGAATCAGTCCTGTCCGACCGAACGCGTCTTGTCCCGTCCTGCTGCCCTGTCCGTCGGGATTGCGCTGGAACAGGCTGGCGCCGTCGCCGGCGCCCCCTGGCGATCCGACCGGATCCGTGCCAGAAACGCGTCGAGCGCCATGAAACTGGCGCTCGGGGCGCTCAGGTGCGGACAATGGCCGACGTTGTCGACCACGCACAGGGTGCTGTTCGGCAGGTGCCTCAGCAGGTAGGCGCCGACTTCGTGCGGCACCAGCAGGTCGTCGCTGCAATGCAGCACCAGTGCCGGCACGCTGGAGCGCGCCAGGTCGGCGCGATAATCGGACAGAAAGGCGACGCGCGCGAAATGGCGCATGATCGCCGCATCGTTGCGGCAGAAGCGCCGCGCCAGCTCGTTGGTCAGCGCCGGGTGGTGCTGCCCACCGGTGATCAGCGGCGCCACGTCCCTCGACCAGCCCAGGAAATTGTCTTCCATGGTGGCAAGCAGCGCTTCCAGGTCTTCCTGATTGAAGCCGCCGATATAGTCGCCGTCGTTGATGAAACACGGCGATGGACTGAGCATGACCTGCGCCGCAAAACGCGCTGGCGCCCGAATCGTCGCCAGCATGCCGATCATGGCGCCGACCGAATGGCCGACCAGCACCACCGGGCCGCGTGCGCAGGACTCCAGGATATCGAACAAATCGTCGACGTGGCCTTGCAGCGTGGCGTACTTGTCGCGGTCGTACATCTGCAGGTCCGATTCGCCGCACCCGACCAGGTCGTAGGTCACGACACGGTAGCGCTCCTCGAGTACCGGCGCCAGGTAGCGCCACATGGTCTGGTCACAACCGAAACCGTGGATGAAGACGATGGTGGAGGTGCCGGAACCGGCGACGTGGACATTGTTGCGGAAGCGGACCGACATGCGAGAAACCCCGGCAAAAATAATGTACGGACAAGCGGATGGCGAAATTCTAATATAACTTCCATGCACATGGCGTGCCGTCCGGTTTCAATCGAGCACTTTATCCGCGTCGAACTGGATTACGATGTGCCCCCGATCCCATTAAAAAGCATGACGATGCCGGAACAAGCACTGCCCGATGCGGGGACCAGCCGCGCATTACTGGAAGAACTCGACCGCTACCGCTTCCTCGCCAGGCTCGACGGGGCGCTCGAGGGCCTGGCCGAGCCCGCCCAGATCGCCCAGGCCGCCGCCAGCCTGCTGTGCGCGCACATGCAGGGCGACCATTGCCGCTACCTCGACCGGGCCAGCGCCGACTGGGACCGCATGGCGGAGGGCCTGCAGCAGGTCGCGACCGACGCGGGGGGCGGCCAGGGCGCGCCGCCCGGCCGCACCGTGCCGGCCTGCGTCGTCGACGACTGCAAGGCCGACGCGCGCTTCGCCGGCTGGCTGCCGCCCGGCACGGACGCAGCGCCGGGGGCATTCATGGCAGCGCCGGTGACCGAGGACGGGCAGACCCTGGCCTGGATGCTGGTGGCGCAGGATGCTCCGCGGCACTGGACGGCGCACGACGTCGCGCTCTTGTCCGCTGTCGCCAGGCGCTGCCACGCATGCATCGACAATCACCGGATGGGAACCGAGCTGCGCAGCGCCGAGAAACGCATCCGTGCCAACCACGACTATCTGCGCCTGCTGATCGACAGCGGCGAAGAAGGGTTTTATTCGGTCGACCGGGACGGCGTCACGATCATGTGCAACACGGCGTTCCTGAAGATGCTCGGTTTTGCGCGCGAAGAAGACGCGGTCGGACGCAAGCTGCACGGCGTCATCCACCACCGGCATCCGGACGGCACCGAGTACGACGTGTGCGACTGCCCGATCTACCAGTCGGCGCGCTTCGGCACCTTCGCCCATGTCGAGGACGAGGTGTTCTTTCGCATCGACGGCTCCGCGTTTCCCGTTGAATACCGGGCACGGCCGGTCTGGCAGGACGGCGAACTGCAGGGCGCGGTCTGCACCTTCGTCGACGTCACCGAGCGCAGGCGCACCGAGCTGGCCCTGCGCCAGAGCGAAGCGCACCTGGCGTCGCTGTTTGCCCAGACCGGCGCCGGCATCAGCGAAGCCGACCTGAGCGGCAGGCTGGTGCGCATGAACGAGCGCTTTTGCCGGATCGTCGGGCGTGCGCGCGAAGACTTGCTCGGCATGCGCATGCAGGACATCACCCATCCGGACGATCTGGTGCGCAACCTGCCGCTGTTCGAACGCGCCGTGGCCACCGGCGAGCCTTTCGAGATCGAGAAGCGCTATCTATGGCCTGGCGGCGGCGTCGTATGGGTCAACAATACGGTGAGTCCGGTGCGCGCGCCCGGCGGCGCGATCCAGAGCATGCTGGCGGTGTCGGTCGATATCAGCGAACGCAAGCGCGCCGAAGAGGCCTTGCGCGAGGCCGACCGCAGGAAGGACGAGTTCCTCGCCATGCTGGCGCACGAACTCAGGAACCCGATGGCGCCGATCCGCGCCGCCGCCGACCTGATGGCGGTGGCGCGGCTGGAACCGGAACAGCTCAGGCGCACCAGCCAGATCATTTCGCGCCAGGTCGGCCACATGACGGGCCTGGTCGACGATCTGCTGGATGTGTCGCGGGTGACGCGTGGCCTGATCACGCTGGAAAAAGCCGACCTCGAGGTGAAGCAGATCGTGGCCGATGCGCTGGAACAGGCGCGCCCCCTGATCGAACAGAAAGGCCATCGGCTGACGCTGGAACTGGACCCGGCACCGGCCCATGTGGTGGGCGACCACAAGCGCCTGATCCAGATCCTGACCAACCTGCTGAACAACGCCGCCAAGTACACGCTGCGCGGCGGCAGCATCCACCTGACCATGCAGGCCACGGAGCGCCACGTGCGGCTGCACGTGGCCGACAACGGCGTCGGCATCCCGCTCGAACTGCAGCCGCGCATCTTCGACCTGTTCGCCCAGGCCGAGCGCAGCCCGGACCGCTCCCAGGGCGGCCTCGGCATCGGCCTGGCCCTGGTCAGGAGCCTGGTCGAACTGCACGGCGGGACGGTGGCCTGCGAAAGCGGCGGCAGCGGCTGCGGCAGCGACTTCATCGTGACCCTGCCCAGGGCCCTCCCGCCGCAGGGCGATGCCGCATCGGCAAGCGAGCGGCCGCACGGCAGTCCCGTGTTCCAGGGGCGGCGCGTGCTGATCGTCGACGACAACGTCGACGCCGCGCGCATGCTGGCGATGTATCTCGAAGTGGTCGGCCATGAGGTCATGGTCGAGCATGCGGCCACGGTGGCGCTGGAGCGCGCCGACACGGCCCATCCGGACGTATGCATACTGGATATCGGCCTGCCGGAAATCGACGGCAACACGCTCGCCCGCATGCTGCGCGCCCGCAGCGCGACCGCCGGCGCGCTGCTGATCGCGCTGACCGGCTACGGCCAGGAGCAGGACCGCGAACGCGCCATGGCGGCCGGCTTCGATCATTTCCTGGTCAAGCCGGTCGACGCCGGCGCCATGCTCGACCTGATCGAAATGGACTCGGCCGGCCGCTAGAAAGATTGCGGCCGGATGCTTTCTTCAGGCAAACTCCACGGCGGATTGAACCATTTGCCGCCAGCCGGGTATATACCGGAAACCGTGGAGACCCAGCTTGGACAGAAGAACCGACGACCCCGCGCTCCTGGCCCGCACGGCCGAGGGCGAAGCCTGCTTGGTCGGCCGTATCGCGGCCGGCGACCGGCGCGCCTTCGAGGCGCTGTACCGCGCCTATTTCCCGCGCCTGGGGCGCTTCTTGCAGCGCATGACGCGCAGCAGCGCGCTGATCGAGGAAATCGTCAACGACACGCTGCTGGCGGTGTGGCGCAAGGCGGCCACCTTCGACGGCAGCAGCAAGGTGTCGACCTGGATCTTCGCGATCGCCTACCGGCGCGCCTGCAAGGCCCTGCAGGCGGTCGACGAGCCGGTCGAAGCCGCCGTCGACGAGCGCGAAGGCGCGGATGCCGACCGCCCCGACTGGCAATTCGAGCGCCTGCGCCTGGCGCACGCGGTGGACGCGGCGCTGGCCCAGTTGCCGCTGGCCCAGCGCACCGCATTCCAGCTGACCCTGTACCACGACATGAGCCAGGCCGAAATCGCCGAGATCATGGCGTGCCCGGTCAATACGATCAAGACGCGGCTGTTCCATGCCCGCAAGCGCCTGGCGCTGCTGCTGGACGGCCAACTGGAGGAACGCCCATGAATCCGCACCGCGAAGCACAGGAAGCGCTGCCCTGGCTCGCCAACGGCAGCCTGGCCGGCAGCGAACTGGAACGGGTGCAGGCGCACCTGAAGGGGTGTGCGGCATGCCGCGCCGACCTCGCCGCGCTGCACACGCTGCGCGCCGCCGGAGCGGGCACGGTGCCCGACTGCGACCCGGACGCCGCGCTGGCGCGCCTGCTGCCGCAGCTGGATGCGCTGCCGCCCCAGCAGCCGGCCGCACCCATACCGGTGCCGGCGCAGGCGTCGACCTTGCCCGGCTGGCGCACGCGCCTGGCCGCCAACGACGGGCGCTGGCTGCGCCTCGCCGTCGGCGCGCAATGCTGCGTGATCGCCGTGCTGGCCGGCCTGCTGGTGCGGCCGTCGGGCGGGGCCGAGGCACGGGCCGGCGACTACCGCGTGCTCGGCGCCGCGGCAGGCAGCCAGAGCCGGCTGATCGTCATGTTCAAGCCCGACACGCCGGAACGCGAGCTGCGCCGCATCGTGCTGGAAAACGGCGCCCGCATCGCCGGCGGGCCGACCGCCACCGGCGCCTGGGTGCTGGCCACCGAACAGCCAGCCGATGCGGTGGCCGGGCGCCTGCGCGGCCAGGCCGCCGTCACGCTGGCCGAGCCGCTCGGCGCGGAAGGCTCGCCTTGAAGCGCCTGCGCATGTTCGCTGCGGTCGCCGCGCTCCTGCTCTACGGATTCGCGCAGGCGCAGGCGCCGGCAGAGGCGCCGCCGGCGGACCACCCCGATCCGGTGGCCGAGGCCGCGCAGCACCAGGTGCTGGTGATGCTGCGCCTGCCGGCCGGCCACTTCCGTCCCGATGCCTCGTACGGCGGCGGCTACCTGAAGGACAGCGGCAGCGCCGCGCGCCGGCGCGTGGCCGCCGACATCGCCGCCGCCCACGGCCTGCGCCTGCGCGACAACTGGCCGATGCCGGCCATCGGCGTCGACTGCTTCGTGATGGAAGCGCCCGATGCCGTGCCGTCCGCGCGCGTGCTGGACGAGCTGGCGCACGATGCGCGCGTGGCCTGGGCCCAGCCGCTGGCGGACTACCACGGCCTCGCCGACGCCGACCCGCTGTACCCGGCCCAGCCGGCGGCGCAGGACTGGCACCTGGCCGAACTGCACCGGGTCAGTACCGGCCGCAACGTCACCGTCGCCGTGGTCGACAGCGGCGTCGACGCCGCCCATCCGGACCTGGCCGGCCGGGTCAAGCTGCGCCGCAATTTCGTCGACGCCGCGCCCGATCCCGCCGAGGTCCACGGCACCGCCGTCGCCGGCATCATCGGCGCCCGCAGCGGCAACGGCGTCGGCATCGCCGGCATCGCCCCGGGCGCGTCGCTGATGGCGCTGCGCGCCTGCTGGGAAACCGGCGGACGCGCCGCGCGCTGCAACAGCCTCACGCTGGGCAAGGCGATCAACTACGCGCTCGAGAACGGCGCCGACATCATCAACCTGAGCCTCGCCGGCCCGCCCGACCGCCTGCTGCAAAGCCTGCTGGAGGCGGCGCTGGGACGCGGCGTGACCGTGGTCGGGGCGGCCGATCCGCAGCGCCCCGACGGCGGCTTCCCGGCCTCGCTGCCGGGCGTGATCGGGGTCGCGCGCAGCGGCGACCGCCACGCGGCCCCATCGAACCTGCTGTACGCGCCGGGCACCGACGTGCCGACCTGCGCGCCGGGACCGCGCTGGAACCTGGTGTCCGGCTCGTCGTATGCGGCGGCCCACGTCGCCGGCCTGGCCGCGCTGCTGGCCGAGGTCCGGCCGCGCGGCGGCGTGCGCCTGCTCGCGGCTGGTAACATAGACGCATGTGCTGCCCTGTCGCGGGCGGCGAAAGCCTGCGTCTGCCTATGCACCCCGACCGCCGCCACGACACCGCCACCTTCGCGCTTGCCGCCTCTACGCTCGCCGCCTTCACGCTGATCTGCCTCAGCGGGCCCGCCCACTGCCAGACCAGTGCCGACCTGACCCTGGTCTCCGAATACGCCGGACGCGGCATCGCGCTGGACACCAGTCCGGCGCTGCAGTTGCGCGTCGAGCACGAGACCGCGGCCGGCTGGTATGCCGGCGCCTTCGCCTCGCCGGTCCGGCTCGAGGGACGGGCCCAGGGCCAGCTGATCGCCTACGGCGGCAGGGCGCAGCGGATCACGTCCACGCTGTCCTGGGACGCCGGCATCACCCGCAGCACCTTCCTGCGCGACGGCCGCTGGAATTACCACGAGTTCTACGCCGGCCTGGCCTCGCAGCGCGGCAGCGCGCGCCTGTTCTATTCGCCCGCCTATTACGGGGAAGGACGCAGCCTGTACCTGGACCTGAGCGGCGCCTGGCCCCTGAGCGACAGCGTGCGCCTGACCGCGCATGCCGGCCTGCTGCATCCGATGGGCGGCTACGAGGGCACGGTGGACGGCGTCGGCAACAGCGGCGACGCGCGCATCGCCCTGGTCGCCGACATCGGCGACTGCACCGTGCAGGCCGGCGTACAGACGCGCTGGCGCAGTTACCTGTCCGAATTGCCGCGTGCCCGCGGATTCACGGCGAGCCTCAGTCTTCATTTCTGAAAAAATATTGAACCTTTAGCGTGCCGGCGGGTATTTACGGGCCAGATGTCCCGATCCACCCGACAGGAGCACGCCATGCAGATCCGATTCCAAGCCCCCGCGCGCCGCGGCGCCAGGCTGTTGTCCGTCATGTTGTCCGGCGCGTTCTTCGGCGCTGCCTTGCTGTCCTGCGGCGGCGACGACGACGCGCCCGCCAGTCCGGCACCGCCGCCGGCGCTGTCGGCGTTCACTGCCGCCAACGTGGTCGCCGACAGCGCCGCCGGCGCGGCCGCCCATGTGGATGCGAACCTGGTCAACGGCTGGGGCATCGCCTTCAATCCGACCGGCTTCGTGTGGGTGGCCAACCAGGGCACCTCGACCTCCACGCTGTACGACGGCAGGGGCAATCCGCAGACCCTGGTGGTGAGCGTGCCGGCGGGGGCGGGTGGCGCCGCCGGGCCGGCCGGCATCGTCTACAACGGCACCCAGGACTTCCGCGTGAGCGCGGGCGCCGCCAGCGGCGTCGCCGCCTTCATCTTCGCCGGCACCGGCGGCACCCTGTCCGGCTGGGCACCGGCGGTCGACCGCCTGCACGCCATCACGACGGTCGATACCGCCGCCGGCGGCGCCGCCGGCGCGGCGGCCTACACAGGCCTGACGCTGGCCAGCCATAACGGCATAAACTATTTATATGCGGCCGACTTCCGCAACGGCCGTATCGACGTCTACGACCCGGCGTGGAAGAAGGTGACGCTGCCCGGCGGCGGCTTCACCGACAGCGGACTGCCGGCCGGCTATGCGCCCTACGGCATCCAGGCCGTCGGCAACCGCATCTACGTGACCTATGCGCAGCGCGCGGCCAGCGGGCCGGGCGAGAACCGCGGCCCCGGTCTCGGCATCATCGACGTGTTCGATCCGAGCGGCGCCCTGGTCAAACGCTTTGCCACCGGCGGCGCATTGAACGCACCCTGGGGCATAGCCCAGGCGCCGGCCGGCTTCGGCAGTGCCGCCGGCATGCTGCTGGTCGGGAACTTCGGCGACGGCAAGATCAACGTCTTCGATCCGGCCAGCGGCGCCCTGGTGGGCGTGCTGGCGAAAGCGGACAAGACCCCGATCGCGATCGACGGCCTGTGGGGCATCGCGTTCGGCAACGGCGTCAACGAGCAGCCGGCGACCACGCTGTTCTATGCCGCCGGCCCGGCCAACGGCACGCACGGCGCCTACGGGCGCATCGACCCGCAATGAAGAAACACGGAATTCGCATCAGCGATGGCGACCGGATCACTTCGACCACCGGCGCACTTTAACAGGGATGGAGAACGACATGAAAAACTGGATGGCGGCTTGCTGCATGGGATTGCTACTGTCGGCGCAACAGGCGTACGCGGCGAGTTCCTCGGGCTGCGAGAACGGCGGCTTCACGGTGCTCGGCAAGAGCGGTGCGCAGACGGTGTCGGTAGCGCCGGGCAGCGTGGCATCGACCTTCCGCGTGCAGGGGCGCTACGTGCAGTTCGACGTCGACGCCGCCTCGTTCGGCGTGCTGAATTACGCGATGACCGGCGTCGCCAATAAAAAGGACATCACCGGCGGCCGGTCCACCCCGGTCTTCGACAGCAAGCTGCCGGACCACCGCGGCCTGTTCCTGAACAGCGCCGTGAAAGTCGAGCTGAGCGATTCGGCCGACATCGTGCTGACCCGCACCGGTCCCGGCCTGACGATGAAGATCCAGGCCAAGGATTGCGCCAACGGCGGCATCTTCCAGATGGAAGTGGCGCGCGCCGACGAGACCAAGACCGTGTTCACCCACAAGCTGGCGCAGAGCGCCTTCTACTTCGACAACCGCAACTTCCGCAACCGCGAAGGCGAGGTCGTGCCCTTCAAGGACACCACGCTGACCATCGGACCGCGCATCAATTTCGGCAACGATTACTCGTCGAAGTTCGTCGGCCGCGACAGCCCGCAGTTCGCCGACCGCATCGCCGAGCCGCTGTGCACCAACAATATCGCGACCCGCACCGGCGGCGTTGCCCGCGTCCAGCACTGCGGCGGCGTGTCGCAATGGTCGGTTGCCAGCGGCGGGCGCATGGGGCAGGTGATGGGCGAGGACGCCACCGAAGTCGCGCCGCCGGCCACGGCCTGCACCCACAAGTGCCAGGCGCAGAACCAGACCCAGGGCGCCGCCGTGGTGCTGGGCTTCCCGTTCCCGGTGGCCGACGCCGACCGGCTCAAGCCGCGCTTCGCGCAGTAAGGGCGGGCGGCCGGCCCGCGAGCATCAGACCGGGGCCGCGGGGGCCTGCACGTCGCCCAGTTCCGACTGGCGCGACAGGTGCTGGACGATGAACCAGCTCTGCAGTTCGTTGGTGCGCACGATTTCGCTGACGATCAGGTCGTTGGTGCCGTCGTCGCCGGCATCGTCGGCGGCGCGCGCCAGCGGACGCGCATCCAGCAGGATCGTTTCGTGGCCGCTGGCCAGGCGGTCGAGCTGGGCGCGGGCGGATTCGCGGCCGCGCGGTGCGCGTGCGATTTCCGATTCCGAGGCGACGTCGCCCGGCAGCGCGACGGTGACGCCGCCCAGCGTCTGGATGCGCTCGGCGATCGAATCCATCAGCTCGGCCTGTTCTTCGTAGTGCTTGTCGAACAGCAGGTGCAGTTCGTAGAAGGTGGCGCCGGCGGTCTGCCAGTGCGCCTTCTTGTAGGCGTCGCGCATGGCCATCGTATGCGCCAGCAGGCGGTTGAGCGCACGCACGCTCTTGGAACGGACTTCTTCCGACAGTCCGATGCGGACCGGCGCCAGCGCGCCGAATTCCTGGACGATATGCTTGTTTTCCTTCGATTTTTTCTTGTCAGCCATTATTACTCTCGCAGTAGGTTGGAAAAGCCATGCCGCCGAAGGAGCGGCACGGGCGTTGCGAAAATATACAGAACTGACGAAATTGATGGCGCTTGTTACGATTGGCGGCGCGCTTCAGGCCAGCAGCGCCGGCAGCAGGGCGGCGGCCGGCTTGCGCACCTTGGTGTAGCGGCGTGGCGGCGCCGACCCGATCTTGCGCGCGTCGATGACGTGCAGCCCCGGCTGCAGCTCCCTGGCGGCCACCAGGAAGCGTTCGAACATGGCGTCGTCCGCCATCGCGCCGCCGACCAGCACGTCGAAGCGGACGCCGGCCAGGGCGTTCAGGGCGGTGTCGGGATCGGGCACCGCGACCAGTTTGAGCGGGGATTCACCGATCAGGCGGGTTGCGGTGTCGTATAGCGGTTCGTCGCCGCCGACGAGGAGGACGTAGATCGGCATCGCGTCGCCTTTTTCGGTAAATTAATACCAGATGGTAACGCTGAAATTTCCTTGCAGCATTCAGCTGAGTCCTATTCGTTGCGTAGGAATACACTTACACCAAGGCAGTGTCGGATGCCGCGGATGTCATGGCTGCGGCAGCCCCGCCGGCGGTATCGTCGAGCCAGCCGAGCAGCTGGTCGAGCGGCATCGGGCGGTGATACAGGAAGCCCTGCATGTAGGGGCGGCCGTGTGACTTCAGGTAGCACGCCTGGGCATCGGATTCGATGCCTTCCGCGACCACGCGCAGGCCGAGGTGGCCGGCCATCGACAGGATCGACTGCACGATCGCGGTGCCGCTCTCGTCGTGCGGCGTGTCGTGCATGAAGCTCTTGTCGATCTTCAGTTCGTACAGCGGCATCTTTTTCAGGTAGGCCAGGTTCGAGTAGCCGGTGCCGAAGTCGTCGACCGAGAAGCGGATGCCGAGCGCGCTCAGTTCGTGCATGCGCGCGATGGTCTGGGCGATGTCCTCGACCAGCAGCCCTTCGGTCACTTCGAAGATCAGCTGCTCGGGCGGAGCGCCGGTCTCGAGCAGGATGGCGCGCACCTGCTGCACGAAATCCGGCTGGCGGAACTGCAGCGGGCTGACGTTGATCGACAGCGGCATCGGATGCCCGGCGCGGTCCAGCGCCAGCCAGGCGGCGCAGGCCTGGCGCAGCACCCAGTGTCCGAGGGGGACGATGATGCCGCTCGATTCCGCCGCCGGGATGAAGATGTCGGGGCGGACCATGCTGCCGTCGGCGCGGCGCCAGCGCATCAGGAGCTCGGCGCCGGCCGGCGCGCCGCCATGGTCGACCTGCAGCTGCAGGTGCATCGACAGCTCGCCGTTGACCAGCGCCTGCGCCAGGTCGCGCTCCAGCGTCAGCTTGTGCTGGGCTTCGGCCAGCATCGCGCTTTCGAACAGCACCACGCCGTTGCGGCCGCCGGACTTGGCGCGGTACATCGCGGTATCGGCCTCGCGCAGCAGGTCGTGCGCACTGGCGCAGCCGCGCTGCACCAGCGTCACCCCGATGCTGGAGGCGATACGGTAGGGCTGGCCTTCGAGGTCGAGCGGCGCGGCCAGCGCGCTGCCCACCAGGCCGGCCAGGTCGAGCGCGCGCTGCGCGGCGGCCGCCGGATCCGTGCCCAGCCCGTCGACCAGCACCACGAACTCGTCGCCGCCGATGCGGGCCACGGTGTCGCAGCTGCGCACCGCCTGTGCCAGGCGCGTCGCGGCATGGCCGAGCAGGGCGTCGCCGACCGCATGGCCGCGCGCGTCGTTGATGTCCTTGAAATTGTCGAGGTCGAGATAGAGCACGGCGCCCAGTCCATTGCCGGCGCGGGCCTGCTCGACCACCGCGCCGAGGCGCTCCATCAGCAGGCGCCTGTTCGGCAGCCCGGTGAGCACGTCGTAGAAGGCCAGGCGGTGGATCGCGTCGGCCGCCATGCGGCGCTCGGTGATGTCGCGCCCGACCACGACCCAGTGGCTGGTCGGCTCGCCGGCGCGCGAGAACGGCACCGCCTCGAGCTCGACCCAGAAGGTCTCGCCGGCCCGCGTATAACAGATCAGCTCATCGTTGCAGGGCTGGCCGGCGATCAGCGCCTCGAACAGGCGCTTCAGGACCGCCGGATCGGTCTCCGGTCCCTGCAGCACGTGCAGGCTGTGGCCGACGATCTCCTCGCGGGTGTAGCCGGTGCGGCGCAGGAAGGCGTCGTTGGCGAAGGTGATCGGCTGCGGCGCCTGCTGGGCGTCGGCAGCCTTGGCGATCAGCACCAGGTCGTTCAGGCGCGAGACCGCGGCCGAGGTCAGTTCGAGGTCGGACAGCGAGCGCGACAGGCCCTTGAGCAGGGTGCTGCTGGTCAGCACCAGCATCGCGCCGATGGTGCCGTAGTTCAGGGCGGCGACCAGGGATGCCTTGAGCGGATCGTGTTCCCAGCCCGGCACGTGCAGCACGATATGGCCGTCGGCGCCGAGCGCGACCAGCGAGGCGGCGCCGAGCACGAGCGCCAGCATCGCCGGGCGCATGCCCAGCAGGATGGACGCGATCAGCGGTGGACCCAGCAGGTAGCTCAGGCTGGCCGCGCCGACGGTCAGCATCAGGACCACGGACAGCAGGTAGACCACGGTCAGGAAATGCAGCACGCGCGCCGTATAGGACAGCTTCCTGAGCCGCCAGACGGCGAAAATCCAGACCAGCGCGACCGTGTCGGCGACGGCGACGGTCCACATGCCCTGGGATACCAGCAGGGGAAAGATCGCGACGGTCGACAGACTGCCCACCACGAGTACCACCGACAGCAGGGAGGTGAAGGTCCGTTCCCGCCAGGCGGCGATATCGTTCACGTTGGCCATGATGATGAGGGCGGCACTTCTGCGGCACGCCGATAGAAAAATTGATGAATTTGAAGAATCATAAATTGCCAATAGGTAATTGTCACCAAGTTTTTGACAAATGTGTATCAATTCTGTACCAGCGCAACGCGGGTGTGTGGGCGCGTATGTCCAGACCCGATACCTCATGGCCTCTGGTGTTGTGAACGGCAAAAAGATGGTTTGCGAGACACAAAACCTGGTAGAAATTATTGTCTTTGAGGAATGATGCCGATATGATTGGTGCCTTCTCATACCCACGGCAAATATTTTATTGCCCCCAGGATGTCAAAGCGCCATCAGCAATTGCCAGGGTCCCCCACCGGCTTCCACCCCGGTCCCTCGAACTTCCCAGCCGGGATGCCCGTGTTCAGTGACCTGCCGGCCGCTACCGATGGCAAGCCGCCGCGGCTGCTGGTGGTCGACGACGAAGCGCATGCCTTGCGCTCGCTCGGCCAGTTGCTGCACGGGCGCGGCTACCACCTGACCTGCGTCGCCAGCGGCGGCGAGGCCCTGGCGCGGCTGGCGCGCGAACGCTTCGACCTGGTGCTGCTCGACCTGCGCCTGCCGGACGTCGGCGGCGACCGGGTCATGGACTTCATCAACCAGCAGGGCATCGACGCCGGCGTGATCGTCATCAGCGGGATGGTCGAGATCGACGCGGCGATCGGTGCCCTCAAGCGCGGCGCCCACGACTACTTGCGCAAGCCCTACAGCCGCGAGGAACTGTTGCAGACGGTCGCCAACGCGCTGCAGCAGCGCCGCCTGGAGCAGGGCAACCGCCTGATCGCCCGCCAGCTGGAAAACTCGGAAAAGATGTACCGCTACCTGGTCGACTCGTCGCCGGACATCATCTACACGCTCGACCATGAAGGCCGCTTCACCTTCGTCAACGACCGCGCCTGCCAGCTGCTCGGCTACACCCGGCGCGAACTGATCGGCCAGCACTACGCGGTGCTGGTGCACGAGGACGACCTGGAACGCGCGCGCCACGTGTTCGACGAGCGCCGCGCCGGCGAACGGGCCGCGCGCAACGTCGAGCTGCGCCTCGAATGCCGCGCCGGCACCCGCCATGCGCACGCCTTCAACACCACGGCGATGACGATTTCGCTGAATGCGATGGGCATGCACCGGCCGGACCGGGCGCCGGGCGAACCGTCCTTCATCGGCACCTACGGCATCGCACGCGACGTCAGCGGCCGCAAGCGCGCCGAAGAGGTGATCTACCACCAGGCCTACCACGACATCCTGACCGGCCTGCCGAACCGCACGCTGTTCAAGGACCGCCTCGGCCTGGCGCTGCACCAGGCCCGGCGCAAGCATGCCGAACTGGCGGTGATGTTCGTCGACCTGGACCGCTTCAAGCTGGTCAACGACACCCTCGGCCACGTGCAGGGCGACGAATTGCTGCAGCAGGCCGCAGGGCGCCTGAAGGAATGCCTGCGCAAGGGCGATACGCTGGCGCGCCAGGGCGGCGACGAATTCACCATCGTGCTGCCCGAGCTGCGCGACCGCGAGGATGCGCGCATCGTCGCCTCCAAGTTCCTCGAGCGGCTGCACCAGCCCTTCGACCTGGACGGCCACCAGGTGCACATCTCGGCCTCGATCGGCATCGCGGTCTACCCGGAACACGGCGAGACCATCGACGAGCTGCTGCGCCACGCCGACATCGCCATGTACCAGGTCAAAGGGCGCGGCAAGAACGGCCACGCCTTCTACGACCCGTCGATGCAGGATGCGGCGCACCAGAAGATCGCGCTCGAACAGGGCTTGCGCAAGGCGCTCGAGAACGATGAACTGGAAATGTACTACCAGCCGCAGATCGACGCCGCCAGCGGCCGCATCATCGGTGCCGAGGCGCTGATGCGCTGGAACCACCCGCTGCGCGGCGTGGTCTCGCCCGGTGAATTCTTACCCTTCGCCGAGGAGAGCGGCCTGATGCTGCCGATCTCGGACTGGATGATCGGCGCGCTGTGCCGCGACATGTCCGCCTGGACCCACATCGGCGGCGTCCAGCTGAAGCTGTCGCTGAACGTATCGCCGCAATACCTGGACCGCGGCGATTTCTTCGACAAGATGCACGACGCCATGCTGAGCCATGGCGTCGCGCCCGGCGCCATCGAAGTCGAGATCACCGAAAACATCTGCATCCGCAACCCGCAGCGCGCCATCGAGCAGCTGAACAAGCTGGGGCAGCTCGGCGTGTCGGTGGCGATCGACGACTTCGGCACCGGCTATTCGTCGCTGGCCTACCTGCACCGCTTCCCGGTCCATACCATCAAGATCGACCAGTCCTTCGTGCAGGAGATCCACGACGAGAACGGCCACTACCCGGTGGTGCTGGCGATCATCTCGATCTCGCGCGGATTGCGGCTGCACCTGGTGGCCGAAGGCGTCGAGACCGAGGTGCAGGCGCGCTACCTGCGCGCCCATGGCTGTACCGCGATGCAGGGCTACCTGTTCCACCGGCCGATGCCGCTCGGCCGCTTCGTCGACGTGCTGCACGCGTGACGCAGTAATCGTGGTAGGATGGCGGCCTGGCTGGCCACATCGCCCGCCATCTCACCCCGGCCCAGCAAACGCCGCGTAACCGTCGCGCAGCGACGCCCCTTACCGGACCCTGGCCATGCCTACTTCCTCTCCCCGCGTGCTCGTCGTCGACGATGACTGCGACGTCGCCGATTTCCTGACCGAAGCCCTCGGCCTGCACGGTATCCAGGCATGCTGCGCCTACGGCGGCGCCGAAGCGCTGCAGCTCGTGCGCGAATTCCGGCCCGACGCGCTGCTGCTCGACCTCGCCATGCTGAACATCGACGGCTTCGACGTCGCCAGCGCCGTGCGCGCGACCGGCGAGGTCCCTTACCTGGTGGCGCTGTCGTCCTGTAACGCACCGGCCACGCGGGCGCGCACCCTGGCCGCCGGCTTCAATGCGCACCTGGCGAAGCCGGCGAGCATCGACACCATCGTCTCGACGCTCAGGAGCAGGCCGCTGCCGGCCTGAGGTTCACATGTGATGCTCAGGCCTGTTTGCGCTTGCGGAACACGCCGAGGCCCGCGAGACCCAGGCCCAGCAGCGCGACCGAGTGCGGCTCCGGCACCGGCGTCTCCGGCCCGAACACCTGGTCGCGCACGCTGGCGGCGATGTCCGGGAAATTCGTGAAGACGCCGTCCACGCCGAGGTTGTAGGCGCTGGCGTAGGTCGACGGATTGTTCAGGTAGGTGTACGGGATCACGCTCAGGCCGGCGCCGTGGGCGGCGTTCACGCAGGCGGCGCTGAGCTGGCCGGTCGAGGGGCCGATGCCGTCGGCGATGGCGGCCACCTGGGCCGCCGCTGCCGCGGTGGTCGGGCAGGCGCCGAGGTAGCTGACCGGAATGGCGGAATTGGCGTTCAGGTAGCTCACCTGGGTGGCGTCGAACGACTGCGTCAGGGCGCGGCCGGCGGTCGTGAAGTAACCGTTGTATTTCGTATCGGTCAGGCCGGCCAGGATCGCTTCCGCCACGGCCAGGCCGCCTTGCTTGGCTTCCGGGAAGACGCCGATGGCGATGCCCGTGGCCAGGTAGTTGTTGTAGGCCAGGTCGAGGAAGTCGCTGTAGGACGCGAAGGTGTACGACTGGCCGGCATCGAAATACGTCTTGTCGGTGCAGTAGCCGTTCGCATTGCGGCAGGTCACCGACAGCTGGCGCAGCTGCGCCAGCGTGAATTTCGTGACGTCGTAGCTGCCGTTGGCGGAGCGCAGGGCGGCGATGTCCGGATGCGTCGCCGCGTAGGCCACGACGTTGGTGGTGGCGTTCAGGGTACCGTCGTGCAGCATCACTGCCTTGTTGTCCGCGGTCAGGTAGACGTCGCCCTCGATGTAGTCGGCGCCCATGCGCATCGCCAGCTGGTAGGCCTGGATCGACTCTTCCGGCAGGTAGCCGCTGGCGCCGCGGTGGGAAATCACCAGCGGACGGTCGCCGGTCAGCGTCGGCGTGGCCTGCGCCGTACCGGAAAAGAGGGTCAGGGCGGCGAGCGGCAGCAGGCAGAGATGCATCGGTTGTTTCATGAGAGCGGATCCTTTCGGGGTGGGGGAGGGTTCTCGGTCAGTAAATTTCCGGCACGATGATCTCGGGCGGCACCGGCCGCCGCACGTAGTCCTCGTGGTATTCGCGCTGCGGCAGGTGGATCTCGGGCCGCTCGATCTCGACGTAGGGCATCTGCTGCAGCAGGTGGTGGATGCAGTTCAGGCGCGCTTTTTTCTTGTCGACCGCCTGCACCACCCACCATTTCGCTTCCGGAATGTGGGTCCGCTCCAGCATGATTTCCTTGGCCTTGGTGTATTCCTCCCAGCGCCGGCGCGATTCCAGGTCCATCGGACTCAGCTTCCACTGCTTGAGCGGATCGTGGATGCGGCTCAGGAAGCGCGCGTTCTGCTCTTCGTCGGAAATCGAGAACCAGTACTTGATCAGCTGGATCCCCGAACGCACCAGCATGCGCTCGAACTCCGGCACGGTCTGGAAGAATTCCTCGTACTGGTCGTCGCTGCAGAACCCCATCACGCGCTCGACCCCGGCGCGGTTGTACCAGCTGCGGTCGAACAGGACGATTTCGCCGGCGGCCGGCAGGTGCGGCACGTAGCGCTGGAAATACCATTGCGTGCGTTCGCGGTCGTTCGGTGCCGGCAGCGCCGCCACCCGGCACACGCGCGGGTTCAGGCGCTGCACGATGCGCTTGATGACGCCGCCCTTGCCGGCGGCGTCGCGGCCCTCGAACAGGATGACCACCTTGTGGCCGGTCTGCACGACCCAGTCCTGCAGCTTGACCAGCTCGGCCTGCAGGCGGAACAGTTCGCGGAAATAGCGCTGGCGCGCATCGCGCTCGGCATCGCTGGCCTCCAGCTGCGGCAGCAGCGTGTCCGGATCGAGGGCGCGGTCGTCGAGCTCGAGTTCCAGCTCTTCGTCGTAGCTGTCCAGGGCGTCGCGCTGGACGCGCTGGAGGATGTCGTCGTTGCGGTCGAATTCTTTCATGGCGGGTCCCGGCAGTCAGAACGGTTTCGAAAAAGGGGCAATCCGATTGCGTACTGTGGACAGCCGCGCGCTGGAACGGTTCGCGGCCTGGGCGGTGGCATGCGTATTCATGAAAGTTGACTCGGCGTTAATAATTCCGAGACAACTATAGAGGGGGATTGTGACCGCAACGTGACGCTGCGGCGCAGTACAAGGCCTGCGGCGCCTCAGCGCGGCCGTTGCAGCCGCAGCAGCAGCCAGGCCACCGCCGCGGTGAAGGCGGCGGTAAAGCCGAGCACGATCCAGAAGCCGTGCGCATGCTGCGCCAGCGGCACGCCGCCGACGTTCATGCCGAGCAGGCCGGCGATCAGGTTGATCGGCAGCGCCATCACGGTGACGATGGTCAGCAGGAACAGGCTGCGGTTGTTGTCTTCGTTGACCTGGGCCGCGATCTCTTCCTGCAGCAGCTTGATGCGTTCCTGCAGCGAGGCGAGGTCGCTCAGCACCACCGTGAATTCCTCGGTCGACTGGCGCAGGTCCTGGCGGTCCTCGGGCGCGACCCAGGCGGGCGGCCGCTGCAGCAGCCGGAACAGCGCCGCCGGTTCCGGCGCCAGCAAGCGCTGCAGGCGTACCAGCACCCGTCGCAGCGCGCCCAGGTCTTCGCGCTTGCGCGTCAGGCGCCCGGCGAGCAACTGGTCTTCGGTGGTGTCGACCCGGGCCACGGCGTCGCGCACGATGTTGACCAGCACCTCGGCCTGGTCGCGCAGCAGGTGCACCAGCAGTTCCACCGGCGAGCGCAGCGGCGCGCCATGCAGCACCGCCTGGCGCAGGCGTTCGATCGATTCCAGCGGCTTGCGGCGCGCGCTGATCACGCCGTGCGGGGTCACGTGCACCCACAGCGTGGAAATGTCGGCGCTGTCGAAGGAAAAGTTGTGGAGGACGTCGTTGACCACCGCGACCAGCGCATTGTCGACGACCTCGATGCGGGTCGAGCGTGAGCCCTGGTGCAGGATCTCGTAGAAGCCTTCGTCGAGGCCGGCGTGGGCGCGCAGCCAGCGCTCGCTGGCGGCGTTCGACAGGTTGAAATGGAGCCAGAAGTACTGGTCCGGGACCGCGTCGCTTGCGGCAACGCCGGCCGACCGGCGCAAACGGGCGATGGCGTCCGGCGCGCCGATCGCAGCCGTCCGGCCGTCCGCATCGATCAGGAAACCCCATACCAGGCCGGCATCATCGGAACCATACTGGAAGGCGGACAGGGACATGGCGTTCTCTTGGCAAGCGTTGCGGGGATTGTAGAGCAGGGCGCCTTGTCATGCTGCTGACATGGACGGCGATTATGCTGGCGTTTCTCTCTCCAAAGTGGTTCTTCGCAGGAACCCGGATTTGTCCGCCAGGCGCAAGTTTGGCGGACTTTTTTTTTCCGCTCCGCGGCGTCAACGCAGTACCGGCCCGGCGAAGGTCAGCCCGACCGTGGCATAGCGCTCGCTCTCGCCGCCGCCGATGCGGCGGCCGATTCCGGCATCGAGCGCGAGGCGGTCCGGCACCAGCGTCACGCGCATCCCGGCCTGGGCCAGCGCCCGGCCACGCGCGGTGCCGTAGGCTTCCAGCGTCAGCGTCAGCCGTGGACGCGCCGCCCACGCGGCGCCGCCGGCCCAGAACAGGTCGGAGCGGTGGTCGGCATGGGCGCGCAGCCAGCCCAGGTTGGCGTGGATCAGCAGGCGGTCGTCGAAGCGCGACAGGCTGGCCGGCACCAGCACCGACAGGTCGCCGGCCACGCCCGCGCCCTGGCGGAACTGGTTGGCCACGGTCAGGCCGATGCCCCAGCCGTTCGTTTGCAGCGGGCGGAACACGGTCTTGGCCTGGAGGACGCCGGAGCGATAGGCGCCATCCGGGCCGTCCGGCTTGACGCGCCCCAGGCCCGCACTCAGTTCCCACGATTGCCACGCGCCGCCGAAGTTGCAGGCAGGGACTGCCCAGTACTCGACCTGGGCGGCCGTGCGCTGGGTCCAGCTTTCGAGCTGGCAGTTGCCGGGCGACTCGATGCTGGCGTCGTCGACGACCATCGGCCGCGTGGCCAGGGCCGGTGTGCAGACAGACAGGAAGCTTGCGGTGCACAAGCTGCGACGTAGAAAGAGCGTGTTCATTATGCCAATGATACCGAAAGCATGGGTCGCCGGTTCACGCCCGGCTTGTCTTCGATGCAATCGGACTGCATGGCCGCTACAATGGGAGGCCAACCACCGGAGAAAACCCCATGCAAACCGACATCGACCAGATCCCATTCCGCCTGATGGACGGCAGCGAGACCACGCTGGCGGCCTACCGCGGCAAGGTGCTGCTGCTGGTGAACGTGGCCTCGCAATGCGGCCTGACGCCGCAGTACGACGGCCTGGAGCGGCTGTACGAAGCCAAGCGCGCCGATGGGCTGGAAGTGATCGGCTTTCCGGCCAACGACTTCGGCGCCCAGGAGCCCGGCAGCAACGACGAGATCGCGCAGTTCTGCAGCACGACTTACGGCGTCGACTTCCCGCTGGCCGAGAAGATCTCGGTGAAGGGGCCGGCGCGCCATCCGCTGTACGCGGCCCTCACACAGGCGCAGCCGGCTGCCCAGGACCCGGCGCAGGGCGCGATGCGCGCCAAGCTGGCCGGTTACGGCTTCGCCCAGGACGATGCGGCCGACGTGCTGTGGAACTTCGAGAAGTTCCTGATCGGCCGCGACGGTCGCGTGGTGGCGCGCTTCAATCCGGACGTCACGCCCGAGGATCCGATGGTCCAGCGCGCGATCGACGAGCAGTTGCGCGCCTGATCGCCTTCTAGACGCCAAGCTGCCGCAGCACGGCGTCGGTACTGCGCACCTGCGCATACTCGCCGTGCAGATTGGCCAGCGCCATCAGGTGCACGTCTTCGGCGCTGCGCCAGGTGCCGCCGAAATCCTGCTTGTCGAAGGTGAAGCAGGCATCGGCGACCACGGTCGTCTCGAAGCCGAGGTTGCCGGCCGTGCGCGCGCTGGCCTCGACCGAGTTGTTGGTGCTGACGCCAACGATCACCAGGCGCCGGATCGCGCGCGCATGCAGCCAGCGTTCCAGGCCGGAGTTGATGAAGGCATCCGGCACGTTCTTCTCGACCACGTGTTCGTGCGGCAGCGGCAGGAAGCGTTCCTGGAACGCGGCGCCGGGCTGGCCCGGCGCGAACACCGAGGTCGCGCAGCGGCTGATGTGGCGCACGCAGACCACCGGCTGGCCGGCCGCGCGCCAGGCGTCCAGCAGCTGCGCGATGCGCTCCTCGGCCTGTGGATTGTTGCGTGGCGGCAGACGGTCCAGGCGCATGGCATTCTGCATGTCGATCAGGATCAGGGCGGTCGATGCATTCATGGGCTTCCTCGCGGTGGCATGCGGCGTCATGCCAGCTGTTTGTAATAGAAGGTGGTGGCGCACAGTCCGCCCGCGGGCAGCAGCGCGTAATCCGGCACCACGCCGACGCGCTGCCAGCCGAGCCGTTCGTACAGGCGAGCGGCAGTGGCGCTGGCCGTATCCAGCACCAGCAGGTGGCGGCCCTGGTCGTGCGCGGACTGTTCGACGGCTTCCATCAGGCGCCGCCCGATCCCGCTCCCGCGCGCACGGCGCCGTACCAGCAGCTTGGCGACGTCGGCGCGGTGCGGCTGGTTGTCCGGCATGTCCGTGATCAGCTGCACCGTGCCGGCGATGCCGTGCGCATCCTCGGCGACGATCAGGGTGCGCTCGCCGCGCGCCACGCTGTCGGCCACGCCGCGCCAGAACGCCAGCGCCTCTTCGCGCGCCAGCGGCAGCATGAAGCTGACCGAAGCGCCGCCTTCGACGCAGTCGAGCAGAACGTCCGCCAGCTGTGCGACCTGCGCCGCCGCTTCGTCCGCGCCGAGCGGGCGCACCAGGATCTCGTTCACGGTTTTCTCCTTTATTTAGGCGGTTTGTGCGCCTGGGTCGTCAGCGCCACCAGGTAGCGCGCCGGCGTTGGCCCCGGGTTGTGAAAAGCGATCGGCTGGTCGAGCCGCATCGCCAGGCAGTCGCCGGCCGCCAGCTGCCAGCGGATGGCGCCGACCGTCACTTCCATCGCCCCCTCGACGATCCAGACCTGCTGGTCGACGTCGACCGCGCGCGCCGACGTCTCGTAGGCAACGCGCGCACCCGGTGGAAAGCTGACCTCGACCAGCTGGATCGGCGACCACGCCGCGGGCGACAGGTTGCGCCGCACGTAGCCCGAGCCGGGGTCGGTCCAGACCGGCTGGTCGGCGGCGCGCGCGAGCGGGGAGGGCGCATCGCCGGGCGGCGCCTCGAACAGCGCGGCGACCGTGATCCCGAGCGCGGCGCTCAGCTTGTCCAGCACGGTGGCAGTGGCGCTGCTCTCGCCGCGTTCGATCAGCGAGATGTTCGAGCGGCTGACCCCGCTGCGTTCGGCCAGCGCGGCCAGCGACAGGCCGGCGGCGTCGCGGGCGGCACGGACGCGCCCGGCGATGCGTTGATTGATGTCCATGGGTGTCCACTATACTGGATATTTATTTCCTGTAAAGTGGAATGCATGATCTCGCGCGCGTGAATCTGGGACTGGGAATTTCGCGAGGGTATGGATGCGGGCTTGCCACCCTGAAGGATGCTCCGTGTGCAAAAACGGTGTTGTCACGCAGGATATTGAAACATGGGGTATTTCGCCGTACTAGCGTCCTGTCTTCGATGCGCCTTGCCTGAAGGTTCTGTTAGGTGCTCTTAATGCTTGTCTTGGCTTGCCAGCGAGGTCCTGATGCAGCTTTATGGATGCGTCATCGATAGCATCACGACCCAGAAAAAATGGTATAGATTATTTTTTACCGATGCTTATTTGACATAGAATATGTTCCATTTTCTCCGCTGCCATTGCCGCTTTACTGCCGGCATTCAAAGATTCTGCGGGCGGAATAAATAGGCCTTTACGATATTCGATATTCGAGGGCGCGCATTTGCCGGAAATTTTTTTACAATTGGCATTTATTACGGCGCGCGCCAAGTCATAATTAACTTCTTTTGAATTAACAAAATCGCCAAGTTTTATTGGTACTTCGCGAGAAACGGAACCATTGACAGAGGTTCGATAAACTTCAATCCAGCCGTCACGCATGCCGCGAAATAAAATTTCATAAGCGTTATCTGGCTCAAGAACCAAATCTGGATTTTTTATAAAATCCTTGTGCAAAACCCTGGATGCCACTTCATATTTATTCTTGTGCGTAAGCTGTACCCATCCTCGGCCATAGAAACCTTCTTTGACGTAGCCTTCATTTCTATTTTTACTGCCGATGACTTCGGTTGTGGACGGGGAAAAATTTTTAATTCCAGTTTCGGCATAGATAGTGCCAAACATATACGATATCGTGCCAACATCAGTTATTCGGGTATCTGCCAAAGCCTTTTCAAGAAATAGCTTACCGTTGTTCCATCTATCGTTGCAGGAGCCAGATGTGGGAGTCTTGCAAAACTCTGAGCGAAAGGCTGTTTCAAGTTTATTGATTTCTTGGGATTTGGCTTGATTTAGATTACATAAAGGATGCCTGGGAAATCCTGGCTTTGAGAAGGCAGGCGGCAACAAAGCTATCCCCGCACAAATTATGCCGAAAATACTTGTTTTGCGTAACATTGGCAGTCTCCAATCGATGTTGACCTGGATTTATAGAGCGTAATCTGACTGAGAGAACAGTAGCGCTGCCTGATAAGCCATTTTCCACATTCCCGATTCGAACTGAAGGAACGGATATTCATCACTACTGTGTGAGCTCGTGAGTCATGTCATGTCCGCAGCCTGGGTACGCTTTGGCCGATCTCGGCCTTTAGTGTACAGCAATCGAACAACCGAAGACCAATTCAAGCAGTAGGGATTTTTACTCGATGATCAACTGAGGGACGCAATGGACAAGTTTGTACGCGGCCACCGTGGGTTGTCGAGTGCTACGGGTCCTTCTCCTTCGAGCGCGCCGGATCCAGCGCCCCGGCAATGGTCCCCAGCAATTCCAAGGGCAAGGGAAACACGATCGTCGACGACTTGTCGCCGGCAATCGCGCCCAGCGTCTGCATGTAGCGCAGCTGCATCGCGCCCGGCTGGCGCGCCAGCACGAAGGCGGCCTGCTGCAGCTTTTCCGAAGCTTGCAGCTCGCCCTCCGCATGGATCACCTTGGCGCGCCGTTCGCGCTCGGCCTCGGCCTGGCGCGCGATCGCGCGCACCATCGATTCGTCCAGGTCGACATGCTTGATTTCGACGTTCGCCACCTTGATGCCCCAGGCGTCGGTCTGGGTGTCGAGCACCTGCTGGATGTCGATGTTGAGGCGCTCGCGCTCGGCCAGCATTTCGTCGAGCTCGTGCTTGCCGAGCACCGCGCGCAGCGTGGTCTGGGCCAGCTGGCTGGTGGCTTCCATGAAGTTGGCGACCTGGATGATGGCCTTTTCCGGATCGACCACGCGGAAATAGAGCACGGCATTCACCTTGACCGACACGTTGTCGCGCGAGATCACGTCCTGGGTCGGCACGTCCAGCACCACGGTGCGCAGGTCGACCCGCACCATCTGCTGCAGCAGCGGGATAATGATGACCAGGCCCGGACCCTTGACGCCCCAGAAGCGGCCCAGCTGGAACACGACGCCGCGTTCGTACTCGCGCAGCACGCGCACCGCCGAAGCCACCAGCGGAAACAGCAGGACGATGATGGCGCCCAGGCCGACGCCGATATCGAGGATCATCGGATTTCCCTCATGAAGCGTCCAATGGCACCACGTCCAGCGTCAGCCCCTTGCGGCCGACCACCCGCACGCTGTGCGCGGGCGTGAGCGGCCCGGTGCTGACCGCCTGCCACAATTCGCCTTCGACGCGTACCCAGCCGGCATGCGCATCGCCGGGCGCCACGTTCTCGACCTTGACTACGGCGCCGATCATGCCGGCCGCCCCGCTGGTGACGGGACGGCGGCGCGTGGCCAGCGCCAGGCGCGCGGTGCCGGTGAGCAGCAGGGCGCTGGTCACGGCCAGCGCGCCGATCAGCACCGGCGGGACGCCATAGCCGGGCAGTTCGGTGTCGATCAGCATCAGGGCACCCGCGACGAAGGCGACGATGCCGCCCAGGCCGAGGATGCCGAAGCTCGGCAGGAAGGCTTCGGCACCCATGAACAGCAAGCCGAGCGCGATCAGTGCCAGGCCGGCGTAATTGACTGGCAGCATCTGCAACGCATACAGGCCGAGCAGCAGGCAGATGGCGCCGATCACGCCCGGCGCCACGTAGCCGGGGTTCATGAATTCGAACACCAGTCCGTATACGCCGAGCGTCATCAGCAGCAGCGCCAGGCTGGGATTGGCGATGGCGTCCAGCACCCGGGTGCGCCAGTCGGGCATGAGCTCGACCGCCACGGCGGCGCGCGTGTCGAGGCGGCGCACCTGGCCGAGCACGGTGACGCTGCGGCCGTCGAGCTGGGCCAGCAGGGCCGGCACGTCGGCCGCGACCACCTCGATCACGTGCTGCTTCAGCGCTTCGCCGGCGGTCAGGCTGACCGCTTCGCGCACGGCGCGCTCGGCCCAGTCGGCGTTGCGGCCGCGCAGCTGGGCCAGGCCGCGCAGGTAGGCGGCGGCGTCGTTGACCTGCTTGCGCGTCATGGCGGAGCCGGAGACGGGCTGGTCGGCCGTGCCTTCGGCCCGCTTGCCGTCCGGCCCTGCGCTGCCGTCGCTGCGGCGCTTGTCGTCGCTGTCGCCGGTGCGCGGGCTGCTCCCGGCAGCGTCGCGCGGCGGTGGCTGCGCCTGCGGCTGTCCGGGCTCCCGCGGCGGACCGCCGAGTCCGACCTCGACCGGCGTCGCCGCGCCCAGGTTGGTGCCGGGCGCCATCGCCGCGATGTGGCTGGCGTACAGGAGATAGGTGCCGGCGCTGGCGGCGCGCGCGCCGCCCGGTGCCACATAGGCCACGACCGGCACCGGCGAGGTCAGGATCGCCTTGATCGCGCTGCGCATCGAGGTGTCGAGGCCGCCGGGCGTATCCATTTTGAGGATCAGCAGCTGGTGGCGCCCGGCGGCGGCGCGCTCGATGCCGCGCACGATGTAGTCGGCGCTGGCCGGGCCGATGGCGCCGTCGATGGTGAGGATGCCGACAGGGGCGGCAGCGTGCGTGCGCCCCGGTGCGAGGCCGAGCAGCAGTGCCAGCGCGAGCGGGGGCAGGGCCAGCAACGCTGTCCGCATCCACGCCGGTATCTGCAGCAAGGCCCCCGTTTTCATGCGCCAGTCCCATTCTCCTCGATGAGAATTTGACCGGCGGCAGGGCCTGCGGTTTCCGCCGCACGGGGGCGGTCTGCGTTGCCGCAAACGCCGCCGGCGTCAACCCGGAAGGTCAGGCCTTCATGGTGCGCACGTGGGCCAGCACGTCGTCTGCGCGGCCGGCGCCGACCAGCGCGGCCGGGGTTTGGCCGCCCAGCGCCGCCAGCGGGGCGTTCATCCAGGCATCGGCCGCGGCGTCGCCGCCGAGGACCTTGCCGGCTTCGTGCATGACCGTGTAGTAGGCCTGCGCCTTGCGCGACTGTTGCTGGAAGCGGGCCTGCAGCGCCGCGAATGCATCGGGGGAAAGGGAATCGTCCTGGCTCATGGCGCGTATCATACCCAATCCACGGCATAATGGCTTCCATGGAATTCCAATTTCTCGGCACCGGCGCGGGCACGCCCAGCAAGGCGCGCAACGTCAGCGGGCTGGCGCTGCGCACCCATGGCGCGGGGCACTGGTCGCTGGTCGATTGCGGCGAGGGCACCCAGCACCAGATCCTGCGCAGCGCCTGGTCGCTGCACACGCTGCGTGCCGTGTTCATCACCCACATGCACGGCGACCATTGCTACGGTCTGCCCGGGCTGCTGGCCAGTGCCGGCATGCAGAACCGCAGTGCGCCGCTGTTCGTCGTCGGCCCGGCGCCGCTGCGCGTTTTCCTGCAGGGGGTGATGGCCACCAGCGAGCTGGGCCTGCCATTCCCGGTCGAGTTCGTCGAAGCCGGGCGCTTGCAAGGCGCCGACCCCTTGCCCGACCTGCGCGTGCACGCGATCGCGCTGTCGCACCGGGTGCCGTGCTGGGCCTACGCCTTCACCGAGCGCAGCGTCGAGCGCCGTATCGACACCGACCGGCTGCGCGCCGCCGGGGTGGCGCCGGGACCGGCCTGGGGCCGCCTGCAGCAGGGTGGGGACGTGGCGCTGGACGACGGCCGCATCCTGCAGGCGGACGACTTCCTGCTGGCGCCGCGCAAGGCACGCAAGATCATTGTCGGCGGCGACAACGACAGGCCGCAACTGCTGGTGGAGGAGGCGCGCACGGCCGAGGTGCTGATCCACGAGGCGACCTACACCGAGGACGTGCTGCACAAGGTCGGCCCCGGACCGCAGCACAGCTCGGCCAGAATGACCGCTGCCGCCGCCCAGGCGGCCGGGGTACCGAACCTGGTGCTGACCCATTTCAGCCCGCGCTACCAGGACAGCGGTCCGCTGACGATCGGCGCGGTCGAGGCCGAAGCACGCACGGCCTACGACGGCCGGCTGTTCCTGGCGCGCGACTTCGACCGCTACCTGCTCGACCGCGAAGGCCGGCTGAGCCTGCAATCCTGAATCCGAAACGCTGAAGATCGTCCTGCCGATCGCAGGGCCGGGCAATGCACGTCGGCAATTCCCCTGTCAAATCCGTCAATTTTTTCGGCATTTCTGCAACGCGCCACTCAAAAAATTGCCTGAAGCCATAGATTTGCAAACGGGAATCATCTAACCTGTAGGATCACTCCTACCCAGGTTGCCCGAATGAATCATCGCACTGCCTACATCCGCCGTAGCAGAGAAGGTCTCCGCCTCAAGAAGCGCGTCCTCGCCGTGGCGTTGCTGGGCGTGGCGGCATGCGCGGGCGTGCTATTGGAAGGAAACGCGCCGTTGCTGCACGCCCGCAGCCAGGAGGGGGTGTTTGCCGCCGATGCGTCGGCGCGGCCGGCTGACGCAGTCACGGCCGGGACCGCAGCGGTGGCGGCCGGTCCGCGCCGCATCTATCCGTATTCGATCGTGGCCGGTGGTGTAGCGGGACGCGCCGAGCTGGCACACGTCATCCAGACCGACAAGGTGGTGGCAGCCCACTACGCCTCGTTCGAGGTGGCGAAGGCGCATCCGGTCGCGGTCGCCAAGCCGCGCGCCGTGCACGTGTCCTACCGCAAGGGCGACCAGGTGTTCTGGACCGCAAAGAAGGTGATGCTGGCCGAAGGCGAGACCCTGCTGTCGGACGGCAAGAGCGAAATCCGCGGACGCTGCGGCAACCGCATTTCCGACGTGGCAATGCTGCCGGTGGAAGCAGGCGCGCCCAGCGAGGAGGAACTCGATGCGGCGGTCGACGATGGCGGCGATGGCGGGCCGCTGCAGGTCGCCGCGCCATTCGCCGGCGAGGGTGGCCGCTATGCGCACCAGCTGCTGAGCTTCCCGAACGGCGCCGGCCTGCTGGCGGTGACCGGCGGCGAAGGCTGGCACCCGCCGGGCGGTTTCCCTGGCGGCGTGCCGTCGGGATCGTATCCGGGCCCGTCGTATGGCACGCCGACCGTGGTGACCGGCGGCAGCAGCGCCCTGGTCGGCTCGACCAGCGACCCGGGCAAGCTGCCGACCCAGACCGGCAGCGCCGGCGGCTCGACCAGCGAAACCCCGCGCGGCACCAGCCCGGCCGACACTGCGCCGGCACCGGTCGCAGCGCCGATCGAACTGGCCGACACCGTCCAGCCGGAACCGGAACCCGCCGTGCCGGCGCCCACGCTGCCCGGGACGGTGCTGTCTCCGGTGGCACCGCCGGCCATCCCGGTCGCGACGCTCGAGCCGACGGCCGAGGCGCCGGAACCGGCCTCGCTGTGGCTGGGCGGCGTCGGCATGGCGGCCATGCTGCTGCTGCGCCGCCGCCCGGGCCGGCGCGCCTGACGCCGGACGCCCGGCCCGGCGCCGCCCGGCAGCTTCAGCAGATCCCGGCTTCGCTATCCTTGCGCAGCCGCGCGCGCCAGGCGCCCAGCGCCGACAGGGCCGAGTGGAATTCGCGCTCGATCAGGTCGGCCTCGGCCGCCGTGATCACCCCGTCCATCAGCGCCCCCGACACCGCTTCGGCCACCGCGCCCACTTCGCTCATTACCCGGCACACGGTCTGCGACAGATCGTCCTGGCGTGCCGTTTCCGGCTGCGGCACCACGAAGGCCGCCATCCCGTGCCTGACCAGCAGCGCGTGCAGCGGCAGCAGGACATCCGCCACCCCGGCCTTGTGGCAGCACTCGACGATCAGCGAGACTTCCTCGAACGAGGGGTAGTGCGAGCCAATGCTCGGCGCCAGCTTGTTGCGCAGGACGTTGGCCGACATGCCCAGCTCGCGCGCCAGCGCGTCCAGCCCGCCGGGGTACTTGCGCGCCACAGTGTAGAGCGCGTCGTGTTGATTCATGTCGAGGTAGCGGCGGGTCATATGGTAATCCTTTGATTATTTTACCGGTGCATGTCAACATGCTGTTCGTTATTCTCATTGTAACTTTTGACGGCGACCCTGACCATGTTGAAGACTGCCCCGAGATACGCTCCGAAGTCTGCGCCGAAGTGGTTTCACGCCCTGCTGGTGCTGGCGCTGCTGCTGCCGCTGGCACATGGCATGGCCGGCGCCTCGCCCTCGGGTTCGGGGTCGTTCAGGAGCGGCTTTTCGTCGCAGCGCTCGTCGCCGTCGCCGTCGAAAGGCAGTATCGGCTCGTTCGGCAAGCGCTCGTCCTCGGCGTCGCAGGCAGGCGCGCCGTCGCGGGCAGGCAGCGGCGGTTTCGGTTCCTTCGGCCGGGCGGCGCCGTCGGACGCGCGGCGCTCCGATTCGGCGCTGTCGCGAAAGCTCGACCGCGAGGCCGCCGAGGCCCGCGCCCTGCGCACGCTGGACGAACGGCGCGCCGCCCAGGCCGCGCGCGACGCCGCCCGCAATGCACCTCCGCCGCGGCGCGACGACATCCCGCGCCAGGCGGACAACCTGCCGCCGGGCCGGGGCTACGGCCAAGGCTACGGCAATAACAATGGCTACGCCAGGACGCAGCCCTCCGGCGGCGACCTCGGCCGCGTGATCGCCGGCGCCGTGATCGCGAATGCCGCGGCCAACGCCGCCGCCCATGCCGCCAACAACGCGAATGCGCATGCGCAGCGCGGCGACGCCCAGGCGCCGGCGCAGGCACCGTCCTGGAACGGCGGTGTTGGCAGCGTCGGCGGTCCGGTGGCCCAGCCCGGCGCCGCGCCGGCGCAGCCGCTGCCACAGCCCAAGCAGGGCGGCGGTTCCGTGTTCGGTACCGTGGCCGTGCTGCTGGTGCTGGCCCTGGCCGGGTGGCTTGCCTACAAATGGATCATGCGGGCACGCGCCAGGCGCGCGGCCGACAAACCGAATTATTCGTTCGAGAGGAATTGAGCAGATGGCCTGGAAAGACGTGTTCAGCTACGTGCGCGGTATCGCCGGCAAACAGGGCGTCACCAATGACGCGCGCGCAGACGACAAACTCCCGCTGGGCGCGCGCATCGGCAGCCTGGTGCAACTGCAGCGCTCGCCGCTGATCCGGGCCCAGGCCAGCGGTTCGCTGATCGCGATGCCGGCCGATGGCGACACCCGCGTGCTGGCGATCTCGCAGATCCGCCTGGAGCCGGACGCCGGCCTGTTCCGCCTGTACCTGGCCACCGGCGACGTCGATGCGAAGGAGAAATTCCTGCAGGTGTTCAGCGCCGACGACGGCGCCGTCGCCGAGATCCTGTACTGCACCCAGCTGGCGCGCGTGATCCCGGAAAGCGCCGACGACCAGGATGCCTATACGGGCGTCGCCGGCTACGGCCTGGGCGACCCGAGCTACACGCTGTGGCGCGAGCAGCTGGCCGACATGCTCGACGCGGCCACGCTGGCCACGGTCTTCGGCGACGCCGACCGGCTGGAGTACACCCGCGACGCCGGCCACGGCAACCCGGATTTCGTGGCGCCGTTCACCGGCCGCGAAACCCGCATCGACGATGCCGGCGGCGTGCGCGGGCTGCGCCAGCAACTGTATTTCATGCCCTACGTGCGCACGCTGGCCGACGGCAGCCGGGAATACCTGTTGATCAGCACCGAGATCATCGAAAGCGTCGACGGCGACAGCGGCCGGCGCGGCATCCACGTCGACTTCGTGATCGGCATTCCGCTCGAGCCGGAACGCGTGGTCGTGCAGTAACGCAGTAGTGGCAGAGTAGCACCCGACTTTTTGACCAACGAAAGGAACAAGGACATGAGCAACGCGAGTGGATGGGGCTTGACCGCACGGCTGGTATCGAAGCATTTCGGCGCCCTCGGCAACCGGATTTCGGAAGCCATCGCCAACTTCGATCCGGAGACCGCCACCGAGGCCGACCGCGACCGCCTGGTCGACACCCTGCGCGACACCGCCCAGCTGCTGGCGACCGCGCGCGCGTCCTTCGACAAGGAGCACAAGGACGTGGTGAACCTGCAGAACCTGATCGCGAGCGACGAACGCGCCGCCGAAACGCTGGCCGAGCGCCTGGCCGCCGGTACCATTTCGGAAGCCACGGTCACCATGTTCTGCGACGAGCTGGAAGCGAACAAGGCGCGTCTGCCGCAGGAAATCCAGGAAGAAGCCGATGCCAGGGCCTACATGGACGAGCTGCAGAAGATCGTCGATGCGCTCAGCAAGCAGCTGGCCGAATTCGACGCCCAGGCGCGCAAGGCGATCCAGGCGCTGGCCGCGGCCAAGGCGCAGAAGGAACTGCAGGAACTGCGCATGGAACGCCAGAGCCAGCTGGCCGGCCTGTCCGGCGTCAAGGCCGGATCGACCGCGCTGAACGCGCTGACGCGCCGCGCGCAGAACGTCAGCAACGAAGCGGCCGGCCTGCGCATCGTCGCCGACATCGGCCAGAAGCCGCTCGACCAGCAGGCCGAACTGGATGCGATCCGCAAGTCGGCGAGCCAGCCGGACAACGGCGGCGAGACGGCGCTGGAGCGCTTGAAGCGCTTGTCGGGCAAGAGCGCGGCGTAAGTTGCCGCGGCAGGGGCAAGGGCAGTAGCAGAACTTGGACCCCCGCCTTCGCGGGGGCGACGGTTTTAAGCAGGTGGCATGGTTCCGCGCTACAGGCCTTCCATTACTCCAGCGTCTCGTGGTGATCCGCCACCCCCCGTTTCCAGTACGCCGACACCCTGGTGAGTTCGCGCGGCACCCCCTTCTCATCCAGGATGCGGCGCACCCGCGCCATTGCCTGCGCCTCGCCGCCACCCCAGGCCACGCCCTGGCCGGCCGGCGGCGTCCACGCCTGCAGCGCCGCTACCAGCGCATCGGCATTGTCCACCCAGATGATTTCGGCGTCGGCCTGGGTCGGCAGGTCGCGCCGGTCGGCCGCATCCGCCATCGCCACCACCACGGCGCGCGCGCCGGCGGGCAGTTCTTCCAGGCGGCGCGAGATCGCCGGCAGGGCGGTGGTATCGCCCACCAGCAGGTGCCAGTCGAGTGCCAAAGGCACCACGAAGGAGCCGCGCGGCCCGCCGACCGTCAGCCGCTGGCCGGCCTGCGCGCTGCGTGCCCACTCGGAGGCCGCGCCGTGGCCGTGCAGCGCGAATTCCAGCGTCAGCGTCCGCTGTTCACGGTCGAAGCGGCGTGGCGTATAGTCGCGGCGTACCGGCGTCTCCGCGCTTTCGTCGAACATCAGCTTGACGTGGTCGTCGAAGGAGGCCGAGACGAAGTCGCCCAGCTCGTCGCCGGTGAAGGTGATGGCGACGAAGCCGGGGCCCAGCGGTTCGACGGCGGCAACCGTCAGCTCGCGCCGCTTGAGTTCATGGCGGACCCGCTGGATGACCGGGCCTTGCGCTGCGTCTTTCATGGTATCGTCCTCGGAAATAAATACGATTAGTTGACAATGTCATCCATTATGCGAAAAAAAGTTGACCAAGTCAACCAAAATCCGGCCGACCTCGATGGCCACGCTGCACTGCAGGTCGTGGACGCCATGCACAAGATCATGCACCTGTACCGCACGCAGCAGCACCGCAGCCTGCGCGACGCCCAGCACGATCTTGCTCATATGGAAATCAAGGTGCTCGGCTTCTTTGCCCGCCATCCCGGCGGGTCGCCAAGCGATCTGGTGGCGCACTCCGGCCGCGACAAGGCCCAGGTGGCGCGCCTGATCCGCGGCCTGCGCGAACGCGGCCTGCTGGAGGCCGAAGCCGACGCCACCGACCGCCGCAGCACCCGTGTCACGCTGTCGGCGGCCGGCCTGGAACTGCACACGGCGCTGCACAGCCACGACGGCGAACTGGCCGAGGCGGCGCTGGCCGGGCTGTCGGAGGGAGAGTGCGCCACGCTTGCCGCCCTGCTGGGCCGCGTGCGCACCAACCTGGAGGCAGGGCAGGGCTGATTCAAGCCTGGCGTGCGCAGGGCGTATCGTTCTGGGCCGCCATGGCCCGGTCGTCTTCGCGCACCTGGCCGCCCGACAGCACCCTGCCGATGACGGCGCCGTTGATCCCGTGCGCCTTCAGGTACTCGACCGCGCCGACGGTGCCGAGGCAGGCCTGCAGGCCGATGGCTTCGCGCACGGCCTCAGCGGCCGCGGATTCGTGAGGATGACTGGCCGGCAGATCGACGCGGCGTTCTGTTTGTAAATGTTCCATGGTGTTTCCTTTGCATGACTGTTTGATATCTGTGGCCACTGTAACGCCGGTTACATCGGGTTGAAAACAGCCGGTTTCTCGTGTCCTGCTAGGCGCACTCCTACTTTGCGATTGCCCTGTTGATTCCGGACGGCGTCCCCAACTGCAGCCCATGCCCACCTTTATCCGTCCGCTGGTCCGTAGGCTGCTGGTTGCGATCGTCCTGATCTTGCTGGCCGCGGTGGTACAGCCATGGCTGGAAAACGCCCTGTACCTGATCCGTCTCGGCAGCCTGCCGGCGCCCGCGGTGCTGCCGGTGCCGGTGGCCGGCGTCAAGCCGTCCGGGCTTGCCGATACCTGGGGCGGAGCGCGCAGCGAGGGCCGCCGCCACGAGGGCATCGACATCTTCGCCAAACGCGGCACGCCGGTGCTGTCGAGTACCGAAGGCGTGGTGGTGCGGGTCGGCACCAACCGCCTGGGCGGGCAGGTGGTGTGGGTGCTGGGGCCGGGTGGACAGCGCCATTACTACGCCCACCTGGAGCGCTACGGCGATGTCCACGCCGGCATGCGCGTGGTACCAGGCAAGGTGCTCGGCTACGTCGGCAACACGGGAAATGCGATCCATACGCCGCCGCACCTGCATTACGGCATCTACACCGGCGGCGGCGCCATCAATCCCTATCCCTTCCTGCGGCCGGCGGCAGGCGCTGTCGCAGGGCGTGCGACATCCTGACGTGATCGATTCCTACAAGCGCACGCTAGCGGCCCTACCCATGGCGGGTTGAAGCGGGTGCGCCTACAATCGTCCCATGGAGATGTAAGGACATGGGCAAAGAGCAAGACATGGAAGAGGAGCACGGCAGCAGCGTCGACGCGCCACGCATTGTCGAGGCGCCGCCCGCCGAGCGCCTGACCGAGCGCCTGCAGCGCAACACCGTGCTGTGGCGCTACCTGGATGCGGCCAAGCTGTTTGATTTCTTCGAGAACTCGACGCTGTTCTTTTGCCGCGCCGATCACTTCAGCGACAAGTTCGAGGGCGCCTTCACGCCCACGCTGCGCGACCAGATCAGCGCGTCGTATGCGCGCGGCGAGATCGACTACAACTATGAACAGTTCAAGCGCCGCATGCGCCAGTCGGTCTACATCAATTGCTGGCACCGCAACCAGGACGACAGCGCCGCCATGTGGGCGCTGTACGGCAAGTCCGATTGCGCGGTGGCGCTGACCACCACCGTCGGCCAGCTCAGCGATACGCTGCGCGAAGCCGATACCGAACACGAAGCCTGGATCGCGCGCGTCGAGTACGTCAAGCACTGGAGCGACCCCAAGCTGGACATCTCGCCCGACTACGCCCGCATCTTCGCCTACAAGACCAAGGCCTACGAGTACGAAAAGGAAGTGCGGGTGATCATCGACCACACCGCCGGGCCGCACGCGGCCACCTGCGGCGAACCCGAAGCCGGGCTGCTGGTCCCGGTCGATGCCGCGCGCCTGCTGCGCAGCATCGTGATCGCGCCGGATGCGCCGCCATGGTTCGAGAAACTGGTGCGGCAGTCGGCGCTGCGCTACGGGATCCGGGCGCCGGTGCGGCGCTCGAAGCTGGCGACGGATCCGATTTGAGCAGCTTCAGGCCGCCCGGTGCGTCGACGTCTCGTGCGTCGGATCCTCGACCAGCCGCCCCGCATCCAGCGCCGGTCCCTCATCCTCGCGGTGGTTGAACGGCACGAACCAGGTCGCCAGGAACGACGGGATGGTCGCCACCATCACGAACACGAAATACCCGACATACCCCATCATTTCCTGCAGGTGCCCGCTGACCGCGCCCGTCACCATCATGCACAGTCCCATCAGGCCGGTGCCGAAGGCATAGTGCGTGGTCGCGTACTTGCCGGGGGCCAGCTGCTGCATCAGGTAGATCATGTAGCCGACCGAACCGAAGCCGTAGAAGAATTTTTCGATGGCCACGCCGGCGGTGATGGCGAGAGTGCTCGACGGCAGCGTCAGCGCCATCGCCAGGAAGGTGATGTTCGGGATGTTGACCGCGCAGCACAGGATGAACAGCGTGCGCTTCAGGCCGCGCCGCGCGACGAACCAGCCGCCCAGCAGGGAGCCGAGCAGCACCGCCACCAGGCCGTAGGTGCCGTAGACGATGCCAAGCTTTTCGTTGGACAGCCCGAGTCCGCCCTTGGCGGCGGCATCGACCATGAAGAAGGGACCGATCTTTTCCAGGAGCCCGATGCTGATCCGGAACAGGAAGGCGAAGGCGATCATCTTCCACACGTCGCGCTTCTGGAAGAAGGTGACGAAGGAATCCCACAGGATGGTGCCGGCGCCGGCGAGGCTGGTGGGCGTGTTTTCGGCGCGCGCGCCTTCCGGCATCACGCGCGCGTGCCACAGCGCCATCACCAGCGTCAGCCCGGCGACGATGAAGAAGATGATGCGCCAGGCGTCCAGCCACTCGGGGCCGAACACCTTGGGGTCGTGCCCGAATACCTCGGTGTGCAGGCGGCCGCTCAGGTAGACCAGGAAGCCGGAAGCGACGATCGGTCCGACGTTCCACGACAGGCTCTGCACCCCGCAGTACAGCGACTGGGCGCGGGCGTCGAGCGAGGTCACGTAGACGCCGTCGCTGGCGATGTCCTGGGTGGCGCCGATGAAGGACATCAGCGCCAGCAGGCCCACCAGCACCACGGTCATGTGCGAGGGCAGTTTCATGGCCAGCGCGGCGCCGGCGAAACCGAGCGCGATCAGCACCTGCGCGCACAGCACGAAGAACTTCTTGGTGCGGTACATCTCGACCAGCGGCGCGAACAGCGGCTTGATCGTGTAGGCCAGGATCAGCATGCTCGAATAAAAGGCGGCGCGGCCGTTGTCCATGCCCATGTTCTTGAACATGATCGCGGTGACGCTGGTCAGCATGATGTAGCCGATGGCCATCGTGAAGTAGCCGGTCGGCACCCACAGCAGCGGGTGGCGCATGCGCGCGCTCTTGATATCAGGCGTGCGCATGGCGGGCCTCCGTGCTGTCGCGTTCGCGGTGCTGCTGATGCTGCTGCTGTGCCAGGTGCTGCTGGAGCAGCGCCGCCGCCCCGGCCAGGGCCGGGCAGGGCGCGTGGATCACGAAGCAGGGAATGCGCGCGTTGTAGCGCGAGAAGCGTCCCTTGTTCTCGAAGCGGGCGCGGAAGGGCGAGCGCGCGAACCACTCGCCCAGGCGCGGCACCACGCCGCCGCCGATGTAGATGCCGCCGCGCGCGCACAGCGTCACCGCGACGTTGGCCGCGACCGTGCCCAGCATGCCGCAGAACACGTCCAGCACCTCGGCGCACAGGACGTCGCTGCCGTCCAGCCCGCGCTCGACGATGACGGCCGGGTCCAGTACGGGTGCGTGCAGGCCCTTGTGCGCAGCCAGCGCCTCGTGGATCAGCGACAGCCCCGGCCCCGACACCAGGCGCTCGGCCGACACGTGCTCCCAGCGCTGCCAGCAGAATGCCAGGATCGCCTGTTCGCGGGCGTCGCACGGGGAAAACGCGGCGTGCCCCCCTTCGCTCTGCAGCACGGTCCAGCTCCCGCCCGCCGGCACCAGGCCGGCCACGCCGAGGCCGGTGCCGGCGCCCACCAGGCCGATCACGGCGCCGGCCGCCGGCGCCCCGCCGCCGACCTGCACCAGGTCCTGCGCCGCCAGCTGCGGCACCGACATCGCCAGCGCGGCGAAGTCGTTCACCACCAGCAGGGTGTCGAGTCCGAGTTCGATACGCGCCCGCTCGATCGAGAATTCCCAGCAGTGGTTGGTCATCTTGACCAGGTCGCCGTCGACCGGATTGGCGATCGCGATCGCCGCATGGCGTACCCGCTTGCCGGCATGGCCGCCGAGGTAGGCACGCACTGCGTCGGTGAACTGCGCATGGGCGGCGCAGGGCAGGGTGGCCACGGCCTCGATCTGTCCCGGCCCGGTTTCCAGCGCAAAGCGGGCGTTGGTGCCGCCGATGTCGGCCACCAGGCGCGCGCCGTCCTGCGCACCGTAGGCCTCGTGTTGGTATGGTTCTGCGACCATGGTGTCTCCTCTTGCTCCAGCCTTGTTTTATGTGTGAAGCCCGCGTGCCGCTCAGGCGGCGCGACGCTGCGCGCGCTGGCCCGCGATGAAGTCGCGGTACCACAGGGCGCTCGCCTTCGGGATGCGCTGCTGGGTCGCGTAATCCACGTAGACGATGCCGAAGCGCTTGGCGTAGCCCGAGTTCCACTCGAAATTATCCATCAGGCTCCACAGGAAGTAACCGCGCACGTCGATGCCCTGGTCCATCGCCGCCTTCAGCGCTTCCAGGTGGGTGCGCACGTACTCGATGCGCACCGGATCGTTGACCTGGCCGGCCTCGACGCCGTCGACCGCCGCCATGCCGTTCTCGGTGATATAGACCGGCGGCAGGTCGGGGTATTCCTGCTTCAGCTGGACCAGCAGGTCGGTCAGGCCCTGCGGGTAGATTTCCCAGCCCATGTCGGTGAAGCCCATGCCGCCTTCCGGTTTCCTCGGCGGCACTTCGGCGCTCATCACTTCGCGGCGGTAGTAGTTCACGCCGAGGAAGTCGATCGGCTGGGCGATGATGTCGAAGTCGCCGTCCTGGACGTCCGGGGCGTCGGCGCCGTAGGACTGCAGCGACAGTTCCGGATAGCGGCGCTTGAAGATCGGGTCCATGAACCATTCGATCGAGTTGGCCCACTCCAGCGCCGCCAGCTTGCGGTCGGCCTCGCTGTCGGTGGCCGGCTCGGCGGTCCACTGGTTCAGCACGATGCCCAGTTCCGCTTTCGGATTGGCCGCGCGCATCGACTGCATCGCCAGCCCGTGCGACAGCAGCAGGTGGTGCGACACCTGGATCGCCTGTTTTTTATCGCGCACGCCCGGCGCGAACTGGGCGTTGCCGTAGCCGAGGTTGGCCGTGCACCACGGTTCGTTGTGGGTCGCGATCGACGCCAGGCGGTCGCCGAAGCGGCGCGCCACTTCG
Organism: Herbaspirillum sp. SJZ107; assembly: GCF_006715485.1. Classification (GTDB taxonomy): domain Bacteria; phylum Pseudomonadota; class Gammaproteobacteria; order Burkholderiales; family Burkholderiaceae_D; genus Telluria. The sequence continues at coordinate 1,037,314 of NZ_VFNH01000001.1, forward strand.
TGCGCATAATCGGCGAAGCGGTGCGCGGTGTCGCGCGACATCCAGCCGCCATCGTCCTGCAGGCCTTGCGGCAGGTCCCAGTGGTACAGCGTCAGGTGCGGCGCGATGCCGCGTTCCTGCAGCGCGTCCATCAGGCGCGCATAGAAATCGAAACCCTTTTCGTTCCAGGCACCCTTGCCCGACGGCTGGACGCGCGCCCAGGCCATCGAGAAGCGGTAGGCGTCGACGCCGAACGATGCCATCATCGCCACGTCGTCGCGGTAGCGGTGGTAGTGGTCGCAGGCGATGTCGCCGTTGCTGCCGTCGATGATGTTGGCGGCATTGTGCGAGAAGGTGTCCCAGATCGAGGGACCCTTGCCGTCGGTGTCGAAGGCGCCTTCGATCTGGAATGCGCTCGTGGCAACGCCCCAGGTGAAGTTGGGAGGGAAGTGGATGGAATCGGTCATGGAAGGGTTACCTTGCTTGGAAATGGGCCTGGTCTCGGTGGCAGGCTCTGTTTGTTATCGCAACTAATGGTTGCATGCTCATGCTTTGAAATCGATTTCATCGTACCTGCGCGCTTGCTTCGATGTCAAACATAATTTATCGCGGGGCTGGCCGGCGTAGGCTTCCTGCGACTTCGCCTGCTTTGAAATCGGTTTCCTGATGGTATTTCTGAATGTTATACTAACAAAATGAAAAAAGAGTCCAGCACAGCCATGGTCACCGTCCACGAAGTCGCGCGCGTGGCCGGGGTGTCGGCGGCCACGGTGTCGCGCTACCTGAACGGCACCGCCAAGGTGTCGGAGGACAAGCGCAAGGCCATCGAAAGCGTCATCGGCCAGCTGAACTACAAGCCCAACGTGCTGGCGCAGAACCTCAAGACCGGCAGCTCGCGCACCATCGGCCTGCTGACCCAGTCGCTGATCTCCGGCTACTTCGCCGACGCCATGGCCGGCATCGACGACGCCCTGCAAGGCACCGGCTACGCGCCGCTGATCGTGTCCGGCCACTGGCATGCGGACGAAGAGGCAGAGCGCATCGAACTCCTGATCGCGCGCCGCGTCGACGGCCTGGTCATCCTAAGCGGCAACTTGACCGACGAGCAGATCCTGGATTTGTCGCGGCGGGTGCCGATCGTGGCCTTCGGACGCACGCTGCACGGTGAGCGCGCCTACGGCTTCAGGCTGGACAACTACCGCGGCGCCTGCGAGGCGGTCGAGCACCTGGTGCAGCACGGCCACCGCGACATCGCCTTCATTGCCGGCCCGGCCGACCACCTCGACGCCCAGGCGCGCCTGGCCGGCTACCGCGACACCCTGGCCAGGCACAGCATCGAAGAGCGGGCGGCGCTGGTGCTGGACGGCGACTTCCTGGAATCGAGCGGCCAGGCCGCGGTCGAGCAGCTGCTGGCCTCCGGCCAGCGCTTCACGGCGCTGTTCGCCGCCAACGACCTGATGGCCTACGGCGCCCGCCTGGCCATGTACCGGCGCGGCATCCGGGTGCCGGAAGACGTCTCGGTGATCGGCTTCGACGACCTGCACAGCTCGATGTACACGACGCCGCCGCTGACCACGGTGCGCCAGCCGCTGTTCGACGTCGGCCAGAGCCTGGGGCGTGCTATCCTCAACATGATCGCGCAGGAGCCGCTGGCGGCCGAGGTGCCGGAGTTGAGCCTGGTGGTGCGGGAGTCGGTGCGCCGGCTGGACTGAGGTATTAAAAAATGCGACTTCAAGTCGCAAAGAGTTTGCCTGGAATCACGACGCTGGCCGAGGCTTGAGCTTTTCGCAATCATGGCGCCACCATTCACACGGAGGCCCATCATGCTCGTCACCATCCTCGTCGTCTTTGCCGCCTGCTTCGTCCTCGAACGCTTGACTCCCGGCTGGCGCCTGCCGCACGTCCGCACCTGGCCGCTGCGGGTGCTGCTGGTGAACGCCGTCCAGCTGGGCGTCGTGCTGCTGGCGGGTTTTACCTGGGAGCGCTGGCTGTCCTCGGGCTCGCTGCTGCACCTGTCGCGCCACCTCGGCCCGGTGGCGGGCGGCATGCTGGCCTACTTCATCGCCACCTTCGTGTTCTACTGGTGGCACCGGGTGCGCCACGAGTCCGACTTCCTGTGGCGCGTGTTCCACCAGATCCACCACAGCCCGCGCCGCATCGAAGTCATCACCTCGTTCTACAAGCACCCGGTCGAGATGGTCGTGAACTCGATCATCGGCAGCCTGCTGGTGTATGCCTTCCTCGGCCTGTCGCCGGAAGCCGGCGCGGTGTACACGCTGTGCACGGCGCTCGGCGAATTCTTCTACCACACCAGCGTGCGCACGCCGCGCTGGGTCGGCTGGTTCTTCCAGCGCCCCGAGATGCACCGCATCCACCACCAGTATGGCCGCCACCGCAACAACTACGGCGACATCGTCTGGTGGGACTGGCTGTTCGGCACCTACGAGAATCCGGCCACCTTCGATCACACCTGCGGCTTCGATGCCGACAAGGAGGAACGGCTGCCGGCGATGCTGGCGTGGCGCGACGTGCACCGCGGATGATGTCGACGCCCGCCTGCCTCAGCCCCCGATGAACACCTGCCCGCTGCGGTCCGCCATGCGCGGGGAAAACCCACGCTCGATCAGCGCACAGGCGAGGGCATCGGTGGCATAGCCCTGCGTCGGCAGGCGGGCTTTCGCGTACAGCGACGAAAACCTGGCCTTGAGCTCGCCGTCCGCCAGCGGTGCGAGCAGGGCGCGCGCAGCCGCCAGGTCGGCCTCGGTATATTGGACGCCGACGTTGTCCAGCGCCGCCTGGCGCTGGAAGCGGAACACGTGGTCTGCATGTTGGCGCGCAATCTGCAATGCTTTCTCCGATTCGGCCGGCGCATAGCCGAGGCCATATTCCCGATGGATCGCGCCGAGCAGGAAGTTCGCGGTCGTGCAGACGGGCCGGGGCGCGGCGTTGCCGCTGTCGCCGACCTCGACCAGCACATAGGCGGGCGATGTCGACATATTTGTAATGGCGGCCTCATAGCTCGCCTGCGACTGCACCGGGGCGGCTGCGGCCGTGGCGCCGGCGTGGACGAACAGGCCGAGCATGGCCGGCACGAGAAGTTTTTTCATGAGGGTCCGTGGGTCGAGGGTATGCATGACGTGTGCCACTGCAATTTACCACTTGCAGCCGGTCCCGGTCACCGCATCGTTGGCCAGCGGAATCACCGCCAGCAGGCCCAGGCCGGAATAGGCGGACTTGCAGTCCGGACGGCGGGCGCGTTCGATGGCGCGTTCGAGGCGCTCGTCGCGCTGCAGCGGCGGATCGGGTGTCGGATGGGCGACCAGGCCATCCTTGCGGTGCTTGTCGATCAGGCGCGCGGTGGCGCGGGCGGCTTTCATGTCCAGGTGCGGCGCGGATTCGGCTGTGCCGGCATCCGCGGCAGCAGGGTCGGCGGCGGCAGGGGGCGCATCCACCGCGCCGGGCGTGGCGGCGGGTTCGACAGGCGCGGCGGCGGTCCCCGCATTCGCCGCAGCAGGGGCGGACGCAGACGGCGCCCGACGGCTGCGCGCCGGGCGTGCCGGCGCCGCCGCCGTTTTCGGCGCAGTCGTGCTGGCAGCCGGCACTTCATCAGCCACCGGTGCCTTCGCCTGCGGTGCCGGCGGCACCAGCACGAAGTGCATGGGCGGCGCAACGTCCGGCGCCGGCGCATACGCCTGCCAGGCGTGCACCAGCCAGGCCAGCACGCAGGCGTGGACCAGCAGGCTGATTCCCCAGCCGAACCAGGCGCCGCCCGGACGCGCCGGCAGGAGTGGATAAGTTGACGTTGCCATGCGAACGATTCTATCCCTCGCGCATGCGCCCAAGATGCTCGGAATGTAACGGCGGGCGCCGGATGTCATCAAAATGACATATGCACTTTCTAAGATGATAAATTGGCGAACCTGACCATTTCATCCTGACGACCCGTATGTCCCGACCTTCCTGGCTCCACCCCACGCTGTCCCTGTTCACCTGCGCCGCGCTGCTGGCGCCGGCGGTCCAATCGGCCCACGCGGCCCCGAAAACCGCCCCGGCGCCGATCGAGGCCGCGGCCCCGAAACTGGTGGTCGTGATGGTCATCGACGGCCTGCCCGCCGAGCAGCTGCAGCGCTACCGCGGCCAGTTCGGCCAGGGCGGCCTGCGCCGCCTGATGGAGCAGGGCGCCTCGTTCACCAATGCGCACCAGGCGCACGGCGTGACGGTGACGGCGATCGGCCACACCGCGGTGCTGACCGGCGCCTACCCGTACCGCCACGGCATCATCGGCAACAACTGGATCGATGGAAACGGGAAGCTGGTCTACTGCACCGAGGATGCGCGCCATCATTACATCGGCGAGGAGACCGAGGAACACGACGGCACCTCGCCCGCCAAGCTGCGCGTCGATACCCTGGGCGACCAGCTGCGCTACGCCAGCGGCAACCGCAGCAAGGTGGTGACCGTGTCCGGCAAGGACCGCGGCGCCATTCTGCTCGCGGGCAAGACCGGTACCGCCTACATGTACATGGACAAGACCGGCGACTTCGCCAGCTCCACCTATTACATGCAGCAGCATCCGGCCTGGGTCGAGCGCTTCAAGGCGGCCAAGCCGCAGGACCGTTACTACGCCAAGTCGTGGAAGCCGCTGCTGCCGGACGCCGCGTATGCCGACGACGCCCCCGATCCGGCGCCCAGCCTGAAAAGCCCGAACCGCTTCCCGTTCACCTTCTACAGCGAGAGCGGCCAGCCGGCGGCCGACTACTACGGCCGCCTGAAGACCAGTCCTGCGGTCGACGAGCTGACGCTGGAATTCGCACGCGCCGCCGTCGAAGGCGAGAACCTGGGCAGCAATGCCAGCGGCGCCACCGACCTGCTGGGCATCAGCCTGTCGGGCCACGATTACGTCAACCACGCCTACGGCCCGGAAAGCCGCATGTCGCACGACCACCTGCAGCAGATCGACCGCCGCATCGCCGACTTCTTCAACTACCTCGATAAACGCATCGGCATGGACAACGTGCTGGTGGTGCTGACCGCCGACCACGGCTTCGCCAACACCGCCGAGTTCTCGCAGGGCCGCCACATGGACGCGACACGCATCGATCCCAAGCCGCTGCGGGCCAGGCTGGAAGCGGCGCTGGCCGAGCGTTTCCGCGTCGCCGGCCTGGTGAAAAACGCCTACCTGCCCGAGATCTACCTCGACTACGCCGCGATCGAGCGCAACAAGCTGGCACGGCGCGACGTCGAGGACGCCGCCGCGCGCTTCCTGCTGACCCAGCCCGGCATCGCCGACGTGTTCACGCGTTCCCAGCTCGAGCAGGGCGTGGCCGCCAGGTCGCGCGTCGGCACGCTGATGCAGCGCGCCTGGAACCGCGAACTGTCGGGCGACCTGATGGTGGTGACGGCGCCCTACACGTCCTTCGGCAGCGGCGACAGCGGCGCCACCCACGGCACGCCCTACAACTACGACAGCAACGTGCCGCTCCTGATGATGGGCGGACGCTGGATCCGGCCCGGCGTGCAGGCCCAGTACACCGAAGTGGTCGACATCGCGCCGACCCTGGCCCAGATCCTGCATCTGCGTCCGCCGGCAGCCGCCGAGGGCCGCGTGCTGACCGAAGCGCTGCGCTGAGACGGTGGCGATGGGGAGCGCGGAGCATCCGGCCGGCCTTCAAACGCGCGCCCCCCGCCTCGCGTCTGGCCGCTATACTGGCGGCACCATTTTTTCGGACAGACCCATGTACGCAGCAGTCGACCTCGGCTCCAACAGTTTCCGGCTCCACATCGGCGAGGCCGTCGCCGGCCAGATCCACATCGTGCGCACGGCGCGCGACCCGATCCGCCTCGCCGCCGGCCTCGGGCCGGACAACATGCTGAGCCAGGAGGCGATGGACACCGCGGTGCGCTGCCTGCGCGACTTCAGCGCCATCCTGCGCCAGCACCGGCTGGACGCGGTGCGGGTGGTGGCCACCAACACCCTGCGCGTGGCCAGGAACGCCGACCTGCTGGTGCCGCGCCTGGAGGAAGCGATCGGCTATCCGGTCGAGATCATCTCGGGCGAGGAAGAAGGCCGCCTGATCTACATGGGCGTGGCGCGCGCCCTCGGACGCCCCGACGAGCGGCGCCTCGTCATCGACGTCGGCGGCGGCTCCACCGAAATCATCGCCGGCGCCGGCGACGCCATCGGGCTGGTCGAATCGTTCAGCATGGGCACCCATCCGCACAGCGCCACCTATTTCCCGGGCGGCCACATCAACGCCGACGCCTTCGAGACCGCGGTGAACGCCGCGCGCGCCCGCGTCGAGGACGTGGCCGACCAGTACCGCGCGGCCGGCTGGGAAGGCGTGTACGGTTCCTCCGGCACGATCCGCGCGATTTCCGAAGTCATCACCCGCAACGGCATCGGCGACGGCGCCATGTCGCTGCCCAGCCTGCAGGCGCTGCGCGAGCGGCTGGTCGATCTCGGCCACGTCGACGCCTTCGACCTGCCGGGCGTGAAACGCGAGCGCGTGATCGTGATGGCGGGCGGCCTCGCCATCCTGATCGGCGTGATGCAGGAGCTGGGAGTGAACACGATGAGTGCGATCAATGCGGGTGTGCGCCTGGGCGTGCTGTCCGACCTCGAACTGCGCGCCAACCGCCTCGACCGCCGCGACCAGGCGATCCAGGACTGCATGCGCCGCTTCGGCATCGACGCCGGCCGCGCCGCGCGCACCGCCACGATCGCCGCCAAGCTGTTCGACCGCCTGGCGCCGCAGGACGAGACGGTCAAGCCGCACCTGCTGCGCGCCAGCATGCTGCACGAAGTCGGCCTGTCGGTATCGCACACCGGCGCCCACAAGCACGCCGCCTACATCGTCGAGCATGCCGACCTGCCGGGCTTCACCGCGCGCGAACAGCGCCTGATGAGCGCCATCGTGCTGGGCCAGAAGGGCAACCTGCGCAAGGTGCGCGAGGCGCTTGCGGTGCCCGACCTGGCCAAGGCGGTGCTGGCGCTGCGCCTGGCGGCGGTGTTCATGCACGCGCGCATCGACGCCGAAGCCGACGCCCTGCGCCTGCGCATGAAGGGCCGCATCGAGATCGAGACGCCGCGCGGCTGGCTGCGCCAGCATCCGACCGTCGCCAGCTGGTTCGAAAAGGAAGCCGCGGCCTGGGGCGAGGTCGGGGTCAACCTGCAGGTGGTGCAGGCAGGATAAGGCTCAGCGTCCGCCTGACACGTCGATGAAGCTGCCGGTGGTGTACGAGGCTTCGTCCGACACCAGCCACAGCACCGCGCGCGCCACCTCCAGCGCTTCGCCGCCGCGTCCCAGCGGCACCGACGACTGCAAACGCGCGATGCGTCCCGGCTCGCCGCCGCTGGCATGCATTTCCGTATCGATCAGCCCGGGGCGCACGCCGTTCACGCGGATGCCTTCTTGTGCCACTTCCTTCGACAAGCCGATCGTCAGCGTATCCAGCGCGGCCTTGGAAGCCGCATAGTCGACATACTCGTCCGGCGAGCCGAGGACGGCCGCGCGCGACGACACGTTGACGATCGCGCCGCCGCTGCCGCCATGGCGCGTCGACATGCGGCGCACCGCTTCGCGCGCGCACAGGAAAGGACCGGTGACGTTGGTGGCCAGGATGCGGTTGATGCGCGCCGCATCCATCTGCTCGACCCGTATCTGGTGTTCGAGGATGCCGGCGTTGTTGACCAGCGCCGCCAGGCGGCTGCCGTCGCGCGCGCAGCGGGCGTCGACCTCGGCGAACAGGCGCACGACGTCGGCTTCGACGGCGACGTCGGCCTGCACGGCAAAGGCGCTGCCGCCGCCGGCCTGGATCGCGTCGACAACGCCCCGGGCCGCGGCGCCATCGCTGCGGTAGTTCACGCAGACCCGGTAGCCGCGTTCGGCGGCGAGCAGGGCACAGGCGGCGCCGATGCCGCGTCCGGCGCCGGTGATGATGATCGTGGCGTTCATATTAATAGTCTAGCATCCCGGCTATACTCGGTGCCGACGCACCACCACAATCATAGAGGAGACCCGCCCATGCCGTATGCAGTCCGTACCCGTCCCGCCGCCGCACTGATGTCCCTGTTGCTGCTGTCTTCCGTATTACCCGACGCCCTGGCCGCGCCGGCCTGCACCGGCCAGGCGCCGTCCGGCGAACTCACGGCCCAGCGCATCGCCGCCGTCCAGCCGTCGCGCAAGGACCCCGGCCTGTACGAAGGCGCGGTCTGGGTCAAGGATGCGCTGTACTTCTCGGACTTCAGCTTCGGCCCCGGCTTCCCGTCGCGCATCCGCAAGCTGGGCCCGGACGGCAGCGTGAGCACCGCGTTCGAGGACAGCGGCAGCAACGGCCTGGCGATCGACGCCCAGGGCCGGCTGGTGGTGGCCAGCCACAAGGACAAGGCGCTGATGCGCTACACCCTCGACGGCAAGCGCAGCCCGGTAGCCCAGCGCTACCAGGGCCAGGTCTTCAATTCGCCGAACGACATCGCCATCGCGGCGGACGGCACGATCTATTTCACCGACCCCGACTACCAGAAGACGGCGGCGCCGGGCGGCCAGCCGGTGACCGGCATCTACCGCGTCGCCACGGACGGCAAGGTCACGCTGGTCGACGGCAGCCGCAAGAACCCGAACGGCATCGCGCTGTCCCCCGCCGGCGACGTGCTGTACGTGAACGCCAGCGACGGCCTGCTGAAAGCCTACCCGATCGTGAACGGCGTGCCGGGGCAGGGGCGCGACCTGGTCAAAGGACTGGCGGTGGCTGACGGCATGACGCTGGATTGCCATGGCAACCTGTACGTCACCGAGCACGAGGTCAAGCGCGTGCGCGTGTTTTCGCCGCAGGGCAAGGAACTGGCGACCATCCGCGTCGATGCCAACGTCACCAATGCGGCCTTCGGCGGTCCGGATGGCAAGACCCTGTACCTGACCGGCGCCGGCGCGCTGTGGCAGATCCCGCTGCAGGTGACCGGCGCACCGTACTGACCCATACCAGTGCTGTTGGGCATCGGATTGGTATTGCAGCGGCACGCATGGGCGCCGGCCGTCAAGCTGTCACGCCGATGACCACTGACCCGAACTGGTATTTCAAAAAAACCATTTCTTGAAACCACTTGACCCCGTATTTACGCGGTGGGAGCCTAGGTAACGCCAGTCGGCACCCGGCGCAACCATAGAGTGGATAGAGGAGAGGTGAAAATGAGAAATCCCAGCACGGGCAGTCTTGTCACTGCCTTGGTAATCGGTACATTGGCAGGCTGTGGCGGCGGCGATGGTCAACATCCGGCAGCCGGACAATCGGCCCGGCTGCTGGCCACCACCAGCCAGTCGTGTCCGGCCTGGAGCGCAAGCGCGGTGTACACCGTCGGCATGTGCGTCACCTACCAGAACAAGGTCTACACCGCCAAGTGGTGGACCCAGGGGAACGTGCCCGGTACCGAGGAATGGGGTCCCTGGGCGCTGCAGACCACCACGCCGACGCCCACGCCCGACCCGACCCCGAACCCGACGCCGACCCCGGCACCCACCGGCTTCGTGTTCGGTCCGTACAAGGACGTCACGATCAACCTGAACTGGAATACCAACGTGCTGTCGACCAAGGTCACCGGCACCCTGCAGCCGCTGCTGAGCGTGATGCCGGCCAGGCTGAACACCGTCACCTGGTCGTTCGCCACCGGCGAGTGCGGCAGCGAGAACTGGGGCGGGGTGCAGGGCCAGGCGCTGGCCGGCGCCAACGTCCAGAATTTCGTCAATGCCGGCAAGACCTACATCCTGTCGACCGGCGGCGCGGCCGGTTCCTTCACCTGCGGTTCCGACGCCGGCTTCAGCACCTTCATCCAGCGCTACTACAGCGCCAACCTGCGCGGCGTGGATTTCGACATCGAAGCCGGGCAGTCGCAAACCGTGATCAACAGCCTGATTCAGCGGGTCAAGGTGGCGCAAGCCAATTATCCGAACCTGCGCTTCAGCTTCACGCTGGCGACCCTGGGCGGCAGCGCCGCGCAGAACCTGGGCAGCACCGGCGTCAACGTCATGAACGCGATCAAGGCGGCCGGGCTGACCAACTACTATGTCAACCTGATGGTGATGGATTACGGCACCGCCGGCACATCGGTGTGCACGCTGGGCAGCAACGGCAAGTGCGACATGGGCCAGTCGGCCATCCGCGCCGCGGTCAGCCTGCACGATTACTGGGGCGTGCCGTACAACCGCATCGAGCTGACGCCGATGATCGGCGGTAACGATACCATCGACGAAACCTTTTCCCTGGCCGACGTCGACCGGGTGAGCGCCTGGGCCAAGACGAATGGTTTGGCCGGCATCCATTACTGGTCGCTCGACCGCGATACCGACTGCGCCCCGGGCTATGCATCGCCGACCTGCAACACCTACGGGCAGGCGGGGAACTGGGGCTTCGCCAACCGCTTCATCACCGACCTCGGTTTATAAAAGACGGGCAGCATTGCGCTCCTGCTAGAATTGTCGAGTTGCAAAGTCAATTCAACAATTACATTCCCTCTAGCAGGAGCGCCCTTGAAACCGCTGTTTGCCAAACTCGTCGTGACCGCCCTGGTCGCCGCCTACGTTCCCCAAGCCCTGGCGTTCCAGGACTACACCAAGTATAGCCCCGCCGCCCTCGAATCGGAACTCGCCAAGACCACCGTGTCGCGCCTGGGCGTCATGGTGCCGATGCGCGACGGCGTGGCGCTGTCGACCGACATCTACACGCCGAAGAACGCCAAGGGCAAGCTGCCGACCATCCTGTGGAAGACGCCGTACAACGAACACAAGCTGAAGGGCGGCACCCTGCGCTATGTGCTGGAGTCGGTCAAGCGCGGCTACACCTTCATCGTGCAGAACGAGCGCGGCCGCTATTTCTCGCAAGGGAAGTGGGAAATCCTGGGCAAGCCGCAGACCGACGGCTACGACACCCTGAGCTGGATCGCGGCCCAACCCTGGTCGAACGGCAAGGTCGGCACGCTGGGCTGCTCCTCGTCGGCCGAGTGGCAGCTGGCGCTGGCCGGCATGAACCACCCGGCCCACGCGGCGATGGTGCCGATGGCCTCCGGCGCCGGCATCGGCAAGGTCGGGCGCTTCCAGGAGCAGGGCAACTGGTACACCGGCGGCGTGCCGCGCAACCTGTTCTTCGTGTGGCTGTACGGCGTCGACAACCCGCTGCGCGCCGAACTGCCGTCCGCCGCGCTGACCGACGAAAAGCTGCGCGCCTACGTCGAAGCCTATAACGACCTCGACGCCACCAAGCCGAAAGTCGACTGGAACAAGCAGATCAAGCACCTGCCGGTGGACCGGATGCTGACCGACCTGGGCGAGCCGCCGGCGACCTTCGAACAGTTCATCAAGCGCACCCCGGCCGATCCGGCCTGGCAGCAGGGCGGCCTGTACCACGAAGGCATGGGCTGGGGCGTGCCGGCGCTGTGGTTCAACAGCTGGTACGACGTCTCGATCGGCCCCAACCTCGAGCTGTTCAACGTGGCGCGCGCGGCCAACACCGACAAGCAGGCCAGCGCCAACCAGTACGCGGTGGTGGCGCCGGTGGCGCACTGCCAGTACGCGAAACTGGGACCGGACACCGTGGTCGGCGAGCGCAACATGGGCGACACCAGCTTCGACGTCGACGGCGCCATCTACGGCTGGTTCGACCGCTGGCTGAAGGGCGACAGCAAGGCCTTCGCGGCGTCGACCCCGCACGTGCGCTATTACCTGATGGGCGCCAACCGCTGGGAGACCGCGGCTCAGTGGCCGCCGCAGAACGCCAAGCCGATGCGCCTCTACCTGCGCTCGAACGGCGCCGCCAACACCCTCAACGGCGACGGGCGCCTGGTGGCGGAAGCGGCGCCGGCCAACGAGGCGCCGGACCGCTACCGCTACGATCCGATGAACCCGGTGCAGACGATCGGCGGCGGCGACTGCTGCAACGGCGGCATCGTGGTGCCGGGCGCCTTCGACCAGCGTCCCGTGGAAGCGCGCGGCGACGTGCTGGTCTACACCAGCGAGCCGCTGACCAAACCGGTCGACGTGGTCGGCTTCGTGGATGCGGTGCTGAAGGTCTCGTCCAGCGCCAAGGACACCGACTTCGCGGTGAAACTGGTCGACGTCGCGCCCGACGGCACCGCCTGGATCCTCGGCGACACCATCTTCCGCGCCCGCTACCGCGACGGCTACGACAAGCCGGCCATGATGTCGCCGGGCCAGGTCTATACCATCCACCCGACGCCGATGACGACCGCCAACCGCTTCGACGTCGGCCACCGCATCCGCGTGGAGATCACCTCGTCCAACTTCCCGAAGTTCGTGCGCAACCTGAATACCGGCGGGCCGAACGAGAGCGAGAAGACCGGGGTGGTGGCGGATAACGTGATCCACCATGCGGGGGAGGCGCAGAGCTATATCGAGTTGCCTGTGCTGCGTTAAAAGCGACGTCGTCCCCGCCTGCGCGGGGGCGACGGGATACAGGCCCTCAAGCCCGCAGTGCAACCCGCCGGCGTTCGCGCGCCGACTGGTAGATCGCCTCGATGATGCGGATATCGCGCAAGCCTTCCTCGCCGGGGACGATCGGCTCGCGGTTCTGGCGGATGCATTGCGCCAGGTGGTCCAGCTGGCCGGCCCACATGGTCGTTCCCGCCCTCAGCCCGGTCGTGGGCGGCGGCGTGACCGCCTCGCCCATCCCGCTGCCGACGCGCAGGCGGATGCCTTGGTAGCTGGTCGCCGGCTCCAGTTCGATCCGGCCCTTGTCACCCATCAGCAGGATCTGGTTACGGTTGGCGCTGTACATCGACATGCACGAACCCAGCACGCCGGACGGAAATTCCAGCTCGAACTCGATCATGTCCTCGACTTCGCGGAAGCGCGGATCGCTGCGGTCGGTGCGCTCGGTGGCGTACACGCTCACCGGCTCCTCGCCCGTCATGTAGCGCGACGCGTTAAGCGCATAGATGCCGATGTCCATCAGCGAGCCGCCGCCCGACATCGCCTTTTTCAGACGCCAGGCCGACGGATTGCCGGCCACGAAGCCGTGCTCCGAGCGGAAGTAGCGCAGCTTGCCGATCTCGCCGGCGCGGGCGCGGCGGATCGCTTCCAGGTTGTTCGGCTCGAAGTGGCAGCGGTAGCCGATCATGAGCTTCTTGCCGGCCTGCTTGCAGGCGGCGATCATGGCTTCGCATTCGGCGGAAGACACCGCCATCGGCTTTTCGCACATTACGTGCTTGCCGGCCCGGGCGGCGCGGATCGTGTATTCGGCATGCATCGATACCGGCAGGCAGACGTAGACCACGTCGATGTCCGGGTTGTTGCGGATGCTGTCGTAGTTCTGGTAATTGTAGATGTGGGTCTCGGGGACGCCGTATTCGGCGGCGACGCGCTTCGCTTTCGCCGGGTCGCCGCTGACCAGTGCCACCAGCCGGCTGTGCTGGCAATTCTTGAACTGCGGGATGATGATGCCGAGGCCATAGCCGCCCAGGCCGACGATGGCATAACCGATCTTCCGATCCTGGGCCGCCGCAAGGGCCGGTGCGCCGATCGCCGATGCCGCCAGTGTGCTGCCGGCGGCCAGCACCAGGCCGCGTCGATTCAAATCCACCATCATCACTCCCTTTTCAGCTTACGAAGAGAAATCGATTTCAAGAATGGAATGATTGTAATATAAATACGCTCCAGCACGGCAGCAAATGCGCGTGCGGCGATCGTCGTGACGGCAAGCGACAGGCAGACGATAAAAACAAAGGCGGCATAGCGTGCCGGGGTCGGCTGCTGCAGCAGCGGCTGGTGCAGGGGCCCCGCCGCGACAGCGAATACCAGCATGACGACCGGGAAATGGAAAAAGAAAGCGAATGCGGACAAATGCCCGGTCGTGCCGCTTCCTGTTTCGATGAGCGGGGTGGGCAAGCCGCCATTGTCCGGACTGCGCCGCGGATACAGCGCACCGGCGAGGCAGGCGAAACCCAAGCCGACCAATATGTATTTGTAGTGGACCAGCCATTCGCCAAACGGCTGCGGCAGCAGGCCGGTATGCGATCCGATGAATCTCGAAACGAGCAACGTACCAATTACCCCGGCAATGCCGAGCAAAAGCGGTGGGCGCCATTGCCTCGATTCGCAGAAGACGACGAGACCCACGCCGGTCAGCCAGATTGCAGCCCAATTCAGGAATTGCGCGGGCGCCAGTAGCAGCACGCCGGCCGACAACGCGATCTGCACGAGCCGTCCGCGGGTCTTGCCCAGCGCGGGGGCACGGACCAGCAGGACGAGTATGACGAAACTCCAGAACAGATAGGACAGCAGGTAGAGCATCCCGTTGCTGCCGAAGGTCGGCACGACGAATGGCTGCAGCATGACGGCATTCCCCAGCAGCGAAGAATAAGAGAGTGTAAGCGTGCTGAAATCCGGGAAGCGGGTGTAGACACCGGATTGGTTGAAGAATTGCGTACCGGTGACATCGAACAGCGCCCCGAGCAGCAGGCCGGGTACGAGAATCGCGTACAACGCGCCCAGATGCCGCGGTACGGCAAGGCGATCTCGCCGCTGCCGCAGGATCAGACCGGCCACGATTCCATCGAGGACGAAATAGACGGCAAAGGATTCGTGTCCGAGACCGGTCAGGAAATAAAACCCTTTCGACAGCGCGCTTTTGGCCACGACGGCGTCGTAATCGACAAACTGGAGAAACCGGACGTGGTACATCAGCGCCATGACCGCGCTGGCCCAGCGCCCCGCCCATAGAAATGCCGCAAATCGGTCGTGCATGGCAGACCTCATCGTTGAGTTTCATCGGACGCGTTCGCTGCATTGATGAGCCGCAAGCATTCCAGTTGAGTGCGCTGAAACTTTGTTGATCAAATGCAGTGAATGTCGTTTCAATCGATGTTAGGGAAGGGGACTTGCGCGGGATTGAGGCCGCGCATGCACTCAGCATGGGGCGCTGCGGCGGCGCATGGAGAAGGGGGATTTGTGGCTTATTGACGGCGGCGGGGATGCGTAAGACAGGCCTGTATACAGCCGCCGTCGCTGGACGGCCCGATTCTGGCTGACGGGAAAAGCAGGTCTTCGTCGTTGGGGACGGGTGTGCCGGTCCGGCGCCGCCCGTAGGTGCGGCTGCCGGCCCGGTTTTGTCTCAGGTTGGCGGGCACATTGCCGTCAGGCTCACTCCCCGGCGCTGACCGACCCCAGCCCGGCCGCCGACTTGTTCACCGTACGCGGCTTGCCGAAATAGCGCAGGCTGCCCATGCCCTGGACCACCGCATCGAGCCGGTCCTTGGCATACACCTGCACGTCGCCGACGCCCTGGAAGCGGACGTCGGCATTGTTCGCGATCAGCGACCTGGCATCGACTTCGCCGACGCCCTCCGCGCGCATCGTGAAGTTCTTGACGGTGCCGTTGATGTTCAGGCTGGCCGCGCCGCGGTAATTCACGTCGAAGCGCTCGCCGCGGATTTTATTCAGCTTGATTTCGCCGGCGCCTTCGGCACTGAATGCGCGCAGCACAGGCATCGAAATCAGGATGCGCTGATCGCTGTTGGTGGTGCTGAATTTCTTGTCCTGCATGCGCAGGCGCAGTTCGCCGTTCACGACTTCGCTGACCAGACCATTGACGAACTTGTCGCTGCCGCGCACGGTCAGCGATTGCGGTGCGCCGGCGTCCACGGTCACGCTGATCGGCCCCTGCACGCTGATCGAGCTGAAGGGTGGGGCGGTGCGAACCTGTTCGGCGGCGTGAGCGCCGTGGGCTACCAGGGTGGCAAGGGACAGGCCGATGGCGAGTGCGGAGCGGAGCATGATCGATTCCTTATCGAGTGGAAGTTGAAATCATTATTGGCGCGCCCATCCTCCGGCGCGCCGCCCTTGCGATGAAATGCACGATTCGCTGGATGAGCTGTCAAGAATCCCACATAAATATCCTTTGTGCAACATCAAACAGTGGCCGGATTTATGCAACTAACCGACGAGCGAAAGTGCATCGACCCAGGCGGCGGGCCTCGCGGCCCGCCCCAGTCTTCAACGCAGCTTGCCGACGATATCCGGCCCCACGGCCAGGCGGATGAAGGGCGCCGGATCCTCATCGCTCTTGCGCGCGATCCACAGCAGGCTGCCCTTGCGCATCTTCCACTCGTGGGCCACGCCCGAGAAGATCAGCGCGGCTACCTGGCCGAGCAGGGGATTGTGGCCGACCACCACCACCGGCGTCTTCTGGCGCGGCCAGCCGCAGGCGTCGAGGATCGCTTCCGGCGTCGAGTGGGTGTTCAGTGCGTCCGCGGTGGCGAACTTGCGGCCCAGCGCCTCGGCGGTCTGGACGCAGCGGGTGGCCGGGCTGGTCAGGATACGGGAGCCGGCCGGCAGCTGGCGGTCGAGCCAGGCGCCTACGCGCGAGGCATGGCGTGCGCCCTTCGGCGTCAGTGCCCGCAACTGGTCGGTGACTTCGTCCTCGGTATGCGGTTCAGCTTCGGCGTGTCGCCACAGGATCAGTTCCATGTTCGTTTTCCTTGTTGTGATGGTCCGGTCCCAGGCCGAGCATGTCCATCAGCGCCCCCTGCGCGCTGAACGCCTTCTGGCTGCCGCGCGGCTTGCGCCGGCGATAGCGGCCGTCGCTGCCCAGTTCCCAGGCGTTGACGTTGTCCTTCAGGTAGACCTGCAGGCCTTCGCGCAGCACGCGCTTCTTGAGGGCCGGCGCCTGCACCGGGAATGCCACTTCGACCCGGCGGAACAGGTTGCGGTTCATCCAGTCGGCGCTGGCCAGGTAGATGTCGTGCTTGAGGTTGTTGCGGAAGTAAAAGATCCGGGTGTGTTCCAGGAAGCGGCCGACGATCGAGCGTACCTTGATGTTCTCGGACAGCCCGCGCACGCCGGGGCGCAGGGCGCAGGCGCCGCGCACGATCAGGTCGATGCGCACGCCGTCGGCGGAGGCGTCGTACAGCGCGCGGATCACCGATTCGTCGGTCAGCGAGTTCATCTTGGCGATGATGCGCGCCGGCTTGCCCTCCTTGGCGATCGCAGCCTCGTGGCGGATCGCGCGCACGATCTCCTTTTGCAGCGAGAACGGCGCCAGCCAGATGCTGTTCAATTGCGTGGGCCGGGTCAGGCTGGTCAGGTGGATGAAGACTTCGTTGACGTCGGCGGTCAGGGCCTCGTTCGAGGTCAGCAGGCCGAAGTCGCTGTAGTGCTTGGCCGTGGTCGGGTTGTAGTTGCCGGTGCCGAGGTGGGCGTAGCGGCGCAGGCCGCCCGCTTCGCGGCGCAGGATCAGGGCCATCTTGGCGTGGATCTTGAGGCCGACCACGCCGTACACGACCTGGGCCCCGGCTTCTTCCAGGCGCTCGGCCCAGTTGATGTTGGCTTCCTCGTCGAAGCGCGCCATCAGTTCGACGATGACGGTGACTTCCTTGCCGCGCAGGGCGGCGTTGATCAGCGCTTCCATCAGTTCGGAGTTGGCGCCGGCGCGGTAGATGGTCTGCTTGATCGCGACCACGTTGGGGTCGCTCGCCGCGCAGCGAATGAAGTCGATGACAGGCTGAAAGGACTGGAACGGGTGGTGCAGCAGCACGTCCTGCTTGTCCAGCACGTTGAAGATGTCGTGATGGGTGGCCAGCCGGGGCGGGAAGCCCGGCGCGAACGGCGGGAATTTCAAATCCGCGCGCGTGCTGGTGTTGGCGATCTCGAGCAGGCGCCCCATGTTGACCGGGCCGTCCACCGAGAACAGGCGCGAGCGGTCGATCGAGAACTGCTCGAGCAGGAAGTCGGACAGGTGGCGCGGGCAGCCGCGCGCCACTTCCAGGCGCACGCCGAAGCCGTAGTTACGGCTGTGCAGTTCGCTCTGCAGCGCCTGGCGCAGGTTCTTCACTTCTTCCTCGTCGACCCACAGGTCGCTGTTGCGGGTGACGCGGAACTGCGAGTACGACACCACGTCGCGGCCGGTGAACAGGTCGGCCATATGGGCCTGGATCACCGAGGACAGCAGGCAGTAGGACGCACCCGGCTTGTCGGACAGCTCGTCGGGCAGGCGGATCACGCGCGGCAGCACGCGCGGCGCCTTCATGATCGCGATGCCGGTGCCGCGCCCGAAGGCGTCCTTGCCGGCCAGTTCGACGATGAAATTCAGGCTCTTGTTGATCACACGCGGGAAGGGGTGGGCCGGATCCAGGCCGACCGGGGTCAGCAGCGGCCGCACTTCCTTGTCGAAGTATTGCTTGACCCAGGCTTTCTGGGCCGCGTTGCGGGCCGAGCGGCGCAGCAGGTGGATGCCCTGCTCGGACAGCTTGGGCAGGATCTCGTCGTTCAGCAGCGCGTACTGGCGCGCGATGATCTGGCGGCATTCTTCGCTGGTGCCGTCCAGGTTGAGGCTGGCGACGTCGTCGACGCCGCTGTTGTGCTGGTACTGTGCCAGCAGGCTGGCCACACGCACTTCGAAGAATTCATCGAGGTTGCTGCTGACGATGCACAGGAAGCGCAGCCGTTCCAGCAGCGGCACCGACGGGTCTTCCGCCTGTTCCAGCACGCGGCGGTTGAACTCCAGCAGGGACAGCTCGCGGTTGAGGAACAGATGGCTGTGCGGGTCCGTCGGCACCGCAATGGGCGGTACCGGCGCTTCGTCGGTTTTCAACTTCAAATCCATGTTTGGAATATTTCAATCAAGACAAGAGAGTGTAGAAGCCCTAGATGACAGGATTGTGACAGAGCGGTTCGGCACATGGCGCCGCACACCCGGCGCGCTGGCCTGCGGGCATGAATTCTTGCACGGAATCTACTGAAAAACGCCTTGGCGGACAGCGCCGTAGAATGACCCGCATTGCATAACTGCTGACGTTCAAAGGAATTTTGTATGGCCAAGAAAGATGTACCGGGAATCGGCGAGTACGGCGGCCCGGCCGGCGGCTGGGGCGCATTGCAGGCGGTGGCCAAGGCGATCCGCGGCCAGATGTCGGCAAAGGGGACGCCGATCATGATGAAGGTCAACCAGCCGGAGGGTTTCGATTGCCCCGGCTGCGCCTGGCCCGATCCGCGCGAGCATTCGTCCTTCGAGTTCTGCGAAAACGGCGCCAAGGCCGTGTCCTGGGAAGCGACCAACAAGCGCACCACACCCGAATTCTTTGCCCGCCATACCGTCAGCGAGCTGTGGGACTGGGAAGATTTCGCGCTCGAGTGGGAGGGCCGGCTGACCCATCCGATGGTGTACGACGCCGCCACCGATAAATACCTGCCGGTGTCGTGGGAACAGGCCTTCCGCGACATCGGCGCGATCCTGCGCAGCCTGCCGGACCCGAACATGGCCGAGTTCTATGCCTCCGGCCGCGCCTCCAACGAAGCCGCCTTTTTATACCAGCTGTTCGTGCGCGAGTACGGCACCAACAATTTCCCGGATTGCTCGAACATGTGCCACGAGGCCACCAGCGTCGGCCTGCCGGAATCGATCGGGGTCGGCAAGGGCACCGTGACGCTGGAAGATTTCCATGCCTGCGACGCCATCTTTTCGTTCGGCCACAACCCGGGCACCAACCACCCACGCATGCTGGCCACGCTGCGCGCCGCCTCGCTGAGGAACGCGCCGATCGTGGTGTTCAATCCGCTCAAGGAACGCAGCCTGGAGCGCTTCAAGTCGCCCCAGCATCCGCTCGAAATGACGGTCGGCAAGGCGGTGCCGATCGCATCCTCGTATTACCAGGTCAAGGTCGGCGGCGACTGCGCCGTCATCAAGGGCATGATGAAAGCTCTGTTCGCCAAGGATGCGGCCGACCTGGAAAAGGGTGGCGAAGGCGTGCTCGACCGCGACTTCATCCGCGACCACACCAGCGGCTTCGAGACCCTGGTGGCCGACATCGAGGCCACGGGCTGGGACGAGATCGAATCCGTGTCCGGCCTGCCGCGCTCGGACATCGAAGCGGCGGCCGACGTGTATGCGAAAGCCAAGCGCGTCATCATCTGCTACGGCATGGGCATCACCCAGCACAAGCACGGCACTGCCAACGTGCAGCAGCTGGCCAACTTGCTGATGCTGCGCGGTAACCTCGGACGCGAAGGCGCCGGCATCTGCCCGCTGCGCGGCCACTCCAACGTGCAGGGCGACCGCACGGTCGGCATCACCGAGATCCCGAGCCAGTCCTTCCTCGACAGCCTGGAACGCGTGTTCGGCTTCCAGCCGCCGCGCGAGCACGGCCATGGTGCCGTGGAAGCGCTGAAGGCGATGGGCGATGGCCGCGCCAAGGCCCTGATCTGCCTCGGCGGCAACCTGCCGGTGGCGATGCCCGACCCGCAAGCCTGCTTCGCCGCGATCCGCAAGCTCGACTTGTGCGTCAACATCGCCACCAAGCTCAACCGCTCGCACCTGCTGGTCGGCAAGCATACCTACATCCTGCCTTGCCTCGGCCGCACCGAACTCGACGTGCAGGCCACCGGCCCGCAATCGGTGACGGTCGAGGATTCGATGTCGGTGGTGCACGCCTCGCGCGGCAGCCTGACGCCGGCCTCGCCCGAGCTGAAATCGGAACCGGCGATCGTGGCCGGCATCGCCAAGGCGACGCTGCTTCATTCCAGAATCGACTGGGATGCGATGATCGCCGACTACAGCCGCATCCGCGATTGCATCGAAGCCGTGCTCCCGGACTTCGGCAACTACAACGAGCGCGTCAAGACCCCGCATGGCTTCCGCCTCGACATCCCGGCCGGCCGCCGCGAATGGCGCACGAAGACCGGCCGCGCCAATTTCATCGTGTTCGACAGCAAGAACCAGCGCCCGCTGGCGCGCCCCGGCGTGAAGGATGTGCTGGTGCTGGCCACGGTGCGCAGCCACGACCAGTACAACACCACGATCTACGGCAAGAACGACCGCTACCGCGGCGTGACCGGACGCCGCGACGTCGTCTTCGTCAACGCGGCCGACCTTGCCGAGCGCGGCCTCGAGCATGGCGACATGGTCGACATCGAGTCGGTCGCCGATGGCGAGCAGGGCGGCGAGGCGCGCATCGTGCGCAACTTCGTGGCGGTGGCCTACGATATCGCGCGCGGGGCGGCGGCGGCCTACTACCCGGAAGCCAACAGCCTGGTGGCGCTCAGCAACTTCGACGAGCGCAGCGGGACGCCTTCCTACAAGTCGGTGCCGATCGTGATCCGCAAGGCGGCGCAGCCGGGGCCGTCGACCGAGGCGAACAAGTCGATGCGCGGGGTGTCGCCGGGGAGCCGGGCGGAAGTCTAGCCGCCCGACTGCGTCGTACCCGCCTGCGCGGGCACGGCGTTGGCACTAACTCTGGATAAACGCCAGAATATCCGCATTGATCTGCTCCGCATGCGTGGTCGGCATCCCATGCGGGAATCCCGGGTACGTGATCAGCGTCCCGTTCGGCAACAGCTCGGCCGTGCGCGGTGCGGAGTTGGCGTAGGGTACGACTTGGTCGTCGTCGCCATGCTGCACCAGCACCGGGATCGCGATCCGCTTGAGGTCTTCAGTGAAGTCGGTCTGGGAAAACGCGACCACGCCGTCGTAATGCGCCTTGACCGACCCCTGCATGCCCTGGCGCCACCAGTTGGCGATGATGCCGTCCTTGGGCTGGGCGCCCGGGCGGTTGTAGCCGTAGAACGGCCCCTTGGCGATGTCCAGGTAGAACTGGGCGCGGTCGGTGGCGGTGTTGCGCTGGAAGTCGTCGAAGACTTCCTTCGGCAGGCCGCCGGGATTGGCGTCGGTGCGCACCATCAGCGGCGGCACCGCGGCGATGAGTACGGCTTTCGCCGCGCGGCCCTGGCCGTGGCGCGCCAGGTAGCGCACCACTTCGCCGCCGCCGGTGGAGTGGCCGATGTGGATCGCATCCAGCAGGCCGAGGTGGTCGACCACGGCCGCCAGGTCGTCGGCATAGTGGTCCATGTCGTGGCCGTCGGATACCTGGCTCGACCTGCCGTGGCCGCGCCGGTCGTGGGCGATGACGCGGTAGCCCTGGGCCAGGAAAAACATCATCTGGGCGTCCCAGTCGTCGGCACTGAGCGGCCAGCCGTGCGAAAACACGATGGGGGTGCCGTGGCCCCAGTCCTTGTAGAAAATGCGGACGCCGTCCGCGGTCGTCACGTAGTTGGTCGTCATGGTCGTCATGCGAAGGCTCCCGAAGCTTGAGTAGGTGGGCCTGCACCGGCGCGGTGCGGGCGCGGATCCTGCCGTGCTACCGATCCTGCATATTCCGCTGCCACGATAAGGGTTGCCGCCATCGCCGGTTTGCGCTGGCGCATGCGCGCGCGCTGGCTACAATGGCTTGTCCATGCCATGTCACCTTGCCGAGAACCAATGCCGCCCGAACCGATCGCTACCATGCCCTTCAATCAAGCCTATGCCCGCGTGCTGGGTGCCGGCCACCTGACCCTGGGCCTGATGACGCCACTCGAGCGTATACCCGGGCAGGAAGCCGATGTCGCGCGCGAGACGGCGCTGGCGGCCCGCGCCGGCGCCCTCGGCATCGCCGCCCTGTGGACGCGCGACGTGCCGCTGGCGATTCCGCAAGGCAGCAGCGGCGAGGCAGCGCTGCTCGACGATCCCTTCGTCTGGCTGGCCGCACTGGCGCTGGCCGCGCCGGGCGTTGCCATCGGCACCGCCGCGGCCGTGCTGCCGCTGCGCCATCCGCTGCACCTGGCCAAGGCGGCGCTGTCGCTCGACCGTCTCAGCGGCGGCCGCTTCATCCTGGGGCTGGGTTCGGGGGACCGGCCGGAAGAGCTGGCCGCGTTCGGCGTCGACCGACCGCCGGACGTCCTGTACCGCGAACGCTGGGAACTGCTGCGCAGTGCGCTGGCGCCCCTGGAGGCCGAACGCGCGGCGATGCTGGCGGCCAGCGGCGGTTTCGTGCCCGGCCTGGCGCCGGTGGCACGCATCCCGATGCTGGCGGTCGGCAGCGCGCGCCAGTCGCTGCAGTGGATCGCGGCGCACGCCGACGGCTGGGCCACCTACCACCGCGAGGAAGCGCGCCAGCAGGGCCGCATCGCGCTGTGGCAGCGCGCGCTGGAGGAGCGCGCCGGCGGCCGGCGCAAACCCTTCGTGCAATCGCTGCAGCTGGAATTGCTGGACGATGCGGATGCGCCGGCGGCGCCGCTGGAACTGGGCCTGCGCGCCGGGCGCCATGCGCTGCTGGCCTATTTCGGGCGCATGGCGCGGCTTGGCGTCGACCACATGCTGGTCAACCTGCAGGGACCGCGGCCGGTGGCCGAGCAATTGGAGGAACTCGGTGCCGAGATCGTGCCACACCTTCAAGGGCTGCGCGTTGGCGCGGATGCGCCTTGAAACCCTGACAAACTCGTCCAGTTGCTTTGGGTGTAACAGATGCGTACACTGGGCTTTTGCGACTGTCTGCAATCGGCCCGAAGCGGACGGTCGTTGTGCACCACATTCAGGCATCCCCAGACCAGTCCATATGATCATTGACCATGCCAGTCGCGGCCCATTCGGAAAGGCTGGAGTAAATTGTCGTGATAGGCCAGGGCAAGCGTTCTTTGCTTTTACTCCAAGTCAAATGGACATCGGCTATCCGACCTGTTCCGTCAAGGATCTCGAAAAGAGCGTCATCGCCGTTACCACGAGCGATTAGCTTAACGGGCAACCCGAACATAAAATGTCCGCTCGGAACCTCAACAGCCAATTGCTGCGCGATCCTGTCACCAAACTCACGAGGAAGGCTCTCGGTGGAGCACCAAGGTTCAAGCCATTCCATGTCCTACTCCCATATTTTTCGATGATGTCGAATGGCCGGTTCTTGCCTATTGTGTTGAAAAACTCGGCGACGTTGACGTTTGGACAGAAATGCTAGCGGCCTAAAAAAGTGACGTGATGAATGAAAAACAGCAAAACGACTACCACCGTCGGCATTGGAATGATCTGTGGCAGCATTCCATGCACACTCGCTGGCGTTATGATCATATACCTAATGGGTTCACTTGAAGAAGGCCGGGCTGCCGGTCGGGATGTTGGATTTGACGTCATCGGCGTCCTGATGATGACGCTCTTTACCTACCTGATTGCACTAGGAAGTTGTCTTGCAGGGCTTCTCTACTTCGTTCTTGGAGTACGAAGCGGCAGCGTGACTCTGAAGGCCTGGCACTGGTTTTGCCTCGTATATCCTTTGGGTCAAATTACGGCTGCGACAATTTACATAGCGGCATGATAGGTAATTGCCTGGCCGTCCGCTTCGGGTCGGAAGCAGACGATCGTGAAAGTTCGAGAGTTTGTCGATTCGGCAACCTGCTATCCTGGCTCGACCGTCCGCTACCGGCCAAGAGCGGACGACCGTAGTGGTCTGCTCTTGCGTAGGTTCGGCGTCTTCGGTTAGTGGACAGATCGCATACAGTGCCATTGATAAATAGTCAAGCAATTTTAATTACTCATGTTTCGAACACTCATACTTATCGCTCTTCTCTCAACCCTCGGTGGTTGCATATCTATGCCAATCCAGCAGCAAGCGGGCATGAGAGGAAGGGTAATCGACGCGACTACTTACATACCGATCGCAAACGCACAAATTTGTATTCGTGAGGCCGAGCAGAGATGCGTTTTCTCTAACATAGAAGGCAAGTTCGACCTTAAGCCGGTCTTTAAGGATGTGTGGCAATTTTTCATGATCGAACCATTGGTTTTCCCTAAAGGAGAATTTACTGTTCAAGCCGATGGATATAGAAAACAAATGATTAACGCTAGTCACAGCGAATTGGTCAACGTCGAGTTGACTCCTTCCAGATAGCTATTCTCGGCCAACTCTACCATCTATGCGCAAGCCTAAAGCGGCCAAGGTATCGATCGGCTTTTCCTTGTTTCAACTGCCTTTTATGGCCGACATCAGAAGGTTATGTTAGTCTGCTGTCGGCCACGAGCAGTCGTTTGCTAGCGTACATGATTAATGAGCAAAGGTTCTACGCAGGAAACTCTTTTGGCCAAAGACGCGGCTTTGAAAGAAAGGGTAAAAAGCCCTAATCCGTATTAGGGCACAACGATCACCGGCGAGAAATAAGCAACCGTTCATGAAAAATCGGTCGAAGCATGCCCAATACTACAGGCCACCAATTGGCAAACAGCGTAGCCATTGGGTTGGGATGACATTGAGCATAGTCTCGCTCATCTTTTCTGGAGCGATGATCTATATGGCTGAAATTAGTCCGCCAGACCGGCTGTTGTCCGTCAGGGGAGTGGTCGAGGACCACACGCCAATCTATTCGCGGGGCAAGCGCCTGAATGGATTCCGGTTCTGCATCGGCGAACCTCGCATCACCTTCACCTATTTGCAGCCAGATCCACGCGTGGACGAAACCTTAGCGGCGATCAGTCGTGCGGGTTGGGTAACGGTCTTATATGCGATTCATGCTGATCGAAATCCGACCCTGTGGGGGCTTGCTGCTGACGGACGTACGCTGACCACCACCGATGAGCTACGCGAAGCGCGTAGCTTGAGATTGATAGCTTGGGTGTTCGGATTCGTCTTATCGGGCGCGGTCGCGCTGCACTTCCTCACTCGTGCTATTAGCGAGCGCAGACAAAATCGGCGAAGGTAGACATATGAACTATCAATATGAATTTCATTAGATCTTTGGTGAGTCCGCTTTGGGTCGATAGCGGACGCTACAATACGTCTTCAATCGGCCAGGAGCGGACCTTAACCGGCGTTTAAATTACCGAACCCAATCCTGTAATGTAAGTCTCAAAACTATGTCAGTACCTGTATGTCAATCTCTACCATTTAGCCCTTTGCCGAGTGCTCGAGCTAGCCTAAAGCCAGGTGCACTCTACGCGATCGATGGTAATGACCGGTTCATCTACTACGGTCAAGTGGCGCCAGAGAAAAGCATTGGCTTCTTCCGTATAAGAAGCGAAATCGTCTCAATTCCTGCTGCGCTTTCTGCCGAAGTCATGTCTCGTTTCTTAGTTGGATATCCTTCCATAGGACAGGCTGTTAGATCAGGAAAGTGGTTGAGCCTTGGAACGCATCCTGTTCATACAGCGCTTCGCGACCAGGCAGCCACGGTGCAATGGCCCGTGGGTACTACGGAGGTGACTATCTGGAAGGGTGGAGTAATCATTGGAACAACCCAAGTACACGATGCAAATATCCAAGATTACGAAATTATCGCTGCGTACGACGCTGAGTTCCATGTGCCCGACCGATTGAAAATGGACTACAACGGCAGCGCGGATGCATGGTCAGTCGGCGGAAGCATCAGACGTGAGCGTCTAAAAAAGCAAGCACTGGCTAAAAAATTTCCGGACGCACCATGGCATCAGCTCCCACCAGACTGGGTGCCTATTGAGGAGTGACTTCCGCTTTGGGTCGACAGCGGACGTACACGGCCTTGGTTAGGCACCCAGCAGTTAAGGGACGAGCAGACAGCGATCCACATTCCTTTCGCTCGCCTGCTTCAGACGCTCTTAGCTCACGCCGGCAGCGCGCTCGACCGGACAATTCATCGTCAGCATGCGCGCCAGCGGCGGATGGCTGCGCATCCGCTCGCGCCACCAGCGCAGTGCGGCGCCATCCTCGCCGGTGCGCCAGGCCAGGTACAAAGTCTCGTCCGGCTTGGGTTCCTCGACCGCCTTGGCCACCAGGCGGCCGGCGGCGATATCCGCACGGGCCCAGGCTTCGGGCAGGAAGCCGAACCCGAGGCCGGCCAGCTGGAATTCGTATTTGGTCTGCATGTCGGGCACCGTGATGGTGTCCTGGCCGAACAGCAGGCCGACGGTGCGCGCCTGCAGCGTGCGCACCGAATCGGCGACGGACACGGCGCGGTAGGGCGCCAGGTCGGCCTTGCCGAGGCGGTGCGGCACCCGTGCCAGCGAATGGCTAGGGGCCACCACGAACACGAAGCTCATGTGGGCCAGCGGCTCGGCCGTGTAGCCGCCGCCGGACGGGCCTTCGCCGGCGGCGCCCACCAGCAGGTCGACGCGCCGGTCCAGCAGGCTTTCCCAGGTGCCGGACAGCGCTTCCTTGACGATGCGCAGGCGGGTCTGATCGGCCGCTTCGTAAAAGGCGCGGATGTCGTCCTGCAGCCCGAGCGGCGACAGCGCCGAATCGACCCCGATCGCGAATTCGGTCTCCCAGCCGGACGCGACGCGCCGCACCCGGCTCTCGAGGTCGCTCGCCGCTTTCAACAGGTAGCGTCCTTCCTTCAGCAGCTCCTCGCCGGCCGCGGTGAGCACCACGCGCGGACCGAAACGTTCGAACAATTGCACGCCAAGGTCTTCCTCGAGCTTGGACACGGTGTACGAAATCGTCGATGGCACCCGGAACAATTCTTTCGCAGCACTGGAAAAGCTGCCGCGGCGGGCGATGGTGTCGACGGTGAGGAGGGCATCGAGACTGAGTTTGAGCATGGCGGCAATCTATCGAAAAAATCGATGATAGACAAGAAAATAACTCGTTTTCTTTAGGATGGCGGCTTGTCCATAATGAGGTCCATCACATCGAGAACGGGAGGGCACCATGGAAGTGACGACGCACCGCGGCACCGGGCCGCTGCAGCAGGTGATCGAGATCGGACCGCATCGCATCCTGACCGACGTCGCTCCGCAGTTCGGCGGCGAGGCCAGCGGTCCCGAACCGCATGATATCCTGGCCGCGGCGCTGGCGGCCTGCACCACGCTGACCGTCAACCTGTATGCCAAGCGCAAGGGCTACGCACTGGACGAGGTCCGGGTCGGCATCCGCCACGGCCAGGAAGGCGCGGCCTATGCCCTGCACCGTACGATTCACTACATCGGCCAGTTGTCCGACGACGAAAAAGCGCGCCTGACCGAGGTCGCCAACAAATGCCCGGTCCACAAGACCCTGTCCGGGCAGATCAATATCACCACGGAGGCAAATTAATCATGAGCACCCTCGATCCGCACCATCTCGACGACGACAGCATGCTCGAGACCATCGTTGTCCCGCGCACCCACGACCTCGGCGACGGTTTCGAAGTGCGGCGCGCGCTGCCGCACAAGGACCGCCGCATGGTCGGTCCCTTCGTCTTCCTCGACCAGATGGGACCGCACGTGTTCCAGCCGGGGCGCGGCATCGACGTGCGCCCGCATCCGCACATCGGACTGGCTACCGTCACCTATCTGCTGTCTGGCGAGATCTCGCACCGCGACAGCCTGGGCACCGTGCAGGACATCAAGCCGGGCGAAGTCAACTGGATGACGGCCGGGAAGGGCATCGTCCACTCCGAGCGCACCGGCCCGGGCCCGCGCGCGGCCGGCTCGATCCTGTCGGGGCTGCAGTGCTGGGTGGCGCTGCCCAAGGCGAAGGAAGAGATCGATCCGGGCTTCGTCCACCTCGGCACCGAGGCGCTGCCGACGATCGAGGGCGACGGCGCGCATGCCCGCATCATCGCCGGCGACTATTTCGGGAAGCGCTCGCCGGTGCCGGTGGCATCGCCGATGTTCTACGTCGATCTGGTCCTGCAGCCGGGCGCGCGCCTGGCCATGCCGGCCGAGTATCCGGAGCAGGCGCTGTACGTGGTCGAGGGTTCGCTCGACCTGGGCCGGGACGGGATGTTCGGCGCCGGCCAGCTGGTGGTGCTGAAACCCGGCGCCAGCCTGACGCTGGCGGCGGCCGGCGGTGCGGGCGCGCGCGTGATGCTGCTGGGCGGCGAGCCGATGGACGGTCCGCGCTACCTGACCTGGAACTTCGTGTCGAGTTCGGAAGACCGGATCGAGCAGGCCAAGGAAGACTGGCGCGCGCGCCGTTTTGCGGATGTGCCGGGCGAGACCGAGTTCATTCCGCTGCCGGACCTGCCGGGACGGCCGGTGCGTTATCCCTGACCCCGTCCGATACCGACAGCGCCGCGTTCACGGCCTCCAGGATGCGTTGCGAGGTCGGCTTGTCAATGACGCTGCGTGCCAGCGTCAGCGCCCCGACCATGGCGGCCAGCGCCACCAGGCCCTGATGGGGGCCGGCTTCCAGCGTGCAGGCGTCGAGCCGGCGCGCGTAGCGGGCCACCAGCACGTCGGTATTCGCGTTCGGCGTGCCGCGCAGGCCCAGTTCGGCCGCCAGCGAGGACAGCGGGCAGCCGTGGCCCGGATCGTCGCGGTGCTGCGGCGACAGGTACTCGTCGATGAAGGCGCGCAGCTGGGCCGTGTTCTCCGGCTTGGGCCAGCGCTCGAGCGACTGCTCGACGGCGGTGTCGAGGGCCGCGTCGACCAGCGCCTGCTTGGTAGGGAAATGGGCGTAGAAGGCGCCGTGGGTCAGGCCCACGCCCTGCATCAGGGGCGCCAGCCCGGTGCCGCAGATGCCGTCGCGGCGCATGCGTTGCGCCGCCTCGTCGAGGATGCGCTCGCGTGTTTCTGCCTTGTGTTCTTCGGTGTATCGCATGTGCTACTGCCGTCCGTTGCCGACTGGTAATAATAGAATGCCGGCCGGGAGGGGCTGCGGGGGACGGGCAGCGGGCTGGCGCGGACCGGAAGGTCCGCAGCTTTGTGCGTGGCGGTGCTTCGGACACGCTGGAAACAGTCTAGCAGAGAAGCCGGAATTCGCTTGCACAATTGACAACTGATGCTGCCGGCCTGCCTCAAGCCACCGGCTCGGCTGCCCGCGCCGCGTGGCGGCGCAGGTAGGCGGCGCATTCGGCCGCCGGCAGCGGCTTGCTGAATACATAGCCCTGGATGTGGTCGCACCCCGCGGCGCGCAGCGCATCCAGCTGGGCGATGTTCTCGACGCCTTCGGCGATCACTTCCAGGCGCAGGCTGTGGGCCATGGCGATGATGGCGCGCACCATGGCCAGCGATTCGGCGCTCTGGTGCATGTCGAGCACGAAGGAACGGTCGATCTTGAGCTTGTCGACCGGCAGCCGCTTGAGGTAGCTGAGGCTGGAGTAGCCGGTGCCGAAATCGTCGATGCTGAGCGTGACGCCGAGCTCGCGCAGGCGCGTCATCAGGGCGGCGCTGCGTGCCGGGTCGTCGATCGAGATGCTTTCGGTCAGCTCGAGTTCGAGCATGCCCGGCGGCAGCTGGGCATCGCGCATCGCGGCGTCGACGGTGGCGACGATGTCGGTGGCGAGGAACTGGCGCGCCGACAGGTTGACGGCGAAGTTGACGTCGGGGACGCCTTCTGCATGCCAGGCGCGGCTCTGGGCGATCGCGCTTTTCAGCACCCACTCGCCGATCGAGACGATCAGCCCGGATTCCTCGGCGATCGGGATGAATTCCACCGGCGACACGGTGCCGTGCTCCGGATGGTGCCAGCGCAGCAGCACCTCGATGCCGGCCACGGCGCCGCTGCGCAGGTCGATCTTGGGCTGGTACACCAGGAATAGCTCGTCCTGGTCGAGCGCGCGGCGCAGCTGGCTTTCCAGCGTCAGCTTGCGGTTGACGGCCCGCTTCAGCTCTTCGGAAAAACGCTGGATCTGGCCGCCGCCGAGCGCCTTGGCGCGGCGCATGGCCATCGCCGCATTGTTCAGCAGCAGGTCGCCGTTCTCGCCGTCGTCGGGGCAGATTGCGTAGCCGATGCTGCAGGTGAGGGGGATCGGGCCGCCGGGCGTCATGTATTCGTGGTGCACTGCCTGCATCAGCTGGCGCAGGCGGTCGCGCGCGGCGCTGTCGTCGCCCAGGCCCGGCAGCAGCAGCACGAATTCGTCGTTGCCGGCGCGCGCCAGCATGTCGCCGGGGCGCAGCAGCGCCTGCAGGCTGCGCGTGATCGTCACCAGCGCCTTGTCGCCGCCGTGGTGGCCGAGCAGCTCGTTGAGGCGCTTGAACTTGTCGACGTTGATCGAGGCAACCAGGGTTTTCCCCTGCGCCCCGTTGTCGCCCATGGCCGCCAGGTGCTTTTCCACGGCGCGCACCAGCGACTGGCGGTTGGCCAGGCCGGTCAGTACGTCGTGGTTGAGCAGGAATTCGACCTGGCCGGCCGCCGAGGACAGTTCGGCATTCGACGGGTCGAGTTCCATGTGGGCGTACAGCGAGCGCGCGGCGCTGGCCAGCTGGCGGTGCTGGATCAGGCCCTCGACCATGCGTGCCAGGTCGCGCAGGATGTCGAGTTCGTCCTGGCCGAGCGTGCGCGGGACGCGGTCCAGCACGCACAGGGTGCTGATCGCCATGCGGTCGATCGAGAACAGCTGCACGCCGGCGTAGAAGCGCACGTGCTGCTCGCCGGTGACCAGCGGGTTGTCGGCGAAGCGCGGGTCGAGCAGGGCGTCGGGCACCACCAGCGGTTCGTGTTCGAGGATGGCGTGGCCGCAGAACGAGACCGTGCGCGGCGACTCGGTAGGTGTGAACCCGCAGCGCGACTTGAACCACTGGATATCCTTGTCGACCAGCGACACCAGCGAAATCGGCATCTTCAGCAGGCGCGCCGCCATGCGCGTGATGCGGTCGAAGGCGTCTTCCGGCGCGCTGCCGAGCAGGCGGGTGGCATACAGCGCGGCCAGGCGGCGCGCTTCGTCGAGAGGGATGTCCGGAGCTTGCATGGTGCGCTTTCCAGGTCGAGACGAGTCAGACGGATTCTGCCATGCGACAAGAGTTTGTGCCACACCGTTCAGCTCCCGGACACAATTGCCGGTGCGTATCGAATTCTGCCCCCGAATGGTGCACGCAAAGCTTGCGCTTTGTCGTGCGCGCGTCTTGCTTTAACATGCCGCGAGCCGTGTCGTCGCGCGGCACGGATCTGGAGACCATCATGAAAGCCATCGTAACCGGCCATACCAAGGGCCTCGGCGCCTCGCTGGCGTATAACCTGCTGGCGCGCGGCGTGCCGGTGCTCGGCGTGGCGCGCACGCGCGCGCCCAAGCTGGCGGCCGAATTCCCCGAGCTGTTCGACGAGGTCGAGCTCGACCTGGCCGACGGCACTGCGCTGGCACAGTGGCTGGACGGCCACGCGCTGGCGGATTACCTGGACGGCACCGGCGCCGTCCTGTTGCTGAACAATGCCGG
The DNA here is from genome assembly GCF_006715485.1 of Herbaspirillum sp. SJZ107. Classification (GTDB taxonomy): domain Bacteria; phylum Pseudomonadota; class Gammaproteobacteria; order Burkholderiales; family Burkholderiaceae_D; genus Telluria. The sequence goes on from NZ_VFNH01000001.1 coordinate 1,069,132, forward strand.
CATGGTCAGCCCGGTCGGACCGCTGGAACAGCAGGACCCGCAGGCGGTGCTGCGCGCGGTGGCGCTGAACGTGGCGGCGCCGCTGGCGCTGTCGGCGGCGGTGGCGCGCGCCAGCAGCGGGGCGCAGCGGCGCATCCTGCATATTTCCAGCGGCGCCGGACGGAATGCCTATCCCGGCTGGAGCGTGTATTGCGGCACCAAGGCGGCGCTCGACCACCACGCGCGCGCGGTGGCCATGGACGAGCAGCACGGCGTCAGGATCTGCAGCCTGGCGCCGGGCGTGATCGACACCGGCATGCAGGCCGAGATCCGCGCGACGCCCACCGCCAGCTTCCCGATGCGCCAGCGCTTCGTCGACCTGAAGGAAACCGGCAGCCTGGCCGATGCCGACGAGTGCGCCGAGCGCCTGGTCGATTACCTGCTGGGCGCCGGCTACGGCGACGAGGTGGTGGCCGACCTGCGTTCGCTGGGCTGATACCCCGTCACTTGGCAGGCACCGCGGGTATCTTGAGGCCCTTGGCCACCGCCGGCCGCGCCAGGAAGGCCTGCAGCACGCGCTGCACGTTCGGCAGCCGGTCGGCCCCGACCAGGTCGCCGGCGCCATAGAAGTTCAGCAGACCGTTTATCCAGGGGAAGGTGCTGATGTCGGCGATCGTGTAGGCGTCGCCCATGATCCAGCTGCGCCCGTCGAGGCGCCGTTCCAGCACGCCGAGCAGGCGCTTGCTTTCGTCGAGGAAGCGCTGCTGCGGGCGCTTGTCTTCCCAGTCCTTGCCGGCGAATTTCAGGAAGAAGCCGAGCTGGCCGAACATCGGGCCGATGCCGCCGTTCTGGAACATCACCCACTGCAGGGTCTCGTAGCGGCCCGCCGCATCGCCCGGGATGCACTGGCCGGTCTTCTCCGCCAGGTACATCAGGATCGCACCCGATTCCCACAGCGCCAGCGGCGCGCCGCCGGGGCCGTTCGGATCGATGATGGCCGGGATCTTGTTGTTCGGGTTCAGCGACAGGTACTCGGGCGAGTTCTGGTCGCCCTTCTCGAACGCGACCCGGTGCACCTCGTAGGGCAGGCCGGTTTCTTCCAGCATGATCGCGGCCTTGACGCCGTTCGGCGTCGGCATCGAATACAGCTGCAGGCGGTCGGGGTGCTGCGCCGGCCACTTGCGCGTGACCTCGAAACGGTTCAGGTCTGTCATGGCATCCTCGTCACGATTGATTGTGGACCCCATGGTAACAAAGGGCGCGTAACCATGGTGCGCGAGCTCGGCATTGATCGGCCGCAAGGTCTGAAAAAGCATTGAATGGGAGCATGGATATTGGTCCCGGACAATCAGCCCTGAGGTCTCAATGGACGAGCTGTTGCGCTATTACGAAGAAGAGCTGGGCCTGTTCGGCCAGTTCGCGCGCGAATTCCGCGCCCGCTACCCGAAGCCGGCCGGCGAATTGCACCTGTCCGGCGAGACCTACGAAGACCCGGCGGTGGCGCGCCTGATCCAGTCGGTGGCCCTGATGAGCGCGCGCATCAAGAAGCGCCTCGACGACGATTACCCGAAATTCACCGAAGCGCTGCTGGAAAGCCTGTATCCGCACTACCTGCGGCCGCTGCCCTCGTACTCGGTGGTCCAGGTCGGCTACCGCGGCGAGGGCGAGACGCCGCAGGCCCAGGCCGTGCTGGCGCGCGGCACCATGCTGCGCACCGGCGCCGGCCACGACACCCCGTGCCAGTTCCGTACCGTGTACGACGTCGCGCTGGCGCCGCTCGCCGTCAGCGGCGTCGCATTTTCGCCGATGATGACGGCCCCGCGCGCCACGCGCCTGCCGCGCGGGGTCGGCGCCGGCATCGCCATCACCCTGTCCGTTAGCGCAGGCCGCGCCGACCTGCGCACCGTGCTGCCGTCCAGCCTGCGCCTGTTCGCCGACGGCGAAGCCTCGCTGCGCGCGGCGCTGCTCGATACCCTGTTCCTGCGCTGCGCCGGCGCCTGGCTGCAGGCCGGCGACGAGCCGGGCTGGCTGCCTTTGGCGCAAGTCCCGCTGCGCCTGGCCGGCTTCGACGAGGCCGACGCCATGCTGCCGTTCCCGGCGCGCACGCACCCCGCGTTGCGCCTGCTGACCGAGTATTTCTGCTACCCGGAGAAATTCAACTTCATCGACCTCGACCTGGACGCACTGCGGACACTGCTGCCGCCGCGCTGCACGCGTTTCACGCTGCACCTGGGCGTGAGCGGCATCGCGCCCGATTCGGACACCGCCCACCTGCTGTCGAACCTGTCGCCGCGCAACCTGCTGGCGGGCTGCACCCCGGTGATCAATCTGTTCCCGAAGGCCGGTGCGCCGCTGCAGCTGTCGTATACCAGCGCCGATTACCCGCTGCTGGCCGACACCGCGCACGCGGCCGACTATGAAATCCACAGCGTCGATGCGGTGCGCCTGGTGCGCGACAGCGCCGGCGCCGCAGCCGTCACCCATTTCACGCCGCTGTACGCCCCGGCCGAGACGGGCACCGGGCCGGATGCGCCGCCGGAGCGCGGCAAGGGGCGCATGCATTACTGGATCTTGCGGCGCGACCATGCCACCGCCGCCGTCAGCCCCGGCCACGAGATGCGCATCGCGCTGGTCGACGCCGACTTCCGCAGCACCGAGACCGCCGGCGCCACCCTGTCGACCGATCTCACCTGCAGCAACCGGGATGCGCCGGCGCGGCTGCGCTACGGCAACCCGCAGGGCGACCTGCGCACCGACGAGCTGTCCGGCGTTGCGCCGATCCGGCTGCTGCGCAAGCCGACCCCGACCTGGCGCTTCGACAGCGCCCGCGGCGCCCACTGGCGCCTGATCGCCCACCTGTCGCCCAACTTGGCCGGGGTGACGATGGCGGGGCTGGCCGATTTCCAGAAGATGCTGTCGCTGTACGACCTGCCGCGCTCGCCGGTGGCCGAGCGCCAGATCGCCGGCATCGTCGGCCTCGAGCACGGCGCGGTGCGGGCCTGGGTCAGGACGGCGCCGGTAGCGACCCTGATGCCCGGCATCGGTATCCGCGTCACGGTCGACGAAGACGCCTTTACGGGTACCGGGCTGGCGGTGTTCGTGCGCGTGCTCGACCATTATTTTGCGCTGAACGCCCAGCTGAATTGTTTTACCCGCCTGCAGGTGGTGGCGCAGGGCAGCGGCCGCGAGATCGTCACCTGCGCGGCGCGCACCAGCGTGCGGGAATGCCCGTGATCGAGCGCCTGCTGGCCGAACCGCAGCGCTTCGAATTCTTCCAGGCCGTGCGCCTGCTGCTGCTGTGGCTGGAAGAGCGCGGGGTACCGCCACAACAGGCGCTTGATGGCCACCTGCGTTTCGCCAACAGCCTGTCGCTGCGCTTTCCAGCCAGCCAGGTCGAGGCGCTGGCGCTGGTCCACGACAAGCCGGCCCACCCGGCCATCGCACGCCCGCAATTCCGCCTGACCCCGAGCTTCATGGGCCTGCTCGGCGCGCACGGCACGCTGCCTGCCCACTACACCGAGCGCATCCAGGCCTGGATCGCGAGCGAACAGGACGAAGCGCCGCGCGCCTTTCTCGACCTGCTGTCGAACCGGATGCTGGCGCTGTTCTACGGTGCCTGGAAGAAATACCGGGTCGAGCACATGGTGGCCGGGCCGAGCGACCGTTTTCTGCCGCTGCTGCTGGCGCTGGCCGGGTTTCCGTCGGGAGCGCTGGCGGGTGCCTTGCCGGGCAGCCTGGCCGGCGCAGCGGCAGGCCCTACTTCGGGTGGGGCGGCCGCTGCCGGCGCGCCGGCCGGCATCGGCAACGAGGTGCTGGCGCTGTACGCCGGGGTGCTGCGCCAGCGGCCGGCGTCGGCGGCGGTGCTGGGACAGGTGCTGTCCGACCTGTTGCGGGTGCCGGTCGCGCTGCAGGAATGGATCGGGCACTGGGACCGGCTCGACATCAGCGAGTGCACCGCGCTGGGCGGCGCCAATGCGGTGCTGGGCCAGGCCGCGCTGCTGGGCGCGCGCTGCTGGCGGCCGGACCTGCGCGTGCGCGTGCGCATCGGTCCGGTGGACAGCGCCCAGTTCGAGCGTTTCTTGCCGCACGGCAGCGGCGCCGCGACGCTGGCCTCGCTGCTGGGCCTGTTTGCCGCACCGACCCTGTCCTATGAAGTCGTGCTGGTGCTGCGCCGCACCGAATTGCGGGCGCTGCGCCTGGGCGAACGCAGCCGCCGCCTGGGACTGGACAGCTACGTCGTGACCGCGCCCGCCACCGCCGACCGCGACGACATGCGCTACACATTGCGGCCGCTGGCGGCACTGGAGCCGGTGCGGCCGTCGACGCCCTGACGCCTTTCCGCACACGCCACCCTTGACCTTCCCACGATGGGAAGCTATATCCTGTCTGGATACGATGGAGGCGGGATGAGTCAGACAGCAAATCAGGTGGGCACGGTATCGCCTGGCGCGGCGCACACAAACACGGCATTGCAATTCGACATCCGCGGGATGACCTGCGCGTCCTGCGTCGCGCGTGTGGAAAAGGCGCTGCGCGGGGTGCCTGGCGTGGACGACGCCAGCGTCAACCTGGCCACCGAGAAGGCCAGGGTGCAGGGCGCCGCCATCGACGTGCAGGCGGTGCTGGCGGCGATCGACCGCGCCGGCTACGAAGCGCTGGTGATCGATCCGGCGCACCAGGCGGAGTCCGCCGGCGCCGGTACCGGGCCGGGCGCACGCGGGCAGGCGGCATCGCGCTGGCCTGCGTGGTGGCCGGTGGCCCTCGCTGCGCTGCTCAGCCTGCCGCTGGTGGCGCCGATGCTGGCTGCGCCGTTCGGCCTGCACCCCATGCTGCCGGGCTGGCTGCAGCTGGCGCTGGCGACGCCGGTGCAGTTCTGGCTGGGCGCGCGTTTCTACCGCGCCGGCTGGAAGGCCGTGCGCGCCGGAGCCGGCAACATGGACCTGCTGGTGGCGCTCGGCACCTCGGCGGCCTATGCGCTGTCGGTCTGGACGCTGCTGCGCGGCGGGGATGGCGCGGCGCACCTGTATTTCGAATCGTCGGCGGTGGTGATCACGCTGGTCCTGCTCGGCAAATGGCTGGAAGGGCGCGCCAAGGGCCAGGCCGTGGCCGCGATCCGCGCGCTGCAATCGCTGCAGGCCACGCACGCGCTGGTGCGCCGCGGCGGGGCCGACGTGCAGGTGGCGCTGGCTGCGCTGCGCGTGGGCGACACGCTCGTAGTGCGCCCGGGCGAACGGGTGCCGGCCGATGGCCGCGTGCTCGACGGCAGCAGCCACGTCGACGCCTCGCTGCTCACCGGCGAGAGCCTGCCGGTGGCGGTGGCGCCGGGCGACCGTGTCGGCGCCGGCGCCGTCAACGGCGAAGGCTCCCTGCTGCTGGAAGCGAGCGCGGTCGGCGCCGACTCCATGCTGAGCCGGATCATCCGCATGGTCGAGGATGCGCAGGCGGCCAAGGCGCCGATCCAGCGCCTGGTCGACCGTGTCAGCGCCGTGTTCGTGCCGGTGGTGCTGCTGATTTCGCTGCTGACCCTGCTCGGCTGGGGCCTGGCCACCGGCGACTGGCAGGGCGCGCTGCTGAACGCGGTGGCGGTGCAGGTGATCGCCTGCCCGTGCGCATTGGGCCTGGCGACGCCGACCGGGATCATGGTCGGCACCGGCAGCGCGGCGCGCCACGGCATCCTGATCAAGGATGCGGCGGCGCTCGAGACCGCGCATGCGCTGCGCGTGGTTGCCTTCGACAAGACCGGCACCCTGACCGAGGGCCGGCCGCAGGTACTGGCGGTGGAAGGCGCCGACCCGCGCCGGGTGCTGGCGCTGGCGTGGGCGGTGCAGCAGTACAGCGAACACCCGCTGGCCCAAGCGGTAGCTGGGGCCGCGCGCGACGCCGGCCTGGCGCTGCCGGCCGCTACCGACGCGCGGGCGCTGCCCGGCCGCGGCGTGCAGGCGCGCGTCGATGGCGAACCGGTGTATCTTGGCAACCTGCGCCTGATGCGCGAGCTGGGCGCCGACGTGGACGCCGGGCAGGGCAGGTCCGCCACAGCTGTCGCATTGCTGCGCGAGGCGGCGGCACGCCACGAAGCCGACGGCCGCACCGTTTCCTGGCTGGCCAGCGGCGCAGAAGGTGCGCTCGCGCTGCGCGGCCTGCTGGTCTTCGGCGACCGTATCAAGCCGACCAGCCGCGCTGCCGTGGCCGGCCTGCAGGCGCTCGGCATCGAGGTAGTGATGCTGACCGGCGACAATGCCGGCAGCGCCGCGGCGGTGGCGCGCGAGCTGGGCCTGTCGCGTTATCTGGCCGAACTGCTGCCGGGCGACAAGGCCGACGCCCTGCGCGCGCTGGGCGCGGACGGGCGCAAGGTGGCGATGGTCGGCGACGGCATCAACGATGCGCCGGCGCTGGCAGCGGCCGACGTCGGTATCGCCATGGCGGGCGGCACCGACGTGGCGATGCATACGGCCGGCATCACCCTCATGCGCGGCGACCCGCTGCTGGTGCAGGATGCGATCGCGATTTCGCGCCGTACCTACCGCAAGATCCGCCAGAACCTGGCCTGGGCCTTTGTCTACAACGTGGTCGGCATTCCGGTCGCGGCCTTCGGACTGCTGAACCCGGTGCTGGCCGGCGCGGCGATGGCGCTCAGTTCGGTGAGCGTGGTGACGAACGCGCTGCTGCTGCGGCGCTGGGTGCCGGTACGCGATCCCGCTGCCGCTGCCGCTGCCGCTTACGTGCAGGCGCTGCCGGCGCTGCAACTGCCGCCCGCGGCAGCGGCAGATCCTGTCGCAGCGCCGGCGCCGGCCGTCGCTGCGCAACAAATCAACCATCAGGCGGCCGGTGTGCCACCAACCCAAGGAGAGCAAGCGATGTATGAATTGACCGTTGAAGACATGACCTGCAAGCACTGCGTAGGCCGCGTGACCAAAGCCGTGCAGGGCATCGACCCGGCCGCCACCGTGGATATCGACCTGCCGACCAAGAAGGTCAGGATCGACAGCAGCGCCGACCTGGACCGCATCGCCGGCGCCATCGACGAGGCCGGCTATCCGGTGAGCGCGCGTGCGCCGGCCTAGCGTTTGTTGGCCGGCATGCATACGAGGCTGATCGGCTCGGCAATGTCGTCGAAGCGGCAGGCATTGGCGGGCGTGACTTTTTCCCCGCCGCGGCCGGCCGCGAACACGGACATCCGGTAGCCCAGCTTTTCCAGCATGGCGACGTAGTCCGGCCCCGTGATGCCGCCGATGGCGCGCAGCGAGCGCGGGAAGAATTCGGTGAGGATGACGGGCGCGTGTTCGGTCAGTGTCCTGGCCGCGCCGCGGATGACGTGCGGCTCGAAGCCTTCGACGTCGATCTTGATGAAGCGGATGCGGTGTGCATGAGCGATCGAGTCGATCGGCCGGATGCGGATGCGCTCGCCGGCAGCCACGGCGCTGGGCTGGCCGGCGCTGTCCATCGCACCGTCCATCGTGATGTAGGAGCTGCCAGGGTTGGTCAGGTGCATGCTCATGTGGAAGGCGCCGTCGCCCTCGGCGGCGCCGAGGCCTTCGTTGTACAGCACGCAGCGCGCGCCGAAATCGTTGGCCTCGACGCTGCGCGCCAGCATGCCGAAAGTGGTCTTCATCGGTTCGAAGGCGTGCACCTTGCCGCTTGGTCCGACCGCGCGCGCCGCCTGCAGCGTGAACACGCCGATGTTGGCACCGGCATCGATGACGCCGTCGCCGGGCTTCAGCCAGGACAGCATGAAATCGGCTTCCGGATTTTCCCAGTTGCCGTACAGGACGCCGAACGAAACGAAGCCGTCGAACAAATTGACCCAGACCTTCAGGCCGCGGAACTCCGTCATCACCCATTTGTTCTCGGGCCAGAGTCCGATCTTGTCGCGGATGTCCCACCGGAAGCGGCGCGAATCCAGCATTTTCAAGCCGACCTGGTGGATGTTGTCGCAGGCGAGATAGTCGTCGATCGGGGTGAGCTGGTCGCAGGGCCAGCCGAACAGGGCGGTGTGAACGATGTTGATCTGGTCGACGAAGGACATCGCAGGTGGCGCCTGGCGCGGCGCCGCCGGTGCTGCCGAAGGGCCGCCGTCCTCGTCGCGCGGTTTCCTGGGCAGTTGCAGGTTCTCGAGTAGGCGCGTGGTCAGGCTCATGGCAGGTCCCCTGGTTGTCATGCGAGGGGAGTTTATGCCTGAGGAATGGGCGGCGCTTAGCCGGAATCAGAAGTGTGCGAGAACTTATTTGCTTGCGTTCGCTCTGCGCTGGCACTGCTTGAACGCGTGGACGGCGGAGCCGTCCACCCTACGCCGGCCTCTAGTGACCGCCGTGCCCGCCGCCGCGCTTGACCGTCCCCACCGTTTCGCCCGGCGCTGCCGCCGTGGCCGGGGCGCGCACCGGTTCCGGCGCGGCGCCGGTCCACTCGCGTGCCACGGTCCCGGCCGGATGCTTGTACCAGCCCGGATCGCGGTAATCGCCGCGCGCCAGGCCCTCGCGCACTTTGATCATGGTGAACATGCCGCCCATCTCGATCGGGCCGAACGGGCCGGTGCCATCCATCATCGGCAGCGTGTTCTCGGGCAACGGCATCTTCATGGTGCCCATCGAACCGCCCTTGTCGCCCATGACCATGTAGCCCGGCACCAGGTCGTTGATCTGCCTGGCCACGCCGCGGTGGTCGACGCCGATCAGGTTCGGCACGTCGTGGCCCATCGCATTCATCGTGTGGTGCGACTTGTGGCAATGGAAGGCCCAGTCGCCGGGGGCGTCGGCCACGAACTCGATGGCGCGCATCTGGCCGACGCCGATGTCGACCGTGACTTCCGGCCAGCGCGCCGCCGGGGGGATCCAGCCGCCGTCGGTGCCGGTGACCTCGAAGCGGTGGCCGTGGATGTGGAAGGGGTGGTTGGTCATCGACAGGTTGCCCATGCGGATGCGCACCCGGTCGTCCTTTCTCACCACCATCGGGTCGGTGCCGGGAAACACGCGGCTGTTGATGGTCCAGATATTAAAGTCGAGCATTTCGTTGACGTTGGGCGTATAGGCGCCGGGGTCGATGTCGTAGGCGTTCAGCAGGAACACGAAGTCGCGGTCGACCGCATGCTGGCGCGGGTCTTTCGGGTGCGTCACCCAGAAGCCCATCATGCCCATGCCGATCTGCGCCATCTCGTCGGCGTGCGGGTGGTACATGAAGGTGCCGGCGTAGCGCGCCACGAATTCGTAGACGTAGGTCTTGCCGGGCGCGATCGCGGGCTGGTTCAGGCCGGCAACGCCATCCATGCCGTTCGGCAGGAACTGGCCGTGCCAGTGGATGCTGGTCACTTCCGGCAGTTTGTTGGTGACGAAGATGCGCACCCGGTCGCCTTCGACCACTTCGATGGTCGGCCCCGGACTCTGGCCGTTGTAGCCCCACAGGTTGGCCTTCATGCCGGGCGCGATCTCGCGCACCACCGGCTCGGCGACCAGGTGGAATTCCTTGACGCCGTCCTTCATGCGCCAGGGCAGGCTCCAGCCGTTCAAGGTGACGACCGGGTTGTAGGGCCGGCCGTTGGGCGGCGGCGGCGGCGGGACGGTGGCCGCCGACGGTGCCGCTGGCGCCTCGGGAATACCGGCGGCGCCGGCCTTGGTGACGGCGGCTGCGCCGACCATGGCCGCCGCGCCGGTGATGAAATGCCTGCGTGATGTCATTCTGCGTGTTCCTTGTGCGTGTCTGTGCTGTGCGTCACTGCGCTTTGCGCGTTCGCGGCGCCGGTGCGGGCGCCGAGCGCGGCCTCGAGATCGGCGTGCGCCAGCCAGAAGTCCTTCAATGCGTCGATATAGCTGGAGACCGCGTTCGCTTGCTCGCGCGAATCGGCCAGCAGGTCCAGCGAACTGGCCAGCATGCCGTTGTAGCGCAGCAGCACTTCCTGCGAGATGCGCTTGCGCAGCGGGATGATGGTGTCGCGGTAGTGCGCCGCCACCTCCCAGGCATTGCGATAGCCGAGATAGCCGGCGCGCGCCTCGCTGCGCGCGGTCACCGCGGCCTGGGCCACGCGGTTGACGGCCTGCATATAGATGGCTTCGGCCTTGGCGCTACGGGCGCCGCCCCAGTCGAACAGCGGCAGTTCGATGCGCAGTTCATAACCGTGTTCATGCGGTTGGCCGCTTTCGCTCTTGCTGGCGGCGCCGATCTCGAGCGCGTTGATGAAGCGGGTGGCGCGGGTCAGGCCGAGGTTGGCCGCGGTGGCCTCGGCATCCAGCCGGGCGGCGCGCACGTCGAGCCGTTGTTCGAGCGCGATGCGTTCGACCGCAGGCAGCTCGGCCGGCGCTGCCGGCAGCTCGGGCAGGTGGGCCGGCAGCGTGTATTGGGCGTCCTGGCCCCACAGGCCCAGCAGCCGGGTCAGGTGTTCGCGCGCGGCGACCGTCTGCTTGCTGCTACGCGCCAGCGTGGCTGCGGTCTCGGCCTGGAACAGCTGCTGGCGCGCCAGCTCCAGCCCGTTCATGTTGCCGGCCCTGGTCATGCGGCCGGCCAGCTCGGCGCTGGCCCGGGCCGCGGCATCGACCCGGCGCGCATAGTCGAGCGCCTGGCTGGCCGCCACCGCCTCGACCCAGGCGCGGCGCGTCTGCGCCGCATGCTGTTCGATGGCGTAGCCGACGTCCAGCTTGACCTGCTCGAAGCGGCGCGCTTCCAGGCGCGACGCCAGCGGCAGGGTCAGGATGCCAGCCAGGTCGACCGTCAGGCTGCGTTCGATCTCGATGTCGCCACCGCCGCCGACGCGCCTGAACCCCAGCCCGGGATTGCGCAGGCGCGATGCCTGCACCAGGTCGGCCTGGGCGATGCCGACCTGCCAGTAGCTGGCCTGCAGGCCCGGGTTGTTCAGCAGGGCGATGCGCACGGCGCCGTCCATGTCGAGCGGGGCGGCGAGCATCGTGCGTACTTCCTGCTGCAGGGCGCGCGCGGCGGGTTCATCGCGGACAATGCGCGGCTCGGCGCCGATGCGTGCGCGGGTGCTGGCGGCCACCGTGCCGAAGCCGCCGTCCGGTGCGACCGTGGCGCAGCCGGCCAGCAGCAGTGCCGCCGCCGTTGCGACTGCGGCGCCGGCGGCGCTGCGTTGCCGACCCGTCCTCATGGCGACTCCGCGGGCGGGGCCGCCGGCCGGGCGGCGGCATCGGCGTGGTGAGCGGGAGCGCCGTGCATGGCGTGACCGGCATGTTCAGCAGGTGCAGTAGTTGCAGCAGGCGCGGCATGCCCGGCATGCGGATCGGCCGGCGCCTGCATGCCTTTCATTTTCATGGTGAGGGACATCGAGTTGTAGGCGGCAACGGTGGCATTGCTCGCGACCCAGTTGCGGTCGGGCGGCGTGCCGGCTCCCGCTTCCGGCCGGTAGCCGATAGAGGGTTGGTAAGTGGTGGCGGGCACCTTGGCCCCGGGATCAGCAGCCCCGGTCAGGACAGGGGCCGCGGATTGGGCCAGCGAGTCGGCTGCCGGCAGCAGCCACGCGCAGGCACAGGCGGCCAGCGCGATACGGTATGCGGTATGCATGAAAACCTCGTTCGACGATGCGGGGAAAAGCCGCCGGCCAAAGGCGGCGGCGCGCGGAGTCAGGCGAGGGCGGTCCGGGGCGGGCGCTCGGGCAGCGCGGGGTCGACGCTCGGCACGTGGCCGGCGCGGAAGGGAATCGAGATGAAATGAGGCGGCGCGAGTACCAGCGCCGGCAGCACTGCCGGCGCCATCGTTGCACCGGCGCAGCAATCGGCACAGGCGCTGGCCTTGCCGACGTGGTGTCCGTCCTGCTGGGGCGGTGCGTCGTGCTGCTGGCCGGCCTGCAGTGCATGGCCGGCGCAATGGCCGCCATGCTCTTCCGTGCCTTTGGCCATCGGCGTGGTCGCGTGCGCATTGGCCAGCTCGTGCATCGGCATCGACATCGATGGCCCACGCGCCAGCATGCCTGCCGCGGCGAAGCCCTGGAAGGGCACCGCCAGCAACAGCAGCCAGACGAGCAATGAGCGATGGATAAAATTCACGCGATTATTCTAACACGGCCCAGTCACCGCTTTCCGCCGCCAGGCACGAGCATGTCTGGTTGGGACGACTGATGAAAAGTCAGCCACAGCCTTGGAGTACGTAAGCTTCAGTAATGTCGGCTTTCGACCCATTGCGGACGAAGCGCGAATTAGCGATGCCACACCAGATCAAGATCGCCGTCGACGAACCCAACAGCAACTCCTTCCCTGGTCTTGAATACTTCGCCTGCGTCATCCTCGTCAATAGCGGCAACCACCAGTTGCTTCACCCTAGCTAAACACAACTCCCATGAGTGAGAGGAGAACGCGACCGGAATCTCGAGCATACGAGGGGCCGCTGCCCAGACTTCGTCGCAGGCCCAGTCGAGGTCCTCGATGTCAAACTCGGAAGAGCCAATCAGCTCAACGCCGAAAGGCGAGCCGTCATCGTCTAGCTCACATAAATTGAATGAGAAGGCGCGAACTGATGCGGGAACTGCTGTGCTGGCGGAACCGATCAACCAGGCCTTGAAGTCGTATTCAAAGGTCATCTTGCTTCTCATTTCTGCCGTTTCTGTGGAAGGTCCGCTCTTGGCCGGTTACAGACGTATTGTAGCGTCTGCTTAAGACCCATTGCGGGCATCTGCCTGACTTTTTTCCCCTGAGCATATCTGTCAACGCTTCGTCAACATCGCAACTACGCTTTGCGGCGCTTCGTCACTGAAGAAGCGTAGCTGATTTTGCGCGCTCTCCATGGCGACGGCCGCGCTTCGTGAGAATAGCGCTAGTTCGTAAGTCGTCAATGCGGCCTCGATGTCATCGGGATAATTGCAAAGCGCGTGCGCGAGTTCTGCACCGTCGAACAGTGCAAGGTTTGCGCCTTCGCCTGCAAATGGCGACATCAAATGTGCAGCATCACCAACCAGCGTGACGCCAGGGATTCGTTTCCACTGATGGTGTACCGGCAACGTATATATGGGCCATACGATTGGCGCAGTATCGCTTGCAGTTACCAGCGCGAGAAGCCGTGCGTCCCACCCAGCAAACTCCATTGCGATACTGTTGAGCGCGTTTGTTCTACGATTGAAATCAATGGCGGCGAACCATGATTCAGGCTTATTCAAAGCAATATAGGTATGCAGCATGCCGTTCGCGTGGTGATGCGCCAGGATCGCTCTGTCTGGCGCCACCGCTATCAACGTACCCGGGCCAATGGCCGCCGTGCTTTCGGGATGATTGACTGGACCATCAAAGAGGCGGTTCTCGACAAAGGACGTGCCGCTATATTGTGGCGTGGCGGATGAGACCAGGGACCGTACTCTCGACCATGCGCCGTCGGCCCCAACGAGCAAGTCCGTCTCAACCGTAGAGCCATCTGCAAACAATAATTGATGCCGCCCGTTAGCAAGTTGAATAGCCTGTGTGAGCTTGCTTCCCCACCGGATGGCACCGGCTGGCAGGGAAGCGATTAAAAGGTTTCGCAAAGCACCTCGCTCAACTTCGGGCCTTGTACTAGAGTCCGAGCCCGGCTTGTCAAGCAACACGGTGCCGTGTTTGTCAACGATACGCTTGGCATCTTCGCCAGGTAATGCAAGCGCAAGAAACGCATCATAAAGGCCCGCTGCTTTCAGCCCTGACTGGCCGTTGTACTCGTGAATATCGAGTAAGCCACCTTGAGCTCGTGCTGTGGACGACGCTTCGCCTTCGTAAATGATGGATGGTATGCCGTTGAGGTGCAAAACACGCGCAAGCGTCAAACCGGCCAGGCCGGCGCCGATAATGGCGATAGGTGAGGGTGTGGAATATAGAGGGCGTGCAGGGTGGGCCATTCGTGTGCGTTCCGATCTGAGCCCACGCGACAAAAGCGCGCGAACTCAAAAAAATTCCGACAAAGTCGGGGGAAACGCTGGCCTGCCTTGCAGAAGTACAAAGCGGCGTATATGCGATTGGCTAGCTGCGTGACGAGGCAGTCACTCGAAGTAAAACCATCGTTTTTCGCGGTGTTCGAGGCTGAAGTTTGTCGTAGGCATGGCACTTCTGTCAAGGACCGCTTTGGGCTGATTTCGGTGGTCCTGCAGAGTCCGTTTGCGACCCGAAGCGGGCGGTCAGCGTATAGCTTTATCGCGCGTACTTGACGCCACCGAGCTTTACCAGAAAATCATGTATTTTCGAAATGCGCCGCCATCGTCAGGGACCCCCAAAATGTCAAAAATGCGTCCAATGTAAGCTAAGCAGCTTTCTCGAAGTTCGGTGTCTTCCAAGTGGAATTCGTCAACGAACGGGTCCATTTGATCCAGTACCCAGTCCCGGCTGGGATGCAGTTCCACCCCATCAATAAGACGGTCCAGAAGGGAATCCAGTAACGGCTCGAAGTGTTTGCGCTCCTGCTCGGCCGGAGTGCCTGGGAGGTCTACAAACTTCGGTTCGTCTCGCAATTTGCGGAGCTGCTCAAGCCTTTCGCTAGTGATGGAAAGAGGCATGTCTGATTCTCTACCTAAGACTGCTGTGGTCACAGCTACGGCTGCTATTGAGAAAATGAAAAATCTACGTCGCATAGCAGCTACCAAAATTCATATCTATACCACTCCGATGAGTGTACTTTTTCATGTGAGCTTTAAAACTCGCAGGTTGCCCAACTCACGACCGTCCGCTTCTGGCCGATTGCAGACGTATTGTAGGGTCTGCTTCCGACCCATCGCGGACGTTTGCATGAAGTCTAAACCTGAACTGTCAGAGCACATCGAAGGGTTAGCTAATCTCAGCTTGGCAATTAGGCTTCCTAACGGGATCGCTGCTTTGATACCAACCTAACCCCACCAGACGCCGCTTCCGCCGAGCAGTGTATCGTCAAGCCATCTTTCGTACAATCCAGAAACCCCACCCCCCGAGGATGAAATCCACCATCAGAAACGCGCGCATCGAGCCAGATGGTTCCTTTCGCTGCTCCGCTTACGATCAGCAGATGTTCGTATCCGCATCCCTCGTCGCATAAAGCAATCGTGCCCGTTGCTTCAAACGCTTCATGCTTTTCGACCTGATCGTTTGGCAATTCGTCCAAATCCGCTTCGCCGATATCTGCCGAATTGTACGCAACCACATGCGGAAAGGGAGTGCTCAGAAATTGATCCGCAATGTACGCGCGTGCAAGAACACTTGCTTTCCGCAGTGAGTGCATGCCATACGCCGGCCCTGCACCGCCATCACCAATGCAGGTGATAAAGGCTCGGTATTCCGCTGGCAACGTCACTTGATGAAGCTCTTCTATTTTCCTCACTTCATGAACACTTAACGGAGCGCGGCAAATCATGCCATGACTTTCACTACCAAATGGCGTACAACGCCGGTCACGGGCTGCCTGGAGCTTGGATGCAATGTGTGCAAGCCGTTCAGTTACGGTAGAAATCGTCATATTACGAATCCAGGGTTTTGCCTATGGATTGAATGGAAATGCCCGGAGAGCGGGCGCACTGCGGTGCGGAGGTATGGCTCAGTGTAAGAGCTTGTTGCTCACAGGACAAGTCGCAGTGCCGGTCGCCCTTGGTTGTTGTGGCAGGCAATATTTTTGTGGCGAATTTTGTTGGCGCGCGACATTCGGGTTGGCGTACTATCGCCAGTCCACGGGATCAAGCGGCATCCACGTATCCGGAAGCTGGTCCGCTTTGCCACGGTTCCAGCTGCCGACCGACACGCCCGCCCCGTTGTTCGTCGTGATCCTGAGCCAGACCTCCCTCGAGCGATCGTACAGGTATACCGCTTCGGGATCGCGCGCACCTTCCGTGAACGTGAAGGCGCTCCTTCCGTGCTGGTACTCGACCCATGCTGCGCCCTCGTTGACGAATTCCGAGACGACACGGGCATACGTTCCGTTTGGCCTGCCGTTGTGTGTGATCAGGTTGAACTGCTCCTTGTTGGATTGCCGCACGCGCGCCGCGCGCTGCCAACCGGCGGTAATGGCCGCGATCCGCTCGTGCCGTGGCGGGTGTCTGGCCGATCCCGCTTCGGAAGCGCTCCGGAATGCCGCGGTGGCGTCGGGCAGCCGGCCGCCGAGCGAGCCGACGACAAACCCGGCGAAATTGTCGGCTTCCAGCTCGCGCGGCGGCCGGGAGCCGATGTTGTCGAGGGTATGGCCGCACAGGTGGTGGCCGACTTCGTGTGCCATCACGGTCAGGCCCGACCAGTTCTTCCCATGCCGGTCGGCTACGGATTCCATAAAAGCCTGGTTGTAGAAGATGTAGCGCTGGTGTTCGATCACCGTTGCGTACGCGTTCACGTGCGATTCGGCCGTGACGGCAATCTCGAAGTTAGCGGGCAGCGCGACACAATTGCAGATGTCCGCCACCACGTTCTTCGCTTCGGAACTTGAGGCAAAGGCCGTGATGGTCCTGGCCTGGACGTCGTCATTCATGGCACAGGCGGGTCCCGAAAGACGAAACGTCCTTGCCTGCGCCGGCGTGGGCGCGAACGATTGTGCCGCCCATAAGAACAGTCCCAGGCGGCGCATGAATTTGCGGCGCTCTGCGCGATGGAAGGTATGCATGGGCTTGCCCTTTTGTTTTGTCGGCACGCATCAACTTAGGCGGATAAACGGGCTTCGCCTTACGCTGCGTCAAACCTCAGGTGTCCGACGCTGCAGGAGAGGCAGCCGGGGTCTAGACTTTTCGTAGCCGCGCATTGGCGTACGGCGTCCAGCATGAGGAGCATCGACATGACGACGAAGCGTCGGGAGTTCCTCCTGGGCGTCGCGGCAGCCGGCCTTGCCGGCCCGTTGCGGGCCGCTTTCCAGGCCGATCCGGCCACGGACGATCTCGACGCCCTGTTTGAAGCGGACGCCGAGGAGACGCCGCCCGGGTTCGAGGAACCGGCGCCCGTGGCGCGCTGGTCGACGCTGGTGTCGCGTCCGCAGCCGGCATGGCCGGAGCGTTCACGCAGTGTCGACTATCGCCACATCGTCGAACAGGCGCCGGTGCAATCGACAGGGTCGTTTCGCATCACCAGCGCGGTGCTGCACAAGCTCGCGGCGCTGAATTCCTTCGACGTGGGCCGGTCGCGCGAGCGCATCCTGTTCGGGCTGCGCGGCTGTTCTCCCGCGGGACGCACGCCCGAGGGCTTCGTGCCGTGGGTGCATCTGGTCGAAACGGCGCCGGACCATCTTCACAGCCGGTGCGTAATCGGCGTGTGGCGCCCCGACCAGGACGATCTGTGGCTTGCCGGTGCTTCGACCGTGCCCAACGTCGAATACATGTACCAGATGGTCCAGGGCGGACTGCCGTGCAACTTGCTGCCGACAGGACTGCACAGGTACGAAGTGGGAACGCACCGCGCCGGCTCCAGGTATCCGCAGAGCGGTGCGTTCCGGCAGCTCGATCCGGTACCGGTCCTGCGCAATCGCAACAATCTGATCTTCGAATTGCCGCCGGTCGACAGGTACGATACCTCCATCAACCTGATCGTCGCCGACAATATCCATGCGGGGATCCTGGAAAACGCGGCGCACCCGCCGTTTTTTTCATCGGCCGGCTGCCAGGTGATCCCGGGTGGCTATCTCCGCAATGCGACGCGCGCGCCTTATGGCCGCTGGGCTGCGTTTCGGGAGCGCGCTGGGCTGGGGCCTGCCGCGCCCCTGGCGCTCGCATCCGGAGCGACGCCGGACGACGGCAGGATTTTCCTGTACATGCTGCTGACGGGTGCGGAAGCAAGGCTAGCGGCCGACGAAACGTCGCCGCCCATGGCACCGACAATACGGTTCGGTTCGTCCGGCGAACACGTCAGGGAGCTGCGCCGCAGTCTTGGCATCGCGGCGCCAGCGAACCGCATGGATCAGCAGACGATGCTGGCTGCGCTGAAGTGGCAATTGGCGCATGTCGGGTATGCGGACGGGATCATCGACGCCGCCACGGCGACGGCGATGCTGTCGCCGTCCACCGCCGCGGATGCCTAGGGTCACTGCGCTATCAAAGGCCAGCTTTCATTAGCGAACACGCGCGCCGACGAAAGCGATGTATCGATCCTGGACGATCCGATGCTTGGATCCAGCGACCCTAGTGCATCGCCGAACGCAACGCCCCCGATTCGAAGTAGATGTGCTGGATCTGCGGATACACGTCCGACACCGCCTTTTCCAGGCGCGCGATCGCCCCCTCGACCTCGTCGATGCGCATGCCGCGCTTGAATTGCACGGCCGCGGTCAGCAGCACCTCGTCGGGGCCGAGCTGCATCGACATCAGCTTGCTGACGGTCTGGATGTCGGGATCGTTGTCGAAGATGGCGCGCACGCGGCGCGTGGCCTCGGGGCCGATGCTTTCGCCGACCAGCAGGCCGCCGGTCTCGCGCGCCAGCGTGAAGGCGGCGCCCACCAGCAGCAGGCCGATCAGCACCGACGCGGCCGGGTCGAAATAGGGGTTGTCGAACAGGTGGCCGAGGAAGATGCCGAGCGCCGCGATGGCAAGGCCGATCAGCGCCGCCGAATCCTCGATGAACACGGTGAACACGGATGCATCCTTGCTGGCGTGGACCGCCTGCCACAGCGAGGTGCCGGGTTTGCGCACCTTGTTCAGTTCGCGCCGCGACACGTTCCAGCTGTAGCCTTCGAACAGCGCCGAGACGCCCAGCACGACGTAGTTCCACATCGGGTCCTGCAGCGGCTCCGGGTGGCGCAGCGCCTCGATGCCGTGGTAGATGGAGAGGCCGCCGCCCAGCGAGAACACGCTCAGCGCCACGATCAGCGCCCAGAAATACAAGGTCTTGCCATAGCCGAAGGGATGCTTGGCGTCGGCCGGCTTGGCGCTGGTGTGCTCGCCGATCAGCAGCAGGAATTCGTTGCCGGTGTCGACCGCCGAGTGGATGCCTTCGGCGGCCATCGCGGCGCTGCCGGTGATGGCGGCCACCACGAACTTGGCGGCGGCGATGCCGAGGTTGGAGGCGATCGCCGCGTAAATCACTGTCTTCGAGCCGCTCTTTTCGCCGGTCTCTTCGTCCTTGCTTTCCGTCATTTTCATGCCTTGTGCTTGATATATGTGGCGGCCAGTGTAGCCAATTTGCTACGATAGCCCCTGCACGGCTGGGTGCGGCCCTAAGGAGTCTCTGGATGAGCGTACGGAACCTGCGACAACTGCTTGCGCCGAAATCGGTGGCCCTGGTCGGCGCCTCCGAGCGTCCCGGCAGCGTCGGCGCCACGGTCTGGCGCAACCTGCTGGAGGGCGGCTTCAAGGGCACGCTGTACCCGGTCAATCCGAAATACGAGACCCTCGGCGGCCACCGCGTCTGGGCCGACGTCGCTGATCTGCCGCAGGCGCCGGAGCTGGCCATTATTTGCACCCCGCCGGCCACGGTGCCCGCCATCGTGCGCGCGCTGGGCGAACTCGGCACCCGCGCCGCGGTCGTGATGACGGCCGGCCTGTCCAGCGCGCGCGACCTGCGCGGCCGCTCGCTCAAGCAGGCGATGCTGGACGCCGCCAATCCTTATCTGTTGCGCATCCTCGGTCCCAACAGCTCCGGCCTGCTGGCGCCCGGCATCGGCCTGAACGCCAGCATCGCGGCCGGCGGCGCGGCCTCCGGGCGGATCGCCTTTGTCTCCGAATCCGGCGCCATGATGACCGGGGTGCTGGACTGGGCGCGCACCCGCGGCATCGGCTTTTCCAGCTTCATGTCGCTGGGCGAGTCGGCCGACGTCGACTTCGGCGACGTGCTCGATTACCTGGCCAGCGATCCCGGCACCGGCGCCATCCTGCTGCACGTGGAGAGCCTGCGCTATGCGCGCAAGTTCATGTCGGCGGCGCGGGCGGCGGCGCGCAGCAAGCCGACGCTGATGCTGAAGGCCGGCCGCTCGATCGAATCCGCGACCGCCGCGGCCTGCCTGTCGGGCGTGCTGGCGCGCCCGGACGATGTCTACGACGCCGCGATCCGCCGCGCCGGCATGCTGCGCGCCTACACCACCGGCCAATTGTTCGCCGCGGTCGAGACGCTGGCGCGCGCCAAGCCGCTGTACGGCGAGCGCCTGGCCATCCTCGGCAATGGCGCCGGCCCGGTGCTGCTGGCCCAGGACGCGCTGCAGTACGGCGGCGGCCTGGCGGCGAGGCTGAGCGAAGACACCGTGCGCCGCCTGCGCGAGCTGGTGCCCGAATGGAGCGGCAGCGGTGAGCTCAACCTGCGCGGCGACGCCCCGCCCGAGCGCTACCGCGACGCGGTCGAGGTGCTGCTGAAGGACCCGGAAGCCAACGCCGTGCTGATCGTGCACGCGCCGAATGCCGTGGTCGATCCGGCCGACGTGGCGCGCGCGCTGGCGCCGCTGGCCAAGTCCTCGTCGCGCAACCTGCTGGCCTGCTGGCTGGGCGGGCAATCGGTGGTGGCGGCGCGCACCATCGCGGCCGAGGCCGGGATGCCGGCCTACCGCACGCCCGAGGAAGCGGTGAACGGCTTCCTGCAGATCGTCGACTACCGGCGCAACCAGACCCTGCTGATGCAAGTGCCGGTATCAAGCGGCGACGGCGAGCCGGACCGCGAACGCGCGCGCGCCCTGGTGCGCACGGCGCTTGCGCGCGGCCACTACTTGCTGTCCGACCCCGAGACCAAGGCGATCCTGGACGCCTACGGCATCCCGACCGTGCCGACGCTGTCCGCCGCCACGCCCGAGGAGGCGGTGCGGGCAGCCTCGGTGCTCGGCTTTCCGGTGGCGGTCAAGATCCTGTCGCCGGACATCGCCCAGAAATCCGACGTCGGCGGCGTCACGCTCGACCTCGACTCGCCGGAAGCGGTGCGCGCCGCTACCGAGCGCATGCGGCGCCGGCTGGCGGAGCTGCGGCCGGATGCGCGCCTGGACGGCTTCATCGTGCAGGAGATGGCCAGGAATCCCGAGGCCCACGAGCTGATCGCCGGCGCCGCCACCGACCCGGTGTTCGGGCCGGTGATCCTGTTCGGCCAGGGTGGCCTGGCGGTCGAGGTCGCGGGCGACCACGCGGTGGCGCTGCCGCCGCTGAACACGGTGCTGGCGCGCGACCTGATCGACCGCACCCGGGTGGCGCGCCAGCTGGCCGGCTACCGGAATCACCCGGCGGCCGACATGGACGCGATTGCCGCGGTGCTGGTGCAGGTGGCGCGGCTGGTGGCCGAAGTGCCGGAAATCGTCGAACTCGACATCAACCCGCTGCTGGCCGACAGCCGCGGGGCCGTGGTGCTGGATGCGCGCATGCGCATCGCCATGGCCGACCGCGCGGGCAACCCGGCCCGCAGCACGCTCGACCGCCTGGCGATCCGCCCCTATCCGGCCGAGCTGGAGGAGACCGTGGACTGGGACGGCGGGCAGATCCTGCTGCGTCCGATCCGTCCCGAGGATGGCCAGGCCCACATCGCTTTTTTCAATGCGCTGACGCCCGACGACGTGCGCTACCGCATGTTCGTGCGCGTGCGCGAGCTGCAGCCGGCCCAGCTGGCGCGCTTCACCCAGATCGACTACGACCGCGAGATGGCCTTCATCGCCACCCGTCCCAACGCCGAGGGCATCGACGAGACCCTGGCCGTGGGCCGGGTGGTGGCGGATCCGGACAACCTCAGCGCCGAATTCGCGGTCACGGTGCGCTCCGACCTGAAGGGCAAGGGGCTGGGCGTGATGCTGATGAACAAGCTGATTGCGTACTGCCGCGCACGCGGTACGCGCGAGATCGTGGGCGAGGCGTTGCCGCAGAATGCGCCGGTGATCGGGCTGGTCAAGAAGCTTGGATTCACGGTCGGGCCGGTAGACGAGGAAGAGGGCGTGCGCAAGTTCTGGCTGCACCTGCGATGATGCCCTGGAGTAACGCGTGGCCGTCGGCGAGATATTGCCAGTAAAATAACAACATTTAACCCAATTGACTTTGACTGGCATGCCCGACGCTTTCAACCCATCGCGACCGCCAGGACCGGCCCCGTCTTGATGTCGACGCTTCCGTTCATCCCCATCCTGGCCTTTTGCGGCGCCTTCCTCGCCGTGTGCATGCCGTCCGGCTCGCGCCTGCGGCCGGCGGCGGTGGCGGGCGCCGCCACGCTGGCGGCGCTGGCGCTGGCCATCGCCGAGTTCGGCCATATCCGCGCCGGCGAGGTCGTGAGCGAGCGCTTCGCCTGGCTGCCCCAATTCGGCCTCGAGATCGTCTGGCGCATGGACGGACTGGCCTGGCTGTTCACGGTCATGGTGCTCGGCATCGGCCTGCTGGTGCTGCTGTACGCGCGCTACTACATGTCGCGGCGCGACCCGGTGGCGCGCTTCTTCGCCTACATGCTGGCCTTCATGGGGGCGATGCTGGGCGTGGTCCTGTCCGGGAACCTGATCCAGCTGGTGGTGTTCTGGGAGCTGACCAGCCTGGCCTCGTTCCTGCTGATCGGTTACTGGCAGGAGCGCAACGATGCGCGCCGCGGCGCCCGCATGGCCTTCACGGTGACCACGGCCGGCGGCCTGTGCCTGCTGGCCGGGATGCTGATCCTCGGTCACATCGCCGGCAGCTACGACCTCGACGTGGTGCTGGCGGCGGCCGGGCGGATCCAGCAGGACCCGCTGTACCTGCCGGCGCTGATCCTGATCGCCCTGGGCGCGCTGACCAAGAGCGCGCAGTTCCCGTTCCACTTCTGGCTGCCGCATGCGATGGCGGCGCCGACCCCGGTCTCGAGCTACCTGCACTCGGCAACCATGGTCAAGGCCGGCATCTTCCTGCTGATGCGCCTGTGGCCGGTGCTGTCCGGGACCCCGGAATGGACCTGGATCATCGGCGGCGCCGGCGTCTGCACCATGCTGATCGGTTCCTTCTTCGCCATCTTCCAGTACGACATGAAGGGCTTGCTGGCGTATTCGACTATCAGCCACCTCGGCCTGATCACGGTGCTGCTCGGCATCGGCACGCCGCTGTCGGTGGTCGCGGCCGTGTTCCACACCATGAACCACGCGGTGTTCAAGGCCTCGCTGTTCATGGCGGTCGGCATCGTCGACCACGAGACCGGCACCCGCGACATGCGCGTCCTGCGCGGCCTGCGCCGGGCGATGCCGCGCACGGCGGCGCTGGCCATCGTCGCCAGCGCCGCCATGGCCGGGGTGCCGCTGCTGAACGGCTTCCTGTCGAAGGAGATGTTCTTTGCCGAGGCGGCGCTGGTGGGCGGCACCGAAGACTGGTCGATGGCGGTGGCGGCGACCCTGATGGGCATCTTCAGCGTGGCCTATTCGCTGCGCTTCATCAGCGTGTTCTTCGGACCGCTGGCGGCGGACATCGACCACCCGGTGCACGAGCCGCCGCGCTGGATGCGCTTCCCGGTCGAATGCCTGGTGGTGCTGTGCATCGCAGTCGGCGTGCTGCCGCAGCGCACGGTGGGCGACGTGCTGGCGGTAGCGGCCCACGCCATCCTCGGCGTGCGCATGCCCGAGTACGACCTGGCGATCTGGCACGGCCTCAACCTGCCGCTGGCGATGAGCGCCGGGGCGCTGGCCGGCGGCCTGGTCTTCTATATCTTCCTGCGCCGCCGTGCCAACCTGCGCGACCGCAGCAAGGTCCCGGTGCTGCACCGCCTGAAGGGTGCGCAAGCCTACGAGACCTGCATGCTGGCGCTGGGCGTGGCGGCCGACACCCTGATGCGCTGGACCGGCACCCGCCGCCTGCAGCCGCAGTTCCGCGCCATCGTCGCCCTGCTGGTGCTGGCGCCGCTGCTGCTGGCGGCGCCGCTGCCCGGCCTGCCGGCCTTCGTCCCGGGCGGCGTCGACCTGCCGTTCGCGGCGCTGTGGCTGATCGGCGCCGGCAGTGCGGTGGCGGCGGCGGTCAAGGCCAAATATCACCGGCTGGCCGCGCTGGCGCTGGTCGGCGGCACCGGCGTCGTTACCAGCATCACCTTCCTGTGGCTGTCGGCGCCGGACCTGGCGCTGACCCAGCTGATGGTAGAAACCGTCACCACGGTACTGATCCTGCTCGGGCTGCGCTGGCTGCCGCCGCGCGCGCGGCCGCGGGCGCTGTCGGGCCCGGCGCCCGCGAGCACCCGGTGGCGCCGCACGCGCGACCTGCTGCTGGCGGCGGCCGGCGGCCTCGGGCTGGCCGCCGTCAGCTATACCGTGCTGACCCGGCCGGCGGTCGACACCATCAGCGATTTCTATAGCCTGCGCGCGCTGCCGGAAGGCGGCGGCGCCAACGTCGTCAACGTGCTGCTGGTCGACTTCCGCGGCTTCGACACGATGGGCGAGATCACCGTGCTGGGCGCGGTCGCGCTGACCGTGTACGCGCTGCTGCGGCGCTTCCGCCCGGCGCGCGAGAGCGTCCCGATTCCTTTGCAGCAGGCCAGCGACGTCGATCCGGCCGTCCGTCAGTCGCCGGCGGGGCAGGCGAACGGAGGCTACCTGCTGGTAGCCGGCGTGTACATGCGCTTCCTGCTGCCGGTGATGGGCGTCATCGCCGTCTATTTCTTCATGCGCGGACATAACATGCCGGGCGGCGGCTTCGTCGCCGGCCTGATCTTCGCCACCGCGCTGATCGTGCAGTACATGGTGGCCGGCACCGACTGGGTCGAAGACCACCTGCGCCTGCGCCCGCACCGCTGGATCGCCTGGGGCCTCGCCACGGCGTGCGGCACCGGCCTCGGTGCCTGGCTGCTCGGCTATCCCTTCCTGACCAGCCACACGGCGCACCTGGCGCTGCCGCTGCTGGGCGAGATCCACGTGCCGAGCGCCTTCGTGTTCGACCTCGGCGTGTTCCTGGTGGTGGTCGGCGCCACCATGCTGATCCTGGTGGCGCTGGCGCACCAGTCGCTGCGCAGCCACCGGATGCCGGTCGCCGCCGCACGCGCGGCGTTGCCGTCGGCGCTGCCGCCGACCAAGGAGATCCTGTAATGGAAGCCGTCCTTTCCCTCGCGATCGGGATCGTGTTCGCCGCCGGCATCTGGCTGGTGCTGCGCCCGCGCAGCTTCCAGGTGCTGGCCGGGCTGATGCTGATGTCTTATGCCGTCAACCTGTTCATCTTCGCCATGGGCCGGCTGTGGGTCGACAAGCCGCCGTTGACACCTGCTGGTACACCGGTCGATCCGGCCGCGCTGGCCGATCCGCTGCCGCAGGCGCTGGTGCTGACCGCCATCGTGATCGGCTTCGCCACCACCGCGCTGTACCTGGTGGTAATGATCGGCGCGCGCGGCCTGACTGGTACCGACCACGTCGACGGCCGGGAGCCCGAAGCATGAGGGCGCTCGACCAGCTGATATTGGTGCCGGTGCTGCTGCCGCTGCTGTGCGGTGCCGCCCTGGCGCCGCTGACCCAGGGCTGGCACCGCCTCAAGCTGGCGCTCGGCTACCTGTCCGTGCTGGGCATGCTGGCCACCGCGCTGGTGCTGGTGGCAATGACCGACGGCGGCTACTGGCAGGGCGGCATCGGCGTCTACCTGGCGGCCAATTGGGCGGCGCCGTTCGGCATCGCGCTGGTGGCCGACCGCCTGGCGGCGATGATGCTGCTCCTGACCGCGCTGCTGGCGCTGGCCGCGCTGCTGTTCGCGCAGCAGCGCTGGGGCCGCATCGGGGTCCACTTCCACACGCTGTTCCAGTTCCTGCTGATGGGCATCAACGGCGCTTTCCTGACGCACGACCTGTTCAACCTGTTCGTGTTCTTCGAGGTGATGCTGGCTTCGTCCTACGGCTTGCTGCTGCACGGGTACAACGCCGAACGCCTGCGCGCCGGCATGCAGTACATCGCCGTCAACCTGGCGGCTTCGCTGCTGTTCCTGCTCGGGGCGGCGTTGATCTACGCCGCCACCGGCACCCTCAACATGGCCGACCTGGCGGCGCGGATCGCCCGGCTGGCCGCGCCCGAACTCGGCCTGGTGCAGATCGGCGCCAGCGTGCTGGCGCTGGCCTTCCTGATCAAGAGCGCGATGTGGCCGCTCGGCTTCTGGCTGCCGACCACCTATGCCGCCGCCTCGCCCCCGGTGGCGGCGATGCTGGTGCTGATGACCAAGGTCGGCACCTACGCCATCCTGCGCCTGTGGCTGCTGTGGTTTCCGGGCGGCTGGAGCTACGATGCGCTGCTGTGGGGTGGGGCGGCCACCATTCTGTTCGGCGCCGCCGGCATGCTCTCCACCGGCAGCGCCGGCCGCATGGCGGGCTACGGCGCGATCGTGTCCTCGGGCACGCTGCTGGCGGTGATCGGCTACGGCCAGGCTTCGCTGGTCACGGCCGGGCTGTACTACCTGGTCGGCTCGACGCTGGCGATCGCCGCCTTCCTGCTGCTGGTCGAACTGATCGAGCGTATCCGCACCCCGGGGGCGGCGATCCTGGCGGTGACGATGGAAGCCTACGCGGTCGAGGACAAGCCGGAAGAGCCGCTCGGGCAGGGTGTGCCGGCGGCGCTGGCCTTCCTGGCGCTGGCCTTCGCCGCCTGTACGCTGATGATTGCCGGCCTGCCGCCGCTGTCCGGCTTCGTCGCCAAGTTCGGCATGTTCCATGCGCTGCTGAATCCCTCCGGGGGCAACATCCCCGGCACCGCCTGGGCGCTGATGGCGCTGGTGCTGGGCTCGGGCCTGGTGGCGGTGATGGCGATGCTGCGCTTCGGCGTGCGCACCTTCTGGGCTACCAGGGCGGCGCCGCCCAGGCTGCACCGTTCCGAGGTGGTGCCGGTGGTGTTCCTGCTGGCGCTGTCCGGCTTCATGACGGTCGAGGCGGGACCGATCTTCGGCTACCTGGGCCGCGCCAGCGAAGGCATCCACCGGCCCGCCGACTACATCGAGCGCGTGCTGGGGCATCCCGCGGTGCCTTCGCCTGTTTCGGCTTCCGCCGCCGTGGAGCTGCCATGATGACACGCTGGCTGCCGTTCCCGCTGGTCTCGCTCGGCCTGTGCATCCTGTGGCTGCTGCTGAACCAGAGCATCGAGCCGGCGCACGTGCTGCTCGGCGCGCTGGTCGGCATTGCGGCGCCGCTGCTGGGCCGCAGGCTGCAACCGCTCGGCTACCCGCGCCTGCGCGCGCCGCTGCAGCTGGCGCGGCTGCTGGCGATGGCATCCGTGGAAGTGGTGCGCTCCTGCTTCAACGTCAGCCGCATCATCCTGTTTGCCGACTACGCGAAGGTGAATTCGCAGTTCATCCGGGTGCCCCTGACCATCCGCGACCCCTACGGCCTGGCGGTGCTGTCCTGCCTGATCAACATGACGCCCGGCACGGTCTGGGTCGAGATCCTGCCCGAGGGGCACGAACTGGTGCTGCACGTGTTCGACCTGCAGGACGCGCAGTGGTGGATCGACACCATCCAGACCCGCTACGAGCGGCCCCTGATCAACATTTTCGAAACGGAGGCCGCGCGTGGCGACCCTGCTTGAGCTCTCGATCAACTATGCGCTGGCCTGCGTGCTGGGTGCCATGCTGCTGTGCACCGTGCGCCTGCTGGTGGGGCCGTCGGCCCACGACCGCGTGCTGGCGCTGGATACCCTGTGGATGTGCGGCATGGTGCTGGCGCTGGTGCTCGGCATCCGCTCCGGCTCGCAGATCTTCTTCGAAGCGGCGATGCTGATCGCGCTGGTCGGCTTCGTCTCGACGGTCGCCATGACCAAGTTCCTGATGCGCGGGGAGATCATCGAATGACGACCGCTGCCGACCTGCCATCGTGGGCGGCGCTGGCCGCCGCATTGCTGCTGGCGCTCGGCGCCACCGTCGTCCTGATCGGCGCCCTCGGCCTGCTGCGCCTGCGCACCTTTTACCAGCGCATCCACGGCCCGGCGATCACGATCACGCTCGGTGCCGGCGGCGTGCTGCTGGCGTCGATGGTGGTGTTCACGGCGGCGCAATCGCGGCCGGTAGTGCACGAGGTGATCATCGGCGCCTTCCTGCTGGCGACGGCGCCGGTGGTGTCGATGCTGATCATGCGGGCGGCGGTGTACCGCGACCTGCGGGCACGCAAGGGGGAGAGCGGGGCGACCGCGGGGGAGGTGTACCGCATCGGTGGCGAGGAGTCATAACGCCTGCCCCGCCTGCATCCTGGCCGTATGCCGGTACGTTAACCGGCCGGGTTTGCGGAACCGGGTCGTGCATCGACCTTCTCGCCAGGCCTTTCTTCAAGGTCGACCCTGGTGATCGTCCCATTGTCGTGCTGCTCGAAGGTCAGGGTAAAACTTTGGTCTGCCGCCTGTAGCGTCGATGCGCCGACGCGCACCATCGCCACTTCGGGACGCCCGTCGAGCTGGGCGCGGATCTTGTACGCGCCTCCCGTTATCGTCAGCAAGCGTCCACCCGCGAATTCATACTGTCCTCGCATATCGGCAAACTGTGCGCTGGGCGTCGCTACGTCTGTTACTGGTCTCGCTTCATCGGCACTCGCCGTGATCAAAGCGCCGTACGAGGCGACAACGGCAATGCAGCACTTATACAAGTGTTCACGGTTCAAGACCTGGAACGTCATGCTCACATCCTCCTGCGTGAATTGTTGGAACGGGTTTCGACGACAATGTATCGTTAACTACTACTATGTAGCAATATAAAATTCCATCTAAGGGAAAAATATTTGCGCTGCATTGGGAGTGCCTTCTTAAGGAGGTTCCGGCAGGCGAGATCGTGCAAATGTGACGCTGCGTGGAGCGTGTCGGCCGAGCAACCGGCAACATATCGTCTTGTTTCACGTTGGTAACATGCTATGCTGAGCAGGATCGCCGGTCTTGGCCACAACAAGGCAAGTTGCCTCGGACCTGCATGTGGTGCACCTTGGAAGGCTGGCGCTGGTGTGGCGCAACGCCGCGCTTGCGTTGAATAGACCAATGGAGGACAGCTGACGATGAACCGGCAACCCTCGAGCACCTCTGCTCGCGAAACGCAATCGGCAACGGGTCCGCGTGTCCGCCGGCGCCGCCTCACGCGCGCCGTGGCCGTGCAGCGCATGCGTGCCCGGCTGCTGCGCGAAGGTTTTCCGCGCGTGCAGATGTTCATCCTGGTGTCGCTGACCGGCCTGGCAGGCTTCGGTGCCTCGGCCGGCATGCTGGCGGCCGGGATCGAAACGATGGCCTTGCGCTACCTGCTGGCGATGGGCCTTGCGTATATCGTCTTCCTGTCGCTGTTATGGCTGTGGTTGCGCACCAGCGCAGCGGACTACGTCGACCGCCTGTCGGCGGATGGATTCGAAAGCGATGGGGTTGGCGCCGGCGGCTCGGGCGGCAACGCGTCCGGCGGTCACGCTGAGCCGGTCGCAGGCGGTGGCGGCACCTTCGACGGCGGCGGCGCCAGCGCCAATGTCGACTTCGGATCGGAAGAGGGCGGCGGTTTCGAGGCGATCGTGGAAAAGCCGCTCGACGCCATCGGCCAGGCCGACGAAGGGGCGATTCCGCTCGCCGTGATCCTGCTGGCCCTGGGCATCGTCCTGTCGTCCCTGTTCGTGGTCTGGTCGGCGCCCGTGCTGTTTGCCGAGATCCTGGTGGATGCGCTGCTGGCGGCCGGCCTGTACCGGCGGCTGCGGGTGCTCGATGTGCGGCACTGGATGCGCTCGGCCGTGAGGCGCACCATCATCCCGTTCGTGCTGACGACGCTGGTTGTGACCGGCGCCGGATGGGCGATGCAGCATCACGCGCCGGAGGCGAAGTCGCTGGGCGAGGTCATCGCCCGGCGCTGAACCGATCCGGAACCGGTTATCTGCGGAAGCGCACGTCTTCCTGCACCACCTTGGCATCGCCCTGCGCCAGCTTGCCCTTTTTGGGTTTCTTCGGCTTCTTGACGATCTGCCCGGCGGCATTCGTCTGCGGCACCCGGTGCTCGGGCTCGAAGCCGTCTTCGTCCTTGCGCTGCAGGGGCTGCTTCGTCAGCATTTCGATGGCCGCCAGCTGCTGCACCTCGTCGGCGCACACCAGCGACACCGCTTCGCCAGAGGCGCCGGCGCGGCCGGTGCGGCCGGTGCGGTGGACGTAGTCCTCGGCCACGATCGGCAGGTCGACGTTGACCACCACCGGCAGCTCTTCGATGTCGAGGCCGCGCGCGGCGACGTCGGTGGCCACCAGCACCCGCACTTCACCGGCCTTGAAGCGCTCCAGCGCGCGCAGGCGTGCCGGCTGCGGCTTGTCGCCGTGGATCGAGTCGGCGTCGATGCCCCTGGCGGCCAGCAGGTCGACCAGCTGATCGACGCCCTTGCGGGTTTTTACGAAGGCCAGCACCTGGCGCCAGCCGTGTTTCTTCAGCAGGTGCAGGAACAGTTCGGGCTTGCGTTTCTTGTCGACCGGGACGATCCACTGCTTGATCGCCTTGACCGTGGTGTTGCGCGGCGACGCTTCGATGCTGACCGGATCGCGCAGCAGTCTGTCGGCGAGCGTGCGGATGGCGTCGGAGAAGGTGGCCGAGAACAGCAGGGTCTGGCGCTGCCTGGGCAGCAGGGCCAGCACCTTGTCGATGTCGCGCGAGAAGCCGAGATCCAGCATGCGGTCGGCTTCGTCCAGCACCAGGGTCTGTACCCCGTTCAGGCGCAGCGCGTTCTGGTTGACCAGGTCGAGCAGGCGGCCGGGCGTGGCCACCAGCACGTCGACGCCTTTGCGCAGGCGCATCATCTGCGGGTTGATGCTGACGCCGCCGTAGGCGACCATCGTACGCAGCGGCAGGCTGGCGCCGTAGGCCTTGAAGCTGTCGTGTACCTGCTCGGCCAGTTCGCGGGTCGGCACCAGCACCAGGCTGCGCGTGCTGTTGCTGGCCGCCTGGCCTTCGAGCACCAGGCGCTGCAGCAGGGGCAGGGCAAAGCCGGCGGTCTTGCCGGTGCCGGTCTGGGCGGCCGCCATCACGTCGCGTCCGGCCAGCACGGCAGGGATCGCCTCTGACTGGACGGCGGTGGGCGCGGTGTAGGACAGCGAGGCGAGGGTGCGGATGATCGGGTCGATCAGGCCGAGCGAGGCAAACGACATGGGCATCGGGTCTTGCGACAGGTGGAAAAGGCGACAGTGTAACCGGTCGCGCCGGGCAACAGGCATCCGGCCCGCTCACCCGGCGGGAAATATGACGGCCTGCGCGCGCCTCAAGCGGATGCGGCGGCAGGGTTGGCGACCGGTGCGGCCGTGGTCGGCTTGACCGGGTCGCGCCGGTCCTGGCAGGCACCGAGCAGCAGGCACGCCATGGCGAGCACACTCCAGCGTAGTGTCTTCATGTTCACCTCCATGGCGCCTATCCTAGCCCTGGCGGTGAAACCCCGGCGCACGGCGGACGGCGGAATAGTTGTTGCTCTGTAGCCAGAACAGTGTGTAAGTATGTGTTGCAAGGTATGGAATGCAATATTTCATTTGCTAAACTTCACACATTCTTGACGAGGTGACCCATGAAATCATTCATCTTCGGCGCGGCGCTGTGCGCCGCCGCTTTCCCGGCCCTGGCCCAGACCAATGTCAGCATCAGCGTCGGCCAGCCCGGTTTCTATGGCCAGGTGGTGATGGGCGACTTTGTGCCGCAGCCGATGCTGTACGCGCCGCAGCCGGTGATCATCGCCCCGCGTCCGCATTACGCCGCAGCGCCGATCTACCTGCGCGTGCCCCCCGGCCACCGCCACAACTGGCGCCGCTTCTGCGGGCGCTACGATGCCTGCGGCCGTCCGGTGCTGTTCGTGCGCGACGAGTGGTATACCAACACCTATGTGCCGCGCTACCGCGACTACCATCACGGCCCTCGTCACGGCTATTACGGCGGCCCGGGTCCGCGCGTGGTCGAGTATCGCGGCCATGGCGGCGGCCATGGCGGCCACTGGGAAGACCGCGGGCGCGGCTGGGACCATGACCGCGGCCACGGCGGCGGACACGGTGGTGGCCGTGGCGGTGATCACGGCGGCGGCCATGGCGGCGGTCATGGTGGTGGGCATGGCGGCGACCATGGTGGTGGCCACGGTGGCGGTCACGGCCGCTGATGCAAGGACAGCGGTGCCAACCGGTTTTCCGCACGGCGTAGTAAACTGACCCTGTCCGGCCCGGCCATCCTCGTTGTGGATGGTGGGCGTTATTTTGGGAGGTTGGTTTGCGAAGTGAAATTGTGATCGTGGGTGGTGGTGCGGGCGGGCTGGAGCTGGCCTGCAAACTGGGACGGAAACTGGGGCCGGAGAAGGTGATTCTGGTGGACAGCCGCCTATACCATGTCTGGAAACCGTCGCTGCACGAAGTGGCGGCGGGCACGCTGGACATCCACCAGGAGGGCCTGTCCTACCAGATGCTGGCCCATGACCGCGGTTTCACCTTCGTGTATGGCGAAATGACCGCGCTCGATGCGGGCGCCAAGCGCCTCACCGTGGCCCCGGTGACCTCGCCCAGCGACGGCGAGGAAGTGCTGCCCGAGCGTTCCATCGAATACGGTTCGCTGGTGATGTCGGTCGGCAGCACCTCGAATTATTTCGGCGTCCCCGGCGCCCGCGAAAACACCATTTCCCTGAATGCCACCGAGGATGCCGAGCGCTTCCGCCTGCGCCTGCTGCGCCTGCTGGCCCAGGCCGAGCGCAGCAAGGAACCGGGAGGCGACGGCCGCAGCGGGCTGGACATCGTCATCATCGGCGGCGGTGCCACCGGCGTCGAGCTGGCGGCCGAGCTGCGCGAAGCGTCCAGCGTCTATGCGGCCTACGGTTTCAAGAACCTGCAGGTTCGGCGCGACGTCCGCATCACGCTGCTGGAAGGGGCGCCGCGCATCCTGGCGCCGCTGCCGGAAAAAGTCTCGGGCGCAGCCCTGCGCCTGCTCGAGCAGCGCGCGATCCGGGTGGTGACCGATTGCCGCGTCACCGCGATCGAGAAATACCAGGTCAGCGACAGCGCCGGCCACGTGTATCCGGCCGACATGTGCGTGTGGGCGGCCGGCATCCGCGCACCCGAATTCCTCTCCGCGCTCGGCCTGCCGACCAACAAGGGCGGGCAGATCGAAGTCGACGGTCACTTGCAGGTGAAGGGTGTGCCCGGCGTGTATGCGCTGGGCGATTGCGCCGCCTGCATCGACGGCAAGGGCAAGCCGGTCCCGCCGCGCGCCCAGGCCGCGCACCAGCAGGCCGATTTCCTGGTCAAGACCTTCATGAACATGGCCAGCGGTTATCCGCCGCAAAAGAACCCCTACGTCTACCGCGACTATGGCTCGCTGGTGTCGATCGGCCACCAGACTACCGTCGGCAGCCTGATGGGTTCGCTGCACGGCTTGAGCTGGTTCGTCGAGGGCTTCATGGCGCGCATGATGTACCTGAGCCTGCACCTGCTGCACCACAAGGCGATCCTGGGCTCGGTACGGACCGGGACGATGGCACTGGCGCGCTTCCTGATTCGCAGGACGACGCCCCTGGTCAAGCTGCACTGACCGTACCCACGCTCACCGGCAGGTGAGCGTCGCCCCTGCCTTCGCAGGGGCGCGTGTTTTACGCTGTATGGGGCAGCACCAGCGTCAACGCCGTCCCACCCTCCGGCCCCGGCCGGATCGTCAGCGTCCCGCCCAGCTGGCGCGCCCGTTCGCGCAGCAGGCGCAGGCCATGGCAGTGCATCGACGCGGCGGCTGCATCGCCCGGCCCGATGCCGTTGTCGCGCACCGTCAGCATCGCCTGGTCGCCATCGTCGTCCAGGATCACGTCGACTTCGCTCGCCTGGGCATGGGCCAGCACGTTGCGCAAGCCTTCCTCGGCGGCGCGCAGCAGGGCCACGCCCTGGGGACGTGAATACTCGGGGTCTTCGTCGGGCAGGCTGGCGCGTGCCTTGATGTTGTGCGCGAGGCCCCATTCCGACACCAGTTCCGCGATCGCCGCCTTCGGCCCCAGGAACTCGAGCTTGTCGTTCCAGAGCGTGAGCTGCATCTTGCGGTTGGTTTCGATGATGTTGTTGAGCAGGGTCTTCATCTGCGTGGCGCGGTCGCGCTGCGTCTCCGGCAGATGCTGGGACAGCAGGGCCAGGTGCATGGTCAGCGCCGTCATCGAGGAACCCAGGCTGTCGTGCAGGCGGCGCGCCAGCAAGCGCCTTTCCTCATCCCAGCAAGTGGTCATGTGGCCGAGCAATTCGGCCAGTTCGGCAGCGCGGCCGGTATCGGCGCCGCCGGCGCTATCCTGGGCCGGAACGTGCGCGACGTCCTGCTCATCCTGTTGTTGTGCTGGAACTTTCATAAATGCAATCAATTTATGTTTCCATGGATGATACAACAGCTTGGCCACCGATGGCGCGCATGAAGTTGACAGTGTGTGTTGCCGTACAGTCTAGCGGGGCGTTTGGGGCGATGCTGGAGGCTCAGGCTGCTCAGCAGCCATCCAACTGAAAGGGAATATCATGACCGCGAAATCGACCCAATCCGTCAGCACCCAGGGCGGCATGCCCGGCGCCCAGGACGCCATCGCCCTGCTGACCGCCGACCACCGCGAAGTGTCGGACATGTTCGAGCAGTTCGAGAACCTGAGCGACCGCGCCAAGGCCACCAAGGCCAAGCTGACCGAAAAAATCTGTAACGCCCTGATCGCCCACACCACGATCGAAGAAGAAATCTTCTACCCGGCCGTGCGCGAAGCGGTCAAGGACGAAGACATGGTCGACGAAGCAGTGGTCGAGCACGCTTCGGCCAAGGACCTGATCCAGCAGCTGCAGGAAATGAATCCGGACGACGACCTGTACGACGCCAAGGTGAAAGTGCTGAGCGAGCAGATCGAGCACCACGTCAAGGAAGAGGAAGAGGAAATGTTCGAGAAGGCCAGGAAATCGGGCCTGGACATGATCCAGCTGGGCCAGGAGATGGCGCAGCGCAAGCAGGAGATTCTGGCTACGCTGTAAGCCTGGAATACGGGCTGAACTTATAGCCACGTCGCCCCTGCCTTCGCAGGGGCGACGTCTTTATGGGGTCGACTAACTGGCCGCGTGACCTGCCGGCTCCGCCAGCTGCTCCAGCAGCGCCTCCAGCTCCACCGGCTTCACCAGATGCAGGTCGAAGCCCGCATCCAGCACCCGCTGCTGGTCTTCGGCCAGTCCGTAGCCGGTGAGGGCGATCAGCCTGATCTCGCGCGTCTGCGGCTCGGCGCGCAGGCGGCGCGCCACTTCATAGCCGTCGATCCCGGGCAGGCCGATGTCGACCAGTGCCACGTCGGGCATCTTGTCGCCGGCGATGCGCACGCCTTCAAGGCCGTCGCGCGCCTGGAATACCGGGTAGCCGAAGGATTCGAGCATGGTTGCCATCATCTCGCGGCCATCGTCATTGTCTTCGATCAGCAGGATGGTTTGCTGGCCGCCGGTAGTGGCGCTGCCTGCAGGTTCCTCATGCATCGCCTCCGCATCCGCGCGTGGCAGGCGGATCTGGAAGGTACTGCCGCTGCTGTTGCCTTCGCTGCTGGCGCTGACCGCGCCGCCGTGCAGCTCGACCAGGCGCCGTACCAGCGATAGGCCGATCCCGAGGCCGCCCTGCGAGCGGTCGATCGAGATCGCGCCCTGGACGAACACGTCGAACACGTGCGGCAGCAGGTCGGGAGCGATGCCGACGCCCGAATCGCGCACCGTCAGCACGATGTCGCCACCCTCGGCGCCGATGCCGATGTCGATCTTGCCGCCGCTCGGCGTGTATTTCAGGGCGTTGTCGATCAGGTTGGTGGCGATCTGTTCCAGGCGCGTGGAGTCGCCATCGACCCAGCCCGGCTGCAGG
Organism: Herbaspirillum sp. SJZ107; assembly: GCF_006715485.1. GTDB lineage: Bacteria > Pseudomonadota > Gammaproteobacteria > Burkholderiales > Burkholderiaceae_D > Telluria. The sequence continues at coordinate 1,104,605 of NZ_VFNH01000001.1, forward strand.
TCGGTGCTGATGGTGTAGCCGGCGGTGCGCCCGGTGGCGCGGAAGGTGTCCAGGCAGGCCGCGACCAGGGTTGCCAGGTCGAGCCGCTTGCGCGACAGCAGGATCTTGCCGGACATCGCGCGCGACAAATCGAGCAGGTCGTCGACGATGCGCGACAGGTGCTGGGTCTGGCGCTGGATGATCATGCGCGCCCGGCCGCTCGATTCGGCGCCGACGCCGGGCATGCCCAGCAGCGACGAGGCGCTGCTGATGGCCGACAGCGGATTGCGCAGCTCGTGGCCCAGCATTGCCAGGAATTCGTCCTTGGCGCTGCTCTTGGCTTCGGCGGCGCGCCGTTCTTCCATCTCGCGCACCAGGCGTTTATTGGTGGCGGTCAGCTCGGTGGTGCGCTGTGACAGTTTTTCGGCCTGTCGCTTGAGCTGCTCGTTCTTCATGGCCAGCGCCACGAACACCTGCACCTTGGCGCGCAGCACCTGCGGTATGACCGGGGTGAACATGAAGTCGGCGGCGCCGCGCTGGTACGCCTTGAGGCGGTCGATTTCATCGGCCAGGAAGGCGGTGACGAAGATGATCGGAATGTCGGCCGAGCGCGGCCGCTGGTGGATCGCTTCGGCGGTCTCGAAGCCGTCCATGCCGGGCATGTTGACGTCCAGCAGGATCACTGCGAAATCGTTCCGCAGGACCTGGCGCAAGGCGTCCTGGCCCGACCTCGCCGACAACACTTCGTAATTGCTTTCGTCCGCCCATTGTTCGAGCAGGCTGGTCAGTGCCAACAAGCTGGCGGGATCGTCGTTGACGACGAGAATCTTCGGTTTGTCGGAGTGAGACACGGCTTATGTACTGGGCTACAGGACAGGTTTCGCAAACCCCGGAGAATAACAGAGCTTGCAGTCGCGAAAAATTTTTTCACAAGAAGTGTTGCAATTGATCATGATAACACGATGTCAAGACGCAAAAGTTCAATCGTGCGCAGGCTCCCCGGGCCATGGTTCGGTGCCGCACATACGTGCCGCATGCCCTTGTGCGATATTGGCAACGTGTCTGATTCAACCGTGTTTATGGACGGACAGGCGCCAACTTGAAAGGACAGACATGAATATTCAAATCATCGTAAACGACACCCATCACGACAAATGCTTCCGAGAGCTCGTCAGCGAGCCGGTCACCGCGCTGCGCGGCGTCACCCCGCAACAGGCGCAGGCCCTGCGCGATGCCTTCGGCATCACCAGCATCGGCGACCTGGCTGAACTCAAGGTCGTCAAGTGGGCCCGCGCCATCCGCACCATGGCCAGCGCCGAAGCCGAACCGGCTGAATCGGTTGCCAAGGAAACCCTGCTCGACGAGGCAGTCGAAATGACCTTCCCGGCAAGCGATCCCTTGTCCGTGGACTCCGGCATCACCCGCATCGAAGTGGCGCCGGAAAAAGTCGATGCCAGCACCGACCACCAGCATGCCACGGCAATCGAAGCGCACAATGAAGAAACCATTGGCGCCCGCGCCCTTGGACCGGGCGGCGAGCGCAAGGCCGGCGAAGCCTGATTCCGCGCGTTGCATCCCGACGGGCGCAGCCCGCATTGGCTGCGCCCGTTTTGCTTGCCGCTGTCAAGCAGGCTTATCTTAATATAGCCCGTTTCCGGCGCTGCCTGGCAAAACATTTCCTTACATTGCTCCCATAAAAATGCCCACTCAAAGTGGGCATTTTTGCATAGTCGGGCCGAACGCCAACCGGGTCAGCGATGCTGGGCCAGCTCCGCCGGCGCCACCGTCGACGGCGTCGGCAGGGGCGGCTTGACTGCCTGGGCGGCCTGGCGCGCAGCGCTGCCGTTGGCGCAGAAGCGGTTCTTGCCGGCGCGCTTGGCTTCGTACAGTGCGTAATCCGCAATGCTGATCAGCTCGGATACCGTTTCGGCATCGTCCGGGTACATGCTGATGCCGATACTGGTCGACAGCTGCAGCGTCAGGTCGTTGATGAAGTAGGGCTCGGACAAGGCCTCGACCAGCTTGGCGGCCGGTCCCTGCGCATCGGCCAGGCTGTGCACATCGCCGAGCACGACCATGAATTCATCGCCGCCCAGACGCGATACCGTGTCTTCCTTGCGCGAATTGGCCAGCAGGCGCTGCGACACCAGTTTCAGGATCTCGTCGCCATAAGCGTGGCCATAGGTATCGTTGATGGCCTTGAACCCGTCCAGGTCCAGGTACATCACCGCTGCCTTGTGGTGGTTGCGGTTGGCGTGCTGCAGCGCGGTTTCGATGCGGTCTTCCAGCAGGCGGCGGTTCGGCAGGCCGGTGAGGGCGTCATGCAGTGCCAGTTCCTGCTGGGCGCGGCTGTACTGGGCGAGCTCTTTATACAGCAGGCGCACTTCGAGCATGTTATGGATGCGCTTGTGCACTTCCAGCAAGTCAAACGGCTTGCTGATGAAATCGCGCGCACCGGCTTCGAGTGCGGCGATCTTGAAACTGGGCTGGGCGGTCAGGGCCAGAACGGGCAGGTAACCACCCTGTTCAATTTCCTTCAGACCCTTCATGACCTGGAACCCGTTCAGGCCCGGCATCTGCAGGTCCAGCAGGATCAGGTCGTAATTATGCTCCCGGTGCAGCGGACAGACCTGTTCCGGCAGCATCGTGGAACTTACGTCGGCGTAGCCTTCCTCCCGCAATATCTCTTCCATCAATTCGATATTGTCCGGCGAATCGTCCACCACCAGGATTTTGGCGTTTAAAATGTCTTGTCGGCTCGGCATGCGTACTCTCGTGAAATCAAGGTCGGCATCGTTCAATATCTTACATCGATGCCAACTCAGCGCAACATAAGTAGTCTAGCAAATCACCAAGAATTTCTTGTAGGACAGCATCTCGTGCGGGGGTAGGAGCAGCAGGCTAGCTTCAGCGCATGCTGTTCCGTCCCATCGCCGGCGAGGCCGGACGGTTGACCATCGGCGCTGCCGGACCCACGACCGACGCCACCGTCGCAATCAGTTCGCTCGGTTCCACCGGTTTCGAAATATGCGCCGAGAACCCCGACTCCAGCGCGCGCAGCCGGTCTTCCGAACGCGCAAAGGCCGTCAGCGCGATCGCCGGCACCTGGCTGCCCTGGGCGCGCGGCAGCTGCCGCACCCAGTCCAGCAATTCGAAACCGTCGACTTCGGGCATGCCGAGGTCGCTGATCAGCAATTGCGGCGGCGCTTCGGTGAACAGGGCGATGGCATCGCGCGCACTGGCGGCAATGCGCACGGTGGCGCCGCAATCGTTCAGGATCCGCTTGATCAGTTCGCGTGCATCGCGGTCGTCGTCGACCACCAGCGCATCGACGCCGCTCAGGTCGAGCACCGTCATTTCCGGCGTGCTCGGCGTCGGCAGGATCATCGCGGCGCGCGCCGAGCGCGGGGCAGGGGCCTGCTGCTTGGCCAGCGGCAGTTCGATGGTGAAGCTGGCGCCCTGGCCTTCGCCGCCGCTCTCCGCGCGTACGGTGCCGCCATGTTGCTCGATCAATTGCTTGACGATGGCCAGGCCGAGGCCGAGGCCGCCGTGGCGGCGCGTCATCGAGGCATCCGCCTGGCGGAAGCGCTCGAACACGTGGGTGATGAATTCGGGCTTGATGCCGGCACCGTTGTCGCGCACGGTGATCAGGACGCTGGTGTCGCTGCGGCTGAGGTCGATGTCGACCTGGCCGTCGCGCGGCGTGAACTTGATCGCGTTGGACAGCAGGTTCCATACCACCTGCTGCAGGCGCGCCGGGTCGCCGGCCACCATGCCGGGTTCCATGGCGTAGTGCTTCTCGATGCGGATGTTCTTGGCATCGGCAGCCGGGCGCACGGTTTCCACGGCGGCGTCGATGAAGCCGGCCGGTGCCACCGTCTGCATGTCGAGCAGCACCTTGCCGGAGGTAATGCGGCTCATGTCGAGCAGGTCTTCGATCAGCTGGGCCTGGGAACGCGCATTGCGCTCGATGGTCTGGAGGCCGCGCTGCAGGTCGTTCTGGTCGCGGCTGCCACGGCGCAGCACCTGGGCCCAGCCCAGGATCGCCGACAGCGGCGTGCGCAGCTCGTGCGACAGCGTGGCCAGGAATTCATCCTTCATGTTGCTGACGCGTTCGGCCTCGGCGCGTGCCAGGCGTTCGTTTTCCAGCAGTACCTTGCGCTCTTCGGCGGCGCGCTGGGCCGCTTCGTACAGGCGCGCATTGTCGATCGCGACGGCGGCCTGGGCCGCGATGCCGCGCACGATGCGTTCGGTGCGCTCGCTGAACACGCCCGGCTCGGGGTGGCCGAAGAACATGGTGCCGAGCGCTTCGCCGGAATGGGCGACGACCGGCACCGCCAGGTAGCTGCGCAGCGGCGGATGGGCGTTCGGCAACGACTGGAAGCGGGCGTCGAACAGGATGTCGTCGGACCGGACTACACCCTGGCCGGCGATGCCGGGCGTGAACAGGCCGCTGGTGCCGGGTTCGCCGAAGGCCTCGAATTCGGCCGGGCTGGCGCTGGACACCGTGAACAGCGAGAACAGGTTGCCGCTGCTGCCATGTTCCTGGGGGTGGTACAGGAAGGCGCCGTGGCGCGCGCCGGCAATGTGGGTGGCGGCATCGGTGACCGCCTGCAGCAGCGAGCGCAGGTCGCGCGTCGAGGCCAGCGTGGTGCCGGTGCTGTTGAGCAGCTCGAGCACGTGCGATTCGTCGCGCAGCGCCTGCTCGGCGCGCTTGACCTGGTCGACGTCGGTGTTGGTGCCGAACCAGCGCACCACGTGGCCGTCGCGGTCGCGCACCGCGTTGCCGCGGGTCAGGAACCAGCGGTACTTGCCGTCGACGCCGCGGATCGGGAATTCCATCTCGAACGGCTCGCCGGACTTCAGTGAGGCGCTCCAGCGCTCCATCACGGCCGGCAGCACGCTCGGCTCGCAGGTCTCTTGCCAGCCCCAGCCGACTACCTGGTCGGGCGTGGTGCCGGTGTAGTCGAACCAGCGCTCGTTGAACCAGACCATGGCGCCGTCGGCCTGCGCCATCCAGGCCAGCTGCGGAATCGTGTTGGCCAGTGCGCGCAGCACTTCCTCGCTCTGGCGCAGCGTGTCTTCGGCGCCGCGGCGGGCGCTGATGTCCTGCACCACGCCGGTCATGCCGAGCAGGCCCTGGCGCCGGGCCGGGTCGGCATAGTGGGCGCGTCCGACCAGCGCCACCCAGCGCGCCTGGCCGGCGGCATCGAGCAGGCGGCATTCGAGTTCGAGGTCGCCGCCGCTGGCGAAGGCATGCGAGACCGCGCGGCGCACGCCTTCGCGTTCCTGCGGTTCGAGGCGGGCTCGCAGCTCGCTCCACAGCAGCGGCGTGTCCGCCGTCAGGCCGAGGATGGCGGCGGCGCGCTCGCCCAGCAGCACGCGGTCGCTGGCGGCGTCCCAGCGCCAGTCGCCCAGGCCGCCGGCGGCCAGTGCCACCTGCAGGCGGTTATTGCCCAGCTGCAGGGCTTGCTGGTCGGCCTTGCGCCGGTTGATGTCCTGGAAGTACAGGGTCAGGCCGTCGGGCGTCGGATGGGCGCGCACTTCGAACCAGCGCTTCAGCGCCGGGTAGAAGAATTCCTGGATCGCACTCGCGCGCGTGGCCATCGCCTGGCGGTAGACGCCTTCGAGCTGGCTGCCGCGCAATTCGGGGAAGGCATCCCAGAGCGAACTGCCGACCAAACTGGTGCGGGTTCTCTGCAGCGGTGCCAGCATTTCCAGTGCACGCCCGTTGATATAAGTGATGCGCCACTCGTGGTCGACTGCACAGAAGCCGTCGCTCAGGCTCTCGAGCATGTTTTCCATGCGCTCGGTGGCGCGGTGCAGCGCCGCGCGCGTGGCAAGCAATTCCTGCGCCGCGCCGTCGAGGTCCTCGTGCTCCTTGCTCACGGCGCCCCCTTCAGCAAGTGAAAGGTGCGAGCCGGTGCGCCGGGCGGGCAGACGCGGCCGACGGGCTCGGAGGGAAGGGAGGTAATACCGGTAAGCTCAGTCTGGATCATTGTTAGTGGCCCTGCGCACAGGACGGTCCGCCGCGCGGGGTGCGCAGGCAGTCCCGGCCTGTGCACTTGGCAAGCCGTAGGCCGATTCTAGCCCAGCCCGGGCGCTGGGCTGCACACCGTTGCCGCATGGATTCAAGCGCGGCCCGGCAGTGCGCTGGCGACCTGGTCCAGTGCCTGTTGCAACTGGTCGAGTTCGTACGGTTTCTGCAGCGAGAGATACGGGAATTCGACGTGGCGCAGCAGCGTGTCGCCGTAGCCGGAAGCGAAGATCACGCGGATGCCCGGCGCATCGGCGACCGCGCGCCGGGCCAGGTCGACGCCGGACATGCCGGGCAGGCTGACGTCGGTGAACAGCACGTCGTAGCGGTTGGCGGCAAGGCGGTCGAGCGCATCGTTCGGATGGCCGACGCCGTCGGCTTCGTGGCCGAAGGCGCGCAGCATCTCGCACACCAGGTATTGCGAGTCGAGGTTGTCTTCGACTACCAGGATGTTCAGCGGACCGGCCGCGGCGCTGTCCTGCGGCATCGACAGCGCGGGCTCGGCCGCAGCCACGGCGCACAGCACGCCATCGACCGCGCCGCTGGCGCCGCGCACCGGGGTGAAATGCAGATCGTAGACGCCACCGGCATCGGCGCTGCCGAAACCGAGGTTGCGCTCGGCAGCCAGCGCCGCTTCGCCCTGCCAGGCCCGTCCGAGTTCGGCAGATGCGGCGGCCAGCGGCGGCGGCATCACCGGCGGCACGCTGCCGCCAGGCAGTTTGCCGTACGCCGGTCCGGCCAGGTCGGCATAGGCCTGATTGAACAGCACCGTCATGTCGCGGCCCCAGACCAGCAGCATCGGCAGCGGCGTATTGAACAGCAGGTCGGCTGCGAGGCGCAGCGCGGGCGGCCAGGCATCGGGCGTGCCCAGCCGGGACGCGGACCAGTCGAACGAACTCGAGGAAATGGCGGACTTACCGGAAGCTGACATGGCGGGTTATAAATATTGTTATCGTTACAAAAAGAGGATGCATCGTACACTAAAAGCGATGACGAGGGCGGCACGTATGGACTGTGTGGCAGGCAGTCGACACCCATGCGTGGTTGCAAATTTGCAACGAGGTATGTCACAGATTTTGCGGCACAGCATGCGTGTTGCACAGCACACGCGTCAGAAGGGCAAGCAGAACCGCAGCGCAAAAAAAAGCCCGCTACGGGAGCGGGCTGAATCTATCCTTGGAGGAGAATAGAGGAGACAGGTTCATAATGCTGCATCGCAAAAAACAAATCCAATTTAGATTTCCAATGACCGTTATTGGTTTCTTAAATGGCACGACTGCAGCCTAGTATCGTGGAGCACCCTTGGTGCACTGAAGAAAATGTTCTACGATAGCAAAATGTCTAAAAATGTTACGCGCCCCTGCGCGTTCCCTGCCATTGTGTCTGTGCTGCGGCGGCGAGCCGGTGGCCAGGCATGGGCGTGGTGCGCTGCGCTGTACGCCATCCTGGGCGCCGCCGCCATTGCCGCGCCGCCCGCGCATGCGCAACATGCCGCTGTCGGTAATGGCGCGACGATCAATAGCAACACCAATGGCAACGGCAGCGCGCTCGAGCGCCGCGTCAAGGCCGCTTTCCTGTATAAGTTTCTCGGCTATGCCGAGTTTCCGCCCGGCGCCTTCTTCGATGGCAGCAGTCCAGTCGTCATCGGCGTGGTCGGTGCCGACGATCTGGCGGGGGAACTGGTGCGCCTGGTGGCCGGACGCACCGTCAACAGCCGTCCGGTAGTCGTGCGCGTGCTGCGCGACACCGACGTGCAAGTCCCCCTGCACCTGCTGTTTGTCGGTGGCGCCGATCCGCTCCGCGTCGGCCGCATGGTGCGCCAGGCCAGCGCCGCCATGCTGGTCGTCACCGAGTGCGAGGATGGGTTGCGGCAAGGCAGTGTGATTAATTTCCGTATCATTGATGAGCGCGTGCGTTTCGATGTCTCGCTCGATGCTGCGGAGCGCAATGGTATCAAGCTCAGTTCGCGCCTGTTGACGGTCGCGAACCGGGTGCAGAAAGGAGTGCAGTGATGAGGGCGCCCAAGGAAGCGGACAAGGCAGACAGCGTGAACGAGGCAGGCGTGGGCGAAGACGCGATCATGCAGGGCAATGCGCGCGACAGCGGCACCGTCCGCAGCAAGCTGATCCTGATGGCGGTGTCGACCACCTTCGTGGCCCTGCTGGCGGCGGCACTGGCGATGCTGGTGGTCGACCTGCGCGCCTTCCAGCGCTACTGGACCGATGATCTGGTCACCCAGGCCGACATCGTGGCGCGCGTGACCGCGCCGGCACTGGCCTTCAACGACAGCGAAACCGCACGCCAGAACCTGGCCGTGCTGAGAGTCCGTCCGCAGATCCTGGCCGCCGCCATCTATAACAATGCAGGCGTGCGCTTTGCCAGCTACGAAGCGGTCCCCGGCCAGCATTTCCCGGCGCGCGCCGAAAACGCCGGCTACCGCATCGAAGGCGGCGAAGTGGTGGTATTCCGCAATATCGTCGAAAACGGCGAGCTGGTCGGCAGCGTGTACGTGCGTTCGCGCTACGGCCTGGTCGAGCGCCTGCTCAGCTATGGTGCGATTTTGGGCGCGGTGATGCTGGGCGCACTCGTCATTGCCGGGCTGGTGGCGTCGCGCCTGCAGGCCGCGATCACCCGTCCGCTCGAGGCGGTGACCAACGTGGCGCGCCAGGTGATGCAGCGGCGCGACTTCACCCTGCGCGTGCCGGGCAACGAGCGCGGCGAGATCGGCGTGCTGATCGAAGCCTTCAACGACATGCTGGCCGAGATCGGGCGCCGTTCGCACGCGCTGCAGGAATCCAACGCCACGCTGGAACACGAGATGCAGGTGCGCCAGCGCGCCGAAGGGGCCTTGCTGGTGGCCGACCGCCGCAAGGACGAATTCCTGGCCACGCTGGCGCACGAGCTGCGCAACCCGCTGGCGCCGATCCGCACCGGTCTCGACATCCTGCGCTTGCGCAGCGGCGACGCCCAGGCCACCCAGCGCGCCACCGACATCATGGAACGCCAGCTGCGCCAGATGGTGCGCCTGGTCGACGATCTGCTCGACGTATCGCGCATCAATACCGGCAAGTTCACGATCAAGACCGGCCGCGTGGAGCTGAAGGCGGTCGTCAACGACGCCCTGGAAGTGGTGCGGCCCTATATCGAGCTGCACGGCCACGAACTGGTGATCGACCTGCCGGACCGCCCGGTGTTCCTGCACGGTGACGCCACCCGCCTGGCGCAGATCCTGTCGAACCTGTTGAACAACGCCGCCAAGTACACCAACCGCGGCGGCCGTGTCAGCCTGAAGGCGACGGTCGAGGAACGCACCCTGGTGCTGGTCGTGGCCGACACCGGCATCGGCATCGCGCCCGACATGCTGGACACCGTGTTCGACATGTTCGTGCAAGTCGATTCGACGCTGGAGCGCTCGAATGCCGGCCTGGGCGTCGGCCTGTCGCTGGCGCGCAAGCTGGTCGAGCTGCATGGCGGCGCTATCGAAGCCCACAGCGCCGGCCTCGGCCACGGCAGCCAGTTCGTGGTGCGCCTGCCGATCGTGGTCGATCCGGAATTGCCGGCAAAACCGACCCCGGCCGCCTTCATCAGCGCCGAGACCTACCGCATCCTGCTGGCCGACGACAACGTCGACTTCGTCAACAGCATCGGCGCGCTGCTCACGGCGATGGGCCACAGCGTGGTGATCACGCACAATGGTCCGGACGCGCTGGCCGCCGCCAAGCGCTTCTACCCGGACTACGCCTTCCTGGACATCGGCCTGCCGAAGATGTCGGGCTACGACCTGGCGCGCGCGATCCGGGCGCTGCCGACGGGGGCGATGACGGTGATGATCGCCGTGACCGGCTGGGGCCAGGAAAAGGATCGCCAGCTGGCCTTCGAAGCCGGCTTCGACCACCACATGGTGAAACCGGTGCGCTTCGAGCAGATCGAGGAAATCCTCGGCAACCGCAGCATCATCAAGAAGCTGCGCACGTAAAAAAGCGGAAGCGCGCACGCTTCCGCCGGACCTCAGGGCAGGCAGGCTCAGGCCTGTTTGCCCCCCTTGCGGCGCCGCGCCAGGAAGCCCAGCACGCCCAGGCCGCCCAGCATCAAGCCGTAGGTTTCCGGCTCCGGCACCGGTGTCGTCAACGCCACCGCGCCGCCGAAGGCCGCGGACCCGGATGAGTTCAGGTTACCGCTGACCTGCAGGTAATAATTGCCGGCGTCGAGGCCCGTGCTGGTGAGGGTCCAGACGTCGATCGCGCCGGACTGCAGCGCGGTGCCCGTCGTCACCAGGGTATTGCCGGTAGCGCTGTAGAGCGACAGGGCGGTGATGTCGAGGCCGGTCTCGGTTGCGCCGGTGATCGACGAGACGATGGCGTTCACCGTGGTGCCGGGCGAACCTTCCTGCGCGGTCGGCACGGCAAAGGTGAAGCGGTCGGCAAAGCTGGCGCCGCCGTTGTTTTGGGCAAATGCATCGCCAAAGAAGCCGCTGGTGCCGACCAGGTCCAATGCCTGTGAGCCGCTCCCGATGTTCTGGGCCATGGCGGAAGAACCGAACGACGCAACAGCAACTACGGCAGCAGCAATCAGGGATCTCTTCATAGCTTACCTCGCAAAGACACAGCTGCGTCCTGCAGCTTGGGTTTCAGGGAATCGGGGAATTTAATGCTATCAAAGAGGCGGGAAAAGGCACGAAGAATTAAGCCTGGGCCTGCTACTTGGAAGAATATGCCTGTGTGTATGGATTTTTTAGGCAGCGCTGGCGGATCGCCGTCGCCATAGGGGATCGTCGCGGGATTTGTCTCCGCAAGTGCTGCCTTGCTTGAAGGCTCTACTATATGTAGGTTTAGTCCTACGCGCCTGCAAGACCTTGTCCTCTGCTCGGGCTGCCTGACTTTATTGAACAGGCGGCATTTATCTCAAGCATTCGGAATAGGGCAGAGGCAAAGAAAAATGGCCCAGAGCTTTCACTCTGAGCCATTTGTCCTGAAGAAGTTGGTGCGGCTGGCAGGAATCGAACCCACGACCCCTTGGTTCGTAGCCAAGTACTCTATCCAGCTGAGCTACAGCCGCCCGAGGCCAGCATTATACGCAGGTTTTGCCATTTGGCAAAGCCTGAATGCCAGTGGCTTACAAAAACTACTCTGCTTTATATCGCAGCCTGTCTCGTGCCGCCGCCAGCTGGTCCGTATAGTCGCTCTGGAACGGCGACACCAGCTGCTCTTCAAATCGAGCAAGCAAACTCGAAAGCGCGCTCTCTTCAGCTTGGTCAGCAATCGTCAACTCGCCTGCATGTATAAAGCGAAACAAAAGTCGAGGTAAGCGGTGAAATGAGCTGGGCCTTGGTGAGTGCATGTAGTGAGCATGCTGAAAAGAAAAATGGCCCAGAGCTTTCACTCTGAGCCATTCGTCCTGAAGAAGTTGGTGCGGCTGGCAGGAATCGAACCCACGACCCCTTGGTTCGTAGCCAAGTACTCTATCCAGCTGAGCTACAGCCGCCCGAGGCCAGCATTATACGCAGTTTTTGCCATTTGGCAAAGGTTAATTCTTGCGCATCATCCGGGGCCTTCGCAAAAGAAAAATGGCCCAGAAATCACTTTCTGAGCCATTCGTCCTGAAGAAGTTGGTGCGGCTGGCAGGAATCGAACCCACGACCCCTTGGTTCGTAGCCAAGTACTCTATCCAGCTGAGCTACAGCCGCCCGAGGCACGCATTATAGCAGCGGACACCGTGATCGCAAAGTCTATGTTGTGTGGCAATGAGCAGGGTGCCCATGCGGATCGGCTGGCGCTTGCGTTGCCGCAGTGACCATCGCGCGCCCCTATGTCGAAATGAAGCTTGCGCCCTCAGCAGTGTGGGCACATCGAATATTTCCTTTGGACAGGTGATCGCATGATCTGGCTCGATGCCGCACGCGTGGTTTCCATTCTCGCCGTCGTGTTCCTGCATGTCGCGGCCACGGTCGTCACCGGCCGCGACATCGGCAGCCCGGACTGGTGGTACGGTAACGTCTACGATTCGCTGGTGCGCTGGTGCGTGCCCGTATTCATCATGATCAGCGGAGCGCTGCTGCTCGGCAGCGGCAAGCGCGAGAGCGTCGGCGCCTTCTACCGCAAGCGCATGACGCGCATCTTCGTGCCGCTCGTGGTCTGGACCATCGTCTTCCTGTTCTGGCAGGGCGAGCAGGCGACGTTTTCGCTGGCCGATCTCAGCCTGGGGGCGGTGGCGCGCCGCATCGCCAGCGGCAAGCCGCACTACCACATGTGGTTCTTGTTCATGATCGTCAGCCTGTACCTGTTCACGCCCTTCATCCGCATCCTGGTGCGCCATGCCACGCGCGCCGAGTTGTGGCTGCTGGTGGCACTGCTGTTCGGCGTCGCCGCGCTGCACGAGGTGTTCGACATGTTCTTCGGGCGCGGCGTCAGCCTGTTCGTGTTCTGGTTCCTGTCCTACCTGCCGTATTTCCTGTGCGGCCACCTGATCGCCACCAGCGACCGGGCGATGTCGACACGCCTGCTGCTGACGGTGTTCGGCGCGTCGGTACTGCTCACCGCGCTCGGCTGCTACCTGCTGGCCGGCGCGCGCGGCATCGAGGATGGGCTGTATTTCTATGGTTACCTGAGCATCACCGTGATTCCGATGTCGGTCAGCCTGATGTGGATGTTCCGGATGCGCAGTTTCGATGCCGTCCCGGATGCGGTCGGCACCACCTTCCGGCGCCTGTCCGAGCTGACCCTCGGGGTCTACCTGATCCATCCGGTGATCCTGGAATCGTTCCGGCGCTTTGCCTTCCGCCAGGAAGAGGTGTATCCGCTGCTGTCGGTGCCGCTGGTGGCACTGCTGGTATTCGGCGCGTCGCTGCTGTGCGCCTTCGTGCTGTACCGGATCCCGTATCTGAAACGGGCGATCTGAAGAGGGTAGGGCGGAAAAGAAAAATGGCCCAGAGCTTTCGCTCTGAGCCATTCATCCTGAAGAAGTTGGTGCGGCTGGCAGGAATCGAACCCACGACCCCTTGGTTCGTAGCCAAGTACTCTATCCAGCTGAGCTACAGCCGCCCGAGGCACGCATTATAGCAGCGGTTTCCGGATTGGCAAAGTGCACATCGAAGCGCTCCCCAGCGCGCCAAAGAAAAATGGCCCAAAGATTTCTCTTTGAGCCATTCTTCATGAAGAAGTGGTGCGGCTGGCAGGAATCGAACCCACGACCCCTTGGTTCGTAGCCAAGTACTCTATCCAGCTGAGCTACAGCCGCCCGAAAAGAATTATAGCAGTGGCATCCGGAATGCGAAAGTCTTAATTTTACTCAACAATTTCGAGGGTTCTGCTAGATTAGTGCCTGGTCCTCCGCAGCCCTCATTTATGCTCCGCCCGAATCCCCGTATCGTCAGGCGCCTCGTGGCCGCCGTGCTCGCCTTCCACCTGACTGCGCTGGCCTGGGCCGGCGCCGCGCGCAGCCTGGATTTCCAGCACGTCGGCCTGGAAGACGGCTTGCCGCAGGAATCGGTGCTGACCATCGTGCAGGACCATACCGGCTTCATGTGGTTCGGTACCCAGGCCGGGCTGGCGCGCTTCGACGGCTACCGCCACCGCGTGTTCCTCAGCGACCCGGCCGATCCGGCCGGCCTGCCCGACAATTACGTGCACGCATCCTACGAAGACGGCGCCGGGCGGCTGTGGTTCGGTACGCGCGGCGGTCTGGTGCGCTTCGACGCGGCGCGCCAGCGCTTCGTGCGTGAAAACCTGTCCGGCGCCGACGAGCGGGACGGGCGCAACAGTGCGGTTACCGCCATCATCGGCGACGGCAAGGCCGGCCTGTGGGTGGCCACGGTCGACGGCCTGGCGCACCTCGACGGCAGCGGCGGCGTGCGGGTCTACCGCCACGATGCGCGCGACGACGGCAGCCTGCGCGACGACCGCGTGGCCGCGCTGGCGCTGGACGGGCGCGGCGGGCTGTGGGTCGGCACCGGCGTCGGACTGGACTACCTGGCCGCAGGTGCCGGCCGCTTCGTCCATTACGACATCGACGGACTGCGCCGCGGCGGCAGCGCCCAGCCCGCCGACCCGCGCTACAACAGCATCATGGCCCTGTCGATGGGACCGGACAACACGCTCTGGATCGGCACCGCGGCCGGCCTCGAAGCCTGGCGCCTGGGCGACGGCAAGGGTACGGCGGCGATCGGGCGCCACCGCTTCGGCGCGGACGAAGGCATCGGCGACCTGCGCATCAACCTGATCTATCCGGACCGGCGCGGCAACCTGTGGGTCGGTACCGAACTGGAGGGCCTGAAATGGCGCGATCCGTCGAACGGACGCTTCGTCGGCTACGCCAACCACCCGCTCGACCGCCATACGCTGTCGGACAACCAGGTACGCGCGGTCCGGGTCGACCGCACCGGCACCTTGTGGGTCGGGACCCTGGCCGGCGGCGTCAACCGGGCCGACCTGGCCAGCGGCGGCTTCAGGCGCTTCGACTTCGCGCCCGGCCAGTTGCCCGAACCGGGCAGCCGCAAGATCCGCGCGATCGCAGTGGATCCGGATGGCCGCCTGTGGATGGGCACCAGCGGTGCCGGCCTGATGTACGTGGCGCCGTCCGGCGGCCGGGTCGAACGGCTGCGCCACCATCCCGGGCGCCCTGGCAGCCTGCCCGACGACATGGTGGCGGTGCTGCTGCTCGCGCATGGCAGGCTGTGGGTCGGCGGGCCGAACGGCCTGGCCTGGCGCGAGGCCGGCGCCGGCGCCGCCGACCGCTTCACCCGGGTGGCACTGGGCAGCGAGGCCGGGTCCAGCCATGTGCAAGCGCTGATGGAGGACCGTGCGGGCGCGCTCTGGGCCGTGACCCGCGGCGGCCTGTTCATGCTCGATCGCGACGGCCAGGTGCGCCGCGCGTGGCGCCACGATCCGCGCGACCCCGGCAGCCTCGGCGAAAACTACGGCTATGCGGTGCTCGAAGACCGCAGCGGCGCGATCTGGGTCGGCACCGAGAACGGCCTCGACCGCCTCGACCGCGCCAGCGGCACGTTTACCCATTTCCGCAGCGATCCGCGCGACCCGGCCAGCCTGCGCCACAACCGTGTCTACACCCTGTTCGAGAGCCGGCGCGGCGAGGTCTGGGTCGGCACCGCGGGCGGCCTGCACCGCATCGAGCACGGCCCCGGCGGCGCCGTGCGTTTCCGCCTGTTCCCGGTGGCCGGCGCGCGCGGGCAGGTGCCGATCGGCGCGGTGCTGGAAGATGCGCGCGGCCTGCTGTGGGTCAGCAGCACCGCGGGCCTGAGCCGGCTCGATCCGGCCAGCGGCCGCTTCAAGACCTACGGCACGCGCGACGGCCTGATCGATGGCTCGTACTTCATCGGCGCGGCCGCGCGCGGCCCCGACGGCATGCTGCACTTCGGCGGCATGAACGGCATGACCTCGTTCCAGCCGGAACAGATCCGCGACAATCCCTACCCGCCGGCGGTGGCGATCACCGATTTCCAGGTGGCCAGCCAGTCGCGCCCCGTGCAGGCGGCGATGGCGCTCGACTACGGCGACGCGGTATTCACGCTGGAATTCGCGGCGCTGCACTATGCCGACCCGTCGGCCAACCGCTATGCCTACCGCCTGCGCGGCTTCGACCGCGGCTGGACCGAGACCGGCGCCGGCAAGCGCTTTGCCACCTACACCAACCTCGACCCGGGACATTACGTGTTCGAGGTCCGTGCCGCCAACAAGGATGGTGTGTGGAGCGCACAGCCGGCCAGCGTGGCCATCACGATCGCGACGCCGTTCTGGATGAGCTGGTGGTTCCGCCTGGGTGGCGCGCTGCTGGTGCTGGGCAGCGCGTTCGCGCTGTACCGCCTGCGCATCCGCGTGCTGGTGCTGCAGACCGCGCGCCTGGAGCACCAGGTCGGCCTGCGCACCGCCGAACTGGTGCTGCAAAAGGAAAGCGCCGAGCGGCGCAAGCAGGAAGCCGAGATGCAGAAAGAGGCGGCCGAGGATGCCTACCGCCAGTTGAAGGCGACCCAGGCCCAGCTGGCCGCCCGCGAAAAGCTGGCCTCGCTCGGCTCGCTGGTCGCCGGCGTGGCGCACGAACTGAACACCCCGATCGGCAACAGCCTGCTGATGGCCAGCACGCTGCAGGACAAGACCGAGTCGCTGGCCACGCGCTTCGGCCGCAACGACTTGAAGCGCTCCGACCTCGAAGGCTGGATCGCCGCCGCGCGCGAGGCGAGCGCCCTGATCGTGCGCAGTCTGCATGCCGCCGCCGACCTGGTAAACAGCTTCCGGCAGGTCTCGGTCGACCAGGCCAGCACCCAGCGCCGCCGCTTCGACCTGGCCCGGGCCTGCCACGAGATCCTGGCGACGATGATGAACCAGGTGCGGCGCGCCGGCCATACGCTCGAGGTGCAGGTCGACCCCGGGATCGACATGGACAGCTATCCGGGACCGCTGGGGCAGGTGCTGATCAACTTCGTCAACAACGCGCTGCTGCATGCCTTCGACGGGCGCGGCGGACGCATGATCCTGAGTGCGCAGCGCATCGACGAGGAACGCGTGCGCATCGTGTTCCGCGACGACGGCCGCGGCATTCCGCCCGAGCACCTGGCGCGCATCTTCGACCCCTTCTTCACCACGCGCATGGGGCAGGGCGGGACCGGGCTGGGGCTGAATATTGCCTACAACATCGTGACGACGCTGCTGGGCGGGACGATCCGGGTCGACAGCGTGGTGGGAGAAGGGACCGTGTTCACGCTCGATCTGCCGTTACGGGCGGTCGAAATGGTGCCGGAAACGATGTGATTCGTTTGCGCGACTGCGCGACGCGTTCAACCAGCGCCTGAATCAACCGACCACGTTCTTCGGCGTCCCCGCCACCCAGGCCTCGATATTATCGACCAGCATGTCCGCCAGCGTCTGCATCGCGCCGCCCGAGGCCCACGCCACGTGTGGCGTCAGCACGAAGTTCGGCAGGCGCAGCGCCAGCAGCGGATTCTCGGGCACCGGCGGTTCCTTGCTCAGCACGTCGAAGCCGGCGCCGGCAATCACGCCGTCCGTCAGCGCCTCGGCCAGCGCCGCCTCGTCCACCAGCCCGCCGCGTGCGGTGTTGATCAGGATGCTGCTCTTCTTCATCGACGCCAGTTCGCGCGCACCGATCATGTTGCGGGTCTGTTCGTTCAGCGGGAGGTGCAGGCTGACCACGTCGGAGGTCGCCAGCAGCTCGGGCAGCGGCAACGCAAGCACGTCGCCATCCGTGACCGGCGAACGCGAGGCCACCGCGATCTCCATCCCGAACGCGCGTCCGATCTGGGCCACGCGCCGGCCCAGCGCGCCGTAGCCGACGATGCCGAGGCGGCTGCCGGCCAGGTCGCCGATCGGGTGGTCCAGCAGGCAGAAGCGTGTCGAGCGTTCCCATTTGCCGGCTTCGACGTCGGCCGCATAGGCGCGCAGGTTGCGGCGCACCGCCAGCATCAGCGCGAAGCAGTGTTCCGGCACCGAGACCACCGAGTAATCGCGGATGTTCGCCACCACGATGCCGCGCTCGCGGCAGGCAGCCAGGTCGACGTTGTCGGTGCCGGTGGCGGCCACCGCGATCATCTTCAGGTCGGGCAGTTGGGCCAGCTCGGGCGCGCGTAGCGGAACCTTGTTGGTGATGGCGATGGTGGCGCCGCGCAGGCGCTCGACGACGTCGTGCGGCGCGGTGGCGGCGTGGTCCTGCCACTCGTGCTCGAAGGCGGGACGGCGGACATTCGCGAGCAGGCTGTCGCGGTCGAGGAACACAATGCGATGAGCGATACGATGAGCAGTCTGAGGCATGGGCGGATCCCGGAACGTGGAACCCCCATTGTAAAGTGAAACTAAAGTGAAACGGCCGGACGAAAAAAAGACAGGGCGAACCCTGTCTTTTCGAAGATGGAGGGGCTTGAGCCGCTGGGCTTATTTGCTTGCTGCCATGTCGGCTTTCTGGTCTGCGTGCGCTGCGGTCTTGTCGGCCGCAGCGTCGGCTTTGGCCTTTTCGGCCTTCTTGTGGGCTTTGGCCTTGGTCTTGGCGGCGTCGGCTTTTTCAGCGGCGACGTCGGCATTGGCTTCGGCGGCTTTCTTCTCTACCTTGGCATCGGCTTTGGCGGCCTTCTTGGCTTCCTTGGCTTCGGCCTTGGCGACATCCTTGTCGGCCTTGACGTCCGCTTTGGCTGCTTGCGTCGTCGTCGGCGCGGTGGCGGTCGACTGGGCGGCAAAGGCCGAGGTAGCGAACAGGCCTGCGATCAGGGTAGCGACGATCTTGCTCATGGCGATGTATCCTTCAGGTATTGTTGAAGTAATGGGACGATTCCCGTGCTGCTGGTCAAGAAACGCCGCCGCTTCAGGGCCGGTTGACACGATTACATACGCTTACAACTGGCCGCCTGAAAATCATTTCGCCGCCGCGCCCGCCTTTGTCTCTATCTTTGCACCGACCAGCTGCGCCACCGCCGCCAGCGTCGTCTGCGCCGCGTTCAGCCCGAGCAGGAAGTCCTCGTCGGTGTAGTTCGCGAACAGGTCGGTCGGCTGGTGCCAGTGCGGATTCCAGCCGGCGCCGATCTGCATGCCGCGCTCGTTCTCGCGCAGCGAAATCGAGGGCACCAGGTCCATGAACGGCGTCGAATCGGTATTCGTCATGTGCTGACCGACCGCGGCCGGATAGTGCGACGCGTATTTTTCGTTGGCCGCGCGGAAGTGCCAGGCCAGCTTTTGCGCGGCTTCGGCCTGCTTCGCCGTCGCCTGGAACTCGATGTTGACGTCGGCTTCGCGCCGCTGCGCCGCTGCCGGCACCGCCAGCGGCTGGCCCTTGGCGTCGAGTACCGGCTTGCCGGCCGCGTCCAGCTTCGGCAGCGGCATGCCGTGGTCGAACATCATCATGTCGTGCTGGATCATGCCCAGCCAGCGCGGTTCCGGATAGCGCCCCGAACCCTTTGGCGATTCGATGCCCTGCAGGCCCTTGCGCTGCTCGACGTAGGCGGCCGCGCCGTTCAGGCCTGTTTCCTCGTTGTTCCACAGCGCAAAGCGGATCGTGCGTTCGGTACTCACGCCGGGCGCGTTCAGGATGCGCGCCAGCTCCATCACCAGTGCCGTGCCGGAACCGTCGTCGTTGGCGCCTTCGCCGAAGCCGAGGCCATCCATGTGGGCGGCGACGATGTACATCTCGTCGGGACGGCTGGTGCCGACCTTGGTGCAGTAAACCTCTTCGCGCGGCCCGCCCTTGGGGTCCGGCTGCTCGGCGTTGAGCGCCCGCAGGCGGGCGTCGGGCTGCAGCTGGGGATCGGTGTTGACGCCGATCGGGCCGCGCGTGCCGAACAGGGTGCTGCCGCCCTGGCCGGACGGGCCGGCGCGGCCGCCGCCGGTGGGCGCGGGACGGGACCGCGGCAGCGGTTTGTATTCGTAGTGGATGCGCTCGGTGGCGCAGCCGTAGGATTTCAGCTGGGCTTCGATCCAGTCGATCGCCTTGCGGTTGCGCTCGGTGCCTTGCTGGCGGTCGCCGAAGCGGGTCAGTTCCTTGATCGTGGCCTTGTAGCGCTGCAGGTCGAGCTGGCCGACCAGGCTGGCGACCGGGTCGCCGGCGGATGCCGCGTCCTGGGCAAACGCGGGGGCCAGTGTGAAGGCGAGCGTGAGGGGAAGCGCGAAGGCGAGGGCGGGGCGGATGGATTTCACAAAACCTCTTGTCGGAGTGATGGGCAGGCCCTCTCAATATAGAGGAGTTTTCATGCACGTTGACTATTTGACAGCAGAAATATTTTTAACCATACTCAGGTGAAATATTTTTTACCGAAGAGATCGCCGTGAGAAAAACAAAGCTTGCCCTGCTGGTCCTTGCCGCCTTTGCCGGCGCCGCCTCCGTCAGCGCAGCGCCGGTGGGCATCGAAGCCAGCCACCTGTCGCATGACGTCAAGGTACTGTCCTCGGACGAATACGAGGGCCGCGCCCCGAACAGCGCGGGCGAAACCAAGACCGTTGCCTACATTACGGAACAGTTCATCCAGGCCGGCCTGAAACCCGGCGGCGACCTCAAGGACGGCAAGCGCGGCTGGACCCAGGACGTGCCGCTCGGCCGCTTCGAGATCAAGGGGCCGGTAACGCTCAGCTTCAGCGACGGCAAGGGGGTGCAGAACCTGACTCAGGGCGAGGAAATCGCCGTACGCGCCGCCATGAACGGCGCCAAGGGCGTCGAGTTCAAGGATGCGCCGCTGGTGTTCGTCGGCTACGGCGTGTCCGCGCCGGAGCGCAAGTGGGACGACTTCAAGGGCGTCGACCTGAAGGGCAAGCTGGCGGTGGTGCTGATCAACGACCCCGACTTCGAAACCGGCAAGGGCGACTTCGGCGGCAAGGCCATGACTTATTACGGCCGCTGGACCTACAAGTACGAAGAACTGGCCAAGCGCGGTGCGCTCGGCACGCTGATCGTGCACGAGACCGCGCCGGCCTCCTACGGCTGGAACACGGTCAAGAATTCGAACACCAACGTCATGTACGACATCGTGCGCAAGGATCCGACCCAGGCGCACGCGCCCGTGGAGGCCTGGATCCAGCGCGATCTGGCCAGGACGCTGTTCACGCGCGCCGGCCTCGATTTCGACAAGCTGAAAAAGCAGGCCGAGGGCCGCGCCTTCAAGCCGGTCGAGCTGAAGGGCGTCACCCTGTCCGGCAAGTATGGCGTCGACGCCCAGGTGATCACCTCGAAGAATGTGGTGGCGCTGCGCGAGGGCAGCGAGCGCCCGGGCGAGTACGTGATCTACAGTGGCCACTGGGACCACCTCGGCATCGGCCTGCCGGACGCGAAAGGCGACAAGATCTACAACGGCGCGGTCGACAACGCCACCGGCATCGCCGCGCTGCTGGAACTGGCGCGCGTCTACGGCACCGCGCCTGCGCCCAAGCGCAGCGTGGTGTTCCTGGCCGTGACCGCGGAAGAAAAAGGCCTGCTCGGTTCCGAATACTATGCCTCGAACCCGGTCTATCCGCTGGCGAAGACCGTCGGCGTGATCAACATGGACGCACTCAGCCCCTACGGCCCGACGCGCGACTTCACGATCTCGGGCAACGCCAAGGTCGACCTGCTGGATCAGCTGATCGCCAAGGCCAAGACCTATAAAGTGAGCTACGCCCCGGACCCGACACCGGAAGCCGGCCACTTCTTCCGCTCCGACCACTTCCCGTTCGCCAAGCGCGGCGTGCCGGCGATTTCCTTCGGTTCGGGCGAGACCTGGGTCCAGGGCGGGCGCGCAGCCGGCAAGGCGGCGGGAGAGAAATACGTGGCCAACAATTACCACCAGCCGTCCGACGAGTGGCAGGCGGAATGGACCTTCGACGGCATGCAGCGCGACCTCGAGATGCTGTACTCGCTGGGGCGCGACCTGGCGGAATCGAAGGGCTGGCCGAACTGGGGCAAGGCGTCCGAGTTCCGGGCGGCGCGCGATGCGAGTGCGGGGGAGCGCAAGTAACTCCTTTTCCTTGCACCGTTAGCCCGAACCGCCGCCCCTGCCTTCGCAGGGGCGGCGTGCATGCGCAGCCACGGTTAACTGCCGTACAGTCCCGCCCGCGCCCGCGCCGTACACTCGGTCATCATGAGCCTGACCAGGTGATGCCATGCCCGACGCACTCAAGCTGTACAAATCGAAACGCGATTTCACGATCACCTCCGAACCCGCAGAAGGCGGCGAAGCCAGCACCGGCGCGCTGACCTTCGTGATCCAGAAGCACTGGGCCACGCGCCTGCACTACGACTTCCGCCTCGAACTCGACGGCACCATGAAGAGCTGGGCCGTCCCCAAGGGCCCCAGCTACGACACCCACGACAAGCGCATGGCGGTCCATGTCGAGGACCACCCGATCTCGTATTCCGACTTCGAAGGCACGATCCCGCCGCACCAGTACGGCGCCGGCAAGGTGATCATCTGGGACAAGGGCACCTGGGAGCCGATCGGCGACCCGCGCCAGGGCTTCGCCAAGGGCGAGGTCAAGTTCGAGATCCACGGCCACAAGATGCGCGGACGCTGGGTATTGGTCCGCATGAAAGGTCGGGGCGACGACAAGCAGGAACCCTGGCTGCTGATCAAGGAAAACGACGAGTATGCGCGCCCGGCCAGCGAATTCTCGGTGATCGACGAATTCCCGGACAGCGTCAAGGACTTGCCGATGCCGGCCGGTCCCGGCGAACAGGCCGCGGCGCGCGCCAAGGTCGCCGGGCTGAAAGCTGAAGAAGAGGGCGCCCAGCCCGCCAAAGGCGCCAAACCGAAGACCGGTGCGAAGACCGCGGCATCGAAAAAGGGCGCGCTGCCCGACGGCGCCGTGAAAGCCGATCTGCCCGAAACCCTGAGCCCCGAGCTGGCCACCCTGGTCGACGGGCCGCCGACCGAACCCGCGGAGTGGATCTACGAGATCAAGTTCGACGGCTACCGCATGCTGACCCGTATCGAGGGCAAGGACATCCGCCTGATCACCCGCAACGGCAACGACTGGACCGACAAACTCAAGCCGCTGCAGAAGGAAATCGCGCGGATGAAGCTGCCGGACGGCTGGTACGACGGCGAGATCGTGGTCCACGACGAGAACGGCAAGCCGAATTTCAACCTGCTGCAGCTGGCCTTCGACGGCAGCAACAAGGCGCAAATCATTTACTTCGTTTTCGACGCGCCCTACTTCAAGGGCCACGACATCCGCAACGTGCGGCTGGACGAGCGGCGGCCGCTGCTCGAAGAAGCGCTGGCCAGGAAGCCCTCCGAGATGGTGCGCTTTTCCGCCGAATTCGGCGACGACCCGGCCCAGCTGGTGGTCGCCGCTTGCCAGGTCGGACTGGAGGGCGTGATCGGCAAGCGCCGCGATTCGCGCTACGTCACGCGCCGCTCGCCGGAATGGATCAAGCTGAAATGCGGGATGCGCCAGGAATTCGTGATCGGCGGCTACACCGACCCGAAAGGTTCGCGCACCGGCATCGGCTCGCTGCTGCTGGGTTACTACGACGAGAGCGGCACGCTGCGCTACGCCGGCCACGTCGGCAGCGGCTTCAATGGCGCCTCGCTGCGCCACCTGCGCGAAGTGCTGGAAGCGATCGGCACCGACGAGAATCCCTTCCCGCCGCGCGCGGTACCCGGCCGCAAGAGCCACTGGGTCAAGCCGGAACTGGTGGCCGAAGTGAGCTTTTCCGAGTGGACCGCCGCCGATGCGATCCGCCATCCGGTATTCCAGGGGCTGCGCAAGGACAAGCCGGCGCGCAGCGTGGTGCGCGAGCAGGCCAAGCATGTACAGGAGGCAGAATCCATGAGCGCAACGAAGCAGTCGGCGGACCAGGCCGCACCCGAGGCCGCACCCGACGCGGAATCCAAGCCGAAAAAGGCGAGCCGCGCCAAGCCGTCCAATGCGGCGCCGGCGCCGGCACTGCCCGAGGGATTGCCGACGACCTTCAAGGTCACCCACGGCGAGCGCGTGATGGACGCCGACAGCGGCACCACCAAGCTGGACCTGGTGCGCTACTACGCGCTGGTCGGCCGGCTGATGATGGAACATCTGGAAGGGCGCCCGGTCTCGCTGGTGCGCGCGCCGGAAGGCGTGGGCGGCGAGCTGTTCTTCCAGAAGCACGTGACCGACACACGCAAGATGCCGGGCGTGGTCCAGATGGACCAGAAGCTCGACCCCGAACATCCGAGCATGACCCAAATCGCCACGCTCGAAGGCCTGCTCTCGAGCGCGCAGTGGAACGTGGTCGAGATCCACAGCCAGAACGCCACCGCAGACCATTACGACACGCCGGACCGCATCGTCTTCGACCTCGATCCGGGCGAAGGCGTCGAGTGGGCGCAGGTGCAGGAAGGCACCCAGGTGGTGCGCGCCTTCCTGCAGGAGCTGGGCCTGAATCCCTTCCTGAAGACCAGCGGTGGCAAGGGCCTGCACGTGGTGGTGCCGATCAAGCCCAAGCTGGACTGGGACACGGTGAAGGATTTCGCGCACGCGATCGTGAACCACCTGACCAGGACGCTGCCGGACCGCTTTGCCGGCAAGAGCGGCGCCAAGAACCGCGTCGGCCGCATCTTCATCGACTACCTGCGCAACGGCCGCGGTGCGACCACGGTGTCGGCCTGGTCGGCGCGCGTGCGGCCGGGGCTCGGCATTTCGGTGCCGGTGCGCTGGGAAGAGCTGCCCGAGCTGACATCGGGGGCGCACTGGACCGTGAAGACGGTCGAGTCGCGGCTGGCGGTGGGGAATGCGCCGTGGGCGGATTACGAGACGAGTGCGACCACCTTGACCAAGGCGATGAAGACGCTGGGCTTCAAGGCGCCCAACAAGTAAGCGCTCGAACAGGCGCTCGGATAAAACAACGTCGTTCCGGGCATTGCCCGAAACGACGTATCCAGGACGCGTCAGGCACTCAAGCCGCGTTCTCGTTCCTGAAAATCCCGCGCACGTTCATCGCCAGCAGACCGGCCTGCAGCGCAATCAGCGCCCAGGCGCCGTCATGCACGCCCCACACGATCCACAAGGCGTTGCTCAGGATGAAGGTATAGAACCCGAGGATGCGCCGGTTGGCGCGCCGGGCGCCGACCAGGAAGGCGGCGCACAGCGTGATCACCATCGCTGGCCACTGCAGAAAATCGAGCAAGCTGTCCCAATCCACTCAGGCCGCCTTCCTGCGCCGGGCCGGCGCCTTTTCCGCAGCCGGTTTCGCTGCAGCCGACTTGGCGGCGGTGGCACGCTTTGCGGCAGGTTTCGCTGCCGGCTTGGCGGCCGCCTTGGTCGCGCTTTTAGTTGCTGCTGTGCGCTTGGCCGCGGTGGCATGGGCCGTGCTGCGCGCGGGCGCTTTACGTGCCCGCGGCGGCGGGGCATCGCCGGCGTCGTCGTCATCGTCGTCGGACGGCTTGCGCGACTTGCGCGGCGGCGGATCGTCGTCGTCGTCATCCTCGTCGGCCGCGGCCTTGGCCGGCTTCTTGCCGAGGCTGGCCTGCAGCAGCGCGACCAGGTCGATGACGTTGCTCTTGGCCGGCTTGTCTTCTTCCGGTTCCGGCTCGGTGATGGTCTTGGTCTGGTTGGCGGCGATCTTCTTCTTGATCAGCGCCATGATGTCTTCGCGGTAGGTGTCGTGGTACTGCTGCGGCTTCCACTTCTCGCTCATGCCTTCGACGAGCGCCTTGGCCATCTGCAGTTCCTTTTCCGTCACCTGGGCCGCCTTGGAATCCTCGTCGGGGATCTTCAGCTCGTCGGTGGGGCGGATCTCGTCCGGATAGCGCAGCGTGTTCAGGACGATGGTGTCGCCCACGCACACCAGTGCCGCCAGGTGCTGCTTGACACGGATGACGACGTTGGCGATGCCGATCTTGCCGACCTCGCGCAGGGTCTCGCGCAGGAGCGCGTAGACCTTGTCGCCGCCCTTGCCGGGGGCCAGGTAGTAGGGCTGTTCGTAGTACAGCAGCGGCACCTGGTCGGCATTCACGAAGGCGAGGATGTCGATGGTCTGGGTCGCCTCCGGGTTGGCGCGGCGCAGGTCTTCGTCCGACAGCACGACATATTCGCCGTCGCTGTACTCGTAGCCCTTGATGATGTCGTCCCAGGAGACTTCCTTGCCGGTGTTCTTGTTGTAGCGCTTGAAGCCGATCGGCGCGAAGTCGCGCCGGTCGAGCATGTTGAGGTCAAGACCGTTGTCGCTGACCGCCGGGTACATCTCGACCGGGATGTGGACCAGCCCGAAGCTGATCGCACCTTTCCACATACTCCTCGCCATCGTGCTTCTCCTTCCTTATTCGCCCACCGAACCGGTGATCGGCAGCACCACGCCGGTCACGTAGCCCGAACATACGCTCGACGCCAGGTAGACGTAGGCCGGCGACAGCTCTTCCGGCTGGGCCGGACGGCCGAAGGTGGTGGCCTGGCCGAACTTGGCGATGTCTTCCGGCGACTGGTCGGCCGGGTTCAGCGGGGTCCAGACCGGGCCCGGGGCGACGGCGTTGACGCGGATGCCCTGTTCCAGCAGGTTGGCCGCCAGCGACATCGTGAAGGCGTGGATCGCGCCCTTGGTGGTCGAGTAATCCAGCAGTTTCTTCGAGCCTTTCAGGCCGGTGACGGAACCGGTGTTGACGATGGCGGCGCCGCGCTTCATGTAGGGCAGGCAGGCCTTGGCCATGTGGAAGTAACCGTAGATATTGGTCTTCATGGTTTCGTCGAAGCGGTCTTCGGTCAGGTCGAGCAGCGAGTCGGCGTGCTCCTGGAAGGCCGCGTTGTTCACCAGCACGTCGAGGCGGCCGAACCGGGCTACGATCTGGTCGACCGCCTGCTGGCAGAATTCCATGTCCTTGACGTCGCCGGCGACCGTCACGCACTGCTGGCCTTCGGCCTCGATGTAGCGCTGGGTCTCGGCCGCATCTTCGTGCTCGTTCAGGTACAGGATGGCGACGTCGGCGCCTTCGCGCGCGAACAGGATCGCCACGGCGCGGCCGATGCCGGAGTCGCCGCCGGTGACGATCGCCACCTGGCCGGCCAGCTTGCCGCTGCCCTTGTAGCCCTCGGCCATGAATTTCGGTTTCAGTTCCATCTGCGCTTCCAGGCCCGGCTTGGCCAGGTGCTGGGCCGGGAAGTCGCCGGCCGGCTGCTGTACGCCGGTCTGGGCCGCTTTCTGCTCGCTGCCGCCGGATTCGCTCTTCTGCTTGCTGCCGTCCGCCTGATCCTGGCGGTTCTGGATTGCCTTCTGCTTGTTCGCTGCGTCGTCCTGAATGGCCATGTTGCCCTCCTTGTTCGTGATTTATTCAGTATTCACTCGTCTGGCCGGCGCCTACCGTGCGCTTCCACACACATGGGGGGAATTGGCGCCAGCGTGTAATATGGCGGGTGCCTTATGGCAAACTTGTCACCTTCATGGAATCGGAACCGGGAGTAAAGATGTCGACGGCAGAGGGGCGGGATGGGGGAAAGAGCGGGATCTATCTGAGTCCGGTGGCGCAGCGGCGTACGGAGTTCGGCAACGCCTGCGGCGGGCTGTTCGACGACCTGCAGCTGGCCGACGGCGCCGAGCGCGCCATGGAGCGCATCGCCGCCGGCCAGCCCGACCTGCTGGTGATCGACCTCGATCGCTTCGAACCCGCCATCGACCTGGCGGCGCTCGGCGACCTGGTGGCGCGCCGCGGCGGGGCGCCGACGCTGCTGCTGTGTCCTTACGCCACCGCGCGCTGGGTGCCGGCGCTGGCTGCCTTCGGTCCGGTCGCCTATGCCGTCACCCCGGTCGACGCCGCTGCGCTGCAGGCCGCCGTGGCGCAGGCGCTGGCCGCTCCTGCGCCGCAATCCGCCGGCACGGCCGACGCAGAGCGCCTGCGCGCGCTGCTGGCGCTGCACACGCGGGTGCAGGCGGCGCTGCGCGCGGCCGACGACATCCAGGGACTGGCCGAAGGCCTGTGCCGGGCGCTGGCCGGCTGGCCGGGCGTGCGCCACGCGGCGCTGTTCCACCGCAAGCCGGACGGCGACCTGCAGCTCGAAGCCCAGGCCGGCAGCGAGGGCGGTGAGGGCGGCGCCCCGGCGCTGGCGCTGCAGACGCTGCTGGGCCGTCCCGACCGCCTGCTGCAGACGCCGCTGCGCCACGCGTTCCCGGGCCTGCTGGCCGCCGCCACCGGCGAGCTGGTGCTGCTCGACACCCTCGACCAGGCCGGCGAGCCGGACCTGGCTGCGCTGCTGCGCACGCACGGCGTGGCGATGGCGCTCGGCATCGCGATCCCGGCCGATGGCCCGGGGGCGCCGCGCGGCGCATTGTCGCTGCTGTGGGAGCGTTCGCATGCGCTGGCGCCCGAGGAATTCGCGGCGCTGCAGGACGTCGCCGCCCAGGCTGCGCTCGGCCTGCGCCTGGCCGAGATGGCGCTCGAAAACGAACAGTTGCTGGCGCGCGTGACCTATGTCTCGACCATGGATGCGCTGACCGGCGTCGCCAACCGCCGCCACGGCGAAGAACTGCTGGAAAAGGAAATCCGGCGCGCGCGCCGCTACCGCGTGCCGCTGGCGCTGGTCGCTTTCGACATCGACCGCTTCAAGGCCATCAACGAGCGCTACGGCGACCCGGTCGGCGACGTGGTGCTGCGCAGCGTGTGCGAGGCGGCGCAGGCGGTGCTGCGGGGCAGCGACGTGCTGGTGCGCTCGGGCGGCGAGGAGTTCCAGATCCTGGCGCCGCACACCAGCGCCATCGACGCCCTCAAGATGGCCGAGAAGGTGCGGGTGGCAATCGCCCAGGCCGCCATTCCCGGCGCCGACCACGTCACCGTCAGCCTGGGCGTGGCCCAGCTGGGCGAGCAGGAGAGCGCCGACTCCCTGGTGCAGCGCGTGAATGCGGCGCTGGCGCGCGCCAAGCGGGCCGGCAGGAACTGCGTCGAACTCGCGATGCAATAAGCATGCTGGATTGGTTGAAACATTACCGGCGCGCCGACCTGGCCGGCGACATCGGCGCCGGCATCATCGTCGCCATGATGATGATCCCGCAGGGCATGGCCTACGCGCTGGTGGCCGGGCTGCCCCCGGTGGCCGGCCTGTATGCCAGCATCGCGCCGCCGCTGCTGTACGCGCTGTTCGGCACCAGCGGCGCGCAGTCGGTCGGGCCGATGGCGATCATCGCGCTGATGACGGCGTCGGCCCTCGGTCCGCTGGCGGCGCCCGGCAGCGCGCTGTACGGGATGCTGGCCGGCCAGCTGGCCCTGCTGTCCGGCGCGGTGCTGCTGGCCTGCGGCCTGCTGCGCGTCGGCTTCCTGGCGAATTTTTTTTCGCGGCCGGTGATGAGCGGTTTCACGCTCGGCTCCTCGATCGCGATCGCGCTCGGCCAGCTCGATACGCTGCTGGGCGGCGCGCCGCTGGCGCCGCACGGGCCGAGCGTGCTGCTCGGCGCCGGCGCCATCGCCTTCTTGCTGCTGGCGCGCCGTTACGGTGCCGGGCTGCTGCGCCGGCTCGGCCTGACCCCGGGGGCGGCCGACATCGGCGCGCGCCTGGCGCCGATGCTGCTGGTGCTGGCCGCGATCCTGCTGGTGACGCTGCTGCACCTCGACCAGCGCGGAGTGCGCGTGATCGGCGCGGTGCCGTCCGGCCTGCCGCAGCCGGCGCTGCCGCTGGCGGACGGCTACTGGCAGGCGCTGGGCAAGCCGGCGCTCTTGATCGGCTTCATGAACTTCCTGATCGGGATGTCCGGCGCCCAGGCGCTGGCTCTCAAGCGTGTCGATCAACGCCATGAAAAGCTGCACACCAACCGCGAACTGGTCGGCATCGGCCTGGCCAACGTCGGCAGCGCGCTGTCGGGCGGCTTCCCGGTCACCGGCAGCCTGTCGCGTTCGGCCGTGAATTTTGCCGCCGGTGCGCGCACCCAGCTGGCCGGGGTGATCAGCGCGCTGCTGCTGGCCGGCGCGCTGGTGCTGCCGACCGGCTGGCTGGCGCCGCTGCCGCTGCCGGTGCTGGCCGCCACCATCATCGTCGCCGTGCTCGGCATGCTCGACCTGGGCACGCTGCGCACCGCCTGGCACTACGACCGCGCCGACGCGCTGGCACTGGTCGCGACCGGCGCCGGGGTGCTGCTGCTCGGCGTCGAATCGGGCGTGGTGCTGGGCCTGGTGCTGTCGCTGGGGGCGATGATCTGGCGCGAAAG
This sequence comes from Herbaspirillum sp. SJZ107, assembly GCF_006715485.1. GTDB lineage: Bacteria > Pseudomonadota > Gammaproteobacteria > Burkholderiales > Burkholderiaceae_D > Telluria. The sequence continues at coordinate 1,134,192 of NZ_VFNH01000001.1, forward strand.
CCGGCCGCACATCGCGGTGCTGGGCCGCATCGCCGGCACCGAGCATTTCCGCAACGTCGAGCGTTATCCGGGCGAGACCGAACCGCGCCTGCTGCTGCTGCGCGTCGACGCCGGCCTGTTCTTCGGCAACCTGGAAGCGGTGAATGCCCGGGTCGAGGACGAGCTGGAAGCCCATCCGCAGGCGCGCCACCTGGTGCTGGTGCTGTCGGCCGTGAACGCGATCGACACCTCGGCCCTGTTCGGCCTGCTGGAATTGAACGGCACGCTGGCGAACCGCGGCGTGATGCTGCACCTGGCCGAGGTCAAGGGACCGGTGCTGGACCGGCTGCGCGGCTCGGCGCTGCTGCAGGCGCTCAGCGGCCGGCTGTTCCTGAGCACCGCGAATGCCTGGGATGCGCTCGCACGGGACGGTAGCTGATTGCAAGGCCGCGCCGGCTGTGGCAGGATGGTTCCAACGACTTCTTCAAAGGTGGAACCATGCCACGCGCAAGCACGCTCTTCTTTATCGTTGCCGCCATCGGCCTGTATATCATCGGCATGACCACGCCGGCGCAGTTCGCGCTGTTCCTCGGCATGGGTTGCGAAATCGTGGCCGGCAAGCGTGCCATGGACAAGCTGCGTGCGATGCGCCAGGCGCGCGTGGCCGCCCGTCCGGTGCGTGGCGTGCGCGGGCGCCGCTGAGCGTCTACAGCCGGACCCGCTGCGGTCCGGTTTCCATATCATTCGATCCGGTTGCCGGCACTTCATAAAGCTGCCGGTGTCCGTGGATTCGCCTCTGAGTCCGTGTCTTTGCCCCGTGCCACCAGGGCAGGCGACGCGGCGCCGCATTCACTGCGCCATCTTGATGTTCAGCCAAGCTTGATCTAAACGCACCAACACGGTGCATATTCCGCGTTGTTGGTGCACAACGCGTGTGCCAACCTCGCCGGCACGTCGATTCCGCACCGATTCCACACTTTATTTGGCTGGCATGCTTCGTGCTGAAGCAGAAGCATGCCTGACTGTACACGTTCCGAACCGTCCACCACCGCGCCACCCTGGCAAGCCAGCCTCAGCCTGCGCTTCGAGGATGATGCCGGCACCACCCGCCTGACCGGGCGCGAGCACCGCGGGCCGCTGCGCGTCCAGAAGGCGCTGTATCCCGAAGGCGCGCGCACCTGCCACGTGATCGTGGTGCATCCGCCCGGCGGCGTGGTCGGCGGCGACCGTCTGGAACTCGACCTGGACCTCGGCGCCGCGACCCGGGTGCTGGCCACCTCGCCCGGCGCCGCCAAGTGGTACCGCGCCAACGGCAAACACCTGGAACAGGCTTCGCGCCAACGTGTGCGCGTGCGCGTCGGCCCTGGCGCCGCGCTCGAGTGGCTGCCCCAGGAAACCATTTTCTACGACGACGCCGACGTGGTGCTCGAGCACGAGGTCGAGCTGGCCGCGGATGCGCACTACATCGGTAGCGAGATCCTGTGCTTCGGCCGCCGCGCCGCCGGCGAAACCTTCCGCAGCGGCCAGGTGCGCCAGCACACCCGCATCCGCCAGGGCGGCCGCCTGGTCTGGTGGGAGCAGGGGTCGGTTGGCCCCGGCCTGGCGGCCGGCGACGTCATGCGCAGCCCGCTCGGCCTGGCCGGCCACAGCGTCTGCGCGACCCTGATCGCGGTCGGCAAGCAGCTGCCGGCGGCGCTGTTGCACGCCTTGCGCGAGGCCGACCCGACGCTCGGCCTGAGCCAGGTGAAGAACGTGTTCGTGGCGCGCCACCTGGGCGACGACAGCGAAGCCGCGCGCGCCTGCCTGCTGCGCGTCTGGCAGACCCTGCGCCCGCATCTGCTGGAGACGCCGGCACGCGTCCCGCGCATCTGGAACACATGAAGAGGAACCCGGCATGGACCTGACCCCACGCGAAAAAGACAAGCTGCTGATCTTCACCGCCGCGCTGCTGGCCGAACGCCGCCGCGCGCGCGGGCTGAAACTGAACTACCCGGAAGCCGTGGCCCTGATCACGGCGGCAATCATGGAAGGCGCGCGCGACGGCCGCAGCGTGGCCGAGCTGATGAGCGACGGCACCCGGGTGCTGGCGCGCGCCGACGTGATGGAAGGGGTGCCCGAGATGATCCCCGACATCCAGGTCGAAGCCACTTTCCCGGACGGCAGCAAGCTGGTGACCGTCCACAACCCGATTCCCTGAACTAACCCGCAACCCAAGCTGCAAGGAGGTGAGACCATGAAAATCGAGCTACTGACCGCCCCGGCCCTGGACGCCGTGCGTCCGCAACTGGTCGACCTGTTGCTGGACGCGCTGGCACACGGCGCCTCGATGGGTTTTCCGACCGGCCTGACGGCGGGCGCCGCCGACCAGTACTGGCGCGGCGTGCAGGCCGGCCTGCAGGACGGCACGCGCATGCTGCTGGCGGCGCTGCACGAAGGCAGGCTGGCGGGCATCGTCCAGCTCGAGCTGTACCGGCGCCCGCACGGCTGCGACGGTGCCGAGCTGCAGACGATGATGGTGCACAGCCGCGCGCGTCGGCGCGGGATCGGCAGCGTGCTGCTGCGCGCCGCCGAAGCCGAGACGCGCGCCCTGGGCCGTACGCTGCTGTTCCTCGACACCGAACCCGGCTCCGCCGCCGAAGTGCTGTACCACGGCCTCGGCTACACCCGCGTCGATGCGCTGGCGGACGACGACGGTCCGACCGCGATCTATTACAAATCGCTGCGCATGCCGGAGCTCGCATGATCCCGGGCGAATACCTTCTGGAAGACGGCGAGATCGAGATCAACGGCGGCCGCCGCACCGTCACCATGGTGGTGGCGAATGCCGGCGACCGCCCTGTGCAGGTCGGCTCGCATTACCATTTTCACGAGGTCAACGATGCGCTGCAGTTCGAGCGCGGCGCTGCCCTCGGCATGCGCCTGAACATCGCCGCCGGCACCGCGGTGCGCTTCGAGCCCGGCCAGCGCCGCACGGTGGAGCTGGTCGACCTGGACGGGGCGCGCACCGTGGTCGGCTTCCAGGGCCGCGTGATGGGCGCGCTGGCGCCGGATTCCAGCAAAGGGGGAGACTGAATGGCCACGATCACGCGCCAGGCTTACGCCGACATGTACGGCCCGACCACGGGCGACCGCATCCGCCTCGCCGACACCGGCCTCGTCATCGAGATCGAGCGCGACTACGCGACCTACGGCGAGGAAGTGAAATTCGGCGGCGGCAAAGTCATCCGCGACGGCATGGGCCAGTCGCAGCTGACCCGCGACGGCGTCATGGACACCGTCGTCACGAATGCCGTCATCGTCGACCACTGGGGTATCGTCAAGGCCGACATCGGCATCAAGGACGGCCTGATCTTCGGCGTCGGCAAGGCCGGCAACCCCGACATCCAGCCGGGCGTGACGCTGCCGATCGGCGCCGCCACCGAGATCATCGCCGGCGAAGGCATGATCGTCACCGCCGGCGGCATCGACAGCCACATCCACTTCATCTGCCCGCAGCAGATCGAGGAGGCGCTCACCTCCGGCATCACCACCATGCTGGGCGGCGGCACCGGGCCTGCGGTCGGCACCGCGGCCACCACCTGCACGCCTGGCGCCTGGCACATCCACTCGATGCTGATGGCGGCCGACGCCTTCCCGATGAACCTCGGCTTCCTCGGCAAGGGCAACGTCAGCCGTCCGGGCCCGATCGAGGAGCAGATCGCGGCCGGCGCCATCGGCCTCAAGCTGCACGAGGACTGGGGCAGCACCCCGGCCGCGATCGACAACTGCCTGGCGGTGGCCGAGCGCATGGACGTGCAGGTGGCGCTGCACTCGGACACGCTGAACGAGGCCGGCTTCCTGGAATCCACGCTGGCGGCGTTCAAGGACCGTACCATCCACACCTTCCACACCGAAGGCGCGGGCGGCGGCCACGCGCCCGACATCATCGCCGCGGTGGGGCAGGCCAACGTGCTGCCCTCGTCGACCAACCCGACGCGCCCGTTTACGGTGAATACGCTGGACGAGCACCTCGATATGCTGATGGTCTGCCACCACCTCGATCCGGCGATCGCCGAGGACGTGGCCTTTGCCGAATCGCGCATCCGGCGCGAGACCATCGCCGCCGAGGACATCCTGCACGACCTCGGCGCGATCTCGATGATGTCGTCCGATTCGCAGGCCATGGGCCGCGTCGGCGAGACCATCCTGCGCACCTGGCAGACCGCGCACAAGATGAAGGCGCAGCGCGGTCCGCTGCCCGAGGATTCCAGCCGCAACGACAATTTCCGCGTCAAGCGCTACGTGGCCAAGTACACGATCAACCCGGCCCTCACCCACGGCATCGCGCATGCGGTGGGTTCGATCGAAGCCGGCAAGATCGCCGACCTGGTGCTGTGGCGCCCGGCCTTCTTCGGCGCCAAGCCGTCGATGGTGCTGAAGGGCGGCATGATCGCGTCGAGCCTGATGGGCGACCCGAATGCCTCGATCCCGACGCCGCAGCCGGTGCATTACCGGCCGATGTTCGGCAGCTTCGGCGGCGGATTGAAGAAATCGTTCACTTTCGTGTCGCAGGCGGCCTACTACGCCAACATCGGGCAGCAGCTCGGCCTGGCCAAGACCCTGATCCCGATCCGCGGCACGCGCGGCCTGCGCAAGGCCGACATGATCCACAACGGCGCCACCCCGCACATGCAGGTGGACCCGGAAACCTACGAAGTGCGCGCCGACGGCCAGCTGCTGGTGTGCGAAGCGGCCAGCGTGCTGCCGCTGGCGCAGCGGTATTTCTTGTTCTAGATGCGTTCATTCTGAAGGATTCACCATGCTGTCCCTGCATACCAAAATCGCCACCGCCGACACCGTCCACGACGAGCTGGTGCTGCCCTACGACGGGCGCGAACGCTGCCGCCAGCGTGCGCGCCTGGCGTCGGGCGAGGAGGTGGCGCTGTTCCTGGTGCGCGGCACGGTGCTGCGCGACGGCGAGCTGCTGACCGGCGAAGGCGGCCCGGCGGCGCGCGTGGTACGCGTCGTGGCGGCGCCCGAGCCGACCTACCTGGTGCGCTGCCGCGATGCGACCCAGCTGGCGCGCTGCGCCTTCCACCTGGGGAACCGCCACACCCGGACCGAGGTCGGCCCCGGCTGGCTGCGCATCCGCGTCGACCCGGTGCTGAAGGAGATGCTCGAGGGCCTGGGCGCCGAGGTCGCCGAAGAAGTGGCCAAGTTCGAGCCGGAGGCGGGCGCGTATGGCGGCGGCCACGGCCACCACCATGACGACGATGGCCATCGCGGCGGCCTGCTGGCGCCGGTGCCGGTGCGCCAGCGCATCCACCGGCCATCCGACCTGACCGCGCCGGCTGCCACCACCCCGGCCGAACCGGCATGAACGCCGCCAGCCTGCTGCACCTGCTGCAGTTTGCCAGCCCGGCGCTGCCGATCGGCGGCTACAGCTATTCGCAGGGGCTGGAGGCCGCCCTCGAGCAGGGCCTGGTGCACGACGCTGCGTCGGCGCGCGGCTGGATGGTGCGGTACCTAGGAGAAGTGATGGCGCAGTGGGACGGCCCGCTGCTGTGGCGCCTGCTGAAAGCCTTCGAGGCGCGCGACAGTGCCGCCGTGGCGCTGTGGAGCGAATGCTTCCTGGCCTCGCGCGACACCGCCGAACTGCGCGCCGAGACGGTCCAGATGGGCTACTCGCTGACGCGCCTGATCGCGGAGCTGGGCGTGGCAGATGTCGGTGTATTGGGCGATGAGGTGTCGCTGCCGGCCGCCTTTGCCTGCGCCGTCGACGCGCTCGACATCCCGCACGAGGAAGCCTTGCTGGCCATGCTGTTTTCCTGGCTCGAGAACCAGGTGCTGGTGTGCGTCAAGTCGGTGCCGCTGGGGCAGGTGGCAGGGCAGCGCCTGCTGCTGTCGCTGCGTGCCGACCTGGAGCAGGCGGCCGTCACCGCGCGCACGCTGCCGGACGAGGCGCTGTCGAACTGGTCGCCGGGCCTGTCCATGCTGTCGATGCGGCACGAGGTGCAGCATGGCCGCCTGTACCGATCCTGATTTTTTATGAAAGCTGATATGACATCGAATCCCGCACTTTCCACCTTACGGGTCGGCATCGGCGGCCCGGTCGGCTCCGGCAAGACCGCGCTCTGCGAACGCCTGTGCCAGGCCATGCGCAACGACTACGACATGGCCGTCATCACCAACGACATCTACACGCGCGAAGACATGGAGATCCTGCTGCGCGCCAACGCGCTGCCCCCCGAGCGCCTGATGGGCGTCGAAACCGGCGGCTGCCCGCACACCGCGATCCGCGAGGATGCCTCGATCAACCTGGAAGCGATCGCGCGCCTGCAGGCCGATTTCCCGGCGCTCGAGCTGGTGCTGGTGGAATCCGGCGGCGACAACCTGGCCGCCACCTTCAGTCCCGAGCTGTCCGACCTCACGCTGTACGTGATCGATGTCGCCGGCGGCGAGAAGATCCCGCGCAAGGGCGGGCCGGGCATCACCCGCTCCGACCTCCTGATCATCAACAAGACCGACCTGGCGCCGCACGTGGGCGCCGACCTGGACGTCATGGCCAGCGATGCGCGCCGCCAGCGCGGCGCGCGGCCCTTCGTGTTCACCAACCTGCGCACCGGCGAGGGCGTGCAGGCGGTGGTCGACTTCATCCGCGAGCAGGGACTGCTCGATCACTAATCAACAAGGGAGAAAACATGCGCAAGATGGTTCGATATGGGGTGGCCGGGCTGGCCGGGATGGCGGGGCTGGCACTCGCGCTGCCGGCACTGGCGCACCCGGGACATGCCGTGGAAAGCGGCTTCACGGCAGGCCTGCTGCACCCGCTGACCGGGTTCGACCACCTGCTGGCGCTGCTGGCCGTCGGCCTGTGGAGCCGCCAGCAGCGCCACGGTTTCGTGCTGCCGCCGGTGCTGCTGGTGCTGATGGCGCTGGGGGCCTCGATGGCGTGCGTGCTGCCGGCCGTGTCGGCCCTGGAAACCTCGATCGCCGCCACCGTGCTGCTGTTCGGCGTGCTGGCCGCGTTCGCGCTGCGGGTGCCGCCGACGCTGTCGGTGCTGACCGTCGGCTGCTGCGGCTTCCTGCACGGGCTGGCGCACGGACGCGAACTGGCCGGGATGGCGAGCGGCGCCGGCTTCCTGCTGGCGAGCGCGGCGATCATGGCGCTGGGGGCGTTGCCCAGCGCGCGCGTGCGCCGGGTTGCAGGCGCCGCCATCGGCGCGGCCGGCGCGGTGCTGCTGGCACAGGTGGGTTGAAAACGCGCCCGGGATGATCCGGGCCGGTATTCAGGAGGCCTTGTCGGCGCCGCCGGCCGGCGGATTCGGCGCCAGGCGGATCGGCGCCATATCCTTTGGAATGCGGCCGCGCACGCCTTCGTAGCGGGCGGCGATGGCCGCCATGTCGGCTGCCTCGTCGCCGCTCAGGGACATGGTGCGGGTAACGTCGATGATCTTCCTGCCGTAGTCGATGGCGATCAGCGCTACCGGCACCTCGGCTTCCAGCGCAATGCGGTAGAAGCCGCTCTTCCAGTAGGGGCGGTAGCCGCGCGTGCCTTCCGGCGTGACCGCCAGCCAGAACCATTCTGAAGCGTGCATGGTCTGGGCCAGGCGCTTGATCGCGCCCTGCGGCGCGCTGCGGTCGACCGCGACGCCGCCCCAGTAGCGCATCAGGACGCCCATCGGGCCGCGAAACAGCGAATCCTTGGCCAGCCAGCGGAATTGCAGGCCGACCGCCCACTTGGCCAGCAGGCCGACGAAAAAGTCGATGTTCGAAGTGTGCGGATACACCACGGCGATGCCGTGCGGGCCGGGCAGGGGCTTGAAGTGGAATTGCCAGCCGATCAGGTTCAAGAGCCGCAGGGCGGTGCGCTGGCGCCAGGTCGGCAGGGCCGACGGGCGCATCAGGTAGTCATTCATGTTCTCTCCGTCGGGCCGTGGGCGGCCTCTCAGTTGCACGTGCTGCAAGCCTCGGCATTTATATTGCGGTTCGGCAAGCAAACCGCGCATTCTATAGCGGGACATTTCCGGGGACAAGAAAAAACTGGAAGCCCCGCGGCGCTGCCGGTATCATCCTTGCCTCTTCAACAAGGATGGCAAAGATGGACGTCAGGATCTACCACAACCCGCGCTGCGGCACCTCGCGCAACACGCTGGCGCTGCTGCGCGATGCCGGCATCGACCCGCAGGTGACCGAATACCTGGCCACGCCGCCGACCCGTGCCGAGCTGGCCGAGCTGGCTTCGCGCAGCGGCGCCGGGGTGCGCGGTCTGGTGCGCAGCAAGGAAGCGCTGTTCACCGAACTCGGGCTGGACGATCCGGCGACCGGCGACGACGCGCTGCTGGACGCGATGGTGGCCCACCCGATCCTGATCAACCGCCCGATCGTGGTCACCCCGAAGGGCGTGCGTCTGTGCCGCCCGGCCGAGCTGGTGCACGAGATCCTGTAAGCCGCGGCGCCCTGGCCGCTCAGTGCTGGGCGGCGCCGATGTCGACCGGTCCCGCGCCGGCGCGCGCCTTGCCGTAGAAATCCGGCCCGCCGGCTTCGTCGCGCAAGCCCTTGCCGATCGCCGGCGAGCTGGCGGCCAGGCGGAAGTCGGGGGCGCCGTTGCGGTCGTAGGCGATGAAGCCCGGCTCGGCCGCCACCGTGCCGCTGTGGCGCATGCCCTGCGCCAGCTGCCAGTCGCCGTCGAGGTTGTGGAAGACCAGGTTGTTGCGGTAGCTGTTGTGGGCGCCGGTCGCGCCCAGTTCGGTGATGCCGTGGCGGTTGTCGTAGGCGATGTTGTTGATCACGCGGGTGTGGTCGTTCGGTCCCTTGCTGTGGAAAAAGTCGCCGCCGCCGACCAGGATGCCGGTCTCGGACGCCGTCACCGTATTGTTGGCCACCAGGACATCGTGCGCATCGTGCCACAGCAGGATGCCGCTGCCGGAGATCCGGTAGACGATGTTGTTGCGGATGCTGCCCGGCGCATTCATGTAGATGCCGTGCACGAAGCGGCAGCCGGGCGGGCCGATGTCGTGCACGCTGTTGGCGTCGACTTCGGAATGGATGCCCTTGTAGAAACTGTCGACGCCGATGCCGGCGCCCTCGGACGTGGTGCAGGCGATCGTGTTGGCGACGTGGTGCACGTGGTTGCCGGCAATGCGGTTGTACGATCCGCCGCTGTAGATGCCGACGCTCCATTTTTTCCCGGTGCTGGCGGCCACCCCGAGCGCCTGGGCGCCGTCCACCTGGGCGCTGCCGTCGACTTCGAAGCCCTCGATGTCGACGTGGCTGGCGCGGTTGTCCCAGGCCACGTCGCTGCCCGACACCGGCGGCGGCACGATGCGCGCGCGTCCCGGCTCGCTCGAGCGGAACACGATGCGTGCATTCGGCAAGCCGTTGACGTCGGTGCGGAAACCGCCGTGGTAGGTGCCGGGCAGCACGTTGACGATGGTGCCGGGCGCCACCAGGCGTGCCGCCCGCGCCAGCGTGCGCAGCGGCGCGCTGCGGGTGCCGGGATTGCTGTCCAGGCCGTCGGGCGCGACGTACAGCTCGGTCGGCACGACCTGGGGCGTGACGGTGACGGTGGGCGCTTCCTTGACGCGGCAGCCGGCGCACGCCAGCAGGAAAGCCAGCGGCACGGCAGCCGGCAGCCCCGGCAGCAGCACCGGCAAGCCCCGGCAAAAAGGCAAAAAGGTCGGATTCATGATCATTGGGTCCCGGTTCAGCCAGCGGCCCCATTGTGCCGGACCGATCCGGCAGCAAGTCCGGGTACCTCAAACGCGCGCTTGAGCACCCGCAACGTCCATCCAAGGTGGCAAAGCGCGCTACGGCAGGCGCATGCCACCTGCGTGGCGCGAAGGGCGGCGCCAAACCGCTAGAATTGAACGAGAGAACTTGCCAAAAACCGGACGCTGACCCCGGTTGAGAGAGGACACATGAAACAGTTGACATTGCCTTCCGGCCGCACGATCCCGGTGCTGGGCCAGGGCACCTGGTATATGGGCGAGGACCCGGGCGCGCGCGCCGGCGAGGTGGCGGCGCTGCGGCTCGGGCTGGAACTCGGGATGACGCTGGTCGATACCGCCGAGATGTATGGCGAGGGCGGCGCCGAGGAAGTGGTGGGCGAGGCGATCGCCGGACGCCGCGACGAGGTGTTCTTGGTCAGCAAGGTGTATCCGCACAATGCCGACCGCGCCGGCGTGCGTGCCGCCTGCGAGCGCAGCCTGCGCCGCCTGAAGACCGACCGCCTCGACCTCTATCTGCTGCACTGGCGCGGCGGCGTGCCGCTGGCGGAAACGCTGGACGCCTTTGCGCGCCTCAGGGACGAGGGTAAGATCCTCGACTTCGGCGTCAGCAATTTCGACCTCGACGACATGCAGGAAGCGGCCGCGCTGCCGCACGGGGACAGCATCGCCGCCGACCAGGTGCTGTACAACCTGGCGCGGCGCGGCATCGAATGGGACTTGCTGCCGTGGTGCCGCCAGCAGGGCATCCCGGTGATGGCATATTCGCCGCTCGAATCGAATGCGGCCGACCAGGCGCCGCTGCTCGGCCGGCCGCAGCTGCACACGGTGGCCGGGCGGCATGGCGTGACGCCGGCCCAGGTGGCAGTGGCCTGGCTGCTGCGCCAGGATGGCGTGGTGACGATCCCGAAGGCGGTGCAGCCGGCGCACGTGCGCGCCAACCGCGCGGCGCTCGACCTGGCGCCGCGTCTCACCGAGGACGACATGGCTACGCCGGACGCGGGCTTCCCGCCGCCGAAGCGGCGCCGCCCGCTGGAGATGCGCTGAGGCTCAGGCCAGCGCGACCAGCGGCGCCGCCGCCGGCGCCGACAGCGACCCGCCGGCCGGCGCCGGCATCTTTTCGCGCAGCCAGTCCAGCAGCGAGGCCGAGGTCAGCGGCCGGCTGAACAGGTAGCCTTGTCCCTTGGCGCACTGCTGGGCGCGCACGGCGGCCAGCTGGGCCTCGGTCTCGATGCCTTCGGCAACCGTGCTCATGCCCAGGCTCTGCGCCACCTTGACGGTGGCTTCGATCAGCACCTGGTGGTGGTGGCTGGTGTCGGCCTGGCACACGAAGGAGCGGTCGATCTTGACCGTGTCGACCGGCAGCTGGTGCAGGCTCGACAGCGATGAATAACCGGTACCGAAATCGTCCAGCGCCAGCGTGATGCCGATTGCCTTGAGCTCGTGCAGGCGCTGCTGCACCTGCTGGTCCTGGGCGGCCAGGCTCTCGGTCACTTCCAGCTGCAGGGCCGAGGCCTGCATGCCGTTCTGGTCGAGCACTTCGCGCACGGTCTGCGGCCACCCGGCTTCGCCCAGCTGGGCGCGCGACAGGTTCACCGCCAGCAGGCGCGGCGCGCGGGTGCCCAGTTCGCGCTGCCAGGCGGCGAAGTCGCGGCAGGCGCGGCGCAGCACGAAGTCGCCGAGCGCGCCGATCAGGCCCGATTCCTCGGCCACCTGGATGAATTCGAAGGGCGGCACCACGCCGCGCTGCGGATGCTGCCAGCGCACCAGGGCCTCGACCCCGGCGTTGAAGTCGGTGCCGCCGTCGGCGCGCAGCCCGACCACCGGCTGGTAGACCACGAACAGCTGGTCCTCGACCAGCGCCAGGCGCAGGTCGGCCTCGATGTCGGCGCGGCGCGCGGCGCGTTCGCGCATGGCGGTTTCGAACTGCACGCAGCGGGCACCGCCGGCGCGCTTGGCTTCGATCATGGCGATGCTGGCGTCGCGCAGCATCTCGCCGGCGGCGTCGCCGGCATCGTCGCTCCACACCATTCCGAGGCTCAGGGTGCAGGTGACTTCCTGGCCGGCCAGCGAATGCGGTTTCGACAGCGAGTCCAGCAGGCGCGCCGCGACCCGCTCGGCGTCTTCGCGGCAGCGCATGCCGTCCAGCAGCACCGCGAATTCGTCGGAGCCGATGCGCGCCGCCAGCTGGCCGCCGCCGGCGCCCGGATCGATGCGGTCGCTGGGCGGGCGCAAGGCGGCGCGCAGGCGCTCGCTGACCTGCACCAGCAGGCGGTCGCCGGCCTGCTGGCCGAGCTTGTCGTTGATCTGACGGAAGCGGTCGCAATTCATGAACAGCAGGGCGTAGCCGGTGTTCCCGCGCGGGCGCGCCAGGATCTGCTGCAGCTGCTCGAGCAGCGCCTCGCGGTTCGGCATCCGGGTCAGGGTGTCGATGCGCGCTTCGTTCTTGAGGCGGCGCGCCAGCCGTTCCTGTTCGCGCTGGACCTCGGCGGTGGCGTCGCTGACCGTGGCCATCAGGCGCGTGCCGTCGAGCTTCAGCACGCTCAGCGACAGCACCTGCGGCGCACCCGGGCCGGCGGCCGCGCCGAGCTGGATGCGCAGGCTCTCGCACACCACCCCGGACGGCGCGTTGAAGGCCGACACCATGCGCGCCAGCTGGGGGACGGCGTCCTGCAGCACGGTGAACAGGTTGTCCATGCTGCCGTCGTGCACCAGCGGCATCAGGAGGTTGGACGACATCGGATTCAGCATCTCGACGGTGCCGTCGAGGCAGGTCTGCACCATGCCGATCGGGGCGCGGTACAGGAACTGGACAAGGGCCTCGTAGGCGTCGATGTTGTCGGGCTGCGTCATCGCGGCGCCCCGGTTGACGGGCCGGCCGGCTCGGACAGGGCCGGGGTCCAGCATTCGACCCGGTTGCGGCCGCCGGCCTTGGCGGCGTACAGTGCGCGGTCGGCGCGCTTCATCAGGGTCTCGAGGTCGAGGTCGACGCCGTCGCTGGCGGCCACGCCGGCGCTGACGGTGAGGGAGATGGAGGCACCCTCGAAGGCCACCGCCTGCGCCTGCACCACCTGGCGCAGGCGCTCGGCCACTGCGGCCGCACCCGCCAGCGTCGACGACGGCAGCAGCACCGCGAATTCCTCGCCGCCGATGCGCGCCACCACGTCGACCTGGCGGAAGGTCGCGGTCAGGACCAGGCCGAGCTGGCGCAGCACGGCGTCGCCGCCCGGATGGCCGTGGCGGTCGTTGATGCACTTGAAGTGATCGGCGTCGACCAGGATCAGCGCGGTCGGGCGCGGCGCGCGCCGGTTGCGCTGCAGTTCCAGTTCGGCCGCCTCGAAAAAGGCGCGGCGGTTGGCGACGCCGGTCAGGTGGTCGCAGAAGGCCGACTTGCGGCGCGTCTCGATGGCCTCGCGCTTGTCGCTGATGTCGCGCACGACCATGCAATAGGCCGGCGCGTCCGGGTCCACCGGCTCGAGGTCGCGGTCCGGAATCGGCGAAATCATGGCGCTGGCCCAGAACTGGCTGCCGTCGGCGCGCACGCGCGCGCCTTCGTCCAGGTTCCAGCCGTTCTGGTCGGCTTCGCGCAGGCGGTCGTGCACCTGTTCGTCGGTGATCGCGTCGGGCGGATAGAACACCGCGTACGAACTGCCGACCACCGCTTCGGAATGCCCGGTGACGCGGCCGATGGTCTCGTTCCATTCGCACACCCGGCCCTCGCGGTCGAGGCCGACCAGCGCGTAATCGGTGATGCTGGTGAGGAGGGCGTTCAGCCAGGCGTCGTTCTGGCGCAGCTGGCGCTCGCGCCGCACCTGCTCGCTGACGTCGGACAGCACTGCCATCAGGCGCGTGTCGTCCAGTTTCAGCAGGCTGAGCGACAGCACCTGCGGGCTGCGCCGCGGGCGCAGGGCGCCGCCGCCCGCATAGTTCGGGTAGTTCAGGTGGATCTGCAGGCCGTCGCACACCATCCCGTTCGGACGCGTGAACGTCGCGCACAGGTGGCGCAGCTCCGGCGCCACGCCTTCGAGCGCCTCGAACAGATTGACTAGGTTGCCGTCGTGCGCCAGCGGCATCAGCAGCTGGGCCGAGATCGGGTTGATCATCAGGATCTCGCCGCCGCTGTCGGTCTGCACCAGGCCCACCGGGGACAGGTACAGGAACTGCATCAGCGCCTCGTGTTCGGCGGCCAGGCGCGCGTTGGCGTCCTCGGCGAAGGCCCGCAGGTCCACCGCCGCGCTCACAGGCGGCGCTGTACCAGGACGTAGCGCACCGCGCTACCCGGTTCGGCCAGCAGGCGCAGCTTGACCTTGATCGGGCGCATGCGCAGCGTCAGCACGTAGTCGATGGTGTCGTCGAGTGCCGTGTTGCCGTCTTCGGCGTCGTCGAAACGCTGCCCGACCATAAAGTTGTTCAGGCAGGGCGCGACGTTGGTGAACAAGGGCTGGCCCAGCACGCGCGGCCCGGTCAGGCCGGCGGCTTCCGATTCGGTGCGGTTATAGCGGCAGACGTTGGTCTCGGCGTCGAAGCCGATCACGCCGAAGTCGAGTTCGTCGAGCTGGTCGGCATTCAGTTGCGCCAGCTGTTCGAGCAGGGCCGGCGTGGTAAAGGACAGGGTGGTCGCAGTATTCATTGAGGACTCAAGCAAGGTCGGATCTGGATGTTGCAGTTAAGAAATGCATGGTGACACGGTGCCATGGGCGTGTCAAATCAATCGTACGGGAGTGTGTCGGAATTGTGTCTCATAGGCGTTCCGTTGAATAATTGACAGTAATGCGGCCCGGCCTCACCATCTTGCGCTGCCCCCGAACCGCGACTTTCACCCATGAATGATTCCACGCCCGCCGCCTGGTGGCGGCACGATCCGACCCTGCTGCGGGTCGTTACCGACCTGCTGGCCTTCGAGCTGGCCCAGGCCCGTCCGGGACGGCCGCCGCTGCCGCCGCCATGGCCGCGGACCTGCCATTTCATCCACGACCTCGGCGTCGATTCGCTCGAACTGCTGGGCATGGGTACGGCGCTGGCCGAAGCCCTGCACCTGCGGGGCGGCGACGTCGATGCGCGCCTGCTGGCCCATCCGGTGCTGGAGGCGTGGGTGGCGGCGGCGCGTGCAGGCCTCGAAACGGATGGCGCGCAAGCTGTCACCTTCCGCACCTCGGGCAGCGCCGGCACGCCGAAACGCTGCACGCACGCGCTGGCCACGCTGTGGCAGGAAACCCGGGTGCTGGCCGGCCTGCTGCCGGGCCGCACCCGCATCCTGAGCGCGGTGCCCTCCCACCATATCTACGGCTTCCTGTTCACGGCGCTGCTGCCGCACGCGCTCGGCATCGACGAAGTGGTCGACCTGCGCGCGGCCAGCCCGGCTGCCTGCCTCGGCCTGCTGCGCCCCGGTGACCTGGTGGTGGCCCATCCGGGCTGGTGGGAAGCGCTGGCGCGCCTGCAGCCGGCATTCGCGCCGGACATCGCCGGCGTGAGCTCGACCGCACCGTGCCCGGACGCGCTGGCCGGCGACCTTGCCGGCGCCGGGTTGCGCCTGCTGCAGGTGTACGGCAGCTCGGAAACCGGCGGCGTCGGCTGGCGCGAGGCGGGTGGCGCACCGTTTACCTTGTTCCCCTACTGGCAGGGCGCGGATGGGGTGCCGGAACTCGAGCGACGGCTGCCGGACGGCGCCGTGGCGCGCTACCCGCTGCAGGACAGGCTCGAATGGATGGACGACCGTCGCTTCCTCCCCGCCGGCCGCATCGACGACGCGGTGCAGGTGGGCGGCAGCAACGTGTTCCCGGGCTACGTGGCGGACGTGCTGTGCATGCACCCGGCGGTGGCGGAGGCATCCGTGCGCCTGATGCGGCCGGACGAGGGCAGGCGCCTGAAGGCCTTCATCGTGCCGCGCGCCGGCCATGGCGGCGACCGCGCGGCCCTGGGCGAGGCACTGGCCGCCTGGGCCGGCGAACGGCTGGCGACGCCGGAACGGCCGGCAGCCTGGACCTTCGGCGAACGCCTGCCGCGCCAGGCCAGCGGCAAGCCGGCCGACTGGATCATCGATGCCGAATGAAGCACACATGGAAAGCGTGTGACTAGTCGCCTGCCTTGATGGCCTGCACCACGGCCGGCATGTAGGCATCGAGAAAGGCCTGCGGCATGCGCCGCGGGCGCCCGCTGCTGATATCGATGCAGACCAGGTCCCAGTGGCCGCGCAGCACGGTGGCGCCGTCGCTTTCCCTGATGAGCTGGAAGCGGCGCGCCATCGACAGCTTGCCGTCGCCGGCCACCAGCCAGGTGCCCAGCAGCAGCGGCTCGTCGAGCACGGTCGGCAGGATGTAGTCGTATTCGCCGCGCCGGATCGCCATCGCGCGGTCGAGTTCGCGGTAGTGGTCGAGCGTCAGGCCGAGCGCCTCGGAGTGCGCCCAGCCGACCTGTTCGCACCAGCGCACGTAGACGGCGTTGTTGGTATGGTTCAGCCCATCGATGTCGGCCGCTTGCGGCACGCGGGGCAGGGTGTAGGGGTTCGGGTAATCCCAGTCCAAAACATGTCCTTGCTGATTGGTTCGCCCGGTATTCTACCGCCGCTGCCCGACCCGGCGCGCTCAGCCGAGCGTCAGCAGCAGCGGCTGGTGGTCCGAGCCGACGGCAGCGTCGTCGACGCGCACGCTGCGCACCCGCGGCACCAGTCCGGCGCCGACGAAGGCGTAGTCGAAGGTGAACGGGTCGGCGCTGCCGATGCCGACCGTCGGCGCATGTGCCTGGCCCGGCCGGGCCAGCTGCCAGGCATCGAGCCAGGCCGGCGTGCCGTCGGCGAACGGCGCCAGCAGGCGCTGCCAGGACCGCGAGCCGGGCAGCATGTTGAAGTCGCCGGCCAGCACGGCATCGCGTGCGCGCGAGATGGCGGCGAACGGCCCGCCGGCATCCAGGCCCGGACGGGGCGCACCGGCATGGGCGCAGGCTTCCTGCTGCAGCCGGCGCAGGCCGTCGACCTGGGCCAGGCGCTGCGCTTCCGAAAAGTATTCGAGGTGGGCGTTCAGCACCCGCAGGGGGCCGAGCGGCGTGTCCAGTGTCAGTTCGAGCACGCTGCGCGGCATGCTGGGCACCGCGGCATCAAGCGGCCACGGCAGCGAATGGCGCAGCACCTGCACGACCGGGAAGCGCGAGAAGGTCATGCAGCCGAGGCGGCGCCGACCGCCATCCGGACCTGCCACATCCAGTGCAATCGCAGTCGCCGCGTGCCAGGCGGGCAGGGCGGTCGCCAGCGCGGCGAAACCGTCGCCGCCCGAACTGCCGTCGCGCGCCGGAAAGCCGCTGCTGACTTCCTGCAGGCACAGGATGGCGGCATCGGGGAAGCGCCCGAGTGCGGCGGCGACCTGCTGCCAGTCGGCGCTGCCGGCCGCCGTGCGGGCGGACTGGACATTCCAGGTGATGAGCTCGATCATGCGCGTCCTCCCGAAAACACCAAGGCTAGTGCGGCTGCGCCGCCGCAAGCTGATGCAGATCAGGCGTGCGGAACGCGGCCGCGCGGCCGGCGTCCTAGGTAGACGATCGACGGAGTCCGCAATGTATACGATGATTCTTTTGCTGTACCTGCAGCAGGGACTGGACGTCACGCTCGACCAGGCCAACCTGCGCGGCGAATTCCCGAGCCAGGCAGCCTGCGAGACGGCGGCGCGCAAGCTGCGCGGTCCGCTCCCGATCCCGCACAACGTGCAGGCCGCCTGGCAGGACGTCATGTGCATCAAGCTCGCCAGCAACGTCCACGTCAACGCGATGAAGCCGGTCGAGCTGGGCAAGCTGCTCGAGCTGAATCCGCCGCTCAACTGCCAGGCCGAGGGGGCCTGGGCGCGGTTGGCAGAGATGTGCCGCGGTCCGGCCGCGCCGGCGGCGCCGGCCGGCGAGGACCGCCGCGAGCGGCGCTGAGCGCCGCGCTCGCGTCGCCGATTACTTCGCGGTCATGGCGCCCTTGATGGCCACGCAGCGCTGGTCTTCCTGCAGCGTGTCGAGCAGGGCGCGGCGGGTGCCGGCCGACAGCGCCGTCATGCCGGTGCTTGCTGCCTGCAGGCGCGCGACACTGGCCGGGGTGCAGGCGGCCGGGATCAGGCTCGGGCCGTAGGACCGCATGTAGACGGTGCCGGCGGCCTTGTCGAGCTCGGGCAGTTTGGCCAGGCGCTGGGCGGCGCTCTGCTCGGCCAGCGCGCCCTGTTCGGCCGGGTACAGGCTGCCCATCGCCGTGCGTACGCGCGAGAACGGCAGCTTGGTCTGCAGGTCCTGGATCGTGCCCAGCCATTCGGTCTTGACCGCCGGGTCCGGGCGGCTGACGGTGGCGGCGATCGCGGCGGCGGCGCCGGTGTCCGACTTGTCGCGCGCCTGCTCGGCTTCCACCAGCGCCGCGGCGCCCGGGTAGCCGTAGCGGTTCAGGCGGCCGATGATGGCCCAGCGCAGGTCCTGGTTGATGGCCAGGCCGTCGATCGTGGTCTTGCCGTCGAGCAGGGTGGCGAGGCGGTCGAGGCCTTCGCGCGAGCCGACCACGCCGAGATAAGTGCCGAACCAGCGGCGCTGGAAGTTGTCGTCGCCCTTGGCGGCCACGGCACCTTTCCAGCTCATCTCTTCGAGCTGGCGCGTGGCTTGCGCGGTGTAGGCGCCGTCGAGGTGCATGCGGTCGAGGTAATGCTTGGACTGCACGACCTTGCCCAGCACGTCGCCCAGCAGCGTGTAGTCCTTCTCGCCCGGCGCATTGGCGAGCGCGGTGGCGATGAAGTCGTTCAGCGGCAGCTTGGCGTCGCGGACGCCATCCCACAGGCTCTGCCACAGCATGGCGCGCAGCAGCGGATCGTCGACGCCCTCCATGTGGGCGCGCGCGCTGTCGAACGAGCGCGGGTCCAGCTGCACCTTGACGAAGCCCCAGTCCTCGTAGTTCGGATACACCAGGTCCGGGCAGGCAGCGCCGACCATGCCCGGCACGGCAGTGCTGGCACCCTTGTAGGTGACCGCCACCTTGCGGTCGAGTTTCAATTGCTCGCCGTCGCGGCGGAACGACGCCACCTGCACGCGCTGCTCGCGCAGGGTCGGGAACTCCTGCGGCGCACTCTGCTGCAGCGTGAAGCTGCCGATCTTGCCGCCCGTGCAGGTGTAATTCGCAGTGATCGTATTCACGCCCGGCTGGTACAGCCATTGCTGGGTCCAGCCCTTCATGTCGCGCCCGGCCGCCTGGCCCAGGCTGCCGATGAAGTCGTCCAGCTTCGCATTCTTGTACTGGTACTTGACCAGGTAGTTGTGCACGCCCTTGCGGAACACGTCGGCGCCCAGCAGGTGCCGCAGCTGCATCAGGGTCGACGCGCCCTTCGAGTAGGTGATGGCGTCGATGTTGTCGAAGGCGTTCTGGGTCGACGGCACCGGTACTTCGATCGGGTGGGTGGTGCTGCGCTGGTCCTGGGCATAGGCGTCCTGCTTGCCGCTGGAGTAGAAGGCGCGCCAGGCGTCCTTGAACTCGGTGGCTTCGGCCGTGGCCAGCGTCCCCATGAAGGAAGCGAAGCTTTCGTTCAGCCACAGGCCGTTCCACCATTGCATGGTGACCAGGTCGCCGAACCACTGGTGCGCCATCTCGTGCATGATCACGCCGGCCAGGCGCTGGCGCTGCTCGGCGGTCATCTCGGCCTTGTACATGAAGCCGCGCTCGGCGAAAGTGATGGCACCGGCGTTTTCCATGGCGCCGTACAGGAAATCCGGCACCAGGATCTGGTCGTACTTCTCGAACTGGTAGGGCACGCCGAAGTAGTCGTCGAAGAAGGCCAGGCCGGCCTTGGTGTACTTGAACCACTCGGCCGGCTTGATCTGCGTCGCCACCGACTGGCGCGCGAACAGGCGCATCGGGTATTTGCCGCTGCTGTCTTCCCACATCTTGTAGGGGCCGGCATGCATCGAGAAATTGTAGGGGCTGAGCTTCTTGGTCCGGGGGAAGGTCCAGCGCTTGGCGGCGCCGTCCGCGCTGACCCTGGTCTCGCGGGTGGTCGAGATCACCGTCCAGTCGGCCGGGGCCGTCACGTTGATCTGGTAGGTGCCCTTCAGGTCGGGCTGGTCGAAGGCGGCGAACATCTGGTGCGCCGCCGCCGGCTCGAAGTGCGAGTAGGTATACACGCGGCCATCGACCGGATCGACCATGCGGTGCAGGCCTTCGCCGTTGGTGCTGTGCGGGCGCTCGTAGGCGACCGTCACCGTGTTGCGGCCCTTTTTCAGGTCTTGTGCAGCCAGCGTGATGAACCAGCCATTGTATTGCGGGGTGACGCTCTTGCCGTTCACGGTCAGCGACTTGACGGTGGCCTTGTCGAGGTCGACGGTGAGGGCCGACGCATTGTCCTTCAGGTCGAACGCCAGGGTCGTGGAGGCGCTGAAATTTTCCTTGCCGGTCAGCGTGAAGTCCAGCACGTAGTCGACGTTCGAGACGCGTGCCGAACGGGCAGCGGCGTCAAGCTGCGACAGGTAGGCGTTTTCGGCGCGTGGTACGGTCGCTGCGGCGGTGTCGGCGGCAGCGGCAGGCATAGCGGCGCAGGCCATTGCCGTGGCGGCGGCCAGCGGCAGCAGGCGCAGGGTGAAGGAAGAGCTGAAGGCGAAGCGGGAGCGGTTCACGGTGATCCTTGCGGTTCGACGATTGAAGACCATGGCCGCGGCTTGTGGCCACGGCCAGAACGAATTGCGCAAGAATATCATGACAGCAATATCAAACGTACCGGTTGCGGCGCCGGTACGGGAAATTTTTGCTGGAGGCGGGCTCGATGGAGAAGAAAGCGACTCCGGGCTGTATGTATGCCGGAGCCGCTCTCGGGGGCCGCGCTGGACTCAGGCGTTGGCTTGCAGCGCCGGGTAGTCGGTATAGCCTTCGGCGCCGGGGGCATAGAAGGTTTCCGGACGGGCCGGGTTCAGTGGCGCATCGGCCCGCAGGCGCGCAGGCAGGTCGGGATTGGCGATGAACCACTGGCCGAAGGCCACCGCATCGGCGTCGCCGCTGGCGATCAATTGCTCGGCGCTCTCCTTGCTCAGCTTTTCGTTGGCGATGTAGACCCCGCCGAAGGCTTGCTTGAGGGCCGGGCCGAGGCGGTCGTCGCCGATCGCTTCGCGCGCGCAGATGAAGGCAATGCCGCGCTTGCCGAGTTCGCGCGCGACGTAGCCGAAGGTCTCGAGCGGGGTCGAATCGCCCATGTCGTGCGAGTCGCGGCGCGGCGCCAGGTGCATGCCGACGCGGTCGGCGCCCCAGACGTCGATGCAGGCGTCGGTGACTTCCAGCATCAGGCGTGCGCGGTTCTCGATCGAACCGCCATAGATGTCGTCGCGCTGGTTGGTCTTGTCCTGCAGGAACTGGTCGAGCAGGTAGCCGTTGGCGCCGTGGACTTCGACGCCGTCGAAGCCGGCCTTTTTGGCGTTCTCGGCACCCTTGCGGTAGGCGGCGACGACCTCGGCGATTTCATCCAATGCCAGTGCGCGCGGGGTCTCGTAATCCTTCATCGGACGCAGCAGGCTGACGTGGCCGGCCGGCTTGATGGCGGACGGCGCCACCGGCGCCTGGCCGTCCAGGAACACCGGGTCCGAGATGCGGCCGACGTGCCACAGCTGCAGCACGATGCGGCCGCCGGCGCGGTGCACGGCCTCGGTGACCAGCTTCCAGCCTTCGACCTGCTCGTCGGACCAGATACCCGGGGTGTCGGCATAGCCCACGCCCATCGGCGTGACCGAGGTCGCTTCCGACAGGATCAGGCCGGCCGAGGCTCGCTGCTCGTAGTACTGGGCCATCAGGGCATTCGGCACGCGGCCGCCGCCGCCGGCGCGGGCACGGGTCAGCGGGGCCATGACGATGCGGTTCGGCAGGCGCAGGGCGCCGATCTGGATCGGGTCGAACAATGTGCTCATCGATATTCCTGTAGTCGGTATGAATGGCTGGCCATCTTAAGCCAAGCGCGCGATTCCTGCCGGCGGCCGGCCATTTTGCCGGTGCTATACTCGGCGGCCCATCATGGGACAAGGAAAGACAAGCAAGGACATGGAATGAACTGGATCGTCTTGATCGTCGCCGGGCTGCTGGAAGTGGCCTGGGCCGTCGGCCTGAAGCACACGGCCGGCTTTACCCGGCTGTGGCCGTCGGTATTCACGCTGGCGACGATGGCCGGCAGCGTCGGCATGCTGGGCCTGGCGCTGCGCACTTTGCCGCTGGGCACGGCCTATGCGGTGTGGACCGGCATCGGCACCGTCGGCACTGCGGTGTTCGGCATGGCGGTGATGGGCGAACCGGCCGGCGCGCTGCGCCTGCTGTCGATCGGCCTGATCGTGGCCGGCATCGTCGGCCTCAAGCTCTTGAGCCCGGCCTGATCCGGCCAGCCTCATTGTCCTCCTGGGCCGCCGACCGCGCACACATTTGCGCTGTGTCGTTCGTGGCGCTTTCATGCGGGGTGAATATACGGTCTGCTCAGCCGCACTTGCGGCCCACGACCGGAGATTCGGATGAAGCTGCTCGCTGTGCCGCCCGACGATGTGCCCGCGGAGGATGCTCCCGTCGCCCTCTCGGTCGTGGTGCCCCTGCACGACGAGGAAGACAACGTGCTGCCGCTGGCAAGCCAGGTGCAGGCGGCGCTGGCCGTTTCGCCGTGGCCGTGGCAATTGATCCTGGTCGACGACGGCAGCCGCGACCGCACCGCCGCGCGCATCCGCGAGGCCGTCGCCGCCAATCCGCAGCAACTGGCAGGCGTACTCCTGCGGCGCCGCTTCGGCCAGACCGCGGCCATGCAGGCCGGCATCGACGCCGCGCGCGGCAGCGTCGTCGCCACCATGGATGGCGACCTGCAGAACGATCCGCACGACATCCTGCGCATGGTGCGGCGCCTGCTCGACGAAGACCTCGACCTGCTGGTCGGCTGGCGCCGCGCGCGCAAGGACGGCTTCTGGCTGCGCCGGCTGCCGTCCCGGCTGGCCAACGGGCTGATCGGGGCAGTCACCCGGCTGCCGCTGCACGATTACGGCTGTTCCCTGAAGGTCTACCGCGCCGCCGTGCTGCGCGAAGTGCGCCTGTACGGCGAGATGCACCGCTTCATCCCGACCTGGATGGCCACCGTCACCGCGCCCGAACGCATCCGCGAAGAAGAAGTCAGCCATTTTCCGCGCCTGCACGGCAAATCCAAGTACGGGCTGTCGCGCACCTTCAAGGTGCTGCTCGACCTGCTGGCGGCGGTGTTCTTCGTGCGCTTCCGCGCCAGCCCCGGGCACTTCTTCGGCCGCATCGGCCTGGCCTGCGCCTTTCCCGGCATGCTGGCCCTGGCCTGGCTGGCCTGGGCCAAGCTGGTCGAGGGTGAAGCGATCGCGGGGCGCCCGCTGCTGCTGTTCGCGCTGCTGCTGGCGGTGATCGGGGTGCAGTTCATCTGCACCGGCATCCTCACCGAAATGCTGGCGCGCACCTATTTCGAAGCCGGCACGGCGCGCACCTACCTGGTGCGCGCTACGCTCGGTACACCGGGTGCGGTCGATGGCGCGGGCGGCCTGGCGCAGCGGGTGCCGCAGTGTGGACAGGGCGCGCAGGGTGGGCAGGGTGGACGGCCTGCAGCGGCGGAGGGGGCATGAGGCCGCCGGGGCAGGACGGTGAGCAGGGCAGCCACGCGTCGGTGACGACGGCGCCGGCGCACGGCGATGGCCGGGCTGCCACGCTGCCGGCCAGCGTCGCCGCGCATCTGCTGCCGCTGCTGGCGCTCGCACTCGCGGTGCTGGCCAGCCTGTTCCTCGGGCTGGGGACGGTGCCGCTGTTCGATGTCGACGAAGGTGCATTCAGCGAAGCCACGCGCGAAATGCTGGCGCGCGGCGACTACGTGTCGACCTGGCTCAACGGCGCGCCGCGGTTCGACAAGCCGATCCTGATCTACTGGCTGCAGGCCGCTTCGGTCACGCTGTTCGGCATGGACGAATTCGCGCTCCGCCTGCCGTCCGCGCTGGCGGCGACGGCCTGGATCGGCGCCATCGCCGTCTTTGCGCGCACCCGTTTCGAGGGCGCCGACGACCCCGGCACCGGCTACGCCGCCGCCTTCATCGCCGCCACCACGGCCGGCGTCGGCGTGATCGGGCGCGGCGCCATCGCCGATGCGCTGCTGAACCTGTTCCTGGCGCTGGCCATGTTCGACATCATGCGTTACGCGACGGACGGGCAGGCCGCCCAGCGCCGCCGCGTCTACCTGTGGATCGGACTGGGCCTGCTGACCAAGGGACCGGTGGCCCTGCTGGTGCCGGGCGCCGCCAGCTGCCTCGGTTTCGCCTTGCAGGGCCGCTTGGCCGCATGGTGGCGCGCGCTGCGCGATCCGCTCGGCTGGGCGATCCTGCTGGCGGTGGCGGCACCCTGGTACCTGCTGGAATATGCGCGGCGCGGCGACGCCTTCCTGGCGGGCTTCTTCATGCGCCACAACGTCGAACGCTTCATGGCACCGTTGCAGGGCCATGGCGGCGGCATCCTGTATTACCTGCCGGCGCTGCTGCTGATCCTGCTGCCCTGGTGCGGCCTGCTGCTGGCCACCGTGCCCGCCATGTTCCGCGCCGTGCTGCCCGCGCTGCGCCGGCGGCGCATGGCGTCCGACGATGCCTTCCTGTGGAGCTGGTTCCTGTTCGTGTTCGCCTTCTTTTCGCTGGCCGGCACCAAGCTGCCGCACTACCTGCTGTATGGCGTGACGCCGCTGTTCATCCTGATGGCGCGCGCGCGCCGGGCGCCGCATCCGGCCTGGCTGGTGCTGGCGCCGCCGCTGCTGATGCTGGCCGCGGTGGCGGCGCTGCCGTACGCGCTCGAGCGGCTGGCGCCCGGCATCGGCAACACCTACATGCGCGAGGCGCTTGGACGGGGCGAGGTGTTCGGCGGCGCCTGGCGCGCCGTCGCCGGGCTGCTGCTGGGCGCCGCACTGGGGCTGGCGCTGTGGCGCGGCGCCGCCTTGTGGCTGCGGCTGGCCACGACCAGCCTGCTGTGCGCAGGCGCCCTCGGCGGCCTGCTGCTGCCCGCGGTCGGCGAACTGCAGCAGGGGCCGCTGAAGGAAGCGGCGCAACTGGCCCGGCGCGAGGGGTGGGACGTGCAGCGCTGGCGCATCGACGCGCCGAGCTTTTCGGTCTACCGCGCTGCGGTCACGCCGTCGACCCCGGCGCCGCATGCCGGCCAGGTGATCCTCACCCGCAGCGACGCGCTGCACACGCCGCAACTGGCGGGTGCGCAGATCCTGTACCGCAAGGGCGGCATCGTGCTGCTGCGCGTGCGCAACTAGGCCCGTCATGCGCCCACCCCTCCATCCAGCCTGGGTCTGGCTGCCGCCCGCCGCAGCCCTGGCGGCGTTGGCCGCGATCGTGGCCAGCGGCAGCAATCACGCGCTGTTCCTGCTGTTGAACCATGCCGGCGGCGTGCTGGGCCAACCGGTCTGGCTGCGGCTGACGATGTTCGGCGACGGCGCCATTGCGATGGTGCTGGTCCTGCCCAGCATCCGGCGCGCGCCGCACTGTTTCTGGGCGGCGCTCGCGGCGGCGGTCTTCGCCGGACTCTGGACCCAGGTCACCAAGCAGTTCATCGACGTGCCGCGGCCGCTCGCGGTATTCGGCGCCGGCGAGTTCTTCCACGCGGGCCCGGCCTACCGCCAGGTGTCGTTTCCGTCCGGGCACGCGGCGGCGGCGTTCGCGATTGCCGGCATCGGCATCATGGGCCTGGCCCGGCATACGCTGGTGCGCGCGCTGCTGCTGACGATGGCGGTGCTGGTGAGCCTGTCGCGCATCATGGTCGGCGTGCACTGGCCGGTCGACATCCTGTGGGGCATGATCGGTGGCTGGGTCGGCGCCTGGTCCGGCCTGGCGCTGCACGGGCGTTGCGGCTGGCGCACCTCCGGCATCGGCGGCCTGCTGGCCGGATTGCTGCTGCTCGGCATGGCGGCAGGGCTGCTGGTCAGCCACCACATGCACATCCCCGCAGTGATGCCGCTGCAGCGTACCGTCGCCGGCGCTTGCCTGCTGTGGGGAGCTTGGGAAATCGCGGCGATGCTGCCCTGGCGGGGCTGGCGCTGGCCGCTGACCGGGCGCGGCCGCGAACAGCCCGGCGAGCGTGGCGCCGAGCCTGCGCCCGAACGGCCGGTCGAGCGCACCGATGAGCATGCGGCGGAGCACAGCGCCGATGCCGCCAGGCCGGTGGCGATCAACAGGAGTGCTTCGGATGGATAAGGAAGGGTGGTGGCTGGTGGTCGGCTTCGGCGGGCAGGCCCTGTTCATGGCACGTTTCGTGCTGCAGTGGTTGACGAGCGAGCGTGAGCGGCGCAGCGTGATTCCGGTGTCGTTCTGGTACCTGAGCATCCTGGGGGCGCTGGTGCTGCTGGCCTATGCCGTGCACCGGCACGATCCGGTATTCGTCGTCGGCCAGGCGCTCGGCGTGGGGATTTACCTGCGCAACCTGCAGCTCATACGGGGTGAGCGGGAAGCCTCACGAAATGTCACCTCATCTTGACATTGTTTTACCAAACTTTACAGTGGCCGTGTATTTTTTAGCGCTGTTGAACAATAGAATTTGCCATCGCTTTTCAGCTCATGGAGGTCCTATGGTGTTCTGTGCCGTTCCCGTCGTTTTTCTCACGAAAGGCGCCAGCTCATGAAACCATTGCGCTCTCAAGCGGTCGAAATTGGTGCGCGCTGGCGTCCGAACGGGGCATTCCTCCGTGCCCCCGCCTCGGGCAAAAACAGTCCCGTTGCCGACACCGCCTGGAAAGCCGAACCGTCCATGCCCGTCCAGATGCCATTGATCCCGCCGGAGCGGCTGGCGCAGGCCGGCAAGATCCTGTTCATCGCACACCTGGCGCTGGGCGACTTCACCTATCTGCAAAGCTGTTTCCGCGCGCTTGCGGCGGCCTATCCGCAGCTCGAGATCCACCTGTGGGTCGACGAGCGCCGCCGCACCGCCAACGCAGCCGAATGGCCGCACCTCAGGAAATACGCGCTGTACGACTGGCTGGCCGAGTGTCCGTTCATCGCCAGGGTCTACAACGAGACCTACAGCCCGGCGTTGTTCGCGCAGTCCCTGGCCGCCGCGCAACGGGAAGATTATCCACTGGTGGTATCGCTGGCCGTGCTCGAGCGCCATAAATACGCGACCCTGGCGCGCAAGATCAGCCGTCGTGGTTTCGTGGTCGGACAAAAGAAACGGGTGCGTCCTTACGATGTGATGAAATACCTGATCTATCGCAAGTTGGACGCCAGTATCCCTGCCTACACCGCGGCATCGCATCGCGACCAGCATATCAGCGACATCTACGCCGGCTGGTTCACCCAGCTGTTCGGCATGGACATTCCTGCGCGCGCGCGTTTCCCGGTGCTCGATATCGGCGCGCACTGGATGCGTTATGCGCACGAACAGTTCGTGGCCTGGGGTTTCCGCCAGGCGCAAGGCCAGGGCCCTGGTCAGGGCGCCCGGCCGCCCGCCAGGGTGGTATTCCTGAATGCATTCTCCAAGTGCGCCGAGCGCAGCTGGCCGCTGGAGCGCATCATCGGCCTGATCCGCACGATGCGTTGCGATCCGGCCTGGGGCGACAGCGGCTTCGTGGTCAACGTCGTGCCCGAGGAGCTGGCGCGGGCGCGGGCGCTGTTCGATGCCGAGGGATTGGCGCATACCCATCTGTTCAGCGCGGAAGACAATTTCTTCCAGCTGCCCGCCATCCTCAGCCTGTGCGACCTGGTGATCTCGGTCGAGACGGCGGTCATGCACCTGGCAAACGCCGTACATGTGCCGGTGATCGCCCTGATGCGCCAGAAAAATCCCGAGTGGGCGCCGATCGACAAGGACAACAGCATCGTCATCACGGCGGCTGGCCGCGATGACTGGGTCGACCGCATCGGCGTCCAGGACGTGATGGCGGTGCTGGCGCAGCCTGTCGCCGACCACGCCTGAGTCAAGCGAAAACGGGGCGGGGCGCCGCCGGGGTATCATGGGGCGACGAAGCATTGACCTGACGCCTGCCCGGCTTGTGCCGGCGTCCACCGGATGTGAAAGGACTGCAGATGACGACGATGACCGGCAGCCGCGACGCCAGGCTGCGCCAGACTGCGGGCAAGCGGGTAGGGCGGGTCCTGTGGGTGACCGCCGCGATGCTGCTGGTGCCCGCGGTGGCGATGCGCTTTACCGCCGAGGTGAAGTGGGGGCCAATGGATTTCGCCGTCGCCGCCGTGCTGCTGGCCGGGACCGGCCTGGTCTACGAGCTGGCGGTCCAGCGCATCGGCAACCGCACCCACCGCATCGTCGGCGGGCTGGCGCTGGCGGGCGCGCTGCTGCTGGCGTGGGCCGAACTTGCGGTCGGCGTGTTCCACTGAGCGCTGCCCGCCGGCTTTACTCCTGTCCGAACGACGGATTCGGCCGCGTCATGTAATACCATTCCTGGTTCGGACCGGCATTCGTGTCCGGGAACAGGATACGGCCCGCGAACTCGGCCAGCACCGGCGTGCCGTCGGCACGCACGCCGATCTGTTCGCCTTCGGCGACCGGATCGAAACTGGCCCATGTACGCGTAAAGCGGTCGCCGGCGTCGAGCTTGTCGTGCACCACCACCATCTGCAGCGCTTCCATCTCCTCGAACGGCACCGGCGCCGGCGCCGGCGCGTCGATCAGTCCAAGGAAGGCGAGCGTGTTCATGATGGCGCGGTAGGCCACCTCCGGCGCCTGCGGATCGAGGTGCTGGCCGCATTCCAGCGTCAGGGCATA
Organism: Herbaspirillum sp. SJZ107; assembly: GCF_006715485.1. Lineage (GTDB taxonomy): Bacteria > Pseudomonadota > Gammaproteobacteria > Burkholderiales > Burkholderiaceae_D > Telluria. The sequence goes on from NZ_VFNH01000001.1 coordinate 1,162,581, forward strand.
GCCGCCGGTGCTGCGCATGTATTCGGTGGTACCGACGCCGTAGCGCAGCACGGTTTCCAGCTCAGACGCACTGGATGACGCCGCGCGCGAACGGCGCTGCACGCCGCCGCCGTAGGCTGCCATCCAGCCGGTGACGAAGCGGCGCACACCCAGGCGCCGCGCCAGCGCGCGTTCTTGGCGCATGTGGCGGAACGGTTCGAGCGGACCGTCGTTGTCGGCCGGGCCGACCATCACGAAGGGTTCGCCGTGGGCCGCATTGAAGGAATGCAGGTCGAGCAGCACGTCGTGCCGGGCCAGCAGCGGGCACAGCCAGTTGGCGACGCGGTCTTCGAAGTCCTGCGGATCGGCTTTCGGGAACAGGTCGCGGTTCAGGTTGCGGTCGCCGGAGCGGGTATTCCTGGCGTACGCCAGCGGATTGACGATCGGGACAAAGGTGACGCTGCCGGCGCCGATGTGCAGGCGGCCGGCATCGAGTTCCGCCATCACCCGGCCGATGGCCTGGGTGCCGCAGACTTCGTTGCCATGCGTCGCCCCCATGATGATGACGCGCGGGCCTTGCCCGAGGCCGGTATAGGTGACGGATTTGAATTGCAGCGTGCTGGCGGAAGTCATGCGATGGTGGTCCAGGGATGTCGATCCAGCCATTTTAGCGGCAAATCCCGGCGCAACCCTGGCTGCTGCGGCCGGCGCATGGCATGATCCGGGTTTTGTCGACGACAGGCCACCATGAACGGCACTTCATGAGCACTCCAGCCGCAAGCAGGATCCACGGGCTCGATACCCTGCGCGCACTCGCGGTCACGCTGGTCGTGCTGCACCATTACGTGCTGTTCGTCAGCGACGCCCCGACCTTCGGCTGGGTCGGCGAGATCGGCTGGGCCGGGGTCGATTTGTTCTTTGCGCTGTCCGGCTACCTGATCGGCAACCAGATCTTCGCCGGCCTGCGCGACCCGAACGGCTTTTCGCTGCGCCACTTCTATGCGCGGCGCCTGCTGCGCACGCTGCCGAATTTCTGGGTGGTGCTCGCCCTGTACGCACTGTGGCCAGCCTTCCGCGGCGACGCGCCGCTGCTGCCGCTGTGGCGCTACCTCACATTTACCCAGAACATTCATCTGGAGCCGGGGACGGCGTTCTCGCATGCCTGGTCGCTCTGCATCGAGGAACAGTTCTATATGCTGCTGCCGGCGCTGGCACTGCTGGCGACCGTGATCCGGGCGCCGCTGCGCTGGGCCTGGCTCGCGATCGGCGCCGCCTTCCTGGTGGGGATGGCGGTGCGCTGGCAGGTCTGGCTGGACGGCATGACCGGCAAGGCCTGGCTGCACCACTATTATAAATACATCTATTACGCCAGCTGGTGCCGCTTCGACGAGCTGCTGGCCGGGGTAGCGCTGGCGCTGCTGAAGAACGGGCACCGGGCACTCTGGATTCGCGTGATGCGTCACGGAAATTATCTGCTGGCAGCTGGCGGTGTGGTCACGGCGCTGGCAGTGGTGCTGTTCCTGCACGACCACTACGGCCTCGGCGTGACCGTGTTCGGCTATCCGCTGCTGGCGCTCGGCTTCTCGCTGCTGACCCTGGCGGCGCTGGCGCCCGGATCGCTGCTGCACCGCCTGCGGGTGCCGGGCGCGGCCAGCCTGGCGCTGTGGTCGTACGCGGTCTATCTGGTACACAAGCAGGTATGTGTCATGGTGGCGGCGTGCCTGGCGCGGATGGGCTACGGCGCCGAGGACCCGATCACGATCGGCCTGTCGCTGGCAGCCTCGCTGCTGGCCGGCTGGCTGCTGTACCGCTTGGTGGAGACCCCGTTCATGGCCTTGCGCGCCCGCCTGGTGCCGGCCAATGGGCGGGCACCGGCGGCACCGCTCGGCAACCTTCGATGACCGCAGCCGGCGCCATGTTCGCCGACAGCGGTCGAGAAGTGCCCCGGTGTTGTGTGCCTCAGGTCAGGGTGGCGCTTTCATGTTGCGGAATAACGGTAGCCGGGTAGCGCGCGGCCGAGGAGGCGTTGATGAATTTCGCGCGCAGGATTCGGTTCAGTGGTTCCTCGATGTACTTGAAGCAGAGGCATGCCAGACCTGTGGTAAGGATGAAATACAAGCCAAAGTAGAGGTTCGGCTGACTGATGGCAAACGATGAACGCCCGAAAACCTCATCGAGAATCATCCATACCGGCCAGTGCAGGATGTAGACCGAAAAGCTGGCCTTCCCCAACTTGACCAATGGCTCGCAAGAGAGGATCTTTGCGATCGGCCCTTGTCCGCATGCAAGCGCGCAGATGAACAGCGCGACCAATGGGGCGAAGGTAGCTCTCGCATACCATCGGTCGTCGAGCGGGAGCAACATGAGGAGGACCAGAGCCCCCGCCGACAACGCCGTTACCCAGGATGCCGAGCGGTCGAACGCCCGGGTGTCGCGGCGCTTCCATATCAGCCCGGCGGCCACCCCGGTCAGAAATTCGGGAAGCCGGATCAGCGGTATGTAACCCCATAGATCCCCAGCAGCAAGCTCGACTATCGTCTGAGTGAATACCGAGAGCGCACCGATGCCGCAGCATACGCCGGCAAACACGGCCAGCCGGATTGTCGACAGTTTCGACAGCCTCACGCAAACGGCAGGGAAAAGCAGGTAGAAGAACGCCTCTGCAGACAAGGACCATCCCGGCGGGTTCCATATTCCCCAGGAGGTACCGAGCGAATTGAACCATGACTGGATCAACGCAAAAGACAAAATACCGCTGGCCAGTTGCTGCCATGCCGGCTCGGTTGACCGCATCAACACGACCGGGGCCATCAACATCATGCCGACGACATAAACGGGATAGAGACGCGCCACGCGAGCGGCCCAGAATGCCGGCCTGATGCCGCGAAATTTACCCGCGCCGGCGTCATAGCTGTAGACCAGAATGAAGCCGGAGAGAACGAAAAAGATCACCACGCCGAAGCCGCCATGATCGACAAGAGCTCTAACCCAGGCATTGCCCGATTTCGAAAAATGGAATGCGACCACCGATGCTGCGGCAAAATACCGCAGGCCTGTCAAAGCCAGGATCTGGCCGCCGTGTTGAATGGACATAGTTAGATTCTAATTGGAAATATTTCTCCAATTTACTTTCTAACAATGTTTTATGAACCTAGCGTAGTTACTAGGAGACATCAACTATCTTTGCATGCTTGCAACAAAGATAACGCTGCGTGCAAGGCCTGGACGTTGGCCTATACGCGAGCTGGGCGGCTTTGCGCTCAGCGCGCCTCGATGATCCGGTCGTCGATGACGTCGAAGGCAGCCGGCATGTCCGACAGGAAGGCAGTCAGGTGGGCCACCCGCATCGACGGGTCGTAGCCGTCGGTGGACGCGATCGCGGCGCGCAGGCCGGGCAGGGCTTCCGGGGTATAAGGGCTGGCGTAGGCCTCGAGCAGCATTGCCACCAGATCGGTGGGGTTGGCGCCGGCACCGCCGCCGCGGCGCAGGCGTGCGTGGATGATGCCCAGCAGGGTGCGCTGCATGCGCGGCGTCGGGTGTTCGATGTGGGCAAAGGCGGCCGGGGTGTTGGCGATGGCCTCGCAGATGGTGCGTTCGATGGCGTCCGGCTTCAGGTCGGACGGGATGTCGAACCAGGCCTTGTCCCAGCGCGTGCGCGCGTACTGGTGCCCGGGAGGAAAGGCGTCGAGCGACTCCAGGCCGAGCGCGCGGCTGGCGCGGGAGAGCAGGGTGGAGAGGGTGTCGAGCAGGGGCATGGCGCGGGTCGGAAAAGCGAATACCGCTAGTGTAGCCGAAGTCACAAGCGCGTCGCCCTGCGAAGGCCGGGGCGACGTTCAGAGGCTGACGGGAAAGAACAAGCTTGCTCTTCTCAACGGCGCGTCAAGCCGCAAACCGCCCGGCGCGGAAATCCTCCACCGCCTGGAACACTTCCGCCTGCGTATTCATCACGAACGGCCCATACTGCGCGATCGGCTCGTTCAGCGGCCGCCCGGCAATCAGCAGCAGCCGGCTCGGCGTCGCCGCCTTGATGCGCACGCCGTCGGCGCCTTGGGCGTTGTCGAGGATCGCCATGCGCGTCTGCGGCACACCCTTGCCCCCGACCACGGCTTCACCGCGGAACACGTAGATGAAGGCGTTGTGCCCGGCCGGCAGCGGCAGGTCGAGCGTGACGCCCGCCGGCAGTTCGATGTCCAGGTACAGGGGCAGGGTGCCGTCGCGCTGGACGGCGCCGGTCACGCCGTGCGTCTCGCCGGCGATCACCTGCACCACGGCGCCGGACGGCAGCGTGAAGCGCGGCACCGCTTCGGTCGGGATGTCGCGGTACCAGGGCGCGCTCATCTTGTCCTTGGCGGGCAGGTTGAGCCACAGCTGGAAGCCTTCCATCAAGCCTTCTTCCTGCTCCGGCATTTCGGAGTGGATCACGCCGCGGCCCGCGGTCATCCACTGCACGCCGCCGTTGGTCACCAGGCCTTCGTTGCCGGCGCTGTCGCGGTGGCGCATGCGCCCGGTCAGCATGTAGGTGACCGTTTCGAAACCGCGGTGCGGATGCTCGGGGAAGCCGGCGATGTAGTCGCCGGCCTTGTCGCTGCCGAAGGCATCCAGCATCAGGAAGGGATCGAGGCGGCGCTGCAGCGGCTGGGTCAGCACACGGTTGATCTTGACACCGGCGCCGTCCATCACGAACTGGCCGCCGAGCACGCGCTCGACGCCGCGGCTCTTCGCCACTGTCTGCTCCTGGATCTGCTCAGTCATGTTCATTCTCCCGTGGTCCGACCCGATGTGTGACTTAGGCCAGTGCGGCGACCGCAGCGTCGGCTTCGGCCTGGCCCTTGGCGGCCGCTTCCGGACCCATCGCCAGGCCGGCCGAGTAGATGAACTCGTTCTCGGTCATGCCCAGGAAGTTCAGCAGCATGCGGATCTGCGGCACTTGCGGATCGGCGTCGGCCGGGTAGATGCCGCCGCGTGCGGTCGCAACGTAGACCTTCTTGTTCTTCAGCAGGCCTTCCGGACCGGTCTCGGTGTAGCGGAAGGTGACGCCGGCGCGGGCGACCGCGTCGAACCAGGCCTTCAGCTGGATCGGCATGCTGAAGTTGTACATCGGCGCGCCGATGACGATGACGTCGGCGGCCTGGGCTTCAGCGATCAGGGCGTCGTCCTGGGCCACGCGTGCGGCCTGCTCGGCGCTGCGCTGGTCGGCCGGGGTGAACAGGGCGCCGAGGGCGGCACCGTCCAGCACCGGATGCGGATTGGCGCCGAGGTCGCGCACGGTCACTTGCGCGGACGGGTTGGCGGCGGTCAGGCGGGCGACGATGTTGCTGGCCACGCGGGTCGATTCCGATGCCGCGCCGCGTACGCTCGAATTAATTTGCAGAATCTTCATGCTGTCTTCCTTTAGTCTGGATGGGTGGGGTGTTGCAGTGTAGAGACTGTAACCGTTCCACTGGAAGTGTGGAAGACGATAGAATGGATAACATTATTCACGCGATGGAACAATGGTTTGCCCATGGAACCGAACGACTTGCTGCTGTTTGCCCGCATCGTCGAAGCCGGCAGCTTCAGCCTGGCGGCCCAGCGTCTCGACCTGCCCAAGTCGACGGTCTCGCGCCGCATTTCGCTGCTCGAGGCCAGCCTGGGCGAGCGCCTGCTGCAGCGGACCACGCGCAAGCTGATGCTGACCGAATTCGGCACCAGCCTGCTCGAGCATGCGCGCAAGGTGGCCGACGAGGTCGAGGCGGCCGGCGCCCTGGCCCAGCACCGCCAGGCCGCGCCCAGCGGCAAGCTGCGCATTTCGGTGCCCCACGATTTCGCCAACGTCGGCATGACGGAGTTGATCGCGCGCTTCGCCGAGCGCTATCCGGCGGTGTCGCTGGAACTGGACCTGTCGCCACGCCGGGTCGACCTGGTGGCCGAAGGCTTCGACATCGCGATCCGCATGGGCGACCTGCCCGAGGATTCGACGCTGGCCGCGCGCCGCGTGGCGCTGGAGCGCATGGGCCTGTATGCGGCGCCGTCGTACATCGCGCGCCGCGGCCTGCCGGAACACCCGGACGACCTGCTGCAGCACGACCTGCTGTGCATCCTCAGCCGCAGCGGCGGCCCGGTGCCCTGGGTGCTCCATCGCGGCAAGGTCGAGTGGAAACGCGAACTGCGCGCGCGCCTGACCGCCAATTCGCCCGAGCTGCTGGCGCGCATCGCCTCGAGCGGCATGGGCATCGCGGCCAGTTCCGATCTGTTCGTCGCGTCCTACCTGCAGAAGGGCGAACTGGTGCGCGTGCTGCCGGAGTGGGAGATGCCGACCGCGACCGGCTGGGCGGTGTTCCCGGGACGGCGCCTGATGCCGGCCAAGACCCGCGTGTTCCTCGACATGATGGAAGAGATGTTCTGCAAGGCGCAGGCGGGGAAATGAGACGCGGGCCTTTGCGGGTGCTGGTGGTGGAAGACCACGCGGCGATCGCGCGCCAGATCGTCGACTTCCTCGAGGGCCTGCACTGGGAAGCCGACCATGCCGCCGCCGGCGCGCTCGCCATCGAACTGGCCACGCGCGAGACCTACGACGTGGTCCTGCTCGACCTGAACCTGCCCGACATCGACGGCATCGCCGTATGCCGGGCGATCAAGGCGGGCGCGCCGCGCAACGTGCCGGTGCTGATGCTGACCGCGCGCGACGCTTTCGAGGACAAGGCGCGCGGTTTCCACGGCGGCGCCGACGACTATCTCACCAAACCGTTCGACCTGCGCGAACTGGCGCTGCGCTGCGAAGCGCTGGCCCGGCGCGGGCAGCTGCACCAGGATCGGGAAATCCGGGTCGGGTCGCTGACGCTGCGGGTGCGCGAGCGGTGCGCGCTGGTGGACGGTGCGCCGGCTTCACGCTGCTGCTGGCACTGTGCGAGGCCAGCCCGCGGGCGGTGTCGCGCTCGGCGCTGCTGCATGCGCTGTGGGGTGCGCAGCCGCCAGACAGCGATGCCCTCAAGTCGCACGTGTATGCGCTGCGCAAGGCGCTGGAAAAAGCCGGGGCGGCGGACCTGATCGCGACCATTCCGCAGCTCGGTTATCGTTTGCAGGCGCAGCTGCAGGCACCGCCCGAAGCCGATGTCTAGATCGATCCGCCATGGATGGTTCGCCGCGCTGGCCGGCTTCACGCTGCTGATCTGCGTCTGCTATACCGGGCTGGCGCTGATTGTTGCCTACGTCACCGAGGACATGCTGATCGACCGCCTGATGGCGCGCGAAGCGGCCGCCGTCGAGGCCCGCGCGCGGCAGGGCGGCGGCGTGGTCGCGGGCGAGGGCTGGATCCGCGCCTACCGCGACCCGTCTGCGCTGCCGCCCGCGGTGCGCGCCGCAGCCGCTGCCGGCCGGCAGCGCGCCGAAGTGTTTGCCGGCGGCGGGCGCCATTATCACCTGCGCACCCTCGACCTGCCGGGTGCCGGCGCCGGCGCGCCGCAGCGCCTGTACCTGGTGGCCGACGCCGGGCCGCTGCTGGTGGTGTCGGCCGTGGTGCGGGACGTCGGCGCGGTGCTGGCGGCGGTGGCGCTGGGGCTGACCGGGCTGGCGCTGCTGCTGGCCTGGTGGCTGTCGCGCCGGCTGGTGGCGCCGCTGCTGGCGCTGGCCGATGCGGTGCGCGGCCTGAAGCCGGGCGAGGCCGTCGCCTTCGACGCCAGCCGCCGCCGCGACGAGATCGGTTACCTGGCAGAGCGGCTCGGTACCGCGCTGTCCGAGCTGCATGCGGCGCTGGCGCGCGAACATGCGTTCACGCGCGACGCCGGCCATGAACTGCGCACGCCGCTGACCGTCATGCGCAACACCCTGGCCGGGGCGCAGCCCGACGTGCACGCCGTGGCCCAGCTGCGCACCCAGGTCGACGCGATGGCCGCCACGGTGGACGTCCTGTTTGCATTGGCACGCGCCGAACACGTCGCCGCCGAGACCTTCGACCTGCGTGCCCCCATCGAAGACACCTTGTTGAAGCTGCTGGACGCGCAGGCCTTCGATGCCGGACGGCTGGCGCTCGACCTGCCGGACCGCCTGCCTGTCAGCGGCAACCGCTACCTCGCCCTGCTGCTGATCGAAAACTGCCTCGGCAATGCGCTCTTTCACGGCGGCCCCGGCACCCGGCTGGCGCTGTCGTTCGCAGACGGCGTGCTGGCCATCGCCAACAGCGTCGATCCGGCCCGGCGCCGGGAAACCCAGGGCTTCCTGCACGGCCAGAACCTGCTGCGCCGGGCCGCCGCGGCAATGGACTGGGACCTGCGCTTCGAGGCCGGCACGGCCAGCTACCGCGTCGAGCTGGTGCCGCTGCGCCCGCGCTGAAAGCGGCCGGATTTCACCGCCGCTTCACCGGCGCGGGCCTATGCTGGCGGTTCCTCCACTTTTCAAGCCTGCCGCATGAAACGCCTGATCGCCGTCCTCATCCTTGCCTGCACCGCCGCGCCGGTCCTGGCGCAAGTCAAGTCGCTGGTCCACAAGGACGACAAGCGCCGCTACCTGGTCTACACGCCGCCATCGTACGAGGCGCAGCCGCACAAAGCCTTTCCGGTCGTGTTCAACTTCCACGGCGGCGGCATGACGATGGCCGAGCAGATGCTGTACACGCAGATGAACCGCGCCGCCGACCGCCACGGCTTCATCGTAGTCTACCCGGCCGGCATCAAGCAGGACTGGAACGTCGGCTTCGGCATGTCCTACCTGGAAGGGACCGACGACATCGGCTTTACCAGAGCGCTGCTGGCCAGGCTGCAGCAGGATTACCGGGTCGACCCCGGCCGCGTGTATGCCACCGGACTGTCGCGCGGCGGCTTCTTTGCGCTGCGCATCGCGGCCGAGCTGCCGCAGCTGTTCGCCGCGGTGGCCTCGGTGGGCGGACCGATGCCCGATGCGGTGATCCGGCATCACGCGCAGCCGGGCAAGGTAGGGGTATTGATCATGCACGGCAGCGCCGACCAGGTGGTGGCCTACGGCGGCAAGGCCGGCGATTACCTGTCGGCGCAAGCGACTTATGACTACTGGCTGCGGCACAACGGGGGCGCGGGGGCGCCCGCCCGGCGCCGCATCGATGCCGACCGCGGCGACGGCACCGAGGTGACGTGGCTGGAGCAGCAAGGGGTGGAGGAGAGCCGTGGCCGCCACAGCGTGGCGCTGGCGACGATCCGGGACGGCGGCCACACGTGGCCGGGCGCCGACCCGTTCAACGTCGGCCTGCCGATCGGCAAGACCACGCGCGATATCGACGCCAACGAGGCGATCTGGGATTTCTTCAGCCGGCAGCGCCGCTGACTGGATTCATTCAGGCTTGTTGCCCATCACCTCGCCCAGCACCACCTTGCGCTCCGGCGCCCAGTCGGCGTTGAAATCGATGGTGTTCTGCTGGAACAGCATGACGATGGTCGAGCCCAGCAGGAAGCGGCCCATTTCCTCGCCCTTTTTCAGGACGATGTCCTGGTCTTCATAGGTCCACTCGCTGATCTTTTGCGGGCGCTTCGGATTGACCACGCCGTGCCACACGGTGGCCATGCTGCCGACGATGGTGGCGCCGACCAGCACCAGCACGAAGGGGCCGTATTCGGCACTGTCGAATACGCACACCACGCGTTCGTTGCGGGCGAACAGGTTCGGCACGCCGCGCGCGGTGGTCGGATTGACCGAGAACAGGGCGCCGGGTACGTAGATCATGCGCGTCAGCTTGCCGTCGCAGGGCATGTGCAGGCGGTGGTAGTCCTTCGGCGACAGGTACAGGTTGGCGAAGCTGCCGTGGCGGAAGTGCGCCGCCAGGCTGGCGTCGCCGCCGACCAGTTCGGTCGTGGTGAAGCGGTGGCCCTTGGCCTGCAGGATGTGGTGGTCGTCGATGGCGCCGAACTGGCTGATGGCGCCGTCCACCGGGCATACGAAGTCGGCCTGCGCCAGCGGACGCACGCCGGCCTTCAGTGGACGCGTGAAGAATTCGTTGAAGCTGCTGTAGCTGGCGATGTCCGGATTTTCCGCTTCCGCCATGTTGACCCCGTACTTGCCGACGAACCAGCGGATCAGCCGGGTCGTCATCGAACCGCCCTTGGCCCCGGCGACGCGGCCGGCAAAGGTGGTGAGGCGCTGCTTCGGCAGCAGGTATTGCGGCAAGACTTTGAAGCGATCGGACACGGTAACCCTCGTGATGTTGACCAGTCAATTATAACGGGGGCAGTGCACGGGTGGACAGTTTTGGCGCCCGCCGATCGCCGCAACTGACATGCATACCAAATAAATTTCCCTATAAGCAACAAACAACAGTTGCTCGAGGCGCATCAGGCCAGGCCGCGCTGGCGGAACACCCACCACGCGATCCCGATCGCCAGCGCCTGCATGGCTGCGCACATGTAGAAACTGCTGCCCACGCGCCAGTCGCCGGGCGGCAGGTGGCTCACCGCGCCCAGGATCGCCGTTCCCACCAGCGGCATGATCACCAGCGCCAGGCTGCTGATCGATTGCAGCGATCCCATCAGCTCGCCCTGTTCACGCGGCGTCGACGACTTGGAGACGATGCCCTGCAGCGCTGGCCCGGCGGCAAACGACAGCAGGTTGCACAGGATGATCACGTATATCAGCCAGCCTTGGGTCGCCAGTCCGTACAGCAGTAAGGCAAGGGCGCCCGAGCTCAGGCCCAGCAGGGTGAGGCGCACCTCGCCGAAGCGGCGGATCAGGAAGGCCAGCAGGCCGGCTTGCACCACGATCGAGGACAGGCCGACGCAGAAGAGGGCCAGGCCATTGTCGGCCGGCCCCCAGCCGAAGCGGAAGCTGGTGTACAGGACGAAGGTCGATTGCAGCGACATCTGGGCGAAGGTGACCAGCGTGAATACCACCACCAGGCCGCGGATGTCGCGCCGGCGCACCAGGCGCAGCAGCGCCGCGAACGGGTTCATGCGCGACCACTGAAGCGGGGCGCGCCGCTCCGGCGCCAGCGATTCCGGCACGGCGATCCAGCCATAGATGAAGTTCGCGGCCGACAGCGCGGCGGCGACGTAGAAGGGCAGGTGCAGCCCGACGTTGCCGAGCAGGCCGCCCAGCGCCGGCCCGCAGATGAAGCCGAGGCCGAAGGCGGCGCCGATGCGGCCGAAACTCTTGGCACGGTTGTCCGGGGTCGATACGTCGGATGCATAGGCCGCCGCCACCGCCATGCTGGCCGACGATGCCCCACCGATCACGCGCCCGATGAACAAACAGGCCAGGTTCGGCGCCCAGGCGGTGGTGAGGAAGTTGATGCCCATGCCGGCCATCGAATACAGCAGCACCGGGCGCCGGCCGAGGCGGTCGCTGGCCATGCCGATCATCGGCATGAACACGAACTGCATCAGGCCGAACACGGCGCCGAGCATGCCGTACCACAGCGCCTGCTGCTCGCGGCCGTTGACGTATTCGCCGACCAGGGCCGGCAGCACCGGCACGATCAGCCCGACGCCGAGCATGTCGATGAAGACGCAGATCAGGACGAAATTCAGGTTGCCGGCCGGAGCCTTGGCGAACGTCGCGGTGCTGGTCATGGGCTGCCCGTCGTGGGTACGGAGGAGCTTCATGGTAGCACCGTTGGCGGCGCCTTCTGGTTGTTCGGCGGCGACGCTGCCTAGCGGCTCATGCGCCCGTCCATTCTGCTGCGAACACGGTGCGGAAGTCTTCCAGCATCGCCAGGCGCTGCTCGCCCAGGCGGCGCCCGGCCGCCGTCTGCATCATGGCGGGCAGCCTGGCCAGCTTGACCGGGATATGGTCGAGCGAGTAGGCCTTGTCGTCGAGTGCGCGGCTTGTGCCGAGCGGGTCGCTGCCGTGGGCCAGGCTGCTGCCCATGCGGCCGGCAATGTAGAACATGCGCGCCAGTCCGACCGCGCCGAGGCCGTCGAGGCGGTCGGCGTCCTGCACGATCTTCGCCTCGAGCGTGGTGGCGGGAATCGCGGCCGAGAAGCTGTGCGCCTCGATCGCGTGGGCGACGCTGTCCAGCCGCTCGGCCGGGAAGCCGAGGCGCTGCAGCTCGGTGCGCGCCAGCTCGGCGGACAGGCGCGAGGCTTGCGCACGGCGCGGGTCGTTCTTGGGAACGTTGACCAGGTCGTGCAGGTAGCAGGCGGCCAGCACGCTCAGCGTGTCGGCCTGCGCGCCGTTTTCCGCATGCTGGCCGGCCATGATCGCCTGGGCGTTGCGCCAGACGCGGTCGAGGTGGCTGGCGTCGTGGGCGCCGTCGTCGTCGGCAAGCTGTGCCGCCAGGGCGCGCAAGCGGTCGCGCCAGGTATCGAGTTCATGCATGGTGGGATTCCGCGGCGCGCTGCGACAGCGCGTCGGCTTCGAGGTTCTTGTGGCGCGGCACCCAGCGCAGGTGCAGGCTGGCGATGCGCGCGGACAGCGCGCGGACGGTGGCACGGTAGGCGGCCAGCGACGGCGCGGCAAACGCGTCCGGGCCATTGACGTCGTCGATCACGACGCGGCTGTCGCCGTACACCGTCAATTCGTCGGCGCCGTGGGCGACCGCGGCTTCGAGCACGGCGATCAGGGCGCGGTATTCGGCTTCGCTGCTGTTGCCGTAGCCGGCCGGCTGGGCCAGTTCGACGGCGGCGCCGTCCGGTCCGCGCAGCACGGCGCCGATGCCGCACTGGCCGGGGTTCGGACGGGCCGAGCCGTCGAACCAGGCGCGCCAGGCGGTCGGGCGGCCGTCGTGGGCGCTGGCGCGGCGCGCCTTGTCGGCGGCGCGCTGGGCGGCGCGGGCAGCATCGCGTTCGTCCTGGGCGGCGCGCTGGGCCAGGCGTGCCGATACCAGGGTGGCGAGGCCGGCCTGGCCGGCTGCCTGTTCCAGTACCTGGCGCAGGGCCTGGCCGCCGCTCAGGCCGCGGGCCAGCGCGAGGCGGCGGCTGGCGGCGCGTTCGCTCTTGTAGGCAAGTTGCTCGAGATGTTCAGGATCGGGAAGTTCGTTCATGCCGAGAGGATAACAAAAAAGCGCCGGTGTCCACGAGGGAACACCGGCGCAGCCTCTTTCAGAAGGACATCGTCGCGGTCAGGAACCGTTCATTACCGCAGGCCAGGCATCAGCGGCGCCAGCCGTTATCCGGGCGGCGGTCGTAGCGGTTCGGCACGCCGTCGCCGTCACGGTCGCGGTCGTAGCGGTTCGGGATACCGTCGCGGTCTTCGTCGCGGCGCGGGCTGTAGGCGTTGCGATCGTAGCCACGGTCATGGCCGCGGTCGTAGCCATGGCGTTCGTAGCGGTCGGGGATGCCGTCGCGGTCGCGGTCACGGCCGCGGTAGTCGTTACCGCGGTAATCGCTGCGGTAGCCGCCGCGGTAGCCATTGTCGTACGGCGTCCAGCGCGCCGGTTCCATGTACCAGCCGCCATTGCGGGCGTACCAGGTCGGCGCGTTGTAGGCATAGCCCGGGCGTTCGGCAACCCAGTAGCCGGGCGCCCAGACGTGGCGCTGGCCACCCCATTCCCAGTGGCCCGGCGCCCACACGTAACCGTGGCGCGGTGCCGGGATGCGCTCGACCAGCGGCGCGGGCGGGGCGGTACCGATGAACAGGCTGACATTGCTGGCGGCCATCGAGGTGAGCGGTGCGGCGGCGGCGCCGACGGCGATCAGGGCGGCAAGGGCGGTGCAGGTGAGGCGTTTCATGTTCTGTCTCCAGTCCGGAAATCGGATGGATGAACTATAGCGCGCGCTGCCGTGGCGTTGAAGGGGCGGAAAAGGATGCTTACATGTGATACAGATTCAAGGCAGTCGGCGATGCACGCTTGCCACAAAGCCTGTAGATAAAGGGACAACGCGATTTCACGGCGAAGCGGGCGGGACCCGGCGCGGCGGCCGGGTCCTGTGCTGCGCCCCGCATCATCAGGCACCCTGGCGGGCGCGCTCGAGCGCCAGCGATTGCTGCTTCTCGGCCGCCGTCATGCGCTTGGCGCTGACCTTCACCACGGCCATGCTGGTCGGGGTCGCGATGCTGGCGGCCTGCGCTGCGGCCGGGGCTGCAACATGGGCCTGGGCCGGCGGAATCGCTTCCAGTGCGACGCTGGCTGCGCCTGCCACGCTCAGCGAGAAGAGGAAGGCGGCTTCCATGTTCCTGATGATGTTCATTTGCTGCTCCTTTGCGGGTGGGTTGTCGATGGAGTCACTGTAGCCAAAGGCGTTATGGGTCTCCAGCGGCGTGCGACGGGCTGCACGAAATGCGGGACGAACTGCAAAAATGGCGGCCCCGGAAGGCAGGCCGCCCAGCCGTTTTTCCGGTTCCCTCCGCTACATGGCCGGGACAGCGCGAGGGCAGGGGAGAACAGGATGATCGGAGCGGTATTCGAGGTGCTGGCGGCGAGCCGGACGCGCCGGCGGCGGGCGCGCAACCTGCGTGCGGGCGGGCGCGCAAGCACGCGTACGCATGCGGGTGCGGGCATGGCAGCGCCCGCGGTCACGGACGCCGGCGTGCGCACGGCCGGGCTCGGCCTGGCGGCACGGCTCGCCGGCGCGCTGCCGCGCCCGCGCGTGCCGGTACTGCACATGCCGGTCCTGCGCAAGCCGGGTCCGCTGGCCTGGCTGACGCTGGCCGCGCTGCTGCTGGCCGGCGCCGGCGCCTGGGTCATCGCCACCCATGCACGCTGGCTGGCCGCAGCGGGTGTCGACGCCGTCAGCCCGCAGCTGGCCGTGCTGCAGCCGGCCCTGCCCGGTATCGCATTCGAGGTGCCGGACAGTGCCGGCGTGCGGCTCGGCCGGCACGGCGACGCCGCTTTGCTGGTCCTGTCCGGCATGCGCGCCGAGCCGGTCCAGCGCATCGACCTGTGCGCGCAGATGGCCGACCCGGCCAACGGACGCCTGCTGCCGGTACGGATCGGCTGGCCACTGGAGGCATTAGCGGCGCTGCACGCCACGCCGCGCAACCCGCTGCTGGCGAGCGGTCCGATGCCGCGTGTCGAGCTCAAGGGCAGTGCCCTCGGCGGCGTCCCGTTGACGCTGGCATGGAACGGCCACCCGGCTAACTGGATCGGCGATGCCGGCGCAGGCCGGCCGCTGTCGGGCGTACGCGGCGAGACGCCGTTCTACCGCCAGGGCTGGCTGCTGTGGGGTGGCACGGGGGCAATGCGCGTACTGCGCCGCCCCAGCAGCGCCTGCCCGCAAGCCGGCGAGCTGGTGCTGCAGCTGTACCGTCCGGACCCGTCGGCGGCGCCGGCGCGCGCGCTGGTGGCGGCCTTTCCCGCGGCCGGCACGCCGGTCGAGGTGCGGCTGGCGCCGGGCCGCTACGCCGTGCCCGCAAGTGCCCCGGCGCGCATGGAAGACCAGCAGCTGTTCGAGGGCTTGCGCGCACACAGCCTGGTGCGCCTGGGCGCCGATGGCCTGGCCGAGCTGGCGCCGCCCGACCTGGCCGGCTGGCGCGCCGCCGGAGCGACGCCCTGGGACCGCGCCGTGCTCGACACCGAGGGCCGGCGCCTGCTGCAGCACCTGTATGCGCGCGCCGACGGCGCGTTCGTGCGCGAGCAGGTGCGCATCTTTAATAGCGAACGCCGGCTGCTGGCCTGGCGCGTGCGCAGCGCCGAGCTGCAGGCCGCGCCGGCACCGGCATGGCGCATCGAGCTGGGCGGCGTGCCGGCGCCGCTGGCCGCCGACATGCCGGATGCCGGCGCGCGCCTGTTCGCACGCCTGCCGCAGGGCTGGGCGCCGTGGCAGCGCGTCGGCGCCTGGCCGTCCGGCAGCAATGCGCGCCTGCGCCTGACGCTGCCGGCGGCAGCGCGCGCCGGCGATGCGATCCGGGTGATGCTGGCCGGGCGCCTGCTCGGCGTGCAGGGTGGGCGGCTGGCGGCGCCGCCGCTGCCGGCCTGCAGCGGGCGCGCCTGCCGCAGCCCCGATCAGGTGCAAGTGCTCGACCTCCAGCTCGTGCCGGGCGCGCGCGAACTGGTGCTGGAGGCGGCGCCGCTCGGCATGGACGCGCTGGCCACGCCCGGCGATGCGCGCTACCGCCACCTGGGCGTGCGCGACGGCGCGCTGGCCTGGCAAGCCTTGCCGGCGGCGGCGCACGCATCCGGCCCGGCCCCGGCCTCGGCCGAGGTGCGGATCAGCGACCGCAACGGCGCGGCGCTGTGGCAGGACGGCGCCCCGACCGAGGCCGCGCGCGCCGCCGGCCTGGCCACGCTGCTGGGCGTGCGCGCCGACCAGGCCTCCGGCGTGGCCGGCATGCTCGGCCGCCTGCCCGGCGCCGGCCGCCACGACGCGCGCCTCAGTATCGACCTCGGCCTGCAGGGTGCGGCCCAGGCCGCGCTGGACTGCATCGGCATGCGCCGCGGCCAATGGCTGGACGGCCGCTGCAGCGGCGCAGGCGCGGCGCCGGAAGGCCGCCAGGCGGGGCTGGTGGTGCTCGACACCGAGACCGGCGAGGTGCTGGCCGCGGCCGGCAGCGGCAGCGGCCAGGTCGACGCCGCCAACTGGAGCGAGGCGCGCGCCTTCGAGCGCCTCGACCCGGCCGCCAGCCCGCTGCGCCTGCCGGCCTTCCAGCACGACGGCGGCGCCGAGCGCAGTCCCGGCTCGACCTTCAAGATCGTCAGCGCGCTCGGGCTGGAACTGGCGGCGCAGACCGAGCCCGGCCTCGACGCGCTGCTGAACGGCATGCCGCTGGCCGGCATCAACGCCTATGCGGCGGCGCGCGGCTGGGATTTCCGCACCGGGGCGCCGAGCTATCCGGCGGACGGCCGCGCGCGCATCACGAATTTCCGCGACCAGGGGCTGGACCGGCACGCCCAGGACGGCCGCCTCGGCCTGGCACAGGCGCTGACCTACAGCCTGAACACCTGGTTCGCCTGGACCGGCGAGCTGTCCGACCGCGCCGCCGGCCTCACCGACCTGCAGCCGCTGGCGGCCGACGGCCTGGACCGGGTGCGGCCGATCGTCGCCATGGCGCACCGGCTCGGCTTCGGCCAGGCGCTGCGCCTCGACGGCGGCCTGCTGCCGGCCGGGTATCCGTGGTCGGCCTGGGACGCGCTGCAGGCGACACCGGCCGCGATCGACCCGGTCCACACCCGCCACGAACTGCGCCAGATGGTGATCGGGCTGCGCATGCAGGCCACGCCGCTGCAGATGGCGCTGGCGGCGGGCGCGGTCGGGCAGGGCGGCGCGATTGCACCGCGTTTGCTGGTGGGGCTGGACGGCAGGGGGGCGCAGACGCTGCCGCTGCAACCGCTGGGCGTGCGCCTGGACCGCATCCGCGCCGGCATGAAGGGCGTGGTCGATGCCGGCACCGCGGCCGGCGCCTTCCGCGGCCCCGAGCTGGCCGGGGTGCGGCGTGGCCTGTCCGGCAAGACCGGCACGGCCCCGGTCGGCGACGGCGAGCGCGCCACGGTATGGTTCACCGGCTGGCTCGAGCCGGGGAGCGTCCCTGGCCAGGCGCACCGGCGGGCCATTGCGGTGTTCGTCAGCCGCTCGGAAGCGACCGGCGGCGAGCATGCAGCGCCGGTGGCGGCGGCCGTGCTGCGCCATCTCGCGGCCAGCACGCCACAGTATGCGTCGAAAGCCCGAAAAGAGGGGTAAATAAACCTCACCAGCGCGCCTTGCTAGTGTGTTTGTATGGCATTATTTGCTACGGCCAGGCATTGCCCGGCCGTCCACACGTCGAAAGGGAAGTATGCGTTTGCCGGGCACCCGGTACCAGGAACCGGGTTGGGAAGAAGTGCGCAAGCTGCTGGGGCAGTGCTCGCTGGCGCTGCTGCGCGCCGCGAGGCTGACGCTCGGGCTGGACGACTACGTCGACGGCATGGCGCGCCAGCTGCGCGCACAGCGCCGCAGTGCGCGCGCCCAGGCGTCCGGCAACAGCTATGGCGACAGCGTGCTCGAACTGGCGCTGGCGCTGGTCTACGAGCTGCGTGCCCGCGCGGCCGACTGGGACGCCCTGTGCGCGGCGCTGGCGGCCGAGGGTGACGGCATCGCCGACGCCCTGCTGCGCAAGAAGGCCAACGACATGTATGCGCTGCTGCGCGACAAGGTCGACGCCGACAATTACCAGGCCGCCTGCGGGCGTCCATGCAGCCCGAACCGGATCTACGCCTACCGCATGCTGGACACCGCCTACGGCGAAATCGCGCGCCTGTTCGCGGGCTGGGAACAGCACCGGGCCCAGGTCGGTGCCATCCTCGGGCGCGCCATCGACGGCGGCGTGCCGATCGAGGTGCGCCAGCTGCGCGCGATCGGCGACTGCCGGCCCGAATGGCTGTTGCGCTGGAGCGAGACGCTGGAACGCTATACCGGCACGATCGGCCCGCTGCACACGCGCTCGAAGCGCTTCGCCAGCCTGAAGACCAGTCCCGACAAGATCGGCGCCATGCTGCGCGAGATCGGCGAATACGAAGCCCTGTCGGCCAACCGCGACCACGACTGGCTGCAGGACCTGGACGACGCCTCGGTCTGGATGGAAGATTACTGGCGCGTGCTGCAGGCTGCCGGCGACGCCACCCCGGGGCCGGACCGCATCCTGGAAGCGCGCGAGGACGAGTTCGCGCCGGCGGACGATGAACAGGCTGCGCCGGCGCCGGACGATTTGCCCGACGCGGCGGCCGACGCGGGCCGGCAGGCGCGCCTGGAAACGATTGCCGCCACGGTTTCCCTGCCCCCCGGCTACATGCTGGCGGCGGCCCGTGCCGAGGACCGGCAGAGCTGGGCCGCGCGCACCATGGCCGGCGACGGCCTGGCGGTGCGGCTGGCGGTGTATGCGCGCCTGCTCGGGCCGGACGACGACAGCTTTCCGGACGCCTGGCGCGATCCGGCCAGCGGCGAACTGCCGACCATGCAGCAGCTGGCGGCGCTGGCCGAGGTATCGCTGCCGACGCTGCGCAAGCGGCGCGACGCGGCCATCGCGCGGCTGCAGGCTGCGACCCTATTGAAAGGCGGATGACGATGATGAAGGCGAAACAGATGGAGCGGCGCTTGCAGGAACAGGCGCTGCTCGGACGGCGAATCGACGGCGACCGCCTGGTGCTGGACGACGCCACCCTGCTGGCGGCGCTGGACGGCAGCCGGCCGCTGCGCGCGGCCGAGCGCGAGGCGCTGCAGGCCTCGCCGCTGACGGCGCGGCGCTTGCGCCAGCTCGCGCTCGAGCGCCGCGCCGGCGCCGGATCGAGCACCGTCACCGCCTGGCGCGGCAGCCGCGGCATGCTGCGCGCGGCCAGCAGCGGCGGCGCACCAAGCCCGATCCGCACCGACGACGGCTGCTGGACCCTGCATTTCATCGAATCGGCGGACGGCTGGCGTACCATTCTGCAATTGGCGCCGGATGCGCCGTTCGCCGCCGCGCTGCTGGCCGCGCGCGCGCCCTTGCAGGTGCGCGACGGCCTCGGGCGCATCCTGCTCGAAGGCCGGCTCGACGCCGACGGCGAATGCGAGGCGCCGTGGCCCTTGGCGGCGGCGCCGGCCACGCACCTGCAGGCGCACGGCGCCGCATTCACGGTAACGCCTCTCACGGAGACTTCATCATGTTAGGCCTGTTCAAGCGCGCGACCCCGGTCGCCGATGCCTGCGAGCTGGGCAGCAGCGCGGTGGCGCTGCCGGTGCGCAGCGGCTGCAACGTGCCGCCGCAGTTTCCGGTGGTGGTGGTCGACGCCCGCGGCAGCACGCGCCGTGCCGGCGCCGCCGCCGCCAAGCGCATCGAACTGCGCGACGGCGAGCTGGCCTATGCCTTCCATCCGGGGCCGTACACGGTCGACCTGCTGCCGTTTGCCGGCGCCCCCGAGATCGGCCTGCGCACCCGCTTCGCCATTGCCGCCGATGCGCAAGCCACCCACCAGCGCTTCGACCTGTACCTGGCCAGCGAAGTCTCGGGGCGGCTCGGGCTGGATGCGCTGGTGGCCGCGATGGAGGGCGCACTGCAGCGCGAACTGCAGGACGGCGGCCTCGCGCTGCCGCCGTGCACCACCATCGACGAGTGGAACGCCTTCCGCCTCGGCCTCAACCAGCTGCTCTACATGCGTTTCGGCGTGACCGTCGACGATTGCGTGCCGGCCGACCTGGGCGGCAGCCGCGATTATGCGGCGCTGCTGGCGGCACGTGCGGCGGGCGGCGCGGCCACGCTGGCGCCCAAGGCGGCGCCGGCGGTACCGGCTGCGGCGGCCGACGCCATCGCCGAACCTGCCATTGCCGACGCCAGGGCGCTGCGCCGCCTGTTCCTCGAGCTGCCCTGCCTGATGTGCGGGCTGCGCCTGGCCGCGCTGCCGGCCAGTCCCGAGCAGTTCCGCCAGCAGCAGGCCATGCTGCAGCGGCTCGACCTGCTGTGCGTCGGCGTCAACGCCATGCCGGCGCTGGCCATGGCGGCGCCGGGGCAGGCACTCGGCGCGGCCGAACAGCAGCGCCGCGCACGCCATAGCCGCCGCGCCACGGTGTCGCTGGACGAAGCCTGGGCACTGCTGGCGCGCCTGAAAAACGCCACGCCGGCGCTGCTGGCGCCGCTGTACGACGAGGCCGAGCGTATCGTCGCCAACCTCGAAGCCGACTGCGAGGGCCGCCGCCGCACTCAGGGCAGTGCGAACGAAAGCGAGACGGCATGAGCGGCCTGCCCACCAGCGCCGAGTGCCGCAGCCTGCTGCCGGACGGCAGCGTGCTGACGGTCAGCGCCACGCGCCGGCCGCGCGCCGGCCGCGCCGACGTCAAGTGCAGCGCCCCCGGCGACGCCCGCCTGGCCGAACGCATGCAGGAAGTGGTGCGCCTGGCGCGCCACACCGAAAGCCGTTTCGACAGCCGTGACCAGGTCGTGATCGGCATCGACCGCGCGCCCGCTGCCGGTGAGCGCGACTGGGAACTGGCGGTGGTGCTGGCCGACCGCATGGTGCGCGGCGTGTGGATGGCGCGGGGGGCGGTGCTGGCCAACGGCTGGTCGGATGCCTGGCACCTCGGGCGGGTCGACGGCCATGCGGCCGCCGTGCCCGCCGACACATTGCCGGCGGCGCTGCTGGGCGGCCCCGGCGGCCTGGTCCACCTGGGTCAGCTGTCCGGCCATCCGGACCCTGCCGCGGCGGTGTCCACGGCGCGTGCCTGGTTTCCGCTGCACGCCGGCGGCGCGGCCGACAGCCTGTGCTGGGTCGAGGTCGGCGTCTATCCGGTACAGGGCGCATCGGAAGCAATCGACGACGAACAGACCATCGCCGTGCCCGGCCAGGATGCGGCGCGCCAGCTGGCCGTGCGCCAGGCGCTGGCCGCGGCGCGCCACTTCGACGCCGGCCATCGCCCCGGCCAGGGCGGCGGCGTCCGCTGGCGCACCACGGTGCGCTTCGGCCAGCCGCATTTCCAGGGCCGCTCGTTCGAGCTGGCGCTGGTGCTGGCCGACCGCATCGCGCGCGGCCGCGAGTTTTTGCCGCGCGGGCGCCTGATCGCAAGCGGGCAGTCGGACGCCTGGCATGCCGGCCGCGTCGACACGGTCGAGGGCATCGCGCCGAAATGCGCGCTGCTGCTGCGCGAAGCGGCGCCCGGCGACCGCATCCTGCTGCCGCAGGCCTGGCAGGCGGCGCTGCCGGACGGTTTCGCGCAGCAGTTGCGCGCCCTCGGCGCCAGCATGGCCTGTGTCGAACGCATCGGTATCATCTAGGGTCGCTGCGCACGCTTGTTGCATGAAAACAGGATCGGGCCGCCGCTGCTACAATCGCGCGGCATGAAAGCAGGGCACAGTTTCAGTAACACGGGAGACCATATGTTCAATCTGTTCGCGGGCAATGCGGCGCCCTTGCGCAAGTCGCCGGTCCTGGTCGACAACCGCTGGATGCCGGAGGCGGACGATCTGGCCGTGTTCTTCGGCGTGGATGCCTTGTCGGGGATTTTCGTGAAGACCCTGCGCGTGCCGGCCACCGCGCGCGCCTACATCCTGCAGGGCGGGCAAGCCACCGAAGTGCCGCAGGGCGAGTACGAGATCGAGGGTTTCTTCACGCGCCTGAACCACCTGCTGCGCGACCAGCACGCCGAGATCCTGGTCACGCGCAGCAGCGCGATGGCGCTCGATTTTGCGCTCGACGGCCTGGTCACGGCCGAACAGCTGGAAGTGGCGGCGCGCCTGGCGCTGTCGGTCCGCATCGAGAACGTGCCGGCGTTCGCGCGCCATTTCATGACCATGCCCGGCACGATCGGGGCCGCCCAGCTGCGCGAACTGCTGCAGCCGCCGGTGCGCCAGCTCGCCGGCGAATTCGTGGCGGCGCGCTCGCTGCGCGACATGGCCGGCATGGCTCGCCTGCGCGAGGAACTCGACCAGCACCTGCAGGGCGGTATCGCCATGCTGCTGGCCCAGTACGGGCTGGCGGTGGTGCGGGTCGACACTTTGGCACTGCGCCACGATAAATTCGACGCCAACCGTGCCCGCATCGGCAGCCTGTGGCTGGCGGCCGACGAGCGCCACGTCGAGGTCGCGCATGCCAAGCAGCTCGACGATCTGTATTCCGAAGAAGAATGGCGCCGCATCCGCCGCCGCGAACAGGAGGCGCGCCTGGCCTACCGGCGCGCCGAGCTGGCCCAGGACGGCAGCCTGGAACGCGCCGAACTCTCGCTGAAAAACGCCGAACGCGCGCACGCGATCCGCGCGCGCGAGATCGAGCTGTATGGCCGCATCGTCGAGTCGCGCACGCGCAAGCAGGCGATCGAGCGCGGCGCCGTCGACGCGGTCAAGGAACTCGAGCACGAGCTGGCCGCCAAGCGCGGCGCGCGCCTGGACGAAGCCGGGCAGTGGGAACACCTGCGCGAGCTGGCCGCGATCCGCATGCGCACCGAGCTCGAAGTGGCGCGCCAGGACGCGGCGGAGGCACGCACCGTGGCGCAGCAGCGCTTCACCCACCGGTTGCTGCAGCAGCAGATCCGCAACAAGGTCGAGCAGGCGCAGGGCATCGAGGATGCGGCCCGCCGCCGCGCCGAGCTGGCGCGCCTGCAGGCCGCCGAGCAGGCCGCCGCCCGCCGCGCCCAGGACATCGACGACGAGGAGCACGCATCCCAGTTCCGGCTGGTGCAATTGGCCAACCGTGCGCGCGTGCGCGAAGCCGAGCGCGTGCTGGAATGGGAAGAGGCCCAGTTCGGCACGCGCCTTCGCGGCGCCGAGCGCGGCGAGTCGGTCGAGGCCGAGGACGTGCGCCAGCGCATCGAGTCGCTGCGCCGCGCCGGCGGCCAGGCCGAGGCGCTGGCCCAGCACGAAAAGCTGCTGCGCACGATCGAAGCCGATGCGCTGCAGCTGCGCCGCCAGCAGGAAGTGCGCAACGCCGGGCGCGAAGCCGAATGGCAGCACGAACTGCGGCGCATGGCCCAGGAGGCCGAACGCGCGGCGGCGCTCGGCGCGATGGACGACACCGCCAAGCTGGCACTGGCCGACCCGGCCAACGCGGCGCTGCTGGCCGACGTGATGAAGACACGGGTGCATGCCGGCATGAGTCCCGAGCAGCTGGCGGCGCTGGCCGGCATGGTCGGCGCCGCGCATGCAGGCGGCGTGGAGGCCCTGCGCCTGGCACAGCAGCAGGTCGAGGACGAGCGCGTGCGGCGCGAGCGCGAAGTCGACAAGGACCGCCGCCACCAGCTCGACCTGCTGGCACTGCAGAACGACGTCAACAAGGCGGCGCTGGCGTCGCAGGCGCAGCTCGGCACCGCCCTGGCCGGTACCGGAAAGGGGGACCCGGCGTCCGCATGCACGCACGCGCACGCGGGCGCCGGCGACCGCTTCTGCGGCGCCTGCGGCGCGCCCCTGCCGGCGCGGGGATGATGCAGACGGCGCTCGACAAGCTGCGCGAACTGCGCGCGCTGCACGAAGACGGCTTGCTGAGCCGCGAGGAGTTCGAGAGCCGCAAGAACGCGATCCTCGACGCCAGTTATGCGCCGCCGGCGGCGCCGTCGGATACGCCCGACGCCGCCGCGCGTCCCGGTACCGAGATCGGCCTGATGGCCGGCCAGGAAGTCGGCCCGTTCGAGCGCCGACACCGGCTCGACCGCCTGATCGCCCACGGCGGCATGGGCCAGGTGTGGGAAGCCACCGACCTCGCCACCGAGGCCGAGCTCGGACACAGCGCCCGGGTCGCGCTGAAGATCCTGCCGCCCCAGCTGACCGAGAACGGCGCCCACGCGCGCCTGCTGATCGAGGAAGCGGCGCGCGCGCGCCAGCTGGCCCACGAACACATCGTGCGCGTGTACGACTGGGCCCAGGACCCGGCCACGTCCAGCTACTTCATCATCATGGAATGCCTGGATGGCGAAGACTTCGACAGCCTGCTGGCGCGCGAAGGCCCGCTCGGCCTGGAACGCACGCTGCAGCTGCTGGCGCCGGCCGCGGAAGCCCTCGATCACGCCTGGGAGCGGCACCGCCTGGTCCACCGCGACATCAAGCCGGCCAACCTGTTCCTGACCCGCCGCAGCGACGTCAAGCTGCTCGATTTCGGCATCGCGGCCAGCGCCCGCGGGGGCGGCGATGCCGGCGGCGCGGGCGTGGAAGCGCCGCCCAGTTCCGGCACCGCCGGCTACCGCGCGCCGGAAGCCGGGCGCGACGCCGCTGCGCCGGCCCCTGCGCTGGACGTGTATGCGGTGGCGGTGCTGGTCTACCGGATGGTGGCCGGACGCCTGCCGTTCGGTCTGCTGCGCGATCCGCTGCAGCAGCCGGCGCGCCCGGCGGCGCTGAACGAGGCGCAGTGGGACCTGCTGCAGGCCGGTTTCGCGCTCGACCCGGCAGCGCGCCCGGCCAGCGTGCGCCAGCTGCTGGCACGCCTGCAGGGCGCCGCCGGACCCGGGGCCGCCGAGCTGGCCGAGGAGGAAAGGCAGCGCCGCGATGCCGCGCAGCGCCAGGCGGCCGAGGCCGCCCAGGAAGCCGAGCGCAAGGCCCAGCAGGCGGCGCGCGAAGCGGCGATCCGGGCCGCGGCGGTGGCTGCCGCCAGGGCCGCGGTCGAGCGCCAGCGGCGCGAACAGGAAAAGCTGGCGCGCGCGGCGGCCGAGGAAGCGCGCGCGGCACGCAAGGAAACGCTGCGGCGCCAGCTGGCCGAGCGGCGCGAGCTCGAGGCCGAAAAGGCCAGGGCGGCGCAGGAAGAGGCGCAGCGCAAGCAGGCGCAGGCCAGGGCCGCCGCGGTCTACCTGGCCGAGCAGAAGCGGGCGCGCGCCGAAGAGGCGGCGCGGGCACAGGCAAACGCCGGAGCGGCCTCGGCCGCAGCCGAGGCGACCGAGGCGCTTGTCCTGTCACCGGCGCCGACGCCGGCAGCGGCACCCGCCGGCGCGGCTGATGCCACTGTTGCCACTGCCGGCGCGGAAGGCATCCTGCGCGACAGATTCATCGCCATGGAGGGCCACGGCCCGGAACTGGTGGTGCTGCCGACCGGCCGCTTCCAGATGGGCTCACCCGAGCACGAGCGCCAGATCGCGATGGAAGCCGGCTCGCAGAAGGGCTGGCTCGCGCGCGAGCTGCCGCAGCACTGGGTCGGCATCGAGCGCCCGGTGGCGATGGGAAGGTATCCGGTGCTGGTGGAAGAATGGCGCGACTTCGTGCGCGCCACCGGCTGGCGCCCGGGCGGCGACGTCGACTGGAACGCGCCCGGCTTCGACCAGACCGGGCGCCATCCGGTGGTCGGCGTCAACTGGTTTGACGCGCTGCGCTACGTGCAGTGGCTGTCGCAGGCCACCGGCCACAGTTATCGCCTGCCGAGCGAGGCGGAATGGGAATACGCCTGCCGTGCCGGCACCCGCACCGCCTTCAGCTGCGGCGACACGATCAGCCCGGAGCAGGCCAACTACGATGGGAATTTCACCTACAACGGCGGGCCGCGCGGCGCCTACCGGCGCGGGACCACGCCGGCCGGCATGTTCGCCCCGAATGCCTGGGGCCTGCATGACATGCACGGCAACGTGTGGGAATGGGTGCAGGACGTGGTGCACGACAACTACGAAGGCGCGCCGCTGGACGGCAGCGCCTGGGAAACCGGCGGCGACGGCGCGCGCCGCATCCTGCGCGGCGGCTCCTGGCTGTACAACCCGCGCTACCTGCGCTCGGCGCTGCGCAACGGCTTCTCGGCCGTGCTGTCCAACGATATCGTCGGTTTCCGCGTGGTGCGCGAGCTTATCTAGCCCGCGCCTGGCTCCATGCCCGGTTCGACCTTCAGGCCGCCAGCGCCAGGCGGCCGCCGTGCACCGCTGCGCTGCGCGGGGCCGCAGGCGCATGCTCCTGGTCGAGGCGGAAGGTGCCGACCATTTCGGCCAGCGCATGCGCCTGGTCCTGCAGCGAGGCGGTGGCCGCAGCCGCTTCCTCGACCAGGGCTGCGTTCTGCTGGGTGGCCTGGTCCATCTGCACCACGGCCTGGTTGATCTGCTCGATGCCGGCGCTCTGCTCGGCGCCGGCCGCCATGATCTCGGCCATGATGTCGGTCACGCGCGCCACGCTGGCCACGATCTCGTCCATCGTGTTGCCGGCCTGGTCGACCAGCCCGGCGCCGGCGTCGACGTTCGCCACCGACGCCGTGATCAGTTCCTTGATTTCCTTGGCCGCCGCGGCCGAACGGTGCGCCAGGTTGCGCACTTCGCCCGCAACCACCGCGAAGCCGCGGCCCTGTTCGCCGGCGCGGGCAGCTTCCACCGCCGCGTTCAGCGCCAGGATGTTGGTCTGGAACGCGATGCCGTCGATGACCGAGATGATGTCGACGATGCGCTTGGACGAATCGTTGATCGAACCCATGGTCTCGACCACCTGCGACACCAGCTGGCCGCCGCGCACCGCGACTTCCGAGGCCGATACCGCCAGCTGGTTGGCCTGGCGCGCATTGTCGGCGTTGTGGCGCACGGTCGAGGTCAGCTCTTCCAGCGAAGAGGCGGTTTCCTCGAGGCTGCCGGCCTGCTGCTCGGTGCGGTTCGACAGGTTCAGGTTGCCGGCTGCGATCTCGCTGCTGGCAGTGGCGATCGAGGCGCTGCTGTTACGCACGCTGCGCACGGTGCCGGCCAGGTGGCGCTGCATGTCGGCCAGGCCCTGCAGCAGCTTGCCCATTTCGTCGGCCCGGTCGATCGTGACCGGGGTCGACAGGTCGCCCTTGGCCATCGCGTTGAAGTGGACCAGCGCCTGGTCGAGCGGACGCATGATGGCGCGCAGCAGCGATACCGAGGACGCGATGATCAGCAGCGCGCCGAGCACCACGGCGCCGATCGCAAGGTGCATCTGGCGTTCGCCCATGCTGACGCTGCCTTCGAAAGCCGTCTTGGCGGTGGCGATCTGGTAGTCGTCGAGCTTGGTCGAGGCGGTGTTGTAGTCGCCAAAGGTCGCGGTCAGCTTCTTCATGAACAGCGTTTCCAGCGTCGCGGCATCCTGCGCCTGCACCGCGCGGCTCACTGCCTCGATGGTGTCGACATAGGCCTTGCGCTGTTCGGCCAGGGTCTTGACCAGCGCCGCTTCCTCGTCGCTGCGCGGCATGGCCTGGTATTGCTGCCAGGTCTTCTCGGAATCGGCCATGAAGCCCTGCATGCGCGAGATGGTCTTGGCGACGTCGGGCGCATCCGGGTGCAGCACGGCGCGGTCGAGCACGAAGCGGGCGCGCGCCAGCCAGTTCTTGGAATTGTTCAGGGCAATACTGGACAGTAGCTGGTTCGAGTACACCTGTTCGAGCGAGCGCTGGGTCGCGCGCATGCCGTTGATGCCGATCAGGCCAGTCGCCACGATGATCAAGCCGAGCAGGGCCATGGTGGCGATCAGGCGGATACGGAGGGTCAGTTTGGTTGTCATACCGGGAAGCAGTGAATAGGGTAGGGGAACTCTACCGTCCAACTTTCCTTAACTCAACAAAATGGTGCGGATTTGTTGCTCTATGGATACATTGCACCAATAACTGCAAATTAAATAGTCAATGCACGATACATAATGACAACGTCGCGGAAAGTGCCATAATGGGGCGCTCAGGCTTCCCTGTTCATGATCGGACTGCGAGGTGTGACATGCACATTCCCAAGGACATCCAGATTCCCGTCATCGTGTTCGGGCTGCAGGCAGCCCTGCTGGCGGGAGCGGCGCTGGTGTTCCTGATGCTGATCCCGGACTGATCCGGTAAGGCGTCTGGCGGACTCAGGCGTTCAGCAGCGGCGCCGCAATGGTGCGGCGCGGCTCGGCGTGGTGCGCGTCTTCGGGGCGCGGCCGTCCCGTAAAGCGCACGGCGCCGTGGAACCCGGCCAGGCGCTCGAGTATGGTCGCCGGTGTCAGCGGCGTTTCCTGGCCGCTGGCCCGGTCGAAGTGCCAGAATCCGCCGTCGCGGTGGAACAGCAGCGGCATGGCGGCAGCGCGCGGCAATGCCCGCGCAGCGCTGTCTTCGGTACCGGGCGGCGCCGGCGCGCGTTCGGGCGCAAGCAGCATGAAGCACTCGGCGCCGCCGCCGGCATCCACGCGATGCAGCACCAGCGCGTGATCCAGCAGCGCCGTCACCACCAGTGTCACCACGCCGCGGATGCTTGCCGTCAGTTCGATGCGCATCCCGAGCCGCAGCGGCACCGGCTTGTGCTTGCCGGGCCAGACCCCATCCAGCAGCAGGCCGTAGCGCGAGACGTCCTCGATCTCGAAACCGTGGCGCCCGGCACGGACAGTGGCGTGGCGTCCGGACAGCCGGCGCGTCAGGCCGCCGGCGTCGGGACCGTGCTCGCCGTGGTGCTGCAGCAGCAGGTCGGCCTCGGCATGCGCCGTCTCGAAGCGCCCCAGCACGCACTCGTCGAGCGCGAACAGGCGCAGGTGGCGCGGGAAGCCGGCATCCGGCTCGGCCTGCACCAGGCAGGCGCTGGAGGCCGGGCAGGGATGGGCGGACGGCACGGCCGGCAGGCCGATCTCGACCAGGTCCTCGTCCCAGGCCAGCGTCGGCAGCGCCAGGTTGACTTTGCCGCCGCCGTCGCCGCCGCTGAAGGCCGCAAAGTCGAGCTGGGCGATCGAGGCATTGCGCGCCCCGATGTCGATGTCGAGGGTGCCGCCGGCGGCCAGGCCCTGCGCCAGACCCTGCAGGCGCGTGATGGCGCCGTCGTCAGCGTGCATGCGGACGTTCTTGTGGGTCGACAGGAACGTCTGGTGGATGTCGCCGAGCGTGGCGTCCGGGCGCGGCACCAGCAGCACCAGGGTCGCGGCCCAGGCGCGCGCGGCAGCACCGGCAAAGGCTTGCGCATGTACCTCGGCGTCGATCCGGTACTGGCCGTGCTCGCGTCCACGCGAGGAAAACTCGATGAACACCGGTCGCCAGTCGCCACCCGGCCCGCGCCGGAAGGCCATGCGTGTGCCGCTGTCGGCCAGCAGGTCCGATTGCAGCAGCAGCGCCAGTTCGGCCGGCGCATCCGGCGGCATGCCGCGCAGTTCCAGCTTGACGGCATGGCGGCCGCCGGCGGCGCGCGGGTCGTAGCCGCTGACGTGCAGGTGCGGCCGCGGCGCCGGCGCGGCCGCGCGAACGGCATTCGCATTGCCGCGCGCGCTGCGCAGTTCGGGGATCGTGTCGTAACTGGGCGTCTCGAAGGCATCGGTGGCGGCGCCGGCCGTGGGTTCGCCCTGCGGCTGGGCGTGGCCGTGCGCGCACTGCGTCTCGCCGGGCAGGACCCAGTGGGTGCAGTGCGGATGGTCGGGGCTGGCGCAGCGGTTCATGGTGGCGGCGGGCAGTGGCGGCGGGATGTTAGACGATAAACGGACGTGGCTCGAGCATAGGCGATTCTACCGGCAAGCGGCGCCAGCCTCCCCTGCGGCCAGGCACATTTTGCAATACTTTTTGCTGAATCGCATCGGTTTGCCACACCTCAGGCCAGCGGCAGCGCCGTTTCGTCGCGCCCGCCGCCATCCGGCGTGCGCAGCAGGATCGCGCTGACATTATCCGGATAGAAGAAGGCTGCAGGATGGGCGTTGTAGGCGGCCAGCAGCGCACCCAGCATGGTGGCGGCGTCGGCGCGCCCGGCCAGCAGCTGCGGCCACTGGGCCGCCCAGCCGTACGGGTCCGAGCACGACCACAGGCCGTCGGTGGCCAGCAGGTAGGACGCGCCGGGCACGAGACGCAGCGCGCGGCGGTCGGGCAGGTGCGCCAGCCAGGCCGGCAGGCGCTGCGGCGTCAGTTCGAACAGCGGGTCCTGCAGGCGCATCGGATCGGCGAAGGCATTGCCGAGGATGAAAGCCTGCGATACCTGTGGGCGGTGCTCGCCATGCACCTGCTGCCACCACTGCGCTTCCTGCAGCTGTCCGGCCATCGCGAGGGCGGTAGCCGGAACATGGTCGACCGTCAGCGGCGCCACCCGCGCGCGCGTGATCTCGTACAGGCGCGAGTCGCCGACGTGGTACAGCAACGGATCGGCGCCGGCCGGCAGTTCGAGCATGGTCAGCGTGGTGCCGGGGCGCGGGCCGTCGTCGAAGCGGGCGTCGGCGAAATGCCGCTGCAGGTCGGCGTGCAGGGTGTCCAGGCGCTGCGCCAGCACCGCCGCGTCGGTGCACGGCGGCACGGCCAGCAGGCCGGCCACCACGGCTTCGGCTGCCTCGCGTCCGTGGCCGTGGCCGCCCATCCCGTCCAGCACCGCCAGGCGCGCATGCCCGCGCGGCCAGCCGGACAGGCGGCGCCGCACCGGCACCTGGCCGTGCAGCCAGACCGCATTGCCGTCGTGGTCGACCAGCAGCAGGTTGTCCTGGTTTTCCGTGCGCAGGCGCGGGCCGGCGCCGAGGCGCGAGCAGGCGGCGACGTCGAGCGCGCCGAAGCGCAGGTCGTGGAGGATGTCGGATGGGAGCGGAATCGGCATGCTGTTACTTTAACCGATGCCGGCGCCGAGGTGGCCGGACTTCAGGCGCGCACGCAGGTGCCTGCCGCTTGTGCGGCCGCAGCGGCGTCGCCGGCACACTCGGGCGGCAGGGATTCGAAGCGCATGTCGTCCAGCTGCGCACACAGCTCGGGGTCGCCGCGCACCACGGCGCCGCGCTCGACCAGGCATTGCTCGACCGGATCGTGCGGCACCGCCGGGTTCTCGACCCGCACCACGTGGCCGGCGGCGTAATGGACGATCGTCAGCGTTTCCCAGCCGTCGCCGGCCTGCGCCCACAGCGTCTGGCAGCCGGCATAGTCCGGGCCGATGTCCGGGGTGCGCGGATAGACTTTCAGGAGCACGCCCATCTGGCGGTCGACCCCGGCGTCCGGCGGCGGCACGGCCAGGCCGCAGTTGGGAGCGGCACCGGCGGCGGCGTGCAGGGCCAGCGCCAGCAGGGGAAGGGAGCGGATCATGAGGGTCGGAAAGCCGGACATAACCATGAATTGTACCCGGCTGCCGCCCCTGTGCTAAGTTAACTCGACAATAACGATGCCGGATTCGCCCCGGATGCCTGCCATGCTGATCCGCCCCATCGAAGACGCCGACATCCCCGCCGCCGCCGCGCTGCTGCGGCGCGCGGCCGAAGAATTCATCCTGCACGAATCGACGCCGCAGGACGCCGCCGCTTTCCTCGTCGACCAGGGCGAGGCCGCGCTGCGCAGCCGTATCGCATCCGGCTACGTCTACCACGTGGCGCTGGTCGACGGCGAGCTGGCCGGGTTTGTCGGCGTGCGCGAGCGCAGCCACGTGTACAGCCTGTACGTCGACAAGCGCTACCAGCGCCGCGGCATCGGCCGCGCCCTGTGGGAGACCGCGCGTGCCGCGGCGCTCGACGGCGCTTCGGACCATCCCGGCGTGTTCACCGTGAACGCCTCCAACTACGCCGTGCCGTCCTACCTCGCGCTCGGTTTCGAGCGGACCGCGCCGATGCAGGTGTCGACCGTGCGCTATAACCCGATGCGTTTCGTGCCGGCCTGAGCGGCGCTAAGG
The DNA here is from genome assembly GCF_006715485.1 of Herbaspirillum sp. SJZ107. Taxonomy (GTDB): domain Bacteria; phylum Pseudomonadota; class Gammaproteobacteria; order Burkholderiales; family Burkholderiaceae_D; genus Telluria. The sequence continues at coordinate 1,194,260 of NZ_VFNH01000001.1, forward strand.
GCGCCGTTCGTCGGCGCGGCGCAGCCACAGGCTGCTGGCCCAGCCTTCGCGCGCCTGGCCGTCCACGCGCGCGCGTACCTTCCACCAGTCGCCGTCGGCGGCGCCGGTGGTGGTCACCAGGGTGCCGGCGCGCAGCACCGCGGTCCGCTGCGCCCGTACACCGTGGGCGTCACGCAGGTTCAGATCGTCGACCACCAGGTAACTGCCGCCGGGCGCCGGGCGTGCGCCATGCGCATCCGGCACCACCGGGGCCGCCGCGCGCATAGGCGGCGTGATGGCGGTCGCCGGCAGCCAGGCCGAGAACAGCAGGCCGAAGGCGAGCGTGCCGCCGGCCAGCACGCCGAGCGCACGCAGGTTGGGACGGCGCCACCAGGCGCGCGGCGTCAGCCAGGCGGCCATCAGCAGCGTCAGCGCCAGGGCGGCGCCCCAGGCCGCGATGTGGATCAGGTCCATCTCAGGCATCGAAGCGCAGCACGTAATGGCCGGCCACCAGGTGATGCCCGGCCGGCAGCGTGTAGGGCGCGTCTGCCGTGGCGTCGCCGATCGCCGCCACGAAGTTCAGGTCCGGGTCGAGGTGGTACAGCGCTTGCGTCGGACTCAGGCGCGCGATGCGGTAGCCGTCGGTGACCGGTTCGAAGCTGAAGGCGCTGCGCGACAGGCCGAGCCGGTCGGCGCTCGACGTGGCGCTTGAGGCGGCGCTCCCGGCGGCGTGGCGCAGGAAGCGCGGCGAATCGAGCACGCGCAGCGCGGCCAGCACCGGCGTGCTGCGTCCGAACACCTGGCGCACGCCCGGCGCGACCGGCAGGGCCGGCGGCTGCGGCAGGCGCAGCAGCGCGCAGTAGCGGTCGGCCATCGCGGGCGCGGGGGCCAGCAGGTCGAGCGCGGTATGGTCGACCGGGCGGAAGCTGGCGGGCACGCTGATCGCCTCGCGGCCTGCGGCGGTGATCGCGTGCAGCGTGTCGCCGTCGTCGACGGCGAAGCGGATGATGCTGCCGCCGGCCGACGGCGCCAGCGCGCGGTCGAGGCCGATCTCCAGCGCCTGGGCGCCGGTATCGCGGTAGCGCGACAGGCGTGGCAGGGCCAGTGCCGCCAGCGCGACCCGCTGGCGCGACACCGGCGCGTAGGTCGCTTCGGCTTCGGCGGCCGCGGCGATGGGCGGCTGCGGCGTGGCCTGAAGCGCAGCCGGCACGGCGGTGAGGTCGGCCGGTGCCGCCATGCGCGGTTTCCAGACGGCGGGTCGGGCAGGGACCGGCTCGGCCGCAGGCGCGGCGGATGCGGCGGCGGTGGCTGCGGTGGCGCGCGTCGGCTGCGCCGCGGGGACGGATGCCGCAGGTGGCGCGGCCTGCGCTGCCAGCGGGCGCGGCGTTACCAGCGCAGCCGGCGCCACGGCGGCCGGCGCCGGCGTCACCCGCAGCAGCAGGCGCAGCGGCGCACCGGCGGCATCGACGCCGCCACGGCGCGAACGCACGATGTAGTAGCCCTGGGCGGCGTCGTGCACGCACTCGAAGGCATCCTTGGGGCGCACCTGGACTTCGATCGGCGTGCCGGGGCCGTCGTTGACCAGCAGGATCGACCCCTCCAGGCCAAAGGGCCAGCCGGGCGCGGCCCAGGTCGCGTGCTGGTCGTCGTTGCCGATCAGGGTCAGGCGCTGGTTCGGGTAGACCGGGCACGCGGTCTTCCAGACGGCGCTGTCGCGCGACACGCTGACCGTGTACTGGATGGTCTCGCCGGGCGCCGGCAGGTACACGGCGTGGCCGAAGCGGACCTCGACCTCGCCCGGCACCAGGCGCTCGGCGCCGACCACCTGGTAGCGCACCTCGTCGCCCTGCAGCAGGTCGCCGAAATCCTTCTGGTGCAGTGCCGCCAGGCCCTCGGTCAGCTCGCGCACGCGCGCGCCGCGCGTCAGGTGGCGGTCGTCGTCGACTTCTTCCTGCGGCAGCGCCAGTGTGATGTGCGAGAAGCAGCGGGTGGCGGCGCGTCCGCGCTGTTCGCGCGGGGCCCGTTCCAGCAGGTCGCGCAGCAGGGCGCGCCGCGAAAACAGGGCCAGCCCCGGCGCCTGCCAGATGGCGTCGGCGTCGAAGACGTCGGGAATGCCGGCCAAAATTTCGCGTTGGACGTAATTCGGTACGAGGCGGGGCATCATGATCAGGTTTCCTCCAAAGATTGGGCACTGGCTGCGGTCAACGCTAGCAGGGGGCAGATGAAAAACAGCAGGTGCGAGCCGCCGGCCGACAGAAAGCTCATCGGCTGGCCCATCACCGGGAAGATCGCCAGGTTGGTGCCCCAGGACAGCAGCAGGTGGCCGGACACGAAGGCGGCGCCGCCGCACAGCAGGAAGCAGCGGAAGCGTGCCAGCCAGGCGCGGCGGAAGTCGCGCGTGCCGGCCTGCGCCTGCCAGCAGCGCAGCGCCACGGCCAGCAATCCGCCGACGAAGGCGGCCTGCAGCAGCCACAGGCCGAGCGCCGCGGCCAGGCCGTGGCGGTTCAGGAAGAACGAGGGGGCGAAGTCGTCCTGCACCGCCGGGATGTGGCGCGCCGGACCGGCATCCTGGCCCAGCGCGGCCAGCCCGAACAGGTGGTCGGCGCCGCGCCAGCCGCCTTCGGCGACGGCGCGCGCGCCCAGCAGCAGCTGCTGGCCGGTGTGCGGATGGGTGCCCGGGTCGAGCCAGACCAGGAAGCGGTCGGCATAGAAGTTCCACTGCGCGATCTCGCCCGGGCCGGCGCCGCGCAGGGCGGCCACCGCCAGCACCGCGCCCCCGGCGCCGGCCACCAGCAGCACGGCGGCAAGGCGCTGGCGCGTGGCCAGCGCATGCGCCAGCGCCATCGCGCCGCCCCAGACGCCGAGCAGCACCAGCGGCGAATAATCGTCGACCTGCACCAGCGCCACGCCCAGCAAGGCCATGAACAGCAGCGCCGGCGTCGCCAGGCGCAGGCTGCGCATCCACAGGCTGCCCGGCGCCGGCTGCGCGCCCGCGGCCAGCGCCAGGCAGTGCGCGCTCAGCGCCGCCAGCGCCAGCTTGGCGAATTCCACCGGCTGCAGGTCGAACACGCCGGTCTCGTCGCCGAACACGACCTGCACCAGCAGCGCGGCCAGTGCGGCGCCGGCCAGCAGCACCAGCAGCGCTTCGATGCGCGCCTGCGGCAGCGGCGCGCCGTGCCGGGGCGGGCGCAGCGCCAGCAGCATGGCACCGCCGCCGACGCCAAGCGCCAGCGCGGCGGCAGTCTTTTGAAAGTAGCGCAGCCAGGACGATTCGGGCGCGCCCAGGCCGAGCTCCAGCTGGGCCAGCAGGCCGACCGCCAGCAGCAGCACGCCGGCGCCCAGCGCCAGCGGCAGCCGCCGCGGCGCCCACAGCGCCAGCCACAGCGCGCCCCACGCGACCAGCAGCGAGATGCCGGCGCCGGGCAGGGTGCCCGGGCCGCCCGTACTGCGCTGCAGCCACAGCAGGCCGAGGCCGCAGCCGGCCAGGGCGGCGCCGGTCAGCGCCGGCACCAGGTCACGCAGGCGATGCCGGCGCCGGCCGGCGCACAGCAGCGCGGCGGTACCCAGCAGCGCCGCGGCAGCGATCGCGGCCGGCACCCCGGCCCGCTCGGGCAGTTGCCACAGCCCGCGCCGCGTCCATTCCCAGCCGACGCCGGGCGCCAGGCGCACTTGCGTGTCGCCGTAGAGGGCGACGTGGCTGGCCGGCTGCAGGTGCAGCAGGTCGCCGTTGCGCTCGACCAGCAGGCGGGTGCGGCCGGTGACCAGGGCGGCGGCATCATCGAGGCGCTGCTCGCGGCCCGCCAGCGGCGCCGGCGGCGTGGCGGCGTCGCGCTCGGCCAGCAGCAGCGGCGCCAGCGTGTCGGCGCCGGCGGCCAGTACCAGGCCGTCGCGTGCGCGTGCAATGGTCGCCGCCGGTGCGGCCAGGCCGGCGACGGCGATGCGGTTCCCGCAATCGAGGTTGCCGCCGAAGACCAGCGGACGCGCCAGCGTCAGCGGCGCCGGCACGATGCGGTTCCAGGCCGCCGCGACGCGGGTGCCGAGACGGGCGTCCGGACAGCTCGCCTGCAGCGCGCCGTCGCGCAGCAGCATGGCGCCGTCGTAGTGCCAGCGGGTGCCCTGGCTGCTGAAGGTGGCGCCCCTGCCGTCGAGCGCATCGATGGTAAATGCGGCGGCGCCGAGCTGGAAGCGCTGGCCGGCGGCCAGCAGGGCGCTGCCGCTGCGGCGCTGCACGCCGTCGCGCTCGAGCGCGAGAAAGCCGCTGCCGGCGCCGCTGCGTGCCAGCCACCAGGCGCCATCGAGGTCGCGGCGCAGGCGCAGTTGCGGTGCGCTGCCGCGCGCCGCGCCGAGCATGGCGCTGTCCAGTTCCAGCGCGGCGCCGCGTGCCAGCGTCAGCGTGACCCTGGACGGCATCCAGGCCACGGGTGTACGCAACAGGGCCAGCAACTGCAGCGCGCACAGGCCGGCCAGGGCCAGCGCGGCGAGCGGACGCCAGGCCTTCATGCCGCGCTCCGCAGGGCGGGTGCGGGTGGGTGGCCGGCACGGGCCAGCAGGCGGCTGATCTCGAGCGCGTGGCGCGGCCGGTCTTCGGGACGCGGCGCCAGCAGGGCGCGCAGCAGCATCGTTAATGGCGCGCAAGCCGTATCGTGGGCGCCACCGGCCTGCTGCGCGCGGCTGGCAAACAGCGCCGCCTCGTCCGGATGCAGGGTCGGGGGCAGGGCGCCGCCGTGCTGCGCGCGCAGGCGGGCCGCGCCGGCCGTGCCATGGGTGCGGTAGGCGTCGGCGCAGGCGCCGGCATAGCGCAGCGCTCTGCCCGTCACCAGGCGGTACAGCAGGGCGCCGAGGGCGAAATAATCGGCGCGGGCGTCGGTGCGGTAGGCGCCGTCGTCGCCGGCAAAAAACTGTTCCGGCGCCTGCCAGGCGGCGGTGCCGGTGTAGGGGTGGGGCGCGCGGTCGGCCAGCGCGCGGCCGGTGCCGAAATCGGCCAGCTTGAGGGTGGTGCCGCCGTCGGCCAGCAGCAGGTTCGAGGGCTTCAGGTCGAGGTGGCGCCAGCCGTACTGGTGCATCCTGGCCAGGGCAGCGTTGACCTGCGCAATCCAGTCGAGCGCCTGGGCCGGCGGAATCGTATCGCCGCGTGCTTGCACCGCCTCAAGGTGGCGCGCCAGGTCGCCGTCTAGCAGTTCCAGCGCCAGCGCCGGCTGGCCGAGGTGGGTGCCGCTGTCGAGCAGGCCGACGATGTGGCGCCGGTCCCAGGGCTGCAAGGCGCGCAGGAAGGCAAGTTCGGCGCCGGCGCTGCGGGTCCAGCAGGCGCGCTGCGGCGGCAGGGCCAGCGCCATCTGTTCGGTATTCACCAGCTTGAGCGCCGCCGTCACGCCGCCGGGAACGGACTCGGCCTGCCACAGCACGCCATAGCTGGACGCGGACAGCGGCGCGCGCAGGCGCCAGGCACTCGCTGTCAGTGTGATGATGTCTCCGGCCTGATGCATGGTTCTCCCTTCGGTGGCGATCGCATCGATCTAGCCGGGGGACGCGGAAAGCCGGGTCGGTGGTGCAGGGACGAAAAAAAACCGCGCCGGGGCGCGGTTCTCGTGCGGACGATGCCGGTTGGATCAGCGGTGGTGACCCCAGCCGCCGCCATGGTGGCCACGGTCGTAATGACCGCGGTCGTAGCCCCGGCCGTAGTAGCCGCGGTCATAGTAGACCGGGCGCGATTCGACATACACCGGGCGCGAATCGTAATAATAGGGACGCGATTCGACGTAGACCGGGGCCGGTGCGGCATACACTGGTGCCGGTGCGTAATAGTTGTTCGAAGCGTAGTAACCCGACGATGCGTAGCCGCGGTTGCGGTAGTAATAATCGTCGTTGGTACGCACCGAGTTGCCGACCACGGCGCCGATCGCGGCGCCGACCAGGGCACCGTCACGGCCGCCTGCACTGCCGCCGATCGCGGCGCCGGCCAGCGCACCGATGGCAGTGTTCGCACCGCGGTCTTGCGCAAATGCCGTGGACGACACGGCTGCCGTCGACACGGCGGTCGCGGCCAGGAGCACCGCACCAAAGCATTTTTTGTTCAACATGGTAGTTCCTTGAGCCTCAACGGGGATCGATATGATCACGACGACGCCAGGCATGGTTGAAACTATAGACCTGGCAAACAGTGCTGCCACGGGTTAATACACATTATTACAGTTGCTTCCGAGGCCGTAACATCTGCGTTTATCTGCGTTGATCAGCGTATCGCTGCGGCGATCCGGCCTTGTGCGGGCGCCAGGCCGCCCCATCTAATGTGACATTTGCACGGATCGTTATCCCCATGGCCCGCCAACGCTCATCGCTTTCCCTTCTCGCCATCCTGGCCCTGCTGCACCTGTACATCGGCGTACGCCTGTTGCCGGGCATGGGGATCGGCCTGCCCGGCATCGTGCTCGGCGCACTGCTGCTGGCGCTGTCGGCCGTGCTGGTACGCATCGGCCTGGGGGCGCCGAACCTGCGCCGCAGCCGCTGGTCCGAACAGCTGTCCTGGGCCGGCCTGCTGGCCATGGGCCTGTTTTCCTCGCTGTTCGTGTTGACCCTGCTGCGCGACGTGGTGCTGCTGGTGCTCGCGCTGTTCAAGGCCGGCGGCCCGGCGTTTACGCGCGACAGCGCGGTGGCGGTGCCGCTGGTGGCGCTGCTGGTGACGGCGATCGGCTTCGTCAACGCGCGCCGCGTCGCACGCGTGGTGCGGGTCGAGGTGCCGATCGCGGGCCTGCCGCCGGCACTGGACGGCTATTCGATCGCGCAGATCTCGGACATCCACGTCGGCCCGACCATCAAGCGGCCCTACCTGAACGCGATCGTCAACAAGGTCAACGGGCTGAAGGCGGATGCGATCGCCGTCACCGGCGACCTGGTCGACGGCAGCGTGCAGCGGCTGGCCATGCACACCGAACCGCTGGGCCGGCTGTCGGCGCCCGACGGCACCTTTTTCGTCACCGGCAACCACGAATACTACTCCGGCGCCGAGCAGTGGATCGCCGAAGTGCGCCGCCTCGGCCTGCGCGTGCTGATGAACGAGCACGTGATCCGCCGCCGCGGCGACGCCAGCCTGATGATCGCCGGCGTCACCGACTACACGGCCCAGCTGTTCAATCCGGCGCACAAGAGCGACCCGCGGCAGGCCATCGCGGGGGCGCCGGGCGACGTCGCCGTGAAGATTTTGCTGGCGCACCAGCCGCGCAGCGCGCCCGCCGCCGCCGAGGCCGGCTTCGACCTGCAATTGTCCGGCCACACCCACGGTGGCCAGTTCTTCCCATGGAATCTGTTCGTGCCGCTGCAGCAGCCTTTTGTCGCCGGCCTGAACCGGGTGCGCTCGTTGTGGGTCTATACCAGCCGTGGTACCGGCTATTGGGGACCGCCGAAGCGTTTCGGGGCGCCGTCGGAGATCACGCTGGTACGCCTGGTGCCGGCGTAACTGGCCGTCCTAACATGTATTTATACTAATCTTTCCCTGCAAAAACTGCGTGAATGCGCTATCGTGGACGTTTTCGCCCTGACCGAAGGATTCACGCATGATTCGCAGCAGCCGTTTCCCCGTCCTGACCCTCGTCGCCGCGCTGGTCGCCGCTTCCCTGAATAGCGCCCAGGCCGCAGCGCCGGGCGCCGACCCGGCCGCACTGGCCAAGGTGCGCGACACGGCGCTGCAGAACGAGTACCCCTACCAGCGCCTGGAAGACCTGACCGACCTGGTCGGTCCGCGCCTGTCCGGCTCCGCCGGCGCGGCGGCGGCGGTGACCCAGGTCGCCGACGAACTGCGCAAGCTGGGCGCCAAGGTGACGCTGCAGCCGGTCAAGGTGCCGCATTGGGTGCGCGGTGTCGAGACCGGTACCATCGTCGACTACAAGGGCCGGCCGAACGGCGTCACCCAGCGCGTCGTGCTGACCGCGCTGGGCGGTTCGGGTGCCACGCCGGCGGCCGGCATCAAGGCCGAGGTGATCGTGGTGCGCAGCTTCGAGGAACTCAAGGCGCGTGCCGGCGAGGTGAAGGGCCGCATCGTGCTGTTCGACGTGCCTTTCGACCAGAACATGGCCGACCGCGGCCTGGCCGGTACCGCCTACGGGCAAGCCGTGGCCTTCCGTGGCGCCGGACCGCGCATGGCGGCCGAGATGGGCGCCTCCGCTGCACTGGTGCGCGCCGTCGGCGGCGCGGCCTATCGCATCGTCCACACCGGCGCGACCAATCTGCCGGAGAATGCGCGCATCCCGGCTGCCGCCATCACCATCGAAGATTCGATGCTGCTGGCACGCCTGGCCAAGCGCGGGCCGGTCACCCTGCACCTGACCCTGACCCCGCAGACCCTGCCGGACGCCGACAGCTTCAACGTGATCGCCGACTGGACCGGCACCGATAAAGCCGACGAGATCGTGCTGGTGTCCGGCCACCTCGATTCCTGGGACCTGGCAACCGGCGCCAACGACGACGGCTCGGGCGTGGTGAGCGCCATGGGCGTGATCGATACCCTGCGCAAGCTCGACTACCGTCCGCGCCGCACCATCCGGGTGGTCGCCTGGATGAACGAGGAAAACGGCGGACGCGGTGGACGCGGCTACAACGACGCTTATAAATCGAGCGCCGAAAAGCACTTCGCTGCCTACGAGGACGACAACGGTTCGGGCCGTCCGTTCGGCCTGCGCGCCGGCGTCAGTATCGCGTCAGCCAAGCTGTTTGCACCGCTGCAGGCCGCGCTGTATCCGATGGGTGCCGGCGCCTTCCGCCGCGAAGACGTGATCGCTTCCGGTGACCTGGCGGCGCTGGAAGTGTCGGGTGTGCCGAGCTTCGAACCCTGGATCGATTCGTCGGACTATTTTAATTACCACCACACCACGGCCGACACCTTCGACAAGGTGAATCCGGAAAACCTGCGCCGCCACGCCGCGGTGATGGCCACCACGGCCTGGTTCCTGGCGAACATGGACGAGCCAATCGGCCGCTCGAACGTGGCGCAAGGGAACGGGGCGACCAGCGCCAGGGCACAGGCGGCCGCCAACGCCAAGTAAGCCGGGTCCGCGCGGGCGGCACACGCCGCCCGCGTTGTCAGATGCGGCACCGGCCGGCCTGCTGCAGCCAGCCGCCACCAGCCGCGGCCTCAGCCGCCGTCGATGCGCCGGATCGCACGCGCATGGCCGCGGAACGGGCGGCCATACACGGTCTGGATGCCGCTTGCGAAATTCTGGCCCCAGACCAGTTGCGGACGCGTGTCGTGCTGTTCGCTCGACCAGTACCAAACGCGGTCGAAGCCTTCGCGCTGGTTGGCGAACAGCAGCGACAGCTCGCGCCGCGTCGGCAGCTCGCCCTCCCGCTCGAGCGCCCACTCGCGCGCAGCCGGCCAGCTGACGTCGGATGCTTCTTCCGGCAGCAGGATCAGGTGGTAGTCGGCATCGCCGTTCTTGCCAAGGATGAGGCCTGCATACGACTCGCCTTCCTTCAGCATTTCCTGGATTCTCAAGTAATCGCCCATGGCGCACTCCGTTAAGTGATTTCTAGCAGTCCTGTTCGACCGTGATCGCTGCGCTTGGTTGCGAAGCAAGACTCGACATAGCTCATAACGGAATGCGCTATAGCTGGTGCGAAATTCTCCAACAAGGCGTCCTGCATGGCTGTGAGGCATCATGCCATTGCCTTATGGAAAGCTTTTTGATGCTGATAAGAAAGTAGTAGAAAGACTCAGTCGTCGAGGGGGAGGGTGATCTGCGGCCCGTCGGCCCCCGCGCGGTTGACCGCGGTGCTGACCTTGTGCCATTCGAAGGCGTCGGCCGGCACCGCCGACTGGCGCGCCAGTTCGATCGCCTGCTGCGGCGACAGGCCGGGGTCGAGCCACAGCCTGGCGTCGTCGGCTTCCAGCACCACCGGGCGGCGGTCGTGGATGTCGAGCATGCCGCCGGAGGCGTCGTCCGTCACCAGCACGAAGCCGGCTTCGGCGCGGTTTTCGACGAACGGCCCGAAATTGGCCAGCGCCAGCAGGAACAGCGGGCCGTGGTCCTTGCGGTGGATATGCCAGGGTTGCTTGTGGCCTTTTTCTCCGGTCCACTCGTACCACCCCTCGGCCGGCACGATGCCGCGTCCGTTCTTGAGCAGGCGCGACCAGTAGCGGTTGGCCAGCTTTTCGAAACGTGCATTGATGGCGATGGGCACCTTGCCTTCGGCCCACTTGGCGCGGTAGCTCCAGAACACGTCGTCGACGCGATGCTCCCCATCCTGCATATGGAATACAGGGCGGTAGGTGCCGGGCGCCGCGTTCGTGGTCGGCGCCGACTCGCTGTCGAAGACGGCGTCGGTCCAACCCATTAAATTGGCGTAATGGCGCGCCGTCTGGCTTTGATCAAATCGTCCACACATGCTCCGATGGTACAGCAGATGGCCGACGCAGCGCGTCCGTTAGCGCCATCGCATGCCGGGGCAGAATGCAACACAACTTCACCGGGCCGAGCCCGGCAAGACACAAATCGTTGTAATTATCGCCGCGACTCTCAGTCGCGCATGTTTCTTTGTTACTATATGGATCGAAATTTTTCCATAATCCAATAAGCGGCATGCCAGTCCCGAGCACCCCCCGGCGCCCGACGTCGACCGGGTTGGTTCCGTCTCCCTTTCTGGTCCGGCAGTGAGCGTCTCGAGTCTCTTCTTCATCACCATCACGCTGTCCGCAGTCATGCTGCTGGTCTTGCGCTCGCTGGCGCGCCACGGCGTCGCCGGCGTGCGCGCGTGGTCGCAGGCAAACGGCCTGGCGATCGCCGCGCTGCTGCTGTTCATGGGACGCGGCGTGCTGCCCGACCTGCTGTCGATCGAAGGCGCCAACCTGCTGTTCCTGAGTGCGCCGGCCATGATGTACGCCGGCTTCCTGCAGCACCTGGGGCGCCCGGTGCCGGCACGCCGGCTGTGTGCCGGCGTCGGCCTCTCCATCTCCTTGCTGGCGCTGGTCCATCACCTGAGCGACAGCGCCGCCCTGCGCATCGCCCTGACCTCGGCCAGCCATGGCGTGGTGTACGCCCTCATCCTGTTCTGCCTGGCCGGGCGTGCCCGCTTCGCCGGTGCGACCTACCCGCAGCGTTTCAGTGCCGGCGTGGCGCTGCTGCTGATGGCGATCCACGCCGCCCGCACGCTGATCTACACGGGCATGCACGACAGCGCGGCGACGATCTTCGACCACTCGCCCCTGAACCTGGCCTTCTTCACGCTCGGCACGCTGGCGCTGCCGGCGCTGACGCTGGGCGCCGTGATGATGGCCAACGACGCCGTCATCCGTCGCACCACCTGGGCCGCCGAGCACGACCACCTGACCGGCGCCTGGTCGCGCCGCGCCTTCTTTTCCCTGGCCGAGCGCGAGCACGAACGTACGTGCAGGAGCGGAAGTCCGCTGTCGGTGCTGGTGTTCGACGTCGACCACTTCAAGGCCATCAACGACACCCACGGCCACGCTGCCGGCGACGGGGTGCTGGCCGACATCGTGCTGCGCACCGAAGCGGCGATCCGCAACCTGGATGCCTGCGCGCGCCTGGGCGGCGAGGAATTCGCGGTACTGCTGCCGGACACCGGACCCGACACGGCGCGCCTGGTGGCCGGGCGCCTCTGCGCGGCGCTCGACCAGTCCGCCGGCGCCCTGCGCTACACGGTCAGCATCGGTGTGGCCAGCCTGGGGGCGAACGAATCGCTGTCGGCACTGCTCGAGCGCGCCGATGCCGCCCTGTACGCGGCCAAGGCGGGCGGACGCAACCGGGTGTGCGAAGCGGCGCCGGCGCCAGCGCTGGCATTCGGTCAATAGTTCAACTACTAACACTGTGCTTGCCACACGTAGTACAATCCGGGCCGGTACGCGGCCATGGCGAAACTGGTAGCCGCAGCAGACTTAAAATCTGCCGCCGAGAGGCGTGCCGGTTCGATTCCGGCTGGCCGTACCATCTCCTTCCTCCGTCGGCAACCATCTTGGTTGCATCCTTGCATTGGTGTAGCATGCGCAGCGACGCTATGCTGCTTTGCAAGGAACGACATTGAACATCATCATCAACGAAGAACTCCGCTCTTTCATCGATCCCCTGACGCCGGTGGAATACGCGGCGCTGGAACGCAGCCTGCAGGCCGAAGGCTGCCGCGACGCCCTGGTGCTGTGGCGCGACGTGCTGATCGACGGCCACAACCGCTACGACATCTGCCAGAAGCACGGCATCCCGTTCCGCACCGTCCACAACAACAATTTCGCCACCCTCGAAGACGTGATGCTGTGGGTGATCGACAATAACCTGGCGCGCCGCAGCGTGTCCGACTTCCAGCGCGGCATGCTGGCGCTGCGCAAGAAGGAGATCGTGGCGGCGCGCGCGGCCCAGCGCGCGGCGGAAGCGCCGCCCGAGCAGGCGCCGGAAGAGGCGGGCGCCGACGAGTCGATCGATCCGCCGTGGAGCACGCGCGAAGACGTCGCCAAGGCGGCGCGCGTCTCGGCCAGCACCCTGAGCCAGATCGAACGTATCCGCAAGACCGCGGCGCCGGAACTGGTCGACGCCGTGCGCAGCGGGACGATTTCGGTGAGCGCCGCCGCCAACGTCGCCTCGCTGCCGGCCGACGCCCAGGTGGCGGCCGTGGCCGGCGGCAAGAAGGAATTGCAGCAGGCGGCACGCCAGGTGCGCGAGCAGAAGACCAGTACCCGTCCCAAGAAGGAAATCGACACGCTGGCGCCCGAAGACCAGGTCAAGGCGCTGCGCGCCGAGATCCGCGAGCTGAAGGACCGCATGGCGACCCTGCTGAACGAGAACGAGGTGCTGAAGTCGAAGCTGACCCACCTCGGCGCCACCTGAACGTTCACCCGAGCATCCACCCGAGCATCCCCTGACAGGAGAATCCTTGAATCCGCTTCCGCGCCTTGTCGCCACCACCGTCCTCGGCCTTGCCACGCTGGCCGCCTTCGCACCCGCACAAGCAGCGCCCGAGCGCGCCGTAGCCGCACCAGTGACCGCGACGTTCAGCGGCGCCGAGCTGGCGCGCATGAAGGCGGGCGCCGCCCGCGTCAGCATCCTGCGCGACAAGTGGGGCATCCCCCACGTGTTCGGCAAGAGCGACGCCGATGCGGTGTTCGGCATGGTGTTCGCCCAGGCCGAGGACGATTTCAACCGCGTCGAGCTGAATTACATCAACGCGATGGGACGTCTGGCCGAAGTCGAAGGGGAGGGGGAAATCTGGCGCGACCTGCGCATGAAGCTGTACATCGACCCGGCCGACATGCAGGCCAAGTACGCGGCCAGCCCGGCGTGGCTGAAAAAGCTGATGGATGCCTTTGCCGACGGCATGAACTGGTACCTGGTGACCCATCCGCAGGTGAAGCCGAAGCTGATCACCCGCTTCGAGCCGTGGATGGCGCTGACCTTCAGCGAGGGCAGCATCGGCGGCGACATCGAATCGATCGACCTGAAGGCACTGGCCGCTTTCTACGGCAGCCCGCCGCAGGCGGCGCCCAAGGTGGAGAAGGTGGCGCTGGCCATGCTCGGCAACGGCGCCGACAAGGGCTTCGACGAAGAGCCGAAGGGCTCCAACGGCTTCGCGATCGCGCCGCGCCTGACCGCCGGCAAGCACGCGCTCTTGATGATCAATCCGCACACCTCGTTCTACTTCCGGCCAGAAGTCCACATGGTCAGCGAGGAGGGCCTGAACGCCTACGGCGCCGTGACCTGGGGCCAGTTCTTCATCTACCAGGGCTTCAACGAGCGCCTTGGCTGGATGCACACCTCCGGTGGCGGCGACGTCATCGACGAGTACCTGGAAACGGTGAGCGGGAAGGAAGGCAGCTTCTTCTACAGGCACGGCAGCGAGGAACTGCCGGTGCGCAGCAAACGCATCGTCCTGCCGTACAAGACCGCCAATGGCATGGCCAGCCGCAGCGTCACCGCCTACTTCACGCAGCACGGCCCGGTGATCCGTGCGGAAAATGGCAAGTGGGTCAGCGTGAAGATGATGGACGATCCGATGCACGCCCTGATGCAGTCCTACGGCCGCACCAAGGCGCGCGACTACGCCGCCTTCCATAAAGTGATGGAACTCAGGACCAACTCGTCCAACAACACGGTGTATGCCGACGCCGACGGCAATATCGCCTACTTCCACGGCAACTTCATCCCGCGCCGCGACCCGCGCTTCGACTGGACCAAGCCGGTCGACGGCAGCGACCCGGCCACCGACTGGAAAGGCCTGCACGACATCAAGGAGACCATCACTGTCTTCAATCCGAAGAGCGGCTACATCTCGAACACCAACAACTGGCCGTGCACCGGCTTCGGCGCCAGCAGCCCGAAGTGCGCCGACTATCCGGCCTACATATGGTCGCTGCCGCAGAATGCGCGCGGCATCCACGCCGAGCGCGTGCTGCACGACGCCGCCAATCTCACGCTGGACGGCTTGATCGCGCGCGCCTACGATCCTTACCTGACCGCCTTCGAGCCGCTGGTGCCCGCGCTGGTCACGGATTGGGACGCGCTGCCGGACAGCGATCCGCGCAAGGCTGCGCTGGCCGGGCAGGTGGCGGCGCTGCGCGGCTGGGACCTGCGCTGGTCGACCGGGTCGGTGCCGACCTCGCTGGCCGTGTACTGGGGCCAGGACATGGTCAAGAACGCCGCCCCGCGTGCGCGTGCCGCCGCCATGCCGGTGGTCGACTTCGTGCAGGGCCGCTTGACGGCCGAGGAACGGCTGGCAGCGCTGGCGCGCGCCAGCGACAAGCTGCAGGCCGACTTCGGCAGCTGGCAGACGCCATGGGGCGAGATCAACCGCTTCCAGCGCCTCAGCGGCGCCGTCGACGCCGGCTACGACGACAGCAAGCCAAGCTTCCCGGTCGGCTTCACCTCGGCCAACTGGGGTTCGCTGGCCTCGTTCGGCATGACCGCCAAGCAGACCACCAAGCGCATCTACGGCGACCGCGGCAACAGCTTCGTGGCGGCGGTGGAATTCGGTCCGCGCGTGCGCGCGAAAAGCATCCTGGCCGGCGGCGAGAGCGCCGATCCGAAGTCGCCGCACTTCGCCGACCAGGCCGCGATGTACAGCCGCGGCGAGTTCAAGGATGTGCTGTTCTATAAAGAGGACATCGAGAAGCAGCTGGAGCGGAAATACCACCCTGGGGAGTAGGGTTGGCGGCTGGCGCGGGGCATGCCCCGCTTGCTATAATTTTAGGATGGCGAAACTCTATTTCAGGTACTCGGCGATGAACGCCGGCAAATCCACCTCGCTGCTGCAGGTGGCGCACAACTACGAAGAGCAGGGCCAGAAGGTCAAGCTGTACACCGCCGCCATCGACAACCGCTACGGGGTCGGCCAGATCACCTCGCGCCTCGGCCCGCAGCGCGAGGTCGACGTGTTCGACGGCCGCACCGACTTCCTGGCCTCGGCCCCGGCGGTGGCGTGCGTGCTGGTCGACGAAGCCCAGTTCCTCAGCAAGGAGCAGGTGGTGCAGCTGCACCAGCTGGCCCAGGTGCGCGGCGTGCCGGTGATCTGCTACGGTCTGCGCAGCGATTTCCGCGGCGACCCGTTCCCCGGCTCGGCCTACCTGCTGGCGCTGGCCGACGACATCGAGGAAATCAAGAACATCTGCACCTGCGGCAAGAAGGCGACCATGAACATCCGCGTCGACGCCGAGGGCCACCGCATCCGCGAGGGCGAGCAGGTCAGCATCGGCGGCAACGAAAGCTACCGCCAGGCCTGCGGACGCTGCTTCTACACCGGCGGCCACTGAGCCGCATCCGGCTGCGCTGACCCGAGCGGCGATGTCCGTCCTGCACGCCTGCACCTCGGTGCTGCCTCCCATGCTGTCCCCGGTGCTGCCCGGCTGGGGCTGCGACCTGGCCGCGATGGGCCTGTACCTGGTGCCGTCGCTGGCGCTGGCCTTCCTGATCTGGATCGTCACCGCCGCCCATCCATTATTTTTCATCTTCAGCGCCGCCGGCACCCTGTGCCACGAGCTCGCGCATTTTTCGGTCGGCCTGCTGCTGGGCGCCGAGCCGGTCGGCTTTTCGATCATTCCGCGGCGCAGCGGGCGCACCTGGGAACTCGGCTCGGTCACCTTTGCCAACCTGCGCTGGTACAACGCCGCCCCGGCCGCGCTGGCGCCCTTCCTGGTGCTGCTGCTGCCGCTGGCGGCGGCCTGGTGGCGCACCCGCGGCGACTGGCGCTTCGGCCCGGCCGACCTGGCGCTGACGCTGCTGCTGGCGCCGCAGTTCCTGTCGTTCTGGCCGTCGCCGGTGGACTGGAAGCTGGCCCGGCGCAGCTGGCCCTGGCTGCTCATCGTATTGACGACCGCAGCGCTCCTGTACTGGTTTCAGCCGAGTTTGTTTCGATTTGTAAAATTTTGAGGGCCGGCGGCGCCTCGAGACTTAAGCTCGGCTGAAGAATCACATAAGCCGACTCTGCGTCGTCGCGCTATCCTGTAGAATTGGTTGCATGCGCCGTCCAGTCGGCGCGGCTGCCAAGCTCGTCGATTTGCCAAGGTCCGGCAGCCGCCTCAAGCAATCCGTACCGGAGAACCCAAGAATGAAGAAGCAGATGTTGATCGTTGCGCTGGCAGCCGCCATGACGGCCCATGTCGTGACGGCGCAGCCCGAGAAAGTCTCGGACAAATCCATCGCCGTCCAGATCAAGCCGTCCGCCGCACAGACCCAGGCCGCCCTGTGGGCCTCGCGCGTGCTTGCGCGCTACCACTACAAGGCCACCCCGCTGGACGACGCGATGTCGGCGAAGATCTTCGACGCCTATTTCAAATCGCTCGACAGCGAGAAGCTGTACTTCACCCAGGCCGACATCGACCAGTTCGCGCCTTACCGCCTCAAGATCGACGACGCCATCAACAACGAAGACCTGACGCTGCCGTTCCAGATCTATAACGTCTACCAGCAGCGCTTCAGCGACCGCATGACCTATGCGCGCGAACTGCTGAAAGGCAAGTTCGACTTCAGCACCGACGAAACCCTGCAGATCGACCGCGAAAAAGCGCCCTGGGCCAGGAACGAGGACGAAGCGCGCGACCTGTGGCGCAAGCGCGTCAAGAACGACTGGCTGCGCCTGAAACTGGCCGGCAAGGACGAAAAATCGATCCGCGAAACCCTCGACAAGCGCTACGAGGGCTACCAGACGCGCCTGAAGAAGCTGAACAACGAAGACGTGTTCCAGATGTTCATGAACTCGTACGCGATGGCGATCGAGCCGCACACCAACTACCTCGGCCCGCGTTCGGCCGAGAGCTTCGACATCGCCATGCGCCTGTCGCTGGACGGCATCGGCGCCGTGCTGCAGGCGCGCGAAGACTACACCGTCATCCGCGAAGTGGTGCCGGGCGGCCCGGCCGACAAGTCGGGCAAGCTGAAGGTCGGCGACCGCATCGTCGGCGTGGCGCAAGGTAACGGCCCGTTCACCGACGTGATGGGCTGGCGTATCGACGACGTGGTGCAACTGGTGCGCGGCGAACGCAATTCCACCGTGCGCCTGGACGTGCTGCCGGCCGACGCCGGCCAGGACGGCAAGCACGTGACGATCTCGCTGGTGCGCCAGAAGATCAGCATGGAAGAGCAGTCGGCCAAGAAGCAGATCATCGAAGTCAAGGACGGCAACGTCAAGCGCCGCATCGGCGTGATCCAGCTGCCGACCTTCTACCAGGACTTCGATGCCCGCCGCAAGGGCGACAAGGACTTCAAGAGCGCGACCCGCGACGTCCAGCGCATCCTCGGCGAGCTCAAGAAGGACAAGGTCGACAACGTGCTGATCGACCTGCGCAACAACGGCGGCGGTTCGCTGATCGAGGCGGTGGAACTGACCGGCCTGTTCATCGACAAGGGCCCGGTGGTGCAGCAGCGTAACGCCGAAGGCAAGACCGAGGTCGAGAGCGATACCAATGCCGGCCTGGCCTGGGACGGCCCGATGGGCGTGCTGATCAACCGCGGCTCGGCCTCGGCGTCGGAGATCTTCGCCGCCGCGATCCAGGATTACGGCCGCGGCGTCGTGATCGGCGAGCCCAGCTTCGGCAAGGGCACGGTCCAGACCCTGATCCCGCTCGACCGCTTCTCGCAAAGCGACAAGATGAAGTACGGCGAACTGAAGATGACCATCGCCCAGTTCTTCCGCATCAACGGCGGCACCACCCAGCTGCGCGGCGTCACGCCCGACATCAAGCTGCCGGTGACCTCGGACACCGAGAACTTCGGCGAGACCTCGTACGAGAACGCGCTGCCGTACACCCAGATCAAGCCGGCGATGTACATGCCGTCGGGCGACCTGAAGGAACTGATCGGTCCGCTGCAGAAGAAGCACGATGTGCGCATTGCCAAGGACAAGGACTTCCAGGATATCCAGGACGATATCGCCGAAGCCACGAAATTGCGCAAGGACAACGTGATCTCGCTGAACGAAACCGTGCGCCGCAAGGAGCGCGAGAACCAGGAAGCCAAGGCCAAGCTGCGTGAAGCCCGCCTGGCCGGCGAAGGTGCACCGAAGGACGAGCCGGTGTCCGGTCCGGGCAGCAAGGAACAGCGCGGCAAGGTGCCGGATCCGACCAAGCCGACCAAGATCAGCAAGGCAACGGCGCTGAAGAACACCTCGCGCACCGACGACGGCCTGCAAGGCGACGAACGCAGCCTGTCGGCGGAACTGGCAGCCGAGAAGGCGGCCAAGAATGCCAAGGACGTGTACCTGCAGGAAGCGGCCCACATCCTCGCGGATGAGGCTGGCATGCTGAAGGCGGACACGCGGATGGCGTCGCGCGCCATGCCTTACTTGTCAATGTTGAAACAGAACGGGAACTAAGGCTTGTAAATAAAGTAATATTTAATGCAATAATTTCCGCTCGGGAAGGGTGGGTGAAAGCGGGGCTCCTCAAGGATGCCCCGCTTTTTTATGGATTTTTCATAAAGTAATTGGTACGATTCAATTGAACATTATGTTTTTTATACTTGTGTTACGATCCGCCCAGCAGTTGAATCAACAATAACTTTCTCTACCCCTCAAGGAGTACAATATGTCAACTCGTTACCTCATCGCAGCGTTGCTGATGACCAGTGCCTGCGTCGCCCAGGCTGACGTCTTGCCAGCCAGTGACACTGCCGGCTCGTCGCTCGTGCAGGCTTTGTATGGCAAGACCAGCGCCGACCAGTCCGGCGCGGTTACCGTGAACCTGGCCGACGGCGTCGAAGGTCCTTATGTGATCGGCACCAGCAACACCATCATGGCTGCGATGCTGGGTTACGGCATGTCGTCGGTATTCCACAAGACCTCTGCGGACGTCGCCCCGGTGAGCTACTCGGCACCTGACAGCGCCACGATCTCGGCCCCGGCAGCCGCTGCACCGGCAGCCGCCGCAGCGGACGCAGCCGCACCGGCCGCAACCGACCCGGTCGCCGAAGTGATCGCCGACACCGGCGCTGCCAGCGGCAGCAACCAGGATGTCGCCGCGCCGGCCGCCCCGGTGGCTCTCCCGGGCACCGTCGCTGATGCAGGTGACGTCGGTGTCGCTGCAGCCGAAGTGCCGGAACCGTCGTCGATCGCTCTGATGATGGCAGGCATGGCTGGTGCACTGGCACTGGGCCGTCGCCGCCGCAATCGTTGATCGGACATTCGTTCTTGTAAAAAAAGCGGGCTTAGGCCCGCTTTTTTTCGTCCGGCGTCAGCGGCCATCGTTATCTTATTTAGGTGACATATCCGGCACGGTCGTGCTATTTTGTTACGATAACGTGGAGGAGACCAATGGACCTGGATTACACGGACGACGACCTGGCATTCCGCGACCGGGTGCGCGCCTTCCTGGACGCCGCGCTGCCGCCCGACCTGCGGCGCAAGATGCACGACCGCCTGCGCCTCGAGAAGGATGACTATGTGCGCTGGCACCGCATCCTGGCGCGCCAGGGCTGGGTGGCGCCGGGCTGGCCGGTCGAATACGGCGGCCCCGGCTGGACACCCTTGCAGCGCCACATCTTCGAGGACGAATGCGCGCGTGCCGGCACGCCGCCGATCCTGCCGCTCGGCATCAGCATGGTGGCGCCGGTGATCATGGCCTTCGGCAGCCAGGCCCAGAAGGATTACTACCTGCCGCGCATCCTGTCCTGCGAGGACTGGTGGTGCCAGGGCTATTCCGAGCCGGGCGCCGGCTCCGACCTGGCCTCGCTGAAGACGACAGCGGTGCGCGCCCTTGATGCCGACGGGGAGCACTACATCGTCAACGGCCAGAAGACCTGGACCACGCTGGCCCAGCACGCCGACATGATCTTTTGCCTGGTGCGCACCGACAGCGGCGTGCGCAAGCAGGAGGGCATTTCCTTCCTGCTGATCGACATGCACGCACCCGGCGTCACGGTGCGCCCGATCCTCATGCTCGACGAAGATCGCGAAGTCAACGAAGTCTTCTTCGAGAATGTCCGGGTCCCGGCCGCCAACCTGGTCGGCCAGGAAAACAAGGGCTGGACCTATGCCAAGTACTTGCTCGGCCACGAACGCACCGGCATTGCCGCGGTCGGCCGTTCCAAGCGCGAACTGGCGCGCCTGAAGGCGCTGGCGCGGCGCGAGCAGAAGCGCGGCCGTGCGCTGATCGAGGATCCGCTGTTCGCCGCCAAGGTCGCCGACCTCGAGATCGAACTGATGGCACTGGAAATGACGGTGCTGCGCGTGCTTTCGCAAGCCGACCAGGCCCCTGGCCCCGAAGCCTCGGTGCTGAAGATCCGCGGCTCCGAACTCCAGCAGCGCCTTGCCGAACTGATGGTGGAAGCCGCCGGCCCGATGGCGCTGCCCTTCGACCCGGCCTACCTGGCCGGCGAGGCGGAGCACAGCGTCTTCGACGACGACGTCGCGGCGCCGCTGCTGTCGCACTACTTCAATTACCGCAAGACGACGATCTATGGCGGGTCGAACGAAATCCAGCGCAACATCATCGCCCAGATGATCCTGGGCCTGTAAGCGGAGCGAGACGGAACATGGACTTCAACTTCAAGGAAGAACAGCTGCAACTGGCCGACGCGCTCAAGCGCTGGATCGCGCGCGACTACGGCTTCGAGGCGCGCCGCGCCATCATCCGGTCCGGCAGCGGCAGCTCGGACGCCGCGTGGCGCCAGTTGGCCGAACTCGGCCTGACCGCGCTGCCGTTGCCGGAAGCGCAGGGCGGCTTCGACGGCGGCGCGGTCGACCTGTACCTGGTGATGCAGGAAGTGGGGCGCGGGCTGGTCGTCGAACCCTATCTTGCCACCGTGCTCGGCACCGAATGCCTCAAGCGCGGCGGTGGCCACGCCGGCTTGCTGGAACAGGTCGCCGCCGGCGATCTGAAGCTGGCCTGCGCCCTGGGCGAGCGCGGGGCACGCCACGATCTCCACGACATCGCTACCTGCGCCGTGCCCGCTGGCGGCGGCTGGCGCCTCGACGGCGAGAAGAAGGTGGCCCTGCATGCGGCCCAGGCCGGCGTCATCGTGGTCCCGGCCCGTACCGGCGGCGGCCGGCGCGACCTGGACGGCATCACCGTGTTCGCGCTGCCGGCGGATGCGCCGGGCCTGCAGATCACCGGATACCGCACGCTCGACGGCCTGCGCGCCGCCGACCTGCGCCTGGACGGCGTGCAGCTCGACGCCGGCGCCGTCGTCGGCACGGTGGGGGCGGGCTGGACCATTCTGGAAGCGGTAGCCGACTACGGCGCCGGCCTGCTGTGCGCGGAAGCGGTGGGGGCGATGGATGCGCTGTTCTCGGCCACGCTCGACTACCTCAAGACGCGCCAGCAGTTCGGGGTCCCGATCGGCAAGTTCCAGGCGCTGCAGCACCGCATGGCCGACATGTACATCCATCTCGAGCAGGCCCGCTCGCTGGCCTTGCTGGCGGCGGTGCGCCTGGATGGGAACGACGCCGCTGAACGCCGCCGCGCGGTGTCGGCCGCCAAGTACCGGGTCGGCCAGGCGGCACGCTTCGTCGGCCAGGGGGCCGTGCAGCTGCACGGCGGCATGGGCGTGACCGACGAACTGCCGGCCGCCCACTATTTCAAACGCCTGAGCACGATCGAACTCAGCCTGGGCGACAGCGATCATCACCTGGCGCGCTTCATCGCGCAACCGGGTTTCGACGGCAAGGAGGCCGCATGAAGGATTATTGGTATTTCGAGGATTTCCATGCCGGCCAGGACCTCGACCTGGGCAGCCGCACGCTGGGCGAGGAAGAGATCATCGCCTTCGCCACCCAGTTCGATCCGCAACCCTTCCACATCGACAAGGAAGCCGCCGCCCACTCGATCTACGGCGGCGTGATCGCCAGCGGCTGGCACACCTGCGGCACCATGATGCGCCTGGTGGTCGAGCAGCTGCTGAGCAAATCGTCGAGCATGGGTTCGCCCGGCCTGGACGGCGTGCGCTGGCTGGCGCCGGTCCGTGCCGGCGACACCCTCAACGTGCATTACCAGACCGTGAAAACCAAGGCCTCCACGAGCAAGCCCGACCGCGGGGTGGTGTGGTCGAAGTGGGTGGCGATCAACCAGCACGGCGAGACCGTGTGCACGGTCGAAGGCATGGGGATGTTCGGGCGCCGTCCGCTAGAAGCCGGCAACTAGAGCGGATCCGGCCCGGCGACGCAGCCCGCAGTCGCCCGGTAGCGGTTGCGGCCGCCCGCCTTGGCCTGGTACAGCAGGGCGTCGGCCACCTGGATCAGGTCGGCCGGGAAGCTGTGCTCGCCCGGCACCATGCAGGCGATGCCCATGCTGGCGGTCAGGTGCGGCGCGGTGGGCGAGGCCGCGTGCGGGATCGACATGTGGTCGAGTTCGGCCATCAGGCGGCGCGCCACGCCGCTGGCACCCTGCGCGTCGAGCTGCGGCAGCAGGATCGCGAATTCCTCGCCGCCGTAGCGCGCCACCAGGTCCTGGCTGCGCCCGGCCGCACGGCGCATGGCGCCGGCCACCTGCACCAGCGTGGCGTCGCCGCCCGGGTGGCCGTAATGGTCGTTGTACAGCTTGAAGTGGTCGATGTCGACCAGCATCAGCGCCACCGGCAGGCCGCTGCGGCTGCAGCGCCGCCATTCGGCGTCGAGACGCTCGTCGAAGGCGCGGCGGTTGGCGACGCCGGTCAGCGCATCGACCAGGATCAGGGCGCGCAGCGCATCGCGCTGGCGTTTGACCGTGAGCTGGGTCCGCACGCGCGCGCGCACGACGGCGGCATTCACCGGCTTGCTGATGAAGTCGGCGGCGCCGGCTTCCAGCGCGCGCGTCTCGTCTTCCGGCGAGCTCAAGGCGGTGACGAAGACGATCGGGATGTCGGCGGTCTCCGGCGCGGCCAGCAGTTCGCGGCACAGCACGTAGCCATCGATGTCGGGCATCACGGCGTCGAGCAGGATCAGGTCGGGTTGCTGGGTGCGCGCCAGTTCCAGCGCACGGGCGCCGTCGAGGGCGAACAGGACCTCGTGCTCGTCCTGGAGGGCGGCATGCAGGATCTGGATATTCTCCATCGCATCGTCGACCACCAGGATACGGCCGTTGATGGCCATGTCGGTCCAGCTCATGCATCCTCCAGGGTGTGCAGAATCTCGCGCACCAGTGCGGCGGCGGTGTCGAAGCGCAGCATCGCGACGGCGTCCGCCAGCGGCTGGCACCGGGCGGGGGCGGCGCGGCCGAGGGCGGGGCGCAGGGTATCGAACCGGGCAAGCGCTTTCATGTTGTTATTTTGCAGCAGATCGAGGAGTTGCGCCAACGCGGCATGCAGCTCGCATGGCGGCGCCGGGCGCGCCGGCGCGTCCTCGGGCAGGTCCAGTTCGCGCGCGGCCTGCAGCACTGTGTCCAGCGCCGCATCCAGCCGGGCCAAGCGCAGCGTCAGCGCGGCATCGGTGTCGACCCGCAGTGCGCCCTCGAACTCGAGCGCCAGGCGTGCGACCTCGGTCGCGCCGAGGTTGGCGGCGACGCCGCGCAGGCGGTGCACGGCCTGGGCTGCGCCGCCGCGGTCGCCCGCAAGCAGGCAGGCGCGCGCCTCGTCCACCGCACCGCCCTGCGAGGCTTCGAGGCGCTTGAACAGCGCGGCAAAGCGGGCGAAGCTGCCGCCGAAACGGGGCAGGGTGGCCTTCAGGTCGATGCCGGGGATGGCGGCCGGCAGCGCCAGCGCCGCGGGCAGGGGTACCGTTACCGCCGCCGCCGGCCCTTCCTCGCCGCCACGCCCGGTGACGCGCGCCAGCGTCTGCACCAGCTCGTCGACGTCGATCGGCTTGGCCACGTAGCCGTTCATGCCGGCGTCGAGCGCGCGCCGGCGGTCGTCTTCCATCGCGTTGGCGGTCATGGCGATGACCGGCAGCGCGTGCAGGCCCATGGCGCGGATCGCGGCAGTGGCTTCGACCCCGTCCATCACCGGCATCTGCAGGTCCATCAGGACCGCATCGTAGACGCTGCCGGCTTCCAGCATGCTGAGCGCGGCGCGGCCGTTGACGGCGAAATCGACGCGCGCGCCGGCGTGCACCAGCACGTAGTTCGCCACTTCCTGGTTCAGCAGGTTGTCCTCGACCAGCAGCACGCGCAGGCCGGCCAGGCGGGCGCGCAGCGGCGCGGCCTGGCCGGGGTCCGCGCCTGCGGCAGGCGCCGCGGCCCCGTCCAGCAGCGTGGCCAGGGTGTCGCGCAGCGCCTGCGGCGTGAACGGCTTGGCCAGCACCGCATCGATGCGCAGGTCGGCCGCCAGCGCGTCCAGGCGCTCGTGTTCGGGATCGGCGGCCAGCAGCGCGCAGGGCGGCATGGCGATCGCAGCGTCGGCGCGCGCGTAGGCAATGACCGAGGCGCCGTCGAGGTCGGGCAGGGCGCTGTCGATGAACGCCAGCCGATAGGGGGTGGGCGCTGCCGAACCGTCACCGCGCAGCAGCGCCAGCGCCTCGGTACCGCTGGCGGCGCCATCGACCTGCCAGCCGCAGCCGGCCAGCAGGCGCGCTAGCGCGCCGCGGCTGCTGGCGTTGTCGTCGACCACCAGCACGCGCGCATTGTCGATAGGTGCCGCCGGCACAGGCACCGCCAGTGCGTGTGCCGGTACTGCTCCAAATCTTGCCGTGAAGCGGAACTCGGCACCCTGGCCGGGCGTGCTCCGCACATCCAGGTCGCCGCCCATCAGCGCCACCAGGCGGCGGCTGATCGCCAGGCCGAGGCCGGTGCCGCCGTACTTGCGGCTGGTCGAGCTGTCGGCCTGCGAAAAGGCTTCGAACATGCGCTGCTGCTGTTCCGGGGCGATGCCGATGCCGGTGTCGCGCACCGAGAACGCCAGTGCGACCGCGCCGCCGTCGCCGTGCCCGCTGCGGGCGGCCGGCGCGATCGACAGCACCACTTCACCGTGCTCGGTGAACTTGACTGCGTTGCTCATCAGGTTGAGCAGCACCTGTTCCAGCCGCATCGGGTCGCCCACCAGGCTGGCCGGCACGCCGGGGTCGACCGCGAACACCGGTTCGATGCCGCGCTTCCAGGCGGTGGTCGCGGTCAGCACGCCGACGCTGGAGAGCACGTCGTCGATGCGGAACACCGTCTGCTCCAGCACCAGCTGGCCGGCTTCGACCTTGGAGTAATCGAGCACGTCGCCCAGCATCGACAGCAGGGTCTTGGATGCCATCTGCATGCGCGCCAGGTAGCCGCGTTCGCGCCGTCCGAGTCCGGCTTCCTCGAGCAGGCGCGCCAGGCCCATGATCGCGTTCATCGGGGTGCGGATCTCGTGGCTCATGTTGGCCAGGAAGGCGCCCTTGGCGCTGCTGGCCGCCTGCGCCGCCTGCAGCGCTTCCTCCAGGCGCGACTGCGTGCGTTTCAGCTCGGTGACGTCGGCATGCAGCATGTAGAAGCCGCGCACCCGGCCGGCGTCGTCGAAGTCGGGGATGTAGCTGCCCCAGGCATGGATCACCTTGTCGCTGCCGCTGCGCTGCAGGTTGCGTTCGAAGAACTGCGGTTCACCGCGCAGCACGCCGTCGAGCTGGGGCCGCACCTGGGCGATCTGCTCGGGATCCATCAGTTCGTCGATTGAGTGGCCGATCACCTCCGCGCTGCTCTTGCCCAGCCATTCGAGATAGGGACGGTTGGCGAAGCGGACGCGCAGGCCGACATCCCAGTAGCCGACCAGCGCCGGCAGGTGGTCGGTGACCATGCGGATCATGCGCTCGCTTTCTTCCAGGCGCCTGCCGGCGGCGCGCAGCGCGGCTTCGGTGGCGACGCGCGCGCTGATGTCGCGGATGGTGCCCTGCACGATGCCCTTGCCGCCGATGTCGACCCGGTTCAGCAGCACGTCCGCATGGAACACGCTGCCGTCGCGGCGGCGGTGCAGCCATTCGAACTGGCGCACGCCTTCCTCGAGTGCCCCGTTGATGTAGCGCTCGGCCTGCTCGTCGGAACGGCTGCCGTCGGGCTGGAATTCGGGCGAGGCGCTGGCCGGCGACATTGCCAGGAAGTCGGCGGTGTCGGCGCAGCCGAACATGCGCACTGCGGCCTGGTTGGCGCTGACGAAGCCGGCGCCGAGGGCGATCAGGACGTGGGCGTCGCCGGAATCCTCGAACAGGGCGCGGTACAGCACCTCGTTGTCGCGGTGGCGCTGGTCCTGCTGCATGCGTTCACTGATGTCGAGCACGACCGCGTTGATGCCGACCAGTTCGCGTTCCGACGCCGGGCCGGGGCCGAACACCGGGTAGTAGCTGCACAGCCAGTGGCGCATCACGCCCGGCGCCGCCGGCGAATCGCCGCTGTCCTCGACGTCGATCAGCGGCCTTCCGCTGGCCAGCACCTCGCGATAGGGCTGTTCGATGACGGCGCCGCGCGCGCCCAGCAGCTCGGGCAGGGTGCGGCCGATGTGGGCGGCCGCCGGCAGGCCGTTGATCGCCGCCAGGTAGTCGTTGACCATCACGATGCGCAGCTTGTGGTCGAGGAAGGACAGGCCGACCGGGGCGCTGGCGTACACCGTGGCCAGCAGCGCGCTGGAGCGCTGCAGTTCGTTGGTGCGCTTGGCCACCAGCGATTCCAGGCCGAGGCGGTAGTGCAGCAGTTCGTCCTCGACCTGGCGCAGCGCCCCGGCGACGCTCGCCGCTTCGCGGATCGTCAGCAGCGGGATGCGCAGCGGCTCGCCGCGGCCGAGCGCGGCGGCCGGCTCGGTCAGGGCGCGCACCGAGCGCGCGATCGAATTGCCGATGCGCCAGGCCAGCCCGAGGCTGAGCACCAGCAGGCCCAGGATGCCGGCCAGCGCGACGGCCGGCTGCGTGCCCAGCAGATCGCGCGCGGCGTGGCGCGGGAAGCCGATCGCCACGGTCCAGCCTTGCACCGGCGTGCGCGCGAAGGCCAGGTTGGCGGCGCCGGTGTCGCGCGCTGCCAGGATGGCGACGCCGCTGTCGTGCCCGGGCAGCGCGGCCGCCAGTTCACGCCGCATCGGCGCGCCGATCGCGCGTACCAGCTCGCCGGCGCGCGCGACCAGCAGCCCGTTGCGGTCGTAGACGTGGGCGTTCCAGTGCGGCGGCAGCTGCTGGGCGGCCAGCAGCTCGGCCAGGCGGCGCGGGCGCAGCTCGACGGTGAGCGCGTAGGCGATCTTGTCCCCCGCCCACACCGGCACCGTGATCGCGATGCCCCAGGGACGGGCGCTGCCGGCGCGGCGCAGACCGGAGACGACGGCGTCGCCGCCGGCGAACACCGTGCGCAGGTCGGCCCGGGTGACGTCTGCATCGGTATCGCCATCGGCCGGCGGCGGCAGCGGGCTGCCGAAGGCGTGGCGCGAATCCAGCAGCCGGCGGCCGTCGGGCGCGCTCAGCACGAAGGCCGCGACCGGGAAGGCCGGGCGCAGCAGGCGGCGCGCATTGGCGTGGAATTCGGCCAGGCGGCCGGCCGCCAGCGCCGGGTCGTTGGCCAGCGTGCGCGCCGCGGTCTCGCCGTTGTCCAGGTCGCGCTCGACCGCGCCCGCCAGCGCACGCGCGATCATGGCCGCATCTTCGGCCACGTGGCGTGCCTCGCGCTGGTCGGCATCGTGGGCGAACACCAGGTAGCCGATCAGGATCGGCAGCGCGCAGGCAAGGACCAGGGTAACCAGCTTGGACCGGATCGACGGCAGGGAATGAGGACGTGACAACTGCACCGCATGAAACTCCACGAATGCGCATCGCTATGCGCCTTGGATCGCATGGTAGCCCAGCCATCGGACCGGTGTAGCGCTGCTGTAGTTATTGAGAGTAATAAATTCACGTTAGTGGATGCAGGGCAACGTTCAAGTTCTAAACGACAATGCCGCAGTTTCCGGTCGTCGCGCGCGGGCGACGCTTCCGTATGGAAATTAATGCCAAGCGTAAATTTTTGTGTCTTCTGATTTAGAATGCGTGGAGGTGCTTTAAAGAAACTAAGAGGTGATATGGCGAGGCCGGAAAAAGTCAGGCTCGGGGAAATCCTGGTGCAACAGAAGCTGCTGTCGGAAGATCAGCTGAACCAGGCGCTGGCTGACCAGAAGCGCACCGGGCGCAAGCTCGGGCGCGTGTTCGTGGAAAGCGGCTTCGTGACCGAGGAACAGATTTCCGGCGCGCTGGCGCGCCAGCTCGGCATCCCCTACATCAACCTCAAGTTCTACAACATCAACCAGGACGTGGTGCGCCTGCTGCCCGAGACCCAGGCGCGGCGCTTCCGCGCGCTGGTGCTGGAAGACCGCATCGAGAGCGTGCTGGTGGGTGTGTCCGACCCGACCGACCTGTTCGCCTACGACGAGATCGCGCGCCTGCTGAAGAAGGGCGTCGAGCTGGCCGTGGTCAACGAGACCGAGGTGCTGCAGGTCATCGACCGCATCTACCGCCGTACCGGCGAGATCACCGGCCTGGCACGCGAGCTGGAACAGGACCTGGGCGATGCCACCTCGGTCGACTTCGGCGCGCTGGCCTCGAATTCCGGCCTGGAAGAGGCGCCGGTGGTGAAGCTGCTGCAATCGGTGTTCGACGATGCCGCCCAGGTGCGCGCCTCCGACATCCACATCGAGCCGCAGGACGGGCGCCTGCAGATCCGCTTCCGCATCGACGGCGTGCTGCACCTGCAGACCGAGGCCGACATCAAGATCGCGACCCCGCTGGCGCTGCGCCTGAAGCTGATGGCCGATCTCGACATCTCGGAAAAGCGCCTGCCGCAGGACGGCCGCTTCGCGGTCAAGGTGAAGAACCAGCGCATCGACGTGCGTATCTCGACCATGCCGACCCAGTACGGCGAATCGGTGGTCATGCGTCTGCTGAACCAGGTCGGCACCACGCTGCGCCTGGACGCGATCGGCATGCATCCGACCCTGGTCGAGCGCTTCCGCGCCATCGTCCAGCGCCCCAACGGCCTGGTGCTCGTCACCGGCCCGACGGGTTCCGGCAAGACCACGACTTTATATAGTGCGCTGGCCGAGCTGAATTCGGTGGAAAAGAAGCTGATCACGGTCGAGGACCCGGTCGAATACCGCCTGCCCGGCATCAACCAGGTGCAGGTCAACGACAAGATCGACCTGAATTTCGCGCGCGTGCTGCGCTCGGCGCTGCGCCAGGACCCGGACATCGTGCTGGTCGGCGAGATGCGCGACCAGGAAACCGCCCAGATCGGCCTGCGCGCCGCGATGACGGGCCACCTGGTCCTCTCCACGCTGCACACCAACGATGCCGCCTCGACCCCGCTGCGCCTGATGGACATGGGCGTGCCGCGCTACATGGTCGGCGGCTCGCTCCAGGCGGTGCTGGCCCAGCGCCTGGTGCGCGTGATCTGCGAAAGCTGCACCCAGCCGCACGCGGCGCCTGCGCCGGAACGCGCCTGGCTGCGCGCTGAACTCGGCGAGCGCGCCGAGACAGTGCCGTTCTTCCACGGGCGCGGCTGCTCGCACTGCAACGGCACCGGCTACCGCGGCCGCACCGGCGTCTACGAACTGCTGGAGATGACGCGCGCCGTCAACGACGCCGTCAACCACCCGGACCCCGGCCACTTCCTGAAGGTGGCCCATGCCGAGATGCGCGGCGAAACCCTGCGCCGCAGCGCCGTGCGCCTGGCGATCCAGGGCCGCACCACGGTGGCCGAGGCCATGCGCGTCAGTAACCAGACCGAGGAATAAAGCGTGCCGTTCTTCGCCTACAAGGGCCGCAACGGACGCGGCGAGATGATGCAGGGCGTGCTCGAGGGCGCCGACAGCGGGGCGATTGCCGACCAGTTGTTCGGCACCGGCGTCACGCCGCTCGAGATCGTGCTGACCACGCGCAAGGTCACGACCGGCAACGACGACGGCGAGACCGTGTGGCAGCGCCTGGCCCGCAAGCGCGTCACATCGCTCGACGTCCAGCTGTTCAGCCGCCAGATCTACACGCTGCTGAAATCCGGCGTGCCGATCATGCGCGGCCTGGCCGGACTGCAGGAGTCGGCCACCAACCCCTCGTTCGGCCGCGTGATCCGCGACCTGCGCGAATCGCTCGACGCCGGCCGCGAACTGTCGGCCGCGATGCGCCGCCATCCCGAATGCTTCTCGACCTTCTACCTGGCCATGGTGCGGGTGGGGGAGATGACCGGCCGCCTGGAAGAAGTCTTCCTGCGCCTGTTCGACCACATGGAATTCGACCGCGACATGCGCGAGCGCGTGAAGACCGCGCTGCGCTACCCGATGTTCGTGCTGATCGCGATGGTGGCGGCGATGGCGGTGGTGAACATCTTCGTCATTCCGCAGTTCGAAAAGGTGTTCAACAGTTTCCGTACCGAGCTGCCGCTGATGACGCGCATCCTGATCGGCACCTCGCGCTTCACGGTCGAGTGGTGGCCGGCCTTCGCGGTCGGCATCGCGGCCGCGGTCTTCGGTTTCCGCACCTGGACCCGTTCCACGGGCGGCCGCCTGGCCTGGGACCGCATCAAGCTGCGCCTGCCGATCGCCGGCAAGATCATCCACAAGGGCACGATGGCCCGCTTCGCGCGCAGCTTCGCGCTGTCGATCCGCAGCGGCGTGCCGATCGTGCAGGCGCTGACGGTGGTGTCGCAGACTTCGGACAACGCCTATCTGGCATCGCGCATCGAGCAGATGCGCGACGGCGTCGAGCGCGGCGACAGCATCCTGCGCACCGCCACCAATGCCCAGGTGTTCACCCCGATCGTGCTGCAGATGATCGCGGTGGGCGAGGAGTCCGGCTCGATCGACGACCTGATGGACGAGATCGCGATGATGTACGAGCGCGAGGTCGACTATGAGCTGAAGACCCTGTCGAGCCAGATCGAGCCGATCCTGATCGTGTTCCTGGGCGTGATGGTGCTGATGCTGGCGCTCGGCATCTTCCTGCCGATCTGGGACCTGGGCCAGGCGGCCCTCCATCACTAATGAGGATACCCATGCGCACACGTGGTTTTACCTTGCTCGAATTCGCGGTCACCGTGATGGTGGCCGCCGCCCTCAGCGCCGTGCTGCTGAACCGTTTCGACTATTACCGCGACCAGGCGGAGATGGCGGCGACGCGCCAGCTGGTGGCGGCCATGCGCACCGCGCTGCACGTGCGCGCGGTGCAGTTGCAGGCGGCCGGCCGCCTGGACGCGCTGCGCGCGCTGGCTGAGGACAACCCGATGAACCTGCTGATCGACAAGCCCTCGAATTATCTCGGCGAATTCGAGGCGCCGGACCCCGAAAAAATCGGCCGTGCCGGCTGGGTGTTTGATGCGCGCGACAAATCGATTGTGTATCTGTTACCAAACGCAGAAAGATTGTCTTTCGGTACGGCAAGATTGCTCAAGTTCAAGGTAGAATTCCTACGAGCACCTGAACAACGTAACGTCAGCCTGGCCCTGAATCAAGTCAGCGGATAGGCAACCGAATCACCAGCTAAACCAAGCGGCTTATCCGCACCACTTTTTTCGGAGATTATTGTATGAAGAAGAACCTCAAGAGCGCTGCACAAGGCGGTTTCACCCTGATCGAACTGATCGTCGTGATCGTCATCCTCGGCATCCTGGCCGCCACCGCGCTGCCGAAGTTCGCCAACCTGAGCGCCGAAGCGCGCGCCGCATCGGTGCAGGCAGTGCGCGGCTCGCTGAACTCGGTGTCGGCGATGGCCCACGGCCAGTTCCTGGTCAACCCGACCGCGAACTCGACCAACGCCACCATGGAAGGTCTGGCGGTGCCGATGTCGAACGGTTACCCGAGCGCCAGCGCCGCACTGGCAACCGCGGCCGGCATCACCACCGATGGCAAGACCAACAAGGATTATACGATCACCGTGGTCGCCACCGCCGGTACGACGACGGGCAGCGTGACCGTGTCGCCGATCGGTGTCAACGCCGAGACCAACTGCAGGGTCGTTTATACTCCCGCCACCGTGTCCGGCACCGTCGTGACGCCGCCGACCGTCGTTGCCGACGTCACCAACTGCAACTAAACCGCCGCGGAGGCGCGGCCCATGTCGAAGCACATGCCCCATATCTTGCGCCGTCCCTCCGCTTCTCTCCGCCGCTCCGGTGGCTTCACGATGGTCGAACTGATCGTCGTGATCATCCTGATCGGCATCCTCAGCGCCATCGGCGTGTCCCGTTTTTTCGATCGCAGCAGCTACGACGCGACCGCGTTCGCGGAGCAGAGCCGCGCCATGCTGCGCTATGCCCAGAAGCTGGCCGTCGCCCAGAACCGCCCGGTGTACGTGCAGGGCGCGCTCGACGGCGTGGCGCTGTGCTTCGATGCCGCCACCCCATGCCCGTCCAGCGCCCTGGTGCCGGCACCGTCCGGCGCCAACAGCGGCAGCGCGGCCACCCGCGCCCGCTGCGTTGCCGGCGGCGCCTACGTCCAGACCTGGTATTGCGAAGGCTGGCCGCGCGGCGTGAGCATGCAGCCGGTGTCCGGCAGCCTGGCACCTTTCTTCTTCAATGGCCTGGGCCAGCCCGGCATCACAGGTAGCAGCAGCGTCTTCGGCGGCCTGAAGGTCGTCATCGCGGGCGGCGGCGTGTCGATCCCGATCGAGGTGTCGCAGGAGACCGGCTATGTCAACTGAGCCGCGCGTCCGTTCCCGTAGTCATTCCCGCGTGCGCCAGCGCGGCGTGACGATGATCGAACTGATCCTGTTCATCATGATCATCGGCGTCGCCCTGGCCGCCATCCTCGCCGTGATGAACTTCACCACCCAGCGCAGCGCCGATCCGGTGCGCCGCAAGCAGGCCCTGATGCTGGCCGAGGCGCTGCTGGAAGAGGTCGAGCTGGCCAAGTTCTCGTACTGCGACATCTACGATCCACGCGCCGGCGACGACAATCCGGCCACCGCGGTCGCGGGGCCGGAGGGGTGCGCCGCCGCGACCGTCGAGAACTGGGGGCCGGAAGCCAACAATGCGCGGCCCTTCGACAACGTCAACGACTACGCCGTCGACCCCAAGTCGTTTGCCACACCCTTCAACGCCGCCGACGGCAGGCTGGCCGACGCCAATGGCAATCCCTTGCCGCTGAGCGGTTTCACGGCCAGCGTCAAAATCCGCCCGGATACGCTGGGCAGCGCCGGCGGCGCCAACGCCATCGGCAACGCCGGTGACAGCGCCCAGACCGACGTCCTGCGCATCACGGTCACCATCAATTACGACGGCAAGTCCCTGAGCCTGGACGGCTTCCGCACGCGCTACGCGCCGGCTTCGCTATGACCCTGTCGCGCAGAACCCCGCGCCGCGCACGCGGCTTCACCCTGGTCGAGGCGATCCTGGTCATCGTCATCATCGGCATCCTGGCCGCCGTCGTCGCGCTGTTCATCCGCGCGCCGATCCTGGGCTACCGCGACGCCGTCGACCGCGCCGAGATCACCGACCAGGCCGACCTGGCGCTGCGCCGCATCGCGCGCGACATCCGCCTGGCGCTGCCCAACAGCGTGCGCGTCGTGAACGGCAATTCGCTCGAATTCCTGCAGACCAAAACCGGAGGGCGCTACCTGGCGGTCGACGACGGCGTGACCAGCCTGCCGGCGTTCGACGATCCGGCGCAGACGGCGTTCACCGTGCTGGCGCCGCCGGACAGCTTCGCCCAGGTGGCGGCGGGCGACCGCGTGGTGGTCTACAACCTGGGCGTGGCGCCGGCCGATGCCTACGGCGGCGGCAACAGCGGCGTGGTGCAGGCCGCGCCGGCTTACACGACCGACGCCACGCTGGGACGCATCGCCACCGTGCGCCTGAACGCCAATCCGTTCGCGGCGGCCACGCCGGCGCTGCCGTCGCCGACGCGCAGCTTCCAGGTGGTCAGCGGCCCCGTCAGCTTTTATTGCCAGAACGCCGGCGACGGTACCCAGACCCTGATGCGCGCCTGGGGCTACGCCATCAATGCGACCCAGTCGGCGGTCCCGAGCGGCGGCCAGCGCGCCATCGTCGCCGCGCGCCTGACCAATTGCAACGGCCTGTTCAACTATGACACGGCGGCGACCCAGCGTACCGGCCTGGTGCTGGTGTCGCTCGAGCTGCGCGGCCGCTATCCCGATTCGCCGGCAATCCGCCTGGTCCACCAGATCCACGTCGACAATACCCCATGATGCGAGCACCTCTTTCCCTGGCGCGCAGCGCCGGCGTCGGCCTCGTCACCGCGATCTTCCTGCTGGTCGTGCTGACCGGCCTCGGCGTGGCGATGGTCTCGCTGTACACCAGCCAGCAAGCCAGTTCCGACCTTGACCTCGAGGGCGCGCGCGCCTACCAGGCGGCCCGCGCCGGCATCGAGTACGGCCTGTTCCGGCGCCTGCGCGGCGGCTGCACCGCAGCCGGCTGCTGCCCCGGCGCGTCCAGCCAGGTCACGCTCGCCATGCCGGCCGACAGCGAACTGCGCAGCTTCACCGTGGTGGTCAGCTGCAACCAGGCCGGCGGACCCAATACGCCCGCGAACATCACCTCGGTCGCCTGCAACATGGCCGACGCCAACAAGCTGTGCGAGGGCGTGCCCAACAACAGTCCACAATACGTGCGCCGCCGCATGGAGGTGTCGGCGTGAAGCCCGGCTACCCGGCGCAATGGCCGGCGCTGTTCCTGGGCCTGCTGCTCGGCTTGACCCTGCTGCTGGCCGGCCCGGCGGCGCGCGCGGACACCACGGTGCAGCAGTACACCAGCTTCCGCGGCCAGGTCAACTTCACCGGCACCGAGGCGACGATGCGCACGGCTGGCAACAACAGTTACAGCAATAGCGCCTGCAGCATCACCGGCAGCGTCTCGGCCAAGCTGTCCGGGGTGCCGACCGGCGCCACCATCCTCAGTGCCCGGCTGTACTGGGTCGGCTCCGGCAACACCGCGGACAACAACGTCACCTTCGACGGTGTGTCGGTGTATGCCGGACGCCAGTACACGTCCGGCACCGTCGGCAACGGCATGAATTATTTCAGCGGCGCCGCCGACGTCACGGCGCGGGTCAGGAGCAAGCTGAATCCCAACACGACTTATACGTTCAGCGGGTTGAGCATCGATAACGGCAACCCGTGGTGCGGCTCACAGGCGGTGGTCGGCGGTTTCGCGCTGCTGGTCGTGTATTCGCACCCGGACGAGCCATTCCGCCTGCTGAACGTCTACGAAGGCTTCCAGTATTTCCAAAACAGCGGCTTCATCATCAACCTCGGCAACTTCAACGTGCCGAATCCGCTGCCGAGCAACGTGACCGGCCGCATCGGCCACATCACCTGGGAAGGCGATGCGACGCTGTCGCAGGGCGGCGAGAACCTGCTGTTCAACGGCAAGGAGCTGACCGATTCGATGAACCCGGCGGGCAACCAGTTCAACTCGGCCAGCAACATCAGCGGCGACTACAGCAGCTACGGCATCGACTTCGACGCCTATACCCTGAACGCGAACTTCATCTCGCCGGGGCAGAACACCGCCACCACTACCTACCGCTCGGGCCAGGACCTGGTGCTGCTGAGTGCCGAGATCGTCGCCATGCCTTTCGTCGGCAACGGCGACCTGGCACTGTCGATGACGCGCACCGGCGACCTGCGCGTGGGTTCGACCGCCTATTACACGCTGAACGTCAGCAATGTCGGCACCGACGTCGAGACCGGCCCGATCACCGTCACCGACACGCTGCCGTCCGGCCTCAAGCTGGTCTCGACCAGCGGCAGCGGCTGGAGCTGCAGCAGCGCCGCCGGCAGCAACGGCGCCACGCTGGTCACTTGCACCCGCGCCGGTCAGCTTGCCGCCGGCGACAGGGCAAACGCGCTGACCATCACCGTGACGCCGAGCGCGACCGGCACCTATACCAATTCGGCCACCGTGGCCGGCATGACCGGCGACGGCAACACCGGCAACAACACGGCGACGAATACCAGCTCCGCCACCGACCCCGGTTCGTCGGCGGTGGTGTTCACCACCGAGGTCTGCAAGAGCGGCGATCCGATCGTCACCGCGCCGGGCGACGCCGGCTGTCACCGCTTCATCGGTCCGGTGACCGCCGCTGCCGGCACGACCAAGATCTATGTGACCTCGGTTGCCGGCGGCCGCGCCAGTGCCGTCAGCAGCTCGGACTACACCCTGAACATCGGCCTGGCGGCGACCTGCCAGCCTTACTCGAACGTGGCACTGACCTATGCGCAGGCCGGCCTGGGCCTGGACTGCAAGGGCAGCTGGAAGTATGTCAACGTGACCGTGCCGGCCAACCAGCCGACCGGCACCCTGCCGAACGGCTCGGCTTTCTTCTATGCCGACGTCGGCCGCATCAGCCTGTCGCTCAGCTACCAGGGCACGGTGATGGGAACGGTCGACTTCATCTCGCGCCCGACCGACATCCGCTTCCAGACCGTGTTCCGCAACGCCGACGGCGTCGCCGACCTGCTGGGCACGGGCGGCGACAGCTGGAAGAAGCCGAGTCCGACCGCCTTTGCCAAGGCCGGCGAACCGTTCACCATGCGCCTGGGGGCGCTGATGGCCGACAATAACTATGCGCCGAGCTTCGGCAAGGAGCCGACTGCGCTCAAGGGCGTGCTGGCGGACAACCTGATCGAACTCAATTTCAAGCTCGACCTGTTCGCAGCCGACCCGCTGGCGTCACCGGTCCTGCCGGTGGCCGACAGCGACGGCGCGATCGACAAGCTGGTCGCCGCAGCCTTCGTGCTGGACCAGGGTTTCACCCCGAACACCGGCATCGCTGGCGCGCTGGATGCGAAAGCACGCTGGTTCGAGGGCGGCTACCTGGCCGTCACGCCCTACCTGTCGGATTACCTGGGCACCGGCGTGGTCGGCGGTCCGGGCAAGGCGGTCAAGGCGGACCCGGCGCGGATCGTGAGTGCCACCCGCGTGATCGGCCACTTCTATCCCGACCATTTCGAGAGCCGGGTGGTGGCGCCTTTCGCCTGCACCCCCGACATGGCATGCCCGACCGATTTCGCGCCGGTGGGCGCCGTGTACTCGAACCAGCCGTTCAATTTCACGGTGACGCCGTATGCGCTGCCGCGCGACGGCGCCGAGCAGCCGCTGTCGCTGTTCCGCAACCTGGCCGGTCTCGCCAGCAACGCCAACGCCAACGTCGTCAACGGCGTGGTCTACCGCAACGTGGGCATGACGGCCGCGGTCAAGCCGAACGACATCACCAGTTCGCCCCTGACCGGTTTCGCGGTCGACCCCGCCAACCCGCTGCAGACTTCCGGCGGTCCCTACGAGTTCCCGGCCATGACGACCAACGGGACTTACGCGCTCGGCAACCCCTTCGTCGCGGGCAGCAGCGCTGCCGCCACCGGCGGCAGGGTAGCGCCGACGCTGTTCTACCTGCGCGCCAACATGCGCGAGCGGCTGTCGACCGGCCCCACAACGACCAAGGATATCTTCGTCACGTCGGCCACGCTGGACACCGCGCGCGCCGCCCAATACGAGGATGGCCTGATGGCCGTGTCCGGACGCCTGTTCGTGCCGAACGCCTTCGGTTCCGAACTGCTGAACCTACCCCTGAACCTGGCCGAGCAGTACTGGAACGGCAAGACCTGGGTGACCACCGCCACCGACAGCGCCACCACGACCGGCGACAAGCTGGTGCCGGTCACGAACAGCTGCACGCGCTTCTTCGCCGACAGCAAGAGCGCCACGCCGAGCGCCTGCAATACGGGCGCGGTAACGGCCCTCGGCGGCGGTGTTGCCATCCCGCTCAACAACGGCGTCGGCCGCCTGGGCCTGAAGAGCCCGGGCCGCACCAACATCGGCGCCTTCGACCTGACGGTTGGCGGCGGCAATGCCGGCATCTGGCTGCCGAGCACGCGCGCGCGCGTGACCTTCGGCGTCTACCGCAATCCGCTGATCTACCTGCGTGAAATCTACCGGTGAGGTGTAAGCACAACGGCTTCTTGGTTGTTCTACAAAGGAAACCGGGAATATTTTTCCTGAGTGCAAAAATGGTATCGGCTTTTGCCTGGAGTTGAATATAATCAAGAGTCTAGCGAATACTCCTCGAACTCACTGATGTCCACGGCCGCGCATGCGTTTATTTAGTCGACCCAAGAAGAACGGCGCCTGGCTGGCGATCGTGCCGCAGCGCGATGGCCTGGCCACCGCCAGCGTGGCCGCGCCCGCAGGCGGCGCCGCGGCGGAGGCCGAGCGGCAGCCAATGGTGATGCTTGCGCACTTCTTCCCGGGCCGCCTCGATGTCGACACCCTCGAGCGCGCCGGCAAGGAACTGCACAGCGGCGACTACCGCTGCGCCACGGTGCTGGGCGGCGGCGACTACCAGCTGCTCTCGGCCGAGGCGCCGAACGTGCCGCGCGAGGAACTCCGGACCGCTATGCGCTGGCGCCTCAAGGACCTGCTCGACTTCCCGGTCGACGACGCCACCATCGATGCGCTCGAGATTCCGGTCGACGCCAGCGCCGCCGCCCGCCCGCAGCAGAGCGTGTTCGCGGTGGCAGCCAGGAACAGCGTCGTCAAGGCGCGCCAGAACCTGTTCGCCGACGCCAAGGTCAGGCTGGGCGCGATCGACATCCCGGAGATGGCCCAGCGTAACGTCTCGGGCATGCTCGAACGCGACGGCCGCGGCGTGGCCATGCTGTCGTTCGGCGAGGACGGCGGCCTCTTGACCGTGTCCTGGCGCAGCGAACTGTACCTGTCGCGCCGCATCGACGTGACGCTGGCCCAGCTGCTCGAGCCCGACCACGAGCGCAAGCACCAGGCCTTCGACAAGATCACCCTCGAGCTGCAACGCTCGCTCGACCACTTCGAACGCCAGTTCTCCTTCATCAGCGTGGCCAAGCTGGTGCTGGCCCCGACCGCGGCCACCGGTCTCGAGGAATACCTGTCGAGCAACCTGTACACCCGCGTCGAGACGCTCGACCTTGCCACCGTGTTCGACCTCACGCGCGTGCCCGAGCTGAAGGACGCGGCGCTCCAGCAGCGCTTCTTCGTGGCGCTGGGCGCGGCCCTGCGCGATGTCCAGGCCGGTGCCGCCGGCACCCGCGCGCCGCAGCAGATCAACCTGTTCAGCGAACAGTTCGAGCAGCAGATCCAGCGTCTCACGGCACGCACGATGGCGATCGGCAGCGGCGTGCTGGCGCTTGGCCTGGCCGCTGCCGGCATCCATGAGAACATGCAGGTGGCCGACCTGCAGAGCGAGGCCAAGGCCGGCGCGGCACGCCTGGATGGGGTGCAGAAGCGCCTCGCGGGCGTCACCGCCGACTACCCGGCGCGCCAGAAAGACCCGAGGCTCGACGGCGAACTGGCCGAGGCCAACGCCCAGCTCGACGCGCTGCACCGCGTGTCCGACACCATCCGGCGCGGCGACCTGGGCAACACCCGCGGCTATGCCGAATACTTCCGCGCGCTGGCGCGCCAGCGCGTCGAGGGCCTGTGGCTGACCGGCGTCAGCATCGGCGGCGCCGGCCAGGACATCGGCGTGCGCGGCCGCGCGCTCGACCCGGCGCTGGTGCCGGGCTTCCTCGGCCGCCTGCGCAACGAGCAGGTGATGCAGGGCACGCCGGTGGGCACCCTGCAGATCGGCGAAGCGGCCGCGCTCAAGGTCGCGGGCAAGGACGGCAAGGACGCCAGCATGCCGGCGCCCTACGTCGAATTCAGCCTGGCGTCGGCGCCGCAGGGCAAGCCGGGAGCACAGCCATGATGAAGCAACGCTGGCAGGTACTGGCTGCCCGCATCGACGCCCTCAGCCAGCGCGAACGCGTGATGGTGTTCCTTGCCGTACTGGCGACGCTGGCCCTGGCCGCGCAATTCATCGTGCTCGGCCCGCTGCAGCGCAAGCAGGATGCGCTGCGCACCCAGCTGGCCCAGCAGAAGACCGCGATCGCCGCCACCAACGCCGAGATCGTGCGCAAGCTGGAACAGGCGCGCCAGGACCCCGACGCGCCGCTGCGCGCACGCCTGCAGGCGGTGCGCGGCGAGACCGAGCGCTTGAGCTCGGACCTGCGCGCGATGCAGCGTGGCCTGGTGCCGCCGGAGCGCATCGCGCCGCTGCTGGAATCGATCCTGCGCGCCAACGGCCGCCTGAAGCTGGTGGCGGTGCGCACCTTGCCGGTGGATCCGCTGAGCAGCATCGTGGATGCCGGCGAGAAGGCCAAGGGCCTGGCTGCCGCGCCGGCGCTCGCACCGGCCGCCGTCAAGGGCCCGGAGCTGCTGTTCCGCCACGGCGTCGAACTGACCGCGCGCGGCAGCTACCTCGACATGGTCGACTACATGACGGCGCTGGAAGCGCTGCCGACCCAGCTGTTCTGGGGCCGCGCCCAGCTCGATGTCGAAGAGTATCCGACCGTGCGCCTGACCCTGACCCTGTATACCCTGAGCCTGGACGAGAAATGGATGAAGCTGTGAAGACCCTGCTGGCCGCCGTGCTGACGCTGGCCGCGGGCGCCGCCGCGGCCCAGGCATTGCAGGACCCGATGCGGCCGCCGGCCAGCCTCATGACGGCCACGGCCGGCCCCGCCGCGGCGCCGAGCGCCGCGCCGCAACTGCAAACCATTTTGATCGGACGCGCGCCCGGCGGCCGCCACCTGGCCGTGATCGACGGCGAGACCGTGCGTCCCGGCGACGATTTCCGCGGTGCGCGCGTGGCGCGCATCGCCGACAACGAGGTCGAACTGGTACGCGGCCGCGAACGCCAGGTGCTGCGCCTGGTGCCCCCGGCCGCCGGCGGCATCTCGCCCGTACGCTCCACCCGAGGACAATGAATGCATACGACGCTTAACTGTGTGATTACCCGAGCCACCTCCATCGCAAGCGCCGCGGCGCTGCTGCTGGCCGGCTGCCAGAGCGCGCCGAACAACACGACCTACGACCAGATCCGCAAGGAAGTCGCCGGCGTCAACGCCAGCCGTCCGGCCGCCGCCCCGAGCGTCGACAGCGCGGTGGCCGACGCACTGCTGCCGCCCGCCGCCGCGCTCGCGACCCAGCTGCCGAAGGCACGCCCGGCGCTGGAAGAACGCTTCAACGTCTCGTTCAACAACGTCCCGGCGCAGCAGTTCTTCCGCTCGATCGTCGCCGGCACCCGCTACAACATCCTGGTGCACCCGGACGTCAGCGGCAGCATCACCGCCAACCTCAAGGACGTGACCCTGCCGGAAACGCTGGACGCGATCCGCGAGATGTACGGCTACGACTACAAGATCGACGGCACCCGCATCTCGATCAAGCCGCTGACCATGCAGACCAAGATGTTCCACGTGAACTACCTGGTCGGCAAGCGCCGCGGCGCCTCCAACCTGCGCGTGACCTCGACCTCGGTCTCGAACGCCGTCAACAACCAGAACGGCAACCAGAACGGCGGCCAGGGCGCGACGGGCCAGAACAACGGCAACCAGAGCAACCAGTACGGCGGCAATCCGGGCCAGGTCGAGAGCACCGACGTCAACACCACCTCGGACAACGATTTCTGGGCCGACCTGAAGGCGGCCGTGGAAGCCATCGTCGGGCCGAAGGAGGGCGGCCGCAACGTCGTGATCAGTCCGCAGTCGGGCGTGATCGTGATCCGCGCCATGCCGGACGAACTGCGCAACGTCGACGCCTACCTGAAGGCGACCCAGCTCGCGGTCGACCGCCAGGTGATCCTGGAAGCGAAGATCCTCGAAGTCGAACTGAACGACAGCTACCAGAGCGGCGTGAACTGGGCCTCGTTCGCCTCGATCCGCAGCAGCCACGACAACCGCGTCTCGGGCGGCATCATCGGACCGGGCGCGTCGCTGACGCCGCTGCCCTTCGGCGGCGGCCAGCCGGCCGTGATCACCGACCCGGCCACCGGCCTGTCGGCCAGCACCGGCTTCTCGCTGTCGAACGCGGTCAACGCGGCCGGCTCGATGTTCGGCCTCGCGGTCCAGACCAGCAACTTCGCGGCGCTGCTGTCCTTCCTGGAAACCCAGGGCACCGTACACGTGCTCTCGAGTCCGCGCGTGGCGGCGATCAACAACCAGAAGGCGGTGCTGAAGATCGGCACCGACGAGTTCTACGTGACCGGCGTGACCACCACCACCGCGCTGTCCACCAGCAGCAATAC
Organism: Herbaspirillum sp. SJZ107; assembly: GCF_006715485.1. GTDB lineage: Bacteria > Pseudomonadota > Gammaproteobacteria > Burkholderiales > Burkholderiaceae_D > Telluria. The sequence goes on from NZ_VFNH01000001.1 coordinate 1,236,571, forward strand.
CGTCACGCCGAGCGTGACCCTGCAACCCTTCTTCTCGGGCGTGGTGCTGGACGTGACCCCGCAGATCGACGAGAAGGGCAACATCCTGCTGCACGTGCACCCGTCGGTGAGCCAGGTCTCGACCGTCAACAAGGACGTCAGCCTGGGCTCGGCCGGCAACCTGACGCTGCCACTGGCGGCATCGGCCACCTCGGAGCTGGACAGCATCGTGCGCGGCACCAACGGCCAGGTGGTCGCCATCGGCGGCCTGATGCGCCAGGCGTCGACCAACGACAGCTCGAGCGTGCCGGGCGCCACCAACGTGCCGGTGCTGAGCACCCTGTTCGGCCAGAAGAAACGCGTCAACCAGAAGCGCGAGCTGGTGGTGCTGATCAAGCCGACCATCGTCGAAGGCATCAACAACTGGAACGACGACCTGCTCGACGCCAACCGCCGCATCGAGCAGCTCGATCCGCGCGCGCGAGGGATCCGGTAATGTACACGGCCCACTTCGGCCTGCGCGAGGCCCCGTTCGGGATCACTCCGGACACCAGCTTCTTCTTCGGCAGCCCGCATTCGCAGGAAGCCCTGAACACGCTGCTGGTGGCGGCGCGCGGCGGCGAGGGCTTCATCAAGATCACCGGCGAAGTCGGCACCGGCAAGACCCTGTTGTGCCGCAAGTTCATGGCCACGCTGGGCCCGGATTTCGTCACCGCCTACATCCCGAACCCGTATCTGGAGCCGCGCACGCTGATGCTGGCGCTGGCCGACGAGCTCGAAGTCCAGCTGGAGCGCGACGTCGACCAGCACCGCATGCTGAAGGCGATCACCGACCGCCTCCTGCAGCTGGCGGGGCAGGGCAAGCACGTGATTTTGTGCCTGGACGAAGCGCAGGCGATTCCGGTGGAAAGCCTGGAAGCGCTGCGCCTGCTGACCAACCTGGAAACCGAAAAGCGCAAGCTGCTGCAGATCGTGCTGTTCGGCCAGCCGGAACTGAACCGCAAGCTGGAACTGCAATCGATCCGCCAGCTGGCCCAGCGCATCACCTTTCATTACCACCTCGGACCGCTCAGCCGCGACGACCTCGATTATTATGTGGCGCACCGCCTGCGCGTGGCCGGCTGGAGCGGCGCGCGCCTGTTCACGCAGGGCGCGATCGGCCGCCTGTACCGCAGCAGCGGCGGCGTGCCGCGCCTGGCCAACATCCTGGCGCACAAGGCGCTGATGCTGAGCTACGGCGAGGGCCGGCAGCAGGTGGCGGGCGCCCACGTGACCGCCGCCGCGCGCGACACGCTGGCGGCCAGCCCGCGCCGCGTCCGCCCATGGATGGCGGCGGCGGGTGCGGGCGCAACCTGCCTGGCCGCGGGCCTGGCCTGGGCGCTGCTGCGCTAACGTTCGGGATGAGTAAGCGATGAGTCTGATTAACAAGATGCTGCAGGACCTCGACGCGCGCGGTACCGCGCCGGGCGAGGCCTTACCTTCGCAAATCAAGCCGGTGGCGCGCGAGCCCCACGGTGTCAACAAGCGCATGCTGGCGGCCGGCGTGGGCGGTGCCTTCGCCGCCGTGGCGGTGGTGTGGTTCGGGTGGCAGCAGCTGCATGCACCCGGCGTGGCTAGCGCGCCGCTGGTGGCCAAACCGGCGTCGGCTGCCGTGCCTGCGCCCGTACCTGTGCCTGCAGCGGCCAAGGCGCCGCCGCAGATGACCAGCACGATCACCATGCTGCCGGCCGGTACGCCTGCTTCGGAGCCGGCATCGGCGCCGGTTGCCGAACCGCCTGCCGCGCAGGCACCCGAACCGGCACCGGTGGTGGCGGCGCGTGCCGCGGCGTCCGAGCCGCCGGCGCCAGCCAAGGCAGAGGCCCGTCCCGTGAAACCGGAGGCGCCGCAGGCCCGCCGCGACAGCGCCGCGCCGAAGCACAAGGCCGCCATCGTCGACACGCTGCCGGCGCGGGTGGCGTACCAGTCGGTGGCGCCGGTCGAGCCGGACAGCGAGGAAGCGCGCGCCGTACGCCGGGCCCTGACCCAGGAACTGGAAGCGCGCCTGGCGCGCAAGCCTTTTGCGCCTGCCGGGACCATCGCCGACAGCCGCAATGCATCGGCCCGCACCGCATCGGGCCGCAACCAGAGCGTGTCGCAGCGTGCCGAAGCCGAATACCGGCGCGCGCTGTCCAGCATGCAGGACGGCCGCATGGGCGAGACCATCGCCTCCCTGGAGTCCGCACTGCGCATCGACCCCGGCCACGAAGCCGCGCGCCAGACCCTGGTCGGCCTGCTGATCGAAGCCAAGCGCCCCGACGACGCGATCCGCCAGCTGCAGCTCGGCCTGACCCAGGACCCACGCCAGCCGGCGCTGGCGATGCTGCTGGCCCGTTTGCAGATCGAGCGCGGCGGCAACGGCATCGAAACCCTGACCCGCACCTTGCCGTATGCCGGGGCCAACCCGGACTACCACGCTTTCCTGGCGGGCGCCTTGCAGCGCCAGCAGCGTCATCGCGAAGCGGCGGCCGAGTACCAGGCGGCGCTGCGCAGCGTGCCGGGCAATGGCGTATGGTGGATGGGGATGGGGATTTCGCTGCAGGCCGAGAAGCGCAACAGCGAGGCGCTGGAGGCGTTCCAGAAGGCGCAGGGGAGTGGGGTGCTGTCGGCTGAGCTGCAGGCGTTTGTCGAGCGGCAGATCCGGCAGCTGGGGCGCTAGGCGGATTTTCAGATACCGAAATCGTCGCTGTTCAATGTGCAAGCTGGCAGCGCTGCTTTCAGTCCTTGCGCAACACGACATGCGTTGCCGATGGCGTCGGCACGTGCCGGGTGCAGCGGAAGCCCATTGCGTTCAGGTCCAGGCCTGCGAACAGGGATTCGCCGGACCCCAGCAACACCGGGGAGATCGCCAGGTGCATCTCGTCCACCAGGCCGGCCTGCAGGTACTGGCGCAACGTCGCCACCCCGCCACCCAGGCGCATGTCCTTGCCGTTTGCGGCGGTGCGGGCCTGCGCATAGGCGGACTCGATGCCGTCGGTGACGAAATAAAAGGTGGTGCCGCCTTTCATCTCCAGTGGCGCACGCGGATGGTGGGTCAGCACGAACACGGGGACGTGGTAGGGCGGCTCGTCGCCCCACCAGCCTTTCCAGCTGTCGTCCGGCCAGGGACCGCGGACCGGTCCGAACATGTTGCGGCCGAGGATCCAGGCGCCCACGTTCTCGAAGCCGCGCGCGGCAAAGTCTTCGTCCGGGCCATCCGTCCCTTTGCCTTCGTTGCCGATCATGCTCTGGAATGTGCGCGTGCCACGGAACCAGTGGTGCAGACCGCCGGCGCCTTCACCCATGGGGTTCTCCAGGCTCTGGTTCGGGCCTGCGCCGTAACCGTCGATGGAAATGGAAAAGCCTCGTACTTTTAGTTCAGACATCATGGCTCCTTTCGTGTTGGCGTTTCGACGAATTGTGCGAGATTCTCCAGGGAGGCCCTGAAGCCTTCGACATGGTCCTCGTGGCGTGTACCGCGAACAGGAAACGCAGGATGTTCATGGGGGGAGATCCATCGATATGGCGGTTTGGTTGTCGCGGGACTGGGCAGGCAGAGGCATGCCCGGGCGCCAGTTGCGGGACAGGCATTGGGCTTGCGCGATCTGCTCCTCCGTCATCCGGCGCGCGATGTCGGCGCGTTGAGATTCGGCATTGCGGTTGCCACCGGCCGCAGCGAGATTCCATAGCATGTACGCAATCACAGGATCTTCCGGTACGCCGGCGACATGGTAGCGGTACATCAGCCCGAGAGCGTACTGGGCGTCCGGATGCCCATGCTGTGCCGCCTTGCGGAACCAGGATACTGCCAGCGTCTGGTTCCGGGACACCGCATTGCCGGTGTAGTACATTGCGCCGATGACATATTCCGCGGCTGCATGGCCCTGGACTGCGGCCTTGTGTTCCCAGCGAAAGGCTTGCGTGTGATCCCGCGTCACACCGCGGCCCATGTAATACATCAAGCCGATCAAATGCTGCGCATCCGCATTGCCGGCGTCGGCAAGCGGAGCGACTTCCCTTAGCGCCAAGACATAATCGTGCCGGTCATATGCCACCACCCCTTCGGCGAAGCCGGCAATCGAGGCGCCATGCAGACCGATCCCGAACGCTATTCCGAGGATCTGTTTTTTCATTGCCTTGTGGAGGTTTGTTTCTACCTCATCGACGAATGGATGGACGGAATTCGACACATTCCTGAAAATTTTCCAGCGCAGCGGCGATCTCGCGGCCGCCGTCGGCAGCCGTACCTCGGGCGGCCGTGCGATGCTCCATGGCGAGTTGGCACACTATAATCGGCATGCTGGTTCCAGGTAAGGGCCAGCGGAGGCCAACGCGATAGGACTACAGGTGGACTACAGTCTTCTGCTCGCCGATTTCGAGCGGCAGCACAATGTCAGCGGCTGGCCGCGCCAACGCACGGTCCACGCCTGCCTGCGTGCAGCCATTTTGGGAGGGCGCCTTGCTGGCGGACACCGCCTTTTGTCCACCAGGCTCCTGGCGCGAGAGCTGGGCATTGCGCGTAACACCGTGTTGTACGCGTATGAGGAGCTGATGGCGGAAGGGCTGCTGCTGACATCCCGGCGCGGCACCCTGGTCGCGCACGTGGCGGCTTCTGCCATCGTGGAGGAAAGCGCGGACTGGACCGCGTTCGCCCTGTCCCGGCGGGCGCAAGCGCTCACCGGCATGGCGCTGCCCGGTGTGCTGAGCGGTGCCTTTGCACTCGGCGTTCCCGCGCTCGACGCCTTCCCGATGGCGGCTTGGCGCAGGACGCTGGACCGTGCCTGGCGCGAGACCCGCCCCTCTGAACTCGATTATGCCGACCCCGCCGGCCTGCAGGTGCTGCGCCAGGCGATCGCCGACTACCTGCAGGCCGCGCGCGGCGTGCGCTGCGACGCTGGACAGGTCGTGGTGACCAACGGCACCCAGGCGAGCCTGGAGCTGTGCGTTCACCTGTTTACGGACGCGGGAGACACCGCCTGGATCGAGAACCCCGGCTACCTCGGGGCGCTGTCGGCGTTTCGTGGCGGTCAGCTGCGTACGGTCGGCATCGCAGTGGACGACGAGGGCATCGTCCCGACTGCCGGCGACTGGGAGCGAACGCCGCCTCGTCTCATTTATACGAGTCCTTCGCACCAGTACCCGAGCGGGGGTGTGCTGGGTATGCGCCGCCGGCTGGCGCTATTGGACAACGCGCAGCATGCAGGCGCTCTGATCATCGAAGACGACTACGACAGCGAGTTCAGGCATGACGGCCCGCCTCTGCCCGCCATGCAGGGCCTCGTATCATCCTCGCCGGTCATCTATCTCGGCACCTTCAGCAAGACGATGTTCCCGGCCATGCGTACCGGCTTCATGGTCCTGCCACCCGGCCTGGCGGAGGTCGTCCGGCCTGTCCTGACACGCATGCCCATGCATGGGCGCGTGCCGGAACAGCGCGCCCTGGCGGCATTCCTGGGCAGCGGGCAGTTTCTACAGCACCTGCGCCGCATGCGGCGACTTTACCGCGAGCGGCGCGATGCATTGCTCGACGCTCTTGACCGGCATGTCGGCGGCATCGCAGCCGTGCACGGCGCCGGTACGGGTATGCACCTGTCGCTCCGCTTGTCCGACCCTGCCTGGCGAGACGACCAGATCACTGATGCTGCGCTCGCCGCGGGCATTGCCGTGCATTGCATGACGCGGCACGAAACCGGACTGCGCAAGACCTCGTGGACAGGTCTCTTGCTGGGCTACAGCCAGGTGCCGGCCACGGAGATCGACGCTGCGGTGCAGCGCCTCGCCGGAATCGCTTGTCGAGCGGCCACCATGAGAGCACGGTGACTACGCCGGGGCGTGCCCAGGCGATAAAGTCCGTTCAAACGATGTGCCTGCAGGTGGCGGCTCACACCTTCGCCAAGCGCTCCAGCGCCACCTGCAAGGTCTCATCCTGCTTCGCAAAACAAAACCGCACAATCCCCGATTCCTTCGGCGTGCTGTAGAAAGCCGACACCGGAATCGCCGCCACCTTGACCTCGCGCGTCAGCCACTGCGCAAATTCGGACTCGCCGAGATCCGAGATGCCCTCATAGCGCACGCACTGGAAATAAGTCCCGTCGGCCGGCAGCAGCGTAAACCGCGAACCCTCGAGCCCGGCCCGGAACAGGTCGCGCTTGCGCTGGTAAAACGCCGGCAGCTCGACATAAGGCGCCGGATCGCGCATGTACCCGGCCAGCCCATGCTGCATCGGCGTATTCACCGTGAACACGTTGTACTGGTGGACCTTGCGGAATTCCGCCGTCAGCCCGGCCGGTGCGGCGACGTAGCCGACCTTCCAGCCGGTCACGTGGTAGGTCTTGCCGAAGCTGGACACGACGAAGGCGCGCTCGGCCAGCACCGGGTGGCGGCTGACCGACGCATGCTGCTCGCCGTCGTAGACCATGTGCTCGTAGACCTCGTCCGACAGCACCAGGATATCGGTGCCCGCGACAATCGAAGCCAGTGCATCCAGGTCGGCCGCGCGCAGGATCGAGCCGGTCGGGTTGTGCGGCGTGTTAATCACGATCATGCGGGTGCGCGGCGTGACCGCGGCCGCGATCTGGTCCCACGGCACGCTGTAGCCTGCCTCGCCGAGGCGCATCTGCACCGTCACCGGCACGCCGCCGGCCAGCTGGATCGAAGGCCGGTAGCTGTCGTAGGCCGGTTCGATGACGATCACTTCGTCGCCCGGATGCACCGCGCACAGGATCGCGGTGATGATGCCCTGGGTGGCGCCGGCGGTGACCGTAATCTCGGTGTTGGCATCGTAGGCGTGGCCGTACAGCGTGGCGATCTTGGCGGCAATGGCCTCGCGCAGCGGGGCGGCGCCGGCCATCGGCGGGTACTGGTTCAGGCCGGCGCGCATGGCGTCGTTCACCATGTCGAGGAGTGTCGGGTCGCAGCCGAAGTCGGGGAAGCCCTGGCCGAGGTTGACTGCGCCATGCTCCGTGGCGAGGGCGGACATCAGGGTGAACACGGTGGTGCCGACGGCCGGCAGGCGCGATTGCAGGACGGGAGTGGTCATGGTGGACGGTGCAGTTTGTCGATGCGGCTATTGTAGCGCGGCCGGCGTTTCGGTCTTGTGCCAGGTCTCGGGCGTCATGATGCGGAACAGCCCTTCGCGTGCGGCCTTGCGCGCCAGCTTGAGCAGGGCTTTGTCCTTGGTGACGAGAATGGCGGCGCCGGCGTCGCGCGCGATTTCCAGGAACTTCTGGTCGTCGCGGTCGCTGCAGACGGGCAGGCGGACGGCGCGCGAATCGGGCGCCACCACCCGGATCAGGGCATCGAAACGTTCTTCGGCATGCAGGCGCGAGGCCTCGTCGAGCGGCAGGTGAGAGTAGTGCAGCACGATCCGGTATTCGTCGCGGCAGTCGGCGCGGGTCACGGCCTGGACGGCGCCGCTCTCGAGCGCCGCCAGCAGCGGCGCCCAGCGCGGGTCGTGGAACACGAACAGGTCGAGGCAAACATTGGTGTCTAGAATGATGGGTTTCGCTGGAGCAGGTATCATGTGCGGCATTGTACCTTTACTGAGCCGCTCCACAGTTTCCGCACCATGCTGATCGTCCTTTCTCCCGCCAAATCCCTCGACCTCGACACCCCTCCGACCACGCAGCATGCCACCACGCCGCGCTTCATCGACCACGCGGCCGAACTGATCGGGGTGCTGAAGCCCTGGTCGCCGGCCCAGGTCGGCGAGCTGATGAGCATCTCCGACCAGCTCGCCGTGCTGAACGTGACCCGCTACGCCGACTGGCACCCGGACCACGGCGCCGCGCGCCAGGCCATCATGTCCTTCGACGGCGACGTCTACACCGGCCTCGACGTGCGCACGCTGCATGCGGCCGGCCTCGAGTACACGCAGGGGCGCGTGCGCATCCTGTCCGGCCTGTACGGCCTGCTGCGGCCGCTGGACCGCATGCACCCTTATCGCCTGGAGATGGGTACCCGCCTGCAGAACCTGCGCGGCAAGGACCTGTATGCTTTCTGGGGCGAACGCGTCACCGAGGCGCTGAATGCCGACGCGGCCGAGGCTGGCGCCGGGGCGTTGGTCAACCTGGCGTCGGAAGAGTACTTCAAGTCGGTCAAGCCGAAGCTGCTGGACGTGCCGGTGATCACGCCGGTGTTCGAGGACTGGAAGAACGGCAAGTACAAGATCATCTCCTTCTTCGCCAAGCGCGCGCGCGGGATGATGGCGCGCTACGCGGCCGAGAACGGCATTACGGATCCGGAGCAGTTGAAGGACTTCGATGTGGATGGCTATGCCTTCGATGCCGCGGCGTCGAAGGAGAAGCAGTGGGTGTTCCGGCGCCGCCAGGAGGCCTGAGGGCCGGGCGCGCGGCACCGCCCGCGCATGAAAAAAGCCCCGGGGCCGTCGCCGGCACCGGGGCTTTGTTTATTTTCTAAGAACGAGGGCGGCTTACTGCACCACGTCTTTCGGCGACGGCTTCGGACCCGACTTGGCCCAGAACTTCCACCACGCCGCATCGCCCCTGGCGTTCGGGTTCAGGAAGCGGCTGTCCGGGTAGTTCTTCTGGAAGATGCGCTGGGTGTCGTCGCGCAGGTCGAACATGCCGAGCTTGTCGTAGCTGCGGATCATGATGAACAGCGCTTCTTCGCGCGCGGTCGCTTCGCTGAACTGGGTCACGGCGGTCTGGGCGCGGTTGAGGGCGGCCAGGTAGGCGCCGCGGCGATAATAATAGTTGGCGACGTGGACTTCATAGGCCGCCATCGCGTTGATCAGGTAATTCATGCGCGCGATCGAATCGGCTGCATATTTGCTGTTCGGGAACTTGTCGACCAGTTCCTTGAAGGCGGCAAAGGCTTCGCGCGTGGCTTTCGGATCGCGCTCGGTCGGGTCCTGCGAGTAGATGAAGCTCAGGAAGCCGATCTGGTCGTTGAAGTTGATCAGGCCGCGCAAGTAATACATGTAGTCGACGTTCGGGTGGTTCGGGTGCAGCTTGATGAAGCGCTCCACGGCCGCCATCGCCTCGGCGGCATCTTGCGCCTTGTAGTGGGCGTAGGCGATTTCCATCTGCGCCTGGGCAGCGTAGGTGCCGAACGGGTAGTTGGATTCCAGGCGCTGGTACAGCTTGATCGCGGACTCGTAGTGGCCGCCCGCCATTTCATCCTTCGCGTCAGCGTATAATTTCGATGCTGACACGTTCTTGCTCTCGTCGTTACCACGGTCCTTGAACAGACCGCAACCGGACAAACTGAGCAGGGCACAGGTCATGACCAATACAGACAATTTTTTTTGCATAGCTATTTGCAAGAAGTTTTTACCGAGCGGGACTGTGGACTTGCCACGGTTCCCAGAATCAACGAACAGCTGATTATAGCTGATGGGACTGACGTGATATTAAATGCTGCGCCGAATTCGGCTGAAATGATGATCGACTCCGACTTGGACGACGAACTCGATGCCGAATTCCCCGCCGGAGCCGGCGGCTTCGATTCTGAACCGATTACCCTGCAACTGAACGAAGAACACTGCGGCCAGCGCCTCGACAAGGTGGTCGCCGGCCTGGTGCCGCAGTTCTCGCGCAGCCGCCTGCAGCAATGGTTCGACGAAGGCCACATCCTGGTCGACGGCAAGCCGGCCAAGGGCAAGGGCACCGCCTACGGCGACGAAACCGTCGTGGTGGTGCCGCAGCCGGCCCCGGAAGATACCGCCTACACCGCGGAAGCGATGGACCTGAACATCGTCTACGAAGACGAGTCGATCATGGTGATCAACAAGCCGGCCGGCCTGGTCGTGCACCCGGGCTCGGGCAACTGGTCGGGCACGCTGCTGAACGGCCTGCTGCACCATTGCCCGCAGCTGGTGTCGGTGCCGCGCGCCGGCATCGTGCACCGCCTGGACAAGGATACCAGCGGCCTGATGGTGGTCGGTAAAAACCTGGAAGCCCAGACCGACTTGGTGCGCCAGCTGGCGGCGCGTACCGTCAAGCGCGAGTATTTCGCCCTGGTCTGGGGTACGCCGCGCGACCACGGCACCATCGATTCGCCCATTTCGCGCCACCCGAAGGACCGCATCAAGATGGCGGTGTCGAATGCGCCGCTGGCCAAGCCGGCCATTACCCATTACGAATTGCTGGAAACCGGCGAGCTGGATCGCCGTCCGGTGAGCCTGGTGCAATGCCGCCTCGAAACCGGCCGCACGCACCAGATCCGGGTCCACATGCAGCACCTGGGCTACGCGCTGGTCGGCGACACCGTGTACGGCAAGCCGCACCTGATGCCCTTCTTCCACCGCCAGGCCTTGCAGGCGCGGCGCCTCGGCCTGAGTCACCCGGCCACCGGCGAGCACATGGAGTGGGTGGTGCCGCTGGCCGACGATTTCGCCGAGCTGCTCGAACGCGCCGGCATCGAAGAGCCGGAAGCGGTCTGATGGCCGGACTCGAGGCCTGCCTGATCCGGCCCGACTGGCCGGACCTGCCCGCCGGCGTCGGCGCGCTGGCGACCACCCGCAAGGGCGGGGTCAGCGCCGCGCCCTGGGATGACGGACAGGGCGGCGGCGGCATGAATCTCGGCCGCCACGTCGACGACGCCCCGGAAGCAGTCCAGGAAAACCGCGCCCGCCTGCGGGCGCTGCTGCCGGGCGAGCCGGCCTGGATCGCGCAGGTGCACGGCGCCGACGTGGTCGACGCCAGCCTGGTCCGGCCCGGGGCGCCGGTGCAGACCGGCGACGCCAGCATCGCGGCCGGCGCCGGCATCGTCTGCGCCATCCTCACCGCCGATTGCCTGCCGGTGCTGTTTGCCGACCTCGATGGCAAGGTGGTGGGCGCGGCCCACGCCGGCTGGCGCGGCCTGGCCGGCGGCGTGCTGGGTGCCACCGTGGCCGCCATGCGTGCTGCCGGGGCGGGCGAGATCACGGCCTGGCTCGGGCCGGCCATCGGTCCGGACGCCTTCGAAGTCGGGGCCGACGTACGCGACGCCTTCGAGGCTGCGCTGCCTGGCGCGGCCGCCGACGCCTTCCGCGACTATCCCGGGCGCGAGGGCAAATACCTGGCAGACATCTATCTGCTGGCGCGGCGGATGCTGGCGCGCGACGGCGTCACCCGCGTCCATGGGGGCGAGCGCTGCACCTACAGCGAAGCGACACAGTTCTATTCCTACCGGCGCGACCGCGTCACCGGCCGTCAGGCGAGCTTGATCTGGCTCAAATAAAGCGCCGGGCCTGACGCCGCTGCGTGTCAGTGCCCCGGCGGATCGGCGTCATCCGGCGCAGCCCCAGGCTCGCTGCGCGGCGCCGCTCGCGGACGCCGCCGCAAGCGCACTCCGCCGAGATATAAAACGAGCGATAATGGCAGCACGCCATAACCGAGAAAAGTCATCATGCCGCCAACCACGCTTGGTTCGGTCGCCGCCATCAGGGTCACCACGTACATCCATCCTATGGCCACGATCCACATCGACTTCTCCGCGTTGGACAATCACTCATTCTAAAACAAGGGACACCGCTATGAATACGCCTGATGCCGCTTCCTGGATGTCGCAGTTTTCCGATCCCACTGCCTGGCAAGCCTGGATGAAGCTGCCCGAAGCCGGAATGGCTGCGATGAGCGGGGCCATGAACGGTGCCTTGAACGGCGGAGGCACGCCGGCCGGCCTGGCGACCCGCCTGATGGGCGATTTCGGCGCCAGCCTGGCGCCGGCCAAGCTGGATGCGCTGCGCAACGACTACCTGCAAAAGGCGGCGCGCCTGTGGCAGGACGTCATGACCGGCAAGACGCCGAGCCTGCAGGACAAGCGCTTTTCGGCGCCGGAATGGAGCGCGAACCCGATGTCGGCCTTCAGCGCGGCCTCCTACCTGTTGAATGCCGAATTCCTGATGGCGCTGGCCGAAGCCGTCGAAGTGCCGGCGCGTGAAAAGCAGAAGATCCGCTTCGCAGTGCAGCAGCTGGTCGATGCCCTGTCGCCGGCCAATTTCCTGGCGACGAACCCGGAAGCCCAGCAGAAAGTTATCGAAACCAATGGCGAAAGCCTGACCAAGGGCTTGCAGAACATGCTGGCCGACATGCAGAAGGGGCGCATCTCGCAATCCGACGAGTCGGCCTTCGAAGTCGGCCGCAACGTCGGCGTGACGCCGGGCAGCGTGGTATTCGAGAATGCGCTGTTCCAGCTGATCCAGTACACGCCGGCCACGCCGACCGTGCATGCGGTGCCGCTGCTGATGGTGCCGCCATGCATCAACAAGTACTATATCCTCGACCTGCAGCCGGAAAACTCGCTGGTGCGTTACCTGGTGGAACAGGGCAATACGGTGTTCATGGTGTCCTGGCGCAATCCCGACCAGACGATGGGCAACATCACCTGGGACGACTACGTGGAACAGGGCGCGATCGAAGCGCTGAATGTGACGCGCGCCATCTCGGGCCAGGATCGGGTCAATGTGTTCGGCTTCTGCGTGGGCGGCACCATCGCCGCCACCGCGCTCGCGGTCGAGGCCGCGCGCGGATGCAAGCCGGCGGCCAGCCTGAGCCTGTTCACGACGCTGCTCGACTTTGCCGACACCGGCGTGCTCGACGTGTTCGTCGACGAGACCCAGGTCGCGCTGCGCGAACAGACGCTGGCGCGCGGCGGCCTGATGCCGGGGCGCGACCTGGCCACCACCTTCTCGTCGCTGCGTCCGAACGACCTGGTGTGGAACTATGTCCAGCAGAATTACCTGAAGGGAAAGACGCCGCCGGCATTCGACCTGCTGTACTGGAACGCCGACAGCACCAACCTGCCGGGGCCGATGTACTGCTGGTACTTGCGCAATACCTATCTGGAAAACAAGCTGAAGGTGCCGGGCGCCTTGACGGTGTCCGGGGTGCCGGTCGACCTCGGCCTGATCGATTGCCCGGTCTTCATCTACGGCTCGCGCGAAGACCACATCGTGCCCTGGGAAGCCGCGTTTGCCTCGATGGGCTTGCTGAACCCGGCGAAGCCGAAGGCCAACCGTTTCGTGCTGGGAGCGTCCGGCCACATCGCCGGGGTGATCAATCCGGCGTCGAAGAACAAGCGCAGCCACTGGGTGTTCGAAGGTGGTAACGGCAAGGGCGCGAGCCGCCCCAAGACGGCGGACGAGTGGCTGGCCGGCGCCGTCGAAAAGAAGGGCAGCTGGTGGCCGGAATGGGCCAAATTCCTGGCGGAGAACGGCGGCGCCGAAGTCGACCCGCCGGCGGCACCGGGCGGGGCCGGCTACGCCGCGATCGAAGCAGCGCCGGGCCGCTACGTCAAGGCGCGCGCGGACTGACCGCCTGTCCGGTGTTTGATGGTGAAATCGGGCAACTTACTCACGGAAGAATTTAGTTGCCCGATGAATAATTGCTGCAACTGCGTTCGCGACGTGGTATTTTTGGGGTGTATCCTCTTGGAATCGGAGACACCACGGGTCCGCCCGTGGCTGCCGCATAAGAAAGCGCCAGAGCCAAATCACAGCGCACTATATGGAACATGAGATGAGTAGTGGAAAAAAAAGCAGCGAACGCCTGATCAAGAAATACCCGAACCGCCGGCTGTATGACACGCAGACCAGCTCTTACATCACGCTGTCCGATGTCAAGCAGCTGGTGCTCGATGCCGACGAATTCACGGTGGTCGATGCCAAGAGCAATGAGGACCTGACCCGCAGCATCCTGCTGCAGATCATCCTGGAAGAGGAAGCGCATGGCGTGCCGATGTTCTCGAGCAGCGTGCTGTCCCAGATCATCCGTTACTACGGTCACGCGATGCAGGGCATGATGGGCTCGTACCTGGAAAAGAACGTGCAGGCCTTTACCGACATCCAGAACAAGTTCGTCGGTTCAGCGACCGGCGCGCTGGAAGGCAAGCCGCTGAACACCGAGATGTGGACCCAGTTCATGAACATCCAGGGCCCGATGATGCAGGGCATGATGAACAACTACATCGACCAGAGCAAGAACCTGTTCCTGCAGATGCAGGAGCAGATGCAGAACCAGAGCAAGGCGATGTTCGGGGTGTTCCCGTTCGTGGCGCCGCAGCCGCCGGAGAAGAAGTAAGCGCTTGAGAAACGCGGGTATCTCAGTTGGCCCGCGCCTTCAGCACGTCGCCCCTGCGAAGGCAGGGGCCCAAGTTCGTAGCGTTTCGCCAACGTCAAATTGGGCCCCTGCCTTCGCAGGGGCGACGGGAGTGGCATTTTAGCCCCTCGGTTCTCCTTCGCTGTCCACTTGCTGTAAAATCGCGGATTGCCCAGAATTTTTCTTCGCACTCCATGCCCGAACTCCGCCGCAATCCGCTTCCCGTTTCCACCCCTGCCGACGCCGACGTCGCCGTCCTTGACAAGCCGGCAACGGCCTCAGCCGAGGTCACGATCCCGCCGGCCGTCGTCACGCCCGGCGCCGCCGCGCCCAAGGTCGGTTTCGTGTCGCTCGGCTGCCCCAAGGCGCTGGTCGATTCCGAGCAGATCCTGACCCAGCTGCGCGCCGAAGGCTACGAGACCGCCAAGTCCTATGCCGGCGCGGACCTGGTCATCGTGAATACCTGCGGCTTCATCGACGCCGCCGTGCAGGAATCGCTGGATGCGATCGGCGAAGCGCTGGCCGAGAACGGCAAAGTGATCGTCACCGGCTGCCTCGGCGCCAAGAAGGATGCCGCCGGCGACGACATCATCACCAAGGTGCACCCGAAGGTGCTGGCCGTGACCGGTCCGCACGCGGTGGCCGAGGTGATGGAGTCGGTGCATATCCACCTGCCCAAGCCGCACGATCCCTTCGTCGACCTGGTGCCGGACCACGGTGTCAAGCTGACGCCCAAGCACTACGCCTACCTGAAGATCTCGGAAGGCTGCAACCACCGCTGCAGCTTCTGCATCATCCCGTCGATGCGTGGCGACCTGGTGTCGCGCCCGATCCACGAGGTGCTGCAGGAAGCCGACAACCTGTTCAAGTCGGGCGTCAAGGAACTGCTCGTCATTTCGCAGGACACCAGCGCCTACGGCGTCGACGTCAAGTTCCGCACCGGCTTCTGGCAGGGCCGCCCGGTCAAGACCCACCTGACCCAGCTGACCGAAGAACTCGGCAAGATGGCGAAACAGTACGGCGCCTGGGTGCGCATGCACTACGTGTATCCGTACCCGCACGTCGACCAGGTGATCCCGCTGATGGGCGAGAACGTCGTGCCTTACCTCGACATCCCGCTGCAGCACGCCCACCCGGACGTCCTGAAGCGCATGAAGCGCCCGGCCAGCGGCGAAAAGAACCTGGACCGCATCCTGCAATGGCGCAAGATGAACCCGGACCTGGTGATCCGCTCGACCTTCATCGCCGGTTTTCCGGGCGAGACCGAGGAAGAGTTCGAGTACCTGTTGGACTTCCTGCGCGAAGCCCAGATCGACCGCCTCGGCTGCTTCGCCTACTCGCCGGTCGAAGGCGCCACCGCCAACGAACTGGCGAATCCGGTGCCGGAAGCGGTGCGCGAAGAACGCCGCGCGCGCGTGATGCTGCTGCAGGAAGAGATCTCGCTGAAGCGCATGCAGGCCAAGGTCGGCAAGACGATGCGCGTGCTGGTCGACGAAGTCGGCGCGCGCGAGGCGATCGGCCGTTCGGCGGCGGATGCCCCGGAAATCGACGGCGTGGTGCATATCAAGCGCGCACTGGCGCCGGGCAAGGCCAAGCCGGTCGTGGGCGAGTTCATCGACGTGGTGATCACCAGGGCCGACGCGCACGATCTGTGGGCGACCGTGGCGTAAGCGTTAAAATTCGATATTAGTTACTGCGTCGTTCCCGCGTAGGCGGGAATCCAAGTTCGGTGCGTGTCGATAGCATATGCTTTCGGCCACGCGTGCAACTTGGGTTCCCGCCTCCGCGGGAACGACGTTTTTACGCCCGCAGTAAGGTTTTACGCCAGCGTTAATCGACACAGGGAGCCACGCCGTGACCAAGAAATCCATCCAGACCCAACTGATCCGCAGCGACTACCGCGCCCCCGCCGGCTTCGACGCCTTTCCGACCGCCATCCACCACGCCTCCACGGTCCTGTTCAAGGACGTGGCCAGCATGCGCTCCGGCGACTGGAAGGACAAGAACGCCTACACCTACGGCCTTCACGGCACCCCGACCACCTTCACGCTGGAAGCGCGCCTGGCCGAGATCGAGGGCGGCAATCACTGCCTGCTGGCGCCGTCCGGCCTCGCCGCCATCGCGATGATCAACCTGGCGCTGCTGAAATCCGGCGACGACGTGCTGCTGCCGGAAAACGTCTACAACCCGAACCGCGAACTGGGGCGCTGGCTGGCGAGCGACTTCGGCATCACCACGCGCTTCTACGACCCGCTGGTCGGCGCCGGCATCGCCGACCTGATCCAGCCGAATACAAAATTGATCTGGACGGAGGCGCCGGGCTCGGTGTCGATGGAAGTGCCGGACATGCCGGCGATCTGCGCTGCCGCCCATGCACGCGGCGTGCTGGTGGCGCTCGACAACACCTGGGCCGCCGGCCTGGCCCTGCGCGGCTTCGACGTCGGCGCCGACATCGTGATGCAGGCGCTGACCAAGTACCAATCGGGCGGTTCGGACGTGCTGATGGGCGCCGTGATCACGCGCGAGCGCGCGCTCAACGACCGCATTGCCCAGTCCCATATGCGCCTCGGCATGGGCGTCGGCGCCGACGATGCCTACCTGGTGCTGCGCGGCCTGGAAACCATGAAGCTGCGTTTCGACGCCCACGATGCGGCCGCGCGCAAGGTCGCAGCCTGGTTGAAGCAGCGTCCGGAGATCACCAAGGTATTGCACCCGGCCTTCGAGGATTGCCCCGGCCACGCCAACTGGCGCCGCGACTTCAGCGGCGCCGGCGGCCTGTTTTCGGTGCTGTTCGATCCACGCTACACGGAAGCGCAGACCGACCGCTTCGTCGATTCCCTGAAGCTGTTTGGCATCGGCTACAGCTGGGGCGGCACGCACAGCCTGGCGGTGCCTTACCGTATCCAGGGCATGCGCCGCAACTGGCCGGACGCGGGCATCCTGGTGCGCTTCAATATCGGCCTGGAAGATACAGACGACCTGATCGCGGATATCGAGCAGGCCTTTGGCACGCTCCGCTGACGCCTGGCTGCAACAATAAGTACAAAGTCACCCTCGAGGTGACTTTTTCAATTCACAATTGCCGTACAGAAACTTCTGATGTTATAATTTCTCGAGGGAAATAGTATTCCGACGTGCCGGCTTCCCGGCCGTCATCACTCGAGAAACGAAACATGTCTTTGACAGACAAAGTACGGCGCGAAGAAGTCATATGGGCCCTGGGCAGCCTGTGCGGCCTCTATCGGATCCCGTTCGACGCTGCCCTGCTTGCCCAGCAGTTCCCGCCGCCGTATACCGTCGGCACCTTCCACGAAGCGGCGCGCTCGCTGGGACTGAAGACCGGCAGCTGCGCCGTCGCCGGCCTGGACTGGCAAGCCTTGCCGCTGCCGGCGATCGCCTTCCTGCGTCCCGTGCAAGGAAATGCCGACGCGTCCGCATTTCCGAGCGCCATCCTGATTCTCAAGACGGACGGCAAGGTCCTCAGCTATTTCCGCGCCGGGTCACAGCTCGCCGAGTCGATCGGCACCGACGAGGCCGTGCTCCGCTTCGAACCCGAGATCCTGCTGGCAACCAAGGAAGCCAGCGTCGGCGACGGCAAGGCCGGGGAAGAGGAGATTGCCGGCTTCGCGACGGAAAAGAAGAAGTTCGGCTTCCGCTGGTTCGTGTTCGAGTTGCTGAAGCATAAGAAGATCTGGCGCGACATCCTGCTCGCCTCGCTCGCGATCCAGCTGGTTGGCCTCGCCACGCCGCTGTTCACCCAGGTCATCATCGACAAGGTGGTGGTGCACCAGACCAAAAGCACGCTGATCGTGCTCGGTATCGGCCTGCTGATGTTCATGGTCTTCACGTCGGCCATGACCTGGCTGCGCCAGTACCTGGTGCTGCACACCGGCAACCGGATCGACGCCGTCCTGGGCAGCCAGGTGTTTCGCCATATGCTGCGCCTGCCGCTGCCGTATTTCGAGCAGCGTCCTACAGGCACGCTGGTCGCCCGGCTCCACGGCGTCGAAACGATCCGCGAATTCATCTCGGGCGCAGCGATCAGCCTGCTGCTCGATCTGCCCTTCCTGGTGATCTTCCTCGCCGTCATGTTCAGCTACAGCTGGCAGTTGTCGCTGATTGCCATTGCGCTGCTGGGCGTGATCGTGGCGATGAGCGTGCTGGTGACCCCGCTGTTCCGGGCGCGCCTGAACCAGCAGTTCATGCTCGGCGCCCGCAACCAGGCCTTCCTGACCGAGTACCTGGCGGGCATGGGCACGGTCAAGTCGCTGCAGATGGAGCCGGACATCGACCGCAAGTACGGCGACCTGCTGGCACAGTATCTGGAAGCCGGATTCCGGACCAAGCAGGTGGGCAATACCTACAACGTCGCCACCAACAGCGTCGAGCAGGTGATGACGCTGGCCATCCTGCTGGTCGGCGCGCTGCTGGTGATGCAGAACGACGGTTTCACGGTCGGCATGCTGGTCGCCTTCCAGATGTTCGCCGGGCGCATGAGCCAGCCGATGTTGCGCCTGGCCGGCCTGTGGCAGGAATTCCAGCAGGCGAACATCGCGGTCAAGCGCCTGGGCGACATGATGGACCTGCCGATGGAACCCTACGTCCTCACGCCCAGCCGGGAGGGCAAGGGGCAGGGCGCGGTCGACTTCGTCAACGTCGCGTTCCGCTATTCCGAGCAGCATCCCTGGCTGTACCGCAACCTGAACCTGAGCTTCAAGCCGGGGCGCCTGAGCGTCCTGATGGGGCCGTCCGGTTGCGGCAAGAGCACGCTGGCCAAGCTCCTGCTCGGCTTTTACCAGCCCGGCGATGGCCAGATCCAGCTCGACGGCCGCGATATCCGCTTCTTGGCGGCCAATGAATTGCGCCAGACCTTCGGCGTCGTGCCCCAGGAAACCGTGCTGTTTTCCGGCACCATCTACGACAACCTCGTCATGGCCCATCCGCACGCCAGCTTCGACGACGTGATCGAGGCCTGCAAGGCGGCCGAGATCCACGAGATGATCGAGAAGCTGCCGAACGGCTACCAGACCGAAATCGGCGAACGCGGCACCGGCCTGTCCGGCGGCCAGCGGCAACGCCTCGCGATCGCCCGCGCGCTGCTGAAAAAGCCGCGCATCCTGGTGTTCGACGAAGCCGTGTCCAACCTCGACCAGCAGACCGCGGAGCAGTTTGCCAAGACGGTCAATTCGCTGAAAGGCAAAGTCACGATGCTTTTCATTACGCACCAGATCCCCCGCGGACTTCAGGTTGACGAAGTCTTCAGTTTCGACCGTAACCTGCCCGCCGCCAAGATGAAAGTGGTGGACCAGCAGGCAGCCACTCCACGGGCCTAGCATTGCCGCACGCCTGAGATCAGATAACAAAGACAGGAAAAAACATGACCACGACCACCACCTCGTCCGACACCACCACGCTGCCGGCCAACGTCGACAACCTGACCCTGACCGGTGCTGCCGATATCGACGGCACCGGCAATGCGCTGAACAACGTCATCACCGGCAATGCCGGCGCCAACGTGCTCGACGGCGCCGGCGGTGCCGACACCCTGGCCGGCGCTGCCGGCGACGATACCTACGTGGTGGACAACGCGGGCGACGTGGTCATCGAAAACGCCGGCGAAGGCACGGACAAGGTCCTGTCCGGCGTCAGCTACACGCTGGCCCCGGATGTCGAGAACCTGACCCTGACCGGCGGCGGCAACATCAGCGGCACCGGCAATGCATTCGACAACACCATCACCGGCAATAACGGCAGCAACGCGCTGTATGGCATGGACGGCAACGATACGCTGGCCGGTAACGGCGGCAACGACGTGCTCGACGGCGGCCTGGGGGCCGACAAGCTGCAGGGCGGCACCGGCAACGACACCTATGTCGTCGACAATGCCGGCGACGTGGTGGTGGAGGACGCCTCCGCAGGCAGCGACACGGTGCAGTCGAGCATCGACTACACGCTCGGCGACAACCTCGAGAACCTGACGCTGACCGGCACGGCCGACCTGAACGGCAATGGCAATGCCCTGGACAACACCATCGCCGGCAACAGCGGCAACAATACGATCGACGCCGGCGCCGGCGCCGACACCGTGTCGGCCGGGGCCGGCAACGACGTCGTCGGCGGTGGCGACGGCAACGATATCCTGAACGGCGATGGCGGCGACGACCAATTGTCCGGCGGGGCCGGCAACGACAAGCTGAACGGCGGCGCCGGCGCCGACCGGATGGACGGCGGCACCGGCGACGACACCTACGTCGTCGACAACAGCGGCGACCTCGTCATCGAGAACGCCGACGACGGCATCGATACGGTACAGTCGAGCATCGGCTACACGCTCACCGACAACGTCGAGAACCTGGCGCTGACGGGTACGGCGAACATCGACGGCACCGGCAACGTACTCGACAACGTCGTCAGCGGCAACGGCGGCGCCAATACGCTGCACGGCCTGGACGGCAACGACACCCTCAACGGCGATGGCGGGGACGACAGCCTGTTCGGCGATGCCGGCAACGACCTGCTGGATGGCGGCACGGGCGCCGACAGCATGGCGGGCGGCACCGGCGACGACATCTATATCGTCGACCATGGCGGCGACGTCGTGACCGAGTTGGCGGGCGAGGGCGTCGACACCGTCCAGTCCAGCGTCAACACCACCCTGAGCGCGAACGTCGAGAACCTGGTCCTGACCGGCGGCGGCAACATCAGCGGCACCGGCAACGAACTCGATAACGTCATCACCGGCAACGATGGCAGCAACGTGCTGCGCGGCATGGAAGGCAACGACACGCTGGTCGGCAAGTCCGGCAGCGACGTGCTGGATGGCGGCCTCGGCGCCGACAACATGCAGGGCGGCAGCGGCGAGGACACCTACGTCGTCAATGAGAGCGGCGACATCGTCACCGAAGCGGAAAATGCCGGCCTCGACACGGTCCAGTCCAGCATCGATTACACGCTCGGCGCGAATGTCGAGAACCTGACCCTGACCGGCACCGACAACCTGGCGGGCACCGGCAATGCCCTGAACAACCTCATCACCGGCAATGGCGGCGACAACCTCGTGTCGGCCGGCGCCGGCAGCGACACGGTGTATGCCGGTGGCGGCAACGACACCGTCAGCGGCGGCGACGGCAACGATGTCCTCTACGGCGAGGCCGGCGACGACCGTCTGCTGGGCGACGCCGGCAACGACGTGCTGTATGCCGGCACCGGCAACGACATCGCCGGCGGCGGCGACGGCAACGACGTCCTGTACGGCGAGGCGGGCGACGACCATCTGCTGGGCGACGCCGGCGACGACACGCTGAACGGCGGCCTCGGCGGCGACCGGATGGAAGGCGGCGCCGGCAACGATACCTACGTGGTCGACGACAGCGGCGATAGCGTGATCGAAGCAGCCGGCGAGGGCGTCGATCTCGTGCAGTCGAGCATCACCTACACGCTGACCGACAACGTCGAGAACCTGACCCTGACCGGCAGCGCGGACACCGACGGCACCGGCAACGAACTCGACAATATCATCAACGGCAATACCGGCAGCAACGTGCTGAACGGTATGGACGGCAACGACACCATCAACGGCGAGGCCGGCGCCGACACCCTGATCGGCGGCGCGGGCAACGACGTGCTGAACGGCGATGCCGGCGACGACTTCCTGCGCGGCGACGCCGGCAACGACGTCCTCACCGGCGGTGCCGGCGCCGATACTATGGCGGGCGGCAGCGGCGACGACCTCTACGTGGTCGATAACGTCGCCGACGTCGTGATCGAGAGCCAGGACGAAGGCATCGACACGGTCCAGTCCGCGGTCAGCTACACGCTGGCCGCCAACGTCGAGAACCTGACGCTGACCGGCCGCGCGGATACCAGCGGCACCGGCAACGGACTGGACAACGTCATCACCGGCAACCGCGGCAGCAACGTGTTGAGTGGCCTCGACGGCAACGACACGCTGATCGGCAATGCCGGCAACGACATCCTCGACGGCGGCACGGGCGCCGACGACATGCAGGGCGGCAGCGGCGACGATACCTATGTGGTCGACCATGCCGGCGACATCGTGACCGAGAGCGCGGGTGACGGTACCGACAACGTCCAGTCCAGCATCGACTACACGCTGACGGCCAACGTCGAGAACCTGACCCTGACCGGTGCCGACAACCTGTCCGGCAGCGGCAATGCGCTCAACAACATCATCACCGGCAACGGCGGCGCCAACACGATCAGCGCCGAAGCGGGCAACGACACGGTGTTCGCCGGCGCGGGCAACGACGTCGTCAGCGGCGGCGACGGCGACGACGTGCTGAACGGCGAAGCCGGCGACGACCAGTTGTTTGGCGACCTCGGCAACGACACGCTGGATGGCGGCGTGGGCGCGGACCGGATGGCCGGCGGGACCGGCAACGACCTGTACGTGGTCGACAACGACGGCGACCTGGTGGTGGAAGCCGCCGACGCCGGCACCGACCTGGTGCAGTCGAGCATTACCTACACGCTGACCGACAACACCGACAACCTGACCCTGACCGGCGGCGCCGACATCGACGGCAGCGGCAATGCGCTCGACAACATCATCAACGGCAACAGCGGTGCCAACGTCCTGGACGGCAAGGCCGGCAACGACACGATCTACGGCAACGCCGGCGCCGATACCCTGATCGGCGGCGACGGCAACGACCTGCTGAACGGCGGCGACGGCGACGACCGCCTGCAAGGCGATGCCGGCAACGACAGGCTCGACGGCGGCGTGGGCGCCGACAGCATGGCCGGCGGCAGCGGCGACGACACCTACATCGTCGACAACGCCGGCGACCTGGTGGCCGAGCACGCCGGCGAAGGCAGCGACACCGTGCAGTCGAGCGTCAGCAATACCCTCACCGACAACGTCGAGAACCTGATCCTGACCGGCTCGGCCAACCTCGATGGCAGCGGCAACGCGCTGGACAACGTCATCACCGGCAACGGCGGCAGCAACGTGCTGAGCGGCATGGGCGGCAACGACACGCTGCTCGGCAATGCCGGCGACGACAAGCTGGACGGCGGTACCGGCGCCGACAACATGCAGGGCGGCAGCGGCAACGACACCTACGTGGTCGACGACGCCGGGGACCTCGTGGTCGAAGCGGCCGGCGCCGGCGACGACACGGTGCAGTCCAGCATCGACTACACGCTGGGCGAGAACGTCGAGAACCTGACGCTGACCGGCACCGACAACCTGAACGGCACCGGCAACGCGCTGGCCAATGCGATCGTCGGCAACGCCGGCGCCAACCTGATCGACGGCGGCGCCGGTATCGACAGGATGAGCGGCGGCGCCGGCGACGACACGTATATCGTCGATGCCACCGCCGACGTCATCGTCGAAGCGGCGAATGGCGGCTACGACATTGCCTACGCCAGCGCCAACTACACGCTGAGCGACAACGTCGAAGACCTGGTCCTGACCGGCACCGCCAACCTCAGCGGCACCGGCAACGCCCTCGACAACACGATCACCGGCAACCCCGGCGACAACGTCCTTTACGGCATGGCAGGCAGCGATCTGCTGATCGGCGGCGCCGGCAACGACACCCTCGACGGCGGCAGCGGTAGCGACACGATGCGCGGCGGCACCGGCAACGATACCTACGTGGTCGACAGCGCGGCCGACACTGTGCTCGAAAACGCCGCCGAAGGCACCGACACCGTGCAGTCGGGCATCAGCTACACGCTGGGTTCGCATCTGGAAAACCTGATCCTGACCGGCAACGCCAGGCTCGACGGCAGCGGCAACGCGCTGGACAACGTCATCATCGGCAACGACGGCAACAATCTGCTGAACGGCATGGACGGCGACGACACGCTGCTCGGCGGTGCGGGCAACGACACCCTGATCGGCGGTGCCGGCGCGGACAGCCTGCAGGGCGGGGCGGGCGACGACACCTATATCGTGGACGCCGCCGATACCGTGATCGAAGCGGCCGGCGCCGGCACCGACACGGTGCTCTCAAACATCGACTACACGCTGAGCGAGAACGTCGAGAACCTGACGCTGGCCGGCAGCGCCGACCTGAACGGCACCGGTAACGCGCTGGCCAACGCGATCGTCGGCACCGCCGGCGCCAACGTGCTCGACGGCGGCGCCGGTGCCGATACGATGACTGGCGGCGCCGGCGACGACACGTATATTGTCGACGCCACCGCCGACCGCATCGTCGAAGCGGCCGATGGCGGCCACGACATCGCCTACGCCAGCGCCGACTACACGCTGAGCGACAACGTCGAAAGCCTGGTCCTGGCCGGCACCGCCAATCTCAGCGGCACCGGCAGCGCCCAGGACAACACGATCACCGGCAACGCCGGCAACAACGTCCTCTCCGGCATGGCCGGCAGCGATGTGCTGATCGGCGGCGCCGGCAACGACACCCTCGACGGCGGCAGCGGCAGCGACACGCTGAGCGGCGGCACCGGCAACGATACCTACGTGGTCGACAGCGCGGACGATACCGTGTTCGAGAACGCCGCCGAAGGCATCGACACCGTACAGTCGGGCATCAGCTACACGCTGGGTTCAAATCTGGAAAACCTGACCCTGACCGGCAACGCCAGGCTCGACGGCACCGGCAACGCGTTCGACAACGTCGTCACCGGCAACGACGGCGACAACGTGCTGAACGGCATGGACGGCAACGACACCCTGGTCGGCGGTGCGGGCAACGACACCCTGATCGGTGGCGCCGGCGCCGACAGCCTGCAAGGCGGGGCGGGCGACGACACCTATATCGTGGACGCCGCCGATGCCGTGATCGAAGCGGCCGGCGCCGGCACCGACACGGTGCTCTCAAACATCGACTACACGCTGAGCGAGAACGTCGAGAACCTGACGCTGACCGGCACCGCCGACCTGAACGGCACCGGTAACGCGCTGGCCAACGCGATCGTCGGCACCGCCGGCGCCAACGTGCTCGACGGCGGCGCCGGCGCCGATACGATGACCGGCGGCGCAGGCGACGACACCTACATCGTCGACAACGCCAGCGACGTGGTCGTGGAAGCGGCCGGCGAAGGCAGCGACACCGTGCTGGCCAGCGCCAGCTACGCGCTGGGCGCCAACGTCGAGAGCCTGGTCCTGATCGGTAGCGCGGATAGTATGGGTGTCGGCAACGCCGGCGACAACACCATCACCGGCAACAGCGGCGCCAACACGCTCGATGGCGGCCTGGGCGCCGACCTGCTGTACGGCGGCGCGGGCAACGACACCCTGATCGGCGGCGCAGGCGACGACACCCTCGACGGCGGCACCGGCGGCGACGCGCTGCAGGGCGGCGCCGGCAACGACATCTATATGGTGGACAACAGCGCCGACACGATCGTCGAAACGGCCGACGGCGGCACCGATACCGTGCATGCTGGCGTCAGTTACACGCTGTCCGCGCACGTGGAAGCGCTGGTCCTGACCGGCACCGGCAACCTCGACGGCACCGGCAACGCGCAGGATAACGTCGTCACCGGCACGGGCGGCGACAACGTGCTGGCCGGCATGGATGGCAACGATACGCTGGCGGGCATGGACGGCAACGATACGCTGGCCGGCGGCGCCGGCGACGACCTGCTGCTCGGCGGCGCGGGCAACGACACTTACGTGTTCCGCGCCGGCGACGGCAACGACCGCGTCGTCGACGCCCAGGGCAGCGACACGCTGTACGTGGGCGGTGGCCTGACCCTGGCCGACCTGCTGGCCGAACGGGAAGGGAACGACCTGGTGCTGACCGCGGCGGAGGCCGGCAACCGTATCGTGCTGACCGACTGGCTCAGCCAGGCCGAAGGCGTCTCGCGCATCGTGTTCGACGACGGCACGGCGCTCGACAAGGCAGGCATCCGCGCGCTCTACAACACCGCGCCGACCGCCGTCGCCGATAGCGTCGTCGTGCACGAGGACGGCGGCCTGTTCGCGGCGCCGGTCACCCAGTTGCTGGCCAACGATATCGACCCGGATGACGGCGACGTGGTCCGTGTCATCTCGGTCGGGTCGTCGGCCGTCGGTGCCATCGTGTCGCTGAACGGCGATACCGTCGGCTACGACATCGGCGCCGCCTACCAGGAGCTGGCCGAAGGCGAGGTGCTCAACGACAGTTTCACCTACACCATCGCCGACGCGCTGGGCGAGACCTCGAGCGCGACCGTCGAGGTCCAGATCGTCGGCAGGAATGACGCCGCGATTGTCGCCGCCGATACCGCGGCCGTGACCGAGGACAGCGCGATCGTCGCCAGCGGCAACGTGCTCGCCAACGACAGCGACGTCGACAAAGGCACCGTGCTGCAGGTGGCCGCCCCCGGCACCTATGCGGGCGTCTACGGCGCGCTCGCCATCGCGCAGGACGGCAGCTACACGTATACGCTGGATAGGAACGCCGCCAACGTCCAGGCACTGGCCCAGGGCCAGGTCGTGACCGACAGCTTCGCGTACGTCGCGACCGACGGCCTGCTGGGCGTCGCGTCCACGCTGGCGGTCACGGTCACCGGCACCAACGACGCGCCGGTCGTGGCGCTCGACAGCGCCCAGGTGAGCGAAGACGGCGCGCTCGCCGCCGGCGGCAACGTGCTTGCCAACGACCGCGACATCGACAGCGCGTCGCTGACCGTGGCGGCGCCGGGCACCTACGCCGGCACCTACGGCAGCCTGACCCTGGCGCAGGACGGCAGCTACACCTACAGCCTGAACAACGGCGGCGCCAACGTGCAGGCGCTGGCCGCAGGGCAGTCGGTGGTGGACAGCTTCGCCTACGCCGCCACCGACGGCATCGACGCCACGGCATCGCGCCTGGACATCACCGTCAGCGGCGCCAACGACGCGCCGGTGGTGAGCTTCGACAGCGCCCAGGTCACGCACAAGCTGGCGCCATCGGCCACCGGGAACGTCCTGGCGAACGACCATGATGTCGATCACGGCAGCGTCTTGAGCGTCGCATCGAGCGGCACCCTCGCCGGCCAATACGGCTCGCTGGTGCTGCAGCAGGACGGCAGCTATGTCTACAACCTGAACGACGGCGCCGCCAACGTCCGGGCGCTGGGCCGCGCCGAGTCGGCCGTCGACCACTTCGCGTACGTCGTGACCGACGGCAGCGCCAAGGTGAGCTCGACGCTCGACGTCACCGTCCACGGCAGCAACGACGCACCGGTCGTGGCGCTGCCATTGGCCGACCGCAACCTGACCTTCAACAAGGCGTTCGCCTTCGCGATGCCGGCCAGGACCTTCGTCGACGTCGACAAGGGCGACACGCTGACCTACACCGCCACCCTGGCCGACGGATCGAAGCTGCCGTCGTGGCTGAAGTTCAATGCGGACACCGGTGTGTTCTCCGGCACCACGCCGAAGTCCATCGGCTCGATCGACGTCAAGGTCACGGCAACCGACAAGGTCGCGGCCACCGGCAGCACCGCCGGCAGCCTGTCGGTATCGGACGTGTTCACGCTGTCGGTCAGCCACGGCAACGAGGGCCTCGGCAATGGCTGGGACGCGCCGCCGCCGGGACACGACCAGGACCATAACGACGGTCCCGGCACCAGCCCCGGCAACCCGGGTTCGAAAGGTGGCTGCAATGCGCCGCTGCCGAAGCCGGGTAGCAACGGTGCGAACGCCGTGCTGAGCCTGGCCGTGGAGATCGACACGCCGCGCGGCGAAGCCGGCATCAAGCTGGCGATCCCCGCCTACCTGACCCCGAGCCAGCTGAGCAGCCTGGGCGGGCCATCGGGCAGCATGGGCAACACCGTGTCGGCGTCGCAGACCTTCGGCAACTGGCTCGCGGTCGACTTCGCGGTGTCGGCCGCGGTCGCGGACCAGAAGACCCTGGCCGCGCTCGCCGATCACGGCGGTATCGACGTGACGGTGGTCAGCAAGGCGACGGCCGGTTACCTGGGCTCGACCTCGGCCATCGGCACCAGCCCGCTGTCGCTGAACGCATGCTCCGGCACCGACCTCAAGGGTTTCGAGGGCCTGGGCCAGGGCGTCAAGAAAATCAAGTAAACAAGTAAGCAAGGGCAATGAAAAAATCCACATCCCAAGCGCCGGCGAACGTGCTCGATTTCTCGCCGCCGCTGCTGCGATTGCAGGCGTCGGCGCCCAACCCGCTCGGCGGCAAGGTGCTCTGGACGCTGTTGCTGCTGCTGGCCGGGCTGGTCGTCTGGGCGGTGCTGGGGCGGCTCGACATCGTCGCGGTCGCCGAGGGCAAGCTGGTCCCGCAGACTTACGTGAAGATCGTGCAGCCGTCCGAATCGGGCATCGTCAAGGACATCCTGGTGCGCGAAGGCGACCCGGTGCGCGCCGGCCAGGTGCTGATGCGGATGGATACATTGATCACCGATGCCGACGCCACCGCGATCCAGGCCGACCTGGATCGCAAGCGCCTGACCTTGCGCCGCGTGGACGCCGAGCTGGCCGACGTGCCCTTCCAGGCGCAGCCGAACGATCCGCCGCACCTGGCCGCCGCGGTGCAGGCGCAGTACCGGGCCAACCGCGCGGCCTTCCAGGCGGCACTCTCGGAAGAGAAGAGCCGCCTGGCGAAAGCCAAGCAGGACATGGCCGCAGCCCTCCAGATCGAGCGCAAGTTCAGCGAGGTCCTGCCGCACTACCGCGAACAGGAACAGGCGTTCGAACGGCTTGGCAAGGCCGGTTACGCCGGCGGCGTCATGGTCAGCGACAAGAAGCGCGAACGGATCGAGAAGGAGGAAGAACTCGCCACGCAGGCGCACATGATCGAATCGGCCCGGGCCGGCGTGCAGCAATCGGAAATGAAGCTGGTCCAGATCGATTCCGACTACCGCCGCCAGCTGCATACCGAGCGCGACGAAGCCCAGAGCGCGTTCGACAAGCTGTCGCAGGAACTGGCCAAGCAGACCCATCGCAAGGAATTGCTGGAACTGAAAGCCACCCAGGACAGCGTCGTGAAGGACCTCGCCACCCATTCGATCGGCACCGTGGTGCAGCCGGGGACCGTACTGCTGACCCTCGTGCCGCGCCACGAAACCCTGCGCGCCGAGGTCTGGCTGTCGAACGAGGATATCGGCTTCGTGAAAAAAGGCCAGAAGGTGCGGCTGAAATTTGCCGCCTTCCCGTTCCAGAAATACGGCATGGTCGAAGGCACGGTGGAGCACATCGGGGCGGACGCGGTGGACAGCACGAATGGCGCGCCGGCCGAAAAGGCGGGCGCGACGTCGGGAGCGACCTACAAGGCGCTGGTCGCGCTGAGGGCTGCGCAGCTCGAAGCCGACGGCGAGCGCTTCGCGCTGGCCGCCGGCATGCAGGCGAACGCCGAGATCCTGCTCGGGACGCGGACCGTGCTCGAGTACCTGCTGTCGCCGGTCCAGAAGGCCTGGCACGAATCCGGCCGCGAACGCTGAGCGCGGCTCCAGCGCGCCCTGGTCACACCGGCATCGGCCGGTTGTTGTTCAGGTCGAGGAAGCCGCGGATGATGCGGTAAGCCATCCAGATCCAGGCAAGCCCCCAGATCGCCCACGCGATCGGAATGCCGATAAAGGTGAAGAAGATCACGGTGGCGATCGCGAACCAGATCGCATACCACCAGAACGAGCGGATCATCCAGGTATGGTGGCTGTAGACCATGGTCCCGGCGGTGTCCGGGCGCTTCACGTAGTTGACGAGCAGCACCAGGATCGACAGCATCCCCGCCGAGAAGAAGAAGGTGAGGGCGTGCGCGACGTACAGGATGCGTGCGAACTGCTTGGCATCCTCGACTCCGCGTTCATAGACGAGTTCCTGCGACATGGTGCTCTCCTGTAAATATCAAGTTGCCTGAATGATAACCCATCCGCGCATCAGGCGGCGCGCGTCCGCGACCGCATCTGCGCCGCTACCCAAGCCGTGATATTGCCCGCATCCATCGCACCGGCCTGGCGCGCAATCTCCTTGCCTCCCTGGAACAGCGCCAGCGTCGGGATGCTGCGGATGCCGAAGCGCGCGGCCAGGTCCTGCGAGGCCTCGGTGTCGACCTTCAGCAGGCGCACCTGCGGTTCCAGCCGGCCGGCGGCCTGCTGGTAGGCCGGCGCCATCATCTTGCACGGCCCGCACCAGGCGGCCCAGAAATCGACCAGCACCGGAATGTCGTTGCGGCCCACGTGTTTCTCGAAACGCGCGCTGCTGACGTCGAGCGGCGCGCCGGTGAACAGTGCCTTGCTGCACTTGCCGCAGACCGGCTGGTCGGCCAGGCGTTCGCCGGCGACGCGGTTGACGACGTCGCAATGCGGACAAACGATGTGAAGTGGATCGGCCATGTTTTATCCTCCATAGTCATGATGCATTTATTCTAAGCCTTGCGGGTGGCCGGCGTGCGCCGTCAACTGGACCTTTCGTCATAGAATCGGCTTCCGGGCGCTTGCCCTCAAGATAAGAGCAGATGAGCGATTTGCAACCCACCCCCAGCGGCGCGCGCCTGATCGGTTGCGCGGGCTGGAGCATCCACAAGGACGCGGCGGCCGCCTTTCCGGAAGAGGGCAGCCACCTCGAACGCTACGCCCGGGTGTTTCCCGCCGTCGAGATCAATTCCTCGTTCTACCGCCCGCACAAGCCGGAGACCTATGCGCGCTGGGCCGACAGCGTGCCGGACGCGTTCCGCTTCTCGGTCAAGCTGCCCAAATCGATTACCCACGAGGCGCGCCTGCGCGACGCCGACGAGCTGCTGGACCGCTTTGCCCAGGAAACCGGGGCGCTCGGCTACAAGCTCGGCTGCGTGCTGGTGCAGCTGCCGCCGCGCGGCGTGTTCGACGAGGCCTCCGCCGCCGACTTCCTGCCGCGCCTGCGCATGCGCTTCGGCTGCATGCTGGCGCTGGAAGCGCGCCACCCGACCTGGTTCGGCGACGCCGCGACCACGCTGCTGGAACAGCACGCGGTCACGCGCGTGATTGCCGATCCGCCGGCCGGCCAGCCCGGTCCGCACGTGCCGACCACGCTGGCAACCTACATCCGCCTGCACGGCACGCCGAAGATCTATTACTCGAGCTATCCGCCCGAGTTCCTGGCGCGGGTCGAGCGCCAGATCGAGAAACGGCGCGCCGGCGGCGGCGATGTCTGGTGCATCTTCGACAATACGGCCGCGTTCGCTGCAGTGCCGAATGCGCTCGACGTGCTGCGCGGCGTTGCGGCCGGCGGCGCGGCCGCCTGACCCGCTCCGGCTTCCGTCCGAGGCGCAGCCATGGTCCACGCCACCTTCCGCTTCTACGACGGCCTGAACGATTTCCTGGCACGCGAGCGGCGCGGCGTGGATGCCACGGTGCCGTGCGCGCGCGACGCCACCACCAAGCACATGATCGAAGCGCTGGGCGTGCCGCATACCGAGGTCGAGCTGATCCTGGTGAATGGCGCGTCGAGCGGACTGGAGCGCATCCTGGAAGAGGGTGACCGCGTCGCCGTGTACCCGCGCTTCGCGCAGCTCGACGTGGCGCCGCTGGCGCGCCTGCCGCAGCAGCCGCCCGGACGCCTGCGCTTCGTCGCCGATGCCCATCTCGGCGGCCTCGCGCGCCTGTTGAGAATGGCAGGGTTCGACACCATCTACCGCAATACGATGGATGACGGCGAGATCGAAGAACTGGCGCTGGATGCAGGCCGCATCGTGCTGACGCGCGACCGCGAACTGCTGAAGCGCCGCGGTGTCGAGTTCGGCTGCTATGTGCGTGCCCTGCATGCACAAGAGCAATTGCACGAAGTATTCGAACGGTATCGCCTGGCAGAGCGTGCGCGGCCGTTCACGCTGTGCCTCCATTGCAACGCACCCTTGCGCAGCGTCGCCAAGGCCGAGGTGCTGGACCGGCTGCCGCCGGCGGTACGCGTGTCGCAGGAAGTCTTCACCACCTGCGACTGCTGTGGCCGGGTGTTCTGGAAAGGCTCGCACTGGAAGCGCATGGCCGCCACGCTGGACGCGGCCATGGATGACGATCAACTGCCCGCGCCGGAGGAAGACAACTGATGTACACTCGATGCTCGGCCGGCGCCCGGCGCGATGCGAACCGTTCTTGACAGCGTGATTCCATGTTGCAACAAGCACAGATACCGATTCTCCGCACCGAATGCCCGCCCGGCGCCTGCGTCTGCGGCCGCGAGATCCTGCTCGCCGAACCCGGCGCCGACCTGCGTCCGCTGCGCCTGACGCGGATGGAAGAGGACCGCCTGCTCGAGCGCATCGACCGCGTCACGACCTACGAGGAACTCAGGACGCTGCAGGCCCGCGTCCGTGCCAACCTCGGCGTCGAACTCAGGATCGTGCCGGGTCCGAACGAGGTGCGCACGCTGCGCGGCATCCTGATCGTGCTCGAAGACCGCCCCGGCCTGTGCAAGAAGGTACGCCAGTCGGTGCCGGCGGCGGTGCGCAAGGTCCTCGACCGGCATCCCGAGATCACCTATGCGATCCTCGACGCCCACGACCTGTTCGGCCTCGAAGGACATTGACGGCGCCGACTGCAAGACGGCGTCCGGCCGGGAATCGGCCTAGAATGCAGGCAGGACCAGCACACGGGAGGACCCGATGGCGACTCGATACGATGGCGTGGCGACACGCCTGATGCTGCCGCTGGCGGCGCTCGCGGCAGCCGCCGCCCTGTCCGGCTGCGCGGTGTATGCGCCGCCGTACGCCTACGACGCCGCGCCGGTGGTCGCGCCCTACGGCCCCGCGGTGGTCGCGCCCTACGGTCCCTATTATTATCCGTACCGCTACGGCTATCCCTACGCCTACGGCCGCCCGGCCTGGGCCGGACCGCCGGTGGCGCTCAACTTCGGGTACTACCATGGCAGCCGCCACGGCGGCTACCGCGGTCCCGGCTGGCACGGCGGACCGGGCTGGCACGGCCAGCCCGGCTATCGCGGACCAGGCCGCGGCGGACCGGGCTGGGGCGGGCCGCGCGGCGGCTACCGGGGCGGTTTTGGCGGAGGCTACGGCGGCGGTCGGGGCGGCGGCGGCCGCGGCCACCGCTGACGACCCCGGCTGTCTACCCGGCGCGACAAGGCGCCGGGAATGAGTGGCTGTCGTTACAAGGCTGGGCTACACTCGCGTTTCCGCTTCCGCCACGCCTGACGCATGCCCTCGCACGACCCTGCCGCGCCCCCTTCGCCCGCCTCCCGACCCGATTCCGCCGATGACGCGCTCCTGCAGCAGGTGCAGGCGCTGCTGCGCGAGCGCACCGGCCACGACTTCAGCAAGTACAAGCAGGGCACGATCCTGCGCCGCATCGAACGCCGCATGCGGGTGCGCGGCATGCGCGACCTGCATGCCTACTGCATCCTGCTGGACGAGGACCGCGACGAAGCCGGGCACCTGCTGCAGGACCTGCTGATCGGCGTCACCAGTTTCTTCCGCGACCGCGACGAGTTCGCGGCATTCGAGCATGTGCTGCTGCCGCAGCTGTTCCATGGCAAAGGCCCGGCCGACGAGGTGCGCGCCTGGACCGTTGCCTGCTCCACCGGCGAGGAAGCCTATTCGCTGGCCATGCTGCTGCACGAACGCGCCGCCGCCATGGCCGCGCCGCCGGCCTTGCAGCTGTTCGCGACCGACGTCGACCGCCGCGCGATCGTCGCCGCAAGGGCAGGCGCCTACCCGGCGGCGCTGGCCGACGACATCCCGCCGGCGCTGCTGCAGCGCTACGTGGTGCGCGACGGCGCCCAGATCAGGATCCAGCCGGCGCTGCGCGAGGCCGTGCTGTTCGCCGAGCACGACCTGCTGCGCGATCCGCCGTTTTCGCGGCTCGACCTGATCAGCTGCCGCAACCTGCTGATCTACCTCGACCGCGACGCCCACCGGCAGGTGCTGGCGATGTTCCATTTCGCGCTGAAGCCGAGTGGCTACCTGTTCCTCGGCAGCGCCGAGACGGCCGATGCCGCCCCCGACCTGTTCGCACCGGTCGACGCGCGCCACCGGCTGTACTAGGCCAGGGCGGTCGCGCGCAGCGCGGGGGCGCTTCCGGCCGCGGTGCCGGAAGCGCCCCCGCCCGTGGCCCCGAAGCCCGCGGCGGCGGCCGACGCGCCGCGCGTCCGGGCCGGCGCCTGGGCCGAGCTGCACCGCCGCGCCGCATCCAGGGCGGCCCCGCCCAGCATACTGGTCGACGCCGGCAACGATATCCTGCACATCGACGGCGACGCGGGCCGCTACCTGCGCCACGCGGGCGGCGAGCCGACCCGCGATGTGGTCGCGCTGGTGACGCCCGAGCTGCGCCTGGCGCTGCGCGCGGCCCTGTTCCAGGCGCGCCAGGGCAGCCATCCGGCCGTCACCGCGCCGGCCCGCATCGGCGGCGGCGGAGGGGGCGGCAGCGCGGCGCGTGCGCTCGCCATCGCCGTGCGGGCGCTGGACGCCGCCGACGCCGGCGGCACCCCGGGGCTGTTGCTGCTCCAATTCTTCGAGACCGAGGCGCCGGCGGCGCCCGACGGCGCCCACGAGCCTCAGCCGGACGGCGGGCACGCCGCCATGCTGCAGCTGGAAGACGAACTGCGCTTCGCCCGCCGCAAGCTGCAGGAAACCATGGACCATGCCGACGCCGCGGTCCACGATGAGCGCCTGGCCAACGAATGGCTGCGCAGCACGGTCGCCGAGCTGCAGTCCAGCCTCGAAGACCAGCAGCGTCGGCATGAAGAACTGCAATCGCTCAACGAAGAGCAGGTCACGGTGAATGCCCAGCTGCGCAGCAAGGTGGAAGACACCGCCAAGGCACACGACGACCTGAGCAACCTGATCGCCTCGACCGACATCGCCACCATCTTCCTCGACCGCGAGATGCGCATCCTGCGCTACACGCCGCGCATCGGCGAAATCTTCAACGTCATCCCGGGCGACGTCGGGCGTCCGCTGGCCCACCTGGCGAGCCGGCTCGAGTATCCGCGCCTGGTGGCCGACATCGCCGGCGTGCTGGAATCGGCGCAGCCGGTCGAGCGCGAGGTCGACGGCAAGGAAGGCCGCTGTTACATCGTGCGCATCCATCCCTACCGCACCACCGACGACCGTATCAATGGCGCCGTCATGACCTGTTTCGACATCACCGGCCGCCGGGCCGCCGAGCAGGCGCTGCGCCGCAGCGAAGAACGCCACCGCGCCGAGCTCGAACAACTGGTGCGCGAACGCACCGCCGAACTCGAACGCAGCCGCGACCTGCTGCGCGCAACGATGGATGCCTCGATCGACATGATCCAGGTATTCGAGGCGGTGCGCGATGCCGATGGCAGGATCGTGGATTTCCACTGGACCTTGAACAACCACACCTCGGAGTCGCGCTACGGCGAAGTGCGTGGCGAGAGCCTGCTGGAACGCAATCCCGGCGTCATCGAAGAAGGTATCTTCGCGGCCTTCTGCCAGGTGACCGAAACCGGCGAGCCGCTGCAGGCCGAACGCCACTACGCGCATGAACAGTTCGACAGCTGGTTCCTGCAGTCGGTGGTCAAGCTTGGCGATGGCGTGGCGACCACGAGCAAGGACATCGGCGACTGGAAGCGCGCGCAGGCGGAACTGCTGCGCCTGCGCGACGAAATGGTTCAGGCCCGCCTGCAGGAAAGCGAGCGGGCGCTGCGTTCGAGCGAAGCGCGCCATGCCTTCCTGCTGACCCTGTCCGACGCCCTGCGTCCGCTCGACGAGCCCGAGGACATCGTGTACACGGCGGCGCGGGTGCTCGGCGAGCGGCTCGGCAGCGACCGCGCCTACTACGTCCACGTCGACGAGGAACGCCAGGAATTCGTGGTCGAGCATGACTGGTACGCCCCGGGAGAGAGCAGCCACGCGGGGCGCTTTCCATGCGCCGCCTGGAACATGCCCTGGCTGGCCGACGGCCGTACCTGGGTGGTGGCCGACGTCGATACCGATGCTGTCCTGCCCGACCCGCAGCGGCCGGCCTACCGCGCCAAGGGCATCCGCGCCGCCATCGTGGTGCCGCTGATCAAGCACGGGCGTCTGGTGGCTACCTTCTGCACCAACCAGCGCCAGCCGCGCGCCTGGACCCCGACCGAGGTCGGCCTGATCGAGGACACCGCCGAGCGCCTCTGGGCCACCATCGAACGGGCCGGGGCCAAGGCCGCGCTGCGCGATACCAGCGAGCGCCTGTCGCTGCTGCTGCAATCGATGGACGAGGGCGTGATCGGCATCGCACCGGACCACCGCTGCATGTTCATCAACGATGCCGCGGCCGCCATGCTGGGCTGCCGGGCCGACGAGCTGGTCGGCCGCTGCGCGCAGGCGCTGCTGGGCGACGGCCGCGTGCTGAAGGCGATGCAGGAAGGCGTGTCGATGCACGTCGAGGGCGAGGCTTTCCGGTGCGAGGATGGCACGCCGCTGCGCATATCGTGCCAGGTGTCGCCGATGGTGCTGGGCGGGAATCCGGCGGGGGCTGTGGTGGTGTTCCGTCGAGCTTGAGAACGGCGCCCGTCACGCGACGACCGACGGGCGCCGGCCCGGCGGTCACGGACAGTCGCGTGCCATCGATGCCCGCAGATGGGCGCGCTCCTCGTCGGTCAGCAGGTGGCGGCCTTCGGCGCGTTCGCCGCGATGACGGCTGGCGCGCAGCCCGCCGGCACCGCGCCAGCCGCCGAACAGCAGCCAGCTCAGCGCCATCAGCCCGACCGCTTGCCAGAAGCCGATGACCGGCAGGCCGAACAGCCCCGGCATCAGCCAGTTCCACAACTGCCAGATGGCCGCACCGAAGCCGGCGATGGCGATCAGGCCCCAGATCAGGATCAGGACGATCAGTTTGCTACCGCGATGTTTCATGTCGACTCCCTCGATAAAAGATGATGGTCATACCCGGTCGCACTTCAGCTGCCCGTCAACCCATCGTGGACGGCCTGCAGGCGCGTGCGCAGCGCCTTGACGGCATAGTGCTTCCTGGACAGCAGGGTGTTGACGCTCTCGCCGCTGGCCTGCGCCATGGCCTTGAACGAAACACCTTCGATTTCGTGGGCGATGAAGACGGCGCGCTGGTCGTCGGGCAGGGCCAGCAGCGCGTCTTCGAGGGCCGCGACCAGGCGCTTGCGGACATACGCCTGTTCCGGTCCGCCATCCGGGTCCGGCAGCAGATCTTCCAGCCATGCGGCCTCGTCGTCGTCCGGCACGGCGCCGGTGCCGGCGGCGGCCGTGCCCGCGCGCAGGCCGCGCCGGCGGTACCCGTCGGTGACGCGGTTGCGGATCACGGTGAACAGCCAGGCGCCGGCATTGCGCATCGGTTCGATCAGGCGCTGCGCGAGCACGAATTCGTAAAACGCATCCTGCAGGATGTCTTCGATGTCCTGCGGATCGGGCACATGGCGGCGCAGCCACGCCCGCAGCCGCGGCTGTTCGCGCCGGATGGTGGCGGCGACGGCGGCGTCGCGCGCTGCATCGTCCGCTGCATCGCCGCGTGTTGGGTGTCCCTCTGCGTCAAGTTGTCGGCTCGTGTCCATACCTGTATAGACGCGCGGGGCGGGCGGATATTGTGTTCAGGTGCGCATCGCCGGGGCGCGCAGCGCATCGAATTCGATGACGCCGGCCCCGGCCCGCGCCGGGATGTCAAAATTTAATGCAGACAAGCGGGTGCCGGATGTCC
The DNA here is from genome assembly GCF_006715485.1 of Herbaspirillum sp. SJZ107. GTDB lineage: Bacteria > Pseudomonadota > Gammaproteobacteria > Burkholderiales > Burkholderiaceae_D > Telluria. Next base: position 1,274,136 of record NZ_VFNH01000001.1, read on the forward strand.
AGTCGAGGATGCCATGCCTGAATGCGAAGCGGCGCCGGCGACTTCCGTTTCTCCGGCCGCAACCACGCGATTCCTACCCGACGCCTTGGCCGCATACAGCGCACCGTCTGCGCGACTGACCGTCGATGAAAAACATTCCCCATCGCGGGACGCTGCGATGCCGATCGAGACGGTCACCTGGTCCGGACCGGCGCCAGCGGCAAAAGCCAGGTCGGCCACGCGTCGACGAATCCTCTCCGCGAACGCTTCGGGGTGAAGGCCTTCGCTGCCCGTGAGAAGGACGATGAATTCCTCGCCACCGTAGCGCCCGAAGCAGTCTTCGTCGCGCACCTCGGCCTGGATCGCTTTCGCAACGGTTTGCAGGACGACGTCGCCAACTGCATGGCCGAAGGTGTCGTTGATCTGCTTGAAGCGGTCGAGGTCGATCAGGCAGATATGGAAAGCGCCGGCGCCGCTTCGCGCACGCCGTTCCGCGTCTTCCATGCGAGCCGAGATGTGACGTCGATTGAAGATGCCGGTGAGCGGGTCGCGGATGGCGAGTTCGCGAATGACCTCGGTCGCTTCCTGCAGACGCAGGTTGGCATGCTTTCTCGATGCCTCCACCATGAAGACGAAAGTCGTCACGCTCAGCCCGAGGACGATGAGGCTGAAGGTGTACAGGAAGTTCATGTCGGCCGGAAGGTAGCTTGCCATGCGGGAGGTGCTGCCGTGCAGCTGGTGCAGGATAAAGAAGCCGGCGGTCGATATTGCCAGCCAAAACAATCCTGAGATAACGCTGCCGAGCAGGATGGCAACGATCGGCAGGGTGATGAACCAGATGCTGCCGGGCGACGTTATGCTCGCCAGGAATATGGATTCGAACAACTTGAACGCGAACAAGCTGGCAAGGAAACTCTCCCGTGCAATCGGCAGGCTGCCGGTCTTCTTGTAAATCCATGGTGACGCCACCATTACGGTGCCTGCGCAGCCCAGCGCTACTGCTAGCTGCCAAATGCCGAAAATGGCAAACTCCACGACAAAAGCGACGACGACCGGCGCGGCGAGCAGCGAGAGATTGAGCAGCCGCGCAATGTCGTGGGCGTGTTCGGAAAGCGGATCGGTGTCAGGCACGCTCACCCGTGCAAGCAGCGTCGAATAGGTATCTCGAAAGTACTCAGCTAGGCGGTCCATGCTTGTTGCCACAACCCGATATAAGAACAAAGTATTATAAGATGTTTCCGGCGAGAAATATTAAATTCCTCAAATTTTCGTGAGGCGTGTGGTTTTTATGTCTTTACGCATCCCGTTGTCCAAAATGGCGCCTGCCGGCTCGGAAGCTGCTCGCGTGGCAAGCTTCTACGGGCTGTGTGATCATGGCCAATGCAACGTGAAAGCTAAAATTATAGATGCCTACTGACATGGAAAGAATTGGCTTTGGCGGAGGTTGCCATTGGTGCACGGAGGCCGTGTTCGCTTCCCTGCGTGGCGTTACCCAGGTCGAGCAGGGGTTCATCCGCGCCGATGCCCCTGACGACGATTTCTCCGAAGCCGTGGTGCTCACGTTTGACCCGGAAAAAATCTCGCTGGGAGCCCTGATCGAGATCCATTTGCGGACGCATTCAAGCACATCGAACCACGCAATGCGGCAGAAGTATCGCAGCGCAATTTATGTCATGGACGAGGCCCAGGCCGAGGGTTCACGACGCACCTTTACCGAAGTCGGGACAGGATTCGATGCGCCTCTGGTTACCAGGATCCTGCCCTTTCGAGCGTTCAAGGCGTCGGAGGAGCGCTTTCAACGCTACGGTGAAAAGAATGCCGGTGGTCCGTTCTGTACCGCCTATATCGATCCGAAACTGGCCTTGCTCAGAAAAGAATTCGGCCGTTTCCTGAGACCGGTATCCGAGTTGCCGTGATTGTGAGGATCACGGCTCTCGCTGCCATGTGGCCGCCCGCGGTGCACAAAATGACGCTCATTCAGAAACTGTGACGGACACCCAGGTTGGTCGCCCGGTCGCCTGTACCGGCATCGCTGTTATTGCCAACAGTATAGGCTGCACCATTCCTGTTTTTGATCATGCCGTAGGATGCGTAGGCGCTGGTGCGCTTGGACAGCGCATACGTATAGCCCACCGCGTACTGCCGTGCGTCCTGGTTCAGTGTCGTCTTGTCGTTCTTGCGAATGTAGGATGTGATCAACGTGCCAGCGGCCCCGATCGGGATCTGGGCGCCGAGCAGCAGGTCGTCGCCCTTGAGAGTCGGATTGAAGGTGCGCCCGTATGGTCGGGGCGTAGCGTTGTTCAAGGGTGCACTGTTCATGCCCTTGTCGGCACTGTAGGCGAAGAAAAGTTTCGCCACTTTGAAGCTGTAGTTGGCGACCAGGAGCGTGTTATGGCCGATGCTGTTGTCGGTGACAGTGGCAGTGTCGTTGTTACGGTTGTTGTAGGCCAGGCGCGCCGTGAGTGGGCCTTTGGCGTAATTGAGGCCGAGGTTGAACTGGCGGCCTGCCGTACTGTTGCCGGGTACTTCGCCGACCGCATACAGGGCTTCGGCCGTGAAGCCGTTCATGGTCGGGCTCGTATAGATGATGGAATTGTTGGCACGGAGGTTGGCACCGGCCACCGGGAACAGGTTCTTGGCGCTGCCGGCGAGGCCGGCCGCGAACGGGTCGCCAACCTGGCCCAGCGCGTTGTAGGTCAGGGTGTATTGCCGGCCCAGCGTGACGGCCCCCAAGGTGTTGCTCTTGAGCCCGACGAAAGCCTGGCGGTTGAACGCCGCGCCGGCCACGTCCGATGCACCGGTATCGATCAGGACGCCGGATTCCAGCACGAACAATGCCGATAATCCGCCACCGAGGTCTTCCGTTCCTCTGAAGCCGAGCCGTGACGCGGAGCCGATGCCGCTGCTGAGCTTGACGACATTGCCGGCGGCGCCGCCGCGTTCGACCTCGACGCCGGCGTCAACCAGGCCGTAGATCGTCACGCCTGATTGTGCGAATGCGGCTTGACTGATGGCGCCCAATAGCGCGGCGGTGATGATCGTCTTTTTCATGAATGTCTCCTCCATGGTCTTGTAAGAAATCTGCAGACCGTACATGCCCCTGTTGGATACCCGGAGCTTCTCGCAAGGCCGTGCAGCAGCGTGACGCCCGGTTGATCGGGCGCCGATGTGCTGGTAAATGGTTGGATTGCCTACTCGAGGACGAGGTCGAGGAGCGCGGAACTCAGCGATTTGCCGTGGGCGTCCAGGGCCAGCGAGCGTGTCACGCCGCCGGCTAGCGCGCCGTGCATGACAAAATTCATCGCCCCGAGGCCGGGTAAGAGGAAGCGCTCGACAGGGCCATGCACGATCCCGGAAAAGTGGGCCTGTACACGCTCGGCAGTTACCAGCCGTTGGAGCAGTGCGTAGTCGTCGATCCGGTAGGCAATGACTGACAAGTTGGAGATATCGCCTTTGTCGCCGGCGCGCGTATGTGCAATGTCACGCAGCTTCATCTCAGATCTCCTCGAAGTGAATGTCGACGCGCACATTTGCCGCCGGCATCAAGGTGGAACGCACCGCCACCACCTGGCGCGCTGACTTCGTGGCGCCACCGCCACCCGAGGGCCCGCACGTATACAGGGTCTCGACCTCGTTCCCGATACGCAGGGCCTGTTGCATGGTGGCAGTGCGTCCCGCCACGCGCAGCCGCACCTCGTAGGGTTCAGGATGTGCCGCTGCCAGCAGATCACCGTGGATGGCGTTCAAGCCGATGAGGTCGAAACGCACTTCCTCCAGCGGCAAGCCGGTGATCCTGAACCGTTCGGCGACGATATCCTGGGCAAGCCGCGCGCGCGCGACTGCGCCCGGTCCGGCGTAGGAAATCTGTCCTTCGCCAACGTAGCTGTCAACGTAGCCGATCGATACTTTCAACAGGCCGCTGTTCGGATGCCCTGTGGCGCCCTGAACCGAGACACGGTCCGCTCCGACCTGGATCATCGAGACGCCGGAGAAGTCCGCGACCACGTCCGGCGTGAGGTAGGCCGCCGGGTCGTGTATTTCGTACAGCAGCTGTTCGGTGCAGGTCGCCGTCGTGACGGCGCCGCCCGAGCCCTCCACCTTGGTGATCTCGAGCGAACCGTCCTCGGACACGACGCCGATGGGAAAACCCAGGCGCGCCAGGTTGTGCACGTCCTTGTAGCCGGGGTCGGCGAAATAGCCACCGCTGACCTGGCCCGCGCATTCGAGCAAATGCCCAGCCAGGGTTCCTTGGCCGAGGCGTTCCCAGTCGTCCGCAGCCCAGCCGAATTCGTGGATCAGGGGGGCGAGCACCAGCGCCGGATCGGCGACGCGTCCGGTGACGACCACGTCGGCGCCTTGTGCAAGCGCTTCGACCAGCGGTTGGACACCCAGGTAGGCGTTGGCAGACAGCAGGCGCTCGCTAAGTTCTGCCACGGGCGCGCCGGTGTCGTCCCGGTAGTCGTCACGGCGAAGCTGGTCGAGGACGTCATCGCCGGTAACCGCAGCGATCTTCAGTTTTGCCAGGCCAAGAGCACGTGCCACCTGCTTGATCTTGGCTGCAGCCGCGAGGGGATTGGCCGCCCCCATGTTGGTGACAATCTTGATGCCCTTTTCGCTGCAGGTCCGTAAGACGGCCAGCATGCGCTGCTCCAGCAAGGGATCGTAGCCGAGCGCCGGGTCGTGCATCTTGGCTTGCTGGGCCAGCGCGATAGTGCGCTCGGCCAGGCATTCGAAGATCAGATAGTCGATGTTGCCTTTTTCAGCGAGCTCGAGGGCAGGCTCGATACGGTCGCCCGAATATCCGGCGCCCGCACCGATGCGGATCTGTTTCATGCGATGCTCCTTAAAGCGGGAAGACCCCGATGACGATGCAGGCGATCGTCATCAGGATCGACGCCGAAAACAAGAATTTGAAGGTGTATTTCTGGTGGTCGGCCAAGTCGATGCCGGCAAGACCCGCCACGAGGAAGGTCGCCGGGGTCAGCGGGCTCACTGGAAACCCGGTCGTCATCTGGCCAAGCAACGCAGCCTGCGCCACCTGTACTGGCGCCACGCCCAGCATATGGCTCACTTCGGCCACGACCGGCAGCACACCAAAATAGAACGAATCCGGGTCGAAAAGCATGGACAGGGGCATGGACAGCACGCCCAGCACGGCGGGAATGTGCGATGCCAGTTCTGCGGGCACGAAGCCGACCGCCGTCGCGGCCATCGCCTTCAACATGCCGGATTGGGTCATGATGCCCGTGAAGACGCCCGCCGCAAACAGGATGCTGGCCATCAGGAGTGCGGCCTTGGCGTGCGCATCGATACGGGCACGCTGCTGATCGACGTTGGGATAGTTGATCATCAGGGCCAGCACCACGCCGACCATGAACATGACCACCGGATCGATCTTCCCGCTGATCATCACGCCCAACACGACCGTCGTCAGCACGATATTGATCCAGAAGTTTTGGGGACGCCGGATCAGCTTTTCCGCATCGGTCAGTACGTGCGTATGGGTGAAGCCGGCAGGCGCGCCGTGCTGCAGGCCCAAACGGATTTCTTCCTTGCGGCCCAGCCACCACGCGGTGCCGAAGACAAAAACCAGGCCGACCAACTGCACCGGGATAAGTGGCATGAAAATATTGCTGACAGGGATGTGAAGCGCTGCGGAGGCACGGATCATCGGTCCGGTCCAGGGAAGGAAGTTGACGCCCGCCGCCAACGAGGCAACGCAAGCGAGAATGCGCTTGTCGATGCCAAGCCGCGTGTATAGCGGTAGCATCGCCGGTATGGTCACCAGGAACGTGACCGCACCGGAACCGTCGAGGTGGATCAGGAGCGCCAGCAGCGCAGTACCCGGCACGATGCGCGACGGACGGCTGCCGACCACGCGCAGAATGCCGGTGATGACCGGGTCGAGCATGCCGGCATCAGTAACGATACCGAAAAACAGGATCGCAAAGACAAACATACCGGCGACCGGTGCGATTTTCGTGATGCCGCCGACGATGAACTTCGAGGTTTCCATTCCGAAGCCACCGATCAGTGCGGCGGCAATGGGAATGGCGATGAGCGCCACCAACGGCGACATCTTTTTAGTAAGGATCGACGCCAATAAAAGGGCGATCGTGGCCAAGCCGAGCAGTGCCAGCATGTTGTCTCCAGTTTGTATATGCATGTGCCGATCGTTGCAGCACTATCGATAAGTCTGGAGTACAGGTTTTATCTTGTAAAATGAAATCTTTCGATTGATTATCCTGCTTTTCAACTTAATCGGCCGTGGCTGTGTTACCGAATATCTCCACCAAGCAGTTACAAGCTTTCCTCGCATTGGACGAGTGCCGGCATTTCACGCGTGCCGCAGAGCGTTGCCACCTGTCGCAATCGGCTTTCAGCGTGGTGATTCGAAAGCTGGAGGAAGCGGTCGGCGCAAGACTGGTCGAGCGCGATACGCGCAATGTCACCCTGACATCGGAGGGAGCATTGTTTGTCGATGTTGCGCGTGCATTGGTAGCGGATCTGGACGCAGCCTTTACCGACATGGGCGACTTCATCGCACGCCGAAAAGGCAGGGTGGCACTGGCGGCACTGCCATCGCTGGCCGCCAATGCACTGCCCGGCGTCATTGCCGAATACAAGCGTGTCTATCCTGGCATTACGGTTCAGTTGTTCGATTCGCTATCGGACCAGTGTCTGCATATGCTACGGCAGGGGAAAGTCGACCTGGCCCTGACTGCGCCGGGCGCCAATCTGGCGGAATTCTCCACGCGGACGCTCTGCAGCGATCCGTTTTATCTGGTATGCCGATTCGACCATGCGCTGGCCCATCAACAAAAGATCAGGCTGGAAGACCTTGCCGGTTGCCAGCTGATTCATTTGGCGCAGTCGACCAGCGTGCGTCAACACGTCGATCAGCTTACGCGCGGCATCGCGGTACATCATTCCGGACTCGAGGTCGAGCATCTGGCGACCGTCGCTGGCCTGATCGGACACGGCCTGGGTGTAAGCCTTGTACCGGAGCTGACGCTGTTCCAGTTCCGCAGCATGGACCTGGTGGCGATCCCGCTGGACACGGATGTCGTTGCGCGGCCCATCCTGATCGTGCAGCACAAGGAACGCCCGTTATCGCATGCCGCACAGGGTATGCTGGAGCTCATCGAAACGCGCCTGCGTTCCACTGGAAAAATCCGTCGCGACCTGCTCGGATAGCGCACTGTGAACGGAGCAGGTCCGGCGACGCTGCCTGTTCGGGCAGCGCGGCAGCGGCAGCAATGCCGCCGCCGCCAGGCACCGCCTTAGCGCGATGGCCCGCCTTGCTGCCCCATCCGCGAGCCGGCCCGGCTCGCCGCATACAGCCCCCCGCCGATCAGCGCAATGCCGAGCACGGTACCCATCGACGCCGAGGGCAGCAGGCGCATGGCGGCGGTGGCCCATGGCGCCGGGCGCTCGCGCTGGGGATCCGAGGCGCGGCGCTTCAGGGCGACCTTGCTGGCTGGACCGCCGGCGTACAGCTGGATCATTTCGCGCACGAAGGGCACCATGTCTTGCGGACCGCGGCTGGTCAGCCAGTTGCCATCACGCACGACTTCCTGGTCGAGCCATGTGGCCCCGGCATTGACCATGTCGTCGCGCACGCCGGGCCACGAGGTCAGTGCGCGCCCATCCGCCAGCCCGGTCGAGGCAAGCAGCCATGGACCGTGGCACAGGGTCGCGATCGGCTTGCCCTGCGCGTCGAATTCGCGCACCAGCTCGCGCGCCGCGGCCGACTGGCGCAGCAGGTCGGGATTGATGAAGCCACCCGGAATCAAGAGTCCGTCGTAATCGCTCGCGCTCACCTCGTCGATCGTCCTGTCGACGTCGACGGCCCGCCTGGCCGGCTTGTTCAGGTTGACGCCGCGGATGGTGCCGCCGTGCAGCGAGACGACCTCGACCAGCGCCCCTGCCGCCTCGAGTGCCGTGACCGGCACGCTGAGTTCGACCTGTTCGAAGCCGTCCGTCGCCAGCACGGCAATGCGCTGCCCATCCAGTTTCTTACGTCCTATCATCATGTCCTCCGTTGTGAGATCGTATGAGGACATACAGTACCGTGAATGCGCATGCCCTGACGTTCAATAAACGGCGGGCATCACGCGTGCGGCGCCAGCAGCACCGACACGTACAGCAGCAGGCGGTCTTCGCTGCGCGCCAGCACCAGGCCGGTCAAGTCTTCGATGCGGCGCAGCCGGTAGTCGAGCGTGTTGCGGTGGATGCCGAGGGCGGCGGCGGTCGCGGCCGCGCTCTCGTTGCAGGCGAACCAGGTCTGCAGCGTCAGCAGCAGGCCGGCGCCGCTGCGCTCGCGTCCGAGCAGGGCGAGCGGGCGCCGTAGTTCCGCCGCCTGCCAGCCGGCGTCTAGCCCGGACAGCAGCACCGGCAGCGCCAGGCCATAGTAACTGTGGCGGCGCGCCTCCGGATCGCGGGAGCGGCCGATGCGCGCGGCCGCCTGCGCGCTCTGGTAGGACACGGCGGCGGCGCCGCTGCCGCTCGAAGCCAGGCCCATGGTGAGGATGGCCGCCGCACCCGCCAGCTCGTCGGCCAGTGCGTCGACCTGGGCCGCCAGCGTCTCGTGGCGGCGCGCCAGCGCCTTGATGCGGTCGGTCTCGCGCGCGTCGGGCTCGAACACGTCGAGGATGACCAGCTCGTGCGGGCCGGCGGTGGCGCTGAGCAGGGCCGGACGGCGCGCCAGCAGCGCCAGCTGCAGGCGCTGCAGCCGCGCCAGGGCTTCGTCGTCGGCCAGGTCCGCGCTGGTCCCGGAGGCGGTGAGCTCCAGCAGAAACACCGCCTGCATGCGCCGCAGGTCCACGCCCAGGCGCCGGCCCCAGGCTTCCAGGTCGGGGCGGCCGCCGGCATCCGGACGGATCAGGTTCAGCACGAAGGCTTCGCGGTAGCGGCTGTCGCGCTGCAGCTCGCCGGCCAGGCTGGCCTGTTCCAGGATCATCTCGGCGGTCAGGCGCACCAGTTCGCCGAACTGGCGCACCGCGGCCGGCTCGCCGCTCAGGCCGACCGCGCCGCACAGGCGCCCGCCGACCACCAGCGGCAGGTTGATGCCGGGCTTGGCGCCGTGCATCAGCCGGCTCGACGCCGCATCGACTTCGACCGTCGCGCGCTTGGCCAGTGCCAGCAGGGCGCCGTCGTGCAGCTCGCCGACGCGGGCGGCATCGCCGCTGGCCAGGATCACGCCGTGCGCATCCATCACGTTGACGTTGAACGGGATAATGCGCATGGTGCGGGCGACGATGTCCTGCGCCAGATGGGTGCTGAGTTCGATCATGGCGCCAGTCTAGACGGTCACCGCGATTGTGCCAAGCGCCGAAGGGCGGCCGCTCCCGGCGCCGATCCGCCTGTCCCGATTGTGCATGAGCACAAAATCATGGCAGAAAAACATGAGTCGGCTCGTGCCGCGCGCCGACGCGTGCAGGCGCCGCATTGGTCATAATGCAGGTGCCGCCAGTGGTTTTCGGCGGACACCACGGAGACATATCACCATGAACAACAATATCGGCAAGGGGGCGTACGCCGACCCCGCCATCCTCGAACGCGGCTACCGCAAGGCCACCTGGCGCCTGATCCCGTTCATCTTCATCTGCTACCTGTTCAACTACCTGGACCGGGTGAACGTCGGCTTCGCCAAGCTGGAAATGCTCGACGCCCTCAAGCTGAGGGAAACCGTGTACGGCCTCGGCGCCGGCATCTTCTTCATTGGCTACGTGACCAGCGGCATCCCGAGCAACCTGATCCTGCACAGGCTGGGCGCGCGGCGCTGGATCGCCGTCATGATGATCTTGTGGGGCGGCCTGTCCGCAGCCATGATGTTCGTCCACAACGCCGGCTCGTTCTATGTGCTGCGCTTCTTCACCGGCGTGGCCGAAGCTGGCTTCTTCCCGGGCATGGTCTTCTATTTCACCAACTGGTTCCCGACCCAGAAGCGCGGCCAGGTGATGGCGCTGTTCATGTCGGCGATTCCCGTGTCCGGCCTGATCGGCGGCCCGCTGTCGGGCTGGATGCTGAGCCATTTCCAGTCAGGGCAGGGCGGCCTGGCTGGCTGGCAGTGGCTGTTCCTGCTGCAGGGCCTGCCGACCGTGCTGCTGGGCGTGGCCGTGCTGTTCTACCTGTCGGACGGCCTCAAGCATGCAAAATGGCTCAGCACGGACGAAAAGGCGGCGATGCAGGCCGCGCTCGACCTCGACGAGCAGAGCCGCAGCGCCGGCGGCCATGCGGTCCACTCCTTCGGCCAGGTGCTGCGCAACGGCCACGTGTGGCTGCTGGGCGTGGTCTACTTCAGCATCCAGATGGGCGTGTATGCGATCAACTTCTGGCTGCCCTCGATCATCAAGGCGCTCGGCTTTTCCAGCGCGACCACGGTCGGCTGGCTGAGCGCCTTGCCCTACCTGTTCGCCGGCATCTTCATGGTGGTGGTGGGCCGCTCGGCCGACGCCAGGGGCGAACGCCGCTGGCACCTGTCGGTGCCGATGCTGATGGCCCTGGTCGGCCTGATGCTGGCCGCGCACTTCTCCAGCAACGTCGTCATCGTGATGGTCGGCCTGACGCTGGCGACCATGGGCGCGCTGACCGGCCTGCCGATGTTCTGGCCGCTGCCGGCAGCCTTCCTGGGCAGCGCGGCCGCCGCCGGCGGCCTGGCCCTGATCAATTCGCTGGGCCAGGTGGCCGGCTTCGTCAGCCCCTTCCTGGTCGGCTGGATCAAGGATGCCACCGGCAGCACCGACGTCGCCCTGTACATCCTGTCGACCGTGCTGCTGGTCGGCGCGATCCTGGTGATGCTGGTGCCGGCGCGCCTGGTAAATCGTTGAACCTGAGGCCACGTCCATGAAAATCGTCATTGCCCCCGATTCGTTCAAGGAAAGCCTGTCGGCCCTGCAGGTGGCCGCCGCCATCGAAGCCGGCATGCGCGAGGTATTCCCCGACGCCGAGTACGTCAAGGTGCCGGTCGCCGATGGCGGCGAAGGCACGGTGCAGGCGCTGATCGACGCCACCGGCGGCTGGCGCGTCGAGCAGCGCGTCACCGGCCCGCTTGGCGAGCCGGTCGCCGCCTTCTACGGCCGTACCGGCGACGGCGGCGCGGTCATCGAAATGGCAGCCGCCAGCGGCCTCGAACTGGTGCCCCCCGCCCGGCGCGACCCGCGCATCACCACTAGCCGCGGCACCGGCGAACTGATCCTGCACGCGCTCGACGCCGGCGCGCGCCGCTTCGTGCTCGGCGTGGGCGGCAGCGCCACCAACGACGGCGGCGCCGGCATGCTGCAGGCGCTCGGCGCCAGCCTGCTCGATGGCGAGGGCCGGCCGATCGGCCCCGGCGGCGCCGAACTGGCACGCCTTAGGAGCATCGACCTGACCGGCCTCGACCCGCGCCTGCTGGACAGCGAATTCCACATCGCCTGCGATGTCAGCAACCCGCTTACCGGGCCGCGCGGCGCCTCCGCCATCTTCGGCCCGCAAAAAGGCGCGACGCCCGAGATGGTCGAGCAGCTCGACGCCAACCTGGCGCACTATGCCGACATCGTCGCCCGCGATGCCGGAGAAAATCATGGCCGCCACCAAGGCGATCAGCGCGACATGCCGGGCGCCGGCGCCGGCGGCGGCATCGCGCTGGCGATGGTGGTGTTCCTGCGCGGGCGTCTGCGGCCCGGCATCGAGATCGTCACCGAAGCGGTGCGGCTGGACGCGGCGGTGCGCGGCGCCGACCTGGTGATCACCGGCGAGGGCCGCATCGACGGCCAGACCGTGAACGGCAAGACGCCGATGGGCGTGGCGCGCGTGGCCGCGGCGCATGGCGTGCCGGTGATCGGCATCGGCGGCGGCCTGGCGGCGGATGCCGGGGCGGTGCATGCGCATGGCATCGACGCCGTGTTCGCGGCGGTCAGCCGGCCATGCACGGTGGCGGAAGCGCTGGCGGCGGGCGAGGCCAACCTGCGCACGGCGGCGCGCAATATAGCGGCGGCCCTGCGGCTGGGGGCAAGCATCGGTCGGCGCTGAGGGCGTACGGGGCCGATATCATGTGCTTTCTGGTCAGTCTGACTAGCGCGGCACCGTTTCAATTCATGTGGCGCTTGTCGGCCACCGCGGCGGCGTCTTTTTTAATTGTAAAGACGAAGCCTTATGTGGCTCGCAGAGTTATATAGAAACGTCATCAACATTTGCTTTATTGTTGGTTTGTAAATATTCATTCTGCATAAATTCAGCTTTTGATGCACTATGAAGTCTTCCGCCGAAGTTCGTATTTCGAATTTAATCATTGGCCCGAGGTATGGGGAAAATCATCACTTATCGCGACGCCCGTTCGTTTAAAATTCGCGATTCTGGTTAATAAGGAAATAACTCTAAACTTCCCATAGAATGTGTGCACTACTGTTATAGATGAGGTCAGTTCATCCTCATCAACTAGGCTATCCATACCCATAATCTTGAGGTTGTAGATCTCTTGGTTTCTAATTTTTTTTCCTACGAACGAGAAGTTGATCGAAGTGAGGGTGTCGCTAAGCATAAAGTTATCCATGAAGTCTTTGGCGTTCTCATGAATTTCCTTGCCACCTTCACTAAAAAACTTGTGATTTAGATCATGGAATCTATGGTGCACTCTGTAAGAGGCAATATCGAATTTTCTCTTAATTTTCTTAGCAATAACTCCGTAAGTTAAACAATCAAAGAAAGCGTTCATTCGTTCCATGTCTACGGGGAATTCGTACCCATCAGCGACACGCACCCGATTTTTCATTATTGTTCTTTCAAGCGCGTTATTATTAAACTTTAGTTGAGGAAAAACGTTGTTTAGGAAAACATGACTAGCGTCTTTGTCAGTCTGGTCTTTTATGACGTTAAAGCAGATCTGTGCTAAGACGTAAATATCGTCCTTCGTTTTTTCATTGTTATGTTTAGGGCAGGATTTTACTGTCATCAAATCTAATTTTTTTCGTTCGGAAAAAAAGATTTAGGTGGAATGTGCTCTTTTGTGTTCCCATGTTCAGAGCATCCCGGGTAGTAACAAGTCGCCATTTAAATAGCCTTTAAAATATTTCGTGAATTAGAATTTTTATGGACTTGATTGTCGTCAGCGCCCCTCGTCTTGCGAGGAATTGATGCATGAATCAGTCGAGATAAAACTAGCCTGATTTAATGTGCTTGCTGGCCGCCAAGATAAGCCGCCACCACCTTCGGATCCGTCTTCAGGTTCTCAGCCGGCCCATGCACCGCAATCCGCCCATTTTCCAGCACGTACCCGTAATCCGCCACGTTCAGCGCCGCCTGCGCAAACTGCTCCACCAGTAGCATGGTCACGCCCTCGAGCTTCAGGCGCGCGATGATGCGAAACACCTCGTCCACCAGGATCGGCGCCAGTCCCATCGAGGGTTCGTCCAGCAGCACCACTTCCGGATTCATCATGACCGCGCGCGCCATCGCCAGCATCTGCTGCTCGCCGCCGGACAGGGTGCCGGCGAGCTGCGTGCGGCGCTCCTTCAGGCGCGGGAACAGCTCCAGCGCGCGTTCCAGGTCGCGCCCGATGTCGCCCTTGGGCCGGGCACGGGTAAAGCGCGGAAAGGCGCCCAGCAGCAGGTTGTCGGTGACGCTCATGGTCGCGAACACGCGCCGTCCCTCGGGCGAATGGGCCAGGCCGGCGCGCGCGATGCGGTGCGAGTCGAGGCCGGTGATATCAATGCCATCGAGCGTCACGCTGCCGCCGCGCGGCTTGACCATGCCGGAGATGGCGCGCATCGTGGTGGTCTTGCCGGCGCCGTTGGAGCCGATCAGGGTCACCAGTTTCCCTTTCGGGACCTCGAGCGAGATGCCGTGCAGGACTTCGACCTTGCCGTAGGCGGCGTGCAGGTTCTGGATGTTCAGCATGGGTGGTTCCTCAGGCGGCGGCGGAGGCCGGCGAGCCGCCGGCGCCGCCCAGGTAGGCTTCGATTACTTTCGGGTCCGACTGCACCCGCGCCGGCGTGCCTTCGGCGATCTTCTGGCCGAAATCGAGCACGGTGACGGTGTCCGAGATCGCCATCACCACGTCCATGTGGTGCTCGATCAGCACGATGGTGATGCCGTGCTCGCGGATCTTGCGGATGATCGCCATCAGCTCGCGGATGTCGGGTGCGGTCAGGCCGGCGGCCGGTTCGTCGAGCAGCAGCAGGCGCGGGTCCAGCGCCAGCGCGCGGCCGATCTCGAGCAGGCGCTGCTTGCCGTAGGGGAGGTTGCGCGCTTCCTCGTCCGCCAGTTCGTCCAGGCCGACGAAGGCCAGGATCGCCTGGGCGCGCCGCCGTGCGGCCGCTTCTTCGCGCAGGTAGCGCGGCGTGTGCAGCATGGCGTCCAGCCAGGTCGAGCGGAAGCTGTGGTGCAGGCCGACCAGCACGTTTTCGAGTGCCGTCATCTCGCCGAACAGCTGCACGTTCTGGAAGGTGCGGGCGATGCCGCCGAGCGCGATCTGGGCTGGCGTGCGGCCCTTGATATCCGCACCCTGGAAGCTGACCTGGCCCGCGGTCGGCTTGTAGATGCCGGTGAGGACGTTCATCATCGTGCTCTTGCCCGAGCCGTTCGGGCCGATCAGGCCGTGCACGCTGCCGCGCACCACCTGCAGGTCGACCCCGTTCAGCGCCTTCAGGCCGCCGAACTGCATCAGGACCTGGTCGACGCGCAGCAGTTCGCCGCTGGGCGCTTCGGCGCGCATGCCGGCGAAGGGATCGGACTCCGCCGCCCCGGCCAGCGCATGCGCGTGGCTGCGCCCGCGCCCGAGCAGGCCGCGCAGGAAGCCGACGATGCCGTCCTGCAGGTAGTAGACCACGAACAGGGTCATCAGGCCGAAGATGGTCAGGCGCCAGTCGACCATGTTGTCGAGCTTGAAGGAGACCGCGGCCAGCGCCAGCGTCGCCACCACCGGTACGGCGACCCCGCGCGCGCTCGTGCGCTTGCGGGCGAGCGCGATGCCGGCGCCGATCACGGCCAGGACCGCGGCCGTCACCGCGATGCGGCGGAACACATCGATGTCCGACAGCAGGCTCGGCAGCATCACCACGATCAGCGCGCCGAGCAGGGCGCCGCTGCGGGTCTTGCGCCCGCCCATGATCACGGCCAGCAGGAACAGGATGGTCAGTTCGAAGTTGTAGGTGTTGGGCGAGATGTAGCCTTCCGAGTAGGTGTACAGGCTGCCGGCCAGTCCGGCGAAGCCGGCGCTGATGACGAAGGCGTACACTTTGTAGCGGTACACCGACACGCCCATGCAGTCGGAGGCGATCGGGCTGTCGCGCAGGGCTTCGAAGGCACGCCCGATGTGGGAGCGCAGCAGGCGGTGCACCAGCAACAATGACAGCAGCATCAGGCCGGCCACGGCGTAGTAGTACTGGACTTCGCTCAGGGTGGTGCCGAAGACGGCGGGCTTGGTCACGGTGATGCCCATCGGTCCTTCGGTCAGGAAGCTCATCTCGTTGATCAGGATTTGCGCGATGGTGCCGAAGGCCAGCGTCACCATGGCCAGATAGGGACCGGTCACGCGCAAGGCCGGCAGCGCCAGGATGGCGCCGAACAGCGCCGTGACCAGCACGCTGGCCGGCAGCGTCAGGTACCAGGCCGCATCCAGCTTCAGGATCAGCACCCCCGCCACATACGACCCGATGCCGAACAGGCCGGCGTGGCCGAGCGAGACCTGGCCGGTGTAGCCGACCACGATGTCGAGGCCGAACAGCAGGATCGCATAGATCAGGATGGTCTCGGCCAGATGCACGTAGTACGGATTGGTGAACACCAGCGGATACGCGACCAGCGCCGCGATGCCCAGCAGCGCAGCGCCCAGGAATCGTTTGCTCATGCGGAGGTGGGTGGCCATGCTCATACCTTCTTGATCGCGGTCTTGCCGAACAGGCCGGATGGTTTCACGGCCAGCACCAGCAGCAGCAGGACCAGGCCCGGCACTTCCTTGTAGCCGGTGGACAGGTAGAAGCCGGTCGCGGTTTCGGCAATGCCGAGGATGATGCCGCCGACGATCGCGCCCATGCCCGAGGTCAGGCCGCCGATGATGGCTACCGCGAAAGCCTTCAGGCCGAGCGAGGCGCCCATGGTGGCGCTGGTCAGCGTCAGCGGCGCGATCAGGGCGCCGGCAAAGGCGGCGGTGGCCGAGGACAAGGCATACGAAAACGTGATCACCAGCCGGGTGTTGATGCCCATCAGGCCGGCGGCGTCGCGGTCGTTCGAGGTCGCCACCACGGCCTTGCCGTAGATCGAGGTGCGGTTGAAGATCTCGACCGCCAGCATGATCGCCAGCGCCCCCAGCACCACCGCCACCTGCATCGGCTGGATGTTGGCGCCCAGCACCGTGAACGGTTCCGAGGCCAGCGGCGACGGGAAGGGCAGCACGTCCTTGCCCCAGATGTTCTCGGCCACGTTCTTGAAGATGATCGCCAGCGCGATGGTCGACATGATCCAGCCGAATTCCGACTTGATGCGCAGCGCCGGCCGCACGCCGATGCGTTCGACGAACATGCCTTGCAAGGCGCCGAACAGCACCACCAGCGGAATCATCAGCCAGTAGCTCATGTAGGGGCCGCCGTGGATGCCGCCGACCAGCGACAGCCCGACCAATGCGCCCAGCATCAGCGCCTCGCCCTGGCCGAAGTTGAGGGTGCCGGAGGTGGCGAAGGTGAGTTGGTAGCCGAAGGCGATGACGGCGTAGATCATGCCGAGGGCGATGCCGGAGACGACGAGTTGCAGGAGGATGTCCATGATTCACCCGATCAGGTGTTGCGTCAGTTGACCTATGCACGTCGCCCCTGCCTTCGCGGGGACGACGTTTTACGCTGGCGACTGGGTCTTACTTCGCCAGCACCACCCGCCCGCCACGCACCTCGCCGAACTGGGTATTCTCGAAGTTGATCGCCTCGTGGTCGGTCTTGCTGAACGGCTTGTTGTAAGTGGTGACCACGCCCTCGACCGGCGCGTTCAGGTTTTCCAGCGCCGCCAGGATCTTCGGTCCTTCGGTGCTGTTGGCCTGCCTGATCGCAGCAGCCAATAAGTACACCGAGTCGTAGCCCTGGGCGGCCGACACCGCCGACGGCATGCGGCCGCCCGGCGGGTTGTAGGCCTTGAGGTAGGCGTCGATGAAGGCCTTGCGCTTGGGCGTGCTCGGCTCCTGGATGAAGGTTTGCGGCATGCGCGTGCCTTCGCCGTTCTTGCCGGCGTTGTCGACGAAGTTGGCCATCGACAGGGTCCAGCTGCCGACGATCGGCACCTTCCAGCCCAGCTTCTGCATGCCGTTGGCGATCTGCGCCAGTTCCGGGCCGATGCCGTAGGTGAGCACGACGTCGGCGCCGGCCTGCTTGGCGCGCAGCAGCTGGGCGGTCATGTCGACGTCGCCGATGTTGTACTTCTCGACGGCGACCGGCTTGACGCCCTTGGACTCCAGGACTTTTTCGAGGTCGGCGCGGCCGAGCTGGCCGTAGTTGGTGGAGTCGGCCAGGATCGCCGGTTTCTTGAAGCCGCGCCGGCCGACGGCTTCCTGGGCGATCATCGCCGACTGGATGGTATCGTTGGCGGAATTGCGGAAGGTGTAGTTCTCGGGCTGGCCCTCGAACTTCTTGGTGACGACCGAGCCGGTGGCCACGTTGATGAACATCGGGATCTTGCCGTCCTGGTAGAAGCGCTGGGCGGCCAGCGCCACGCCGGTATTGGCGTAGCCGACCGTCGCCACCACTCGTTCCTTGCTGACCAGCTCTTGTGCGATCTGGACCCCGCGTTCGTTCTTGGCTTCGTCGTCGCGCTCGACCAGCTGGATCGGGCGCCCGAGCAGCCCGCCCTTGGCGTTGATCTCGCTGACGGCGAGGCGCACGCCGTCGCGCATCGAGACGCCCATCGGTGCCGAGCCCGCCGTGAACGGTCCCGCCACGCCGATCTTGATCGGGTCGGCCGCCACGGCCGCCATCGACCAACCCAGTACAACACTTGCAAACAACGCTTTCGATTTGAAATCCATTGCCGTCTCCTGTGTTTTATGTGCGTCCGGGCTTGCCCGGCTGGGTCCATCTCGACCGATTGTAGGATAGCAAACGGGCAACAGCAATTCATTGCTATGACGCGATGCAGCATGCGTCATTCATGCAAATGCGTAAGACATACGTAAGGCGCGTGGCGTATGTACAAACAAAAAAAGGCCGCGCCAAATGGCGCGACCTTTTTTGTGGTCCTTCTTTGTTGTCTTTCAACGGTGCAGCCCGTACCGGGCCGCCGGGCGATGCTTAGCGGTGGCGTCCGCCGCGGAAGCCGCCGCGGTAGCCACCATGGTAGCCGCCGCGGTAACCGTGGCCCCAGTTACTCCAGCCAAAGTTGAGACCGATCGAGACCGGCGGATACCAGAACGGATCGGCGTACACCGGCGCCGGGGCATACACCGGGGCCGGCACGTACACCGGCTGGGTGACGACGGTGGTCGGCGCCGCGGCATAGGTCGTGACCGGCTCCGAAGTGACCCGGCCGGCATCGCCGGCGTTGGCGCCGGTACCGACCGGAACCGGGGTGACGGAGACGACCTGCCAGCCGTTCGGATCGGCCGGGGCGGCGTAGGCCCGGGTACCGTAGTTGGCCGGACCCGGGTAGGTGGTGGCACAGCCGCTCAATGCGGCAACAGCAAGAATGATGGCAAGCGTTTTCATGGCGGTTCTCCTCGTGTGTTAACTATAGGAGTTATGACCCGGTTGCGCTTGTTAAATTACAGCCTGTTACAGCTGTTCGATTTCCCGAAATATCAGGCCGCCTCCAGGCTCAGCATGTCGTTGCGCGCACGGCTGCCGCCGGTGCGGAAGCGGCCTACCTGTGCGGTCAGGTGCTGTGCCTGCTCGTGCATCGCTTGCGCGGCCGCTGCGGCTTCCTCGACCAGCGCCGCGTTCTGCTGGGTCAGGCCGTCGACGTGACAGACCGCCTGGTTGATTTCGCGGACGTGGACCGCCTGGTGGTCGCTGGCGGCCACGATGGCCTGCATGGTGTCGGCCAGGTGGGTGACCTTGCCGACAACGTCCTTGATCGTGGCGCCGGCGGTGTTCACCAGCTCCGAGCCGTCCGAGATGGCGTTCACCGATTCCTGGATCAGGCCCTTGATTTCCTTGGCGGCGCCGGCCGAACGCTGGGCCAGCGTACGCACCTCGCCGGCCACCACCGCGAAGCCGCGGCCCTGTTCGCCGGCGCGGGCCGCTTCCACGGCTGCGTTCAGGGCCAGGATGTTGGTCTGGAAGGCGATGCCGTCGATGACTTCGATGATGTCGACGATGCGTGCGGCAGCGTCGTCGATGGACTTCATCTTGGCGACCACCGACGCCATCACGGCGCCGCCCTCGGATGCGGCCGACGAGGCGTCGGCCGCGGCCTTGCCGGCGGTCTTGGCGGTGGCGGCGTTGTCGCGCATGGTGACGGTCAGGGTTTCCATCGAGGCCGCGGTCTGCTGCAGCGACGAGGCCTGGGATTCGGTGCGATGCGACAGGTCGATGTTGCCGCTGGCGATTTCCTCGGTCACCTGGCTGATGTTGGTGGCGCCCTGGCGGACTTCGACCACGATCCGTTCGAGGCCGCAGCGCATCTGCTGCAGGGTGCGCATCATCACGCCGAGTTCGTCGTTCGCGTGCGAATCCAGCTGCACGGTCAGGTCGCCGCGTTCGATCGCATGGGCGAAGTCGCAGGCACGGGTAACCGGACGCACGATGCTGATCGACACCGCGTAGGCCAGGAAGGCGGCACAGGCGACGGCCAGTGCCGAGATGGCGACGATGATGGTGCGCGACTCGGCGGTCACGTCGTTGACGTCCTGGCTGGCGGCGTTCATGTCGGCTTCGATGACCTTGATCGCCTTGTCCAGGTCGAGCACGATCTGGCGGCGCAACGGGGTGCATTCGGTGAGCAGGAACCGCGAGTACGCTGCCATGTCGTGTGCTTCGCGCATCTTGCGCGGACGGCCCAGTTCCTTGGACATGCGCACCAGGCCCTCATGGGCGGTGCGGAATTCGGGGCGGCTGCCCAGCACCGGCTCCAGCGTCGTCAGGCGGGCCAGGAAGATATCGCGGAATTTGTCGATCAGGTCGAGTTCGCGCGCGGCCTCGGCGTCGTCCTGCATGATAAAGGCGTTACGTGCCGAAATGCCGGTCTGGGCCAGCGCCTCGCGGATGTCGTACAGTGGTGCCAGCTGGTTCTGGCGGATCTCGGTCGCTTCCGAGATGGTGCGCGCCGTGGTGGCGAAACGCGTCAGTGAAATAGCGGAAATCGCGAGCATCAACGCGACGACGAGAGCGAAGCAGGTGGTGAGGCGTGTTCCAATTTTCAGACGGGTCAGCACGGCAAGTCCTTTGCATTAAAAGTTGCCTTATTCTAACTCGAACAAATCAATAAAATCCGCAAATACGAAATCAATATTATTGTTGTCGCTAGGAAACAACAAACGTCTTTTCCGCTACGCTGTCCTACGCGCGGGGGTAACCCAGGCCGCACTGCCGACTGTGCGTATTGACAGCCGGCCGCGGCGCTCCCAACGGCACTCCTCTGCACGTCAGTGTGGGTCCCCGACTGCGCGGGGACGATGCGGAAGTGGCGATTTTGTCGATTCAGGACGTCAACAGGGACAGCGGCACTGCCCGCGCCATCGCCTCGTACCCGGCGTCGTTCGGATGCAGGTGGTCGCCGCCATCGCGCGACGGCAGTAGGCGGGTCGGGCGGCTGGGGTCGCGCACGGCGGCGTCGAAGTCGACCACGGCATCGAAGGCGCCGGCCGTGCGGATCCAGCTGTTCACGCGCTGGCGCACGCTTTCGCGCGCCGCCGAATACCATTCGTAGCCTTCGAAGGGCAGCAGGGTGGCGCCGAACACGCGCATGCCGCGCGTGCGGGCGCGCGCCACCAGTTGCTGGTAACCGTAGGTGATCTGGCTGGCCAGGTTCGCATCCGGCGAGGAACTGAACAGAATATCGTTGATGCCGATGAGGATCACCAGGAAGCGCGCGCCGGCGGTCGCCAGCACGTCGCGGTCGAAGCGCTCGATCGCGTCCTTGCCGGCCAGCGGGGTGTTGTCGGCGTCGCCCAGCAGGCGGTTGCCGGCGATGCCGCGGTTGACCACCCCGACCGGCAGCGCGCCGGATCCGGTCTCGGTCTGCAGGCGGCGTGCCAGGTAGTCCGGCCAGCGGCAGTTGGCGTTGTTGGTGCTGCGCAGGCCGTCGGTCTGCGAGTCGCCCAGCGCGATCAGCGTGGCGCCGGCGCGCGTGGTGCCGATGTCGATCTCGGTCAGGAAAGGCCAGGAGTACAGGGTACGCTGGCTGCTGATGCTCTGGCTGGCGGCGTAGTTGCCGGCGCCGGACACGTAGCTGGTCTGGTAGGCGGCGTCGTGCACGGTGGCGGCCTGCACGCTGCCCGGCAGGTACAGGCTGAGCGCCAGGTTGGCCTGGGCCGGGATGCTCAGGTCCACCGGGTCCGACAGCAGCGCGCTGCCGGCGGCGAGGCTGGTGCCGGCGCTGCCGCCGAAGCGCAACTGGCGGTTGCTGCCCGTGACCAGGGTGGCGCCGGAGGCGCTCAGGCCCAGCCACACGGCGCCGATTTGCACCGAAGCACGTCCGAGTTCGTTGGACAGGCGCACGCGCGCGCGGCTGCCGCCGATGCTGCCGTGCGCGATCAGGCGCAGGGTCTGGTTGCTGAAGCTGAGGTAGCTGCCGGCGGGTGCCGGGCCGGCCGGGGCCGCGCCCCAGGTGCCGTACCAGGTGTCGGCGGCCGCCGCCTGGCGGATGGCGCCCGGGGCCAGCGCCAGCCCGGCGGCCAGGGTGGACGTGTTCTGCATGAAGCTGCGGCGCGATGGTTTTGCAGGCGCTTCGGATGACGCATTCGGCATGGCACTCTCCTTGGGTGGTTGATATGCCATGTGAATGTACGGTCGCGACAGGACCCAAGCGTACCGCCTGCGGCGCACCATGTTTGCGAAATGTCGAGGCGCGTTACTGTCGCTGTGCTCAGCTCGCCGCAAAAAGACCGAGCGGGATCGCCCTTGCGATCGCATCGAAGCCGGCGTCGTTCGGATGCAGGTGGTCGCCGCCGTCGTAGGCCGGCAGCAGGCGTCCGGGCTGGGCCGGATCGCGGATCGCGGCGTCGAAGTCGAGCACGGCGTCGAAGGCGCCCGACGTCCGGATCCAGCTGTTGACCTGCTGGCGTGCGGTCTCGCGCGCCGGCGAATAGTAGACGAAGCCTTCGAACGGGGGCAGCGTGCTGCCGAAGACGCGCAGGCCGCGCGTGCGGGCACGCGCGATCAGCTGCATGTAGCCGAGCGCGATCTCGTCCTGGATCGTGGGCAGGTCGCTGGAGGCGGCGAACACGATGTCGTTGATGCCGAGCTGGACCGCCAGCCAGTGCACCCCCGCGGTGGACAGCACGTCGCGGTCGAAGCGCTCCAGCGCATCCTTGCCCGCCAGCGGCGTGTTGGCGGCGTCGCCCAGCAGGCGGTTGCCGCTGAGGCCGCGGTTGACCACGCCGACCGTGACGGCGGGCGACTCCAGCTGCAGGCGCCGCGCCAGGTAGTCGGTCCAGCGGTGGTTGGTGTTGCCGACGCTGAGCGCGCCATCGGTCTGCGAGTCGCCCAGCGCCACCAGCGCGCTGCCGGCGACCGCCATGTCGATCTCGGTCAGGAAGGGCCAGGAATACAGGCCGGCCGCGATCGGCAGCGAAGCGCTGGACGCGTAGTTGCCGCTGCTCGACACGTAGTTGGTCTGGCAGGCCGCATCGTGCACGGTCTGTGCGGTCACGCTGCCGGGCAGATACAGGCTGACCGCGAGGTCGGACTGGGCCGGCACCGCCAGGTCGACCGGATCCGACAGCATCGGCGCGCCGGGGGTGATCGTGATCGCGGTGCGTCCGCCGAAGGTCAGCTGGCGGTTGCTGCCGGCCACCAGGCTGGCATAGGTCGAGGTGATCCCGATCCAGGCGGCGCCGATCGTCAGCGGCGTGCTGCCCATTTCGTTGGACAGGCGGATGCGCAGCCGGTTGCCGCCGATGCTGGTGTGGGCGATCAGGCGCAGGGTCTGGTTGTTGAAGGTGAGGGCGCTGGCGCTGGTCGGCGGTCCGGCCGGGGCCGTGCCCCAGGTCGCCGTCCAGTTTTCCGCCGCCAGCGCCTGCGTGACTGCACCCGGCGCCAGGCTCAGGCCGGCGGCGAATGCCGATGCGCCGCGCAGGAAGCTGCGGCGGCCCTGGACGGCGTGGCGGAAGGGGGCGGAAAAGGGAAGGGGGCGGGGCATGGCATTCTCCTGGCGCACGGTTCGGTTCCCGCGGCCGGGACCCGGTGCGGGTATGCGAAGGGAATGTTAGACCTCGCCTTACTGTCGGGCTCGCTGTTTGCGCAGGATGTGCTTTGCGCCAGATTCAGGTTGAGCTTGATTCCTAGCAGGAAATATAGCGAGGACAAGAATACGGCACCGCCGGTACCGGCACGTGGTACCAGCGCCGCGCGCAGGCGGGGCAAGGTCAGGCCAGAATGGCCAGTACCCCATCCAGGCCGCTGAAGTTCAGCGCGATATCGGCCTGCGCCCGCACCACCGGCTTGGCACGGAAGGCCACCGACAGGCCGGCGATGCCCATCATCTTGAGGTCGTTGGCGCCGTCGCCCATCACGATCGCCTGGCGCGGCGTGATGCCGAGGTCGGCGCACACGCGCTCGACCGTGCGGCGCTTTTCCTCGGCGTCGACGATGCCGCCGACCACGCGGCCGGTCAGCTTGCCGTTCTCGGCTTCCAGCACGTTGGCGTGGGTGACGTCGAGTCCCAGGCGCGGCTTCAGGCGCTCGGTGAAGAAGGTGAAGCCGCCCGACACCAGCAGGGTCTTCAGGCCGGCCGCCTGCACGCCCGCCAGCATCGCTTCGCCGCCCATCGAGATCGCCAGGCGCTCGTCGTAGACGCGGCCGAGCGCCTCGACCGGCAGGCCTTCGAGCAGGGCCACGCGCCGTTTCAGGCTTTCGGAAAAATCGAGTTCGCCGCGCATCGCCGCTTCGGTGATGCTTGAAACCTGCGGCTTCAACCCCTGCATGTCGGCGATCTCGTCGATGCATTCGATGGTGATCAGGGTCGAGTCCATGTCCATCGCCACTAGCCTGAAGTCCGCCAGCGAGAGGCCGGCGTCGACGAAGCTGGCGTCGACCCGCGCCGCGAAGGCGGCGGCTTCCACCGCCGCTTTCAGTTCAGGCGTGAAGTCGATGCCGTCGCAGCGCAGCGCATGCGGGTTGAGTGCGGTGGTAGTGCGCGCCCCCGCCAGGGCGGCGATACGGGCGAGCGTGGCCTGGTCGGCGTCTGGACCTTGGAGAATCAGCTTCTTGGACATGTCGCTTCTTTAAACTTCTATGCTAATAATTGTCGGATGGTTTGCTTGACCTGGTTCACGCGCGCCGGCAGGTCCGGCATGGCGGCCGTGATGCGCAGCTTGTCCTGGCCGGCCAGCTTGATGTGGCGGTTCTTCTGGATCAGCGTGATGATCTTGATCGGGTCGATCGGCGGCTTCTCCATGAACTGCAGGCTGGCCGCTTCGCCGTGGGCGTCGATCTTGACGATGCCGACCTGCTTGGCCGCGATGCGCAGGCGGTGGGTTTCGATCAGCGCCTTGACCGCGTCCGGCAGCTTGCCGAAACGGTCGATCAATTCTTCCTGCATGGCGTCGATGCGGTCCTGGGTTTCGCAGTTGGCCAGGCGCTTGTAGATCGACAGGCGCTCGTGCACGTCGCCGCAGAAGTCGGCCGGCAGCAGCGCCGGCACGTGCAGGTTGATTTCGGTGGTCGAGGACAGCGGCGCCGCCAGGTCCGGCTCCTTGCCGGCTTTCAGCGCTTTCACCGCCTCGTTGAGCATGTCGGAATACAGCTGGAATCCGACTTCGAGCATCTCGCCCGACTGGTTCTCGCCCAGCACCTCGCCGGCGCCGCGGATTTCCAGGTCGTGCATGGCGAGGTAGAAGCCGCTGCCCAGTTCTTCCATCTGCTGGATCGCATCGAGGCGGCGCTGCGCCTGTTTGGACAGGCCCAGCACGTCGTTCACCAGCAAATACGCATACGCCTGGTGGTGCGAACGGCCGACGCGGCCGCGCAGCTGGTGCAGCTGGGCCAGGCCGAATTTATCGGCCCGGTGCATGATGATCGTGTTCGCGCTCGGCACGTCGATGCCGGTCTCGATGATGGTGGTGCACAGCAGGATGTTGTAGCGCTGGGCCACGAAGTCGCGCATCACCTTTTCCAGGTCGCGCTCGTGCATCTGGCCGTGGGCGATGCCGATGCGCGCTTCCGGCAGCAGGTCGCGCAGCATGGCCAGGCGGTTCTCGATGGTCTCGACTTCGTTGTGCAGGAAGTAGATCTGGCCGCCGCGCTTCAGTTCGCGCAGGCAGGCTTCGCGGATCACCGAGCCGTCCTCGCTGCGCACGAAGGTCTTGATCGCCAGGCGCTTCTGCGGCGCGGTGGCGATGACGGAAAAGTCGCGCAGGCCTTCCAGCGCCATGCCCAGCGTGCGCGGGATCGGGGTCGCGGTCAGCGTCAGCACGTCGACTTCGGCGCGCAGCGCCTTCAGCGCTTCCTTCTGGCGCACGCCGAAACGGTGTTCCTCGTCGATGATCACCAGTCCGAGGCGCGTGAACTTGACGTCCGGCGACAGCAGTTTATGGGTGCCGATCACGATGTCGACGGTGCCGTCGGCCATGCCCTTGATCGCGTTGTTGATCTCCTTGCCGGTGCGGAAGCGCGACAGCTCGGCGATCTTGACCGGCCAGTCGGCGAAGCGGTCGGAGAAGGTCTGGGCGTGCTGCTCGGCCAGCAGCGTGGTCGGCGCCAGGATCGCCACCTGCTTGCCGCCCATGACGGCGATGAAGGCGGCGCGCAGCGCGACCTCGGTCTTGCCGAAGCCGACGTCGCCGCACACCAGGCGGTCCATCGGGCGGCCCGAGGTCATGTCCTTGATCACGTTGTGGATGGCTTCGGCCTGGTCGGGCGTCTCGTCGAAGCCGAAGCTCTGCGCGAAGTTCTCGTAATCGGTGGCGGAATATTCGAAGGAATGGCCGGTGCGCGCGGCGCGGCGCGCGTACAGGTTGAGCAGCTCGGCCGCGGTGTCGCGTACCTGTTCCGCGGCTTTTCTCTTGGCCTTGTCCCACTGGCCGGAACCGAGCGCGTGCAGCGGCGCATCTTCCGGCGAGGCGCCGGAATAGCGCGAGATCACGTGCAGCTGCGACACCGGCACGTACAGCTTCGATTCTTTCGCGTACTCCAGGTGCAGGAACTCGGTCTCGCCTTCGCCCAGGTCCATGCTCATCAGGCCCATGTAGCGGCCGATGCCGTGATTGATGTGCACCACCGGGTCGCCGATCTTCAGCTCGGACAGGTCGCGCACCATCGACTCGACCTGGGTCGTGGCTTCCTGCTTCTTCTTGCCGGCGCGCCGGCCCGAACCCGCGTACAGCTCGGTCTCGGTGATGAAGATCAAATGGCCGCAGGCGCTGTCCATCAGCTCGAAGCCGGCCTGCAGCGGCGCCACGCCGAGCATCACCGGAGAAGTCGAGGCGCACACGCCGCCATAGCCTTCGACCGCGGCAAGGTCCAGCTTGTATTCGTTGAAATACTGCTGCAGGGTTTCGCGGCGGCCGTTCGACTCGGCGCAGATCATCACCTGCGCACCCGACTGCGCGGTGCGCGCCAGGAAGGCGCGCAGGTTGGCCAGCGGGTCGTCCAGGCGGCGGTTGACGGCGATGTCGGGCAGCGGCGCCGACAGATCGGAAGGCTGGCCGTCGAGGTCGCGCCCAATGGTCCAGCGGCCGTGGCGCTTGGCGCACACGAAGAAGTCCTCGGCCGCCAGGAAGATTTCCTTCGGCTCCAGGATCGGACGCTCGCGGTCGGCCTTCAGGAATTTGTAGCGCGACTGGGTATCCGACCAGAAGCGCCCGATGCTGGCTTCGATGTCGCCGACCAGGGCCAGGCTGGCATCCTCGGGCAGGTAGTCGAACAGGGTCGCGGTCTCCTCGAAGAACAGCGGCAGGTAGTATTCGATGCCGGCCGAGGCGATGCCGTTGCCGATGTCCTTGTACACCGGTGAACGGGTCGGGTCGCCTTCGAAGCGCTCGCGCCAGCGGCCGCGGAAGCCGGTCCGTGCCCCTTCGTCCATCGGGAATTCGCGGCCCGGCAGCAGGCGCACCTCGCGCACCGGGTACAGCGAGCGCTGGGTGTCGGCGTCGAAGGTGCGGATGGTCTCGATCTCGTCGCCGAACAGGTCGAGGCGGTAAGGCAGCGCGGAGCCCATCGGGAACAGGTCGATCAGGCCGCCGCGCACCGAGTATTCGCCGGGCGACATCACCTGCGACACGTGGGTGTAGCCGGCCAGGGTCAGCTGGGCCTTCAGCCTGGCTTCGTCCAGGGTCTCTCCCTGGCGGAAGAAGAAGGTGTAGGCGGCCAGGAAGGAGGGCGGCGCCAGCCGCACCAGCGCGGTGGTGGCCGGCACCACCAGCACGTTGCACTGGCCGTTGCGTATTTCATGCAGCGTTGCCAGGCGCTCGGACACCAGGTCCTGGTGCGGCGAAAAGGCGTCGTAGGGCAGGGTTTCCCAGTCCGGCAGCAGGTGGCACGCCAGCTTGCCGTCGGCGAACCAGGGAATCTCGTCGAGCAGGCGCTGGCCGTCGCTGGCGTTCGCCACGATCACGGTGAGCATCTGTTTTTTCGCCTTCAGCTCGAGCGCCGCCTGCGCGAGCGCATAGGCGTCCGAGGAGCCGTACAGGGCCGGCAGGGCGAAGCGGGTTCCGGGTTTCGGGAGATGTTTTTTGAGATCGAAAGGCATCGACGCGTGCTATCAACAATCGGCAGGACCAGAGGGCTTCATTATAGACGAAGGCGCAATGCGGGGCCGCAAGGCAGGGCGCCGTGCAGGCCGAGCCGCGCAGGCCGGGCCGCGTAGGCCGGGCCGCGTGCCCTCAGCCTTGCTGGACGCCCAGCCGTTCGAAGTGGCGTCCCGCCGGGCCGGCCAGCAGCGCCGGCAGCGGCGCATCGCCGGCGCCGAATATACCGGCGTCGAGCAGCAGGCGCAGCTTGGCCAGCAGGTCGGCGCGGCCGAGCGCTTCGGCCAGCGGTCGCGCAGTCAGCGAACTCGCCGGACGCCCGGCGCGCACGATCGCGGCAGCGGCGAACGGCGGCAGTTCCCAGTGCGCGGCGATGCCGGCCGAGAGGTCGCGCGCGCCTTCCAGCAGGGTCGCGCAGAAGGCATCCGACTGCGGCACCACCGGGTGCCCGAGCTGTTCGATCAGGCGGAACGCCACCAGCAGCCCGACGTTCAGCACCAGCCCGGTGAGATACGCCTCGAACGGATCGGCACCCAGTTCCGGCGCCAGCAGGCTGGCGGCCAGCGCGCAGGCATCGGCGTGCAGCCACAGGCGCGGCGCCACCAGGCGCACGATGCGGTCGGCGGCGCGCCCGCCCTGCATGTTGATGACCGGCCGGAACGCCACCCGCGCCAGCAGGATGCGCAGTCCGTTCTCGCCCAGCACCATGACGGCGCCGTCGATGGTGGTGATCGGCCGACCGCTGCGGAAATACGGGCTGTTGGCTTCGCGGATGACTTCCGCTACCAGCACCGCGTCGCGCGCGATCTGGCGCGCCAGTTCGCCGCTCGAGACGCTGTCGTCGCGCAGGCTCTTGAGCAGTTGCGGCACCACCGCCGGCACCCGCGGCACCAGCGCGCCGGCGGCGGCCGGGTCGCGCGCCAGGCGTGCCAGTTCCGCCAGGATGCCGGCTTCGGCCCGGGCATCGGCGTCGCCGCGTACCGGGTCGGTGAGCCAGCGGTAGAACGCGAGGTCGACGTGGGGCGCCGCGGCGCTGTCGAATGCGGGTGCGCTGTCGCCCGCCGCGGCGGCGTCCGGGGCCGGGGCCGCCCCAGGGTGGAAAGCCGGTCCGGGGATGGAGTGAGAAGGTGTCGTCTGCGCCGGCGCAGCCGTGGCGGCGCCGCCGAACAAACGCGTGAGCCATTGTTTCATGCTGGGCCGCCGTGGTGGAATGCGCGCATTCTACTCTGGTACGGCGCCGCGGGGCGACCCATTGCGTGAACCATTGACGGCGGGTAGAACCGTGGTGCCGCCGGCACGCGCCGGCGGCGGGAGAGTCATGCTCAGCGGGTCGAGCCTGGCGGCATCGAGGTGCTGCCGGAGATGCCGCTGGGAGCAGCGCTCGGCGTCCCGGTGCCGGTGTTCGGGCTGGTCGAGCCGGAGGCGCCGGTCGTCTGCGGGTCGGCCTGGGAGCGGCCGGCGCCCTGGGAACTGGTCGACGAACCGGTGCCGGTGCCGCCTTCCATGCCGGCGGAGGTCGTGCCCGTGGTCGCCGAGCTGCCGCTCATGCTGCTGGAAGTGCCCGTGCCGGTGGAGCTGCAGGCGGCCAGGCTGGCGGCCATCAGGGCGGCGAGGGCGAGGCTGTGGAATGGTTTCATGGTCTTCTCCTTGTCGGATGCAGCCTTACTGGCCCCAGTTGCCGGAACCCGAGGTCTTGGTGCTGCCGCTGGTGCCCGAGCTCGAGGTGCCCGACGCGCCATTGCCCGAGGTGCCGGTGGTGCCCGAGTTGGAAGTGCCGGTGGCGCTGCTGCCGCTCATGCTGCCTTCGGCTGCGGTGGTCGAGGCCGCGCTGGCCGACGAGCCGCCGCTCATGCCGCTGTCGGTGGAGGTGCCGGTCGAGCTGCAGGCCGCCAGGCTCATCGCCATCAGGCCGCCGAGAATGACGCTTTGGTAGGTTTTCATGGTCGACTCCGTGTTTTTGGTTGATGATGCAATGATGTGGCCGCAGCATCCCGTTCAAAATAGGATGAGCACGTCCAGTCGCGTAGGACAAACCGGACACTCACCTTGTCAATTTCGCCATACTAATTACATTCGTGAACATGTAATGACAACGGGCCGCACAAGGCGGCCCGTCGGGGTTCAAGCTGGCATCGCGGTCAGAACAGGCTGTTCTGCAGCTGGGTCTGTTGCGGCGACGGTGCCTGCTGCGGAGGCGCATTCGGGTCTGCCGGGGGCGCGTTCGGGTCCGCGGCCGGCTGCTGGTCGAGGTCGATCCCGCCCAGTACCGGGGTTTCCGCGTATTCGGTGTACACCCAGTCGTCGTTCTCGCGCACCAGGCCTTCCGGCTGGGTGCGTTCCTCCTGCGGACGCTTGGCCAGCGCCACCTTCATGTAGTCGATCCAGATCGGCAGCGCCAGCGTGGCGCCGAATTCGCGTCCGCCCAGCGAGCGCGGGTCGTCGTAGCCCATCCAGGCCACCGCCACCACGTTGCCGCCGTAGCCCGAGAACCAGCCGTCGACCGCGTCGCTGGTGGTGCCGGTCTTGCCGGCGATGTCGGTGCGGTTCAGGGCCTTGGTGGCGGCGGCGCCGGTGCCGTAGCGGGTCACGTCGCGCAGCATGCTGTCGGTGATGAAGGCATTGCGGGCGTCGAGCACGCGCTGCTCCTCGTTGTGGGCAGCGGGCGGTGCGGCCTGCTGGATCACCTTGCCGTCGGCATCCTCGATCCTGGCGATCAGGTAGGGCTGGACCTGGTAGCCGCCGTTGGCGAACACCGCATAGGCGCCCGCCATCTGCAGCGGGGTGACGGCGCCGGTGCCCAGCGCCAGCGTGAAGTTCTTCGGCTGGCGCTGCAGGTCGAAACCGAACTTGCCGATGAATTCATGCGCGAACGGCACCGAGACCGAACGCAGCAGGCGCACCGACGGCACGTTCTTCGATTCGGCCAGCGCGCGGCGCATGGTGATCGGACCGTCCCATTTGCCGTCGTCGTTCTGCGGCGACCAGGTCTTGCCGGCGTCCTCGCCCGGCAGGTCGAGCGGCGCGTCGAGGATGCGCGTGGCCGGCGAATAGCCTTTCTCCAGCGCCGCCGAGTAGACGAAAGGCTTCATGCCGGAACCCGGCTGGCGCCAGGCCTGGGTCACGTGGTTGAACTTCTGGAAGTTGTAGTCGAAGCCGCCGACCAGCGCGTGGTAGGCGCCGCTGTCGGCATCGATGGCGACGAAGGCGGCCGCCACCTGCGGCACCTGGGTCACGGTCCAGCGGCCTTTCGCCTCCTTGCTGACGCGGATGATGGCGCCCGGGCTCAGGCGCAGCGCTTCCCTGGCGTTCGGGTTCAGGCCGGCCTGGGCGAACCGGATCGCGGCGCCGCTCAGGTCGACCGTCTCGCCGTCCTCGGTTTCGACGCGCGCCGACTTCGATGTCACCGACAGCACCACGGCCGGCACCAGGCCGTCGCTGCTGGGGCGCTTGCCGAGGGCGTCGGCGATCGCGTCTTCGCGCTCTTCGGGATCCTCGGGCAGTTCGATGCGGCCTTCCGGACCGCGCCAGCCGTGGCGCTGGTCGTAGGCGATCACGTTGCGGCGCACCGCGGCGTAGGCCGCTTCCTGCTCGGCCTTCAGGATGGTCGTGGTGACCCTGATGCCGCGGGTATAAGCCTCGTCCTTGAACTGGGCGTAGGCGGCCTGGCGTGCCAGTTCGGCCACGTATTCGGCGTGGGTATCGAATTCCTGGCCGCGGGTATTCACGCGCAGCGGTTCTTCCAGCGCGGCCTGGTACTGGCTCTCGGTGATGTAGTTCAGCGCGCGCATGCGCCCCAGCACCGCGTGCTGGCGCTCGCGCGCCCGCTTCGGATTGGCGACCGGGTTGTGGCGCGACGGGTTCTGCGGCAGGCCGGCCAGCATCGCCATCTCGGCCACCGACAGCTGGTCGAGGTTCTTGTTGAAATAGGCGCGCGCGGCGCTGGCGAAGCCGTAGGCGCGCTGGCCGAGGTAGATCTGGTTCATGTACAGCTCGAGGATCTCGTCCTTGGACAGGGCGGCCTCGATCTTGTAGGCAAGGGCGATCTCGTTGACCTTGCGGCTCAGGTGCTTTTCGCGCGACAGGAAGAAGTTGCGCGCCACCTGCATCGTGATGGTGGAGCCGCCGCCGGCGCCGAAGCCATGGCGCAGGTTCGAGACCACCGCGCCGATGCCGCGCTGGAAGTCGATCGCGCCGTGCTCGTAGAAGCGCGCATCTTCGATCGCCAGCAGCGATTTCTTCATCAGGTCGGGGATTTTCTTGATCGGGACGAAATCGCGGTGCTCTTCGCCGAACTCGCCGATGAGCACGTTGTCTGCTGTATACACACGCAGCGGGATCTTCGGCCGGTAATCGGTGACGGCGTCCAGGGCCGGCACGTTGGGCAGCACGCGGAAGGCGATGTAGCCGACGATGACGGCGACGAACAGGACGATGGCGGCCAGGGCCAGGAAAATGAAACCGCGCAGGCGGCTGGGCGCTTGTTTTTTAGTTGCCAAAACTGATTCCTCTATATGGTCGGAATGACCAGAACGGCCCTCCGCAAGGACGGCCGGTGGGAAATTATAATCCGCTTTTCTTCCACTACGGCATGTGCGATAGTCACGCTTTGGTGGTTTGCCAGGCTGGCTCGGCGGTACCGCCGGTCAGTACTTTTTGATGTTTGAAGGA
This sequence comes from Herbaspirillum sp. SJZ107, assembly GCF_006715485.1. Classification (GTDB taxonomy): domain Bacteria; phylum Pseudomonadota; class Gammaproteobacteria; order Burkholderiales; family Burkholderiaceae_D; genus Telluria. Next base: position 1,306,585 of record NZ_VFNH01000001.1, read on the forward strand.
TTTTCATGCCCTACGATCCCGCTCCGCCGCCCGTCAAACCCTATATTCCGGCGACGGCGCATCTTCCCGAGCTGACCTGGCGCGCGCTGATCATGGGCACCGTGCTCGGCATGGTGTTCGGCGCCTCGTCGCTGTACCTGGTGCTGAAGGTCGGCCTCACGGTGAGCGCCTCGATCCCGGTGGCGGTGATCGCCATCACCCTGTTCGGGCTGGCGAAAAAGGCGGGCGGGCGCGAATCGACCATCCTCGAAAACTCGATCACGCAAACCGCCGGGTCGGCCGGTGAATCGCTGGCCTTCGGCCTCGGCGTGACCATGCCGGCGATCATGATCCTCGGCTTCGACCTGGAAATCTCGCGCGTCATGCTGGTCGGGATCCTGGGCGGCCTGCTCGGGATCCTGATGATGATCCCGATGCGCCGCACCATGATCGTCGACCAGCACCGCGAGCTGAAATACCCGGAAGGCACGGCCTGCGCCGAGGTGCTGAAGGCGGCGGCTACCCCGTCCTCGCGCGAAGCGGCGGGCGAGGTGCAGCTGCCGGGTTCCGACGCCGCCAGGGAAGCGCGCCAGCGTGCCTTCATCATCTTCGGCGGTTTCGGACTGGGCCTGCTGTACAAGGTGCTGAGCATTTCGCTCAAGCTGTGGAAGGACACCGTCAACTTCGTGTTCGGCGCGCCGCTGAAGGCCGGTTCGGCCGGCGCCGAGATCTCGCCCGAGCTGCTCGGCGTCGGCTACATCATCGGTCCGCGCATCGCCATGACGATGGCGGCCGGCGGCGTGCTGTCTTATCTGCTCCTGATTCCGATGATCAAGTTCTTCGGCGAGCTGCTCACCGTGCCGGTATCGCCTGGCACGATGCTCATCAAGGACATGGGCCCCGACGACATCCGCAGCGCCTACGTGCTGTACATCGGCGCCGGCGCGGTCGCGGCAGGCGGTTTGATCAGCCTGGTGCGTTCGCTGCCGACCATCTGGAACGGCTTGAAGGGCGGGCTGTCGGGCATCGGTAAAAAGAGCACAGCGAATTCTTCACTACGCACCGACCAGGACATCCCGCTGAAAGGGGTGCTGATCGGCTGTCTCGGCATCATCGCCGTGATCACCTTCGCCGCACCGCTGCACATGAACCTGCTGGGCGCGCTGCTGATCCTGGTGTTCGGCTTCCTGTTCTCGACCGTCTCGTCGCGCCTGACAGGCGAAGTCGGCTCGTCGTCGAATCCGATTTCCGGCATGGCGGTGGCTACGCTGCTGTTCACCTGCCTGATCTTCCTGGTGATGGGCTGGACCGGCGGCCGCTATTACGTCACCGCGCTGTCGGTCGGCGCCATCGTCTGCATCGCCGCCAGCAATGCCGGCACCACCTCGCAAGACCTGAAGACCGGCTTCCTGGTCGGCGCCACGCCGCGCCTGCAGCAGTACGCGATCCTGGCCGGCGCCTTCGCCTCGGCGCTGATCCTGGGGCCGATCCTGCTGAAGCTGAACGACGCCGGCACCGTCTACGTGCCGGCGGCCCAGGTGGCGCCGCACGTCACGGTCGACGCCGCCAAGTTGACGCAGACCGCGCAGCTGCAGGGGCCGCAGGCCGACGCCGACCACGCCACCTATAAAGTCTGGCAGAAGCTCGATACCGCGGGCGGCCCGGCCGGCAAGTACCTGGTGCGCGACGACGGTTCGCTGGCCTGGCTGGTCGACCCCGGCATCAACGGCCAGTTCCACACCCGCCCGGACGGTTCGGAAGTCAAGAAATACGATGCGCCCAAGGCGGTGCTGATGTCCTACATCATCAAGGGCATCCTCGACCGGCAGCTGCCCTGGACCCTGGTGGTGTTCGGCGTGATGATCGCCGTGGTGCTCGAAATGGCCGGCGTCAATGCGCTGTCGTTCGCGGTCGGCGTCTACCTGCCGCTGGTCTCGACGCTGCCGATCGCCATCGGCGGCGCGATCCGCTGGATGGTCGACCGCCGCAACAACAAGCTGCCGCAGTACGCCGGCCTGAACGAGGAAGAAATGCAGGCTGCGGGCGACCGCAGCTCGGGTACGCTGCTGGCGTCGGGCTACATCGCCGGCGGGGCGCTGGCCGGCATCATCATTGCGATCACGGCCGGGGTGCTGACCGGGTTCGACAACCGGATGACCAAGTGGGCGGAGGCCATGAATCCGTTCTTTGCCGGCGTGGATGCGGATGTGCTGTCCCTGATTCCGTATGCGGCGATTTGCGTGCTGCTGTATTGGGTGGGCAGGGAGAAGGCGAAGCGGATTATTGGCGGGCAGGCGGCGGTCAAATAAACGCCAGATCATGCTGCCGGATCGTATGGTCGATCCAGTCCTCGCACTGCCCGAAGCGGTACCCCAGCCCCTTCGCGCGGGACGTATCCAGCACCATCCTCGCCGGCAAATCGAAAGGCGACAAGGCGCCCGCCGCCGCACCGGCCGCGGCACGGCGCACCTGCGCCGGCGTCTCCAGCACGTCCGCCACGCGGCGGTACAGGTCGAGCGCCGACAGCGCGCCGTCGCTGGCGGCATTGACCGCCCCGCCGAACGACTGCATCCCGGTCCAGAACAGCACGTCCGCCGCCGCATGCGGATCGATGAAGGAGAGCTGCGCGCCGGCGGCCGTGTAATCGAGCGTGCCGCCGCGGCGCGCCAAGTCGACGTAATGTGCCAGCCGGCCGGTGAAGTCTTCGGGGCCCGCCAGCACGTGCGCCAGGCGCACCGTCGCCAGCGGCAGCGAACCGTCGCGCACCAGGTAGGCTTCGGCCTGCACCTTGCCCGCCACATAGCACTCGGTGGCGCGGCGCGGATCGTGCCAGGGATAGGCGGTGTCGATGGCCTGGGCCTCGACCGCGAGGTCGTCCTCGGCCAGCAGGCCGCCGTGACCGTAGCCGAGCACGCGGTAGGCATCGATGGTCGAAGTCATTATGTAGCGCCCGGCCTTGCCGGCCAGGGTACGCACGGCGATCGCGGCGTCGAGCGGGTTGTAGCACATCTGGTCGAACACCACGTCGAAGGGGGCGCAGGCGGCGAATGCCCTGCGCATCGCCAGTTCGTTGCGGCGGTCGACGCGGATGCGCGCTATGCGCTCGCCGAACGGATCCGGCGCATAGCCGCGGGTGGCGATGGTGACGCGATGGCCGGCGCGCAGCAGGCGCTGGACCAGCAGTTTGCCGACGAAACGGGTACCGCCGATCACCAGGATATTCTTGGACATGGGTTTTCCTCGATTGACAGCTGTGCAGCAGATCGGCACTATTTTCCATTCACGTTGGCAATTATTCAAACAAGAAAAAACGCAGTCATGAATAAGAAAAACTTATGCATGTCCCCGCGCGCCGGGCTGGCATGAAGCCCTTGCGCAGCCTGTCCGGTCTCATCGATTTCGAATGCGCCGCGCGCTGGGGCAGCTTCAAGCTGGCGGCGCGCGAACTGCACAAGACCCCGGCCGCGGTCAGCCTGCAGGTCAAGCAGCTCGAGGAAGCGGTCGGCTTCGCGCTGTTCGTGCGCCATCCGCGCCACATTGCCCTGACCGCCAAGGGCCAGGAGCTGGCGGTGGCGGTCGGCCGCATGCTGGGCGATTTGCGCACCAAGGTGGCGGCGCTGCAGCGCGGCGATGAAGAAGCGGTGCTGCGCATCTCGACCACGCACTCGTTCGCGCTCAAGTGGCTGGTGCCGCGCATGCCCGGCTTCACCAAGCTGCATCCGGAACTCGACCTGCGCATCGATTCCAACGATGCCCCGGTCGACATCGAGGACGATGCGGTCGACGTGGCGATCCGCTACGGCCCGGTCAAGGATGGCGACCCGGCGCTGCTGTTCCGCGAACGGCTGGTGCCGGTCTACAGCCCGGCCTTATTGGGCGAGGGCAGGTCCGAGTTGACGCTGGCCGACCTGGCGCGCTTTCCGCTGCTGTGCGAGCGCAGCCCGGAAGCCTGGCTGCAGCTCCTGAACGAAAACCGCGCACTGAAGGGCGACTACGATTTCTCGCGCACCTACAGTCACTGGGGCGTGCTGGCCCAGGCCGCGGCCGCCGGGCAGGGCATCGCGCTGGTGCCCTACGGGATCGCGTTCCAGGACATCCTGGCCGGTACCCTGCGCGTGATCGCCTGCCGCAGCGCGCCGTATGCGAGCGGTTACCGTTTCCTGGCCAATCCGCACAAGGAAACGATGCTGAAGGTGCAGCAGTTCCGTGCCTGGATCGTGGCGGAGATGACGGAGATGCGGCGTATGCTCGACCCGCAGGCCTGAAGCGCCGCCGCCATGGTCACGCCGCCTTGCGCCCCCACCAGTCTTCCAGCGCCGCCGGCGCCAGCGGCCGGCTGAAGTAATACCCCTGGCCCAGCTGGCAGCCGCGCGCCCGCAGGTAGTCCAGCGCCGCCTCGGTCTCGATGCCTTCGGCCACCAGTTCCAGGTTCAGGCTGTGCGCCAGCGCGATCACGGCGTCGATTACCGCGCGGCTGGCGTGGTCGGTCTCGATGCGGCGCACGAAGGACTGGTCGATCTTCAGCTTGTCCAGGGGGAGGGCGGACAGGGCGCCCAGGCTGGAGTAGCCGGTGCCGAAGTCGTCCAGCGCGATCCGTACGCCCAGGGCCTTGACCTCGCCCAGGATCGCGGCTGCCTCCGCCAGGTCCTTGATGATCGCGGTCTCGGTCACCTCGATGACGAGCTGCCACGGTTCGATGCCGCTGGCGGCGATCAGGTCGCGCACGCGCTGGGCGAGCCCGGCGCGCGAGAACTGCAGCGGCGAGACGTTGACCGACACGCTCAGCGCCAGCCCGGCGGCCTGCCAGGCGACCTGCTGGCGGCAGGCTTCGCGCTTGACCCAGCTGCCGATCGGGAGCACCAGTCCGCAGCTTTCCGCGATCGGCACGAAGGTGGCGGGGCCGATCGCCGGTTCGATGCCGTCTTCCAGGCGCAGCAGCGCTTCGACGCCCACGGTCTTGCCCGACGCCAGCTCGACGATCGGCTGGTAATGCAGCCGCAGGGAGCCGTGGTCGAGCGCGTGCTGCAGGCGGCGCTCGACGCTCAGCGTGAACTGCGCCTGTTCGTCCATGTGCGGCGCATACCATGCGAATCCGCCGCGGCCGTTCTTCTTGACCTGCAGCATGGCCATGTCAGCGGCATGGATCAGCAGGTTGGCCGTGTCGCCCTGCTCGGGGAAGCGGCTGATGCCGATCGACGCCGACAGGACCGCCTCGATCCCGCCGGCCTCGATCGGCAGCGCCATGGCGTCGAGGATCGCGCGCGCAACGGCCTCGGGCCGCTCCAGGTCGTCGCCCAGGCAGGGCATCACCACCACGAACTCGTCGCCGCCGACGCGGGCCAGCAGCGCACGCTGGTCGACGCACGCGTACAGGCGCTGCGCGACCGCCTGCAGCACGCGGTCGCCGACTTTATGCCCGTGCTGGTCGTTGACCGGCTTGAAGCGGTCGAGGTCGACGAACAGCAGGGCGCCGCCCGGCGCGCCGGCGCGCTGGTCGTCGAGAGCCTGCTCGAGGACCGCGAGGGCCCTTGCACGGTTTGGCAGCCCGGTCAGGCCGTCGTGGGCGGCGGCCCAGCGCACCGCCCGTTCGACCTGCTGCCGTTCCGAGATGTCGCGCGGTGCCACATGCATCAGCCACTCGCCCTTGACCTCGAGGACGGTGGCCGTGATCTCGACCGGGATCTGGCAGCCGTCCTTGCAGGTGTACACGCGTTCGAAGGGCCGCATCTGTGCCTGGCGCGATTCGGCGAACACCTGGTGCAGCTGCAGCGGACGGGTCGGCAGGTCGATCTGGAACAGCGTCATCGACAACAGTTCGGCATTGCTGTAGCCGAGGCGCTCGGATGCCCTGCGGTTGGCGTAGCGGATGCGGCCGTCCTCGTCGAGCAGCAGCAGCATCTCGTTCGCATGCTCGCTGAAGAACTTGAACTGCTGCAGCTCTTCCTGCTGCGCGCGCAAGGCCGCGTCGCGCTGGCACAGCAGTGCGGCGGCGCGCTCGATCGCGGCGCCGACCTCGGCGGCTTCGCGCAGGTGCACGGCGGGCATTGCCGGCGGCATGCCCTGGCCGAGCGCGGTGGCCGGTGCGATCAGCGCCTGCATCGAGCCGGCGATGCGGCGGCTCATGGCGCGCGCCAGCAGCAGCCCGAGGGTCGACAGGCAGGCCAGCGCGGCCGCCAGGTAGAGCAGGCGGGTCGTCAGCGGACCGACGACGTCGGCATGGGGGATGCCGACGATGGTGGTAAAGCCGGTCAGCGGCGAGCGCACGAACACGGTGAAATTCGGCACGCCTTCCTTGGTAATGGTGTCGAGCTTTCCCTCTTCCTGCGCGGCGATGGCCGTGCGCAGCTTGTCCATCGCCGGCTGGCCGGCATAGCGGTCGGCGGCCCGGTTGCGGCCGGCGATGATGCCGCGGTGGTCGAGCAGGGCGGCCAGCCACCCTTGCGCCAGAGGGCGCTGCGCCAGCAGTGCGCTCAATTCGGCGGTGGGCATCGAGACGCTCAGCACATGGCCGGTCTTGCCGTCGTTGACGATGGGGAGATGGGCGACGACAACGCGCTCGCCGGTCGCGGCGTCGGTGGCGACGTTCCCGATCACCGCCTTGCCCGTCGCGAAGACCGACCCGACCGCCTGCAGGTCGAGCGGGTCCGGGGCCACCTGTTCGCCGCGGCTGGAGATGCCGGTCATCCCGTTGCCAGTGGCGCGGTAGACGACGACCGGATTGCCGAACACCGAGGCAACCGAGCGCGCGCCCTGGGGCGAAAACAGGTCGGTGTCGGCGCTCGTGCCCGGCTTTGCCGGCGACAGCGAGCGCGCCAGGGTCTGGGCATGCAGCAGGTGGGTGTCGATGGCGCGGCCGATGTCGCGCGCCAGTGCCAGCATTTGTTCGTTCTGCTGGCGCCGTTCGTCGCGGTATTCGCTGAGCAGGAACAGCGCGCTGCCGAGGACGCCCGGCAGCAGGCAAGCCAGGACGAGGCCGGTCAGGAGGTGGGCAACGGGGCGTTCCCGTCTGATCGAGGGCATTCGGAACATGGGCGGGAACGAAGGGTCAAGTAAAACGATAAAACCGATAAATCATACAGCATGTCCATAAAGAAACTCTAGTTATTTGTACGCAATTGTCAGATCGACGCCACGACACCCGAAACAAAAAACGGCAGCCCTGGGGCTGCCGTTTCGGATACCTCTGAAAAGGTAAAAGCCGGGCGCTTACTTCACGCCGTGCATCAGCTTCTGGATCAGCGGCGCGATCAGGAACAGCAGCGCACCCGAGCCGATCAGGGCCCAGAAACCGAAGGTGTAGCCGGACAGCGCCGATTCCACGGTCATGCCTTTTTCGCCCGAGACGATACTGGCGAAGATGCCCGACAGGTTGTTGCCGATACCGGTCGACAGGAACCAGCCGCCCATGCCCAGGCCGACCAGGCGGGTCGGGGCCAGCTTGGTCACCATCGACAGGCCGATCGGCGACAGGCAGAGTTCGCCGATGGACTGGATCACGTACACCATGAACAGGGTCCAGAACGGGATCTTGCTGTCCGGGCCGACCAGGAAGCTCAGCGCGTACCACAGCAGCACGAAGGCCAGGCCGTTGAAGATCAGGCCGAGGCCGAACTTGCGCGGGATCGACGGGTTGGCGCTGCCCATCCACACCCACACCGCGGCCACCAGCGGGGCGCACACGATGATGGCGAGCGTGTTCACCGACTGGAACCAGCCGGTCGGGAAGATCCAGCCGCCGAAGTCGCGGCGCACGATGTTCTCGGCCAGGAAGGTGAACGAGCTGCCTGCCTGTTCGAAGAAGCACCAGAACATCACGTTGAAGAAGAAGATGATCATCATCGCGATCACCTTGTCGCGCGCCACTTTACCGTTGCGCACGCCTTCGACCACCAGCATCGCGGCCAGCGCCAGGAACAGCACGGTCAGGATGCCCTGCAGCTTTTCGGCGCCCAGCTGCAGCAGGAAGTAGACGCCGGGGATCACGACCAGGGAGCCGATCACGACGCCGATGACGCGCGCCGGGCTGGCCAGCGGACCGGTGGCGGCGCCGATGCCTTTCAGGCCGCGGCGGCCGATCTGGAACCAGATCAGCGACAGGATCATGCCGATGCCTGCGGCGAAGAACACCGCCTTGTAGGCCGGCACGCCGGTCTGGCTGGACATGCGCTCGGCCAGGATGCCGGTCAGGATCGGCGCGATGAAGCCGCCGCCGTTGATGCCCATGTAGAAGATGGTGAAGCCGGAGTCGCGGCGGGTGTCGTGGATGCCGTACAACTGGCCGACCATGGTCGAGATGTTCGGCTTGAACATGCCGTTGCCGACGATGATGGTGGCCAGGCCGAGCTTGAAGACGTCGGGGTTCGGCACCGTGATCGCGAACAGGCCGAGCACCATGAAGGAGGCGCCGACCAGGATCGAGCGCTGGTAGCCGATGACGCGGTCGGCGATGTAGCCGCCGAACACGGCGCCGGCGTACACCAGCGCGAGGTAGGAACCGTAGGTCAGGTTGGCATCGGCCTGGCCGACGCCGCTGCCGCCGTAGAACTGGGCGACGATGTAGAGTACCAGGGCCCAACGGATGCCGTAGAAAGCAAAGCGTTCCCAGAATTCCGTCATGAAGAGCATCCACAGCGGCGCTGGGTGGCCCATGATCTGGCGGAATTCCGGGGGCGCCTTGGCGTCGGCGGTAGTAGTAGCTGCACCGCTCATGCGGTTCCTCCCGAAAATCGTGTTTTATAAGAGTTGTTACCGGCCTTGCCTTCCGCTGTACGGACGGCGGCCAATAGCGTCGCATTTTAGTAGAATTCTCACGCTTTCTGGCAACTTTTTCCGGTCACTGTCTTGACCGCATCCAAGGTCTGGGCCGACGGCGCCCAATCGGAGCCGCGGACTCGGGTGAGTTCGCGTATATTGGAAGAAATGCCACATTGATTCATAGAAGAGTAAAGGAAGCGAACCATGACATACGAGGTTGTCGATACCCTGATTTCGCCGGAAGGCCGGCTGGAAGTCCTGTCCAAGGCCGAGGTGGCCAAGCTGCTCGATACCAGCCAGGGCGGGCTGTACCAGGTGTTCCGAAAATGCGCGCTGGCCGTGCTGAATTCCGGCAGCTCGATCGACGACGGCAAGGAACTGCTGGAGCGCTACAAGGACTTCGACATCAAGATCATCCAGCGCGAGCGCGGCATCAAGCTCGACATCCGCGGCGCGCCGGCCCATGCCTTTGTCGACGGGAAGATGATCAAGGGTATCCACGAGCACCTGTTTGCGGTGCTGCGCGACATCGTCTACGTGAATTTCGAAGTCACCGACAATCCGCGCTTCGACCTGCAGCGGCCGGAAGGCATCACCGACGCCGTGTTCCACATCCTGCGCAACGCCAACGTGATCCAGCCGCAGCGCAATCCGAACCTCGTGGTGTGCTGGGGCGGCCACTCGATCAACCGGGTCGAGTACAACTATTCGAAGCACGTCGGCTACCAGCTCGGCCTGCGCGAGCTCGACATCTGCACCGGCTGCGGCCCGGGCGCGATGAAGGGTCCGATGAAGGGCGCCACCATCGGCCACGCCAAGCAGCGCCTGCAGGGCGGCCGCTACCTCGGCATCTCGGAGCCGGGCATCATCGCCGCCGAGTCGCCGAACCCGATCGTCAACGACCTGGTGATCATGCCGGACATCGAGAAGCGCCTGGAAGCCTTCGTGCGCACCGGCCACGGCATCGTCGTGTTCCCGGGCGGCGCCGGCACCGCCGAAGAGATCCTGTACATCCTCGGCATCCTGCTGCACCCGGAAAACGCCGACCAGCCGTTCCCGCTGGTGTTCACCGGCCCGGCGTCAAGCAAGGAATACTTCGAGCAGATCAACCAGTTCATCGGCCTGACCCTGGGCGCCGAAGCGCAGAAGCGCTACAAGATCATCGTCGACGATCCGGAAGCGGTGGCGCGCGAGATGCACACCGGGATCCGCCAGGTGCGCGAATTCCGCAAGTCGCGCAGCGACGCTTATTACTTCAACTGGGGCTTGCGGATCGACCCCGAGTTCCAGCGTCCGTTCCGTCCGACCCACGAGAACATGCGCAACCTCTCGCTGCACAAGAACCAGGAAACCCACCTGCTGGCAGCCAACCTGCGCCGCGCGTTTTCGGGCGTGGTGGCGGGCAACGTCAAGGACGAGGGCATCCGTGCGATCGAGAAGTACGGCAAGTTCGAGATCCACGGCGAGGACGAGATCATGGCGCCGATGGACAAGCTGCTGCAGTCGTTCGTGGAGCAGAGCCGGATGAAGTTGCCGGGTAAGGAGTACATTCCCTGCTATCGCGTTGTTCGCTGAGTTGGCAGTGATTCCGTCGCCCCTGCGAAGGCAGGGGCCCAAGTTTTCGGCGGCACCACGAACTTGGGCCCCTGCCTGCGCAGGGGCGACGTTTTGGTGCCAACGCAGAGAATAAAAAAGGGGCGCCGCGGCGCCCCTTTCTTTATCCGATCATGCGATCGTCGATCAGTCCTCTTTACGCAGGTGCGGGAACAGCAGCACGTCGCGGATGTTCGGCGAATCGGTGATGATCATCATCAGGCGATCGATGCCGATGCCGCAGCCGCCGGCCGGCGGCATGCCGTATTCCAGCGCGCGGATGTAGTCGGCGTCGTAGTACATCGCTTCCTCGTCGCCGGCATCCTTGGCGTCCACCTGGGCCAGGAAACGCGCCGACTGGTCTTCCGGGTCGTTCAGCTCGGAGAAGCCGTTGGCGATCTCGCGGCCGACCATGAACAATTCGAAGCGCTCGGTGATGCCTTCGCGGGTGTCCGAGGCGCGCGCCAGCGGCGACACTTCGACCGGGTAGTCGATGATGAAGGTCGGTTCCCACAGCTGGGCTTCGGCGGTTTCCTCGAACAGCGCCAGCTGCAGCGCGCCCAGGCCGGCGTGGGCCAGCGGCTTGACGCCGAACTTCAGGAGTTCGGTGCGCAGGAATTCGGCGCTGTCGAGCTGCTCGGCAGTGTAGCCCGGCGCGTACTTGTTGATGGCCTGGACGATGGTCAGGCGGTGGAAGGGCTTGCCCAGGTCCAGCGCGCGCCCGCCGTAGGTCAGCTCGGCGGTACCGTGGGCGTCGACGGCGGCCTGGCGGATCACGGCTTCGGTGAAGTCCATCAGCCACTTGTAGTCGGTGTAGGCCGCGTAGAACTCCATCATCGTGAATTCCGGATTGTGGCGGACCGAGACGCCCTCGTTGCGGAAGTTACGGTTGATTTCGAACACGCGGTCGAAGCCGCCGACCACCAGGCGCTTCAGGTACAGCTCGGGCGCGATACGCAGGAACATCTGCATGTCGAGCGCGTTGTGGTGGGTGATGAAAGGCTTGGCCGCGGCGCCGCCCGGGATCGGGTGCAGCATCGGGGTCTCGACTTCCATGAACTGGTGTTCCTGCATGAAGCGGCGGATCGACGCGATCGCGGCGGTACGCGCCTTGAAGGTGCGGCGCGTCTCTTCGTTCATAATCAGGTCGACGTAGCGCTGGCGGTACTTGGTTTCCTGGTCGGCCAGGCCGTGGAACTTGTCCGGCAGCGGGCGCAGCGACTTGGTGATCAGGCGCAGCGTGGTCACCTTGACGGTCAGCTCGTCGACCTTGGTCTTGAACAGCGTGCCTTCGACGCCGAGGATGTCGCCCAGGTCGTAGCGGCGGAAGGCTTCCATCGCTTCCTCGCCGAGGTTGTCGAGGGTGACGTAGATCTGGATGCGGCCGTCGGCGCGCAGGCCCGACGCGTCCTGCAGGGTGGCGAACGCCGCTTTCTTGCCGGCTTCGCGCTTGAGCATCATGCGGCCGGCCAGCACCACCTGCTGCGGCTCCTTCTCCAGCTCTTCGCGGCTCCAGCCGCCGTACTGCTCGGCCAGGTCGGCCGCCTTGTGCTGCGGGACGAAATCGTTCGGGAAGGCCACGCCTTTTTCACGGATCGCGGCCAGCTTGGCGCGGCGCTCGGCGATGATCTTGTTGTCGTCGAGGCCCAGGCCGGCCGGTTCCTGGTGTTGTTGTTCTTGGTTGTTGTCGGTGCTCATATCAGGTTCACTCTAGTATTGATTGCAGACTTGGCTCACAGGCTCGCGCACAGGCTGCCGATGTCCAGGTCGGCATAGTCGTCGACCACGCGGATGACGTTGTCGAATTCGGCAAAGGCCTCGGCCGGCAGCGTGGTCGTGATGACCACCGCGCGCATGCCGGCGCGGCGCGCCGCTTCCACGCCCATAGGCGCGTCTTCGAACACGATGCATGCGGCGGGATCGATGCCGAGCTGCTCGGCCGCTTTCAGGAACACGTCCGGGTGCGGCTTGCCGTGCTTGACGTCGGCGGCGCCGACCACGGTGTCGAAGTGGCGGCGCAGGTCCAGCTCGTCGAGCGTGAAGACGATGTTCTTCGGCGGCGCGGACGTCGCCACCGCCAGCTTCACGCCGGCCGCGCGCGCGCTCGTCACGAAGTGCTCGAAGCCCTCGATGGCACGGCGGTGCGGGCCGTACATCTCGCGGTACAGCACATCCTTTTCCTGGGCCAGCACGGCGATCTCGTCGTCCGGGATGTCCGGGCCGAGGCGCGCGCGCAGGATCTCGCGGCCCTGGGCGCCGGCCGTCTCGCGGAAGAAGGCGTCAGCCTCGTAGGTCTTGCCGCGGCGGGCGAAGAACTCGAGCCAGGAGTCGGTATGGAAGGCCATGTTGTCGACGATGGTGCCGTCCATGTCGAAGATGAATGCGCGCGCTTGGGTCATGCTGTTTACTCTCTGTTATACGCCTTGCTTCAGCGATGCGGAAATGAAATCGTCGAGGTCGCCGTCCAGCACGTTCTTGGTATTGCCGGTCTCGAAGCCCGTGCGCAAGTCCTTGATGCGCGACTGGTCCAGCACATACGAACGGATCTGGTGGCCCCAGCCGACGTCGGTCTTGGAGTCTTCCAGTTTCTGCTGCTCGGCCATGCGCTTGCGCAGCTCGAGCTCGAACAGTTTCGCGCGCAGCATGTCCCAGGCTTCGGCCTTGTTGCGGTGCTGCGAGCGGTCGTTCTGGCACTGGACCACGATACCCGAAGGCGCGTGCGTCAGGCGCACGGCGGAGTCGGTCTTGTTGATGTGCTGACCGCCGGCACCGGATGCGCGGTAGGTATCGATGCGCACGTCGGCCGGGTTGATCTCGATCTCGAAGGACTCGTCGACTTCCGGATACACGAACAGCGAGGTGAACGAGGTATGGCGGCCGTTGGCCGAGTCGAACGGCGACTTGCGCACCAGGCGGTGCACGCCGGTCTCGGTGCGCAGGTGGCCGTAGGCGTATTCGCCGTCGACCTTGATGGTGGCGGTCTTGATGCCGGCTACCTCGCCCTCGGAGATTTCCATCACCTCGGCCTTGAAGCCCTTGCGTTCGCAATAGCGCAGGTACTGGCGCAGCAGCATCGAGGCCCAGTCCTGGGCTTCGGTACCGCCGGCGCCGGCCTGGATGTCGATGAAGCAGTTGGCGTGGTCCATCGGGTTGCTGAACATGCGGCGGAATTCCATCGCCTCGATGACCTTCTTGATCTCTTCCGCGTCGCCTTCGACGGATTCGATGGTGTCGTCATCGCCTTCTTCGCGCGCCATCTCGAACAGGTCGTTCGCATCGCCCAGGTCGGCGCGCGCCTTTTCCAGCGTCAGCACGACGCCTTCGAGGGCCTTCTTTTCCTTGCCCATCTCGAGGGCGCGTTTCTGGTCGTTCCAGATGGCCGGGTCTTCCAGCTCCTGGTTGACCTGTTCTAGTTTCTCGGACTTCTTATCGAAGTCAAAGATACCTCCGAAGTTCGGCTTCACGATCCGTCAGGTCGTTCAGCAGGGCGGAGAGGGCGTTGATGCGTTCAGCTTCCATGGTCGGTGGTGTGTCTTGTAGTTGAATCGAACCGGAGATTATACCCGACTGCGCCGGCGCCAAGCGCCAAGTTGGCCTGACCTTGCCGGGTGACATGACGCTTCTGTATGATGGACCGCTGTTGCCAATGTTTCTTGTCATTCCTGCCATGCCGAATCGTCTTCGCTCCCGCCTTGCCTTCCCCCTTTCCGTGTCGCTGATGTCGGCGCTGGCCGCATCCGCCTGGGCTGCGCCGGCAGCCAGGCCGGCTGCCGGCACCCATGCCGAACTGGCGCTGCTGGAAACCACCGACATCCACTCGAACGTGGTCGGCTACGATTACTTCAAGCTGGCTGCCGAGCCGTCGCTGGGACTGGACCGCGCCGCGACGCTGATCGCCCAGGCGCGCGCCGAATTCCCGAACACGCTGCTGTTCGATAACGGCGACACCATCCAGGGCACCGCGCTGGCCGACTACCAGGCGCTGGTCAAGCCGGTGAAATGCGACCAGCAGCTCGGCATCTATAAAGTGATGCAGCGCCTCGGCTACGACGGCGCCGGCATCGGCAACCACGATTTCAACTACGGCCTCGGCTTCCTGGGCCAGGTCAGCGGCAAGGGCTTCGACGCCGACGGCGTGCCGGCCAAGGGCGGCAAGGCGTGCGCCGGCCCGGGCTTCCCGATGGTGCTGGCCAACGTCTACAGCAGCAAGACCAGGCAGCCGCTGTTCGCGCCGTACCGGATCATCGACAAGCGCGTGAAAGCGGTCGACGGCGCCGGCCGCCCGGTCGAGGCAACCGTCAAGGTGGGCATCATCGGCTTCACGCCGCCGACCATCCTTGCCTGGGACAAGCGCTGGCTGGAAGGGAAGGTCTACACCGAAGGCCTGGTCGAGACCGCGAAGCGCTACGTGCCCGAGATGCGGAGAAAAGGGGCCGACCTGGTGGTGGTGATCTCGCACGGCGGCCTGGATGCCGCCCCATATTCGCCGACGATGGAAAACGGGAACTACTGGCTGGCGCAGCAGAGCAGCGAGATCGGCGGCATCGACGCCATGCTGCTCGGCCATTCGCACATGCTGTTCCCGAACCCGGCCAGCACGGTCCCGCAATTCAACCTGCCGCACGTCGACAAGGCCAAGGGCACCGTGTTCGGCGTGCCGACCGTGATGGCCAATTTGTGGGGCAAGAACCTGGGCGTGGTCAGGTTTTCGCTGCGCCACGACGGCAAGGGCTGGAAAGTCGAGCGCGACCGCACCGTGGTCGAGAGCCGCACGACCGAGCAGGGCAACAGGCAATACGTGGCCGCCGATCCGCAGGTAATGCAGATGGTGCGCGCCGAGCACGAAGCCACCATCGAGTACGTGAAGACGCCGGTCGGCAGCACCGACTTCCGCATGTCGACCTACTTCGCCGACGTCGGCGACAGCTCGGCGATCGAGGTCGTCAACCAGGCCCAGACCGAGTACGTGCGCAAGTACGTCGCCGCCAACCTGCCGCAGTACGCGGACCTGCCGGTGCTGTCGATGGCGGCCGCCTTCAAGAGCGGCTTCGGCGGCGCCGGCGACTACACCGACGTCGCGCCGGGCAACCTGGCGCTGAACAACGCGGCCGACCTGTACCTGTATCCGAATGCCCTGTACGCGGTGAAGGTCGACGGCGCAGGCCTGAAAGCCTGGCTGGAAAAGGCGGCCGGCCGCTTCAACACCATCGACCCGGCGAAGACCGAGCCGCAGGAACTGCTGAATCCTGCCTTCCCCAGCTTCAACTTCGACACGGTCACCTCGGCGGCGCTCGGCTACGAGATCGACGTCACACGGGCGCCGGGCGGGCGCATCCGCAACCTGACGCTGAACGGCAAGCCGGTGGCCGACACCCAGGCCTTCCTGGTCGCGACCAACAACTACCGTGCCAGCGGCGGCGGCAACTTCCCCGGCCTGGACGGCAGCAAGACCGTGATCGCCTCGCCGGATGCCAGCCGCGACGTGCTGATCGACTACATCCGCACGGCGAAGCAATTGACGCGCGCCGCCAACGGCGCCCAGCGCAGCTGGCGCTTCGCCCGGGTCAAGACCGCCGGTCCGGTGGTATTCCACTCGGCGCCGGGCAAGATCGAGCTGGCGCGCGCCGCCGGGCTGGCCAACGTGTCGCAGTTGCGCGAGGACGACGGGCAGGGCAAGGGGTTTGCGCTGTATGCGGTCGATTTGTCGAAATGAGGTGGAGGCATGCCTCCGCACTGCTGCTGGCGGCGCTGCTGCTTGGCCCCGCGGCGGCCGCGCCGTCACCTGATGCGGCGACGGCCCACGCGGACTACCTGCGCGGGCTGGCGTATCGCAACGGCAGCCACGGCCTGCCGGTTGACGCGGCACGGGCGGCCGCTGCGCTGACGGCAGCGGCCGAGGGTGGGGTGCCTGAGGCGATGTTCATCCTGTCACACATGCTGGCGGAAGGCGAGGGCACAACGCGCGACCCGGCCGCGGCGCGGCGCTGGCTGGAAGCGGCGGCGCAGGCGGAGTATCCGGAGGCCTTGCAGGAGATGGCAATGAGGGCCATGAGCGAGCGCGACCCGGCCAGTGCGGCCGAGTTGCTGCGCGAAGCGGCGCATGCGATGCAGCACCGTGCGCACGAGTCACAGCGTCAATGACAGGCAGGTGGACGGGTTTCCCGTCCACCCGTTCTTGTCCACCCTACAAATTCAATGGCGGGAAGGGCGGTTAGGCGCCTGGATCTCGTTCGCCGCGATCTCGGCCAGGTCGAGCAGGCTCTGCACCTCGGACGCGCGCAGGCGGCGCGGCTCGCGGTCGATGACGCACAGCGTGCCGAGCGGCTGGCCCGACTTGTCGCGCAGCGGCACGCCGGCGTAGAAGCGGATGTTGGGGTCCTGCTGCACCAGCGGATTGCTGCGGAAGCGCTCGTCCTGCAGCGCATCTTCGACCACGAACAGTTCGTTCTGCAGGATGGCATGCGAGCAGAACGCCCAGTCGCGCGGCGTTTCCTGTGCCGGCAGGCCGACGCGCGCCTTGAACCACTGGCGGGTCGACGTCAGCAGCGAGATCAGTGCGATCGGCGAGCCGGTGACCATCGACGCCAGCCGTACCACGCGGTCGAAGCGGGCTTCCTCGGCGCTGTCGACCAGGCCGGACGCCGCCAGCGCCGCCAGGCGCGCACGCTCGGTGGCCGGGACCGGGTAGTTCGGGGCCTGTGCCGGCTGGTATTCGGGATCGGTATTCGGATCGGGGGTGTTGCGGGCTTCCTCGCCGTGCATCAAGCCCTGGACCAGGCTCAAACGGGTACGGCGGTGCCCTCCCGGGGTTTTCCACGATTCGATCGCGCCGCTTTCCATCCAGATCTGGACGGTGCTCGTGGCCACGCCTAACAAGCGAGCGACTTCGCTGGTAGTGAGAATGGGATCGTCTTCTTTGATGTTGCTTTGCATAAACAGCCTCTTTCGCCTCAGTATAACGGATTCGAGCGAATGTTTTCCGGTCTTCGTTTAGCTATTTTGTCGTCAAATTCGATTATTCAGGCCTTGAGTTTGTTACTTTTAACACGAATTTGGCTAAAATATTTCAGATGGTCAACTATTCTGTCGTCAATTTAATGATATGCTCATCAATTGCATCAATTTCCATCGGTAAATCTCATCTTGTCAACTAAGAAAAATATGACAAAAAAATTGCAAAGTGTTGGCATTGCTGCACAACTTTATGGCGCCTTTGCGCTCGTGGTCGTGGTCACGGTGGCGCTGGCCCTGTTTTCGGTATCGCGCGTGAACGCGATCGAGCGCGCGCTCGGCAATGCCGACAGCTTGCGCAGCACCCGCCTGGAACCCTTGTACGAAGCGCGTGAAGCGCTCGACCAGTCCGGCATCGCGGCGCGCAACGCCTTCGTATTCAAGAACGATGCCGACGCGGTGCGCGAACTCGACCTGGTCGACCGGCACGCGGCGGATTTCCGCGCCGCGCTCGGCAAGCTCGACGGCCCGCTGCAGGGCGACCCGCAGTACGCCAAGGTGCGCGCGGAGCTGATGGCGATGAGCACCGAACTGCAGCGCCCGCGGCGCTACCGCGCGGCCGGCGACATGGACGGCTTCGGCACCTTCCTGACCCAGGAATGCACGCCGCTGCGGCGCCGCATCGTGGCCGACATCGAGGTGCTGCTGAAGCGCCTGCAAGACGGCAGCGACGAGGCCAGCGCGGCCGCGCGCGCCACCGCCTCGTCGGCGCGCACCACGATCGCCGCCCTGACCGCGCTGTGCGTGGTGCTGGCAGCGGCGGTCGGCCTCCTGATCGTGCGCAGCCTGGTGCGCCAGCTGGGCGGCGAGCCGGCCTACGCGTCGAGCGTGGCGCATGCGATCGCGCGCGGCGAGCTGCAGCACCAGGTCGACGTGCGCCGCGCGCCGCCGAGCAGCCTGCTGGCGGCGATGAGCGCCATGCGCGACAGCCTGAGCGGCATCGTCGGCAAGGTGCGCGGCGGTACCCATGCAATCGCGTCGGCGTCGGCCGAAATCGCTCTCGGCAACGTCGACCTGTCGCGCCGCACCGAGTCGCAGGCGGCCGAACTGGCCCAGGTGGCCGGTTCGATGAAGCACCTGATCGATTCGGTGCGCCGCAACGCCGGCTATGCGGACGAGGCCAGCCGGCTGGCCCAGGACGCGTCCAGCGTGTCGCGCCAGGGCGGCGACGCGGTCGACGGCGTGGTCCAGACGATGAGCCTGATTAACGACGCGTCGAAGAAGATCGTCGACATCATCGCCGTGATCGACGGCATCGCGTTCCAGACCAACATCCTGGCCCTGAACGCGGCGGTCGAGGCGGCGCGCGCCGGCGAGCAGGGCCGCGGCTTCGCCGTGGTGGCGTCCGAAGTGCGCAACCTGGCCCATCGCTCGGCCGCGGCGGCCAAGGAAATCAAGGCCCTGATCGAGGATTCGGTGAGCAAGGTGGACGCCGGCACGGTGCTGGTGGGACGCGCCGGCGCGACCATGCGCAAGGTGGTCGACGGCGTGCACCACGTGAGCGATATCATGGGCCGCATCTCGGAGGCGACCCGCAGCCAGAGCCAGGACATCGAGCGCGTCGACGCCGCCATCGTGCAGCTGGACGAGATGACGCTGCAGAATGCCGCGCTGGTGGAGCAAGCCACGGCGGCCGCGCACTCGCTGCAGGACCAGGCCGACCAGCTGGCCGAGCTGGTCAATGTGTTTCAACTGGAAGCAGGGCGCGCCGGGCGCGGCGCGGCGCTCCTGAGCGCTTGATTCGCAGAAGCCTGCGATTGCAGGGTGGGCACCCCGTGCCCACACGTACGCCGGCTCGATGCCGGGCCATCTTTATGCTGCACTGCCAAATCAGTGCAGGCTCTTCTTTTCCGGCTGCACCAGCACGAACGGGCTCACCACCGAGGCCCACAGCTGGCTGTCGGCCGCCTGCCAGGTCTGGGCCTGGATGGTCGTCACCTTGGCCAGCTTGCCTTCGCCCATCCAGCGCGCGATGCTGGCCTTGTCGTCGTGGGCGATGCGCAGCGCGACTTCGATCAGGTCGAGATCCTCGCTGACGTACACCACATTGCCCTGGGCGAAATGGCGTTCCAGTTCGGACCAGTGGACGCGCGCGGTCTCGCTGTTGATCTTGTCGTGCAGTTCGCTGTCTTTCAGCGGGTCGGTCTTGATAGGCTCGTTGCTCATGTCGGTACTGGATTAAATGGGTTCGATCCCGGGAATCGGCGAACCCGCCCATGTTAACCGATAGGCGGGACCCTTGCGGACATTCCCGACCAGCGCCGGCCGGAAGCAGGCCAGGTTGGTGCCCTCGGGCCGGCGCACGCTCGGATAGATCACGCCCATCGAGCCGGCCTCGAGCAGCTCGGCCGCCAGCCCTTGCGAAGCGACGTAGCTGCGCGGGTCGAGGCAGGCGCGCGCCGGCGCGAAGCCGCGCAGGTCGTGGAAGCCGGCGGTGAAGTCGGCCAGCAGGCACTGGTAGCTGACGCTGTCTTCGAAACGGCCGATCTCCTGGTACTCGACCGCCTTGTGGAAGCCGATCTCGGCCAGCGCGGTCGCGGCGTCGAAGGCGCAATACCAGGCGCCGCGCGCGCCGTCGTTGAAGCGGCTGCCTTCCGGCCGCGCATAGGTATAGGCGGCATTGATCATGCGGAAGTTGGGCACGCCGAACACCAGTTCGTCCATGCCGATGCCGGGCAACAGGCCGGACTCGCCGCGCAGGCGGTCGTTGGTCGCGTTGTCGAGGTCGAACAGGTCGCGCAGGACGCCATCGTCGCCGCCGGCCAGCGGGGCCAGCACCGAATCCTCGGCCTCGGCAAAGCGCGACGGGATCAGGCGGCAGGTGTCGAATTGGCGCAGGGGGGTGACCGGCGGCAGCGCGCGGCTGGCCGGCTTGTCGAGGAGCTTCACCTCAGAGTCCTCCGCGCCGCGCGTCGAGCAGGCGCCTTACCGTCTGCATGGCCAGCAGCCCGCCGCCCAGCATGTAGGCCAGCGGCGTGGTGCCGCGGAAGATCGCATTCGTGTTGGGCAGGCGAATCCATTCGTCGGCCAGCTTGTCGCCGTACAGGATGTGCAGTGCCTTGTAGATGCCGAGCAGGTAGGAGATGCGCGTGATGCGGTCGACCTCGAGCACGCGCTCGTGGTTCTTTTTCCATTCGTAGAACGACGACGAGGACAGGCCGCCGAGCAGCTCGCGCGCATCGTCGTCGCGCAGTTGCCAGGCTGCGGCAAGCTGGAAGAAGCCCTTCAGTGCGGAGCGGGACAGGCGCTCGCGCTCGGGTCGGGCATTCAGGTCGACCAGGGGCGTGGTTTCGAAATGGCTGGTGGGATAGGCGTACGCGTGGCTCATATCAATCCTCCGATTCTGTAGTTTTTATACTCCGCTTCAGGATCGATTGCAAGTCGCTTGTGCAAAGCCGAGCGCGATGGCAGAATTGTTCAGTTAATAATAAGTAACTAATAGCGAGAGACAATGTCTAAGCGGGAGGTGCACCGTGCGTCTGCTGTCGATTGGCGTCTTATGCCTCAGCATGCTGATGCTGGCCCTGGCCAATGTGGCGCGGCCCACCAACGCCGACCTCAAGCGGCAGGTCATCAACGCCGAGCGTGCCTTTGCCGCCACCATGAAGGCGCGCGACCATGCCGCCTTTCGCGGTTTCCTGGCCGAAGAGGCCATCTTCTTTGACGGCACTACCCCGCTGCGCGGCCGCGATGCCATCGCGCGCGCCTGGCGCGCGTATTACGACGGCCCGCAGGCGCCGTTTTCGTGGGAGCCGGAACAGGTCGAGGTGGTCGATTCCGGCACGCTGGCCTACAGCGGCGGCCCGGTGTTCGACGCCGGCGGCAAGCGGGTAGGGCGTTTCAATTCGATCTGGCGCCTGGAAGCGCCGGGACGCTGGAAGATCGTGTTCGATCGCGGCGACACGCCGTGCGCATGCACGGGTGCCGCAGCCAGGTAAGCATCCAACCATGACAGGAGCGCACATGAAGCGAGTGACAGGCATCGGCGGCATTTTCTTCCAAGCGCAGGACCCGGACGCGCTGCGCGCCTGGTACGGGCGCCACCTCGGCATCGACGTGCTGCCATGGGGCGGCGCGGCCTTCAGCTGGCGCGGCGCCGACGGCGAGCCTGCCGGCGGCACCACGATCTGGTCGATCGGCCAGGCCGGCAGCGGGCATTTTGCCCCGGGTACCGCACCCTTCATGATCAATTACCGGGTCGACGACCTGGACGCGCTGCTGCAGGCGCTGCGCGACGAGGGCTGCCAGGTGCTCGACAACACCGACGACTCGGCATTCGGCAGGTTCGGCTGGGTGATCGACCCGGAGGGGAACAAGGTCGAGTTGTGGCAGCCGCCGGCAGGACAGTAAGCACACTGGAAGGAGCGCATGATGTCCACCCCCGATACGCCACCCGTCGCCCTCGCCGCCGCCGCCGCGCCGGCGCGCGCCAAACCCTCGAATTACCCGGAGCCGTTTGCCTCGATGGTGCAGGGCCGGGTCAAGCGCCCGCTCGGCGACCCGTTCGGCCTGCAGGGCTTCGGCGTCAACCACGTGACCATGGCGCCGGGGGCGATATCCTCGCTGTTCCACCGCCATGCGGTGCAGGACGAATGGATCTACGTCCTCAGCGGCGAACTCGTGCTGGTCCACGACGGCGGCGAAACCCGCCTCGGCGCCGGCATGTGCGCCGGTTTCCCGGCCGGCGGCACCGGTCACCAGCTGGTCAACCGCTCGGCGCAGGAGGCATGCTACCTCGAAGTGGGCGACCGCCGCCCCGGCGACGGCGTCGTGTATCCGCGCGACGACCTGGCGGCCGAGCGCAGCGCGGAGGGCTGGCGCTTCACGCGTAAGGACGGCACACCGTATCCGGAGCGCTGAGCACGGAAAGGATGATTCGGCGACAATGAGGCATCCATGCACTCCGGAGACTTCATGTCCACACAGGCGATGCCCGCTTCATCGCCGCTGGCGACCGTCATTCGCGTCACCAGCGGCAACTTCCTCGAGATGTTCGACTTTTTCCTGTACGGCTTCTATGCCACCTACATCGCGAGCACCTTCTTCCCATCCGGTAACGAATACCTGTCGCTGATGCTCACCTTCGTGACCTTCGGCGCCGGCTTCCTCATGCGGCCGCTCGGCGCGGTCATCCTGGGCAGCTACATCGACCGCATCGGCCGCCGCAAGGGCTTGATCGTGACGCTGGCGATCATGGCTTGCGGCACCGTATTGATCGCCTTCGTGCCGGGCTACGCCACCATCGGCGTGGCGGCGCCGCTGCTGGTGCTGACCGGCCGCCTGCTGCAGGGCTTCTCGGCCGGTGTCGAGCTCGGCGGCGTGTCGGTGTACCTGTCCGAGATGGCGCCGCCCGGCCAGAAAGGCTTTTACGTGAGCTGGCAGTCGGCCAGCCAGCAGGCGGCGGTGATGGCGGCGGCGGCGCTCGGCTACCTGCTGAACCAGCAGCTGGCGCCGGGCGTGATCGGCGACTGGGGCTGGCGCATTCCCTTCTTCGTCGGCTGCTCGATCATCCCGATCGTGTTCGTGATCCGCCGCTCGCTGCAGGAGACCGAAGCCTTCAAGGCGCGCAAGCACCGCCCGGCCTTCCGCGAGGTGGTCGGCTCGATGGTGGCCAACTGGCGGCTGGTGCTGCTGGGGATGATGCTGGTGGTGATGACCACGGTGTCGTTCTACCTGATCACGGTGTACGCGCCGACCTTCGGCAAGAGCGTGCTCAAGCTGAGCGCGGCGGACAGCCTGCTGGCCACCTTCTGCATCGGCCTGTCCAACTTCATATGGCTGCCGCTGATGGGCGCGCTGTCGGACCGCATTGGACGCTGGCCGCTGCTGGTCGTGTTCACGGTGCTGCCGCTCCTGACCGCGCATCCGGTACTGGCCTGGCTGGTGCGCGACACCACCTTCGCGCACATGCTGGAAGCCGAGCTGTGGCTCTCCTTCATGTACGCCAGCTACAACGGCGCCACCGTGGTCGCGCTCACCGAGATCATGCCGGCCGACGTGCGCACGGTCGGCTTTTCGCTGGCCTACAGCCTGGCGACGGCGATCTTCGGCGGCTTCACGCCGGTGGTGTCGACCTGGCTGATCCAGGTCACCGGCGACAAGGCGGCACCAGGCTACTGGATGGCGGCTGCGGCGGCCTGCGGGCTGGCGGCGGCGCTGATCCTGTACCGGCCCTGGCGCGGCGCGCGGGCGCGGTCCCAGCCGCAGTAAATACGGCCTGCGCGGCGCTGCCGATGTCGCAGGTCGGCCTGGACGGCGCCTGAGCCGTCACGGGCGCTTGCGGCCGAGCGCGCCGACGACCGGCGCCATCAGCACCGCCAGCAGGGCGATCGCAGCGGAGATATAACCGATCTTGTCCAGCCCCAGCGTCGGGATCACGGCGCCGCCCAGCATGGCGCCGATGCCGATGCCGGCATTCGCGGCCGAGACGTTGGTGGTGCCGGCCAGCGCCTGCGAATGCGTCGCCGAGCTCATCACGCGCACCTGGCAGATCGGGAACAGGGCGGTGTAGGCGATCCCCCATACTGCCAGCACCAGGCAGAACATCGGCAGCGAATGCACGGCCGGCACGCTCAGCGCCATGCCGATGCCGAGCAGCGCCGCGAAGCCTGCCGTGGCCTTGACCGGCGCGCGGTCGACCGCCTTGCCGCCCAGCCAGTTGCCGACCAGGCCGATCGCGCCGAAGCCCATCAGCCACCAGCCGACCCGGGCCGGGGCGATGCCGGCCAGGCGCTCGAGGATGTCGGCGAGGTAGGTGTAGGCGGTGAACATCGCGGTGAACACGACGATCGACAGTGCGACGTTGGCCAGGAAGTAGGGCTCGCGGAACAGGCGCGCCTGCTGCTTGAAGTCCATGCGCGGGGCGCGCGCCACGGCCGGCATCAGCGCCCACAGCGCAGCCGCCATCGCC
Organism: Herbaspirillum sp. SJZ107; assembly: GCF_006715485.1. GTDB lineage: Bacteria > Pseudomonadota > Gammaproteobacteria > Burkholderiales > Burkholderiaceae_D > Telluria. Next base: position 1,330,832 of record NZ_VFNH01000001.1, read on the forward strand.
AGCGACAGCACGGCCAGCATCCAGAACGCGTTGCGCCAGCCGACGCTGTTGGCGGCCACGGTGCCGAGCGGGATCCCGAACAGCAGGGCCGCCGAGATGCCGAGGTAGACGCGCGACACCGCCTGGCCGGCCTTGGCGGGACCGGCCAGCTGGCCCGCGGTTTCGCTGGCCGTGCCCCAGAATACCGGCAGCGCCAGCGCCGGGATGAAGCGCGCCAGCGCCAGCACCCAGATGTTGGGTGCCAGCGCGGCGAGGGCGTTGGACAGGGCGAACACCACCAGGATGGCGACGAACAGCTTCTTGCGGTCCAGGTGCGACAGCCAGGCCGTCAGCGGCGGGCCGAACAGCATGACGGTGAAGGCGAACAGGGTCACCAGCTGGCCAGCGGCCGAGATCGAAATGGCGAGGTCGCGCGACAGCGCCGGCAGCAGGCCCACGATCAGGTATTCGGTGGTGACGATGACGAAGGCGGCGATCGCCAGGATCAGGATCGAGATGGCGGCGCCAGGCTGGGTGGTATCGTGCGCGGCGCGTGTTGCGGTGGCTGGATGGGACATGGAAAGGTTGTCGATTGCAGGGGTGAGCATCCTATTCGATATGTATGTTCCTATCTCGGGTATTTTTTCTATAATTAGCGGAATTTATTTCCGGAATCAGGCATGCCGAACAGTGAACGTTTGAAAGGTGTAGAAGTGTTTGTTGCAGTGGCCAGGGCCGGCAGCTTCGTGCGCGCCGGCGAGCGCCTGAATCTGACCAGTTCCGCGGTCGGCAAGGCAGTCGCGCGGCTGGAAGTGCGGCTGCAGGTGCGCCTGTTCGAGCGCAGCACGCGGCGCCTGGCGCTGACCGAGGCGGGCGGCCGCTTCCTGGCGGCCTGCACCCGGGTGCTGAGCGAACTCGAAGAAGCCGAACATGCGCTCGGCAGCGACGGCGAGGTGCTGGCAGGGCGCCTGCGCATCGACCTGCCGGTGACCTTCGGCCGCCTGGTGGCGCTGCCGGTGCTGGCGCCGTTCTTCGGGCGTTATCCGCGCCTGCAGCCGGTGCTGTCGTTTACCGACCGCTACGTCGACATCCACGACGAAGGCATCGACGTGGCGCTGCGTATCGGCAGTCCGGAAGCCTGGCCGCCGTCGCTCGGCCATTGTTACCTGGGTCGGGAACAGAAAGTGTTCTGCGCGGCGCCGGCCTACCTGGCCGCGCACGGGACCCCGGCGACGGTCGAGGACCTCGTGCAGCATGCCGCCATCATGTACCGCAAGGCCGACGGCAGCATCAGCCCGTGGCTGATCCGCAGCGGCGAAGGCCGGGCCGAACCGCGCATCGAAAAGACCGCGCTCGATGCCCGCATCGTGGCCGGCAATGCCGAGGCCCAGCGCGACCTGACGCTGGCCGGCCTCGGCATCGCCCAGTTGCCGACCTGGCTGGTCGGCGGCCAGCTGGCGGACGGCAGCCTGGTGCAGGTGCTGCCGGCACATGCGGCGCCGGGGCTGCCGCTACATGTAGTCTGGCCCAGGGCCAAGGCGTCGCTGCCGCGCGTCAGCCAGGTGGTGGCTGTGCTGTGCGAGGCGCTCGGCGACGAGGCCGATGCTGCGCCCGAGGGCGCGGTCGATGCGGCAAGTTGACAAACTGTCTTTATTTCTCCTCTTTCATCTGCTAGAGTCCGGCAACACTTTTGGGAGACTCGAGATGAAACGCATCATTGGAGCAGCCGTGCTGGCCTGCGTGCTGGCTTCTGCGGTAACAGCCTGCGGCGGCGCGGGCGAGGGACCGCCGCTGGGCGAGTTCGCGGCGATCAGCAAGAAGGAAACCGACGCGCCGTTCGTCCTGACCGCGCCGTCGTCGCGCAGCCCGGCCGCGTTCGTGTACACCAGCTCGAATCCCGCCGTGGCCACCATCAGCGGCGCAACGGTCACGATCAAGGGCGTCGGCCAGACCGAGATCACGGCCGCCCAGCCAGGCTACGAAAGCTACGGCCCGACGCGCACGTCGACCACGCTGACCGTCAGCGCAACCTGCGTCAGTCCGGCCACGGTGGCGAATTACGCCTGCACGGCGCCGGTGTCGCCCGGTGCGACCGCCGCCCTGACCGACGGCCTGATCTACGCACGCGTGCTGCACACCGACACCTATGCGCACGCGACCGACTTCTGCGCCGGCACCGTGATCGACAGTGTCGCCAACTGGCGCCTGCCGACCCAGGCCGAGCTGGCGCGGCTGGTGGCGTCGGGCAAGATCGCCGGACACAACTGGCAGCTGGGCAAGGCCTGGACCTCGACCGCGGCGGGCGGCGCGAACGGCGCCCACATGGTGCTGGACCTGGAGACCGGGGATGCTGTCAGCCGCACGGATACGGATGTGGCTTACGTCAGCTGCGTGCGCTCATAAATGCAAGGCAGGGAGCATGCCGAGCCGGCGTTACGCCGGCTCGGCATGCTCCACCAACAACTGCACCTTGGTCACGCCGTTGTACTCGTTGGCATCCAGCCGGAAGGCCACCCGCGCCATGTCGCCGAGCGCGTCGGTGTGGCCGAACCAGATCGCGTCGTAGCGGCGCCCGTTCCGTTCCAGCAGCAGCTTGAGGTGCTTGTCCTTCAGGATGCGCTGGCTGACCACGCGGAATTCGTCGACGAACACCGGCGGCGCGAAGCCCTGGCCCCAGACCTGGCCGTCGAGCAGCTCGATGAACTGGGTGCTGTAGAAATCGTCTTCCAGCGGGCCGTCGGTCTCGACCACGCGCTCCAGCTGGGCGGCGCTGAGCCAGGCCTGGCCGACCGCCTCGAAGGCCTGGCTGAAGGTGTCGAAGTGGTCGCCGCGGATGGTCAGGCCGGCCGCCATCGCGTGGCCGCCGAACTTGTCGATCAGCCCCGGCACGCGTTTGGACACCAGGTCCAGCGCGTCGCGCAGGTGGAAGCCCGGGATCGAGCGGCCCGAACCCTTGATCCAGCCGTCGCCGGCCGGCGCGAAGGTGATGGTCGGGCGGTAGAACTTTTCTTTCAGGCGCGATGCCACGATGCCGATCACGCCCTGGTGCCAGCCGTCGTCGAACACGGCGATCGTGCTGGCGGCGGCCGGTTCGAAATCGTCCAGGTGCAAGAGGGCGGTGCCCTGCATGTCGGCTTCGATCTCGCGCCGCTTCAGGTTGATCTCGTTGAGCTGCTGGGCAATGGCCCAGGCGCGGCCTTCGTCGTCGGTGGTCAGGCATTCGATCCCGAGCGACATGTCTTCCAGGCGGCCGGCGGCGTTCAGGCGCGGACCCAGCGCGAAGCCGAGGTCGAACGGCGAGGCCGTGCGCGCCTCGCGCCCGGCGACGCGGAACAGCGCCGCCACGCCGGCATGCATGCGTCCGGCGCGCATGCGCTTCAGGCCCTGCGCCACCAGTATGCGGTTGTTGGTGTCGAGCTTGACCACGTCGGCCACCGTGCCCAGCGCAACCAGGTCGAGCAGGGAATCGAGTTTGGGCTGCGTCTGCGCATCGAACACGCCGCGCTTGCGCAGTTCGGCGCGCAGCGCCAGCAGCACGTAGAACACCACGCCGACGCCGGCCAGGTGCTTGCTGGGGAAGCCGCACTCGGGCTGGTTCGGGTTGACGATCACGCGCGCGTCCGGCAGACGGTCGCCCGGCAGGTGGTGGTCGGTAACGACCACGTCGATGCCGCGCCGCTTGGCCGCCTCGACGCCGTCGATGCTGGCGATGCCGTTGTCGACGGTGATGATGATGTCCGGCGCCTTTTCACGCGCGGTCAGCTCGACGATTTCCGGCGTCAGGCCGTAGCCGTACTCGAAACGGTTGGGCACGATATAGTCGACGTGCGCGTTCATCGCGCGCAGGCCGCGCAGTGCCACCGCGCAGGCGGTGGCGCCGTCGCAGTCGTAGTCGGCGACGATGGTCATCTTCTTGCCGCCCTGGATGGCGTCGGCCAGGTAGACGGCGGCGGCGTCGATCTGCAGCAGGGCGGCCGGCGGCAGCAGCGCCTGCAGCTCGCTGGCGAGTTCGCGCGCGTCGGTCAGGCCGCGCGCGGCGAACACGCGCGCGAGCACGGGGTGGATGCCGCTCTGGCGCAGCATTTCGGACTGGCGTACCGGGCAGGGACGGATGGCGATGCGGGTTTTCACAGTGCGGTCTTTAGATGCGGGTCTTTAAATGAGTGCTTCCAGACTCGGACGGCGCCAGAACTTGCGTTGGGCCATCGGTGTGGTTACAAGTTCCAGGTGGCCGTCGCGGTGGCTCAGCACCAGGCGCAGGCTCTGCACGCGGCCCTTGCCCAGCAGCGCCAGCAGCGGCGCGAACAGCTCGGCTTCCAGATACTGGATGGCGCGCAGCCAGCCGTCCCAGTCGGCGGCGATGGCCGGCGCAGCCGCGTTGCCGGCCACCAGCAGCAACTGGCCGGCCTGCGCCGCGTCGATGCCTGCCAGCAGGGCCGACGGCGTGGCGGCACGCGTGCCGGCGAGGGCATCGAGCCAGCCCGGCACCGCATGGGTCAGCACGGCAGGCCTGTCCATCGACTTGCCCTGGGCGCTGGCCACCAGGCGGGTGGCCTCTTCGGTCGCGCTGCTGGCGCCGCCCCAGGGCCAGATCGAGTTGATCGGCACCTGGCCGCGCGCCTCGCGCGCCGCGTTGACCGGGTCGGTGAACCAGCTCACCTGCACGTCGTTCTGCAGCTTGCGGAAGGCGCGCGCCTGGGCGCCGGTCGGCATCCAGTCGGTCAGGTTCATGCCCACGGCCGCATCAAGGCTCGCCGTGTGCAGGTCGTCCCAGGCGTCGGCGCGCATGAACCAGGTGTCGGCACTGCCGTAGCGCAGGTCGTGGCCGGCTTCCGTAAAATTGATCAGGGCGCTGTCGAACAGGGCGCGGCCTTCGTCCTCGCGCAGGTCGAGCTGGCGCGGGTCGCCCATCATCAGGTGGGTGCGGGCGATCTGGATGTGGGTCGGATTGACCACGAACCAGGTGCCGTCCTGCGGGTCGAGGCCGAGGCCGCGCATCGCGCTGGCGGCCACGGCCGGCTCGACGCCGCGCATCAGCCCGAGGGCGCGGGCGATCCACAGTTCGTGCGGCAAGACACGCTCTTTCGGGTCGAGCGGATGGTAGCGGCGCTCGGACGTGCGCGACGACAGCGCCGCCAGCGCCGGCGCTTGCAGGGCGCGGATCAGGTCGGGCGCGAACTCGGGAACGGGGAGGGCGAACGGCAGGACAAGCGAAATATGAGCCATCCTCGTATTGTAGGCCATGTCCGCCAGAAATGCGCGGCCTGTGCAGGCATGGCCGGTTTGCTAAGGTTTCGGTTTGCCCGGATCTTTTCCCGGCGCGCCGCCACCCGGGGTGACGCCGGCACCGCCGTCGCCCGAGACTTCGGCCGGTGAAGCGGCAGCGCGCATGGCGCCGGTGCCGAGATTCGGCCCGCTGCCGGAGGTGCCGGGCACGACGCCGGCACGCGCGCGCACGATGCCGCCGGCGTCGCTGCTGGCCGAACCGGCGCCGCTCAGGCCGGCCGCGCTCAGGCCGACGGTTTCCTCGTACCAGGTCTGCACCAGCGACAGGTGGGTGCGTTCCTGCACCAGCGCATCGCTGAAGCGGTCGACCAGCTTGTCGTGGCCGCCTTCTTCGGCCAGCGCGATCAGGGTTTCCCAGCCGGCGTTGTCGCACAGTTCGATGGTCAGGATGGCATGCAGCGACTGGGACAGGCTGGTGCGCGGATCGTTCAGCACCTGCACCATGCCCATCGACTCGACCCCGACCACGTCCGCGCTGGGCGTCTGCGCGGTCGGGTCGCCTCCCATCGATTCGATCGCTTCCTTCATCAGGAGCATGTGGCGTGCCTCGTCGCCGCGGATGCTGGCGGCCTGTTCGCGCGTGATCGATCCCATCGATGCGGCGGCGGCGCTATCAGCCTGCAAGACGTCGAGCTTGGTCAGCAGGGCGTCGTACAGGCGGGTGCCGGTGCGCTCGAAGGCCAGCCGCTCGGCCATCTTGTCGAGCAGGATCTGCGGCTTGTCGCCGGTCAGCATGTTGACGCCCATGCTGACCATGCCGGTCACCGTGCCCGGCGCCGGGATCGAGCCGACCCCGCCCGAGTCGGCGATATAGGCTTCGCGCAGCTGCAGCGCGGCGCTGTCGTCGCCCGGCGTGCCGCGCGTGAGGATGTCGTCGTCATCCAGCATGCGGCCGGTTTCCAGCGGCGACATCTGGATGCCGGTCTTGTTCATCCCGACATGTTCATGTTGTTGCGCCATGATGTCCTCCGATGGGGTTCAATGCAGGGTGGCCGGCATGCTGGCCGCATTCGCCATGCCGGTGGCCTGGGCGGCGCCGCTGACGGCGCCGCGGGTGACGATTTCGGTGCCCGGCGCCCACACGTAGCCGGCGGAGATCGCCATGCTGGGCGAGCCGTCGCTGTTCATCTGGGTGCGGTAGGCGATGCTGTCGCGGCTTTCCTGGTCCTTCGGCACGAACTGGGTGCCGAGGGCGCGCAGGTCGACCTCGTCGACCAGCACCTTGCGGTAGAAGTCGCGCTGCGATTTCAGCGGGATCGGCGCGTCGAAGGCGCCGGTGATGACCTCATGCGGATCGCGCCGCTCGTATTTCGCGAAGGCCTCGGCCGCGGTGTGGAAGTGGCCCAGCTCGTAGTCGAGGAAGCGTTCCCAGATCGCCTTGATCTCGTGGTTGGTCTCGGTCTCGACGCAGCTGTAGTAGTTGTAGCACTCGTTGGCCTCGTGCAGCATCCACTTCTCGAGCCAGGTCTCGGTCGGATCCAGCATCGATTCGTACTGGGTGACGTGCTGCTCCTCGACCGAGGCGATCTCGGCGTAGAGCTGGCGCGCCACCGGGTCGGCGAACAGCGGCCCCACGTTCATGTAGTAGTTCTGGGTCTGCTGTTCGGTGGAGGTGATGGTCAGCGCATGCAGCTTGCTCAGCATGTGCGCGGTGCTGTGGTCGTAGGGCACGCGCAGGTCGTCGGACGGATGGCGGTGGTGTTCCCAGGTCGGGCGCGCCGGCAGGATGTCGGTGTAGCTCTGCACGATGTTGTTCGGGTCCTTGCCCTCGAGGCGGTCGAGCAGCGCGGAATAGCGGTACAGGTGGTCGAAGTCTTCCAGCAGGCCGAAGCGGTAGCACTGGGCCAGGTAGCCGTCCGGCTCGCGCTGGGCCACCGCCGCGGTCAGTTCGATCGCCACCTGCTCGTAGGCGATCGTGGTCTCGAGCGGGGAATGGTCGGGCGACAGCAGCCAGTTGACCATCGTGGCCTGGTGCTGTTCCGAGCGCCGGATCAGGGCCAGCGGCAGGCGCAGCGCGCTGTTGCAGCGCGCGCAGTTGTGCGAGAAAGCGAGCGCTTCGAGCTCGATGGCGTTCATGATGATGACGCGCACGCGGGTAAACGCGTCGTCGTCGAGCTTGCTGAGGGGTTTGCGCACCAGGTCGCGCCAGGTATAGCGCTGGTTGTCGATCGGGTTGCCTCTCGAATCGAACACGCTGAATGCCATGGTGATTCTCCTGAAACGGATGCGCCGTCGGGGTTCGGCCTTTTCGTACGATAGGCGGACGCGCCCGAAGTTCCGTCGGCGCGGTTTCATTCCAATTTTGGCCGCTCTGTTAGGAAATTGTTATTCCAATTGTGACAAGACCCCACATGGATGAGTTTTGTGTGGCACACTGCGACACCAGATGGTTTTAGACCGGAGCACATGAGCCTCATCCACAAATTGCCCTACGAATGGCTGGTCGGCCTGCGCTACACGCGCGCCGGCAAGCGCAGCAACCGCAACAGCTTCATCTCCTTCATTTCCCTGATTTCGGTGTCCGGTATCGCGCTCGGGGTGGCGGCGCTGATCGTGGTGCTGTCGGTCATGAACGGCTTCCAGAAACAGGTCACCGACCGCATGCTGTCGGTGCTGGCCCATATCGAAGTCTTCGATGCGGGCGGCAGCATGCCGGACTGGCGCAAGGCCGAGGGGGAAGCCCTGCGCAACCCGGCGGTGCGCGGCGCCGCGCCCTTCGTCGAGACCCAGGGCCTGCTGGTCAAGGACGACGCCATGAAGCCCTCGAACATCCGCGGCATCCTGCCCGACGAGGAGCCCAAGGTGTCCGACGTGGCGAAACAGGTGCGCCAGGGCAGCCTGCAGGACCTGCGGCCGGGGCAGTTCAACATCGTGCTCGGCTACGTGCTGGCGCGCTCGCTCGGCGTCGGCGTCGGCGACAAGGTCAACATGATGCTGGCCCAGGGCCAGATGACGCCGGCCGGCATCGTGCCGCGCTCGCGCCTGTTCACCGTGGCCGGCATCTTCGAGGCCGGCCACTACGAATTCGACTCGAGCATGGCCTTCATCCACATCCAGGATGCCGAGCGCATGGAGCGCCTCGACGCCCCCAACGGCCTGCGCCTGCGCATCGCCGACATGCACCAGGCGCCGCAGGTGGCGGCCCAGCTCAAGGGGCAGATGTCGGGCAACCTGGTGATGCGCGACTGGTCCAAGCTCAACGCCAACTGGTTCGCCGCGGTGCAGACCGAAAAGCGCATGATGTTCATCATCCTGACGCTGATCATCGCGGTGGCCGCCTTCAACCTGGTCTCGACCCTGGTGATGACCGTCACCGACAAGCAGCCCGACATCGCGATCCTGCGTACCCTCGGCGCCTCGCCGCAGTCGATCATGAAGATCTTCATGATCCAGGGCGCCCTGGTCGGCATCATGGGCACGCTGGCCGGCGTCGGCCTGGGCGTGCTGGTGGCGCTCAATATCGACGTCATCGTGCCCTTCATCGAGCACCTGTTCGGCATCCAGTTCCTGTCCAAGGACATCTATCTGATCAGCGAGATCCCTTCGGACATGCGCTGGCCGGACGTTTTCAAGATCGGCGGCGTCTCGGTGCTGCTGGCATTCGTGGCGACGATCTATCCGAGCTTCTCGGCGTCGCGCGTCAAACCGGCTGAGGCCCTGCGTTATGAATGACATGAACCACACATCGAACAACAATAACAGTGCTGCCGGCGGGCTGGCGGTGCTGGCCTGCCGCGGCGTCGGCAAGACCTTCACCCAGGGCGACTATTCGGTCCAGGTGCTCGGCAACATCGACTTTGCGATCGGCCGCGGCGAACGCGTGGCGATCGTCGGCGCCTCCGGTTCCGGCAAGTCGACCCTGCTGCACATCCTCGGCGGCCTCGATACCCCGAGCACCGGTTCGGTCACGCTGCAGGGCGAGGACTTCGCGGCGCTGTCCGAAGCCCGCCGCGGCGAGCTGCGCAACGCCTCGCTCGGCTTCGTCTACCAGTTCCACCACCTGCTGCCGGAATTCTCGGCGCTCGACAACGTCGCCATGCCGCTGCTGATCCGGCGCATGAAGCGTGCCGACGCAGTCGCCCAGGCCGAGGCCATGCTGGCGCGCGTCGGGCTGACGAAGCGCGCGATCCACCGTCCGGGCGAACTGTCCGGCGGCGAGCGCCAGCGCGTGGCCCTGGCGCGCGCGCTCGTCACCCAGCCCGCATGCGTGCTGGCCGACGAGCCGACCGGTAACCTCGACAGCCAGACCGCCCAGGGCATCTTCGACCTGATGCTGGAACTGTCCAAGACCCTCGGCACCTCGTTCGTCATCGTCACCCACGACCCGGAACTGGCGCGCCGCTGCGACCGCGTGCTGCGCCTGGCCGAGCACGGCCTGCATCCGGAGCGCTGACCCCATGACGGCGCCGCTCTGGATCGATACCCATTGCCACCTCGACGCCCACGAGTTCGGCGACGAATCGCTGGCCGTGGCGGGGCGTGCCGGCGCCCAGGGCGTGGGCATGATCGTGATCCCGGCGGTCGAGCGCGGCAACTTCGACGTCGTGAAGCGCCTGGCCGACGGCGCGCCCAACACCAGCTATGCGCTCGGCATCCATCCGATCTGCGTGCCCCGGGCCAGCGACGACGACCTGCTCGCACTGCGGCGGCGCGTCGAAGCGTCGCTCGGCGACCCGCGCTTCGTCGCCATCGGCGAGATCGGCCTCGATTTCTTCATCCCGATGCTGTGCGAACCGGCGATGCGCGAGAAGCAGCAGCGCTTCCTGCGTGAACAGTTGCGCATCGCGCGCGATTTCGACCTGCCGGTGCTGACCCACGTGCGCCGCTCGCAGGACCAGGTATTGAAACATTTACGCCAGCTCCGCCCCAACGGCGGCATCGCGCATGCCTTCAACGGCAGCTTCCAGCAGGCGCAGAACTTCATCGACCTCGGTTTCCACCTCGGCTTCGGCGGCGCCATGACGTTTACGCGCGCGCTGCAGATCCGCCGGCTGGCGCTGCAGCTGCCGCTGGACGCCATCGTGCTCGAGACCGATGCGCCGGACATTGCACCAAGCTGGGTGCATCCGGGGCGGAACAGTCCGGAACAGCTGCCGGCGATCGGGCGCATGCTGGCCGAGTTGCGCGGCATACCGCTCGATGAGGTGCAGGCGGTTACTCATGCCGCCGCGCTCAAGGCCATTCCGCGGCTCGCTGCGCTGATGTAGGGTGGGCACCCATCCGCGCCGCGTAGTCAAGGCGCATACCGCCGCTGCATAAACTGCGTTCAGACCGCCCCCGCTGCGCCGAGTTCCACGGCCTTGCCATCGTCCGCACCACACGCCTCCACGGTGCGTCACACGCCACCCTGCAGATGCGCTGGAATCGCTTCCGCGCGTCTGCGGAATCATAATCTCCGTGTCCGGGAAGCATGGAAAAATGACCACATCTACCGCATTGCGGCATCGTCATCGGAGAGATTGTGGAAAGCGCCAGCGAGTTCCTGCGGGTCCTGCAGCACGAAAAGTCCCTGAGCACCGCGCACCGCGCACTGCGCCTGCGCCTGGCGCACGGCGGGCAGCAGGGCGCCAGCACCTTCGATGACGTCCTGCTGCCGCAGCGCGTGGTCGGCAGCGAAGCGGTCTGCGGCGGCATCGAGTACCGCATCGCCTGCCTGGCCGGCAGCCCGGCGCTGCCGCTGAAGGAGTTCATCGCGCTGCCGGCGGAGCTGCAGTTCGTCACCGACCGCGGCCAGTTGCGCAGCGTGTGCGGCATCGTCACCGAAGCGCGCGCCGGCGACGCCGACGGCGGCCTGGCTGCCTATGAACTGGTGCTGCGCGACGTCTTCGCCGTCATGGAAAAGCGCAGCGGCAGCCGCATCTTCCGCTATCACAACGAGCTCGAGATCGTGCAGGTGCTGTGCGACGAATGGCGCCATGCGAACACGGTACTGGCGAGCGCTTTCGAAGTCGAGCTGGACCCACTGTTCGACATGCGCGCCTTTCCGCCGCGCGAGCAGACCATGCAGTACAACGAATCCGATGCTGCCTTCGTGCGCCGCCTGCTCAAACGGCGCGGCATCGGCTGGCTGTTCCGGCCGGGCCGCAGCCGCACCACCGCGGTCGACCCCTTGCACGACCGCACGCCGGCGCACACGCTGGTGCTGTTCAACGATGCCAACAGCCTGGCCCGGAATGCCGCCGGCACGGTGCGCTACCACCGCGACGCCGCCGCCGACGGCCGCGACACCATCACCTCCTGGACCGCGGCGCGGCGCCTGCAGCCGGGCGTCACCACCCGTCACAGCTGGGACTACAAGAACCCGGGCGCGCCCCAGTTCATGACGGCCAGCAGCCGCGGCAACGCCGACCAGGGCCCGGGCGGCAACCGCCTCGCGGCCACCCTGGACGACTACCTGGTCGACATCCCGCACGCCGGCAACGACGTCGAGGACAGCTGGCGCCTCGGCCAGGTGCGCATGCACCGCCACGAGTTCGCGTCCAAATGCTTCGAAGGCGAGGGCAGCGTGCGCGACTTCTGCGCCGGCCAGTATTTTTCGCTGGAGGGCCATCCGGAAATCGACACCCACCCGGCATCCGAGCGCGACTTCGTGATCACCGAACTGCACGTCAGCGCCGACAACAACCTGCCGCGCGAACTCGACGCCCGCGCCAGCCGCCTGCTGCCTGACCCTGCCTGGCCGCCGCTGGCAGCGCCGCGCACCGGCGACGGTGCCGCGCGCGTGCGCGTGCGCTTTTCGGCGGTACGGCGCGGCATCCCGATCGTGCCGGCCTTCGACCCGCGCATCGACCTGCCGCATCCGCAGCTGCAAAGCGCGATCGTGGTCGGCCCGAAAAGCGAAGAAGTCCACTGCGATGCGCTGGGCCGGGTGAAGATCCGCTTTCCCGGCATGCGCGCTGCCGACCACGCGCATGCGCACGGCGCCGGTGCTTCGGATTCGCCGGCCGATTCGGCCTGGGTACGGGTCGCCTCGAACTGGGCCGGCAACGGCGGTCCGGGCAACGGGGGCGGCGCCGGCAGCCGGGACCAGTCCGGCTTCCTGGGCCTGCCGCGCGTCGGCACCGAGGTGCTGGTCGCCTTCCTCGGCGGCGACCCGGACCGCCCCATCGTGCTGGCCCAACTCTACAACCAGCGCGCCGCGCCCCCCAGCTTCAGCGCCGTCGGCGACCTGCCCGGCAACCGCTACCTGTCCGGGACCCGTACCCGCGAAATCCAGGGCCGGCGCGGCAACCAGCTGCGCTTCGACGACAGCCAGGGCGAGATCAGCGCCCAGCTCGCCAGCGACCACGGCAGCTCCGAACTGAACCTCGGCTGGCTGACCCGGCCCAAGGCCGGCGGCGCGGGCAGCCCGCGCGGCGAGGGCGCCGAACTGCGCAGCGACAAGGCGGTTGCCGTGCGCGGCGGCCAGGGCGTGCTGCTCAGCGCCGAAGCCAGCCCGGAGGCGGAGGGCGCCCAGCTGGGGCGCGCCGGCCTGGTCGGGCTGGCCGAAGTCATGCAGGGCATCCTCGACGAAGTCGGCAAGCTGGCCGCCGTCCACACCGGCGACGAGCCGGCCGGCGAGCGCATGGCGGCGCTGGTCGACAAGCTGAAGCGCTGGCACGAAGGCAGCAACGTCGCGGAGGGCGGCACGGGCGGCGGCGAAGCCATCGTGGCCGCGACCGCGCCGGCCGGCATCATCGTCGCCAGCCAGGACAACCTGGCGCTGGGCGCGTCGAGCAAGATCGACGTGGTCAGCGCCGGCGATACCGAAGTCGCGGCCGGGCGCAACCTGTTCCTGCGCGCCGCCCGCAGCATCGCCATGTTCGCGCACGAGCTGGGCCTGAAGCTGGTGGCCGGCCGCGGCAACATCGTGGTGCAGACCGACCAGGGCCACATCGAGATCAAGTCCTCGGGCCGCATCAGCCTGATCGCCGCCGAGGGCATCGAACTCGATGCGCCCTTCGTCAGGGTGGTCGCGCCCGGCGCCCAGACCGATTGGGCCGAGGGTTCGATCACGCACCAGACCAGCGGCGCGCAAGTCATGAAGGGCGCCGATTTCGTGCACCTGGGGCCGGGCGGCGCGACGCCACAGGGCCTCAAGCTGCCGAGCGCGCGCCTGCAGACCGACGAATACGTGGTGCTGCACCACCAGCAGACCGGCAAGCCGGTACCGAACCAGCGCTACATGGCGAAGCTGGAAGACGGGCGCACGGTCACCGGCCGTACCGACGAGACCGGCAAGACCTCGCTGCTGATCGGCGACATGATCGGCGACGTCGCCATCACCTTCCTCCCCGATTGATCCGTCCCACCCATAACGATAACGGAGCGCCCCATGGCCGACCCGACCCGCCCCTTGCCGAACCTCGTCCCGCAGCCCGATGGCAGCTGGGTGGGGCATACGGTGTTGACGCCGACTGCGTTGCATACGCGCGGGCGCTTCACGATGCCGTCGAGGAAGGTGGTACCGGTGATCGTGGTACCCGGGATCATGGGCAGTAATTTGAAAGCAGGGCCGAGAGCTGCCAAACAGGCGGAGCGTTTGCTGAAGCCCGGCGAAGAAGCATGGCGTGCCCCGAATGGACTCGTCGAAGGTGTCACCGCGGCACGGCTTTGGAAGAGCCGTAATCCACGTACCCGCCAACTGATCCTGGATGGCGACATCCTGGAGGTGGATAACCGCGGTGCCATCAACCTGCCGGACGATGCTTCGCAATACGGTACGACGAAGGATGAGGTACGCGAGCGCGGATGGGGCGAAGTCCACGCGGACTCCTATGGCAAGCTGCTGTATGGCTTGTATATCGGTTTGAACCATACCTTCGAGATGGACCCGCTGGACCGGGTGCGCGTACTGCGCCGCCACTGGCGCGACGTGATCGACTGCGACCCGGCCAGGTGGGGCGTCCGATCGATCGAGAAGATTACCGAGAAAGAACTGGAAAAGCACGCCGACTATTATTATCCGGTGTACGCCTGCGGCTACAACTGGCTCAAATCGTGCGAAGACTCGGCCAATGCCTTGAAAGAACGCATCGAGCAGATCATCGCGTTCTGGCAGCAGCGCAAGTGCGATTGCCAGAAAGTCATCCTGGTAACGCATTCGATGGGCGGACTCGTCGCACGTGCCTGCGCCAAGCAGATTCCCGACCGCATCCTCGGTGTGATTCACGGCGTCATGCCTGCCCTGGGCGCGCCTGTCTGTTACCGCAGGATCGCCTGCGGCACCGAAAAGTGGAGTCCCAGTAACGGCAAGGTCCAGAACAAGACGGCCGAGGCGGTGGCGGAAATTCTGGGCGAGCGGCCCGAATCGACGATGGCGGTGATGGCAAATTCTCCGGGGGCGTTGCAGCTTCTGCCGAATCATCTGTATCCGGGGCCGTGGCTGCACCTCTACATGGTCAGCCGGGTCAATAACAAGGATACGGGACGTGATGTCGCGCATCTGCCCGCTGGGAACCCTTACGACATGTACCGCGATATGGATTCATGGTACCGGCTGGTCGATCCGCAACTGGCCGATCCCGCCAACAAGTCGCGTGGCGATCTCCGCAAGGTCAAGGGCGACATCCGCGCCGCGATCGACGTCGCCGAGCGGTTTCACCGGGACCAGCTCGGTACCTACTATCATCCGAATACGTATGTGTTTTATGGCACCGATCCGGCGGAGATGTCCTTCGGTGCGGTGCGCTGGGTAGCGCGCGATCCCGGCGGCGGTGCCGTCTTTACCGAGGCGAACCTGCGCGGCGCGGCGGGAACCGGTTATGGACCGTCGGGCGGCCGGCGCGTGCGTGTCGAGGGGCGCACGGACCTGCATTTCGTCCCGGCGCGACAAGATGTGGCTGGTGATGGGACTGTCCCGCAACAGTCCGGTGCCGGACCGAAAGGGATGGTGCGGCAGATGTTTGACATCCGCGGGTTCGATCACCAGGAAGCGTTCAACCAGGACGCTGTTCTGCTGCTGACCCATCACCTCATTGTCAAAATGGTACAGACGCTGGCATGAACTCATTGAGCAAACATGGACGGACGTTCATCGCGCGCTTTGCAGCGTTGTTGACTCCCCGTTCGATCATCGGACTGCCATAGAAGTTTGCCATGATGCGAATGAGGAAACGCGGATGGCGCGAAGTCATCGTTTTGCTGGCGGCCCTGGGCTGTGCGGGAAGCTGGGCAGCCAGTCAGGTCCGGAGTATGCGGGACAGATCCGAGGTGGCGAAAATGACGGAAAAGGTAAAAACGGTATGCGTCGGGCGCTTCCTCGTCGATGTGCCGGCGAATGCCGAAGTCAGCCTGTCAAACCAGATGATGGATGGCTTTGCGATCGACACGGTCGAGGAAAGCGAGACCGCATTCAGCACACGGCTGGCGGCACGCGAAGCCGAGATCCGGTCGCGCGGGGGCGCCACCGACGGCACGGGCGGGATGGTCGAAGCGTCCGATCTGCGGGTCGGCGGTATGTCGGGACGGAACTTCGTTTATGGCCTCAACCGCGGCTACTGGATGGAAGGCGACCGGCGCGTCGATGACGAGTTCGTCTCGTTCGAAGCGCATGCCCACACCGGGGGGCTCAGCTTTACGCTGTCGAGGAAAGTGGCAGACGCGGCCGACGCCAAGGTTGCAGAGACCCTGTTGGCCAGGCTGCAACTGCGAGGCGAGGACGAGGTGCCAGCCGTGGCAGGCTTCTGTATCGGGCGCGCCTTGTTCGCCGAGCCGCTTCCGCCTCACAACACGGAGCATGTCGTGATGCACATCGGCTTGCCCGGCCACCCGGATATCGGCATGGCGTTTGCAAGCCTGCCCGGCGGGCGCAGCGCCCGCAGTCTGCTGACGCGCGTGGCGGAGATGGATGCGGACGCCGGTGCCGATGAGATGTTGCGCGTGACCAAACTTCGCACGGGCAAGCGCGACATTAACAATTTCCCCGGTGAAGAGTCGCTGGAGCGTGTTCGCGAGTTTAATTTCGCAACGACCTTTGGCTTCGTGTGGGAAACGGAAGGTGTGAAAGACGATCCCTTGCAGCCTTTCCTGTCGCTGGAACTGCATGCCGGGATCAGCCCGGAACCTGGCGGCAAGCCGGTCGATTCGAGCTTGCATGAAGATGCCGTGCTGGCGCTATGGGAGGCGATTTCGTCCAGCATCCGCCTGCGCCCGAACGGTCCGCTGCCGTCGGACCCGCCCGCCGAACCGCCGGCGCCGCAGCTGGGCACCACGGCCATCGCCGGCGACATGTGCCCGCAGTCCGGCTGGTGGCAATGCCGCGAGGGTGGCCCCGGCCTCGACGTGCATGGCGGCCAGGTGCAATACATCCGCAAGGGCGAGCGCATGCCGCAGGCACTGCTGCTGCCCAGGCAGACGCTGTGGCAAAAGGTGCGGCGCGTCCAGCCGAGCATGGAAAGTCCGCGCCTGACCGCCTGGACGCTGGTCGACAAGCGTATGCGGCCGCGGGTGACGTCGGTCGTTTCGCTGGCGGCGGCCAGCCCGCCACCGGCCGGCTTCGAATCGGCCACCGCCGAACCGCGCGCAGCGGTCGGGACCTACGTGCGTACTGGTGAAACCTGCCCGGCCAGTGGCTGGTGGCGCTGCGAGGAAGTACACGCGCTGGACGGCACGCGCTGGTTCGCACGCGGCAGCGTGCTCCCTGTGGCCACCTTTCAGGTGCCGCCCGGCGTGTTCGGCAAGGCAGACGGCCCCGAAGTGATCCAGCGCCGCAGCCTCTGGCAACTGATGCGCCAGGTCGAGGCGCCTGCCATGACGCAAGGCACGCCGATGCCGGACGCCGGCCTCTCGCTTGGCGAGCCGCCGGCCCTGGCTTGAGGCGCGCGCCTGGACCGGAACCTGATGCAGGCAACGCCTTCCCCTGATCCGGCATGCGCTGCCTGATCCTCGGCTTCGTCGCCGGCGTCCTGCTCCTGCAGAACGCTGCCACGCTGCCGCCGTCCTGGCTGCAGCTGTGCTGCGCCGCCGCCGCGCTGATGCTGCTGCTGGCGGGGCGGTGCATGACCCGGCCCGCAGCCGGCATCGCAGCCTGCGCCGGCGCCGGCATCATGCTCGGCTACGCCTGGGCCGCGCTGCTGGCGCACCTGGCGCTGGCGCCGGCCCTGTCCACCGAAGACGAAGGCCGCGACCTGCAGGTCGTCGGCATCGTCGGCAGCCTGCCGGCGCGCTTCGAACAGGGCATCCGCTTCAACCTGAACGTCGAACGCACGCTGACGCCGCAGGCAACCGTACCGCCGCGCGTCGCCCTGTCCTGGTACGCCGACAGGGGCCATGCCGCCGGCGCGCTCGCCGAGGTGCAGCCCGGCCAGCGCTGGCAGCTCACGGTGCGCCTGCAGCGCCCGCACGGCAACGCCAACCCGGGCGGCTTCGATTACGAAGCCTGGCTGCTGGAGCAGGGCTTGCGCGCCACCGGCTACGTGCGGGCGGCGGGCCGCGACAACCGCCGCCTCGACGATGTGGTGCCCGGCTTCGGCACCGCGGTCGAGCGCAGCCGCGCCTTTCTGCGCGACCGCATCCTGCATGCGCTGGCGGGCAGGGACTATGCCGGCGTGATCGTGGCGCTTGTGATCGGCGACCAGCGCGGCATCGAGCAGTCCGACTGGCAGGTGTTCAACCGCACCGGCATCGGCCACCTGATCTCGATCTCGGGCCTGCACATCACGATGATCGCCGGGCTGGTGGCGCTGGGCGTGTCGGCGCTGTGGCGGCGCTCGTTCTTTACCGGTGCCCAGCTGCCGCTGCTGCTGCCGGCGCAAAAGGTGGCGGCGCTGGCCGGCGCCGTGGCCGCCCTGCTGTACGTGCTGCTGGCCGGTTTCGGCGTGCCGGCCCAGCGCACCTTATATATGCTGGCGGTGGTGGCGCTGGCCCTGTGGAGCGGGCGCCTGAGCGCGGTCACGCACGTGCTGTGCGCGGCGCTCGGGGTGGTGGTGGCGCTCGACCCGTGGGCGGTGCTGTGGCCAGGGTTCTGGCTGTCGTTCGGTGCGGTGGCGATGATCCTGTTCGCCGGCCATGGCCGGCTCGGTCCCGAGCCGCGCGGCATGCGCGGCGCGCTGCTGCTGGCCGGACGCACCCAGTGGGCGGTCACGCTCGGGCTGGTGCCGCTGACGATGCTGCTGTTCGGCCAGGTCTCGCTGGTCAGCCCGCTGGCGAATGCGGTGGCGATCCCGCTGGTGAGTTTCGTCGTCACGCCGCTGGCGCTGGCCGGCAGCCTGCTGCCCGAGCCGCTGTGCGGCTGGCTGCTGGTGCCGGCGCATGCGGCGGTGGCGGCGCTGGCCTGGCTGCTCGGCCACCTGGCCGCGCTGCCGGTCGCCGTGTGGCGGGCGCCGGCGCCGCAAGCGTGGGTGTTCCTGCTGGCGGCGGGCGGCACCTTGTGGCTCCTGATGCCGCGCGGCTGGCCGCAGCGCTGGGCCGGCGCCGTGGCCTGGCTGCCGCTGCTGCTGCAGGCGCCCGACCATCCGCCCGACGGCGGCTTGCGCGTGACCGCGTTCGATGTCGGGCAGGGCATGGCGCTGCTGGTCGAGACGGCGGGCCACCGCCTGCTGTACGACACCGGTCCCGGCTATGCGCCGGGCGCCGATGCCGGCAGCCGCGTCCTCCTGCCCTACCTGCGCATGCGCGGCATCGGCGCAATCGACGGGATGGTGATCAGCCACGGCGACCTCGACCACACCGGCGGCGCGGCGGCGCTGCTGGCCGAGCTGAAGGTCGGCTGGCTGGCGTCTTCGCTCGCTGCCGGGCATCCGATCGCACGCGCCGCGCCGCGCCACCTGCAGTGCGCGGCCGGCCAGCACTGGGAATGGGACGGTGTCCGTTTCGAGATGCTGCACCCGGCGCCCGCCAGCTACGCCGACGCCGGCCTGAAGGCGAATGCGCGCAGCTGCGTGCTGCGCATCAGCCGTGGCAAGGGCAGCGGCCGGCGCAGCGTGCTTCTGGCCGGCGACATCGAAGCCGCCCAGGAAGCGGCGCTGGTGGCCGGCGCGCCCGGCCGGCTGCAGGCCGACGTCCTGCTGGCCCCGCACCACGGCAGCGGCACCTCGTCGACGCCGGCTTTCCTGCGCGCGGTACAGCCCAGCGTCGGAATCTTCCAGGTCGGGTGGCGCAACCGCTATCGCCATCCCAAGAAACAGGTCGTCGAGCGCTACGCCACGCTCGGGATCGAGCACCTGCGGACCGACCTCGCGGGTGCGCTGACGATCGAGGCCGGCGACGCCGTCGCCATCGACAGCTACCGCGCCGTTCACACCCGCTACTGGTACGGGCGCTGAAGTTCACAATTTGTCAATGTCGGGATAATTTACAGAGGCGCCAGCCTGCCGGAACAGTGTTGCCGTAAGTCTTTGAAATTGCTGAAAAGAATCCAAATGGCATAGCTTGTGCTTGTGAAAGATGCTTACTGTCAAAAAGTGACTTATGAAAAAGCTGATTACCTGCGCCGTCGCCGCATTGTCCATCCATGCCAGCAGCCAGGCCAACGTCGTCTACGAGTGGCAGGGTAACAACAATGCCGCGCCCTACAACCTGACCTTGCGCATGGAATTCACCGACGCCGCCTTCGCCGCCGGTGCGGTGCACGTGTGGGCGCGCCAGTACCAGTTCCTGCCGAATACCGGCCTGGTCTCGTTTCATTACACCTTCCCCGGGCCGGCGCAGCCGATTTCCTATTTGCCGGCCGAGCGCCCCTTCGGCGAAGGCGAATTGCTCGACATGGATATCGTGTTCGAAAAAGATCTGACACTGTCCGGGAATTTCAAGGCGATCGGTATCGAGAGCCATGTTTTCATGGACAGCGTCGGCAGCCTGTTCACCGTCACCAACGCCAATAGCGATGCCGGCATGGTGTGGGCGGGTTGCGCACCGTGGACGGCCTGCGCGGGCGCGACCGGCGTGTTCCGCCAGGTGCCCGAGCCCGGCAGCATGGCGCTGGTGGGGCTGGGCCTGATCGGCCTGGCGCGCCGGACCCGGCGTGGGAAACCGCCGGCGCCCTGATACGCTCAGGCCGGCGGCGCCTCCGCCAGCGGCAGCGTGATCGTCACCCGCAGGCCGCCGCCGATGCGGTTGGCCGCCGTGATGCGTCCGCCGTGGCTGTCGACCACGCGCCTGGCGATCGCCAGGCCCAGGCCGTGGCCGTCGACGTTGTTCATGGTCGGATGCGAGCGGAAGAAGGGTTCGAAGATCTCGCCCAGGTGTTCGGGCGCGATGCCGGGACCGCGGTCGAGCACCTCGATGTCGGCCTGGCCGTTCCCGCCGCGCAGCTCGACCTCGACCTCGGTGCCGGCGCCGCCGTGCTTGACCGCGTTGCGCACGATGTTTTCCACCGCGCTCCACAGCAGGTCGGGTGCACCGCGCACCGTCACCGGTACCGGCGCATGCACCTGGATGCGGGCGCCGGCCTCGAAGCGGGCGTCGTCGGCGATCTGGTCGACCATCTCGACCAGGTCGACCGGTTCGCAGGCCGGCAGCGTGGTCGACGCTTCCAGCCGCGACAGCGTCAGCAGCTCCCCGACCAGGCGGTCCATGCGCACGCTCTCGCGCTCGATGCGTTCGAGCGAGGGTTGGATCTTGTCCGGCTGCTGGTGCGCGAGGCCGATCGCCGCCTGCAGGCGCGCCAGCGGCGAACGCAATTCGTGCGAGACGTCGTGCAGCAGGCGGCGTTGCCCCTCCATCAGGGCGCGCAGGCGCGCGCTCATGCGGTCGAAGTCCTGGCCCAGTTCGGCCAGCTCGTCGCCACCGACGCGCGAGCGTGCGCTGGCGAATTTCGGCGCCAGGTCGCCGGCGGCGGCCGATTCGAAGGCGTTGCGCAGCGCCCGGATCGGACGCGAGAAGTACCAGGCGAGCAGGGCGGCGAACAGCAGGCTGGCCAGGGTTGCGGCGGCCACCCCGAACCAGCGTCCGACATGCGGCGGGAAACCGAAACCGCCCATCCCGCCCGGCATGGGGCCGGGACCGAAACCCGGCCCCGGGCCCATGCGGGCGCCGTGGCCGGCGTGCCTGGTGCCATCCATACGGCCATCCATGCGGCCGTCCATGCCGCCGCCCATGGGCCCCAGCGGCGCCGCGGTGCCGATCGCGCCGCCGCCGGCTTCGATGCGCGCCGCATCCTGCAGGATCGCGTCCGGGGCGCTGCGCGGGATGCGCGAAGCGAAGGCGATGTACTTGCGTCCGTCGGGGCCGGTCAGCTGGGCCACCGCGCGGGCCGGGTTGTCGTCGCCGAGGTTGCGCGTGACTTCCTCGCGCAGCTTGGCGGGAACCGGGCGGCCCAGCAGTTCGCGGCCCTGGGCGTCCAGCACGTACAGGCGCATGCGGCGGCTGTTGCCGGCCAGGTCGCGCAGGCCGTCGACGCCGGCATGGCGCAGCGTCGCCCGCGCCGCGTCCAGCATCATCATGCCCGGCGGGCCGACGTCGAGGGTGGCCTCGACGTTGCGGTTACGCGTCTGGTCGCGCAGCCAGACCGTGGCGAGCGTGCCGATGGTGGCCGCTACCTGCGCCAGCAGGATGCACAGGAAGAATTTCCAGAACAGCCGGCCCATCGCTACTCGCGGATCAGCTGGTAGCCGAGACGGTAGACGGTCTGCAGGCAGGAGCGGCCGTCGGACAGGGTGCCGAGCTTGTGGCGCAGGCTGCTCAGGTGGACGTCGATGTTGCGGTCGAAGCGCGCCAGCGGCCGGCCCAGGCCCTGCTCGGACAGGTCGTTCTTGCTGACCGGGCGACCGGCGTTGCGCGCCAGGACCTCGAGCAGGTTGAATTCTGTGCTGGTGAGTTCCAGCGCGCCGCCGTCCCAGGTGGCGCGGCGCTGCTCCGGCAGCATGGTCAGCTTGCCGACCGTGAGCGTGATGCCGGGGCCGTCATTGGGCGAGCTCTGGGTGCGGCGCAGGATGGCGCGCACGCGCGCGGTCAGCTCGCGCGGCGTGCAGGGCTTGGCCACGTAGTCGTCGGCCCCCAGTTCGAGGCCGAGGATGCGGTCGGCATCGTCGCCGCGGCCGGTCAGCATCAGCACCGGCATGCGGCTGGCGGCGCGGATGCGGCGCAGGGTGTCGATGCCGTTCATGCGCGGCATCATCACGTCGAGAATGGCGATGGCGTACTGGCCGGACAGGGCTTCGCGGGCACCGGTTTCGCCGTCATGGGCGCAGGCCACGCGGAAACCTTCCTGCTCCAGGTATTCCGTGAACATCCCGACCAGTTCGGTATCGTCGTCAATTAACAGCACTTGGTTCATGCTCGCATCTTAGCAAACGCGGGCCTGGCCGCGGTGGCGCCGGGCTTGTCTTTACCCGAATTTACACAGGGCTAACACTAATTAACAAGGCGCACGATGAGAATGGCGTTCCTGAATCAACAAGGATGTGGAACATGACATTTTCTCGCCGTTTTACCCGTCATTCAGCGGCAGCGCTGCTGGTCGCCTGCTTCGCCGCCACTGGTACCAACCCCGCTCTTGCGGGCGGCCAGGCCGATGCGCAGGCAGGTGCCGGACCGGTTGCCGATGCCCCCAGCCAGGGTCCGCGTGGCGGCCGCGCACCCGGCGAGGGCGCGCAACCCGGTTTCGCTGATCAGAGTTTCGGTGAACACAGTTTCGGTAAATCCAGGCCCGGTGCACCGGGCCTGGATGGGCCGACCCCGGCAGGGCCGCCGCACGACGATCCTCTACATGGCCCGGGCGGCTTCGGCCTGTTCGGACGCCTGCATCGCCTGCACCTGAGCGAAGCCCAGCAGGACCAGTTGTTCGCGATCATGCATGCCGCCGCGCCCCGGCAGCGCATGCAGGCGAAGGCGGAACGCAAGGCGCACGAAGCGCTGCGCACCCTCGGTGCCGCGCCGCAGTTCGACGAAGCCCGCGCCAATGCCGCGGCGCGCGAACTCGGCCAGGCGGTCGCCGACGGCGCGCTGCTGCGCGCCCGCCTCGAATCGCAGGTGCTGGCGGTGCTGACGCCCGAGCAGCGCCAGCAGTTGCGCCGGGAGCGTCCTCCGGGGCCGCCGGACCGTCCCTGACAGCGGCAGTAAACACCGCAAGCGAAGGGCTAAACAGCAACGCAGGTGGTAGTGTTTTCCCTCTAATCCGGCCACAGCGGGTACGATAACGTTTCGTAAAGACATTACAATAAGCGTCGATTTCGCTTAGCTTGCCGCCATGACCAAACCATTGCTCCACTTCACGCACGGAAACAGTTATCCGTCGGGTTCGTACGTGAAGCTGCTCGAGGACCTGGGGCGCGATTATGAAGTGCGGGTTACGCCGATGCTCGGCCACGATCCGCGTTTCCCGGTCGGCGACAACTGGCACACGCTGGTCGACGAACTCATCGCGCAGCTGGAGCGCTACGACGGGCCGGCGATCCTGGTCGGCCACTCGCTCGGCGGCGTCGTCAGCATGCTGGCGGCATGGCGCCGTCCGGAGCTGGCACGCTGCGTGGTCATGCTGGATTCGCCGGTGGTGGCCGGGTGGCGTGCCCTGGTCTGGCGCCTGGCCAAGGCCTTCGGCCTGGGACGCCGGCTGTCGCCGGGCAGCGTGGCGGAACGGCGCCGCACCACCTGGCCGTCGCGGGAAGCGGCGTTCGATCATTTCCACGCCAAGCCGCTGTTCCGTGCCTGGGCGCCCGGCACGCTCGAAGATTACCTGCAGCACGGCCTCAAGCCGCATCCGGACGGGGTGCAGTTGCGCTTTTCGCGCGAGATCGAAGCCGACATCTACGCCACGCTGCCGCACGACATGGGGCGCGTGCTGCGCCAGCCGTTCCCGGTGCCGGTCGGCCTGATCGCCGGCACCGAGTCCGAAGAGCTGCGCCAGGCCGGCATGGGCGCCACGCGCAAGCTGGTCGGCCGCAACCTGGTCATGATCGAGGGCAGCCACATGTACCCGATGGAATCGCCGCAGATGACGGCGCAGCTGACGCGCGAAATGGTCAGGCGCCTGCTGGCCAGGGATGGCGGACACCCGGCCGGCATGGCAGGACGCAAAGGCGGCGGCGACCACGCGCCGGTTTTCGCGTAGAATCGCGGGTTTATGATTTCCCAACTTCCCTGAGCCAGCGATGACTATCAAGAGCGACAAATGGATACGCAGGATGGCGGAACAGACCGGCATGATCGAGCCGTTTTCGCCCAACCAGGTGCGCGAGGCCGACGGCCGCAAGATCATTTCCTGGGGCACCTCGTCCTATGGTTACGATATCCGCTGCGCCGACGAATTCAAGGTGTTCACCAACATCAACAGCACCATCGTCGACCCCAAGAATTTCGATTCGAACTCCTTCGTCGACATCAAGAGCGACGTCTGCATCATCCCGCCGAACTCGTTCGCGCTGGCGCGCACCATCGAGTACTTCCGCATCCCGCGCAACGTGCTGACGGTCTGCCTCGGCAAGTCGACCTACGCGCGCTGCGGCATCATCGTCAACGTCACCCCGTTCGAACCGGAATGGGAGGGTTATGTGACGCTCGAATTCTCGAACACCACGCCGCTCCCGGCCAAGATCTACGCCGGCGAAGGCTGCGCGCAGGTGCTGTTCTTCGAAAGCGATGAAGTGTGCGAAACCTCGTACAAGGACCGCGGCGGCAAGTACCAGGGCCAGCATGGCGTAACGCTGCCGAAGACCTGATACGGTTTGCGGCGCCAGGCCGCACGCGGCATCGAGAGGGACTGCGGTCCCTCTTTTTTCGTCAGCCCATCGCGCGCCGTCCGTTCGGATTGCTGCGCCGGTCCTCGATATGCCGGTGCTCGACGCCGGTATAGCCGACCCGGCTGCGCGTGCCCTGGGTGCCGAGCGAGGGACCGCCGGTGAGGGCGCCGCCCCTGCGGTTGCGCTCGTAGATCTGGCGCACGATCATGCCGGCGGTATCGCGCCCGCCGAGGCCGAACGACAGCCCCAGCGCCAGCGCCAGCGCGCCGACCACGGCCATGAACAGGATCGTCACCAGCGAGCTGGCGATGCCGACCTGGTTGACGGCAACCAGGATGGTGAATGCCCAGACAGCCCACCTGGCGGCGGTACCGAGCACCTCGTGGCTGTTCATGCGGCTGCGTGCGGCCGCCCGCCGCACCAGGTCGCCCAGCGCATTGGCGGCGATGCCGCCGATCACCAGCACCACCAGCGCCACCGCTAGGTTCGGCAGCCACAGCAGCAACTGCTGCAGCACCTGCGACACGGCCGGCACGCCGAGCGCATCGAAGGCAGCCACCAGCACGATCAGGCGCACGAACCATTTGGCGATCAAGCCGAGCATGCCCGAAGGTTCGCGCTGCACCGTGCGCGCCATCCCGCCCAGGCCGGCGCGGTCGGCGAAGCCGTCGAAGTGGACGGCGCGCAGGATGGCGACCAGCAGTTTCTCGATGAGCGAGGCGACCAGCCAGCCGATCCCGAGGATGACCAGAAAGCCGAGTACGCGCGGCACGGCGGCGAACAGCAGGGACATCGCGGACGACAGCGATGCCATCAGGGAATTACCCCAACTGGTGATGTGCGGGTCCATTGTGTCCTCCGTGGGCGCGATGTGGCGACTGGAGGTTCGACCGGAGGAGGGCCGAGGGGTTTGGCGCAGAGGGGGGGCGGGGCTTGTAGGGCTTGCGCGGCGTCAAAAGAAACCGGCTTAGGACACGCGGCATGAAAACGTCGCCCCTGCCTTCGCAGGGGCGACGGTGGTCGAGCTGGTACCGTGAATCAGTCCTGCTTCACGCAATCCACGAAATACCCCAGCTTGCCATCGATCTCGCGCTTGACCAGGCCGTGCACGTCGGTCTCGAAGCCCGGGAAGCGCTCGTTGAAGTCGCGTGCGAAGCGCAGGTAGTCGACGATGGTCCGGTTGAAGCGCTCGCCCGGGATCAGGAGCGGGATGCCCGGCGGGTACGGGGTCAGCAGGATGGCGGTGATGCGGCCTTCCAGCTCCTCGATCGCCACGCGCTCGATCTCGCGGTGCGCCATCTTGGCGAAGGCATCCGACGGTTTCATCGCAGGGATCATGTCCGACAAATACATCTCGGTGGTCAGGCGTGCCACGTCGCGCGACTTGTAGAAGTCGTGGATCTGCTGGCACAGGTCGCGCAGGCCCCAGGTTTCGTAGCGCGGGTTGGCGGCCGTGAATTCCGGCATGATGCGCCACATCGGCTGGTTGCGGTCGTAGTCGTCCTTGAACTGCTGCAGGGCGGTGACCAGCGTGTTCCAGCGGCCCTTGGTGATGCCGATCGTGAACAGGATGAAGAACGAGTACAGGCCGCACTTCTCGATGATCACGCCGTGCTCGGCGAGGTACTTGGTCACGATCGAGGCCGGGATGCCGGAGTCGCCGAAGGTGCCGTCCAGCGCCAGGCCCGGGGTCACCACGGTGGCCTTGATCGGGTCCAGCATGTTGAAGCCTTCGGCCAGGTGGCCGAAGCCGTGCCAGGTGTCTTCGGCGTGGATCAGCCAGTCGGCCTGGGTGCCGATGCCTTCCTCGCTGGTGACTTGCGGGCCCCAGACCTTGAACCACCAGTCGTCGCCGATTTCCTCGTCGACCTTCTGCATCGCGCGGCGGAAGTCGAGCGCTTCGTAGATCGATTCCTCGACCAGCGCGGTGCCGCCCGGGGCTTCCATCATGGCCGCGGCGACGTCGCACGAGGCGATGATCGAGTACTGCGGCGACGTCGAGGTGTGCATCAGGTAGGCTTCGTTGAAGGCGTCCTGGTCCAGCTTGACGGTTTCCGACTCGCGCACCAGCACCTGGGAGGCCTGCGACAGGCCGGCCAGCAGCTTGTGCGTCGACTGGGTCGAGAAGATCATCGACTCCTTGGCGCGCGGGCGGTCGCGGCCGATCGCATGCATGTTCTTGTAGAAGTCGTGGAAGGTCGCGTGCGGGATCCAGGCTTCGTCGAAGTGCAGGGTGTCGATCTTGCCGTCCAGGAGTTCGCGCAGGACTTCGACGTTGTAGACCACGCCGTCGTAGGTCGACTGGGTGATGGTCAGGATGCGCGGCTTCTTGTTCTTGGCTTCGCGCGCGAACGGATTCGCTTCGATCTTGCGCTGGATCGATTCAGGCGTGAATTCGGACAGCGGGATCGGGCCGATGATGCCCAGGTTGTTCCGGGTCGGCATCAGGAATACCGGGATCGCGCCGCACATGATGATCGAGTGCAGGATCGACTTGTGGCAGTTGCGGTCGACCACGACGATGTCGCCCGGCGCCACGGTCGAGTGCCAGACCATCTTGTTCGAGGTCGAGGTGCCGTTGGTGACGAAGTAGCAGTGGTCGGCGTTGTAGATGCGCGCGGCGTTGCGCTCGGACTTGGCCACCGGGCCGGTGTGGTCGAGCAGCTGGCCCAGTTCTTCCACGGCGTTGCAGACGTCGGCGCGCAGCATGTTCTCGCCGAAGAACTGGTGGAACATCTGGCCGATCGGCGACTTCAGGAAGGCGACGCCGCCCGAGTGGCCCGGGCAGTGCCAGGAATACGAACCGTCGTTGGCGTAGTTGACCAGCGCGCGGAAGAAGGGCGGCGCCAGGCTGTCCAGGTAGGCCTTGGCTTCGCGGATGATGTGGCGCGCGACGAATTCCGGCGTGTCCTCGAACATGTGGATGAAGCCGTGCAGCTCCTTCAGGATGTCGTTCGGGATGTGGCGGCTGGTGCGGGTCTCGCCGTAGATGTAGATCGGGATGTCCGAGTTCTTGTGGCGGATCTCCTGCACGAAGGCGCGCAGCGCACTGAGGGCGAAATTGGTCTCTTCGACCGTTCCGCCGCCGAATTCCTCATCGTCGATCGACAGCACGAAGGCCGAGGCGCGCGACTGCTGCTGGGCGAACTGGGACAGGTCGCCATAGCTCGTCAGTCCCAGCACTTCCATGCCTTCTTTTTCCATCGCGGCCGCAAGCGCGCGAATGCCGAGGCCCGAGGTGTTCTCGGAACGGAAATCCTCGTCAATGATGACGATAGGGAAACGAAATTTCATCGACAGCTCCAAAGCGAAGCGCCGCGCACGCCGTCTTCCCGGTGGGGGAAGGCGGCCGGGCACGGCACCGAAAAAAATAAGAAGCGGATTTTCGCAGAAATGCGCGCTTGTTGGTGAAAAAATTATGGCTTTTAAGCCATCCCGTACCTGCGCCAGCCTAACGGCCTTTGGCGATCGGCGGCGCACTCTTGTCGAGCATGGCGCAATGCGGATCGGGTTTCGGCGCACTTAGGTTAATCGGCTAACGGAAGCGGACGCTGCAGGCCAATAAGCTGGAGTCCTGTCCTGCACCGCAACCGTTTCCCCATTTGAGGCCACCATGAGTACCGTCCGCGTCGCATTCCAGAGCAAAGTCGCCACCAGCCCCGAAGAACTGTGGGACTGGAGCACGTCGGTACGCGGCGTCGACGCCGAGATGGGGCCGGTCCTGAAGCTCGACTTCCCCAAGGGAATGACCCATATCCCGCGCGACGGCAGCGGGCTTGGCAAGCCGCTCGGCAATTGCAAGTTCCTGTTGTTCGGCCTCCTGCCGGTCGATTTGTCGCGCCTGACCTTCGTCGAGGTCGAGCCGGGCCGGCGCTTCGTCGAGCAGTCGCCGCTGCTGTCGATGAAGTCCTGGCGCCACGAGCGCACCATCGCGCCGGGGCCGGATGGCACCGAGGTGGTCGACCGCCTCGAATTCACGCCGCGCTTCGCACCGAAGGTCGTGACCTGGTTCATCTCCAAGTTCTTCCAGCACCGACACGACGTGCTCAGGCGCGTGTTCCGCGAACGCCGCGCAGCGGCGCGCCCGCAGGTCGCCCACCCGGCCTGAGCGCGGGCGGCGGCGCTGCCGCCCAGCGCGCCGCTCAGTGCGTCGCTGTCCGTGCAGCTTCGTGCGTGGCCGGACCGGACGCCATCAGGGCGCCGAGCGGATCGACGTGCAGGCCGGCGAAGGCGCCCAGCACGAAGCCGACGATCGCGACTACGTAGGTCACGCGCAGCAGCCAGCGGCGCCGGGTCAGCAGCACGATCGCCGCCAGCGAGATCGCGATCTGTTCGGCGGTGGTGGCCAGTGCCCACTGGTGGTGGCTGTGCAGCGCGCGTTCGGACCTTGCGTTCCAGACGTCGGACTCGTGCTCGTACTTCTCGGCTTCCTTCTTGATACCGCCCTTTTCGCTCTCGTAGCGGGCGACGTCGGCCTTGTACTTGGCAGCATCCACGCCCGGCAGCGAGGCGGCCAGTTCGGCCAGGTTCTGCTTGTTCGACTTGGCCTGGTAATAATTCCAGGAATTGGCTGCGGTGGTCTTGGCGATCGCCGCGTTGTTCTTGAAGAGGGCGGCGTCGTTCTGGGTGGCGCCGCCGAGGTAGCCGAACAGCGCGCCGACCGTGGCCAGCACGGCGGTCATCACCGCGATATTGTTGGAAAAGCTGTCGCCGTGGGCGCCGCCCTGTGCGACGTGTTCGACCGCGTGGTCGTGCGGTCCGTGTACGTGAAATCCGTGTCCTGACATGCTGCGGGTACTTGTATGTTTACGTGGTGCGTTCGTAGGTGACGAACGAGAAGTCGAAGTCGCCCTCGGCCGCGTGCTGCGGCTCGCGCGCGGTCGCGGTCCAGCGGGCGGCGTCGATCTCGGGGAAGAAGGTGTCGCAAGGGTAGACCTTGTCGATGTGGGTGACGATCATGCGGTCGGCCACATCCATCGCTTCGGCGAAGATCTGGGCGCCGCCGATGATGCTTGCCGTGTCGCCGCCCACCATCGCGATCGCTTCCTCGAGCGAGTGGGCGACCTCGACGCCTTCATGCGTCCATCCGGGATTGCGCGTGACGACGATGTTGCGGCGCTTGGGTAGCGGTCGGCCGATCGAGTCGAAGGTCTTGCGGCCCATGATGATCGGGTTGCCGAGCGTGACGCGCTTGAAGTGCGCCAGGTCTTCCGGCAGGTGCCAGGGCAGCCGGTTGTCGACGCCGATACCGCGCGCGGCGTCCATCGCGACCACGAGTGTCAGTTGTATTGCCATATTCATTCTCCGGGTGGAGCGGCATTCTAACAGCTGATGTCAGTCTGCGTCCTGCAGCGGGAAGCGCACGTGCACGTCGAGGCCACCCTGGGGCGCATCGCCGAGCGCGATTTTGGCACCCAGGCGGGCGGCAATGGTGCCGGTGATCGCCAGGCCGAGGCCGGAGCCGATCTGGCCGTTTCCGAGCACGCGGTAAAAGGCGTCGAACACGCGCGCGCGCTCGGCCGCCGGGATGCCGGGACCGCTATCCTCGACGTGCAGGTCGGCCCAGCGGCCCGCCGGCCCGGCGTCGACGCCGACGCGGATATCGACCCGGCCGCCCGGCGGCGTGTAGCGGATCGCGTTGTCGATCAGGTTCTTGACCAGGGTCTTGAGGTCGACCAGCGGCCCGGCCACCAGCGGGTCGGCGTCGCCGACCACGCCGAGGTCGATTCCCTTGGCCTCGGCCAGCGGCACCAGGTCTTCCAGGCATTCCAGGATCGCGCGCTTGAGCGAGACGGCGGCGCCGTCGCCGCTCTCGCCGGCAGCGGCTTCCTGGATGCGCGCCAGCGTCAGCAGCTGGTCGAGCAGGATGCGGGTGCGGCCGATGCCGGCCGACAGCGCGTCCAGGCGGGTGCGCGCTTCGGGCGACATCTCGCTTGCGGCAAGGCGCTCGGCCTGCAGCGACATCGCCGTCATCGGCGAGCGCAGCTCGTGGGCGGCGTCGGCAATGAAGCGGCGCTGGCGCGCGATGGTGCGCGCGGTACGGGCGATCAGGCGGTTGATCTCGGCGACGAAGGGCCAGACCTCCGACGGCAGCGCGCTGCGCTCCAGGTCTCCGGTCTCGTGTTCCTGGCGCGCACCCAGCTGCGCGGTGAGCGTGCGCAGCGGCCGGAACATCAGGCGCACCAGGATCGTCACCAGCAGCGCCAGCAGCGGCGCCAGCACCAGCAGCGGCATCACGGTGCGGGCGGCGTCGCCGCGCGCGATGGCGTCGCGCATCGCGGTCTGCTGGGCCACCGCGGCGCGGATGCCTTTGTCATTGGTGCGTACATAAACCCGCCACTGTTCGCCGCCGCTGTCGACGGTCTGCAGGCCGTCGGCCAGCTCGTCGGAAAAGCAGGGCGGCGGACCGTTGCAGAGGATCGGTCGGCCGCCTTCGCCCGCGATGAAGCGCAGCACGATGCGGGCATCGAAGTCGATGTCGCCGGCGCGTGCGCGCGCCTGCGGCGAGGCCGGCACCGCATCGAGCTTGCCGATGATCTGGCCGATCTGGCGCAGCTGCACGTCTTGCAGGCGGTGTGCATCCTCGGTGGCGTCGACGTACGAACGGGCGCCGGCGGCAAAGGCGCCGAGCAGGATCGTGGCCGAGATCCAGGCCGACAGCCGGAACCGCAGCGACGAGGCTAGCGGGCCTTCGCGACCATCCATCCGACACCCCTCACGTTCTTGATGACCTCGCTGCCCAGCTTCTTGCGCAGCGCGTGGATCAGGAATTCGATCGCATTGCTTTCGACTTCCTCGTTCCAGCCATACACGCGGTGCTCGAGTTCGGCGCGCGACAGGATCGCGCCGGGGCGCACCAGCAGCGCCTGCAGCAGCGAGAACTCGCGCGCGGTCAGGCGCACGGCTTCCGCGTCGCCGTTCTTCGCTTCATGGGTGACCGGGTCCAGTTGGACGATGCCGTTCCCCAGCCGCAGTGCGCCGCCGTTGCCGCCGCCATCCCGGCGCCGCACCAGCGCGCGCATGCGCGCCAGCAGCTCGCTCATCGCGAACGGCTTCACCAGGTAGTCGTCGGCCCCTTCGTCCAGGCCGGCAACGCGGTCTTCGGTGGCTTCGCGCGCGCTCAGCACCAGCACCGGGACGTCGTTGCGCGCGGCGCGGATCGCCCGCAGCACGCTCATGCCGTCGGTGCGCGGCAGGTTCAGGTCGAGCAGCACCATCTCGTAGTGCAGGGTCTGCAGCGTGGACAGCGCGCTCTCGCCATCGCACACCCAATCGGCGGCATAGCTGGCGTCGCGCAGCGCCGACTGCACCACGCTGCCGATCATCGGGTCGTCTTCGACCAGTAATACTCTCATCCCGGCATGCTCCCGTTCCTGGCAGGCGCGTCGAACATCTCGGCAGCCACGCGCGCCAGGTCGTTCATGCCGGCGCCGGCCGCCATGTGTGCGTTCAGCCAGCCAGCCTGGCCGCCGTCGCGCAGCAGTTCGTCGATCAGCACGCACGCCGCCGGGAAATCGGGATCCTCGGAGCGCGCGGCCAGGCGCGCCAGGTCGGCGCGCACCACCTGCTCGACCGGGCGCGCGATGCCGGTTTCGGGGTCGATCCAGTTGGCGTGCACGCCATCCTTGGCCGCGTTGAAGCGGTTCCAGGTGTAGACGTCGCGCGAGCCCTCGGCCGGCCAGGTGCCGGGCTGCGCGGCGACCTCGATGCACAGCTCGCGCGCGTAGCAGGCCAGGGCCGCCGCATGCGACGGGTGCAGCGGCGTGTCCAGTACGCGCAGCTCGATGGTGCCGTATTCCGGCTTGGGCCGCACGTCCCAGTAGAAATCCTTGATGCTGTTGACGATGCCGTGCGCGGCCAGGCGCGCGAAATGGGCCGCGAACTGGTCCCAGCTGCGGATGTCGGGCGGCATGGTGCCGCTCATCGGGAAGGCGCCGACCACGTTGCTGCGCGCGCTGCAGAAGCCGGAGTCCTCCCCCTGCCAGCACGGCGAACTGGCCGACAGCGCGATGAACAGCGGCGCGCGCTGGGTCAGCCAGGCGCCCACGCGCACGGCTTCGTCGGCACTGGGCATCCCGATGTGCACGTGCATGCCGAACACGGTGAACATCTTGGCCAGGTAGCCGTACTTGCGCGCCGATTCGCGGTAGCGGTCCTTCGGGTAGATGCGCTGCTCGTTCCACTTCTGGAAGGGATGGGCGCCGCCGCCCGAGATCGCCGCGCCGACCGCGAAGGCGGCGCGCTGGACGCTGGTGCGGATCTCTTCCAGCTGCCCGGCGGCAGCGCGGAAGCCCGTCAATACCGAAGTGGCGACTTCCAGCATCGAGGTGGTGATTTCCGGCGTCGCCACCCAGTCCTTTTCCTGCCTGTCGAGCAGCAGCAGGATGTCCGGCGCCGCCGGCAGCAGGTCGTGGGTCAGGCGGTCGAGCACCATCAGCTCCAGCTCGATGCCCATCGTGCCCAGCTGCGAGCGGGCGAACGGCGGCAGGAAGGCGGGGCCGCGGCCGGCGACGGCGCGGGCCTGGGCTTCATCTGTCGTAGTCGTCATGCTTCGTTCCCTTCATGTGTTTCGCCGGCCAGGCGCAGGCCGGCCCAGGTGACCGCGGGCGCGGCCAGCACGTTCAGCGCCAGCAGGGCCTGCATCAGGCGGTGCGCGCTCTCGCTCAGGTAAGCCGCATTCGAAATCGAGCTGTCCACTACCAGCGTGCTGAAGCTGACCAGCGAGCAGGCGGCCAGCGCGATCGCGTGTTTCTTGCGCCTGCTCCAGGCTTGCCCGGGCACCAGCGCCAGCCGGGTCAGGGCGATGCGCGCACCGAACACCAGCAGCGCCGCCAGCAGGACCGACCAGTGCAGCAGCTGCTGGAACTGGACCAGCGCCGCCGACATCATGAAC
Organism: Herbaspirillum sp. SJZ107; assembly: GCF_006715485.1. Taxonomy (GTDB): domain Bacteria; phylum Pseudomonadota; class Gammaproteobacteria; order Burkholderiales; family Burkholderiaceae_D; genus Telluria. The sequence continues at coordinate 1,364,585 of NZ_VFNH01000001.1, forward strand.
AGCAGCGCGTAGCCGATGTCCTGCACGGTCTTGATCTGGGCCTGGAACACGTTGTCGCGCTTTTCGGCGTTGCGCAGCAGGAGACCCATCAGCAGCAGCGACAGCAGCGCGCTCGACGAGGTCACCGAGCACAGGCCGAGGTCCATCATCAGCGTCGCCAGCAGGATACCCGGTCGCAGGCCGGCCTGGGCGCTCGACAGGCGTGCGGCGACCGTGTACACGGCGTAGCACGCCAGGGCAATGCCGGCGCCCTGCAGCAGCTTGCCGCCCTGGAGCAGCAGCTGCCCGGCGAAGGGCGCTTCCTGCACCGCGCCGTGGCTGCGCAGCCAGGCCAGCGACACCGACAGCGCGACCAGCGCCACCAGGTGGCTCAGGCCGACCGTATTGGCGGCGGCGTAGGTGGCCACGCCGCTGGCGTTGTTGTCGGCCACCATCGAGGTGAACACGACCGGGTTCACGGCGACCAGGATCGCGGCGATGAAGGCCGCCTCGGCCCAGGCCAGGCCGAACACGCGCAGCAGCACCAGGGTGCCGGCGCCGCGCAGCACGCAGCCGAGCGCCAGCGAGGCGCCCTGGGCGCGGCTGCGCCACAGCCAGGCCAGGTCGGTCTTGCGCCCGGCCTCGAACAGCACCAGCGCCGAAGCGGCGTTGAGCAGCTCCTGAAAATAGGTCAGCAGGGCGCCGTCGACCACCTTCAAGCCGCTCACGCCCAGGATCAGGCCCGCCACCACGGCGCCGTACAGCCGCGGGACGCCGCGCTTCTGCAGCAGCACGCCGATCACCTGCGACAGCAGCAGGCCGGCGCCGATGATGGCCAGCGGCGAGAACAGGAACAGCGGCAGTCCGCCGCTTTCCTCATTCATGGCGCACTGCCCATTGCGCGGCGAGCGCTTCGAGTTCGTGTTCGACGGCTTGCCTGGCCTTGACCACCGGTGCCGCCTCCGGATGGGCGCCCAGGCCCGGCGCCAGGCGCGTGCTCATGCGCACGCGGATGGCGCGGCCGTCGCCCCTGGCCGGCATCCACAGCTGGCTTTTCAAGTCGTCGCCCTCGAGCCAGGTGGCGAGATACTTGGCGCCGGCCGCGGGTGCCGCCGGCAGGGCCAGCAGCTTGAACGGCGTCAGCCAGACGGCGTTCGGGAACTGGCGGCTCAGCTGGAGGTGGCTCGCCGCACGCTGTTCGAGGCGGCTGTCGGCGGCGTTGTAGGACAGCGGCAGCGTCGACTGGCCCGGCAGCGGGTTGCTGAGCCCGATGCACAGGCCGCCCGCATCCATGGCCATGCCGTCGCTGCCGATTTCACCGGCACGGCCGCCCAGCACGGCAGCGAAGACGGCCTGCAGGCGCGTGGTATCGGGGGCGACCGCGGCGCTCTGCGGCGGGCTGCTGCCGGCGCCGCGGGCGGCGGCATCGACCAGCGCCTGCCAGCGGCCCTGTTGCCAGCGCCGCGTGGCGGGACGCGGGTTCGGGTCCCAGCGCCACTCGGTGGCCGCCCACTGGCCGCCGCGCTCGCGCCGCACCAGCAGCAGGCGGCGCTGTTCGCCGATGGCGAGCAGGGTAGCGTGGCTATTCCAGTTGGCGTGCCAGACGCTGCGCACGGCTTGCGGCGGCAGCGCCGACTGGGCCCAGGCCCACCAGCGCGCCGGATGGCTGATGCAGGACGCGGCCGCGTCGCCGGACCAGGTCCAGCTGCGCCGGCTCAAGCGGTTTTGCCAGGCGCAGGCGGCGTCGCCGGCGGCGATACCCTGCACGTTCGGCAGCGCCGACGGCGTGGCGCAGGTCCAGGGGCGCTGCTGGGCCAGCAGGTGGAAATCCGCCAGCACGTCGGAGGCTGCGGTGGCCTTGGGCGCTTTTGGCGCCGCCTGGACCGGGCCGGCGCACAGGACGCCCAGCACGCCGGCGGCCAGGGTCACGGTGCGGGCGGCGTCCAGCGTGCGGCCGGAAGCGTGGTTCAGCTTGATCAATATTCCCCCATCTCACTAAGTTGCTCAGATCTGATGAGCAATCAGCGGGATGGTAGGGACGAACACTTAGCGCATACTTAGCAAGCCGGGCGGCCTCAGATCGCGATCGGTGCCGCGATGTGCGGATGCGGGTCGTAGCCGGCGATCTCGAAATCGTCGAAGCGGTAGTCGAAGATCGAATCCGGCTTGCGCTTGATGATCAGCTGCGGCAGTGGACGCGGTTCGCGCTCGAGCTGCAGGCGGGCCTGCTCCAGGTGGTTCGAATACAGGTGCAGGTCGCCGAAGGAATGCACGATCTCGCCCGGTTCCAGGTCGCACTGCTGGGCCACCATGTGGGTCAGGAAGGCCAGGCTGGCGGTGTTGTAGGGCACGCCGATGAAGCAGTCGCCCGAGCGCTGCGTCAGCATGCAGCTCAGTTTGCCGTTGGCGACGTAGAACTGGTACATGACGTGGCAGGGCGGCAGCGCCATGCGCCCGGCGGCGGCATTGTCGTGCGGCTTCATGCGCTCGTCGGGCAGCACGCCGACGTTCCAGGCGTTGATGATGTGGCGGCGGCTGTTCGGGTTCTTGCGCAAGCCTTCGATCAGGGCGCCGACCTGGTCGAACGTCTGGCCGTCGCGGCCTTCCCAGCGGCGCCACTGGGCGCCGTAGACCGGGCCGAGTTCGCCTTCCGGCGTCGCCCATTCGTCCCAGATGGTCACGCCGTTGTCGTGCAGGTAGCGGATATTGGTCTCGCCCTGCAGGAACCACAGCAGCTCGTGCAGGATGGAGCGGATGTGCAGCTTCTTGGTGGTCAGCAGCGGGAAGCCGGCGGACAGGTCGTGGCGCACCATGCGCCCGAACACCGAGATCGTGCCGGTGCCGGTGCGGTCGCCTTTTTGTACGCCGTTGTCGAGAATGTCCCGGAGTAGGCCGAGGTATTGTTGGTCCATGCACGCTCCTTCAAATGATGCGCGCATATGATACCTGACGGCGGACCTGGCCGCCGTCTTTACGCCGCTGCCGCTTCAGGACCGCGACACCGCAGCCGCCAGCAGCGCCACCGCCTCGCGCACCCGGGCGTCGCCGGCGGCCAGCAGGTTGTCGCCCACGTACAGCTCGAAGTAGCTGGACCCGGGCAGCACGCCGTGGTTGATGCGGTTGAAGATCCAGATGCCGTGCTCCGCGGCCAGCTCCTGGCGGATGGCCAGCGCGCGCTCCGGGTCCACCGGCAGGTGGATGTGCAGCATGTTGGCCTGGGGCCGCGCCGGGTTCACCTGCAGCACCGGGTAAGCGCACAGCACCTCGTACAGGAACTCGGTGCGGCGGAAGTAATCGGGCATGGCGGCGAGGCGCTCGTCGAACTGCATCGCCGCCGCCACGATGTACGGGGAGCGGTGGATGACGTTACCGCCCTGGCGCCGGAACCATTCGGCGGCACGCGCCACGAAGTCGCGGCTGCCGGCCAGCATGGCGCCACCGAGGCCGCCAATGCCCTTGTACAGCGAGACGTAGACCGAGTCGAAGCCGGCCGCGATGTCGTTCACCGGGCGTCCGTAGCCGGCGGCCGCTTCCCACAGGCGGGCACCGTCCATGTGCAGGTGGATGTCCCTGGCCTTGCAGTGTGCCTTGATCGCCTGCAGTTCGTCCCAGCTTGAGAGCTGGCCGCCGATCTCGCGCATCGGGATCTCGAGGCCGACGGCGGCCAGGCGGTCCGGCACGTTCACGATGTCGGCTGCCTGCCAGGGCCGGTTGCGGTCGCCGATCTGCAGCGCATCGAAGTGGCCCAGCAACTGGTGGTTGCCACGCTCGTGCACGAAGATGTGCGAGGTCGGATGCAAGGCCACCGGCGCCCGGCGGCGGTCCATCGAGGCCAGGCGCAGCGCCGTCACCTGGGTCATGGTGCCGCTGATGCAGAACACGGCGGCCTCGAAGCCGAGCAGTCCGGCGACCTTGCGCTCGAAGTCCTGGATCAGGGCGCCCTCGCCATAGACGTCATGGCGCACGCCATTGGCCTCGCACCAGGCGCCCATGGCGGCATACAGTTCGGCGGGCGTGCGGGCGCGGTGGCCGGGGAGGATGGTGCTGCAGCGGGCGAGCAGGTCGGTGTCTGGCAAAGGGGGCTCCGGTGGGTGGGCGCGAGGGTGGGCCACACTGTACACCGAAGGGAGGGAGCGGGGGAAGACCGGGCAAGTTCGTGGATGCCCCAAGCCCAAATAGCGTCGCCCCCGCGCAGGCGGGGCCCAAGTTTTGCCAGCATCTCGACAGTGCGTGCAACTTGGGCCCCGCCTGCGCGGGGGCGACGTGCGGATGTTATTACTTAGTAGTGCGTGAGCTGCGGGCGCGCACTCGCGTTTTCCAGGGCAACCGCTTGGTCCAGCTTGAACAGGCGCACCGCCCGCGCCAGCTGGTCGGCCTGCTCCTGCATCGCCTGCGCCGCCGCACTGGCCTGCTCGACCAGCGCCGCATTCTGCTGCGTCACTTCGTCCATCTCGCCGATCGAGCGGTTGACGGCTTCGATGCCGCTGCTTTGCGCACTGCTGGCGGTGCTGATGCGGGTCATGATGGCGGTTACCTGCTCGGTACTGGCCAGCACGTCGTTCATGGTGCTGCCGGCTTCCTGCACCAGGCGGCTGCCGGCGTCGACTTCGTGGGCCGAGGCTTCGATCAGGGACTTGATCTCCTTGGCCGCGGCGGCGCTGCGCTGGGCCAGGCTGCGCACTTCGGTGGCGACCACGGCGAAGCCGCGTCCCTGCTCGCCGGCGCGCGCTGCTTCCACGGCGGCGTTCAGCGCCAGGATATTGGTCTGGAAGGCGATGCCGTCGATGACGCCGATGATGTCGCTGATCTTGCCCGAGGATTGCTTGATGGTGTCCATGGTGTCGATCACCTGGCGCACCATGCGGCCGCCTTCCTGGGCCACCATCGATGTGTTCAGTGCCAGCTGGTTGGCCTGGCTGGCGTCGCCGGCATTGCGGCGCACGGTCTCGGTCAGGTCCTTCATCGAGTTGGCGGTGGAGGCCAGGCTCACGGCCTGTTCTTCGGTGCGCTGGCACAGGTCCAGGTTGCCGCTCGAGATCTCGGTCGAGGCGTTGGCGATCTGCTCGGCGCCCTGGCGCACCTGGCCCACCACCGTCGACAGGCCGCTGCTGATGTCGTTCATGGCGTCGAGCATCAGGCCGATCTCGTCGCGGCTGCGTACGTCGACGTGGGTGCTCAGGTCGCCGGCGGCGATGCGCACGGCGGCATCGCGGGCTTCCTTCAGCGGCCGCGTCACCGTGCGCTTGATCAGGGCCGCGAGCAGGAAGGCGAACACCGCCAGCGCCGCCAGCCCGATACCTATGTTGCGGTTGCGCAGCTGGATCGATTCGCGGGTGATCTCGTCTTCGTAGGTGCCGCCGGCGATCAGCCAGTTCCAGTCCTTGAAGACCGTGTAGGCGGTGACCTTCAGGCGCGGCGCGGTCTCGCCTTTTTCCGCGTTCTGCCACGGGTACTCGATCGTGCCTTCCTTCTGTTCCAGCATCTCCTTGATGAAGGCGCGGCCGCTGGGATCGCGGCTGTCGCTGATATTCTGGCCTTCACGGGTCGGGTGCACGATGGCGTCGCCGGCCGTCTTGCCCGGCGCGGCGTTCAGCACATAGTAGTAGCCGGTCTCGCCGACCTTCATGGCGCGGATCTTGTTCTTCAGCGCGGTGATGTCGCGGTCGACGTCGACGCCGACGTACAGGATGCCGATCACCTTGCCGGTGGCGTCGCGGATCGGTTCGTAGTCGGTCATGAACTGCTTGCCGAACAGCTTGGCCATGCCGACATACGGTTTGCCCTGTTTCAGGGCGGCGTAGGCGGCGCCGCTGCGGTCGAGCGCGGTGCCGACGGCGCGCTCGCCGTTTTCCTTTTTCACCGAGGTACTGATGCGCACGAAATCGTCGCCCGAGGCGACGAAGATGGTGGCGTTGCCGCCGGTCTGGCGCGTGAAGCGGTCGGGTGCCGTGAAGTCGAGGTTGAGCGGCTTGCCGCCCAGGAGCAGGGTCGGCACGTCCAGCTCGCCGACCTTGACGGTGGCTTGCGGGTCGAGGCTGAATTCGCCGTCCAGAACGGTGGCGAAGATGCGGCCGTAGCTGGCCGCCTGGCTGGACATCGCCTGGTTGAACAGCTCGACGGTGTTGACGACGCCGTGCAGTTCGGAGTTCATGTTCTCGACGGCGCGCTTGCGCAGCATCGACGAAGTGGTAAAGCTGACGGTGACGACCAGGCCGAGCAGGATCAGGCTGACGAGGGCGAAGGTGAACGCGGTGAGCTTGGTACCGACGCTCCAGTCCTTGAAACCGAACGATTTGCTTTGCATGGGAGAGCGGGAGTGCGTGGATAATTTCGCTATGTTACGCTAAGTATCCTCGAGGAAACTAACACTTTAACCGGATTTACCGGTTTAGCGGCATCCACGCAACAGCGTGTCGCATATTTTGCGACTTGCCATGTGGCATCTGCGACAACGCCGCGCGCTCAGTGCTCGACCTGCACCTGATGGAACTGCAGCGCGGCCAGGTTGGCATAGATTCCACCGAGCGCGACCAGCGAGGCATGGGTCCCGGTTTCTACGATGCGCCCATCTTCCATGACGATGATGCGGTCGGCGCGCTGCACGGTGGCCAGGCGGTGCGCGATGATCAGGGTGGTGCGTCCCACCATCGCCGCTTCCAGGGCGCGCTGCACCAGGCGCTCCGACTCGGCATCGAGGGCGCTGGTGGCTTCGTCGAGCAGCAGCAGCGGCGGGTTCTTCAGCAGCGCGCGGGCGATGGCGATGCGCTGGCGCTGGCCGCCCGAGAGGCGCACGCCGCGCTCGCCCAGGAAGGACGCATAGCCTTCCGGCAGGCGCTCGATGAATTCGTGGGCGGCGGCCAGCCTGGCCGCCGCGATCACTTCGGCATCGCTGGCGCCGGCACGGCCGTAGCGGATGTTTTCCATGGCGCTGCTGGAAAAGATCACCGTATCCTGGGGCACGATGCCGATCGCGCCGCGGAGCAGGTGCAGGTCGAGGTCGCGGATGTCGACGCCGTCGAGCAGCACGGCGCCCGACTGCGGATCGTAGAAGCGCAGCAGCAGCTGGAACAGGGTGGTCTTGCCGGCGCCGGACGGGCCGACGATGGCCACCGTCTCACCGGGACGGATATCCAGGTTCAGGTGCGACAGCGCGGCCGACTCGGGACGCGACGGGTAATTGAAGCCGACGTCCGCCAGGCGCAGGGCGGCGCCGCCGGCATGGCGCAGCGGGAGCGGTTTGGGCTGCGCCGGATTGCGGATCGGCGAGCGCACCGCCAGCAGTTCCATCAGGCGCTCGGTGGCGCCGGCCGCGCGCTGGGCTTCGCCCATCACTTCCGACAGGGCGCCGATCGCACCCGAGACGATCGAGGCGTACAGGATGAACTGGCCGAGGTCGCCCCCGGTCATGGTCCCGGCCAGCACCGCGTGCGCACCCAGCCACAGCACGAACACGATGGCGCCGAACACCAGGACGATGGCCACCATGGTCAGCAGCGAACGCGCGCGGATGCGGCGCATCGCGGTGCCGAACGCGCCTTCGACCGAGGCGCCGAAGCGGCGCGCCTCGATCTGTTCGTGGGTAAAGGCCTGCACCGTCGGCATCGCGTTGAGGATCTCGCCGGCCATCGCCGAGGCGTCGGCGATGCGGTCCTGCGAGTCGCGCGACAGCTTGCGCACGCGCCGTCCGAACAGCACGATCGGCACCACCACCAGCACCAGCAAGCCGAGGATGATCGAGGTCAGCTTCACGCTGGTCACGAACAGCATCGCCAGGCCGCCGACGAACAGCAGCGTGTTGCGCAGCGCCAGCGAGATGCTGGTGCCGACCACGGCCTGGATCAGCGTGGTGTCGGTGGTCAGGCGCGACAGCACTTCGCCGGTGCGGGTGGTTTCGTAGAACTCGGGACTCTGCTCGACCACGTGGCGGTAGACCGCTTCGCGGATGTCGGCGGTGACGCGCTCGCCGAGCCAGGACACGGTGTAGAAGCGCGCCGCGGTGGCCACGGCCAGCACGGCAGCCACGCCGAACAGCGCCAGGAAGGTGGCGTTGACGTTCTGGATCGAGCCGCCGGCGGCACCGGCACCCGCGGCGCCGAAGCCGTGGTCGATCATCTGCTTAAAGGCGTACGGAATCGCCAGCGTGGCGCCGGCAGCGACCAGCAGCGCGATCCCGGCCAGCACGAACTGGCGGCGGTAGGGCCGCAGGAAGGGCAGCAGGCCGCTCAGGGTGGCGAGCGCGCTCCTGCCTTTCAAGGGCGCTGCGCCGCTAGCGGCATCGCTGGTTTGTCGGTCGGTGGCACGCTTGTTCATGTCGTTCATTTCTTGTTCTTGCAAATACAGGGGAAACACAGGGAAATACAGGGTGGCTACAGCGCCATGGCGTCGACGTAGCCGGTCAGCTCCAGGTAGCCGCGCCCGGCCGGGCGGCCGTCGCGCTCGACGCGCACCGCACCTTCCCAGTAGACGGCACCGGTCGAGCGGCGCGAATCGAGTTCCTGGTCCGGCTGCAGCGGCAGCAGGCGCCATGTGGTGGCCCCGGTCGTGACCAGGGTGCCGACCGGGTAGCTGGCGCCGGTGCGCGGCGACTTCCAGTGCTGCTGCGGCGTGAAGCTGACCTGGCCCGGGCCGTACTGGGTGACCCGGCCGGCGCCGTCGCGCACGGCGGCGTGGGCCCAGAGTGTAGCACCGCCGGCGCTGCGGATGCGGAAGGCCATCAGGGCGCCGCCGTCGTCGAGGTTGACGCCGGTCCAGTCCCAGCCGGTGGCGCCGGGGTCCAGTACCTGGCTCGACCACTCGTGATCGAGCCACGCCGTGCCTGTCACGGCAGTGGTTTTTCCGGCTCGCGCCACCTGGCCTTCGACCTTCAGCTGCGGCTCGCTGTAATAATAACTGGCGTGCGATGGGTCCTTGCCCTTGCGCGAAAAACCGTTTTCGCCCTGCAGCAGCAGCGGCTGGGTCGGCGCCAGGCGCAGCGTCAAGGTCAGTTCGCCGGAACGCACCACGACGTCGTAGCGCCCGTCCGGGAGGCGCCGCATGTGCCAGTCGTCGAGCCTGACGTCGGTGGTGCCGGTCTTCGCATACGCCAGGCCGAAGCCTTCGCGCGCGCTGCGCTGGTCGTGCACCAGGTGGCCGAGCGCGGGGTCGGACAGCGCCGCGTGGCCGATGATCAGCTGCTTGGGCGCGAAGGCGCTCGGGTTGGCCGGATCGGTGCTCGTGCGGCTGCGGAAGAAGGTGACCTGGAAGCCGAGCGGCTTGCGCTCCGGGGTCTCCAGCCAGCCGGTGACGTACCACCATTCGGTGCGATGGCCGGGGTGGGCGCCGAAGTCACGCGGGAACTGCAGTGCGTGGCCGGGCGTGACCGGGTCGTAGGCCGGCGGCGCGGCTTGCGCAATCCCTGCGGCCAGGAGCAGCCATAGCAACCAGAGCAGGCGCATCACCAATCCTCCCTTACCGCGCGCACCGGCCCGCCGGAGAGCGCATGGCGTCCCGATACCAGCGCCGTCGCCATCGACGCCGCCAGCAGCGCTGCCGCCACCGACCCCAGCAGCATCCACGGCAGGTGCAGCTGCATGGTCCAGTGGAAGGACTGCGGATTGACCACGTACACCAGGATCAGGCTGATCAGGAGCCCGAGCGCGAAACCGGTGGCGACGCCGAGCGCGGTCAGGGCGCCGCCTTCGATGGCGAGGATGCCGAGGATCTGGCGCCGCGTCACGCCGACGTGGCGCAGCATGCCGAATTCCTTGGCGCGTGCCAGCGTCTGCGCCGAAAAGGTGGCGGCTACGCCGGACATGCCGATGGCGATCGCGATCGCTTCCAGCAGATAGGTGACGGCGAAGCTGCGGTCGAAGATGCGCAGGCTGGCGCTGCGGATGTCACCCGGGCGCGCCAGCGTCAGGGCGGCGCCGAAGGGCAGGGTGCGCAGCGCGTTCTCGATGCGCTCGACCGGCACGCCCTCGGCCGCCCACAGTGCGGCATCGGTGACGCTGGTATCGCCGGTGAGGGCGCGGTAGTCGGACAGGCGCACGATGGCGGAGCCGGACTGGTTGGCGTAGTCGCGCCAGATGCCGGCAATGAAGAAGGCTTGTGCGCGCCCGCCCAGCGGCAGCTGCAGCGCCTGGCCGGGCCGCAGCCGGTACAAGTCGCTCATCGCTTCCGATATCCACACTGGCCGCGCGCCGGCCGGCAGCGGCGCGCCCCGTCCGACCAGCACCAGCAGGCGGCCCGGGTCGGCGGCGTCGATGTCGCGTGCGATCAGCGTGATGTCGGGCCGCGCCGGGTCCAGCGACAGCGGCCGCGTGCGCAGGAAAGCCGCGCGCGCCACGCCGGGCGTTTGTGCCAGCGCCGCCTGCTCGCCCGGACCGAAGGCGCCTGTACTGCCGCCGGTGGCGGTACGCACGTACAAATCGGCCGGCAGGATGTGCTGGATCCAATCGTCGACCGACACCCGGAAGCTGGCCACCATGATCCCCATCGCCACCATCAGGCTGAAGCTGGCCAGCACCCCGCCCAGGGCGATCGAGGCCTGGCCGGGGGCGTTGGCCAGGCGCGCCAGGGTCAGGGACAGGACCGGCGAGCTTGCGCCGGACTGGCCGCGCCGCATGGCGGCGCGGTTCAGCATGCGGAACACGGTGGCCGCCAGGCGCGGCATCAGGCCGATGCCGCCGATCAGCAGCAGCGCCACCGAAAAATAGCCGAACAGCGGCAGTTCCAGCACCGGCGGCGCGAAGGCGAAGGCGCCCGCCAGCACCAGGCAGACGAGCGACGGCCAGATGCGCGCCAGGCGCTCCAGCGCGGTCTCGTCGTTGCCGGACTTGAGCGCGATCGCCGGCCGCGCACGCGCCGCTTCCCAGGCCGGCGCCGCGCAGCCGAGCAGGGACACGCCCAGGCCGAGCGCGAAGAACACCAGCGCCGCCACCGGGGTAAAGCGCACCTGCGGCTTCACGCCCGGGAAGTAGCCGGCGCCGAGGTCGCCGCCAAAGAAATGCAGCGCGGCGGCGGCCAGCGCGTAGCCGCCCAGGATGCCGAGCGCGGCGCCGATCACGCCCAGGCTGGCGCCTTCCAGCAGCACCTGGCGCAGCAGCGCGCGCCGCTCCAGCCCCAGCACGCGCAGCAGCGCGAACTGACTGCGCCGCCGCAGCACCGACAGCGCCTGGGTCGAGAACACCAGAAAGGCGCCGGTGAACAGCGCCACCAGCGCCAGTACGGTCAGGTTCACGCGGTAGGCGCGGCTGAGGTTATTGTTGCGGCTCTCCTGGTCGGCGTCGTTGGGGCGGGCGACCCGGAAGCGGCCCGGAAAGTCGCGCTCCAGCTCGGCTGCCAACGCGCGCTCGAAGGCGGCACGGTCGACGCCGTCGCGCAGCTTGAGGTCGACCCGGGTCAGGCGCCCGAGCTGGCCGAAGCGCCACTGGGCGGCGCCGATGTCCATCACGGCAATGCGCTGGCCGCTGCGCGCGCGCAGCACCGGCCCGGCCACGCGCAGCGTGAAGTCGCGGGTACCGGCGCGCAGCGGCAGCAGATCGCCCTGGCGCTTGCCGAGCCATTCCTGGGCCGCCGGCGACAGGAACAGGGCGTCGTCGGCCAGGAGGTCGGCAGGACGGTCCTTCGCCGGCACCCCGGTGAGGTCGGGCGAAATGAAGCCGGCGCGCAGCGGATCGAGGCCGACGATCTTCAGCGCGCCCTTCACGCCGGGCAGGGCGGCGTCGATTTCGAGGACCGGCGAGGCCAGCGCCACGCCCTCGTGCCGGGCCAGGCGCGGATACACCGCTTCGTCGATGCTGGGTTCGCGCCCGAACACCTGGACGTCGGCCTGGCCGGCGATGCTCTGGATCGCGGCCGAGAATTCGTTGAAGGCGGCGGCATTGATCAAGTGGATGGCGAAGCCCATCGCGACGCCGACGGCGATCGCGACGATGGCCAGCAGTGCGCGCACCGGATGGGCGCGCCATTCGCCGAACAGCAGCCAGCGCTGCAGGGAGCTGGAGACGGGACGGTTCAGGCCGGGCATTCCACCGCCAATGCTTCTGCCTGGCGCCTGGCCTTGCGGCGGGCGGCATCGTGGGCCTTGCCGCCGGCGCGCGCGGCATCTTCGTCGGCCCACTTGCGGCGCAGGCGCAGCTTGTCGCAGGTCTTGCGGTGCGCCAGCGCGGCGCGGGCGCGCTGCTGGCGGCCCCGTTCGGCGCGCGCCTCTTCGCGGTTTTGCTCGCGGGCTTTTTCCCGGGCTATCTTGTCTTCACGCGCCAGGCGCAGTTTTTCGAATTCGACCAGCGTGCGCGCATCGCGCGTGGCAACCGCGCTCGCTTCCGGCGGCGTCACCCCGGCTGCGGGCGGCGGCAGGCGCGTCGACTGTCCTTCGGCGCAGGGCCGGTCGGCGTAGCTGATCTTGCCGCCGGCATTGCATTTATAGACGCCTTGCGCCACAGCCATCCTCCACGGCACGGGTAACGCCACTAATAAAGTAACTGAGAAACTAACTGAGAGAAACAAGCGGATCATGGTAAGTCCCGTCAAAGAATTTTGCCGGGGTTCATGATGCCAAGCGGGTCGAGCGCGGCCTTGAGCGCACGCATCAGGTTCAGCTCGACGGCGGACTTGTAGCGTGGTAGCTCGTCGCGCTTGAGGGCGCCGACGCCGTGCTCGGCCGAGATCGAGCCGCCGAACGCGGCCACGCTGTCGTGCACGATGCGGTTGACCGGCAGCTGTTCGGCCAGGAAATCCTCGTGCGCGATGCCTTCGGGCGGGGCGATGTTGTAGTGCAGGTTGCCGTCGCCGAGGTGGCCGAAGCACACCACCTGCACGCCCGGAAACTCGGCCTGCAGGCGGGCGTCGGTGGCCTCGATGAAATCGGCGATGCGCGAGATCGGCAGCGAGATGTCGTGCTTGATGTTCTTGCCGGCCGCGGCCTGGGCCAGCGGGATGTGCTCGCGGATCGCCCACAGCGCGCGCGACTGGGCGATCGAGGTGGCGACCACCGCGTCCTGGACGATGCCGGTTTCGAGCGCCTGCTCGATCGCGCCTTCCAGCAGCGCCACGCCGTGCTGCTCGGATTCGTGGCTCGACAGTTCCAGCAGCGCGTACTGCGGATAATGGCCGGGGAAGGGGCGCGACAGGCTGGGGAAATGGCTGGCCACCAGGCGCAGGCAGACGTCGCTCATCAGCTCGAAGCCGGTGAGGGTCGGCCCGCATTCGGCCTCGAGCAGTTTCAGCAGCTTCAGCGCGTCGCCGGGGCTGCACAGGCCGACCAGCGCGGTGATCGCCGCCTTCGGCTGCGGGAACAGTTTCAGTACGGCGCCGGTGATGATGCCGAGGGTACCCTCGGCGCCGATGTACAGGTCGCGCAGGTCGTAGCCGGTATTGTCCTTGCGCAGGCCGCGCAAGCCATCCCAGACCTCGCCCGCGGCGGTGACGACTTCCAGGCCCAGGCACAGTTCGCGCGTGTTGCCGTAGCGCAGTACCCCGGTGCCGCCGGCATTCGTCGCCAGGTTGCCGCCGATGGTGCAGCTGCCCTCGGCCGCCAGCGACAGCGGGAACAGCATGCCCTGCGCCTCGGCCGCGGCCTGGACGTCGGCCAGGATGCAGCCGGCATCGACGGTCAGGGTACGGTTGAAGGTGTCGACCGCGCGCACCCGGTTCAGGCGCCGCAGCGACAGCACCACGGCATCGCCGGATGCGTCCGGCACGCTGCCCAGCACCAGCCCGGTGCGCCCGCCCTGGGGCACCACCGGCACCCGGTGCGCAGCGCACAGGCGCACCAGCGCCGCTACCTCAGCGGTCGAGCCGGGGGCGACGACGGCGCGCGCGCGGCCGGTGAAACGGCCGCGCCAGTCGGTCAGGTAGGGCGCCGTGTCGTGCGCTTCGGTGAGCACGTGGGCGGCGCCGGCGATGGCGCGGCAGCCGTCGAGAAAGCCGGCGTCAGTCATGCGGCACTTTGACCTTGTCCAGCAATTCCTTGGCCAGCTTCTGGGCCTGCTTCTTGTAGGGCCGCAGGTAGAGCAGGGCGAACACGAAATACGCGCACACCAGCAGCGCCTCGCCCAGGGCCATGACGCGCGAGAGTTCGGTCTTGTCGCTCCACGCCCGCACCACGCCTTCGACGAAATAGATCAGGATCACCATCGACGACCATTGCAGCGTGTACAGGTCGCGCTTGATGACGCCGCGCAGCGGCAACAGCAGCGGCAGCGCCTTGAGCGCCAGCAGCGAGCCGCCCGGGTGCAGCGGCGCGATCGCGATTTCCCAGCTCAGCAGCCAGACGCAGAGGATGACCAGGCTGGTCACCGCGCCCGTATGAAACACCCTTTGCGTTTGCATGACTATGCCATCCCCTGCAATGTGCGGCTCGCTTCGGCCAGGCGCCGGCCGAGCGCGATCGCGAGCCGCTTCTCGTCTTCGGTGATCGGGCGCTTGTTGTCCACGCCGGCCCAGTGGGTCGCGCCGTAGGGACTGCCCCCGCTCTCGGTCGTCATCAGTTCCGGCTGGGTGTAGGGCAGGCCCATCACCATCATGCCGTGGTGCAGCAGCGGAATCATCATCGACAGCAGCGTCGCTTCCTGGCCGCCGTGCAGGCTGCCGGTGGAGGTGAACACCGCCGCCGGCTTGCCGGACAGTGTGCCCGACAGCCATTGCGCCGAGGTCCCGTCCAGGAAATACTTGAGTGCGGCCGCCATGTTGCCGAAGCGCGTGGGCGAGCCCAGCGCCAGGCCGGCGCATTCGGCCAGGTCGGCGAGTTCGACGTAGGGGGCGCCAGCGCTCGGAATGTCCGGCTCGGTCGCTTCCGCCACCGTCGACACCGCCGGCACCGTGCGCAGCCGCGCTTCCATGCCGGGCACGCTTTCGATGCCCTGGGCGATGAGCTCGGCCAGGCGCCGGGTCTTGCCGTGCCGCGAATAATACAAAACGAGGATAATCGGATTGGTTGTGTTCATCGTTGGTATTATAGGGCGCTTTACAAAACGATATGCCTCGCGCGGGCACCACCCGGATACAATTTTTGGCGCGCCGGCGCGCCGCGTTTTTTCAAGATGCTATCGAAAACCGTCAACCACCTGTCGCGCAGTACCAGCGAGATGTTCAACGTCGGCGTCGAGCGCGTGCGCGGCCTGACCTGGGCCGAGGCGCTCGACCTGGTCCGCTTCGCGCGGCGCCGCCTGCTCGAGGAGCGCCTGCCGCAGGTGGCCGGCAGCCTGACCTTCACCACCACGCTGGCGATCGTGCCGCTGCTCACCATCGTGCTGGCGATCTTCACGACCTTCCCGGTGTTCGGCAAGCTGCGCAGCACGCTCGAAGGCTACTTCGTGCAGATGCTGATGCCGCGCGCGATCTCCAACACGATCATCTCGAACTTGACCCAGTTCGCCAGCAAGGCCACCGGGCTGTCGGCGGTGGGCGCGGTGGCCCTGATCCTGACCTCGGCGGCGATGATCGGCACGATCGAGCGCGCGCTCAACCAGATCTGGCGCGTGCGCCAGCCGCGCCCGCTGCTGCAGCGGGTGCTGGTGTACTGGGCGCTGGTCACGCTGGGGCCGCTCGCCTTCGGCATTTCGCTGACCATCACCTCGCAGCTGTTTACTGCGACCGGCAGCATCAGCACGGCGCTGCCGTTCGTCGGCGCGCTGTTCTACACGCTGGTCTCGGTGGGGCTGACCACGGCCGCCTACGCCATGCTGTACATGACGGTGCCGAACCGCCACGTCGACTGGCGCGATGCGGTCTGGGGCGGGCTGGTGGCGGCGATCGCCTTCGAGATCGCCAAGCGCGTGTTCGCCATCTTCATCCGCCAGTTCCCGACCTACGCCATCATCTACGGCGCGCTGGCGGCGCTGCCGCTGTTCCTGGTCTGGCTGTACCTTTCCTGGCTGATCACGCTGGTGGGCGCGCTGCTGACGGCGGCGCTGCCGGTGGTGAAGTACGAGCGCTGGTGGTACGAACCGGCGCCGGGCGGCGCCTTCGTCGATGCGGTGGCGGTATTGAAGGTGCTGCACGGCGGCGCCAGGCTGACCGGCAGCGCGCTGGTGTCCAGCAGCCAGATCCGCGCCCATACCCGCATCGGCTACGACGAAATGACCGACCTGCTGGAGCGGATGGTGGCGGCCGGCTGGGTCGGCCGGGTGCAGGCCGAACAGACGGTGCAGGCGCGCTGGGGCCTGGCCGCGCGCCAGGGCAGCGACAACTGGGTGCTGCTGGTCGACCCGGCCCTGATCCGGCTGGCCGACGTCTACCGGCTGTTCGTGTTCGGCGGACTGGGGGCGGACAACGTGCCAGGCGCGGCACTGGCGGTCGGCGCCGAACTGCCGACCCCGACGCCCTTGTCGATGGATACGGTGGCGCTGGCGCGCCAGGTCGAGGCGGCGGTGGAGGCGGGGCTGGAGCAGACGCTGGCGGCGCACTTTGCGCAGGTGGAGGCGCAGGTGGCGTCTACCAGCTGAGCTTACCGGTCACCATCTGCCAATACATCAGCCAATCCCCCCGGAACGACCACCACGGATTGCCGAAACTCGCCGGCCGGTTCTTTTCATAGAAGAAGTGCCCGATCCAGGCCCCGCCGTAGCCGCACACCAGCGCCGCCGGCAGCCACCATGCATTGCGGCCGAGCGCAGCCGCGGCGAGGCAGGCGATCGCCGCGGTGGTGCCGACGAAGTGGGCGCGCCGGCAGATGCGATGGCCGTGCTGGGCCAGGTAGTAGGGGTAGAACTCGGCGAAGCTGTGATAGGGCGCGGCTGCCATCTTAGTTTCCCTTGAGCGTGTCATCCTTGTGCGCAAATGGCGGCAAAGGCCGCCAGGGCGTCCAGCACCGCCCCGGGCTGCTCGGCCATCATGGCGTGGCCGGCGTCCACCTCGACGACCGTGCCATGGCGGGCGGCCGCGGTCAGCGCCGCGGCGGCGCGCGGCGGCGTCATCCTGTCGAGGCGGCCGAGGATGAACAGCACCGGGCAGTCCAAAGCGGCGATCGCCTCGGCGCCGCCGGCATAGGCCTTGCAGGCCGCCAGGTCGGTATGCAGCAGGCCGGGCGGACCCTCGGCCGCGATGCGCGCCATCAGCTGGCGCGAGCGTTCCTGCAGCGATGGCTCCTCCTCCCGGTCGTCCGACGCCGGCAGCGGCATGTGCGACCACTGCGCCACCATGCCGATGGCGGCATCCTGGTCTTCCAGCGCGCTGGCCAGCAGTGCATCCGACACCTTCATCGGCCAGGCGGTGCCGAGCAGGGCCAGGCCCGCGAAGCGCGCGGGTTCCCGGCGCGCCGCTTCCAGCGCGATGAGGGAGCCCATGCTGTGCCCGACCAGCAGCGCGCGTCCGATCCCGCCGGCGTCCAGGCGCGCCAGCAGCCAGTCGGCCATCGCTTCCACGCTCGCAAGCGCCGGGCCGGGGCTGGCGGCGCCATGGCCGGGCAGGTCGGGGGCGAGCACGGCGTAGCCGCGCGCGGCGAGGGCGTCGCTCTGCTTCGACCACACCGAGTGGTCGTTCAGGGCGCCGTGGAGGAAGACGATGGTGGGCTGGGCAGGCTGCATGGCGGGACGCATCCGGAGAGTGTCGACGCAGTGCATCCTAGCACCGCAATTGTGCACTTCGGGTATTTTATTTACATAAATTCATGAATTTGCGACGCCGTGCTCCACGGCTGGGCGCAAAACTGGATTTTTTGGGGAGCATAGGCTAGAGTCCCTCTTATCTGTCATACAAGCAGTCCGATGCTCAACCTGGGGTGGCCAACATGAAAGTTTCCGAAATCCTGCAAGTCAAGGGCGATATCCTGTACACCGTGTCTCCGGACACGGCCCTGGGCGAGGCGTCCAGCACAATGGCCGAAAACGACATCGGTTCGCTGGTCGTGATGGAGTACGGCGATCTGGTCGGCATGCTGACCTTCCGCGAAGTGATCAAGGCGGTGCACGCCAACGGCGGCTCGATCGCCGGCGCCGGCACCGTGCGCAAGCACATGGACGACAGCCCGATCACGGTCACGCCGGACACCGACGTCAACGAGGTGCGCCGCATCATGCTCGAAAAGCATGCGCGCTACCTGCCGGTGATGAGTGCCCGCACGCTGCTGGGCGTGATTTCGTTCTACGACGTGGCCCGGGCGGTGCTGGAGGCGCAGAGTTTCGAGAACCGCATGCTCAAGGCGTACATCCGCGACTGGCCGGCGGAGCAGAACGCGGAAGACTGACATCGTCAGGTTGCCCCCGCGCAGGCGCAGGGCGACGGGTCAGCCTGCCGACGCCAGCCACTCGATCAGCTGCTCCGGAGTCAGCGGCCGCGCAAACAGGTAGCCCTGCGCCAGCGGGCAGCCGAGCGACTGCAGGATCTGCGCCTGGCGTTCGTCCTCGACCCCCTCGGCAATGATCGACAGTCCCAGGTTGCGCCCCAGTTCGATCACCATCTCGGCGATGCTGCTGCCGCGCGCCGCGTCCGTGATTTCCGAGACGAAGGTGCGGTCGATCTTCAGGCGGTCGACCTGCAGCCGCTGCAGGTAGGACAGCGACGAAAAGCCGGTGCCGAAGTCGTCGATCGCGATCGAGACGCCGGTGCGCTTGATCTGGGCCAGGCGCTCGATCAGCACATCGGGTTCTTCCATCGCCATCGATTCCGTGATCTCCAGTTCGATCCGCTCCGGCGGCGCGCCGGTATCCTGCAGGGCGCGCGACAGCATCTCCAGGAAATGCGGATGCCGGAACTGCACCTGCGAGACGTTGACCGACATCGTGAAGTCCAGGTGGCCGGCGGCGCGCACCCGCATCAGTTCGAAGCAGGCTTCGCGCAGCACCCATTCGCCGATCTCGATGATCAGGCCGGAGTACTCGGCGATCGGGATGAAGCGGTCGGGCGGTACGCTGCTGCCGTCCTCCAGGCGCCAGCGCAGCAGGGCTTCGGCGCCGAAGGCGCGGCGCCCGTCCAGCTCGACCTGCGGCTGGTAGGCCAGGAACAGCTGGCCGCGCGCGAAGCCGCCGCGCAGCGCGTGCATCAGGCGCACCCGCTCGCGGATCTCGACCCCCATCCCGCGCGAGAAATAGAAGTGGCCGCCGCGGCGCTGGGTCTTGGCGCGCTTCAGGGCGATGTCGGCATCCTTCAGCGCGTCGGCGCCGCTGCCGTCGTGCTCGCGCAGGCGCACCAGCCCGAGCGTGCCGGACACCTGCACGTCCTGGCCGTCGATCGAGAACGGTTCGTCGAACAGCGCGTGCAGCGCCACCGGGTCGACCTCGTCGTCGCGTCCCAGCACGCAGAACACGTCGCTGCCGATGCGCGCCAGCGTCAGGCCGCGATTCGGCCCCGCGCTCGGGCACTGGTCGAGGCGGCCCTCGAGATGCGCGCCGAGGCGCTGCGCCACCGCCACCAGCAGGGCGTCGCCGAACTGGTGGCCGAGGGCGTCGTTGGTCTCGGCGAAGTGGTCGATATCGACCATGCACAGCGTGGTGTCGGCTGCTGCCTCGAGGCGCTCGTCGACCAGTTCCACCAGGCGCGTGCGGTTGGGCAGGCCGGTGAGGGCGTCGTGGAAGGCGGCGCGCTGCAGCGCCGTCATCAGCGCCACGTTGTCGAGCGCCACCGCGATGCTGCTGGCGAAGAGGTCGAGCAGGCTGCGGCGCAGTTCGTCGACCGGGTGCGCCAGCGTCAGCCAGGCCGCGAAGCCATAGCCGGCATTGCCGCGGAAGTACAGCGCCACGCAATCCGGCAGGTAGATGTTGCGCCGTTCGGCCAGTGCATGCGCGATGGTGGCGCCGGCGTCGGCCGGGATGGCGGCGCGGGCGCCGCCCGCAGCCGCGGCACAGACGCCGCTGGCCGCCAGCACGGTCCAGTCGCGCACGCGCGCCGCCGGCGGGCAGGCGCACAGCAGGCCGTTAGCGGGTTGCCCGAGCAGCAGCGCGGCTTCGCGCAGGATGCCGGCGGACAGCGCCTCGGTGGTGTGCAGGGCCATCAGCTCGGCGTTGGCGCGCACCACGCGCGCCAGGCCGGCGCGGCTGTCTTCGAGCGCGCGCAGCTGGTCGTAGGCGCGGATCGCCGCCGCCACGCTGGTGTACAGCTTGGTGCGCGTCAGTTCGGACTTGGTGCGGTAGTCGTTGATGTCGTAGCCGCGGATCGCGTCCATCTCGGGCACGTAGCCGGGCTGCCCGGTGCGCAGGATGATGCGCACGTCGCGCATGCCGAGCGTCTCGCGGATATGGCGCACCAGGTGCAGGCCGGCGTCGGCCTGTTCCATGACGACGTCGAGCAGCACCACGGCCAGGTTGGCGGCGAGCTCGCGCTCCCGCGCCAGCAGGCGCTGCGCTTCCTGGTTCGAATAGGCGTGCACGAAATGCAGCGGCCGGCCCAGCACTTCGAGGCTGGACAGGGCGAAGGTGGTGGTCGAATGGACGTCGGCGTCATCGTCGACGATCATCACGCGCCAGGCGCCGGTGGCGTGCACGGCCGGTTCGCCGGCGTGCCCGGTCCCGCCGGATGCGGCCGGCGTCTCGACGACGAACACGAGCTCGTCGTCCGGCGCGGGGCCCGGGGGCGGAATCGATGCTGGCATTGCTGCTTCTCCAGATGCTCGTATTGGATCGGCGACTGCGGCGGCGTGGTCGCGACGCCGGTCGTGAAGTTGAGCCTAGTATATATGCAATGACCACCCCACAGGAAAAAAATTCTCCGTGGAAACACTTCGGTGGCATGATGTCGCGGCCGGCCATGCCTGGAGGTCGCCCAAAGGGCGCGGTGCTGGTAGAATCTTTCGTTCCATTCGAACAAGCGTCCCTCTCTATGTCCGGCAACACATTTGGCAAGCTGTTTTCCGTAACCACTTTCGGCGAGTCGCACGGTCCGGCCATCGGCTGCGTGATCGACGGCTGCCCGCCCGGGCTGGCCCTGTCCGAGGCCGACATCCAGCCCGAGCTCGACCGCCGCAAGCCGGGCACCTCGCGCCACGTGACCCAGCGCCAGGAAGCCGACCGGGTGCAGATCCTGTCCGGCGTCTACCAGGGCGTCACCACCGGCACCCCGATCGCGCTGCTGATCCAGAACGAGGACCAGCGCAGTAAGGATTACGGCAACATCGCCGAGACCTTCCGTCCCGGCCATGCCGACTACACCTACTGGCACAAGTACGGCGTGCGCGATCCGCGCGGCGGCGGCCGCTCGTCGGCGCGCCTGACCGCGCCGGTGGTCGGCGCCGGCGCCGTCGCCAAGAAATGGCTGCGCGAGCGCTTCGGCATGGAATTCATGGGCTGCATGCGCCAGCTGGGCGACATCGAGGTGCCGTTCCAGGGCTGGGAACACGTGCATGCGAATCCCTTCTTCGCCGCCACCGGCGACGCCGACCTGCTGGCGC
The DNA here is from genome assembly GCF_006715485.1 of Herbaspirillum sp. SJZ107. GTDB lineage: Bacteria > Pseudomonadota > Gammaproteobacteria > Burkholderiales > Burkholderiaceae_D > Telluria. Next base: position 1,385,862 of record NZ_VFNH01000001.1, read on the forward strand.
GCATGGAAGCCGCGATGGACGAGCTGCGCCGCGCCGGCGACTCGATCGGCGCGCGCATCGACGTGGTGGCGAAGAACGTGCCGGTCGGCCTCGGCCAGCCGCTGTACGACAAGCTGGACGCCGACATCGCCTATGCGATGATGGGGATCAATGCGGTCAAGGGCGTCGAGATCGGTGCCGGTTTCGCCTCGGTGGCGCAGAAAGGTTCCGAGCACGGCGACGAGCTGACGCCGGAAGGTTTCGTCGGCAACAATGCCGGGGGTGTGCTGGGCGGCATCTCGACCGGGCAGGACATCACGGTGTCGATCGCGATCAAGCCGACCTCGTCGATCCGCACGCCGCGCCGTTCGATCGACAAGGACGGCAACCCGGTGTCGGTCGAGACCTTCGGTCGCCACGACCCGTGCGTCGGCATCCGGGCGACGCCGATCGCGGAAGCGATGCTGGCGCTGGTGCTGATCGATCATGTGATGATGCACCGCGGGCAGTGCGGGGATGTGAAGGTCGGTACGCCGCGCTTGAGCTGACACCGGCCGGCTGGCGATTCCCGTCGGCATATGAACGTCGCCCCTGCGCAGGCAGGGGCCCAATTTTGCACGCATTACGTCAGCGCATGCAGACCTTGGGCCCCTGCCTTCGCAGGGGCGACGTGCTTGGTTTACGTCTTGTTGTCTTTGCCGCGGCCAGCAAGCCAGGTTACTTCGCCACCTCGGCCTGCTGGCGCCGCTCCACCGTCTGCACCACCAGCGCCCTCAAATCGTTCAGCAGCGAAAACTCGGTCTGGTTCAGGTACACCGAGGGATAGCGGTCGTCCCAGTCGCCATAGATGAAGCCGACCGGCTCGCCGTGCGTGCACAGCGGGATGATCACGAAGCAGTGGCCGTCGCCCAGCGAGGCCTTCCACCAGCCCGGCAGCTTGCTGGCGAACTTCGGGTCGTGCGCGTTTTCGATGAAGATCACGCGGTCGCTGCCGAGCGCGGCGAAGAACACGTTCGGTTCGTAGCTGTCGTCGAAGGCGAGCTGCGGCAGCATCGCCTTGGCGCCGTCGCCGAGGCCGATCTTGGCGCTGTACTTGCCGTCGCGGCGGCTGCGCAGGAAGCCGAAGGCGCGCGTGAACGACAGGCCGTGGTAGGCGGTCTCGATCGCCATCGACATCATCTGGCCCGGGGTGGCGCTGGCCCCGCCCGCTGCAGCCTCGCGCATGTCGCTCACGCCGCTCAGCAGGACCTTGTTGCCGGCCTCGCGCATGCGCGCGCTGGCGGCGCTGCGGGCGCGCTTCTCGGGCGGGTTGGCCAGCGGCGCGATCGACAGTTCCGCGGCCGCTTCGGCCTTGGCCATTTCGACGGCGCCGACGATGGCTTCCGGGGCCACGCCGAGCATCGCCGAAAAATCGGCGGCCAGCTCGGCCACCCGCGCGGCGCCGGCTTCGTCGCCGTTCCACAGCGATTCCGCGCATTGCGAGGACATGGTGCCGAGCGCCGCCAGCCAGTCGTCGTGACCGAAGGCGTCGGAACGCTCGCCCGGCTCGACCCGGCGCATGCCGGCGGTCAGGTTGCGCGGCAGGCCCCAGTGCTCGGCGGTGGCACGCCCGATCTGTTCCAGCGACAGGCCCAGATGGTCGTGCGCGGCGGCGTCCTGGCGGCCGGCATCGTCGCCGCCGGCCTGCTGCTGCAGCAGGATCCAGTGCTCGGGCAGGTAGAAGGTGACCATCATGCGGCCCAGCGAGTGCAGGATCGAGCACACCACGGCTTCCTCGGGATCGCGGCTGGCCGACTGCAGCGCCACCTTCTGCGCCACCATCCCAGCCAGCACCGCCTTTTCCATCTCGATGTGGGCCTGCAGCGAGTCCGGGCTCGACTTGCCGAGTTCCTCGATCAGCTTCAGGCCCAGCGCCAGGTGGCCGATGGCTTCGGTGCCGAGCACCAGCACCGCCTTGGAGACGGTGTTGATGCGCTGGCCGAAGGCCGAGTACATGCCGCTGTTGGCCAGGCGCAGCACCTTCTGGGTCAGCACCGGATCCGACAGCACCGTCTGGGTCATCGAGAAGTCGCGCTCGTCCTCGCCGCGCATCGAGGCCAGGATGGCGGTGATGGCACGGGTGAAGCCGGGCATGTCGCCGCGCTTGCGGATGCGTTCCCACAGCAGGGCCAGGGTGGCCTCGGCTTTCGGCGAGCGCTGGATTGTCTCATTCATTGTATGCCTGCTCGTAGTTCGTCGGGCAGCAGCGCCGCGTACAGGTTTTCCTTGAGGGCGGCCATGGCCACGTGGGCCGGCATCGGCTTGCCTGTGAGGTAGCCCTGCACATAGTCGCAGCCGCGCGATGCCATGTAGCCCAGTTGTTCTTCGGTCTCGACGCCCTCGGCGACCACCGACAGGCCAAGGTGCTTGGCCAGGTCGAGCACGGTGTTGCAGATGGCCGCGTCCTTGGCCGACGCCGGCAAGTCCTTGATGAAGGCGCGGTCGATCTTCAGCACCGAGATCGGGAAGCGCTTCAGGTAGGCCAGCGAGGAGTAGCCGGTGCCGAAATCGTCGATCGCGATGCGCGCGCGCCGCTCGGCCATCTTTTGCAGGATCGCTTCGGCGTGCACCGGATCGATCATCAGCGTGCCCTCGGTGATCTCGAGCACCAGCTTGTCGCCCGAGGTGCCGGAAAAGGCGAGGGCATCGTCGAGCACCGCCAGGAAGCGGTCGTTGCGGAACTGGCGCGGGCTGATGTTGACCGAGATGTAGAGGTCGCGCTTGGCGACTTCCTCGAACTGGCGGATCTGCGCGCAGGCTGCCTTCAGCGCCCATGCGCCCAGCAGGTTGATCAGGCCGTTGGTTTCGGCGATCGGGATGAAGCGCACCGGCGGCACCATGCCAAGGGTCGGGTGCTTCCAGCGCATCAGCGTCTCGAAGCCTTCGATGCGGCGCGAGCGCGAGCACACGATCGGCTGGTAATACAGCTGGAATTCGCCTTCGCGCACGGCCTGGAACATCGCCGCTTCCAGCGAGATGTCGTGCTGCGGAGGTCCGCTTTCCTTCACGCTGTAGACCACGGTGCGCGCGCCGCCGGTTTCCTTGGCGCGGCCCATGGCGGCGTCGGCCAGGGCCAGCAGGCGCACCTCGTCCTCGGCATGCTCGGGATATACCGAGACTCCGATCGAGGCGCCCAGGTAGATCGTGTGGCTGCCGACCTCGAACGGCGACTGCAGCGCCGCCAGCAGGCGCCCGGTGACCAGCTTGATCTGGGCCGGGCTCAAGGTGCCGGGCAGCACCGCCACGAATTCGTCGCCGCCGACGCGCGCCAGCGTATCGCTGTCGCGCAGCGTCTTGCGCAGGCGCGCCGCGGCCTGGCGCAGGATGTCGTCGCCGACCGGGTGGCCGAGGCCGTCGTTGACCTTCTTGAAGCCGTCCAGGCCGATGTTGGCGATCGAAAAACCCTGGCCCGAACGGCGCGCGTTGGCGATCACCATGCGGATGCGGTCGGACAGCAGCAGCCGGTTGGGCAGCTCGGTCAGCGCATCGTGGGTCGCCATGTGGCGCAGCTGCTGTTCGGTGGCGCGCTGGGCCGACATGTCGCGGCCCACGGCCAGCAGGTCATGGCCGCCGGCCAGGGGGGCGACGCGCAGTTCGAACCAGGTGTCGTGCTCGCCGCAGCGCAGCCGTGCCTCGACCAGGATGGCATCGCCGCGCGCGGTAGCGTCGACGATCGCGTTGCGCAGCGCTGCCTGGTCGGTCTCCGGCGCCAGCAGCGGCAGCGCGCTGCCGGCCAGCGGCGCGCCTGCGGCCAGGCGCTGGCGGGCACGGTGGCTGGCAAAGCGGATCAGGCCGGACGGGTCGAGGCGGAATACGACGTCGCCGGCGGCTTCCAGCAGGTGGTCGAGGCTGGAACCCTGCGCCGCCTGGCTCCCGTGTGTCTGATCCTGTTTCGCTGCAGCGGATGAACTGGAGCCCATTGTGTAAATAGTTGCTTTCTTAACGTGTTCGGAACGTCGGGCGTGCTGTCGGAAACTGCCGAGTGTACCAAATCAGCAAAGAATGTATCACTGAAAGATTCCAATAAGCATTAAAAAGCACAAGCCGCATCGTCGTTGGGTGCCGGGTGCTTGCCGGGTACGCATGTTTGCGCTAGCCTGATTGCCTTATCGATAAGCCGATCGACGCCCCACCCTTGCATTGTCGCCGATATAGTGCAATTAGGAAACTTTTGAGCGTGATCGATGATGCTTCATTGCAACACCGAGCACGCTGCGAACTCACAGTTGCCGGGAGACGCCCATGAACCGTTTCGATACGCACGAGGTATTCAACCAGGCGTCGGCGTTCGCCGACGTCAACCTGTTTGCCTGCGATCCGGCGCTGCGCGAAGGGCTGGCGCGCGAAGGCGGCGGCTGGGCGGCGCCGGGACTGGAGCAGCTCGGCGCCCGTCTCGGCAGTGCGGCGGTGCGCGAGCTGGCGCGGCTGGCCAACGAGTTTTCGCCCAGGCTGGTCAACTTCGACCGCAACGGCCGCCGCATCGACGAGGTCGAATTCCACCCGGCCTGGCATGAACTGATGGGCCTGCTGATCGGGAACGGCGCGCATTCGCTGCCCTGGGAGGGCGTCCAGCCGGGCGCGCAGGTGGCGCGTGCCGCCGCTTACCTGCTGTTCGGCCAGGTCGAGAACGGCACGCAATGTCCGGTCACGATGACCTACGCCTCGGTGCCTGCGCTGCGCCAGAACCCGGCCATCGCGGCGCGCTGGCTGCCGAAGATCCTGTCGCGCGACTATGACCCGCGCTCGCTGCCGGTCGGGCAGAAGCGCGGCGCCCTGGTCGGCATGGGCATGACCGAGAAACAGGGCGGCACCGACGTGCGCGCCAACACCACCCGCGCGACGCCGCTGGACCCGGGCAGCGCAAGGGCGCGCTTCGGCGGCGAGGGCGAAGGCGCCTGGAACATCGTCGGCCACAAGTGGTTCTTTTCGGTGCCGCAGTCGGATGCGCACCTGATCCTGGCGCAGACCGACGAGGGTGGCAGTGCCGGTTTATCGTGCTTTTTCGTGCCGCGCTTCCTGCCGGACGGCAGCCGCAACGCGATCCGCGTGCAGCGCCTCAAGAACAAGCTGGGCAACCGCTCGAGCGCCTCGTCCGAAGTCGAATTCTGCGACGCCGTCGGCTGGATGATCGGCAAGGAAGGGCGCGGCATCCCGACCATCCTCGAGATGGGCAGCCACACCCGCCTCGATTGCGTGCTCGGCAGCGCCGGCATCATGCGCGCGGCGTTGTGCCATGCGCTGCACCATGCGCGCGGGCGCAGCGCCTTCGGCCGGCCGCTGGCGCAGCAGCCGCTGATGCAGAACGTGCTGGCCGACCTGGCGCTCGAATCCGAGGCGGCGACGGCGTTTTCGCTCAGGTTGGCGCGCTGTTTTGATCAGGTGAGCGACCCGGTGGCCGGTCCGGCCCAGGCGCTGCTGGCCCGCATCCTGACCCCGGCCGGCAAGTACTGGATATGTAAACGCGGTCCCGGTTTTGGCGCCGAGGCGATGGAAGTCATGGGCGGCAACGGTTACGTCGAAGACGGACCGCTGGCGCGCCTGTACCGCGAATTCCCCGTCAATTCGATCTGGGAAGGTTCCGGCAACGTGATGTGCCTGGACGTGCTGCGGGCAATCGCCAGGGGACCCGAAATGCGCGACGCCCTGGAAACCGAGCTGGCGCCGGCAGCCGGACGCGACGCGCGCTTCGATGCCCATGCGGCGCGCCTGCTCGACGGTTTGGCGGCCTCGGCACAGGACGAATTCGGCGCGCGCCGGCTGGCCGAAGGGCTGGTGCTGGCGGTGCAGGCCAGCCTGCTGCTGCGCCACGCGCCGGATTACGTTGCCGATGCCTTCGTCGCCTCGCGTATCGCGCGTGAACCCGGCGGCGCCTTCGGACGTCTGCCGGAGGGGGTCGACAGTGCGGCGATCCTGGCGCGGGCGCTGGTCGAGACACCGTAATTGCTATCAAGAAACAAATAGTTTTTGTTGTTAAAGACGCGACAAAGCGGCGCGCGGCTGGGATAATGCGGGCCACCAAGTCACAAGCCACCGCATTCCATGTCGATAATGAAACAAGACCCGCGTTTTCCGAACCTGTTCATCCTGAACCATCCCCTGATTCAGCATAAGCTGACGCACATGCGTGACCGCGGCACCTCGACCCGCACCTTCCGCGAGCTGCTGCGGGAGATCACGCTGCTGATGGGTTACGAGATCACGCGCGATCTGCCGCTGACGACGCAACAGATCGAGACGCCGCTGGTCACGATCGACGCGCCGGTCATCGCCGGCAAGAAGCTGGCGATCGTCCCGATCCTGCGCGCCGGCATCGGCATGAGCGACGGCCTGCTGGAACTGGTGCCGTCGGCCCGCGTCGGCCACATCGGCGTGTTCCGCGACCCCGCCACCCACCAGCCGGTGGAATACCTGGTGCGCCTGCCGGACACCACCGAACGCACCTTCATCCTGTGCGATCCGATGGTCGCCACCGGCAACTCGGCGGTGTATGCGGTCGACGTGCTCAAGAAGCGCGGCGTGCCCGACGACCAGATCCTGTTCCTGGCCCTGGTGGCCGCGCCGGAAGGCGTCGAGGTGTTCCACAGGGCGCATCCGGACGTGAAGCTGTACGTGGCGTCGCTCGACAGCCACCTGAACGACCACGCCTACATCATCCCCGGCCTGGGCGATGCCGGCGACCGAATCTTCGGCACCAAGTAAGCGCAACGGGGGAGGGCACATGAGCGACGCGGTCGATGCCGAATTCTTTACCCGCCTGTCGGAGCTGAACGACAAGTTCGCAGCCAGCCTGCCGCACACGCTCGGACGCCTGTCCGAGGCGCGCGCGGCCTTCGACCCGGCCCATCCGCAGGCGGCGCTGGTGGACGAGATGCACGCGATCCTGCATACGCTGGCCGGCTCGGCCGCGACTTTCGGTTTCCGGGTGCTCGGCACGCAGGCGCGCGTGCTCGAGCAGCGGCTGCGCGTCTTCACCACGTTCGACGCGGTCCTGCCGGCAGATTGGGAAGCCTGGTTGGCCGAACTCGACGTGTACGTGGCCTGGGGACGGGACGATCCAAAATCCGCCTACCCTAACGATGAGGCCGCTATTTAGCGTTGCCGCAAGGTTCCTGTTCTGAAAACGTTTGATCCAGAACAAACTTTACGATCCTCGATGACCTATATTCACCGTACTGCCGACGCAAATGGCGTTTGTAACGAATCGCCGAAGAGCCAGTAAAAGTTGGTTTTAGGAATTGTTACATGCTTTTTTTTATTTTGCGAAAACCGTGTACATCTGGTTTTATTCGGTATAATTAGGGATCGTTGGATTCGAGTTAGCAGTGCAGTTAGTCTGTCATTTGTTTCTTGCTTCTTCAAACGATCGTAAACGGACGCAAGTCCACTTTAACTGAAATAGGAAATTGTAATGGCAACTGGCATCGTAAAATGGTTCAATGACTCGAAGGGCTTTGGCTTCATCACCCCGGACGAAGGCGGCGAAGATCTGTTCGCTCACTTCTCGGCTATCCAGAGCGCCGGCTTCAAGTCGCTGCAGGAAAACCAGCGCGTCTCGTTCGACGTGACCTCGGGTCCGAAGGGCAAGCAAGCTTCGAACATCCAGCCGCTGTAATATAGCGCCGCTGCATGTCTGGCAAAAAATCCTCGGAATTTCCGGGGATTTTTTTTTGCCTGTTTGATTTGTCTCCGCTTATTATTTCTGATTGTAAACTCATCAGTTCTGTCAGATCGCTGACTTATTCCGCCAATAGTCCGGCTGGGAATATGCCCGGCGTAGAAAATCGACGAACACGCGGATGCGCAAGGGCAAATGCCGCCGCTGCGCGAACACTGCATGGATATCGTTCCCGGGCGCGGCATATTGCTCCAATACCGGCAGCAAACGGCCGGCCTCGATATCGGCCCCCACTTCCCACATCGAACGCCAGGCCAGGCCACGGCCTTCCAGCGCCCAGGCGTGCAGCACCGTGCCGTCGTTGCACACCATGTTGCCGCCCACTTTCAAGGTGACCGCCTTGCCGTGTTCGCGGAAGGTCCAGCCGCGCTGGCTGCCGGCGCTGCTGATCGCCAGGCAGTTGTGGCGCGCCAGGTCTTCCAGCGTCTGCGGCGTGCCATGGCGCTTCAGGTAAACGGGCGCCGCTACCACGACACGGTGGTTGTCCGCCAGCTTGACCCCGACCAGGTTGGAATCCTCGAGGCTGGCGATGCGGATCGCCACGTCGACGCCTTCGCCGACCACGTCGACCAGGCGGTCGCTCAGGTTGAGATTGACGCTCACCTCGCGGTGCTCGGCCAGGAAGGAGGGCAGCAACGGCGCCACGTGCTGGCGCCCGAAGCCGGCCGGCGCCGACACCAGCAGGTGGCCGCTGGCGCGCGCACTGCGCTCCGACACCGCCGACTCCGCTTCATCGAGCTCGGCGAGGATGCGCTGGCAGTCCTCGAGGAAGGCCGCGCCCTCGTCGGTCAGCGCCAGCTTGCGCGTGGTCCGCTGCAGCAGCTTGACGCCGAGCCGGCTTTCCAGCGCATCGAGGCGGCGGCCGATCATGGCCGGGGCGATGCCCTCGGCGCGGGCGGCGGCGGACAGGCTGCCGCGCGCGACCACCTCGACGAAGGTGGAGATCTGGCGGAAATGGTCCATCGCGGCGTCGGCTCCTCGCTCATCTGTGACTTATACGCACAGATGAATATATTTATTATCTCGTTTAGTGATGCGGAAGTGAATATACTTGAGAGAACAGCAAACACCAAATTCATCATCAAAACAGGAGCATGCCATGACCATCGCCACCCCAGCCGGAATGGAGATCCGGGCCGAGATCAAGCCGGAATACGAACAAATCCTCACGCCGGAAGCGCTCGCGCTGGTAGCGAAGCTGAGCCGCACGTTCGAGCCGCGCCGCCAGGAACTGCTGGCCGCCCGTGTCGAGCGCGCCAAACGGATGGACGCCGGCGAGCGCCCGGACTTCCTGCCTGAAACCGCCCACATCCGTGACGGTGACTGGAAAATCGCGCCGATCCCGAAGGCGCTGGAATGCCGCCGCGTCGAAATCACCGGCCCGGTCGAGCGCAAGATGGTCATCAACGCGCTGAACTCGGGCGCGGACAGCTACATGACCGACTTCGAGGATTCGAACACCCCGAACTGGGACAACCAGATCACCGGCCAGATCAATATGCGCGACGCCGTGCGCCGCACGATTTCGCTGGAACAGAACGGCAAGCAGTACAAGCTGAACGACAAGGTCGCGACCCTGGTCGTGCGTCCACGCGGCTGGCACCTCGACGAAAAACACGTGCTGGTCGACGGCAAGCGCGTCTCCGGCGGCATCTTCGACTTTGCGCTGTTCATATTCCACAACGCCAAGGAACTGCTGGCACGCGGCGCCGGCCCGTACTTCTATCTGCCGAAGATGGAATCCCATCTCGAGGCACGCCTGTGGAACGACATCTTCAAGATGACCCAGGACGAGCTCGGGCTGCCGCAGGGCACGATCAAGGCGACGGTGCTGATCGAGACCATCGTGGCCGCCTTCGAAATGGACGAGATCCTGTACGAACTGCGCGAACACAGCGCCGGCCTGAACGCAGGCCGTTGGGACTACATTTTCTCGTGTATCAAGAAGTTCAAGCTGGACAAGAATTTCTGCCTGGCAGACCGCCCGAAAGTGACGATGACGGCGCCCTTCATGCGCGCCTATGCGCTGCTGTTGCTGAAGACCTGCCACAAGCGCGGCGCGCCGGCAATCGGCGGTATGTCGGCCCTGATCCCCATCAAGAACGATCCGGAAAAGAATGCCACCGCGATGGCTGGCGTGATCGGCGACAAGTCGCGTGACGCCACCGACGGCTATGACGGCGGCTGGGTTGCCCACCCGGGCCTGGTCGAGGCTTCCATGGCCGAGTTCAAGAAGGTGCTGGGCGACAAGCCTAACCAGATCGAGAAACAGCGCCCGGATGTCGAAGTGACGGCAGCTCAACTGCTCGATTTCAAGCCGGAAGCCCCGATCACCGAAGCCGGCCTGCGCTACAACATCAACGTCGGCATCCACTACCTGGGCGCATGGCTGGCCGGCAATGGCTGCGTGCCGATCCACAACCTGATGGAAGACGCGGCCACGGCCGAGATCAGCCGCTCCCAGGTGTGGCAGTGGATCCGTACCCCGAAAGGCGTGCTGGAAGACGGCCGCAAGGTCACGGCCGAGATGGTGCGCGCGATGATCCCGGAAGAACTGGCCAATGCCAAGGCGGCGGCACCGAATGGCGACAATCCGAGCTATGCGCGCGCCGCGGAGATCTTCGAGCAGATGTCGACATCGGAAGAGTTTGCCGAGTTCCTGACGCTGCCGCTGTACGAGGAAATTTAAGGTAACTGCGTGGACGGCGCCGCCGTCCACGCGTTCAAGCCGCGCAAGCGCTAATCAGAACACGTTCTTCCATTCCCGCAAGGCGACAAACGCCGCCACCGGCTCCGCGCCACGCGCCAGCCGTCCAGCAGCCACCAGGCTGTCCACAATCGCCGGTTCCCGATAGCGCAGGAAAGGATTGGTCGCCTTTTCGATCGCAATCGTCGACGGCACCGTCGGCAAATGCGTGCCGCGCGCCTGGCTGTCGGCCGCCACCCGCATCTGCAGCGCCCGGTTATCCGGTTCCACGGCTTCCGCAAAGCGCAGGTTCGACAGCGTGTACTCGTGCGCGCAATACACCAGGGTATCGTCGGGCAGGGCCGCCAGCTTGCCGAGCGACGCGGCCATCTGCGCCGGCGTGCCTTCGAACAGGCGGCCGCAGCCGGCACCGAACAGCGTATCGCCGCAGAACAGCCAGTGGACGTCGTCGTCTTCGCGCACGTAGGCGATATGGCCGAGCGTATGGCCCGGCACGTCCAGCACCGAGAAACTCAGGTCCAGTCCGGGCACCTGCACCCGGTCGCCTTCGTCCAGCGGATGCGTCACCGCCTTGATGCCGTCATTGCGCGGGCCGAACACAGGTACGTCAGCATGCTGCAACCGAGCCTGTTCGAGCAGGAGCGGGACGCCCCCGGTGTGGTCAGCATGATGATGGGTGAGTAAAATGGCAGTCAGGGTAAGCCCATTCGCCCGCAGCGCCTCGAGGATGGGTTCGCCATCGCCGGGGTCGACCACTGCCGCATGGACGCCATCGTGGATGAGCCAGAGGTAGTTGTCCTTGAACGCAGGCACCGTCAGAACGGCCAGTTTGGTGGGAGTCGGGGTCGGCGATTGGGTCATATGAGAATGTGGGATCGAACAAGGGGTTGCATGGACGGCGTGGCATCCGAAAAATCCATTATAGCGCTCGACCGCTGGCTGCAATCGCCGGCGGGCGCGTACGTGCGCGCCTGGGAGCAGGCCTGCCTGGACGAGCTGACCGCCGACATCTTCGGCTTCAACGCGATCCAGATCGGCGTACCGCAGATCGACGCGCTGGCCGCCAACCGCATGCCGAACAAGTGGCAGGCGGCAACGCGCACCTCGACCGCGGACGAGCTGGCCTACGCGGCCGGCGGCAAGCAGATCGCGGTTGCGCTCGACTTTGCCGACCTGCCGTTCGCGTCGCAGAGCCTGGACCTGGTAGTGTTGCCGCACGTACTCGAGTTCGCGGCCGAGCCGCACCAGGTGCTGCGCGAAGTCGAACGGGTGCTGATCCCGGAAGGGCAGGTCATCATCTGCGGCTTCAACCCAGCCAGCATGTGGGGCATCCGCCAGGGCATGGGGCGCCTCACCAGCAGCGATTACCTGCCGACCGCGGGCGAGTTCATCTCTTTGCCACGTCTCAAAGACTGGTTAAAATTGCTGAATCTTGCCCCTTCGCGCAACTATTTCGGCTGCTATGCACCGCCGTTTCGCACCACGCAATGGCTGAACCGCTTCGCCTTCGTCGAGGGTGCCGGGCGGCGCTGGTGGCCCTACCTGGGCGCGGTCTATATCGTGCATGCGATCAAGCGCGTCAAGGGCATGAACATCATCGGTCCGGCCTGGAACAAAAAGCCGGGCAAGGCGCCGGTCGTCGTGCCGGCGACCAACCGCAATGAGCGGCATCAATCATCCGAACAATAAAGGAAGCAACGCAGCATGACCAAAGTTGAGATTTTTACCGACGGCGCCTGCAAGGGAAATCCGGGCACCGGCGGCTGGGGCGCGCTGCTGGTCGCCGATGGCGGCCACGAGAAGGAAATCTTCGGCGGTGAGCCGAACACGACCAACAACCGCATGGAACTGCGTGCGGTGATCGAAGCGCTCGGCGTGCTCAACCGCCCGTGCCAGGTGGTGCTGCACACCGACAGCCAGTACGTCCAGAAAGGCATCTCGGAATGGATCCACGGCTGGAAGGCGCGCGGCTGGAAGACGGCGGCCAAGGAACCGGTCAAGAACGACGACCTGTGGAAGGCGCTCGACGCCGCCCAGCAGCAGCACGCGGTCGAATGGCGCTGGGTGCGCGGCCACAACGGCCATCCGGGCAATGAACGGGCCGATTCGCTGGCCAACATGGGGGCGGCGTCGGTCAAGCGCTGAACGTTGCGGGGCCCGACCTGCGCGGGCCTTCGCTGGTATACTGGGTGATTCTTTCCACGCTTTAGATTGATCTTCACGCGCATGCGCCAAATCGTTCTCGATACCGAAACCACAGGCTTCAACCCGCGCACCGGCGACCGTATCGTCGAAGTCGGCTGCGTCGAAATCCTGGACCGCAAGCTTACCGGTAACAATTTCCACCGCTACGTCAACCCCGAGCGCGACTCGGACGAGGGCGCGCTGGCGGTGCACGGCCTGACCACGGAATTCCTCAGCGACAAGCCCAAGTTCCACGAGATCGCGCACGAACTGCGCGAATTCTGCCAGGGCGCCGAAATCATCATCCACAACGCCCCGTTCGACCTGGGCTTCCTGAACCACGAATTCCAGCGCGCCGGCCTGCCGCCCTTCGTCGACCATTGCAGCGGCGTGATCGACACCCTGGTGAATGCCAAGGAACTGCACCCAGGCAAGCGCAACTCGCTGGACGCGCTGTGCGACCGCTACGGCGTCTCCAATGCGCACCGCAAGCTGCACGGCGCATTGCTCGACTCGGAACTGCTGGCCGACGTCTACCTGGCCATGACGCGCGGGCAGAACATGCTGTCGATGGATGTCGAGGTCGAAGCATCGGGCGGCGCCCAGCTGGTCGATGCCGGTCCGCTGGGCGAGATCATCGTGATCGCCGCGGCCGACGACGAGCTCGCCGAGCACGACAAAGTGCTGGCTGCGCTCGACAAGGGGGTGAAAGGTGAATGTCTTTGGAGAAAATATTCTCTGCAGGGGTGACAAAACGCAAAACTCCCCCTATAATGCTCGTCATTGCAGCGATGCAAACGCAGCAAAGCAGTAGATAGTAGTAAAGCAGGGCGGTTAGCTCAGGGGTAGAGCACAGCATTCACACTGCTGGGGTCGCAAGTTCGAAACTTGCACCGCCCACCAGGATTCAGCGTTTGAATTCAAAGACTTGGATTGCCGTAGCGAGTTGAGAAAAACAACTTGAGGGGAATTCGGGGAATTCGAACGCAACAATAAAGGCCAGCGCTCAGCTGGCCTTTTTGTTTTTGTCGCGCATTTTTGATGGGACTGCAAGCGTCGGCGTGACGGCATGGATGGGAATTCTGCGCCGACAGAGGTGATGCTCATCCGGAGACCAGACACTGTGAAAACGATGATGGCTCATGAAGCACGGAACCTCGAAGACGCTGATGGCCTGGCGCGAATCCCCTCAGGCCGGTGTGGTCACCGGTAAGCCACAGTCGCCGCAAAAACGCGCGTCGTCGTCGAGGGTGGCGCCGCAGTGATGGCATTCTGCAGGGCGGGTGATCGCGATGACCTGCGCCTGCTGCGCGCGCAGTTCCTGCTGGCCACGCGCATCGGTCGCTTGGTCGTCGACCAGTTTGCCCATGGCACCTATGCGCTGCGCGCGGTCGAGGTCACTGGCGGACGTCGGCGCGACGACCATCGAACGCGTCTCGCCGAACTGTTTCAGCACGCCAGCCAGTTCCTCGGCGCGCTGCGGCATCCCGCGCATGCCGATCAGCTGGCGCCACGCATTCTTCCCGAAAATGACCGAGTCGATTTCCGAAACCCACACGCGCATGGTCATGCTTTCCACGTTGATCACGTTCTTCGAGGTCTGCACATTGCCCGCAAGCTGGTTGCCGACGTTCAGGCGCGCCGATTCGAAACTGCCGCTGATTTCTACCCAGACGAGCTCGGATACGAAGTCGAACCGTCCCCATAACGCATGCGCCGCCTTGCGGCAGAATTCGCCGACCGCCAGCATGCTCGTCGCCTGGCTCATGGTCGACGATACCGGCTCGCCATCGAGGATATGGTTCACGGTCTCGACCGCGAAGAGGGTGCCGGCCAGCATGTACATGGTTGCCAGTGCCGACAGCGCGGCCAGCCAGCGGAACTGAGGTAAGGCGAACGCATCGGCCAGCTTGGCAACCGTGCGATTCGCTTGCGGCCGCGGCTGGGTTTCCTCGAAGAGTTCCGCTTCAAAGCGACCTTGCTGGCCGTGGATCTCGGGCGACCGGCGCGCATAGCGGCGGTTCGGAATGTTCTGGTACCAGCGCGCCATCATGACGCGATCGATTTCCTCGAGCAGCTTGTTCGGATGGGCGTTCATGGTCACGGTATCGGCGACGCGCGCGACGCCGACCGACTGCGGGGGAGCTTGCAGCTGATTCCTGAGCGCCAGGCCGAATACCACGCACCCGGCCAGCGCCGCCAATAGCGCGACCAGCAGCGAGCCATTGATCGAAAAGCTGCCGATATCCGGCAAGGCGTTACGAGCCATCGCCAGCACCACCGGGCCAAGGACCGCCAGCAAAATCAGCGTGACCAGCCACCTCTGCCCAACAGCCACGCGTCCCGCGACCTGGCCATTCGACGCATGCGTCTGCGCGACCATCGGTCGCAGGATCAAGGGAAGGCTGAACGCCGCATACGCGATGCCGATCCAGCCGCTGGCCCTGGCTTGCCCGAATAGCAGCCAGCACATGCTGAAACTTGTCAGGGTCGCGGCCAGCGCCAGGAAGTTATGGAATTGCGCCTGTGCGTTTTCCTGGATGCGCTTCGGAGCGAAGATCAGGTGCGGCAGCCATGAATACAGCTGTTCGCTCAGGGGGAGACCGGATCGCCGGCGTGATAGCCCAGCGTCTCCGCACTGACGATCGTCGTAGACGTCGGCAGCGTTACGCCCAGGTTCAGTAACGGGATCAGCATTTGGTAATTGACCGGTGCGCAATCGGAATCGGGTTTGCATATCCGGGCCCGAACCATACGAATACAGGTATTGGATGGGCTGGTTGCGCTTCCGTAGGGATTTGTGAGGCAGTTTTGACGATTCCGGCCCGGGCTGCCGGGCATGCTTGCGGCCGGAATTGGTTCGTAAGTCGTCGTCGCTCCCTGTTTCAGGTAAATGTAGTCGATGCGAATGTGCCGGTCGGTGACCGGCGCACCGAATGGAAGTTCCCCGGGGGAGGCTCGCAACATCGCATGCTGCTTTGCAAGATCCAGATCGGCGGTGCTGCGCCAGTCGATATTTGCGGCGGCTCTCGCTGCGCTCCGGGTAACGTTGGCAAGTGTGTTGTACATGTACATTATCCGGGCGATCTCAAGGATCCCGAACACGACGATGAAGAACAGAATCGCTACAAGCGCAAATTCGACTGCTGCCACGCCGCTCTCTGCATGCCTCACCGGGCGCCGGATAGTTGGCTTCTTCACGTCAGCCTCCTACATAGTCGGTTGCCATGACTGCCCTGAGGACGATTGGTCCACCATCGGTAAAGACTGATGTAAATGGATCAAAGAACGAGTCGTAGACCGGGACGGTGACGCGTACCATGACCTTCTTTGGCACGTCGATGCCGAAACAGTGATCCCAGTATGGCGTAGGGCTGCCTGCATAGCACTGCACCGAAACGGCGATGCCCGCGCCAGGGTTCAATTCTGCTATCTCATCCCTCGCGATTTTCTCTGCCAAAAGAGCAACTGGCACGTCGCTGCCGGTCGACGATGGCGTAATTTCCCTGAGCGTTGTGGTCGCCATGAACCTGGCGGCATCGTGCGCGGCTTTTTCTGCAACGGTATAGCACCAGAAAACCCGCGCAAAGAACAGCATGCCGCTGATCATAATCAGCAAAAAGGGAAGTACGATTGCGCACTCGACGGCAATGCTGCCTCGTCTACGCAAGGACGGTTTTCGAATCGATGCTTTCATTGATAGATCTCCACTGGCCCACCCAGCTGATCTTCTGTCGTGAGACCACCAAATTCTGCATAGAGTGAGGTGGCACTGGCTTGTGTCGTCATCAAGAATTTCCCGGTTCCAAGCACCGTCGCGGTAGAGCCGGTTACTGGACAGGAAAGCAGAGGTATGTTCAGAACCCGTCTGTTCGCGGTGCCGGGCCTGCGTGCCACTGCCGGGCTCTGAAAATAGGCGCCACCACTGGCCATGAGATAAGGCGCCGATGCCGGATAAGTCCCGATTGTCGACGTCGAGCCGTACAGCTTGCTCCAGATGTTGGGTGAAGTTGCAGCGAAGGGCGTATAGCCCCCGGGCGGTTCCGGTGCATTCGGATTGGTAACGGACGACCAGGGGACCGCGCGAGCAAAAGACCAGAGCACGCCGTAATCCACGGCAGTCGGGTAATTCGTCGGTCCGATCTCGGCAACCGTCTGCAGCTTTGTGGTTGTCGCGAAATCCTGTTTTGCGACCTGGACTGTAGCCTTCGTGGACATCCAGCTCACCCCGGCAAACGCGTATTGCTTGACATTGCTGTCGGGCGGCGAGTTGTTGACGTCGCAGGTCCCCGAATAAGGGTCAAAACGGGAATTGAGATGACCGAAGTACGTACCGATTGGAAACGGGCTCTGGACGGCAACCGTTGCACCCGTCACCTGCCGGACGGCCATCGTTCCTGTGCAGATATATGCTGCGTAAATCGATGGGTCGAGATTGGATGCCGCGGCGCCGCTGCCTGCCAATGAAACCGGATCGACCTGGAAACTCATGGGACCCGGCCCCTTTGGATTGAGGTTCATGAGGTCATAGCCCACGCCACGGCGAAAACCGTATTCGATCAGCTCATCGTACTGGGCGCCGTTCGAGTTCGGGCGCTTGTCACGCGGCGTGGACGACATGGCGCAAATGGCCAGCGGCGTCACCTGAAGGCGGCCCTTGCCTGCAATCGTGACGTGGCCGACTTCGACGGAACTGAACGATGCCGATATGATCGGCGCGAAGAACAGGGCGACTTTTCCATACTTTCCGCTCAGCAGCTTGGTGTCCACTTTTACAAACACCAGCCCAGCAGGAGAAGCTGCCGCGTCCCCACTCGATTTCCAGCCGCTGCCAGCTTCGTGTGAAGCACCGAATGTTATCGCGGCGTTCTCCCAGGTCATATTGTGCAGATAGGCATACTTTGGCCCATTCACCTGATCCTCCACGACTTGCTGCGCAGCAGTCAGCGCCGCATTGACGCCTGCGCTTGTTCCATCCAGTTTTTTTGCTGCTGCAAGCGCAACTGCATCGGCCAGAATCTGCATTTCAGCTTGCCGGTTGTAGATCCGCGAGAGATCGAGAGCAAGCATGAAAAAACCCAGGATAACGGGAAGAAGCAATACGGTCATGATCGCAATTGCACCGGTTTCCTGTTTTATTCCGTAACCGGCACGCGAGGATGACCAGCTTTTCAAGAAAGAGGAATCCCGATTCAGCGTAGTCACCTTATCTTTCATCGCGTTCCTCCTGCACCGAACGGCATTTGCGATATATCAATTAGAAAGAATCAAGGTAAATTTTAAGGTTGAGCACCGCTGTGGCATTGATTTCCGGCAATCTCGATTGGGATGCCGAGAACCTGCAACACTGCCGGCACTTGGGCAGCGAGCGAGAGGCGCGGTCAATAGTCAGGGTTTGTTGATGTCGCAAATGGTCGGGCGATTACTGATCCGCATCAAACTTAGGCAGATGTTTGCTTGAGGCAGATTTCGAAGCAGAACAGACTATAAGTTTCCTGCAATTCATAAACGTCGCATCCTCGGGCCACAGACGTCGGAAACCGATCATCATGATTCTGAGAAAAATAGAGTCTGTAACAGCAAACCTTACGTTCAGCGTATTTTTCTGCGCAATTCTTGGCTGGGGTGTGTTTGAAATCCTGCTTTTCCAGCTAGGCAGCGGAATTCGCTTGCATCTCATGATCACGCTGATGGGCGGCATTATTTCTACGCTCGCGCTGCGGAGGTGCAGGACATGGTGGCCCGGATTCAGCAGTCCTGATGCTGGCACCCGGGTGCCGTCGAGCGGATTCGTCACCAGTGACGTGTTGCCTTGCCTGGCATTGGCAGGGATCGGGGGGCTATGGGGGCTCTCGATACAGTCCGGTTCCTGCTCCTTTTTCGCGTTCTCTGTAGCTGGACTGGTCTTTTTCCCATGGTCCAAAATCAGTTTTTGCCTGCGGCACTTCTTCATCTCCACTGCAGCGCTGGTCGTGGGCGCCGGAGGGCCCCTGGTAGCTGGAGGAGCCCGTGTACCTGGAGGGACTCTGATGGACCTGTTTCCCTACATGCTTGACGCATGGCTTCTCTGGTTTATCGCCATTTGCCTGGTACTCGCCACGTATCGGAAGCCTGGCGCCACGACGAGTGGAGAGGCTGGGAAGGTCCGCTTGCAGTCTTCCGAAGATGCAATCGTACACAACTAGCGTTCTGCACCACTTCCGTGTCGAAGTCGTACGGCCGGCACACCCGGGGTGATCTGGCCGAACCTGCCGGGGCAACCGGCGACGATCGAAAAAAAACCCGCACGAGGCGGGTCCGCGTCGCCGCGGTTGGTCAGCGTGAACGTCACGTCGATGGTTCGCCGCCCTTCATGGTGTTGCTCGACAGATGTCGCTGTAGTAGCGGTCGGCTTTGAGCTTGACGGTCTTGCCGAAGCGGCTGACCGCATCGATCAAGCCGCCAGCGGTCGAGAAGCCTTCGATCGGACGAAGGATCCTGCGCATCGCTGGCTGCGGCAACAGCTGACCGCAGTGGCGCAGGGCGACTGACTGAACGTCCCACGCAGACAAGGCGCCCAGCGGTCCGCGAAGCGGTCTCGCTTACCCTAGCGCAGCGCCAGCCGCAATTGCAGCAGCAGATAATCGACGTCGGCGGCGCCGGTATAGCGGCCCAGCGAAATGCGCACCGCATTGCGCGCCTGCGCATCGCTCAGCCCGATCGCGCGCAGCACATACGAGGGCGCGGCGCTGGCCGAATTGCAGGCGGAGCCGGCGGACACCGCAATGCCGGGCAGCTTGTCCGCCAGCCCGCCGGTGCCGCTGAAGCTGACGTTGACGTTGTGCGGAATGCGCTGTGCGAGGTCGCCGTTGAAGCGCACGCCGGGCAGGGCCGCCAGGCCGCTGCGCAGGCGTTCCTGCAAGGCCGCGATGCGCGATGTTTCGCCAGCCAGTTCCAGGCGGGCGAGTTCGCAGGCCTCGCCCATGCCGACGATCTGGTGGCTCGGCAGCGTGCCGGAGCGCAGGCCCTTTTCATGCCCACCGCCGTCCATCTGCGCCTCCAGCCGGACTTGCGGGTCGCTGCGCACGTACAGCGCGCCGATGCCCTTGGGGCCGTACAGCTTGTGCGCACTCAGCGACAGCAGGTCGACCTGCAGCTGCTCGACGTCGACCGGCATCTTGCCGGCCGCCTGCGCCGCGTCGGCGTGCAGCAGGATGCCGCGTGCGCGGCAGATGCGCCCGAGTGCCGCCACCGGCTGTATCACGCCAATCTCGTTATTGACCAGCATGACCGAGGCCAGGATGGTATCCGGCCGCAGCGCCGCCTCGAAGGTGGCCGGGTCGACCAGGCCGCTGGCCTGCGGCTGCAGGTAGGTGACTTCGTAGCCTTCGCCCTCCAGCCGGCGCATGGTGTCGAGCACCGCCTTGTGCTCGGTCGCCACCGTGACCAGGTGCCGGCCTTTGGCGCGGTTGGCGTGCGCCGCACCCTTGATGGCGAGATTGTTCGATTCGGTGGCGCCGGAGGTCCAGACGATGTCGCCGGCGCGTGCGCCGATCAGGGCCGCGACCTGGGTGCGGGCACGTTCCACCGCGAAGGCGGCATCCTGGCCGAAAGCGTGGGAGGAGCTGGCCGGGTTGCCGAATTTTTCAGTCATGTAGACCAGCATCTTCTGGGCGACGCGCGGATCGACCGGCGTGGTGGCCGCGTAGTCCAGGTAGATGGGACGCGCCGCCGGCGCGGGGAGGTCGGCGGGGCTGCAACAGGGCGCCGCGGCGCGGCTAGGCGTGAGGGCTTCGGTCATGACGGTCCTGGTGGATGGAGGAAAACCCACCTTAACCGCGTCCCTTACAAAAATGAACGACCGAATGTGCACATCCTTATGCGGTTTTTCACGAGCCCAGGTCCGCTTGCTGTCGGCGCGACGTTGGCCTTGACGCGTATGGCGGCAGTTGGTCAAGCACGTTGCAGAGGCATTCCGATCCAAGAAGTGCAACTAACCGACAAACGAAAGGCGACCGAACGACACCCCGCCACCAACGGCCGGTGGCAGTGACGAAGCGCCGGTCGGTGTTCCGTCAACCCGGCTGCACGGCGACCTCGGGTTCGACCGGATCCAGCGCGTCGCGTGCCCCCGTGCACTGGTGGCGCAGGAAGAAACGCAGCATCTCGCGGCTGGCGTCCGGGCCGCCCGCCTCGGTGTAGCTGCCGCGCCGGTTGCCGCCGCACCAGGCGTGGCCGACGCCGTCGAGCGTCCAGTGCTCGGCCAGGATGTTCCCCGCGGGACTCTTGTGGACGTGCCGGGTGAAGCCGCGGCCGGCCATCTCCCCTCGCTCCTGCGACAACGACAGCGCAAGCCGTCCGCGCGGCGTTTGCGCCGTGTAGGCATCGATGGTCTGCTGAATCACGCCGGCGCTGTTATTCGGATGCACGGTGCTGTCCTGGTCACCGTGGAAGACGATCGTCGGCACGCCGGACGGCGCATTCCCGCGCACCGGTGCCGGCGCGGCGGCGCCGTCGCGCATGGCCAGCATCGCGCCATAGTGGTCGGTGGCGCTGCCGTACGCCAGGCCGGAATGACAGCCGACGGCGGCGAACAGATCGGGATAGGTCCTGCCGAGGATGACCGCCATGGCGCCGCCGGCGGACAGGCCCGCGACGTACACGCGCGTCCGGTCGACCGCGTGCTCGGCCATGACCTTGCGCACGACGCCGGCGATGAGGGCAGGTTCGCCCCGGCCGCGCTGGTGGTGGCCATCGTCGAACCAGTTCCAGCAGCGGCTCCAGTTGGCGTCGGCCGGTTGCTCGGGGTAGGCGACCAGGTAGCCGGCTTCCTGCGCGAGCTCGTTCATGCCGGTGCCGAGGGCGAAATCGTCGGCGTCCTGGCCGCCGCCGTGGAGCATGACGACCAGCGGCAGCGGGTCGTCGCCATGCCCGCCCGGCACGAACAGCTTGTAGCGCAAGGATCGGGCGTCGCCGTGGTAACGGTCGGCGGTGAATGTCCCGCCGCTGGATGCGCGGGCCGGGGCGAACGGGGAAAGGGCGAAGGACGACCATGCGTCCAGCATCGTATGTAACATCATCTGGCTCCCTTCAGGCGCTGAGTCCTTGTATTTGTGCCAGTGTCACACGATGCTGCGCTGCAGCATAGGCAATGCTGAGCCGTCGTCGTGTAGGAGATCACGCCGACACGATGCACGGCGAGGAACAGGAGCGCCAGCCGGGTCCTGCACGGCCGCCGCGCAGGAAAACACCCGGCTACTCGGCCGCCAGCACCTGGATCTGCGCCGTCGCCTTCGGCGTCGGCCAGATCTTCGATTGCAGGCCGGTGCTGACCGCCACCTTTTGTCCGGCGCCGGTGTCGTAGGTGATCACGCCGCCGCTGACGGCCCCACCCAGCGCACGCTTCCACAGTACCTTGCCGCTGGCGCTGTCGATCACATAGAAGTTGCCGCCCATGTCGCCGAAGAAGGCCACGCCGCCGGCGGTCGGGGTCACCGCGCCGATGATCGGATTCGGCGCCTTGAAGCGCCAGCGCTGCTTGCCGGAGACCGCATCGACCGAGGTCAGCCAGCCGCCCCACCTGGCTTTCGGGTCGTTCTTGCCGAAGCCGTCCTTCGATGAACCGGACCAGGCCTGGCCCTTCGACACCGAGGCGATCTTGTCGTCGCCGTCGACGCGCACGGTCGTGCACCAGTCGACCTGGCCGCTGAGCACGGCGTCGTGGGCCAGGTCGTAGGCCGGCCCGTTCCATTCGGAGCCGCCCTGGGTGCCGGGGCAGAAGCGCGTGCCCTTGGGCGACAGCGGGGCGCCCGTGTTGAACTGGGTGGTCATCGGCAGCCGGTACAGGCGCTTGCCGCTCTTGCGCTCGAAGGCGTAGAGGAAGCCGTCCTTCGGGCTCAAGGCCATGATGTCGGTGCCGTTGCGGGCGGTGAACAGCGCCGGGGCCGACGACACGTCGTAGTCGTGGAAATCTTCCGGCACGATCGGGAAATGGCGCTTGTAGGCGCCGGTCTTGGCATCGAGCACGACGACCGAGCCGGCGTACAGGTTCTCGCCCTTGCGCAGGTGCTTGGCGAAGTCGGGCGCCGGATTGCCGCCCGGGACGTACAGTTCGCCGCTTGCGGGATCGAGCGAATACGAGGTCCAGGTGGCGCCGCCGGTGATTTCCACGCCGGGGGCATTGTTCCAGGTCGCGGCCGGGGGCGCGCCGCTGCCCTGCGGACCGCGGGTCGGGTCGGCGGCCGATTTCGGCACCAGGTAGTACTCCCAGACGATCTTGCCGGTCGCGGCGTCGAGGGCGTACATGCGTCCCTTGACGCCGCGGTTGTCGCCGCCGGCATTGCCGATGAAGACCAGGCCGTTCCAGACGATCGGCGCGGCCGGTACGGTTTCGCCTTTTTCCTGGTCGGCGATCTGCGTATGCCACAGGCGCGCACCGGTCTTCTCGTCATACGCATAGACCGAGCCGTTCGACGCGCCGCGGAACACGCGGCCTTTTTCGATGGCGACGCCGCGCTGGGCGCCCAGGTAGCTGTTCTTGAACTCCTCGTGCATGCGCCAGTTCAGCTTGCACGTGTCCGGATTGATGGAAAAGGTGTCGTGCTCGGTGGTGGCGAACAGGGCGCCATCGACCTGCACCAGCCCGGACTGGAAGCCGGTCGATTCGCCGGTATCGTAGCTGCACACGATCTTCATGGCGCCCGCATTCGCAGGCTTGATGGCGTCGAGCGGCGAAAAGCGTTCGGAGGCGACGGTCCGGTTATAGCTCGGCCAGTCGGCGACCGGCGCGGCATGCAGCACGGGCATGGCGACGGCGAGCGCGGTCGTACCCAGAAACACGGTAAATGGTCGCATGGCATTCCTCGAGATGGTCAATATGACATCTCCAGTGTAGCAAGCCGCGCCGGCGGGGACTGTTCAGCTGGTGGGAATGAGTGTTCCGTTTTACGTCTCGATGACGATCTTGCCGAACGCCCCGCGGTCCAGCTGTTCGAAGGCGGCCGGCAGGTCGGCCAGCGGGTGGCGCGACCCGATCACCGGCTTGATCCGGTTGCGGTCGACCGCGCGCACCAGGTTCTCCAGCGCCAGCCGGCTGCCGGTGCCGATGCCGTGGATCGTCACATCCTTCAGCATCAGCGGCATGGCCGGCGCGCCGAGGTCGAAGCCCTCGAGTGCCCCGATCTGACAGATACGGCCGCCGACGGCCGCCGCCTGCACCGATGTGCCGAGGTGGGCGCCGCCCACGACTTCGAGGACGATATCGGCGCCGCGGTCCGCGGTCAGCGCGTACACGGCCTCGAGCCAGTTCCCGCGCTTGCTGTCGATATAGTGGTCGGCGCTCAGCGCACGCGTGCGCGCCTCGTTGTCCGCGCGGCCGCAGACGATCACTGTGGCCCCGTGCGCCTTGGCGATCTGCAGACCGAACAGCGCCACGCCGCCGGTGCTCGGAATCAGCACGGTGTCGCCGGCGCGCACGCGGGCGCGCTCGGCCAGCGCAAACCAGGCCGTCACGCCGGCGCAGGGCAGGGTGCAGGCTTCGGCATCTGTCAGCGTGGACGGGGCGCGCACCAGCCACGCCTCCGGCAGCGCCACGTACTCTGCCAGCACGCCCGGATAGTAGCCGCCGAGGGTACGGTAGGCCGGCGTGCGCGCATCGCCGGGGCGCAGGCCGTCGATCCAGTCGGGCATGAAGGTCGAGATCACGCGCGCGCCGGCCTCGAAGCGGTTGGCGCCCGGACCCGATGCGACCACTTCCCCGCACAGGTCGGAGCCGGGTGTGAACGGAAACGCCAGCGGCAGGCCGCGCCCGGTCTCGACGACCATCTTGTCGCGGTAGTTGAGGGCGACCGCCGCCACTTTCACCAGTACCTGGTGTTCGCCAGGGACCGGGATCGGCGCCTCGCGTAATGCCAGCCGGTCGCGTCCGATGGCGTCGATTTCCCAGCGCCGCATGGTATCAGTCATGATGTTTTCCTTTACTGTCAACGAGATGGATGAGTGTGACAGCGGCGACTATGCGCGTGAATATCCTATAATCGGCATTGGTTGTTGAATATGGTGCATCAATATGACAGGGACCGAATACGCCGAGCTGGTGGCTTTCATGGCGGTGGCGAGCGAGCGCAGTTTCCGGCGCGCGGCGCAGCGCCTGGGGCTGTCGCCGTCGGCCTTGAGCCATACGATCCGCGCGTTGGAGACGCGGCTCGGCGCGCGCCTGCTCAACCGGACCACGCGCAGCGTCGCCCCGACCGAAGCCGGGCAACAGTTGTTCGCGCGCCTGCAGCCGGTGCTGGGCGAGATGGACGCGGCCGTGCGCGAGGTCGGCGCGCACCAGGACACGCCGCGCGGCACCGTGCGCGTGAACCTGCCGCGTATCGCCGCGCAATGGGTCGTCGGGCCAATCCTGGCCGACTTCCTGGCGGCTTACCCGGGCGTACGGGTCGATCTGGTGGTGGACGACAGCATCACCGACGTCGTCGCCGGCGGCTTCGACGCCGGCATCCGCTCTGGCGAACTGGTGCAGCAGGACATGGTGGCGATCCGGCTCACACCCGACCTGCGCATGGCGGTGGTGGGCGCCCCTGCCTATCTTGCCCGGCATCCGGCCCCGCAAGCGCCGCTGCAACTGCGCGAACACGCCTGCCTGACCTACCGCTGGCGCGAGAGCGGGACGCTGCAGCGCTGGCGTTTCTCGGGGCCGGCGGGGGCCAGCGAGGTCGCCGTCGACAGCGTGTTCACCGCCAACGACACCAATCTGCTGCTGGATGCCGCGCTGCGCGGCGCCGGCCTGGCGTATCTCCTCGACGGTCTGGTGGCGCCCTACCTGGGGCGTGGGGAACTGGTGCGCGTGCTGGAACCCTGGTGCCCGCCATTCGCCGGCTTTTACCTCTATTACCCGAACCGGACGCACATGCCGGCGGCGTTGCGCGCATTCGTCGACGTCCTCAAGTCCAGCTACGCGGATCGATGATTATCCCGTATCGCCGGATCAGGAAAACGGGAACGCGACCTCGGGCGCGCGACCCGAGACGATATCGGCCAGCGCCCGGCCCGAGCCGCAGGCCATGGTCCAGCCAAGCGTGCCGTGGCCGGTATTCAGGTACAGGTTGGCATAACGCGTCCTGCCGACATACGGCAGGTTCGACGGCGTCAGCGGCCGCAGGCCGGCCCAGTAGCGCACCTGGTCGTAGTCGCAGGCGTCTGGAAACAGGGCGCGCACGCGGCGCGTGATCGCTTCGCAACGCACCATGTTGAGTTCGCGCGAATAACCGTTCAACTCGCAGGTGCCGGCTACCCGCAGGCGCGATCCGAGCCGCGACATGACCAGCTTGTGGCCGTCGTCGGTGAGCGACACCGTCGGTGCCGCGCCGGCATCGGCGATCGGGTAGGTGGCGGAATAGCCTTTGCCCGGATAGATCATCAGCCGGATGCCGAGCGGTGCCAGCAGGGCAGGGGAGAAACTGCCGAGGGCGACGACGAAGCCGTCGGCACGCAGCACCTGGTGCCGGCCGGCGCCGTCGATGACTTCCACGCCGGTGATGTTTCCTGCCTCGGCCAGCAGGCGGGTCGCCGTCATGTTGTAGGCAAAATGGACGCCGGCAGCCGTGCTGCGGGCGGCAAGCTGGGACGTGAACCGGTAGACGTCGCCCGATTCGTCGGTGGCCGTGAAGTCGCCTCCCACCAGCCGCGGGCGTGCCGCGCGCAAGGCCGGCTCGATGCGCACCACCTCGTCGGCGTCGATCGTCATGCGCGGGCAGCCCAGTGCGCGCATCGCCGCCGCCGCCGCGCAGGATTTGTCGAACTCCCGTTGGTCCGTGTAGAAATGCAGGATGCCGCGTTCCAGATGGTCGTATTCGATGCCGGTGTCGGCACGCAGCGCCTGCAGGCTGCGGCGGCTGTAGTCGGCCAGCGCCACGATCCGGCGCAGGTTCGCCGCGACGCGCTCAGGCCGGCACTCGCGGATGAACTGCAGGCACCAGCGCCATTGCAGCGGATCGGCGCGCAGCCGAAACAGCAGCGGCGCATCTTCGCGCCCGAGCGAGCGCAATACCTTGAGCAGGCTGGCAGGATTCGCCCACGGCTCGGCATGCGACACCGAAATCTGGCAGCCGTTGGCAAAGCTGGTCTCCTGCGCCGGTCCTGGCTGGCGTTCGAGGACGGTCACGGCATCGCCGGCCTGGCGCAGGTACCAGGCCGACGCGGTGCCGACTGCGCCGGCGCCCAACACGATGATGTTCAAGGTTGCTCACTCCCCGGGTCACTGTAAGGACTGGCGATGCAGGGAAGAGAAGAAAAACGGATGCGGGGCGGCGCGCGCAGGCTGTTCGGGCTTCCCTTCGCTGGCATTATCCAGATCAGGTTCAAAGGGTATGTCTCACCCGCGCGCCGGTAACGACGGCGCAGGACCCCTAGCGGTTTGTCGGCTCATGCGAGCAGACGGCAGCAGTGTACGCAGGATTGGCGTGGCTGGCAAACGGCGGCCGTGTCGACGGCCGCGCAAACGGTTCAGAAACGGTACTGGATCCCGGTCGTCAAGCCGGTCTGCGTCGATGCGCTGCCCAACTCGTCGCGCGACAGTCCGATCGGTTGCCCGTGGGCGGCGCGTGCTTGCGCAGCGACGACATAGAAGGTCGTGCGTTTCGAAAATGCGACCATGGCGCGCACCACCACCATGGTCGGGTCGGCATCGCGGCTGGCAGGCAGGTTCCGCGTATTGATATGGTAGGCGGCGCCGGTCAGCGTCACGTTGCCGACCAGGTAGCTCACGCCGGCCCAGCAGGTGTCGGCGCGCAGGTCGGCCTTGCCGGGCGTGGCGGAGTCCAGCTCGAAGCCGCGCATTGCCATCATCGTGCGCCAGCGGCCCGACTGGTAAGCCGCGCCCAGGTGCCACGCGCGGGTCTGGTCGCGCCGGCCGCTGGCGGCCAGGGTATTGCCGTTGACCTGTTCCCAGGTCGCCATGACACCGAGGCCGCCACCGGACCATGATCCGCCGACGGCGACCTTGCGGCCATCGGCCGCGTGCCCGGCCTGTTCGCCAAGCCCGACGGTGGCGCCGTAGGTCAAACCGCCGCTGTGGCCCGTATATTTGACCAGGTTGTCGAAGCCGGTCGTCATGCCGTATTTCGATGGCCCGGTGGCGCTGCCGGTGGTCGCCCAGGAGTAGTTCGGCGCGTAGCCCATCGGATCGAACTTGCTCACCAGGTCGTAGGTCGTGGTGAACGAGCGGCCGACCACGATGCGTCCGAAGCCCCCTTCGAGGCCGACATTGGCCTGGCGCTTGAACAGCGGGCCGCCGCCGGTATCGCCGGTATCCATGCCGATCGCGCCCTCGAGGTTGAAGACCGCCTTCAGGCCGGCGCCCAGGTCTTCGCTGCCGCGAAAACCCCAGCGCGAGGTGTTCTTGCCGCCCGAAACCACGCGGACCACGCTGCCGTCGCCGGGTGCCGCGTGGTTCACGTATTCGACGCCGGCGTCGATGATGCCGTAGATCTGGACCTCGCTCTGGGCCATGGCGGCCGGGTCCAGGAAAAGCGCTGCCACGACGGCGAGCGCGCGTGCCGACTTCTTCATGCTTGTCTCCAATGTGATGGTATTTTTTGTGCCGGTGCCATGCCGGCGGCGGGTGCGGTTTACGTGAACCCGAACAGCGCTTTCGGCGTATCGGCCAGCACGATGCGCCGTTCGTCCGGGTCCGGCAGCCAGGTATCGAGCGCTTGCCTGGCCGACCCGTAGTCGGCCTGGTTTTCGAACTGGGTGTGCGGCCAGTCGCTGCCCCACAGCAGGCGTTCCATACCGAAGGCGTGGCGCAGCAGCGGGATGGCGTCGAGGGCGATCTGCTGGCCGCGGCCGCCGGCGCCGTTGCGGTAGGCGCCCGACAGCTTGATCCAGACGCGCCGCGTCGACGCGGCGTCCAGCAGGAAGCGAAAGCCCGGATCGTCGACGCCGAGCGCCGGGTCGGGACGGCCGAAGTGGTCGACCACGACCTTGACGCCGGCATCCAGCAGCGGCTGCAGGACGGCCGGCAGGCGGCCGGCTTCGCGGTGCACCTCGACCTGCCATCCGAGGTCCGCGACCTGCCGCAGGAGTGCGCGCCAGCGGCCATCCGCGAAGTCGGGCACGGCGGCGTTGCCGACGAGGTTCAGGCGGATGCCGGCGATGCCGGCGGCCTGCATCGCGCCGAGCGCCGCCGGCGTGGCGTCGGGCCCGACGACCGCGATGCCGCGCAGGCGCCCGGGCAGGAGCTTCAGTCCGGCGAGAAGATAGCTGTTGTCGGTACCCAGGAAGCTGGGTTGCACCAGCACGCCGCGCGCGATGCCTTGCCGGTCCAGCATGCCGATGTAGTCGGCGAGCAGGGCGTCATGGTCGGGTGCGTAGCGCCGCACGTTGGCCAGCTTGAGGCCGCGCTGGAAGATGTGGGCGTGGGTATCGATGGCTGCCATGCTGGGATGCTCCTCACGCTTCCCGGTGCCGGCACAGGCGGGCAGCAGGAAAGGCAGGATGGCGCTGGCCACGCCCATGTGGAATTGGCGTCGTTTCATGCAGTGTTATCGCTGAGGTGGAGTTGAGGACCATGTTTCGTTCAGTGTCCGGCGGCGCCGTCGGCGAGATCCTTGCCGCGGGTTTCCGGCAGCGCGATAACGGCAAGGATCACCAGCGCATAGGCGATGCCGGCATCGACGCCGATCGCGGTACCGAGCGGCATGTTGCCGCTCATGTGGCCGACCAGGACCGGAAACCCGGCCGAGACGATGCGGCCGAAGTTGTAGCAGAACCCGACGCCGGCGCCGCGCATCTCCGCCGGATAGAGTTCGTTGAACAGGGCGCCCAGGCTGGCCGGAATGCCGGCGGCAAAGAAGCCCAACGGCAGTCCGAGCAGCAGCATGGCGCTGTCGCCCAGATCGAGGAAGACGTAGGCCTGTACGGTGACGATGCAGCAGGCGGCGAACAAGACCAGATTCCAGCGCCGGCCGAGGCGGTCCATCAGGTAGGCGCTCGCAATGCAGCCGCACCAGAATGCGCCGATGATCAGCGCCAGGTAGCCGCTCGTGCCGAGCACGGACAGGTGGCGTTCCGTCTTCAGGTAGGTCGGGAGCCAGGTCATCAGGGCGTGGTAGCCACCATGCGCGCCGACGCCGACGAGGGCGCCCATCGCGGTCAGGCGTAGCACGCCGGGCCCAAAGATGGCCAGCGGTCCGGGTCCGCCGGCGCCGGGCCGGGAAGCGCTGTCCGTAAAACGCTCGGGCTCGGGAATGTGGCGGCGCACATAGATGATGAGCAGGGCCGGCAGGACGCCGATCCCGAACATGATGCGCCAGGCCAGCTCGGGCGGCAGCAGCAGGTAGACTGCCGAATACAGCAGCACCGCCGCACCCCAGCCCACCGCCCAGGCGCTCTGGACCGAGCCCATTGCCTTGCCGCGGTGCGCCGGCCGGATGACCTCGGCCATCAGCACGGCGCCGGCCGCCCATTCGCCGCCGAAGCCGAAGCCCTGCAGTGCCTTGAGCACCAGCAGCTGGCCGAAGCCGGTGGCAAACGCCGACAGCATCGTGAACAGCGAGAACCAGGCAATCGTCAGCTGCAGTGCCCGGACCCGGCCGATGCGGTCGGACACGGCCCCCATGATCCAGCCGCCGAGGGCCGAGGACACCAGCGTCACGCCGCCGATCAGGCCGGCGTCCGTCTTGTCGAGGCCGAATGTGGCGATCAGGGCCGGTATGGCCAGGCTGAACATCTGCACGTCGAGCGCATCGAGCGCCCAGCCGCCGAAGCAGCCCCAGAAAGTCTTGCGTTCCCGTGGAGTGATCTCCCGGTACCAGTTGAACATGAATGTCTCCGCATGATGCGGCGGGGTGGCATCGACGCCCGCCTGTCATCGGGCCGCTGGTGCTGTCAGCGCTGCGGCCCTGGTTGGGTGCAATGGGAAGCCGGTCAGCGCTTGCGGGTGAGCAGCCACAGGGTGATGCAGCCGATCAGGGAGATCAGCGCGATCGGCAGCAGGGCCAGCGCAAAGCTGCCGGTCGCCTGCTTGATGGCGCCCAGCATCGCGGAGCCGACGAAGCCGGCCAGGTTGCCGACCGCGTTGACCTGGGCCAGGCCGGCGGCAGCACTCTTGCCGGGCATCCATTCGCTGGCCAGTGCCCAGAACGGTCCCTTGAAGATATAGGTGCCGGTGACTGCCAGCACCAGCAGCGCGATGGTGAGGGTGAGGGAAGAACCCGTAAACGCCACCAGCATCAGGCTGATCGCCACCGCGGCCAGCGGCAGGCCGCTGTGCCAGACGCGTTCTTGGGTGCGGTCCGAGTGCTTGCCCCACCACAGCATCAGGACGGCGGCTATGCCGAAGGGCACCGAGTTGAGCAAGCCGGTTTCCAGCGTCGAGAGGCCGAAGGCCTTGATGATCTGCGGCTGCCACAGGGACAGGCACTGGCTGGCGCCGGACGCACCCGCATACACCAGCGCCGCGGCCAGCACGTAGCGGTTCAGCAGGATGTCGCGCAGGCGGCCGTGGTCGGCGCCGCCGGCGGTCTTGCCGGCCGCCGCGTTCTCGGTGTCCAGCTGGCGCGTCAGCCAGGACTTTTCTTCCGCATTCAGCCACTTGGCTTCCTGCGGCTTGTTGGTCAGCAGCCATGGCACCATCACGCCGAGCAGGATGGCGGGCATGGCTTCCAGCACGAACATCAGCTGCCAGCCCTGCAGGCCGAACAGGCCGTCGAGCTGCAGCAGCGCGGCCGACAGCGGCGAGCCGATGAAGCTGGACAGCGGCACCGCGACCATGAAGATGGCGATGATGCGGGCACGGTAGGCGGACGGGAACCATTGGGTCAGGTACAGGATCACGCCCGGGAAGAAGCCCGCTTCGGCGGCGCCGAGCAGGATCCGCATCGCATAGAACGAGTTCGGTCCGCTGATGAGGGCAGTGCAGGCCGACACCAGGCCCCAGCTGATCATGATGCGGGCGATCCACAGGCGCGCCCCGACCTTCTGCATCGCCAGGTTGCTCGGAATTTCGAACAGCACGTAAGTCAGGTAGAACAGGCCGCCGCCGAGTCCGAAGGCGGCGTGGTCGATGCCGACGGCATGGTTCATCTGCAGCGCCGCGAAGCCGACATTGACGCGGTCGACAAAGGCGATGAAGTAGCCCAGCATGAGAACCGGCAGCAGGCGCCATGCGACCTTGCGCATGGTCTGGCGCTCCAGCTGCGATATGACGCGCGTGCTTGTGTCCAGGGTGGTCGAATGCATTGTCTTTCCTCGGGTCGAATTTATAGGTAAAGAGGGGCCATCCGCGCCTGTCGCCAGGCTGGCCTCTGTAATTCGGGACGGCGGGGTGTGCCCCGCCGGCCGCTCAGCGGATCCTCAGTGGATCCTCAGCGGATCTCTACGTGATAGCGGAACTGCTCGGCCGGGCCGCGCGAACGGCGCCACTCCAGCGGCTGGCGGTCATAGCCCAGCGCCACGCGCTCGACCACGATCACCGGCGCGCCGGGCTGCAGTTGCAACAGCCGCGCATGCACCTCGTCGACCGCTTCGGCGGTGAGGTCTTCCTCGGCCGACGCGATCACCTGGCCGCAGCGTTCCTCGTACAAGGGATACAGCAGGTCGCCGAAGGCGCCGGTGTCGATGTCGAGCAGTGCCGCAAATTTGTACTTGGGCAGCCAGATCGATTCGGCGAGCAGCGGTGTGCCGTTCAGCAGGCGCAGGCGCGTCATGTGGATGACTTCCGAACCGGGCGCCAGGCGCAGGGCGGACGCCACCGCGGAGGGCGCTTCCATGACTTCGCGGCGCAGGATGCGGCCCTCCGGCACCTGGCGTTCGCCGCTTTCCTTTTGAAAGCGGAAGAAGCGGAACAGGGAAGAATCGAAGCGTGCCCGGCGCACGAAGGTGCCGCGTCCCTGGAAGCGCTCGAGCGCGCCTTCCGCGACCAGCATGTCGATCGCCTTGCGCACCGTGCCGATGGACGCCGAGAACTGCTTGACCAGTTCGGCTTCAGTGGGGATGGCTTCGCCCGGCCGCCACTGCTGGCTGGCAATGCGCTCGCTGAGTTCGTCCCGCAAGCGCTGGTACAAGGGAAGCCGTTCGTCGTGTCTCCGTACGAAGTTCATATGCTCATCTAGTCATATATATGAATTTATGGATGTACTGTACACACAGTGCTTGCGCGCGTCAACAAAGATCGACGTCATGACCATGCCACTTGCGTGCGGAGCATTTGCGCATGATCCGCAACTAACCGACAACGCGGAGCTGCCCGAAAAAGACGTCTTCAGGATGCAGCGGGGCGCACGCGATCAACCATCCAGCCGAGCGCCCAGCCATTCCTCCAGAAAGCGCACGCACACCCGCACGTTGGCCGTGGTCCCCAGCCGCGCCAGATAGATCGCCCACACGTCCGCCGGCTGGTGATACGCCGGCAGCACCCGCACCAGGCTGCCGTCGGCCAGGCTGTGCCCGATGTCCCAGATCGAGCGCAGGATGATGCCGTGGCCGTCGATGCCCCACTGGTGCACCAGCTCGCCGTTGTTGGTCGACAGCGCGCCTTTGACGCGCACGGTGTCTTCGCCGTCCGGGCCGGCCAGCTTCCAGCGACCGAAATCCTGGTCGCGCTCGCGGATCACGATGCAGTCGTGCTGCGCCAGCTCGGCCAGTTCGGCGGGCATGCCCCTGCGCGCCAGGTAGGCCGGCGCCGCGCACAGCACGCGCTGGTTGGCGGCGATGCGGCGCGCGATCAGGTGCGGCTCCTGCACCTGGCCGACCCGGATGTCGAGATGGAAGCCCTCGGCGACCAGGTCGACCGGCCGGTCCAGCAGTTCCAGCTGCACTTCAAGATCGGGGTAGGCGCGCGCCAGCGCCGAGATCGCCGGTCCGACGCGGTTGCGCCCGAAACCCGAACTGGTGCATACGCGCAGCAGCCCGCGCGGCGCGCTGCCTTTCTGCGAGATCGCTTCCGCCAGCTGGTCGACGTCTTCCTGGATGCGCTGCGCCCACTGGTGGACCACGGTGCCGTGCTCGGTCAGGGCCAGCCGGCGCGTGGTCCGGTGCAGCAGGCGCACGCCGAGCGCTTGCTCGAGCACGGCGATGCGCTTGCTGACGAAGGCGTTCGAGACGCCCAGCTCGAGCGCGGCCGCGGCAAAGCCCTGCTTGCGCACCACGGTGCAGAACAGGTTCAGGTCTTCCAGCAGCGATTTGCTGGGGAGCGGCAGATTATTCACGCTGCGTGTTCTTTGGATTCACGAAATGGGGGATTATATGTTCGATCGTATTCGATATCATGCTCACCATCGCAACGTCGGAAAGAAAGCCCCCCACCATGAAGACCCAGAAGATTGCAGTGATCGCCGGCGACGGCATCGGTAACGAAGTGATGCCCGAAGGCCTGCGCGTGCTGGAAGCTGCCGCCCGCCGCTTCGGCCTCGACCTCGAGTTCACCACCATGGCGTGGGCCAACTGCGACTATTACCTGAAGCATGGCCAGATGATGCCGGACGACTGGCGCCAGCAGCTGGAAGGGATGGATGCGATCTATTTCGGCGCCGCCGGCATGCCCGACCTGGTGCCCGACCATATCTCGCTGTGGGGGTCGCTGCTCAAGTTCCGCCGCGATTTCGACCAGTACGTCAACCTGCGTCCGGTGCGCCTGATGCCGGGCGTGCCCAGCCCGCTGGCCAACCGCAAGCCGGGCGACATCGATTTCTACGTGGTGCGCGAGAACACGGAAGGCGAGTATTCGTCGGTGGGCGGCCAGATGTTCGCCGGTACCGACCGCGAATTCGTGCTGCAGGAATCGGTGTTCACGCGCAAGGGCACCGACCGCATCCTCAAGTACGCCTTCGACCTGGCCCAGAGCCGTCCGAAAAAGCACCTGACTTCGGCCACCAAGTCGAACGGCATCTCGATCAGCATGCCGTACTGGGATCAGCGGGTGGAAGCGATGGCGCCGTCCTACCCGGACGTCAAATGGGACAAGTACCACATCGACATCCTGTGCGCGCGCTTCGTGCTGTCGCCGGAACGCTTCGACGTCGTGGTGGCCTCGAACCTGTTCGGCGACATCCTGTCGGACCTCGGACCGGCCTGCACCGGCACCATCGGCATCGCGCCGTCGGCCAACCTGAATCCGGACCGCAGCTTCCCGTCGCTGTTCGAGCCGGTGCACGGGTCGGCGCCCGACATCTTCGGCAAGAACATCGCCAATCCGATCGGCATGATCTGGTCGGGCGCGATGATGCTCGAGTTCCTCGGCAACGGCGACGAAACATTCCAGGCCGCGGCCGACGCCATCATGAAGGCGATCGAACTGTCGCTTGCCCAGGGGCCGAAGACCCCGGACCTGGGCGGCAGCGCCAACACCACCGAAGTCGGCAAGGCGATCGCCGCCGCGATCTGAGCGGCGCGCCGGGTGCGCGGCTCAGTGGGACTCAGTGCCAGCGCACCGGCATCAGCATCTTCGAACGGCTCCAGCGCGCCAGCACGTTGGCGCACATGCGCCACAGCCCGAGGTGGCCCATCACGTGGCGCTGGTAGGTCAGCTTGTACATCGCCAGCGCGAACGTGCCCTTCACGCGCAGGTGGTGGCTGCCGATCGCGCGGCGCAGGATGCCGACCGCGTCGCCGCGGCCGAGCGACACCAGCGTGCCGTAGTCGCGGTACTGGAAGCCCTTGAGCTGGTTCGGCTTCTCGTGCGTCAGCAGTTTCGCCAGGTAGATCGCCTGCTGGCGCGCCGCCTGGGCGCTGGGCGGCGCCATCGCGGTCTTGTCCGGGTTCTGCAGCGTCGAGCAGTCCCCCAGGGCAAAGATCTGCGGGTCGGTCAGGCTGCGCAGCTGGCCGTCGACCAGCACCTGGTTGCTGCGGTTCAGTAGCACGTTCAGGCGGGTGCTGAAATCCGGACCCTTGACGCCGGCCGCCCATACCGTGATCGCGGCCGGGAATACGCGCCCGTCGACGGTCGCGACCTCGCTCTCGCGCACCTCGGCAACCGCCGTGTCGGTGCAGATCTCGATTCCCATCGCTTCCAGCTTGCGCACCGCCAGGCTCGACGCCTGCGCGTCCAGCGACGGCAGCACCTGCGGCCCGCGCTCGACGATGCGGATGCGCACCTGGTGCGGCGCCGCCAGGCCGGACAGGCCGTAGTGGGCCAGCGTGTCGACCGTGTGGCGCAGGTCGGCCGCCAGCTCGATGCCGGTCGGACCGGCGCCGACGATGACGATGTCGAGTGCTGGCGCGGCCGACTGGGCGTGCAGGCTGCGGCGCCGTCCGGCCGCTTCGCACAGGTTCAGGAAGCGCTTGCGGAAGGTTTCAGCGCGTTCCACGCTGTCGAGCGACAGGCAGTGCTGCTCGGCGCCGGGAATGCCGAAGAAGTTCGTCACCGAGCCGTAGGCCAGCACCAGGCGGCCGTAGCCGATCAGGGTGTGGCTGCTGTCGCCGCCATGGCCGTCGTCGAAGCGGCGGCCGCGCACCGTCAGCGTGTGGCGGGCCCGGTCGACGTGTACCACTTCGCCGCACAGGAAGGTGAAATGGTTGTCGATGGCCTGGCGCGCATAGTCGATGGTGTGGCTGGCCGGGTCGATGGTACCGGCCGCGACTTCGTGCAGCAGCGGCTTCCAGAAGTGGGTGGGCGCGGTGTCGATCAGGATCACGCGGTCCTTGTGGAACGGGCCGAACTGGCGTCCAAGCCGGGTCGCGAGTTCGAGGCCGGCGACGCCGCCGCCGACGATGACGATGGATTGCATGGTGGTCTCCAGAAGGCGCTTAGTGGCGGGTGTCGGGGCGGACGATGGTGCGGGTCTTGCGGCGGGTGACGCGCACCGCCTTGCGTTCGGCCTGCACGCCGATGCGGGCGGTGCGCGCGGCGGCGATCGCATGCGGCGAGGCGGTCACGGCCAGCGCGTCGTCGGGTGGCACGCCCATCTGGTCGAGCACGACGGAATAGGGGGACTTGGGGCCGCGGGTCTTGAAGTCGGCGCCGGTCAGCACCACGGAAAAGATATGGTGGGCGGTGTCGCCGAAGCGGCGGCGCAGCTGCTGCTCCGCCTGCGGATAGGGCAGTTCGGAGATCAGGGCGCAGGGCAGGCCGTGTTCGACCGCTTCGTCGAGCAGGCGCTCGGCATCCAGGCCGGCAGGCGCGGTATCCGTGCCGGGGAAAGCGGATAAGTCGAAGATAAGCGCTTGTGCCGTCATGATGAACTCCTTTTCTGAACTATTGACGCTGAATGGTGTTCACTATACGGCTGAGCAGGCTAAAATAAAAATAAATAATTTTCGAAATCTAATAAGTAAAAGCTTATATGTATCCAGCCAGCTTCAAACAACTGCAAGCCATCGTGCACGTGGCGCGCCACCAGAGCGTCTCGCGCGCGGCCGAGGCGATGCACGTGACCCAGCCTGCCGTCTCCCTGCACCTGAAACTCCTCGAGGAGGCGGCCGGCGTGCCGCTGACGCGGCGCCAGGGCCGCACCATCCAGCTGACCTCGGCCGGCGAACTGCTGGTGGGCTACGCCGAACGCATCCTCGGCCTGTGGGAAGAGGCGGGCGACGAGATCGCCGCGCTGAAGGGCGTCACCACCGGTACCCTGCGCATCGGCGCCGTGATGACCGCCGAACACCTGCTGCCGCCGATGCTGGTGCGCTTCACCACCGGCCGGCCGCACGTGCGCATCAAGCTGCAGGTCGGCTCGCGGCCCGAGGTGCTCGGCATGCTGAGCCGCGACGAGATCGACCTCGCCATCATGGGCACGCCGCCGCGCGAATTCCCGACCCACGCCAGCCGCTTCGCGCGCCATCCGATGGCGTTCTTCGTGGCGCCCGGGCATCCGCTGCTGGCCAAGGCCACGGTGACGCTGGCCGACATCGCCGACCACAACCTGCTGGTGCGCGAGCGCGGCTCGGGTACGCGCGCCGCCATCGACCGGGTGTACGAGGACGAGGGCGTGCCGCTGGCGATCGGGTCCGAGTTGTCGAGCAACGAGGCGATCAAGCAGATGACGGCCGCCGGGCTGGGCGTGGCGTTCCTGTCGGTGCACGCCTGTACGCTGGAAGTGCGCAACCGCCTGCTGAATGTGTTGAGCGTCCCCGGCGTTCACGTGCAGGGCGAGTGGCATGTGATGCACAAGGCGGCGCGGGCGATTCCGACTGTAGCGGCCTCGTTCGAGGAGTTCATGGTCGAGCATGGGCAGCAGGTCATTTCGGATGAGCTGGAAAACCTGGCGTGGGAGCGCTGACGCATCGGTCCAGCCCGATTCGATACAATGCCTGCCAGCCGCATGACCCAGGGAGAAACCGCGCGTGAACGCACTTGAAAAAACCAGCAACTTCGTAGCAAAAACCTTTCCGCTCTGGGTCGTCCTGTTCGCCTGCTGCGGCTTCTTCGCCCCGCAGCTGTTCGTCGGCTACAAGTCCTGGATCGCGCCGCTGCTCGGCATCGTCATGTTCGGCATGGGCCTGACGCTGTCGGCCGACGATTTCCGCGAAGTCTTCCGCCGTCCGCGCGACGTGGTGATCGGCGTGGTCGGCCACTACCTGATCATGCCCGGCATCGCCTACGTGCTGGCGATCGTGCTGCGCCTGCCGCCCGAGATTGCCGTCGGCGTGATCCTGGTCGGCTGCTGCCCGAGCGGCACCGCCTCCAACGTCATGACCTTCCTGGCCAGGGGCGACGTCGCGCTCGGCGTCTCGATCGCGCTGGTGTCGACGCTGATCGCGCCGCTGGCCACGCCGGCGCTGGTGTCGCTGCTGGCCGGCAAGTGGATGGCCATCAATACGCAGTCGCTGTTCCTGGACATCGTGCAGGTGGTCATCGTGCCGATCGCGCTCGGCCTGATCGTCAAGGCACTATTCCGCAAGGGCGCCGCGGCCAGCGTCAAGGCGCTGCCGCTGGTGTCCACGCTGACGATCGTCTTCATCATTGCCATCATCGTCGGCCTGAACCGCTCGAAGATCGCCTCGAACGGCTTGACGATCCTGACCGCCGTCATCCTGCACAACCTGCTCGGCTTCGCGCTCGGCTACGGCTTTGCGCGGCTGTTCGGCATGGACCTGGCGAAGCGCAAGGCCGTGATGCTGGAGACCGGCATGCAGAATTCCGGCCTCGGCGCGGCCCTGGCGGCGGCCCATTTCAGTCCGCTGGCGGCCGTGCCGAGCGCGCTGTTCAGCGTGTGGCACAACCTGTCCGGATCGGCGCTGGCGACCTGGTTTGCGCGCAAGCCGAATTAGCCGCTTCCGAATGGGACGGTACCAGTCAAGTTATTGATCGTTCATGGCGGCCGCGGCCCAAGCCACCCAACT
The DNA here is from genome assembly GCF_006715485.1 of Herbaspirillum sp. SJZ107. Lineage (GTDB taxonomy): Bacteria > Pseudomonadota > Gammaproteobacteria > Burkholderiales > Burkholderiaceae_D > Telluria. Next base: position 1,424,702 of record NZ_VFNH01000001.1, read on the forward strand.
GTCGATACACTGCGGCGAACAGTTGGAGACACGATGCTACGCTGGATCATTCTGCTTGCCGCGCTGCTCGCCAGCCCGGCCATATGGGCACAGGGCTGGGTGCAATCGGCCGGCACCGCCGCCGACTTCGCACTGGCTGGCCCGAAGGGCGCCGCCCGCATCGTGCTTGCGCCGACGGACGCGAAAGTCGTCGAGCACGCGGTGCGCGACCTGGCCGCCGACATCGCGCGTGTCAGCGGCCGCAAGCCGGAACTGGTCACCGCGAAGGAGGCCGCCGCCGGCGCATCCGCGGTGCTGGTCGGGACTCTCGGCAAAAGCCCGATCGCCGATGCGCTGGCCGCCAGCGGCAAGCTCGATCTGTCCTTTCTCCTCGGCAAGTGGGAAAGCTTCGTCATCGCCACGGTCGAGCAGCCGATGCCGGGCGTGCCACGCGCGCTGGTGATCATCGGCAGTGACCCGCGCGGCACTGCGTTCGGCATCTACGAGCTGTCGCAGGCGATCGGCGTGTCGCCCTGGACCTGGTGGGCCGACGTCGTCCCGGCGCGACGCGACGCCCTGTACGTGAAGGCCGGCCTGCGCCGTTTCGGACCGCCCTCGGTCAAGTACCGCGGCATCTTCATCAACGACGAGGACTGGGGCCTGCGCCAGTGGGCCGCGAGAACCTACGAGCCGGAACACGGGAACATTGGCCCCAGGACCTATACCCGCATCTTCGAACTGCTGCTGCGCCTGAAGGCAAACACGCTGTGGCCGGCCATGCATCCGGGGACCCGGCCGTTCAACAGCTTTCCTGAAAACGCCGCGCTGGCCAGCGAATACGGCATCGTGATGGGTTCGTCCCACGCCGAGCCGATGCTGCGCAATAACGTCGGCGAATGGACCGACGCGCCCGACAGGTACAACTACGCGACCAATGCCGGGGGCATGCGCACCTACTGGGAAGCGCGCGTGGCCGCCAACGGCCGCTACGAGAACATCTACACGATCGGCACGCGCGGCATCCACGACGGCGCCATGCAGGGGCCGAAGGCGGTGCCGGAGCGGGTCGCGCTGCTGCAGCAGATCTTCGCCGACCAGCGCGCGCTGCTGGCCAGGCACGTGAACCCGCAGGTCGACAAGGTGCCGCAGCTGTTCGTGCCCTACAAGGAAGTGCTGGCGCAGTACCAGGCCGGCATGCAGGTGCCGGACGACGTTACGCTGATGTGGACCGACGATAACTTCGGCTACGTGCGCAGTTTTACGACGCTGGCCGAGCGCAGGCGTGCGGGCGGCTTCGGCGTCTACTATCACGTCTCTTACCTGGGCGCGCCGCTGTCCTACCTGTGGCTGAACACGACACCGCCGGCGCTGATCTGGGAAGAGATGAAGCGCTCGTACGACGCCGGCGCCGATCGCGTCTGGATCCTGAACGTGGGCGATCTCAAGCCGGCCGAAATCGGCACCGAATTCTTCCTGCAGATGGCCTGGGACATCGGGCGCTGGCGCCCGGACAACTTGCCGGACTTCCTCAAAACCTGGGCGGCGCGCGAATTCGGACCGGCCAGGGCGGACGACATCGCGGCGATCATGAACGACTACTACCGCCTGAATTTCCAGCGCCGTCCCGAACACCTGCAATGGTGGCTGCCGAAGGAGCAGCCGCGCCGCAGTTCCATGACGCCGGCGCAGGCGGATGCGCGCCGGCGCGCGTTCGCCGGCCTGCGCCGGCGCGTCGATGCGCTCACGCCCGTAATCCCGGCGGCCAGCCGCGACGCCTGGTTCGAGCTGGTCGCCTATCCGGTGCAGGCATCGGCGCTGGCCAACGAGCGCTTCCTGGAGGGCGAGCGCGGCCATCGCGATGCGGCCGAAGCGGCCGACGCGGCGCTTCAAAAGCTGACCGCCCACTGGGACGGCGGCCTGGCGGGCGGCAAGTGGAAACACATCATGGCCGAGAACCTGCCGGCCGGGGAGTGGCCCTCGTTCCGCACCGCCCAATGGACCATGCCGGCGTATCCGTTCGGGCCGCCGGCCACGCCGACGGCCACAGCGGAGACCGTGCTCGAAGCCGAGCATTTCGACGGCCAGCGCAACGCCGGCGCGGCTTCATGGCAGGCAGTGCCCGGCCTCGGCACCAGCGGCAGCGGCGCCGTGGTGCTGGTGGCGCCCGACGGCGCCGGCATCGCGCCCGAACGCGCCGCCGACGCGCCGCGCCTCGACTACGACCTGCATCTCGCCCAAGGCGGCGTGCTGACGGTGCGCGCCAAGCTGTTGCCGACCCATCCCGGCGCCGGCAAGCTGCGCTTCGCGCTGGCGCTCGACACCGGCGCGCCGCAAATCGTCGAGATGGCGAACCGCGACAGCGGCGCCGAATGGGCCGAGGGTGTGCTGAACAATGCGCGCACGGTCACTGCCAGCCTGGGACCGGCGGCGGCGGGCAGGCACGTGCTGCGCCTGTACGCGATCGATCCGGGTGTGGTGGTCGATACGCTGGCGGTCGGCACCGCCGGACCGTGAAACGGTACGATCAGAAATACCTGACCCAAGCCTTGCCGCTCTCGCGCTTGTAGCGGCCGAAGCGCCTGGCCGGCCAGTACAGCAGCACCGGCAGCAGCACCGCGATCGCCCACACCTGCCAGACCTGGCCCACGTCTGCCCGCGGCACGCCGAGCACGGCGGCGGTCAGTTTCTGCAGGGCGAGCAGGGCGTACAGATGCAGCAGGTAATAGAACAGCGGCGCGCCCCCGAACACGGCCAGCACCCTGGTGGCCAGCGTGTCGCTGCGTTCGATCCAGGCCAGCGCCAGCAGGCCGCAGCCAAGCGTCAGCAGGATGAAGTCGAGCGAGGGTGGATACTTGGTGAAGTTCAGGAAGGCCATCGCCGTATGCAGCGCGTCGGCCTGCGCGGTCCAGGGCACCGGCTCGCCGTACAGGTTCACGCTGCGCAGCGCGACCAGCAACGCCAGCCCGGCCGTACCGGCCAGCACCAGCCAGCGCCGGCGCCAGGCCGGGGCGGCGCTGCGCGCGTACAACGGACCGCAGGCATGGCCGAGCAGGATCACGCCGATCCAGGCCAGCACCGGGTAACTGGCCTTGATGCGTACCGGATCGGTCATCAGGAAACCGCGCTGCTCGAGCACGGTCCAGGCGAGCGATGCCGCGCTGCCCGGCTCGAACGCGACGCTGGCGAGCGCATTGTGGCCGGCCACGATCGTTCCGCCCACTAGCGCCAGGGCAGGCAGCGGCAAGCGGTGCAGCAATGCCAGGACCAGCATCGACAGGCCGATTGCCCAGATCACCTGCAGGTAGACGATCGAGGGCACGAGGGTGCCGGTCCAGGCAAAGTTGACGGCCGTGATCTCGAGCGCGACCAGCAGCAGGCCGCGCTTGACCAGGAAGCCGGTGGCGTGGCGTGCGCCCGATGGCGGGTGCGCGTACAGCCAGGCCGAGAGGCCGGTGAGGAAGACGAACATCGGCGCGCAGAAGTGGGCCGCCAGGCGCGTGAAGAACAGGCCGGGATCGGTCGCCGCCGGGTCCATCGGATCGCTGACCTGGTGCTGCATGAAGAAGGTTTCGCGTACGTGGTCGACCGTCATCAAGAGCATCACCAGGCCGCGCATGACGTCGATCGATGCGATTCGTTTGCTGGGGTTGTTCATACGGGCGCTTTCAATAACGGTAGGACAGGGTGGCGCTGGCGCTGCGGGTGCTGCCGGGAGCCACCCACAGCTGGCTGTAGGCGCTGGCAAAGTAGCGCCGGTCGAACAGGTTGTCCACGTTCAAGGCCAGGCGCCAGTGCTTGTCCGGCGCATATGCCGCGAGCAGCCGCGCCGTGGTGTAGGCCGGCAAGCGGAAGTCGCTGGAGGCGGCGACGTCGCCGAAGCGTTGGCCGACGTAAGTGAGGCCTGCGCCGAGCGATGCGCCGTCGTCGCCGGCGACCAGCAGCAGGTTGCCACTGTGGCGCGGTACGTTCGGGAAGCGGCTGCCGCTGCGGATCGTGTTGTCGCCATGGGTCACGCGCGCGTCGGTGTAGGCATAGGCTGCCGAGAGCCGCAGGCCGCGCCGCAGCCGGCCCGCGAGGTCGAGCTCCAGGCCCTTGCTCGCCACTTCGCCCGCCGGCAGCGAAAAGTCGGTGTTGACCGGATTCGGGGTCAGCACGTTGTTCTTGTCGATGCGGTACAGGGCCAGGGTGGCGGCGATGCCGCCCGGCGTCTCGATCTTGGCGCCGATCTCGTGCGCGCGGCTGGCCTCGGCCGGGAAGGCGGCGTTGTCGATGCCGATGCCGCTGTTCGGGCGGAAGCCGCGCGCACTCGATGCGTACAGTGACGTCGTCGCGGTCGGCTGGTAGACCAGGCCCGCACGCGGACTGGTGGCGTGCAGCCGCTGGCGGTTGACGGCGGCAGTGCGATGGTTGATCACGGTCTGGCGATAACGGTCGAAGCGTACGCCGACCAGCGCCTTCCAGCGCGGCGCCAGCGTCAACTGGTCCTGCGCGTACAGCGCCTGCGCGCGCTGGTGCTCGACGGTGTCGATCGACAGCGCCAGCGGGGCGGCGGCGGCGCCGTACACCGGGGCCTGGATGTCGATCGCATACGGGTTCGCCGCGGACGGGTTGCGCCGCATCTGCACCCGGGTATCGTCGAAGCGGTAGCCATCGGCGCCGAACAGCAGGCCGTGGCCCACGCCCCAGGTGGTGGCGCTGCCGAGCAGCTCGACGCGCGCCGAGCGGTCGGTGGCCGAGAAATCGCGGTGGCGGCGCTGGCGCCGCAGCGTGCGGCCATCGGCCAGCAGGTCGTTGGCTTCGCTCGAATAGCCTTGCAACGCGCTGTCGCGGTACGCTGCGCCGCCTTGCAGCAACCAGCCTTCGCCCAGCCCGTGCTGGACGAACAGCTGGTGCCCCAGCGACTTCACCGTCATCGGCCCGTCGGCCGGCTCGCCCAGGAAGCGCGAGACCGGCAACGCACCGGGCCCGTCGAGCCGTCCGCCGATGGCCGGGATGCCGCGGTCGAACGGCGTGCGCTGGCGCGTGGCCTCGATCTCGTACGAGACCGTGGTGTCGTCGCCCGCATGCCACAGGAAGGAGGGCGCCGCGTAGGTGCGCTCGGTGTGCAGCAGGTCGCGGAAGCTGTCGCCGTCCTGGTGCGCCAGGTTGAGCCGGTAGGCGACCGTGCTCGAGAGCGGGCCGGTGAGGTCGGCCGCGATCCGGCGCGTGCGGAAGCTGGCCAGTGACAGGTCGACGCCGTATTGCGGGGCGAAACGCGGTTTCCTGGTCAGGATGTTGACGGTGCCGCCGGGTTCGCCGCGGCCGTACAGCGCCGACGCTGGGCCTTTCAGGATTTCGATCGACTGCGTGCCGGCGGCGTCGCGCATGCCGTTATAGCCGCGGCTGGCGCTGAAGCCGTTGACCAGGTAGTCGGCGCCGAAATTCGGGTCGCCGGTGAAGCCGCGCATCGCGTAGCTGTCCCACAGACCGCCCAGGTCGCTCTGGCGCGCGATGCCGCTGGCCAGGTCGAGCGCGCCGGACAGGGTCGTCACGCCGGCATCCTGCAGCAGGTCGGCGCCGAGGGTGCGCACGCTTTGCGGCAGGTCGAGCGGCAGGGCGTCGGTCTTGGTTGCGCCGGCCACGGCCAGGCTGCGGTAGGCGCCGCGCTGGCCGGTGACGACGACGCTGTCGGCGACGGCGTCGCTGACGGGTTGCGCCGGCGCAGGGCAAGGGAGGGTACCGGCGAGCAGCGCCAGGCACCCGATCGGGGTGGTTCTCATGATGTGGTTTCCTTCAGCGGCGAGCGGGATCACCGGCCGCGTACAGTCGTAATGTGGCCCGGCGTGCGCGCACGGCCAGGTCGCGCCCTGGGGCGCCGGATGTGACTACGTCTGGAGGAAAGCGGGCGGGCCTTGTGCGGGCGGCAGCAGGAAGGGCGCCGCCGCGGGCGCCGGCCCGGTGGCCTGCGCATGGACCAGCGCGTGCACCAGCGACCAACCGGAAGCGACCGGCGCCAGCGTGGTCGGCGGCGGGGCCGCATGCGGCTGCGCGTGCAGCGTGCACGAGACGCAATGCGGCGTCTTCGCATGCAGCTCGTGGTGGTGTTCGGCAGTGCCGAGGATCTGCAGCAGGAAGACGATCGCCATCAGCCATGGCAGCATCCTGCCGCAGCGGCGTGCTGCGGCGGGTCGGCAAAGGCGGGTCAGGGCGTCGATCATGTCGTGCGTTGCTGCTGGGGACCGGCGATTGTACTGCAAGTCAATGCGCCTGCCCAAAGATCATGAACACTGCAGCACGATGCGGTCGACGACGGCATGTGCCGGATGGCCCGCACGACCGTGCGAATACCTGTTTGCAGACAGCCCGATCCAGGCGTATGCTGTCCCTACACAAAGCCAAAAATGCATGGAGACAAACATGAACATTCGGCACGCCCCCTCCCATCTTGCAACCCGTTTTCACCAGCCGCTGCGTTTCGGCCGCGTCTGGCGCGGCCACGAACTGTTGTTGCGTGTGATCCAGATCGCGCTGCTCCTCACCTTCGCGGTGCTGGGTGCGCAGTGGGTCGCGCGTGGCGTGCGGATGCTGGTCGAACAGTTCACCTGATCGCGTCCAGGCCTGAGCGCGCCACGCCGACCGGATTGGCCGGCCAGTAGCTGTCCAGCTTGAGCTCCTTCAAGCTGGCGTTCAGGAAGCTGCGGTCGATCCAGCTGTCGATGTCGAAGCGGTTCCGGATCAGCCGGAACTGGTAGGCATGCTCGACCGCGTCCTTGTAGCGCGCGGTCAGGAAAGGGTCGAACAACGGGCTCAGGCGCACCCGCAGCGGCTGGCTGGCATAGTCTTCCTTCCAGTGCTCGATTTTTGCCGTGCCCGTTCGCGCCCACAGCTGGAAGACTTCTTCGCGGTTGGCCTCGTCCGAACCCCAGCGCGCCGACTTCAGCACGGCCTTGACCAGGCGCCGCGTATGCTCGGGATAGCGGGCCGCAAAGTCGTCGGTCACCAGCACGTGGCTCTGGCGCGTGAACACCGGCGAATCGCCGTTGCTGGTGTAGACGATGCGCGCCGCGCCCTTGTCGCGCAGCTTGAGCAGGTCGTAGGCGCCGAATGCGGCGTCGATGTCCTTCGTGGTCAGCGCCGCCTGGGCCGTCGCGGTGTCGAGGTTGATCGCTTTCAGGTCGCGTTCCGTCATGCCGTTGGCCGCCAGCAGGCGGTCGATCGGCAGCTGGCCGTTGGTGCCCTTGAAGATGGCCACGCGCTTGCCACGCAAATCCTTCACCGAACGGATCGGCGAATCGGGCGGCACCGCCAGGTAGATGTTGCCACGCACGCCGGTGGCGAGGATCAGGCGCGTCTTCAGCCCGGCGGCCTTGCCGATGATCGACGGCAGGTCGCCCTGGTAGGCGAAATCGAGCTGGCGGTTGCTGAGTGCCTCGTTCACCGCCGGGCCGGCGCCCTTGAAGAAATACCATTCCACCTTGATGCCGTCCGCCTTGAATTCCTGTTCGATGGCGCCGGTAGCCTGGGCGATGGCGAGCGAGGAGCCGGCGATCAGCGGCGGGTTGCCGTAGGCCGGCTGGGCAACGCCGATGCGGATCACCGCCGGCTTGGCGGCGGCTGCGGCAGCGGCCGCCAGGGCGGGCGCGCCGGCCAGCGCCATGCCGGCGGCGAGTTGGAGCGAGCCTGCCAGGATGCTGCGTCTTGCGTGATTCATGGTCTGCCTTTGTCGATGTGAAAATAAGAGCCGGTGCCGGCGCACGCGCAGGTGTGCAGGCCGCGCCGCCATTCCCAGCCCAGCTGCAGCAGGAACAGCAGCGCCAGCAGCCCGAAGCCGGCCGGCGTGCCCAGCTGCTGGCTGAGCAGGCCGCCGAGTACTGCGCCGACCAGGCCGCCGCTCGGTCCGGCCAGAGAAAACATGCCGCCGGTGCGGCCGCGCCCGAGTTCCTGCGCCAGCCGGGCAAAGCGCGCCACGCTGGTCAGGTGCTGCAGGCCCAGCCCGAGACCGAGCAGCAGCGCACCGGCCCACAGCATGGCCGGCACCAGCGGATTGGCGAGCAGCAGTTCGGCGCCGAGGAGCAGGGCGAAGGCGCTGCAGTAGCGCCGGCCCTCGGGCCAACGCGCGACCAGGGTGCCGCCCGCGAGCAGGGTCAGCAGGAAGGCGGCGCCCTGCAGCGTCACCAGCCCGGCAGCCTGCTGCGGCGGCATGCCGAAGCGGCGCATCGCCAGCAGGATCACGAACACGGTGAAGTAGGACATCGCGACCTGGCCCAGGAATTCGATCAGCATGGTGCGGCGCAGGTCGGCGCGGCTGCCGATCACGCGGAACTGGTCGAGCAGGCGGCCAATAAAGGGCGTGGCATCGCCGCCGCGTCCCGGCGGTGCCGCCGACAGCACCCGCTCGCCGATCAGCAGCGTGACGCACAGGCCGGCCGCCACCAGCATGAAGGTGTGCGCATAGCCGGCCAGGCCGAGCAGCCAGGCGCCCAGCAGCGGGCCGACGAAGAACATGCCGGCGCTCTGCGCGGCGCGCTGCCAGCCGGCGCGGGCCGCGCCGATGCGTGGCAGCAGGTGCAGGAATTCGGTCTGCGTGCTCACCATCCGGAACGGATTGAGCAGCCCGAACACCACCACGCAGGCCACCAGTTGCCACGGCGTGGATGCCTGGCTGAACCCGGCCAGGAACAGCAGCACGCCGCCGCCGCAGCCGATGCGGAACAGCAGGCGGCTGCCGTGGCGGTCGATCAGGGCGCCCAGCGGCAGCGACAGCAGCAGCATGCCGGCGAACTGCAGGCCACCGACCAGCCCGATCTGCCACGGCGTGGCGTGCAGCGCTGCCGCGTACAGCGGCAGCACCACCTTGGCCACGCCGTTGGAGGCGCCGGCCAGCACGCCCAGCAGCATGAAGCCGGCCAGGTAGCGCTCGCCCGGTGCCGGCACCTCGGTTGCGCCGCCCATGTCAGCGCAGCGCGAAGCCGAGGCCGGCCAGTGCTTCCTGCAGCCGGTCCCGCCCCTTCAGGTCGGCCGCGCTGCGCAGGCGCGCCAGCGAATGCTCGCTCCACGACGTCGGCGGCAAGCCCTGGGACGCATAGAACGCGTGCATCGCCGCGTCGTAGCTGGCGACTTCCTGTTCGACCGGCGCCGGCGCGTACTGTTCGCGGTACAGCACCGAGGATTGCGGCAGGCGTGGCTTGATGCTGCTCGGGCGCGCCGGGTCCGGGCGGCCGACGCACAGGCCGAACACCGGGTACACGCCGTCGCCGGCAGCGATGCCGAGTTCCGCCGCCACCGCTTCCGGCTGGTTGCGCAGGGCGCCGATATAGACCGTGCCCAGGCCGAGCGACTCGGCGGCGTTGACCGCGTTCTGGGCCGCCAGCGCGGCATCGATCACGCCCATCAGGAAGGTATCGAGGTAGTCGGCGCCGTCGAGCTGGCGCCCACGCTGCGCGGCCAGGCGCTTCAGGCGCGACAGGTCGACCAGCCAGGCCAGGAACAGCGGTGCTTCGCGCACCTGCTTCTGGCCGCCGACCAGCTCGGCCAGGCGCCCCTTGCGGGCGTCGTCCTGCACCGCCACCGCGCTCCAGACCTGCAGGTTGGACGAACTGGGTGCCGATTGCGCGGCCGCCACCAGCAGGTCGAGGGTAGCGGGCGGCAGCGCTTCCGGCAGGAAGGCGCGCACCGAGCGGTGCGCAAACAGGGTTTCCAGCACCGGGTTGAGGGCGCCGGCGGCAATCGCCGGGGCATCCTGGCCGGTGCCGTAGCGGGCTTGCAACAGATCGAATGGATTGGACATGAGACCTATATTTATATGAGGGTTACCAGGAAAACTGCCAGTCGGCGAAGCCGGACGGCGGCGCCGGCTGCACCAGGCGCGCCGGCGGCTGGTCGGAAAACTCGGCCAGCACGTCGTCCTTGATCCCGGCAAAGGCGAAGCTGCCGCGGTCGCGCGGCCGCGGCAGGTCCACGTCGACGATCCGCTTGATGCGGCCCGGACGCGGTTCCATGATCACCACGCGGTCGCCCAGGTACACGGCTTCGTCGACGTCGTGGGTGACCAGGATCGCGGTGATGCCTTCCTGTTCCCAGATGCGCTGCAATTCCTGCTGCAGGTGGTTGCGGGTCAGGGCGTCGAGCGCGCCGAATGGTTCGTCCAGCAGCAGCACTTCCGGGCGGTTGACCAGCGCGCGTGCAATCGCCACCCGCTGCGACATGCCGCCGGACAGCTGGTAGGGGTAGGCGCTTTCGAAGCCCTTCAGGCCCACCAGCTCGATATGCTCCTGCACCGATCTGGCCTTGGCCGCTTCGGGCAGGCCGGCGTTCAGCAGGCCAAGGCTGACGTTCTGCGCCACGGTGAGCCAGGGGAACAGCCGGTGTTCCTGGAACACGATCCCACGTTCCAGGCTGGTGCCGACGATGCGTTTGCCGTCCAGCAGGATCTCGCCCTGGTATTCGTTTTCCAGGCCGATGACGAGGCGCAGCAGCGTCGACTTGCCGCAGCCGCTGGAGCCGACGATGCTGATGAATTCGCCGGGCCGTATCGACAGCGAGATGTTGTCGAGGACCGGCAGCGTGCTGCCCTTGACCCGGTATTGCTTGCTGAGCTGGCGGATTTCCAGCGTGCCTGCGTGTGCCATCTTTTCTCCTGAAATAAAACGGTATCGATCAGTACTGGCCGGCCGACGGACCGCGCCAGCGCAGCAGCCGCCGCTCGAGCGCGCCCGCGACAAGGTTGAGGGTAAAGCCGACCAGCCCGACCACGGCCACGCCGAGCAGCACCTGGTCCATCCACAGGTGTTCGCGGCCGTCGGTCAGCAGGTTGCCGATGCCGATGCCCGAGGTCAGCAGGTATTCGGCGCCGAGCGTGGCCAGCCAGGCGTAGATCAGGGCCAGGTGGACACCGGTGAAGATCGAGGGCAGGGCGGCCGGCAGTACCACCCGGCGCAGCATCTGGGTGCGCGTGAAGGCAAAGGTGCGCGCCACCTCGACCAGTTCGCGCGGCACGCCGCGGATACCTTCGAAGGTATTCAGCAGCACCGGGAAAAAGGCCGCCAGCGACAGGAACACCACTTTCGCGGTGTCGCCCAGGCCGAACCACACCGAGATCAGCGGGATCCAGGCGAACAGCGAGATCTGCTTGACCGTGTGCAGGGTCGGGCCGACCAGGTTTTCCAGCAGGCGCGACAGCCCCAGCGCGGTGCCGGCCGCGAGCCCGGCCAGGCTGCCCAGGGTGAAGCCGGCCAGGTCGCGCGCCAGCGAGGCGCCCAGCGACAGCCACAGCTGGCCGCTGCCGGACATGCGCACGGCGGTCTCCCAGACCTTGTCGATCGGGACGAACATCACCGTATCGGTCCAGTGGAAGTGGAACATCGCCCACCACCAGGCCAGCAGCAGGGCCGGCAGCGTGGCGCCACGGACCAGGCGCCGGCGCTCGTCTGCATTCATGAAAATCGTCATGCGTGTCTCCTCCATCAAAAAGCGTCGCGGCGCCAGCGCAGCAGGCGCGTCTCGATCAAGGCCAGCAGCTTGTCGAGCGCGTAGCCGAAGGCGCCGACCACCACCACCGCCGCCATCACGACGTCGAGCTGGTACAGCTGGCGGCCGTAGACGATCAGGAAGCCGAGGCCTTCGGACGAGGCCAGCAGCTCGACCGCGACCAACGCCAGCCAGGCGTGGGTCAGTCCGTAGCGGATGCCGTTCCAGATCTGCGGCAGCGCCGCCGGCAGCACCACCCGCCGCAGCAGTTGCCAGCGCGTGAATCCATACACGCGCGCCACCTCGATGAAACGGGTCGGCACGCCCTCCAGCCCTTTGTAGGTGTTCAGCGCGATCGGCATCCCGGCCGCCTTGGCGATCAGGATGATCTTCAGCGCCTCGCCGATCCCGACCAGCATCATCAGGAGCGGCAGCCAGCCGACCGACGGCACCTGCGCGACCAGGCGGAAGCTCGGGTACAGGTAGTCGCGCACGCGCGGCGACAGCCCCATGGCGATGCCGAGCACCAGCCCGGCCGCTGCGCCGATCGCGAAGCCGACCAGCACGCGCCACAGGCTGATCCACAGGTTGTCGGCCAGCTCGCCGCTGCGGACCAGGTCGAGGAAAGTCGCCAGGACCATGCTTGGGGGCGGCAGGATCTGCGGCGGCAGCCATTCGAATTCGGCGGCCAGGGTCCAGAGCAGCAGCAGGGCCAGCGGGAAGGGCCAGGACAGCGCGAAGCGGGTCAGTGCCTGGCGGTTCCAGCGCAGGCGGCGGGTGGGACGCGTTTGTCCCTGCGCCTGTTCCTGTGCCGGCAGTGCAGCAGCGTGTGTATTCATGCGCATCTCCCTCAGTGTCCCGACCCATGTTCCGGCCCGCGCCAGTGCAGCACGCGGGCTTCGAGCGACGCCGCAGCACGGTTCAGCGCCATCCCGACCACGCCGATCAGCAGCATGCCGACGATGATCAGCTCGACGTGGAAGCCGGCCTTGCCGCGGATGACGACGCTGCCGATGCCGTGCGCCGCGCTGCCCAGCAGGTATTCGGCGCCGATGGTGGCGAGCCAGGCGTACAGCAGGGCCAGGTGCAGGCCGGTGGCGATCTGCGGCGCGGCGGCCGGCAGCACCAGGCGCCAGCTGCGCTGCCAGCGCGTGAAACCGAGCACGCGCGCCACCTCGAACTGGGCGCGCCCGACGCTGCGCACGCCTTCGAAGGTGCCCAGCGCCACCGGATAGAAGGCGGACAGCGCGACGAACAGGATCTTGGCGGCTTCGCCGGTGCCGAGCCAGGTCGACAGCAGCGGCAGCCAGGCGAACAGGGAGATCTGCTTGAGCGTGTGGAAGGTCGGGCCCACCAGCCGCTCGGCCCAGCGCGACACGCCCAGCAACAGGCCGAGCAGGATGCCGGCCGCACTGCCGGCGGCAAAGCCGGCCAGGTCGCGCAGCAGGCTGGCCTGGAGCCCGGCCAGCAGTTCGCCGCCGGTGATCACTTTCGAGGCGGTGGCGAGGACGGCGCCGGGCGGCACGATCAGCCTGGTGTTCACCAGCTGCAGCGCGGTCAGGGCATACCACAGCGCCAGCAGGGCCAGCGGCAGCACCAGGCCGCGCAGGTCGGCTTGGCGTAGTTTGTATACGAGATTCATGACAGGTTCCTCAGTAGGCGCGCCGCTGCCAGCCCTGCACGCGCGCTTCGCCCCAGGCCAGCAGGCGGTCGAGCACGATGCCGACGGTGCCGACGGCCAGCATGCCGACTACCACGATGTCGAGCTGCAGCAATTGGCGGCCCCACACCATCAGGTAGCCGATGCCTTCGCTCGACGCCAGCAGTTCGACGAACACCAGCGCCAGCCAGCCCTGCATCACGCCCTGGCGCAAGCCGCTGAAGATGCCGCCGGCGGCCGCCGGCAGCACCAGGCGCCGGATCGTCTGCGCAAGGCTGAAGCGGTAGACCGCGGCCACTTCCAGCAGCGCGCGCGGGATGTTGCGGATGCCCTGGTAGGTGTTGACGGCCACCGGCACCACCACCGCGATCGAGATCGCCGACACCTTGAGCGCCTCGCCGATGCCGGCGAAGATGATCAGCAGCGGCACCCAGCCGATCACCGGGAATTGCGCCGCCAGCTGGAAGCTCGGGTACAGGTAGGCCCTGGCGGCGGGCGAGATCCCCATCACCGTGCCGAGCAGCAGGCCGCCGCCGCCGCCGAACAGCAGGCTCCAGCCAAGGCGCTTCAGGCTGATCGCCAGGTTCAGGGTCAGGTCGCCGTTCTGCCACAGCTCGACCAGCGAGTCGCGCACCAGCGCCGGTGGCGGCAGGATCTGCTCGGCGAGCCAGTGGCGCTCGACCGCGTATTGCCACAGGCCGAGCAGCAGCAGCGGCAGCACCAGGCCGGCGGCCAGTGCCAGGAGGCGCGCGCCCAGCGCCGGCGCCAGGGTGCGCCAGGGCGCTGGCGGCGCGCTTGCCGCGGCAGGCGCCGTGTAGGGAGCGGAGGTGGAAGCCGTGTTCATGTCGTCACCGGGTCCAGGTAGTTACTTCTGCGCGACCTTGGGCTTGCCGGCCGCATTGAACTCCGGCCAGTAGCCTTCCAGCTTGAGTTCCTTGAGCGCCGTGTTCAGGTATTGCGGCGCCAGCCAGCCGTTGAGGTCGACGTCGCGCCGGATCAGCTTGAACTCCTTGGCCTGCACGATCGATTTCTTCAGGTTGTCGACGAAGTAGTCGTCGAGCAGCGGCGACAGGCGCCACTTGAGCGGGGTGTCGGCGAAGGTCTTCTGGTATTCGTAATAGCTGGTGCCGGAGTTGGCCCACAGCTTGTACTGCGCCTCGCGGTTCTTTTCGTCCGAGCTCCAGGCCGCGACCTTGATCAGGGCCGTGACCACGCGCTGCACGATGTCCGGGTACTTGCGCTCGAACTCTTCCGACACCCAGAACACGCCCTGCGAGGTCAGGTCCGGGTCCGGTCCGGTTTCGTAGATCAGCTTGCCCACGCCGCGCGCCGCCAGGTCAAAGGGTGCGATGAAGCCGGCCTCGACGTCCTTGGTGGCGATGGCCGCGCGCAGCGTGTCGCCGTCCATGCTGACCGTCTTGAAGTCGCGCTCGGTCAGGCCGTGCTTTTTCAGGATGCGGCCGAGGGCCAGCTGGCTGGCGGTGCCCTTGAACACGGCCAGGCGCTTGCCCTTCAGGTCTTCCAGCGACTTGGCCTGCGAGTCGATCGGACCGGTGATGTAGGACGAGCCGAAGCGCGTGTACGAGAACAGGATTTTCGTGCGCAGTCCGGTCGAGCGGCCGATGATGATCGGCAGGTCGCCATGGTGGGCGAAGTCGGCCAGGCCGTTTGCCAGCTGTTCGTTGGTGGCCGGGCCGGCGCCGGGGTTGAAGGTCCACTGGATCTTGATGCCGTCCTTGGCGAATTCCTTTTCGAGCACGCCCTGCTGGTGGGCGGTCGAGATGATGGTGCCGCCGGTGATCGGGCGGCCGCCGGTGCCGGCGCCCGAATACGAGATGCGGATGATTTTCGGCTTGTCCTGGGCCTGGGCCGCCGTCGGCAGCGCAAGGGCCAGGCTGCCGGCCGCGATGAGGCCCAGCAGTGCGGCGAAGGGTTTGAAGCGTGCGAGAGTCATGTGGTTTCCGATGTGATTGAGGCGGATGCGGTGCGTGCTCAGAAGCCGAACTGGAACTGCGCCAGCAGCTCTTTCGAATTGCGTACGGCCGGGTTCTCGTACTGGTAATAGTTCAGGTTGAGCTGGAACTTGGTGGTCTCGGCGAAGAACAGGTTGAAGCCGGCGGTCGAGATCTTGCTCTTGTCGCGCACGGCGGCCAGGTTCGGGTCCCAGATGTCGTAGCGCGCGAACAGCTGGTAGGACTTGGGCCAGTAATCGTCGTACTTGGCCTGGGCCCGCGAACTGGCCACCCATTGTTCGCCCCAGGTGTAGAAGGCGGTCAGGTACTGGCCGCGCGACTTGATGTCGGGACCGTTGGCGGCAACGCCGTCGCGGCCTTCCGCGTATTCGTAGGTAATGCCGAAGGGCGCGTGGTTGTAATAGATGTCGGCGCCGTAGCGGTCGCGTCGGCCCTGGCCGCTGACCGTGGTCGAATTACCGGTGACCAGGTTCTTCTTGCCTTTGTAGGCCGAGAGGCCGAACTTCAGCTCCCGGAACAGGCTGTAGTAATCGACCGGCAGCGTGAACGCGACGCGCCCGATCCAGTCCTTGCCGTTGTTGTCGTCCGACTTGTTCGGACCGCTGCCGTTGACCACGCCGAGCGCGTACTCGAGCAGCGGCGCGCGGTAGTTGAAGCCGTAGTCGACGTAGGGGTCGTAGTCGCCGCGCACGATCAGGCCGATCTGGCGCGTGCCGACGCCCAGGCCGCCCAGGAACTGGGCGTTGTTGATCACCGGGCGCAGTTCCTCGCCGATCTGGGCTTCCAGGCCGAACGGGATCTGCTGCTGGCCGAAGCTCAGGGTCAGGCGCGGGTCTTCCAGCCCGGTCAGGGTCGGGAAGGGACTGTAGCGCACGTAGGCGTCGGTCACGTTCAGCTGGCTGCCGTCGGTGGCCGGGCTGTTCCTGGCGTAGGCGAAGGCAAGCCGGTAATCGAGGTTGCGGCCTTCCGAATAGTCGCGGTACAGGCTGCCCGCAAAGTTGAGCGTGGCCTGCGGGATGTCGAAGCTCGAATTGCGGTTGGTGGCGACGCTCGAGGTGCCCGTGCGAACCGACGGGGTCTGGGCGCTGGCGCGTGCCTGCACGCTGCCACCGATGGTGGTGCCGCGCGTGGTGAGCGCGGTCTTGGTCTCGCGGCTGCGCTTCTGTTCGTACTTGTAGTTTTCGAGGTCGGTGCGCAGGCCGTCGATGTCGTTCTTGGTCGCGATGTCGACTTTTTCGCCGGCGCTGCCGATGGTTTCCGAGGTGATGGTCTGGGTGCCGCTGGCCTGGTCCTGCACGGCGCCAACCGCGGCCTGGCCCGGTACCGCCTGCGCCTGGCCGGCCTGCACCTGCTTCTGCAGGGCGCTGACCACGGCCTTGAGTTCCTCGATCTGGCGCTGCAATTCCTCGTTGCTCTGGCCTGCTGCCTGGGTGGCGCCGGCGATGGTCAACAGACCTGCGCCGATTATTTTTTTAGGTAGATGCTTCAAACACTGCTCCTGTCGTCTTGGTGCCTGCTCTTTGTTTTGCAGGATTCATGCCATCCGGATGGCGTGTTTTTTCGGGTTTTTCAGGGCACGGCTGTCGCCGCCCCAGCAGCCGGCCAACAGTTGCGGGCCCGGCGCCGGCGCGGCTGCTGCAAAGCCAACAGTCAGGCGGCCTTGGCCTGCTGCACGCTGAACAGGTTCTGCGGCTTGTCCAGCCCGAGGTTTTCGCGCAGCGTCGTGCCTTCGTACGCGGTGCGGAACAGGCCGCGCCGCTGCAATTCGGGAATCACCAGTTCGACGAAGTCGTCCAGCGAGGCCGGCAGCACCGGCGGCATCACGTTGAAGCCGTCGGCGGCGCCGTTCTCGAACCAGCGCTGCATCTCGTCGGCGATCTTTTGCGGCGTGCCGACCACGACCCAGTGTCCGCGCGCGCCGGCCAGGTATTCGTACAGCTGGCGCACCGTGAACTGTTCGCGCCGCGCCAGCTCGATCACCACGTGGTGGCGGCTGTTGCGGCCCGCTGCCGGCGTCGGGTAGTAGGGCGGCGGCGCATCGAGATCCCAGGACGCGATGTCCTCGCCCGGCCAGAAGCGCGCGATGGTGGCCAGGCCGACCGACGGGTGGATCAGCGCCTGCAGCTCGGCCCATTTGGCATCGGCTTCTTCCTGGGTGCGGCCCACCACCGGCGAGATCCCGGGCAGTACCAGCAGCTGCTCGGGGCGGCGTCCATATTTCGCCAGCCGCCCCTTGACGTCGCGGTAAAAGGCCTGCGCCTCTTCCAAACTGGTCCAGGCGGTGAAGATCGCTTCGGCGGTGGCGGCGGCCAGCTCGCGGCCCGGTTCCGACGACCCGGCCTGCACGATCACCGGCTGGCCCTGCGGCGAGCGCTCGAGGTTGAGCGGTCCGGACACCTTCAGGTATTTGCCGACGTGGTTCAGGGCGTGCAGCTTGTCCGGGTCGAAGTAGATGCCGCTTTCCTGGTCGCGGATGAAGGCGTCGTCTTCGAAGCTGTCCCACAGGCCCTTCACGACGTCGAGGAATTCATGCGCCTTTTCGTAGCGGACTTCCGGGTCCGGATGCTTGTCCAGGCCGAAGTTGCCGTACACGTTTTCGGAGCCGGTGGTCACCACGTTCCACGCCGCGCGGCCCTTGCTGATGTGGTCGAGCGAAGCGAACTTGCGCGCCAGCAGGAAGGGGTCTTCATAGGTGGTCGATGCGGTGGCGACGAAGCCGATGTGCTTCGTCACCGCCGACAGCGCCGCCCACAGCGTCACCGGTTCGAAATACGAGATCCGGCCCTGGCGGCTGAAGGCCTCCACGCTGTCCTGCTGTTGCTGCACGCCCGGGCTGTCGGCCACGAACACCTGGTCGAACAGGCCGCGCTCGGCGGTCTGGGCGAGGCGGATATAGTGGTCGATGTTGACGCCGGCGTCGGCCTGCGAGCCGGGGTGGCGCCATGCGGCGATGTGGTGGCCGGTGGCCATGATGAAGGCGCCGAGGCGCATCTTGCGCTGAGCCATAAAGGGTTCTCCCTGTTATAAGTGATGGATGTCAGGTGCGCGCCGGTGCCGCCGCAGCCAGCTTGGCCTCGACCGCGGTGCCCTTGAAGAAGTCGGGATTGGCCTCGGTGTACAGCCGGTACGGGTTGGCGAACACGTAGGCCTTGAAGTCGGCTTCGCCGATGACCCCGTGTTCGACCAGGCCCCACGCTTCGGCCAGCGCATCGGTCAGGTCGGGCACGTCCCAGTGGCCGACGTCGGACGAATAGATGGCGTTGATCTTGGTGCCGAGCGGGTTGGCCTTGTCGTTGAAGGCGGTGGCGATGGTGCGGTCGTCGGATTCGGAGCCGAAGAAGAAGCTGTCGACCCATTGCTTCTTGATGTCCTCGGCGCCCTGGATGCCGGCGGCGGCGAAGTCTTCGAGTTCGTCGGCCTGCGGCTGGCGCGCGCCTTTCGTGTAGTGGGCGCCGAGCGTGTCGCGGATCAGGTCTTCGCCCTCGATCGGGCGGCCCTTGGTAAGGTCCTGGCCGTAGCGCGCGAACAGCTCGGTCAGCAGGGCACGGTCGGTGGCGGCCGGGTCGTAGTTCTTCAGGCCTTCGAGGCTGCGCTTTTCCCAGCGGTCGACCAGGTGGGTGAACACGCGCGCCCCCCAGTCGGCGCCGCCTTCGAGCAGGCCCACGCGCAGCTGCGGGAAGCGGCGCGTCACGCCGCCGAAGAACAGGGCCTTGGCAAAGGCTTCGGAGCCGTCGGCGAAGTGGCCGATGTGGTTGTGCATGTAATTGCTGATCGAGCTGCGCCCGGTCCAGCCCTGGCTGCCGTAGTGGGTCAGGATCGGCACGCCCAGTTCCACCGCCTTGGCCCAGAACGGGTCGTAGTCGTATTCGCTGTCGATGCCGTAGAAGTCCTGGTAGGAGATGTACTTCTGCAGTTCCGGATGCTGGTCGGCCGGGTACTTGTCGGCCAGCGCGCGGATCGGGCGGCGCACGCTGCCGGCGATGTTGACGGCCTTCAGGCCCAGGGTCTTGACCGCGAATTCGAGTTCGGCGATGCCTTCTTCCGGCGTGTTCAGGGCGATGCCCGCCACCGGCGTCAGGCGGTCGCTGTACTTGCGGTACAGGTCGGCATGGTAGTGGTTGACGGCGCGCTGCAGCGCGGTGCGGTGGTCCTTGTCGCGCACGCCGAGCGGCGCCAGCACGTTGTTCGGGAACAGGATCGAATAATCTGAACCCTGTTCTTCCTGGCGCTCGTACAGCAGTTCCGGCAGGTGGTAGGTGGCGACGTCCAGCGTGTTCCTGGTCACGCGCGCCCACCACGGCGCGCGGATGGTGCGGTAGTACTGCCGTTCTTCCGGCGTCTGTTCGTACCAGCTCTTGCCGTTGCCGATGCCGCCGCGGCCGATGCGCGCGGCGGAGGCCTTGCGCAGCGCGTCGACCAGGTGCACGCCGCCGTAGTTGGCGACATAGTCTTCGAGGTCGGGGGTGTAGTCGTTGGTATGGACGTCGGTGTCGATGACCGGGTAATCCAGTCTCTGCTTGACGGCGACGGAGGGCGAGGCGTTGAGGCGGCTGAGGCGATCGTTCACGGGTGGTCTCCAATCGGGTTGAGGGCTGCACACCACTGCATTGCAGCATTCGTGCCATGTCAAAACCGCTTGGAATGGCGCCCGATTGGCGGAAAGCGAGGTAAAAACTGTTGGCTGCTGCACAGCCGATGTTGGCTGGCGGTCAGCCGTGCAGCAGATGCGAAGGCTTGCGGCGCTCAGCGCGTCGCGTCGCCACGACGGTACTCGGCGCTCAGCTCGTCGAGCTGTGCCTTGAAAGCCGGATCGAGCCGCACCTCGGCTGCGCGCAGCGTGTCGCCCAGCTGTTCCGGGCGGCTGGCGCCGATGATGGCCTCGCGGCGGCCTGCAGCCAGCGTCCGACGATCTCCTCGGTGCGGCCGACGATACCGGTATCCCCGCCGAGCGGGTACACGTCCGCGGTGTCGATGAAGTTGATGCCCGCTTTGGCGGCACGGTCGAGGATCGCGCGCGCGCGCGCTTCATCCGTTTGCAGGCCGAAGGTCATGGTGCCGAGGCACAGGCACGAGACTTGGAGCCCGGTGTTGCCCAGTCTTCTGGTTTGCATGGGGGTCTCCCCCGGCTCAGCCGATGACGTCGAACAGTTCGCCCTCGAGCGGCTGCGAACGGAAGCCGTCCGGTCCCACCGCCAGGTCGCCGGCCACCGTGATGCGCCGTACCACGCGCGGCAGATCGAAGTGGGCGTAGTCGATCGGACCGGCGTGGGCGGTGGCCTGGTTGTCCCACATCGCGATCGCGTGCGGACTCCAGCGGAAGCGCACCGTGTATTCGGGGCGGCTGACCTCGTCGAACAGCAGCTCGAGCAGCGCCTGGCTTTCCCTTTCCTTGAGGCCGACGATATGGCTGGTGGTGCCCGGATTCACGAACAGCACCTTCTCGCCGGTGTCCGGATGGACCCGCACCAGCGGATGCAGGGCGACGAAGGGGCCGGCCTTACGTCCATCCAGACGCGGCTTCGCACCTGTGCCGTCATAGCCGGCGATCCGGTGCACGGCCTGCAGGCCGTCGATCAGCTGGCGGATCTGCGGCGACAGGCCGGCGTAGGCCAGCGCCAGGTTGCTCCACAGGG
The DNA here is from genome assembly GCF_006715485.1 of Herbaspirillum sp. SJZ107. Taxonomy (GTDB): domain Bacteria; phylum Pseudomonadota; class Gammaproteobacteria; order Burkholderiales; family Burkholderiaceae_D; genus Telluria. Next base: position 1,445,392 of record NZ_VFNH01000001.1, read on the forward strand.
TGTCGCCGCCGTAGGCCGGGATCTCGACGCCGCGCAGGATCGAATACTTGTTGGGGTTGGCCATGAAGGTGATGTCGATGTGCCAGCCCTTGTAGTCGCGCGGCGGACGGGCGCTCGGCATCGTCAGGTCGCCGCGGTAGCGCTCCTTGTATTCGGCGGCCTTGCGCTCCCAGATCTCGGGATGGCGCGCCAGGCCTTCGGCGATCGGGTGCGCGGGCGTGAGCGGCCCGAAGGCGCGGCCGAAGGCGAGCTGCTGCTCGTCGCTGATCGGCTGGTCGCGGAAGAACAGCACTTTCCACTTGTGCAGTGCCGCCTTCAGTGCGGCGACGGTGTCGGGCGACAAGGGCCGGCCCAGGTCGATGCCGGCGACTTCGGCGCCGATGACGGGGGTGACCGGATGGATCTCGAGGGCGGTCTCGGTATGGATGATGGACATGGATTTCCTGTGGATGGTTGGCTTGCATCCTCGTGGTTTGCAAGTCCCATGCCATCGAATCGGCGGGTGTGCCGATGGAAATCCGTCCAGGTCTGCTGGCGCTGCAACAGCAGGCGCCGGCAAGGTGTTGAAAACCGTGCAGCGCCTACAGGGCTGCGTGGCCGGCACCGCCCAGCGCCAGGCCGGCGCCGACGTCCAGCTGCCCGCCGCCGATCAGGCCGAAGCGCTTCAGGTGGGTGCGCAGCACGTTGCGGCTGATGCCGAGCGCCTTCGCGGTCTGCACCTGGTTCTGCTCGAAGACGCTGTAGGCGGTGCGGATCAGGCGCTCTTCGACGCCGTCGAACAGTCCGGGTTCGCCGGATTCGACCAGGTCGGCCAGCAGCGTCTCGAGCCTGTCGAGGGCGCTGGCCGGGGCCACCGGCGCGGCCGGGATCACCGGCGGCGCGGCCGGCACGGCCGGGGGGATGCTGCGCGGCGCCGCTGCGCGGTGGCCGCTGCCGCCCATGCGCAGGTCGTCGGGCTGGATGCAGCCGCCGCGGCACACGATGAGGGCGTAGTGGACCACGTTTTCCAGCTCGCGGATGTTGCCGGGCCAGTCGTAGCCCAGCAGCGCCGCCTCGGCCGCCGGCGCCAGGCCGGCATCGTCCAGGCCCAGCTTGGCGCCGTACAGGCGGATGAAGTGGCGCGCCAGCGGCAGGATGTCGCCGGGCCGCGCATGCAGCGGCGGCAGGTGGACCGTGGCGACGCTCAGGCGGTAGTAGAGGTCGGAGCGGAAGCGGTCGGCGGCGACCGCCTTGTACAGGTCGACGTTGGTGGCGGCCACCAGGCGCACGTCGAGCGGGACCGCGCGGCGCGAGCCGAGGCGCACCACCTGGCGTTCCTGCAGCACGCGCAGCAGCTTGACCTGCAGCGCCATCGACAGGTCGCCGATCTCGTCGAGGAACAGGGTGCCGCCGTTGGCCGCTTCGAACCAGCCGCTACGGGCCTGGCTGGCACCCGTAAAGGCGCCGGCTTCGTGGCCGAACAGTTCGGCGTCGATCAGCGATTCGCTAAAGGCGCCGCAGTTCACTGCGATGAAAGGACCGGCGCGCCCGCTCTGCGCGTGGATGTGGCGCGCGATCAGCTCCTTGCCGGTGCCGGTCTCGCCGATCACCAGCACGGTGGCGTCGCTGCGCGCGATGCGTTCGACCTGCTCCAGCAGCGCCAGCGACTGCGGGTCGTGGAACAGCAGCGCCTTGGCGCGGATCGACAGCGCCATGCCGAGCGAATCGGGGAATGTCAGGACCTTGTTCACGTTGGCCGATCGTCGGGAATCAAGGGAACCCGATCAGAGCTTGGCGATCGAGACTTCGGTCGCCTTGACCAGGGCCACGACTTCGACGCCCGGCGCCAGTCCGAGGTCGCGCACCGAGCGCGAGGTGATGACCGAGGTGACGATGCCGGCCGGGGTCTCGATGTCGACTTCCGAGACGACCGGACCGTCGATGATTTCCTTGACCTTGCCGCGGAACTGGTTGCGTACGTTGATTGCCTGGATGGTCATGCTTTCTCCTGTAATGGGTTCCGGAGGTGGAACCCGTCAGGAGAGAGTAAATAAATGCACTGGAATTACGAACGAATCGTTTTGCCGATGTTTATTCGTTAATGTCATAAGTGCACTGCCAGGACGGCAGGCGGCGCGGTTCAGCCTTCGCCGTCGAGATTGCGCAGCACGCGCCGGGTGAGGCTGGCCAGCTGTTCCAGTTCGGCCGGGCTCAGGCCCGCATACGCCGAGGTCACCTCGTTCGACACTTCCGGCAGGATGCGCGCGATCAGCGCCCGTCCGGCGTCGGTCAGGGCGATCATCACGGCGCGGCGGTCACCGGGCTTGGGGCGGCGCTCGACCAGGCCCTTGGCCGCCAGCTCGTCGCAGACGCGGGTCAGGTTGGCCGGCTTTTCGTTGCAGGCTTCGCTCACTTCGGTGGCCGTCGAGGTCTCGTCGGCACTGCCGTACAGGATCGCCAGTACGTGGTAATGGGTGTCGCCCAGCTCGTGCTTCCTGAGCGCGGCGTTGCTCTTGTCGCGCAGGGTCTTGTGAAGGTGATGGGTCATCCGGACCAGCAGCATGGCGTCGACGGGAAAACCGGGCGCGCGCGCCTCGATGCGTCGCAGTCGTTTCTCGGTCGGGCCAAAATCGCTCATCGCCATTCCTTGCAGGATCTGAAAGACCAGATTGTAATCGCTGGTGCCGGGCAGCGGCCAGCTGCCGCTGCCGGTTCAGCGGACCTGGTGGACGGCAGCCATTTTCGGATAGACGAATTGCCCTTCGGTCAGCGGGAAGCTGCCTTCGGCGCGGGCTTGTTCGATGTCGGCCAGGGCCTTGGCGCAGACCGGGTCGGTCGGGGTGGCGGCGCAGCCGGACAGGGCGGCGACGAGGAGGGCGGGGATCAGGAATTTCGGGTTCATGGAGTTCACCTTGGTAATCGGAGATAACGGCAGCGCCGATCGTTCAGCGCTGTACATATTTTAGTACTGAATACTTCATTTGTGAAGTAAATTTTGGGGATTGTGCACGTACGGCAACGCGGCAGGGAGGACAGGTGTAGGAGATGTGTGAAGCTACGCGCGCCGCATGGTGCTGACAAGCGGCGCGCACCTTGCGGCGGATGGGGGCTGGCTGTAAACGACGCCGGCCCGCCTCGGGAGCGAGGCAGGCCGGTTATGCCCTGTCGGCAGCGCTTATCGGGAGCGCTTGCCGGCAGTATTTACTGGCAGCTGAAGCTGGCAGCGTCCTCGATGCTGCCGCTGCCCTTGTAGCGCGCCACCTTCGGGTACGCGCACAGCGGGCGCGTGCGCGCCGCCGACCACCCGGCCGGCAGGTCGGCATTGGCGCCGCCGGCGTTGCCGCTGCCGCGGGCGGCGGCGGTCACGCTGTCCGGCGCCTGGCCCTTCTCGACCCAGGCGACCAGCGGCGTCAGCATGTCGAACTGGTCGGTGGCCGGGCCGTCCGAGCAGTGGTTCATGCCCGGCACCCGGAAGAAGCGCGCGAAGTTGGATGCATCGCCGCTGTTCGCCGCGCGCAGCGCGTCGTACCAGGTGGTGGTGTCGTCGCTCGAGAAGATCGGGTCGCTGGTGCCGTGGTAGACCAGCATCTTGGCGCCGCGGTTCTTCAGCATGCCGAGGCTGGCCGCGTTCGGCGGCGTCATGAAGGAGATCGCGGACTCGGTGTAGATGCCGCCAGTGGCATTGACCTTGGCCAGCATGCTGTCCAGGTTACCGTTCGCCACGAAGGCGGGGCCGTTGAAGGTCGCGGCATTTTCCGGCGGCACCTGGAAGATCAGGCCGACCGCGCCCGAATCGAGCACCAGCGGCGAGTTGAACTTCCAGAACCCCCAGCCGCCGGTCGCCAGGCCGCTGTCGTAGGGGAAGCTGGCATAGATCGCCTTGCCGGTCTCGGTCTTGGCGCCGGCGAACAGACCGGCGATGCCGGTCTTCTGGGCCGTGCTCAGGCAGGTGCCGTCGCGCGCGCCGCTGCAGGTCGGCACGTCGCGGTTCAGGTCGAAGGCGGCCTGGCAGGCCTTGGTATCCTGCACCAGGCCATCGGCGCTGCCGTCGAGCGCGTCGCACTTGCCCAGCACCGCGTTCGACACCAGCTTGCGCTCGGCCTGGGTGAAACCGGCGCCGAGGTCGCCCGGCGTGGTCGCCAGCGCGGCATAGGTCTTGCCGCCGGCAATGTTGGCGATCGCCGCCAATGGCAGGCGGAAGCCCGGATCGCCCACCAGGTAGCCGTCGTACTGGTCGGCGTAGCGCGCCGCCGCCACCATCGTGTGGCGGCCGCCGTTCGAACAGCCGCCGATGTAGGAACGGTCGGGCGCCTTGCCGTAGGCGATGCGGATCAGGGCCTTGGCCATCGGCGTCAGCTTGCCGACCGCCTGGTAGCCGTAGTCGAGGCGCGCCTGCGGATCGATGCCGAAGAAGGGCGTCTGCGCGCCGTGGCCGGCGTCCGAGCTGATCACGGCGAAGCCCTGGTTCAATGCATTGTCGAGCGGGCCGCCACCGCCCACGGACCCCAGCGCCGTGACCACGCTGCCGTCGACGCCGCCGTTGGCCTGGTAGAAGAAGCGGCCGTTCCAGTCGAGCGGCAGGCGCATTTCGAAGCCGATCGCGTAGCTCTGGCCGTCGACGCTGCTGGTGCGCTGCGCCATCTTGCCCAGCACCTGGCAGTGGGCCGCGACCGGCTTGCCGCCGACCATGACGGTGCCGGCGGCGATCGGATTGACCGCGCTGATGGTGGTGTCGGTGAAGCTGAGTTTTGCGGCCAGGTCGGCGCAGCTGGCCAGCCTGGCGCCGGTGGCTGCCGCCAGCTGGGGCAGGGCCTGGACCGGCGTGCCGCCGCTGCCGTCGTTGTCGTCGTTGTCGCCGCAGGCGGCCAGGCTCGATGCCGCGAGCGCCGCTGCCACGATGGCGTGGAGGTGTCGGATGTTCATTACGTGTGTCTCCCCTGTGAGCTACAGTCTGGATATGGAACGCTGGAACGAACTGACCCGCGCGGCGCGTCCGGTGAGCGGACGCCGCGTCGGGTACTGCAAGGAATGGAGGAAACGCCTTAGTCGGGCATCACGTCCTTGAGGGTGCCGATCGGTGCGTTGACCAGCTTGCCGTTCACCTTTTTGACCTCGCGGATGTACATGTTCTGCACGATGTCGCGCGTCTTCGGATCGATGCTGATCGGTCCGCGCGGGCTGTTCCACTTCATCCCGGACAGGGTCTTGACGGCCTGTTCGCCCGTCACCTTGCCGTTCAGCTTGCGGATCGTCTCGTAGATCATGCCCATGGTGTCGTAGGCGGCCACGGTGACGAAGGTCGGCGCCGGCCGGTTCGGATTGGCGGCGGCGTAGGCCTTGAGGAAGCTTTTGTTGGCGTCGTTGTCGAGCGCGGTCGAGTAGTTCAGCACCGTGACGGCACCCAGGGCGCGGTCGCCCAGCGCTTCCAGGGTCGGGCTGTCGCTGGTCATGTCGCCGACACCGAGGAACTTGATGCCGGCCTTGTCGAGGCCCTTGTCGCTGTAGGCCTTGAGCACGCTGGTACCGTCCTCGACGCCCGGCGCAAAGAAGAATACGGCGTCCGGCTTCTGGTCCTTGATGCGCTGGACGAACGGCGAATAGTCCGGGTTCGCCAGCGGTACCCGCGCCGAGCCGACGATCTTGCCGCCGCCGGCCGTCAAGCCCTTGGTGAAGCGCGCCTCGGCATCCAGGCCGGTGCTGTAATCGGTGACCAGCGAGTACACCTTGCCGATCTTGTTCTTCGCGGTCCAGTCGCCGAACGGCTCGGTCATCTGCTGCATGCTCATCGAGGTGCGCAGCATGTAGGGCGACTTGGCCGTGATGCCGGTGGTGACCGCGTTCATGACGATCATCGGCACCTTGCCCTGGGTCGCCACCGGCGCCACCGCCAGCGCGCTCGGCGTCAGCGAAAAGCCGATCAGGAAGCTGACCTTCTCGCGCCCGATCAGTTCCTGCGCCGCGCGCTTGGACAGCTCGACGTTGCTGCCGCCGTCGTCGCGGTACAGGATCTCGATCTTCTTGCCGGCCACCTTGTCGCCGTACTGCTGCATATAGGTCTTGATGCCGTCCTCGAAGGGCTTGCCGATGTTGACGAAGGGGCCGGTGAGGGCCGCGATCACGCCGATGCGGATGGTGTCGCCTTCCTGCGCGTGGGCGGCGGCGAGGGGAAGGAAGGCCAGTCCGATGCAGGCCAGTGCTTTCAGTTTCATGCTGTCTCCTGTAATTGTCGTTGTGAGTGCTTCAGAAACTTCAGTCGGCTAGGATGGTCTGCGCCTCCGTGCCGTCATACATGGCGTCCACCAGCGCGGCGCGGCGCTGCAGCACCACGGCCTGGTTGATCGAGCCCTTGTCGGTCTGTTCGCGCGCGTCGATCGAAGGCGGCTCGGCCAGCAGCAGCAGGCGGTCGACCCGCTTCGAGGACCCGCCGCAGTCGTGGTTCAGCTTGTTCAGCAAGTCCTTGAAGAAGGCGCGCACCGGCGCGCTGGCCAGCATCTCCGCCGCCGCAGTGCCCGCCGGGAGGCCCGACAAGGCGAGGCAGTGGTCCATGCGCGGGAACACCAGCAGCCCGGTGAACGGCCGGTTGATGCCGGTAACCACCGCATCCTGCACGTAGGGCGCCCCCATGCTCACCACGCGTGCGCGCAGCGGCCCGACGCTGACGAACACGCCGGAGCTGAGCTTGAAGTCCTCGGCGATGCGGCCGTCGAACATGAAGCCGAGCGCCGGCCGGGTCTCGTCGACGAAGCGCAGGGCGTCGCCGGTACAGTAGTAGCCGTCGGCGTCGAAGGCCTCGGCGGTCAGGTGCGGCGCGCGCCAGTAGCCGGGCGTCACGTGCGGCCCGTGGAAGCGCGCTTCCAGCTTGCCGCCGATCGGCACCAGCTTGACCTTGCAGCCCGGCGCCGGCACGCCGACATAGCCGGCCTTGACGATCGGGCCGGTGCCGAAGGTGCACGAGGGCGAGGTCTCGGTCATGCCGAGCCCGGTCATGATGCGGATCGACTCGCCGCAGCAGTCGATCGCGACCTGGTCGAGGCGCTCCCAGGCCGATTGCGACAGGCCGGCGCCGGCGCAGAAGAACAGTTTGACGCGCGAGAAGAAGTTGTCGGCCAGGGCGGTATCCGTGCGCAGCGCCTCGGTCAGCATCTCCCAGCCGGCCGGGATGTTGAAATACACCGTGGGCGCGATCTCGCGCAGGTTGCGCAGCGTGGCGCCGAAGTCGCGCGGCGTCGGCCGGCCGTCGTCGATGTACAGGGTGCCGCCGTTGTACAGCACGATGCCGACGTTGTGGCTGCCGCCGAAGGTATGGTTCCAGGGCAGCCAGTCGAGCAGCACCGGCGGCGCCTCGGCGAAGAAGGGGAAGGTCTGCAGCAGCATCTGCTGGTTGCTGCACAACATGCCGTGGGTCGTGATCACCGCCTTCGGCTTCTTGGTCGAGCCGGAGGTGAACAGGAACTTGGCGATGGTGTCGGCGCCCACTTGCGCGTTGCGCGCGTCGACCGTGGTCGGTTCGGTCGCCAGCAGCTCGGAAAAACGCGTGGCGGCCTGGCCCGGCACTTCGCCGTCGCACAGGATCAGTTCCGCGTCCGCCGGCAGCACGGCCTGGATCGCCCGCGCGAAGGTGGTGCCGTTGCAGGCGAAGACCGCGCCCGGCGTCAGCTGGGCGATCAGGTCGGCCAGCTTGGACGGGTCGGTCGCCACCAGCGAATAGGCGGGCGACAGCGGCGAGAACGGGATGCCGGCATACATGGCGCCGAGTGCGAGCTGGAAGTGCTCCAGGTCGTTGCCCGACAGGATGGCCAGCGGCCGTTCGGCACTCAGGCCGCGGTCGAGCAGGGCCTGGCCGATGCGGCGCGCGCGCTGCAGCACATCGGCATAGGACAGGCGGATCCACTCGCCGTCCGCGCCGCGCCGCGCCACCAGGGTGCGCTCGGGGTGCTGCTGCGCGCCCTCGACCAGGCGGTCGGTGAAGCGCGCCGGGAAGGGGCCCAGCGGCGTGACGGCATCGACGTGCCAGGTGCCATCCACCTGGAACGCCGCGACCTCGGGGTTGCCGAGATCGACCTGCCGCCGTTTCGCCTGCTGCTGCACCGCCTCGCCGGACTCAATCGTCGATTGGGTCATGGCGGCCTCCGCTCAGATCGGGTAGTGGCGCGATCCGGTCTGCACCGTGATCCAGCGCAGGTCGGTGAATTCGGCGATCGCCGCCTTGCCGCCGAAGCGGCCATAGCCGCTGCCCTTGACGCCGCCGAACGGCATCTGCGCTTCGTCGTGCACGGTCGGGCCGTTGATGTGGCAGATGCCGGATTCGATGCGCTGGGCTACCGCCATGGCGCGCCCGATGTCGCGCGAGAACACGCTCGACGACAGGCCGTATTCGCTGTCGTTGGCCAGCCGGATCGCTTCCTCGTCGCTGTCGAAGCGCAGCACCGAGACGATCGGGCCGAACGATTCTTCCTGGTACACGCGCATCTCGGGCGTGACGGCATCGACGATGGCCGGCTGCATGATGTTGCCGTCGACCCCGCCCTGGGACTGGATCACGGTGGCGCCGCGGGTACGCGCATCCTGCAGCATGGCGTCGACGCGGGTGGCCGCGGCCGGGTCGATCATGCCGGCCAGCGGGGTGTCGCCGCGCGAGGCGGTCAGCGTGGCGGTCTTGGCGCCGAGCTTCTCGATGAACTGGTCGGCGATCTTGCGGTCGACCAGGATGCGGTCGGCCGACATGCAGATCTGGCCCTGGTTGAAGAAGGCGCTGAAGGCGGCCGCTTCGACGGCGGCGTCGAGGTCGGCGTCTTCCAGCACCACGACCGGGTTCTTGCCGCCCAGTTCCAGCAGCACCGGTTTCAGGTGCCTGGCCGCCTGCTCGGCGATGATGCGGCCGACGCGGGTGGAACCGGTGAAGTTGATGCGGCGTACCGCCGGGTGCGCGATCAGGCGCTCGACCACCTGGGCCGCATCCTGGGGCGCATTGCTGATCAGGTTGACCACGCCTGCCGGGAAGCCGGCGTCGACGAACACCTGGGCGATCAGGCGGTGCAGCAGCGGGCACAGTTCCGACGATTTCATGACCACGGTATTGCCGCAGGCGAGCGGCATCGCCAGCGCGCGGGTGCCGAGGATGATCGGTGCGTTCCACGGCGCGATGCCGACCACCACGCCGCACGGCTGGCGCACGCCCATCGCGAGCGAGCCTGGCACGTCCGACGGAATCACTTCGCCGCTGATCTGGGTGGTCATGGCGGCGGCTTCGCGCAGCATGTTGGCGGCCAGGGTCACGTTGAAGTGGTACCAGCCGGGCGCGCCGCCGCATTCCTCGACGGCGGTTTCGACGAAGCGGCCGCGCATGGTTTCCATGCCGTCGGCAGCTTTCAGCAGCAGGGCGCGGCGTGCGCCCGGCAGCATCGCGGCCCAGGCCGGGAACGCGGCGCGGGCGGCGTCGCAGGCGGCGTCGACGTCATCCAGGGTGGCGGCAGCGGCGCGGGTGGCGACGGCGGCGGTGGCGGGGTTGTGGCGCTCGAAGGTGGCGCCGTTCGATGCGGCGCGGGCTTCGCCGCCGCACAGCAGGTCTGATTGCAGCATGAGGGTCTCCTCGTGAGATTGGAAAGCGGCAGTCCGGGCGCGGGCCCGGCTGCCGTTGTTGTTTTTCTTCTCTTGGTTATGTCGGCGCGATCGCTCAGCCGCGCTTGTAGCTCTGCAGGCCCGGCTTGATCGTCTTATCGTCCAGGAACTGCTTCAGGCCTTCCTTGCGGCCCTTTTCCGGGTCGCGGTGGTTGGACTGGTCGGTCTTCGCGTACAGGTAATCCTCGCCCTGTTCCCAGGTCAGTTCGCGGCAGCGCTTGAAGCCGACTTTGGCGTAACGCAGCACCACCGGGTTCTTTTCCAGCAGCTTGTTCGCCAGTTCGATCACGGCCTCGCGCAGCTGTTCTTTCGGCACGCTCTTGTTGATCAGGCCCATCGCAGCCGCTTCCTTGCCGGTGAAGGTGTCGCCGGTCATGATGTAGTGCAGCGCCTGGCGGTGGCCCATGGTGTCGGCCACGGCCTTGCTGACCAGGTTGCCCGGCGGGATGCCCCAGTTGACTTCGGACAGGCCGAACACCGCTTCGTCGGCGGCGATGGCCAGGTCGCAGGCCACCAGCGGCGAGAAGGCACCGCCGAAGCACCAGCCGTTGACCATGGCGATGGTCGCCTTGCTGTACATGCGCAGCAGCTTCCACTGCCATTGCGAGCAGTCGCGGCGCATCCGTTCCTGCATGATTTCCGGCTTGCCGTCGGTCTCGCGGAAGTACTCCTTCAGGTCCATGCCCGCGGTCCAGGCGTCGCCGGCGCCGGTCAGCACCACGACCTGTGCCTCGTCGTCGAGCTCGAGTGTCTCGAGCACGTCGATCATTTCGCGGTTCAGGGTCGGGCTCATGGCGTTGCGCTTTTCCGGACGGTTCAGGGTGATCCAGCCGATGCCGTTTTCGACGTCGACCTTGACCGTTTGCCAGCGCGCTTCGTATTTGGACATAATGTCTCCTTCTTGGTAGGTTTATTATCAGGCTACCTGATATGCAACTTATACTATACGCAGCGGTTTCCCCTGACAAGCATCTTTTTATGGCTAGCGAAAAAAAATCCGATTCCACCTACACTGCTGTCAAGCCGATGGGCCTGGCCTACCTGGTCGGGCGCCTCGACCACATCCTCAGCCAGCGCCTGCGCGAAAGCCTGGCCCCGGTCGGCCTGACGGTGCCGCAGTACACGGCGCTGTCGGTATTCCGCGCGCATGGCTCGCTCTCGAACGCCCAGCTCGCCACGCGCACGATGATGGCGCCGCAATCGGCCAACGAGATGGTCAAGCAGATGGAGGCCCGCGACTGGATCGAGCGCCGTCCGGACCCGGCGCACGGCCGCATCATCCAGATCAGCCTGACGGCCGCCGGCGAAGCGGTGCTGCGCGACTGCGACCTGCGGGTGGCGGAAGTGGAAAACCTGATGTTCGCCGAGCTGGGCAAGGAAGAGCGCGTGCAGCTGCAGGGGCAGCTGCGCGCCGCCGTGCGTGCGCTGAGCACGCAGCGCGTGTGAGGCGGGGCTGACTTCGTTCAGTCAGCTACATGGTGCTTCACTGATTGGACGCGTTCACCCTTCGCGCACATGCCACAACACGCCGGCGGGATCGCAGAACTGCATCATGATCCCACCTTCCTGCGCATGCGGAGGGGAGAGGACCTTGGCGACGCCGCCGTAGCGCTGGAGCAGATCGAGGCTGTCCAGGTGCCGGGCCCAGGCCTGAATGTCTTCCACATACAGGCATAACATGGTGTTTGCCGCCCATTCCTCCACGTAGTAATCCTGCAGCCAGAAGCCGTAATCCCCCAGCAGGAATTGAACCGCCTCGTCGGTGGCGATAGTTTTGGTGAAGCCGATATCTTCGTAGAACCTGCTGCTTGACTGGAAATCCGTGGACGGAAGAAACGCCATCACGTTCTTGATGCGGAGTTGATTCATCGTTGGTATCCCGTTGAGTTGCTTCTCGGCGAAAATGAAACCTGCTTGTCAAAACTTTAGCAGCGATCGAACAAAACGGATGAGATTTCTATCCGCTGCCCGTCCGCTATGCACACATGGTAACCGTGCTGCGCTGTTACAAGTCCGACATGTGCATTTGTACAAATCAGCTCAGTTAGTTACAATGCGCCCCCGAGGTCAAGCCGCGCTCGCCGCGGCCTGCGCAAACGCGCGCCTGCCACCCTCTACCCACGCACATCGTGCACCGGCCGCGCCGGTCGCAGTGGCGATCTGTACACATGCCCGTACGCCCCCTGTTGCGTCCGGCGCAGTCGATCTGGAATTTCACAACAGCGTTATGCCTATCGTTACCAAGAGAATCATTGCCGCTGCGTTTGCCGCAGGCGGCCTGTTTGCCCATCCGGCCGATGCCGCGGAACCGGCCGCTTCCGCGCTGACTGTCGGTGGCGCGATCCGCTTCAACTACGTCCACAAGAGCTGGCAGGACGACTACCCGGGCGGCTTTGTCGGCCTGGATACCGCGCGCCTGGATCTGAACTATGACGACGGCACGGTGATCGGCTCGGCCCAGTACCGTTACAACCGTTTTCCGAAAGGGCAGGGCGGCTACTGGCAGCACTTCCTGCACCATGGCTGGGCCGGCATCCGCCTGGCCGACAAGAGCGAATTGCATGTGGGGCTGGACCGCAATCCTTTCGGCCTGCAGCCACTGGCGTCGAATAATTTTTACGAATCGATCGCCTTTTACGCCGGCCTGGAAGACAAGTACGACCTCGGCGTGACCTACCTGAGCGATCCCGGCCCGTTCGAGTGGCAACTCGCCTTTTATCCGCGCGATGGCGGCTCTTACGGTGGCGGCAGCAACACGGCCGCCGCGTCGAACCGCTACTCGTACAACATCGTTCCGGACGATGACGCACAGGGATATGGCACCGGCCAGCGCGACCGCGAGCGCGATACGCTGGTGGGGCGCATGGCGTGGCACGTCGGACCCGGCGCCAACTACGAGATCGGCGTGTCCGGCCTGACGGGCGCGATCGACAACGGCCGCGGCACCCGGACGCGGCGCCATGCCGTGGCGGTGCATGCCCAAGGGGCCGTTGGTCCGGTCAAGGTCATGCTGGAGGCGCTGCGCTATCGCTACGGCACCGCCCATGGACCGACGCAGACCTATGCCGGCCTCGATCCGAACAGCTTCGTCATGCTGGGCGCCTTCGGCTACCCGTTTCCGGTGGCATCGAAAGGCGACATCTATCTCGTCAATGTCAGTCACGACATCCCCGGCAGGCTCGGTCCGCTCGGCGGATTCCGGGTGTACAACGACTACAGCGTGCTGCGCAAGCGCAGTGGCGCGTACAAGGACTCGGTGCAGAACGTGACCGGCATGAGCTTTTCGTCGGGGAAGTGGACCTTTTATGCCGACTTCATGCTCGGCAAGCACCATCCCTACCTGTCGCCGGACGGCGGCGGACTGGCAGCGGCGTCCGCCGCGCATGATGGCTTTACCCGCCGGATCAATCTGCAGGCGGGTTATTACTTTTAATTAAAGATTTTGCAGCGTGGCCGAATCTTGGGCAGGGGTGGAACGACGCCGACGCGTGGCGGCCATGAGCAGCAATGCTGTGGCCGCCATTGCCGGCGCGGACGGTTCCGGTACCGGTGTGTCAAACGCTGCAGTGCTGATGCGGGCACTAACGAACAGACGGTCTCCGGTGGGCACGTCTACTAGCGAAAACTCAGCGAATCCGTAGCTGAAATCTGACGCGTCGAACTCGGCAGGTAGAGAAAAATCGTTGAGCGCCTTGCCGGTCTCATCATCGAAATACACGCTGGCGGTGGTAAAGCCAGGGCCGAACTCGGTGAAAGTAATCCCATCGTAATTGTGGAGATTGTCGGAGACGGCTATCAATCCGGAATTGAAGCCGATATCGCGGGTCGAAAAATGCGCGGACGGAACGTTCAGAACAATCGACTGCAGTGCGTTCGTGTATATGAGTATTGAATCACTGGTGCCGTTGGAATCGCTCATGCTGCTTCCCGGACCATAGGCAACCTGTCCGTCAAGGCGATCGCCGAGAGCGAAGTGCAAGCCGTGAAAATCATAGTCGTCAAGTAGCGTCGTTTGTCCGGCTACGGTTACGCCAAGTTGTGTGATGGCTGCATCGAGATGGAACACCGAAGGGGCTGCAATCGCGCCGCCCGATAAAATAGAAAAGGCTGTGACGATTAGGAAGCGGGCGACGTTCAAAGTGATCCTCCGTTGTCAATTTCTATCGAAAGGTGTTCCCACAGTAAGCTAACCATGATTACATGTCGTTGTAATTATTGCAAATAAACGTTCTTTATGGTGAACGTGCCGGCTTTGGTGCAAACGACTCCATGGTGTGCGGTCCAGGCGGACGCTGTACTCAGCGATGGCAGGCAGCGTCCTTTCGGTCATCGGTTGCAGGCAAGGACAAATACTCTTTTTCCTTTTCCGGCATTGAATCGGTCGACGTCCCGCCAGTTCAGGCAAACGTTCGCTCCCAGCGGCGTCTTGATACGAATTACTTTGTCCGAGCCGTCGAGTGCCGTTGTCACGTCCTCCGCCGGCGCCGAGTGCGCTTTTGCGTAAGCAGCATCGATGTCACGCGCAAGCTGGGTCTTTGGCACCGCCTGGAAAGCGGCATCTTCGACATGTTCGCTCTTCGGCCGCAACTCCGGCTGTAACGCTTCCGGGAGCGTTCTGCTTGATGACACTGGGGGTGTTTTCGCATCTTGCAGTGGACCCGGTTCAGCCCGAATATCAAGCATCACTAAAAGAGACAGGATGGATACCGAGTAACTGACCACGGAATTCAGCATTCTTTACCCTCGACTAACTGCCGGATTAAAGAGACCGTCGCGAACAGTTGACGATCATGGCGCTCTGCAGGCCTTACTTTACAGGAGTCGACCGGTTCAATTTACGCAGAATTCCACGCTCGGCAATCAGGTCTCGCTGACCGCACGACCCATGCTTGCTACGCGAACTTCATCGGCGCGCCGCGAAAGGTGGCGGCGCGCCCTCTGGCTGAATTACTTGCCCGGATCCTTCTGGTTCGCGAACTGGTCGAACTCGACGTTGTACGGCTGCCCGCCCACGTTCTCGACCTTGCGCACGTACACGGTCTGCACCACGTCGCGGGTGGCCGGGTCGATCGTGAGCGGGCCGCGCGGGCTGTCCAGCCTCAGGCCCTTGAGCACGGCCATCGCCTTGTCGCCGTCGATGCGGCCGCCCAGTTTCTGGCTGACCTGGTAGATCGCGTTCATGCCGTCGTAGGCAGCGACCGCCATGAAGTTGGGACGTCCGCCGCCCGGGTTGGCGGCGGCGAAGCTTTTCAAAAAGGCGTCGTTGGCGGGCGACTTGTGCGCCGCCGAATAATGGAAGGTGGTGATCACGCCCAGCGTGGCGTCGCCCATGGTGGGCAGCACGTGGTCGTCGGTGAGGTCGCCGGTGGCGATCACGCGGATGCCGGCGTCCTGCAGGCCGCGCTCGCGGTAACCCTTCATGAAGGCGATGCTTTGCTCGCCGGCCGGCACGAACACGAACACCGCATCCGGCCTGGCGTCCTTGATGCGCTGGATGAAGGGCGCGAATTCCGGGTTGCGCAGCGGCACCCGGATCGCCTCGACCACCTTGCCGCCGTTCTTCTGCAGCCGCTCGCTGAAGGCCTTCTCGGCATCGATCCCGGGACCGTAGTCGGCCACCAGCGTCACCACCCGGTTCACCTTGTTCTTGACCGCCCAGTCGCCCATCGGCGCCGAGACCTGCGGCAGCGTCATCGACACCCGCGCGATGTAGTCGGACTTGGTCGTGATCACCGACGTCGCCGCATTCATGACGATCATCGGCTTCTTCGCCTGCTGGGCCAGCGGCGCCACCGCCAGCGCTTCCGGCGTCAGGCCGAAGCCGGCCAGGAAGTCGACCTTGTCGCGCACCACCAGTTCCTGCGCCAGGCGCTTGGCGATGTCGGGGGAGGGGCCGGTGGTGTCCTTGTAGATCACCTCGATCTTCCTGCCGGCGATGCGGTCGCCGTGGCTGGCCATCCAGGCCTTGATCCCGCCCTGCATCTGCTTGCCGTAGTCGGCAAAGGGACCGGAGAAGGGGGCAATGACACCCACCTTGATCGTGTCCTGGGCCCACGCCGGCAGGGCGGCAAGTGCCGCACCCGCGGCCAACGCCGCTGTAATCGTCCTGCGCTTCATGCTGTGTCTCCTGGTTGTGGTGTTCTGTCGACAAGCGATTATCAGGCGAACTGACAATGATGTTGACAACGCTTGTATAAGAACAATAGTATTTATTCAGCGTTCGGTAAGCAACTACTTGTTCGATTACCGAACGCCATATAAATATACTCAGGAGACAACATGAAGAACCCCCTCTGCAGCGCGCAGGTGCCGCTGATTGCGCTGTCGCTCGGCCTGGCCACCTTCGGCCTCGCCGCCCAGGCCCAGACCAGCGTCCAGATCTATGGCATCGTCGACAGCGGCCTCGCCCACGTCACCAACGTCGATGCCGCCGGCCACTCGGTCACCAAGGTGCCGACGCTGACCGGCTCCTTCCCCTCGCGCATCGGCTTTCGCGGCACCGAGGACCTCGGCAACGGCCTGCAGGCCTTCTTCATCCTGGAAAACGGCTTGCAGCTGGATACCGGCGTTACCGGCCAGGGCAACCGTCTGTTCGGCCGCCAGGCCTTGGTCGGCCTGAAGGGCGCCTGGGGCGCGCTGAGCGTCGGGCGCCAGCTGAACATGACCTATCTGTCCACCATCAAGAGCGACGTGCTGGGGCCGAACCTGTTCGCCATCGGCAGCATCGATCCTTACCTGCCGAATGCGCGCAGCGACAATTCGATCGCCTACTACGGCAACTTCAACGGCATCGTGGTCGGCGCCACCTGGAGCACCGGGCGCGACGCATCGAACGCCGGCGGCCCGCCCGCGACCAACTGCCCTGGCGAAGTGCCCGGCAATGCCAAGGCCTGCCGCCAGTACACCGGCCTGTTCGGCTACGAGTCCAAGGATTATGGCCTGAACGTGTCCTACGACCGCCTGTACGGCAACACCGGCGCCGCCGGCGGCCTCACCAGCAGCAACAACACCGACGTGCGCAAGACCATCAACGGTTACTTCATGGTAGGCCCGGCCAAGATCGGCGCCGGCGTGGTCGACCGCGACACCAACGCCGCCACCGGCGAGACCAAATCCGATTTGTATTACCTCGGCGTCAGCTATCCGATCGGCCTGTACACGATCGACGTCCAGGGGGCACGGCGCGACACCAAGAACTCGCCGTCCGACGTGAACATGCTGGTCGGCCGTGTGAGCTACAACTTTTCCAAGCGCACCGCCGTGTATGGCGCAGTCGGCCGCATGGCCAACAAGGGCAACTCGGCGGTGGCGCTGGATGCCGGCGGCACGGTCGGCACCGGCATGGGGCAGAACGGCGTCATGCTCGGCCTGCGCCACAACTTCTGACGCAGCGGGCCCGAGCTCAGGGCAGCAGCACCGACAGCTCCTGGGCCCCGCGCAGCAGCACCGGCAGGAATTCCTGGCGCATGCGGTCGGCGCTGACGCGGGCGGCCTGGGCGCCGACGTTGAGGGCGGCCACGATCTGGCCCGAGGCGCCGCGCACCGGCACCGCGATCGAGCGCAGGCCGAGTTCCAGTTCCTCGTCGATGACGGCGTAGCCGTCGCGCCGCACGCCGGCCAGGATCTCGCGCAGGCGCTTCTGGCTGACCACGGTGTGTTCGGTCATCGCGCGCAGTTTCACGCGCGCGAAGTAGGCGTCCAGTTCGTCGGGCGCCAGATGGGCCAGCATCACCCGGCCCAGCGAGGTGCAGTAGGCGGGCAGGCGGCTGCCGGTGTTCAGGGCGACCGACATCACGCGCGAGGCGGCCGAGCGGGCGACGTACAGCACCTCGCCTTCGTCCAGCACCGCCAGCGAGCTCGACTCGCCGAGTTCGCGGCTGATGTTATTGAGGTAGGGCTGGCTGGAGACGGTCAGCGGGGTCGACGACAGGTAGGAATAGCCGAGCGTGAGCACCTTGGGGCGCAGCGAAAAATTGTTCAGCTCGGCGTCGACGTAGCCGAGCTGCTGCAGCGTGTACAGGCAGCGCCGCACCGCCGCGCGCGGAATGCCGGTCTTCTGGCTGATCTGGGCGATGGTCTGCGGCTTGCGCGAATCGCTGAAGGCGCGCACCACGGCCAGGCCGCGCGCCAGCGAGGTCATGAAGCTGGGGTCGGTCAGGGCATCGATCTGTTCGGCGATGGTCGGTTCGCGCTCTTCCGGCGTGGCGCCGGCGTCGATGCTGTCGGTCTTGCGGGTCGATGAGGTCATGGTCGGATGCTGGACTGGATCGGTTTGCGTAGTTTGCGTTCGGCGCGAGTAAGCGCTACACTAAATGTACGGTAATCGAATATTTGTGCGATTATCGAACAATGTAATTATCTGGGATTGTTAACGAGATTTCAAGGGGCGCGGTTCCCGCCGCGCTCCGGACAAGGCGGAAACATGATTGACAAGACTTACGAATCGCTCGAGAGCGCGGTCGCCGACATCCACGACGGCGCCACCGTGATGATCGGCGGCTTCGGCAATGCCGGCATGCCGGCGGCACTGATCGACGCGCTGATCGCCCATGGCGCACGCGACCTCACCATCGTGAACAACAACGCCGGCAACGGCGACACCGGCCTGGCGGCCCTGCTGGCCGCCAAGCGCGTGCGCAAGATCATCTGCTCGTTCCCGCGCCAGTCCGATTCCTGGCACTTCGACGCGCTCTACCGCGCCGGCGAGATCGAGCTCGAACTCACGCCGCAGGGCAACCTGGCCGAGCGCATCCGCGCTGCCGGCGCCGGCATCGGCGGCTTCTTCACCCCGACCGGCTACGGCACCCTGCTGGCCGAAGGCAAGGAAACCCGCCTGATCGACGGCAAGCACTACGTGCTGGAATCGCCGATCCACGCCGATTTTGCGCTGATCAAGGCGTTGCGCGGCGACCGCTGGGGCAACCTGGTGTACCGCAAGACCGCGCGCAACTTCGGCCCGATCATGGCGATGGCCGCCAAGACCACCATCGCCCAGGTGAGCGAGATCGTGGCGCTCGGCGAGCTCGATCCGGAAAACATCGTCACCCCGGGCATCTTCGTCCAGCGCGTCGTGAAGGAGGCCGCATGAGCACCAACAAATACACGCGCGACCAGATCGCCGCCCGCGTCGCCCAGGACATCCACGAAGGCGCCTACGTCAACCTCGGCATCGGCCTGCCGACCAAGGTCGCCAACTACCTGCCGGCCGACCGTGAAGTCTTCCTGCACAGCGAGAACGGCGTGCTGGGCATGGGACCGGCGCCGGCACCCGGCGAGGAAGACGAAGACCTGATCAACGCCGGCAAGCAGCCGGTGACGCTGCTCACCGGCGGCGCCTACTTCCACCATGCCGACTCGTTCGCGATGATGCGCGGCGGCCACCTCGACATCTGCGTGCTGGGCGCCTTCCAGGTCTCGGAAAAGGGCGACCTGGCCAACTGGCACACCGGCGCGCCGGACGCGATTCCCGCCGTCGGCGGCGCCATGGACCTGGCGATCGGCGCCAAGCAGGTGTTCGTGATGATGGACCATCAAACGAAGACCGGCGAAAGCAAGATCGTGCGCGAGTGCAGCTACCCGCTGACGGGCGTCGGCTGTGTCAACCGCATCTATACCGACCTGGCCGTGCTCGACGTCACGCCGCAGGGCTTGAAGGTCCGCGAAATGGCGCCGGGCCTGACTTTCGACGAACTGCAGGCCGCCACCGGCGCCACGCTGCTCCCCATCACCGAATAAGGAACGACCATGACTACCGAAGCTTATATCTGTGACGCCATCCGCACCCCGATCGGCCGCTACGGCGGTGCGCTGAAGGACGTCCGCGCCGACGACCTCGGCGCCATCCCGCTACGCGAACTCATGAAGCGCAATCCGGGTGTCGACTGGACCCAGGTCGACGACGTCATCTTCGGCTGCGCCAACCAGGCCGGCGAAGACAACCGCAACGTCGCCCACATGTCCTCGCTGCTGGCCGGCCTGCCGGCCGACGTGCCGGGCACCACCGTCAACCGCCTGTGCGGCTCCGGCATGGACGCCATCGGCATCGCCGCACGCGCGATCAAGGCCGGCGAAACCCGCCTGATGATCGCGGGCGGCGTCGAGTCGATGACGCGCGCGCCGTTCGTGATGGGCAAGGCGGAAACCGCGTTCTCGCGCAACGCCCAGATCTACGACACCACCATCGGCTGGCGCTTCCCGAACAAGCTGATGAAGCACCAGTACGGCACCGATTCGATGCCGGAAACCGCCGAGAACGTCGCCGTCGACTACCAGGTCTCGCGCGAAGACCAGGACCGCTTTGCGCTGGCCAGCCAGGAAAAGACCGCGCGCGCCCAGCAGGAAGGCCTGTACGCGGACGAGATCGTGCCTGTCGAGATCCCGCAGAAGAAAGGCGATCACATCCTGTTCAGCCAGGACGAGCATCCGCGCGCGACCAGCCTGGAAGCGCTGGCCAAGCTGAAGGGCGTGGTGCATCCGGGCGGCAGCGTCACCGCCGGCAACGCCTCCGGCGTGAACGACGGCGCCTGCGCAGTCTTGATCGCGAACGAGGAAGCCGCGCAAGCCTACGGCCTGACCAGGCGTGCCCGCATCGTCGGCATGGCCACCGCCGGCGTGCCGCCGCGCGTGATGGGCATCGGCCCGGCACCGGCCACGAAAAAGCTGATGAAGCAGCTCGGCATGACGCTCGACCAGATGGACATCATCGAGCTGAACGAAGCCTTCGCTTCGCAGGCGCTGGCCGTGCTGCGCGAACTCGGCATCGCCGACGACGATCCGCGCGTGAACCCGTATGGCGGCGGCATCGCCCTCGGCCACCCGCTCGGCATGAGCGGCGCACGCCTGGTGACCACCGCCATGTACCAGCTGCACCGCACCGGCGGACGCTACGCGCTGTGCACCATGTGCATCGGGGTTGGGCAGGGGATTGCGATGGTCATCGAGCGGGTGTAACCGACCGCTTGTTCCTGCCGTTTCACAGAAAAGAATAGTAGGAGACAAGGATGGACAAGCGGTATAAACAAAAACGGAGGCGCGCATGATCGGGAACATGATCGGTGTGCTGTTCGACGGGATTGCCTACGGCAGCCTGTTGTTCCTGATTAGCGTCGGCCTGTCGGTGACGATGGGCATGATGAACTTCATTAACCTGGCCCATGGCGCCTTCGCTATGGTCGGCGGCTACGTCTGCGTGACGTTGCTGTCGAAGCTCGGGCTGCCTTTCCTGGCCACGCTGCCGCTCGCCTTCATCGTGGCGGCGCTGGTCGGTCTGGTACTCGAGCGCACGCTGTACCGCCGGCTGTACCGTGCGCCGCACCTGGACCAGGTGCTGTTCTCGATCGGCCTGACCTTCATGGCGGTGGCCGGCGCCACCTGGCTGTTCGGCCCGACCCAGCAGCCGGTCAACCTGCCGGACTGGCTGCGTGGCCAGGTGCACGTGCTGGGCCTCGACCTCGGCACCTACCGCCTGTTCCTGATCGGCGTGGTGGTGCTGGTGACGGCGGCCCTGGTGCTGCTGATCGAGCGCACCCGCTTCGGCGCCCGCATCCGCGCCGCGGTCGACAACCAGACCGCGGCCGAAGGCCTGGGCATCAATGTCAGCCAGGTGTTCAGCCTGACCTTCGCCCTCGGTTCCGGCCTGGCCGGCCTGGGCGGCGGCCTCGGCATCGACGTGCTCGGCCTCGATCCCAGCTTCCCGGTCAAGTACATGGTCTACTTCCTGCTGGTGGTGGCCGTCGGCGGCGCCGGTTCGATCAAGGGGCCGCTGATCGCCGCCCTGATCCTCGGCGTGTTCGACGTCGCCGGCAAGTACTATGTGCCGGAAGTCGGCGCCTTTGTCATCTACACGCTGATGGTGGTGCTGCTGATCCTGTTCCCCTTCGGCCTGGTCAGGAGGCAAGCATGACGTCCCCCCTCGATTCCACCGTGGCACCGGCGCGCCTGCCGCAGTCCGCTGCCGGCCTGGCGCCGCGCCTGCCGAACGACCGCTGGAAGCCGCTCGAAATCGCGTTCTGGCTGCTGCCGGTCGCGGCCTGGTTCCTGTTCCCCAACCACCTGGTGCTGGTCAGCCAGATCATGATCGTCGGCCTGTTCGCGCTGTCGCTCGACCTGATCCTCGGCTACGCCGGCATCGTCTCGCTCGGCCACGCCGCCTTCTTCGGACTCGGGGCCTACAGCGCCGGCCTGCTGTCGGCGCATGGCTGGGGCGAGCCGCTGTCCGGCCTGGTGGTGGCGGCGCTGGTGGCCGGCGCGTTCGGCTTCATCGTCAGCTTCCTGGTGGTGCGCGGCCAGGACCTGGCTCGCCTGATGGTCACCCTCGGCATCGGCCTGATGCTGTTCGAGGCGGCCAACAAGGCGGCCTTCATCACCGGCGGCGTCGACGGCCTGTCCGGCATGGCCACCGCGCCGCTGTTCGGCACCTTCGAGTTCGACCTGTACGGCAAGACCGCGTTCTGGTACAGCCTGGGCGTGCTGTTCCTGCTGTTCGTGCTGCTGCGCCGCCTGGTGAATTCGCCGTTCGGCATGTCGCTGCGCGGCATCCGGGAAGGCGGCAAGCGCATGCCGGCGATCGGCGCCAACGTCGACCGCCGCCTGCGCGCAGCCTTCACGGTCGGCGCGGCAGTCGCCGGCGTGGCCGGGGCGCTGCTGGCCCAGACTACCCAGTTCGTCGGCCTCGACTCGCTCGGCTTCCCGCGCTCGGCCGAACTCTTGATCATGCTGGTGCTGGGCGGGACCGGGCGCCTGTACGGCGCGCTGGTCGGCGCCGCCGTGTTCATGGTGGCCCAGGACTACATTTCCGGCCTCGATCCGGCCTACTGGCAGTTCTATATCGGCCTGCTGCTGGTGCTGATCGTGCTGTTCGCCCGCGGCGGCATCCTGGGCGGGCTGGAGAGAGTGGTACAGCGTCTGAAACCTGCTGCCCGCAAGGAGGTCGCATGACGACATCGAACCTGAGCCTGCGCACCGTCGGGCTGTCCAAGCAGTGGGGCGCGTTCAAGGCGAACACTGATATCTCGCTGGCGTTCGAGCCCGGCGCGCGCCACGCGCTGATCGGCCCCAACGGCGCCGGCAAGACCACCTTCATCAACCTGCTGACCGGGGCCCTGGCGCCGACCAGCGGCGAGGTGTGGGTGGGCGAGCGCAACATCACGCACCTGCCGCAGCACGAGCGCGTCAAGCTCGGCATGACCCGTACCTTCCAGATCAACACCCTGTTTGCCGGCATGACCGTGCTCGAATCGGTGGCGCTGGCCATCTGCGAGCGGCGTGGCCTGCAGCGCGTGTGGTGGAAGACGGTCGAGAAGCATGCCGACGTGGTCGACGAAGCGATGGCGTTGCTGGCCACGCTGAAGCTGACCAGGGAGGCCAACAGCATCACCCGCAGCATGGCCTACGGCAAGCAGCGCCTGGTGGAGATCGCGCTGGCGCTGGCGACCCGGCCCGGCATCCTGCTGCTGGACGAACCGGCGGCCGGCATCCCGCAAGCCGAGAGCCGCGAACTGTTCGAAGTGATCGCCGGGTTGCCGCGCGACGTGACGATCCTGTTCATCGAGCACGACATGGGGCTGGTGTTCCGCTTCGCCGAACGCATCACGGTGCTGGTGGGCGGCAAGGTGCTGACCGAAGGGACGCCGGCGCAGATCGCGGCGGACCCGCGCGTGAAGGAAGTCTATCTGGGGGAGGCCGAACATGCCTGAACTGCTCGCATTCGACAGGGTGAGCGCCGGCTACGGCGAATCGGTGGTGCTGGAAGACGTCTCGTTTTCCGTGGAAGAGGGCGGCAGCCTGGCCCTGCTGGGCCGCAATGGCGTCGGCAAGACCAGCCTGCTGGTCACGCTGATGGGCCTGACCCGGCTGCACAAGGGGGCGGTGCGCTTCCAGGGCCGCGACATCGGCCGCATGCAGACCTGGAAGCGCTCGCGCGCGGGCCTGGGCTGGGTGCCGCAGGAGCGCCACATGTTCCCGTCGCTGAGCGTCGAGGAGCACCTGACCGTGGTCGAGAGACCGGGGCCATGGAACCTGGCCAAGGTGTACGAACTGTTCCCGCGCCTGCACGAGCGCCGCGCCAACATGGGCAACCAGCTCTCCGGCGGCGAACAGCAGATGGTGGCCATCGCGCGTGCCCTGATGACCAATCCGCGCATCCTGCTGCTGGACGAGCCGATGGAAGGCCTGGCCCCGATCATCGTGCAGGAACTGGTGCGCGCGATCCGGCGCCTGGTGGCGGACGAGGGCATGTCGGTGATCGTGGTCGAGCAGCATGCGCGCCTGGCGCTGTCGCTGACCGAGCGCGCCATCGTGCTCGACCGCGGCCGCATCGTGCACGATTCCGACAGCGCCAGCCTGCTGGCCGACGGCGAAAAGCTGGACCGGCTGGTGGCCGTAGCTTGATATCCAACTAATATAAAAGGAGACATGCCTTGAGCAATCCAACGAACCCGAACCGCCGCGCCATCCTGGCCGGCGCCGCACTCCTTGCCAGCGGACTGGCCGCCATCCCGGCCGGCGCCGCCGAACCGATCAAGGTCGGCCTGATCGTGCCGATGTCCGGTCCGTTCGCCTCGACCGGGCGCCAGGTCGACGCCGCCGTCAAGCTGTTCATGCAGCAGAACGGCGCCAGCGTCGCCGGACGCGAAGTGCAGATCATCCTGAAGGACGACGGCGGGGTCTCGCCGGACGTCACCAAGCGCCTGGCCCAGGAACTGGTGGCGCGCGACAAGGTGCAGGTGCTGGCCGGCTTCGGCCTGACCCCGCTGGCCTTTGCCGCCGCGCCGATCGCGACCCAGGCCAAGGTGCCGATGATCGTGATGAACGCGGCCACCTCCAGCATTCCGCAGCGCTCGCCCTACATCGTGCGCACCGGCTTCACGCTGCCGCAGGTGACCGCGCCGCTGGCCC
Organism: Herbaspirillum sp. SJZ107; assembly: GCF_006715485.1. Taxonomy (GTDB): domain Bacteria; phylum Pseudomonadota; class Gammaproteobacteria; order Burkholderiales; family Burkholderiaceae_D; genus Telluria. The sequence continues at coordinate 1,469,884 of NZ_VFNH01000001.1, forward strand.
AGTGGGCGGCGAAGAACAAGATCAAGTCGGTGGTGACCTTCGTGTCGGACTACGGCCCCGGCATCGATGCCGAAAAGGTGTTCGTGCGGGACTTCGGCAAGGCCGGCGGCAAGGTCGTGGCCTCGCTGCGCGCGCCGCTGCGCAATCCGGACTACGCCCCGTTCCTGGCGCGGGTGAAGGATGCCAAGCCGGATGCGGTATTCGTGTTCGTGCCTTCGGGCGAGGGCGCCGCCGTGCTCAAGCAGTTCACCGACCGCGGCCTGGCCGCCGCCGGCATCCGCCTGATCGCCACCGGCGACGTGCTCGACGACGACCTGATGCCCTCGATCGGCAAGGCAGCGCTGGGCGTGATCAGCAGCCACAATTACTCGGCCGCGCACCCGTCGCCGGAAAACAAGGCCTTCGTGGCGGCCTTTACCAAGGCGAATCCGACCATGCGGCCGAACTTCCATGCGGTCGGCGCTTATGACGGCATGCAGCTGCTGTACGCGGCGCTGAAGAAGACCGGCGGCGTCAGCGACGGGCCGAAGCTGCTGGCAGCGATGAAGGGCATGTCCTGGACCAGCGTGCGCGGCCCGGTCACCCTCGACCCGACCACGCGCGACATGGTGCAGAACGTCTACATCCGCAAGGCCGAGCAGGTCGGCGACGGCGTCTACAACGTGGAATTCGACCAGGTCGCCAATTTCAAGGACCCGGGCGTCGAATAAGGCAGCGCGCGGCTGCTACGCGGCAGGCCGGGCCAGCGGTGCCCGGCTCTGGTCGTTGTTTTCGTTGACCAGCTTGGCCAGCAGGGCCATGAACTGGGCCTGTTCTTCGGGGTTCAAGGGATCCAGCAGGCGCTGGCGCAGGCGCTGGGCGCCCGGCACCAGCGTGTCGAGCAGGCGCGTGCCGGCGGTCGTGATGGTCAGCGCGCGCTGGCGCCGGTTGTGCGGAATCACCTTGCGCTCCAATAAACCCTTTTCTTCGAGGCGGGCGCACACCGTGGCGCCGGTCGAGGTGTCGATCGCGGCCAGGCCCGCCAGCGACACCTGGTCGATGCCCGGATGGGCCGCCAGCCGGGTCAGGATCGCATACTGCACGGGCGTCAGCTCGCTTCCCATTTCGTCGTAGAAGATCGACACCGAGATCTGCTGGGCGCGCCGCAGCAGGTGGCCCGGGTGTTCGTAGAGGTCGTGCATGCCGCCCTGGCTGTCTTGTGCGCGCTCGGTTGCCATCGTTCCTGAATAAGTGTCGGGATGGTGCGGCGCACCATCGAAATAATCGAATCGCTAGTTTACTTTGTCGCGCAAAAGGTGAATACTTTTTTCAACATTCAGTGTACTGAAGATTAAACCCCACCGAGGAGACAAACATGTTCCCAAAGAACGCCTGGTACGTGGCCTGTACGCCCGACGAGATCGAAGGTAAACCCTTGGGCCGCCAGATCTGCGGCGAAAAAATCGTGTTTTATCGCGGCAAGGAAGGCAAGGTCGCCGCGGTCGAGGACTTCTGCCCGCACCGCGGCGCGCCGCTGTCGCTGGGCTTCGTGCGCGACGGCAACCTGGTGTGCGGCTACCATGGCCTGGAAATGGGTTGCGAAGGCAAGGCGATCAGCATGCCGGGCCAGCGCGTGCGCGGCTTCCCCTGCATCCGCAGCTACGCGGTCGAAGAGCGCTACGGCTTCATCTGGGTCTGGCCTGGCGACAAGGCGCTGGCCGATCCGGCCACCATCCACCACCTGGAGTGGGCCGAGAATCCGGAGTGGGCCTACGGCGGCGGCCTGTACCACATCAACTGCGACTACCGCCTGATGGTCGACAACCTGATGGACCTGACCCACGAGACCTACGTGCATGCGTCCAGCATCGGCCAGAAGGAGATCGACGAAGCGCCGGTGACGACCAAGGTCGAGGGCGAGGAAGTGATCACCAGCCGCTTCATGGAAAACATCATGGCGCCGCCGTTCTGGCAGGCCGCGCTGCGCGGCAACGGCCTGGCCGACGACGTGCCGGTCGACCGCTGGCAGATCTGCCGCTTCAACGCCCCCAGCCACGTGATGATCGAGGTGGGCGTGGCGCATGCGGGCAAGGGCGGCTACCACGCCGATCCGGCGCACAAGGCGTCCAGCATCGTGGTCGACTTCATCACCCCGGAAACCGAGACCTCGCACTGGTATTTCTGGGGCATGGCGCGTAACTTCAAGCCGCAGGACCCCGCGCTGACCGACACCATCCGCGAAGGCCAGGGCAAGATCTTCGGCGAAGACCGCGAGATGCTCGAGCTGCAGCAGCAGAACATCCTGCGCCACCCGGAGCGCAAGCTGCTGATGCTGAACATCGACGCCGGCGGCGTGCAGTCGCGCCGTATCATCGACAAGTGGCTGGAGCGCGAGCAGGCCCAGGCGGCGGCACCGGCATCGGCGCCGGCAACCGCGGCAGCGCCGGCAGCGGCAGGGCAGGTGGCAGCATGAGCACGATAGAAGTCCGCGTGACCGGCAAGGCCAACGAGGCCGACGGCATCTGCAGCTACGAGCTGGTGACGCTGGACGGCGCGCCGCTGCCGCCGTTCGAGGCCGGCGCGCACATCGACGTGCATGTGTCCGACCACCTGGTGCGCCAGTATTCGCTGTGCAACCCGCCCGGCGAAACCCACCGCTACCAGATCGGCGTGCTGCGCGACGCCAATTCGCGCGGCGGCTCGCAGGCCATGCACGACCACATCGACACCGGCTCGGTCCTGCACATCAGCGCGCCGAAGAACCACTTCCCGCTGGTCGAAGCCGCGCGCACCCTGCTGTTCGCGGGCGGCATCGGCGTGACGCCGATCCTGGCGATGGCGGAGACGCTGGCCGCGCGCGGCGCCGCCTTCGAGCTGCACTACAGCGTGCGCTCGCCGGAGCGCGCCGCCTTCCGCGAGCGCATCGCCGCCTCGCGCTTCGCCGACCGCGTACACTTCCATTACGACAGCGGTGACGCCGCCCAGAAGCTCGACCTGGCGGCGCTGCTGGCCGCGCCGGCGCCGGACACGCATCTCTACGTGTGCGGCCCGCAGGGCTACATCGAGCACGTGCTGGGCACGGCCAAGGCGATGGGCTGGCCGCAAGCGCAGCTGCACGTCGAGTACTTCGGTGCGGCCGCGATCGATACCGGCGGCGACCAGCCTTTCGAGGTCAAGCTGGCATCCAGCGGGAAGATCGTGATGGTGCCGGCCGGGACCACCGTGATCAAGGCGCTGCAGGAGCAGGGCGTGGATATCCCGTATTCGTGCGAGGAAGGCGTGTGCGGGACTTGCCTGACGCGGGTGCTGGAAGGGGTACCGGATCACCGCGACATGTACCTGACCGAGGAGGAGCAGGCGGCTAACGACCAGTTCACGCCGTGTTGTTCGCGGTCTAAATCGCCGGTGCTGGTGCTGGATCTTTAAGAGTTAGCGATAGCGTATAACGACGTCGCCCCTGCCTTCGCAGGGGCGACGTGCTTACGCGGCGGGCCGAATCAGACGGTATCGATAAACCCCATCACCGCCGCCTTGAACGCCTCCGGCTGCTCCACCGCACTCAAATGCGAAGCCTCCTTCAATACCACCAGCGACGCATTCGGGATCCCGTCTGCCAGTGTCTGCGCCATGCTCACCGGCGTACCCTGGTCCAGCTCCCCGGCAATCACCAGGGCCGGCACGCCGATCTGGCCAAGGCGGGTCGTCGTGTCGACGTGCCCGACCGCGCTGCAGCAGCCGACATAACCATCCGCATCGGTACTGACCACGCGCCGGCGGAAGCGTGACACGGTGCCCGCCTTCTCGGCGCGGAAGGCCTCGGTGAAGTAGCGCGCCATGACCGCATCGGCGATCGCCTCGATCCCTTCCGCATTCACGGTGGCAATGCGTTGCTCCCACACGGCGCGCGCCGCTTCCGGATAGGCGCTGGTGGTATTTGCCAGCACCAGCGCGCGCACCAGCGACGGGTGGCGCAGCGCCAGTTCCTGGCCGACCATGCCGCCCATCGACAGGCCGACCCAGACCACCGGTCCGGTATCCAGCTCGCGCAGCAGGCGGGCGGCGTCGTCGGCCAGTTCCGCCATCGTGTACGGACCGGTTGGCGCCTCGGAAGCGCCATGGCCGCGGTGGTCGTAGGCGATCACGCGGTTCTCGAGCGAGAGCGCGTTGGCCAGGCTGTCCCACATGGTCAGGTCGCAGCCGAGCGCATGGCTGAGGACCACCGTGTGGCGCGGCGCCTTGCCGTTGCGCGCTTCGCGCACGCTGTAGTGCAGCGACGGCGTGCTGGCGCTGCTGCCTTCGCGGCCGCTGCCGGCGTGGGCTGCTGTGCCCGGTGCGCTTGGCGCCAGTTCGTAGCCGATCTGGCCGGCCACTTCGCGCAGGATCGCCAGCGCGTGGGTGAAGCCGGTATTCGCGGCCGGCACGCCGGCGTAGATGGCCGACTGCATCAGGATTTCCTTGATCTCGTCCGGCGTGAGGCGGCTGCCTTCCTGGCCCAGCAGGGCGGCGCGCACGTGCAGGTCGAACTCTTCCCAGCGGCCCAGCGCCACCGTGATCGACAGCACGATCGCGCGGCGGGTCTTGTGGTCCAGGCCCGGACGGCCCCAGATCTCGTGCCAGGCAAAGCGGGTGATCAGGTTCTGGAAGTCGGCGTTGAAGCTGTTGGCGTTGTTCAGCGAACGGTCGACCCAGGCGTCGCCGAGGACGTCGCGGCGGTTCTGCAGGCCGCGTTCGAAATCGTGGTCAAGCGGATCGAAACTCATAATGTGATTCACTCATGAAAAGGGTGGTTGGCATCCAGCTTGCCGATGCTCAGGCGCAGCGCATGCAACTGGGACTCGGCCAGGCGCCGCGCCGGTTCCGCAGCCAGCACCGGATCGAACAGGGCGGCGATCCGCTCCAGGTCGACGTGGGCGCGCAGCTCGGGATCGTGCTCGACGGCGTCGCGCACCAGGCCTTCGAGGCCGCGCGTATCAGTCGAGGCGCGTTTGCTGAGGTCTTCCAGCAGCGCATGCGCCTTGGGACGGCCGATGGCGCCGGCCAGGTAGCTGGACACGGCTTCGGCAAACACCAGGCCGTGCAGGGAGCGGATGTTGTGCAGCATGCGCTCGCGGTCCACCGACAGGCCGGCAAAGGCTTCGTTCAGCGCCTGCAGGGCGCCGTGGGCGGACAGGAACAATTGCGGCCATTCGGCCAGTTCGGCCTGCCAGTTGCCGAGGCCGCGTTCGTGCTGCTGGTCCATGCAGGCCAGCAGCGCCGCCGCATGCTGGGGCGTGCGCCGCGCCGCGGCCAGCGCGATCATGGTCGACACCGGGTTGCGCTTGTGCGGCATGGCCGAGGAGCCGCCGCGGCCATTGCCGGACGGTTCGGCCAGCTCGCCAACCTCGCCCTGGGCCATCAGCCCGAGGTCGGTGGCCAGCTTGCCCAGGCTGCCGCCCAGCACCGCGACTTCCAGCCCCAGGCGCACCCACTCGTCGCGCTGGGTGTGCCAGGCGCTATCGGCCACGCGCAGGCGCAGCTCGCCGGCCACGCGCGCAGATACCGCGGCGCCATGCTCTCCCATCACCGCCAGCGTGCCGACCGCGCCGCCCAGCTGCAGCTGGAGGGCACGCGCGGCCGCCGCGCGCAACTGGGCGCGCGCACGGACCAGCGGCGCCAGCCAGCCGGCCGCCTTGAAGCCCAGGCTCGTTACCTGGGCCGGCTGCATCAGCGTGCGCGCCAGCACCGGCGTCGACAGGTTGGCTTCGAGGAGACGCAGCAGGTGGCCGGTGAGTTCCTGCAGGCCGTCGTCGAGCAGGCGCAGCGCTTCGCGCGTGACCAGCACCATCGCCGTGTCGATCACGTCCTGGCTGGTGCTGCCCCAGTGGACGTGGCGCGCCGCCTCGGCGTCGTACAGCGCCACGGTTTTCTGCAGCTCCTTTACCAGCGGGATGGCGAGCGCACCGGCCTTGCGGCCGGCCCGCACCAGCGCCGGGATGTCGTACAGCTGGGCCTTGCAGACGGCGCCGATGGCGCTGGCCGCGGACGGCGGAATCAGGCCCTCGGCCGCCTGGGCCCGTGCCAGCGCCGCCTCGAAGGCCAGCATGCCCTGCACCACGGCTTCATCGTCGAAGGCGGCGATCATGTCGGGCGTGGTCAGGAAACTGTCGAAGATCGATGCGCTCATGGCCGGCCCCCTGCGTTCATCAGGCAGCCATCATACATAATCGAAGAAGGGCGTCTCGTTCTCGCCCTGCATGCGGATGTCCCAGCGGTATGCGCCGTCGCCGCTGCGGCGCGCCACCAGCAGTGCGCGGCGTGCTTCCGGCACCTGGTTCAGGATGGTCGACTGGGCCAGGCCGGCGTCGTCTTCCAGGAACACGGCGGTGAACTGGTGCTTGACCAGGCCGCGCGCGAACACGGTGATGTAGGCCAGCGGCTCGCCGCGGCCCGCCTGCGGCGCCGGGACGCGCATGCTGAATTCGCCGCCGTCGCCGCTCGGCATGCGGCGCAGGCCCGGGATCAGCTGCTCGGTCTCAAGGCCGGCGCCTTCCGGGGTCCAGGCTTCGATCTGGGCATCGTTGATCGGATTGCCGTCGCCGTCGTAGATGCAGCCGCTCAGTTGGATGCTGTTTTCGGCAGTCTTCAGGTTGCCCGGCAGGCCGGTGTCGACGAGCCATTGCCAGGCTTCGTGCGAGAACGGGCCGATGGTTTGCGAGGTCGTGATTTTGCTCATGCGGTTCTCCTTACAGGCCCATCGGGGTAGCGTCGCGTCCGCGCAGGACGATATCGAATTCGTAGCCCAGCATCTCGGCGCCGACCGTGTGCTCGAGGCTGAACTTCGAGATCAGGCGCTGGCGTGCGGCTTCGTCGGGCACGCTCTGGAAGATCGGGTCGTAGTCGAACAGCGGGTCGTTCGGGAAATACATCTGGGTGACCAGGCGCTGCGCATACACGTTGCCGAACAGCGAGAAGTGGATGTGGGCCGGGCGCCAGGCCTTGTCGTGGTTGCCCCAGGGGTAGGGACCGGGCTTGATCGAGATGAAGCGGTAGCGGCCGTCGTCGTCGGTCAGCATCTTGCCGAGACCATAGAAATTCGGGTCGAGCGGCGCGGCGTGCTGGTCGCGGCTGTGCCAGTAGCGGCCGGCGGAATTGGCTTGCCAGACTTCGACCAGCGAGTTGCGCACCGGCTTGCCGTCTTCGTCGGTCACGCGGCCGGTGACGACGATCTTCTCGCCGAGCGGCTCGCCACCCTTGCCGTGCAGGGTCAGGTCGGTATCGTTGGGCAGCAGGATGTGCGGGCCGGCCTGGATGTTGCGGCTGGCAGGGATCGGCGCCTCGATGCGCAGGTTGGGCTGCAGCGGGCCGCGCTTGACGGTCGATTTATAGGCGGGATAGACGAGTTCGGGCCAGACGCCCGGTTCGACGGGATCGAATTTCACAGCATGTCTCCTTCGTGAAGTGTTATTGAAGCGCTAGAGGATGGTAGAAAAAGCTTGTGCCGCCGACAAGCCGTCCATGTCGGGTAGCGTTCACTCTGCGAACACTTTGTGCGATAATCGCACAAAACGGGAGGAAATTTGCAAGTGAGCGAAGATGACGGCGACACGCCGCTGGCGCGCGACCTGGTCGGCGGGCTGGAAAAAGGATTGAAAGTCATCGAAGCCTTCGACCAGGAGCGCTCGCGCCTGAGCATCGCCGAAGTGGCGCAGGCAACCGGGCTGACGCGGGCGGCGGCGCGGCGCTACCTGATCACGCTGACCCACCTCGGCTACATGCGCCACGAAAACAAGCTGTTTTCGCTGACGCCGGCCGTGCTGCGCCTGGGCCAGTCCTACCTGCATTCGGCGCGCCTGCCACGCATCGCCCAGCCGGCGCTGTACCGGCTGGCCTATTCGCTCGGCGAAGCGGCCTCGGTCGGGGTGCTCGACCACGACCAGCTGGTGTGTGTAGCGGCGGTCAGCGCCGGCCGGCTGGTGTCGGCGACGCTGCAGCCGGGCACCCGGGTGCCGGCCTATTGCACCGCCAACGGGCGCATGCTGCTGGCCTTCCTGCCGCAGGCCGACATCGAGCGCTTCCTGGCCCAGGCCGTGCCCGAGCAGATCACCCAGCACACCATCGTCGACAAGGAGCGCCTGGCGCTCGAGATCGCGCGCGCGCGGGCGCAGGGCTATGCACTGGTCGACCAGGAGCTGGAATTGGGCTTGCGGACGATCGCGGTCCCGCTGCGCAATTTCCGTGGCGAGGTGGTGGCGTCGATGAACGTGAGCGTGCATGCGGGGCGCTTGCCGGCCGAGCAGTTGGTGGAGCATTGCCTGCCGGCGCTGATCAAGACCCAGGTGGAGCTGGGGGCGATGCTGTAGAACGCCTGACCAAACCGCTTACTTGCTCCGGCAACAACAAGCTCGTACACTGAACCGATGTCTGCTATCGGCCAAGAGCGGCCGTTCGCTTGGTCGCACATCTGAACAAAATAACCTAACGGTTACGAACACACGACAGCAGTGGCTTGCTTTCCGCAGACTCAGTATCTTAGCTGAGTGGACAGACCACTCCTAGTGTCATCGATGACCGCTCAAGATAATTTCATTCTGTGTCATGATTCGAAAAATTATACCGTTTGCTCTGCTTCCGCTGCTGAGCGCTTGCATACCCATGCCAATCCAGCAAAAACCAGGCGTTAGGGGGCAGGTGACGAACATCATCAGTCATAAGCCGATCCTAAACGCACGTGTGTGTATACATGAGGCCGAGGAAAGATGCGTTTTCTCTGATGCAGAAGGCAAGTTCGATCTTAGGCCCATCTCTAAGGATAGATGGCAATTTATCTTGATCGAACCTTTGGGCGTTCTAGAAGGACGATTTACTGTTGAGGCGGATGGATATGAAAGGCAGTCTATCGATGCTGGTTACAGAGAAATGGTCTTCGTCGACTTGAATCCTTTGAGGTAACTCTTCGTTCGAAATTTGCCAATGAAAGGGCCGGTTGCGATCGTTCAATGGAGAACGCTTTCGGCCATATGCGGCCGTTCGCTAACCAGGTACGCTAGCGGAAACCATGAATTACTCAACATTTGAAAAGAGCGGCGTTGAGGTCTTGCGATTAGGCATGCAACGCAGTGATGCTGCTGCATGGCCAATCGAACATTGGCAAACGCACAGTGAGCGGTGGCGGCTGTTCAGTCCCGCCATTGATGGCTATATGAATGAGCACTTGGCGGGAAAAGAATACGGTAGCCACGTTACCGGCCTGTTGCTTGTGCTTGAAGTGGCAGATTTTCGTGCATGGCCCCTTGGCCCGTTTCACTGGGAAGTAAGACCTGTATCGTTCGTGCGAAGCGCGCGCCAAATTCGCATTACTGCACAGTTAATGTGGCCGGAAATTGGTAAGCTGACGCTGGCCAATCAGCTTGAAGCTTACGCCGCAGCAGTGTTGGCTTCAGTTGACGAACTGACGAGCCACAAAAGAATTCCCAAGGATTTTAATGCCAAAGCATTTAGGGATGACCTTGTTCTGGCTTTTAAAGAGGCCAAGCCATCCCAGTTAACAAAGACTAGTTTCCTCAAGCGTAATATGTAAACGCATGACAGGAACGACCAGAAGCGGCACGCAGATCACGGGTCGCAATGGCCGCTTCGAGTCGGAAGCGGCCCCTCGTGACAGCCTGCGGCTTTCTCACTTCGGCAACCTGCTATGCTGACTCGACCGTCTGCTACCGGCCAGAAGCAGACACTGGGCCGCAACTGGTGGCGCCAGACGCTACCTCAAGTGCCGCGTTGCAAGACATAGCACATTGCGCAGACGGTATCTTCCGTTCAATGTCGAGCTCAAGCATTATGGCAATCTGTTCAACATTTCTTCCAATGCCATGAGCCACCTGACTTTTATAACTGCTGCCGGCCCGCGTATATGTCTGTTGCTGGCAGGGCTACTTCTCGGCTTGCAAGGATGCGGCGCAGTGCTCGTGGTGCCTTTCGTCGCCACCACACAAGAGTTGATCCGGGATAGAAAGGAAGAATTTGAAAAGGCACGGAACGCCGTCATCGGAAGAAACTTGTACAAGGCCTGCGATTCCCCTCGCTTGCCGGGCCAGCTCGACTTTTGCGGCAAGCACGTTGCGACGCGCAACCTGCAGAGTTGGAAAGAGTACGTCTTTGAGACCGTCCCGCGCAACTGTTCTTATTCTCTTCACGTCGACTCTGATCAGCAGATCGTTGGTTGGAGTTACGTCAGCGAACCCGCAGAATGCTGGAAGTTCTACCTTCCACCACCTTAGTGTACTGCTCAGAAGCGAGAGTCCGCTCCGGGTCGGTTCCGGCCAGTCGTGACCGTTCGTGACTTTTCCGCTCAGCCAAACTGCTATGCTGATCTGGATGGCCGAGATCGGCCAGAACCGGTCCTTCAACGGGCAAGGTCTAAGGGGGCAAATGAAGAATCTCATCTTGGAAAAGACCGACCAGGTCCGCTGGTACACCAACATGCGCGACGTGTTCGAGGCAGCCAACATTGCGCCGCAATACTATGACTGGTACGTCACCGACATCGAAACAAATTGGAGGCCACCAGGATTTGAGCCTCATGACCAATGGTTCACCGGCGACGAACTTGCCGCCTTCCTGCATACCCATGAGATTCAGTTTATCTGGGCAGTGTTTAGTGCAGTACCGAAGGGTCTTCGCCCGATACCTGCTTCGGCGCCACACGTCGAGGACAATCCACGGTATTGGGGTAGTACGGAACCTGAACCGCAGCTGGAAGGCGCATTGTTCGAAATCGCATGCTGGGACAGCAGTGGAACCATTCTGATCAACCTGCCCCCACAGGCCATCGATTCGTTCGTGACCCGATATCCAGACGCGAAGCCGTTGGCGACCGCGCGTTCTTGAGGGTTTCGCTAGGTCCGCTTCGGGTCGGTTGCCGCCGGTCGTGACAGTCGGTGAATTTTTCGGGCTGGCAACCTGCTATGCTGCACCGAACGGCCGAAATCGGCCAGGAGCGGACACTCGAAAAACCCTGAAACATATCTGAATTCTCAATAGGAATGGAAAAGCTGCATGAAAGAATTCGCATTGAAGGGTGATCAGGTTAAGCCTCTTGCAACTGGTCGAGGCGGGTGTATTGCCACGGACAGGATTACCGTTGATGGAATGCCCGTAGGATATATGCTCCGTGAGCCAACGACGTCTCAGCATGACAGCGGATGGTGGTTCATGGCGGGCGACGAGACGCAGGAATACATGGATGACCCATCCCATCATTGCATTTACGATGTGAACACGATCGCCAACTACTCTCCAGATATCACACCCTTGCTCGATGCGCCGCCATGCAGCGCTTTTGAACGTGATGCGGCAACGGGCAAACTAATTGCAGTTATGTATGAGGCACCGCTCGAATAAAGTGACGTTTTTGGCCTATGCGATCGTCCGCTATGGGTCGTAAGCAGACGCTACAATGAGTCTGCAACCGACCACCAGCAGACATTTGGCGGTACTTCATGAAGGGACGTGGTACGGAGCCACACTCTTCCAACGAGAACGAAGGTATGAACCTCAGAAGAAAAACTCAGGAAATTGTCGGGGGGCCGTACCGATACGCCTTGTTTTACAACTTCCCAGGTGGCCTGCGCTTTGAGTTGTCGGGCAGCGGTAGTCCGCTTGACCAGGCGTTGACGGCGCTGCGTAAGGCAACTGTCATTTGCGATGACATTTTTCGCGGAGAGGAAAGAATACTCGTCCACTTAGAAGCGTTCGCTCCCGCGTCCCCCTTTGGGGTGCGAAAGATGCTTCGTGAGCTTCGTATAGCTGGGCTTGTCATCCCAAAGGTCAGAGACGTTTGGCTGGAGGCAGAAGATCACGCAGACGACGCGGACGAAAGCATTTACTGGGTAAGCTGCGCTTTTGAACACTCCACGACCAAGCTGCAAAATCTTCTTTGGTGTGCAGTTGCCGCCGACTTCGGGTCATCGCTACGCCCAAATCCGCAATGCCGGGTCTATCTATTCAATCCGAATAAGGGAATTGTCGTTCATCCATACGACGACCGGGGCATGGACGTCATCAGTCGACGTACGTCGACATTAGCAGGATTGTACGAGCGGCACAAAGATCTATTGCTTGATTACGACATCGAAGCCATGCGCCAAACCTTTGCTTGGTCGCAGGTGCCGCGAACCGCGCAGCGCAAGGCCCATTCTAACGATCACATATCTAAGCTGCATGGGTCTTCCTGAGCATCCGCTTCGGGTCATAAGCGAACTCTACAACAGGTCTGCGATCGGCCGGCAGCAGTCGGTCGCTTAGAAATCAACACAACACTATTCTTCTTAATGACCATTTTAGACGCCGCCAGCAAGCGAACCCTCAAGCGGGAATTTGATCAGCTGTATTCTGTACTCGACTATTCAATGCACGAGTTGCCCGCGGGAGTTCTCTGGAATCCAGACGCAGCTACGCCCGCTCAATGTTTGGAGTTGATGGGTGATTTAAACCGATTTGCAGTGGTATCCGAGCAACTCAGCATAGGGATACACGCGTTCGTGGAAGCATGTCGTTGGCATCTTGAACACTATCCTCACTATCTTTCCCGGCGAAGACATTTTGTCGACTACGCCCGTTACATTTCATATAGAGGGGGGCCGCTGCGTGTCCCTTTGCTCGATAGCAGAGCGAAAGAACCTCGTTGAACGACTGCTTCGGGTCGAAAGCGGCCGATTCAAGGACAGTTGCGTGATCGACGAGCACCGAGCTTGTCACGACGTAGGCTGGCAAATCTTTGAGCAATTTGACGAGACCTTGATGAAGGTCAAACGCTTGTCATGTAGAGCGCGCAATGTAGTTTGATGAACCGCAGATCAGACCGCCTTACAGCTTTACTCATCGACGCCGCCATCCATGCTGCCGCTTCCCATGGCCCAGTTAGCGCAGCAAAAGAATTGGTGGACGCGGGCCTCACCTGGGCAGTCATTATGCGAGTACTTAACAGGCCAACTGAACGGCGAACCTATTCGAGGCCTGTAGCAGCGGATCTTTGATCAAACTTATCAGTTGCTTAGAATGCAACGTCGCGTCGAACTGATTTTGTTAACGGTCTGTTATCGACCCACAGCAGACGGTCAGTCACCGGAACTTCGCACGACATTAATTGCCACGCCTACTCCAGCAGACGGGTTTGAATTCCCCAGTTCGATGCCTATGCTCAATGCAGAGTTGCGGGATTGCGCGGACTCGAGTTCTGCTGCTGCCTTCAACATGAAATTACCAATTGCACGCAGTTCCTCGGGCGACGCGTGGAAATCCACATCAACGATCGTGACGGGATCAATGCCACCTTCTGAATCCGGTTCTTCTGGCCAGCCAACGATGCGCATGAATTTCCTCGATCAACAAATGTCCGCTCTTGGCCGATAGCAGACGGTCGGCACGGCTCAGTGTACTCGGCTGTTGCCTGCTGAGCAACTAGAGGGTTTTGTTGGGCGCTCTAAATGCCGGCGCCGCCGACATCATCGATCGGTATGCCAACCGCAACCCGACCCACTACACCAATTCGTTCACGGGGCTGGGCCAGTGACGCAGCAACGCGCGCTCCAGGCGCTGGGCCGGCTCAAGGTTGGCCAGATGAACAAGACGGAGGCCGCCTACGCCGCCACGCTCGCCCAGCGTCAGCACGCTGGCGAGGTGGCCGGCTTCAAGTTCGAGGGGCTCAAGTCCCGGCTGGCCGACAATACGTTCTACACGCCGGACTTCGCAGTGATGCTGGCCGACGGCGCGCTTGAGGCGCACGAGGTTAAGGGGCACTGGCAAGACGACGCCCGGGCGAAAATCAAGATTGCGGCCGACATGTACCCCTGGCGCTTCGTAGCGGTCCGGGTGAAGGCGAAGAAGGATGGTGGCGGCTGGGCGCTTGAGGAATTCTAGGCCCGCAAGCCGCGCGCCGATCAGCGCACGGCGATCTTGCTAGATTATGCGGACTTCTTGCTACGGCGCGCTACGCCGACTGCGCCGAGCGCGCCGACCGCCAGCAGGGCCAGGCTGCCTGGCTCCGGAACTTGCGTCGGGTCGTAATAAGGAACGTCATACGACAGGCGATAGTATCTCGGGTCATCCGCCCACATCAGTTCTTCATTGCTCACAGCAACCTGCTTTGCGGTGCCCGAATAATACACGTCGCGCGTAGGGATGGTGTCTGGACGGTACGCATTAAAGCCGGGCTTCGTGAATACGTGCATAGAGTAGTTAAACGTGTCATCGGTAGCCCCGGCGCTGAACATTAGCCACATCCGGCTTTCGCTCGACTCATTTATCCAGTTGTAGGCATACAGGTTCGTTGGGCCATATCCAATGAAACTCGTGGTGGTTTCGATTAGCGAGTTGCGGGTCCAGCTGTCGCCGACATCTTGAGTGTAAAACTGACCCTCGCTAGTCGTAATATTGTAGCGCGCTACGGACTTGTCCTGGTCGCGGATGATTATGTAGTTGCTTCCATAGCCGGCGGCAGAAGGACGGGAAAGCTCGTACTTAATATAGCCCGCGTGAGCGCTCATCGAAAACAGTGCAGTTGCGGCGAGAGCCAGAACTTTCTTAAACATGGCGAAACCCTAATTATTGGAAGTCTAGTCTTTCAGCAATTGCCATGCCATGACAAGGTTTGGCTTATTAATCAACAGGTTAAGAAAGCTGATCAGGATTCTCGTCACTGCGATGTAAAGTTATCCGGCGGCAACAGATAGTTAGGCGTATCCAATCTACATATTCACAAAAAACCACACGTTGCAATTTAGAAAACTTCGCGCAAGGCAATTTATTTTGTTGTGATTGGTAAACTTTTCTGTACTGGAACTCAGCTATATTACCGGAGATAGAAATGCCTTTCGAAGACCGCTACCTGAATGCACTGAACAGCACAAACCTGCTGGACGACGACAAGCATCACCAGACCGAAGCCCTCGCGGCGGCGGCGCTGGCGGACCTGTCGGGCGGGTCGGGCAGCATCTTCGGCAGCATGCTCGCGCCCGCCAAGATCGACGGCGTGCCGCGCGAGGCGATCGCATCCGGCAGCCATAGCCTGGCCGTCCTGCTGCGCGTGTGGAAAGAGGCTGTGTTCCAGAAGGGCAAAGACCGCAAGTGGATCCGGGTCGTGCAGCCGTGGGACGTCCCGGCGCTCGAAGGCATCTGCAACAAGATCGCGCTGCAGTCCCTAGCGCACTGGTTGGGCGGGGAGTGCTCGGTCTGCAACGGCATCAAGATCAACGCCGGCCGCGCGTGCGCGCATTGCACCGACACTCCCGGCCGTGAACCGGTCGAAGGCCTGTACCAATCGCACGCCGCGAGGGCCGGCGCAAAAATGCGGAAGGCGGCGTAGTTAAAGCGTTGTCGAAACCGTCAATACAGACGCGGCGCTGATCTGACATTCATATATGTCGGAATCTTTTACATCGCGTTGCTTATGACAACCATAACTCATTGTTTTGTAACCAGTCTCGGCACCTGGCCTGGAAATTGCTGTAACGCAAACTCCATCACACTAGGGATACAAAGCATGAATTGGAAAGTTAGCAGTGCAGTTGCAGCGCTCATTCTGGCAGTAACGCCGTTCGCTTCGGCTACGACTATCTCGATTAACTTCGAGGAGTTTGCCTATGGCGTGAATGTCGGCGACTATTACAACGGCGGACACGACAGTCTTGGCCGGGCGAGTGGCGCATATTATGGTGTCACCATCAATGGCACTGTACGATTCACCCCGCGGGGCGCTTATCTGTCTGGCCTGCCATGGAACCCGACGGCAATTAGTTTTGATACAGAGGCGATTCGTTCGATCTTGGGCACTGACCAGTATTACGTTGCGTTCAATGCAGGTCGCTCCGATATCGACGGCGGCTTCGCATACGTCCAATATGAAAATGGCAGGACTGACGCGCAGTGGATTGCTGGCAACGGCACGCCTAACTGCCAGAGTTTGCCAAGCGGCTGCTTCGACAGATTTTACGGCGCTATGGGTGCCTATAAGTTCGGCCCTTATGATGCGACCTCGCAGATCACCAGTATCACCTTCAATGCTGATCGCGTTGATAACATCTTGATTTCGTCTTCTCCAATCGGAGTATCTGCCATCGCCGGCGGATACGAGATGAACCGAGACATCCCGGAGCCGGCATCGCTGGCCTTGTTTGGTCTTGGCGGAGCGGCGTTGCTGGCGCGTCGACGTCGCAATAAAAATCCGTTGTAAACGAACGGGAACAGGCGTAAACTTAAGTCCTTCCCATTCTCTCGGTCCAATGTAATGTGCGCGAAAGCGCCACCATAACCCGAGGCAGACGAGTACCCAGCGTGCAGTAAAGGCGTCGCTCCTCTGCAAATAAGCCCACCGCTCTGGTGGGCATTGTCGTTTACGCGCCACTGTGCAGATAGCTCTGGGCGTAAGTAAGCGGCACCCTCGAAGCGCAGCGGCTTGGCTCCGCTGTGGTGATGCAGTCATTTACTGATTTCATGGGAGAAAACCCTGCATCATGGGAGCTTCGACGCCTCACCGGCGCTACCGGTGACCACACAAAGCCTTAGAGCGCCTAACAAAACCTCTCGACGTACCGCCAACAGATCAGCGAGCAGGCAAGCGACAAGAACGCCTGATTCATATCTGCTCGCCGCTCATGTCGAATGCGCAGTCTGCGGAAGCGATGTAGCAAACCCAAGGTGCGTTCGACGACCCAATGCCACCGGCCTAGCCTCTCGCGCGACTCCACGCCATAACGCGCGATACGAGCTGCGATGCCTCGACTGCGCAACCAAGCCCGATGGGCTTTCGAAGCGTACGCTCGATCAGCATGCAACTTACCTGGACGTTTGCGAGCTCGGCCTGCCTGTCCTTTAACTGCCGGGATTGACTCTACCAAAGGGATGAGGAAACGCGAGTCGTGTACCTGCGCGCCCGAAATTTGAGCTACTAGTGGAAGCCCACGCTCATCCACCAGCAAATAGTGTTTGCTTCCGAGTTTGCCGCGATCGGTTGGGTTTCGGCCTGTGTGCTCGCCTCCGGCAGGCGCCGGTACGCTTGCAGCGTCAACGCAAGCGCGATCCCACATGATCTGGTCGTGCTCTCGGAGCCGTCGAAGAATCGCCTCGTAGACGCGCTACCAAGCGCCGGCTCGCATCCATATTCGTGAAGGCGACGCCAGCATGTCATTCCAGTGCCGCAGCCGAGTTCGCGCGGCAGGTACTCCCAGGGTATTCCGGTCTTTGAGGACAAACAGAATTCCCGTCATAGGCGCGCGATCATCAATACGTTGCCGTCCGCCTTTAGGCGATCGGTGATGGATCGGCAGATGGGCTTCTATAAGCGACCACAGGTCTTTGGGAAGAAGTGCTCGGGCCATGGCATCAGTCCGTCTACGAACACGGACGCCATGTTAGTGCCCGGACTGAGGCACGTACGTCCGCTATCGGCTGCTCATTCAATGGGCCGACGCAACACAGTCAGCAAATGGATGTAGAGGCGTTTGGTAATCAAGGGTTTTCCTTGGGCGTTCGTTCAGTTGCCTTGCCACGTCATCTAATCGCTCCTGAGAGTACGTTGAGAGATCGAGCCCTTTTGGAAAATATTGCCGTAGCACCCCATTGGTGTTTTCATTTGATCCACGTTGCCGTGGATGGTGAGGATCACAGAAATACGCCTGGATATGGGTGGCTAAGATGAAGCGCCGGTGGTCGGCCATCTCTGTGCCTCGGTCCCACGTTAGCGATTTGTAGAGCTCCTGCGGTAGTTTCCGGGCATTTGCAATAAGCGCATTGATGACTGTCTCAGTGTCTTTGCCGGTGACCTTTACAAGCATCACGTAACGCGTTTGACGTTCGACCAGAGTAGCAATCTGACTGTTATGACTACAGAACACTAGGTCGCCTTCCCAATGTCCAGGTATTGCCCGATCCTCGACAGTGGCCGGACGTTCACTGATCGAAACCGTCTCGACAATTCGACCATGGTCATCCGTTTTTTGAGTGTGATGCCACGACCGACGCATATTCCGGGTACGTCGCAAATGCTCCAATAATTCCTTTTTCAGGGCGCCGCGCGCCTGGATATAGAGGCTACGATAGATCGTTTCGTGTGACACCTGATAGTCCTCGATGCCCAAGTAAATCTGCTTGAGCCAGCCGGCGATCTGTTCCGGCGACCACTGCAGCTGGAGCTTGCTGGCGACAATATCGGCCAGCGCTCAATTCTCTACCGGCTTACACGTCTTGGGACGCTTGGCTAGATCCCAAGCACGTTGGTCGGCGCGGCTTGCACGATAGCCATCCAGGCTGCCATTTCGCCTGACCTCTCGACTGATTGTCGATGAAGCGCGACCGAGAGACATGGCTATGGAACGAATTGATTTTCCTTCGACGACTGATCGTGAAATTTCTTCGCGCTCAACGAGCGTTAGCGCCAAGCGGGACCGGCATCGTTGAGCTGGACAAATGCCGCCGGTCTCAGCCAGAATCCTCTCTACTGATGAGTGGTTTCGGTCAAACAGCTGGGCTATCTTTTGAAGCGAATCGCCTTGCCGCCATCGTTCCCACATCAGTGCCTTTTGATTCTCCGAATAGTAAATGCGGGGTTTCCGTTTCATGTGAACACTCCTCCCTATGTCTTAGAGTGTTGCGTTCACCAGTTGAATCCAAGGTCAATAGCGGACGTACACGACCATCGTCCTGGCGCTAATATGGCGGCAGTGCAGCGCTGACCGGCATCCTGTTCGTCCTCGAGACTGGACTACCCCGGGAATATCTACCGCGTGAACTCGGCTGCGGCAGCGGCATGACGTGCTGACGCCGCCTTGACGAATGGATGGAAACAGGCGTCTGGCAGCGTGTCCATGAGGCGGTGTCAGGGCAGCTCGATCAGTGCGGCCTGAATGCGCTTGCGCTTACTTCTGTACGCATGATTCGATCCCGTGGTTGCCATCCTTGAATTCCGGTTCGAAGTAAAACTTCGTGAACGTCCACTTGCCGTTACCGTTCTTCTTGAAAGTCGCGATGCCGGTGCCGAAATCCCTGGTGCCTGGGTCGGTATTTGCGAAGTAGATCGCAGCGGTAGTCCCTTGTGTAGCGGCATGGCCTGGATAGGTGCCATAGCCGGGCACTTCCAGTTTGAACAGGTAGGCCCCGTTGCTGCCCGAACTGTGTTCCGATACTAACTGCAGGGTGGCAGTCGCGGTGTACTTGCCTTCGCGGGAATCATCGCCTTGACAATTGTATGCCCCGGATAGGTCAGGTCCGGTGAATGCTTCTTTGCCTTGCGCAAACCCGGAAACGACCAGAAAGAAAAGAGCGGTGGCGATTGTTCTCACGAGCGTTTCCTCCATTGATATTTGGTCGGATGTCTGCCCCGGGCATTGCATGCTGACTGAGCAAAAAGCTGTGCGGACTGCGTATGGCCGTAGAGTCCCATTGTCCGCATTCAATATGGGCTCTGTCGGTAGTCGGCGCAGACATGGTGTGTCAGCGCGACTTGCGCCGCAACGAGCCGGTCAGTAAGGCCAGGCCCAGTCCCAGCGTTGCAAAAGTCGCGGGTTCCGGCACGGTAGCATCCGCGTCGTCGATCAATATATTGTCGACCAGGCTGAAATAAGCACTGCCGTCCGGGTTATAGACCAGTTCCATCTCGAACGAGCTCAGGTTCGTGAAGCCGGCAAGCGGTGTCGTCGTCAAGCCATACGGATCGGCGTTTGCCGTTCCATTGATCGAGAATGTCTGGCTGGTCCGGGCACCGTTGATGTCCGTACCCGTGAATTTGACGGTGCTCGTTGCCGATGCAAATACAGTCGCCAGGTCGACGCTGGTGACAGAAAAAGGCTTGCCCGAGACGCTTGTGATATCGACGATGCCACCCAGGTCAAGACTGGTCGTCCCATTGGTGGCGTATCCCGAAGACGAACTCATATTCAAGAAATACACGAGGCCCTGCTGGAGATCGAAATGATAGCCATCGGTCGTGAATGTGGCGCCATCGGTCAGGGCAGTGGTATTGCTGGCAGGGTAATCGTCGAACGTGATGGTCGTCGCCTGCACGACATTGGTTGCGGTAGCTAACACTGCAGCCAGCAATGCGGCTTTCATCATGGACGGCATAACGATTTCCCCTAGTTATTATGTTAACCAATAGTACATTTTTATCGGGGGGAACGATATTTCTTTTTAAAGTGAATATAGGTAGTCGAAGCGGTTTCGCTCCAATCCCACGAAAGCTCTGTCAACCCCCTAAGCGACGTTGATAGCGTCAACCCGGTCAGGATAGAACGCCAGGTAAGAGGCTATCTGTGCTGCTGCAGGAAAGGGCTGCTCATAAGTCCATACGGCGTTCACGCTACGTTGTCCACCTGATGGGATATTGTAGTAAGCACAATCACCTTTGTATGGGCAATACGTTGCATGTGCGGTGCGCTCGAGCTGATCCATGCGAACGTCGTCGCGCGGGATGTACAGGACAGCCGGATAGCTTGCTTCTTTCAGGGATAGCGCTCGGGTGCTGTCCGCAATCACAGTGCCGCCCAGGGTGACGGTAACGCGGCGCGACTCGGGCGTGATCGTGATCGGATGGTCCGGCCCCGGCAGTTTCATTGTCTTGTTCATGCGACACACGTCCAAAGAATTGAAAGAAGAAGCGCGGCAAATAATGCACCTGCCGCATCAAACGTTGACCTCGATGTCACCGGAGCGACTGTCCCCGGTCAAAAACAGCCTACCACGGCCGCCCGCTTCCGATCCAGGTAGTCCCATTCAATCGCGAAATCCACTGGTTGGACAGCGCCCGGCTTTCATGTCGGATCAAGCCTTGTTGTCCAGTTCAGGGATGCCACTGCTACGGTCCGCATACGCGGCCTGGAAGCTCGGACGTTGCTGCCAGCGCTGCCAATAGGCATCCAGGAACTCGAAACGCTCGTCCAGCGGCGTAGCATTCACTGGGAATTTCGAGAACGCGATCGCGGTCGCCAGCGTGATGTCGGCGAAAGTAGGCTCGTCGCCTCCCAGCAGCCATTTGCGTCCGTCCGAAAGATGCTTGTCGACTAGTGCAGCGTGGGCCAACGCTTCTTTGCGGCAGTGTTCGCCCCAAGCTTCATTCTTCGTCAGTTCGAGTTTGAAGCCGAGGCCGGTATGCAGAACGTGAAAGGCCGTGACGATGCGATACAGGATGTGAACCCAGATGCGGTTGTCCCACATGTTGTCCAGGCCCTGTTCCAGCGGCGTGTCCCCCATGATCTTGCGGCCGGGGTAGGACTGGTCCAGGTAACGGACGACCGCTGCCGTTTCGGAGATGGTGCTACCGTCAGCGAGCTCGAGGGTCGGTGTTTCACCCCAAGCATTCATTTTCAAGTGACGCCAGCCACGCTGCTCACCGACTGGCGTCATGTCGTAAATGGTCTCGTGGAACTGATCAGCAATCCCTTTTTCGTGCATGAACAGGCGCAGGCGTTGCGGGTTGGGGAAAGCCGACGGCGAGGTGTAAACGTTCAGTTTGCTAGTCATTTTGAAAGTCCTTCAAGTATGTCGAGGTGTAGGTCGAACCGTGTACTGCTTGAGTAGCGAGGCCTTGGCGCGTTGTCGCTCAAGCAGTGGACGTACTTCAATGCGTTGTTCTACGCTGATAAACCGTGTGATAATCAATTCATTTATTACATGTGGTAATGAATATGGCCGCAGGCAACTCGCTCCAGCTTGGCAGCATTGAACAGTTTTGTAGAGCAGCGGAGACCGGGAGCTTCACTGGTGCAGCCGAGATTCTCGGTTTGACGCCGGCTGCGGTCAGTCGGTCCATCAGTCGACTCGAGCAGCGCCTAGGCGTACGTCTTTTTTTGAGGACGACCCGCGCCGTCAAGCTGACCACTGAAGGTGAGCTCTATTGGAAGGAATGTCAGCGAGCACTTGAGCAAATTGCCGAGGCTGAGCGTGCAATCACGGGCGCGCAAAACGTTCCAAGTGGGCCGCTACGCATTAGTGTCAGTGCTGCTTACGGAACGTTTCGGCTGCTACCTTTGATGCCCAAGTTCACGCAGCTTTATCCGCAGATTGACATCGAGATCAGTATCTCGGACAAAATAATCGACTTTGTCGAAGAAGGCTTTGACCTGGCGATCAGACTGGGCATTCTACAAGATTCACGTCTTGTCGCGTTCAAGCTCGAGGACGCAATGCTGGGGGTATTTGGTACGCCAACCTACCTCGCAAAAAAAGGCGTGCCTCGCGGTATTCATGATCTCAGTGAACACGATTGCATCCAATACATATCGCCGAATACAGGGCGCCCCCTGCAGTGGCTGTTCACCGATGAACAAGGTGCCTTGATCGAGAAACCGATAACAAGCCGGATGCGCGTACTTAACGATGCGCTAGGAGCTGTCGCTTGGGTGAATGCGGGCGGCGGCCTTTATCAAACCTACCGCTTTGCGGTGGGCGACGCCTTGAGGCGTGGTGACCTTGTAGAGGTCCTTCAAGAGTATGGCGGCCGCTCCCGCCCGTTTTCGATTCTCTACCCCCAGAACCGCCACCTATCAGCGCGAGTGCGCGCATTTGTAGAATTCTTGCGCTCGGCAGTGAAATCTTAGGTTGCAGGATGCGTGCAGGATCGAAGCGGTAGCTTTCCAGCCTGTTCAGCCGCACGGTGTACATCCTTCGTCAGCATGCCACACGTCTGCTCCTGGCCGGTTGCCGCCATCGGCTCAGTGTACGAGGTGCTTGTTGCAGCAGCAAGCAAGAGGTTTTGTCATGGCTCCTGAATCGGCACGTCCTTGCCGTGCTCCAGTGTCTCGGAAGCCTGCGTCCGCTGCCGGAACTCCTTTGGCGTAGTCCCGACCAGCTTCTTGAACAGCCGGCTGAAATAAGCCGGATCCTGGAACCCGAGTTCATACGCAATCCCGGCCACGCCGGCCGATACGTAGGTCAGCTTGCGGCAAGCCTCCAGCATCAGCCGCTCCTGGGTAATTTCGAAGGCCGACTTGCCGGCGATTTTCAGGCATAGCCGGTTCAGGCGCACCGGCGGGATACGCAGCCGCTCGGCGTACTGCGGCACGCGCCATTGCTCCTTGTAGTGGCGCTCGACCTCGGTGCGGAAGCGGCTGAACAGCTCGAAATCGTTGCGGCCGGTCTTTTCGGCGATGTGGCGCTCGGCCTGCACCCGCGCCAGCATCAGCAGGATGCAGCGCGCCAGCCAGTCCAGCATCAAGGTGTGGCCCTGGCGTGGCCAGGTCGCCTCGAGGATCAGGTTGCGCAGCAGCGTCTCGATGCGCTCGCGCGCCTCGGCTACCGGTCCGAGGCCGATCGCGAGCGGTTCCACGAACAGGGAGGTGAACAGGTTGCCGTCCTGGCCGGCGGCGGCGAACAGCAGGTTCTGGTCGATCGTCAGCACGTAGCCGTAGGCCTCTTCGGAGAATTCGAAGCCGTGGACCAGCGACGGGTGGATGGTGAGCGCGATCGGGCCGTCCAGCTCGACCACGGCGTCGCCGAGGGTGGCGCGGACCTGGCCGCCGAATAAAAAAAGTACCTGGAACAGGCCGGCGTGGGTATGCGTGCCGATGTGCCAGTCGTAGACGCGGCTGCGGGTTTCGATCAGCTCGATATGGACGCCCTCGACGTCGGCGCCCCAGGTGAGCTCGCCATACAGGGCGAATTGCGGGATGGCGGCAGCTGGCGGGAGAGAGGCGGAAGGCATGGGCAAGACCGTTGAGTCGGAAGCGGAATGAAAAAATAGTACAAGTTTTTTCGGATTTCATCCATTCATATCGGCCGCCGCACGCACTAGGATGGCATCAACAGAACATAAAACGGAGACATCATCATGCGTACCCAGGTCGCCATCATCGGCGCCGGTCCGGCCGGCCTTTTGCTTTCCCACCTGCTTCACCTGAACGGCATCGAGTCGGTCGTCTTGGAGTCGCGCAGCCGCGCCGACATCGAGGCCACCATCCGTGCCGGCGTGCTCGAGCAGGGCAGCATGGACATCCTGAACGAAGCCGGCGTCGGCGAACGCATGCAGCGCGAAGGCGCGCTGCACCACGGCATCGAGCTGGCCTTCGGCGGACGCCGCCACCGCATCGACCTGACCGGCCTGACCGGCAAGGCGATTACCGTCTACCCGCAGCACGAAGTCATCATCGACCTGGTGGCGGCGCGCATCAAGGCCGGCGGCGCGCTGCTGTTCGAGACCAGCAAGGTCGAATTGAGCGGCATCGACGGCAGCAGTCCCCGCGTGACCTTCGAGCACGACGGCCAGGCGCGCAGCATCGAGGCCGACTTCGTGATCGGGGCCGACGGCTTCCACGGCGTGTCGCGCCCGATGATCCCGGAGACCCAACGCCAGGACTACCAGCGCATCTATCCGTTCGGCTGGTTCGGCATCCTGGTCGAGTCGCCGCCGTCGTCCGATGAACTGATCTACGCCCGCCACGAGCGTGGCTTTGCGCTGGTCAGCACGCGCTCGCCGACCGTGCAGCGCCTGTACCTGCAATGCGACCCGCGCGACAGCGTGGACAACTGGTCCGACGACCGCATCTGGTCCGAGCTGCATGCGCGTACCGAGAGCGACGACGGCTGGAAGCTCAAGGAAGGCCGCATCTTCCAGAAGGGCATCATCGGCATGCGCAGCTTCGTGTGCGCACCGATGCGCTCGGGCCGCCTGTTCCTGGCCGGCGACGCCGCCCACATCGTGCCGCCCACCGGCGCCAAGGGCATGAACCTGGCGATCTCGGACGTCAAGCTGCTGGCCAATGCGCTCGACGGTTTCTATCGCCGTGGCAGCGAAGAAGGGCTGGACAGTTACTCGAGCGACGCGCTCAAGCGCGTGTGGCGCGCCGAATTCTTCTCGTGGTGGATGACGCGCCTGCTGCACACCTTCGAGGAGGCCTCGCCGTTCGAGCGCCAGGTGCAGCTGGCCGAGCTGGAGAACATCGTGGCGTCGCGCGCCCTGAGCACGGCGCTCGCCGAGAACTACGTCGGCGCATTCTGAGGCACCCGGCCCGTGCCCGACCCACGGGCTTCCGTATAAATAGTATTATCCAATAAAAATAAACGACCGGCCGCCTCCCGCGGACCGGCAATTTGGAGACACGCCATGCACCAGCAGACCCCTGCGCAAGGACGCGGACCGGGTACGCCCGCCGTCGACGTCCAGGATTTCCTCAACCAGCACCGCTTTTCGCCCTTCCAGTGGAGCATCTTCGCGCTGTGCTTCCTGATCGTGCTGCTGGACGGCTTCGACACCGCCGCGATCGGCTTCATCGCGCCCTCGCTATTGAAGGAGTGGGGCCTGAGCAAGGCGGCGCTGGCGCCGGTGCTCAGCGCCGCGCTGTTCGGGCTGGCCGCCGGCGGCCTCACCGCCGGCCCCTGTGCCGACCGCTTCGGCCGCAAGAGGGTGCTGGTGGTGGCGGTCGCCCTGTTCGGCGCCGCCTGCACCTGGTCGGCGTTTTCGGACAGCCTGACCGAACTGACCGTCCTGCGCTTCGTCACCGGCCTCGGCCTGGGCGCGGCGATGCCGAATGCCGTGACCCTGATGAGCGAGTACTGCCCCGACGGGCGCCGCGCCACCCTGACCAATGCGATGTTCTGCGGCTTCCCGCTGGGCGCCGCGCTGGGCGGCTTCCTGGCGGCCTGGATGATCCCGCAATGGGGCTGGCGCAGCGTGCTGCTGCTGGGCGGCCTGGTGCCGCTGGTGCTGGCCGTCGTCATGCTGATGCGCCTGCCGGAATCGGTGCGCTGGCTGGTCGCCCGCAAGGCGCCGGCCGCGCGCATCCGCGCTGCGCTGCAGCGCATCTCGCCGAGCGCGCGTGACGTGCAGGCCTTCACGATGGCCGAGAAGACCGCCGGCGCAGGTGCGGAGGTCAAGCGCACCGGCTTGCGCGTGATTCTGTCGCGTCCCTTCATCGTCGGCACGGTGATGATCTGGCTGGCCTATTTCATGGGCCTGGTGATCTTCTATTCCCTGATCAACTGGATGCCGATCCTGTTCAAGGAAGCCGGCCTGGATGCGCGCACCGCGACGCTGGCGGCCTCGCTGTTCCCGCTCGGCGGCGTCGGCGCCGTATTCCTCGGCGTGCTGATGGACCGCTTCAATCCGAACCGCGTGATCGCCCTGTGCTTCAGCCTGAGCGCGGTCAGCATCTATGCGATCGGCCTGTCGGCCGGCAACGTGGCGCTGTTGATGACGGTGGTGTTCGTGGCCGGCACGCTGATGAACACGGCCCAGTCCTCGCTGCCGGCGCTGGCCGCCAGTTTCTATCCGACCCAGGGCCGCGCCACCGGCGTGGCCTGGATGATGGGCGTGGGCCGCTTCGGCGGCGTCGCCGGTTCCTTCCTGGTGGCCGAGCTGGCGCGCCGGCAGGTCGGCTTCCAGGGCATCTTCGCGGTGGTCGCGGTGGCCGGCGTGTTCGCCACCCTGGCGCTGCTGGTCAAGCACTGGGCCCATCCGGACCGCCCGCAGGAAGGCTCGCAGGAGGGCGAGCCGGCCGGCCGCCACTCGGCCAGCCTGGGGCATTGACCGGTCAACGGAACGCGTAGTTCACGCTGGCATAGAAGCGGCGGCCGCGCGGGTCGGTGTAGGTGGGATCGTAGCCGGACAGGAAGAAGTAGGCCTGGTTCGAGTACGGCGGGCTGCGGTCGAACAGGTTCTGCACGCCGGCGCGCAGCTTCAGCGCCGGATCGAGCTGCCAGGCCGCCGACAGGTCCCACAGCGAATACGGCTTCACGCGGTTCTGCGCCACCACGCTGCCGTCGTCGATGTTGATTGCCGTGTTCTGGTCTTGGTAGCCGCTCGAATAGGTGTTCGACAGGCTGGCCGACAGCGGACCGCGTTCCCAGTCCAGGGTGATGGTGTGGCGCCAGCGCTGCACCACGCCGTCGGTGACGAACCTGCCCAGGTTGCTGACGTAGGTGTCGCCGGGGCTGTTCTGGATTTTCGAGTCGAGCACGTAGGTCCCGTTGACGCGCCCGCCGAAGCGGCCGACCGCGGTGTCGATGCCGCGCACCGTGACCGCCAGGTCCAGGCCCTTGGCGATCTGGGCGCCGCGGTTTTCCTTGCGCAGGTCGATATAGTCGATGTAGCCGTCTTCGTCGCGGTGCACGAGGTCACCGTACTTGGCCAGGTTGCCGAGGATGACGTCGTCGCCGATCTCGCTGATCAGGTCGGTGCGCTTGATGTTCCAGTAATCGAGCGAGGCGTTCACGTGACGGCCGGCGGCGACCACGGCGCCCAGCGAAAACTGGCGGCTGCGTTCCGGTTTCAGGTCTGGATTGCTGTAGCGGCGCGTGTCCCAGTTGTCGGCGCAGTCGGCATAGTTGTTGTCGACCGTGGCGCAGTAGACCGGGTCAGGCAGGGTGGCGGTGCTGCTGTAGACGGTGGGGCGATGCAGCTCGGTCATCGACGGCGCGCGGAAGCCGCGGCCGGCGGAACCGCGCAGCAGCACGCCGGCCGCCGGGCGCCAGCTCAGGCCGATCTTCGGGCTGGCGGCGCCGCCGACCTGCTGGTAATGGTCGTAGCGTCCGGACAGCTGGGCTTCCCACTGCCTGGCGAAGGGCAGCAGCAACTCGCCGTACACGGCCTGGATGTTGCGGCTGTCATGGGTGGCGCGGCCGCCTTCCGGCGCGGCATCGTTGTTGATGTTGTCGCTCAGGAGCAGGGCGGATGGCGTGAAGTCGTTCTTTTCGCGCCGCACCTCGCCGCCGACGGCCAGCGCCAGGTCGCCGCCGGCCATCTTCATCAGTGCGCGCGAGAACCTGACGTCCCAGGAATCCATCACCCCGCGCGCATGGCGCACGTCGTCGTGCACCTGGATGCTGTCGAGCAGGGCGCGGCCTTCGGCGCCGGACGGACCGAACGGGTTGATGCGGCCGTCGGCGATCCCTTCCAACAGCTCGTTGTACAGCACGTAGCCGTGGGTGTCTTCGTCCTTGACGGTGTTGATGCTGTGGTTGAATGCGGTGTCGTAGTCCCAGCCGCCGAGGTTGCCGCTCAGGCCGACCACCACGCGCACGCCTTCGCTGGTGAGGGTGCTGGTGCGGCGCCCGGCTTCGTTCAGGCGCATGCGCAGTTCGAGTTCGCCGGGCACGTCGTCGTCGGTGACCTGGTCGAGGCCGGTGCCCGCCAGTTGCGGCACCTTGCGGTAATCGATGTAGCCGGTCACGCGCGCCGACGAGCCGGCGTAATCGGTCTTCGCGCGGCTCAGGGCGAGTTCGGCATAGGCCTGATGGCCGGCGCCGAGCTTGATCACGCCGCGGCTCAGCAGGCTGGCCTTGTCCGACTTCGGATACAGCTCGGTGTCGTTCATGTAGTCGTAGGTACAGGCATCGACGCCGCCTGTCCCGGCCGGCAGGTACACGTTGTCCGGCGGCGCGCAGTTCGGCACCGACAGGTTGATCAGGCGGTTGGTGATCGGCTTGCCGTTGATGGTGAAGCCGTTCTCCTGCAGGTAGTCGCGCTGCGCCGTGCTCAATCGGATGTTGGCCGGGCTGGTGTAGCCGGACAGCAGGTGGCCGAGGCGCTGCTCGACCTGCAGGCCTTTGACAAAGCTGCGCTGCGCCGTGCTCAGGGCGTTGGTGCGCTGGAAGTCGGCCACCGCGAACACGTTGTAGCCGTCGCGATCGAGGTCGCCCTTGCCGGCGCCGATGCTGGCAGTGCGCTTGGCGGCGCCGCCTTCGCGGGTCTTGAGGCCGTAGGCATTCAGTTCCAGGCCCTGGAAGTCCTTGCGCGTGATGAAGTTGATGACGCCGCCGATGGCATCGGTACCATACAGTGCGGAGGCGCCGTCCAGCAGCACTTCGACCCGTTCGAGGGCGGCGGCCGGTATGTTGTTCAGATCGACGCCGCTGTCGTCGCCGGGCGAGGCGAAATTGGCCATGCGCCGGCCGTTCAGCAGCACCAGCGTCGACGAGGTGCCGATGCCGCGCAGGTTGGCGCTGTTGAAACCGCGCTGGTCGCCGCCGACGTTGATGCTCACGCCGTCGGTCAGGCCGCCGACGTTGGACGAGATCCGCGTCATCAGTTCGGCGGCGGTGGTTATGCCGGCCTTGTCGATCTCGGCGCGGGCGATGGTCTGCACCGGCAGCGCGGTCTCGGCCTGCACGCGGCGGATCGCCGAGCCGGTGACTTCCACGGTCGGCATCGGCGCGGCCTGCACGGCCTGCGCGTCCGGGGCGATTGGTGTTTCCTGCGCCATTGCGTGGCCGGCGAAGCCGCCGGCTGCCATCCACGTACCCGCCAGCACCACGCCGCGCACGGCGTGGGCAATCCCTGTCATCTTCGTCTTCATGCTGCCCCTTTGTTAATACATTGCATGTTTGACGATATTCAAGGCAGGACGGTCAGGCAAGCGGAACCACCTTGGTGCCGCAGAAACGTTGCAGAACTGATACGGGAGAGCGGTCGTGGCCGCATTGCCTGTCTCGCAACTGGGACATTTTGCCCCAATGCTTGCGCCGCGATTTCCGGTAGCATTAGCGTCCCCGAATACCGGGCCGCCCGCTTTCCGCGGCAGTCTCCGCCGCAGCGCGGCCCGACCTGAGTGCGCGCCGCACCCGTTGCAATGAGAGTTTGACCATGCGAAACCATCCCGCCGCCGAGCTGCGGCCAGAATCCGCTGCCGGCGCCGGCAGCGCCGCGCTGCGTGCGCTCGCCGTCCGTATCCCGCAGTACTGGGCGCTGACCAAGCCGCGCGTGACCCAGATGACGGTGTTCTGCGCCGTGATCGGTAGTCTTCTGGCGACGCCGGGCGCGCCGGACTGGGCGCTGCTGGCCTGGACCGCCGCCGGCATCTGGCTGCTGGCCGGCGCCGCGTTCGCCGTCAACTGCCTGATCGAAGCCGAGGTCGATGCCCGCATGGCGCGCACCGCGCGCCGCGCCACCGCAAGCGGCGCGCTGTCGCGCACCCAGGCGCTGCTGTTCTCGCTGGTGCTGGGCGGTGCCGGCGCGGCGCTGCTGTACGCGCGCGTGAATCCGCTGACCATGTGGCTGACGCTGGCCACCTTCACCGGCTACGCCTTCATCTACACGATCTTCCTGAAGCCGAACACGCCGCAGAACATCGTCATCGGCGGCCTGGCCGGCGCCATGCCGCCGGCGCTGGGCTGGGCCGCGGCCACCGGCAGCGTGCCGCTGCAGGCCTGGCTGCTGGTATTGATCATCTTCCTGTGGACGCCGCCGCACTTCTGGGCGCTGGCGATGGCCCGGCGCGACGACTACGCGCGCTCCGGCCTGCCGATGCTGCCGGTCACGCACGGCATGGCCCATACCGGGATGTGCGTGTGGCGCTACAGCCTGCTGCTGGCGGCCGGCTCGGCGCTGCCGTGGGCGGTCGGCATGAGCGGGCTGCCCTACCTGGGTGCCGCGGCGCTGCTGAATGCCGTGTTCCTGCGTTACGGCTGGCTGGTGCACAAGCGCTATAGCGATGCGATCGCTCGCAAGGCGTTTGCCTGGTCGATCGTCTATCTGGCGCTGCTGTTCGCGGCGCTGCTGGTGGATCACTACCTGCCGCGCTGAGACTTTCCTGGCGGCCGTCAGCGCACCGCTGCCGCCGTCCCCTGCCACTTGGCCGAGCGCTCGGGCGCCACGAAGGCCAGCGCTTCCTCGAACGAACGCAGCACGATGTCGACGTGCTGCTCGACCAGCGGCTGGCTGACGGTCGAGGTGTCGATCGACAGTCGGATCGTCGCCAGCAGCGCGTGCGGCACATTGTCGCGCAGGCGGGTGGCGGCGGCGACCCATGGGTCGAGCTGGTCTTCCAGCGGATAGGGCAGGAAGATCGTCGATACCAGTTCCGACTTGTCCGGGTCCGGGCGCTCGTCGTCGCCGTCGATGGTGGCGCTGCGGGCGTCGACGTCGGCCTCGCGCAGCGAACGCACCAGCAGTTCGCTCAGCACGGCGTCGCGTTCGCCCGGCAGGCCGGCGCACAGCACTACCGAACGCAGCGGCACGTCGAGCGAGCCCTGCCAGCGGCCCTGGCGCGCTTCGCGCATCTGGCGCAGGTGGGCGCCGAGATTGGCGTCCAGCAGCGAGACGTCGCGGCTGCGGCGGCGCCGGTTGAGCATCGGTCCGCGGCCGCCCTGGGTCAGCGCGGCGGCGACGGTGGCGGTCGTGCCCTGGATCGTGGCGACCTGGGTGGCGTCGATCTGGCCGCTGCGGCGGTCGGCCGCTGCAATCGACAGGCCCGGCAGCAGCACCTGGTCGCAATAGCGCGCAAAGCTGGCGCGGCGCAGGTAGGCCTGGGCGTCGCGCAGGATGGTGTAGGCGTCGCCGGTCAGGGCGCGCTGGTAGAAGCG
Organism: Herbaspirillum sp. SJZ107; assembly: GCF_006715485.1. Taxonomy (GTDB): domain Bacteria; phylum Pseudomonadota; class Gammaproteobacteria; order Burkholderiales; family Burkholderiaceae_D; genus Telluria. The sequence goes on from NZ_VFNH01000001.1 coordinate 1,501,117, forward strand.
CTGGCCGCCGCTGACGCTGGGGGCGTCGCCGAGCAGGATGGTGACCGGCTCCAGCCCGCGCACGTGGCGGCCGGCCACGACCAGGCACAGCGTCAGCGGGGTCGACAGCAGCAGGCCGACCGGCCCCCACATCGCCCCCCAGAACAGTGCCGACACGATCACCGCCAGCGGCGACAGCCCGGAGCTGTGGCCGTAGACTTTCGGTTCCACCACGTTGGCGACGATGACTTCCAGCGCCACGAACAGGACGATGCAGGACACCGCCAGTTGCCAGCCGGGGTCGATGGCGGCAACGAACATGGCGATCACGATGCCGGCCGCCATCACGCCGAGGTAGGGCACGAAGCGCACCAGGCCGCTGAGCGCGCCCCACAGCGCCGCATGCGGCACCCCGGCCACGCCCAGCACGATGCCGATCAGGGTGCCGAAGGTCAGGTTCACCACGAACTGCGAAAAGAAGAAGCGCGACACGCCCTGGGCGGCGTCGCCGAGCGTCCGGATGGTGCGGCTGACCTCGGTCTGGCCGGCGAGCCGGATCAGGCGGTCGCGCAGCGATTCGTGTTCGATCGAGATGAAGATCAATAGCACCAGCACCAGGCCGGCTTCGCCGATCGGACCCCAGGCCAGCGAGAACAGGCGCGCCAGCTGGTCGCGCGTGGTCAGGCGCGGCGGACGTACCTCGACCGGCAGCGGCATGGTCGGGCTGACCGTGACGGTATTGATGCCGCGCTTGCCGACCGGCGCCGAAGGTGCCTGCGGCGACACTGCGCTCAGTTCGGCCTCGATGCGCGCGAACGGGCGCTCGGTCAGCTCGCGCACGGTGGCGATCTTGGTGCGGATCGCGGCGCGGTACTTCGGCAGGTCGCCGGTGACGGCCACCAGCTGGAAGGCCAGGATGGTGCCGATACCGACCACGGCGGTCGTGACCACGACCACCGACAGCAGGGTCGCCGGGAGCTGGCCGATGCCGACGCGGCGCATGGTGCGGATCAATGGCGCGATCACCAGGCTCAGGATGGAGGCCAGGGCAAGCGGTTCAAGCACGTCGCGGCCAAAATACAGCAGGCCGAGAAAACAGGAAGCCGTTACGAGGGAGCCGGAGCTCAGGTGCTTGAGTAATGGAGAATCGCGCATCGCGGGGAGCGGCCGGGAACCGCCGGGCCACCCCATGTCAATAAAACCTCCAATGTAACGAAAAAATGGCAGCGGATCAATTCGGAAGAACCGCAACTACGCCGCATGTGCACTGCGACTGCGCTCCAAAGGCAGACCGGATACGGTCGAGCCAACCCGGCAGTGCTCCCGCGGCACGCTCGGGTCCGTTTCGGGGCGGGTTCAGGCCCGGCCCAGGGCGGCCGGCGCAGCCGCCGATTTCTGCGCCGCGGTGATGGTCCACAGGTAGATCGTGCGGCCGGACGCGTCCACGGTCTGCTCGGGCGGCCAGTCGGCGCCCATGTCGAAGGCGTGCGACACCACGCGGCTGCCCACGCGCAATTGCTTCCAAAGCTGGGGGCGCAGCTTCACGTTGATATTCGGTAGCAGGTACAGCGTAACCACCGAGGCCGGCGACAGGTCGATATCGAACAGGTTGGCCACGCGCAGATCGACCCGCTGCGAGACCCCGGCCTTTTTGGCATTCGCCCTGGCTTCGGCGATGCGTTCCGGATTGATGTCGATGCCGACCCCGCGTGCGCCGAACTGCCTGGCGGCGGTGACGACGATGCGGCCGTCGCCGCAGCCGAGGTCGTAGACGACGTCGTTCTTGCCGACCTTGGCCACGGCCAGCATGCGGTCGACCACGTCCTGCGGGGTCGGCACGTAGGGCACGTCGAGCCTGGGCGGCGCAGGCGCTATGGACGGCGCCGCCTGGGCCAACGGGGCGCGCCCCGGGACCAGGGCCAGCCCGGCGCCGGCGGCGGTGCCCAGCAGCAGGGTGCGGCGGGTGTGCGATGTCATCGTCGGTTCTCCTTGGCTTGGGTTTCGGTGGGCTTGTTCGTGGATGCGGCGGCGCGCCGGTCCTGCGTACCGCGGTCGGTGTGCGCACCGGCCTGCAGCGCCAGCAGAGCCGCCAGCACCAGCACGCCGGCGGCCAGCACGGCGACGCCGATCCAGGCGGCGTTCAGCCCGCCCAGCGACTGCGCCGACACATACGACAGGCTGGACCACAGCATGCCAGCGCAGGCGATGCAGAACACGGCCGGCAGCAGCGGGTACAGCGGCACCCGGTAGGGGCGCGGGCGTTCCGGCTCGCGCCGCCGCAGCACGAACAGGGCGATGCCGGTGAGCAGGAAGAACAGCCAGAACACCGGTGCCGTGAATTCAACCATGGCGCGGAAGCCGCCGCCGAGCGCGGTGCCGAGTCCGACCAGCGCCAGCGCGGCCGCGCACTGCAGCAGCAGCGCCACCCGCGGTGTGCCACGCGCGCTGTCCCAACCGCCCAGCCAGCCGAGCGCACGCCAGTCGCGGCCCAGCGCATAGCCGGTGCGGGCGCCGACGATCATGGTGGCGTTGATCGAGGTGAGCGCCGACACCGCCACCAGCAGCGCCAGGATGCGTTCGCCGGGTGCGCCGAAGGCCATCCGCACGACGTCGGCCGCGGGCGCGCCCGATGCCGCCAGGCCTCCCATGCCGAGTGCGTGCCAGCAGGCCCAGGCGACCAGCAGGTAGAGCAGGGTGATCAGGGTGACCGACAGCACCAGCGCGCGCACCATGTTGCGGCGGCCGTCGCGCACTTCGGCGCTGATGTAGGCGGCCTCGTTCCAGCCGCCGTAGGCCAGCAGCACGAACACCATCGCCAGGCCGAAGGAAGCCGGCGGACCGGTGCCGGCCGCGGCGGACGGGGCGGCTGGCAAGGGCGCACCGGTCAGCAGCGCGGCCGCGGCCGCCACCGCCAGCAGGGCCGCGACTTCGAGCAGCGTCAGCCCGGTCTGGGCCAGGCTGGCGCCGCGCAGGCCGGCCAGGTTGAGCACCGCCAGCGCCAGCACTGCCAGCGCCGCCCAGGCTGCCGCGCCCAGCGCCGGCGTGGCGGCCGGCAGCGGCAGCACCTGCTGCAGGTAGTCGCCGAACACGAAGGCGAGCAGGGCGATGGAGCCGGTGGTGATCACGGCGTAGCGCGCCCAGCCGAACAGGAAGGCCAGTCCGCGCCCGTAGGCCAGCTGCAGGAAGTGGTAGTCGCCGCCGGGATGGGCGTAGGCGGTGCACAGTTCGGCGTAGCACAGCGCCCCGGCCAGCGACACCACGCCGCCCAGCGCCCAGGCCAGGAACATCCAGGATGCGTCGGCGGTCATACCGGCCACCAGCGCCGGTGCCTTGAAGATGCCGGCGCCGACCACCACGCCGACGATCAGCGTGACCGCTTCGCGCAGGCCGAGCAGCGGACGCGGGCCATCGATGGCATCGAGGGCGTCGGCGCCCGGCCCGTGGCTGGCTGGCGTGGGTGGAATCGGCATTGGTGGCGGCGCATGGATTGTGTGTCCAGTTAGGCTGCCGCAGCCGTCGCGAGTTCCACATGCCGGCGGGCGCTAGACCGGGATCAACCGGGCGTCTGGCGGCGGGAACGCTGGCGGCGGACGCTGGCGGTGCCGATAACCAGGAGTAACGTGCGGCAGTGCAGCAAGAGGCGATGCTAGTCTGTTATCTCCCATGCCGGCCTGCGCCCGGCGTGCACTCTCATTGAAAGGACCACGATGAAAGCCGTTGTATTCCACGCCATTGGCGACATCCGCCTGGATGACGTTCCCGAACCGAAGATCGAGCAGGACCAGGACGCCATCGTCCGCATCACCACCAGCGCCATTTGCGGCACCGACCTGCACTTCGTGCGCGGCACCTTCGAAGGCATGAAGCAGGGCACTATCCTCGGCCACGAAGCGGTCGGCATCGTCGAGCAGATCGGCAACAACGTGCGCAACCTGTCGGTCGGCGACCGCGTGGTAGTGCCGTCGACCATCGCCTGCGGCTACTGTTCCTACTGCCGCGCCGGCTACTATGCCCAGTGCGACAACGCCAACCCGGGCGGCCCGAGCGCCGGCACCGCGTTCTACGGCGGTCCGCAGCCGGCCGGCGGCTTCAACGGCCTGCAGGCGGAAAAGGCCCGCATCCCGTTCGCCAACGTCAACCTGGTCAAGCTGCCGGACAACGTCACGGACGACCAGGCGATCCTGCTGTCGGACGTGTTCCCGACCGGTTACTTCGGCGCCGACATGGCCGACATCAAGCCCGGCCATACGGTGGCGGTGTTCGGCTGCGGCGCCGTCGGCCAGTTCGCCATCGCCTCGGCCAAGCTGATGGGCGCCAGCCGCGTGCTCGCCATCGACCACCTGCCGGACCGCCTCGAGATGGCGCGCCGCCAGGGCGCGGAAGTCATCAACTATGACGAGGAAGATCCGGTCGCGACCATCAAGGCGCTGACCGGCGGCGTCGGCGTGGACAGCGCGATCGATGCGGTCGGCGTCGATGCCCAATGCCCGCACCACGGTCCGGCTGCCGCCGAAGCCGCGCAAAAGAAGGACGAGTTCGCGGAAGAAGTGAAGAAGGTCGCGCCGCACCAGCATCCGCACGGCGACAACTGGGTGCCGGGCGACGCCCCATCGCAGGCCCAGCAGTGGGCCGTGCAGGCGCTGGCCAAGGCCGGGACCCTGTCGATCATCGGCGTCTACCCGCCGGCCGACAACAGCTTCCCGATCGGCGCCGCGATGAACAAGAATTTGACCATCCGCATGGGCAATTGCAACCACCGCAAATACGTGCCCGACCTGGTCGAGCTGGTGCGCGTCGGCGCGATTGACCCGACCGGCGTCGTCACCAAGCGCGAGCAGATGCCGTCGGTGATCGATGCCTATAAGGAGTTCGACCTGCGCCATCCGGGCTGGATCAAGGTCGAGCTGATCGAATCGCGCGAAGGCCGGGTGGGCTGAGCCTCGGCTCAGCGCAGGCGCGCGAGTTCCTGCTCGAGCGCGTCGAGGAAAACCTTGACGCGCGTCGGGACATGGCGCCGGGTGGGCGTCATCGCCCAGACCGACAGGTCTTCCATCGCCGCGTCCTCGAGATCGATGTCCAGCAGCGTGCCGTCGCGCAGCTGCTGCTGGACATCCCAGTAAGTCAGCATCACCAGTCCCAGGCCTTGCTCGGCCGCTGAACGTGCCGTGGCGACATTACTTGTCGTGATGCGTGCGTTCACGCGGATGCGTTGCAGCTGCCTGTCGATCACGAAGGGCCAGCGCGGCACTGCCTGCAGCACGACGCAGTCGTGCCCCTCCAGGTCGCCAAGCGTGCGCGGCCGACCCCGCCCTTGCAGGTATCTTGGCGAAGCCACCAGCACGCGCGGGTTGGCGGCGATCTTCCTGGCCACCAGTTCCGAATCGCCCAGCGTGGCGATGCGGATCGCCAGGTCGAGGCCCTGGCCGACGATATCGACGACGCGATCGGACACGTCCAGTTCGATCCGCAGTTCCGGATGCCGCGCGAGCAGCGTGGGCAGCAGGCCCAGCACGATGGTCTGGCCGAACACGCTGGGCGCGGTCAGGCGCAGCAGGCCCGACGCCTTGGTGGCCGACGGCCGTAGTTCGCCCAGCGCGCTGTTCTCGGCCTCGACCATGGTCGTGGCATGCGGCAGGAGCGCTTCGCCCTCGGCGGTCAGCGCGACCGAGCGCGTGGTGCGGTGGAACAGGCGCACGCTGAGCTCTTCTTCGAGCACGGCGATCCTGCGCGACACCTGCATCGGACCGATGTCCAGCTGCCGCGCCGCCGCCGACAAGCTGCCCGCAGACGCCACGGCCAGGAAGATGCGGAGATCCGCTATCTGCATTTATAACCTTTTTTGTTAAAGCGGTTTCACACTTGCAGCGCTTTTTCTGGCGAACAAGTGCCCCTATTATTGCATTCATGACTGCACCCGCAGCACAATCCTCACGAGAGAGTCGACCATGAACCAAGCACTATCCGCGATTTTATCCAGACATGATAAGAACGGCGTGTCCGTCAAGAACCGCCTGGCAGTGGCGCCGATGACGCGCGTGACCGCGACACCGGCCGGCGTGCCGACGGCGACGATGCGCGACTACTACGCGCGTTTCGCCAAGGGCGGGTTCGGCCTGGTCATCACCGAAGGCCTGTACACGGACAAGGCGTTTTCGCAGGGCTACCGCAACCAGCCCGGCATCACCGACGACGAGCAGGCCCAGGGCTGGAGCGCCGTGACCCGCGACGCCCATGAGCAGGGCACGCTGGTGTTCGCCCAGCTCATGCATGCAGGCGCCCTGAGCCAGGGCAATCCCTACCGCGATCACACGGCGGCGCCGTCGGCAGTCAAGCCGGCCGGCAAGCAGATGGGGTTCTACCATGGCGAGGGCGACTACGCCGATCCGGTCGCCATGACGGAAGAACAGATTGCCGAGGCCATCGACGGCTTCGTCCAGTCGGCGCTGCGCGCCGTGCGCGTCGCCGGCTTCGACGGCATCGAAATCCACGGTGCCAACGGCTACCTGCTCGACCAGTTCCTGACCGCGCACACCAATGTGCGTGAAGACCGCTGGGGCGGCAGCACGCAGGGCCGGGTCAGCCTGCTGGTGGAAGTGCTGAAGGCAGTAAAGGCGGCCTTAGGCGGCGAGGTGCCGGTCGGCATCCGCATCTCGCAGGGCAAGGTGAACGATTTCACCAACAAGTGGCCGGGCCGCGAAGCCGATGCCGCCATCATTTTCGGTGCACTGGCAGAAGCGGGCGCCGACTTCATCCACGTCACCGAATTCGAAGCATGGCAACCGGCGTTCGAAGGCGGCAGCCACAGCCTGGTCGCGCTGGCGCGCCGCCATGCGCCCGACGTCACCATCATCGCCAACGGTTCGCTGCACAGCCTGGAACGCGCCGCCGACATCCTGCAGCATGGCGCCGACATCGTGGCGCTGGGCCGTGGCGCGCTGGCCAACCCCGACCTGCCGCATCTGCTGGAGAAGGGCGAGGCGCTGCGCGAATTCGACGGCGCGATCCTGGGTCCGATCGCCGACGTCAAGGACAGCGAGCTGGCCATCGAGCTGGTGCGCTAGCCGGCGTCAGGCGGTTTCCAGGTCGAACATGGCCAGGATCGCCGCCTTGAGCCGGGCGGCTTCGGCATCGCCACGCGCACGCGGGCGCGCCAGCGCGACCGGCGTCTCGGCGCGCGGCGGGCCGGGCTGGCGGTCGAGCAGCACGATGCGGTCGCTCAGGTGTACCGCTTCGTCGATGTCGTGAGTGACCAGCAGCACGCTCAAGCCGCGCTCGCGCGCCACCCGCGCCAGCAGGTCCTGCAGCTTGATGCGGGTGAGCGCGTCGACCGCCGAGAACGGCTCGTCCAGCAGCAGCACGCGCGGCCGGGTGTACAGCGCGCACGCGATCGCCACGCGCTGGGCCTGCCCGCCGGACAGCTGGCGCGGCAGGTGGGCGCCATAACCGGCCAGGCCGACTTCGGCGAGCAGCGCATCGACGGCCGCCGCGGAGGGTGGCGCATCGCCGCTGCCGAAGGCGATGTTGCGCGCCACGTCCAGCCACGGAAACAGGCGAGGCTCCTGGAACACGAAGCCGATGCCTTCACCGTCAGAGGCGCCTTCCAGCCGCACCGTGGCCCGCGCCCCCTTGTCGAGTCCCGCCACGATCGATAGCAGCGTGCTCTTGCCGCAGCCGCTGGGACCGACCAGGCTGACGATCTCGCCGCGCGCCAGTGTCAGGCGCAGGTTCTTCAGCACGGTGCGTTCGCCGTAGCGCTTTTCGTCGACGACGATTTCCAGAAAACTCATGCCCGGCTTCCCGCGAAGTCGTCGCGCCAGGCCAGCAGGCGCCGTTCCAGGGCCACCATCCCCATGTCGCTCAGCTTGCCCAGCACCGCCAGCAGCACGATCGCCGCCAGTACGATGTCGGCACGGCTGGTCTCGCGCCCGTCCGACAGCAGGTAGCCGAGGCCGCGCGTGGCCGCGATCAGCTCGGCAGCCACCATGAACATCCATGCCAGCGACAGGCCGGTGCGCAGCCCGGTCAGGATCGCCGGCAGCGCCGCCGGCAGCAGCACCCGGCGCACCAGCGCCAGCGGCGCCAGCCGGTACAGCTGGGCCACCTCGACCAGCTTGCGATCCACCCCGCCAAAGCCCGACACCACGCCGGTGTAGACCGGGAAGAAGGCGCCGATCGCGATCAGGACCAGCTTCGGCAGCTCGTCGATGCCGAACCAGAGCAGCAGCAGCGGCACCCAGGCCAGCGACGGGATCGCGCGCAGCGCCTGCAGCGTCGGATCGAACAGCGCGGCGGCGCGGCGGTCCAGCGCCACCAGCGCGCCGGCCAGCAGCGCGGCGCCGGCGCCGGCCAGGAAGCCGATGGCGACGCGCGCCGTGCTGGCCGCCAGGTGGGCGCCGAGGCCGTTTTCGGCCAGCCACGCCAGCGTGCGTGCGACTTCGGACGGCGGCGGCATCAGGTTGGCCGGCAGTACACCGGCGCGCACGGCCAGCTCGGCGCCGCCCAGAAGCAGCGCCGGCAGCACGAAGGGCAGGACCAGCAGCAGGGGCACACCGCCACGGCGCCGCCGCCGTGTGCCGGCTGCGGGGACATCGAGCACGCGGGTCGTCACGTCAAGCCTTTGCGATGTAGGGGCGGGCGAAGCGCGTGTCGACCAGGTCGGCGATCGAACGCTCCAGGTCGGCGCCCGGCTTGACCAGCGATTCCGCGCGCAGGATCGGCGCCGCCTGGCGCAGCGCGGCCAGGTATTCGTTGCCGGGCAGGGGCTGGCTGAAGTCGCTGCGCAGCTTGATCTGCAATAGGGCCACCGGCAGCGATACCTTGGCTTCTTCCGACAGGATCTTCGCTGCCTCGGTCTGGTTGGCGCGTACCCAGGCGCGCGCCTTTTCATACGCCTGGATCACGCGCGCCGTCTCGTTCGGATGGCTGGCCAGGAATTGCTCGCGCACGTTCAGGAAGCCGTAGGTATTGAACGCGACATTCCGGTACAGCAGGCGCGCGCCGCTTTCCAGTTCGCTCGCGGCCATGTGCGGATCGAGGCCGGCCCAGGCATCGACCTTGCCCTGTTCCAGCGCCGTGCGGCCGTCGGCATGCTGCAGGTTGACGTGCTCGATGTCGGACCGTTTCAGGCCGGCCACCTGCAGGGAGCGCAGCAGGAACAGGTAGGGATCGGTGCCCTTGGTGGCGGCGACCTTCTTGCCCTTCAGGTCGGCCAGGGTGCGGATCGGGGAATTCTTCGGGACCACCAGCGCAGTCCATTCGGGCCGCGAAAAGATGTAGGGGGCACGGATCGGCGTGCCGTTGGCGCGCGCTAGCAGCGCGGCCAGGCCGGCCGAGGAACCGATGTCGATGCTGTTGCCGTTCAGGTACTCCAGGGCGCGGTTGCTGCCGGCGCTGAACACCCATTTGACCTTGGTGCCGTCGGCCTTGAAGGCTTGTTCGAGCCAGCCGAAGCGGCGCAGTACCAGGCTGGTAGGCGAATAATAGGCGTAGTCGAGGCGGATTTCCTCCAGCGGCGCGGCGGCGGCCAGGCGCGGCAGCGTGGCAGCGCTTATGCCAGCCGCGCCGGCGGCGGCGAGTTGGAGCAGGGTACGGCGTTTCACTCTTTTCCTTTCTTATTGGCTGAAAACCTGTTCAGGCGGCGGATTGCTGCGGTACGATGCTGACCCGCTGCCCGGGATGGTGCGGCGCCAACCGGTCGCCCCGGCCCAGAAGCTGGCTGCGCAGGGTGCCGCCGGGATAGTCGGTACGGTAGCGCCCGCGCTGCTGCAGCTCCGGCACCACCAGCTCGACCACGTCGCGCATCGATTCGTGGGCCACGGCAAAGGCGAGGTTGAAGCCGTCGGCGCCGGTCGCTTCCTGCCAGGCGTCGAGCTGGTCGGCCACCTGGCCGGGGTCGCCCACCAGCACCGGCCCGCGGCCGCCCAGGCCGATGAAGCGCGCCGCCTCGCGCACGGTCCAAGTGCGCTCCGGGTCGGCGGCGCTGAGCGAAGCCAGCGCAGTGCGGCCGGCGTCGGTGTCGATGTACTCGACGGTGGCATCCAGCGGCAGGCGCGCGAAGTCGACCCCGGTCCAGCCGGACAGCAGCGCCAGCGCCGCTTCGACGTCGACGTGTTCGAGGTAATCCTGGTACTTGGCTTGGGCTTCGGCGGCGGTCGGCGCGGTGACGATCAGCGCCTGCGCATATACCAGCAGTTCGTCGGAATCGCGGCCGGCGGCACGGGCCGCGGCGCGGGTGGCGTCGACGTATTTTTTCACCACCTGCTTGCTGGGGCCGGCCACGAAGGTCGCCTCGGCATGGCGCGCCGCGAACGCGAGGCCGCGCGGCGAGGTGCCGGCCTGGTACAGGAAGGGCGTGCGCTGGGGCGAGGGTTCGCACAGGTGGATGCCGGGTACCGTGTAGTGCGGGCCTTGGTGCCGGATGGCGTGGACCCGGGCCGGGTCGGCGTACACGCCTTCGACCTTGTCCGCCACCACGGCATCGTCGTCCCAGCTCTTTTCCCACAGCTTGTAGACCACCTCCAGGTAGTCGTCGGCGAGGTCGTAGCGTTCGTCGTGGCCCAGCTGGCGGGTCTGGCCCAGGTTGCGCGCAGCGCTGTCGAGGTAGCCGGTGACGATGTTCCAGCCGACCCGGCCGCCGCTCAGGTGGTCCAGCGTCGACATGCGGCGCGCAAACGTATACGGATGCTCGTAGGTGAGGGCGGCGGTGACGCCGAAGCCGAGGTGTTCGGTGGCGTGGGCCAGCAGCGGCACCAGCGCCAGCGGATCGGCCAGCGGCACCTGCACCGCGTTGCGCAGCGCGGCATCGGGACTGCCTTCGTAGACGTCGTAGATGCCCAGCACGTCGGCCAGGAACAGGGCGTCGAAGCGCCCGCGTTCCAGCAACTGCGCCAGTTCGACCCAGTGCGCGGCGGTCTTGTAGCGCGTGCTGGTGTCGCGCGGATGGGTCCACAGGCCGGGCGACTGGTGGCCCACGGTGTTCATCTGGAAGGCGTTGAAGCGGATCGGCTTGCTCATCGAGGTGTTATTTTGCGCGTTGGGCCAGCATGGCCAGCTGGTAGTCGGTCTTGGCGTAGCCGGCGTTGTGCTGCTCGGTCCAGGCCAGGAAGTCGCGCGAGCGGTAGGCCGCAGCCAGGTCGCGCGCGAAGGGTTTGTCCAGGTCGGCGCTGCGCACCGCTACCAGGTTGACGTAGTTGCGCGAGATCTTTTCGGTGCGCAGCGCCTCGGTCAGCTTCAGGCCCGAGGCCAGCGCGTAGTTGCCGTTGACGAATGCGTAATCGGCATCCTGCAGCGCGCGCGGCAGCTGGGCTGCTTCCAGCGGCAGCAGCTTCACGCCGCGGATGTTGCGCGCGACGTCGCGCTCCGAGGCCTTGACCGGATTGGTGTTCGTGCGCAGCTGGATCCAGCCCAGCTGCTCGAGCATGACCAGGGCGCGCGCCCCGTTGGTCGGGTCGTTCGGCAGCGCCACGGTGCTGCCGGCGCGCGCCTCGTCGAGGCTGCGGTGCTTTCGGCTGTAGATCGCGATCGGCGCGGTCGGGATCGTGACCAGTTCGGACAGCGCCAGCTTGTGGTCGCGCGAGAATTTATTCAGGTAGACGCTGTGCTGGAACACGTTGGCGTCGAGCGCACCCTCGGCCAGTGCGAAGTTCGGCTGAATGTAGTCGTTGAATTCGACCACCTTGACCTGCCAGCCCTGGCGTTCCAGGATCGGCTTGATGCCGTATTTGACCTGGTCGGCGTAGGGGCCGGCGCTGGTGCCGATCACGATCTGTTTCGGGTCTTTGGCCCCGGCCTGCAGGCTGCAACCGAGTGCCAGCAGGAGCGCCAGTGCGGCACGGCGTTGAATCTTCATGGGCTTCCTTTTTATTAGTATGAATGGGTCAGCGTTTGTCGAGCCGGCGCGCCACCCGCGTGCCGGCGAACTGGATCAGCTGCACCAGGACGATCAGCAGCGCCACCGTGAACACCATGACGTCGGTCTCGAAGCGGTAGTAGCCGTAGCGGATCGCCAGGTCGCCAATGCCGCCGCCGCCGACCACGCCCGCCACCGCCGAATACGACAGGAAGCTGATCGCGAGGACGGTCAGCGCCAGCACCAGGCCGGCGCGCGCTTCGACCAGCAGTACCCGGGTCACGATCTGCAGCTCGGAGGCGCCCATCGCCTCGGCCGCCTCGATCACGCCGCGCGGCACTTCGCGCAGCGTCTGTTCGACCAGGCGCGCGAAATACGGGATCGCCGCCACCGACAGCGGCACCGCCGCGGCCAGCGGCCCGATCGAGCTGCCGGCGATGATGCGGGTGAAGGGCACCAGCGCCACCAGCAGGATGATGAAAGGGAAGGAGCGCACCGTGTTCACAATCCAGCCCAGCACCGCGGCGAGGGTCCGGTTCTGCAGCGACTGGCCGTCGCCGACCAAAAACAGCAGGATGCCGAGCGGGCCGCCCAGCAGCAGCGCCGCCCCGAGCCCGATGCCGAGCATGGTCAGGGTCTGGCCGAGGGCGACCAGCAGTTCGGGGAGCAGCGCGATGAATTTGTCGAGGGTCGAGGCGTCAGGCATGCAGCGCTCCCTGCAGGGCGGCGCCTGCTTCGGTGCCGTGGAAGGCCAGTTCGCGCCCGAGCGCGGTCAGGCGCGGTGTGCTGGTGTCGGCCAGGTCGAACTGCTCGGCCACGCGGCCGTCTTCCAGCACCGCGACGCGCTTGCACAGCGCACCCAGCGCCGGCAGTTCGTGGCTGACGATGACGATGGTCACGCCGAGATTCGCGTTCACCTCGCGCAGCGTGGCCAGCAGGCCGCGCGTGGTCTCGGCGTCGAGCGCGGAGGTCGGCTCGTCGCACAGCAGGATGTCGGGCTGGCTGGCCAGCGCCCGCGCGATCGCCACACGCTGCTTCTGGCCGCCGGAAAGCTGGGCCGGATAGCTGGCCGCCTTGTCGCCGATGCCGACCAGGTCGAGGCATTCGCGCACCCGCCGTTCCAGGCGCGGCGCATTCAGCAGGCCGTGCAGGCGCAGCGGGAAGGCGACGTTGGCGTGCACGTCCAGGTTCTGCAGCAGGTTGTAGCCCTGGAAGATCATGCCGATGTTGCGCCGTGCCAGGCGCAGGCCGCGCCGGCTCAGGCGGGTCAGGTCCTGGCCGGCGACGATCACCGATCCGGCGTCCGGGGTTTCCAGCAGGTTGATCATGCACAGCAGCGTCGACTTGCCGGCGCCGCTGCGGCCGACGATGCCGAAGATGTCGCCACGCTCGACCTCCAGCGTGACGTCGCACAGGGCGGCGTAGTGCTCGCCGTCGGCCTTGGCGGTGGTGGCGAAGGATTTGGCGATGCCTTCGAGGCGGATCAGCGGCTCGGCTTCGGTGTGCATGGCAGTGCTCACGAATAGGCGGTCGGTTCCGGCAGGCGGCCTTCGAGGGCGTAGCGCCCCAGGTCGCGCAGCTTGTAGTCGACCGGATCGTGCAGCGTGTGCACACGGGCATTGCGCCAGAAGCGGTCGAAGCCGAAGCGGGCGGACGTCGAGCGGGCGCCGGTCAGCTCGAACAGCTGGCTGCCGATCTCGATCGAGGCGCGGTGCGCCAGCACCCTGGCTTCGGCCACGGCCACCGCCACTTCGCCACGCTCCGCCGCGGTCAGGTCGGCACCGCGCCGGAAGGCGGCATCGAGCTTGCGCGCCGCCTCGTCGGCCAGCAGCTGGGCCGGGCGCACCAGCAGGTGGAATTCGCCGAAGCGGTGCTGGATGAAGGGATCGTCGACCGCGTTTTCCACGCCGGACGCGAACCAGGGCCGCGCCTCGTCGCGCAGGTAGCCGCGCGCGGCCGCCAGCGCGCCTTCGGCCAGGCCGAGGTAGAGATTGGTCACGACCAGCTGGGCCACCTGCGAGCGCAGCGTCGCCTGCGGCGTGGCGGCGCGGCCGGCATGCTGCAGCACCAGGTCGTCGCTCAGCGTGACGTTGTTGAAGCGGACGTTGCCGCTGTCGGTCTGGCGCTGGCCGAAGGCATCCCAGTCGGCCTGTACCTCGATGCCGGCCTGGCGCGTCGGCAGTACGGCGATCAGCGGCGCGGCGGCCAGCGGGTCCCAGGCGGAGATGGTGAGCCAGTCGGAACCGACCGAGCCGGAGGCGAAGCTCTTGATCCCGTTCAGCAGGTAGCCGCCGGCCGAGGGCACACCGACCAGGCGCTTGTCGAGCGGGTTCAGGGCATTGCCCCAGAAGGCGTTGGTGGCGACGGTGTCGGTCAGCAGGCGCCGCTGCTGCCCGCTGCTGCCGTACAGCCGGATGCCGGCCAGCTGCAGGTGGTGGAAGCCGAGCAGGTGCGCCAGGGCGCTGTCGGCGCGGGCGACGATGCGCACGGCGCGGTAGACCGTGGGCCAGTCGGCGCCGAGGCCGCCGAATTCGGCCGGGATCGAGAGCGCCAGCAGGCCGGAGGCGCGGATCCATTCGCGTTCTTCGGCCGCATGGCCGCCGACGCGGTCGCGCTCTACCGCGGTAGTGGCCAGGCGTTCGGCCAGCCTGTCGGCGGCGGCGATCGGATCAAACTCGGTGGGCGCAGCGGGAAATGCCAGGTGCATGGTGAATATCCAGGTCAGCAATGGCAGCCAGTATTGCAAACGGCTGTCGGTGCGTGAACGAAGATATTCGGGCTTGCATATTTGCTAAACGCTAAAACGAAAAGCGTCTAAGCATGTGCGCGGCATGGGCGGAAACGGATCGAAGCGCTTGACAAAGCCCGTTCTTGCTCTGATGGCATGAAGGTCGTACAGTGAGCCATACTCACCGTCCGCTAGTGGCCAGGAGCGCACCAAGGCGAAGGATGAGGAACCGTTAAATGTGGTAAAGGACCCGATGAGCAGAACCGTGTTGCGCATGAAGTCGATTGCGTTGCGCTTTGTGAGTGCAGCCGGTCTCACCTACTTGTCGCTGGTTGCGCCAGGACATGTTGTCGCCGTCTGCGGCAATCTGGGCACGCCACTCTATTGCCCGGTACTCGCGTATGGGTTTCCGCTACCATTCCTTGCAGATAGTCGGACGACCTCACCGATTGGTTCAGTGGCTAGAGATCCCTTGTCGATAGCGACAGGTCTGGATGATCTTCTGTGGCCACGGCTGGGTCTTGCGTTATTGTTCTGGATGCTCGTGGTCGCGATCAGCGCATCAGGATGGCGGCGTTGGGTGCGCATACGAAAAAGCAGTACCAGTACATCTGCTTAGGATCGGTACTCCCCAGAACATATGTCGCACCTCGGCCAATGTAGAAGCCCATATCGAATGCCTAACTACCTCTTCAGCGTCTTTTTTGCACTACTTCTGGGCTTTGCGCTTACATCCGCTGACGCCGCGAGCTTCGACTGCAGGCGTGCTCAAAGCAAGGTCGAATCGATGATCTGTGCCGATAGCGATATATCGAGGCTCGATGAACAGCTTGACGCCGCCTACATGCACATCCGTACGATGTCTCGCGATGACAAAACGGAAAAAGCGATCCAACGTGCTTGGCTAAGGGCGAGAAACACATGCGCTGACTTGGCTTGCTTGCAGCGCGTGTACACATCGCGCATAGCGGAGTTGCGGGCCAGGTCCGCCAGTAACAGTCCGCTGGTCGGTGTCTGGACAAAAGAGTTTTCCTGTGACCCGCTCAGCGGAATTTATGCGGAAAGGTGCAAACAGGGCCAACGCGACAAATTCGAATTGTCGATCGTGGTTGAGGGGGACCATGTTTGCGCGCTCCACGTGGTCTGGGCGAACATGGGCAATCGAGTCGATGAAATCGAGGATGTGCAGCCGTCAATGACCGGTAAGACTGATGGCAATAGGGCCACGGTCCGCTTCACCAGCACTTGGGGTGGGACCGGAGCAGCCACTCTGCGCGTCGAAGGCGATTCCTTGCATTGGAAAGTGACGGGCAAGGATAACGGAGAAAGCTGGATTCCGGATGAAGCCGTTCTACAACGCATTCCCGCAGGTGCATACGATCGGATGCCGGAATGTGGACGGTGAAGGTGTGTTCGGGTCTGCAGCGGCCTGTCGTGACAGTCGGCGAGGAATCTCGACATCGACCGCGCACCAGGGCGTGAGAGATACGCCGAGACCTTCGTCAGGCACTCTCAGGCACCCAGCCTGTCGGCCAGTTCCCCGATATCGGCCACCAGCAGCTCGGGCGGCTCGGCCAGCGGGAAGGGCGCCTGGTCGTTACGGCGCACGAAGGCGTTGCGCAGGCCTGCCCAGCGCGCGCCGGCAACGTCCCAGCCGTGCGCCGCGACCAGCATGGCCCCCTCCGGTTCGACCCGCATGCGCCGGGCCGCGCCCTGGTAGACCGAGGTGTGGGGTTTGTAGACGCCCGTTTCCTGCACGCTGAACTGGGCATCGAAGCAGGCCGTCAGGCCGGCATAGTCCAGCTGGCTGCGCAGGCCGGTGGTGGTGGAGTTCGACAGTGCCGCCAGTTTGAAACCGGCGGCGCGCAGCCGGGCCAGCGCCGGCGCCACGTCGGGGTAGGCGGGCAGGCGCGTGATCGGCGCGATGGCGCTGCGGGCCTGCTCCTCGGACAGCGTGACGCCGCGTCCCTCGGCCAGCATGCGCAGCACGGCGGTGCCGATCTCGGGCAGGGTGGCGTACTGCTCCGCCAGCGACATCGCGGTGGCGTACTGCAGCATCGTGGTGAACCACAGCTTCGGGCTGTCGGCGCCCGGCAGCACGCGGCGGATGCTGGCCTGCAGCGGAGTCAGGTCGAGCAGGGTTTCATTGACGTCGAACAGCAGCAGGGTGGGTCGGGACATGGGCGCGTGCGTATATATAAAGACGCATCATCGCGCATCCCGGACGGCAGCGGCGCGCGCCAGAATAACTACTTCAGCGCGCAATGATCAAGCGCAGCCCCAGCCCGATAAAGATAATCCCGGCGGCGCGGTCCAGCCACACGCCCGCCTTGGGCTTGCGGTTCAGCCAGGCGCCGACGCTGCCCGAAAAGAAGCCCAGCAAGCCGAACAGCACCGCCGCCTGCACGGCAAAGGTCAGCCCGAGCAAGGCCGTCTGCAGCGTGACGTGGCCGTGCGCGGGCACCACGAACTGGGGCAGGAAGGAGAGGAAGAACAGCGCCACCTTGGGATTGATGGCCGCGGCGATCGCGCCCTTCATCATCAGCGCGCGCGGCGACTCCACCACACCTTCGACCCCACCGACCTTGCCGCCACCGCGGCTGCGCAGCGCGCCGAAGCCGAGCCAGGCCAGGTACAGGCCGCCGCACACCTTGAGCGCGGTAAAGGCCAGCGGCGAGGCGGCGATCAGGGCGCTGACGCCGATCACGGCCAGCAGGGTGTGGCTGAGCGTCCCCAGCGCGCAACCGAGGCCGAAGGCCATGCCGCGCAGCCGCCCCTTGGCCATGCCGAGGCTGAGCACCAGCATGTTGTCCGGTCCGGGGGAGAGCGTCAGCAGGATGACGGTGCCGAGGAAGGGGAAGAACTGGTCGTAGGTCAGCATCGGAGCGCGGGAAGGACAAGGGTCTGCCATCTTACACGGCCTCGACTGCCCGCACTAGCCACAGGGCCTGCCACGCCGTTGCCGGTATCGGGGACCGTGGGCCATGGTGTAAAGTGCGGCTTTGCCCAGGCCGCAGGCGACGACCATGACCAGGAATAAGTCCGACCGTCCGATCCGCAACGCCACCGAACGCACCCTCGACGCCTTGCTGCTGCAGGGGCGGGTAGCCAGGCTGAGTTACCGCCTCGGCGGGCTGGGCCGGATGCGGGTCACACGCCAGGCCGTTGCGCTCGGACCGCGACAAACGCTGCCGCGGCCGCTGCGCATCGGGTTCGCCTCCGACTTCCACGCCGGGCCGACCACGCATCCCGCCCTGTACGACGACCTGCGCGCCGCGATCGAGCGCGAGCAGCCCGACGTGCTGCTGCTCGGCGGCGACTACGTTTCCTTCCGCGCCGACTACATCGAGGCCCTGCGCGGCTTCCTGCACGGGGCGCGGGCGCCGCTCGGCACCTATGCTGCGATCGGCAACCACGATATCTGGAATGGCCGGGCGCCGGTGGAGGCGGCGCTGCGCGCGGCCGGGATCGAGGTGCTGGTCAACCGCAGCGTGGCCCTGCCGGCGCCGTTCGGCGCAGTCAGCATCTGCGGCATCGACGATCCCTGGACCGGGCAGCCGTCGGCCAGCGCCGCGTTCGCCGGTGCCGAGCAGGCCGCGGTGCGCGTGTTCCTGACGCATTCGCCGGATGGCGTGTTCCTGCTCGACGACCGGGAAAGCCAGCGCTACGACGCCGGTTTTGCCGGCCATACCCACAACGGCCAGATCGCCACGCCCGGCGGGCGGCCATTGTTCCGTCCCGGCGGGCCCGGCTCGCGGGAATACAGCTATGGCCGCTACGACATTCCGGGCAAGGGCCCGCTCTTCGTCAGTTGCGGCGTCGGCTGTTCCGGCATCCCGCTGCGCCTGAATGCGGATCCGGAACTCCTGCTCTGCACGCTGACGGCGCAGGACGACTGAGGCCGCGGAGACCATATTTCATCTTCCTCAAGCCACCCAACATTGTTTTTTGAGTATTTCCTTTGATTCTGGATAACAGAATAGCGATAATGTGACGCCACTAGGACCTGTCCGAAAGGAAAGGTCCTTTGCTTCCGCCTGGCATCCTTATTGCTTGCCAGAAGCGGTCGCAGGCCCGCGCCCGAGGAGGAGACATCCAAAGGTCGGCCGGCGATACCCTCGCCGTGTCGCAGCATCAAGCCCGACTAAGCACGCCCGACCATAAGAAAGGGCACGGGGTCTATCATCAATTGATTGGAGAAAGCAGTGAGTCTTTTCAGAACCAAGAATCTCGACCAGATGGTCGCCAGCAGCCAGAAGACCGGCGGGCTGAAGAAAGTGCTGGGCCCGATGGACCTGATCCTGATGGGCATCGGGGCGATCGTCGGCACCGGTATTTTCGTGCTGACCGGCACCGGCGCGCTCACGGCCGGCCCGGCGCTGACCGTGTCCTTCATCGTCGCCGCGATCGCGTGCGGCTTCGCCGCCATGTGCTATGCCGAGTTCGCCTCGACGGTGCCGATCGCCGGCTCGATCTATACCTACAGCTATGCGGTGCTGGGCGAACTGGTGGCCTGGATGATCGGCTGGGACCTGCTGCTCGAGTACGGCTTGGCGACCTCGACCGTGGCGGTCGGCTGGTCCGGCTATTTCCAGTCCTTCCTGCATGGCTGGGGTTTCGACCTGCCCACGGCCCTGACCGCCGCGCCGGGCGCGCGTCCGGGCGTGGACACCGTCATGAACCTGCCGGCGCTGTGCATCATGCTGTTCCTGACCTGGATGCTGTCGCTCGGCGTGCGTGAGTCGGCGCGTGTCAACAACGTCATGGTGGCCATCAAGATGACCATCGTGCTGCTGTTCATCATCTTCGGGTTCGGCCACGTGAACACCGACAACTGGCAGCCGTACGCGCCGTTCGGTGCCTCGGGCATCATGAGCGCCGCCGCGCTGGTGTTCTTTGCCTTCATCGGCTTCGATGCGGTGACCTCGGCCGCCGAGGAAGTCAAGAATCCGAAGCGCGACCTGCCGATCGGCATCATCGGTTCGCTGGCGATCTGCACGGTGCTGTACGTGATCGTCTCGGCGATCATGACCGGCATCGTCCCGTTCAAGCTGTTCGAAGGCGTTGACCACCCGGTGTCGCTGGCGCTGGAGCACGCGGGCGTGAACTGGCTGGCGCAGTGGACCAATGTCGGCGCCATCCTCGGCATGACCACCGTGATGCTGGTGATGGCCTACGGCCAGACCCGCATCCTGTTCGCCATGTCGCGCGACGGCCTGCTGCCGGCGCGCCTGTCGACCGTGCACCCGAAATACGGCACCCCGTACTTCGCCACCTGGCTGGTCGGCATCGTGTTCGGCGTGATCGCCGCCTTCGTGCCGCTGAACGTGCTGGCCGAACTGGTCAACATCGGCACCCTGGCCGCGTTCTGCCTGGTGTCGGTCGCCGTGATCGTGCTGCGCAAGAAGCGTCCGGACCTGAAGCGCGCCTTCCGCTGCCCGGGCGTACCGGTGGTGCCGGCGATCGCCGTGCTGTTCTGCCTGGCGCTGATGTCCTTCCTGAGCCTGATCACCTGGATCGCCTTCGTGGTCTGGCTGGTGCTGGGCCTGGTGGTGTACTTCGGTTATGCGCGCTCGCGCTCGGTGCTGGGCGGCGCCGTGTCGAAGACCTGAACGCTCGTCGTCACTTTCGTTAGATCTGGAAGCTGCCCCTGTTTGCGCAGGGGCGGCTTTTTTTATGCCCAGGGCATCGCTTGCCGCCCGTCGATGGTTGTCATTACGGTACTTCCTGCGGGCTTGAAATCGTAAAATTTTTGTAAGTTCTGTCCGACATTCATGTGGGATGCGTACCGATTACGTATAGACCGATGCGTCCGCATAATCATGGCAGAACATTTACTAGAAGATTCATTATGACTTCAAGCTTAGCCGTCGACAGCCCTGAACGCGCCGCTGCAACCGCCACGAGCGACACTGCAATCCCGACCGCCAAGGCGCTGTACTTCTCCATGCTCGACAACCCCGAGGAAGCCGCGGTGGAGGCCCGCGCTTTCCTGCACGCCCAGATCGAGCTGGCCCGTTGCGAACCCGAAGAATTGCCGGAATCGGTAACGCAGTTGTCGGGATGGGTCCAGGGCCGTTCCGAAGCGGTCGGCCTGGCCTATCGCGAATACCTGAACGCGCGCAAAAATGGTGCGGCGCGCCGCTACTTCACCAACAAGTCGCATGCGCTGGCCTTCCTGAAGGGCGCCGCACCGACCAAGCTGGCCGATGGCGCCTGGCTGTACGGCACCCTGCCGCGCTGGGAAAACCCGGATTTCCACCCGCTGATCAAGACCTATCTCGAGGAACTCGGCGACGGCGTGCCCGACAAGAACCACGTGACCCTGTACCGCCGCCTGCTGGCGGCGCATGGCTGCGAGCACTGGGAAGGCCTGTCGGACCCGCACTTCGTGCAGGGCGCGATCCAGTTCGCGCTGGCCTATAACGCCCAGGATTTCCTGCCCGAGATCGTCGGCTACAACCTCGGCTACGAGCAGCTGCCGCTGCACCTGCTGATCACGTCGTACGAGCTGAACGAGCTCGGCATCGACCCGTATTACTTCACGCTCCACGTCACCGTCGACAATGCCGGCAGCGGCCACGCCCACAAGGCGGTGCAGGCGCTGCGCAACCTGATGGCGCAGTCGAGCGACCCGGCCGCCTTCTACCGGCGCGTGCTGGACGGCTACCGCCTGAACGAGCTCGGTGCCAGCACCACCTCGATCATCGCCGGCTTCGACCTCGAAGCGGAGCTGGTCGAGATCTTCACCGCCAAGGCGGTGGTCGGCAAGAACATGCACTCGGATTACTGCCGCGTCGCCGGCCGCTCGATCAACGACTGGCTGGCCGAACCGGCCCAGATCCCGGCCTTCATGGCGGCGATGGAAGGCGCCGGTTGGATCAAGCGCGGCGAAGACGCCGAGAACAGCCGCTTCTGGCGCCTGATCCAGGGCGAGCGCGCCGAAATGTTCGGCGTGTTCTCGAGCTACGAACAGCAGGTGCTGCGCGACTGGATCCAGAGCTCGCGCGACGACAGCACGGCCGCGCGCACCGGCCGCGTGCTGAGCCACCGCGCGCGCCAGCGCACCCTGGACACGCTCAACCAGCACGCCGAGCGCGGCGCCTATCCGGAGCGTGGCCTGATCCGCCGCCGCCGCAGCGGCGCGGAGAGTGCCGGCGACGCCGAACTGCGCCAGCTCGAGCAAAAGGTGGCCGACGCCGCCGGCAAGCCGGAAGCGATGGCCATGCTGGCGCGCCTGATGTCGCCCGCCGTGCACCACACGGCGATCGGCCTGATGGCCACGCGCATGTATTCGCAGCTGCTGGACGCTTGAACCTGTTCAGGCAAGACCAACCCTAGAAAGATCCGGCACGGGCGCGGCATGACCGCGCCCGGCTCTCGTTCCGAACAAGGAAATCCTGTGCGCATACTCGAACAACGCTTCCTGCGTGGCCCCAACATCCACGCCGATACCCCATGCCTGCTGTCCGTGGTCGATCTCGAAGACATGTACGGCATCTCCACGCGCGACCTGCCGCACTTCAACGAAGCGCTGCTGGACCTGCTGCCGCTGCTGGCCGACTACCTGGTACCGACCGGCCAGCCGGGCGGCTTCGCTCAGCGCCTGCGCGAAGGCACGTATCTGGCGCGCGTGATCGAGCACGTGACGCTCGGCCTGCAATGCCTGGCCGGCGCCGGCGCCTCGTTCGGCCGCACCCGCCCGGTCACCGGCGTGCCCGGCCAGTACCGCATCGTGTGCGCCTACCAGCTGGAAAAGGTGGCGCAGCCGGCGTTCGCGCTGGCAGTGGACATCGTCGACGCGCTGTCTCATGGCCGCCCGTTCGAGCTGGCGCCGCGCATGGATGAACTGCGCGAGCTGGCCCGGCACTACGCCATCGGCACCTCCACCGCCGCGGTGCTGGCCGCGGCCCAGGAACGCAACATCCCGATCCAGCGCGTCACCGAGGACGCCAACCTGTTCCAGCTCGGCTGGGGCGCCAAGCAGAAGCGCATCCAGGCCACCATCACCGGCGAGACCAGCAACATCGCGGTGCGCATCGCCAGCGACAAGCAGCTGACCAAGACCCTGCTGGCGGAAGCCGGCGTGCCGGTACCGCAGGGCGAGACCGTGACCAGCATCGAAGACGCGCTACGCGTGGCGCGCCGCATCAAGGCGCCGGTGACGGTCAAGCCGCTCGACGCCAACCAGGGCAAGGGCGTCACCGTCAACTGCAGCACGGACGATGAAATCGAGCAGGCCTACGCCTTCGCGCGCAAGCACGGCCGCCGCATCATCGTCGAACGCCACGTCGAGGGCCACGACTACCGCGTGCTGGTGGCCGGCGGCAAGGTCGCCGCCGCCTCTATGCGGCGTCCGGCCCATGTGGCCGGCGACGGCGAGAAGACCATCCGCGAACTGGTGGAGATCGAGAACCGCAACCCGGCGCGCGGCGAAGGCCACACCAACATCCTGACCCAGATCGCCCTCGACGCCCACGCCGAGGAAATGCTGCGCAAGCAGGGCTACCAGCCCGATTCGGTGCTGCCGCCCGGCGACGTGGCTTACCTGCGCGGCAACGCCAACCTGTCCACCGGCGGCACCGCCGAGGACGTGACCGACCTGCTGCCGGAGACCACGCGGCGCCTGTGCATCCGCGCCGCCGCCAAGATCGGCCTCGACGTGGCCGGCATCGACATCGTCTGCCGCGACATCGCCGAACCGCTGGAAGCGCAGGGCGGCGCGGTGATCGAAGTGAACGCCGCCCCCGGCATCCGCATGCACCAGTACCCGAGCAGCGGCCAGCCGCGCGACGCCGGCGATGCCATCGTCGACGGCCTGATGGGCAAGTCCGACGGCCGCATCCCGATCATCGCCTGCACCGGCACCAACGGCAAGACCACCACCACGCTGCTGATGGCGCACACCGTGCGCATGGCCGGCCGCGTGACCGGCGTCACCACCACCCACGGCGTCATCATCGACGGCAAGCAGGTGGTCAAGGGCGACTGCACCGGCTACTGGTCGGCGCGCACCGTGCTGGCCTCGCCGGACGTCGAATTCGCGGTGCTGGAAACGGCGCGCGGCGGCATCCTCAAGCGCGGCCTGGCGTTCGACCGCTGCGACGTCGGCGTGGTGCTGAACGTGGCCGCCGACCACCTGGGCCTGGACGGCATCGACACGGTCGAAGACCTGGCCCAGGTCAAGGCGGTGGTGCCGATGTCGGCGTCGCGCGCGGTGGTCCTGAACGCCGAAGACCCGCTGTGCGTGGCAATGGCGCGCCGCGTGCACCCGGACGTCGAGATCGTGTACTTCTCGATGGAAGCCGACAACCCGATCCTGCTGCGCCACCTGGAAGAGGGCGGCCGCGCCAGCTACCTGCAGGACAACGCGATCGTGGTGGCCGACGCCACCTACCACCAGCAGCTGGTGCGCGTCGAGAGCATGCCGATCACCTTCGGTGGCCGCGCGCGCTACAACATCGCCAACGGCCTGGCCGCGGCGGCGGCGCTGATGGCGTCCGGCTTCACCAACCTGCAGATCGCCACCGGCCTTTCCACTTTCGTGAGCGACGGCAAGAGCAACCCGCTGCGCACCAACGTATTCGACGTGCGCGGCGTGACCGTGATCGTCGACTACGCGCACAACCCGGCGGCCTATGCGGCGCTGTCGGAAATGGCGCGCGGCCTGCTGCCGGGCCAGCTGGTCGGCATCGTCACGGCGCCGGGCGACCGCCGCGATGCCGACCTGGTCGAGACCGGGCGCGTGTGCGCGGCCGGCTTCGACGAGCTGGTGGTGTACGAGTCGGCCAGCCGGGGCCGGGCGGTCGGCGATGCGGTCGACCTGATCCTGCGCGGGGCCGAGGAAGTGGTCGGCGCGTCCGATACCCTGCACCGCGAGCTGGAAGTCGGCAAGGCGATCCGGCTGGGGCTGTCGCTGTGCCAGCGCGGCGACGTGCTGGTGTTTGCCTGCGGGACGTCGCTGCAGGTGTTCGTGGATGCGATCCGGGAGATGGATCCGGAGAGTGCGGAGCGGATTGCGGCGCAGGTGGGGTGAGGCGCGCACACGGTGCGGGTGTCCTACCCGCATCGTGATGCTGTCGGAATACCTTACATCCACCTTGCATAAACAATATTTTCTTTATTCTTCAATGGCTTATTGATCAGGCACAATAGTTGCTACGGTCGGTCTCCGGTACATTTGATCAACAATAACGGAGCCAACTAAATGAAATTGAAGACCCTGATCGCAACCGCAGCACTCGCCGCATCTGCCGCCACCGCCACCATGGCCCAGGCCACCAACCTGTCCTTCACCGGCAACTTCACCTTCGACAACGACGTGCAGACCTTCACCTTCGTCGTCGGCGACACGTCCACGGTGACGCTGCGCAGCTGGTCCTACGCCGGGGGCACCAATGCGGCCGGCAACGCGATCGCGCGCGGCGGTTTCGATCCGATCCTGGGCCTGTTCGACAGCACCGGGCATCGCCTCGGCACCCAGGACGACGGCGGTTGCTCGCGGGTCGCTGCCGATGCAGTCACCGGCGCCTGTTTCGACACCAACTTCAGCTTGGAGCTGGCTGCAGGGACTTACACCGCATCGATCCAGCAGTTCGACAATTTCTCGAACGGCGACCTGTCCGCAGGCTTCGTCTACGACGGCCCGCAGAACCAGAATTTCCGCGATGGCTTCGTCGACGCCACGGGCAACCGCCGCGACGGCCATTGGGCCTTCGATATCCTGAACGTGGTCAGCGCCGCGGTCGACCCGGTTCCGGGACCGGGCACCGATGTGCCGGAACCGGCCTCGCTGGCGGTGCTGGGCACCGGTTTGCTCGGCCTGGCGCTGTCGCGCCGCCAGCGCCAGCGCAGCAAGGCATGACAAAAAGACGGATGCGGCCTCAGGCTGCATCCGTCTTCATCGAAAACGTCAACGCGCAACGGCCACCGGACGGTGGCCGGACCGTCTCACACCGCCGCTTCCGCCTCGATACGCTGCGCGGTGTCAGGCGACGTCGGCCGGATCGCTTCCAGCAGCTCGCTGATCGAGGAACCGCAGCCGAACACCAGCACGTCGCCCGCTTCGCAGCGCGCCAGGCCCTTGCGGATCGCCTGGTGCACGTCCAGCTCGACCTGCAGGTGGTCCTGCTCGAACTTGCCGACCTGCGCACCCTGCACCAGCAGGCGCGCAACCTCGCCGGCGGCGCGGCCGCGGTTCTCGGTTTCGTACACGACCAGTTCGTCGAAGCCGGCGGCGCAGGTGGCGCCGATGTCGACCAGGTCGTCGTCGCGGCGGTCGCCCGGGGCGGCCACGACGCCGACCAGGCGGCCCGGGGTCAGGGCGCGCGCGGTCTCGGCCAGTGCCGCGTAGGCGGCGCTGTTGTGGGCGTAGTCGACGATCACGGTCACGCCGTCGACGTCGAACACGTTCGAGCGCAGCGGGTTGTGCTTCCAGTCGGAGACGAAGGTGCGCAGGCCGTCGATGATTTCGAGGTTGCCGAAGCCGCAGGCCGACAGCGCCGCGGCGGCCGCCAGGCTGTTGGCGATGTTGTAGCGCGCCGCGCCCTTCATCGTCACCGGCATGCTGCGCACGTTGAGCAGGGCTTCATGCTTGGCGCCGTTGGCCAGCACGATGCTGTTGTCCTGCAGGTAGACCGCGCGGCCACCTTGTTCCAGATGGCGCACCAGCACCGGATTCTCGGCGTCGAGCGCGAAGTACAGCACTTCGACGCGCCCGGCCAGCGTGCCGGCCATCGCGACGCAATGGTCGTCCTCGGCGTTCAGGACCACGGCGCGGCGCGCCCGCCCGGCCACCACGGCCTTGACTTTGGCCAGCTCTTCGATGGTGTCGACGCCGTCCAGGCCGAGGTGGTCGGCCGACACGTTCAGCACCACCGCGACGTCGCACATGTCGTAGGCCAGGCCGCGCTTGAGGATGCCGCCGCGCGCCGTTTCCAGCACCGCGAACTCGACCTCGGGCGACGCCAGCACCGCGCGCGCCGAACGGTAGCCGGTGCAGTCGCCCCGGGCAATCTGAGCGCCGTCGATGAACACGCCTTCGGTGGTGGTGCAGCCGGTGCGCAGGCCGGCGCTGCGTGCGGCATGCTCGATCAGCAGGGTGGTCGTGGTCTTGCCGTTGGTACCGGTCACGGCGACCAGCGGGATGCGGCCGTCGTCCTGGCCGAACAGGGCTTCGGCGATCGCATCGCCGGCATCGCGCGGGGTGCCGCGGCTCGGGTACTGGTGCATGCGGATGCCGGGCGCCGCGTTGACTTCGATGATGCCGCCGCGCTGTTCGCGCAGCGGTTGCGCGATGTCCTCGCACACGATGTCGATGCCGGCCACGTCCAGGCCGATGGTGCGCGCGGCGCGGATGCAGATGTCGCGGGTTTCCTCTGGCAGCAGGTCGGTCACGTCTTCGGCGGTGCCGCCGGTCGACAGATTGGCGTTGCCGCGCAGGTCGACGCTGACGCCTTGGGGCGGCACGCTGTCGAGCGTGTAGCCCTGCTTGGCCAGGGTGTCGGCCGCCAGCTCGTCGAGCGGAATCCTGGTCAGGATATTCGTGTGGCCTTCGCCGCGCGCCGGATTGCGGTTTTCCGCCTCCACCAGTGCGCGCACGCTCGAGACGCCGTCGCCGGTCACGTGCGGCGGACGGCGCCATGACGCGGCGGCGACCTTGCGGCCGGTGACCAGCACGCGGTAGTCGCGCCCGCGCAGGAATTCCTCGACGATCACGTGACGGCCGTAGTTCTGGGCGAAGGCGAAGGCGCGTTCGACTTCTTCCGGCGTCGATACCGCGGTCGTCACGCCCTTGCCCTGGTTGCCGTCGAGCGGCTTGATGGTGACGCTGCCGATGCGCTTGGCCACGCGCTGGGCCTGCGCCAGCGAGGTGACGGTGTCGCCGGCCGGGACCGGGCAGCCGGCCTGGTCGAGCAGGGTCTTGGTCAGCTGCTTGTCGCTGGCGATGCTGACCGCGATGTTGTTGGTGGCGCCGGTGATGGTCGCCTGCAGGCGCTTCTGGCGGCTGCCCCAGCCGAGCTGGAACAGGTTGGCGTGCTCGGTCAGGCGCAGGCTCGGGATGCCGCGCTTGTGGGCGGCGGCGATCACGGCGCCGGTGCTGGTGCCGATCGCATGGCGCTGGGCGATGTCATGCAGGCTGTCCACGGCCGCGGCCAGGTCGAAGTCTTCATGGCGGGCCAGCGCCTCGAACAGCGCGCGCGCTGTCTCCAGCGCGGCCACGGCTACCTGCTCGGTGGCGTAGCCGCAGGCCACGCGTACCCGCGCCGGGCCGGTGAGCGCAGGCACCGATTGGCTGAAGGCGCCGGGCGCGCCGGCCAGGCGCTGCAGCTCCATCACCACCGGCTCCAGCGCGTCCGCCGTGCTGTTGCAGTCGGACAGGCGCGCCGAGGCTTCGGGCGGCATGCCGGGCAGCAGTGCCAGCAGGCGTGCGCCCAGGCCCGGCAGCAGCTCGGCGCCGGCGCCGTCGACGACGGCCAGCAGGCAGGGGGTGGCCGCATACAGGTTGGGGCCGCGCAGGAGGCGTTGTTCGATGATTCTCATGAGATCGGATTCCGTTTCGTTACATTTTCCAAAAACTCGAGCAGTGGCTGGGGAATGCGGCGCTGTTCCTGGTCGCCTTCCCTGGGCAGCTGGTATTTGCTGCCCGACGGCAGCAGGTGCAGGCGCACGTCGATCAGTTCCGGCGTCTCGCGGTTGGCGATGTCGTGCAGGTTGGTGGTCATGCTGCGGCCGTCGACCACGGTGACCGCGCCTTCGCCCAGCACTTCGATGCCGACGCCGCGTTCGATCACCAGCGCGGTGTCCTCGTCGATGCCGATCCCTTGCAGGTAGGGGTTCTGGGCCACGATCGACAGCAGGCGCGACAAACGCTGGCGCTCGGAGAAGTGCTGGTCGATCACGACCTTGTGCAGGAAGCCGAGGCCGGCGCCGAGGCTGACCGACCCTTTTTCCGGGTGCAGTTCGGCGCGGCCCTGGGCCAGCATGTGGCCGGACATGGCCGAGGCGCCGGCGCTGGTGCCGCCGATGACGGCGCCGCGCAGCTTCAGCGCCGCGTGCATCTCGGCGTCCAGCGCGGTGCCGCCGATGATGGCGAGCAGGCGCTTCTGGTCGCCGCCGGTCATGAAGATGCCGGTGGCATCGACGATGTCGCGGATGTGGTCCTCGTCGTTGGCATCCTGGCGGCTCTGCAGGCCGAGGTGCACCCGGTTGGCGACGCCGAGCTCGCCGAAGGCGCGGTCGTAGGTCTCCCACATCTCGTCGGCCACCGTGCTGGCGGCCGAGATCACGACGATCTTGGCATCCTTGCCGCCGGCCAGCTCGACGAAGCGGCTGAGGATCTGCATGTCGTTGCTGCGGTCTTCGTGGCCGCCGATGATGACCAGGTGGCCGTAGCCGGTGCGCGGTTGTTCGTTGCCGATTTGCTGCTGTTCCTGCGTGCTCGTGGTGTTCATGCTTGGACGATCCTTGCGTGGGGCATGTCGCGGTTGCCGTGGGAGGCTGCTTCGGTTTTGGTGACGCCGATCAGGCCGACCACGACCTCGTTGGGGAACAGGTCGACGCCGCGCTTGAGCGCCTGCTCGAGCGGCATGCCGTTCTCGATCCAGCCGTAGACGGTGCGGGCCAGCATGTGGCGCACGATGTGTTCGCCGATACCGGTGGCGGCGATGGCGCCGTGCGGACCGGCAAAGAAGCCGGAACCGATGATCGGGGTGTCGCCGACACGGCCCAGCAGCGACGGCGCCGAGCCGCCGGTCGAGCAGGCCACGCCGAAGTGGCCGTCGGCGGCGCGTACGACGGCGCCGACGGTGTCGCAGGCGGCGCTTTCCGGCAGCGTGGCCGGGGTCTGGTAATTCCAGTAGCGCAGGAAAGCGTGGTTGGAGACGCCCGGCATGGCGGGCACCGAGCCGGCCAGTTCCTTCAGCAGCTTGCGGTGCGCTTCGCGCTGGCGCTCGCTGATGCGGTCGTGCACCGGATGGCCGATGGCGGCGGCGAAGCGGGTGGCGCCGTCGCCGGCCAGCAGCCAGTGCGGGGTCTCGGCCACGGCGCGCGCCAGCAGCACCGGATTGCGGATGCCCTGCACGCAGGCCACCGCGCCGAGGCGGCCGCGGGTGTCCATGATCGATGCATCCATCTCGACGGTGGAGCCGTCGAGGCACAGCACCGAGCCGCTGCCGGCGTTGAAACGGCCATCGTCTTCCATCTCGGCGACGGCGGCGATCGCCGCTTCCAGCGCATCGCCGCTGATCCCGAGTTCCTCGACGCCGCGCTGCACCGCGCGTTCGCAACCGTCGTCATACTCGCGCGGGCTGCCGACGCCGCCGTGTGCCACGATGGCAAAACCTTGTTCCGAACCGCTCATTCTTTTTTGTCTCCAACAATGCATGGGCTGCGCATGGCGATCCGCGCAGCACAGGAATATCGCATTATGCAAAACGTATATAAATTGAAACATCGGTACCCTAGCCGTGTGGTTGTAAGAGCCCGCTTACACGGCTAGGGAAGACAAGACAGGCGCCTAAGGCATCAGCGAGAGGCTGCGCAGGGCGGCGCGCAGTTCGGCCGCGACCTGGCGGCGCCTGGTTTCGGTAACGAAACGGCCGACTTCGACCTGCACGCCACGCGACTCCAGGCGCAGCAGCGCGTGGCGGCCTCTGGTGCCGCCATGTTCGAGGACCCGGGTGCGCAGCGGATCGAGGCAGGACTGGCGATGTTCGCCGGCTTCCACGCATTCGACCACCAGGGCCGAATCGGACAGGGCGATCCGTTCATGGTCGAGCGCGTGGCGCGCATAGACCAGCAGCGCCAGGCCGACCAGGGCCAGTTCGCAAATCGAGAAGGCAAGAATGATCCAGACGCCGCGCAGCAGGAAGGCGACGGCGACCGCGCCGGACGCGCAGCACAGCAGCGCGTACGCGCGCGCCACCTGGCGCGGCGACAGCGAACAGTTGCGGGCGAGCCTCCATTCCTGGTTCATCGCGCCATCCTAATGCGAGGATGGCGCGGCCGGCGCACAACTGGACTAGCCGATGCTGCTGCAGGGCGGACGCCCCTGGCTGGCGGCCGAGGCCATGTCGGACAGCAGCTGCTGCACCGTGGCCAGGTCGACCGGCTTGGTCAGGTGGTGGTCGAAGCCGGCGTCGCGCGAGCGCGCGCGGTCGTGTTCCGCGCCCCAGCCGGTGAGGGCGACCAGGCAGGGCCGGTCCAGTCCCGCCAGGCCGCGCAGCGCGGCCGCGGTCTGGTAGCCGTCCATGCCGGGCATGCCGATGTCGAGGAACACCACCGCCGGGCGGAACGCGGCGGCGGCTTCGAGCGCCTCGGGTCCGCTGTGGGCGACGTGGGTGGCGTAGCCTTCGATGTCGAGGATCATGGCCAGCGTCAGCGCAGCGTCGACGTTGTCGTCCACCACCAGCACGCTCAGCTTGGGCGCTGCGGTGTCCGGCTGTGCCGGCGCGGCGGCGCTGCCGGCGCCGTCGTCCCGGACCTGGCCCGGCGCCAGCGGCAGGCGCACCGTGAAGCGGCTGCCGCTGCCGGCGCCGCCGCTGTGGACGCCGACACTGCCGCCATGCATCTGCACCAGCTGGCGCACCAGCGACAGGCCGATGCCGAGGCCGCCCTGGGCGCGTTCGGCGCCGCTGCCGACCTGGCTGAACATGTCGAATACCGTATCGAGCGCGTGGCCGGGAATGCCGATGCCGGTATCGGTGACGGTGATGACGGCATCGCCGCCCTCGGCGCGCAGTGCCAGCGCGATGCGCCCGCCCGCCGGCGTGTACTTGGCGGCGTTGTTCAGCAGGTTCGAGACCACCTGCGCGATGCGGGTGGCGTCGCCGTCGACCAGCAGGGTGGCGTCGGGCAGGTCGAACGCCAGTTCGTGGTGGGCGGCCTCGATCAGCGGCAGGCTGGTTTCGACCGCGCTGGCCAGCACCCCGTTCAGGTCGATCCGTTCCATGCGCAGATTGAGCTTGCCGCCGCTGATGCGGGCCACGTCGAGCAGGTCGTCGATCAGATGCACCATGTGGGTGACCTGGCGCTCCATCATTTCGCGCACCCGGACCATGCCCGCGGGCAGGTCGCGGTTCAGGCGCATCACCCCCAGGCCGCTGCGGATCGGCGCCAGCGGGTTGCGCAGCTCGTGCGCCAGCGTGGCGAGGAATTCGGTCTTGCGGCGGTCGGCTTCGGCCAGGTCGTCGGCGAGGCGGCGCAGCGTCTCTTCGGCGGCCTTGCGTTCGCTGATGTCGCGGAACAGGATGGCGACCTTGTCGCTGCCGGTACCCCCGATGCGGGTGATGTACAGGTCGAGCCAGCGGCCGCCGGCGCGCACTTCCTGTTCGAGGCGGCGCGCCTGGCCGCTGCGGGCCACGGCGCCGAGTTCGTCCAGCCACCACGGTTCCGGATCGGCGACCCTGCTGCGCATGGTCTTGCCGACCACGTCCGACACCCCGGTCTGGACCGTGAACGCGGGATTGGTTTCGAGGTAGGTCCAGTCGACCGCCTGGCCGGCGCCGTCGAATTCGAGTTCGATGATGGCGAAGGCCTGGTCCATCGATTCGAACAGCTTGCGGTAGCGTTCCTGGCTGGCGCGCAGCGCCTCGGCCGCGCGCTTGCTCTCGGTGGTGTCGAGCACGATCGCGACCACGGCGCGGTACTCGCCGCCGGCGCCGCGCACCGCATTGACGCTGCTGGTGGCCGACATCAGAGTGCCGTCCTTGCGCCGGTAATGCTTGTCGATCTGGAAGCCTTCGCCGGTGGCCAGCAGGCCGCCCAGCGTCAGCGCCGTCTTCTCGACCGAATCGGGTGCCGTCACGTCGAGGATGTTGCGGCCGAGCAGTTCGCTTTCCTCGTAGCCGAGCATGTCGCAAAAGCGCTGGTTGACCAGCGTGACCATGCCGTTCACGTCCATCTCGACCACGCCGGTGGCGGCCTGGCTGACGATCTTCTGGAACCGTTCCCTGCTGTCGTGCAGGCCGATCTCGGCCAGCTTGCGATGGGTCTGGTCGACGCCGTGGCCGAGCAGGCCGGTGATCCTGCCGTCGGCATCGCGCAGGGCGATGAAGACCAGGTCGAGGTAGCGCCGTTGCGGCGCCTCGCCGGGGACGCGCTGGAGCATGACCAGCAGGTCGCTGGCGGCATAGGCCTCGCCGGTGGCGTACACGCGGTCCAGCATGGCGATCAGGCCCTGGGTCGCCAGCTCCGGGACGGCCTCCTCGTTGGACAGGCCCAGCAGGGGACGGTCGCCGACCAGTTCGCGGTAGCGGTCGTTGACGAATTCGAACACGTGCTCCGGGCCGCTCAGTACGCACATGAAGGCCGGGGCGCGCATGAACACTTCGCTCATGCGCTGGTGCGTGGCCTGCAGTTCGCGCAGCAGGCGCTCGCGGTCTTCGCGCATCGCGGCCAGCGCGGTGACGTCGGTATGCACGCCGATCCATTCGCGCACCGCGCCGGCGCCGGACTGCGCATCGGGGATCGGCACCGCCTTCACGCTCATGTGGCGATAGCTGCCGTCGGCGCGGCGCAGGCGGTGTTCGCCCAGGTAGGGAGCGCCGGACTCGATCGAGCGGCGCCAGGCGGCGGCGGTCAGGTCGCGGTCGTCCGGATGCACGGCATCGAGCCAGCCCCAGCCCTGGGCCTGGGCGAAGTCCTGGCCCGTGAAGGCGGACCAGGTCGGCTGTTCGCTGTCGAATGCGCCGTTCGGCCCCGCCTTCCAGACGATGGCGGCGGTGGCCGAGACCAG
The DNA here is from genome assembly GCF_006715485.1 of Herbaspirillum sp. SJZ107. Classification (GTDB taxonomy): domain Bacteria; phylum Pseudomonadota; class Gammaproteobacteria; order Burkholderiales; family Burkholderiaceae_D; genus Telluria. Next base: position 1,534,408 of record NZ_VFNH01000001.1, read on the forward strand.
CGAGTCGTAGCGCGCATCGCTGGCGGCCAGCTCGCTGCGCATGCCGTGCGCCGCCGTCACGTCCTGCGACACGGTGACGAACCGCACCTGCGCACCCTCGGCGGCGGGCAGGGCGCTGACGCGCACGTCCCACCATTTCAGGGTGCCGCCGAGGGTCGGGCAGGCGGCGCTGAAGCGGGCGCTGCCGTCGCGGCTGGCCTGCGCCAGTGCGGCGTCGAGCGTGGCATGGGCTTCCTGCGGCCACAGTTCGCGCCACGCGCGGCCCTCCACCTGGGCGGGATCGGCGATGTCCATGGCGGCGCGGCCGCTCCCGTTGGTGGCCACGATGCGGCCTTCGCCGTCCAGCAGGTTCATGCAGTCGGGGCTGTGTTCGAACAGGTGCCTGCCGAGCATGGCCGCGCAGTCGGTGGGAAGGTTGTTCTTAATCTGGGGCATGATAAACGAGCAAGGCGGGCAAGAAGATACTGAACACATCGGGCCTGCGGGATTGTAGCACCAGTGTTCATTCCTTATCCGTTCGGCATTGCCATGAAGCAGCTTACTATTGTTGCGGAAATGCGGCGCCGGGGAATGCGGCGGCAGGTGTGGCCGAGGTCGGAATCTGGTAACATTTCGCCCCTCTTCACGAAAGGTATCCATGGCCAACGCTTGCGGCGTCGATTTCGGCACTTCCAATTCCACTGTCGGTTGGGTACGCCCCGGCCAGCCGAGCCTGCTTGCGCTCGAGGATGGCAAATCGACCCTGCCCTCGGTCGTGTTCTTCAACGCCGACGAGGATGCAGTGCGTTACGGCCGCGCCGCCCTGGCCGACTACCTGGAAGGCTACGACGGGCGCCTGATGCGCTCGCTCAAAAGCCTGCTCGGCACCAGCCTGATGGACGGCCAGACCGAAGTCGCCGGGCGTGCCTTGCCGTTCAAGCAACTGCTGGGCCACTTCATCGGCGAATTGAAGCGCCGCGCCGAGGCGCAGGCCGGCCGCGAATTCCCGAGCGCGGTGTTCGGCCGCCCGGTGTATTTCATCGACGACGATCCAAGCGCCGACCGCCTGGCCGAAGACACGCTGGCCGAGATCGCGCGCTCGGTGGGTTTCCGCGACATCGGCTTCCAGTACGAACCGATCGCCGCCGCCTTCGACTATGAATCGCGCATCGAGCGTGAGGAACTGGTGCTGATTGCCGACATCGGCGGCGGTACCTCGGACTTTTCGCTGCTGCGCCTCGGCCCGGACCGCGCCGGGCGGGTGGAGCGCCGCGACGACATCCTGGCCACCGGCGGCGTCCACCTCGGCGGCACCGATTTCGACAAGTACCTGAGCCTGGCGGCGGTGATGCCGCTGCTGGGCTACGGCAGTACGCTGTCGTCCGGCGCGGCGGTGCCGAACAGTTATTATTTCAATCTGGCGACCTGGCATACGATCAACCAGGCGTACACGCGCAAGAGCGCGGCCCAGCTCGACGAACTGGTGCGCGATGCCGCCGAGCCGGCCAAGCTGAAGCGCCTGCGCGGCCTGATCGAAGACCGCGCCGGGCACTGGCTGGCGATGCAGGTCGAGGCTGCCAAGATCGGGTTGTCGGACGCGCCCGAAGTCACCCTCGACCTCGACCGCCTGGCACCGCCCGAGCTGCTGCGGGTCGGGCGCAGCGCCTTCACCGACGCCATCGGCGGCCTGACCGACGACATCGGCGCCACCGTGCAGCGCCTGCTGGGCGATGCGGGGGTAGCGCCGGAACGCGTCGATACCGTATTCTTTACCGGCGGCTCGAGCGGCGTCGGCGCCCTGCGCGAGCGCATCGCCGCCATCGTGCCGGATGCGCGCCGGGTCGAAGGTGACCTGTTCGGCAGTATCGGCGCCGGCCTGGCGCTGGATGCCGCGCGCAAGTTTTCCTGATAACGCAAAGGATCTGCAGTGTACCAACGCCCCATCGTCATGCTCGACTTCGAGACCACCGGCCTGTCGCCGGAAGCGGGCGACCGCATCACCGAAGTGGCGGCGCTGCGCATCGCCGGCGGCCGCGTGGTCGACCGCTACGTCTCGCTGGTCAATTGCGGCGTGCGCATTCCGCCCTTCATCGTCGAGTACACCGGCATCACCCAGGAGATGGTCGACGGCGCGCCGCCGGTCGACCGGGTCGTGCCCGAGCTGATCGACTTCATCGGCGCCGACCCGCTGGCCGCCCACAATGCCAGCTTCGACGAGAAATTCCTGAAAGCCGAGGGCGCGCTGCTGGGCCACGCCTGCCGCCATTCGGACCTGGTGTGCTCGCTGAAACTGGCGCGCCGTGTATTCCCGGGCCTGGCCAGCTACAAGCTGGGACTGCTGACGCGCTCGCTCGGCATCCGTTTCAACGGCCGTGCCCACCGCGCCGAGGCCGACGCCGAAGTCGCGGCGGAGCTGCTGCTGCACATCGGCCGCCACCTGGACCGCTCCTACGGCCTGGGCCAGGTCGAGCCGGACCTGCTGGTCTCGATCAACCGCCTGGCGGCTGCCAAGGTGCATGGCTTCGTCGGCAAGTATGCGGCCGACCGCCGCGCCAACCGCTGAGCCGGGCGCCCACCGCCGGACCCGGGCCGGCGGCGCCGTAGGCCGTCTTTATCCTTCCTGCATGCGCTCCAGAAGCGCTTTTTCGCGCTGTCCATCCCTACGCACTTGTCGTAGATCAAATCCGTAAAGCATCGTCTTATTAGACTTTTGCCAATAATTGCGAATTGTGCAGCGTGCCCGTACGCGCTGCTGCCTCGCCCGGCTTTGCGGAGAAACCAGCATGCAGCCCCCCGATTCCCAGCCCGATGCTCAACCGGACCCTCAGCCCGGCCCGCGACGCGATTCCCGGCCCCAACCCGGCCGCCGGTCCGAACCTGCGCACGATGCGTCGGTCCTGGCGTGGTTCGCCCATGCGGCCGAACGCGGCAATCCCTACGCGCAGTTCAACCTGGCGTTGCTGTACAAGAACGGTGCCGGTGTCGCCCGCGACGACGGCCTGGCCTGCCTGTGGCTGGCCCGTGCCGCGCGCCAGCGCCTTGCCTTTGCCCAGAATCATCTCGGCAGCATGTACAGCCAGGGCCGCGGGGTGGCGCGCTCCGACAGCCTCGCAGCCTACTGGTTCAGGCTGGCGGCCGAGCAGGGCGATGCCTCGGCCCAGCAGAATCTCGGTGACCTTTACCGCAATGGCCGCGGCGTGCCGCGCCAGCCAGACCAGGCCGTCGCCTGGTATTACAAGGCGGCCGAGCAGGACCTCGCCAGCGCCCAGCGCCTGCTCGGCGAATGCTACCTGAACGGCGAGGGCGTGGCCGTCAACCACGCGCTGGCGATGGCCTGGTTCCGCAAGGCTGCGGTGCTCGAGGATGCCGCCGCCGAGGTCGAACTCGGCCTGATGTACCGGCGCGGCCAAGGCCTGGCCGGCGGCGTCCCTGCCGGCAGCGGCAGCGGTCCGGGCAACGGCGCCGGCGGCGAAGCCGAGGCGCTGCACTGGTTCCGGCGCGCCGCCGGACGCGGCCACCCGGCGGCCCAGCGCCTGCTCGGGCTGGCCTGCCTGGACGGCGTGGCCGGCTGCGATCCGCAGGGCGCCTACACCTGGCTGCAGTGCGCCGCACGCCAGGGCGATGCCGAAGCCCAGTTCAGCCTCGGCCAGCTGCTGTCCGGCGGCAAGGGCGGCAGCGGCCACTGCGACGAAGGGCGCGCGCTGGCCTGGACCACGCGCGCGGCCGAGCAGGGCCATGTGCTGGCCCAGTACAACCTCGGCAACATGTACGCGCACGGCCGCGGCGTGGCGCGCGACCCGGCGCGTGCCCTGCACTGGTACCGCATGGCGGCCGAGCAGGGGGCGCCCAACGCCCAGTTCACGCTGGGCGTGATGTATGCGCATGGCCAGGGCGTGCGGCGCGACGAGAGCGCCGCCGTCGCGTGGTACCGGCGCGCCGCCGAGCAGGGCGACGCCAGCGCCCAGAACAACCTCGGCGTCATGTACGCCAACGGCCAGGGCGTCCGCCAGGACGATGCCTGCGCGGTGCACTGGTACGGCCTGGCGGCCGAGCAGGGCCATGCGCTGGCCCAGTACAACCTCGGCGGCATGTACAACAGCGGACGCGGGGTCGAGCGCGATACCGTGCGTTCCTATATGTGGATGCTGCTGGCGGCCGACGCCGGCGATCCGGCGGCGAGCGCCAACAAGGCCATCGTCGCACGCCGCCTGTCGCCGCAGCAGATCGACAGCGCGGTCGACATGCAGCGCGCCTGGCGCCGTGCCCGTGGCGTCGAGCGTCCGGAGCGCCGCGCCGCCTGAAGCGGCCCCGGGGCGGGCGGGGCAGTCACTGGTTTGTCTGTTGGGCAATTCGCGTTATCATTGTTTTGTAGCATCTACGATAACCTTGCCCAAGAGTCCCATGCCCATGAAACGTCTCACCCTCGTGGCCGCCCTGGCCGCCGTGTTCGCCGCGCCGCTCTCGATTGGCGCATCCTGCCCCGCGGATGGCACGCCGCCGAGCTACCCGGTTGCCAGGAAAGTCGACCAGACCGACAATTACCACGGCACCGTGGTCGCCGATCCGTACCGCTGGCTGGAAGACGCCAACAGTGCCGACACCAAGGCCTGGGTCGACGCCGAAAACAAGGTGACCCAGGCTTATCTGGCACAGATCCCGCAACGCGAAGCGATCCGCCAGCGCCTGACCCAGCTGTGGAACTACGAGCGCTACGGCGTGCCGTTCAAGGAAGGCGGCCGTTACTTCTTCACCCGCAACGACGGCCTGCAGAACCAGGCGGTGCTGTACACGATGGCCTCGCTGTCGGACACGCCGCGCCTGCTGCTCGATCCGAACACGCTGGCGGCCGACGGCACGGTCGCACTGGCCGATACCGCCGTCAGCCCCGACGGCAAGCTGCTGGCCTATTCGACTGCGGCCTCGGGCTCGGACTGGAACGAGATCCTGGTGCGCGACATCGAGACCGGCAAGGACCTGAGCGACCACCTGAAGTGGGTCAAGTTCTCGTCGACGTCCTGGACCCACGACGGCAAGGGTTTCTTCTACAGCCGCTACGACGCGCCGAAGGAAGCGACCAAGCTGGCCGACGTCAATTACTTCCAGAAGCTGTACTACCACAAGGTAGGCACGCCGCAGGAAGCCGACGTGCTGGTCTACGACCGCCCCGACCAGAAGGAATGGCAGCTCGCGGGCCACACCACCGACGACGGACGCTACCTCCTGATCACCGCCTCGCGCGACACCTCGCCGAAGTACAAGGTGTTCTACAAGGACCTGAGCAAGCCCGACAGCAAGGTACTGCCGCTGGTCGGGGAGTTCGACGCCGCCTACGACTTCATCGACAATGTCGGCGACACCTTCTATTTCAGCACCGACAAGGCCGCGCCGCGCCGCCGCGTGGTCGCGATCGACCTGCGCAAGCCGCAGGAAGCCAACTGGAAGACCGTGGTCGCGGAAAGCGCGCAGACCCTGCAGGGCGGCCGCATGATCGGCAACCAGCTGGTGCTGGAATACCTGGCCGACGCCCGCAGCGTGGTCAAGGTCACCGACCTCAAGGGCAAACCGGTGCGCGAGATCGCGCTGCCCGGCATCGGCAGCGTGTCCGGTTTCGACGCCAAGCGCAATGACAACGAGACCTTCTTCGCCTTCACCAGCTTCACCACGCCGACCACCATCTACCGCCTCGACATGAAGAGCGGCCAGAGCACCGTGTTCCGCCAGCCCAAGCTCCTGTTCAACCCGGCCGACTACGAGACCCGCCAGCAGTTCTTCACCAGCCGCGACGGCACCAGGGTGCCGATGTTCATCGTGTCGAAAAAAGGCTTGAAGCTCGACGGCAACAACCCGACCCTGCTGTACGGCTACGGCGGCTTCAACATTTCGCTGACCCCCGGCTTCTCGCCGGCCTACCTGGCGTGGATGGAGATGGGCGGCGTGTTCGTCGAGGCCAACCTGCGCGGCGGCGGCGAATACGGCCAGCGCTGGCACGAAGCCGGCACCAAGCTCGGCAAGCAGAACGTGTTCGACGACTTCATCGGCGCCGCCGAGTGGCTGGTCAACAACAAGGTGACCTCGCCGAGCAAACTCGCCATCAACGGCGGCAGCAACGGCGGCCTGCTGGTAGGCGCCGCCATGACCCAGCGGCCGGACCTGTTCGCCGCCTCGATCCCGCAGGTGGGCGTGATGGACATGCTGCGCTTCCACAAGTTCACGATCGGCTGGGCCTGGACCTCGGACTACGGCTCGTCGGACAACGCGGACGAGTTCAAGGCACTGGTGAAATACTCGCCGCTGCACAACCTGAAGCCGGGCACTTGCTACCCGGCCACCCTGATCACCACGGCCGACCACGACGACCGCGTGGTGCCGGCGCACAGCTTCAAGTTCGCCGCCACCGCCCAGGCCGCGCAAGCCGGCAGCAATCCGGTGCTGATCCGTATCGACACCAAGGCGGGCCACGGCGCCGGCAAGCCGACGGGCAAGCGTATCGAAGAAGTGGCCGATATCTGGGGTTTCCTGAGTAAATCCCTGAAGATGGACGATACGGTCGGCGGCAATGCACCAAGCGTCGCCGGCGGGGCCGAGTAAATCAACAAGGAGTAAATAAGTACGTAATTAAGTAAGTAATTAAGTAAGTAAGTCTGCGTAAAATTTGTAATGGCTGTGCCCGGCGCGCACAGCCCTCCCGCATAATTGAACGCCCGCGGCCGTGCCTGCAGACATCGGGGTGCGGCCTTTTTTCGTTTCGAAAGGAATGGTTTGTTCAGGTCGCGCTCCCAGCTCCCACCCGTCCCGGCGGCATCGCCCCCATCCACCATGGCGGGCGCGCCGGCAGCGCCGCTGGTCGCGCCGGCCCTGCTGGCGGGCGCCAGCCGTATCCTGTTCGTGACGCACCTGGCGATCGGCGACTTCACCTACCTGCAGAGCTGCCTGCGCGCCTTCAAGGCGGCCTGGCCGCACATCGAGATCCACCTCTGGGTCGACGAGCGCCGCCGCACGAAGGATCCGGCCGCCTGGCCGCACCTGCAGAAATACGCGCTGTTCGACTGGCTGGCCGCCTGTCCATGGATCGCCAAAGTCTACGACAAGACCTACAGCCCGGCGACGTTCGCCGCGTCGCTGCAGGAAGCCCGCGCCCAGGATTATCCGCTGGTGGCTACGCTGACCGTGGTCGACGGCCACCGCTACGCACGCATGGCGCGTTCGATCAGTCCGCGCGGCTTCATCGTCGGCCTGAAACAGGCGCCCGAGCGCTGGTTCAAGGGCCTGTCGCGCCATACCAGCTACCGCCGGCTGAACGGCAGCGTGCCGCTGTACCGGGCCGGCCACTGCGGCGGCCAGCACATCAGCGACATCTACGCCGACTGGTTCGCGCGCTTCTTCGGCCTCGACATCCCGCGCCAGGCGCGCTTCCCGGTGCTGGACATCCCGCTTGAGTGGCAGGCGCGCGCGCGGGCGCAGTTCGGCGAGTGGGGCATCGGCGAACGGCCGGCGGTGTTCGTAAACGCCTTTTCGAAGTCGCCCGACCGCACCTGGCCGCTGGAGCACGTGGCGGCGCTGATCCGGGCGATGGCAGCGCGTCCGGAATGGCGCGAGGCGGCCTTCATCGTGAACACGGTGCCGGAAGCGCTGGCCGAGACCCGGCGCATGGTGCGGCGCCAGAAAGACCCCGCGTTCGAGCGGGTGCGCCTGTTCAGCGCCGAGGCGCATTTCTTCGAGCTGCCGGCGGTGATGCGCCTGTGCAGCCTGGTCATCTCGGTCGAGACCGCCGTCATGCACCTGGCGAATGCGGTGAAGGTGCCGGTGATCGCGCTGATGCGCTGCACCACGCCGGAATGGGTGCCGATCGACAGCGGCAACAGCACCGTCATCATGCTGGCCGAGCGCGACGACTGGGTCACCGCCATCGGCGTCGAGGATGTGCTGGCGGTGCTGGATGCGCGCCCGCCGGCGGCCTCAGGCGGTGGCGGTGGCCAGCTGCCGGATCAGGGCGTCGAGCGGCATCGGCCGGCAGAACAGGTAACCCTGCATGCAGGCGCGCCCATTGGTTGAAATGAACTGCGCCTGGGCGTCGGTCTCGATGCCCTCGGCCACCACGCGCAGGCCGAGCTGGCGCGCCATCGCCAGCATCGACTGCACCAGCGCGTTGCCGTTGACGTCGTGCGGGGTGTCGCGCAGGAAGCTCCTGTCGATCTTCAGCTCGTACAGCGGCATCTTCTTGAGGTAGGCCAGGTTCGAGTAGCCGGTGCCGAAATCGTCGATCGAGAAGCGGATGCCGAGTGCGGTCAGCTCGTGCATGCGCGCGACGGTCTGGTCGATGTCGTCGACCAGCAGGCCTTCGGTGACTTCGAAGATCAGCTGGTCCGGCGGCACGCCGGTGTCCCGCAGGGTGGCGCGCACGCTGGCGACGAAGTCCGGCTGGCGGAACTGCAGCGGGCTGACGTTGATCGACAGCGGCAGCGCATGGCCGGCCGCGTCGAGCGCGAGCCAGGCGGCGCAGGCCTGGCGCAGCACCCAGTGGCCGAGCGTCACGATCAGGCCGCTGCTCTCGGCGATCGGGATGAACAGGTCGGGCGGCACCAGGCCGTCGGGGCGGGTCCAGCGCATCAGCAGCTCGGCGCCGGCCGGCACGCCGGTGTGGTCGACCTGCAGCTGCAGGTGCATCGCCAGTTCGCCGTTGTCGAGCGCGTTGGCAAGGTCGCGTTCCAGTGTCAGCTTGCGCTCGGCGTCGGCCAGCATCGCCGTTTCGAACATCACCACGCCGTTGCGCCCGCCGGCCTTGGCGTGGTACATCGCGGTATCGGCCTCGCGCATCAGGTCATGCGCGCTTTCGCGCCCGCCCAGCGCCAGCGCGACACCGATGCTGGCCGAGGACTGGTACCACTGGCCCTCGATCTCCATCGGTTGCGACAGCGCGATGCGGACCTTGTCGGCCACCGCCAGCGCATTCCGGCGTGCCACTGCCGGATCGGCGTCCAGGCCCTCCAGCAGGATCACGAACTCGTCGCCGCCCAGGCGCGCCACGGTATCGTGGGCGCGCACCGCGCCGCGCAGGCGCGCGGCCGCGGTGGTCAGCAGCTGGTCGCCGGCGGCGTGGCCGCAGGCGTCGTTGATCTTCTTGAAGTTGTCGAGGTCGATGTAGGCCAGTGCGCCCAGGCCGCGCCCGGCGTGGCTGCCGGCCACCATGACGTCGAGCCGTTCCATCAGCAGGCGCCGGTTGGGCAGGCCGGTCAGCACGTCGAAGAAGGCCAGCTGGTGGATCGCCTGCGCCGAATGGCGGCGCTCGGTGATGTCGCGCGCAATCACGACCCAGTGGGTGATGGCGGCACCTTCGCTGGAAAACGGCAGCATTTCCATTTCGACCCAGTACGAATCGCCGCCCTTGGTGTAGTTGATCACTTCCGCCCGAACCGGCTCGTTGCGGCGCATCGCGTCGACGATGCGGCGGACGGTAGCCGGATCGGTGTCGGCGCCGTGCAGCATGCGCAGGCTGCGCCCGATCATCTCGGCGCGCGCGTAGCCGGAGCGGCGCAGGGCGGCGTCGTTGACGAAGATGATCGGCTGCGGCGCCCCCGGTGCCGGATCGACTTTGGCGATGATCACCAGGTCGTTCAGGCGCGCCAGCGCGGTCGAGGTCAGGCGCAGTTCGGCATTGGCCGCGTGCAGCTCGGCCTGGCCGGCTGCGAGCGCGTCGGCGGTGCCGCGTGCCTCGCACAGGGAACGCGACAGGCCCTTGAGCAGGGTGCCCGAGGTCAGTGTGACCAGGGCGCCGATGCAGGCGAAGTTGAGGGTGGTGACCAGCGTGGCCAGCATCGGGTCATGCTCGAGCGTCGACACATGCATCGACACCTGGCCGGTCAGGCCCAGCACCAGGATGCTGGTACTGCCCAGCCCGAGCAGGATCAGCGCCGGACGCGTACCCAGCAGGATGACCGCCAGCACCGGGGGCGCCATCAGGTAGTTCATGCTGATCGGGCCGACCGTCAGCAGCAGGCCGATGCCGAGCACGACCCCGAGCGCCAGGAAATTCATGACGCGCACCGTATAGGACAGGCGGGTCAGGCGCTGGATGGCGAAGATCCAGCCCAGCACCACCAGGTCCATCACGGCCACCGGCCACATGCCCTGGCGAATCAGGAGGGGAACGCAGGGGGCGGCGGCGATTGTGCCGATGACCAGCACGACCGACAGCAGGGAAGAGAAGATCTGGGCGCGCCATTGCGCGATGTGGTGACGGCTGGGCATGCGGCATATGTGGCAGGCCCGGGACTTTCCTTGTGGCTCACCTAGTTGATGTAGGGAAACAGTCTAAATGTGAAACTGCCCCCTGTCATCATTTTTCACAATTTGTCGCGTTACGGAAACTGAACGGCAGCGTCGACCGTCCCGCGGCTCAGCGCTGGACAACCACCAGCAGTGCCCGCGCCTCGGTCTTGCCGGCATTGCGGATCACGTGGGCCTGGTCGGCCGGATAGCGGGCGGTGCCGCCGTGCTTGATTTTCTTCTTTTCGGTGCCCACTTCCAGTTCCACCGCGCCGGTGAGGACGGTCAGGTGTTCGCTGGTGCCCGGATCGTGTGGCTGGGACGCCAGTTCGCCGCCGGGCGCCAGCGTCAGCTCGTACCACTCGTACTTGCCGGCCAGGTCCATTGGACCGAGGATGCGCAGCGAGTAGCCGGCATGGCTGCCGGGCAGGGTCGGGATTTCGTGGGCGTCGACGACGCGGATCAGTTCCGCGCTGCGCACCTCGGACGACAGCAGTTCGCCGATCTGGACGCCGAGCGCATTCGCCAGGCGCCAGGTGATGGCGATGGTGGGGTTGGCTTTTTCGCGTTCGATCTGCGACAGCATCGACTTGGACACGCCGGCGATACGCGACAGGTCCTCCAGCGTCAGGCCGCGCGCCAGGCGCATGCGCTGCAGGGTGGCGCCGACTTCGGGCGGGGCGCTATTGTTTACTACGTTGTTCATTCTGATGTTCTTGGGTGCGGCTTGCCAACTTGAATGGCCGGGAGTAAGATTCACTATATTGAATTTCGGTTCGATATAGTAAATAAGTACAATACATCGAACGCGTTTTCTTTGACCAGACGTTACAACATTCTCCAGCAAAGGACAAGCACATGAGCGACCAGGCCTTCTACGGCGCCCTCCAGCAGAAACTCGACACGCTCCGCACCGAGGGCCTGTTCAAGCCCGAACGCGTGATCGCCTCGCGCCAGGGGGCGACAGTCGAAGCCCAGGACGGCCGCACCCTGATCAACATGTGCGCTAATAACTACCTCGGCCTGTCGGGCGACGAGCAGACCGCGCAGGCCGCTGCCGCGGCGCTGGAAAAATACGGCTACGGCCTGTCGTCGGTGCGCTTCATCTGCGGTACCCAGACCGTGCACAAGGAGCTGGAAGGGGCGCTGTCGCGCTTCCTCGGCACCGAAGACACGATCCTGTACGCGGCCGCCTTCGATGCCAACGGCGGCGTGTTCGAGCCGCTGTTCGACGAAAACGACGCCATCATCTCGGATGCCCTGAACCACGCCTCGCTGATCGACGGCATCCGCCTGTGCAAGGCCGCGCGCTACCGCTACGCCAACAACGACATGGCGGACCTGGAAAAGCAGCTGCAGGCCGCCACGGACGCCGGCAAGCGCCATAAAGTCATCGTCACCGACGGCGTGTTCTCGATGGACGGCACCATCGCCCAGCTCGACAAGATCGTCGCACTGGCCGAGCAATACGGCGCCCTGACCCTGGTCGACGAATCGCACGCATCCGGCTTCATGGGACAGACCGGCCGCGGTACCCACGAGCACTGCGGCGTGCTGGGCAAGATCGACATCATCACCGGCACCCTGGGCAAGGCCCTGGGCGGCGCGATGGGCGGCTTCACGTCGGGCCGCAAGGAAGTGATCGAGACCCTGCGCCAGAAGTCGCGGCCCTACCTGTTCTCGAACACGCTTGCGCCGATGATCGCCGGCGCCTCGCTGTCGGTGCTGGAGCGCATCAGCAAGTCGACCGTGCTGCGCGACCGCCTGATGGAGAACACCGCCTACTTCCGCACCGAGATCGAGCGCATCGGCTTCACCATCAAGCCGGGCACCCACCCGGTGGTGCCGGTGATGCTGTTCGACGCGCCGGTCGCCCAGAAATTCGCGGCGCGCATGTTCGAACTGGGCGTGCTGCTGTCGGGCTTCTTCTACCCGGTGGTGCCGATGGGCCAGGCGCGCGTGCGCGTGCAACTGTCGGCCGCGCATACCCGCGAACAGCTCGACACCGTGCTGAAGGCCTTCGAGCAGGCCGGCCGCGAACTCGGCCTGATCAAATAAATCGCCAACATCGTCTTGCCGGCACTGCGCCTACCCGGCGCGGGCCGGCCGGCTCACGAAGCCCCTCCGCATCAAGAAAGAACAGGTACACCAGCATGGAACGCATCCTCATCATCGGCGCCAACGGCCAGATCGGCAGCGAACTCGTCACCGCCCTCGCGCAGCAGCACGGTCCAGACAAGGTCATCGCCTCGGACATCGGGCTCGACAATGTCTACGGCGCCGCGCGCTACACCCGCCTCGACGTGCTCGACCGCGACGCCGTCGCCGGGCTGATCGCCGACGAGGGCATCACCCAGGTCTACCAGCTGGCGGCGCTGCTGTCGGCCACCGGCGAAAAGGCGCCGCTGAAGGCATGGACGCTGAACATGGACGGCCTGCTGAACATCCTGGAAATCGCGCGCGAGCGTGGCGAAGCCGGCAAGCCGCTGAAAGTGTTCTGGCCGTCGTCGATCGCCGCCTTCGGCCCCAACACGCCGGCCGAGAACACGCCGCAGTACACGGTGATGGACCCGACCTCGATCTACGGCATCAGCAAGCTGGCCGGCGAGCGCCTGTGCGAGTACTACCACGCCAAGTATGGCGTCGACGTGCGCAGCATCCGCTACCCGGGCATCATCAGCTTCAAGTCGCCTCCGGGCGGCGGCACCACCGACTACGCGATCGCGATCTTCCACGCGGCCCTCAAGGGCGAAACCTACGAATGCTTCCTCGGCCCGGAGACCACGCTGCCGATGATCTACATGCCGGACGCGATCCGCGCCACCATCGAGCTGATGGAGGCGCCTGGCGACCAGGTCGCGATCCGCTCCTCGTACAACGTGGCCGGCGTCTCCTTCAACCCGCGCGAACTGGCCGCCGCGATCCAGTCCCGCCTGCCGGCCTTCCGCATCGCCTACAAGCCGGACAGCCGCCAGCAGATCGCCGATTCGTGGCCGAAGAGCCTCGACGACAGCCGCGCGAGCGCGGACTGGGGCTGGAAGGCGCGCATCGGCGTGGATGAGATGGTGAACGACATGCTGGAAAACGTGGACGTTGGGCAGGCTGCCTGAGTTACTCGCCCTTACCGTGAACCCCAAAACCGTCGTTCCCGCGCAGGCGGGAACCCAAGTTTGTTCGCAGATCGCCGAACTTGGGTTCCTGCCTGCGCAGGAACGACGTTTTGGCGCTTCCATTTATCGCACGCACCATCAGCAATCAACATAAGTATTTAGGAGACAGCGCATGGACATGAGCGTATTTGACCTGTTCAAGATCGGCATCGGCCCCTCCAGCTCGCACACGGTCGGCCCGATGGTCGCCGCGCGCCGCTTCCTGCTGGAAGCAGGCCACCTCGACGAAGCGGTAAGCGTCGAAGCCCACCTGTACGGTTCGCTGGCGCTGACCGGCGTCGGCCACGCCACCGACAAGGCCGTGATCCTCGGCCTGATGGGCGAGACCCCGCAGGACATCGATCCGGACACGGTCGAGGACAAGCTGGCCGAGGCCGAGCTGGACGGCGTGCTGGAGCTGCTCGGCACCAAAGCCGTGCCGTTCACGGCCAGGACCGGCCTGGTCTGGCACAAGGAATCGAGCATGCCCGAGCACCCGAACGGCATGCGTTTCGTGCTGAAGCTGGCGGACGGCAGCGTGATCGAGCGCGTATACTACTCGGTTGGCGGCGGTTTCATCACCGCGGCCGGCGAAGCCAGGGCCGAAGCGCCGGCGCCGCGCGAAGAGAGCGGACGCGCGGCGCTGCCGTTCCCCTTCGATACGATGCGCGAATTGCTGGCCCAGGGCCAGGCCCACGGCCTGTCGATCCCGGCCATGCTGCGCGCGAACGAACGCACGCGCATGACCGACGAGCAGCTGGATGCCGGCCTCGACCGCATCTGGCAGGTGATGCGCGACTGCATCTGCCACGGTCTGGTCACCGAGGGAGAACTGCCGGGCGGCCTGAACGTGAAGCGCCGCGCGGCCAAGCTGTGGCGCCAGGAGCGTGAACAGGCGGCCAAGGGCGTCACGAACAGCCTGCCGCACGACGCGGTGAACCAGGTCAGCCTGTACGCCATGGCGGTCAACGAAGAGAACGCGGCCGGCGGGCGCGTGGTGACGGCGCCGACCAACGGCGCGGCCGGCATCATCCCGGCGGTGCTGCGCTACTACGCCGAGGATTGCCGCCCGAGCGATCCCGAGCGCGGCATCCGCGACTTCCTGCTGGCTTCGAGCGCGATCGGCATGCTGTGCAAGAAGAACGCCTCGATCTCGGGCGCCGAAATCGGCTGCCAGGGCGAGGTCGGCGTGGCCTGCGCGATGGCGGCGGCCGGCCTGGTGGCGGCACTCGGCGGCACCAACGAGCAGATCGAGAACGCGGCCGAAATCGGCATCGAGCACCATCTCGGCATGACCTGCGACCCGATCGGGGGCCTGGTGCAGATCCCGTGCATCGAGCGCAACGGCATGGGCGCGATCAAGGCGATCACTGCGGCGTCGCTGGCGATGAAGGGCGACGGCACCCACTTCGTCAGCCTGGACGACGTGATCGAGACCATGCGCCAGACCGGGGCCGACATGCAGGTCAAGTACAAGGAAACCTCGCTCGGCGGCCTGGCCATCCACGTGGTGACGGTCAACCACGCCGCCTGTTGAAGTGTAGGGTGGACGCATAAAACGGAACATTATTCGGTAAAAAGACAACTTTCCCGCCGCCGGACTATAATAAATGTCCTCCCGAGCCAACCGGATCCTTTCTACCGTATGCACTATGTGTCCACCCGCGCGACCAGCGCGTCCGCAGCACGCAATCCCCAATCCTTCTCCGATATCCTGCTGGGCGGCCTGGCGCCGGACGGCGGCCTGTATCTGCCGGAAACCTATCCGCAGGTGAGCGGCGCCGAACTCGACGCCTGGCGCAGCCTGTCGTACGCCGAGCTGGCCTACGAAATCCTGCGCAAGTTCGCCACCGACATCCCCGACCAAGACCTGAAGGCGCTGACCGCGAAGACCTATACGCCGGCGGTCTACCGCAATGCGCGCGAGGATGAATCCGCCGAAGAGATCACGCCGCTGCGCGTGCTGGAGCAGGGCCCGGCGCGCACGCTGATCCTGCAGGGCCTGTCGAACGGCCCGACGCTGGCCTTCAAGGACATGGCGATGCAGTTGCTGGGCAACCTGTTCGAATACGCGCTGGCAAAGAACGGCGACGAACTGAACATCTTCGGCGCCACCTCGGGCGACACCGGCAGCGCCGCCGAGTACGCGATGCGCGGCAAGCGCGGCATCCGCGTGTTCATGCTGTCGCCGCACGCCAAGATGAGCGCCTTCCAGACCGCCCAGATGTTCAGCCTGCAGGACCCGAACATCTTCAACATCGCGGTCGAAGGCGTGTTCGACGATTGCCAGGACATGGTCAAGGCCGTGTCGAGCGACCTCGAATTCAAGGTGCGCCAGAAGATCGGCACCGTCAACTCGATCAACTGGGCCCGCGTGGTGGCGCAGGTCGTGTACTACTTCCGCGGCTACCTGAAGGCCACGACGAACAACGACCAGAAGGTGTCGTTCACGGTCCCGTCGGGCAACTTCGGCAACATCTGCGCCGGCCACATCGCCCGCATGATGGGCCTGCCGATCGACAAGCTGGTGGTCGCCACCAACGAGAACAACGTGCTCGACGAGTTCTTCCGCACCGGCGTCTACCGCGTGAGGAAGAGCTCGGAGACCTATCACACCAGCAGCCCGTCGATGGACATCTCGAAGGCCTCGAACTTCGAGCGCTTCGTCTATGACCTGGTCGGCCGCGACGCCGAGCGCACGCATGCGCTGTTCCGCAAGGTCGAGACCCACGGCGGCTTCGACCTGTCCGGCGCGCCCGGCAGCGACGGCGACGAATTCAAGGCGGTCGCGCAGTACGGCTTCCAGTCCGGCAGCTCGAACCACGAGAATCGCCTGGCGACCATCCGCGAAGTCTTCGACGACTACGGCATCACGATCGATACCCACACCGCCGACGGCATCAAGGTCGCGCGCGAGCACGTCGAACCCGGCGTGCCGATGATCGTGCTGGAGACCGCGCTGGCGGCCAAGTTCAACGAGACCATCCTGGAAGCGCTCGGTACCGACGCCGCGCGCCCGGCCGGTTTCGAGGACATCGAGAGCCTGCCGCAGCGCTTCGTCGTCATGCATCCGAACGTCGCCCAGATGAAGGAATTCATCGCCGCGCACACCGGCCTGGCGCAGGGGGCGGCGGCGTGAGCGGCGCTCGACAGCCGGTCCAGGAACAGGGTGGCGCGCAGCCGGCGCGCAAGCCGATGCTGGCAGTGCGCGAAGCGCTCGACTTCCTGCTGGCCGCCGCGCGTCCGGTGGCGGAGACCGAGAAGGTCGCCACGCTGGAAGCCAACGGCCGCGTGCTGGCCGAAGACCAGGTCTCGCCCCTCGACGTGCCGGCCGCCGACAATACCCAGATGGATGGCTATGCGGTGCGCGCGGCCGACTGTGCCGGTGGCGCGGCGCGCCTGCAGGTGGCGCAGCGCATCCCGGCCGGCAGCGTCGGCCAGCCGCTGGCTGCCGGCACCGCGGCCCGCATCTTCACCGGCGCCCTGATCCCGCAAGGGGCGGACGCGGTGGTGATGCAGGAACAGTGCGAGGTCGATGGCGACTATGTCATCGTCAAGCACACACCGGCGGCGGGCGAGTGGATCCGCCGCGCCGGCGAGGACGTGCGCAGCGGCGCCGTGATCCTGCCGGCCGGCACCCGCCTGCGCGGCCAGGAGCTGGGGCTGGCCGCATCGGTCGGCCTGGCGACGCTGCCGGTGCGGCGGCGCCTGCGCGTGGCGGTGTTCTTCACCGGCGACGAACTGGCGATGCCGGGCGAGCCCCTGAAGCCCGGCGCGATCTACAACTCGAACCGCTTCACGCTGCGTGGCCTGCTGGAGAACCTCGGCTGCGAGTTCACCGACTACGGCATCGTGCCGGATTCGCTGCAGGCCACGCGCGACACGCTGCGCGAGGCGGCCCGCGCGCACGACCTGATCATCACCTCGGGCGGCGTCTCGGTCGGCGAGGAAGACCACATCAAGCCGGCGGTGGAAGCCGAAGGGCGCCTGAACATGTGGCAGATCGCGGTCAAGCCGGGCAAGCCGCTCGCCTTCGGCGAAGTGCGCAGACAAGGTGACACCGAGGGCGGTGCAGAAAACGATGCCGCGTTCTTCATCGGCCTGCCGGGCAATCCGGTGTCGAGCTTCATCACCTTCCTGCTGTTCGTGCGGCCTTTCGTGCTGCGTTTGCAGGGCGTGACCGGTGCGGTCGAGCCGCGCACGATCATGATGCGCGCCGACTTCAACTGGCCCAAGCCGGACCGCCGCAACGAATTCCTGCGCGTGCGCATGAACGAGGGCGGCGGACTGGACCTGTTCCCGAACCAGGGCTCGGGCGTGCTGACCTCGACCGTCTGGGCCGATGGCCTGGTCGACAATCCGCCGGGCCAGGCGATCGCCCCCGGGGACGTGGTGCGCTTCATCCCGCTCTCGGCGCTGAGTTATTGATGGTGGTTCGTGGAAGTCTGAAGTCGAAAGGAAGTGTGTGAATATCCAGTTACGTTTCTTTGCCGGCGTGCGTGAAGCCGTCGGCACCTCGGGCGAAACGGTGGCGCTGCCCGAAGGCGTGGCCACGGTGGGCGCAGTGCGCGATTTCCTGATCGCGCGCGGCGGTGCCTGGGCCGAGGCGCTGGCGCACGAGCGGGCGCTGCGCATGGCGTTCAACCATGTGATGTGCGAGGCCGACACGCCACTGGCCGAAGGTGGCGAGGTGGCGTTTTTCCCGCCGGTGACCGGCGGTTGACGCTTTTTAATTGATCTGCAGATTAGTGCGCATCGTCGTTTCCGCCAATGCCGGGAACGACGAGCTTGCGCCTGGCGGGGACATCACGCCACCGTCTTCTCCGCCAGCGCCAGCAGCCTGGCGCAATTCGCATTCTTCTCCCCGAAATCGCGCCACGCGGTATTGCGCGCGATGTCCTGCCACTTGCGCAGCGACGCCGCGTTCAGGTCCACCGCGCGGCCGCCGCGGCCCGCGAACTGGGCCGCCACCGCGGCATCGTCCATCTGCGCCGACTTGCGGGCAAAGCCTTCGAGGTCGGCGCCGATCTTCAGGAGGGCTGCCTGCTGGTCGCGCGGCAGGCGGTCGAACACCGTCTTCGACATCAAGAGCGGCTCCAGCATGAACCAGTAGGTGCCGCCGCGCGCGGTGGTCACCGATTTCGAGACTTCGTCGAGGCGGAACGACATCAGCGACGAGGACGAGGTCATGGCGGCGTCCAGCGCGCCGCTCTGCATGGCGCTGCGGATGTCGTTGGACGGGATGTTGACCACGGTGGCGCCGGCTTCCTTGAGGATCAGGTCGAGCGCGTGCGAGCCGCCGCGCACCTTCAGGCCGGCGGCATCCTCGGGGTCGACGATCGGCTTGACGCGCGAGGCGGCGCCGCCGGCCTGCCAGATCCAGCTCAGGATCACCATGCCGCGCTCGCCCAGCATGCGGGTGAATTCGCGGCCGACGTCCATGTTCTTCCAGGCGTAGCCCTGGTCGTAGGACGTGACCAGGCCGGGCATCAGGCCGATGTTCACTTCCGGAAATTCGTCGCCGGCGTAGGACAGCGGCACCAGTGCCAGGTCGAGCGCGCCTTTCGACAGCGCCGGGATCTGGGCTTCGCTCTTCATCAGGCTGGAGGCCGGGTAGATCGAGAACTTGAGCTTGCCCCGCGTGGCGCGTTCGGCCTGTTCGGCGAACATGCGGCACAGGCGGTCGCGGAAATCGCCTTCGGCGACGCTGCCGGCGGGGAACTGGTGGGAAATCCTGAGGCTGCCGGGCTGGGCCCATGCTGTCTGCAGCCAGAGGGGGCTGGTCGCGAGCGCGCCCAGTACTGTCCTGCGAGTCACTACCGACATAGTCATCCTCCAAGATGGTCTTACGGACTACCGGACGAATCGTGTACGCCTGAACGACTGCTGCGGCGCTTCTTCACCCGTCTTTAGGTTTGCGCTTTTTTTGCATTATTTAACGTATAAGCATAGGCTCAGCTGTAAACATGTCAAGAGAATATTTGAGCGAATGCTCATGCGGCGCAACATAAAAATGTGCTTGAAAAGCCCGGCATTGCGTGGGAAAAGATGCGGCGAGAATGAAGCCCGAGGGTTCCAGCGGGACGCCGCGGCGCAGCAAGCGCGCGGCGTCTTGTGTCGGGTTTACAGCGATGCGAGGAAGCTGCGGATGGCGTCGATCACCTTCTCGGGCTGGTCGATCATCGCGAAGTGGCGTGCCGGCGCCACCGACACCACCTGCACCCGCGGCGCGCCTTCCAGCAGGGCCTTGTAGTAATCGGCCTTGGCGCTTTCGCTGATGCCCTGCTGCGCGGCGTCGAGGTCGTGGTAGGGCGAGATCACCAGCAGCGGCGCCCCGATGTCTTTCAGGCCGGGGCGCAGGTCGAGGTTCAGCACGTCGGCCGCGTACTGGCCGGTCGCTGCCGGATCGCTGCGTGCCGACAGCTGGGCCAGCGCGTCCGCCTTGCCCATGTCGAGCACGCCGATGGTGCGCATGTAGCTTTGCTGCTGGCGCGCAAAGGCTGCCGGGTCGGTGGCGACGCGGCCGCGCATGCCTGCCGCCATCTGGCTGCGCTGGGCCGGCGCCATCGTTTCGGTGCCCGGCATCACCGGCAAGCCGTCGATGCTGACCACGCCGCCGACGGCCGCCGGCCGGTCTTCGGCGACCGCATAGCCGAGGGTGCCGCCGAGGCTGTGGCCGACGATCACCGGCTTTTGCAAATGACGTTCGGCGATCAGCTGCTCGACCGCGGCGCGGGCGGCGCTGAAAGGCGATGCGGCCGCTGCAGGGGCGGCCGGGCGGCCGTCGAAGCCGGGCAGGGTCAGCACGTATATCGGATGGCTGGCGGCAAAGGCCCGGATCGTGTCCTGCCACACCCAGCTGCCGCTGGCCAGGCCCGGGATCAGGATCAGGGGCCGGCCGGCTGAGGCACCGTGGCGCTCGACCAGCACGCCGCCGACCTCGAAGCGTTCGGCCGGGGCCAGGGTGGCGGCAAAGCGGTTCGGTGCCGCCGCCGGCGCGTCCGCTGGGGCGTCGGCGGCGTGTGACTTCTCGAAGGCGCCCAGCGCCAGCAGCAGGGCGAAGGCGGCATGGATCAGGCGTTGTTTGCGGGTGGTGTGGCAAAGGCTCATGCGGGCTCCTGGTCGGGGAAGAAAATGGCTTCGATCGGTTGTTCGAACAGCTTCGATACGGAAAACGCCAGCGGCAGGCTGGGGTCGTACTTGCCGGTCTCGATGGCGATCACGGTCTGGCGCGAGACGTCCAGCAGCTCGGCCAGGTGCGCCTGGCTCCAGCCGCGGCCGGCGCGCAGTTCGCGGATCAGGTTCTTCATCGTCCGCTCCATGTGCGCACCAGGTTCACCACGCCCCAGCTGGCGCACATCACCATCCAGACGACGAACATCGACATCTTCGGGAAGCCCGCGGTTTCGAGGAAGCCGTAGCTGAAGGTGAGGGCGCCGGTAACGGCGAAGGCGATGCCGATCGATTCCAGCATGCGCAGGCGCTGGTATTCGTCGATGCGGGCGACGTGGCGCACGATGGCGCGGATCATCAGGGCGAAGCCGAGCATCGGCAACAGCAGCAGGACCGTGCGCAGCGTCCCGTCGGCCATCGGACGCGCCAGCCTGATCGACCCGACCAGCAGCACGATATAGACGCCGATCGCCACCCATAATTCAGTGTGATACGCCCGTGCGACGCGCTTTTCATGCATGTCCGCTCTCCCTGGGTTGAAGTGAATGATGTAAAGTATGCTTTACATCGTAGTGATGCCTCTGGCCGATGTCAAGCTTCCTTTACATCTGTTGTCGGCGCCCGCTCTCGACTACAATGCGGCTCCTTCCATCCCGCTATCCCGTTCACCGCCATGTCCCGAGTCCCGCCCCCATCCCGCCGCGCCATCGTCATCGGCGGCGGCCCCGCCGGCCTGATGGCGGCCGAAGTCCTGGCCGCGGGCGGCGTCGAGGTCGACCTGTACGATGCCATGCCGTCGGTGGGCCGCAAATTCCTCCTGGCCGGCAAGGGCGGCATGAACATCACCCACGCCGAAGAGTTCGATGCCTTCGCCGGCCGCTACGGCACCCGCCGCGCCGAGGTCACGCCCTGGCTGGACGGCTTCACCCCGCAGCAGGTGCGCGACTGGATCCACGGCCTCGGCATCGACACCTTCGTGGGCAGCTCGGGGCGCGTGTTCCCGACGGAGATGAAGGCCGCGCCCCTGCTGCGCGCCTGGCTGCACCGCCTGCGCGACGCCGGCGTGCGCTTCCACATGCGGCATCGCTGGCTGGGCTGGCGCGACGGCGCGCTGCGCTTCGCCACGCCCGACGGCGAACGCCTGGAGCAGGCCGACGCCACCGTGCTGGCGCTGGGCGGTGCGAGCTGGGCGCGCCTCGGCTCGGACGGCGCCTGGGTGCCGCTGCTGCAGGAAAAGAGCGTGGACGTGGCGCCGCTGGTGCCGATGAATTGCGGCTTCGACGCCGACTGGAGCGAGCACTTCGCGAGCCGCCATGCGGGCGCGCCGCTGACGACCGTGGCGCTCGGCATGCCGGGGCCGGACGGCGCGCCGGTGTTCCGCAAGGGCCAGTTCGTGGTCACCGCGAGCGGCATCGAGGGCAGCCTGGTGTATGCGCTGTCGGCACCGATCCGCGACGCCATCGCGGCGCAGGGCCGCGCCACCGTGTGGATCGACCTGCTGCCGGACCACAGCCCGCAGCGCGTGCTGGCCGAGGTGACGCATCCGCGCGGCACGCGTTCGATGGCCAGCCACCTGCAAAGCAGGCTCGGGATCAAGGGCGTGAAATCCGGGTTGCTGCACGAGTGCCTGTCGAAGGACGAGTATGCCGATCCGGTGCGGCTGGCGCAGGCGCTGAAGGCGCTGCCGCTGGTGCTGGTGCGTGCGCGCCCGATCGACGAGGCGATCAGCAGCGGCGGCGGGGTGCGCTTTGAGGCGATGGAGGGTGCCGGCGGCATGCTGCGCGCGCTGCCGGGCGTGTTCGTGGCGGGCGAGATGGTCGACTGGGAGGCGCCGACCGGGGGCTATCTGCTGACGGCCTGCTTCGGCAGCGGGCGCGCCGCCGGCCGTGCCGCACTCGAATGGTTGAACCCTACGACATCAATGCCGCGTGGTTTCTTCGGGACGTAGCGTCAGCACCCGTACCCCGGTGCGCGTCACCGCCACCGTGTGCTCGAACTGCGCGGACAGCTTGCCGTCGCGCGTGACCACGGTCCAGCCGTCATCCTCGGTATCGACCCAGCCGCGTCCCTCGTTCAGCATCGGCTCGATGGTGAACACCATGCCTTCGCGCAGCACCAGGCCGGTCTGCGGCTTGCCCCAGTGGAGCACCTGCGGCGGTTCGTGCATCTCGCGGCCGATGCCGTGGCCGCAGTATTCGCGCACCACCGAATAGCCGTTGCGGCGCGCGTGCCGTTCGATCGCGTGGCCGACGTCGCCCAGGCGGGCGCCCGGCCGCACCGCCTTGATCCCTTTCCACATCGCTTCGTAGGTCACCTGCACCAGGCGCTTGGCCAGCGGCGACACCTCGCCGACCAGGTAGGTCTTGCTGGAGTCGGCGATGTAGCCGTTCTTTTCCAGCGTGATGTCGAAGTTCACGATGTCGCCGGCCTGCAGCAGTTCGGACGGCGACGGCACGCCATGGCACACCACATGGTTGCGCGACGAGTTCAGCGCGTAGGCATAGCCGTACTGGCCCTTGCTGGCCGGACGGGCGGCGAGGGTGTCGACGATGAAGCGTTCGGCCAGGTCGTTGACGGCCATGGTCGACATGCCGATCAGGTTCAGTTTGTCGAGCTCGCCGAACACGGCCGCCAGCAGCCGGCCGGATTCCGCCATCAGCGCGATTTCTTCAGGACGCTTGGTCATCGCTAGGCCGCCCGGATCCGTTGCGTGACGACCCCGGCCGCGCGCAGTTCGCGCTCGACGATCTCGTTGAAGCTCATCGTCGGGTTCATTTCGGCCAGCATGCCGATCTTCAGCCAGAAGGCCGCTTGCGCGTTGATCGAGCGGACCGAGACCACGCTGGCCTTGCGCAACTGGTCGTGCAGCTCGTCGTCGATGTTTACAATACCCATGATATGTTCCGTATGTGGTCAATATACGAATCATATATTCACGGGCCGCGAACGGCAAGGGGCGATCGCGACAATTTGTTTCAGTCGTGGAAACTGACGCTGGCGCTGCCGTGGCGGCTGACCTCGCGCCGCTCCGGATTGCCGTACACGGTCGACTCGCCGCTGCCGGCCAGTTCCAGTCTGGCTTCGCGGCTGGCATACACCGCGCTGGTGCCGGAACCGGTGTGCGCCAGGCGGACCTGTTCGGCGCGCAGGTGGCGCGCGTCCAGTTCGCCCGAGCCCTGCAGCTCGGCCTCCAGTTCGCGCGTGGCGCCGACCAGGGTCAGGTTGCCGGAGCCGACGCTCTCGGCCTTCACGCGCTCGCTGCTGCCGCCGGTGAGTTCGAGGTCGCCGCTGCCGTTCAGGGCGACGATGTTCTCGAGGTAGCGGCCATTGAAGCGCACGGTGCCGCTGCCGCCCAGGCCGAGGTCGAGGCGTTCGCCGGCGAAGCCGCTGGCATTGGCGTCGCCGCTGCCGTTGACGTGCAGGGTGTCCAGTGCCGGCAGCGTCAGCGTGACCTCGATCGGCTGGCGGTGGCGCAGCAGGATGCCGCGCGGGCCGATGTGCAGGGTGCGGCCTTCCACGGTGGTGCCGATGTTGGCCAGCAGGCGCTGTTCGCCGCGTACTTCCAGCGCCGGTTCCGGACCCTGGCGCAGGGTCAGGTTGATCGGGCCGCTCAGTTCGACGGCGGTGATCTGGGCGTCCAGCGTGCGCTTGTCGGTGGCGAGCAGGCGGCTGCCGGGAGGCGAGGTGCCGCTCGTGCCCTGGGCCCGCAGCACGGTGTAGGAAACGCCGATCAGGCCGAAGGCGATCAGCAGCAGGACGAAGCCGGTCTTGAGCAATGCGCGCATGGTGGCCTCAGTGTCCGGCGAGAAGGGAACGGTTCATCTGGAAGTAGCGCTTCAGGCCGACGAGGGTAAAGCGGGTGACCACCAGCGAGACCAGGAACAGGGCGATCCCGCCGATCACCATGCCCAGGCCGACCGCGGTCTGGGTGGTGCGCGATTCGGCATCCATCTCGGTGCTGATGCGCAGCGAGCCGTCGGTGACGGCTTCGGCGCCGCGCAGCACGCGCGAACGCTCGCGCCGGCTGCTGCCTTCGTCGTCCGGGCCGGCATCCGCGGCGCCGCGCGGGCTGTCCTGGGTCACCTGGATGTCGCCGGCGCCGATGGTGATGCGGGTCTGGCGCTCGCCGCGGCTGTCCGGATCGACCGTCATGTAGCGGGCCGGCCAGTCGAGCACCAGCTCGTTGGTGCCGGCCAGGCCGCTGGCGGTGGTCATGATGCCGCCCACATACAAGGCCAGCGCGCACACGTACAGGGCGAACAGCAATGCCGAATAGACGATCGCCGGGACGATCATGAACAAATTGAAGATGGCCAGGCCTGCCGCCGACACGATCATGCGGGGCAGGTTGGCCGGCGCCTTCTTTTGCGGGTTGTCTCCGCTGCCCCGGGCGTTGGCGTTGGTGTCGGCCGCGGCGGTGAGCGCGTCCAGGTGCGTGTTGGCGCGCAGCGTCATCGCGATCTTTTTCGGCTCGTCGAGTTCGCGTGCGACGTCCTCTTCGCTGCGCCCGAGGTTGGCGGCGTCGACGAAGCGCTGCTCGTAATAGGCCAGGGTCCTGGCCTGGACCTCGGGCGTCAGGCCCAGCATCGCACGCTTGAGCGCGTCGAGGTATTCCAGTTTTCCCATCGGAGTTCCGTAATACAGTATTCGATGCTGCCAGACTACGCCGTACGGCCCGGCCGCGCCAGCGCCGTGCGACAGTCTGCAGGATACGCGGGGCAGGGCGCCGCCAGGGCCGATGGGCGCAAGTTCAAGCCGCGATGCCGTCCAGCGCCGCGGCCGCCGCCAGGCCGCTGCGCACCGCCGATTCCAGCGTTGCCGGGTAGTCGCAGGCGGTGTAGTCGCCGGCCAGCGCCAGTCCCTTGATGCCGGTATCGTTGCCGGGCCGGGCCAGGGCCGGCCTGCAGCTGAAGGTGGCGCGCTTTTCGGTGATCACCTGGTGCCACGCCGGCGCGGCCAGCGCCGGCAAGCCGAAGGCGTCCGCCAGCTGGGCCGCGACCTGGGCCGCCAGCTGGCCGCGCTCGAGCTCCGCGGCCCCGGAAGCGCCGCTGATCACCACCGCCAGCAAGCCGTTCTGGCCTGCGTCCAGTTGCCCGCGGTCGAACACGAACTGGCCCCAGTGGCCGCGTTCCGGCTCGTCCAGCAGCGCGCAGAAGGGCAGTGGCAGGCGCAGCGCCGGGTCGTATTGCAGGTAGACCGTGGAAATCGGTTCGTAGTCGAAGGCGTCGAGCTGGCTGGCGAGGGCGTCGAGGCCGGGCAGGGCGCGCACGAAGCCGGCCGCCTGCCACGGCGCGGTCGCCAGTACCACGCCGTCGAACTTGACGCAGCCGCCGGACGTCGTCACGCGCCAGCGGCCGTCGTCGTCCCGGGCCAGGGCGTCGACGCGGGCCGCCGTCAGCACGCGGCCGCCGCCATTTTCGATATGGCGGCGCGCGGCGTCCGGAAACAGCCCGTCGAGCAGCAGGCGCGGCAGCAACATGTCGGACGCCGCCCGCTTGGCGCCGAGGCTGTCGCGCAGCACCGCCAGGAATACCTGGCTGGAAGCGTGCTCGGGCGCGGTGTTCAGCGCCGCCAGGCACAGCGGGCGCCACATCTGGCGGATCAGGTTCGGGGTCTGGTCGAAGCGTTCCAGCAGTTCGGCCACGCTGCAATCGTTGTGCAGCTGCCAACCCATCCAGCGCGCGCTGGTCGAAAAGCGCGCCAGCGCCATCTTGTCGGCGCCCGTGAGGCCGCGCGCGCGCAGCAGCGCCGCCAGCATGTGCAGCGGCGCCGGCAGCGGCGGGGCGACGAAATCCATCAGGCCGCGGCCCGGCGGGTAGCGCATCTGCAAAGGCAGGCGCAGCAGGGCCTCGCGCGGCTTGATGCCGACCCGGCGCAGCAGGCCCAGGGTCCGGTCGTAGGCGCCCAGCATGATGTGCTGGCCGTTGTCGAGCCGGCGGCCGTGGGCGTCGACGGCCCGTGCGCGGCCGCCGAGGGTGCGCGCGGCTTCGTACAGGGTCACAGCATGGCCGGCGTCGGCCAGGGCGACGGCGGCGGCGCAGCCGGCCCAGCCGCCGCCGATCACCGCGACCGAGCGCGATGGCGCCGCCTTCCTAGTTGCGGACATAGGTTTTCCACGCCAGCCACAGCTTGCGCAGCGGCGTCAGCGAAATCCGCTGCGTCAGCACGTGGAAACCGTCGCGCTCGATCTCGTCGAGCAGCGTGCGGTAGATCGCCGCCATCATCAGGCCGGGACGCTGGGCGCGCCGGTCCTGCTTCGGCAGCAGCGCCAGGGCTTCGTCGTAGCAGGCCTGGGCGCGGTCGGTCTGGAACTTCATCAGCGCCTCGAACTTCTCGCTGTGGCGTGCGTTGAGCAGGTCGGCCGCGGTGACGCCGAACTGCTGCAGCTCGTTGACAGGCAGGTAGATGCGGCCCTTTCTCGCATCCTCGCCGACGTCGCGGATGATGTTGGTCAGCTGGAAGGCCAGGCCCAGCTTTTCCGCATACGCGAGGGTCTTCGGATCGGTCACGCCGAAGATGCTGGCCGACAGGATGCCGACCACGCCGGCCACGTGCCAGCAGTATTTGCGCAGGCCCGGGTAGTCGAGGTAGCGCGACTGGTCGAGGTCCATCTCCATGCCGTCGATGATGGCCTGCAGGTGTTCCTGCTTGAGGTCGTAGATGGCGATGTGCGGGCGCAGCGCCAGCATCACCGGGTGGGTCGGCGTGCCGTCCGCGGCATACATGCTCGCCACCTCATTGCGCCACCAGGCCAGCTTGATGCGCGCCAGCGAACCGTCGCTGGCTTCGTCGACGGTGTCGTCGACTTCCCGGCAGAATGCATACAGCGCCGTGATCGCACGCCGGCGTTCGGGCGGCAGGAACAGGAAGCTGTAATAAAAGCTGGAGCCGCTTTGGACGGTCTTTTGTTGGCAGTATTCGTCGGGAGACATATTATAAAAATGCAAATTCCTGGAGCAAGTCCGCTATTCTATCTCTGATAGGCCCCCAGATGAGGGCAATGCGGGGGATTTACAGCCAGTCTCTACATTTTGATGGCGCGCCAGCCGACCGCCAGCCAATCCAGCCGTCCCAGCTTGGGACGGCGCGCGAACACGTCGTAGTCGACCCGTTCGATCGCTTCCAGGATGCGCAGGCCGCCCTGCACCACCATCCGCAGTTCCCAGCCGACGCGGCCCGGCAGGCGGGTGGCCAGCGGGGCGCCTTCCAGCATCAGGGCGCGCGCCCGCTCCACCTCGAAGCGCATCAGTGCGGTCCAGGCCGGGCCCCGGCGGCCGGCGCGGATGTCGGCTTCGCCCACGCCGAAGCGCTGCAAGTCGTCCAGCGGCAGGTAGATGCGGCCTTTTTCGATGTCGATCGCCACGTCCTGCCAAAAATTGATCAGCTGCAGTGCGCTGCAGACGGCATCCGACTGGCGCAGGCTGAGCGGGTCGGCCACGCCGTACAGGGCCAGCATCAGGCGCCCGACCGGGTCGGCCGAACGGCGGCAATAGTCGAGCAGGGCGGCGAAATCGGCGTAGCGGACGGTCGTCACGTCCTGGCGGAAGGCGCTCAGCAGGTTGCGCAAGGGCTGCAGGTCGAGCCGGTAAGCGGCAACGACCGCGGCCAGGCGCGCGAACAGCGGGTCCTGCGGGGGCGTGCCGGCCGCGATGGCGTCGAGCGCGGCGTCATAGGCGCCCAAGGCCGCCAGCCGCTCCTCGGGGCGAGCATCGCCCTCGTCGGCGATGTCGTCGGCGCTGCGCGCGAAGGCGTAGATCGCTTCCACCGCCGGCCGCAGGCGGCGCGGCAGCAGGATCGAGGCAACGGGAAAGTTTTCGTAGTGATCGACAGCCATGGGGGATGCGGTGTGATGTTTGCATGATTATAATTGCTTAAATTAAAAAATCAGAATTGCCTGGGCATCCGGCCCGGGCTACAGAGGAAGACACCGTGCCCGTCCGCGAATCCTGCTTGTCCCGCCGTTCCCTGGCGCTGCCCATTTTGCTGCCCCTGCTGTTGTCCGCCTTGTTGTCCGCCTGTTCCAAGCCGGCGCCGCCGGCCCCCGAGGTGCGTCCGGTGCGCACCCTCACGCTGGCCGCCGCCGCCGTGGGCAGCAGCGCCGAGTTTTCGGGCGATGTGCGCCCGCGTTACGAATCGCGCCTGGGCTTTCGCGTCGGCGGCAAGATCAGCGCGCGCAAGGTCGATGTCGGCAGCGTCGTGACGCGCGGGACGGTCCTGATGCAGCTCGATCCGCAAGACTTGCGCCTCGGCCAGGCCCAGGCCCAGGCGGCCTTGCGCGCGGCCGAGACCACGTCCGAGCTGGCCCAGGCGGAACTCAAGCGCTACCAGGGCTTGCGCGCCCAGAATTTCGTCAGCCAGGCCGTGCTCGACGAGAAAGTGGCGGCGGCGCGCTCCAGCCAGGCGACAGTGGAATCGAGCCGCGCCGCGCTGCGCGAGCAGAGCAACCAGGCCGGCTATGCCACCCTGGTGTCGGATACGGATGGCGTGGTGACCGCGATCGACGCCGAGGTCGGCCAGGTGGTCGCCGCCGGTACCCCGGTGGTGCGGGTCGCGCGCACCGACGAGAAGGAAGTCGTGATCGGCGTGCCGGAAGACCAGGTCGAGGCCTTGCGCAAGGTGAGCGAGGTCAAGGTCAAGCTGTGGGCCGACCCCAACGCCAGCATCGCGGGACGCATCCGCGAAGTGTCGCCGATGGCCGATCCGGCCACGCGCACTTACACGGTCAAGGTCGCGATGCCGGCGCGCGAGGACGTGCGCCTGGGGATGACGGCGGTGGTCCAGCTGCTGCACCGCGCGGCCGGGCCCAATGCGTCGCAGCTGCGCGTGCCGACCTCGGCACTGTACCAGGACAAGGGCGTGACTTCGGTCTGGGTCGTGGACGACGGGGTGGTGCGCCTGCGCCCGGTGCAGGTCGGCGGCGTGGCCGGCAACGACGTGGTGCTGGCGGGCGGCGTGCAGGCCGGCCAGGTGGTGGTGACGGCCGGCGTGAACCTGCTGCGCGACGGCCAGCGGGTCAAGATCCTGACCGCCGACGTGGCGCGCCGCGCGGATGCCGAGGCCGAGGCCGCGGGCAAGTCGGAGGCGCATGGCGGTAAGGGCGCGACGACGGAGCACGGCGCGGAGCATGGCGCGGAGCATGGCGCGGAAGCGGGCGCGCCCGGCGGGCAGGCTGCGCTTGGTGCGCCGCCGGCCGGGGCGGGCGTGCAGTCGGCAGCAGCGGCACCTGCAGCGGCGCCGGTGGCCGTACCGGCTGCCGCCGCGGCGGTGGCCGGGGCTGCGGCCGTCGGTGCCGGGGCGGCGGTCCTGGCCAAGGCGCCGGCACCGGAGCCCGCGCACGCGGCTGCGAAGCCGGCCGCCAGGCCCGAGCACAAGGCGGCGCGCAAGGAAAGCCGCAAGGAAGCGAAAAGGGAAGCCCGTAAAGACGTGAAAAAGAAAACCGGCGAGCACGCCAAAAAGCGTAGCGACAAGACCTCGAACAAGACCGCTGCAGCGCACGGCCGCAAGCACGCCAGTGCGGGAGCGGCTAAATGAGGGGTTTCAACCTGTCGCGCTGGGCGCTGGAACACATCCCGCTCACGCGCTACCTGATCGCCGCGCTGCTGATCGGCGGCATCCTCAGCTACAACGTGCTCGGCCAGGACGAGGATCCGCCGTTCACCTTCCGCATCATGGTGCTGACGGCTTACTGGCCGGGCGCCACCGCGGTGCAGATGGCGCAGCAGGTGACGGATAAACTCGAGCGCAAGCTGCAGGAAACCCCGTCGATCGACAAGATCTCGAGCTTTTCCAAGCCCGGCGAAACCACCGTCATCCTGGAGCTGAAGGAATCGACCGCGCCGAAGGACGTGCCGCCGACCTGGTACCAGGTGCGCAAGAAGGTCGGCGACATCGCGGCGACGCTGCCGGCCGGCGTGGTCGGTCCGTTCTTCAACGACGAATTCGGCGATACCTACGGCTCGATCTTCGCGCTGTCCGGCGATGGGTTCACCTATGCCGAGATGCGCGACTATGCCGACTTCGTGCGCCAGCAGCTGCTGGCCGTGCCGCTGGTGGCCAAGGTCGAGCAGTTCGGTGTGCAGGAAGAAAAGCTGAACATCCTGTTCTCGCAGCAGAAGTTCGCCCAGCTCGGCGTGCCGATGGACACCATCGTCAACCAGATCGCGACCCAGAACGGCATCGAGGCCTCGGGCGTGCTGGTGACGCCGGGCGAGAACCTGCAGGTGCGCGTGAGCGGCGGCCTCAAGACCCCGAAGGACCTGGAAGACCTGAGCCTGCGCGCCAACGGCACCACCTTCCGGCTCGGCGACTTCGCGAAGGTGGAGCGTGCCTACCAGGACCCGCCGCGCGACAAGATGCGCTTCAACGGCAAGGAAGTGATCGGCCTGGGCGTGTCGATGGAAAAGGGCGGCAACATCATCCAGCTGGGCGAGGGGCTGGAACAGACGGTGGCGCGCATCCGCGCCCAGCTGCCGGTCGGTATCGAGCTGGAGCGGGTGTCGAACCAGCCGGCCGCGGTGACGGCCTCGGTGAGCGAATTCATGCACACGCTGGTGGAAGCAGTGGTGATCGTGCTGCTGGTGTCCTTCGTGGCGCTGGGTTTGCATTCAAAACCGAAGCTGCGCCTGGACGTGCGTCCCGGCCTGGTGGTGGCGCTGACCATCCCGCTGGTGCTGGCGATTACCTTCATGTTCATGCGGATCTTCGATATCTCGCTGCACAAGGTGTCGCTGGGGGCGCTGATCATCGCACTGGGTCTGCTGGTGGACGATGCCATCATCGCCGTCGAGATGATGGTGCGCAAGATGGAAGAGGGCATGTCGCGTTTCGAGGCGGCCACCTTCGCCTACACCTCGACCGCCTTCCCGATGCTGACCGGGACCCTGATCACGGCGGCCGGCTTCCTGCCGATCGGCCTGGCCAGGTCCACCGCCGGCGAATACACCTTCTCGATGTTCTCGGTGAATGCGATCGCGCTGATCGTGTCGTGGGTGGTGGCGGTGACCTTCACGCCCTACATCGGCTTCGTGCTGCTGCGCGTGCAGCCGCATGCCGCGGGCGAAGCCTCGCACCACGACGTGTTCGATTCGCCGGCGTACCAGCGCTTCCGCCGCCTGGTCAACTGGTGCGTGGAATGGCGCATGACCACGATCGTGCTGTCGCTGGCGGTGTTCGCGCTCGGCGTGTTCGGCTTCAGGTTCATCGAAAAGCAGTTCTTCCCGGATTCCAGCCGCCCCGAGCTGATGGTCGAGATGTGGACGCCGGAAGGCACCAGCTTCGCCGTCAACGAGGCGCTGGCCAAGAAATTCGAAGCCTTCGTGCGCCGCCAGCCGGAGCTGGAGAGCGTCACCAGCTATATCGGCACCGGCAGCCCGCGCTTCTACCTGCCGCTGGACCAGATCTTCCCGGCCTCGAACGTGTCGCAGTTCGTGGTGCTGCCGAAGACCCTGGCGGGGCGCGAGACGCTGCTGCGCAAGATCCGGCAAGTGTTCAAGGACGATTTCCCGGAAGTGCGCGGGCGCGTGAAGCTGCTGCCGAACGGGCCGCCGGTGCCGTATCCGGTGCAGTTCCGCGTCACCGGACCGGACATCGCCGTGGTGCGGCGCGTGGCCGACCAGGTCAAGGACGTGATGCGCGCCAACCAGAACACGGTCGGCGTCAACGACAACTGGAACGAGGCGGTCAAGGTGCTGCGCCTCGATCTCGACCAGGACAAGCTGCGCGCGCTCGGCGTGACCTCGCAGGCAGTGCGGCGCACCGTCGCCACCGTCCTGTCGGGCACCACGATCGGCCAGTTCAGGGAAAGCAACCGCCTGATCGACATCGTGGTGCGCCAGCCGCTCGAGGAGCGCTCGACCATGTCGGTGCTGGCCAATACCAACGTCGCTACCGCCGCCGGCAAGCCGGTGCCGCTGTCGCAGCTGGCACGGATCGAGTTCGTGTGGGAGCCGGGCGTGGTGTGGCGCGAGTGGCGCGAGTGGGCGATCATGGTCCAGGCCGACGTGGTGGAGGGCATCCAGGGGCCGACCGTCTCGACCCAGGTCGACGAGCGCCTGGCCGGGCTGCGCAAGATGCTGCCGGCCGGCTACCGCATCCAGCAGGAAGGCGCGGCCGCCGACAGTGCCGAAGCGGAAGCCTCGATCTCGGCCAACGTGCCGCTGGTGCTGTTCCTGGTGTTCACCCTGTTGATGCTGCAGCTGCACAGCTTCTCGCGCTCGCTGCTGGTGTTCCTGACCGGGCCGCTGGGCGTGGCCGGGGCGGCGATGGCGCTGCTGGCGCTGGGCCGGCCGTTCGGCTTCGTCGCCAACCTGGGCGTGATCGCCCTGTTCGGCATGATCATCCGTAATTCGGTGATCCTGGTCGACCAGATCGAAACCGATATCGCCGCCGGCGTGCCGGCCTGGGATGCGATCGTCGAAGCGGCGGTGCGGCGCTGCCGCCCGATCCTGCTGACCGCGGCCGCGGCGGCGCTGGCCATGATTCCACTGTCGCGCTCGGTGTTCTGGGGGCCGATGGCGGTGGCGATCATGGGTGGCTTGCTGGTGGCGACGGCGCTCACGCTGCTGTTCTTGCCGGCCCTGTACGCAGCCTGGTTCCGCGTAAAAAAGCCGGTTTGACAGGTAGTGTGGACGGCTGCGCCGTCCACGCGTGCAAGCTAAGTATCTGATATAACGCAGAAAAATCTCAGCGATAAAAAGCGATTAACTGAGCGGCATTGCACGATTTAAAAATCATCCAATGCTGTCAGAAAATCCAGTAAAATATCGGGTTGAAGTTGTAGCCCCTAAACAACTAGAAGCTCGAAAACCGTAGCGAGCGGCCGCAGTTTTGGAGGAGAAGCGCAGCTGTACGAAGGTACAGCGAGCATCGCAGTCCAAAAATGCAACGCGCAGTAGGTTTGCGAGCTTCTTATAGGAATGCAGGGCGGCCGGGTGTATGTCGGGCGCCCTTTGTTTTTGTGGCAAGATGCAATCCTGCGCGAGGATGGCGAAATTGGTAGACGCACCAGGTTTAGGTCCTGACGCCAGCAATGGTGTGGGGGTTCGAGTCCCCCTCCTCGCACCACGAATAATTAT
Source organism: Herbaspirillum sp. SJZ107 (assembly GCF_006715485.1). Taxonomy (GTDB): domain Bacteria; phylum Pseudomonadota; class Gammaproteobacteria; order Burkholderiales; family Burkholderiaceae_D; genus Telluria. The sequence goes on from NZ_VFNH01000001.1 coordinate 1,568,045, forward strand.
TTTTTTGGACGATTTTTACAATGGCAACTGCAGTCGAAAACCTGGGTAAACTCGAGCGTCGCTTGACTCTCTCTTTTCCGCTGAGCGACGTTCGTACGGAAGTTGAAAAGCGCCTCAAGCAGCAGGCCAAGACCGCACGCGCACCCGGCTTCCGTCCGGGCAAAGTGCCGCTCAAGATGGTCGCTGCCCAGTACGGCTACCAGATCGAGTCCGACGTGCTGAACGACCGCGTCGGCGCGGCCTTCAACCAGGCAGCGACCGAAGCCCAGCTGCGCGTCGCCGGCATGCCGAAAATCGAACCGAAGCAAGATGCACCGGAAGGCATGCTGGCCTTCGACGCGACCTTCGAAGTCTACCCGGAAGTCGCCCTGCCTGACCTGGCCGGCATCGAGGTCGAAACCGTCAAGGCCGAGGTCAGCGACGCCGAGATCGACAAGACCATCGACATCCTGCGCAAGCAGCGCGTGCACTTCCACACCAAGGGCGAAGCCGGCGAACACGGCGACGGCGGCGAAGCCGTCGCTGCCAACGGCGACCGCGTGACCGTGGACTTCACCGGTGTGATCGACGGCGTCGAGTTCCCGGGCGGCAAGGCTGACGACTACGCCTTCGTGCTGGGCGAAGGCCGCATGCTGCCGGAATTCGAAGCCGCGACGGTCGGCCTGAAAGTCGGCGAAAGCAAGACCTTCCCGCTGGCCTTCCCTGAGGACTACCACGGCAAGGACGTGGCCGGCAAGACTGCCGAGTTCACCATCACCCTGAAGAACCTGGAATGGGCGCACCTGCCGGCGATCGACGAAGAGTTCGCCAAGTCGCTGGGCATCGAAGACGGCAGCGTCGAAAAAATGCGCGAAGACATCAAGGTCAACCTGGAGCGTGAAGTCAACGCCCGCATCAAGGCCCGCAACAAGGAAGCCGTGATGGACGCGCTGGTCAAGCACACCGAAATGGACGTGCCGCAAGTGATGGTTGCCCAGGATTCCGAGCGCCTGGCCGAGCAGACCCGCCAGGACATGGCTGGCCGCGGCATGGACGTCAAGAGCCTGCCGTTCCCGGCCGACCTGTTCGCGACCAAGGCCGAGCGCCGCGTGCGCCTGGGCCTGATCCTGTCGCAGCTGGTGGGCGACAACAACCTGCAAGCCACCCAGGACCAGGTGAAAGCGCAGATCGAAGACTTCGCGCAAAGCTACGAAGACCCGAAAGAAGTCCTGAAGTACTACTATAGCGATCGTCGCCGCCTGAGCGAAGTCGAAGCTCTTGTATTGGAAGAAAACGTCGTTAACTACGTACTTGGCAAGGCAAAGGTGACTGCGAAAGACATCGCCTTTGACGAACTGATGGGAAGCAACGCTCAAGCCTAATTGCTTGACGCAAGTTCCTTGACGCTCGACTGCAAGGAGCCGCCGCCGGTGCCGCGCTTAGCGCCGCACCGGCGGCGGCGTCCCGTAACTTTATACAAGGATAGTGACAGGTATGAATCATAATCCCGCATTGGATACCCAAGCCCTCGGCCTCGTACCGATGGTGATCGAGCAGAGCGGTCGTGGCGAGCGCGCCTACGATATCTACTCGCGCCTGCTGAAAGAGCGCGTGATTTTCCTGGTCGGTCCTGTCAACGACCAGATGGCCAACCTGATCGTGGCCCAGCTGCTGTTCCTGGAAAGCGAGAATCCGGACAAGGACATCTCGCTGTACATCAACTCGCCGGGTGGATCGGTCTCGGCCGGTCTGGCGATCTTCGACACCATGAACTTCATCAAACCGGACGTGTCGACCCTGTGCACCGGCCTGGCCGCATCGATGGGCGCCTTCCTGCTGGCTGCCGGCGCCAAGGGCAAGCGTTTCTCGCTGCCGAATTCGCGCGTCATGATCCACCAGCCGTCCGGCGGTTCGCAGGGCATGGCGTCGGACATCGAGATCCAGGCCAAGGAAATCCTGTACCTGCGCGAGCGCCTGGCGCGCATCATGGCCGACAACACCGGCCAGACCATCGAGCAGATCCACAAGGATACCGACCGCGACCGCTTCATGTCCGCCGAGGAATCCGTCGAATACGGACTGATCGACCGGGTGCTGACCAGCCGTGCATAATCAAGGTAAATAGTAACGCCCGATTGTTGCTCAAAACGCCCGGTCGCGACAGCGGTTCGGGCGTTTTATTTTCAAATCGAGTAGCATGGAGATGTGTGCACTTGTTGCGCCCCTGTATTAGCGTTATATTCATTGCAATTCAACAGAAACCTGCCCCATGTCTGACAAAAAATCCTCAAGCGGCGAAAAACTCCTGTACTGCTCGTTCTGCGGCAAGAGCCAGCACGAGGTCAAGAAGCTGATCGCGGGACCTTCGGTCTTCATCTGCGACGAATGCATCGACCTGTGCAACGACATCATCCGCGATGAGACCTCGAACGTCGAAACGGTGGCGGGCGCCAAGTCCGACCTGCCGACGCCGCACGAGATCAGCGAGCTGCTGGATCAATACGTGATCGGCCAGCAGACGGCCAAGCGCATTCTGTCGGTCGCTGTATACAATCACTACAAGCGCCTCAAGCACCTCGGCAAGAAGGACGAGGTCGAGCTGGCCAAGAGCAACATCCTGCTGGTCGGTCCCACCGGCTCCGGCAAGACGCTGCTGGCCCAGACCCTGGCGCGCATGCTCAACGTCCCGTTCGTGATCGCCGACGCGACCACGCTGACGGAAGCCGGCTATGTCGGCGAGGACGTCGAGAACATCATCCAGAAACTGCTGCAGAGCTGCAACTACGAAGTCGAGAAGGCGCAGCGCGGCATCGTCTACATCGACGAGATCGACAAGATTTCGCGCAAGTCCGACAATCCGTCGATCACGCGCGACGTGTCCGGCGAAGGCGTGCAGCAGGCACTGCTGAAGCTGATCGAAGGCACCATGGCCTCGGTACCGCCGCAGGGCGGGCGCAAGCACCCGAACCAGGACTTCGTGCAGATCGACACGACCAATATCATGTTCATCTGCGGCGGCGCCTTCGACGGCCTGGCGAAAGTGATCCAGAACCGTTCGGAAAAGAGCGGCATCGGCTTCGCGGCCAGCGTCAAGAGCCCGAGCGAGCGCTCCAACAGCGACGTGCTGCTGGAAGCCGAGCCGGAAGACCTGATCAAGTTCGGCCTGATTCCCGAGCTGGTCGGCCGCCTGCCGGTGGTCGCCGCGCTGAGCGAGTTGACCGAGGAAGCGCTGATCCAGATCCTGATCGAGCCGAAGAACGCCCTGATCAAGCAGTACTCCAAGCTGCTCGAGATGGAAGGCGCGGAACTCGAAATCCGCCCGGCGGCCCTGCATGCGATTGCCAAGAAGGCACTGGCACGCAAGACCGGCGCGCGCGGCCTGCGTTCGATCCTGGAGCACGCGCTGCTGGACGTGATGTATGAACTGCCGAGCCAGCAAAACGTGGTGAAAGTCGTGATTGATGAAAATACGATCACGAATGGCGCGAAACCTTTGCTGATCTATAGCGAAACGCCAAAAGTTTCTGGGGAAAATTAATATTTCCTGACGTAAAAGCCTCAAACACGCTTGAAACCTGCGGTCGAGTCGGTACAATCAATCTCGATATCAGCGGGGAATGCAGTAAAAAGCCACTCGCGACTTTCGTTGCAGAGTGGCTTTTTCATTCAAAAAGCACGCTTTTGTCGAATCGGCTATAGTCAAACCCAAGTTAACAAATTTTTCATCAGGAAAAATTTTTTTGGCCGGTCTTGTGAATCGAGGGTGGGCGCCCAACATCCTCTTCACGCTTTCTATAAGGTATGCCATGACGACTACTAAATTTACCGAGCAAACGACGCTGCCCCTCTTGCCATTGCGCGACGTGGTGGTGTTCCCTCATATGGTGATACCTCTGTTCGTCGGCCGCCCGAAATCCATCAAGGCTCTGGAAGCCGCGATGGAACAGGGCAAGAGCATCATGCTCGCTGCGCAAAAAGCAGCTGCCAAGGACGAACCTTCGGCCGCAGACATCTACGAGATCGGCTGCGTGGCCAATATCCTGCAAATGCTGAAGCTGCCCGACGGTACCGTGAAGGTGCTGGTCGAAGGCGCACAGCGTGCCCGTATCAATCACATCAGCGACGGTCCGAGCCATTTCGTGGCTGACCTGACCCCGATCAATTCGGAAATCGGCGACGACTCGGAAGTCGAAGCGATGCGCCGTGCGATCGTCCAGCAGTTCGACCAGTACGTCAAACTGAACAAGAAGATTCCGCCCGAGATCCTGGCATCGCTGGCCGGTATCGACGATGCCGGCCGCCTGGCCGACACCGTTGCCGCCCACCTGCCGCTCAAGCTCGAGCAGAAGCAGGTGATCCTCGAGATCTTCAACGTCGCCAAGCGCCTCGAGCACCTGCTCGGCCAGCTGGAAGGCGAACTCGACATCCTGCAGGTCGAAAAGCGCATCCGTGGCCGCGTCAAGCGCCAGATGGAGAAATCGCAGCGCGAGTACTACCTGAACGAGCAGGTCAAGGCGATCCAGAAAGAGCTGGGTGAAGGCGAAGACGGTGCCGACATCGAAGAGCTCGAGAAGAAGGTGATCGCGGCCAAGATGCCGAAGGAAGCCCTCGAAAAGGCGATGGGCGAGATCAAGAAGCTGAAGATGATGTCGCCGATGTCGGCCGAAGCCACGGTCGTGCGCAACTACATCGACACCCTGGTCGGCTTGCCTTGGAAGAAAAAGTCCAAGGTCACGATCGACCTGGAAAAGGCCGCTGAAGTGCTCGAGTCCGACCACTACGGCCTGGACAAGATCAAGGAACGCATCCTCGAGTACCTCGCGGTGCAGCAACGCGTCGAAAAACTGAAGGCGCCGATCCTGTGCTTCGTCGGTCCTCCGGGCGTGGGCAAGACCTCGCTGGGCGAATCGATTGCCCGCGCAACCGGCCGCAAGTACGTGCGCATGGCGCTCGGCGGCGTGCGCGACGAGGCCGAGATCCGCGGCCACCGTCGTACCTACATCGGCTCGATGCCGGGCAAGGTGCTGCAATCGCTGTCGAAAGTCGGCGTGCGCAACCCGCTGTTCCTGCTCGACGAGATCGATAAAATGGGTGCGGACTTCCGCGGCGACCCGTCCTCGGCACTGCTGGAAGTGCTGGACCCGGCGCAGAACCACACCTTCAGCGACCACTACGTCGAAGTCGACTTCGACCTGTCGGACGTGATGTTCGTGGCGACCTCGAACTCCTTCAACATCCCGCCGGCACTGCTGGACCGGATGGAAGTCATCCGCCTGTCGGGTTACACCGAAGACGAGAAGACCTCGATCGCCCAGCGCTACCTGCTGCCGAAGCAGATCAAGGCGAACGGCCTGAAGGAAGAAGAGATCAAGGTCGAAGAAGCGGCGATCCGCGACATCATCCGCTACTACACCCGTGAAGCGGGCGTGCGTTCGCTCGAGCGTGAAATCTCGAAGATCTGCCGCAAGGTCGTCAAGATGCTGCTGCTCAAGAAGGACAACAAGCGCGTCGTGGTGAATGCCAAGACCCTGGACAAGTACCTGGGTGTGCGCCGCTACGATTTCGGCGTGGCCGAGAAGGAAAACCAGATCGGCCAGGTGGTCGGACTGGCATGGACCGAAGTCGGCGGCGACCTGCTGACGATCGAAGCCGTGCAGGTGCCGGGCAAGGGCGCCGTGATCCGTACCGGTACGCTGGGCGACGTGATGAAGGAATCGATCGAAGCTGCCCGTACCGTGGTGCGCTCGCGTGCGAACCGCCTGGGCATCAAGAACGAGGTGTTCGAGAAGACCGACATCCACATCCACGTGCCGGAAGGCGCGACGCCGAAGGACGGTCCGTCCGCCGGTATCGCGATGACGACCGCGCTGGTGTCGGTGTTCACCGGCATTCCGGTCCGTGCCGATGTCGCCATGACCGGCGAGATCACGCTGCGCGGCGAAGTCCTGCCGATCGGCGGCCTGAAGGAAAAACTGCTGGCGGCGCAACGCGGTGGCATCAAGACCGTGCTGATCCCCGAGCAGAACGTGAAGGACCTGGCCGACATCCCGGACAACGTCAAGAACAAGCTCGAGATCGTGCCGGTACGCTGGATCGAGAAAGTGCTGGAAGTTGCCCTGGAACGCCAGCCGGAAGCCTTGGTCGACGTCCCGGCCGTGGCAGCCCCGGTGGCCGCGGCTGCCGAAGGGCAGGGCGGCGTGGTCAAGCACTGATCCTGCCGGTTCCACTCTGAAAAGCGCCCCTCGCGGGCGCTTTTTTCTTGCCTGCGTACGCTGCAGTCGAGTGGTTCTTCTAATTTGTTGCCTCACGGTACCATACTTGCTTGACATGGAGCATCACGCCCTTGTCTAATACGCGCTTGCGGTTTTGCCGGCGCCCGTCGCCTTGCAAGCCGGGAACGTAAATGAGGGAAAAGAGTGAACAAAACTGAATTGATCGAAGAAATCGCGAAGTCCGCGGACCTGACCAAAGCTTCTGCGGCGCGTGCCCTCGATGCGATGATCGAAGCGGTGACCAACACCCTGAAGAACAATGACAGCGTGACCCTGGTCGGCTTCGGCACTTTCACGGTCGGCGAACGCGCTGCCCGCACCGGCCGCGACCCGCGCACCAAGGAAGCCATCAAGATCAAGGCAGCCAAGGTCCCGAAATTTAAGGCTGGTAAAGCACTGAAAGATGCAGTAAACTAATGCCTCTTCTGCGCTGACACGCAGAGGTAGGTAGTGCCCAGTATTTCGTGGAGCGGTAGTTCAGTTGGTTAGAATACCGGCCTGTCACGCCGGGGGTCGCGGGTTCGAGCCCCGTCCGCTCCGCCACGAATCCCAGTGCCGATGTCTGGCTGGATGCAGCGGTTTGCGAAATACACGAATTTGGAGCGGTAGTTCAGTTGGTTAGAATACCGGCCTGTCACGCCGGGGGTCGCGGGTTCGAGCCCCGTCCGCTCCGCCAGAATGTATGAGATGTGTCGCCCTTCAGGCGCGGCTGAAAAAAGGCGAACGCTAGTTCGCCTTTTTTTTTGTCCCTCTCGTAGCTTTTTTGTAATGCATCTTCAACCTTGATTGGCTGACCATGTTTGAATTTATCCGTACTCACCAGCGTGTCATGCAGATCCTGCTGCTGCTGCTGATCCTGCCGTCCTTCGTACTGGTCGGCGTCAGCAGTTACCAGGACCGCGGCGGCAGCAGCGATGGTGTGGCGACCGTGGACGGGAAAAAGATCACCCAGCAGGAGTGGGAAAACGCGCAGCGCCGCCAGATCGATCAGGCGCGCCAGATGATGGGCGCCCAGTTCGACCAGAAACTGTTCGACACGCCGGAAGCGAAACAGGCGATCCTCGATAACCTGGTGGCCGAACGCGCCATCAACGCCGAAGTCGCGCGCAGCAACCTCACCGTCAGCGACGCCGTGCTGGTCAAGGCCATCTCCGACATCCAGCAGTTCCGCAAGCCGGACGGCAGCTTCGACAAGGAAGGCTACTACGCCGCGATCGCCGCCCAGGGCATGAACGAGCAGCAGTTCAACGCCCGCATGCGCCACGACATGGCCGTACAGCAGCTGGTCGGCTCGATCCAGCAGACCGCCTTCGCGCCGCGCACCGTGTCGAACCGCCTGTCGGACATCAACGACCAGGAACGCGAAGTCCAGGAGCAGCTGTTCCCGGCCGCGAACTTCGTCGGCCAGGTGAAAGTTACCGACGACATGCTGAAAGCCTTCTACGACAAGAACGCCGCCCTGTTCCAGGTGCCGGAAACCGTCAAGGCCGAATACGTCGTGTTCAATGCCGACGCGGTCGAGAAATCGGTGACCGTCTCGGACGCCGAGATCGCCGACGCCTACAACAAGAACAAGGCCCGCTTTACTACCCCGGAAAAGCGCAGCGCCAGCCACATCCTCATCAACGCACCGGCGGGCGCCAAGCCGGCCGACGATGCCGCCGCCAAGGCCAAGGCACAAGCCATCCTGGACGAAGTGCGCAAGAACCCGGCCGACTTCGCGAAGATCGCCAAGGCCCAGTCGCAGGACCCGGGTTCGGCCGAGCTGGGCGGCGACCTCGGCAACATCGAGCGCGGCGTGTTCCCGGCCAAGCAGGTCGAAGACACGATCTACAGCCTGAAGGACGGCGCAATCAGCGGCCTGGTGCGCTCGGATTTCGGCTACCACATCATCAAGCTGACCAAGCTGACCCCGGCCACGCAGAAGAGCCTGGACGATGCCAAGCCGGAAATCGCGGCCGAGCTGAAGAAGACCAAGATGTCGTCGAAGTATTCGGAACTGGCCGAGACCTTCTCGAACACCGTGTATGAGCAGGCCGACAGCCTGAAGCCGGTGGCCGACAAGCTGGGCCTGACCATCCAGACCGTCGACGGCCTGACCCGCACGCCGAACCCGGCACTGGGCACCTCGCCGGTCAACAACGACAAGTTCCTGAAGGCGATCTTCTCGAGCGACGCGCTGACCAACAAGCGCAACACCGAAGCCGTCGAAGTGGCACCGAGCACCCTGGTGGCAGGCCGCGTGGTGGCCTCCAAGCCGGCGTCCAAGCGTCCGTTCGCCGAAGTCGAAGGCATCATCCGCCAGCGCGTGACCCAGGAAGAAGCCACCCGCCTGGCACGCCAGGCCGGCGAGGCCAAGCTGGCCGCCGCCAGGGCCTCGGGCGACGCCAGCGGCTTCGGCGACGTCAAGGTCGTGTCGCGCACCAAGGAGCCGACGATCAACCAGACCGCCGCGCTGGCCGTCCTCAAGGCCGACACCAGCAAGCTGCCGGCCTACGTCGGCGTCGAGCTGCCGGGCCAGGGCTATGGCGTGTACCGCATCGCCAAGGTGTCGCAGCCGGCCCAGCCGGACACCGCACGCCGCCAGCAGGAAGCCGAGCAGATCGCGAATGCGGTCGGCGGCGGCGAGACCTACGGTTTCGTGGAGGCGCTGAAGCACAAGGCCAAGGCCAAGATCAACGTCAAATCGGCCGACCTGGGCGTGAAGCAGGATCAGTAAGCATCACGTCTACGCCAGAAAGCCCGGCCCGCGCAAGCGGCCCGGGCTTTTTTTCCATGGCGGATGCAGCCGGTTCACTCGAGGGTGCCGCGCTCCAGCAGCGACAGGTAGCGCCGGAACGACGCGTCCACCGCGGTCCTGCCGCCTTCCGTGATCTCCGCATCCCAGAACGCGCCGTACACGGCATCGAAGCCGAACGGCCTGAGGCGAGCTTCCATGCGCCGCACCGTGGACGCCGGCAGCGGCAGGTAGTTCGGGTAGCTCCACATGAAGGACACGTGGCTGCGGCCGGGCGTCACCTGCAGGATATCGCCGCTGAGCAGCGCGCCGCGTCCGTCCGCGCCATCGGGCCAGTGCAGCACCGTACCCCCTTCGAAGTGTCCGCCCAGGCGCACCAGGCTCGGCTTGCCGGGGATGTCCTCGAGGGGCGTCGTGTCGCCGGACCAGAAACGCAGCAGCGGGTCCGGACGCATCACCCATGCGCGGTCGTCCTCGTGCAGCCACACCGGGCAGTCGAAAGCATGTGCCCATTCCACCATCGTCGTGTAGTAATGCGGGTGCGAGATGGCGATCGCGGCCAGGCCGCCGAAGGCGTCGATGATGTCGCGCGTGGCGTCGTCGAGCACGGAGATGCAGTCCCACAGCACGTTGCCCCCTGGCGTGCGCAACAGCAGGGCGCGCTGGCCGATGCCGGCCTTTGGCTGGGTGGCGATCGCGTACAGCCCGGGCGCCAGGCGGCGGTAATAATTCTGGTGGCTGTGCCGCAGTTCGCCCAGCGTGGTCCAGTGCTGGCCGCCGGCCGGCACGTACTGGCGGCTGTCGGCGCAGATGCGGCACGCCGGCGGCGGCCGGTCCGCCGGCGCGTATTGCGTGCCGCAGGTGGTGCAGATGAATGCCTCCATGGGTGTCGCTCCGTCTCTGGCGTCGAGAGCCACATCTTACGGTGGCGGGCCAGGCGCGGGCGCACCCATGTGCTCAGTGCGGGTGCAGGTGGCGCGCCGCCGCCAGGAAGTCGTCCGGACCGATGTCGGCCAGTTCCAGCGGCTCGGCCTGCCCATACTGCACGAAATTGCGGTCGATCGAGCGCAGGTAGGCCGGGTCGTAGTGCTCCACCAGCAGCTGGTCGACCAGTTCCGGCATGCGGCCGCCGTTGGCGAGCCCGTGCCACGCTTCGATCTTGGCGTGGCCGTGCAACTGGACCAGGTGGTCGAGCTGGGCGTTCAGGGCGGCCGGATCGGCGGCGAAGTGCTCGTAGTCTTCCATCAGCAGGCGCACCCGGTTCGGGCGCGACAACTGCAGCGCGATGCAGGGCGAGGCGCGCATGCGCTCCATCACGGTGTCGGGCACGCGCAGGTTGCCTACCTTCTTGCTTTCCGATTCGACGAACACCGGGCGCGCCGGGTCGAAGCGCCGCAGCAGGTCCCAGATGCGGGTCTCGAAGGCCTTCTGGCTCGGCTGCGGCTCGTTCGGCAGGTGGCCCAGCACCGAGCCGCGGTGCGCCGCCAGCTGCTCGAGGTCGAGCACTTGGGCGCCGATCGAATCGAGCACCTGCAGCAGGCGACTCTTGCCGCTGCCGGTGGTGCCGCAGATCACGCGGAAGTCGAGATGGCAGGGCTGCTCCAGCGCCGCGTTGACGTGGCCGCGGAAGGCCTTGTAGCCGCCGTCGAGCTGCACCACCGGCCAGCCGATCTTGGCGAAGATCAGCGCCATCGACCCGCTGCGGTTGCCACCACGCCAGCAGTAGACCAGCGGCTTCCAGTCGCGCGGCTTGTCGGCGAACATGGTCTCGACCGCACGGGCGATGTTTTTCGCCACCAGCGGCGCGCCCAGGCGCTTGGCTTCGAAGGAGCCGACCTGCTTGTAGGCCGTGCCGACCAGGATGCGCTCGGCGTCGTTCAGCACCGGGCAATTGATCGCGCCCGGAATGTGATCGAGCGCGAACTCGGATTCGCTGCGCGCATCGATGATGGTGTCGAAGTCGTCGAGCGAAGGCAGGACGGTGTCGAAGTTCAGGACTGCAGGGTATTTCATTGACTTGTTATTCTTTGATCAGCGGCGCGAATTGCGGCCAGATATTGTTGAGGATGGTCGGGTGCGCGGTCGCCAGCGGGTGCAGGCGGTCGGCCTGGAAGTTGGCCGGTTCCTGGGCCACGCCTTCGAGCATGAAGGGCACCAGCGGCACCTTCAGCTCGCCGGCCAGCTCCTTGTACATGCCGGAAAAGCGTTCGGTATAGGCGCGGCCATAGTTCGGCGGCATGCGCATGCCGACCAGCAGGACCTTGGCATGGTTCTTCTGCGCCAGCGAAATCATGCTGCGCAGGTTGTCTTCGGCGGCGTTCACCGGCAAGCCGCGCAGGCCGTCGTTGGCGCCCAGTTCCAGCACCACCAGGTTCGGCTTGTGCTGCTGCAGCAGGGCCGGCAGGCGCGTACGGCCGCCGCTGGTGGTGTCGCCGCTGATGCTGGCGTTGACGATGCGGGCATCGATCTTCTGCGCCTTCAGGCGCTGCTCCAGCAGGGCGACCCAGCCGCTGCCGCGCGTCAGCCCATATTCGGCCGACAGGCTGTCGCCCACCACCAGTACGGTTTTTGGTGCAGAATAGGCACTGCCCGACGCCGCCAGCGCGAAGGCCGCGAGGGCACCTACGGTATATTTTTTGAGACGAGCAAGCATGCGTGATATTCCCGAGGCTTCAAAAGGTGACAGCGTAACATTGGATAAGGAAAGAGGACGGCCGGCGATCGAGGTGATCGGCTTGTCGAAGCGGGTGGCCGACGCCAGCGGCGAACTCACCATCCTGCATGACGTCGATTTTACCGTGGGCGCGGCAGAGACGCTTGCCCTGGTGGGCGCCTCGGGGTCCGGCAAGTCCACGCTGCTCGGCCTGCTGGCCGGACTCGACACGCCATCGAGCGGCAAGGTGCTGCTCGACGGCACCGATATCTTCGCCCTCGACGAAGACGGCCGCGCGGCCTTCCGCAAGGCCAAGCTCGGCTTCGTGTTCCAGTCGTTCCAGCTGCTGGCGCACCTGAATGCCGTCGAAAACGTGATGCTGCCGCTGGAACTGCGCGGCGATGCCGACGCCCGCAGCAAGGCCGAAGCCATGCTCGGCCGCGTCGGTCTGGGCAGCCGCCTGCGCCACTATCCGAAATACCTGTCCGGCGGCGAGCAGCAGCGCGTCGCGCTGGCGCGTGCCTTCGTCACCGAGCCGCCGCTGCTGTTTGCAGACGAACCGACCGGCAGCCTGGACGCCGCCACCGGCGAAGCAGTCATCCAGCTGATGTTCGAACTGAACCGCGAGCGCGGGTCGACGCTGGTGCTCGTTACGCACGATCCGGCGATGGCGGCGCGTTGCGGGCGCACGCTGACCATCGCGGCGGGGCGTTTGCAGACCTGAGGATGGATCGCGCCTACGTGTTGCACAGCCTGCTCGTGGACGATGGCGCATGCCGGGACATCAACTTCTCGGAGCACATCTCCACGCAGGGGGCGAGGTCGCTGCTGGACACCCTCTCGGTGTTCTGGACGCTGACGAAGGCGACGGACGCCGAGGGTGAACACGTAGCCGGTGCCTGCCTCGGTACATCGCTGAGCCAGCAGGCGGGTGCGTTGCGCACCCTGTGGCATCGACCCGGTCTGTTGCGTGACTTGCAGGCCTTTTTTTACTGGCCAGCCCCCGACCAGGTGTTTTGCGAGCTGACCTTCTTTCCCGAAGCCCTCGATGTGCCGGGGTTCACGCTGGAAGATTTGTTGACGCAGCTGGCCACCTTCGTGCGCGTCAGCGGATCTCAAGAATATTATGTGCGTTTCGAAAACGCCGCGTGGCGTCACGGCTGTCACGACAGGGAGCAGGGCGTCATTCTGTCTCACCTGTCCATCCCGCTGCCACTGACGTAGCGGCCACCAGCCGATTGAGTTCGGCCCGGATCGCGCGCGGCAGCTCACCCGCCGTCAGGCCGATCGGCCCGGCGCCATCAACCACCAGCCGGTCCGCCGCCGCCCCGTGCAGCCATACCGCACCGAGTGCGGCTTCCCATGCCGGCCAGCCCTGGCCCAGCAAGGCGCCGCACACGCCGGCCAGCACGTCGCCGCTGCCGCCGGTCGCCAGCCCGGGGTTCCCGGTGGGGTTGATCGCGACCTCGCCGTTCTGGCGCGCGATCACGCTGCCGGCGCCTTTCAGCACCACCACCGCATTCAAGCGCTGCGCCAGCTCGCGCGCGTTTTCGAGGCGGTCGGCCTGCACGATGGCTGCGGTCACGCCGAGCAGGCGCGCCGCTTCCAGAGGGTGCGGCGTCAGCACCACGGGGCCGTCGTGATGGGCCAGGCGCGCCTGCAGGTCGGGACTGGCCGCGACCAGGTTCAAGCCGTCGGCATCGAGCAGCAGCGGCCCGCTGCCGTCGATCAGCTTGCCGAGCAGGCGCATGGCTTGGTTTGAATCGCCCAGGCCGGGACCGGCGACCACCGTGCGCCGCTCGAATGCGAAGCCGGCCGCGTCGCGCAGCATGATTTCCGGCTGCCGCGGATCGACGCCGAGGGCCGCATCGAGGGCCGCCAGGAACACCCGGCCGGCGCCGGCGAACAACGCGCCGCGCGCCGCCAGCAGCCCCGCACCCAGCATGCCCGGCGCGCCGCCCAGTACCGCCACGTCGCCGAAGCTGCCCTTGTGCGAATTGCGTCGCCGCGGCGCCAGGCAGGCGCCAAACAGGGCCGGCGTATTGCGGCAGACCTGCCCCGGTTCGCGCACCGCCACATCGAGCAGGTCGACGCTCACCCGGCCTGCGTAGTCGCAGCCGTCGCCGGTATGCAGGCCCGCTTTGTCGCCGAGGAAGGTGATGGTGTGGGTGGCGGCGACCGCCACCCCGCCCGGGCCGACAATGGCGCCGGTATCCGCGTCCAGGCCGCTCGGCACGTCCAGCGCCAGCACAGGCCCGCGCATGACATTGATCTGTTCCACGAGCTGGCGCGCCTGGCCGTCGAGCGGGCGGGCCAGGCCGATGCCGAACAGGCCGTCGACCACCAGCGCGTACTGCGCATCGGCCGCGACGGCGTCGATGAAGCGCAGGCCGGCGCCGCGTGCACGTTCCAGCGCCGCCTGGGTTTCCGGCGAGGGCGCGCTGCCGGCCAGGTGCACCACCTCGACCGTGCATCCGGCCTCGGCCAGGTTGGCGGCCACTTCGAGCGCATCGCCGCCGTTGTTGCCGGGACCGGCCAGCACCAGCACCGTGCCGATAGGCCGGGTTTTCAACAACTCGACCGCCTGGGCAGCTGCTGCGGCCCCGGCGCGCCGCATCAGCGTACCTGGCGGCAGGCCGGCATGGGCCGCATGTTCGATGTCGCGGATCTGGGCGATGCTGTAGAGCTGGCTTTCCATACGAGGTCCATGAGGCGGGTGCAAAAGTGCATTTTCGCTAAAATCCGTCCGCCGCGCTGCACGCGACTACAATAGGCACAGCGACTGAATGGAGATATGGCATGGACTGGCAGTTCTGGATCGACCGCGGCGGCACCTTCACCGACATCGTTGCACGCCGCCCCGACGGCGCACTGGTGACCCACAAGCTGCTGTCCGAGAACCCGGAACAGTACCGCGACGCCGCCGTGGCCGGCATCCGCCACCTGCTCGGGCTGCAGCCCGGCGAGCCGATCCCGGCCGGCCGGGTGGACGCCGTCAAGATGGGCACGACGGTCGCCACCAACGCACTGCTCGAGCGCAAGGGCGAGCCGACCGCGCTGGCGATCACGCGCGGCTTCCGCGACGCGCTGCGCATCGCCTACCAGAACCGGCCGCGCCTGTTCGACCGCCACATCGTGCTGCCCGAGCTGCTGTATGCGCGCGTGATAGAGATCGACGAGCGCATGGGCGCGCACGGCGAGGTCGTGGGGGCGCTCGACCAGGAAGCGGCCCGGCGCGCCCTGCAGCAGGCCTGGGACGACGGCCTGCGTTCCCTTGCCATCGTCTTCATGCACGGCTACCGCTACAGCGGCCATGAAGAAGCGGTGGCGCGCATCGCGCGCGAGATCGGCTTCACCCAGGTCTCGAGCTCGCATGCGGTCAGCCCGCTGATGAAACTGGTGGCGCGCGGCGACACCACCGTGGTCGACGCCTACCTGTCGCCGATCCTGCGCCGCTACGTCGACCAGGTGGCGGCCGAGCTGCCCGGCGTGAATCTGCAGTTCATGCAGTCGAACGGCGGCCTGACCGATGCGCGCGCCTTCCAGGGCAAGGACAGCATCCTGTCCGGCCCGGCCGGCGGCATCGTCGGCATGGTGCGCGCCAGCCGCCTGGCCGGCTTCGAGCGCGTGATCGGCTTCGACATGGGCGGCACCTCGACCGACGTGTCGCACTACGCCGGCGAGTTCGAACGGGTGTTCGAGACCCAGGTCGCGGGTGTGCGCATGCGCGCGCCGATGATGAGCATCCACACGGTGGCGGCGGGCGGCGGCTCGATCCTGCATTTCGACGGCAGCCGCTACCGCGTGGGGCCGGATAGCGCCGGCGCCAATCCCGGCCCGGCCAGCTACCGCCGCGGCGGGCCGCTCTGCGTCACCGATGCCAACGTCATGCTCGGCAAGCTGCAGCCGCGCCACTTCCCGCACGTGTTCGGGCCGCAGGCCGACGAAGCGCTCGACATCGATGCGGTGCGGGCCGGGTTCGAGGCGCTGGCGTCGGAAATCGGCCGTGCAGGCGGGCAGGCCGCGCCGTCGCCCGAATCCGTGGCGGAAGGGTTCATCCGCATCGCCGTCGGCAACATGGCGAATGCGATCAAGCAGATCTCGGTGCAGCGCGGCCACGACGTCACCGACTACACGCTGACCAGTTTCGGCGGCGCCGGCGGCCAGCATGCCTGCCTGGTGGCCGATGCGCTGGGCATGAAGACGGTGTTCATCCACTCGCTGGCGGGCGTGCTGTCGGCCTACGGCATGGGCCTGGCCGACCAGAGCGCGATGCGCGAGCATGCGGTGGAGCGGCGCCTCGACGCCATCGGCGAGGGCGAGCTGGCGCTCACCCTGGAAGGACTGGCCGGGACCGCACGCGAGCAGTTGCTGGCGCAGGGCGTGCAGATCGAGCGCATCGAACTGCTGCACCGCGTGCACCTGCGCTACGAAGGCACCGATTCGGCGATCGTGGTCGCCTTCGGCAGCAGCGAGGCGATGCGGGCACGCTTCGAACAGGCTTACCGGCGCCGCTTTTCGTTCCTGATGCCGGACAAGGCGCTGGTGGTGGAGGCGGTGTCGGTGGAAGCGCTGGGCCGCTCGGACGCGCCGCCCGAGCAGCCGCTCGACGCCCCCCTGCGCGACGACGTGCCGGCGCCCTGCGAATCGGTGCCGATGTTCGGCGACGGCGCCTGGCGCGATACGGGCGTCTACCTGCGCCGCAGCCTGGCGCCCGGCCACCGCATCGCCGGGCCGGCCATCATCGCCGAAGACAATGCGACCACGATCGTGGAGGCGGGCTGGCAGGCCGAGGTCACGCCGTACAACCACCTGGTGCTGCGGCGCGTGGAGGCGCTGCCCGAGCGCCACGCGATCGGCACCAGCGCCGATCCGATCATGCTCGAGATCTTCAACAACCTGTTCATGTCGATCGCCGAGCAGATGGGCCTGCGCCTGCAGAATACGGCCTATTCCGTCAACATCAAGGAACGCCTCGACTTCAGCTGCGCCATCTTCGATGCGGATGGCAACCTGGTCGCGAATGCGCCGCACATGCCGGTACACCTGGGTTCGATGGGCGAGAGCATCAAGGCCGTGATGCGCAAAAACGCCGGCCGCATGCAGGCCGGCGACGTGTTCATGCTGAACGATCCGTACAATGGCGGCACCCATTTGCCGGACGTGACGGTGATCTCGCCGGTGTTCGACAGCGAAGGCAAGGAAATCCTGTTCTACGTCGGCTCGCGCGGCCACCACGCCGACATCGGCGGCACCACGCCGGGCTCGATGCCGCCGGATTCCACGCACATCGAGGAAGAGGGCGTCCTGATCGACAATTTCAAATTGGTCGATGGGCACGACGGCATGCTGCGCGAAGCGGAAACGCGCGCGCTGCTGGCAGGCGCACGCTACCCGGCGCGCAATCCGGACCAGAACCTGGCCGACCTGCGCGCCCAGGTCGCGGCCAACCAGAAAGGCGTCGAGGAACTGCACAAGATGGTGGCGCTGTACGGCCTCGACGTGGTGCGCGCCTACATGGGCCACGTGCAGGACAATGCCGAGGAAGCGGTACGGCGCGTGATCGGGGCCCTGAAGGACGGCCGCTTCGTCAACCAGCTCGACAACGGTGCGCGCATACAGGTCGCGATCCGCGTCGACCAGGCCGCGCGCAGTGCCGAGATCGACTTCAGCGGCACCTCGGGCCAGCTGCCCAACAATTTCAATGCGCCGTCGAGCGTGTGCATGGCGGCGGTGCTGTACGTGTTCCGCACGCTGGTCGACGATGCGATCCCGCTGAATGCCGGCTGCCTGAAACCGCTGAAAGTCATCATCCCGCCCGGGTCGATGCTGAACCCGCATTACCCGGCCTCGGTGGTGTCGGGGAACGTCGAGACCTCGACCTGCATCACCAACGCGCTGTACGGCGCGCTCGGCGTGATGGCCGCCAGCCAGGGGACGATGAACAACTTCACCTTCGGGAATGCGCGCTACCAGTATTACGAGACCATCTCCGGCGGCTCGGGTGCCGGGCCGGGCTTCGACGGTACCGACGTGGTGCAGACCAATATGACCAATTCGCGCCTGACCGATCCGGAAATCCTCGAGTTCCGCTTCCCGGTGCGGCTGGAGAGCTATGCGATCCGTCCCGGTTCGGGCGGGGTGGGGCGCTGGCATGGCGGGAATGGCGGCGTGCGCAGGATCCGCTTCCTGGAGCCGATGACGGCGGCGATTTTGTCGAACAATCGGCTACACGCGCCGTTCGGCATGGCAGGCGGTGAGCCGGGTGCGAAGGGGCGTAACCAGGTGGAGCGGGTGGATGGGCGGGTGGAAGAGCTGGGGCATATCGGGAAGACCGATATGGCGCCGGGGGATGTGTTCGTTATCGAAACGCCGGGGGGTGGGGGCTACGGCGCGGTGTAGCGGTTGAGCGTGCAACTTGGATTCCCGCCTGCGCGGGAATGACGTTCATGAGCTGGCGGTCCTGAACGCTGTTCTGGCTTGCATCATCAGTACGTCGTTCCCGCGAAGGCGGGAACCCAAGTTCGTCGCATATCCCAACCGCGAACACGCGGGCATCAGGTCGAGATGCCGTACTTCCGCTTAGCCGCCAAAAACTCCGCCTCCAGCGCCGCCAGCCGCGGATGCGAAGCATCCAACCCGCGGATATGCGCAAGCTGCTCCCCGCACAGGGTTCCCAGCGGCTCGTCCCACCCCATTTCCATCACTTGGCGCAGGATGCCGCCCACCAGCGCGATCATCACCTGCAGGTTGTTGGGCGCCATGTTGAGCGCTTCCAGCAGCGTCTGCACCGCGCCGCGCACGTCGCCCATGTTGCGCTTTTCGTCGGCGATGCCGAGCAGGATCTGGGCCTGGGCGCGCAACTGCTTCACCATGCCTTCGGCCAGGTCGGGGCGGCCGGCATCCACGAACACTTCGGTGGCCTGGCGCGCCGAGACGCCGGCGTCTTGCGGCGTCGCCGCGCCCAGTCCCGCCATCATCACGGCGGCGGCTTCCTCGTCGAGCCGGTGCGCCAGGCAGGCGCGCGCCAGGTCGGCGCGCAGGCTGCCGGACAGCACGCTGCCGCCGCGCACGGCGTCGACCGCCTGCTTCAGCTGCGCCACCGCCCCGGCACCGTTGCCGCCGGCGTCCTGCACCAGCGCGCTGGCGAGGGCGGCGCAGGCGGCTGTCTCGGGCGCCCCCTGCAGCGAGCGCTCCATGTCGCGGATCACGCCGCCGGCCGCCGGCGCATCGCCCCTGGCGACCAGCGCCTTGACCAGGCCGAGGTGGTCTTGCGGTGTGCGGAATGCGGAATGGCGCGAGCGCGCCACCGCCTGGCGGTAGGATTGCTCGGCGGCGGCAGGGTCGCCGGCTTCGAGCGCGACCTCGCCCAGCCTGCGCAGGCGTCCGACCATGTGCGGCGAGAGCGCCACCGCGGCCGCCAGCACCTTCTGCGCCTGGGCGTGCGCGGCGCGCGCTTCGTGGCAGCGCGCCAGCAGATCATAGGCCGCCATCAGGCGCGGATTGTCGTCGATCAGCGCGTCGAGCAGGGTGGCGGCTTCGTCGATGCGCTCCTGCTCGACCATCGCGCGTGCCAGTCCGAGTCCGGCCCAGCCCAGCGGCCGCGCCGCCAGCACCTCGCGGTACACGCGTTCGGCCTCGCGCGGCTCGCGCAGCGAGGCGTGCAGCTCGGCGCGCAGGCGCGCGAAGTCGAAGGCAAAGCGCGGCCTGGCGCGGGCGCCGTCGATGCAGGCCTGGATCGCGGCGCGCGGCTGGCCCTGCGCCACCAGCTGGTAGGCCGGCAGCAGGGCGGCGCGGCGATCGAGCGCGCGCGTGATGCGCTCGTGCAGCATGCCGGCGGTGAAGGGCTTGAGCACATAGTCGGTAGGCGCCAGCTCGGCCGCGCTGACCACCTTGTCGCGGCTGCCCTCGGCGGTCAGCATGATGAAGATCGCCCAGGGCGGGATGATGCGCTCGCGGCGCAGGTCTTCGAGCAGCTGCTGGCCGTCCTGGCCCGGGCCGCCGAGATCGTATTCGCACAGGATCACGTCGAAGCTGCGGCGTGCCAGCTGCTTGACGGCAGTGCCGGCGTTGACGGCGAACTCGACGCGCGTGATGCCCGCCCCGTTGAGCATGTTCTGCAGGTTGGCGCGGATGCCCGGATTCGGGTCCACGACAAGAACGCTCAACTGGGCATTCTGTGCGGCGTTCTGTGGCGTATTCGGGCTGGTTTCGGGCATCGTCGTTCTCGTCTGGACCGCACTACAATAAGCGATTCCTCGTCACCCTGCCAAGCGTGCAGGGGCACGGGGCTGCGGCCGAGGCGCTTCCAGAGTGTCAACAGTGGCCGACACTGTATAATAGCGGGCTATCTTTCACCCGCAGCCACGCTGCATCAACCGACTGTTTAGCCATGTTGATTCTGCCGGGTTCCAACGCCCTCTCTGCCTTCCGTAGCAACCGCCTCCTCACGCAACTGCAAGCCGTCGCCCCGACGATCGCCGCCGTGCAGGCACGTTACTACCACTTCATCGACGCCAGCAGCCCTCTCACCACGGAGGATACCGAGCGTCTGACGGCCATGCTCACCTACGGCGAGCCTGTGCCGGAAACGCAGTACGAGGGCGTGACCGAGGAGTTCTTCGTGATCCCGCGCCTGGGCACGATCTCGCCCTGGGCCTCGAAAGCGACCGACATCGCCCACAACTGCGGCATGGCCCACATCCACCGCATCGAACGCGGCGTGGCCTATACCGTGGTGCTGAAGAGCGGCATCCTCGGCACCGGCTTTGGCGCACCGAAGAAGCTGCCGGATAACGAGATCGCCGCCGTCTCGGCGCTGCTGCACGACCGCATGACGGAAACCGTGCTGCGCAACGCCGACCAGGCCCAGGCGCTGTTCACCGAACTCGAAGGCCGTCCGCTGGAATCGGTCGACATCCTGGGCGCCGCCGGCCGCAATGCGCTGGTGCAGGCCAATGCCGAGATGGGCCTGGCCCTGGCCGAAGACGAGATCGACTACCTGTTCGACGCCTTCACCCGCGTCCAGCGCAACCCGACCGACGTCGAACTGATGATGTTCGCCCAGGCCAACAGCGAACACTGCCGCCACAAGATCTTCAACGCCGAGTGGACCATCGACGGCGTCAAGCAGGACAAGTCGCTGTTCGGCATGATCAAGAACACCCACCAGCTGCAGCCGAAGGGTACCGTGGTTGCCTACAGCGACAACTCGGCGATCATGGAAGGCGCCGAAGTGATGCGCTTCTACCCGCAGGGTGAAGCCAATGAGTACACCGCGGCCACCCAGCTGACCCACACGCTGATGAAGGTCGAGACCCACAATCACCCGACCGCGATCTCGCCGTTCCCGGGCGCCTCGACCGGCGCCGGCGGCGAGATCCGCGACGAGGGCGCGACCGGCCGCGGCGCCAAGCCGAAGGCCGGCCTGACCGGCTTCACGGTGTCGAACCTGAACATCCCGGGTGCCGAACAGGCCTGGGAAACGCCGGCCTACGGCAAGCCGGAACGCATCGCCTCGCCGCTGCAGATCATGGTCGACGGCCCGCTCGGCGGCGCCGCCTTCTCCAACGAATTCGGGCGTCCGGTGCTGGGCGGCTACTTCCGCACCTACGAGCAGAACGTCGGCAAGACCGTATTCGGCGACAACACCGTGTTCGGCTACCACAAGCCGATCATGATCGCCGGCGGCATCGGCAACATCTCGAACGAACACACCCACAAGAACGACATCCCGCCGGGCAGCCTGCTGATCCAGCTGGGCGGCCCCGGCATGCGCATCGGCATGGCCGGCGCGGCGGCGTCGTCGATGGCGACCGGCACCAACACCGCCGACCTCGACTTCGACTCGGTCCAGCGCGGCAATCCCGAGATGGAGCGCCGCGCCCAGGAAGTCATCAACAGCTGCTGGCAGCTGGGCAGCGACAACCCGATCATCTCGATCCACGACGTCGGCGCCGGCGGCATCTCGAACGCCTTCCCGGAAATCACCAACGACGCCAAGCGCGGCGCCACTTTCGACCTGCGCAAGGTGCCGCTGGAAGAAAGCGGCATGTCGCCGCGCGAAATCTGGAGCAACGAGTCGCAGGAGCGCTACGTGCTGGCGATTTCGCCCGACGACCTGGCGCGCTTCGCCGCCATCTGCGAGCGCGAGCGCTGCCTGTTCGCCGCGGTCGGCGTCGCCACCGAAGAACGCCAGCTGCGCCTGATCGACCCGCTGACCAATACCTCGCCGGTCGACATGCCGATGGACGTCCTGCTCGGCAAGCCGCCGAAGATGTCGCGCAACGTCGAGCACGTGCAGAACGACTTCGCGCCGGTCGACGTCACCGGCCTGGAACTGTCGGAAGTGGCGCGCCGCGTGCTGCTGCTGCCGACCGTGGCCGACAAATCCTTCCTGATCACCATCGGCGACCGCAGCGTCGGCGGCATGAGCGTGCGCGACCAGATGGTCGGCCCGTGGCAGGTGCCGGTGGCCGACGTCGCCGTCACCACCATGAGCTTCGAAGGCTTCAAGGGCGAAGCGATGGCGATGGGCGAACGCACCCCGGCCGCCGTCATCGATGCGCCGGCCTCGGGCCGCATGGCCGTCGGCGAAGCGATCACCAACATCGCCGCCGCACCGATCGCGGACATCACCGACATCAAGCTGTCGGCCAACTGGATGGCGGCCTGCGGCCAGCCGGGCCAGGACGCCGCGCTGTTCGACACCGTCAAGGCCGTCGGCATGGAACTGTGCCCGGCACTGGGCGTGTCGATCCCGGTCGGCAAGGATTCGCTGTCGATGCGCACCACCTGGAACGATAACGGCGAATCGAAGGCAGTGATTTCGCCGGTGTCGCTGATCGTCAGCGCATTTGCGCCGGTGGGCGATGTACGCAAGACGCTGACCCCGCAGCTGCGCACCGACCTCGGCGACACCTCGCTGATCCTGATCGACCTCGGCCGCGGCAAGAACCGCCTCGGCGCCTCGGCGCTGGCGCAAGTCACCGGCCAGCTCGGCAACGAAACCCCGGACCTCGACAACCCGGCCGACCTGAAGGCCTTCTTCGCGGCCGTCCAGCAACTGAATGCGGACGGCAAGCTGCTGGCCTACCACGACCGTTCCGACGGCGGCCTGTTCGCGGCCCTGTGCGAAATGGCCTTCGCCGGCCGCGCCGGCGTCTCGGTCAACCTCGACATCCTGACCATGGAAGGCGAGCACGCCTCCGACCACGGCGACGCCAAGAACTGGACGGCGCAGGTCGGCGAGCGCCGCAACGAGATGACGCTGCGCGCGCTGTTCAGCGAAGAGCTGGGCGCCGTGATCCAGGTGCGCCACGACGAGCGCAGCGCCGTGATGAACGTGCTGCGTTCATTCGAGCTCGGCGCCTGCAGCCACATCATCGGCAAGGTCAACGACCGCGGCGTGATCGAGTTTACCCGCGACACCAAGGTCATCTACCAGGAGCGCAGGAGCGCGCTGCACCGCCTGTGGAGCGAGACCAGCTGGCGCATCGCGCGCCTGCGCGACAACCCGGAATGCGTCGACCAGGAATACGAGCGCCTGCTGGACGAGCAGGACCCGGGCTTCACGCCGAAGCTGGTGCACGACACGAATGTCAACATCGCCGCACCGTTCATTGCCACCGGCGCGCGGCCGAGCGTGGCGATCCTGCGCGAGCAGGGCGTCAACTCGCACATCGAAACCGCCTGGGGCATGCACCAGGCCGGCTTCAAGGCGGTGGACGTGCACATGAGCGACCTGATCGCCGGCCGCGTCTCGCTGCAGGACTTCAAGGGCCTGATCGCCGTCGGCGGCTTCTCCTACGGCGACGTGCTGGGCGCGGGCGAGGGCTGGGCCAAGACCATCCTGTTCAACGCCGCCCTGAAAGAGCAGTTCGCCGCCTTCTTCGGCCGCGAAGACACCTTCGGCATGGGCGTCTGCAACGGCTGCCAGATGATGAGCAACCTGAAGGGCATCATCCCGGGCGCCGAAGCCTGGCCGAAGTTCACCCGCAACAAGTCGGAACAGTTCGAGGCGCGCTTCGGCATGGTCGAGGTGCTGGATTCGCCGTCGATCTTCTTTGCGGACCTGGCCGGCACGCACGCGCCGCTGGCGATCGCCCACGGCGAGGGCTTTGCCGATTTCTCGCAGACCGGCGATTTGTCGAAGGTGGTGCAAACCTTGCGCTATGTCGACAATCGCGGCCAGGCGACCGAGGCGTATCCGTTCAATCCGAACGGTTCGCCGGGCGGCCTGACCGCGGTGACCACGCCGGACGGCCGCTTCACCGTGATGATGCCGCACGCCGAGCGTGTGCAGCGTACGGTGACCATGTCGTGGCATCCGGATGGCTGGGGCGAGAATTCGCCCTGGGCACGCATGTTCCAGAATGCGCGCAAGTGGGTCGGCTGATTTGAATCAATGTGATGCGTCACGAAAAAGCGCTCCCTCGGGAGCGCTTTTTTTATCGGCCTGTGCCGATCGTCATGCCGGATTGTCGATCTCCGGAATCCCGCTGTTGCGGTCGGCATAGGCAGCCTTGAAGGCCGGGCGCTGTTGCCAGCGCTGCCAGTAGGCATCCAGGAATTCGAAGCGCTCGTCGAGCGGCGTGGCAATCACGGGGAATTTCGAGAACGCGATGGCGGTTGCCAGCGTAATGTCGGCAAACGTCGGCTGGTCGCCGCCCAGCATCCATTGGCGTCCGTCCGACAGGTGCTTGTTGACCAGCCCGGCATGTGCGATGGCTTCCTTGCGGCAGTGCTCGCCCCATGCCTCGTTCTTCGTAAGTTCCAGCTTGAAACCCAGGCCGGTATGCAGGACGTGGAAAGCCGTGGTCAGGCGGTACAGGATGTGGACCCAGATGCGGTGATCCCACATGCTGTCCAGGCCCTGTTCCAGCGGCGTGTCGCCGGTGAGCTTGCGGCCCGGGTAGGCCTGGTCCAGGTAACGGACAACGGCGGCGGTTTCGGATATATAGCTGCCGTCCGCCAGTTGCAGCGTCGGCGTCTCGCCCCACTCGTTCATTTTCAGGTGGCGCCAGCCGCGCTGCTCGCCGACCGGCGTCATGTTGTAGACAGTCTCTTCGAATTGACCGGCAATCCCCTTTTCGTGCATGAACAGGCGCAGGCGCTGGGGGTTGGGAAATGCGGATGGCGAGGTAAAGACGCGTAGTTTGGTAGTCATTCGGGCGGTTCCTTGTCTGTGTTCATAAGGCCGTGCCTGGCTGGTGCCGTGCGCGGTCTCAGCGTTTGCTTGATGAGGCAGTGAGCACACTGTAACAGTCCATCGTACAGGGCCTCGCACGATCAAGCGCCCTTAGCCGATCGCGCCGGTTCCCTGGAGTCCTTGCGTATCGTCGAGAAGCGGCGAATTGCGGCATCGAGGTTCGATTGATTGCGTGGGATGGCGGTCGCGTTGCAGCGTGTTATGCCGCGCTGTTCGCCTCCCCGGGACGTCGGCATGGAACTGTGCCCAGCGCTGCGCGTGTCGAAGCCGATCGGCAAGGATTTGCTATCGATGCGCATCACCTGGAACGATAACGGTGAATCGAAAGCTGTGTTTTCGCCGGTGTCGCTGATGGTCTCGGCGTTCGCACCGTAGGCGAAGTGCGCAAGACCTTGACCCCGCAGCTGCGCACCGACCTGGGCGAGCGCCGCAACGCGATGACGCTGCGCGCTGTTCAGCGAAGAGCTGGGCACCGTGATCCAGGTGCGCCGCGACGAGCGCAGCGCGGTCATGAACGTGCTGTGTTAGTTAGATCTCGGTGCCTGCAGCCACATCATCGGCAAGGTCAACGACCGCTGCATATTCGACCGACGTCAACGTCGCGGCACCGTTCATCGCGCTAGAGGCCTGTCCGAGTGTGGCGATCCTAAGCGAACAGGGCGTCAACCCAGAAGCTTAAATAAAGCAGGTCTGGCGGACTGTGCGCCCCTCAACTTTATTTGGAAAGTATGACGCCATTGGCCGTGACTCGGCCGACGATGTAGAACGTACGTGACGGTAACGTGCCACGCTCGACAAGATAGACGCCGTGTACGCTTTGGAAATAACCACTCTGGCCTAAGCCCTCAAAATTGAAGGCAATGCAGAGATAAGATCTAGGACCTTCGCGTATCAAACCCCAGGTGGCCAAATCCGCATCGAAACTGGCTGGCATCGCCTTTGACAGGCGTCTGACGTTTCGTAATGAAATGTGTTCGGTGTTATAGATAAGGCCAAACACATCGGGTGGGTCACCTTTCCAGGTGCCGAGGATCTCCCCGTTATATTTGAAAGTTTGTTCAGTGCGCTTCTTATTGTCGTCTTTGTTGATGTTGTAGGTGTCGGTCGTTATTTCGGTGTAGTGAGTCTTCGGTGAAGTGCTTTCACTCTTGATGCAGCTCGAAATCGCATCCATGCTTGGCCGTGCATGCGTATCGGCTCCTATGATCCAAAGCGCTATTGCAAACGGCAATGACTTCATTTGTATTCCTTTGCCCGATTAATTTTGACGTACTCCGGGTTCAGCTTCCAGAAGATGGTGCCACCATAAGCTGCGGTGGATACATAGACGTGATCGTATCTCCCGATCTCGTTAACCGTTGTGCTGATGACCTTGCCTTTGCTCTTCTTTGTAATCGTTTCGGTTACGATTGTCAGTTTACTGGATTCGGAAATCGAATAAACGTTGTGATTTTTATTTGCAAAACGGATTCCGTGCCTGACCTTGGCGTGCTTTTTGTAATTCGATTTTATATCTGCGCCGTCCCAGAAATATGCACCATTGGACGCATCTTGTCCGCCTGCAAGCGCATTGTTGGCTGCGGAGATGGCTGCCGACATGCCCGGGTCACTCATTATCTCTTTTACGCTCGCTTTCATCAGCTTCTTGTACCGGACGTTTCCGTCCGCTACTACAAACGAGAAGGAAGGTTCGGAACTTGCAAACCTCATGATGTCGCTGTAACCCCGCGCATCGCGCTGCCGTACGAGGACGCTGGCGAGGGCATTCATCTCTTCTGCGATATCTTGAGTGGAAGCTTCGCCGTATGCCATGGCTGCCAGCGTTCGGGTCTGCTTGTCGATCGTGGCTGTGTCGTTCATGTGCGCGAAACGCTGTCGTTTTCAATCCAGGTAACCAGTCGAACGTGTCTATTGCCGTCGACGACTATGGTTGCGCCGTCCAAATAAGCGCCAGCTTTCGTATGCAGTTGATCGTCAATGTGCAGGTCATAACGATAGCCGTCCACTGGATTGCCGTCGCTGTCCCTAACTGAGTAGTAGCGCTCGCTTTGAATCTCGGCATCCG
Source organism: Herbaspirillum sp. SJZ107 (assembly GCF_006715485.1). Taxonomy (GTDB): domain Bacteria; phylum Pseudomonadota; class Gammaproteobacteria; order Burkholderiales; family Burkholderiaceae_D; genus Telluria. The sequence continues at coordinate 1,594,961 of NZ_VFNH01000001.1, forward strand.
TGTTGTCATCCCCAGGATCGTTGCTGACGTGCCGGTTTTCTGCATCGGAGTCTTCCGCTCGGTCAACAGTACTTATGTTTGCGGAGGGCGAAGCCATTTTGGTATTGCTGGATCCTGAACCCCATTCGACAGTATCAGTAAACTGGCTGGCGATCAGGATGGCGCCGCAAGCTGTTTTCATCCCTGCAATGGCGACGCCCTTCCCATAGAATGTGGTCGTCAGGACGCCCTCAACGATCGGGAAAGTGCCGCGGCATTTCGGGCATAAGGTTTTGTGGCCGACAAATGCAATCGGCTTACCCATGCAGATATCTGTTTGCGAGCCTTCCAGTACGGTTCCGCCGTGACTGGTTTTGTCTCCCATCCGAATGATTTCGCCAGCCATATATATGCCTCGCTGCGCAAATTGACATACGACAGATGTTTTCGAGAATCTAATAACAGCTTGCCGAGTCGGGAGTGTCGCGGGTTTGCGTTTTCTCAAGCTATCGGCGCTTGCGACAAGGTCCGGATGGTCGCTGTAGCGTGAATGGCATGTCGCCAATCCGCCTTGCGTATGTTCGAGTAACGGCAGGATCTGCTTTCAAGCTCGCGTCGATTTGCCTGCGAGGATGCTTGCGTTGCAATCTGGTCACGATTCGTTTTCTGTATAGTTGATTTTGCTTAATACCCTAAGGATCAGCCGATTCGAGTGCTCTTGATCTGGATACATTGTCCATACAACCACTACCCTGAGGCTCCTGATGAAACGTTTTGCCATGACTATCGCCGCGGCCGTCTCCTGCAACCTTGCCTTGGCCGCGGAACCGGCTGCTTACATCAGCACAAGCGTAGGCTCTGCCGAGCAGAAGCTGGCTCTCGATGGCATCGGCGTCTCCAAAAGCGACACTGCTTTCCAGATCGCCGGCGGCTATCGCATCGCGCCGCATACCGGCCTGGAGATCGGCTATACCAATATGGGTAAAGCCGAAATCTCGTCGGACGCTGCGCGGGCTTCTTCCTCGCCGCAATCGGTCCATTTGGCCGTCACCGGGATGTGGAACGGGAGCCCGGCATTCGCCGTAACCGGCAAACTGGGTGCTGCCCATACCCGCACCAGGGTCGCGGCCAGCGAGGCCGGGTACTCGGTGTCGGAAAGCGAAACGCACACCAGCCTGACCTTCGGCATCGGTGCGAGTTACAAATTCGATACGGACATCGCGGCGATCCTCGAGTACCAGAACTTCGGTAAGATCGTCAAGGCCGATGGTGCCGACCTGAAGGGGCATGTGGTACTGGTGGGCATACGTTACAGTTACTAGACCTGTGACCCGTTGGCGCGACCGGCGTTTGCGCTGCAACAGGCCGCGCCCGACCGTGCCCCGGATGCGGGAACTGTCGCGATTATCGATGAGTCCAAACGATGCACAAGCACACGCGGACGAGAGGTACGGCGATGGGAACGCGACTGGGTGACCTGGTGGAGCGCTTCGGCGGACAGCTTGCGGGCAGCCCTGATGTCGAGGTCACGGCGGTCGCGTCGCTGGAGCGCGCCGGTGCCTCGGACATCAGTTTCCTGAGCAACAGCAAGCGCCGGGCGCAGGCGCTGCATAGCCGGGCCGCCGCCCTGATCCTGTCGCCGTCCGACGATGACGCCGTGGCTGCCGGTTACGCGGGCGCCCGCATCGTCACCGCCAATCCCCACGCGTATTTTGCGCACGCAGCGCAATACCTCGTGAGGGCAAGCGAAGCGCCGGCGGCGGGCGGCATCCATCCCACGGCGGTGGTCCACGGCACGGCACGCGTCGACCCGACGGCTTGCCTCGGCCCGCATGTCACGGTGGAGGCCGGCGCCGTGATCGGTGCGCACGCCGTCATCGATGCCGGCTGCTACATCGGCCGCGACGCCGTCATCGGCGAACACACGCACCTGTTCGCCAACGTCACCTTCCACGCCCGCTGCGTCATCGGCGCACGCGGCATTATCCACTCCGGCGCCGTGATCGGCGGCGACGGCTTCGGCTTCGCCATGGACGACGGCGTCTATATAAAAATCCCGCAAGTCGGCCGCGTGCTCATCGGCGACGAAGTGGACATCGGCTCCAACACCACGGTCGACCGCGGCGCGCTCGACGACACCGTCATCGAGGACGGCGTCAAGCTCGACAACCAGATCCAGATCGGCCACAACTGCCGCATCGGCGCCCATACCGCCATGGCCGGCTGCGTCGGCGTCGCCGGCAGCGCGATCATCGGCAGGCATTGCACCTTCGGCGGCGCGGCCATGGTCAACGGCCACATCGACATCTGCGATCACGTCGACATCACCGCCGGCACTCTGGTCGCGCATTCGATCAGGGAGCCGGGCCGCTACACCGGCTATTACCCGATCACGCGCAATGCCGAGTGGGAGCGCAACGCCGCTCTGCTGCGCAACCTGCCGGCCATGCGCGAAAAAGTCCGTGCGTTGGAACGTGCGCTCAAGGCGCTCGCCAGAGGCGGCGACTGATCAGGCCTCAGAGCGAGACGCCGATCGTCAGCGTGACCACGTAGCCGTTCACCGGGTCGTCGGTGACCGAGGCGATCTGCAGCGAAGTGCCGTCGCTGAACACGTTGTCGGTGGCGTAGCTGATGCTCGACAGGTTGCGTGAACTGCTGGCGTAGGCGGTCGTCGAATATGCTTCGTTGAGCGTCGCCATCGGGAAGGTGAATTGCGAGGTCTTGACGCGGTTGGCGGCGCTGGTGGCCTTGGCCAGGCTGGGGTAGACCTCGAAGTGGATATGCGGCATGCGGCCGGCGTAGCAGCCGGGGAAGATCGTGGTGAAAGTGACGATGCCGCTGCTGTCCGCTTCCTGCACGCCGCGCAGGTAGTTTTCCTTGGTGAGGCCGGTGGCATACATCGAATAATTGCCGTCGCGGTCGCAATGCCAGAGGTAGACGGCGGCGCCGGCGGCGCTGGCGCAGCTGTTGCCGACGTTGACGATCTGCAGCTTCAGTGTGGTCGGGATGCCGGCAGCGGTAGCGCTGCCGGGCGATACGCTGGTGCGTATGTCGCCCCGCACGATGCCGGACAGCGTCAGTGCGTTGGCGATGCCGCTGCCGTTGCTGTTGGTGCCGTCGCCAGGGTAGGGGCCGCCGGTCTCTTCCGGGATGACGCTGCAGGTGCCGTTGCTGCCGGTGCCGGTGGTCGTGCCGGTGCTGCCGGTGCCGGTCGTCGTCGATGCCGTGGCGGCGGTGTCGCTGCCGCCTCCACCGCAGCCGATCAGGGGCAGGGCGGCGGCGCCGGCAAACAGCCAGCGCAGCGACTGGCGGCGGTCGGACTGGGTGGCGAGCATGCGCTCGAGGTCGTCGGCAAGGGTGGTGTGTTCGTGGTCCATGGTTCTGTCTTTCATCGCGCGTGGGGCCGGCCGGGGTTGTCAATACTGCTTGCCGGGTCGACGACATTGTCTGTTGCCCATGCGTAAAGCGCAGTCAACGGCGGTAAATCGATGTAAAGACGAATCCGGAGCGTGCTGCTGCAGCGGCGAAAAAAAAGCGCCCCCGAAGGAGCGCTCTTTTCAGCTTGACCGCGTCAAGACCATGCCAGCTTACTGGATCTTGGCCTTCTTCATCAGGTCGTCGCGGAAGGCGGCAACTTTACGCTGCTGCACGGCTTCTGCCACTTGCTGCTTGACTTCTTCCAGCGGCGGGATCGGGGTCGCGCGGCTTTCTTCCAGGCGGATCACGTGGTAACCGAACTGGCTCTTGACCGGGGTCTGGGTGACTTCGCCTTTTTTCAGCGAGGTCATGGCTTTCGAGAACTCAGGCACGAAGTTCTCCGGGCTGGCCCAGCCGAGGTCGCCGCCATTGGCTGCCGAACCCGGGTCTTTCGATTGCTTGGCCAGGTCTTCGAACTTGGCGCCGCCCTTCAGCTTGGCGATGATCTGGTTGGCTTCGGCTTCGGTCGCGACCAGGATGTGGCGCGCGTGGTATTCCTGGCGGCCGCCCTGTTCAGCCTTGGCCTTGTCGTACTCGGCCTTGATCTGGGCGTCGGTGACCGGGTTCTTCTTGATGTAGTCCGCCAGCATTGCGTTGATGATGATGCTTTGACGGGCGTTGTCGATCTGGTTCTTGACCTCCGGGCGGGTACCGACGCCCTGCTTGTCGGCTTCCTGGATCAGGACTTCGCGGCCGATCAGGTCCTTCTTGATCGCATCGCGCAGTTGCGGCGAGTCGGTCGCTTTGCCTTGGGCGACGACTTGCTTGACCAGCTGGTCGACCTTGGACGCCGGGATCGGTTTGCCATTGACGGTCGCAACGTTTTGCGCGAACGACGGCAGGGCTACCATCGCGGTCATGACTAACAACAGGCGGGCTGGCTTCACAATCATTTATTCGATCCTATTTGTTCCCGGCAGCGCAAGGCCACCGATGTTCAACATAATGTCGCGATGCGACGCAAACCGGCGGTCGGTGCCGCCGGGATACCAACATCTTACTGTACCTTCGCCTTCTTGACCATTTCCTCTTGGAAGGCTGCCAGCTTTTGCTGCGACAGCGAGTCCTGGATCTGCGGTTTGACTTCATCCAGCGTCGGCAGTTTCGCTTGGCGGATGTCGTCCAGCTTGATCACGTGGTAGCCGACCTGGGTCTTGACCGGCTTCTCGGTGACCTGGCCTTTTTGCAGGCCGGTGAGGCCGGCAGCGAATTCCGGCGGGAAGGACGACGGGCTGGCCCAGTCGAGGTCGCCACCGTTGTTGGCGGAGCCGGTGTCTTTCGATTGCTTGGCCAGGTCTTCGAACTTGGCGCCGCCCTTGATCTTGGCGATCACGGCGTTGGCGTCGGCTTCGTTGTCCAGCAGGATGTGGCGCACGTGGTATTCCTTGTCGCCGCTGGTCTTGACGAAGCGGTCGTACTCGGCCTTGACTTCAGCATCGGTCACCGGATGCTTGGTGATGTAGTCGCGGGCCAGGGCGTTGATGACGATGGTCTGGCGCGCGCTTTCCAGGGCTTGCTTGACTTCCGGGTTCTTGTCGTAGCCTTGCTTGACGGCTTCCTGCATCATCACTTCGCGGGCGATCAGCTGCTGCTTGACGGCTTCGCGCAGCTGCGGCGAATCCTGGCCCTGGCCCTGGGCCACGACCTGTTTCACGGCCTGGTCGGCGCGCGAGGACGGGATTGCCTTGCCGTTGACGACGGCGAGGTTCTGGGCGGATGCTGGCAGGTTTGCAAAGGATGCGGCGATAGCGATCAAGGCTAACAGCAGCCGTGCTGGCTTAAAAGTCATGTTGTTTCCTGTGAGGGGGTTGCTTGGACGAGATTGGATTAGTTTTTGTAATACGCAGCAGATTTTCAAACAGATTACTTAAGATTCCCTGAAAGCTCCGGCCGTCAGGACAGCTCGGATGGCGCATGGGCGGTGATCGCCAGCGCGTGAATGTCGGTATGCATCATACCTTGCACGGCATCATATACCAGCCGATGGCGCATGACCAGTCTGAGGCCCTCGAAGCGTTCAGAAACGATCTTGACGCTGAAATGGCCCCCGCCGGACGCCGCGCCGGCATGGCCGGCGTGCAGGTGGGAGTCGTCGCCGACTTCGAGTACGGTCGGGGCCAGCGCATCGGCCAGCAGCATGTGGATACGTTCGACTCGGGTCTGACTCATGCTGCATCCTCCGGTTCCTGCATGTGTTTGGACAGCATCAGGGTCTGGATGACGACGAAGGCGAAGAACAGGCCGGTGGCGCCGAACATCTTGAAGTTGACCCAGGCCGGGGTATTGCCCTTGAAGACCACGAAGGCCATGACCCAGTTCAGCACGCCCATGGCCGCCATGAAGGCGATCCAGGCGTAGCCGAGGCGCTCCCACACGGCGTCGGGCAGTTTGATCTGGCTTTCCATGCCCTTGCGCATCAGGTTCTTGCCGAAGCCCACCTGGGCCACCAGCAGGGCCAGCGCGAAGGCCCAATACAGGATCGTCGGTTTCCACTTCATGAAGTTCTCGTCATGGAAGTAGATGGTGGCGCCGCCCATGACCGCGATCACGGCCAGCGACAGCCACAGCATGCCGTCGACCTTGCGGCCGCGCACGATCAGGTAGCCGATCTGCAGCACGGTGGCGACGATGCCGACTGCGGTGGCCAGCATGATCGGTGCTTGTTCGGCCGTGATGTTGCCGCCGGCGATCAGGCCGCCCATGTACTGGAGGGCGAGCGCGTGCGCCGCCTCCTGGTGGCTGAGGCCGAGCCGGTAGGCAATGAAGAACAGGATGACCGGGAACAGGTCGAACAGGAATTTCATGTTACGCAGGGTCTTTCAGGTCAGGCGGGTTCGAAGCGCATCGCTGCGGAGTTGATGCAATAGCGCAGGCCGGTCGGCGGCGGGCCGTCCTCGAAGACGTGGCCCAGGTGCGCATCGCACACTGCGCAAATGATTTCGGTGCGCACCATGCCGTGCGAACGGTCGACCTTCTCGATCACGTTGGCCGGGTCCAGGGCCTTGAAGTAGCTCGGCCAGCCGCAGCCGGATTCGAACTTGGCATCGGATTCGAACAGCGGGGTATCGCAGCAGACGCAATGGTAGATGCCGTGCTTGTGATGGTCCCAGAACTTGCCGGTGAAGGCGCGCTCGGTGGCCGCGTGGCGGGTCACCTGGTATTCCATCGGATCCAGCTTGGCACGCCATTCGGCGTCGGTTTTCGTTACTTTTTCGGTCATCGAGGTCTCACTCATATAGATATAGAGAGTTCAGGAAGAGCAGCTCACCTCAAGGTGGGCTGCCCAATCCGGCGGCAGCGCCGCATAGGATTCGTTCTCGGGCTGCTCGTCGAACGGACGCTCGAGCACCGCGAGCAGGCGCGCCACTTCGCTGAAGTCGCCATTCTGCGCCTTTTCGATCGCAACCTGGGCTAGATAGTTGCGCAATATGTATTTCGGGTTGACGCGGTTCATGGCCTCGCTTCGATTTGCATCCACGCTCCCTTCCTGGCGCAAGCGTTCGCGGTAGAGCACGGCCCAGGCATCGAAGCCGGGACGGTCGAGGAACAAATCGCGCAGCGGGGCATCGGCTGCTTCGCGCTCCGCATCGGCCACGTCCAGGCGCAGGCCGGCCAGGCGGCGGAAGAACAGCGTGAAGTCGACGTGGTTCTCCTGCATCAGCTTGAACATGTGGTCGAACAGCACGCGGTCCTCGGCCTGGGTCGTCGCCAGGCCCAGCTTGGCGTGCAGCAGTTCGTCGAACTTGTCGCCATAGGCGTCGACGTAGACTTCGAGCGCGGCCTGGGCCGCCTCGGTATCGCCGATCAGCGGCAGCAGGGCGTTGGCCAGCGCATAGCAGTTCCAGTGGCCGACCGGCACCTGGTTGGCGTACGAATAGCGGCCGCCCTGGTCGGTGTGGTTGCAGATGTGGTCGACGTCGAAGGCTTCCATGAAGCCGAACGGGCCGTAATCGAGGGTCACGCCCAGGATCGACATGTTGTCGGTGTTCATGACGCCATGCATGAAGCCGACCGCCTGCCAGTGCGCGATCATGCGCGCGGTGCGTTTGGTGGCTTCGCCCAGCAGGGCCAGGTACGGGTTCTCGGCGGCGGCCAGTTCCGGATAGAAGTCGCGGATCACGTAGTCGGCCAGGATGCGCAGCTCGTCGTGCTTGTTACGGTAGTGCCAGTGCTCAAAGGAACCGAAGCGCACGAAGCTGGATGCCATGCGGGTCACCACGGCGGCGGTCTCGACGGTTTCGCGCATGATGCGCTGGTTGGAGCCGGTCACCATCAGGGCGCGCGTGGTCGGCACGCCCAGGGCAGCCATGGCTTCCGAGCACAGGAATTCGCGGATCGAGGAACGCAGTACGGCGCGGCCGTCGCCCATGCGCGAGTAGGGCGTCATGCCGGCGCCCTTCAACTGCAGTTCCATCGGCCCCGAGGGGGTGGCCAGCTGGCCCAGCAGGATGGCACGGCCGTCGCCCAGCTGGCCGGCCCAGTGGCCGAACTGGTGGCCGGAGTACACGGCGGACAGCGGCTTGGCGCGTGGCGGTACCGCGTTGCCGGTAAATACGGCAACGAAATCGTCGTGCGCCAGGTCGGCGGGGTCGAGCCCGACCAGGGCGGCAGCCTTGGCGCTGGCCGCGACGAAGTACGGCGCGGGCATCGGCGTCGGCATCAGCCGCGTGTAGAACGCGGGTGGCAATTCAGCGAAGGAATTGTCGAGTGGCAGGTCGTCAGCAGTAATGGTCGTTCCAGTCAGTGGCATTGCAGGAATGTCGCGATTCTACCGTAAGCGCGCCGATTCTATGGGTCCGCTTGCAGGTCGGCCAAAGCGCGTTACATTCGGTAACGGCTTAGCGGCAAGCCCTTGCGGCAATGCAGCATCGAAAACCGTTGACGATTTTCGCACGACCGGTCGAAACTGAGCCGTAAACATCATTAGAGGAGATCCGCCGTCATGCACAGCCCGCTTCACACGCCACTCATGGGCCAGATGATGCACCAATCGCTCACCATCTCGAGCATCCTGCAATTTGCCGCGCGCCACTACGGCGCCAGCGAGATCGTGTCGCGCCGCGTCGAAGCCGGCCTGCAGGCGGGGTTGCAGGATGCGCTGCACCGGTACACCTACCGCGATTGCGAATTGCGCGCACGCAAGCTGGCGCAGGCGCTGGCCAGGCTGGGCGTCGAAGGCGGGCAGCGGGTCGGTACGCTGGCCTGGAACGGCTACCGCCATCTCGAGCTCTACTACGGCGCGTCTGGGTCCGGCGCCGTGCTGCACACGATCAATCCGCGCCTGCATCCCGAGCAGATCGCCTACATCGTCAACCACGCGGAAGACCAGGTGCTGTGCTTCGACCTGACCTTCCTGCCGCTGGTCGAGGCGATCGCCGCCGCCTGCCCGACGGTGCGCGCCTTCGTGCTGATGAGCGACCGCGCCCACATGCCGGCCGGCACGCGCATCCCGGACCTGCTGTGCTACGAAGACCTGCTCGATGCGGAGGACGGCGATTACGCCTGGCCGGAGCTCGACGAGAACGCGGCCGCCTCGCTGTGCTACACCTCGGGCACGACCGGCAACCCCAAGGGCGCGCTGTACTCGCACCGGTCGACCGTGCTGCACGCCTACGCATCGGCCCTGCCGAACGTACTGAACGTGGGCGCCATCGATACCGTGCTGCCGGTGGTGCCGATGTTCCACGTGAATGCGTGGGGCTTGCCGTATTCGGTGCTGCTGTCCGGCGCCAAGCTGGTGCTGCCGGGCGCCCAGCTCGACGGCAAGTCGCTGTACGACCTGTTCGAGGGCGAGGGCGTGACCTTCTCGGCCGGCGTGCCGACGGTCTGGCTGGGCCTGATCAATTATGCGATCCAGAACGACCTGACCTTCTCGACCTTCCGGCGCACCGTGATCGGCGGCTCGGCCTGCCCACCGGCGATGATGGACACCCTGATCGACCGCTTCGGCGTGCAGGTCATCCACGGCTGGGGCATGACGGAAATGTCGCCGCTCGGCACCACCGGCGGCCTGCTGGCGAAGCACCGCGCGCTGCCGGTCGAGCGCCAGCGCGCCATCCTGCAGAAGCAGGGCCATGCGATCTACGGCGTGGACATGAAGATCGTCGACGATCTAGGTGCCGAACTGCCCTGGGATGGCCAGGCATCCGGCCACCTGCTGGTCAAGGGACCGTGGATCATTGCCAGCTATTTCAGGGACGAGGGCGGCGATCCGCTGGTGGACGGCTGGTTCCCGACCGGCGACGTGGCGACCATCGACCCCGACGGCTTCATGCAGATCACCGACCGCAGCAAGGACGTGATCAAGTCCGGCGGCGAGTGGATCGGCTCGATCGACATCGAGAACATCGCGATGGCGCACCCGGCGGTGCTGCAGGCGGCCTGCATTGCCATGGCCCACCCGAAATGGGACGAGCGGCCGCTGCTGCTGGTGGTGCGCCGGCCGGGCCAGGAGGTCGGCCGCGAAGAGATGCTGAAGTGGTTCGAGGGCAGGATCGCGAAGTTCTGGATGCCGGACGACGTCGTGTTCGTCGAGGCGCTGCCGATCGGCGGGACCGGCAAGGTCCAGAAGAACAAATTGCGCGAGCAGTTCAAGGACCACCGCGCCGCCCAGGGCGTGGCCGGCCCGGGACAGGCTCGGTTATAGTGCCCGCATTGCCGTATCACTGACACGAGAGACACATGAGCGCAGACTACCAGCTCCGCAACCGCGTTGCCGTCATCACCCTGAACAACCCGCCGGTCAACGGCCTCGGCCTCGAGACCCGCACTGCCGCCGTGGCCGCCCTGCAGCGTGCCCAGGCCGACGACGCGGTGCAAGCCATCGTCATCACCGGCGCCGGTACCGCCTTCTCGGGCGGCGCCGACATCCGCGAGTTCAATTCGCCCAAGGCCCTGACCGAGCCGACGCTGCACACCCTGATCCGCGTGGTCGAGGCATCGAGCAAGCCGGTGGTCGCGGCCATCCACAGCGTGTGCATGGGCGCCGGGCTGGAGCTGGCGCTGGGCGCAAATTACCGGGTGGCGCTGCCCGGTGCGCAGATCGCGCTGCCCGAAGTGAAACTGGGCCTGCTGCCGGGCGCCGGCGGCACCCAGCGCCTGCCGCGCGTGCTGGGTCTGGAGCCGGCCTTGGACATGATCGTCTCCGGTACGCCGGTAGCGTCGGAAAAACTGGCCGGCACGCTGCTGTTCGACGACCTGCTGCCGGCCGGCAGCGACGTGGTGGAAGGGGCAGTCGCCTTTGCCGAACGCGTCGCCGCCGTGCGTCCGCTGCCGCGCGTGCGCGACAACGCGATCGAGCAAGCCGGCCTGGACGCTTTCCTGGAAGCGGCACGCGCCAGGGTACAGGCCGCCGCCGGCCCGTTCCCGGCGCCGCTGGCCTGCCTGGAGGCGGTGGTGGCGTCCGCCACCATGCCCTTCGAGGAAGGGCTGGCCTACGAGCGCGATCGTTTCATGGCGCTCGCGGAGACCGTCGAGTCGAAGGCGCTGCGCCACGCCTTCTTTGCCGAGCGCGCCGCCGCCAAGGTCCCGGACGTGCCGGCCGACACGCCGGTGCGCCCGATCGCATCCGCGGCGGTGGTCGGCGCCGGCACCATGGGCGCCGGCATCGCCATGAATTTCGCCAATGCCGGCATCCCGGTGACCATCCTCGATACCGAGCAGGCCGCGCTCGACAAGGGCCTGGCGACGATCCGCAGGAACTACGAAAGCAGCGTCAAGAAGGGCAAGCTCGGCCAGGACCAGTTCGACCGGCGCATCGGCCTGATCCGCACCACGCTTGCGTATGAGGACATCGCCGCGGCCGACATCGTGGTCGAAGCGGTGTTCGAAGACCTGGCGGTCAAGGAAACCGTGTTCCGCCGGCTCGACGCCGTCATGAAACCGGGCGCGATCCTGGCCACGAACACCTCGACGCTGGACCTGAACCGGATCGCGGCCTTCACGACACGGCCGCAGGACGTGATCGGGCTGCACTTCTTCAGCCCGGCCAACGTGATGAAGCTGCTGGAAATCGTGCGCGGCGCGCACACCGGCAAGGACGTGCTGGCCACCGCGCTGGCGCTGTCGAAAAAGCTCAAGAAGACCGGCGTGGTGGCGGGCGTGTGCGACGGGTTCATCGGCAACCGCATGGTCGAGCAATACATCCGCCAGGCCGGCTTCCTGCTGGACGAGGGCGCGCTGCCGCACCAGGTCGACCGCGCCGCCGAAGCCTTCGGCTTTGCCATGGGCCCGTTCCGCATGAGCGACCTGGCCGGCAACGACATCGGCTGGTACATCCGCAAGCGGCGCCAGGTCGAGATGCCCGACGTCAAGTATTCGAAGACCGCCGACCTGCTGTGCGAGCAGGGCCGCTTCGGCCAGAAGACCGGCGCCGGCTGGTACGACTACGTGGCCGGCGAGCGCGCGCCGCTGCCGTCGCCGCTGGTCGAGGACATGATCACCGGGCACGTGGCCGGCCTGACCATCGAGCGCCGCATCGTCGGCGACGAGGAAATCGTCGAGCGCCTGGTGTACGCGCTGGTGAACGAGGGTGCAAAGATACTGGAAGAGGGCATCGCGCTGCGCGCCTCCGACATCGACATGGTCTACCTGTCCGGCTACGGCTTCCCGCTGCACCGCGGCGGGCCGATGTTCTATGCGGACACGGTCGGCTTGCCGGCGGTGCTGGCGGCGATGGAGGAATTCGCGCGCGGCTACCACGGCGACGCCTGGACGCCGGCGCCGCTGCTGGTGCGGCTGGCGGCCGAGGGCAGGGGTTTCAACACTTAGTGTCGTCGCTTAATCCCGAGATGCGGGTAGGGTGACGCTCGTGCTAGGCTCGTTACACTTTCGTTAACGAGCCGACATGAAGAACGCCCTGCTGATCGCCACCGCCTGCCTGCTGGGACTGCTGTCCACGACCGGCGCTTCGCTGCCTTATCCGATCCTGCCGCCGCTCTTCGTCCATGGGACGGCGGACGGCCTGACCAATTTCCTCGGGCTACCGCCCAAGCTGCTGTTTTCGGTGGCGCTGATGGTGAACCCGATCGGGCTGCTGATCGGCACCGCGGTGCTGGGCTCGCTGTCGGACCGTTTCGGACGCCGGCCGCTGCTGCTGGGAACGGCGGCCGGCGCCGCGCTCGGCCACGTGCTGACTGCCTGGGCCCTGGCCAGCCATTCGTATCCGCTGTTCCTGCTGGCGCGCTTCGGCACCGGCTTGCTCGAAGGGCAGAGTTCGATCGTGCGGGCGATGCTGGCCGACCGCCTGCAGGGGCCGCTGCGCAACCACGCGCTATCCTGGCTGAACGGGGCGCTGCACCTCGGCTGGCTGTTCGGGCCGCTGCTGGCCGGCTTCACCGTGGGCTGGGGCGTCACGGTACCGTTTTATATCGCCGCCGGCGCGCTGCTGCTGGGCGCGTGCCTGGTGACGATCGCGCTGCCGCGCCAGCCGAGCAGCCACGGCCCGTCGTGGTGGCAGGTGGCGCGCGAACGCCACGCCTTCAACCTGCTGCGCCATCCCGGCCTGCGCACGCTGTTCGGCGTGCAGCTGGCCTACACCTGCGGCGTCACGGCCTTCTACGAGTTCTATCCGCTGTGGCTGGTCGAGGTCGGCCATTACGACACCCGGTCGATCGCCCTGGTCAACGTCGGCATGTGCGGCATCATGACCGGCGCCGCGCTGTTCGCCGGCCGCCAGAGCCGCACCGATCCGCTGCAGCGCGCCGGCCTGCTGGCCGTGGTGGTGGCGCTGGCGATCGCCTCGCTCGGCGCCGGCAACCTGTGGATCGGCATGGTCGGCATCATGGCCTTCGGGCTGCCGCACGCGTTCTACAATGCCGTGATCCAGGTATGGGCCGCCGACCGCTTCGGCGGCCATGGCCAGGGTGCGGTCATGGGGCTGCTGTCGACCACCTTCTGCCTGGCGAACATCCTGATGGCGGCGGCCGGTGCCGTGCTGACCCTGTTCGATACGCGCCTGGTGCTGCTGTTCGGCGCCGCCATGACGGCGTGGGCGGCGACCCGCATGCGGGCATGGAGCCGCCAGTCGGCGCCGGCCGAGCGCTGCGCCGAAACCATTACGGACGCTTGAGCACTTACTTGAACTCGTAACGCATCCAAAACTGCGCAATCATGACGGTGAGCGCGCAGGCCGCCAAGACGATCGGGAACACGAGCAGGCTTCGCTGGCGGAAGCGGTACATGGCCAGCGCAGTGCGCGTGCGCTTGAGCGCCGCCACATGGCGGAGCATGAGTTCACTGCCGGGGCCAGGCTTTCGTTCGAAGACGTCTTTGCGTTCTGTCTCGTCGAATTTTCTGATTGCAGCTATTTTGCGCTCGAGTGCGCCTGTTCGCTCGTTGGTGTGCGACGCCCGCGACAACTTCCATTCCGCGTTGATGACTTCGTAGTCGATGATCGCCTGCATCGTCTCTTTCCAGACGTCTTCCCGGATGTATTTGAAAGCGTCGACGTCCCGTAGCGTTGCGTACTCGGAAGCGACGCGAGACTCGAGTTCGGCCGCCACCTGTTGCGGCGGCGTGACGGCTCGCTCTGGATGTTTGAATGCGAAGGTGGAGGGGCTGAGGCGCCCAGGGTCCAGCCACACCTGATGGAAACGCTCCAGTCCCGCTAATGTTGCACTGGCCGTTTTGGCGTGCCGTTCCAGCTCGGCCTGGATGCTGGTAACGGAACGCACGGTGGCAAAACGCCATACTTGCCGCTCGGACCACCATTGCATGTACAGGTGGATGGCCAGGTAAATCAAGGCAACGCCAAGCGGGATGACCATGAGGCGCCAGTCCACCGACTCGAGCTTCGCCCCCGCGAGTTCGACTTCGATCCCATCCTTGGTCAGTAGCGAAACGGCCAGCAAAGCCACGCTCAGCACGGTCAGTGTCATGGACTTGGCGTCGAGATCGGACGATGGCCGTGATGCCTCGACCACGCGCGTTGCCATTTCATCGACGTCGAGGCGGGTTACCGTCGTCATGGGCTCACATTGGATTGTGCTGATCGGGCCTTGGCTCATCAGATACCTCATTCTAGGTTGAATTATTTTCATTATGACATTTTATTAACCAATAGTCACTAAACCGGGAAATCTGCTTGGGACGTATGCGTGCTGTGCGTGCGGGTGGCGTGAGGCAGTAAAAAGGCCACCATTCCTGGCGGCCCGGTCGTTGGCGAAGAAGGTGCAAGTGGTTTAATCCGCCGCGTAGATATTGTTGTCCTTGGTCTCGCGCACGAACAGCGCCCCGATCACGACGCACAGCACCGCGATGATGATCGGATACCAGAGGCCATAATAAATATTGCCGTTGGACGCCACCAGCGCGAACGAGATCGTCGGCAGCAGGCCGCCGAACCAGCCGTTGCCGATGTGGTAGGGCAGCGACATCGAGGTATAGCGGATGCGGGTCGGGAACATCTCGACCAGCATCGCCGCGATCGGACCGTACACCATGGTCACGAACAGCACCAGGATGAACAGCATCAGCACCAGCATCGGCCGGTTGATCTGCTCGGGATCGGCCTTGGGCGGGTAGCCGGCCGCCTTCAGCGAGGCGCCGAGGTCTTTCTTCAGCGCCGCTTCGCGCGCCTTGCTGGCCTTGTCGAAGTCCAGCCCGTCCGCCGTCATGGTGGCGTTGAAGGAGGGGTAGACCTTGTCGCCGATCTTGATGCTGGCGACGGTGCCGGCCGGCGCGTCCTGGTGGGTGTAGCTGACCGAGGCGGCGGTCAATTGCGCGGTGGCGATGTCGCACGACGATGGGAACTTGGCCGTGCCGGTCGGGTTGAACTGGAAGTGGCAGGAGGCCGGATCGGCGACCACCACCACCGGCGAGTTGTTGATTGCGCTTTCCAGGGCCGGGTTGCCGTAGTGGGTGACGGCCTTGAAGATCGGGAAGTAGGTGAGGGCGGCGATGGCGCAGCCGCCGAGGATGATCCACTTGCGCCCGATGCGGTCCGACAGCGTGCCGAAGAAGATGAAGAAAGGTGTGCCCAGCGCCAGCGCGACGGCCAGCATGATGTTGGCTGAGGCCGGCTCGATCTTGAGCGTCTGGGTCAGGAAGAACAGGGCGTAGAACTGGCCGGTGTACCAGACCACGGCCTGCCCCATCACCAGCCCGAGCAGGGCCAGCAGCGCGATCTTGCCGTTGCGCCAGGTCAGGAAGGCTTCGCTGAGCGGGGCCTTGGAGGTCTTGCCTTCGGCTTTCATCTTTGCGAACGCGGGCGACTCCGCCATCGACATCCGGATCCACACCGACACGCCGAGCAGGACTACCGATACCAGGAAGGGGATGCGCCAGCCCCAGGCGTCGAAGGAGGCGGTGTCCATCGAGGTGCGCACGCCCAGGATCACCAGCAGCGACAGGAACAGGCCCAGCGTTGCCGTGGTCTGGATCCAGGACGTGAAGTAGCCGCGCCGGCCTTCGGGTGCGTGTTCGGCGACGTAGGTGGCGGCGCCGCCGTATTCGCCGCCCAGCGCCAGGCCCTGCAGGATGCGCAGGCAGACCAGCAGGATCGGCGCGGCGATGCCGATCGACGCGTAGCCGGGCAGGATGCCGACGATGAAGGTCGAGCCGCCCATGATCAGGATCGTGACCAGGAAGGTGTATTTGCGGCCGATCATGTCGCCCAGCCGGCCGAATACCAGGGCGCCGAAGGGCCGTACCAGGAAGCCGGCGGCGAAGGTCAGCAGCGCGAAGATGAAGGAGGTGGTGGGGTCGCCGAGGAAGAACTGCTTGCCGATGATTGCGGCAAGCGAACCGTACAGGTAGAAGTCGTACCATTCGAAGACGGTACCCAGAGAGGAAGCGAAGATGACTTTCCGTTCTTCCCTGGTAAGCCCGCTGGAAGGCGCTGCCTTCCCGCCGGCGGCCATGCCGGGTGTGATCGCCATTGCAGTCTCCATATTGTAAGTTTGACGTCCTCGCGGCGGCGTATTTACGTCGGCCGCGGAGCGACTGTGCGCCGCGAAGCTTACGCGGTGCTGTCTTCAAACTTACATGAGACTGACGGGTTGACCGGGCTGGACGGGCTTCCATTCCGACCGAGTGCAGACACGGCGAACGGTCCGATCGAGGCCCTCAGCCCCAGTGCCGACAAGGATATATCGGCTGCGGACTCGGCCCTTCACTCCAACAAGTAGGCGTCGTACACGACAGCCGCCCCGAGACGCATTGCCGAGCCCACGCCGATGGCGCGGTTGAGCCAGGTGTAGCGGGGATCGGCGGTTTCAAAGCTCATCGTCAAACGAAAGGTATATCTGGCGGGATCGACCGGGTTGCCCTTGGCGACTTCCGCCATCACCTCGGGCGGTCCATAGCGAAAACCCTTGGTCTGTAAGTAGATCAGGGCGCCGTCGCTGGTCTTGAGCAGATAACGGGTGTCGATGATGGCAAGACCCTGGGCGGTGACGACCTGCCAGTCCGCACCATTGTTGAGGATGGTTCCCTTCAGCCGCTTGCCTTCGAAACTGCCGCTGGTAATCGGAATGATGCGGCGCCGCCCCGCGTCGCTGGTCGCGCCCAGTTCCCAGATCGGCGCTTCCAGATTGACGTTGAAACGCGCGAGGTGCTCGAGCTTCGGTTTGGGCAGCTGGAAGTCCTCCTTGTCGGCAGCGCATACCGCTCCATGGGCCGCGATAAACGATAGCAATGCGAAAACAAGGGCAAGGTATTTTTTCATGTCTCCTCCGGGTTCGATTTCTTTTGAGAGTATCAGGTAAGCTGATACTTAGTTCATACTAGCCCGGTGCATGCGCGTTGACAAGCCAACGCGCATCCCTGTCAAACCACGGCAGCGCCGAACGATTCGGGCCGCCGCGCAAGCAGTTGAGACAGCCGATGCAGGCCCGCCTGCAAGCGTCCACGATCCTGGATGCTGCCCAGGGAAATCCGGATGGCATTCACGGATGCGCTGCCCATTGCGAAGGCGTCCGCCGGCGTGACCGCAATGCCCTCGCGGTCCGCCGCCCGCGCAAGCTGCGATGCCGTCCAGTACGCCGGCAGCTCGAGCCATACATGCAGGCCGTCGCCGGCGCCGCTGTAGCGCCCGGCGAGGATAGTGCGCGCCATCCGGTGGCGCAGGCGGGCCTCGCCCCGTACGCCTGCCAGCAATCCGTCGGCCGAGCCGTCGAGTATCCACTGGGTGGCAAGGGCGGCCGTCAGCGGCGCGGCCATCAGCGCAAACGCGCGCAGCGCGCCCAGGAAGCGTTCGCGCTCGTGCGGATCGCGCAGCAGCACGAAGGCGACCCGCAAGCCCGGCGTCAGGCATTTCGACAGGGTCGAGATGTAGATCGCCTGGTCCGGCGCAAACGCGGCAAGCGGCGGCGGCGGGGCCTCGGCAAGGCGCCAGTAGGGATCGTCCTCGACGATGCGGACATTGCAGCGTTTCGCGACGCCGGCGATTGCCTTGCGCCGGCGTTCGGGCATGGTGATGGCGGTCGGATTCTGCAAGGTCGGATTCAGGTAGACCAGTCCCGGCTTGTGCCGCTCGCACGCTTCCTCGAGCATTTCGGGGACCATCCCGTGTTTGTCCGCTTCCACCGCGATGATGTGGCGGCCGAACTGGGCGGCGGCGGCGCGCAAGCCGGGATAGCTCGTGGGCTCGGCCAGGATGACGTCGCCGGGCGCCGTCAGCGCAAGGATCGCTGCGGCGATCGCGGCTTGCGCGCCGGGACAGACGACGAGCTGGCGCGCATCCAGATGGCCGAACATCGGTTCGAGCCATCTGGCGCCGGCCTTGCGGTCGGCCTCGCTGCCGCCGCCCAGGTGGTAGTTCATCAGCAATTCGTTATCTGTCCGCATCAGTACCTGTGACAAGCCCTGTTTCAGCAGGTCGTCGAAGTCCACGCCCTCCGGCGGTGGCGGGGTATTCATGCTAAGGTCGAGGACCGCGGTCAATTCGACTTTCGGCGCCGCGACATACGTGCCGCGCGCGCCGCGTCCCTCCAGCAGCTGGCGGCGCCTGGCTTCGTCATAGGCGCGCGTGACCGTCGTCAGGTCGACGTCCAGCTGCGCCGCCAGGCGGCGCTGCGGCGGTAGCCGGTCACCCGGCTTCAGCGATCCGTCTGCCACCGCCGCTTGCAGCGCGTCCGCAATCTGCAAGAAACGCGGGCCGCCCTGCACGGCCAGCCGCGGCAACCAGAGCGCGACGTTTTCATCTTGTATGGCTTTTAACTGGGACATTATGTCTCAATGTATGGAAATTGCTTTTAAGTAGAATGCCTCAGAACGTGCAGCGACACCATGCTTGCACGGCAGTCGCCGGCGTTTTCTCTTCTCTTGTCCGCAGTCCGACATCACGCTGCAGTCTCAAGTCTTAGCCTGGAAAACATTCAAAATGATGGATTGGGTCCCTGTAGTCTTCGTTATATTCAAGTTTCTGGTGCTGGGCATCGGCATGTTCTTCGCCATCAAGTGGCATTACGACCAGGGGAAGAAGGGGCGTGAGCGCGAGCGGGGTGAGGTGCTGCGTACGGCCGCCAAGGTGGCCGTGGGCTTTGTGCTGGCGCTGGTGGTCCTGGCCGTCGTCACCTTCGTCCTTGGCCGCAAGCTCGGTCTGGACCTGAATTTCTCCTGAGCGGGAAGCCGTCGCGCAAGCACGTGACGACAACGCATCGTGCCAAATGATGCCAAAATTAAATAGCTACGTGGCAAACCACTCGCTACAATCCTGACGGTGATCCCTTGATGGAGGAGTGTCTATGGCCCGCCGGATGATTGTCGTTCTTCTTGCTGCGCTCAGCTTGTTCGGCGGCCAGGCCTGGGCGGTTGAACGTGGTGCGCTGTTCAAGGTCAGCGGCCACGGCCATACGATGATTTTGTTCGGCACTATCCACATGGGATTGCCTGAATTTTTCCCACTGGATGACAGCGTCACGAAGGCGTTGGCGGCCTCCACGACGCTTGCCCTGGAAATCGATCCGACCGTGCAGACTGCCGAGATGGCCGCGGCGGCGCAGCGCATCGCGCTGACCACGCCCGCCATCGTCGCCGCCATGCCGCCCGCGCTCGGGCCGCGCCTGACACGCCGCCTGGAGGCGCTGGGCGCGCCGGCGGCGCTGTCCACCCAGCTCAAGCCGTGGATGCTGCTCATCACGCTGACGACGGTCGAATACGCCAGACTCGGGTACCGGCCCGACCTGGCCGTCGACACCCACCTGGCCCGACTGGCACACAGCCGCAACACCAAGGTCATCGCCCTGGAGACCGTCGAGAGCCAGCTCGACCTGTTCGACCGGCTGCCGGTAGCCGACCAGTGGACCCTGCTCGATGAAACCCTGGCATCGCTGGATTCGGGCGAGGCACAACAGGAAATGGCATCCGTGACGGAGGGCTGGGCCAAGGCCGATCGCGCTGCGCTCGACGCCCTGGCCCTCAAATACGAGCAGGACACGCGGCTGTCGTCACAGATCCTGCAGCGCCGCTTCCTGAGCGAACGCAACGGCCCGATGGCCGATAAGCTCGACAGCTTGCTGCGGCGTGAAAACCAGACGATGGCGGCGGTGGGACTCATGCATTTGATCGGCAAGGACAGCTTGCCTGCATTGCTGCGCGCCAAAGGCTTGAAAGTCGAGCAGGTGTACTGACCGCGCTAGGCGGCGACGACGCGGTTTTTCCCCGAACGTTTCGCTGCATACAGTGCCTTGTCGGCAGCATCGAGCAGCGACAGCGTATCCGCGTCGGCCCTGTCGAGACAGGCGACGCCGATGCTGACGGTATACAAAGGCAGATCGGCCGTTCCGTCGGCCTCGGCAATGCGGCTGCGAATGCGTTCGGCAGTCGCCAGCGCGGCATCCAGGCCGGTGTGCGGGAGCATTACCACGAATTCCTCGCCGCCGAAGCGTCCGATGACATCCTGGGTCCGCAGCAGCCGCGTGGCCTGTGCGGCAAAGTCCACGATGACCTGATCACCGACGAGGTGGCCGAGCGTGTCGTTGATGGCCTTGAAGTTATCCAGGTCCATCATCAATATCGACAACGGCTTGCGGTGCCTTCGCGATGCAGCAATTTCTCGCTGGATCATCTCGAGCAAGGCGTCGCGCCTGTAGGCGCCCGACATCGGATCGTGCAGCGCCTGCGCTTCAAGACGGCTCTGCAGCTCGCGATTGGCCATCATCAGAAATCCGAGGCTCATCGCCACCAGTGAGAAGGGGAACGACGTGAAATAGATGTCGTGGATGGCAGACGTGTCATTTTGCAGCGTCAACGTGCCGTCGTACAGCAGCACCGATATGCAGCGCGTGGCCATCACGCAGGCAGTGGCGGCGTATATCGCACAGGTGAACCACTCGGGAAAGCGTTTGACGCGGTAACAGTAGATCCGCCTCCCGCATGCTGCGAACAATACGGTCAGCAGGCTGCTGACGACGATCACGCGCCCCCGGTAGTCGTCGACGACGAAGGTCACCCAGGCCAGCGCAAGCGAGGCGACGCAGAGCAGGGCGACGAGCAGCCTGCCACTCGACGCGAGCTTGCCGAACAGGCCCAGGCTGTAATGCATGAAGATCACGCCTGCCGGAATCAGGAGGTTGGGCAGGTAGCTGGAAAACAGCACCGGCAAATGGTCGCGGGTCGTGAAACCGACGGCGCCCACGACCATCAGCAGACATCCCCATCCCCATTGGGCCAGGCCGGTGATGGTTTTCGGAAAGCCTACGCGAATGGAAAAAAACAGGAACGCGCAGAGCAGGCCGAATGCGGCAGAAATGATGATGAACGAGTTGGCGTCAATGCCGAGCATAAGCACGCGGACCTTTTCGGAAAATGCCGTGCCCAGAACGCCTGCGCAGGGTTGCAGTCGAGCATGAAAGTCTCAACGCAGCGTGTACGAAAAATGCAATTTTAACAGGAAAGATTGTTTCTGGTTAGCTACGGTTTATTATTGAAGATATATCCGGATAGCGACGCAAACGCTTCGGCAAGTGTGGTGGAAGGGGACGCAGAAACACTGTGAATCCGAATCCGCTAGCGGCCTGACGCAGTCGTTGATGAATCAGGCTGTGCATTAATTAGACGATAAAGGACAAGCGATGCTGGAATTGAACAGTCCACGGTGGGCCGGGCTGCACGATGCATACGGCAGCGCAGCGAAGATTCCCGGGCTTCTTCGGCAACTGTCGGCTTTACCCAGCGATGACGGCAGTGCCGAGCCGTGGTTCAGCCTGTGGAGCGCCCTCGCGCACCAGGGCGACGTGTACCCGGCTTCGTTTGCAGCGGTTCCACACGTTATCGAGGCGATTGCGGGCGCTCCGGAACGCGTGGCCGATGTGTATTTCCACTTTCCGGCATGGATAGAAATCTGCCGGCACAAGACCGGCGCCGACGTTCCCGCCGAGCTCGCAGCAGCTTACTTCGGCGCCCTGAACCGCGTTCCTGCGCTGGTCGCCGGGGCGGCGAAACAGCAGTGGAACGCCGGTTTCACGTCTTGTGCGTTATCCGCCCTCGCCGCCGCAAAGGGGCAACACGACCTGGCAGAAGCGTTGCTGGAGCTGGACTCGCCGGACACTGTCGGCGAGTTCCTGGAATGGTCCTGCGAGCGCTGAATACCGAGCGCGGTTTTTGTCGAGCGCCAGAAGCCAGGCCCCTCAGCCAGCCGGCTTCGGCGGCAGAACATCGTCCAGCTCGTCGTCCGGATCGCCTGCCTGTTCCACGCCGTCTTCGGGATTGGTGCGCGCATATTTATAGGCCTGGGCCGAGCGTTCCAGCGCCAGGCCGAGCACGGCCGTCATCTCGTCCGGCGTCGCCCCTTGTTGCCATTGGCGCGCAGCGAAGGTGTTGCGCAGGGTGCGGCCGCCGGCGCGCGGCACCGCCACGCCGGCGCGCTCGAAGGTGGCGCGTACCTGGCGGTAGACGGTCGCCTTGTGCAGCGTATCGCCCTCGAGGCTGGCGGGGAAGACCAGGTCGCCCGGAATGCCCAGCTCGGCGCGCTCGCGCAGCCAGGCTTCGAGTTCGGCCACGCCTTCGCGTGGCAGCTTGGCGGTGTGCTCGTAGCTGGTGCGGTGCTTTTGCTCGGGTGTGATGTTGATCTCGATCGCGCCCTCGACGTCGGCCTGGCGTCCGATCTCGTCGACCAGCAGGCCGACCGCTTCGGCCACGCGCAGGCCGGACAGCGCCATCACGATCTGCATGGCACGGTCGCGGCGCCGTTTCCAGCCGGCGCTGCCGGTCTGGTCGGGCGCACGGCCGGCGGGGAGGGCGGCCAGGAAGCGCTCCAGCTCGTCGCCGTTGAGGGCGGCCATCGGCGCATCCTTGGCGATATGGGCGCGGTCGGTGGCGGCGATGGCGTCGCGTGCCGGATTCGGCGAGCGCTCCAGCCAGTCGTAGCAGCGCTCGAGCAGGCGCAGGTAGCGGTAGGCGATCTTGCTGTTGAGGTCGCGCTTTCCATTGGTACGGTTGTCGACGAAGCGCTGCAGGTCGGCGGCGTTCACGGTCGACATCTTGAGGCGCTGCTCCACCATCCAGGCGGCGAATTTGCCGAACATGAATTTGTAGACGGCGGCCGACTCCGCCGAGACCGGCATCGGGACGATGTCGCGCTGGCGGCTCGAGGTCAGCACGAACTCGGGCGTGACGACGAAGGCGGCGAAGGCGACGTTGGCGGCGCGGTCCCAGTCGGCTGCAGTGTGTTTCGGTTGGGTGGTGCTCATGGAGAATCCGGGTAATGCGATCAGCCTCTATCTTGCAACTAACCGACTGGAATATGCAAGGGGCACACGCTTTCCCGGTGTCGTGCCATTATGACTTGGAATATTATGCAACTAACCGATAAGCGCACAAGAACAAACCAAACCCAGCCACCAACACACAGGAGCCGAAGCCGGCCACCATATCGTGACGCATCACGGCAAACGGTCCGCACCCGGTCCCGTAACGGACTCGCCATTCCTGCCTCCACACGGTATGCTCACTGCGCATTGCAGCCCGGCCGGGTCCTGAAGGACACTGCGCTGCCGTAACTCATATAAAGAAGGAATGTCATGCTGAAGCACATCGTCATGTGGAAACTGAAGGACCACGCCGAAGGCGCCGACCGCGCCGCCAACGCCATCGAGATGAAGCGCCGTCTCGACGAATGCGCGACCATCGTGCCCGGCATCCTGAAGTTTGAAGTCACGCTGGCACAGCCGGGCCTGGAAGCCACCTACGACGTCGTGCTGTATTCGGAGTTCGAGGACAAGGCCGCGCTCGACGCCTACGCGCAGCACCCGACCCACCAGGCGCTGGTGCCGTTCATCGGCGCAATCCGGGAAGGGCGCCAGTGCATGGACTATATCGTTTGAGCGCATACTGGCACCGATAGACCTTGACGACAGGTGCGGAGGCGCCCGATGAAGGATTTCGCAGGCCGCGTGGCGGTCATCACCGGCGCCGCCGGCGGTCTCGGACGCGAGTTCGCCAACACGGCGGCCGCGCTCGGCATGAAGCTGGTGCTGGCCGACCTCGACGCCGACGCGCTCGAACGCACCGCCGACGCCTTGCTGGCCGGCGGAGCCGAAGTACTGGCCATGGTATGCGACGTGCGCAAGTGTTCGCACGTGGAAGAGCTGGCGGACGCCGCCATGATCCGCTTCCACGGCGTGCACCTGCTGGTCAACAACGACTGCGCCCGCGTCGACGGCCTGACCTGGGAACTGGGCGAAGCCGACTGGGAGCGCGTGCTCGACACCAACCTGTGGGGCGTGATCCACGGCGTGCGCATCTTCACCCCACTGATGCTCGACTGCGCCCGGCGCGATCCCGGCTACCAGGGCCACATCGTCAACACGGCGTCGATGGCCGGGCAGGGCGCGGTCAAGGTGGCGCGGCAGGCGGTGCTGGCCCTGTCCGAGACCCTGGACCAGGACCTGCGCAAGGTGAACGTGCCGATCGCGGCTTCGGTCCTGTGCCCCGAGGACGTGACGGAGCGCAGCGACCCCGAGGTTGCGCGCCTCACCTTCGATGCGATCCGTGCCGGCACCTTCCACATCCGCTAGGGAACCCATGACGCACCAGGCAATCCTCGAATTCTCCACACGCGGTCGCGGCACCCTCGACATCACCGGGGAGGTGGCGCGCGTGGTCGCCCAGGCCGGCGTCGGGGCCGGCCTGGCCCACGTGTTCGTGCAGCACACCAGCTGCTCGCTGATGATCACGGAAAATGCCGATCCGGACGTACGGCGTGACCTGGAAACGGTCCTGGCGCGCCTGGCCCCGGACGGCGACCCGGCCTACCGCCACGACGCCGAGGGACCGGACGACATGTCGGCGCACGTCCGCAGCATGCTGACGAGTACCGGCCTGAACGTGCCTGTCGGCGGCGGCCGGCTGTTGCTGGGGACCTGGCAAGGAATTTATCTGTGGGAGCACCGCACGGGTGCGCACCGGCGCTCGGTGGTGGTGACGGTGCTCGGGGCCTGACGGCTCAGGCGGCAGTCGCAGGCGCCGCGCGGCGGGCCAGGGCGCGGCTGACCGGATTCAATCCGAACAGCAGCAGGAAGGCGAAATTGGCCGAACCCGGAAACAGCCCGGCCAGCGGTACCGCCAGCGCCGCCACCAGGATCAGGCCGAGGATGCGCACCGTGGTCGCGCGCCAGGCCGCACGGTCGATCGGATGGATGCACAGCTGGGGGTTGCGGTGCAGGTGGGTCGCCACCAGCAGGGCGCCGGCGGCCATCAGGATCATCACGCTCGAATAGACCAGCTGGGCCAGCTGCGAGGCGAACTGGTTGTTGACGGCGGAGGCGAAGGGCATCAGGCTGGCCCCGGCCAGCGACAGCATGGTGTAGGCGAGCAGCTTGCCGTCGCTGTGGCGCACGTAGCTGTACAGGCGGTGGTTGCCGGTCCAGAAGATGGCCAGCACGATGAAGCTGACCACCCACGAAAAAAAGGTCGGCGCCAGCTCGGTCAGTGCCGCGGCCAGTTCGGCCTGGGTCGCATGGTGCAGGTGCTCGGGCAGGCGCAGTTCGATCACCAGCAGGGTCATGGCCACGGCGAAGATGCCGTCGACCAGGGCTTCGATGCGGTGCTTGCTGAGCTGCGGCGTCCCGCCGGCGGTGGTCTCGTCCATGCGCTGTCCCGAACATCGATGTTGGCTTACGGTCAATTCTCCCTGCTCCTACGTAAACATGCAATATGTTGTCGTCAATTTACGTAGTGCCGGTTCATTATTGCTGGTATCGTGATGGGCGTTCCGCCCGATCCATTTTTGCTCATGCCCGCAATGCCACGTCACCGACTCCGCAACGCCTGCACCGCCGCTCCCTTCCTGCTGATCGCACCCGTCGCCGCACTGGCGCAATCGGTCGTGCCGCCCGATGCCGCACCTGCCGACAAGCCGGTCAGCACCGACAGCGCGCCGGCAAAGAAGGAGGCGATCCAGACCGTCAACGTGAAGGGCGCCGCCGCCAGCTACGACGCGCGCCGCGACGACACCGCCAGCAAGACGGTCATGAGCGCCGACGAGATCCGCAAGTTCGGCGACGACAACATCTTCGACGTTCTCAAGCGAGCGCCCGGCGTCACGGTCACCGGCAAGACCTTGCGCATGCGCGGCCTGGGCGCCGGCTATACCCAGATCCTGGTCAACGGCGACCGCCCGCCGCCCGGCTTCTCGCTCGATGCCCTGACGCCTGACCAGATCGAGCGCATCGAGATCGTGCGTGCGGCCAGCGCCGAATTCTCGATGCAGTCGATCGCCGGCACCATCAACGTGGTGCTGCGCAAGGTCGTCAGCAAGCCGCAGCGCGACCTGCGCCTGAGCGTCCTGCGCTCGCAGGAAAGCCGCAACGTGGCCGCGGGCGGCACGCTGGGCGACCGCAAGGGCAACCTGTCCTATTTCCTGAACGGCAGCCTGTACGCCGGCGAGAACGCCTTCACCAATCGCAGCGCCGATTACTTCTATGCGCCGGACGGCACTCTGGTGCAGGCGCGCGAGACGCCGTATGCAGGCGCAGGCAATTACCGCGGCATCGGGCTGTTCCCGCGCCTGTCGTGGAAACTCGAGAACGGCGACGAACTGAACCTGTCGGCGGGGCTGCAGGCGACGCGCTCGACCTGGGGCGGGAATACCTTCAACACCAACCTGGTGGGCAGCTTCCCGGACCCGGACTACGTCGAGTACTACCAGAGTTCGCCCACCAGCAGCCGCATGCAGCGGGTCGAGGGCAACTGGGTGGCCAAGCTGGCCGGCGGCAAGCTGGACCTGACCCTGTCGACCGAGCGCAACCGCAACACCAGCGACGCCTACAACGACCAGTACACGGCCGGGCGCGCGCTGCGCTTCCTGCGCGACTGGGACAGCGAAACCAACGGCCGCCGCAGCAGTTTCCGCGGCAAGTATGCGCGCTCGCTGGGCGAAGGCCATGCGCTGACGACCGGCTTCGACACCAGCGTCCAGACCAGCGACGAAGTGCGCGACCGCAACGAGATGCTGGGAGCCGCCGCGCCGACCCACGTGGTCGAAACCTTCGCGCCGAAGATCACGCGCCTGGCCGGCTACCTGCAGGACGAGTGGAGCATCGACAGGCAGATGTCGCTCTACCTGGGCGGACGCTGGGAAGGTGTCAAGATCGACAGCGAGGCGTCCGGCCTGGCGCCGACGCGTTCCAACAGCCACGTCCTGAGCCCCGTGGCCCAGGCCCTGTACAAGTTTTTCGGCGCCGACGGCAAGGCCAACGGCCGCCAGCTGCGCCTGGCCCTGACCCGCACCTACAAGGCGCCGACCATCGATCAGCTGACCGCGCGCCGCTACGAATCGCCGCTGAATACCCGTTTCAATGCCGATTCCGCCGGCAACCCGGCGCTCCAGCCCGAACTGGCGAAAGGCCTCGACCTGACGTACGAGCACTTCCTGCCGCAGGGGGCGATGTTCTCGGCCAGCGCCTCGCGCCGCGACATCACCGATTACATCCGCACCCGCCTCGACCTCGATCCCGACGGCCGCTGGGTGTATCGCCCGGTCAACGACGGCGACGCGCTGGTGCGCTCGTTCGAGGCCGAGCTCAAGCTGCCGGGCAAGCTCCTGGCGGAGGCGGCGGCCGCCTTCGACCTGCGCGCGGCCGTGACCCGCAACTGGTCGGACGTGGCCTCGGTGCCGGGC
Source organism: Herbaspirillum sp. SJZ107 (assembly GCF_006715485.1). Taxonomy (GTDB): domain Bacteria; phylum Pseudomonadota; class Gammaproteobacteria; order Burkholderiales; family Burkholderiaceae_D; genus Telluria. The sequence continues at coordinate 1,622,478 of NZ_VFNH01000001.1, forward strand.
CCCGGCAACCGGCTCGACGCCCAGACGCCGATGTCGGCCAACTTCGGCATCGACTGGCGCAAGGGCGACCTGAGCATGGGCGCCAGCCTGGCTTACCAGCAGGGCGGCTGGGTGCGCATCTCGGAAGCGCAGAGCCAGCACCAGCAGACCCGGCGCGACCTCGACGCCTTTGCGCTGTGGAAGCTGAACCCGCAGTACCAGCTGCGGCTGTCGGTGAACAACCTGCTCGGCATGGACAACGCGTCCGACCGCATCTACCAGGACGCGAGCGGCATCTCGCGCGAGATCGGACTCAGCCCGGGTTCGCCGCGGGTGGGCTTGAACCTGGAGATGAAACTCTAATCGGCCAGGCGCGTATCGCTCCCGACCATGCGCTCCAGCCGTTTCTGCGACACCGCCGGGCTGAAATAAAAGCCCTGCATCTCGTCGCAGCCGTGGTCGCGCAAGAAGTCGAGCTGCTCGCGCGTCTCGACGCCCTCGGCGATCACCTTCAGCTTCAGGTTGTGGCCGAGGGCGATGATGGCGCGCGTGATCACGGCGTCGCCGTCGCCGACGTCGTTCAGGAAGGAACGGTCGATCTTGATGTAGTCGACCGGGAAATTCTGCAGGCGGCTCAGGCTCGAATAGCCGGTGCCGAAGTCGTCGATCGACAGGCGCACGCCGAGCGCTTTCAGGCCCGCCAGCGCCTGCAGCGCGTCGTCCGGGTGGTCCATCAGCTGGCTTTCGGTCACCTCCAGCTCCAGGCTGGCCGGGCGTACGCCGTGGCGCTGCAGGGTGGCGCCCAGGCGGTCGACGAACTGGCGCTGGCGCAGCTGGCGCGCCGACAGGTTCACCGAGATCACGAAGCCATCCATGCCGAGCGCGTCCAGCGCGCGCAGCGCGCCGCAGGCTTCGTCGATCACCCATTCGCCCAGCGGGACGATGAGTCCGGTCTCTTCGGCCACCGGAATGAAGCGTTCCGGCGCCATCAGCCCATGCTCGGGATGGTGCCAGCGCACCAGCGCCTCGGCACCCACGACCTTGCCGCTGCGCAGGTCGACCTTGGGCTGGTAGCCCAGCCGCAGCTCGCCGTTGCCGATGGCGCGGCCGAGGCCGGCCTCGAGCTGGAGGTGCTGGTGCACCACGCGGTTCAGTTCTTCCGAATAGAACTGGCAATTGTTCTTGCCGAGGGTCTTGGCGTGGTACATGGCGGCGTCGGCGGCGCGCATGATGCGGTCGACCGTGTCGCCGTCGCGCGGGAACAGGCTGACGCCGATGCTGGCGCCACTCGCGATTTCCTGGCCGGCGGCGTGGATCGGCTGCTCGATGGCGTGCCGGATCCGTTCCATCATGTCGCCGATGTGGGTGACGCTCGGCTGGTCGCGGATCACGACCACGAACTCGTCGCCGCCCATGCGCGCCACGGTATCGTCTTCGCGCACGTTGTCGCGCAGGCGGTCGGCGATCGCATGCAGCACCGCATCGCCGGCATCGTGGCCGAAGCTGTCGTTGATGTACTTGAAATTGTCGAGGTCGAGGAAGGCCAGCGCGCCGAGCGTGGCATCGCGCAGGGCGTCGTCGATGGCATGCCTGAGCTGTTCCTGCAGCAGGGTGCGGTTGGCCAGGCCGGTCAACGGGTCGTGGTGGGCCAGGTGGTGCAGGCGCCGCTCGTAGTGGCGGGCTTCGGTGATGTCGTTCATCACGGCCACGAAGTGCGTGACCCGGTTCTCCTGGCTGGCGACAGGGTCGATCCGCACTTCGTTCCAGAACACCTCGCCGTTCTTGTGGCGGGTGCGGACCACCGCGCGCACGCTCTCGCAGCGCCGCAGGGCGTCGTCGATGCGGCGATGCTCGTCGGTATCGCAGCCTTCAACGCGCATGAAGCGCGGATCGCGGCCCTTGATCTCGGCCAGCGTGTAGCCGGTCAGCTGTTCGAACGCCGGGTTGACGTACTCGATGCGAATTGCGCCACTCTCGCGGCAGGTGATCAGGATCGCGTTGACGCTGGAAAAAATGGCGCGCTCGCGCACCCGCAGGTCGCGTTCGGCCTGCTTGCGCTTTGAAATGTCGAGCCCGGTACCGAAGATGCACGGCAGGTCGCCCAGGCTGGTGCGGGCGCAATGGAACAGGTAGGGGGCGCGCTTGCCGTGCTTGCCGACCAGGTCGGCCTCGTGCATGGTGGGGCCGTCGGCGAAGGTATCCAGGATCTTCTGCACGATCAGCGGACGCTCGGCCTCGTCGAAGAAACACTGGACATCGGTGCGCGTCATTTCCTCGCTGGTGCGTTCCAGCGCCGTTTCGAGCTGGCGGTTCCACAGCAGCAGGTGGCCGCTCTGGTCGATCACGTAGAACGCGCAGGGCAGGCTTTCGATAATCTCTTCGAGCGCCAGGTCCTGGATCAGCGCATAGCGCGGCGGCACGATGCCGGTGCGCGGCACCACGATCACGCTGTAGGCGCGCGGGCCGCCGCTGTCGAAGGATTGCGGGGCGATCGTGATGCGTACCGGCAGGGCCTTGCCGTCGGCGCAGCGCAGGCTGCCGGCGAATTCGGCGTCGGCGCGCGCCGCCATCGGCAAGGATGGATCGCCGGGCCGGTCGAAGGCGAGGATGCGCTCGATCGCCTGGCCTGCGAGGTCGCGCGGCGTGAACCCGGCCAGCTTTTCGCAGGCTTTGTTCCACGTAGTGATGATGCCGTCTTCGCCGACGACGAAGACGGCCAAGGGCAAGGGTGAGGGGTTCATCGCGGGCGCTCCGCTGGACTGTGTCCCTCCGCGCTGGAAGGGCAGGCAGTTATGCGGCCATCATAACGCAGCGAACCTGTTCATGATCGCCGGGCGCGTAGCGTGCGCAGCCATCCCCCGGCAACGATCAGGCGGCCTTTTCCGCGCACGGTTGCAGGATGCGTTCGTGCAATTCGGGTTCCGCATCGGCATACAGCTTGACGACCGTCGAGGTGCGCGTGCCATAGCCCGGGATCTCGATGCAGACGGCCGACAACTGGCGCTCGACCTCGATCGGCACGCCGGTGTCGGGCAGGCGCAGGTCGGGTGCGCGCGTGGTGTCGGCCAGCATCTCGAAATAGGCTTCCTCGGGCGCACCTTGCAGCAGCAGGCTGGCGAAAGCCGCCTTGGTGCGCAGGACTTTCGGCCAGGGCGCATCGAGCAGGCCGTTCGAGATGCCGTAGATGCCGGGTTCGAGCGCCTTGCCGTTGCGCGCATCGGCGTCGCCGCGGTTCGAGAACCAGTACAGGCCGTCGCGGTCGCCCAGCACCAGGTTGAAGCCGTTGTAGGCGCCGGCGCCGGGGGCGATGCGGGCCAGGTAGGCCGGCGCGTCGAGATCGCCCTTCAGGTAATCGGCAACCAGGGCGCCGCGCGTGGGCGCGTCGTCGCGCTGCTCGGCGGGGGCGCGGATATTCGTCAGCGCGGCGAACCTGGGGCCGTGCGGACCGTGGCGCGTCACGCCCATCCAGCTGCCGCCGCCCTGCAAATCGCGCCCGGCGATGATGTCGGGGTTGTCGGGCCAGGGGCCGGCCGGGGTGGCCGGGCGGTCATAGAATTCGTCGCGGTTGGCGCAGGCGATCACCGGCACGCCGGGGATCACACGCCACGCGAAAACAATCAGGCACATGGGTTCAGGTCCATAAAAACTTCGGCGCGGCGCGGACCCGTGATGAGGGCATCGAGTCCTGCATCGCGTGCAGCTTGCTCGAGCGCGGCGCCAAAGGCGTCGTCGGTAGACGGGTAGACTTCCATCCAGGTTTGCAGGCCGTCGCGGATTTCCGGACGGCGCTTCAGTTGCGGCACCACGGCGTGGCGCGCGGCGAGTGCAGCCTGCAGGGCACGCACGCGCGGTTCGAGCGCGGCGCTGTCCTGCTCGCGCACTTTATAGTAGACGTACAGGTCGATCATGGCCGGTGCGCTGGGCATGCGTCAGGCATCGATCGCATCGAGCGCATACGGCAGCGGCAGGAAGGACAGCGCGGTGCCGCCGGCCGAACCGTGGCGCACCTCGCTGTCGATCGCGGCCAGCTTGATTTCCACCAGCACGTCGGCACCGCCGGCGCCGTTCGGCGCGGCATTCACGATCATGCCGCAGGGCTGGTCGGGGTCGTCGCTCGAAAACACCTCGTCGCCGGGGCGCGCGGCGGCATTGTCCAGCGTCGCCAGCGCCATGCGGCGCTTGAGTTTGCCGAGGTACTGGCTGCGGGCGACGATTTCCTGGCCCGGGTAGCATCCCTTGCGGAAATTGACGCCGCCGATCAGCTCGAAGTTGACCATCTGCGGCACGAATTGTTCCTGGGTCGGCTGGCTCACCTGCGGCACGCCGGCGTGGATGGCAGCCAGCTGCCAGGCAGCGTTGCCGCCCAGGGCCAGCTGTTCGCGCAGCGCAAGCAGGGCGGCAGCGGCGGTCTCGGCCGAGGTCAGCCACAGGTAGCGCGGGGCGCCAAAGGCGTCGGCCAGGCGCAGCACGGTACCGGCGGCGCCATCCACCTTGGCATACGGCGCCGCCGGCAGCTCGGGCACGTGGGCGCGCAGCGCGCTTTCCGCCTTGGCGCCGCCGAGGCCGAGCACGGCCACGCGCTGCGCTTCCTCGGTGGCGTCGCGCAGCTTGGCCTTGGCGCGCAGCACGAACATCGACAGGCGCTTCTGCAGCGGCGCCTGGATCGCGCGCGGCAACTGCAGATAGATGCCGTCCGCATCCTTCCACATCAGGAAGGTGGCCATCAGCCGGCCTTTCGGGGTGCAGTAGCCGGCCAGGCGGACTTCGCCCATGCCGAGGTGCTCGACGTCGTTGGTCAGCTGGTTGTGCAGGAAGGAGGCAGCATCGTCGCCGGCCACGCCGATCAGGCCCAGGTCGGTGACCGGGGCCACGAAACCGGCGGCCAGGTCGGCCGCGCTCAGTACGCGGCCGAAGTCTTCGATCTGGGTGGCTTCGTCGGGATGGAAGCGGGCGCCGAGCGGCGACAAATGGTCGATCCAGGGATTCATGCTCATAGGGCTACAATACGCGGGTTATTATTGCTGATTACTTATGGCGAATGACTTACTAATAACGCAGCAGGGCTATATCATTACGGGCTCATTATAGAGATGTCGACAAAATCGCGCCGGGGACGGCGTAAAAACAAACCCTCGAGCATGGCATTCTTAAAAAAACTCATCGTGTCAGGTGTAATCGTATCGGTCGCGGCCGTCGCCGGCTTCCAGTGGTGGGCCGGCCGCCCGCTGACCAGCGCAAGCGCGGGCGCCGCGGTCATCCCCTTTGCGATCGCACCCGGCAGCGGCGTCGGCGGCGCCACCCAGCAGATGGCGGCAGCCGGCGTGCCCCTCAATGCCTTCCTGTTCGGCGTGCTGGCGCGCGTGACCGGCAAGGCCGGCCAGATCAAGGCCGGCAGCTACGAGCTGAAGCCCGATACCTCGCCGCGGCGCCTGCTGACCCAGCTGGTGCGCGGCGAGTTCGCCCAGGAATCGCTGACCATCATCGAAGGCTGGACCTTCCGCCAGATGCGCCAGACGGTCGATGCCGCCCCCAACCTGAAGCACGATACCGCCAGGCTGACCGACCAGGAACTGCTGGCCAAGGTGGCCGGCGCGGATGCGAAGTTCGCCGGTCCCGAGGGCCTGTTCTTCCCGGATACCTACCTGTTCGCCAAGAACGCCAGCGACCTGACCATCTACAAGCAGGCGCACGAGATGATGATGAAGCGCCTGAACGCGGCCTGGGAAAAGCGCGAGCCGGGCTTGCCGTACAAGGACCCGTACCAGGCGCTGGTGATGGCCTCGCTGGTGGAAAAGGAGACCGGCCAGAAGGGCGAACGCGCGATGATCGCCGGGGTCTTCGTGAACCGCCTCAAGACCGGCATGCTGCTGCAGACCGACCCGTCGGTCATCTACGGCATCGGTCCGAAATACGACGGCAAGATCCACAAGAAGGATCTCGAGACCGACACCCCGTACAACACCTATACGCGGGCGGGCCTGCCGCCGACGCCGATCGCGCTGCCGGGCGTGCAGTCGCTGGCGGCGGCGCTGGCGCCGGCCAAGACCGAAGCCCTGTATTTCGTGTCGCGCGGCGACGGCACCAGCCATTTCTCGGCCAACCTGAACGAGCATAACAAGGCGGTCGACCAGTATATCCGCAGTAGCGGCAGTAGCGGCAGTAGCGGCAGCAGCGACAAGCGCTCCAATCAATAAGCGAATAAAAGAAGCAACCATGAATAGTAGTGACCAGGTGAGCAAGGCGCGCGGGCGTTTCATCACCTTCGAAGGCATCGACGGCGCCGGCAAGTCGACCCACATCGGCTTCATCACCGAGTACCTGAAACGCGCCGGCAAGACCGTGGTCTCCTCGCGCGAACCGGGCGGCACGCCGCTCGGCGAAAAACTGCGCGACCTGCTGCTGCACGAAAAGATGCACCTCGAGACCGAGGCTTTGCTGATGTTCGCCAGCCGGCGCGAACACATCGCCCAGGTGATCGAGCCGGCGCTGATGCGCGGTGACTGGGTGCTGTCCGACCGCTTCACCGATGCCAGCTTCGCCTACCAGGGCGGCGGCCGCGGCATGGACCGTGCCAGGATGGAGGGGCTGGAACAGTGGGTGCATCCGCACCTGCAGCCCGACCTGACCCTGCTGTTCGACGTGCCGCTCGAGGTGGCGCGTGCGCGGCTCGACGCCACCCGCACGCTGGACAAGTTCGAGCAGGAAGAAGCCGACTTTTTCGGGCGCGTCCGCAATGAGTACCTGCGCCGCGCAGCGGCATGCCCGGAACGCATCGTGGTGATCGACTCGACGCAGTCGATCGACGACGTTCGTGAAGCGCTCTTGTCAGCGCTGGAGAAACTGGTGTGAGCGGCATGATCTACCCATGGCAGGAAGCGGCCTGGGACCAGCTGCAACAGATGCGCGTGCGCCTGCCGCATGCGATCCTGTTCTACGGCCCGGCCGGCATCGGCAAGGCTGATTTCCTGGAAGCTTTTGCCCAAGCCCTATTGTGCGAAAACGTGCGTCCCGATGGACGCGCCTGCGGTACCTGCGCGTCCTGCGGCTGGTTCGCCCAAGGCAACCATCCGGATTACCGCCGCGTGCGCCCGGAAGCGCTGGAAGACGAGGTGCCCACGGCCGAGGGAGACGACGCCGCGGCTGGCGATGGCGACAAGAAGTCGAAATCGTCGAAAACCGCCTCGAAGGACATCAAGATCGAGCAGGTGCGCGCGCTGGCCGACTTCATGAACATCTCGACCCACCGCCAGGGCTTGCGGGTGGTCGTGCTGTATCCGGCCGAAGCGCTCAACATGCCGGCCAGCAACGCGTTGCTGAAAACGCTGGAAGAGCCGCCGCCCGGCACGGTGTTCCTGCTGGCTTCCAACGGCCTCGACCGGCTGCTGCCGACGATCCTGTCGCGCTGCCGCAAGTTCGCGCTGCCGACACCCGACCACTCCAGCGCCCTGGCCTGGCTGCAGGCCCAGGGCGTGAACGACGCCGACGGCTGGCTGCGCGAACAGGGCGGGGCGCCGCTGGCGGCGCTGGCCCAGGCCGAGAACGGCAGCCGCGAAGAGCTCGACACCCTGCTGCAGATCCTGGCGCAACCCAGCATCGATAGCGCGTTGCGCGCCGCCGATAAGCTGAGCAAGGCGCCGCTGGCAAATCTTGTGGCATGGCAGCAGCGCTGGCTTTATGACGTATTTTCGTACAAGCTCTCCGGCACGATCCGCTATTATCCGCGTTACCAGCGCGAACTCGCGGCGCTGGCCGGCCGGGTGTCGACGCCCGGGCTGATGCGCGCGATCAAGTCTGCCAACGAACGCCGCGCAGTGGCGGATCACCCGTTGTCGCCGAAACTGTTTGTGGAAGACATGTTGCTTGATTACACTGCATGCTGCAGCTGACAACCCGCGCTGCGCCGAACCGATGAAAGGAATCCGATGAGCGGCTTGACCGTGGACCCGAACGCCGCGCAGGCACCGCGCCCGTCCGTGCTGTCGCTGGCCATCAAGGAAAAGGCGGCGCTGTACGCCGCCTACATGCCTTTCCTGAAGAACGGCGGCATGTTCGTGCCGACCACCAAGCCCTACAAGATCGGCGACGAAATCTACCTGATCCTGTCCCTGATGGACGATCCCAACAAATACCCGATCGCCGGCAAGGTCGCCTGGATCACGCCGGCCGGCGCCAACAACAACAAGGCGCAGGGCATCGGCGTGCATTTCCCGGCCGACGAGACCGGCCAGCGCGCCAAGCTGCGCATCGAAGAAATCCTGGGTGCCGCGCTGCGTTCCTCGCGGGCGACCCATACGCTCTAATTTCCCCACGTTCTTTCTTTTTATGCCGTCCTACGTTCACCGCCTCGCCCGCATCGAAGACCTGCCCGTCATCGTCGACATCTACAATTCCACCATTGCCTCGCGCGAAGTCACCGCCGACACCGAACCGATCACGGTGCAGTCGCGCGAAGGCTGGTTCGCCGACCACACCCCGGAACGGCGTCCGCTGTGGGTGATCCACGATGCCGCCGACACGTCCGAGAACCCGGCAGTGATCGGCTGGCTGTCCTACTCGAACTTCTATGGGCGCCCGGCGTATTCGGGCACGGCCGAGCTGTCGATCTATATCGCCGAAGCATGGCGCGGCAAGGGCATCGGAAAATATTGCCTGGAGCAGGCGATGGCGTTCGCGCCGAACGTCAATGTGCATACCTTGCTCGGGTTCATCTTCGGGCATAACGAACCGAGCCTGGCCCTGTTCCGCAAGTATGGTTTCGACACCTGGGCGCATTTCCCGCGGGTAGCGAACCTGGATGGGATCGAGCGCGACCTGATCATCCTGGGCAAGCGGGTCGCATAAGACCCACCGGCGCCCGATTGCGGGCTCGCGTACAATGTCGGCATGTATATCGATTCCCATTGCCACATCAATTTCCCCGAGCTCGCCGCCCGGATGCCCGAGATCCTCGCCAGGATGGCCGAGAACAAGGTCACCCACGCCCTGTGCGTGTCGGTCGACCTGCCGGACTTCCCGGGCGTGCTCGCGCTCGCTGAGCAATATCCTCATATATATGCGTCGGTCGGCGTCCACCCCGACTACGAAGACACGCCGGAACCGACCGTCGAGCAGCTGGTCGAGATGGCGAATCACCCGAAGATCGTCGCCATCGGCGAAACCGGGCTCGACTATTACCGCCTGGAAGGCGACCTCGAGTGGCAGCGCGAGCGTTTCCGCACCCATATCCGCGCCTCGCGCGCGACCCGCAAGCCGCTGATCATCCACACCCGCGCCGCCAGCGCCGACACCATCCGCATCCTGCAGGAAGAGGGTGCCGGCGTGGAGCAGGGCGGCGTCGCCGGCGTGATGCACTGCTTTACCGAAAGCCTGGAAGTGGCGCAGGCGGCGATCGAGATGGGTTTCTACATCTCGTTCTCCGGCATCGTGACCTTCAGGAGCGCGAAAGACCTGCAGGCCGTGGCCAAGGCGCTGCCGCTGGACCGCATCCTGATCGAGACCGACTCGCCCTATCTTGCGCCGGTGCCCTACCGTGGCAAAATGAACGAGCCGGGCTTCGTGCCGCACGTGGCCGAGTTCCTGGCGACCCTGAAGGACGTGCCGCTGCGCGAAGTTGCCGACCGCACGACCGAGAACTTCCACACCCTGTTCAACGTGCCGAAGGACTGATCCATGCTGCTGCGCCGCGCGCTGTATTCGATTCTGCTGTCAGCCACGGTCTCGCTGGCCGTGGCGGCCACCCCGGCCCAGGTCAGCACTTTCTTCCGCGCGGTACAGATGGACGACGCGCGCACGGTCAAGACCATGCTCGGCGCCCAGGTCGACCCCAACGACACCAATCCGATCGGTGGCGAACCGCCGCTCGTGCTGGCCCTGCGCGAAGGGTCGATGGAAGTGTTCAGGACGCTGCTCGAGCATCCCGGCACCCGCGTCGACACGCCGGCCATCAACGGCAACACGGCGCTCATGATGGCCGCCTTCAAGGGCAACCGGCCGGCCGCCGAAGCGCTGATCGCCAAGGGTGCGGCCATCAACCGCCCGGGCTGGACGCCGCTGCACTATGCGGCGGCGGCCGGCGACGATGCCATCGCCGGCCTGCTGCTGGAACACGGCGCGAAGATCGATGCGCTGTCGCCGCGTGCCAGCGGCAGCTACACGCCGCTGATGCTGGCCGCGCGCGAAGGCAAGGAAGAGACCGCGCTGTTCCTGCTGAAGCATGGCGCCGATCCCCGCCTCAAGAATGGCGAAGGCCTCACGGCAGCCCAGATCGCCGCGCGTGCCGAGCACCCTTCACTGGCCAAGGCGCTGACGCGCTGAGGGTTGCGCCAGCCGCCATAAGCGCCGAACTGGACCGGAAAAGTTCGTTTCCTCAACGCATCAATTCTTTCTCTGCATGGCGATAATGGCTACGTGATCAATAACACGGCGCCAGCGACAACGCGGCCTCCACTGAAGGAATTCCATGCTGAACGAACGCGAAATCGAGAGCTGCTACCTGGGTCAATTCATCCCGGTCCACTATCACCACAACATGCTGATGGACCATAACCGGATGCACAGCTTCAAGTCGGCGATCTTCCACGCCGTCAAGCCGGGCGCCAAGGTGCTCGAACTGGGCGGCGGTACCGGCGTGCTCTCGTTCTTCGCGGCCCAGCAGGCCGACAAAGTGTATTGCGTGGAGTTCAACCCGGACATGGTGCGCGAGGCGCGCCGTTTCCTGGCGATGAACGAAAACGGCCACAAGGTCGAGGTCGTGCACGCCGACGCCTTCGACTACCTGCCGCCCGAGCCGGTCGACATCGTGATCTGCGAAATGATCCACGTCGGCATGCTGCGCGAAAAGCAGGTCGAGGTGATCGAAGCGTTCAAGCGCCGCTACCTGGCGCGCTTCGGCGGCCCGCTGCCGGTGTTCCTGCCGGAAGCCGTCATCATGGCGGTCCAGCCGCTGCAGGCGGAGTACGATTTCGAAGGCTTCCACGCGCCGATCATCCAGTTCCAGCCGACCAACGTGGTCTACCCGGGCACGGTCGAACTGGCCCAGCCGGGCGTGTACAGCATCCTCGACTTCAGCCAGCCGGTCGATTCCCTGATCGCCTGGGAGGGACAGTTCCTGGTCGAAAAGGCCGGCAGCCTGAATGCGCTGCGTTTCATCACCAAGAACGTGCTGTCGATCATCGAAGAGCGCGGCACCACGATCGACTGGCTGAACCACTACATGACGCTGCCGCTGGCGCGTGCGATCGAGGTGCAGCCGGGCGACATCGTGCAAGTGAGCTTTGCCTACCGAGCGGGCGGGTCGATTCCGTCGCTGGAAGCGTCGATCCGGACCGAGGTGGTGGCGAAGTATGAGGAACAGGTGGCGCAACGGGCTGCCGAGGCCGTGTTCGCCTGATTGCAGGCCAGGTTCGTCAGCGTGGAAACGTCGCCCCTGCGCAGTCAGGGGCGACGGCTGTTTCTGCACCATTCGCCCCCGCATTTCCCCCACTTATCGTCTACACGGCCCATCCATCGCATCCGCGTTGCCGCTCCCGGACGATACGCTTACAGTAAGCGCATCGTTCAACCCACCCTGATGGAGCCAACAATGCTGGGTTTCCTGGTCTGGCTGTTCCTGCTCTTCCTGTGCTGGCCGCTCGCGCTGCTGGCCCTGGTCCTGTATCCGGTGTTCTGGCTGCTCCTGCTGCCGTTCCGGCTGATCGGCATCGGCGTCGAGGCCGTGTTCGAGCTGCTGCGCGCGATCGTCATGCTGCCGGCGCGGGTGCTGGGCCGCTGAAGGCGTGCAGCCGGATGGGGGCCGCAAATGCGTTGTTGAGAATCCAGTGTGCGTCCATTAACAGACGCTCGGGTAAGCTTGGCTTATCGTCAACCTTACCGATGGCTGTCATCCGTCAGCCATGCTTATAAAGGAAAACGACTATGCGCCTGGACGTCTATCGCAGAGCCGAACACGACGGCAAATTCTCTTACCTGGTGGTTCCGGAAACGAAGAACATTCCCGAAGAAGCCACCAACACCGACTGGGAAGTCGAAGCCCGTGCCGTCGAAGTCGACGACAATGCTTCCGACCTGCCGGATTACCAGATCGAGAACGTGAGTGGCCAGCTGGCCGAAAAAGGGTACGCCGTAACTTCCCTGACGCATTAATCTTCACCGGCTTGTAGCGCAGTCACGACAGACTGTGCCACCGGGCCGCCGCTGCACCGCCAGCCCGCCGATCGGCAGACCGGCGGTGCACGCCTGTTTCTGCCCTATGGTATCCTTGCGCCTCGATGAAATGCGTTCGGAGGCGTAATGAAGTGGGCAGTGGTCGGTTTTCTCATCCTGTCGGTGTTGCATATCCATTTCCGGGGGAAGGTCCGTCTGCCGTTCGGCCGCCAGCTGTTCGACCATTCGTCGTTCATGGCACCGATCAACATCTTCATGCACCTGTTTTCTCGGGTGCCGAGCACGCCCTACATTCCGGTGCGCGAATTCCCGGAACTGGCGGTGCTGCAGCAGAACTGGCAAGTCATCCGTGACGAAGCCGAAAACCTGCTGGCCCTCAAGAAGATCAAGGCGTCCGAAGAGAACAACGATGCCGGCTTCAATTCCTTCTTCAAGACCGGCTGGAAGCGCTTCTACCTGAAGTGGTACGACGCCAGCCACCCGTCGGCCGAGCGCCTGTGCCCGCGCACCTATGCATTGTTGAAAAATATCCCGTCGGTCAAGGCAGCGATGTTCGCCGAACTGCCACCGGGCGCCAAGCTGAACCCGCACCGCGATCCGTTCGCCGGCTCGATGCGCTACCACCTGGGCCTGGCTACGCCGAACGACGACCGCTGCTTCATCGACGTCGACGGTACGCCGTACAGCTGGCGCGACGGCGAAGGCGTGATCTTCGACGAAACCTATATCCACTGGGCCATCAACGGCAGCGACAGCGACCGCGTGATCCTGTTCTGCGACGTCGAGCGCCCGATGCGTTTCCGCTGGGCCCAGGCGGTCAACCGCTGGCTCGGCCGCACCATGATGACGGCGGCGGCGTCGCCCAACGAAACCGGCGACCAGACCGGGCTGGTAAGCAAGCTGTTCCGCATTTCGCACGTGATGGGGCAGTACCGCCGCCGTTACAAGGCGTGGAACAAGACGGCGTACAAGGCGACCAAGGTTGCCTTGATCGTGGGCCTGGCGGCACTTGTGTACTACATCTGATCGCTACGCTGTACCGTAACGAAAAAGGGCCACCGGAGTGGCCCTTTTTTATTGCTGCCGCACCGCTTACAGGTTGAACGGCATCCGCACCATCAAGGTCACGTCCGGCGTATCGCGCGTCATGCCGGCGCCGACCGACAGGTTCAGCGTGCGGTTGTGGCTCAGGCGGTAGGAACCGCCCAGCAGCAGCGTACCCAGCTGGATGCGCACCGAGCCCGGGATGATCTGGCCGTTCTGGCGCATGCGCGACACCGAGCTGTGGTCGTAGCCGATACTGAACGAAGCCTTTTCGTTCAGAGCCAGGCCCATGCCCACGTTGAAGCCGAACACGTTGCCCGGATCGATCTCGCCCAGCAGTTCGCGTTCGCCGTTCAGCACGGTGCGGTAGATATTCCCGCGCTTGAAATTCTTGGTGTAGCTGAAGGTACCGAAGAAGATGGCCGGGTCCGACGGCAGCAGCCAGGTCACGCTCGGCTGCAGCGAATAGAAGCCGGAACCGGTCGGCAGATCGAGCGGCAGGCCGGTGCCGGTGACATTCTGGCCGACGCAGCGGGTCGCGCAGTCGGTGACGACTTCGAACGGATCGCGGCCGGTACGCGACTTGAAGCGCATGCCGGCGATGTAATACGGCTTGTCGGCGCCGCCGTCGTTCAGCTGGTAGCGCCAGCCGAGTTCGATGTCGCCGATGCCCTTGCCACTGGTCTGGAAAGCGCGTTCGGCGGCGGTGCCGGTGAAGATCTCGCGGCTGACGGTCGAATCGCTGCGGTAGACGTAGGGAATCTTGGCTTCGACTTCGAAGCGGTTGCCGACGCCGTAGCGGAAAGTGGCGGCGCCGGTCGTGCTGTTGCGCTTGACCTCGCGCACGTCCAGCAGGCCGATCAGGATCGCCGGAATCACGGTGTAGCCGACCAAAGCGACACGGTTGCTGGACGAATAGCCGTACTGGATCGACGGTTCGAACACCACCTTGCCGTGCGGGGTCAGCACGCCCGGCGTTTCGAAGATCGGTGCCACTTCGGGCTGGCGTTGCTGGGCCTGTTCCGGGGCGCGGCCGACGGCGCCCTGTGGCGACGGCGCGGTGCTGCCGGTGACCGGGGCCGGCAGGCCGGCCTGCGGCGCGTCGGCGCCGCCGGTGCCGCGCAGGATGTCGAGCGGCGCCGCAGCGGCGACACCGTTGGCCGCGCTGTTGCTTGGGGCCGCGCCGGGCGCCGGGCTGTCCGCCCAGTCCTTGCTGACGACCGGGCCGGTGCCGCGCAGGCGGTCGAGCTGGGACGGGCTGGCGGTGCCCACGGGCGGCTTGACGCCGCTGGCGCGCAACTGGCGTTCGAGGTCGTCGACGCGGGCGCGCTGTTCTTCCAGCTGTTGTCGCATGATTTTCAACTGCTCGGCCAGGTCGGGCGCGGTCTGCGCGCCGGCCGGAATGCAGGCCAGGGCCGCGGCGAGCCCAATCACGCTGTACAGCGCTGGAATTTTTTGCATCGTTTCTTACTCCGGTTGTGCCGTCACCTTCCGGTCGCGGCGGTGTTGAGTGCGTTCGAAAGTGTCGACTGGAAGTTCATCGCTTGCAGCATGCCCCGGGTGTCGACACTGGCGTTTATTATAGTTGCATTATTAATAATCTGATTGTTCAGGCTGTTTTGAATCACGGTCCCGCCCATGGCACCGGAGCCGAGCTGGACGTTGAAGGTACCGCTGCCGTTCTGGATCAGGTTCAACTGGTTCGCGGCCTCGGGCGACAGCGTGGTCCTGCCGGCGGCGAGGCTGCCGAGGTCGCCGAAGTTCATGCTGGTGGTGGCCGCCACGTTGCCGTTGACGGTGACGATGCGGTCGATCCCCAGCGAGACGGCGAGGCCGCTCGGGTCGGTGAAGCCGCCGCGGTATTCGTCCAGCGAGGCGGGCGCGACGGCATTCGCATCGCTGAAGCCGGCGGCGCCCGGGGCCGTATCGGCCGGGGCCGCCATGCCGTTCATGGCGAAGGCGAGGGCGGCGCCGGCCAATCCGATCTGGAGGATGGTGCGCATGGATTCTCCTGTCAAAAATCGCCCGGTCCGAACTTCGGCAGCGAGCTGATGTCCAGTACCAGGCGGCTCATCGCCTGATCGAGCGGCGCGCGCGGCGCGGCACGCCAGTCGGCGGTGAGGTTGAATTGCGGCCGGGTCGGCGATTCGTGGATCACGAAAAGCAGCTTGGTCGGCCAGATGGCTTCGAAGTGGTCGCGCGTGATCGCGCGCGTGCCCGCCGACGGATCGCCGATCAGGATGCGGCCGTCGTCGGCGCCCTTGATCACCACGAAGTGGTTGTAACCTTTTTCGGTCACCAGCACGATGGCGGGGAGTTTGGCCTCGAACAGCTTGTCGAGGGGCTGGCGGAAGCCGTCGGACTTGAAGCCGATGGTCGCCAGGTAGCGTTGCATGTCGAGCAGCGAAAAGCCTTCGCGGCGGATCTTGGCCTGGTCGCCATGTTCCCACATGGCCTGGAAGGCGGTCGTTTCGCTGATCGGATAACCGTAATGGTGGGTCAGCAGGGTGGCCAGCGCGGCGGAGCCGCAGCTGAAGTCGTACTGCTGGCGGGTGGTGGAAAGAAAGCGGAGTTCTTTCAGGCTGTGCATCGGCACGCGGTAGGTGGGACCGCTGGCAAGCGACATGTCGGCCGCTTGGGCGCCGGCGGATCCCAGGAGCGCGCACGTGACGAGAGTTGCGAGTGACAGTGCGCTGCGTTTCATTTCATCTGCAGGTTGATGATGGTGGCGTTCTGGATCAGGACGTTGGCGCCGCTGTTCTGGATCACCACCGGGATACCGGACATGTTGGCAAAGGAACCGGAATCGATGATGTTGTTACCGGTCATGACGTTGACGGCACTGTTGCCGTTGACGCCGCCTTCAAGGTTCGCGGTGTTGTTCGTGGTATGGGTATCGGTGCCGCCACGTTGCCGCTCGAGCTTGGCGCTGCCCTCGTCCTGGGTGGCCTGCACCGCCTCGTGGCCGCTGCTGATCCCGAACTCGGCCCGGAACAGCGAACGCGCGTCGGCCGTACGGGCGTCTGCGGGCTGGTCCGTGGCGGCCGAGGCCGCGGAGGCAAGCGTCACGAGCGCTGCAAAGGCCTGAAGCTTGGCCCAGGCGTGGAGCGCCTTGCGTTGAGAGACTGGATGCTGCATGTTCTACCCCCTTGCGACAAAAAAAACTGCCGCACCTCGCGAGAGGTACGGCAGTCAAGCTCGGATTACAGGTTCATGTTGGCCTGGACGTTCACGCTCTGCTGGACCATCGAGGAGATGCCGGTGTTCTGGCTGATCACCGAGATGCCTGCAGCCGATTGCGCGGTGCCGTTCATCGTGTTCGACATGTTGAAGGTGCCGCCGCTCACGGTGTTGGTGCCGCCCATGCCGCCGGTAGCTGCGCCACCCATGCCGCCCTGGCCGTAGCCGGTGGTGATGGCAGCCAGGTCGCCGCCGCGGCCGCCGGTGGTGGTGCCGCCCGAACCGCCGGTGCCGCCGTTACCGGCAGTCGAGGCGCCCGAGGTTGCCGAGCCGGTGGTTGCCGAACCGGTGGTAGCCGAGCCGCCTGCTGCACCCGAACCCGAGGTGTTCGAGGCCATGCCGGTGTCGCCTGCCGCGCCGCCTGCTGCGCCCGAACCACCCATGCCTGCGGTGGCGGTGCCCGAAGCACCTGCACCGCCTGCGCCGCCGAGACCGCCGGTGGTCGAACCGCCGGCACCTGCGGTCGCCGAGTGCGAACCGCCTGCGCCGCCTGCACCGCTGGTGGCAGCGCCGCCGGCTGCACCCGAACCTGCGCCGTTCGAAGCCATTGCACCGGCGCCGCCTGCGCCGGCCGCTGCACCCGCACCGCCTGCGCCGCCGGCACCGCCGGCTGCACCTGCTGCACCTGCGCCGCCTGCGCCGCCGGTGGTGGTACCTGCGGTTGCCGTGCCGGCGCCGCTGGTGACTGCGCCGCCGGTGGCGCTCAGGCCGCCCGTGGTTGCGGTGCCGCTGGCGCCGCCGGTGCCGGTGCCGTTGGTGCCTTCAGTGCCGGTGCCCGGCATGCCGCCGGCGCCCGAGCTGGCGTAGGAACCGCCGGCGCTGGCCGGGGCACCCGAAGCGCCGTTCGACGCGGTGGCGCCGGCATTGCCGGCGGTACCGCCTGCTGCGCCCGAGCCGCCTGCACCGCCCATGCCGCCGGCGGCGCCGGCTGCGCCTGCACCACCCGCGCCGCCTGCTGCGCCGCGGCCGCCCATTGCGTCGCCGCTGGCGCCGCCTGCACCGCCGGTGCCGGCCCACGAACCGCCGGTCGAGCCACCGTTACCGCCGGCGAGCGCGCCGGTCGAGCCGCCTGCAGCGCCGGTCGACGAACCGCCGGCCGCGCCTGCGCCGCCTGCGCCGCCGGTCGAGCCGGCTGCGCCGCCAGCTGCACCCGAACCGCCTGCGCCGCCCATGGCGCCGGCACCCGAGGTGGCGCCCGAAGACATGCCGCCTGCGCCGCCTGCGCCTGCCATGGCCGAACCGACCGTGGCACCGCCTGCGGTCGCGCCGGCGCTGGTGGCGTTGCCGCCTGCCGCACCGGTTGCCGCATCGGCGCTGCCGCCTGCTGCGCCGGCGCCACCGGTGGCAGCGACGCTGCCGCTGGTGCCCATTGCGCCGTTGCCGGCGGTTGCTGCGCCGCCGTTGGCGCCGCCGTTGTTCACGACCTGGTTACCGATGTTCGACACGGTGTTGCCCGAGACCGAACCGCTCAGGTTGCTGGTGGCGTTGGCGGTCGAGGTGTTGAACGAGTTGGCCAGCGACGAGCTTGCATCGCCGCCGTTGTTGGCAGCTGCTGCGCCCAGGCCCGACGCCATGGCGTCGCCGCTGCTGCGGTTCTGGCCCGAGCTGTTCTTGTTGGTCGTGGTGTTGGTGGTGGTGTTGGCCGTACGCTGGCTGTTGTCGTTGCCCTGGTTCGAGTTGTCGGTGTTGGTGGTGGTGGTGCGCTGGCTGTTGTCGCTGCGGTTGCTGCTGTCGGTGCTGGTCACCGAGCGGTTGCTGCTGTCGGTCTGCGAATTCGAAGCGGTGTTGCCGCTGTTGTTGGTGCGTGCGCTGCTGTCGTTGCCCTGGTTCGAATTGTTGGTCGACGTGGTGCGGGTGCTGTTGTCGTTGCCCTGGTTCGAGTTGTTGGTCGACGTGGTGCGCGAGCTGTTGTCGCTGCTGTCGGTGTTGGTCGTGGTGGTGGTGGTGCGGGCGCTGTTGTCGTTGCCCTGGTTCGACGCGTTGGTGCTGGTGGTGTTGCTGGTGGTGCGGGTGCTGTTGTCGTTGCCCTGGTTCGAGTTGTTGCGGCTGCTGTTGTCGCTGCTGTCGGTGTTGGTCTGGGTCCAGGTGCTGCGGTTGCTGTTGTCGGTCTGGGTGTTGGAGCGGTTGCTGCTGTCCGTCTGGGTCGTCGAACGATTGCTGTTGTCAGTCGTGACCGTGCTGGTGTTGGTGCTGCGGTTGCTGCCGTCGGTGTTGGTGGCGGTGTTGCCGCTGTTGCTGGTGGCGGTGTTGCCGGTGTTGCTGTTGTCGGTAGCGGTGTTGGTCGCCGTGTTGCCGGTGTTGCTCATGTCGGTAGCGGTCGACGTGTTGTTGCTGTCCGTGGCACGGGTCGTGTTCTGCGTGACCGTGCTGCCGCCGCGGCCAACGACGGAATCATCAGCTTGGGCGCTCAGCGAGAAAGCGAGCGAAATAGCGGTCACGAGCAAAGTCTTGTTCATTCGAGTTTCCCCTCTGGGTGTTGGTTGGTAGTAGGCCGGCTGTAGCGCCGACCTCTTTCACTTTGCACAACACGTGCCAGCGATACTGTCGAGTTCGCTAAGTATCTGTTTTTGAAGGCTTTGCCAGATTCATCCGACACGAATGTCAGACTCAGTCTGATACGATTTGATGAAAATACCGATTAAGTGTTACACAAGTGGCACAGATGTGTAACGGAGGGTGTGGCAACACACAGAGTTCACTGCACACGTGTAACACCCTGTTACGACTGTAAAAAAAGGTTATTCAGCATATAAATCAAGGACTTATGATGTGCCTGAATGTTGTGCCACGAACGCCCCGACACACTTGTAGGACAGCCTGTAAAGGATGCTTGGAGGATATATTTCGATAAGGCCGCGCGTCAGGCAGTGCGGCCTGGTAGTGGGGAAGAGGGAGAAGGGCTGCCGCCGCGTCGGGGTCGCGGCGGGCGCATCCGGCGCGGCACAAGGTGCCAGCGCCGTCGACAAGATGGATCTGGACGGCAGGCGTCAGGAACGCATGCCGTGCTTGCTCAGGAGGCGGTACATCGTGGTGCGCGACACACCCAGGTCGCGCGCCGCACGGCTGACGTTCTGGCCGCTGCGGTCGAGGCATTCGCGCAGGGCAGAGCGCTCGGTGCGCAGGCGCGCATCATCGAGGGCCGCCGGCGCCATCAGCGAGCTCGAATGGCCGAGTCCGAGGTCTTCCGGCATGATGAAGCGCCCGTCGGACATCACCAGCGCACGTCGGACGCGGTTGATGAGCTCGCGGACGTTGCCGGGCCAGGTGTGTTCCAGGATGGCGGCGATGGCACGGTTGGAAAAACCCTTGAGGCGCGGCGACTTTTCGTCGGCATACAGGTGGAAGAAGTGTTCGGCCAGCACCACCAGGTCGTCACGCCGTTCGCGCAGCGGCGGGACGGTCACCGGCAGCACGGCAAGACGGTAATACAAGTCCTCGCGGAAATTGCCCTTTGCCACAGCTTCCTGCAGCTGTACGTGCGATGCCGCCACCACGCGCACATCCACCGCGATGGTCCGCGTACTGCCCAGGCGGCAGATCGTCTTTTCCTGCAAGAAGCGCAGCAGGTTGGCTTGCTGGTCCTTCGGCAAGTCGCCGATCTCGTCCAGGAACAGGGTGCCGCCGTGGGCCGATTCGATCAGGCCGGCCTTGCCCTTGGTGGCGCCGGTAAAGGCGCCACGCTCGTAGCCGAACAGTTCCGAGTGGATCAGGGTCGGCGAAATCGCGCCGCAGTTGATCGGCACGAAGGGGCCGCCGGCACGGTCGGAATGGGTGTGGACGGCCTGCGCCGTGAGCTCCTTGCCGCTGCCGCTTTCACCCCAGATCAGCACCGGCGCCGCCACCTTGGCGACGCGCTCGACCTGGGCCCGCAGGCGCACGATGGCGTCGCAATTGCCGATCAGCGGCGAGCGCGACGCACCGTCCGCCGCGGCTGGTTCGGTACGGCGGCGCAGCATGGCCCAGCCGTGCGCATGCCCGAGGGTGTGCGCCAGACGCACCGGGTCGACCGGCGCTGTGTGGTAGTCGCACAGGTGTTCCACCACCAGGTCGCGGCAGGGGGCGCTTTCCAGGTCGCGCGGGCGGAATACGCCGACCCACTGCATGTGGCCGTGGCGGCGCAGGAAGGTATCGAGCTCGGCCGGCCGCTGGGTGTCGCGGTCGTGCACCAGGAGCCCGACCAGGTAGCGCTGGCTGCGCAGTTCGCGGGCGGCATCGGCCAGGGTTGGCACACTGCGAATCTCCCAGTCGCCCATTGCTGCGTCGAGCAGTTCGTCGGCATCGGATTCATTGGGAGTAATGCACAGCAGGCGTTTTCGGATCATCCATCCTCCAGAGACGTCAAACGGCGCCGCCGCTGCAGGGAGCAGCGATGGCGCCATCGAATGTTTATTTTACAAGTGTAACCAAATGTTAGAAATGCCATTCTTGTATGTATCAGTGGCAATTTCTACACATCAGTTAAAGTTTCACCAACATTATGCCGATCGATTGCGGAAAGTGGCGGACGATTCGCATGCGTCGCCAGAGCGAAGATGTGCAAAGATACGGAACGCGGCATCCGGAAACACTGATTGCCACTTTTGGTATCAACAAAAAGTTCCTGTTGACAATGTGTAACGCAGGGTTGACAGCGTGGCGCTACAGGTGCAACGTGAAAGTTACAGGCTTGTGACTATTGGTAGGTGGAAAATTGGCCGGGGAGGGCTGCATGGACGAGGCACAACGGGAATTCATCAGGCAGGTGCTGGACCACGGTACCGACCTGACGCTGGCAACGATCCGGCCGGACGGCTATCCGCAGGCGACCACCGTCAGCTTCGCCTGCCGCGACATGACGCTGTACGCCGGGATCGGGCGCGGCAGCCAGAAGGCGAACAACATCCGCCACAACGACAAGGTATCCCTGACGATCAACCTGCCGTACCACGATTGGCGCGACATCCGCGGCCTGTCGATGAGCGCGCATGCCGAGATCCTCGACGATCCGCAGGATGCCGATACGGCGCGCGCCTGTCTCGAGGCACGCTTTCCGGATGTGTCGGAGTGGGTGGGGCCGGACATGGCGGCGGAAGTGGTGTTCCTGCGCATCCGGCCGATGCTGGTGTCGGTGATCGACTATTCGAAGGGATTCGGCCACACTGAACTGATTAACGCGGGAAGCGACTGACGGAACGTCCGGTCAGGCGCTTCCCGGGTACAGGTCTCAGGCGCGCGGGCGCTGGCGGTGGAACACCAGCGGGCTGTACGGAATCGCCGACGGCGGCGGCGATTGCAGGATGTGCGGCTTCATCGCGCCGATGATGTGCATCTCGCACGGCTTGCAGTCGAACTTCAGCGTGTACTTTTCCTCGCCGCTGACCAGCGTCATCGGCTCGGCCCGCACCTGGCCCTGCACACCCTGCACGCCCTTGGCCTGCTTCGGGCACAGGTTGAACGAGAAGCGCAGGCAGTGCTTGGTGATCATCAGGGGGACTTCGCCGGCTTCCTCGTGCGCCTCGTAGGCGGCGTCGATCAGCTGCACGCCGTACTTGTGATAGAAGGCGCGGGCCTTGTCGTTGTAGACGTTGGCCAGGTAGCTGAGCTGGGTCTCCGGATACACCGGTGGCGGGTTCGCGACCTGCGCGCGTTCCGGACGCTCCCAGCTGCCCAGGCGTGCCGCTTCGTGGGCGGTGACGGCGTCGCGGCGCAGCGCGTTGATGGCACTGGCGGCCACGAACCACGGCTGCGACAGCTGCAGGGTGACCGACCCGGCTTCGAACATCGTGTTGCCCAGCTTGCCCAGGCTGGTGCGCAGCGCGCTGTCGGCCTGCGCCGCTTCGCGCGCGGGCTGCAGAGCGATCAGCGCATCGGCGTGGCTCTCGATGCCGTCCTCGTCGCGCAGCTTCAGGCGCAGGCCACCTTCGATCTCGGACAGGACCAGGTCGACGCCGACACGGCGCTCGGACGATTTCTTGGTCAGCTGCGCTTCCCAGGTATGGTCGCGGTTGCGGTGGATCACGCTGCCGACCTTGAGGCCGGGCAGGTTGGCCAGGGTCTCGTTCGGGAACACGCGCCAGCGCTGGCCGTCCTCGTCTTCACCCAGCTTTTGCACGGTATTGGCCTGGATGCCGATCGTCTCGCGCTTGTGCATGTAGTTCAGGCCATCGCCGTTGGCCATGGCGCTGTGGGCAACGATGTCGAAATTGTCGCCGCCGATGCGCACCACGGTGCCCAGTTCCACGCCCACGTACTTGGGCGAATCGAAGGCGCCGATGGTCTGCTGGCGGCCCTGGGCAAAGTAATCGGTATGGCCGCGGTGGAAATTCTTGTCCACGTCCGGCGTGAACAGCACGCGCGTGCGGCCGCTGGAAGCCCGCGCCAGTTCCGGGCGGCGCTCCAGGATCTCGTCCAGCAGCAGGCGGTAGTGGGCGGTGATGTTCTTCACGTAGCCCATGTCCTTGTAGCGGCCCTCGATCTTGAACGAGCGCACGCCGGCGTCGATCAGCGCTTCCAGGTTGCGGCTCTGGTCGTTGTCCTTCATCGACAGCAGGTGCTTTTCGTAAGCCACCACGCGGCCCTGGCCGTCCGACAAGGTATACGGCAGGCGGCACGCCTGCGAGCAGTCGCCGCGGTTGGCGCTGCGGCCGTTGTCCGCATGCGAGATGTAGCACTGGCCCGAGAAGGCCACGCACAGGGCGCCGTGGATGAAGTATTCGAGCGGGGTGTCGACCTCGGCACGGATCTTGCGGATCTGCTCGATCGTCAGTTCGCGCGCCAGCACCAGCTGGCTGAAGCCGACCTGGGACAGGAATTTCGCCTTTTCCAGCGTGCGGATGTCGCACTGGGTGCTGGCATGCATCTGGATCGGCGGCAGGTCGAGCTCGAGCAGGCCCATGTCCTGGATGATCAGGGCATCGACGCCGGCCTCGTACAGCTGCCAGATCTGCTTGCGCGCCGTTTCCAGCTCGGCGTCGTGCATGATCGTGTTCATGGTCACGAAGATGCGCGACCGGTAGCAGTGCGCGAATTCGACCAGCGCCGCGATGTCTTCCAGCGGGTTGCTGGCGTTGTGGCGCGCGCCGAAGGCGGGGCCGCCGATATAGACCGCGTCCGCCCCGTGCAGGATCGCCTCCCGGCCGATCTCGGCGGTCTTGGCGGGGGACAGCAGTTCGAGCTGGTGGGCGAGCAGTGACATGGCGGGATCCTGGAAGGTGCGGCAGACGCGGAAGGCGGAAATTATAGCCAGATCAAGGGTTTATGTCACCGGGCAGCGCTTGTTCCTATAATGATCCTTTTGAGAAAGGTGCCTATGCCGCGCAAGCTCATCGGATGGATTGCCATCCTGTTCGTCATCCTGCTGCCGGTGTCGGCCTGGGTCAGTCCGTACTGGGACCTGTACCGCCTGCGCACCGCGGTCACCGAGCGCGATGCCGCCACGGTATCGGCGCACGTCGACTTCGCGGCGCTGCGCGACAACCTGAAGGGCCAGGTCACGACGCGCATGCAGCGCACGGTCGGCCCAGAGGACGCCAACCCGTTCGCTCGCCTGGGCGCGGCGATGGCGGCGCTGGCGGTCAACCCGATCATCGACGCGATGGTGTCGCCGGCCGGCGTGATGGCAATGCTGGACACCGGCAGGGTCGGGCTCGCCAAGCCTGAGCCGTCGGCCCAGGGCAACAACGATGCCGATGCGGCCGCGCGCGAGCGGCGCGACTGGTCGCTGCATTACCGCGAATGGGGCGAGGTCGTGGTCGGCACCGATGCCCCCGGCGCCGGCCGTTTCGTGTTCCGCCGTGCCGGCTTGTGGCACTGGGACCTGGTGGCCATCGAACTCCCGCAATAATTTGTGTGACGCGTCACGCGAAATCCGTCACGCGCCCGGCAGGCGCAGGATGTTGGCGCCGATCGAGGGCTCCTCGCGCCGTTCCAGCCGGGTGTCGTGTACTGCAATCGTCACCTCGAGCGAGCCGCGCCCGACGGTCAGCGCCAGCAGGTGTCCTCCCGTGACCTTGAAATCCGGCCCGCCGCCGACGCCGTGCGCGTGGATCGACGGCTTGCCGTCCTTCCAGGCCAGCGTGCCGTTGATCCCGGTCATTTCACGGTTCTCGAAGGTGGCCGGATCGTAATCGCGCTTGGCGAAATCGAAAAAGCCGAAGGTGACCTTGCCGGCGAAGCCGAAGCCGGTGAAGCTGGCACTCGGGATGTCTTCGCGCAGCGCCAGCGCTTCCAGTTCGGCGAACAGGTCGTCGCCCTCGGTCAGCACCATCAGGTAGCCGGCCGGCGTGCGCATCGATTTCGCGCCGCCCCTCATGCCGCGGCTTGCCCGCTGCGGGTCAGCCGCACGGCGATCGATTTCGCCGCCGGCACCTTGCTGTCCTTGGCGTAGTGCCACAGCGGCAGCAGCGGGTTGCATTCCGGGTAGTAGCCGGCGGTACAGCCCGGCGGCACCGGGTACTCCACCACCCGCAAGCCGTCGACGCGGCGCTCGACGCCGTCCTTGGCCACGGTGCTGGCCTGCACGATGTCGCCGTCGCTGAGGCCCTGGGCGTCCATGTCCTCGCGCGCCATGAACAGCACCATCCGGTCTTTGACCCCGCGGAAGCGGTCTTCGTGGCTGTAGATCGTGGTGTTGAACTGGCCGTCGCTGCGCACCGTGAACAGGCGCAGCACGTCCGGGCTCTCTTCCTTCAGGTCGGGATCCGCGGCCAGGCCGTCGGGCACCGTGAAGTTCGCCTTCTTGGTCGGTGTGTTCCATTGACGCTGGGCTGCCGCCACCGGCTTGCGGAAGCCGCCCGGCGTCCACATGCGTTCGTTGAAGTGGTTGAAGATCTCCGGGTAGGTCTCGGCAATGGCGTCGCGCACCTTGCTGTAGTCGGCCACCCAGCCGTCCCAGTCGACTTTCGGATTCGGCGCCAGCGTGGCCTTGGCCAGGCGCGCGACGATCGCCGGCTCCGACAGCAGCGTATCGGCGGCCGGCTCGGCGCGGCCGCGCGAGCCGTGCATGCAGCCGGTCGAGTCTTCCATCGACACCGCCTGCTCGACGCCGTTCTGGCGGTCGATCTCGATGCGGCCCAGGCAGGGCAGGATGTAGGCCGCCTTGCCGTGCACCAGGTGGCTGCGATTCAGCTTGGTCGAGATCTGTACCGTCAGCGGCAGCGCGCGCCAGCCGGCGTCCATCGCGCCGTGGTCGGGAACGGCCCGCACCAGGTTGCCTCCCAGGCTGATCAGCGCCTGCACCTTGCCGGCCTGGATCCCTTCGCAAGCCTCGATCGTGTTCATGCCCTTGTCGCGCGGCGGTTCGAAACCGTATTGTTCCTTCAGCTTGTCGAGCGGCGCCAGTTCCGGTTTCTCGGTGATGCCGACGGTGCGCTGGCCCTGCACGTTGGAGTGGCCGCGCACCGGACAGATGCCGGCGCCCGGCTTGCCGATGTTCCCGCGCAGGAGCAGGAAATTCACCAGCATCTGGATATTCTGGACGCCGTTGCGGTGCTGGGTCAGGCCCATGCCGAAGATGCCGATCACGGCGTGCGAGCGCATGTACACCTGGGCCGCGCCTTCGATGGCGGCGCGCGTCAGGCCGGATTCGCGCTCGATCTCGGCCCAGTCGAGGGCACGCGCCGAGGTCGCCAGTTCCTCGAAGCCGTGCGTATGGCCGGCGAGGAAGGGCGCGTCGAGCGTACGGCCGGCGTGCGCGGCCATGGCGGCATCGTCGGCGTCGATCACGGCCTTGCACAGGCCCATCAATGCGGCGGTATCGCCGCCGGCCTTGAGCTGGTGGTACTGGGTGCTGATGCAGGTCTCGCTGCCGGTCAGCATCTCGAGCGGCGATTGCGGATTGGTGAAGCTGACCAGGCCGCGTTCGCGCAGTGGGTTGAAGGTGATGATCTCGACGCCGCGCTTGCGCGCTTCCTGCAGCTGGTGCAGCATGCGCGGGCTGTTGACGCCCACGTTCTGGCCGAAGAAGAAGATACAGTCGGTCTTTTCGAAATCGTCCAGGGTGACGGTGCCGATCGGCACGCCGATCGACTTCGGCAGCGCCACCGAGGTGCTCTCGTGGCACATGTTGGAGCTGTCCGGCAGGTTGTTGTTGCCGTACATGCGCGCCAGCAGCTGGTACATGTAAGAGGTTTCGAGCGAGGCGCGGCCCGAGCTGTAGAACACCACCTGCTTCGGATCGAAGCCGCGCAGCTGGGCGCCGATCTCGTCGAAGGCCTGGTCCCAGCCGATCTCGGTGTAGCGGTCGCTGGCGGCGTCATAGCGCAGCGGCACCGTCAGGCGGCCGATGTCTTCCAGGTCGTGGTCGTCCCAGCTTTCCAATTCGCGCACCGTGTGCTTGGCGAAGAATTCCGGCTTGACCACCTTGCTGGTGACTTCCCACGCCGTCGCCTTGGCGCCGCTTTCGCAGAATTCGGCCGGGTGCGGATGCGCCGGCTTGGCCCAGGCGCAGCTGACGCACATGAAGCCGTCCGGCTTGTTCTGCTTGAGGAGGAGGGCCGAACCCTCGACCGGGACCCGCTGCTCGAGCAGGATGGTGGTCACTTCCTTGATCGAGCCCCAGCCGCCGGCCGGGAGTTTGGGTTCGTTGCTGCTGCCATCCTTGTTCATGATCCGTGCCCTGTGGTGGTCTCCATACGAGCAGCGTGCGTCACCGGCGCAGCCATGTCTGTTCGCAAGCGCACATGGGAGGCCGCATCGAATGCATTCGCAATCAAATCCGTCAAATACGTGCGCCGCTGCACAGAAGAGTCGGCGCGGGTCCGGCATCATGTCAGTTCCATAACCGAAAGCGAACGATCATGACGACTCCCGCTGAAATCCGTCCGATTCCTTATACGCCGGCCTATGAGGTGCCGGAAGACGAGGAACAGGTCACCACCTTCGACCTGAAGGACACGATGCACGGCATCTCGGTCAAGACCTTCCAGGATTCCGGGCATGCGATCCGCAGCGTGCACGCCAAGACGCACGGCCTGCTGGTCGGCGAACTGACCGTGGAGGGTGGCCTGGCGCCCGCGTATGCCCAGGGCCTGTTCGCCCAGCCCGGCCGTTATCCGGCGGTGATCCGCCTGTCGACCACCCCGGGCGACATCCTCAGCGACGACGTCTCGACGCCGCGCGGGCTGTCCTTGAAGGTGATCGGGGTGCCGGGCAGCCGCGTCGAGGGCAGCGAGGATGCCACCACCCAGGACTTCGTGCTGGTCAACGGGCCGGTGTTCAGCGCGCCGAACGCCAGGAAATTCCTGGGCAGCGCCAAGCTGCTGGCCTCGACCACCGACAAGGTGCCGAACCTGAAGCGCGCCTTTTCGGCGGTCGCGCGCGGCGCCGAAAAAGTCATCGAGGCCGTCGGCGGCGAGAGCGCGACGCTGAAGTCGCTGGGTGGCCATCCGGAAACCAACCCGCTCGGCGAAACCTATTACAGCCAGGTGCCGATCCTGTTCGGCGACTACATGGCCAAGGTGTCGGTGGCGCCGGTCAGCCCCGAACTCACCGCGCTGAAGGATGCCGCGGTCGACCTGAAGGACAAGCCGGACGGCCTGCGCGATGCGGTGGTCGATTATTTCTCCGGCCACGGCGGCGAATGGGAGTTGCGCATCCAGCTGTGCACCGACATCGACAAGATGCCGATCGAGGATGCCTCGGTTGAATGGCCGGAAGACCTCAGCCCGTATGTGACGGTGGCGCGCCTGCGCGTCGCCCAGCAGGAAGCCTGGAGTACCGACCGGGCACAGAAGATCGACGAAGGCATGCAATTCAACCCATGGCACGCGCTGGCCGCGCATCGCCCTCTGGGTTCCATCATGCGTGTACGCAAGGAAGTGTATGCAATGTCAAAACGCTTCCGCGCCGAACGCAACGGTGTCGAGATCGCCGAGCCAAGCTCGGTCGACCCTATTCTCGGCAAACATTGAAAGGAACGACCATGAAGACCAAACTCGCAATCGTACTGGCCGGCCTGCTGGGCGCCGGCCTGGCCCAGGCCCAGAGCCACTCGGTGGCCAATTACTCGAACCCGCCCAACACCCAGGCCGACAGCAAGGCCGGCACCGACGCCACGCCGGGCCTGAGCGCCACCCATGCGCGCCAGGACGTGCATCACACCAACCAGAACAAGCCGAACGGGAAGCACAAGAACATCGGCAAGGGCGTGAAGTCGAAGAATGGCGCCGATAACGCGACCACCACCCAGCCGAAGCCGGGTGCGGAAGCGACGCTGCAGAAGGATCCATCGGAGGCGGTGGATCCGCAGCAGCAGAAGGCGTTCAATGCGACGTCGTCGACGTCTTCGAGCACTCCGGATTCGAAGTAATAATCATCTCGGCCGGCAGGTGCTGCACATAGCAGTACCTGCGGCCGAAGCACGTCGCCCCTGTGCAGGCAGGGGCCCAAGTTTTGCGCTATGCCGGCAACTTGGGCCCCTGCCTTCGCAGGGGCGACGTTTACGTGCTAATTGATACTAAAAGATTGGCGGAAGGCAGAAAGAGTCGAACTTACAGGAGAGCGGCTGACGCCCCCCACTGGGTTTGAAGCCCAGCCCCATCACCGGATGAGAATGCCTTCCTTCGTCGTACAGAACCGGGGTCAGCTTTGCCAGCTGACTTGCGGACGCAGCATGTGGCTGTTGCGGACGCGGCGAGTATAGCCGACGCGGTCGAAAAACTCCAGAATCTGGATCGCGCGCTTGCGTCCCAGGCCGGTGGCGTCGCGGAAGGCGGCGGCCTGCACGTCCGGCAGGCCGGCCACGATGTGTGCCAGTTCGGCCAGCGGCGCCGGGTGGTAGAACAGGTCGGGCACCACCTGGCTCAATTGACCCGCGCGCGCCAGCTTGCGCAGCAGTGCGCGCACGGCATCCTCGGCCACGTTGTAGGTCCTGGCCAGGTCGCGCACCCAGGGCGGATCGTAGCGGCCGGCCTGCAGCGCCGGCAGCAGGCGCGCTGCCAAAGCCTCCTCGGCAGCGCTGAGGGCGACGCTGTGTCCCGGCAGGTGCACGCTGTGGCCGGTGCGGGTCAACGTCCCCGCGTCCAGCATGCGCGCCGTGAGGCCGCTCCACAGGGCGTCGCTCGCATCCGGCGCCGCCATGCGCTTCAGGCGCCACAGTTCCGGGCCGGCTTCGTCGGGCTGGCGCGCGTGAAAGTCGGCCAGCACGGCCAGCACCTTGTCCTGCAGCGGCGCCAGCATCGCCGGATCGACCAGCAGCGTATCGCCGCCCGGGAGCGGCAGGCGCAGCGTGTCGGGTGGCAGCGCCAGCCGCTCCAGCGGCACTTGCGTCAGGCGCACCAGTTCGGCGCCGCTCAGGCCCGAGGGGCTGGCGCGCAGCAGCGGTGCGGCATCGCCGTTGTCGACGAAGGCGGCCAGTGCGTCGAGCCAGGCCAGGCGCGCCGGGCTCCTGCGCTTGCGCGCGGCGCCGAACGGATCGAGCACCACGCCGCCGCCGACCGTCTGGGTGGCCTGGGCATTGCGCAGCACGAAGCGGTCGCCCGGCACCGCGTGCAGCGCCTGCTCGAATACCAGCTGCACGCGGCCGCGCTGGCCGGCCTGCAGCTGCTCGGCGTCGAGCGGCACCACGTTGGCGGTATGGTGGGCGGCGCCGATGTGCACGTGTACCGGGCTCCAGGCTTTGAGGGCGCTGCCGGCGTCGGGCAGAAGTTGCAGGTCGACGTCGAGGCGCTCCGAGCACGCGCCCATGCGCGGATCGACGATCCAGGTGCCGCGTTCGATGTCCTCGCGCGCCACGCCGGCCAGGTTCAGCGCCAGGCGCTGGCCGGCCAGGCCGCGCTCGGCGGCGCGGTTCTGGGCGTGGACCGCGCGCACGCGCGCCCCCTTGCCCGAGGGCGCCAGCACCACGCTGTCGCCGATGGCGACGCTGCCCGCGAGCGCGGTGCCGGTGACCACCGTGCCCTGGCCGGACAGCGTGAACACGCGGTCGACGCCCAGGCGGAACAGGCGCGCCTCGTCGCGCGCCGGCAGCGATGCTTCCAGCGCGCGCAGGTGGGCCAGCAGGGCGGCCACGCCCGTATCGCCCTGGTCGGTCGAGCGGGTCGGGAAGATCGGCGCGCCGGCAAACGGCGTCGCCGCCAGCAGTGCGCGGATCTCCCCTTCGACTTCGGCGATGCGCTGCGCATCGGCACGGTCTGCCTTGGTCAGCGCCACCACGCCGCGGCGCACGCCGAGCAGCTGCAGGATGGCCAGGTGCTCGCGCGTCTGCGGCATCACGCCGTCGTCCGCAGCCACCACCAGCAGGGCAACGTCGATGCCGGTCACGCCCGAGGCCATGGTGCGGATGAACTTTTCGTGGCCGGGCACGTCGATGATGCCCAGCACGTGACCGTCCGACTGCGACGGTAAATACGCGTATCCCAGTTCGATCGAGATGCCGCGCGCCTTTTCTTCCTTCAGGCGGTCGGTGTCGACCCCGGTCAGGGCGCGCGTCAGCGTGGTCTTGCCATGGTCGATATGGCCTGCGGTACCGACGATCATGCTGCTGCGGACGCCAGCTGCGCCAGTTGGCGGATGAATACGTCGCGCTGCGGCTCTTCGAGGCAGCGCAGGTCCAGCCACAGGGTATCGTCGGCGATGCGGCCGACCACCGGGCGCGGCAGGGCGCGCAGGCGCCGTTCCAGCACGCCCAGCGGATTGCCGCGTACGCCCGCACCGGCGCGGATCGCCAGGCCATAGCTCGGCAAGCGGTCCACCGGCAGGGCGCCGCTGCCGATCTGGCTGCTCATCGGCTCGGCCGCCACCGCGTAGCCGGGGCCGAGTGCATCCTGCATCGGCTGCAGCAGCGCTTCGGCCAGCGCGCGCATGTCGGCTGCCGGACGGGTCAGCAGGCGCAGCGTGGTCAGGCGTTCGGGCAGCAGGTCGGGCGCGCGGTACAGGTTCAGCACCGGTTCCAAAGCAGCTAGCGTCAATTTCGACACGCGCAGCGCGCGCTTCAGCGGGTTCTTCTTGATCGTGGCGATCAGGTCGGCACGGCCGGCGATGATGCCGCACTGCGGGCCGCCGAGCAGCTTGTCGCCGCTGAAGGTGACCAGGTCGGCCCCGGCCGCGATGGTTTCCCTGACCGTGGTCTCGTGCGGCAGGCCGTAGCGCTCCAGGTCGACCAGCGTCCCGCTGCCGAGATCGACGGCGATCGGGATGCCGCGCTCGCGCGCCAGCGGCGCCAGTTCGGCCACCGTCACTTCCTTGGTGAAGCCGGTGATCGCGTAATTGCTGGTGTGGACCTTGAGCAGCATGGCGGTGTTCTCGCCGGCGAACTCCGCATAGTCCTTCAGGTGGGTGCGGTTGGTGGTGCCGACTTCGCGCAGGATGGCCCCGGCGCGGGTCATGATGTCGGGGATGCGGAAGGCGCCGCCGATCTCGACCAGCTCGCCGCGCGAGACGATCACTTCGCGGCCGGCACCCAATGCGTTCAGCATCAGCAGCACGGCCGCCGCATTGTTGTTGACGATGGTGACGGCCTCGGCCCCGGTCAGCGCCCGCAGCTGGGCTTCGACCAGGTTGTCGCGGTCGCCGCGGCTGCCGGTCTCGAGGTCCCATTCCAGGTTCATCGGCCAGCGCAGCGCTTCGACCACGGCCTGCACCGCTTCGTCGGGCAGCAGCGCGCGTCCGAGATTGGTGTGCAGGACGGTGCCGGTCAGGTTGAACACCGGAACCAGCTTCGAGGCGTTGCTGCTGCGCAGGCGCGCGTCCAGCAGCGCCAGCAGCGCGGCCGGCGCCGTATCGGGCGCTTCGCCGGCCAGGAGGCGCGACCGCACCTCGCTCAGCACCGCGCGCAGCGTCTCGACACTCTGTTCGCGCCCGTATTGCGCCAGCAGCGGTGCGCAGGCCGGATCGTCCAGCAGCACATGCACCGCAGGCAGCCGCAGGTTGGGGGTTGCCGCACCATCGGCTGCCATTACGCTCGTTCCTTCATCATGCATCTTCCTTCAGCCATAGCAGCGGGTTGCCGCTGGCGCGGGCATAACCCGCTTCCGACACCAGCACGTCCAGCATCATGCTGGCCAGGTCGTCCGCCACCGGTTCGACATGGAAGTCGTGTTCCTGGTTGAAGATCTTGCGGTAGGTATGGCAGTCGTCGCAGGTTTCGGCGCGCGCCACCTTGGACGGGTCGATGTTCTTGTAGCCCGGTTTGCCGGCCTTGGCGGCGGCTTCGTTTTCGAGCTGCGGGTCCTCGTCCTTGCCGATCAGGCCCTGGTAGGCGATCTTGCCGTTCGATTCGCAGCACGAGCACTTCACGCGCACCATGTGCCATTCGCTTTCGCAGACGCTGCAGTGCAGGTAGCGGTAACCCTGCGACTGGCCGCCGATGCGCACCACGCTGGCCACCGGATGCGAGCCGCATACCGGGCACAGGGTGCTCGTGACCAGCGGCTGGGCCCAGGCGGCGTCCAGCTGGCCCGCCATCAGGCTCCAGGTGACTTGCAGGGCGGCCGCGATGAACGGCGCGCGCAGCGGATCGGCGCCTTCGTCGAAGCTGCCGAGGATGGCGTCGGCGATGCCTTCCAGCTCGGCGCTCGGGGTGGCGCGCAGGCTGGCGACGGCCGGCGCCAGCTGCGGCGGCGCGTCCTTGGCGGCTTCGAGCGCGTCGAGCAGGCTGGCGAACACGCCCAGCCAGACCGCGGGACGGGTGCCGGTGGCCGGCAGCGGCGGCATATTGTGGTCGTGCGCGAGCTTCAGCTCTTCATTCGCAGGCAGCGCCACGCCGGTGGCGCCGAGGCGGGTGACCACGGTGTGCTGGGCGTCGGCGACGCATGCCATCAGGGTCAGATAGCCTTTGAGGGCTTCCTCGACCGGAATGCCGGGCACTTCGCCGGCGGCCAGGGCGCGCAGGCGCGCGGCGCGGGCCTGGTAGAGGGACGCCGGGTGCGGCAGCAGCAGGCGCGGGATGGCGTTATGATCGAGTGCTTCGATCTCGCCGGGTTGGAGTAGACGTTGTACCAAGATATCTCTCGACTAAAAACAAAGGCCGGGTCGCGTCGGCGAACCCGGCCTATTCTAAATGAA
The DNA here is from genome assembly GCF_006715485.1 of Herbaspirillum sp. SJZ107. Classification (GTDB taxonomy): domain Bacteria; phylum Pseudomonadota; class Gammaproteobacteria; order Burkholderiales; family Burkholderiaceae_D; genus Telluria. Next base: position 1,655,883 of record NZ_VFNH01000001.1, read on the forward strand.
TGATGAAAAGCTTGCCGTCGTCGTCCCTGCCTTCGCAGGGACGACGGGTCATGCTTGCCGGGTCAACTTAATGACCGCTGTCACCCTTCTTCATCACCTCTTCGAACCACTTCGGATGGTGCTTGCGCGCCCAGCCGTAGCTGACGAAGCCGCGCGTCATCGCGCCGATCGAGCCCTTGATCCACAGGCCGGCGTAGATGTGCACGATGATCGCCGTGATGATCACGAAGGCGAAGAACGCGTGCATCAGCGCCGAGAAGCGGATCAGGCCGATCGGGAAGAAGTGCGAGAACCACTGGCGCCAGATCACGATGCCCGACAGCAGCAGCACGATCATGCACACCACCAGCGTGAAGAACAGCATCTTCTGGCCGGCGTTGTACTTGCCGATGCGCGGCAGCTTGTCCTCGCGGTTGGCCAGCACGTCGCCGATCTGCTTCAGCCACTGCTTGTCGCCGTCCTCGAACTTGTTGTGGGCACGCATGCGCAGTGCCAGCAGCATGAACGAGACGAACATCACCACACCGAAGAACGGGTGCAGGATGCGGGTCCACTGGCCGCCGCCGAACAGCAGCGCCAGCCACGACATGGCAGGGTGGAACATGGCCAGGCCGGTCAGCGCCAGCACGATGAAGCAGATCGCCGTCAGCCAGTGATTGCTGCGTTCGTTGGCGGTGTAGCGCTGGATGACCGGGTTGCCGTCCTTATCGGTCCGCAACTTGATCAAGTTGCCGTCCTGATCACGCTTCATGCTTTTCCCCTTTCAACTGGCGGGCCTCGTGCAGCGCCTCGGCTTCCTCGTCCTTGCTGACCTCGTTCGGGCCGACACGGGTGTAGTGGAACCAGCCGGCGACCGCGGCCGCCGCCATGCCCAACAGGGCCAGCGGCTTGGTGGCGCCTTTCCACAGGCCGACCATCGGGCTGATGGACGGGTTGTTCGGCAAGCCGTGGTACAGCGCCGGACGGTCCGCGTGGTGCAGCACGTACATCACGTGGGTGCCGCCGACGCCGGCCGGGTCGTACAGGCCAGCGTTCTCGTAGCCGCGTTCCTTCAGGTCTTCGATACGGCCGGCGGCGTGTTCCTTCATCGCCTCCTTGGTACCGAAAACGATTGCGCCGGTCGGGCAGGTCTTGACGCAGGCAGGCTCCTGGCCGACAGCCACGCGGTCCGAGCACAGGGTGCACTTGTAGGCGCGGTTGTCTTCCTTCGAGATGCGCGGAATGTTGAACGGGCAGCCGGTGACGCAATAGCCGCAGCCGATACAGTTTTCCTCGTGGAAGTCCACGATGCCGTTGTTGTACTGCACGATCGCACCCGGCGACGGGCAGGCCTTGAGGCAGCCCGGCTCTTCGCAGTGCATGCAGCCGTCCTTGCGGATCAGCCACTCGAGGTTGCCGTCGTTGGTCTCGTGCTCCGCAAAGCGCATCACGGTCCACGACTTCGGCGTCAAGTCGAGCGGGTTGTCATACACGCCCGCATTGACGCCGACTTCGTCGCGCACGTCGTTCCACTCCATGCAGGCGGTCTGGCAAGCCTTGCAGCCGATGCACTTCGAGACGTCGATCAGCTTGGCGACCTCGCCGGCCGCCGGATGACGATTGGTCGGCGGTACCGTCGTGGTAGCGGAAACCCGCTTGATATCCAAAGATTGTAATGCCATAAATATTCTCTCCGGAGCCTTATGCCTTCTCGACTTTCACCAGGAACGACTTGAATTCCGGCGTCTGCGAGTTGCCATCGCCCACGGCAGGGGTCAGCGTATTGGTCAGGTAGCCAGGCTTGGTCAGGCCCTTGAAACCGAAGTGCAGCGGAATGCCCACGGTGTGGGTTTCCTTGCCGTCGATCTTGAGCGACTTGATTCGCTTGGTCACCACAACCTTCGAAATGATATGGCCGCGCTTCGAGCTCACCTTCACCGTCTCGCCGCTGCTGACGCCGATCTGCTTGGCCAGCGCTTCGCCGATCTCGACGAACTGCTCCGGCTGGATGATCGCATTCAGGCGCACGTGCTTGGTCCAGAAGTGGAAGTGCTCGGTCAGGCGGTAGGTCGTTGCCACCACCGGGAACTCCTGCGCCGTGCCGAACTGCGCACGGTCACCCGGGAACACGCGGGCGCCCGGATTGCTGGTCGCCTTCGGATTGTTCGGGTGCATCAGGTTCTTGCCGACCGGGTTCTCGAACGGCTCGTAGTGCTCGGGGAACGGACCTTCGTTCATCTGGCCGCGGGCGAAGAAACGTGCCACGCCTTCGGCGTTCATGATGAACGGGTTCATGCCGTTGGCCGGATCCTCGTCCAGCTTGAAGTCCGGCACGTCCGGACCGCTCCAGGTCGCACCGTTCCAGGCCACCAGCTTGCGCTTCGGGTCGAACGGCTTGCCCTTGGTGTCGGCCGAGGCACGGTTGTACAGCACGCGGCGGTTGGCCGGCCATGCCCACGCCCAGTTCAGGGTATTGCCGATACCGGTCGGGTCACTGTTGTCGCGGCGGCCCATCTGGTTGCCGGCCTGGGTCCAGCTACCGCACCAGATCCAGTTGCCCGAGGCGGTCGAGCCGTCGTCGCGCAGCAGGCCGAAGCTGCCCAGCTGCTCGCCTTTCTTGGCCAGCACCTTGGTCGGGTCCTTCGGATCGAGCACGTCGGCCAGCGCCTTGCCGTTGAACTCCATCGCGAGTTCTTCCGGGGTCGGGCTGCTCGGCTTGGCATACGGCCAGGTCAGGTTGACGATCGGGTCCGGGAACTTGCCGCCTTCCGTCACGTACGCCTGCTTAAGGCGCAGGAACAGCTCGGACATGATCTCAATGTCCGAACGTGCCTTGCCCGGCGGCTCGACGCCTTGCCAGTGCCACTGCAGCACGCGCGACGACGACACCAGCGAACCGCGCTCTTCGGCGAAGCAGGTGGTCGGCAGGCGGAACACCTCGGTCTGGATCTGGGCCGGATCGACGCGATGGAACTCGCCGTGCGGTTTCCAGAACTCGGCGGTTTCCGTTTCCAGCGGGTCCATGATGACCAGCCACTTCAGCTTCGACAGCGCTTCGGTGGTCTTCTGCTTGTTCGGCGCCGACGCGATCACGTTGAAGCCCTGGCAGATGTAACCGTTCATCTTGCCTTGGTGCATCAGCTCGATCGCCTGCAGCAGGTCGTACGGCTTGTCCAGCTTCGGCAGGTAGTCGAAGGCGAAGTTGTTGTCGGTGGTGGCGGCGTCGCCCCACCAGGTCTTCATCAGCGAGACGTGGAACTTCTTGTAGTTCTGCCAGTAGCTCAGCTGGTTAGGGCGCAGCGGCTTCGAGGCGCGTGCCTCGATGAACTTGCCGAAGTCCTGTTCCGCTTCGAACGGCAGCGTCATGTAGCCGGTCAGCAGGTTCGACATCAGGCCGAGGTCGGTCAGGCCCTGGATGTTCGAGTGGCCGCGCAGTGCGTTCATGCCGCCGCCCGCCGCACCGATGTTGCCCAGCAGCAGCTGGACCATCGCGCCGAGGCGGATGATCTGGGCGCCGACCGAGTGGTGGGTCCAGCCCAGCGCGTACAGGATGGTCGCGACACGGCCCGGGACCGCGGTCGATGCCAGGGTCTCCGCAACTTTCTGGAACTGTTCCGGCGCCACGCCGCAAATCTGCTGCACTTTTTCCGGCGTATAGCGCGAATAGTGCTGCTTCATCAGCTGGTACACGCAGCGCGGGTGCTGCATGGTCGGATCGACCTTGGCGAAACCGTCTTCGCCGATCTCGTAGTTCCAGCTCGACTTGTCGGTGTACTTGCCGGCCTTCTCGTCATAGCCCGAGAAGATACCGTCGTTGAACTGGTAATCCTCGCGCACGATGAAGGACATGTCCGTGTAGTTCTGGACATACTCGTGCTGGATCTTGTCGTTCGTCAGCAGGTAGTTGACGATCGCACCCAGGAATACGATGTCCGTGCCGGTACGCGTCGAGACGTGGAAGTCGGCGACGGACGCAGTACGGGTAAAGCGCGGGTCGACCACGACCAGCTTCGCTTTATTGTGGGCCTTTGCTTCGGTGACCCATTTGAAACCACACGGGTGTGCTTCAGCGGCATTGCCGCCCATGACGAGGATGACATCGGCGTTCTTGATGTCGACCCAGTGATTCGTCATCGCACCACGGCCAAACGTCGGGGCAAGACCTGCCACCGTCGGACCGTGTCAAACACGCGCCTGGTTATCGAATGCGAGCATACCCAAAGAACGGATCGTCTTGTGGGTAATGTATCCTGCTTCATTGCTGGCAGCCGATGCGGCCAGCATGCCGGTGGTGAGCCAGCGGTTGACGGTCTTGCCGTCCGGGGTCTGCTCGATGAAGTTCGCGTCGCGGTCTTCCTTCATCAGCTTGGCGATACGGTCGAGGGCCTTGTCCCACGAGATCTTGGTCCACTCGCTGCTGCCCGGTGCGCGGTATTCCGGCTCCAGCAGGCGGCTCGGGCTGTGGATGAAATCGACCAGCGAAGCGCCTTTCGGGCACAGGGTGCCGCGGTTGACCGGGTGGTCCGGGTCGCCTTCGATGTGGATGATCGAGGCGGCAGCGTTCTTCGCGCCATCGCCCAGGCCATACATCAGGATGCCGCAACCGACTGAGCAGTAGGGGCAGGTATTGCGGGTTTCAGTCGTGCGGGCAAGCTTGTACTGCCGGACTTCGGCCAATGCCGTTGCCGGCGCAAAGCCGAGTACTGCCAGACTGGAACCCGCGATGGTCGCGCCAGAGACCCTGAGGAACTGGCGCCGTGACATCTGGTTCATGAATAATCCTTCTAACGGGAAAGTATTGCTTCGCTACTTTACCACTCTATGGAAACCTTGGTGCTACCATGTTTGAAAACAGGTCTGTACGCACGGAAAAATACGTAGTATCCACAACGTTTCTTTGTGGCTTCGTGTATTGCTTTGCAACCATTAGTTAAAATACTTTCATTTGATGAAACTGCCGATTACAAATGATTCTGAACAAGAATCGACCGGAGAATTACCGAAAACGTCGCAGCCACGCCCTGTGTTGCGAATGAAACACGGTGTGTTGAGCAAGGCCGACGACCTCGTCGTCGACGAGCACGCCATTGCAATGACGTATAACGGGATATCACACGCAGTGATGATGGCCACCCCGGCCGACCTCGAGGATTTCGCGCTCGGCTTCTCGCTCAGCGAAGGCATCATTGCGCATCCGGGCGAGTGCTACGGCATCGACGTGGTCAACGGCGCCGGCGGCATCACGGTCGAGATCGAGATCGCCAGCGGCGCTTTCATGGCGCTCAAGGAACGCCGCCGCACGCTGGCCGGACGTACCGGCTGCGGCCTGTGCGGGGTCGACAGCCTCGACCAGGTCTGCCGGCCGCTGCCGATGCTGGCGCGCGCGCAGGGCTTCAATACAGAAGGGGTGCGGCGCGCACTGAGCGAGATCGGCCCGCGCCAGGCATTGACCCGCCTGACCGGTGCCGCCCACGCGGCCGCCTGGTGCGGCATGGACGGCGAGCTGCACATCGTGCGCGAGGACGTCGGCCGCCACAACGCCCTCGACAAGGTGATCGGTGCGATGACCCGCGCCAAGGCTGCCCCTGCCGACGGCTTCCTGCTGATTACGAGCCGGGTCAGCTTCGAGATGGCGCAGAAGGCCAGCCTGGCCGGCGTGTCGGCGCTGGTCGGCATGTCGGCGCCGACGCTGGCCGCGGTCGAACTCGCCGAGACGGCCGGCATGACGCTGCTGGCGTTTGCCCGCGGCAGCGATTTCGTGTGCTACACCCATCCGGACGGCCTGCAACTGGACAGCGCTTGCCAAGTGGCGCCGCCTGGCGCAGCATAAGTGTTCAGGATGAGCAAACCGCATTAGCTAACTACCAGGAGAGCGGCAATGATCAAGGTGAGCGTAATGTACCCGAACGGCCCGGACGCCCGTTTCGACACGGCCTACTATGTGGAGCGCCACATGCCGATGGTGAAGGAACGCATGGGCAGCCAGTTGCGCTACTACACGGTCGACGTCGCGCTGGCGCCCGGCTCGACCGATCCGAATGCGCCCTACATCGCAATGGGCCACCTGTTCTGCGACTCGGCCGAAGCCTTCCAGGCCGGCTTCGGGCCGCATACGCAGGAAATCATGGGCGACATTCCGAACTACACCAACCAGAAGCCGGTGATCCAGATGAGCTCGGTGGCAGTCGGCGCGCCTTGAGCAGTCCGGCGCCCCTTTACGCGGCTTCAGCCCGACACCAGCGCCAGCAACTGGCGCCGGTCGTCGGGGCGCTGGACCTGGGCCGTGACCCGGTCCCACAGTAAAAACATGCCGTAGGCCCACTGCGTCACCAGTTCGGCCTCGGCCGCCGGCTTGTCCGCCAGGCCGCCCAGCAGGCGCCCGATCTCGGCGCGCGCCTGCGCGGTCACGTGCTCGTAATTCCACTCGTCCTTCGGCAGCATGCGCTGGCGCGCACGGTAGCGGCGCGCACGCTCGGCATCGCTCATTGCATCGTCCTTGGGCGGGCGGCCGCGCTTTTTGGCACGATTCGGGTCGAGCGGGAGTTCGATGGTGCGCTGGTCTTCGGGATGCTTCATGGATGGGCTTGCGTCGTTGTGGATGAGATCGATTATTCGTGATGCATCACGCGATAGCAAGCACCGAATTCAACTTCATTTATCGTGGCGCATCACGAAAAATGCCGCAGCCAGGCGGAGTCACCCTGGAACGCCGCGCCAGCCCACCTGCCTAAGGGAGATGCGGCGAAAGGAGGGCGATCATGGCATCCAGGGACATAGCGATTGCATGCCAGGGCGGCGGCAGTCATGCGGCTTACACCGCCGGCGTGTTGCCGGTACTCTTGGGCGAATTCGACAACCTGGCGCGGGCCCATGCGGCGGCCGGCCAGGCGTATCGCGAGTCGGGCACCGAAGGCGGCCTGGAAGCGCCGGTACTAGTCGCCATCAGCGGCACCTCGGGCGGGGCCATCAGCGCCTTGCTGGGCTGGTACGGCTTCATCACCGGCGGCTTTGAGGAGGCCAGGCGCCGGCTCGACACCTTTTGGGACAACAACTCGGCCACGCACTGGGCCGAGGCCACGCTGAACCACTATGCGCGTGCCGTCAGCGATGCCACGTCGATGTTCGGCCTGGACGTGAAATCCAGCCCGTACGCGCAAACGATGCAGGGCATGGAATGGTTCAGCGCTTCACTGTGGCCGGCAATGGCACGCGCGCTCGGCCCGGACAACCCGTGGATGCGGCCCGATTACTTCGCGCTGCCGCAGCTGCTGCGTCCTGCCGTCGATTGGCAGCTGATCCACGCCTGGGGCGAGTTCGCCAGCCTGCCGCTGGAAGTGCGGCGCTGGGTTCGCAGCGAATTGCAGGCGGCCATGTTCGCGCCCGACGCACCCTGCCAGCAAACCTACCGTGCCGAACGCATGGCGATCGAACAGCGGATCGAGGACAAGCTCGGCGCCGCCGGACGCGTGTTGGACCGCATCGAGCGGCTTGGCCTGGGTGACGCCAGCCTGCTGCGTGCAGCCTTCGGCCGCTGGCAGCCGCCGCCGCTGCGCTACGAGGCGCAGTCGCTGGAAGCGCTGGCCGGCGCGGTACAGGCCGTTACGCAATGCATCCCGCACCTGCTGATCGGCGCGGTCGAGCTGCACGAAGGCGATTTCGTGGCGTTCAGCTCGGAACGCGGCAGCGACGACGGCGGCATTTCGCTGGACGCCGTGCTGGCCTCGGCGGCGGTCCCGTGGCTGTTCCGCGCGCGCCTCATGCGCGGCCTCGACCCGGACACGCTGGCGCCGCGCGAGCTCGCGCTGTGGGACGGACTGTTTTCCCAGAATCCGCCGGTCCGCGATTTCCTGTCCGGGGTGCTGGACGACGCCAAGAAGCCAGACGAGATCTGGGTGGTGCAGATCAACCCGGCCCAGGCCAAGGTCGAAGCCGGGGCGGCGACGGGAAGCGGCGCCAAGGCCGCGCGGCGGCTGGTGATGTCCGGCGGCGAGATCTGGGACTTGCGCAACGCGCTGGCCGGCAACCTGGCGCTGAACCAGGAGCTCGGCTTCGTCGAAGCGATCAACCGGCGCATGGATGCCACGCCGCCGGACAGCGATGGCCGGATGCCGGCCAAGCGCGACGACCGCCGCGTGCAGGTCGACCGCATCGTCATGGACAGCGATGCGATCGAGCTGGCGACCGGCATGGACCTGGGCGCCAATTCCAAGCTCGACCGCGACCCGCGCCTGAAGGAGGCGCTGTGCGAGCACGGCCGCTTGCAGGCGCGGCGCTACCTGGCGCTGCGGCGCCAGGTCGGGCAGCTGTGCGGCGACCTCGGGCCGGTGCTGGCCGGCGCCTGCGGCAGCGTGGCCGGGATCGCAGGCGACGCCGGCGGCGCGTGCCGGGCGACGGCTGGACGCGGCGCCTTGCTGGTCGAAGGCAGCACCGTCTACAGTACCGGCGCCGCGGCCGGCGCACCGCGCGCGCTGGTACGCTGGCGTACGCTGGATGCCGAGATCGGCGGGCGGCCGGTACAGATCGAAGGGCGCAGCGAGCTGGCCGACGACATGGACGCCGGCAGCGGCTGGCGCGTGCAGGCGGTCAGGATCACTGGCCTGGCGCCGCGCCGCATGCCTGCCGGCGGCGTGGCGGCGCTGGCCGACGCCACCCGCGGCGGGGAGCGTGTGGAGGCAACGCCGGCGAGGACGCAGGTACGCCACTGAGGGGCCGCGGAGCGGGAGTGTTCAAATCACGGGGTTGGCGCTAAGCTGTCCGCTTTCCATGATTTCAACAACTCCCCATGTCCACGACCCAGCATTACCCGAATGCCGCCCTGGCCGGCGTGCCCGGCGGGCGCCAGCGGCTCGACACGCCGGCCCTGCTGCTCGATCTGGACGCGATGGCGTGCAACATCGCCCGCATGGCACAGTTTGCGGCGGACCGGGGCGTGGGGCTGCGGCCCCACGTCAAGACCCACAAGTCGGTCGAGATTGCGCGCCGCCAGCTGGCGGCAGGGGCCATCGGCCTGTCCTGCGTCACCCTCGGTGAGGCGGAGACGATGGCCATGGCCGGACTGCCCGGCGTCCTGATCACGTCGCCGATCGTCACGGCCGGGAAGATCCGCCGCCTGGTCGAGCTGGCGTCACGGGCAACGCCGGGCGAGCTGATGGTGGTCGTGGATCACCCCCGCAACGTCGACGACCTGGCAGCCGCCGCCGGCGCGCTGGCGCATCCGCTGCACGTGCTGATCGACTACGCGGCCGGCTACGGACGCACCGGCGCGGAGGATGCCGACGCGGTGCTGGCACTGGCACGACGGATCGACAGCCATCCCACGCTGCGCCTGCGAGGACTGCAAGCCTATGCCGGCAACATCCAGCACATCGGCGAGCGCGCGCAACGCGCGGCGGCGGCAGCGGCAGTGCGGTCCTCGGTGCGCCAGGTGATCGAAGCCGCGTCGGGTGCCGGCATCCGCTTCGGGATCGTCACGGGCGGCGGCACCGGCAGCCACGACCTCGACGCGCAAGACGATCTGTTCACCGAACTGCAGGTCGGCTCCTACGTGTTCATGGACGCCGACTATAGCGCGGTGCTGGCCGGCGCCGCCGCGTCCCCGTCTTTCGACGTGGCCCTGCTGGTGCAGGCCGCGGTGGTGAGCGTGAACCAGCCCGGCTGGGTCACCGTCGACGCCGGCACCAAGGCATTCGCCACCGACAGCGGCGTGCCGCTGGTCGCGGGCGGGCCGCTGGCCAGTGCCGCCTACGCCTTTGCCGGCGACGAGCACGGCAGGCTGACGGTCGATGCCGGGCGGCGTCCGCAGCTGGGCGACCGGGTCGAATTCGTGACCCCGCACTGCGACCCGACCGTCAACCTGCACGAGGTCTACCACGTGGTCAGCGGCGACACGCTGGTGGACATCTGGCCAGTGGATGCCCGTGGCCGCTGAGGGAGCGGCAGGTATAATCGCTTCCATGACCGACCCCACGCGCGACGCCCCGGCACCCGTTCCGGCACCGACCCTGTCCGACGTCGCCGCCCTGGCGGGCGTGTCGCGCGCGATCGCCTCGCGTGCGCTGTCGGCGCAGCCGCGCCCTGTGTCGGCCGACAAGCGCGAACGCGTGCTGCGTGCGGCCGAGACCCTCGGCTTCCGCCCCAATTCACTGGCGCGCGGGCTGGCCAGCAAGACCGTCAACCTGGTCGCCATCCTGGTCAACCACATCCACGACCTGTCCGACCTCGACCTGTTCGACCTGCTGCTGGCCGAAATCCAGGCGATCGGCAAGCAGGTGATCTTCATCCGGGTGGGCGCCGGCGGCGATGCCGAATCCTTCCTGCGCGACGGCGTCGCCTACCACGTCGATGCGGCGCTGGTGTTTACCGACTTCGCCGACGCCGCCAGCGTGCGCCGCATGTTCCGCAACAATGCGGTGCTGATGCTGAACGGCCACCACGATCCGGGCGCGCCGTCGGTGACGATGGACGAAGACCAGGGCATCCGCGAAGCCGTGGCCGATGCCGCGGGCAAGGGCGTGCGCAGCGCGCTGCTGCTGACCGGGCGCACGATGTCGCTGGTGGAGCAGGCGCGCATCGCTTCCTACCGCGCGGCGCTGGCCCGGCACGGCATCGACCTGCTGGGGGAGCTGGCGGGCGATTATTCGTATGCCAGCGGACGCGCGCTGGCGGACAGGATCGACGTCGAGCGTACCGGCGCCGTGTTCTGTACCTCGGATGCGATGGCGATGGGGGTGCTCGATGCCCACCGCGCGCACTTTCCGCAGCACCGGCCGGCACGTTTTCGCCTGTACGGATTCGACAACGTCTCGCTGACCCAGTTCGACGCCTATCCGATTTCCTCGATCGGCGCCGACAAGCGCGCGTATGTCGCGCAGATCGTGCGCATCCTGAACGGGCCGGCGCCGCTGGCGCAGAACAGCGAGCAGGTGCTGGTGCCGACCCGCTTCGTGCCGCGCCTCACGGGATGACGCCTCACAAGCTAAATTAGGTGCTTCAAGGCGCCAACGACGGCGGCACCGCTTTCGCACCCCACCATTTGCGGTAATTGGCGGCGTAGGCGCCGGTCCGGACGTAATCGGCCACGAAGCCGTTCACGAACTGCAGCAGCGCCGGATCGCCCTTGGCCATGGCGATGCCGATCGGCGTGTTGCCGTACATCGCAGGCAGGGTCTCCAGCTGCGGGTTCTTGCTGGCCAGGTAGTCGAGCAGCGACGCATCCTCGATGCCGGCATCGGCGCGCTTCTGCTGCAGCAGCAGGACGCCGTCCGGCGCGAAGTTGTCGGTGTAGACCGGCACTGCCCCTGGCGCCGAGTGGCGCAGGAAGGCATCGGCCGTGGTGCCGCGGCCGACCACCACGCGCTTGCCGTCCAGGTCCGCCAGCGTCTTGACGTGCGCGCTCTTCTGGGCGATCACGCGCAGGCCGGCCACGTTATAAGGCATCGAGAAATCCACCACGCGTGCCCGCTGCGGCGTGATCGAGACGTTGGCGACCACCAGGTCGAGCTGCTTCGAACGCAGCATCGAGATACGGGCGTCGCTCGAGACGTCGGAAAAGCGCACCGGCACGCCCAGGCGCGCGGCCAGCTGTTTCGCCACGTCGACGTCGTAGCCGACCGGCTCGTTGGCGGCGTTGCGGAAGCCCACCGGCTCGCCGCCCAGCGAAACGCCGATGCGCACATAGCCGCGCGCCTTGATCTCCTCGATGCGGCCGGCGAGCGCCGACGCCGCCATCAGCATCAACAGGGCGCCGGCGGCGCAGCGTCTTAGATTCGTTTCCAGTGTCAGGCCGTGCTGCATGTACTGTCCTTTCAGGGTTTGACGTTGGCGGCGATGCGCAGTTCGGGGGCGGCCATGCGCTCGTCCCAGTACCAATAGCGGATTTCGTCGTCGCAGCGGTAGTTGACCACCTGGTGGTTGCCCCGGGCGTCCATCGCGTGAATGACGACGCCGGCCAGGAAGCCGGTCTGCAGTTCGGCCAGTTCTTCCACCGCCAGCTTGACCGCATCTTCCAGCGTGTGGCCGAGCCGCAGCGCCAGCACAATGCTGCGCGCGGTCCCGCAGCGCATGGTCATCTCGCCGGTATGGGTGCAGGCGGCCGCGCCATAGCGGCTGTCCGCATAGAAGCCGGCGCCGGGAATCGGCGAATCGCCCAGGCGCCCCGGATACTTCCAGGCCCAGCCCGAGGTCGAGGTGACCACGCCGAGATTGTCGCCGCCGTCACGGCCCAGGAACACCGTTGTATCGCGTACGCGCTCCGGATCGGTGATCGTGTTGCTGAGCGGCGCCAGCGGAATGTCCGGGAAGGCGGCCAGCTGCTGCGGCGACATCTCCTTCTGCAGGCGCTCCCACCACACGCGCTTGCTGTCCGGATGCAGCACCTCGTCGAGCGCGAACCCGCGCTCGGTGGCAAAGCGGCGCGCCCCGGCGCCGGTCAGCATCACGTGCGGCAGGTGCTGCATCACTTCATAAGCCAGCGCGGAGACGGGCAGGGTGGCCGGCACCGCGCCGACCGCGCCGACGTCGCGCGTGGTACCGTCCATGACGCCGGCGTCGAACTCCATCTCGCCCAGCATGTTCGGCCAGCCGCCGTAGCCGACGCTGCGCACCCTGGCCTCGCGTTCGACCTTCGCGATCCCTTCGATCATGGACGGGATGCCGGCGCCGCCCCCTTTCAGCAGCTCGACCGTGGTGTCGAAGCCGGGCCAGGCTTCGGCGTTCGCCAACAGCATTTTCATGTTCATGACTTGTTCATCTTTGACAAAAATTGGGCGATACGCGGCTGCGCCAGGCCGCCGTCGGGGGCGAAGAACTGCGCCGCCGGCAGGTCGGCCAGCAGCCGGCCGCCGTCCAGGAAGACGATGCGGTCCGAGATCTCGCGCGCGAACTCGATTTCGTGGGTCACGAACAGCATCGTGGTGCCGCTGCGCGCCAGTTTCCCGAGGATGGCCAGCACCTCGGCCGTCATCTCCGGATCGAGCGCGCTGGTGACTTCGTCCAGCAGCAGGTAGCGCGGCTGCATCGCCAGGGCGCGGCAGATGCCGATGCGCTGGCGCTGGCCGCCCGACAGCTGGGACGGATACAGGCCGGCGCGCTCGCCCAGGCCGACGGAAGCCAGCAGCTCGCGCGCTGCCTGTTCGGCGCGGGCGCGCGGCATCTTGAGGACTTCGATCGGCGCCAGCGTCACGTTCTGCAGCGCCGTCATGTGCGGATACAGGTTGAATAGCTGGAACACGGTGCCCGAACAGCGCCGCGCCAGCTGCAGCCCCTTCGGATCGTCGACGCGGTGGCCGTCGACCGAAATCGTGCCGCCGTCGAGCTTTTCCAGGCCGTTGATGCAGCGGATCAGGGTCGACTTGCCGGAGCCGCTGGGGCCGAGAATGGACACGACTTCGCCCGGCGCGATGCGCAGGTCGATGCCATCCAGGATGATGTTGCTGCCGAAGCGCTTGGACACGCCTTCGATGTTGATCATGCTATAAACCCTTCCATTCACGATGCGCGCGCAGGCGCGCTTCCAGGCGTGCGCAGGCGCCGGCGATCAGCCGCGCCATCAGGTAGTACAGCAGGCCGATCACGGTCCAGACGATGAAGGGCTTGAGGGTGCGCAGGTTCAGGATCGCGCCGACCTTGGTGAGATCGATCACGCCGATCACCGAGATCAGCGAGGTCACCTGCAGCTGGTTGATCAGCAGGCCGGCCAGCGGCCCGAAGCCGAAAGCGGCCGCCTGCGGCGCCACGACGCGGCGCAGCGTCTGCCAGCGGCTCAGGCCGAACACGCGCGCGGTCTCGAGCTGCTCGCGCCCGACCGATTCGATGGCCGACACCGCAATGACATAGATAAAGGCGGCGGTATTCCCGGACAGCGTGATCAGCGCGGCCTGCACCGGCGTCAGGTCTGTCTCCAGCAGCACCGGCAAGCCGAAGAACACCAGGAACAGCTGCACCAGCACCGGGGAATTCTTCAGCAGCTCGGCCAGCAGGGCGGCCAGGGGCGCCAGCAGCGGCACGCGGTAATAGCGCAGCAGCGCCCAGCCCAGGCCGATGACGCCGCCGATGAGGGTGGTCGCGGCGAACAGGGCTGCCGAGACGCCGAGGCCCTGCAGCAGCAGGAACAGGTCGTGCGAAGTGAAATCGGTGTAGCGCATCATCGTGCATGCTCGCGGTTCAGGCGCCGGTGCAGGGCGCCGGCCGACAGCGAGACCAGCCAGGTCAGCACGGCGTACAGGACCAGCAGCAGCGCATACACCTCGAACGGCTGGAAGGTGTCGGCCGCCACGATCTTGGCGCTGCCGGTCAGTTCATTCAGGGTGATCGCCGACAGGATCGACGAGGTCAGGATCAGGTTGACGAACACCGAGCCGAGCGGCCGCACGGCACTGCGCAGCGCGATCGGCAGCACGATGCGGCGGTAGATGGCCACCCGGGACAATCCGCTGACTTCCGCCGCTTCCAGCACGCCGGGGTCGATCGCCAGGATGCCGGCGCGGATCGCATCGGACGTGAAGGCGCCGCCCGCCAGCGACAGCGCCAGTACGCCGGTGGCGAAAGCGCTCAGCTCGAGGCCCATTTCCGGCAAGCCGTAGAACAGGAAGAACAGCTGGACGATGAAGGGCACGTTGCGGAACACGTCGACGTAGACGCCGGCCGCGCGCCGTGCCGGTGCCGATGCCGCGGTGCGCATCAGGGCCACCAGGGTGCCCAGCAGCAGGCTGCCGGCCAGGGCCAGCGCACAGGCGAGGGCGCTCAGGCGCGCCCCGGCGGCGAGGTCGCCGAAATACGGTATGAGCGAGGTCGGATCGAACTGCAAACTGCATTCTCCCATCAAGCATGAAGCCAAAAAGTGAAACCGGTTTCACTTTAAGCCCGACGAGTCTCACACAAACTGTCGGGAATTTCAAGAACAATGGCGGCTGGCGCGGCGGATCAGGCCCGCAGGGCGGCCTTCAATGCGGCCACCTTGGCGGCGCTGGTCTGGCGCCGGCCGCCGGCGTCGAAGCCGAACGCGGCGACCTGCGGCGATGCAGGCGCCAGCGGCACCGAGCAGGACGCGTGGACGTCGGTCAGCGGCAGGCGCGCGCGCAGCATGCCGGCGTTGCCGGCGTCGATACCGGCACCGGGCATGACGGTGATGCGCCCGGCGGCGGCGTCGAAGCAGCGCTGCAGGCCGTCCAGGCCATCCGGCGCTTTCCTGGCGCCGCCGGAGGTGAGGATGCGTTCGAAACCGAGGCCGATGGCGAGGAGGGTGGCTTGTGCCAGGTCCGGGCACAGGTCGATCGCGCGGTGCAGCGTGCAGCGCAGCTTGCGGTCTGCGGCGTGCCGGACCAGGCGTTCCAGTGTGCCTGCATCCAGCTGGCCGTCGTCCAGCGACGCGCCGAGCACGACGCCTTGCAGGCCGGCAGCGGCGACGGCGTCGATCTCGTGCAGCATCAGCTGAATGTCCGCTTCGTTGAAACGGAAGTCGCCGCCGCGCGGGCGGACCATGGCCACGACCGGCACCGGGCTGCCGGAGGCCGCGCGCAGCAGGCCGGCGCTCGGGGTCAGGCCGCCGATCTCGAGGGCGCTGCAGAGTTCGATGCGGCC
The DNA here is from genome assembly GCF_006715485.1 of Herbaspirillum sp. SJZ107. Taxonomy (GTDB): domain Bacteria; phylum Pseudomonadota; class Gammaproteobacteria; order Burkholderiales; family Burkholderiaceae_D; genus Telluria. The sequence goes on from NZ_VFNH01000001.1 coordinate 1,671,438, forward strand.
GGCGCCGCCTTCGAGCGCGGCGGCCAGGCCGTCGGGGTGGTCGACGCAGACTTCGAGGGTGATCCCGTCAGCCACGCTGGTTGCCCAGCTTTTCCAGTCCGAGCCAGGCGGCGCCGATCAATCCCGCTTCTGCGCCCGACTGGCCCGGCACGATGATCGGCGTGTCGGTCTTGCGCAGGATGGCGGCGCGCACCGCCGCGTCCAGGCGCGCGATCAGCGGCGCGCTGTTGGACAGGCCGCCGCCGACCGGCAGGATCGATGCGCCCACCGTATTGACGAGCATCGCCAGCGGGCCGGCCAGCAGGTCGATGAAGACGGCGACCGTGCGTTCGGCAGCGGCGTCGCCGGCCTGCCAGGCGTCGATGATGGCGCGGCTGTCCAGCCCCGGCTGGCCCAGCGCCCCGTGCAGCCGCTCGAGGCCGCGCGCGCCGCCGACCGTGTCGAGGCAACCGGTCTGGCCGCAGCCGCAGGGGAAGCGCGGGATCGCCTGCGGCGGCGTGCCGGCGAACTGTGCGGCCACCGGGCCGTGGCCCCATTCGCCGGCGAGGCCGCCGGGGCCACCGACCAGGTGGCCATCGATGACCAGGCCGCCGCCGACGCCGGTCCCCAGGATCAGGCCGAAAACGTTGCGGTGGCCGCGCCCGGCACCGGCCCGGGCTTCGGCCAGCGCGAAGCTGTCGGCGTCGTTGAGGATCCAGACCGGCAGCCCGAATGCCGCGGACAGGTCTGCGGCAAGCGTGCGGCCATCGATGCCCGGGATGTTGGCGCACTTGATGCGGCCGCTGTCCGGATCGATGACGCCGGCGATCGAGATGGCGACGCCCTCGGTCGGGCCGCCGGCATCGATCAGCGCCTGCATGGCTGCCGCGAAAGCCGCGAAGTCGTGGGTGGGCGTCGGCACGCGATGGGCGGCGCCGATCTGGCCGTCGGCGGTGGCGACGGCGGATTTGATGGCGGTGCCGCCGATGTCGAAGGAAGTAATCATGTTCGGGATCATAAGGGCAAAAGTTGCGGATTGCCACAAAGATCATAATTCATTCCGCCCTTCGTATAATCCATTTTTCGCTCCAGACATGAACATGATGAAATCGAAACACATTCTCTCGGCGCTCGCGTTTTCCGGCGTGACGGCCGTTGCCGCCGGCCAGGCCGGCCACGTCGACAAGCTGCCGCAGGCGGCCGGCAAGGCGCCCGCGGTGCTCAGTACTGCCGAATTCGGCGCGAAAGACGGTCCCCTGAGCGACGATTCCGCCGCCGAGGCCGCCGCGCTCGAGCAGGCGACGGCGGCACGGAGCCTGCTGCGCAGCCAATGGATGTACAAAACGCCGAAGCGCGGGATCAAGGCATGGAAATCGACCTTCGGGACCCGGGATCAGGCCACGGTGGCCAGCTTCAGCGACGGCGACGAGGCGAGGGAGGCGCGCACCGAGGTGCTCGGCCTGGCGGCCGACTCGGACGTCTCGGTTCACCCCGAGCGCGATCACGTCGCACTGTTCGTGCAGCAGCTGGCACAGCCGGCGGCGGTGGCGACGTCGAAGACGACCTACACCGCGACCTCGGTCACGTCGCCCGACTTTGCTGCGGCCATCGCCGCCGGAAAGATCAAGCGCGGCATGATGATCGATACCGGGGAGAGGCCCAAGAAAACGGGCGTGATCTACAGCGCGAGCGGGTCGACCATCAACGTATCGGCCTGGTATGTGGTCGACGGCACGCGCGCCACCGCGACGCCGGCGCGCGGCACGCCGGCCTACGTCAACCCGAGTACGAAGGTGTGGGCGCTGAATGCCAACGTCGAATTGCGCGCCAATGCCATGGCCACCGACGCCGTCGGCTTCGAACTGGGTCTGGTCAACGACAAGGCGGACGATCTCGGCTACCTGTACGACGCCGTGAACCTGGGTTCGAAACGTGGCCTGAATGCCTTCCAGTCGCGCGGACGCTGGGTGCAGGGCTTTTATGCATACAACGGCACGAACTACGGTTTCGTGTCGCAGACCGCCGCGCAGATCGGCTTTTATGCCCAGGGCGGACCAGTCGGGATGCAGTCGGACGGCGCGACCGCCATTGCATACCTGGCCAAGAATGCGGCCAACGCGCTCGTGGTACAGAACACGGCCGGCAAGTCGCTGACCATTCTCGACGGTGCCGGCGTGTGGCAAAGCATCCGGACGCGCTATGCGACATTCGGCAACGGCCAGACCATCGACGGCCAGGCGGTGGTGGCTTCGGCGCTGGTCGTCTCGACGGCGACCACGATCCATCTGCCGGCACCGGGCGCGAATGCAAATCGCGTGCTGTACGTGAAAAACCCGAAAGGCAGCACGGTGCCGGTCGACTTCGCCGGCAACGTCGAAGACGCATCGGGTTCGGTGCAGGTTGCGCCGGGCGGTGCGGTGACGCTGATTTCGGATGGCAGCAAGTGGATACCGATCGGGAAATATTGATCCGAAAGCGCAGGCCGGCGATGGGCTTGCCGGCGCTTGCACAGCGTATCTGCAACTTCGCATAATCTATATTATGTCAAATACGCGTTATGGAAAGGCGCCGAAACGCCCTCGGAGCAGTCCTACATGATCCCTTTTCCGTTGACCGACCCGATGATCTCGTCATAGCGCTCGTTATCGGTCTTGTGCAGATACGCCGCCGTCGTCGCGATATTGGCGTGCCCGGCCGTATCCTGCAGCGTCTTCAGCTGCACCCCATTGTTCGCATGGTTGGTCAGCATGCTGTGGCGCAGCCAGTGTGCCGAGGCCTGGCGCAGCGTCGCCGCGGTGTCGCCGTCGCCCTGGGCATCGGCGGCACGTGCGGCGTCGGCGAACATCGCCTTGATCGCTTCCGACGCCGCCTCGTCCGTGATGCGCGCCAGTTCGCGCGAGCGGCTCGACAGGACCAGCGGCGTGCGGTCCGTGCGGCTGCTTTGCGGCAGCAGTTCGAAGGCCTGGCGGTAGTCGCGGAAGGCTTCCAGCATGTCGGGCGGCACCGGCAGGCGGCGCGGTTTATTTCCCTTGCCGGTGACGTCCAGCCACCAGCGGCCGTTGCCTTCGGTGTAGATCGAGCCCATCGAGGCGCTGACGATCTCGTTCAGGCGGGCGCCGGTGTGGGCAAAGGCGACCAGCAGGAACCGGTCGCGCGCGCGGCGCCGGAACGCCGCCGGGGTATCGGCCGGACGGCTGGAAACGGTCTGCAGGGCCAGTGCGATCGCGCCCTGGGTCAGGTAGCGCGTGATCCGGCTGGCCGACGGCGCCCGCACGTTGCGCACCAGTGCACCCGGATTGCGGCGCAAATAGCCGGTCTGTTCGGCAAAGCCCATCAGGCCCTTCACCGCGATCATGGCCTGGCGTCGGCTCGGATCCGACAGCGGTCCGGTGAATGGCCGGTACTGCGGATGGCTGCGCGGCCATTTGGTGGTCGACACCCAGCCAGGTGGCGGATTCTTGAGGAATTCCTTGTAGCTGTTCAGGTCGGCGACATTCAGCTGGACCAGGGTTTTCCTGGCTTCTTCGCGGCACCAGGTCAGGAAGCGGAACAATTCCTTCTGCGTGTTCTGGATCGACTTCGCGCTCAGTTCGCCGTGGGCGATGAACTCCCGCGCCAGTTCGATGTCGGTAGTGGCTTCGGTGATGGCATCGTCGGCCAGGCGGTACATCTTGACGTGCATGCGCCCACTCTCTCCGGTGGCGATCTCTTCCGGTTGGGATGGGCCCAGGTCGATTGGGGTAAAGTCTGGCATACGATGCTTGGGAATACGGTTTGACGGGCTGGTAGGGCTGTATCTATGTACAGTATAGCATTTGCGCTGTTCCGATCTCGAACTCGACAATATATTTGGTAATGTCGAGTTTAAGATTTCAGGAAAAAGACCAATTCTGCTTCCGCCCTGGTGGCAGAAAACGTTCATGCCTCGAAGCCACCTGTTCATGGCCCGTGAATCCAGCTTCGCGTTTGATGGATTCCGGGCTATGAACAGGTGTCCGCAGATAATCACACTGCGGCAGGCCCACGGTCGATCCCGCTCGCGCAGCCCCTGCTCTGCGCGGTCACGTGAAGGATCCCAGGCTGTCAGAAGTTCGCCTTGAACTGCACGCCGAGCGTACGCGGTTCGTTCAAGATGCCGGTCAGGTTGTCGAAGTCGATCGCGCCCACGACCTGCACGCGGTCGGTGATGTTGCGTGCGAAGGCAGCCACTTCGTACTTCCCGTCGCTCCATTTATAGCCGATGCGCGCCCCGCCCTCCACCAGCGAGCGCGCCTTGTATTCCTTGGCCTCGTACAGGAACATATTGTAGGTACTGCGGTAAGCCCAATCGGTCGAAGCCGAGAACACGCCGTTTCCGATCGGCGTGCTGTAGAACAGGGAAAAGTTCGCTTGCCATTTCGGCGCGCGCGGCAGCGGATTGCCATCGATGCGCACCGTGCCGGGGAACGGTCCGGCCGCGTTGGTCACCGTGCATCCTGCGCGTCCGCCGGTATTCGCAAAGTTGCCGCATTGCTGGACGAACAGCGAGGCATCCTTGATCTCGGTGTCGTTGTAGCTCGCGCCGACCGTCATGCGCAGGGCATCGCTCAACACTGCCTGCAGGTCGAGCTCGACGCCCTGCCCGGTCACCTTGTCGGCATTGATGAGCTGGTTCATGTTGATCACGCCGCTGCCCGCGGTTAGCTGCTTGTCCTTGACACGGTATCGGAACACGCTGGCCGAAAGGCGTGCGCGGCGATCGAACAGCTCTTCCTTGATGCCGGCCTCGAACGACAGGGCTTTCTCGGCGCCCGCGAACGACGGCCGGTCCGCCAGGCCGTTCAGGCGGCCCTGCATCGACGGTGCGCGGTAGCCGGTGGCGATGCGGCCGAACAGGTTGGTGTCCTTGTCGAGCGCATAGGTGCCGCTCAGGTCCCAGCTGATGTTGCTGGAGTCGTTATTGATGACGAACGGACCGGCCGTGGTGGCTTCGACGCGCGTGGCCGAAAAATCCTTCGAGTCGCGGGTGTAGCGCAGGCCGCCGCGCACCTTCAGCCTGTCGCTGACGGTGTAGTTCAGCGATCCGAACGCGGCCCACGACTTGGTCGACTGGTCTTGCGTGGCGTAGAACGGATTCTGCGGATTGCCCGGTGCGAGCGAGTCGAAGCTGATGCTGTCGATGCGGATGTCTTCGTTGAAGAAGAACAGGCCGCCAATCCACTGCAACGGACCCGCAATGTTCGACTCGGCACGGAATTCCTGGGTGAACTGCCTATGGTTGGGCAGCACGTCGGCAGTCTCGACGACGAAGGGAATGTAGCCCGGCCCCGTCGGCTGGGCGTACACCGCGCCGTAGCCGCCGTCGACGTCGGCGCGGCTGTAGAATTCCGCCGTTTCGTAGCCGGTAATCGAGTGCAGCGTGACCTGGTCGAGATTCCAGCGCATGCGCAGGCTGGCGCCATGGGTGCGCAGGGTCTGCTTGTTCACGCCGTCGGTCGGGTAGGAATCGTAATCGAATCCATCGATCAGGTCGCTGGTGCCTTGCTTGATGATATTGGCACGGAACAGCGTCGCGTTGTTGTCGAGGTCGCGGGCGTGCACGTTCAGCAGCGCGCTGAAGGCCTTGTTTGGCTGGAACAGCAGCTGGAGGCGGCCGGCGTTGTCGTGATAGCCTTCCAGGTCACGGGTTCCGGTCGGACGCGGATTGTGCACCCGGTCGTCGCGGTTCTGCGACTGCAGCGATACCCGCGCGGCAACGGTCTCGCCCAGCGGGAGATTGAAGACGCCTTCCGCATTCTTGGCGCCGTAGTTGCCGGCACCAATGGTCAGGTAACCTTCGGTCTTGAACACCGGGCGCGCCGAATCGAACTTGATGACGCCGGCGGGCGAATTGCGGCCGAACAGCGTGCCCTGCGGACCACGCAGCACCTCGACTCGTTCCGTGTCGAAGACCGGGAAGCCCTTCAGCATCGGGCTTTCCTGCACGATATCGTCGACCACCAGACCAACCGGTTGCGACGCATTCAGGTCGAAGTCGGTGTTGCCCTGGCCGCGGATGTAGAAACGCGGGAACGAGCGCCCATAGTCGGACTCGATACTGAGGCTGGGCGCACGCCCGGAAAGGAAGCGGATGTCCTGGGCGCCGGCGGTCAAGGTGTCGAGCCGGTCGCCGCTGATGGCAGTGATCGACATTGGCACCTCGCGGATGTTTTCCGCCCGGCGCTGGGCAGTGACGATCACCACATCGAGGCGCTGCGTACCCTGCCCGGCATTTGCCTGCGCGGCAGGCGCGCTTTCCGGCGCGACGCTTTCTTGTGCCCACGCGGTTTGCATGGGGAAAGCGCCAATGATGGCAAGACATACGAGACTACGGCGGCCTGCGCGCGGCAGGGTCATCTGGATTGGCTTCATTCTTTTCCTTGCGTCGTGAGGCCGGCATCGTAAAAGACCGGCCTGCTTGTAAAGACGCAAGTTTAATATTTTGGCATGAGTAGTCCAAGGAAAAGTTCGCACGGCGAGGCTTTTTTGCGAATTTGAACAGGCTGCGGAATCAGGGCGCTCCGCCCTTCTTCGCCGACCGGCATTTCAACCGTGTTTGCACCCATCGCTGACGTACGGGACAATGAGCGAAACGACAACGTCATCCGAAAGGAGCATCGATGAGCATCACGGTCAAGAACACCACGCCGGACACGACCAGGGTCACCCTGTTCGGCGAACTGCAGGACGGCACCTTCGACGCCAAGGTCATGGGCGAAACCGACGTGCCATACACCCGTTACTGGGACAACGAGGTCGAGCAGCGCATGGTCTATATCGAGCCGGATGCGGACCAGCTGAAAGCGATCCTGGCCGCGCTCAACGCGCGCCGCCTGACCATGGAACAGCTGGTCGAATTCGGCAGCGCCGGCGGCGGCACTTCCGACATTCCGGTTTGACTATCTATATAGAGGACGCATCATGAGCAGCACGAACAATACGACCCCGGGCGCCAGCCACACCTCAAGCGACGGCCAGTCGGTCACGATCGGCGTCGGCAATCCGACCAGCGGCGAGGAAGGCGCTACCCTCACCCATGAGACGATGCAGGAAACCGGCGGCAGCGGCGGCGACGCCCTGACCAAGCCGCGGGACCTGGAAACGGCGCCGCCCGCCCCGGTATCGTCCGAGGCCGCGCAGCGCGAGCAGGCCAGCGCAACCGCGGCGCCGGAAGGCGCCGGCAGCGATGCCACCGCGATCGCGCGCGGCTACCAGGACACGCGCAGCGGCCAGGCCGGACGCGGCGAAACCGGCCTGGGTACGCCGGAAACCGGCGGCAACCAGGACGAAAGCGACCTGCCGCCACCGCGCAAGAACTGAGCCGGCCCGGTCAGGCGGCTTGCGCCATGCGCAGGCAGGCGTCGGCGCAGTCGCGGCATGCGCGGGCGCAAGCCTGGCAATGGTCCATCTGGTGCTTGCCGCATTCCTCGGCACAGGCGGTGCAGACTTCGGCGCACAGGCGGCACAGCTGCTGCGCAAAGTCGCTGCCGCGCGCCATGAAGCCGGCGGCCGCGCGGCAGATCTGGGCGCAATCCATGTCGTGGGCGATGCAGCCCGCCATCATTTTTATGTCCTCTTCCTGCAGGCAGGAGGCGGCGCAATAATCGCAGGCGGTTGCACAGGCGTAACAGGCGTCGATACAGGCTTTCAAGGGGTCTTGCAGCATCGTGATCTCCACATCGGCTTGAAAACCACAGCTTAGCATGCATGCATTTGTCCAAATGCGACGTTAGGCCGGAGCAACATGGGGTCGTCGGAACGGCCCCATCTGCGCTTATTTCTGCGGCGCTGGCTTGACCACCGCCCCGCCCTTCATCACGAAGGTCACGCGCGTCAGCTCGGCCGGGTCCTGCAAGGGATCCCCGCCGACCGCGATCAGATCCGCATACTTGCCCGGGCTGACCGAACCGATACGGTCTTTCCACCCCAGCAGGTCGGCACCGTTGATGGTGGCGGCCTGGATCGCCTGCATCGGCGTCATGCCGTACTTGACCATGTAGTAAAACTGGCGCGCATTGTCCCCGTGCGGGTAGACGCCGGCATCGGTGCCGAACGCCATTTTCACGCCGGCGCGGAAGGCTTTCTGGAAGTTCTCGCGCTGGACGCGGCCGACCATCTTTTCCTTTTCCAGCGATTCCGGCAGCATGCCGGCCTTGGCGCCTTCCTGCAGGATGTAGTCGTCGTTGTAGATGTCCATGACCACGTACGTGCCCTTCTCGCGCGCCAGGCGAATGCCTTCGTCGTCGATCAGGCTGCCGTGCTCGACCGAGTCGACGCCGGCCAGGATCGCATCGCGAATGCTGCTGGCGCCGTGCGCGTGGGCCGCCACCTTGCGGCCCAGTTTATGGGCTTCCTCGACGATTGCGCGCATTTCTTCCAGCGTCAGCTGCTGGGCGCCGGCTTCGTCGCCTTTCGAGAGCACGCCGCCCGAGGCGCAGATCTTGATCGTGTCGGCACCGTACTTGGCCATCTCGCGCACCTTGGCGCGCGCCTGCCACGGTCCGTCGGCAACGCCGTTTTCGGTGTAGTGGTAGTCGGCCGGCAGCAGGTTGTTGTCGCAATGGCCGCCGCGGATGCCGATGGCGTAGCCGGCCACGCGCATGCGCGGACCGGTGATCTCGCCGTCGTTGATGGCGTCGCGCAGCGCGATGTCGCCGAAGCCGCCGGCGCCGACGTTGCGCACCGTCGTGAAGCCGGCGTCGAGCGTCAGCTTCGCCGCGTGCACGCCGTACATCGCGGCACGGATGTCGGACACGCCCAGCGACTGGTAGCCGTGCAGCTTGGGGTCGCCGGTCAGGTGGACGTGGGCGTCGATCAGGCCGGGCAGCACGGTCGCGTGCGACAGGTCGATGCGCTCGGCGCCGGCCGGGACCAGCACGTTGGCGGCCGGGCCGACGGCGGTGATGCGTTGGCCGCTGATCAGGATGACCTGGTCGGCCAGCACCTTGCCGGCGACGACGTCGACCAGTTTGCCGGCGCGCACGGCGACCACGTGTTCCGCCGCGGCTGCGGCGTTGGCCTGGCTCTGGGCGCCGGCGGGCATGGACGCGACAGCGCCGAGGGCGGCCAGCATGGCCGCGAGGATGTTGACTTTCATGGACGCGAACTTTCGATGGTGTCGAGGGACGGGGAAACCTGGCTATCGGTGGCGGCCTGCAGCGCCAGCCGCCGCCAGTTGCGCCAGGAGACCACGGCGTTCAGCCAGAAGCCGGCGTACAGGACCGCGGTCAGGTACAGGCCGCGGCTGGCATACAGCGGCACGGCGATGGTATTCACGAGCAGCCAGAAGCCCCAGTTCTCGACGCGGCGCCCCATCATCAGCACCTGGGCGATGATCGAGAACACCAGCACGGTGGAATCGGGGAACGGCGCGAAGGCGTCGGTATGGAAGTGCAGCAGTGCGCCGTAGGCAGCGGTGCCGGCGATGCCGAGCACGGCGGTGCCGATGAGGCCGGCGCGGCTGGCATGGGTGATCGGGAGCGGCTTGCCATGGGCGCCGCGCAGCCAGGTCCACCAGCCGTAGAAGCTGGTGGCGACGAAGAACACCTGCAGCGCCACGTCGGCGTACAGGCGGTTTTCGGAGAACAGTGCGCCGAACAGCGCGCAGCCGATGATGCCGGTCCACCAGGTATGGACGCTGTTACGCCCGGCCAGCACGATGGCAAGGGCGGTAAATATATTGGCCGCGATCTCGAGCGGTCCGATCATCCTGCCCTGCCCCTGCTCAGCTTCATCGATGCTCCTTATTCAAGAAGCATGTACTGTACGCCAGCCGCGCTGTTCCTTGCAAGTAAGTAATTAATAAGGCGACTACAGCTTGATCGTGTCGTGTTCGCTGTCCAGGTCCGGCTTCTGGCCGGTGATCGCGGCCTTGGCCATCGCGAACAGCTGCACCATCTTGCTGTCGTGGTTGTCCCAATACTCGGCCGAGTGCGGATCGACGCGGACCAGCACGGCATGCTCGTCGTCCGGGCCGGCCGGGAACCAGGCCTGGGCACCGGCGTTCCACTTACTGCGGATGAGTTCGCGATCCACCACGCGTTCGGCGGTACCGCTGATCGAGACGTACAGGCTGTCGTCCGGCTTGGCGAAAGCGAGGTTGACCAGCGGACGGTGGGCGATGCAGTTCCACAGGCCGGTCAGGGTCGAGGTGAAGAACCAGATGCCGCCATCCTTGTCGACCTCTTCCTTGGTCATGGGCTGGCTGAGCAGGTGGCCGTGCTGGTCCTGCCAGGTGAACATCGGGAAGCGGACGTCCGCGATCTTGGCGGTCAGGGCGGCGACTTTGTCGCTGTCATGGGTGCTCATGGTGTGTCCTTGTCATATATGGTCGAGCTGTCATTGTGCGCACAATGAGATGCTGCGTCCGTGCGGCGGCGAACCATGGCGCGAATGGCACGTTATGGCCTGATCCGCAGCCTGCAAACAGCCGTGCGATCGGCCTATCGAAGCAATTTTTGAGACGAGTCAACGGTCCCGGAGAGCGGGAAAAATGCCCGCCGGCAGCGCCATATAATGGAGCCATGCGCCAGATTGCCGTGCGCATCGCCGCCGCCAACGAGCATGGAGCAGCCCCCACATGATCCGCCCCGACCGCCATGCAAGCACCGCCACGGCAAGCGCGCCCCATCCCCTGCGCCGGCCCCTGCATACCTGCCGCACGTCCTGTACCGCAGGCTGACGGATGAAACATGGGCGCCAACCATCCTGCCGGGATTCCCATGTCCGCACCGGGCGGACCTGCACGGCTCGTCGTGCACCTCGTGGAAGCCCTGGACAGTGCCGATCTCGAGAACGGCCTGCTCAACCTGATCCGGCACCTGCCGCCCGAGCGCTACCGCCACGCCATCGTCTGCCTGCATGACCGCGGCGACTACCAGGCCGGCATCCGCGAGCACGGCGTCGACGTCGTCAACCTGAACAAGGCCGAGGGCCGCGATCCGCTGCACTACCTGCGCATGTTCCGCGTGCTGCGCCGCCTGCAGCCCGACCTGATCCACACCCGCAACCGTTCCGGCCTCAAGGCGCAGATTATCGCCACACTGGCCGGGGTGCCGCTGCGGGTGCATGCCGAGCACGGCCGCCAGCGCGGCGACGCCGCCGGCGGCGTCAAGCAGGGGCGCACCGGCAAGCGGCTGCCGGGATTGCTGCTGCGACGGCTGCTGTGTCCCTTCATCGACCATTTCATCGCCGTCAGCAGCGACCTCGAGCAATGGCTGGTGGAGTCGGTCGGCGCCGAACCGGCCCGCGTGTCGCAGATCGCGAACGGGGTCGACAGCGTCCAGTTCCACCCGCGTCTGGGCCCGGCCGCGGCGGTGGGTCCGCCCGGCTTCATGCACGACAATGCCTTCGTCATCGGCAGCGTCGGCCGCATGGACGATACCGCCAACCATGCGACACTGGTCGAAGCCTTCCTGCGCCTGATCGCTTCGCCGCACCCGGCCCATGCGCGGCTGCGCCTGCTGATCGTCGGCGACGGTCCGGCGCGCGCGGAGTGCCAGGCCCTGCTCAACCGGGCCGGTGCCGCCCAGCGCGCGTGGCTGCCCGGCACCCGCGCCGACCTGGCCCAGCTGATGCGGGCGATGGACCTGTTCGTGCTGCCCTCGCTGGCCGAAGACCGCTCGAACGCGATCCTGGAAGCGATGGCGAGCGGCCTGCCGGTGGTGGCCACCGCGGTCGGCGGCAATACCGAGCTGGTGCATCCGGGCTTTACCGGCATCCTGGTGCCGCCGATGGCGCCCGAACTGCTGGCCTCGGCGATCGCCGACTATTGCCGCATCCCGGAGATGGCCGTGCGCCACGGCGCGCGCGCGCGCAGCCAGGTCATCGCGCGCCACAGCATGCCGGCCATGGCACGCGACTACCTGGCGGTGTACGATACCCTGATCGATACGCTGACCCACCGCCTCGATGCCGGCACCCGGCCGGCGGCGCCCGGCTTCGACGCCCCCGATGGCGGACGCGAGTCCTGAGGCGGTGTCCAACCTTGACCGAATCGTCTATAGTGATGCCTCTTTACAATTAACGTACCGGCCACGCCGACACCCGTGCGGGCCTACACCAGAGACATGAAATTTGATGTAGCAATCGTCGGCAGCGGCCTGGCCGGCCTGTCGGTGGCCCTGCACCTGGCCCAAACGCGCAAGGTCGCGATCATCTCCAAGCGCGCACTGCTGGACGGCGCCAGCAACTGGGCCCAGGGCGGCATCGCCGCCGTGCTCGATTCCGGCGACAGCCACGACCAGCATATCGCCGACACCCTGGTCGCCGGCGCCGGCCTGTGCGACGAGACGGCCACCCGTTACATCGTCGAGCACGGCCGCGAAGCGATCGAATGGCTGATCGAGCAGGGGGTGCCCTTCACCCGCGATGAGACGGCCGAGCTCGGCTTCCACCTGACCCGCGAAGGCGGCCACAGCCAGCGCCGCATCATCCACGCCGCTGACGCCACCGGCCACGCCGTGCAGGTGACGCTGGAACAGAAGGTGCGCGCGCATCCGAACATCACCTTGTTCGAGCATCACTGCGCGATCGACGTCATCACCTCGGATAAATTGACCCCGACCGGCGTACACAGCGGTGCGCCGGCGCTGGTCGGCCAGCCGCGCTGCCATGGACTGTATGTACAGGACGAGGCCAACGGCAAGGTGCTGACCTTCGAAGCCGAGCACACCGTGCTGGCCACCGGCGGCGCCGGCAAGGTCTATCTGTATACGACCAACCCGGACACCGCCACCGGCGACGGCATCGCGATGGCCTGGCGCGCCGGTTGCCGCGTGTCGAACATGGAATTCATCCAGTTCCACCCGACCTGCCTGTACCATCCGTACGCGAAATCCTTCCTGATCAGCGAAGCGGTGCGCGGCGAAGGCGGCCTGCTGAAACTGCCGCCCGAAGCGGGCGCAGCGGGCGGTACCCGCTTCATGCCGGCCCATGACGAGCGCGGCGAACTGGCCCCGCGCGACGTGGTGGCGCGCGCCATCGACTTCGAGATGAAGAAGCGCGGCCTCGACTACGTGCACCTCGACATCACCCACCAGCCGCCGGAATTCATCCAGGAACACTTCCCGACCATTTATGCGCGCTGCCTGGAGCTGGGCATCGACATCACCAGGGAGCCGATCCCGGTGGTGCCGGCAGTGCACTTTACCTGCGGCGGCGTGGTGACCGACATGGCCGGCCGCACCGACATCCCGGGCCTGTACGCGGTCGGCGAGACCGCCTATACGGGCCTGCACGGCGCCAACCGCCTGGCCAGCAACTCGCTGCTGGAATGCCTGGTCGTCGGCCGCGCCTGCGCGCACCAGATCGCCGCTACCCCGCCGCTGGAGTCGCCCGTGCTGCCGCCGTGGGACGAAAGCCGCGTCACCAATGCCGACGAAGAAGTCGTCATCGCCCACAACTGGGACGAGCTGCGCCGCTTCATGTGGAATTACGTCGGCATCGTACGTACCACCAAGCGCCTGGAACGCGCCCAGCACCGCATCAAGCTGCTGAAGGAAGAGATCGACGAGTACTACCGCAACTTCCGCGTCACCAACGACCTGCTCGAACTGCGCAACCTGGTCGAAGTCGCCGGCCTGATCGTGCGCAGCGCGCTGTCGCGCCACGAAAGCCGCGGCCTGCACTATTCGCGCGACTATCCGGACACGCTGCCCAAGGCCCTGCCGAGCGTCCTGACCCCGCGCAGGCACTGATGACGGCGCCGCACAACACCCAGAAGCTGAGCCCGTCGACGATCCTGCTGCTGAGCGTCCCACCGCTGATGTGGGCCGGCAACGCCATCGTCGGCCGCCTGGTGCGCGAGGCGGTGCCGCCGATGACCCTCAACCTGCTGCGCTGGGCGATTGCCATGGCCGTGCTGGTGCCGCTCGGACGCGCTGCCTTCCGTGCCGGCAGCGGCGTGCTGCTGCACTGGCGCCGCTATGCGGTGCTGGGGCTGCTGGGCATCGGCATGTACAACTCGCTGCAATACCTGGCGTTGCAGAGTTCGACGCCGATCAACGTCACCCTGGTCGCCTCCGGGATGCCGGTGTGGATGATGCTGGTCGGGCGCCTGTTCTTCGGCGTCGCCGTGCGCCGCTGGCAGGTGGCGGGTGCGGTGCTGTCGATCCTGGGCGTACTGGTCGTACTGTGCCGCGGCGACGTCCACCAGCTGCTGGGCCTGCGCCTGGTCGCGGGCGACCTGTACATGATCCTGGCGACCATCGCCTGGTCGTTCTACAGCTGGATGCTGCTGCAGCCGAAGGACGTGCCTGCCCTGCGCAACGACTGGGCCGCCTTCCTGCTGACCCAGGTGGCTTACGGTTTGCTGTGGTCGGGCCTGTTCAGCGGCGTCGAGTGGTCGCTCGGTGCGCATGCGATCGTGTGGAGCGCACCGGTACTGGCGGCCCTGCTGTTCGTGGCGCTGGGGCCGGCGGTGCTGGCCTATGCGCTGTGGGGCGTGGGCGTGGGCCGCGCCGGACCCAGCGTCGGCGCGTTCTTCGTCAACCTGACGCCGCTGTTCGCCGCCTTGCTGTCGTCGGCTTTCCTCGGTGAATCGCCACATGCCTACCACGCCCTGGCCTTTGCGCTGATCGTCGGCGGGATTGCCATCTCCACGCGTCGCTGATCCGTCACTCGGGCGTCATCGGCGGCGCCCAAATGATACGATCACATGCGAAGGAGAACTTACGATGGCCGAAGCATTCACCACCCACGACCACGCGGCCAGGATCGCCGAATTCCTCGACCGCCATCCGCACGCCCTGGTCCTGACCGGGGCCGGACTCTCGACGGCCTCCGGCATCCCCGACTACCGCGACCGCGACGGCACCCGGCGCGGCAAGCCACCGATCCACGGCCCTGATTTCCGCAAGTCCGAATTCGTGCAGCGCCGCTACTGGGCGCGCAGCATGATCGGCTGGCCGGTGCTGTCGCGCGCCCAGCCGAATGCCGGCCACATCGCGATCGCCGGCCTGGAAGCCATCGGCCGCATTGGCTCGGTGCTGACCCAGAACGTCGACGGCTTGCACGGCCAGGCCGGCAGCCACGCCGTGCTCGAGCTGCACGGCAATATTCACACGGTGGTGTGCCTGGCGTGTGCGGCGCTGTTTCCGCGCGCCTTTATCCAGAAGCAACTGGAAGATGCCAATCCGCAGATGCTCGGCGCCAACGCGACCCCGCTGCCGGACGGCGACGCCTCGGTGGAGCCGACCGAGCTGGCCGATTTCCGCCTGCCCTGGTGCACCTGCTGCGGCGGCACCCTGATGCCGAACGTCGTCTTTTTCGGCGACAACGTCCCGCCGGCACGCACTACCATCGCCCTGGCGCAGATGGAGCGCGCGGACGCCTTGCTGGTGGTCGGGTCCTCGCTGATGGTGTATTCGGGCTTTCGCTTCTGCCGCATGTCCCAGGCCAGCGGCAAGCCGATCGCCGCCATCAATCTCGGCCGCACCCGGGCCGATGACCTGCTCGATATCAAGATCGAAGACTCGAGCGAACGTGTATTGCCGCTGGCACTGCAACTGCTGGGTGCCGGCCGGCGTCCAAGCGATTTGCCCCCGCTGCCGCTCGACGGCGGCCACTTGTAAGCACACAGTGAGGATGCATCCATGAACAGCGATTTGCGCACCACCGTCCGCAAGGCCACGGAGGGGCACACTGGTCTACTGCTTGCAGGCGTCGGCCTTGTGGCATCGTTCTTTTACGTGCGCGCCCAAACCCGGCGTGCCGAAGCCGAGCATCCACCACGCGGCCGATTCATCGACGTCGACGGTGTGCGCCTGCACTACATCGAGCGCGGCAGCGGACCGACGCTGGTGCTTCTGCATGGCAACGGCGTGCTGGCCAGCGATTTTGAAAACAGCGGCCCGCTGGACAAGGCTGCCGAGCATTACCGCGTGATCGCCTTCGACCGCCCCGGCTTCGGCTACAGCGAGCGTCCGCGCACCCGCGTATGGACCCCGCAAGCCCAGGCGCGCCTGCTGCACCATGCGCTGCAGGACATCGGTGTCGATTCCGCCATCGTGCTCGGCCATTCCTTCGGTACGCTGGTCGCGCTGTCGATGGCGCTCGAGGTGCCCGGCTTCGTGCGCGGCCTGGTGCTGCTGTCCGGCTATTACTACCCGAGCTGGCGGGCCGATGTGCCGCTGGTGTCGTGGCCGGCGGTCCCGCTGCTGGGCGACCTGATGCGCTACACGGTGTCGCCGCTGGCCACGCGCATGCTGTGGCGGCCGCTCACCAAGGCCGTGTTTTCGCCGCAGCCGGTCGATGCGCGCTTCCACCGCACGCCGGCGTGGATGCTGCTGAGACCGCAGCAGTTGCGCGCCAGCGCCGCCGATGCAGCGCTCATGATCCCGGGCGCCAAGGCGCTGGCCGGGCGCTATGCGGAGCTCAACATGCCGGTGGCCGTGATCGCCGGTACCGAGGACAAGGTAGTCGACTTCGGCCACAACGCGGAGCGGCTCGGCGAACGCCTGCCCCACGGCGAGCTGCACTTGCAGCCCGGCGTCGGCCACATGACGCACTACGCCCATCCGGACAAGGTGCTGGCGGCGGTCGAATCGATTGCGGGTCAGGCCGGCGAAACCCGGTTCCGGCGCGATCCGCAAGCGGAAGCGCTGACCAGGGCTGCCGGCGAAGTCGGCATCTAGCCTGCCTGATCAGCGTGATGCGTCACGCAAAACCAGCGCGCTCACGGCGCGGATGATGGCGGCATCGTTCGGATGCACGGCAAGTTCCTGCAGCCGCGCCGCCGGCACCAGGTGTACCGCCTGGCTCTCCCAGCCCATTTGCGCCGGGCTGCCGCCCACGCGGCGTGCCAGGTAATAGCGCGAATACGTCTGGGTGCGGCTGACGTCGAGCAGATAAGCCTCCAGGCGCACCACGAGGCCCGATTCTTCGAACACCTCGCGCACGGCCGTGTGCTGCAGCGTGCCGCCGGCGTCGAGCCGGCCTTTGGGAAAGGTCGCGCTGTAGCCGCCGAAGCCATTGCTTGGCGATACCAGCCAGACCCGGCCGTCATCCTCGACCACGACCGCCCCGGCGGCGGCCCGCATCCCCGGCGGCAGCACGAATGGCGGCTCGGCAATCGCCTCGGCGGCGGCCGGCAAGGTCAAGGGCTGTGCAGACACCGCGATGCCGTTCAGCACGGCCGGCATGTCGCCGCCCGGAATCACGGTCGCGATGCACGCCGTATCGGCCCAGGTCGCCGATGGCGTCGGCAGGCTGGGCTGGCGGATGAGAACCGGCTTGCCGTTCTCATCCGGATGAGGGTGCCAGGCCCCGGTGCTCAAATGATGCTCAAGCCACGATGCGCAGCGAATAATCGGTCGCCCGCACATCCTTGGTCAGGCTGCCGATCGAGATGCGGTCGACCCCGGTCTCGGCAATCGCGCGCACGGTCTGCATGTTGATGCCGCCGGACGCTTCCAGCAAAGCGCGGCCGCCATTGATGCGCACCGCATCGCGCATCATCTCGAGGTCAAAATTATCCAGCAGGACCGAGACGGCGCCGGCCGCCAGCGCTTCTTCCAGCTCGGCGATCGACTCGACCTCGACCTGGATGGTGACGCCGGCATTCAGCGCAGTCGCCGCCTGCAGCGCCGCCGTGATGCCGCCCGCGGCCGCGATATGGTTTTCCTTGATCAGGATGCCGTCATACAGCGCCATGCGCTGGTTGGCGCCGCCGCCCACGCGTACCGCATACTTTTGCGCCTGGCGCAGGCCGGGCATGGTCTTGCGGGTGTCGAGGATCTGCGCGCGGGTGCCGGCGACCACGTCCACGTAGGTGCGGGTGGCGGAGGCCACGCCCGACAGCAACTGCAGGAAGTTCAGCGCCGAGCGTTCGGCCGTCAGCAGCGAGCGTGGCGAGCCTTCGATGGTGCAGACCAGCGAGTCGGCGGCCATGACCTCGCCTTCGGCATATTGCCAGTCGATCTCGATATCCTGGTCGATCGCCAGCATGACGCCTTCGAACCATGGCGCGCCGCACAGCACGGCCTGCTCGCGCACGATCACGCGCGCCCTGGCACGCGGCTGCTCGGGCACCAGCTTGCCGGTCAGGTCGCCGCTGCCGACGTCTTCCAGCAGCGCGGCCAGCAGGTTCTGTTCAAACGCGGCCTGGAGTTTTTCGTCGAACTTGCCTTCGTCGGCAAAGGGATTGCGAAGATTGGTCATGCCGGGCCGATTCCATTGAACAGGTTGGTTTCTTGTTCGAGCGCGCCGGTCGGCAGCGCCTTTGCCTTTTTCGCGGCCGCGAAATCGAGCATGCGGTCGATCGCACGCTTGGCCTGGCGGCCGGTTTCAGGGTCGACGAAGATTTCGTTATTGCCTTTCTCGAGCACCTCGGCCAGGTTCTGCAGGCCGTTCATCGCCATCCATGGGCAGTGCGCGCAGCTCTTGCAGGTAGCGCTGTTGCCGGCGGTCGGCGCTTCGATCAGGGTCTTGCCCGGCGCCGCCATGCGCATCTTGTGCAGGATGCCGTTGTCGGTGGCGACGATGAAATGGGTCGCGTCCATGGTCTGGGCAGCATTGATCAGCTGGGTGGTCGATCCGACCACGTCGGCCTGCTCGACCACGTTGCTCGGCGACTCCGGGTGCACCAGCACCTTCGCATCCGGGTATTCGGCGCGCAGCAGGTCGAGTTCGATGCCCTTGAACTCGTCGTGCACCAGGCAGGAACCCTGCCACAGCAGCATGTCGGCGCCGGTCTTCTTCTGGATGTAGGAACCGAGGTGGCGGTCTGGTGCCCACAGGATCTTCTTGCCTTCCTTGTGCAGCGCTTCGACGATGTCGAGGCCGATCGACGAGGTCACCATCCAGTCGGCGCGCGCCTTCACGGCGGCGCTGGTGTTGGCATAGACCACCACCGTGCGGTCCGGATGCTGGTCGCAGAAGGCCGCGAATTCCTCGGCCGGGCAGCCCAGGTCGAGCGAACAGGTGGCATCCAGGTCCGGCATCAGGATGGTCTTTTCCGGGCTCAGGATCTTCGCCGTCTCGCCCATGAAGCGCACGCCGGCCACGACCAGGGTCTTGGCCGGATGGTCGCGTCCGAAACGCGCCATTTCCAGAGAATCCGAGACGCAGCCGCCGGTTTCCTCTGCGAGATCCTGCAGGTCGGCGTCCACGTAGTAGTGGGCAACCAGCACGGCCTCGCGTTCCTTCAGCAGCGTGCGGATGCGCTCCTTGAGGGCGTTCTTTTCAGCGATTTCGAGCGGCGACGGCGTGCGCGCCCAGGCCTCGGCGGTCGAGCAGACGCCGCCGACCGGGCGGTCGTATTCGAAGGTCTTGATGGGGGCAATGGTGTTCATGGCAATCTCATCGGTGGCAACAAGCGTGACAAGGGGCGGCACACCCTACCGGCATGCCGCCCCAATGTTTATTTACCGTTACGCGTCACGGAAATCAGTTCAGGCCCTGGCTACGCAGATAATCCTCGTAATTGCCCTGGAAGTCCACCACCTGGTCTTCCTTCACCTCGAGGATGCGGGTTGCCAGCGAGGACACGAACTCGCGGTCGTGCGAGACGAAGATCAGGGTGCCGGCATATTTATCCAGCGCCACGTTCAGCGATTCGATCGATTCCATGTCCATGTGGTTGGTCGGCTCGTCGAGCATCAGCACGTTGTGGCGGCCCAGCATCAGCTTGCCGTACATCATGCGGCCCTTTTCACCACCGGACAGCACGCGCACCGATTTCTTGACTTCGTCGCCGCCGAACAGCAGGCGGCCCAGGATCGAGCGCACCGCCTGGTCGTCGTCGCCTTCCTGGGTCCACTGGCCCATCCAGTCGGTCAGGTTGGCGTCGGTCGCGAATTCCTCGGTCGGATCCTGCGGCATATAGCCCGGGTTGGCGTTCTCGGCCCACTTGATGCGGCCGGTATCGGCGTCCAGGCCGGTGACCTCGTGGCCGCCGATCGAGCGCAGCAGCGTGGTTTTACCCGCACCGTTGGCGCCGATGATCGCGACGCGCTCGCCGGCTTCGATCATGATCGAGAAATTCTTGAACAGGGTGCGGTCGTAGGACTTGCTCAGGCCTTCGGTCTCGACGGCGAGGCGGTGCAGCTTCTTCTCGCCTTCGAAGCGCACGAACGGATAGGCGCGCGAGGATGGCTTGAATTCCTCGATCTTGATCTTGTCGATCTGCTTGGCGCGCGAGGTCGCCTGGCGCGCCTTCGACTTGTTGGCCGAGAAGCGGCGCACGAATTCCTGCAGTTCGGCGACCTTTTCCTTGGCCTTGGCATTGTTCGCCAGCTGCTGGTTACGGGCCTGGGTCGACGCTTCCATGTAGTCGTCGTAATTGCCCGGGTACACCTTCAGGGTGCCGTAGTCCATGTCGGCGACGTGGGTGCAGACCGAGTTCAGGAAGTGGCGATCGTGCGAGATGATGATCATCGTCGAGTTGCGCTGGTTCAGCATGTCGCCCAGCCAGCTGATCGTGTGGATGTCCAGGTTGTTGGTCGGTTCGTCCAGCAGCAGGATGTCCGGATCCGAGAACAGGGCCTGGGCCAGCAGCACGCGCAGCTTCCAGCCCGGCGCCACGGCGCTCATCAGGCCCTGGTGCAGATCGGTGCCGATACCCAGGCCCAGCAGCAGCTCGCCGGCGCGCGCTTCGGCCGAGTAGCCGTCGTATTCCGCGACCTTGCCCTCGAGCTCGGCGGCTTTCATGTAATCGTCGTCGGTGGCTTCCGGATTGGCGTAGATGGCGTCGCGCTGGGCGATCGCATCCCACAGCTCGGTGTGGCCCATCATGACCACGTCCAGCACGCGCACGTCTTCGTAGGCGAACTGGTCCTGGCGCAGCTTGCCGAGGCGCTCGCCCGGGTCGAGCGAAACGTTACCGGCGGACGGGTCGAGGTCGCCGCCGAGGATCTTCATGAAGGTCGACTTGCCGCAACCGTTGGCGCCGATCAGGCCATAGCGGTTGCCGTCGCCGAATTTGACGGAGATGTTCTCGAACAGCGGCTTGGCGCCGAACTGCATCGTAATATTGGCTGTACTGAGCACTTGAGCTACCTTTTGCGTGGAGTTTCGCGTAGTGATTCGCGCGACGTTTCGTTTAACCGCGCATTCTACCATTCTGTTCCACAGCGTGATAGCAGGCAGGGCCATCACACCCCCATGCGCGCCGTCAGGCAGTGCGCACGGTCGGGTAGTCGGACAGTGTCAATGTCCAGCCGGAGTCGCTCGAGACCAGCCTGCCCTGCGCGCCGAAAGGAATCGTCACCCGGCGCGGGATATGGCCGAACGCCAGCCCGGTCAGCACCGGGCACGGCAGGGTCTGGCGCAGGTAGGCCAGCATCTGCTCGAAATCGTAGCCATTGTCGCCCGGCGACAGGCGGTAGCCGGAGAAGTCGCCCAGCACGATCGCCTGCTGGCGCTGCAGCACACCGGCGTGCATCAGCTGCAGCAGCATGCGTTCGATGCGGTAGGGATGCTCGGCGATGTCTTCCAGGAACAGGATGCCGCCGTCGACCGGCGGGAAGTATTCGGTGCCGGCGACCGACATGATCATCGCCAGGTTGCCGCCCCAGACCGTGCCGCCCACGTCCAGCGCCGGATTGCCGGCGGCGGTGCCGGAAACGACGTGCGTCGGCCCTGCCAGGCAGTGCCAGAAGTCGTCCAGCGTGAAGTCGACCGGCTCGGCGGCGCCGAAATCGCCGGCGAACATCGGTCCGGCATAGCTGAGCGCGCGTGTCTTGGCGTACAGGCCCATCTGGAAAGCGGTGACGTCGGAGTAGCCGACGAAGATCTTGCCGCTGGCCGCCATGCGCTCGAAGTCGATCTGCGGCAGCAGGCGGCTCATGCCGTACTGGCCGCGGATCGCCATCACGACCTGCACGTCGGGATCGTCGGCGGCCGCGTTCAGCTGGGCCAGGCGGCCGGCGTCGCTGGCGCCGAAGCGCAGGTGACGGGCGTCGTGGTCGTAATAGTTGTGAACCAGGATGCCCTGGGCTTCGAGGCGGGCGATGCCGCGGCCAATCGCTTCCGGCTCGGGCGCGTAGCCGCCCGGTGCCACGAGCGCAATCCCGAGCTTTTGATGCGCGATTTGTTGAAGGGTCACTGTTTGACGAAAAGCCGCGGTGTTGAGTCGGGCGCCATCTTACCGTGGGCATGGGCGTCGATCAAGGCGAGCAGGCGTTCCATCAGCTGGACGGGCAAGTCGTGGCCCATCCCTTCGATCACTTCGAGGCGGGCGCCGGGGATGGCGCGTGCGGTGTCGACGCCGCAGGCCAGCGGCACCAGCGGATCGGCGGCGCCGTGGATGACCAGCGACGGCGCCACCACGGTGCGCAGCTGCGGGGTACGGTCGCCGCAGGCCGTCACGGCCAGCATCTGGCGTGCGACCCCGCCCGGACAGCAGTTACGGCGCAACGCGCGCGCGACGCGCCGCCGCAGGTGCTTCTCGGCGGTCGGGTATGCCGGGCTGGACAGCGCGCGCAGCAGCTGGACGCCGTGTTCGATCATGGCATCGACGTCGCCATCGCTGCCGGGACGGCGCACCAGCGCCCGCCGCACGGCCGGTGCCGGACCCGGCAAGCCGCGGCGGCCACTGCTGGACATGATCGAAGTCAGGCTCAGTACCCGCGATGGGAACTTGGCCGCCATCAGCTGGGCGATCATCCCGCCCATCGACACGCCGACCACGTGGGCGCGTGCCACGCCCAGCGCCGACAGCACGCCGATGGCATCGTCGGCCATGTCTTCGAGGCTGTAGGGTGCGCGCAGCGGCAGGCGCAGCTTGGTGCGCAGCCAGGCCATGGCCAGGCTCGGTGTGCCGGCATGCTCGAACTTGGTGGACAGGCCGCAGTCGCGGTTATCGAAGCGGATGACGTAGAAGCCGAGGTCGGCCAGGCCGTCGACGAATTCGTCGGGCCAGGCGCTGAGCTGCAGTCCCAGCCCATTGATCAGGAGGAGTGGGACGGATTTCGGATCGCCCGCGGTATCGAAGGCGATGCGGATGCCGTTGGCGTTCAGACTGGGCATATCGGCTGGATTCAGGAAGGCTCGGCGGCCGCACCATGCGACTCGAAATCCAGCATAGCATTTTTACCAGCTTATGGGCGCAAGCCGGCGCCCAATCGGACGCGGGCCGGCCGGCCTCAGGCGCCGCTGCCCGGGATTGCGGACGTGACCGCGGCGGCGTCGGGCGCCGGGGCCGGCGCGCGGCGGGCGGCGCGGCGTTCGGCAAAGAAGCCGCGCAGCATGGCGGCGGCCTCGTCGGCCAGTACGCCGCCGTCGACCCGGGTATGGTGGTTCAGTTCCCCGAGCGCGAACAGGTCCAGTACCGAGCCGCACACGCCGGTCTTGGGATCGCCGGCGGCGTACACCACGCGTGCCAGGCGCGCATGCATCATCGCACCCGAGCACATCGCGCACGGCTCGAGGGTGACATACAGTTCGCAGCCCGGCAGGCGATAGTTGCCGAGCTTGTCGGCGGCGGCGCGCAGGGCCATGATCTCGGCATGGGCGGTCGGATCATGGCGGCCGATCGGCTGGTTGTAGCCGGTGGCGATCACCTCGCCGTCCTTGACCACGACGGCGCCCACCGGCACCTCGCCTTCCTGCCAGGCCTTGCGCGCCTCGGCCAGGGCCAGGCCCATGTAGCGGGCGTCGGCCGGATCGACTGCGCCGGCGGCGGCAGCGTCGGCAGGCAGGAGGTCGGCGGCAGGCAGCGCGATGTCAGGCATGGCTCAACCCTCGGTGATCTCGGCCCAGCAGTTCGGGGTCTCGTGCAGGACCAGCTTCTGCAGGCGCAGGCCGGTGCCGTAGCGGTCGGTGTAGGCGGCTTTCAGGATGTTCCAGGCCACTTGCGCCAGGTTTTCCACGGTCGGGATACGGTCGATCACCACGGTCTTGTGGCCCGGCAGTGACTTCAGGAAGCCGTGCACCGCCTCGTCCTTTTCGTACACCAGGAAGGCATGGTCCCACACGTCGACCAGGTGCTCTTTCGCCAGCGCCTTGATGTCGGAAAAGTCCATGATCATGCCGTTGTCGGAATTGCCTTCGACATCGATGACGGCGCCGGTCAGCGTGATCTCCAGGGTGTAGCGGTGGCCGTGCAGGTTGCGGCACTGGCTCTTGTGGTCAGGAATGCGGTGGCCGGCATCGAATTCGAGTTTGCGGGTAATCGTGAGCATGTAAAGGTCGGTTCCGTGTTGCGGTCAGGGGATTTGCAGGAGTTTGTGGGTCTGGATGCTGAGCTTCCACTTGGGATTGCGGCGGCAGGTCTCGATCGCCAGCTTGGTGTTGAAGGCGGCCAGCGGGCCATCCATCGGCTGGACATAGAAGTTGTCGAAATCGAGGTCTTCGTAGGCGGCCAGGTCCTGCCCCGCCTGCGGGATCACGACCTTGATCTCGTTGCCCTTGCCGACCACCAGCTTGCTGCCCATCTTCGGGCTGACGCAGATCCAGTCGACACCATCCGGCACCGGGAGCGTGCCGTTGGTCTCGATGGCGATCGTGAAGCCGCGCGCGTGCATGGCGTCGATCAGGGCTGCATCCAGCTGCAGCAGCGGCTCGCCGCCGGTGAACACGACGTATTTGCTGGCCGCATGGGTGTCGGGCCACAGGCCGTCGATCTCGGCGGCCAGGGTGGCGGCATCCTTGAACTTGCCGCCGCGCTCGCCGTCGGTGCCGACGAAATCGGTGTCGCAGAACTGGCAGATCGAGGTCGCACGGTCGCTCTCGCGGCCGGTCCACAAGTTGCAGCCGGAAAAGCGGCAGAACACGGCCGGACGCCCGGCATGGGCGCCTTCGCCCTGCAGGGTGTAGAAAATCTCTTTGATGCTGTAAGTCACAGTAAGTTTCGCTCAGGCTTCTCGTCAACCTTCCATTATAGCGCGTGCAGCCACGGCTGCAGAAGAGGCGCCGATTTTGCCTGCGCCTGCCGGCTGGACAAGGCCTGCGCATGACTGTTGAGAATAGGCAACATATTTCGCAAAGGAAAATCGTAATCTCTGTACGGAATCGTCCTAACGCATTCGTCCTAAACCTCGGTCGAAAGGTCCGCCATGAAGACACTCAAGCACCCTACGCTGCGCGCTGCCCTCGGTGTCCTGGTCCTGTTCGCCATGTGGCAGGCGGTCATCCTGGGCGCGGGTTGGGAAACCGGCTCGGCCGGGCTGCATGCCAGCGTGCTGCTGCTGGTGGCGGTCACGGCCATGGTCGGTACCTTGTACCGGCGCGTCCGCAGCGAAGACAGCGCGGTGCGCGATGAAGCCGACCAGTGCCGCGCCCGCAGCGCGCGCAGCCGTGCCGACGCCGCGCTGCGCGAGGCCGACCAGTTGCTGGCCCGTGTCAGCGGCCAGGGCGGCATTGGCCTGCGCCAGGATCCGGTCGGACAGCTTGGCCTGGTCCAGGCCGAGCTGATGCGGATGCAGAACGGCGCTGCCGACCCCGCCGCCGCGGCGCGCATCGAAATGCTGCGCACGCGGCTGGAACTGGTCGCCAAGGCGGTGCGCCAGACTGCGCGCACCGCGGAGGCAGGCTGAGCGGGCTACCTGCCGTCCTCATCACGCTCTGTCCGGCGCCAGCAACGGCGCTGGGGCGTCGCCTACTGCGTTTGCCCCCTATTGTTCTAGATCAATAGGGCGCCATCTGCGCTGAAGCAAAATCGGTTCTTGTCAGCAACACTCTAACCGACAGACCGAGGACGGCACATGACAAGCACCACGACCTTGCAGCGGCTCATGGATACCACGGGCACCAATCCGGATCGGGCCTTCGCCCACCAGCTGATGGAAATGCTGGCGATCCCCGTGTTCGTGCTCGATGCGACGTCGCGGGTCATGATCTGGAACCGGGCCTGCGAACGCCTGACCGGTGTGGCGTCGGTCGAAGTCATCGGCACCCGCGAGCATTGGCGCAGCTTTTTCGACCAGGAACGGCCGACGCTGGCCGACCAGCTGATTCAGGAGCGTGGCGGCGACATCGCCCAGCTGCATCCGCGTCCGGGTTCGCTCCATGCGCCGGGCGCGCACCTGTCGGCCGAGAGCTGGTGCGACATGCCGCGCGTCGGCAAGCGCCGTTACCTGGCCGCCGACGCCAGTCCGATCTTCGACGAGCGCGGCAAGCTGAGCGCCGTGGTCCAGACGCTGCGCGACATGACCGAGGAAAAGCACGCCCAGCTCGCCCTCGAGCAGCTGGCCACGCGCGACGGCCTGACCGGCCTGGCCAACCGCCGCTGTTTCGACGAAACCCTGCATGCGGAATGGGCGCGCGCGTTGCGCCAGCGCCAGCCGCTGTCGCTGCTGATGGTCGACGTCGACAACTTCAAGGCCTACAACGATGCCAATGGTCACCTCGGCGGCGACGAGTGCCTGAAGCGCATCGCCACCGCGGTCTCGAGCGAGATGCGCGCCAACGACCTGGTGGCACGCTACGGCGGCGAGGAATTCGCGGTGATCCTGCCGAACCAGTCGCTGAAGGGCGCGGCGGTGGTCGCCGAGCGCATCCGCACCCGGGTCGAGCAGCTGCAGGTGCCTAACCGCATGGCGCCGGGTGAACACGTGACGGTGTCGATCGGCGCCGCGACCGCCCTCGCCTCGCCCGAGAACAGCGCCAGCGACCTGGTGGCGATCGCGGATGCTGCCCTGTACCGCGCCAAGCACATGGGGCGAAACCGGATCAGCCTGCCGGTGGCGCCGGAGCAGCCGCAATAAGCAAAAAAACGCCGGCAAGCGCCGGCGTTCCTTATTGACTGCCGCTTACGCGGTGGTCTGGGCTCAGGAAGTCATCTTGTCCCAGCCGTGACGCACGGCGGACTTCATCTTGTCCCAGGTCGAGGCGCCGCTGGTGCCCGGATAGCGGCTGTCCCAGTCGGTGCGCAGGTCGGATTCGACGTCGTCCCAGTTGCGGCCCTGGTATTTCGGGTTGCGGCGCGCTTCGGTGCCGTAGCCGTAGGCCGGTGCCAGCGAGTCGTAGGTGTCGCCGCTGTTGGCGTACTGGGTGCTGTAGTGGGTGCGGTAGTAGGAATCGTCATCATCCATGTCCGGGGTAATCTTGTCCCAGCCATGGCGCACTGCCGCCTTGAATTTTTCCCAGGTCGACGCACCGCCGGCATTGCGCGATTCCCAGTTGGTACGCAGGTCGGATTCGACGTCGTTCCAGTCGCGGCCCTTGTACTGCGAGCTGCTGCGCATTTCGTTGCCGTAGCGGTAGGCCGGGGCATAGTCGTCATAGCTGCCGCCCAGGCTGGAATAATTGGTATCCCAGTCCTTGCGCCAGGCATCGTCGCTGCCCAGGCCGCCCGTGCGCGAAGCGCCCAGGGTGGTGTCGCCGGCCAGGTTCTCGACCTGCACCTCGGTGTGGCGCACGGTGTCGTGGATCTGTTCCTGGCGCTGCGAGACTTCCTTGCCGACCAGGACTTCCTCGACCACGCGGGCCGATTTCTGCACCACGGCTTCCTCGGCGGTTTCGCGCAGCTCGATCGACTGTTCCTTGAAGGCGGTGGCGTCGGCGCTGCTGATCGGCTGGTCGACCGGGCGGCGTTCGACGTTCACGTGCTCTTCACGCAGGCCGATGGTCTGATCGACCGGGGTTTCCACGACGCGCGAGAAGACGCGCACGCCGCCACGCTGGACTTCGCGCTTGCCGACTTTCAGTTCTTCCTGCACCACCGGGATGGCACGGGAGGTGCTGTCCGACGACTGCGACATGTCACGCTGCATCGACTGGCCGCTGGTGACGGCGGTGCCGCCCAGCGAGGCGTCGTTCGAGCCTTGCAGCGATGCGGTGCCCTGCAGCGAGCCGGACGAGGAGCGCAGGCTGTCGGCGTCGCGGCCGGTGCCGTCGTCCAGGTCGCCCGATTGCAGCGAGCGGCCCTGGGTTTCCTGGAAGGTGGAGGTGTCACGCGGGACGTTGTCGCCGGTGTTCTGGGTGCCGAAGTACAGGTTGTTGTCCTGCGAGCCCTGCAGCGAGCCCGGCTCGGTGCCCGGCGGCAGTGCCGATTGCTGCGACATCGATTGCGAACCGGATTGCATCGAAGCGCCGGCCATCGAACCGCCCGACAGGGAGGACGACTGCGGCTGGTAGGCGCCGGCGCCCAGGCTGGCGGCGCTGCCGGTCAGGTCGTGGCGTTCGTCGATGTCGACCGGGCCGAAGCGCTCGATGACGTCGGCGGCGCGCTCGACTTCAGGTTCCGACTGGGTAGTCAGCGTGAGCACGTGATGGCCGCGGGTGACCGCGTCCGAGTAGCGCGACACGTGGGTGTCGCTGTCGGAACCGAACAGGCCGGTGAAGAAATGCTTGATCGATGCGCCGATGCCTTCCTCGTGGGTCTGGTCGATGCCCGGCACGTCGCCGCTCAGGCTGCTGGTCTGGCCGGTCGGGTCGGCGCTCGAAACATTCACGTCGGTGCGCGAGAAGCCGGATGCCAACAGTTCGTCCATGGCGCTCTGGGCGTCGCTACGGTTGTCGAAAACCGCTACTAGAGTATGTTGCATGATGGTTCCTCCGATGATAGGTATCACGTTGATGGTTTGTCGCCGTGCTCGTCGAAGCGCTCCACGCTGATCTGCTCCGATTTGAGCAGGACAGTTTCAGCGTGGTGCTCCTCGCGCCGGTGCCTGGTGATGCGCAGCTCTTCCTTGATGCGCAGGCGGCGTTCGACCACCAGCACTTCCTCGAGGATGGGCACCACCAGCGTGTCGCCTTCGTAACGGGTGGCAGGCGCCTGGTCCAGCGGAACGATACGGTCCACGGGAACATGGCTGACTTCCACGTCGTCGCGCAACAGGCGTTCGTCGATCCGGACAGGGTGCTCGGCGACAGTCTTGTGGATGCGCACGCCGCGGCCGGTGTCGACGGCGTGCTTCTCGACCCATGCCTCCTCCTGGTAGACGGGAACCACGATCGGTTCCTGCTGTTCCTGGTTGAGTTGCGATGGATCAATGGTCACGATTCGGCTCCTGGTCACGGCGTTGGAGCAATTGAGATTACTCCAAAGTGGCCCGGCAGCGCACACCCTAGACGCGCGGAAATAATCAATACGGAAGAGCCCTTAAAGCTGGGTTCGCGGAAACAAAAAACGGGCTGAAAAGCCCGTAAAATCAAAGTTTTAGTTAGCGCGCGCACGGATGGGTCCGTGGGCGCCGTGGCAGAGCGTGGCGCAGCCGCTTGCGCTCTGCCATTGCAAGCGCCGTGCTCAGCCGAACGGATTGGCTACCGTCTTGACTGGCGGCGGCGGCAGGCGGTCGGGCAAGTCCTTCGCTTCCAGGCTGGCCACCACCTTGCCCAGCAGGTCGTGCAGCAGGCGCGCCTGTTCCAGGCCGGGTTTGTCGGCGGTCAGGTCGAGGTCGCCGGAGAGCGTGATGCGGTCGAGCCGGTTCTCGAGCGCGAGCCGGCCGATCTCGACGACGTCGGCTTCATTCTCGAAGGGGGCGAATTTCGGGGTCTTGGCAGTCATGGGGTCCTCTACGGGTACAGTGATCAGTCGCGCTTGCGCTTGCCGCCGTTGTCGCGGATTTTCGGCAGGCGCAGCATGCGTTCCTTGTCGCGCTCGGCGAGCGCCGGCAGCAGGTTGATGCCGATGATGCGTTCCAGTTCCGTGATCGGGATCACGTTCGGCTTGGCGTCGGCCTGGTTTTCGATGAACCATGCGGCGCCGGCTTTCTGGCGCGGACTGTACACGACTTTGTACAGGTGCGACGGCACCAGCACCTTGCCGACCTGGCGCAGGTTGGCCCCGAGGAAGGCCGGCCCGGTGATCACGTACAGGTCGCCCTCCTTCTTCGCCATCTTGCGCACCGCACCTTCGATCGCGGCCCACACGTAGCGGTTGTTCTCGCCGTCCTGGGGCACGATGTTGGCCAGGCTGAAGCTGTCGCGCTGGCTGCTGCGGTCCGGCATATCGCCGTTGGGCGCCATGTGGCCGCGGTCGAAGCCGCTGCGCGCATAGTCGGCCAGTTCGGCGCGCTGGGCCGGCGGCAGGCGCGGCTCGGCGTGGAAAGAATTTTCGCGCGACAGGTCCTGGGCCGCCTCGATGTTGTCGGCGCGCAGGTGCTCGGCCGACCACAGCGGGGTCCGGGTCACGCCCGAATGCATGACCCCGAACACGTTGAAGCACAGCGCGCGGGTCTGCTGGGCCAGCCTGGGATTGGTGATCTGGGGCGCGCGGCCGCCGACGTAGTGCACCGGGCAGGCAGCATCCTGGGCCTGGACCGCGGTCGCGGCCAGCAATCCGGCCATCAATACGGCGCGGACAATTAACTTCTGAAACATATGGACTCGATAAGATCAAACGACCTGCCATTGTATATGACACGTCCTTGACTTACCGCATGGGGCTGTTCAGATATACAGTGCGCACGCTTGAATTCCATTCGCCATTTCTGGTCGGAATACTATAAAATTCGCGTTTCTAAAAGTTAAATAGATTTGAGCAAATAGATTGGCAGTGGACAAGCCCTCCATTCCCGAGGACATCCGGCGCTTCGTGCTGACCAGTATTCCCTCCGTTCCCTTCCTGGAAGCCCTGCTGCTGATGCATGCCGACCCGGCGCGCCAGTGGCGCAAGGACACGCTCGCCCAGCGCCTGTATGTGCGCGAAAAGACGGCGGACGGACTGCTGGCCGACCTGTGCGCGGCCGGCATGGCGGCGCGCTGCGCGCCGCCTCACACCGATTCCTATTGCTATGCGCCGGACGGCGCAGCGCTGCGCACCCGTATCGACCGCCTGGCCGACCTGTATGCCACCCACCTGGTCGAAGTCACGCTCCTCATCCACTCTTCCCTCGATCGCAAGGCGCAACAGTTCGCCGACGCCTTCAAATGGCGCAAGGACTCCTAAATGGCGGTTACCATCTACGTGCTGTGCACCCTCACCTCGCTGGCCTGCGCCTGGCTGCTGCTGGCCGCTTATCGCCGCAC
Source organism: Herbaspirillum sp. SJZ107 (assembly GCF_006715485.1). Classification (GTDB taxonomy): domain Bacteria; phylum Pseudomonadota; class Gammaproteobacteria; order Burkholderiales; family Burkholderiaceae_D; genus Telluria. Next base: position 1,702,287 of record NZ_VFNH01000001.1, read on the forward strand.
GCGCCACCGGCTGCTGTTCTGGAGCGGCGCCTCGTTCGTGGCGATGACCATCAACAATGTATTCCTGGTACTCGACAAGATCGTCTTCCCCGACGTCTACCTGCTGCCGGTGCGCCAGGGTGCAGCCCTGATCGCCATGCTGCTGCTGCTGTACGGCTTGATCTACGAAAAGGAGTGAGCGTGACCGACCTCGTTACCGGCATGATCGCCATGGCCTCGCTCATCATCGGGCTGTTCTTCCTGCGTTTCTGGCGCAATACGAAAGACCGTTTCTTCCTGTATTTCGCGCTGTCCTTCGGGATCGAGGGCGTGCACCGCATCGTCACCACGCTGACCTACGACGAGCACGAAGAGTCGCCGCTGCACTACCTGGTGCGGCTGCTGGCGTACGGCTTGATCCTGTGGGCGATCCTGGAAAAGAACCTGCCGTCGCGCCGCGACAAGTCCTAGCGTGCGCCCTCCTGCATGGGGCCGGGCACATAATGGGCCACCGAAACATGCAAAGGAGGCAACAATGACTGCACCGACCCAACAGGACAAGGACCGCTCGGAAAACCTGCTGCCGCCGGATGGCGAGGATGACGGGCAATTCAACGTGGCCGAGGAAGTCAACCTCGACCAGCAGGGCGACATGGCGCGCCAGGTCGGCAAGGCGCCGAAAGGCATCGCCTCGGACGCCCTCGCCGATTCGCTGAAGGACGACGGCGCTACATCGTGACGCCCATGCGCAGGCCCTCGATTGTGTGGGCCTGTTCGATATTCTCCAGTTCCGGCACGATACGGCAGCGCAGGTGGCAGCGGACGGCCTCGGGCAGCGTGTCCCAGTAGGCTTGCGTGACCTGCAGGTCGTGCTTGTCGGCGTTGCGCCCGTCCGGGGCATCCACGCCCAGCACGAATACCGGACGCGACTGGCTGGAACGGTTGGCGGTGCCGCGGTGGATCGCCAGCGCCGAGCGCGCCGAGATGTCGCCCACTTTCGGCAGCTTGCGCTGGGCGCGCGCTTCGTAGCGCGCATAGTGCGACTTGTCCGGGAACATCGGGTCGCCATCCGCCAGGTCGTCCCACTGGGTGCCGGGAGCGATCTCGAACGGACCGATTTCCTCGGTGACGTCGACCGTGGTGATGTTGAAGGCGAGCGAATTCAGGCGCCGTCCGACCAGGGTTTCCGGCGGCGCCGGGAAGTCGCGGTGCCAGGGCTGGTGCATCGCGCCCGGGAACGGGATGTCGAAGCCGGCTTCGACGATCTTGTAGTCCGGGCCCAGCACGGCCGCGCATACCGCCACCACCCACGGGTGGCTGACGATGTCGACGAAGCCGGACAGGCGTTCCGGATGCACCTCGACGTAGAACCGGTTCGGCCCGCGTTCGAGCGCGCCGCGCGGGCTGCGGCGCGCCTCGGCGAACAGGCCTTCGATGTCCTGCTTCAGGCGCCCCACCCACTCGGGGCTGAAGGCGCCCTTGCAGGCGATGATGCCGTCACCGTACAGGCCACCCATGATGGCGGCTACGTCATAGTCGGTGCGCGGGCTTGCTGTGTCCATGGTCTCCTCCGATGTTCGATTGCAGTCCTCAGGCGGCTCATCCTACCGGAAACCGCAGGCGCTGGCACGCACCCGACAGTCCGTGCGGTAATTGACATTCACCGCGAGTCCTCCTACAGTCGCAGCCAGGCTGACCACTCTGACAATACATACATGCATCTCGCAGCACTCGGCCTTCAGCCGGCCTTGCCCGTCCTCCTGCGCGCAGGGAGGCCCCATGATTGATCACGACCACGGCCGTGTCCTGTTCCTGTGCGACCGGCCGGTACCGGATCCGGCGGTCGGCAGCGTCGCCGCCGAGCTGGGCTACGAACTGATACGCGCCCGCAGCCTCGAAGAAGCCCTGGTGCATGCCGGCAGCGACGGCTTTGCACTGATCCTGGCCGGCTACTCGGGCGACGCCGATGCCATGTTCGCCAGCGTGCGCGAACTGCGCGCGCGCCTGCCCCACACGCCGCTGCTGGTGCACGGCATCCCGCAGCATCCGCCATTCACGCTGGAGTCGGTGTTCGAGGCCGGCGCGCTGGCCGTGCTGCACGATCCGGTTTCGGTGCCGATCCTGCGCACCAAGGCCAGCTTCTTCCTGGAAGCCTATGCCAGCGCGGCCAAGCGGCGCCGCGCCGAGGCGGCGCTGCAGGAAACCCGCGCCCGCCTCGAATCGACCATCGCCAGCGCCGAAGTCGCGGTGTGGGACTGGGACGTGACACGCGACCGCGTCACCGGCGACCTGCGCATGACCGAACTGTTCGGACTAAACCCGGAGACCAGCGACGGCGCCCCGCTGTCGCGCTATTTTGCCGCCGTCCACCCGGACGACCTGGCGCCGACCGAGGCGCGCCTGCGCCAGGCACTGGAAACCGGCGCGCCCTACGACGCCACCTTCCGAGTGCGCACCTTCAGCGGCGGCTGGCGCTGGCTGCTGGCGCGCGGCCGGGTCGAGCGCGGTCCACGCGGCGCGGCGCGGGTGCGCGGCGTGGTGATCGACGCCACCCTGCAAAAGGAATCCGAGGCGCGCCTGCAGTCCAGCGAAGAACGCTACCGCACCCTGTTCGAGTCGGTCGACGACGGCGTCTGCCTGATCGAAATGCTGTACGACGCCAGCGGCAGGCCCTGCGACTACCGCTTCCTCGAAGTCAACCCGGCCTTCGAGCGCCATACCGGACTCAAGGACGCGGTCGGCCATACCGTGCGCGCCCTGAATCCGACCCACGAGCAGCACTGGTTCGACACCTATGGCCGGGTGGCCCAGACCGGCGAGCCGGAACGTTTCGTCAACGAGGCGGCCGGCCTCGGGCGCTGGTACGACGTGTACGCGGCGCGCGTGGGCGCGCCCGGCAGCCACCGCGTGGTGGTGCTGTTCAGCGACATCACCGAACGGCGCCGCACCGAAGTCGAGCTGCGCCGCCTGGCCGACGACCTGGCCGAGCAGGACCGGCTGAAAACCGAATTCCTGGCCACCCTCGCCCACGAGCTGCGCAACCCGCTGGCGCCGATCCGCAGCGGCCTGCAGCTGATGCGCCGCGCCAAGGCCGACCCGGCCGCGATCGCGCGCGTGCAGGACATCATGGACCGCCAGATCGACCACCTGGTGCACCTGGTCGACGACCTGCTCGACATTGCGCGCATCACGCGCGGCCAGGTCGACCTGAAACCGGCCCTGATCGACCTCGGCGACGTCCTCAACGCCGCGGTCGAGACCAGCATGCCGCTGATCGAAGGCGCACGCCACCATCTCGACGTGCGGCTGCCGGCGGCGCCGCTGACGCTGCATGCCGACTTCACCCGCATCACGCAGGTGATCAGCAACCTGCTCAACAACGCCGCCAAGTACACGCCGCGCGGCGGCGCCATCGTGCTGGCGGCCGAGCGCGACGGCGACCAGGCCCTGATCGCGGTGTCCGACAACGGCATCGGCATCCCGCCCGAGGCGCTCGACGAGGTCTTCAAGATGTTCACCCAGGTATCGCAGCACGCCCAGCACATCCCGGGCGGACTCGGTATCGGGCTGTCGCTGGTGCGCAGCCTGGTGGAGCTGCATGGCGGCTCGATCACGGCGGCCAGCGGCGGCGCCGGCCAGGGCAGCGTGTTCACGGTGCGCCTGCCGCTGGCCCAGCCTGCGGCAGCCGTTGCACCCGCTGCGGCGCAGTTGGAGGCCGCAAGCGCCGCTTCATCCGGCCTGCGCGTGCTGGTGGTCGACGACAACCGCGACGCCGCCGAGACCCTGGGGGCGCTGATCGGCATGATGGGGCACGAGGTCGCGGTGGCCAACGACGGTTACCAGGCGCTGCGCATGATGACGACCATGCTGCCGCAGGTGGTATTCCTCGACATCGGCATGCCGGGCATGTCCGGCTACGAGGTGGCGCAGGCGGCCCGCCGCGATCCACGGCTGGACGCCACCCGGCTGGTGGCGCTGACCGGCTGGGGCGGCGAAGCCGACCGCGCGCGCACGCGCGAGGCCGGGTTCGACGAGCACCTCACCAAGCCGGCGACGGTGGCCGCGATCGAGGACGTGCTGGCCAGGCTGGCCTGAACGGATCTACCACTCGAGCGCCATCAGGCGCTCGGCCATGCGCGGCCAGCACAGGCGCGCCGCTTCGGCGCGCGTGGCCCAGCGGAAGCCGTCGGTCTCCGGGGTCGGCTTGCCGGTCACGTGGTGCGGGAAAAAGCTGTGGCAGACCAGGTGGTCGAGCGTCGGCAGCTCATCCCCGGCGTCGACGCGGAACAGGTGCAGCGCCTTGTCGCGCCGGTATTCGACCCGCCCGATCTCGACGAAGCGTTCCGGCGCGAACACCAGGCCGGTCTCCTCGCGCAGCTCGCGCATCGCGGCCTCCAGGAGGCTTTCGCCGGCATCCTGCATGCCCTTAGGGATGTCCCACTTGCCGGTACCCGTCACATGGCACAGCAGCAGGCGCCGCTGCGCGTCGACTACCAGCGTGCCGCAGGAAATCCCCTGTTCCTTCGTCGCTGCCTTCATGGTCTCCTTTTCGTGATCGTCACGGCAGCGCCCGCGCGACTGCGCCGAGCGCCTGTTCCAGTGCTTCCAGGCTGACCGGCTTGGTCAGGTGCTGGTCGAAGCCCGCTTCCTGCGACTGCTGCTGGTCGCTGTGCGCGCCCCAGCCGGTGAGCGCGATCAGCACCACCTGCTGCATCGTGCCCATGCGCCGGATCGCCCCCGCCAGGTCGTAGCCGTTCATGCCGGGCAGGCCGATGTCGAGGAAGGCCAGGTCGGGCTGGAACGACTCCGCCAGGAACAGGCCTTCCGGACCGTCGTGGGCGACGCGCGTGGTGTGCCCCAGCAGCTGCAGCAGCGCGGCCAGGCTGTCGGCGGCATCCTCGTTGTCGTCGACCACCAGCACCCGCAGCGGCGCCGTGGCCGCCGCCCCGCCTGCGGCGCCGTTCTCCTCGGGACGTGCATGCGGGCTGCCGGGACGCAGCGGCAGGCGCACGGTGAAGGTGCTGCCTTGCCCCTGGCCGCCGGAAAAGGCGCTGACGCGGCCGCCGTGCAGTTCGACCAGGCGCCGCACCAGCGACAGGCCGATGCCGAGGCCGCCCTGGGCCCGGTCGAGGCTACCGCGCACCTGGGTGAACATCTCGAACACCGAGCCGATCGCTTCCGGCCCGATGCCGACGCCGTTGTCGGACACCGCGATCACTGCCTGGCCATCGTCGCGCCAGGCTGCCAGCCGGATGGTGCCGCCGTGCGGCGTGTATTTGGCGGCGTTGTTCAGCAGGTTGGACAGCACCTGCACCAGGCGCGTGACGTCGGCCTCGAGCTCGAGCGGATCGGGCGGCAAGTCCACTTCCAGCCGGTGGCCGTGCGCTTCGACCAGCGCCGCGCTGGTCTCGACCGCCATGCCGACGATGGTAGGCAGCGGCACCGCCTCCTTCTTGAGTTCGATCTTGCCGCGCGTGATGCGGGCGATGTCGAGCAGGTCGTCGACCAGGTGGATCAGGTGGCCCAGCTGGCGGTCCATCATGCCGTGCACGCGCTTGGCGGCGGCCGTGTCCCCGGGCGCCATGCGCAGCAGGTCGAGCCCGGTGCGGATCGGTGCCAGCGGGTTGCGCAGCTCGTGCGCCAGCGTGGCCAGGAACTCGCTCTTGCGCAGATCCGCTTCCGACAGGTCGGCGGCCACCCGGCGCAGCTCGTCCTCGGCGCGCTTTTGCTGGGTGATGTCGCGCGTGATCGTCGCCAGGCCGAGGTTGTTGCCGTCGCCGTCGGTCACTGCGAAGCCCTTGAAGTAGACCGGCAGCGGCTCGCCGCCGTCCGGCTGGGCCAGGCGCAGCTCGCCCTCCCACTCGGCCTGGTCGCCGGTCAGGGCCGCCATCACCTGTCCGACGATGAAAGGACGGTCTTCGCGCGGGAAGAAATCGATCATGCGCCAGGCCGCGATGTTGGCCTGCGCGCCCAGGCCCGCCATGCGCCGCCCGGCCGGGTTCAGCCAGATGCCGCCGGCGTCGGCCGTGAAGATGCCGATGAAATCCGAGGATTGCTCGGCCACCGCGGCCAGGCGCCGGATCCCGGCCTCGGCGCGGCGGCGGTCGCTCTCGTCGCGGAAGTACAGCGCGGTGCCGCCCTCTTCCATCGGAAAGGCGTTGATCTCGAACCAGCGTTCCTGGCCCGGGTCGAAGGTCTCGATGCGGCTGGCGGCGCGCCCGGCCACGCTGTCGCGCAGCGCGCTTTCCTGGGGCGTGCCGCGCAGCGTGCGGAACAGGTCCCAGAACTGGGCCCCGACCAGGTCTTCGTTGCGTCGCTGCGTGACGTCCTCGGCGGCGCCGTTGGCATAGGTGATGCGCCATTCGCGGTCGAGCGCGATGAAGCCTTCGCTCATGCTGTCCAGGATCGCGTGCGAACGCTGCTCGGCGGCCTGGCGCTCGGCGGCTTCGTGGCGCTGGCCGATCACCAGCGAGGCAGTGTTGGCCAGCAGCGCCATCGCCGCCTGTTCCTGCGGCGTGGCGTGGCGGCGGTCGCGGAAGTACAGCGCGAAGGTGCCCAGCACGTCGCCGGACGGCGCCAGGATCGGCATCGCGCGGCTGGCGTGCAGCCCGTAGGCGCGGGCCAGGTCGCGGTGGCCTTCCCACAGCGCGTCGTGCTCGATGTCGGCGCTGTTGACGGTGGCGGCGCGCCAGGCGGCGCTGGCGGCGGCCGCGCCCACCGGCCCGACCCGGATCGCATCGACCTCGCGCTGGAAGGCGGCCGGCAGCGACGGCGCCGCCGCATGGCGCAGGCGCCTGCCGTCGGGTGTCATCAGCTGGACCGAGGCCAGCGCCGCGCCGCCGCTGTAGTCCTCGGCGGTGCGCGCCAGCACGTCGAGCACGTCGCCCAGCGGAGCGTCGGTGACGGCCAGTTCCAGGGCGCTGCGCTGGCCCACCGCCAGCAGGTTGGCGCGGGTGCGCTCGGTGACGTCGACGCCGTGCAGCAGCACCCCGTCCACGTTGCCGTCCGGCTCGCGCAGCGCCATGCACACGAAGTCGAGGAAATGCTCTTCCAGCGCCGCGCAGCCTTCGCCGCCGCGCAGCAGCACGCGCACGTTGTGGCCTTCGAGGGCCTGGCCCCTGGCATATACCTGGTCCAGCACCTCGATGAACTCCTGGCCGGCCAGCTCCGGCATCGCTTCGCGCAGCGGCAGGCCGTCCAGCGCGCGTCCGCAGGCCAGCTCGCGGTAGCGCTGGTTGGCCATCTCGATCACGTGGTCAGGGCCGCGCATCACGCCCATGATGGCCGGCGCGCGATGAAAGATGTCGCGCAGGGCGGCGCGGTGGCGTTCTTCCTCCACCCGGGCCAGCTGTGCGCTCTTGCGGTACAGGTCGATGAATACCGATACCTTGGCGCGCAGCACCACCGGGTTGAAGGGCTTGGTCATGTAATCGACCGCCCCCAGCGCATAGGCCCGCTCCAGCGGGAACTCGTCGGCGTCCCCGGCGGTCAGGAAGATGATCGGCAGGCCCTGGGTGCGCGGGTGCTGGCGGATCAGTTCGGCCAGCTCGAAGCCGTTCATGGTCGGCATGCGCACGTCCAGCAGCACCACCGCAAAATCGCGCGCCAGCACTTCGCGCAGCGCCGCCTCGCCCGAGGTCACGGCGACCAGTTCGCCGACGCCGGTCAGGATCGCCTCCAGCACGGCAAGATTGGCGGGCTGGTCGTCGACGAGGAGGATGTTGGGGGTGTGGTCGGTGCTCATCGCGCCGCAGGCTCCGCGCGCAGGTGGATTGTTAATAAGACAATGTAGGCGCGATGCTGCTGAAAGTCAATTGTGCGCGGCAGTTTAACGTGCCACTCCAGACTAGGCGGTTCGTTTCATGCACGATGCCTGGAGTTTGCCCCATGCCTTTCTCGTTTCACTTGCCGCTTCATTTTCCGTTCCGCGCCGATGGCCGCGCGTTCTCCTTCCTTAACAATTCGCTCGAAGCCTGGACCCTGGCGCTGGCGATGACGGTGCTGGCCGGCGCCGCCATGCTGTTCCTGCGCCGCTATGTGCTGCGCCATGTTGCCGCGAACGCGCGCAAGACCGAGACCAATATCGACGACTTCCTCGCGGCCATGCTGTCGCGTACCTATTTCGTGTTCATCGCGGCATTCGCCATGTATTTCGGCAGCACCTTCCTCGACCTGAATGCCAAGCGCGACTTGTTCGTGGCGCGCGTCGCGGTCGGCGCCTTGCTGCTCCAGCTGGCGATCTGGGGCGACGTCGGCCTGCGCGCCTGGCGCGACCGCGTGCGCCTGGGCGGCGACGGCGAACGGCGCGCGTCGCGCAGCGTACTGACCTTCATGCTGCGCCTGGCGCTGTGGACCATCGTTACCCTGATGGTGCTGGATAATTTCGGCATCAATATCACGACGCTGGTGGCCAGCCTTGGGGTCGGCGGTATCGCGGTCGCGCTGGCGACCCAGAACATCCTCGGCGACCTGTTCGCCTCGCTGTCCATCATGCTCGACAAGCCGTTCGAGATCGGCGATTTCATCATCGTCGGCGACGTGCTGGGTTCGGTCGAGCATATCGGCCTGAAGACGACGCGCCTGCGCGGCCTGGGCGGCGAACAGGTGGTATTTTCGAACGGCGACCTGCTGAAGAGCCGCATCCACAACCACAAGCGCATGGAGACGCGCCGCAATGCCTTCGTGCTGCGCGTGGCCTACGGCACCAGCGAGGAGCAGCTGTGCCGGGTGCCGCGCATCATCAGGGAGATCATCGGCGCCAAGCCGAACATCGATTTCGAGCGCGCCCACTTCTTCCGCTGGAGCGAATGGTCGCTCGACTTCGAGATCGTCTACCACTTCCGCAGCCCGGACTACATCCTGCACATGGATGCCCAGCAGGACATCTTCCTCGACATCTACCGCCGCTTCCAGCAGGAAGGCATCCAGTTCGCCCACCCGATGTCGATCGTGCGCCTCGGCGAGCCGGTACCGGGCGGCATGGCAGCGGGACGGCCGGCAGGCGCGATGCCGCCGGGGCCGTCGTTTCACTAAAGATTTTGAACATTGGTTACAAAGCGAGATTGACGGACTCTTCCTACACGGCGGCCTCAGCGTGTCCTATTCCGTGTCCTATGCCCGGCGCATAAGATGACTTCACCTCAACGAGGCACCCAATGTGAACTACTAAAGGAGAACGATCATGGCATCGAACAACCAGGGCGGCAACAAGGGTAACAACCAGAGCGACACCTCCAACCGCGGCTTCGCCTCGATGGATCCGCAGAAACAACGCGAAATCGCTTCGGAAGGCGGCCGTGCAGCCCACGCGTCGGGCAATGCCCACGAGTTCACCTCGGAAGAAGCACGCCGTGCCGGCTCGATGAGCCACAAGAACGACGGCAACCAGCAAAGCGAGGGCGGTGGCGGCAGCAAGCAGTCGGGCAACAGCACCCGCGGCGGCACGCCGGAACAGCACGCCAAGGCCGGCTCGCAGAGCCACAAGAACGACAAGTAATCGTTCCGCGGGCCAGTCCCGTGCAACAGCCGCCGGCATTGTCCGGCGGCTTTTTTTTGTATGAACTACATCAGCTTCGCTTCGCTCAAGCGGCCTCAGCTATAAACGCCGTGCATGACGCGGCGCGGCAATCGTGCGGGGCTTTGTGACTGACTAGTGATATATTTTTGTCACAATATCAGCACACGAAACGTTGCAATGGTGTGCGGAATGTTTTGTACGACGTGCCGCCGGTACGGGCAGGACCAGAAGAATTACTACTCATCATTTAGGATAAATCAATGAAAAAGAATGTTGCCATCGTCGGAGCTGGTTTTTCCGGAGCTGTCGTCGCCAATCAGCTTGCGCACGCGGGGTACAACGTCGAAGTGTTCGAGTCCCGCTCCCATATCGCGGGCAACTGCCATTCCGAGCGCGATGCAGAAACCAACGTCATGCTCCACGTCTACGGTCCGCACATTTTTCACACTGACAATGAGCGCGCCTGGGAATTCATCAACCGCTTCGGCGAGATGATGCCCTATGTGAACCGCGTCAAGGCCATCACCAACGGCCGCGTGTTCACCCTGCCGATCAACCTGCTGACGATCAACCAGTTCTTCAACAAGACCTTCCGCCCGGCCGAAGCCGAAGCCTTCATGGCCGAAATCGGCGACAAGACCATCGAGAACCCGCAGACCTTCGAAGAGCAGGCACTGCGCTTCGTCGGCCGCGAGCTGTACGAAGCCTTCTTCAAGACCTACACGATCAAGCAATGGGGCCTGCAGCCGAGCGAACTGCCGGCCAGCATCCTGAAGCGCCTGCCGGTCCGCTTCAACTACGACGACAACTACTTCAACCACAAGTACCAGGGCATGCCGAAGGACGGCTACACCGTCATCGTCGAGAAGATGCTGGACGTGCCGGGCATCCAGGTGCACCTGAACACCAGGTTCGACCCGAACGCCAAAGGCGACTACGACCACGTGTTCTACAGCGGCCCGATCGACGCCTGGTTCGGCCACACCGAAGGCCGCCTGCCCTACCGCACGCTGGACTTCGAAGTCTTCCGCGACACCGGCGACTACCAGGGCAATGCGGTCATCAACGTCTGCGACAACTCGCAGCGCTATACCCGCGTCACGGAACACAAGCACTTCGCTCCGTGGGAAAAGCACGAAAAGACGATCTGCTACCTGGAATACAGCCGCCAGTGCGAGGAAAAGGACACCCCGTACTACCCGATCCGCCAGGCCCGCGAAAAGGCCCAGCTGGAAAAGTACGTCAACCTGGCCAAGCAGGAAACCAACGTCACCTTCATGGGCCGCCTGGGTACCTACCGCTACCTGGACATGGACGTCACCATCAACGAGGCGCTGATCACCGCGGACAAGTTCCTGGAAACCGCGCAGGCCAAAGGCGCCATGCCGGCGTTCGTGATCGATCCGCTGGCCTGATTGCCAGGCTTCGGCAACGAAAGGCGCTTCGGCGCCTTTTTTGCGTTTACGGCGCTCCCACATCCGGATTGCCGCTACAGGCGGCCTGCCTTTCCGTGATGCGAACGATTATTCTGACCCATGCGCAGGCGCCGAGAGACGTAGGAAGCCGACTGACCAGTAGGGTGGAAGACTCTGCCGTCCATGCGTCCAGCCACCCGCATTCTGCCGCCCGGCAGACCATTTGCAGAACGCCCGTCGCCTGTGGCGGTAACCCGTTGAGGCCTCATTCAGGCGTCACCTGGACGCGTGGACGGCATCGGCGCTGCATTGTCGCAGGCCTCGGGGTGCAGCCGTCCACCCTACCGTCGTCCCGTCTTCCGCTCGGGCATCCGGGATGAACGGCGCGCGCGCCATTATCGTGACGCGAACGAAAATAGTCGCTCGCCCTTCGGCAGCCAAGCAAATGTCCAGACGCAAAAAAACCGCCGGTGCAAGCGCACGGGCGGTTCTGGGCGCACGGGCCGGTAAGGCCCGTTCGTTCCGGCTTAGCCGGCAGCTTGCGCCGGCGTATCGGTCACACGCGCAGTCTTCAGGTTGGCCGCGACCGGCAGCACCTCGACGGCGTCGTTGGCGCTGACTTCGGCCTTGGCCGCGTTCAGGCGCTCGGCCTTGTTCGACGGCTGGGTCGACTGGATGATCTCGTGCATCGCGTTGGCGGTCTTGTCCCACGAGGTGTTGGCCACGACCTTGCGCATGCGCTCGGCCAGATCGGCTTTCTGGGCGTCGTCCAGGGCCAGCATGCGATCGCAGGCGGCGATGAATTCCTGGGCGTCGTTGGCGATTTCGACCACGTGGCTGTACGGGACCTTGACGTCGGTGATCGGGGTCGAGACCGACGGCAGCTCGGCTGCCATGTATTCCAGCACCTTGGTCGGGCTGATGAACTTGGTCGACTCGTTCAGCGCGAACGGCAGCAGGCAGACATCCCAGCCGGCCAGGAACTTCGGCAGCTCGTCATAGGTGCGCTGGCCCATGTAGTGGATGTTGGCGCCTTGCGGCAGGTTGGCTGGGTCGATCTTGACCACCGGGCCGACCAGCACGATCTGCCAGTCCGGACGGGCGGCGGCGACTTCCTTGATCAGGTCGGTGTCGAAGCGCTCGTCGATGACGCCGTAGAAGCCGAGGCGCGGATGGGCGACGTCGGCCTGGGCCGGGTGGCTGTTCGACTTGTCCAGTGCCTGGCGGAAGTGCTTGGCGTCGACGCTGCTCGAGAAGCAGTAAGCGTTGGCGTGGCGGGTACGCTTCGATTCGTACAGGCTCGGGCCGCCGGTGAAGCAAATGTCGGCGATGTTCAGCAGTGCGCTTTCGCGCTGCAGCAATTGTTTCGGCGGATTCTTGAAGGCAGCCAGTTCGTCCATGCAGTCATAGATGACCAGCGACGGCTCGAAGCTCTGCAGCAGCGGCAGGGCCATCGGGGTGTAGAACCAGACCACCGGACGTTCGCCTTGCGGCACCAGGTCGGCCAGCAGGGTCTGCAGGGTCGGCAGCTGGTCGTCGTGGAAGCCCCATTGCTGGATCGGGGTGTGCGGACGGCACACGGTGATGTTCTTGGCGACTTCGGTCTTCTGCAGGAATGCCTGCCCTTCATGGTGCACCGGTTCTTCGACGAACAGGATATTGTAGTGTTCCGCCAGGCGAGTCATCAGGTGCTGGGGACGCTGGAAGACAAAATCCCAACGCAGGTGGCAAAACACGATCAGGGTCGGCATGTTCAAGTTCCTTTCGCCTTCGTGGCGTTTCTAGTTAATCTGGATTGCGACCGGCGGGTGGCGCACGCTCTTGGGAAGCGACGCTCTCATCGCAGCGGACATGCAATCCTAACATGCAATTTTCCTAATATTTTTCGCTTGTGCAGCGCAAAATTTCTTTATGGGAATTGTTTGGCTCGGCCAGCCCTGCTCTTCCCTATGAAGAGGCTTGTCTACCACGGCTGGTGTAGGTTACGTCCTACATATAGAAAGGGTAAAACCGTACGACGACTCATCCTGTACGCCTTGCGTGCGCATCCATGTGCAGACCCGGTTGCGGTGCCGGGACCCGGCTGCGCACGCCCTGTGACAGCGCCCTAGGCGGTCAGGTAGGGTTCGGCGCCCTGGGGCTCGCCGTCATCATCGAAGCCGGTCGCCACCAGTATCCCATCGAGGTCCACCGTGGCGAGCGCGTCGCACAGGTCTTCGAGCTCGATTTCGAGGTCGTCGGCCAGGTCGACCGGCTTGTCGATGGTCGCCAGCGGCGCCCCGCCGCCCAGCGCGTACAGGTTGATGCGCAGCGCCGCATGGTCTCCGGCCTCGACCGGCGCCACCACCGCCTTGATGCGCTCCGGCTCGAGGTCCTGGCCATCGAGGCGCCAGTTGACTTCGGCCAGCGTGGCGAGCATCGCCAGCTCCGACACGCCCTGCTCCATCGCCCCGTAGAACAGGTCCTGGTACAGGAAATTGAGATCGAGTTCGGTCGGCTTGCGCGACAGGTTGCGCTGCAACAAAGGCGCGATGCTGCCGGCCCACATGCGGTAGCGCGCCAGCCGTCCTTCGAAGTAGGCGTCGGCCGCTTCTTCGTCCTTCGGCACGCGGTAGAACGGGTCGTCGGCGTGCTTGAGGGAAAAGCCGAGCAGGAAGCGCAGTTCCATCGCTTCTTCGTGGGCGTCGGCCAGTCCCGGCTGCCAGCCGCGCATGCTGGCCTCGATCGCCGGGGCGGCGACCAGCTTTTTCGAGCGCATCGATTGCAGCGCCTCGCGCAGCATCTCCTGCAGGTCGCTGTAGCGCAGGGCTTCGACCTCGTCGAGGTCGTACAGGTGGCGCACCAGTACCACGCGCGCATCGGCGCTGGCCAGGCCGGCCTGGCGGAAGCTGTCGTTCAGTTCCTCGAAGGCGGCATCGTCCTGGAACACGTCGGCCTCCACCAGGCCGCCGGTACTGGTGACGAACAGCGGGATCATGAAGGCGTCGATCTCGAGTTCCTCGTCGCCCTCGCGCGCATGCACGGTCGCGGCTTCTTCCTCGATCTTGTCGCGCAGCCAGCGGCAGGCGCCCGGATCGGTGTAGCGCGCCAGTTCGATGGCGCCGTACAGCACCTCGTCGTGCTTGCGGCGCAGCGCGCGCCGCACCAGTGTCTGCACGTCCTGTTCGCGCGCGGCCAGCACGGCCGGCTCGAGGTCTTCGCGCTCGGCGATCTCGAGCGCAAGATCGACCAGGTTCTGCGCCAGCGCTTCGTGGTCGGGCTCCGCCGCCTGTTTCACGGGCTTGCGGGGTGCGGGGCGCTTGTTTTTGGGCATGGCGAAATCATTAAAGAGTCATTGAGCCGCCATGGTAACAGGATGAAAATACGCCGCCAAACGCGACTGCCGCGCGTCGCGCCGCGGCGGCATCCGGATGCCGCCGCCTTCAACGCGGCGGGCGGCCATTAAGATGGGCGGTAAAGAACTCGGGACGCAGTTTGCGCGTGACTTCCAGCACCGGCATCACGTGGTCGAGGTGGTCCAGCAGCGCGGCCCGGGCACGCGCCGGATCCTGGGCCTCGATCGCGTCCACCACCGCCCGGTGCTCCTCGAGCACGCCCGCCATCCTGCCTTCCAGCGGCAGGGTCAGCTGGCGGTAACGGTCCATTTGCGTCTTGGCCTGCTGGATGATCGGCCACACCCCGGGATAGCCGGACAGCTCCGCCAGCAGCGCATGGAAGCCCTCGTCGGTGCGGTGGAAGCCGTGCAGGTCGTTGGCGGCGATCGCCGTTTCCTGCTCGGCCAGGGTCGCACGCAGGCGCGCCACGCCCTCGGCGCCGGCCCGCAGCGCCGCCTTTTCGATGATCGCGGTTTCCAGCGCATGGCGTACCAGGTTGGCTTCTTCGAGCGCATCCAGCGGGATGCGGGCGACGAAGGTGCCGGAGCGCGGGATGACCTCGATCAGGCCTTCGTCGGCGAGGCGCTGCACGGCTTCGTGCACCGGGGTGCGGCTGGTGCCGAACTCCTCGGCGATGTCGCGTTCGACGACGCGTTCGCCCGGCAGCATGGTCATACCGACGATGCGCTGGCGCAGGCACAGGTAGACCCGGCGCGCGGCCGTGATGCAGGGGTCGGCAAGGGATTGCGGTGGTGTCGGCGTATTCATGGATCGTAGTCTAGCGAAAACCCGGGCATTCTAGCGTCACAGCGGCGCCGGCATGGCATCGAGCGGGATGATGGCACCGCGCACGCGGATCACGGCACCCGCCAGGCGGTGGCCTGCCCTGGCCGCTTCCTGCGGATCCTTGCCCGACAAACGCGCCGCCATGTAGGCCGCGCCGAAGGAATCGCCGGCCGCCGTGGTGTCGACCACGTCCTGCACCGGTTCCGGGGCCACCTCGTGCAGGCTGTCCTCGGCCCACACCACGCAGGGGTCGGCACCGCACTTGACCACGACTTCGGCAACGCCGTAGCCGCGGGTGCGCTCGATCACCTGCTGCACGCTTTCCTGGCCGTACAGGGCGATCTCGTCGTCCAGGGTCAGCAGCGCGATGTCGGTGTTGGCCAGCACGCGGCGGTAGACCTCGCGCGCGGTCTCGGCGCTTTCCCACAGGCGCGGCCGGTAATTGTTGTCGAAGACCACGCGGCCGCCGCGTGCGCGGCACTGCGCCAGCGCCGCGATCAGCAGTTCGCGGTCGGCCGGCGCCAGGATCGCCAGGCTGATGCCCGACAGGTACACCATCGGCGACGCGGCAAGCTGCACCAGCACCTTGCCGGCCTCCGGCGCTTCCAGCCAGTGGCGCGCGGCCGAATCCTTGCGCCAGTAGTGGAAGCGGCGTTCGCCGTCGGGGTCGGTCTCGATCATGTAGATGCCCGGCAGGCGCTCCGGCAGGCGCTGCACGCAGGCGGTGTCGATGCCCTCGCGTTCCCAGCTGGCCAGCATCTCGGCCGACATGCCGTCCACGCCCAGTCCGGTGACGTAGGCGACGCGCACTCTGGCCGGATCGAGCAGGCGCGCCATGTAGACGGCGGCGTTCAGGGTATCGCCGCCGAAGCGGTAATCCATGGTCGCGGCATGGCCTGCGCTGCTGCCGGCGGCGCTGCGCTGCAGCTCGATCATGCATTCGCCGATGGCGTAAACGGTTTGGGCTTGCATCGTGCTCCTCTTGTCGTGTACTGTGTTGTCGAGATTAAAATCAAGAGCCCCGCCCGCCGTGGGGCAAGCGGGGCTCCAGTGGCACCCGGGTGCTGCCGGGCACCGATGTTACCGCTTATTTACGCGAGGCCCAGGTCGAACCGAAGAAGTTCGATGCGCCGATCGACGGGAAGTCGACGTAGGCCTTCGAGCAATCCACGACCTTGGACGGGTCGACCGCCTTGGTCGGCACGCCGTTGATCACGTTGCGGTTCTCGGCATTGGCGATCAGCGGCAGGTTGACGCCCTTGATCGTCAGGTTGGCATCCGAGGTGGTCAGCGTGATCTCGTCCGGCGAGTCGGCGACGACGTTGGTCATGGTCATGCCGAGCGGGTACTGCGGGTTGTTGTAGCCGCCGGTGTTGGCCTGGAAGCCCTGCAGCTTGACCGCGCTCTTGCCCTGGATGCGCACGTTTTCCATGGTGATGTCATGGAAGTTCGGGAACAGCGGGCCGGCCGCCGGCAGTGCCTTGGTCGAGTAGTAAGGCGTGAACAGCAGCGCGTTCAGGCCTTCCTTGATGCAGATGTTCTTGTAGCGAACATTGCTGACTTCACCGCCGCGGGCGTAGTCCGACTTGATGCGCAGGCCCTCTTCGGAATCCCAGAACGCGTTGTCGTAGATGTCCAGGTTCTTGACGCCGGCGTTGGTTTCGGAGCCGACCGAGATGCCATGGCCGTAGTAGATGTGGTTGTGGGCCACGATCATGCCCGACTTGCGGTCGGCACGGACGTCGCGCGCGCCGTCGATGCCCGGCAGGCCCGAACCGCTAGGGCTCGGGTTCTGGCTGCCCTTGAACGCCATGTCGTCGTCGCCGGTCGACACGTAGTTATAGGCGAACACGAAGTTCTTCAGGTAGCCGTCGAAGGACATCTTGGCCGCCGACTTGGTCGTGCTGCCGGTGGTCAGGGCCACCGAGGTGGCTTTCGAGGCCGAACCCGGGTCGAAGGCGTCGGTGTTCTTGACGTTGTCTTCGGTGAAGGTGTCGCCGTTGTACAGCGGATTGCCGTTGCCGGCCGGGTTGGCAAAGGCCGCCAGCGACGGCGTCTGCACCTTCACGCCCCACACCGTCAGGCCATCGATGCCGCTCGGCACGACGTGGAAATTGGCGCTGTTGTTCAGGCTGATGCGGTACAGGGTCAGGTTCTTCGCATAGTTGAACACCATCATCCGGAAGTTCGACTGCGAGCCGTAGCCGGTGGTGCCGTTCTGGACCATGTTGCCCAGGAAGGCCAGGTCCCACCAGGTCATGTTGCGCACCGACGATTTCGAGTCGACGAAGGTACCGCCGTTGTCGCAGGAAGTGCCGTCGGCCGCCTTCTTGCCCGTGAGCCAGGCCGCATAGGTGTTCGAGCAGGTCATGTCGACCTTCATGATCGGGTACAGCGCGTCGGTGGTGACGATCTCGGCGTAGCCGCGGCTGTCGATCGCGCCGTCGCCCATCACGGCCGAGTTGACCAGATTGTCGCCGCCGATCAGCGGCAGGCAGTTGCTGGAAGATCCGGCCTTGGTGGCCGAGGTCGCGGTGTTGGCGCAGTACTTGCCCGTGGTCTTGTCGGCCACATAGGCGGCGGCGTCGCGGGTACCGTACAGGGTCACGCCCTTGTCGATCCACAGCGTCACGCCGGACGGCAGGGTCAGCGGGCCGGAGATGAAGCTGTCGCCCACGCCACTCGCATTCACCACCAGGCGCACCGCGAACTTGCTGGCCTTGTAGTCCGGCTTGGCCAGTTCCTCGCCCGACACGCCGGCGATGTTGACGTTGGCCACGTTGGCGGCCTTCTGCGACGCGGTGGCGGCGGCATCGGCCGCGGCGATCCTGGCGCCGACTTCGGCTTCCACGGCGCCGCCGCAGGCGTTCAGCGCCGCCTGGATGCGGTCCTGGTCCGGGTTGACGACGGCGCGGTCGACGGCGACGGCAACGCCGGCCTTGGATGGATCGGCTTCCGGCGGCAGCGAGCCGTCGGGACGGCGCACCAGCTTGGGCGAGGCTTCCAGCGTGGCGCACACCTGGGCGTCGGTCGGCAGCTTCGGCTCGGCCGGCAGGTCCGGGTCGAAGGTGGTGGTGCCGACCTGGTAGACGGCGCCCGCGCTGTAGCTCACTTTCGCGGCGTCCGAGCCACCGCCGCCACCGCCGCCGCAGGCGGCCAGCGAGGCTGCGATGACGAGCATCGGCAGGACGATTTTGGTCTGTTGCATGGTCATTGTGTGTCTCTTTGTATTTCTGGTAAATGCAGCAAATTAGAAGCGGGCGATCAGGCCGATGCCGAAGGCGCGCGGGCTGTTGCCGGGGGCCAGGAAGGCGTCGTCGCGGCCGATGTTGTTGCTGTCGATCGGCGACTGGCCCAGGTTCACGTTCTGCTGGGCGTGGTTGCGGATCTTGGTGTAGTACACGTACGGGGCCAGCAGGCGGTTGAAGTTGTAGATCGCGCCCAGCGAGTACTGGTTGGCGCTGTAGTCCTGCGGGCTGCCGAAGGTGGCGTTCTTCAGGTTGAACAGCTTGCCGGCCGAGCCCATGACGCTGAGCTTGCCGATGTCCTGGGCGATCGAGATCATGGCGGCGTTCTGCTTGGCGGTGCCGTAGGCGACGCCGCTGTAGAAGTCGCCCGAGGTCGGGACCGCGGCGTCTTCGAAGCCGTACTTGCCCTGTTCGAAGCCGAGGCCGATGGTGGTGCCGGTATGCAGCTTGTAGCGGGCGATCACCTTGGCGAACTCGGTCTTCACGCCCGACGAATCCATCAGGCGGAAGCCGTAGCCTTCGGTCAGCGCAGTGGTATCGATGCCGGTGTTGTTCTGGCGGTCGTAGCCGGCGCCGACGGTCAGCGGGCCCCAGGTGTACTTGGCGGCGACCGACCAGCGGCCGCGGTTGGTGTTGCTGGCCTGGTCTTCGTCGAAGCCGTAGGAGGCGCCGACCTGGAGGCCGTAATATTCCGGCGACACGTAGTGGGCCGAGTTCTTGTAGCGCGCTTCGCCGCGCGAGAAGATGCTGTCGGTGTTGCCCGACATCTGGGCCGAGGTGTTGTTCCACACGTCCAGGCCGTGCACGGTCAGGCCGAGGTTGCCGCCGAACTCGCCGCCCGAGCCGATCAGGCTGCGATACACCGAGTCGTTGTTGCCGACCACGAACTGGCCGAAACGCTTGCTTTCGATGCCGACGTAGGTGTTGCGCGAGGTCAGGGTCGAGGATTCGCCGCGGTTGTTCACGCCGCCCTGGTCGAAGTTGTTGAGCGCGGCCTCGATCTGCCACACGCCCTTCAGGTCGTCGGTCACGCCGATGTTGCCACGGAAGCCGAGGCGCGAATTACCGTCCGAAACGCGGCCGCGGCTGCTGTAGGGGGTCGCGCCGCCTTCGGCCTGGACCGATTCCAGCTGGCCGTTCAGGAAACCGTAGATCGTGGTGTCCACTTTCAGGTTGGCGAGTTCACCGAGCGTGGTTTGCGCCAGCGCAGCGTTCGAAAGGCATGCCAGGGCGGCCGCCGCCAGGATGGTCTTCCTGGAGATAAAGTGCGTCATTTGAAATCTCTTGTCTTCTTGCTTGGGTTAGTACAACGAAACTCAGGATTGCGCCGCCGTTGTCGACGGGGTGATGCCCAGGGGCGGTTGCGGTCCGCGTTCGCGCACCATCAGCCACACCACGACTGCCGCCAGCAGGTCGAACACGGCCAGTACGCCGAACAGCGGGCTGAAGCCCACGTGCGTGACCGCGATGCCGAACAGCAGGGTGAACAGCGTTGCGCCCAGGTAGCCGGACATGCCGGCCAGGCCCGTGGCGGTCGCCACTTCGTGTCTTCCGAACACGTCGGAAGTGATCGAGTACAGCGCGCCGGACAGGGTCTGGTGCGCGAAGCCGCCGATGCACAGCAGCAGGATCGCGGTGTACGGACTCGCCACCAGGCCGACGCAGCCCGGCGCGATCATGCAGACGGCGCCGATGCCGACCACCCACTTGCGCGAGGCGAATACCGAAATCTTGAAGCGCTTGTGGATGATCGGCGACAGGTAGCCGCCCAGCACGCAGCCGATGTCGGCGGCCAGGAAAGGCAGCCAGGCGAAGGCGGCGATCTCCTTCAGGTCCATGTGGCGTTCGGTGGCCATGTACAGCGGGATCCAGGCGTTGAAGGTCTGCCAGGCCGGTTCCGACAGGAAGCGCGGGATCGCGACCGACCAGAAGTTGCTGCTCCTGACGATCTGCTTCCACGAGGCCTTGGCGACCTTGTCCTGCGGCCGGTCGTCCTGGCCCGACAGGATGAGGTAGCGTTCGGCGTCGGTCAGCTTCTGCTGGTCGCGCGGGTGCTTGTAGAACAGCACCCACAGCAGCGTCCAGACCACGCCGATGGCGCCGACCACCACGAAGGACATGCGCCAGCCGCCGTGCAGGATGGTCCAGACCACCAGCGGCGGCGCGCACAGGGCGCCGATCGAGGAGCCGATGTTGAACCAGCCGATGGCGACCGAGCGTTCCTTCGGCGGGAACCATTCGGTGGTGGCCTTGACGCCGGCCGGGATGCCGGCTGCTTCGGTCAGGCCGAGCAGGCCGCGGAAGAAGGCCATGCTTTTCCAGCCGCTGGAGAAGGCGGCGCAGGCGCAGGCCACCGACCACGCCAGTGCGAACACGGCGAAGCCGATCTTGGTGCCGACCGCATCCAGCACGTAGCCGGCGATCGGCTGCATCAGCGCATAGCAGACCTGCCACGCGACCACGATGTACGAGTACTCCTGCTTGTCGAAGTTCAGGTCCGTCATCATGGTCGGCGCCGCCACCGACAGCGTATTGCGCGCCAGGTAGTTGACGATCAGGCCGAGCGTCACCAGGCCCACCATCCACCAGCGCATGCCTTTCATTTTCTTCATGTCGTGTCCTCCAAATCCTGTTTTTACGCACCGGCAGGCGCGCAAGGTCCCGGGCCGCTGCACGCTTGCGCGTTCGCGGCTTCTCTATCGCTTCCGTTCGGGTGGGTTCAGCCGCTGCCGGTCAGCCCAGCAGTTCGCGGATGCCGCGCCGCCTGATCTGCTCGAGGGCGACCGTGACCGCGTAGGTCAGGCCGGGGACCTCGTTCAGGTCCCTGCCCCACAGCTTGGCATTGGCCAGCCAGCCCGAGGCCAGCTGCGCCATCGACCATGCGCCGCTGTCGACCTTCGGCCAGGCCTGGCGGAACCAGTCGAGGTTGGCCGGATCGTCGGACAGCTCGATCAGGTCGCCGCGGTACAGCACCATGGTCGCGGCCAGGGCCAGCACCAGGCGGCGCGGCAGGCGGCCGGCGTTCAGCTCGGCGTAGCGCAGCAGCTGCGGCATCACGCGCGCGGCGAACTTGCTCCAGCTGTTCAGGGCGATCGAGGCCAGGCGGTGGTGGATGGAGGGGTTGCGGAAGCGCAGCAGGACGTCGTCGGCGAAGGCTGCCAGTTCCTTGCGGTCCATCTCGAGCGCCGGAATGATCTCGTCCGCAATCGCGGCGCGCAGAAAAGGGCCGACGCCGCTGTCGTCGACCGCCGGGCCGACCGCTTCCAGGCCGGCCAGCAGGGCCACCGGCACTAGCGTGGTGTGGCCGCCGTTGAGGATGCCGACCTTGCGCTTCTTGTAGGGCGTGATGTCGTCGACCAGCTTGACGTTGAGATCGGCACCTTGCAGCTTGAGCTCGTCGCCGACCCAGGACGGGCCCTGGATCACGAACAGGTAATAGTATTCGGCAGACACCAGGAAGGGATCGTCGTAGCCCAGTTCCTCCTTGATCTTCTCGGCGTCGCCCGCCGGGTAGCCGGTGACGATGCGGTCGACCAGGGTCGAGCAGAAGGTGCAGGCATCCTCGATCCACTCGGCGAAGCCCGGTTCCAGCGACCATAGTGCGGCAAAGTGCAGTACCGCGGCTTTCAGCGCCGGGCCGTTCCTGTCGATCAGCTCGCACGGCAGCAGCACCAGGCCCTTGTCCCTGGCGCCTTCGAAGGCTTGATAGCGCCTGAACAGCAGCTGGGTGAGCTTGGCCGGGAAGGTGGCTGGCGGCGCATCGTCGATGCGGTCGGTCTGGTTGACGGCGATGCCGGCTTCGGTGGTGTTCGACACCACGAAGCGCAGGTCGGGATTCGAAGCCAGCGCCAGGTAGTCGGCGTACGCGGTGCCGGGGTCGATCTCGCGCTGCACGCATTCGACGGTGCGGTAGGCCTTGACCGGCTCGCCGGCTTCGTTCAGGCCGCGCACCAGCACGGTGAACAGGCCGTCCTGGGTGTCCAGCAGCGGCGCCGCCGAGCCGCCGCGCGGGCGCACCACCACCACGCCGGCATCCAGGCCGGTGCGCTCGTTCAGCAGGTCGATCTGCCAGTCGAAGAAGCCGCGCATGAAGTTGCCCTGGCCGAACTGGAGGATCTTGATGGGCAGCGCGAACGGGGCGCTGCGTTTCAGTTGTTGCATGTGTCTCTTTCTTATAGCTGTTCGCGTGATGCCTGCGTCCGCGTGGACGGCGGAGCCGTCCACCCTACCCGCGCTCCATCAAAGGGAAATATCGCGCTTCCAGAAGATGAAGTCGTACTGCTGCAGGCGATCCGCCTTGCAGGTGTACTTGCCGCCGGCGGTGGCCACCACCATGTCGAACAGCCCGCGCGCGACGTCCGGCAGCGGCTTGCCTTCGATGACCGGACCGCAGTCGTAGTCGATCATGTCCGACAGCTTGTTGGCGACCCGGGTATTGCTCGAGATTTTCAGCACCGGCACGATCGGGTTGCCGGTCGGGGTGCCGAGGCCGGTCGAGAACAGAACCACGTTGGCGCCCGAGGCCACGATGCCGGTGACGGATTCGACGTCGCCGCCGGGGGTGCACAGCAGGGACAGGCCCGGCTTGTCGGTCTGCTCGGCGTAGTCCAGCACCGAGACGATCGGCGAGGTGCCGCCCTTCTTGGCGGCGCCGGCCGACTTCATGGCGTCGGTGATCAGGCCGTCGCGGATGTTGCCCGGGCTCGGGTTGTCGGCGAAATGGGTGCCGACCGCCAGCGCGCGCTGCTCGAAGTCGCGCATCATGCCCAGGAAGCGGCGCTTGTCCTCGTCTTCCACGCAGCGCTCGATCAGATTGGCTTCGACGCCGCACAGTTCCGGGAACTCGGCCAGGATCGAGGACCCGCCGACGGCGACCACCATGTCCGACACGTAGCCCATCGCCGGATTCGCCGAAATGCCCGAGAAGCCGTCGGAGCCCCCGCATTTCACGCCGATCTTCAGGTGCGACAGCGGCACCGGCCGGCGGGTGACCTTGTTGGCTTCCTTCAGGTGCGACAGGGTGTCCTGCAGCACCGCCTTCATCATCTTTTCTTCGCTGTCCCACTGCTGCTGTTCATAGATCAGCACCGGCTTGTCGAAATTCGGATTCTGCTTGGCCAGCGCTTCCTTGAACATGGCGATCTGGGCGTTCTGGCAGCCCAGCGAGAACACGGTGATGCCGGCCACGTTCGGGTGGTCGGCGTAGGCGGACAGCACGCGGCACAGCGAGCGGGCGTCGGCGCGGGTGCCGCCGCAGCCGCCGTTGTGGGTGATGACGCGCACGCCGTCGAGGTTCGGGAACGGACGCACCACCGGCTTCGGCGCCTCCATGTCCTCGCCCAGCAGCTGGAACGTCAGCGACGCCAGGTCGTCCTGGGCGTAGCCGAGCGGACGTTCGAGCGCATTGCGCAGGTGCTCGACGTTGCGGTTCTCGCAGAACACCAGCGGGAAGATCAGCCAGTAATTGGCGGTGCCGACGCGGCCGTCGGCGCGCACCACGCCGTCGAAGGTGGCGCCGGCGAGGTCGGCCACGTCCGGCGGGGTCCAGGTGTAGGGCTTTGACTCCCCGATTTCGACTTCCGCCGCATGGTGGGCCAGGTTCTCGGTGGTGACCGCCTCGCCCTTCCTGATCGGCTGGGTCGCCTTGCCGACGGTGACGCCGTACATGGTCAGCAGGTCGCCGACCGCGAACGCGTGCCGGGCCAGCTTGTGCTTGGTCTTGATCGGCGTGGCGACGAGGATGTTCTCGTCGTTCCACGTGACGACTTCACCCGGGTTCAGGTCGGTCAGGGCGACCAGCATGCTGTCGTCCGGGTGAATGCAGATTACTTTTTGCATGAAGGTGCGCCCTGCTCTTTCTTAAAGGCCGAAATAGTTCTTTGCGTTTTCGTAGCAGATGCCGCGCACGATGGTCGACAGCGCCTCGAAGTCGTTGGGGTATTCGCCGCCCTCGACCCATTCGCCGAACTGGCGGCACACCAGGCGGCGGAAGTAGTCGTGGCGCGGGTAGGACGCGAAGCTGCGCGAGTCGGTCACCATGCCGACGAAGACGCCCAGCACCGAGTGGTTGCCGAAAGCCAGGATCTGCGCCAGGTTGCCCAGTTTATGGTCGTTGAACCACCAGGCCGGGCCGAACTGCACCTTGCCGGCGACGCTGCCGTCCTGGAAGTTGCCGATCATGGTCGACAGCACTTCGTTCATGGCCGGGTTCAGGTTGAACAGCATGGTCTTCGGCAGCTGGTCGTTGGCGTCCAGCGCCGACAGCAGGGACACCAGGCCGTTCGAGGTGGTCATGTCCGAGATCGAGTCGAAGCCGGTGTCCGGTCCCAGGGTCTGCAGCATGCGCAGGTTGTTGGAACGCATGGCGCCGATGTGGAAGCACATGGTCCAGCCGAATTTTGCATACACGGTGCCGATGCTTTCCAGCAGGCCGCGCAGGTACTGGGCCTGTTCCAGCTCCGACAGCGTTTCGCCGGCGATGCGGCGGGCAAAGATGGATTCCAGCTGGTCCGGAGTGGCGGCGACGACCGGCAGCGGCATGTCGATGGCGTGGTCGGAGATACGGCCGCCGCGGGCGTGGAAGAATTCCACGCGCCTGGCCAGCGCCGCCATCATCGAGGCGAAGGAATCGATCTTGATGTCGGCCACCGCGGACAGGCGGGTCACGTAGTCGGCGAAACCTTCCTTGCTGATGCGCATGGCATTGTCGGGACGGTAGGCCGGCAGCACCCGGGTCTTCAGGCCGGAATTGGCGATCTCGGCGTGCTGCAGCAGGTCGTCGGCCGGGTCGTCGGTGGTGCAGGCGATTTCGACCTTGGCCTGCTCCAGGAAGGACCAGGTGTCCATCCCGGCCAGCTTGGCGTTGGCCTGTTCCCAGATCGCGTCGGCATTCTTTTCATTGATGATCAGGTCGATGCCGAAGATGCGGCGCAGTTCCAGGTGGCTCCAGTGGTAGATCGGGTTGCCGATGGCCAGCGGCAGGACCTTGCAGAAGGCATCGAACTTTTCGCGGTCGCTGCGGTTGCCGGTGCAGTATTCCTCGGCGACGCCGGCGGTGCGCATCAGGCGCCATTTGTAGTGGTCGCCGGCCAGCCAGAGTTCGGCAATGTTGCGGAACTTCTTGCGCTCGGCAATTTCACCCTGCTGCAGGTGCGAGTGGTAGTCGATCACCGGCAGGTCGGCCGCCACTTCGTGGTACAGCTTGCGGGCGACGTCGGTGGTGAGGAGGAAATCCTTGTCCATGAATGCGGTCATGCTTGTTGCTCCTTGCGCTTGGTTGCGTTGCGCCCTCGGTCGGCGTTCTGATATATCAGAATGGTATGCCTAATATATTACATACGCAAGGTCTTTCGTTCTCGGAAAGTAACAAAACAGCTAAATTGGTCAGACCAAACAACGAAACCGTTCAGTTCATTATCGCGCATAAACCATTTTGGCCCAACCAATCTCTACTTTGTTCTATCTAGAAATAAAAATTTTCAATGAATGACAAACGATCAATGAAGTGTGACCGCCCGGACGCGGGATGTTATGCTTCGGCCGTCCCTATAAAGACGCACGGATACAACACCAATGAACCACCAAGGAACCATCCCCCATGTTTGAACGCCTTTTCAAGCTCAGAGAAAGCGGCAGCGACGTCCGTACCGAGATGCTGGCCGGTCTGACCACGTTTCTGACCATGGCCTATATCATCTTCGTGAATCCCTCGATCCTCGGCGACGCCGGGATGCCGAAGGATGCCGTGTTCGTCGCCACCTGCCTGGTCGCGGCCCTCGGCAGCGCGGTGATGGGCCTGTACGCCAACTACCCGATCGCGATGGCGCCCGGCATGGGCCTGAATGCCTACTTCGCGTATGCGGTGGTCCAGGGCATGGGGGTGTCGTGGCAGGCGGCGCTGGGCGCGGTATTCATTTCCGGCTGCCTGTTCATCCTGGCGTCGCTGTTCGGCCTGCGCGCGATGATCGTCAACGGCATCCCGCACTCGCTGCGCGTGGCGATCACGGTCGGCCTGGGGATGTTCCTTGCACTCATCGCACTCAAGAATGCCGGCATCGTGGTGGCCAATCCGGCGACCCTGGTCAAGGCCGGCGACCTGCACCAGCCGGGCGCGATCCTGGCCGTGATCGGCTTCCTGCTGATCGTCACCCTGGACCGCCTGCGTGTGCGCGGCGCGATCCTGATCGGCATCGTGGTGGTGACGGTCCTGAGCTTCTTCTTCGGCGGTAACACCTTCCACGGCCTGGTCTCGGCACCGCCGTCGATCGCCCCTACCGCCCTCGCCCTCGACATCCCGGGCGCGCTGGCGGTCGGCATCCTGAACGTGATCCTGGTGTTCTTCCTGGTCGAGCTGTTCGACGCCACCGGTACCCTGATGGGCGTGGCCAGCCGCGCCGGGCTGCTGGTGGAGGGCAAGATGGAGCGCCTGAACAAGGCCCTGCTGGCCGACAGCGCCGCCATCGTGGCCGGTGCGGCGCTCGGCACCTCGAGCACCACCGCCTACGTGGAAAGCGCGGCCGGCGTGCAGGCCGGCGGCCGCACCGGCCTGACCGCGCTGACGGTGGCCGTGCTGTTCCTGGCCTGCCTGTTCATCGCGCCGCTGGCCGGCGTGGTACCGCCCTACGCCACTGCCCCGGCCCTGCTGTTCGTGGCCTGCCTGATGCTGCGCGACCTGGGCGACATCGAATGGGGCGATACCACCGAAGCGATCCCGGCCGCCATCACCGCGCTGGTGATCCCGTTCACCTATTCGATCGCCGAGGGCATCGCCTTCGGTTTCATCACCTATGCGGCGCTGAAGCTGACCACCGGCCGCGCGCGCGACGTGGCGCCGGTGATCTGGGTGATCGCGGCGCTGTTCACTTTCAAGATCGTCTACGTCGGCACCTGACGCGGCTTAGGTACGTCCGATCTTCGCCAAAGCCGGGCGGCGCCACTCGCGTGACGCCGCCCGCGTGATGTCACCCGTCAAGCCTGCGCCGGCACCAGCCCTTCGCTCAGCATGCGCGCAAACTCGTCCGGCGCCACCGCCTTGCTGTAGTAATACCCCTGGATGATGTCGCACCCCATTTCGGCCAGCATGGCCAGCTGGCCGGCTGTCTCGACGCCTTCCGCGACCACGGTCAGGCGCAGGCCATGCGCCATCGCGATGACGGCGCGCGAAATGGCGAGGTCGTTGTCGTCCTCGAGGATGTCGTCGACGAAGGACTTGTCGAGCTTGAGCTTGTCGACCGGGAAGCGTTTCAGGTAGTTCAGGTTGGAGTAGCCGGTGCCGAAGTCGTCGATGGCCAGGCGGATGCCCATCGCCTTGAGCTGGGCCAGCAGTTCGTAGCTCTTGCCGGCGTCGGCCATCGACGCGCTTTCGGTCAGCTCCAGTTCCAGCAGTGCCGGATCGACCCCGTAGGCTTCCAGGATGAACTTCAGGGTGCCGACGATCTCGTCGGAGAACTGGTAGACCGACAGGTTCACCGACACCGGCACTACCGGTAGCCCGGCTTCCTGCCAGTAGCGGATCTGGGCGCAGGCGGTCATCAGCACCCAGGTACCGATTGGCAGGATCAGGCCGCTCTCCTCGGCCAGCGCGATGAAGGTGCCGGGCGAGACCATGCCGCGTTCCGGATGGTTCCAGCGCAGCAGTGCCTCGGCGCCGACGATGGCGCCGCTCGCCAGATCGACCTGGGGCTGGTAGTGCAGTACCAGTTCGTTGCGGTCGACCGCACGCCGCAGCGCGGTCTCCATCCTGAAACGGTCGCTTGCATCGCGGTTCAGCTCCGGGCGGTAGAAGGCGTAGCGGTGGACGACGCCGTCGGCGGCCAGGCGCTGGGCCGCTTCGGCACTGCGCACCAGTGTTTCGTAGTTGTCGCCGTCGTTCGGATAGACGGCAATGCCGACGCAGGGGTCCATGTGCAGCTCTTCGCTGCCATACGCGTAGGGCGCGCCGAGCGCGGCCAGCAGGCGGCGCGCGGCGGCGGCAAGTGCCTCGTTGTCCGGCCGCACGGCCACCAGCACGAAACTGCCGTCCGAAAAGCGCGCCACGGCGTCGCCGTTGCCGATTTCACGCATCCGTGCCCCGGCCTGCTGGACCAGCACCTGGTCGGCGTTCGGCCCCAGCGTCTCGCGGATCAGCGGCATGCGCACGAAGCGCAGCAGCATGAAGCCGAGTACCTGGCCGGTGGCCTTGGCCTGCCCCTGCATCTGGCGCAGGCGGTCGCGCAGCAGCAGGCGGTTGGGCAGGCCGGTCTGGGTGTCGAAGTTGCTGACGTAGCGCAGGCGCGCTTCGGCGCCGCGCAGTTCCGTGGTGTCGATGCCGGTACCGAGCACGTATTCGATGCTGCCGTCGGCGCGCTCGAGGCGGGCGTGGTTCCAGATGATGTTGCGCAGTTCGCCGCCGCGGGTGCGGAACTCGCCCTGCAGCCGGGCCGGCAGGCTGCCGGCGGCCAGCTGGCCGAACATGCGCTGCAGCACGTCCTCGTCGTGGGCGCCGCGCAGCACCTCCCAGCATGGCCTGCCGATGGCCTCGGCGACCGGCCAGCCCAGGGTTTCCTCGCAGGCGCGGTTGAACATCACGATGCGTCCTGCCGGATCGGTCAGCAGGACCAGCGCGCCCGCGGTCTCGACCACGGCAGACAGCCGGTTGCGCTCCGAGCGCAGCGCGTCGGTACGCTCGACCACCAGCGCTTCCATGTGCGCATACCGGCGCGCCCGCGCGAGCGCCGGGGCGACCTGCCTGGCGATGCTGTCGAGCAGGCTGCGGCACTCGTCCGCCAGCGGTGCCGACGGCAGCAGGTGCAGCATGCCGGCCGGCACCCCGTCCGGCCCTGGCGGCAGCGGCAGGTGCCAGGCCCCGGGCGGGAGCGCCTCGGGCGCCTCGCCGAAGCCGCGCGCCGCCAGCAGCCGCGTATCGCCGCCGGCGTCGAAGACGCTCAGGCCCGCCGCCTTGATGCCCTGCAAGGCCGCAAGATGCTCGACCGCGGCCAGCGCCACCGCGTCTTCGCTCATGGCGGCGTTGAGCGCGCCGGCGATCGTGCCCAGCACGGCCAGCGCACGCACCGATTGTTCCAGCCCCGCCTGCTTTTCGGCGAGCGCGGCATTCATGCGCAGGGTCTCGTCATGGGTGGCGTTAAGCAGGTCGAAGATCTGGCGGCGTTCGGCCGCCATCAGCTCGAGGCCGGCCGGTTCGCCGGCGGCGTCGCCATCCTCGTTGCGGCGCAGCAGACGGCGCATCCGGGTGCGCAGCTCGGCGGCTTCG
Organism: Herbaspirillum sp. SJZ107; assembly: GCF_006715485.1. Lineage (GTDB taxonomy): Bacteria > Pseudomonadota > Gammaproteobacteria > Burkholderiales > Burkholderiaceae_D > Telluria. The sequence goes on from NZ_VFNH01000001.1 coordinate 1,731,854, forward strand.
TAGGGTTTGCGGACAAAGGCATCGGCGCCGGCTTCGAGGCCGCGCACGATATCCTGCAGCGTGCTCAGCCGGGTCAGCAGCAGGACCGGGATGCCAGCGTACCCGGGATCTGCCTTCAGCGTGCGGCACAGGGTGAAGCCATCCATCCCGGGCATGGCAATGTCGCTGACGATCAGGTCGGGCCGGCGCCGCCCGACCTGGGCCAGCGCCTCGAGGCCGTCGGCCGCAAGCGCGACTTCCCAGCCGGCTTCTTCGCTCAGCATGCGCGTCAGGTGCTGGGCCTGGGTCGGGCTGTCTTCCACCACTAGGATGCGGATCTTCCCGGAAATTGTCTCTTCTTGCTTCGCTCTCATTGTCCAGTCACCGATGAACTCGCGCCACGCACGCATCTTGCGGCGCGATAACTTGCATTCATGATACCGAGTATGTCGAAACAATAATATTTACAAAGATATTGATCAAGCAACACCTTTGTATTGACGCCGAGATGCCGGGCGTCCCGGCTGCTGCCGCGCTCGCGCTCTCCGAGGGCGAACCCTGTCGAATCCTGGGCTAGGAACGTCATGAATCGGACGCGCACTGTAACGAATTCAACGACGCACGAGCTCACATGATGTTGCTTATACTCAACAATATTGGCCAAAATGTGACATGCTCAGCCGGCCAGGCCGTGTTGCAGCGCGTAGCGGATCAGTGCCGCATTCGAAGACAGCCCCATCTTGCGGAAGATGCGGCTGCGATAGGTATTCACCGAACTGATGCTGATCCCGAGCTCGGCGGCCACCTGCTTGATCTGGAGTCCGGAACCGATCAGGGCAACGATTTCGCCCTCGCGCGTCGTCAGGCTGTGGTGCGCCGGACGCGGCGACGGACAGGCAGCCTCGCGGGCCAGCAGTTCGCTGACGCGCGGGCCGAGGTAGGCCCCGCCCTGCGCGGCGCGGCGCACGGCTTCGGTCAGTTCGGCGGCTGCGGCTGCCTTCGAGACGTAGCCGAGCGCGCCGGCGCGCAGCGCCGCCAATGCATAGCGCTCCTCCGGGTGCATGCTGAGCATTACCACGCGCAAGGTGGGGAAATGGCGCCGCAATTCGGCAAGTCCATCGAGCCCGTCGTAGTCGGGCAGGCTGATATCGAGCACGACCACGTCGGGCCGTACCTGTGCGATCAACGCGAGGGCCTGCTTCAGGTCTGATGCCTCGCCGACGATTTTGAGGTCGGCGCTGTGCCTTACGATCTTCTTGATTCCTTCTCGGATCAATTCGTGATCGTCGGCGATGACTACCCTGATCAAAATGCTTCCTTCTTACATCCACGCTGGTATGTCAGCGAACGGGGCGCATTCTTTCATCTGTCGACTGACATTGCAAACATAATGATTCATGACTTAACAATTGTAATACTTTGCCTGGTAACTCCTGGATATAAAAATTCATGCACGAAAGGTTCTCGCGCCATGCTTTGGGCTACAATGGCGCCTCCGCCGGACGCGAGCGTACCGGTGGACCATCCATGAACGAAGGCTGTCCATCGTCCGCTGCCGACCCGGCGCGCACATGGCGCATACGGCAGCCGTACAGATGCCTATGAAATCTTTCTCGATTCTGGCGCTGGCCCTGGCCAGTGCCGCCGGCAGCGCCGCTGCCGCGCCCGACGACCTCGGCGCCACCGCACCGTCGTCCACCTATTTCACCCAGGCGCCGTCCAAGCCGATCCCCGAGGGCAGCAACTGGTACACCTCGGCGGAACTCGGCGCCATCAGCACCAGCGGCAATACCAGCGGCACCTCGGTGACCGGCAAGGTCGACGCGCGCCACGAAATGAGCAACTGGAGCAACGAGTACATCTTCAGCGGCTATTTCAAGGAGGACGAGATCGACAACGGCGACGGCACCCGCAGCCGCACCCGCTCGGCCCAGCGCTACTCGGTCTCGGCCAAGGCGGCCTACAAGCTGCTGCAGGACGGCAATCGTGCCTTCCTGCTCGGCTCCCACGTCAGCGACAAGTTCGGCGCCTATACCCGCTATTCGAGCCTGTCGGTCGGCTACGGCACCCAGATGCTGCGGCGCGAGGACCGCACGGTCGACGTCGAAATCGGTCCGGGCGTGTTCCATGGCGTGACGTCGGAAGGCGGTGTCGAGTCCGGCCTGACGGTGCGCGGTGCCGCCCAGCTGCGCTGGCGCGTGAGTCCGTCGGCGGCATTCAGCCAGACCGTGAGCGTGGAGCGCGGGACTTCGAACATGCACTCGGTCGCCGAGACGTCGCTCAGCACCAAGATCAACGGCACGATGCAGATGAAGGCGGCATTCAGTGCGCGCAACGACACGAACGTGCCGGATGAGAAGAAGAATACCGATACGCAGACGTCGTTGACGCTGGTGTATTCGTTCTGAGTTCTCTGGCGCCATACCCTAGCCGCCAGGCTTGGCCAATGAACGTGGTCCCCGCCTGCGCGGGACCACGTTCATGCAGTGTTACATCAAGTGCTGCATTACTTCTTCAGCAGGACCTGGCCCTTCAGCTGGATGCTGCCCTTGCCGGTTGCCATGTCTTCGCCGCCCAGCAGCGCGCCGCCGCCGGTTGCCTTGGCATAGCGGCCGGTACCGCCGGTGATCTGGAAGCTCGCGTTGCTGAACACGTAGTTGGTGCCTTCGCCGGTCGGCACGAACTGGCCGCTGTACGACGCGAACAGCATTTCGCCGGTCAGCGTGGTGATCATGAAGCGGCCATCGCTGAAGGTGAACGAGGTGCCGCTCGGGGTGATGCAGTCGCTCGACAGGAAAGTGACCTTGCCCAGGACATTGCTGTCGCCGTAGCCCAGGATGGTGCCGCCGAACTTCGAATCGCAACGCAGCGACGGGCCAGGGATTTCCTGCAGCGTGCCGTTGAGCTCCAGATCCTGATAGCTCGACTGGCCGGCGGTGGCGGACAGTGCTGCGGACATCAGGACGGATGCGGTGGCGATACGCAGGACGGTTTTGAGCATGGTACTTCTCCGAAATATTGAGTGAGGTCAAATCATATCTTTTTTGCATGCGGAACAGCGCACGGATATGCTTTTATGTTGAAATTTTAAGACACTTCACCCTATTTCGTTGATACGAAGGAAACTTACCTTGGTATTTCGCCAGCATAAAAGCTGCACCGGAGGCGCGGCCTCGGTGCAGCGGCATGATGCTGGCCTCAGGAGGCGGCCGCCGCCCTGCCCTGTTTCGACGGACCTGCCAGCGCCAGTGCGATCAGGCTCAGCAGCGCGGCTGCGCTCAGGTACCAGCCGACGTACTGCAGGCCGTAGGTTTTCGCCAGCCAGGTGGCGACGTAGGGCGCCAGCGAAGCACCCAGGATGCCGGCCAGGTTGAAGGTGAGCGAGGCGCCGGTGTAGCGCACCTCGGCCGGGAACATTTCCGACAGCAAGGTGCCGAGCGGGCCGTAGGTCATCCCGATCAGGCACTGTCCGATCACCATGAACGCCACCACGCCGGCCAGCTGGCCGCTGCCGAACAGCGGCCCGAACGCCAGGCCGAAGACCGCGATCGCGACCGAGACCAGGATCATCGCCGTGCGCCGGCCATGGCGGTCGGCCAGCACCGCCGCCAGCGGGATCGTCAGTCCGAAGAACACGATCGCGATCAGCTGCAGCACCAGGAACTGCTGGCGCGAGTAGCCGAGCGCGGTGGTGCCCCAGCTCAGCGTGAACACGGTCATCAGGTAGAAGATCACGAAGGTCGCCATCGCGGCCAGCGTACCCAGCACCAGCGGACGCGTATGGTCGCGCAGCACCGCCGCCACCGGCAGCTTGACACGCTCGTTACGGTCGAGCACCGCCTGGAACGCCGGCGTCTCGGTGATTTTCAGGCGCACGTACAGGCCGATGAGCACCAGCAGCGCGCTCGACAGGAAGGGAATGCGCCAGCCGTAGGCGAAGAAGTCGGCATCGCTCATCACCTGCGACAGCAGCAGGAAGATGCCGCCCGACAGGAAGAAGCCGATCGGCGCGCCCAGCTGCGGGAACATGCCGTACCAGGCGCGCTTGCCCGGCGGCGCGTTCTCGGTGGCCAGCAGCACCGCCCCGCCCCATTCGCCGCCCAGGCCCAGGCCCTGGCCGAAACGGCACAGCGCGAGCAGCAGCGGCGCCAGGGTGCCGATGGTGGCGTAGGTCGGCAGCAGGCCGATCACGACGGTGGACACGCCCATGGTCAGCAGCGCCGCCACCAGCGTGGCCTTGCGGCCGATACGGTCGCCGAAGTGGCCGAACACGGCCGAGCCGACCGGACGCGCGAAAAACGCGATGGCGAAGGTGGCCAGCGACGACAGCGTGGCCGCGGCCGGGTCGGCGGCCGGGAAGAACAGTTTCGGGAACACCAGCACCGCGGCGGTGGCGTAGATATAGAAGTCGAAGAATTCGATGGTGGTGCCGATCAGGCTGGCGAACAGGACGGTGGCCGGGCGATTGGTGGCGCTGCCTGCGCTCTGGGGCGGCTGTTTGCTCATGCGCGCTCCGCCTGGCTCAGTGCATCGGCGACTTCGCGGCTGTCCGCCGGGCGCACCACGCGCGCCACTTCCTTGCCGTCCTTGAGCACCACCACCGTCGGCCACAGCTTGATGCGGAACGAACGTCCCAGCGGCCGGCCCGGTCCATCCTCGACCTTGATGTGCGCCGCCTGCGGATGGGCCGCCACGGCAGAGGCGATGTCGTCGCGCGCGGCGTTGCAGTAACCGCACCAGTTGGTCCCGAAATCGAGAGCCACGATACCGGGATGCGCGTCGATCGCGCCGCGTTCGGGCTGGGTGGTGTCATAGGGCTTGGTCATGCAAGGTCTCCTTTACTGTCTTGTTGAGGCAATGACAATAGAGTACCGCAAAACGCTGCCTTCGGCACCGCCCAGTCCTGTTTCAACCTTGCCGGTTGCCGTTCAGTCGGCGTGCCCGTGGTCCTGCTCGCACTCGGCTGGTTGCGCCTTGCAGCGCGCTGCGTATGCCGCCAGGTTGCCGCGTCGCGCCGCCAGCGCCGCCGGTGTGCTGAACGGGGCCAGGATTTCTGCCTGCGTGTAGGTGCGCCCGTTCTTGATCACATACTGCACGGCGGCGGCCGCGCGCAGGTCGGCCAGCGGATTCCCTCGCACCGCGATCAGGTCGGCCAGCTTGCCTGCTTCCACCGAACCGAGATCGCGCTCCACTAGCGCCATCCTGGCGGCATTGATTGTCACCGTCTGCAGTGCCGTGTAGTTACCGAGCGCCATGCCGGCCGCGCGCAGGTTGAGGTGCAGCTGAATGCCCGGCACCACCAGGGGCGAGTCGGTGCCATTGGCCACCAGGCCGCCGGCCGCCACTACCTTGGCCTGCTGGGTAGCGTCGTTGACGATGCCGGCCAGCTGGGCCGCGGTGGGCGGCACGGCGTTCTGCAATCCCGCCACGAAATTCGGCGGCACCAGGATGAAGCGCGGGTCGGTGGCGATGCCCGGGTCGAGCCCGGCCAGGGCCGACGCCGAGAACAAGGTGTCGATCAGGTGGAAGCCACCCTTGCCGTAGATGTCGTAAGCATCCTGGTAGGTGATCGCCTTGACGAAGGATTTCGACCAGCTGTAGCCCATGCGCTGGGTGGCCGACAGATGGGTGGTGCCTGCGATGCCGGTCTGGGCGCCCGGACTGATCGGGTGGGTCCCGCTCGGCACGCCGAGGTCGAGGGCGCCCTGGGCGATCCGGCTCATGACCGGGATCGGCGCCCGCACGTAGGACTTCATGAAATCGACGTCCATGCGTTTGGCCTTGGCGATCTCGATGTCGGCCACCTCGGGCGTGCGCAGGCTGCGCGCGAAATGGTAGAACAGGCGGTTGCCCTCCCACAGCGGCGGCGAGACGAACAGGCGCGGTCCCACCAGCCGTCCGGCTTCGAGCGATTCGCGCAGCTCGATCGACTGGTGCAGCGGCCCGCCGACCGACTGCCCGGTGGTCACACCGTAGGACAGCATCAGCGGCAGCCACTGTCCGACCTGGCCGCCCTGATACAGGGTCAGCGGATGGATGTGGGTTTCGATCAGGCCCGGCATCACGGTCAGGCCGCTGGCGTCGACGTAGCGCTCGGCGCCGGTTTCGCTGCCGGCACGATGCGGCCGTACCCAGGCGATGCGATTGCCGCGGACGAGAATGTCGACGTCATAGCGCAGCGAGGGCGACAGTCCGTCCCATAGCGCGCCGGCGCGGATCAGGGTAGTGCCGGCTGGAACCTGCTGGCGCCAGCTCAGCCGCACTGGGACGTCGGCCGGGGTGCCGGGGTTGCCGGTGGCGTCGACGCGCAGGGTGCGGATGCGCTCGGCCGATTTGTACAGCAGCGTGTTCGAATCGCCCCAGGATGGCAGGTCGGCCGGTTCGTTCGACAGCACGCGCGCCTGGCCGGCGGGCGAGCCGTCCGGGTTCAGCGGCATCAGGTGCAGCAGCGAATCCATGATGAAGGCGACCCGGCGCCCGTCCGGCGACAGTACCGCCGCACCCTCGTCGCGTTCGCTGATCTGGCGCGGCGCGGCCGCCACGCCGTAGAAAACCGCCTGGCGCGTGGCAAGGTCGATCACGCGCAGCTTGTTGTAGCCCTCGCGGTAGCGGTTGTTGATGCGTTCGTTATCGACGACCAGGATGCGGCGCCCGTCCGGTGTCCATTGCGGCGTGCTGACCTGGCTGCCGACGGCCGTGACGATCACCTCGAAGCTGCCGGTGGCACGGTTCCAGACCTCCAGCTGGCCGGCCAGCGTGGTGTAGGCGATGCGCCCGCCGTCGGGCGACAGCTTCGGGTTGGCCATCGAGCGGCCGGGAATCGCCGCCAGCCGCGTGCGCGCACCGGTGGCGACGTCGACCTGGTCGACCGCGAGCTGGCCGGCATTCCCGCGTTCGCTCGAAAAGTAGACCGCGTGGCCGTCGGCGCTCCATTGCGGACTGGTGTCACGGTCGATGTCGTCGGTCAGCCGGCGCGGGACGCCGCCAATGCGCATCACCCAGACATCGTTCAGGGCGACAAAGGCGATACTTTGTCCGTCCGGCGACAGCACCGGCGCGCTGATGCCCGACACCGCGCGCGCGCCCCGGTCGTCGAAATGGCGGTCCTTGCGGCGCGCAAAGGTGGGGCGGCGCAGCCCCAGTTCAGCACGGAAGGCGATGTCCGATGGGTTGCCGCCGAGCGCGTCGCGGACCCGGATGTGGCCGTCGGCCGTGTACAGAAAGCGCCCGTCCGGCAGCCAGCGCACCGGAAACGGGAAGATGTCCTCGTCGGTCGTGACCTGGGCGCCGCCGACCACCAGCTGGCGCGCGGCGTTCTGGTAGACCAGGCCGGCGCCGCCCGGGGCCCAGGTCGGGGCCGTGCCGGGGGCGACGATCGCGGCGGCGCCGCCGGCCAGCGGCGCGGTCACCACGTTGGCGCCGTCGACATATGCCACGCGCGTGCCGTCGGGCGACACCACCGGATTGCTTTCCATGCCCGGCCCGGCCGTGACCCGCTGCGGCTGGCCGCCGCCGCTCGCCACACGCCAGATCTTGTATTGGCCGTCGTTGCTGCGGTCGCTCGAGAACACCAGGCCGCTGCCGTCGGGCAACCAGGCCGGCTCGCGGTCGTCGTTCGGCCCGGTCGTGAGTTCGGTGGCGTTGCGGCCGTCCGGCATGATGGTCCAGATATGGTAGTTGCCTACGGGAGCGTAGTTCTGGAAGGCGATGCGGCTGCCGTCGGGCGACCAGACCGGCGCGGTCGGCTCCAGCTGCCAGCCGGTGATGCGGGTCGCCTTCCCGCCGCCAATGGGCATGATCCAGAGCGCGCCCTGGTTCGAAAACACGATGCGTGTACCGTCGGGCGAGGGTGCCGCGGCCATGTCGGTCCCTTCGCGCAGCTCGACCACGTAGTCGCGGGTGGGGCCGCGCAGGTCGTTGAGCTGGTCGGCACCGGACCGGTGGGGCCACTGGCAGGCGCTGAGGAAGGCGGTGGCGATGGCGGCGGTGAGTACGGGGCCGGCCAGCGGGCGGAAGGAATAAGGCGTGGCGGAATCGTTCATGACGGTCTCCGGGTGAGTGACCAGCTGATCCTAAAGCCGGGTTCGCTCGACAGTGCAAGTATCAGCGCTTTTGCTGAGCACGCTCAACAGGTATTACTGCTGCATTGGAACCTTTTTGGAATTAAATTGTTCCGTAAAGAATGCGAACTCAACGTGAAGCAGCGAACGGAAGCGCTGCCCGGCGGGTGGCATCCTGAAATCGGTATAAACGTAAAGTAAAGGAGCCCATCATGTCTGACGATCTGCACAACCGTGGTCCGCAGGACCGCAGCCGCATCAACCTGCATGAGCCGTGGGAAGTCCAGTACTGGACCAAGACCCTCGGCGTCTCGAAGGAAGAACTGGAACGCGCGGTCAAGTCGGCCGGCAGCAGCAGCGTGAACACGGTGCGCCAGCACCTGACCGGCAACAAGCACTAAGCGCTACCGTTCCACTCCGTGCCCGGCCGCGCCGGGCGCGAGCACGCTCCGCCATCTTCATGGACGCGACACGCGTCCATTCCGTATGCCGCCGCATTGCCTGCAGTGCCGGCGCGCCTCGATACAACCTGATTCGCAAGGAGCCCAATGACTATCCGCGGCTATTTCACTTCCCTCGACATAAGCTGGACCAACCTCGCCTTCGCGGTCGGCGCGGCGGTCGTCAGCTTCACCCTCATCCACGGCGCCGTGATGCTGTTCCGGCGCCGCCTCGACGCGCTCGATGGCGCACGCGCCCACAGGCCCCTGGTCGACGTGCTGCGTCAGACACTGGCACGCACCAGCAAGCTGGCCATCCTGGCGACCTCGATCCTGATCGGCGTATCCGTGCTCAACCTGCCGCCGCCCTGGGATGCGCGCGTCGGCCACCTGTGGTTCCTGACCCTCGGCGCCCAGATCGCGCTGTGGCTGCACCGCGCGATCGACGTCAGCGCGCGCCGCTACTTCCAGACGCACGGCAAGGGCCGCGAAGACGACCAGGTCTCGGTAGCGCATACCCTCGTCATCTGGGCGATGCAGTGGAGCGTGTGGACCATCTTCCTGCTGGCGATGCTGTCCAACCTCGGCATCAACGTCACCACCTTCGTGGCCAGCCTCGGCATCGGCGGCGTGGCCGTCGCGCTGGCGGTGCAGAACATCCTCGGCGACCTGTTCGCTTCGCTGTCGATCGCGCTGGACAAGCCCTTCGAGGTCGGCGATTCGATCTCGGTGCCGGAATTCTCCGGCTCGATCGAACATGTTGGCCTGAAGACGACCCGCATCCGCGCCCTGTCGGGCGAGCAGATCGTGATCGCCAACGCCGAACTGCTGCGCAAGGTGGTGCACAACTTCAAGCGCCAGTCGACCCGCCGCGTGCAGTACACGCTGCGCGTCAACCCGTCCACCGCGCCCGAACTCGCGGCCAAGGTGCCGGAGCGCCTCGGCGCCATCATCCAGGCCAAGGACCAGGTCAAGTTCGACCACGTCAACCTGACCACGATGACCCAGGACTTCATCGAGTACGACATCGTCTACAACCTGCAGGATGCCAACTACGGCCTGTTCCTGTCGACCCAGCAGGCGGTACTGCTGGAAACCATGGAGATGCTGCGCGATCTGGGCATCTCGACCGCGCCGCGCGCCCAGGAATTCACGCTGCACGAGCAGCCCGGCAAGGGCGACGCCCGTGCGCCGGCCGGCGCCGAAGGTGTTAACGCGCCGACCTATGGGATTCCTGGCGGCACGCGAGCGCCATCCCTGATCCGTGGCGCCTAAAATTCCCACTCACGTTTCAAAAGGAGAAAGCAATGCCCGAAGAAAAGCAATTCCCCGCACAGCAACAGCAGCCCCCGGGCACCGAAGCGCAGCTTACCCCTAAGGCCGACCACGGCGAAACCAGCTACGTCGGCCGCGGCCGGCTCGAGGGCAAGGCAGCAGTCATCACCGGCGCCGACTCCGGCATCGGCCGCGCCGTCGCCCTGGCCTATGCGCGCGAAGGCGCCGACGTCCTGATCGGCTACCTGAACGAAGACGAGGATGCGCAGGAAACCGCGCGCCTGGTCACCGAAGCCGGCCGCAAGGCGGTGCTGTTCCCCGGCGACCTGTCCGATCGTAACGTGTGCCGCGCGCTGGTCGACAAGGCGGTGCAGGAATTCGGCCGCATCGACGTGCTGGTGAATAATGCCGCCTACCAGATGACCCATGAATCGATCGAGGAAATCCCGGACGACGAGTGGGAACACACCTTCGCGGTGAACATCAGCGCGATGTTCTACATCTGCAAGGCAGCGGTGAAGCACATGAAGCCGGGCTCGGCCATCATCAACACCACGTCGATCAATTCCGACAAGCCGACGCCGCAGCTGCTGGCCTACGCCACCACCAAGGGCGCGATCGCCAACTTCACGGCCGGCCTGGCGCAGCTGCTGGCCGAAAAAGGCATCCGCGTGAATTCGGTGGCCCCGGGCCCGATCTGGACCCCGCTGATTCCGTCGACCATGCCGCCTGAGAAGGTCGAGAGCTTCGGCGCCGAGACGCCGATGAAGCGTGCCGGACAGCCGAAGGAACTGGCGCCGGTGTACGTGATGCTGGCGACCGACGAGGCGAGCTACGTGTCGGGCGCCCGCATCGCGGTGACCGGCGGTACGCCGATCCTGTAAACGGTCGCATCAACGTCGTCCCCCTCCGCGGGGGCGACGTTCATTTTCGTTCGCGTCACAGTAATTCCACAAACACGCTATCCGGCATTACCGTTCGCATCACGGTAAATCACCTCAAGCATCATTCGGCAACTGGTTGCCCTGCCCCGGCGGCAAGGGTTCCTGCTCCGGCTCCGGCATCGGCGCCTGCTCCGGGCTCGGGCCGACCGGCTCGTCGGCCGGCGGACCGCCTTCCTGCTCCATGTCGCCGCCCTCTTCCATGTCCTCCTCGACCGGCGCTTCCTCGCGGCGGTACACCGGCGCCGCCTTCTGGCCGCCCGGGAACAGCGCGTCGGCGCTGACCTTGCCGCTGGCGAGGGCATCCTTGAAGAAGTCGCCGACCAGCAGGATCGCGCTATGGCCACCCTGGCCCCAGTAATTCGAGCGCATCGTCACGCGGTTGTCGTTGAAGCCGACCCAGGCGCCCGCCACCAGGTTCGGGTGCATCATGATGAACCAGCCGTCGGCATTGTTCTGGGTGGTGCCGGTCTTGCCGGCGACGTCGGCGGTGATGCCGAACTTGTAGCGGATCGCGGTGCCGGTGCCGCGGTTGATCACGCCGCGCATCATGTCCAGCAGGGTGACGGCGGAGGCCTGCGACAGCACGCGCTGCGGCTGCTGCGAACCGAAGTCGGCGATGACCTTGCCGTCGCGGTCGGTGATCCTGCGCACGAACACCGGGTGCCGGTATTCGCCCTGGGTGGCGATGGTGGAATAGGCGCTCACCATTTCCAGCAGCGTCACCGGGCTGGTGCCGAGGGCGATCGACGGCACCTGGGCCAGCTTCGACTGGCGCACGCCCATGTCCTGGGCCAGCTTGACGATCGGCGCCACGCCCACGTCCTGCATCACCTGCGCGGTGATGGTGTTCTTCGAGAACACCAGGCCGTCGCGCATCGTCAGCGTGCGCCCGGTGGTGCCGCTCATGTCGGTCGGGCGCCAGATGGTGCCGTCGCCGAAGCGGATGCTGGTGACGGCGTCGCGGTAGGGATGCTCGGGCGCGATGCCCTTTTCCAGCGCGGCGGCGTAGACGATTGGCTTGAAGGTGGACCCCGGCTGGCGCGCCGCCTGGTTCACGTGGTCATATTGCTCGCGCTGGAAGTTGCGGCTGCCAACCCAGGCCTTGACTTCGCCGCTGGCCGGGTCCATGGCGACGAAGCCAGCTTCCAGGCGCGACTTGGCGATTTTCAGGTTGCGCATGAACTCGCGGTTTCCCCTGAGGCGCTTGAGTACGGCCTCCGGCTTGTCGCCGGCTTCGACCGCCTTGCGGTACTCGCCCGATTCGCGCACGAAGGCATTCAGCAGGTCGCCGTGCGACTGCCAGAAGTACTCGAACGGCGTCACGTTCTCGCGCATCGAGATGTAGGTCTGCGGCTGGCTGGCATTCACCTGCCACGAATGGGCCCAGTCGACGTCGGCGATCGCCTGCAGTGCATCGGCCTGGCGTTCCACTGCGCGCACGGCGTCCTGCTGCAGGTCGTAGTCGAGCGTGGTCTGCACCACCAGGCCGTCCTGCTGCAGGTCGGCGTCGTTCTTGTCGGCCCATTCGACCAGCCAGCGCCGTACGTAGGCGGTGAAGTGGTCGTCCTTGCCGGTGCGCTCGGCCTGGCGCGTGAAATGCAGGCCCAGGCGCCGCCGCGACAGCTGCTTGTAGCGGTTCTCGTCGAAGGCGCCGGCTTTCAGCATCTGCGCCAGCACCACGTTGCGGCGCGCCAGCGAGCGTTCCGGATTGGTCACCGGGTTGTAGTAGGCAGTGCCCTTCAGCATGCCGACCAGGGTCGCGGCCTCGGTCTCGTTCAGCTGCAGCGCCGGCTTGTTGAAGTAGGTGCGCGCCGCCGCCTCGATGCCGTAGGTGTTGTACAGGAAGGGCACCGTGTTCAGGTAGGCCTCGAGGATCTCGGTCTTGCTGTAGGTGTTCTCGATCTTGAAGGCGGTGATCAGCTCCTTCAGCTTGCGGTTGATGTTGCGCGCGCGGCCGATCTCGTCGCGGAACATGTTGCGCGCCAGCTGCTGGGTGATGGTCGAGCCGCCCTGGGCATCGCCCTTGAGGTTGGCGACGAAGGCGCCGGCGGTACGGGTGAAGTCGATGCCGTGGTGTTCGTAGAAGCGGTGGTCCTCGGTCGCGATCAGCGCCGTCACCACGTGTTTCGACACCTGCGACAGCGGCACCCTGTCCTGCACCCCCTGCTCGAAGCTGGCCAGCTCGCGGCCGTCGCTCGAGACGACCACGGTCGGACGCGCCACGCGCGCCTGCTTCACGTCCTCGATACCCGGCGTCAGCGGGAACAGGATGGCGATATAGATGACGAAGACGGCCACCAGCAGGACCGAGGCGCCGCCGACGATCCACAGCCAGCGCTGCAGCGGCGGCTTCTGCATGAGCAGCCCATGCGCGCGCGCGTACTCCTGCCGGGCACGCGCCCCGGCGCGGTCCAGCAGCCTGCGTTCGCGTCCATTCCATTGCTTGCCGTTGTTATGGTCATCCACTTCGGTTCCTGCCTGCTACATATTAATAGAGCTGCAAGTATAGCTGACGGCGTGTAAATGTACGCTGCACAAGAGTACGTACGGCGCTCAGGACGACGCCGGATGGGGATCGACGCGGCGCCCGTTGCGCAGCAGCGCTTCCACGGTCGGCCCGGGCTCGGCCTTGCCATACACGTGTCCCTGCACCTCGTCGCAGCCGCGCCGCTTCAGGGTGTCGAGCTGGGCCTCGGTCTCGACTCCTTCGGCGATGGTGCGCATGCGCAGTCCGCGCGCCAGTTCGATGATGGCCGACACCATCGCCGCGTCGTCTTCGCTGCAGGCGATGTCGCGCACGAAGCTGCGGTCGATCTTGAGCACGTCGACCGGGAAGCGGCGCAGGTAGGACAGGCTCGAATAGCCGGTGCCGAAATCGTCGATCGACAGCTTGATGCCCATCCGTTTCAGCTCGCCCATGGTGCGGATCGCGCCTTCGACGTCTTCCATCACCAGGCTTTCGGTGATTTCGATCTCGAGCGAGGATGGCGGCATGCCGGTTTCCTCGAGCACGCGCTCGATCTGGCGCAGCAGCCCGGGGTCGGCGAACTGGCGCGCCGACAGGTTCACGCCCACCCGCAGCGGGCCGTAGCCGGCATCCTGCCAGTCGCTGTGCTGGCGGCAGGCGGTGCGCAGCACCCAGGCCCCGATCGGGACGATCAGGCCGGTTTCCTCGGCCAGGTTGATGAAGCGGTCCGGACGCACCATGCCCATGCTCGGATGGCGCCAGCGGATCAGGGCCTCGACCCCGACCACCGAGCCGCTGAGCAGGTCCACCTGCGGCTGGTAATACAGCTCGAATTCGTTCTGGCTGAGCGCACTGCGCAGCGCCATCTCGAGCGCGAGGCGGTCGCGGGCCCTGGCATTCATGCTGGACGTATAGAACTGTACCGTATTGCGCCCGGTCTCCTTGGCGCGGTACATCGCGACTTCCGCATGCTGGATCAGGGTGGCGGCGTCGTTGCCGTCGAGCGGGAAGCCGGCCACGCCGGCGCTTCCGGTCAGCACCAGCTCGTGACCGTCGACCACCAGCGGGTGCGCCAGCGCGGCCAGCACGGTACGCACGGTGTCGGCGGCTTCGCCCTCGTCGGCACGCCCGGGCAGCACTAGCACGAATTCGTCGCCGCCGGTGCGCGCCACCGTGTCGCTGCGCTCGACCGCGCCGGCGATGCGCGCGGCGACTGCCTTCAGCAGGCGGTCGCCGGCCTGGTGCCCGAGGGTGTCGTTGACGAACTTGAAATGGTCGAGATCGAGCGCGGCCACCCACACCGAGGGCCGCCCGCCCGAGAAATTCAGCGCTCCCTCGATGCGGTCGTGCAGCAGCGAGCGGTTGGCCAGGCCGGTGAGCGTATCGAAGCGCGCATGCGACTCCAGTTCGGCCTCGTAGCGCTTGGCCGTGGTCACGTCGTACTGGGTCATCACATAATGGGTGGTCCGGCCTTCGCGGTCGTTGACCGGCGCGATGTAGACTTCGGCGAACAGTTCGCGTCCGTCCTTGCAGCGCAGCCGCATCGATGCCTGGCCTTCGCGCCGCTCGCGCATCGCGCTGCGCAGTTCGGCCACCGCGGCCTGGTCCGGCTCCTTTTCGCCCAGTTCGAGCAGGCTACGCCCCACGACCTCGGCGCCGGCATAGCCGCGCATGCGTTCGAAGGCCGGATTCACGTGCACGATCGGGAAACCCGGCCGGGTGGCACTGATCAGGATCACGGCATTCGCGCTGGCGTCGATGGCGCGCCGGTACAGGCGCAGGTCGACCAGGGCCTCGCGCAGGTCGGCGGTGCGGCGTATGACCAGCTCTTCGATGCGGCGTGTACGCCGCACCCGGCTCTGCACGTAGGCGGCCGCCGCCAGGCTGGCCAGCACGCCCAGCACCAGCATCGTCAGCGGACCGGTCCCGCTCACCATTTCGCTGGAATGGCCGGCCAGCCGCAATTCCCACCGCTGGCCGGCGACGTCGAAGTGGCGTCGGGTGGTGAACACGGTGTCGTTCATCCAGGTGCGCCAGGCCGGCTCGGTCTTGCGTTCGAGTGTGTCGTGGCGGTACGCCAGGCGCCGGGTGCCGTCGTACGGCCCGTGCAGTTCGATCGACATGCCGGCGCGTGCCAGCAGGTTGCCGCTGGCCAGGCTGCCCCCGACCATGTCGGCGACGTCGATCACGACCGCGGTGTCGCCGACCGCAGCGGCGCGCCGGGTTTCCTGGGCGGCGGGATGGGTACCGGGGCGGTACAGCGGCTGCACCAGCACGATGCCCATCCTGCCGCTGCGCTGGATCAGCGGCAGCATGACGGTGGACGCCGGCGCGCCGCTGTCCACCGCGCGTACGAACGCCTCGTTTTCGTCGCTGTAGAACAGGGCGTCGTAGCCGAGAACGCCGGTATTGCCGTCGGCCGGCTCGATGTACTCGATTACCAGGTAACGGTCGCGCGGCGCGGCCGGCACCAGGCCGCCGTCCCTGCGTTCCCGGATGCGAAAGCCTGGCCGCTCCACCGCTTGCGCGCGCTCGTAGGCGGCGCGCTCGTCTGCGTAGACGATGCGTTCCATGACGACCGCCTGGATGTACGGATGGCTGGCCAGCAGCGGATGTGCGAACGCGGTGAACTGGGCGCGGCTGACCTGCCCCATGGCGCCGAACAGCGCATTGGTGGCCTGCAGCACCTCGAGCGCTTCGTTGAAAGTGCGGCGCACGGCGGCAACGCGGGTTTCGGCAAACTGCAGGAAGGCCGAGCGCGCTTTCTCCTGTTCGGCGCTACGGGCGTCGGCGAAAAGGAGCGCAGTGATCCCGAGTCCTGTCAGCAAGGTCAGGACCGCGAGCAGGGAAGGCAGCCGCGCGCGCAGGCGGCCTGGGCGCGCTTTTTGGGTGGACATGACCCATGCTAGCAGGCTTCAGCCGTTATGCACGCTGTATTGACGATCAGTCCGCCGTGCTCATTCGCCCGCCTGGGCCGGCGGCTTGACGCGCCCCAGCTGCATCCGCGCCAGGCTCGGGTACAGCGGCGGGCTGATCGCACGCGCGACGACGAAGGAAACCAGCGCGCATGCCATCAGGCTGAGTACCATCGCATGGCCGTCGACCATTTCCATCACGATGATGAAGGCGGTCAGCGGCGCCTGGGTCGCGGCGGCCAGGAAGCCGACCATGCCGAGCGCGATCAGCGCCGGCACCTGGGCGTGGTACAGCAGCAGCGCGATATCGTTGCCGAGCGCGGCCCCGATCGCCAGCGAGGGGGCGAAGATGCCGGCCGGGACGCCGGACCAGGTGGTCAGCCAGGTGGCCAGGAACTTGAACAGCGCGTAGGCCGCCGGCATCGTGCCGCTGCCCTCGACCATGGCGCGCGTGGTGCCGTAGCCGGAGCCGAAGGCGGCGCCGCCGGTGACCAGGCCGATCACCGCCACCGCCAGCCCGCAACCGGCCGCGAACCATACCGGACGGCGTGCGCGGAAGCGCGAAAAGCGGTCAGGACTCTGGCCCGACAGCGAGGCGATCAGGAGACGCGAGAACAGGCCGCCGGCAATCCCGGCCACGATCGCCAGCAGCAGGCCCGGCCACAGCAGGTCGAGGCCGATCGACGACGCGTGGATGACGCCGAAATAGGCGCCGTTGCCGTGCGCCGACACCGCCACCAGGCCGGCCAGCACGATGGCGGCGATGATCAGGCCACTGCTGCGCTGCTCGGGTGCTCGCGCCAGTTCTTCGATCGCGAACATGACCCCGCCCAGCGGCGTATTGAAGGCGGCGGCGATACCGGCGGCGCCACCCGCCACCAGCAGGCCGTGCACGCCGACCGCGGCCCCGGGCGGCATGTTGGCAGGCATGAAGCGCCTCGCCTGCAGCATGATGCCGGCGGCGATCTGTACCGACGGGCCTTCGCGCCCGAGCGACAGTCCGCCCAGCAGGCCGCCGGCGGTCAGCAGGATCTTGGCGACGCTCAGGCGCAGCGACACGAACAGCCCGCGCTCGGCCTCGCCGACGCGCGGCTCGAGCGTGGCCATCACCTGGGGGATGCCGGAGCCGGCCGCGCCGGGGGCGAAGCGGCGCGTCAGCCAGACCACCGCGGCCGCGCACAGCGGCGTCCACAGCAGCGGCGCCCAGGCCGCATGCCGGCGCAGCACGGTGAACTGGGCGCTGGCGGTCTCGGCCAGCCAGGTAAAGCCGACGATGGTCAATCCGGCCAGGATCGCCAGCGCGACCACCAGGCCGCGCACCGCCCAGACGCGCCAGTCGGCCAGTTCGCGCCGCAGCGCATCGTCCCACTCGCCGGGCGAATTCATGCGTCCGGCATCTTCGGTTGCCGGTTTTCCGCTATCATCCTGCCATGTCCCCATCTTCAGATCCCATCCAGGCCGCGGAGCCGGCGTCGACCACACGCGTGCTGCGCCAGTTCCGCATCGTCTTCAATTCCGTCAAAACCCACTTCCGCCAGGTCGAGCGCGAGGCCGGCGTCGGCGGCGCCCAGTTGTGGGCGCTGTCCGTGATCGAGCGCCGGCCCGGGATCGGCGTGACCGAACTCGCGCGCGAGCTCGACATCCACCAGTCCACCGCCAGCAACCTGATCAAGGCGCTGTGCGAACGCGGCCTGGCCGTCGCCGCGCGCGAAGGCATGGACCGCCGCAGCGTGTCGCTGCGCATCCTGCCGCCCGGCCAGGAAGTGCTGCGCAGTGCCCCGATGCCGTTCGCGGGCGTGCTGCCGGACGCCCTCTCCAGCCTCGACGAAGCCACCCTGGCCCGCCTCGAACAGGACCTCGGCAAGTTGATCGCCCTGCTCGAAGCCGACGAGTCGGTCGGCAAGGTGCCGCTGGCCCAGCTCTAGAGCATCCATCCCGTTTCGATCGGAAAAAAAAGGCTCCCGGCAGGACCGGGAGCCAAATAGATACATCGTATCCTCATCGCTGATCGCAACGGCGGCGTCGTGCTGCCCTGCTCACGCTTCTATGATGGCACGGATGCTGTGCTTAAAGCAAGTACATTTGACGAAATGTATGTCAGTGTACCTGCCCCACGGCGCACTTCGACTTGCTGCCACGGATCTCGCACGTCGTCTTCTCGTTCCCATCCCGGTCATGCACGACCACATGCCAGCTGTCGGTCCCGGTACGCTCCATGCTCATGAAGCCGAAACCGTCGATCCAGGAACTCATCGCGTCGACGCGCGCACCCGGCGCCGGCAGCATGTCGGGGATGGTGGACGGCAGCGGCACGATGTCTTCGGCGGTGCCGGCGAATCCGGCCACGAACTGGGTCGGATGGTCGGTCGCGAAGCTGGTCTGTTCCCACAGGTGCACGTGGCCCGACAGCAGCACGTCGACGCCGGCCGGCAGCAGGCGCGGCGTGAACGGGGCGAAGGTCTGGATCAGGCCGGCGTCGCCGCCAAACAGCTTGATCGCGCCGGTGTCGGCATTGCGTTCGGCGCCGAAGTTGTAGAGCGGATGGTGGTCGACCGCGATGCTGTGGCGGGCACGCTTCGACAGCGCCTCGATCTTGCGCCAGGTGTCGGCATACTTGTCCAGCCGTGCGTCGCCTGGCTTGAAGCCCTTGTACGAGGTGTTCGCGCTGTCGAACACCAGGAACTGGGCGTCGCCGCCGATCGGCACCACGTAGGGATCGGCATAGTCGGCGACGGCGTCCCGGGCCGGGTCGTCGCAGCTGCGGCCGTTCATCGGATGCGGGTCGAGGAAGCGCCACCAGCCCTGGCCGCCGCGCACGCAGGTCTCGTGGTTGCCGCGCGCCATGATCCAGGGGGCGGCGTCCAGCAGCGCCTTGCCCGGCGTGAAGAAGTCGGCGTTCCAGGCATCCCAGCCATACCCCCAGGGCGAACCGGCGCAGCCGGGCCGGTCGGCCGGGCACGACGCCTCACGGTAGTGGAAGTCGCCCACGTGCACGACCAGGTCCGGCTTCCAGGCGGCGGCGCTGGCCGCCACGCGCGCGAACGGATAGGCCTTCGGATCGTTGCAGTCCTGGGTTTCCTTGGCCGTCAGGCGGCAGCCGGTGTCGCCGATCACGACGATGCGGCGCGGTTCCGCCTTCGGCAGCGGCAGCGCCTGCCCCGCCACAGCGATGCGCGCCGCGCCGGCCGGCAGCGCCGTCTCGCAGGACAGCACGGCGCCGGACGCCGGACCAGGCCGCGGCTTGCCGTCGCCGCCGGCGCGCAGCGGGATGGCACCCCACGGTGCGCGCACCGCCATCGCTGACGTCTTGCCGTCGATCTCGATGGCCGGGCAGGATTGGGCGGTGGTGATCGCGCGCGCGATCGCGGCGCCGTCTTCGCCGACGATCACGAAGGCGGCTTCGGGCGGATGGGACGCCGGGACGCTGGCACAGCCGCCGAGGATGGCGAGCAGGCTTGCAAGAGACACTGAGCGGAAAACGGGCATGGGCCGGCCTTGTTCAAAATTGCGAATTTACCACATTCAACGTGGCGCGCCGTCAGCTACTCGCAGTACATAATCTTTGAGCATATAAGCATAGGCGCATTCGGTATTGGCGAAGAGCTTGACCAACTGCTAAGCTTGCGCCCCCTCGACGGCCGCAGTGCCGTCGCAACATCCTCCCTAATATATATGAGCACCAAACATAAGAAGACGAATCCCTCGCGCGCCCTGCTCGCCCTGACGCTCGTCGCCGCCAGCTTCCCGGCCGCCCAGGCCCAGACCACCTCGGCCGCCCAACCGGCCGCTGGCGCCGACACGCCCGCCAACACCGTGGTCGTCACCGGCACCCGCTCGCTGAACCGCCGCAGCCTCGACACCGAATCCCCGGTCGACGTCATCTCCAGCAAGGACCTGCTGGGCACCGGCTCGGGCGAACTGGCCACCGTGCTGTCGCGCCTGCTGCCGTCGATGAACTTCGCGCGCCCGACCGGCGCCGACGCCAGCGACGCCGTGCGCCCGGCCCAGCTGCGCGGCCTGTCGCCGGACCAGACCCTGGTCCTGGTGAACGGCAAGCGCCGCCACACCTCGGCCGTGGTCAACGTCAACGGCACCCTCGGCCGCGGCTCGGCCCCGGTCGACCTGAACGCCATCCCGCTGGCCGCGATCGACCACATCGAAGTGCTGCGCGACGGTGCCGCTGCCCAGTACGGCTCGGACGCGATCGCCGGCGTGGTCAACATCATCCTGAAGCGCGGCGCCGACGGCGGCGAAGTCGAAGCCATGTACGGCGTCTACGACAAGGGCGACGGCGACCAGACCACGGTGCGCGGCTCGACCGGCTTCGCACTGGGCGACAAGGGTTGGGTACGTGTCGCGGTCGAGGGCGCCAACCGCCTGGCGACCAACCGCTCCTTCGCCGACCCGCGTCCTGAATCCGGCCCGCGCCAGGGCACCATCACCCAGCGCTACGGCGATCCGGACAGCAAGCCGAAGACCCTGTTCGTCAACGGCCAGTACAGCCTGACCGACACCATCGACTGGTACGCCTTCGCCAACTACGGCGAGCGCAAGACCTCGTCGGCGGCCAACTGGCGCACTGCCTACGCCACGCCGTTCAACCCGGCCAACCCGGTCCTGCGCACGTCCCTGTATCCGGAAGGCTTCCTGCCGCTGGAAAACAGCAAGTCGGTCGACTCTTCGCTGGTGACGGGCCTGCGCGGCGAATTCGCCGGCTGGCGTTGGGATGCAAGCCTGAACTATGGCCGCAACCGCTTCTCGCTGGACGTCGACAACACGGTCAACTATGCCCTCGGCGCCGCCAGCCCGACCAGCTTCTACGCCGGCAAGCTGACCTCGACCCAGGAACTGGCCAACCTGGACGTGGCACGCGACATCCCGGTGGCCTGGATGGCCGGCCCGCTGACGGTGGCCTTCGGTGCCGAAGCGCGCTACGAGTCCTATGACATCGGCGCCGGCGAACCGAATTCCTACTTCGGTTCGGGCGCCCAGGGCTTCTCCGGCTTCCGGGCCGAGAACGCCGGCAAGAACAGCCGCAACAACCAGTCGCTGTACCTGAACCTGGAAGGCGACATCCTCAAGGACCTGTCCGGCTCGCTGGCGGTGCGCCACGAGCGCTACAGCGACTTCGGCAACACGACCTCGGGCAAGGGCTCGCTGCGCTATGCCTTCACGCCGGCATTCGCGCTGCGCGGCACGGTGTCGAACGGCTTCCGCGCGCCGTCGCTGGCCCAGGAGTACTACACGATCACGACGACCAACACGCTGCAGGTCCCGGGCCAGGGCGCCCAGCTGATCGAAACCGGCACCTTCCCGGTCGGCAGCGCGGCCGCCGGCGCGCTCGGCGCCCAGGCGCTGAAGCCGGAACGCGCGCGCAACCTGAGCTTCGGCGCCCAGTGGCAGCCGATCCGCAACTGGACCACCAGCATCGACCTGTACCGCATCGACATCGACGACCGCATCGTGTTCTCGTCGAACCTGCAACTGGCCAACGCGCCGGCGCTGAACAACGCCTTGCGCGCCCAGGGCATCTTCGTCGGCGCGGCGCGCTACTTCACCAACGCCGTCGACACCCGCACCAAGGGCGTCGACGTGGTCAGCACCTACCGCCTGCCGCTGCAGCAGGGCGCACGCGCCGACTTCACGCTGGCCTACAACCACAACGACAACGAAGTGCGTCGCGTGGCCGGCAATCCGGCGATCCTGGCTGCCAATAACCTGACCCTGGTCGACCGCCAGTCGATCAACCGCCTGACCGTGGGCTCGCCGAAGGACAAGCTGACCCTGTCCGCCGATTACACCCGCGGCGTCTGGAGCGGCCACGCCAACGTGACCCGCTACGGCGAATTCACCGTGCCGCAGAACAATCCGGCACTGGACCAGAACTACGATCCGCAATGGGTGCTGGACGTCTCGGCCAGCGTGCGCGTGGCCAGCAACTGGCGCGTGACGCTCGGCATCGACAATCTCACCAACCGCTATCCGGCGCAGGTGACCTCGGTCAGCAACCTGAACCTGAACGGCACCCAGCCGTACAGCGTGTGGGCGCCGAACGGCTTCAATGGGCGCTTCCTGTACGCGAAGGCTGGCTATAGCTGGTAATCCCGCTGGGGTAAGTTAGCCGAAAAACCGTCGTCCCCGCGCAGGCGGGGATCCAAGTTCTGCGTGCGTTACGACTGCTCGACAAACTTGGTTCCCCGCCTCCGCGGGGACGACGTTTACACACAGACACAAGATTCTGCTCTGCCGGTGCGTCTCTTGCCCAAGAGAACCGTACACCAGTCAACTCCTCCTTTGCTTATCATGCAGATAACAAAAGGAGACCCCCATGCAATCCATCCCCCTCTGGGCCCAGGCCGGTTTCTGGGGCCTGGTTGCCGGTGCCGCCCTGGTCCTGGGTGCCGGCGTCGGCTACTACCTCAAGGTCCCGCAGCGCCTGATCGCCGCCATCATGGCCTTCGGCAGCGGCGTGCTGATCTCCGCCCTCTCGTTCGAACTCATTGCGGAGGCCTACGACAAGGGCGGCTTCGGCTCGATGGCCACCGGCTTCCTCGGGGGCGCGGCGGTCTACACGGCGGCCAACTGGGTGCTCTCGCGCCAGGGCGCCAAGCACCGCAAGCGCTCGGGCGGCCAGCAGCCGTCGGAACAGGAAGACAGCGGCAGCGGCCTGGCGATCGCGGTCGGCGCCCTGCTCGACGGCATCCCGGAGTCGATCGTGATCGGCCTGTCGATGCTCGGCGGCGGCGCGGTCAGCACGGTGGCGGTCGGCGCGATCTTCCTGTCGAACGTGCCGGAAGGCTTGTCGAGCGCGGCCGGCATGAAAAAGGCCGGCCGCTCGCCGCTGTACGTGTTCGGCATCTGGGGCGGGATCGCCCTCGCCTCCGGCATCGCCGCGCTGGTCGGCTATACCGTGTTCCAGCAGTTTTCGCCGCAGGTGGTGGCCGCGACCACGGCGGTGGCGGCGGGCGCGATCCTGGCGATGCTGGTCGATACGATGATCCCGGAAGCCTTCGAGGCGGCCCATGATTTCGCCGGCCTGATCACGGTGGCCGGCTTCCTGGCCGCGTTCGCGCTCAGCAAGCTGGGCGGCTGAGCTCAGGACCTCGCCACGGTCCGGATCATGTCGAACGGCGAACTGGCGCCGGGCCCCGAGCGCGAGGACAGCAGGCCGCTGTCGAAGCGGCCGAAGCCGGCATGCGCCTGGTCGGGCCGCGGCGTGCGCCAGCTGGGCGCCAGGCCGTAGCGCTCGTCGTCCAGGTCGCCGCCATCGGCATCGCGGCGTGCCTCCAGCAGGGTCACGCGCGCAGTCAGCGCCGCCACGGTATCGCGCAGCGCGGCCAGCTCCGCCTCCTTCGCGCTCAGAACTTCCTCGTGCGCCGCCTGCAGCGCCGCCACCCGCGCCTTGATGCGCGCATCGGCATTGGCGTGCAGGCGCTCTGCCAGCTGGCCCACCACGGCGCGCAGCGCCTCCTCGGTATCGTCGCGCTGCAGGCCGACGTCCGGATCCTCGTCGCGCAATTCGCGCAGGTATTTGTGGATGGTCGACTTCGAGCCGCTGTCGCCCAGCGCATGGCGCACCGCATCGACCGACGGATACTTGCCGTCCGCCAGCATGCGGTCGCGCACCGACCTGACCTGTGCCTTCGTGAGTCCGCTTCGCGCCATGATCCGCCTCCGCTATTCGAGAATGCCGTTCAGGAGCTGGCCTGCTCCACCAGCCCGCGATGCTGTGCACGGTTCAGTTTCGGATGCACGACCGGCACTGTCAACATCGTGCTGCCGACGGCCATCAGCAGCAGTGCGGTGAAAGTCTCGCTGGTGATGATGCCCTTGTCGAGCAGGATGTTGGCAAAAATGATTTCGATCAAACCCTTGGTTTGCAGCAGCCAGCCGATGATCGAGGCTTCGCCGCGCTTCCACTTCAGCATGCGACCGGCAATGTGGGCACCGGCAAGCTTGCCGCCGACCGAGGCGAACAGCAGCAGGCCGCCGACGAAGAACACGGCATAGCCACCCATGTCCCATTTGGTGCGCAGGCCGGTGCTGAGGAAGAACACCGGCATCAGCACCAGCAGCACGTTCTTGAACAGCGCATCCAGCTTGTCCTGGCCGAACCAGTCGGCGTCCATCACCACGCCAGCCAGGAAGGCGCCGACCATGAAGTGCAGGCCCGCCCAGTCGGCGCCGAAGCCGCAGGCGATCAGCCAGATCATGGCCACGTACCAGCGGTCGGATTGCGGCAGGCGCGCCATCAGGCGCCGGAACACCAGCGTCAGCAGCGCGAAGCCGGCCAGGAAGCCGAGCTGGCGGCCGACGCGTTCCCAGTCGAGCAGGATCAGGGCCAGCACGCCCCAGATGGCGACGTCGTCGAGGCTGGCGTAGCGCAGGATGCGCTGGCCCATCGGCTGGCGCAGGATGTCGAGCTTTTCCATCAGCAGCACCAGCACCGGCAGCGCGGTGACGGCGCAGGCCATGCCGGTTCCCAAGGTAAATTGCCAGACTTGCGCCTTGGGACCCATCCAGCCCGGATAGGCGACCAGCAGCAGCGCCGCTCCGCAGCCGAACAGCAGGGGCATGCCGAGCGACAGGCCGGCGGTGGTGGCGCTCTCGCGGCGGTAGGTCCACACTTTTTTGAGGTCGAGTTCGATGCCGGCCAGCATCACGAACAGCATCACGCCCCATTGCGCAATGCCGCTCAGGATTTTCATGACCTCCGGATTGAATACAAACTTGTGATATTCGGGAAAAATCGCACCGGCGACGCCTGGACCGAGCACGATGCCGCCGATGATCTGGACGATCGCCAGCGGCGCAACATAATCGGTGCGGCCGAGCCGCCACACCAGATACGGCAGGCTGAAGATCAGTAGCATCGCCAGCAGAAAGATCTCGGTGTTACTCATACGTCTCCTCGGTGTTATGTAATTATGTAACGCTATGATCCGCCTATGCTAACGGACAATTGAATGTTTGAAAAGCAATTGGATGCTAGGTCGGCTGATAGGTGTGGCTGGGCGCACGCAAGCGTTCTGCGTGATTTGACGATGGTTGATAGAATTTCATTTTTATTAGCATCGAATCGTTATGGAACTGAGCGCCCCGGTGGCAGACGATGCGCGCCTCGCCGTGCTCGAGTCGTATGGCATCCTCGACACGCCGCCCGAGCAGGCCTTCGACGACGTGGTCAAGCTGGTCACCCAGCTGCTGCATGCGCCGATCGCCGTGGTCAACCTGATTGCACGGGGCCGCCAGTGGTTCAAGTCGGAAGTCGGCCTCGGCGTGCGTGAAATGCCGCTCGACGACTCGATCTGCAAGTTCGCCTTGCTGGAAGAGTCGCGGATGGTGGTGCCCGACACCCTGAACGACCCGCGCTTCAGCTGCAATCCGCTGGTCACCGGCGCGCCCGGCCTGCGCTTCTACGCCGGCCAGGTGTTGAAGACGCGCGACGGCGTCCCCTTGGGCACGCTGTGCGTGCTGGACATGGCACCGCGCCCGGAAGGCCTGACGGCGCAACAGGAATTCGCGCTGGCCACGCTCGGCCAGCAGGTCATGAGCCAGATCGAACTGCGCAAGGCACTGGTCGACCAGCAAGCCCTGATCGCACAGCAGGCGTCGGCCCAGGCCGCGCTGCGCCAGGCCGACCGCAAGAAGGACGAGTTCCTCGCCATGCTGGCCCACGAACTGCGCAACCCGCTGGCGCCGATCACCTCGGCCGCCGCCATCCTGTCGAATTTCAAGTTCGACGAAGCCATGGTCAGGCGCGCCAGCACCATCATCTCGCGCCAGGCCAGCCACATGACCTCGCTGATCGACGACCTGCTCGACGTCTCGCGCGTCACCCGCGGCAAGGTCGAACTCGAACTGGTCGAGCTCGACATCAAGGACGTGATCGCCGACGCCGTCGAACAGGTGCGTCCGCTGGTCGAGCGCCACGGGCACACGCTGGACCTGCAACTGGCGCCGGGCCAGGCCATCGTCAGCGGCGACCGCAAGCGCCTGGTGCAGGTGGTCGCCAACCTGCTCAGCAACGCCGCCAAGTACACGCCGGATGGCGGCCGCATCGAGGTCGCGCTCGAGACGGGGCCGGATACGGTCGCGTTCACGGTCCGCGACAATGGCATCGGCATGACGCCGGAACTGATCGGCCATGCCTTCGAGCTGTTTTCGCAGGGCGCGCAGGGGCTCGACCGCAGCCAGGGCGGCCTCGGCATCGGCCTGGCACTGGTCAAGAGCCTGGTGCAGCTGCATGGCGGCAGCGTCGGCGCCGAGAGCGCCGGCAGCGGCATGGGCAGCACCTTCCACCTGACGCTGCCGCTTGCCGCGCCCTCGGCGCCGCGGCGCGAGGCACGGCGCGGCGGCCCGGACGACGGGCAGGCACCGGCGCTGCGCGTCGGCATCGTCGACGATAACCAGGACGCGGCGGTGACGCTGGCCCTGTTCCTCGAGACCAGCGGCCACACGGTCACGGTCGCGCACTCCGCCGGCGCCGCCCTCGCCGCCCTGCCGGCCTTTGCGCCCGACGTCTGCCTGCTCGACATCGGCCTGCCCGACATGAACGGTTTCGAGCTGGCGCGCGCCCTGCACGGCAGTGGCGGCGCTGCGCGCCCGGTGCTGATCGCCGTCACCGGCTACGCCCAGGACAAGGACCGCGACGCCGCGCTGGCGGCCGGGTTCGACGACCTGCTGGCGAAACCGGTCAGCCTGGATACGCTGAATACGGTACTGGCGCGCATCGGGCTGGGCCACGGGCCACGGCAGGGTACAGCGCCTGCCCTGACCCGGCTCCCTGCTGGTTGATCACACCCGCGGCGGATCGGTCTCGCGCGCATACACCTTGTACTGCGCCACCGCCCTGGCGAAGGCCCGCAGCGCCGCCGGCAGCTGCGCCGGATCGGCCACGATCAGCCCCGGATCCGGTTCGCCCCCCGGCAGCGCCGGCGGCATCCCGGCCGCGACCACCAATTGCCGCCCTGCCCCCAGGATCAGGAAGGCCTTGTCGTGGCGATAGGCGTCGCGCACGAAGTCGAGGACGCGGCCGTCGCGCGCCAGTCCCGCCGCCGACCCTTCGCCGGGCGCCACCACCACGGCGTCGTACATCACCGAAGGCGTGGTCTCGACCGTCACCTCGACGTCCAGCGGTTTGTCGTTGACGGCTTTCAGTTCGCCCAGGCGCAGGCCGACGATGCGCGGCTGGGCGCCCTCTTGCAGCAGGAAGGCGTACAGGCGACGCACGGCGGCGGCGTCGACACCGTCGCCGGCCAGGATCGCGATGCGGCGCGTGCGGATGCCGGTCTTGCCGGGGTGGGCCAGCAGCGACAGCGACGGCGACGGCGCATAGTCCGGAATCGGGGTGTCGTTCACGCGCGGCAGCGGCGGCGGCACCGGGATGCCGAGGCCGTCGGCCACGGCGCGTGCCAGGCCGGCATCGACGTTGGCCAGGCCGGCGACGATGCGGGCGCGGATCGCCGGGGTCTGCACCCGCGTCAGCTCGAACCGGAAGGCGTCGATGATGTGCTTTTGTTCGACCGGCGTCTGGCTCTTCCAGAACAGGCGCGCCTGGCCGTAGTGTTCGGCGAACAGTTCCGGCTTGCCGCGCACCTTGCTGGCATCGATGTGCTCGGCATAGCTGACGAAGCCGCGCTGTCCGGCCTGGAACGGGCACCCGCCGGCCAGCGAGTTCGGCTCGTAGGCCACGCGGCCCCGGTTGATGGCCTGGCGGTGGAAGCCGTCGCGCTGGTTGTTGTGGACCTGGGCGAGCGGGCTGTTGATCGGGATCTCGTGGAAGTTCGGCCCGCCCAGGCGCGTCAGCTGGGTGTCGACATACGAGTGGATGCGCCCCTGCATCAGAGGGTCGTTGGTGAAGTCCAGGCCCGGCACCAGGTGGGCGGTGCAGAAGGCCACCTGCTCGGTCTCGGCGAAGAAGTTGTCCGGGTTGCGGTTCAGGACCAGCTTGCCGACCGGGCGCAGCGGCACCAGTTCCTCGGGCACCAGCTTGGTCGGATCGAGCACGTCGAACACCTTGAAGGCGGCGGCCTGCTGTTCGGTGAAGATCTGCAGCCCCAGTTCGTACTCGGGGAACTGGCCGGCCTCGATCGCTTCCCACAGGTCGCGCCGGTGGAAGTCGGGGTCGGCGCCGGCCAGCTTCACCGCTTCGTCCCACACCAGCGAATGGGTGCCTTGCAGCGGGGTCCAGTGGAACTTCACGAAATGCGACTCGCCTTGCGCATTCACGAGGCGGAAGGTGTGCACGCCGAAGCCCTGCATGGTGCGGTAGCTGCGCGGGATCGCGCGGTCGGAGTTCACCCACAGCAGCATGTGGAAGATCTCGGGCGACAGCCCGGCGAAATCGTAGAAGGTGTCGTGCGCGCTCGAGGCTTGCGGGATCTCGTTGTGCGGCTCCGGCTTGACCGAATGGATGATGTCCGGGAACTTCATCGCATCCTGGATGAAGAACACCGGGATGTTGTTGCCGACCAGGTCGAACACGCCTTCCTCGGTATAGAACTTGGTGGCGAAACCGCGCACGTCGCGCACGGTGTCGGCCGAGCCGCGCGAGCCGGCGACGGTGGAAAAGCGCACGAACACCGGCGTGCGCTTGCCCGGTTTCGAGAACAGCGCCGCGCGCGTGAGGCTGGACAGGTCGCCGTAGTTCTCGAAATAGCCGTGGGCGCCCGAGCCGCGCGCATGCACCACCCGCTCCGGGATGCGCTCGTGGTCGAAGTGGGTGATCTTTTCGCGGAAGATGAAGTCTTCCATCGCGGTCGGGCCGCGCAGGCCGATCTTCAGCGAATCCTGGTTGTCGGCGACCTTGACGCCCTGGTTGGTCGTGAGTTCGCGGCGGGTAGCGTCGACGCGCACGCGGTCCAGCGGGCCATTGAGCGGATTGTCGCCGATGTTCGGCTGGCCGTCGCCGGTCTTGCGCGAGGCGATGTCTTCGGTGGTCGTGCTGGCGGTGGCCAGCGGCGTGTCCGGCACGAACACTTCGCCGCGGTGGGCGGCGTAGGCGGCCAGGCCGTACTCGAGGCCCTTGGTCGCGTTGTAGGGACGGTCGGCGGCAAGTTCCTTGTCTTCGCTGACCTTTTCCAGCAGGCGCTCGCTCTCCGGCGTGTCGGCGCCCAGGCTTTCGGGCGGATTGGGGTCGGCCGGACCGCCTACCGTACTGAGGATCGATCCCGCACCGTCAAGCGGGCCGTTGGGAGAGAACGCGGGGTCCTTGGGGTCGTGCTCATGCGTGGCCATGCATCACCTCGTTGGGTTGTGATGGAAAAGGCGCACACAGTCCGGTTGTGCCTACTGGAAAAATGTCTTGCGTCCGGCTAAACGTGTACGCGATAGCCGAGTCTGCTTGCATAAGGGGTGGGGGTTTTTGAGGGATGCCAAACGAAGCTGCTGGCATGGGAACTATCGAAATACGTCGCTAACGCACGGCGTTACTTGACCCGCTGCTTCTCCAGCTTGCGCGCCAGCGTCCGCCGGTGCATCCCCAGCCGCCGCGCCGCTTCGGAAATATTGAAATCGGTCTCGGCCAGCACCTCGTGGATGCGCTCCCACTCCAGCGTCTTGATCGAGGTCGAGCGGTTGGTCAGCTCCACTTCGACGTTGCCGGCCACATGGTCGAAGGCGGCTTCGATGTCGTCGGTGTTGGAAGGCTTGGCCAGGTACTGGCAGGCGCCCAGCTTGATCGCCTCGACCGCGGTGCCGATGCTGGCAAAGCCGGTCAGGACCACGATCAGCATCTCGGGATCGTGCTGGTGCAGCATCTGCACGCAGGCCAGGCCCGAGCTGTTGCCCTTCAGCTTGAGGTCGACCACGGCATAGCCGGGCGAATGCTGCTGCAGCAGGTCGGTGGCTTCTTCGAGGCCGGGGGCCAGCAGCACCTTGTAGCCGCGCCGCTCGAACGAGCGGCCGAGGGTGCGGGCAAAAGCGTCGTCGTCTTCGATGATCAGGAGCAGACGCTCGTTATCGAAGGCGCTATCGGTATCGGTATCAGTGTTGGACATGGTCTGGTTTCTTGTCCAGGGCAATTGCCGACAGCGGCAGGGTCAGCCTGACCTCGGCGCCGCCCTCGGGACGGTTGGTGGCGGCGACGAAGCCGCCCAGCGTGCGCGCCACGTTCACGGCCAGGAACAGGCCGAGTCCACCGCCGGGACGGCCCTTGCTGGACTGGTAGGGTTTGCCGAACTGGGCCAGCATGCTCGGCGCGAAGCCGGGGCCGCGGTCGCGCACGGTGAGGTTCAGGGTGCCGTCGTCGACGCCCGCTTCCAGGCTGACCCAGTCGGGCGAGGCTTCGAGTGCGTTGTCGAGCACGTTGTCGATCATCTGCTTGAGGGCCGAATCAAAGGCCACCGGCAGGTCGTCCTCGATGTGGTTGTCGTAGGCGAAATCGCGCACCGGGCGGCTGTCCTGCCATTCGTCGACCAGCTCGTCGAGGAAGCTGCGGATGGTGGTCCTCACCGCCGATTCGCCGCGCGTTTCGCCGGCCGACAGCAGGATGCTGGTGACGATCGACTTGCAGCGCTTGAGCTGGGTCTGCATCTCGTTCAGCTCTTCCAGCATTTCGGGGCTGCGCTTGAACTCGGGCATGCGCTTCCAGTCCCCCAGGATCACGGACACGGTCGCCAGCGGCGTGCCAAGCTCGTGGGCGGCGCCCGAGGCCAGCAGGCCCATGCGCACGATGTGCTCTTCCTCGGCGGCGCGCTGGCGCAGGTCGGCCAGCTGCGCGGCCCTCACCCTGAGCGTGGTCGAGATGCGCGAGATGAAGACCACCAGCAGCGCCGCATTCAGCACGAAGCAGATCAGCATGCCCTGCACGTACAGGCTGGCTATCCCGCGCGCGTGGTCGAACGGCAGCGGCAGCGGCTGGGCGAAGATCGAGAGGCCGGCCAGGCAGGCCAGCGTGATGCCGACGATGGTCCAGGTCGACCAGGCTTCCAGCAGCACCGCCGACAGGATCACCTGCAGCAGGTAGAGGAAGGCAAAGGGATTGGTGGTGCCGCCCGACAGGTAGAGCTGGATGGTCAGGCTGGCGACGTCGACCAGCAGCGCGAGGAACAGCTCGTTGTTGGTGACGGGGCGGTGTTCGTGCCAGCGCAGGTGGCTGGCGACGTTGAAGGCGATCAGGCAGGCCAGCACTTCGAGCATCTGCACCAGCGGCAGCTGCACCCCGAACACCAGGATGGCGGCGGCGATGGTGGTGACCTGGCCGATGACGGCGATCCAGCGCAGCTCGATCAGCTGCAGCATGTTCTTGTGGCCGGCCGCGTATTCGACGTCGGCAGCGGAATGCGCGCGCCGCAGCGCGGCCGCTATCGGTTTGCCGTCAGTTGTCGCGCTCATCGTCGTTTGCCCTGGTTCTGACTCCGGCGCGCATGGCCCACCACCACGCGCCGCCGACCATCAAGGCAAGAGCATACCAAGTGACCGCATAGACCAGGTGGCTGTTCGGGAATTTCACGACGGTGAGGCCGCCGATCGGGCGGTCCGGCGAATCCGGCGGGTTCTGGTCGGCGGCGGCGTCGACGAAGAACGGGGCCGCCTGCGGGACGCCGCGCGCGGCGGCGATCGCGCGGATGTCGCGCACGAACCAGCGGTTGGCGGCAGGGTCGTTGTTGCGGGTAAAAGCGCCGCCCTGCTCGCCGATGCGCAGCAGGCCGGTGATCGTCGTGGCCGCGGACGGCGCTGCCGTGCAGGGCGCCGGGCCGGCCTCCTGTGCCGCATAGCGCGTCGGCGCGCCCAGGTCGGACGGGATGAAGCCGCGGTTGACGATGATGATCTGGCCGTCGACGGTGCACAGCGGCGTCAGCAGCCAATAGCCGCTGCCCTGCTCGGTGAGCGCCTGGACGGGGGTGGTGAGGTCGTACAGATAGGTGCCGCGCAAGACGGTGCGACGGTATTCGTCGCCGGCGGCGGTGATGCCGGCCCAGCGCGCCGCGGGCGGCGGCGCCACCGGGGCGGCGTGCACGCGTGCTTCCACGCGTGCGATGAGGTCCAGTTTCCATTGCAGGCGATAGACCTGCCAGGTTCCGAGACCCGCGAACAGCACGATCAAGAGCAGTGCCAGGATAACCAGGAAGGGGTTGGACCGCTTGCCGGCGGCGCCCGGTACTGCTGCTTGATCGCTCTCTCGCATCGATGCTGCTTACTGCATGTCGTGCATGCCGTGCACGGCGGATCCGTCGTTGCTCATGTGCGGCATCATGTTGGCGTTCATGTGCATCATGACCCAGATCGAACCGACCATCACGATCGCCAGCAGGATGATGGTGAGCAGCAGCGCCATGAAGTTCCAGCCGCCTTCCGACTTGGTGTTCATGTGCAGGAAGTAGATCATGTGCACGACGACCTGGACGGCCGCGAACGCGAGGATCACGTACTTGGTCGTGCCCGGCTGCAGCTGGTGGGTCATCACCAGCCAGAACGGGATCGCGGTCAGGATCACCGACAGGATGAAACCGATCGCGTAATCCTTCAGGCTGCCATGGGCATGCAGGTGTTCGTCGTGATCGACGTGGTGGCCGTCGTGGCCGTGGCCGTGTGCGTGGTGCAGGTCGCTCATGGCAGGACTCCAATCAGGTAAACATAGGTGAACACGCCGATCCAGATGACGTCCAGGAAGTGCCAGAACATCGACAGGCAGGTCAGGCGGCGGTAGTTGGCGCCGTTGATGCCGTGCTTGCCGAGCTGGAACATCAGCGTGATGAGCCACACGATACCGAAGGTCACGTGCAGGCCGTGGGTGCCGACCAGCGCGAAGAACGAGGTCAGGAAGCCCGAACGCCACGGGCCGAAGCCTTCGTGGATCAGGTGCGTGAACTCGTACAGTTCCAGGTACAGGAAGCAGGCACCCAGGATGCCGGTGATGCCCAGCCAGATCTGGGTCTTGCCCAGGTTCTTCTTCGCCGCGGCCAGCATGGCGAAGCCGTAGGTGATCGACGAGAACAGCAGGAAGCCCGTGTTCAGGGCCACCAGCGGCAGGTCGAAGATCTCGGCGCCCGACGGGCCGCCTGCGTAGTTGCGGCCGAGGACGGCATAGGTCGCGAACAGGCAGGCGAAGATCAGGCAGTCGCTCATCAGGTAGATCCAGAAACCGAGCAGCGTGCCCTGTTCCGGATGATGTTCGCGCACGAAGTAGCGCGAGCTTGCGTCGGCGCCGCGAACGGCGCCTGCAGTGGTTGCTTTGATATCAGACATGGGCATTCAGCAGTCGGGTATGGGCTTCTTCCGTACGTGCCACTTCTTCCGCAGGGATGTAGAAGTCGCGCTTGTAGTTAAAGGTGTGGTAGATGATCGCGGCGAGCATCGCGATGAACGATGCGCCCACCAGCAGCCACATGTGCCAGATGATGCCGAAGCCGACGCCGGCCGACAGCACGGCGATCACGAAGCCGGCCCAGGTGTTCTTGGGCATGTGGATCGCGACGAAGTCGTTCAGCGGACGCTGGTAGCCGTTCTTCTTCATGTCGGCGAAGGTGTCGTTGTCGTACACCACCGGGGTGAAGGCGAAGTTGTAGTCAGGCGGCGGCGACGAGGTGGCCCACTCCAGGGTACGGCCATTCCACGGGTCGCCGGTCACGTCGCGCAGTGCCTTGCGGTTCATGATCGAGACGACGAACTGCATCAGCATGCAGCCGATACCGGCGGCGATCATCAGGGTGCCGAACAGCGAAACCTGGAACAGCCAGTGGATCGACGGGTCTTCGAAGTGGCTCATGCGGCGGGTGACGCCCATGAAGCCCAGCACGTACGGCGGGATGAAGGCGAACCAGAAGCCGATCGACCACAGCCAGAAGGAGCGCACGCCCCACTTCTTGTCCAGCTTGAAGCCGAACATCTTCGGCCACCAGTAGTTCACGCCGGCGAACAGGCCGAACAGCACGCCGCCGATGATCACGTTGTGGAAGTGAGCGATCAGGAACAGCGAGTTGTGCAGCACGAAGTCGGCTGCCGGCACCGCCAGCATCACGCCGGTCATGCCGCCGATGGTGAAGGTGATCATGAACGAGATGGTCCACATCATCGGCAGTTCATAGCGGATGCGGCCCTTGTACATGGTGAACAGCCAGTTGAACAGCTTGGCACCGGTCGGGATCGAGATGATCATCGTGGTGATGCCGAAGAACGAGTTCACGCTCGCGCCCGAGCCCATCGTGAAGAAGTGGTGCAGCCACACGAGGTAGGACAGGACCATGATGACGGTGGTCGCGTACACCATCGAGGTGTAGCCGAACAGGCGCTTGTTGCAGAAGGTCGGGACGACTTCGGAGAAGATACCGAAGGCCGGCAGAATCAGGATGTAGACCTCGGGGTGGCCCCAGATCCAGATCAGATTCACGTACATCATGGCGTTGCCGCCCAGTTCATTGGTGAAGAAGTGGGTGTCGAACAGACGGTCCAGGCCCAGCATCGCCAGCACGGCGGTCAGGATCGGGAAGGCCATCACGATCAGGATGTTGGTGCACAGTGCGGTCCAGGTGAAGACCGGCATCTTCATCAGGCCCATGCCCGGCGCGCGCATCTTGACGATGGTGACGACCAGGTTCACGCCCGACAGCAGCGTGCCGACACCGGCGATCTGCAGCGACCATATGTAATAGTCGACCCCGACATCAGGACTCGCCAGGATACCGGACAGCGGCGGGAAGGCCAGCCAGCCGGTGCGGGCGAATTCGCCGACGAACAGCGAAGCCATCACCAGGGCGGCGCCCATCGCGGTCATCCAGAACGAGAAGTTGTTCAGGAACGGGAAGGCCACGTCGCGCGCGCCGATCTGCAGCGGCACGATGTAGTTCATCAGGCCGGTGATCAGGGGCATCGCCACGAAGAAGATCATGATCACGCCGTGGGCGGTGAAGACCTGGTCGTAGTGATGCGGCGGCAGGAAGCCGTGCGAATCGCCGAACGAGAACGCCTGCTGGGCGCGCATCATCAGGGCGTCGGCGAAGCCGCGCAGGAACATGACGAGACCGAGGATCATGTACATGATGCCGATCTTCTTGTGGTCGATACTGGTGAACCAGTCCCTCCACAGGTAGCCCCAAAGCTTGAACTTGGTAATGGCGGCCAGGACGACGATGCCGCCCAGGATCACCGCGATGAAGGTACTGATCAGGATCGGCTCATGGTAGGGAATCGCTTCCCAGCTGAGCCGACCGAAGATCAACTTTGCTAAGTCAAATTGGTCGTTCATTGTGATTACTTCTTCTTCACAGTTTCGTTGGGCGTGGTGCATACCTCGCCGTTGGCCTGGGCCAGGCGGGTTGCCGCGGCTTGCGGCATGCGGGCCATGGCCATCTCATGCGACTTGCGCGCATCGTCCATCATCATCTTGTCCATGCAGACGACGCCGTCGACGACGCAGCGGTTCAGGACGCGATAGAACAGGTCGCCGTCGACGCCGGCGTAGCGGCGCACCGGATCCTTGATGGACGGCTTCTCGAGCGTCAGGTAGTTGGCGCGGTCGAGGTTGCCGCCGCCGGCTTTCACCGACTGCACCCAGCCGTCGAAATCGCCCTGGGCGACGCCGCGGTAGGCGAACTTCATGTCCGAATAGCCTGCGCCGCTGTAGTTCGACGAGATGCCGAAGGACGTGACCGGCTTGTTCTGGACGGCGTTCAGCGTGGTTTCCATGCCCGGCATCGCGTAGATCATGCCGGCCAGTTCAGGAACGTAAAACGCGTTCATGACCGAGGTCGCGCTGATCTTGAAGCGCACCGGCACGTCGACCGGCACCACCAGTTCGTTGACCGTCGCGATGCCCTGCTCCGGATAGATGAACAGCCACTTCCAGTCCATCGCGACGACCTGCACCACCAGCGGCTTGGTCGATGCCGGGATCGGACGGCCGGCGTCCAGGCGGTCGAGCGGACGGTAGGGGTCGAGCTTGTGGGTGGTAATCCAGGTGATCAGGCCCAGCACGATGATGATCAGGAGCGGTGCGCCCCAGATGACCAGTTCGAGCTTGGTCGAGTGATCCCAGTCGGGTTCGTAGGCGGCCTCGGTATTGCTCGCGCGGTACTTGCGGGCAAAGTAGATGACCAGGAAGATCACCGGGACGATAATCAACAGCATCAACAACACCGAAACGACGATGAGCTGTGCCTGCTGTGCAGCGATGTCACCGGACGGGTTCAGCACCACCGTGTTACAGCCGGAAAGCAGCGCTGCAGCCAACGGGGCGAGGAACAGTCCTCGACGGAGGGTTTTAGGAATCATGCTTGTGTTTTACGTTACATGGGAAAGATAACATGATAATGTAACGCCATCGGTGCACGTTTGGCGATTGGACGTTTTGTCCCACCCGTTTTTGTCCACCCGTTTTTTACCGTTTCGCAGCCGTAGCAGTCGTAGTCTTTCCGAGCAAGTCCAAACGCGCCGTTTGACATGAGGAGACGAAATATGCAGAGCACGAACACCACGTACGGCGACGCAGGCGCCGCACCCATCACCAGCCCGCAAAGCGGCGCACGCAACATCAACGCCCGCGACGGCCACGTCTCCCCCGGTGACATCGCAGTCGGCGTGGTCATCGGACGCGCCTCCGAGTATTTCGACTTCTTTGTATACGCGATCGCCTCGGTGCTGGTATTCCCGGCGGTGTTCTTCCCGTTCGCCGACCGCCTCGAAGGCACCCTGTATTCGTTCGCCATCTTCGCCCTTGCCTATATTGCACGTCCGATCGGCACCCTGGTCTTCATGTTCATCCAGCGCCATTTCAGCCGCGAAGTGAAGCTCACCATCGCCCTGTTCATGCTGGGCAGCGCCACCGTCGCCATTTCCTCGCTGCCGACCTACGCGCGCTGGGGCGAATGGTCGATCGTCGCACTGGCGGTCCTGCGCTGCGGCCAGGGCGCCGCGCTGGGCGGGTCCTGGGACGGCCTGCCTTCGCTGCTCGCGCTGAACGCGCCCGAGGGAAAACGCGGATGGTACGCCATGCTCGGTCAATTGGGAGCACCGGTGGGTTTCATCATCGCCGCCGGCATCTTCGCCTACATGATGACCCAGCTGTCGCAGGACGATTTCCTGGTCTGGGGCTGGCGTTTCCCGTTCTTCGTCGCCTTCGCGATCAACGTGGTCGCCCTGTTCGCCCGCCTGCGCCTGGTGTCCACCCACGACTACGTGCACCTGCTGGACGAGCACCAGCTCGACGCCGTGCCGGCGCGTGAAGTCTTCGGCAAGCAATGGACCACGATCGCCCTGGGCGCCCTCGCCGCCCTGGCCAGCTACGCGCTGTTCCACCTCGTGACCGTGTTCCCGCTGTCCTGGATCCAGCTGTACGACACCCGTTCGGTGGCCGACTTCCTGGTCGTCCAGATCTGGGGCGCGGGCGTCGCCATCCTCGGCGTGCTGGCCTCGGGCCTGATCGCCGACAGGTTCGGGCGCCGCAATACGCTCGGCACGCTGGCGATTCTGATCGCGATCTTCTCGTTCTTCGTGCCGACCCTGATCGATGGCGGCGTGTCGGGCCAGAACACCTTCATCCTGCTCGGCTTCCTGCTGCTCGGCCTGTCGTACGGCCAGGCCGCGGGCGCCGTCACCTCGAACTTCCTGCCGCAGTACCGCTATACCGGCGCCGCCTTCACCTCCGACCTGGCCTGGCTGGTGGGCGCGGCCTTCGCGCCGCTGGTTGCCCTCGGCCTGGCTGCCAACTTCGGCCTCGGTTACGTCAGCCTGTACCTGCTGTCGGGTGCGGTCGGCTCGCTGGCGGCACTCAGCCTGAACCGCGCCCTGGAGATCAGGAACTGAGCAGGCACTGAATCAGCAGAGCTTGAGCCCCGGTCGATACCGGGGCTTTTTTTTTGCTGCCCAGCCGTGCGCTGCGTCCGGGGCGGAGCCGCGATAATGAAGCCATCCAATGGATGGAGGCTGCCATGCAGCGTCGCCGTCTTCTCATGCTCGGCCTTGCTTGCGCCCTGCCCGCCAGAGTGCCCGCCGGGGTGCCCTCAGCAGAACTCTGGCAGCGCCTGCAGGGCGGAGGACTCGTGCTGCTGGTCCGGCATGCCGCCACCGACCCGGGCATCGGCGATCCGCCCGGCTTCGCGCTGGCCCAGTGCCGCACCCAGCGTAACCTGTCCGCCAGCGGCCGGCGCGACGCCGAGGCGCTCGGCGCATTGGTCCGTGCCCACGGCGTTCCGGTCGGCCAGGTGTGGTCGAGCCGCTGGTGCCGCTGCCTCGATACCGCCCGCCTCGCCTTCGGCCGGGCCGAACCCGAACCGCTGCTCGATTCGCTGTTCCAGCAGGATGCCGGCCATGTCCGCGCCGCCACCGCCGCGCTGCGTGCGCGTCTGGCGGCTCCGCCAGCCGGTGCCAATACCGTGCTGGTCACGCACGACATCAATATCCGCGCCCTGGTCGACGAATCGGTCGCGTCCGGCGAAGTCCTGGTCCTGCGCCCCGCTCCGGGCCGTCTGGAAGTCCTCGGGCGCCTGTGGCGGCCTGGCTGATCCGCAATCTCACTCACGGGAGTCACCATGAAACGCCGCCTGCTGCTCTCCGCCCTGCTCTCCACCCTGCTGGCCGGTACCGCCTGGGCCCACCATGGCTGGAGCGAGTACGACGACAAGAAGCCGCTCGAGCTCAAGGGCACCATCGAATCCTCGGGTTACCAGCAGCCGCATGGCTTCGTCGCGCTGAAGACCGCCGGCAAGACCTGGCACGTGGTCCTGGCGCCGCCGGGCCGCATGGACAACCGTGGCCTGGCCAGGGAGATGCTGGCCGCCGGCACCGCCGCCACCGTGTACGGCTATCCGCACCGCAGCAAGCCGGAGGAATTGCGCGCCGAGCGCATCACGATCGCCGGCAAGACCACCGAGCTGCGCTGACCGTGCTCGCGGGCGCGGCACCGGGCGGCCTGGCCGGCCTGGCGCAGTGGATCGCGGCGACCGCCCCGGCCCAGGCCATGCGCACCAATGCCTGGCTGTACCCGGCGGTCGAGACCGTGCACATCGTCGGCTTCGTGCTGCTGGTGGGCGCGGTGGCGATGTTCGACCTGCGCGTGCTCGGGTTCGGGCGCGCGCTGCCGCCGCGCGAACTGGCGCGCCACCTGCTGCCGTGGTCGGCCGGCAGCTTGCTGCTGGTGGTGCCGAGCGGGCTGCTGCTGCTGTCGGCGCAGGCGGCTGACATGCTGCGCAATCCGGTGTTCCTGCTGAAGATGGTTCTGGTGGTGGTGGCCGGGCTGAATGCGCTGGCCTTTCACCTCGGGTCGTGGTGGCGCACCCGCGGCAGCGGCGCGCCGACGGTCGCGGCGCGCGTGAATGCGGCGCTGTCGCTGCTGTTCTGGGTGGCGGTGATTGCGTGCGCGCGCATGCTGGCTTACGTGTGAGCCTGTACGATGCGTGGACGGCGAGCCGTCCACCCTACAGCAAGCGCGCCATTTGCATCAGCCCAGCGCGGTATCGAGCACCGTCATCAGGATGAAGCCGAACACCAGTGCCCCGCTGGCCCAGGTGCCGTTGCCGTTTTCCTGCGACTCCGGCACCACGTCGTTGACGATCACGAACAGCATCGCCCCAGCAGCCGCCGCCAGCGCAAACGGCAGCAGGCCCGCCGAGACGCCGATCACGGCCACGCCGGCAGCCGCGGCGATCGGCTCGATCACGCCGGACAGCATGCCAAGCGCCGCCGACAGCACGCGGCCATAGCCGACCGTGCGCAGGGCCAGTGCCACCACCAGGCCTTCCGGGACGTCCTGGATCGAAATGCCGGTCGCCAGGGAGTTCGCCTTGGACAGGTCGATGCCGCCGTAGGCGACGCCGATCGCCAGGCCTTCCGGCAGGTTGTGCAGGGCCACCGCCCAGACGAACAGCCAGGCGCGCCGCATCGAGTGCGACAGGCGCGCATCCTCGGTGTCGAGGATGCCGTCGGTGCTGATGAAGCGGCCCATCAGCAGCAGCAGGGTGGCGCCGATCATGATGCCGGCACCGACGGTCAGGCTGGCGCCCCAGTTGCCGGCACCGGCCGCCTTGGAGGCGGCCAGCGCCGGGATCACCAGCGAGAACGCGGTCGCGCCGAGCATCACGCCGGCACCGAAGCCGAGGAAGCAGTCGTAGGTCCGTTTCGAGAAATTCTGGGAGAACAGGATCGGCAGCGTGCCGAGCGCGGTCGCGGCGGCGGCAGTACCGCCGCCCAGCAGCGCGGCGCGCAAATTCGGGGAGGCATGCGTGATCTGGTTGACCAGGCCGGCGATCAGCAGCAGGCAGCCGAGCACGCAGATGAACATGCCGACCGCGCGGCGCGGGGTCGACAGGCGTGCAATGCCGCCCGCGGGCCGGGCTTTGTGCGCATGCGTTTCCATATTGATATCCTAAACGAAAAACAGCGCCGCACAGCACGAGGCTGCGCGGCGCCGGTTGCCGATGCGAAGCCGCGTCCTGCGGGCATTCGCATCGTGACTGGCGTGCCGCGACCTTATTTCGGGGCGCCCGGGCTCGGGATCGCGCCCGGTTGCACGGTCAGGCCGTCGGCGGTGGTCTGGTTGCCCATGCCCAGTTCGGCGCCGGTCGGCGGATCGACAGCCGGATTCGACATGGTGCGCTCGGCAAACGCCTTGAGGATGTCGATGTCTTTCGCCGGCAGCTTGACCTCGGCTTCGCCGGTGCCGCCATCGACTGCCATCTGCTTCTCGCGGTCGGTGACGAATTCCCACTGCTCGCCCTGGTTCCACGAACCGCGCATTTCGCCCGGGCCCTGGGACATGTTGAAGTAGGTGTTGGAAAAACGCGGATCGACCGGCATTTTCCCTGGCGGGAAGTTCGGGTTCATCGAGTACAGCGCTTTTTCGAAGGACTTCTGGTGCGCCACTTCGCGCGTCATCAGGAAGGTCAACGCTTCCTTGACGCCCGCATCGTCGGTACACGCAATCAGACGCTCGTAGACGATCTTGGCGCGGGCTTCGGCGGCAATGTTCGAACGCAGGTCGGCACTCGGCTCGCCGATGGTGTCGATGTAGGCCGCAGTCCAGGGCACGCCGGCCGAGTTGATCAGTGGGGTGCCGGCACCGTACAGGATCTGGGTGACGTGGCTGTCATTGCCGCCGCCGCTGATCTTGCGATACATCTCCGCTTCGGTATCGACCGCTTCGGCCAGCTGGCCCTTGGCGCCCTTGTTCAGCATCGCGATGATGTGGCCGATGATTTCCAGGTGGCTCAGCTCCTCGGTGGCGATGTCGTAGAGCATGTCCTTGCGGCCCGGATCGTCTTCGCTGACGGCCTGGGTGAAGTAACGCATGGCGGCGGCCAGTTCGCCCTGCGGCCCGCCGAACTGTTCCAGCATCAGATTGGCCAGGCCCGGATTCGGTTCGCTGACGCGCACCGTGTACTGCAAGCGTTTGTTGTGTGCAAACATGCGTAGTCCTCCTAGATAGTTGTGTATCAGAAACGTCCTGCGGACATACTCCTGATTCGGGGGTGTGGTCACACTTGCCTTGTGACTAACCATGGACCCATCATCGCAGGCTGAGGATTTGTCGGAATCGGAGCGTTTGCCGTGTCTGTGTAGGACAAAAGACGACAGCCTGTCGAGCTAGCTTGATAGCAATGTTATGATGCAACTTTTCGAGCCGATAGTTTTTGACAATAACTCTAATAGCCTTTTCTAGCGGCTTACCTTGAGGTGTAATAGACTCGTTTAATTGAATTTTTTCCCTTCTGGAAAGTGAACGATGACCGCTTCCGAATCCGTCCTGCGCGATGCCTGTGCCGCCGACGCCGCTGCCATGGCCGCGATCTATAACCACTACGTAGCCACGACCGTGATTTCGATGGAATCGGACCCGGTCGGCGCCGACGAGATGATGCGCCGCCTCGCCGACGTGCAGGGCGCCGCCCTGCCCTGGCTGGTCCTGGTGGACG
Source organism: Herbaspirillum sp. SJZ107 (assembly GCF_006715485.1). Lineage (GTDB taxonomy): Bacteria > Pseudomonadota > Gammaproteobacteria > Burkholderiales > Burkholderiaceae_D > Telluria. The sequence continues at coordinate 1,773,778 of NZ_VFNH01000001.1, forward strand.
GTGGCGTGGTCCTGGGCTATGCCTACGCCAGCAAATGGCGCGCCCGGCCCGGCTACCGTCATGCGGTCGAGTCGAGCGTCTACGTGGATGCCGCGCAGCGCGGCCGTGGGCTGGGATCGACGCTGTACCGCGCTCTGATCGCGCGCCTGGCCGGGCGCTTCCACTGCGTCATCGGGGGCATCGCCCTGCCCAACCCGGCCAGTGTCGGCCTGCACGAACGCCTCGGCTTCCGCCAGGTTGCCTGTTTCACGGAAGTCGGTTACAAGTTCGGCGGCTGGATCGACGTCGGTTACTGGCAGCTGCACCTGCCGGCCTCGCCGTCGCCGGAAATGTCAGCGTAGGAGACTGTGGGCCGCGAACTGACAACCCCTTGCGTAGAATTCCTACGTGCGTGTCATGGCATTAAGCATAAGATGGACATATCGACAAAACCACTGGAGCAGATGATGTTTTCTCTCAAAAAGCTGAGCCCGTCCATCACCGACATGATCCGCTTCGACCATTCGCACGTGATGGTCACCTTCCACCAGTACACCCGCGACAAGCGTCCGAGCGTCAAGAAGGCATTGGCCGAAACCATCTGCGATGCACTGGAAATCCACGCCACGCTGGAAGAGGAAGTCTTCTACCCGGTGATGCGCCCGAAAGCACATGACCAGAAGGTCATGGAAAAGAGCGAGCCGGAGCACGACGAAATGCGCGCCGTGATCGCCGAGCTGCGCCGCACCGATCCGAAATCGCCGCGCCACGACGAGCTGGTGTTCGAACTGATGCGTGACGTGGTGCACCACGTGGCCGACGAGGAAACCGTGCTGCTGCCGGATGCCGAGCGCACCCTGAGCAAGGACCGTCTGTCGGAATTGGGCGCCCAGATGACCAGGCGCCGCCTGGAACTGGTGACGCCGAAGGCCGGCAAGATTGCCAAGAACACCGCGGTCGGTTTCTCCGGCAGCACCGCTGCACTGGTGGTCGGCGTGGCCAGCGCGCTGTTCGCCGCCAAGGCGTTCGGCCGCAAGACTGCCTGAGCGGCGTTTCGCGCCAGCTATCTGCCCGCAAGCATGTTCGCGCACGCTTGCGGGCATTTCGTTTGTACTAGGTCATTTCCCCGCGGCCAGCCGGCGGCAACCTTCCAGGCCACGCTCGGGATTGGTGCCCCAATCCGCGGTGTGGATGGCGTCGCCGATCCGTTCCAGCAGGACCGCCAGCGTCTGGCGGTCTTTCGCGACGCACGCCATGTAGGCGTAGCGGTTCAGACGATGGGGACTGTCGGGGAAACGGGCCAGCAGATCCTCGAAGGACGCTTTCATCCGCGGCCAGTCCGCCAGGCTGTCCTCGAACAGGTCGAAGCCATACTGGTCGCCGGCGGCCATCGAATACAGCCGCGCATACATACTGGTCCCGAACCGGGCGCGCGTCTGCTGGACCGCGTGGTTGACGTAACTGTCGAGTATCCTGGCATCGCCGTGCCATTTCGGTAGCAGGCTGAACGCCACTGCGAAGATCAGCTCGGTATCCTCGGGATTGCGCTTCAGCCCATCGTCGGCGATGGCGATGAGCTGTTCGGGTTTCCATGCCAGTCCCCTGCCGATCTGGATCAGGACATGGTGGGCATAGCTGTCAGTCAATGCCACGTCGGCATGCGCATGCAGGTATTCTGCTGCGCGGCGCAGATAGGCATGGAAATCCTGCCAGGCCGCGGGCGGAACATCCTTTGCATAGCTGCCGCCGCGGTAGGACCAGCCATGCGCATACAGTGCCCTGGCGTGCAGGACGTGGGCAAAGGCCGACTTCGGGTGCTCGGTGGCCCACTGCAGCGTCAGGCGGTCGACTTCCTGCAGATAGGCCTCGACGTTGCCGACGTCATTCGAGAAGACAGTGTTGAGTCCGCCGCGGAACAGGTCGAGCTGGGAGGTCGCGTCGGGCTCGATACGGCCCGGCTGGCTGTAGTAGGCGTTCTGCCGTTCGAGTTCGGCAAAGTCGCCGGTCCAGAATGCTTCCTGGGCGGCCTGCGTGATCGGCGGCAGCGGCTTGTCGGCCGCGCATGCCGAGGCGGCCGCCACGCAGGCAAGCACGCCCGACAGCAGGATCGATGATGCGAACTTCATGGCTTGCCTCCTTGCGTGGCGGCACCGCGGGTGGACGGCTCCAGGTCCCATACCATCTCGAATGTCTGCGCCGGCCCCGACCCGGACGGTGCGACGCTGGCGCCGCCCAGGGCGTAATGCACGGCGAGCGCGTCGAAGGTATCCTCGAACGCGACCGGCCGCACGCCGCGGATGCCGCGCACCTGGATGCGGCGGTCGATCACGCTGGCCTGGACCGGCTTGCCGCCGGCATCGAAACGGCGCGTTACGCGGGTGACGCCGGTGACGTCGAAGCGTGCCGCCATCTTCGGATAGGCCGGCGGCGCGGCACTGGCTGCCGTCCTGGGCTTGGTACGCGCGGTGCCCGCTTCGCGCTCGAAGGCGTCGCCGAAACCTTCGCCCGCAGTGATCAAGGTGCCATAGCGGAAGGCAGTCAGCGCCTCGGCGGCCGGACGGCCCTGCGCCAGGCTGACGCCGAGCCACCAGCGCTGGAATGCGCAGCGGGTCGGCCAGGGCATGCTGTCGTAGCGCTCGCGCTCCGCCAGCAGGATCGACGCCAGCACCGGACTCAGGGCCAGCGGCGGCCGCGCGCCGCCGCTCCGTATCTGCACGACGGCTTCCATGCCCGCCTCCTGCGGCAGCGGATCGGGCCACGGCGGCGGCGCCGGGTGCGGCTTGCCCCAGGCTTCCAGCAGGCGGCGCTCGGTGGCCAGCGCCGCCGCGCGTGCCTGGGGCGGCATCGCCTGTACGCGCACGATCCGGGTCAGGAAATCGTGATGGCGATCATGGCCGGCGTTGGCGCACACCGCCGGCGTGGCCCGGATGGCGTCGAGGGTCGCCTTTTCGTAGGCGGCATCGCCAGGTGCCAGCTGCCACAGTGCCAGCTCGTTCAGCATGCGCGCGAACACGGCGTAATACACCGGTCCTGATGGCGCCTTGCCGTCGGGACCGGCCTGCAGCCGGCGTTCTTCCTCGATCCACCGCGGTACCAGTGTGTGCATGCGTGCCAGGTGGGCAGCGGCGATGGCATCGGCTTCCGTACGCAAGCCAGGGTCGAGCTTGATGTCAGGCGGCATAATGAAGACCAGGCCGAGATCGCGTTCCACGCGCTGCGCCATCGCCGCGTCTTCCTCGCTCGGCACGTTGGCCGCGGCAGGTGGAACGGCGCAGGCGCTCCCGGCGAGGATGCCGATCGACAGCAGGAGACCGATGCGCAAGCTGAATGTGCTCATGACTTTCCGATCGAAAATAGATCAGATCAGTTTAATATGTCATTTAAGCAATAGCCAGCGTTTCGTGCCGTCTATTCGCACGGCATGGGGCGGCGTTTCAGCCGCCCATCCAGGCCATCAGGTGCGGGACCAGCCAGGGCGCCAGCAAGGCGGTGAGCACGCCGTTGACGCCCATCCCGAGGCCGGCGTAAGCACCCATTTCAGGGCTCACCTGGAAGGCGCGCGCGGTGCCGATGCCGTGTGAAGCCACGCCCAGCGCCAGGCCGCGCGCGGCATGCGATTTCACGCCCAGTGCATTCATCAGGAAGCGCGCGAAAATGGCGCCGAAGATGCCGGTGCAGATCACCAGCACCGCCGTCAGTGCCGCCACCCCGCCCAGGTGTTCCGAAATCGCCATCGCAATCGGCGTGGTGGCCGACTTCGGCGCGATCGAGGCGGCCAGCTGGGGCGAGGCACCCAGCAGCAGCGCGACGCCCACCGCGCTGACGATCGCGGTGACGCAGCCGCACACCAGGGCGCAGGCCAGCGGCAGCAGGTTGCGGCGCAGGCGCGGCACCTGGCGTGCCATCGGCACCGCCAGCGCAACCGTTGCCGGCCCGAGCAGGAAGTGGACGAACTGGGCGCCGGCAAAATAACGCTGGTAGGACATCCCGCTCGCCGTCAGGACCAGGCTGATCAGGGCAATGGCGATCGCCACCGGATTGGCCAGCGGCGAGAAGCCGCAGCGCGCATACACCCACTGCGCGAACAGGTAGGCGCACAGGGTCAGGGTCAGGCCCAGCAGCGGCGATGCCGACAGGTAGACCCAGAAATGGCTGAGTTCCGCGAAATTAAACACGGCGATCCTCCTCGCCCGGGGCCGGCGCATCGATGCGGCTGCCGAAGGCCTGCAGGACCAGGGCGGTGACGGCCAGCGTGGCGAGCGTGCTGAAGATTACCGAGGCCGCGATCGCCAGCCAGTGCCCGCTGCCGCTGGCGGCAGCTGCGACGATGCCGACCCCGGCCGGCAGGAACAGCAGCGACAGGTGGCGCAGCAGCTCGTTGGCGCCGTTCTCGACCACGTCGTGCAGGCGTGGCCAGGCGATCAGGGCCGCCAGCAGGGCCAGCATCCCGGCCACCGGTCCGGGCACCGGCAAGCCCAACAGAAACACCAGGCCCTCGCCCAGGCACTGGAACGCGAGTAAGACGGCAAACGCTTGCAGCAAGATTTCTCCTCATCATGGCGGCGGCGGCGCAGCAGCGCACCAACCTCGACCGCCCGAGGCATCAAGCATAACAGCTGGATTCAGAAGCGGCGGCTCAGGGTCATGACCAGCGCACCGCTGCGGCTCTTGCTGCCCGACAGCGGACGCAGGTCGGTGCGCGGCATCGCGCTGGCATAGCGGTCGAAGGCCCCGCCGGCACCGGCGCCGAAGGCCCGGCTGTAGGTGCCGGACAGCGCCCAGCCGCCTTCGAACCTGCGGCTCAGCCCTGCCTTGAGGTCGTGCCAGTCCATGCCGCCATTGCCGGCCCCGGCGACGCGGCCGTCGCCGGCATGCAGGTTCAGGGTCATGGCGCCGCCGATCTCGTGCTTGACGCCGACGTCGAGGTAGCCGGACCCGCGCGCGTCGGCGATCCCGAAGAAGTCGCGGGTGAAGGTGCGGTAATAGCGGGCGTACAGCGAGCGGTAGCTCAGGCCGGCGGCGACCTCGCCGTAGTCGTAGCGGCGGCCGTCGCCGCCGACACGGGCGCCCGGGTACATGTAATAGTAGGCCATGCCGCTATAGCCGATCCCGCCTGCCGTGGTCCCGCCATAGCCGCCATACACGTCCCACTCGAGCCAGCCGTCGTCGACTGCGCGCTCGCCGATACTGGAAGCCCAGGTGCCCGCCGACCAGCCGCCCGGGCGGCGATAGTCGAGGCTGAACTGGGCCGCCGGGCGGCCGTCCGACTGGCGGATACCACGCCACAGGTATTGCGAGGCCAGCGTGGCGGTCGCGGTGACCGGCGCCATGCTGGCGGAATACGGTTCGATGCTGCCGTTGCCGGCGGCGTGGGAGTCATACGATGCGAAGCTCAGGAGCGCGAGCGGCAGCAGCCGTTGTGCAAGTGTCATGGGACAGCGGGAGTCGTCGGGAGGTGCGGGTGAATTACATTCCGTACGGAAATTCTATGCGGAATAGGACGACTTTTGGTTGCTTCCCGGGCAGATAATTGACCGAGACCCATGATGTGCGGCGCGTATGCAACACGGATGCCGGGAATTGCTGACAGGCCGGCAAGTTGTTGAAAATACGGCTATATGACGGATTCTGCGAGTATGAGGCACATGCAGAACAGGGGGCATCGCTGCCGAGATAGACGATTAATGGTAACTCAACAACGTCGCCCCTGCGCAGGCAGGGGCGACGGTTATGCCACTGGTTCAGGCAGCGGTTTTCAGCGCGCCGCGGCGCAGCTGGTCGCGCTCCATCGACTCGAACAAGGCCTTGAAATTGCCCTCGCCGAAGCCGTCGTCGCCCTTGCGCTGGATGAACTCGAAGAACACCGGCCCCAGCTGGTTTTCCGAGAAGATCTGCACCAGCAGGCGTTTGCTGTCGCCGTCGACCTTGCCATCGACCAGCAGCCCGCGCGCCTGCAGCGCGCTGACGTCCTCGCCGTGGCCCGGCAGGCGATCGGCCAGCATTTCGTAATAGGTCGCCGGCGGCGGCGACATCAGCGGCACGCCGCTGGCGCGCAGGCCGTCGACGGTGGCATAGATGTCGTCCACCAGCAGCGCGATGTGCTGGATGCCCTCGCCGTTGAACTTGAGCAGGAATTCCTCGATCTGGCCCCCGCCCGCCTGCGACTCCTCGTTGAGCGGAATGCGGATCTTCCCGTCCGGCGCAGTCATTGCCTTCGAGGTCAGGCCCGTGTATTCGCCCTGGATGTCGAAATAGCGGATTTCGCGGAAATTGAACAGCTTTTCGTAGAAACCGGCCCAGTAAGCCATGCGGCCGCGGTAGACGTTGTGGGTCAGGTGGTCGATGATCGACATGCCGTGGCCTTTCGGGCGGCGCTCGACGCCATCGATGAATTCGAAGTCGATGTCGTAGATGGACTTGCCGTCCTCGAAACGGTCGATCAGGTACAGCGGCGCGCCGCCGATGCCCTTGATGGCCGGCAGGCGCAGCTCCATCGGACCGGTCGGGATTTCCATCGGGATCGCGCCCAGCTCGAGCGCGCGCGCGTAGGCCTTGTGCGAATCCTTGACACGGAAAGCCATGCCGCAGGCCGACGGGCCGTGCTCGGCCGCAAAATACGCTGCGTGGCTCTTCGGCTCGTTATTGATGATGAAATTGATCTCGCCCTGGCGGTACAGCGCCACGTCCTTCGAGCGGTGCACGGCGACCCTGGTAAAACCGAGCGCTTCGAACACGGGTTCCAGCACGCCGGGGGTGGGCGACGCGAATTCGACGAACTCGAAGCCCATCAGGCCCATCGGATTCTCAAACAAGTCAGCCATGGTGTCTTTCCTCATGTAGTTATAGTTTCCAGCTCCTCCACCGCATCCGCCCGGCTCTATTCGGCGAATACGTCGGCAATCAATCCCCGCAGCCACTGGATGCCGGGGTCGTGGTTGAAGCGCCGGTGCCAGAACACATTGGTCTGCAGCGTGGGCAGCTGCAGCGGCGGTTCGATCCACTTCAATCCAAACGGTGCCGCGGCGCTCTCCGCGAGCTTTTGCGGCACGGTCACCACGAGATCGGACGTGGCGACAATGTAGGGCACCGCGGTGAAATGCGGTACCCGGAACCTGGCGTTGGCGGTCACGCCCGCCTTTTCCAATAAAACATTGACCCTGTCATAGGGACTGTGTGCTGCGTCCACCACCAGATGGGCCGCCGCCGTGAAGCGCGCCAGGTCCACCGTCCCGCTCGCCAGCGGATGTCCCTTGCGGAACATGCTCACGAAGGCCTGGCGGAACAGCTGCCGCTGGAACAGCGCGTCCGACATGTCCTCGAAGGCGCCGATGGCGAGGTCGACGCGGCCGGTTTCCATCTCGTCCTTCAGGCCGATGCTGCTCGCACGCACGGAGGCGATTTCCACGTTCGGCGCCAGCGTTCGGCAGCGCTCGGTCAGTACCGGCATGAAATACACCTCGCCGACGTCGGTCATCGCCAGCGTGAAGCGGCGGCGGCTGGTGGCCGGGTCGAAACGGCTGCGCTGGCTGAGGGCGAGCGCGACCTGCGCCATCGCAGCGCCGATCGGCTCGGCCATCTGCTGCGCCAGCGGCGTCGGCTGCATGCCGTGTGCCGTGCGCACGAACAGTTCGTCGCCGAAGGTGCGGCGCAGGCGCGCCAGCGCATTGCTGACCGCGGACTGCGTCAAGCCCAGGCGCCGCGCCGCGGCCGAGATCTGGCGTTCGCGGTACACCTCCTGAAAGACGGACAACAGATTCAGGTCGATGCTAGAGGGTTCGATCATGCCGGAGATAGGGTTATTGATGTGCTGAATAGTCTACATTTTTCTATTCACCTCGTAAAATGTCCGGCCCTGCTACAGAATGAGGCGAAAGAACCGGAGACTCGCAATGCACCTTCAGGAAGGCTATTTATCCGGCTTCGGCAACGAATTCGCTACCGAAGCCCTGCCCGGCGCCCTGCCCGCGCACCGCAATTCGCCCCAGCGCGTGGCTTACGGCCTGTACGCCGAACAGATCTCGGGCACGGCCTTCACCGCGCCGCGCGGACAGAACCGGCGCTCGTGGCTGTACCGCATCCGCCCGGCGGCAATGCACGGCCCCTTCCGCCCGCTCGACAGCCGCCGCATCGCCAGCGATTTCGAGACCGGTGCGCCCTCGCCCAACCAGATGCGCTGGAGCCCGCTGCCAGTCCCGGATGCACCCACCGATTTCATCGACGGCTGGGTGACCATGGCCGGCAACGGCGCGGCGGCGGCGATGAGCGGCTGCGCGATCCACCTGTATGCAGCCAACCGCTCGATGACGGGCCGCTATTTCTACTCCGGCGACGGGGAATTGCTGGTGGTGCCGCAGCAGGGCCGCCTGGCGATCGCGACCGAACTCGGCTTGCTGGAGGTCGAGCCGCAGCAGATCGCCGTGATCCCGCGCGGCGTGCGCTTTAGCGTCGGCCTGCCCGACGGCACGGCACGCGGCTATATCTGCGAGAACTTCGGCGCCCTGCTGCGCCTGCCGGACCTCGGCCCGATCGGCGCCAACGGCCTGGCCAATCCGCGCGATTTCCTGACCCCGGTGGCGCGTTACGAGGATGTCGAAGGTGATTTCGAACTGGTCGCCAAGTTCGGCGGCAAACTGTGGTCGGCGCGGATCGGCCATTCGCCGCTGGACGTGGTCGCCTGGCACGGCAACCATGCGCCCTATAAATATGACCTGCGCCATTTCAATACCATCGGCTCGATCAGCTACGACCACCCGGACCCGTCGATCTTCCTGGTCCTGCACGCGCCGACCGACACGCCCGGCGTGGACAGCCTCGACTTCGTGATCTTTCCGCCGCGCTGGCTGGCCGGCGAAGACACCTTCCGCCCGCCCTGGTTCCACCGCAACGTGGCGAGCGAGTTCATGGGCCTGATCCACGGCGCCTACGATGCCAAGGCCGAAGGCTTCGTCCCCGGCGGCTCCAGCCTGCACAACTGCATGAGCGGACACGGCCCTGATGCGGCGACCTTCGACAAGGCCAGCAGCGCCGATACCAGCCGCCCGCACAAGGTCACGGACACGATGGCCTTCATGTTCGAGACGCGCAATCCCCTGGTCGCGACGGCACAGGCCCTTGCCTCGCCCCAATTGCAGGGCAATTACCAGGACTGCTGGGCCGGTATCCAGAAGCATTTCGACCCGGCGCGCCCCTGAACGCGCCCCTGGCTGCCCCTTAATTTTCCCTTGGCTGCCTGTTTCAGCCGTGCGCCCGTTGGCGCACGCTGGCCGGCATGCGATGATCAGGCCGAATAGTGTTGTAACCGGCATAACCATCCTGACATCGCATGACCGACATCATCATCATCCTCGTTCTCATCCTGCTCAACGGAGTCTTTTCGATGTCGGAACTGGCCGTGGTGTCCGCCAAGCGCCTGCGGCTCGAAAAACTGGCGGCGGAAGGCAGCGGCGGTGCAGGTACCGCGATTGCCCTGGCCGACGACCCCAGCCGCTTCCTTTCCACCGTCCAGGTCGGTATCACCCTGATCGGCATCTTCAACGGCGCCTTCGGCGAAGCGTCGCTCACGGCGCGCCTGACACCGGCCCTGGCCGAACTCGGCGTGCCGGAAGCCTGGGCCCGTCCCACCGCGCTGGGCGTGGTCGTGGTGTCGATCACCTTCCTGTCCATCGTGCTCGGCGAGCTGGTCCCGAAGCGCATCGCGATCCTGTATCCGGAGTTCATGGCGACGGTGGTATCGCGCCCGATGCACTACCTGTCGCGGCTGATGCATCCCTTCGTCGCCCTGCTCGGGATGACCACCGACTTCATCATGCGCCTGCTCGGCATGCGCCAGCGCAAGGACGAGGTGCCGACGGAGGACGAAGTCACCGGGATGATCCGCGAAAGCACCGACGCCGGCGTGTTCGAGCGCACCGAATACGACATCGCGGCGCGCGCCCTGCGGCTCGACGACTGGCACCTGCGTGCGCTGATGACGCCGCGCGTCGACCTCGAGTTTCTCGACCTCGACGAGCCGCTCGAACGCAGCCTGCAGCGCATCGCCGAATCGCCCTACAGCCGCTTCCCGGTCTACCGCGGCGACCGCTCGCAGGTGGTCGGCGTGGTACGCGCACGCAACCTGTTCGAGCAGGCGATCCGGGCCCGGACCCTGCAGTCCATCGACGTCGGCGCAGCCGTCGAACCGCTGCTGTTCGTGCCGGAATCGGTCAGCGCGATCGATCTGCTGGAACAATTGAAGAAGCATCGGGCCGAACTGGCGATGATCGTCGACGAGTATGGCGATATCCAGGGCATGATCACCCTCACCGACGTGATGGGTGCCCTGGTCGGCGAAGTCCCGACCGGCGAAGACCACGACCCGGGCGACGGCGTCCGCCGCGAGGACGGCAGCTGGCTGATGGATGGCGGCATGATCCTGGACCGCTTCCGCTACCTGACCGGCGTCGAGTTCGTGTTCCCCGACGAGGATGCGGCGGCCTACCACACGCTGGCCGGCTTCGCCCTTTACCGCTTGGGCTACATCCCGAAAGTCGGCGAGACCCTGGAATGGAACGGCTGGCGTTTCGAGGTGGTCGACATGGATGGCAACCGCATCGACCGGCTGCTGGTCGTGCCGGGCACGTTGCAGGATGAGGGAGAAACCCGGGACGCCGCGCCTGCCGGCCGTTCGGCAGACTAGTCTGCCTGCCGGTTTTTTGCATCTTGGCTTGCGTCCTTCGGCCTCGCCTGTGTTGGTGGCTGGGGTTGTTTTTGGTTTTTTGGCCATTGTCGGTTAGTTGCATTATTAAGATAAAGTCGAAGCTGCTCGTATCGCCATGCGCTGGTCAAACGACAGGCGCTGGCTACAATGCCTGGTGAGACTTGTACATGCACGCGGCACAAGCAAGCTCGACGCAACCATGGAGACTCCCATGCATATCGACTGGACCCACTTCACGCCGCTGGCCTCGCTCGGCGGCGGCATCCTGATCGGCCTGGCGGCCGTCCTGCTGCTGCTGGCGAATGGCCGCATCGCAGGCATCAGCGGTATCGCCGGCGGCTTGCTGCGCCCTGCCGGCGGCGACATCGGGTGGCGTCTCGCCTTCCTGCTCGGCCTGGCCAGTGCGCCGCTGGCGTGGCTCGCCTTCGGCGCGATGCCGCCGGCACAGATCGACCATTCGCCTGCCCTGCTGACGGTTGCCGGCCTGCTGGTCGGCATCGGCACCCGCTTCGGCTCCGGCTGTACCAGCGGCCACGGCGTATGCGGCATCTCCCGCCTGTCGCCGCGCTCGCTTGCCGCGACTGCCTCCTTCATGGCGGCCGGCTTCCTCATGGTTTTCGTGATGCGTCACGTAATAGGAGCCTGATGCCATGCCCCTCGTTACCGCCTTCCTTGCCGGCATCCTGTTCGGCAGTGGACTGATCCTCTCCGGCATGACCAACCCGGCCAAGGTACTCGCCTTCCTCGACCTCGCCGGACCGTGGGACCCGTCGCTGGCCTTCGTGATGGTCGGGGCGATCCTGGTCGCCGCGATCGGCTTTCGCTTTGCCGGCCAGCGCGGGCGCTCGCTGTTTGGCGGCAAGCTGCACCTGCCGGGGGCCGTGGGAATCGACCGGCGCCTGCTGCTCGGCAGCCTGACTTTCGGTGTCGGCTGGGGGCTGGTGGGCTACTGCCCCGGTCCGGCGATCGCGGCGCTGGCGGTCGGCGGACGGCCGACGCTGATGTTCGTCGGCGCCATGATTGCCGGCATGGCCGTGTTCGAGGTCATCGAGCGCCTGGCATCGGTGCGTGCCGCGCGCCTGCAGCCGCCCGCGCACGCGGGGGAATAGGATGCCGCGCAAGCCGGAACGCGTGCGGCGCTCCGCCATCGGCGGCGCCACCCTATACTGAGCCGGCGCCTGCGCCGCTGCGGCCACGCCGGCCCCGGCGCATGACGCAACACTCTACTGAGGGAACTGAACATGTGGAAATCACCGTGGCTCCGCTGGGGCGCCGCTCTCGGCTTCGCGCTCGGCGGCTTTTTCGACGGCATCCTGCTGCACCAGATCCTGCAGTGGCACCATCTGCTGAGCCTGGTCCGCGGCCTGGACGACTTGCGCGTGCAGGTCTTGTGGGACGGCTATTTCCACGCACTGATGTACGTGATCGCGGTCGCCGGCCTGTGGGGCATGTGGCGGGCACGCCGGCGCGGCGTCCAGGCGCCGCCGGCGGCCGTGCTGGCCGGCATGCTGATGCTGGGCTTCGGCACCTGGCACCTGATCGATGCGGTGCTGTCGCACTGGATACTCGGCATCCACCGCATCAGGCTCGACAGCCCGCAACCGCTGGCGTGGGACCTGGCCTGGCTGGCGATCTTCGGGCTGGCGCCGCTGTTCGCCGGCCGCGTGCTGGTGCGACAGGGGCCGGCGCGTCCGGGCGGGGCGGCAGCCGCACTGTGCCTGGTGGGCGCGCTGACCGGCGCCGCCGGCGCCTGGGCGCTGCGCGAGCCGCCGGGGCAGCGCTTCACGACCGTGGTGTTCGCACCCGGCACCGGGGCGGCGCAGGTGTTCCGGGCGCTGGATGCGACCGGGGCGCGGCTGGTGTGGAGCGACCGCAAAATGGGCGTGGTCGTGGTGGATGTGGCGCCTGGGGAGCGCTGGCGCCTGTACCGGCATGGGGCGCTGCTGGTGGGCGGGACGGTGCTGGGGGCGGGGTGTGTGAGTGCGAGTGGGGTGTGAGCGAGTCGTTTCCGGCAATGCCGGGAACGACTCCCTGGATGCGCGCATCAACACTGCGCTGACGACATGCTACATGCCGGGTCCGCCACCACCCGGCCCGCCACCGAAGCCGCCACCCGGGCCGCCAGGCCCGCCCGGCGGCGGACCGCCGCGCCAGCCTTCGCCATCCGGGCCTTCGCGTCCGGTGCGCGGGCGCTGCGGCACGCCGCCGAAGCGCCATGACAGGCCGACGTAGGCAATCCGCCCATCGAAGCGGCGGATCGAACGTTCCTTCAGCGTGGCCGAATCGGTCACGGTTTCCATTTTCTGCGAACTGAACACGTCGGTCACGTTCATCACCAGCGACAGCGTCGGCGTGAGGTTGCGGCGCCAGCTCAGGTTCAGGGTCGACATCGGCTGGCGGTAGCCGGTGCCGGCCAGGGTCTTGCCCTGGGCGTTGATCATCAGCTGCAGCGCGTCCTGCGGGGTAATCTGGTAGTTCACGCGGCCGCGCACGCTCAGCGAGTTGGCGCTGCGGCGGGTCTCGGCGCCGTTCAGGTCGATCTGTTCCTGCTCGGTGAAGGCGAGGTTGCCGCTGGTGCTGATCGACAGCTTCGGCGTCAGCTTGCCGCTCAGCGTGAATTCGAGGCCGCCGGAGCGGTTGCTGCCGCCATTTTCCAGCGTGGTGAGCAGGGTGTTCTCGCCGACCGGCACCTGGCGGCTGCGGATGGTATCGCGATCGTTGCGGAAGTAGCCGCGCAGGTTGGCGTCCAGGCCGCCGGCCTTGGTTTCGTAGCCGATCTCGAAGGAATCGGTCTGCACCGGCTTGAGCATCGGATTGCCGCTGCTTTCGTTCAGTTCGTCGACGTAGACCACGAACGGGTTCAGCTGGTTGGCATTGGCGCGCCGCAGGCGGTGCGAATAGGCGAAGCGCAGGTTGCTCTTCTCGCCCAGTTTATAGGTGGCGAACGCGCTCGGGATCCAGTTCAGATAACTGTTGGTGGCGTTCAGTGCGGTCGTGACCTGGTCCAGGTCGAGACGGGTGTACTCGGTGCGCAGGCCGACCAGCGCGCCCCAGCGCTCGCTCAGCTTCCATTGGTAAGAACCGTACAGGGCCACGTTCCTCTCGTCGACCTGGAAGGCGTTGGTGCGGCGGCCGTTGACCACGTCCAGCGCCGTGAGCGGATCGACGTCGAAGTAGCGCGTGTCGAAGCCGCTCTTGTTGTCGGCGATCTTGTAGCCGAGCTTCAGGATGGCGCCGCCGTCGAGCGGGCGCTCGTAGTCGCCGGTGTAGTCGACGATGCGGGTGCTGTTCGCCACCGACTGGCTGCTGTCGGCGCTTTCCGCGTTCGGCGGCGCCACGGTATAGGTGTTGGCGTAGCGGGTATCGCTGTCGTTGCTGCTGCGCGAGACGCGCAGGTCCATGCGGAACAGCTCGCCGATCTTTTCGCCCTTGTGGTCCCAGCGCAGCCCGCCCATGCCGTTGCTGTTGTCGCCGTTGCGGCGCGTGGTGCGCAGGTAGTCGCTGGCCGGCACGCCGTCGGCGTCGACCCGGTAGTGCTCGAGGCCGGTCTGGTCGTTGGTGCGCTTCATGAAGCCGACATTGGCTTCCAGCGTGTCGTCGTCGTTCAGGTTGTAGGTGATCTGCCCGCGCAGGCCGGCGCTGTCGTTGAGGCCGGTGCTGGCCGAGGTCTGGCTGCTGTGGCGGTCGGCACCGGTGACCGGGTCGATCTGGTCGCGCTCGGTGTCGCCGGTCGAATTGCGGCCGTCGTGGCGCACGTTGACGCCGCCCTGCATGCCCCAGCGCCCGGTATTGTACGAGCCGTTGACGGCCGAATTGTAGCGGCCCGCGGTCCCGTAGTTGGCATTGACCACGCCGAAGCCGCCGGCGCGGCGGTTGCGTTTCATGACCAGGTTCAGGATCGGACCGCCGCCACCCTCGTTGCCGAACTCGGCGCCGGGATTGTTGATGACTTCGATCGAGTCGATGTCTTCCGAGGGCATCGCCTGCAGCGCCGGGCCGCGGTTGTCGCCCTGCAGCATGGCCGAGGGCTTGCCGTCGACCAGGATCTGGACGTTGCTGCTGCCGCGCAGCGACACCGTGCCGTCCGGGTCGACCGATACCGAAGGGACGTTGCCCAGGGCGTCGGCAGCGGTGCCGTTGGTGCTGCCGACATCCTGCTTGACGTCGTAGACCTGGCGGTCGATGCGGTTGTTCTGGCGCTCGCCGACCACATTGACCGAGGTGACCGTGCCGCTAGCCGCCGGGCCGGGGGCGCTGGTGGCGCTGGTGGCGCTGGTGGTGCCAGCGGCCGCGGCCGCCGCGCCGGTCGCAGTGCCGGCGGCGCCCACGGTCGCCTGCGCCTGCGCCAGGCCCGACCCCAGCGTCGCCAGCGCGAGTGCAACGTAATGCAGTTTTAAGGAAGAAATACGATGAACCATCTGCAAGCTTGTCTCGGTATAAAGGTATTGGATAAAGTTTCCAGATTTTAAGACAACCCATCCCGCGTGGCGGCGCCGGCCGTGTAAAGAAAAGTAAATCAGCGGTCTCCCCTGCCCGACCGTTTCCTTTAGAATCCTGTCTTTTCCAACAAGTATTTTCACCCTGGCAGATCCAATGGCCCCAGAAGACAACCAACTCCACCGCGGCCTCAAGAACAGGCACATCCAGCTGATCGCGCTCGGCGGCGCCATCGGCACCGGCCTATTCCTCGGCGTGGCGGAAAGCGTCAAGATAGCCGGACCGGCCGTGCTGCTCGGTTACGCCTTGGCCGGCCTGATCGCCTTCCTGATCATGCGCCAGCTCGGCGAAATGATGGTCGACGAACCGGTGGCCGGCTCCTTCGGCTACTTCGCCGACAAATACGGCGGGCGCTTCGCCGGCTTCGTCTCGGGCTGGAACTACTGGGTGCTGTACGTGCTGGTCAGCATGGCCGAGCTGTCGGCAGTCGGCATCTACGTCCAGTACTGGTGGCCGGACGTGCCGACCTGGGCCTCGGCGCTGGCGTGCTTCTTGTTGGCGAATGGCATCAGCCTGATCAACGTACGCGCCTTCGGCGAGAGCGAATTCTGGTTCTCGGTGATCAAGGTGGCGGCGGTGGTGGCGATGATCGTGTACGGCGTATTCCTGCTGCTGAGCGGCGGCGCCGGTCCGCAAGCCTCGGTGGCCAACCTGTGGCAGCACGGCGGCTTCTTCGCCCACGGCATCGAAGGGCTGGTGATGTCGATGGCGATCATCATGTTCTCGTTCGGCGGCCTGGAGGTGATCGGCATCACGGCCGCCGAAGCCGCGGACCCGAGCCACTCGATCCCGCGCGCGACCAACCAGGCGCTGTGGCGCATCCTGGTGTTCTACGTCGGCGCGCTGGCGGTGCTGCTGTCGCTGTACCCGTGGAACCAGATCGTGCCCGGCGCCAGTCCCTTCGTCCTGATCTTCAAGGCGCTGGACGCCAACGTCGTCGCCCACGTGCTCAACCTGGTGGTGCTGACCGCGGCGCTGTCGGTCTACAACAGCTGCGTGTATTCCAACAGCCGCATGCTGTACGGCCTGGCGACCCAGGGCCACGCGCCGAAGTCGCTCTTGAGGGTGAACGAGCGCGGCGTACCGCTGGCGTCGCTCGGCGTGTCGGCGCTGGCCACCGCGCTGTGCGTCGGCGTGAATTACGCGTTCCCGGGCAAGGCGCTGGGCATGCTGATGGGCCTGGCGGTGTCCGGCCTGCTGATCAACTGGACCATGATCAGCTGGACCCACCTGCGCTTCCGCGCCGCCAAGCGCGCCGCCGGCCAGGGCACGACCTTCCCCAGCCCGGCCTACCCGCTGACCAATTACCTGTGCCTGGTGTTCCTGGCCGGGATCGTCGCCGTGATGCTGGCGACGCCGGAGCTGCGGGTCTCGGTGTACCTGATTCCGGCATGGCTGATCGTGCTGGCGATCGGTTACCGGCTGGCCGAAGGACGGCGCAGCGCGGCGCGCGCCGGCGCCCCGGTTCGCTAACGACCACAGGGTGGACGGGTTTCCCGTCCACGCGCCCCGTCAGCCCAGCTTCGTCACCTCGAACGCTGCGCCGGTCTCCATGAAATGGCCGCCGGCCACGTAGTGGATGCTGCGCTTGCCGCCCTCTTCCATGTGCCAGTGGCCGTCGGTGAACACCGCCGGATCGGCCCACGCGCCCACCACCTCGCCGAGGAACAGGTCGTAGGCCTGCTGGATGTGCGGCTCGGGAATCAGGCGGCACTCGAGCCACGCCAGGCAGCCCTCGACCAGCGGCGCGCCGGTGTGTTCGCCGGGTGTCCATTCGATGCCGTGGGCGGCGAACTTGTCGATCTCGCGGCCGGATTCCGAGCCCACGGCCAGCGTCAGCGCCGCCAGCTCGCGCGAGGGCACCGCCAGCACGAAGGCGCCGGAGGCTTCGATCAGCCCGCGCGTGAAGGTCGACTTGTCGATCACCACGGCGACCTTGGGCGGCGCGAAATCGAGCGGCATCGACCAGGCGGCCGACATCACGTTGGCCTTGCCGGCGTGGACGCTGCTGACCATCACGGTGGGACCATGGTTCAGCAGGCGGTACGCTTTGGCCAGGTCGACCGGCACACGGGTGGGTTGCATCGTCATCGGGACTTCCTTATTGCGTTGGATTCATTGGAAAGTCCCATTATCGCGGCTCGGGCGCAAACCTGCTGGCGGCGCCAGGCGCGGCGCCCGATGTTGCTGAGCGGTATTTTGACCGACCGGGTACAATCGGGGCGTTCAAAACACCTAAGGAGAACGACTATGTCGGGTTACAGCATCAACATCGAAGAAAAAACACTGGCCGGTAATAATTTCCGTGAAGTGCTCTACACCACCGCGCGCAGCCAGCTGGTCATCATGACCCTGCAGCCGGGCGAAGACATCGGCCAGGAAAAGCACGAAGGCCACGACCAGTTCATCCGCGTCGAAGCGGGCAGCGGCGAAGCGATCCTGGACGGCGAAAAGCATGCGCTGGAAGACGGCACCGCGCTGGTGATCCCGGCCGGCACCGAGCACAACGTGATCAACACCTCGTCCACCGAGCCGCTGCGCCTGTACACGCTGTACACCCCGCCGGAGCATCCGGACGGCATCGTGCATGCGACCAAGGCCGAGGCCGACGAGTACGAGAAGCAGCACGGCCATCACTGATCTTCATGGGGGCACATCGGCCCCCATCACCCCGCCCCTGCAGGCCAGCCCGAAGCGGGTCATCTCGCATTCGCGCCGTATGCACTGGCCTTCGTCGTAACCGAGCGCCCGGCACTGCAGCAGGGTTTCCTCGCGCCGGCGTCGGTCCGACTGCACCCGTTCCACAGGCGCTCTCGACGCCGCTTTCGACACGGCGTGCTCGCGCCGGATGCCGGGCATCGCCGGCTCCGTCGACACCGGCGCGGCCGGCTTGACGACCTCTTCCAGGATGGTCGGGGCTGGCCGCGGCGAGGACAGCACCGGGGCCAGCGTCGGCTTTGGTGCCGGCACGGGGGCCGGCACCAAAGCCGGCGAGCCTGCGGCCGGCGTCCCTGACGTCGACGTCCCCGCGTCCGGCGCGCCGCCCGCCGGAACGTCTGCCGCCGGAACGCCGGCCGCCACCACCGCCATCGCACCGTCCACCCGGCGCGCCTCCGTCATCCACAGCGCCCCTGCTGCCACCAGCGCCAGCAGGCCGGCGCCGATACTCCAGCCGAACACACGGCGCCGCCAGCGCCCGGCCTTTTGCTGCGCGTCCGCGCGCGCGGCATCCTGGCGCATCAGCTCGGCGAGCCAGTCCGGTTCGGGGGCCGTGGCGACATCGTCGGCGGGGTCGACCGAGGGCTCGATCCGGCCTTCGGGTTCGGGTAATTGTGCAGTCGCATCGGGCGCCGCCTGGGCGCGATGCCAGACCGCCGGCCGCACCTTGTGCGCAGCCGGCCCGGCTGGCGCTGCGGCGCCGCTGTCGCCGATATCCTGCAGGAGTTGGGTTTTCATGGTGCGCTCGACGTCTGCCTCGCATGATCGCAGTCTAGCCGATCATGGACGCAGCGCCAGCGCACCCGGCAGTACGACGATCAGAGCGTGATCGCCACTTTCATGGCCGTGTCCGCCAACGGCGGCAGGCTCACTTGCAGCAGGCGGCGCTTGGCGTCCCAGGCGAAGGGCAGCGATTTTCCGGCGGCCTGGACCGCGCGCGGACGGGTGCCGACGTTGTGCACCTTGAGCGCAAACGTGCGCGCCATCGGCGTCGCGTTCGCACCACGTTCCGTGCGCAAACCGATCTCCAGCCGGCCGGCGCTGGCCTCGCTGTCGAAACGCACCAGCGTCGACTGGCCCGACTCGAAGGCGTGGGCAGTCGTGCCGTCGTCGTCGTAGAGCTGGCCCGACGCGGCGCTCACCGAGGCGTCATGGTAATAGTGCAGCTCGAGCGCCTTGCCGCTGTAGTCCTGGGTGCTGTGCCCGACCCTGGCCAGCGGGATGAAGGCGCCGGCGCGCACGTAGGTCGGGATGTGCTCTGGCACCGTCGATACCGTCTCCAGGATGCCGCCGCGGTGCGGCTGGTCGCTGTAGAAGTCGAACCAGACGCCGCCCGCCTTGCCGCCCTGGTTCGGGAAATAGACTTCCTTGCGCAGCTGGCCGGCTTCGACCACCGGCGCCACCAGGAAGTCCGGCCCCCACAGGTAGGTGCTGGAGATGGCCGGGGTCGGCACCATGTCGTTGTCCGGGTCTTCGAACAGCACCGGACGCATCAGCGGCATGCCGGTGCGGCTGTTCTCGAAGGCGGCCGTGTAGTTATACGGCAGCATCGCGTAGCGCAGGCGCACCGCATCGCGCGCCAGCGCTTTGGTACGCGCCTCGCGGAACACCGGCTCGGCCGGCACCGCTTCCTGCGCGTGCGGGCGGAAGACCGGCTGGAACACGCCGTACTGCAGCCAGCGCACGTACAGCTCGTCGTCCAGCACCGGCCCGGCAAAGCCGCCCAGGTCCGAGTGCATGTAGGCCTGGCCCTGCATGCCCATCTGCAGCGAGATCTCCATCTGCGACTGCAGGCCGCCCCAGCCGCGGCTGACGTCGCCCGACCACGGGATCATGCCGAAGCGCTGCGAGCCCGAGTAACCCGAGCGCATCAGGATGAAGGGACGCTCCTTCGGGAAGTCGCGCGCGTAGCCGTCGGCGATCAGGTGCGCCCATTCGTGGCCGTAGATGTTGTGGACCTCGTCGGCGCTGCCGGTGGCGTGGCGCGCTTCGCTCGGGTGCATCTCCGGTTCGCCCAGATCGCCCCACCAGCCGGCCACGCCGCCGGCCTTGAGTTCCTTGTAGATGTCCCAGAACCAGCTGCGCGCGGACGGCTTGAAGACGTCGACCAGGCCGGTGTTCCCGAAATAGAAATCGAAAGTGAAGGGCTTGCCGTCCTTGTCCGTCGCCAGCACCTGGCGCTCGGCCGCTTCCTGCCAGCGCTTCGAGCTGGTGAGGATGAAGGGTTCGGTGATGACGACGGTCTTGACGCCCTGGCGCGAGAAATCGGCCATCATCTTTTCGGCGTGCGGGAAGCTGTCGCGGTCCCAGGCCAGGTTGCCCATCGTCCCCTTGACCGTCTTGCCGAACCAGTACAGGTCGAGCACGACGGCGTCGAGCGGGATGTCGTCCTGGCGGAACTTGTCGACCACGGCGCGCGTCTCGGCTTCGCTGTGGTAGCCGAAACGGCTGGCGAAATTGCCGAAGGCCCAGCGCGGCGGCAGCGGCTGGCGCCCGGTCAGGCGGGTGATGCCGTCCATGACCCCGGCCCAGTCATCGCCGGCCACCACCTGGTAGGTCTTGCGGCCGCCCGGCGTTTCGAATCGCAGCGTGCCGTCCTTGTGGCTGTCCATGTCGAGCCAGCCGGCCTGCGGATTGTCGAAGTGGATCGCGTACCTGCGCGAGGACAGCGCCATCGGGATGCCGTAGCCCATCTGCTCGGCGCGGTTGGCGAAGCCGTAGGACGCCTTGTTATACAGGCGGAAGCGGTTGCCGCGGCGATTCATGCCGACCGCGCGCGAACCCGCCCCGTACAGCGCCTCGTCGGGCTCGAGCGCGAATTCGACCGCCTGCAGGCTGTCGGCCCGGCCGAACCCGCCCTTTTCCGCGACCAGCGGCTTGCCCTTGTAGCTGTAGCTGATGCGGAACGGGTTCTTGTCGACCGTGACCGTGATGCCATCCGTGACCAGTTCGATGCGGGTGCCGGCATCCTTCACCGTCGCCTTGGGCGCGCCCAGGGTCAGCACGACGGCGTGCGAGGCCGGCACCGGCGCGTCGCCACGGGCCACGAAGGTGGTTTCGACGATGTTCGGCGCGTAGGGCTTGATGACGTAGCGGCCGTCGCTGGTGGCGATCTCGAGGCCGGCACCGTCGCCGCTGAAGCTCTGGAAGGTGCGCTGGGCGTTCTGGGCTGCCGCGAGCGGGCTGGCGCCAAGGGCGGCGACGGCGGACAGGGTCCAGGCCAGCCGGTAAAAGGTGGGAGTGGTCATGGTCGCGTTTTGATTGGAATTATTGCAGGCGAGAGCATGCCAGAATTTACAGGGTTCAGGTAGTTAATTTACAAGCCACTGCGGACACTGAAAAAACCCGTCCAGAATCGCCGTAGTTTGACTACTTCAACCCGACTTGGGATCATCCGTGCGGCAGCCCGGCCATTCTCCGGTCAAAATAAGGCCATCGAAACACAGGAGTCTGCGCATGCGCGTCGCCACATTCAACGTCAACGGCATCGGCGCCCGCATCGGCGCCCTGCTGCAATGGCTCGACGAAACCCAACCCGATGTCGCCTGCCTGCAGGAGCTGAAGGCGCCGCAGGAAAAATTCCCCGAAGCCGCCATCAGAGAGGCCGGCTACTACCCGATCTGGCACGGCCAGAAAAGCTGGAACGGGGTCGCGATCCTGGCGCGCGGGGTGGAACCGCAGGAAATCACGCGCGGCCTCCCGGGCGACCCGACGGACGAACAGAGCCGCTACCTCGAAGCAGCGGTGGGCGGCATCCTGATCGCCTGCCTGTACCTGCCGAACGGGAACCCGGCGCCCGGTCCCAAGTTCGACTACAAGCTGGCCTGGTTCGAGCGCTTCCACAAGCGCGCGCAGGAACTGATGGACAGCGGCGCGCCGGTGATCCTGTGCGGCGACTACAACGTGATCCCGACCGAGCGCGACGTCTACAAGCCCGAGCGCTGGGTCGACGATGCCCTGTTCCGTCCCGAGTCGCGCGCCGCCTACCGCAAGCTGCTCGACGCCGGCTGGTACGACGCGCTGCGCGAGACGCATCCCGATGAAACCATCTTCACCTTCTACGATTACATGCGCGACGCCTATGGCCGCAATGCCGGCCTGCGCATCGACCACCTGCTGCTCAGCCCCAAGCTGGTGCCGCACCTGAAGACGGCCGGCACCGACCACGCGGTGCGCGGCCGCGAGAAGCCGAGCGACCACGTGCCGACCTGGGTCGAGCTGGACTGGCCGGCCTGAGCCTGGCCTACGGCATACTGAGCCGCAGCGCGCTGTCGGTGACGCGCTCGATGTCCGGCGTATAGCCGTCCTCGATCCAGCGCAGGGCGATGTGAATGACGCCACCGACTACGCCGGCCTGCAGCAAGGGGTCGGGCGGCAGCTCCGAGGGCACCATGCTGGATACCTGCTCGCCGATGGCGCGCAGGGCCGTGTCGAAGGCCTTGTCGACGGAGCGGCTGACGCCGCGGATCTCCACCAGGAACACGCGGGCGGAACGCGGGTCGCGCTGGAGGGCCGCAAAATAGGCGTGCAGCATCGCACGGGCACGCGTCTCGGGATCGGGTCCGGCTGCGCGGGCGGCAGCGACGATTTCGTCCAGCACGGCATAGGTGACCGCATTGAAACAGGCGATCAGCAGTTCTTCGCTGTTGGCGAAGGATTCGTAGAAATAGCGTTCGGTGAGGCCGGCCGCTTCGCACACGGCTTTCACGGTCGCCTGGCGGTAGCCGCGCTCGCCGTAGACGGCGACGCCGGCAGAGATCAGCTGGGCACGGCGCTGGGCACGCCGCTCGTCCTGGGGGATGCCGCGATAGGGCCGGGCTGGGGTGGGTTCTGGAGGCATTCCTCTATTTTGGCACAGAATATTGTCTTTCATATTTTGACAATGTAGAGTGTCAATCTTAAAAATCGACAAGATCCCGAGACAGCATGTCCCCCAACCCCGAACCGCTCGACGTACTGATCGTCGGCGCCGGCCTGTCCGGCATCGGCGCCGCCTGGCATCTCCAGAAGCGCTGCCCCGGCAAGACCTATGCCGTGCTCGAGTCGCGCGCCGCCATCGGCGGCACCTGGGACCTGTTCCGCTACCCCGGCGTGCGCTCCGATTCCGACATGTACACGCTCGGCTACGGCTTCCAGCCCTGGACCGCGGGCAAGGCGATCGCCGACGGCTCCTCGATCCGCCGCTACATCGAAGACACGGCGCGCAAGAGCGGCATCGACCGCCACATCCGCTTCAACCACAAGGTGGTGGGCGCGCACTGGTCGAGCAGCGAGGCGCTGTGGCGCGTCGAGGTCGAGGTCGAGGGTGCGGTCCAGGTCCTGCAGACCCGCTTCCTCTATATGTGCAGCGGCTACTACAGCTACGACGAAGCCTACCGTCCCACGTTCTCCGGCGAGGACAACTTCCGCGGCCGCATCGTGCAGCCGCAGTTCTGGCCGCGCGACCTCGAGTGGCGCGGCAAGCGCGTCGTGGTGGTCGGCAGCGGCGCCACCGCGGTGACGCTGGTGCCGTCGATGGCCGCGGATGCGGCGCACGTCACCATGCTGCAGCGTTCCCCGACCTACATCGTCAGCCGCCCGTCCGAATACCGCTTCGCACAGAAGTACCGGCGCTGGCTGCCCGAAAAGGCGGCCTACCTGGCGACCCGCTGGCGCGTGATCGTCGAAAGCATGCTGCTGTACCGCGTGACGCGCGCCAAGCCCGAACTGGCCAAGCAGAAGATCGTCGCCATGGCGCGGCGCCAGCTGGGTCCAGGCTACGACGTCGATACCCATTTCACGCCGCGCTACAAGCCCTGGGACCAGCGCGTGTGCGTGGTGCCGGACGGCGACCTGTTCAAGGCGATCCGGAGCGGGCGCGCCTCGGTCGTCACCGACCACATCGAGCGCTTCGACGAACACGGCCTGCTGCTGAAATCCGGGCAGGCGCTGGCCGCCGACATCGTCGTGCTGGCGACCGGCCTCAAGGTGAAACTCATGGGCGGCATCGCCATCACGGTCGACGGCCAGCCGTTCAAGGCGAACGACGCCATGTCGTACAAGGGCATGATGCTCAGCGGCCTGCCCAACTGCGTGATGACCTTCGGCTACACTAACGCTTCCTGGACACTCAAGGCCGACCTGACCGCCGAATACGTATGCCGCCTGCTGCGCCACATGGACCGTCACCGTCAAGCCATCGCCGTGGTGCATCGCGAGCCCGGGGTCGAGCCGCGGCCCTTCCTCGGCTTTACCTCGGGCTACGTGGAGCGCGCCGCGCGCGAGCTGCCGCAGCAGGGTTCGCGCGCGCCCTGGCACGTCTACCAGAACTACCTGCAGGACATGCTCATCATCCGTTTCGGCCGCATCGCCGACGGCATCATGCACTTCGGTGCCAAAGGAACCCTGCCATGACGTCTTCCGCACTCAACCTGAACAACCGCGTCGCCGTCGTCACCGGCGCCGGCGGCGGCATCGGCCGCGCCACCGCGCTGGCGCTGGCGCGGCGCGGCTGCCACCTGGCGCTGGCCGACATCGACGACACCGGCGTCCAGGCCACCGCGCGC
Organism: Herbaspirillum sp. SJZ107; assembly: GCF_006715485.1. Taxonomy (GTDB): domain Bacteria; phylum Pseudomonadota; class Gammaproteobacteria; order Burkholderiales; family Burkholderiaceae_D; genus Telluria. The sequence goes on from NZ_VFNH01000001.1 coordinate 1,798,213, forward strand.
GACGCCCAGAGCCTGGGCGTGCGCGCGAGTGCGCACCGCCTCGACGTCGCCGACCGCGCCGCCGTCGCCGCCTTCCCGCAACTGGTGGAGAGCGTGCACAAGCGCGTCGACCTGTTGATGAACAACGCCGGCGTGGCACTCGGCGGCACCTTCGAACAGGTGTCCGCCGACGATTTCGACTGGCTGATGGAGGTCAACTTCCACGCCGTGGTGCGCATGACGCGCGCCTTCCTGCCTAACCTGCACCGCAGCGACGACGGCCGCATCGTCAACGTCTCCAGCATCTACGGCATCATCACGCCGCCCGGCCAGGCCGCCTACGCCGCCAGCAAGTTCGCGGTGCGCGGCTTTTCCAACGTGCTGCGCAACGAACTCGAAGGCAGCAGCGTCGGCGTGTCGGTGGTGCACCCGGGCGGGGTCGCCACCTCGATCGCGAAGAATGCGCGCATCCCGGCCAGCGCCCCGCGCGAGGAAGTGGAACGCGGCCGCAAGAACATGGAAAAGCTGCTGCGCATGCAGCCGGACGAAGCCGGCGAGATCATCGTGCGCGGCATCGAGAAGCGCCAGGCGCGCATCCTGGTCGGCAGCGACGCCAAGGCCGCGGCGCTACTGGAACGCCTGGCGCCGGTCGGCTACTGGAACCTGCTCAAGAAGGCGATGAAACGATGAGCATCGTGCTGACACTCCTCGGTTTCCTGGGCGGCATCGTGGTGGCCGGACTGGCCGGCTGCTGGCTGATCACGCTGGCGCTCAAGCGCAAGGTCGAATCGCTGCTGCCGCCGAAAGGCCGCTTCGTCGACGTGCCGGGAGCCCGCCTGCACGTGCGCGAGTTCGGCGAGGGGCCGGCAATCCTGATGATCCACGGGCTGGGCGGCCAGATGGCGCACTTCACCTATGCCGTCACGGCCCGGCTGGCCGGACGCTTCCGCGTGGTGGTGGTCGACCGTCCGGGCAGCGGCTGGTCCGCGGCAAGCGGCGGCGCCGACCTGTCGACCCAGGCGGCCGCGCTGGCGGCCCTGACCGAGCGCCTGGCCCTGGGCCGGCCGCTGGTGGTCGGCCACTCGCTCGGCGGCGCGGTCGCGCTGGCACTGGCGCTGGAGCACCCGGACCGGGTGTCCGGCCTGGCGCTGCTGGCGCCGCTCACCCACATGCCCGAAGGCGACCGCGTCCCGGACGTGTTCAAGGGCCTGATGGTCCGTTCGGCGCCGCTGCGCACGCTGCTGGCCTGGACCCTGGCCACGCCGCGCTCGATCGGCAAGAGCAAGCAGACCCTGGACCAGGTGTTCGGCCCGGACAAGGTACCCAACGATTTCGGGATGCGCGGCGGCGGCCTGCTGTCGCTGCGCCCGGCCGCCTACCTGGCGGCGTCGAGCGACCTGCAGGCCCTGGAGGGGCGCCTGCCGCTGCAGCAGGGGCGCTACGGCGAGCTGCGCCTGCCGCTCGGCATCCTGTTCGGCCGCGACGACCGCATCCTCGACTGGCGCCACAACGGCCAGGCGCTGGCGGACAAGGTCGACGGTGCGCGGCTGGAACTGGTCGATGGCGGCCACATGCTGCCGGTGACGAAGCCGGACGCCTGCGTCGCCTTCATCGAGCAGATGGCGCAGGCCAGCGGCCTCGCCGGCGGTGCTGCCCAACAGGCTGCCGGCGCGCGCTGATTGCGCCGGCTGGGGTAGAGTAGCGCCATGGACCTCGACCGCATACTCATCGCCACCGGCGCCATCTCCGCCTTCCTCGGCGTCGGCCTCGGCGCTTTCGGCGCACACGGCCTGCGCAAGCGCCTCTCTGCCGACATGCTGGCGGTATTCGACATCGGCGTGCGCTACCATCTCTACCACGCGCTGGCCCTGCTCGGTGCGGGCGCGGCGGCGTCCCGTTTATCCGCGGGTGCGCTGGCCGCCGCCGGCGTGCTGTTCGTCGTCGGCACGCTGGTGTTTTCCGGTTCGTTGTACGTGCTGGCCCTGAGCGGCCGCAAATGGCTGGGCGCCATCACGCCGCTCGGCGGACTGGCGCTGCTGGCCGGCTGGGCCAGCCTGGCCTGGGCCGCGGCCGGCGCCTGATCGGCGTCAAGCCGCCGCCGGCGCCAGCACTTCCATCAGCGATTGCAGGTTGTAGGGCTTGCGCAGCACCACCGCGTCCGGCCAGTTGTTCACTTCGCCGGTACCGGTGGCAAACACGATACGGATCGCCGGCGCCAGCGCGCGCGCCTGGGCCGCCAGCAGGTCGCCCGACATCCCCGGCAACATCACGTCGGTGATCAGGAGATCGGAGGATCCCGAGATCAGCGCCAGCGCCCGTTCGGCGTCGGCCGCCTCCGCCACCTCGTGGCCCAGGTGGCGCAGCAGCGCGGCGGTTGCCTCGCGGATGTCGTCCTCGTCCTCGACCAGCACGATGCGCAGGCGTTCCGTGTTTGCGGCGGCCCCTGGAGGCGGCACCGGTGCGGCGGCTGCCGGCTGCGCCCTGCCGCGCCCGGCCGCGATCACCTGGCGGATGCGCCGTGCCAGGCTTTCGCGCGTGTACGGCTTGCCCAGCAGTTCGACCCCGGGGTCGAGGCGGCCGCCGTGCACGATCGCGTTCTCGGTATAGCCGGAGGTGAACAGCACCGCCAGGTTGGGCAGCCGCTCGCGCGCCATGCGCGCCAGCTCCGGACTGCGCAGGGTGCCGGGCATGACCACGTCGGTGAACAGCACGTCGATCGGCACGCCGGATTCCACCACCGCCAGCGCGCTGGCCGCATCGGCCGCCTTCAGCACGCGGTAGCCGAGCGCGGTCAGCATCTCGACCACGGTGGCGCGCACCGCCTCGTCGTCCTCGGCCACCAGGATGGTCTCGCTGCCGCCCACGGCCTGCTGCGGCTCGAGCGCGCCGACCGCCTCTTCGGTGGCCAGGGTGCGCGGCAGGTAGATCTTGACCGTGGTGCCCTGCCCGGCTTCGCTGTAGATCTTGACGTGGCCGCCGGACTGCTTGACGAAGCCGTACACCATCGACAGCCCGAGGCCGCTGCCCTTGCCTTCTTCCTTGGTCGAGAAGAAGGGTTCGAAGGCCTTGGCCAGCACCTCGGGCGCCATGCCGGTGCCGGTATCGGTCACGGCCAGCATCACGTACTGACCGGGCGTCACCTCGGCGTGCGAGCGGCAATACAGGTCGTCCAGCACGGCGTTGTTGGCCTCGATCGTCAGCCGGCCCGCCGCCATGCCGCCGGCGCTCATCGCGTCGCGCGCGTTGATCGCCAGGTTCAGCAGCGCATTCTCGAGCTGGGCGACGTCGATCGCGGTATTCCACAACCCGCCCGAGATCACCAGCTCGACCTCGATCTCTTCGCCCAGCGAGCGGCGCAGCATGTCTTCCATGCCGATCACCACGCGGCTGAGCTTGACCACGCGCGGCTCCAGGGGCTGGCGGCGCCCGAAAGCGAGCAGGTAGCTGGCCAGCTTGGCGCCCTTTTCCACCGCCGAACGCGCGTTCGCGATCCAGCGCTGCAGGCTGGGGCCGTCGCCGTCCATCTCCATCAGCTGCAAATTGCCGGAAATGATCTGCAGCAGGTTGTTGAAGTCGTGCGCGACGCCGCCGGTGAGCTTGCCGATGGTCTCCATCTTCTGTGCCTGCTGCAGCGCCAGCTCGGTGCGGCGGATCTGCTCGGCCTGTTCGCGATCGGCTGTGATGTCGCGCCCGATCGCGTGGATGAGACCGGCGTCCGGCGCGGCATTCCACGACAGCAGGCACCAGCTGCCATCCTTGCGCCGCAGGCGGCTCTCGACCTTGTGGATCGATTGGCCACGGCCCAGCAGGGCCATCTGGGCGACGACGGCGCCACGGTCTTCCGGGTGCACCAGCTCCAGGTGGTTGCGGCCGACGATATCGGCCTCGCTCCAGCCGAGCAGCGCGCCGAAGGCCGGGCTGACCGCCTGCACGATGCCGTCGAAACCGGCCACCATCATGATGTCCTTCGACAGGCGCCACATGCGGTCGCGTTCCGCGGTGCGCTGTGCCACCGCCTGCTCGAGGCCGGCGTTGAGCTGGGCCAGCGAGCGCGCGGACTGCTTCTGCTGTTCGATATCGGTGTTGGTGCCGATCCAGTACAGCACCTTGCCGCCGGCTTCGCGCACCGGCACCGCGCGCGACAGGTGCCAGCGGTAGGCGCCGTCGCGTGCGCGCAGGCGCAGCTCGGCCTCGAACGCGCCGCCGCCTGCCACCGCGGTTGCCCAGCGCGTGGTCAGGCTCCGTAGATCCTCGGGATGCACCATTGCCGTCCAGCCGATGCCGGCCAGCCGCGCCGGCGCCAGGCCGCTGTAGTCGACTGCGCGCTCGTTGAACCAGTCGGCGTGGCCATCCGGGTCCGTGGTCCAGACCTGGTGCGGCATGGCCTGGGCGAAGGTGCGGAACTTGGCTTCGCCGGCACGCTCCGCGCGTTCGGCGCGCACCCGTTCGGTCACGTCGCTGCCCTGCACGAAGATGCCGAACACCTCGCCGTCGGCGCCGCGCAGTGGCTGGCACACGAAGTCGACGAACACCTGGCGGCGATTGCCGCAAGGTTCGGCCAGCCACAGCTCGCGCGCCTGGGCTGCATGGGCGGTGCCGCTGCGGTACACCCGGTCCAGCAAGCCGATCACGCCCTGCGGCAGCGTCTCCGGCAGTGCCTCGCGCACCGGTTTGCCGACCAGCGGACGGCCGCTCACCAGCGCCATCGAGGCCGCGTTGGCAAGCTGGAACACGTGGTCCGGCCCCGCCAGCTGCAGCATGAAGCCGGGGGCCTGCTCGAACATCGCCTGCAGCCGGTCGCGCTCGCCGTCGCGGTAGCGCTGCGCGGCCACTTTATCGGTGGTCTCGATCACCCAGGCGATCACGCCGAGTACGCTGCCGTTTTGGTCGACGATGGGCGAGTAATCGAGGTTCAGGAAGGCCGGTTCGATGCGGCCGCCACGGCTCAGCGGCATTTCCTGGTCGCGGTAGGACAGTGTGCCGCCGGCCATGCCGACCTTCATCACGTGGTCGTTGAAGGCCGCGGCTTCGGGCCAGCCGTCGCGCACCGGCATGCCGAGCAGCGCCGGATGGCGTTCGGCGGCGATGTCGGCGTAGCCCTGGTTATAGATCATCACGCCTTCGTCGCCCCATAAGGTGACGCAAGGCAGCGCCGAGCGCAGGACCAGCTCGACCGTGGCATGCACGACGGCCGGCCAGCGCGAGACCGGCCCCAGGCAAGTGCCGGCCCAGTCGTATTGATCGATGAGCTCGCCCAGCTGGCCGCTGAACGTCCCGAAGGTCCTGGCAGGCGCCGCTACTTCTGTCAACATCTTGTCACTGTGCATATTACCTTGTGAAGTCAGCAATTGTATCCGGGTTTGGATTTCTGGGAGGCACAATTTGAGGAGCCGGCAGCACGTCCGCCGAGGGCAGGCGCAGGGGACCGCGCTTCGCTTGCCGCAATCGACTCTGCATCGCTGCGCTGCGTGCTACCGTCGCAGCCTGTGCCTGCGGGCGATGGGGCGTTGGACCTGGTGAAGCGTGCTGCAGTACAGCATCGAAATAGTTCGCCAGCCCAGCCGTGCGACGCGTTGCCGCACTTAATATGTTCCCTGCCGCACATACCTTACCGAGGGAGAAAGCGAATATGAGCCAGAGTGAACCTCTGTCGCTGCACGTCCCGGAGCCTACCGGCCGCCCGGGTTGCAAGACCGATTTTTCGTATCTACAAATGAGCCCTGCCGGCTCGGTGCCGCGACCCGGCGTCGACGTCGGCTACCAGGACACGGCCCCGATCGCCGCCAGCCTGATCCGCGTCCTCGACGAGGACGACAATGCCGTCGGCCCATGGGACCCGGCGCTGGACCGCGAGACGCTGCGCTTCGGCCTGCGCACGATGATGAAGACGCGCATCTTCGATGCGCGCATGGTCATCGCCCAGCGCCAGAAGAAACTGTCGTTCTACATGACCTCGCTCGGCGAGGAAGCCATCGGCACCGCGCATGCGCTGGCGCTGAAGGATGGCGACATGTGCTTCCCGACCTACCGCCAGCAGAGCCTGCTGATGGCGCGCGAGTACCCGCTGGTCGACATGGTGTGCCAGCTGCTCTCCAACGAGCGCGATCCGATGAAGGGCCGCCAGCTGCCGGTCATGTACTCGGTCAAGGCGAAAGGCTTCTTCACCATTTCCGGCAACCTGGCGACCCAGATCCCGCAGGCGGTCGGCTGGGCCATGGCGTCGGCGATCAAGGGCGACACCAGGATCGCCTCGGGCTGGATCGGCGACGGCGCCACCGCCGAGAGCGACTTCCACACCGGCCTCACCTTCGCCCACGTGTACAAGGCGCCGGTGATCCTGAACGTGGTCAACAACCAGTGGGCGATCTCGACCTTCCAGGCGATCGCCGGCGGCGAGTCCGTCACCTTCGCCGCCCGCGGCGTCGGCGCCGGCATCGCCTCGCTGCGCGTCGACGGCAACGACTTCCTGGCCGTGTACGCGGCCTCCTGCTGGGCCGCCGAGCGCGCCCGCCGCAACCTGGGTCCGACGCTGATCGAATGGGTGACCTACCGCGCCGGCCCGCACTCGACCTCCGACGATCCGTCGCGCTACCGTCCGGCCGACGAATGGACCTACTTCCCGCTGGGCGACCCGATCGGCCGCCTGCGGCGCCACCTGACGAAAAAGGGCTGGTGGTCGGATGCCGAGCACGAGGCCCTGCAGGCCGAACTGGAAGCCGAAGTCGTGGCCGCGCAAAAGGAAGCCGAACGCCACGGCACGCTGATCGACGGCCGCGTGCCGAGTGCGGCATCGATGTTCGAGGACGTCTATGAAGAGATGCCCGAACACCTGCGCCGCCAACGCCAACAACTGGGGGTTTGAGTGAAACGCGACATCGATAAAGACGCGGTTGCCGAGGATGCAGCCGCGCAGGAGACCAAGACCGTGCCCATGACGATGATCCAGGCGCTGCGCTCGGCCATGGACGTCATGATGGAACGCGACGACAACGTGGTCGTCTACGGCCAGGACGTCGGCTATTTCGGCGGCGTGTTCCGCGTCACCGATGGCCTGCAGGCCAAGTACGGCAAGCAGCGCGCCTTCGACGCCCCGATTTCCGAGGGCGGCATCGTCGGCACCGCGGTCGGCATGGCCGCCTACGGGCTGCGCCCGGTGATCGAGATCCAGTTCGCCGACTATTTCTATCCGGCGACCGACCAGATCGTGTCCGAAGCGGCGCGCCTGCGCTACCGCTCGGCCGGCGACTTCACGTCGCCGCTGACGATCCGCATGCCCTGCGGCGGCGGCATCTACGGCGGCCAGACCCACAGCCAGAGCCCCGAAGCCTTTTTCACCCACGTGTGCGGCCTGCGCACAGTGATGCCGTCGAACCCGTACGATGCGAAAGGCTTGCTGATCGCCTCGATCGAGAACAACGACCCGGTGATCTTCCTGGAACCGAAGCGCCTGTACAACGGTCCCTTCGACGGCCACCACGACCGCCCGGTCGTGTCCTGGTCCAAGCACGAGATGGGCAAGGTGCCCGAAGGTTACTACACGGTCCCGCTGGACAAGGCGGCCGTGTTCCGTCCCGGGGCCGACCTGACCGTGCTCACCTACGGCACCATGGTCTGGGTGTCGGAAGCGGCGGCCAACGAAACCGGCATCGACGCCGAGATCATCGACCTGCGCACCCTGTGGCCGCTCGACCTCGACACCATCGTCGAATCGGTGAAAAAGACCGGCCGCTGCGTGATCGTCCACGAAGCGACGCGCACTAGCGGCTTCGGCGCCGAACTGGCGGCGCTGGTGCAGGAACACTGCTTCTACCAGCTGGAAGCGCCGATCGAGCGCGTCACCGGCTGGGACACGCCCTACCCGCACGCCCAGGAATGGGCCTACTTCCCGGGACCGGACCGCGTGGGCGCGGCATTCAAACGTGCGATGGAGGCGTAAGCGATGGGCATTCATGTGATCAAGATGCCCGACCTGGGCGAAGGCATCGCGGAAGTGGAAGTGGTGGCCTGGCGCGTGCAGCCGGGCGACGCCGTCACGGAAGACCAGGTGCTGGCCGACGTCATGACCGACAAGGCGACCGTCGAGATTCCGTCGCCGGTGCACGGCACCGTCACGGCGTTGGGCGGCAAGGTCGGCGAATCGCTGGCGGTGGGCGCGGAGCTGATCCGGCTCGAGATCGAAGGGGCCGGCAATATGGCCGCCGCGGCGCAGCATGCGCATCAGGCCACCGCGCAGGCTGCACAGCACGCTGCGGCCGCCGAGCCGGCGTCGCAGGCGGACCTGGCGCCGAACCGGGTCGGTCCGGACATGGGCACCAAGGCCGCCGCGCAGCCGGCGGCCGCCACCCCGGCACCGGCGGCCGTGGCGCGTGAGCCGGCCGCTACCCGCAGCACGGGTGCACCACGCAGCGCGCAGCCGCAGCGCCCGGCCTTCCGTGCCGAGGGCGACAAGCCGATGGCCGCGCCGGCAGTGCGCAAGCGCGCCTGGGACCTGGGCATCGAGCTGCAGTACGTGGCCGGCAGCGGCCCCGCCGGGCGCATCACGCATGCCGACCTGGATGCGCACGTGGCCGGCCGCGGCCGCGCATCGCGCGCCGGCGGCCATGCCGACGAGCGCTACGCCGAGCTGTCCGGCGAAGAAGCGGTGCCGGTCATCGGCCTGCGCCGCAAGATTGCCGAGAAGATGCAGCAGGCCAAGCGCCAGATCCCGCACTTCACCTATGTCGAGGAAGTCGACGTCACCGAACTGGAAGCGCTGCGCAACCAGCTCAACGCCCGCTACGGGGCCGAGCGCGGCAAGCTGACGCTGCTGCCGCTGCTGATGCGCGCGGTGGTCCTGGCCGTGCGCCAGTTCCCGGAAGTGAATGCGCGTTACGACGATGTCGCCAATGTGGTCACGCGCTACCAGCCGGTCCACCTCGGCATCGCGACCCAGACCGAGGCCGGCCTGATGGTGCCGGTGGTGCGCAACGCCGAGGCGCGCGACCCGTGGGCCAGCGCGGCCGAGATCATGCGCCTGGCGGAAGCCGCGCGCACCGGCAAGGCGGCGCGCGACGAGCTGTCCGGCTCGACCATCACCATCACCAGCCTGGGGCCGCTGGGCGGCATCGTCCACACCCCGGTGATCAACCATCCGGAAGTGGCGATCGTCGGCGTCAACAAGATCGTCGAGCGGCCGGTGGTGCGTAACGGCGGCATGGTGGCACGCAAGATGATGAACCTGTCGTCCTCGTTCGACCACCGCGTGATCGACGGCATGGTGGCGGCCGAATTCATCGGGGCGATCCGCGGCTACCTCGAGTGCCCGGCGACCCTGTTCGTGGAATGAGGTGACGCGCATGAACATGGAAAACACGACCCTGCTGGTCATCGGCGGCGGCCCCGGCGGCTACGTGGCCGCGATCCGCGCCGGCCAGCTCGGCATCCCGACCGTGCTGGTCGAAGCCGAGGAGCTGGGCGGCACCTGCCTGAACATCGGCTGCATCCCGTCCAAGGCGCTGATCCACGCGGCCGATGCCTTCCATCAGGCCGCCAGCTATAGCGGCGAGTCCGCGCTCGGCATCCGCGCCGGCGCGCCCAGCATCGACGTTTCGAAAACCGTCGGCTGGAAGGACGGCATCGTCAAGCGCCTGACCGGCGGCGTCGGCACCTTACTGAAAAAGAACAAGGTGAAGGTAGTGCGCGGCTGGGCCACCATCCTGGACGGCAAGACGGTCGAGGTGCGCCAGGCCGCGCAGGGTGAAAATGCGGGCGAACCCTTGCGCATCCGCTGCGAGCACCTGCTGCTGGCCACCGGTTCGCAGCCGGTCGAGCTGCCCTTCCTGCCCTTCGGCGGCGCGGTGGTGTCCAGCACCGAGGCGCTGTCGCCCGCCAGCGTGCCCGAGCACCTGGTGGTGGTCGGTGCCGGCTACATCGGGCTGGAACTGGGCACCGCCTACCGCAAGCTGGGGGCGCGCGTCAGCGTGGTCGAAGCGGCCGGGCGCGTCCTGCCGGCCTACGACGACGAGCTGGTGAAGCCGGTGGCGGCGGCCCTCAAGCGCCTCGGCATCGAGCTGCACCTGGAGTCGAGCGTGCTCGGTCCGGCCGCGGACGGCCAGGGGGTACGCATGAAGAATGCCGGCGGCGAGGAAGTCACGCTGGCCGCCGACCGGGTGCTGGTGGCCGTCGGCCGGCGCCCGCGGACCGAAGGATTTGGCCTCGAGAGCCTGCTGCTCGACATGAACGGGCGAGCCGTCCGCATCGACAACCAGTGCCGCACCTCGATGCGCAACGTGTGGGCGATCGGCGACCTGGCCGGGGAGCCGATGCTGGCGCACCGTGCGATGGCGCAGGGCGAGATGGTGGCCGAGATCATCGCGGGCAAGCGCCGCCATTTCATGCCGGCGGCGATGCCGGCGGTGTGCTTCACCGATCCCGAAGTGGTGGTGGTCGGCCTGAGTCCGCAGGAGGCGGCGCGCCAGGGCCTCGACTGCCTCAGCGCCAGCTTCCCGTTCGCCGCCAATGGCCGCGCGATGACGCTGGAGGCGACCGACGGCTTCGTGCGCGTGGTGGCGCGCAAGGACAACCACGTGATCGTCGGCTGGCAGGCAGTGGGCGCTGCAGTATCGGAACTGAGTGCGGCGTTTGCGCAGTCGATCGAGATGGGGGCGCAGCTGGAGGACGTCGGCGGCACGATCCACGCGCATCCGACGCTGGGCGAGGCCGTGCAGGAAGCGGCGTTGCGTGCGCTCGGCCACGCGCTGCATATATAAAAGCAGGGTGGGCACGGCGTGCCCACCCTGCTTCCTTCGGCTAGCCGCCGCTTATTTCTGTTTCTGGTCGTTCAAGGCATCGCCTTCCGGACGCGCATCGCCGGCCGATTGGCGGCTGCCTGCATTCCCGGTGCTGAGGCTGCCGATGCCGGCCATGCCGGTCTGGATCTCGCCGGCTTCCTCGCGGATGAAACCGCTATCCTGGTCCGAGCCGTCGCTCAGCAGGTCGTCGGTACGCACGTCGGCCTGGGCATTCCCGCTGCCCGCCAGCTGGTTGTTGCCGGCCTCGGCCATGCGGCCGACGTCGCCCGTGCCGCCGGCGCCCATGGTGCCGACCGAGGTGCTGCCCTGCTTGGTGACGTTGTCGTAGTTGCGGCCTTTGGCGTCCTTGCCTTCGCTTTGCATCGACATGATGATCTCCTTTGCATGAATTTTCTTGCCATTCATGATAGACCGCCTGGCAAGAATGGCAATCGGCACGCGCCTGGCCGCCTTGTAGGAGTGGTCGGGCGCGGATGTGCTATAAAACGCATGCCTAGACTGCCAAGAACACAACAATGACCGCACCCGACATCCTCGTCCTGTACGCACACCCTGCCCCGCAACGCTCCCCGGTCAACCGCCGCCTGGCCGACGCCGCGCGCGCCATCCCCGGCGTCGCCGTCCAGGACCTGTACGAGCTGTATCCCGATTTCGACATCGACCCCGACCATGAACGCAGCCTGCTGGCGGCGGCCCACCTGGTGGTGTTCATGCACCCGATCCGCTGGTACGGCATGCCCTCGATGCTGAAGGAATGGATGGACGTGGTGCTGCGGCCCGGCTGGGCCTACGGCCAGGGCGACTGCGCCCTGCGCGGCAAGGGCTGCTGGCTGGTGACCACCACCGGCAGCGGGGCCGACGCCTTCCAGGCCGGCGCGCTGCACGGCCATCCGTTCGACGCCTTCCTGCTGCCGATCCGCCAGGCCGCGGCGCTGTGCGGCATGGACTGGCTGGCGCCGCTGGTACTGCACGGCGCCGCCGACGCATCCGAGGCCGTGCTCGAGGCCCACGTGCATGAATTCACGCGCCGCCTGGCCGGCTACGCGAGCCAGGCCGCCATGAAGGAGGTCCGCCATGGAGCATAGCCTGCTGCTGAACGCCTGCGTCTACCTGGCCGCGGCCGTGATCGCCGTACCGCTGTCGAAGCGCCTCGGCATGGGGGCGGTACTCGGCTACCTGGTGGCCGGCATCCTGATCGGCCCGTTCGGCTTCAAGCTGATCGCCGAAGCCGAGGATGCGCTGCACTTCGCCGAATTCGGCGTGGTGCTGCTGCTGTTCCTGATCGGCCTCGAGCTGGAACCAAGCCGCCTGTGGGCGCTGCGGCGGCCGATCTTCGGCTGGGGCGGCGCCCAGGTCGGGCTGGTCGCCGCGGTGCTGTTCGGCGCCGCCCTGCTGGCCGGGGTGAGCTGGAAGATCGCGCTGATCGCCGGTCTCGGGCTGTCGCTGTCCTCGACCGCGATTGCGCTGGCCTCGCTCGACGAACGCAACCTGATGCCAACGCCGGCCGGCCAGGCCAGCTTTTCGATCCTGCTGTTCCAGGACATCGCCGCGATCCCGATGATTGCCATCGTGCCGCTGCTGGGCATCCCGGAAAGCGCCGGGGGCGGCGGCAACGCCTGGATCGCGGTGGTCAAGGTGATCGTTGTGCTGGCCGGCCTGGTGATCGGCGGCCGCTTCCTGGTGCGGCCGCTGCTGCGCTTCATCGCCAAGACCGACGCCCGCGAGATCTTCACCGCCTTCGCCCTGCTGCTGGTGATCGCCATTTCGCTGCTGATGCAATCGGTCGGCGTGTCGATGGCGCTGGGCGCCTTCATGGCCGGCGTGCTGCTGGCCGACTCCGAATACCGCCACGCGCTCGAGACCGACCTCGAACCGTTCAAAGGACTGCTGCTCGGGCTGTTCTTCATCGCGGTCGGCATGTCGGTCGACTTTTCCGTGTTCCTGGCGCGCCCGGCCATCGTGCTGGGCCTGGTCGCGGGTTTCCTGGTCCTGAAGATCGGCGTGCTGTATGGCCTGAGCCGGGCGTTCGACATGGCACGCGGCCAGCACCTGCAGTTCGCGCTGATCCTGTCGCAGGGCGGCGAATTCGCCTTCGTGGTGTTCGGCGCTGCCGCCACCGCGCGCGTGTTTTCAAGCGAGGTGGCGTCGACGCTGGTGGTCGTGGTCGCGCTGTCGATGGTGGTCACGCCGCTGATGCTGATGGCCTACGACCGCGTGTCGGCGCGGCGCCAGGGCGCCAAGCGCGACGACCAGGCCGACGAGATCGAACCCAACGAGGACCACGTGATCATCGCCGGCTTCGGCCGCTTCGGCCAGATCGTCGGCCGCTTCCTGAACGTCAGCGGCGTCAAGCTGACGGTGCTCGACCACGACCCGGACCAGGTCGACGTGCTGCGCCGCTTCGGCTTCAAGGTGTTCTACGGCGACGCCACCCGCGCCGACCTGATACGCGGTGCCGGCGCCGCCAAGGCGCGCGCGCTGGTGGTGGCGATCGACGACATCGAGGACAGCCTGGCGCTGGTCGAGGCGGTACGGCGCGACTACCCCGACCTGCCGATCTTCGCGCGCGCCCGCAACGTCACCCATTATTACCAGCTGATGGACCGCGGCGTGCAGATGATCGAGCGCGAGACCTTCGAGGCCGCCGTCAAGCTGGGCCGCAGCGTGCTGACCGCCGGCCTGGGCCAGAGCGCCTACCGCACGCGCCAGACCGCCGACAAGTTCAGGAAGTACAACCTGCAGAACGTGCTGGCCGTCTACCCGTACTACAAGGACCGCGATACCTACGTGTCGATGGCCAAGCGCGGGCGCGACGAGCTGGAGACCATGATTGCGCGCGACCGCAAGGCGGTGGAAGACGAGACGGGGCATGACTGGGACTGAGTTCGCCAGTCACCGTCGTTCCCGCTTGCGCGGGGACGACGCTCATGGCATTCGGCTGCTTGCGCTCACCCGCCGGCCGGCCCCGCCTGCTCGGTCCACGTCGGTCCCTTCGTCACCGGCTTGCCATCGACCCAGTCCAGCCGGTCGATGCACATGCGCCGCGCCGTCTGCGCCAGGTCCCAGGCGTGGTACACGATCCAGGCCTCGCTGCCGCTAGGGGACAGCGTGAACGAATTGTGCCCCGGCCCCAGCAGCTGGCCGTCGCGCGGGGTGCGCATCAGGAGTGCCTGTTCGCCGCCCTCGGGCCGCGTGTACGGGCCCAGCGGATGGTCGGCCACCACATAGCTGACGCCGTAGTTGTCCTTCTCCCAGGCGCCGCCGCTGTAGAAGCAGTAGTAGCGGCCGCCGTGGACCTGCACCGCCGCCCCTTCGACCGTGTGCCAGTCATACACGCCGCCGTACATGCTGCGTCCCTTGCGGAACACGTGCCAGTCATGGTGCGGGCGCACCACCACGCGCGGCTCGCCGGCCAGCGTGGTCATGTCGAGCAGGCGGTCGACCACGATGCCGGTGCCGGCGCGGTGGTCGCCCTCGATCTCGAGAAAGTCGACGCAGTAGAACAGGTACCACTGGCCATCATGGTCGCGGAACGGGTGGGCGTCGATCGAGAACGGCTGGTCCGGCACCAGCAGCTTGCCGGCGTCGACGAAGGGGCCGGCGGGATGGTCGGCCAGCGCCACCCGCAGCTTCTGGTCGGTGCCTTCGGCCGCGCCGGCGCCGGACGAGTAATACATATGGAAGCGGCCGTCATGGAAGGCCACTTCCGGTGCCCAGATATGGATGTCGTCGGGCATATCACCCGAGCCGCCGCCGGGCGGCACCAGCGCATGGCCGAGCGCTTCCCAGTGCACCAGGTCGGTCGAGCGCAGCACCGGCACCTGGCGGCCATCAAGCCCGCCCGGCCCGGTGCCGTAGGCGTAGTACACGCCCTCGTGGCGCAGGACGAAGGGATCGGCGAACACGTCCGGGTAGACCGGATTCACATAAGTACTCATGGTTCAGCTTTTAAAGCGAGAAACGCAGGCCAAGGCCGTAAGTGGTCGGATTGTAGCGGATGTCGCGCGGGCGGATCGGATCGTTCAGGTAGCTTTCGTACTTCTCCTTGGTGATGTTGATGGCGTCGAACTGGATCGAGATGTTCTTGTTGATCGCGTAGGACAGGCTCAGGTCGACGAAGGTCGCGCCCTTGACGATGCGGTCCTGGCCGAAGCGCGGCTCGGCGATCTGGTCGACGTAGTCGCCGCGGTGGGTGGCGCTGAGGCGGCCGGTGAGTCCCATGCCCTCGTACAGCAGCGCGGCGTTGTAGTTCTGCTTGGCGACGTTGGTCAGGGCCGTGGTGCGGTATTGGCCATCAGAGCCCAGGGTCTGGTTGTCGCCGTCGATCCAGGTGTAGTTGGCCTGGACGCCGAAGCCGCTCCAGAAACCGGGCAGGAAGTCGAAGAACTTCTGTACGCCGAGTTCGGCGCCGCGCAGCGTGCCCTTGCCCGAGTTCTGCGGACGCGTCACGCGGTAGGTCTGGCCGTTGATCACCTCGGCCGACTCCAGGTTCTGCAGGTAGCCGTCGATGTCACGATGGAACAGCGCGGCCTGGACGAAGCCGTTCTTCGGGAAGTAGTACTCGAGCGTGGCGTCGCTGTTGGTCGACTTGGTCGGACGCAGGCCCGGATTGCCGGCGCTGCCGGTCGCAGGCGAGTTGACGGTGCCCGGGATCAGGTTGAGCGCCGGATTCAGGTCGGCGAAATTCGGCCGCGTGATGGTCTTGCCGACCGAGACGTGCGACTGCAGGTTTTCGCGCCAGCCGATCACGGCGGCCGCGCTCGGGAGGAAGTTGTTTTCGCGCGTGGTCTCGTTGAGCGGGGCGATGAGGTTGCCGGTACGGACGTTGCCGCGCAAATCGCGCGTGACGTGGATGTAGCGTCCGCCCACGGTGCCGCTCAGGTCGATGCCGGCCAGCTCGGTCTTCCAGCGCGCCGCCAGGTACAGGGTGGTGCTGCCTTCGCGCTGGTCGAAGGCGCGGATCGGATCGTCCGGCACGCGGCCGGGGTCGACGCCGTAGGCCGTCCGCACCGCGTCGGCCTGGTCGATCAGGAAATCGCGCGATGGCGTCAGCCACGGGCCGCCGAGGCGGTCCAGGCCCGGCACCAGCGATTCGAAGCCGGGACCGAACACGCTCGACGGCGTCGGCCGCACGGCGCCGGGATAGTCGGTGGCGCGCTCGGCGCTGTGATAGCTGACGCGCCGCTGCGACAGGCGCAGGCCGGCGTCGATGCCGCTGAACAGGCCGTCGCCGAGGCGGTACGAGGCGTCGTTGCGCCACTGGACCTGCTCGCCCTTGGACACGCCCCAGTTCTGCACCATCCCGCGCAGTACGAACTGGCTCTGGTCGCGCAGGGCGGCGTTGCTGTACGGGGTGTAAACCGCGTTGTAGCCGCCGTGGCCATCGCCGCCGCCGGCATAGATGCTGGCGCTGGCGCCGGGGACCTGCTGGTCGACGATGACGGTGTCGTTGATATAGGTCGACTTGGTCAGGGCGACGGCCGAAATCAGCTTGACGGGCCCTTCGCGGTATTGCAGGTTGAGCTCGCCGAAATGCTGGACCGTGTGCTCCTTCGCGCCCCACGAGCTGGTCGCGATGTAGGGTGTGCCGTCGTAGGGGCCGGCGGCGCCGGTGGCGGAGACCAGTGCCGACTGGATCGGGCACACCGCGCCTTGCGCGATGGTGCTGCAGTAGCTGCCGGCCGGCGCCAGCACCACGTTGCTGAGGCTGGTCGGATTGGTGGCCAGGATGTAATCGACCTCGCTGCGCTGGCGGTAGCCGGTGCCGAGGTACTGGGCGGTCAGCTCGAGGGTCGGGTTGACCTTCCACTGGAATGCGCCATGGATGCTGCCGCGGTCGCGGTCGCCCGCGTTGTAGATGCCGCCGACGTTCGGGAACTCGCCGAGGCGCTGCCCGGCGGCCAGCGGGGTGGTGCGGCTCTCGTCGAGGCGGTTGGCGGTGCCGTCCGGGTTGACCACGAACAGCGCATCGGGCCGGTCGACCCATTGCACCGGATAGCCCCAGTGCTCGCGGTTGAAGGCGACGTCGAGCAGCGCGCCCATCTCGCCCATGCCAGTATTCCAGCGGTTGCTGACCGAGAAGCCGCCGCCCGGGTTGTTCTTGTCCTTGGTGGCGCTGGAGCCGTCCACTTTCTGGCGCCGCTCCTCGAGGTAGCCGGTGGCATTGAAGCCCTTGAGGTCGAAGGGCGCGCGCAGGCGCACGTTGATGCTGCCGGCGATACCGCCTTCGATCTGGCTCGGGGTGACCGACTTGTACACGTCCAGCCCGCCGATGGATTGCACCGGCAAGTCCTGGTAGGACAGGCGGCGGCCGGTGCCGGTGAAGATCTCGTTGCCGTCGAGGGTCGTCGCGACGTCCGGCAAGCCGCGGATGATCACCTGGCTGGTTTCGCCGCGGTCGCGTCCTACCTGCACGCCGGCGATGCGCTGCAGGGCGTCGCCGGCGGCGCGGTCGGGGAACTTGCCGATGTCCTGGGCATTGACCGAATCGACCACCTGCACGGAATCGCGCTTGATCGCTTCCGCGCTGCGGATGCTGCTGCGCAGGCCGCTGATCTGGACTTGCTGGATCTGCTGCCCCGCCCCGGTCTGGGCAGGCTGGGTCGGCGCGGCCGGGCCGGGGTTGCCGGCGGGTGCGCCCGCGGCGGCGGCCTGGCCGGCGTTCTGGGTATCGGTCTGGGTGCCGGGCGGGTCCTGCACGGCGGTCTGGGCAAAGGCGGCGTGGGCGGCGTGGGCGGCCAGGATCAGGACGGCGGCGCACACGGGTTTGAGCCGCAGGCTCGTTGCATAAGAAGTCATCTCGGTCTCCGGATTGTTGTTTTATCTATCCAGAAACTAAAGCAATCTCGTCCGCGGCGGCGCCCGCTTGCACCGGATTGACGCGTCCGCGCCACAGTGGCGCTCGCTTCCGGTGCGCGCCTTGACAGCGCGCGCGGCAAACCTTATTGGAGGCCCGCATGCACCGCCTCGCGCGTGCGGCTGGGCGCGAAGGCCAGGCCGGCGTCGTCGAACAGGTAGGCGTGGCCGGCGTCGAAGCGCAGCCCGACCCGCGACCCCACAGCGGGCACGGCGCTGCCGGCATTCACCTTGGCGGCCAGCGTGCCGTCGACGCCCGCCACCTGCAGGTGCACCAGCACGACGTCGCCCAGGTATTCGACCAGCACCACGACGGCAGGAATGCCGCTCTCCGCCGCGGGCGCCAGGCGCAGGTGCTCGGGGCGGATGCCCAGCGTCAGCGCGGCGCCGGCCCGCACTCGCCCGACGTCGGCCGCCACCTCGGCGATGCTGCCGTCCGCCAGGCGCACCGCCGCGGTGGCGCCCTCCTCGCCGGCCAGCGTGGCCGGGATGAAGTTCATGCGCGGCGAGCCGAGGAAGCCGGCCACGAAGCGGTTGGCCGGGCGCTCGTACAGCTCGAGCGGGGTACCGGCCTGCTCGATGTGGCCGCCGTTGAAGACGACGATCTTCTGGCCCAGCGTCATCGCCTCGACCTGGTCGTGGGTCACGTAGATCATGGTGCTGCCGAGCTCACGGTGCAGGTGGGCCAGCTCGACCCGGGTCTGGGCGCGCAGGGCGGCGTCCAGGTTCGACAGCGGCTCGTCGAACAGGAACACCTCGGGCTTGCGCACGATGGCGCGTCCGATCGCCACGCGCTGGCGCTGGCCGCCGGACAGCGCCTTCGGCTTGCGCTCCAGCAGGTGCTCGATCTGCAGGATGGCGGCGGCGCGCCGCACCCGCTCCGCGATCTCGGCCTTCGGCACCTTGGCCAGCTTGAGGGCGAAGCCCATGTTCTCGGCCACCGTCATGTGCGGGTACAGCGCATAGCTCTGGAACACCATCGCGATGCCGCGCCTGGCCGGATCGACGTCGTTGCACGGCTTGCCGCCGAGTTCCAGCGTGCCGGCGCTGATGTCTTCGAGACCCGCGATCATGCGCAGCAGGGTCGACTTGCCGCAGCCGGACGGGCCGACGAAGACCACGAACTGGCCGTCTTCCACGTCGAGGTCGATGCCCTTGATGACCAGGTTGTCGCCGTAGCGTTTTTGAATTCCACGTAATCTTACCGATGCCATTTCTTGTCCTTGTTATCAGCCTTTGAGTCCGCTTGCAGCCAGGAACCCTTGCGTCACCTTCTTCTGGAACACCACGTAGGCCAGCGCCACCGGCAAGGCGCCCAGCAGTGCCGCCGCCATCAGCTGGGCGTAGCGCACGCCGAAGGCGTCGTAGGTCTGGGTCAGGCCGAGCGGGACCGTCATCATGTCGTTGGAAGTGACGATGATGAAGGGCCACAGGAAGTTGTTCCAGGCCGCGATGAAGGTCACGATCGCCATCGCCCACACGATATTCCCGGAAATCGGCAGGTAGACGCTCCACAGCACGCGCAGCGGGCCGGCGCCGTCCATCGTCGCGGCTTCGCGGAAGTCGGCCGGGATGCCGTCGAAGAACTGCTTGAACACGTAGATCACCACCGGCGACACCACCTGCGGTAGCACGATGCCGGCATAGCTGTTGATCATGCCGAGCTGGTTCATGGTGCGGAACAGCGGCACCAGCAGCGCTTCAAAAGGTAACAGGAACGCCAGCATGGCCAGCGCGAACAGCAGGCCCTTGCCGCGGAAGCGCAGCTGCGAGAACGCGTAGGCCGCCATCAGGCTGATCGCCATCGTGATCACGGTGACCGCCAGCGCCACCAGCGCGCTGTTGAACAGCCAGCGCACCAGGTTGCCGGCGCCCAGGGTCTTGGCGAATGCGTCCAGGGTCCAGGTCTGCGGCAGCCAGTGGAAGTCGGCGGACACGGTTTCCAGTTCCGGCCGCAGCGCGGTGCTGAGCGCCCACAGCAGCGGCGCCGCCCACAGCGCGGCCAGCACGATCGCGCAAATCGCGCCGACTACCGTCCAGCCGAGGTTCGATCGTGCGAAGTTAGAGCTCGACTTCATGCGTCGCGCCTTTCCATAAAGCGCACCACCCACGCCTGCAGCAGCGACAGCAGGATCACCACGGCCACGAAGGCCATCGCGATCGCCGCCGCATAACCGGCATCGCTCTGGGTGAACGCGGTCTCGTACATATAGTGCAGGGTCACGCGGGTGGTGTTGAACGGCCCGCCGCTGGTAAGGATGTAGGTCTGCCCGAACACCTTCAGCGACGCGATCAGCTGCAGGATCAGGCAGGTGGTCGTCACCGGGCGCAGCGCCGGCCAGGTGATGTTGGCGAACAGGGTCCAGCCGCGCGCGCCGTCCAGCGCCGCCGCTTCGTACTGCTCGGCCGGGATGTTGCGCAGGCCGGCCAGGAACAGCAGCATGTTGAAGCCGACAGTCCACCAGATGGTGCCGATCGCCACGGCCGGCAGCGCCCACACCGGGTCCGCCAGCCAGGGGCGCTGGCCGCCGAGGATGTGGTTGACGATGCCGCTCGACGGCTGCAGCATCCAGTCGGCGATCAGCGTCATCACCGAGATCGGCAGCACGAAGGGCAGGAAGAACACCCCCTGCAGCCAGCCCTGGGCCGCCACGAAGCGGTTGACCAGCAGCGCCATCAGCAGCCCGAGCGCCGTCAGCGGGACCACCGTCAACAGCGAAAAATAGAAGGTGTTGCCGAGCGCATCCCAGAACGAGGCGTCATGGACCAGGGTGGCGTAGTTGGCCAGGCCGACGAAGGCGTTGGTGCGGGTCAGGCTGCTTTCGGTGAGGCTGAGCCAGAAGGTTTCCACGGCCGGCACCAGGAAGAACAGCAGGAAGGCCAGCAGGAAGGGGGCCAGCAGCGCCAGCGCCGGAAGATTGTCGCGGCGCGCGGTCGTGGCGCCGGCGGCAAGGGGAAGTCGTGTGCGTTCCATCGTCTCCCCTTCTCAATAGCGCGGCGGCGCCTTGCGCACCAGCCGCGCAGACTCCGTCTCGAAACGGCGCATGGCCTGGGCCGGCGTCATGTAGCCGTACAGCGCGGCCGGCATGAACTTGGAGGCGATCGCTTCCAGCGGGCCGGCCGCGCCCATGTACCAGCCGTCCGGGTCGTAGATCACGTTGTCCGCCGCGGCCGCGTACATGGCGTTCGGCATCAGTGACTTTGCCTCAGGCGATGCCGCCACCGGGCGGTAGGCCGGGATGTGGCCGCCCTCGGCCCAGCCCATCGAATGCTTGCTGACGTAGGCGACGAAGCGCATGACCGCCGCCACCTTTTGCGGCGACGGCGCGTGGCCGGGATTGGCCGGCATGGCGAAGGCATGCGAATCGGCCCAGGTGCTGGCATTGGCGTACATCCTGGGCAGCGGCACGATGCCGTAGTCGAAGCCGAGGGTACCCGCCCTGGTGGCGCGCACCAGTTCCGGTACCTCCCACACCCCGTTCAGCATGAAGGTGGTACCGCCGCCCATGAACTGGCTGGTGGACGCCGGGTAGTCGAGTCCGACCTGGGCGTAGCCGCGCCGGAACCAGGTCGAGATGGTGGCCAGGGTGGCCTCGCCGGCGCCGCCGTAGATGAAGCGGCCGTCGCGGATGATGCCGACTTCCTGCTGCGCCAGCATCGAGGTCCACAGGCGCCAGATCGCGTAGGAACTCTGGCTGCTTTCCATCGTCAGGCCGGGCTTGCCCGTGCGCTCGGTGGCGATGCGGAAGGCGTCGCCCAGCGCATTCACGCCTTCGATCGGCTTGAGCTTGCCGTCCGCGCCGAGCAGGCCGGCCTGGCTGGCCAGGGTCTTGTTGTAGTACAGCACCAGCGGGTGCATGTCGATCGGCACCGCGTAGGCGGCCCCCTGGTAGTTCGATTTCTGCCACTGGCGCGGCAGATAGTCGGACCCTTGCAGCCCGGCCGCCGCCATCTCGGCAGGGGCGATTGGACGCAGCACGCCGCCGCCGGCCAGGTTGACGATGCGCGACAGGTGGACGGTGGCCAGGTCGGGCCCGGCCCCCACCACCGACGCCGTGATCAGCTTCGTATAAAAGGGTTCGCCCCACTTGAGCGTCGTGCTCACCACCCGCACGTCGCGCTGGCTGGCATTGAAGTCATCGACCAGCGCGCGCATGCGCGCACCGTCGCCGCCGCTGAGCAGCGTCCACATCCTGACTTCGAGCTGGGCCGCCGCCTGGCCGGAAGCCAGGGCGGCGGACAAGCCGACCAATGTCTGCAACAGCGCGGCGGCGAGTTTCCATTCTCGTCGTCCCACTTCGTCTCCTTGATTAGGGAGTCCGCGCTGTCTTGTTGTTGCTGCCGATGGTCAAGCCACCTTTTTGCGTGCGCGCGGACCCGTTGCGCCCCGTCCACGGCGTTCGAATCCCGGCGGATTGGCCGGTCCCGGACCCTGCGGCGGTTGGCGCTCACCGGGATAGGCTAACACTTCTGCCGTTTCTCCGACGCGCGTCCATTCAATCGGGAAATCCGGACCGCGCCGGGTGCGCCAGCGTTCGTCGTGGCCGAGCGGGTCGAGGTGCCAGTTGTAGCGCAGCGCATCGGGTCCGCGGGTGGCCGCCGCCAGCGCCTCGATCGGCGCTTTCGGTACCCTGTCCTCGGTCAGCAGGCCGTTCTTTTCGAGGAAGGTGTCGGTCAGCTGGGTGTAGCAGAAACCCGACAGCGGGCGGCAGCGATGCAGCGCCGTCATCAGTTCCTGGTAGCGCGCCAGCAGTTCCTTGCCGTCCTTGGCGGTCGAATAGCCCCAGCCTGCGCCTGCCGGAGATCCCGCAGCGCCCGGCGCCGGCAGGCAGGCGATGCCGCCGAATTCGGACAGGAACAGCGGCTTGCCCTGGCCGGTGAAACCGTCGATCACGATGCGGCGGCGGTCCGGCTGCACGTGTTCCAGCGTGTAGGCGACGCGTTCGCGGGTGCCGTAGCGCTCGATCAGCACCTCCGGGTCCTGCTCGTAGTCGTGGACGCAGACGAAGTCGCCGCACGGGGCTTCCCAGCCGTCGTTGCCGACCACCGGGCGGGTGCCGTCGAGCGCGCGCGTCATGTGGTACAGCGCGCGCACGAAATCGACCTGGCGCCGGTCGTTCATCAGTTCCGGCACGCCCCAGGATTCGTTGGTCGGCACCCAGGCCACCACGCAGGGGTGGGACACGTCGCGCTCGACCAGTTCCTTCCACTCTTCCATCACGGTGTGCACGGTGGTGCTGGAGAAGCCGTAGGCGGACGGCATCTCGGCCCACACGCACAGGCCGAGCACGTCGCACCAGTACAGCCAGCGCGGATCTTCGGACTTCTGGTGCTTGCGCGCGCCGTTGAAGCCGAGGCGCTTGATCAGGAGGACGTCGTGGCGCAGCTGGTCGCTCGAGGCCACCATCAGGCTGTCCGGCCAGTAGCCCTGGTCGAGCACCATGCGCAGGTAGTAGGGGCGGCTGTTGAGCACGAAGCGCTCGCCTTCGACGCTGACGGTGCGCAGCGCGGTGTAGCTCTGCACGGCGTCGAGCAGGTTGCCGTCCGCGGTGCGGATCTCGATCTCGGCGTCGATCAGCTGCGGGTGTTCCGGACTCCACATCCACTGGCCGCGGGCATCGTCGATGCCGGGATCGGGCAGCTGGAAGATGCGCGACAGGCGCGGCCCGGTCAGCAGGCAGCGGTCGTCGACCAGCAAGCGGTCGCCCATCTTGAGGCGGACATTGGCCACGCCGCCCGCCGGCACGTGGGCGACGTCGGCGTCGAGGCGGATCTGCCAGGCGGCGACGTCGGCGATCCAGCGCAGCTGGGTGACGTGGGCGCGCGTCACCTTCTCGATCCAGACCGTGCGCCAGATGCCGCTGGTGCGCGGATACCAGATCTTGTGCGGCTCGGCTTCCCAGTCCATCTTGCCGCGCGCCTTGTGCATGTCCTGCGGGTCGTCCTCGGCCTGCACCACGATTTCGAGGCTGGAACCGTCGAGGTGGCGCGTGATGTCGACCGAGAACGGGCTGTGGCCGCCGCGGTGCTCGATCGCGAAGCGGCCGTTGACCCAGACCCGGGCGCGGTAATTGACGGCGCCGAAATGCAGCATCAGGCGCTCTTCCGCTCCCGGCGCCACCGATGGGATCAATGCGGGATCCAGCAGGAACTGGCGCCGGTACCAGACGCGGCGCCGGAAGCCGCGGTCGTGCACGCCGCTGGCGCGTGCCTCGGGGGGATACGGCACGTTGATCGTGCGGTCGTACGGCACCTCGGCCGGGTCGGCGTACGCCGCCGCGTCGTCGAGCATGGCTTGCCATGGACCGTCCAGGCTGCGCCAGGCGGCGCGCCGCAATTGGGGGCGGGGGTATTCCACGTTGTGACTCCTGTTGACTTCTTGTCTCTCACTGCCTGCGACCCACTTTACCGACCTGCTTCCGCCGCTGGCAAGGGCTTTCGTACGCGATCATGCGGATCGTATATCTGGCGCGACAGCCCGGAAACCGCGATCCGCGTGAACAGTGCGCGGCCGCTGCCGCCCATCGCGACCAGCCCCAGCCGGGCCGGTCCGGGGCGCCCCTTGTCCAGGCGGTGCGTCCACACGGCACCGCCGACCCAGGCCCGGCCGTCCTGGCTGGAATACGCCGTATAACGTTCCTGGTCGCCGTCGCGGCGGACATCCAATCGTAACCAGGTGTGACGGCCGGGCGTGCCCGCCAGCGTATTGCCGTAGCGCGGCCAGTCGGGCGGCACCGGCGCCACTTCCTTGCCGAACTCGACCTGGCGCAGGCCGCCGCGCGCCAGTTCCACCAGCTTGACGTAGTTGTCGTCGTCGCGCATCACCACCAGCCCGGCCTGGGCCGAAGCGCCCTCCTTGACGTCGAGTTCGAGCTCGGCTTCGATGCGGTAGTCGCCGCTGCGCGGCAGCGCCGCCTGCAGCACGCTGGCCGTGTTGGTGTCGACGTACAGGTCGCCCGGCTCGACCGGCAGCGCCAGGCCGCGCGTGTCCGCGGTCGCGGCCAGGGCAGCGTCGGCGCGCGGGCGCAGCCATTGCCAGCGTTCGTCGAGGCGCGGGTCGCGCAGCGTGTCCGTCCACAGCGGCGTCGCCTGCTGCTCGGGCAGCGGCATCGGTGTTCGAGGCGCGGGCGCGCCGGCGCCTGCCACGACGATCGGCGCCGCCATCGGGCCGTCGTTCGGCGCCTGCCCGCCACCGGCGACCGGCCAGCCGTCGACCCAGTCGATCCGGTCGAGCATGGCCAGGCGCCGGGTCAGCTTGTCCTTGGCGCTGAAGAAGGGTTCGTTCTGGTCGATCGCGTGATAAATGGTCCACCACCCGCCGGCGGCGTCGGTGAACACCGTATTGTGGCCAGGGCCGACCCAGCGGTTGCCGTTCTGGAGCAGGAACGGGGTGCCGCCGGCGCGGCCCTTGGCCATGTCGTTGCCGAAGCGGTCGAGGAAGGGGCCTTCCGGCGTACGCGCGCGGCCGACGAACACGCCGTAGCCGGTCAGCGGGCCGTTGCAGCAGTTGGTGGCGGAGGCGAACATGTACCACCAGCCGCCGTGCTGGACGACGTCGGTGCCTTCGTAGCGGCCGTCGGCGCCGACCCGGATGGCGTCGCCGTGCACCGCCATGCCGTCGCCGTCCAGCCGGCGCACCCAGGTGCCGCCACCATAGCTGCCGTAGTACAGATACTTGCGCTCACCGTCGACCACCACCTTCGGATCGTAGACCCAGTGGAAGGCGCAGCGGGGGCCGGCGCGCTGCGGCCCCACCACTGGCGCCCGGCTGGCGCGCCACGGCCCGGCCGGACTCTCGGACGTGGCCACGCCGATCGCGCTGTCCGTCCCGCAGCCGGGTTCCGGGCTGTGGGCGTCGACCACGTCGGTGACGGTGAAATACAGGTAATAGCGGCCGTTCATGTAGACCGGTTCCGGGGCCCACAGGCCCGACGTCGGGTCGGCCAGGCCCTGCGGCCGGTCGATGAAGGCGTCGGCCACGAAGTCCCAGTGCACCAGGTCGTTCGAGCGGTAGACCGGCATCATGCGGAACTTCCAGCCGCCGTCGCCCTCGTGGCCCGAGCGTTCGCGCTTCGAGACCGGGTCGCTGGTGCAGTACAGGTACCAGGTCGGCTTGCGCGCGCGCGGGTCGCGCAGCACGGCCGGGTCGGCGCAGTTCTGGGCAAGTTCGCCGCTGGCCAGGCGCACCGGCAGCGGGTTCTGGTACAGGGCAGGCGGCGTCGCGGGTGCACCTGCGGCAGCGCACAGGGGCGCGGCGCAGGCGCATGCCGCCAGCCAGTGGCCGGGTCGGGTCATGCTGGGTCTCCTTTTTTGTTGTCGGGCGAGCTTACTGCAAGCGCTCTGGTCCATGTTGCACGCTTGAAAACCGCTCCGCAAGGGATATTGAACGCGATGGGGCCGTCCCCGGCAAGGCCTCCCGCGCTCTGGTATCATTGCACCCATTTCGATTCCCCATTTCCCCAATGCCCACGAGGATGACTTTCCGTCATGGACGCAGCGCCACGTTTGCGGCCATGCTGGCCGCAGCGCTGGTGCCGGCCGCCGGCCAGGCTGCCGATATGGTGTTGCGCCCGTGGCCGGCCGCCCAGCCGACGCCGGCCCTGAAGCTGGCCGGCCTGGACGGCCAGCCCTGGGACCTGGCCCAGCTGCGCGGCAAGGTGGTGGTGGTGAATTTCTGGGCCAGCTGGTGCGGCCCGTGCGTGGCCGAGCTGCCGGTGCTGGGCGCCCTGGCGGGGCGGCCGGCGTGGCGCGGCAAGGTGGCCGTGGTCGGCGTCAACTACAAGGAATCGCTGGACACCATCAAGGACTTCACCGGTGCGCGCAGCATCCCTTACCCGATCCTGCGCGACCGCTCCGGCGACATGTTCAAGGCCTGGACCGCCGGCGTGATGCCGACCACGATCCTGGTCGACCGCCAGGGCCGGGCACGCTGGCGCAGTGCCGGCGAGATCGACGCCGGCGACACCGGCCTGCAGCGCAGCATCGACGCCCTGCTGGCGGAATGACCGGGGCGGCCGCCGCCCGGACGGCAGCGCAGGCGACACCCAACCATTGCACGACCAATAACCAAGGAAAAAACGAGCATGACTGACACCAACCACCTCCGCCGCACCGTCCTGAAAGCCGCCGGCGGCCTCCTGCTGGCGAGCGCCCTGCCGCGCACCCTGCTGGCCCAGACCGCCGCGGCAGTGCAGGAGCGCCACTTCGACCCGAAGCCGGGCGAGTGGAAGAGCTACGAGGTGGTGACCCAAGTGAGCCTGCAGCGTGCCGAGGGGCCGTCGACGGTGTGGGTGCCGCTGCCGGCGCTCGACACCGACTGGCAGCGCACGCTGTCCAACAACTGGACCGGCAATGCGAAGAGCGTCAAGGTCGGCAACGACAGCCGCTACGGCGCCAAGTACCTGGTCGCGCAATTCGACGGCTCGGCCCCGCCGATGCTGGAAGTGGTGTCGCGCGTGCAGACCCGCGACCGCGGCGAGGACTGGAAGAAGGCCACGCCGGGCGGCGAGTCGGCCGAAGACCTGCGCCTGTGGCTGCGTCCGACCGACCTGATGCCGCTGGACGGCATCGTGCTGAAGACCGCCAACCAGATCGTGGCCGGCGCCCGCACCGACGAAGACAAGGTCCAGCGCATCTACGACTGGATCCTGCTGAACACCTTCCGCGAGCCGAAGGTCAAGGGTTGCGGCCTCGGCGACATCAAGACCATGCTGGAAACCGCGAACCTGAGCGGCAAGTGCGCCGACCTGAACGGCCTGTTCGTCGGCCTGTGCCGCGCCGTCGGCGTGCCGGCGCGTGACGTCTACGGCGTGCGCATCGCCCCGAGCGCCTTCGGCTACCGCGAGCTGGGCGGCAAGCCGGCCGCGCTGCAGGGCGCCCAGCACTGCCGCGCCGAGGTCTACCTGAAGCGCCACGGCTGGGTCGCGATGGACCCGGCCGACGTCACCAAGGTGATGCGCCAGGAAACCGCCGACTGGATCAAGGATCCGGACCACCCGATCGTGGCGCCGGTGCGCAAGGCGCTGTTCGGCGGCTGGGAGGGCAACTGGATGGGCTACAACTTCGGCCACGACGTGCACCTGCAGGACTCGAAGGTGATCGGCAAGGTCGGCTTCCTGATGTACCCGCAGGCCGAGAACCGTGGCGAAGCCTACGATTCCATGAACCCGGACGCGTTCAAGTACACGATCACCTCGCGTTCGATCTGAGATTGCAATAGACGATGTCCAGCCTAGAACCCGTGACTGTTTCGAATTCCGCCGCCGGCAGCGAACGCAAGGCCGGCCGCCTGGTCGCGCTCGCCGTGGTGGCCTCGCTGCTGGCCTCGACCTGCTGCGTGCTGCCGCTGGTGCTGGTGCTGGTCGGGATCACCGGGGCCTGGATGTCGACGCTGGTGGCGATGAAGCCGGTGACACCGTACGCGACCGCGGTCTGCATCGGCGCGCTCGGCTGGGCCGGCTGGCTGCTGTTCAAGCCGGCCGCGGCCTGCGATATCGAGGACGGCAGTTGCGCCACCACCCGCCCGGTGGCACGCCGCGTGTTCGTCGTGTGCGCGCTGCTGATCGGCCTGCTGCTGAGTTTCCCCCAATTTGCACCGCTGTTCTACTAAACCCTGGATGCCATGATGACCAAATCCTTCCTCGCCCTGCCGCTGCTTGCCACCCTCATCGCCGCACCGCAGTTCGCGTTCGCCAAGCAGCAGACGGTGTCGCTGAACGTGCCGACCATGGATTGCGCAACCTGCCCGATCACGATCAAGGCGGCGCTGAGCAAGGTGCCGGGGGTGGCCAAGGTCAAGGTCAGCTACGAGAAGCGCGAGGCGGTGATCGTGTATGACGATGCGCAGGCGACGGTGGCCGACCTCAAGAAGGCGACCGAGGATGTGGGGTATCCGGCGATGCTGAAGATGGCGCGGTAAAGTAATTTACCTGCCAACCTGAAAACCGTCGCCCCTGCGCAGGCAGGGGCGACGTTGTTTTATTGCGCGGCTAGGCGCCCTTCCCCCGCCGCGGCAGCAACTCCCTCACCACCGCATTCAGTCTCTCCACCGACACCGGCTTGCCCAGGTGCGCCGAGAACCCGGCCGCGCGTGCCTCGGCGATGTCGGCGTCGCGCCGCATGCCGGTGATCGCCACCGCCGGCAGGTTCGCATACTTCGGCATCGCGTGCGCGCGGCGCAGGAATTCGTAGCCGTCGATCTCCGGCATCGAGATGTCCGAGATCAGCAGGTCGATGTCCTCGCGCGCGAGGATGTCGAGGCCCTGCAGCGCGCCGGTCGCCGCGAACACGGTGGCACCGCTCATTTCCAGCAGCGACTGGAACACGTGCAGCATGTCTTCCATGTCGTCCACCAGCAGGATGCGCAGCCCGCTCATGCCTTCGTCGTCGTCGGCCGCGGCGCCGGGCAGCGGCGTCGCCTTGCTGTCCAGCAGCGGCAGCCACAGCGTGAAGCGGGCGCCCTTGCCGATGCCGTCCGAGGCCGCCTCGACGCGGCCGCCGTGCAGGCCGATGATCTCGCGCACCAGCGCCAGGCCGATCCCGAGGCCGCCCTTGGAGCGGGTGGTCACCGACATGCTCTGGCCGTACATGTCGAACACGTGCGGCAGGAAGGTCGGCGCGATGCCCTGGCCGTTGTCGATCACGTCGATCCGCACGAAACCGTCTTCGCGCGACAGGCGCGCCTCGATGCGCCCGAACCTGGGGGTGAATTTCACGGCATTGCTGAGCAGGTTCATGACCACCTGCTCGACCCGCACCACGTCGGCCAGCACGGTGGCGCCGTCGGCGCTGCCGTGCATCTCGATGGTGAGGTCCTTGGCTGCCGGGTCGCTGCGGGCGACGTCGACGATACCCTGCACCACCGCATCCAGCACCACCGGCGCCATCGTCAGCGACAGCTTGCCGGTGCGCACCCGCGAGATGTCCATCAGGTCGTCGATGATCTTGGCCTGGCTCATCACCGCGTTGCGGATGATCGTGGCGGCGCGGGTGAAGGTCGGCGACTGGCGCAGCTCGGGCATGCGCGACAGCAGCTCGACGTTAATGTGGATCATGTTGAGCGGATGGCGCAGCTCGTGCGACATCACGGCCAGGAACTCGTCCTTCAGCGCGGCCGCGTTCTCGGCGTCGCAGCGCTCGGCCTGTTCGCGGTTGAGCGCCTGTTCGCGCTCCTTGCCCTGGCGTTCGCGCGCGGTCTCGTCGCGCGCGATCTTGGCATAGCCGTACAGCTGGCCGCGGCCGTCCTCGCCGCGCAGCGGGGTGGTGACGCCGCTGCAGAAGAAGCGCGACCCATCCTTGCGCACGTGCCAGCGCTCGTCCTCGGCGCGGCCGTCCTCGCGCGCACGGCGCAGCTCGTCGGCCGGCGCGCCCCTGGCTACGTCTTCCGGCGTGAACAGGCGATCCAGCACCTGGCCCAGCATTTCCTGCTCGCTGTAGCCGAACAGGGTTTCGGCGCCCTTGTTCCAGCTGGTCGTGCGCCCGAGCTCGTCCTGGGTGATGATGGCGAAGTCGTTGGCGCTTTCGGCCACCATGCGCATGCGCGCCTCGCTGGCGCGCGCCTGTTCCTCGGCGTGGCGGCGCAGCGTGATGTCGAAGAAAGTCATCACCGCGCCTTCGATGCGGTCTTCGTTGGTGCGGTAAGGCAGCAGGCGCACGATGTAATAGCGGCCGTCGTTGCTGCGCACCTCGCGCTCGACCACGCGCAGGGTGTCGAAGGTGGCGCTGACATCCTCGGCCAGCTGGTCGTAGTCGAGCTTGTGGGTCAGGTCCAGCAGCGAGCGGCCGACGTCGGAGGTGATGATCGAGAACAGGTCGGCCGCGCGCGGCGTGAAGCGCTTGATGCGCAGGCCACTGTCCACAAAAATGGTGGCGATGTCGGTCGAGGCGATCAGGTTGTTCAGGTCGTCGTTGGCCTTGCCGGTTTCCTCGACCTTGACCTTGAGTTCGTAGTTGACGGTGACCAGTTCCTCGTTCACCGACTGCAGCTCTTCCTTGCTGGTTTCCAGCTCTTCGGTGGCCGAGCGCAGCTCTTCGTTGATGGCCTGCAGTTCCTCGTTCGAGGCGCGCAGCTCCTCGGTCGAGATCTCGGAATTCTCCAGGGTTTCCTGCAGCTGTTCGCGCTTGCGCGCCAGCTCGGCCTCGAGCTGGGCCAGCACCACGTCGTGGCTGCCGTTCGGACGCGCCGGAATGGCCTTGTCGGACGCCGCCTCGACAGGGTTGAACAGCACCAGCAGAAACTCGTTCTCGGCCTCGGGGTCGCGGTAGGGCCGCACCGTCATCACCACCGTGCCCATCGCCTCCTTGTCGGCCAGCTCGATCGGGCGGCACTCCACCGCGGTGCCGTGCTGGGTGGCCTGGTACATGGCCGAGCGCAGGTCGAGCCGCAGTTCGGGCAGCACCAGCGACAGCACGTTGCGCGACGGTTCGCCGCCGCCCATGCGCAGGAAGCGCCCGGCCTGCTCGGACATGTGCACGATATTGCCGTCGGCGTCGAGCACAGCCGAGGGCGGCGCGCTCTGGGCCAGCGCACGCTGGTGCAGCTCGGCGTAGGAGAACTGGCGCTTGCCCGGCAGCTTGGGGCG
Organism: Herbaspirillum sp. SJZ107; assembly: GCF_006715485.1. Classification (GTDB taxonomy): domain Bacteria; phylum Pseudomonadota; class Gammaproteobacteria; order Burkholderiales; family Burkholderiaceae_D; genus Telluria. Next base: position 1,829,417 of record NZ_VFNH01000001.1, read on the forward strand.
GCTGACCTCGGGCAGGCGCGTGCCATACACCGCCGACGACGGGTTCTGGTGGTGGGCAGGACGGTTGTCGGTGCGGGCGCGGTAGATGCGGTTCTTCTTGTCGACCGGAACGAAATACTCGGCCACCGATTCGGCCGATTCCGAGGTGCCCAGGAACAGGTAGCCGCCGGGTTTCAGCGCGAAATGGAAGGTCTGCAGCACGCGCACCTGGACGTCGCGGGTCAGGTAGATCAGCAGGTTGCGGCAGGACACCAGGTCGAGGCGCGAAAACGGCGGGTCGCGAAGCAGGTTGTGCGAGGCGAACAGGATACGGTCGCGCAGCGGCTTGCGGATGCGATAGCGGTCGTCTTCCTTGGTGAAATACTGGCGCAGGCGCGACGGCGCCACGTCAGTCATGATCGAGGCCGGGAAGTTGCCCGAGCGCGCAGCGTCGATCGCGCGGTCGTCGATGTCCGAGGCGAACACCTGGAACGCCGGGGGGTGCTCCATCTGCGCAGCCTGGTCGGCCAGCAGCATGGCCATCGAATACGCTTCCTCGCCGCTGGAACAGGCCGCAACCCAGGCACGCACTTCGTCGCCCGGGCCCTTGTCCTTGAACAGCTCGGGCACCACCTCGCGCTCGAGCGCCTCGAAGGCTTCGCGGTCGCGGAAGAAATTGGTGACGCCGATCAGCATGTCGTCCAGCAGCAGCTTGTGCTCGCTGGCGTCGGCTTCGAGCAGGTCGCGGTACTCGGGCAGCGTATGCGCCTGGCGCACCTGCATGCGCCTTTCGATGCGGCGCAGCACGGTGGCGCGCTTGTAGTGGCGGAAGTCGTGCCCGGTGTGGCTCAGCAGCATGCCGATCACGTCCTGCAGCGCGCGCTCGGCCTCGGCCACGTCCTCTTCGGTCGGCGGCCGGTCGACCTGGCCGATGTCCTCGTCGCCATGCATCGGCAGCTGGATGGTCTTGGCGTTGTCCCACAGTTCGATCAGCTTCTGCGGCATGTCGCTCACGGGCAGCACGAAATCGACCGCGCCGGTGCGGATCGCCGCCGCCGGCATGCCGTCGTGCTCGGCGTCGGCCGGCGCCTGGGCGATGGTGACGCCGCCCTGCTCCTTGACACGTGCGATGCCGACCGCGCCGTCGGATCCGGTGCCCGACAGCACGATCGCAATGGCGCGCTCGCGGTGCACCGAAGCCAGGGTGCGGAAGAACAGGTCGATCGCGACGTGCTGGCCGCGCGGGCGCTCCAGCTCGCCGACCGTCAACAGCCCGTCCATCATCGACATATGCTGGTTGGGGGCGATCACGTACACATGGCCGGGCTGGATCTGGACCTGGGACGTGACCTGCACCACCGGCATGCGCGTGGCGCGCTGCAGGATTGCCGCCGCCGAGCTCGGATGCTTGGGCGACAGGTGCAGGATAACCACGAAGGCCATCTCGCTCACCGCCGGCATGTTCTCGAACAGCGTCTGCAACGCCGACAGGCCGCCGGCGGAGGCGCCGATGCCGACCACGGGGAAATGCAGTGTGCTGGGAACGACACCCGGATCGTGGGGCAGCGCAACGGATTCGGCAGTGGAATCGTACATCTTGGTAGCAACGGATGAACAAGCCATGAGTCTAGTCGATCCGCGCTACATTTTGGGGAAAGATTGTGAAAAAAATCACAATCTTTGCCCCGAAGATGTCGCCTATTCCCCTCTGTTAGCGAAAGGACGGTGCCGCAAACGTTTGCGACAACAGCAGTTGTGTCATGGCTGGGCGTAATCGCTGTATTCCCACGACCACGGCATGTCGGTTTCGCCGAGCGCCAGGCGCGCCAGTTCCGGATACAGCTGCCCGGCGCGGACGTCGTTGGAAAGGAACACGACGCAGCGCTGGCCCTGTTCCAGGCACAGCGCCATGTTCGCGGTCCACTCGTCATGCCCGCCCTTGAACCAGGCCGGGCCACTGCGATCTGTGAAGCTCACCACCCCGAGCCCCGCGGCCAGGCCCTGCGGCCAGGCCACTGCCGACCCGCCCTCGAGGGTCGGGAACTGGTGCTTCGAGGTGATCGGCAGCCAGCCCTTGACCAGCGCCGCGCGGCTGTCCGGACTGAGGCCCTCGCCGCGCATGATGCCGGCCCACAGCTTGGCCTGGTCGGCGATGGTGGTGTCCATCGAGCCGGCCGCGCGCACCCGGTAGCGCCGCTCGTGCGGGTGGACCACGCCGTCGAAGGCATAGCCCTCGGCCGCGTTCTCTGAAAACTCGGGGCGCCAGCGCATGCTGGTGCGGGTCATGCCGAAGCGGTCGAACACGCGCCGCTGCATCTCGTAGCCGACGTCCAGACCGAGGCCGGCTTCCAGCACCATCTGCAGCAGCAAATAGCCTTCGCCGGAATAGGCGTAGCGGGTACCCGGCTCGAAGTGGATGCGCAGGCGCTCGTCCGCCTCCAGCCAGCGGAAGTTGGCGAAGCCGGCACTGTGCATCAGCAGCATGCGCGGGGTGATGCTCTTCCAGCGCGGTTCGTCGGCCAGGTCGGCGTAGTCGAACTGGCGCTCGCGGTAGAACGGCAACGGCCGCGGCAGCAGCCGCGGGAGCGGGGCGTCGAGGTCAATTTTGCCTTCGTCGGCCAGCTGCAGCACCATGTAGGCAAACGCGGTCTTGGACAGCGACGCGCCGTACATGATGGTGTCCGGCGCCAGCGGCTGGCCCAGCGCCGCGTTGCGCTGGCCAAACACGCGCACCTTGTCCACCTTGCCGCCGGCGATGGTGGCGAAGGCCAGCCCCTGTACGCCCTCGCGCCGCATCACGCGCTGGATCTCGTTGTCGGCCAGCGTGCGTGCGGGGCGCATCTGGGTGCTGCAGGCCGCCAGCAAGGCCAGTGGCAGGCAGGCCAGCGCAAGGCCGAGTCGTTTTGTTGTTTTCATAGGGCGCCATGATGCCACGGCGGCCGGCGCCCTGCACTCCCGGTTCAGCGCGCGCGCCTGTACACCCGCACGTAATCGACCAGCATCTGCTGCGGCAGCGGCGTGGTGGCATCCGGATAGCCGGGCCAGAACCCGCCCACGGCCAGGTTGAGGATCACGAAGAAGGGGCGCTCGAACACCCACTCGCCGCCAACCGTGTCGGGGCGCTCGGTATGGTACAGGATGCCGTCGCGGTACCAGCGGATCACGCCAGGCTCCCATTCGAGCGCGAACACGTGGAAGTCGTCGGCGTAGGCGCCCTTTTCCAGCGCCTGCGGACGCCCCGGTCCCTTGGCGCCGGAATAGCCAGGACCGTGCAGCGTGCCGTGCACCAGGTTTGGCTCCTTGCCGATGTTTTCCATGATGTCGATCTCGCCGCAGCGCGGCCACTGGATGGTGCGGCAGTCGGCACCGAGCAGCCAGAACGCCGGCCAGATGCCCTGCCCGCGCGGGATCTTGATGCGCGCCTCGTAGCGGCCGTGGGTGCGTTCGACCAGGTCCTGGGTCTTGATGCGCGCCGAGGTATACGCCATGCCGCCCATGTTTTCGCGGCGCGCCTCGATCACCAGCATGCCCTTGTCGATGCGCAGGTTGTCCGGGCGCGCGGTATAGAACTGCTTTTCGTCGTTGCCGTTCTTCGGATCGCCGGTCTCCTCGACCCATTTGGTATGGTCGAGCGCCGGGCCGTCGAACTCGTCGTGCCAGTCGAGCACCCAGCCGGACGGCGCGGGAACCGGGGCGGACGTGTCGGCTGCCGCTCCCGCGGCTGCGCTCAAGGCGAGCCCTGCGATAGCCGCCGCCAGTACGCTTTTTATATAGTGATGCATCGTGTCTCCGTTTCTTGGAATCATTTGGAAACGATCCCAAATGGTGGCTCGACTATAGCATTTTCGGCATGAGTGTTGCGTGCGCCCCGCGCCGGCGGCGTCTGCCGGCGGCACCGGAGAATATTCCGTTGACAATTTTTTTTCTTGAACATAAGATTCCTGCAACTTGTATGGAAACGTTTCCATACCGGCCGAGAAAAGCTGGAGAGAGTACGGCACCGCTAGCACGGTCACCGGTTCCAAGAAAAAAACAGGAGACAACAACGATGCATCACCCCAAGGTAACCCCAAAACTGATCAGCCTGGCGGTGGCCGGCGCCTGCGCGGCCTTCGTCCTGCCGGGCTACGCCCAGGACGGCAACAGCCCATCCGATACCTCGGTGCCCACCGGCGCGGTGCAGGCCGCACCGGTCCAGCAGGTCGTGGTCAGCGGCATCCGCGCCTCGATGGCCTCGTCGCTGAACCTGAAGCGCAACGCCGACGGCATCGTCGACGGCATCGTCGCCGAAGACATCGGCAAGTTCCCCGATACCAACCTGGCCGAGGCGCTGCAGCGCATTTCCGGCGTGTCGATCGACCGCTCGATCGGCGAAGGCTCGAAAGTCACCGTGCGCGGCGTCGGCCCCGACTTCAACATGGTGCTGCTGAACGGCCGCCAGATGCCGACCTCGAACCTGGACGACCGCAACGGCCGCGCCTTCGACTTCGCCAACCTGGCCTCGGAAGCGATCTCGCAGCTGCAGGTGTACAAGACCAGCCGTTCCGAGACGCCGGTCGGCGGCCTCGGCGCGACCATCAACGTGATCACCGCGCGCCCGTTCGACAAGATGGGCACCTGGTCCAGCATCGGCATCAAGGCGGTGCACGACACCACCAACAACAACCTGCCGGGCGACGTCAAGGCCAGCAGCTCGACCACGCCGGAATTCTCGGGCATCTATTCCACCACCTCGAAGGACGGGCGCTGGGGTATCGGCATCAGCGCCAGCTACCAGGAGCGCAACCTGGGCTACAACCAGGCCTCGGTGTCGAGCGGCTGGAAAGGCCCGTACCGCGGCGACGAGAGCGGCTGGGGCACGATTCCGCCGGCCGGTTCGCCGGCCGTGACCAACCACCCGAAACCGGGCGACGTCTATGAGGTGCCGCAGAACCTGAACTACAGCTTCAGCGGTGTCAAGCGCCAGCGTACCAACGGCCAGCTGACCCTGCAGTTCGCGCCGGTCAAGGACCTGACCACCACCCTTGATTACACCTACTCGGAAAACAAGATCCAGACCCGCCGCAACGACGTCTCGGCGTGGTTCAACTTCGGCGAGTCCACGTCGACCTGGACCGACGGCCCGGTCGCCGCGCCGCTGGTCTACACCGAAGTCAACCGCGACCCCCGGCCTGCCGGCGACATCGCGATGGGCGCCGGCGACTTCGCCACCAAGAGCGAAAACAAGTCGCTCGGCTTCAACGCCCAGTGGCGCGCTAGCGCCGACCTCAAGCTGGAATTCGACGCCCACCACTCCACCGCGGAGTCCAAGGCCGACAGCCCCTTCGGTTCCTTCAACACCCTGGGCACCGCCAGCTTCAGCCGCGGCACCACCTCGGTCGACTTCTCGCAGGAATTCCCGGTGCTGAGCATCCAGGGTGCGGACTTCGTGCGCGCGCCGCAGCAGGTGACCGGCTCCAACTTCCAGAACCGCTACGTCAAGAGTACCGTCGACCAGGTCCAGGCCAAGGGCCGCCTGCGCGTGCTGGAGTCCTCGAACCTGAACTTCGGTCTCGGCGCCACCAAGATCGGCAACCGCTCGGCCGAGTCCAACAACCAGAGCGACACCTGGGGCGGCGCCACCCGGGCGGAGGACTACGCCAGCAGCCTGTGGCATCCGGAAACCGTGCGCGGCTACTTCGACCAGCTGAACGGCAGCAACAACCCGAACCTGTTCAACAACTTCTACACCTTCAACTTCAACGAAGTGCGCGAAGCGGCCGCCCGCGCCACCGGCAAGCCGCAGTTGTACACCGCCAACAGCAACTTCAACACCTTCCAGCGTATCCGCGAGAAGTCGAAGTACGCCTACCTGCAGCTCAATACCGACTGGGATACGGCGATGCCGATGCACACCGCGGTCGGCTTCCGCTACGAGAAGACCGACGTGGTCTCGCCAGCCGAGGTGCCGACCGCGACCGGCATCAGCTGGGGTTCGCAGAACGAGTTCAGCGTGCTGCAGGGCCCGACGGTCAGCACCTCGCTGGGCGGCAGGTACCACAACCTGCTGCCGAGCCTGGACTGGGACATGGACGTGCGCCCGGACATGAAGGTGCGCGCCAGCTACGGCGAAACCATCGGCCGGCCACGCTACGACCAGATCGCCGGCGGCCTGGTGCTGAGCACCCTGGCGCGGGTCGAGGGCGGCACCGGTTCGCAGGGCAACCCGGGCCTGAAGCCGGTGCATTCGAAGAACCTCGACCTGTCCTTCGAATGGTATTACGCCAAGCAGAGCTTCGCCTCGGTCAATGCGTTCTACAAGGACCTGGAAAACTACGCCGGCCAGTCGCAGCTCATCCTGCAGCCATACGGCCTGCACACCCCGGTGGGCGGCGCGCTGTGGAACGAAGCGCTGACGCGCGGCTGCACCACGGCCGACACCACCTGCATCCGCAACTACATCTTCCGCAACCACCCGACCGCACCGGGCGTGACCGCCACAGGCGTCGACGGCATCGGCAACTACACCGGCCAGATCGTCGGCCAGCCGGGCGACCCGGTCGCCGACTTCCGCGTGACCACCTTCTCGAACCAGAAGAAGGCGAACCTGCACGGCCTGGAATTCAACGTCCAGCACATGTTCGGCAATTCCGGTTTCGGGCTGCAGGCCAACTACACGCTGGTGCGCTCGAGCCTGAAATACGACAACGCCTCGGTCGGCGAACAGTTCGCGCTGCCGGGCCTGTCCGATTCGGCCAACCTGGTCGGTATCTACGAAGACAGGAAGTGGGCGATCCGCGCGGCCTACAACTGGCGCGACGAGTTCCTGTCCTCGACCTTCGACGGTGCCGGTCCGAATCCGATCTACGTGGAAGCCTATGGCCAGCTCGACCTGAGCGTCGGCTACAACATCACCGAGAAGCTGAGCGTGCAGGCGGAAGCGATCAACCTCACCAACGCGACCACGCGCAGCCACGGCCGCCGCAAGGAGATGGTCGAGTACGCGACGCAGACCGGTCCGCGCTACATGCTGGGGGCGCGCTACAAGTTCTGAGTGGCGGCGCCGGCCACCGGAGATGCAGTTGGCGCAAATACTTGCTGAAAAGCTAGCAACTTTGCGCTAGACTCCGGTGGCCGGTTCCCTCCACAGGACATCTGATGAGCAACACCATCGAACACATCGTGGTGGTCGGCGGCGGTTCGGCCGGCTGGCTGGCCGCCGCGGTCATCGCAGCAGAACACCGCCACCTGCGCGTCACCCTGGTCGAATCGCCCGGCGTCCCGCCGATCGGCGTCGGCGAAGGCACATGGCCTTCGATGCGCGACACGCTGCACCGCATCGGCGTGTCGGAATCCGCGTTCTTCCGCGAATGCGACGCCGCCTTCAAGCAGGGCTCGCGCTTCGACCGCTGGGTCGACGGCAGCGCCGGCGACTATTATTTCCACCCCTTCGTCCTGCCCCAGGGCTACGGCGATGCCAACCTGGCCGCGGCCTGGCAGGCGCAGCGCCGCCACGTGCCCTTCGCCGACCTGGCCAGCTTCCAGCCGCACCTGTGCGTCGGGGGACGGGCGCCGAAGCAGGCGCGCACGCCGGAATTCGCGGCGGTGGCGAACTACGGCTACCACCTCGATGCCGGCAAGTTCGGCCTGTTCCTGCGCGCGCACTGCGTCGAGAAGCTGGGCGTGCGCCACGTGCTGGATCACGTCGATGCGGTAGTCCCCCATGACAATGGCGACATTGCCGGCCTGCGCCTGCGCGACGGCGGCGTGCTGGCCGGCGACCTGTTCGTCGACTGCACCGGCATGCAATCGCTGCTGCTCGGCGGCCACTACGGCGTGCCGCTGCTGCACCAGCGCCACGTGCTGTTCAACGACCGCGCGCTGGCGGTGCAGGTGCCCTACGCCACGCCGGATGCGCCGATCGCCTCGCAGACCACTTCCACCGCCCAGAGCTGCGGCTGGATCTGGGACATCGGCCTGCCGACCCGGCGCGGCATCGGCCACGTGTATTCGAGTGCCCACATCGGCGACGACGAGGCCGAAGACCAGCTGCGCGCCTACGTGGCGGCGAGCGGCGGCCCGTCCGACATTGCGCCGCGCAAGCTGCGCTTCGAACCGGGCTACCGCGAGCGCTTCTGGCAGCGCAACTGCGTGGCGATCGGCCTGTCGGCCGGCTTCATCGAGCCGCTGGAAGCGTCGGCGCTGGCCCTGGTCGAGATGTCGGCGGCGTGGCTGGCCGACGACATGCCGGCCACCCGGGCCCAGGTCGACGTGGTGGCGGACCGCTTCAACGAAGCGTTTGCCTATCGCTGGGAACGGGTGATCGAATTCCTCAAGCTGCACTACGTGCTGTCGAAGCGCAGCGACGCGCCTTACTGGATCGATCACCGCCGGCCGGAGACGATTCCGGCGCGCCTGCAGGAACTGCTCGGGCTGTGGCGCACGCGCCCGCCCTCGCGCCGCGACTTCCCGCGCATCGAGGAGGTATTTCCTTCCGCCAGCTATCAATATATCCTGTACGGGATGCAGACCCCGTTCGAGGGCGCGCCGCGCGCATCCGACCTGCCGCAGGAGGCCGACCGCCACTTCCGCGAGGCGGCGCGGCTGACGGCGCAGATGCTGCCGGCGCTGCCCTCGAACCGGGCCCTGCTCGAGCATATCCGGCTGCACGGCTTGCCGCGCATCTGAAAACGATAACAACACAAAGAGACACCATGCCCAACCACGCAATCCTGAACAACGTCGACCACAAGCACCTGCGCGTCATCACCGCGCGCGGCGCAGCCTACGGCGACGCCGTCATGTCGGCCCTGACCTTCCCGGCCGAATTCCGCGAACTCCAAGCCTCGTACCCGATCGTGTTCGCCAAGAGTGCCGACGGCACCTCCTTCGACGCGCTGGCCCTGTTCGGCTTCCAGCACGGCGAAAACCTGTTCCTCGAAGAGCGCGACGGCGTTGCGCGCTGGGACGCGCCGGCAATCCCGCTGAGCCACGAGCGCCTGCCCTTCCTGATCGGGCGCGGCGGCGAGGAGCTGTCGATCCACGTCGACATGGACCACCCGCGCGTCGCCGGCGGCGACGGCGCCGTGGAAGGCGAAGCGCTGTTCCTGACCTACGGCGGCACCAGCGAATACCTGGAGCGCATCGCCTCGGTGCTGCGCACGCTGCACGACGGCCTGGACGCGGCGCGCGGCTTCACCGCGGCCCTGCTCGAACTCGAGCTCCTGGAATCCTTCGTGCTCGACATCGAACTCGACGACGGCTCGCAGAACCGCCTGGCCGGCTTCTACACCATCAACGAAGAGCGCCTGCAGGCCTTGTCCGGCGAGCGCCTGGAGCGCCTCAACCGCGCCGGCTACCTGCAGGCGATCTACATGGCGACGGCCTCGCTGTCGCAATTCCGCGCGCTGATCGACCGCAAGAACCGCACCTTGACTTCCTCCACGTCCGGCCATGCTGGCAATCGCTGACAAGGTACGCGAGCTGGCCGTCGGCGAGCGCATCCCCGACGAGCTGCTGCGCGCCACCACCCCCTACATCGTGCGCGGCCTGGCTTCCAGCTGGCCGCTGGTGCAGGCCGGACGCCAGTCGCCCGACGCCGCCGACGCCTACCTGCGCCGCTTCTACCGCGACGCCACCGTCAATGCCATGCTCGGCAAGCCCGAGATCGGCGGCCGCTTCTTCTACAACGAGGATCTCACCGGCTTCAACTACATGTCGGTGCGGGCGCGCCTGGACGGCGTGCTGGACGAGCTGAAGGTCCAGCGCGGGATGGAGCGCCCCGGCGCCATCTACGTCGGCTCGACCACGATCGACACCGCCCTGCCCGGCCTGCGCCAGGACAACGACGTCGACCTCGGCGGACGCGACGCCCTGGCCAGCATCTGGATCGGCAACCGCACCCGCATCGCCGCCCACTACGACCTGCCGGACAACCTGGCGGTGGTCGCCGCCGGCCACCGCCGCTTCACGCTGTTCCCGCAGGATCAGCTGCCCAACCTGTACATCGGCCCGATCGACTTCACCCCGGCCGGCCAGGCCATCAGCCTGGTCGACTTCGCGGCGCCCGACCCGGTGCGCTTCCCGCGCTTCGAGGAAGCGCTGGGCCACGCCCAGGTGGCCGAACTCGGCCCCGGCGACGCCCTGTTCATCCCGTCCATGTGGTGGCACCACGTGGAAGCGCTCGACCGCTTCAACATCCTGGTGAACTACTGGTGGCGCCAGTCGCCGGACTGGATGGACACGCCGACCAACGCGCTGATGCTGGCCCTGCTGACGATGCGCGAACTGCCGCTTGAACAGCGCCAGGCCTGGCAGGATATCTTCCGCCACTACATCTTCGAGCCCGACGAGGCCAAGCTGGCCCACATCCCGCCGCATGCGCGCCATGCGCTGGCGCCGCTGGACGACGACCGCGCGCGCATCCTGCGCGGCCAGCTACTGAAAAGAATCAACCGCTGAAGGAGACAAGATGGAGACCAAGACCATGGACACCCAGGGCACGGGCACGCCGGTGCGCCGGATCGTGATCGCCGGCGGCGGCACCGCCGGCTGGATGGCCGCCGCGGCGCTCTCGCGCACCCTCGGCAAGCGGCTCGACATCAAGCTGGTCGAATCCGACGAGATCGGCACCGTGGGCGTGGGCGAGGCCACCATTCCCTCGCTGGTGCACTTCCACCGCCTGCTCGACATCGACGAGCGCGAATTCATGGCCGCCACCCAGGCCACCTTCAAGCTCGGCATCAGCTTCGAGAGCTGGCGCGCGCGCGGCGAAGACTACATCCACTCGTTCGGCATGACCGGCACCGACCACTGGACCGCCGGCTTCCAGCACTTCTGGCTGAAGGGCCGCGCGCGCGGCCTGGCGCACGACTACGGCGACTATTGCCTGGAACTGCTCGCCGGCAAGGAACACCGCTTCGCGCACCTGCCGAATCAGGGCCTGAACTACGCCTACCACCTGGACGCCACCCGCTACGCACGCTACCTGCGCCGCTTTTCCGAGCATTTCGGGGTCGAGCGCATCGAGGCCAAGATCGAGAGCGTGGAAGCGCGCGACGGCAGTATCTCCGCACTGCTGCTGGACTCCGGCAAGCGCATCGAGGGCGACCTGTTCATCGACTGCACCGGCTTCCGCTCGCTGCTGCTGGGCCAGACCCTGGGCGTGGAATACGAGGACTGGTCGCAATGGCTGTTCAACGACAGCGCGATCGCGGTGCAGACCGAGTCCAGCGGCCCGGCGATTCCGATGACCCGCTCGATCGGGCACGACTGGGGCTGGCAGTGGCGCATCCCGCTGCAGCACCGCACCGGCAACGGCATCGTGTATGCCAGCCGCTACGTCGACGACGATACGGCGCGCGCCGCGCTGCTCGGGAACATCGAGGGCAAGGTGCTCACCGAGCCGCGCGTGATCCGCTTCAAGCCGGGCCAGCGCAAGCAGGTCTGGGCCGGCAACTGCGTCGCCCTCGGCCTGGCCAGCGGCTTCCTGGAACCGATCGAGTCGACCAGCATCCACCTGATCCAGCGCGCCGTCATCCGCCTGCTGCAGATCTTCCCGACGCATGGCATCGTGAACGCCGACGTGGACGAGTTCAACGCCCAGGCGCACGAGGATATTCGCACCATCCGCGACTTCATCATCCTGCACTACAAGGTCACCAACCGCCGCGACACGCCGTACTGGACGGATGCAGCGACGATGCAGGTGCCCGACTCGCTGCAGCACCGCATCGACCTGTTCCGCGACACCGGCCGCGTGTTCCGCCTGCAGAACGAGCTGTTCGCCGAGAACTCGTGGGTGCAGGTGATGCTGGGCCAGGGCCTGAGCCCGGCCAGCTACCACCAGAGCGCCGACCTGATGGGCGACGAGGAACTGGCCGGCTTCCTGGACGGCATCCGCGCCAACGTGCGGCGCACCGCCTCGCAGCTGCCGCAGCACGCGGACTACGTCAAGCAGTACTGCGGCAGCAAGCCCTGAGGGGCCGGCCCGCTTGGGTGCGCTAAGGTGCGCCGTTGCGGGACGAAGCGGTCTAGTATTGGCGCATGCTCAAGCAAATCGCACCCGACATCTGGCACATGGAAGCCGGCATCCAGACCGCCGGCATCCCGCTCACCGCACGCATGACCGTGGTCCGTTTCAAGGATGGCCGCGTGTGGATCCATTCGCCGGTGCGCTTCGGCCCCGAGGTGCGCGCGCAGATCGCCAGGCTGGGCGAGGTCGCCTGGATCGTGGCGCCCAACCGCGCCCACCACATGTTCATGGGCAAGTGCAAACAGGCGTTCCCGGACGCCCGCCTGTACGGCGCGCCCGGCCTCGAGCGCAAGCGCTGGGACCTGGCCGACCTGCATCCGCTCGGCGACGCGGTCGAACCCGCATGGGCCGCCGACCTCGACCAGGTGCTGGTGCGCGGCATCCCGCTCGTGAACGAAACGGTATGGTTCCACAAGGCGTCGGCCACGCTGATCGCGACCGACCTGCTGCAGTGCTGGTGCGGGCAGCTCGACTGGCGCGCGGCGGCCTATGCGCGCCTGACCGGCGTGCGCGGGCACCTCGACGTACCGCACACGGTGCGCCTGGCCACGCGCGACCGCGCCGCCGCCACGGCCAGCCTGCAGTCGCTCCTGCGTTGGCCGTTCACGCGCGTGATCACGGCGCACAATGCGATCATCGAACAGGACGCGCACGGGGCGGTCGAACGGGCGCTGGCCCGGTTCAGCCGCTGAGCAGCCACCAAGTATCCACAGCTGTTGCCGACCTGTAGGCAAAGGATTAACATCGGTGTTTTAATTACCGGAAACACCATGTCCTCTTTCCGCCGCCTGACCGGCGCCGCCGCGGGCGCCCTGTGCCTGTCGGCCGCCGCCGCGGTACCCGCCATCGCCGCCGCCGATGCCTGCGCCACGCGCGACAAGTGCATGGATGCCATCATGGAAGCGGCGCGCGACGGCCGCCAGCTCGACGAAATGGCGCTGATGCGCGCGCTGCCGCGCAACTACGGCACCCGTCCGTCGCCGGCCGCCGCGCATCCGGCCCCGGACGCGCGCAGCGACGATACGCTCGCGGTCGGCGAACCCGACACGGTGCTGATCGCCCTGCTGCGCGACGCCAACCGCGCCGGCCTGCCGGCGCCCGAGCGCCACCGCGCGCTGGCGCTGGCCTACCTGCAGGCCAACAAGCCGGCCGACGCCGAGCTCGAACTCGACGAAGCGATCGCCAACCAGCCCAGCTACGCGCCGTACTGGCTGGACCTGGCGGAAGTCCATGCGCGCCAGGGACGGCACGACAAGGCGGCAGCGGCGCTGGTCGTCGCCACCGACTGGACGGTCGACGCCGGCGCCCTGCGCCAGGCCTACGCCCGCGCGGCCCAGCGCGGCGGCAGCGGCGCGCCCTACGCGCAGGCGCTGCAGCTGCTGGGCGCCCGGACCGAAGCCCTGGCCCGGCGCGAAGCGGCGCTGGCACCGCGGCCGCTGGCAAAGGACCGCGGCGTCAAGGGCGAGCCCATGCCCATCATGCGCTTCGATACCTGCATCAGGCCCGAGTACCCGCGCTCATCGCTGCGCAACGAGGAAACCGGCATGGTCCAGCTCGACTTCCTGGTCGATGCCGAGGGCAAGCCGGTCCAGATCCGCAAGGTCCGCTCCAGCGGCTATGCGGACCTCGACAACGCCACCCTGCTGTCGCTGTCGGCCTGCAGCTTCAAGCCGCTGGTGGTCGACGGCAAGCCGGCCGCGGCCTGGGCCGCGGTGCAGTACGTCTGGACGCTCGAATAAGCGCATCCAACCTCAGTGCGGGCCGATGTGCTCGTACAGGATGATGCAGCCGATCGCGATCAGCACCAGGCCGCCGGCCAGTTCGGCGCGCTTGCCGACGATGCGGCCGAGGCCACGGCCGAGCATCACGCCCAGCGTGACCATCACGAAGGTGGCCAGGCCGATGGCGCCGGCGGTGGTGAAGATGTTGGCGTCGATCAGCGCCAGGCTGGCGCCGACCACCATGGCGTCGATACTTGTGGCAAAGCCGGTGATCGCCAGCAGCCAGAACGAATGCTTGCTCGGTTTCTCGTCGTCGTCGTCGCCCGCCGCCAGGCTTTCGCGGATCATGCGCAGGCCCAGCACGACCAGCAGCGTGAACGCGATCCAGTGGTCCCAGGCTTCGACGTAGGGGGCCGCCACGTGTCCCAGCGCCCAGCCGACCAGCGGCGTCAAGCCTTCGATGACGCCGAAGATGATGCCGGTGCGCAGGGCTTCTTTCAGGTGCGGACGCTGCAGGGCCGCCCCCTTGCCAATGGCGACGGCAAAGGCGTCGGTGGACATGGCGAGGGCGATGGCGGCGGTGGCGAGGAAATTCATGTGATTCTCGGGCCGGGCAGGAACGGAGGTACGCCAGCGCGGCCCGGACAGAGCGCACCGGCATACCCAAGGTCTTGCCAACCGAGACGGCTGCCCGTACCACGGCACTGTGGCGCCGAGTGTGTTGATACGGGAACTTTCCGCCGCCGATAAAGCTGGGCGAAAAGCAGGCTACTCCCCTGTGGGATTGCGCGCATCATACTACAAGCGCAATAAAAAACCCAGCGCGGGCACGGGGCCGGCGCTGGGAAAGGGGCAGACAACCGGGAATTCAGGCGCCGGGGTGGGCCGCCACGTGGTCGGCCAGCATGGCGGCCGCGCCGCGCAGCGCCGGATAGGGTTCGGTAACGACCCAGGTCGGCACCCGCGCCAGCCAGGGCTGCAGCCGGCCCTTGGCCTCGAAGCGGGCGCGGAACGCCGATGCGTGGAACAGGCGCCCCAGGCGCGGCACGATGCCGCCGCCGATGTACATGCCGCCGGTGGCGCCCAGCGTCAGCGCCACGTTGCCGGCCACGCAGCCCAGCACGGCGCAGAAGACGTCGACGCTCTCGCGACAGGCGCCGCTCGTGCCGTCGATCGCGCGGGCGCTGATCTGCGCCGCGGGCAGGCGTTCGCCGGACAGCACGCGGTGGATCGCTTCCAGCCCGGCGCCCGACAGCAGGCGCTCGGCCGACACGTGGCCGTGCTCCTCCAGCAGTGCTTCCAGGATGCGGATTTCCTGCTTCGTGGTCGGCGCGAAGCTGGCATGGCCGCCCTCGCCCGGCAGCACGATCCAGCGTCCCGCATGCGGTACCAGCGCCGACACGCCGAGGCCGGTGCCGGGCCCGACCAGGCCGAGCGGACGGTCCAGCGGCGCCACGCATGCGGGGCCGACCCGCTCGCGTCCGGCGTCGCCCAGGTGCGGCAGCGCCATCGCCAGCGCGGCGAAGTCGTTCACCACCAGCAGCGTGTCGAGGCCGAATGCGCTGCGCAGGGCTGCCGTCGAAAAGCGCCAGTGGTGGTTGGTCATGGCGACCACGTCGCCTTCGACCGGCGTGGCGATCGCGATCGCGGCGTGGCGCAGTCCGTCGACCGCCATCCCGCGCGCGCGGGCACCGGCCAGGTAGGCGGCCAGCGCGGCGTCCAGGGTCGGGTAGTCGCTGCAGGCCAGCACCTCGACGTCGCTGAAGGCGCGGCTGTCGGCTTCGGCCTGCAGCGCAAAGCGGGCGTTGGTGCCGCCGATGTCGGCCAGCAGCCTCATTGCAGCTCCTCGCAGCGCACCGTGTCGGTATCGCGCGCGGCGCCACCGACCACGTCGACGTTGCCGAAGGCGGCCGCGAAGCCGCTTGTGGACGTCACGCTGAACGGGGTGTCGACGCGCGCCAGGTCGACGCCTTTCGCCGTGAAGCAGGCCAGCGGGATCTTGACCACCTGTTTGCCTTTGCCGGCCAGGCGCGCGAACACGCGGGTGGCGTCGAGCGGCTGGCCGCAGGCGGCGCCTGCGCACCCCATCGCGATCGTCACCTTGCCGGCCGGCGCCGCCTGCACCATGGTGTCGAAGCGCAGCACGCCGTCGGTGGCCGCTTGCGCCGGCAGCGCCAGCGGTCTTGCGCCGTGCGCCTCGAAGCTGGCCGGTCCGGTCCAGGTGACCAGGCGCGCATCCTGCTGGGTCTTGATCTGGACCACGGTGGCGCTGGCGCCGGGCACGCTTACCGTCGCATTCAGGTCGGCGCCGAAGGGACGCACTCCGGCGCCGCTCCGCAAGCGCAACGGGAAGCTGGCGCGGTCGGCCTGGCCGTGCAGCGGATAGGTGTTGGAGGCGCTGCAGCCGCCCCCCGCGTAGGCCGCATCCAGCCGGCCCAGTTGCGAGCGCTGGCCGGCCTTCAGCCCGTAGCCGTAGGCGAACAGCGGCGCATAGCCGGCATCGCCGACGTTGAGCGGGGTCTGGCACACGGTCTTCGGCCACGAATAGGTCAGCGTGCCGCCGAAGTCGTAGCGTTTGGCGCCCTTGGCCGCCACCAGCAGGTCGGACACGCCCTTGCCTTCGCTGCCCGGCAGCCAGGCGGCGATGAAGGTGTCCGACAGGTTCAGAAGGTCGTTGACCCACAGTGGCCGGCCCGACATCAGCACCGTGATCACCGGCTTGCCTTTGCCATGCACGGCCTGCAGCACGGCCAGGTCCTCGGGATAGCGGCTGCTGTGGCGCAGCGTGCCGGAAGGGACGATGTCGCCGTCGCCTTCGGCATACGGACCTTCGCCGATCACCGCGATCACCGCATCGAACCTGGACGGGTCGACGCCCTTGCCATCGGCACTATAAGTAACGTTGGCGGCGCCGGCGGCCTCGCGCAGCCCGGCCAGCACGGTGTCGCCATGCGGGAAGTCGGCATTCGTGTTGTCGGTCCCCTGCCAGCTCAGCGTCCAGCCGCCGGCCTGGTGCATCATGCTGTCGGCGGCCTTGCCGACCACCAGCAGGCGCCGGCCGGTCGCCAATGGAAGCGCCGGTCCTTCGTTCTTCAGCAGCACCAGCGATTCGCGCACCGCACGCCGCGCCAGTTCGCGTGCCTGCAGCGCTTCCGGCTTGCCGGCGTAGCGGTTGGCGGACGGGCGCTGGCCGAACAGGCCGGCGCGCAGCTTGACGCGCACGATGCGGGTGACGGCGTCGTCGATGCGCGCCATCGGAATGCGCCCGGCTTCCACGTCCTGCACCGTGTTGCGGATAAAGGCCTTCCAGTCGTCCGGCACCATCACCATGTCGACGCCGGCATTGATCGCGCGCGCGCAGCTGTCGTTGCGGCAGCCGGCCACTTCGCCGATGCCGTTCCAGTCGGTGACGACGAAGCCGTCGAAGCCCATCTTGTCCTTCAGGATTTCGGTCAGCATGCGCCGGTCGCCGTGCAGCTTGCCGTGGTCCTGCTTGTTCTCCGTGTCATACCAGCTGTTGAACGAGGCCATCACAGTCTGCGCGCCCGCTTCCAGGCCGCTGAAGTAGCCGGGGGCGTGGATGTTCATCATCTCGCGCTCGCTGGCGCGGGTAACGCTGGTGTTGACGCCGTTCTCGGTGCCGCCGTCGCCCATGTAGTGCTTGATGCTGGCGATGACGTTGGCGTCGTCCCTGAACGCGCCCTGCAGGCCCTTGACGTAGACGCCGGCATAGTCCTGGACCAGGCGCGGATCTTCGGAAAAGCCTTCGTAGGTGCGGCCCCAGCGGTCGTCGCGCACCACCGCCACGGTCGGCCCGAACACCCAGGCGATGCCGGTGGCGCGCACCGCGCGGCCGGTGGCGGCGCCGATCTCGCCGACCAGGGCCGGATCGTGGGCCGCACCCAGGCCGATATTGTGGGGGAAGATGGTGGCGCCATACACGTTGTTGTGGCCGTGGACGGCGTCGGTGCCCCAGATCACCGGCACCTTGACCGCCATGTCGGTCGCCATCGAAGCGTCGTAGAAGCTGTCGGCCAGTTTCACCCAGTCGGCGGGGCCGGCAAACTTGTTGTTGCCCGGCTTGCTGCCGCCGCCGTTCAGCACCGAGCCGAGGTAGTACTGCCTGACCTCGTCCGGCGTCACGCTCTTGATCTCGGCCTGGGTCATCTGGCCGATCTTCTGCGCCAGCGTCATCTTGCCGACGATGGCCGCGACGCGCGCCTCGAGGGCGGGGTCGGGCGCGATCGCGCTGCGGATGCGCGGCCACTCGCTTAGCGGCGTTTGCGGCTTGTGCGGCGCCGGGTCTGCGGCGATGGATGGCGCGCCGGGCAAGGCCAGCGCCACGGCCAATGCCAGCGCGCGCCGGCGGAACGGATCAAGCATGCAGGGTCTCCTATGTTATGCGGCAGCGCTTCCGGACAGATTTGGAAACGATTCCAATGTGTACCCGGATAGTGAATGCAAACGCCGCCCCTGTCAACTCATCCCTCAGGTCATTTACCGACTTCCTGCAGGAAGGACCGGTACCACAGCGCGCTGTCCTTCAGGCGCCGCTGCTGGGTCGCATAGTCGACGTGGACCAGTCCGAAGCGGCGCAGGTAGCCCTCCGACCACTCGAAGTTGTCGAGCAGGCTCCAGGCAAAGTAGCCCTGCACCGGCACGCCTTCGCCGATCGCGGCGTGCAGCGCCGCCAGGTGGCGCATCAGGTAGCGCTTGCGCCCGGGGTCGCGCACCGCCCCGTCCGCGGCCACCGTATCGTCGTAGCAGGCGCCGTTCTCGGTCACGTAAAGCGGCCCTGGACGGTAGTCGCGGTGCACGCGCTGCAGCAGCTCGGCCAGGCCCTGAGGCGCCACCGGCCAGCCCATCGCCGTGGTCTCGCCGCGCGCTTCCAGCACCCGCACGCCGAGCGGACCGTGGCCGGGCGCATCGGCCACCGTTTCGGGGAAGTAGTAATTCACGCCGAGGAAATCGGTGGGCGCGGCGATCGCTTCCAGGTCGCCCGGCAGGATCACCGGGGCCGCGTCGCCGACCAGGCGCAGGGTGTCCTCCGGATAGCCGCGGCCGTACAGCGGATCGAGGAACCAGCGGTAGCGCAAGCCGTCGTGGCGCGCCAGCGCCGCGTGATCGAGCGCACTGTCGCTGGCCGGACGCAACGGATGCAGGCTGAGCGCGATGCCGGCGCGCGCATCCGGCACATTGGCGCGGATCGCCGGCAGCGCCTTGCCGTGGGCCAGCAGCACGTGGTGCGCCACCTGCAGCGCGGTCCTGAAGTCGGCGATGCCGGGCGCATGCCAGCCCTCGTGGTGGCCGATCATCGCCGTGCACCACGGCTCGTTCTGGGTGATCCAGTGCTGCACGCGGTCGCCCAGGCGGCGCGTCACCGCATCCGCCAGTTCGACGAAGGCGTCGACCGTGGCGCGTTCGTTCCAGCCGCCGCGGTCCTGCAGGGCTTGCGGCAAGTCCCAGTGATACAGCGTGGCCCAGGGCTGCAGGCCGCGCGCCAGCATGCCGTCGACCAGGCGCTCGTAGAAATCGAGGCCCTTCGGGTTCGGCTTGCCGCCCGGCCCGCCGAAGATGCGCGGCCAGGCGATCGAGAAACGGTAGGCGTTGAGCCCGAGTTCGCGCCCGATGTCGAGGTCCTGCGGCCAGCGGTGGTAGTGGTCGCAGGCCACCGCCCCGCTCGAGCCGTCGCGGATCCTGCCGGGCGTCGCGGCGAAGCGGTCCCAGATCGACTCGACGCGGCCGTCGAGTTTTGCGCCCCCTTCGATCTGGTAGGACGAGGTGGCGGCGCCCCACAGGAAGTCGGTGGCGAAATCGGCGCGCTGCGGCGCCCGGGGTTCGAGTTCCTGCTCGTCAGCCTGGAATATCGTCGTCATGGTCGGGTCGGGGATGGATTATGCAAAGCGGTTTACCGCGGGTGGAAAGGTTTCCATATACAGCGCAAAAAAAAGCCGTGCCGGCTCATGCGGCCTTGCGCCTGGTGCCCGGCGCTCGTGCCAGCGATGCGCGCAGCGTGACGCTGACCGGGAAGTCGCGCGACACCGGCCGCTTCATGTCGTAGCACAGGTTGAGCAAGGCATTCACGCCATTCAGCGTCATCTCGCGCCACGGCATGTGCACGGAACTGAGGCGCGGCGCTGCATAGGCGGCGCTCGGGGTGTCGTCGTAGCCCAGCACCGACAGGTCGTGCGGCACGCGGATGCCGGCTTCCTGGAAATACGCCAGCGCGCCGGCTGCCATCTCGTCGTTGGCGCAGAACAGCGCGCTGCAGGGCGTGCCGGAGGCGATCAGGTCCCTGGCCGCGGCAAAGCCGCCGGCCGGCGAAAAATCACTCTCCACGCGCCATACCTTGTCGGGGTCGATACCGTTGTCGGCCAGCTCGCTCATGAAGCCGGCAATGCGCTCGTTGTTGTCGGCCAGGCTGCGCGGCCCTTCCACCACGGCGATCTTGCGGTGCTTGTGCTCGAGCAGCGTGCGTGCCGCCAGGCGCCCGCCCAGCACGTGGTCGACCGTGAAACACTGGTCGGGCATCGATTCGAAGGCGTGGTTCAGCGCCACCAGCTGGCCGGCCTTGGCCCCGAGCGCCGCCACGTCTTCCTCGAGCAGCGCGCTGGTCATCACGATCAGGCCGTCGCAGCCGCGTTCGATCAGGAAGTCGATGCCTTCGATCGCCTGCCGGCGCGCATCGCCGAGGCCGACGCCGAAGGCCAGCACCATGTGCAGGCCGGCGGCACGCAGCTCGGTATCCATGATCTGCAGGATCGGCGTGTAGAAGGTCCCGCTCAGCACCGGGATGTAGACGCCGACCATGCGGCTCGATCCCGACAGCAGCGCGCGCGCCGCATGCGATGGACGGAAACCGAGTTCGTCGATCGCCTTCCTGACCCGCTCGAGCGTGGCGGGCGAGACCGAACCGCGCCCGCTGACCACGCGCGAGGCGGTTCCGAGGCCGACGCCGGCCAGCTTCGCTACATCCTTGATCGTCGCCACGGCGGCTCACCTCATCCAGGGGTTGAACAAAAACAGTCGATACCAAACACCGAAGCATACTGCATTCGCCGCCCGGTGCCTACCTCGGGGCCGGCATCGTCATTACAGGCGGCGCCCGTCCTGCGGGTCGAACAGCGAGACCCGGGCCGCATCGATGCCGAAAGCGACCTCGTCGCCGGGCGCGAATGCGCGCGTATCGTGCACCAGCGCGCCGAGTGCAGCCGTGCCGCAGCGCAGCCACACGACCTGGTGGTTGCCCATCGGTTCCACCAGGGTCACCTCGGCGCGCAGCGGACCGGCGCCGATGGCCACGTGCTCGGGGCGCACGCCCAGCAGCGCCGGCCCGCTCGCCCGCCCTGCCGCCCCGACCCCGGCCGGCAACTCGATGGCGCCGGCGCGGAAGCGCCCCGCCGCATCGAGCGCGCCGTCGATGAAGGCCATCGGCGGCGATCCCAGGAAGCCTGCGACGAAGCGGTTGGCCGGGCGCGCGTACACCTCGGCCGGGGTGCCGACCTGCTGGATGCGGCCCTTGTCCATCACCACGATGCGGCTGGCCAGCGTCATCGCCTCGGCCTGGTCGTGGGTCACGTAGATCATGGTCGAGCCGAGCGTCTGGTGCAGCAGCTTGAGTTCGCGCCGCAACTCGGCGCGCAGCTTGGCGTCGAGGTTCGACAGCGGCTCGTCGAACAGGAACACGCGCGCTTCGCGCACCAGCGCGCGCCCGATCGCCACCCGCTGGCGCTGGCCGCCGGAGAGCTGCGCCGGCTTGCGCGACAGCAGCGCATCCAGCTGCAGCATCGCCGCCGCGCGTGCCACGCGGCGCCGGATCTCCTCCTTCGGCGTGCCGGCGATGCGCAGGCCGAAGGACATGTTGGCTTCCACCGTCATGGTCGGGTACAGCGCATACGACTGGAACACCATGCCGATGCCGCGCTCGCTCGGGTCGGCATCCGTCATGTCGCGGCCGCCGATCTCGATCGCACCGGCGGCCGGTTCGACTAGGCCGGCGATGCTGTGCAGCAGGGTCGACTTGCCGCAGCCGGAGGGGCCGAGCAGCACCAGGAATTCGCCCGGCTCGACCTGCAGGTCGAGGCCGCGGATGATGTCCCTGCCGCCGAGGCGGATATGCAGGTCGCGCAGGTGGACGTTCGCCATCGCGGGGTCAGCCTTTCACGGCGCCGGCGGCGATGCCGCGCACGAACCAGCGTCCGGAGAAGAAATACAGGGCCAGCGGCAGCAGCGCCGTCAGGATGGTGGCCGCCATGTTGACGTTGTACTGGCGGGCACCGGTGGTGGTGTTGATCACGTTGTTCAGCTCCACCGTCATCGGCAGGTTGTCGCGGCCGGCGAACACCAGGCCGAGGATGTAGTCGTTCCACACGCCGGTGACCTGCATGATCGCCGCCACCACCACGATCGGCAGCGACATCGGCAGCATCACCTGCAGGAAGATGCGCCAGAAACCGCCGCCGTCGATGCGCGCAGCCTGGAACAGCTCGTGCGGCACGCCCGCATAATAATTCCGGAACAGCAGCGTCATCACCGGCATGCCGAACACCAGGTGTACCAGCACGATGGCCGGCAGCGAGCCATAGACGCCGGCCAGCGCCATCACGCGCACCAGCGGATAGATCATCACCTGCACCGGCACGAAGGCGCCGGCCAGCAGGATACCGAACAGCAGGTTGGCGCCGCGCGGGCGCCAGAACGACAGCGCGTAGCCGTTGACGGCGCCGATCGCGATCGCCAGCAGCGTGCTCGGCACCGTGATCCAGACCGAGTTGAGGAAGCCGCCGCGGATGCCTTCGCAGGCGGCGCCGGTGCAGACGCCGCTCCAGGCCTGGCGCCAGGGTTCGAGCGTCCAGGCATGCGGCAGCGCCAGGATGCCGCCCTGGCGGATCTCCTCCATCGGCTTGAGCGAGGTGACGATCATCACGTACAGCGGCAGCAGGAAAAACGCGCCGGCGCTCAGGAGGAACAGATAGATGCCGATGCGGGCCGGACTCCAGCGCCGGCGCCGGGTACGGCCGCGCGCCGGCCGCTTCACCGGCTCGAGCGCCGGCTCAAGCGCGGGCTCGAGTGCCGTTTCGAGCGCGGTCGCAATCGCGGCCTGGTGGACGGTCGGCGTCATGCGGCCTCCTTGCGCGTCCGCGCGTAGGCATACGGCGCCAGCAGCGCCAGCACCGGCACCAGCAGCACGACCGCGCCGGCCGAGGCCAGGCCGACGTTCGAGCGCAGGAACAGGTGGTCCATGATGAACTTGGTCGGTACCTCGCTGGCGGTGCCGGGGCCGCCGTTGGTCATCGCCACCACCGCGTCGTACAGCTTGACCACGGCGGTCGACAGCAGCAGCAGGACGGTGGCGATCGTCGGCCACAGCATCGGCAGCACGATGCGGGTGTACACGCGCCACGGCGGGATGCCGTCCAGGCGCGCCGCCTTCCAGATGTCGGGGTCGACGCCGCGCAGCCCGGCCAGCATCAAGGCCATCACCAGCCCCGAGGCCTGCCACACGGTCGCGATCACGACGGTGTAGATCACCAGGTCCTGGCGCACGATCCAGTCGAAGGTAAAACCGGAGAAACCGAGCCCGCGCACCACGCCGTCCAGGCCGTCGCCCGGCGTCAGCAGCCATTGCCACACCAGGCCGGTGGCGACGAAGGACATCGCGTACGGGTACAGGAAGATGGTGCGGAACACCCCTTCGCCGCGCACGCGCTGGTCGATGAAGACCGCCAGCAGGAAGCCGATCGCCAGGCAGGCCAGGATGAACAGCACGCCATAGACCGCCAGGTTGTGCAGCGACAGCATCCAGCGCTCGTTGTCGAACAGGCGCCCGTACTGGGCCAGGCCGATGAAGCGCCCCGAGGGGAAGGTGCGCGAGCCGGTCAGGGAAATGACCAGGGTCCAGGCGGCGGCGCCGAGGTAGGCGACGATGGCGGTCAGCGCCATCGGCAGCAGGGCCGCGTGCGGTGTCAGGCGTGTGAGTTTCAGCGCGGGCCTCATGTCAATAGCGCAGCGCCGAGGCGATGCTGTTCTGGGCCTGTTCCACCGGCATGTCGGTGTTCCAGTAGGCGGTCAGCACGTCCTGCAGCGCGCCGTTCTGGTCGGGGGTCAGGTAGATCTCCATCACGCCCAGCGGCCGCGCGCGGTCGCGCGCAATGGCCATGCCCTTTTGCGCACAGGCGTCCAGGCTGGCGGGATCGGCATCCAGGCGCGCCGGGATCGACCCCTTCAGGCGGTTGAACGACAGCTGCACGGCGGGGTCGGCGACCACGCGCGCCACCAGCTTCTGCGCCCGCAGCACCGCCGGATCCGCCGTGCGCGGGAACACCAGCACGTCGCCCTGGACCAGGTAGGGGCTGGCCGCGCCCAGGCCCGGCAGGCAGCCGTAGTCACGCTCCGGCTGCTGGCCGGCCGCCGTGAATTCGCCCTTGGCCCAGTCGCCCATCACCTGGATGCCGGCGCGGCCCCCGATCACCATCGCGGTGGCGTCGTTCCAGTTGCGTCCCGGCGCGGCCGGGTCGACGTAGCCGTGCAGGCGTTTATAGGCCAGCAGCACGCGGCGGAAGTCGTTCGATCGGATCGCGGCCTGGTCGCGGTCGCGCAGCACCCGCAGGTAGAGCGCGCGCCCGCCGAGGTTGGACAGCATCAGCGAAAACAGGATGCTGTCCTGCCAGGCCTGGCCGCCATGCGCCAGCGGCACCAGCCCGGCCGCCTTGAGCTTGTCCAGCGCCGCGAACAGTTCCTCGACGCTTTGCGGCGCACGCGCGATCCCGGCGCGGGCGAACGCGGGCTTCGAATACCACAGCCAGGTCTGCATGTGGACGTTGACCGGCGCCGCGTACCAGTGGCCGTGCACCTTGATGACGTCGACGATCGGCTGCGGCAGCGTGCGTTCCCAGGCGCCGCGGCGGGCGGCATCGTCGACGTCGTTCAGCAGGCCTTCCTCGATGATGTCGACGAACTGGCGCGAGGTGTTGAACTGGGCCGCGGTGGGTGGCTTGCCGCCGATGATGCGGTTGAGGGTGACGGCGCGCGACTGGTCGCCGCCGGCGATCGCGGTGTCGACCCAGGTGCCGCCGAGGCCGCGGTAGGCCTGGGCCACCTGCCTGACCGCGGCCGATTCGCCGCCCGAGGTCCACCAGTGGATCACCTCGGCGCGCGGTCCGGGCTGGGGCGCGGCGGCCGCAGCAGCGCCGCCGGCCGCGCCGACGATTGCGCCGACGATTGCCCCGGCGCACAGCGCCCGTGGCCAGCCGCGCAGCATGGTCTTGCCTGCTCCGAGCATCCTGTCTCCTGTCGGCTGCCATTTACGCACGCATCGGATGCGTGACCATGGCTTGTTGGCGGACGCGCGGTCCGGGCCGAATGTAATGTCAGTTGGAAATTAATAAACGGATTTTCCTACAAAAACCGCCGCTAATGTTAGGAAATTTCATCTAGAGCGAGGCGGCCGGCCGCTCCTGACCCGGCGCCGCCTGCGCACGCCGCCCGCCAAGTCCGGGCAGCAGGCGCAGCGCCGGCATCTCGATCCAGCGGTAGCTGGCCCAGGCCAGCGCCAGCAGCACCGGCACCAGGCCCAGCACCAGCGCGCAATATGCCGGCGCCGGCCAGCGCGCCACCACGGTTGCGCCGAACACCCAGTGGATCGCCACGTACAGCACCAGCCCGTGCAGCAGGTAGATGCTGTAGGTCGGCTCCCCCAGCAGGCGCGACACCCGGCTGGTCAGGGCACCCGACAGGCTGCAGCCGGCAGCGACCAGCGTGAAGGCGCACGCCAGCAGCAGCATCGGCGCCGGCGCGTAGGCTGTCGGGAACAGCAGCACGGCGAGCGCGACGCCCGCCAGCACCAGGCCGGTGCCGGCAGGCGAGGCTGCCAGCCGCCGCACGCCGGGCCGCTGCGCCAGCGGCACCGCCAGCGCGC
Organism: Herbaspirillum sp. SJZ107; assembly: GCF_006715485.1. Classification (GTDB taxonomy): domain Bacteria; phylum Pseudomonadota; class Gammaproteobacteria; order Burkholderiales; family Burkholderiaceae_D; genus Telluria. Next base: position 1,855,047 of record NZ_VFNH01000001.1, read on the forward strand.
CGCCGGCAAAGGCCGGCATCACGGCCAGGTGCGCGTGCTGCCAGGCCGCCAGCGCCAGCGACGCTGCCGCCAGCAGGCAGGGGACGGCGCCGGCGCGCCGCCCCAGGGCCAGTCCGAGCAGCGGCAGCGCCAGGTAGAAATGCCACTCGGACGCCAGCGACCAGACCACGCCCGCGGTGATCAAGTGGGTACCGCCGAAGCCGTTCACGGGGCCGTAGCCGGCGATCGAAAAGGCCAGCCACTGCGCCACCTCGCGCGCGACGACATGCTTCGGCTCGAGCAGTGTCCAGCCGGAGTCCACCGCGACCACGGCGAACATCAGGCCCATCGCCAGCGCATAGGCCGGTACCAGGCGCAGCACGCGGCCGAGAAAGAATGCGCCCCAGCCGAAGCCGCCGCGCGCGGCCTGCAGCTTGCGCACGAACAGGAAGGCCGTGATCATGAAGAACAGGGTGACGCTCGATTCGCCGAAGTGGGTGAACAGGCGCGACGGCGGCGCCGTCCACTCCCGGGTCGCCAGGTAGCCGCGCCAGATCGCGGCATGGTGCAGGAACACGAAGAAGGCCAGGTAGCCGCGCAGGCCATCGATGGCGGCATTGCGCCCGCCGCCGGGCGGCGCCGGCAGCCAGCGGCGGCAGGCATGCACGACGCCCAGGGCCAGGCCCACGGCAAGCACGGCGAACAGCGGATCGGTCGGCCCCATCGAGCGCTCCCTCGGTGACAATGGCTCAGCTTACGCCAGCTACCGCAAGTCACTCAAGCATTTTGTCGTTCAGGGCTGCAGCCGGTAGCCGACCGCGGTCTCGGTCAGCAGGTGGCGCGGCTGGGCCGGATCCGCTTCGAGTTTCTGGCGCAAATGCCCCATGTAGATGCGCACGTAATGGCTGTTGTCGGCATGCGACGGTCCCCAGACTTCGCGCAGCAGCTGCGGCGCCGTGACCACCCGGCCGAGGTTGGCCAGCAGCACCGTCAGCAGCTTGTACTCGGTCGGTGTCAGGTGCACCGGCTGGCCGTCGCGCGCCACCAGGCGCCTGTGCAAGTCGACTTCGATGGGGCCGACACGCACGCTCGACGGCGCCTCGGCGATGCCCTTGTGCTGGCGCCGCAGCGCCGCGCGCACCCGCGCCAGCAGCTCGCCGACGCCGAAGGGCTTGGTCAGATAGTCGTCGGCGCCGGCGTCCAGCGCCGTAATTTTGCCGGCTTCGTCGACGCGCGCCGACAGCACGATGATCGGCACCGGGCTCCAGGCCCGCACCGCGCGGATCAGCGCCAGGCCGTCGCCGTCGGGCAGGCCGAGGTCGAGCACGATCAGGTCCGGGCTGCGGGTGCCGGCCTCGATCACGCCGCGCTGCACGGTCTCGGCCACGTGTACCTGCCAGCCCTCGCCTTCCAGCGCCATGCGCACGAAGCGGCGGATCTGCGGTTCGTCCTCGACGATCAAGGCCACCGGCGGCGCCGCGGCCGGGGTACCGGTAGCGCTCACGTGCTCTCCCGCGCGCGCAGCGTGAACCCGAGGTCGATGCGGCGCTGCGCCGGCGTGCGCCCGCCGATCACGTCCAGCAGCAGCGAGGCGGCTTCGTAGCCGATGCGGTAGCGCGGCGTATCGACCGTGGTCAGCGAGGGCATCATCCATTCCGAAGCCGGCAGGTCGTTGAAGCCGGCGATCGCCACGTCCTGCGGCACCCGCACGCCATGGCGCTGGCAATGGTAGATGGCGCCGTGGGCCAGGTCGTCGTTGCAGCAGAACACCGCATCGCAGCCGAGCGCCAGGGTGCGCTGCATCAGCCGCGCGCCGAGCGCGATGGTCGACGGCTCTGCGGTCATTACTTCCAGCGCCGGATCGGCCAGCCCGGCCGCCCGCATCGCCTGGCGGTAGCCATCGGCGCGGCGCAGCGTCCGTTCGTCGAGCTGGGCGCCGATGAAGCCGATGCGGCGGTAGCCCCTGTCGATCAGGTGGCGCGTCATGGTGCTGCCGGCGTCGAGCTGGGAAAAGCCGACCGACAAGTCTTCCTCGCCTTCGGCCAGGTCCATCATCGACACGATCGGAATCTGCAGGCTGCCCAGCACGCGCTGCACGTGGGGGCTGTGCGACACGCCGGACAGCAGCACGCCGTCCGGATTCGACTGCAGGTAGATATTCAGCAGCTTTTCTTCTTCGGCGTCGGAATAACGCGTGTTGCCGATCAGGAGCTGGTACTGGCTGGCCCCGACCGCGTCATGGATGCCGTCCAGCACCGCCGTGAACACCGCGTTCGACAGCGAGGGCACCAGCACCACGATCACGCGCGAATGGGCCGACGCCAGGGCGCGCGCGGCGCGGTTCGGCACGTAGCCGAGTTCGACCACCGCCTGCTCGACCTTGGCGCGGGTGGTTTCCGATACCAGCCGCGGCTGGCTCAAGGCGCGCGACGCCGTCATGGTGGACACGCCCGCCAGCGTGGCCACTTCTTCCAGCGTGGCGCGCCCGGTCCCCCTCACCTTCCCTGCTCCGGTTCTGTTCATTCTTCTTGTCTTGGATCCTGGCAGCAAGCACCGCCGACCCTTGATTCGGCCACGGATTGGACAACTTGTCAACTCCTGTACGGCACGTCCTACGTCGCCACGCCCTCTATTCCGATTGCCGCGGGCACCCGGCGGTCTAAGATAAAGCCTATCGGATATACATAAGGAGCACCATATGCCAAGCAACCAGGAATACAAAGGCAAGGGCATCAAAGGGCGTAATTATGATGAACTCAGCGGCGTCGGCACCAGCAGTGCCGGCAAGACCGGCACCACTGGCAATCTGAACGATGGTGGCCGCGACGGCGGCGTCGGCAGCCCCGACCTGGCCGATTCCGGCAACTTGCAGCAGGCCAAGGGCCAGCCGGGCGGTACCCCGGCCCAGGGCGATTCGACCCGCAGCCAGGGCAACCGCCAAGGCGCGCAGGGCTCGCCCGACGACGCTGCGTAACAGAGGTAGTATGTAATAGAGGCAGCAGACACGTCATCTCGACACGTCACCCCGGCGCCGAGTCCTCCACGGCGCCACCCGCCGCCCCGGCACCCCCGCCGGGCGGCGGCCCCCTGTGCGCTATCCGGCAGCGCCGGCCGGGCGGTCCTCGAATCACGCTGGAGTGTCGCTTATTTACCGCACCTTGTTAAACGTTGCTGTCGGGAATGATAAAATCTGCGATGGGTAGATTGCCCCGTACTGGAACCCCATGAGCAGACAGCCCGCCTCCTTCGACAGCCTCCCCCTCGCCCACGATGCCAGCCTCCCGGGCGTTTCCGAAGCCGTGGACCGTTCGCAGCAACGCATGAACGCCATGCTCGAGAGCATCGGCGATGCCTTCTTCGCGGTCGACCGCGACTGGCGCGTCATCTACGCCAACCGCAAGGCGGCCGCCTTCGCCGGCATCGAACTCGGCGACGGCATCGGCCGCAAGCTGCTGGACGTGGCGCCGATGCTCGAGGGCACCGCGCTGCTCGACTACTACCGCGGCGCCATGGCCAGCGGCCGCGCCGGGGTGCTGGAGACGCTGTGGGCGCCGACCGGCGCCTGGGTCGAGGTGCGCACCTACCCGACCGAGGACGGGCTGTCGGTCTATTTCCACGACATCACCGACCAGCGCTGCGCCGCCGACGCCCTGCGCCGCAGCGAGCAGCGCTTCCGCAGCCTGTTCGAACAGGCCGGCGACAGCATCCTGATCGCCGACCGCGACCTGCGCGTGGTGGCCGCCAACGCCAGCGCCTGCGCCACCTTCGGCTACAGTGCGGAGGAATTCGTCGGCAGCAGCGTGCACCTGGTCGACAGCGGCTTCCCCTACGACCTGGCGCTGCTGGAGAGCCTGCGCGCCGGCCAGACCCACCTGCTGCGCATCACCAAACGCCGCCGCGACGGCAGCACCTTCCCGGCCGAAGTGCGGGTATCGCGCTTCGAGGACGGCGGCCAGGAATTCTTCCAGGCGATCATCCGCGACCTCAGCGAGCGCGAAGAGGCCGAACGCCGCCTGCGCCACCTGGCCACCCACGACAGCCTGACCGGGCTGCCCAACCGCACCCTGCTGCACGAACGCCTGCAGGCCGCGCTCGACGCCTGCACCGGCGACGCCTCGGTCGCGGTGCTGTTCCTCGACCTCGACCGGTTCAAGGAAATCAACGATTCCTTCGGCCATGACCTGGGCGACGCGCTGCTGTGCGAAGTGGCACAGCGCCTGCGCCGCGAGCTCCGTCCGGACGCGACGCTGGCGCGCCTGGGCGGCGACGAATTCGTGGTGGTCGCCCCCTGCGCCGGCGGCGCCGCCGAGGCCGAGGGCATCGCCGCGCGCCTGCTGGCGCTGCTGGGCGCGCCGGTGCCGGTCGGCACCCAGGACGTGATCATCGGCGCCTCGATCGGCATCAGCCTGTACCCGCAGGACGCCGCCACCCGCGAAGTGCTGTTCCAGACGGCCGACACCGCGATGTACCGCGCCAAGGCGGCCGGGCGCAACCGCTACCGCTTCTTCGAAGCCGCCATGACGGCGCGCGCGCAGGCGCGCATGGCGCTCGAGACCTCGCTGCGGCCGGCGCTGGCGCGCGGCGAATTCGCGCTGGCCTTCCAGCCGCGCATCGACCTGCGCAGCATGGCCATGGTCGGGATGGAAGCGCTGATCCGCTGGAACCATCCGCAGCTGGGCCGGGTCGCGCCGGGCGAGTTCATCGCCATCGCCGAGGAAACCGGCCTGATCAACGAGATCGGACACTGGGTGCTGCACCAGGCCTGCCGCGCGACGCAGGCGCTGGTGGCCAGTCACGGCAAGCCGGTGCGGGTCTCGGTCAATGTCTCGGCGCGCCAGCTGGCCCAGGCCGGCTTTGTCGGCGACGTGCGCGGCGCGCTCGAAGCGTCCGGACTGGCGCCCTGCCACCTGGAGCTGGAGCTGACCGAAAGCGCCCTGATCGAAGACATGGAACGCACTGCAGCCATGCTGGGCGAGCTGCAGGCGCTGGGGGTCAAGATCGCGGTCGACGACTTCGGCACCGGCTATTCCGGCCTGGCCTACCTGCGCCGTTTTCCGATCGACGTGCTCAAGCTCGACCGTTCCTTCGTGCTGCAGGACGACGGCCGCATCAGCGCTTTCGATTTCGTGAAGGCCTTCGTCGACATGGCGCATGCGCTGCGCATGTCGGTGGTGGCCGAAGGCGTCGAGACCGCCGAGGTGCTCGACTTCCTGCGCGCCGCCGACTGCGACGAGGCGCAGGGCTACCTGCTGGCGCGCCCGATGCCGCTCGAGGCGATCGGCGCGCTGCTGGGCGTGGACTGAGCGCTTCAGGCTGCGGCGATGGCGCGCCCGCCGGCGCCGCTGCCGGCCGCGGGTTCGGCCTCTGGCTCGGGCACCAGCAGGTGCAGCTGGTCGTCGAGCACCTCGAAGCGCAGCGGCAGCGCCATCCTGCAGACTTCGCCGTCGGTGGCGACCTTCAGGCGGCGCCGGCCGGACAGCAGCGGCCCGCGCACCGTCATGCTGCGGAAGGCAAAGGCATCGACGTCCTCGGCTTCACCGAGCCGTCCCATGGCGCCGCGCACCAGCAGGCCGAGCATGCGCAGCTTGCCCACCGCGCGCGGCGCGATCGCGGCCAGCCGTCCTTCGTCGAGCGCATGCTGCAGCGGCGGCATGCCGACCTGCTCCATCTGCAGCCGGTTGTTGCCGACGAACAGGGTCGGCGTGCGCAGGTGGCGCGGCTGGCCGTCGAGTTCCAGCGTGATGCGCAGGTTGCGGTGGCGCCCGAGTGCGGTCTTGAGCGCCGACAGCAGCGCCACCACGCGCGAACGGCCGTACTGGCGCTTGTCGTGCTCGCGCTCTTCGAGCAGTTTCGGGTACAGGCCGACGCTGGCGTTGACCAGGAAGATGCGCTCGTTGACCCGGCCGATCTGTACCGGGCGCACGCGCGCACGCAGCAGCGCATGCACGGCCTCGGCCAGGTCTTCGGGAATATTGTGGGTGCGGCCGAAATAATTGAAGGTACCCTGGGGCAGTACGCCGAACGGACAGCCGGCGCGCACCGCCTCGTGGGCTACCGTGTTGAGGGTGCCGTCGCCGCCGGCCGCGACCAGGATGCCGCCCTCGGCGCGCGCGCGCGCCGCCATCCGTTCGGCGGTGGCGCCGAGTTCGGACGCATCGTGCACCACCTCGAGGTGGCAGCGCCGGCCGGCGCCCTCCAGCACGTCGCGTATGGTCGAGCAGCGCAGATCGGTCTCGGCGTGTCCCGACCCGGCGTTCAGTACCACCAGGAAAGGCGCGTCCGGGCGCGGTTCGGTCATCTGCATGCTGGGTCTGCCTCCATGGTTGAATTGGTCGACGCCAGCATAGCAGTGTTTACGGCCACCCCGCGGTCCGCTTGGCGGCCGCGGGGCGGATCGCCGCGCGTGTCGTATATTTGTCGACGCGCCAAGGGCGGCAGCGGGGTTATACTCGCCCTCGTAATCATTACACAAACGAGACATACCCTACGGTCGGACCGAGCAAGCGCCCGGAGAGGCTACGCCACGGCGCATTCGCCGCCCTCTATCCATAGTCATCACAATGAGAATCAGCAAGGAAAAGGCCGCCGAAAACCGGATGGCATTGATCAAAGCTGCCAGCAAGCTTTTCCGCGAACGCGGCATCGACGGCGTCGGCGTCGCCGAAATCAGCAAGGAAGCCGGCCTGACGCACGGCGCGCTGTACGCCCACTTCAAATCGAAGGAAGAGCTGGCGCTCGAAGCGCTGGCCTACGGCCTGGAACAGGCCAACGCCCGCATGTACGCCTCCACCCGGGATGGCATGCCTGACCTGGGCGCCTATCTCGACCATTTCCTGGCCGTGGACGGCCGCGACGACTATGGAACCCGCTGCCCGATCGCGGCCTCGGCGAGCGAGATCGGACGCCAGGACAAGGCCATCAGCGCCCGTTTCGCCGAAGGCTACATGGTGCTGGCCCGCGCCTTCGAGCGCCAGATCGCGGCCAACCAGCCCGGCAGCGACGCGCTGGCGCGCGGCATGGTGGCGGTGGCGGCAATGGTCGGCGGCCTGGCCGTGGCGCGCGGTGCCGCCAAGGGCAATCCGGCCATGTCGGAGCAGCTCCTGAAGGCGACGCGGCAGATGCTCGACGAGCTGATGCTGGCAGCGCCCAAATAAGAACACGTCCTTCCAAAGGGAGGCGGCCGCCTCGCAGGGCGGCCGCCGCTTCATCCATGCCTGCCGTATGGCTTACTTGGTGACCGCGATCTCGGTGCGGTGACCGCCCTTGAAGGTGTACAGCGTGATCGCGCCGTCGCGGATGTCGCCGCGGTTGTCGAAGGCGATGTTGCCGGTGACTCCCTTGTATTGGGTTTTCGCCAGCAGCGGCAGGTACTTGGCCGGCTCGGCCGAGCCGGCCTTGTCCATCGCCGCCGCCAGCAGCAGGGTGGCGTCGTAGGAGTACGGCGCGATGATCTGGACGTCGATGCCGTAGCGCTTGCGGTAGTCGGCGCGGAACTTGTCGATCGCGGCCTTGCCCGCCGCTTCGACGCCGCCGGCTTCGGCGCACACCACCTGGCCGTCGGCCATGGTGCCGCCGGACAGCTTGTGCATCTCGTCCGAGCAGATGCCGTCGCCGCCCATCATGCGCGCGTTCAGGCCCAGCTGCTTCATCTGGCGCAGCATCGGACCGGCCACCGCGTTCATGCCGCCGAAGAACACCAGGTCCGGCTTGGCGGCGCGCACGCGGGTCAGGATCGCCGCGAAATCGGTTGCCTTGTCGTTGGTGAATTCCTTGGCAACCACATTCACGCCCTGCTGGCGCAGGCCGTTGCTGAACTCGTTGGCCAGGCCCTGGCCGTAGGCGGTGCGGTCGTCGATCACGGCGACGCGCTTGACGCCCATGGTCTTGGCGGCATAGCGGCCCAGCACATGGCCGAGCTGGATGTCGTTGGCGACTACGCGGAAGGCGGTGTTGAAGCCCTGCTGCGTATATTTCGGCGACGTGGTCGAGGCCGAGATCTGCGGGATGCCGGCATCGTGGTAGATCTTGGAGGCGGGAATCGTGGTGCCCGAGGTTTCGTGGCCGATCACCGCATTCACCTTCGCATCGGCCAGCTTCTGCGCCGCGGCCGTCGCCTGTTTCGGATCGCCGCCGTCATCCTCGCCGACCAGCACCCATTTCACTTTCTTCCCGCCGATGGTGGCGCCGCGCGCGTTCAGGGCTTCGACCGCCATGCGCACGCCGTTCTCGCTGTCCTTGCCGAAGTGGGCCACCGGGCCGGTCATGGCGGCCACGTGGCCGATCCGTACCGTTTCCTGGGCGTTTGCCAACCCTGCGGCGGACAGCGCCGCCATCAACAACACCTGCTTCTTCATTCCATCCTCATCTAATTAAGTGATTCTTTATGCCAAACCGATAGGGTACCGTGCTTGGCCGTAACTCACAAGTATTCCGGGACAACTGCCGGTTTCAGGCACAATGCAGGTTTTGCCTCTCGCTACGCACAGATGTCCGCAGACCACCCGCCGTCTCCCAGAGCGCTGCCCACGCTGAACGCCTTCACCCTGCTGCGCGGCCTGTTCCGCCGGCGCCGCCGCACGTCCGGGGCGCGCACCCCGCGCAGCGCCTTCGTACTGGACGCCATCGATCCGGCCCGGGTGCAGCGCTACCGCCAGGCGCTCGGCTTCCCTGCTTCGGCAGAACCAGCCGCGATCCCGCTGACCTTCTATTACCTGCTGGCGCAGCGCGCCCAGGTGGCGACCATGCTCGACCCGGCCTTTCCGTTCCGCCTTGCCGGCACCGTCCACGCCGAAAACGCCCTGCATCTGGGCGCGCCCCACCAGCCGGCGCTGCCGCTGGGGCTGAACACCACGGTGGCAATCCGCCCGCCCAACGAGAAAGGCGCCGTCTACGCCACCCTCGAGACCCTCGGCGAGCAGGACGGCCACACGGTGTTCACCTGCCGCAGCACCTACCTGGTGGTGCGCGGCGGACGCGGCGGCCATGGCCGGACGCGCCCGCCCGACACCTCGCTGCCGCCCGTCGCCGCCTGGCGCCTGGCGGCTGCCAGCGGACGCGCCTACGCCCGCCTGTCCGGCGACTGGAACCCGATCCACCTGTGGCGCTGGTCGGCCAACCTGATGGGCATGAAGCGCCCGATCATCCACGGCATGCACACGCTGGGGCGTGCCTGCGCCGAACTGGAGCGCGCCGGCGGCCGCCCGCTGGCCGCGCTGGACGCCCGCTTCAAGGCCCCGGCCGCCCTCGGCAGCGAACTGGCGCTCGGCGCCGACCTGGCCGGCGGCACCTTCGCGGTGCGCTGCGGGGAACGCACCGTGGCCGAAGGACGCTTCAGCCTCGGTGCCCCGGACGCCTGAACGGCGCCGCGGGCGGACGGTCCCGGGTTTGATGCAGGTCAACCGATGCACTCGGCATATTTGTCATGCTGATTACATCGGGGCCACGCGGTCCCGCATCGGAGCCTGCACATGAGCCAGCCGCTCGACAATCCACTGTATCGCCGCATCCTGCTACCGACCGATGGCAGCGAGGCATCGCAGCGCGCGATCCTGGCCGGCGTCGCTTTCGCCCGCGAAGTCGGCGCCGACGTGGTGGGCTTCACTGCCATGCCCGCATTCCACGTCCTGAGCACCGACCCCGACATGATCGGCGACACCGCCGAACAGTACGCCGACGCCAGCCGCGAGCGCGGACGGCGCCTGCTGGCCGACGTCGACAGCGCCGCGCGCGAGGCCGGCGTTCCCTGCACGCTGGAACAGGCGGTGTCGGACGAGCCGTGGCAAGCCATCATCGGCACCGCGCGCCACCTGGGCTGCGACCTGATCGTCATGGCTTCGCACGGCCGGCGCGGACTCGGTGGCCTGCTGCTGGGCAGCGAAACCCAGAAAGTGCTGGTGCACAGCGCCATCCCGGTGCTGGTGCACCGCTGAGGACTTGCCATGGTTAATCCGATCGCACATCCGGCTGGCGCGCCGCGATACAAGCGGATCCTGGTGCCGACCGACGGCTCCGACGTGTCGGCCGCGGCCGAGCATGCCGCCGTCGAGTTCGCACGGGCGCACGGCAGCGAGATCGTGGCGCTGTCGGTGGCGCAGACCTACCCTACCTATGCCGCGGCCGAAGCCGCGATGGCGGTCGATCCGAACCTCGACAGCGAAGCGCTGCGCGCCTGGGCCGAACGCAACGTGCGCCGCGTCAGTGCGGCCGCGGCCGGCGCCGGGGTCGCGTGCACGCCGCTGACCGTGTTCTCGCACTCGGCCAGCGACGCCATCCTCGACAGCGCGCGCGACCACGACTGCGACCTGATCTTCATGGGTTCGCACGGCCGCCGCGGGCTGTCGCGCCTGCTCGCCGGCAGCGAGACGCAAAAAGTGCTGGCCGGCGCCGAGGTCCCGGTGATGGTGCTGCGGCCCAGGCCGGGCAGCGCCTGAACCTCGCCGGAGGCTGCCGTGTTCCACCGCATCCTGGTTCCCACCGACGGCACCGAACGCTCGACCGTTGCGCTCGAAGCGGCGCTGCGCCTGGCCGCGCTCGGCGGGGGCACCCTGATCGGCGTCCACGCCAGCCCGCCGCCCTACGTGATGGCGCCCGAGCTCGGCCTGGCCGCGCCGATCCACGACGCCTGGCGCCAGGAGCGCGAACAGCTGGGGCAGGATGCGGTCGCCTATATCCGGCGCCGCGCCGGCGAGGCGGGCGTGCCCTGCGAAACCCTGCTGGTGACCGGCCTGCCGCCGAGCGAGGCGATCATCCGCAGCGCGCGCGAGCAGCTGTGCGACCTGATCGTGATGGCTTCGCGCGGCCGCGGCGGGCTGGCCGGGCGCCTGATCGGCAGCGAGACCTGGAAGGTGCTCAGCCATAGCGCGATACCGGTACTGGTGCTGCGCTAGGGCTGATGCGTGTATCTATGCGCGCGGGGTGCTGAGCGTGTCCAGCATCTGCAGCTCGAGCGGGCTGCGCAGCAGGTCCGGCAAGGCGGCGCCGAAGGCGCGCATGTAGGGCATCTGCAGGTGTTTGTCGAGCTCGCCGCGGTCGACCCAGTTCTCGTACATCACGAAAACCGATGGGTCTTCCTGCAGGCGGTGCAGGTCGTAGTCGATGCAGCCGGCTTCGGTGCGTGTCTGCGGCACCAGGCGCAGCAGATGTTCCTGCAAATCGGCTTCCTTGCCGGGTTTGGCGCGCATGGTGGCGATGACGGTGAGCTGGGACATGGCTTCCTTTCTTGGATCGAAAGTTGGCAGTATAGCCGCCCCCGCCATTCGCTTCAGCGCGCGCGCCGGCCGAGGCGGCGCAGGCGCACGCGCCAGCGCTCGACTTCTTCCTCGCTCAAGTCGTCGGTGCTGCCGACCACGGTGGCCCGGACCGGACCGATCCCGGCCGGTACGAAGATGCTGCGCCGCACCAGCTTGAGGCTGGGGGCACCGTGCAGCCAGCGGTAGACCGGCGCCGCTACCGGCGTGCTGACCACGACCCGCGCGGTACGGCCGCGAAGCGAGCCGTCGCCCGACAACCGCACGGCCGACGGGTTGGCCGCAAAGCCCGGGCGCAATACGTGTTCCAGGAAACCCTTCAGCATGGCAGGCATGTCCCCCAGCCACAGCGGGTACATCAGCACCAGGTGGTCGGCCTGGCGGATCGATTCCTGCACGGCTTCCAGCTGTGGCGGCAGGGTGCCATGGCGCCACTCGGCCGGACTGCTCAGCAAGGGAAAGGCCAGGCGGGCCGGCTCCACCAGCTCGACGCTGTGGCCGGCTTCGCCGGCGCCTTCGGCATAGGCTTCGGCCAGCGTGTGGCACAGGTGCGGACGGCGGCAATCGGGGTGGCCCTGCACGATCACGATGCGCAGGCCCATCAGCGCACCTCGCGCGGCCGCAGCATCAGCGCCAGCTGCGCCGAGCCGTCGGCCGCACGCAGGATCTGGAATCCGCAGCGGTGCGCCAGTGCCAGCATTGCCGGGCAGCCCGCCGGCACCGATCCGCAGGCCAGCGTGACCCGGCGCTGCAGGCACAGGTCGAGCACGCTGTGCAGCAGCAGCCGGCCGAGCCCGCGGCCTTGCAGCGCCGGCCGCACCGCCAGGGCGAATTCGGCGGCAACCTTGCCGCGATCGATGCTGATGCACAGTTCGCCGAGCAGCCAGTCCCTGCCACCGGCGGCCGATGCCTGCGCCAGCACCAGGCGCAGCTGCACCCCGCCGTCGGTTGCCGGCTGGGAGAATGCGCGCATGCGCCGCCCGCGCTCGCCCAGTGCCTGCACGAAGGCCGCGTGCGTCGCCGTATCGCCGGGCGCCAGCGGACGCAGCCGCAACGGCCCGAACACGCTGTCGAGGCGGCGGTCCGTCAGCGGCGCCGGGTCCGCGGAGGTCGCGACGGGCGCATCACCGCTCCCCTTGCCGACCGCGCGCAGCACGCCACCGCCGGCGGGGGCCGAGAGGCGGTCCGTCAGCAGGACCGGCATCGGGTCATTGAGCAGGTTTGACATGGAACCAAGCCTAGCCGTAGGGGTAAGCGTTACTTTGAGGAACATCAAAGCCGACGGTAACTCCGTTGGAATCGGCCCCATCCATGCGGGCGGTGCGCACGCTACGCCACTTTGCGGAACACCTTGAGATGTATCAAACTGAGACTCCGGCCGGCGCCGACACTGCAAGCGCCGGCCCGTGACGGAGGAAAGCCGCATGAAAGCCCACGCCGCCAAGCCCACTCGTCCGCGCACCCTGGTCGCCGCGCTGCGGCATGCGCGCAAGGCCTTGTGCTGCCGTGTGCGCGCATTGATGGCCGCCCCGGACGCCGAACTGGTGCATGCCTTCGCGCCGCTGGTGGCAGAGGTCGAGGCCGGCTTCCGGCACGAGGAACTGATCAGGGGCACACTCGGTTATGAACGCCTGCGCGAGCAGCGTGCGGAAAACGCGGTGGTGCTGAGCGCCCTGCACCGGGTAATGCCGCAGGTCGAGGCTGGCGACGCCGTGCTCGGGCGCACCGTGCTGGACGCCCTGCTCGATGTGCTCGACCTACACCGGCTGAGCACCGGGGTAGCGCTGGCCGTTGCCGTGCAGCCGCCACCGCTGCGGGTACGCGGCAGCGCGGCGCGCATCACGCAGCGGGTCGGGATGCGGGCGCGCCACCCGCGCTAGCGCCCGGTGCGGCGCTTATTTGAGGCCACGGCGCCGGCGCCGGATCGTCGGCCCGGCCACCATGAACATGCCGTCGCCCTGGTAGTGCAGGGTTTCCGGATGGCGCGGCGTGGCCAGCGCCCGCGCCGCCACCACTTCCCAGACGAAGAAATCGTAGCGCTCCACCAGGCTGTCGTCATGCAGCCGGCACTCGAACTGGGCGTGGCATTCCCGGATCGCGGGCGCGCCGACCCGCTCGGCCGGCTCGGGCGTCAGGCCGAAGGCGGCGAACTTGTCGATATCGGCCCCGCTGGTCGAACCGACGCCCAGAACCTGCTCGAGCTGGGCGCGGGTCGGCAGGTTCAGCACGCACTCGCCGCTGGCGCGGATCAGCCCGTAGCTATGGTTGGCGCGCGAGATCACGCAGCCGACCAGCGAGGGCGAGAATTCCATCACCGTATGCCAGCCCATCACCATCACATCGGACTCGCCTTCGTGCGCCGAGCTGACCAGCAGCACCGGGCCGGGCTCGAGGTAGCGCCGCACCTGGTCGAGCGGCACCTCGCTTTTTCTTGCGGTACTGCGCTGGCTGGCTGGCATCCTGGCTCCCGTGTCGATGGCTGACGGCCATTATCGATGCCGGGCCCGCGCGGCGGCGTACGCCTGGGCGCGGCGCCGGTGCCGATGGCGTAAAATCGCCGCTCGTCATCTTGAAGGAGGCAAGGCCATGCCCGCAGTGCGGCTCCACCAGCACGGCAACCGCGACGCGCCGTCGCCCGACCAGGTGCCCGTACGCCGCATCGCCGGGGCGCACGCGCCGCGCGGCAGCGGCCGCGCAGCCGTCAACATCGTGCTATTTGCGGGGACGCCCTGATCCGGACCGCCCTGACCGGCCGGCTGCGCCGGCACCGGCGCCTGCTGGCCCTGTGCGGGCTGTCGGCGCTGGCGCACCTGGCGCTGCTGGCATGGTTTGCCGGCACCGATGGCGCGCCGCCGGCCGGGCCGCAGGGGAAAACGGCAGCCGACGACCTGGTGCTGCGCCTGATGCCGGCCGACACCGCGCGGCGCGAGGACGGGCGCCAGCCGGCCCGTGACGCCGCGCCGGCGCCGGCCCCTGCCCCGGTGCCGCATCCGGCGCCGGTTCCCGTAGCCGCGCCTGCAGTCGCTGCCGATACGCCGGCGGCGCCCACGGTGCCATCCCTGCCTGCCGCCGCGGCAGCACCGGCCGGCCAGACCGCGCCGGACACCCCCGCCGACGCTGCACCGCTGGTGCAGATGCCCAGCCGCTACCGCGTGCGCATGCCCGAGCCCGTGCTGCTGACCTACACGCAGACGCGCCAGGCACCGGGCGCCAGGCCGGAGACGCTGGCCGCGGCGCATATCGACTGGCGCAGCGACGGCGAACGCTATCAATTGCAGGTGGATGGGGTACTGGGCCGGCTGTCCAGCCAGGGCGGCAGCGGCGATGCCGGTGTCATGCCACGCAGCGCGTCCGAGGAGAATGGAGGAAGTCCGAGCGTCACCGAGTTCGGCAACGGCGAAGTGCGCTTCCGCGCCAGCGGCCGCAGCGTGCCGGACAGCGTCGGCATCCAGGACCGCGCCTCGCTGCTGATGCAGCTGGCCGGCATCGGCCTGGCCGAGCCGGAGCAGCTGCGCGGGACGGTCGAGGTGGTGGTTGCGGGGCCGCTCGAGGCGACCATCGAACGTTTCCAGGCGGCCGGCGTGGAGACGCTGGCCACGGCGCTCGGTCCGATCGAGGCCTGGCACCTGGCGCAGCCGGCGCTGCCGGGCCGGCCGCGCCTCGAAGTCTGGCTGGCGCCGGCGCGCGGCTGGCTGCCGGTGCAGCTGCGCCTGACCGGCGCCGATGGCGTCGTGTCGACCCAGACCGTCAGCGCCATCGCGGCACCGCCGGCGGCACCCGCCGCAGCGGCGCAGTAGAAGCGCCTGGCCGCGCTCAGTCCCCCCTCAGTCGCGCACCCGGCGCCAGCCGGTCTTGCGCGCATCCTGGTCTTTCGCCGACGGCAGTTCCTTGGTGGTGTTGCCGCCATCGGCCGTGGTCGCCACCAGCTTCAGCGCGCCGCTCGGCAGGCGTACGATGATGAAGCCGACCGCGGCCGCGGTGTTCGACAGCGAACGGCCACCGATCATGCCGTCGGTCTGGTCGTTCAGCAGCGGCTTGCCGGTGCAGACGTCGAGCTGGTACAGGTTGCTGGTGCCGCCGACCGAGCAGGCGCTCGAGTTGGTCGGGATGTTGCTGACCACGTTGAGCGTGCCCGAGACCACCTTCGGGTCGAGGTTGACGCGCTCGCCGCGGTTCTGGTCCAGGTCGAAGTACCAGCCGGCCTGGGTGCCCAGGTCGACCGCCGGACCGCTGATCTTGTAGTTGCCGGCGTCGGTGGTGCTCAGGCTCTGCTGCGCCATCGCTGCCGCGTTGCGCCAGTCGGCCGACGAGATGCCGGTGCCGCGGTCCTTCAGCACGTACACGCTCTGCCTGCTCACGTCGCCGATGTCGCCCAGGTCGAGCAGGCGCCCGGTGCCGAACACCACGGCACGGGTGGTGCCGGCCGTGACCGTGCCGGCGGTGTCGCGGCTGCTCACCGCGCACAGGGTGACTTCCGGCCGGGTCGTGATCGGATGGGTGGCGTCGGCGTCGCCCATCTGCAGCACGGCCGGGGTGCCGCCGGCGCTGAAGTCGAAGCGCCACATCTTGCCCAGGTTGTCGCCGCCGTAGACGTAGGTCACCAGCGGGTCGGTCTGCGGGTTCGAGGTGATCGCGGTGATGCGCGCGAAGCCGGACGGGGTCGTGGTGTCGCCGGCGCCGGTCGAGGTCTTCTTCAGGATCTGGCCGGTGCCGGCATCGACCACGTACAGGTAGCCCTTGCCGTCGCCGCCGGCGACGCCGTCGGTGCCGGGCACGTTGTTGTAGCCCGAGGTCAGGAACACCACCCAGCGCTCGGTGCCGCTCGCGTCCTTCCAGGTGCCGAACTGCGGGTTGCCGAACGACAGGCCGAGGTCGGGGTCCGCATTCGCGCACAGGGCGGCATCGGCGCACAGTTCCCAGCGCGCCTTGGGCGCCGCCGGGTCGGTGACGTCGAGGGCGTAGAAGCCGCGGCCGCCGGCGTTCAGGCCGGCCACCAGCAGGCTCTTGAACTCGCCGCCGATCATGACGTCGCCGATCTCGGGCGCGCCGTCCGTGGTGAACTGGTGGTTCAGGCCATAGGTCAGGCTGGCCTGGGCCGGCAGCTTCTTCATCGTGATGCGTGGCACGTAGGCCCAGGTTTCCTCGCCGGTCTTGGCGTTGAACGCGTGCAGCATGCCGTCGTTGGCGGCCACGAACACGGTCGGGGTACGGTCCTTCCAGGTCGTCTTGAAGGTGTTGTAGGCGCTGCTGCTGTAGCCCTTCCTCGGTTCGCGCAGGTAGGCCGGCTTGGACGACGCGATGTCGCCCATGACGATCGGCAGCGGTCCGCTGGCGCCGGCCGGGGTCTTGTCGGTGCGGGTGTAGGCACGCAGCACGCTATCGTCGGCATACGCCTGGCGGCCGCGCAGCCAGTTGACGATGTTGGCGCCGCTGTTGACGATCACCTGGTTGTCGGCGGTCAGGGCGGCGCACTGGGACAGCATGCCGCACTTGTTGTCGAACCAGGCGCGCTCGGTCGCGCTCATGGCGGCGTAGCTGAAGTCCTTCAGGCCCATCGGCACCGTGCTGGTGTCCAGCATCTTGATCACGCGGGTGTCGCTGGTGTTGCCGACCTTCAGGCCGACCGTGTCGGACGAGGTCCAGGCCACGGTGGTGCCGACGATGCCGGTGGCCGGATCGATCTTGCGGTCCGACAGTTCGCCGAACCACTTCACGGTGGTGAACGTCGACGAGAAGATGTCGTTGTCTTCCTGCGAGATGTTGGGGGTCGAAGTGGCGGCTGCCGCGGCCGCGCCGACGCGCACCTGGATGTTCGACAGCGCCGTGCTCAGGCCCTGCACCACCTGGGTCGGGTCGGACGCGCTGAAGTACTTGCCGTGGCCGTTGATGGCGGCGTGCCACAGGTCGTCCACGCGCGACTGGTAGGCGGCCGAGCCGCTGTTGTCGCCGGTCTTGGGATCGGGCCAGTTGTAGGCGCCGCCGTTGTTCCACGGGCAGCCGCGCGTCACGCCGTTCTTCAGGTTGAAGAAGTCGCCGCCCGGGGTTGGCAGCGTGTCGTAGTTGGCTTCGTAGTTCATGACGCCGTCCACGCCCAGGCCGAGCGCGTAGGTATTCATGTGCAGGCGCTGGTTGTCGCCGTTGGCGGCGGGCACCAGGCCGCGCTTGCTCCAGTCCTCGAGGTCGGTGCGCAGCGAGGCCACGCCCGAGTTGGCGCCGCCGTTGTACCAGTACAGGGCGACGTCGGCCAGCGAGTTGTAGGTCTGGGTGGCGGGATCGACGCAGCCCGCTTCGCGGGTGCAGAAGCGCGCCGTGCTCTCGACGTTGTCGTTGTTGACCACGCCGGTGGCGGCGCCGCCGTTCCAGTAGCCGTCGGTGGTGATGAAGGTGAAGTTCTGCTGGCACGGGTACTGCACCGCCGCCGCATCGCGGTCGAACACGTAGGGGTCCTTGTTGGCGTACATCTTGCCGATCGCGTGCAGTGCCTGGCGGATCGGGGTCGACTGGCTGCCGTTCATCGCATACAGGCGCGCATACCAGTCGCTGCGGTTGTTGCCGGAGAAGACGCGCGGCGGGGTCATCGTGCCCTCGGCCGCGGCCACCGACAGCGAGACGATGCCGACGTTGTAGTTCGACGAGAGCGCCTGGAAGGCCTGGCCGACCGCGGTCTTCATCATCTGGTTGCGCGACTTGTAATAGGCATACCAGTTGGCGAAGTTGGTCATTTCTTCGTCGTAGGTGCAGGTCGCGCCGGCGCAATCGGTGCGCGTGACCGCCCGCGGGTAGCTGTTCACGGCCGGGACGATGTCGGTGCGCACGAAGATCGCGGCGCCGGCGCCGAACGGGGTGGTCGAGGTGGGAATGGTGTCGACCGCACTCGCCTGCGGGGTGCTGGCCGGCTGCACGGTGAAGGTCAGGCCCTTGGTATTGTTGTCGACGCTGCCCATGGTCACCGCCTGGCCGCCGTTGGCGGACACGGTGTCCACCAGGCAGACCACGCTCTTGCCGTACCCGGCGCACACGTCGGTGACCCGGTTGCCGCCGACGTAGGCCTTGATGCTGCCGCCGGTACCGATGGCGTTGACGATCGTCGTGGCGACCGTCTGCGAATCCATGCTCTTGAGCGCGAGGTTGCCGCTCAGCAGCGCGGTGCTGCCGAGGCTGGTGGTGGGTTTCAGCACCGCATTGTTCGGGGTGCTGCCGGCCACGGTGATGAGCGCGGTCGGACGCTGGGTATCGGTGATCACGACCGAGTCGGATTCGACGCTGATGGCCCAGCCGCTGCGGCTGTCGTCGGACACCAGCGAGCACTGCCCCACCGTCTTGCCGGTCACGCCCGAGACGCAGTCGATCGGCACCACCGCCACGATGTTGTTGGCGGCCAGGTTGATGTTGTAGCCCGAACAGGCCGGCACACCGTAGCCGCTGGTCGGCGTCTTGACGCAGGCCACGTACTGGTTGGTCAGGCCGGTCTTGGCGATGATCGATGCCGCCAGCGCGGTCGCCATGGTCGCCTGTTCGCCCGAGGTATTGGTGCCGCCGCTGGCGGTGACGGCGCCGTTGGTGATCGTGACCGAGCCGCCCGGCTCGGCGACGCTTACCGCGTTGATCTTCAGCGAGGTGTTGTCGCGCGAGGCGCCGATGGTGATGGTGCCGTAGGCGGCCACCGGCACCGCGTTCGGATTGCCGTAACGCGGGTATTTATAGTCGCCCACGTACTTGGCCTGGCAATCGCTCAGCGCGCGGTCCTTGCACCAGCGGACCTTGGCCGGCACCGGGAAGCCCGACGGCGCGTCGGCGCCGACCGCGGTCGAGGTGCAGGTCTTCATGTTGGTGTCGCTGCACCATTCGGCCACGTTGATCGTGTAGTAGTACGGGTTGGTGTTATAGGCCACCGCCGTGTAGCGCGAATCGGTCGGATAGGTGTAGGTGGCGGTGTTGTAGCCGCAGTTGGCGTTGTTGGTGTCGCACCACTTCAGGTCGGGGAAGCCGGTGGCCAGGTTGCTGCTCGAGGCGCTGGCGCCCAGCAGGTTCCTGGTGTTGATGCCGAACCCGTCGGTGGTCACCGAGGTCCAGCCGCTGGTATAGCTGCGCGTCATCGACTGGTAGCTGGCGCCGCTGGCGTCGACCGGCGGCAGGTAGCGCACCTTCGGATCGTAGTACTGGCGGTTGAAATCGGCGCTGTTGAACGGCGGCTGGCCGATCGTGCAGCCGCGCGTGCCGCCATTGGTGACGTTGCTGGCCATGGTGGCGCCCGCGCGGCAGGTGGAACTGTCGTCCACGTAGTCGGGCGTGAAGTGAGAGGCCATTGAGCCCGAGTTATCGTACAGCAGCATCAGGTTCGGCTTGACGTTGCCGGTGCCGTTGATGTTCAGCAGCGGCAGCTGGGCGATGCTGGTGATGCCGGCCGAAGCGCCGGCACCGCACAATTGCAGGCAGAGGAAGCCGAGGAGGCCGAGGATCTTCTTCATAAGCGGTCAGTCGTAAATGGGCTCGGCGCAGGCGCGCCGGGCGGTTCTCCGGGCCGGGGCTCAGGCCCCGATCAGCACGATCATCTGGTTGGTGACGCTGGCACCCTTGGCGCCGCGCAGGCGCGCGGTGATCACGTAGTGCACCTGCGGCGTGCCGGCATAGTCGGCGGTATCGCCCGCCAGGCTGCTGCCGACGGCCACGGTGCTGCCCAGCGCCATCGGATTGGCTGCCGTCTGCACGCACTGGTTCTTGGCGTCGTCGTACGGCAGGCGCGCCAGGCACAGGCGGTGGATCACGTACTCGATCGCGCTGCCGTCCGGTGCGGCGATCGACTTGCTGCCGTCCCAGAAGGCGTCGTCGCGCGGCGACTTGCTGGTGTCGGTCAGCGCCACGTAGCCGTTGGCCGGGCTGTCGGCGTTGAGCAGCGCCTTGCCCGTGCGGGCCGTGGTCTGCAGCCAGTCGAAGCCGCTGTGCAGGCCGAGGTCGACCGACTGGCTCAGGGTGGCGTCATAGGCCAGGTTGCCGGTGGCGAGCGAGGTCGAATGGATCGACTTCATCAGGTAGATCGAGGACACCAGCATCACCGCCAGGATGATCAGTACCACCGGCAGTGCCACGCCGCGCTGGCGGGCGCGCATCACTTGTTCCATGCTTCGGGCCTCCAGCCGGCGTTGCGCAGGTTGACCACGGTCTCGAACACGCGGTAGCGGTAGCAGCGCCAGTCGTTGGGATCGCCGGCCACGGCGACGTCGACGGTGACCGGGACCGCGGTCACGCTCTGCGGGATGGCGGTCTTGAATACCTGCGGTTTTTCCGCGGTCGAGGTGCAGGCGCTGCCGGCAGCGGCGCGCTCCACCGCCTTGCTGCGCGCGACCACGGCCAGGCGCACCGCGGCAACGTGCTGGTAATCGATGGCGTTGCCGATCGTGCCGTTGGCGTCGGCGTCGATCATGGTCGACGACCAGCGCATCACCTGCATGCCGTTCTGCGGCTGGAAGGCGGTTCCGGTACGGGTATCGAAACCGTACTGCGCCTTGATCGACACGATGTTGTCGGTGACCGCCGCGGCGCCCGCCGACGAGCCGCTCAGGTCGGTCGAGCGCAGCTGCAGGAAGCCGTTCGATACCGACCAGCTATGGAAGGACAGGTCGTCCGGCTTGCCGAGGTTGAACATGCGCGCCTGGCCGCCGGTGAAGCCCACGCCCAGGTTGCCGCTGTTGAAGCGGTAGCCGGTGCCGAGCGCGACGTCGACGTACTGCGGCCCCGGCGGCGGCAGCAGGTCGCGCGGATTGCTCGACAGCTGCGCCAGCGCGCAGCGCCCGCCGCCCACCAGTTCCGGCGCCACCACGACCACGTCGCCCTGCGAGAAACCGTAGGGCACGCGGTCGACGGTGACGCGGGTGCCGCTGGCGTAGCTGGCCGTCAGGCGCAGGGTCGCGGTGCCGGTCAGCGAGCTGCCGGCATAGAAACTGATGCGGTCGGGCGCACTGCCGTTCGCTTCGATCACCACCGGCGCCAGCGGCGTGGTCCCGGCCAGCGCGCCGGGCGCCAGTGCGTAGCCGCCGGTGTCCGTGAGCCTGGTGTCGCAGCCGGCCAGGATCGAATCGTTCAGGCCGAAGCCGGCCTGGTTGGCGTCGCCGCTGATCGAAAACAGCGCCACCATCCCGTTCTGCATCGAATCGGAGCCGCCCAGTTCGGTCTCGCGGGTCTTTTCCGAACCGGCCACCATGCGCACCGCGAATGCGAGCGCCAGCATGCCGATGGCCACGCTGACCATCAGCTCGACAATGGAGAAGCCGCTGCTGCGGCGCAGGAAGCCGGGCGTCATGTGGCGGCCGCCAGATAGGAAGTGATGACGTGCTGGTTGGCGGCGGTATTCGCCTTGCGCATCCAGGCGATCGTGATCGTGACCCGGGTGCGGGTGGTGTTCGCGACCTGCGCCACCTCGACCTTGATGCCGGCGCCCGGGATCTGGCGCCGCGTCTCGTCGTACCAGGGCTGCAGGCGGCTGCCCGGCTGGCCGCCCATCGCCATCGCATAGGCGCCTGCGTTGGCCTGGTCGGCCGCCATCACGCCGAGCAGCTTGTCGGCGGCCATCGTCGCTTCGGCGCGCATGCTGGTGTCGGCCAGCGCCGAGTACGAGCGCGCCTGCAGGCCGACGATGCCGAGCAGGCCGACGCCGAGCAGCACCACGGCCACCAGCGCCTCCAGCAGGGCGATGCCGGCCTGGCGCCGGCGTGGAATGCGGAATGGGCGAACGATCATTGCGGTGGACATTTCTTGGGCGAGCGGTCGGCAGGATCGGGATTGCAGACGGTGGCGATGCCGCCCAGCGTCAGCGCCACCGCGATCGGGGCAAAGGCGCCGCTGCGGCGGGCCGAGGGCGCCAGCTGGATGCGGCTGATACGCGGCGACATGCGGCCGTCGACCCAGCCCAGCGGCGTGAAATACACCTCGTCCGCCCCTGCAGACAGCACGCTGCCGACCATGGCGTCCGACGGCGGCAGGTTCGATGCGCTGCGCAGCAGCGAACGGAAGCCGCCGGTCCCGTCGGGATCGTCGGCGCTCGGTGCGGTCGTGCTCGACCACGAACCGGTGCTGTCGGTGCACGGCACCGAATCGTTCGGGAAGCAGATGTCGACGCGCCAGTCCATCTGGCCGTTGGCGTTGTCGATCAGGACCAGGCGGCTGGCGCTGTTGTGCGACAGCGCCTGGCTGCGCGCCATCGCCAGGCCGTCCTTGTAGAAGCCGGCGGCGTCGACCGCCTTGCGCGCCAGGATCCAGTTCGACATGCTCGGCACGCCGACGGCCAGCACGATGCCGGAGATGACCAGCACCAGGGCCATCTCGATGAAGGTGAAGCCGGCGCTGCCGGCTGGCCTTACTGGACGCACTGCCCACCCTTGCGGTCGATCCAGCAGCTGGTGCTGCTGCCCCATGCGGCCGGCGCAACCGTGCCGCGCTTGCCGCCCTGGTCGATGGTATAGGTAAAGCCGGTGGCCTTGGCGCGTCCGGTGGCGGTCACGGTGTAGGCCGAATCGCTGGCGCCGCTGAAACTGAAGGTGAAATTCTCGCCCGCCGGCGGCATGCGCGAGGGCGTGTCCTGGTCGAAGCCGACGTAGGTGTGCTTGTTCGACCAGTATTCCTCGGCGCTGGTCTGCACCGACGCCAGGCCGGTGAAGGCTTCGGTCAGGCGCGCACGCATCACGTAATTGCTGTAGGCCGGGATGGCGATGGCACCGAGGATGCCGATGATCGCAACCACGATCATCAATTCGATCAGCGTGAACCCCGTAGTGTTTCGTTTCATGACGGCCAGTCTTTCACCATAAATTATTTCCGTAAGTCAATATTAGCGCAAAATGTTCGACAGTGGACCGTCGGAATGCGGCAACACATTGTTTTGTTGCGGAAAGTCGGCGCAAAAACTGCAAGCTTTTAGCATCCGATTAATGGGTTTTGACAAGGCGTCAACGGTTCGCGGCGCCGGCGCCCGGTTCAGTCCGGCGTGGCGCCGGTCAGGCGCTTCGTCATGTAAAGAGCGCTGCCCGGATAAGTCGCCAACCCGGCGCACGGCGGACGCCCGGCATCGGGCTCGAAACCCAGGCCTTCCCAGAAGCGCCGGGTGTCCTGCACCGACACCAGCGCCGCGTGCCGCAAGCCCTGCCCGGCCGCCGCGTCCAGCAACTGGCGCACCAGCCGCCGCGCCAGCCCGCGGCCGAGCGCCTGCGGCGCCACCGCCAGGTCGTGCAGGTAGAGCGTGTCGGGCCTGGCCGCCGGCGCGAACGGCGCATCCAGCGGCGTGACCCGGCCCAGCAGCGAGGGATAGGCGAACAGGTAGGCGCACACCGCATCGCCGTCGCAGGCCACCAGCGTGGTCGCCGCCGCCGCGCGCAGGCGTGCCAGCACCACCGCCGCCGGTTCCTGCATCGACGGCGGATAGCAGGCCGCCTGCACCGCCAGCACGGCAGCCAGCTGGTCTTCACCCATCGGGCGTATCTGCATCGCTTGCGCCGGCATTCCCTCTCCTCTTCTGTGCCGTTCGGTCAACCCGGCATTATGCATGAGGGTCCGCGGGCCCGCGCGGCGCCCTTTGTTTACTAGCGCCGCTAAATACAGCCCGTAAATCGTCTCTCTATTGCCTACATCAAACTTTTCAGGCTATGTTTCTACATTGACATTTCGATGCCTGGAGTCCGCATGATTTCTCGTCCCACCCTCGGTGCCATCGCGCTGGCTGCCGCAACCCTGTGCGCCGGCGCCGCCCACGCCGCCCCCGCCGGCAGCAAAGCCGCCGAAGTCAACGTCTTCATCGGCACCGGTGGCGACGGCCATACCTTCCCCGGCGCCACCCGCCCCTTCGGCATGATCCAGCTGAGCCCGGACACCCAGGTGCGCCACTTCAAGCAGAGCTATCCCTGGGCCGCCGGCTACCGCTACGAAGACGATTCCATCCTCGGCTTTTCGCATACCCACTTCTCGGGCGCCGGCCATTCGGACCTCGGCGACGTGCTCCTGATGCCGACCGGCGACGAGCTGAAACTCGATCCGGGCTATCCGGAACGCCCGTTCAGCGGCTACCGTTCGCGCTTCTCGCACAAGGACGAGCATGCCGAGCCGGGCTACTACAGCGTCAAGCTGCTCGACAACGACGTCGACGTCGAGCTGACCGCCAGCGAGCGCGTCGGCCTGCACCGCTACCGCTTCAAGCCGGGCAGCACGGCCAAGGTAATCCTCGACCTGCGCTCCTCGATCTATGACTACGCCGGCAAGAACCTGTGGTCGCGCCTGCGCCTGCGCGGCACCGATACCATCACCGGCATGCGCGAGACGCGCGGCTGGGCACCGGGACGCCAGCTCTACTTCGCCATCAAGTTCTCGCGTCCCCTGCAGGCACACCAGCTGCTGAACCGCGAGGAAGGCGTCGAATACCGCGGCTTCGCGGCACCCGGCAAGACCCCGGCCGAGAAAGTGCTGGTCGAAGGCAAGGCGCTGGAAGCGACCTTCGATTTCGGCCAGTTGAAAGATGCGCCGCTGCTGGTGAAGGTGGCGGTGTCCGGCGTCAGCGAAGACGGCGCGCTGGCCAACCTCGACGAGATGCCGGGCTGGGACTTCGACGCCGAGCGCCAGCGCGCCAGCCAGGCCTGGGAACAGGCGCTGGGCGCGGTCGACATCGAGGCGCCGCAGCCGATGAAGCGCATGGTGTACACCAGCCTGTATCACAGCCTGCTGGCGCCGACCCTGTTCATGGACCGCGACGGCAAGTACCGCGGCCCGGACAACGCCGTGCACCAGGCCGACGGCTTCCGTTTCCACTCGACCTTCTCGCTGTGGGACACCTACCGCGCCCTGCATCCGCTGCTGACCATCATCCAGCCCGAGCAGCGCAATGCCGACTTCGTGCGTTCGCTGATCGCCTCGCAACAGGCCAGCCCCTACGGCATCCTGCCGGTGTGGCAGTTCGCGGGCCTGGAAACCTGGTGCATGATCGGCTACCACGCGGTGCCGGTGATCGCCGACGCCTACATGAAGGGCATCAAGGGCTTCGATCCGAACCAGGCGCTGCAGGCCATGACCGCCAGCGCCGAATACGGCCCCTACGGCGGCCTGCAGCACTACATGAAGCTCGGCTACGTGCCGATCGACCTCGAACCGGAAGCGGCATCGAAGACCGTCGAATACGCGTTCGACGACTGGAGCATCGCGCGCATGGCGGAAAAGATGGGCAACAAGGACGTGGCGGCACGCTACTTCAAGCGCGCCCAGAACTGGCGCAACGTGTTCGACCCGAAGACCGGCTTCGTGCGCGCCAAGAAGTCGAACGGCGACTTCCGCACCCCGTTCAACCCGGTACAGTCGAATTTCGGCAGCGACTATACCGAGGGCAGCGCCTGGCAGTATTCCTGGTACATGCCGCACGATAACGCCGGCCTGGTGAAAATGCTGGGCGGCGACGCCGGTCTGGTGGCGAAGATCGACCAGGTGTTCGATGCCAAAGTCGATCCGACCGTATACGCGCACATGGAAGACATCTCCGGCCTGATCGGCCACTACGCCCACGGCAACGAACCCTCGCACCACGTCGCCTACCTGTACAACTACGCCGGCGCACCCTACAAGACCCAGGCGCGCCTGCAGCAGATCGTCACCAGCCAGTACACCGACGCACCCAACGGCCTGGCCGGCAACGACGACCTGGGCCAGACCTCGGCCTGGCTTGCCTTTACCTCGATGGGGTTCTACCCGGTGGCGCCGGGGACCAACGAGTACGCGATCGGCCGGCCCTTCGTCGAGCGCGCGACGCTGAACCTGCCGAACGGCAAGCGCTTCACGGTGCGCGCCGTCAATTTGTCCGATGCCAACCCGTATGTCGGCAGCGTCACGCTGAACGGCCAGCCGCTGGCGCGTACCTTCCTGCGCCACGAAGACATCATGGCCGGGGGCGAACTGGTGTTCACGATGCAGGCGCAGCCGAACACGGCCTGGGGCAAGGACAAGCGTGCACGTCCTTATACGCAGACCGCTTATTGAGCCGGCGTGACAATTCATCGACTCCTACGGGTTGCAGCCGTGATCGATCGCTCGGCACGCAGGCGAATCTCGCTGTTCGCCGCTGCCGGCGCGCTCGCCATTGCCGGCTGGGCGGCGCAGGCGCCGCAGGAAACGGTCCGAAAAGCGCCGCTGCCCAGCACCGAACCGGAATGTGTCGCGCGTGGCGGCGAGTGGATCTTTGCCGGGCCGCAGAACATCGTGAAGTACTGCGCGCTGTCCACGAACGATGGCGGCAAATCCTGCAAGACCTCCAGCCAATGCCAGAGCGAGTGCGTGGAAAGGGAGACCGGCAACGTCTGCGCCGACACCCACAGCGGATGCTTCGCGCCGACCGGCCGCGGTACGGCCACCCAGTGCGTCAACTGAAACGGCGCCCACGCCGGGCAGGCGGCCGCTGCTTGCCGCACCGGGGTAATCTCAGCCTGCCACCGGCGTCGCCCGGGTCCGCGCATGCGATTTGCCCGGCCTTACCCGCAAGGGTGCGCGCGGCGTGTCCGGCTTGACCGAGGCCAGAGGCCCATCGTACGGTACGACGCTCGGGTCGATCTCGACCGCGTCGGCGCCTCCATGGTCGCCGCGCAGGAACTGGGCGATCGCCAGGTTGACCAGCGCGCGTTTACCGATCCCGACATCGCCGTCCCTGTTCGTATGCAGGAACACGTAGGTGGTGCCGGCAGCCGTGGTGATCTCGACCTTCTTCGGCAACGAGAATCCATAGCGGCCGCTGGCCCACAGCTTGACGATGCAAGGCCCGCCGTCGGGTGAAAGAAAGCTGAAGTTCATGCTCGAAGCGTAACGCCAGCGGGGCCGGCGTACGCTTCGAATTTGTTCCAAACCGTAACAGGCATTCCTGGTGGCTTACACGAAACCGGCCACGGCGTGCGGCACGTACGGCGCCTCCAGCCGGGCGATCTCGTCCGCCGTCAGGTGCACCTCGAGCGAGGCCACCGCGTCTTCCAGGTGCGACAGCTTGGAAGCGCCGACGATCGGCGCCGTCACGCCGGCCTTTTGTGCCACCCAGGCCATCGCCACCTGGGCACGCGGAATGCCGCGCGCCTCGGCCACAGCCTTCACCGCTTCGGCGACGCGGCGGTCGGCGTCTTCGGTGGCGGCGTACAGCTTGCGCATGTAGTCATCGGTATCCGAGCGCTTGCTGGCCTCGTCCCAGTCGCGCGTCAGGCGGCCGCGCGCCAGCGGACTCCACGGAATCACGCCCACGCCTTCGGCCACGCACAGCGGCAGCATCTCGCGCTCTTCCTCGCGGTACAGCAGGTTCAGGTGGTTCTGCATGGTGGAGAAACGGGTCCAGCCATGGCGGTCGGCCAGGTACAACGCCTTGGCGAACTGCCAGGCGTGCATCGACGACGCGCCCAGGTAGCGCACCTTGCCGGCCTTGACCACGTCGTGCAGCGCTTCCAGGGTTTCCTCGATCGGGGTGTCGTAGTCCCAGCGGTGGATCAGGTACAGGTCGATGTAGTCGGTGCCGAGGCGGCGCAGGCTGGCGTCGACCTCGGTCATGATCGCCTTGCGCGACAGGCCGCCACGGTTCGGCCCTTTGCCCATCGGGTAGTAGACCTTGGTCGCGATCACGGTGTCCTCGCGCCGCGTGAATTCCTTCAGGGCGCGCCCGACGATTTCCTCGCTGGTGCCGTCCGAGTACATGTTGGCGGTGTCGAAGAAGTTGATGCCCAGCTCGACGGCGCGGCGGATGATCGGCCGGCTGTCGTCTTCGTTCAGGGTCCAGGGATGGGTGCCGCGCTCGGGCACGCCGAAGGTCATGCAGCCGAGGGCCAGCTGGGAGACCTGCAGGCCGGTGTTGCCAAGTCGTTTGTATTGCATGTTCGCCTCTCGTAAAACGTCCACCTTACCAGAGCGCGCGCCGGCTTGCCGGCAAGGTCCGGTTTACGTTCCCGTATAGACGCAGGGGTGCGTTTTTTAGACTTTTTTTACGGCCAGCGGCGCAGACTGGGTCTTCCTCAACAGCCAGGAACATGCGATGTCAACGATTCCCTTGTCCATTTGCCCGCTGCGGAGCCGCGCATGATCGCCGTCATCGCCAGCGAAACCGGCGGCACGCTCGACAGCCTGCTGGCCGAGAACCTCGCCGTGGCCTGCCGCCGCGCCGGCCGCCGCGTCCTGCTGGTCGACGCCGCACCCGAGCAGGCCTGCCGCGCCTGGGCACGGGCACGCGCGGCCACCCACCTGCGTCCGCTGCCGGACGTGCTGGGGCTGCGCGGCATGGGTTTCGGCGAGCGCCTGGCGCGCGAACTCGACGGCAATAGTGGCACCCGCCACGACGACGTGCTGGTCGGCGCCGGCAGCTGCGACAGCCCGGAATGCCGCAGCGCCCTGGTCGCAGCGCAGGTCGCCCTGGTGCCGATCGCCGCCGCCGACGCCGACCCGGCGCACCACTACCGCCTGATTGCACGCCTGAATGCGGCGCGCATGTTCAACCCGGACCTGCGCGTGCTGTTCGCCGCCGTCACCGACGACGGCACGCTGGCGGATGCCGACCTGGCGCGCGTGCGCGCCTACGCGCGCGAGGTGATGGGCGGCCGCCTGGCGCAGACGGTACTGCCGGCTGCGATCCTGCACGGCGCCGCCGTCGCCGCCGGCGCCTGCGCCTGCGATACGGACGGCGCCCGCGCCGCGCTGGACGCCCTGTGCGACGAAGCCTTCGGCGGCCGCCGCAGCCACCACCACGGACGCCACGAGGCACGTTGCGGCAAGGTGCAAACTGTGCAAGGATGAGCGGTCGCCACTTCCGCTCATCCCATGCGCCCCATCGCCGCCCTGTTTGCCCGCACCGCAGTGCGCGTCCCCGGCGGCCTGCTGGCCGCCTTCGATGCGCGCCTGGTCGACGCCCGCGCACGCGCGGTGGACGGCTGGCGCCGTGCCGGCGCCGAATTCCTCGCCTTCGGGATCAAGGAAGCGCGCGCCTGCCTGTTCGCCGGCCTGTTCTTCGCCGCGGTGGCGCTGGTACCGCGTGCCGGCATCCTCGGCCTGCCGCGCTACGACGTGCTGCTGGTGGCGGCGCTGGCGATCCAGGCGTGGATGCTGGGCACCGGCCTGGAAACCCGGGATGAACTGAAGGCGGTCTGCCTGTTCCACGCGGTCGGCTTCGCGCTCGAAGCCTTCAAGACGTCCGCCAGCGTGCAGTCATGGAGTTATCCGGATGTCGCTTACACCAAGCTGCTGGGCGTGCCGCTGTTTTCCGGCTTCATGTACGCGGCGGTCGGCAGCTACATCATCCAGGCCTGGCGGCTGCTGGACCTGCGCATCCGCCATCACCCGCCGCACTGGATGGCGGCGTTGGTGGCGCTGGCGATCTACGCCAATTTCTTTACCCACCATGCGATCGGCGACTACCGCTGGTACCTGGCAGCTTGTGCGCTCGGCCTGTATGCGCGCACCACGGTGGTGTTCCGCCCGCTCGACCGCGAGCGCCGCATGCCGCTGGTGCTGAGTTTCGTGCTGATCGGATTCTTTATCTGGCTCGCGGAAAACCTGAGCACGTTCTGGGGATTATGGCGCTATCCGAACCAGCTGGGCGCGTGGTCGGCGGTGCATGTGAGCAAATGGAGTTCGTGGTCGCTGCTGGTGATCATGACGTTCACGATCGTGGCGAACTTGAAGCACATCAAGGCGCGTATTCACGTGCCCGAGGCTTGACACAGAGCGCGGCCGGGAGGCCGCGCCCGTTACATCGAAGCGACTTCGAGCAGCGTCGGGATGCTGGCAAAGGCCACCGCTACCGGCAGTGCGCACAACACGAGCATCACGCCAATACGCACGCGGCGCGCACGCTGTTTCTGCTCGGCGAAACGGGAGAGACGAAAACCTGGATCGGATTTCATGGAGGTCCTTTCATGCATGATGAATAGCCAATCATAATACGAAGCCAACTTTACGCGCGACACGAATGGAACCCGGCGCGGTCAAAACGCTGACCGGTTGCACGCCGCATCCACCGTGCCGTTTTTCGCCACCGACCCCGGAACCGCAACCGAAATTTACGTGGCGAAAGAATCAGGTTACACCCACGGCGTGCGGAAAACCATGCCCAAGCAACATGAATTTGATTTAGGTCGGATTTCGTGTGTTTTCGGCCACGGGCCTTATACTAGGCGGATGCGCATACAGCTTTTTTCCGACCTCCATCTCGAACGCTACCCCGACTTCCAACCGCAGATCGCGCCGGACACCGACGTCGTCGTGCTGGCCGGCGACATCGGTTCCTACCAGTCGAACTCACGCCTGCAGGACGACGATTTCGGCCTCGGACGGTTCTCGCCGCGCCGCCCCGGGGCACAACGCGCACGGGTCCTGTACATCCCGGGCAACCACGAATTCGATTCGCTCGACTACGACGCCGCCTACGCACGCCTGCGCGCCACCTGCGCCGCCCTCGGCATCGAATGGCTGGACCGCGAAACGGTCGTCATCGGCGGCGTGCGCTTCATCGGCACCACGCTGTGGGCCGACTTCGATGCACTGGCCAGCCGCGAGACCGAACTCGCGCGCCAGCTCAAGGCGCGCGAGAAGGCCTTCCGCGCCGCCAACTATTACCTCAGCAAGAACACCACGCTGCAAGATGGCGTGCCGATGCTGGCCGAAGCCCAGCGCACGCTGTCGCTGGACTGCCAGGCCTGGCTACGCGCGGCATTGGCGACGCCGTTCGACGGCACCACGGTCGCGGTCACCCATTACGCACCGAGCCTGCTCAGCGCCGACCCGCGCTACGGCCTGACGCCGGGCACGGCCGGCTTCTGCAACGCGCTCGACGATTTGTTCCCGCATGCGCAGTTGTGGCTGCACGGCCACCTGCACTGCTTCAACGACTACACGGTCGAGGGCAGCCTCGATGGCCGGGCGTGGGCGTGCCGCGTGGTGGCCAATCCGCTCGGCTACCTGAGCAAGGGCGAGCAGGAAGGCTTCCGGCCGGAGCTCGCGATCGAACTCTGAACCGGCCGCTGACGTTCAGCTGCGGTCGACCAGCTTCGCGATGCGCTCGCCCACGAACGTGAACGCCGAGTGGCCCCGCAGCTCGAGCGTGGTGCCGGCGCGCGGGCCGTCCGGCACGTCGACTGCGAAGGTGCCGCGCCAGTCGATGTCCGCGTAGGCCGTGTCGCCGTCGAAGGCCAGACCGCCCAGCCGCTGCGCGCGCGCCGAAAACAGCCGGCGGCCCTGCTCGGCCAGGCTGCGGAAGGCGTCGATGCCGCTCGCTTCGGCGTTGACCGTCCCGCCGGCGACGTTCTCGAAACGCACATCGGGCGTCAGCACGGCCAGCATGCCGTCGATGTCGAAGGCATTGTAGGCGGCCAGGTAGCGTTCGATCACGGCCTTGCGGCTTGCGTTGTCCATGCATGCTCCTTCGGGTTGTGGGAAATCGTTGGCGCCGCGCTCCACAGGACGGCCGAGGCGTCGTCGGCAGCTTTTACCGACAGGCCGGCCGCCCCGCCGCCGCGCTCTGCGGCGCGCAGCTCGGCCAGCATGGCATCGAGTCCGCGCGCCAGGCAGGCGTCGAACAGCGCTGCCGGCGTGTACATGGCGTAGGGGTCGGCGAGGCGATAGAAGCCGTCGGTCATGCCCAGCAGGCAGGCCCCGGGCGCAAGCTGCAGCACGATGCGGCGCGCCGCGAACGGGCCGGCCGGCCGCAGGCACAGCACGGAAGGTGCGGCTGCCAGGTTCTGTTCTTCGCGGCGCGCGCGCAGCAGCGGCAGCAGGCGCGCCTTGCGCTCGGCGGGGTCGGCCGGCAGCGCCGCCAGCACGCGCTGCAGTACGGCTTCCTGCGGATTGATCCAGGGGTCGAGGTCGCGCACGGTGCCATCCGCCAGGCGCAGCAGGGTCTTGCAGTCGCCCAGGCAGAACAGCCGGGCTTGGTCTTGCTGTATGCGGATCCAGGTCAGCGCGGCGATCGGCCAGGCGTGGGGCGGCGCAGCGGCGGCGGCCCCGAGCCGCGCATAGCCGGCGCCGACGGCATCGACGGCGGCCGCCACCGCGGCATCCTGCGGCGTGTACGCATCGAGGTGCGGCTCCAGCGCCGCGGCGAAGGCGTGCACGAACCAGGCGACGTCGCCGCCATCGGCATCGACGTAGCCGCGCCCGGCCACCGAGGTCGCACCGTCGAGCACCAGGATGTCGGTCGTCCCGCCGTGGACGCGCACCACAACCAGATCCTCGTTTGCCCCGTTGCTCCCAGCTCCCGATACTGCCGTCCACGCCATCCGCACGCCCCGCCTCGTTGCACAGTGCAATCACTATACATGAGGTCGGGGAGCATGCGGCAGGATCCCGCGGGCGGCAAAGTACTGCGCCAGCCGCGACGGCGCACCGGCCGGATCGCACAGCGCGATGTAGCCGTCCGGCCGTACCAGATAGGTGGCGTCGCGCGCCAGGCCGGCGTCGTAGCAGGCCTGGGTCCACGGATAGACGTGCAGCGCCAACCCGGCGTCGCGGCACCAGGCGCCGAGGTCGGCCGCCGCTTCGCCGTACACGTGCGCCTGCCAGTCGATCGAAGCCAGCGGCGCGTGGTTGTCGGGGCCTTCGTGGCCGATCCAGGGCAGGCGTTCGCCACCGCGCACCTGGCCGGCCATGCCTTCGCTGAGCGGACTGTCGTGGTAGTGGATCGCGGTCTGCGACAGCACGCGGAACATCAACTCGCGCGTCGGCCCGATCGCATACGCGGCCGAGGCGAACAGCGGCACCACGTGGGTGCGCACGAAGTCGGCCGCGTTGCTCTGCCTGGTGACGAGGGAAAACACGCGGTCGGTGGTCTCGACCAGCTTGCGCGCGAAGGCGATGCGCTCGGCCTCGTAGGTGTCGAGCAGGGCCTGGGGCGCCCGCCCGCGCAGCACGGCGGCCAGCTTCCAGGCCAGGTTGACGGCGTCGCCGATCCCGGTATTCATGCCCTGGCCGCCGGCCGGGCTGTGCACGTGGGCGGCGTCGCCGGCCAGGAAGGCGTGTCCGCGCCGGTAGCGGCCGCTGACGCGGTGGTGCACGCGGTAGGTCGAGAACCAGTTGACCTTGCGCACCTGCAGCCCGAGGCTGGTAATCGCGTGCTGGCGCACGTCCTCGAACTGCAGCGCGTGGCCGGCCTCGTTGCCGTCGGCTCGGTCGAGGCGCACTGCCCCGATCAGCCGCCCCAGGCCGGTTGTGGTGTACGCCAGCAGGATCACGAAGTCGGCATGCTCCAGCGACAGGTGGATTTCGCCGTCGGCCGCCGCACCCTCGCATTCGACGTCGGCCACGTAGAACACCTGGTCGTAGGTGCCGCCCTCGAAGCCGGTGCCGAGCCCGTGGCGCACCACCGAATGGGCGCCGTCGCAGCCGGCCAGCCACTGGGCGGCGCAGGTCTGCTCGCTGTCCGGGCCGCGCAGGTGCGCCAGCACGCGGGTACCGGTGCCGTCGTTCACTTCCTCGAAACCGAGCAGTTCGGTGCGGTGCTGGACGCGCACGCCGGCGGCTTCCAGGTGGCGGATCAGGAGGCGCTCGTGGCGGTCCTGCGGAAAGATCAGCACGAAGGGAAACGGCGTCAACCGGGTGCCGGCATCGCCGAAATCCAGGCGCGCGCGGTGGCGGCCGCGGGCCCAGACGTTGACCGCCGGGTTGCGCAAGCCGGATTCGACCACTTCCCGGTCGAGGTCGAGCTGGCGGTAGAGTTCCAGCGTACGCGCCTGGACCGCCATCGCGCGCGAGGTCGCGCCCGGTCCCTCGCCCTTGTCGACGATGCGCACCCGGATGCCGAGCCGCGTCAGCCACAAGGCCAGCACCAGCCCGGTCGGTCCGGCGCCGGCAATCAATACCTCGGTCTCGTCCATTCGTGCCTCCGTGTCGGTGACAGCACCTTATTGTATTGACAATTTCGAACGCCAAGGGTTCGCCCGCGCGGCCCGCACCGCAGCGAAACAGTGCGTTACATGCGACTGGGTAGAATATGACTGTCGGGTCCGCAAGGATAGGCTTGCGGCCGTTTCAGGGAGAACGAAGTGAGAATAGCGTGTATCGCCTGGGGTTCGCTGATCTGGGAACCGCGGGAACTCAGGCTGGCGTCCGAATGGCACCCCGACGGTCCGCTGCTGCCGCTGGAATTCGTGCGCGACAGCGACGACAGCGACGAACTTGCCGTGGTGATGCACGAAGCGGCGCCGCCGATGCCGACCTACTGGGCGCTGCTGGACACGGGCGACCTCGCCACCGCGCGCGAGATGCTGCGCCAGCGCGAAAAGATCCGGCCCGAGTATCCGCAATGGGTGGGCAGCATCCCGAACCCCTGCGGCCCCGAAGACCCGCGCGTGGCCGCGTGGATGCGCGCGCACGAACTCGATGCCGTGGTCTGGACCGCGCTACCGGCCAAGTTCGCCAAGGTCAGCGAACGCGCGCCCAGCGCCCACGAAGCGCTCGCCTTTTTCGGGAGCCTGGAGGGCGAACAGCGCCGCAAGGCCGAGGAATACGTGCGCAAGGTGCCGCCCGAGATCAGCACCCTGTACCGCAAGCTGTTCGAAGAGAAACTGGGCCTGACGCCCGAGTAAGAGCTGCTGGCCGGCGCCTCAGGCCGGCAGTTCCAGCCGGCGCGCGCCGTACATGCGACACTCGGCCGCCAGCGCCAGCAGGTTCGGATCGCGCTCGCGGGTACGCGCCAGCAGCAGCGTGATGGTCTGGTGCGAGGCATAGCGCTCGTCCAGCGGCAGCAGATCGACGCGCGCACTGAAGCCGGCGACCCGTCCCGGCAGCAGGCTGTAGCCCATGCCGCCGCCGACCAGGTTCATCAGCGAGAATATGTCGCTCACCCGCAGCACCGTCTGCGGCACGTAGCCGGCCTGGCGGAACGCATGCTCGAAGCTGTGCGACGTCACGAAACCATCGCCCAGGGTAACGAACTTCTCGTCCTTCAAGGCCCGCAGGTCGACCGCGGCCTGGCCCGCGTACGGCGAGCCGAGCGGCGCCGCCAGGTAGACCTCGTCCTCGAACAGCGGCACCGCCAGCAATTGCGGATCCTCGGGCGCGCCCTGCAGGCCGATCACGATGGCGTCCAGCCGTCCTTCGTCCAGACTGCGCAGCAATTCCTGGTTCGAGCCCAGCGTCAGGTCGATCTGCAGTTCCGGCCGGCGCAGCTTGAGACCCATCAGCAGCCGCGGAATACAGCGCAGCGTCAGCGAGTACAGCGAGCCGATCTTGAGGCGGGTGCCGGCGAAACCGGCCATCTCGCGCACCTTGCGGATGCCCTCCTCGGTCTCGGCAACGGCGCGCTGGGCGTGCTTGGCAAAGGCGAAGGCGGCCGGCAGCGGCGCCAGGTTGCGGCCTTCGCGCCGGAACAGCGGGCAGCGCAAGCCCTCTTCCAGCGTGTGCAGCGCACGGTGCACGCTGACCGTGCTCTGGCCGAGCTCCTCCGCCACGCGCGACAGGCTGTGCAGGCGCATGAAGGCCAGGAACACTTCCAGTTTCTTTAACGTAACTTCTTCGTCGATCATCGCTTTCGTCTCCGGGCGCGGCCCCGCGAAGCTTACTCCAATCGTTAACCTGAGGGTAAACAATCGGCATCCGCGTTGATTGAAGTGGCAGGCCGGGCTTCCTATGCTGTGTTCAAACGCACCATACAAGGGAGACAACATGGAAAGCAAACGCTGGGACACGCGGCGCCAGGAAAAGCAGCGCCGCATCGACGCCGTGCGCCACCTGGCCGAGGGTCCCGTCATCGCTACCTCGCGCATGGTCGAAGCGCTGGAACGGCTGGTGGTCAGCGGCGACCGCGTGGTCCTCGAAGGGAACAACCAGAAGCAGGCCGATTTCCTGGCGCGCGCGCTGGTACAGGTCGACCCCGGCCGGGTAAATGGCCTGCACATGATCCAGCCCAGCGTCAGCCTGCCAGAGCACCTCGACCTGTTCGAGCGCGGCATCGCCAGCAAACTCGATTTCGCCTATGCCGGCGCCCAGAGCCTGCGCATCTCGCAATTCCTGCAGGAGGGCACGCTGCAGGTCGGCGCCCTACACACCTATATCGAACTGTACGCCCGCCTGTACGTCGACCTGGCGCCGAATGTCGTGATGGTGGCCGGCTACAAGGCCGACCGCGCCGGCAACCTGTACACCGGTCCCAGCACCGAGGACACGCCGGCCCTGGTCGAAGCCGCGGCCTTCCGCGACGGCATCGTGATCGCCCAGGTCAACGAGATCGTCGACGACCCGAAAGACCTGCCGCGCGTCGACATTCCCGGCTCCTGGATCGACTTCGTGGTGCAGGCCGACAAACCCTTCTATATCGAGCCGCTGTTCACGCGCGACCCGCGCCTGATCAAGCCGGTGCACATCCTGATGGCGATGATGGCGATCCGTGGCGTCTACGAGCGCCACCAGGTGCAGTCGCTGAACCACGGCATCGGCTTCAACACGGCGGCGATCGAACTGCTGCTGCCGACCTATGGCGAGCAGCTCGGCCTGAAGGGCAAGATCTGCCGCAACTGGACCCTGAACCCGCACCCTACCCTGATCCCGGCGATCGAATCGGGCTGGGTCGAGAGCGTGCACTGCTTCGGCGCGGAACTCGGCATGGAAGCCTATACCGCCGCCCGTCCCGATATCTTTTTCACGGGCCGCGACGGTTCGATGCGCTCGAACCGCGCCTTTTGCCAGCTGGCCGGCCAGTACGCGGTCGATCTGTTCATCGGCTCGACGCTGCAGATGGATGGCCTGGGCAACTCCTCCACCGTCACCCACGGCCGCCTGACCGGCTTCGGCGGCGCGCCCAACATGGGCCACGATCCGCACGGCCGCCGTCACTCCACCCCGGCCTGGCTCGACCTGGTGGAGACGGACGACCCGCTGCAGCGCGGCAAGAAGCTGGTGGTGCAGATGGTCGAGACCTTCCAGGACGGCAGTGCGCCGACCATCGTCGAATCGCTCGATGCCGTGGAGGTCGGGCGCAAGTCGGGCATGCCGCTGGCGCCGGTGATGATCTACGGCGACGACGTCACCCACGTGCTGACCGAGGAAGGCATCGCCTATCTATATAAAGCGCGCTCGCTGGAGGAGCGCAAGGCGATGCTGGCGGCGGTGGCCGGCATCACGCCGATCGGCCTGCGCCACGATCCGAAGGACACGCCGCGCATGCGCGAACAGGGCCTGATCGCCCTGCCCGAAGACATCGGCGTACAGCGCGCCCAGGCCACCCGCTCGCTGCTGGCGGCCAAGAGCATCGCCGAACTGGTCGACTGGTCGGATGGCCTGTACCAGCCGCCCGCCAAGTTCAGGAGCTGGTAATGACGGCGCTGAATTCCCTCCGCCACGCGGCCCGCGACACGCTGCGTGCCGCCCAGCTCGCCGGCCTGGCGGTAGACGCCCTGGTCGACGAAGCGATGCTGACCCCGAAGCCCGGCCTGGTCGACATGCGCGGCAGCGGCGCCCACAGCGACCTCACCTGGCTGCTGATGTGCCGCTCGGCCTGCGCGCTGCACCCCGCCTTCCTGCGCATGGCTGAAGCCGGCGCCGGGATCGACGATCCGGCGCTGCTGCGGCGCCGCATCGGCGCCATCGGCCGCGAGGCGGAAGCCGCGATGATGGCGGCCACCGGCGGCGTCAATACCCACCGCGGCGCGATCTGGGCGCTCGGCCTGCTGGTGACCGCCGCCGCGCGCAGCACCGGGATTGACGCCGCCGCCATCGCCCACCAGGCCGGCCTGCTGGCCTGCATCGACGACCCGGGCGCACCGGCCAGCACCGGCAACAAGGGCGAACTGGCCTGCCGCACCCATGGCGTCGGTGGTGCCCGCGGCCAGGCCAGAGCCGGCTTCCCGGCCGTGATCGGGGCCGCGCTGCCGATGCTGCGCCTGTCGCGCGCCCGCGGCGACGGCGAAGCGCAGGCGCGCGTGAACGCCCTGCTGGCGATCATGACGACGCTGGACGACACCTGTTTGCTGGCGCGCGGCGGCCGCCACGCCCTGCAGGCGACCCAGTCCGGTGCGCGGCGCGTGCTGGCGCTGGGCGGCATCGCCACGCCGCACGGCCGCAGGGCGCTGCGCGGATTGGAAGCACGCATGCGCCGGCTGCACGTGTCGCCCGGCGGTGCCGCCGACCTGCTGGCGGCGGCCCTACTGCTCGACCGCATCGACACCATACGGGACTAGAGGAGACAAGAATGGAAAAACTCGAATACAGCTTCGCCGCCGGCCAGCCGGCGCAGGGGCGCACTGTCACCGGCGTGGTCGCCTCGGGCGACCTCGAAGTACTGCTGGAGCCGGGCCAGGCCGGCACCACCACGGTGGCCGTCCAGACTTCGGTCGACGGCTACGGCGGCAACTGGACCGCGCTGCTGGAGCGGGTGCTCGGCCCGGGCACGCTGCCGGCGGCGCGCATCGAGATCAACGACAACGGCGCCACGCCGGGGGTGGTGCGGATGCGCATCGAACAAGCCTTCGAGGAAGTGAAATCATGACCGACATCGACAAATTCCTGCAGCGCGACAGCTTCATCGAGCGCAATGCCCGCAGCCGCGCGCAGGCGCTGCTCGACCCCGGCACCTTCCGCGAGCTGGCCGGCCCGTTCGAGCGCCTGTATTCGCCCTGGCTGGCGATGCAGCGCCTGGTCACCCAGGCCGACGACGGCGTGGTCGTGGCCAAGGGCTCCCTGGACGGCGCGCCGACCGTGGTGCTGGCCATCGAAGGCGGCTTCCAGGGCGGCAGCATGGGCGAGATCGGCGGCGCCAAGATCGCCGGCGCGCTGGAACTGGCGGCGCGCGACAACCGGCGCGGCACCCCGACCCAGGCCGTGATCCTGTTCGAGACCGGCGGCGTGCGCCTGCAGGAAGCCAACCTCGGGCTGGCCGCCATCGCCGAGATCCAGGCCGCCATCGTCGACCTGCGCCGCTACCGGCCGGTGATCGGGGTCAGCGCCGGCACCGTCGGCTGCTACGGCGGCATGTCGATCGCGGCCGGGCTGTGCTCGTACCTGGTCGTCACGCGCGAGGCGCGCCTCGGCCTGAACGGCCCGCAGGTGATCGAGCAGGAAGCCGGCGTGGCCGAATTCGACGCCCGCAACCGCGCGCTGATCTGGGGCCTCACCGGCGGCGAGCAGCGCGCCGCCACCGGCCTGGCCGACGCCTGCGTCGACGACGACAGCGCCGCCATCCGTGCTACCGTGGCGAGCCTGTTCGCACGCGGCGTGCCGGCGCGCCACCGCAGCGAACGGGCCGGCGAGTACCTGGCCGCGCTGGCAGGGACGGACACCGAGTCCCAGCCAACGCCGGCCGACGTCCGTGCCGTCTACACCAAAGGAGAAGCATGATGGGACAGCAAACCACCCGCGGCGCCATGTGGCTGCGCCTGCTCACCGGCGGTGCCCGTGCACTGCACGACTGGCCCTCGGTCCAGGTCTGCGATGCACCGCTGGCCGGCCAGCCGGCGCGCTGGATCGCCGTCGTACCCGATCCCGATAACCGCTTCCCGCGCGCCCGCAACGGCGAAGTCGGCCTGGTCGAAGGCTGGCAGCTGGCGCAGGCGGTGCAGGAAACGATCGCGCAGGACTGCGACGCCCCGGTCAAGCGCCCGATCGTCGCCGTGATCGACGTGCCGAGCCAGGCCTACGGCCGGCGCGAGGAGGCTTACGGCATCCACCAGGCGCTGGCCGGCGCCGCCGGCGCCTATGCCCAGGCGCGCCTGGCCGGCCATCCGGTGATCGGGCTGGTGGTCGGCCTGGCGATGTCGGGCGCCTTCCTGGCCCACGGCTACCAGGCCAACCGCCTGATCGCACTCGACGACCCGGGCGTGATGGTGCATGCGATGGGCAAGGCCTCGGCCGCGCGCGTCACGCTGCGCACCGTGGAAGCGCTGGAGCAATTGGCCGAGAAAGTGCCGCCGATGGCCTACGACATCAAGAATTACGCCTCGCTCGGCATCCTGTGGAAGGTGCTGCAGCTGACCAACCTGGCGCTGCCGGACGAGCAGGACCTGGCGCTGGTGCACGGCGCGCTGGAAGCGGCGCTGGCCGACATCCGCGACGACCCGGAACGTGGCCTGGCCAAACGGCTGCAGGGACAGCACCGCGCCGCCTCGCGCCGGGTCCGTGAACTGCTGGAGACGCAATGGGAGGCCGCCGACTGACGAACCCCTGACCCGATTGCAAGCGACCGCGCCACTCAATAACACAATACGCCGGCGCACACCTTTTTTCTTGAATGAAGAGGAGACGACATGATTATCTACGGAACCGCATTGCTGGCCGTGTGCCACCTGCTCGGCATCTTCCTGGGCGACCTGCTCGGGGCGCTGCTGGGCGCCAAAACCAACGTCGGCGGAGTGGGCATCGCCATGATCCTGCTGATCTGTGCCAGGCTTTACATGCACAAGCGCGGCCTGATGCCCGAGCATACCGAAATGGGCGTCGCCTTCTGGGGCGCCATGTACATCCCGGTGGTGGTGGCCATGGCCGCCAGCCAGAACGTGGTAGCGGCCCTGCGCGGCGGCCCGGTAGCGCTGCTGGCCGCCTTCGCCAGCGTGGCCGCCTGCGCCTGCTGCATCGCCCTGCTGAACCGCAGCGAACGTCCGGCCCCCGCCACCGCGGGTGCGGATGCCGACACCGAACCGGGCATCGACCCGCGCCACGCCTGAAGGAGACCATCATGCTCGAACTGCTCGAAAAAACCGCCAAGCACAATGGCCTGGTCACCGCCTTCGCCCTGGTCGGCCTGGTGATGCTGGTGTCGATGTTCCTGTCCAAGAAGCTCACCTTCGGCCGCGTCCACGGCTCGGCAATCGCAATCCTGATCGGCCTCGGCCTGGCCTACTGGGGCGGCATCCAGACCGGCGGCAAGCAGGGCCTGGCCGACGTCTCGCTGTTCGCCGGCATCGGCCTGATGGGCGGCGCCATGCTGCGCGACTTCGCCATCGTCGCCACCGCCTTCGAGGTGCAGGTGGTCGAAGCGCGCAAGGCCGGCCTGATCGGCGTGTTCGCGCTGCTGCTCGGCACCCTGCTGCCCTTCGTGGTCGGCGCCAGCGTGGCCTACGCCTTCGGCTACCGCGACGCCGTCAGCATCACCACCATCGGCGCCGGCGCCGTCACCTACATCGTCGGCCCGGTGACCGGCGCGGCGATCGGTGCCAGCTCGGAGGTGATCGCCCTCAGCATCGCCACCGGCCTGGTCAAGGCAATCATCGTGATGGTCGGCACGCCGATGGCGGCGCGCTTCCTGCGCCTCGGCACGCCGCGCTCGGCGATGGTGTTCGGCGGCCTGGCCGGTACCGTCAGCGGCGTCTCGGCCGGCCTGGCCGCCACCGACCGTCGCCTGGTGCCCTACGGCGCCCTGGTCGCGACCTTCCACACCGGCCTCGGTTGCCTGCTCGGACCGTCGCTGCTGTTCTTCGCGACGCGCGCGCTGGTGGCCTGAAGTGTGCACGGCCATGCACCCGTCCTGGCGTCCGCACGACCTGCTGTTCGCCAGCGCGCCGGACGGGTTCGTCGCGGCCGGCGCGCGGCCGGACTGGCTGGACGACGGCGCCTGGCTGGCCCGCGCGCCGCTGGTGGTGCGCCGCGATACCGTTACCGCCGGCCGGATCCCGGTCGGCGCCCGCGGCCCGCTGCGCAAGCAGCGCTGCGGCGGCACCCTGGCTGCGGACGCGGTGGCCCGCTGCGTCACCCCCGAGCAGCTGGCCGCGGCGGTGATCAAAGGGCCAGCGCTCGACCTGCGCGCCGCGGCCGACCGCCTGCCCTGCATCGCCGCGCTGCTCGGCCTGGCCCCGCGGCTGCATGCGCTGGGCCTGGCATGGGGGCCGGCCGGCGGCGCCGGCTTCTGGCTGGCGAGCGGCCTGCCGGTGCTGCGCCCTGACAGCGACCTCGATCTGCTGGTGCGTGCCCCGCAACCGCCGGCACCTGGCGTGATCGCGGCCCTGGCGGCGCTGCAGGCCGGTGCCGCCTGCCGCATCGACATCCAGCTCGACACCGGCCACGCCGGCTTCGCCCTCGGCGAATACCTGCGCGGCGGCCGCGTCATGCTGAAGACGGCCGGCGGCCCGCTGCTGGTGGCCGATCCCTGGCATACGCGGGCGGCTGCATGAGCGTCCTGTTCACCTTTCCCGGCCAGGGCGCCCAAAAGCCGGGCATGCTGCATGCGCTGCCCCAGCATCCCGAGACCGGACGCACGCTCGAGGAAGCCTCGGCTGCGCTCGGGCGCGACGTCGCCACCCTCGACAGCGATGCGGCGCTGCGCTCCACGGTGGCCGTGCAACTCTGCCTGCTGGTGGCCGGCGTCGCCATGGCGCGCGTGCTGGGCGCCCACGACGCCCGACCGCAGATGGTGGCCGGCCTTTCCATCGGCGCCTGGCCGGCGGCGGTGACGGCCGGCGTGCTGGACTTCAGCGATGCCGTGCGTCTGGTCGAACTGCGCGCGCGCCTGATGGAAGACGCCTACCCGTCCGGCTATGGCATGACGGCCATCGGCGGCCTGACGCGCCAGCAACTCGAACCCTTGGTGATGCAGGTGCACGGCCCCGCGGCGCCGGTCTACCTGGCGAACCTGAATGCGCCGCGCCAGATCGTCATCGCCGGCGCCCACGCCGCCATGGATGCCGTCGCCGCGCTGGCGCTCGAACACGGCGCCCAGCGCGCCGAACGGCTGGCGGTCGCGGTTCCCTCGCACTGTGAGCTGTTCGACGAACAGGCACGCACGCTGGCCTGCGCCATGGACCAGGTGCCCCTCGGCCGCCCGCGCATCACTTATATCAGCAGCAGCGCCGCGCGCGCCCTGTTCGACGGCCGCCGCATCGGCGCCGACCTGGCGGCCAACATGGCGCATCCGGTCCTGTGGGCCGACACCGTGCGCCACGCCTGGGAACGCGGTGCGCGCCTGGCACTGGAAATGCCGAGCGGCTCGGTGCTGACGAAGCTGACCGCGCCGGAATTCCCGGACGGGGTCGCGCTCAGCTGCGAAGGGGTACGGCTGGACAGCCTGGCGAGCGCAGTCCGCAACGCCTGACGCACTCGCTATCGACCGAGCTGTCCCAGCACCTCGTTCACCGCCTGTACCACGGCGTCCGGCTTGAAGTCCTGGATCACGTGGCCGGCCCCAGGCACGACGCGCACACTGGATCGTGTCGAGTACGCCGCCAGCTCCTTCTGCATCGCCAGGTGCTCGGCCTCGGTGGCCTTGTTCAGGGCGCTCTGCGGCCGGCCCGGCACCGCATACGGGCTGATGCCGCGCACCAGCAGCACCATCGGCAGGTCGCCATAGCTGCGCCGCGCGGCCTTCAACTGTTCCGCGCTGGCGTCGCCGCCGTCCATCTGAGACACCAGCGCCTGCCAATAGGTGGGCCGGGCCATCGTGGCGAGGCGCGCCGCCGCCAGTTCGCGGCCGTACAACTCGCCGGTGCCACCCGTACAGTCGACGAAGCCCTCGGCGCCAAGCGACCAGCCGCGCTGCCCTGCCTGTGCGCATTGGCGCATGAAGGCATCCATCGGCGCCATCGCCTGTTTCAGCTTTCCCTGCGTGACCTTGTCGAGGCGGTCGGTCTCGTCGTCGTGCGGTGCGTCCACCAGCACAAGACCCTTC
The DNA here is from genome assembly GCF_006715485.1 of Herbaspirillum sp. SJZ107. Classification (GTDB taxonomy): domain Bacteria; phylum Pseudomonadota; class Gammaproteobacteria; order Burkholderiales; family Burkholderiaceae_D; genus Telluria. The sequence goes on from NZ_VFNH01000001.1 coordinate 1,898,823, forward strand.
ACCTCGTCGGGATAACGGTAGGCGTACAGCTGGACGTTGTTCGCGCCGTAGGAACTACCGACCATGACGTAGGGCGGCGCGATGCCGGCCTTTGCCAGCAGCGCATGCAGGTCCGCCACCGCATTCGCGGACGTACCGGGCAGCGGCGACGGGTCGCTGAACCCGAGGCCCGCACGGTCATGCACGCAGGCGCGCGTACGTTTCGCCACCTCGGGCTGCACCGCGTGCCAGCTCCAGCCGCCCTCGGTGCTCGGCGCGTCGAATACCACCGTCACCGGACCGGTGCCGCTGCAGTACAGATTCAGGCGGCGCCCGCCGATATCGACCAATTGCTGGGGATGGGCGAATGCATGCTGTTCAATGTTGATAGCGGCGGCAGTGACGCTGCCGGCTACGCCAAAGAGCATGAGACCAGGGACGATACGATGCATGGGCGCTCCACAAACGGACAATCCGCCATACTATCCGCAAAGCCCGCTCTGGAAGCTATCGAAAAATCACGGCTTCGCCGCACGCGCACGCTCGGCGTCGGCCAGCAGCGCCATCACGTCGTTGCCCTGGATCGGCTTCACCACGTGGCGGTCGAAGCCGGCCGCCAGCGCCTTTTCCTTGTCCTGGGCCTGGCCGTAGCCGCTCAGCGCAACCAGCGGCAGGTTCTCGAGTCCCGGCATCGCCCGCAGCCGCGCGGCCAGCTCGTAGCCGTCGAATTCGGGCAGCCCGATGTCGAGCACGCACAGGTCGGGGCGCACGCCCCGCACGTAGTCCAGCGCCTCGCTCGGACGGTGCAGCACGTCGGCGCGGTGGCCGAGCGCTTCGATGAACATGGCCAGGATCTGGGCGGCGTCGATGTTGTCGTCGACGATCAGCACGCGCAACCCGGCCGCAGCGGGCGCCACTCCCTCGTCGTCGTCGGGCGCCGCCTCGGCGGCATGCTGGCGCAGGCGCGGCAGGGTCACACTGAAGCGGCTGCCCTGGCCCGGCCCGTCGCTGGCGGCCTTGACCCGGCCGCCATGCAACTCGACCAGCCTGCGTACCAGCGCCAGCCCGATCCCGAGCCCACCCTGCGAACGGTCGGCACTGCGCTCGCCTTGCGAGAACAGCTCGAAGGCGCGCGCCAGCAACTGCGCCGACATGCCGATGCCGTCGTCGAGCACCTCGACGTCGACCTCGTCCCCGCGGACGTCGATCCGTACCGCGATATGGCCGCCCTCCGGGGTGTACCTGGCGGCGTTGCCGAGCAGGTTGGCGAACACCTGCACCAGGCGCTTGCGGTCGCCATACACCTGCACGGTGTCCGGCGCCTGCTCCAGCGTCAGTACATGGCCCTTCGCTTCGACCAGCGGCCGCACCTGTTCCGCCGCCTCGGCGACCAGCGTCCCGATCGCGGCCGGCGCCTGGTCCAGGGTCACCTGGCCGCGCGTCACGCGCGACACGTCGAGCAGGTCGTCGATCAGGCCGGTCATGTGGCCGGCCTGGCGCGCGATCACGGCGGTCACCTCGCGCAGGCGCGCCCGGTCCGGATTGCCGATGGTGAGGAAATCGGCCGCCGCGGCGATCGGCGCCAGCGGGTTGCGCAATTCGTGCGCCAGCATGGCCAGGAATTCGTCCTTGCGCTGGTCGGCTTCGCGCAGCGTCTCGGCCGCTTCGCGCTGCTCGGTGATGTCGGTGTTGGTGCCGAACCAGCGCTGGATCACGCCGGCTTCGTCGCGCAGCGGCACCGCGCGCGACAGGAACCAGCGGTAGCTGCCGTCGCGCCCGCGCAGCTGGAAAGTGTCTTCCCACACCACGCCGCGGCGGATGTGGTCGAGGTACTTGGCCACCATCGTGTCGACGTAGTCGGGGTGGTGTACCTTCTTCCAGTCGGGCCCGCAGTTTTCCTGCGGTGTCGTGCCCGTGTACTCGTACCAGCGGTTGTTGTGCCACGAGACGCGGCCGTCGGCCTCGGTCATCCACGCCAGCTGCGGGATGTTGTCGGCCAGCGCGCGGAACTGCGCCTCGCTGCGCGCCAGCGCCAGCTGGGCTTCACGGATCGGCGAGATGTCGACCACATAGGCGATGCCCTCGGCGTTGTCATCCGTCGCGCCTTCGTCGACCATCGTCGCGCCCATCTGCACGCTGACCCGGCTGCCATCCTTGCGGTAGTACTCCTTGATCAGGTTGTCCATGCGCCCGGTCCGGCGCAGCTGGGCGACCGCGCGCTCGCTAGCCGCCTTCCAATCCGGCGGCGTGAGCGCGCTGGAAGACAGCCGGCCCGCCTCGACGTCGGCGCGGCTGTAGCCGAGCATGTCGAGAAAGGACTGGTTGGCGTCGATGATGCTGCCGTCGAGGCGATAGCGCAAAATGCCGATCACGTTGGCATCCACCAGGCGCCGGAAACGCGCCTCGCTGGCGCGCAGCGCGTCCTCGACTTCCTGCTGGCGCGTGATGTCGAGCGCGACACCGGGCATCCAGGCCGCATGGCCGGCCTCGTCGCGGGTCAGCTTGGCGCGCGCCAGCACATGGCGCCAGCTGCCGTCGGCCGCACGCACGCGGTAGCGCTGCTCGAAGGCCTGGCCGGTGGCGATGGTGGTTTGTATCGCCTCGCGCGCTCGTTCCAGGTCGTCGGGGTGGATCGCTTCCATGTATTGGGCGAGCGGGCCGCCGACGGCGGTCTCGGTGCCACCGAAGATCGTGGCCAGGTTGCGGTCGGCATACACGCGGTCGGCGCGGACATCGTAGGTCCAGGTGCCGATGTCGGCCGCCACCAGCGCGGCTTCCTGGCGCAGGCGGGCGTCGTGCAGGGCCGCCTGGTTGGCCTTGTGCTCGTGGGTATCGGTGCAGGTGCCGAGCCAGCGCACGATGCGTCCGGCGTCGTCGCGCACCGGGAGCGCGCGGCCCAGCGTCCAGCGGTATTCGCCGCTGACGTGGCGCAGGCGGTACTCGATCTCGTAGGGCGCCCCGGTTTCCAGCGAACGGCGCCACACCTCCCAGGTGCGCGCCCGGTCGTCCGGGTGCACGATCGCGCTCCAGCGCTCGTCGTCGGATTCGCCCTCGGCGACGCCGGTGAAGTCGTACCAGCGCCGGTTGAAGTAATCGTGGCGGCCGTCGGGCAGCGTCGACCACACCATCTGGGGGATAGCGTCGGCGATCGCGCGGAACTGCGGATCGTGGCCGTCGACCGCGACGCTGTGCAGCAGCGCGCAGCTGACACCGCATGCAGTGCCGTCGAGATCGCGCAGCGGCGCCAGCGCCAGCCGGGCGCCCAGCCCAGGCGGCTCGACCTGCAGCGCGGCGCCGGCCAGCACTTGTGCCAGCACCGGCTGCAGCGCTGCCGCCAGCGCCGGCCAGCCCTGCGCCAGCGGTTGGCCCAGCGCCTGCGGATGGCGCTGCGCCAGGTGCGGCAGGCAGGCATCGTTGTACAGCAGGCGCGATTCCGGTCCCCAGACCAGGAAGGCCGGGCTGCCGCTGTCAAGCAGGAAGCGGACGGCATAGCGCAAGGCTACCGGCCACGCGTCCATCGGTCCGAGTGCGCAGGCGCCGTCGCGCAGTGCGCGTTCGACGATGCCGTCGGAAGTCGTGATGGGGGGCCGGTCTTGATCTGTCATGGGGTAAGCAAAAAGCGCCTGCAAGGGCGAAAGATGATGGACGAATTCTAATGTTTACTAACGGAAATGAGCATGATCAGCCTATACGCCGACATGCTCATCAATTTCGTCAATTATATTACTTATTTCCAATTTGAAACATCTTTCCATCACGTTTTTGGTGCGAAAACGACACGGGCCCGGCATGCATTGCACGCCGGGCCCGCCCGGGTACTACCTGATGATCACCTGATCGGCAGGATCAGACGGCAACCGGCATCTTCGGCAGCAGCTTGTCGAGCGTGACCGGATAGTCGCGCACGCGCACGCCGGTGGCGTTGTAGATCGCATTCGCGACCGCCGCCGCCACGCCGCAGATACCGAGTTCGCCCACGCCCTTCGCCTTCATCGGCGAACTGGTCGGATCGGTCTCGTCGAGGAACACGACTTCCTGGTGCGGGATGTCGGCGTGCACCGGCACCTCGTACAGGGCCATGTCGTGGTTGACGAAGTAGCCGATACGCTTGTCGACCACCAGTTCCTCCATCAGCGCCGCGCCGACGCCCATGGTCATGGCGCCGATCACCTGGCTGCGTGCCGCCTTCGGATTCAAGATACGGCCGGCCGCGCACACGGCGAGCATGCGGCGCACGCGGATCTCGCCGGTGGCGGCATCGACGCCGACTTCGACGAAGTGGGCGCCGAAGGTCGACTGCTGCATCTTCTTGTCGAGGTCACCGTACTCCATGGTGTCCTCGCCGACGATCTCGCCCTGCGACGCCAGCTCGCGCAGGTCGGTGGCCTTGCCGCCGCCGGAGACCTTGCCGTCGCTGAAGTCGGCCTGGGCGGCATCGACGCCCGCCTTTTGCGCGATCGCTTCGCGCAGCTTGACGCAGGCCGCGTACACGCCCGCGGTCGAGCTGTTGCCGCCCCACTGGCCGCCCGAACCCGACGACACCGGGTACGCCGAGTCGCCCAGGCGCACATTGACGCGCGCCAGCGGCACGCCCAGCATCTCGGCCGCGGTCTGGCCGATGATGGTGTAGCTGCCGGTGCCGATATCGGTCATGTCGGTTTCGACGGTGATCATGCCGTCGCGCTCGAGGCGCACGCGCGCCGCCGACTTCATGTTCATGTTGTTGCGGAAGGCCGAGGCCACGCCCATGCCGACCAGCCAGCGGCCGTCGCGCACCTGCGCCGGCTTGGCGTTGCGCTTGCTCCACCCGAAGCGCTCCGCGCCCATGCGCATGCAGTCGACGAAGCGGCGCTGCGAGAACTTGCGCTTGCGGTCTTCCGGATCGACGGTGGTGTCGTTGATGACGCGGAAGGTGACCGGGTCCATCTTGAGCTTCTCGGCCATCTCGTCCATCGCGATTTCGAGCGCCATCATGCCCGGCGCCTCGCCCGGGGCGCGCATCGCGTTGCCTTCCGGGAGATCCAGCGTGGCCAGGCGCATCGTGGTCAGGCGGTCGGCGCCGGCATACAGCAGGCGCGTCTGGTTGACCGCGGTTTCCGGCTGGCCGCCCGGCAGGTCGCCCGACCAGCTGTCATGGGCGATCGCCGTAATGCGGCCTTCGCGGGTGGCGCCGATGCGGATGCGCTGGATGGTGGCCGGACGGTGCGTGGTGTTGTTGAACATCAGCGCGCGCTGCAGCTGCACCTTGACCGGACGGCCGGCCGCGCGGGCGCCGAGCGCCGCCAGCACCGCTTCCGAACGCAGGAACAGCTTGCCGCCGAAGCCGCCGCCGAGGTAAGGCGAGACCAGGCGCACGTTGTCCTCGGGGATGCCGAGGGTCTTGGCCAGGTCCTTCTTGCCCCAGTTGATCATCTGGTTGGCCGTGTACAGGGTCAGCTTGTCGCCGTTCCAGATGGCGATCGACGAGTGCGGCTCCATCATCACGTGCGACTGGTCGGGCGTGGTGTAGGTGGCGTCGAACTTGACCGGGGCCTTGGCGTAGCCGCCCTCGAAGTTGCCGGCGCGGGTGTCCGGCTTGTCCTTCTCCTTCGGCTTCTTGGCGGTTTCCTTGGCCTTTTCCAGGTCGTACTGGCCCTGCTCCTTGGCATAGCTCACGCGCAGCAGGGTCGAGGCGGCGCGCGCCTGCTCGAAGCTGTCGGCGACGATCAGCGCGACGGCCTGGTGGTAGTGCTCGACCTGGGGTCCTGCCAGCAGGTGGGCGGTATTGTAGTCGCCCTTCTGCAGCTTGCCGGCGTTTTCGTAGGTGACGATGGCGATCACGCCCGGTGCGCGCTTGGCGTCGGTGGTGTCGATCGACTTGATGCGGCCCTTGGCGATGCTGGCGCCGACGACGTAGCCGTAGGCGGCGTTCGGCGCCACCTTGTGCTGCTCGTAGGCGTAGGGCGCGGTGCCGGTGGTCTTCAGCGGACCGTCGATGCGGTCGGTCGGCTTACCGACGACCTTCAGGCGGTCGATCGGATTGGTGGTGGCGGGTGTCGTGAATTTCATGGTGTCCCTTTCATGCCTTGCGTGCTTCGGCCATCACCGATGCCAGGGTGCGTTGCACCAGCGGCACCTTGAAAGCGTTGTCTTCGGTGGTGCGGGCGCCGGCCAGCAGCTGCGCGGTGACCGCCTGGGCGCCTTGCGCCATCGCCTGGTCCGCCGCCGCCACGCGCCACGGCCGGTGCGCCACGCCGCCCAGGGCGACGCGGCCACTGCCGTCCGGCTGCACCACTGCCGCCACCGAGATCAGCGCGAACGCATACGACGCGCGGTCGCGCACCTTGTGATAGAAGTGCTTGCCGCCCAGCGGCTTGGGCAGCGTCACCGCCGTGATCAGCTCGCCCGGGGCCAGGTTGTTCTCGATGTGCGGGGTGTTGCCCGGCAGCCGGTAAAAGTCGGCGATCGGGATCACGCGCGCGCTGCCGTCGGGACGCACGGTTTCGATGCTCACGTCCAGCAGCTGCATGGCCACCGCCATGTCGCTCGGGTGGGTGGCGATGCAGGCCTCGCTCTGGCCGACGATCGCGTGGCTGCGGGTGTAGCCGCCGATGGCCGAACAGCCGCTGCCCGGCACGCGCTTGTTGCACGGCTGGTAGGGGTCGTAGAAATAGGCGCAGCGGGTGCGCTGCAGCAGGTTGCCGGCGGTGGTTGCCTTGTTGCGCAGCTGGGCCGAGGCGCCGGCCACCAGCGCGCGCGACAGCACGCCGTAGTCGCGGCGCACGCGCATGTCGGCGGCCAGGTCGGCATTGCGGACCAGGGCGCCCACGCGCAGGCCGCCGTCGCGGGTCGGCTCGATCTTGTCCATGCCGATGCCGTTGACGTCGACCAGGTGGGCCGGCGTCTCGATCTCGAGCTTCATCAGGTCGAGCAGGTTGGTGCCGCCGCCGATGAAGCGCGCACCCGGTACTTTCATGACCGCGGCCGCGGCTTCCGCCGGGCTGGTCGGACGTTGATAGGTGAATGCCTTCATGCCTTGCCTCCCACTTCGGTGATGGCGTCGATGATGTTGGAGTAGGCGCCGCAGCGGCAGATGTTGCCGCTCATGCGTTCGCGCAGCTCGTCGACCGACAGCAGCGGGCGCTGCGTGATGTCGCCGGTGACGTGGCTCGGCTGGCCCTTGCGGATCTCGTCCAGCACCGCCACGGCCGAACAGATCTGGCCGGGGGTACAGTAGCCGCACTGGTAGCCGTCGTGCTTGACGAAGGCGGTCTGCATCGGGTGCATCTTCTCGGGCGTGCCCAGGCCTTCGATGGTGGTCACTTCGGCACCCTCGTGCATCACCGCCAGGCTCAGGCAGGAATTCACGCGGCGGCCGTCGAGCAGCACCGTGCAGGCGCCGCACTGGCCCTGGTCGCAGCCCTTCTTGGTGCCGGTCAGGTGCAGGTGCTCGCGCAGCAGGTCGAGCAGCGTGGTACGGGTGTCGACATTGGCTTCGACACGCTGGCCGTTGACGCGCAGCGCGACCTTGTGGGTCACCGGCGCCGGCGTCACGGCCGCAGGAGCCGGGGTGATGCCGGGACCGGCCGTCTGGGCGGCGCCGACGCCGGGCATTGCCGCCGCGGTCACCGACAGCGCACCGCCGATCATGAGGCCGCGCCGGGTCTGGTTGATATCGCTGGGGTCGTCCATGGGTGCTTTCCTTTTTATTGATGGGTCACGTGCCCGATTGTCAATATTGCAGACTTCGTCACATTCATCATATTAATGGCAATTGGGTCGCAGGCTCCACACGGTTGCCAAACGACCAACTTACCCGATGGTAGCCTCTGCCGCAGCGCACAAATGGTGTCTTATTTGTATAGGGTTATGAATGCCACTCATCAATTGCTCAATTTGACGCTTAGTTGACGATGAGCGGTATCGATAGGTGCGACCGTGGGGCGCGTGTGTTGCGCCTGCTCAGGGCGGGCTTGCGGGTAAATCAACACAGGTGCATTATTTCCTTACATTAATACGGAGGTGCCATGAAACGTGTTTTGCTTGTCTCCCTGCTGTGCTTCGCCTGCAGCGGCGCCCATGCCGGCGGCAACGGCGATGCTTCCGCACCGTCGCGCCTGTCGACCGATGCCTCGGCGATGGTGATCGGCGGCTCGCTGCTGTCGGTGGCCGTGGCAGGCAGCGTGGTCGTGGTCAGCGTTGCGGCGTCCGCCGAAGGCGTGGTACTGGTACTGCAGGGGGCCGGCCAGGCCAGCACCGCCACCGTGCGGCTGTCCGGCGAGGCGGCGCGCGGCCTGTCGATCGCCGCCGGCACCGTGCTCGAGGTGGTGGCAACGTCGACCGGCCACGTGCTGGTCCTGTCCGGCAAGGCGCTGGCCTTCGTGCCGAACGAACTGGGCAAGGTGCTGCTGCACCACGAGCGGGCTGGCGCATGAGCGCGGCGCGCCCCGGCCTGCCCCTGCTGCTGGCCGCCCTCCTCTGTACCGCGCCGGCGCACGCCGGCCAGGCCTGCCGCGCCGAGCCGCTCAGCGCGCCCGAGGTCGTCAAGTCGATGGACCTGGCGAAGAAGACCTACGAGGCGCTGGACGCCAGCGGCGCCGCCGTGGCACTGGTGGCGCGCGCTGGCCAGGACCTGAGCAAATACGGCCAGCATTATTCGCACCTGGGCATCGTGCTGCGCGACCATCCGGCCGGGCGCTGGACCGTCGTGCATGAACTGAACGCCTGCGGCACAGCGTACTCGGACCTGTACAACGAGGGGATCGGCAACTTCTTCCTGACCGACCTGTACCGCTACGAAACGCGCATCCTGCTGCCCGGTCCCGCGCTGCAGGCGCGGCTGGCGGGCGTGATGGCGGGCCGGGCGCCGCGCCGCATGCACGAGCCGCGCTACAACATGCTGTCCTACGTGTACTCGACGCGCTACCAGAATTCCAACCAGTGGGTGCTGGAACTGCTGGCCTCCGCCGGCGCCGCGCCGGGCCAGGTCGAGACCCGCGCCGAAGCCCAGGCCTGGCTCAGGACCCGGCACTACGATCCCGCCACGGTCGAGATCCCGGCCGCGGTGCGCCTGGGCGCGCGCATGTTCCGCACCAACGTCGCCTTCGACGACCATCCGTTCGATCGCCGCATGGCCGGTCACATCGATACCGTCAACGCCGATGCCCTGCTGCGCTTCGTGCAGGCGCTCGACCCGCAGGCGCGGGTGCTGAGCGTGGCGCAGTAGTCGTATGTCTCATTTCTCCAGGCCGGAATCCGGCCTGGCGTCCTTGGCGTGCAGGTCGGCCTTGACCGTGTCCGGCGCCAGGTTGTTGATCACGTTGCCGATGAATTTGCTGCTGGTCATGCCGGCGACGATGCGGTCCTTCCCGGCCTTCATCGCTTCATAGCCTTCGCTGGCGACCTTGGTCGGCGCCGCCTTTTCGCCCAGGCCCAGCTTGCTGGTATCCATGTGGGCGCGGTGCCAGAACTTGGTGTCGACCTGGCCCGGCATCAGCAGCGTGATGGTGACGCCGCTGTCCTTGATCTCCGACTTCACCGCCTCGGCGAAGGAGATCAGGAAGGCCTTGGTAGCGCCGTACACGGTTTCGTAGGGCGTCGGCATGGTGCCCGAAATCGAGGCCGTGAACAGCAGCTTGCCGGCGCCGCGCGCGACCATGTCGGGCAGGATGCGCTTGGTCAGGTGAACCTGCGACACCGTGTTCAGCTGGATCATGTTCAGTTCTTCGGCCAGGTCGGTACCACCGACGAAGTAGCCGCCCAGCCCCACGCCCGCATTCAGCGCCGCCGCCTCCAGCGGCCGGCCGGTCTCCTTGATCGCCGCCGCCAAGGTTTCGACGCCCTCGTATTGCGTGAGGTCGGCGGCCACCACGATCGCCTCGGCGCCGGCCGCGGTGACGGCGGCGGCAGTGCGGGCCAGTCCCTCGACAGTGGTGGCGGTGATGATCAGGTCGTGGCCGTCGGCGGCGAACAGGCGTGCCAGTTCATAGCCGATGCCGCTGGAGGCGCCGGTGACCAGGGCGAGCGGGCGGGATGCTGGGGTGGACATGGTGGTTCCTTTCATCTGGTGAGCTTGTTCCCCTAATGTTGACCTGCCACCGGCTGCGTTGACGGTGCGCCCGCCAACGTAGCGCGGCCATCCCTGTCATGCGTATTTATTGCGCACGATTCAAAACGCATGATCAATTTATTAAGCGTACGATGTGTAAGTCAAACAGTCGTTTAACTAATTGTTCACCTACATGCATCCCCCATCACCGCAACCGACGCGCAAGCCGCGTGCCGACGGCATCCAGGCGCGCGAGCGCATCCTGTCCGCCGCGCTCGGCCTGTTCGTCGAACGCGGCTATGCCAGCACGCCGGTGCGCGACATCGCGCATGCGGCCGGGGTCAACATCGCCGCCATTGCCTACTACTTCGGCGACAAGGCCGGCCTGTACCGCGCCGCGCTGTTCGAGCCGGTGCACGGTGCCGGCGAAGCCCTGCCGCCCTTCGACGCACCCGGCCTGCCGCTGCGCGAGGCCCTGCATTTATATATGCGTACCTGCCTGCAGCCGCTCGTGCAGGGCGCCGACACCCTGCTCAGCGTGCGCCTGCGCCTGCGCGAATCCTTCGAGCCGACCGGCATGCTGCAGGAAGAGCAAGGCATCCGCGAACAGATGCATGCGCGGCTGCTGGCGCTGCTGCAGCGCCACCTCGGACTGGCCGCCCCCGACCGCGAACTGCAGGCATTGGCCTTCTCGATCTTCGCCCTGATCGCCTACCCCTATCACGGCCGCGACAAGATCCGCGCGGCCGACCCCGGCCTGCTCGACGCGCCGGATGCCATCGCACACTGGGCCGAGCGCCTGGCCGGCTATGCCGGCGCGATGGCCGACTTCGAAGCCGTCCGCCGCGGCATCGCCCTACCCACTCCCGGAAACGCCCCATGACCGACAATCCATCGATCCAAGAACCCAGGCAGGACACGGCCCGGCCCGACGCCGCGCCGGACAAGAAGCCGGACGACCAGAAGTCCGAGGACAAGAAGCCCGACGGCGAGAAAGATAGCGAGCAAAAGGACGGTGGCAAGAAGCCGGTCTCGCCCGAAAAGAAGCGCAAGATCCGGATGGTGCTGATCGGCGCCGGCGTGCTGGTGCTGCTGGTCGGGATCGGCTGGTTCGCGTACTACCAGATCGTCGGCAAATACCACGAAGAGACCGACGACGCCTACCTGCAGGCCGACGCCGTGACGATCGCGCCGAAAGTCGGCGGCTACGTCGAGGAAGTGCTGGTCAGGGACAACCAGGACGTCGCCGCCGGCCAGCCGCTGGTGCGCATCGACCCGCGCGACTACCGCGCCCAGACCGAACAGTTCGAATCGCAGATCGCCAGCGCCCATGCCAACGCCGACGTGGTGCGGGCCCAGATCGCCGAACAGGAATCCGCCATCGCCGAAGTGCGCGCCCAGCTGGCGGCCGCCCAGTCCAACGCCGCCTTCGCCGCCAATGAAGTCAAGCGCTATGCGCCGCTGGTCGAGATCGGCGCCGAGAACGCCGAAGCGCTGTCGGCGCGCCGCAACCAGGCGGCCCAGGGCGCCCAGCAGGTGGCGGCGCAGCGCGCGGCCCTTGCCAACGCCGAAAAACGCGTCGGCACCCTGCGCGCCCAGGTGCGCCAGGCCGAAGCCCAGGCCGGCAGCGCCGAGGCCCAGCTGAAGGCGGCCAGCGTCAACCTGCAATCGACCACGCTCACCGCCAGCATCGCCGGCCGTATCGGCGACCAGACCGTGCGCGTCGGCCAGTTCGTGCAGCCGGGGACGCGCCTGATGACGCTGGTGCCGGTGGGCAGCCTGTACATCACGGCCAACTTCAAGGAAACCCAGATCGGCCGCATGCGCGTCGGCCAGCCGGCCCACATCAAGGTCGACGCCTTGCCGGGCGTGGAACTCAACGGCCGCGTCGAGAGCGTGGCGCCCGGTACCGGCGCCCAGTTCTCGCTGCTGCCGCCGCAGAATGCGACCGGCAACTTCACCAAGATCGTGCAGCGCATTCCGGTGCGCGTGTCGGTCGAGGCCACGCCAGAGACGCGCCAGTTGCTGCTGCCGGGGCTGTCGGTGAAGGTGGAAGTCGAGACCAAGGGCGCCAAGGACGACACCAAGCGGATCAGGAAGCAGGAAGAGAACCACCAGGATGATGTAAAAGAGCGGGTCGAAGATCAACAGAAGGCAGCGAGCGAGGCACGCCGATGAGCGCCGCGCAAGCCGAAGCCGGCGCAGGTGCCAAAGGCGCCGAACCGCGCGCCGACGCCGGCGCCTGGCTGGCGGTGGCCGCCGGCACCCTGGGCGCGCTGATGGCGACGCTCGACATCTCGATCGTGAATTCCTCGCTGCCGACGATCCAGGGCGAGATCGGCGCCAGCGGCACCGAAGGCACCTGGATCGCCACCGGCTACCTGGTCGCCGAAATCGTCATCATCCCGCTGTCCGGCTGGCTCGAGCGCGTGCTCGGCCTGCGCACCTTCCTGCTGGTCGCGGCCGGGCTGTTCACCGCGTTCTCGGTGCTGTGCGGGGTGTCCACCACGCTGGGCATGATGATCGTCGGCCGGGTCGGCCAGGGCTTTACCGGCGGTGCGCTGATCCCGACCGCCCAGACCATCATCGCCACCCGCCTGCCGCGCAGCCAGCAGCCGATCGGCACCGCATTGTTCGGCGCCACCGCCATCCTGGGGCCGGTGGTCGGCCCGCTGATCGGCGGCTGGCTGACCGAAAACCTGAGCTGGCACTACGCCTTCTTCCTCAACGTGCCGGTGTGCGCCGGCCTGGTGGTGCTGCTGCTGGTGGGACTGAAGCACGAACCGGCCAAGCTCGACCTGATCGCGGAAGCCGACTGGCTCGGCATCTTCGGCCTGGCCGCCTTCCTGGGCGGCTTGACGGTGGTGCTGGAGGAAGGCGAGCGCGAACAATGGTTTTCGTCGAGCCTGATCATCTGGCTCAGCCTCCTGTCCTTTGCCGGCCTGCTGCTGCTGATGGCGGGCCAGCTCACCGCCAAGCGGCCGGTGATCCGTTTGAGCCTGCTGCTCGACCGCCAGTTCGGCAGCGTGGTCATCATGGGCATCACGGTCGGCATGGTCATCTACGGCACCTCGTACGTGATCCCGCAGTTCCTGGCCACGATCTCGAGCTACAACGCGCTGCAGTCGGGGAAGATCGTGGCCCTCGGCGGCCTGCCCAGCCTGATGATGATGCCGCTGGTGCCGCTGCTGATCCGCTATGTCGACATCCGGGTCGCGGTCGGCTTTGGCCTGATGGTGCTGGCCACCAGCGCCTATCTCGACACCGCGCTCAGTGCCCAGTCGGCGGGCGGCGACTTCGTGATCTCGCAGCTGATCCGCGGCGTCGGCACCATCTTCGCCATGGTGTTCCTGAACCAGGCGGCGATCCAGTCGGTCTCGCGCGAGAACGCCAGCGACGCCGCCGGCCTGTTCAACGCCGCGCGCAACCTGGGCGGCTCGCTGGCGCTGGCGGGCATCGCCGTGGTCCAGGACCAGCGCCTGTGGCTGCACTCGCGCCGGCTGGAAGAGTCGCTGAACGCCAACCGCGGCGGCGTCCAGGACTACCTGGCCGCCCAGGCACACGCGCTGGGCGGCATGCCGCAGGCGCTGCGCACGCTGGGCGGCACCATCCAGATGCAGGCGCTGACCATGACGTATATCGATTTGTTCTGGATCCTGTCGGTCGGCATCGGCTGCGTGATCCCGCTGGTGCTGTTCCTGCGTCCGCTGAATACCGGCGCGCCGGTCGCCGGCCATTGATTGAGGAGTGAGGTTTTGATGAAGAAGCAGATATCCTTCCGTCCCGCCATGGCCCTGCTGCCGTCCGTGCTCGCCGCCGCGCTGCTGGCCGGCTGCGCGACCGCCGGCAAGGATTATGCGGGACCGCCGGCGGCGGCCCCGGCGGCGTCGTTCGCACGCGCGGGCGACGCCGCTGCCGACGGCCAGGTGCTGGCACGCTGGTGGCCGGCGCTGAACGACGCCACCCTCGACGGCCTGGTCGACGCCGCCCTGAAGGCCAATCCGAATCTCGGCGTGGCCCGCGCGCGCCTGCGCCAGGCGCGCGCCGCGCTCGGCACCGAACGCGCCAATGGCCGCCCGAACGGCACGGCGACGGCGATGGCCGCCCACGTGCGCCTGCCGCCGCTCGGCGACGCGCTCGGCGCAGGTGCCGAAAGCGGCGCCGGCGCGGAAGGCGGTGCGGGCGGCGGCTTCGCGCTCCCGTCCTCGCTCAATCTGTATAGTGTCGGCTTCGACGCCACCTGGGAAATCGACCTGTTCGGCGGCCGCCGCCGCGCCGTGGAAGCCGCCGGCGCCGCCGCGGACGCCGCCGAAGCGCAGCTGGCCGACGCCCAGCTGAGCCTCACCGCGGAAGTCGCGTCGGCCTACATCAACCTGCGCAGCGTACAGCAGCGCATCGCGCTCAGCGATGCCGCCATCGCGCGCCAGCAGCGCATGCTCGACCTGACCGCGCGCCGGGTCCAGGCCGGCACCGCGTCGCAGCTCGACCTGACGCGCCTGCAGGGCCAACTCGAATCGACCCGCGCCGACGCCGAGCCGCTGCTGTCGCAGCTGGACGCCTACCGCGACGAACTGGCCACGCTGGTGGGGCTGGCGCCGGGCGCGCTCGACGCGCAACTGGCGGCAGCCGCGCCGGTACCCCTGCCGCCCGCATCGGTGGCGACAGGCGACCCGGCCGCGATGCTGAAACGCCGGCCCGACATCCGCGCCGCCGAGCGTACGCTGGCCGCGCGCAGCGCCCAGGTCGGCCAGGCCGACGCCGCCCGCTTCCCACGCCTGACCCTGCTGGGCCTGATCGGCATCGGCGGCACCCATCCGTCCGACCTGACCCACCTCGACGATTTCTCGGCCATCGCCGCGCCCCAGCTGAGCTGGAATTTCCTCGACTTCGGCCGCAACGCGGCGCGCATCGAGCAGGCCGAAGGGGCGCGTGACGAGGCCGAGGCGCAGTATCGGGTTGCCGTGCTGGGCGCACTGCGCGACGCCGAGGGAGCGCTGTCCCGTTTCAAGCAGCGCCGGGCGACCGTCGCCACGGTTGCGCGCGCCAAGGCGGCGGCAGAGCATGCGACCGAATTGATGGCGGCACGCCAGAAGGCGGGGACGGCGAGCCTGATCGATTTGCTGGATACCGAGCGGCAGCAGATTGCGGCCGAGCAGAGCCTGGCACAGGCGCAGGCGGCGTTGACCGGGGAGTTCGTGGCCTTGCACAAGGCCTTGGGATTGGGGTGGCAATCCGACAATCCACAAGCAACGCTACCCACCGGCGCCCCATGAGCCGTCGCCCCTGCGCAGGCGGGATAGCTGCGCTATCCCTCCAAGTTTTCCGAGCCGCCGAAACGCGTGCAACTTGGGCCCCCGCCTTCGCGGGGCGACGTTTACAGGTAGCGTGCCGAAACGAACCTTGAGGAAGGCTCAGCGCCCTGCCCGCAGCCGCGCCCGATCCAACGGCAAATCCCTTAACCGCAACCCGCAAGCATCCGCAATCGCATTTGCAATCGCCGCCCCGGTCGGCCCCTGCGACGCCTCCCCGGTCCCCAGGAAAGGCTGCCCCGGCCGGTCGATGATCTCCACCTCCAGCCGTTCGGGCACCTGGTTGAAGCGCAGGATCGGATACTGCGCCCAGTCGCGCGTCAGGATCTGGCGTTCGTCGAAGCGTATCCGTTCCAGCAGCGTCCAGCTGGCCGACTGGATGATGCCGCCCTCGATCTGGTTGCGCACGCCGTCGGGGTTGACGACTTCGCCGCAATCCACGGCCGCCATTGCGCGCGTGATGCGCACCATGCCGGTGTCGCGCGCGACCTCGACTTCGAGGGCGATGGCGCAGAAGGCGGCCAGGTTCTTGTAGCGGGCGAAGGCGAAGCCGCGTCCGCGCCGCGGCGTCTTCTTGTAGCTGTCCCAGCCGAACTTTTTCGCCGCGGCGCGCACCACGTCGACCGCGCGCGGATCGGCCAGGTTGCGCAGCCGGAATGCCACCGGGTCGACGTTGGCGGCGTGCGCCAGCTCGTCCATGAAGCTTTCGATCGAGAACACGTTGCAGTAGGCGCCGAGCGAGCGCAGGGCCGAACTGCGCAGCGGGATGGTGTCCTGGAACTGGTGCACCACGCGCGCGTTCGGCAGCACGTAATACGGAATCGCGTTGCGGTCGCCGCTGCCTTCCGGCTGCGGGCTGGGGGTCGGCGTGTCCGGCTTGAACGGCTTGTCGAGGTGGGTCGCCGCCAGCAGGTTGCCGGCCTTGCCGGGCCGCGTGTTGTGCGGCGGGCTCCAGACGTCGTACTGCCAGTCGACGATCTTGCCGGCACCGTCGAGCGTCGCCCGCGCCGAGGTCAGCATCGCCGGCCCGAAGGGTTCCCAGCCGTTTTCATCCTCGCGCATCCATTGCACCCGTACCGGACGGCCGGGAAAGGCGCGCGCCAGCAGGGCGGCGTCGGCGGCGACGTCGTCGGCGGCGTTGTGGCCGTAGCAGCCCGAGCCCTCGGTGTGGATGCAGCGGATCGTGGCCTTGTCCGCACCGAGCAGTTCCGATAAAGCATCGCGCAGCGGGTACACGCCCTGGCTGTGGGTCCACACCGTGTACTGGCCGTTCACCAGCTGGGCCACCGCGCACGATGGGCCGATCGAGGCATGCAGCTGGAAGGGTTTCGAATACATGGCCGCCAGCGTGCGCCCGGCGCTGCCGGGAACGCCGCGCTCCAGGATCGGATAAGGCCTGGCGGGCCAGGCGCGCACCATCGGCGCCGGCCTGGTGTCCGCCGGCAGCGTCGCCGGCGTGTCCCAGCGCGTTGCTTTGGCCAGCGCTGCCGTGGCCTTGACGGCGCGGTATTCGCCGTCGGCGATCACCGCCAGGAAGCGCCCGTCGCGCACCACTTTCAATACGCCCGGCAGGCGCGCGACCGCGGCGGTGTCGACATCGAGCAGGCGCGCACCCGGCGTCGGCGGCCGCACCACGCGCCCGTGCACCATGTTCGGCAGGCGCAGGTCCTGCACGTAGGCCGGCCCGCCGGTCACCTTGGCCGGGATGTCGATCCGCTGCAGCGGCTTGCCGGCGACCGTGTGGCCCTCGGGCGCGCGCACCGGAATGGCCGGGTTGCAGCGCAGGTGCAGCTGCTGGCCGGCGAGCAGCTCGCCGTAGCTGGCGCGGCGCCCGTCCGGCGCCTGGAACACGCCGTCGCGCACCGTCACCGCCGGGGCGCCGATACCGAAACGTTTTGCTGCCAGTTCACCCAGGATCTGGCGCACCTGGGCCGCCGCGTGGCGCAGCGCGGTGCCGCTGTCCTGCATCGAGTGGCTACCCGCGGTATAGCCTTCGTTCGGGGTGCGCGCGGTGTCGGCGGTGACCAGGGTGATGCGGCCGGGCGCCACCAGCAGCTCTTCGGCCGCCACTTGCAGCAGCGCGGTCTTGATGCCCTGCCCCAGTTCGGCCTTGCCGGTGAAGACCGTGATGCGGTTGTCGGCATCGATGCGGATCCAGGCGTCCAGCCACGGTTCCTTTTCCAGGCTGCCGGGCAGCTTGCCCTTGTTCATCGGGGTCTCGTCCTGGGCCCAGGCCGGCTTGACCGCGAATACCATCGTCAGCGAGCCGGCGGCGGCCAGCACCTGCCGGCGGCGCGGGCTTTCCAGGCCGGCCGTCATGCCTTGCCTCCCTTCGCCGGCAGCGCATCGGCGGCACGCCGCACCGCGCGCAGGATGCGCATGTGGGTGCCGCAGCGGCACAGGTTCGGCATCATGTGCTGGCGGATCTCGGCGTCGGTCGGCTTCGGATTTTTCGCCAGCAGGCTTTCGGCGCGCATCATCATGCCGGCGATGCAGTAGCCGCACTGCGCCGCCTGTTCGGCGATGAAGGCCTGCTGCAGCACGCCGGGCGCCTTGGTGGTGCCGAGGCCTTCGACGGTGCCGACCGCGCGCGTGCCGACCACCGACACCGGCACCAGGCAGGACATCACCGATTCGCCACCGAGGGTCACGGTGCAGGCGCCGCACTGGCCCAGGCCGCAGCCGAACTTGGCGCCGTTCAGCTGCAGGTCGTTGCGCAGCACATATAAGAGCGGCGTATCCGGATCGGTATCGACGGCGTGGTCGCGGCCGTTCACGCGCAGGTGGTATGTCGTCATGGCTGCTTCGCTTTCTTGACCTGGTCTTCGATGTGCTCCCACTGCGGCTGGCCGGCGCCGTAGCGGCGCAGGTAGGCGGCCAGCGCGCCGGTCTGCTCGTCAGTGAGGATGGCGGCGAAGCCGGGCATCCAGCGCGCCGGCTCGCCGTCCGGCGGCGTGATGCCGTCGCGCACGATGTGGATCAGGCTGCGCGGATCGGGGTCGTACAGCGCCACCGCCTTTTGCAGCTGCAGCGCCGCGCCCGAGGTGTTGTCGCGCCCGACCTCGTGGCAGCGCGCGCAGCTGTTGGCATACACGACGTGACCGAGCTGCATGCGCTGCAGGTCGGGGTCGTCGGCGGCCGGCGCCGGTAAGCCGCCAGGCATCGCGGCCCGGGTTTGGCGCACGGGTGCCTTGGCCAGGTAGCTGTGGATGTAGGTGGCGATGGCGTCGATATCCTTGGGGTCGGCCAGGCGCAGGTTCTCGACCGAGGCTTGCATCGGTCCGCCGGCGACCGCGTGGTCGGGCGCGATGCCGGTGCGCAGGTATTCGGCCAGGTGGTCGCGCGTCCAGGGAACCGGCGACGGGTTGTGTTCGTTCAGCGCCGGCACGTACCAGCCTTCGGCTTCGCCGCCGTCGAGGTGGCGGCTGAAGTCGGTGCCGCCCAGCTTGGTGCGCGGCGTGTGGCAGGCGGTGCAGTGGGCCAGCGCGACGGACAGGTAGGCGCCGCGGTTCCATTCGGCGCTCTGGCCGGCCACCGGCTGCCACGGTTCGCGCTTCAGGTACAGCATGTTCCAGAACGCGACCAGCGGGCGGAAGCCGAACGGGAAGGTCATCTCGTTCTTGTGGGCCGGCGCTTCCAGCGCCGGACGCGTCATGAAGTAGGCGTACATGGCGCGGATGTCGTCCTGCGCCAGCTGCGTGTAGTGATCGTAGGGGAAGGCCGGATACAGCAGGTGGCCGTCGCGCGACACGCCCTCGCGCAGCGCGCGCGTAAAGGCGGCTTCGCTCCACCCGCCGATGCCGGTACGGGCATCGGGCGTGATGTTGGTGCTGTAGACGGTGCCGAAAGGCGTGGCCAGGGCGAAGCCGCCGGCGTAGGGACGGGAGGGGTCGACCGTGTGGCAGGCGGCGCATGTCCCGACCATCGCCAGGCGCTGGCCGCGCTTGACGGTCGCCGCGTCGAAGACCGGCGCCGCCGTCTGCGCTTCGATCGCCGGCCGCCACATGATGGCAAAGGCGGCGGCCGCCATCAATACCAGCACGGCCAGCACGATCAGGCGGGTCCGTCGTTGCGGTGTGCGCGGGCGCGGTGCGGGGTCCATGCGTCGTCTCCGATGTAATGGCTTCGATTATGAACGCCTTTTATGAAGCCATCCGGAGCGCATCCGCTATTGTGCGCGCGTCAATACCATTGCCCCATGGCGAACATTGCTATTAAGACATATACTCGCTTTTTCACCCATCCTGCGCCCACGAACCCATGATCCGCCGCCCTCTTCCCGTCCTGACCCTGATGCTGTCGCTCGCCTTCGGCGCGCCCTTCGCCGGCGCAGCCGCCGCAGCTGCAGCCGCCGATTCCGCAGCCGACCAGGCCCCGGCCCCGCAGCGCGACCTGCGCGAGACCTACACCAAGTACGAGTACCACATCCCGATGCGCGACGGCACCCGCCTGTTCACCGTCGTCTATGTGCCGAAGGACAGCGCGAAGACCTATCCGTTCCTGATCAACCGCACGCCGTACAGCGTGGGCGTGTTCGCGGACGGCGAGCGCCACTACGGCGTCGACTGGTTCCCGAAGCAGATCGGCCCGTCGAAGGAGTTCGAGGACGCCGGCTACATCTTCGTCAAGCAGGACGTGCGCGGCCGCTACATGTCCGAGGGCAAGTGGGTCGAGATGACCCCGCACGGCAAGGACGTCACGCGCGCCGCCGGGGCAGGCACCGAAAGCCAGGACATGTACGACACCATGGAATGGCTGCTCAAGCACGTCCCCAACAACAACGCCAAGGCGGGCATCTACGGCATCAGCTACCCGGGCTTTTATACCTCGGCCAGCATCATCGATTCGCACCCGGCGATCAAGGCCGCCTCGCCGCAGGCGCCGGTGACCGACCTGTACATGGGCGACGATTCCTACCACGGCGGCGCCTTCATGCTGGCCGCCAATTTCGGCTTCTACGCCTCGTTCACCGAGCAGCAGAACCCGACCCCGCTGCCCAAGACCCGCAGCGAATTCGACTACGGCACCGCCAGCGGCTACGACTTCTTCCTGCAGCACCTGACGATGCAGAACATCCTGGGCACGATGACCGACAACCAGCGCGCCCTGCTGGCGCCGACCATCGACCACGATACCTACGACGACTTCTGGAAGATCCGCGCGATCGCTCCGCACCTGAAGAACGTCAAGGCGGCGGTGCTCACCGTGGGCGGCTGGTTCGACGCCGAAGACCCGCAAGGGCCGTTCACCACCTACCATGCGATCAAGAAGAACAACCCGAATATCTTCAACGGCCTGGTGATCGGCCCGTGGGTGCATGGCGGCTGGGCGGCCTACGACGGCAAGCGCCTGGGCCAGGTCTCGTTCGACCGCAAGACCGGCGAGGACTTCCGCGCCAATATCCAGTTTCCGTTCTTCGAACAGCAGCTGAAGGGCATCAAGCCCGCCCGGCCGATCGCCGAAGTGACGGCCTTCGAGACCGGTTCCAACGTCTGGCGCCAGTACAGCGCCTGGCCGCCGGTGCAGGCCAAGCCGCGCACGCTGTACTTCGGCGCCGGCGGCAAGCTGACCTGGCAGCAGCCGGCAGCAGCGACGGAATTCGACGAGTATGTGGCCGACCCGAAGAAGCCGGTGCCCTATGTCGCCTACGCCACCACCGACGTGCCGCAGGAATACATGGTGTCCGACCAGCGCTTCGCCGCCTCGCGTCCGGACGTTCTGGTCTACCAGAGCGAGGTGCTGGAAGAGGATGTGACGATCGCCGGCCCGGTCACGCCGAAGCTGTTCGTGTCCACCACCGGCACCGACGCCGACTGGGTCGTGAAACTGATCGACGTCTATCCGGCGGAATACCCGTCGGGCGCCGAGCCGCGCGAACGCGGCCATGACGTCGCCACGCCGTCCTCGCCGATGGCAGGCTACCAGATGCTGGTGCGCGGCAATCCGCTGCGCGGGAAGTTCCGCAACAGCTTCGAGAAGCCGGAACCCTTCGTGCCGGGCAAGGTGGAAGCCATCAGCTACCACCTGGGCGACGTCAACCACACCTTCCGCCGCGGCCACCGCATCATGGTGCAGGTGCAGAGTTCGTGGTTCCCGCTGGTCGACCTGAATCCGCAGACCTTCGTCTCGATCCCGAAAGCCAGGCCGGAGGATTTCAAGAAGGCGACCCAGCGCGTCTATCATGCGCCGGCCACGCCGTCGGGGCTGCAGGTGCTGGTGATGCCGGTCCAATGATGGCCATCCAGTAAGCGTCGTGCTACGCTTGCCTCTTACTTAATAGTAGAGAGGCAAGCTTGAACCATCCCGTCGTCGCCCGCCTTGCCGCGGCAGTCTCGCTGTCGCTGCTGTCCCTCGCCGCTGTTGCCCAGACAGCGGCCCCGCTCAAGACCGAAGTCGCCACCCGCGTCAACGCCATGTACCCGTGGCTGGACGCCACCTACAAGGACCTGCACGCCCATCCGGAGATCGCGTTCCAGGAAACCCGCACCGCCGCCAGGCTGGCCGCGGAGATGCGCAAGCTCGGGTTCACGGTGACCGAACAGGTCGGCAAGACCGGCGTGGTGGCGGTGCTGAAGAACGGCGCCGGCCCGACCGTGCTGGTACGCACCGAACTGGACGGCCTGCCGATGGAAGAAAAGACCGGCCTGCCCTACGCCAGCCGCGCCCGTACGAAGGCCGACGACAATTTCGTGACCCACAGCTGCGGCCACGACGTGCACATGGCGAGCTGGCTCGGCACCGCGCGCACCTTGCTTGAGCTGAAATCGCAGTGGCACGGCACCCTGGTCTTCATCGCCCAGCCGGCCGAGGAAGTCGTGCGCGGCGCCAGGGCCATGCTGGCCGACGGCCTGTTCACCCGCTTCCCGAAGCCGGACTACGCCTTCGCGCTGCATTCCTGGCCGCTGGCCTACGGGACGGTCGGCTACAACAGCGGACCGGTGTCGTCGAATTCGGACGCGCTCGAAATCCAGTTCAAGGGCCGCGGCGGCCACGGCTCGGCACCGGACAAGGCGCTCGATCCGATCGCGATCGCGGCGCGCTTCGTGGTCGACGTCCAGACCGTGGTCAGCCGCGAAAAGGATCCGAAGGAATTCGGCGTGGTGACCATCGGCGCGATCCAGGGCGGCACGGTCGGCAACATCATTCCGGACAACGTGCAGGTCCGCGGCACCATCCGCTCGTACAGCCCCGAAGTGCGCGCCAAGCTGCTGGATGGCATCCGGCGCGTCGCCAACGCCTCCGCCGCGATGGCCGGTGCGCCCGCGCCCGACGTACAGATCATCCCGGGTGGCGCCGCCATCGTCAACAACGACGACCTGGTGCGCAAGACCGAAGCCGTGTTCAAGGACGCCTTCGGCGCCGACAAGGCGCAGCGCATGCCGGCCATGACCGCCAGCGAGGATTTCTCGGCCTACGCCGACGAAGGCATTCCGTCGATGTTCTTCTTCACCGGCGTGTACGCGCCGGAAGCGGTGGCGGAAGCGGCGCGCCCGGGCGGCAAGCCGGTCGCGTTCAACCACTCGCCTTTCTATGCGCCGGTGCCGGAGCCGTCGATCAAGACCGCCGCCCAGGCCATGACGCTGGCGGTGCTGAACGTGATGGGAAACGCGGCGCGCTGACCGGCCGGCCGCTCAGCGCGCGGCCCCGTTGGCCCAGCCCGCGTTTTCCATCGCGGCTGCCGCAGCCTGCTCCGCGGGCAGCGCAGCGTCCCAGCGCGCCGCATTCAGGCGCGCGCCGGTGGTCGCTGCGGACGCGTCCGAGGCCAGCCACAGCAGCGGCTCGACCATCACTTCCGGGCGCAGCAGCTGGCTGCGCACGGCATCGGGTACGCCATCCGGGATCATGCCGGTATCGGTGGCGCCGCCGGGCAGCAGCCCGTTGACGGTGACCCCGGTGGCGGCCAGGTCCTGGGCCCAGATCACGGTCTCGGACTCGAGCGCGGCCTTCGATGGGCCATAAGGCGAAAAGCCGGCACGGCGCATGGTCTCGTGGTTCATCGTGATATTGATGACGCGGCCCCAGCCCTGGCGCAGCATGTGCGGCACGGCCGCCTTGGCCATCAGGAACGGCCCGTTGACGTTGGTGTCGACGATGGTGCGCCAGGTGTCGCTGTCGACTTCCCAGAACCGCGTCGGTTCGGTCAGGAAGGTCGGGCTCACGTATTTCATGCCGCGGCCGGCGTTGTTGACCAGGATATGCAGGCCGCCGAAAGCGGCAACCGCTTCGTCGACCAGGCGCCGGCAATCGGCTTCCCGGGTCACGTCGGCCTGCAGCGCCAGCACGCGGCGCGCGCCCAGCTCGGTGTTGATGGCGTCGGCAACGGCGCGGACCTCGTCGCTCTGGCGCGCGGCCGAGACGACGACGCTGGCGCCGGCGCGCGCCAGGCCCAGGGTCATCGCGTGTCCGAGTCCGCGCCCGCCGCCGGTGACGATCGCGACCTTGCCTTCCAAAGATGCCGTATTCATTGCTGCCTACCTCCATGGTCTGTCGCGCCTGGCGAACCGGGGCACCATCATACATCGGAGGGGCATCATGCGCTGGGCATGGTCAGGAACCGTAGCCGCTTGCCTTCAGGATCGCTTCGATGTCGCGCAATTCGAGCAGATCGCGGATGGCCGCGTGCTTGTCGCCCGCCCGTGCAACGTAGGCCTCCGCGATACGCATGCCGACCCAATAGCCTGCCTCGAACGGCCATCCTGCCGGCGCGGCATTGTAGTTGCCGATCCAGCGCCGGAAATGGGGACTCGCCATCGGATTACGCAGGCCCTCGCTGTCGGCGCGCAAGGCCGCGCGGTCGCGCTGGAATTCCTGCCACAGCCAGGACTCCCGCTGGCGCGCCCACGCATCGCGTGACAGCTCCGGGACTTCTCCGGTGACCAGGCTGGTAAGGTAATCGGCGACGCCTTCGCGCAGGGCTTCGCTCAGCAGCGGATCGGCCTGTTCCTGCGCAGTCCGGTCGCCCTGCCAGGTATGGGCCGTTTCGTGCGCAAAAAAGCCACGCATTTTGGTGCGGAACCCGGCGGGCGACGTTCCGGGCAGACAGACGACCTCCAGGCCGATGACCTGCGCCTCCGGGCTCGCGGTGCCGCCCGAATTACCGGCGCCGAAGACGATTTTGATGTCGGGTAGCGGACGCTCGGGAAGCAGACCCGCATACGCCAGGTAGATGGCCCGCAAATCGCTGCGCAATGCGGGCAGCTGCGGCAGGCAGTTCTGGATGGCGTAACGATAGTGGTCGGGCCTGGCGGTTATCGCCCGCGCCAGATGCCGGGCGTCGACGATGCGGTCCGGCGTAAATATCTTCACACCGGTTCCGGCTCGATCCAGATAATCGCGCTGCAGGATTTCCGGTGTGGGCGGGGTACCGTCCTTCATCAGATTCGCAAAGCGCAGCGCGTCGCTTGCATCGATTTCGGCTGCCAACGGATCCACGCCGCCGACGTGCGCACGCGCACGCGCCGCCGTGTCGATATTACGGATGCCGATGCCCGAGGACAGCGCCTGCGTGGGTTGCGCGCTGCCGGTGCCGGCCGCCGGCTTGTCGGCTGCCTGGCCCAGGCCGGCGACCAGCGCCAGGCCGACGGCGGTCACCAGGCGGCGCTGCATGCCACGGCGAGCGGTGATGCGATTCGATGTCTTTTCCATTTTATTCAGGCCGATCACAAGTAGACCAAAGCGGACAAGAATTGCCTAAATGCATTCTTATTTTTATTCTATGACGGCTTTGGCCAGAACGGCGACGTATGTATTCAAAATAATCTGCCGCGCATAAGGAAACGACATGGCGAATACGGCCCGGCCCCCATAAGCTGCAGCCGGCCCCGGCAAAACGGCAACCTGTCGCATCCGCCCGGCACGGACGTACCCGGTTCTCTACAGTCATTCGATAGTCAACCTGTCATGAAAGGAAACATCGAATGCTGCAACCACGTACGGCCATCATGCTGGCCACCCTGTTCTGCGCCGGCGCTGCGCATGCCCAGTCCACGCGGAACGCCTTCGACCCGAGCACGCTGAAAGGCCCGGCCAGGGGCGCACCGAACGAGGTGATGGTGCTCGGCACTGCCCACCTTTCCTACCTGCCGCCCCCGTTCCAGCCTCCCGCCCTGTCCGGCCTGAACGCGCGCCTGCTCGCCTGGAAGCCGCGCGCCATCGCCATCGAACGCCTGTCGGGCCAGCAGTGCGCCTGGATGCGCCAGTTCCCCACGCGCTTCAAGGACAGCGTCGACACCTACTGCTGGGACCCAGCCCCGGCGCGCGCCGCCACCGGCCTCGACGTCCCGGCAGCCACGGTCGAAATCGACCGCCTGCTGGCCAGCTGGCCGGCCAGCCCGGCGCCGGCCCAGCGGCGCCACCTGGCCGCGATGTTCCTCGCCGGCGGCGAACCGGTATCGGCGCTGGTCCAGTGGCTGCGCCTGCCGCAAGCCGAGCGGCGCGCCGGCGATGGCCTCGACGCCGGCCTGGTCGCGCTGCTGGAAGCCGGCAAGGTCGGACGCGGCAAGCGCAGCGAGGACACGCTGATCGCGGCACCGCTGGCGGCCGCGCTCGGACTGGAACGCGTATATGCGATGGACGACCATACCGGCTTCGGCCCCGAGCCGGATCAGAAAGCCTACGCCGCAGCCATCGACAAAGCCTGGAACAACAAGGCGAACGCCGCGCGCAAGGAGGCCGACGACCGCTTGAAAGCCGGGACAGGCACCGCCGACGGCGTGCTGGCGCTGTACCGCGCACTCAACGCGCCGGCAATGGCAAAAGTGATCTACGACAGCGACTTCGGCGCCGCACTGGAGGAAGCTTCAACGCAGCAGTTCGGCCGCGGCTACGTGACGTATTGGGAAACGCGCAACCTGCGCATGGCGTCCAACATCCGCGAAGCCGTCGGCGACACCCCGGGGAACAGGATGCTGGTGATCGTCGGCGCCAGCCACAAGTGGTATCTGCAGGCCTACCTGGACCAGATGCACGATGTGCGGATCGTGCCGACGGATGCGGTGCTGCGCTAGCGCTTGAGGCCGGAAAGCGAATGCAGCAGGCTGGCGCGCGCGGCCGTCCAGCCGCTGCCGGCGAGCTGCGGCGCGCATTCGGCGCAGGGTTCGAAGGGATTGCAGTCATGCGCGATCTCGACGTACAGCGAGCCGGTCACCAGCTTGGCGGCATAGGCATCGACCCGGCCGCTGCCCGGCTTGCCGGACCCGCCGGCGGCAGGCGCTTCGCCTTCCTTCGGCATCCACTTGGCAAAGGCGTCGAGCGCGACGCCGTTCGGCACGTACCAGCGCTTCTTTCCGGGGTTCCAGCGTGCGCCGAGCGCGCGGGCTTCGTCTTTTTCTGCGTAGGGGACGTTCAGGAAATTCATGCTGTTCGGGTGCGGATGCGTGGGGCGACGATGCTAACGTATCCGGCCCGAACAAGCAAACCGCCCCACTGCGCGACGGCGTGACGTTGCCGCGTTACCGTTGCGCCTTACCTCTGCCGCATTACCTTTGCCGCATTACCTCTGCATCCCCCAGCGCCGCACAGTCAGCCGCTCCACCTGCTGGAACACGATATTCTCGAACAGCAGCCCGATCAGGATCACCGCCGCCAGCCCGGCAAACACCTTGTCGGTGAACAGCTCGTTGCGGCTCTGGAAGATGTACCAGCCCAATCCGCCCTTGCCGGAGGTGGTGCCGAACACCAGCTCGGCCGCGATCAGCGTGCGCCAGGCGAAGGCCCAGCCGATCTTGAGGCCGGACAGGATCGCCGGCAGCGCCGCCGGCACCAGGATCTGGGTCACCATGCGCACGTTGCCGAGGCCGTAGTTGCGGCCGGCCATGCGCAGGGTTTCCGGGACCGAGCGGAAGCCGGCGTAGGTGTTCAGCGCCAGCGGCCACATCACCGAGTGCATCAGCACGAAGACCAGGCTGCCCTTGCCGAGGCCGAACCACAGCAGCGCCACCGGCAGCAGCGCGATCGCGGGCAGCGGGTTGAACATTGCTGTCAGGGTTTCCAGCAGGTCGCGTCCGACCCGGGTCGAGATCGCCAGCGTCGTCAGCAGGAAGGCGCCCGCGACGCCGGCCAGGTAACCCTGCAGCAGCACCGCCAGCGAGACGCCGATGTAGCCCGGCAGTTCGCCGCTCGCAATCCCTTCGACCAGCGCCTTGGCCGTCTGCAGGAAGCCCGGCAGCAGCAGATCGTTGTCGGTCCAGCGGGCGATGGCTTCCCACAGCGCCGCGATCAGTGCCAGCAGGACGCCCTTGCGCAGCCAGCCGGCCTGTCCCAGGCGTTGCAGCGGCGAGACCGGCGCCACGATGCTGGCCGCGGGAATGTCCGCGGCATGCGCCGACGCCAGCGGCACCTCGTATTCCGGCCGTACCGGCGGCTCCCATTTCACATTCACACCTGCAGTCATCATTGCACCGCCCTTCCTGCTGCCGTTTCCTCGACATGCGCACCGGCGCCCGCGCCGAACAGCAGATGATGGATGCGGCCCGCGGTCGCCTGGAATTCGGCGCCGCCCGCACTGTGCAGGCCGAACTGGTGGCTGTTGATCTCGGCCCGGACCCGTCCCGGATGCGGCGACAGCAGCAGGATGCGGTTGCCGACCACCAGCGCTTCCTCGATCGAGTGCGTCACGAACAGCATGGTGAACGGCGATTCCTCCCACAGCGCCTGCAACTCCTCCTGCATGCGCCGCCGCGTGAGCGCGTCCAGCGCGGCAAAAGGCTCGTCCATCAGCAGGATCTCGGGCTGCATCGCCAGCGCCCGCGCAATCGCGACGCGCGCCTTCATGCCGCCCGAGAGCGTGTGCGGATAGGCGTCGGCGAACGGCGCCAGGCCGACCTTGGCCAGCCAGTCCATCGCGCGCGCCTCGGCTTCCTTCCTGGGCGTGCCGCCGGCCAGCAGCGGGAACATGACGTTCTGCTTGACCGTCTTCCACGGCGGCAGCTGGTCGAACTCCTGGAACACGACGATGCGGTCCGGCCCCGGCTTGAGGATCGGCTTGTCGTCCAGCTGGAGGCTGCCGGCGCGCGGGGCGATGAAGCCGCCGACCGCCTTCAGCAGCGTCGACTTGCCGCAGCCGGATGGCCCCAGCAGCACGAAGCGGTCGCCGCGCCAGACCTCGAAGCTGACGTCGTGGGTGGCGCGCACGGTGCCGCGCTCGGACTGGTAATCGATGGTGACGCCGCGTGCGCGCAGCAGCGGCTCGTTTTGCACAACCTGGAAAGGCAGCACGTTCATGGTCAACTCCCTTTGTGATGCCTGCAGCCCCGTTCAGCTGCCCTTGGCCAGCGCCGGATGCTCGAAGAAGTAATCGCGCCAGCTGGCCGGCTTGTTCTTGATGGCGCCAGCCCCGTGCAGGAAAGTCGCCATGCCCTGGGTGTTCTGCGGCGCGACCTTGAACTGGATCTGCGGGTTCTTGATCACTTTCAGCAGGAAAGCGCGGTCGATCTTGCCCTTGGTGACGCGCAGGTAGGCGTCGGCCGCCAGCTCGGGATTCTTGGCGATCAGCTGGGCCGCCTCGTCCAGCGCCTCGACGAAGGCACGGTAGGTCTTGGGGTTGTTCTTGACGTATTTTTCGGTGGCGTACAGCACCGTCGACGAGCTCGGGCCGCCCTGCACGTCGTACGAGTTCAGGACGATGTGGGCCTTCGGGTTGCCCGCCAGTTCCTGTTCCTGGTAGGGCGGCGTGGCGAAGTGGCCGTTGATCTCGGTCTGGCCGCCGATGATGGCGGCGGTGGCGTCCGGGTGCGGCACCGACTGCGTGAGGCGGTCGAGGCGCGTGAACTGGCCGGTGCCCCACTGCTTGGCGGCCGCCATCTGCAGGATGCGCGACTGCACCGACACGGTGACGGCGGGCAGCGCGATGCGGTCCTTGTCGCTGAAGTCGGCGATGGTCTTGACGTTCGGATTGGTCGAGACCAGGTAGTACGGGAAGTTGCCGAGCGACGCCACGCCCTTGACGTTCTGGCGCCCCCTGGTGCGGTCCCAGATCGTCAGCAGCGGGCCGACGCCGGCGCCGGCCACGTCGATCGAGCCGGACAGCAGCGCATCGTTGACGGCGCTGCCGCCGGACAGCTGGACCCACTCGACCTTGATCGGCACGCCGAGCTGCTGGCCGTGCTTTTCGATCAGTTTCTGGTCTTGCGCCACGTTCAGCAGCAGGTAGACGATGCCGAACTGCTGGGCGACGCGCAGCTGGCCTTCGGCGAATGCGGAGGCGGACGGCAGGGCGACGGCGGCCGACAGCGCCAGGGTGGCGGTGAGTTTGGTCAGGGTGAAACGCATTGGTGATCTTTCGCTGGCAGTGGTCAAAAGGCGGCTCAGAACGGCACGTCGCCTTCGATGGTGGTGCGGTACAGCTTGCGGCGCTGGTCGTCGGGGCAGCCGGCCGCCAGGTGCATCAGCGAGCGGTTGTCCCAGAACACCATGTCGTGCGGCTGCCACCGGTGGCGGTAGATATGTTCCGGGCGCGTGCTGTGGTCGAACAGTTCGGCCAGCAGCGCGCGGCTTTCGTCTTCCGGCAGGCCGACGATGCGGGTGGTGAAGTGCTCGCTGACGAACAATGCCTTGCGTCCGGTTTCCGGATGGGTGCGCACCACCGGGTGCACCACCGGCTTCACTTCGTCGATCTGGGCCTGGGTCAGGTTCGGACGCCACGGGCTTTTCTTCTGCAGGTCGGCGTAGCGCGCCAGGTAGCTGTGTTCGGCCTTCGCGTCCTCGACCGCGCGGCGCAGGTGGGCCGGCAGCCGTTCCCAGGCGGTGTGCTGGTTGGCGAACAGGGTGTCGCCGCTGCCGTCCTCCGGCAGTTCCTGCGCGTGCAGCATCGAACCCAGGCTGGGGGTCTCTTTATAGGAGAGGTCGGAATGCCAGAAGTGGCCGGCGTCGCCGAGGCCGATCGGCTGGCCGTTTTCGCGGATGTTCGAGACGATCAGGACTTCCGGCTGGGTCGGCAGCTGGAACTGGCGCAGCACGTGGATCTGCAGCGGGCCGAAGCGGCGGCTAAAATCGACCTGCTGCGCCGGGGTGATGTGCTGGTCGCGGAAGACCAGCACATGGTGCATCAGGTGGGCCCGGTGCAGGCGCGCGAAATCATCGTCGCCGAGCGACAGCGACAGGTCGAGGCCCAGGACTTCCGCACCGAGGGCGGCGTCGAAGGGCTTGATGACAAATTGTTGGCGTGTTTGCAATACGGCGGACATGAAAAGCCTTGCTGAGTCGTGATGCGCTCAGGTTAAGGGCGCACGTCATGTCCGGCAACGAAGCTTTTCGAGCATCGTCATGCATTTTTTGTACTAGCGGCAGAGCGCCTCCAGCGCCATCACCGGATCTACTGCCGGCAAGCCATCGAGCTTGACCCCGGCATCCTGCGCGCGCCGGTCCATCAGCAGGCCGTCGCCGGCGCGCGGACTCGGTGCGCGGTAGGCCGGGTCGCCCTGGGCCGCGTCCAGCGCGACGTAGCGGGCGCCGGCGCCGTCCAGCCTGGCCATCACGTCGGGCAGCGTGGCCGCGCTCCAGGCGCCGAGGTGGGTCAGCAGCACTTGCGGGATCATGCGGCCGTACACCCGCTGCGACACGGCGCGGGTGCGCGCGATGGTCTGGTCGACCCGTTTCAGGTAATCGGCCTTCATGGCCGCGATCGCGCCCTGGTCGCCCTTATTGCGGCAGCGCGCATAGGTATCGGTGTAGGCCCAGTCGTCGAAGCTGATGCTGACGTCGGCGATGCGGTAGCCGCGCCCCTTGAGCCAGGCGGCGGCGCCGTCGTGGCGCGCCGGGTCCTTGCCGGCGTCCAGGAAGGGGTAGCGCAGTACCTTCCAATCCTGGCCGCGCATGCGCGCCGCAATGGCCGGCTCGCCGGCGGCGACGTCGTCCTGCCAGGCTTGCAGCGATGGCGCCTGGCTCAGGCCCAGGTGGGTGTTGCTGTGATTGCCGAGCGGGTAGCCGGCGCGGCGCCAGGCGTCGAGCGCGGCTTCGCTGGCCGGCTGTTCGGCGATCCGCCTGGCGTTGACGAAGCCCCACGCTTCCGGCACGCCATGGTGCTTGAGCGTCGCGATGTAGTCACGCGCGATGCCCGGCCAGTCCATGCCCTCCGGCAGCGGGCCGTGGACCGGCAGGTCGTCGACGGTGACGGCAAGGTCGAACCGTTCCACAGGGTCGGCGGCGGTGGCGGGCACCATGGCGGCGGCCGCGCCCAGGGCCAGCGCGGCGGTGATCAGCTTGGTCTTCAAATGATGTCTCCGGATAAGATACGCGATTGACTTTTTATAATCCTGCGCATTACGATGGGTGTGATTTGAAATCGATTTCAATGGTAGCGCACGCGGCAGTGCCGTGCTCGCTATATATAACAGACAAGAACCAGGAGACAAGATGACCCGCCCCGCTGCCATCCATCGGCCCACCCTTCGCACCCTCGCCGCCGCCCTCCTGCTGGTGGGCAGCAGCGCCGGCACCATGGCCGCCACGCCCCCTGCGATCAAGATCAATCAACTGGGCTTCCTGCCGGCCTCGCAGAAGCTGGCCGTGGTGCAGGCCGGCAGCGCCGCCCGCTTCGCCATCCTCGACGCCGCCAGCGGCCGCACCGTGTTCGAAGGCGACCTCGGCGCGCCCGCGACCTGGGATGCGTCCGGCGAAAACGTGCGCCTGGCCGATTTTTCGGCGCTGCGTACGCCCGGCACCTACCGCCTGCAGGTCGCCGGCCTGCCCGATTCGGCCCCCTTCCCGGTCGGCGCCGATGCCTACCGCGAACTCGACGCCGGCGCGATCCGCGCCTACACGCTGAACCGCGCCAGCATCGCGCTGACGCCCGCCGTCGCCGGGGCCTACGCGCGCGCGGCCGGCCACCCGGACACCCGGGTCGAAATCCATCCGTCGGCGGCATCGAGCAAGCGCCCGGCCGGCACCATCATCTCCAGTCCCAAGGGCTGGTACGATGCCGGCGACTACAACAAGTACATCGTCAACTCGGGCATCAGCACCTACACCCTGCTGGCGGCCTACGAGCACTTCCCGGGCTGGTTCGACAAGCTGGCCGTGCGCCTGCCGGAATCCGGCAACGGGCTGCCGGACCTGCTCAACGAAGCGCTGTGGAACCTGGAGTGGATGGCGACCATGCAGGACCCGGAGGACGGCGGCGTGTACCACAAGCTGACCAACAAGGCCTTCGACGGCATGGTGATGCCGGACCAGGCCACCGGACCGCGCTACGTGGTGCAGAAGAATACCGCGGCGACTCTCGACTTCGCGGCGACGATGGCGGCCGCCAGCCGCGTGCTGGCACCGTTCGACAGCCAGCAGCCGGGCCGCTCGGCACGCTACCTGGCGGCCGCCGAAGCCGCCTGGGCCTGGGCCAAGGCGCATCCGGCGCTGCTGTACAAGCAGCCGGCCGACGTGTCCACCGGCGACTACGGCGACAAGAGCGTCGACGACGAATTCGCCTGGGCCGCGGCCGAGCTGCTGGCGACCACCGGCAAGGACGTCTACCGCGCGCAGGCACTGGCCGGCGGCGGCAATCCCGCCCAGACGGAACCGGGCTGGGCCGACGTGCGCATGCTGGGCTGGGTGACGCTGGCGCGCCCGCATGCGCGGGTGGCGGCGGCCGACGCCGCGGCGGTGCGCCAGCCGCTGCTGGCGAATGCCGACAGGCTGGTCGCGCGCTGGCAGGCGTCGCCCTACCGCGTCAGCATGGTGCGCAAGGATTTCGTCTGGGGCAGCAACGCCGTGGTCCTGAACCAGGCGATGATGCTGGTCGCCGCCTACCGCGCCGAGCCGCGCCCGGCCTACCTGCAGGCGGCGCAGTCGGCGCTCGACTACGTACTGGGCCGCAACGGCCCGGGCATCTCCTTCGTGACCGGCTTCGGCACCACCTCGACCATGCATCCGCACCACCGGCCGTCGGTCGCCGACGGCATCGCCGCGCCGGTACCGGGCTGGCTGGCTGGCGGCCCGAATCCGGGCCAGCAGGACAAGAAGGGATGCCAGGCGCCGTATCCGTCGTCGCTGCCGGCGCTGTCCTACCTGGATGACGCCTGCAGTTATGCGAGCAACGAGGTGGCGATCAACTGGAATGCGCCGCTGGTGTATGTAGCGGCCGCACTGCAGTCGCTGGTGAAGTGAAGACGGGTTCCTGACAGCCGCCCAAGCTTGTTGCCCGACCCCGGGCAACAGGCTGGATGGAGCGCCTCAGCGCGCAGTGGCCACCATGTCGGCCACCGCCGCGACCAGCGCTGCGCCTTCGATCGGCTTCGACAGCACGCGCAAGCCGCCTCCCACTCCCTGGATTTCCATCGGATAGGCCGATACCACGGCGATCGGCAGCTCGGGGTACAGCGGCCGCACGCGGCTGATGAGTTCACTGCCGTTCATGCGCGGCATGCGGATGTCGGTCACCATCGCATCGAAGGACTGCCCGTCGAACAGCGCCAGCGCCTCGATGCCGTTCTGTGCGGTCGAGACGCGGTAACCGGCGGCTTCGAGATAGCGCCGGAAGATATAAGTGATGGCTTCTTCGTCGTCCACCACGAGTACGTGTTTCATTCTTCCCTCTCGTCATGGCACCCCGTCCTTCTGCGGCAGGATGCGAGCGTACACGCCACAGGCGAATCGATCGATTATAGACAGATCGACATGCAGGCCGCGCACAATTCGTTCCATCCGGCACTTTGCTGGACTGCGGCACACAATGTTGGGCGCAAACATTTTTGTTGCCGAGTTTGGTTCGACTGCTCTACACTGGCGTGTAAAGACGGGCGCAGGCAGGCCCGCATGAACGCATGCACGACATGCATCTGCAGCTGGAGACAACATGGAAGACAACACGATCCGCCGGATCGTCATCCTGGGCGGCGGCACCGCCGGCTGGATGGCGGCCGCCCCTCTCGCCCAGCGCCTCGGCAACCATGCCAGCGTGACCGTGGTCGAGTCGCCCGACATCGGCACCATCGGCGTCGGCGAGGCGACCCTGCCGACAATCCGCTTCTACAATGCGCTGCTCGGCATCGACCAGGCCGACTTCATCGCCCGCACCCGCGCGACCTTCAAGCTCGGCATCGAGTTCTGCGACTGGGGCCATCTCGGCAACCGCTTCTTCCACGGCTTCGGCGACTTCGGTCCGCCGCTCGCCGGACGCACCGCGCACATGCACTGGCTGCGCCTGGCGCGCGCCTTCGACCGCATGCCGCCGCTGGAGGACTGGTCGATGCCGGCGGTGATGGCGCGCGAATTCAAATTCGTCCTGCCCAACAAGAGCCAGCCCGGCGTCACCGACAGCTTTTCCTACGGCTTCCATTTCGACGCCGGCCTGTATGCCAACTACCTGCGCGACTATGCTGTGGCGCGTGGCGCGCGGCGCGTGGAAGGGACCGTGACCGCGGTCGAGCAGCATCCCGAGACCGGCTTCATCACCGCGCTGACGCTGCGCGACGGCCGCCGCATCGAGGGCGACCTGTTCATCGACTGCTCCGGTTTCCGCGGCCTGCTGATCGAGGACACGCTGCATGCCGGCTACGACGACTGGAGTGACCAGCTGCCCTGCAACAGCGCCCTCGCCGTGCCGTGCGCCTCGGCCCCGCGCCTGACGCCCTATACCCGTTCGACGGCGAAGGATGCAGGCTGGATCTGGCGCATCCCGCTGCAGCACCGCACCGGCAACGGCCACGTTTACAGCAACGCCTTCACCAGCGACGAACGCGCGCGCGACACCCTGCTGCAGGGGCTGGACGGCGCCGCGCTCGACGAGCCGCGCCAGCTGCGCTTCGTCACCGGACGGCGGCGCAAATCCTGGATCAAGAACTGCGTGGCGATCGGATTGTCGGCCGGCTTCGTCGAGCCGCTCGAATCGACCAGCATCAACCTGATCGAAACCGCGGTCGGCAAGCTGGTCGAACTGTTCCCGGACCGCGATTTCCGCCCCGAGCTGGCCGACGAGTTCAACCGCGTGATGAGCGTGCGCTACGAATCGGTGCGCGATTTCATCATGCTGCACTACAAGCTGACCGCGCGCGACGATTCCGAATTCTGGCGCTACTGCGCCGCCATGCCGATCCCGGACTCGCTGCGCCACCAGATCGAACTGTTCCGCGAGACCGGACGCGTCACCATCCTCGACCGCGACGGCTTCGCCGAACCCTCGTTCGTGGCCATGATGACGGGCCTGGGCGTGGTGCCGAAGCGCTACGATCCGATGGCCGACGGCGACGACCTGCGCCAGGTGCATGGCCACTTTGCCGCCCTGCGCGACATGATCGCGGCGGCGGTGGCGAAAATGCCGGACCACGATACCTTCGTGCGGACGCAGTCGGTGAGCGCCAAGGTGGCCTAGCCGCCGGCGCCCGGCTCTCAAGCGATGGCGGCCGCCAGCGGCACCAGCCAGCGCTCGGCAAACCGCTCCGGCGCTTCCGGCCTCCCGAAGTAATAGCCCTGGGCTTCGCCGCAGCCGAGCGCGCGCAGCGCCTGCGCTTGCGGCTGGGTCTCGACCCCTTCGGCGATCACGTCCAGGCCCAGGTTGCGTGCCATGCCGATGATGGTGGTGACGATGGTGTGGTCGTGGCGGTCGGTCAGCATGTCGCACACGAAGCTGCGGTCGATCTTCAGCTTGTCGGCCGGCAGCTGCTTGAGGTAGGCCAGCGACGAATAGCCGGTGCCGAAGTCGTCGACCGCGATCGAGAAGCCGTCCGCCTTGAGGGTGGCCATGATCTCGATCGCGCCCTCGACGTTCGACATCAGCGCGCTCTCGGTCAGTTCCAGCGCCAGCTGGCGCGGGTCGACGCCGGCCGCGCGCGCGATGCCGCGGATGCTGGCCACGATATCCGGCTCTTCCAGCTGGCGTGCCGACAGGTTGATCGACAGCCGGCCCGGGAATGCCAGCCCGGCGTCGCGCCAGGCGGCCAGCTGGCGGCAGGCCTCGCCCAGCACCCATTTGCCGAGCGCATGGATCATGCCGCGCGCCTCGGCGATCGGGATGAAGGTCGCCGGGCTGACCCAGCCGCGCTGCGGATCGTGCCAGCGCAGCAGCGCTTCGGCGCCGATGGCGGCGCCGCTGTCCAGGCTCACCTGCGGCTGGTAATGCAGCTGCAGGGCCCCGGCGGCCAGCGCCCGCCCGAGGTCGCCCGCCAGCTCGATCCGCTCGCGCAGGCCGACGCTCATCTCCGGCTGGTAGAACACGTGGCCGCCGAGCGCCTTGGCCCGGTACATCGCAATGTCGGCGCGCTTGAGCAGGTCGTCCATCTCGCTGCCGTCGCGCGGGAACACGGCAATGCCGATCGCCAGCCCGACCGGGAAGCTGTGGCCGCCGAGCGTCACCGGGTCCGCCATCGCTTCATGCAGGCGCTCGGCAATGCGGGCGGCGGTGGCGGCGTCGGCGCGCTCGGCCACCACCACGAACTCGTCGCCGGCCAGGCGCGCCAGGATCTCGTCCGCGCGCAGCGCCGCCTGGAAGCGGCGCGCCACCTTGACCAGCACCTGGTCGCCGGCACCGTGGCCATGGGTGTCGTTGATTTCCTTGAAGCGGTTCAGGTCCATGTACAGGATCGCCAGCGGGTACTCCTCGCGCCGGGCCTGGGCCAGCGCCACCGCCAGCCGTTCGCCGAACAGGCTGCGGTTGGCCAGCCCGGTGAGCGAATCGTAGAGCGCCAGGTTGCGGATCTTTTCGTCGGTGGCCTTGCGCTGGGTGACGTCGGTGTTGATGACCAGGATCGCCTTCGGCTGGTTGTCGTCGTCGCGCACCAGCGTCCAGTGGCCCTCGACCGTCAGGCGCACGCCGTCCTTGCGGCGCTGGCCGGCCTCGCCGCGCCACTCGCCGGTCTGCAGCGTGGCGTGCACGGCGGCATCCAGGGCGCCGGGGCCATCGCGTACCATGCGCTCGTCGATGCACTGGCCGAGCACTTCCTCGCTGGTCCAGCCGTACAGGCGCTCGGCCCCCTTGTTCCAGAACTGGATGCGGCCGTCGATGCCGCGCACGATGATCGCATCGCGCGCCTTGTCCAGCAGCGAGGCCTGGTCGCGGTGGCGCGCGGCGTGCAGGCGCGCTTCGTCGCGCAGGCGCTGTTCCTCGGTCACGTCTTCCGCCATCACCAGCAGCCGGCGTTCGCCCTCGGCCAGCTGGATGCCGGCCATCGCCACCCGCAGGCGCTTGTCGCCGCGGGTGATGCCGATGCCGTGGCGGCTGCCGCCGGAGGCCAGCAGGGCCAGCGCCTGCGCCCGCAGGCCCGGCTGCGGCAGCAGCTTGCCGATGTCGAGGCCGGCGCGCTCCATGCGGCGGCAGGGGCCGGGATCGAGGCCGAGGATCTCGCAGAAGGCCGGGTTCACGCTCAGCACCACGAGCCGCTCGTCGAGCACCATCAGTCCGGTCGGCAGGCTGGCGATGATGCTTTCAGCATAGCGCTTCAGGCCGAGGATGGCGCGGCGGTCGGTGAGGTCGGTGAGCGCGCCGGCCAGCCGGATCGCGCGCCCGCCGGCATCGCGCTGGGCATGGCTGAGCGCGCGGAACCAGCGGTACTCGCCGCCGGCGCAGCGCAGCCGGTAGCTGATGTCGTAGGGCGTGGCGCCGCTGCGGTCGAGGATGTGGGCGGTGAAGGCCAGCTTGGTCGGCTCGCGGTCTTCCGGGTGCAGCAGCGCCAGGAAGCCGGCGAAGTCGTTCGGCAGGTCGCGCGTGTCGCGGTAGCCGAGCAGGCGTCCGATCTGCTCCGACCAGACGAAGCGGTTGGCCGGATCCGTCAGCTTGCGCTGGCCGAGTTCGAGGTCCCACAGGCCGTCGCTGGTGGCGTCGCGCAGCAGGTCGAGACGGGCGCGCAGGCGCCCGTTCTCTTCCTGCAGCGCCGCCACTTCATCGCACACTTCCCGGACCACGTCGCGCAGCGCTGCCTGGCGCGCCGCCAGCGGGGTTCCCTTCCGGTCGCGCCGTCCCCGGCGCTGGCATGGCATGGATCGCATCGTTGGTCCTCCCGGGAAAGCTCATCGAAGACGCGCATTCGCCAGTATGGACCCGCTCCCCGGCCGGTGTCAGCGTGCCGGAGAGCAAACTCCACCGGAACTGATGGAGATCAAGTGTTTGATAGCATTTTTACCAAGCCATCTTGTTTCGGATAAAAGCCGTCAGGCGCGCCGCATTCGCCTGGTGCTGCTTCACGCGCGGATGCTGGCCATAGCCGGTGAACGGGAAGAACACCGTATCGATGCGGGCGTCGCCGCCCTTGCGCAGGCGCTCTACCGCCGCCGTGACGTAGCCGGGCCAGGCCGAACCGGCACGGGTGGCGTCCATGCTGCCGAGAGCGCACACGATGTAGGCCTTCGGATACAGCTGGCGCACGCGCGCGACGAACCTCTGGTAGGCGGCGATGCGTCCCTCGTCGTTCGGCTCGGGCTGCTGGCGGTGGTCGCGGCCGATCAGCCAGCTGTCGTTCTGGAGCAGGTTGATCACGACCACGTCCGGCGTCCAGGCCGCGAAATCCCAGCGCGTGTCGTTGTCGCCGACCGCGCTCAGCTGGTCGTAGAAATCGGGCATGGTGAACGGGAACCAGCTGATCATCACGCCGATGCCGCTCTGGGACGTCATGTGCAGCTCGGCGTCCAGCGCACGCGCCGTGATCGCGGCATACGACATGAAGCTGTTCTTGTCCTTGCCGGCGTCGTCGCGGCCGTTGTCGGCGCCTTCGTTGCCCATGCCGCTGGTGATCGAATCGCCGAAGAACTCGATGCGGCGCGCCGGCCGCGGCGGCGGCGCCAGCAGCTCGCCGCCGTCGGCCAGTTCCAGGCCGCGGAAGGTGGTGGCGCCCTCCTCGCCTTCGGTGCGCTTGGTGATCAGGAAGCTGTGCCGGCCCGGCGCCAGGCCCTGGGCCACCAGGTAGGTCTTGTCGCCCTGGGCCGCTTCCAGCACGTAGGGATAGGTCAGGTCGCCGTCCAGGAACACGTTGAAGTAATTCTTGCCGCGCTGGTCGTCGAGGCGGACCGACAGGCTGCTGCCAGTGAAGTTGCCGGCGATCGCGGTCGACGGCCAGGAGATCACCGGCGCCGCCGGCTTCGAGAAATCGATGCGGCCGGTGTATTGCAGGTTGCGGTTGTCGGGCACGACCACATTGGCCGCAGCGGTGGCGCCGACGTGCGCGAGCGCCGCGAGCAGCAGCGCGAGAGAGAGTTTTTTCATTGCGGGGCTTTCAAAAATGCCGGCAGCTCGTCCAGCGTGATCACGTTCGGATGGTGGTAGACCTTGTTCTTGTGTTGCGCGGTGTTGTAGTAGTCGCCGCTCCAGAAATTGTCCTTGGCGGCGACACCGGCGCCGGCGCGGGCGTCGTTCCAGACCGTGAACCAGAGCCAGGGCGCGCCGTCCGTCCGCATGTTGTCGGGGTCGGGGATGTAGCTGGTCTCGGACAACGCCACCGGCTTCGCCCTGGACGGAATCGCCTGCGCCTTGCGGTAGACCGCGGCCTGCGACTTGTAGGTTTTGGCGTCGCTGTCGTCGTAGATGTCCCAGCCGACGATGTCGACCACGTCGTCGCCCGGATACCAGGCGGCATCCTGGCCGTTCCAGACCCAGACCAGGTTGTGCAAGCCATGCACTTTCACCAGGCGCTCGTGCATGTGGCGCCACAGCAGGATGTAGGCCTGCGACTGCGCCACGCCGTCGGCGCGGGTGCGGCCCCACCAGAACCAGCCGTCGCCCGCGCTGCCGGATGCCTCGTGCAGCGGGCGCCACAGCACGCTCACGCCGGCATCCTGCAGGCGTTTCAGTTCACCCGCGATCAGGTCGATGCCGGCGTCGAGCTGGCGGTAGGCGGCGCTGGCGGTGTCCAGGCGGCCGCCGGCGACCGGGATCGTGAAGCCGGTGTTCTTGCGCGCGTCGGGCTCGCGCGCGTAGAAATTGGCGCGGTCGGCATCAGGCGTGCCCAGCAGCGCCGGGTCACGCCAGTGCCAGCAGAAGGTGACCAGGCCGCCGCGGCGGGCAAAGGCGATCGCCTCGTCGACCTGGTGCAGGCCCTGGGCCGGCTTGCCGGGCTGGCCGGTCTGCCCTAGGTTCATGAAATCGTAGCCCATCAGGGCGGGATACCTGCCGGTGTCGGCGAACACGCGGGCGGCCATGTCGACGCTGTCGTCCCAGGTGAGGTCTTGCTGGCCGGCGAGGGTCTGCTTGCCCTGGATCGACAGGAG
This sequence comes from Herbaspirillum sp. SJZ107, assembly GCF_006715485.1. GTDB lineage: Bacteria > Pseudomonadota > Gammaproteobacteria > Burkholderiales > Burkholderiaceae_D > Telluria. The sequence continues at coordinate 1,939,257 of NZ_VFNH01000001.1, forward strand.
CCAGGTGTACAGGGCGCGGGTGCGCTGACTGGCGTCGGGGTCGGACAGGGCCGGCGCGGCGCTGGCTGTCATTACCGCGGCCAGAAGAAGGGTTGCGATGATTCCGCGTTGTGGCATCGTTTGCTCGAATGGTTATCCGTAAGACCGTCGCCCCTGCGCAGGCAGGGGCCCAAGTTGGTCGCGACACCCGCAACTTGGGTCCCTGCCTGCGCAGGGACGACGTTGATCGGTAGCGGGGTATCGCAAGCTACGCGGCTCCTATGGCGTGTACGTCCCCATCTTCACCTTCAGCACCGTCGGCGTGGCCGGCAGGTTCAGGCCGTAGTCGGTCTGGTCGCCGTTCCAGTTGCGCTCCATGACCCACTTGCCGTCGCCGTCGAAGCGGCCCTCTTCCACGCGCACGAACATCGACGGCCTGGCGCCGTTGGCGCCGCTGCCGGAAAACTTGATGCGCGCCTGCTGCCCGACCAGCACGAATTCGTCCGGCCCGAGCTGGGCAAAGGCGACGCCGCCGTTCGGGGTCTCGGTGCCGGCTGCGTATTCGTTCTTGTCCTTCAGGTACTCGCGCTCGCCGAACTGGAATTCGCGGAACGAGACGGTGGCGGTCCAGCCGTCCAGCGCCACGGTCTGGGGCTTGCGGTCGTCGCCCTCGGCCACGCCGCGGGTGCGCCCTTCGAAGGCCCAGCGTGCCCAGGCCCGCCCCATCGGCGCGAACACGCCATAGACGGTGGCGAAGGGTTCGACCATGCGGCGGTCGGTGAACTTCGCGCCGAGCGGGTAATTGCTGTAACTGGCGTAGTCGATGCCGAAGGGCGCCACCCCGAGTGCGCCGCGGCCCAGGATCTGGTAGAGGTAGCGCGCATAGCCGGCGGCATTGCCCATCTCCGGCACCATCAGCGGGTTGTCGGCGCGCTGGAAGCTCTCCAGCGTGGCACCCACCTTGCGCGATTCGGGCAGGTAGATGTCCGGCGCCGCGAAATCGATGTGCGGGGCGGCCGCCTTGTAGATGTCGATCACGTCGTAGGTCGGGCCGCCGCTGGCGAAATCCGACTTCCAGGGCGCTGCCGGCAGCGGACCGGGCTCGCGCAGCGAGTTGTTGACGAACATCGGCAGGTCGTAGACGGCGCGGCCGGCCTTGGCGACCTCCTCGATGTAGCGGGCGATGGCCCAGGTGTGGAAGTACTGCTCGGCGTAGTCGCCGTAGACCTCGGCCCAGCTGCCGCCGGCCATGCCGGTGGCGGCCGCTTTGGCGGGCTGCGCCGGCTTCTGGCGCGCCAGTACTTCGGGCGGCACCGGCTGCGCAAACGCCGCCTGGGCGCGAGGCGCATAATCGCGCGCCACGCCGTAGGTGCCGACCTCGTTCTCGACCTGCACCATGATCACCGTGCGCTGGTCGGCGTCGATCTTCTTAAGGTGCGCCATCAGCGCCACGAAGGCCTTGCGGTCGGCCACCAGCGTGGCCTCGCCGAACGGCGACAGGCAGTAGCTGGTCTTGCCGTCCTTGTCGATCATGCGCGGAAAACGGCGGTTGTCCAGTTTGACCCAGGCCGGGGTGTAGGCCGGGCCGGTGTTCTTCCAGGTGCCGAACCACAGCAGCACCAGGCGCACCTTGTTCTGGCGCGCCTGAGCCACCAGGGTGTCGACCCACGAGAAGTCGAACTGCCCTTCCTTCGGTTCGATCTGTTCCCAGGCCACCGGGATCTCGAGCGTATTCGCGTGCGCATCCTTGATGGCGGCCCAGACCTTGGGCAGCGCCGCCGGGTAATTGCTGGAGTTGTGGGCCTGGCCGCCGAGCACCAGGAAGGGCGCGCCGTCGACCATCAGGGCATGGCGCCCGTCCTGGGTGACGATGCGCGGCAGGCCGGCGGAAGATGCCGCCTGGCCGGCGCCGGCGGCCAGCGCCAGGCACAGGCCGAGCAGGCGGGGAATACGGGAATACGCGCGGCGGCTGCGGCGGGTCGGGATGCGCATGGGTCTCCTGGTTATTGTTATCGTTGTCGGCAACGTTGGGAGGCATGCTAAGCGATCACGGACGCAATCGGCAAGCGCAACATGTTCACGCTAACATATGTTGCGTTATCTGCGCTAAACACTGTGATTTTCACTCATCCGAACGGATCCGGCGCGAAAACGTAAGGACAAGCATGTAGCCCGCCCGGGCCCAGTCGTTTGTCGCCAACGCCTCGTCTTCGTCTGCACTGCGGGGCGTAGCACCGTTGCCGCCTCCTGCCGCGAACGGTGATTCGCATCTGAAGCAACGCCAAATGGCAAGAAAGCCAAGTGTTGTTATTTTACAAAACCAAGCCGCATCTGACATCACCAATTTCCGCTTTTAGCCACAAAATTGTGAATTCCGTGTTGCGAATCCACAAAACTTACGCGCTTGTAAGGTTTGTATGAAAATTTTATGGTAGCGTACAACAACCAGTGTTAATCAAACGCTCAGAAGCGCTGGCTGTTACGTACTGTTAGATAAAAACATACCTCATCGGGGGAGACAAAGTGACGAAGTTCCAGAAAACTGCGATCGCCGCGGCGGTTGCGCAGGTTACCTTCCTGTACGCCCAAGCGGCATGGGCCCAGACCACCACCACCGCTCCGGCGGCAACCCCGACCACCGGCAACGTGGTGGTGGTCAGCGGCCAACGCGCCGCACTGCAATCGGCCCAGAAACTCAAACAGGATGCCGACGAAGTCGTCGATTCCATCGTCGCCGAAGACATCGGCAAACTGCCGGACCGTTCGGTCACCGAGGTGCTGCAACGCATCGCCGGTGTCACCATCGACCGTAACATGGCGGGCGACCCGAACCGCCAGTCGGTCGAAGGCTCGGGCGTGTCGGTGCGCGGCCTGACCTACGTGCGTTCCGAAGTCAACGGCCGCGACGCGTTCTCGGCCGGCGGCGGCCGCTCGCTCGGCTTCGCCGACGTGGCACCGGAGCTGATGGCCGGCGTCGACGTCTACAAGAACCCGTCCGCCGAACAGGTGGAAGGCGCGATTGCCGGTCTGGTCAACCTGCGCACGGCCATGCCGTTCGACTACAAGGGCTTCAAGGGCACGCTGGGCGTGTCGGAAACCTATTCGACCCTGCGCAAGGGCAAGCCCGAGCCGACCGGCACGCTGCTGCTGTCGAACCGCTGGAATACGCGGTTCGGCGAATTCGGCGCCTTGGTCGACTTCGCCCATGCCAAGAGCCCGAGCCGCTCGGACGGCGTGGGCGTGGATCCGTATTTCCCGCACGTGAACTCGCAGGATCCGGCACTGTACGACCCCGCCAAAACGCAATGGATTCCGCTTGGCGTCGGCTACCGTTCGCAGGACTTCGACCGCGTCCGCCGCGGCGACTACGCGGCCTTCCAGTGGCGTCCGAACCGCGACATCACGGCCGCGCTGACCTATTTCAAGACCCGCTACAAGGAAGACCTCACCGAGCGCGGCATTGCCTCGTCCGAGGACAAGTGGTACCAGCAGGTCGCCAGCGCCGACTCGGTCTTCAACAGCAACGGCGTGTTCCAGAGCGGCACGATCTCGAACCCGACCTACGGCGGTTCGCCGTTCAACAGCGCGCAGCGTCTCAACTCGCGTCAATCCGGCACCCGCGACCTCGCCCTGAACGTGCAATGGCGCGTCTCGCCGTCCCTCACCTGGAACAACGACTTCCAGCACGTCCGCTCGACCACCGAAGGCTTCGACGCCGACGTGTCGACCGGTTTCATCCTGCCGAACCAGGCAGTGGACATGCGCGGCAAGGTTCCGCAGATCGGCCTCGGTTCGGCGGCCTACATGGCCGACCCGAACAACTACTACTGGGCTTACACCCAGGAGGCACTGGACCGCGCCAAGGCGACCCAGAAGGCATGGAAGTCGGACTTCAAGTTCTCGTTCGACGACCCGGTCCTGCGCGATGTCCGCTTCGGCTTCCGCATGGCCGACCGCGAAGGCGTGAACAACAAGGCCCAGAAGTTCTACAACTGGCAGGCCATCACCTTCCCGTGGATGGAAGGCTGGCAGATTCCGCACGTCGCACGCCTCGGCGATCCGCGTTTCTCCGGCGGTGCGTCGCTGCAGACCATCAACAACTTCTTCGACGGTAAATTCAACCTGCCGCCGATGCTGTTCGCGGACGAGTCGACGGTGCGCGGCTTCCCGGGCGAGTGGACCAAGATCCACGCCTACCACGACGTGCTGTGCGCGGAACAGGGTTCGACCTGCGAAACGTGGAAACCGGCGACCTTCAACGACCCGGCCGCCACCAACACCCAGACCGAGAAGACCCGCGCCGCCTACACCCAGCTGCGCTTCGGCTGGGATAACCTGAAGTACCCGATCGACGGTAACATCGGCATCCGTTACGTGAAGACGAAGAGCAACGGCAGCGGTTACGTCTCGTTCGTGCCGCCCGCCGCCACCGATGTGCCGGCCGGCGTCCCGGTCAGCGGCCAGGAAAAGCTGATCAACATCGCGGCGTTCGCGCAAGCCCAGTCGTCCAGCAATTCGTATGACAACTGGCTGCCGAGCCTGAACCTGCGCATGAAGTACAGCGACAAGCTGCAGTTCCGCTTTGCGGTGGCCAAGTCGCTGTCGCGTCCGGACTTCAACCAGCTGCAGGTGCAGACCACGCTGAATGCGTCGAACCAGCAGACCACGATCCGCGATGCCGCCGGCAACACGACCGCGGTCCAGTTCAACGGCACCACCCTGACCGGTACCAGCGACGGCAATCCGCAGCTGAAGCCGACCACCGCGACCAACGTCGACCTGACCGCGGAATGGTACTTCGCCAAGGCCGGTTCGCTGACCTTCTCGGCCTTCAACAAGGACCTGAAGGACATCGTCACCACCCAGAACTACGCTTACACCGCGAACGACGTCACCGGCAAGCCGCAGACCTTCGTGGTCACCGGTCCGGTCAACGGCGCCAAGGGCTTTGCCCGCGGTTTCGAGATCGCCCACCAGCAGTACTACGATTTCGTGCCCGACTGGTTGCGCGGCATCGGCACCCAGGCCAGCTGGACCTATGTGTCGAGCGAACGCAAGCTGAACAACCCGGTGTACGAACCATGGTGCTCGGGTAACGACGCCTCGTCCAACTACAACCTGAACATCAACGGTTGCGACACCGACGGACGTGCGTTCGGCAAGACCCCGCTGCAGGGCCTGTCGCGTCACACCATCAACCTGGCGGTGATGTACGAGCAGCACGGCCTGTCGATGCGCCTGGCCTACAACTGGCGCTCGCGCTACCTGCTGGGCGTGAACCAGTGGGGCAGCCGCGGCACCAACGGCCTGAACACGAATCCGGCAGCGAATCCGGCCCAGTACCTGATCCCGACGACCAACAACGACCAGGCCTACGGCCTGCCGCTGTACCAGGCGCCGTACGGCCAGGTGGACGGCTCGATCTTCTACGACTTCACGGACAAGTTCCGTGTCGGCCTGGAAGCGACCAACCTGACCAACTCGTATACGCGCCAGATCATGGAGCAGCACGTGGGCAACTTCACGCGCCAGGTCTTCATGAGCGGTCCGCGCTACACGCTGCTGGCACAGTACTCGTTCTGACCGCATGATCCGCACCGATCGTTAGTCGATCCATCCTCGACGCCGCCGCGACCTCCCTGGGGTCGCGGCGGCGATTTTTTATCCAGCAAGGAGACTTCATGAACATCCAAGGCGAAATGATCATCGGCAGGCAGGCCGTGCGCGGCAGCGCCGGCACCCTGCGCGCCTACAATCCGGCCACCCACGCCGAGATTGAACCCGGCTTCGGCACTGCCAGCGCCGACGACCTGGCCGCCGCCTGCGAGCTGGCCGAGCAGGCTTTCGACGCCTACCGCGCCGTGCCGCTGGAGCAGCGCGCGCGCTTCCTCGAGAACATCGCCGAGCGCATCGTCGACATCGGCCCGATCCTGATCGAACGTGCCGCGCAAGAATCCGGCCTGCCCACCGCGCGCCTGGAAGGCGAACGTGGACGCACCGTCAACCAGCTGCGCCTGTTCGCCAAGGTGGTCCGCGACGGCCACTTCCTGGAAGCGACCCTCGACTCCGCCCTGCCCCAGCGCACGCCGCCGCGCCCGGACCTGCGCATGCGCAAGATCCCGCTCGGCCCGGTCGCCGTATTCGGCGCCTCCAACTTCCCGCTGGCCTTTTCCGTCGCCGGCGGCGACACCGCCTCCGCACTGGCGGCCGGCTGCCCGGTCGTGGTCAAGGCTCACAACGCCCACCTCGGCACCTCGGAACTGGTGGCCAAGGCGGTGCGCCAGGCCGCCGAGGAATGCGGCATGCCGGAAGGCGTGTTCTCGATGGTGATCGGCGAAGGCAACCAGATCGGCGCCGACCTGGTCGGCCACCCGGCCATCAAGGCGGTCGGCTTCACCGGTTCGCGTGGCGGCGGCCTGGCGCTGGTGCGCATCGCCGCCGCGCGCCAGGAACCGATCCCGGTCTACGCCGAGATGAGCAGCATCAATCCGCTGTTCCTGCTGCCGGGCGCACTGGAAGAGAAAGGCGCCGCGCTGGCGCCGGCCTTCGTCGACTCGCTGGTGCTGGGCGTCGGCCAGTTCTGCACCAACCCGGGCCTGGTGATCGGCCTGGCCGGCCCGCAGCTGGAAGCCTTTACGGCTGCCGCCGCCCAGGCGCTGCAGGCCAAGGGCGCCGGCACCATGCTGACCGCCGGCATCCACAAGGCCTACGTCGACGCCATCGAGAAGCGCGGCGGCGTATCCGGCCTGACGCTGGTCGCGCGCGGCAGTGCCGAGGGCCAGGGCTGCGCCGCCCAGGCCGCGCTCTGGCTGTGCGATGCCGACACCTTCCTCGCCAACCCGGCGCTGGAAGAAGAAATCTTCGGGCCGGCCTCGGTAATGATCGCCTGCCGCGATGAAGCCGAGATCCTGGCCGTCGCCAGCCACCTCGAAGGCCAGCTGACCGCCACCGTCCACGCCACCCGTGCGGACCTGGGCATCGCCGGCAGCCTGCTGCCGATCCTGGAACGCAAGGCCGGCCGTATCCTGTTCAACGGCTTCCCGACCGGCGTCGAAGTCTCGCACGCCATGGTCCACGGCGGCCCGTTCCCGGCCACCTCGGACAGCCGCACCACCTCGGTCGGCGCCACCGCCATCGAGCGCTTCCTGCGTCCGGTGTGCTACCAGGATCTGCCGGCCGAACTGCTGCCGGAAGCGCTGCGCGACGACAATCCGCTCGGCCTGGCACGTGTGGTCGACGGCGTCCTGCGTCCCGCCGCATAAGCTGTCCCATAAGGTAGTTCTGCTGTAAAAACGTCAGGCCGTTGCGCGCAGCGGCGGCCTGACATCTGCGACAATCGCGCATCATCCGCACTGTCTCCCCCATCATGACCAAACCATTCCGACGCATCCTGTTCACCGGCGCCGCCGGCAACCTGGGCCGCCGCCTGCGCCCGCACCTGCAGCAGTTCGCCGACGTCGTGCGCCTCGCCGACCTGGCCGACCTCGGACCGGCCGGCCCGGGCGAGGAAACCGTCCGCTGCGACCTGGCCGACCGCGACCAGGTGATGGCGATGTGCGAAGGCGTGGACGCGATCCTGCATTTCGGCGGCGTCTCGACCGAGGAAGCGTTCGAACCGATCATGCAGGCCAACATCCTGGGCATGGCCAACCTGTACGAAGCGGTGCACAAGCTCGGCATCCGGCGCGTGGTGTTCGCCAGCACCAACCACACGATGGGCATGTACAAGACCACCGACCAGGTCGACGCGAGCATGCCGACGCGGCCGGATGGCTACTACGGCGTCTCGAAGGTGTTCGGCGAATCGCTGTCGCGCTATTACTGGGACCGCTTCGGCATCGAGACTGTCTGCATCCGCATCGGCTACTGCTGGGAGGAAGCGACCAACTACCGCCAGATGGTGACCTGGCTGGGCCTGGACGACCTGGTCCAGCTGCTGTGGCGTTCCCTGGTCACGCCGCGCGTGGGCCACACGATCACCTTCGGCATCTCGGACAACGACGGCCGCTGGTGGGACGACCGCCACGCCAGACACCTGGCCTACAGGCCGGTGCAGAGCTCGCGCCAGTTCGCGCACAAGATCCCGCAGGCCGTGAACTGGGAGGACATGCAGGACATCACCCTGACTTTCCAGGGTGGGGTGTTCCTGCATAACGGGCCGAAGTACAAGGATTGAAGCTTGCGCGAGAAATGAAAAAGTAAGAAATAAAAAAGCAAGAAATAAAAAAGGCAGCCGGTCGGCTGCCTTTTTTATTCGTGCTGCTCCAAGACGTCGTTCCCGCGAAGGCGGGAACCCAAGTTGCACGCTCCGCCATGACGCTTCGAACTTGGATCCCCGCCTTCGCGGGGATGACGTTGTTTTAGTGCGCCTATATATGAGTAGCCCGGCTTCTATGAGCCACGCACTGCTCAAGCAGCGATCAGCGACGTCCGCTGCGGGTCGCCACATCCAGCCACACCGCCAGCGTCAGGATCGCACCCTTCACGATCATCTGCCAGTAGGTGTCGACGTCCAGCATCGACATGCCGTTGTCCAGGCTCGCCATCACCAGGGCGCCGACCAGCGCGCCGTGCACGGTGCCGGCGCCGCCGCGCATCGAGGTGCCGCCGATGAAGCAGGCAGCGATCACGTCCAGTTCGCCGGAGGTGCCGGCCGACGGCGAACCGGCGGCCAGGCGGGCGGTGTTGATCAGGCCCGCCAGCGCGCACATCAGGCCCATCAGGCCGAAGATCCACAGCTTCACGGCGCGCACGTTGATGCCCGAGAGGCGGGTCGCTTCCATGTTGCTGCCGACCGCGTAGATGCGGCGGCCGAACACGGTCTGCTTGGCGATGTAGCTGAACACGCCCAGCAGCACCAGCAGGATCAGCACCGGCAGCGGGATGCCTTCGTAGCTGTTGAAGGTCGAGATGAAGCCGGCCAGCACGATGCCGGTCAGGGCGACGCGGAACAGCGAGCGCCACAGCGCGATCACCGGCAGGTTGTGGCGTGCCTGGTTGGCGCGCTGGCGCACCGCCAGCACCGCGGCCAGGGCGAACAGCACCACGCCGAGGACGATGCCGAAGGTCGGCGGCAGGTAGGCCTGGCCGAGCTGCTCGAACTCCGGCGAAATCGGCGCGATGGTCGCCCCCCCGGTAATCCCGAGCACGATGCCGCGGTAGGCCAGCATCCCCCCTAGGCCGACGATGAACGAGGGTATTCCCGCATACGCCGTCAGGTAGCCGTTGACGAAACCGAGCAGCAGGCCGCTGGCCAGCACGATCGCCATCGACAGCGGCAGCGGCAAGTGGTGGGTCACGTCGAGCACCGCCGCCGCCCCGCCCAGCAGCCCGAGGAGCGAGCCGACCGAGAGGTCGATTTCGCCGGCGATGATGACGAACACCATGCCGCAGGCCAGGATGCCGGTCACCGACATCTGGCGCATCAGGTTCGACAGGTTGCGCGCCGAGGTGAAGCCGCCGTCGGTCTTCCAGCTGAAGAACGCCCAGATGACGGCGATCGCCACCAGCAGCGCCAGGATTTTATATTGCGTGAAGATCTGCTTGAAGTTGAGCGTGCCGCCCGATGCCGGTGCCGCGCGCCTTGCCGCGGCCTGCAGCGGTGCCTGTGCCTTATCCATGATGGTGTCCCTGTCCTTGTTCCTGCAATTGTTCGTGTCCCTGCCCGATTGCGGCGGCCAGCACCATTTCCTGGGTCAGTCCCTTGTTGTCGAAATTGCCGCGCAGTTTGCCTTCGCCCATCACCAGCACGCGGTCGGACACGCCCAGCACTTCGGCCAGTTCCGACGACACCATGATGATGGCGATGCCCTGCGCCGCCAGTTCGAGCATCAGCTTGTAGATCTCGAATTTGGCGCCGACGTCGACGCCGCGGGTCGGCTCGTCCAGGATCAGCACCCTGGGGCCGGTCAGCAGCATCTTGGCCAGCACCGCCTTTTGCTGGTTACCGCCCGAGAGCGCCGTGATCGGCAGCGCCGGGCTGGCGGTCTTCAGCGCCAGGCGGCGGATCTGCTCGGCCACCTCGCGCGATTCCAGCCCGTCGTCGATACGCGACATGCGCGAGTAGCGCGACAGCACCGACAGCGTGATGTTCTCGCCCACCGACAAATCGCGCACGATGCCGTGGTGCTTGCGGTCTTCGGGCACCAGCGCGAAGCCGGCGTCGATCGCCTTGAGCGGGTTCGACGTGTTCACGCGCTGGCCGTCGAGCCAGACCTCGCCCTCGTACGTGCCCTCGTAGGAACCGTAGATGGCGGTGACCAGTTCGGTGCGGCCGGCGCCGACCAGGCCGGCGATGCCGAGGATCTCGCCGCGGCGCAGCTGGAACGACACGTCGTCGACCTTCTTGCGCTGCGGCTGGTCCGGGTCCCAGCAGGTGATATGGCGCGCTTCCATCACCACCTCGCCCACCGGGTGCGGCAGCGATGGATACAGCTGGTTCATCTCGCGGCCGCACATCTGGGCGATGATGCGGTCGACGTTCATCTGCTGCATCGGCGTGGTGGCGATGTGCTTGCCGTCGCGGATGACCACGATGGTGTCGCAGATCGCCGCCACCTCTTCCAGCTTGTGCGAGATGTAGACGCAGGCGACGCCCTTCGCCTTGAGGTCGCGGATGATCTCGAGCAGCACCTCGATCTCGGCGGCGGTCAGCGAGGCCGACGGCTCGTCCAGGATCAAGAGGCGCGCCTTCTTGTTCAGCGCCTTGCCGATCTCGATCAGCTGCTGGTGGCCGCCGCCGTAGTTCTTCACCGGCAGCACGACGTTCACGTCGGGCAGCTTGAGTTCGTGCAGGATCTCTTCGGCGCGGCGGTTCATCGCGTGGTAGTCCAGGCGGCCGCCCGGCAGCGTCAGCTCGTTGCCGAGGAAGATATTCTCGGCAACCGACAGTTCGGGTACCAGCATCAGTTCCTGGTGGATGATGATGATGCCGGCGGCCTCGGTTTCGCGGATCGATTGGGCACGCAGCGGCGCGCCCTCGAGCAGGATTTCGCCGTCCCAGGTGCCGTGCGGGTAGACCGCGGACAGCACTTTCATCAGGGTCGACTTGCCGGCGCCGTTTTCGCCGCACAGGCCGATGCATTCGCCGGGACGGATGGCCAGGTCGATGCCGTCGAGGGCGGGGACGCCGTCGAAGCGCTTGGCGATGGCCTTCATTTGTAACAGGTAGTCGGACATTGCGGGCTCAGTGATACGTGTATTGGAGATTGCGTACGTACGTATGAACGTCGCCCCTGCGAAGGCAGGGGTCCAAGTTTGTTGGCGTCTCGACTGCGCGCGCGACTTGGGCCCCTGCCTGCGCAGGGGCGACGTTGTGTGAGTGCGCTTTTATTTACCGGCCAACTGCGCCTGCGTATAGAACCCATCCTTCACCAGCATGTCCACGTTCTGCTTGTTCAGCATCACCGGCTTGAGCAGCAACGTGTCCACGTTCTTGAACCCGTTGTTCATTTGCGCATTGAACGCCGGCTTCTGCCCGCGCACCAGCTGCACCGCCAGGTTGGCGGCATTGGTGGCGATTTCGCGCAGCGGCTTGTAGACGGTCATGGCCTGGGTACCGGCGACCACGCGGCGCACCGCGGCCAGGTCGGCGTCCTGGCCCGAGACCACGGTCTTGCCGGCCAGCTTCTGGGCCGCCAGCGCCTGGATCGCGCCGCCGGCGGTACCGTCGTTGGAAGCGACCACGGCGTCGATCTTGTTGCCGTTGGCGGTCAGCGCGTTCTCGACGATCGACATCGCCTCCGACGCGCTCCAGTCCTTGACCCACTGCTTGCCGACGATCTTGATGTCGCCCTTGTCGACCAGCGGCTGCAGCACCTTCAGCTGGCCTTCGCGCAGGATCTTGGCGTTGTTGTCGGTCGGGGCGCCGCCCAGCAGGTAGTAATTCCCTTTCGGCTTCAGCGCCACCAGCGACTGCGCCTGCAGTTCGCCGACCGCGCGGTTGTCGAAGGAGATGTAGGCGTCGATGTCGGCGTTCAGCATCAGGCGGTCGTAGGACACGACCTTGATCTTGGCCTTCTTGGCTTCGCGGACGGCGTTGTTCAGCACCGTCGCGTTGTAGGGCACGATCACCAGCACGTCGACGCCGCGCGAGATCAGGTTCTCGATCTGGGCGATCTGGCGCTGCTCGCTGGCATCGGCCGATTGCACGAACACCTTGGCGCCCAGCTTCTCGGCGGCGGCGTTGAAGTAGTCGCGGTCGCGCGCCCAGCGCTCGAGGCGCAGGTCGTCGATCGAGAAGCCGATCTTCGGATGCGCCGCGTCGGCGTGGGCGATGCCGGCTGCGCCGAGCATGGCGCAAGCGAAGGTCACGGCCTGGATGATTTTTTTCATGTCCTGTCTCCTGTTACTTGTTTATTGAGTGGCTTAGTGGTTGTGACGCGGCATGTCGTCACGGACACCACGGTATGCCAGCGCCAGCTCCATGCAAGCGCCGGTGTGCAGCTGGCCGACGGTCGCACGGTAGATCTGCTGCCACGGCGTCTGGTTCGGCGGGATCGCCGGCGGCGCGTCCTGGCGCCGTTGTTCCAGCTCTTCATCCGAGACCAGCACGTCGCAGCGGCCGGTATTCAGGTCGACGCGCACCACGTCGCCGGTGCGCAGCAGCGCCAGGTTGCCGCCGGCTGCGCTTTCCGGCGAGGCGTTCAGGATCGACGGGCTGGCCGAGGTGCCGGACTGGCGGCCGTCGCCCAGCGTCGGCAGCGCCGTGATGCCCTGCTTGATCAGCGCATCGGGCGGTTGCATGTTGACCACCTCGGCCGATCCGGGCCAGCCCACCGGGCCGGCGCCGCGGATCACCAGCATGGTGTGGGCGTCGATACCGAGCGACGGGTCGTTGATGCGGTGGTGGTAATCGTCGGAACCGTCGAACACCACGACCTTGCATTCGAAGCGGTTCTCCTTGCCCGGTTCCGACAGGTAGCGCTCGCGGAAGGCATCCGAGATCACGCTGGTCTTCATGATGGCGAAGTCGAACAGGTTGCCCTTCAGGACCATGAAACCGGCGTGCTGCTTGAGCGGCTGGTCGAACGGCCAGATCATCTCGCGGTCGTGGGTTTCGCGGCCGACCAGGTTCTCGGCCATGGTGGTGCCGGTGACGGTGGGGCGCTTCGAACGCAGCAGGCCCTTCTGCTCGAGTTCCCACATGATGGCCGGCGTGCCGCCGGCGCGGTGGAAGCGCTCGCCGAGGTATTTGCCTGCCGGCTGCATGTTGAGCAGCAGCGGGACGTCGTAGCCGTAGTCCATCCAGTCCGATTCCAGGATCTCGACGCCGGCATGGCGCGCCATCGCCACGATGTGCGGCTGGGCGTTGCTGGAACCGCCGATGGCGGCGTTGACGACGATGGCGTCGAGGAAGGCGTCGCGCGTCAGGATGGTCGACGGACGCAGGTCCTCGTGCGCCATGGCGACGATGCGGCGGCCGGTATCGTAGGCCATCTGGCCGCGCTCGCGGTAAGGCGCCGGAATCGCCGAGCAGCCGGTGAGCGACATGCCGAGCGCTTCGGCGACCGCGTTCATCGTCGACGCCGTGCCCATGGTGTTGCAGTGGCCGACCGACGGTGCCGACGCGGTGGCGATGTCGATGAATTTCTTGTCGTCGATTTCGCCCGCGGCCAGGCGCTGGCGGCCCTTCCAGATGGCGGTGCCGGAACCCACCAGTTCGCCCTCGAACCAGCCGTCCAGCATCGGACCGCCGGACAGCACGATGGCCGGGATGTCGACCGTCGCCGCCGCCATCAGCTGGGCCGGGGTGGTCTTGTCGCAGCCGGTGGTCAGCACCACGGCGTCGATCGGATAGCCGTGCAGGATCTCGACCAGGCCGAGGTAGGCCAGGTTGCGGTCCAGCGCCGCGGTCGGACGGCGGCAGTTCTCGAAGATCGGGTGCAGCGGGAATTCCATCGGGATGCCGCCGGCATCGCGGATGCCGTCGCGCACCCGCTTGGCCAGGTCCAGGTGGACCCGGTTGCAGGGCGCGATGTCGCTGCCGCTCTGGGCGATGCCGATGATCGGCTTGCCCGAGCGCAGCTCGTCGGGGGTGATCCCGTAGTTCATGAAGCGCTCGAGGTAGAGCGCGGTCATGTCGATGCGTTCCGGGTTGTCGAACCAGTCCTGGGAGCGGAAACGACGCGGGGTGTTCTTTTCTTGACTCATGCTTTCATTCCTCGATCCGCAGCTTGTGCTGCGGCAGTCCCGGCGTTTCCACGCGGAACGTGAACAGGCCGCCGGCCTGCGGTTGCTCGGCCAGCTCCTGGTCGGAGAGGCCCTTGCGCGCCGTGGTGGCATACACGGTGCGCAGGTCGTCGCCGCCGAAGGCCAGCTTGGTGACGTTGGCGCACGGGAAGCGGACTTCGCCGACCTTGGCGCCAGCGGCGTCGAAACGGTCGATGCGCCAGCCGCCGAAAGTGGCGACCCACAGGTGGCCGGCGGCGTCGACCGCCATCCCGTCCGGATAGCCGCCGTCGGTGATCTCGACGAACAAGCGCTTGTTGGACAGGCTGCCGTCCTGGGCGCGGTCGAAGGCGTACACGCGCTTCTGCAGCGTGTCGGTGTGGTACAGCGTGGCGCCGTCCGGGCTGAGCGCGGGACCGTTGGTGATCACGTAGCCGTCGTCCATGCGCGCGATGCGCTTGCCGTCGAAACGGTACAGCGCGCCGGTCGCCGCTTCCTCGGCGTCGTGCATCGACCCGAACCACAGCGCGCCGTCGGCATCGACGTGGCCGTCGTTGAAGCGGTTGCCGATCTCGTCGGCTTCCACCTTCGCCAGCGGCAGGAAATCGCCGGCGGCGTCGTCGAAGCGGTACAGGCCATCTTCGAGCGAGCAGACCATGCTGCCGTCGGCGGCAGGCACGATGAAGCTGACCTGGCCCGGGGCGTCCCAGCTCCGGCGATCGCTGCCGTCATGGCCGCAGCGGTGGATGCGGCGGCCCTTGATGTCGACGAACCAGACGCGCTTGGCGGCGGCGTCCCACAGGACGCCCTCGCCGAGCGTGGCGCCCACGTCCCACAGGCAGGAGAGTGCGTTCGCGTTCATGCGCCGTAGAATCCCGCGTCGACGAAGTATTCGCGTCCGCTGCAATGGCGCGCATTATCCGAGGCCAGGAACAGGGTCAGCGCCGCCACGTCCTGCATCTCGACGCGTTCGGGCAGGCACTGGCCGGCCAGGATGCGCGCTTCTTCTTCCGGGTTGTGCCACAGCGCCTGCTGGCGCGGGGTGCGCACCGCGCCCGGGATGATGGTGTTGGCGCGGATGCCGTAGTGGCCGGCGTCGCGCGCCAGCGCGCGGGTCATGCCCTCGATGCCGGCCTTGGCCGTCATGTACAGGTGCAGGTGGTTGTGCGGCAGGTGCCACGAGATCGAACCGAAATTCAGGATCGCGCCCTGGCGCCTTTCCTTCATCCCGGCCAGCACGGCCTGGGTGCAGAAGAACATGTGGCGCAGGTTGACGTTCATGCGGCTTTCCCAGTAGGCCGGGGTCACGTCCTCGATGTCGTGGCGGTCGTCGTTGGCCGCATTGTTGAGCAGGATGTCGACGCCGCCGAGCTCCTCGTGGATGCGCGCGAACACGCTTTGCAGCTCGTCGATGTTGGTCAGGTCGCACTTGATGAAGGTCGGCGCGGCGGCGGCGCCGCTCAGGGCGCTTTCCAGCGCGCGCGAGGCTTCTTCGGCGATGTCGAGGAACACCACGCGGGCGCCCTGCCCGGCGAACGCCGTGGTCAGCTCGCCGCCGATGCCGCTGCCGCCGCCGGTGATGACTACGCGCTTGCCCTTCAGGTCGGGGTAGGTGGCGTAGACGAAATCTTGTTGGGTAAGGTCAGACATTCAATTCTCTTGATGGATGCCGCGCTGCGCGAGGCTCTTGTACAGGGCGCGCACGCCGAAAGTCCAGGGCTCGATCTCGTCGCTGCGCTGAACGGTATTGACCAGGGTGCCGAGCGTCGGCGTCGAGATGCTGACGCGGTCGCCGGCGTGGTGGGTGAAGCCGCCGCCGGCCGCATCGCGGTCCTTGATCGGCGAGAACATCGTCCCCAGGAACAGCATGAAGCCGTCCGGGTACTGGTGATGGGCGCCGCAGGTCTGGGCCACCAGGTCGAGCGGGTCGCGGCTGATCTCGCGCATCTGGCTGGTGCCTTCCAGCGTGAAGCCGTCGTCGACGCCTTCGATCAGCATGCGCACTTCCGCCTGGCGCAGCGTGTCCATGGTGAAGCCGTTGTCGAACAGGCGGATGAAGGGACCGATCGCGCACGAGCCGTTGTTGTCCTTGGCCTTGCCCAGCAGGAGCGCGCTGCGGCCTTCGATGTCGCGCAGGTTGACGTCGTTGCCGAGGGTGGCGCCGAGCACGGTGCCGCGGCTGTTCACTGCCAGCACGATCTCCGGCTCCGGGTTGTTCCAGTTCGAGACCGGGTGCAGGCCGACGTCGAAGCCGTGGCCGACCGCCGACATCGGCTGCGACTTGGTGAAGACTTCGGCATAGGGGCCGATGCCGACTTCCATGTACTGCGACCACAGGCCGCGCTCGATCAGTTCGTCCTTCAGGCGCAGCGCCTCGTCCGAACCCGGCTTCATGTCGCGCAGGTTGGTGCCGATCGACGCCTGCAGGGTCTGGCGCAGCTCTTCGGCGCGCGCCGGATCGCCCTTGGCCTGCTCTTCGATCACGCGCTCCAGCAGGCTGACCGCGAAGGTCACGCCGGCGGCCTTGATCGCCTGCAGGTCGCACGGCGCCAGCAGGCGCAGCGCGCCCGGGCCGGGGTTCTTTTCGGAAGCCGCGACCAGTTCGGCGAGGTCGCCGAGGTCGTCGCCAGGCGCGCTGCGGGCGACCGCGACGGCATCGTCGCGCTCGAACAGGTCGGACACGGTCGGCGCGTGGCGCGTGATGTCGATCACGCGGCCGCCGCGCACCGCCACCACGGCCGGGCCGTTGACCGGGGCTGGACGCCAGACGCGGCCGACCAGCAGCGCGTTGGCGACGTCCTCGGGTAGTGCTTTGGTCTGCTGTACTGTCATGTTGTCCTCGCTTGCAGGATCACGCCACCGTCAGGGTCGCCTTTTTCAGGTCGACGCTGTTCGGTCCGGCGAAAATGGTGAAGGTGCCCGGCTCCACGACGCGTTTCATGTCGGCGTTGTAGAACCACAGGTCGGTCGGTTTGATGTCGAAGGTCACGGTGCGGGTCTCGCCCGGCTCCAGCGTCACGCGCTGGAAGCCTTTCAATTCCAGCAGCGGGCGCGTGACGGAGCTGACGTCGTCGCGGATGTACAGCTGCACGACTTCGTCGCCGCGGCGCTGGCCGACGTTGCGCACCTGGACCGAGGCACGGGTGCTGCCATTGGTGCCGATGCGCGCCGACTGCAGGACCGGCGCCGAGATCTCGAAGCGGGTGTACGACAGGCCGAAACCGAACGGGAACAGCGGCGTGGTCGTGTTGTCGATGTAGCCGCGGCGGCTGCTCGGCTTGCGGTTGTAATACATCGGCAGCTGGCCCACGTCGCGTGCGATCGTCACCGGCAGCTTGCCGCCCGGGTTGGCGCGGCCGAACAGCAGGTCGGCTACCGCGTGGCCGGTCTCCTGGCCCAGGTACCAGCATTCGAGCAGCGCATCGGCGCGTTCGGCCAGCAGGGTGGCCGACAGCGGACGGCCGTTCAGCAGCAGCACCACGGTTGGTTTATTCAGCGCGAAGATGGCGCGTGCCAGGTCGTTCTGCTGGCCCATCAGGTCCAGGCCGGTGCGGTCGCCCAGGTGGTTGTCGGCCCAGGCTTCGCGCGCGGTCTGCTCGTTGTCGCCCAGGACCATGACGATGGTGTCGGCCGACTTGGCGGCTTCGACCGCCTCGGCGATCAGGCGCGCGTTGACTTCCGGCTTGGTGAACACGATCTCGTCCTTGCCCCAGACGTGGCCTTCGGTCAGGCGCACGCCTTCCGAGTAGGCCAGGCTGAAGCCCTGGGCCTGCGCTTCCTTCTGCAGGCCTTCGTAGACCGAGACCACGTGGCGCGGCACATCGGAATAACCGCCGATCGGCGTGTCCTTGGCGTGGGTGCCGAGCAGCAGCAGCTTGCCGACCTTCTTGCCTTGCAGCGGCAGCAGACCCTTGTCGTTCTTCAGCAGCACGGCGCTGCGGCGCGCCGCTTCCAGCGCCAGCGCGATCGCGTCCGGTGCGGCGGTGCGGGCATCGGCCTGGGCCACGTCGGCGTACGGGTTCTCGAACAGGCCGGCTTCGAATTTCAGCTTCAGGATGCGCCGCACGGCGGCGTCGATCTCGGCGGTCGCGAGCTTGCCTTCGCGGACCAGTTCGGCCAGCTTCACGTAGCCGAGCGGATCCGGCGTCTCGATGTCGACGCCGGCCTTGACCGCGCGCAGCGCCGCTTCCTTCGGGTTGGCGGCCAGGCTGTGGCGGGTCACCAGCTCGTTGACGGCCATGTAGTCGGACACCGTCACGCCCTTGAAGCCCCACTCCTTGCGCAGGACGTCGGTCAGCAGCCAGCGGTTGGCGTGCGACGGAATGCCGTCGATCTCGTTATACGAGGGCATGACGGCGGCGATCTTGGTTTCGCGGATCAGCTTTTCGAAGGGCGGGAAGAAATCCTCGCGCAGGGTGCGCTCGCCGACGTTGGCCGGGCCGATGTTGGTGCCGCTTTCCGGCTGGCCGTGGCCGGTCATGTGCTTCAGGGTCGCGTAGACCTTGTCCTGCGCCAGCGGCAGCGTGTTGCCGGAAAAGCCGAGCACGGCCGCCTTGCCCATCGCGCCGCACAGGTGCGGGTCTTCGCCGTAGGTCTCTTCGATGCGGCCCCAGCGCGGCTCGCGCGCCACGTCGACCACCGGCGCCAGCGCCAGGTTGGCGCCGCGGGCACGCATCTCGCGCGCCGCCATGCTGAAGATCTTCTCGACCAGCGCCGGGTCGAAGCTGGAGGCCAGGCCGATCGCCTGCGGGAAGCTGGTCGCCTCGCGCGCCACGTAGCCGTGCAGCGCTTCCTCGTGCATCAGCACCGGGATGCCGAGGCGGGTGCCTTCGACTGCCCACTTCTGGACGGCGTTGACGTATTCGGCGGTTTCGCGCGGACCGCGGTGGGCGGTCTCGCCGGCGTCGCCGGCCACGCTGGCGGCCGCGCCCAGCTGGCGGTCGGACGGACGCGCGAACATGCCCATGCCATGCGGGTGGGCGGCGCGTGCCTTGTCGGGGTTGAAGCTGGTGTCGGAGTTTTGCAGCGCGGCCTTCTGCTGCCAGATGCACTGCATTTGCGCGATCTTTTCTTCGATCGTCATGCGCTTGAGCAGGTCTTCGACCCGCGCATCGACCGGCGCGCCGGCCTGTTTGTACAGCATTGCGCCGTTCTTGGCGGCGCCGGCCTGCGCCATCACGGCACCCGGCAACACGGCCAGACCGGCCACGCCACCTACCGACGCCAGGAATTCCCTGCGTTTGATACCCATCGATCTCGTCTCCACTGCTTATCGTTATGGTCCGTCCGGCCTGCGCCGGCGGTGTCTCCAACTGCCTGTTTCGTGTGACTCTGGGTGCGGTAGAACATTCTTGTAACAGTGATGTTACCGCAACCATTCCAGTCTAAACGGCAGAATCGATTCATGTCAATGAAATATTGGCGCAAATGATACCGCCGGGCAGGCGATGCCATAGGCGTGGCGGGAGACGGCGCGGCGTGTAGCGCGCGAGGGATGCAGGCGGGGTAGAACGCAGATGTTAGCGCGACCAGCGACGCTGGCAGCGCAACCGGGAAGACTGGGTAGACCTGGGAAAGCACGGCGGCGCGCTTTCCGGTCCATGGCCCTGTTCAGTTGGCGGCGTGGACGTGCTTGACAGGGGTCGGCTTGGCCGCCGCCTTGACCACCGGCTTGACCGAAGGCAGGCGCGCCGGCGGGCGGATGCGCGGTGCGGCGTCGGACTGGCGCCGTACCAGCTCGAAGTCCATGCGCACGCGTTCCGGCTCGACCGTCTCGCCTTCGCGCAGCGCCCGCACCTGGCGCACCAGCGCCTGCACGGCTTCGCGCGCCATCTCGGCGATCGGCTGGCGCACCGTGGTCAATTCCGGCCAGATGGTGGTGGCCAGCGCGGTATCGTCGAACCCGGTGACGGTGAGGTCGCCCGGCACGTCGAGCCCGAGGCGGTGCGCGACCGCGACCGCGGCCGCCGCCATGTCGTCGTTGCTGGCGAAGATCGCGGTCGGACGCTCGTCCAGCGCCAGCAGGTGCTCGGCCGCGTCCAGGCCGGAGCGGTAGGTGAACATGCCCTGCACCACCAGCTCTTCGGACTTGTCGCCGCCCTTCTCTTCGATGGCGGCGCGGTAGCCGGCCAGGCGGCGCGCGCTGGCGGTCTGGTTGGGGTGGCCGACCACGAAGCCGATGCGCTGGTGGCCGAGCGCCATCAGGTGGCGCGTCATGTGGTAGGCGGCGTCGTAGTCGTCCACGCTGACCGCGCCGACACGCTCGTCCGGCAGGCCGCAGGCGACCGCGACGGCGGGAATCCCGGCCGCGGCCACGCCGGCGATGATGGCTTCGCTGTCGCCGAGCGGCGGCGGCAGGATGATGCCGTCGAGGCCGTTTTCGATCAGGTGGCGCGTCTGTGCTTCCTCGTGCTGGCCGGCTTCGCATTTTTCGACGAACAGCTGGACGTTGTTCAGGCCCGACTGGCTGAGCAGGCCGACCAGGAACTCGCTGAGATAGCCGGCACTCGGGTTGCTGTACAAGAAGCCGACGCGGATCGGCTTGGAGCCGGCTAGGTTGCGTGCTTCCTG
Source organism: Herbaspirillum sp. SJZ107 (assembly GCF_006715485.1). Classification (GTDB taxonomy): domain Bacteria; phylum Pseudomonadota; class Gammaproteobacteria; order Burkholderiales; family Burkholderiaceae_D; genus Telluria. The sequence continues at coordinate 1,959,975 of NZ_VFNH01000001.1, forward strand.
GTTGGGGGTGTAATTCAGGGCGGCGACGGCGTCCGCGACCTTGCGCCGTGTGCTCTCGCGCACCAGGCCCTTGCCGTTCATGACGCGCGACACCGTCATGGCCGATACGCCGGCCAGCTTGGCGACGTCGGCCATGGTCGGCTGGCCGCGGCGCTCGACGTCCTGTTCGACCTGTTCGTGGATGGCCCTGGCGCCGCTGCCGGCAGCCGGCTTGGCCTCGATTTTGACTTTAGTCATGTCTGGCACACCCCTGTCACATCCTGTTGTTTGCGCTATCTTAGCACAGTAACATCCGCCTACGCGATAGGCCCCGAGGAGAACGAAACACCCGAAAAGCCCGCGAAATCGATTTCAAAACCACAAAGTTTGCGCTAACATCCAAGAATCGGCTAAGCTTCGGCAAACATCCGGTTCTCAAAACAATAATAGGAGACACATGGTGCAGCGCTATGTCATGCGGCGCGCCGCCGCCCTTTCGTCCAGCCTCTCCGGGCTGGTGCTGGCCTGCCTGTGCCTGTGCCTGTGCATTACCGCGGGCGCTGCTGACCAGCCCGCCGACGAGGATGGCTACCGCCTGTGGCTGCGCTATGCCGCCCTGCCCGCTGCCCGACGCGCACAGGTGCCGGCCGGGCGCATCGCCAGCCTGGCACCCGACAGCCCGACGGTGCGTGCCGCCCGCGCCGAACTCCAGCGCGGGCTGGACGGCCTGCTCGATCGCCCGGCCGGCGCGGCCGATGGCAATGGCGTCACCGACGGCGGTATCGTGCTGGCGCGCGCCGCCGACCTGCCGTCCGACGCCGCCGTCCAGCCGCGCCTGCGCGTGCTCGGCACCGAAGGCTACCTGGTCGAGCGCACCCGCCTGCGCGGCCACGAGGTCACCCTGGTCGCCGCCAACACCGACATCGGCCTGCTGTACGGCAGCTTCGCCTGGCTGCGCGCGCTGCAGGCCGGCACGGCGCTGCCGCTGGCCTCAAGCCCGGCGCTGCCGCGGCGCCTGCTCGACCACTGGGACAATCTCGACCGCAGCGTGGAGCGCGGCTATGCCGGGGAATCGATCTGGAACTGGTGGGAACTGCCGGGCATCGTCGACCCGCGCTACACCGATTACGCGCGCGCCAACGCCTCGCTCGGCATCAACGGCGCGGTATTGAATAACGTGAATGCCAAGGCCGAGGTGCTGGGCGCGCCCTTCATCGCCAAGGCCGCCGCCGTGGCCGCCGTACTGCGTCCCTACGGCATCCGGGTCTACCTGTCGGTGCGCTGGTCGACGCCGCTCGAACTGAAGCAGACCCGCAGCGCCGATCCGCTCGATCCCGAGGTCGCCGCATGGTGGCGCAGCAAGGCGGACGAGATCTACCGCACGATTCCGGATTTCGGCGGCTTCCTGGTCAAGGCCAACTCCGAAGGCCAGCCGGGTCCGCAGGACTACGGCCGCAACCACGCCGACGGCGCCAACATGCTGGCACGCGCGCTGGCCCCGCACGGCGGCATCGTGATGTGGCGCGCCTTTGTCTACAACCCGGCCTCGCACCCGGCCCGGGCGGTCGACAAGAACAGTGACCGCGCCGCGCAAGCCTACGACCAGTTCAAGCCGCTCGACGGCAAGTTCGACGCCAACGTCATCGTGCAGGTCAAGAACGGCCCGATCGACTTCCAGCCGCGCGAACCGGTGCATCCGCTGTTCGGCGCCATGCCGGCGACGCCGCTGATGATGGAATTCCAGATCACCAAGGAGTACCTCGGCTTCGCCACCCACCTAGCCTTCCTCGGCCCGCTGTTCCAGGAAGCGCTGCGCTTCGATACGCGCGCCGGCGGCCGCGAACTCACGGTGGCGCAGGCGCTGCAGGGTAAACCGGCGGGGAAAGTCGGTGGCATTGCAGGCGTGGCCAACATCGGCAGCAGCCGCACCTGGTCCGGCTCCGACTTCGACCAGGCCAACTGGTATGCCTTCGGCCGCATGGCCTGGGACCCGCTGCTCGACGCCCGCGCCGTCGCGCGCGAATGGGCGCAGCAGACCTGGTCGCCGGTCGCGCGCGTGGCGGACCCCGTCGTGGCCCTGATGATGCGTTCGCGCGAAGCGGTGGTCGACTACATGACCCCGCTCGGCCTGCACCACATGATGGGCACCGGCCACCACCATGGCCCGGCGCCCTGGGTCGACAATCTCGAGCGCCCCGACTGGAATCCCGTCTACTACCACCGCGCCGCGCGCGACGGCATCGGCTTCGCGCGCGGCGCCGCCGGCAGCAACGCCCTGGCCCAGTATGCGCCCGAGGTGGCGCGCCGCTTTGCCGATCCGGCCACCACGCCGCCCGAATTCCTGCTCTGGTTCCACCACCTGCCATGGACCTACCGCATGCCCTCGGGCCGCAGCCTGTGGCACGAACTGGTCGCGCATTACGACCGCGGCGTGGCCGAGGCAGCGGCGATGCAGGCCGAATGGGAGCGCGTGCGGCCGCTGGTCGACACGCGCCGCGGCGCCGACGTCGCCCAGCGCCTGGCGCGCCAGTGCGAGGAAGCGCAATGGTGGCGCGACGCCTGCCTGGCTTATTTCCAGCAGGTGAACGGCCTGCCGCTGCCGCCGGGCTCGCGCCCGCCGGCCCATCCGCTCGAGGACTACCGCGCGCTGGCGTTCCCGTATGCGCCCGGCCACGGCTGACGATTTTTTCACCGCAACCACAACCACAACCACACTATATAGAGAGACAAGCACGATGACGACCCGACGCACCATGCTCGGCGCCCTGGCCGGCGCCACCCTGCTTCCCGCCGCCACCTTTGCCCAGGCCCCCACACCCGCAACCGCAAGCGCCGGCGGCGGCGAAGCCCTGAAGGACATCGCGAAAGCCAAAGGCCTGCGCTTCGGCACCGCCATCAGCGCCGGCGCCAACCAGTTCGGCAATGCCGCCTACCGCGCGCTGGTCGAACGCGAATGCGGCATCATCGTGGCCGAGAACGAAATGAAATGGCAGGCGCTGGAACCGCGCCGCGACGTCAACAATTTCGGCCCGGCCGACGCGCTGCTGGGCTGGGCCCGCGACAAGGGCATGGAGATGCGCGGCCACAACCTGTTCTGGCAAGCCGAAAAATGGCTGCCGGCCTGGGTCGCGAAAGAGGACTTCGGCAGCCAGCCGAAAGGGGGCGCCGAGCGCCTGATGCGCAAGCACGTCCAGACGGTGTGCCAGCACTTCGGCAGCGCCATCAAGAGCTGGGACGTGGTCAACGAGGCGATCGATCCGGCCGACGGCAAGCAGCGCCAGAACGCGCTGACCCGGGCCTTCGGCGGCGCCAACAGCGGCCCCATCGACCAGATCGACCTGGCGTTCCGCCTCGCGCACGAATACGCGCCGCATGCGCAGCTGGTCTATAACGACTACATGCGCGGCGATACCGGCAGCGCCAAGCACCGCGCCGGCGTGCTCGCCATGCTGGCCGAACTGAAGAAGCGCGGCACCCCGATCCACGCGCTCGGCCTGCAGAGCCACATCGGTTCCTGGGATGAAAGCGCCGACCGCGGCAAGGCCGACCTGCTCGAATGGCGCCGTTTCCTCGACCAGGTGACGGGCATGGGCTACGATCTCCTGATCACGGAGTTCGACGTCAACGACCGCCGCCTGCCGGCCGACATCGCCAAGCGCGACGCCGGCGTGGCCGCTGCCGCCCGCGACTACCTCGACCTGACCCTGTCCTATCCGGGGCTGCGCGACTTCCTGCTGTGGGGCATGGCCGACAACATCAGCTGGCTGCAGACCTGGGACGAAGCGCCGCGCACCGACAAGCTGCCGATGCGCCCGCTGCCCTACGATGGCGAACTGCGCGCCAAGCCACTGCGCGGGGCGATTGCGGATGCGATGCGGGCGATGCCGGCGCGCAGCGGCGCCCGCACCTGACCCCGGCAGGCAGGCCGCCGACTGGGCGGCCTGCCTGTGCCCTTGTTCCTACCTCCTCACGGGCGGCGCGGGCTCTCCGGCGGCCCCAGGTAACTCGGCTGCAGCCCACCGGCATCGATCACCAGCCGCTGCAGCACCAGGCCCGAATCCAGCGCCCAGAACTTGAGCGTATGCCGCCCCGGCCGCGCGATCTCGTGCTCGGACAGCAGGCGTGCCGCGCCATCCGAGACGATCTTTTCCCAGTACCGTTCCGAGGCATCCGCATGCACATTGACGATGCGTGGCGCTTCGTCGTCGAACGACACCGCATAACGGAAGCCGTCACCCGGACGGAACTTGAGCGTCGGCGCCAGCGTCGCCTGCACCTTGACCTTGCCCGGCTCGAACAAAGTAACGTCGTATTCGAGGCGCATGCCGTCCTGCAGCGTGGCCGCCGGGGCTTCCGCCGGCAGCGTCGTCATGCCCGACAGCGTGAGGCCGTGGCCCGGGACGCGCAGCCATTCGCGCCCGGCCGGTGCCATGGCGCGCGCATGGTGCTCGGCCTCGATCGCCACCACGCCGCCGCTCTCGACGAAGCCGGCGGCATCGCCCGCCGCTGCGCGCGCATCGGCGTGGCGCAGCGGCAGCACCACCGTCGCCGATTGGCCATCGGCGGCGGCCACCGTCACCTGCGCCTGGGTGGTCCCGGCCGGCACGCGCGCCCAGTCGGCGCCGACCTCGATGCGTGCCGACTGCTCGACCGCGCCCCCGGCCTGGCTCAGCTTCACCCAGGGCTGCTCGGCACTCACCGTGTAGCGCAGCGGCGAAGCACCCCGATTGAATACCTCGATATAGGGTGACGTTGCAGCTGACGGATCCAGCGCAGGCAGGCGCAGCGCACTGGCCGCCGGCCACGCCGCCGCGCTGCCCTCGACCGCCACGCCCAGCGCCGGCAGCGCCGCGGACGCCGGCGCAATCTCGCGCACCGCCGGCATGATATTTGTCGCGGGGTCCTTCCAACTGGTATAGCCGATATGGGTCTGCGACATCATGTGGTTCCACTTGCCGCCGGCGACATCCTGCTGGTACTGGCGCGCCAGCTCGGCATCGCGCGCGAACAGGTCGCGCGCGCGCGCGGCCAGTGCATTGGTATCCGCGCGGCCCTGGTCGGCGTGCAGGCGGTTCTGCTGCACCGTCGCATACAGTTCGTTCAGGTTGGCGGAAGCCTCGACCGGGTACTGCACCAGCTGGAAGAAAGCGTCGCGCTTCTCGGCCGGCAGCTGCGCAGCGAGCTTGCGCGCGCGTTCGGCCAGCGCGTTCCAGTCGGCCACCACGCGCTCGGACTCGCGGTAGTGGAGCGCGCTGAAGGTCTCCGGCGCCAGCTGTTCGGGCCTGCGGCGGCCGTTGAAGCGGGCGTAGCCCTCGACCAGCGCGGCGATTTCGGCGGCGTGTTCGGCGCCGAATTCGCGCGTGGCCCAGAGCGGCAGGTAGTCGGGCAGGCGCTGTGCAGGCCAGGCCGCCGGGTTCCAGGCATAGTTCAGGAAGAATTCGGTCGGCACTTCCATCGGCTTCAGGTCGCCGACGTTGACGATCCACAGCCGGTCGGCGCCGTAGCGCCAGGCCTGGTGCATCTGCTCCCACACTTTCGGCAGCGGCGTCACGTTGATCCATTTATAGGAGCGCGGGCCGCCGACGTAGTCGAAGTGGTAGTAGATGCCGGCCCCGCCGGCGCGCTTGCGCTCCTCCGGGGTCGGCAGGCGCCGGATATTGCCCCAGTTGTCGTCGCACCAGAGCAGGGTCACGTCGTCCGGCACGCGCATGCCCTTTTCGTAGTAATCCTGGACTTCCTTGTACAGCGCCCACAGCTGCGGCGTGTCCGCCAGCGGCTTCCCGGTCTGCTGCCGGATCAGCGCGCGCTGGTCGCCGACGATCTTCTGCAGCAGCGCCACGTTGGATTCTTCCGACATCGGCTCGTCGCCGTCGCCGCGCATGCCGAGGGTGATCACCTTGTCGAAGCCGGCGCTGCGTTCCAGCCCTTTCTGCCAGAAGTCGCGCAGCACGGTCTCGTTGCGCTTGTAGTCCCACGGCCCTTTGCCGTACTTCGCCCATTCGGCGTGGGCGCGCATCATCGGTTCGTGGTGCGAGGTGCCGATCACGATGCCCATGTCGTCGGCCAGGCGGCCGTTGCCGGCATCGTCGTCGTAGAAGGCATTGCCCCACATCGCCGGCCAGATGTAGTTGGCGCGCATGCGCAGCAGCAGTTCGAAGACTTTTTCGTAGAAGCGGTGGTTGAAGCCGCCGAACTTTTCCTTGGCCCAGCCGGACAGCGCCGGCGCTTCGTCGTTCAGGAAGATGCCGCGGTAGCGCACCACCGGCGCATCCTCGACCCGCGTGCCGTCCGGGATCACCAGCGCGGGGTGGCGCGGCACCGGCACGTCGGCCCACCAGTGCCAGGGCGAGACCCCGATCTGCTCGGACACCGTGTACAGGCCGAAGATGGTGCCGCGCTTGTCGCTGCCGGCGATGACGAGTGCGCGCGCCACGCCCGGCATCGGGTTGCGCACGGTCTGGATCAGGTAGCCTTCCCATTTGCCGCGCAGGGATGCCGTGTCGAGGCGGCCTTCGCGCGCGAGGCGGTCGACCAGCGCGCTCTTGCCGAGCGTGCCGACGATGACCAGGTCACCGGCATCCTCCCGCGCCGAAGCCGCCTGCAGCAGTGCCGGCCGCGTACCGCCGACGCGGGCGATATCGGCCTGCAGGTCGGCCGCGGCGCGGCGCACGCCCGGGAACTCCTTGGGATCAAGCAGCAGGCGCGCCGGAGCGCGGCCGCCGGCCAGCGCCACGCCGGCCTGGCCGCTGTCGAAGCGTACAAACTGGCGCTCGCCCAGCGCCCACGCCGGCTGCATGGCGCCGAGGCTGCCGGCAGCGAATACGGCCAGGGTGGCCGCCAATGAGGCGCGCTTACGCTGGCCTGCGATCCAGGGTTGTCTCATCTCGTCTCCCGGCCCTCTGCGTGGCCCGTTTTGTCTATATAAATCAGCGGGCGTAGCGGCAGCCCTGCAGCTGCGCCAGCGGCACCGCGTCCGCCATCGCCTTGTAGCCGGCCATGTTCGGGTGCAGTCCATCGTTGTCGTAGGTCTTCAGCAGCGCATCCGGGCGCGCCGGGTCGCGCAGCGCGGCGTCGAAATCGACCACGCCGTCGAACACGCCGGACTCGCGGATCCAGCGGTTGTAGGCCAGCCGGTCCCGCTCGTTGTCCGGCCCCGGCTTGTAATAGCCGCTGGCGGCGTACGGCGAAATGGTCGCGCCGATCACGCACACCCCGGCCAGGTGGGCGCGCGCCACCAGCTGGCGGTGGGCCTGCATCATGTCCTCGAGCAGGCGCGCGCGCGCCGCTGCGCTGTCCTCGTTGTTGCGGTGCTGGGTGCCGAAGTCGTTCACGCCGATCATCACGATCGCATGGCTGACGCCGGGCCGGGCCAGCACGTCGCGTTCGAAGCGCGCCACCAGGTTGGGCCCGAGGCCATCGCGCAGCAGGCGGCCGCCGCCGATGCCGGCATTGATCACACCCAGGTCGGTGACGCCGGCCGCGCGCAGGCGCGTGGCCAGGTGGTCGGTCCAGCGGCCGTAGGTATCCGGCTCGACGCCGTAGCCGTCGGTGATCGAATCGCCGATCGCCACCACCGCGTGCGTGGGCGCTGCCGCCAGCACCTCGACGCCGCTCAGCTGGTACCAGCGGGTGACCTTGTCGGCACCGCTCCAGGCCGCGTCCAGCACGCGGTTGCCGCGCGCCAGGTAGCTGGTGGCGCGCGCGCCCGGATGGCCCGTCTGGCGCGCCGGCGCCGCGGCAAAGTGCAGCGACACCGCCAGGTCGGCGCCGGCCGCATGCGCCAGCTCGACCGGATCGCTCAGGTACTCGGCGCCGGCCGGGATCGTGACCGCGGTGCTGCCGCCGAAGCGCAGCGGCTGCAGCCCGCTGGCCCCGGCCTGCCCCGGCCCCGCGGACAGGCCGATGCTGGCAGCGTCGATCGCCAGCGCGTCGGTGCCGAAGGCGTTGCTGAGGCGGACGCGCAGCTGGCGCCCCTTGAGCGACACGCGCACCACCTGGCGCAGCGTGGCGTCGCGCAGCTGCTCGGACGCCAGCGCATTCTGGCCTTCGGGGACCATCTGGGCGCTGCCCCAGGCCGCGACCCAGTGCTCGCCGCGCGCGGCGCCGTCAGATGGAATGGCGCCGGACGCTGTGCAGCCGGCAAGCAGCGCCGCCAGGACAGCGGCGGCCAGGCAAGATTGACGCGACATCGGATTTCCTTCACACTGGACTTAATGTTTGCGCAATCATTCTAGATGAGATAACAGTCACGGGCAACGTAAAACAATGTCCGGACAATAAGGAGACGCCATGACCCCGATCCGGCGCGCAGCCACGCCCGTCGTCACCGCCATGCAGGTAATCCCGGTGGCCGGCCATGACAGCATGCTGCTCAATCTGTGCGGGGCGCATGCGCCCTGGTTCACCCGCATCGTGGTGCTGCTGAAGGACAGCGACGGCCGTACCGGGATCGGCGAAGTACCGGGGTCTAACGGCATCCTGCTGGCGCTGCAGCGGCTGCAGCCGCTGGTGATCGGGACCGAGCTCGCGCGCCACAATCGCACGCTGGGCGCACTGCGCGCCGCCATCGCCGGCAGCAGCCACCATGTGACGTCGAGCGCCGAAGCGGCGGTGATGCTGCAGCCGCACGAGATCAACCTGCGCCTGGAAAACGTGATCACCGCGGTCGAAGCGGCGCTGCTCGACCTGTTCGGCCAATTCCTCGGCGTGCCGGTGTGCGAGCTGCTAGGCGCCGGCCGCCAGCGCGACGCCGTGCCGATGCTGGCCTACCTGTTCTACATCGGCGACCGTGCGCGCACCGACCTGCCCTACCTGGGCGGCGGCGGCGCCGACGACTGGTACCGCCTGCGCACCGAGGAAGCCCTGACGCCGGAGGCGATCGCCGACCTGGCCGCGGCCAGCGTCGACAAGTACGGTTTCCGCGACTTCAAGCTGAAGGGCGGCGTGATGCGCCCGGAAGACGAGATCGCGGCCGTGGCCGCCATCAAGCGCCGCTTCCCGGATTCGCGCGCGACGCTCGATCCGAACGGCGCCTGGTCGCTCGACGAGGCGATCCGCGCCTGCCGCGGCCAGGGCCACATCCTGGCGTATGCCGAGGACCCCTGCGGTCCGGAGGGCGGCTACTCGGGCCGCGAGATCATGGCCGAGTTCAAGCGCGCCACCGGCATCCCGACCGCGACCAACATGATCGCCACCGACTGGCGCCAGATGGCGCATTCGCACCTGCTGGGCGCAGTCGACATCCCGCTGGCCGATCCGCATTTCTGGACCATGCAGGGGTCGGTGCGGCTGGCGCAGCTGTGCGACGACTGGGGCCTGACCTGGGGTTCGCACTCGAACAACCACTTCGACGTGTCGCTGGCGATGTTCACCCACGTCGCCGCGGCGGCGCCGGGCGCCATCACGGCCATCGACACCCACTGGATCTGGCAGGAAGGCCAGGCGCGCCTGACGAAGGAACCGCTGCAGATCGCCGGTGGCCAGGTCAAGGTGCCGGATGCGCCGGGGCTGGGCATCGAGCCGGACATGGAGCGCATCCTGCAGGCGCACGCCTTGTACAAGCGCGTCGCCGGCGGCGCGCGTGACGATGCGCTGGCGATGCGCTACCTGGTGCCCGGGTGGACTTACGATCCGAAGCGGCCGAGCTATGCGCGTTGATGGAGAGTTGGGTGCCCTGAGCCAGGCTATTCGAAAGCATGCGGCGTTGTTAATTACGCTGCAATAAGCACGTCGTCCCCGCGCAGGCGGGGACCCAAGTTGCACGAGCAGTCGAGATTCATGCAAAACTTGGGTCCCCGCCTCCGCGGGGACGACGTCCGTGCGGCGCGTGCCGCTGAGGTTTACTGCTTGAGAATGGTCCGCAGCGTCCGCGACAGATCTTCCGCCGAGAACTTGGCCACATACGCATCCGCCCGCACCTTGCGCACGTGCTCTTCGTTCGTGTTCCCCGACAGCGACGAGTGGATCACCACCGGCAGGTTGCCGAAGCGCGAACTCGACTTGATGTTGCGGGTCAGCGTGAAGCCGTCCATTTCCGGCATCTCGAGGTCGGTCAGCACCAGCGCCACCTTGTCGTAGACGCTCTTGCCTTCGGCTTCGGCGGTGCCGGCGATGGTGTTCAGCTGGTCCCAGGCTTCCTTGCCGCTCTTGGCCATGAAGAACGGCAGTCCCATCGCGTCCAGGCCCTGTTCGATCAGGGCGCGCGCGACCACCGAGTCGTCGGCGGCCAGGATGATGGTGCCCGGCTTGAGCTGCATCTTGGCGCCGACCGCCTGTTCCATGTTGCCCGGGGCGTCGTCCGGGTTCATGTTGCGCAGAATGGTCTCGACGTCCAGCACCTGGGCCAGGCGCGGCGGATGGCCGTCCTGGGCTTCCAGGCGCGCGATGCTGGTCACCATGCCGCTGGCGGCGCTGCGCTCGGCCGACATCACCTGGCTCCAGTCCAGGCGCACGATCTCTTCCACGCTCTCGACCGCGAAGGCCTGGGTGGTGCGCGCGAATTCGGTCACCAGCATGATGTTCAGGCCGGTCACCGGCTTGACGCCGGCGATCGACGGCAGGTCCAGCACCTGGATGATCTGGCCGCGCAGGTTGACGACGCCGAGCACGTGCTCGGGCGCGCCGGCCACCTTGGTGATCGACGGCATCGCCACGATCTCGCGGATCTTGAATACGTTGATGCCGAACAGCTCGCTGTGCTCGCCCTGGGCGTCGCCGCCGAGGCGGAACAGCAGCAGTTCGAATTTGTTGGTGCCGGTAAGATTACTGCGCTCGTCGACTTCTTGCTGAACCGATTTCATGTCTCATCCCAAATGAATAATTCCTACTGGAAATCATTTTAGACAAAATTTGATGCATCCGGTAAATATAAAACTGAATTCAGCAAATTCCGACACGCCGCGTTGCAAAATAGCAGCGTAGTGCAGAAGAACCGCGAAAATCAGCTCCCGATCGACAAGGCCAGCGTCTCCTTGACCTCCTCCATCACCACATAGCTCTTCGACTGGCCGGCATCGGCCACGTGGAGGATCTGGCCAAGCAGCCGCCGGTATTCGGACATTTCCGCTATCCTGGCCTTGATCAGGTAATCGAAATCGCCCGACACGAGGTGGCATTCCATCACCTCGGGAATGGCCAGAATCGCACGCCGGAAGCGCTCGAAGGCCTTTTCGGATTTCTGGTGCAGCGTGATCTCGACGAACACCAGCACCTGCATGCCCAGCGCCTGCGGATTCACGCGCGCGTGGTAGCCGGCGATCACGCCGTCGCGTTCCATGCGCTTGACCCGTTCGATGCACGGCGTCAGCGACAGGCCGACCCGCTCGGCCAGGTCTTTCATGACGATCCGTGCATCGTCCTGCAGGATGGACAGGATGTGCAGGTCGATACGGTCCAGCACCCGGGTCGATTCTTTTTGTACGCGCATGAATTATTACTAAATAGTCGTCGAAGAACGGAAACAAATCTTGCCTCTATCCAGCTAGGATAGCAATATTTCCCACTTCTGCACCATAAACAGAGAACACTATGCGAGTAATCGTCCTTGGCAGCGGCGTGGTCGGCGTATCGACCGCATATTACCTGGCGAAGGCCGGCCATGAAGTCACCGTGGTCGACCGCCAGCCGGGTCCCGCCCTCGAGACCAGCTTTGCCAACGCCGGCCAGATTTCGCCCGGCTATGCATCGCCGTGGGCGGCCCCCGGCGTCCCGCTGAAAGCCTTCAAATGGCTGTTCCAGCGCCACGCCCCGCTGGCGATCCGCCCGGACGGCACGCTGTTCCAGCTCGAATGGATGTGGGAGATGTACCGCAACTGTTCCGCCGAGCGCTACGCCGTGAACAAGGAGCGCATGGTGCGCATCGCCGAATACAGTCGCGATTGCATGCGCGCGCTGCGCCAGGAGACCGGCATTCAATACGAAGGCCGCCAGCAAGGCACCCTGCAGCTGTTCCGCACCCGGGCCCAGTTCGACGGCGCCGCCAAGGACACCGAGGTGCTGAAGCAGGCCGGCGTGCCGTATGAAGTCCTGACCAGCGACGAACTGGCCAGGGCCGAGCCGGCGCTGGCCGACGTGCGCGACAAGCTGGTTGGCGGCCTGCGCCTGCCCAACGACGAAACCGGCGACTGCCAGCTGTTCACCAGCCGCCTGGCCGTGATGGCCAAGGCGCTCGGCGTGCGCTTCGAGTTCGACACCTCGATCGATGCGCTCGACATCGCCGGCGACGAGATCACCGGCGTGCGCACCTCCAAAGGTGGAGTCAAGGGCACCTTGAGCGCCGACCGCTACGTGCTGGCGCTGGGCAGCTACTCGCGCTTCCTGCTGGGCGACCGGTTCAAGGTGCCGGTGTATCCGCTCAAGGGCTATTCGCTGACGGTGCCGATCACCGACGGCAGCAAGGCACCCGTGTCGACCATCCTCGACGAGACCTACAAGATCGCGATCACCCGCTTCGACGACCGCATCCGCGTCGGCGGCATGGCGGAAATCGCCGGCTACAGCCAGGCGCTCAACCCGGCCCGCCGCGAGACCCTGGAACTGGTCGTGCGCGACCTGTTCCCGCAGGGCGGCGACATCGCCAAGGCGACCTTCTGGACCGGCCTGCGCCCGATGACGCCGGACTCGACCCCGATCGTCGGCGCCACCCCGCTGCGCAACCTGTTCCTGAACACCGGCCACGGCACCCTCGGCTGGACCATGGCCTGTGGGTCGGCCAGCGTGATCGCCGACCTGGTATCGGGCCGCGCACCGGCCATCGATGCCGACGACCTGGCCGTGTTCCGCTACGCCGGCACCCGCGCCGCCCAGGAACGCACGCAATTCGCCAAGGCGTGAGCATGGGGACGATGGACCATCCCCTGTCGCCGCCGGCGGCGCCGTCGGTGCCGGTCGAACGCGCCGGCGCCCGCCTGACGGTCGACCTCGACGCCATCCGCGCCAATTATCGCCTGCTGCGCCAGCAGGCCGGCCCCGCCGCCTGCGCCGGGGTGATGAAGGCCGACGCCTATGGCCTCGGCATGGCCGCGGTCGCGCCGGCGCTGGTGCGCGAAGGCTGCCGCGTGTTCTTCACCGCCCACGTCGACGAAGGCATGCGCCTCCGCACGCTGGTGCCGCCTGACGCCACGATCTTCGTGCTGCACGGCCCGCCGCCGGGCGCCACCCGCGCCTTCCTCGAGCACGACCTGGTGCCGGTGCTGAACGATCCGGCACAGATCGCGGACTGGCGCGCGGCCGCGCGCACGCTCGGGCGCGTGCTGCCGGCCGCGATCCAGTTCGACACCGGCATGTCGCGCATGGGCCTGGCGCCCGCCGACCTGCAGGCCCTGCTCGACGATCCGGCACGGCTGGACGGCATCCGCCCGGTGCTGGCGATGAGCCACCTGGCCTGTGCCGACGAAGCGGCGCACCCGCTGAACGCGCTGCAGTGCGAGCGCTTCCGTGCCGGACTGGAACGGCTGCGCGCCCGCTTCCCCGGCCTGCCCGGTAGCCTGGCCAATTCCTCGGGCATCTTCCTGGGCGGCGCCTTCCACCACCAGCTGGCCCGCCCGGGCGCGGCGCTGTACGGCATCAACCCGCAGCCGGGCACCGCCAATCCGCTGCGCCAGCCGGTGTCGCTGGCGGCCAGCATCGTGCAGACGCGCACCGTGCAAGCCGGGGACATCGTCGGCTACGGCGCCCACTTCACGGCATGCGCACCGACCCGCATCGCCACCATCTCGATCGGGTATGCCGACGGCTGGCTGCGTTCGCTGTCCGGCCGCGGCCACGTGTTCATCGACGGCGCCCGCGTGCCGGTGGTCGGCAACGTGTCGATGGACAGCATCACGCTCGACGTCAGCGCCATCCCGGCAGCGCGCGTGGCGCCGGGCCAGCTGGTGGAGCTGCTGGGCGCGCACCAGACCGTGGACGACGTGGCGTTCGAGGCCGGCACCATCGGCTACGAAGTGCTGACGCGGCTCGGCAGCCGCTTCCACCGCAGCTACCTCGGCCTGGCCTGACGCAGATCCGGCACCGGCGGCAGTTCGGCGCCGGGCAGCACGCGGCGCGGGTGCGACGGCACGGTGCGGGCAGCGCTGCCGATGCCCGCCTGCACCGTAACCGGCATCCGCCGCACGCCGTTCACGCCGTTGCCCTGGATATTGAATGCGGCGCCGGGGTCGAGCGGCTGCTGGTGGCCGGCCGTGTCGGTTGCGCGGCATACCAGCAGATAATCGCCCGGCGCTGCATCCCAGTTGTGGCGCCAGTGGACCCAGGCCCAGGGGTCGGGCGCGACCTGTGACAGGCGCGCGTCGGCCCAGGTAGACCCGCCGTCGGTGCTGACCTGCACGCGCGCGATGCCGCCCGCTCCCGACCACGCCTTCCCTTCCAGTACCTGCGGGCCGGGCGCCAGGAACCGGTGGCGGCTCAGCATGTCCGGCATCCCGGGCGGTGCGATCAGGGCATTGACCCGCTTGGCCTGCACCGGCGTGCCGGGATCGTCGGGGCTCTGGCGGTACATATAGACTTCGTGCTGCTGTATCCCTGCGAACGGCTCGCTCAGCACCGTGATCGCGCGCAGCCACTTGACGCTGGCCATCCCATACCACGACGGCACCACCAGCCGCAGCGGAAAGCCGTGTTCCGGCAGCAGCGGACGCCCGTTGGCGGCCCAGGCCAGCATCACTTCGTCGCGCAGCGCCTCGGCCAGCGGCAGGCTGCGCTCGAACGCGTGTTCGACGCCGAGGTCGACGCCGCTGTCCCAGCCGGTGAACAGCACTTCCACCGCATCGTCCGGTAGGCCGGCGCGCTCCAGCAGGGGCCGCAGCCGGGTGCCGGTCCATTGGTATGTGCCCATGCATTCGTGGAACCAGGGGACGTAGACCGGGCGCGGCGCCAGCGTCGAGCGGCCGCTGCCCGCGCACTCCATCGTCACGGTCTGGGTCATGACCGGCTGGTCCTGCAATTCGCGCAGGCTGATGTGGAACGGCTGGCTCACGCGTCCGCCGACGGCCAGGCTGTAGCCCTCGGCCCCCAGCGCCGGGATATCGAAATGGACCAATACATAGTGTGAGCCGAGCGGCGTCAGGGCCTGGTGCAGGAATTCGGCGTGCATGCCGTGGTTGCGGAAGGCCAGTTCGGTTTCCGGGGTACTGAACACGTCCGCTACCGCTTGCGGTGACGGGCGCTCGACGGTCGGGGTACCGGGCACGGTGGTGCAGCCGGAGGAACTGGCGTGTTCTGCTGCGTGGCCCTCGGAGACCGCCCTGGCGCGCGGCCAGGCAGGCGGCGATGGCGGCGCCGCTGCCGGCGAGCCAGCGGCGCCTGGCATACGACGCGGGTGCGGCCGGGCGCGTCTCCGCGCCGGCAATCGGCAAGGCAGGCATGATCTCCTCCCCATACATGTTGCGCTGCCGATTTGACCATCCGGCGTGGCGTTCATTTCATCGCCTCAGTTGCGCATCGGCGCGCGGGCGTCGCGGTTACAATGCCCGTTTGATCACTGAAGGACCGACGATGAAACGAACCGACCTGGCAAAACGCGATGCCGAACGACTCAAGAACGAGATGACTGCGAAGAATGCGGCTTTCGGCGGCGCCAGCGGCGCCGTGCCCGATCGCCGCGAACAGCGCGAGCGCGACCGCGCCGCCGGCCTGGTGCCGTTTGCGGTGAAACTGAACGGGGAACTGGTGAAGCAGCTGCAGGCGACCGCCAAGGAGCGTGGGGTGGAATTGAACCAGCTGGTGGCTGAGTTGCTGCAGAAGGGACTGGCGGCGTAACCGTCGTTCCCGGCACTGCCGGAAACGACTCCCCGCGAAGGCGGGGACGACGTCAATATGGACTCAGGACTTCGCCTTCACCGGCGCAGCCTGCGCAATGCGCACCGTATCCCCTTCCGCCAACCCATCCGGCGGACTGTCGATGATCCGGTCGGAGCGCTCGACGCCGCCGGCCAGTTGCACCACGGTGCCCATGTCGCGGCCGATGGTGACCTTCTTGATGCGCACCTTGTTGGCGCCGTCCAGCGTCGCCACGCGCACCCCGTCCTTGCCCAGCATCAGTGCGCCCGGCGGCACGCTGACCGTGCTGGCGTCCGCCGGCAGGTCGAAGCGCACGTTGGCGTAGGCGCCCGGCAGCAGTTCGCCATTCTTGTTGTCGACCGCGAGCTGGACCAGCATGGTGCCGGAACCGGCGGCGATCGCCTGCGCGGTCGACTGCACGGTGGCGGTGTAGCTGACGTCCGGGCGCTCGGGCACGCTCAGGGTGGCCTTGCTGCCCGGCTTGATCAGCGCCACCTGGCGCTGCGGCACGTTCACGTACACGCGCAGCTTGCGGATGTCGGACACCACGAACAGCTCGCTGCCGCTGGCACCGCCGACATTGACCAGCGCGCCGACGTCGGTATTGCGCGCCGTCACCACGCCGTCGAAGGGCGCAACCAGCCTGGTGTAGGTTTTCAGCGCCTGCTGGCGCGAGACGCTGGCCTGCAGCGCCTGCACGGTCGACTGGCGCGACATGAAGTCGTTCTGCTTTTCGTCGGCTTCCTGCTTCGACACCGCGTTCTGCCCCACCAGCGCCTGCCAGCGCTTGGCGGTGCTGTCGGCCAGCGTCAGGCCGGTACGCGCGACCGCCAGCTGGGCCTGGGCCTGGCGCAGGTCCTGGTCGAGGTCCGGGGTGTCGATCTGGGCCAGCACCTGGCCGGCTTTCACCGGGGTGCCGATGTCGACGTTCCAGCGCGCCAGGTAGCCGCTGACGCGGGCATAGATCGGCGCGCGCGCCCAGGCTTCGATGCGGGCCGGCAGTTCAAGATCCGAGGCGGGGATGTCCTTCAGCGACACCAGGCTCACGGTCGGCACCGAGCGCTCGGCCGCGCCGGCCTGGAGTTGCTCGCCCTGGTTGTGGCGGGTGACGAGGCCGCCGGCGACCACGCCGCCTGCAACCAGGATGGCGACGGCGGCGAACAGCGCCGGACGGGCGCGCGAGGGTTTAGTTGACATGAGCTGTGACTCCGGAAGGTAATGCGCCAGAAGGTAATGCGCCAGATGGGGTGGATACGCCGGCTTGCGGCGGCAGGCCTGCGTCGGCGGCACGACGCTGCCGCCCGTGCACGAGGCTGAAGACGACGGGGACGAACACCAGCGTGGCAAAAGTCGAGAACACCAGGCCGCCGATCACGGCGCGGCCCAGCGGGGCGTTCTGCTCGCCGCCCTCGCCCAGGCCGAGCGCCATCGGCAGCATGCCGATGATCATGGCCAGCGCGGTCATCAGGACCGGGCGGAAGCGCACGAAGCCGGCTTCCAGCGCGGCCGCGGCGGCGTCTCCCAGTTCGAGCAAACGCTCGCGCGCAAAGCTGATGACGAGGACACTGTTGGCGGTGGCCACGCCCATGCACATGATGGCGCCGGTCAGCGCCGGCACCGACAAGGTGGTGTGGGTGGCGAACAGCATCCAGACGATGCCGGCCAGCGCGGCCGGCAGCGCGGCGACGATCACGGCCGGGTCGGTCCAGGACTGGAAGTTCACCACGATCAGCAGGTAGATCAGGCCGATCGCGCCCAGCAGGCCGAACAGCAGGCCCGAGAAGGCGCGCTCCATGGTGCGCACCTGGCCCAGCATCTCGACCGTCGCGCCCTTGGGCAGGTCGGCCTGGGTGTCGGCCAGCACCTTGCGGATATCGGCGGCGACGCTGCCGAGGTCGCGGTCCTGGGTGGTGGCGTGGATCTGCACCATCGGCGCCACATTGTACTGGCTGACCAGCGCGCTGCCGCTCGAGCGGGTGAAGCGGGCGATGCCGCCCAGCGTGGCCGCGCCCGCCGAGCTGCCGTTACCGACCGGCAGGGCCGACAGCGCCGACAGCGAGTCGATGTCGCTCTGCGGGGTCTGCATCACGATCGGATAGGTCACGCCGGTGGCCGGGTTCAGCCAATAGGTCGGCGCCACCTGGCTGGAACCGGCCAGGTTGACCACCATGCTGTTGGTGACGTCGCGCGTGGTCAGGCCGAGCAGCTGCGACTGGGTACGGTCGATGTCGACGTTGAAGGTCGGCGCGCGGTTCGACTGCTGGATGCGCGCATCGGCCACGCCCGGGATCGCGCGGATGCGCTTCAGCAGCTGCTGGGCGTAGCGGTAGTCGCCTTCCAGGTCGCGTCCACGCACCTGCACGTCGATCGGCGCCGGCGAACCGAAGTTCAGGATCTGGCTGACGATGTCGGCCGGCGGGAACGAGAAGGTCGTATCCGGGAATTCGCGCGGCAGCACGTCGCGCAGCTTGCGCACGTATTCCGCGGTCGGCGCATGCTCTTCGCCGAGGGCGATCTGGAAGTCGCCGTCCTGGCTGCCCATCACGCCGGTATTGTTGTAGGTGACGTTGATCGACGACGCCGGCATGCCGATGTTGTCGACCATGGTCGCGATCTCGCGGTTCGGGATCACGCGCCGGATCGCCGCTTCGATCCTGGCGAAGCGCGCCGCGGTTTCCTCGATGCGGGTGCCGACCGGCACGCGCGCGTGGATCAGCACCTGGCCGGAATCGACCGACGGGAAGAAGTTACTGCCCAGAAAAGGTACCAGCGCAAACGATGCCAGCACCACCGCGAAGAAACCGATCAGGAAGGCCTTGCGGCGCTTGATCGCGCCATCCAGCATGCCGTGGTAGCGCCCGCGGATGCCTTCGAAGCGTGCCTCGAAGCCGCGCTGGAAACGGGCCAGCGGATTGGAAGGAAGCTGGTGGTGCTCCTCGCTCGGGTTATGGGCGCGCAGCAGCCAGTTGGCCATGGTCGGCACTAGGGTACGCGACAGGATGAACGAGCAGACCAGCGCGAACACCACCGCCTTGGCCATCGGCACGAACAGGAAGCCGGCCACGCCTTCGAGGAAGAACATCGGGATGAACACGATGCAGATGCACAGCAGCGAGACCAGCGCCGGCGCCACGATCTGCTGGGCGCCGTCGAGGATGGACGGCTCCACCGCCTTGCCCTGCTCCAGGTGCCAGTTGATGTTTTCGATGGTGACGGTGGCATCGTCGACCAGGATGCCGACCGCCAGCGCCAGGCCGCCGAGCGTCATCAGGTTCAGGGTTTCGCCGGTCGCGGCCAGCGCGATGATGGAACCGAGGATCGACAGCGGAATCGACACCGCGATGATCACGGTGGAGCGCCAGCTGCCGAGGAACAGCAGGATCATGATACTGGTCAGCAGCGCGGCGATCGCGCCTTCGGTCGCCACGCCCTTGACGGCGGCGCGCACGAATACCGACTGGTCGTTGATCGCCACCACCTTCAGGGCGTCCGGCAGGCCGGCCTTCATCTCGGCCAGCTTGGCGCGCACGCCGTCGACGATGGCCAGGGTCGAGGCCGAGCCGTTCTTCAGCACCGACATCAGCACCGAACGGCCGCCGTCGACGTGGACGACGTTGGTCTGCGGCGCATTGCCGTCGTGGACGTTGGCGACGTCCTGCATCAGGATCGTGGTGCCGTTCACCACCTTGATCGGCAGACGGTTCAGGTCCTCGATGGCGGACGGCGCGCTGTTCAGCTGGATCGTGTATTCGAGTTCACCGATCTTCTGGGTACCCACCGGGGTCAGGATGTTCTGGCTTGCCAGCGCATTCGCGATGTCCTGGGCCGACAGGCCGCGCGCCTGCAGCGCGTCCGGCTTGACGTCGATCTGCACCTGGCGCTGCTTGCCGCCGTACGGCAACGGGATCGCGGCGCCCGGCACCGTCACCAGCGGCGTACGCACGGTGTTCAAGCCGAGGTCGAACAGCTGTTGTTCGGACAGGCCCTTGCCGGACAGCGCCACCTGCAGGATCGGCACCGTGGCCGCGTTGTAGTTGATGACCAGCGGCGGCGTGACGCCGGCCGGCATCTGCTTGACCACCGCCTGGGCGATCGCGGTCACCTGGGCGTTGGCCACCGCGATGTCGACGCCCGGCTGGAAGAAGATCTTCACCACGCTGACGCCGGGATAGGTGTTGGCCTCGATGTGCTCGATGTCGTTGACGGTGGTCGTCAGGCTGCGCTGGAACAGCGTCGAAATGCGGCCGGCCATCTGGTCGGGCGGCAGGCCGGTGTATTGCCAGGCCACCGCGATCACCGGCATTTTGATCTCGGGGAAGATGTCGGTCGGTGTGCGCATGGCGGCGAGCGGCCCGAGGATGAGCAGCACCAGCGCCAGCACGACGAAGGTATACGGTCGCCGCAAGGCGATGCGAACCAGGTTAAGCAGCATGTATTGACTCCAATGAAGCGCGCGGCAGATCGTCGTGCAATGTCCCGTAAGTACCGGACACTCAGCCGATTGTCACCGCGCCAACCCGTTAATATGGGCCAAAAATGCTTCGCTGCCTAGATCATTAGCCGGCTAACGACTGTCTGATTTGTATAGGAATGTATATAGGCAGCATTTTTTGCACCAGCATGGTGCAATGCAACATTTTATTCAGAACAAGGCTCCCTGCGGGCTGGTCAGGCGCGTAAAGCTGTCGCCGATGAAGGGCAGGATGCCGTCCGCCACCGGTTCCAGCTGCTTGCTCAGGTAATGCTCGTAGTCGATCGGCGCCGCCTTGCCCGCTTCCACGCTCTCCATCGGTTCCGGGCCGGCGGTCGTCATCAGGTAGCGGATCCAGCCGCCGTTGCGGTATTGCGGGCCGCGTCCCTGGGCCACGTGGAAGTCGTCGGCCAGGCGCGCGGCGCGCACGTGCGGCGGCACGTTGCGCTCGTACTCGTGCAGCGGGCGGCGCAGGCGCTTGCGGTAGACCAGCAGCTCGTCGAACTCGCCGGCCAGCGTGCGCGCCACGTAGTCGCGGACATAGTCTTCGTAGGGCTGGCGCCGGAACACGCGCTCGTAGAGGCCCTGCTGGAATTGCTGGGCCAGCGGGGTCCAGTCGGTACGCACGCTTTCCAGGCCCTTGTAGACCACCTCTTCCCCGCCGTCCGCCGTGCCGGCCAGGCCGGCATAGCGCTTCTTGCTGCCTTCGTCGGAGCCGCGCACGGTCGGCATCAGGAAACGGCGGAAGTGGGTGTCGTATTCGAGTTCGAGTGCGCTCTCCAGTCCCAGCGTTTGCTGCAGGTGCGTCCGCCACCAGCCGTTTACGTGCTCCACCAGTTCGCGGCCGATGCGCAGGGCGTCCGCATCGGGCCGGGCGCCGCCGAGCCAGACGAAGGTCGAATCGGTGTCGCCGTAGATCACCTGGTAGCCGCGTTCCTCGATCAGCTCGCGGGTGCGGTGCATGATCTCGTGGCCGCGCATCGTGATCGACGAGGCCAGGCGGTCGTCGAAGAAGCGGCAGGCCGGGGTGCCGAGCACGCCGTACATCGCGTTCATGATGATCTTTAAAGCCTGCGACAGCGGCTGGTTGCCGGCGCGCTTGGCCGCTTCCCTGCCCTCCCACACGCGGGTGACGATGCCGGGCAGGCAGTGCTTCGTGCGCGAGAAGCGCGCGCCGCGGAAGCCCGGCACCGTCTCTTCCTCCGGCGCTTCCAGTCCGGCCACCAGCCCCACCGGGTCGATCAGGAAGGTGCGGATGATCGACGGGTACAGGCTTTTATAGTCCAGCACCAGCACCGAATCGTACAGGCCCGAGCGCGAATCCATCACGAAGCCGCCCGGGCTGTCCGCCGCCGGCACGTCGCCGATGTTGGGCGCGACCCGGCCCTGGCGGTGCATCAGCGGGATGTAGGAATGTTCGAAAGCCGCCACCGAGCCGCCGCTGCGGTCGGCGGCCAGCCCGGTCACGCTGGCGCGCTCCAGCAGGAAGGCCATCAGGCCGGTCTTGTCGAAGATGCGCGTGACCAGTTCGCAGTCCTTCAGGTTGTAGCGCGCCAGCGCCGGCTTGTCCTGGGCGAACATGCGGTCGATCGAGGCCATGCGGTCGTAGGGATTGTCGATCGACTTGCCTTCGCCGAGCAGGCTTTGCGCCACGTGCTCCAGGCTGAACGAGGGAAAACCCCAGGTGGCCGAGCGCAGCGCTTCGATGCCGTCGATGACCAGGCGGCCCGGCAAGCCCCAGAAATAACGCGCCTCGCGCTCGCCGCTGGCGTTCGGATTGGTGCGCCATTCCATCGCCGCGCCGCCGCGGCCGATGCGCAGCGGATGATTCAGGCGCAGCGCATGCTCGTGCAGCACGCGCAGGTCGAAGTTGATCACGCTCCAGCCGATGATGGCGTCCGGATCGTGGCGTGTCATCCATGCTTCCAGCTTCGCCAGCAGCTCGAGGCGCGACTCGCAATACTCGAGGTCGAAGTCGAGCTTGGCCGGATCGCCGTTCGGCGGCCCCAGCATGTACACGACGCGCTGGCCGCAGCCTTCCAGGCCGATCGAGCGCAACTCGCCCTGCATGGTGGTCTCGATGTCGAGCGAGACGGTGCGGATGCTGGGACGGTAGTCGGGAGCCGGTTTCAGTTGCGCGCCTTCGAGCAGGCGCGGATTGCCGGGCGCCGGCGTGCCGGCAAAGGCGACCGGCGCACTGATGAAACGCTCCATCAGGAAGCGGTCGGTCGGGCGGATGTCGGCTTCGTAGACATCGATGCCGTGCTCGCGCAGGCGCTTTTCCAGGCGCATCAGGTGGCGGTAATGGCGGCAGTACAAGCCCATTACCGGACGGTTGCGGAAATCGCACAGCGCCAGCGGCCGCAGCTCGACGCCGCGCTCGCGCTGCAGCAGGGTCCGCAGGAGCGCTTCCTGCTCGGCCGGGACGAAGGCGACGGCTTCGGCCGGCGGCAGGCGCAGGCAGTAAGGGCCATCGTCGGTGGCGAGCCACAGCTCGACCTCGACGCCTTCATCCAAATCGCGCCAGTGGCGGGTGAGCAGGAAGCCTTGCTGCGGAGAGTCACTCATATTGGATGTGTTCAAGCCCCGGCCGGCAAGGCGTCGAGCGCATAGCGCGCCAGCTCGGCCTCGGTGAAGCCGGCCGCGCGCCGTCCCTCGACGTTGAACGGTCCTTTCAGCACCGGCGCCGTGTATTGCACGGTGAGATCGTCGTAGGTCGCCACCGGTTCCAGCCCGCGCTGCTCGCACAGGTAGAAGTACCAGCGGTTGCCGATCTCGACGTGGCCGACCTCGTCGCGCAGCAGCACGTCGAGGATGCCGGCCGCTGCCGGGTCGCCGGCCTGGGCCAGCTTGGCGCGTAGCGGCGGAATCGCGTCGAGGCCGCGCGCTTCCATCGTGCGCGGCACCAGCGCCATGCGTGCAAGGACGTCGCAACTGGTCTTGGCGACCATCTCCCACAGGCTGTCGTGCCCGGGAAAATCGCCGTAGGTGTAGCCGAGTGTCTTCAAATGGCCGGCCAGCAGCTTGAAATGCAGGGCTTCCTCGCTGGCCACGCGCAGCCAGTCGAAGTAATACCCGTCCGGCATGCCCGGAAAGCGCCAGACCGCGTCCAGCGCCAGGTTCACCGCATTGAATTCGATGTGGGCCAGCGCGTGGACCAGCATGGCGCGTCCTTCCACGGTCGCCATCGAACGCCGGCCCACCAGGCGCGGTGGCACCAGCTCGGGACGTGCCGGACGCCCCGGAATCGCCGCCGGCTCGTCGAACACGGCAGCACGGTCGACCGTGATCGTACCGCTGCGGGCAGCCTCGACCAGCGCCGCCACGCCGCCGGTCTTGGCGGCGGGGTCCGGCTCGACCAGGCATCGCAGGGCGGATGCGCGGAGCTCGTATGCAGTGTCATGCGGGCGCGCCATGTCGGGAGATCCTTTGGAACAAAACGTCGAGTTTACCAAATCCGGCACCCCAACGTACCCGAGCGGTCCCACGGACGAGTCAAATTGTTACAACTTGCAGCTTGAAGCCGCCCGCTTCGGGGTCATCCCTGTTACAGGAGGGACATCTTATGAAAAGTGCACTACTGTTGGAATATGACGAAGCCGCCCATGGGCAGACCGAAAGCCTGCTGAAGTCGATGGGCTATCTCGTCGCATCCGCCGCGACGCCGAAGTCTGTACTGCAGACCCTGCAGGCTGTGCGCTTCGATGCGGTGCTGACCTGCACCGACTTCAATGCCGACGACCGCCGCTCGTTCACCGGCGAGCTGGCGCGGCTGGCACCGGGCGCCGCCATCGTGCTGATGCTCGACAGCGACGCCAGCGGCGCCGGCCACCACCACCGTGCCGGCGCACTGCTGTTCAAGCCGGTCACGCTGAAGGGGCTACGGCGCGTGCTCGATTTCGGCGTGGATGGCCTGGGCCAGCACCCGGTATGGATGGCGCCGGACCAGGAACGGCGCGGTCCGCCGCAGCGCCGGGTGCGCCCGCGCCAGGCGGCCTGATGCCGCCCATGCGCCGTGCTAGCATGCGCGCATGGATTCTTCCCGCACCACATTCGATAGCACCTTCGACGCGATTGTCGTCGGCACCGGCCCCGGCGGCGCCAGCACCGGCCGCGAACTGGCGCGCAGCGGCGCCCGCGTGCTGTTCCTCGAACAGGGCGACGCGGCGCCCATCGCCGGCACCCTCACCCAGATGGCGGCGCGCGCCGCGGTGCCCGGCAAGGGTGCCTTCCTGCACCGCGACCTGTCGCTGCTGGTACGCGCATTGACCACCGGCGGCACCTCCACCATCAACTTCGCCACCGCCGCGCCGCCGCCGGCCGCCCTGTTCGCGGCGCACGGCATCGACCTGGCACCCGCCCTGGATGCCTGGCACGCCGAACTGCCGCTCGGCCCATTGCCCGATACGCTGGTCGGCCCGATGGCGGCGCGCATCATGGATGCCGCGCGCAGCCTGGGCCAAGACTGGCACAAGCTCGACAAGATGATCCGTCCCGCCGCCTGCCGCAGCGGCTGCTGGCGCTGCGTCTACGGCTGCCCGTTCGGCGCCAAGTGGAGCGCGCGCGAGCTGGTCGACGACGCCGTCAAGGCCGGCGCCGTGCTGCAGGCGCGCGCGCGCGTCACGCGCCTGCTGGTGCGCGAGGGCCGCGCTGCCGGCGTCGATGCCGTGGTCGACGGTAGGCCGCGCAGCTTTCCGGCGCCGCTGGTGGTGCTGGCGGCCGGCGGCATCGGCAGCCCGCGCCTGCTGGCGGCCTCCGGCCTGATGGACGGGCCGGCGGCCTTCTTCAGCGATCCGGTGGTGGCGGTGATGGGCAGCGTCGACGGCATCGAGGACGGCGGCAAGGAAGTGCCGATGGCGGCCGGCATGCACCACGGTGCAGACGGCATCGCCTATGCCGACCTGACCTTGCCGGGCCCGATGTACCAGGCTTTCGCGGCCCAGGCCGGGCGCTTCGACCGCCTGTTCGCGCATGCGCACACGCTCAGCATCATGGTCAAGATCCGCGATGAAGTCGGCGGGCGCATCGGCCCGCGCTGGGTCGACAAGACCCTGCAGCCGCCAGACCGCCGCAAGTTCGACCAGGGTATCGGGCTGGCGCGCGCCGTGCTCGAGCGTGCCGGTGCGCGCCACATCTTCGCCAGCCACCACTTCGCCGCGCATCCGGGTGGCAGCGTGGCGATCGGCGAACGGGTCGGCAGCGACCTGCAGACGGCGGTGCCCGGATTGTATGTCTGCGACGCCTCGGTGATTCCCGGGCCCTGGGGGCTGCCGCCGACGCTGACCCTGCTGTGCCTCGGCCGCCGCCTGGGCTGGCAACTAGCGGGAATTGATCAGAAGCAATATTGATTCCACGGTTACGCTTTGGAACAATCTCCAATCGTGCGCGGGCCAAGTCGTTGGTAATATTGCTTCACCAGCTTGATCTTTTGACAAAAGCGGAATAATCAAAAAGCGACATTTGATAAGGAGCGCAACATGAAACAGACCACCCTGCTGAACAAAGCCACCCTGTCGGGCCTGATGCTGGCCGTTGCCGTGCTGGCCACCGGCTGCCACAAGGCTGACAACACCAACACCAACACCGGCATGGGCCCTGCCCAGTCCGCAGGCAAGGCCGTCGACGACTCGGCCGCCAACGCTGCCGCCACCGCGCGTGAAGCCGGTGCCGACGCCAAGGCCGCTGCCCAGGACGCCGCCGCCAACACCGCCGCCGCGGCCGACCGCGCAGGCGACAAGATGGAAGCCGCAGCTGACCGCGCGGGCGACAAGGCCGCTGCCGCTGCCGACCGTGCTGGCGACAGCATGCGTGAAGCCGGCGCCGAAGTGAAGCAGGAATCCAAGGAAGCCGCCGCCAACGTGAAGGAAGGCGCAAGCAAGGCAACCGCCGCGACCGGCCGTGCCGTGGAGCGTGCCGGCGAGAAGATGCAGGACGCCGCCAAGTAATTTTGATATAGCAGCGTAGCTACACCGCGCCGCGCCCGCTCCTGCGGGGGCGGCGTTGTCGTTTCAGCGCCCGGCGCCGCGCAGCAGGTGCTGGGCCAGCAGGTTCGCGTGGGCGGTCAAGGCCGAGAAATCGCGCGCACACAGGTACAGCCGGCGTGCGCCCCACGCTTCCGCCAGCGGCAGGATGACCACCTCGCGCTGCAGCGTCTTTGCCACCACATCGGACAGGATCGACATGCCGATCCCGGCTTCCACATACATCGCCACGTTCTCGACGCTGCGCAGGCGGATCCGGTAATCCAGCTGCCGGCCCAGGCGCGAGGCGCGCTCCCCCAGGTAGGATTCGAGCGCCGTATCCGCCATCCCGACAATGGGTTCCCCGAGCACGTCGGCAAACGCGACGTCCGCCTGCCGCGCCAGCCGATGCGAGGCGCCGACCACCACCACCAGCTGGTCGCTGGCGATCAGGTGCATCTGCAAGGTGCCGAGGTCGGCGCTGTCCGCCACGACGCCGAGGTCGGCGCGGCGGTCGAGCAAGGCCTGCACGATATCCACGCTGCGCCGCTCTTCGAGGTCGATCGACAGGTCGGGATGGGCCGCCAGGAAAGCGCACAGCTGCGGCGGCAGGAAGATCGCATTGGCCGAGGTATTCGACAGCAGCCGGACCCGCCCTTTCAGACCGGTGGCATACGTGCGCAAATCGCCGCGCATCTGTTCGACCTGGCCGAGGATCGAACGCGCATGCCGCACCAGCGCATCGCCGGCCGCCGTGGTGCGTACGCCGCGCCGGTTGCGCTCCAGCAGCGGCGCACCGAGCACGTCTTCCATGCCGGCGATGCGCTCGCTGGCCGAGGCCAGCGCCAGGTGCATCGCGCGCGCACCCTGGGTCAGGCTGCCGCTTTCCACCACGCTCAGGAACAGCCGCATATCGGTCAGGTCGAAACGCATCGTCGCACTCCAGCATTCGGAAATCCCGAAGTCTAGCACCGGAATTGCCAGATTGCGGAGCCTTCACCCTGGGTCTACCATCACAACATGGACGCATTGGCTACGGGGAGCAACGCTGGCGAAGGACGCCGCGGCTGGCCGCGCCCGTCAAGAATCCTGCCAAGGTGCCTCCGGCCCCGGCGAACCCTAGATACGAGGACATCATGCTGCACGCCTTGACCGCAACGATCGGAACGCTGGCTGTCATCGCCAGCATCAAAGCCAAGCTGGACTATGCGAGGCAGCTGCGCGGACGCGCGGCCACCGCTGCGCAGCAAGCCGCCCATCGGGCGAACCAGGTCGTGCGCTGAACGCAACGCCTGCGGCGGTGAAACGCTTCCATTTCCGCGCCATTATTTTTCCGACAGGCGTACGATATCGCTTCCTTGACAACCGAAGCGATTGCCGCGCTGGAGTGAACGATGAGACATGACAAACGACGCGCCGCCGCCTATCGTGTATATGTCCGCACACTCGACGGCGGACCGGACGAAGGCATCCTGCGCTGGACCGATACCCGCACCCAGGACCCGAAGGTCGCCGACGAGGCGATCCAGGATCTGCTCACCACCGATTGCTTCCAGGACAACCCCTTCGTCCTGATCGCACTTTATCGCGGCAGCGTCTACTTCACCCACGAATTCGATTCCTTCGAAGACAGCAACCTGCCCGGGCCGACCTTGCTGGCGCGCCTGGGACGCGTCGACTGGCTGCGCTACCCGTCAATACACTGAGCGCATGACGGTCGCGCCATCGCTCAAGATGGTGATTATCTGGGCGTGCGCCAGCACCGGAGATTGACTGGCCGAAAGGCGGCGCCGATACTCGAATGGCAATCCTGCACCATTCGGTCTCCTCACTCATGGCTGTTCACACCAAGATCGCAAGCCTGCTGTCGGCCGGCATGTTGGCCTGCTGCGCCGGCCCCGGCGCCATCGCAGCACCGGGCAAGCAAGTCGAACGGCTCGACCGCGGCGTCGTCGCGATCCACACCGGCGCCGGTAACTTCATCGGCTGGCGCGCCCTCGGCACCGATGCGCCGGGCGCCACCTTCGACCTCTACCGCGACGGGCGCAAGCTGAACGCCCAGCCGCTGGCGGTGACCAACTTCATGGACGGCGGCGCCAAAGCCACCGCCCGCTACACGGTGCGAACGGCGGGCGCGCCGGACGCCGCCGCCGGCGCCACCTGGGAACAGCCGTACAAGACCATCCCGCTGCAAAAACCGCCAGGCGCCACCACGCCCGACGGCAAGGCCTATACCTACAACGTCAACGACGGCTCGGTGGCCGACCTGGACGGCGACGGCAGCTACGAGCTGCTGGTCAAGTGGCAGCCGACCAACGCCCACGACAACTCGCACCCGGGCTACACCGGCAACACCTACATCGACGCCTACAAGCTCGACGGCACCCGCCTGTGGCGCATCGACCTGGGCCGCAACATCCGCGCCGGCGCCCACTACACGACCTACCTGGCCTACGACTTCGACGGCGACGGCAAGGCCGAGGTGATGATGAAGACGGCCGACGGCAGTGTCGACGGCGAGGGGAAAGCCATCGGCAACGCGCGGGCCGACTACCGCAACGCCAACGGCTACGTGCTCGACGGACCCGAATTCCTCACTGTGTTCGACGGCCGCAGCGGGGCCGCGCTGGCTTCCACGAACTACCTGCCGGCGCGCGGCGACGTCAAGGCCTGGGGCGACGCCTACGGCAACCGCGTCGACCGCTTCCTCGGCACCGTCGCCTACCTCGACGGTGCGCGTCCGAGCGCCGTATTCTCGCGCGGCTACTACACGCGCGCCGTACTGGCGGCCTGGGACTGGCGCGACGGCAAGCTGAGCAGCCGCTGGGTTTTCGACAGCGACGCCGGCGCCCGCGAGGGCAAGCCCGGTCCGGGCGCGGCCGCCAACCACCAGGGCGCGCACTGGATGTCGGTGGCCGACGTCGACGGCGACGGCAAGGACGACCTGGTCTACGGCGCCGCCACCATCCGCAGCGACGGCACCCTCCTCTACAGCACCGGCCTGTGCCACGGCGACACCCTCCACGTCGGCAAGCTCGATCCGGCCCGCGCCGGCCTGCAGGTCTTCATGGTCCACGAGACCCCGTCCTGCTACCAGGGCCGCGGCGTCGAGATGCACGATGCCGCCACCGGCAAGATCCTGTGGAGCCTCGGCGGCGACGGGCACGACGTCGGCCGCGGCACCTGCATGGACATCGACCCGGCCTATCCGGGCGAAGAATGCTGGGCCAGCGCCGGTGGCCTGATGAACGCCTCAGGCAAGCAGGTCGCGGACACGCACCCGCGCAGCATCAACTTCGGCCTGTGGTGGGACGGCGACCTGCTGCGCGAGCCGCTCGACGGCGTCCACATCGACAAGTGGAACCCCGCCACCGGGCGCCTAGAGCGCCTGGTCGACGGCGCCGACTATGGCGCGGCATCCACCAACGGCACCAAGTCGACGCCGGTGCTGTCGGCCGACCTGTTCGGCGACTGGCGCGAAGAAGTCGTCTGGCGCAGCCGCAACGACGACGCGCTGCTGGTATTCAGTACCACCGTGCCGACCCCGTACCGCCTCGTCACGCTGATGCACGACCCGCAATACCGGGCCCAGGTTGCGGGCCAGAACGCGGGCTATAATCAGCCGCCGCATCCGAGCTTCTACCTGGGGGACGGCATGCAGCCGCCCGTACCGCAAGCGATTCACGTACCTTGACCTCACCTATGACTCTTCGCATGAACGTTCGTACAACCGCTGCCTTCGCCCTGTTCGCCGTCACCGCCCTGCCGGCCTGCCTGGCCGGCGCCGCCGAGCGCCTGACAGTGACCGTCACCCACAGCCTCGACATCGCCCGTCCGTCGGAAACCATCGTCATCCCCTGGACCCAGGTCAACGCCGCGCTGCCGCATGCGCTGGTCCAGAAGCTGGTGATCAAGGATGCGAGCGGCCAGATGCTGCCCTACCAGGTGACCAACGTCGCGCCGCAGGCCAAGGACCCGAAGAACGTCGGCGCCGCCTACGGCGAACTGCTGTTCCAGCACGACTTCAAGGCCGGCGAAAAGTCCGCGACCTTCACCGTCGAAAAGAGCGAGACCCTGACCGCCCCCTTTGCACCGAAGGCCTTCGCGCGCTACGTGCCGGAACGCCTCGACGACTTCGCGTGGGAGAACGACAAGCTGGCGCACCGCACCTACGGCCCCGCGCTGCAGGCGCCGGACACCGGCAACACCGGCAAGGAAGTCCTGAAGACCAGCGGCCTGGATATCTGGTTCAAGCGCGTGTCCTACCCGATCGTCGACCGCTGGTACAACAAGGGCCACGACCACTACCACCACGACGAAGGCGAAGGCATCGACATGTACAACGTCGGCGCCTCGCGCGGCGCCGGCGGCACCGGCATCTGGGACGGCAAGACGCTCAGCACCAGCGCCAACTACGCATCGTGGAAGGTGGTCGCCAACGGCCCGGTGCGCGCCGTGTTCGAACTGAGCTACGACGCCTGGGACGCGAACGGCACCAGGGTCACCGAAGTGAAGCGCTTCACCACCGACGCCGGCCGCTACTTCGACCGCATGGACAGCACCTTCACCTTCAGTGGCCCGCAGCAGCTGACGGTCGGCATCGGCCTGAACAAGACCCCGAGCGACAAGGGCGAGGAAGCCAGGATCGCCTATGCGGAAAACCCAGCCGACAAGTCGCTGGTGCAGTGGGTGGTGCAGAAATCCAAGGGCAATTTCGGCGTGGCGCTGATCGTCCCGAGCGCCGGCGCCCAGCCCTTCACGGGCGACGCCCGCAACGCGCTGGTACTGGCGCCCGCCACCTCGGGCCAGCCGCTGACCTACTACATCGGCGCCGCCTGGGACCGCGCCGGCGAGATCAAGGACCAGCAACAGTTCCAGCGCCTGGTCGCCGACGAAGCGGCGCGGGTACGGGCGCCGGTGCAGATCAAGCTGTCGAGCGGCGGCTGACCGCCGGAGCCTGACAAAAGCCTGCGGCTTTCGAACGTCGCCCCCGCGAAGGCGGGGGCCCAAGTTCGTCGCATACCATAAGCATCTGCCGGTGGCCCGCGACGACACCCACCAGGAACGATCGTGAATACTCTATCGAAGCGCACCGTGGTGTTCGCGCTCCCCCTCCTCACGGCCATTGCCACCAGCGCCAGCGCCGCCACCTTCTACATCGCCCCCACCGGCAACGACAGCGCCGCCGGCACCGAGTCAAGCCCCTGGCACTCCCTGGCCCGCGCCCAGCAGGCAGCCAAGCCCGGCGACACCGTCTACCTGCGCGGCGGCACCTACACCTTCACCGCCGCCACCAGCTCCTGCGCCACCCGCCGCGCCAGCGTCAGCGGCGTGGTCCTCGACAAGAGCGGCCAGGCGGGCCAGCCGATCCGCTACTGGGCCTACCCCGGCGAGACCCCGGTCCTCGACTTCGCCGCGATGAAGGACGACTGCCGCGTCAAGGGCATCGAAGTGACCGGCGACTGGCTCCACCTGAAAGGCCTGGAAGTGACCGGCGCCCCGCAGCAGCCCGGCAACCGGCTGAACCACGAATCC
Source organism: Herbaspirillum sp. SJZ107 (assembly GCF_006715485.1). Taxonomy (GTDB): domain Bacteria; phylum Pseudomonadota; class Gammaproteobacteria; order Burkholderiales; family Burkholderiaceae_D; genus Telluria. The sequence continues at coordinate 1,991,694 of NZ_VFNH01000001.1, forward strand.
TGGGGCATCTGGATCAACGCCAGCCACGGCATCTACGAAGGGCTGAACCTGCACCACAACATGGGACCGGGCCTGTTCATCAAGGACGGCAGCGACAACCTGGTCCTGAACAGCGACTCGCACCACAACTACGACCCCTACACCTCGAACGGCGCCGGCCAGAGCGCCGACGGCTTCGGCGCCCACGTCAGCGCCGGCCATCCAGGCAACGTGTTCCGCGGCTGCCGCGCCTGGGCCAACACCGACGACGGGTTCGACCTGATCAATGCGTATTCGCCGGTGACCATCGAATACTCGTGGGCCTGGGACCACGGCTACCTGCCCGGCACCCGTACCTCACTCCCGGCCGGCAACGGCAACGGCATCAAGGCCGGCGGCTACGGCGGCAAGTATGTACCGAACGGCGTCAGGCACGTGGTGCGCTTCTCGGTCGCCTTCGGCAACAAGGTGTCCGGCTTCTACGCCAACCACCATCCGCTGGCGCTCGACTTTACCAACAACACCGCCTTTGCCAACGGCAGCGACTTCAACATGCTCGGCATTGCGCCGGACGGCAGCCCCGTGTATCTCGGCACCTTGCGCAACAACCTGTCGCCGTCGCCGTCGACGCTGAAAGTGGCCGGCGCCGATTCCGCGCACAACGCGTGGGACCTGGCCGTGCCGGTCAGCGATGCCGAATTCGAGAGCGTCTCGAAGCTGGGCTGGGACGCGCCGCGCAAGCCCGACGGCAGCCTGCCGGACCTGCCCAACTTCCGTCCGCGCGCAGGCAGCGCGCTGGTCGACAAGGGCATCGACGTCGGCCTGCCGTTCAAGGGCAAGGCGCCGGACCTGGGGGCCTTCGAACGCTGAGGGCTGCCTCGCGATCACGCTGCTGATTCTTTCCGGGGCAATCGCCCACGAGGGCACGGGGTGCATAGAATAGGCCCAGCTTCCATCACCGTGTCCACTGCCCCTATGCCACGATTCAAACTGCACGCCCTGATCCTCGCACTGGCCCTCGGCGGCGCCGGCTTCGCCCACGCCGCCGGCACCGACAAGACCTATCGCTTCGCTTTCGGCCCGGGCAAGGCGCCGGCCGGCTACACCGCAGTCGACAGCAGCGCCTACAGCGCCACCCGCGGCTACGGCTTCGAAGCCGGCACCCACGCCGGCAGCACGGCACCCTTCTATTTCAGCGTCGCTCTCCCCGAGGGCAACTACGAGGTGACGGTCACCCTTGGCGACGACAAGGCGCCTGCCACGACCACGGTCAAGGCCGAACTGCGCCGCCTGATGCTCGAGAACGTGCAGACCGCGGCCGGCGAGACCGTCACGCGTACCTTCACCGTCAACGTGCGCACGCCGGCGATCCCGGCCGCCAACGGCGTCGAGGCGGGCCAGGTCAAGCTGAAGGCGCCGCGCGAGACCGTGCAGGAAGCCTGGGCCTGGGATGCGCGCCTGACCCTGGAATTCAATGGTGGACTGCATGGCGCGCATCCGGCCGTGCGCAGCATCGAGATCGCGCCGGCCAACGTGCCGACCCTGTTCCTGCTGGGCGACTCCACCGTCTGCGACCAGCCGAGCGAACCGTACAACAGCTGGGGCCAGATGCTGCCGCGCTTCTTCAAGCCGGGCATCGCGGTCGCCAACCATGGCGAATCGGGCGAGACCTACCGCGATGCGCTCGCGCGCCGCCGCACCGACAAGATCCTCGCCGCCATGAAGCCTGGCGACATGCTGGTCATGCAGTTCGGCCACAACGACCAGAAGCAGATCAAGGACGGCAAGGGCGGCCCCTTCACCACCTACAAGGACGAGATCAAGACCCACGTCGATGCCGTGCGCGCCCGCGGCGGCCTGCCGGTGATCGTCTCGCCGATGGAGCGGCGGCGCTTCGAGGACGGCAAGCTGGTGCCGACGCTCGCCGACTACGCCGAAGCCGCGCGCCAGGCGGCGCAGGAACTGAAGGTGCCCTTCATCGACCTGAACGCCATGAGCAAGACGCTGTACACGGCCCTCGGCCCGGACGGCAGCGTGCCCGCCTTTGCCGAACCGCAGCCGGGCAAGCTCGATAACACCCACCACAGCCCCTACGGCAGCTACGAGCTGGCCAAGCTGGTCGTGCTCGGCCTGCGGCAGGCCGGCCTGCCGGCGGCCCGCTTCATCGTCGACGACTTCCGCTTCGATCCGGCCCACCCGGACCCGGTGGCATCGTTCGCCGTGCCGCCGAGCCCGCAGGTGACGCTCGAGCGTCCGCTCGGCGACGAGGGCAACAAGTGAGGCCGCGTTTAATAGCCGCTCTGGTGCCTGTTCTAATGGCGTCCTGCGCCACGCCGCCGGCGCCGCCCGCTGCGGATGCTTACGTCTTCGCCTACTTCACCAGGAACGGCGAAGACGGCCTGCACCTGGCGGCAAGCAGCGACGGCTACCATTGGGACAAGCTGAACGGCGGCGCCAGCTACCTGAAGCCGAGCGTCGGCATATCGAAACTGATGCGCGACCCCTGCATCGTGCGCGGCCCGGACGGTACATACCACATGGTCTGGACCGCCGGCTGGACCGAGGACGGCATCGGCTATGCGTCGTCGAAGGACCTGGTCCACTGGTCGGCGCAGCGCTACCTGCCGGTGATGGCCGCCGAGCCAGGCTCGCTGAATGCCTGGGCGCCCGAAATCGCCTGGGACGACAGGCGCGGCGAATTCCTGATCTTCTGGTCGTCCACCGTGCCCGGCAAATTCCCTGCCGGCGAAGGCCAGGGCGACGGCAAGTACAACCACCGCATCTACGCGACGACCACCAAGGATTTCTCCACCTTCACCCCCACCCGCCTGTTCTACGACCCCGGCTTCTCGGTGATCGACGCCACCTTCGTGCGGTCGCAGGGGCACGACTGGCTGCTGGTGAAGGACGAAACGCGCAACCCGCCGAAGAAGTACCTGCAGCTGGCCAGCGCCGGCTCGGTGCAGGGTCCGTTCGGCACGCTGTCCGCCCCGATCACCCCGCCCGGCCTGTGGACCGAGGGTCCGACGGCGCTGCAGGTCGGTGCCGACGTCATCCTTTACTATGACGCCTACACCGCCAAGCACTACGGCGCCATGCGCGCGCGCGGCGGTGACCTGACCCGATGGGAAGACGTCACCGCCCGGATGCGCTTCCCGGACGAAAACACGCCGGTGCGCATGCGCCATGGGACGGCGATCCCGGTGCCGGCGGACGTCATCCAGAATCTGCGCGCCATGCCTGTACCGGCGCGCTGATCCGGGAGCGCCCCGGCGCTCAGGACGATCCAGCTGCCGGCTTCCGCACCTGCACCGCATAAGTCTCGTGCCGACCCTCGAAGGTGCCGCCGAACACCACCCACTTGCCGTCCGGCGTGAAGTGCACGTTCGGTTCCAGGTCGCGGTAGCCGTGCGCCTTCATGTTGACCAGCTTCTCGGACCGGAAGCGCTGGCCATCCGGATAGAAGGCGTAGATCCACATGCCGTCCGGCGCGTGCGCAACCTGGGTCGGATCGCCGCCGTCGCCGGCGAACAGTTGTTCGCCCGGCGCCACCGCATAATGGATCGACCATTCGTTGGCGCTCAAGGCGTAGCTCGCCACTTCGCGGCCGCTGGCGACGTCGGCGCCGGCAAGGTAGAAGGTCTGGCCGCGCGGCTTCTGCAGGTCGAACCAGATCGTCCTGCCGTCCGGCGAAAAGCCTTCGTGGCCGGCGATCTCCATCGGCATGGTCCGCTTGTGCATCAGCGTCGTGGTCTTGTCCTTCAGGTTGTAGCGCCAGATGCGGTCGACCTTGTGCCAGGGGCCTTCGTGGCAGAACATCAGGATGTCGGGGTCGGTCGGCGAAAACTGGATGTGGCCGAGCCAGTTGTTTTCGCTGTGGACAGTCTTCATCGCGCCGCTCGCGATGTCGATGGTGAAGATACTGTTCAGCAGATGGGCGTCATAGATGCGGTCGAAGTAGTCGCTTTTCTTCGGATATTTATGGCCGATCTCGATCTGTTCCGGCGCCGCGATGCTCCCTGCCAGCACGGTGCCGTCGGCATTGATGGTGGCGAAGCCGCCGCGCTGGCCTTCCGGAAAGGTGTACAGCTTGCGCGTCTTCCTGGTGTCGATGCCGGTCGCGTACAGCGTGTCGCCGGCCTGGTACAGCACTTCGCGGGTGCGGCGCGCGATCATCGGCAGCACGCGCTTGGGTGCCGGGTCGTTCGTGATCTGCTCGGTTTTCCCGTCCTTCAGGTTCAGCGTGAACGCCTGGGCGACGCCGTCTACCTGGTTGACGAACACCATGCGGTCGCCTTCGCTGCCCTGCTGGGCGATGAAGGGGTTGTTATGAAAATACCAGTTCGCAATCGGGCCGGTGGGGCCGGACAGGCGGCGCACCAGGTGGCCGGTATCCTTGTCGATCCATTCCGCGGGCATCGGCTTTTGCGAGCCGGTCACCAGCACCTGCTGGGCCAGCGCCGCCTGGGACAGCAGCGCTGCCAGCGCCAGCGTGACGATCCTGTTCATCTTCATCCGCGTCTCCGTCTATATATATGTGTTCAGCCGGGCACCACGCGGTAGCGCGCGCCCTTGCGGGTGTCGAAGGTCAGCGTGTAGCCAAGGGCCGACTTCTGGCTGCGCAGCTTGAGCGCCGGGATCGCGATCGGCGTCGCGCTGCGGATGGTGCACTGGCCGCCAAGGCGCGACAGCACCTCGCCCGACGCCAGCCTGCCACCCTGCCATGCGATGTCGACCACGAAGTTGCCGCGCCCGACCAGCCCGCGCACGCTGCCGCTGGCCCACGCCGCCGGCATGGCGGGCAGCAGGTGCAGTTCGCCGTTCTGGCTTTGCAGCAGCATCTCGATCACGCCGGCGGTGCCGGCGAAATTGCCGTCGATCTGGAATGGCGGATGCGCATCGAACAGGTTCGGGTAGGCGCCGCCGTGGCCGCTCCATGCGGGGTCGCTGTCCTTCGTGAGTCGCAGCAGGTTGCGGAACAGCGCGTAGGCGTGATCGCCGTCGAGGAGGCGCGCCCAGAAATTGACCTTCCAGGCCAGCGACCAGCCGGTGCCGTCGTCGCCGCGCAGTTCCAGCGTACGGCGCGCGGCGCGCGCCAGGTCCGGCGTCGCCAGCGGCGAGATCTCGCGCGCCGGGTGCAGCGCGTACAGCTGCGACACGTGGCGGTGGTGCGGCTCGACCTCATCGAAGTCGAGGTTCCATTCCTGCAGCTGGCCGCGCGCGCCGACCTGGAACGGCAGCAGCCTGGCCCGCGCCGCCGCGATGCGCGCGCGGAAGTCCGCGTCCACGCCGAGCGCCGCGCCCGCCGCGGTCACGTTGGTGAACAGGTCGCGCACGATGCCCATGTCCATGGTCGAACCCATGGTGACGCTGTTTTCCTTGCCGTCGCCATAGCGGAACACGTTTTCGGGCGAGGTCGAGGGCATCGTCACCAGACGGCCCTGCGCGTCTTCCTGCAGCCAGCCGAGCATGAATTCGGCGGCGCCCTTCATGACCGGATAGGTACTGCGCAGGTACTCTTTATCGCCGCTGAACTGGTAGTGCTCCCACAGGTGCCGGCTCAGCCAGGCACTGCCCATGTACCAGTTGGCCCATTTGGGGTCACCGTGGCCGAGGTCGCCGACCGGATTGCTGGCGGCCCAGATGTCCGAATTGTGGTGCACCACCCAGCCCGGCAGACGGTAGTAGGATTGCGCGGTCTCGGCGCCGGTGACGGCCAGATGGCGGACCAGACCGTCGAGCGGCGTGAACATCTCGCTCAGGTTGGCCGCCTCGACCGGCCAGTAATTCATCTGCAGGTTGATGTTGGTGGTGTAGTTGCTGCTCCACGGCGGCCGGACATCCTTGTTCCAGATGCCCTGCAGATTGGCCGGCGCATCCTTCGTGCGCGAGGATGCCGTCAAGAGGTAGCGGCCGAACTGGAAGTACAGCGCTTCCAGCTGCGGATCGCGGCCGCCGCGCGCGTAGTCTTCGAGCCGGCGGTCGGTCGGCAGCGCGCTGCGGTCCGCGCCATCTGTGCCGCCCAGGCGCAGGTCGACGCGGTCGAAGTAGCTGCGCACGTCGGCCACGTGCTCGGCGCGCAGGGCGGCGTACGATTTGCCGGCCGCCGTGCGCAGCGGCGCCGTGGCCAGCGCATGCTCGTCGCGGCCGGCGCTGTCGGGACATTTGTCGAAGCCGGCGAAACTGGTGGCGGCCGACACCAGCAAGACCACCTCGCTGGCGCCGCGGATCTGCAGCTTGCCATCGGCTGCTTCCAGCGTGCCGTCCTGGATACGCGGCTGTACCACGGTCTCGAAGCGCATGCCGCGGCAGCCGGCCGGGTCGTCGTACACGACCGGCTCGGACGGCCCCTTGTAGTAATTCGGATCGACGCGGGCCGGCGCCTTGCCGCGCAAAACGATGGCGCCGTCCTGTGCCTGGCCGGCGAACCGCAGCTGGCTGCTGGCGCCAATGTCGAGCGACAGCGCACGCGGCCGGTCGGCGCTGATGCGCACCACGATCACCTGGCCGGGTGCCGAAGCGAAGACCTCGCGCCGGTAATTGACGCCGCCGGCGCTGAAACGGGTGGTGGCGATGCCGTCGCGGATGTCCAGGTCGCGGTAGTAGGACGCTACCTGACCGACGCCTTGCTGGTGGATGCGCAGGTCGGCCAGCGGCAGGTAGCTTTCGCTGTAGCGGCCCTGCATCTTCGTCAGGATGCCGGCGGCGCCCGCATAGTCGCCTGCCTTCAGCGCGGCGCGTGCCGGCGCGAGCTGGGCGTAGGCACCCGGGTTGACGTTCGGGCTGACCGGGCCGCCGCTCCACAGCGTGGCCTCGTTCAGCTGCAGCAGTTCGTCGGCGGTATTCCCGAACACCATCGCCCCGAGGCGGCCGTTGCCGACCGGGAGGGCTTCGGTCCAGGTCGACGCCGGCTTGTCGTAGTGGAGCGTGTATGCTCCCTGCGCCGGCGCCTTCAGCGGCACCAGCGCCGCCGCCAGCAGCGAAACAACGGCGATCTTCATTGGCGCACGCCCTGGTACATCAGGCCGCTGTCGTTCAGGCCGAACCTGAACTTCCTGTTCATCTCGATGATCTCGGCGCCGGCCAGCAGCGCCGGGCCGTAGCCGTGCGCCGCCTTGACGCTGGTCGGGCGGAACGCATAGAAGGCCGGGTCGAAGGCCATGCCGGTACCGACGCAGATGCCCTCGATCTGGCCGGCGTTCGTCACCTTGCTGGCCACCGCGTTCCAGGCCAGGTTGGCCATCGGACCGTACATCTGGGCGTCGACATAGCCGCGGTTGACGGCGCGCGCGATCGCGTAGGTATAGATCGCGGTGGCCGAGGTCTCCTGGTAGGTGTCGTCGCGGTCGATCAGCTGGTGCCAGAAGCCTTCCTTGGTCTGGTACGAAGCGAGGCCCTTGATGTGGGCGCGCAGCTGGTCCAGCACCGGCTTGTAGCCCCTGTGTTCCTTCGGCAGCACTTCCAGCACCTCGACCATGGCCATCACCGCCCAGCCGTTGGCGCGCGCCCAGTGGAATTCGGGGTGGTCGCGCATGCCCTCCACATAGCCGTGCATGTAGATACCGAGCTGCGGGTTGAACATGCGCTTCGAGAACTGCAGCACCTGGTTGACGGCGTCGTCGTAGTGCCTGCGGTCTCCGGTCGTCTTGCCGAGGTAAGCCATGGTCGGCACGCCCATGAACATGTCGTCCAGCCACAGTGTGTCGGGCAGCGGGCGCATCTTGACACCACCCTTGCCGTCCGGCCCGCCGCGCGCCAGGGTGCCATCCTTCAGCCGGTATTCCTGTTTCGTCACGAAGTCGCCGCAGATGCCGATCATCTGCGTGTAGTCGACCTTGATGCCCGCCAGCTGCGCCTTCAGGAAGCTGTGGCACAGCGCGCCGGCGTCGTCGAGCGCGTGCGGGTTCAGGAAGCTCTTGATCGGCGCATGCGCGTTCTGCAGGTCGGCGCGCACGGTGGGCAGGTAGGTGCGCGTGAGCCGGGCCAGCAGCCCGTGACGCCGGCTGACGTAATCGAGGTAGCGCCCGTCGCCGGTGGCGGCGCCGGCGGCCAGCATGCCGGTATAGGTGACGCCCCATTCGTAGCTGGTGAGACGGAAGTCGCCCGGCTTCAGTACCGCGTCCGGATCGGGCTTCGTCAGGTCGGTGATGGCGGCGCCGCTCGTCTTGCCGACGATTTCCGCCGGCGTGGTGCGGTCGAGGTAAGCGAAGACGCGGTCGAGCACCGCCTTGACCTCGGCGGCTTCCATTACCCGGTAAGGGGTCGGGTACTTGACCTCGAGCGCGTGCAGCATGGCGTCGGCGGCGGCCGGGCCCTTTTCCTGCGGTGGCGGCGCTTCCTGGGCCGCGGCGTGCAACGCCAGCGGAATGAGTGCAGCGAGGAGCGTCGTGCGCAGTAGCGGGGCTTTCATCAACGGGTCTCCGTATTATTGTAGTTGGTAGATTGTAAGGTCATCCACGGTCTGGCGCGACCAGGTGGTGCGCAGGCCGAAATAGCCGCCGGTGAGCGGCCGCGGATCGCGGTAATTGAACCATTCCTGGCCGTCGACGCGCATCCGCGTGCAGCCCTTGTAGACGGCAATCTCGATGGCATAGTCGCGGTTGGGCGCGAGCAGGTGGGCCTTGTCCTTGTACTCGGCCAGCAGCACCCGCTCGCCGTTGCCGTAGCGGCGCAGGCGCGTGGTGCTGTTGGTGTTGCCGCCGATGCCGACGTAGTACAGTTCGAGGTCGTCGTAGTCCTCGAACTTGCCCGAGCGGGTGAACAGAGATGCCTGCTGCGGATCGCGCGCCATCCAGAAGTGGTTGAAGTCGGACAGGCGGTCGTTCTTGCCGCCGTCGACCACCACGCGCCGGGTGTAGGTGATCAGGATGTCGCCCGACAGCGGCTTGTCGAGCCAGACGGTAGCGCCGCTGTCGACGTCCATCAGCAGGCGGCCGTCGCGGGTCTCGACCGTGTTGCCCGGTTTCGCGGCGTATTCGGCAACGTAGCCTTTCAACGGGCCGCTGAAATCGTCGTGGTGGATCAGCGCGCCGCGCCGGCCCCAGTCGGTGCAGGCCGGCGCCGCGGCCTGGGTGGCGCCGGCGGCGCATGCAAGGACGGCGGCAAGGAGCTGCGTCTTCATGTCGCGCTCCTCATTTCGCGCCCGGCCGCTCGGGCGGCGGTGATGGCGGCAGCTCGTTCGGCAGCGCGTCGCCCAGCAGCGCCAGCGACTCGATCATGGTCAGGCCGCTCTGCGCAGCATCGTTGGTCGAGACGCCGAGGGCCTCGCCCGTTGGATTCAGCACGTCGGGGCCGGCCAGCGGCCGCGGGCTGGCGCCGCGCCAGCGGCTCATGTTGGCGATGGCGATCCGGGCAAACGCCGGGTTCCTCGTCTGCGCATAGGCATAGGCCGCCAGGCGCGGGCCGCCCTGGGCCTTTTCGACGTACTGCGCATCGGCGCCTTCGGTGCCCGTGGCCTTGTCCTTCAACAGCACCTCGCCCGGCGCCTCGCCCAGCCGCGCATACTGCAGCCAGGCCGCGGCAAAGTCCTTGCGCCCCAGCAGCGGCACCAGCTCGAACATCACCTGGGCACCGCCCTGGATGGTCGACAGGTTGTACAGCACCGGTACCTGGGCATGGGCGACCGGGTCCGGGATCGGGAACAGCTTGCCGCTGGCCGGGTCGTAGCCGACGGTCATGCTGCCGCGTCCCTTCAGCGGGCCGATCTTGCCGCCGCCGATGTCCGGGTTCAAGCCGTTGTTCACCCCCGAGCGCAACCAGTACGGCATCGCCAGGATCGAGTCGACGCCGGCCTCGATGCGCTGGCGCCAGCGGATGTCGCCGGTGCGCTCCCATTCGCTCATCCAGTTGCCGGCCAGGACGTACCAGTCGGGGCCGAGGCGGATGCGGCCCGGGTATTTCGGATCCTGCGGCAGCACCGGCTGGGCCAGGCGCATCGGGTCGTACCTGACCATCGCCTTGTCGGACTGCAGCTGCTCGCGCATGACGTCGCCGATGCGCTCGTCGGTGGTCAGGTAATAAAAGGGGCGCCAGTGCGCGGCCTGGCTGATGCGGCCTTCCTTGGAGCCGTCGCCCCACTTCACCACATTGTGGCGCGAGCCCAGGCCCAGCATCGGGCCGAGGTGGTAGACATTGGTCTCGCTGGTGTTGCGCGCCAGCGCTTCGGCCATGCGGAACAGGTCGGCGCGGCCGCTGCGCAGGTAGGACGTCCAAAGCCACAGCACGGTGCCGAGTTCGGTGTTGTCCCAGGCGTAGCCGCCGTGGTCGTAGTTCCACACGTGGCGCTTGAAGTTGTAGCTGTGGATGAAGTCGCCGTAGGTCCAGAAGCCGTACCAGTTACGATCGTTTTGCTGCTGCTGGTAGAAGGCGAGCGTGGCGTCGAGCTTGTCCTCGACCGCGGCGCGCGCCGGCGTCGCGCGGTCGACGGGTGTCCACACGCCGAACACGCCGGTGGCGTGGATCGCGGCCGGGGATGCCGACAGCAGCGCGCGCGTGCCGCCGGCTGTCGCCAGCGCGGCCAGCCGGCTGCGGGACGGCACCGCGCCGGTCGGGGTCAGCGTGAATTCGCTGGTGCGGGCCACGCCGTAGGCTTGCGACATGCCCGCCTGGACGTCCTCGTAAGTCGCGCGCAGGCCGTGCGCGCGGGTGGCGTAGTGGCGCATGTCCATCGCCGGCGCGTCCGGGGACCATAGCCAGGCGGTCAGTTCTGCTTCTTTGCTGTCCGCCCTGCGGATGTCGAACGCGGTCGGATAGCTCTGCCAGAAATCCTTGACGCTCAGCGCCAGCCCGCCCGACACGTCGCCCACGAATGCCAGGCCAGAAGCGCGCCGGCCGCTGTCCGCGAACACCCAGGTGCTCTGCGCATTCGTGCGCTTGACGATATTGAAACCGTTCGGCGTCGGCTGGGTGAGCTTGTAGTCGCTCCAGATGGCCAGCTGTTCCTTTTCGCCGTCGCGGCGGCCATAGAATGGGCCACCGTCGATCTTCTGGCCGGCGACCTGGCGCGGATCGGCATTCAGGTCGCCCGGTTGCAGCGATTCCATCCACAGTCCGCCATCCTGGCCGCCGAAGGCGACGTGGCGGTTGTAGACGTCTTCGCGCAGCGGCACCGTGAAGCGCAGGCCGAGGCCGCGGATGAAATCCTTCTGCTGGTCGCCGTCGTAAGTAAAGGTGTGGACCACGCGGATCGACGGGTCGCCGGCATAGAAATACAGGCGCAGCGAAAACGGCAGCCAGCTGCGGCCACCCTGCGCGAGTTTGTGCTTGCCTTCGACCTTGATCACCGCGCGCACCGGGCCCGATTGCTCGACCGTGACCTTGTCGATGTTCGACGCGAACGGCGCGCGCGCCGGCATCGCGCCCTGTTCCGGGTCCGGTCCCTGCTGCAGCAGGCCGACCAGGCGACCGTTCTTCGCCACCTCGCGGCCGTCGACCCGGATAGACTGGATCAGGTCGGCGCCGCGGGTCGCCACGCGCACCTGGGCGGCGCCGGTGCCGACGTCGATCCAGCCGCTGCCGTTCTGCACGGTGAGCTTGGCCGTTTCGTTGTCAGGCGCCGCGCCGGCCGTGATCACATACGGCCCGGCCGCCTGTGCCACCGTGGCGAAGCCGGTGAACTTGAGCGAGCCGTCGGGCCAGTAAGCCAGCGGCCAGGCTTGCAGCGGTAGCGCCTTGCCGTCCGCTCCCTTGAGGGCAAAGGACTGGCCCTTCTGCACTGTGCCTTGCGCCCAGGGCACGCCCCAGCTCACGCCGGCGGGCATCCCCGGCGCGTCACCGACCCAGTTCACCGTCATGCTGGCCGGCGCCGCCGCAACGGTTGCGCAACCCAATGCCAGCGCGGCCGCCACCCACATCGATTTGATGATCATTTCGCCGCCACTGCCTTGTCGGTGAAGTAGCCTGCCAGCGGATTGCCGGGCAAGGTCTTGAGGCCGGCCACGACGCGGGCGGCATTGAAATCGGCACCCTGCGCGTTGGTGTGGGTGCGCGCATCCGAAAAGAAGGTATCGACCGTGGCCGCACCGGCCCGGCGGTAGCCGTCGGACACGATCATGGTCAGGTCCATGAACAGGGCGCCGCCGTCCTGCGCGACCTGGCGGTCCCAGTCGGCGAAGGTGGCGAAGTCGCGGCCTTCCTGCCAGCGGTCGCGGTGCGGCACCGGCGAGGCCAGGATCACGGTTGCGCCCCTGGCGCGGGCGTCGGCGACGTACCTGGCCATGTACCAGCCGAAGCTGTGCACCTGTTCCTTGCTGCCATCGGGACGGGTGTCCTCGACCGTCTCGGGGCCGGTGCCGGGCGCCGAGGCGCGGTTCTTCATGGCCGGGTCGCCGATGCGGCCGCCGTCGTTGTGGCCGAACTGGACGATCACGATGTCGCCGCGCTTGAGCTGCGCCAGCACCTTGTCCCAGCGGCCTTCGGTATAGAAGGTACGGCTGCTGCGGCCGCCGATGGCGGCGTTCACGAGGTTGATCTTGCGCGCATCGAAATACGGCGCGATGCGCTCGCCCCAGCCGATGGCGCCGTTGGCGCCGCCGCTCTTGACGGTGGAATCGCCGACCAGGAACAGCGTCGGCAAGGCGGGGTTCAGCGGCGCCTCGTCGCGCACGCTCCTGGCATCGACCACCGGCCGCTCGTCCTCGGCCGGCTTCAGGTAGGCCGCGATGCGCTTGTCGCCGAGTCCCTTCAGGCCGGCCACGACCAGCTGCGCGTTGAGCTGGGCGCCGGCCCAGTTGGTGTGCACGTGTTCGTCCGGCGTCGTCAGCGGGAACAGGTTCATCACCGCGTCATGACCGAGAGCGTCGTAGCGGCTCGCCGCCATCGCGTTCAGGTCGATGAAGCCGGCGTGCTCGCTGCGCGCCACCTCCTCGGCCCAGCCGGCGTAGTCGCCCTTGTTGCGCTTGATTTTGCCCTGCTCGTCCCAGGCTTTACGCGGAATCAGTGACACCACCACCGGCGTCGCTCCTTTGGCGCGCGCGTCCACGATGAACTTGCGCAGGTACCAGCCGTAGCTGTGCACCGTCTCGTGCTTCCCGGTGAGGATGTTGTCGATCTCCTCGGATTCGTTGCCGGTGCCGCGGATGGTGCCGCGGGCGCGTTTGTCGTCGTTCAGCGGTGCGGCGTCGTTGTGCCCGAACTGCATCAGGACGATGTCGCCCGGCTTGACGAAGGCCAGCGTCTTGTCCCAATGGCCGCTGGTCAGATAGGTGCGGCTGGACAGGCCGCCGACCGCGCGATTCACCACGTTCACCTTGGCCGGGTCGAAATACGCCGCGATCGGATTGCCCCAGCCCCACTGGCCGGCGGGTCCCTTGCCCTGGCCGTCGTCGCGGCCGTTGCGCACGGTGGAGTCGCCGATCAGGATGATCGAGGGCAGCGCCGGGTTGGCGGGCGCCGGCAGCGTGACCTGGGCGCGCGCCGGATCGGTGTTGACGGCAGCGGGCAGGGGCTGCTGCGCGCAGGCCGGCAATGCGGCAGCCAGCAGCAGGCCGGCCATGAGTGACAGGAAGCGCATGGGGCGTCTCTCGTTCTTATAGGTGGAGCCCCGATTTTATGCGAGCCCGATGTGCCCGCCATGCCATCGCTTCCAAAGAATCAGCAAGATGAGCGGTTATCGCCATCCTGCCGCGCCCCGCTGCTGGGAGAATGGCGCAGTCCCAACCACCCTGAATGACGCCATGGCTTCCCGTCTCCATGCAAGTGCCCTACTCGCCGCCCTGCTGCTCGCCTCCGTCGATGCGTCCGCCCAGATCGGCAAGCGCTTCCCGTCCGAAAAGAAGATCGTCAAGGACCCGGTAACGGGCACGATGCTCACCTTCCTCACCAGCCAGCCGCATGGCGACTCCAAGATCTACCCGACCCACCCGCAATGGACCGCCGACGGCAAGTGGGTGGTATTCCGCTCCAGCCTCGTGCGCGGGGAGGCCATGGCCGTCAACGAAGCCAGCGGCGACATCGTGCAGGTCAGCGAAGGCGGCTACCAGGGCATGCTGAACCTGGCGCGCAAGTCGATGCAGCTGTACTTCATGCGCAGCGGCGCCAGCGGGCTGCAGGTGGTCGAGGTCGACCTGGCGCGCGTGTTCGCCGACAGCGGCGCCGGTAAAATGAAGACTGCAAGCAGCTACCAGCGCGTGGCCGGCACCGTGCCGGCGGGCCTGGAAGGCGGCGGCGACATGGCGCTCGACGCCGACGAGGAGTGGGTCTATTTCCGCGTCGGGAAGAACGAGGCCGCGCGCCACCTTCCCGCAGGGACGAAGATCGAACCGAACTTCGGGCCGCGCAACATGGGTGCCGGGCCGACCGGCATCGCGCGCATGAACGTGCATAGCGGCGAGATCCGCCACGTGGTGTCGGTACCCTTCCAGATCGGCCACATCCAGGCCAACCTGTACAACCCGGGCGAGATCGTGTTCTGCTGGGAGACCGGCGGCAAGTCGCCGCAGCGCACCTGGACCGTGAAGGCCGACGGCAGCGGCCTGCGCAAGCTGTACCCGGAAGCGTCCTACGAATGGGTGACGCACGAGGCGGTGATCGGCAAGGACGAGGTGGCGATGGCGATCATGGGCCACCGCCAGATCGCCGGCGCAGCGGCCAGCGTCGACGGCCCCGCCACCGACGTCGGTGGCGCCAACCCCGGCCAGGACCAGGCCTGGGGCGACGCCGGCACCCGCGAAAAACCGACCGGCCTGGCCATCGTCAATCTGCGCACGCGCCAGATGCAGATCGTCGGACAGACCCCGTCCGGCAGCGGCCTGTGGCACGTGCACGGCTCGAGCGACGGCCGCTGGGCCGTGGGCGACGACTTTTCGCGCAGCGTGTACCTGATCGACCGCCGCACGCGCGAGATGATGCTGCTGACGACCGGGCACAAGACCACGGCGGCCGATCATACGCACCCGACCTTCAATGCGGACGGGACCAGGATCGAGATCCAGTCGGCGATGCTGTCGGCGGACGGGCGCAGCATGAATATCGTGGTGGTGCCGGTGCCGGAGGATTGGCTGAAACGGCCGAAGCAGTAATTAGAAGCCTGGCGTAGAGCTGGACACGGATGTATAAACGCCGCCCCTGCGGAGGCAGGGGCCCAAGTTCGCGGCAAACCGAAAAACTTGGCCCCCTGCCTTCGCAGGGGCGACGGGTCAAGGCAGCGTGACAATGGTCACATTCCGCAGCTCATACGGCGCGCCCTCCAACTGGAACCCGATCCTGCCGC
The DNA here is from genome assembly GCF_006715485.1 of Herbaspirillum sp. SJZ107. GTDB lineage: Bacteria > Pseudomonadota > Gammaproteobacteria > Burkholderiales > Burkholderiaceae_D > Telluria. Next base: position 2,006,881 of record NZ_VFNH01000001.1, read on the forward strand.
TGGCCGGATTCGCCCCCGTGACCCGGTTCTGCGCAACGCCATTGATCGACACCTCGATCGTCCCGTCGCGGCACACCACGTCCATGCTGTTCCACGCGCCGGCCGGCCGTTCGCTGTCGGCCGCGCTGTGCGCCTTGATCGGCGTAGCGGCGCCCGGCGCTGTGGTCAAGGGTTCGGCGAAAGACGCGCCGGCCATCGGCAGCAGGTCGCCGGCGGCGCCGAATTTGGTCTGCACCTGCTGGCTGAGCGGCCAGACGCGATCCTTCGGGCCGCCCTGGATGTGCAGCAGCACGCCGCCGTTGCCCGGTTTGCCGGGCCAGCGCCATTCGGCATGCAGGCGGTAGTTGGTGTAGGTGGCGCGGGTGGCGACGTAGCCGGACGGATTGCCGGCCACGGCGATCACGCCGCCGGGACGCGCCGCCAGCACCTGCTCCATCGTGCCGGCCGGCGTGGTGACCAGTTCGAAGGCGCCGAAGCCCTGGGCATCGAACAGGGAGACCGGCGCGGACGGCGGCGCGCTGGCGCAGCCGGTCATGAGGACGCAGGCCAGCGCCACCGAACACATCTTTAGCTTTACCATATTCACTTTCATCGATTACAACGACCCATATCAAGGAGACTCGAATGAAGCAGACCGCCCTCGCCCTGCTCTTTGCCGCCGCCCTGCCGCTCGCCCAGGCCCAGACGCCCTCGGTCATGGCATTGTGGCCCGAAGGCGTCCCCGGCGCAAAGACCGGACTGGGACCGGAGCGCAACGACAAAGGCACGACCACCAACGTCAGCGAACCGACCCTCACTGTGTTCAGGCCCGCGGTCGACCGTCCGAACGGCACCGCCGTCATCATCGCGCCGGGTGGCGGCTACGTGATGCAGGCAACCGCGCGCGAGGGCGAGCAATACGCCAACTGGCTCAGCACCCTCGGCGTCACCAGTTTCGTCCTGAAGTACCGCCTTGCCGAATTCGGCCACCCGGCACCGCTGCAGGATGTGCTGCGGGCGGTGCGCCTGGTGCGCGAGCATGCGGCCGAACTGCACGTGCGTCCCGACCGCATCGGCGTGATGGGCAGCTCGGCCGGCGGCCACCTTGCTGCCAGTGCCGGCACCCTGTTCGACAGCCCGCTGGGCCGCACCGGCGCCGCCATCGACAAGGTCAGCGCCCGGCCGGACTTCCTGATGCTGATGTACCCGGTGATCACGATGGAAGAGCCGGCCGTGCACAAGGGTTCGCGCAAGGCGCTGCTGGGTGCCAACCCGAGCGCCGAAGCCATCCAGCTGATGTCGCTCGAAAAGCAGGTGACTGCGCGCACGCCGCCGACGCTGCTGATCCACACCCAGGAAGACCAGGCGGTGCCGGTCGAGAACAGCATCCTGTTCTACCAGGCGCTCACGCGGGCCAAGGTGCCGGCCGAGATGTACCTGTTCGAGCATGGGTCGCATGGGATGGGGATGCGGGCCGGGTTGGGGACGGCGTCGATGTGGCCGCGCCGGGCGGAGGAGTGGTTGAAGGACCGGGGGTTGCTGGATCCGGTTAAATAAGGCGCGTCACCGCGGTCCCGCTACCTTGCCCCGTCGCCCCTGCCTGCGCAGGGACGACGTGCTCCGGCCGCAGGCCGCAAGCGCGGTTCACGCCATATGGAACATCGGCACCAAGCCCCATTCCTTCGGCCGGTTCCCCGGCTCCACCTCCATCAGCGGCGCCATCGAATCCCACCAGCGCTGCATGACCGGCAGCCCGGGCAGCGCCGCGCTGGTCTCCCCTTCGCGCAGCTTCAGCACCGCGAACAGGTGCAGCGTTTCCTCGTCCAGGAAGATCGCGTAGTCGTAGATGCCGGCGTCGCGCAAGGCCTGCGACAGCTCCGGCCAGATGTCGTCGTGGCGGCGCTTGTACTCCTCGACCTGGCCCGGCTTGAGCTTCATGCGGAAGGCGCGCATGCTCATTGCTTGCCCCCGGCCGCCAGCGTCTTCAGCTCCGACGCCGCCAGCATGAAGGCGCCCACGCCGTAGTTGTAGCTCGACGCCGGCCGGTAGAACGCCGGCTCGGCGCCGGTCTGCTGGATGTTGCCGAGGCGGCCGTCGGCGTACACGTTCTTCAGGATGCCGGCCCAGGCCTTGGCGATCACCGGACGGTATTTGGCGCCGTCGAGGATGCCGCGGTTGACGCCGTAGGCCATCGCATACACGAACAGCGACGAACCCGAGACTTCCGGCAGCGGATAACTCGCCGGATCGAGCAGGCCGGCGTGCCACATGCCGTCCGGACCCTGGATGCTGGCGATCTTGGCGGACATGTCGCGCAGCTGCTGCACGTAGAAGGCACGCTGCGGATCGTCCTGCGGAATGTCGTCGAGGATCAGTGCCAGGCCACCCATCACCCAGCCTTCGCCGCGCGACCAGAAGATCTTCTTGCCGTTCGGCTCGCGCTTGCCAATGTAGCCGGCGTCGCGCGCGTACAGGTGCTCCTCCTTGTCCCACAGGACATCGTAGGTGCGCTTCCAGTTGGTGTGCACGTAGTCCAGGTATTTGCGCTCGCCGGTGATCTTGTACATCTTGACCCACACCGGCGGCGCCATGAACAGCGCGTCGCACCACCACCAGGGAATGCGCGCGTCGCCCGGCTTGAGCGTCGCGAGCGGCAGCAGGTCGTCCATCTCGGCCTTGGTCAGCGCCATCTGCGACGGCCGCTTTTCCTGCTGGTAGAAGTCGAGGTAGACCTGGCCGATCGACAGGTCGTCGGCGTTGGGCAGGCGCGAGCGCAGCTGCCAGTCGAAGTGCTGCGACATCTGGGCCATCGCATTGCGGTACTTCGGGTCGCCGGTGGCACGCGAGGCGGCCAGGAAGCCGACGTACATCACGCTCGAGGTCCAGATGCGGTCCCAGTGCGGCTGCGAGCGCGCCAGCTGCCAGTCGGCGACCTTGCGCAGTGCCTTGTCGATGGCGGCCGGTTCCAGGGCCGGCGACAGGTCGGTGGCCAGCGGGCCGGCGCTTGCCGGGGCGTCGCCGAAGTGGCGGCTGGTGTCCTTGTCGACGATGGCTTGCTGGGCAGGCGTCGGTAATGGATACGATGCGGGGTACGATGCGGGCCCGTTCTGGGCGGCGGCGGTGGCGCCGGCGATGGCCCAGGCTGCGGCGACCGATAACGCGAATTTGATGTTGTTCTTCATGTCTTGTCCTGTTCGATAGGCTTTACTCTGCCATCAGCCTGACCGGCCCCAGCATGCCCGATGGCGCCGGCCTGACCAGTTCCGTGTCCTGCGGCTTGAAGCGTTCGCCATAGCGCACGTTCAGCAGGCGGTAATCGGGCAAGGCCTGGCCGGCACGCACGTTCAGCCCGAGATTGGCCACGCGCACCTCGATGCGGTTGCTGCCGGCAGCCAGCAGCGGCGTGATGTCGACCGTGTACGGCGGACGCCAGACCGCGCCGGCCGGCTTGCCGTTAATGTAGACCTGGGCCGCCTCGCGCACCGGGCTGTCCAGCATGGCGCGCATGCCGGCCGGGACCTTCGGCGTGGTCGACAGCGGCGTGCCCGGGCCGAAATCCAGTACCACGCGCTTGCCCTGCAGCTGGACGGCATCGAGCCTGACGTCCTTGGTGTACACCGCCTCACCCGAGAAATAGCGCGTGGCCTCGTCCTCGGTCCAGGACTGCAGTGTCTTCATCGCCCGGGGTTGCGCACCGGGGAAGGCAACGCGCCAGTCCTGGCTAAGGTCGGCCAGCACGGCCGGCGCATTGCGCCGCGATGCTTCGGCGGCGCCGGCCAGCGGCGCATCGGTGAACACCAGCACGCGCGACTCGTAGGGCGCCAGCTCGAGTTCCGGGGTCGTCGAAGCACGGGTCAGCTTGCCGCTGTCCGGATCCAGCCAGGCCGCGGCCGGGCGCTTGCTGCCGAAACGGGCGCCGGCCTTGACCGGATGGTTGCTGGTGTTCGCCACAAAATAGATATCGGCATCCTTCAGCTTGCGGCGCACGAAGCCGACGTCGGACACGTCGTTCGACAGCAGCAGGTCCGGCGCCAGCACCGCCTTCACGGCCGCGCCGAGCGCCGCGTCGTCTGCGACCAGCTGCACGTTCTTCGATGCGAACAGCGCGCTCGACGCCGCCGCAACCTGGCTTGACACGCGCTGCGCGTCCTGCAGTCCCGGCGCCAGCGACGGCCGCGTGCCGACCGCGACGATCCTGCCGCCGCCGCGCACGTAGTCCTGCAGCCTGGCCAGCACCGCCGGCGACAGCCGCGTCACGTGCGGCAGCACCAGCAGCGGATGGTGCACACCGGCTGCCAGGATCGATTCGGCGTCGACGTAGTCGAGGTTGTGGCCGGCGTCGAGGATTTGCGCAGTCAGCTCGGGCGTCACGTGCTTGTGCATCTCGGCCGACAGCGATACCTTGCCCGGCACCAGGGCGGCATACACGTCGTCGTTCGGCAGCAGCACCGCGACCTGATTGGCCGGCCGGCCCTGGCGCATCAGGTAGCTCATGCGCGCCAGGTAGCCGGTCACCTGCGGCATCACGTTCCACCATGGGTTGTGGTCGTTGAAGACCGCGGCCGCATAGAACGAATAGCCCGGCTGGGCCGTCCCCGGCGGCGTGTACGGCCAGCCGTGGCCGATGAACAGGTTGACGCCTTGCAGCAGCATGCGGTCGGCTTCAGCCTTCATGTCCAGCGGCGTGGCGGCAAAGGCCGGCGAATGCAGCCAGGTCCAGGTCTCGGCCGAGATCACCGGGCGGTTGTACAGATGGCCGGCCGAGGTAGCCAGGCGCGTGAACGAGAATTCGCGGAACTGCGGGCCCTCGCCTTCCGGCAGCGCCACCAGGCGGTTGCTCGACATCGACACGGCCGGCTCGCCGTAGGTCTGCGAGCGGAATTGCGTGCCGTGCGCCCTGGCCCAGTCGTTCACCGGGGTCAGGTAGCGCTCGTTCACCAGGTCGGTCTGGGTCAGCGCCCAGTCGTGGCGGGCGCCGGCAGCATCCGGTCCCTGGCCGCTGAAGATGGCCGGCAGGTAGGGTTTCAGGTCGTAGCCGCGGCGCTTTCTGAATTCGTCGAGGAAGTCGTCGGTCCAGTCGGTATTGTAGACCTCGAGGCTGTCCGAAAACACTGCGTACGGCGGCTGGTCGCCGAAGGCTTTCATCAGCGGCTCGGCCACGACCTTCAAATGGTGGTCGATGGCTTTCCGGCTCAGGTGGTCCAGCACGAAGCCTTCGGCTCCGAGCGCCGGGCGCTTGACCTGCTGGCCGGTGCGCGAGGCCACGTAGAACACGACTGTCCGCGCCTCCTGCGCCGGGGCGATGGCGGCGCGGCCGTTCGCGACCGTCGGTTCGACCAGCTGCAGGCGCGTGGCGTCGATGCCTTTGCCGCTGCCGGCACCGACGAAGGTCGCGACCAGCTTTTCGCCGCTCATCACCGAGGGCAGCGCGACGCTGGCGGCGCCGGCCGGCAGTTCGGCAGTCGCCATGCGCAGGCGCGATGCCGCTTCGTTCACGCCCACGTGCGGGCCGCCGTAGGGCCAGCCGCTGGCCAGCGTCATGTCGACGCGCATGCCATTGGCTCGCCCGGTACGGTTGGCGAAGCCGACGGCGTCGAGGAATTCGGGAGAAAGGTAGGGGACGTTATGGATGCCGCGCGCGGCGTCGTCCAGCTCCATCGGATACACCGGCTGGATTTCGAAGCCGCCGAAGCCGCCGGCCTTCATGGCCTTGATTTCGCGTTCGAGCTCCGGCTGGACGACGGACGGGCCGAACCACCACCAGCGCATCATGGGCCTGGCGTCGTCCGGCGGGGATGCCAGGTGGGTGGCGACCTCGGCAAAGGAATCGGCGATGACGGGTGCGGGGGGCGTGCTGGCTGCGTGCAGGTTCGCGCAGAACAGGGCCGTCGCGTAGGCAACGGCACTGGCGGCGAACGGTGCGCGCGGGTGGCGCTTGCTCATTCGGGGATGGCTCCTGGATACGGGATGATGTGTGGCTGCGTTCGTAGGCACCACTAGCCGCTGCCCGTCGCCCCTGCGAAGGCAGGGGCCCAAGTTATGCGATCTGCCCGCAACTTGGGCCCCTGCCTTCGCAGGGGCGACGGTTTTTAGGCTAATGGCTATCGTTCGCGCAACCTTCAGGCTACGCGACCCAGCAATCAAACAATCCCGCTACTGCTAGCCCCCGCCTTCGCCGGACGCGCGCTTGCCACGCGGTCGCGATAACCGCTGTTGCGATAGCACGCCACCGGATCCGCCGCCCCGCCGGCGCGCAGGCGCGCCATCGCCAGGATCGCGCTGACGTCGGTGCGGAACGCCTGCTTCAGCGTCGCCGCCGCCTGCATCGCGTCGTTGTTCTGCTGGTGCTCGGCCAGCGCGGCGCGGTCGACCAGGGCCGACTGGATGTAGGCGCGCTGCACTTCGACGGCGCTGTTCATCAGGCTTTCGATCGGGTCGGTCACGTTGTGCGACTGGTCCAGCATGTAGGCCGGCTTGAAGGCGCTGCCTTCGCGCTCGGCGGCGTCGGCCAGCTCGTTGAAGACCAGGAACAGCTGGAACGGATTGATCGAACCGGAGTCCAGGTCGTCGTCACCGTACTTGCTGTCGTTGAAATGGAAGCCGCCGAGCTTGCCGAACTGGGCCAGGCGGGCGACGATCATTTCGATGTTGGTGTTCGGCGCATGGTGGCCGAGGTCGACCAGGCACTTGGCCTTCGGTCCCAGGGCGCTGGCGGCGGCGAAGCTGGTGCCCCAGTCGGCGATGGTGGTGGCGTAGAAGGCCGGCTCGAACAGCTTGTGCTCGATGAAGACGTTCCAGTCGTCCGGCAGCGCGTCGTACACTTGGCGCATGCTTTCCAGGTAGCGCTCGAGCGCGCCGCGCAGGTTGTGCTGGCCCGGGAAATTGGCGCCGTCGCCGACCCAGACGGTCAGCGCCTTGGAGCCGATCGCCTGGCCGATCTCGATGCACTCGATGTTGTGGGCCACGGCCTGGGCGCGCACGGCGGCGTTGGTCGCGGTCAGGCTGCCGAACTTGTAGCTGAGTTCCTGGTTCGGCGCATCCGAAAAGGTGTTGGAATTGACGGCGTCGAAGCCCAGGCCGAGTGCGGCGCCTTTTTCGCGCAGCTCGGCGGCGTCCGTGACCTTGTCCCACGGGAAGTGCAGCGACACCGCCGGCGTGGCCCGGGTCAGCTGGTTGATGACGGCGCAGTCTTCCAGCTTCTCGAACACGTTGCGCGGCTCGCCGCGGCCGGCAAAGCGTGCGAAACGGGTGCCGCCGGTGCCCACGCCCCAGCTCGGGACCGCGACCGTGAACGCCTGTGCCAGCGCGGTCAGCTTGTCGATGTCCTGGCCGCGGCGCGCCAGCATGCCGCCCAGCGCCTCGTAGTCGGCCTGCACCTGCGAAGCCAGTTTGTCGTTCTGTTCGGCCACCAGGCCCGCGTCGATCACATTCCCGTTCATTCTCGTCTCCTTCGTGTGCCGGTGTGCCGGCTGCTGCTTATTTATAGGTATCGTTCGTAGGGTGGGCACAGTGAACCCACCCTGCCGGTCTGATATATCAGTTATGGATGACAACTTAACATCAGCCCGGCCTGATTGCAACGTCAATCAGCGGGTGAACGCCGCGGCGTTGCCGGCATCCACGTTCAGCACGTTGCCGGTGCTCTTGCCCGCCTTGTCGCTGGCCAGGAAGTACACGGCTTCGGCGATATCCTCGGGCAGCACGCTGCGCTTCAGCATCGAACGCTTGCGGTAGAACTCCTCGACGTCGTCGGTGCCGATCTTGTTCGAGGCGGCACGCTCTTCCTTCCACTTGCCGTCCCAGATGCGCGACCCGCGGATCACGGCATCCGGATTCACCACGTTGACGCGGATGCCGTGTTCGGCACCTTCCAGCGCCACGCAGCGGGCCAGGTGCAGCTCGGCGGCCTTGGCGGTGCAGTAGGCCGAGGCGCCGGCGGATGCCACCAGGCCGTTCTTCGAGCCGACGAACACCATGCTGCCGCCCAGCCCCTGCTGCTTGAGCATCTGGAAGGCGGCGCGGCTGGCCAGGAAGTAGCCGGTGACCAGGATGTCCTGGTTGCGCTTCCAGATGTCGAGGGTGGTCTCTTCGAGCGGCGCGGCCGAGGCGATGCCGGCGTTCGAGACCAGGATGTCGACGCCGCCGAAGCGCAGCGCGGTGCTGCCGAAGATGGCGGCCACCTGCTCTTCGCTCGTGATGTTCGCCTGCACGACGGCGACGCTGTCCTTCCCGCCCACCTTGACCAGGTCGGCCCTGGCCTGTTCCAGCGCTTCGGCGTCGATATCGGTCAGCATCACGCAAGCGCCTTCCTGCAGCATCTGGCGTGCGACCGCCTGGCCGATGCCGCCGGCGCCGCCGGTGACGAGGGCGATGCGGCCGGCCAGGCTCTTCGGCTTGGGCATGCGCTGCAGCTTGGCTTCTTCGAGCAGCCAGTATTCGATGTCGAAGGCTTCCTGTTCCGGCAGGCCGACGTAAGTGTCGACGCCGTTCGCGCCGCGCATCACGTTGATGGCGTTGACGTAGAACTCGCCGGCGATGCGCGCGGTGGCCTTGTCCTTCGCGAAGGAGAGCATGCCCACGCCCGGGATCAGGTAGATGATCGGGTTGGCGTCGCGGATCTTCGGCGAGTTGTCGCGCTTGCTGCGCTCGTAATAGGCGGTGTAGTCGGCGCGGTAGGCTTCCAGGCCCTCGTCCAGGCCCGAGACCAGTTTGTCGAGGTCGGGTGCGGTCGGATCGAAGTCCAGCACCATCGGGCGGATCTTGGTGCGCAGGAAGTGGTCGGGGCAGGACGTACCCAGCAGCGCCAGCGGGGCCAGGTCGGCGCTGCCGACGAATTCCAGCACGGCGTCGCTGTCGTCGAAGTGGCCCAGCTTGTATTCGGTCTTGCTGATCTTGCCGCGCAGGAGCGGCATCAGGCGGGCGGCGACGGCGGCGCGTTCCTCCGCCGGCAGCGGCTGGTATTTCTGGCCGCCGAACACCGGCTGCTTGATGTTCGCGTTCAGCCAGTCCTCGGCGCGCTTGATCATCTGCAGCGTGGTCTCGTAGCACGACTTGGCGTCGTCGCCCCAGGTGAACAGGCCGTGGCCTTCGAGGATGATGCCCTTCAGGTTCGGCTGTTCCTGCGACAGCTTTTCCAGTTTCAGTCCGAGGTCGTAGCCGGGACGCTGCCATGGCAGCCAGCCCAGTTCTCCTTCGAACACGCGCTGGGTGATGGCTTCGCTGTTCTTGCAGGCAGCGATCGCGATCACCGAATCCGGGTGCATGTGGTCGACGTGCTTGCGCGCGATATAGGCATGCAGCGGGGTGTCGATCGAGGCGGCGCGCGGATTCAGGTTGAAGGTGCAGTGCGGAAGGTAGGCGACCATCTCGTCTTCCAGTTCGAGGCCGCGATAGCGCCCCTTGAGCGCGTTGAGCTTGTCCATGTACAGCGTCGAGAAGCCGTCCAGCTTGATCGAGCCGAGGTCGCCGCCCGAGCCCTTGACCCACAGGACCTCGACCTGCCCGCCGCTGAGCGGATCTTCCATCATGATCTTGGCGGAGGTGTTCCCGCCTCCGAAGTTGGTGATGCGCAGGTCCGAACCGAGCAGGTTCGAACGGTACAGCAGCAGTTCCGGTTCGCTCATCCCGGCCGCAAGTTGATCATTCCAGCGTGAGGCGATCGGTTCCTTCGGCTTGGTGTCGCTTAATGCGCTCATTGACAGTCTCCGTTATTGATTGAGTAAAGCTCGACATCCCTGGCCAGCGCCCTCTGGTGGAAAGCGTCCCTGGCAACCCGGACAAGTAGAAATCAGCGGGGTAATCAGTGTCAACTCAGAAACAGTCAACTTCCTGACCAAGAGCGAATTAATCATTTGCTTGATTGGATTGCGCATTTCGATGCGACGCGTCGTAGAAATAATCAGCGGCTTGAGCAATTGGTGATTGACGCGCCCTTGTAGTCTGATTAATCTTTAACGACGCAAAGCATTCCTTTTCGGCATGACTTTAGCGAGCCGCAATCCAAAAACAGACGGCAACAGGAGGAGACAACATGGTGAATCACAAACGCCGCAAGCGTTTGCTGAAGCTGCTGGCAGAACACCAGACAGCGACGGTGCAACAGCTTGTCGAATGGCTCAACGCGTCCCCGGCAACGGTCCGGCGCGACATCAGCTGGCTTGCAGCCCGCAACCTGCTCACCCGCACCCGCGGCGGCGCAGAAAACCTGCTCCCTAAGAAGCGCCAGTTCGCGCTGTCGAGCGAAACCTTCCAGAACAACATCCAGTGCTACGCGGCGCGCAAGCGTGCCATCGCGCGTCAGGCGGCGTCGATGTGCGTGGACGGCGAGACGATCATCATCAACGGTGGCACCACCACCTTCATGATGGCCGAGTTCCTGGCCGACAAACAGTTGAAGATCCTGACGAACTCGTTCCTGATGGCCGAACGGCTGCTGGTGTCGAGCGAGAACGAGATCATCGTCCCGGGCGGCAAAGTCTATCGCGAGCAGAACGTGATCCTCTCGCCCTTCGACAACGACATCACCCAGCACCACTACGCCAGCAAGATGTTCATGAGCGTGTATGGCCTGTCGCTGCTGGGCCTGATGGAAGCCGACCCGCTGCTGATCCAGGCCGAGAAGCGCCTGATCAGCCAAGCCGAGGAACTCGTGGTGCTGGCCGACAGCTCCAAGTTCGCCAAGAAGGCCGGCCTGATCCTGTGCGGCCTGGACCGCGTGGCCACCGTCATCACCGACACCAACGCCTCCGACAGCGCCGTGCAGCTGCTCGAACAGTACGGCGTCAACGTCGTCACCGTCGCGCCCGATGCGGCCGCCCCGAACCTGTGTGCGCCGCACTTCAATCATGCCTACGACCTGCAGTCGAACCCCGCATACGACCTGCAGACGGCCGCCATCTTCCAGACGGAGACATCGCATTGAGCATCAAGCATAACAAGATCAAGCGTCTCCTGATGGTTGCCGCCGCCGCCGGCCTGGTGGTCGGCGCGGCCGCGACCTTGTCCGGGTGCGACAAGAAGCCCGAGAAAACCCGCATCGCCATGGTCGTGAAAAACCTCGGCAACGGCTTCTTCGACGCCGCCCACGCCGGTGCCGACGAAGCGGCCAAACAGCTCGGCAACGTCGAGGTGATCTACACCGGCCCGACCACGCCCAGCGCCGAAGGCCAGATCGAGATCATCAACTCGCTGATCAGCCAGAAGGTCGATGCGATCGTCATCTCGGCCAACGACCCGAACGCGCTGGTGCCGATCGCGAAGAAGGCGATGCAGCGCGGGATCAAGGTGATCTCCTTCGATTCCGGCCTGGCGCCGGAAGGCCGCCAGATGCAGCTGAACCCGTCCAACGCGGAACTGATCGGCGAGAAGCAGATCCAGATGGCGGCCGGTTCGATGGGCGGCGCCGGCGAAGTCGCGATCCTGTCGGCGTCGGCCCAGGCCACCAACCAGAACATCTGGATCGGCGTGATGAAGCAGGTATTGCAAAAGCCGGAGTACGCCAAGGTCAAGCTGGTGGCCACCGTCTACGGCGACGACCAGTCGGACAAGAGCTACCGCGAAGCGATCGGCCTGCTGCGCAGCCACCCGAACCTGAAGGCGATCATCGCCCCGACCACGGTCGGCATCGTCGCCGCCAGCAAGGCGGTGGTCGACGAGCACCTGGTCGGCAAGGTCTACGTGACCGGTCTCGGGCTGCCGTCCGAGATGGCCGGCCACGTCAAGAGCGGCGCGGTCAAGGAATTCGCGATCTGGAATCCGATCGACCTGGGCTACGCCGCGACCTTTGCGGCCGACCAGTTCGTGACGGGCAAGGCTGCGGCCAAGGCGGGCACGCCGGTGTCGGTCGGCCGCCTGGGCCAGGTGACGCTGGACGACAAGGGCGAGGCGGCGCTGGGGCCGCCGTTCACTTACAACGCAGAGAACGTCGAGAAGTTTGCGAAGATGTTCTGATGGTTTGCCGCGGCGAATATGCCGCGGCGCTGCATCGATAAGTGTTGGCAGTAAGCCGTCGCCCCTGCGCAGGCAGGGGCCCAAGTTCTCGGCGCCGCGTTGACTCGTCCGACTTGGGTCCCTGCCTTCGCAGGGACGACGGTTTCTCTGCTAACGGGAAAATCACTTTGTCTGCTCAAATTATGCCCGTCACCCAAGCCCCAATCACGCCCACGTATGCCGATTCTCCGCCCGGCCCACCCGTCCTCGAACTGACCGGCATCAGCAAACGCTTCAACGGCATCCACGCCCTCAACGACGTCGGCCTCACCATCCGCGCCGGCGAAGTCATGGCCCTGATCGGCGAGAACGGCGCCGGCAAGTCGACCATGGTGAAAACCCTGACCGGCATCTACCAGCCCGACGCCGGCAGCATCCTCCTGGACGGCAAGCCGGTGGTGCTGAAAAGCCCGCAGGAAGCCATGCAGGCCGGGATCACCGCCGTGCACCAGGAAACCGTGATGTTCGACGAACTCTCCGTGGCCGAGAACATCTACGTCGGCCGCCAGCCGACCCGCGCCGGCGGCCGCATCGACTGGCGGCGCATCGAGCAGGAAGCCGAGGCCCTGTTCGCGCGCCTGGAAGTGGCGCTGCCGGTGCGCGCGCGCGTAAAAGACTTGTCGGTGGCGCAGCGCCACTTCGTCGAGATCGCCCGCGCGCTGTCGCAGGAGGCGCGCGTGGTGATCATGGACGAGCCGACCGCCGCGCTGTCGCAGCGCGAGATCCGCGAGCTATACCGCATCATCGCCCAACTCAAGGCTGCCGGCACCGCCGTCATCTTCATCTCGCACAAGTTCGACGAGATCTTCGAGGTGGCCGACCGCTACACCGTGCTGCGCGACGGCAGGTTCGTGGCCGACGGCGCGCTGTCCGCGATCACCGAGGCCGAACTGGTCGCGCTGATGGTCGGCCGCGCCGTCAACGATGCCTATCCGAAGGCGCAGGCCGAGATCGGCGGCCCGCTGCTGGAAGTGGACAAGCTGTGCCACTCGACCGAATTCGACCAGGTAAGTTTCACGCTGCGCCGCGGCGAGATCCTCGGCTTCTACGGCCTGGTCGGCGCCGGCCGCTCTGAAGTGATGCAGGCGATCTTCGGCATGACGCCCGGCGTGACCGGGAATGTGCGCCTCGAGGGCAAGCCCGTCGCCATCTCGACGCCGAGCCAGGCCATCGCCCACGGCATCGCCTACGTGCCGGAAGACCGCCAGCACCACGGCGCCCACCTGACGATGCCGATCCAGCAGAACATCTCGCTGCCGATCCTGTCGAAGATCGGGTTTTTCCTGCGCGGGCACCGTGCCCACGAAACGCAGATCGCGCGCCACTTCGCCGAGCAGCTGGAACTGAAGGCGAGCCACCTGACACAGCATGTGTCCGAGCTATCCGGCGGCAACCAGCAGAAGGTGGTGCTGGGCAAATGGCTGGCGACCGATCCGAAAGTGATCATCCTGGACGAGCCGACCAAGGGCATCGACATCGGCTCCAAGGCCGCGGTGCACCGCTTCATCAGCGAACTGGTGACGCGCGGTCTGTCGGTGATCCTGGTGTCGTCCGAGCTGCCGGAAGTGCTGGGGCTGGCCGACCGCGTGGTCGTGATGCAGCACGGGCACGTGCGGCGGGTGTTCGAACGCGGCGAGGCGACGCCGGAAATCGTGGTGGCCGCGGCGTCGGGCATCGAACTGGAATCGGCACGACAAGAGGAAAACGCAGCATGAAATCCCTGTTCCAACGCGAGCCCCTGCTCGCCCTGATGGTCGTGGCCCTGGTGCTGGCAGTCGGCGTCAAGGCCCCGGTGTTCCTGAGCGCGCCCTCGCTGGCCAACCTGGTCACCGACAGCACCCTGCTGGTGATGCTGGCGCTGGCCCAGATGCTGGTGGTCGTCACGCGCGGGGTCGACCTGTCGGTGGCGGCGAACCTGGCGCTGTCCGGCATGGTTGCGGCGATGCTGGCCTCGCGCCATCCGGAAGCGCCGCTGTTCGCGGTGGTGCTGATGGCGGTCGTCACCGGCCTGGCGCTGGGCCTGGTCAACGGCTGGCTGATCGGCTACCTCGGCCTGCCGCCGATCGTGATCACGCTCGGCACCATGAGCGTGTACCGCGGCCTGGTGTTCGTGCTGTCCGGCGGCACCTGGGTGTCGGCGCACCAGATGCCGGCCGACTTCATCGCGTTTCCGCTCACGCGCCTGTTCGGTCTGCCGCACCTGGTGTGGATCGCCGCCGCCGCGTTCGCGCTGTTCCTGTTCATCGCGCGCTTCACCCGCTTCGGGCGCGACCTGTTCGCGATCGGGAATGCGCCGCAGTGCGCCGGCTACATCGGCATCCCGACCGCGCGGCGCCTGCTGTGGACTTACGGCCTGTCCGGGCTGGTGGCCGGCCTGTGCGGCTACCTGTGGGTGGCGCGCTACGCGGTGGCCTACACCGAAGTGGCCTACGGCTTCGAATTCACCGTGATCGCCGCCTGCGTGATCGGCGGCGTCAGCATCGCCGGCGGCGTCGGCTCCGTGACCGGCGCCCTGCTCGGCGCGCTGTTCCTGACCGTTATCGGGAACGCGCTGCCGGTGCTGCAGGTGTCGCCGTTCTGGCAGAGCGCCCTGACCGGCCTGGTGATCCTGGCGGCGGTGCTGGTGAACGCCCGCGGCGGCCGCAAGGGCAGCCGCCAGATCCTGCCGCTGCACCGGAACCAGCTCGAACCAGCCGCGCACTAATATAAATAGAACAGGAGACCGCGTGAACACCACCGCCGTGCCGACCCCGCAGTCGAACAAACCGACGTCGCGCTACACCATCCTCGACCGCGAAGCCGTCAAGCTCAAGAGCGTCCTGGGACGCTGGGAAACCCTGCTCGCCCTGCTCCTGATCGTGGTCTTCACGGTCAACAGCATCGTGCTGCCGCACTTCCTCGACCTCTACAACCTGCTGGACGGCACCCAGAACTTCAGCGAAAAGGCGCTGATCGCGCTGCCGATGGCGCTCCTGATCATCTGCCGCGAGATCGACATCTCGGTGGCCGGCACGCTGGCGCTGTCCTCGGTGGCCATGGGGCTGGCGATGCAGGCCGGCTTTCCGCCGGCGACCCTGGTGCTGGTGGCGCTGGCGGCGGGCTGCGCCTGCGGCCTGCTCAACGGCGTGCTGGTCACGCGCTTCGGCCTGCCCTCGATCGTGGTCACTATCGGCACCGTGTCGCTGTTCCGCGGCCTGGCCAGCGTAGTCCTGGGCGACAAGGCCTTTACGGGTTACCCGCAGCTGATGGCCGACTGGGGCCAGGGCTACTTCTTCGGCATCGTGCCGCGCGAGTTCGTGGTGCTGCTGGCCTTCGCGGCGCTGTTCGCCTTCGTGCTGCACGCGACGTCCTGGGGCCGCCGCATCTTCGCGATCGGTAACAACCCGGACGCGGCGCGCTTTTCCGGCATCGCGGTCGACCGCTACCGCCTGGCGCTGTTCGTGCTGACCGGCGCCATGGCCGGCCTGGCCGCCTTCTTCCTCACCGGCCGCATCGGCTCCACCCGCCCGAACATCGCCACCGGCTGGGAGCTGGAAGTGATCACGATGGTGATCCTGGGCGGCGTCAGCATCGCCGGCGGCGCCGGCACCATCGGCGGCGTGCTGCTGGCGATCCTGACGCTGGGCGTGGCCACCTACGGCATGTCGCTGGCGAACATCCCCGGCATCTACATGACCATCGTGGTCGGCATCCTGCTGCTGGCGACGATCGCCCTGCCACGCCTGCTGCGTGCGCGCCGGGTGAGCAAATGAGTGACGACATGCAGCCGGACGCCCTGATCGTCCTCGACATCGGCAAGACCAACGCCAAGCTGGCGCTGATCGACGCCGGCGGGCGGGTGCTGGCCGAACAGCGCCGCCCGAACGCCGTCCTGGGCGGCGGCCTTTACCCGCACCACGACACCGAAGGTTTGTGGCAGTGGCTGCTGGCGACCTGCCGCGGCTTCGCCGGCCTGGCCGACGTCTCCGCCATCGTGCCGGTGACGCACGGCGCCACCGCGGCGCTGGTCGACCGCGACGGCCTGGTGCTGCCGGTACTCGACTACGAAGCCCGCTTGCCCGGCGTCGACTACACGGCGCGCCCGCCGTTTGCCGAGACCTGCTCCCCTAGCCTGCCCGCGGGCCTGAACCTGGGCCGCCAGCTGGCCTGGCTGCAGCAGTCCTTCCCGAACGAATTCGCCCGTACCCGCCACATCCTGATGTACCCGCAATACTGGGCCTGGCGCCTGTGCGGCGCCGCCTCCGGCGAAGCGACCTCGCTCGGCTGCCACACCGACCTGTGGAATCCGCGCACCCAGCAGTATTCGTCGCTGGTCGAGCGCATGGGCTGGCGCAAGCTGATGCCGCCGCTGGCGCCGGCCTGGGCGTCGCTCGGCACGCTGCGCGCCGAAGTGGCCGACGCCACCGGCCTGCCGCGCGGCTGCCAGGTACTGTCCGGCATCCACGACAGCAATGCCTCGCTGCTGCGCTACCTGGCGCAGCATGACCGTTCCGCCCCGCGCACGGTGCTCTCCACCGGCACCTGGATGATCGCCGCCGCCTTCGGCGTCGCCCTGGACGGCTTGCGCGAAGACGCCGACATGCTGGCCAACACCAATGCGCTCGGCCAGCCGGTGGCCTGCATGCGCTTCATGGGCGGGCGCGAGTTCGCCGAACTGGCCGGCGCCGTGGTCGAACCCTGCACCATCGACGACATCGAGCGCCTGGTGCGCCAGGGGACGCTGGCCCTGCCCTGCTTTGCCGCCACCGGCGGCCCGTTCGCCGGCCGCAGCGGCTGCATCGAGGGTCCGCCGCCGCGCGATGCACGCGAACGCTACGCGCTGGCGACCCTGTACTGCGTGCTGATGACCGATCATTGCCTCGACGCGCTGTGCGCCACCGGCCCGCTCGCGGTCGAAGGCAGCTTTACCGCCAACCCCTGGTTCGGGCCGCTGCTGGCCAGCCTGCGTCCGCACCAGCCCGTGAGCTACTCGGACGACGCCAGCGGCACCACCTGCGGTGGCTGGATGCTGCGCTACCGCGACGGCGTGCCGCCAGGGTCGAGCAGGGCGATCGGGCCGCGCGCGGTGGCAGGTTTGACGGCGTACCGCCAGCGCTGGCACCAGGCCCTGGACCTCACTGAGCCTGCTGCGTCATTGCCCGCGTAAGCCCGCTCGGCCCCGCAGGCCGGCGCGGCTGCCACACCCAGTCCAGCCCGCGCACGTAGCCGTCGCCCTTCACGCTCGTATGGTCGAGTCCTTCCATGCGGTAGTTCCGCAGCGCCAGGCCGTTGTAGTTACGGGTCGCCAGCTGCCTCTGGAACGTCACGATCGGCTCGCGGAAGCCCGCATACTCGTCGCCACCGTAGGAGATGAACATGCGCGCCGGCAGCGACTTGTGCGTACGCGCGTACTGCTCGTCCAGCTTCGCCAGCGCGCCCTCGTCCCAGCCGGCCGCCGGGCTGATCGCGATGTGCCCGGCAAAGAAGCCGGGCGCCTTGTAGGCCGCCGCGATCGCGAACAACCCGCCCAGCGAACTGCCGCCGATCACGCGCCCGGCCTTGTCGCCGCGGAAGCGCGACTCGACCAGCGGCGCCACTTCCTGCGTGATGAAGCCCAGGAAGGCGTCGGCCTTGCCGGAGTTCGCATCCGTGGCGCTGATCGTGTAGTCCTTGCGCCGCTCGACGTCGTAGTCCGTGCCGGCCGGGTAGGACAAGCCGACCATGATGAACTCGGGCGCCCGGTTATCGTAGATCAGGTTGCCGTAGGTGGACACCAGCAGCGGCGTGTCCCAGTAAGCGTCGAGGTAGTACAGCACCGGATACGTTTTGCCCGGATTGGCCGCGTAGCTCGCCGGCAGGACCACCACCAGCTCGTACTTGCGGCCCGCCTTGGACTGCAGCGGCACGATCCGGGTATTGTTCAACACGAACGGCTTGAATTCCGCCTGCGCGGCCGCCGGGGCGGCGGGCGCCAGCCAGATGCCGGATACCGCCGCCAGCACGACCAATAAACGTTTGCCCATCGAAGTCTCCTTATGATTGTGCATGCCTGGCTCAGCGCGGCAGCTCGGCCGCCGTGCCGGTGACGGTCAAACGCGCCGACACCGTCTTCGCATGGCGCGGCTGGCCGCCGCCGAGGTAGAGGGTGTAGACGCCGGGGACGACGCGGCGCTTGCCGGCGGCATCGACCGAGGACAGCGCGCGCGCATCGAGCGCCAGGCTCACCTTCGTGCTGGCACCCGCGGCCAGGTGCACGCGGCTGAAGCCGGCCAGGGTCGGGTTGGCCGGATCGCCCGGCTTGGCCAGGTACAGCTGCACCACCTCGTCGCCGTCGCGCGCGCCGCTGTTGGCCACCTCCACCGTCACGGTTGCCGGCTGGCCGGCCGCGACCGAGGCCGCCGCCAGCGCCGGCGTGCGGTAGTCGAAGCGGGTGTAGCTCAAGCCGTGGCCGAAGGGGTACAGCGGCTCGCCGCGGAAGTAGCGGTAGGTGCGGCCCTCCATCCGGTAGTCGGGGAAAGGCGGCAGCTGGTCGGCCGATTTGTAAAAGGTCACCGGCAGGCGGCCGGCCGGGCTGTAGTCGCCGGCGATCAGGCCTGCCACCGCGTGGCCGCCCTCGCCGCCCGGATACCAGGCCTGGACGATCGCGGGCACGTGCTTGTCGGCCCAGTTGACCGCCAGCGCGCTGCCGCTCATCAGCACCAGCACCGTGGGCTTGCCGGCCGCGCTGACGCGTTCCAGCAATTGCTGCTGCGGTGCCGGCAGGTCGAGGCTGGTGCGGTCGCCGCCGGCGAAGCCGGGCACCTGCAGCTTCAGTTCCTCGCCTTCCAGGTTGGCATTCAGGCCGCCCACGAACACCACCAGGTCGGCGCGTGCGGCGGCGTCGACCGCTTCGCGGCCGCTGTCGATCGGCGGGCTCCAGACCAGCTTCTGGTTGCCGCGCGCGCCCTTCTGCACCGCCTCGATGCGGATCGGATAGACCTGCCCGGCCTTGAGGTCGACCTTGCCGTAATCGATCGACGGCGAATCGGTGACGTCCCAGGCATCCACAATCTGCTTGCCGTCGAGCCACATGCGATACGCGCCGGTGCTGACGAAGCGCAGCCGGTAGATGCCGCTTGCCGGCGCCTTCAGGTAACCGCTCCAGCGCAGCGCCGTGTTGCGCTTGCCGTCCTGCCATTCGACGCGGGCTGCGGGTTCGAGCCGTTTCAGCGTCGGCGTGCCTTCGAGCGCTGCACCGGTCGACAGCGCCGCGAAATGCTCGGCGTTCAGGCCGGGCGTGCGGCAGGCGGCGTCCGCACAGAAGGCGGTGGCCGGCACCGCCGGTTCGGCCGGGCCGGCCAGGCCGGAGCCCTCGGCGTAGATCACCTTGGCGTCGGGATAGCGGGCGCGGATGCCGGCCAGGACCGTCACCGGGTGCGAGGGCTGGCCGTTGTAGTTGCCGACCAGGGCATCGTCGCTGTCGGCGTTCGGTCCGATCACGGCGATGGTGCGCGGCGCCTGCTTCAGGGGCAGCAGGCCGTCGTTCTTCAGCAGCACCATCGATTCCTGCGCCATCTTCAGGGACACGGCGCGGTGCGCCGGGGTATCGTAGTCGTCTGCGCGGATGCCGGCAAAGGCCGGCTGCGGGTCGAACATGCCGAGCCGGATGCGTCCGGTGAACAGCCGCACCAGCGCGCGGTCGACCACGGCTTGCGGCAGCAGCCCCTGGCGCACGGAACTGACGATGGGTCCGGCCTCGGTCGTCATGCCGTTGCGGTAGTCGCCGCAGATCAGGTCCATGCCGGCCTTGAAGCCGACCGCCACCGCCTCTTCCGGCGTGCGCGTGTAGTGCAGGCTGTCGGGACGGTAGATGTTGGCGGCGCCGCCGCAATCCGAGACCACGAAGCCCTTGAAGCCCCAGGCCCGGCGCAAGGTCTTCTCCATCAGGTCGTCGCTGGCGCAGGCCGGCACGCCGTTCACCGCGTTGTAGGCGCACATGACCGATTGCACTTTGCCCTCGGTAACCGTGGCGCGGAAGGCCGGCAGATACGTGTCTTCGAGATCGTGCGCGGACGGATGCACGTCCTCGCGGTGGCGGTTCGATTCCGGGCCGCTGTGCACGGCGAAGTGCTTGGCGGTGGCGATGGTCTTGAACAAGGCCGGGTCGTCGCCCTGCAGGCCGTCGATGAAGCCGATCGCCATGCGCGACGTCAGGAACGGGTCCTCGCCATACGTTTCCTGGCCGCGGCCCCAGCGCGGGTCGCGAAAGATATTGATGTTGGGCGACCACACGGTGAGGCCGCGGTACCACTCGGCGCCGCCGTCGGGTGCGCGGTTCTGCAGGTACTTGGCGCGGAATTCGGTGGCGATGACGTCGCCCGTTTGCCGCATCAGCGCCGGGTTCCAGGTGGCCGCCATGCCGACCGCCTGCGGGAACACGGTGGCGTAGCCGGCGCGCGCCACGCCGTGCAGGCCCTCGTTCCACCAGTTGTAGGCAGGGACGCCGAGGCGCGCAATCGCAGGTGCGGCGTTGCCGAGCTGGACGGCCTTTTCTTCGAGCGTCATGCGCGCCACCAGCTCGGCGGCGCGCGCTTCGGGGGCACGCTGGGGGTCGAGCCAGC
Organism: Herbaspirillum sp. SJZ107; assembly: GCF_006715485.1. Lineage (GTDB taxonomy): Bacteria > Pseudomonadota > Gammaproteobacteria > Burkholderiales > Burkholderiaceae_D > Telluria. The sequence goes on from NZ_VFNH01000001.1 coordinate 2,027,427, forward strand.
CGCAGGACGCGGCCTGGCAGGCGGCCGGCACCTGCTGCGCCTGGCCGGCGCCGGCCGGCAGCAGCGCCGCGGCCAGCGCCAGCACCAGTGCGCGGCGGGCGCCCAGGGCCGGGGAGTCGGATCTTGTCATCTTGTGTCTCCGTTTTCTCTTGTTATCGCTAACAACCTGAGTTGTGCATTCTATTGATGCGCAGGAATGCTAACACGGAAATGGCCCTATGTTATCGCTAACCGGACGAATGCAGTCTGCATGAGCACCATCAATCGGGCCATGCACGGCGATTGACGCCCACCGTCCGTTTTGTTGAAGTGGTCTTCCAAACCAACGACACGCGCCTGGCGCGATGGAGACGACAATGCGAACGCTGAACTGGATGCGCCGGCTGCTGCCGCGGCTGGCCTTCGTCCGTAAGCAGCAAGCCTGGAACCCGACACGGCGGGCACTGATTCTGGCGGCAGGGCTGGCCAGCCTGCTCGCCGGCGGAACCGCCCAGGCCGACGACCTCACCCGCAGCAATGGCGGCAGCAGCAAGTGGGCCGCGACCTGGGCCACCTCGATCCAGGCCGCCTATGTGGCGCCGACCACGCCGCAAGGTGCCGCGGTACCCGGTTTCGACCCGCAGCCCGACCTCAGTTTCGCGCTGCCCAACGCCACCGTCAACGGCGCGAGTAACCAGACCTTCCGCATGATCGTCAAGCCCGATTTGTGGGGCCATACGATCCGCGTGCGCTTCTCGAACGTGTTCGGCACCCGCCCGGTGACCTTCAGCCACGCCGCGGTGGCGCTGCAAGCCTTCCAGGCCAACATCGCGCGCGGCACCAGCGTGCCGCTGCGCTTCCGCGGCAACACCAGCGTCACGATCCCCGCCGGCCAGCAGGTGTTCAGCGATCCGGTCGCGCTGCCCTTCGTGTCCGACGCCGACGCCGACCGCTTTGCCGGCCGCAACCTGGCGATCAGCTTCGCCGTCGACGGCGCCACCGGCCCGGCCAGCTACCATGGGAGCGCCTTCACCACCTCTTATATCAGTGCGCCGAATTCCGGCGACCAGGTGCTGGCCGAGGACGACATCGCCTTCCCCTACTCGACCACCTCGTGGTTCTTCGTCAGCGAAGTCGACGTGCTGGTACCGCGCGACACCCTGGTGGTGGTGGCCTTCGGCGACTCGATCACGGACGGCACCTTCTCCACCCTGAACGGCAACGACCGCTGGGCCAACGTGATGGCGCGCCAGCTGCACAAGCGCCTGGGCGCCAAGGTCAGCGTGGTCAATGCCGGCATCGGCGGCAACGGCGTGGTGGCGCTGCGCACCGGCCAGCCGGCCACCCAGCGCGTCGCGCGCGACGTGATCGGGCTGTCGGGCGCGAACCTGGTGGTCTGGCTCGAGGGGATCAACGACCTCGGCGGCGGCCAGCTGACGCCGCCGCCGATCATCGCCGGCTACCGCCAGGTCGTCACCAGCCTGCGCAGCGCCGGACTCGGCGTGATCGGCGCGACGATCACGTCCAGCTACGTGCCGAACGGCCAGGTGCCGGCCAACAGTCCGCTGGCGGCGGTGTCGCCGACGCTGGCGGCGCAATACGGCAACGCCCAGACCGACGCCTACCGCAGGACGCTGAACCGCTTCATCCTGAACAGCGGCCTGTTCGACGCCACCGCCGATTTCGACGCCGTCACCACCGACCCGGCCACCGGCACGCTGCTGGCACCCTATGTGCCGAACAGCGAGGGCAGCGCCGGCGATTACCTGCACCCGAACCGGGCCGGCTACCAGGCGATGGGCGTGGCGGCGGCGAATGCGGTGAGTGGCTGGCTGGCGCGCAGCGCCGTGACGGCTGGCGCACGCTGACCTGCATCCCGGGCGCCGACGCATGTACTACGCGGCGGCGCCGTGCCTGTTCAGCGCTGCGGCAAGATCTCGAGCGGCACGCCGCCGCGCGCCGCCCGCAGTGTCACCAGCTTCACCGGCTCCAGCGCATTCTCCGGCTTGCCGTCGGTAGTGACCGCCAGCGCAATCGAGTTGTCGCCGTTCGGATCGATGATACCCGGCGGGATGACGAACACGCGCTGCGGCCCGATGTTGGCGGCGAACTGGCCCATGTTCCAGCCGTTGACGAAGATGACCGCGCGGTTGTCGCGGTCGGAGCGGGGCTTGGCCGTATCGCCGAAGGCGAGGCCGAGCTGGATGTCGTGTCCCTTCGGCAGGTCCAGCTTGACCTGCGTGCGCAGCCAGTAGGTGCCCGCCGCCGGCGGCGCGGCGCCGGGCTTCGCCGCGGTCCAGCCCGCGCCCGGGTTTGCTGGCAGGTGCCAGCCTTCGCGCTCGCCGTACAAACCGCCGTTGTTGAGCGGGCCGCGCAGCTGGTCGCTGCCGTCCTCGCCACCGCGCCTGCCCTGGAGGCGCCACGCGATCGGCACCCCGAAACGCTGGCCGCCACGGACCGACAGCGAGGCCGCGATCAGGCCGCGCGCTTCGCGGTGGGCGTCGTCGGCCATCAGGTCCCAGTTGTGCGAGTTGTTGCGCACCATGACGGCGATCGTATGCGCGCCGGGCGCCAGCGCGCCAAGTTGCAGCTTGACGCTGTCGGTGGTCTCGGGAAAGGCCCGTCCCGTATCGAGTTCGTGCTGGCTGGCGAAGCGGCCGTCGATCCAGACCTGCAGCATGCCGCCGCCACCGCCGCCGTAGAACAGGTCGAGTTCATGCTTGCCGCCGGCCTTGATGTCGGCGCGGCCACGATACCAGACGTCGCCATGGTGGAAACCGTAGTCGCTCATCGCCAGCGTCGGCTGGCCGCGCTCGGGCAGGGTCCAGGTCTGGGCTGCCGAACCGCGGTGGTCCGCTCTGATCCACGCGCTGTCGTCGAAGCCGGGCTGCGCTTCCGGGCTGTCCATGCGGCGGGTCCAGGCCAGCGTCGCCAGGTCGGGCAGCCTGATCGCGTCCGGCCCCTTGACCGTGCCCGTGCGCAGGCTGCCGTCCGGCTGGGCGCTGGTAGCCATTGGCGCGCCGTTGAAGCTGACCGAGGTCACCACGGGCGCCCACAACTCGAGTATGCCGTCCTCGGTGGTGTCGCCGCTCAGCGCCAGGCGCCCGCCTTCGATGCGGGCCGAGCGCAGCAGCGCGCCGCCCAGCTGCAGCATGCGGCCCGCACCTGTGTCGGCGGTCCAGAAACGCGTGCTGGTCTTTTCGTCGGCCAGCAGCAGGAGCAGCGGAGATCGGCCACCGCCCGTGATGCGCACGCGTGCCAGGCCGTCGTGGGTGTAGCCCAGTTTCAGGTCACCCCTGGCGGCGTCGAAGGCCGAGGTCACGCGCCCGGCCAGCACCTCGACCTCCGGCGCGCCTGCATAACGCAGTACGGTTTCCCCGGATTCGCCGTCGCGGCCCTGCAGCAGTACGATGTCGCGCTCGCCGTTCGGCAGATGCGCCTGCAGCTCCGAGGTCGAATAGACCAGATGCTGGCGCTGCAGGTCGACGTCGGCCAGCAGCATCTTGGCATCCTGACCGTTCAGGCGCGACGCGAGCGTGTAGCTGCCGTCGCGCGTCGCCAGGTCGAAGCTGAAACGGTCGTCGCTCAGCAGGTCGGAAGGCTGGTGCACGGCAAACAGCACGTGCCCGCCGAGCGCCGGGTTGACGTTGTGGTACACGCGCACCCTGGGCGACGAGGTCCTGATCTCCGGTCCCTTGTCCATCTGCGCCAGCACCGGCTCGGCCGCCTGCACGAACATGCCCTGCTGCTTGAGCGCCAGCGCCTTGGGCCGCAGGCCGCGGTCTTCCGAGATCGGCGCACCGTAGTCGTAGGAGGTGTACACGATCGGCCCCGGCAGCCAGCCCCAGGAGGTGCCGCCGAAGGCCATGTACAGGTTGTGGATGGTGATGCGGTTGATCAAGTCGGTACCGTAGAACACCCGCTGGTAGCCCTTGCCCTGGCGCTCGGCGGTGCAATTGTAGGTGCCGTTCGAGCCCCAGTAGTCGAACCAGCCGGAGCCCAGTTCGGCGGCGAAGCCGGGCGTGTTCGGCGAGGTCAGCGCACCGGCCTTCGGACCGGGCTTGCCGTAGATACCCCAGTCCGGCGCCCGGTTCGGACCGGACGGGTCGGCGTGCACATTGCAGGTGCCGCCCGGGTAGCCGTCGAAGGCGTACAGCTCGGTGGGACCGGGGTTGGCCCAGGCGGCGCTGGAATCCTTCGGCGCCCAGTCGGGCAGGCGCCCGGCCGCGTTGTGGAACATCGGGACGCTGATGCCGTCCGTGCGCGCCTTGGCTGCCAGGTGTTCCATTGCACGCACGTGCTTGGGTTCGACCTTGCCCAGTTCGTTTTCGAGCTGGTAGGCGATCACGCTGCCGCCGCCGTTGGTGACCTGGTGGCGGGCGATGATGGCGTTGATCCGGCCCAGCCACTCGTCGGCCGCGGCCAGGTAGACCGGGTCGTCGGTGCGCGCCTCGGCCTTGTTGCGGAACATCCAGCCTGGGAAGCCGCCGCCGGACAGTTCGGCGTTCACATACGGGCCGGGCCGCGCGATCACATACATGCCCTCTTCCTCGGCGATGCGCAGCAGGCGGTCCATGTCGCGCACGCCGCTGAAGTCGTAGACGCCGGGTTTGGGCGAATGGTAGGCCCAGTCGAAGTAGAACGAGACGCCGTTGAAGCCGAGCGCCTTCATCTTCTGGATCACGTCGCGCCACAGCGATGGATTGGGCAGGCGGAACGGATGGATCTCGCCCGACCAGACCACGATGCGCTTGCCGTCGACCAGCAGTGAATAGCGATCCCAGGTGACTTTTTTCGGTGTGCCACGCGACGCCGCCGGCACCCCGCCGGCCATCGGCGCTACCGGTGCCGTTGGCGCCGCCTTCACCGCCGCCGTATCGGAAGCCTGCGGAATACCCAGTTCCTGCGCCCGGCCGGCGCCACCTGCCATCGCAATGACAAGGGCAATGACAGGCGCCAGCAAGACGCTACGCGGCAGTGAGCGGGACGGCGAACGGGGCGGCATGGAATGGGTCACCGGGTGGTCTCCTGTTGGTGTTGTGACCGTATTGTCACCGCGATGAGCGATGTGTTGGTGAAATGCCATGCAAGCGCTCAACAACATGATTATTACCGGTGTACAAGGTAGCGTTACCAGTTCGGGCATCGCGATGGCGCTACCATCGACAGCGTCAATACGGACACAGCAGCCGTTTCGACTTTACCCGGCATGAGCGCCCAAGCGGCGCCCCGTTCGTACCGACCCACACTATAAAAACGGAGACATCGAACAATGAAAAACACAGCCCCATCCGCACGCCGGCGCCAGCGGCGCACCCTGGTCAGCCTCGGCGTGCTCGCCATGCTGTCCGGCCTGCAGGCCACTGCCCACGCCCAGCAGAGCGCCGCCCAGGCCGACCAGGCACCCGCGGCCAATGAAACGAGCCAGGCCGAGCAGGCCAGGCAGGTGAACGCCGGGCCGCCGAACGATGGCGCACCACCCCAGGCGCAGCCGCAGCGCCTGGCCCAGGCCGGCGGCCAGCCCGACAACGTGGTCAACGTGACCGGCTTCCGCGCCAGCCTGAACAGCGCACTGAACACCAAGAAGAATTCCGACGGCATCGTCGACGTGATCAAGGCCGAGGACATCGCCAAGTTCCCCGATGCAAACCTGGCCGAGTCGCTGCAGCGCGTGCCGGGCGTGGCACTGGCGCGCGGCGACGGCGGCGAGGGTAAACAGATCACGGTGCGCGGCCTGAACGCCGGTTTCACGCGCGTGCGCATCAACGGCATCGAGGGCGTGGCGGCGACCGGGGCGTCCGACATCAACGGCAGCACCAACCGCGGACGCGGCTTCGACTTTTCGGTATTCGCCTCCGAATTGTTCAACAGCCTCGAAGTGCGCAAGACCTCGGAAGCCGCAATCGAGGAAGGCTCGCTCGGCGCCACGGTCGACCTGCGCACCGCGCGCCCGTTCGACTTCAAGGGCCGTACTTTCAGCGTCGGCGGCCAGGAAATGCACAATTCCCTGACCGGCAAGACCCAGCCGCGTGTCACGGCGCTGTTCTCCGACCGCTGGGACACCGCCTACGGCAAGGTCGGCGTGCTGCTGTCCGGCGCCTACTCGAAACGTCGCGCCACCGAGGAAGGCTATGAAGCGGTCGAGATCCTCAGCGCCAGCAACGACGGCGGCTTCTGCTCGCCGGTAGGCGCGGCGCGCCAGAACCCGGCCAGCGATCCGATCAAGGGCATCACCCCGGCCATGTGCGGCAGCGGCATGCCGCGCGCGCTGGATGCGACAGCCTACAACGCCGTGATGGGCCGCACCGACAACTTCGGCGGCACGGTCGCCAACCCGGCCGCCGGCTCGGGCGCCTTCCACCCCCGCATCCCGCGCTACCGCCGCTCGCAGACCGATTACGAGCGCACTGGCATCACCAACAGCTACCAGTGGCGCAATGCGGACAGCGAACTGAATCTCGACCTCATGTACGGCAAGTTCGCCAACAAGCGCTACGACAACTACATCTCGGCGGTCTCGTTCGGGCGCAACCTGGGTTCCAACGGCAAGCCGCAGACCTCGATCCTGGATGCCCATTTCGACGACAACGGCAGCTGGGACTACGGCCGCTTCAACGGCGTCGACGTGCGTTCGGAAGGCCTGCTCGACGTGTACACGACCAAGTTCCGCCAGCACGTGCTGTCCGGCAGCCACCGCTTCAGCGACCGGGTCAAGCTCGACTTCATGACCGGCACCTCCAAATCTGGCCTGAACGAGCCGATGCGCACCACCGTGCAGTTCGACGCTCCGAACGTGAACGGCTTTTCGTGGGACTTCCGCGACAACCGCAACGTGCCGACGCTGAACTTCGGCATCGACGTCAGCAACCCCAACAACTTCCAGTTCAACAACCAGGACGCCGCCGGCAACGTGCGCGGCATGTTCGTCGGCCGCTACCTGGACACCACCAACAAGCTGCAGACCCACGCCGCCAACCTGCACTGGGAACTGAACGATCACCTGACCACCCACTTCGGCATCTCCAAGCGCAAGAACACCTGGACCAACTACGAGATCGGCAACAGCGCCAACGGCCTGCCGCTGCCGGCCGGCGTGAGCATGGCCGACATCTCGCGCCAGATCAGCGGCTTCGGCGCAGGCCTGGGCGGCTCCGGCGTGCCGTCGTCCTGGGCCGCGGTCGACCTCGACAAGTTCCTCGGCGTCTATAACATCGAATGCCACTGCGCGGCGGTGCCGGGCTCGGAATACAACGTGCTGGCCCAGACCAACCGCGGGGTCGAGGAAAAGATCGACGCGCTGTACGGCATGGTCGACTTCAACTACGACCTGTGGAACATCACCTGGCGCGGCAATGTCGGGGTACGCGGCGCCGAGACCAAGGCGACCTCGATGGCCTTGATCAACGTGCAGGGGCAGCTGCAGCCGAACAGCGGCACCAAGAAATACCGCGACTGGCTGCCGGCGCTGAACCTGACCGCCCAGCTGCCGAAGGACGTGTTCCTGCGCTTCTCGGCCGGCAAGACGCTGTCGCGCCCCGAGTACACCGACCTGGCCCCGAACGCCACGGTGTCGCCGATCGCGCAATCGGTCTCGATCGGCAACCCGAACCTGGACCCGATCCGCGCCAATACCTACGACCTGCAGGCCGAATGGTATTACGCCAAGAACGCGATGGTCTCGCTGGGGCACTTCCGCAAGGACATCAAGAGCTTCATCCAGACCGTCAACGAACGCGTGCCCTACAACACGCTCGGCCTACCGAACGAACTCCTGATCCTGAACGGCTGCTCGCTGACCGGCGCGCCGATCTGCCAGACCCTGCCGACCACCGAGGTCAACGTCAGCCGCAAGGTCAACACGGCAGGCGGCCCGCTCAAGGGCTATGAATTCAACCTGCAGGCCCCGTTCAGCTTCCTGCCCGGCATGTGGAGCAACTTCGGCCTGCTGGCGAATGCGACCCGGGTCAAGTCGAAGATCACCTACATCACCCGCGTCGACAATCCGGCCACGCCGGCCAACGAGCAGCTGACCCAGGTGGCGGACTTCACCGGCCTGTCGCCGCGCACGCACAACCTCACCCTCTATTACGAGGATGCGAAGTTCAGCGCACGGGTGTCGTCGGCACACCGCTCCAAGTACATCCTGGCGGTGCTGGGCGACGTGAGCGGCCACGACTACACGATCGTCGACGGTTCGACCAACATCGACATGAGCCTGTCGTACAACCTGACGCCGGCACTGCGCCTGTCGCTGGAAGGCCAGAACCTGACCGACACGCCGCTGCGCTACGGACGCGACACGCAGCGCAACGACACCCTGCTGTACGTCCATTCGGGGCGTTCGTACGTGGTCGGCCTGAACTACAAGTACTAGTCAGCTGCGTGCCAGGAATGCCGCGATCCGGTCGACGTCGACCGGTTTGACGAAGTACTCGTCGAAGCCGGCCTCCCTGGCGGCGGCGCGGTCCTGTTCCTGGCCATAGCCGGTCACCGCGGCCAGGACTGTGCGCGCCGTTTCGGGCTGGCTGCGCAGCCGCCGCGCCATCTCGTTGCCGTTCATGTCCGGCAAGCCGATGTCGATCAGGCAGACATCGGGCCGCTCGGTCCGTGCCCGTACCAGCGCCCGCGCCGACGAGGCCTCGACGACGACGTCATGGCCGAGGAGCCGGCACAGCGCCGCCAGCACCTCGGCGGCATCGACATTGTCGTCGACCACCATGATTCGCAAGCGCCTGCCGGGAGAACCCAGCGATGACGCCGGCGGCAGCTCGGCCAGCGGGCCGTCCTGGCCGATGGAGCGCGGCAAGGTGAGGACGAAGCGGCTACCCTGCCCCAGCCCGGCACTGTGCAGCGCGATCGTCCCGCCATGCAGCTCGACCAGGCGCTTGACCAGCGCCAGCCCGATGCCCAGGCCACCCTGGGAACGGTCGGATGCACGCTCGGCCTGGACAAACAGCGCGAATGCATGGGCCAGCACGTCCTGGGTCATGCCGATGCCGTTGTCGCTGACCGTGATCACGACGTCGCGCTCGGACGCCTGCAGCTCGACGCCGATCACGCCGCCTTCCGGCGTGTACTTGGCCGCATTGGCCAGGCCGTTGGCGAGGCACTGCACCAGCCGCTTCAGGTCGCCGTTGACAGGCGCCGGCTGCGGCATCACCCCGACCGTAAGACGATGGGCACGCGCCTCGATCAGCGGCTTGACCTGCTCGACAGCGGCGGCGACGACCGTCCTGGCATCGATCTCGTGCAGGTCGAGCGTCACCAGGCCGCGGGTCACGCGCGACACGTCGAGCAGGTCGTCGATCAGGCCCACCATGTGCTTGACCTGGCGCGAGATGATGGCGCTGGTGAGTCCGACCCGTTCCGCGTCCAGGCGGCCCAGGCGCAGCAGCTCCGCCGCCGAGCTGATCGGTGCCAGCGGATTGCGCAATTCGTGCGCCAGCATCGCCAGGAATTCGTCCTTGCGCCTGTCGTTTTCGCGCAGCGCGAACGCCGCCCGCGCCCGCGTCACGGCTTCCCAGGTGCGCGCAGCCGTCTGACGCATCAGCTCGACATCGGCATCGGTCCATGCGCGCGGTTTGTCGTGGTGGGCGAACATGAAGGCGACCGTCTTGCCGCCGACCTGGATCGGCGCCGCGATCGATGCGCGCGCACCGATCTCGGCGTGGGCCTGGGCCGCTTCCCCAGCCGTCCTGGGATCGGTGACGAGGTCGGTGACCCGCATGACCCGTCCCGCGCGCAGATCCGCGGCCAGGTCGAGACCGTAGTCGTCCAGCCGCTCCCGGCGCGCCGGCAGGTCGGGCACGCGGCTGACGTCATTGTAATTGTGGCCGACGACGCCGTATTCGACCGCCTCGTCCATGCTCACGTAGCCGACGCGCGGCACATCGAGGATGCGCGCCAGCTCTTCGGTGGCGACGCGCATCATCGCTGCCGGATCGTCGGCGACGCCCCGCAAGCGGTCGCCGAGCTCGAGCAGCATGGTCTTGTAGGCCTCTGCCTGCTGGGTTGCAAGGATCGTCTCCTTGCGCGCGGTGATGTCGTCGAAGAAGACCGCCAGGCCGTCGTCGAGCGCGGGGTAGACCCGGATCTCTATCCAGGCGGACGCGCCGCCGTCGAGGATCCGATGGAATTCGATGGCTTCCATCCGACCGCCCGCGCGCACGCGGCGGTACAGCGCCTCGACCTCGGTGCCGATCAGGTCCGGAAAGACGTCCCAGAAGCGGCGTCCGCGCAAGTCCGGCAGCGGGGCGCCGGCGATCCGTGCGGCGGCGCCGTTCACATACACCAGCGCCTCGTCGGCGTCGACCAAGACGAAGCCTTCGGTCATGGTGTCGAAAATGTGCTGGCTGCGGTCGCGCTCCTTGCGCAATGCCGCCTGTGCCAGCGCGTTTTCGACGGCCGACCAGGTACGCTCGGCCACGTCGCGCACGACCAGCATGTCGTCTGCGGTCCAGTGGCGCATGGCCGGCGTGGCGACATTCAGGTTGGCGACCCAGCGCCCGTCCTTGAACAGCGGCGCGACCAGGAGGGCGCCGATCCGCAGCAGCGCATAGTCCTGCGCGTAAGCGGCGGTCCTGGGATCGGCCTGGAGATCGTCGACGATGAAATCATGTCCCGCGCGCATGGTCGTGACGAATTCGGGGCCGAAATCGGCGATCCGCCCGGACGCCGGGATCGGCGGCATATCGGGCTGGAACCAGCCGCCACGGGTATGGAAAGTCGCGCCGTCGGCGCCGATCTCCGTGTACCAGCAGTGCGACGCATCCAGGTAAGCGGCCAGCAGCATGGTCGCCGTCCTCACGATGTCCTCGGGCGAGCGCAGCGATTTCAACTCGTCCGACAGCTTCAGCTGGAACGCGCGCCACTGTTCGTTGAGGCTTGCCGTCGCCCCCGGCAGCGCGGCGCCGGGGTTGTCGGGATCGTGGAGTGGCTGATGCATCGGGTATCGTGGCAGTATGACAGATGCCGCTACGATACCATCTTGGCGCCGCCTTTACTCCGCCTTTACTTCTTCTTCATATAGCCATGCATGTCGAGCCAGCGCGCGAAGGCGTCGAACCAGCCGGTACTGGTGGTCGTCTTCGGGTACATGCCGAAGCCGTGGCCGCCCTGCTCGTAGAGGTGGAATTCCACCGGGCGCTTGGCAGTGCGCCAGCTGTCGATCAGGCCGAAGCCGCCGTTGCCGAACAGCGGATCGTCGGCCGCCAGCGCGACGAACAGCGGCGGCGCGCCGGCCGGCACCTGCACCGCCGCCAGCGGACCGTAGACGTTGCCGATGAAGGCCGGCTTGGCATCCTGGCCGTGCAGGGCCGTCGCCATGGTCAGCATCGCGCCTGCCGAGAAGCCGACCATGCCGATGCGGTCGGGATCGACGTGCCACGCCGCCGCGCGCGAGCGCACCAGCGCGAAGGCGGCGCGCGCGTCCGCGATCTGCGGCGCCAGCGCCTTGGCCGGGTCCTGCTGCTGGGCCGCCCTGGCCGCCGCACCGTCGCGGGCGCCTTCGGTGAACATCCGCGCCATCGATTGCGAGAACGCGCCCATGTCGGCCGGGGTCTGGTTCAGGCGGTACTTCAGCACGAAGGCGGCGACGCCGCGGTCGGCCAGCGCGCGCGCCACGTCCCAGCCCTCGTTGTTCATCGACAGCGTGCGGAAGCCGCCGCCGGGGGCGACGATCACCGCCGCCCCGCTGGCCTTGGCCGGATCGGGCAGGAACGGGGTCAGCGTCGCCACCGTCACGTTGCGGGCGAACACGCTGCCGTACTGGCGGTGCCAGCTCTCGGCCACGGTGGCGCCGGGCAGCGCGCCGGTGTTCAGGACGATCGCGTCCGGCTGCGGCGGGATTGCGATCGGGGTCATGGCGTCGTCCTGCGCCAGCGCCGGCATGGCGAAGCTTGCCGCCAGCGTGACGGCGCCGGCGAGGGTCCTGGACAGCATTCGAATCGTGGTGTGCATGGTTGTCTCCTTTTATAAGTGATTATTGCGGCAGGACCGCGCTGCGGCGCAGGGTCAGCGGCGCTTCCCGGCCCGCCACGCCGGCAGCAGGCTGGCCGGAACCGACACTGACCTTGTACTGCCCCGGCGTCAGCTGGCGGATGCCGTCGCGCGTGACGAAGCTCAGGTCGCGCGGCGACAGGCGGAAGCTGATGCGGCGCCGTTCGCCGGGCTCGAGCGACAGGCGCTGGAAGCCGCGCAGCGCCAGCCGCGGCGCCCCCTCCATGGCCGGCGGCGTCAGGTACAGCTGGGCGACCTCGTCGCCGGCGCGTCCACCCGTGTTGGTGACCTCGGTCGTGACCACGATGCCGTTTTCCGGCGCGCCGCCGACGTTCTCGATTTTCAGGGGCGCGTAGCCGAAGGTGGTATAGCTCAGGCCGGCGCCGAACGGGTACACCGGCGTGCCGCCATAGTAGCGGTAGGTGCGGCCCTTCATCGTGTAATCGTCGAACGGCGGCAGGTCGCCCAGGCCGCGGTAGAAGGTCAGCGGCAGGCGGCCGCCGGGGTCGGATGCGCCGGTCAGCACCCTGGCCACCGCCAGGCCGCCCGACTGGCCCGGATACCAGGCTTCGAGGATGGCGGCGGCGTTGTCCTTGGCCCAGGTCAGGTCGAGCGCGCTGCCGTTCATCAGCACCACCACCAGCGGCTTGCCCAGCGCCCGGGCGCGGTCGAGCAGGCGGCGCTGGTCGGCCGGCAGCTCGAGCGTGGTCTTGTCGCCGCCCGAGAAGCCTTCGGCCTTCACCGCCATCTCCTCGCCTTCGAGGTCCGAGGTCAGGCCGACCACGGCCACGACCACGTCGGCGTCGGCGACGCCGGCCCGCAGGTCGGCATCGACGTCGGTCGAGACGCGCTTCCAGAACAGGCCAGGCACGCCGGAACCGCCGGTCTCGGCGTGGAAGCGCAGCGGGTAGCGCTGCCCCTTTTCCAGGCGCACGTCGGCCAGCTGCAGCGGCTCGGCCCACTTCGAATAGGCGCTCGCCTCGACCGCCGGCTTGCCGTCCACCGTCAATGCCCCTTGCACGCCGCTGACGCCGATGCGGTACATGCCGCTTTCCGGCGCCACCAGGAAGCCGGTCCACTCGACCTTGTGGCGTTCGGCGACTTCCTTCAGTTCGAGCGCATGCGATTCCAGGCCCGGCTCGACGCGGGTCGCCGCCGGCTTGCTGTCGTAGGCCTGCGCATTGCGGTTGTAGTAGTCGGCCTGCAGCCCCGGCTTGCCGTCCGGGCTCAGGAGCGCCTCGCGCGGGACCGGGTCGCCGTCGGTGACCGAGGGGCCGGCCGGCACCAGGCGCACGCTGGCCGCCGGCAGCACGCGGCGCAGGCCGTCGACGACCGATACCGGCGGCGCCGACTGCGTCGACGAATAATTCCCGCGCAGGACGCGCGTCGCATCGGCCAGCGGGCCGACCACGGCCAGCTTCAGGCCCGGGCGCAGCGGCAGCACGCCGTCGTTCTTCAGCAGCACCAGGCTCTTGGTCGCCGCCTGCAGCGCCAGCTCCTGGTGGGCGGCGCTGCCGATGGCGCTGACCGGGACCGGCGTCCGGCCGGCGCGCTGCGCCAGGCCGGCAAGGTCGCCGTTGCGGTAGCGCGCCGAGAACAGGCGCACCAGCGCCTGATCGATGTCGGCCGTGCCGATCAGGCCGCGTTGCCAGGCTTCGCGGTAGCGCGCCTCCAGGTTGGGCACGTCGCCCAGGGTCTTGGTATTGCACTCGTTGTCGGTGCCGGCTTTCAGCGCGACCGCCACCGCCGCCGCCGGATCGGGGGCGTACTTGTGCTGCTCCGAGATGTCGGTGACGGCATCGCAATCGGACACCACGTAACCCTTGAAACCCCAGGCCCCGCGCAGGTGCTCCTTCATCAGCAGCTCGCTACCGCAGGCCGGCTGGCCGTTGATGCGGTTGTAGGCGCACATGATCGAACCGGCGCCGGCATCGACGATGGCCGCGCGGAAGGCAGGCAGATAGGTGTCCTCGAGGTCGTGCCGCGAGACGAAGACGTCGGCCACGTGGCGCGTCGATTCCGGTCCGCTGTGCACCGCGAAGTGCTTGGGCGTGGCGACCACGTCCGGCAGGTCCGGGTTCGCGCCCTGCATGCCCCCGATGAAGGCGACGCCGAGCGCCGCCGTCAGGTGCGGATCTTCACCGTAGGTTTCCTGGCCGCGGCCCCAGCGCGGATCGCGGAAGATGTTGATGTTGGGCGACCAGGTATCGAGGCCGGTTCCGATGCGGCCCAGGTGGCCGGTCTGCCGCCCCAGCGTATGCAGCGCGCGCACCTCGACGCTGATCGCGCCGGCCACCTGGCGCAGCAGCGGCGCGTCGAAGCTGGCCGCCAGTCCGATCGGCTCCGGGAAGTTGGTGGTCGGGATCGGTCCCATGGCACCGTGCAGCGATTCGGTCCACCAGTTATAGGCGGGAATGCCGAGCCGCGGCACGGCGGGCGCGACGTTCAGCAACTGGCCGATCTTTTCGTCGAAGTTCATTCGCGCCACCAGCGCGCGGGCGCGCGCCTCGGCGTCAGTGCGCGAGTCGGCCGCGTGCGCGGTACTGCAGGCGGCCAGTGCAACGATCAAGGCAGCGTGCCAGGCCGGGCGGCCGGCTTTGTGTCTCCGCATATGCTCTCCCCTTGTGCGGTTGTTGTTATATGTTAGTCCGATGCTTGCGATAACATTCAGCGGATCGGGGAACCGCCGCGCGCAACATCGTGGACTTGCAAGGGAATGTAGTGGAATGCAGTCGAGCGGACTAATTACTTTTTACTGTTGAGCGATATCGAAATCGGTATCGATGCAGGCAGGGCCGGCAGTAGATCGGGTTACGCCGGAAGCCGCGTAACATCTATGTCAGGCGCAATCATTTTACAGCGAGCGATACCGGCCACCGGCTGAGCGCGCCCCGGCGGCAGCCGGCCACCAGGCGCCAAGCGGTGGCCGCCACCCTGTCAGCCGCGCTTCGCCGCCTCGATCGCTGCGATGTCGATCTTGCGCATCCCCATCATCGCCTGGAACGCGCGCTGCGACACGGCCGGATCCGGATCGGCGATCGCCGCGCTCAGCGCGCGCGGCGTGATCTGCCACGACAGGCCCCACTTGTCCTTGCACCAGCCGCATTCGCTTTCCTGTCCGCCGTTGCCGACGATCGCATTCCACAGGCGGTCGGTCTCGGCCTGGTCCTCGGTGGCTACCTGGAAGGAAAAGGCTTCGCTGTGCCGGAAGGCCGGACCACCGTTCAGGCCGAGGCAGGGAATGCCGATCACAGTGAATTGCACCGTCAGTACGTCGCCCGCCTTCCCGGCGGGATAATCGGTGGGCGCGCGGAACACGGCGCCGACTGCGCTGTCGGGAAAGGTGGCGGCGTAGAATTGCGCCGCGTCCAGTGCAGTGCCATCGAACCACAGGCAAATCGTGTTCTTGCTGACCATGCTGTCCTCCATCGACGCGTGTTTAGCGTCACAAGTGACGTCAGTACGAGCTTCGCATTTCCTTTATTGCACGTTCGAGTTCGGCTTCATCCTTATTGGCAACTGCTTTCACGCCAAGCGTTTTCTTGACGTTTTCGATGCTCTCGTTTAAGTCGGTGGGACTGGGCGATAATTTTACGATAGCGCCGGCAGTGTCGTATCCCACGATATCGGCTGTATGCGCCTTCAGCAGAATACTGCGTGTGCCCACGGCATAGTCGCCGATGTCCGGTCCCAGAGAGAAGGCCTCGCGACCGGCGGGTGGCCCATCGACATGGCCGCTCCCTCTGCTGCCAAAAAGACCGGAACCTGCCACACTCCCGATACCTCCGAGGGCGCTGCCGGCGCTGCGGCCGCTCCAGCTATCGGCGCTCGGTCGCCCGATTCCCATTCGCTGGCCGCCCGTGAGGGCGCCGCCCATTCGTTCCACTGCCAAGCGCTCGCTTGCCAGTCGGCTCAGCTCCCCAAGCTCCTGGATTGCCGCCCGATTCTTGACATGCATTGCGAGCTGTTCCAGCGCGGTCGATGCGACGGAGAATGGCTTGAGCTGCACCGCGCCGTTGACGACCGTCGTTGCGGCCTGGTATACCGCCGGTGAACTGGCTTCGAGTTCCGCCAGCTGTGCTTTCACTGTTTTATACACCACCACGACCGGCTGCGGCGTCGCGATCCTGCAGTCGGCGACTTTCACTTCACGTGCAGCAGGCACCTTCATCCCGGCGACGACGATCGCGATCTCGCGCCTCGGCGGCATCAACAACAAGGTGGCATTCCTGTTGGCCGGCGCACAGGTCAGCATGCAGGTCAGCTCGCCCTTGGCATCCGACGCGTCCGGACAGACCGCGCTGGCGTAGGGCTTATCGTTACGGAAGATCGTGAATCCCGAGACCCGGGCCAATGGTACAGGCGTGCCGAGGTCCAGTTGTTGCACCATCACCCGGATCGGTACCGGGGCTTCTTCCGCCCTTGACATCCCGGCCGCGCACATCACCGCGACCGCAAGCGCACATTTTTCTGCTGTTTTCACGACCCGCTCCCTCCCTGCGTTTTAGCCCAGCGTAGCAACAGACCACCCGCCACGAAGACGAAAATGAACAACGATGCTTTTTTCAGCGGCGTTGCCCATACCCAGAAATTGAACCATCGACGCGGCTCGATGCGGCACACTTGACCCTCGAATCCCTGCTCATACAAAGCATAGACCTTCAGGTTGTAGGGTGTCGGTGTGAAACCGGCCATATGTGCTTGGCCATCCTGCTTCTGCAGGGAAGCCGTCCTGGTGGCCATGGGTCGCGCAGCGAAACTCACCAGAAAACGGTATGTGAATTCCGTACGTACGTCTTTTAAAAGGATCGGCACGTGTCGCCGGGCATCGAATTCCCCCAGTCCCGGGCACAGGGCGCCTGCACAATCCTGGCCCGCCATCGGGTGATAAGTGAGGTCGTCAGGTTCCTTGATCTGGTCGCCGCGGTACGGGCTTTCGAAGCTGATGGTCTCGATCAACGCCTCGCGTCCCTCGAACATCAGCGGAAGCTGGTTGGGCATGGTGCCGGCAATGCGTCCACTGACGAAGACCTTGCCGTCCGGCGCCATCGACTTGTCCAGCACCAGCACACACCCACTGGTGAATTGGTCGAAAATGCCCTTGATTTGCGTGCTTGAAAATGACACGAAGAGCGGAATCACAGCGAGCACGACGAGGCCGGCACTGGCACCGGAAATCGCGATCAGGCGTGGCTGGAATGCATCCAGCATACGGCGCATCCACGAATTGCGGACGTGGCGCGGCGACTCGGGTTGGGCATCCAGACTCTCCATCGCAGTCCTTGGCTTGAGTGAGGAAACACTAGATTACAGCCAAAAGGAAGCGTTATAAATATATTTTTAATAACAATCCACAGATGTTGTTGTCCTGTACAGCCTGGCGGAACGTATTCGGTTGGTCAATCTGCATCCGCCACCGGCACCCCGAACTCCGGCGTCCCATCCGCCCGCCAGTGAATGACCTGCGCCCGCGTATTGCGGTTCGGGTCGCGCAGCGGGTCACCCACGATGTCGCGGTAATTGCGCGCATGGTAGACCAGCACGTCGGTCTTGCCGTCCGGCGTGGTGGTAAAGCTGTTGTGGCCCGGCCCCCACTGGCGGTTGGCGTCGCTGGAGGTGAACACCGGCTGCGGCGACTTGGTCCAGGATGCCGCGTCGAGCAGGTCGGCATCGTCGCGCGCGCTCAGCATCCCCATCGCATAATTGGCGTCGGTGGCGCTGGCCGAATAGGTCAGGAATACGCGCCCGTTCTTCACCAGCACCGCCGGCGCTTCGTTGACGTCGTACTTCACCTTCTCCCAGGCGTATTCCGGGCGCGTCAGCAGCGTGGCCGGCCCCGCGATCGACAAGGGCGTGTCCATCTTCGCGATGTAGATGTTGGTGCCCTTGCTCCCATCCGGCGCACGCTGGGTCCAGACCAGGTAGCGCCGGCCGCGGTGGGCGAAGGTGGTGGCGTCGAGCGAGAACGATTCCCACCCGGTCTTGAGCTGGCCGCGCTCGACCCACTCGCCCTCCAACGGATCGGCCGAGGCGTTTTCCAGCACGTACAGGCGGATCTCCCAAATCTTGTCGGCCGGGGCGGCCGTGAAGTAGATATACCATTTGCCGTCGATGCGGTGCATTTCCGGTGCCCAGATGTGGGCGCCCATCTCGCCGCGCGCGTGCTTGCGCCAGACCACGCTGGCCGCGGCCTTGCCGAGATCGTCGAGCGTGCGGGCGCGGCGGATCTCGATGCGGTCGTACTCCGGCACCGTCGCCGTATAGTAATACCAGCCGTCGGGCTGCAGCGTGACCTGGGGGTCGGCGCGCTGCAGTACCAGCGGGTTGTGGAAGACCGGGTCGGCGGCCAGTGCGGATGCACCGGCCGCCAGCGCTGCGATCAGACAAAATTTACGTAGCATCCGGCTCCCGTCCGCTCAGTTCTTGATCGACAAGCTCAGGAAGTAGCGCCGCCCCGACCATGCCAGCTCGTTCACGCGGAACAGGTCGCCGGCATCGGTGGTCTGGGCCTGGTCGGTCAGGTTCTTCCCTTCCAGCGACAGGGTAACGTGGTCGTTGAAGCGGTACTGGATCTTGGCGTCGAGGAAGCCGGTCTTTTCCTGGAAGTTCGGATTGCCCGACACGTCGTTCCCGCCGGTGAAGAAGCGGTCGCGGAAGTTGTAGGCGACGCGCGCGTTCCACGGACCGCGGTCGTACCACAGCGACACGTTGTAGCTGTTCTTCGACATGCCGGGGTAAGGCAGTACGCTGCCGTCCAGGACGTTCAGGCGCTCCTTGCCGGCCGCATACTTGTAGCTCATGCGGGTGTAGTTGACGTCGCCGCCGAAGCCGCCCAGCCAGCCGGGCAGCCAGGTGAACGCCGTGCGCGCGGCCAGTTCGACGCCGCGGGTAGTGGCGCCCTGGCCGTTGACCGCCGTGGTCACGTCGTACGCGTTGCCGTCACCCAGGATCGCCACGTTCGGGACAACCACCTTTTCCAGCACATAGCTCGAGATGTCCTTTTCGAAGAAGGCCACCGAATACTGGGTGTCCTTGCCCGGATACCATTCCAGGCTCAGGTCAGTATTGGTCGAGCGGTAGGGTTTCAGGTCCGGATTGCCGGCCGTGCAGGTATCGTTGCCGCCCAGGCCTCCGAAGGCCGGGTTGCCGCTGCCCTGGGTGCAAACGATGTTCGGCGCCAGCAGGTCGATGCGCGGCCGCGCCATTGCCTTGGCCCAGCCCAGGCGCGCCACCGTGCGGTCGTTGAACCAGAACGCGCCGTTGAAGCTCGGCAGGATGTCGTTGTAGGTGTTCTCGCGGCTGACGATGCTGTTGCCGGTCACGACATCGTTGTAGGCGGTGCTGGTGCCGGTCGGGACACGCACCTTGCTCTGGCTCAGGCCAGTGGCGCGGGTACGGGTGCGGGTGTAGCGCACGCCGACGTTGCCGTCGATGTCGTAGCCCCACAGCTGGGTGCCGTAGTCGAGGCGCAGGTAGGTGGCGCCGATGCGCTCGTCGGCCTGGAAAGCCGGGATCTGCGGATAGGTGTTGCCGTCGCTGCCGGGCGCCGAGTACAGGTACTGGTGGGTGAACTTCGAGGTGTCGAAGTAAGGCGCGGCGGCGGCGTACACCGGCGACGGCCAGCCCGACGGCATGTTCTGCACGTCGTTGTAACCCTTGAAGAAGGTGCCGGGCGAGCGCCCCATCACCGCACTGACCAGGCTCGCCATCTGGGCCGCATTCACGTAACGCGTCGCATAGCTGTTGTTGATGAAGTTCTGGTTGTCGTTCGGGCGCTGGGCGCTGCCGGTGTACAGCGGATCGTAGATCGCGGTCTGGTTGACGTTCGCGCTCAGGACGTTGATGTCGTCTGCCGTAGAACCTTCATTGGCGCCGCCATTCGCCACGTAGCCGCCGCCGTTGTACTGCTTGGCCGTCGACTTGCGGCCCTGCACGCCGAACCAGACCTTGCTGAAGAACGGCGTGGTCAGCCGGTACTTGAAGTCCAGCTTGGCCTGGTCTTCGGTGTTCTTGGTCTCGGTCGGGCGGTACTGCAGCTGTGCCTGCACGTAGGAACCGGGATTGTCCGGGCTGTAGCCGGCCGGGAAATCGAAGTGCGGCAGGCCCTGCGCATCCAATGTCACCTTCAGGCCGGGCGCGTTCTGGGTCAGCACCACACTGTTGGTGTCGTTGCCGTAGTCCGACTTCGAGGTGTTGATCAGGCCCTCGACTTCGAGGCGGCCGCGCTTGAAATTGAAACCGCTCGACAGGTAGCGCGAATCGACGTCGAGCTGGAAGTCGCGCGCCGAGGTGCTGAAGGCGCCCTGCCCGCCCTGCCCGGCCACGTTCAGGCACTGGCCGACGGTGTAGGAGGTCACGTAATGCTTGTCGACCCCCATGCTGTCCGGGGTGCCGGTCGGCGTGACGCAGGTACCGGCGGTGGCCACCGTGCCGTCGGCCCTGTAGACCGGCGCGTTGCCCGGATTGGCCAGGCGGTTGGCGGCGCCGAAGTCGGTGCCGAAGTTGCGGTCGTTGAGGCGTTCGCGCTGGCGGTTGGCCTGGTAGCTGGCAAAGGCCGTCAACTCCTTGCTGAACTGGTATTGCGCGGTCAATTCGGCCGACGAGCGCTTGTGGTCGCGCGTCCAGATGCCGTAGCGCGCGATGCCGGGCGAGTAGTCGTTCCACTGGTTGGTGCAGGCGGTCTTCTGCGCGGGCGTCAAGGGGCTGGTGGCGCAGGCGGCCTTGTTCGCGACCGCGGCCACCGCCGGGTCGGTGCTGGTGACGGTCTTCTCGGGCGAGTTGTCCCAGTCCTGCAGGAAGCGCCACGAGGTGTTGCGCGCGTAGTCGTTACGGGTCAGGACGTTATCGTAGACGAAGTTCCCCAGCAAACCTAGTTTCCCGTCCATGAACTTGTCGGCCAGGTACAGGTTCGCGCGCGGCTGCACGCCGCCGCGCGACGAGGCCTGGTCGCCCGACAGCGTGCCGCCGATGGTCGGCTTCTTGAAGTCGAGCGGCTTGCGCGTGGTGATGCGCACGGTGCCGCCGACGCCGCCTTCGGTCAGGTCGGCGGTCAAGCCCTTGTACACGTCGATCGAGCCGATCAGTTCCGAAGCCAGCTCGCGCAGCTCGGCGCCGCGCCCGGCGGTGCCGTTGGTGCTCAGCACGGACTGGCCGTTGATCTCGATGCGGTTCAGGTCCGGCTCGACGCCGCGGATCGACACCTGCGAGCCTTCGCCGAAATCGCGCGACAGCTGCACGCCGGTGACGCGCGACAGCGCCTCGCCGACGTTCTTGTCGGGGAACTGGCCGATGTCCTCGGCCACGATCGAATCGACCACGGTGGCGGCGCGCAGCTTGCGGTCGATCGCCGAGGCGACCGACTGGCGCGTACCGGCGATGGTCACCACGCTGGTCACCGGCGGGTCGCGGCCGGGCCGGCGCCGCCGGCCGGCGTGGCGCCATCCTGCGCCAGTGCGCCCTGCGCGATCAGTGCCAGTGCCGCGGCGACGGCGCCGGCACAGCGCTTGGGATGGAAGGTGGGGTCGGGTTGATTCCGCATTGTCGTCTCCATGCTCGGCCTCGAGGGCCTGTTGTCATCACAGCGTTGTCCCGGACCATTCTATGTGAGCGTTTTCGCGTCCTGACCGCTGCGGCGGAAAGAATCAGCGCCATGATCGAAGCGCAAAAAAAAACCGGCCATGGGGTGGCCGGCGCAATGAGACACAAAGTGAGACGCTTCGAAAATCATTCTAGGCGCTTGCGCGGCGTTGCCAAGGCCCGTGGGCCAAACAATCACCGCGCTGAGCGTATTCGCCCTTACCCGCCGAAGCGGAAGTTGGCGCCGGCCATGATGCGGCGGCCGGCATAGCTGTAGTCGAGGATGCTCGGGGCGCCGCTCTCGAAAGGCACGTAGGAGCCCTGGCTGTTGCTGGTCGTCGCGTTGTTCAGGTTGCGGCCTTCGACGAATACCTCGACGTTCGGCGTCACCTTGTACGACACCTTGGCATCGACGTAGCGGGTCGCGTCGCGGAAGTTCGGCGAGCCCGGGTTGTAGGCCGGCGGACGGGCATTGCCGCTGGCGTTCGGGTAGTTGTTCACTGCCGTGCCGGTCGCGCCTGCGAGGTTGTTGAAGAAGCTGTCCACGCCCTGCACCGCGATGCGCGCCTGGAGGCGGCCGTCGTCGTACCAGAGCGCCCAGTTGTACTGGAACTTCGACTCGCGCAGCGGCGGCAGCGGCGTGCCCGACAACAGATCGACGATGTTCTGGGTCGAGCTGACCGAGGCCAGCTTGGTGTAGTTGGCGTCGAGGCCGAAGTAGCGCAGGAAGCCCGGCAGGAAGGTGAACGCCGTCTTGCTGTTGAATTCCCAGCCCTTGCGGGTGGTCGGCACCCCGTTCAGGTAGGTCGCGAATTCGAACGGCAGGTTGCTCAGCGAGACCCCGCTGACCGGATCGACCAGGTTCAGGCCGAGGGTGGCGTTGGTCGAGTTCTGGGCGATCGCCGGCCCGACCTTGCCTTCCTGGTTGAAGTAGGCCAGCGAGAACATCGTGTCCTTGTTCGGGTAGTACTCGGCGCTCCAGTTCTGGTTCAGGTTGCGCTGCGCCTGCAGCGCCGGGTTGCCGATGGTGCTGGTGCAGCGCTGCTCGTCGTCGCCGCCGATGCGCGCGTCGAAGATGCAGGTGCCCTGCGGGATCAGGTAGGCAACCGGCGGGCGCGCCACCGTCTTGGCGCGGTTGTACCGCAGGACCAGCTTGTCCGGCACCACCCACATCGCCAGATTCAGGATCGGCAGGAAGTCGTGCGTGGTGGAGTCGACCGTGGTGTTGGTCGTGACGCTGACGTCGCTGATGCCGGCCGGGGCGTTCGGGTTCGCCGGGTCGAACACGCCCGCGATCGGACGGATCGAGCGGAAGGTCATCGCGCCGATGCCATGGATCTTGGTGCGGATGTAGCGCCAGCCCATGTTGCCTTCGAGTTCCAGTCCGAACGGCAGCGCGCGGCTGGTGAACGGGATGCGGTCGAAGCTGAAGTCGCCCATGAAGTAGGCCGCCTGGGTGCGCTCGGAAATGCGCGACACCGGCTGGTCGTAGGTCTTGCCGTCGCTGCCCTTGCAGGTGACCAGGCAATTCGTGTTGATGTTCGGGATGCCGCTGGCGGCGAACACCTTGTCGACGTCGATGTTTGGCCAGTTGGTGACGGCGCTGCCGAAGCTGCCGTTGGCGCCGTTGAAGAACTTGGTGCCGGTGATGTTGCCGGACAGGCCCTGGGCGATCAGGTCCTGGTAGGCGGCCGGGGTCAGCACGACCTGGCTCGAATTGGCGCTGGCGTAGGTGTTACTCGGCACGATGCCGTACTGGCATTTGTTGCCGCCCCTGCCCAGCGAACCTGGCGTGTCCTGGCAGCCGACGAAACTGCCGCGGATGTACGCTGCCGGCAACACGACTTGCGGATTGTTGCTCACGGTGTAGCCGCCGCCGGTGTAGGCGTTGTAGCGGGTGTCGCGCAGGTTGAAGCCGGCTTTCAGGCGGCTGATGAATGGAATCGTGTCCGGCGTCTGGTAGGTCAGGTCCAGCTTGGCGGTGCGCTCTTCGCTGTCCTGCTTCCTGGGCGTGTAGGTCAGCTGCGGCGCGGTGGTCAGCAGCGGTTGCTGGGCCTGGGTGTAGGCCGGCACGCTGTTGATGCTGTTGCCGCCGCCGGTCACGGCGGCCGCGGCCGCCGGCTGCACCAGCTTGACGTAGTTGGCGGGGTTGGTCAGGTCGAAGTTCGATCCGCTCGGGAAGCTGTAGGCCCACAGGCCGTTCGGCTGGGCGGTCAGCGTTGCGGTGCCGTAGGACGAGGTGAAGCTGGTGCGCTTGTCCTCGCGTTCGAAGTCCGACTTGGCGTCGCCGACGAAGAACTCGGCCAGCAGAGGACCGCGGCGGAAGGTGCCGCCGGTCTGGAAGTACTTGGTGATGGTCTGGGCACGGGTATGCAGCTGGTCGACCGTGGCCGCGCCGTCGCTGATGTCGAACTTGGTCACGTGGTGGTTGGCGTCGACCGTGACCGATTGCGGATTCACGTTGGCGACGGCGCCGGTCACGGCCGGGTTGTTGGCCAGGTAGCTGACGTTGTTCGGATACAGGTAGTAGCCCTGGCCGGCCGGCGTGTTGGCCACTGCGCGGCGGCCGTTGGTGTCGACGAAGGTGGTGGCCGGGTTGACGTTCATGCCGCCCAGGCTGAGGAAGGACGTGTTGTTGTCCAGCTCGTACTTCGAATAGCTGCCCTTGGCGTACAAGGTCAGGTCGTTGTTGACCTTGAAGTCGGCGCGCAGGTCGAGATTCTGGCGGTGGTCGACCTGGCGCTGGATCTTGTTGCGGATCAGCGAAGGCGTGTAGTCGTTCCACTGGTTCAGGCAGGTGCTCAGCTCGTTCGAGCGCGCGTTCACCGCCGTATTCCGGTTGGTGCTGCTCAGGTTCCTGAGCGCCGCATCGCTGGTGGTGATCTGCGGGAAGGCCGCGTAGCAGTCGGCCTTGGTCTGGGCCGCGGCCGACTTGGTCAGGATCTCCAGCGGCGACGCGGTGCGGTAGTTCCCGGTGCCGCTGGTGTACGGCAGGATGCCGCTCGAATTGACGCCCGTGCCGACCGGGTTGCTCGAGGCCGGGTCCGCCATGTTGAGCGTGCTGGGATTGAAGGTGAAGGTCTTTTCCGGCGAATTGTCGAAGTCGAGCAGGCGCGCATAGCCGGTGTTGGCGCTGGTGGCCACCTGCATCTGGTGCTGCTCCTGGGCCAGCGTCGACTTCGAGCCGTTCACGATCACGCCGAGGCGGTCGTTCATGAACTTGCGCGACAGGATGACGTTGGTGTCCGGCTCCCACTTCTTGTTCAGGTTATTGGTGGTGCCTGCCACCCGCACCGATACGAAGGGCTCCTTGAAATCGAGACCGGTGCGGGTCTTGACGATGATGCCGCCGCCGAGCGAGCCTTCGGTCATGTCGGCGGTCGAGCCCTTGACCACGTCCACGCTCTTGATCAGGTCGGCGGACAGCTGGCGGAACTCGGTGCCGCGGCCGCCGTCGCCGTTCATATTGGTGCCGCCGGCCGACTGGACCGCTTGTCCGTCGATCTCGACGCGGGTCAGTTCCGGTCCGTTGCCGCGCACCGCAACGCTGACGCCTTCACCGAAGTCGCCGCGGTCGAGCGCCACGCCGGCCATGCGCGAAATCGCCTCGCCGATGTTCCGGTCGGGCAGCGAGCCGACGTCTTCGGCGACGATCGAATCCATCGCGGTGGCAGCGTTCTTCTTGCGGTCGATGGCCGACTGTTGCGAGCGCCGCGTGCTGACCACGACCTTGGCGACTTCGCTGCCCTGGGATACCGACGAGGCCGGCGCCGGGCTGGGATTCGGATTCGGTTGCGGGGCTTCCTGGGCCATGGCCAGGTTGCCTGCCACGAGCGACGCCAGTGCCAGCGAAACCGCATAGCTCAGGCGTGTGGGACGCATTACGTGTGAGTTGGTGCGCATGTCTGTCTCCGTTATCGGCCGCATGGAGCGGCGCTTGTCTTTATCGGTACTGAGGTTTTTTAGTGTATGGCCTCGTCACATGGTCGAAACATGCAAATGGTAAATACTCAACAACGTGAGCGAAACGCGCAGTGGAACCGGCAAAGCTGACTCGTCCTTGCGCGGATGCACGCGACCGGTGAGCGATAGCGAAATGTTGGAAAAGGGGCGCTTCAGCGAACTAATCATTATCGCAGAAGTGGTTGGACCGCTTTTTATCTCGCATTACGAAAAATCGGGGGCGAAACGCGAGTGAAAGTGATGGCCCGGGGGGCTGAAATGGAAACCAGTCGACGAGTACCGGCTGGACCAGTTCGTTGCTTTTTTGCTGCATCGGCAGGGAAGCCGCTGTGCGAAACAATCAAGGATTTGATCGACGCTGCGCATTTCTGTTCGGCTACACTGTGCCGACGCTTCTCGCCGCCGACAATAACAAACAAGGAGATGCAGATGCGAGTCCTGAACATGCATGCGCGCCGCGCCGCCCTGCTGGCAACCGTGGGAACACTGGCCGCGGCGCTGGCGCCGCCAGCCCTCGCGCAAACCGGGCCGGAGCCAGCGCCTGCGTCTGCGTCCGCGAAGCCGGCCGGCACCGTGGTGGTTACCGGCACCAGGGGCAGCACCGAATCCGACCGCGTGATCGCTGCCAAGAGCAAGGTCCTGTCGCGCAACTACGCGTCTTCGTGCGCGTTCATGGCCAGCCCGAATGCCGCCGAAGACGACGTCGCCCTTGCCTACATGCGCGACTTCGGCATGGATGGCGGCATTTCCGACGACGCCGAGCACTTCTCGGTCCTCGCGCCCGACGGCAACGTCAAGGACATGAGGGATCCGAGTTCGCTCAACGGCTTGAACGATCCTGCAAGCGATTCGTCCAGAAACGGCCTAGCGACGCCGTCGATCAAGTGCGGTTCGGCCGACCGCCGCCTCGCCGCCGGCCGCCAGCAGATCCTGCAGAAGGACAAGTCGCTGGCCGAAGGCTTCGTCGCCCTCGATTCGCGCGACTATCCGCGCGCGCTGCAACTCCTGAGCACCGCCTGGAACAAGATCGGCTACGACGAGGCCGGGCTGGCGCTGGCCAAGATGCACCTGTACGGCATGGGCACGCCGAAGGACACCGGCCAGGCGATCGTCTGGCTGCGCAAAGTGGTGGATGGCCGCTTCGACCCGATGCGCGACCGCATGAAGTTCAATCCGAAAGAGCCGCAGCTGATGAGCGAAAAGGTCGAGGCGGCCTTCATGCTGGCGCGCATCTACGAGCGCGGCATCGGCATTCCGAAGAGCCCGGCGCAGGCGCTCACCTGGTACGGCAAGGCCGCCGAGTTCGGCTTCGTGCCGGCGCAGAACGTGCTCGGCCAGGCTTGCGTGAGCGGCTACGGCAGCGCCCCCGATGGCCGCAAGGCGGTCGGCTACCTGCAGGCGGCGGCCGAGCAAGGCTACGTGCCGGCCCAGTACAACCTGGCCAAGGTGTACTACCATGGCGACGCCGGCGTGGCGCGCGACCTGAAGCAGGCCGGCGCCTGGTTCAATGCCGCCGCCAGGGCCGGCTACCCGGCGGCGCTGTTCGCTGCCGGCCGCATGTATGACATGGGCGAAGGCGTGCCGGCCGACCAGAAGCGCGCCATCGTCTATTACAAGGAAGCCGCCGTGAAGGGCGACCGCGACGCCGAATTCGCACTCGCCACCTTTTTCTACGATGGCGAAGTGGTCGCGAAGAACCGCGCCACGGCGCGCAAGCTGTTCGAGGCCGCGGCAAAACAGGGCCAGGTCGACGCCATGTTCAACCTCGGCGCCATGGAACTCAACGGCGAAGGCGGCCCGGCCGACTTGGCCATGGCCTACGTCTGGCTCAACCTTGCCAAACAGGCCGGCCACCCGCAAGCCGATGCCGCGATCAAGGCGGCGGCGCCGAAGCTCAGCCCCCAGGACCGGACACGGGCCGACCAGATCCTGAAGCCGACGGCGAAGTCCTGAACGGCGGTCTACAATGGCAGCCTCACCATTGAATGAGGCTGTGTTGAAGATGAAGCTGCGACAATTTGGCAAGAGTGGACTGGCCGTTCCTGAAATCGGCCTCGGATGCTGGCAACTGGGCGGTGGCTGGCGCGACGACTGGGACGACGCGGTCGCGCGCCAGACCCTCGAGAACGCCTACGCCGCCGGCGTGCGCTTCATCGACACCGCCGACGTCTACGGCGACGGCGCCAGCGAGCGCTCGATCGGTCAATTCATCCGTGAGCGCCGCCCGCAAGGCCTGGTCGTCGCGACCAAGCTGGGCCGCGCCGGCATCTACCCGGACGGCTATACCAGGGAATCGCTGCGCGAGGCCACCCTGCGCTCGATCGAGCGCCTCGGCATGGAAGCCCTCGACCTCACCCAGCTGCACTGTGTGCCGACCGAGGTGCTGCGCCAGGGCCACGTGTTCGACTGGCTGCGCGAACTGCAGCAGGAAGGCCTGATCAAGCGCTGGGGTGCGAGCGTGGAGTCGGTCGAGGAAGGCATGATCTGCCTAGAACAGGACGATCTGGCCTCGCTGCAGGTCATCTTCAACATCTTCCGCCAGAAACCGGCCGAGGAGCTGCTGCCGAGGGCCGCCGCGCAAGGCGTCGGCATCATCGTGCGCCTGCCGCTGGCCAGCGGTCTGCTGGGCGGGAAGATCACGCGTGCCACCACCTTCCGTGCCGACGACCACCGCAACTTCAACCGCGACGGCGCCCACTTCAATGTCGGCGAGACCTTCGCCGGCCTCGAGCTCGAGCGCGGCATCGCCGCCACCGAACAGGTCGCGGCGCTGGTACCGCCGTCGATGACAATGGCGCAGATGGCGCTGCGCTGGATCCTCGACCATCCGGAAGTCTCGGTCGTGATCCCGGGCGCCAGTTCGCCGGCGCAGGTGCAGGGCAACGTCGAAGCGTCGAACGTCGCCCCGCTGCCGGCCGCGCTGCATGCGGCTCTGGCGCAGGTGTACCGCGACAACGTGCGCGAGTTCATCCGCGGGCCTTACTGACGCCCGCTAGAAGCTGTAGGCCTGCTTCATCTGCGCGTTGTCCACCTGGCGGAAGCCGTCCGCATCCAGCACCCAGGCATCCAGGTACTGGTTGGGCGGCACCAGGGCCACATTGCTCTGCGCCAGGTAGCCCGTCAGCGCCGCATCGTTGAAGGGTGAGGTGTTGCCGAGCTGAAAAGGCACGTAGAAACTGCCGAGGTGGTTCGGTAGATAGGCCTTGGGTTTCAGGATCGGCAGCGCCAGTGCCGCCACCGGCTGGCCGCCGGCGCCGATCCAGACGTCGACCGCGGGCAGGCCGGCATCGGCCATCGCCTTGCGCAGGCTGTCGAGCGGCTTGCCGTAGTTGATGCCGTCGGTGATGCTGTCCGTGTCCAGATCCTGGGGGGCGCCGGAGTTGGTGACGAAGAAGGTCAGCTGGCGCGCGTTCGGCGTCGTGATGGTGAACAGGTAGCCGCGGTTGCCGCCGCCGTTGGGAAAGTCCTCGGCCACGCCGCCGCGCAGGTTGCCGGCAGCATCGGGGGTCGGCACCTTTTGCAGCTCGATCGGATCGTGCTGCTCAGGATTGGTCTCGTGCGAGCCGCTGTGGTTCCAGCGCACCACGCGCATGGTGACGTACTGGTTGAGCACGATCTTTTCGCCGCCGTAGACCGCGATGCATTGCGAGGCGGGCACGGCCAGCGCCCGTGCCTGGTAGCAGGTGGTGCGGGAGCCGACGATCGGTGCCCGGGTGATCTGGGCCCAGTACGGCGTGTCGAAGCTGTGGTCGAAGTGGCTGTGGCCCGTGATCAGGAGGTTGACCGGGCCGCCGGGTCCGCTCTTGAGCACGCCGTAGAGGCGGTCGACCGCCGCCTTGTCGATCGGCCAGGCGGCCTTGGTCGTGGCCAGCCCGCCGCCACCGCCGGAAAAATAATCCTGGGGAATACGCGTGGTATAGCCATCCATCAGGATGTTCAGCTTGCCGATCTTGAAGGTCCAGTTGGAGATGCCGAACCAGGTCATGCGGACTTCGGTCGGTGCCACGCTGCCGGTATCCGGTACCAGCGGCCCGCCGGGTACCGGAGCGCCGTGGTCGTCTTGATCGTCCTTGCCGTGGCACCCTGCCAGCGCAAGGATGGCGCCGAGCGCCGCTGCGGCCAGTAACCGCTTACCCATCCAGGCCATGTCATGTCTCCTCGTGATCTGTCGTCCTTGTTCGACAGTACACGATACGGACATATCCAGCCTCGACTTTGAGCGAAAACAATACGGCTGAGCACGGAATCGCTCAGCCGGGAGGCTCGACCGATCAGCAGCCGCCGAGCTTGACGCGCTCGACCTCGAGACCGAACAGCGGACGCAGCCGGGTACCGAAGACGTTGCCGGCAAAGGCGGCGACCAGCCACAGCCAGCCATGCAGGCTGCCCGACACGATGCCGCTGAAGTAGGCGCCGATGTTGCAGCCGTAGGCCAGGCGCGCGCCGTAGCCCAGCATCAGGCCGCCCACCACGGCGGCGATGAAGGAACGCAGCGGCAGGCGCCACACCGGGGCATAGCGGCCGGCCAGCGCCGCGGCCAGCATCGCGCCGAGCACGATGCCGACGTCCATCACCGATGTGACGTCGTGCGTGACCGGGGCGGCCAGCGCGGCGGCATTCGCCTTGGTGCTCCAGAATGCCCAGCCGGCGGTGTCGATGCCCACCGCGGCGGCGGCCTTGGCGCCCCACAGCGCGAACGCCGAGGTCACGCCCCATGGACGGCCGGCCAGCGCCAGCGTCGCGAAGTTCAGCACCACCAGCGCCAGCGCGCCGGCCACCAGCGGCCACGGACCGTTCAGCCAGCGCGAACCCGCCACCGGGCGCAGTTGCGGCGCCACCAGGCGGCCGTGGCGGCGCTTTTCGACCACGACCGTGACGGCCGCGATCAGCGCGAACACGATCCAGTTCAGGGCCAGTGCCGGCACCAGGCCGAGCGAAGTCACCATCGACACCGGCTTGAGTTGCGGCAGCGAGGTCCAGAACGGCATGTGGGCGGTGCCGATCAGCGAGCCGACGATGAAGGCGGCCAGCGTGACGATCATGCGCGTGCTGCCGCCGCCGACCGTGTACAGGGTGCCGGAGGCGCAGCCGCCGCCGAGCTGCATGCCGATGCCGAAGATGAAGGCGCCGACGATGACGGAGGTGCCGGCCGGCGACACCAGGCCGGTGACCGGGTTGCCGAACAGCGTGCCGTTCGATAACGCCGGGAAGAACAGCGCCACGCCGACGGCCAGCATCAGCATCTGGGCGCGCAGGCCGGCGCCGCGGCCGTCGGCGATGAAGACGCGCCAGGCCGAGGTGAAGCCAAAGGCGGCGTGGTAGAGCGACAGGCCGAGCAGCGCGCCGACCACGTACAGGGCGGCCAGTTTGGCGCCGACGTTCTGGGCCAGGTACCAGGTGCCCAGCAGGATGAGCAGGATGGAAACGCCGAGCGGCGCCGGGTTGATGTCGGCGCGGCGCGGTAGGGGTAAGGATGCAGTATTGGACATTTGAAGCATAACCACGAAAAGACGTAAACCGTTATTTTCGCGCTTTTTACGGTTTCCTGCAGGGGCGGCCATGTTTTGGCCAGCGGCCGGGATGGCGATGCCAGGGGTGCCGGGCAGTTTTCCGCGCTGTTCGAAGGCGTCGTCCCCGCGCAGGCGGGGACGACGGTGCTTGTCCCACAACGGTGTTTGCCCCCTATTGCTTCTTCTTGCGCGCCGGCCGCCTGTCCTCCATCCCCGCCTCATCCACATCGATGGACGCCGACTTCGAGCGCTTGTACTCGACCTCCCCCGCCTCTTCCGGCAGCGCCGGCCCGGTGTACATCACCGCCACGTCGGCGAGCGCACTGGCGCGGTCCTGGCCGAAGCCGGACAGCGACGTCAGTTTCAGGTAGCGCGCGGTGACGCCGGTATCGAAGGCCACCGTCTGCGGATCGAAGGTCGAGCCGAGCACCGCGCGCTTGACCTCGCGCCAGCCCTGGCCGTCGTCGCTGACCTGGACCAGCCACTCGCGCACGTCGCCTTCGTGCTCGCGGTGGTTCTGGCGCGGCATCAGCACCAGGCCCTTGAACGGCACCGGCTGGGCAAAAGCGACCGTCAGCTCGGGCTGTGGACGAGTCGTCTCGCCTTTGGCAACGCTGACCAGAGAATAGGTATTCGGATCGCCGTCGATGGCGTTGGCCGCATCCGGCCAGCCGCTGGCCTGGGCGCCCAGCTTCTTCATCACGCGGGTATCGAACAGCACCGCGCGGAAGGCCGCCGGATCGATCGCGGTACGCGGCCGGAAGGCGCCGCCGGCCATGTAGGCCAGCACCGACTGGCGCAGCTGGCGCGCCACCGGGCGCTGTTCCAGGCGGTTCTCGAGGTCGAGCGTCGACACCATCAGCCGCCCCTGGCCGACGCGGGCTTCGAAAAGCGTGCCCAGCTTGTAGTTGCGGTTCCAGTCGTCGATCGGCTGCACGATCGGCTGCAGGCCGCGCGGCAGGCGGTCCAGGTTCATGGCGCGGGCGCCGCTCACCAGCTCGGTCCACTGCCAGTCGAAGTGTTCCGCGGTCGGGAAGGCGGCCAGCGCCGGGTGTTTGTTGTCGATCGACAGGCCCAGCATGCGGCCCCATCCCGGGTTCATCAGGCGGTTCCAGAACACCGGCACGTCGGCCAGCGGCGGCGACGTCCAGTCGAGGTCGGCCTTGCGCGGCATGTACAGCACGTCGCCGCCGGCGTTCAGGCGCACCTCGGCTTCCGGCCACGAGTGCGTGACCAGCACCGAGGACGGCGCCGGCGCCGGCGCCGCCTCCGGATACAGCCAGAAGGTCCAGTCGTTGGCGATCTTGCCGCCGTCCAGTCCCACCACCAGCCGGTAGCGGCCCGGTGCCGGCAGGCCGGCCAGCGAGGCCTGGATGCGGCCCAGCGCCGTGTTGTGGCCGACCGGGATGTCGCGCGTGTCGAAGCTGCCGCTGCGCACCGCCTTGCCGGCCGCATCCTCGACGCGCCAGTACGACGCCGCGTGGGCCAGCGGCGCGGCGCCGTAGTGGGCGATTTCCACCGGCACGTCGAGGCTGTCGCGGGTGGTCATCACGTTGCGCGTCAGGCGCGCCAGCGGCACCGTCTCGCCGTTGAAGCGGCGGAACGCTTCCGGCGTGGCGTAGCCCTTCGATTCCCAGAAGGTGTCGAGGATGCCGACCAGCGCCGTGCCCTGCCCCAGGTAATCGTGCAGGTCGAGCAGCTGGTAGCCGGACAGGCCGCGCGTGCGCAGCGCCGCCTCGATTTCTTCCTTGTAGCAGATCAGCTGGTAGTGGCCCGAGGCCAGCGCGAAGGCGCGGTTCCGGTCCAGCACGCCGTGCTTCTCGGCCGAATCGCGGAAGATCTCGTAGTTCCCCGGCTGCAGGTAACCGGTGAATTTCCTGATGATGCCGAAGTCCGGATACGCGACCCACTGGCCGGTCTCGTGCGACAGCACCGGCACCGAAATCCCTTCCAGCGAGGCGGCGTAATCGCGCCCGAACCAGCCGGTCTTGTTGCGCAGCGGCTTGGGACCGATGCGCTGGATGGCGAGGTAGTCGGTACCCTGGTCGACGGCCGGCACGCTCGGCTCGGTGTGGCCGGTGCCGTTGGTGTACAGGCGGCGCGGATCCACGCTGCGGTAGTGGGCGATCCACTTGTCGAAGGATTCCTTCCAGCGTCCCGACGGTTCGTTGCTCGGGCTGAGCATCAAAAAGGAGGGGTGGTTGCCGTAGGCGCGGATCATGCGCTCGGTTTCCTCGTACAGCATCGCTTCCAGCGGCGAGCCGGGCGAGATGTTGTTCCACATGCCCGGTTCCGGCTGCAGGTAGACCCCGACCTCGTCGGCCGCCTGGAAGGCCGCTTCCGGCGGCGTGAAGGAGTGGAAGCGCATGTGGTTGATGCCCCAGGCCTTGTTGATCGTGAAGATCTTCTTCCAGTACGCCACGTCGGTCGGCGGGTAACCGGTCAGCGGGAAATCGCCGCCGTGGTGGGTGCCGCGCATGAAGGTCGGGCGGCCGTTGACCAGCAGTGCCGTGCCCTGCGCCGCGATCTGGACGAAGCCGAACGACAGCGCGCGCGCATCGTCGGCACCGGCGCCGCGCAGGGCCAGCGTCATCTTTTGCAGCACCGGGTGGAATTCGTCCCAGGTCTGGGCGTTCTTCGGATACTGGACACGGAATTCGGCGCTGCCGCCCGCCTCGGTCCAGCTGACCGGGACGCGTTTGCCGTTGGCGACGACCACCCCGCTGCCGGCCTTGCCGCCGCTGTTCCCGATGCGCAGCTTCACCAGGGCGCTGCGCCCGGCCACGTCGGGATAGACCTGGGCATCGTCGATGTACACCGGCGTGGTGGCGCGCAATGACATGTCGCCGACGATGCCGTTCCAGCTCATGCCGAGCGAATCGGAGACGGCATGCGAATCCGGCCGGTACGGCAGCAGCAGGCGGCTGTCGACGCGCACCGCGATATGGTGCTTGCCCGGGGCGAGCGTGCCCAGTTCGTAATCGTGTTCGGCGACCAGGCTGCGCACGCTGCCGGCTTCGCGCCCGTCGATCCAGACCGTCGAGCCCCAGCGCGGCCGCTCCAGCCGCAGCTGCACGCGCTTGCCCTGCCAGCCGCGCGGCACCTCGACCTCGCGTGCATACCAGGCGGCGCCGAGATAGTGGCGCGGCGGCTGGCTCAGGAACGGCACCTTGACCTTGCCCGGTGCCGTGTAGGCCTTGTAGTCCTCGCGCAGGTCCCAGCTGCGGTCGTACAGCGACAGCACCCACGGGGTACGCGCACTGATCTCGTCGCCGTAGCCCTGGGCGTTGAGGATGCCCGGCAGGCGGATGCGGTCGGGCAGCGCGCCTGCCGCCCAGCCCTGGGCGACGCCCCGATCGTCGCGGTCCAGCGCAAACTGCCAGTCGCCGGCCAGGTCGATCACGGTGGCCGTCGGCGCGGCCTGCACGGCGGTGGATACCAGCGCGAACGCCAGCGCAAAAGTGAGCAGTCGGGGTGTCTCGATCATTGTTATCGTTCCTGCGTGTCGTGGACGGCAGCACAGGGTGGCGGCGCCGCAGCCGCGTCAATATAAAGGAAATGCCGGGCAAACAGGCCCCGTCGAGGCCCATCTGCCCGGCTGCGCTCGAAATACTCAAGCCGGTGAGCGGTATGGGCCGGCCCTGGACAGGCATGCGAGGCGCAGGCGGCGCCCTGCTCCGGGGGCGGCATCCGGGCCGCCGTTGTCATGGACGCGCGTAGAATTCCGCCTCGACGATCGACAGCGCGCCCTTCGGCGTGGCCTTGCTGCCGGTATCGACGTTGGCCTGGTTGGCCACCTCGGTCAGCCTGATCGCCCCGCTCTGGTCGATGGCGCCGTCCAGCACGATGCGTACCTGGCTGCCCTTGCGCGCCTTCAGCGGCAGCGTCACGTAGCCGAGGCTCTTCGGCGTGCTGCCCTGCCAGACCTGCTCGCCGTCGACGAACACGCGCAGCGGGTAGCTGTTCTCGCGCCAGCCGGCCAGCTTGAGATCGATCTCGTACAGCTCGGCCGGGCGCGCCAATGTGTAGGTGATGGCGGCGCCGGCGCCGCCGGTGCTGGTCCACCTGGTGGTTTCGTCGTCGTCGATGCTGTTGTTCGCATCGGCGCCGTTGCTGGCCGCCTCGATCGACGCCACCGGCAGCGCGACGCGCTGCACGCGATACGACGCGGTGGCCGGCGTCGGCCCGCGCTCCAGATTGAGCGGCAGCGACGGCGGCGGCGGCGCCAGGCCGTCGGCGACTTGCACGGCAGCCGAATCGATGCTCAGCTCCGCCGGCGCCAGGCCGTCGGCACGGGCTCGCACCGTGATCCTGCCGGGCTGGGTGGTGCTGCGCACCAGCACCCGGTTGACGCCGCCCTCGACCGGCAGGTCGCGCGCCAGGATATGGTTGTCCGGCCCCTGGGCGATGCCGCCGCGCCATTCGGCCGGACCCTGCAGGTCGAAGTGGACCGTGTCCAGTGCGACCGGATTGCGCTGCCCTTTGGCATCGACCACCTCGACCTGCAGCAGCGCCAGGTCGGCGCCGTCGGCGTACAGCGGGTGCGGCGCCGCCACGCGGGTCAGGCGCAGTGCCGCCGGCTTGCCGGCGGTGGCCAGCACGGCTTCGCATACCGGCTGGCCGGCGGGGTCGTAGCCGACCGCCTTCAGCTCGCCGGGCTGCCACGCGACCGCATCGAAGGTGAACACGAAACCGTCGCGCTTGCGCGCGGCACCGACATCCTTGCGGTTCAGGGTCAGCCGCACCGAGTGGGCGCTCGACACCACGTGGACCGGCTTGAGGGTGCCGGGTACGTAGTTCCAGTGCCCGACGATGTGGGCGCGCGGGCGCTCGACGTCGACCCAGCCGTCCCACATCACCTGGTGCGCATACCAGGCGTCCTTGGGGATGCGCATCGCGTCGACCTCGCCGCTGCGGCGGTAGTTCTCGGCGCCACGGTGGTGGGTGTTACTGTCCGAGAACACGATATTCACGCCGCCGCTGGAGACACGGGTACCGGTGCCCGGCCGGGCGCGGTAGTAGTCGTTCCAGCGCGCCACGTCCTCCAGCGTGAAGCTGTCCTGGTTGCGGTTATAGGCGGCCGCGCTCTGGCCCTTGTGCAGCGGGCCGTCGCCTTCCTTGTGCCCGGGCGGCGTGAGCTCGTCCCAGAACTTGCGCGCCGCCTCGTCCCGTGCATATTCCATCGCCCACACCGGCATGCGTGCGCTCTTGTTAATATAGAGCATCTCGCCGCCGTATTCGGACACCGCCTGCAGCGCGCTGCTCAGCATTTCGCGGCTGCCCGATGCGCGTCCGCCGAAGGGGTCGAACTGGTCGCGCAGCGCCTTCATCTCGCGCATGTGCTCCAGGCTCACCCCCTTGTTGCCGCTTTCGTAGAACACGATGCTGGGACTGTTGCGGTTGTAGACGATGGCGTCGCGCATGGCGACGATGCGCTGCTCCCAGCGTTTGCCGCTGACGTCGGCTTCGGAATCGCCGGCCGGCATCGCCTGCATCAGGCCGATGCGGTCGAGCGACTCGACGTCCTGCTTCCAGGGCGTGATGTGCATCCAGCGGATCAGGTTGGCATTGCTGGCCAGCGCCATGCCGTTGCCGTAGTCGCTGAGCCAGGCCGGCACCGACATGCCGATCGCCGGCCATTCGTTCGAGGTGCGCTGGGCATAGCCGTGGATCTGGATCGCGCGGTCGTTGAGCTTGACCAGCCCCGCGCCGAACCCGGTCTTGCGAAAGCCCGTGCGCGTGGTGACGCTGTCGACCGGCCTGCCGTCGACGTTCAGCGTGGTGACGACGTCGTACAGGTAGCCGTAGCCCCAGCTCCAGAAATGCAGGCCGTTCACCCTGGCGCTCGCCTTGACGGTGGCGGTGGCGCCGGCGGCCACCGTCTGCGCCGGGGCCGAGAAGCGCGCGACGCGCTTGCCGTCCTTGTCGCGCAGCTCGACCTCATAGGTGAAGGACCGAGGCTGCGCGCCGTCGTTGCGCACCTGCGATTCGGCCCACACGGTGGCGCTGCGGCCAGGGATGTCGAAGTCGCGCGCGTAGACGTAGACGCCGGTGGTGCCGAGGCTCGCATACAGCGGCAGGGTCTGGTACAGCGCTTCGGTGACGTGCAGGCGCACGTTCTTCGGCAAGCCGCCGTAATTGGCATTGAAGTTCCTGTCCGACCACTGGTACTTCTGGTTGCTGGCCTGTTCGCGATACTCCCAGCTGTTGTCGGTACGGACCGCGATGACGTTGTCGCCTTCTTGCAGGGCGCCGGCAATCTCGAAGCCGAAGGCATTGATACCGTTCTCGTGCAGGCCGATGCGCCTGCCGTTGACCCAGACCTCGGCCGCCTGGCGCGCGCCTTCGAACTCGACGAACACCTTCTGGCCCGGCTTCAGGCCCGGCAGCCTGAAATGCTTCCGGTACCAGGCGATCCCGGTCGCGTGCTCGGTGATGTCCTTGGCAAAGGCGTCGTCCTCGTTCCAGGCGCGCGGCAGCGTCACCGCTTGCCAGGCGCTGTCGTCGAAGCCCGGCCTGGCGGCGCCGGCGGGGTCGCCGACCAGCAGCTTCCAGCCCGGATTGAAATCGTAGAGCGCTCTTTCGGCCCGGGCTGGCAGCGCGGCGGCGGCCAGCAGGCCGGCGAACGAGAGCGACAGGCAGAACGGGGCGAGGCGTGGCTTCATGGGCATCCTGGTAGGGTTCGACTGGTCCACTAAAATATTAGCAGTCCAGGTCGACACCGGAACATGTCCTGCGATCAACATCGTGACCGTTCGCTTTCCCGCTGCCGGCACCCGGGTTTGGCCCTGGCGCGCTACAATGCGGCCTGACCCTGTCGCAAGAATGCACGCGCCCATGAAAAACTGGCTGAACCGATTGAAACCCCGCCCGGACGCTCCCGATGCCCCGGCTCAGCCGGCGGCGCCGGCCCCATCCCTCGACCCGGCCGGCGCCGGCATCGACGCCGCCTGGTACCAGTGGCTGACCGCTTCCGCGGCCACCGAGGTGCCGGACGACCTGATGCAGCGCATCCTCGACCAGGTGCGCACGCTCGCGCGCGACCCGGCCGCATCCGCACAGCTGGTGCCGCGCGTGCCCGAGGTGGTGCCCCAGCTGCTGCGCAGCCTGGGCGACGAGGATGCCTCCAGCAGCGAACTGGCGCGCCAGGTGGCCCAGGACGTTGTGCTGGTGGCCGAGGTGATCCGCGAAGCCAACAGCGCCTATTACCGCCCGATCACGCCGGTCAAGAATGCCGAAGCCGCGATCGTCATGCTCGGCCAGAACGGCCTGCGCATGCTGCTGGCGCGCATCGCCTTCCGCCCGATCGTCAACATGCAGGCCGAAGGCTTCGCCAAACGGGCCGCGCCGCGCATCTGGGACCAGTCGGTCAAGTGCGCGCTGGCCGCCAGCCTGATGGCGCCGGGCCTCACCGCCGGCGTGTTCGAGTCCTACCTCGCCGGCCTGATGCAGAACGTGGGCCTGATGGTCGCGCTGCGCCTGGCCGACCGCACCCACCCCGGCAGCGTCCCGGCCGACACGGGATTCGGCGCCGCCCTGCTGGCAGCGTCGCGCGAGATCTCGGCCGGCATCGCCACGCACTGGGATTTCCCGCCCGACGTGGCAGCCGCCATCGCCCGTGCCGGGGATCCGGGCGACGCCGTGCTGGCCCAGGCGCTGGCGCAGGGCGACCGCATCGCCAAGCTGCGCATGCTGGTGGATGCCCACGTCCTCGGCGAGGACGATCCGATGGTTGCCGACGGGCTGACCAGCTTCCAGCGCCGCTGCCTGGGCAAGCTGGAGAACGTGGAAACCTGAGGCAGGTGCCGCACCCCCGTGAAAAAGTGCGTACATTTGTGGCGCCCGCCTGGGCTAGGATATAAAGCCTCTCCACCTTCCGGACACCCCATGTACCGCTATCGGCAATCTTTCCTGGCCATCGTGGCCGCCTGCATCATGCTGCCGGCGGCCGCCGCTCCCTACCCGAACAGCGGCAGCTTCGGCGTGCCGTTCTCGAAGGACGAAGCCTGGTACCGCCAGTGCATGCGCGTCGAAAAACAGTCGCCGCCGAAGCCGGCCGCCAGCGCCCCGGCGGGCTGCGACGCGAGCGACCTGTATTACCGCAAGCGCAGCCAGGCCCTCACCTCGCAGGCGGAATGGGACCAGGTGCGCGCCTGCGCCGTGGCGCACGACGACCATGCCGTACTGATGATGCTGTACGCGAACGGTTTCGGCGTGCCGCGCAATACCGACAGCGCCATCCACCAGGCCTGCCAGGTCGACGCCGCCAAGGCCGAGATGGCAGGCCGCATCGAGCACCTGGCCAATTTGCCCGCCAACGCCGTGTTCGACCAGTGCGACGACATCACCAGTGGCCGCATGGGCACCGTCTGCGCGGCGATCCACGAGGACCAGAACGGGCGGGTGCGCAACGCCCGCCTCGAACGCATGGCTGCGGCTTTGCCGCCCCCGGCACGCGTGGCCTTCCAGCGGCTACAGGCGGCGGCTGGACGCTACGCCCTTGCCGCCGGCGCCGAGACCGACATGCAGGGCACGGCGGCGCCCTCGCTCGTGATCCAGCGCGAGGAAAAGATGCGCGAGCAGTTCATGCAGGCGGTGCTGGACGCCGCCAGCGGCAAGCTGCCCCCGGCGTCGCCCCAGGACGCGGCGGCGCGCGACCGTGAATTGAACGAGCTGTACCGCAAACTGATGGCGGCGCCCTCGCCGCAGGAAGGCTGGCCGGACCGCCTCGGCGATACCACGATCGAGCGCAAGGACGTGCGCACCGCCGAACGCGCCTGGATCGCCTACCGCGATGCCTTCACCGCCTTTGCGGGGCAACTGAAAGCCGATGCCAACGCCGTGAACACACTGCTGACCGGCCAGCGCATCGCCGCCCTGCGGTACACTGCACGCGGCCTTTAAAGCCTCAGGTGACCGGCGCCGGATTGAACAGCACCAGCGCATTGTGCAGCTTCCACTGCTCGGCCCAGGTCTTGCGGCCGCTGGCGACGTCCAGCATCAGGCGGAACAGTTCCCAGCCGGTCTCCTCGATCGTCGCTTCGCCGGTGGCGATGCGGCCGGCGTCCACGTCCATCAGGTCGTGCCAGCGCGCCGCCAGTTCGCTGCGGGTGGCCACCTTGATCACCGGGACCGCCGCCAGGCCGTAGGGCGTGCCGCGCCCGGTGGTGAATACGTGCAGGTTCATGCCGGCCGCCATCTGCAGCGTGCCGCAGATGAAATCGCTGGCCGGCGTGGCAGCGTAGATCAGGCCCTTCTGCCGCAGCTTCTCGCCCGGCGCCAGCACCCCGGCGATCGGAGACGAGCCGGATTTCACGATCGACCCCATCGCCTTCTCGACGATGTTCGACAGGCCGCCCTTCTTGTTGCCGGGCGTGGTGTTGGCACTGCGGTCGACGCCGCCGCGCTGCAGGTAATCGTCGTACCACGCCATCTCGCGGATCATCGCCGCGGCCACGGCCGGCGTTGCGGCGCGTGCCGTCAGCTGGGCGATGCCGTCGCGCACCTCGGTCGTTTCCGAGAACATCACGGCGGCGCCGGCCCGCACCAACAAGTCGGTGGCGAAGCCGACCGCCGGGTTGGCGGTGACGCCGGAAAAGGCATCGCTGCCGCCGCACTGCACGCCGACGACCAGCTCGGAAGCCGGACAGGTCTCGCGGCGGCGCGCGTTCAGCACTTTCAGTTTGTCGGCGGCGGTGCCCATGATCGCATCGATCATCGACTGGAAGCCGGCGTGGCCGGCATCCTGCAGGCACACGTGCGCCGGCCCGGCATCGCCGAGGATCGGGATCGAACCCTTGGGAAACAGGCGCGCCGGCTGCAGCTTTTCGCAACCGAGGCTGACCACCATCGGCTGGCCGCCGAAGTTCGGGTTCAGCGCCAGGTTGCGCACGGTGCGGATCGGGATCTCGGCGCCGGGCGCGTCGATCGCGACGCCGCAGCCGTAGCTGTGTTCGAGCGCGACCACGTCGTCGACGTTGGGGTACTTCGGCAGCAGCTCGGCCTTGATGCGCCTGACCGCGTGCTCGACCACGCCGGCCACGCATTGCACGGTGGTGGTGATCGCCAGGATGTTGCGGGTGCCGACGCTGCCGTCCGGATTGCGGTAGCCTTCGAAGGTAAAGCCTTCCAGTGGCGCCGGTGCTGCGCCGACGCGCGTGGACACCGGCAGCGCGTCCAGTCCGCGCGCCGCCGGCATTGCCAGCAGCGTCTCGGCGACCCAGCTGCCGGCCGGTATCGGCGCCAGTGCGTAACCGATGGCGACGTCGTAGCGCACCACCGCGTCGCCCTCGGGCAGGTCGGCGAGTGCCACCTTGTGCCCCTGCGGCACGTGCTCGCGCAGTACCAGCCCGTCCGCCAGGCGTGCGCCGGCGGCCAGTCCGCCGTCGTTGACGACGATGGCGACGTTATCGTTCGGATGCATGCGGATGGTGCGCGGGGCGTCGGGTCGCATCAGGGTCTCGCTACAATAGTCGTCAGACATCATATCACGAGGTCCATGGTGGGGATCGTGGGTATAATAAGACTCGTCAACCTGTCTTTCATCCAACCGACCCATGAGCTCGACCGCCGCCCCTGCCGCCGCCGGCCCCAACACCGCGCCTGCCGGCCGCAAGAAACACCGCAACCTCGCGCAGGGCGTGGTCGAGGACATCAACGACCGTATCCGCCAGTCGCTGCTGAAGCCCGGCGACAAGCTGCCGACCGAGTCGGCGATCATGGAACAATACGGCGTCAGCCGCACCGTGGTGCGCGAGGCGATCTCGCACCTGCAGGCCTCGGGCGCAGTGCAGACCCGGCACGGCATCGGCACCTTCGTGCTGGAACGGCCGGCGGGCGCGCTCGGCATCGACACCGACAGCATCGTCACCGTGCGCGACGTGCTGGCGATCCTGGAACTGCGCATCAGCATGGAAACCGAGGCCGCCTGGCTGGCGGCGTCGCGCCGCAGCGACGAACAGGCGGCCGAACTGGGCGAAGCGCTGGCCGACATGGGGCGCGCGCTGGCGTCCGGCACCACCTCGGTGGAAGCCGACGTCCGTTTCCACCGCCTGGTCGCCGAAGCCACCGGCAACCGCTATTTCGTCGAGATGCTGGGCCAGCTCGGCAACACCCTGATCCCGCGCGCGCGCCTGAACACGCCCGGCCTGGAGCCGGAGCGGCCGGGCGACTACCTCGAGCGCGTCAACCGCGAACACGAGGATATCTACAACGCCATCCTGCGCAAGGACCCGGAAGCGGCGCGCGCCGCCATGCGCACCCACCTCTCCAACAGCCGCGAACGCCTGCGCCAGACCCAGCAGCGCCTGGAAGCGTCGCTCGGCTGAGCCTGCCTGCCGCCGGTCCGGCAACGGGCCAGGCAAAGTATTTGGTTGCGGAGTTCGATTTTCAGTTGTACGATGACATACAACTTAGCTTCGACATCACCCACTGCCGTTCACGACCATCTGGAGACGCACGCAAT
This sequence comes from Herbaspirillum sp. SJZ107, assembly GCF_006715485.1. Taxonomy (GTDB): domain Bacteria; phylum Pseudomonadota; class Gammaproteobacteria; order Burkholderiales; family Burkholderiaceae_D; genus Telluria. Next base: position 2,069,916 of record NZ_VFNH01000001.1, read on the forward strand.
GAATCCGCAAGAGCTGAAACAAGTATTGTCCTCGGGCCTGTTGTCCTTCCCGATCACCGACTTCGACGCCGAGGGCAACTTCCGTCCCGGCACCTATGCGGAGCGCCTCGAATGGCTGGCGCCCTACGGTGCGACCGCCCTGTTCGCGGCCGGCGGCACCGGTGAATTCTTCTCGCTGACCCACGAGGAATACTCGAGCGTGATCAAGACCGCGGTCGATACCTGCGCCGGCAAGGTGCCGATCCTGGCCGGCGCCGGCGGTCCGACCCGCGCCGCGATCAAGTTTGCCCAGGAAGCCGAGCGTCTCGGCGCCAAGGGCATCCTGCTGCTGCCGCACTACCTGACAGAAGCCAGCCAGGATGGCCTGATCGCGCACGTGGAAGCCGTCTGCAACGCGACCAGTATCGGCGTCGTGGTCTACAACCGCGCCCAGTGCCGCTTGAGCCCGCAGTCGCTGGAAAAGCTGGCCGACCGCTGCCCGAACCTGATCGGCTTCAAGGACGGCCTGGGCGACATCGAACTGATGATGCAGATCTGGCGCCGCATGGGCGACCGTTTCAGCTACCTGGGCGGCCTGCCGACCGCCGAGGTGTATGCCGCCGCCTATAAAGCACTGGGCGTGCCGGTGTATTCGTCGGCGGTCTTCAACTTCATGCCGAAGCTGGCCATGGACTTCTACCACGCGATCGCCAGCGACGACCACGCCGCCCAGAACCGCATGCTGGACCAGTTCTTCCTGCCTTACCTCGAAATCCGCAACCGCAAGCCTGGCTACGCGGTCAGCATCGTCAAGGCCGGCGCCCGCCTGGCCGGCCACGACGGCGGCCCGGTGCGCGCACCGCTGACCGACCTGACCCCGGAAGAATGCGACATGCTGCACAAGCTGATGGTCGCCCAGGGCGCGCAGTAAGCGGCAGCCGGCAACCATATAACCGATAAAGGAGACACCATGTCCATCCAGGGTGAAATGATCATCGGCCAGCGCATCGTGCGCGGCAGCGCCGGCGCCGTGCGCGCCTTCAACCCCGCCACCCGCCAGCAGCTCGACCCCGAGTTCGGCCTGGCGAACGGCGACGACGTCGAGGCGGCGTGCGCGCTGGCCGAAGACGCCTTCGACGCCTACCGCGACATCGAGCCCGAGCAGCGCGCGCGCTTCCTGGAAGCGATCGCCGACGAGATCGTGGCCATCGGCGGACTGCTCATCGAGCGCGCCTCGCAGGAATCCGGCCTGCCGGCCGCGCGCCTGGAAGGCGAGCGCGGACGCACCGTCAACCAGCTGCGCCTGTTCGCCAAGGTGGTACGCGACGGCTACTGGCAGGAAGCGACCCTGGATTCGGCCCTGCCCCAGCGCACCCCGCCGCGTGCCGACCTGCGCATGCGCAAGGTGCCGCTCGGTCCGGTCGTGGTGTTCGGCGCCTCGAACTTCCCGCTGGCGTTCTCGGTGGCCGGTGGCGACACCGCGTCGGCGCTGGCCGCCGGTTGCCCGGTGATCGTCAAGGCGCACAGCGCCCACCTGGGCACCTCGGAACTGGTCGGCAAGGCGGTGCAGCGCGCAGCGGCCGCGACCGGCATGCCCGAGGGCGTGTTCTCGATGCTGATCGGCGAGGGCCGACAGGTCGGCCAGAAGCTGGCAGCCCACCCGACCATCAAGGCGATCGGCTTCACCGGCTCGCGCGCCGGCGGCCTGGCCCTGGTGCAGACCGCGGCCGGCCGCAAGGAACCGATCCCGGTATATGCCGAGATGAGCAGCATCAACCCGATGTTCATGCTGCCAGGCGCGCTCGCCGCGGGCGGAGCAAAACTGGCGTCCGGCTTCGTCGATTCGCTGACGCTGGGCGTGGGCCAGTTCTGTACCAACCCGGGCCTGGTGATCGGCCTGGCCGGCGCACAGTTCGATGCCTTTGCGGCGTCCGCCGCCGAAGCGCTGGCCGCCAAGGGCGCCGGCACCATGCTCACCGCCGGCATCCACAAAGCCTACACGGATGCGATCGAGAAGCGCACCGGTATCAACGGCTTGACCCTGGTCGGCCAGGGCAGCGCCGAAGGCAGCGGCTGCGCCGCCCAGGCTGCGCTGTACCGCTGCGACGCCGCCACCTACCTGGCCACGCCGGCGCTGGAAGAGGAGATCTTCGGCCCGGCCTCGATCCTGATCGCCTGCCGCGACGAGGCCGAGCTGCTGGCCGTGGCCCGCCACCTCGAGGGCCAGCTGACCGCCACCGTGCACGCCACCGCGGATGACCGTCCGCTGGCCGCCAGCCTGCTGCCGACGCTGGAGCGCAAGGCCGGCCGCATCCTGTTCAACGGCTTCCCGACCGGCGTCGAAGTGTCGCATGCGATGGTCCACGGCGGCCCGTTCCCGGCCACCTCGGACAGCCGCTCGACCTCGGTCGGCGCTACCGCCATCGAGCGCTTCCTGCGCCCGGTGTGCTACCAGGACGTCCCGAGCGAACTGCTGCCGCCGGCGCTGCGCGACGACAATCCGCTGAAGCTGGCGCGCATCGTCGACGGTACGCTGCAGACGGCGCCGCAGTCCGCTCAGTAAGCAGCAAACGGGCCGCCGCGGCGGCCCCGGCCCCGGCTGGCGTGAGACACCAGCCACCGAGTGAAGCATGTCAGTACCAACATCCACATACATCTGACCATGACCCGGACCAACGCTATCGGCAAATACAGGTGGACCATCTGCGGCCTGCTGTTCTTCGCCACCACCATCAACTACCTCGACCGGCAAGTCCTGAGCTTGCTGGCGCCGGCCCTGTCGAAGGAATTCGGCTGGTCCAACTCCGACTACGCCGACATCGCGGCGGCCTTCCAGTTCATCTACGCGATCGCACTGCTGTTCGTCGGCCGCGTGGTCGACCGCCTCGGCACCAAGCTGTCCTATCACCTGGCGATCGCGGTATGGTCGCTGGGAGCGATCGCCCACGCTTACTCGATCTGGGTCGGCGAAGCCGTCAACACCGTGTTCGCGGCGCTCGGCCTGGCGGCGGTGCCGGTGTCGGTGGCCGGCTTCATCGTCGCGCGTGCCATCCTCGCCATCGGCGAAGCCGGCAACTTCCCGGCCGCGATCAAGGCGACTGCCGAGTACTTCCCGCGCGCCGAGCGTTCGTTCGCGACCGGCATCTTCAATTCCGGCGCCAACATCGGCGCGATCCTGGCACCGCTGACGGTGCCGATCATCGCCGCAGTCTGGGGCTGGCAGACGGCCTTCATCTGGATTGGCGCGATCGGCTTCCTGTGGATGATCTTCTGGGCCGTCTTCTTCGACGAGCCGGCCAGGCAGCGGCGCCTCGGCAAGGCAGAACTGGCCTACATCCAGGCCGACGTCGAAGCGCCGCGCAGCCACGTCCCGGCCGAGGCCGAAGCGCCGCTGCGCAAGGCCGGCTGGATGGAACTGCTGTCGATGCGCCAGACCTGGGCCTTCGCACTGGGTAAATTCCTGACCGACGGCGTGTGGTGGTTCTTCCTGTTCTGGCTGCCGAAATACCTGTCCGCGACCTACGACATCGCACCGACCGCGATGGCGCTGCCGCTGACGGTCCTGTACAGCATGACGATGGTCGGTTCGATCGCCGGCGGCTGGCTGCCCACGATGTTCATCCGGCGCGGCGACAGCGTGTTCGAGGCGCGCATGAAAGCCATGCTGCGCATCGCCTTCTTCCCGCTGGTGGTGCTGCTGGCCCAGCCGCTGGGCGGCATCAGCTACTGGATCCCGGTGATCCTGATCGGCATCGGCGCCTCGGCCCATCAGGCCTGGTCGGCCAACCTGCTGACCACCGCGTCCGACCTGTTCCCCAAGCATAACGTGGGCTCGGTGGTCGGCATCGGCGGCCTGCTGGGCGGTATCGGCGGCGTGCTGGTGACCAAGGCCGGCGGCCGCCTGTTCGACTACTACGGTGCGCTCGGCCAGATCCAGACCGGCTACATGATCATGTTCAGCTTCTGCGCGCTGGCCTACCTGGTCGCATGGGGCATCATGAAGCTCCTGATCCCGGCGGCCAAGGTGCCGCCGCTGCCCGCGGAGCTGGCGAATGCAACCTGACGTCCGGCGTGTCGATGCGCCGGCCTGCCAGGTCGGCGAGAGTCCGGTCTGGCATGCCGGCGAAGGGGCCTGGTACTGGACCGACATCCCGGCGCGCACCGTGTGGCGCCTGGATGCCGCCAGCGGCCGCGTCGCCAGCTGGGCCATGCCGGAAATGGTGGCCTGCATGGCGCCGCGCGCGGCCGGCGGCCTGGTGGCCGGCATGGAGAGCGGCATCTTCCGGCTCGTGCTGCAGGCTGGCGGCGAGGTCGTCGCCGAACGCCTGGCCGCACCACCGGCGGCCGAGCTCACGGCCGGCATGCGCTTCAATGACGGCCGCTGCGACCGCCAGGGCCGCTTCTGGAGCGGCACCATGTTCATGGACATGGCGGCCGCCCGCGCCGACGGCCGCCTGTACCGCTACGATGAGCAGGGCCTGTCGCAGCCGCTGGTGGACGGGCTATTGACCCAGAACGGCCTGGCCTGGTCGCCGGACGGGCGCACCATGTACCTGTCCGACTCGCACCCGCAGCGCCAGCTGGTCTGGGCCTTCGACTACGACATCGACGACGGCGTGCCCTCGAACCGGCGCCTGTTCGTCGACATGAACCATTATCCCGGCCGGCCGGACGGCGCCACGGTCGACGCCGACGGCTGCTACTGGCTGGCCGCCAACGACGCCGGCCTGCTGCTGCGCTTCACGCCCGACGGCCGGCTCGAGCGCCGCATCGCGCTGCCGATGGCCAAGCCCTCGATGCCCTGCTTCGGCGGCGCCGGGCTCGATACGCTGCTGGTGACCTCGATCAACCCGGCGCATCCGGACCAGCCGGATGCCGCGGCCGGGGCCACGGTAATCCTGCTGGCGGGCGTACAGGGCCTGCCCGAAACTCCCTTTGCTTTTTAATTCGTGATCATGACCAAACCATTCAAACGCATCCTGTTCACCGGCGCGGCGGGCGGCCTCGGGCGCCGCCTGCGCCCGCACCTGGGGCAATTCGCCGATGTCGTGCGCCTGGCCGACCTGGTCCCGATCGCCGACGCGCAGCCGCACGAGGAAATCGTCCAGTGCGACCTGGCCGACCGCGATGCCGTGATGGCGATGTGCGAGGGCGTCGACGCCATCCTGCACTTCGGCGGCGTGTCCACCGAGGTCGAGTTCGCGCCGATCATGCAGGCCAACATCCTCGGCATGGCCAACCTGTACGAAGCGGTGCACAAGCGCGGCATCCGGCGCGTGATCTTCGCCAGCTCGAACCACACGATGGGCATGTACAAGACCACCGACGTGGTCGACGCCGCCATGCCGCCGCGCGCCGACGGCTACTATGGCCTGTCGAAGGTGTTCGGGGAATCGCTGTCGCGCTATTACTGGGACCGTTTCGGCATCGAAACCGTGTGCATCCGCATCGGTTACTGCTTCCCGGAGGCGAGCAACCACCGCCAGCTGGCGACCTGGCTCAGCCTGGACGACATGGTCGAGCTGCTGCGGCGCTCGCTGCTGACGCCGCGGGTCGGGCATACGATCACGTTCGGGATTTCCGATAACGACGGCAAATGGTGGGACGACCGGCACGCGCGCTTCCTGGCGTACCGGCCGAAGGACAGTTCGCGCCAGTTCACGGACGCGGTGCTGGCCTCCGGCGTGGACAAGTCGGACGACATGAACGACATCACGCTGAAGTTCCAGGGCGGGGTGTTCCTGACGCATGGGCCGAAGTACAAGCCCTGAGCGCATTCACGAGGCGATCAACGTCGCCCCTGCGCAGGCAGGGGCGACGTGCGTGGGAAGCGGGTCGCCCTCACCCGCATGCAATAGATCAACGCACCAGGCAAGGCCGCTTGTTATCGAAGGTCCATCCCGGAATCAGGTACTGCATCGCGACCGCATCGTCGCGCGCGCCCAGCCCCATGTTCTTGTAGGCCTGGTGCGCCTTCTCCAGCTCCGCCTCGTCCAGTTCGATCCCCAGCCCCGGCTTCGCCGGCACGTGTACCATCCCGCCCTCGATGCGCAAGGGTTCCCTGGTCAGGCGCTGGCCGTCCTGCCAGATCCAGTGGGTATCGATCGCCGTCACCTTGCCCGGCGCGGCGGCGCCGACGTGGGTGAACATCGCGAGCGAGATGTCGAAGTGGTTGTTCGAGTGCGAGCCCCAGGTCAGGCCGAACATCTGGCACAGCTGGGCGACGCGCACCGAACCCTGCATGGTCCAGAAGTGCGGATCGGCCAGCGGGATGTCGACCGACTGCAGCTGGATCGAATGGGCCATCTGGCGCCAGTCGGTGGCGATCATGTTGGTGGCGGTCGGCAGGCCGGTGGCGCGGCGGAACTCGGCCATCACTTCGCGGCCGGAGAAGCCGTTCTCGGCGCCGCACGGGTCTTCGGCATAGGCGATGACGCCGTGCTTGTCGCGGCACAGGCGGATCGCCTCCGCCAGCGACCAGCCGCCGTTGGGGTCGAGCGTGACGCGGGCCTCCGGAAAGCGTTCGTGCAGGGCGACGATGGCTTCCATTTCCTCGTCGCCGCGCAGCACACCGCCCTTCAGCTTGAAGTCGTTGAAGCCGTAGCGCTCGCGCGCGGCCTCGGCCAGGCGCACCACCGATGCCGGCGTCATGGCCGCCTCGTTGCGCAGGCGGAACCAGGCGTCGCCGGCATCCGGATCAAAGCGGTAAGCGAGGTCGGTGCGGGTGCGGTCGCCGATGAAGAACAGGTAGCCCAGCATCTCGACGGCATCGCGCTGCTGGCCTTCGCCGAGCAGGGCCGCCACCGGCACATTCATGAATTGGCCCAGCAGGTCGAGCAGCGCCGACTCGACCGCGGTCACGGCATGGATCGTGGTGCGCAGGTCGAAGGTCTGCAGGCCGCGCCCGCCGGCGTCGCGGTCGGCGAAAGCGGCGCGCATGGCATTCAGCACGGCGTTGTAGTCGCCCAGCGATTTGCCGAGCACCAGCGCCCTGGCATCCTCGAGCGTCCGGCGGATGTTTTCGCCACCCGGCACCTCGCCCAGGCCGGTATTGCCCGCACTGTCCTTCAGGATAACGATATTGCGGGTAAACCAGGGGCCGTGCGCACCGCTCAGGTTCAGCAGCATACTGTCCTGGCCGGCTACGGGAACGACGCGCATCTCAGTTACGACAGGGGCGCGGGAAACGGTGGTGGGCATGCATGCTCCGGAAACGGTCGAGGAAGGACGGAATGTAGCTCGCTTTGTCATCAGACATCATACAACAATGCCCCAGTATAGCGATGTGCTGCTGGCATGGCAATGATGCCCCCGGCGCCCGGCGAACACATGCCCGGCGAAGTGCTTGCGCTAGCGCAAGACGGCAAATCTGAAACGCAGCATTGCCTAACATCATCCTTTACAACCGGCAATAACCCCGTAAAATCAGTAAGTGTTGCAGTAAATGAACAAACGTTATTGTTGTAGACAAAAGTTACACAATTCCCAAACGAAACTTGGTAAAAACCGTTATAGTTTCAGTAAATAATCACACATTCTCACCGGGTCAAATGTAATTTCCGCTAGGAAAATATGGTCTAACCTGTCCCATTGCCCACGCAAAGCCGTGATCGATGCTTGTGTCTTGTTCCATCCCCCACGAGAGTGACCGACTTTGTTGCAAACCTTGACTATGACGAATCTGAATACCGGCGACGCGGTTGACGCCAAGGAGTTCTACTCTACCGCGGAAGCCGCGAAAATCCTGGGTGTGTCGCATCGCACGATCCAGCTCTGGGTCGAGAGCGGTACGCTCCAGGCCTGGAAGACCGCCGGCGGGCACCGGCGCATCACCTCGATCTCGGTCGACAGGGTGATGGAAACACGCCGCCAGGCACTGGCCTCCGATCGGCACGACCCGAAATCCGCGGCGCCGGTCCAGGCGCGCCAGTACAAGGTCGTGATCGCCGACGACGACGCCACCCTGCTACGCTTGTACGAACTCGAGATCAGTGGCTGGGGCCTGCCCTTACAGCTGATCAAGGCCAGCGACGGTTTCGACGCCCTGCTCAAGATCGGCGAGCACCATCCCGACCTGCTGATCAGCGACCTCAGCATGCCGGGCATGGACGGTTTCCGCATGGTCAACAGCCTGCGCAACAATCCCAAGCAGCGCGACCTGAACATCATCATCGTCAGCGGACTCGACCGCGCCACCATCAGCTCGCTCGGTCTGCCGGCAGAGATCCCGGTCTACGCCAAGCCGGTGCCCTTCTCCCAGCTGCGCGCCGCTGTCGAAAAAACCCTCGCCCTCGCCTGACCCGCCACACCCGCAGTGCCCACTGCCTGCACCCTGCAGGCAGCGTTTTCCTAGCTTCCTTCCTCGCTTGACCTAGAACCGGTCTGGTGCGCCCCTGCGCGTGCTTTTTCTCCTCCCCTGCGTCCTCGACCTGCCGCCGGCACGACTACTGCTGCGTGTTTGGTTTCCACAACACAACATTACGAACTAGAAATTTTCCTTGGCGCAATACGGCAAATCCAGTAATCTTTGCAAATCGAAACATTCGATACAAACAGTAAAATCACTAACGAAGCGAAGATACTATGATCCCCTCGACTCTTGTACCAACCTTCAAGCGCATGCTTGTCATCCTGACCGCCTGCGTACTCCAGCTGAGCTGCGCACTCGTGTTCGCAGCCGACAACGGCGTGACTGCCGAACTGCACGCTTTCAAGGTCGTGTCCGGCGCCAACGGCCCGCAACTGGTCGCCACCACCGAAGCCCTGCCGGGCGACACCATCGAATACCAGGTCACCTACCGCAACGGTGGTACCACCCCGGCCCGCGACGTGCTGGCCACGCTGCCGGTGCCCAAAGGCGGCATGGCTTACGTGGCCGGCAGCGCGGCACCGGCCAAGGTCATGGCCAGCCTCGACGGCAAGCAGTATGCGCCGGTGCCGCTGACCCGCACCGTCGAGCGCGACGGCAAGCAAGTCACCGAGACCGTGCCGGCCGCCGAATACCGTTTCCTGCGCTGGCAGCTGGGCGAACTCGCCCCCGGCCGCAGCGCCACCGTTTCCTCCCGCATGCGCCTCGATGGCGCTTCCAAGCAGTAATCCACGTCCTGAAAGGTAAGCTCCCATGAAACCGAATCCTGTTCCGCACGCCCTGCTCCTCGCCCTCGGACTGGTCGCCATCGGCGTCGACGCGCACGCCGCCACCCCTGCCGGCACCTCGATCGTCAACACGGCGACCGCAACGTACATCGATTCGACCCTGGCCGCCCGCAGCGCCACCTCGAACACCGTGACCACCGTCGTGCAGCAAGTCGCCAGCGTGAGCGTGTCCGCCGGCACCGCCAAGAACGGCAGCGCCAACGGCCAGGTGACCTACGCGCACACCATCACCAACAACGGCAACGGCGCCGACAGCTTCACCCTGAGCGCGACCAACACCGGTGCATTCACGATGGCCAGCGTGGCCTTCTACGCCGACGTCAACGGCGACGGCATCGCCGACAACGCGACCCCGATCACCACCACCGCGACCCTGCAGCCGGGCCAGTCGGTGCAGGTCGTCGCCATCGCGACCCTGCCGGCCGGCGCCGCCAACGGCGCGACCAACAACCTGGTGGTGAGCGCCACCAGCGTGTTCAATGCCGCATCCACCGCCAACGCCACCGACGTCACCACCGTCGCCCCGGCCTCGGTGATGGACATCACGGTCGGCTCGGCCGGCAGCGGCGCCCCGGGCGCCGGCGCCGGCGCCGAAACCACGGCGGTGCAGACCAAGACCACCACCCCGGGCACGGCGACCCGCTTCACCCTGTACCTGAACAATGCCGGTACCAGCGCCGACACCTTCAACCTGTCGTCCAGCACCGACCCCAACTTCGCCAATATGAACCTGCCTGAAGGCTGGACCGTGGTCTTCAAGGACGCCAGCGGCGCCACCATCACCAGCGCCACCGTCGCTGGCGGCGCCAACACCGTGGTCTATGCGGACGTCACGCCGCCGGCCGGCTCCACCCCGGGCACGACCGACTTCTACTTCCGCGCCCAGTCGCCGACCACCAACGTGGTCGACCGCGTGCACACCGCCGTCACCGTCACCGCACCGGTGGGCGCCGAGCTCAAGCTCAGCAAGACCCAGGCCCTGGACGCCAACTGCGACGGCGTCGCCGACACCGCCTTCAGCGCCGCCAACATCACCAGCGGCGCGGTGCCGGGCGCCTGCATCCGCTACGAGATCACGGCCACCAACCAGGGCGCCAACGGCATCGCCGGCGTGGTCATCAACGACGTGATCCCGACCAACACGACCTACCACCAGTACTCGCTGGCTACCGGCGCCCAGACCACCCAGGGCCTGATCACCTCGCCGCTGCCGGGCCTCACCGGTGCGGTGCAGGCCACGGTCGGCAACCTGGCGCCGAACGGCTCCGCCAAGATGTCCTTCGGCGTGCGCATCAACCCGTAATCCAGCGCAACCCCGTGCGCGGCCGCCGAGGCCGCCGCGCACGGATTCCCTTCATCCAGCTATCCGTCGCCGCCATGAAGCGTACTCTCCGTCAAATCGCCCTCTACTGCCTGCTGATCGCGCTGTCCTGCGCCTACGGCATCGCCAGCGCCGCCGTCACCAACCGCGCCAGCGTCACCTTCGATGACCCGGTGCGCGGCAACGTGACCCAGCAGTCGAACAAGGTACGCGCGATCCAGCCGCAGACGATCAGCTACTTCACCGGCAGCGACTACGGCACCTCCGCCAAGATCGGCGTGCCGGGCCAGCGCCTGTACGTGCAGGCCGAAGCCAGTGCCTGCAACGCCGATCCGGAGATTGCCGAAACGGTCGACATCACGATCGCCTCGCAGAAAACCGGCGACGACGAAACCTTCGTGGCGACCGAAACCGGCCCCGACACCGGCATCTTCCGCGTCAACACGCCGCTGGTGACCGCACCGGTGGACAACGAGGGTGCCCAGGACGGCGACACCACCGTCCACACCACCAAGAACGACTCCCTGGTTGCCACCGTCAAGGACTGCGGCACCGGCCCGGCCACGACCGCGATCCTGATCGACCCGGCCGGCGTCGTGTTCGACAGCAGCACCGGCCTGCCAATCGCCGGCGCGCGCGTGACCCTGATCGACGTGACCGGCGCCGGCAACGGCGGCGCGCCGGGTGCGGCGGCAATCGTCATCGCGCTGGACGGCGTCAGCCCGGCCCCGAGCAGCGTCGTCACCGACGCCGACGGCATGTTCCAGTTCCCGCTGGTCGGCGCCAGCCTGTACCGCCTGCAGGTGGTCCCACCCAAGAACTACACCTTCCCGTCCAAGGTCGAGGCCGGCAAACTGGCCGGCAACCGCACTATCCAGCTGTACGGCTCGTATGGCGCCAATTTCACCGTCAGCGCCGCTACCGGCGCCGTGACGCTGGACGTGCCGCTGGACCCGATCCCGGGCACCATGTACTTGGAAAAGACCGCGTCGCGCGCCGACGCCGAAGTCGGCGACTTCGTCGACTACACCATCCGCATCCACAATACCGCCGAGATTGACCTGAGCGGCGTCAAGGTGATCGACGAGCTGCCGGCCGGCTTCAGCCTGGTCCCGGGCACCGTGCGCCTGGACGGCGTCGCCGTGGCCGACCCGGACGGCCTGCGCGGCCCCTCGCTGACCTTTGCCGCCGGCACCATCGGCACCAAGGGCGAATCGGTCCTGCGCTATCGCGTGCGCATCGGCGCCGGCGCCCTGCAGGGCGACGGCATCAACCGCGCCCACGCCACCAGCGAAGCCCCGGCCGCCTTCACCAGCACCGTGGCCGCCGCCAAGGTCAAGGTGAGCGCCGGCGTGTTCAGCGAAAAAGCGTATATCGTCGGCAGCATCTTCGCCGACTGCGACGGCGACAAGCTGAAGGGCGCGCTCGAGCCGGGCGTGCCGGGCGTGCGCGTCTACCTGGAAGACGGCAGCTATGCCGTCACCGATGCCAGCGGCCGCTACAGCTTCGCCGACCTGCGTCCGCGCACCCACGTCGCCAAGGTCGACCCGTCCACCCTGCCGCAGGGCGCCGCACTGGCGATCCTGGGCAACCGCAACGCCGGCGACGCCGGCAGCCGCTTCGTCGACCTGCACGACGGCGAACTGGGCAAGGCCGACTTCGCCATCGCCGCCTGCACGCCGGCCCTGCGTGAAGCGATCGCCGCCCGCCGCAATGCCGCCCAGGCCCAGGAACGCGCCGAGACCGCGAAAGCCGCCGTGCCGGCAGCACCGAAAGCCGCCCAGGCTGCCCAGGCAATCGACCTGAACACCCTCGACAACAGCCTCGGCTTCGTCGGCATCGACAACGGTGCGGTACTGCCGCGCGCCCTGGCCAACGTCCGCATCAAGGGCACTGCCGGCTCGACCTTTACCCTGAGCGCCAGCGGCAAGGCCGTCGACGACAAGCAGGTCGGCAAGCGCTCGACCGTCGCGTCGCGCCAGCTGGAGAGCTGGGAATTCGTCGGCGTCGCCCTGCAGCCGGGCAAGAACGTGCTGGAAGTCAGCCAGCGCGACCAGTTCGGCAATGCGCGCGGCAGCCAGCGCATCGAAGTCATCGCCCCGGGCAAGCTGGCGCGCCTGCGCCTCGACCTGGACAAGGCCAGCATCGCCGCCGACGGCCGCAGCCTGGCCGCAGTGCGCCTGCGCCTGGAAGACGAGAACGGCGTGCCGGTGGCCGAGCGCACCGCCGTCACCATCGACGCCACCCGCGGCAGCTGGGAACAGGCCGACCTCGATCCGCGCGAGCCGGGCCTGCAGCTGTTCGTCGAAGGCGGCAAGACCGAACTCGCGCTGCGCGCCCCGAAGGAGGCCGGCGAAGCCGGCATCAAGGCCACCAGCGGTACCCTGGAAGCCGCGACCCGCGTCGACTTCGTGCCGGACCTGCGTCCGCTGGTCGCCGCCGGCCTGGTCGACGGCGCGCTCAGCCTGAAGAGCATCAAGGGCAACGTCGGCAAGCCGGCGCGCGAGTTCAACGGCTTCGAAGACGCCCTGCGCAGCCTGTCGGAAACCAAGAACGGTGCCACCCTCGACGCCGGTGCCCGCGCCGCCGTGTTCGCCAAGGGCCAGGTGGCCAAGGACACTCTGCTGACCCTGTCCTACGATTCCGACAAGGTCAACGACCAGCCGCTGTTCCGCGACCTCGACCCGACCCTGAACTACCCGGCCTATGGCGATAACGCCCAGCGCGGCTTCGACGCCCAATCCACCGGCCGTCTCTACCTGCGCGCCGACCGCAACAAGTCCTACCTGCTGTACGGCGACTTCACGCCGCCGGGCGCAACCCCGGCACGCAACCTGGGCGCCTACAACCGCAGCCTGAATGGCCTGCGCAACCATTACGAAGCGAACGGCCTGAGCGTGGATGCCTTCGTCAGCCGCGCCAGCACGCGCCAGCTGGTCGAGGAAATCGCCGCCAACGGCACCTCGGGTCCGTACCACACCGCCAGCGGCAGCATGGTGCTCAACAGCGAACGCATCGAGATCATCGTGCGCGACCGCAACCAGGCTGGCCTGCTGGTGTCGCGCCGCCAGCTGAGCCGCTACGCCGACTACGACATCGAGCCGCTGACCGGCCGCATCCTGTTCCGCGCTCCGATCGCCAGCCTGGACGCCGACCTCAACCCGGTGACCATCCGCATCAGCTATGAAGTCGACCAGGGCAACCCGAACTTCTGGATCGCCGGCGCCGCCGCCCAATACCAGATCAACAAGGCGGTCGAGATCGGCGCCAGCTACGTCACCGACAAGAACCCGTCGGCCGCAACCCAGCTGGCCAGCGTCAACGCCACCCTGCGCCCGGACGACAAGACCGTGGTCAACCTGGAAGGCGCCCGCATGGACAAGTCGGACGTGGCCGGCCGCGCTGCCCGCATCGACGCCACCCGCAAGGATGGCAAGCTGGAAAGCCGCGTCTACTTCGGCCGCGCCGACGGCAACTTCGACAACCCGGCCGCCAGCCTGCCCAAGGGCCGCGCCGAAGGCGGCGCCCGGGTCACCTGGCGTGCCGACGAGCGCACCAGCTTCGGCGGCGAAGTCATCCACACCGCCGACCTGACCACCGGCGCCTCGCGCGACGGCGCCGAGCTGCAGGCCGGTCATGCCTTCGGCAACGGCATCCGCGTCGAGGGTGGCGTCCGTCGTGCCCACGAAAATGCAGCCGGCGGCACCGTGCTGGCCCAGCCCGACCTGACCAGCCTGCGCGCCAAGGTCGCGGCCCAGGTGCCGGGCCTGCCGCAGGCCGGCGTGTTCGTCGAAGCCGAGCAGGACGTGCGCGACAGCACCCGCCGCATGGTGGCCCTGGGCGGCGATTACCGCCTGGCCGGCGGCAGCCGCCTCTACGGCCGTCACGAGCTGATCAGCAGCCTGGGTTCGAACTACGACCTGAACGCCGGCCAGCAGCGCAACGCCACCGTGTTCGGTATCGATTCCGACTACATGAAGGACGGCCGCGTGTTCACCGAATACCGTGCCCGCGGCGCCAACAGCGGTGTCGCCAGCCTCGACGGCCGCCAGGCGGAGGCCGCCCTCGGCCTGCGCAACCTGTGGACCGTGGCCGACGGCGTGCGCATGAACACCAGCCTGGAACGCGTTAAAGTTTTGGCCGGCAACGCCGCAAACGAGTCGGTGGCCGCTGCCGTCGCCGTCGACTACAGCCGCGACCCTGCGTTCCGCGCCAACAGCCGCCTGGAAGTGCGCCATGCCGAAGACAGCAACAGCGTACTAAGCACGATCGGCGTCGCCTACAAACTGAGCGAGACCTGGGCCCTGCTGGGCAAGAACACCCTGGCCGCCACCCACAGCAAGGGCGGCAGCCTGAACGACGGCAGCAGCAAGGTCACCGACCTGTTCCAGGCCGGCGTCGCCTACCGTGCCCTGGCAACCCTGGGCTGGAACGGCCTGGCCAAGTACGAGTACAAGCTGGCCCGCGATACCGGCCTGGCCGACCTCGAGCGCGCAGTGCACGCGATCGGCATCACCGCCAACTGGCAGCCGCGCGCCGCGACCCTGTTCAGCGCCCGCTACGCCGCCAAGGTGGCCCAGGACCGCTCGGGCGGCCTCGACACCCGCTCGGTGGCCCAGCTGTTCGCCGCCCGCGTGACCCAGGAACTGAAGCGCGACTGGGACCTCGGCGCCAGCCTGCAGATGCTGGTCGACGGCGGCACCCGCGGCCGCCAGTTCGCCGCCGGCCTGGAAGCCGGCTACCAGCTGCGCAAGAACATGTGGGTCTCGGCCGGCTACAACCTGCTCGGCTTCCGCGAGCCGGACCTGGCCAGCGCCGATGCCACCGCGCGCGGCGTGTACCTGCGCCTGCGCATGAAGTTCGACGAACGCACGCTGGAAGGCCTGCTGTCGCCGCAAGCATCCCACTAATATATAGACAGATAGAGAACGCAACCATGAACCCGATCGGCATCCGCTCCGCTCTTCCGCGCCTGCTCATGGCCTTCGTGCTGCTTGCCGCGACCCTGGTGGCGGCCCTCGCCGGCGCGCCGGCGCGCGCCGCCTGCAGCATCGGCGCCTGCGTCACGGCCGGCCCGCGCCTGGCCAGCGTCGACACCCAGCAGGCCGCCCTGCTGAACCCCTTGCTGGGCGGCCTGCTGGGTTCCAGCCTGAACCTGGGGGTAGCCGACTGGAACACGCTGGCCCAGGGCGACGTCAAGGTACTCGGCTTCCTGAACGCGCTGCAGGCCACCACCAACACATCGACCCCGGCGCAAGCGCTGAATGCCAACGTCGGCATCGGCCAGGTCGCCGCGGCGCTGGGCGCGGCCGCCAATGCGGAAGCCAACACCAGCCTGGCCGGGGTGCTGAACGCCCTGTCCTCGCGCCTGGCCGGCAGCGGCGCCACCGTGCGCGTCGGCGACCTGTTCAAGCTGAATGCCGACACCGGTGCGCTGGCCGGCTCGACCCTGAACGCGCTCGACATGCTGACCGGCCTGATCCAGCTCTACAATTACAAGAACGTGCTGACCACCCCGCAGCCGGTCGGCATTTCCGGCGGTGCGCTGGGCCAGGCCGGGCTGGTCAACAACCTGCAGCTGTACGCCCAGGTAATCGAGCCGCCTGTGTACACCTGCGGCCCGGCCGGCACCCAGTTCCACTCCGCCGCGATCCGCCTCAAGCTCAAGCTCGACCTGGTGACGCTGACGCCGGTCACCAACACGCTGAACGCCGTGCCGGGCGTGACCAGCGCCTCGGTCGCGATCAGCCGCCTCGACGTCTACCTCGAAACCGCCCGCGGCGAAGGCAGCCTGGCCGCCATCGATGCCGCCGCCAAGGCCGTGACCCTGCAGGTGGCGCCGGGCGTGGCCGACGCCTACGTCGGCAGCATCGCCGACAGCGTGTTCTTCAACCGCACGCGCACCTTGTCGGCGGCCGACGTCGACTATGGCCAGATCGGCACCCTGGTGCTGAACGGCGTCAACGTCGCGCTCGAAGTCAAGAGCACGGCGCGCGGCCAGGCACCCTTCGCCACCAGCGTGACGCTGTCCGGCACCTTCCCGCAGAGCCGCACCGTCAGCACCAGCACCGCCTTCGTCACCGGCCTGACCAACAGCCTGGTGAACAACCTGGCGCTGCGCACCACCATCCTGAGCACCGGTTTGTCCAGCCTGATACTGGCCCCGGTCGCCAACCTGCTCAGCGGCGCGCTGCAGCCGGTGCTGACGACCCTGATCGTCAATACGCTGTCGCCGGTCCTGACGCAGGTGCTGACGGGCATCGCCGACCCGCTCCTGAAACTGCTGGGCATCGGCCTGGGCCAGATGACGGTGAGCGTCACAGGCATCTGCCAGGCCTGCGACGATTTCAAGCTGACCAAGGCGGTCGACAAGACGGACGCGCTGCCCGGCAGCCTCATCACGTACACCATCACTTACCAGAACGTCGGCCAGACCACACTGAGCGGCCTGAAGGTGCAGGACGCCACGCCCGCCTTCACGATCTACAACGCCGGCGGCTGCGGTACGCTGGGCGCCGGCCTCGCCACCTGCAGCCTGGGCACCCAGCCGGCTGCGGGCGCCACCGGCCCGCTGGTCTGGACCTTCAACGGCAGCTTGGCGCCGGGCGCCAGCGGCAGCGTCAGTTTTACGGTGACCGTGCAATGATGTCAGGCTTGTTCGACGCCCGGTAGCGATGTGTGGGGGAAAGGAGACTTCCCCTGTTTTGCGGTGTCGCCGGTGTCGAAGAATGTGTCAAAAACTTGACGTTCGACACCAAAACGTTAAAATCGATAAATATGAAAATTGCCGCACATAACTATTCCAACGAGACCGACACCGGCGCCACCCTCCCGGGGGCAGACGACTTCTGTTCGACCAAGCAGGCCGCCAGCATCATCGGCGTATCGCACCGCACGATCCAACTGTGGGTCGAGAGCGGCATCCTGCAAGCCTGGAAGACCGCCGGCGGGCATCGCCGCATCACCATGCAGTCGGTGAGCAGGCTGGTCGACCAACGCCGCGAAGCGCTGGCGCCCTCCGCCGCCGTGCCCGTGGCACAACAGTCGACGCCCAGCACGCGCAAGAAAGTGCTGGTGGTCGACGACGACACCACGCTGCTGCGCCTGTACGAGCTGGAGATGATGGGGTGGGACGTGCCGATCGACATCATCAAGGCCCAGAACGGCTTTGAAGCGCTGATCAGGATCGGCGCCGACAAGCCCGACCTGCTGATCAGCGACCTCAGCATGCCCGGCATGGACGGCTTCCGCATGATCCGCACCCTGCGCCTGGACCCGGCGCACGCCGCCATGGCGATCGTCGTCGTGAGCGGCCTGGACAAAGCCACGGTAGGCTCGATGGGCTTGCCGGCCGATATACCCTTCTTCTCGAAACCGGTCCCCTTCCGGGACCTGCGTGAAGCCGTCGTACGTGTGCTGCTGCCTGTCCAGGCTGGCGCAGTGGAGCACTGACACAACCGCAACATTATCGAATGTTTTCATATGCTGGCATCGCCCGTGCCCCAAGAGGAAGCGCATCGGCTGCAGGTCCTGCTTGACCTGAACATCCTCGACACCGCCCCCGACGAACGTTTCGACCGGATCACCCGCATGGCTGCGCGCCTGTTCGCGGTGCCGGTCGCGATGGTCACGCTGATCGACGCCAAGCGCCAATGGTTCAAGTCGCGCGTCGGCCTGCCGTTCGCAGAGACCGAACGCAGCATCTCGTTCTGCGCCCATACCATCCTGCAGGACGGCGCCATGGTGGTGGAGGATGCGGCCTGCGACGAGCGCTTCGCCGCCAATCCCTTCGTGACCGAACACGGCGCGCGCTTCTACGCCGGTTATCCGCTGGCGGCACCGGACGGCAGCCGCATCGGCACCGTCTGCATCCTGGACACCTCACCGCGCGGCCTCGACGACGAGCAGCGCGCGCTGCTGCGCGACCTGGCCGGCATGGTCTCCAACGAAATCGCCGCGGCCGAACTGCGCCGCGCCCATGATCGGCGCAGCGACAGCGATGCCTGGATGCGCGGACTGCTCGAACACATCCCCGACGGCGTACTGATGCTCGACCGCGCCGGCAGCGTCATCTGCGGCAATCCAGCGGCGGAGCACATGTTCGGCTCGGACACCGGAGGACTGGCCGGCCGCCGCGCCGCCGCACTGCTGGGCGAGGATGCTTCGGTGCTGCTCGACCCGGAACACAGCCCGGACGCGCCGCCGCAGGAGGGCGGCGGCCACCGCCTGGACGGCTCGACCTTCCCGATCGAAGTCAAGGTGGCGCCGATGTGCCTGGTCGGCCAGCAGCGCTACGCCGTGATCGTGCGCGACGTCACCCGCCAGCACGAACTGGCGCAGCGCAATCGCGCCACCGAGGAGCGCCGGCGCAAGCATTTCACCACCGCCACCCACGAACTGCGCACGCCGATGGCGAGCATCCTCGGTTTTTCCGAACTGCTGCTCAAGCGCGACTTCGACGCCGACACCAGCCGCGAGCTGCTCGACATCATCCACCGCCAGGCCGCCCGCCTGGTCGACCTGATCAACCAGATGCTCGACCTGGCACGTATCGAGGCCGGCGGCACCGCAGGCCTGAGCATCGGCCGCGTCAACGTGGCCGAACTGGTGGAATCGACGCTGTCCGCGTTGGACGGGCTGGGCCAGAACCACCGCATCCGTACCGAGCTCGAAGACGGCTTGCCGGCGATCGCGGCCGACCCGGCCAAGATGCAGCAGGCGCTGACGAATATCGTCAGCAACGCCATCAAGTACTCGAGCGAGGGCAGCCCGATCGACATCAGCACGGCGGCCCTGCGCCACAATGCTAAACTCATGGTGGCGATCCGGGTCGCGGACCGCGGGATCGGCATGACCCCGGAACAACAGGCGCACATCTTCGACGCGTTCTACCGCGCCGGCGACGCCCAGAACGTACAAGGCAGTGGACTCGGCATGACCATCTTCAAGGAAATCATCGAACTGCACGGCGGCCACGCCGACATCGAATCGCGTCCCGGTGCCGGTACCGCGGTGACCGTCTGGCTCCCGGCGTTGCCCGATCATGGATAAAACCATCCTCGTCGTCGAGGACCAGGACGATCTGCGCCTGCTGGTCCGCCTCAGCCTGAAATCGCTGGGCCGCGTGGTGCTCGCCTCGAGCGCCGTCCAGGGCCTCGAGCTGGTCCGCGCCGAAAAGCCCGACCTGGTCACCCTCGACGTCTGGCTGGGCAAGGGCGACAGCGGCCTCGACGTCTGCCGCGCCATCAAGTCCGATCCGGAAACGCGCCACGTCAAGGTGCTGCTGCTGTCGGCCTGCGGCCAGCAGAGCGACGTCGAGGCCGGCCTGGCTGCCGGCGCCGACCATTACATCGTCAAGCCCTTCAGCCCGCAAAGCCTGGCCGAAGCCGCTGCCGCACTGCTGGCTGCGGCGTAGCAGGCGCCGGCCGTGCGATTAGAGGAAAAACTCTAGATCACGGCCTTTCCCTTCCAAGCCGATAAAACTGAAACCGAAACGACGCACTTCGGTCTGTTCAAAATCGTCTTTTTCCCTTCTCTGCACGTATTTACACAAGAATCCGGTTAAACCCGTAAGGCATGGTATCGTGCACCCTTCCTGTGCATAATCCGCCTTAAAATTCCACAGAGCAACTATCGAGTATCATTAGACATCGATCATTTGATCCCATTCAACGGAACAGAAAGGAGACGTCGCAATGAAAAAAATCGCTCTGGGCGCCCTGCTGCTCTCCGTCTTCGGCTTCGCCAACCCGGCCATCGCCGCCGGCAACGCTGTCGCCACCACCATGCAGGTCAGCTTCGTGATCCAGGAGGCGTGCACCGTGCGCGTCGCCGACGGCTCGCATGCCGCGCCGGCCGTCAGCTGCGTGCACCAGGCGCCGGTGCAGGTGTCGGCCGCCGCCGGTGCGGCCCAGGCCGAACCGTCGCAGACGGTCGCCAGCGCTGACAGCTGGCAGATCTACTTCTGAATCAGGCCAGGCCGGCCCGAAGCGCCGTCGCCGCCGGCAGGCATCCCAATCCCCGCAGCGTGCGTTCCACCGCCACCTCCAGCGGCGTATGCGGCTCGCTGCCGAGCAGCGCCAGCAGCCCGCTGTTGTCCATCCTGAGCGGCTGCTGCCACAAGTAACGCATCTCCTTCATCTCGCGCAGCGTTTCATTGAACGGCGCCGCCAGCGGCAGCAGCCACCACGGAAAGCCGCCGATCCGGGCGTGCACGCCGTGGCGCGCCATCGTGCGCCGGATCGCCTCGGCCATGCCGGTGCCATCGGCATCCCAGTGGCCGCTCATGTTGAAACGCGCAAACGGCGGCAGTTCGGCGCGGCGCTCGACCAGGGCCACCATGGTGGCGGCGACGTCGGGCAGATACGCCCATTGGTGGCCGACGCCGGCGCGGCCGGGATTGGCGATGCGGGTGACCGGCTTGCCGGGCTTGACCAGGCCTTGCCCGAACCAGGTATTGCCGGCGCGCGGACCGAAGAAATCGCCGGCGCGCACGACCAGGGCGCGGCCGCCGCGCCGGCCGAACCCTTCCAGGGCCGCTTCCATCTGCACCCGCAAGGCCCCTTTCCTGGTAAGCGGGCGCTGCGGCGCCTCGTCGCCGGCGCAGGGAAACACGTCGGGTCCATAGTTGTAGACCGTGCCGGGCAGCACCACCAGCGCCCCGACCGTTGCGGCGGCCGCGATGGTGTTCTCCAGCATCGGCAGCACCTGGCCGGCCCAGTTGCGATAGCCCGGCGGATTGACCGCGTGCACGATGACGGCGCAGCCCTGGGCCGCAGCCAGTACGTCGCCGGCCGCCATGGCATCACCATGCATCCACGCGATGCCATCGCTTGCCTCCCTTTGTGCCGGCCGGCGGGTCAGCGCCCTCACCCGCCAGCCCTTGCCGACCAGTTGCCGCGCCACCTCGCCGCCGATGCCGCCGGTTGCGCCGAGTACCAATGCCGTATTCCGCTTTTCCATGTCTGCCTCCGTGATTGACGATGGAGTCATCCTGAGGCATGCTGGGACTAAATGGAATTGCATGGAACGAGAGAGCTGCTATGCAAAAATGTATAGGCCAGCCGGCATGAACGGCGCCATCGAATGGGAGCTGTACCGCTCGCTGCTCGGCGTGCTGCGCGAAGGCTCGCTGTCGGGTGCCGCGCGCGCCCTCGGCATCGCCCAGCCGACGGTCGGACGCCATGTCGCCGCGCTGGAGGCGGCGCTCGGCCTGGCGCTGTTCACGCGTTCGCAGAGCGGCCTGATCCCGACCGAAGCCGCACTGGCGCTGCGCGGCCATGCGCAGGCAATGGAAAGCACGGCCGCGGCGCTGGAGCGGGTCGCGGCCAGCTACGGCGACGGCGTGCGCGGCGTGGTGCGGGTGACGGCGAGCGAGGTGATCGGCATCGAAGTCCTGCCGCCGGTGGTGGCGTCGCTGCGCGCGCGCCACCCGGACCTGAAGGTCGAGCTGGTGCTGTCGAACAGCGTGCAGGACCTGCTCCAGCGCGAAGCCGACGTCGCCGTGCGCATGACGGCGCCGCGCCAGGACCAGCTGGTGGCACGCCGCGTCGGCGCCATCGAACTCGGCCTGCATGCCGGCGCCGCCTACCTGCAGCGCCACGGCACGCCGGCCTCGCTCGAAGAACTGGGCGGCCACGTCCTGATCGGCTACGACCGCCCGCCGCCGTTCGTGCGCGCTGCGCTGCGCCAGTGGCCGTGGTTCGGGCGCGAACACATCGCGCTGCGCACCGACAGCGACGTCGCCCAGCTGGCGCTGATCCGGGCCGGCGCCGGGATCGGCATCTGCCAGTCCGCGCTGGCGCGGCGCACGCCGGGACTGGTCCGGCTCCTGCCGGAGGCGTTCGCGCTGCCGCTCGACACCTGGGTCACCATGCACGAGGATCTGCGCGACAGTCCGCGCTGCCGGGTCACCTTCGATGCGCTGGTGGAGGCGCTGGGCGCCCACGCCGGCGCCTAAAAGGTGAGCGTTGCCGTCACCGTATCCTTGTAGTCGCCCGGCGCCGGCGTGCGCTGCGCCGGCACCCGCCCATACAGGCTCAGCGTCTGCTGGGCGCCGCTGCCGGTGCCGCTGACGATCCGGGTGCCGTTGCTGCCGTCGCCCCACAGCGGGCCGTCGAGCGTATTCGAGATCTCGTAGCCGATCGTGCCGGTGGTCGCGGCGCTGGCCATCCGGCGTGCACCGGGGTTGTTGGCCACGCTGCCGCCGTTGAGCGAGACCTGATAGGCGCTGCCGGCGGTGCAGCGCACGCCCAGCGAACCACTGGTGCGCACGGCCGCCGCCAGCACACGGTTGTCGCCGGCGAATACCAGCGGGCTGGTGCTGATGAAGCAGTTGTTGGTCAGTGTCGCCGTGGCCTTGAAGCTGAACGGCACCGTGGTGCCGCTCCTGCAGCCGGTCGCCGGCGCCAGCAGGCCGTAGAACGCGTACTGCAGGGTGCCGGCCCCGGTAAAGTCCGCCGTGAAGGGCGTGTCGGTGCTGTTCTGCAGGCGCGCCCCGGCCAGCGACGCCGCCGGGATCTTGCCGTAGATGGTGAACGTCTGGGTCGCGGTGCCCAGGCCGAGTAGGCCCGTCATCGAGCTGGTGACCGGCTGCGCGGTGCCGCCCGAGGTGCTGCCCCAGACCGAGGCAGCGGCATAGGTGTTGTCGCGGTACAGGTTGAAGGGCAGCGTCGAACCGCCGTTCAGCATGTTGCGCGCGGCGATGGTGCCGCCGCTGCCGCCTTCAAGATTGAGGCAGATGGCGACGGAAGGTACGACCGCCGTGCCGAGGCTGCCGAGCAGGACCGTGCAGGTCACGCTCAGTGTGCCGTTGGCATAGTAATCGGTGCCGGCGGTCGAATCGACGGGTCCGAAGCTGACGGCGGTCATGCTGGCCGTGCAATTGTCGGCACGCGCCTGGCCCAGGCAGCCCAACAGGAACAAGCCGAGCAGCAACGCGCACCATGACGGTCGTTTCAACAGGTCTAACATGCTCACTCCTTCAAAGGCGCACAGTGCAGGGGGCCGATCTCGGGCAACTGGCCCGCGGTCCCCGGTTGATAATCGACATGCAGGGTGCAGGCCGCGGCGCCCTCGCCCACCAGGACCTCGTTGCTGTCCTTCAGGTTGTCGAGGAAGACCACGCCGTCGTAGCCGACCACCGAGTCCGCAGCGGCCGCAGCCGGCGCGCCGTGGGCCAGCCGCACCGGGGTGCCGGCCGCGACCGGCTTGCCGTCCGGCCCGTGCACGATCAGGGTGGCGGCGCGGTAGCGTTCGATGCGGAAGCCGGCCAGCACGCCGGCGCCGGCCATCGGCACCACCGCCAGCGCGGTGCGCTCGACGCGCATGTCGGCCGGCAGGTTGGCGGCGTCGATGGCGATCCGGTTGCTCGTGTAGGGCATCAGGTCGGGCACCAGCAGGCGCCCGTCGCGGCCGGTGCGGCCGAGCAGGCGGTTTTCGTGGGTCACCGGCAGATCGGCCACGCCGGTCGAGACCAGCGCGAAGCCGCGGCCGACGTGGCGCGCCGCCAGCACGGTGCCGTCCATCGCCACCAGGCTGCCGCTCAGGCCGAGCGAGGTGGTGCTGGTATTCCCCGCATGCAGGGTAGTGGCCGAGAACTGGCCGCCGCTGCCGAGGTACTGGACCTGGGCCTGGGCCACGTCGAAGCCCTGGCTGGTCGACTTCTGCGCGCCCCAGCCCCAACCGCCGCCAAAGTCGGGCGCGCGCGAGGCGGCCAGGCTGTTCTGGCCCAGGCCGCCCTGGCGGCCGCCGGTGGCGTTGACCGAGGTGCGTTCGCCCAGCGACATGCTGAGCGTGGCGCTGAACCCCCGATTCTCGCGTTGCGCCAGGTCCTGGAAGCCGCTGACGCCGAGGAAGGCGCCGCCGCCGAGGCTGCGCGACCAGGCCAGCGCCGCCAGCCGCGTCGCGCTGCGGCTGCCCGGGGTGCGGTAATGCACGAAGCTGAGACTGGCGCTGCCGGCCCGGGACAGGTTGAGGTTGATGCTGGCGCGGTCGTTGACGCCCACCACCGGCGCGCCTTCGGCCGTGCCGAGGTCGGCGTAGCCGGCGCCGGCACGGGTGCTCTGCAGGTCGAGCGCAAAGCGCGGCGCGATGTACTGGTAGCCGAGGCTGGCCTGCCAGCCCCGGGTGGCGCCACCGCTGCCGGCCAGGGCGCCGGACAGCACGCCGCCGGCCTCGCCCAGGCGCACCAGCGCGCCGGCGCCGCCATTGACCACACCTGCTCCCGCTTCGGCATGGGCTTCCAGCGTCACCGCGTCGCTCAGGCCATGGCGCAGCGACCCGGTGACGGCCGGGGACCCGGCGTAGCGGAAAGAGCGTATGCCATAGTCGCGCCGCAGCATGCCGGCCGATAGCGCGAAATCGCTGAGCCCCTTGGCCAGCAGGCGCGTGTCGACATACAGCGGCAGCGAGGTCGCAACCTGGCGCCCGAGGGCGTCGCGGGTGACGACGGTGGCCTGGCCGGCGCCGTTCAGGCCGGCCACCTGGTCGATCACGAAGGGGCCGCCGGGCACCTCGGCGCGGTACTGTTCCATGCCGTTCACGTACAGGCTGACACTGCTGGGCACCACGGCCGAGCCGCCCATGCTGGCCAGTGGATAGGTCAGCAGGTCGGGACGCAGGTCGAAATTGCGGCGCCACTGCAGGCCGCCCATGCGCAGCGACCGGGTCCAGTTGAGCGAGGGCGACACGACATCGCCGACCTCCATGCTCTGCAGCGTGGCCGGGTCCGACCACGACCAGCTGGTGTCGTAGCGGATGTAGCGCTGGCCCCTGCCCTTGAGCACGGCATTGCCGGTGCTGGCCAGCACGCCCAGCGGACCGAAGACGCGCACTTCGTTGAGCGCGGCGACGCGCGCATTGGCGCCCAGCTGGCCGACCAGGTCGTAATTCAGCAAGAGGCCGGGATCGGCGCTGCCGCTGCCGCTCGGACGCACGGTACGCGCGTTCAACTGCACCGGTTTGCGCAGGGCGTCGGCCAGCACCAGGGCGATGGTCTGGGCGGCGGGGTCGAATTTCCAGGTCAGGCCGGGGACGGCGTCGAGCGCGAATTCGTCCATGCCGGCGACGCCCAACGCCTGCGGGTCGAGTCCGAGGTCGCGCAGGTTCTGCACGCTGCTGGATAAACCCTTGGCGGTCTGCCGGAACGGCGCGACCAGGCCGGTCTTGTCGCCGTTGAGGCTGACTTCGAGGTAGAGCTCGGTGACAGCGGCGGCTGGCGGGATGGTGGACAGGTCGCTCAACTGGTCGCTCGTGTGGCCGTTTGCAGGTGCCGCGCCCGCTGCCGGCACGGCGGCAACACCACAGGCAAACAGCAAGGCTGCGCCCAGGCGGTGCAGTTGCGTCTCCGCTGCATCGGCACGTCCGGCCACCGCTCGTTACTCGCGCGCGACGGTCGCGCTGGCGTCCAGCGGCTGGGCGTTGATGTTCGCGCGGATCGGCAGCGCCGCGCCGGGCGCGCCCAGGTCGACGCCGGCGTCGACGGCCACGCGCCATTCGCGCACCTTGCCCGGCAGGACGTAGCCGAGCAGGCCCTTGCTGAGCTCGCGCTCCTTGCCGTCCGCGCCCTTCAGCGTGGTGGCGCCGATCTGGGCGTGCAATTGGCCGTCGTTGCGCACGCGCAGCAGCCAGGCGCCGTTCTTGCGCAGCAGGGTCCAGTCGAGCCGGGGGGCCGCCTTGTCGTCGGCCGGCAGGGCGAACACCGGCACCGAGTATTGCAGGCGGATCGCCACGCCGGTGCTGGCGCCGGCGGCGTCGTTGCGCGGGATTTCGTCGATCAGGATGCGGTAGGTCTGCTCGAGGGCGGCCGGGGCGCCGTTGCGGCGTACCAGGCGGATGGTCTGGGTGCTGCGGGCGGCGATTTCCATCACCGGCGGGCTGGCGACCACGTCGCCAGCAGGGGTCAGCACATCCTCGCCGTTGCGCTGGTCCCAGGCGTACACGCGCACCTGGCCATACAGCGGGGTGTCGCCGTAGTTCTGGAGGTTGATGCCGGCCGCGCCCTGCCCGGCGCGGAACTGGATCGAGACCGGGGAGATCTGGAGGTTGGCCGCGGTTGCCGGCGCCAGGGCCGGCAGCAGGGCCAGAAACAGGAAGACGGGGCGCAACATCGGGCGAATCCCAGAAGCAGGTGGATGGACGAATCAGCTCAGAAATACACCGTCGCGGTGATCGTCGACTTGTAGCTGTCCGGGGTCGAGGTCGCCTGGACCGGGATTTCGCCGTAGACGGTCAGGGTCTGGACCACGCCCGTGCCGGTGCCGCCCAGGGTGTCGGTACCCTGGGTGTTACCCCACGGGGTCGCGCCCTGCTGCTGGTACAGGTTGAATTTCACGGTGTTGGTGTTGCTGCCGGTACCGTTCATGTAACGGGTGGTACCGCTGGAGCCGGTGCCGGTGCCGGCATTCAGGCCGACGCTGTACGGGGTGGTGTTGGTGCAGGCGACGCTGATCGCCGAGCTGCCGCTCACCGCCGAGGTCAGTACGCCCTGGGTCTGGCCGAAATCGATACCGGTGGCCGAGATGGTGCAGTCGGCGACAATCTTCATGGACACATCGAAACTCGCGGTCTGGGTCTTGGCGACCGCCGTGCCGGTGGTACCGGCGGCGATGGCGATGATGGCTGCGCTCAGAACGATTTTGCGAAATGCCGATGCGAACATGTTTGAACTCCTGATCCGATATGTGGTTAATTGCCGTACGACAACTATGCCACAACTCAATCAAATCGGCAAATATGAAATCGAAAATTTCAGCAAATAAGCAAAATGTGATGCAGTAAGGCAACAACGATAAGCAAATACATCATTTTGCGCTTTCCAAGGCCGCGCGAGCCGCATCGTCGGCGTGCACAGGCAAGTCGACGTAGAACACGGTACCGCCGCCGGGGCGGTCTTCGAAACCGATACGGCCGCCATGCTCTTCGACGATCCGCTTGCTGATCGACAGGCCCAGGCCGGAACCCTGGCGTCGCCTGGCCTCGTCCTCGGCCTGGGCAAAGCGCTCGAAGATGCGGGCGCGGAAGTCGAGCGGGATGCCGGGGCCGCGGTCGAGCACCGCGATGCGGACGCCGTCGCCGTGCCAGCCGAGCGCCGCCTCGACCGCACTGCCGGCCGGGGCGAACTTGATCGCGTTCGACAGCAGGTTGGTGATGACCTGGGTCAGCCGGTCGCCGTCGACCTCGGCGCAGACGCCCGGCAGCGTGCCGGCACAGTCGAGCCGCACGCCGGCCTGCCGGGCATGGCCCTGCATGGCGGCGACGGCATCGCGCAGGATCGGCGCCAGCTCCTGCTCGGCCCGCACCAGGTGGACGTGGCCGGATTCGACCTTTTCCACGTCCAGCATCTCGTTCACCATGCGCACCAGGCGTTCGCAATGGCGGTGCGCGATCTCGATCAGTTCCATGGCATCGTCCGGGACGCCTTCGACAGCGCCCGAGTCGAGCAGCGAGAGCGAGGCCCGCATCGAAGTGAGCGGCGTACGCAGTTCGTGCGATACGGTCGCCACCAGCTCGTTCTTCATCTGTTCCACCTTCTTGCGCAGCGAAATGTCGCGCAGGAAGATACTGAAGAAGTCGGTGCCCGGCCCCACCACCAGCTTGGCCGTCACCTCGACCGGCAGCTCGGCGCCGCCGCGGGTCTGCACGATGCGCTCGGCGCGGCGCTCGAACATTTCCAGGTGGCCGGTCTCGTTGGCCATCCGGATCGCCCTCTCAAAATGGGCCAGGAAGCGTTCCGGCACGATCAGGGCGCCGAGCGAGCGCCCGATGACCTCGTCGCGCGACCAGCCGAACATGGCCTCGGCCTGCGAATTCCAGTCCATGATGCGGCCGCGCAGGTCGATCCCGATAAAGGCATCCTGGGCGCTTTCGACGATCGCGTTGATGCGCTGCCCGCTCTGGCGCACCACGCTCAGCGCTTCGGCCAGCGCCTGGGTGCGCTCCTGCACGCGCTGCTCCAGCGTGGCGTTGAGTTCTTCGAGCTGGGCCTGGCGCCGCCGCTGGTCGCTGACCAGGGCGTTCAGGGTGCCGGCCAGTGCCTGCACCTCGTCGTAGGCACGGTTCTGCGGCGCGATGGCCGCGCCCCCACCCTGGCTGATCCTGGCCGCCTCGGCGCCCAGCTGCATCAGCGGGCGCGTGATCCAGCGCGCCACGAACACGCCGGCGATCGAGAACAGCAGGGCCAGCCCGATGCCGCTCCACAGGCCGTAGCGGCGCAGGCGCTTGACCGGCACCAGCGCGTTGTCGATGTCCTGGCGCACCAGCACGGTCCAGCCCAGGCCCGGATAGTCGGCATAGCCCTTCGAGCGGCTGTAGCCGGTCATGTAGGTCTTGCCGTCGATGCCTTTTTCGACGACATAGCCGGGGCGGTTGTCGCCCCGTGCTTCCTGCAGGCTGGTGAAATCGACGGTGCGCCCCTGCAGGTTCGGCGGCCCCAGCAGCACCACGCCGTTCGCGCCGACGATCAGGGCCTGCACCTGGCGCTCGGCTTCCAGCGGCTCGATGATCGAGCGCTCGACGTCGCGCGCCCACTGCCACGACAGGTGGGCACCGAGCACGCCGCGCTCCTTGCCGTCGCGGTCGCGGAAGGGAAAGGCGATGTCGACGAAGCGCAGCGGCTCGCCACCCGACTGCGGAAGCAGGCGCGACAGCAGCAAGGCTTCGTGCACGTCGCCGACGTGGCCGTCGCCCTTGCGCGCCTCCTGGAACCAGGGCCGGGCCGAGACGTCGGCGCCTTCCAGCAGGCCGCCGGCCGAAACCATCACCTTGCCTTGCAGGTCGGCCAGACCGATCCAGCTGTAGTAATTGTAGGTCTGGCGCACGTCGTCGAGCATCCGGCGCCAGTCGTCGTGGCCGAGGCCGGCGTCGGCGAGGGCAAAACGCTTGGCGATCAGGCCGACCTCGCGATAGCGCTCGAACATGCCGCGGTCGAGCTTGTCGGATGCCTGCAGCGCCAGCTCGCCGAGACCGTGGCCGATGCTGCGCTCGACGTGGCGGGTGGCCTCGCGCTCGACCACTTCGACCACGACAACCGTCAGGGCGATCGACAAGGTGGAAAAAGCCAGTCCCATGTAACCCGCGAGACCGCGGGGACGGAATCTGGTCAGACGCTGGGACATCTTGGGCATAGTTCACCACACCGAGCATGATGGCCACCCGGCGTGCGGCGCGCCTTGTGGGCACGTCGACACCGGGGTCGGGCGGCTGGCGTGTGACGGTGTTTGACTACTGGCGCATGCCGGTCGCGTTATCGGCCGGGGTTAGTTTTGGACAAATCCAAAGTCCATACTAGCATTGCTCTACGGCCAGATTGTGTCGCGATTTTATCGACTTGACCGGACCGGCGGCGCACGCTCCGTGCATGGCGCGCCGCCTCGACAGCACGTCGTGTTACGGCAGCGCCACGGCCTGGTGGAAGGCATGGTGCCCGCCATCCTCGGCCGCCACCGCCTTCGACTCGGCGCCCAGCACCATCAACGGCGTGCCGCTGCCCGCGCCCTGCGCGCCCAGCGCCGGCCATTGCGGCAGTCCGGTCCCGTTCGGGTTGCCGGTCTTGATGAAGTTGGCGAAATAGGCTTGCGCCTGGCGCGACACGGCGCGGTCGGCCTCGGTCCAGGCGTACACCGGGTTGCCGTCGAGGTTGCCCAGCACGTATTCGATCTCCGCCGAATGGCTGGCACCGCTCGCTGCCGGGTCGCCGCTGCGCGTGGCCGGGCGCGGCTGGGTGTAGTAGTAGCGGTACACCGGCTGGCCGCTGCTGCGGGCATGGGCGTCGATCCAGCGCCAGGTGCCGAAGCCGATGAAGCGGTCGCTGGCCAGCTCGCGTGCGGCGCGCGCGACGTCGCCGCCGTAGGCCTGGCGTGCAGCCCCGGCTTTATCGCCGTACAGGCGCTGCAGGCCGGCCTGGAAGGCTTGCTCGGTCGGCGCGCTGCCCTGGCCGAGGATCGCCTCGGCGCCGCCTTCGGCCGAATTCCAGCCGGCCAGCAGCGGCACCCGGGCCTGCTGGCCGGCGGCGTAGATTTCGGCCGGGTTACGCGGCAGCACATGGCCGTCGACGATAGCGCCGAAGCGCCAGGTGTTCGGACCCGCCGTCCCGCGCAGCACCACGTCGGCTGGCAGCGCGCGCAGCTGGGCCAGCGTCGGCGCATTCAGCATGGCGCCGAACTGCTTGCCGGCGGCTTCGCTGTCGCGCAGGCCGGGCAGCGGGTTGAGGCCGAGCAGCGCACCGCTTTCGCCGATCGCGCCGGCGATCAGGTCCTTCGCCAGCGGCGAGGCCATCTGGGCGCTGACCGAGAACGAGCCGGCCGATTCGCCGGCGATGGTCACCCGGCGCGGGTCGCCGCCGAAGGCCGCGATGTTGGCGCGCACCCAGCGCAGCGCCGCCGCCTGGTCCATGAAGCCATAGTTGCCGGATGCCTTGTGCGGCGATTCCGCGCTCAGTTCCGGGTGCGCCATGAAGCCGAAGGCGCCCAGGCGGTAATTGACGGTGACGGCGACGATGCCCTGGCGCGCCATGGCGGCGCCGTCGTAGCGCGGTTCGGACGCGTCGCCGCCCTGCAGGCCGCCGCCATAGAAGTACACCAGCACCGGCAGGCCGTCATTGGCGCGCGCGGCCGGGGTCCAGACGTTCAGGTACAGGCAATCCTCGCTCATGCCGTTCGAGCGGAACACCATGTCCGAGAACAGCGGCAGCTGCATGCAGCGCGGCCCGAAGGCGGCGGCCTGGCGCACGCCGCTCCAGGCCGGGGCCGGCTGCGGCGCCTGCCAGCGCAGGGCGCCGACCGGGGCCTGGGCGTAGGGAATGCCCTTGAACGCCTTCACCCCGGCTTCCTGGATGCCCTGCAAGGTACCGGCGGCGGTGCCGGCGCTCGGGTTGGCGGCGCCGAGGCCGTCCGGCGCAGCGCCCGGTCCAGAACCGGTGGCGGCGCAGCCGGCCAGGGCCAGCGGCAGCAAGGTGGCGAGGAGCGTGGGGGTGAATGCTTGTCTCATGGGCTTCCTTATCGTTTGTTATGTGGTCCGGGTCAGCGAACCGGGCGGTGCCACATGATGTCGCACGCGCTGTCCCGAATCAAGCGTGTGATTGTTTCAGCAAGGGTGATTTTGCGGAGTGCACGCTCGCCTACAATGATTCTCACGGTTCAGCAAGCCCGGCGGTGGAGTCTGCTTGCAAAAAAGATACAACTCGACCAGAACGCTTATAGCATATTCACAATATTTCCGATAAGCTCGATGAAATCGATACCATGCCGGCGGGCAGCAACAGTCCTGCATGTCTTGAGCACAGATTCAACATCGACATAACAAGCAAAGGGGCAAGCCCGCACCCTGGCGCACAGAGACAACCAGCCCCATGACTTCATTCTCCACCCTCGATACCTTCGTTTTCCTGGTCTACTTCGTGGTCGTCGCCGGCTACGGCCTGTGGGTCTACCGCCGCAAGAAATCCACCTCCGGCCGCGAATCGCACGATTACTTCCTGGCCGAAGGCTCGCTCACCTGGTGGGCCATCGGCGCCTCCCTGATCGCTTCCAACATCTCGGCCGAGCAGTTCATCGGCATGAGCGGCTCCGGCTACCGCATCGGCATGGCGATCGCCGTGTACGAGCTGATGGCGGCCGCCACCCTGGTCATCGTCGCCGTGTTCTTCATGCCGGTGTACCTGAAGAACCACATCTACACGATGCCGCAGTTCCTCGAGCAGCGCTATGGCAAGGCGGTGGCCACCACCATGGCCCTGTTCTGGCTCGGCCTGTACGTGGTGGTCAACCTGACCTCGATCCTGTACCTGGGCGCGATCGCGATCGCCTCCATCGCCGGCCTCAACCTGTTCGCCTGCATGATCTTCCTGGCCGCGTTCGCGGTGGTGATCACGCTCGGCGGCATGAAGGTGATCGGCTACACCGACGTGATCCAGGTGTTCTGCCTGATCGTCGGCGGCCTGGTGACCACCGTACTGGCGCTGGAACTGGTCGCCACCATCAGCGGCGGCAAGGGCGTGCTGCACGGCGCCACCAGCCTGTTCCACAGCGCCCGCGACCACTTCGACATGGTCCTGGCACGCGGCAATCCGAACTACATGGACCTGCCCGGCCTGTCGACCCTGATCGGCGGCATGTGGATCGTCAACCTGAACTACTGGGGCTGCAACCAGTACATCACCCAGCGCGCCCTCGGCGCCAGCCTGCCGACCGCCCGCAAGGGTCTGCTGTTCGCGGCCTTCCTGAAGCTGCTGATGCCGGTCATCATCGTCCTGCCGGGCATTGCCGCCTTTGCGCTGGACAAGTCCGGCGCCCTGGGCGACGCCATGCGCGTCGGCGGCGAGCTGAATCCCGACCGCGCCTACCCTACCCTGCTGGCGCTGCTGCCGGCCGGCCTGAAAGGCGTCGCCTTCGCCGCCCTCACCGCCGCCGTGGTCGCCTCGCTGGCCGGCAAGGCCAACTCGATCGCCACCATCTTCACGCTCGACATCTACAAGAAGCGCTTCCACCCGGAGGCCAGCGAAAAGAAAATGGTGTGGATCGGCCGCGTCACGGTGGTCGTCGCCATGGCCCTGGCCGTGATCATCGCGCCGATGATGGGCATCGACAAGAAAGGCGGCTTCCAGTACATCCAGGAATACACCGGTTTCGTCTCGCCCGGCATCCTGGCCATGTTCCTGCTCGGCTTCTTCTGGAAGCGCACGACCGCCGCCGCGGCGATGTTCGCGACCATCGGCGGCCTGGTGTTCTCGATCTTCCTGAAGTTCCTGCCTGAAATGATGGACCTGCGCTTCCTGGCGCCGATCGGCTTTGCGGTCGACAACGGCAGCGGCGTCTACGAGATCCCGTTCCTGGACCGCATGCTGATCGTGTTCGCCATCGTGGTGGCCGGCATGGCCCTGATCAGCACCATGGGCCGCAAGGACGGCAGCGCCAAGCGCATGATCGTCGACCGCTCGCTGTTCCGCGTCGACGGCGGCTTTGCGCTGGGCTCGGCCGTGATCTGCGTGATGCTGGCGGCGATCTACGGGGCTTGGTGGTAACTGTTTCGGCAGTGTATGGAAAGCAGCCTGCGGGCTGCTTTTTTCGTTCACGGGGTGAATATGGTGCCATCGGTCAGCACCACTACCGCCAGATGCCAATCCAATTTGAATCCTAACCTATAGGTACGATGCCAATGTCCGCGCTTTCAATGTCTACTTAGCGCCGTTTTCGGCCGGTCGTTAACGTTCGTGACTTTTCCAGCACTGCAACCTGCTATGGTGTCCCGATCGTCTTCTTGCAGCCAGGAGCGGATTTACCGTACTCGGAGAAACCCGTGAAGTCACTAATTACTGCTATTACACTGCTTGCATGCCTCACCGCTTGCGTGAGTACTACGCATTTCTCGAAAGAATACAGCACCGCGTATGTATTGCGAAATGACACTCCGATTGGAAATTGCAGCATTTTTACTGGCGCATACTCTGTGTACTTCGGGCCGGAAAACGTTCTTTGTCTGGGAGAGCGATCTGGCGACAAAGTGATCAGTTCGGGGTCAAGTGTCAAGGTAAATCGGCTCTTCAAAATCGGTGCTGTCGATGCATTTTACGACAGAGCAGAGTTGTCAATTTCAGACAAAAAGACCGGAAATGTGACTACGGTATATCTGGAAAGCTGGCCAGATAAGGATAAATTTTTAAAGGTTCTTTAGGCTGGCTTCAAAGACTGAGTATGTCTGTTTCGGGTCGGTTGCGGAAATCTGGTTGCGTCCCCTAACCACCCAAAGCGGACCCGTTACCTCGGCATTGATGCGTCGATTTCACCATGTAAATCGGACACCGTGCCTCTACCAAACTCCTCTTCGAGTTTCCGCCGCGCGTCATCAAGGCTCAGATCGTCGGGCTTGAGAACGCCCCGGCAGTCGCCATCGAAGAACACGATAGAGTCGTTTAGCGTCATTTCGCCAGGTAGTGTCCATACCAGGTACGGGCCTACTTCAGTAATGAGATGGCCCTCGTAGCCTTGCGGTGCACATAGGCGCGCAAGAAATTCTTTGAGAGCCGGGTCAAGCGGATGCTCGAGGGGATGGTCGTTGAAGAAGTCATCCATGGCCGACGGCTTTTGTTGAAGTAAACACCATGATACGACTGAATCGTGTAACCGCAGCAGATTACGTCGGTTACGCCTCCGGTTGCGCCGAATTTGTTAGGCGCTTCAAGCGGTAGCCTAGTCGCTGAATGGCGCAGCTTCAGGCGCGTGCTGTTCAACATACTATATCGAACCATCCAAACCGAATCCAAAACGCGACGCCGCACGTATAAGAAAGACCCGGGCCCCGTTCCGGTCTTTCTTGTGCCTGCGGAGAAGTAGATGAAGCAAGTGTTGTGCATTGATGTCGGCAGGTCGCGTGCCGCGGATTTTCATTCAGAAACGTTGCACGATTGGAATATCCACTTCGTGGACAGCCTGGCCGATGCCCGGCGCCTGCTGCGGACCCGGGTCTACGGGGTCGGGCTGGTGCTGCACGACGGCCTTGCCGACGCCCGCGAACTCGCCGGCTTCCTGCGCCAGCACGGCCATCTGCAGTGGGTCGGCATCTTCGCGCCGCACGCTCTCGACAGCCCGGGCTGCCATGACCTGATCCTCGAGCACCTCTGCGATTACCACACCCTGCCGGTCGATCCGGTACGGCTCGGCTATACGCTGGGCCATGCCCATGGCTGGGCCATGCTGCGGCGGCACCCGCGGGTCCACGTCGAGGACACCGGGCTTGACGCCACGGCGCTGGTCGGCGATGGCGCTGCCATGCTGCGCTTGCGCAACCAGATCGACCGCGTCGCCAAGGTCGCGGCGCCGGTCCTGATCTGGGGCGAGAGCGGCAGCGGCAAGGAGCTGGCGGCGCAGGCGATCCACGCGCAGTCTGAGCGCGCCGGCGGGCCGTTCGTGCCGATCAACTGCGGCGCCATCGCGCCCAGCCTGATCCACTCGGAATTGTTCGGCTACGAGCGCGGCGCTTTCAGCGGCGCCACCCGCGCCAAGGCCGGGCTGATCGAATCGGCCCATGGCGGCACCCTGTTCCTGGACGAGATCGGCGACCTGCCGCAGGAATTGCAGGTGAACCTGCTGCGTTTCCTGCAGGAGAAGACGATTTCCCGGCTGGGGAGTACCCGTGCGATCGCGGTGGATGTGCGCATCGTGGCAGCCTCGCACGTGCAGTTGCAGGACGCCGTCGATGCGGGTGTGTTTCGCGAAGACCTGTATTACCGGCTGGCCGTGTTGCCGCTCGCGATCCCGGCGCTGCGCGAACGCCGGGACGACTTGCCGCTGCTGGCCGAACATTTCTTCCGGCGCTATGCGAGCGAGAAATCGCCCCGCCTGCGCGGTTTTTCGCACCGCGCGCTGGAAGCCATGCTCGACCATGCGTGGCCGGGCAACGTCCGCGAACTGATCAACCGGGTGCGGCGCGCGCTGGTGATGGCCGACGGCCGCCTGATCACGCCCGACGACCTCGGCCTCGCTGCCGGCGCCGTGGCGGGCACGGCGCCGCTGGACGATGCCCGCGGACGCAGCGAGCGCGGGGCGCTGCTCGAATCGCTCGAGCGCAGCGGCCGCAACGTCAGCCTCGCCGCGCGCGAGCTGGGCGTCTCGCGCACGACGATGTACAGGCTGATGGACAAGCACAGCCTGCGCGAGTGAAACCTCAGCGTGCCGGCAGCGGGTAGGTCGCCGGGCTGATGTTGCCGCTCTTGTCGATCGCCTGCACGCCGAAGAACACATTGTCCTTCGACAGATCGCTGGTGTAGCTGGTCACGTTGCCGACGAACTTCGAGCCGGTCCAGTCCGCCGCGGTGGTGTCGCGCCACACCACGCGGTAGCCGGCGACGTCCGGCTCGGCGTTCGCGCTCCAGGCCAGTTCGGTCTTGTTGGTCAGGTTCTTGGTGATGACGCGCACATCCTTCGGCGCCGCCGGTGCCATGGCCAGCGAGGCCAGCGCCGCCGCGTTGACGCGCGTCACCTTGGCGGCGTAGTCGAAGTCCATGTACTCGATCGTGTCGCCGTACTTCTTGCCGCCCTCGGTGCGCAGGTCCTGGTGCTGGTGGCTGAAGTCTTCCGCATACTCCGTGAAGCGCACCGCCGGGAAGCCGCGCTCGAGGAAGGGAATGTGGTCGCCGCCGCGCAGGTAGCGGTCGCGGCGGTTGACGATCGTGACCTTGAAGTTCGGGACGTAGCGCTCGCCGGCGAACTTGACGTAGCGGGCCAGCTGGCGCGTCGGCGTGTCGTTCTCGCCGCCGGTCGCGACCAGCGCGCGCAGCGCTTCCGGAACTTCCTTACCCGGAGGCACGCCCTCGGCAAACAGGCGCACCTGGCTGGCGTCCTTCTTGCCTTCGTCGTTGTGCGAGTTGCCGATGATGTCGTTGTCGAACATGCCGGCCACGTTCCAGTTCTTTTCCTTGGCCAGCTTGGCCCAGTTCTCGGCGCCCAGCAGGCCCTGCTCTTCGGCAGCCACCGCCATGAACACCAGGGTGGCGTCGAACTTGTGCTTGGCCATCACGCAGGCCATTTCCATCACCGCCGCGGTGCCCGAAGCATCGTCGTTGGCGCCCGGCGCGTCGTCGGTGGCGTTCATGACGTCGGTGACGCGGCTGTCGTAGTGGCCGCTGACCACGTACATGCGGTCTTTCGATTCCGCCTGGGTGCCCGGCAGCGTGGCGACCACGTTGACGATCTCGGTCGGGACCGACAGGCGCGCCATCACCGGGTGCACGTGGCTGTCGAAGGCGACTTCTAGGCGCCCGGCGCCGCAACGCTCGAGTTCGCTCTTGATCCAGCGGCGCGCGGCGCCGATGCCGCGCGTGTCCGACTTGGTGTCGGACATCGTGTGGCGGGTGCCGAAGCTGACCAGTTTTTCGACGTAGTCGTGCATGCGCTTGGGCGAGATCTCGCGCACGATGGCGTCGATGTCGGCCTGGCGCTTGTTGATATCGGGATCGGCGGCCTGGGCGGCGCAGGTCGCCGCCAGCAGCATGGCGGCAACGGCACTGTGTTTCAAAGTCGGATGCATCGGTGTTTCCTTTACTGTGGTACTGGATTGCGCGAATTACTTGAAGGTGTAGCTGGCGTTGACGTAGATGAAACGTCCGCGCGGATCGGCGTAGCTGACATCGTAACCGCCGAGGAAGTTCGAGGTCAGGTTGGTGTACGGCGGATCGCGGTCGAACAGGTTCTTCACGCCCAGCGCCAGCTTGGTGCTCCTGATGCCGGCGTAGGTCAGCTGCAGGTCGAAGGTCTGGTAGGCATCGACCTTGCGCGGGGTCGAGGTACGTGCCACCTGGCTGGCCAGCGCGTCGGTATAGCCCTTCTGGTAGTTCTGCAGCAGGCTCACGCCGTACGGACCGTTTTCCCAGGTCACGCTGGCATTGTGCTTCCAGCGCACCACCACGCCGCCGGAGGCGTTCAGCGCCTGGTCGAGCGAGCTGGTGTAGCTGCCGTCCGGGCCCTGCACGTCGAACTTGCTCATGTAGGTGCCGGCCAGGCGGAAGTTGACGCGGTTGCCGTTGCCGAAGCGCGCGCGGTACATGGCGTCGAGGTCGACGCCCGCGACCTGGGTCTTGAACAGGTTGGCGTTGGTCTGCACGATCGATTCGATCGGGCCGACGCCGGACGCGTTGCCGTCGGGAGCGCCGCGGTTGATGAACTGCGCATACTGCAGCGTGCGGTCGGCGTTGGCCAGGAAGTAGGTCGAGCTGAGGCCGCCGACCACGATCGCATCCTTCAGGTTGATGCGGAAGGCATCCAGGCTGATCGATGCGTTCTTGACCGGCTCCCACAGCACGCCGGCCGTCATCGAGATCGATTTTTCCGGGCTCAGGTTCGGATTGCCGCCAGTGATGGTAGTGAACTGGAAGTTGCAGTCGCGCGGCGCGCCGGTCTGCAGGTTCGGGCAGCGCACGAAGTCACGCGAGCCGTTGCCGGTGATGCTGGTCGCCTGCGGGGTGTTGAGGTCGGTCAGCGACGGTGCGCGGAAGCCCTTGCCCACTGCCGAGCGCAGCATCAGGCTCTGGGTCGGCTGCCAGCGCAGCGAGGCTTTCGGATTGACGGTGTGGCCGACGCCCTGGTAGTTGTCGTAACGCACGGCGACGTCGGCATCCAGCTTCTTGATGATCGGGATGCTGAACTCGGCGTACATCGAACCGACGTTGCGGGCGCCGAGGACCGGGAAGGCATTGCCGCCGAGGCCGGCGATATCGCCGGTCTGGATCGCGACCGACGGGTCGTACTGGAACTTTTCGCGGCGCAGCTCGGCGCCGAGCGCCATGCCGACGGCGCCGGCCGGCAGCGTCCAGATCTCGCGCGAACCCTTGATGTCGACCGAGGTCGTCGAGGTCTTGGAGCTGTAGCTGGTGCCGCGGAACTCGGCGGCGCGCACGGCGTCGAGCGCGGCCTGGTCGGTGGTTTCGCCGAACGGATTGATCACGCCGCTGTTAAAGATCGGCAGGACGCGCGAGTACTGGGCATAGCCCGACAGCAGGTTCTGGTGCACCTTGCTCTGGGTGTACAGGAAAGCGCTGTCCATGTCCCAGCCGGCCAGGGTGCCGCGTACGCCGGCCACGAAGCGTCCGTTTTCCGAGATGTCGCGGGTGTTGCGCTGGCCGTTGGCGACGTCGCGGTAGTTCAGCAGCAGCGGCACGCCGGCCAGGTTGTTGGCGGCGGCGAAGGCGGTCGGGTAGTACCGGCTGGACGGGATCAGGATGAAGCCGCCGCGGCCGATGTTGCTGTACTTCGTCTGCATCAGCGGGTATTGCGCGATCAGCTTCTGGAATTCCGGCACATACGGGTTGGTCGCCGTGGTGATGGCGTTGTAGGCCAGCGGCACCTGCTGGGTGGTCGAGGTGATCTTGTTCCTGGTGTAGCCGGATTCGAAGTAGGCTTCGGCATCGTCGTTCAGGCGCAGGCGGCCGTTGGCGATGAAGCTGGCTTTTTCGAAATCGGGCTGCAGCGACACGTAAGGGCTGTTGTCGTAGGTGCAGCGGTTGCTCGAGTACGGCGACACCAGCGAATACGGGCCGCAGTTCGGCAGCGCCGGATTGCCGAGCACGCCATTGCGGTTCAGCACCACGTTGGCCGGGAAGGCGATCGACGAGGTGTAGTCGTTCTGCTCGGCGACGTTGAGGCGGCGCGCGAAGGCGCGGTCGGTACCCTGGATCGGGTCGGTATGCTGGACGGTGATGCCGCCGGTCAAATTCCAGCCTTCCGTGTCCATGCGGCCGATGCCACCGAACAGCGTCGCCTTGCGGTCGCGGCCGAGGCGGTCACTCGTCTGGCCGTAGTTGCCGCTGATCTCGAGACCGGTGAAATCCTTGCGCAGGATAAAGTTCACCACGCCGGCGATCGCATCCGAACCGTAGATGGCCGACGCGCCGTCCTTCAGCACCTCCACCCGCTCGATGGCCGACAGCGGGATGCTGTTCACGTCCACCGACGAACCGGCGGCGCCGGCCGAGCCGCCGCCGTACACCGACACCCGGCGGCCGTTGACCAGCACCAGGGTACGCGCCGAACCCAGGCCGCGCAGCGACACGGTGGCGATGCTGCCGCCGCCGTAGCCCGAGGCGTTGGCGACCGTGGTCGAGCTGCCGGCGCTGGAGAGCGAGCTCAGCTGCTTGACGAGTTCCTCGGTCGAGGTGGCGCCGACGCGCTCGATATCCTCGCGCTTCAGGATCTGCACCGGCAAGGCGGTCTCGCCGTCGATACGGGCGATGGACGAACCGGTCACCACGACGCGTTGCAGGTTCGTACTCGCGCCATCGGCGTTTTGCGCCAGCGCAGTCGCCGGCAGCACGGCAGCGCCGAATAAGGCAGCCAGCAGGGCAGCGAAAGGTTTGAGGGGGGTAGATGGTGCGGACATGCGGGACAACTCCTTAGGTGACATCAAATACTTGAAATACGGTCGGTCATGCGTGATGCGTGATACGGGCGTGGTACAAGCAGCTGACGCCGTGTCGGCGTTGTTTTTTCTGTCTCCGGAGGGTGCTGCCGCCAGGACACGTGATGACGCGCCCGACGTAGACCGGCGTTTGACCGGCGTGGATGTTTCCCTCGATGCGGCGAACCGCTATTGTTGTTTTTTTGCATTCTTTCAAAAATTATAGGCTTTCTCTATCGCAAAGATTTACCATATTCACAGCGCTGTCATGATCCGTTTTGGAATGGTTGTTGCGCGGAATACTGATTCTTGGAAAAACTGAAGCAATGGGCAAGTCGCACATCAAACTCGACCGTATTGACCGTCGAATCCTCGAGGAACTGCAGGCGGACGCCCGCCTGTCCAGCGCCGACCTGGCAGAGCGGGTGTCGCTGACCACCTCGCCCTGCTGGCGCCGGGTCAAGCGGCTGGAAGAGGAAGGCTTGATCGGCGGCTACCACGCGCGCCTGAATCCGCGCCGCCTGGGCTACCAGGTCATGGCCATGGTCCAGATCTCGCTCGACAAGAAGGATGCGGCCACCGTGCAGGCGTTCGAAGACGCGGTGCAAGGGATCCCGCAGGTGCTGGCGTGCTTTCGCATCTCCGGCCGTTACGACCACCAGTTGATGGTGGTCGCCGAAGACCTCGAAGCCTACGGTGTGTTTGCCGGCAACGAGATCAACGGCCTGCCGAGCGTGAAGGAGGTGTA
This sequence comes from Herbaspirillum sp. SJZ107, assembly GCF_006715485.1. Taxonomy (GTDB): domain Bacteria; phylum Pseudomonadota; class Gammaproteobacteria; order Burkholderiales; family Burkholderiaceae_D; genus Telluria. Next base: position 2,111,000 of record NZ_VFNH01000001.1, read on the forward strand.
CACCGCCTTCGTGCTGAAGGAAGTCAAGTCGGCCACCAATCCGCCGTTGCCGGGCTGAACGACGAAGTCCCACGGAACTAAAGACCTGTCGGCAGACTCTGTCAGACATGGTGTTCGACCCGAGGACGACATGGACAGCCCGCAAGTACTTACCGGCAAGCGCGTCGCCGTGCTGGTCGCCGATGGCGTCGAGCAGGCGGAACTGGTCACGCCGGTGGCGGCGCTGAAGGCTGCCGGCGCCGAGGTCGCCGTGATCGCCCTGCGGCCCGGCCGCATCCGTGCCATGCACGTGCACCAGTCGGCCGACCTGTTGCGCGTCGACAGGACCATCGGCGATGCCGTCGCGGCCGACTTCGACGCCCTGCTGGTCCCCGGCGGCTACATCAGTCCGGACCTGCTGCGCCAATCCGGCCCGGCACGCGACTTCCTGCGCCAGATCCATGCGCTCGGCCAGCCGATCGCGCTGATGTCGCAGGCGGTGCTGCTGCTGGTGTCCTGCGGGCTGGCCGGTGGCCGTACCCTGACGGCGTGGCCGGGGGTGCGCGACGACGTGGTGAATGCCGGCGCCACCTGGCGCAACCAGGACGTGGTGTGCGACGGCAAGCTGCTGACCAGCCGCGGGCCGCAGGACACGGCGGCGCTGGTGCAGGCGCTGATCCCCTTCTTTGCCGGCGCGCCGCCCCTCGATACGCACGCCGCCACGCAGGCGCCACCACAGTCCGATCCGCCGCAGGAAGAACCGTCTGAAACGCCGGGCCAGCCGCTGCGCTGGCTGTCGGCGCCGTCGGTCGGTGCGATGCTGAGCCTGGCCCTGCTGGGCGTGGGCGTGGTCGCGGCCAACCGCGGCATGCGCAAGAAACGCGCCGACGACAGCGGGGCCGAAGCGGCACCGGCGGCGGACACGACCCACTGAAAATCGCAGCCGCGCTCACGCGGCCGTCGTGGATGATGTATGGTTCGGTCTGGCATCAAGGAGACAGAATGACCAGCAACGTCCATTTCTACGAACCGCGCAACGGCCACGGCCTGCCGCACGATCCGTTCAACGCCATCGTCGGCCCGCGTCCGATCGGCTGGATCTCGTCGCGCAGTGCCGACGGCATCCTGAATCTTGCACCCTACAGTTTCTTCAACGCCTTCAACTACACCCCGCCGATCATCGGCTTTGCCAGCATCGGCGCCAAGGATTCGCTGCGTAACATCCAGCAGACCGGCGAGTTCGTGTGGAATCTCGCCACCCGCGCGCTGGCCGAACAGATGAATGCCAGCTGCGCCGCGGTGCCGCCCGAGGTCGACGAATTCGCGCTGGCCGGCTTGACGCCGGTCGCGTCGCGCCTGGTCGGCGTACCGCGGGTCGGCGAAACCCCGGTGGCCTTCGAGTGCCGCTGCACCCAGATCGTCCAGCTGCAGACAGCCGCCGGCGAGACCGTGCCGACCTGGCTGGTGCTGGGCGAAGTGGTCGGGATCCATATCGACCGGTCGCTGCTGAAGGACGGCATCTACGATACCGGCGCGGCCGGGCATATCCTGCGTGGCGGCGGACCGGCGGATTATTTCGAAATTGGTGCGGAACAGCTGTTCAAGATGTATCGCCCGAAGTGAGCGGCGGGCGCCGCGGCGGACGCCTGGCCGGCGCTTTCCTGGGCTGAATCCGGTCTCTGCCAGCGCTTGCCAATCGGCGCACGCCGGCGTGCCAACGTTCCTGGTCGCGGTTTTTTTGCGCGCGATACCAGTCGGTTAGTTGCAATAATTCGAAAGCCGTACGGGGAAAAACAGGCACCGGAGTGCACTGTTCCGCCCTCCCCCGTGCCGCCTTCCCGCCGGACGCCTAGTGCATGCGCTTGCGACGGCTCGACGACGACCAGTTATCCAGGTCGACCTCGCTGCGCATGTCGGCGCAGGCCGCCACCAGCTTCTCGATCTCTTCCCGGGTCATACCGGAGTTCAGGGTCAGACGCACCAGCGAGCGGTTCTTCGCCGTCGCCGGTGCGCAAAACACGGCGCCATAGATGCCGCGCGCTTCCAGCGCCTTGCGCAGCACCAGGGTCTTCGGCTCCGGCCCGGCTTCCAGCGCGATGATCTGCTCGGTGCCGTCGTCGATGCAATAGCCGAGTTCACTCAAGCGCGCCCTCACCTCCTGGGTGTTCCGGTGCAATGCCGCGCGGCGGTCTTCGGCCCCGCTGATGAAGTCGACCGCGGCATCGAACCAGGCCAGTTCGTGGTTCAGCAGGCAGGAACTGAAGATGGCCGGCCGCGATGCGGACAGGAAGTAGCCTTTGAAGTGGCTCGAACAGGTGATGAAACCGGCGCGGCCGGCGAACGCCTTGGCCAGCGACGCGGTCCTGAAATGCACGCGTTCGGTCAGCCCTTCCTGGACCACCAGGCCGGCGCCGCCCGGGCCATGGGTGCCGAGCGAATGCGATTCGTCGACGATCAGGATGCTGCCGCTGCGCTCGGCCAGTTCGACGAACTCGAGCAGCGGCGCGACGCTGCCGTTGGTGCTGTACAGCGCGTCGATCACGATCACGCCACCGCCATGTTTTTCGATCTGGCGCTCCAGATGGGCCGGACTGTTGTGCAGGAAGGGCACCGGCAGGGCCTGCGCCGATTGCACGCCCTCCCACAGCGATGCGTGGGCCAGCATGTCCAGGTAGACTGGAATGCCGGGTTCTGCGATGCTCTGCAGCAGGCCGACGTTTGCCGCCCAGCCGGACTGGGCCAGCACGCCGTCTTCGGCTTGCATGAAGGCGGCCAGCTTGGCTTCCAGGCGATGCTGGAAACTGCCCTCCTGCAAGAACACGGACGACATCAGCATCTGGCCCTGGGTACCTTGCAGGGTGCGCACCTGGGCGTCGATCAGCGCCGGTTCATTGGCGATGCACAGGTAATCGTTGCCGGCCAACATGACCGCGCCGGCTTGCGGCGGCGCCCAGACGTGCATGTGTTCGCCGCCAAGCAGCTTTTGCACGCGGGTCACATAGTGCTCATCCATGCGCCGGGTCACGAACTCCGGCATGCGGCGGGCAGCCGGTTGGGTGGCGAAACGTTCGATATTGAGTGCTGGGGTCATGCTTCCTCCGGTTGGCGGTGAAATAAAGGTTGATGGGTGGTTACGCAGATTCCAATAATGCCGTGTTAGCGCTACATTTGACTGAAATCAATGTATTTCAACGATTCTTAGTTAATACCACGAGAAATTGCGTAAAATCAATTTTGACAGTACAACGATGACCCAGGCATGACGCGTTTTGCGGCCTGCCGCTCCGATCTCCGACCACAGCCGTGAAAAAAGTCTTGTCCGATAGCACCTCCATGATCGATGCCCGCCTGCGTGGGCTGAGGGCTTCTGTCATGCAGTGGCTGCTCAGCAATGGGCGGGAAAGCGATCGCCTCGCTTTACGCCTGCAATGCCTGGCCTGGATCGGCTGCCTGGGCATGCCGCTTTACTACCTGGTATGGACTGTGTTTTTTCCGCAACAGTACGAGAGCCTGGCGCTGCGTCTGTTCGGGGTCGCCTTGTGCGTACCGGCACTCTTCCTGAAGCGCTTGCGCTGGCTGGCCCGGCCGCGCACGATGCAGGTCTACGAATTCATCGGCGTCACCTACGTGCTGCCGTTTTTTTTCAGCTACATGTTCTTGATGAACCACGGCTCGGCCGTGTGGGGCGAATCGCTGCTGGTGGCCTTGATCGTGCTGTTCCAGTTCGACGGCTGGTGGGCGCTGGCGAGCTGGCTGTGCGGCACGCTGCTGGCCGCCGCCGCCTTTGCCCTGCACGGCGAAGCCGCCTTCCTGGCCAGCCCGGTGGTGCTGGAACAGGCGCCGATCTACCTGTTCACGGTCGCGATCGTGTCGGTGACCCGGGTAGGACGGCGCGTGCTGGCGGGCGAAAAACTGGCCGGCATGGCGCAGGCGCTGGCGATGGTGTCGCACGAGCTGCGCACGCCGCTGATCAGCGTGGCGGCCAATGTGCGCGGCATCGAACGCTCGCTCAAGGCGCGCGGGCAGCCTGCTGCTCCTGCCGTGCAACCGGATCCTGCGGATGTGGCGGTGGCCGGCGCCATGGAGCGCATCGGCTTCGAGGTGCGCCACATGAACCAGATGATCGACCTGTTCCTGCAATCGGCGGCGGCGCTGAACCAGCAGCTGACGGCCACCGAGTACGTGTCGATGGCCGACGTGGTCACGCATGTGATCGAACGCTATCCGTTCACCGGCCAGGAGCAGCGCGATGGCGTCAGCGTGGTAATACGTGGCAATTTCTGGTTTGCCGGCAAGCACGAGCTGTGTGTCGTCGTGCTGCTGAACCTGCTGCGCAATGCGCTCAAGGCGCTGCAGCGTGCCGGCCACGGCAAGGTCCGCATCGTGATCGACGGCACCCGTGCAAGGCCGCGCCTGCTGGTCATGGATTCCGGCTGCGGAATTTCCGCGCGCCAGTTGCCCCACATTTTTGAACGATTTTACTCCTGGCCGCCGAGTTCCGGCGCCGGCATCGGCCTGGCCCTGTGCCGGGACATCGTCCATGCCTGGCAGGGCCGGATCCGCTGCCGCTCGCGCGAATCGGCCTGGACCGTGTTCGCACTGGAATTTCCCCCAACGATCTCCGCCGACCGATCGCATTGATCGATCGGCCCCGAGAATCACCGCCCAAGCATTTCTACCGACTCCTTCATGTCTTTGCCAATTTACCAGCACCCGACCATGACCGTCCTGGTCGACGACAGCGTCAGTTTCCTGCACAGCCTGCGCTTTCAGCTCGGCAACGCGCTGCCCAGCATCACCTTCAGCGATGCCAGCGCCGCCCTCACCTGGCTGCGCGAGCAAAGCCGCGACGGCTCCGACCTCGAAAGCTTCCTGTCGCCCTGCGTCGATACCTACACCCACGAGCCGCAACCGTTCAGCGTGGCGCTGCACGTCGGCCAGCTGTGCCAGATCGCGCGCCGGGCACGCCGCTTCATGACGCCATCGACGCTGGTGATCGATTATTCGATGCCGCAGATGAACGGCATCGAATTCTGCGAGGCGGTCAGGGATTTGCCGTGTAAAAAAATCCTGCTGACCGGCGTGGCCGACGAGAAGGTGGCGATTGCCGCCTTCAACCGCGGCCTGATCGACCGCTACATCCGCAAAAGCGACCCGGATGCGCTCGACCGCCTGGAAGCCGACCTGATCGCCCTGCAGCGCGACTATTTCGTGGCGCAATCGCGCGTGGTGCAGGGCCTGCTCGCGCTGCACGAATACCGCTTCGTCGGTGATCCGGCGATCGCGGCGCTGGTCGACCAGGTCGGACGCTCGTACCAGATCGTCGAACACTATTTATACAAGAGCCCGTCCGGCTTCCTGATGTTCGACGCCGAGGGGCGGCCGCACCTGCTGGTGATCGAGACCGAACAGGGCATGCGCGCGCATTACGAAATGGCGCACGACAGCGGCGCCCCGCCGGCGCTGCTGGAAGCACTGCGGGAACGGCGCGTGATCCCGAATTTCAGCGGCGGCGACGGCGATGGCATGTATTCGAATGCCTTCGACGACGGCTGGTACAACTACACGGCGCCGGCCCAGGAATGCCGCGGCCGCGAGCGCTATTACTGGGCGATGTTCGACCTGAATCCGGCCCTGCTCGACGGTCCGGTGGCGCCGCTGTCGGCCTTCCTGCGCCGCCACCAGGCCAGCTGAAAAGCGGGCTCGGCCATCTTTACTGCATGCTGGCCTGCAACAATGGTGCATAAGGTGGCATAATGCCAATTATTACAGGCAAAAGCGTGCCCCATGGAACAGGCTGGATTAGTCAAAGTCGTGCTCGCGGACCCGCGCCAACTGATGTGCGAGGGGCTGCAACGCGCGCTCGACGAGCGGGCCAATCTCAAGGTCGTGGCGGTGGCGCGCTCGCGGGCCGAGTTGATGGCAGCGCTCGACAGCGTGGCGCCGGACGTCCTGGTGCTCAACCCGCGCCTCGAACTGCAGGGCGGCACCGCGCTGATCCGCGACCTGCGCAAGCTGCTGCCCTACCTGCCGCTGCTGACCCTGGCATCGGATGCCAGCAGCGATGACCCGGTGGCCCTGCTGCGCGCAGGGGCCAAGGGTTACCTGTCGAAGAATAACGATACTGCCGACCTGATCCGCGCGATCCAGAAGGTGGCCGAGGGCGGCCTCTACGTCAGCAACGAACTCAGCGAGAGCCTGGCCGAAGAACTGTGCGCCGGCCTGCGTACCAACAGCTTTGCGCGCCTGTCGCCGCGCGAAGCCGAGGTGTTCGGCTTCCTGGCGCACGGCCACACGGTGTCGCACATCGCCCAGGTGCTGCAGCTGAGCGTGAAGACGGTCTCGACCCACAAGAGCCGGATGATGGAGCGCCTCGGCCTCGCCTCGCTCAGCGAACTGATCCAGTACGCGATCACCAACGACCTGATCGACCTCAGCGAGGCGCCGCCGGTACGCGCGCCGGACGATGGCCCCACGCCGCGCAGCCTGGAAGCGCGCCGTTCCGACCAGGACCGCACCGCGCTCGCGTCCGAGGACTGGCTGGCCAGCCTGCTGCCGGGCGGCCGCCGCTCGTGAGCTGCCGCTGAAATTTATTCGCTGCGCTCGCGGCCCAGCCGTTCGCCCACCCACTCGTGCCAGCCGCAGTCCGGACACTGGCTACAGAAGATGATGCCGAAAAAGGTCGCGCAGCCGAGCGCGAGAAGACTGGCGTGCAACATGAAGTCCATGTGTCGTCCTCCTTGCTTTTTAGAAAGCCTTGGCGCGGGTGCCGGTGCATGGCCGGGTCCGTCGAGATCACTGTAATCCAAGCCACGCTCGAAATCCAGCGTCGCACACCCGCGTGGCATATTGACAGTTCTCAAGCGTAGCGGCTATGGTGTTTCTTGTTAGACAAACATTCCAATCGCCAAGGACCACATGCCCGCCAGCACCCCGACCCGCCGTGACCTCCTGAAATTCGCCGTGACCGGCGCCGCCGCAGCCGCACTGCCCGCGGCCTTACCGAGCGCGGCGCTGGCCGCCCGTCCGGCGCCACGCAAGCCGGCAACCGACGCCGCCGCCGACCCGCGCTTCAAGGCGCTGCTCGATGCGTTCGCCGACGAGATCCTGATGCTGGCGCCGACCACGGCATCCAGCCTCGGCCTCGACAGCGGCAAGCACGCCGCGCTGAAGTCGCAGCTGGAACAGGTCTCGGCCGAGGAAGACGCGCGCTGGACGGCGCAGGTGAAATCGATGGCGGCGCGCCTGGACGGCATCGACCGCGCCCGGCTGGCGCCGCCGGACCAGATCCGCTACGACACGGTGCGCTACGCGGTCGGCGCCGGCCTCGAAGGCACCGCCTTCTCCTTCGGCGGCGCGGCCGCCGGCCTGCAGGGCGGCACCGCGCCCTTCCCCGTGACCCAGCAGGACGGCGCCGTCACCCGCATCCCGGAATTCCTGAACTCGCAGCACGCCATCGCCAGACGCGCCGACGCCGACGCCTACCTGGCGCGGGTCCAGGCAATGGGGTGCCTGCTCGACCAGGAGACCCGGCGCATCGCCGAGCAGGATGCGATGAACGTGCGCCCGCCGGCCTTCATCATCCGCACGGCGCTGGACCAGCTCAAGGCCTATCGCGCGCTGCCGGCGCAGGAACAGACGCTGGTGACCTCGCTCGCCACGCGCACGCGCGCGCTCGGCCTGGCCGGCGACTGGGGCGGCCGCGCGCAAGCGCTGGTCACCGACACGGTCTACCCGGCGCTGGAGCGCCAGATCGCCGCGTTGGAACAAGCTGGCCGCAAAGCCGACGATGTGGCCGGCGTGCACCGCCTGCCGGATGGCGAAGCCTATTACCGCTGGGCGCTGAAGCTGGGCACCAGCACGGACTACACGCCGCAGCAGGTGCACGACATCGGCCAGGAACAGAACCGCGAGCTGGAAGCACGCATGGACGCCATCCTGCGCAGCCAGGGCCTGACCCAGGGTTCGGTGGGCGCGCGCATGGGGGCGCTGTCGAAGGACCCGCAGCGCCTGTTCGCCGACGACGAGCGCGGCCGCAGCCGGCTGATCGCCTACTGCAACGAGCGCGTGGCGGCGATCCGCAAGCTGCTGCCGCGCGTGTCGCACCTCGGCCTGAAGGCGCCGCTGGCGATCAAGCGGGTGCCGGCCGACATCCAGGACGGCGCCCCGCTCGGCTACATGAATTTCGCTTCGCTCGACGGCAAGCGTCCGGCCATCTATTACATCAACCTGAAGTCGACCGCGATGTGGCCGCGGCACGAACTGACCTCGCTCACCGCGCACGAGGGCGTGCCCGGCCACGCGCTGCAGGGCGCCTACCTGGCCGAGCACCATGCCGAGACGCCGCTGATCGCCTCGCTGATCGGCTTCAATGCCTTCGTCGAAGGCTGGGCGCTGTATGCCGAACAGCTGGTCGAGGAATTCGGCCTGTACGCGGACGACCCGTTCAGCCGCCTCGGCTACCTGCAGGCCCAGAAGTTCCGTGCCTGCCGCCTGGTGGTCGATACCGGCATGCATGCGCTGAAGTGGGAGCGGCGCCAGGCGATCGAGTTCCTGTCGGCCCACACCGGCCGCGCGCTGGCCTCGGTCACCAGCGAGATCGACCGTTATTCGGTATCGCCGGGCCAGGCCTGCGGCTACAAGATGGGGCACAACGAAATCCTGCGCAACCGCGAGCGGGCCAGGACGGCGCTGGGCGCGAAGTTCGACCTGGCGGCCTTCGACGATGCGCTGCTGGCCTGCGGCGGCGTGCCGATGGCGGTGCTGCCGACGGTGGTCGACCAGTACATCGGGCGGTCGAAAGCCTAGCCCGTCTGCCCGAGGGGCACCGCCGGGTTGTAGCGCCGCTCTTCGGGCCGCGTCAGCACCCGCAGTGCCACTTCGACCGGCACGCCGAGGGCCGCCAGTTCGCGTGCCCGGGCGCCGAAACCCTGCGCCGGCTCGCCATGAATCACCGCGTCGATCAATAGCGCGGTCTTGTAATCGCTTCGTCTGTCCATCGGGCGATGCTAACACGCGCCGCTGCGGCGCCCTGGAGAGATGATGCCGACACCCGACCGTGCCACGCTGATGCTGGCCATGCTGCTGTCCACGCCGGCCATGGCCGGCCTGCCCGTCCACACCCTCGACAACGGCAGCGTGCGCGCCGCCGTCACCGAGGCCATCGGCGGACGGCTGCTGTCGTTCGCGCTGGCCGGCCGGCCGAATTTCCTGCGCGTCGACGAAGCGGCCGGCGATCCCGCCGCGCCGGTCGATGCGCGCACCGGCAACGTCGCCTACTATGGCCACGAAGTCTGGGCCGGTCCGCAACAGCAGTGGTGGGTACACCAGGACGTCAACCCGGCACGCAAGGCGGACAAGGCGGTCTGGCCGCCCGATCCGTACCTGAGCCTGGCGCGCTACACGCTCGACCAGGCCGGCCGCGACGCCGTCGCCGTCACCAGCCCGGCCAGCCCGGTAAGCGGCCTGCAGCTGGTCAAGCGCTACGCGCTGGTGCCGGGCAAGCCGCATAGCCTGCGCCTGGATGCCGGCGCCATCAACCGGCGCGCCAGCGAGGTGGCGTGGGATCTCTGGTTCAACACGCGGGTGCCGGGCGACACCCAGGTGTATGTGCCGGTCGCCGGCGCTGCCGAGGTCCGCACCGAAGCCGCGGACGACCTGGCGCCGCCGCACCCGCTGGTGGCGGACGGCGTGCTCGCGCTCGAGATCCCGGCGGCAGGCCAGGCCGCGCGCCGCGGCAAGCTGTTCGCCCAGCCCGCGGCCGGCTGGATGGCGGCTTTCCGGGGCGGCCAGGCCTTCATCGTCCAGTTTGCGCTGCAGCCGCGCGCCGCCATCCACCCCGACCAGGGCCAGGTCGAGCTGTACCAGGACGTCGACCCGGCGCATCCGGCCACTGGACTGCTCGAGATGGAAGTGCACGCACCGTGGCGCCGCCTGGCGCCGGGCCAGCGCATGGACGCGCATGAAACCTGGACCCTGCTGCCCTACGCCGGGCCGGCCACGCGCGCTGCCCACCTGGCCTTCCTGCGCGCGCAGGCGCGGACGCTGGGCCTGGAGGCCTTGTAAGCCACCCCAAATGAGGTATGGAAATTCTCCCTTCGCCAGCAAAAGCTGGCGCGAGGCAGTATCCTTCTGCTACCGTAGCACATTGACCCTTAACTTTTCGGCCAAACAGAAATGACCTCTTCCACCGAGCAATCGAAAGAACAAGACAGCAGCCTGCCCCTCGACATGATCATCTTCGGTGGCATGGGCGACCTGGCAATGCGCAAGCTGCTGCCCGCGCTCTACATGGCTTACCTGCACGGCAACCTGCCGAACGACACCCGCATCCTGTCCACCGGCCGCCAGGACATCGACCGCGGCGCCTACCTGAAGCACATCCAGGACCATTCGCGTTCCTTCATCGCCCAGGAAAACTTCAACGACAAGACCTGGGACGGCTTCCTGCAGCTGCTCGAGTACGTCAAGCTGGACGTGCAGGCGGCGGAGCGCTTCGACACGCTCGAGCAGGCCTCGCGCAAGGGCGCCCAGCGCGTGTTCTACCTGTCGACCGCGCCGTCGCTGTTCACCACCATCTGCGACAAGCTGGCGGCCAGCGGCCTGGTCGACGCCAACGCGCGCGTGGTGCTGGAAAAGCCGCTCGGCACCGACCTGGCCTCGGCGATCGCGATCAACGAAGACGTGGGCCGCTACTTCAGCGAGTCGCAGATCTACCGCATCGACCACTACCTCGGCAAGGAGACCGTACAGAACCTGATGGTGCTGCGCTTCGGGAATTCGATCCTGGAACCGCTGTGGCGCGCGCCGAACATCGCCAGCGTGCAGATCACGGTGGCCGAGGAAGTCGGCGTCGGCAGCCGCGCCGGCTTCTATGACGGCGCCGGCGCCATGCGCGACATGGTGCAGAACCACCTGCTGCAGCTGCTGTGCATCGTCGCCATGGAGCCGCCGACTTCGCTCAACGCGGACGCGGTGCGCGACGAAAAGCTGAAGGTGCTGCGTTCGCTGCGCCGCTTCAAGCTGGCCGACATCGCGCGCGACACCGTGCGCGGCCAGTACATCCACGGCGTCAGCGGCAACCAGGAAGTGGCCGGCTACCTCGAAGAGAAGAACGTGCCGGCCGACAGCGGCACCGAGACCTTCGTCGCCCTGCGCGCCTTTGTCGATACCTGGCGCTGGTCGAAGGTGCCGTTCTACCTGCGCACCGGCAAGCGCATGGCGCGCCGCTCGTCCAAGATCGTGATCGAGTTCGCCAATCCGCCGTTCCCGCTGTTCCACCAGAACGCCGGCGCGGTCGCGAACCGCCTGGTCATCGAGTTGCAGCCGGAAGAAGCGATCAAGCTGCAGCTGATGGCCAAGCAGCCGGGCAGCGGCATGGAGACCCAGCAGGTGTCGCTGAACCTCGACCTGCAATCGGCCATGCCGCAGCGCCGCGCCGAAGCCTACGAGCGCCTGCTGATCGACGTGGTGCGCGGCCGCCTGACCCACTTCATGCGCCGCGACGAACTCGAAGCAGCGTGGCAGTGGGCCGACCCGATCATCGAGGGCTGGCAGACGCTGGGCGAGAAGCCGCATGCGTACGCGGCCGGCTCCTGGGGTCCGGCCGAGTCGTTCGCGCTGCTCGCGCGCGACGGCTTCAGCTGGGTCGAGTAAGCCGTCCGCCACCCAGCACCAGCGCGATCCCGCTCAGGATCGCCAGCGCGGCCAGCGCCAGCCTGGCCGTGAATGCCTCGTCCAGCAGCAGCACTCCGCCGAGCGCCGCGATCAGCGGCACCGACAGCTGGACCGAGGCGGCCTGCAGCGCCTTCAGGCGCGGCAGCGCCGCATACCACACCACGTAACCGAGTCCCGACGTGAGCGCGCCCGAGGCCAGCGCCAGCACCACCCCGCGCGCGTCCGCGTGCCCGCGCCCGGCCCAGGCCAGCCACAGCATAATGCCGAGCGGCGTCGCGCGCACGAAGTTGCCGGCGGTCGCCGCCAGCGGATCCTTCACGCCGCGCCCGCGCAGCGAATACACGCCCCAGGCGACGCCCGCCACCGCCATCAGCGCCGCCCCCGCCAGCGAGGGCGCAGCCACGCCCGGCAGCAGCAACAGCACCAGCCCGCCGGCGGCCAGCGCCAGCCCGAGCCAGCCGCGCGCCGTGAAGCGTTCGCCGGCCGCCAGCCCGGCCGCGAACATGGTCAGCTGGACCATCCCGAACAGGATCAGCGCGCCGCTGCCGGCCGCCAGCCGCAGGTAGGCAAACGAGAAGCAGGCCACGTACAGGAACAGCATCACGGCCGCCGGCCAGTCGCCCGCCTTTCCGGTGCGTGGCGGCGACTGCAGGCGCATCACCAGCAGCAGCGCCGCGGCGCCGGCGGCCAGGCGGATGGCGCCGAAGCTGGCCGGATCGATGCTGCCATGGCGCAGCGCGATGCGGCACAGCAGCGAGTTGGCGGCAAAGGCCAGCATCGCCAGCGCGGTCAGTAACAGGGTGGCCAGCGCCGGATGGCGCGCCAGAGTCGGGCTGCGGCTCAGCATGGTGGGTCTCCTCCGTTTTTTTGTTATCGCTACTGTAAGGCGATATGGCGGAGGTGCCCAGCGCCGCACGATCATTCCGGACGCGCGGGGTTCAGAAAGCTGCCTGCAAATGATCCGAACGCGCCAGGTCGGCCACCCCTTGCGCATCCCGGATGGCGATGCCACGCACGCCGCGCAGCACGAAGGTCGAGGCCGCCGTCCCGCGCGCGAAGCGCACGTGATCGAAACCGGCGCCATCGACGTCGTCCAGCAGCACCGGCGGCCGGCCTTCCGGCCCGGCGCTGCGCAGATCGGCGTGGTGCACCTCGAGGTTGCGCGCATGGCGCACGTACAGGCCGTAGGCCGGGGTGACGCCGAACATGCTCGGCTCCGGATAATGGTCGGCTTCCTCTGGCACCTGGCGCACGGCATCCGCCGCAGTGCCGCCGCCGCCATGCACCACGGTCAGATTGCTGATGCGGACGTCCTCGACCGGCGCTTCCCACAGCCCGGCCACGATCGAGGCAAACGGCGCATTCGCCTGCGACACCACCACGTTGCTGATATTGATGCGGCGGATCGCGCCGACTTTCGTGCCCGCCGGCGCGCGCATGCGGCGGCCCAGGCGGATGAACAGCGGCGCCGTGGTGAGGTCGCGCATCGCCAGGTTGTCGACGGTGACGTCTTCGATCACGGCGCCGTCCACGCTTTCGATGGCCAGGCCGCGGCAATGCTCGAACACGCAGTTGGCGATGGCGATGTTGCGGAAACCGCCGTTCGATTCGGTGCCGAGCTTGATGCGCCCGCACACGCCTTCCTTGTCCGGCGCTTCCAGCTGGGTCTTGCCGAAGGTCCCGTCGAGCAGCGTGCCGAGGTCGAAGCCGGACACCTGGCAGCCGGTGATCGTCACGTGTTCGGTGAAGCGCGGCTTGCCCAGCGCGTACGAGCTTTTCAGGCAGATCGCATCGTCGTTCGGGGTGTTCACCGCGCAGTTCGCGATGCGCACGTTGCGGCAGCAATCGATATCGAAGCCGTCGCGGTCGGTGTCGACCATCAGGCTGTCGATGACCAGGTTGTCGACACCGGTCGCCAGCACCGCGAAATGGCCGCATTTCAGCATCGAGAAATCGCGCAGCTGCACGTTGCGGCAATTCTTGAGCGCGATCGCCTTGTTGCCCTTGCCGGCCATCTCGGCGCCGAACGTCATCCCCTTTCTTGCCCGCTCGCCCATCGGATCGGCGCCTTTCAGGGACGATGGCATGTCGCCCGCCTTCAGTGGCCGGTTGGCGCCGGGACCGGAGCGCGTCAGGCCGCGCCCCCAGATGCGGCCCGGTCCCAGGATCGCCACGTTTTCCAGGCCCTCGCCCCAGAGCAGGCTGTTGTGCCAGTGGCTGTGGCCGAAGTCCTGGTAGGCGTCCCACGGATTCGGCTCGGCCTCGTCGTAGCGGCCCTTGTCGACCGCCGGGTCGGCGGCGACGATGACGCTGCCGGCATCCAGGTAGAGCGCGACGTTGCTGCGCAGGCGGATCGAGAAGCTGAGGTAGCGCCCGGCCGGAAACCATACCGTGCCGCCGCCTGCCGCGCTGGCTGCGGCGATGGCGGCGTTGATGGCATCGGTGTCGAGGGTAGTGCCGTCGCCGCGGGCGCCGTGGGCACGGACGTCGAAGCCCGCTTGCAGCGGGACGGCGCCGGATGGCAGGGACAGGGCGCCGGCGGCAGTCGCGCCGAGGGCGGTGAAGATACGCTGGAGCGCGCGGCGGCGCACGGGTTGGAATCGGATCATGCGCGCTACATTAGCATCCGTGCGGTGCCCTGCGTGCGCAACTTGTTGAGCGATGCGTGCGCCCTGTCGCTCAGTGAGCCCGCGCGCTGTTCTTCAGGTGCTGGATCGCCAGCACGTCGCCCTTGTCGGCAGACTGCCGGTACCAGCGCAGCGCTTCGCCGGCATCGGGCGGCATCCCCTCGCCCTTTTCGTAACGCCTGGCCAGCTCGAACATCGCGTGCGCCTGCCCCTGCTCCGCGGCGCTGCGCAGCCCGGCCAGCGCGGCCTCGCGGTCGGCGTCGGTCTGCGCCGTGGCCGCATACAGCAGGCTCAGATGGTAGAGCGCGCCGGCGTCGCCCGCTTCGGCCAGTGTCAACGCGTCGCGCTTGGCGCGGTTCATACCCTGATCGCCGTCGATCCACCATTTATAAGCGACCGGCACCCACTGCTCGACCGGCTCGCCGTTCCTGCGCGCGGGTTTGAACACGCACTTCGACAAGGCATCCCTTGCTGCCGTGTCGAGCGCGGGGTGGCCGCTGGCGTTCAGGACCACCGTATCGCCCACGCTGCCGTCGGTACGGATCAGGAAGCCGAGCAGGGTGATGCCCTCCTCCGCATTGCGCAGCGACTCGCGCGGGTATGCCGGCTTGGCGCAGCCGGCGGCACCGGCGTGGAATGGAGCGCATGCCAGCACGGCAGCAAGCAGCAGCGAACGGATAGGGTAAGTCATGGCGGCTCCAGAAGTTACTCAGGCCGGAATGACAGCTTGTCGATTTTGCCGGCCTGGTCGAACGTGACCCCGATCAGCAGCCGCTCGTCGGGATAGATGAAACGGTAGAGATAGACCCGCTGGTCGCCATCGGCTTTGCGCTCGAGCAGCTCGACCGACCGCAAGGTGCCCAGGTCGGCCATACGCTCGCTCAGGGACAGCACCCGTTGCGGCGAAAAGACCGCCGCCGCCTTGTCGCTGAGCACGCCGGAGGGCACGCTGCCTTTCGCCATCTGGCCGACGGCTGCACGCAGCGTTGCGGCAACGTCGGGCTCGCCGTCGGGAATCGCTTTTGCAAGGGGAATCTCGAGGGCAGGCACGTAATGCCTGGCCACCAGGTTGGCCAGCTTGGCGGGGCGCGCCGCGGCGCTGTTTGCCAGCACGATGACGGTCAGTCTATCGTCGACATAGCGCTCGATCGCCGTCCTGAACCCCTGCCAGGCGCCGCCATGCGAAATGGTGCGGTGACCGTTGACCGGCTTCAGCTCCCAGCCGTAGCCGTAAGGGGCAGTGCTGCCGTCGTTGAGCGTGACCGGGGTCCAGCTGGCGGTGCGGATTTTTTCGGTAAGGATCGTTTTGCGGTCCAGGGCCATGTCCCACAGCGCCAGGTCATGCGCTGTCAGATACAGGCTGCCGTCGGCCGTGGTATTGAGCTTGGGCGAGACCCACGACTGGTTTTTCAGCTGCCCTTTCACCCATTCATAGCCTGCGGCACGGTGCGGCACGATGTCGCTTTCGCTGATGATGCGGGTGCCCATGCCGAGCGGCTTGAAGATGCGCTCGTGCAGCTGGTCGCCGTAGAAAGCACCGCCTGCCTTGTTGCAGATGAAGCCCAGCAAGTGATAGCCCATATTGCTGTAGGCCCAGCGCTCGCCCGGCGCGAACAGCACCGGTATGCCGGCCTCCAGCGCGACCAGTTCTTCGTCCGAGTAATCCTTGCGGAAGTCCAGCACTTCATAAGGATCGCCCAGGCCGGAGGTGTGGGTCAGCAAGTGGCGGATCGTGATCCCTTCCCAGGCCTTGGGCGTATTGGCCAGGTGCCGCGAGATGGGATCGTCGAGCTTGAGCTTGCCATCCTCGACCAGCAGCATGACCAGCGCCGCCGTGAACATCTTCCCGATCGAGCCGGATTGAAATGTCGTCTCGGGCGTGACCGGCACACTGAGTTCGACGTTGGCCAGGCCATAGCCTTTTTCCTTGACGATCCTGCCGTTCTGCACGACGACGACACTCACGCCGGGAATATGCTCGCGCTTCATTTCCTGCAGCACGGCATTGTCAAGCGGATCGGCGAAGGCGCCGGTGCAGATGATCGCGGCGAGGAGAACGAGAGTGCGAGGCGGCATGCGGGTGCTTGAGTGATGGCGATGACCGCTTATTATAGAAGCCATCGCCAGCCGAAAATGCTCGGATTGTCACGCTGCCGCGGCAAGCCATCGGCCCCCCGTGGATGCTCAAAACTTCTCGGCAGCCGCCGGCCCGCTCAGCGGCCTGACCTGAATGTTCCGGTAATAGGCTTCCGCACCCTCGGACTGGATCGAGAACTTGCCGCGCGCAAGCGGCACCACCTTGCCGTCCACGCGCTGGCGCGAGTTCTCGACCCGCAGCACTTCATGGCCGTTGACGATGTGGATCAGGGTCTTGCCGTCGGCAATGACTTCCATGGTGTTCCACTCGCCCGACGGTTTTTCGTAATTGCCGCGCTTGAGGATGCGCGCGGCGAGACCGGTGCGCAGCGGCAGCGCCGGGTCGTAGCGGTAGAACTTCCAGTCGCCCTGGTTGGCGTCGCCGACGTGGGCATCGACCGTCACCCCGTCCAGGCTGTGATAGTCGGCGCAATCGCCTTCCTGCAGCTGGAATTCGTGGCTGCGCATCCAGTGGCCGCTCTGGGCGCCCTCGGGACCCACCGCGTAGTACAGCAGGCCGCTGTCGCGCGGCGCCTCCAGGCGCGGGAACCATTTTTTGGTGCCCCACTTGAACTCGAACTTGAGGTGGAAGTTCTCGTACTCACCCAGCGTCGACACCGCGCCCCACTCTTCGCCCGACACACGCAGCATGCCGTCGACCACCGAGAACACCTTCTTGGGGTCCTGGTCGAGGCCACGCACCGAGGTCGGCGCCTTCATGTTGTCCGACGTCGGCTGCATGCTGATCCAGGTGCGCCAGCCGCTCAGGTCCTTGCCGTTGAAGAGCTGGGTCCAGCCCGGCTCGGCAGCTTGCAGGGGCAGGTGCAGGGCCAGGACGGCGCCCAGCAGGGTGGCGTGGCAACGGCGGCGGAAGCGGTTCATGGGGTGTCTCCTTGTCGGGGGTGAATGGTCGGCTGGCCCATCTGCGTGAGCGCATGCAATCTAGCATGCAGGATTTGTGAGCGCTACCATCCAGCCCCAGCTTGCCGATTTCGTTATAAATTTTTCCGAATTTTTAACACTTAGGATGTTTTCCTGGTGCTAATATCGCCACATAAATAGTTGTACTTATAAAGCAGGAGACCGCAGCATGAGCACAATCGTGATCGGCAGGGGCATGGTCGTCGCCCATGGTCCGGACAACGAACGCCGCAGCGACCAGCAGCGTCCGCGGCCGCCGCGCCCGGTCCGGCCGCCGCGGGCAGATGCGCCGCTGCGCGCCACGCCGGCGCCGGCGCACCAGGCCTGCGCCGATTTCTACACCGAGCACGGCATCTCGACCCCGAGCGCCCTGTTCGACACCTTGTCCGACACCTATTATTTCGCCAAGAACCGCGACGGCCAGTTCGTCTGGGGCAACCGCCTGCTGCAGGAACAGCACGCGCTGGCCGACGTCAAGGACATCATCGGCCGCACCGACCACGATTTCTTCCGGCGCGACATCGCCGACCGCATCCGCGCCGACGACCTGGCGGTGATCGAGACCGGCGTCACGGTCCACAACAAGCTGGAAGTGATCGACGGCGGCAACGGCGTCCTGACCTGGCTGTTCACGACCAAGGCGCCGCTGCGCAATTGCCAGGGCGAGATCGTCGGCATCGAGGGCTTTTCGCGCGATGCGCGGCGCTCGCAGGACACCATCGCGCCCTTCCACGAATTCAAGGCCTGCATCGAGTACCTGCAGGCGCACCTGACCGAGAACATCGCGATCGAGCACCTGGCGCGGCTGTCGTGCATGTCGCTGTCGACCTTCGAACGCCGCTTCAAGCAACATTTTTCGCTGACGCCCAAGCAGTACATCCTGCACCTGAAGGTGCACGAAGCCTGCCGCCTGCTGCCGACCGCCGGCAGCATCGCGCGGGTGGCGCTGGATACCGGCTTCGGCGGCCAGAGTTATTTCACCAAGCAGTTCCGCAGCGTGGTGGGAATCACGCCCAAACAGTACCTGATGTCGCTGGCACGTGCGCGCTAGACGTCGCGGCCGGCTCCCGTTGTCTTCTTTGGAGAGAGAAGCATGCAACAGAATCGAGATCGCGCCGGCCATGGTCCGGCGCAGCCCGACCATGCACGCCGCACCGCCCTGATGCGCATCGGCGCGCTGTGCGGCCTGGCCGGCCTGGGCGACCTGGGCCTGCTGGCCGATGCGCTGGCGGCCGCCCCCGCTGCCGGCAAACCCGCCGCCCCCGAGTTCCTGAGCCCGGCCGAGCTGCAGCTCACCGGCGTGCTTGCCGACCTGGTGATCCCGCGTACCGACACCCCCGGTGCGCTCGACGTCGGCGCCCACCGCACGGTCGACCACCTGCTGGCGGTGTGTGCCGAAGCACCGGCGCAAGCGGCCTGCAAGGCCGGGCTGGCGCGCATTGACGCCGCGGCCCGCGCGAGCGGCGGCAAGCCCTTCATCGCGCTGCCGCCGGCACGCCAGGTCGCGCTGCTGCAGGCGCTGGACGCCGGCAGCGCGCCGTTCGGGCCGGCGGACCAGGGCTTTTTCCGCCAGCTGAAAGGCTATGTCGCCTTTGCCTACTACACCTCGGAAGCCGGCGCCTCGCAGGAACTGGCCTACCTGCCCGTCCCGGGCGGCTTCAAGGGCGACGTCAAGGTCAGCCCCTCGACCCACGCATGGGCCATCTAGCCTTGGCCACCTGAAGGAACGCACATGAATGCCCCCGCATCGTTCTACATCAAAAGCACCCCGGAGCGCTTCGACGCCATCGTCGTCGGCTCCGGCATCACCGGCGGCTGGGCCGCCAAGGAACTCACCGAGCGCGGCCTCAAGACCCTGATGGTCGAGCGCGGCCGCCCGGTCGAACACGGCGTCGACTACATCGGCGAGAACCGCGACCCCTGGACCATGCCGAACCGCGGCAAGGTCGACGCCAAGGTCGCCGAGGAACAGTTCTCGATCCAGCGCCAGTGCTACGCCTTCGACGAGCACACCAAGCAGTTCTTCAACAACGACCGCGACATGTCCTACTCCACCCCGGACGGCCGCCCTTTCAGCTGGATCCGCGGCAACCAGCTGGGCGGCAAGTCGCTGATGTGGGCGCGCCAGTCCTACCGCTGGAGCGACCTCGATTTCGAGGCCAACCTGAAGGACGGCCACGGCGTCGACTGGCCGATCCGCTACGCCGACCTGGCGCCCTGGTACAGCCACGTCGAACGCCACGTCGGCATCAGCGGCAACCGCGACGGCCTGGCGGTGCTGCCGGATGGCGAATTCCTGAAGCCCTTCGAATTCAACGCGGTGGAAGCGGCGCTGAAGCAGAAATTCGACGCCAAGTATGCGCCGGCGCGCATGATCATCGGCCGTACCGCCAACCTGAACACCGCCGGCGAACAGCATCTGGCCCAGGGCCGGGCGCCGTGCCAGGCGCGCAGCCAGTGCCATCGCGGCTGCTCGTTCGGCGCCTATTTCTCGACCCAGAGCTCGACGCTGCCGGCGGCGCTGAAGACCGGGCGCCTGCGTATCGCCACCGACAGCATCGTGCACAGCGTGCTGTACGACCCGAAGACCAACCGCGCCACCGGCGTGCGCGTGATCGACGCCGAAACGATGGAGACGCGCGAGTACCATGCGCGCGTGGTGATCCTGTGCGCCTCGACGCTGGGGTCCACCGCGGTGCTGCTGAACTCGACGTCCGAAGCATTCCCCAACGGCCTGGCCAATTCCTCGGGCGCGCTCGGGCACTACCTGACCGACCACCTGTGGTCGGCCGGCGCCGACGGCCGCGTCGAGGGCTTCGACGACCATTACTACCAGGGCCGCAGGCCGACCGGGACCTACATCCCGCGCTTCCGCAACGTGGTCGACAAGCACCCGGACTTCGTGCGCGGCTATGCGCTGGCCGGGGGCGCGGCACGCGAGGGCTGGCAATCGGCGGCCTGGAAACCCGGCTTCGGCAAGGACTACAAGGCGATGATCCGCAAGCCCGGCCCATGGCGCTTCAGCCTCGGCGGCCAGGGCGAAATGCTGCCGCGCTACGAGAACAGCATCAGCCTGCATCCGACCAGGAAGGACAAATGGGGCATGCCGCTGCTGCACGTCGACGTCACCCACGGCGACAACGACCGCAAGATGCGCAAGGACATGGCGGACAGCGCCGGCAACATCCTCGAATACCTGGGCCTGAAGGACGTCAAGACCAGGATGGCGACCGAGACCGAGTATCCGCCGGGGCTGGCGATCCACGAGATGGGCACCGCACGCATGGGCCGCGACCCGAAAACGTCGGTGCTGAACGGCTGGAACCAGGCCCACGACGTGCCCAACCTGTTCGTCACCGACGGCGCCTCGATGGCGTCCGGCGCCTGGCAAAACCCGTCGCTGACCTTCATGGCCCTGACCGCGCGCGCCTGCGCCTATGCGGTCGACCAGATGAAGGCCGGGACGATCTGATACGCCGATCAGCCACATTCATATACCGAGACGACATGAAACCATTTACCAAGACCTTGCTGGCGATCCTGATCGGCGCCGGCGCGGCCACGCTGTCCGCGCATGCCGCGGCGGCCCAGCCGACCCAACGCATCGGCGTGCAACTGTGGTCGGTGAAGGACGAGATCAAGCAGGATTTCGAGGGCACCCTCACCAAGATCGCCCAGCTCGGCTTCCAGGGCGTGGAGTTCGCCGGCGAGTTCGGTCCCTACAAGGACAACCCGGCCGGCCTGAAAGCCTTCATGGACAGGAACCGCCTGCAGTGCGCCGGCGCCCACATGCATTTCGACGCCCTCGTGCCCGAACGCTTCGAGGCCACCACCGCCTTTTACCGTACCCTCGGCTGCACCAACCTGGTGATCTCGATGGACCAGCGTGGCGCCAGCACCGAACAGAGCGCCCAGATGAGCCAGGAACTGACCGCGCTGTCGGGCAAGCTGGCCGCCAAGGGCATGCGCATCGGCTACCACAACCACGCCCAGGAAATGGCCGGCACGGTCGGCAGCACGCCTTGGGACGTGATCGCCAAGAACACGCCGCAAGCATCGATCATGCAGCAGGACGTGGGCTGGACCACTTTTGCCGGCAAGGACCCGGTGGCCTACGTCAAGCGCTACCCGGGCCGCACCATCACCACCCACTACAAGGCCAAGTTCGTGGAGGGCGCGACCGGCGGCACGCCGGTCATCGGCCAGGACAAGACCGATTGGGCCGGGCTGACCCGGGCCGTGCGCGCGGTCGGCGGGACCGAGTGGATCATCATCGAGCAGGAGGAGTATCCGAACGGGATGGGGCAGCTGGAGACGGTGGCGGCGTCGATGAAGGGGCTGCAGGGAGTGTTGGCGAAGTTGCCGAAGCAATAAAGCATGAGCCTATCCATCCGCTTCCAGCACATCGTCAAGGACTTCGGCCCGGTCCGCGTCCTGCACGGCGTCGATTTCGCGCTCGAGCCGGGCCGCGTGGTCGGCCTGCTCGGCGAGAACGGCGCCGGCAAGTCGACCCTGATGAAGATTCTGGCCGGCTACGAGCGCCCCAGCGGCGGCCAGCTTGTCGTCGACGGCGTCGAGCGTCGCTTCGCCAATGCGCGCGAGGCCGAGCAGCTCGGCATCGCCCTGATCCACCAGGAATTCAACCTGGCCGAGCACCTGACCATCGCCCAGAACATCTTCCTCGGCCATGAGAAAACCCGCGGGGGGCTGCTCGACCGGCGCGCCATGGCGCGCGAGGCGGCGAACTGTCTGCAACAGGTCGGACTCGAGCGCGACCCGGACACCCGCGTGTCCGAGCTGATCGTCGCCGAGAAGCAGCTGGTCGAAATCGCCAAGGCGCTGTCGCGCCAGGCCAGGGTCCTGATCATGGACGAGCCGACCGCCAGCCTGTCGCCCGGCGAAACCCGCAAGCTGTTCGAACTGATGGCGCGCCTGAAGGGCCAGGGCGTCACCATCGTCTACATCTCCCACAAGCTCGACGAGATGGAAGCGCACACCGACGAGGTGGTGGTGATGCGCGACGGGAAGTTCGTGGCGCGTGCCGCCACCGCCGACGTCGACCGCCACCAGATGGCCAACCTGATGGTCGGGCGCGAGCTGTCCAGCATGTTCCAGCCGAAGACGCCGGTCGCGCCCGACGCGCCGGTGCGGCTGCGCGTCGAGGGCTTGCAGGTACCGGGCTGGATCGGGGACCTCGGCTTCGAAGTGCGCGCCGGCGAAGTGCTCGGCTTTGCCGGCCTGGTCGGCGCCGGCCGCACCGAAGCCTTCGAAGCCATCCTCGGCCTGCGCCCGCGCAGCCGCGGCCGCATCGAGATCGACGGCCGGCCGGCCGAGATCCGCAGCCCGCGCGACGCCATGCGCCACGGTTTGACGTACTTGAGCGAAGACCGCAAGGGCAAGGGCCTGCACCTGGACCTCGGCCTGCGCGACAACCTGACCATGATGACGCTCGAGCGCGATGCGCGGCCATGGCTGGATCTGAAAGCCGGCGAGCGCGCGCTGCGCCAGGCGATCGACGATTTCGGCATCCGCCTGCGCGACCCCAACTGCGCAGCGCGCTCGCTGTCCGGCGGCAACCAGCAGAAGCTGGCGCTGGCCAAGTACCTGCGTCCGGACCCGGGCGTGATCGTGCTGGACGAGCCGACCCGCGGCGTCGACGTCGGCGCCAAGCGCGACATTTACGCATTGATCCACCGCCTGGCGGCCGAGGGACGCGCCGTCGTCGTCATCTCGTCCGAACTCATCGAACTGATCGGCCTGTCCCACCGCGTGGCCGTGCTGCACGGCGGCCGCCTGCAGGCCGTGCTCGAAGCCGGCCAACTCACCGAAGAAAACCTGATCGCCCATGCAACCGACACCCAATACACGAAGCACTGAGCCATCCACCAAGCCCGCAGCCGCGCTGCCGGGCCTGTCCCACCTGAAAGCGGCCGGACCGCTGATCGCGCTGGTCCTGCTGTGCATCGCCGGCGCCTTTCTGAACCCGGACTTCGCCACGGTCGACAACCTGATGAACGTGCTGACCCGCACCGCCTTCATCGGCATCATCGCGGTCGGCATGACCTTCGTGATCGTCTCCGGCGGCATCGACCTGTCGGTCGGCTCGATGGCGGCACTGATCGCCGGCGCCATGATCGTGGCGATGAACGCCCTGGTGGCTGGCGCCGGCGCACCCGGTGCGGCGACCGTCATCTGCGCAGGCATTGCGCTGGCACTCGCCTGCGGGGCCGTGTTCGGCATCGCCCACGGCCTCCTGATCACGCGCGGGCGCATCGAAGCCTTCATCGTCACCCTCGGCTCGCTCGGCATCTTCCGCGCGGTGCTGACCTGGCTGTCCGACGGCGGCGCCCTCACCCTCGACTTCAACCTGGCCGAAGCCTACAGCCCGGTGTACTACCAGAGCGTGCTCGGGGTGCCGATCCCGGTGTGGGTATTCGCGCTGGTGGCGGTCGGCGGCACCGTGATCCTGAACCGCACCGCCTACGGCCAGCACGTGCAGGCGATCGGCTCGAACGAACAGGTGGCGCGCTACGCCGCGATCCGGGTCGACCGCGCCAAGGTGCTGACTTACCTGCTGCTGGGCGTGTGCGTGGCGATCGCCACCATCCTCTACGTGCCGCGCCTGGGCTCGGCCACGCCGACCACCGGCATCCTGTGGGAACTCGAAGCCATCGCCGCCGTCGTGGTCGGCGGGACCTCGCTGCGCGGCGGTTCCGGCCGCGTCATGGGCACCGTGGTCGGCGCGATCCTGCTGTCCGTGATCGGCAACATCCTCAACCTCACCAGCATCATCAGCGTGCACCTGAATCCCGCGGTGCAGGGCGTGGTGATCATTGCCGTGGCTTACCTCCAGCGCGGCCGCCGCTAACGCATCACCGCTCGATTATTGAACAAGGAAACCGTATGCGCTTCTCTAACACCCCACTCACCCGGATCGCCCTCGCCTGCGCGCTGGCGGCCGGCCTGACCACCAGCCACGCCGCGGCGCCCGCCAACGTCACCCTCGGCGTCGCCATCCCCACCGCCACCCACGGCTTCACCGGCGGCATCGTCTGGTGGGCCAACCAGGCCAAGAAGGAACTGGAAGCCGCCAATCCCGGCCTCAAGGTGATCGTCAAGACGGCGGCCAGCACGCCCGAACAGGCCAACCAGGTGCAGGACCTGCTGGTGGTGAACAAGATGAATGCGCTGGTGATCCTGCCGCTGGAATCGAGCTCGCTCACCCAGCCGGTGTCGCAGGTGAAGAACAAGGGCGTGTACGTGACCGTGGTCGACCGCGGGCTGACCAACGCCGCCGCGCAGAATGCCTACGTGGCCGGCGACAACGCCGCCTTCGGCCGCCTGCCGGCCGAGTACCTGGCCAAGCGCCTGAACGGCAAGGGCAACATCGTGGTCCTGCGCGGCATGCCGAGCACCATCGACAACGAGCGCGTCAATGCCTTCAATGCCGAGATCAAGAAGTACCCGGGCATCAAGGTGCTCGACGCCAAGTATGGCAACTGGAACCGCGACGATGCCTTCAAGGTCACCCAGGATTACCTGACCCGCTTCAAGGCCATCGACGCGGTGTGGGCCGCCGACGACGACATGGCGATCGGCGTGCTGAAGGCGATCGAGCAGGCCAAGCGCACCGACGTCAAGGAAGTGTTCGGCGGCGCCGGCGCCAAGTTCGCAGTGAAAAAGGTGATGGACGGCGACAAGCTGGTGCAGGCCGACGTGTCTTACTCGCCCAAGTTCATCTACGACGCCATCAAGATGACCGCCAACGCCCGCCTCAAGGGCGAGGCGCTGCCTGCGCGCACCATCATTCCGTCGGTACTGATCACGCGCGACAACGCCCGCCAGTTCTACTTCCCGGAATCGCCGTACTGATATAAAAACGATAAAAGGATCCGCATGAAGACCATCAAGGGGCCGGCGATCTTCCTGGCCCAGTTCATGGGCGCGGAAGCGCCCTTCGATACCCTCGACAACCTGGCCGGCTGGGCCGCCGGCCTCGGCTACGAGGGCATCCAGCTGCCGACCGACAAGCGCCTGTTCGACCTTGAACTGGCGGCCGACAGCCAGACCTACTGCGACGACATCACAGGCATGCTGGCCAGCCACGGCATCGCCCTCACCGAACTGTCGACCCACCTGCAGGGCCAGCTGGTGGCGGTGCACCCGGCCTACGACGCGCTGTTCGACGGCTTCGCGCCGGCGCAGGTACGCGCCAATCCGCAGGCGCGCCAGGCCTGGGCCACGAGCCAGCTGAAGCTGGCGGCGCGCGCCTCGCGCCGCCTGGGGTTGAACGCCCACGCCAGCTTTTCCGGCGCCCTGGCCTGGCCCTACCTGTACCCGTGGCCGCAGCGCCCGGCCGGCCTGGTCGAGGAAGCCTTCGGCGAACTGGCACGGCGCTGGCGGCCGATCCTGGACGCGTTTGAAGATGCCGGCGTCGACCTGTGCTACGAACTGCATCCGGGCGAAGACCTGCACGACGGCGTCACCTTCGAGCGCTTCCTGGAGGCGGTCGGCAACCACCCGCGCGCCAGCATCCTGTACGACCCGAGCCACTTCGTGCTGCAGCAGCTGGATTACCTCGCCTTCATCGACATCTACCACACGCGCATCAAGGCTTTCCATGTGAAGGATGCTGAATTCCGCCCGGATGGCCGCCAGGGCGTGTACGGCGGCTACGGCAACTGGGTCGACCGCGCCGGGCGTTTCCGTTCGCTGGGCGACGGCCAGATCGACTTCAAGGCGATCTTCTCCAAAATGGCCCAGTACGACTATGCCGGCTGGGCGGTGCTCGAATGGGAGTGCTGTCTCAAGCACCCGGAAGACGGCGCGCGCGAAGGCGCCGATTTCATCCGCCGCCACATCATCCGCGTGGCCGAACGCGCCTTCGACGACTTCGCCGGCAGCGGCGCCGACCGCGCCCAGCTGCGCACCTTGATGGGGATTGCGCCATGAGCGACACGATTCCACGCAGGCTGCGCCTGGGCATGGTCGGCGGCGGCCAGGGCGCCTTCATCGGCGCCGTGCACCGCATCGCGGCGCGCCTGGACGATTGCTACGAAGTAGTGGCCGGCGCCCTGTCCGGCGATGCCGAGCGTTCGCGCCAGTCCGGCGCCGCGATCCGGCTCGACCCG
The DNA here is from genome assembly GCF_006715485.1 of Herbaspirillum sp. SJZ107. Classification (GTDB taxonomy): domain Bacteria; phylum Pseudomonadota; class Gammaproteobacteria; order Burkholderiales; family Burkholderiaceae_D; genus Telluria. The sequence goes on from NZ_VFNH01000001.1 coordinate 2,137,470, forward strand.
GCGCGCTGCTATGCCGACTACCGCGAGATGGCGCAAGCGGAAGCGGCGCGCGAGGACGGCATCGACGCTGTCGCCATCGTCACCCCGAACCACTTGCACGCGCCGGTGGCCACGGCCTTCCTCGAGGCCGGCATCCACGTCATTTGCGACAAGCCGCTGGGTGTGTCGCTCGAAGAAGGCCTGGCGCTGGCCGCGCTGGCGCACGCACGCAAGCGGGTGTTCGCCCTCACCCACACCTACACCGGCTACCCGATGGTGCGCCATGCGCGCGAGCTGGTGGCATCCGGCGCCATCGGCGAGGTGCGCATGGTGCACGTCGAGTATGCGCAGGACTGGATGGCAGAATCTGACAAGCAGGACCCCGCCTTCCAGGCCGCCAACTGGCACAACGACCCGCGCCGCGCCGGGCCGACCGGCTGTACCGGCGACATCGGCACCCACGCCTGGCACATCGCCGGCTTCGTCAGCGGCCTGCAGCCGAGCGCGCTGCTGGCCGAGCTGCATGCCTTTACGCCGAACCGCACGCTGGACGACCACCTGCAGGTGATGCTGCGCTACCCGAACGGCGCGCGCGGCACGCTGTGGGCGAGCCAGATGGCGACCGGCTGCGAGAATGCGCTGAAGTTGCGCGTGTTCGGCACGGAGGCCAGCCTGGCCTTCGACCAGGAGCATCCGAACGAACTGTGGCTGACACCGCAGGGCGGCTGCGCGCAGCGCCTCACGCGCGGGCGCGTGAGCGGGGCGGCGGCGGAAGCGGCGACGCGTATCCCGAACGGACACCCGGAGGGTTACCTGGAAGCCTTCGCCCAGCTCTACCGCGACGCGGCAGCGCAGATCCACGCGCTCGACGCCGGGCTGCCGGTGCCGGCCTCGAGCGCCTGGCTGCCGACGGTGGAGGACGGGGTGGGCGGGATGCGGTTCATCGATGCGGTGCTGGCCAGCCACCGGGACGGGTCGCGCTGGGTAACGCTCGACATGCCGGATTCGGCCTGAAGACAGGCTCACTCCGGCAGGAAGCCTTTCTCCAGGCGCTGGATGGCGAACACGTCGCCCTGGTCGGCAGCCTTGCGGTACCAGCGCAGGGCTGCCTCGATGTCCGCCGCCATGCCATCGCCCCGCTCGTAATGCAGACCGAGGCCGTACTGTGCCGGCGCATAGCCGAGCTCCGCGGCGCTGCGCAGCATGGTCACGCTGTTGCGCCGGTCCCGTTCGTCCTTCGGCACCGCTTCGAGCAGGCGGCTGAGGCGGTAGCGCGCGGCGACGTCGCCCTTGCTGGCGGCAATCGCCGCCGTCTTCTTCGCGCCGAGCAGTTCATTGTCGCCGTCGATGCGCCAGATAAACATGTAGCGCCACCACCGTTCCCCGGTCCCGTCGCCGCCGGCCAGCGCTGTCCATCTGCACTTCATCACCATCTCCAGGACCGCCCGGTCCAGCGGCTCGAAACCGCTGGAGTCGGCCACGACCGAGCGCAGCGGCGTGCCATCGGCCCGCACCAGAACGGCGACGACGCTGATGCCGGCTTCCCAGCGCTGCATGGCCTCCTCCGGGTAGCGTGGCTTGCGGCAACCGGTCGCCTGCTGGATGTCGGCGGCAGCGGCCGCAGTGGAAAGCAGCGCCGCAGCCGCGAGGACGGCGGCGCACAGCGAACGCAGGGAGAAAGAATGGATGGTCATGGCGCTTTCAGTCTTCGAGACGGCCTGTCTCCAGGCGCTGGATGGCGAACACGTCGCCCTGGTCGGCAGCCTTGCGGTACCAGCGCAGGGCTGCCTCGATATCCGAGGTCACGCCGTCGCCCTTCTCGTAACGGCGGCCCAGCGCGAACTGTGCCGGCGCGGAGCCGAGTTCCGCCGCGCTGCCCAGCAGGGTCAGGCTGTCGCGCCGATCCTGGTCGTTCTTCGGCTCTGCCTCGAGCAGGCGGCTGATGCGGTAGCGCGCAGCGATGTCGCCCTTCCTGGCTGCCACCGCGGCCTGGTTCTTGGCAAAGGCGAAGTTCGGCGTCCCTTCGACGACCCACCAATACGCAATCATCACCCATCGTTCGGCCGGCCCGTCGCTGCCGGCCCGCGGCTTCCACCGGCATTTCATCAGCGCGTCCGCCGTCGCCTCGTCCAGCGCCTCGAAACCGCTGGAATCGACCACGATGGAACGTACCGGCGTGCCGTCCGCACGCACCAGGAAGCCAAGCAGGCTGATGCCGTCCTCCCCGCGCTTCAGTGCCAGGCGCGGGTATGCCGGCTTGCTGCAACCGGTCAGTTCCCCGAGATCGGCGGCAGCCGTGCCGGGCCAGGCGAGCGCCCAGCACAAGAGGGCCAGTGCGGACAGGGAATGCCGGGAACGCAGCGCCATGATTGACCTTGTATAAATAATACTGAACTGTAGGCAATTCCGCGCCGGTTGTAAAGCCAGCCGTTTTCCGCTTTCCGCACACTGCTCAGCGAGTTGAAAACGGCATCATCTCCCGTGCGGGTAAGTCGAGCGCCTGGCTGCCCAGCGTGGAGAACAGAGTCGGCGGAATGCGTTTCATCGATGCGGTGCCGGCCAGCCACCGCGACGGATCGCGCCGGGTGGCAATCGGGAACTGATCAGCCTCGCGCAAAGCGGAAGGCGGCGCGCACCTCGTCGGTAAACACGGCCGGCTGCTCCAGGGCCGCGAAGTGGCCACCCTTGTCCAGTTCATTGAAATGGACAAGGTGCCCGAAACGGCGCTCGGCCCAGCGCTTCGACAGCCTGAGCTGCTCGCCCGGGAACATGCTGATCGAGGCCGGCGTCTGCATCGGCGCGGTCGGCGTGCCGCCCTGGCGCATCGACTGCATGGCTTCCCAGTACAGCCGCGCCGAACTGGCCCCGCTGTTGGTCAGCCAGTACAGCATGATGTCGTCGATCAGGTCGTCCAGCTCGAAGACGCGCTCGGGGTCGGCGCCGCTGTCGGACACGTCCTGGAACAAGGCGTAGATCCAGGCCGCCAGGCCGACCGGGGAATCGGCCAGCGCGAAGCCGACCGATTGCGGGCGCGTGGCCTGCACCTTGAAGTAGCCTGAAAATTCCTCGTCGTAGCGCCGGGCCGCATCCAGCATGGTTTTCTCCTCCGGGGTGGCGGCCGCGCACTCCTCCTCGGTCGGATGGAACATCACCATGTTCAGGTGGATGCCGACGAGCGACGGCGGCGCCATGTAGCCGAGGGTGGTGGTCACGGCAGCGCCCCAGTCGCCGCCTTGCGCGGCCCAGCGCGTGTAGCCGAGGCGCGCCATCAGTGTCGTCCAGGCCCCGGCGATACGGCCCACGTTCCAGCCGGTGGCGGTCGGCTTGCCGGAAAAGCCGAAGCCCGGCATCGACGGGATCACGAGGTGGAAGGCATCGCGCGCGTCGCCGCCATGCGCAACAGGATCCGTGAGAGGACCGATGACCTTGCGGAATTCCAGTACCGAGCCAGGCCAGCCATGGGTCAGCAGCAAGGGCATCGCATCCGGTTCGGGCGAGCGCACATGAAGGAAATGGATATCGAGACCATCGATCTCCGTGCGGTACTGTCCCAGGTCGTTCAGCAGGCGTTCGCAGCGGCGCCAGTCGTAGCCGTCCTGCCAGCGCGCCGCCAGCGCGCGCAGTTTCGCCAATTGCGGCCCCTGGCTGGTATCGCGCACGGTTTCCGCATCCGGCCAGCGGGTGCGCGCCAGGCGCGTATGCAGGTCGTCGAGGTCGGACTGGGGAACGGACAGGTGAAACTGGTGCACTGCGTCGGACATTGTATTTCCTTTCCAGAGGGTGGGCCGCGTAAAATTGATGCCGTGAATGATCAAATAACTGAACTGAACGGTTCAGTCTAGCATGTTTGATAATTCTTCCACATGATTTCGTTAGGAGATGTATGAACGCAGCAGAGCCGATCCGGCGTGGCGCCGGCGGGCGGCCACCCCTGGCGCGCAAGGGCGACATCGAAGAGCGCCTGCTCGACGCCGCGACGCGCTTGTTCCTGGAACTGGGATTCGAAGGAACCAGCTGCGACCAGGTGGCGCAAGAAGCGCGCGCCGGCAAGGCCAGCATCTATGCGCGTTACGCCAACAAGACGGCGCTGCTGACGGCGGTGATCGAGTACAAGCTCGGGCGCCTGCTGAAGGACGCGGCACCTGCCACCGCCGATGCGCCGCTGCGTGAACGCCTGCTGGGCGCCGCGGACGCGGTGGTCGGGCAGTTGCTGCAGCCGGATGCGGTGGCCCTGCTGCGCCTGATCGTGGCGGAAGCCCCGCGCCTGCAGTCCGGCGCCACGGGCGCCGCCCGGATCCTGGACCGGATCGGCGAGCGTCACATCGCCATGGCAATCGCCGCCCGGCCAGCTGGGACGAATGCGCAAGCCGCAGGCGATGTCGCCGGCGCGGCTGCACCGGCGGCGGCGCTGGTCGACCGAGTCCTGGCGCCGGCGCTGCTGCGCGCCCTGCTCGGCGCCGAGCCGGCTACGCTGCGGCAGGCGGCCCACGCCGCCCTCCCTACCGCGGTCGACACGCTGATCGGGTCAGGCCTGCTGGATGGCTGGGAATAAAGGCATTTTTCCGCAACCCGCGCACTGCTCACGGACTTGAAAACAACATAATTCCTTGTACGGGTAAGATACGGTTTTTTGAACGGCATCTGCAAGGAAACCCATGTTCAATCCAACCGACCATCCGCACCGCCGCTACAACCCGCTCTCCGGCGACTGGGTGCTGGTGTCGCCGCACCGCGCCAAGCGCCCCTGGCAGGGCCAGCAGGAAGCGGTCGACCGCGCACCGCGGCCCGCGCATGACCCGAGCTGCTACCTGTGCGCCGGCAATACCCGCGTCAACGGCGTCAAGAACCCGGACTACAGCGGCACCTACGTCTTCGAAAACGACTTCGCCGCGCTGACGCCGGACACGCCGGACGCCCCCGGCGGCGCCGATCCGCTGTTCCAGAGCATGAGCGCGCGCGGCACCAGCCGCGTGATCTGCTTCTCACCCGACCACAGCAAGTCGCTGCCGCTGCTCGAGCTGCCCGCCATCGAAGGCGTGATCGACACCTGGTGCGAGCAGAGCGCGGAACTCGGCAAGACCTATCCCTGGGTGCAGGTCTTCGAGAACAAGGGCGCGGTGATGGGCTGCTCCAACCCGCACCCGCACGGCCAGATCTGGGCCACCAGCTTCCTGCCCGAACTGCCGGCCGCCGAAGACGAGCGCCAGCGCGCGTACTTCGCCGACCAGGGTCGCCCGATGCTGCTCGACGTGGTTGAGCGCGAGCTTGATAGCGAGCGCGTGGTGGTCAAGACCGCGCACTGGCTGGCCATCGTGCCCTACTGGGCGGCCTGGCCCTTCGAAATCCTGCTGCTGCCACGCTTTTCCGTGCGGCGCCTGGAAGACCTGGGCCAGGAACAGCGCGCCGACCTGGCGCTGGCGCTGAAACAGCTCACCACGCGCTACGACAACCTGTTCCAGACCTCGTTCCCGTACTCGATGGGCTGGCACGGCGCGCCCTACAATGACGAAGACGGCGCCCCATGGCAGCTGCACGCGCATTTCTATCCGCCGCTGCTGCGCTCGGCCTCGGTGCGCAAGTTCATGGTCGGCTTCGAGATGCTGGCCGAAGCCCAGCGCGACCTGACACCGGAACAGGCGGCCGCCCAGCTGCGCGCCCAGTCCGACGTGCATTACCTGAACAATCCACAACCTGAATAATATGAGCACAACCCTGACGGCCCGCGTGGCCAGCGTTTTCGAGAGCACCTTCGGCGAACCGGCACCGCTGCTGGTACAGGCACCGGGACGCGTCAACCTGATCGGCGAGCACACCGACTACAACGACGGCCTGGTGCTGCCCTGCGCCATCGACTACCGCACCGTGATCGCCGCGCGCCTGCGCGACGATACCGTAGTCCACGTGGTGGCCGCCGATTACGACAATGCGGGCGACGAGTTCCGCATGGACGCCCCGATCGAACGCCTGGACCAGCCGATGTGGGCCAACTACGTGCGCGGCATGGTGCAGGACCTGCTCGCTTTCGGCGAAAAGCAGGGCTTGCCGGTGCAGGGCATGGACCTGGTGATCGCGGGCGACGTGCCGCAGGGCGCCGGCCTGTCGTCGTCGGCCTCGCTGATGGTGGCGATCGGCACCCTGTTCGCCGCCCTGCCCGGCTACGACCAGCTCACGCCGATCGACATCGCCCTGGCCGCCCAGCGTGCCGAAAACGAATTCGTCGGCACCAAGTGCGGCAACATGGACCAGATCAGCTCCGCCTGCGGCAAGGAAGGCCACGCGCTGATGATCGACTGCCGTTCGCTCGACGTGAAGCCGGTGCCGATCCCCGAGGGCGCGGCCATCATGATCTTCCACTCGCACGTGGAACGCGGCCTGGTGGACAGCGAATACAACACCCGGCGCGAACAGTGCGAAGCCGCCGCCCGCCACTTCGGCGTGCCGGCCCTGCGCGACGTCGACATGGCCATGCTGGAGCAGCGCGGCGCCGAACTCGATCCGATGACGCTGCGCCGCGCGCGCCACGTGGTCACCGAGAACGAGCGCGTGCTGGCCGCATCCGAAGCGCTGGCGGCCGGCGACCTGGCGCGCATGGGCCAGCTGATGGCGGCCTCGCACGCGTCGATGCGCGACGACTTCGAGATCACCGTGCCGCTGATCGACCAGCTGGTCGAGATCGTCAAGGCTACGATCGGCGACCGCGGCGGCGTGCGCATGACCGGCGGCGGCTTCGGCGGCTGCGTGGTGGCGCTGGTGCCGCAGGACCTGGTCGAGGCCACCGAAACGGCGGTCGAGCGCGACTACCGCGGGCCGAAGGGGCAGCTGTCGACCATCTACGTGTGCCGCGCGGCAGCGGGTGCCGGGACCATCGCCGAATGAGCTGGACGCCGCCTGCCGGGCGTTATGCGGCCATGCCCTACCCGCATTGCGGGCGCAGCGGCCTGCGCCTGCCGGCGGTGTCGCTCGGCCTGTGGCACAACTTCGGCGCCGGGGCCGACCTCGAGCGCCAGCGCGCCATCGTGCGCACGGCGTTCGACCAGGGCATCACCTGCTTCGACCTGGCCAACAACTACGGCCCGCCGCCGGGGTCCGCCGAAAGCAATTTCGGACGCCTGCTCGAAGCCGACCTGCGGCCCTACCGCGACGAGATCGTGGTCTGCACCAAGGCCGGCTACACGATGTGGCCGGGTCCCTACGGCGACTGGGGCAGCCGCAAATACCTGGTCGCGAGCCTGGACCAGAGCCTGAAACGCATGGGACTGGACTACGTCGACGTCTTCTATCACCACCGCCCGGACCCCGACACGCCGCTCGAGGAAACGATGGCGGCGCTCGACTGGATCGTGCGCAGCGGCCGCGCGCTGTACGCCGGCATCTCGAACTACAACGGCGAACAGACCCGGCGCGCAGCCGCCGAGTTGCGCCGCCTGGGCACGCCCTGCATCGTCAACCAGTCGAAGTACAGCATGCTGGTGCGCGCGGCCGAGGCCGACCTGCTGCCGGTGCTGGAACAGGAAGGTATCGGCGGCGTGGCGTTTTCGCCGCTGGCCCAGGGCCTGCTGAGCGACCGCTACCTGGGCGGCGCCCTGCCCGGCGATTCGCGCGCGGCCGGCGGCGCTGGCTTCCTGAAGCCGGAACACGTGAACGACGGGCGCCTGCGCATTGCGCGTGCCCTCGATGCCGTCGCGCGCGAGGGCGGCGGGTCGCTGGCCCAGCTGGCGCTGCGCTGGGTCAAGCGCCAGCCGGCGATCACCTCGGTGCTGATCGGCGCCAGCAAGCCGGAACAGGTGCTGGAAGCGGTGCGCGCCATGCAGATGCCGGCGTTGACAGCCGACGAAATTGCCGCGGTGGAGACGATTCTCGCCGGCGTCTGAGACTGCAGGGGGCCTACTGCTTTGCGCGCAGCAGCGCCGCGATCTCGTCCAGCTTCGATTCGATCGAGCGCAGCACCGCCAGTTGCGGATCGTCGTGCGCATGCGGCGCCGGATGGCGCAGGGCCTCGCGCGCCTCGATGATCCTGCTGCGGAAGGCCTGGGCGTCGACGATGCCGGTCAGGCGCATGTCCGAGGCCTGGCCCACGCTGTGGCCGGCAGTTTCGAACTTCAGCGTGCTGAGGTTGAAATACTTCAGGATCGGCCCCTCGATGAAGGTGACGTCCTGGATATTCTCCAGCGGGATCGTCTTTTCGGTCGTGACCAGGATGCCTTTGCGAAAGCGCAGGCTGCGCTCGCCGAGCTGGCATTCGAGCCGGTCGAAATAATGCTGGGCCCACCAGCGGCCGACGCCCAGGAACCAGATCACGGCCAGTGGAATGCCGACCACGGTGAATATCATCGTCACGCCGATTTGCATGACCAGGAATGGCTTGATCAGCGGATTGAAGCGGGCGCGCAGGGTAATCGGGTCGGATGACATGGTGTCGAAGCAAATGCGGGTGCCTCAGTTTATTCCAGGTGGAATGGACCGGGCGGATTATTTCGGTATGAATAACGATATACTCCCCTTTCTCACCGCTCATGAAAAAACCATGCAGGTCATATTCGAATCCCCGGACCAGCCCGGCGTGCGTGCGCTGATTGCCGAACTAGACGCCTATCTATATTCGATTTATCCGGCCGAAAGCGTGTATGCGCTGGATATCGCGTCGCTGTGCGAACCGAACGTATTCTTCGCCGTGCTGCGCGATGCCGCCGGTGCGCCGGTCGGCTGCGGCGCGATGGTCATGCAACCGGGCTACGGCGAAATCAAGCGGGTGTATGTGCGGCCACAGGCGCGCGGCCAGGGTCTGGCGCGCAGGCTGATGACGGCACTGGAAGCGAAAGCCATCGCGCATGGCGCCCGAACGTTCCTGCTCGAGACCGGACCCGCGCAGGCGGAAGCGCTGGTGGTGTATGAACGCCTGGGTTATCGCTGCCGTGGCCCGTTCGGCGATTATCCGGCGGATCCGCATTCGGTGTTCATGGAAAAGAACGTAACCGAAGACGCCGCGGCCTGACGCGGGTCAAACCCCGCCGGCGGACCTGCGCATGCCAGGCGGTTAGAGTGGTGCCATGCATCCCATCCCACACCAGCCCGATACCGCGCCCACCCGCGGCCAAGATGCCGCCGCGCTGTGCACGCCGCAAGCCCGTCCCTGGGTGCTGGCCAACAGCATCCTGGCTTCCAGCATGGTCTTCATCGACGGCACCGTCGTCAACGTCGCCCTGCCGGCGCTGCAGCAAGCCTTCGACAGCGGCGTCGCCGGGGCACAATGGGTGGTCGAAGCGTATGCCCTGCTGCTGACCGCCCTGCTGCTGCTCGGCGGCGCCATGGGCGACCGCTACGGCCGGCGCCGCGTGTTTGCCGGCGGCGTGCTGGTGTTCGGCGCCGCCTCGACCTGCTGCGGGCTGGCCCGGACCATCGACGGGCTGATCTGGGCACGCGCCCTGCAGGGTGTCGGCGGTGCGCTGCTGGTGCCGGGCAGCCTGGCGCTGATCAGCGCCTCGTTCCCGGAGCAGCTGCGCGGCAAGGCGATCGGCACCTGGTCGGGCTGGACCGCGATCACGGCCGCGGTCGGTCCGGTGCTGGGCGGCTTCCTGATCGAGCACCTGTCGTGGCGCTATGCCTTCCTGGTAAACATTCCCTTCGTGCTGGCGGTGCTGGTGCTGACCTTCCGCCACGTGCCGGAAAGCCGCAGCGGCGGCCGCGCCCGGCTGGACTGGACCGGGGCGCTGCTGGCCAGCCTGGCGCTCGGCGGCCTCGTCTACGGCTTGATCGAGGCGCCGGCGCGCGGCTGGCGCGACGCCGGCGTCGTCGCCAGCCTGGCGCTGGCAGCGCTGGCCCTGGCCGCCTTCGTGATCGCGGAACGCCGCCACCCCGCGCCGCTGCTGCCGCTGGCGCTGTTCCGGGTACGCGACTTCAGCGCCGCCAACCTGCTGACCCTGCTGCTGTACGCGGCGCTGGGCGCGCTGATGTTCTTCCTGCCGCTCGACCTGATCTGGGTGCAGGGCTACACCGCGACGCAGGCCGGCGCCGCGCTGGTGCCCTTCATCCTGATCATGTTCGCGCTGTCGGGCTGGGCCGGCGGCCTGGTCGACCGCCACGGGGCGCGCCTGCCGCTGGTGCTCGGGCCGGCGATCGCCGCGGCCGGCTTCGCCGCCTTCATGCTGCCCGGCGCCGGCGGCGGCTACTGGACCACCTTCTTTCCGGCGATCCTAGTGCTGGGCTTGGGCATGGCGGTGACCGTGGCGCCGCTGACCACCACCGTCATGAATGCGCTCGATGCTGCCCACGCCGGACTGGCCTCAGGGGTCAACAATGCCGTCTCGCGCGCGGCCGGCCTGCTGGCGATCGCCCTGCTGGGGATCGTGATGCAGCGCGTCTACGACGCGGAACTCGAGCGGCGCATCGCGGCCGCGCCATTGCCGGCAGCGGTCCGCTTGCAGCTGGAAACGCAGCGCGGCAAGCTGGCCGCACCGGCGCTGCCGCCGTCGACGGCGCCAACAGACCGCGCGCGCGTACAGGAAGCGGTTGCTGGCGCCTTCGTGCACGGTTTCCGCTGGGTAATGGGGATCTCGGCGCTGCTGGCGCTGGGCGGCGCGGTGAGCGCGTGGACCATGCTCGGCCGCACACGCACACGGGGCTGATCAGCCGGCGACGGTCGCCGGCGTGCCGGGCGCCCCCTTTTTCGGCCGGTTGCGCGCAAAGAATACCACCACCGCGCCCAGCAGCGAGGCGATCGCCAGGCCGTACAGGCCGCCCTGGATCGAGCCGGTGCGCTGCTCCAGCATGCCGAAGGCCGCCGGCGCCACGAAGCCGCCCAGGTTGCCGAGCGAATTGATCAGCGCGATCACCGCTGCCGCGATACGGACGTCGAGGTAGGACTGCGGAATTGGCCAGAACAGCGACGATGCCGCCTTGAAGCCGATCGCGGCGAAGCAGATGGCGACGAAGCCGTACACCGGATTCGCGGTCGAGGCCGAGGCGAACATACCGACGCCGGCCACCGCGAACGCGGCCGCGGCCCAGCCCTGCTGGAACTTGAAGCGCTGCGCCAGCGCAGCGAACACGTACATCGCCACGATCGAGATGATCCACGGGATCGAGTTGAACAGGCCGACCTGGAACTCGGTGTAGTGGCCCATCTTCTTGATGATGGTCGGCAGCCAGAAGGTGGTGCCGTAGATCGTCAGCGAGATCAGGAAGTAGATCAGGCAGAACAGCGCGATCTGGGAGTCGCGCAGCAGCGTCCAGGCGCTGGCGTGGGACAGCTGCTGCGATTCGCGTTCCTTCTGCTCGGACGCGATCTCGCCGACCAGGGCGTTGCGCTCGACGTCGCTGAGCCACTTGGCGTCCTTCGGGTCGGAATCGAGGATGAACCACACCGCGCCGCACAGCAGCACCGAAAACAGGCCTTCGATGATGAACATCCACTGCCAGCCGTGCAGCCCCATGCCTTCGACCTGCAGCAGGCCGCCGGAGACCGGGCCGGACAGGATCGAGGCCGCCGCCGAGCCGCTGAGGAACACCGCCATCGCCTTGCCGCGCTCGGCGCGCGGCAGCCAGCGCGTGAAGTAATACACCACGCCCGGGAAGAAGCCGGCTTCGGCCACACCGAGCAGGAAGCGCAGCGCATAGAAGGACATCTCGCCCTGGACGAAGGCCATGGCGGTGGCGGCGATGCCCCAGGTGGCCATGATGCGGGTCAGCCAGGCCTTGGCGCCGAAGCGCTGCAGCATCATGTTCGACGGCACCTCGAACAGCGCGTAGCCGACGAAGAACAGGCCGGCGCCGAAGCCGAAGGCGGCCGCGCCGATGCCGAGATCGGCGCTCAGGTGCGGCCGGACGAAGCCGATGTTGACCCGGTCGATGTAGTTGGCGATGAACATGATGACGAACAGCGGCAGCACCCGCCATTTCACCTTGCCGATGGCGCGCGCCAGCTCGGGGCTGTAGATTTTTGCGCTTGCTTCGCTTGCGGTTTGATTCACGATTGTCTCCTGATATTGTTTGCTGCGCCTCAGCCGGTCATGCCCCGAGCAGCGGGCTGCCGTTCACGCGGCGCGGATACGCCTCGGGCGCGGCCAGCGGCGCCGGCAGCAGCGCCGCCGGGAAGTCCTGGTAGCACACCGGACGCAGGAAGCGCCGGATCGCCAGCGTGCCGACCGAGGTCGCGCGCGCATCGGACGTCGCCGGGAACGGGCCGCCGTGCACCATCGCGTCGCTGACTTCGACACCGGTCGGATAGCCGTTGACCAGGATGCGGCCGGCGCGGCGCTCCAGCGCCGGCAGCAGCATGCGGGCGTGGCCGATGTCGTCGTCGTCCATCTGCAGTGTCGCGGTCAGCTGCCCTTCCAGGGCTTCGAGCACGCGGCGCATCTCTTCCATATCCGTGCAGAGTACCACCAGCGAACTGGCGCCGAAGATCTCGTCCTGCAGCGCCGGGTCCGACAGGAAGGCGGCGGCACCGGTGGTGAACAGCGCAGCCTGGCCGGCGTGCGGACCGTTGCCGGCCAGGCCGCGTGCGACCGTCGTCACGCCCGGCACGCCACCCAGGCGCTCGACGCCGGCGCAGTAGGCGCCGTGGATACCGGGGGTGAGCATGGTGGTGCCGATCTGTCCACCCAGCGCGTCGGCCGCAGCGGCGAGGAAGACGTCGGCATCCGGGCCAGCCAGCGCCAGCACCAGGCCCGGGTTGGTGCAGAACTGGCCCGACCCCAGCGTCAGCGATGCGATGAAACCCTGGCCGATGCCAGCCGCACGCCTGCCCAGTGCGGCCGGCAGCAGGCATACCGGATTGATGCTGCTCATCTCGGCGTACACCGGGATCGGTTCCGGGCGCGCGTTGGCCGCCGCCACCAGGGCCAGGCCGCCGCGGCGCGAGCCGGTGAAGCCGACCGCCTTGATGCGGGCGTCGGTGACCAGCCGGATCGCCACCTCGTTCGACGCGAACAGCATCGAGAACACGCCTTCGGGCAAGCCGCACTCGCGCACCGCGCCCTGCACGGCACGTCCGACCAGCGCCGAGGTGCCGGGATGGGCGCCGTGCGCCTTGACCACGACCGGGCAGCCGGCCGCCAGGCTTGACGCGGTATCGCCGCCGGCCACCGAGAACGCCAGCGGGAAATTCGACGCGCCGAACACCGCGACCGGGCCCAGGCCGATGTGGCGCTGGCGCAGGTCGGCGCGTGGCAGCGGCTGGCGCGCCGGCATGGCTTCGTCGATGTGCAAGTCCATCCAGCCGCCTTCGCGCACGGTGGCGGCGAACAGGCGCAGCTGGCCGACGGTACGCGCGCGCTCGCCTTCGAGGCGGGCCCGCGGCAGCCCGGATTCCTGGATCGCGCGCACGATCAGGTCGTCGCCGATGTCGAGGATGTTGCGGGCGATGCATTCGAGGAAGCCGGCGCGGACATCCGGCGTGGTGGCACGGTAGGCGTCGAAGGCGTCCCAGGCCAGCGTGCAGGCCCGTTCCACGTCGGCGCTGCCGGCCAGGCCGAACGCGGGTTCGATCTCGGCGCCGCTGGACGGGTCGACGGCGCGGAACTCGCCCTCGGCACCGCGCACGGAAGCAGCACCGATGATGGCATCTCCATTCATCATGATCAGCGGCCCTTCGCCTGGCGCCAGGTCGCGAACAGGTCCTTCACGTCCGGGTCGGTCGGCGGGTACAGGCCCAGGATCGAACGGCCGCCCAGCACCTGTTCGGTGACGAAATCCTCGAAGGCGGTCATCTCGACCGCCTCGTCGGCGATCTCGTCGGCGATGTTCGCCGGGATCACGATCACGCCTTCGGCATCGCCCACGATCACGTCGCCCGGGAACACGGCGGCGTCGCCGCAGCCGATCGGCACGTTGATGTCGAGCGCCTGGTGCAGGGTCAGGTTGGTCGGCGAGGACGGGCGCGCGTGATAGCTCGGGATCGCCAGCGCCGCGATCTCCGGCGAATCGCGGAAGCCGCCGTCGGTGACGACGCCGGCCACGCCGCGCACCATCAGGCGCGACACCAGGATCGAGCCGGCCGACGCGGCGCGCGCGTCCTTGCGGCTGTCGATGACCAGCACGGCGCCCGGCGGGCACTCTTCCACCGCCTTGCGCTGCGGGTGGGCGCGGTCCTGGAACACGGCGATCGGATTCAGGTCTTCGCGCGCCGGGATGTAGCGCAGCGTGTAGGCTTCGCCGACCATGGTGCCCTTGTCGGCGCTGAGCGGACGCACGTCCTGGATGTACTGGTTGCGCAGGCCGCGCTTGAACAGCGCCGTGCACAGGGTGGCCACGCTGACGCCTTTCAGCTTCTGGCGGGTGGCTTCGTTCATTTTTTGCATGGTGTTCTCCTTGGGATGGTTGTTATTCAGAAGCGGTGGCGGATGCCGAGGTTGATGGCGCGGTCGCCGCTGCCGCCGTCGGCCGCGTTGCCCAGCGTGTAGCTGGCGCCATGCTTGTTCAGCATGCGCGCATAGATGGTGTAGAGGTCGGTGCGGCGCGACAGGTTGTAGCGGTAGCCGAGGCCGACCTGGTCGGCATCCTGGTGGCGCGCTTCCCGCGTTTTATCTTTATCGTCTTTGTGGATCCACGACGCCAACAGCGTATGGGCGCCGAGCGGCACGCTCAGGCCGACCAGGGCGTCGGTGCTGTCGCGCGTGATGCTGGCCGAGGTCGGCGTTACGGCGTAGCCGTACGGGTTGTTGGCGTTGCGCAGGGTCGAGCTGAGCGGCCCCTTGTTGACGCCGTAGGCCAGGTACACCTTGGCCACCTTGAAGTCGTAGGTCGCCGCCAGCAGCGTATTGCGCGCACTGGCCAGGCGCACCGTCGCGGTGTCGTTGCTGTGGTCGTGCCAGGCCAGGCGCACGGCCAGCGGACCGCGGTCGTAACCCAGCGAGAAGCCGAGCGAGCGGTTGGCCGCCTGGTCGCCCGCGATTTCGCCGGCGGCATAGGCCAGCTCGCCGCTGAAGCCGTTCCATACCGGGCTGGCATACTTGACGCTGTTGTCCATGCGGCCGCCGTTCGAGACGGCATTGATCAGGTTCTTTTCGTCGGCCGCGGTGCCGGAGACGAAGGGATCGACGAACACCGCAACCAGGTAGTGCGGCGCGTACTGGCGGCCGAAGGTGACGCTACCCAGGTTCTTGTTGCCGATGCCGACGAAGGCCTGGCGTCCGAACAGCACGCCCCCCTGCCCGGAGACGCCGGTGTCGGCCTGGATGCCGCTCTCGAGCAGGAACATGGCGGTGTTGCCGCCGCCCAGGTCTTCGGTGCCGCGGAAGCCGAGGCGCGAGCCGGAAGCGGCGCCACCGGTGACCTTGGTGATCGAACCGTCCTTGTTGCCGGCTTCGAACGAGAGGCCGGCGTCGACGACACCGTAGATCGCTACATTACTCTGCGCCCAGGCCGGATGGCCCGGGTTGGCGAACACTGCCAGCGCGACGGCTGCCGCGAGGGTTTTCTTCATGCTGTGTCTCCATTGCTTCTATTTATAGTGCCGGTACGGCTTGCCGCGGGTCTCAGAAGATGTCCGGCTCCTTCACCGGCGCGCCGAAATCGGTCTGCAGGAAATCGAAGTCGCAGCCTTCGTTCGCCTGGCGGATGTGTTGCGAGAACATCCAGCCGTAGCCGCGTTCGAAGCGCGGCGGCGGCGCCTGCCACTCGGCCTGGCGGCGCGCCAGTTCCTCGTCGCTCACGTTGAGGTGGATCGAGCGCTCGGCGATGTCGACCGAGATCATGTCGCCGGTCTTCACCAGCGCGAACGGACCGCCCAGGTAGGCTTCCGGCGCCACGTGCAGGATGCAGGCGCCGTAGCTGGTGCCGCTCATGCGCGCATCGGACATCCGCAGCATGTCGCGCACGCCCTGCTTGACCAGCTTTTTCGGGATCGGCAGCATGCCCCACTCCGGCATGCCCGGACCGCCGCGCGGACCGGCGTTACGCAAGATCATGACGGTGTCGGCGGTGACGTCGAGGTCGTCGCGTTCGACCGCTTCCTTCATGCTCGGGTAATCGTCGAACACCAGCGCCGGGCCGGTATGCTTGTAGAAGCGCTTTTCGCAGGCGCTCGGCTTCATCACGCAGCCGCCCGGGGCGATATTCCCCTTCAGGACCGCCAGTGCGCCTTCCTGGTACAGCGCGTTGTCCGGGGTGCGGATCACGTCGTCGTTGTAGACCTCGGCGCCCTCGATATTCTGGCCGATGGTCTGGCCGTTGACGGTCATGCAGTCCAGGTGCAGCTTGTCGCGGATGCGGTTCATCAGCGCCGGCAGGCCGCCGGCATAGAAAAAGTCTTCCATCAGGTACTTCTCGCCGCTCGGACGGATGTTGGCGATTACCGGCACGATGCGGCTGATGCGGTCGAAGTCCTCCAGTCCGATCTGCTGGCCCGCCCGGCGCGCCATCGCGATCAGGTGGATCACGGCATTCGTCGAGCAGCCCATCGCCATCGCCACCGCGATCGCGTTTTCGAAGGCGTCGCGGGTCTGGATTTTATCCGGGGTCAGGTCGTCCCACACCATGTCGACGATGCGGCGCCCGGCGTTTGCGCACATGCGGATGTGGTTGGCGTCGGCGGCCGGGATCGAGGAGGCGCCCGGCAGCGTCATGCCGATCGATTCGGCGATCGCCATCATGGTGCTGGCCGTGCCCATGGTCATGCAGGTGCCGTGGCTGCGCGCGATGCCGAATTCGATGCCGGTCCACTGCTCGTCGGTGATGTTGCCGGCGCGCCGTTCGTCCCAGTACTTCCAGGCATCCGAGCCGGAGCCCAGCACCTGTCCCTTGTAGTTACCGCGCAGCATGGGGCCGGCCGGGATGAAGATGCAGGGCACGGCCGCGCTGGTAGCGCCCAGCAGCAGGCCCGGGGTGGTCTTGTCGCAGCCGCCCATCAGCACGGCGCCGTCGATCGGATGCATGCGGATCAGCTCTTCCGCCTCGATCGCCAGCAGGTTGCGGTACATCATGGTGGTCGGCTTGACCGCACTTTCCGACAACGAGATGGCCGGCAATTCGATCGGGAAGCCGCCGGCCTGCAGGATGCCGCGCTTGACGTCGTCGACGCGCTGCTTGAAGTGGGCGTGGCAGGGATTGATGTCGGACCAGGTATTGATGATGCCGATCACCGGCTTGCCCATGAATTCTTCGGGCGAATAGCCCATTTGCATGATGCGTGAACGGTGGCCGGAAGAGCGCAGATCGTCGGGAGCGAACCAGCGGGCGCTGCGGAGTGTCTCAGGTGTTTTCTTTGTCATGATGATCTCGAGGACAATGGCTTTGCGTTGAAGCATTAAAGCACTAATGTATTAGTGTGTCAAAGTGTTTGCGCTGATCGAAATCGCTTATCATGTCGGTATCTCATTTCGCCGAAGACCGACCACCGCCATGCATGCCGCCCTCGAACTGCCGGAGTTCACGCTCGACCGCTCGCGCCACGCTGCGCCCCAGGTGTTCGAACGCTTGCGCGACATGATCATCGACATGACGCTGACGCCGGGCACCGTGCTGTCGCGCACCGAACTGGCGGCGCGCTTCGGCCTGTCGCAGACGCCGATCCGCGACGCCCTGCAGCGCCTCGGGGAAGAAGGACTGGTCGACATCTTCCCGCAGCATGCGACCGTGGTACGGCCGATCGAAGTCGCGCTGGCACGCGAAGCCCACTTCCTGCGCAATGCGATCGAACTCGAAGTCGTGAATACCCTGGCCTCGCGTCCGGACCCCGCGCTCATCGCGAAGCTGCGGTCGAACCTGGCCCGCCAGCGCCTGGTCGCGGCGGAAGACGACCTGCACGAATTCAGCATGGCCGACCAGGCCATGCACCAGATGATGTACGTCGCTGCCAACGTGCCCAATCTATGGCAGATGGTGCGCAGCCAGAGTGGCCACATCGACCGCCTGCGCCGCCTCGACCTGCCGTCGCCGGGCAAGCTGGCGCGCGTGCTGGGCGACCATACCGAACTGGTGGATGCGATCGAACGCGGCGATGCCCCGGGGGCGCAAGAGGTGCTGCGGCGCCACTTGTCCGGCACCTTGCAGAACATCGACGACATTCGCAAGCGCCATCCGAGCTACGTCCGCTGAGGCCCCGCTTGTCATGCCGCTGATCGCTTGGGTTACTGCACTTGCAACATTTCAGCGCCCAAACTAAGATTCGCCATTGCGATCTTTCCGGACACTGAATAATGAAGAGAAACACTGTGTTGCACGAAGCGATTGTGGCTGAACCGCGCCTGTATCGGGTTGTGTCCGGCAAGATCGAGCAGCTGATCAAGGAAGAAAACATCCAGCCGGGAGAGCGCCTGCCGTCCGAGCGCGACCTCGCCATCAAGCTGGGCGTCAGCCGCACCTCGCTGCGCGAAGCGCTGATCGCGCTCGAGCTGGGCGGCATCATCGAAGTGCGCGGCGGCTCCGGTGTCTACGTCAGCGAACAGGCCCCGCCCCAGCCCGAAGTGCGCCCGGCAGGCCCCGGCCCGTTCGAGGTGCTGGCGGCGCGCCGCATGATCGAAGTCGAAGTCGCCGCGATGGCCGCCAAGAACGCCACCGATGCCGCGATCGACGCCATCCTGGTCGCGGTCGAGCAGATGGAACAGCATCACGAAGACCTCGGCAACAACGAATCGGCCGACCGCAATTTCCACCTGGCGATCGCACGGGCTTCGGGCAACAGCGCGATGGTCGGTGTAATCGATTACTTGTGGAACCAGCGCGGCACCCTGTGGCACAAGCTGACCGAACACTTCCAGACCGAGGAATTGCGCCAGCAGACCCTGATCGACCACCGGAACATCCTGGCGGCGATTGCTGCGCACGATGTGCCGGGGGCCAGGCTGGCGATGCGCGCGCACCTGGACCGGGTGACGCGGACGTTCTCGCGCGGTTGAGCTACGGCTGTCTCAGCAGCCGCTATCGACGATCGCGACCCGCGCCGGCGTGACCACGCCACCGACCGACGTTGCCTCGGAATAGATCGCATTGCAGGTTTCGGCATCGGCGGCGCTCTTCGGCGACACGATCAGGTCACGGCCGTTGACCTTGAGCTTCCAGTCGTCATCGGTCAAGCCGGCGGCAGCGGCGGTTGTCGTGGCAGAGGACGGGTAACCGATGACCATCGCCACGGCGACGCCTTCCATGTCGACGGGCGCGGTACGGGAACCGGTCACCAGGGACTTACCATGCGTCATGGCACTGACGGAAGCAAGGGCGCCGCCGGCCGCGCGGACGGTGGCCTTGCGTGCATCGCTGCTCAGGTCAGCATACTTCGGCAGCGCGGTGGCCGCCAGGATGCCCAGGACCACGATGACGACGATCAGCTCGATCAGCGTAAAACCGCCTTGTGCCTGGCCGGCCCGAATTTCCCTTACATTCACCCTCTATCTCCAAACAAGTTAAGTTGCGCAGCCGTCCACAGGTGGTCAACCGGGTGCGGCGCTTGTTGATTTGATGCAACTTAAATATTTTACAGATAAAGCGTTTAAGAAAATATGCGGACGTAAATAATTTTCCCTTTCTGCAACACCAAGCGGCGAGCAGCTTTCATTGCCCCCCCCTGCTCACGTGCATAACAGTCCTGGTTATGTAGCACGCCAGAGCAGTTCAAATTCTGCCTGGGAGATGATGAGGTAAGCCGTTTCCGCCAGATCGAGTGGCGTCTCGGCGAGTGCGCCGAATTGATCGTCGCTGCGCATGGTGCTATAGCAAAGCCGTACGCCACCATCGTATTGTTCGATTTGCCGCGTCACCCAGCCATCAGGGTCGACTTCGAAATACCACCACGACGTCCCCCAGGCGTCGTATTCGTCACCGCGCGTCTGGTTCCAATGTCGCTTTACGTATGTTGGCATGGCTTGATAAGCATGACGATTTCCCCCGGGCGCACCAGGGCGATTGCATCCCCCGGCGATTTGAAAAACGTGTACTTGTTGTCGGCGGCTACTGCGGATGCCCGGTCGTGGACGTCCTGTATTTCGCGTCGATGCGGGCATCGATCTCGTTCGACAGCCGCTCCAGGTAACCCCGCCCCCGCTCGGTGTCGATGGCAGCGGACATCGTCTTGTTGAACGCGTCACGGAAGGTCTCGAAATCCGCTTCGTACACATCGCCGGTCACGACCCAATCGATGCCATGCCGCTTGTACCGGTCGATGCGGTCCAGCATCTGCCGGTCCGGCGGCAGGCCGGGTACCAGGATCGCAGGCGTCCCATTTGCCAGACAGAGCCGAGCCATCGCGTTGCCGCTGTCGCGGGTGGCGCTCGACCTCGTGACCGCGAGGTCCATGCACGGAACGCGCGCCCGCGGGTCGCGGAATCCGGTCAGTCTGACACACGCCAGCCGCTGCTCGAAACCGGCAGGGACAGATGACCAGCAGCGGGCCGCGGCGGGCAGCTTCCCGAGGCCAAAGGCGCCTTTGCCCAGCGCATCCGCCAAATGCCGCATCGCTGCGGGCCGACCAGCGACGGCGGCCCGAAACAGGAATCGAACGCCTTCATGGCGCGGCGCGCCCACTTCGCGACCATGCGGACCGAGGAGCAAGCCGGCAAGACGCTCCTGCTTTTCCGCATCGCCAAACTGGGCGTCGAACCACAAGGATCGATGCAAAGCCTTGTAGTCGCCTGTACGCACGCGCCGATGCTCATGAGCTGGATCGTCGCCGGCAACCGCAGCGCACGACAGCAGACCGGCTAACAAGCCCAGCATCCATTTCGATCGCAGCGACATGGTCTCTCCCACCCACCACCTGGTACAGCCACTCCACCCTGAGAGGCCCGAGCCGCTATCTTATATTAGCAGCTCGACAGGACCTGAAACCGCTACGGCCGCCCGCTGCCCGCCATCTGCGTGCGCAGGAAGGCCACCGTCGCCTCCACCGTCGGCGCCAGCCACGGGTCGAACAACCAGAAACTGTGCGGCGTGTCCGGCAGAAGCACCGTCTGCGCCGCCACGCCCTGCGCCTTCATTTTTTCGATCATCGCTTCGCGCCCGACGGCAAAGCGCGCCTGGGCGCTGCCGATGAACAGGATCGGCGGCGTCTTCGCGCTCACATGGAACGTCGGCGAAGCGTCGTGCCAGGTGTCCGCCGCTTCGGCATAGCTGCCACCCAGCCAGGACCCGGCTGCGGTCGGCCGCTTGGCCGGATTGTCCTCGTTCTCGCGCGCGGCCGGCGAGGTGAAGTCGGACAGGCCGTCGATGTTGACGATGGCCTGGGCCGCACTCGACACCGCCCCCGGCCCGCCGTCCGGATCGAAGCGCGCGATCCCATTGGTCACGCCCACCAGGCTGGCGATCTGCCCGCCGGCCGACCCGCCCGCGACTGCGATCCGCGCAGGATCGATCCCGTACTCGCCCGCATGCGCGCGCACCCAGCGCAGCGCCGACTTGAGGTCGTGGATGGCGGCCGGATAGCGCGCTTCCGGCGACAAGCGATAGCTGACGGTTGCGGTGGCGAAGCCGCGTTCGGCCATGCGGATTGCCATCGGTACGAACTCCGCCCGGTTGCCGGTCTGCCAGCCACCGCCGTGCACGAAGACCACGGCCGGCAAGGGCGCCGCTGGCTTCTGCGCGGGCAGGTACAGGTCCAGCTGCAGCGCATGGTCGCCGCGGCGTATATAAGTGATGTCCCGGACCGCACGCACCGACGCCGGCAGTTCGCTGCCGGCGATGCGGATGAACGGGTACTTTCCGATCAGCTTCGCGTAGGTGGTCTCCGCGGTGTACGGCGCCGGCACGGGCGTGGCCGCGGCGGACTGCGCCGCCGCCAGCACGGGCAGGCACAGGCTGCACACCAGTATCGCGTTGCGGACCAGCTTCATGGCGTCTCCTTGTTGTCGGTGCAGCCTTCGTGGGCCACGTGGTTTGTCCAGTATGCCACGCTGTCACCACGTCCGGCTAGTCCACCTTGCCAATGTGGCCAGACCAACTTAGAATGGTCCGACCATAAAACGGATGAGCACGGTCGATCAGAGATCCGGCCTGCCGACCACAACGATATGCAACCGGAGACAACGGTGAATCTGAACGCCAAGCTGCTCGCCAGCCTGATCGCCCTCGCCTTGAGTACCTCGGCCCACGCCGACGGCCCCTTCCGCAATACCGACAACAAGAATCTCAAGGATCCCGCCGAGGGCAGCTATCCGGTCCCCTACAAAAAGCCGACCGCGGCCGAGATCACCGATGCGCTGCAGCTCGTGCGCGGCTACATGGAGTCGCATACGCCGACGCGCGTGGTGCACAGGAAGGACGGCGCAGAAATCACCGACTTCACCACCCCGGTGGCGGATGCGGTGATGGACACCACCGACGCCGATTTCGGCTTGCAGGCCTACGAGATGGGGGTGGTCCACGCCGGCATGCTGCGGGCCGCAGAAGTCACCGGCGACAGGCGCTTCTCCGACCTCACCGCGCGCCACCTGCAGTTCTTCGCCGACCGGCTGCCCTACTTCCGCGCCCAGGAACAGCGCTTCCACCTCGAGCGCAACAACAGCTTCGCGCGCTTCCTCGACCCGCGCTCGCTCGACGACGCCGGTTCGATGTGCGCCGCCATGATGCGCGCGCGTGCGGCGAAGGTCGGTCCCGACATGGCAAGCCAGATCAAGGTCTGCGGCGACTGGGTCGCCAAGGGCCAGTTCCGCCTGAAGGACGGCACCCTGGCGCGCGAGCGTCCGCAGGCAGTGTCGCTGTGGGCCGACGACATGTACATGGGCGTGCCGGCGCTGGCCGAACTGGGACGCATGAGCGGCAAGCGCGCCTACTTCGACGACGCCGTCAGGAACGTGCTGCAGTTCTCCGGCTACCTGTTCGACGAGAAGGACGGCCTGTACACCCACGGCTGGAACGCCAACAACCCGGACGCGCCGCACTTCTACTGGGGCCGCGCCAACGGCTGGGCGGTGCTGAGCATGTCCGACCTGCTCGACGTGCTGCCGAAGGACCATCCGGGCTATCCGCAGGTGCTGGCGCAGCTGCGCAAGGCGCTGCGCGGCATCGGCCAGCTGCAGTCGGGCAGCGGCCTGTGGCACCAGATGCTGGACCGGAACGACTCCTACCTCGAGACCTCGGCCACCGCGATCTTCGTGTACACCTACGCGCACGCGATCAACCAGGGCTGGATCAGCCCGACGACCTACGGCGACATCGCGCTTGCCGGCTGGGCCGGCCTGTCGACGCGCATCGGCAAGGACGGCGCGGTCGACGGTACCTGCGTCGGCACCACCTTCGCCGGCGACCAGGTCTATTACTACAACCGCCCGGCCAGCAAGGACGCGCTGCACGGCTACGGCCCGACCCTGCTGGCCGGCGCCGAGATGATCAGGCTGATGGCCAACCCGGCCTTCGAGATCCAGTACAAGGTGCGTACTTACCACTTCGTGCCCAGGGACGGCGGCCGGACCAGCTACCGCGAACATCCCTGAACTGTCTGTTCCCAACCACAACACGCAGGAAGCATTCAAATAGTGGCTGGACCAGTTGTTAAACTGGCCAAACCAATTTAGACTGGACAGACCAGTAATTCAAGCGGAGCACCTACCAAAGACCAGCCACACGCTACCAGTTTCAAGAAGCCCGGAACGACACCAAAGGCGCCGCGGACACCGACGGCGCCACGTCATCGAGTCGCATCGAATCAAAACCAGGAGACAGCTTCATGAAGTACCCAACCAAGCGTACCAAGCATTCCATCGCCCTTTCCGCCATTTCCCTCGCCGTGTTCGCGCTGGCGCAGCAGGCGGCCGCGCAGCAGGCCGACGCCACCATGCAGCGCGTCGAAGTCACCGGTTCCAGCATCAAGCGCCTGGCCGCCGAAGAAGCGCTGCCGGTCACCACCATCAAGGCCGAAGAACTCGTCAAGCAGGGCATGACCACCCTGGCCGACGTGATGATGGCGCTGCCGCAATCGGCGTCGCTGGCGCCGTCGCAGGCCGGTTCCGGCACCAACATCAACCTGCGCGGCCTGGGCGTGAACCGCACACTGGTGCTGCTGAACGGCCGCCGCCTGGCCAACGAAGCGATCGCCGACGGCTATGCCAACCTCGACACCATCCCGATCAGCGCCCTGGCGCGCGTCGAAGTGCTGCGCGACGGCGCGTCCTCGATCTACGGTTCGGACGCGATCGGCGGCGTGGTCAACTTCATCACCAAGCGCGAAGTCCAGGGCGTCTCGGCCACCCTCCAGGCCGTGCAGCCGGAGCGCCACGGCGGCGGCGACGAGCAGCGCGTCACCCTGACCTTCGGCAAGGGCAGCCTGCAGAACGACGGCTGGAACCTGTACGGCACCGTCGACTTCCACCAGCGCAGCCGTCTCCTGATGTCGGACCGCGCCGGCTTCGTGCCGGATGCGGCCACCCTGACCTCGATCGGCCTGGCGCCGAGCGCCGCCAGCGGCGGCTACGCCACCCCAGCCAACTTCACCACGGCGACCAACAAGAACGCCGCCAATCCGTACTACGCGGCCGGCTGCCTGGCGCCCTACTCGATCCAGGGCGCCAAGAACACCTGCGTGCTGGACAACGATACCTACGGCACCGCGCTGTACCCGAACAAGCAGCTGACGATGTACGGCAAGGCGACCAAGCGCTTCGGCGAACACACGGTCAGCCTGGAATACACGCGCGGCGACGAATCGATCTACAGCTACAAGAACCCGACCCAGGTGCTTGCCGTGGGTTCGCGCCAGGCGATCCTGCCGGCATCCAGCCGCTGGTACCCGGGCGCCAGCGGCGGCGTGCCGGCGATGGCCGGCGTTACCGGCCAGCCGCTGACGGTGAGCTGGGCGGTCGCCGACGACGGCGCAGCCGTCACCCGCGACAACCAGGTCAACCAGCGCCTGCTGCTGTCGGGCGAAGGCAATGTCGGCGGCTGGGACTACCGGACCGGCGCCAGCTACGGCCTGTCGCAGCGCAAGGTGTACTTCGCGTCCGGCTACTACTCGGGCATTGGCCTGATCAACGGCCTGGCCAGCGGCGCCCTCAACCCGTTCGGCCTGCAGGACCAGGCCGGCCGCGACTACCTGAACTCGATCGCCGCCGACGGCATGCTGAACCGCAGCGCCAAGACCGCCTACTACGGCATCGACGGCACCATCAGCCGCTCGCTGATGGCCCTCGGCGGCGGCGACCTGGCGCTGGCGCTGGGCGCCGACCTGCACCGCGACACCAACGAAGACACCAAGCTGGCCCAGGCCACCGACATCACCTACGCCAAGTCGGTGGCGGGCCATGGCGACAGCGCCCGCAACATCGCCGGCGTGTTCGCCGAGCTGGATGCACCGGTCACCAGGACCCTCACCCTGAACGGCGCGGTCCGCGTCGACAGGTACAGCGACGTCGGCAGCACCGTGACGCCGAAGATCAGCTTCCGCTGGCAGCCGACGAAAACCGTGATGTTCCGCGGTTCCGCCAATACCGGCTTCCGCGCCCCGACCCTGTTCGACCTGAACGGCTACCGCACCACGGTCGCCAACACCACGACTGCGGCGCGCTGGGACGACCCGGTGCTGTGCCCGAGCCCGACCCCGACCATCCCGGGCACCGGCACCGCCGTCGCCGGCGCCAATGCGGCCGACGTCTGCAACGCCAAGCTGAACAAGCTGACCGGTTCCAACCCGAACCTGGAGCCGGAAAAATCGAAGGGCGGCACGCTGGGCGTGGTGTTCGAACCGAGCCGCGCGGTCACGCTGTCGTTCGACTACTGGCAGGTCAACATGAAGAAGATGCTGGCCAACCTGCCGGAATCGGTCTACTTCACCAACTACGCCCAGTACCAGAACCTGTTCGTGCGCAATGCCGACGGCAGCCTCGCCTACATCAACAACACGACGATGAACCTGGGCGGCCAGATCGCCGGCGGCGTCGACGTATCCGGCAACTGGGACCTGCCGCGCACCGGCTTCGGTACCTTCCGCGTGGGCCTGGACGGCACCTGGCTGACCCGCTTCGACAACCAGCTGGAAGAGAACGGCGCCTGGATGTCGAACGTCGGCCGCTTCGGCTGGGCCAGCAACGGCACCACCTCCAGCTACCCGATCATCACCTACCGCTGGAAGCACAGCCTGCGCCTGTCGTGGGAAAACGGCGACTTCGGCGCCCAGCTGACCAACAACTTCAACAGCAAGTACCGCGACGCCAACGTGGCGGTGGCGCCGCAGTACTACCGCGACATCCCGTCGTATTCGGTGTGGAACCTGACCGGCACCTGGCGTGCGCAGAAGCAGGTCACGGTCACCGCCGGCGTCACCAACCTGTTCGACAAGGCGCCGCCGATCACCAACAACACGGTGTACAGCTACGCTTACCTGAGCAGCGCGGCGAATCCGACCGGACGCGCGTATAACCTGCGCGTGACCTACGACTTCCAGTAAGCGCCGGGACGTAGAGCTGAGCGATGCAAGCCGACCCCGTGTCGGCTTGCCTTCATCGAGGAGCACAATGAAATTACGTACCATCGCGCCTGCCGCAGTGGCGGCGCTCGCACTGGCGGGGCCGGCCGCCGCGGCACCGGCCGCCGCGGCGCCGGTGCGCGTCATTCTGGTGGGCGACTCCACCATGGCCAGCAACAGCGGCTACGGCGACGCCCTGTGCGCCCGCTTCACGCCGCAGGCCGAGTGCATCAACCTGGCACGCGGCGGCCGCAGTTCCAGGAGCTTCCGCGCCGAGGGGCGCTGGGACGAAGTCCGGCGCCTGCTGCAGGACGGCAGCGCCACCACCACCTATGTGCTGGTCCAGTTCGGCCACAACGACCAGCCGGGCAAGCCGCCGCGCTCGACCGACCTGGTCACCGAATTCCCGGCCAACATGGCCCGTTATGCGCAGGAGACCAAAGCCCTTGGCGGCGTGCCGGTGCTGGTGACGCCGCTCACGCGCCGCAGCTTCAAGGGTCAATGGCTGCGCGACGACCTGGCACCCTGGGCCGCCGCCATCCGCAAGGTGGCGCAGCAGGAGCATGCGGTGCTGCTCGACCTGAACGCCGACAGCGCGGCGGCCGTGCAGGCGATGGGCCAGCGGGAAGCCGATACGCTGGCGATGGCACCGCCGCCGCCGGCAGTCGCGGCGCCTGCCGATCCGAACAAGGTGGAAGTCGCCGGCGCCGCCAAGAGCGCCTTCGACCGCACCCACCTGGGCAAGAAAGGCGCCGACCTGTTCGCGCGCATGGTCGAGCGCGCGCTGGTGCAGGCGCTTCCCGAAACCCGCGCCTACTTCATCGACGGGGGCAAGCCTTGACGCGCCCTTCCCTTGCAGCCATCGCCGCCGCGCTGGGCAGCCTGTCCTGCGCCGCCCATGCGCAGGACAGCCGCGCCGTCCAGGAACCGAAGCTGCCGGCCCCCTGCGCGGTGCTGTTTGGCGAAGCCGCCGGCAGCGGCCGCGACGACGCCGCACGCATCCAGGCCGCGATCGACAAATGCGCCCCGGGCCATGCGGTGGTGCTCTCGGCCAGCAACGAAAAGCGCAGCTTCGTGTCCGGGCCACTGCAGCTGAAAAGCGGCGTGACGCTGGTGGTGGATGCCGGCGCCACGCTGTATGCCAGTACCGATCCAAGGTTGTTCGACAGGGGTGCCGGCACCTGCGGCAGCAACGACGCCTCGGGCAAGGGCTGCCGCCCGCTGATCAGCGCCGAGAACACGCGCGGCAGCGGCATCATGGGCCGCGGCACCATCGACGGCCAGGGCGGCCAGAAGATCGCCGGCAAGGAGGAAAGCTGGTGGCAGATCGCCCGCCGCGCGCAAAAGGAAAAGACGCGCCAGAACGTGCCGCGCCTGATCCAGGTGGACCAGTCGCAGGAGTTCACGATGTACGGAATCCTGCTGAAGAATTCGCCGAACTTCCACGTGACCCTGAACAAGGTCGACGGCTTCACCGCCTGGGCCGTCAAGATCGACACCCCGCACGATGCCCGCAATACCGACGGCATCGATCCGATTTCCTCACACAACGTCACCATTGCCCACAGCTGGATCCGCACCGGCGACGACAACGTCGCCATCAAGGCCGGCAATGGCGGCCCGACCGAGAACGTCTCGATCCTGCACAACCATTTCTACAGCGGCCACGGCATGTCGATCGGCAGCGAGACCAATGGCGGCGTACGCAAGGTGCTGGTCGACGACCTGGCGATGGACGGCACCACGTCCGGCCTGCGCATCAAGAGCAACGATACGCGCGGCGGCACCGTGTCCGGCATTCTCTACCATGACGTCTGCATGCGCGGCATCAAGACCCCGATCGACATCAGCACCCATTACGAAGACGCGGGGCAGCCGGGCAAGCTGCTGCCTTCCTACGGCGACATCCGGATGGAGCGCGTGCGCAGCATCGGCCCGGGGCCGGCGCGCGTGCGCCTGCAGGGCTATGACGATGCCCACCCGCTGAACCTGGCGCTGAGCGACGTGACGGTGCAGGACGAGCCGCAGGTGATGATGGGCCACACCCGCCTGTCGGGTACGCCGCTGAATGCGCCGCACGCGGCCAACATCGAGTGCAGCGAAAAATTCCTGCCCTTCCCGGCCGAGCCGGCACGCAATCCGCGGCCGCAGCTCAGCGCCGAACAGGCCCGCGCCTACGACGTCCGCGAAGTGCTGAAGTACGTCGGGGCGGTCGGCAACGAGCGTGTCGAGCCCTGGGATCCGCTGGCCGACCCGCTGGTCACGCAGGCGCGCCTGAGCCCCGACTACGTGGTGGATGCGGGTGCGCCGGCCGACGGCGTGACCCGCTTCGCGACCGTGCAGGCTGCCGTCAGCCGCGCCCTCCTCGACACCGGCCGCAAGAAGCGTATCTACATCCGCCTGGCGCCCGGCACCTACGACGAGCTGGTGTACGTACCGGCCGGCGGCGCACCGATCACCCTGTACGGCGACGGCCCCGATCCGCGCGCCACGCGCATCCGCGCCGGCCTGGATGCATCCACCACCGGTGCCGCCTACCGCCAGCGCTACGCCGCCCAGTTCGCGCAGGCTGCACCTGGCGTGCGTGCGCTCTACGACGGCCTGAAGGACCTGCCGGCGCTGGGCACCTACGGCTCCAGCACCGTGTGGGTGCAGGCGGACGGCTTCCAGGCGCGCAATCTCACCATAGAGAACGTTTACAACCGCGACGGCGGCGTCAAGCACAACGAGTGCACGGGCGACAACTGCCCCGACACCACCGGCGGCAGCCGCGTGCACCACCAGGCGGTGGCCCTGCGCGTGGACGGCGCCGACCGCGCCCAGTTCGAGGGGGTTGCCCTGCTCGGCCTGCAGGACACACTGTTCCTCAGCTCCAGGGATTACGTGAATACGACGCGCAGCTTCTTCCACAAGACCTGGATCGAAGGCGACGTCGACTTCATCTTCGGCGACACCATCGCCTACTTCCAGGATTGCGAGGTGCGCCAGATCGGCGGCCGCCCGGCCTCGTACGCACTGGCGCCGGACACCAGCCGCCGCGCGAAGTACGGCATGGTGTTCAACGGCTGCCGCTTCAGCGGCGAACCCTCGGCCAAGGCGAAAGACACCGCCTTCTATTTCGCCCGCCAGTGGTTCCACAACCAGCGCTGCACGCCTTACGGCCGGGTGCCGGTCGAGGGCTATACCTGCAGCCTGGGCGAGGTCGACGTTTACAAGGCGCCGCACGGCACCATCCGCAAGCGCACGCTGGAAGCGGTCGGCAAGGCGGTGATCCTGAATTCGCGCATCGGTGCCCACATCGTCAGCAACAACCCCTGGTCCGAATGGAACCGCAACGGCACGCTGGCGCACCGCCCGGCCCAGTTCAGTTCCGACGACTGGTGGAGCAACCTGCAGCAGACCGGCTTCGATCCGGTCACCAGGTTGGGCGAGACCGTGCGCCCGGCACCCGCCGACATCTACCTCGGCGAATACAACAACACCAATGAATGATGGAGACCGCATGAGCACCCGTTTCAACCACCGCCGCACTTTCCTGCGCGGCGCCTCCGCCGGCAGCCTGGCGCTGCTGGGCGCTGCGCTGCCGCTGGCTGCGGTCCGTGCCGCAGCCGCGCAGGCCGCAGCCGCGCCGGCCGGCGACCCCTGGCAGCAGGCACGCGCCATCGCCGACCGCCTGCAGATGCCGGTCAAGTTCCGCAAGGTCGACTACAGCATCACCGACTTCGGCGCCGCCCCGTGCCGCCTGGTGCCGGTCAAGGCCTGGATCTCGTTCGAAGAGCAAGAAACGGTCAAGACCCCGGCGCCGGACAGCCAGGATTGCTACGCGCCGATCCGGGACGCCATCGCGCGCTGCCACGCCGAGGGCGGCGGCCGCGTCGTGATCCCGAAGGGCGACTGGTTTTGCGCCGGTCCGATCGTCCTGCTGTCGAACGTGAACGTGCACCTGCAGGCCGGCGCCCACGTCTACTTCAGCAACGACCCGCGCGACTACGCCAAGTACGGCGACGTCGACTGCGGCGCCAACGGCAAGCTGGTGGTGTCGCGCTGGCAAAGCAACGACTGCCTGAACTTCTCGTCGATGATCTACGCCCACAACCAGAACAACATCGCCCTCACCGGCGACGACTGGACCGCCATCCTCGACGGCCAGGGCGGCGTGCCGTTCGCAGGCTCCAGCGACTGCTGGTGGACCTGGAAGGGCAAGAACATGACCATCAACTCGGTGGCGCAGGACAAGTCGCCGAACTACGTGCCTGGCAAGCTGGCCCAGAACCAGCCGAACCCGAACAACCCGGCGTCGCTTGCGGACATCGCACCCGGACTGTCCGACGACAAGCGCCGCCTGATCCAGGGTAGCGGCGACAAATGGCGCGCCGACGATGCCTTCTTGCCGGCCCTGTCCGAAGCCGGCGTGCCGGTCGAGAAGCGCGTGTTCGGCCTCGGCCACTACCTGCGCCCGCCGATGATCCACCTGGTCGGCTGCACCGGCGTGCTGCTGCAGGGCTACCAGGTCACGCACACGCCATTCTGGCAGCACCACCCGGTAGCCTGCCGCGACCTCACGATACGCAAGGTGTACGCCAACAGCCTGGGCCCGAACAGCGACGGCTTCGATCCGGAATCCTGCGACGGCGTGCTGGTGGACGGCTGCCAGTTCGATACCGGCGACGACTGCATCGCGATCAAGGCCGGCAAGAACCTGGACACCCAATTCGGGCCGTCGCAGAACATCGTGATCCAGAACTGCATCATGCACAGCGGCCACGGCGCGGTGACCCTCGGCAGCGAGATGTCGGCCGGGATCCAGAACGTGTATGCGCAAGACCTGGTGTTCCAGAACAAGAACTGGGCCACCAATCCGCTCAACATCGCGATCCGGCTGAAGACCAACATGAACCGCGGCGGCTTCCTGCGCCACTTCTACGTGCGCAACGTCAGCATCCCGAACGGCGTGCAGACCACGCCCTCGTTCTATGCGACCCTGCCCGGCTCGCCGATCCCGGACCGCTCGGTGGCCGCGGCGGCCGGCGGCGTGATCACCTTCGACTGCGACTACACGCCGCGCGCCGACAACGTGCGCATCCGCCCACCGGAAGTCAGCGACGTCCACATTTCCAACGTCAAGGTCGGCAACGTCACGACCAAGGACGGCAAACGGTTCTCGAGCTACCAGGCGGTCGTGATCCTGGGGCCGGTCGCCTTCGACTACAACGGCCCGGACCCGCGTCCCGATGTGCTGCCGGTGCGCGACGTCACCATCACCGACTGCGATTTCGGCACACCGTCGAACGCCGGCAAACCCTGGTTCCTGTACAACGTGCGCAACCTGAAGATGAGCAACGTGACGATCGCGGGCAAGAAGGTGAATACCACGCTGTCCGCCTGATTACGGGCACACCAAAAGAGAGGAGACAGAGATGAACGAGATCGGCAACAAGAACCGCCGCGGCATCCTGAAAGCGGCGGGCGCCGCTGGCCTGATGCTGGCAAGCGGTGTCCATGCGCACGCCGCCGCTGCCAGCGCAACGGCGCGCAAACGTTACGCAGTAGTTGGCGTGGGCTCGCGCTCGCGCATGTACACCGACGCCGCCACCGGCAAGTTCCGCGACACGTCCGAGATCGTCGCCGTCTGCGACGCCAACGCCGGCCGCGTCGAACGCGCGGTCAAGGCGATTTCGAAGACCGGCGCCAGCCAGCCGCGCCCCTACCTGGCGGCCGACTTCGACAGGATGCTGCGCGAGACCAAGCCGGCATTCGTGATCGTCACCACCAAGGACGCGACCCACGACGACTACATCGTGCGCGCGCTGGATGCCGGCTGTGACGTCATTACCGAAAAGCCGATGACGACCACGTCCGAGAAGGCGCAGCGCATCCTGGACGCCGTCAAGCGCAGCGGGCGCCACATCCGCGTCACCTTCAACTACCGCTATTCGCCGCCGCGCACCCAGGTCAAGGACCTGCTCATGAAAGGCGAGATCGGCGACGTGCTGTCGGTCGACTTCACCTGGCTGCTGAACACCGTGCACGGCGCCGACTATTTCCGCCGCTGGCACAGCAACAAGGCCAATTCCGGCGGCCTGATGGTGCATAAAGCCACCCATCACTTCGACCTGGTCAACTGGTGGCTCGGCGCCCAGCCCGAGCGCGTGGCCGCCTTCGGCTCGCGCCAGTTCTACACGCCGGAAACCGCGAAGCGCATGGGCCTGCAGGGCGCCCACGAGCGCTGCCTGACCTGCCCGGAAAAGCAGAAGTGCAGCTTCTACTTCGACCTGGCCGCCGACCCCGGCCTGAAGGCGCTCTACCTCGACAACGAGAAGTACGACGGCTACTTCCGCGACCAGTGCGTGTGGCGCCCCGAGATCAACATCGAAGACACCATGAACGTGATGGTCAGGTACGACAACGGCGTGCAGCTGAAGTACGCGCTGTCGGCCTATGATGCCTGGGAGGGCTACCACATTGCCTTCAACGGCACCAAGGGCCGCCTCGAGCACCGCATCGTGGAGTCGGCCGGCGCCGCCGGGGCAGCCAAGGTGCAGAGCGGCAGCGAAGGCGTCAGCACCCGCATCATCCCGCTGCGGGGCGCGCCGCGCGAGATCGAACCCTGGACCGGCAAGGGCAGCCACGGCGGCGGCGACGAGGTCATGCTGGCCGAGATCTTCGGCAGCGCGCCGGCCGACCCGTACAAGCGGGCGTCGGACGAGCGCGCCGGCGCCTGGTCGGCCCTGGTCGGCATCGCCGCCAACCGCTGCTTCGAGACCGGGCAGACGGTGAAGATCGCCGACCTGGTCACGGGCCTGGACCTGCCCGAGCGGGCGCCGATGCCGGACCATGGCATGCCGCTGCCGATGCCGCTGCGGGTCAGGATTCCCTGAAGCAGAGGCATACATACAGGCCGGCAAGATAGCGTGCGCTGCCTGCCCGTCCCAAGTGCTAGGGTTGACCTCATCAACCTTACACGGCAAATGGAGCGGATATGAGCAAGACAGTAGGCGATTTCGTGGTGGAACGGCTGGCCGAATGGGGCGTCAAGCGCATCTTCGGCTATCCGGGCGACGGCATCAACGGCGTGATCGGTGCCCTGGCGCGCGCCAAGGGCAAGATCGAGTTCATCCAGGTGCGGCACGAAGAGATGGCGGCCTTCATGGCGGCCGCCTATGCCAAGTTCACCGGCGAGCTGGGCGTGTGCCTGTCGACCGGCGGCCCGGGCGCGTCGCACCTGATCACCGGCCTGTACGACGCCAAGCTGGACCACCAGCCGGTGCTGGCCATCGCCGGCCAGGCCGCGCGCACCATCCGCGGTGCCCACTACCAGCAGGAAGTGAACCTGGACCGCATGTTTTCCGACGTCGCCGAGTTCGTGCAGGAAGCCTCGGTGCCGACCCAGGTGCGGCACCTGCTGGACCGCACCATCCGCATCGCCACCGCCAACCGCGGCGTCGGCGTGCTGGTGCTGCCCAACGACCTGCAGGAAATGAAGTACGAGGACCCGCCGCGCAAGCACGCCAACGTGTATTCCAGCAGCGGCTACACGCGCCCGCGCGTGATCCCCTACGATGCCGACCTGCTGCGCGCGGCCGAGGTGCTGAACAGCGGTAAAAAGGTGGCGATGCTGGTCGGCGCCGGTGCCCTCGGCGCCACCGACGAAGTCATCGCGGTGGCCGACCGGCTCGGCGCCGGCTGCGCCAAGGCGCTGCTGGGCAAGGCGGTGCTGCCGGACGACCTGCCCTGGGTGACGGGTTCGATCGGCATCCTGGGCACCAAGGCCAGCTGGGACCTGATGAACGACTGCGACACCCTGCTGATGGTCGGCACCGCCTTCCCGTATGCCGAATTCCTGCCCAAGGAAGGCCAGGCCCGCGCAGTCCACATCGACATCAACCCGGGCATGCTGGGCATGCGCTACGCCAGCGAGGTCAACCTGCACGGCGACAGCGCCGAGACCCTGCGCGCGCTGCTGCCGCTGCTGAACCACAGCCAGGACGGCACGTGGCGCCAGAAGATCTCGTCCAGCATCGCCGATTCGCGCAAGCAGCTGGAAGAGCGCGCGCTGGCCCCGGCCAAGCCGATCAATCCGCAGCGCGTGGTCTACGAGATGTCGCCGCGCGTCCCGGACGACGTCATCGTCACCAGCGATTCCGGCTCCTGCGCCAACTGGTACGCGCGCGACCTGCAGGTCCGGCGCGGCATGATGTGCTCGCTGTCCGGCGGCCTGGCCTCGATGGGCGCAGCGGTGCCGTATGCGATTGCCGCCAAGTTCGCACATCCGACCCGCCCGGTGGTGGCGCTGGTCGGCGACGGCGCCATGCAGATGAGTAACATGGCGGAGCTGATCACGGTGTCGAAGTACTGGCGCCAGTGGGCCGATCCGCGCTGGATCGTCTGCGTCTTCAACAACGAGGACCTGAACCAGGTGACCTGGGAGCAGCGCGTGATGGAGGGCGACCCGAAGTTCGAGGCCAGCCAGAACCTGCCGGACGTGCCCTACCACCGCTTTGCGGAACTGATCGGCCTGAAGGGCATCTTCTGCGACGACCCGCAACAGGTCGGCGCGGCGTGGGTGGAAGCGCTGGCCTCGGACCGCCCGGTGGTCCTCGAGTTCAAGACCGATCCGGAAGTGCCGCCGCTGCCGTCGCACATCACTTTTGAACAGGCCAAGCAGTTCATGAGCACGATCGTGCACGGCGATCCGAGCGAGGGCTCGATGCTGGCGGGCGTGGCGCGCCAGGTGCTGAGCGCGATCCTGCCGGGGGATAAACAGAAGTAAGGTCGCTCGCTTGACCAACGTCGTTCCCGCGCAGGCGGGAACCCAAGTTCGACGCGTTTCGGTAATGCAGGCAGTACTTGGGTCCCCGCCTTCGCGGGGACGACCTTACCGCTCAGAGCTTGCTGTCCAGCGTCACCTGCGCCCCGCCCAGCCCCTCGGCCGTGGCGCTCAGCACCACCTTCCCACCCTCGCCGGCCCGCGTGCGCACGATCGCCAGCGCCAGCCCGTTGAAAGCATTGCGCTCGCGCGACTGGAAGGATTCGAAGCTGGTCGGATCGCCATTGTCGGTGGCGACGATCTCGCCCGGCCCGCTCAGGCTGAAGCGGATGCGGTCGTGCGTGCGCGGCACCGTCCTGCCGTCCTTGTCGAGGATGCGCACGGTGACGAAGGCAAGGTCGCTGCCGTCCGCGCGCAGCGTGCTGCGGTCGGCTTCCAGCGCCAGGCGCGCCGCCGGACCGCTGGTGGCGACCTTGTCTTCGGCCCAGCGCCTGCCATTCTTATAGACGACTGCGCGCAATTCGCCCGGCTGGTACACGACATCGTCCCAGCGCAGCCGGTACTCGCGCGGACCGCGCCGCTTGCGGCCCAGCGATTTCCCGTTCAGGAACAGCTCGGCCTCGTCGCCCGATGTGTACAGGTGCACCGGCGTGACCTGACCGACGCGCTCCGGCCAGTTCCAGTGCGGCAGCAGGTGCGCCATCGGCAGGTCCGGGCGCCAGCGCGCCTGGTACAGGTAGAAGCGGTCCTTCTTGAAACCGGCCAGGTCGACGATGCCGAAGTAGGAACTGCGCGAAGGCACCGCAATCTTTTTCATGGCTTCCAGCTGCTGCGCCATGCGCTGCTGCTGCGCCGGATCGGTGAAGTTCAGCAGGTTGGTGGCGTCGTTGCCGTAGGGCGTGGGTTCGCCGAGGTAATCGAAGCCGGTCCACACGAATTCGCCGGCCACGAAGGGATTCTCGTCCTGGCCCTTGAACTCGGCGTCGGGCGTGGTCGCCCACGGCGGCGCCGTCAGGTCGTAGCTGCTGACCTGGAAGTTGGCCAGTCCCTTCGACTTGTCGTCGCTCACCGGAAAGAAATACTCGCCGCGCGAACTCACGGTCGATGCGGTCTCGCTGCCGAGCAGCGGCAGGTGCGGCGCATGGGCGTGCAGCTTGCCGTATTCGTTCGGCTTGTAGTTATAGCCGAAGACGTCGACCGTGTCCTGGAAACCGTTGTAGCCCGAGGCCACGTGGTTGAAGGCGGAGGTGACGGGACGCGTGCGGTCTTCGCCGCGCGCGATCTCGGCCAGGCGCGCGGACAGCTTCCAGCCCTCGGGGCGGCCCTGTTCGGGGATCTCGTTGCCGATGCTCCAGGCGATCACGCTCGGGTGGTTGCGGTCGCGCCGGATCATGGCGCGCAAGTCCTTCTCGTGCCAGGCATCGAACAGGGTGTTGTAGTCGTTCGGCGTTTTCTTCTCGCGCCAGGCGTCGAAGGCTTCGTCCATCACCAGGAAACCCATGCGGTCGGCCAGGTCGAGCAGTTCGGGCGCCGGCGGATTGTGGCTGGTGCGGATGGCGTTGACGCCCATCTCGCGCAGGATCTCGAGCTGGCGCTCGAGCGCACGCGTATTGATCGCGGTGCCGAGCGCACCGAGGTCGTGGTGGTCGCACACGCCCTGGATCGGCAGCCGCTGGCCGTTCAGCAGGAAGCCTTTCTGCGCGTCGAAAGCAATGGTGCGGATGCCGAACGGCGTCTCGACCACGTCGACCGTGCGCCCCTTGTCGAGGACCGTGCTGACCGCGACGTAGCGCTGCGGGCTGGCCGGGCTCCACAGGCGCGGATTCGGCACCTGCAAGGCTTGGCTCAGCTGCACCTGGCGTCCGTTGGCGACCTTGGCGGCGCCTGAAGCCTCCCTGCGCGCGACCGGCGCGGCGCTGCGGCGGCCGTTCGCGTCGAGCGCGTAGATCTCGGTCGCGACCTGGACTTCGGTATCGGCGCCGTGGTTATCCAGCGTCACCTGGACGTCGACCGTGGCCGCGGCGGCGCTCACCTGGGGCGTGGTCACGAAGGTGCCGTACTGCGCCACCGCGACCGGCGCGGTCTTGACCAGCCACACGTTGCGGTAGATGCCGCCGCCCGGATACCAGCGCGACGACGCGGGCGGGTTGTCGAGGCGGACCGCCACCACGTTGTCGCCGCCCGGCTTCAGGTGCGGCGTCAGGTCGACGCGCCAGGAGGCATAGCCATACGGCCAGCCGCCGATGTAGCGGCCGTTGATCCACACCGCGGCATGCGACATGGCGCCGTCGACGTCGAGGTAGACACGGCGCCCGGCGTCGCCGGCCGGCAGCGTGAAATGCTTGCGGTACCAGCCGACGCCCCACCAGGCCAGCTTGCCGGTATCGCCCGGGTACTCCTGCCTGAACGGCCCTTCGATGCCCCAGTCGTGCGGCAGGTTCAGCTTGCGCCAGCCGGCGTCGTCGAAACCGGCCTCGGCGGCCGGCAAACCGTTCCTGAGGTCGGCCTCGGCCGGCTGCTGCGGGCTGCCGGCGGGGTCGCCCTTGCTGAAACGCCAGTCGGCGTTGAAGGCGATGCGTTCGCGAAGTATCGTGTCCGCGGCGTGCGCCGCACCGCCGCTCAGCGCGGCACTCAGGACGAGGAAGGAGAACAGGCGCTGGGGTGTCGGCATCGGCTGGGCAATCGAATGACAGATCAGCCAAGTATGGCGCAAATAGCAGCGCTTGGGACCAAACATGCAGGACAAACGAAGCCGCCCGCCGAAATACTCAGGCGGCTGAGCGATCACTCCTTCGATCCGGCCTTCCAGCGCAAGCCGAAGCCGTATTTCTGGTCGAGCGCACGATGCTCGGCCACGTACTCGGCCAGCTTGGTCACCTGCAGTCCGCCGGCGGTGTTCTCGATCATGGCGATCGCGCACATGCGCTGCGACGTGCCATTATCCAGCCGGACCTCGATCACCGGCTGGTCCGGCAGCGTGATCGTGACCACGCCATCGGTCTGGTTCCAGTTGGCGACGCCCTGGTAGATGAAGGCGAACACCAGCACGCGCCGGATCTGGTCGAAATGGTCGCCGTTCACGTGCAGGTTCTCGCCGCCGCTCACCGCGCCGGTGCGGTCGTCGCCATCGAGGCTGATCCAGGGGCGCTGCTCGAAACTGCCGAAACGCTCCCCCAGGGCCTGGACCACGC
Source organism: Herbaspirillum sp. SJZ107 (assembly GCF_006715485.1). Taxonomy (GTDB): domain Bacteria; phylum Pseudomonadota; class Gammaproteobacteria; order Burkholderiales; family Burkholderiaceae_D; genus Telluria. Next base: position 2,175,727 of record NZ_VFNH01000001.1, read on the forward strand.
CGGCGCTGCCGTCGGCCAGTTCGTACAGGCAGCCGAGGTCGAGGTCGGTACCGCCTGCCCCTCCCGCGGCGCCGCGCAGTCTGGCGAGGAATCCGCGCGGCGCGCCGGGCGCCTGCTGGTTCCAGTTCAGGTTGACGTGGATGCGTCCGAACCCGGCGCCGCGGCGCTTCTCGAGCGACACCTTGTCGCCGCGCTTTTCCAGCGTGATCTTCGACAGCGAGACCGGCCTGTTCTGCGCCGGTGCGGATGTGGGCGCGGACGTCGGCGTGGGCGTGGGCCGGGCCGCTGCAGCCGGCGCTTCCTCGCCGCCGAAGTGCTTCAGCAGCGCCGCCATGCCGCCATCGAAGCCCTGGCCGACCGCGCCGAAGCGCCAGGCGCCATCGCGCCGATACAATTCGCCCAGGATCACGGCCTTCTCGGACGCGAAGTCGGCGCCGCCCAGCGCGAACTGCGCGCCGTCGCCGAGGCGCAGCACCGCCTGGCCGACGTCGCGCATCGTGCCCGGCCCGTCGAGTGCGGCCGTGAACACCAGCTTCGCGATCGATGGCGGCAGTGCAGCGAGGTCGACCTGGAACGATGCCCGCCCCTGCTGCAGGCGCAGTGCGATCGCCCCGCCGGGACTCGACAATTGGTTGTAGAACACCATGTAGCGGTCGTCGGACAGGCGGCCGTCCGCGTCCAGGCCGAAGCACGAGATATCGGCGCTGCCGCTTGTCGTCTGTACCTCGATGGCGATCTCGAAGCGATTGCCGAGGCCAAGGTCAGCGAGTCCGGCTTTCTGGCCGCGTGTCAATGCATGCATAGTCATTACCGTGTCAAAAATCGTGCTGAACATGATATACGGTGTGCCGCGCGGACGGGTACCGGCTTATGATCGCGGCATGCAGATCGCATAGCCGGCGGAGGACGCATGGAACGCCAGACCCTGGACACATTCGACGTGGAGCGGCTGGTTCCCGGCTTCCGGCCACCGCCGCGCCCGGCCGCGGCACATGGCGGGGCGGCCGCCGATCCGGCAGCCGTCGCCGCTGCGGACGCCGCCATGCGGCGCTGGCGCAGCCCTATCCCTGGCCCGCTCGTGCCCGGCTCCGACGCCCACCGTGAAGCCAGCTGCCGGATGTTCCGCGACACCTTCAACCCCTACCGCCCGGCCGTCCTCGACTGGCCGGTGCTGGCGCCGGACGCGCGCGAGCGCATCGTGTCGCTGCCGATCTGGGACATCGCCGTCCAGACCGAAGGCAAGGCGCGCCTGCGCATGGCGGCCTACGCCGCGACCCTGCCGGACCCCGACATGCGCGACGCGCTGGCCCTGAACGCCTGGGAAGAGCACCGCCACAAGGAAGTGCTGGCGCGCATGGTGGCCGCCTACGGCATCGCACTGGCGCCCGAGCCGCCGCCCGCCATGCCGGCCGATCCGGAATGGGCTTACCTGGTCACCGGCTACAGCGAATGCATCGACAGCTTCTTCGCCTTCGGCCTGTTCGAGCTGGCGCGCCGCTCGGGCCTGTTTCCCCAGGCGCTGGTCGACACCTTCGAACCGGTGATGCAGGAAGAGTGCCGGCACATCCTGCTGTTTGCCAACTGGGCCGGCTGGCACCGGGCGCGGCTGTCACCCTGGCGGCGCCTGCGCTTCGAGTGCAAGGTGGCGCGGGTGTGGGCCTTCCTCGCGTGGGAGCGCATCGGGCTGGCGCGGGCGGTCGATGCCGGGCCGGCGTCGACCGCGCAGGACAATAATTTCGCCTTGAACGGCGCGCAGTCGGTGTCCGGCGATGGGATCGACCTGCGGGCACTGCTGGCCTTGTGCCTGGCCGAGAACGAGCGGCGCTTTGCCGGCTACGACGAGCGCTTGTTGCGGCCGCAGACGATGCCGCGGCTGGTGCGTTGCGCATTGCGCCTGATGCGGCTTGCGGGATTCAGGGCAGCTTGATGCGGTACGGGTGTCATGCACATCGCCGAGCCGAGGCCCGGCGGCTTCCTCGTGGAAGCGATGATCGACCGAGCAGTGCAGATCGACGCCCAGCCGCGCTCCTGCCCCGTGCCGCCTGTATTGAAAACGAGCAATCCATCTCCACCTTGAAAGAATGACAGGATTTCCGGTCAAACATTTATAAACTGTTGGGGATTCAGGAAAAGAAATGAACATTTTGCGAGTTCCAGGTATCGCCGCTATCGTCTCAGTCCTCGCTTGTTCACCGGCTTTTGCCCAATCAGCCAGCTTTCCGGAGCAAAGTGGCATGCAAATGACGGCCGCGAGCCGCCAGCAGTTGATCGACCAGCTGATCAAGGAAGTCAACAGCAGCTACGCCTTTCCCGACATGGCTAAGAAGGTCGAAACGTCGTTGCGTCAGCAGCAAAAGCGCGGCGCTTACGACACCATGTCAAGTCCACAGCGACTGTCCGAAGTCCTGACCGATGAACTGCAAGCTGTCACCAGGGACCGGCACCTGCGGGTGACCTACAGCAAGGAAATGATCGAGGACAGGAAGTCCCATGACGAGCGATCGCCGGAGGAAGTGGCGGGCTACCTCGCTACGATGAAGTCGAACAATTTTGGTGTGGAGCGGGTCGAACGCCTGCCGTTCAACATTGGGTACCTGGAACTTCGTGGTTTTGCGCGCGCCACCGACGCAGCCGACACCCTGGCCGCTGCCATGACGCTAGTCGCCCATACCAACGCGCTCATCATTGACCTGCGCAATAACGGTGGAGGCGACGCTGCCGCCGTGATTCTGCTGGCCAGCTATCTGTTCGACAAGCGCACCCAGTTGAACGACTTCTATTTCCGCGAGGGCAACCGCACCGAACAGCGGTGGACTGCAGACGTCGTCCCTGGCTTGCGCTATGGCGGTACAAAGCCGCTCTATATCCTGACAAGCAAGGATACGTTTTCGGCAGCCGAAGATTTCACCTACGCGCTCAAGAACCTCAAACGTGCGACAGTCGTGGGCGAAACCACTGGAGGCGGCGCCAACCAGGGCGACGACAAGCGGCTATCACCAAACTTTTCCCTCTTCTTGCCCCTGGGCCGCACGATCAGCCCGGTGACCGGAACAAATTGGGAAGGCGTTGGCGTGATGCCCGATGTCAGCGTCTGTGCCCGTGATGCTTCGAAAACCGCACAGGTGGCCATTTTGACGAGGATGGCAGCATCAGAGAACGATCCGGACGAGCGACGCCGCCTGCATGAGCGCATTGCACAGCTTGGCGCTGGCGCTACCAGCAGCATCTCGTGCAGTTGATTCGATGGCACACGCCGTCGTCACCTGCCGCGTGTCTCGAGCGTCCGCATCGTCAGCAACGCCCAAAGCAAGAGAACCGGCGCTCAGGGTTTGCGAAACACGATCGCATGCTGGATCGGCAGCGATTCGATGCTGCGTTCCCATTGCAGGCCATGCGCCGTGGCTTCACGGCGCACCTGCGTCTCGCTCATCTTGTGCAGCGGCTTGATCGCGACGGCCGGATCCTCGGCCCGATATTCGACGAAGACGACGCGCCCGCCCGGCTTCAGGGCGCGGACGATGCTGTCGAGGACCTCTGCTGGATACGCGAGCTCGTGATAGACATCGACCATGATTGCCAAGTCGACACTGGCCACCGGCAGTTTGACGCTGGTTTCGCTGCCCAGCACCGAGACCACGTTGCGCACGCCGCGCTTTGCCATCTGGCTGTCGAGCATGCTGATCATTTCCGGCTGCACGTCAACTGCATACACACGTCCGCCGGGTCCGACCTGTTTCGCCAGCTGCCAGGCGTAGTAGCCGGTGCCGGCACCGATGTCGGCCACCGTCATGCCGGGCGCCAGCGCCAGTGCCCGCAGAAGCAGTTCCGGCCGCTCTTCGCGTGCGCGGCTGTCGCGCTCGAGCCATTGCGCGCCCTCCCATCCCATCACGCCGGCGATCTCGCGGCCCATGTAGCGCTTGCCGATGCCGTCCCGGCTGGGTACGACGCGTTCATAGCGCGTATCGGCAGCCGCTGCCTGCGCCGCGACACCGGTATCAGCGGATGACGGCAATGCCAGTGCCGACAGGCAGGCCAGCAGGATGGCTAGCGTGCGGTGAGTGCGGGAGGTGCGGCAGTTGCGCGAGCGGGTGCGGTGCATGATCGGTTTCCGTAAGAAGTCGTTGCCTGCAATGACGCCGGCAGGCTTGCCGTGAATTGGAGTGATTTTACTTTAACAACATATGCCGAACCGACGGTCTGCAGCGTGTCGATCCGCCGCTCTGCTGGTGCAAGACCGTGCCCGAACGATTTTCCTGTTCTGCCGTTCCACATGTATGATCCTCAAACTCGGCCTTGAGTCTTGCAGAGCTTGCCAATGAATGTGTAGGCAAGTCACCCGTAACCGTGACAAGTCTGCAAAGCGCCGGGCGCGATGAAACATGTGGAAAGCAACGATGAAAAGCATTTTACCTATCTGTTCAAGATCATGGCTGGTGGCTGCGCTGGCGCTGTCTCTTGCAGCCTGCTCGACAACAAAAGTTCAGCCAACCAAAGGCGGCGGGCGCTATTACCGCAACGATGGTCCGCCAAAAGGTATCACGCAGGCGCAGATCGATGCGGTCAAGGAGCCGGTACCCAGGACAGAGCGGTTTGTCTCCGGTACGCTCAAGCCTTATGTTGCCATGGGTAATAGCTACCGGCCGATGAACAAGTTGGCGCCCTACCATGCGCGTGGCGTGGCAAGCTGGTACGGCACCCGTTACCAGGGATTGCCGACCTCGAGTGGTGAGCTCTACGACGTGATGAAGCTCACGGCCGCGCATCCGATCCTGCCCATCCCCTCGTATGTCAGGGTGACCAACGTCGAGAACGGCCGGACGATCGTCGTTCGCGTGAACGACCGCGGTCCGTTCCTCTCTGACAGGATCATCGATCTATCGTACGTGGCTGCAGCCAAGCTCGGCTATGCGGCGAAAGGCAGCGCGCTGGTCGAGATCGACGTCATCCTGCCCTGAACGAGCCCTGAGTCCCTTAGGGTAAAACTGAATTTTTCTGGAATCGGCATGTCTTCATCGGAATGGACTCGACGGGGTAAAACCGTCAGGCAGCTCATCGAAGAGCTTCAAGCCTTTGAAAATCAGGACCTTGAAGTTCGCATCTCGATCGATAGCGGCGACACCTCTGTTCCAATTTCATTGATTGGGAAAATCGAAGGCAAGTATGCAATGCTGATGCATTGCGACGATCTACCGGCGCCGCTTCGGCATCCGTAGCTCGCTGTTGCTCCAACAGCGAGCGATGAGCGTCAACTTCGAGGCGCGACACCAACGGCCGGTCAGCCCACCGTGCCGGTTACCTGTGCGCGCGCGAATTCCGCCTTCAACTGCGCCAGCGTCGGCGTCACGACCGGAAGAAACGCGGCCTCGCACCAGCGGCGGGCAAAGCCGCCATTCTCGCCGCGCAGGTAGGCCCGTCCGCCAAGCGCCTGCAGCTCGAGCTGGACGGCATCGGTCGCGATCTCTACCATGCGCATGCGCAGGCCGAGCAGTTCGGGCGGCCGTTCACGCAACCGTCCGCTGTCGACCCCGGTCGACAATGCTTCCCACAAGTCCCGGACCTGCGCCTCGAGTGCCTCGAGTTCGCCAAGGAGCACCGAGCGGCCATCGTCGAGCGCCGCGCGGGCCGCGCGCAAACTCGCGCGCGCCAGCCCGAGGCCCAGTCCGCACTGCATCCCCACGAACATCGGCCGGATGCCCGGCAGGAATGCCTTTGCCTGAGGATGAAGCTGCCAGTCCTCACCGAGCCGGACGCCGGCCAGGCGCAGCACCGCGGTGCTGGTGCCGCGCAATCCGGTCAGGTCGAGGTCGGGTTCGCGCGTCAGTCCGTCCGCATCGGACGGCACCGCGAACACGGACGTGTCGGTGCCTTCCTGGTTGCCGGCGGCCAGCGCAAGGACGAAACCCTGCCGCTGCAGGTTGGTGGCCCAGGACACCCTGCCATCCAAGGTAAAGCCATGGGCGTCAGACGTAAAACGGGTCTGCAGCTGGCCGAGGCCACCCAGGAATTTCATGGCATTCGAGAGTCCGGGCGCGCCGGCCAGCTCACCGGCCAGCAAAGATGGCAACAGCCGCTGCACCAGTGCGCGGTTCGGGCTGGCGAGCACGCATTCGATGAGCGCGCGCTGCGCCCAGAACACGAAGGCCGCGCTCATCGAGTAGCGGGCCAGGTCGGCGACGACGCCGATCGCGGCGCTCGGCTTGTCGCCGCTGCCGCCTGCGCTCGCCGGAACGCCGGTCTTGAAGATCTGGGCCAGGGCAAGGCGCGGTACCAGTGCGCCAGCCAGCGCGGCATCGGCGTCAAGGGCTTCGGCGCGCTCCTCCAGCCACAAGGTGAGTATGTCGTCCAACATCGTCATCGCTTCCATCGTCATGCGGCCTGGGCCGGAAGCGCTCATCCTAATCGAAAGCAAGTTCCATACATCGAGGAATCCGGTCTGCAAACGCCGGGCGCCTTAGTTCAGGTAACCCTCGCGTCCGAACCAGTCCAGGGCGGACGCCACCCCTGCCCTGTATGGTCCCGGCCGGTACCCCAGTTCCCGCCGCGCCTTGTCCGAGGAAAAGAACATCCGGTTGCGCGACATCGCCAGCCCATCCACGGTGAGGAAAGGCTCCTTGCCGCGCAGCCTGGCCAGCGCCTCGGCCGCGTGCGCCAGCGGCACCAGGGGCGTTACCGGGAGCCGCACCCGCGGCCCGCGGCGCCCGCTGAGTTCGGCGATCTCGCCCAGCAGCTCGCGCAGCATCAGGTTCTCACCGCCCAGGATGTAGCGTTCGCCGACCTGCCCGCGCTCCAGCGCCAGCAGGTGCCCCTGCGCCACGTCTTCGACGTCGACCAGGTTCAGCCCGGTCTCGACATAGGCCGGCATCCGCCCGCGCGCCGCCTCGACGATGATGCGTCCGGTCGGGGTCGGCCTGACGTCGCGCGCCCCGACCGGCGTCGACGGGTTGACGATCACTGCCGGCAGCCCCTGGAACGCGACCATGCGCTCGACCAGGCGTTCGGCCTCGACCTTGCTGCGCTTGTAGACGCCGATCGCCTCGTGCACGGCCAGCGGCGCCTCTTCGTCCGATGATGCGGTCGCCGGGTCGACGCGCAGGGTCGCCACGCTGCTGGTATACACCACGCGCTCGACCCCGGCCGCCAGCGCTGCCCCCATCACCGTCTCCGTACCTTCGATGTTGTTGCGGGCGATCTGGTCGGGGTCGCGCGCCCACAGCCGGTAGTCGGCGGCCACGTGCAGCAGCCAGCGCACGCCGGCCAGGGCGCGGCCGACGGCGGCGCGGTCGCGCATGTCGCCCTCGGCAATCTCGGCATCGAGTCCGGCCAAATTGCGGCGCGGACTGGTCGCGCGCACCAGCAAGCGTACCGGATAGCCGGCATGCAGCGCCGCCCGCGCCACCGCGGAACCGATGAAACCGGCCGCCCCCGTGATCAGCATCAGGTCCTCCCTCATGGCGCGCCTCCGGCCCGCGTGGGCAACGTTGTCACTTGCGCGCATTCTAGACGCGCGGCCGGATACGTGCACTGCGGCGAACCTCTGCGCGTGTGCGTAATCAAACAGGTTTCGTCAACCCGAAGGCCGCCATGCACGTCATCCTCGCCCAGCCGCGCGGCTTTTGCGCCGGCGTCGTCCGTGCCATCGAGATCGTCGACCGCGCGCTCGAGCGCTACGGTGCGCCGGTCTATGTACGACACGAAATTGTCCATAACAAGGCCGTGGTCGGCGGCCTGCGCGCCAGGGGCGCCGTGTTCGTCGAGGCGCTCGCCGAAGTGCCGCCGCAGGCGGTCACGATCTTCAGTGCGCACGGTGTGGCGCGCGCGGTCGAGGCCGATGCGCGGGCGCGCGACCTGCGCGTGCTGAACGCGACCTGCCCGCTGGTGGCCAAGGTGCACATCCAGGGGCGCCAGTACGCTGCCGCCGGCCGCGTCGTGATCCTGATCGGCCATGCCGGCCATCCCGAAGTCGAAGGCACGATGGGCCAGATCGACGGCCGCGTGCTGCTGGTGCAGGACGAGGCCGACGTCGACGCGCTCGACCTGCCGGCCACGACCCCGGTGGCCTATATTACCCAGACCACGCTCAGCGTCGACGATACCCGGGCGGTCATCGCCGCGCTGCAGCGGCGCTTCCCGGACCTGGTCGGCCCCGACGTGCGCGACATCTGCTACGCCACCCAGAACCGCCAGCGCGCGGTGCGCGAGCTGTGCCGCCAGGTGGACGTGCTGCTGGTCGTCGGCGCCGCCAACAGCTCGAACTCGAACCGGTTGCGCGAGATCGGCAGCGAGAGCGGCATTCCCAGCCACCTGCTGGCCGACGGCAGCGAACTCGATCCGGCCTGGGTCGCCGGCGCGGCCACGGTCGGGATCACGGCCGGCGCGTCGGCGCCCGAGGCGATGGTCGAGCATGTGATCGCTGCGCTGCGTGCGCTGGGCCCGGTCGAGGTGTCGGCCATGGACGGGCTCGAGGAACACGTCGACTTCAAGCTGCCGCCCGAACTGGCCGGGCGCGCCGCCTGAGGGTGACACATACGGGAGAACTGCCATGGCGATCCCTTTCCTGCAGAAAGCGATGGTCGGCGCCTACGTGCTGCGCAAGCATCTCGCCGGCGAAAAACGCTATCCGCTGGCACTGATGCTGGAGCCGCTGTTCCGCTGCAACCTGGCCTGCGCCGGCTGCGGCAAGATCGATTATCCCGACGAGATCCTCGACCAGCGCCTGTCCCTCGACGATTGCCTGGGCGCGGTCGACGAGTGCGGCGCGCCGGTGGTGTCGATCGCCGGCGGCGAGCCGCTGCTGCACCGGGACATGCCGGCCATCGTCGCGGGCATCGTCGCGCGCCGCAAGTTCGTCTACCTGTGCACCAACGCGCTGTTGATGGAGAAGAAGCTCGACCAGTACCGCCCCAGCCGCTTCTTCGTGTGGTCGGTGCACCTGGACGGCGACGAAACCATGCACGACCGCTCGGTATGCCAGCCGGGCGTGTACCGGCGCGCGGCCGCGGCGATCCGGCGCGCCAAGGATGCCGGATTCAGGGTCAATATCAATTGCACGCTGTTCAACGATGCGGTACCGGAGCGGGTGGCCGCCTTCTTCGACACGCTGCGCGCCATGGGCGTGGACGGCATCACCGTCTCGCCCGGCTACGCCTACGAGCGCGCCCCCGAGCAACAGCACTTCCTGGCGCGCGAGGCCACCCGCAAGCTGTTCCGCGACATCTTCGCGCGCGGCGAAGGCGGCCGGCGCTGGGCCTTCAGCCAGTCCAGCCTGTTCCTCGACTTCTTGGCCGGCAACCAGACCTACCGCTGCACGCCCTGGGGCAACCCGGCGCGCACCGTGTTCGGCTGGCAGCGCCCCTGCTACTTGCTGGGCGAAGGCTATGCCGCCACCTTCCGCGAACTGATGGAGGACACCGACTGGGATGCCTACGGCACCGGACGCTACGAAAAGTGCGCCAACTGCATGGTTCACAGCGGCTACGAAGCCAGCGCCGTGCTCGACACCATGGCCCGGCCCTTGGCGGCGGCGCGGGTCGCGCTGCAAGGCGTGCGCACGCAGGGGCCGATGGCGCCGGATATCCCGCTGGCCGGCCAGCGTCCGGCCGAATACGTACATGCGCGCCATGTCGCGATCAAGCTGGACGAGATCCGCGGGCGCAACGCAGCCGGCGGCGCGGGCGGCGGATCGCGGCGCGCGCCGCAGCGCTGACCGCCAGCGGAGTGCACCGATGCCTGCCATCTTCCCGAACGCCCTCGCCATCGCCGGCACGCTGTTGACGCTGCTGGCCACGCTGTACGCGTTCGCCGCCCTGCTGTGCCGCGGACGCACCTTCACGCCGCCACGCCACGGCCGCCAGCCGGCGCCGGTCGCGGTGACCGTGCTCAAGCCGCTGTGCGGCCCGGAGCCGCGCCTCGAACACAATCTCGCCACGCTTTGTTTCCAGACCCACCCGCAGTACCAGCTGGTGTTCGGCGTGCACGACCCTGGCGACCCGGCCATCGCCACCGTCCACCGCCTGATGCGGCGCTTTCCGTGGATCGACATGCAGCTGGTGATCGGGCCGGGCGACGCGGCGCGCCCGCGCGGCTGCAACCGCAAGGTCGGCAACCTGGCCAACATGATGGGCGTGGCGCGGCACCCGTGGCTGGTGCTGGCCGACAGCGACATCGAAGTCGGCCCCGATTACCTGGAGCGGGTGACGGCGCCGCTGCACGATGCCGGCGTCGGCATCGTCACCTGCCTCTACCACGGGCGCGCGCAAGGCAGCTTCTGGACGCGCATCGGCGCCCTCTTCATCGACGCCTGGTTCGCGCCCTCGGTGCGGGTCGCCAGCAGCGGCGGCGGCAGCGCCTTCGGCTTCGGCGCCACCATTGCCCTGCGTGCCGACACCCTGCACGCGATCGGCGGCTTTGCGGCGCTGCAGGACCGCCTGGCCGACGATTACTGGCTGGGCGCGCTGAGCCGGCGCCTGGGCTTGCGCACGGTGCTGTCCGACGTCTGGGTCTGCACCGACGTGACCGAAGACACGCTGCCGGCCCTGTGGGCGCGCGAGCGGCGCTGGATGCAGACGATCCGTTCGCTGCACCCGGTCGGCTACACCTTTTCCTTCATCACCTTTACCCTGCCCGTGCTCGCGCTCGGCCTGTGGCTGGCGCCGAGCGCCTGGAACTGGACGCTGGCGCTGGCCGGCAGCGCGGCACGCCTGGCGCTGTACTGGCGGCGGCCGGCGCCGGGCATTCCCGCGCCCGGACATGCCGTCCATGCACCGCTGCGTGACTGCCTGCTCCTGCTGGAGTGGCTGAGCGCCTTTGCCGGCCGCACCACCCGCTGGCGCCGCCACGTGCTGCCGCTGCACGCGCCGGGCAAGCCATCATGAGGCCCACACCATGACAAGCAAGATGCTGAAGACCCTGTTCCTGCAAGCGCCTTCCTTCGACGGCTTCGACGGCGGCGCCGGCGCACGCTACCAGGCCAAGCGCGAGATCCGCTCGTTCTGGTATCCGACCTGGCTGGCCCAGCCGGCGGCGCTGGTCCCCGGCAGCCGCCTGCTCGACGCCTCCGCCGAAGGCATGACGGTCGAACAGGCACTCGACATCGCCGCCTCTTACGACCTGGTCATCATCCACACCAGCACGCCCTCGTTTCCCGGCGACGTGCGCTTCGTGGAATTGCTCAAGCAGCGCGACCCGGCTGCGCTGGCCGGGATGGTCGGCGCCCGGGTTGCAGTCGATCCCGACAGTGCGCTGCAGGCCAGCCGCGCCATCGATTTCGTCGCGCGCGAGGAATTCGATTACACCTGCCTCGACGTCGCCCAGGGCCTGGCGCTGGCGGACATCGCCGGCATCAGCTTCCGCGACCGCGGTGGCCACATTCGGCACAACCCGCCGCGCCCCATTATCGAAGACATGGATGCGCTGCCCTTCGTGGCCCCGGTCTACAAGCGCGACCTGAACATCCGCAATTACTTCATCGGCTACCTGAATTATCCGTACGTCTCGCTGTACACCGGCCGCGGCTGCCGCTCGCGCTGCACCTTCTGCCTGTGGCCGCAGACGGTGGGCGGACACCGCTACCGCACGCGCTCGGCCGCCAACGTGCTGGCCGAAGTGCGCTGGATCAAGGAGAACATGCCCGAAGTGAAGGAAATCATGTTCGACGACGACACGTTTACCGACTTGCGCCCGCGCGCCGAAGAAATCGCGCGCGGTCTCGGCGCACTCGGCATGACCTGGTCGTGCAACGCCAAGGCCAACGTGCCCTACGCCACATTGAAAATCATGAAGGAAAACGGCCTGCGCCTGCTGCTGGTCGGCTACGAGTCCGGCGACGACCAGATCCTGCTGAACATCAAGAAGGGCCTGCGCACCGACATCGCGCGCCGCTTCGCCGACGATTGCCATGCGCTCGGCATCACGGTGCACGGCACCTTCATCCTCGGCCTGCCCGGCGAGACCCATGAGACCATCGCCAAATCGATCGAATTCGCAAAGGAAATCAATCCGCACACGATCCAGGTGTCGCTGGCCGCCCCCTACCCAGGCACCCACTTGCATGCGCAGGCCGTGGAAAACGGCTGGATCCCGGACGGCAAGACCATCCACCTGGTCAACGACAGCGGCGTGCAGCTGGCGGCGCTCAGCTATCCGCACCTGTCGCGCGAGGAAATCTACCATGGCGTGGAAGCCTTCTACCGCAGCTTCTACTTCCGCCCCAGTAAAATCTGGGAAATCGTCAGCGAGATGCTGCACAGCTGGGACATGACGCGGCGGCGCCTGCGCGAAGGCGTCGAGTTCTTCCGCTTCCTGCGCGCCCACGGCGCCTCGCACTCCTGACGCGGCGGAGGCGCCCCCATGCGCGGACCGGGCCTGATCATCACCGCCGACGATTTCGGCCTGCACCGGAGCGTCAACCGCGCGGTCGAACTGGCGCACCGCGACGGCGTGCTGGCGGCGGCCAGCCTGATGGTCGGCGCCCCCGCCGCAGCCGATGCGGTCGCGCGGGCGCGCGCCTGCCCGCGCCTGCGCGTGGGCCTGCACCTGGTGCTGGCCGACGGGCGGCCAGTGCTGCCGCCCGCTGCGATCCCGGACCTGGTGGATGGCGATGGACGCTTCGGCGCCCAGACCGGGGCGGCCATGGCGCGCGAGGGCACGCGCTTTTTCTGCCTGCCGCGGGTGCGGCGCCAGCTGGCCGACGAAATCCGCGCCCAGTTCGAGGCCTTTGCCGCCACCGGCCTCGTGCTCGACCACGTCAACGCCCACAAGCACTTTCACCTGCACCCGACGGTGCTGGGGCTGATCGTCGACATCGGGCGCAGCTTCGGCCTGCGCGCGGTACGGCTGCCGCGCGAGGCCGGCTTGCCGCTCTGGCTGCGCCCATGGCTGGCCCTGCAGCGAGCCCGGTTGGCGGCCGCCGGCATCGCCCACAACGACTACCTGGTCGGCATGCGCCGGTCGGGCCGCTTCGACACCGCCGCCCTGCTGCAGGCGCTGCACGGCCTGCCGCGCAGCGGCATCGGCGAGCTGTACGTCCACCCGGCGCTGGAATCCGGCGCCGCCATCGCACCGTCGATGCGCGGCTACCGCCATGCCGACGAATTCGCGGCGCTGGTGTCGCCGCGGGTGGCATGGGCCTGCGACTGCCTGCGCGCGCAGGGCTTCCGCTTCGGCGGCTTCGGCGACCTGGCAGCGCCGAAGCCGCCGACGGCGCCAGCCACATCATTAGCGCCAAGCAGCCGATGAAGCGCCTGGCCTGGCTGGGCTTGATCGGCGGCCTGGCGCTGCTGACGGCGCTGATCGTGGCCCAGGGCTGGCCGGCGATCCTGGCCGCCTTCTTTCACGCCGGCTGGCCGCTGCTGCTGGTGCTGCCGGCGCGCCTGCTGACGCTGTCGCTCGACACGCGCGCCTGGCGCCTGCTGCTCGATCCCTTCGATCCGCGGCGCGCCGCCAGTCCCCTGTTCCTGTTGTGGGTCGGCACCGTGCGCGAAGCGGTCAACCGCCTGCTGCCGGTAGCCGGGGTCGGCGGCGAGGTGGTCGGGGTGCGCCTGGCGCGCCTGCGCATCCCGGACACGACCGCGCTCGCGGCCAGCGTCATCGTCGAAGTGCTGCTAACGATCGTCGTGATCTACCTGTTCTGCGGCCTGGGCGTGGTGATGATGGCGCACCTGGCCGCCGGCCTGGGCCAGGTCTGGATCGTCGGCGCCGCCCTGCTGCTGTCGCTGCCGCTGCCGCTGCTGGCCTGGTGGCTGCTGCACCACGGCGCGCCGTTCGCGCGCCTGGAGCACTGGGCGCTGCGCCTGCTCGGACCGCAGAACCGGCTGGCCCTGCACCTGGACGGCGTCCGGCTGGATGCCTGCATGGAGCAGCTGTTCGGGGAACACAGCCGGCTGGCGCGCGCGGGCGGCCTGATGCTGCTGTCCTACCTGCTCGGCACCTTCGAGACCTGGTACGCGCTGGCGCTGCTCGGGCATCCGGTCAGCGTGCCGGCGGCGCTCGCAATCGAAGCGCTGACCCAGGCCACGCGCCACGCCAGCTTCCTGGTGCCGGCCGGCCTCGGCGTACAGGAAGCCGCGGTGCTGCTGTTCGGCCGCCTGGCCGGGGTCGGCGGCGAGGTCGCGCTGTCGCTGGCGCTGGTCAAGCGCATGCGCGAGCTGGCGCTGGGGGTGCCGGCGCTGCTGTCGTGGCAGTGGGTCGAGGCGCGCCGCCATCGTAGCTAGCGTTGCTGAGCGGCTGACAAAACCTGTTCTTGCCATTAACGCAACAAGGACATACACTGAGCCGTTGCAAACGTCCACAACCGGCGGACGCGGACACTGCAGATCGGCTGGGTACCAATGCTATGAAGACAAGTAAAGTCGTGACAATCACGGCAGCGGCAACTGCCCTGATCGCATTAGCGGTCGGTGTCTATTGGCATGTCATGGTTGGCCCTACCGAGTTCGACCGGTCCGTGTGGCTCCGAATGGACACCAAATCCGACAACCCGCCACGTCTTCGTATGGCAGATGGCTTGCTCGAATCGGGGGTCCTACTGGGCAAGTCACGGCCCGAAGTCGAGACGATGCTTGGCCCACCGGCATCCACCGACTATTTTCGGGATGCGGGCATGGTTTACTGGCTTGGCCCGGAGCGCGGGTACATCAGTATCGATAGTGAGTGGCTGAGGCTGGACTTCGATCCGGCGGGCAGAGTCCGTGACGCCCGTATCGTCAGAGACTAGGGTCTTGTCATTCCCGGCCCACTGCCGATTGCATGCGCCCGTCACGGCTGCGCATTATGCGCCGCCAGGTACCTGATCAGCCCATCGACCCCGCCCTTGGCCAGCTGCGCCGCAAACTGCTGGCGGTACACCTGGATCATCCAGGCCCCCATCATGTTGATATCGTAGATCTTCCAGCCGGCGCCGGTGCGGCGCAGGCGGTAGTCGATCGCCATCGTGTCGCCGCCGGTGCGCACCGTGGTCTTGACGACGGCGTCGCTGGCGCCGGCGGCCAGGCGCGGCGGCGGGCCATAGGTAAAACGAGTGTCCTGGCCCTGGATCTGGGTCAGCTGCAGCGCATAGGTGCGTGCCAGCAGGGTCTGGAATTCCTTGAACAGGGCCTCGCGCTGGGCCGGCGTGGCCTGGGCCCAGGCCGGTCCGGCCGCGTACTGGGTAGTCAGCATGAAGTCGGTCGCCGGCAGGAAGCGCTGGCGGACGATCTCGTAGGTGCGGTCCGGGTCGCCGGCCGCGGCGGCCGGCTCGGCATGGACGGCGTCCATCACCCCGTCGATGGTCGTCTTGATCACCTGGGCGGGTGCGGCCGCCTGCTGGGCGTGGGCACACGGCGCTGCCAGCAGCGTCAATGTCAGGGGCAGCAGGATCGTCGGCTTCATGCGGATTCTCCGATATGCATCATGAGACCGCGTGCAGTCGCAGGCGTTCCGCGCCTGTCTAACATCGCATGCTGACTGCCCTGATCGCCAGGATCATCCATGCCTCCTCCCGCCACGCGTGGGCGGTGACCGGCGTATTCGCGCTGCTGGTCGTGCTGTCTGTTTATTATGTGGTGCGCCATTTCGCCATCACCACCGACGTCACGCAATTGATGGATGCGAATGCGGCCTGGGCGCAGCGCGATGCAGCCGTCACGGCGGCGTTTCCGAACCGCAGCGACACCACGCTGGCCGTGGTAAGCGCGCCGGCGCAGGAACTGGCGGCCGAAGCCGCGCGCGTGCTGGCGGCGCGGCTGAGGCAGCAGCCACGCCTGTTCCGTGCGGTCAGCCTCGGCAGCGGCGACGATTTCTTCCGCCGCCATGGCTTGCTCTACCTGTCCTCGGCGGAAGTGCGCGACCTGACCGGCCGCCTGCAGGATGCGCGCCCCCTGCTGAATGCACTGGCGCGCGATCCGTCACTACGCGGCCTGGCCAACCTGCTGTCGGTGACCCTGCTGACGCCGCTCCAGACCGGCCAGATCACACTGGCCGGCATGACGCCGCTGCTCGATAAGAGCGCCGGCACCGTCGAAGCGGTGCTGGCCGGGCGCCCGGCCGCGCTGTCGTGGCAGGCGGTTGCCGATCCGGACTTGCCGGCGGCACCGGCACTGGTCGAGGTGCGTCCGGTGCTCGACTTCAGCGAATTGCTGCCGGGCGCGCCGTCGAGCGACGCGATCCGCGCTGCCGCCGCCGAGCTGCGGCTGCGCGAGCGCTACGGCGCGACCGTCGCCCTGACCGGTCCGATTCCGCTGTCGGACGACGAATTCGCTTCGCTGCAGGAAGGCTCGCCGCTCACCGGCGCGATTCCGGTGGCCGTGGTGCTGGTGCTGCTGTGGCGCGCGCTGCGCTCGGGCGCGCTGGTGCTGGCGGTATGCATCACCATGCTCGGCGGGCTGGCGCTGACGGCCGCGCTCGGGCTGATGATGGTGGGCGCGCTCAACCTGATCTCGGTGGCGTTCGCGATCCTGTTCGTCGGCCTCGGCGTCTACTTCGGCATCCAGTTCGGCATGCGCTTCCGCGAATACCGGCGCCATCGCGCCAGCGCGCGCCAGGCGCTGCTGGCGGCCGGCCGCTCGATCGCGCTGCCCTTGAGCCTGGCCGCCACCGCCACTGCCTTCGGCTTCCTCGCCTTTCTGCCCACTGCCTACCGCGGCGTGGCCGAACTGGGGCAGATTGCCGGGGTCGGCATCCTGTTCGTGGCGCTGCCGGCCTGCCTGACCGTGCTGCCCGCACTCATCCGCGTGCTGGACCCGGCACGCAGCCGCGGCGCGCCCGGCTATCCGCGCCTGGCGCCGCTCGACCGCGCGCTGCAGGCGCACCGCACGCCGGTACTGGTAGCCACGCTGGGCATCGTGGCGGCTGGCCTGCCGCTGCTGTGGCACCTCGAGTTCGACTTCGATCCGCTGCACCTGAAGAATCCGGAAAGCGAATCGATGGCGACGCTGGCCGCGCTCGCGCGCAGCACCGATATCGGCCTCGACAACGTGCAGGTGCTGGCCCCGTCGCTGGCCCAGGCGCAGGCGGTGGCGGCGCGCCTGGAACGCCTGCCCGAGGTGGCGCACGCGCTCACCGCGACCAGCCTGGTGCCCGACGACCAGCCGGCCAAGCTGGCGGCGATCGGCGCGGCGGCGCGCAGCCTGCTGCCGGTGCTGGAGCAGGCCCCGCTGGCACCGGCGACCGACCTCCAGCGCGTGGCGGCGCTGCGGGCGGCGGCGCAGGCGCTGCGCAATGCCGTGCTCGATCACCCCGGCGCAGGGGCCGCCTCGGCCCGGCGCCTGGGCCAGGACCTGGCCGCGCTGGCGCGTGCGGATGCGGCCACCCGCACGCGCGCCGAACAGGCGCTGGCGGCGCCGCTGCGGCTGGCGCTGGCGGCGCTGGTGCTGGCGCTGCAGGCGCAGCCGGTGACGGTGGACACCCTGCCAGCCGATCTGCGCCGCAACTGGATTGCGCCCGACGGCCGCGCCCTGGTCGACGTCAGCCCGAAGCGCGGGCCCGGCGGCCAAGCGCCGCTGGGGGCGTTTGCGCGCGCGGTGCAGGCAGCCGCGCCGGACGCGGGCGGCGGCCCGATCTCGGTACGCCACGCCGCCGACCTGGTCATCGACGCCTTCGTGAAAGCGGCGCTGCTGGCCGTGGCGACGATCGCGCTGCTGCTGTGGATCGCCTTCCGCCGCGTCGGCGACGTGCTGCTGACCATGGTGCCGCTGCTGGTGTCCAGCCTGGCCACGCTGGAAGCCTGCGTCCTGCTCGGCATCCGCCTGAACTTCGCCAACATCATCGCGCTGCCGCTGCTGCTCGGGGTCGGCGTCGCCTTCAAGATCTATTACATCATGGCCTGGCGCAGCGGCCGCCAGGCGCAGCTGGCGCATCCGCTGACCCAGGCGATCGTCCTCAGCGCGGCCACCACCGGCACCGCCTTCGGCAGCCTGTGGCTGTCCAACCACCCGGGAACCGCCAGCATGGGCAAGCTGCTTGTACTGTCGCTGGTCTGCACGCTGATCGGCGCCGTGTTCTTCCAGCCGGTCCTGCTGGGCAGGCCGCGCTCGACCCCTTCCTCCTCCTGAATCGGGAACCGCCATGCGAATGCTACCAAGAAGCACCGTGCGAACCACCGTGTCCGCCATCCTGCTGGCGCAGCTGTGCGGCTGCGCCAGCGGACCGCAGCGCAATCCGGCCGATCCGCTCGAGCCGCTCAACCGCGCCACCTTCCGCTTCAACGACGTCCTCGACCGCAACATCGCGCAGCCGGTCGCACGCGGCTACATCCGCGTGGTGCCGCGCCCTGTGCGCATCGGCGTCGAGAACGTCTTCTCGAACCTGGGCGACGTGGTCGTGATGGCCAACGACTTCCTGCAGCTGCGCTTCCGCGACGGCATGAACGACATGATGCGCATCGCCGTCAACACCAGCTTCGGCCTGCTCGGGGTGCTGGACGTCGCCACCCCGGCCGGCCTGGTCAAGCGCGACCAGGACTTCGGCCTGACGCTCGGCCACTACGGCGTGCCCAGCGGCCCCTACCTGGTGCTGCCGCTGTTCGGACCGAGCAGCTTCCGCGACGGCGTCGGCTTCGGTGTCGACCAGTACGCCGCCCCGGTCACCTACATGGACCCTGCCTGGCGCAATACGATGTGGGGCGCCAACTTCGTCAGTACGCGGGCGCGCTACCTGAACGCGACCAACCTGCTGGAGCAGGCGGCGCTGGACCGCTACCTGTTCGTGCGCGACGGTTACCTGGGGCGGCGCCAGGCGCAGGTCGACGAGGGCAAGGAGCAAGCACTGCCGGATTACGAGAGCGAAAGCAAGGCTGGCAACCAGCCGCCGGCGCAGAACAAGTAACTACCTGCGGGACGGGCGCTGCCTGGCGGACACTGCGGCCTACTCAGGGTGCCGCAAGCCGCGCGCCAAGCCGCGCGCGCACCTGGCCCAGCGCCCGCCGCGCACGCAAGGCGTCCCAGGCAAGCAAGCACAGCGGCCCCAGCTCGCCCGGCGCCGCGGCCAGCGCGCGCAGCAGCGGCGCGGGCCTGGTGCCACCGTCTGCCGCCATCCCGGCCAGCGCACTCGGCGGCACACCGCGCCAGGCCGGGTCGAGCACCACCCGGCAGGCGGCAAACGGCAAGCCGTGGCGCCGGGCGATGCGGGCAGCGGCGTGCGATTCCATGTCGACGGCGCAGGCGCCGCTGGCGCGCCACAGGACCGCCTTGTCGCGCGCGCTCGTCAAGGGCGCGTCGAGCCCGGCCAGTTCGCCGTGGACGGCTCGTGGCAGGCAGCGTGCCAGGCTGCGCAGCCAGGCGGCGTCGGCGCACAGGAAACCGCCTGCCGTCTGTATGCCGGTAGCCAGTATGCAGGTGCCGGGTGCGAGCTCGGGGTCGAGGGCCCCGGCGCAGCCGAAGCTGAGGATGCCGGCCCAGGCGGGTTCGGCGCGCGTCGGCCTGTGTTCGGTCGCGCCACCCACGTGAGCAACCACCTCGGCCGCAGATGGAACCGCCACGCGCGCATGCAAGCCTTCGTTCATCCTCTCGGCATGCAGTGGATCGGGCCGCGCATCGAGCAGCGCATCGAGCCGCGCCGTCAGCCGCCCCGGCCCCGGCCCGCACACGGCCACCACGCCGGGACCGGCGGCCAGCGCCGCCTCGAACGCCAGTCCGCAGGCCGCCAGCACCGGCAAGGGTTCGCGCGCGGCCATCGTCACATCCCGACGCCGGCCCCGGCGCCCGGACGGGCGGCGCCGCCGCGGCCGCGCAGCGTGCGGTAGCGCGCCAGTGCCCACAGCGGAAAATAGCGCGCGTAGCCGTGGTAGCGCAGGTAGAACACGCGCTCGAAGCCGGTCGCCGTATGGTGCTGTTCGCGCCACAGGCCATCGCGCCCCTGCTGCGCCAGCAGCCAGCCGATGCCGCGCCGGACGGCCGGCGTGTCGGCGGCGCCGGCCGCCATCAGGCCGAGCAGCGCCCAGGCGGTCTGCGACGGCGTCGACGGCGCCGGTTCGTAGCCGCGGTAGTCGAGCTTGTAGCTACTGCCGTCCTCGCCCCAGCCGCCATCCAGGTTCTGGATCGCGCCGAGCCAGCCGGCGGCGCGCGTCACCGGGGCGGCATCCGTGCCCAGCCCGGCGGCACCGAGTGCGCACAGGGCGCTCCAGGTGCCGTATATATAGTTGACGCCCCAGCGGCCGTACCAGCTGCCGTCCTTTTCCTGCTGGCGCAGCAGCCAGGCCAGCGCACGCGCCGCCGGCGTGCGCGGCCGGGCGCAGGCGCCGGGCTGCAGCTGGGCCAGCATCGACAGGCAGCGCGCCGAGACGTCGGCGGTGGGCGGGTCGAGCAGCGCACCATGGTCGGCGAACGGGATGTTGTTCAGGTAGCGCTGGGTGTTGTCGGCCTCGAAGGCGCCCCAGCCGCCGCCCCGGCACTGCATGCCGAGCACCCATTCGCCGGCACGCTCGACCAGCGGCCGGTAGCGCTGCTCGCCGCGCAGGCGGTCGGCGCGGTGCATCGCCATCGCCACCACGGCGGTGTCGTCGACGTCCGGATAATGCGCGTTCTCGTATTGGAAGGCCCAGCCGCCGGGGCGCAGGCCGGGCCGGCGCAGGCCCCAGTCGCCGCGCGTGTCGAGGATCTGCAGCGGGCGCAGCCAGTCGAGCGCGCGGCCGGCGGCGTCGATGGCGGCCGGGGTGCCCGCTTCCAGCAGCGCGTGGCTCATCAGCGCGGTGTCCCAGACCGGCGACAGGCAGGGCTGGCAATAGGCTTCGTCGCCGCGGTCGACCAGCAGCCGGTCGATGGCGCGGCGGGCGGCGGCGCTTTCGGGCTGGTCGGGCCGCACGCCGAGGGCGTCCAGCATCTGCACCGCGTTGACCATCGCCGGGAAGATCGCGCCCAGCCCATGTTCGCCGTTCAGGCGCGCACGCACGAAGGCGGCGGCCTGTTCGATCGCGCGCCGCCGCAGGCGCGCCGGGACGCGCGTTTCGAGGGTGCGCACGTGGGCCTCGACCGCACGGAAAAAGGCGAACCACAGGCGCGACTGGTGCGGCGCGCGCGGCGCCTGGCCGAGCGCCGCCGGGTCCGCGGCGAACAGCTCGGCGATGCGCACCGTGCGCGGGTTGCGCGCCTGCGGCCTGAGTGCGCCCAGCACCAGCAGCGGCGCCACCACCGTGCGGGTCCAGTACGACACCTTCGACAGGTGAAACGGGAACCAGCCCGGCAGCAGCGCGATCTCGACCGGCATTGCCGGCACCGCGTCCCAGCCGATCTCGCCGTACAGCGCCAGCAGCAGGCGCGTAAAGACGTTGCTGCGTTCGGCGCCGCCGTGGGCCAGGATCGCGGCGCGCGCCCGCGCCATGTGCGGCGCATCGGGCGCGTCGCCGATCATCTTCAAGGCAAAGTATGCCTTGACGCTGGCGCTGGGGTCGTAGGCGCCGCCATGGAACAGCGGCCAGCCGCCGTGGCTGCCCTGCAGGCGCCGCAGGTAGCGCCCGATCTTGGCTTCGAGACCGGCGTCGGCAGTCTCGCCGAGGTAGTGCACCAGCAGCACGTATTCGGCCGGGATGGTGGCATCGGCCTCGAGTTCGTACACCCAGTGGCCGTCCGGGCGCTGCTCGGACAGCACCGCGTCCAGCGCGCGGGCAAGTGCGGCGTCGAGCGCCCCGCCGTGGGGGCGCGCCAGTGCATGGGCAAGCCCGCTGGTCCGTCTGGCGGCGTGCAGGGTATCGCGCATGGCCGCTACCCCATCCCGTGGCGCAGCAGGATGCCGATGCGTTCCAGCGTGCCGAGCCGCACCGCCGCGCGCGGACTGTGCCAGCCGCGCCGCTCGAGCCGTCCCAGCAGCCTGCGGTAGGTCGCCCCCATCAAACGCGGGGCGCGGGTGGCGGCGCCGCGGTGGCGGCCCAGGACCGTTTGCGCGGCGTCGTAGTGGTCGAGCGCCTGCGCGGCGACCCCGGCGCAGGCCGCAGGCAGCGCCGGATGGGCGGCAATCGCAGCGGCGCCGGCAGCGCAGGCAACGGCGTCGACCCCGGCCTGCAGCAGCAGCTCGCGCGGCAGGTAGCCGCGGCCGATGGCGGCATCTTCGTCGATGTCGCGCAGGATGTTGGTGAGCTGCAGCGCGCGCCCGAGGTGGTGCGCCAGCCGCTCGCCGTCCGGGTCGGGCAGGCCGAACACCCGTACCGACAGGCGGCCGACCGCGCTGGCGACGCGGTCGCAATACAGGTCGAGCGTGCTTGCGGCCGGCGCGCACAGCGGGCTGTCCTGGGCATCCATCAGCATGCCGTCGATCAGCGCATGGAAGTCGGCGCGCGCCAGGCCGAAGCCGGCGATGTGGTGCGCCATGTTCTGCATTGCCGGCGGCGGCATCCCCGCGTAGCAGGCGTCGACGCCGTCGCGCCAGCGCTCCAGGCCGGCCCGCTTGTCGCGCGGCGGCGCGTCGCCGTCGGCGATATCGTCCACCGCGCGGCAAAAGGCGTAGATGTCGAACATGGCGGCGCGCTGGCTGGCCGGCAGCAGGCGCAGCGCAGTGCGGAAGGAGCTGCGGCTGGGCTGCGCCGGCAACGGCAGCGCCGCCTGGGCAGACTGGAATGAGGAAAACATCGCTGCACCTCGTGCTGTAGGGATGTCAGGCACCGCCTGCCGCCAGCAGCGGCGTGTCGAGCCCGAAGCGGCGCCGGATCGCGGCGGCGATGCCCGGCGCGTCGAGACCGGCTGCGGCCAGCAGTGCCGCCGTGTCGCCGTGCTCGATGAAGCGGTCGGGCAGGCCCAGCGTCAAGAGCGGCCGCGCGATGCCGGCGGCGGCCAGCGCCTCGGCCACGGCGGCGCCGGCGCCGCCCATCACGGCGCCCTCTTCCACCGTCACCAGCAGCGCGTGGGTGCGCGCCAGGTGCACGACCAGGTCGACGTCGAGCGGCTTGATGAAGCGCATGTTGGCTACCGTCGCGCCGAGTTCGGCGCCGGCTTCGAGGCTGGCCGCGAGCGGCGTGCCGAAGGCCAGGATCGCGGTGTCCGCTCCCTGTAGCTGCAGTTCGCCGCGGCCGATCGGGAGCGTGTCGAGGTCGGGGGCGACGGCCACACCGGGACCGCTGCCGCGCGGATAGCGCACCGCGGCCGGCCCACAGTAACGGTAGGCGGTACTGAGCATGCGCCGGCATTCGGCTTCGTTCGAGGCCGCCATCAGCACCATGTTCGGGACACAGCGCAGGAAGGCGATGTCGAAGCTGCCGGCGTGGGTGGCGCCGTCCGGCCCCACCAGCCCGGCGCGGTCGATGGCGAAGGTGACGTCCAGGTTTTGCAGCGCCACGTCGTGGATCAGCTGGTCGTAGGCGCGCTGCAGGAAAGTGGAATAGATCGCCACCACCGGCTTCAGGCCTTCGGCGGCCAGGCCGGCGGCAAAGGTCACCGCGTGCTGCTCGGCGATGCCGGCGTCGACATACCGCGCCGGGAACATCTGCTGGAAGCGGACCATGCCGGAACCTTCGCGCATCGCCGGCGTGATGCCGACCAGGCGCGCGTCGCAGGCACCCATGTCGCACAGCCAGTCGCCGAACACCTCGGTATAGGTGGGCCGGCTGCGCGCCAAGGTCAAAGGCGATGCCGCCGGCGCCGGCAGGCCGTGGGCCGGGTCGAAGCGGCCGACGCCGTGGTACAGCGTCGGCGCGGCCTCGGCCGGCGCATAGCCGCGGCCCTTGCGGGTGAGCACATGCAGCAGCTGCGGACCGCGCCGGCCGCGCAGGTCCTGGAGCGCCGCCACCAGCGCGTCGAGGTCGTGGCCGTCGACCGGCCCGCTGTAGCGCAGGCCGAGCTGTTCGAACACGGACGCGGACGACGACGGCGCCGGGCCGCGCCGCCGCGCGCACCAGCGCTCGAGGGCACCGACCGACGGCGAGATCGACATGCCGTTGTCGTTCAGGACCACCAGCAGGCGCAGGTCATGGCGGTGGCCGGCATTGTTCAGGGCTTCGAAAGCGAGGCCGGCGCTCATCGCGCCATCGCCGCAGACCGCCACCGCATGGCGGTCTGCACCACGCAGGCGGGCCGCTTCGGCCATCCCGAGCGCCGCCGAGATCGAGGTCGACGAGTGCGCGGTGCCGAAACAGTCGTAGGCGCTCTCGGCGCGGCGCGGAAAGCCGGACAGGCCGTCCAGCTGGCGCAGCGTGTGCATGCGGCCGCGCCTTCCTGTCAGTACCTTATGGCCGTAACATTGATGGCCCACATCCCACACGATACGGTCGCGTGGCGTATCGAACACATAGTGCAGCGCGATCGTGAGTTCCACGCTGCCCAGGTTGGACGACAGGTGGCCGCCGGTACGCGCCACGCTATCGAGCAGGAAGCCGCGCAGCTCGCGCGCCAGCGGCGCCAGTCGGGCGCGCGGCAGGCGCCGCAGGTCGGCCGGTGAATCGAGTGTCTCGAGCAGGTTCATGCGCCGTCTCCATGACGATGGCACTGGCTGCGAATCATTCTAGAACATCCAGATCATCCGGTCAGATTCGCGGCGCAACCGTGCGCCACACCATCATGGGCAATGGCGCAAGCTACATGGCGCATGTAAAATCCGCGCTTTGCCCCCTGCCCGCCATGACCACACTCGTCCCGCCGCCCGCCACCGCCAGCCCGGTCCCGGAACTCGTCCTCGGCCTCGAAGACCGCCCGCCGGCGCTGGTCGGCATGCTCGCCGCCCTGCAGCACCTGCTGGCGATCATCGTACCGATCGTCACGCCCGGCCTGCTGATCTGCCAGGCGCTCGGCGTGCCGGCGCGCGACACCAACCTGGTGGTCTCGATGTCGCTCGTGATCTCGGGGATCGCCACCTTCGTCCAGTGCCGCCGCTTCGGCCCCTTCGGCGCCGGCCTGCTGATCGTGCAGGGCACCAGCTTCAACTTCGTCGGCCCGCTGATCGCCGGCGGCACCCTGATGATCAAGGAAGGCACGCCGGTCGCGGGCGTGATGGCCGCCATCTTCGGCGTGGTGGTGGCCGGCTCCTTCATCGAGATGGGCGTGTCGCGCATCCTGCCCTTCGTCAAGCGCATGATCACGCCGCTGGTCACCGGCATCGTGGTGCTGATGATCGGCCTCACCCTGATCAAGGTCGGCCTGATCAGCATGGGCGGCGGCTACGCGGCGATGGCCAATGGCAGCTTCGCCAACGGCCAGAACCTGATGCTGTCCGGCGTGGTGCTGGCGATCATCGTGGTGCTGAATCGCGTGCGGGTGGTGTGGCTGCGCAGCGCCGCCATCGTCATCGCGCTGGCGGTCGGCTACGCGCTGGCCGGGTCGATGGGGCGCCTGGATTTCACCGGCATGCACGGGGCCGCGTGGTTCCAGATGCCGGTGCCGCTGCACTTCGGCCTCGGCTTCTCGTGGTCGCTGTTCATTCCGATGATCGTGATCTACCTGGTGACCTCGCTCGAAGCGATCGGCGACGTGACCGCCACCAGCAAGGTCTCGCGCGAGCCGGTCGAGGGCCCGGTCTGGATGCGCCGCATCAAGGGCGGCGTGCTGGTGAACGGCGCCAACTCGCTGCTGGCCGGTCTCTTCAACACCTTTCCCAGCTCGATCTTCGCCCAGAACAATGGCGTGATCCAGCTGACCGGCATCGCCAGCCGCCACGTCGGCATGTGGATCGCGCTGTTCCTGGTGCTGCTCGGCCTGTTCCCGGCCGTGGCCGGCGCGATCCAGGCGGTGCCGGAACCGGTGCTGGGCGGCGCCGCGATGGTGATGTTCGGCGCGGTGGCCGCGGCCGGGATCAATATCCTGGCCAGCGTGACGCTGGACCGGCGTGCGCTCCTGATCATCGCGGTGTCGCTGGCGCTGGGGCTGGGGATTTCGCAGGTGCCGGAATTCCTGGCGCACCTGCCGCAAGCGCTGCGCCACGTGCTGGAGTCGGGGGTGGCGACCGGCGGCATCTGCGCAGTGCTGCTGAACTGGTTCCTGCCGGCGGCCACGGAGGACGGCGCGCAGGCGTAAACCCTCACCGGCAGCGCGGCAGGAACCGCGCCGGCGGGCGGCGGTCCAACTCAGCGTCAGGCATGCCGTGCACGTCCGGCTGCCTCGCGTTCCGAAGGAGACCGCCGTGCCCGCACCATGCCTGCCACGCATCCTGGCAAGCCTGCTGCTGCCGCTGCCGGCAGCGGCGCTGGCCCAGGCCATCAACCCGCCCGCCCGGTTCACTCTCACCGGGCACCTCACCCGCTACGCCCTGCTGACCCTGACGGAGCCGTCGCGTCCGGACTGGACCTGGGGCCCCGGCCGCCACGAGCGCCATGCGGCCGGCCCGGCGACGCTGGTCGTGCGCCAGCCCGGCGACTGGACCTACGGCGCGCAGGTGACGGCATCGTGGTCGTTCGGCGGTGCCGACGACCGTCCGAGCACGCGCGGCTTCCAGCTGCAGCCGATCGCCAGCTACCGCCTGTCGCCACGCCACACGATCGGCTACGGCGGCACCATCTCGGCGGACTGGGATCGCCACGGCGGCCGCCGCTGGACCGTGCCGCTCGGGCTGGCGTGGTCGACGCTGAGCCGGCCACGCGACAGCATGCCGCTCAACGCGATGGTCGGCGCCGGCTACAACCTGGTGCGGCCCGAGCGCACCGGCACCTGGTTCCTGCGCTTCCAGCTGAACCTGATCCTGCCCGGACACTGAGCGCGGCGTCCGCTCACGCATGCACCCCGACGTCCGGACCGGGCTGGCCGCTGACCACCGGTTCGCTCAGGTCGCGCTGCAGCACCGTGCGGTACAGCACCCCGGCCAGCGCACCGCCGAGCAGCGGCGCGAGCCAGAACATCCACAACTGCAGCACCGCCCAGCCGCCGACGAACAGGGCCGGCCCGGTGCTGCGCGCCGGATTGACAGAGGTGTTCGTCACCGGGATGCTGATCAGGTGCACCAGCGCCAGCGCCAGCCCGATCGCGATGCCGGCGAAGCCGACCGGTGCCCGCGCATGGGTGGCGCCGAGCACGACCAGCACGAACATGAAGCTCATCACCAGTTCGCACACCAGCGCCGCTTCCATCGTGTAGCCGCCCGGCGAATGCGCGCCGTAGCCGTTGGCCGCAAACCCGGCCTGCACGTCGAAGCCGGCCTTGCCGCTGGCGATCAGCCAGATCACGCCGGCGCCCACGATCGCCCCAATTACCTGGCTGACGATGTAGGGGGCCAGGTAGCGCCCGGGGAAGCGGCCGCCGGCCACAGGCCGACCGACACGGCCGGATTGAAATGGCCGCCCGAGACCGGGCCGAGCGCGTAGGCGGCCGTCAGCACGGTCAGGCCGAAGGCCAGCGAGACGCCGGTGAGGCCGATCCCGACCTCGGGAAACCTGGCGGCCAGGACGGCGCTGCCGCAGCCGCCCAGCACCAGCCAGAAGGTGCCGATGCATTCGGCCACTAGCTTGTTGAACATGATGTCCTCCGATAGCGCAGTAGGAGGATTGTAGGAAGGGGTAAGCAAACCTACCAGCTCACCCGGAGAGACTTTGATGAATCACAAACAACCGCATTGTCTAGCCGGGCTCCTGCGAAACCATCCGTTCCCCACGAGGTCTTTCATAGCGCGCCCGCGCGACAAGCTTCCTGCGAGGTCATCATGTTCAAGCGGATTGCAAGCAACACGGCAAGGACGGCACTCACGCCCGTCCTTGCGTTCACCATATTCGGTCTGGCGGCCTGCTCCTCCACTCCGCCGACGAAGGACGACACCCAGGCCCGCGTCGACGCGGCCCAGGCCACCCTGGCGAATTTCAGGCGCGACCCCGACATGACCTGGTTCCGCGACCACGTCGGCAGCGCCAAGGCCCTCTTGATCAGCCCGCAGATCGTGCAGGCCGGCTTCATCGTCGGCGGTTCCGGCGGCTCGGCGGTGGTGATCGCACGCAACCGCAGCGGCACCGGCTGGAACGGTCCGGCGTTCTACCGCCTGGCGCAGGGCAGCATCGGGTTGCAGGCCGGCGCCCAGGCCTCGGAAATGGTGGCGCTGGTAATGACGGACAAGGCGCTCAACTCGCTGCTCGCGACCACCTTCAAGCTGGGCGGCGACGTCAGCGTGGCGGCCGGCCCGGTCGGCGCCGGCACCGGCGCACCGGTCACGGCCGACATGATCGTCTACACGCGCTCGAAGGGCCTGTACGGCGGCGTCAACGTGGACGGCACCGTAATCGACGTCGACGAAGGCCGCAACCGCGCCTACTACGGCCAGCCGGCGACGCCGGTCGACATCCTGGTCACGCGCAGCGTGAGCAATCCGGCCGGCGCGCGGCTGGCACAGGCGGCCAGCGGCGCGGTGGCCAGCGGCCGCTGAAGGAGCAACCAAGGAGCAACTTAGCGCGCCTGCAGCGCGGCGATGCGCTCCTCGATCGGCGGGTGGCTCGAGAACAGCGCCATCATCGCGCTCATGCCCGAGGCGCCGCCCGAGATGCCGAACGCCGACATGTTCTTCGGCAGCTCGCCCTCGGCCAGCCCGCCCAGGCGGCGCAGCGCCGCAACCATCGGCTGCGCACGCCCCATGATGCGGGCGGCGCCGCTGTCGGCGCGGAATTCGCGCCGGCGCGAGAACCGGGCCACGATGATGCTGGCCAGGATGCCGAACGCGATCTCGCACACGACCACGGTCACCATGTAGCCGATGCCGGGGCCGGCATGCTCCTCGTCGTTCTTGCGCAGCATGCCGTCCACGAAATAGCCGACCACGCGCGCCAGGAACACGACGAAGGTGTTCACCACGCCCTGCACCAGGGTCAGCGTGACCATGTCGCCGTTGGCGATGTGCGCCACTTCATGCGCCAGTACGGCTTCGACTTCTTCCTGGGTCATCGATTGCAGCAGGCCGCTCGACACCGCCACCAGCGCGCTGTTTTTCGTGGCCCCGGTCGCGAACGCGTTCGGCGCGCCCGGGTACACCGCCACTTCCGGCATCCCGATGCCGGCCGCCTGTGCCTGGCGCGCGACGGTATTCAGCAGCCACGCTTCGGTGGCGTTGCCCGGCTGCGCGATGACCTGGGCGCCGGTCGACCACTTGGCGATCGGCTTCGACATCCACAGCGAGATGAAGGCGCCGCCGAAGCCCATCAGGGCGGCAAAGGCGAGCAGCATGCCGAGGTTCAGGCCGTTCGCGGTGAGGAAGCGATTGACGCCGAGCAGGCTGGCGCTGACGCCCAGCACCAGCATCACGGCCAGGTTGGTGACGATGAACAGGAATACGCGTTTCATGATGTGCTTTCTAAAATGGGTTCAATAGCGAACGGGCTCATTCGGGCTGCGGCTGCGATGCCGGCCGCTGGGTCGCCAGCCGCCCGATCGCCACCCGCGCGATGCGCCGGTTCGCGACTTCCAGGATGGTGTAGCGCAAGCCGTCGACCTCGACGCTCTGGCCGGCCTCCGGCAGCGTCTCGAAGCGCGCCAGCAGGAAGCCCGCCAGCGAGCTGTAGTCGGCTTCCTCGCTGACCAGGGCGTCGCTTTCCAGCGTCTGCTGGAGCAGGTGCAGGTCGGCCGTGCCGTCCGCCTCCCATACACCAGGCGCCTGCTGGCGGATCGCCGGCTGCTCGTCCTCGTCCGGGAATTCGCCGGCGATCGCTTCCAGGATGTCGATCGGCGTCAGCAGGCCCTGCACCACGCCGTACTCGTCGGCCACCAGCACCAGTTGGCCGTGGGCGCGCTTCAGGGTTTCCATGGCGCGCAGCACGCCGGCGGTTTCCGGCAGCACGATCGGCGCGCGCAGCGGGCCGGCGCTCGACAGGTCGATGCAGCCGTGCTGCAGCAGGCCGGCCACCAGGTCCTTGGTACGCGCCACGCCGACCAGCTGGTCGACCTCGCCGCGGCATACCGGCAACTGGCTGTGCGGCGTCGCCCCCAACTGGCGCAGCAGGGTCGCCGCGTCCTGGCCGAGGTCGATCCACGACATCTCCGAGCGCGGCGTCATGATCGAGCGGATCGAGCGGTCGGCCAGCGCCAGCACGCCGCTGACCATGTTGCGTTCTTCGGTGGCGAACACGTCTTCGGCGGCCGGCTGGGTGCCCTCTTCCTGTGCCGCGGCTTCCGCTTCGGCTTCGGCGCGGCGGCGCTTGCCGAGCAGGCGCAGCACGGATTCGGCGGTGCGCTCGCGCAAGGGCAGGCGCGCCTCGTTGCGCAGGAAATTCCGGCGCGCGAACTGGTTCAGGGTCTCGATCACGATCGAGAAGCCGATCGCCGCATACAGGTAACCCTTCGGGATGTGGAAGCCCAGGCCCTCGGCCACCAGGCTCAAGCCGATCATCAGCAGGAAGCTCAGGCACAGCACGACCACGGTCGGATGCGCGTTCACGAAGCGCGTCAGCGGCTTCGAGGCCAGGATCATGATGCCGATCGAGATCACGACCGCGGCCATCATGACGCCCAGTTCGTCGACCATGCCGACGGCGGTGATCACCGCGTCCAGCGAGAACACGGCGTCCAGCACCACGATCTGGGCGACCACGGCGGCAAAGCCGGCGTAGGCCTTCGATTCGGACTGGGCATGCGCCACGCCTTCGAGGCGTTCATGCAGCTCGACGGTGGCCTTGAACAGCAGGAACAGGCCGCCGGCCAGCAGGATCAGGTCGCGCCCCGAAAAGGCGAAGGCGCCGAGCGAAAACAGCGGCGTGGTCAGCGTGACCAGCCAGGAGACGATGGTCAGGAGGCCGAGACGCATCAGCATCGCCAGCGACAGGCCGATCAGGCGCGCCTTGTCGCGCTGCTGCGGCGGCAGCTTGTCGGCCAGGATGGCGATGAAAATCAGGTTGTCGATGCCCAGGACGATTTCCAGGACGACGAGCGTGAGCAAACCGGCCCAGATGGTCGGGTCGAAGAGCCATTCCATATATATGTGTACCTTGTCGGTGAGTGGACGTGCGCAGGCGGCATGCGTGCCGGCGGCACGTCCGGGAGAAACCGGATCGAACGCGGGGGCAAACGCCCCGGTCGGACTGAGGGAGGCTCAGGCCGCGCGCGGCGGCTTCACGGGAGGCGGAACGGAATGGCAGCGGGGCGCGGCGTCGTGCAGCGCGGGTGATGCGCTGGACAAGCCGGCGATGTGCAGGCAGCCGGCATGGCCGACGATATAGTGGATGTCGGCGCCGGCGGGCGGCTCGTCGGGATCGATGTCGCCGGGGTCGCCGGAGCCGGCATCGTCATCGGCCACGTCGCCGGCGTCGGCCAGCGCTGCCGCCACGTGCACGCGGTCCTTCGCACCGGCAGCCTGCGCGAGGGCGGCGGCCGGCATGGTGGCGACGGACAGGGAAAGTGCGAACACGTTCAGCGGGAACAGCAGGACCAGGAAGATGACGAGAACGCGTCTCATACAGGCGAAGGGGGACATGACGCCTCAGTATATCACCTCCGCGGCGCATGGGCGTCGCGCAGCCCGCGCAGGGCCACCCCGATCAGGTCGCCGGCCGTGAGTTCGGCATGGAAATGCATCGCATTGCCGTAGGTGAGCTCCATCACCAGCGCCCCCAATACCAGCGGGCGCACCGGCGAGAGGCCGTCCGGGAAGATGCGCGCCAGGCGGCTGCCGACGGCTTCCCACTGTTCGTCGAACAGGCGCGAGTGGCTGGCCGCCAGCTGCGGGTCGCCGCGCACGCGGCGCGCCAGGTCCAGCACCAGCATGCGCAGGTCGGGTTCGTGCTGCAGGCCGGTGGCCCAGCTGCACACGGCCTCGATGACGGCGTCGGCGCCCTCCACCGCATCCAGGCGCCGGCACAGTTCCTCGGCCTGGCCACCGGCGTAATGGTCGACCAGCTCCAGGAAAAGCTGGTCCTTGGACGCGAAATTCGAATACAGCGCGCCCTTGGAATAGCCCGCTTCCTCGGCGATGCGGTCGACCGAGGCGCCGCCGTAGCCTTCGCGGGTGAACACGACGGCGGCCGAGGCCAGCAGGCGCTCGCGCGTCTGCGCCCGGCTCTGTTCGCGCGTCAGCCGCTGCGGGCGGCCGCTAGGGGGGTCCTGGGATTGGAGCGAAGGCGCGGGCGGCCTGGTAGCGGTCATGCGGTCACGATCCTGACATCACGGTGGGCGTCACCGACATCCCCACCCTCAACAAACGTGCGGCGTCCTGGCCCGGATCGATCACGATCTTCACCGGCAGGCGCTGCACGACCTTGGTAAAGTTACCGGTCGCATTGTCGGGTGCGATCGGCGAGAACGACACGCTGCTGGCCGGGGCCAGGCTGTCCACGTGGCCCTTCAGGGTGGTCCCGGGCAGCATGTCGACCGTGATTGTAACCGGCTGGCCGACCCGCACCCGCGCCAGCTGGGTTTCGCGGAAGTTCGCTTCGACGTAGGCATGCTGCAGCGGCACCACCGCCAGCAGCGGCGCGCCGACCCGGGCATAGGCGCCGACGCGCACGCTGCGCTGGCCGACCACGCCGTCGATCGGCGCCACGATCCTGGTGTACGACAGGTTCAGCTGGGCCGCGCCGAGGGCCGCCTTGCTGCGCGCAACCTGGGCTTCGGCCTGGGCCACCTGGGCCTGCAGGATGCCGACTTCCTGCCTGGCGCCGGCCAGCGCGGCGACGTCGGCCACGTGGTGGGCGCTGGCGGCGTCGGCCTGCGATTCGGCCTGCTGGCGGTCCTGCAGGGTGGCCGAGCCGTCCGAAGCCAGGTCGCGGTAGCGCGCCGCATTGGCCTTGGCGAACTTCAGCGTGGCGTTGCCGGCGTCGATCGTGGCCGCGGCGCGCTGGATGGCGCTGCCCTGCTGGGCGATGGCGGCGCGCAGGCGCACCAGGTCGGCCTCGGCGCGCGCCTGGTCGGCCTTGGCCATGTCGACCGCCACCGCGAAGTCGCGGTCGTCGATGACGGCCAGCAGCTGGCCGGCCTTGACCGCCTGGTTGTCGTCGACCAGCACCTGCACGACGTTGCCGGCCACCTTGGGCGCGACAGCGGTGAAGTCGGCGGTCACGTAGGCGTCGTCGGTGCTCTGGTGGCCGGACTGGCCGTCTTCGTGCTTGTAAGCATAGGCGCCGCCGGCGGCGACGGCCGCCAGCAGTACGGCGATGGTGATTTTTGCGGTGTTCGGGAGAGACATCGTATTCCTTGGATCTATCTAGACTGAGTTGTTATTGTTTGGGCGGCAGTGCCGGCGGCGCGATGTACTGCAGCGACAGCACCAGCGGCACCAGCGCCAGCGCCAGCGCGCCCAGCACCAGGTAGCCGTCGGCGATGGCCAGCACGAAGGCCTGGTGCGACACGCGGTGCGCCACCTCTGGCAGCGCCGCAAGCTCGCCCAGCCGGCGTGCATTCGCGGCCTGGTCCAGCAGGACGTTGGCGTGGCCGGCCGAACGCACCTCGAGCAGGCGGCCCATCACGGCGCTGCCCAGCATGGTGCCGAAGGCGCGCAGCGCATTCACGATGCCGGACACCTGCGGTCCTTCCATCGGCTGCACCACGCTGGTGGCCAGGAACAGCAGCGAAATCACCGCCATCGGCTGGCCGAAGGCCTGCAGCGCCTGCGGGAACAGGAACTCGGCCGCCATCCAGTCCGGCGTGACCTGGGACCCGGCCAGGCAGGATCCGGCGATCAGGATCAGGCCGGTGGCGAACACGTAGCGCGCATCGACCCACTTCTTGTACAGCAGCCACGACACCATCGGCCCGATGATGAATTGCGGCAGGCCGACCTCGAGGCCGAGCATGGCCAGGTGCGGCGTGCGGAAGTGCCAGGCGTGGCCGAGATAATCGGCCGGCAGCAGCGAGCCGGACAGCAGCACCACCAGCAGGCCGACGAAGACGGTGAAGCCCAGGCCCAGGTTGCGCCGTCCCAGCAGCTGCAGCTTGACGAAGGGCAGCGGATGGAACCACTCGCACACCAGGAACACGGCCAGCAGGCCGATGCCGCCGCCCAGCAGCCAGCAGATCAGGGTGTCGTTGAACCAGTCCAGGCGCTCGCCCTGCGACAGCGCCACGCCGATCATCACCAGGCCGGCCAGGCCGGTGACCAGGCCGAGCCAGTCGATCTGCCTGAAGCGCTCCAGGCGCACCGGGTCCTGCGGGATGCCCCAGGCCACCGCCCACAGCGAAAACAGCGCCATCGGCAGGGTCTGCCAGAACAATAATTGCCAATGACCGAGGCTGTCGGTCCAGGTGGCCGACAGCCAGGTGGCGACGTTGGGCGCGAAGGTGGCGGTCATCGCGTACAGGGCCAGGCCGTACAGGCGGATCGGCAGCGGGAAGAAGCGCAGCGCGGCCGCCATCAGCACCGGGATCAGGAGGCCGCCGGAGAAGCCCTGCACGCAGCGCATCACCAGCAGCACGCCCACGGAGGGTGCGAACGGCGTCAGGAGGCTCATCAGCGCGAACACGGCGACCACGCCCAGGTGGTAGCGGCGGAACGAAAAGGTCACCGCGAACCAGGCGGAGAACGGCATCGCCGCCAGCTCGAAGGCGCCGTACAGGCTGGTGATCCAGCTGCCGTCGTCGACGCCCAGGCCGAACGCCGTGCGCACGTCGGTCAGCGCCAGGCCGCCGATGCGGCTGTTCAGGCCCGACATCATGGCGGCCACGAACACGCCCAGCACCCCGGTGAACAGGCGCAGGCCGAACGGGTGCGCGGCCGGCGCCGCGACAGGGGATGCCGGGGATGCCGGGGCCGCCGCTGCCGCGACGCCCAGGGTCGCTTGCGGCGTCATGCCGGACCTCCCGGGCGGGCGTGCATGCGGGCGGCGATTTCGGCCGCCGTCATCGCTTCCTCGCGCGAGGCCGCGGTGCCGCGCGCCGCGGCGCCGATGTCGCGGTACATCTGGATCTCCCACTGCCAGCTCGCGTCGAACTCGTCCTGCCACACGCACAGGCGGCGGTGATCGACGCTGTAGCCGGCGTCGTCCAGGTCGAGCACCCACAGGGCGATGTCGGATTCCAGGGAACAGGTCCAGTCGCGCATCAGCTTTCCTTCTGCCAGCCGCCGCCCAGCGCCTTGTACAGCGACACCATGGCCACGGCCATGTCGGTGCGGCTGCGCGAGGCGGCGTTTTCGCTGTCGAGCAGGCGCTGCTGGGTCACCAGCACGCTCAGGTAGTCGGCCGCGCCCTGGGTGTAGCGGCGCTCGGCGTTGGCCAGCGCCTGGCGGTTTTCGACCACCGCCACGTCCAGCTTCTCGGCGCGGCGCTGCACGCTGCGGTAGGCGCTCAGGGCATCGTCGACTTCGTGCCAGGCTTTCAATACGGTTTGCTGGTAGCCGATCGCCGCTTCCTGCTGGCGCGCCTCGGTCAGGGCCAGGTTGCCCTTCAGGCGGCCGCCTTCGAAGATCGGCAGGTGCAGCACCGGCCCGACGGCGAACTGGCGCGCCGCCCAGTCGCCGGCCTCGGAAAACTTCAGCGCCTGCATGCCGACGCTGCCGGTCAGGCTGATGCTCGGATAGAACTCGGCCTTCGCCACGCCGATGGCGGCGGTGGCCGCGTGCAGCCGGGCTTCGGCGCGCAGGATGTCCGGACGGCGGTGCGCCAGCTGCGACGGCAGGCCGACCGGCACCCGGGCCGGCAGCGCCGGCACCCCGGTGTCGCCGGCCAGTTGGGCGTCGAGCGCGTGCGGCGGCTTGGCCAGCAGCAGCGCCAGCGCGTTTTTCAGGGCGTCCTCGCGGCGTTCCAGTTCGGGCACGGCGGCTTCGAAGGTGGCCAGCTGCGCCTGCGACACCGAGGTGTCGAACCGGGTCGCCACGCCCTGCTCGCGGCGGCGCTCGGCCACGTGCAGGCTCTTTTCGGCGATGCCGATGTTGCCGCGCGCGATGCGCAGGTCGCTCTGGACGCCGCGCAGTTCCAGATAAGTGCGCGCGACTTCGGCCGTGATCGCGACGCGCACGGCGGCGGCATCGAAGCCGGCCGCTTCCATTTGCGCGGCGCTGGCCTCACGGGCGCGCCGCGCCTTGCCCCACAGGTCGAGTTCCCAGCTGGCGTCGAAGCCGTACTGCCACAGGCTGTAGGGCTTGGACCCGGATTCGCCCGGCATGGTAGCGGTGCCGAAGGGGTCGGCGCCGTTGGCGGCGGTGGGACTGATCGGCGCCGCGGTGCCCATCAGCGACATGATGCCGCGGTCGCTGGCGCGCTCGCGCAGGTTGGAGGCGTTGGCGCCGACGGTCGGCAGCAAGGCGGCGCCGCTGACCTGCAGGGCGGCGCGGCTCTGGCCCACACGCGCGGCCGCGGCCTGCAGGTCGAGGTTGGCGGCCAGCGCGTCGCGTTCGAGCGCGACCAGGGTGGCGTCGTTGAACAGCGTCCACCAGGACGGATCGACGTCCTGCTCGACGGCCTGGCTCGGCGTCGATGCGCCCGGCGCGGCGAAGGATGCGACCGGCACGTCGCTCCTGGGTGCCTTGAAATCGGGCCCGGTGGCGCAGGCACTCAAGGCCAGCATGCAGGCGGCAGCGCCGGCCCGCAAGCGGAAGGAATACAGCATGGGAATCCAGATAATTATTGAAATTGAGCAAATTATACCAATCGGTATCTGAATTCGCATTGGTCTTCGGATTGTGGATATTACCTAGGCTGCGACAGGCAGCACACGTTTGGTCTTGAAGCAAGGCAATAAATAGGTGATGAGCACGCTTGCGCCCCTTGGGAAAGCCGCAAACTGGTTATACTGTGCGGAAATACAGTACTGCCCAGTATCACGCCATCGAATCGCCCACCGGCACGCACATGCAAACCCCAGCCCAGCTCATGAGCGGCCTGCTCGACTACCTCGTCGAACAGGCCCGAGACATCGACCCCGCCGCTTTCAACCTATCGAAGCTGGCCGACTTCCGCAAAACCTTCGCCGACCTGGGTACCCTGCCCTGGGTCGACTTCAACGTGCGCGGCGACGACGACGCGGAGGGCGACGGCTGGTGGCTGCGCGTGCAGCGCCTGGAAGCGACGCGCGCCCCGCAGCTGCCCGAGCCCGAGTTCGCGCCCTTCCTGGTGGTCGGCGACGATCCGGCAGGCGCACCGCCGGCAATCAAGGAAGCGGCGCTGGCCAGCATCCGCAACCACGAGGCCGGCGGCATCGACGGCGAGGAACGCGCCGCCCGCCGCGACGAGCAGCGCCGTGCGCGCCTCGGGCGGCTGCTGGAAATCTACCTGCCGCGCTGGACC
This sequence comes from Herbaspirillum sp. SJZ107, assembly GCF_006715485.1. Lineage (GTDB taxonomy): Bacteria > Pseudomonadota > Gammaproteobacteria > Burkholderiales > Burkholderiaceae_D > Telluria. The sequence goes on from NZ_VFNH01000001.1 coordinate 2,212,718, forward strand.
GAGTGGGCCGCGCGCGAAAAGCCGCGGCGCCAGGTGATCGCCCTGTACGCCGACCTGTTCGCGCTGAAGACCCGCCTGGAATCCGAGGAAGCCGTGCGCCCGCTGGAACTGGTGTGGGGCATCGGCGTGTCGTCCTGGCGCATCGGCAAGGTCGATTACCACTATCCCCTGATCACGCAGGCGATGGAGGTCGACATCGACGGCGCTACCCACGCGATCGGACTGCGCCCGCGCCAGCTCGAACCGCGCCTGGAACTGGATGCCTTTTCCGCCTGCGACGTGCCCGGCACCGGCGACGTCGAGCGCGCCGCGCGCGGCCTGCTGCGCGATCGTGAAGACGGCGTCATTTCGCCGTTCGACCCGGCCGGCGTCGAACCGATCCTCAAGCTGGTGGCCGGCAACATCGCCGCCAACGCGCGCTACGACGCCCAGCTCGATGCCGCGCCGGCGCCCGGTCCGGAACTGGTGGTGACCGACGAGTGGGTGATCTTCGCGCGCCCGCGCGCCAGCCACTTCCTGGTCGAGGACATCGCACGCCTGAAGCAGCGCGTCGGCGACGTCGACGCGCTGCCGGAGGGCCCGCTCAGCATCGTCAGCGCGCCCGGCGCAGACGTGATCGAGCATGCGCCGATCGCCTTCCGCGGACTGTCGGGCCGCGCATCAAGCCGCGGCGAGCCGCGCGAACTGTATTTCCCGCTCCCCTACAACCGCGAGCAGGAAACCATCATCCAGCAGCTGGAACGCTCGCCCGGCGTGGCCGTGCAGGGCCCGCCGGGCACCGGCAAGACCCACACCATCGCCAACATCATCAGCCACTACCTTGCCTCGGGCAAGCGTATCCTGGTTACGTCCAAGGGCGAGCCGGCGCTGAAGGTGCTGCAGCAAAAAATCCCGGAAGCGATCCGGCCGCTGACCGTCGCCCTGCTCTCGGGCGACAAGGAAGGCATGCGCCAGTTCCAGGCGGCGATCGAGGCCATCATCCACACCCTGACCCACCTGAACCCGGCGGTGGAGCAGGAGCGCATCGCCACCTGTCGAACCGCACTGGATCGGGCGCATGAGGAAATGGCGCGCATCGACACGCGTATCGACGAGATCGCGCATGCGCAGCTGGCCGACATCGAAGTCGACGGCATTGCCATGCGCGCGCAGAAGATGGCCGAACTGGTCGTGCACGGGCGCGAACAGTTCGGCTGGTTCGACGACGAACTGTCGCTGGCGCCCGAACACGCGCCACCCTTCCCGGACGAACAGGGCATGCGCCTGCGCGAGATCCGGCGCCGGCTCGGCGCCGACCTGGTCTATTGCCAGGCACGGATTCCCGCATCGAACGCGTTGCCTCCCGCGGCCGAGATCGGGCAGCTGCACGGCACCCTGCAGGCGATGCGCGAGATCGAGCGCGACGAGGCCAGCGGCACCCTGTTGCCGCTGCGCGCCACCACGCCGGAGGTGCTGGGGGCGGCGCGCGCACTGCTGGCGGCGCTGGATGCGGCGATCGCCCAGCAGGCCGTGCTGGAAGAATCGGGCCACGACTGGGTATTCATATTGCGCGACCGGCTGCGCCGGCCGCAGTTCGCCACCGAACGCGGCTCGCTGGAAGCCCTGTTCACCGAAATGGACGTGCTGCTGCAGGCACGCGCCGAATTCATGCAAAAGCCGGTGACGGCCCCGCGCGAAGCGCTGGAACTGCCGAAGGCGCTGGAAGCGATCGCGCGCGGCGCCGATGGCGGCAAGCCCTTCGGCCTGTTCAGCTTCGGCGCCGGCGATGTCAAACCGCATATCGCCGCGATCCGCGTGGCCGGCCTGCCGCCGGCCTCGCGCGAGGACTGGGCGCACGTGCAGCGTTTCGCCGGGCTGCATGCGCGCGTGCTCTCCTTCGTGGTGCGCTGGAATGCGTTTGCCGAGCTGCTGGCGCTGCCGCTGCTGCAGCCCGACGTCGGCCAGCTGCGCACGATCGAACTGATCACGGTGGCCGCGCGCGGCGCGCACACGCTGGCGATGCGCCACGATGCCGGCCTGCCGTCCCTGGCCGAACAGGTGTTCGAGCAGGTGCCGGCGCAGGACCTGCTGGGCCGCCGGCCGGCCCTGGAAGGCGTGCGCGGCCAGCTGCGCCGCCACCTGCTGCGCAGCGGCCTGGCCGAGGCCAACGCCCGCCTGGCAGCGCTGCAGTCGGCGCTGGCCGGCTGCAGCGGACCGGTTTCCCAGCGCCTGCACGCACTGGTCGAGGACGCACTGGGCGCACCTGAGCTGGATGCCGGCGAGCTGATACACGAATACGCCGCCGAGGTCGCCGAACTGCGCCGCATCGAGGCGCTGGCCCCGGCGTTTGCCGCGCTGCGCGAGCTGGCCGCCAAGATCGAAGCGCACGGCGCGGCCTGGCTGGCGGCGCGCGTGCTGTCGCTGCCGGTGGACGCCAGCGGCGACGACGACGTGTTCCCGGTGCGCTGGCGCGACGCCTGGAACTGGGCGCGCCTGAAGACCCACCTCGAGGACATCGACGCCAGAGACGAGATGCGCACGCTGGCGGCGCGCCGGCGCGAGCTCGAAGCCGGCCTGGCGCGCCTGTACGAAGACCTGGTCTCGACCTCGAGCTGGCTGGCCACGCGCCGCCTCGCCGGCCAGAACGTCCTCAGTGCGCTGGAAACCTACCGCACCGCGATGCGCAAGTTCGGCAAGGGCACCGGCGTCAACGCCGGCCGCTACCGCCGCGACGCCCAAAAGGCCATGGTCGACGCCCAGGCCGCGGTGCCGTGCTGGATCATGAGCCATGCGCGCGTGTCGGAATCGCTGCCGGCCCAGCTGGGCGCCTTCGATCTGGTCATCGTCGACGAGGCCAGCCAGTCGGACCTGTGGGCACTGCCGGCGGTCCTGCGCGGCAAGCAGATCCTGGTGGTCGGCGACGACAAGCAGGTGTCGCCGGAAGCCGGCTTCGTGGCCGCCGCCAAGATCGCCGACCTGCGCCGCCGCTTCCTGGCCGGCCAGCCGTTCGAGCCGGTGCTGAGCGCCGACATGTCGCTGTACGACATTGCCTCGACCGTGTTCGCCGCCTCCAAGGTGATGCTGCGCGAGCACTTCCGCTGCGTGCCGCCGATCATCGCCTACAGCAACCGCGTCTTCTATAAAGGCTTCATCCAGCCGCTGCGCATCCCGACCGCGTCCGAGCGGCTCGATCCGCCGCTGGTCGACATCTTCGTCGCCAACGGCTACCGCGGCGCCAAGGGCCAGAACGCGCCCGAGGCCGAGTGCATCGCGGCCGAGATCGACGCCCTCCTGCGCGACCCGAAGATGGCCGGGCGCAGCATCGGCGTGGTCTCGCTGCTCGGCCCCGAGCAGGCGCTCCTGATCGACAAGCTGGTGCGCGCCCGCTGCGACGCCGCCGAACTGGCACGGCGCCAGTTCTCCTGCGGCGACGCCCGCATCTTCCAGGGCAGCGAACGCGACATCATCTTCCTGAGCATGGTCGCCGACAGCAAGAACCACCACGCGCTGTCGGGCACGATGTACGACCAGCGCTTCAACGTCGCCGCCTCGCGCGCGCGCGACCGCATGGTGCTGGTACGCTCGGTGCGGCTGGAAGAACTGTCGACGCTGGACCTGCGGCGCACGCTGGTCGAGCACTTCGCCAAGCCGCTGGCGGCGTCCGACGAGGCGACGTCGCTGATCGACCTGTGCGAATCCGGTTTCGAGCGCGACGTCTACACCGAACTGTTCGAGCGCGGCTACCGCGTCATCCCGCAGGTACCGGCGGCCGGCTACCGCATCGACATGGTGGTCGAAGGCGCCGACGACCGCCGCCTGGCGATCGAGCTCGATGGCGACGAATTCCACGGCCCCGACAAGTGGGCCGCCGACATGGGACGCCAGCGCGTGCTGGAGCGCGCCGGCTGGACCTTCTGGCGCTGCTTCGCCTCGACCTGGCAGCTAGCGCGCGAGACGGTGCTGGCCGAGCTGCTGGCGCAGCTGGACGGCATGGGGATCGAGCCGCTGGGAGCCCTGGCGCGGATTCCGTCGCTGGTCGAATACCGCGAATGGGGGCGCGAACAGGTGGCCGCCGCCGGCGATGCGGCGGGAAAGATGGTCGAAGAGGCAATCGAGGCCGCGTCGGCAGACGGCAAGACGGCCTAGCCCCCGTCCGCCGGGCCGGCCCCGGCCGACCAGCTTACGGAAATGTAATCTTCCCGCCGGGCTTTCGTCAGGCGATTTCGGGCACAATGCGCCCATGACCAAGTTACTGCTCGTCGAAGACCAGGCCACCGCGGCCGCCTACCTGTCCCAGGGCCTCAAGGAAGAAGGCATGGTGGTCGACGTCGCCCATACCGGTCCGGACGGGCTGCACCTGCTGCTCACGGCCGAGTACGACCTCGCGATCCTCGACGTGATGCTGCCCGGCCTGGACGGCTGGGCGATCCTTGAAACCGCGCGCCGCGCCCAGCGCCGCACGCCGGTGCTGTTCCTGACCGCGCGCGATGCCGTCGACGACCGCGTGCGCGGCCTCGAGCTGGGCGCCGAGGATTACCTGGTCAAGCCGTTTGCCTTTGCCGAGCTGCTGGCGCGCGTGCGCGTGATCCTGCGCCGCAACGCCAGCGCGGCGCAGGGCCAGGGGCAGGCCGAACCGACCATCTACGAGCTGGCCGACCTGCGCCTCGACCTGCTCAAGCACCGCGCCACCCGCGCCGGCGAGCGGCTCGACCTGACGCCCAAGGAATTCGCCCTGCTGTCGCTGCTGATCCGGCGCGCCGGCGAGGTGCAGTCGCGTACCGTGATCGCCGACCAGGTGTGGGAAATGAATTTCGACTCGGAGACGAACGTGGTCGAAGTGGCGGTGCGGCGCCTGCGCACCAAGCTCGACGACCCGTACCCGGTCAAACTGTTGCACACCGTGCGTGGAGTCGGCTATGTCCTCGAAATCCGCGCCTAAAAAGAGCGGAGGCAGCTGGTCGCTGACGCTGCGCATGAGCGTGTTCGTCAGCGTGGCGATCACCGCGATCGTGCTCGGCGTGTCGGCGATGATGTATTCGGAACTGGTCGACCAGCTGCGCGAAAAGGACGAGGCGGCGCTCAGGAACGACCTGCAGATCCAGCGCGACGTGCTGGAAATCCTGGCGGTGCGCAGCCATCCGCTCAACCAGTGGCAGGTCGAGTGGCGCGAATACCAGGAAGCCTACCGCCGCTTCGGCTGGCAGCTGCTGGCGCCCGACCGGTCGGTGCGCGACGCCTCGGCGAATGCCGCCATCTTCTCGAGTGCGCTGGCGTCGCTGCGTACCGGGACCGGCAACGCCGCATTCCGCCACATCGACGACAGCCAGGCCGGCCGCCCGCGCGCGCTGCTGGTGTACGACCTGGCGGTCGATACGCCCGGCGCCGAGGCCATCGAAGTACACGGGCCGGCCCTCGGTCCGCAAGGCACCGTGCTGCGCGGGGTGCTGGACATCAGCGACAGCCGCCGCCTGCTGGAAGCCTACCGCACCAAGCTGGCCGGCGTGATCGGCCTGGCGATCCTGCTGTCGGCCGGCGTCGGCTTCATGCTGACGCGGCGCGGCCTGGCGCCGGTGCGCGCGATCGCTGCCGAGATCGGCCGCATCAACGCCGAAAAGCTGCACCAGCGGATCGCCGACGATGCCTGGCCGGCCGAGCTGCGCGTGCTGGCCGAGAATTTCGACACCATGCTGGCCCGCCTGGAACAGTCGTTCGAGCAGCTGACCCGCTTTTCGTCGGACATCGCCCACGAGTTCCGCTCGCCGGTGAACAACCTGGTGGCCGCCGCCAGCGTGACCCTGGCGCGTGCCCGTACCCCGCTCGAGTACCAGCAGACGCTGGAAGTGGTGGTCGAGGAAGGCAGCCGGCTGTCGCGCATGGTGGCCAGCATGCTGTTCCTGGCGCGCGCCGACAACGCCGAGCAGCACGTGCACCTGGAACAGGTGGCGCTGGCCGGCGAATTCCAGAAGCTGATCGAATTCTACGAGATCGCCGCCGACGAACAGGGCGTGACGCTGGAAGCGCGCGCCGAGGGGCAGATCATGGCCGATCCGCTGCTGCTGCGGCGCGCCCTGTCCAACCTGCTGACCAATGCGCTGCGCTACACCCCGCGCGGCGGCACCATCCGTCTGCGCGGCACGGCGACGGCGGACGCCGTCATCATCGCGGTCAGCGACACCGGGGCCGGCATCGACGCGCGCCACCTGCCGCACCTGTTCGACCGCTTCTACCGCGCCGACGCCGCGCGCAGCTCGACCGACAGCACCGGCCTTGGCCTGGCCGTGGTGCGCTCGATCGCCGAACTGCACGGCGGCAGCGCCGGCGTCACCAGCAGTCCGGGACAGGGCAGCACGTTCACCCTGCGTTTTCCGCACACCCCGCGACCGCGGCCGACACCCACGCCATCGCACTGACTGAGTCATGAAAGAATTACACCGCAACCGGGCGGCCATGGGCGCGCTCGCGGCCGCCTTCGTGCTGGCCTCGCTGGCCGTGCTGGCGATCCGCACCCTGGTCCCGCCCGACGAGGGCCGCTATGCCGAGATCGCGCGCGAAATGTTCGCCAGCGGCGACTGGGTCACCACCCGCCTGAACGGCATCAAGTACTTCGAAAAGCCGCCGCTGCAGGCCTGGATGAACGCCCTCACCTTCACGCTGTTCGGCATCGGCGAGTGGCAGGCGCGCCTGTGGACCGGCCTGTGCGGCATCTTCGGCGTGCTGCTGACCGGCTTCGCCGGCACCCGCGTGTTCGGCGCCCGCGCCGGCCTGTATGCGGCGCTGGTGCTGGGTTCCTCCTTTTATTGGGTGCTGGGCAGCCAGGTCGACTCGGTCGACATGAGCGTGTCCGGCATGATGACGCTCAGCCTGTGCGCGCTGCTGCTGGCCCAGCGCGCCGATGCCGGCCCGGCCGAACAGCGCAACTGGATGCTGGCCTGCTGGGCCGGGATGGCGCTGGCGACGCTGGCGAAGGGCCTGATCGGCATCGTGCTGCCGGGCGGCGTGCTGGCCTGCTATACGCTGGCGGCGCGCGACTGGCGCCTGTGGACGCGCCTGCACATCGTCAAGGGCCTGCTGCTGTTCCTGGCGATCGCGGCGCCCTGGTTCATCCTGGTCGGCCTGCGCAATCCGGAGCAGCCGCACTTCTTCTTCGTGCACGAGCACCTCGAGCGCTTCCTGCTGAAAGAGCATCACCGCGAAGCGCCGGCCTGGAGCTTCCTGGTGCTGCTGGCCGCCGGCAGCATGCCGTGGATCGGCATGCTGGTACCGAGCCTGGTTGCCGGTGCGCGCCGCGGCAGCGCCGATGCGATGCCTGCCTTCCGCCCGCGCCTGCTGACGCTGGTGTGGCTGGTGTTCATCGTCGCCTTCTTCAGCGCGTCGAGCTCGAAGCTGCCCGGCTACATCCTGCCGGTGTTCCCGGCGCTGGCGCTGCTGATGGGCGACTATCTCGCGGGGGCCTCGCGCCGCCAGCGGATGATCAATGCCGCCACGCTGGTCCTGATCGGCCTGGCACTGCTGCTGGCAGCGCCCTTCGCCCCGGATTTCGCGCGCCACGACGGCGAAAGCCGGCTGTATGCCGACTTCGCGGTCTGGATCAACGCGTCCGGCATGCTGGCGCTGTGCGGCGGCATCCTGGCCCTGTGGATGGCGCGCCACGACCGCCGCGACGGCCAGGTGCTGGTGCTGGCCGTCGGCGGCTTCCTGGCCAGCCAGGTCCTGCTGGCCGGCTTCGAGCCGCTCGGCCAGGCGCGCGCCGGCAGCGCGCTGCTGCCGGCCATGCGCAGCGTGCTCCAGCCGGCCACGCGCGTGTATTCGGTCGGGCTGTACGAACAGTCGCTGACCTTCTACCTGGGCCGTCCGGTCACGCTGGTCGACTACACCGACGAATTCGCATTCGGCCTGCGCCAGCAGCCCGAACTCGGCATCCCCGACCTCGATACCTTCATCCGCACCTGGCAGGACAACAGCGCGCGCGGCATCCCCTGCATGGCGATCGCGCGCGCCGACCTGGTGTTCGAACTGCAGCACCGGCACGTGCCGCTGCGCGTGCTCGCGTCCGACGCGCGCCGCGTCGTCATCGCCAACCCCGTCACTCCGATTTCAGTCACACCGCTTCACGAAAGTCATCACCCATGAACACGAAAAAAGTCCTCATCCTCGGCGTCAACGGCTTCATCGGCCACCACCTGTCCAAGCGTATCCTCGAGACCACCGACTGGGAAGTCTACGGCATGGACATGCAGTCCGAGCGCATCAGCGACCTGCTCGACCATCCGCGCATGCATTTCTTCGAAGGCGACATCACGATCAACACCGAGTGGGTCGAGTACCACGTCAAGAAGTGCGACGTGATCCTGCCGCTGGTCGCGATCGCCACGCCGTCGACCTACGTGAAGGACCCGCTGCGCGTGTTCGAACTCGATTTCGAGGCCAACCTGCCGATCGTGCGCTCGGCAGCCAAATACAAGAAGCACCTGATCTTCCCGTCGACCTCGGAAGTCTACGGCATGAGCCAGGACGCCGAGTTCGATCCGGAAAACTCGAGCCTGGTCTACGGCCCGATCAACAAGCCGCGCTGGATCTACGCCTGCGCCAAGCAATTGATGGACCGCGTGATCTGGGGCTACGGCATGGAAGGCTTGAATTTCACGCTGTTCCGTCCGTTCAACTGGATCGGCGCCGGCCTCGATTCGATCCACACGCCGAAGGAAGGCTCCTCGCGCGTGCTGACCCAGTTCTTCGGCCACATCGTGCGCGGCGAGAACATCCAGCTGGTCGACGGCGGCCAGCAAAAACGCGCCTTCACCTACATCGACGACGGCGTCGACGCCCTGATGCGCATCATCGAGAACAAGGACGGCGCCGCCACCGGCAAGATCTACAACATCGGCAACCCGACCAACAATTATTCGATCCGCGAACTGGCCGGCATGATGCTGGACCTGGCCGCCGACTATCCGGAATACGCCGAAGGCGCACGCCGCGTGGCGCTGGTCGACACCACCTCGGGCGCCTACTACGGCAACGGCTACCAGGACGTGCAGAACCGCGTGCCGAAGATCGAGAACACCTGCGCCGAGCTGGGCTGGTCGCCGAAAGTGACGATGGCCGATGCGCTGCGCCACATCTTCGACGCCTACCGCGGCCAGGTGGTGCAGGCACGCTCGCTCGTCGACGGCATTTGATCCATTTCAGCTTGCAGCGCCGGCGGGGCAACCTGCGTTGAGGGGGCCTGTCCAATCGTGATCCTGCCAAGGAACCACGATCATGACGATACCGCTGCGCCTGCTGCTGTTCACCGCCATTGCGCTTTGCGTGGTCCTGCCGGCGCGCGCCAGGGAACCCTCGCTGCCGCCCGGCTTCAAGACGGGCACCGTCCAGCTCGCGGACGGCGCCACCATCTGGGTGCGCAGCGGCGGAAGCGGGCCAGGGGTCGTCCTGATCCACGGCTTCGGCGACACCGGCGACATGTGGGGTCCGCTGGCGACGCGGCTGGCGCGCACCCATACCGTCATCGTGCCCGACCTGCGCGGCATGGGCCGCTCGTCGAAGGCGGCCGGCGGCTACGACAAGAAGTCGCAGGCGGCCGACATCCGCGCCGTGGTCGAAAAACTCGGCCAGGACCGGACCGCCGTGGTCGGCCACGACATCGGCACCATGGTCGCCTATGCCTACGCCGCGCGCTACCCCGACAAGGTGACGCGGCTGGTGGTAATGGATGCACCCGTCCCCGGCGTCCCGCCCTGGGACCAGATCATCCTCAGCCCCGCTCTGTGGCATTTCAACTTCGGCGGCGAGATGGCCGAGCGCCTGGTCGCCGGCCGCGAGCGGCTCTACCTCGACCGTTTCTGGAACGATTTCGCCGCCAATCCGGCCAGGGTCGACGAGGCCACGCGCGCCCACTACGCGCGGCTGTACGCCCAGCCCGGCGCGATGAAGGCCGCATTCGCACAGTTCAACACGATTGCCACCCGCGACGTGGCCGACAATCGCATCAGCGCGCAGGTGAAGCTGACGATGCCGGTACTGGCGATCGGCGGCGAAAAATCCTTTGGACCGAAGGTGGCGGAGATCATGCGCAACGCGGCGACCAACGTCCAGCAAGCCGTGGTGCCGGGGGCCGGGCACTGGCTGATGGAAGAGAGTCCGGATGCGACGGGCAAGCTGGTCGAGGATTTCCTGGCCGGGCCTTAGTGTTGGCGCGTGTAAAATGCCGGAATGGCCCGTGACAACATCAACGACATCCTCGTCTTCCTCGCCGTCGCCCGCGAACGCAGCTTCACCCGCGCTGCCGCCAAGCTCGGCATGACCCAATCGGCCCTGAGCCACACCGTACGCGCACTCGAAGAACGCCTCGGCGTACGCCTGCTGACGCGCACCACGCGCAGCGTGTCGCCTACCGAAGCCGGCGAACGCCTGATGCAGAACGTGGCGCCGCGCCTCGAGGAAATCGAGGCCGAGATCGCCGCCGTCAGCGATCTCGGCGACAAGCCGGCCGGCACCATCCGCATCACCGCCATCGACCACGTGATCGACAGCGTACTGTGGCCGCGCCTGGCGCCCATCCTGCCGCAGTACCCCGACCTGCACGTCGAGATGAGTTCCGACTACCGCATCGTCGACATCGCGGCCGAGCGCTACGACATCGGCGTGCGCCACGGCGACCAGGTCGACAAGGACATGATCGCGGTGCGCCTGACGCCCGACGTGCAGATGATGATCGTCGCCGCCCCGGCCTACTTCGAATGGCATGCGGTGCCGGCGACGGCCCAGGAACTCATGAAGCACAACTGCATCAACCTGCGCCTGGCCAGCAGCGGCGGCCTGTATGCGTGGGAACTGCGCCACGACGGACGCGATTTCGAGGCGCAGGTGCGCGGGCAGACCGTGTTCACCAACGTCTACCACATGCTGAACGCGGCGCTGAGCGGCGTCGGCGTGACCTACCTGCCGGAAAGCCTGGTCGGGCCCTACGTGCGCTCGGGACGGCTGGTCAGCGTGATGCCTGACTGGTGTGCGGTGTTTCCCGGCCTGCACGCCTATTACCCGAGCCGGCGCCAGGCTTCGCGCGCGCTGGCGCTGGTGATCGATACGATCCGGCACAAGGGGTGAGGCCAGGGGCTGCGCCTGGCCGGCGGCCCACCCATCACGGCGTCCGCTTCCACCCGGGCGCCGGATCCTGGCGATCTTCCGAAGCCGTCATCAATAGCTTGTGTCTTCCGCCGCTTGTAAGACTTTGAGCGTATCCGGCCGCCTCGCATAGCGTTTGCGTGCCATCGCCACGTCTTTCTGCAGTCGCTCGCACTTCAAGTCTGCGATGGCCGCAGCAATTTCCTGCTTCCGTTCAGCGTCGTAGGCATCTTCGCCGCTCCAGTGATTGCAACCGGCGAGGCGATCGATGAGTGCAATCACGTCTTTGGGTTGGTCTTTCTTCAGATGATCCAAGGGATCGGCGCCTGCTGCTGCATGAACGGCGGAACAGCACAAAAAGGCGAAAAGATGGAGGGCGCGCATGAGTGTATGAAAAAGAAGGTCAAGCGTCGCCTTCAAGCCGTGGATGATTCAGTTTCGGTAGCTGACCGAAACGCCTGCAACAGAACTCGACCGATTAAACACGCTGGCTGCACCGAGGCCGCTCAGGTTCAAAGAAGCGTCGGAGCGCCACGCGACAGTCAGCGGGACCGTGCCGCCAAGGACGAGGGTATTGCCTCCCTCATCGGGCAGCGACTCGGACGCCGGAATAACCGAAACCTGGGTACTGAAGCCTGTCGTAGCCCCACAGCTGCGGTTGAACACAACCGCCTTGAGTTTGCCTGAAGGGGAGATGACCGTTTGCGATGTTTCGTTTTCACACGGGTCACAGCCAGACAGGATCATCGATAGGGAAAGTAGAAGCGAAAATTCTCGCAGATTTCTCATACACGGATGGGAAGACGAGCAGTCGAGGTTCCTGGTTGCGCAAGTGCGGCTACTGGCCGGTTGCGGCCGGACGATACGGCTCAGTGTAAGGCGGTGTTGTTCCTAAGGCAAGTGAAGGCCACGCTCACCGCGGCGCATTCTCGACAAAGCGATGGAGCCGGCATCGACTGCCTCGGCGGGCGTGCGCGGACGCAGGCGTTCGGCCAACGGCGTGCGAGCGCCCTCACCGCCCGCGTCCTCGCTCATGCTTTTGCTTCGCGCCCGGCCGCCCGTGCAGCCAGCACCGTCATCGCGGCGCCCGCCAGCAGCATCAGGGCGCTGGCGCCGAAGGTCGCGCCGTAGCCGACGGCGTCGAACAGCAGGCCGCCGGCGCTGGCGCCGATCATGATCGACAACTGCACTGTGGCCACGATCAGGCCGCCGCCGGCTTCGGCATCGTGCGGCAGGGTCCGGGCCAGCCAGGTCCACCACCCCACCGGAGCCGCCGTCGCCACCAGGCCCCAGCATGCCAGCAGCACCGCCGCCACGGCCACCGAGCCGCCGAACGCGGCCAGCAGCACGCCGATCGCCGCCATCAGCACCGGAATGAAGACCAGCGTCCGGTACATGCCGTTCTCCAGGAAGCGGCCGATGAAGGTCGTGCCGACCACGCCCGCCACGCCGACCAGCAGCAGGAGCAGCGACAGCGTCTGCACGCCGGCATGCGTCACCGATTCCAGGAAGGGGCGCAGGTAAGTAAACAGCGTGAACTGACCCATGAAGAACAGGCCGCTCGCGGCCATGCCCAGCGCCACGGCCGGCCGCGTCAACAGCTTCAGCACGTTGGCGGAGCCCGCGGCCTGTTCGCGCCGCATCGGCGGCAGGCTGACCACCTTCCAGGCAAAGGCCAGCGCCGCCACCGGCACCACGCAGAAGAAGGCGCCGCGCCAGCCGATCACGCCGCCCAGCCAGCTGCCGAGCGGCGCCGCGACCACCGTCGCCAGGGCGTTGCCGCCGTTGAGGATGGCCAGCGCGCGCGGCACCCGCGCCGGCGGCACCAGGCGCATCGCGGTGGCCGCCGACAGCGACCAGAAGCCGCCGATGGCGATGCCGATCAGCGCCCGCCCGACCATGAACATCGTGTAGTCGGGGGCATAGGCCGCGACCGTGCCCGAACTGATCATGAGGCCGGTCAGCGCCAGCAGCAGCACCTTGCGGTCGAGCCGTCCGGCCAGCACCGGGATGAGCAAACTGGTGGCCAGCGCAAAGGCGCCGGAAATGGCGATCGCCTGGCCGGCCTGCCCTTCGCTGATGTGCAGCTCGGCGGCCACCGGCGTGAGCAGGCTGACCGGCATGAATTCGGACGCGACCAGCGCGAAGGCAGCCAGCGACAGGGCGAACACGGCGCCCCATGCCGCGGGCTGCTCCAGGCGCGTGCCGGGAGCCACGGAAATATTTGGATTCATCGAAGCAAAAAGAAAAAGCCGCCCCCGCGCAGCGCACGGGCGGCGGCTTGGAAAAGAAAAGGCTTAGGCCGCGAGGGTCGCGTTATCGATCACGAAGCGGTACTTGACGTCGCCCTTGAGCATGCGCTCGTAGGCCTCGTTGATCTCGTCGGCACGGATCATTTCGATGTCGGCGACGATGTTGTGCTGGGCGCAGAAGTCCAGCATCTCCTGGGTCTCGGGGATACCGCCGATCATCGAGCCGGCGATCGCGCGGCGCTTGGTGATCAGGTTGAACACCTGCGGCGACGGGTGCGGCGTGGCCGGGGCGCCGACCAGCACCATGGTGCCGTCGCGCTTGAGCAGGTTCAAGAACGCGTCCAGGTCGTGCGGTGCCGCGACGGTGTTGATGATCAGGTCCAGGGTCTTGGTGCGGGCCGCCATCGCTGCCGGATCGCGCGACACCACCACTTCGTGGGCGCCCAGCGCTTCGGCATCCTTGATCTTCGATTCCGAGGTGGTGAAGGCGACCACGTGGGCGCCCATCGCGCGCGCCAGCTTGATGCCCATGTGACCCAGGCCACCGATGCCGACCACGCCGACGGTCTTGCCCGGACCTGCGCCCCAGTGACGCAGCGGCGAGTAGGTGGTGATGCCGGCGCACAGCAGCGGCGCCACGGCAGCCAGCTGTTCTTCCGGATGGCTCACGCGCAGCACGAAGCGCTCGTGCACCACGATCTGCTCCGAGTAGCCGCCCAGCGTGTGGCCGGGGGCGTCCTGGGTCGGGCCATTGTAGGTGCCGACCATGCCGTCGCAGTAGTTTTCCAGGCCGTCTTCGCAATCCGCGCAGTGCTGGCAGCTGTCGACCATGCAGCCGACGCCGACCAGGTCGCCGACCTTGACGCCGTGCACGTGGCCGCCGATGGCGGACACGCGGCCGACGATCTCGTGGCCAGGCACGCACGGGAACAGCGTACCGGCCCATTCGGCGCGCACGGTATGCAGGTCGGAGTGGCACACGCCGCAGAAGGCGACGTCGATCTGGACGTCGTGCGCACCGGGTGCGCGGCGAACGATGTCGAGGGATTCGAGCGGCTTGTCGGCGGCCAGCGCGCCATAGGCTTTCACAGTCATGTTGTCCTTTGAAGATGTCATGTTGGTCGGCGGTCCATCCCCGACCCAGTGCGCATGATAATGGCAAATCATCACAAGCGGGCGCATGAATGCTGCATGACCTTATGATTGGCGCTCATGAATCGGGCGCAAGATTGATGAACGTAAGTACGATAACCCGACAATGCCGCTGTCGCGCGCCGCCGATGCAGCCGGGCGCAGCCCTTCCGCGCCAGGCGCGCAAGCCTCATAATGTCCTGTTGTCCGCGGCGCGCCAGCGCAGGACGTACCGATTTCCGAATCCAGGCTCGACGAGATGTTTCCCGCTGTTTCACTTGACGCTGTTTCACTTGATGTAGGCACTGCGCTGCGGACCCTGGTCCTGACGCTCGACCTGCTCGGCACCTTCGTGTTCGCGCTCAGCGGCGCGGTGGCCGGCGTGCGCCGCCGCCTCGACCTGTTCGGCGTGCTGGTGCTCTCTTTCGTTGCCGCCAACTCGGGCGGCATCGTGCGCGACCTGCTGATCGGCGCCACGCCGCCGGCCGCGATCGGCGACTGGCGCTACCTGGCGGCGTCGATCATGGCGGGCGTGCTGATCTTCTTCTGGCATCCGGGCCTGCGCCACCTGCGGAACACCGTGCTGGTGCTGGACGCGGCCGGACTGGGCTTGTTCTGCGTGGCCGGCGCCCAGAAGGCGCTGGTGTTCGGCGTACAGCCGTACATGGCGGCGCTGCTCGGCATGCTGACCGGGATCGGCGGCGGCATCGCGCGCGACGTGCTGCTGTCCGAGATCCCTGCCGTGATGCGCGCCGAGGTCTACGCGGTGGCGGCGCTGGCCGGCGCCACCGTGGTGGTCGCGGGCGATGCGCTGGGCTGGCACAGCGCCACCATGGCCTGTGCCGGAGCGGCGCTGTGCTTCGTGCTGCGCTTGGCGGCAATCCGCTACGACTGGCATCTGCCGGTGGCGCGCAGCGGCGAGGCCGACGCCGCGGCGGCAGAAGCCGATCGCGGACGCGACGGGCGTTAGGAAGGCCTGCGCGCGGTGACCCGGCGGCGGCTGGCGTAACCGAGCGCGCCAAGGCCGGCACCCAGCAGCAGCAGCGAGGCCGGCTCCGGCACCTCGCCCGGCTGGTCCGGCCCGCCTGCCGCTTCCACGTTGAAGGTCAGGGTACCGGTGTTCCACTGGCCGTCCGGACCCGTCAGGTCGTCCACATCCTCGTAGAACTCCAGGCGCAGGATGCCGTCGGCGCCGACATTGAAAGCGATGCCGAGGTCGACGAGATCGTAGGCATCGGCATAGCTTGCTGTTCCCGGCACGTCGTTGCCGATGCCCGGGAAGAAGGTGAAACCGGTGCTCACGCTCGAGTCGGACACTGCCAGTCCGAGTTCCGACAGCCAGCTCGGTGCATAGGCGCTTAGGTTGACCGCGAAGGAAAAACCGGTGATGGCCGAATTCGCGCCGACGTCGAAGGTCAGCACCGTATTCGCCGAATTGCCGAGCGGTGCATTGCTCTGGACGTTGGCGAGATTGACCACCAGCGGGGCGGCAAACAAGGATGAACAAGCGAAGACCGACAGGCTGACCAGCAGTTTACTGACAGACCTCAACAACATGGCAACCTCCTCGTAGTAAGAACTTACAAGGTAAGCAACACTCGTGCCTAACAATTGTCGGATCGTATGTCCTTGATTCCAATGAGAATATTTTTTTCTTTAAAGTTCCCGCAAGGAACTATGTAAAATCCGGCGACAGCAGAGCCACCGGACCTCAGGCAGCCCGAGTCAAGCCTCGCGCGCCACGCTGTCGAGGTAGATCCCGGGATCGGCCGCCAATCCCTGCCGCACCCGCTGCGATAGCTCGTCGATCAGCACCTCCTTCGCGCCGTCTTCCAGCGCCGCATACGCCTTGGCGACGACATCCGCCGGCGCCAGCTTGGGCAGGTCGATGCCGCGCGTGAGATCGGTATCGATGAAGCCGACATGCAGTCCCAGCACCTGGGTGCCCTGTCCCTGCAGCGCAATGCGCAGGCCGTTGGTCACGCTCCACGCGGCCGATTTGGTGGCTGCATAAGCACCCAGGCCGGGCGTGCTGATCCAGCTCGCCACCGACAGCACGTTCAGAAACGCGCCGCCGCCGTTGCGTGCCAGGACCGGGGCAAAGGCCTGGCTGACGCGCAGCAGGCCGGACACATTGGTATCGAACATGGCACGCAGGGCGTCGATGCTGCCCGCGTCCAGCAGGCCGCCCATGGTGGCGATGCCGGCGTTGTTGACGACCACGGTGGCGTCGCCGCAGGCGGCAACCGCCGCGTCCACCTGGGCCGGGTCGTTGACGTCCAGCCGTACCGGTATCACGCCCGGCAACGTGACGCTGGCCGGATCGCGTGCGCCGGCGTAGACCTTGCGGGCACCGGCGGCGAGTGCCTGGCGGGCGAATTCCAGGCCCAGGCCGCGGTTGGCGCCGGTGACGAGGACGGTGGCATTGTCGAGTTTCATGCTGGCTCTCCTGATGATCGAAATATGACGTGTGTCATATTTGGTGACGAAAAAAGTGCCGCGGCTTGCGCCGGCGGCACCGGTGGAATCAGCCCGCCGTGGCGGGACGGTCGTATTGGGCCAGCAGCGCATCCCTGCAACTGCGCAGCACGGCATTGCGTGGTTCGGCCTGCAGCACCCGGGCGATCTGGACGGCGCCGACCAGCGTGCTGGCGATCACCATGCCGGTGCCGGCGGCACTGCGTGGCGGCAGCGCCCGTTCCACCGCGCCGGCCAGGTGCAGTACCCGCCGTTCGGCCACCTGGCGCAGGGCCGGTTCGCCGCGCGCCAGGTCGGCGCCGAGCGCGGCCACCGGACAGCCCTGGTCGAGCGCCTCCACGTGCCGCTCCGACAGGTACTCTTCGACCAGGGCGCGCAGCGGACTGGCCCCCTCGGCGATACGGGCCTGGAGACGCTCGCGCATACGCGCCGCACTCTGTTCGCCGGCATGCTCGACGGCGGCAGCCAGCAAGTCGTCGCGCGATGCGAAGTGGGCATAGAAGCCGCCGTGGGTCAGCCCCGCTTCCTTCATCACGTTGGCAACGCCGAGGCCGGCGTAGCCGTCGCGGCAGATGGCGCGGGCGGCGGCGTCGAGAATGCGTTCGTGCGATTGTTCGCGGCGGGTCTGCTTGAGGTCCGTGGACATGGCTGCGGCATTCAAAATATGATGAACCTCATATTATTGCCGTCATATTTGACTGTCAAGCGTTTGCACTACAATGGCCGTCCCTTACCGTATCCGAGAAGCCATGAGCACGACCGACCTTCCTTTCCGCGCCACCACCGGCGAAGCATGTGCCTGGCTGACATTGCAGACCGGCACGCCGTGGACCCTGGCGCGCCTGCTCGAGCACGGCATGACGCCCTATGTCTGGCTGGACTATGACCCTGCGATGCCCGAGCTGTTCGGCGATGCCAACGGCGGCTACGCAGCGCCGGTATTCTTCGAAGGCGACGTCGCGCGCCTGCTGGCCGGCAGCGAGGACGTGCTGATCACGATGACCAAGGATGCATACCGGATTGCGGTGCACCTGCCGCCACCGGGCTTGCGCTATCCGCTCGAGGCGCTGCGTTTCCAGAAGAAGGACCTGGAAAAGCTGCCGGGCAAGCTGAAGCACGATGCAGCGGCGGCGCAGAAGACGCCGGCCCCGGCGACCGAATCGCAGTTCGGCATCGGCAAGGCCGAGGTGCTGGAAGCCTTCGGCCGCATCGTGCGCATGGACCTGGACAAGGCGCTCGACGAAGCCATCGGCATCTTCGGCGACGACGGCGCGCGGGTGAAGGCGAGCGCGCGCAAGTCCAAGCGCAACGCGGTCTGGAACCCGGTGACGCTGGCGCTGGGCCTGCACGACGTCTACCGCGCACCGCTGGGCGCCCTGAAGCGCGCCTTCAAGACGCACGGCTTCCTGCACGCCTGGGAAGGCGACTGGGAGCAGTCGCTGGCTCTACTCGGGAAGTGAACGCGCCAGCAGGCGCCGCAGCTGGGCCGCCTGGTAGGCGCCGAAGGTGTCGCTGAACAGGCAGCGGATCAGCGGGTCGTCGACCACGTCGGCGTCTTCGAGGTCGCGCTCGGTGGCGGCGTCGAACACCGTGTCGTTGATGCGCAGGTACATCGTGGTCAGCGACTCGCCCTCTTCCAGCGCGCCGTACAGCTTGGTGGCGGGGATTTCGGTGGTCCAGCCGAGCGGCGCATCGCTGTCGTCGAGCCGCGCCGGGCCGCCGGGTTCGAGGCGGTAGCGGAAGTGGGTCGCCTGCCCCGCGTGGTCGAGCAGCGACAGGCGCCAGATGCGCGGCTGGTCGAAGTAGTCCGAGGCGGCGTCGATCTCGCCGTATTTTGCCGGCAGCGTGGTGCGGCAGTACTCCAGCACGCGCGCAAACTGGTCGGGCGCCAGCGGCGCGAAGTGGCGCGCGATGTCCGCGGTCGGCGGCGGCGCGGCGTTGCCTTCGTAGACGTAATCGACGTCCTGCGGGCCGATCGGGATCACCCAGTCCAGGGGCGGCGCCGGCCGCAGCGTGCCGGCGTCCAGCTGCACCGAGCGCGAGGGATCGAGCCGCACCACCTGCGCCGCCGGCAGCGCCGCGCCGACCTCGCGCGCGAACTGCGCATAGGTGATCGGGAAGAAGGCGCGGTTGTACCAGGACCACGGCTCCTGCAGGAACTGGCAGGAACTCGGCACCACGTAGCGCGGCGCCAGCGCCTGCAGCTGCGGGATCCATTCTTCCGGCAGCGTCGGCGGCGCCGGGGTCGAGCGCGACGGCGCCAGTACCTCGATCTCGCGCATGGTCTGGAACGGCCACAGCACCATGTCCCACGGCCCTTCCTGCACCAGCTGGGCAAGGGTGCCGTCGTCGATCCAGGAATCGACCACGTTCAGCACGTTCAACCCGGCCGCCTTCACCTGGAACATCGAATCGACGTCGGCATCCATCGCTTCGCGCGGGATTACCTGGAACGGGCCGACCGTCACCGGCACGTCCAGCCGCAACGGGTGCACCTGCGTGAAGCCCAGCTGGCGCACCATGTCGAACAGTTCGTCGAAGATGCAGTAGATATGGATCGGCGTGGCGCGGTCCAGCAGGTCGAGGCTCTCGAGCGAGCAGTGGTCGTCGTGGAAGTGCGAGATGAACACCGCGTCGAAGCGCTGCCGGCGGATCGCCTCGTGGTCGAAACGCAGGTCCGGAAAGGCGTGGCAGTTGCGGCTGAACGGATTCTCGAAGATGGTGTCGAAGGCGATGCGCGTGCCTTCGCAGGCCATCACGTAGCCCGCGTGGAGGATTCTCGAAATCGTGATGGTATTGCCGGGTGCTGCCTGGTGCATGGTCGCCTCGCTGCTGGAGGCGGCATTTTACAAGCTTGGCGGCGGCGCCATCAAACCGTGAACGGCTTGCCGTTCACGACCACGTTCTCCAGGCGCAACCCGGCGGCGCCGCTGACCTCGAAGCCCGTGCTGGCCAGCCGCAGGTCGATGTCCTTCAGCAGGACGGCGCCGATCTCGGTCTGGCCCGGATTCGGCTTGATCGTGCCCAGCGTGCCGAAGCGGCCCTTGATGTTTTCCAGGCTGATGTTGCGCACGGTGGAGCGCGGCGGCGGCGCCCCCTTCAGGTCCACGTACTGGGTCCAGGGCTGCATGCTGATCACGGCGCCGCCCGCCGAATCCAGGGTCAGGTTGCGCAGGTGGATGTCTTCGTATTGCTGCGGGGTGTCCGGACGCAGCTTGAGCACGGCGATGTTGCCGACGCCGGTCGCCGTGCAGTTTTCGACCACGACGTCGCGCACCACGGTGGCCTCGCTTCCCAGCGTCATGACCGAATGGCCGCGCCGGAACACGCAGTTGCGCACGCGGATGCGTTCGACCGGCGGGCTGTCCCGGTCTTCCAGCGCGTGCGGGCCCTTCGAGCCCTTGGCGGCGATGCAATCGTCGGTGACCGAGAAATGGCAGCCCTCGATGGTCACGTCGCGGCAACTGTCGAGGTCGATGCCGTCGGTGCTGGGCGCCTGCTTGTAGTCGTCCGGCACCTGGAAGCGCGCATTGCGCACCACCACGTCCCGGCAGTCGTACAGGTGCAGGTTCCAGAACTGCGAATCCTTGAACGTGACGCCTTCGATGGTGACGCCGCGCGAGCGCTCGATCAGGGCCAGGCGGGCGCGCGGCACGCCCAGGTTGGGGAAGTTGCGCTTGTCCGGCGCGGCGTTGCGCAGCTTCCAGAACAGGTCCCAGACCGGACGCCCGGCGCCGTCCAGCGTGCCTTCGCCGCTGATCTTCAAGCCATCGCAGCCGCTGGCGTTGATCAGGGCCGGATTGAAACGGTCTTCGAAGTGGCCTTCGATGCGCGTGCGCCGCACCGGAAAATGCTTCATGTCGGTCGAACACTTCAGCACCGCACCCTGGTCGAGGTGCAGGTGCACCTGCGGCTTCAGGAACAGCGCGCCGCTGACGAAGACCCCGCGCGGCACCACCACCGTGCCGCCGCCCTGCCCGGCCAGGTGGTCGATCGCGGCCTGGATCGCGCGGGTGTTGACCGTCGCGTCGTCGGTGGCGTCGTCGTCGATGGCGCCGAACTCGGTGATCGAGCGTTGCTGGGGCGCCGGCGTGGCCGCGTGGAGCGCCGTGGGCCAGAGCGGCGAAGCGAGCAGGGTCAGGGCGAGGCGGCGGCGTGTCGGGTCCAAGCGGGTCTCCGGTAGGCTGTTCTGTTTGCGGCCATCATACCCGGCAGCGGGGCGGGTGCTGCGATCAACTTGCTGCGCGAATTGGCGCGCCCTGCTGCGTCAGCGGGGGCGCCGGCCCAGGTCGCGCAGGATTTCGCGGGCGGCATTGTGGCCGGGCGCACCGGTCACGCCGCCGCCGGGATGGGTGCCGGAACCGCAGGTGTACAGGCCCGCAAGCGGTCCGCGGTAGTCGGCATGGCCGAGCATTGGACGCGCCGAGAACAGCTGGTCGAGTCCGAGCGCGCCGTGGAAGATGTCGCCGCCGACCAGTCCGAAGGTGCGCTCCAGGTCGAGTGGACTCAGGATCTGGCGGCCCAGCACCGCGCGCCTGAAGTTCGGCGCATGGCGGTCGACGGTGTCGATCATCAGGTCGGCCACCCGTTCGCGGTGCAGGTCCCAGCTGGAACCGTCGGGCAGTTCGGGCGCCACGTGCTGGCAGAACAGGCTGGCCACGTGCTGGCCGGGCGGCGCCAGCGTCGCATCCAGCGTGGATGGAATCAGGACCTCGACGATCGGCGCGCGCGCCCAGCCGAAGGCGCGCGCATCGTGGTAGGCGCGCTCCATGTACTGCAGGCTGGGGGCGATGATGATGCCGCTGCCGTGGTGCTCGGCCGCCTGGTGTCCCGGCAGGCAGCTGAAGTCCGGCAGTTCGGACAGCGCCACGTTCATGCGGAAGGTGCCGGACCCGCAGCGCCAGGCCTGCATGCGCCGCAGGAACTCCGGCGGGAGCGCGCCCGGGTCGACCAGGCGGGTGTACAGCAGGCGCGGATTCAGGTTCGAGACCACCACGCGTGCGTCGAGCCGCTCGCCCTTTGCGGTGACGACGCCGGTAGCCCGGCTTTTATCCAGCAGGACCTCGTCGACTGCGCAACCGGTGCGGATGTCCACGCCCTGCTTTTGCGCCGCCACGGCCATCGCCTGGGTGATCGCGCCCATGCCGCCGACCGCATGGCCCCAGGCGCCCTTTTCGCCGTTCACTTCGCCGAACACGTGATGCAGCAGCACATAGGCCGAGCCGGGCGAATAAGGACTGGCGTAATTGCCGACCACGCTGTCGAAGCCGTAGGCCGCCTTGATCGGCGCGCTGTCGAACCAGCCATCCAGGTAATCGCCGGCCGACTTGGTGAACAGGTCGAGCAGGCCGCGCTGCGCCGCCAACGGCAGCTTGCGCATGCGGTTGCCGAGCTTGCCGGCCTTGATCAATTCGGGCAGCGCGGTCAGCCAGCCGCCTTCGACCCGGTTCGGCGGCGTCTGCAGGACCAGTTCGCGCAGCACATCGGCGGCGACATCCAGCTGCGCGGCATAGGCGTCGAGGCGGCGGGCGTCGCGTTCGGAAAACTTTGCCACCTCACCGGCGGTCCTGCCGGCGCCGACCTTGAGGTAGCGTCCATCGTCGAGCGGCAGGAAGTTGGACAGCGGGCGCTCGACGATACGCAGGCCGTGCGCGGCCAGGTTCATGTCGCGGATGATCTTCGGGTTGAGCAGCGAGACCGTGTACGAGGCGACCGAGTTGCGAAAGCCCGGGTGGAATTCCTCGGTGACCGCCGCGCCGCCGACGACGGCGCGCTTTTCCAGGACTGTCACCTTGAGGCCGGCGCGGGCCAGGTACCAGGCGCAGACCAGGCCGTTGTGGCCGCCGCCGATGATGAGTGCATCGCGCATCCCCGTCTCCCTGTCGATTCGCTACCGTGTTGCACTTTTGATACGCTCGCGCATGCAGTGTAAATACATCGCTGAATTGACGCCATCGCAAGTGTCGGCTGTCTTACCATTTCAGTAACTCTGCGTTTCAATGTACCTCAAACTACGACTATGGGAGGTGGAATGAACAAAGGCAGTGTTGCTGTCATCGCCGTACACGGCGTGGGCCATCACGAAGCGGGCGCGACATCCGCCTCCATCGCCAAGCAATTGCAGTGCGCGGATCCGGCCAGCTACGGCAGTTTCGCCTGCACGCCGACGCACATCGCGGTCAGTACCGAGGACCTTGCGGTACCCGCTTCCAGTCGCGCCACGGTGGCGGCACAGAGCAGCAAGTTGCCGCGCACGGTGGCCGCCGCCGCACGCGGCGCCAGTCCGGACGCGCACGGCGTCAACGCTACCGACATCGACTTTACCGCGATCACGCTGGCCGGCGGCGGCGACTACAAGGACAACTACGTGACGACGCGCATGCGCTGCAGCCGGCCTGACCAGACCACGGTCGACGTGTTCGAGATGTTCTGGTCCGACTTGTCCCACGGCGGTACCCAGGGCGGCTTGACGGCCGTGCGCCAGATGATCCAGCTGTTCCTGCACGTGGCCAGCCTCGGACGCAGCGCACTCGGTTCCCTGCTGGCCTCGCGCGGCAATCGTACCCGCATCCCGGTGCTGCAGTTCATCTACGGCGCTTCAGCCTGGGGCTACTGGCTGCTGGCGGTGCCGATCGCGCTCGGGAACATCCTGATGCTCTGCCTCGGGGTCGCCTTCCTGGCGCTGCTGGTGCCGAGCGGCGACGCCGGCCGGATCGGCACGGCCGCCATGATCGGCATCACCGCTGCCTGCGGACTCGGCTTTTTACTGCAAAAGCGGATGCGCCGGCCAGAGGCACCGAGATGGGTGCAGCGCCTGGCCCTGCCGACGATCTGGCTGAGCGGCATCGGCCTGGCCGCCCTGGGCAGCTGGCAGGAGAGCAGGCAGTTCCTCCTGTCGGCCGACGCGGCCTTCATGCTGGCGCTACCGCTCTCGCTGCTGGCCGGTAGTGTTTTCGTGCGGCGCTACGAGATCAGCCGGCCGGGCGCCCTGAAAGCCTGGGCAGTGATCCTGATGGGCGCGGTGCTGTGGGCTTTCGTGGAGATCGGGGTCATGGCGGCCAAGGGCATCACCCTCACCCCCTTGAACTGGTTCGTGTTCTTCGTCGAAGGCCATTTCGCCTGGCTGGTCCTGGCATGGGGCGCGCTGGCGCTCGTCAATCTCGCGCTGCTGGCCGCCGGCATGGTTGCGAAATACCGTCATCCTTACGAAGACGTCCGGCGCTCGATCGATACCGGCCTGATCGCCGCGGCGGTGCCGGCACCGCTGCTGCTGGTCGTGGTGCTGACGCTATGGAGCGGGTATGCGGCGCTCCTCCGGGACCATGCGCCAGGCTTGATGGCGACGGTCGTACCGACGGCATGGGGTGACGCCACCACGACGCTGAGCGACCGCCTGAAGACGCTGATCGATCTGAGCGCGAGCCCGGCTGCGATCCCGTTCCTGGTATGCATGGTCGTGGCTTTCGCGTGCGCTGTCGTCGCCTTCCTGCCCTCGGTCATCGCAGAACTCCTGCCGCCGCCCGCACCCACCCAGGGCGAGCGCACACTCGGCCTGTGGCGCTGGCTGAACCAGGGTTTCCGGCTGCTGCAGGCTGCGAAGTGGATTGCCGTCGCCGCCTTTTTCCTCCTGCTGCCGGCCGGCGCCTTGCTGCAGTATCGGCCCGCCTTTCCGTGGACGAGCCAGGATCTGGGGGTGGTGGTGGGCGGCAGCGCGCTGGCCTATCTGTCCTTGACGCGTCTGATGGGTGGGGTCTCGCTGGGCAGGCTGTCCAGGGCGTTCGCTTCGCTGCGCGTCGTGATCGACACCGCCATCGACGTCGACAACTGGCTGCGCGAGCGTCCGGTCGGCGAAACGCCGCGCCTGCGCATCATGGCGCGCTACGTCTCGCTGCTGCGCCATTTGAAGAGCGAAGGCTACGAGCGCATCGTGGTGATCAGCCATAGCCAGGGGACGGTGATCACACTGGACCTGCTGCGCTACCTGAAGGCGCGCAATCCCGGGTTCCTGGCACAGCTGGCCCCGATCGACCTGCTCACCTTCGGATCGCCGCTGCGCCAGTTGTATGCGGCGCGCTTTCCGGGGATTTACGGCTGGGCCAGGAACGCCAACCTGTCCGACGCCGGCCTGGCAAGCTGGGGCAATGGCTACGGCAGCGGGGACTACGTCGGGCGCAATCTATGGGCAGGAAATTTGCAGACGCTCCTGCAGCCGACGCCACCCCACAAGCAGGGATGCTATGAATTCTGTACCGGCGCCCTGGGCCATATTCATTACTTCGACAAGCACTCACCGGGTGTGGCGACGGCGATTCTGGCAGCGCTGTAAGCCTTCGTCCATTTGACGGCATCGAGAAAGCAAAAAACCCCGCAGAGATCACTCTGCGGGGTTTCGCTTACTACTCATTAATTAGCCTGACGATAACCTACTTTCACACTGGTTGCAGCACTATCATCGGCGCAAAGTCGTTTCACGGTCCTGTTCGGGATGGGAAGGGGTGGTACCGACTTGCTATGGTCATCAGGCATAAACTGTACGAGTGCGCTTCCCTGTGCTGGGCGCCACTCTGAATCCGGAAGAAGTATTGTTTTTTGAATCTGGGTATCAACAAACAGCTGTCATCTCAACCTTGTACTGCCAAGGTTATAGGGACAAGCCGTACGGGCAATTAGTACTGGTTAGCTTAATGCATTACTGCACTTCCACACCCAGCCTATCAACGTCCTG
>NZ_VFNH01000002.1:0-1789672 GCF_006715485.1 Herbaspirillum sp. SJZ107
ACCCCTTCCCATCCCGAACAGGACCGTGAAACGACTTTGCGCCGATGATAGTGCTGCAACCAGTGTGAAAGTAGGTTATCGTCAGGCTAATTAATAGCAGTAGAAAAGTAGTAATGCAAAACCCCACTCAGCAAGCTGAGTGGGGTTTTTTGCTTTTCTCCCACAGAAAACCCCTGTTGTGCGTTTGTTTTTGCAATAAAACATCTGATCCAGATCAAGATGTCTGCTATCGTCATGACGATGATGAATGCTTTTGCACCACATTCCCATAAGAAAAAGGGTTTTCATGAGACAGCTATTCCCGATCGCGACCGCAGCACTGCTCAGCGCCACGCTGAGCGCCTGCCACCACGACAGCAATGACAACGCACCGGCCCCGATCCCGGCCACCAAGTACAGCGCCGAGCTGACGCGCACCACTCATGGCGTCGTCCATGTGCGCGCCGATAATTTCCGCGGCATCGGCTACGGCATGGCCTATGCCTATGCCCAGGACAACGTCTGCATGTTCGCCGATTCGCTGCTCACCGCACGCGGCGAGCGTTCGCAATTCTTCGGTCCGGATGCCCACGCAACCGCACGCGCCGGCGACGAATACGGCGCCGCCAGCGGCTTCATGGACCTCAGCAACCAGGAAAGCGACTTCTTCTTCAAGGGCTACGTCGACCTCGAGCAGCTGCGCGCCGGCTACGCCGCCGGCGGCCAGGAAGCGCGCGACGTCCTCGAAGGCTATGTGGCCGGCTACAACCGCTACATCACCGAATATGCCGGCAAATACCCCGCCGCCTGCAACGGCGCCAAGTGGGTGCGTCCGATCAGCGTCGACGACATGTACCTGGTCCTCGCCGAAAAGTCGCTGCACGCGTCCGGTGAAGTCTTCGCCAGGGAAATCGTGGCCGGCGCACGCGATCCGAACGCCGTGGTGCGGCTGGCCGCACGCTCGAACCGCAAGCCGGACATGGGCTTCGTGGCAGCGCGCCTCGACAAGCTGCATTACGAAGGCTTCGGCAGCAACGGCCTCGCGGTCGGCAAGGACCTGTCGACCAGCGGCCGCGGCCTCCTGCTCGGCAATCCGCACTTCCCCTGGACTAGCACCGACCGCTTCTACCAGGCCCACCTGACCGTCCCTGGCCGCTACGATGCGATGGGTGCGATCCTGGGCGGCATGCCGGCGATCGTGATCGGCTTCAACCGCGACGTGGCCTGGACCCACACCGTCACCGCCGCCAACCACTTCACCACCTTCCGCCTGCCGCTCGACCCGGGCGACGCCACCGGCACCACCTACCTGGTGGACGGCGAAAAGATCAAGATGACGTCGAAGACGGTGACGATCGACGTGCTGCAGGCGGATGGCTCCACGGCCAAGCGCAGCAAGACCTTCTACTTCAGCAAGCAGGGCCCGGTGCTGGTCAAGCCGGAAGCCGGCCTGACCTGGAGTACGGCTGCCGCCTACGTGTTCGCCGACCCGAACCGCAACAACACCCGCATGCTCGAACAATGGCTCGGCATCGGCAGCGCGACCAGCGTGCAGACCCTCAAAGCCTCGCTCGACAAGACCGTCGGCCTGCCCTGGGTGAATACCCTTGCGGCCGACCGCGACGGCAATGTGCTGTTCGCCGACGCCAGCGTGGTGCCGCACATGACCACCCAGAAGTTCGGCAGCAACTGCCTGCTGCAGCCGGCGCTGCTGATGTTCGACGGTTCGCGCGCCGCCTGCGGCTGGGGCCAGGATGCGAATGCGCCGACCGGCATCTTCTCGCCGGCGAACGGTCCCTGGACCATCCGCACCGATTACGTCGGCAATTCCAACGACAGCTATTGGCTGAACAACACGCGCGCCCTGATGACCGGCCCGGCGCCGCTCGGCTATTCGCCGCTGTACGGCCGCGTCGGCGTCGAGCAGCGCCTGCGCAGCCGCATCGGCTTCATCCAGCTCGAGGACAGGATCGCCCAGCGCAAGACCCTGCAGACGAGCGACCTGCAGGAGCTGATGTTCGCCGAACGCGTCTACGCGGCCGAACTGGTGCTGCCGGACCTGTTGCCCGCCTGCGCCGTGAGCCAGGATGCGACCGTGGTGCAGGCGTGCTCGGTGCTGCGCGGCTGGGACCGCAAGGCGAACATCGACAGCCGCGGCGCGCTGCTGTTCCGCGAGTTCTGGAATATCGCGACCACCCTGCCGAACAAGTGGGCGGTACCCTTCAATGCGGCCGATCCGGTGCATACGCCGGCCGGCGTGGCCCCGGCCGCCGTGCCGGCCATGCTGGCGGCCATCAAGACCGCGGCCACCAAGCTGCAGGGCCTGGGCATTCCGCTCGACGCCATGCTGGGCGATTACCAGGCCGATACCCGTAACGGCGTCCGGGTGGCGCTGCACGGCGGCCTGGGCGACGTCGACGGCGCCTACAACTCGATCCGCTGGAACACCGACATCAGCAAGACTGGCTACAACAACCCGTACTGGGGTGCCAGCTATATCCAGACCGTGACCTTCGACGCCGACGGGCCGCAGGCCCAGGGCATGCTGGTGTACGGCCAGTCGACCGATCCGAAATCGCCCTACTATGCCGACCAGATCGGCGTCTATGCGCGCAAGGAATGGCCGGCGCTGCCGTTCACCCAGGAGAAGATCAAGGCCGACCCGGCCTACAAGATGATCACGCTGTCGCAGTAGCGATCAAGCTTGCGAGAGTGGCGCAGGATCCTGCGCCACCGCGGTCGCGGTCTTGCCCTTGCTGATGCTCTCGCCGTCGCTGCGGCGCAGGCGCCAGAACACCAGCGAGGACAGCATGGTCGTCACCGCCAGCGTGATGAAGGCGTGGTGCAGCGCCTGCGTCACCATCACCTGGTTGGTCTGCGGCACCCGCCCCAGGAACCAGGCCGTCACCAGCGACCCCGAGGCCAGGCCGAAGCTCATCGACAGCTGCTGGAACGAGCTGGCGATGGTGCTGGCCATGCTCGAATCCTTCTGCTCGACGTCGGAATAGGCCAGCGTGTTCATGCTGGAGAACTGCAGCGAATTGAAGAAGCCCTGCAGCAGGCCGATGCAGGCGATCGCATACCAGGGCGTGTCCACGCCGACCAGCGAGAACAGCGCGATCGTCATCCCCATGCAGATCGTGTTCACGACCAGCACCTGACGGTAGCCGAAGCGCGCCAGGAGTTTCGGCGCGACCAGTTTCATGCACATCGCCGCCGCGGCGGTCGGCATCATCAGCAGGCCCGATTGCCACGCCGGCAGCTTCAGGCCGAGCTGGTACAGCAGCGGCAGCAGGAAGGGCAGGCCACCCACGCCGATGCGCGTGATGAAGCCGCCCAGGACCGAGGCGCGGAAGGTGCGGACCTTGAACAGCGACAGCCGCAGCAGGGGGAATTGCGCTTCCCGGGCATGCCACACGTAGGCCGCCAGCAGCGCCACCGACAGCGCCAGCATCAGGCCGGCCGTGATGCCGTCCAGCGTATGTTCACCGAACACTTCGAGCAGCCAGGACAGGATGGCGGTGCCGGAGCTGAACAGGATCAGGCCGATCACGTCGAGCGGACGCGTCTCGGCGCCGCGGTAGTCCGGCATGTGGTTGAGCACGAAATACAGCGCCAGCAGGCCGACCGGCACGTTGACGAAGAAGATCGCGCGCCAAGACAGCCAGTGCACGATCAGGCCGCCGACCGTGGGGCCGAGCAGGGGCCCGATCAGCGCCGGCAGGATCACGAAATTCATTGCCTTCAGCAGCTCGTTCTTGGGAAAGGTGCGGATGATTGCCAGGCGCCCGACCGGCATCATCATGGCCCCGCCCAGGCCCTGCAGCAGGCGCGCCGCCACCATCATCGGGGCGTTGAGCGACAGCCCGCACAGCACCGAGGCCAGCGTGAAGACGGCGATGGCGGTGGCGAACACGCGCCGCGTGCCGAAGCGGTCGGCCATCCAGCCGCTCACCGGGATACCGACGGCCAGACTCAGGATATAGCTGGTCGCGACCGATTTCAGGCTCAGCGGGGTGACCTGCAGGCTGGCGGCAATGCTGGGGATGGCGGTGTTGAGGATGGTGGCGTCGAGCTGCTCCATGAACAGGGCAGTCGCCACCAGCCACGGGAGGTAGCGTTTGACGGTGCTGGTGTCGGTCATCGGGATCTGCGCAATTCTGCGTTCGGTCGCGACGCCCGGGGCAGGCGCCGCCTGAGCAGATTGTTACATGAATCGGGGTTGGCCGACGTTAGATACGCCTGCTCAAGCAGCCTCGGCCCCTCGGAGGTGGGGCCCAGACTGAGCGGATCGAAGCTTAGAAGCTGTACGCCACGCGCACCAGCGCCAGGTTGACGCCGCCGTTCGGATGCTTGATGCCGCCGTTCGAGTAATGCTGCAGGCGCACGCCCACGTCCCACTTGTTCGCGAACACGTAACCGGCGCCGATGTGGTCCGCGAATTCGAACGCGGTCGACAGCTGGCGGTGGGTGTTGGTGTACACGCTCGAGAACACGCTGGCGCCGATGCCGGCTTCGCCGTAGAAGCCGCGCTTGTCGTCGGCTTCCCAACGGAATACCGGGGTCACGCCGATCACGGCCAGGTTCTTGCGGTTGTCCTGGATGTCGTCCCAGCGGTTGGCACGCCAGTAGGCGATGTTCGCATCCCAGTAGCCGGACAGGTGGTAGCCGCCACGGGCGAACCAGTTCTTGTTCCAGTTTTTCTGGGCCGACCAGCGCACCACCTGGACGTGTTCGCCACCGCCGGCTTCGATCGCGACCGAGTCCAGGCCGCCGAATTCGTCGGCGGCAAAGCTGGCCTGGGAAGCGGCCAGCGCGGCCACGGCGGCGATGGACATCACGATGTTTTTAGCAGAAACCATATTCTGTATGCCTTTTATGAATGAGCGCCGTGGAAATAAAAGAGAGTCCGGCGAATACCGGTATTTTAGCTGTGCCGCGATTTTTACGTGGTCGACGCGCCAATTGTTAGAATCGACATGACGTTTTTACCACTGAGGACAGTAATGACTTCCACGATACTGACATTTCTCGGCATCGGCCTGATGGGCAAGCCGATGGCGGCCCGGCTGGCCCAGGCCGGCTATCCGCTGCGCGTCTGGAACCGCAGCCCGGCCAAGGCCGAAGCGCTGCGCGACGGCGGCGCCCAGCCATGCGCCAGCTTGTCCGACGCCGTGCAGGACGCGCACATCGTGATCTCGATGCTGGAAGCGGGGCCGGTGGTCGGCCACGTGCTGGACGCCGCGCTGGCGCACCTGGCACCGGGCACGCTGTGGATCGACATGAGTTCGACGCGCCAGGACGAGGCGCTCGCCTTTGCCGCCCGGCTGGCGGCACGCGGCTGCCGTTTCGTCGATGCGCCGGTGTCCGGCGGGGTGCAGGGCGCGGAGCAGGGCACCCTGGCGATCATGGCCGGCGGCGCCGCGGACGATGTCGCGCAGGCCGGGCCGGTGCTGCAGGTGCTGGGCCAGCCGCGCCACGTGGGCCCGGCCGGCAGCGGCCAGGTGGCGAAAATGTGCAACCAGCTGATCGTCGGCGCCACCATCAATATCGTGGCCGAGGCGCTGCTGCTGGCCGAGGCGGCCGGCGCCGATGCCGGCGCCGTGCGCGAAGCGATCCGCGGCGGCTTTGCCGGCAGCCGCGTGCTGGAGGTGCATGGCCAGCGCATGCTGGAGCGGAATTTCGTGCCGGGCGGGAAGGTGAGCACCCAGATCAAGGACCAGCGCAACGTGCTGGCGGCGGCCGCGGCGGCCGGGGTGAGGCTGCCGCTCACCGATCTGGTGACGCGGCAGTACGAGACGATCGAGACCGCACTGGCGGGGGCCGATCACGCGGCGGCGCTGATTGCGCTGGAGCGGATGAATCCGGGGAAGCGCTTGGGAAACGGTGCCGATCAGTTGCCTGATCCCGACGCCAACCCCATCTCCACCAAGCGCACCCAATAACTCGCCCCGATCGGCAGCAGCTGGTCATTGAAGTCATAACTGCCATTGTGCAGCTGGCAAGGCCCGAGCCCGTGCCCGCCCAGGCGGTGCTCGCCTTCGCCATTGCCGATGAAGACATAGCAGCCCGGCTTGGCTTGCAGCATGAAGGCGAAATCCTCGGCCCCCATGGTCGGTTCGACATCGGCGTTGACGTTGTCCGGCCCCACCACCGCGCGCATCGCCTCGATCGCGAACGCGGTTTTTTCGGCATCGTTGACCAGCGGCGGGTAGTTGCGCTTGAAGGTGAAGTCGACGGCGGCGCCGAAACCGGCGGCGACGCCGCCCGCGATCTCGTTCATGCGGCGCTCGATCAGGTCCAGCACGCCGGTCGAGAAGGTACGCACGGTGCCGATGAGCACGGCCTCGTCGGGGATCACGTTGGTGGCGCTGCCGGCGTGGATCTGGGTGATCGACAGCACCGCCGTGTCGAGCGGGTTCTTTTCGCGCGAGATGATGGTCTGCCAGGCTTGCGCGATCTGCACCGCCACCATCACCGGGTCGATGCCGCGGTGCGGCTGGGCCGCGTGTGCGCCTTTACCCTTCACGACCACGCGGAACTCGTTACTGGAGGCCATCATCGGCCCCGGCACCACGGCGAAGGTGCCGGCCTTGATGCCCGGCCAGTTGTGCATGCCGTACACCGCGTCCATCGGGAACTTGTCGAACAGCCCATCCTCGATCATGCGGCGGGCGCCGGCGCCACCTTCCTCGGCCGGCTGGAAGATCAGGTACACGGTGCCGTCGAAGTTGCGGTTCTGCGACAGATAGTGGGCTGCGCCCAACAACATGGCCGTATGGCCGTCGTGGCCGCATGCATGCATCTTGCCCGCGTGGCGCGACGCATGCTCAAATGTGTTGAGCTCCTGCATCGGCAGCGCATCCATGTCGGCGCGCAGGCCGATCGCACGGTCGGAGGTGCCGCTCTTGACGATGCCGACCACGCCGGTCACGCCGAGGCCGTGCACGACCGGGATGCCCCAGTCGGTCAGGCACTGCGCGACCACGTCGGCGGTGCGCTGTTCTTCGTAGGAGAGCTCGGGGTGGGCGTGGATGTCGCGCCGGATCGTTTCGAGCTCGGTTTGAAAAGCGAGGATAGGTTCGACAAGTCTCATATTCTTCTCCCTAGGTGCCTGCCTGGCAATACATGGTCGAGCCTATTTTAGCCCGACCCGAACGCCGAAGGCCAGCACCCGTACAAGCACTGCCGGAATCGTTTAAAGTACTGGATTCTCGACGTTTTTTCCCGGATTGATTCGATGACCAAGACCCTTGTCAGGGCCACCTGCCCCCATGATTGTCCCGATACCTGCGCCATCCACGTGACCGTGGAAAATGGCGTGGCGACGGAGATCAAGGGCGATCCGGACCATCCGACCACCGCCGGCGTGCTGTGCACCAAGGTGTCGCGCTACATCGACCGCACCTATCATCCGGACCGCATCCTGACCCCACTGCGCCGCGTCGGCAAGAAGGGAGAGGGCCGTTTTGAGCCGATCAGCTGGGACCAGGCACTGGACGAGATCGCCTCTCGCCTGAAACCGATCGCCGCACGCGATCCGCAGGCGATCCTGCCCTACAGCTATTGCGGCACCATGGGCCTGCTGCAGGGCGAGGCGATGGCGATGCGCTTCTTCCACAAGCTGGGTGCCTCCTTCCTGGACCGCACCGTGTGCGCGACCGCCGGCTTCACGGGCTACAAATACACCATCGGCGGTTCGATCGGCACCGACATCGAACAGTTCCAGGACGCCAGGCTGATCGTCATCTGGGGCGGCAATCCGATCGCCTCCAACCTGCACTTCTGGATGCGCGTGCAGGAAGCCAAGCGGCGCGGCGCCAAGCTGATCGCGATCGATCCCTACCGCTCGCTGACGGCCGAAAAATGCCATCAGCACATCGCCCTGATGCCGGGCACCGATGCCGCGCTGGCGCTGGGGCTGATGCACGTGCTCATCAAGGAAAACCTGCTCGACCACGACTACATCGCGCAGCACACGGTCGGCTTCGAGCAGCTGAAGGAGCGGGCCGCCGAATGGAACCCGGAACGCACCGCCGAGACCTGCGGCATCAGCGTCGAGGAAGTGGTCAACCTGGCGCGCGAATACGGCGGCACCGCGATGCGCGGCGAGCCGGTGGCGATCCGCCTGAACTACGGCGTGCAGCGGGTGCGCGGCGGCGGCATGGCGGTGCGTAACATCACCTGCCTGCCGGCGCTGGTGGGCGCCTGGCGCCACGCGGCCGGCGGCGCCCAGCTGTCGACCTCGGGCTCGTTCCCGGCCAACCGCGCGGCGCTGCAGCGTCCGGACCTGCTGCAGGGACCGCGGCCGCGCACGATCAACATGAACACCATCGGCGACGACCTGCTGAGGGAAAGCTCGCCCGGCTTCGGCCCGAAGATCGAAGCCGTCATCGTCTACAACGCCAACCCGGTGGCGATCGCACCCGATTCGGCCAAGGTGCAGCGCGGCTTCGAACGCGAAGACCTGTTCACGGTGGTGCTGGAGCACTTCCTGACCGACAGCGCCGACTACGCCGACATCGTGCTGCCGGCCACCACCCAGCTGGAACACGTCGACGCCCACCTGGCCTACGGCCACCTGTACATGATGGCCAACAATGCGGCGATCGCGCCGCTGGGCGAATCGAAACCGAACACCGAGATCTTCCGCCTGCTGGCCAGCCGCATGGGCTTTACCGATGCGGCCTTCCAGGAAAGCGACGACGAGATGGCGGCCACGGCCTTCAACAACAAGGATGCGCGCGCCGTCCACTTCGACTGGGAGTCGCTCAAGCGTACCGGGTGGAGCAAGCTGAACATGCCGGCCGCGCCGTTCGCCGACGGCGGCTTCCCTACGCCGTCCGGCAAGTGCGAGTTTTACTCGAGCTCGATGCTGGCCGACGGCCTCGATCCGGTCCCAAGCTATATTCCGAACTACGAATCGGTGGCATCCAACCCCGAACTGGCGGCGAAATACCCATTGGCGATGATTTCGCCGCCGGCCAGGAACTTCCTCAACTCGACCTTTGTCAATGTTCAGAGCCTGCGCGCCACCGAGGGTGAACCGCACCTGGACATCCATCCCGACGACGCTGCCGTGCGCCGCATCGCCGACAAGGAGATGGTGCGCATCTTCAATGACCGGGGCTCGTTCGTCGCGCGTGCCCGCGTCACCCCGAAAGCACGGGCCGGCCTGGTGGTCGGCCTGTCGATCTGGTGGAAAAAGCTCGCCAGCGACGGCAAGAACGCCAACGAAGTGACCAGCCAGCGCCTGACCGACATGGGCCGGGCGCCCACCTTTTACGACACCCTGGTGCAGGTCGAAAAGGTCGAACCATGAACCCGCGCACCATGACCCTGAGACATGACATTTTTATCGCGAATCACCCCGTGGTTGCGCCCCGTGCTGCTTGCCGGCACGGCGGCGGGACTGCTGGCCAGCTGCTCGACGCTGAATTACTACGGACAGGCGGCGCAGGGCCAGCTTGAACTCCTGTCGGACGCCCGTCCGATCGACGACTGGATCGCCGACCCCGGCACCAGTTCCAAACTGCGCCTCCGCCTCGAGACGGCGCGCCAGATCCGCCGCTTCGCTGTTAGCGAAATGGCTTTACCCGATAACAACAGCTACAAGAACTACGCCGCCCTCAAGCGCCAATACGTGCTGTGGAACGTGGTCGCCACGCCCGAGCTGTCGCTGAAACCACTGGAGTGGTGCTTCCCGGTGGCCGGCTGCGTGAATTACCGCGGCTATTACAGCAAGGATGCGGCCACCGCCTATGCCAGGGAGCTGAAGGCCGAAGGCAACGACGTCGAAGTCGGCGGCGTGCCCGCGTATTCGACGCTCGGCTGGTTCAGCGACCCGCTGATCTCGACCTTCATCAACTACCCGGATGCCGAGCTGGCGCGCATGATCTTCCACGAGCTGGCGCACCAGGTGGTCTACGTGCCGGGCGATTCCCAGTTCAACGAATCCTTCGCCAGCACGGTGGAAGAGGTGGGCGTCGAGCGCTGGATGGAGCGCTTCGGCAATCAGGCCATGCGCGACGGCTATGCGCGCTATAAAAGCCGCAAGCACGATTTCCTGGCGCTGCTGCTGAAGTACCGTAAGGCGCTCGAGCAGAACTACGCCATCGTCGACCGCAGCGATGCCGAGAAGCGCGTGGTCAAGGCGCGCCTGTTCCAGGGCCTGAAGGACGAGTACCAGGTCCTGAAAGGCAGCTGGGGCGGCTATGCCGGCTACGACCGCTTCTTCGAGCAGCCGCTGTCGAACGCCCACCTGGCCTCGATCGCCACCTACGAGGACTTCGTGCCGGCTTTCCGCACCATGCTCAAGCGCGACCGCAGCTTCCCGAACTTCTACAAGTCGGTCAAGCGCCTGGCCGAGCTGGACCGCAAGGAACGCCACCGCATCCTCAAGGCGCTGGCGCCGCAACTGCCGGCCACGCCGCTGATGGTGCAGCGCAGCGATGCCCCCACATCGCCCGCCGCCACCCCTTCTCACTAGACGCTGTGTTCCAATTGCTATAAAAATGCTTGCTATCGGGCGCGCTGCCCGATAGCATCATATTTATCAATAGAGAACGACCGTGCGTTTTTTTGGGCGGCTCATAAAATAGAGACGGAGACGAGGCATTG
Source organism: Herbaspirillum sp. SJZ107 (assembly GCF_006715485.1). GTDB lineage: Bacteria > Pseudomonadota > Gammaproteobacteria > Burkholderiales > Burkholderiaceae_D > Telluria. The sequence goes on from NZ_VFNH01000002.1 coordinate 10,600, forward strand.
ATGGACAAGATTTGGCTCAAGTCGTACCCTCCCGGCGTGCCCGCGGATATCGATCCCGACCAATACGGATCCTTGGTGCAGCTGCTCGAAGAATCGTTCCGGAAGTACGCGGCCAACAATGCCTTCGTCTGCATGGACAAGTTCATGACTTATGGCGAGCTGGACGCCATGTCGAAGCGACTGGCGGCCTGGCTGCAAAGCCGCGGGCTGCAGAAGGGCGCGCGGGTGGCGGTCATGATGCCGAACGTGCTGCAGTACCCGGTGGCGCTGGCGGCGATCCTGCGCGCCGGCTACACGGTGGTGAACGTCAATCCGCTGTACACGCCGCGCGAGCTCGAGCACCAGCTGAAGGATTCCGGCAGCGAAGCCATCATCGTGCTCGAGAACTTCGCGCACACGGTGCAGCAGGTGCTGGGCAAGACGCCGGTGCGCCACGTGGTCGTGGCCAGCATGGGCGAGCTGCTGGGCGCCAAGGGCCTGCTGGTGAATTTCGTGGTCCGCTCGGTCAAGAAGATGGTGCCGGAGTTCTCGATTCCGCACATGGTGCGTTTCAGGGACGCGCTGATCCAGGGGCGGCGGATGCCGTTCACGGCGCCGCAGATCGCTGCCTCGGACGTCGCCTTCTTGCAGTACACCGGCGGCACCACCGGCGTGTCGAAGGGCGCGACGCTCACCCACCGCAACGTGATCGCCAACGTGCTGCAGTCGGAAGCCTGGCTGAATCCGTCGATGAGCCAGCCGCCGGTGGTCGATTTCCCGACCATCGTGTGTGCGCTGCCGCTGTACCACATCTTCGCGCTGACCGCCTGCGCGCTGCTGGGCATGCGGGTTGGGGCGCTGAACATCCTGATCCCGAACCCGCGCGACATCCCGGGTTTCATCAGGGAGCTGGCGAAGTACAAGGTCAACATGCTGCCGGCCGTGAACACGCTGTACAACGCGCTGGTGAATCATCCGGACTTCCGGCACGTGGACTTCTCCAGCCTGAAGGTGGCGAACGGCGGCGGCATGGCGGTGCAGAAGGCGGTCAACGACAAGTGGCACGCCCTCACCGGCACCAACATCATCGAGGGCTACGGCCTGTCGGAGACGGCGCCGGTGGCCACCTGCAACCGCAGCGACACGGCCGGCTTCACCGGCACCATCGGCCTGCCGGTGCCGTCGACCGAGATCGCCATCGTCGACGACGACGGCCGGGCGCTGCCGCTGGGGAGCATCGGCGAGATCGCGATCCGCGGCCCGCAGGTCATGAGCGGCTACTGGAACCGGCCGGACGAGACGGCCAAGGTGATGACGGCCGACGGTTATTTCCGTTCGGGCGACATCGGCATCATGGACGACAACGGGTATGTGAAGATCGTCGACCGCAAGAAGGACATGATCCTGGTGTCGGGCTTCAACGTCTACCCGAACGAGCTGGAAGAAGTGATCATGGCGCACCCGGGCGTGCTGGAATGCGCCGTGGTCGGCGTGCCGGACGAACATTCCGGCGAGGCGGTCAAGGTGTTCGTGGTGCGCAAGGACCCGGCGCTGGACGCCGAACAGCTGATGGACTACTGCAAGCAGGAGTTCACCGGCTACAAGAAACCGAAGTACATCGAATTCCGCGACGAACTGCCGAAGACCAACGTCGGCAAGATCCTGCGGCGCGCGCTGCGCGAAGAGAAGCAGGCGGCGTGAAGGTGGTTTAAAAATCGTCGTTAGCATCAAGGCGTCGTCCCTGCGAAGGCAGGGACCCAAGTTCTGCCAGCGTTGTCGGTACGCCAGCAAAATTGGGTCCCTGCCTTCGCAGGGACGACGTTTGTTTGGCGCTGTAATGCGCCTGGATACTGAATAAACAAGAAACGAGGCAAACAATGGACAAATTCTGGCTGAAGTCGTACGAGGCGAACGTGCCCCAGGAGATCGACTGGACGCAATACCGCTCCCTCACGCACCTGCTGGAAGAAGCCTTCCAAAAGTATGCCGACCGCAAGGCCTATGCCTGCATGGGCAAGTCCATGACGTTTGCCGAACTCGATCGCCTGTCCGCCCGCATGGCGGCCTGGCTGCAGAGCCGCGGACTGCAGCCGGGCGCGCGCGTGGCGATCATGCTGCCCAACGTGCTGCAGTATCCGGTGGCGATGGCGGCCGTGCTGCGCGCCGGCTACACCATCGTCAACGTCAACCCGCTGTACACCGCGCGCGAACTGCAGCACCAGCTGACCGACTCGGGCGCCGAAGCGCTTGTGGTGCTGGAGAACTTCGCCCACACGGCGGCCGAAGTCGTCGGCCACACCCGCGTCAAGCACGTGGTGGTGGCCAGCATGGGCGACCTGCTGGGCATGAAAGGCTTGCTGGTCAACTTCGTGGTCCGCAGCGTCAAGAAGATGGTGCCGGCGTGGTCGCTGCCGGGCGCGGTGTACTTCAGGCGCATGCTGGACCAAGGCGCGGGCCTGACCCTCAAGCCGGTGAATGTCGGCCGCGACGACGTCGCCTTTTTGCAGTACACCGGCGGCACCACCGGCGTCTCCAAGGGTGCGGTACTGACCCACAAGCAGGTGATCGCCAACGTGCTGCAGAACGAAGCCTGGTTCGGCCCGACCCTGGGCAAGATCCCGGCCGGCCAGCAGCCGCAGTTCGTGTGCGCGCTGCCGCTGTACCACATCTATGCGCTGACGGTGTGCGCGCTGCTGGGCCTGCGCGTGGGCGGCATGAACCTCCTGATCCCGAACCCGCGCGACATCAAGGGCTTCATCAAGGAGCTGGGTGGCTACCGCATCAACATCTTCCCGGCCGTGAACACGCTGTACAACGGCCTGCTGAACAACCCGGACTTCGCGAAGCTGGACTTCTCCGGCCTGCTGGTCTGCCCGGGCGGCGGCATGGCGGTGCAGAAGCCGGTGGCCGACAAGTGGCTGGCCGTGACCGGCATCCCGATCGTCGAAGGCTACGGCTTGTCCGAGACTTCGCCGGTGGTCACCGCCAACCGCTGCGACATCAAGGAATTCACCGGTACCATCGGCTTGCCGCTGCCCTCGACCGAGATCCGCATCCTCGACGAGACCGACCAGGAAGTTCCGTTCGGCACCCGCGGCGAGATCGCGGTGCGCGGCCCGCAGGTGATGAACGGCTACTGGCAGCGTCCGGACGAAACCGCGAAGGTCATGACCGCGGACGGCTTTTTCAAGACCGGCGACATCGGCGTGATGGACGAACTGGGCTACACCCGCATCGTCGACCGCAAGAAGGACATGATCCTGGTGTCCGGCTTCAACGTCTACCCGAACGAAGTCGAGGAAGTCGTGATGGCGCACCCGGGCGTGCTCGAAGTGGCCTGCGTGGGCGTGCCCGACCAGCATTCGGGCGAGGCCGTGAAGCTGTACGTGGTGAAGAAGAATGCAGCGCTGAACAAGGACGAGCTGCAGGCTTACTGCAAGGAGCAGCTGACCGGTTATAAACGGCCGAAGTACATCGAGTTCCGCGAGACGCTGCCGAAGACGAATGTGGGCAAGATCCTGCGGCGCGAGTTGCGGGATGAGAAGCAGACGGCTTGATTTGTTTTACGTGTCAGCTCCAGCACGTCGCCCCTGCCTCCGCAGGGGCGACGTGCCAAGGATACGGGCCTACATCGACGTTACTTCGACGCCCACCTTCCCATCCACCACCCTGAACCCCGCCAACGCCCGCTGCCCAGTGCGCGCATCCCGGACCTCATCCAGCCCCATGAACCGGGTCCGGGTCTCCTTCGGCGTCACCTCCAGCAGCATGTAGCCGCGCCGGTCGCTGCGCCCATACTTGATGTGCGGATTGAGCGCCACCTGCTGCGCGGTACGCTCCTGCGGCCGCGAACTCGACGTCACCGAGGTGCCGACGAATTCGGTGGCCACCAGCAGATTCGCCTTCGACACCGGCCGGCCGAAGTCGCGCCGCAGCTCGCTCGCATAAAAGGTGTGCACGTCGCCGCCCAGCACCAGCGGATTGGCGGCGCGGGTTGTGGCCAGGGTATCGAGCAGGCGCCGCCGCGCCGCCGGGTAACCGTCCCAGCCGTCGGTCCAGAAGCGGCCGCCGTCCGGCCCCGTCGCCGGCACCTGGCTCGATTGCGCCATCAGCGTCTGCTGGGCCAGGATGTTCCAGCGCGCCTTCGACGCCCGCAGCCCGGCCTCGAGCCAGGCTTCCTGCTCGCCGCCCAGCATGCTGCGGCGCGGATCGAGCAGCGACGGGCAGGCGCGCGCGCTGACCGACGAGGAACCGCCGGCGTTCGGACGCGGGCATACCTGCACGGCGCGGTACTGGCGGTCGTCCAGCACGTGGAAGCGCGCCAGCCGGCCCCAGTCGTAGCGCTGGAACATGCGCACGCTGGCGAAGCTCTTCGGCGGCGGCAGGCGCAGCGGCATGTGTTCGTAGAAGGCCTGGTAGGCCGCGGCGCGGCGCGCGGCGAAGGTGGGCGATAAACGCTCGTCGCGCCCGGCCGCGTAATCGTTGGCGACTTCGTGATCGTCCCAGGTCACGATCCACGGCGCCACGAGGTGCGCGGCCTGCAGGTCCGGATCGGATTTGTATTGGGCGTAGCGGCGGCGGTAGTCGTCCAGCGTGAACGATTCGTCGCTCCTCACCTGGCGCTGCGGATGCTGCAGCCGGTACGGACCCCATTCATAGATATAGTCGCCGAGGAAGGCCACCAGGTCGGGCGCCGCCGCCGCGATGTGGCGGTGCGCCGCATAGCTGCCGAATTCCCAGTGCTGGCACGAGGCCACCGCCAGCTTGAGCAGGTCCGGCATCGCGCCCGCGGCAGGGGCGGTGCGGGTACGGCCGACCGGGCTGACGGCGTCGCCCAGCATGAAGCGGTACCAGTACCAGCGCGCCGGCTGCAGGCCGGTCACGTTCACGCGCACGCTGTGCGCGAGTTCCGGCGTGGCGACCGCCGTGCCTCTGGCCGCGATCTTGCGAAACGCCTCGTCGTGCGCGACTTCCCAGCGCAGCGCCACCGCCAGCCTGGGGCTGGTGGCGGCGTTCAGCGGATCGGGGAGGATGCGGGTCCACAGCACGACCGAATCGGGCAGCGGGGCGCCGGAAGCGACGCCGAGCGCGAACGGGTAGCCGGCGCCATTGGGCGGCGCCGCATGGACGATGGAGGATGCCGATGCGGCGGCCGCGAGACGCGCCGCATCGAGCAGGAACAGGCGGCGCGCCGGCTGCACAGGCAACGCTTACGGCTCGATCATCAGGGAGTCGAGCGGCGGCAGCTGGCGCGGCTTGCGGTCCGGGCCGGTGGCGACATAGGTCAGCGTCGCTTCCGTCACTTTCACGACGTGGGTCTGCAGGCGGTTGCGTTCGGCGTAGACTTCGACGTACACAGTGATCGAGGTGTTGCCGACCTTGGTGATGTCGGCATAAAAGGAGAGCAGGTCGCCCACGAACACCGGATTCTTGAACAGGAAGGAATTGACGGCGATGGTGGCCACGCGGCCATTGGCGCGGCGCACCGCCGGCAGCGAACCGGCAACGTCGACCTGGGCCATGATCCAGCCGCCGAACACGTCGCCATACACGTTGGCGTCGGACGGGGAGGGCATCATCCGCAGCACCGGCATTTTTCCTTCAGGCAGGCGCAGCGTGGACGGGGTCTGGTTTTCTGGCTGGGTCATCTTGAATTCTCTGTAAAAGGCTACAATCGTCCCAGATTACAACATACATTTTGCATACCTGTCATGCGACGCTCATCCGCCAGTTCTCCTCCGCCAACGTCCGATCCGAATGCCCGCCGCGACGACTGGGCCACCATCCGCACGCTGCTGCCTTACCTGTGGGTCTATAAATGGCGCGTGCTGGCGGCCATGATCTGCCTGGTCGGCGCCAAGCTGGCCAACATCGGCGTGCCGCTGGTTCTGAAACGCATCGTCGACAGCCTCAGCATCAGCCCGACCAACCCGCACGCGCTGCTGATCCTGCCGCTGGGCGCCTTGGTGGCGTATGGCGCGCTGCGCTTTTCGACCACGCTGTTCACCGAGCTGCGCGAATTCCTGTTCGCGCGCGTGACCCAGCGCGCCGTACGCACCATCGCGCTGCGCGTGTTCCGCCACCTGCACGCGCTGTCACTGCGTTTTCACCTGAACCGCCAGACCGGCGGCATGACGCGCGACATCGAGCGCGGCACGCGCGGCGTCAGCTCGCTGGTCTCGTATTCGCTGTTTTCCATCTTGCCGACGCTGGTCGAGATCACGCTGGTGCTGGTCTACCTGGCGCTGCACTACGATAAGTGGTTCTCGATCATCACCGGCATCGCGCTGGTGACCTACATCGCCTTCACCATCAGCGTGACCGAGTGGCGCACCCACTTCCGGCGCACGATGAACGAACTCGATTCGAAGGCGAATACCAAGGCCATCGACTCGCTGATCAACTACGAGACCGTCAAGTACTTCGGCAACGAGGACTACGAAGCCAAGCGCTACGACGAAGGCCTGCAGAACTACGAGCGCGCCGCGGTGCGCTCGCAGACCTCGCTGTCGCTGCTGAACAGCGGCCAGTCGCTGATCATCGCCGCCGCCGTCACCGCCATCCTGTGGCGTGCCACCCAGGGCGTGATCGACAAGAGCATGACCCTGGGCGACCTGGTGCTGGTGAATTCCTTCATGCTGCAGCTGTACATCCCGCTCAACTTCCTGGGCGTGATCTACCGCGAGATCAAGCAGAGCCTGGCCGACATGGAGCGCCTGTTCGGGCTCCTCGAGCAGAACCGCGAGGTGGCCGATTCGAAGGATGCCAAGCCGCTGGTGACGCAGGGCGCCCGGGTCGAGTTCTCGCACGTGGAATTCAGCTACGACCCCAAGCGCCAGATCCTGTTCGACGTCGATTTCAGCATCCCGGCCGGCACCACCACCGCCGTGGTCGGCCACAGCGGCTCGGGCAAGTCGACCCTGTCGCGGCTGCTGTTCCGCTTTTATGACGTGCAAAGCGGATCGATCCGCATCGACGGCCAGGACCTGCGCCACGTGACCCAGGATTCGCTGCGCCACGCGATCGGCATCGTGCCCCAGGATACGGTGCTGTTCAACGACACCATCGAATACAACATCGCCTACGGCCGTCCGGGCGCCAGCCGCGAGGACATTTTCGCGGCGGCGCGCGCGGCCTCGATCCACGAGTTCATCGAGAGCCTGCCCGACGGCTATGCGACAATGGTGGGCGAACGCGGCCTCAAACTGTCCGGCGGCGAAAAGCAGCGGGTGGCGATCGCGCGCACCCTCCTGAAGAATCCCGCGATCCTGATCTTCGACGAAGCGACCTCCGCCCTCGACTCGAAGTCGGAGCAGGCGATCCAGACCCAACTCAAGGAGATCGCCAGGCAGCGCACCACGCTGGTGATCGCGCACCGCCTGTCGACCATCGCCGACGCCGGCCAGATCCTGGTGCTGGACCATGGCCGCATCGTCGAACGCGGCACGCACGCGTCGCTGATCGCGGCCGATGGCCTGTACCGGCAGATGTGGGACCGCCAGCAGGCCAGGCAGGACGAAGCTTTGGCCTCGCCGCAGGAAGTGGAACAAGACTAAGGGAACGACATGGATAAACAGATCGTCGACATCGACATGGCCGACGTCGGCCACGGCAACCCGGCCTGGATCGCCGCGCTGGAAGCGGGCAAGGTGCTGTACTTCCCGAACTTCGGGACCTACGGCAAGGCCGGTTTCGCGCCGCAGAAGGAAGAGCTGGCGCTGTTCCGCGAAGACATCCGCGACCCCAAGAGCCGCAACATCAGCCTGGATGCGGGCGGCAATCTGAAGGGCGCGGCCGGCGACGATGCCGACAAGGCGATGCTGGCCGGGATGATCGGCCGCTTCCGCGCCGAGGCCGAGGGCCTGCTGGGCAACCTGGTGCCGCGCTATGGCGAGCACCTGCGCCGCGGCGCCACCAGCTTCCGGCCGTCGGTGGTGCAGACCCGCGTGCAATCCTGGCGCGCCGACGACCGGCGCCTGCACGTCGACGCCTTCCCGTCGCGACCCAATCGCGGCGAACGCCTGCTGCGCGTGTTCACCAACGTCAACCTGGAAGGCCAGCCGCGCGTGTGGCGCGTGGGTGAACCGTTCGAGGACGTGGCCCGGCGCTTCCTGCCGCGCCTCAAACCGTACGCGGCCTGGCAGGCGAAACTGATCAATGCACTGGGCATCACGAAATCGCTGCGCAGCGAGTACGATCACCTGATGCTGCAGCTGCACGACGCCATGAAGTCGGACCTCGACTACCAGAAGAACGCGCCGCAGGAAACCTTCGGCTTTCCGCCGGGCTGCGCCTGGGTGTGCTTCTCGGACCAGACCTCGCACTCGGTGATGGCGGGGCAGTACATGCTGGAATACACGGCGCAGCTGTCGCCGCTGCACCAGTACGACAAGGACGCCAGCCCGCTGGCGATCCTGACGCGGCTGCAGGGTCACGCGCTGGTGTGACTCGGCAGCGTCGGCTTGAGCCGGAAGCCGCACCGGGCTCTAGTAGATCCCCTACTAATAGTGGGATTTAACCTACGTTCGGGCTGCGCGTACACTTACAGCGCGCTCCCGGTACGCCAATAAACTAGGTGCGCATGAAGAACCCTGGGAGGGTTCACCATGTTGTTCAGCAGTTACTTTCTCGGTGGGTTCGAATGCACCACCGGCTTCAACCGCGAGGGCGACTGGATCGACTTGATCGAGGAGACCGGCCACCTGCGTCATGCCGACGCCGACTATCGCCGCTTGTGCGAGGTCGGCATCCGGGCCGTGCGCGACGGCATACGCTGGCCGCTGGTCGACAAAGGCCGTGGCGGTTTTGATTTTTCCTCGGTCGAACCGCTCGTCCGCGCGGCGCGCAGGTACAAGGTCGACGTGGTCTGGGACCTGTTCCATTTCGGCTACCCGGCAGGCCTGGACCTGCTGTCGGCCACCTTCGTCTCCAGGTTCGCCGAGTATTGCGCAGCCTGTGCCCGCTATCTGCGCCGCCGGCTCCAGGGTACCTTGTGGTTCACCCCGGTCAACGAGCCGTCGTACTTTTCATGGGTGGCGGGGGAGGTCGGCCGTTTCGCGCCCTATATCACTGGCCGCCACCACGAGTTCAAGGTGGCGCTGGCCCGCGCCGCGATCGCCGGCATCGACGCGATCCGGGCCAGGGTGCCGGACGCGCGTTTCCTGAATGCCGATCCGCTGTGCCATGTGGCGCCGAGGAACGAGCGGCCCGCATCGCTGAGCGAGGCCCGGGTCTTCAACGACGACCAGGTGTTCGAAAGCTGGGACATGCTGTGCGGGCGGACCCTGCCGGAACTGGGCGGCAGCCGCGCGCACCTCGACGTGGTCGGTATCAACTATTACTGGAACTCGCAATGGGAACTCGGGCAGGAAGGCGAATGGCTCGACGACGAGGACCCGCGCCGGGTGCCGCTGCGCGACCTGATCCGCTCGGTGCATGCGCGCTACGGCGGCGAGCTCATCATTTCGGAAACCTCGCACTGGGGCGTGCACCGGGCGCGCTGGCTGCGTGAACTGGCGGACGAAGTCGACGGCCTGTTCGACGCCAGCGTGCCGCTGGGCGGCATCTGCATCTATCCGATCATCGGGATGTTCGACTGGCACCGGCCGCGTCCGTGGATGCCGATGGGACTGTGGGACTGCGACAGCAAACGCGGCATGCGTCGGCTGGTGCACCGGCCGATGCTCGATGCGCTCGCCTTTGCGCAGGAGCGCTTCAGCCGGACCGGGATGGCGCTGCCGCCTGCGCAACTCGCACCCCGCATCCTTGTCTAAACCGGTCACGTATCCGAAGCCGGAGGTCAGCGATGAACCCGAATGTTGCCCAGTCCCCCGACGTGGCCACGCACGGCGCCCTGGCGGACGCCTCCCACGACCGCGAGGTCCCGGAAGTCGACCTGCTCAGCCCACTGAACCTGCGGGGCGTGGTGCTGCGAAATCGTATCGCGATGGCACCCATGTGCCAGTATTCGGCCGAGGATGGGTTCGCCAACGACTGGCACCTGGTGCACCTGGGCAGCCGCGCGGTCGGCGGCACCGCCCTGGTGATGGTCGAGGCCACCGCCGTCAGCCCGGAAGGCCGCATCACCCCGGGCGATGTCGGCATCTGGAGCGACGCCCACGTCGACCCGCTGGCCAGGATCGCCGCCTTCGTCCACAGCCAGGGGGCGGTGGCCGGTATCCAGCTGGCGCATGCCGGCCGCAAGGCCAGCACCGAGGCGCCGTGGACAGGCGGCGCAACCCTCAAGACCAGCGCCGAGGGTGGCTGGCAGGTAGTGGCGCCCAGTGCAATCCCGTTCTATCCGGATGACCCGCTGCCCGTCGCGCTGGACAAGCAGGCCATCGACGGCATCGTCGACCTGTTCGAGGAGGCGGCGCGCCGTTCGCTGGCAGCCGGATTCAGGCTGCTGGAAATCCACGCTGCGCACGGCTATCTGCTGCACCAGTTCCTGTCGCCCCACAGCAACCAGCGCGACGACGAGTACGGCGGCAGCCTGGACAACCGCATGCGCCTGGTGCTGCGCGTGACCGAGCGCGTGCGCGCCATCATGCCCGGCGAGCTGCCGCTCTTCGTGCGCATCTCCGCAACCGACTGGACGGCGGGCGGCTGGGATATCGAGCAATCGGTGGAATTGTCGCGGCGGCTCAAGGCGGCCGGCGTCGACCTGATCGACGTCTCGACCGGCGGCAACCTGCCGACTGCACGCATCCCGGTCGCCAAGCGCTACCAGGTGCCCTGCAGCCGCAGGATCCGCGACGGCGCCGATATCCCGACCGGTGCCGTGGGGCTGATCACCGATCCCAGGGAAGCCGACGACATCGTCACCGGCGGCGATGCCGACTTGGTGCTGGTCGGGCGCGAACTGCTGCGTGAACCGTACTGGGCGCTGAAGGCCCAGCATGCGTTCGAGGAAGAGCCTGCGTGGCCGGTGCAGTATGGCTACGCGGTCAAGCGCCGGAGCAAGTGAACGGCAGCCGGGCCGGGTTCAAGGCCCATGCGCCGTCTCCGCGCTGTGCGGATGGCCGCGAAGCCTGGGAGGCACGTTCAGGTATTCGAGACTGAGGTGGCCTCTATCCGAGCAGCTTGTCCATTGTGACCGGCAAGGACCGTACCCGCTTGCCGGTGGCGTGGTAGATGGCGTTGGCCACGGCCGCGGCCGTGCCGACCACGCCGATCTCGCCGACGCCCTTGACGCCCAGCGGCGACACTTCCGCGTCCGGCTCATCGATGAAGAGCACCTCGATCCCGGGAATGTCTGCATTCACGGGAATGTGGTAATCGGCAAAGTTGTGGGTCATGAAGCGGCCGAACCGGTGATCCATCACCGTTTCTTCGTGCAATGCCATGCCGACCGCCATGACCGCCCCGCCGATGACCTGGCTGCGCGCCGTCTTGCTGTTGATGATGCGCCCGGCCGCCACCGCGATCACGATGCGCGTCACGCGCACGATCGGGAGTTCTTCGTCGATCCTGACCTCGACAAAGACCGCGCTGTGCGTGTTCTTCGCTTTCGGCGCCTTGTCCGCCGACTCGCCCTGGTCCGGCTCGGCCGCCTGTTCGGCTTCGATGCAATCCTTGCCGCTGGCACGGACGATGTCCGCCAGCGAAACACGCCGTGCAGGGTCGGTCTTGAGCATCATGTGGCCGTCGCCAAACGCGACCCCATCGAACGCGGCACCGGCGATCGGACTCGGCGCCATCCCGGCAGCGATCTTGTGCAGCTGCGTGCCGACCGCCCGGCAAGCCAGGTGCACCGCCGCGCCGGACGAGGCAGCGCCCCACGAGCCTCCCTCGACCGGCGACTCGGGCAGGTCGCTGTCGCCGAGCCGCACGCGAATGCGTTCGAGCGGCACGCCCAGGGTGTCACCGGCCACCTGCGCCATCACGGTGGCGGTTCCGGTGCCGATGTCGGTCATCGCGCACGCCACTTCCAGGGTGCCATCTTGCGCGAGCCGCGCACGCGCACTGGTCTTTTCGAAGGATGCTTCCCACACGCCGGTCGCCATGCCCCATCCCACCAGCTCCCTGCCTTCGCGCATCGAGCGCGGCGCGGACACGCGCGCCTCCCAGCCAAAGCGCTGCGCCCCCGCCTCCAGTGCCTCGCGCAGCGCCTTGGACGTGTAGGGACGATCGTGCATCTCATCCCTGTCCGCATAATTCACGAGCCGCAGCGCGAGCGGGTCGACGCCCGCCGCGTATGCCAGCTCATCCATCGCGATTTCGAACAGGTTCACACCGGTCGCCGCCCCCGGCGCGCGCATGTCCCCCGGTGTGTAGGTATCCACCGGGGCCAGCGTGTACACGCCGCTGGCGTTGGGGCACTTGTAGTGCGTCAGGCCCCAGTCGACGACCGTTTGGGTGTAGCTTTCGAAGCGCGAGGTGGTATGCGTGGCATTGTTGACGATCGCGTTCAGGCTGCCGTCGGCGTTGGCGCCGAGCGCCACCGACTGGACTGCCGGCGGCCGGTACACGTGCGTGAACATCTGCTGGCGCGTCATGCCCACCCGCACTGGGCGCTGCAGCATGAGGGCGGCGAGCGCGGCCAGGAACACGTGGTATTGCGGCCGCAGCCCGGAACCGAAAGCGCCGCCGACGAATTCGCTGCGCACCCTGACCTGGTCCTCCTTCAGGCCGAATACCCTGGCCAGCCAGGACTGCGCGTTCCGGGTCCCTTGCGTCTTGTCGTAGACGCTCAGGCGGTCGCCCGGCTCCCAGATCACCGTTGCCGCGTGCATCTCCATCGGGTTATGGTGCTCCGCCGGATGGCAGTAAGTGGCGGCGTGGTGCCGCGGCGATTGCGCGAGGGCCTGGTCGGGAACGCCGCGGCGCTCCGGCTCCTGAGACTCGCGTGGGTCGGACTGCGGCGCGAATTGTTCCGCCAGCGCCAGTGCGAAGTCGGTATTGTGGATCGCGCTCTCGTAGCTGACACGTATCAGGCTGGCGCCATCGCGCGCGGCCTCCAGGGTGTGCGCCACCACCAGCGCCACCGGCTGGCCGCTGAACAGGACCTTGTCGTCGAAAAGGGGACGGAACGGCTTCCCGGACGCGCCCATCTCATCCTTGTAGCTGTCGTCGCCCCCGGGCAGCTGGCGCCGGTTGCGGTGGCTGATCACCTCGACCACGCCGGGCACGCCACGGGCTGCCGTCTCGTCGATGCCGGTGACGCGGCCACGCGTGACGCTACTGGAGACGATCCAGCCGTACAGCAGCCCTGGCGGGAAATGTTCGGCTGCGTAGCGGGCGCTTCCGGTGACCTTAGCCTCGCCGTCGAAGCGGTCGATCGGGTCGCCGATGCGGGGACTGGCGCTCATGTTCGTGTTCATGTCGGCTCCTTCAGGCGATCCGTTTGTCGGTGTGCGACTGCGGCCGGCCGCTGGCCGCCTGCTCCAGCGCCCGCACGATGGCCCGGCGCGCCAGCTCGATCTTGAAATCGTTGCCGCCCAGCCCGACCGCGCCGTCGAGCATACGCGCGGCGACCTGCTCGAACAGCGCGCGGTCCGGCGCGTTTGCGCGCAGCAGCGCTTCGGCATCCAGCACGCGCCACGGCTTGTGTGCCACCCCGCCGAGCGCGATCCGCACGTCTGTGCATCGTCCGGCATCGTCGCGCGCCAGTACCACCGCCACCGACACCAGCGCAAACGCATACGACAGGCGGTCGCGCAGTTTGAGGTAGGTGTAGTGGGCGCTGAAGTCGCCGGGCGGCAGGTCGACTGCCGTGACAAGCTCGGCGGCGGCGAGGTTGTTGTCGCGCCAGGGCTGGTCGCCCGGCAGCCGGTGGTAGTCAAGCAGCGGGATCGTTCGTTCGCCCTGCGGCCCCGTCACCCGCACCCGGGCATCGAGCACGGCGAGCGCGACGGCCATGTCGGACGGGTTGGTCGCGACGCAGTGCTCGCTGGCGCCGAGGATCGCGTGCATGCGGGTGAAGCCCCCGATTGCCCCGCAACCGGCGCCGGGCGTGCGCTTGTTGCACGGGGTGGCTGTGTCGTAGAAGTAGCAGCAGCGGGTGCGCTGGTTGAGGTTACCGCCATCGGTCGCGGCGTTGCGCAGCTGGCGCGTGGCGCCCGACAGGATGGCGGAAGACAGCACCGGATAGCGGGCGCGCACCACCGGATGGTCGGCCGTTTCCGCATTCGTCGCCAGCGCCCCGAGCCGCAGGCCGCCGTCGGGCAGTTCCTCGATCGCGCGCAGCGGCAGGCGGTTGACGTCGATCAGCGTATGCGGGCATTCCACGTCTTCCTTCATCAGGTCGACCAGGTTGGTGCCGCCGGCGAGGAAGCGCACCGGGGCGGCGCTCTCGGCCGCATTGGCCATGGCCCGGTCGGCCAGGCCGACGGCCTGCGCCACATCGCTGGCGCGTTCATAGTCGAAACGGTTCATGTATCCGGCCCCGGTTGCTGGCGCAGTACGTCCATCACCGCGTCCGTGATGTTGGGATAGGCGCCGCAGCGGCACAGGTTGCCACTCATGTATTCGCGTACTTCATCGTACGTGAACGCGATGCCCTCGGCAACCAGAGCCACGGCCGAACAGACCTGTCCTGGTGTGCAATAACCGCACTGGAAGGCGTCGTGCTCGATGAAGGCGCGCTGCAGCGCGCCCCCCCGGCCGTCGGCGCCAAGGCCTTCGATGGTGGTGACTCTGGCGCCGTCCGCGGTCACGGCCAGCTTCAGGCAGCTGTTGATCGGCTTGCCGTCGACGAGGACGGTGCAGGCTCCGCACTGGCCATGGTCGCAACCCTTCTTGGTGCCGGTCAGCTGCAGCCTCTCGCGCAGCAGGTCGAGCAGCGTGACGTAGGGCGCGACCGTCAGGGACAGCGCGGCGCCGTTGACTTCCAGCGTGACGGGTAGGGCGCCCGGGTCGGCGCCGCGGGATGAAACGGTAGAGGTGTCCATCCTTGCTCCTTCGCGTGGCGGGCAGGCGAATCGATACTAGCAAAAAGCCGGCGGCCGAGCGGCGCACGATTGGCCGCCGGCCCGCGTGCGCGCCGCCAGCGGGATGCCGGCAACAAGCGTCTGAGCGCGCCTCGAAATCGAACCGCAGGAGATGCGATGAACAGTAGTGGAACTTAGCGCGCTACCTTCCGTCTTATAAAGTGCTGCACTAACACGATGCCTGACGCCGCCTGCAAGCGATGGCAGCGCGACAATACGAGCGACCAGGCGACCGCACAGCGCGGAACGACAGCATGACGACGGACAACAGATCAGCAAGCGGAGAACAGCGCGGAGCGTTGAACCGCCAACAGTTGGTCGCATGGCAGCTGGCCGAGATCCAAGCCCTTGGTCACGTCGGCACCTGGGAATTCCATCCGTCTTTCGAGAAGCTGGTCTGGTCGGACGAGACCTGCCGCATCATGGGGATCGGCAAGAGCGGCTTTGACGGCAGGACCGAGACCTACCTGTTGATGGTGCATCCGGACGACCGGCCCATGGTGCTGGCTGCGCTCCGAGAAAACCGGCAGCAGCCGCGCCGGATCGAACTCGAACACCGTGTCGTCCGGCCGGACGGCACGGCACGCCATGTGCGGGTGCAGGGCGTGCCGTACTTCGACGAGTCCGGCACGCTGATGTTGGCAGGCACCGTGCACGACATCACGGAGTTACGGCAATCGACCGCGTCCTTGCAGGCAATGTCGCGCAAGCTGCTGGGGACGCTGGAAGCCATGTCCGATGCGTTCTACACGCTGGACAGGCAATGGCGGTTCACCTACCTGAACGGGGCAGCCGAACGGCTGCTGCGGCGCGCGCGCCAGGAATTGCTCGGCAAGGTATTGTGGGAGGAATACCCCGACCTGGTGGGGACATGGTTCGGCGCGCAGTACGAACTCGTGATGGCGCACCGGCGGCCGGCCGCATTCGAGGAATACTACGACCCGCTGCAGGTCTGGAAGGACGTGCGCATCTTCCCCACGGAAGAAGGCCTGGCCGCCTATACCACCGACATTACCGAGCGCAAGCGGCTGGAGGAAATGGAACGCGAGAGCACCGAGCGCTTCAGGATGGTGGCCAGGGTGACCAGCGACATCATCTGGGACTGGGATGTCCCACATGACCGCCTGTGGTGGAGCGAGGGCGTGCAATCCGTATTCGGCTACGGCGCAGAAACTTTTACTGACGGCATCAACGACTGGGCGTCCCGGATCGCGCCGGAGGACCGCGAGAGGGTCGTCGGCGGATTGTATGCGGCCATGGGCGGCGGACAGGCAACCTGGCGTGCGGAATACCGTTTCCTGCGCCAGGGCGGCACTTACGTCAGCGTACGCGACCAGGGCGTGTTCAGGCGCGACGCCGAGGGAGCGACGCTCAACGTGGTCGGGGCGATGCTCGACATCACCGCCGAGAAGCAGGCCGAAGCCGAGCGCCGCGCGGCCGAAGCGCGTAACCGGCTATTGGCATCGCTCCTGGACAAGGCCCACGATGCGATCTCGGTGTCCGGCGCCGATTTGCGGATCACCTACTGGAACCAGGGC
This sequence comes from Herbaspirillum sp. SJZ107, assembly GCF_006715485.1. GTDB lineage: Bacteria > Pseudomonadota > Gammaproteobacteria > Burkholderiales > Burkholderiaceae_D > Telluria. Next base: position 27,047 of record NZ_VFNH01000002.1, read on the forward strand.
GCCGAACGCCTGTTCGGGTGGACCGCCGCCGAGGCCATCGGCAAGAAAAAGAGCGAACTCCTGACATTGGACGAGCAAGACCTGGAACAGGCATTCGAGCAGGCCTTGCGCAAGGGCGAGTGGCGCGGTGAACTCACCAAGCGCCGCAAGGATGGCCGCGCGGTGCCGGTCGAATCGCACCTGACCCTGGTGCGCGGCGACGATGGACAGCCGCAATCGATACTGGCAATCGACACCGACATCACCCAGCGCAAGCGCGACGAGCAGGCGATCCTGAACCTTGCCTTCTTCGATCCCCTGACGCGCTTGCCGAACCGGCGCCTGCTGCTGGACCGCCTGCGCCACGCGGTTGCGGCGACCAAGCGCGACGGCCATGGCGGCGCCGTGCTCTTCATCGACCTGGACAACTTCAAGACCCTGAACGATACGCTCGGGCACGACAAGGGCGACCAGCTACTGCAGCAGGTCGCGCGGCGGCTCGAAGCGCGGGTATCGCGCGGCAGCGACACGGTGGCGCGGCACGGCGGGGACGAATTCGTCATCGTGCTGGAGTCCCTGAGCACGGACCCGGAAGAGGCGGCCGCCCAGGCCGAGCTGGTCGCAGAAAAGCTGCTCGGGGCATTCGCCGAGCCCTTTCAGCTGGATGGGCACCAGCACCACACGAGCCCGAGTGTCGGCGTGGCCCTGTTCGACAAGAACATGAAGGACATCGACGAACTGCTCAAGCGTGCGGACCTCGCCATGTACCAGGCCAAGGCGGCCGGCCGCAACACGATCCGGTTCTTCGACCTGCACATGCAGACGGTGATCAATGCGCGCGTCGAGCTGGAGGCCGACCTGCGCCACAGCCTGCAAACCCACGGCTTCACCCTGCATTACCAGCGCCAGACCGACAGCAACGGCGCCCTCGTGGGCGCCGAGGCGCTGCTGCGCTGGCAGCGCCCGGGCAGCCGGCAGGTCTCGCCATCGGTGTTCATCCCGCTTGCCGAAGAGACCGGGCTGATCCTGCCGCTGGGCGAGTGGGTCCTGGAAGCCGCATGCCGCCAGCTCGTGTGCTGGAGCAGCCGGCCGCAAACCGCGCACCTGACGATGGCGGTCAATGTGAGCGCGCGCCAGTTCCGCCAGCCGGGCTTCGTGGACCAGGTACTGCAGGTCATCGAACGCACCGGCGCGGACCCGCGCCGGATCAAGCTCGAGCTGACCGAGAGCCTGCTGCTGGCAAATATCGAGAATACGATCGACACCATGCACGCGCTCAAGGAGAACGGGATCGGGTTCGCGCTCGACGACTTCGGTACCGGGTATTCCTCGCTCGCCTACCTGAAGCGCCTGCCGCTCGACCAGCTGAAAATCGACCAGTCGTTCGTGCGCGACGTGCTTACCGACCCGAACGACGCCGCGATCGCGCGCACGATCCTCGGGCTGGGCCACACCCTGGGACTGGACGTGATCGCGGAAGGCGTCGAAACGGCGGGTCAGCGCAACTTTCTCGCCCAGCACGGATGCCGCGCGTTCCAGGGGTATCTGTTCGGGCAGCCGGTGGCGGCCGAGCAGTTCTGAGCAGCGCGCACGCCGCCGGCCTTGTCCATCATCCGGAATAGGGCAGCATCAGCGGCTCGCGCAGCCGGATGATCTGGCGCAGGTCGTCGTCGTTGATCACTTCCATGCTGGCCAGTCCGATAGGGCCGTGATCGATCCAGACTTCGCGCGGCTTGGGGATCAGGTGATCGAGGCCTTCGACCAGAATCTGGATGAGATCGCTCTTGGGGTCGTAGCTCACGCCCAGCAATTGAATCCACTCTTGCTCGATCTGGTCGCCGATACGCAGGCCTGTCACCTCGATTTCGACCTCTTTGCCGACCAGCAGTGATTTCGACAACTGGTCAAAGGTTTGCTGCCATGCCGCTTTATCAAGTTTTGTCGTCGCCATAATAGTTGCCTCTTGCTCCCAATGTGGCTCAGGGCTGGGATGCCGCAAGCTGCGGCAGGATCTCCTTGCCGATTTCTTCGAGCACGTCGCCCGCGTTGCGCGCGCCGTACTTGAAGTTGAGGATGACGTGATTGACCCCGATCGAGCGTACCGCCTCGAGAAAACGCAGGATAAAATGCCGGCCGCCGCGCAAGCCCAGGTGGATCGGCGTCGGCGCGGCGTCGGGATCGTCGCTCAGGTCGACATAGAACGATTGCACGAACGGCTTGAAGACGCCGGGCGCCGCAGCTTCCACCGCGGCGCGCCAGTGCGCCGCGACCTCGGCCTGGCGCTGGAGTCCGCGCGGGTAGGTAATCCATCCATCCGCGTTTTTCGCGATCCATTCCAGCGACTGCCCGCTGTGACCGGTGACGAGCATCGGCACGGGCGTGGCCGGCTTGGGCACCAGGTCCGCAGTCCCTGGCAGCGTGCCATAGGACGTCTGGAGCGATGGGAACGCCCCGCCGAGGACGGCGCGCATCACGCGCAGGTTGTCGCGGAACAGGGTGGAACGCTGTTCGAAGTCGACGCCGAAGGCCGGGAATTCGACTGGCCGGTCGCCCGAGGCAATGCCGAGTACCAGGCGGTTGCCAGAGAGCCGGTCGACCGATGCCACGCCCTTGGCGCTATGCAAGGGGTGGCGCAGGGTGAGGACCAGGGCGCCGGTCGCCAATGCGATCTCGCTGGTGTGCGCCGCGATCCAGCCAAGATAGACCCACGGATCGTAGACCTGGCCCACGTCGCCGAAGCTGGGGTCGCGCAGCGGAACGTCGCGGCACCACAGCGCGGCGTATCCCAGTTCCTCGGCGCGGCGGGCCAGGCGTTCCTGGCCGAGCATCGTCGGCTGGTCGCCGCTGAACGCCTCGATCGGGAAGAACACGCCGAGCGTCAGTCGACCCGGCGCAAACATGCGCTGGAAACCTTTTGAATCGCTTGGCCTGGCCGTCCGGTTCGGTGTCAGCATGTCCGCCATGATCTCCCCCTGCGGTAGATCGGTCTTACGATAGCGTCGTTTGGCAGACGGTGCAAGCGCGCCCGATACCGGATTGCGGCACGAGCGTCGTGCCGGCAGGAGTGTAGTATCTTGTCGATCCATACTCGTCAGCCCCGCCTTCGGCGCACGCATTTTTGGAGACCCAGCATGTTCACAGCAATCCTGCTCGACAAGAACGATGACGGCACCACCGCGGCCCGGCTTACCGGGATCGACGACGCACAGTTACCGCTCGACGGCGATGTGACGGTGCGCATCGACTATTCGACCGTGAACTACAAGGACGCCCTCGCCATCACCGGCAAGGCGCCGGTGGTACGCAGCTGGCCGATGGTGCCCGGCATCGACGGGGCCGGGGAAGTCATTGCATCCTCGCATCCGGACTGGAAGGCGGGCGACGCATTCATCCTGAACGGCTGGGGTGTCGGCGAAACGCACTGGGGTTGCCTGTCGCAGCGTGCCAGGCTGCAAGGCAGCTGGCTGATCCCGCGGCCGCCGGGCATGTCGGCCCGGACCGCGATGGCCATCGGGACCGCGGGCTACACCGCGATGCTGTGCGCAATGGCCCTGCAGGAGCAAGGCGTCGACAGGAGCAGCGGCGACATCCTGGTGACCGGCGCATCGGGCGGCGTCGGCAGCATTGCGATTGCGATTCTCGCCGGCTGGGGCTACCGCGTGGTCGCGTCCACCGGCAAGCTGGCCGAGGCCGACTACCTCAAATCCCTCGGCGCGGCTGAGGTCATCGATCGCGCCGCGCTGTCCGCGCCTGGCAAGCCGCTGCAGAAGGAACGCTGGGCCGGCGTCGTCGATGCCGTCGGCTCGCACACGCTGGCGAATGCGGCCGCACAGACCCGTTACGGCGGCACCGTCACGGCCTGCGGGCTGGCGCAGGGCATGGATTTCCCGGCGTCGGTTGCGCCCTTCATCCTGCGCGGCGTCAGGCTGATCGGCATCGACAGCGTGATGGCCCCGCTGCCGAAACGGGTGGCGGCTTGGGAGCGGCTGGCGAACGAACTGGACCCCGGTAAATTGGCGACCATTACACGGGAAGTCGGCTTGGCGCAGGCAATCACCCTGGCGCCGGAACTGCTCGCCGGGACGCTGCACGGCCGGCTGGTGGTGGACACCCATGCCTGAGCAAAGCACATCGGCGCCCGCTGCCGGTCACGTTCGCAGGACCTATAGAGCAGTGTTACTTGTTCTGGTACACGAACGGTGGCAAGGCCTTCAGGGCATCCTTTGTCGCACCAGGCAAGCTTAGCTGCTTATTAGTGACCTTGAACTGATCCATCGGGATGGCAACGTCCCGTTTGCCAATGCCCAGGAACCCACCCACGCCGATGATCGCAAACGGGGCGGCGGGTGTGCTGTTACCCTTGCCTGGAGAAATGATCACGTCATCGACCTTGCCGATCTTTTCGTTCTTGTCATTGGCCACTGTCTTGCCGAGCAGGTCGCGCTTGGCGCTCCAGCCAACGACAATCGTTTCCATCTCGACCACGGTGACACCGAGGGGTGTCCTGCCGGCGACCGGCGCGGCGGGGGCCTGCGCGCTTGGCTGCGCCGGCGACTGTGCCGATGCCACGCCGGCCCAGGGCGCGACAGCCGCCATCGTCAAGACTGCAAGCATGCGTTTCATGACGCCTCCTTTCCAGCTAAGCAATCACCGTACGACGGTAGATAACCGGCTAAAGTTCCAGGTTTGCTTCGGAAAGCAAACTGGTCATGGCTTGCAGGCGACCGAGGTCACCGAGCTGGCCGGCAAGGCCGGGGCGTACAGGTAGCCCTGGTAGGCGTCGCAGCCGTGCTCGAACAGGAAGTCGCGCTGGGCGGCCAGTTCGACGCCTTCGGCCAGTACCCGCAAGCCCAGGCTGCGGCCCAGCGCGATGATCGTGCGGGCGATCACCGCGTCGTTCTGGTTGGTCAGGAGATCGAGCACGAACGAGCGGTCGATCTTGAGCATGTCGAGCGGCAGCTGCTTGAGGTAGGCCAGCGAGGAGTAGCCGGTGCCGAAGTCGTCCAGCGCAAAGCTCACCCCGTGCAGCTTGAGCGCATGCATCTTGGCGATCGTATCGTCGACGTTTTCCAGCAGCGAGGTTTCGGTCAGTTCGAGCTTGAGCCGGCGCGCATCGATGCCGGGCACCGTCACCAGTGCCAGCACCTGGGCGACGAACTGCGGGTGGTGGAACTGGCGCACGCTGACGTTGACCGCGATCTCGATGTGCGCGGTCGCCGGGTTGGCGGCCCAGGCAAGCAGCTGGTCGCAGGCCTGCTTCAGCACCCACTGCCCGAGTCCCACCACCAGTCCGGTTTCCTCGGCCAGCGGAATGAACTCGACCGGCGAAACCATCCCGCGCACCGGATGGCGCCAGCGTACCAGCGCTTCGACGCCGGTGAGCTTGCCGTCGCGGTCGATCTGCGGCTGGTAGTGCAGCGCGAATTCGTGTTCGCAGTGGCGCAGGGCATGACGCAGGTCGTTCTCGAGCGCCATGCGCGCCGCCAGCGCCGCTTCCATGTCGGGGTTGAAAAAACTCAGCGTGCCGCGGCCCGCATTCTTGGCCTCGTACATCGCCATGTCGGCGCGCTTGAGCAACTCGCCGCTGTCGTCCGCGGCGTCCTTGAACAGCACGATCCCGATGCTGGCCGTGCTGTAGTGCGTGTACTGGCCGAGGTCGTACGGCTGGCGCAGCGTCACCAGCATGCGCTCGCCCACCCGCCTGGCCTGAGCGCATGCCTGGTGGATGTCCATGCTCAAGCCTTCGAGCAGCACCACGAACTCGTCGCCGCCGAAGCGCGCCACGGTGTCATGGCGGCTGAGGCAGCTGCGCAGGCGCTGCGCCGCCTGCCTGAGCAACTGGTCGCCCAGCGCATGCCCGTGGGTGTCGTTGAGCGACTTGAAATTGTCCAGGTCGATGAAAAACAGCGCGCTGGCGGAACGGCCGCGCGCACTGTCGTCGAGCGCCCGCTGCAGCCGCTCCATCAGCAGCTGGCGGTTCGGCAGCTCGGTCAGCACGTCGTAGTAGGCCAGGTATTCGATCCGGTGTTCGGCCTGCCGGCGCTCGGTCAGGTCGACCATGGCGCCGATCATGCGTATGGCGCGCCCACCAGCGTCGCGGGTGATGTAGCCGCGGTCCAGTACGAAGGCGGTCGAGCCATCCTTGCGCAGGAAGCGGTATTCATCCATCCAGTGGTCGCCGCCGGCGGCGATGGCCGACTGGATGTTACTGATGACGCGTTCCCGTTCGTCCGGATGGATATGGTCGGACCAGCCCCGGATCGGCCCGGAAAAATCGGCTGGGGTATAACCGAATACGGATTCGATGCTGTCGCTGGCCCACAAGCTGTCGTCTTCCAGGTTCCAGTCCCACACCACGTCCGTGGTGGCGCGGGCGATGGTGCGGAACCGTTCTTCGCTGAGGCGCAGCGACTCCTCGGTCTTGCGCGCCTCGGTGACGTCGCGGAAGTAGACGGTAAGACCTTGTGCGCAAGGATAGGCGCGCACCTCGGACCAGACCTGGTAAGGCGCATAGTATTCCTCGAACACGACGGTGCGGTTCTCGCGCGCGGCGCGGTGGAACTCGCGGTAGCCGACCCCGCCCTCGAGCGCGCTGAATTCCTCCCACAGCACCTTGCCGAGCAACTGCGCGCGCGGGCGCTTGAACAGCCGCTCGGCTTCCGGGTTCAGGTAGGTGAAGCGCCATTCGTGGTCCAGCGTATAAAAGGCGTCGGTGATCGACTCGAGCGTGGCCGACAGCCGTTCGGCCATGTCCGCGGCCTGTTGTTCGGCCTCGTGCTTGTCGCTGATGTCCTGGAACGCGCCCTGCAACCCGGCGATCGTGCCGTCCGCGCCGCGTACCGGTTCGCCGATCGAGCGCACCCAGACGTGGCGGCCGCGCGCGGTGACGAGCTGCAGTTCCTCGTCGTAGGGTGTGCCGCCGCGCAGGCAGGCGTCGACCAGGCAACTCAGCCTGGCGCGCGACTCCGGCGCAAAATACCCGATCGCCTCCTCGACCGTGGGCGCGGTCCCGAGCGGCACCTCGTGGATGCGGCACACTTCGTCCGACCAGATCACGCGGCCCTGCGCCGCATCGTAGGACCAGCCACCCAGGTGCGCGACACCGCTCGCCATCTGCAGCAGCCACGCGTTGCGCTCGGCTTCGGACTGGCGCCGTACCTGCTCGGTCACGTCCTCGACCGAGCCCAGGTAGCGCGCGCGGCCGCCCTCCTGGCGCAACAGCTCGGCGCGCACGCGCACGTGCCGCGTCTCGCCTGCAGCACGCACGATGCGGTAACCGAGGTCGAGCCGCGCGCCGGCGTGCAGCGCCGCGTGCACCATGTCGCTCACGTGCTGCAGCTCGTCCGGATGCACGTGCTGCAGCACGTCGTCCAGGCCGCAGGTGGCCGGCCCGAGGCCGCAGATGGCGCGCGCCGTTTCCGACAGGACGAGCGTCATGTCGGACAAGTCCATCTCCCAGCACCCGAACTGGCCTGTGGCCGCGCCGCTGTGCGGCGGATCATCGGGGAGCGGGTCTGGGCGCATGGCAGATCATGTATTGACGGAATGCCTGCATTGTAGACCGCCAGCCCATGAGTCTGCCATCCCGCACGCGTGCGCGCCGGATCATGGCCGCTACGGCGCGAATACCGCGCGTACGCAGCCGTCCTTCTTGTGCTTGAACATGTCGTAGCCGCGCGGCCCGTCCTCGAGCGAAAAGCGGTGGGTGGCAAGGTAGGCCGGGTTCAGCTCGCCCTTCTGGGCGTGCGCCAGCAGGCGGTCCATGTAGGCCTGCCCATGCTGCTGGGCGGTGCGCAGCGTCATGCCCTTGTTCATGAGGGCGCCCATCGGGAACTTGTCGAGCACCCCGTAGACGCCGAGCACCGACAGCGTGCCGCCCTTGCGGCAAGCCATGATCGCTTCGCGCAGCGCCTGGCCGCGGTCGGTCTCCAGGCGCAAGGCCTGCTTCACGAGGTCGTAGGCGTATTGCGGCCCGGTGCCATGCGCTTCCATCCCGACCGCGTCGATGCAGGCATCGGGGCCGCGCCCGCCGGTCATCTCCTTGAGCGTATCGAGCACGCTGTCGACCTGGGTGTAGTCGATGGTCTCGGAACCGGCATGCTCGCGCGCCATCTGCAGGCGCTCGGGAAAGCGGTCGATCCCGATCACGCGCTCGGCGCCCATCAGGCGCGCGCTCTGCTGCGCCATCAGGCCGACCCCGCCGCAGCCCCAGACCGCGACCGTGTCGCCGGGCTTGATGTCGCAGAAATCGGCACCCATGTAGCCGGTCGGCGCCGCGTCCGAGAGAAACAGCGCGGTCTCGTCGGCCACGCCGTCGGGCACCTTGAAGCAGTCGTTGTCGGCAAACGGCACGCGCACATACTCCGCGTGCGCACCGGCGTAGCCGCCGAAGGCGTGGGTGTAGCCGTAGATGCCGGCCGTGGTCTGGCCGCCGAGCAGCGGTTCCTGCAGCTCGGGCTTCGGATGAGTGTTGTCGCACAGCGAGTAAAGGTGGTTCTGGCAATACCAGCATTGGCCGCACACGATGAACGAAGGGACGACGACGCGGTCGCCCTTCTTCACGCGCTTCACTTCGCTGCCGACTTCCTCGATCACGCCCATGAACTCGTGGCCGATCACGTCGCCGGCCTTCATGGTCGGGATGTAGCCGTCGATGAAGTGCAGGTCGGAACCGCAGGTGGTCGACAGGCTGACGCGCAGGATGGCATCGCGCGGGTTCAACAGCTCGGGGTCCTTCACCGTGCCAACCCGCAGGTCGTTCACGCCGTTCCAGTAAAGTGCTCGCATCGCTTGCTCTCCTCAGTGGGTGTCGGCGCGAGCGGCAGGCTGGCGCACGGTGGTCGGGATCTCGCCGGTTTCGACGAGGTTCTTGAAGCGCCGCAGCGCGCCTTCGGCGATCAGGTGCAGCGGCGTGGAGCCGAGCAGCTTGATGAGGCCTTCGCCGAGTGCGCCGCCCGGCGGGTCGAAGCGCACGCGCAGGGTCACCACGGTGCCGCGGCCGGCCGGGGCAGGGTGGAAGCGCACCGATCCCTCGTTCGGGATGGCGGCCTCGGGCAGCGAGCGCCAGCTGATGTCGCCGCCGGGCTGGTTCAGCGTCTCGGCGTCCCATTCGTAGGCATGGCCAAGCGGCCCCTCGACCTTCCAGTACATGCGGCCTTCGGCGGCGGCACGCACGGTCGCGAAGCGTGCCATGACCTGCGGCAGCGTCCTCGGGTCGAGCCAGGTGCGGCGCAATTCGTCCGCGTCCTTGCCGATCGTGATCGAGCGCTCCACCTCGGCCCGGCCGTCGGCGGCGCCCTGCTTGCTGTGGCCGGACTGGGCGCCGCGCAACGCGCCCAGCGCGCCTGCACCGGCGACTGCGCCGAGCGCGAGCGCCGCGGCGCCCTTCGTGCTGCCTTTGACGCCGGCCACGATGGCGGCGGCGCCCAGTGCGATCGGAATCCAGCTGACGTTCTGCATGGACCTGCCGGCCGGGGTGCCCGGGGACGGACTGCCGCGCGATGATCCGCCGCGTTGCTCACCAACGATACTGCCTGCCATGATCGAACCTCCTTGAGGTGGGGACTGTGCGAACCGGGCCCCGCTGCATCGCAGTGGCGGCCGCAGCCAGGACGCCTCAGTCTAGACGCCTTTATGCACGGTGCAAGGCGTTTATTTTTCAGGATATTCATGTGGAAATTTGCACCGCTCGCGCGAACGCGACCGTTGCATGCGGGCCGTCAGCCTCGACGTCACCGCGAACCGTGTCCGCAAGGCGTTTCAGCCGATGCCGTTTTTCTTGCCGTGCCGATTGATGCTGAAAGGCTAGCGAATCGCTGCTTGCAAATCGACCAACCCATGCCTACTCTTTGCCGGTCCATTCACGGCGGGTAATTGCTCTGCGGTGGGCAAGGTTCCGCGGTGTGCCCGCGGATTCACCAACAACTGCCAGGACGCGGCACCATGTCCTCATGCAGGACATGCTATTTCCTGGCGGCTTATAGGAGTCGATGATGAAAGCTGTTGTCTATCGAGGTCCCAGGCAGGTTGCAGTCGAAAACGTCCCCGATCCAAAGATTGAACGTCCCACCGATGCGATTATCCGAATCACCAGTACCAACATCTGCGGTTCCGACCTGCACATGTACGAGGGCCGGACCGATTTCGAGCAGGGCCGCGTCTTCGGGCACGAGAATCTCGGCGTGGTGATGGAAGTCGGGCCGGCGGTCGAGAATCTCAAACCTGGCGACTGGGTCTGCATCCCCTTCAACGTCAGCTGCGGCCACTGCAAGAACTGCGAACGCGGCCTGACCAACTACTGCCTGAAATCGAACCAGCCGGGCATCGCCGGCGGCGCCTTCGGCTTTGCCGACATGGGGCCATGGCAGGGCGGCCAGGCCGAATTCCTGCGCGTGCCCTGGGCCGACTTCATGTGCCTCAAGTTGCCGCCGGACGCAGAGCAGAAGCAGTCCGACTACGTGATGTGCGCCGACATCTTCCCGACCGGCTGGCATGCGACCGAACTGGCCGGCATGAAGCCCGGGGACGCGGTGGTCATCTACGGCGCCGGGCCGGTGGGCCTGATGGCGGCGCACTCGGCGATGATCAAGGGGGCGTGCAGCGTGATGGTAGTCGACTGCCATGCCGACCGCCTCAAGCTGGCCGAGTCGATCGGCGCGATCGCGATCGATTATTCGAAAGAGGACCCGGTGCAGCGCGTCATGGACCTGACCCATGGGCGCGGCGCGGACGCCGGTTGCGAATGCGTCGGCTACCAGTGCCACGACCACCATCATCACCGCCAGGAACGACCCAACCTCACGATGAACAACCTGGTCAACTCGGTCAAGTTCACCGGCGGCATCGGCGTGGTCGGCGTGTTCGTGCCGCAGGACCCGGGCAGCCCCGACGACCTCGGGAAGGAAGGAAAGATAGCGCTCGACTGGGGCATGCTCTGGTTCAAGGGGCAGCGCGTCGCCACCGGCCAGTGCCCGGTCAAGGCGTACAACCGGCAACTGCGCGACCTGATCCACGCCGGCCGCGCCAAGCCTTCATTCATCGTGTCCCACGAGCTGAAACTGGACCAGGCGCCGGACGCCTACCAGCACTTCGACGAGCGCGACCACGGCTGGACCAAGGTGATCCTGCATCCGGGCAGCTAGCAGAGCAGGGCAGTGAAGTAAAAAGAAAGCCCCGCGTTTGTCATGCAAATGCGGGGCTTTTTTCCATCTATCTGTTTGGATCAGTAACGGTCGCGGCGCTTCATCAAGGCCATGACGCCGCCCACCACCGCGGCGGTGATGAGCGCCTTGCGTACCAGCCCCGCCGGGTTGTGGCGCAGTTCCGACCGGATTCCCATTTCCCCGAGCACATTGGGTAGGTGGCCGTGGCGCAGGTCGTCGACAATGCCCTCGACCATGTTGACGCGGTCGGCGGCGATCAGCATCAGCCAGTGGCGCAGGTCGTTCTCGGGCAGCTTGTAGGCCAGGCGCCGGATCGCGCCCGATACCCACTTCGGCGGCTCGGCCGTGCCGAAGATCGGCGTGATGCCGGGCCGCTCCGGCGAACAGAACACTTCGACGGTCTGTGCCTGCTGTACCGGCTGCCCCTGGGGCACGTGGATGAAGCGCGGCGGCATGCGCTCCATCGGGATGGCAGGACGGTTCTTGTGGTCGAGGTCCGAACCCCAGCCCGGGATGCTTTGCAGCTGTTCGCGGGGCGGACTGTGGCGGTTCAGGTCGTGGTCGAGCTGGCGCTCGTAGTCCACATGGCCGTGGTGCTGCGGGTTGCGCCGCTGCTCGGCCAGATCGCGGCGGGCGATGTCGTTGTCCATGGCGGCTCCTTCAGTGGATGACGCTGCCCGCCAGAGCGCGCGCCGAACCTGCGCGCGGCGGAATCAGCACGGGTTTGATGCAATGGTCGTACTTGCTCGAGAAGATGTGGTACGCGTCGGACGCCTCTTCCAGCGGCACGCGGTGGGTAATGATTTCCTTCGGGTTCAGGTGCCCCTGGCGGATGTGCTCGATCAGGTGCGGCACATGGCGCTTCACGGCCGCTTGGTTCATGCGCATCGTGATGCCCTTGTTCAGCGCGTTGCCGATCGGGACGGCGTTGAAGGTCGGCCCATACACGCCGACGATCGACACGTTGCCGGCCTTGCGCACCGAGTTGATGGCCCAGAACAGCGCGGTCGCCGCGCCTGCCTGCAGCATGGTCCAGCGTCCTGTGAGCGTCTGGGCCAGGCTGCCCGACGCCTCGCAGCCGACGGCATCGATGCAGGCATCGGCGCCCAGCCAGTCGGTCATCTTCTTGATGTGCAGGGCGACGTCGCCCACCTCGCGGAAATTGACGATCTCGGCGGGGGCGTAGCGGCGCACGAAGTCGAGCCGGTAGTCGACATGGTCGACCACGATCACGCGGCCGGCGCCGAACAGCCAGGACGACCTGGCCGCGAAGATGCCGACGGGACCGGCGCCGAACACCACCACGGTGTCGCCTTCGTGGATATCGGCCATCTCGGCGGCCTGGTAGCCGGTCGGCAGCGCGTCCGTCAGCAGCACCGCATCGTCGTCGACGATATCGTCCGGCACCTTGTACGGTCCGACGTCGGCCATCGGCACGCGCACGAACTCGGCCTGGCCGCCATCGTAGCCGCCGGTGGTATGCGAATAACCGTAGATGCCGCCTACCGCGGTCGCTTCCGGATTGACGTTGTGGCAGTTGCTGTACAGCTCGCGGTCGCAGAAGAAGCATGAGCCGCAGAAGATGTTGAACGGCACCAGCACGCGATCGCCCGGCTTGAGCGTCTCGACCGCCGAGCCGACCTCTTCGACGATGCCGACGAATTCATGGCCGAAGGTATGCCCGATGCGGGTGTCGGGCACCAGGCCGTGGTACAGGTGCAAGTCCGAGCCGCAGATGCAGGCGCGTATCACGCGGACGATGGCGTCGCCCGGGTGTTCGATCACGGGATCCGGTTTTTGCGATACCCGGATCCGGTATGGTCCACGAAAGTTAGTTGCCAACATAAAACCTCCTGTCAGAAAAGCTCCGCGCTTCGCAGCACGTTCGCGGGAGAGAAGGTTTGACACCAGGGATGGCAACAGGTGCGCGCCTCACATGATCAGCAGCTCTTTTCCGCGTGCGCGCAGGATGGCGGCGACGCGCGCTGCCACCGGCGACAGGTAACCGTTCTTCCGGTATGCCAATCCCAGCCGCCGCTGCATCTGGGTCTCGGCCAGGACCACTTCGCGCAGGCGGGCCCTGCCGGCCACCAGGTTGAGGCGGGTAACGAATCCCAGCAAGGGCGTTTTCTCGAGGATCGGCAGGATCGCGTTCAGCACGTTCGACTCGATCTGCACCTGCGGGCGCGGCAATCCGTGCCGCGCGAAGGTCTGGTCCAGCCATTGGCGCGAGGCCACCGTGGTGGCCGGCAGCATCCATTTGTAGTCCAGCAGGCCGGCCAGCGTGGTGGGCGCGTCGAACACCGGGTGGTCTTCGCTCGCCATCACGACCACCGTGTCTTCCGCGATCTGCTCGTTCACGATGTCCGGATCGGCATCCAGCATCGGGCCGATCACCAGGTCGATGTCGCCGTCGCGCAGGTGCCCCAGCACGTTGTCGTTCATGCCGACGACGAGGTTGACGGTGATCGCCGGCGCTTCGGCCAGCAGCTGCGCGAAGACCGCGGGCATCAGGTGCTCGGCCAGCGTCGGCACGCAGCCGATGCGCACCGTGCCCTGCAGGCCGCCGGCATGGTCCTGCATCTCGCGCGCGGTCTCCTCGACCATGATCGCCATCAGGCGCGTGCGCTTGAGCAGCACCTGGCCGGCCGCGGTCAGGCGCATGCCGCGTCCGTCCTTTTCGAACAGCGCGGTGCCGAGGTCTTCCTCCAGCCGGTCGATGCATTTGGTGAGCGCCGGCTGGGTGCGGTGCAGGCGCTCGGCAGCGCGTCCCAGGTTGCCTTCGGTGGCGATCACTTCGAAATATTTCAGGTCACGGAAGTCCATCGATATATTCCTGAAAGTTTAAGAATCTAAAAATTAAGTGAATATACATTATGAATTCGGCTTCCTATACTCGATCCATACAAAAGCTTCCCTGAGCAGGCTGCCTTCGCAGCGCCAGAGGACGCCAACGCAACAAGGAGACAGCTGCACCCGCCGCGCGCCCCGGAGCACATCCCCGGCGCACGCCTCCTGGCCGCGTCGCGCCTTTCTGACCCGTTGATGGCAGTCCTCACCACCACGACCGAGGACTTACCATGAGCCATTCCACTCCACCCGACGTAATCCGCGACATCGAACGCACCAGCCCGGACCTGGTCGCCCGCGCAGCCGAATACCCATCGTCCATCCTGGCCGACGTTGCCGGCCGCCGTGGCGCCCTGAGCAGCCGCATCGCGCCGCTGTCACCTGGCATGCGCATTGCCGGCACCGCGATCACGGTCGAAGTCCGCCCCGGCGACAACCTGATGATCCACGCCGCGATGGCGGTTGCCAAGCCGGGCGACGTGCTGGTGGTCGACGGCAAGGGCGACGAATCCTGCGCACTGATGGGCGAAATCATGGTCAGCCAGTGCATGGCGCTCGGCATCGCCGGCGTGATCCTGTACGGCGCCGTGCGCGACACCGAAGCGATCCGCGCCCTCGGCTTTCCGATGTACGCCATCGGCGCCAACCCGAACGGTCCGACCAAGCTGGTGCCGGGCCGGATCAACTGGCCGGTGTCGGTGGGCGGCGTGACCGTGCAGCCGGGCGACCTGGTGGTGGCCGACGCCGACGGCGTGGTCGTGGTCGAGCCAGGCAAGGTGCCGGCCGTGCTGGATGCGGCCAAGCAGAAACTGGCCGACGAAACCGCGCGCATCGACGGCATCCGCAGCGGCAAGCAGCTGCGCCCGACCTGGCTGGACGGCGCCCTGCGCAAGGCCGGCGTGCTGGCCGAAGGAGAGACCCTGTGAACGCCGTCCTCGACACCAACCAGCAGCGCCCGGTCGTACTGGTGACCGGCGCCGACATCGCCGAGCAGGCGGTGGCGCTGCTGTCCGATTTCGACATCGTCTACGCCGGCAAGACGCCCGGCGAAGACGACCTGGTCGCCCTGAGCCGCCAGTACCAGCCGGTCGCCATCATCGCGCGCTACGGCCGCATCAGCGAGCGTGTGATGGAAGCCAGCGCCAAGCTGCGCGTGGTGTCCAAGCACGGCACCGGCATCGATACCATCGACAGCGAAGCGGCCAAGCGCCGCGGCATCGCCGTCAAGGCCGCCACCGGCGCCAATGCGCCCGCCGTGGCCGAGCATACCTGGGCCCTGATCCTGGCCTGCGCCAAGAACGTGCCGGCACTCGACGTGCGCATGCACGCGGGCCACTGGGACAAGGCGACCCATAAAAGCCTGGAACTGCGCGGCCGCACGCTCGGCCTGGTGGGACTCGGCGCGATCGGCGCGCGCGTGGCCGCGGTCGGCATCGCGATGGGCATGACCGTCATCGCCCACGATCCGTTCGCCAAGGCGGCGCCGGAAGGCGTCGACCTGCTGCCGCTGGCGGACGTCATCGCCGGGTCCGACGTGCTGTCGCTGCATTGCCCGCTCACGAAGGACAACGCCAACATGCTGAACGCCGACACGCTGGCGACGATGCGCCCCGGCGCGATCGTGGTGAACACCGCGCGCGGCGGCTTGATCGACGAAGCGGCGCTCGAAGCCGCCCTGCGCAGCGGTGCGCTTCTGGCCGCGGGCCTGGACAGCTTCCAGGTCGAGCCTTTCGCCGCCGATCATCCATTCACCCGCGTTCCCAACGCGATCCTGTCGCCGCACATCGGCGGCGTGACCAGCGATGCCTATGTCGGCATGGGCACGGCGGCGGCGCAGAACGTGCTGGCGGTACTCGAACAGCAAGCCTGACGGCATATAAAACAAAACAAGCGCGCACCAAGACGCGCCCCGGACGATTACTATTGGAGACGACATGAGCGAGATCCAACACAACGCGCGCCTCGAAGCGGACACCATCCGCAAGGTGACCTGGCGCCTCATCCCCTTCCTGATGCTGTGCTACCTGCTGGCCTTCATCGACCGCGGCAACATCGGCATGGCGTCGCTGCAGATGAACGACGACCTTGGCCTCACCAAGAAGATGTTCGGTTTCGCCGGCAGCCTGTTCTTCATCTCGTATTTCCTGTTCGAGGTGCCCAGCAACCTGGCGCTGCAAAAGTTCGGGGCGCGCAAGTGGATCGCCCGGATCATGATCACCTGGGGCCTGGTATCGGCCGGCATGGCGGCGGTGCAGGGCCCGACCTCGCTGTACGTCATGCGTTTCCTGCTGGGCGCGGCCGAAGCCGGCTTCTTCCCCGGCGTCGTGCTGTATCTTACCTACTGGTTCCCAGCCGCCTACCGCGGCCGCATCGTCGCCATCTTCATGGTCGCGGTGCCGATGGCCAGCTTCGTCGGCTCGCCGCTGTCGGCGCTGCTGCTGCAGGCCGACGGCCTGCTGGGCCTGCGCGGCTGGCACTGGCTGTTCATCCTCGAAGGCATCCCGACGGTGCTGATGGGCTTTGCCTGCCTCTACTTCCTGACCGACCGTCCGGAGCAGGCCAAGTGGCTGAGCGCGGAACAGCGCAACTGGCTGTCGGCGCGCCTGGAAAAAGAGCGCAGCGAGAAAAAGACGGCCGCCCACATCCCGCTCGCCAAGCTGCTGCGCAGTAAAGAAGTGCTGGGTATGGCGCTGGTGTGCTCGACCGCATCGGCGGCAGGCACGGTGCTCGGCGTGTGGCAGCCGCAGCTGCTCAAGTCCTTCGGCCTGAGCATCATGGAGACGGGCCTGATCAACTCGATTCCCTACGTGATCGCGGCCATCCTGATGGTCTGGTGGGGCCGCCATTCGGACCGCAAGGCCGAGCGCCGCTGGCATACCGCGATCCCGCTGGCCCTGATTTCCGGCGGCATGCTGAGCTCCCTGTTCATCACCTCGCTGGCGCCGACCGTGGTGCTGCTGTCCTGCGTCCTGATCGGCGCCTACTCGTTCAAGGGACCGTTCTGGGCCCTGAGCTCGTCGTGGCTGCCGGCCTCGGGGGCGGCGGCCGGCCTGGCGGCGATCAATGCATGCGCGAACCTGATCGGCGGCGGCCTGATGGTCAATGTCTACGGCTGGATCCGGGAAGAAACCGGCAGCTATTCGCTGGCGTTGCTGCCGATCGCGATCCTGGCGCTGGCCAGCATCGTCACCCTGCTCATACTGAGCAACGGCGCGCACCAGGCGACGCGCAACGCGTCGGCCAAAGCAGCCGCCTGAGACCGTACGCAGCGGCGGCCGTCCCGGGCCGCCGCTCTCCCGCCGTTTTCACCGGCCGCCGGCCGGGGACTTCGTGCGCCCCGGCTGTCCACGATACTTATAAAACAACGAGACAATGAAAACCCAAGCACCCTTGATGCTGGCCCTGGCGGCCATGCTGCCGGCCGCCGCATGCGCTGCGCCGGCGTCGGTCCAGATCTACGGCACCATCGACGGCGGCCTGCGCTACCAGACCAACGTCGATGCAGCCGGCAGCGGCCTGCTGACGGCGAGTTCCGGCAACTACTTTTCCAACCGGCTGGGCTTTCGCGGCCGGGAAGACCTCGGCAATGGCCTGAATGCGCACTTCCAGCTGGAGAGCGGTTTCAGGAGCGATACCGGAGAACTGGACAACACCAACAATACGCTGTTCAACCGTACCGCGGCGGTGGGACTGGGCGGCGACTGGGGCGCGATCGACGTCGGCCGCCAGTACACGGTCGGCTTCCGTACCGAGCGCTTCCTTGATCCGTTCGAGCATCACTACACGCCGATCATCCCGCTGGCATCGGGGGCAGGCACTACCCTGCCGGCGGCGGCGCGAACCGCGGGGCTGAGCGCTTCTTCGAATTCGGGCACGCGCTTCAACAACGACGTGCAGTACACCGGCACCTTCGGCGGCCTGACCCTGCGCGCCGAGTATGCGCTGGGCGAAATCGCGGGCGACGCCGGCAAGGGCTCGGCCCAGGGCCTCGCCTTCAGCTACAGCGGCAGCACGCTGCTGGCTGCTGCCGACTACATTCACAAGGAAACGACAACCGGATTCGCCAACGATTCGTTCACGGCCGGCGGCGGTTTCAGATGGAAGGCGGTAACGGTGAAGGCTGGCGTGTCGCGCGAACGCCAGGAAACCGCGAATGCGGGAACGTACCGGAACGAGACCCGCTTCGGCGGCGTCAGCTACAAGGTCAGCCGGGCGCTCGACCTGACCGCGGCCATCTACCGTTCCGAGTACGACAGTGCAACGGGGGCGGGCTCGCGCCAGCTGAGCATGGTCGGCGCCGCGTATTACTTCTCCAAGACCACCAACCTGTACGCGGAGTTCGACGTCAACCGTTACACCGGCGCGCTGATCCCGGCGTCGAAGCAGACTTCCCAGCGTGGCGTATCGCTGGGGGTCATGCACGCGTTTTGATCACCAAGGAGTCCCCAAAGCGTAGTTACCAGTGGCCTGGCTTGCGAATGGGCTTCTTCTTGGTAGGTATGATTGCTGGTAACTGCGCTGCACTGAGCATTGCGTCACTGAGATGAGAGAGTGTCCAATCTGCTTGTTTGGCTAATGAGCCGCTTGGCCGGCGATGTGCCGGCATGCCGGCAGTCACAGGCCGAATCGGCATTACCACGCCGAGCATGATATGTGGGAAGTCGACACGCAGTGCTTCGAGTGCAGGCTCTGCATCGCTATCGTTCGAGACCAGTATCATGCGATCATAGCGACCTTTGCATGCGTCACGATACATTCGCAGTGCCAGATTTACGTCGGTCTTCTTTTCTTCCAGTTTCCACACGCGAGTGCGGTTTGTCCGATCGAAAGGTTGATCGGGCAAATAGACGGGCAACAGCGTACCGCTTTTGTCGAACGAGTGCGTACCGTAAATCGTTTCGAAACGATCTTCGTATTTTGCCTTCAACGCACGATGATAAGCTGCCTGTGCTTCGACCGATGCATTGCCGTGACTGGCGAATGTAGCAAGTGCAGGTGCAGTGAAAAGATGGAGCCGTGCTAACGTTTCGCTCTGGTCTCGTTGAGCGAGCAGGGTATCGAACAGTTTGACGAGGTCCAGCCATTTGAAGGCGGTGCCGCGTAACCGGCCATAGTAAAGGTTGTAACCGTCGACGTAGACCGCTGTAGTTCTTGGGGGATTGGAATAGGATGTCACGCGACACGTTCTTCAGATGTGAAAAAGCCGCCCCGAAGAGCGGCTGTTTCGTCCCAAACGAGAGCCAACTGAATGACACCGCAAGGGAGGAGTGGTTTAGTAATGTTTACACACTCTGTTTACTACGTCAAGAACGTTCCATAACTTCGCATCAGTAGGTGTAGAACATCCGCTGGATGTCCCTGGTGTTCGTGGTCTTCGTGAGCGCCAGCATCA
Organism: Herbaspirillum sp. SJZ107; assembly: GCF_006715485.1. Classification (GTDB taxonomy): domain Bacteria; phylum Pseudomonadota; class Gammaproteobacteria; order Burkholderiales; family Burkholderiaceae_D; genus Telluria. The sequence goes on from NZ_VFNH01000002.1 coordinate 46,430, forward strand.
GCAGGATGCGCGCCTTCTGCGGATTCAGGGTATCCGACACCACGAAGTCCAGCTCGTCGTCGTTGGCTTCGCCATTGCGCGCCACGATGCCCTGGCCGACGCGGCTCGAACGGACGATGACCACGCCGTTCTTGCGTGCGCTGGAGAGGGCAGGGCGCACCTTGGTGGGCAGGCTGCCGTCGCCGACGCCGGCGTGCACCAGGCCCTTGGCACCGGCGGCCACCAGCGCGTTGATCGCGGTCGGGCCGACGTTGGCGTAGGTGTAGGCGATGTCCACTTGCGGCAGCGACGTCAGGTTCGACACGTCGAATTCGGTGTCCGCGGTGTGCTTGCGGGTCGAGGCGCGGTAGAAGTGCGGCTGGTTGCCGACCACGTAGCCGAGCATGCCCAGCTCCGGCGATTTGAAGGTGTCGGTGGTGACGGTGTTGGTCTTGGTGACTTCGCGCGCCGCGTTGATCTGGTCGTTCAGCACCACCAGCACGCCCTTGCCGACCGCTTCCTGGCTGCCGGCGGTGAGTACCGCGTTGTACAGGTTGATCGGACCGTCGGCCGAGATCGCGGTCGACGGCCGCATGGCGCCGACCACCACCACCGGTTTCCTGCTCTTGACGACCAGGTTCAGGAAGTAGGCGGTTTCCTCGATGGTGTCGGTGCCGTGGGTGATCACGATGCCGTCGACGTCCGGCCTGGCCAGCAGCGCGTTGACGCGCTTGGCCAGCGTCAGCCACTGCTCGTTGCCCATGTTTTCGCTGGCGATCTGGAACACCTGCTCGCCGCTGACCTGGGCCACCTTCTGCAGCTCGGGCACGGCCTTGATCAATGCGTCGACGCCGACCGTGGCGGCGGTGTAGCCGACCGTGGTGGTGCTGGTGGCGCCGGTGCCGGCAATGGTGCCACCGGTGGCGAGGATGACCACGCGCGGCAGCCTGGCGGTGGCGGTCTGGGCCTGGGCGGCGAGGGCGAACAGGCAGAGGAAGAGCGCGAACAGGGTGCGCGCGGATTTCAGGTTCATGGGATCTCCTTGGGACTGGTACTCAAATATACCGTCGCCCCTGCGAAGGCAGGGGCCCAAGTTCGTGGCAAAGCTTGAAACTTGGGTCCCTGCCTGCGCAGGGACGACGTTCACATGCTGCGTTCATAAAAAAAGCTGCGTTCATAAAAAAAGGCTTTCCACGTCGGGAAAGCCTTGTCTGGTTCAGCGCCGGATCAGCGCAGCGTCGCCGTCGACATATCCTTCTCTTCGGCGACCGGCTGGCCCAGTTCGCCCTCCCACTTCGCCACCACCGCGGTGGCGATGCCGTTGCCGATCACGTTGGTGGCCGAGCGGCCCATGTCCAGGAAGTGGTCGATGCCGAGCAGCAGCAGCAGGCCGGCTTCCGGGATATGGAACTGGTTCAGGGTGGCGGCGATGACGACCAGCGAGGCGCGCGGCACGCCGGCGATGCCCTTCGAGGTCAGCATCAGCACCAGCATCATGGTCAGCTGGGTCGACAGCGGCAGTTCGATGCCGTAGGCCTGGGCGATGAAGATGGACGCGAAGGTGCAGTACAACATCGAGCCGTCCAGGTTGAACGAGTAGCCGATCGGCAGCACGAAAGCGGCCAGGCGGTTCTTCACGCCGAAGCGCTCCAGGCCTTCCAGGGTTTTCGGGTAGGCTGCTTCCGACGAGGCGCAGGTGAAGGCCAGGATGGTCGGCTCGCGCAGCATCGCGATCAGCTTGAGGATGCGCGGACCGACGAACACGACGCCGATCAGGATCAAGAGCAGCCACAGCAGCACCATGCTGATATAGAACTCGCCCATGAACAGGCCGTAGGTGGCGATCACGCCGACGCCGCTCTTGGCGATGGTGCTGGCGACCGCGGCGAACACCGCGATCGGCGCGAAGTTCATCACGTAGCTGGTCACCTTCAGCATCACGTGGGCGACGCCGTCGATGGCGTCCACCAGCGGTGCGGCGCGTGCGCCCACGGCAGCGGCGCCGGTGCCGAAGAAGATCGAGAAGATCACGATCTGCAGGATCTCGTTCTTGGCCATGCCGTCGACGATCGATGCCGGCACCAGGTGGTTGACGAAGTCCGCCAGCGTGAAGCCGGTGGTCGTGATGCCGGAGGACGCGGTGGCTGCCGGCACGTGGCCGGACAGCGCCATGGCGTCGCCCGGGCGGAAGATGTTCACCAGGATCAGGCCCAGGGTCAGGGAAATCAGCGAGGCGATGATGAACCAGCCCAGCGCCTTGACGCCGATGCGGCCGACTTCCTTGGCGTCGCCCATCTTGGCGATGCCGACCACCAGCGTGGAAAAGACCAGCGGCGCAATCACCATCTTGATCATGCGCAGGAACAGCGTGGTCACCAGCGACATCTTGTCGGCGAAGCCGGCCGGATCGGCCATGTTCGTGTTCGCGACGTAGCCGACGACGATGCCCAGCACCAGGCCTACGAGGATGTAGGTGGTGAGGCGGTTTCGATTGGTCATATTGCTTCCTCTGGTGATGGCGGCGCAGTAGGGCAGGGCGCAGGAGAAGATCGTCCGTCCTGTTCCCGCGGCGTTTCAGGCAAAATCCGGGGCAGGATATGGATGGTCCTGCACAGTGCCGTTAAGCTGATGATATTGACAAGTTCCGCAGTATCCTTGGCGTTGATGGTGCTGTCAAGCACGCGCAAGTCTTTGTAAATGCACGACAATACGAGGGAAACAGATGATCGAAATCGATGGGGTCAGCAAATGGTACGGCACCTTCCGGGTGCTCGACGCATGCACCACCCGGGTGGCGCGCGGCGACGTCGTGGTGGTGTGCGGCCCGTCCGGTTCCGGCAAGTCGACCCTGATCAAGACCGTCAACGGTCCCGAGCCCTTCCAGCAGGGCAGCATCCGCGTCGACGGCACCGAGGTCGGCGATCCGCGCACCGGCCTGCCGGCGCTGCGCGCACGCATCGGCATGGTGTTCCAGAATTTCGAGCTGTTCCCGCACCTGTCGGTGCGCGACAACCTGACCCTCGCGCCGATGAAAGTGCTGAAACGCTCGCGCGACGAGGCCACGGCCAACGGCCTGAAATACCTGGAACGGGTCGGCCTGCTGGCGCACCAGGACAAGTTCCCGGCCCAGCTCTCGGGCGGCCAGCAGCAGCGGGTGGCGATCGCGCGGGCGCTGGCGATGGATCCGGTCGCCATGCTGTTCGACGAACCGACGTCCGCGCTCGACCCCGAGATGGTGGGCGAGGTGCTGGACGTGATGGTCGGCCTTGCCAGGGACGGCATGACCATGATGGTGGTCACCCACGAAATGGGCTTTGCGCGCAAGGTGGCCGACCGCGTGCTGTTCATGGATGGCGGCCGCATCGTCGAGGACAGCGCCAAGGAAGCGTTTTTCGAGGCCCCGAAGTCGGAGCGGGCGCGCGAGTTCCTGTCCCGGATCATCCACTAATATAGATTAGGCCCGCGCCAGCGCCTCCAGCTGCGCCAGCAGCGTGGCCGGCACGGCGATGCCCTCTGCCTCGGCATGATCCGCCAGCGCCTCGCGGCGCGACCCCGGCAGGCGCACGTCCTCGTCCACCAGCATCGCTTCCACCAGCGTCTCGATCCGGGCGTGGAATACCTCGCCGCCGGCCAGCGCCGCCGGGTCGACCACCAGGAAGGCCTGGCCGATGCGCGGCCGGTTGCCTTCGGCCGGGAAGAAGGAATCGGCCTCGAAGCCGAACGCCGCCCCGGTCAGTGCGCAGCACAGCAGCTCGACCACCAGCGCCAGCATGGCGCCCTTGACGCCGCCGGCCGGCAGCATCATCCCTTCCATGCCTGCCGCCGGATCGGTGGTCGGGTTGCCGTCCTTGTCCAGCGCCCAGCCTTCGGGAATGCTGCGCCCTTCCTGCTTGGCCACCATCAGCTTGCCGCGCGCGACCTTGGACAGCGACAGGTCGATCACCAGCGGGGAGGCGTCGCGGCGCGGGAACACGGCGGCGATCGGGTTGGTACCGAACAGCGGCCGCTTGCCGCCCCAGGCCGGCATCGCGCCGGGCGAATTCGAAAATGCCAGGCCGACCATGCCGGCGGCCGCCACCGGCGCCAGCTGCAGGGCGGCGGCGCCGGAGTGGTGGCTGTTGGTGACGCCGGCAAAGGCGGCGCCGCATGCGCGCGCCGAGCGGATCGCTTCCTGCACCGCCAGTTCGCAGGCCGGGAAGGCAAAGCCGTCGGCGGCATCGACCAGCAGGGCGGCGGGGCGGGTCTGCTGCACGCGCGGCACGGCCTTGCCGTCGACCCGGCCGCTGGCCAGGTGCGAACAATACTGGGGCACGCGCGACAGGCCGTGCGAGCTCAGATGCTGGGCTTCGGCCGCGACCAGCGCACGCGCGGTGGATTCGGCCATGGCGCGCCCGGCGCCGGCGCGCACCAGGGCGTCGGTGGCGAGGGTGGTCAATTCGGTAATGCTGCGTGTCGGCATGAAAAATCCTGTCTCGGTGGCGAGCCGGCATTAGATCACGAGTGCGCCATGAGGTGTGCTCCAGGCGATGTCCACGGGGTAGAATATCGCCGTCCGCAATCCGAGAACCGCCATGTCCATCATCGAATCCCCAGATACCCTTACTATCACCCGCCCCGACGACTGGCACCTGCACCTGCGCGACGGCGCCACCCTGGCCGACGTCCTGCCGCACACCGCCCGCCAGTTCGCGCGCGCGATCGTGATGCCGAACCTGAAACCGCCGGTCACCACCGCCGCCGCCGCCACCGAGTACCGCCAGCGCATCCTGGCTGCTCTGCCGCAGGGCATGGCATTCGAGCCGCTGATGACGCTGTACCTGACCGACAATACCGATCCGGACGAAATCCGCCGCGCGGTCGACACCGGCTTCATCCATGCGGTGAAGCTGTATCCGGCCGGCGCCACCACCAATTCGGCGGCCGGCGTGACCGACCTGCGCAAGTGCTACAAGACGCTGGAAGTAATGCAGGAACTCGACATGCCGCTGCTGGTGCACGGCGAAGTCACCGACCACGAGATCGACCTGTTCGACCGCGAAGCCGTGTTCATCGAACGCGTGATGCGCCCGCTGCGCCGCGATTTCCCGGAGCTCAAGATCGTGTTCGAGCACATCACCACGCGCGACGCCGCCCAGTACGTGGCCGAAGCCGAAGGCCCGATCGCCGCCACCATCACCGCGCATCATCTGCTATACAACCGCAACGAGATCTTCCGCGGCGGCATCCGCCCGCATTACTACTGCCTGCCGGTGCTCAAGCGCGAAGAACACCGCCTGGCGCTGGTGACCGCGGCGACCAGCGGCGACGAGCGCTTCTTCCTCGGCACCGATTCCGCCCCGCACGCGCTGCACGCCAAGGAAGCCAGCTGCGGCTGCGCCGGCTGCTACACCGCGCTGCACGCGATGGAGCTGTACGCCACCGCCTTCGACGAAGCCGGCGCGCTGGACAAGCTGGAAGCCTTCGCCAGCCTGAACGGCCCGAATTTCTACGACCTGCCGGTCAACCAGGGCACCATCACCCTCAAGCGCGAAAGCTGGACCCTGCCGGCCACCGTGCCGATGGGCGAGCACGAGCTGGTGCCGCTGAACGCCGGCGAACAGATCGGCTGGAAGATGGTGTAAGCCGGCGCATGGTCCCGGACATCGCGGACATCGACTGGGCGCGCCCGTGGTATGACGCGGTGCGTCCCGCCTGGGACAGCCTGCGTGGTGACATCGTTGGCGGCGCAGGCTTCATCGACGCGTTCAACGCCAACGCCACGCGCCTCGGGCTGCAGAACCACCGCGGCCTGCCGATCCGCTTCGTGCCGCAGGACGACCTGCCGCCCGGCACCGCCTACGAAGCCTTCATCGGCACCACCGGCGGCGTGCCGACGCGCGACAACCTGCACGATTTCTTCAATGGCCTGGTGTGGCAGACCTTCCCGCTCATCAAGCGCGAGCTGAATGCGCTGCAGGCGGCGCAGATCGCGGCCGCCGGCGTCGGCAAGTCGCGCGGCCCGGCGCGCGATGCCGCCACCCTGTTCGACGAGAACGCCGCGCTGCTGGTGGTGCGCGACAGCGACGACGGCCGGGCGCTGGCCGAAGGCTTGCGCGCCCACCGCTGGCACGAAGTCCTGCACACCCGGCGCGCCCGCTTCCTCGACGATGCCCAGGTCTGGCTGTTCGGCCACGCGCTGATGGAAAAGCTGGTCGCGCCACGCAAGGCGATCACCGCCCATACGCGCGTGCTGTTCGCGGGCGGCGCCTGGTTCGGGCTACCGTGGCAGGAACGGCGCGACTGGATCGACCAGACGCTGGCCGGCAGCCTGGCGGCGGAGGGCTTGACGACCGCCGCCTTCACGCCGCTGCAGGTGCTGGGCGTGCCCGGCTGGTGGCCGGAACAGGATGAAGCGTTTTATCTCGACGAGACCGTATTCAGACCCAAGAAGGAGAAAAAATGACCGCAAGCGTACGATGGGGCATTCTCGGCACCGGCCGGATCGCCAAGGCCTTTGCCAATGCGTTGAAGGACACGCCGGATGCGGTGCTGGCCGGCGTCGGCTCGCGCACGCTGGAAAGTGCGCAGGCATTTACGCAGGAATTCGGCGGCACGGCGTATGGCTCCTATGAAGAACTGGCGCAGGCGGCCGACATCGACCTGATCTACGTCGGCACGCCGCACCCGATGCACTTCGAGAACGTGCGCATGGCGCTGGAAGCAGGCAAGGGCGTGCTGTGCGAAAAGGCGTTCACCGTCAACCGCGCCGAAGCGGAGCAACTGGTGGCGCTGGCGCGTGCCAAGAACCTGTTCCTGATGGAAGCGATGTGGTCGCGCTACCTGCCGGGCCTGGCTGAGGTGCGCCGCATCGTGGAATCCGGCGAGATCGGCAAGGCGGTGCAGGTGATCGCCGACCTCGGCTTCGCCGCGCAGGCCGGTCCCGAACACCGCCTGTTCAACCCGGCACTGGGCGGCGGCGCGCTGCTCGACATCGGCATCTACCCGCTGTCGATCGCGGTGGCGCTGCTGGGGCCGGTCGAATCGGTGGTGGCGCAGGCCGACATCGGCGCCACCGGCGTCGACGAACAGACCAGCTTCGTGCTGAAGCACCGCGGCGGCGGCATGTCCAGCTGCAGCTGCTCGCTGCGCGCGCACCTGCCGAGCGAACTGACGATTGCCGGCGACCTGGGCCGCGTGCGCATGAACACCAAGTTCCACCACGCCCAGACCGTGACCGTGACGCGCCTGGATGGCGTCGCCCGCACCGTGGCCACGCCCTACCTGGGCAACGGCTACGTGCACGAAGCGATCGAGGCCCAGCGCTGCTGGCAGGCCGGCCTGATCGAAAGTCCGGGCATGACCCACGACGATACCCTGGCCCTGATGGGCGTGATGGACGAGATCCGGCGCCAGATCGGGCTGAAGTATGCAGCCGATGCGCTGTTCAACCAATAAAGGAAGACCATGCAAAAGAACCCCTGCGCCAACTGCCGCGTGCGGCGCCTGAGTCCGCGCCAGCGCAAGAAACAGCGCGTCGCCGAATTCCAGGAACTCAGCTTCGAAGTCGACCTGGTGTTCGCCAGCCCGATGGACGGCGAACCCTACGACGATTTCCTCAGCGCATTCTCGAACTTCCTCGATGGCCACGGCCTGCTGGCCGGCGGCTTCGGCGGCCGCATGCCGCTGCTGGAAACCGGCGGCATCGTGGCCCGGGCCGAACGCGGTTCGGCCGGCGAAGCGGACATCGAGACCGTGGTGACCTGGCTGCGCGCCCGCCCGGAAGTCAAGGATGCCAAGGCGAGCCACCTGTTCGACGCCTGGTACGGCTACGAATCCAAGGCTGCCTGAACCGTGGTGTAAGTACTTGTAAATCAGGTCAACAGGTGGAGCAAAGGCTGCGTTAGAGGGGCACGTGCCACGATAACGTGCACCCAACCAACACTGAAGAGGACGTTCCATCATGAAAAAGACCATCGTACCTTTGATCGCCGGCCTGTTCGCCACCGCAGCTTTCGCCCAGACCACGCCGGCTCCGGCCACCCCGTCGACCGCGACGCCGCAATCGTCGATCTCGCCGGCTGTCGCCCAGGCACAGGCCACCCATGACAAGGAAGTGGCCGCGGCCGACGCCAAGGAAACCAAGGGCGCGCACAAAGCGAGCGCCAAGCATCCCAAGAAGCATGCACCGGTGAAAGCCGATGCCAAGATGCCGGCCGACGCCCAGACCACGACCACCGGTCCGACCGACCCGAGCACCTCGGGCACGCCGACATCGACCAGCAAATAAGCCAGTCGCCACGCATCGCAAGCCCGCCCAGTGCGGGCTTTTTTTATGGGTGTAAGCGCGCCTGCAGGCGCTGTCGCCATTTGACCACGCATGCATACGCGGTTTGCTTTCAGCAAGCCGCCGCACCGCGAAGGCGGCAAGTGGAAGATGACGGTGGATGGCGTGGAGCTGACCAGGGTCGAATGAGGCGCATACGGCCGAGTTGTAAGCATCTGTCAGCACGGTAAGCGTTTGTAAAGGCCGTCAACAGGGCGATGGGTTGCCTCGTTTTATGGACAGGCGACACGATGAACGTGCGCTGCAACCGAAAACGAAACAAAGGACCATTCATCATGAAAAAGACCATCGCTACCCTGATCGCCGGCCTGTTCGCAACCGCAGCATTCGCCCAGACCCCGGCACCGGCCACCGCCACCACCCCGGCGGCCGCCAAGGCCGAAGCCAAGCAGGAAAAGCAGGCAGCGAAGGCTGAAGTGAAAGAGACCAAGGCTGCAGCCAAGGCCGACGTGAAGGAAGCCAAGCAGACCGCCAAGACCGAAGTGAAGGAAGCCAAGGCGGATGCGAAAGAGACCAAGGCCGAAGCGAAGGCCGAGGTGAAGGAAGCCAAGGCCGAACACAAGGCAGCGAAGGCTGAGCACAAGGCTGCGGCACACAAGGACACTACGGTCGCGGCTGCCAAGTAAAACAGACACGATTCGTTGGCATAAGCACGTCGCCCCTGCCTTCGCAGGGGCGACGTTTATGGCTAACGCTATGTGAGGCCATGCCTCAAACCTTGAGGAACTCCTCGCGCCCCCCAAGCCACCTTTGCAGGTGCGCATCCACGATCGCCTCCGCCTCCGGCGTCCCCGCATCCAGCAGCCACTGCGCCACGTCGCGCGCCTGTTCCACGATCCACTGGTCGGTTTCCAGGTTGGCAAAGCGCAGCATCGCCTCGCCCGACTGGCGCGCGCCCAGGAATTCGCCGGGGCCGCGGATTTCCAGGTCGCGCCGTGCGATCTCGAAACCGTCGGTGGTCTCGCGCATCGTCATCAGGCGCTGCTTGGCCACGTGGCCGAGCGGGCTCTGATACAGCAGCAGACACACGCTGGCCGCCGAGCCGCGTCCGACGCGCCCGCGCAGCTGGTGCAGCTGCGACAGGCCGAAGCGCTCGGCGTGCTCGATCACCATCAATGACGCGTTCGGCACGTCGACGCCGACCTCGATCACGGTAGTCGCCACCAGCACGTGCACATGGCCGGCGGAGAAGGCATCCATGATCACCTGCTTCTCGGCCGGCTTCATGCGCCCGTGCACCAGGCCGACCACGAGGTCGGGCAGGGAAGCGGCCAGGGTCTCGAAGGTGTCGGTGGCGGTCTGCAGCTGCAGCGCTTCCGATTCTTCGATCAGCGGACAGACCCAGTACACCTGCCGTCCCTCGAGCGCGGCCGCGTGCACGCGTTCGATCACTTCATCGCGCCGGTTCTGGTCGATTGCGCGCGTGACGATCGGCGTGCGGCCCGGCGGCAGCTCGTCGATGACCGACACTTCGAGGTCGGCGTAATAGGTCATTGCCAGCGTGCGCGGGATCGGCGTAGCCGACATCATCAATTGGTGCGGCACCAGGCCGTCGCTGCCTTTATTGCGCAAGGTCAGGCGCTGGCCGACGCCGAAGCGGTGCTGCTCATCGACCAGCACCAGGCCCAGCTTCGCGAACTGCACCGAGTCTTGAATGAGTGCGTGGGTGCCGATCACCAGGTTGGCGGCGCCGGTTTCGGCCATCTCGCTGGCTGCCTGCTTTTCCTTTTTCTTGAGGCTGCCGGTGAGCCAGGCGACTTTTACGCCAAGCGGTTCCATCCAGGCCGCGATCTTGCGGAAGTGCTGTTCGGCCAGGATTTCGGTCGGCGCCATCAGCGCGGCCTGGTAGCCGCTGTCGATGGCCTGGGCCGCTGCCAGCGCGGCGACCACGGTCTTGCCGCTGCCGACGTCGCCCTGCAGCAGGCGCTGCATCGGGTAACCCTCGCGCAGGTCGGCGCTGATTTCCTTGACCACGCGCGCCTGGGCATTCGTCAGCTTGAACGGCAGGGTTTCCAGGAAAGCCTTCGAGAGTGCGCCCACCGTGCGCAGGTGCGGCGCGCCCTTTTCGCGGCGGGCCTGCTGCGCGCGCTTCAACGACAGCTGCTGGGCCAGCAGCTCGTCGAATTTCACGCGGGTCCAGGCCGGATGGCTGCGCTCGATCAGTGCATGGGTGTCGACGTCGGCCGGCGGGTAGTGCAGCAGGCGCACCGCCGGCTGGAATTCGGCCAGGTTGAGGCGCGTGCGCACCGACGGCGGCACCGTGTCCTGCCATTCGACCCGCTTCATCGCATCGTTGATCGCGCGCCGCAGGATGGTCTGCGACAGGCCTTCGCCGGCCGGGTACACCGGCGTCAGCGAAGTCGGCAGCGGCGCGCCTTCGTTGACGATTTTATACACCGGGTGCACCATCTCGGCACCGAAGAAGCCGTGGCGCACTTCGGCGCGGGCGCGCACGCGCGTGCCTTCGGCCAGCTGCTTGACCTGGCTGCCGTAGAAATTCATGAAGCGCAGCTGGATGTCCGAGGTCTCGTCGGCGATCGATACCAGCAGCTGCTTCCTCGGCTTGTAGCTGATTTCATTCTTGATCACCACACCTTCGACCTGCGACACGTGGCCGCCGCGCAGGCAGGCTTCGCGGATCGGGACGATCTCGGTCTCGTCTTCGTAGCGCATCGGCAGGTGCAGGACCAGGTCCATGTCGGTGCGCAGGCCGAGCTTGGCGAGCTTGGCTTCGATGTTTTTCGCTGCCGGTGTCGGTGCGGCTTTGGCTTTGGTGGCGGGCATAAAAGGCTTGTTGATGCATGTCGGCGGCCCTCCGGCCGGAAATCAGGGGTAAAATAGAAGGTTCGCCGTACACGCTTGAGCCTCTATTGTAAAGGGGGCAGCGATGATTCCAAAGAAGAGCAGAATGTATTCCCTTTCCGATTTCGATTTTGACCTGCCGCCCGAGCGCATCGCCCAGGTGCCGCTGCCGGACCGCAGCGCGTCGCGCCTGCTGCAGCTGGACGGCGACCGCATCACGGACCGCCATTTTTCCGATATCGTCGACCAGCTGCAGGCCGGCGACGTGCTGGTGATGAACAATACCCGCGTGCTGAAGGCGCGCTTCTTCGGCCAGAAGGACACCGGCGGCCAGGTCGAGGTGCTGGTCGAGCGCGTGCTCGATCCGCGCACGGTGCTGGCGCAGGTGCGGGCCTCCAAGTCGCCCAAGCCGGGCACCCGCATCCGCCTGGCCGACGCCTTCGAGGTCGGCGTCGGCGAACGCGCCGGCGAATTTTTTACCCTTCACTTCGAGGGTGACGTGTTCGACCTGATCGAGGCCCACGGCCGCCTGCCGCTGCCGCCCTACATCGAGCACGATGCCGACGATTTCGACGAGCAGCGCTACCAGACCGTGTACTCCAAGGAGCCGGGCGCGGTGGCCGCGCCGACCGCCGGCCTGCACTTCGACCAGCCGCTGCTGGACCGCGTGGCCGCCAAGGGCGTCACCATCGCCTACGTCACCCTGCACGTGGGCGCCGGCACCTTCCAGCCGGTGCGCGTGGAAAACCTGGCCGAGCACAACATGCACAGCGAGTGGTACACGATCCCGCAGGAGACCGTGGAGCTGGTAGCCGCCGCCCAGGCCGCGGGCCGCGACGTGGTCGCGGTCGGCACGACCTCGCTGCGCGCGCTGGAGTCGGCGTCGCAGAGCGGCGCCTTGCAGGCCGGCAGCGGCGACACCCGCCTGTTCATCACCCCGGGCTACCTGTTCAAGACGGTGACCCGCCTGATCACGAATTTCCACCTGCCCAAGTCGACGCTGATGATGCTGGTCTCGGCCTTTGCCGGCTACGACGAAATCCGCGCCGCCTACGCGCACGCGATCGCCAGCGAATACCGCTTCTTCAGCTATGGCGACGCCATGCTGTTGACCACGCAGGCACGCGCAACCAACACTATTTAATTACATGCTGGAATTTACCCTCCTCAAGAAAGACACGAGCGGCCTGTCGCACGCCCGCCGCGGCCGTTTAAAACTGAACCACGGCACCATCGAGACCCCGATCTTCATGCCGGTCGGCACCTACGGCTCGGTCAAGGCGATGGATCCGAATGAATTGAAGGAAGTCGGCTCGCAGATCATCCTCGGCAACACCTTCCACCTGTGGCTGCGCCCGGGCACCCAGGTGCTGGACAAATTCGGCGGCCTGCACGGCTTCATGGGCTGGGACAAGCCGATCCTGACCGACTCCGGCGGCTTCCAGGTGTTTTCGCTGGGCGCGATGCGCAAGATCACGGAAGAGGGCGTCAAGTTCGCCTCGCCGATCGACGGTTCGCGCCAGTTCCTGTCGCCGGAAATCTCGATGCAGATCCAGCGCTCGCTGAATTCCGACATCGTGATGCAGTTCGACGAATGCACCCCGTATGAAATCGACGGCCGTCCGGCCACGAGCGAGGAAGCCGCCAAGTCGATGCGCATGTCGCTGCGCTGGGCCCAGCGCTCGATGAACGAGTTCAAGGCCGGCGAGAACCCGAACGCGCTGTTCGGCATCGTCCAGGGCGGCATGTACGAGCGCCTGCGCGACGAATCGCTGGCCGGCCTGGAAGATATCGACTTCCCGGGCCTGGCGATCGGCGGCCTGTCGGTCGGCGAGCCGAAGGAAGACATGATGCGCATCCTCGAGCACGTCGGACCGCGCCTGCCTGAAAACAAGCCGCACTACCTGATGGGCGTCGGCACGCCGGAAGACCTGGTGGCCGGCGTGGCCAACGGCGTCGACATGTTCGACTGCGTGATGCCGACCCGGAATGCGCGCAACGGCTGGCTGTTCACCCGCTTCGGCGACCTCAAGATCAAGAATGCGCGCTACAAGGATGACCAGGCGCCGCTGGACGAGTCCTGCACTTGTTATTGCTGCAAGAACTTTTCGCGAGCGTACTTGCACCACCTGCACCGCTCGAAGGAAATCCTGGGGGCACGCCTGAATACGATCCACAACCTGCACTATTACTTGAACCTGATGCAGGAAATCCGCGACGCGATTGATGCGGATCGCTTCCATGAATTCCGTTTGCAGTTCAATGCGGATCGGGCCCGTGGCGTTTAAATTTTTGCAATCTCTTGCAATCAGGCATGTCATTACTACATGATGGTAATGGCCCGCGCCGAACCACGGGTGCTAGAATACAGCGCTTAATTTTTACCTTTTATACTTAGAATCGGAGTCTTTGTGTTCATTTCCAACGCTTACGCGCAAACCGCTGGTGCCGCCGCCGATCCGGGCATCATGGGCACCCTGGGCATGTACGGCCCGTTCGTCATCCTGTTCGTGCTCATGTATTTCCTGATGATCCGCCCGCAACAGAAGCGCCAGAAAGAACTGCGCACGATGATGGATGCGTTGGCTAAGAACGACGAAGTCATCACCGTCGGTGGCGTCCTCGGCCGCGTGACCAAGGTCAGCGAAGGCTATGTGACCATCGAAGTCGCTCCCGGTACCGAAATGGTGGTGCAGAAGAGCGCCGTCACCGCGCTGCTGCCGAAGGGCACCCTGAAGTCGCTGTAAGCCGGCCGCGCCGGTCGACGATCGAGCGCACCTGCCCATTCTTGAACGCTGGAACATCATGAATCGCTATCCCCTCTGGAAATACATACTGATCCTGGTGGCAGTACTGCTGGGCTTGTTGTACACCTCGCCCAACTACTTCGTCGACTCGCCGGCACTGCAGATCACCACCGGCAAGGCCACCGTCCGGGTCAACAGCGACACCGTCACCCAGGTGGCCGAGACGCTCAAGCGCGACGGCGTGCCTGCCGAACAGGTCAGCCTGGAAGGCGCCGGCGACACCAGCGCGGTGCTGGCCCGCTTCAACAGCACCGACGCCCAGTTCAAGGCCAAGCTGGCGCTCGAGCGTGACCTCAACCGCGACCAGGCCGACCCCGACTACACCGTGACCGTCAACCTGGTCAAGAACACCCCGGTCTGGATGCAGAAGCTGGGCGCCAAGGCCATGAACCTCGGCCTCGACCTGCGCGGCGGCGTGCACTTCCTGCTGCAGGTGGATGGCAAGGCGGTCCAGGAAACCCGCATCAAGGGTATCCAGGCCGCGGCCCGTTCCCAGCTGCGCGACCAGAACGTGCGCCACGCCGGCATCGACCGTGTCGGCAACAACATCGAGATCAAGTTCCGCGACGCCGATACCCGCGCCAAGGCGCGCAGCGTGCTGGCCAACCAGAACAGCGACCTGATGTTCACCGAAGCCGCCGATGGCACCGACCTGAAACTGCTCGTCACCATGAAGCCGGACGCGCTGCAGCGCGTGGTGGAAGAGGGCGTCAAGCAGAACATCTCGACCCTGTCCAAGCGTATCAACGAGCTGGGCGTGTCCGAGCCGGTGATCCAGCAGCAGGGCAAGGACCGTATCATCGTGCAGTTGCCGGGCGTGCAGGACGTGGCCCATGCGAAGGACATCATCGGCCGCACCGCGACCCTGGAATTCCGCATGGTCGACGATTCGATCACCCCGGGTACCGAACTTTCCGCTGCGATTCCGCTGAATTCGGAGCTGTTCAAGGACGGCCCGGCCGCACCGGTCGTGGTCTACAAGGATGTGGTGCTGACCGGCGACTACATCGCCAGCGCCAGCGCCAGCTTCGACGAAAACCAGCGTCCCGCCATCAGCATCGACCTGAACGGCGACGGCGGCCGCAAGATGCGCGAAGCGACCCGCCCGCGCGTCGGCAAGCGCATGGCCGTGCTGCTGAAGGAAAAGAACAAGTACATCGTGCTGCAGGCACCGAACATCCAGGAAGAACTGGGTTCGCGCTTCCGCATCACCGGCCTGGAATCGCCGCAGAAGGCGGCCGAGACCGCGCTGCTGCTGCGCGCCGGCGCCATGGCGGCACCGACGGAATTCGTCGAGGAACGCGTGGTCGGCCCGCAGCTGGGTGCCGAGAACATCTCCAAGGGCCTGCATTCGACCCTGTGGGGCTTTGTCGCCATCGCGATCTTCATGATCATCTACTACCAGCTGTTCGGTTTCTTCAGCGTGATCGCGCTGGCCTGCAACCTGCTGTTCCTGCTGGCCCTGCTGTCGATGCTGCAGGCAACCCTGACCCTGCCAGGTATCGCGGCAATCGCGCTGGCACTGGGTATGGCGATCGACGCCAACGTGCTGATCAACGAGCGTATCCGTGAAGAGCTGCGTGCGGGTAATACCCCGCAGGCGGCGATCGCGGCCGGCTTCGAGCACGCCTGGGCCACCATCCTGGACTCGAACGTCACCACCCTGATCGTCGGCCTGGCACTGCTGGTGTTCGGCTCGGGCGCGGTGCGCGGCTTCGCGGTCGTGCACTGCCTGGGTATCCTGACCTCGATGTTCTCGGCAGTGTTCCTGTCGCGCGGCGTGGTCAACCTGTGGTACGGCCGCCGCGGCAAGAAACTGGGCAAGCTGGCGATCGGTACCGTATGGAACGCAGGCACCACCGCCACCGCAGGGACTGGCACCAGCGCCGGCACCAAGCCGGCCGTGAAGAAATAAGGTAAGCGAGAGCAATCATGGAATTTTTCAAGATCAAGCGGGACATCCCGTTCATGCGCCACGCGTTGATTTTCAACGTGATCTCGACGCTGACCTTCGTCGCGGCGGTGTTCTTCCTGCTGACCAAGAACCTGAACTACTCGGTCGAGTTCACCGGCGGCACCACGATGGAGCTGCGCTACAACCACGCGGCCAATCAGGACAAGATCCGCCACACCCTGGAACAGCTGCACTACGAGCCGGTGGTGACCAGCTTCGGCACCGCCAGCGATATCATGCTGCGCTTGCCGCCGGCCAAGAACAGCACCGGTGTGGCGCCATCGGCGACCGTGTTCAATGCCCTGTGCGCATCGGAAAGCGGCACCCCGAAGCAGATCCAGGAAACCACCGACAAGGGTGAGAACATCACCCGCACCAGCTGCGTCAACGCGGCCGGCGCGGAAGTCGTGAAACTGCAGCGCGTGGATTCGGTCGGTTCCCAGGTCGGCGACGAGCTGGCCCAGAACGGCCTGAACGCGCTGATCATGGTGGTGGTGGGCGTGATGATCTATCTGGCCGTGCGCTTCGAGTGGAAGTTCGCGGTGGCGGCGATCATCGCCAACCTGCACGACGTGGTGATCATCCTCGGCTTCTTCGCCTTCTTTCAGTGGGAATTCTCGCTGACCGTGCTGGCGGCGATCCTGGCGGTGCTGGGCTATTCGGTCAACGAATCGGTCGTGATCTTCGACCGGATCCGCGAAACCTTCCGCAAGCAGCGCAAGATGAGCGTGACCGAGGTCATCGACCACGCGATCACCAGCACCATCTCGCGTACCATCATCACCCACGGCTGTACCGAGATGATGGTGCTGTCGATGCTGTTCTTCGGCGGCCAGGCACTGCACTTCTTCGCCGTCGCGCTGACCATCGGTATCCTGTTCGGTATCTACTCGTCGGTGTTCGTGGCGGCGGCCATCGCCATGTGGCTGGGCGTGAAGCGCGAAGACCTGATCAAGCCGGTCAAGGAACGCGACGAAACCGACGGCGCCGTCGTGTAAGCGACCGCTCCAGTTTCTGCCGAATGAAAACGCCACGCTTGCCGTGGCGTTTTTTATTGTTGCGCTGGTAGGGCAAGCTTTGTAAATGCCTGTCGGAAAAACTTACAAAGTATTCCGACAGCATATTTAGTCTATTGATTCCAAAAAGAATTTATTGTCGGCACATTTCTTGCATCAATAAATTTTTCACTAAAACAACTAGGGATTCCTGATGAAAAAGTTTTTGCAGGCAGCGTTTGCTGCAAGCCTTGGCCTGATCGCCTTGGCACCGGCACACGCCAGCTTGTACACCACGTCGTACGGCACCCAGCTGGACACGCTCAGCAACTGCGACGATTGCGCAAGCGACGCCTTGCGTTTTTCGGGCAGTGGCCAGTCGATCAACTTTTTCGGCAAAAGCTACAGTTCGCTGTACGTCGGCTCGAACGGATATGTCACCTTCGGGACGCCTCGTACGAACTTCACGCCGGCGCCCCTGGATACCCAGACCCTGTCTCCGATGATCGCTGCCTTGTACTCCGACCTGGATACACGGGGCGACGACGCATCCAACATCTATGTCAACGCGGCGACCGCGGGGGAGCTGGTCATCACCTGGGAAAAAGTCGGCATTTTCTCGGTCAACTATAACCAGCGCAATACCTTCCAGATCGTCGTGCGTTCCGACCAGTTCAGCGTCCCGGCCGGCAGCGGACAGATCGGTGTGTACTACGGCGATATCGGCACCACCGCGATGGTATCGGCCGGCTTCGGCGACGGGCTGGAAAGCGTGAACCCAGGCGAGAAATCGTTTGCCTACAATGTGCCCGGCACTACGCTGAGCAACAGCCCGCCGCAGTTCTTCAACCTGAATAACGGCGTTCCAGTGGAAGTGCCCGAGCCTGCCAGTATCGCGCTGCTGGGTCTCGGCCTTGCAGGCTGCATCGCGGCACGCCGCCGTCAAACCGCTTGAACGAGAACAAAGATCTTTTTGTGTGAAATGACGCACAGAGGCGTACTCGAGCGTGTTTTAACATTGGCTCGTCTCTTTCAGGACATCCCTAGTTTTGGACTTCACCCGTTCCGTTATCGGAGCGGGTTTTTTTTTGTCCAGCTTGTTTGGCAACTTATTGCCGCCTCATTGCTCCAGATACGATTTTTACGCGCTGAATCAAAAGAACGTCAAAAAATTTAACAAGTGTGAGGCAGCGCACAGAGGGCGCATAACAGCGGAACTAATATGGACTCGTCTCTTTCAGGACATCCCTAGTTTTGGACTTTACCCGCTTCCGTAGCGGGTTTTTTTTTTGCCTGTCAGGACGTGCCGGTCAGGACATGCCGGTCAGGACAGGGCAGCGCTCAGGCCGCGCACTTCCTCCGCGGACTCTTCGAGGATCCGGACCAGCGTGCCTTCACCCACCGTGAAATCGATGGTGGCGGCGCTGCGCAGGCCGGCGGCGCCGGGGCGTTCCAGCAGCGGTGACGGCACCGGGCACAGGTCGTTGGCCAGCAGGAGGGTATCGCCCAGGGTTTCCGGCGGCAGCGCACGCATGCCGTTCCACAGCGCTTCGATCGCGCCCATTACCGGCGCCGGCACGCCCAGCTTGAGCAGCACGCCGCGTCCGATCTCGACTTCGCCGTGTTCGATCCAGTCGTCGGCGCCGCCTTCCAGCAGGCCGGGGAACTCGGCCGCGCGCGACAGCACGTAAAAACCGCCGACTTCATGCACGATGCCGGCGAACATCGCCGTTTCCGGATCGACGTTGGAAACGCGCTTGGCGATCACCTGGGACAGGGCGGCGACGTGGGCAGAGTGCTGCCACAGCTGGTCGGCCTTGGCGCGCAGGCCGGCGTCGGTGATGCCGCTGGCGAGCTGGCGCACGATCACCGCCGCCGCCAGCGCGCCGAGGGTGCGGAAGCCGACCCGCTGCACCGCGGCGCGCACGTTGGTCACGTCCTGGCCGCTGCGGTTGTAGGCGGCCGCATTCGCGATCGCGACCGTGCGCGCAGCCAGCAGCGGCTCGGTCTGCACCAGGCGTGCGGCGTCGTCGATATGGCAGTCGGGGTCGTTGAGCGCGTGCTGCAGCTTGAGCGTTGCAGCGACGTTCGTGGGGAAGCTGAGGTCACCGCGTGCGACCTGGGCGGCGATGCTCTTGAGGGCGTCGGTTCTGTCCATTGGAAAATTATACCGCCAATAAACAGCTGGGTTTGCCGGGAAATGCGGGGAACCACGGCAGCAGGGCAGGCGCCCCGCTGGCGATGATTATCTGGACATCAAGGTTCGCTGAAGATGGCGTCGCAGCCTTCCTTCGGCTCTTCGGTATCCTGCAGCTCGTCGACCAGGCCGAGGTCGAACAATTCCTCGACCGCGTTCATGAAGCTGTTCAGCTTGGTGGCGCCGATCAGGCGATAGATCTCGCCGGCTTCGTTGCGCACGCCGATCAGCATCTGTTCTTCGCGCACTTCGTCGGGCGTGGCGACGTCGAGCAGCAGGTTGCCGATGATGTGCTTGTCGAAATGGGCCGGCTTTTTACCGTCGAGCAGGGCAGTTTTCACGGGGGTGTCCTTTGTTGTTTCTGAGGGGCAGCCGCTCCGGGTGACCTTGCATGGAGCGGCGATATGGCGGGATTATAGCCGTCCGCGGCAATCTTGCCTGCCGATCCATTTTTATCCCACGGTGCCGGCTGGCCGGGTACCATAGCCGATCTTGCAACCTGGCACGATTGCCCCAACCATGAACCAGCAGCTGCGAGGCATATGCGCCCTCGTTGTCGTCGTCCTCGTCTGGGGCACGACCTTCCCGGCCATGAAGGACCTGACCGCGACGTTTTCTCCAGTGTGGATCATCCTGGTCCGCTTTGCGCTGGCAGCCTTGATCCTGGCGCCTTTCCTGTGGCGCGCGCGGCGCCCGGATCTGCTGTCCGGCGTGGTGCTGGGCTTGGTGTTGTTTTTCTGCTACTTGTTCCAGGTCGAAGGGCTGGCGCTGACCAGCTCCAACCGCAATGCCTTCATTACCGGCCTGAACGTACTCGTGGTGCCGCTGCTGGGCGTGCTCGGTGGACGCCTGCCCGAGCGCCGCATCGTGGTCGCGCTGGTGCTGGCGCTGGCCGGCCTGGCGGCGCTGTGCTGGGATGGCGGCGCCTGGGGCCGCGGCGACACTCTCGCGCTGCTGGGCGCGCTCTGCTTCGGCGTGTATGTGAAAGTGATGGAAATCCGCACGCGCCAGGCGCTGCGCCTGATGAGCGTGACCGCGGCCCAGATCGCCACCGTCGCCGTCTGCGCCGCACTGTGGCGGCTGGCGCGCGAAGTGCCGCTGGGCCTGGGCGCGGCCGAGGACGGCGTCAACTACTGGCAATCGATTGGCAGCCAGCTGGCGCAGTACTGGCCGAATTTCGCCTATCTCGGCGTGGTCTGCACCGCCGCCATCATCTCGATGCAGGCCTGGGGCCAGGCACGCACCAGTGCCAACGAAGCGGCCGTGATCTACGCCTTCGAGCCGGGCGCCGCCGCCTTCTTCGGCTTTTTCTGGTTGGGCGAAGCAATGACCGGACGCGGCTGGCTGGGAGCGGCCCTGTTGATCTCCGGTATGATAGTCAGCCAATGGAATACCGAGGGCCGGCCTGCCGCCGCGCTCGCCCCTGAGTAATGTGTTTTAGCCACGTCAATGCAGCACGCTGAACTGTCCCGCCTGGCGCAGGAGACACCGCTGCGCGTGCTGCTGGTGAACGCCGGCGAGCCCGATTCGCTGACCTGGTCGGGCCTGATCCAGCCGCTGCGCCTGGCCGCCCGCCTGGTAGGGCCGCAACGCCTGCACGTCGACGTGCGCAGTCCCGACAAGTTCGCCGGCGAATCGCTGCGTCCCTGGCAACTGGTGCTGCTGGTCGCCGACGAAGCCGAAGCCGGCCTGCGCCCCGCCAACCTGCGCGCGCTGGCTGAACGCTGCCGCAGCGCGCCGTGCTGGGGCGGCGTCGGCGCCGGCGTGCTGTGGCTGGCTGAAACGGGCGTGCTGAACGGCGCGCGCACGGCGCTGCCGTGGTCGCTCTACCCGGATGCCGACGCCATCGCCGACCAGTCGACCTTCAGTCCGCACCTGTTCGAGATCGACGGCGCGCGCCTGACCTGCTGCGGCGGCGCCGCCAGCCTCGACTTCGCCCTGACCCTGGTCGACATCCTGTTCGGCGCCACGGTCCAGGCCCAGGTGAAGGAAATCCTGTGCGTCGACCGCGTGCGCGGCGCCGAAGAACGCCAGCGGGTGGCCTTGCAGGCGCGTTTCGGCACGCTGCAGCCGAAGCTGACCGAGGCCGTGACCTTGATGGAGGCCAATATCGAGGAGCCGCTGTCGACCGACGAGATCGCGCAACTGGTCGGCATCTCGCGGCGCCAGCTGGAACGCCTGTTCAAGCAATATCTCGGCAGCCTGCCGTCGCGCTATTACCTCGAACTGCGCCTGAAACGCGCGCGCCAGCTGCTGCGCGACACCAACTCCTCGATCGTGCAGGTCGGCCTGATGTGCGGCTTCTCCTCCGGCTCGCATTTCTCGACCGCCTTCGGCGCCCTGTTCGGCAATACGCCCCGCGAAGAACGCCAGCGCAAACTGAGCGAATAGCGGCGTCGTCCAAAAATGAAAATGCCTGTCGCAGATTGGAAAGAACTGCAAGGATGGGCTTTCTATAATGGGACGCTCGGCGCGGCTGTTGTAGTTCGCGCGACTCTTTAATTGGATGAGGAACAACGTCATGAATGCCAAGCTCGATTCCGGTGTCACCACGCGGCCTGTCACGCGCCAGACTTTCGACGAGGTCCTCGTCCCGACCTACGCCCCGGCTGCGATGGTGCCGGTGCGCGCATCGGGCCTGGACGTGTGGGACCAGGAAGGCAAGCATTACCTCGACTTCACCTCCGGCATCGCCGTCTCCAGCCTCGGGCACTGCAACCCGGTCGTGGTGGAAGCGCTGACGCGCCAGGCCAACACGCTGTGGCACGTCGGTAACGGCTACACCAACGAGCCGGTGCTGCGCCTGGCCTCGGCCCTGATCGACGCCACCTTCGCCGAACGCGCCTTCTTCGCCAACTCGGGCGCCGAAGCCAACGAAGCCGCCCTGAAACTAGCGCGCAAGTACGCCCACGGCAAGTTCGGCGCGCACAAGTCGCGCATCGTGTCGTGCTACTCGTCCTTCCACGGCCGTACCCTGTTCACCGTCTCGGTGGGCGGCCAGTCGAAGTACACCGAAGGCTTCGAGCCGCTGCCCCCGAGCATCGACCACATCAACTACAACGACATCGAGTCGGCACGCGCCGCGATCACCGACGACGTCGCCGCCGTGATCGTCGAACCGATCCAGGGCGAGGGTGGCGTGATCCCGGGCGATCCGGCCTTCCTGAAAGCGCTGCGCGAGCTGTGCGACCAGACCGGCGCCCTGCTGGTGTTCGACGAAGTGCAGTCCGGCGTCGGCCGCACCGGCACCTTCTACGACTACATGAACACCGGCGTGACTCCGGACATCCTGACCTCGGCCAAGGCCCTGGGCAACGGCTATCCGATCGGCGCCATGCTGACCACGAACGAGATCGCCCAGTACTTTGCGGTCGGTTCGCACGGCACCACCTACGGCGGCAACCCGCTGGCCACCACGGTGGCACTGGCGGTGGTCGAGCAGATCAACCAGCCGGCCTTCCTCGAGCGCGTGCGCGCCGCTTCGGCCAAGGTGTTCGCCAACCTGGACAAGCTGGTCGCCGACTACCCGCAGCTGTTCGGCAAGGCACGCGGCAAGGGCCTGCTGATCGGCCTGCCGATGGCCGACGCCTATAAAGGCCGTTCCAAGGACTACACCAAGGTCGCCGAAAAGCTCGGCCTGATGCTGCTGATCGCGGGCCCCGACGTGGTGCGCCTGGCGCCGTCGCTGATCGTGTCCGACGCCCAGATCGAGGAAGCCGACCGCATCATGCGCGCGGCCGCCGACGCTTTCCTGGCCGGTTAAAAAAAATCGCCACCTGCCTGGACGCGAGTCCAGGCGCTTTCGGGAGCCCCCATGTACCTTGTCCGTCCGGTCGAACCCGCGGATGCCGGCGCCCTCGAGGCCCTGCTCGCGGACTCCATGCCGGGAGTGCATACCCTGCCGCGCACGCGCGAGAAGATCGCGGCGCTGATCGAGCGCTCGTGCGCCTCGTTCGCGGCCCACGTCGACATCCCCAGCGAAGAAACCTACCTGTTCGTGCTCGAGCACATCGAGACCCGTGAACTCGTCGGCACCGCCGCCATCCACGCCTCGGCCGGCTCCAACGGCACGTATTTCGCCTTCCGCAACGACGTGATCCAGCAGGTCTCGCGCGACCTGAACATCAGCCACAGCGTGCACGCGCTGACCCTGTGCTCGGAACTCACCGCGTATTCGCAGCTGTCCGGCTTCACCATCCGCCACCGCGACAGCGCCGGCCAGGAAGCGGCCCTGCTGTCGCGCGCCAGGCTGCTCTACGCGGTGCTGGCGCCGCACCGCTTCGGCGACCGTTTCTTCGTGCCGCTGGCCGGCGTCACCGACGACGAAGGCCAGTCGCCGTTCTGGGACGCCCTGGGACGCAAGTTCTTCAAGATGGATTTCCTGGACGCCGAACGCACCATCGGCGGTGCCCGCAACCGCACCCTGATCGTCGAGCTGATGCCGCATTATCCGGTCTACGTGCCGCTGCTGCCCGGACCGGCGCAGGCGGCCATGGGCCAGATCCATCCGGACGGCGAACTGGCGTTCGACCTGCTCACCGAAGAAGGCTTCGAGGCCGACGAATACATCGACATCTTCGACGGCGGCCCGATCCTGCAAGCCCACAAGAACGCGCTGCGCTCGTTTTCGGGCGCCATGGTGCGGCGCGTGGTGGCTCCGGCGCGCGGACCCGCCGCGCCGGCCCAGCTGGACACGATGGTCACCTACGCCGTGGCCAGCAGCGAGCGCAACTTCCGCGCCATCGTCGTGCCCTGCGCGCCGGCCGAAAGCTTCGATGCCCTGTGCCTGCCGGCCTGGGCCCAGCAGGCGCTCGGCGTGGCGCCGGGCGACAACGTCATCTGCGTGCGCATCTGAAGGAACTCCAACCATGCTCGTAATACGCGCAATCACCCTGGACGACATCGACCCCCTGATCGAGATGGCGCGCCAGGTCGGCAGCGGAATGACCACCCTGAAGCCGGACCGTGCCATGCTGGGCGAACGCGTGAACATCGCGGTGGCCTCGTTCGCCCAGACCATTCCGCCGGAAGAACGCGACTACATGTTCGTGATGGAAGACACCGCCGGCGGCCGTCTGGCCGGCGTCTGTGCGATCAAGGCCGCGGTCGGCCTCACGGAACCGTTCTACAACTACCGCATCGGCACCCTGGTGCACCACAGCCGCGAACTGAACGTGTTCACGCGCATGGACACCCTGTACCTGTCGAACGACCTCACCGGGTCGACCGAGCTGTGCTCGCTGTTCCTGATGCCGGAATACCGCACCGGCTCGAACGGCAAGTGGCTGTCGAAAAGCCGCTTCCTGTTCATCGCCCAGTTCCAGCACCTGTTCACCGAAAAGATCATCGCCGAGATGCGCGGCTACCAGGCCGAGGACGGCACCTCGCCGTTCTACGAAGGCCTGGGCCGCCATTTCTTCAAGATGGATTTCAACCACGTCGACGGCCTGACCGCGATCGGCAAGAAGTCCTTCATCGCCGAGCTGATGCCACGCCAGCCCCTGTACGTGGCCTACCTGCCGGACGACGCCCAGCAAGTCATCGGCCAGGTGCACCGCTCGACCCAGCCGGCGCGCAGGCTGCTGGAGCAGGAGGGCATGCACTACGAAGGCTACGTCGACATCTTCGATGCCGGCCCCGTCCTGCAGGGCCGCGTGACCGAGCTGCGCGCGGTGCGCGACAGCGTGCTGACCGTGGCCGACGAAGGCCAGCCGGAAGGCGAATGCGACGTCACGCTGGTGTCGAACACCCGCATCGACGATTTCCGCATGATCCTGACGCAAGCCTGCGCCGGCGGCACCCAGGTGTCGCTGTCGGCACGCGAACTGCAACTGCTGCATTGCCAGGCGGGCGACCCGGTGCGCACGCTGTCACTCAATGTAAGGAAGAACGTACATGGCTAATCTGTCGAACTACATCAACGGCGAATGGGTCTCAGGTAGTGGTCCCGAGCTGGTCACCGTCGATCCTTCCACCGGCGCCCGGACCTGGACCAGCAATGCGTCCACGAGCGAAGACGTGGCGCGCGCCGTGCAGGCCGCGCACGACGCCTTCGAAGACTGGGCGCTGCGCCCGCTGCAGGAGCGCATCGCGATCTGCCAGCGCTTCCGCGACCTGCTGAAAGAGCACAACGATGACCTGGCCGCGATCATCGCCGAGGAAGTCGGCAAGCCGCTGTGGGAAGCGCGTACCGAAGTGACGACCATGGCCAACAAGGTCGACATCTCGGTCCAGTCGCACGCGGCGCGCACCGGCGAAACCAGTGCCAAGGTGGCCGACGGCGACGCCGTGCTGCGCCATCGTCCGCACGGCGTGTTCGCCGTGTTCGGCCCGTACAACTTCCCCGGCCACCTGCCGAACGGCCACATCGTGCCGGCCCTGATCGCCGGCAACACGCTGGTGTTCAAGCCCAGCGAATACGCGCCGCGCACGGCCGTGCGCACGGTGGAACTCTGGATCGAAGCCGGCCTGCCGCAGGGCGTGCTAAACCTGGTCAACGGCGGCCGCGATACCGGCATCGCCCTGGGCCAGGCCGACGTCGACGGCGTGCTGTTCACCGGCAGCAGCCAGACCGGCGCTGCGCTGCACAAGCAGTTCGGCGGCCAGCCGGGCAAGATGCTGGCGCTGGAAATGGGCGGCAACAACCCGCTCGTCGTCTGGGATCTCGGTGGCAACGACAAGGACGTGGACGCCGCCGTGCACCACACTGTGATGTCGGCCTTTATCTCGGCCGGCCAGCGCTGCACCTGCGCGCGCCGCCTGGTGGTGCAGGACACGCCGGCAGGCCAGGCTTTCATCGAGCGCCTGGTCGAGGTGGCCGGCAAGCTGGCAGTGGGGCCGTCGAACGCCGATCCGCAGCCCTTCATGGGCCCGGTCGTCTCGAGCGCAGTGGCTGCGCGCCTGGTCGAAGCGCAGTCGATGATGGAGGAGAAGGGCGGCAAGGTCCTGCTGCGCATGCGCCAGCCGGATCCGAACGCCGGGTTTGTGAGCGCCGGTATCGTCGACGTCACCGATGCGCAAGGCATCCCGGACGAGGAGTGGTTCGGCCCGCTGCTGCAGGTGATCCGCGTGAGCGACTTCGATACCGCGATAAAAGCTGCCAACGCCACCCAGTTCGGCCTGGCCGCGGCGCTGCTGTCGCCGTCCGAAGACCTGTGGAAGCGCTTCGCCGTCAAGGCGCGCGCCGGCGTGGTCAACTGGAACCGTCCGACCACCGGCGCGGCCAGCTCGGCCCCGTTCGGCGGCGTCGGCAAGTCGGGCAACCACCGCCCGAGCGCCTACTACGCCGCCGATTACTGCGCCTACCCGGTCGCCTCGATCGAAAACGCCGCGCTCGAGATGCCGGCCAAACTCTCCCCGGGACTCAGCTTCTAATGTACAACGCCCGCGAATTCAACTTCGATGGCCTGGTCGGCCCATCGCACAACTATGCCGGCCTCTCGTTCGGCAACGTCGCCTCCTTCAACAACGTCAAGAGCGCGTCGAATCCGCGCCAGGCCGCCCTGCAGGGGCTGGCCAAGATGCGGGCACTGGCCGCGCGCGGCTTCGCCCAGGCGGTGCTGCCGCCGCAGGCGCGTCCGAACTTCCGCCTGCTGCGCCAGCTCGGCTTTTCCGGGAGCGACGCCGACGTGCTGGCCCACGCCTGGCGCGAAGCGCCGGTGATCCTGGCCTGCGCCTATTCGGCCTCGCCGATGTGGACCGCCAATGCCGCCACCGTCAGCCCCTCCGCCGACAGCGCGGACGGCCGCGTGCATTTCACCGCCGCCAACCTGAACAACAAGCTGCACCGCGCGGAAGAACACATCCAGTCGACCCGCACGCTGCGCGCGCTGTTCGCCGACCCAGAGCGCTTCGTGGTGCACGATCCGCTGCCTTCCACACCCGCTTTCGGTGACGAGGGGGCCGCCAACCACACGCGCTTTGCCAGTGCCCACGGCGCCGCCGGCGTCGAGTTCTTCGTGTATGGCCGCGTCGAGTTCGACCCGTCCGCACCGAGTCCGAAAAAATACCCGGCACGCCAGACCCTGGAAGCCTCGCAGGCGATCGCGCGCCTGCACGGCCTCGACCCGGCGCGCACCGTGTTCGCCTCGCAGAACCCGGACGTGATCGACCAGGGCGTGTTCCACAACGACGTGATCGCGGTCGGCAACGGCAACGTGTTGTTCTACCACGAGCAGGCCTTTGCCGACGAAGCGGCCACGCTGGATGCCTTGCGCCGCGCACTGGCGAATGTCGACACCGACCTGCATGCGGTGCGGGTGGACAGCGGCGTGGTGCCGCTGGCCGACGCCGTGGCGAGCTACCTGTTCAACAGCCAGCTGCTGTCCAAGCCGGACGGCCGCATGGCGCTGGTGGTGCCGCACGAATGCCGCGAGAACGCCAGCGTGGCGCGCTACCTGGACGGCCTGGTCGGCGGCGGCGGCGTGATCGACGAGCTGATCGAATTCGACCTGCGCCAGAGCATGCGCAACGGCGGCGGGCCGGCCTGCCTGCGCCTGCGCGTCAGCCTGACCGACGCCGAGGCGGCCGCCATGCACCAGGGCGTGATCATGACCGAGGACCTGTATGCGCGCCTGGTGCCCTGGGTCGAGCGCCACTACCGCGACCGCCTCGAGCCGAAGGACCTGGCCGACCCGCAGCTGGCGCTGGAGTGCGCGCAGGCGCTGGAGGCGCTGGAAGGCATCCTCGGCTTGCCGGGCCTGTACGACCTGTCGTAAGAGATTCAGCAGCACCGCCCCGGCAGCATGGGGGCATGTTTTAATTGGCATCTGGACGGGACAACCCCGCTCGAATAAAAGCCCGGCAACGCGCAGCCACAAGCCGCAGCGGTGCGGGTCTACACAATCGTAATGGAGATGTAAATGAACAAAGACATGCCGCAGGACCTGCGTACCCGTACGCTGGCCCTGGTGAACGAAAAAAGTGCGGAAAACAGCCCCGCAGGCGATGCCGGGCAGGTCGGCGCGCTGATCAGCGCCTGGCTCGGCGCCCTCGACGACGAGGACCTGGCCGGCGTCGCTCCCGACAGCCTGGCCGCCATCCTGCAGGATGGCTTCACCCAGGTGTCGCAGCGTAGTACGCCGGGTTGCCAGATCGCCCGGATGCGCTACACCGACGGGCGCTGCGGCATGTCGACCGCCCTGCTGATCCTGAACGAGGACATGCCCTACCTGGTCGATTCCTTCGTGATGGCGCTGCGCCGCCAGCGCGTGGTCGCCTCTGGCGTGATGAATGCCGTGCTGCCGGTCCGCCGCGATGCGAACGGCAGCGTCGCCGCCGTCGGCGAAGCCGGCGCGCCGCTGGAATCCTATGTGCTGTGCCTGCTGGCCGAAGACCTGCCGGCGGACGAGCTGAACGCGCTGGTCGAGCGCCTGCAGATGGTGGCGCGCGACGCCGCCGTGGTGCACCGCGACGCCGTCGCCATGCGCGACCGCATGACCGCCGTCGCCGCCGCCAGCGACCAGGGCACGCCCTCGGGCCAGGAAGTCGCCGCCTTCCTGGAGTGGGCCAAGAACGAAGGCTTCGAGCCCTTCGGCTACGCTTATTACTTCGTCAAGCCGGGCGTGCGCGAACTGGAACGCGACATCCCGAGCCGCATCGGCGTGCTGCAGGATACGGCGCACCCGGTGTACGGCACCTGCCTCAAGAACATCCCGGGCGACTTCGAGATCCTGTCGCGCCGCGAAGAGACGCTGTCGATCGTCAAGGCCGACGTGGCCGGCACCCTGCACCGCGACCAGCCGCTCGACTTCATCGGCGTGCGCGCCACCGACACCCAGGGCAACACCGTCGGCGAGCACTGCTTCGTCGGCCTGTTCACCCGCGCCGCCACCGCGACCCCGCTGGCGCGCCTGCCGTTCGCGCGCGGCCGCGTGGCCAAGGTGCTCGGCATCGCCGGCGTGCGCCAGGAAGGCTTCCGCGCCGAGAAATTCATCGAGATCCTGGAATCGCTGCCGCGCACCGAAGCGCTGGAAGCCGATCCGGAATGGCTGGCCCAGGTCTGCAGCGCCGTGGTCTCGCTGTACAAGCAGCCGCGCGCGAAAGTCTTTGCGCGGCGCGACGTGTATGCGCGCCACCTGAACGTGCTGGTCTACCTGCCGCGCGAGCGCTACAGCGCCGCCGTGGTGGCCGCCCTGGCGCAGGCCCTGAAGGACAGCTCGGGCGCGATCGACGTGCGCTCGCAGACCCTGGTGGCGGACGGCCCGCTGGCCCGCGTCTACCTGATCGCCCAGGCCGCGCGCAATCCGCTCGACCTCGAGACCGACATCCAGAAGCCGCTGCTGTCGGTGCTGGACGGCTGGCACGACCGCTACACGCTGCTGACCGAAGACATCGAAGATGTCCCGACCCGCAACGCGCTGCGCAAGATCATGCCGACGCTGCCGGTCAACTACGTCGCCTCGACCGATCCGGAAGTCGCCTTCCGCGACCTGTGCGCGCTGCTGAACAACGGCCAGCCGGATCACGTGTCGGTGCGCATCGAGAGCCAGGCCGCCGGTGGCGCGTCGATCCGCCTGTACTCGACCGGCAGCGTGCCCTCGCTGTCGCGCATCCTGCCGGCGCTGCAGAACGCCGGCATCGCGATCGACCGCGAGCAGGCCTTCGCCATCACGACCAACGACGGTGCGCGCCACTTCGTCACCAGCCTGATCGTCGACGCGGAATCCGCCGCCAAGCTGGCGCAGCCGGGCATCGCCGACGTCGCCGAGGAACTGTTCGCGGCCCTGTTCAACGATTCGGCCGAAGACGGCCGCCTGAACGGCCTGGCCATCGAAGGCGGCCTGTCGCTGCGCGAAGTGCAGCTGGTCCGCGCCTACATCAGCTACTGGCGCCAGGCCGGCAGCAAGTTCTCGACCCGCTACATGGCCGAAACCCTGCGCCTGCGCGCCGGCCTGGTCAAGGGGCTGGTCGACGGTTTTACCCAGCGCTTCAACCCGGCCTTGAGCGCCGAGGAACGCGACGCCGCGGCCGTCAAGCTGGCCGAGCTGAAAGCCGGCCTGGCCGCGGTCAACCACGCCGATACCGAGGAAATCATGGCGGCACTGGTCGACCTGGTGATGGCGACGGTACGCACCAACTACTTCCAGAACGACGGTGAAAAAATCATCTTCAAGTTCGACACCAGCAACCTGGCGCTGGTGCCGGAACCGCGTCCGTTCCGCGAAATCTACGTGTTCTCGCGCCGCTTCGAAGGCGTGCACCTGCGCGGCGGTCCGGTCGCCCGCGGCGGCCTGCGCTGGTCGGACCGCATGGAAGACTACCGCACCGAGGTGCTGGGCCTGGTGAAGGCGCAGATGGTCAAGAACGCGGTCATCGTGCCGGCCGGTTCCAAGGGCGGCTTCGTCTGCAAGCAGATGCCGAAGGATGCCGCCCGTGAGGTGGTGGCGGCGGAAGGCGAAGCCGTCTACCGCCTGTTCATCGCCAGCCTGCTGGAAGTGACCGACAACCGCGTGCGCGGCGACATCGTGCCGCCTTCCGACACCGTGCGCTACGACCAGGACGATCCGTACCTGGTGGTGGCCGCCGACAAGGGCACCGCGACCTTCTCCGACATCGCCAACAGCATCGCCGTCTCGCGCGGCTTCTGGCTGGGCGACGCCTTTGCCTCGGGCGGCTCCAACGGCTACGACCACAAGAAGATGGGCATCACGGCCAAGGGCGCCTTCGAGGCCGTCAAGCGCCACTTCTACGAGATGGGCCACGACATGAACACCACCCCGGTGACCATGGTCGGCGTGGGCGACATGTCGGGCGACGTGTTCGGCAACGGCGTGCTGCTGTCGCGCCAATTGAAAGTGCTGGCGGCGTTCGACCACCGCCACATCTTCCTGGACCCGAACCCGGACGTCATCGTCTCCTTCAACGAACGCCAGCGCATGTTCGCGCTGCCGCGTTCCTCGTGGGAAGACTATGACAAGAACCTGATCTCGGAAGGCGGCGGCGTGTTCCCGCGCACCGCGCGCCACATCGAGCTGTCGCCGCAGGTGCGCGCGGCCCTCGACATCGAGGCAACCAGCCTGAGTCCGGAAGAGCTGATGCACCGCATCCTGCTGGCGCCGGTCGACCTGTTCTACAACGGCGGCATCGGTACCTACATCAAGTCGTCGGCCGAGACCCATGCGCAGGTGAAGGACCGCGCCAACGACAACATCCGCGTCAACGGCAACGAGCTGCGCGTGAAGGTCGTGGCCGAAGGCGGCAACCTGGGCGCGACCCAGGCCGGCCGCATCGAATTCGCCCTGGCCGGCGGCCGCATCTTCACCGATGCGATCGACAACTCGGCCGGCGTGGATTGCTCGGACCACGAAGTCAACGTCAAGATCTGGCTCGACACCGAAGTCAACGCCGGCCAGCTGCCGGAAGCGGACCGCAACCGCATCCTCAACGAAATGACCGGCGACATCGAGCACCTGGTCCTGCGCGACAACACGCTGCAGACCCACCTGCTGGTGCGCGAAGCCCAGGCCCAGTCCAGCCCCGCGGTGGTGGACGGCTATGCGGCCCTGATCGCCAGCCTGGAAGCCGAGGGTGCCGTCTCGCGCGAGCTGGAACAGCTGCCGAGCGAGACCGAGCTTGCCCGCCGCAAGGCGCTCGGCCAGGGCCTCACCACGCCGGAACTGGCGGTGGTGGTCGCCAACGTCAAGAACCGCTTCAAGCGCACCCTGGCGGCCCTGCCGCTGACGGCGCAGCCGTGGGCCGAGACCATCCTGCGTCCGTACTTCCCGAAACAGCTGGTCGCCACCCGCGATCCGCTGGCGCACCCGCTGGCCAACGCCATCCTGGCGACCGTGCTGGCCAACGAAGCGGTCAACCGCTGCGGCCCGCTGATGCTGCGCGACCTGGCGCTCGAGCACCGCATCGACGATGCGGAAGTCGTGAAAGCCTGGGGCCAGGCCTGGGCCGCGCTGCACCTGGCGCCGGTGTTCGAGGCACTCGACAACGACGCCCTGAACGTGCCGCGCGACGTCTCGCAGGCGGTCGACGCCCGCACCCGCGTGATGCTGCGCACCGTGATCGAAGGCGTGCTGTCGCTGCCGGCGGAGCAGGCCGGCGCCGGCGGCATGGACGAGCTGTCCAAGCTGTTCGCCACCCCGGAACAGCTGCGCCAGCTGGTCCCGGCCAAGCTGGATGCCGACAGCCATGCGGGCCTGCCGCCTTCGTTTGCGCAAGCCTGGAAGGCGGTCGACACGGTGGAGGCGCTGGCTGCCTTCCTGTTCGCCGCGGTCTCGGTGCAGCGTCCGCAAGGCCTGTCGCTGGCCGAGTTCCTGCACGTCGGCCTGCTGCTGCGCGGCGCCGCCGGCCTCGACGTGCTGGAGCGCGGCCTGAAGCTGCCGGCCACCAGCAAGTCGCAGGAACAGCTGCGCAACTACGCGCTGCAAGCCCTGCGCCGCACCCAGCAGCGCATGCTGCTGCAGGTGCTGGAACGGGCCAAGCAGGGCGGCGACATGCAGGCCGCAGTGCACGAGCTGACCGCGGCGATGGGCCTGGGCGGCCAGGCCCAGCCGACCGACCTGGAACAGGCGATGCTGGACGTCTGGTCGCTGTCGGAAGGCAGCAGCCCGGAACGGCTGGCGGCGTAAGCGATGAGCGCAGCGTCTTTCAATACGCTGCCGGAAGCGGTCCGGGCGCTGGCCCGGGCCGATTTCGGCGAGGTGGCGGCACGCTTTCAGCAAGCCGGTTTCAGGGTCGGGCTGCCCGCCAAGGGTATCCTGAGCGTGAAATCGGCGGTCCTCGATCCCACGCGCCCAAGCGTGCTGCTGTCGGTCGGCGTGCACGGCGACGAGACCGGGCCGATCGAAATGGCCGCGCACGCGCTCAATGCCCTGTCGCGCACGCCGGACGCGCTGGCGGTGGACCTGATGCTGTGCGTCGGCAGCATCGACGCCATCGCGGTCGGCAAGCGTTTCATCGACGCCGACCTGAATCGCATGTTCCGCCTGCAGCGCGGCGACCTGGCCGGCACTTTCGAAGCCGGGCGCGCCGACACCATCATCGCCGCCACCCGCGACTTTTTCGAGGGTACCGGGCCGCGCCGCTGGCACCTCGACCTGCACACCGCGATCCGCGGCTCGCGCTACCCGAAGTTCGCGATCGTGCCGCAGCTGATCGCGGAAGAAGCGCGGACCGAACTGATTGCCTGGCTCGGCCTGGCCGGTATCGAGGCCGTCATCATGAATCCCGCATCGGCCGGCACCTACAGCTACTGGAGCGCCGAGCAGCACGGCGCCGCCGCCAGCACGGTGGAGCTGGGGCGCATCGGCACGCTGGGGCAGAACGACCTGTCGCAGTTCAGTGAAGCCGCCGATGCACTGGCCGGATTGCTGCGCGGGGTGCCGCAATCCGGTGGAAAGGCGCCGCTGGTGTTCGACACCGCGCAGTCGATCACCAAGCTGTCCGACAATTTCAGGATGAGCTTCGGGCGCGAGACCGAGAATTTCACGCCCCTGAAAAAGGGCGATGTCATCGCCACCGATGGCGATACCGTGTACACGGTGCAGCACGACGAGGAGTGCGTGGTGTTTCCCAACCCGGACGTGCGGGTCGGTTTGCGGGCCGGGATCATGGTGGTTCGGGTCAAGTAGAAAGCACGTTTCAATCGTGCGCGCTAGACTGGCTCTCTTTGAACCCCAGGGGAGCGTCTACCCATGAGCAAACTGTTTTCTCCGATCAAGATTGGCCAGCTCGAACTGGCCAACCGCATCGCCATCGCGCCGATGTGCCAATATTCCGCCGAAGACGGCCTGCCGACCGACTGGCACATGATCCACCTCGGCCATCTGGCGCTGTCCGGCGCCGCGGTCATGATCCTGGAGGCGACCTCGGTCACGCCGGAAGGGCGCATCACCTACGGCGACCTCGGGCTGTGGTCCGACGACCACGCCGCCGCGCTGGAGCCGATCGTCAACGCGATCCGCAAGCATTCTCCGATCAAGGTCGGCATCCAGCTGAGCCACGCCGGCCGCAAGGCGTCCAGCGAAGTGCCGTGGCTGGGCGGCGCCAACATCCCGGCGGACCACGCCAACGGCTGGCAGACCCTGGCGCCCTCCGCCGTCCCGCATGCCGACGGCGAAACCGTGCCCGAGGCGCTCGACGCCGCCGGCCTGCAGCGCATCAAGGACAGCTTTGCCGCCGCGGCACGCCGCGCCGATGCGCTCGGCCTGGACGCGATCGAGATCCACGGTGCCCACGGCTACCTGCTGCACCAGTTCCTGTCGCCGCTGTCGAACCGGCGCACCGACGAATACGGCGGTTCGCTCGAAAACCGCATCCGCTTCCCGCTCGAGGTGTTCGAAGCGATCCGCGCGGCGGTGTCGCCGGAGATGGTGGTCGGCATGCGCATCTCGGCCAGCGACTGGGTCGAAGGCGGCTGGGACGTGGAGCAGAGCGTCGTGCTGGCCGAGGCACTGGAAAAGCTGGGCTGCCAGTTCATCCACGTGTCGAGCGGGGGACTCTCTCCGCAGCAGAAGATTCCGGTCGGTCCCGGCTACCAGATCGAATTCGCGGCACGCATCAAGCAGGCCACCGCCATGCCGACCGTCGGCGTGGGCCTGATCACCGAAGCCAAGCAGGCCGAGACCATCATCCAGACCGGCCAGGCCGACATGGTGGCGCTGGCGCGCGCCATGCTGTACGACCCGCGCTGGCCGTGGCATGCGGCGGCCGAACTGGGCGCGTCGGTGGCGGCGCCGCCGCAGTACTGGCGCTCGCAGCCGCACGAGTTCAAGAACCTGTTCGGCGATACGCGACTCGGCCAGCGTTAATCACGGTTCGGTGAATTGAACAGCGGGTTCGGTAACGGTCGCCAGCCTAGAGCAGGTGATCCAGCAGCTCCGGCCCGAACACCTCGCGATGCAGGCGCGCCACCGGCACGCCGGCATTGATCAGCGCCAGCCACTGCGCCTGCATGAACTTGTGCGGGCCGCACAGGTAGACGTCGGCCTCCTCGTGCGGCCAGGCCGGCAGCCGCGCCACGTCCATGCGGCCTTCGACCGCCTCCGCCGCGCCCTGCACGTCCTCATAAAAATTCAGCACCGACAGATTCGGCATCGCCACCTTCAGCGCAGCGACTTCCGCGCCCAGCGCGTGGGAGCCGGGATCGCGCGCCGCATGCGCGAAGATCACGCGCCGCTGCGGATTCACCTCGGCGATCCGCTTGAGTGCCGACACCATCGGCGTGATGCCGACGCCGGCCGACAGCAGCACGACCGGCTGGCCGCCTTCCGTGTCCGGCGTGAACTCGCCGAAGGGGTGGGACACCTGCAGGATGGTCCCCGCCTGCACGTTGGCGTGCAGCCAGTTCGAGATCTCGCCGGCCGGCGTGGCGACGCCCGGCGTGTCGGTGAGGGCATCCTCGCGCTTCACCGAGATCCGGTAGCTGCCGACACCGGGACGATCCGACAGGCTGTACTGGCGCAGCTGGCGGCGGCCATCCGCGAAATCGACCGCGACGCTGACGTACTGGCCCGGCTTGAAATCCGCCAGCGGCTTGCCGTCCGCCGGTTCGAACCGGATCGACAGCACGTTGGCGCTTTCGCGCACGACCTCCGTCACGCGCATCGGGCGGGTCGCGCCCGGTTCGATGCCGGCGCTGCTGTACAGC
Source organism: Herbaspirillum sp. SJZ107 (assembly GCF_006715485.1). Classification (GTDB taxonomy): domain Bacteria; phylum Pseudomonadota; class Gammaproteobacteria; order Burkholderiales; family Burkholderiaceae_D; genus Telluria. The sequence continues at coordinate 82,087 of NZ_VFNH01000002.1, forward strand.
TCCGCTTCGGCGGCGATCAGCAGCCTGGCCAGCGAGGTATAGGCTTCCTTCCAGGCGTCCAGCAGGGCAGGGGTGGCGGCGTCGCCGAGCGTGGCGGCGATCGCTTCCAGCAGGTGCTTGCCGACGATCGGGTAGTGCTCGGCGCGGATGCCGACCGAGACGTGCTTGTGCACGATGCGCTGGACCACGGGACCCAGGGCTTCCGGCGAGCCGATGTTGGCCGCATACGCGAACACCGCCGACGCCAGCGATTGCTGCTGCGCCCCGCGCGCCTGGTTGCCCATGTTGAAGATGCGGGTCAGTTCGGGGTGCGCGCCCAGCATGTTCGCGTAGAACAGGCTGGTGATCGCCAGGCCGTGCTCGCGCAGGACCGGGATGCTGGCGTCGATATAGGGACGGGAAGCTTCGGAGATCATGGTCTATCCTTAATATGCATTTGAAATGCATCTTTAAAGTTCAAAAAAACGCCCGCACGGCGAGCGCTTACTTTCGAGCAACCTGGCTCAGCCAGGGGCCGCCGGGGGCGTGCCATCGTTTCCAGCCCAGAACATGCGGTGCATCCTGATCACCTGCTCGCCGGTCGAGCCGGACGTGACCTGGGACAGCGTGTAGCGGTCCATCGCTTCGTAGAAGGCGCGCATGCCGGCGCGCAGCATGCCGCGCAGCTGGCAATCCATCTTCAGCGCGCAATCCGTGCCTTCGCAGTCGGCCAGGTCGTTCTCGTCGCCTTCCAGCCTGCGCAGCACCTGGCCGATGGTCAGCGTGTCCGGGTCGGCCGCCAGGCGCAGGCCGCCGTTGCGTCCACGCGTCGATTTGACCCAGCCGATCTTTGCCAGCTCGGCAACCACTTTCACGAGGTGGTTGTGCGGGATGGCAAACTGGGTCGCGATCTCGGCCACCGTCACCGGCTGGGTGCGGGCAATGGCGGCGTCTTCCGCGCGCTCCAGGTAGACCAGCACGCGCAAGCCAATATCGGAAAATCGTGTCAGGCGCATCGTGATGGGCTCGTTGGAAACGGTTTGATTCTACCTAAACCTGCATTACAAATGCACATTTGCCGAAACTATTTTTTTCTTGCATCGCAGATAGCCATATAATCGCGACTTTGCGTTGACGTGCACGTCAACTTGTCTAGATATATTAGTGCGACCAGAGGACACGCCGTGAAGCAGACATTGGCCCAGAAGCTGTTACGAACCAAATCAGCCGAACGGGCGGCCGACGGCGCCCCTGGCCATGGTGGCGGTCTGGGCCGCAGCCTGGGCCTGTTCCCGCTGACCATGATCGGCGTCGGCGCCACCATCGGCACCGGTATTTTCTTCACGATGGTCGAGGCGGTGCCGAAAGCCGGCCCGGCGGTTATCCTGTCCTTCCTGTTTGCGGCGATCACGGCCGGCCTGACCGCGCTGTGCTACGCCGAACTGGCCAACCGCGTGCCGGCCTCCGGCTCGTCCTACTCGTTCGCCTACGCCACGGTCGGCGAGTTCGCCGCCTTCGTGGTGGCGGCCTGCCTGTTGCTCGAGTACGGGCTCGCGGCCAGCGCGACCGCCATCGGCTGGTCCGATTACCTGAACAACTTCCTGCACAATGCGATCGGCTGGGATATCCCGGAGATGCTGCGTTCGCCGATGATCGTCTCCGGCAAGAACGGCATGGAATTCCACGCCGGCCATATCAACCTGCCGCCCATCCTGCTGGTGCTGCTGTGCTGCACACTGCTCGTGCGCGGCACCAAGGAATCGGCGACCACGAACGCGATCATGGTCGTGATCAAGCTGGCGATTCTGGTGTTCTTCGCGGCGATCGCGCTGACCGGCTTCGACATCAACAACTTCCACCCGTTCTACGCGGCCGCGGACAAACACGGTCCTGGCGGCATGGCCGGCGTCGCGGCGGCGGCGGGCACCGTGTTCTTCTCCTTCATCGGCATCGATACCATCGCCACCGCCGGCGAGGAAACCCGCAACCCGACGCGCGACGTCCCGCTCGGCATCCTGGCGGCGCTGATCGTCGTCACCGTGTTCTACATGCTGGTGGCGGTGGCCGCGATGGGCGCCCAGCCGGCCCACCTGTTCGCCGGCCAGGAAGCGGGTCTCGCCGTGATCCTGCAGAACGTGACCGGTAAAGCCTGGCCGGCGCTGGTGCTGTCGGGCGGCGCCGTGATTTCGGTGTTCTCGGTGACCCTGGTGACGATCTACGGCCAGACGCGCATCCTGTACGCGATCGCCAAGGATGGCCTGATTCCGAAGACCTTCCAGACCGTGAACCCGCGCACCCAGTCGCCGGTGTCGAACACGCTGATCGTGTGCCTGGTCGTCGGCGTCGTCGCCGGCCTGGTCGACGCCACCTTCCTGTGGGACATGGTGAGCATGGGCACGCTGGTCGCCTTCATGGTGGTGTCGATCGCTGTGCCGGTGATCCGCCACAAGCAGGGCGAAACCGGCCGCAAGGGGTTTCGCGTGCCTTTCGGTCCCTACCTGGTGCCGGGCCTGTCGATTGCAGCCTGCCTGTATCTGGTGCTGAACCTGTCGGGTGTGACCTATACCGTATTCGGCATCTGGATGACGATCGCGATCCTGACCTATTTCGCCTACGGCATCCGCAACAGCCGCATGAACCGCAGCACTGCCTCCCAGGGCGAGCTGACGCATTGATCAACCGGCTGAGCGATCGCCCTTGCGCTCCCTCAGCCCGATGTGCCGCTTCTATAATGCTTCCGCCATCCACATGGAGGAAGCATGCCCAGCTTGTTGCAGTTCCTGACGGCGCTCGCCGTGCCCGTGCTGTGCCTGTCCGGCGGGGCCTGCGCCCAGCCCATACCATCCAGCGCCTCGACCACCGCCAAGCCGCAGGCGGCCCGTCCCAAGTGGCAGGCCGACGCCTGGCTGATGACTTCCTTCCGCGGCAGCGGCGACGGCCTGCACCTGGCCGTCAGCGACGACGGCAAGACCTGGCGTGACCTCGACCGCATCTTCCTGAAACCCGGCCTCGGCAGCGGCTTGATGCGCGACCCGCACCTGCTGCGCGGCCCGGACGGCATCTTCCGCCTGGTCTGGACCACCGGCTGGAAGGACAAGGGCATCGGCTACGCCTCGTCCACCGACCTGGTCAACTGGTCGGAACAGAAATACCTGCCGCTGTTCGAGGACGTGCCGGGCACCCGGACCGCCTGGGCGCCGGAAACCGTGTACGACGACGCCGGCGGCCAGTACGTGATCACCTGGTCGTCCGACATCGAGGGCCGCTTCCCGCAGACGGCGTCGAGCGAGCGGATGAACCACCGCACCTATTACGTGACCACCCGCGATTTCCAGCGCTTCAGCAAGCCGCAGCTGCTGCTCGACCCCGGCTTCGACCACATCGACACCACGCTGAACAAGGTCGGCAAGCAATGGATCGCCGTGTTCAAGGAAGGCGACCGGCAGCAGCAGAAGATCTGGGGCGCGCTGCGCTGGGCCGTGGCCGACGATGTGCTGGGGCCGTACACCTTGATGCCGCAGCCGCTGGTGCAGGGCCAGCGCGCCGAAGGACCGACGCTGCTGCGCCAGGGCGACACGACCCGCCTGTTCGTCGATTTTTACTCGGCCGGCCATTACGGTGTCTACGAGACCGCCGACTGGAAGCGCTGGACCGATGTCTCGCTCGATGTGAAAGTGGTGCAGGGCCAGCGCCACGGCACCGTCCTGTGGGTGCCGCCCTGGCTGGCGAAGAATCTGGAGACGGCCCAAGCGGACGGTAAACCGGCCACGCCGCAGCCGGTGCCGCCGCCGATCCTGGAAGGCTTCACGGCCGATCCGTCGATCCGCGTATTCGGCGACACGTATTATGTGTACCCGACCTCGGACAAGCCGGACTGGCAGACCACCGACTTTTCGGTGTGGAGTTCCAGGAACCTGGTCGACTGGAAGAAGGAAAAGATGGTGCTGGACGTGGCCCACGACCTGAAGTGGGCCAATATCGAAGCCTGGGCGCCGGATGCGATCGCCCGCAACGGACAATACTATTTCTACTTTTGCGCGGGCCAGCGCATCGGCGTGGCCACGGCACGCAGCCCGCTCGGTCCGTTCAAGGATGCGCTGGGCAAGCCGCTGATCGAGAAGGGCAGCGGGGTGCAGACCAATACCATCGATCCGTATCCGTTCATCGACGACGATGGCCAGGCTTATCTTTATTACGGCAACGGAAAAATCGCGAATGTGGTCAGGCTGAAGCCCGACATGGTGACGCTGGACGGGCCGCCGGCCGGCATCCCTTTGACCCAGTTCCGCGAGGGAATCGTGGTGTTCAAGCGTGGGGGGAGGTACTACTTCATGTGGTCGATCGACGATGCCAGGAGCCCGGATTACCGGGTCGGCTGGGGTTTGGCCGATTCGCCGCTGGGGCCGGTGCGTTCGCCCGACAATCACTTCATCGTGCTGCAGAAGCACGGTGCCGCGGTGGGCACTGCCCACCACAGCGTGGTGAATGTGCCGGGCACCGACCGCTGGTACGTGGCCTACCACCGCCACGCGCTGCCGCAGGGCGGCGGCTACCAGCGCCAGACGGCGCTGGCACGGATGACCTTCGACGGCGCCGGCAACATCGAGCCGATGGACCCGCTGGCGGCGCCGTTCAAGCCGGGCGACCGCGGCGAGCCGATCGTGAACGGCCGCGCTGTCACCCCTTATGTCACCCCTTAGGCGATCGCCGGATCAGCGCGCCATGCGGTAGCGTTCCAGCCAGTGCGCGTACGGCGCCGGCAGGACCCAGGTCGGCTTGTCCACGCCGAGTTCCTTGGCGGCCTGCAGCGGGTAGTGCGGATCGGCCAGGTGCGCGCGGCCGACCATCACCAGGTCCAGCTGCTCGTTGGCGACGGCATTTTCCGCCAGTTGCGGGCCGTCGAAGCCCCAGGCCGATGCGACCGGCAGGCCGGCTTCGTTGCGCACGCGCTTGGCGATGTCGCCCAGGAAGGCCGGACCCCAGGGGATGTTGGTCTCGGCGATGGTGAAGCCGACGCTGACGCTCAGCATGTCCAGGCCGCGCTCGCGCATCTGGCGCACCAGTTCGATCGATTCGGCCAGGGTTTCTTCGTCGTTGCCGTCGTATTCGAGGACGCCGAAACGGGCGGTCAGCGGCAGGTTCTTCGGCCACACTTCACGCACGGCTTCGAGGGTCTCGAGCAGGAAACGGCTACGGCCGGCCAGGTCGCCGCCGTACTGGTCGGTGCGCTTGTTGGAGTGCTTCGAGAAGAAGCTCTGGGCCAGGTAGCCGTGGGCAAAGTGCAGTTCCAGCCATTCGAAACCGGCGTCCAGCGCGCGCTTGGCGGCGGCCACGAAGTCGGCTTTCACGCGTGCGATGTCGTCCAGCGTCATCTCTTTCGGGACTTTCGGCAGGCCGTGGCCGTAGGCGATCGCCGAAGGGGCGATGGTGTCCCAGCCGTACGCGTCTTCCGACGGGATGTGGTCGTCGCCTTCCCACGGACGGTTGGCGCTGGCCTTGCGGCCGGCGTGGCCGATCTGGATGCCGGGAACGGCACCGGCGGCCTTGATACGGGTGGCGATGTTGGCCATGCCTTCGACTTGGGCGTCGTTCCACAGGCCGGCGCAACCCGGGGTGATGCGGCCTTCCGGCGACACGGCGGTCGCTTCGACGATCACCAGGCCGGCGCCGCCGCGGGCGATGCCGGCGTAGTGGACCTGGTGCCATTCGTTGACGAAGCCGTCGTTGGCGGAGTACTGGCACATCGGCGGGACGGCGATACGGTTGCGGAGGGTGACGTCTTTGAGCTTGAAGGGGGTAAACAGGGCTGACATGGAAGGTAACTGAGCTTTCGTATTGAGGATTACAGGTCAAGCCGCGGTCTGCGCCGCGGCGGGCCGGTAAGTATAGAAGGATTGCGCCGAGCTTGCTGGCGAGGGCCAAAGAGCGCAATCCGGCGGCGTGTTCGATCCTGATAGCGTAGGGCGCGCCGCCGATAATGTAAACTAATGCCAGTTAATAGATTCCATAAAATCTGCTTATGCTGAATCCACAATGGCTGCGCAGCTTCATTGCACTCGTCGACACCGGCAGTTTTACGCGCGCGGCCGAGCGTCTCGCACTGACCCAGGCTGCGGTGAGCCAGCACATCGCCCACCTCGAGGAAGCGCTCGGCCAGCTGCTGATCCGCCGTCCGCGCCAGATCGAACTGACGCCGGCGGGCAGGGCACTGCTCGACTACTGCGGCCAGCTGGAGGGGGCCGAACGCCAGCTGCACGCCCGCCTGAGCGATGCCGAGGCCGACGCCGGCGAAGTCAGCCTGATCACGCCGGGCAGCATCGGCCTGGCCCTGTATCCGATCCTGCTCGACCTGCAGCAGGCGCATCCGGGACTGGTGATCCGGCACCGCTTCGCGCCCGACCCGGAAGCACGCGACGCCGTGCTGCAGAGCAGCTACGAGCTGGGCCTGGTGACCCTGAAACCCGACGATCCGCGGCTGGCGTTCGAACCCTTCATCGAGGAACCGCTGGAACTGATCGTGCCCGCCGGCGCGCAGGTGGCCGGCTGGGACGATTTATCTCGCCTGGGCTTCATCGGCCACCCCGACGGCCAGGCGATGGCCACGCGCCTGCTCAGCCGCTGGTTTCCCGGCAATCCGGGCGTGCGGGCGCTGCCGGTCCACGGCTTCATCAACCAGATCGGCCTGATCCTGGAACCGGTGGCGCGCGGCCTGGGTTTTACGGTGTTGCCGCGTCATGCGCGGCTGGCGTTCGCGCGCCAGGAAGCGATCCGCGTCGTCGCCGGCGAGGCATCCGTCGTCGATCAGTTATGGCTGATTCACCGGGCCGAATGGCCGCTGTCGGCGCGCGCGCAGCGGGTGGTGGCGCAGATCCGGCAGGTCTGCACGGGCAACCGCGCCTGACGCGGGCGCGGCTGGGCGGCCTTACGCAGCCATGCCGGCCACGGACAGGCGCTGTTGTGTCAAAGCGATCAGGGCATGCATGTCGTCCGTCATGGCGATCCATGACGTCCGCCTGACAAGCTCGCGCATCTTGTGCGCCAGCGCGTCCTGCTCCGCCTGCGAGGATGCGAGCGCAGCCTCGCAGGCGGCGATGAATGCGTGCTCATCGCGGGCCACTGCCACGACCTCGCCGTACAGCGCCCCCATGTCGCGGATCGCCGTGCTGACCACGGGCCGTTCTGCCGCCATGTATTCCAGGACATTGGCCGGATTGGCCGGCGGCTGCGAGGGATCCGTCAGGTAGGGCATCAGGCAGACATCCCATCCGACCAGGAACTGCGGCCAGGCCTGGTAGGTGTGCGGTCCCGGATAATGGATATTGGCGCGTTGCGGCAGGCTGGCTTCCGTACGGTGCACGACAGGACCGACCAGCACGATCTGCCATTCCGGATGCGCATCCGCGACGGCGGCAATCAGGTCGCCGTCGATATGCTCGTCGAGCGTGCCGTAGAAGCCCAGGCGCGGGCCGCCGATCGCCGCCTGCAGGGGGTGGCCGTTGCTGCGGTCCAGCGCCGGCTCGAAATGGAGCGTGTCGACGCTGTTGGCGAAATAATGGACTTGTTGATGCTTCCTGGCCTTGGTGTCGCGCAGGCCGGGACTGCCGGTGAACACGAGGTCGGCGGCAGCCAGCACGGCCGCTTCGCGCTCGGGCCAATGCTGCGCGCTATTGCCCGACGCGGCAGGATCGGTCATGGCGTCGTACACGACCAGGCCCGGGTCCAGCGCTTTCGCCAGCGGCAGCGCCATCGGCGTCGTCAGCCAGACGATGGGGTGCGCGTGCTGCTTGACCAGGTCGAGCACGAAGGGCTCGGCCAGTGCCCACGAGACCTCGCCGGTACCTGACGTATGGTGCCGGTAGACGCTGACCCGCGGTGCCGGATGGCTGATCTCCGTATAGTCGATGGCGGCGCCGGCAACCGGTTCCTCGATGTAAACGACGTTGTAATGACGCGCGATATTGCCGAGTATGTGGCGCGGCCGCGTGTTGGCGCCGTGCCAGCGGAGGTGGGACAACACCACGATGGTGGGCATCGCCGCTGCATCCGAAAAGTGTTCGGTCAGCGCCTGCGCCTGCCGTAATCCCTGGGCGTAGGCCGGCGCCAGGACGCGCGCCTGCGGATCGTCCGCTTGCGCCACCACGTCCCACATGCCGCTGTGATGCCAGTAGTCCGGATTGACCCAGTCCGGCCGGTCGATGCCCGGGTACAGGCAAATCCCGGCAATGTCGGCGCCGCGGTGGCGCGCCATCATGGCCTGTTCGGCGACTTCGCGTATCCAGATGCCGCGGCCGCTGCCGACATGGCCGGTTTCCGCGAGCAGCACGGGGCGGCCATACCGTTCATGTACCTCCACCAGCATCTGGTACAGCGGCTTGCGGCGCGCATCGTCGAGATGCCACCACAGCCGGTGGCCGGTGGCGGCTTCCCACTGGTTCGTATCGTAGTAATTCACGCCCATCAAATCCAGATAGCGCGGCGCGCCGCCGAGTTCCGGATCGCGGCGGCCGGCCAGCATGTCGAAGGCTTCGAACTGCGCTTCGCGCATGGCCTCGGCATGCAGGTGGGAGGCGGGATCGTTGTCGTGGGCGATGATGTGCACCAGCGGGTCGCAATGCAGCATGCGGGCGCCCGGGATGATGTCCCAGATGGCGTCGCAGCCGGCGATGGCCGCCTTCACCAATTGCCGCTTGGCATCGCGCCTGGCGTGCTCGTATGCCATGTTCGAGTGGCGGAACATGCCCACCGACATGCCCCAGCTGGTGAAAGAAATTTCGTTCACCGGCGAGAACACCGGGGCGGGACCGCCGAAGGGTTTCAGGAATTCGGCCACCGCGCGGCAATAGCGTACGAAGCGCGGCACGAATTCATCGCCATAGACATCCAGGTCCTCGGGCCAGCCATAGTGCAGCAGGGTCCAGCAGATCTGGATGCCCAGTTCCTGCGCCGCCTGCACCCGGGCTTCGATGATGGAAAAATCGAATTGGCCATCCTGTTCGACCAGGCGCCATCCAATCGATTCGCGGACCGTACGGATGCCGAACTGTTTCAGGAGCCGGTAATCTTCCAGGGCGCGCTGCTGATGGCCGTTGGCATTGTTCATGTCCAGACGGATGCTGTCATGGTTGATATGGTCGGCACCTTCGTAGCCAGACTGCCAGTAAGTCAAAAACGGTCCTGCGTTCGACATATGAACCCTGAATGATTGAGAAGTGCTGGTCATGGTGACGCCGGGCCGGTGTCTGCCGCTGTACGTGGAATCACTTGACGAGCGTTAAGGCTAAGGGAGTAGCACTCAGCCGATGAAAATCAGGATCGCGCGCTGATGGCGTGCTGCATTTTCCATGAAATCCTGCAGTTCGCCGAAGTAATGCAGGCAGTAATCGAGCTCTTCTTCTCCGCGGTCCCAGATATTCGGATAGATATCCAGCTTCTGCATCGCTTCCGGGTCGAAACGCTCGCGCAGGGTATCGGCAGTCAGTGCGGCCAGCGCGTGGTGGATGGCCTCAACCTCGTCCTTGCGCAACAGGCGTGGTGCCGGCTCCGACGTGTCATCCTCGTCGCCCAGCAGGACCCCGCCCTCCAGCAGGAAGTTGTACGGCGCCTCGCCACCCCAAGCGGTGCCGGTCAGCAGGTAGTGGATGCCGTGCCACGCCTTGTCCAGGTCCGTCTCGGCGACGTCCCCCTCGTCCAGTTGCAAGCTTGCCGCTTCATTGGTGGATACACCGGCGTTTGCCATGGTTTCTTCGGCCCACTCGGGATCGTCATAGGCAAGCACTTTCCAGGCAAGTGGCGGGTTGGCGATGATCGCATCGGCGTGCTGTTCGCCGATGCTGTAGAGGGTCAGGGTCATGCCCATTGTGTTTTCCTTGGTTGAGCGGCACAGCGGCTTAATGGAAAAAAGCCACGTCCTTGCGGACGTGGCTTTTTCGATCATACAACGAAAGTGTTCAATTACAGCGCATGCATTTCCTTCAGCAGGTTATCGGCATGGTCGACCTTCTCCATGTTCCACAGGATATAGCGGATATCGACCTGGATATCGCGCGTGGCCGCCTTGTTGAAATCCCAGTCCGAAATGATCGAATCCAGGGTGCCGTCGAAGGCCAGGCCGATCAGTTCGCCCTTCGCGTTCAGCGCCGCCGAACCTGAGTTGCCGCCGGTAATGTCCAGTGTCGCCAGGTAGTCGACCGGCACGGTCTTCAGTTTGGGATCGGCGTAGCGGCCGAAGTCCCTGGCGCGAATCGCCGCCAGCTGCTTTTCCGGCGCGTTGAATTCGCCTTCGCCGGTGTGCTTGGCGACCACGCCTTTGACGGTGGTGAACGCGGTCCAGGAACCGGTGCCGTCGGCGCCGTAGTCGCGGCCCTTGATGTTGCCGAAGGTGACGCGCAGGGTCGAGTTGGCGTCCGGGTAGACGGCCTGGCCTTTGCTGTTCATGTAGGCAATTTTCGCCTTCATGTAGCTTGCATAGGCTTTCTGGATATTACCGCCGAGCTCTTCCTCTTGCGCTTCTTCCTTGCGGTCGGCGTCGTACAGGGCGACGGCCGCCTTGATGAAGCTGTCGTTGCTGGCCTGGAACTCCGCCGGCGACTTGCCCAGCCACGCGGTACGGACGTCCTTGTTCTGCAGCTGGGAACCGGCGTAGATCCTGTCCAGCGCGGCCTTCAGTGCGGCCTCATCCATGCCCGGCTTGATGCCGAGCGCGTTGTCGAATGCGACGTTGTGCTCGCTTGCCGGCTGGGCGCTGTATTGTTTGAGGAAGTTCAGCACCAGCGCCTTGTCGACGGCTTCGACGTAGGTCCGGTCCTGGCCGGTGACGGCGGCGTTCAGGCGCGGCAGGTCGCGCTCCTGGTAGCCCGACTTGCGCTCGACATCCGGCTTGGTGCGCTCGTTGGCCAGGCGGTACAGCGTGCGTGCCGAGTTCAGGAAGCGCGGGGTCGAGTAGCTCAGGAAGAAGTCGCGCTTGGTAGCGGCATCGCGCTCGGCGATCAGCTTTTCGACGGCGTCGATGTCGGCGCCGAATTCGGCCTTGCGCGCGGCGTTGCCATTGACCCAGGCTTTCAGCGCATTGTGCTCGGCGGTCTTGCGCGCCAGGATGTCGCTGCCTTCGTAGCTGGCGATCATGCCCTTGCGGTTTTTGTAGTAATTGTTGACGCTGGCGATCTGGCCCGCGTATTTCAGCCGGGCGGCGGCGTCGTTTTTGGTCTCGCGGTCGATCACGGCCAGGGTCTCGCCCGAGGCTTTCACGAAGGCCGGGTAGTTCCAGTCGAAGGTGAACGCGACTTCCGACGGCAGGCGGTGGCGGTTGGTGCGGCCCGGGTAGCCCAGCGCCATGATGAAGTCGCCTTCCTTGACGCCTTCCCTAGCGATCTTCAGCACGTGCTTCGGCTGGTAGGGGACGTTGTCCTTCGAGAAATCGGCGGCCTTGCCGTCGCGGCTCACGTAGGCGCGATAAAAGCCGTAGTCGCCGGTGTGGCGCGGCCACATCCAGTTGTCGGTGTCGCCGCCGAATTTACCGACGCCGGACGGCGGCGCGTGCACCAGGCGCACGTCGCGGATTTCCAGCTGCTTGATGCGGTAGAACTCGAGGCCGCCGTAGAAGCTGGCCACGGTGCAGCGGTAGCCGGCGTCCTTCTCGCACTCGGCCACCAGCGCCTTCTGGTTCTTTTCCATCGCTTCCACGCGCGCCTTGCCCGTCAGTTTCGCCACGTCCGCGGTGACGATCCGGTTGCTGACGTTCTCGACCGCCTCGGTCACGAAGATGCGGCTGCCCGGCGCGGCCGGCAGTTCTTCGGCCAGGGTCTTGGCCAGGAAGCCGCCCGCCAGCAGGTCGCGCTGCGGCGTCGAGTTGACGGCGACGCTGTTGTACACGCAGTGGTGGTTGGTGATGACCAGGCCTTGCGGCGAGACGAAGGACGCCGAGCAGCCGCCCAGGCTCACCACCGCGCCCATCGGGAATTCGGTCAGTTTGGTCAGGCTCGCCGGATCGAGTTTCAGGCCGGCGGCTTTGAGTTGCTTGGCTACTTGTGGCAGCTGCTGCGGCATCCACATGCCTTCGTCCGCTTGTGCGGCGAAGCTGGTGAGGATGGCGAGCGAAAGAAGCGATTTTTTCATGGCGTCCGTGTCTTATGGGATGTGATCTTTTGGCTCGGAAAGAGCCGCCACAGTATCCATAAAGCGATGGACGAACGTCAACCGTTACTTTTCGTGATTTTTACGGGCTTACAGCTGCGCGCCGACCAGCGCGGCGATTTCGCCGGACAGCTTGTCGGTCCACGGACGGTTCTCCCATTGCTGCAGCGTGACCGGGCGCGCGCGCTTCCAGTCGTCGTCGAACACGGCTTCCTGCTGCTTGGCGAAGTCGGGGTCGAGCACGTTCAGGTTGGCCTCGTCGTTCAGGCTGAACGAACGGTTGTCGAAGTTGGTCGAGCCGACCGACACCAGCAGCGAATCGACGGTCAGCGATTTCACGTGATACATGGTCGGCTGGTACTCGGCAATCTTGATGCCGGCCTTCAACAGGTCGCCCCAGCGCTCGCGCGAGGCGGCGCGTACGACGTCGGAATCGATGATTTTTCCGGGCGTGATGATGCGCACCTCGACCCCGCGCCTGGCGGCGGCGACCAGCGCCTGCACGGTCAGGTCGTCCGGCACGAAATAGGCATTCGACAGGTGGATCGTGTGGCGCGCGGCGGTGATCGCCATCAGGTACATCAGGTGCATGCTTTCGCTGCCGCCGGTGGGCGAGCTGGAGAACATCTGGGCCGCCATCGAACCCTGCGGCGGCAGCGCCGGGTAGTAATCCGGGCCGTCGAGCACGACGCCGGTGGCCTTGGTCCAGTTGTCGCCGAACACGGCCTGCATTTGCCCGACGACTGGGCCTTCCACACGGAAATGGGTGTCACGCCAGTGATCTTCGTCCTGGCCGTTGCCGCGCCATTTGTCGGCGATACCGACGCCGCCGGTAAAGCCGACGCGGCCGTCGGTGATCAAGAGCTTGCGGTGGGTGCGGTTGTTCAGGCGCGTCAGCTTCCACCAGACCGGCTTGTGGTAACGGTGCAGTTCCACGCCGGCCTTGCGCATTTCTTCCATCGAGGCGTCGTCGATCTTGATGCTGCCGATCCAGTCGAGCAGTACGTGTACTTTGACGCCGGCGCGCGCGCGTTCGGCCAGGGCATCGGTGAATTCCTTGCCGATGCTGCCGGACCAGTAGATATAGGTTTCGAAATTGATCGAGTGCTGGGCTTCGCGGATCGCCTTCAGCATGGACGGGAAGATCTGGTCGCCGTTGAGCAGTACTTCGGCCTTGTTGCCCTCGATGATGGGCGGTCCCAGCAGCACGCCGAGCGAGCGCCGGAACTGGGGATCGTTGGTGTCGTACTGGCGCGTCAGCTGGGTATCGATCTTCTTTTCGCTCGGCATGAAATTCAGCACGAGCAGGCCCGCGACGAGGGTGGCCACGATGGAAATCAGGGATACGATGGGTCTCTTGACGCGCATAAATATTTTGGGTGTAGACGTAAAAAAACCAACGCTGGGTGAGCGTTGGTTTTCAGGGGTGCTGCATAGGATTAGCGAACGCGGCCGCGACGCAGCAGGTTCACGATGGCCAGCAGGATGACTGCGCCCAGGAACGAGACCAGCAGCGAGGACACGCTGAAGTCATCGGAATTGATGGTGCCCGAGCCGAACAGCGGCGAAAGCAGCCAGCCGCCCAGGAAGGCGCCGACGATACCGACCACGACATTAAGAATCATGCCTTGTTCAGCGTCCGTTTTCATGACCATGCTGGCGAGCCAGCCGAGAATACCACCCACGACGATCCAGATAATGAACAACATGACGATTCCTCCTCAAAGTGGAAAACATACTTCAGGCCAATTGATTGCCGAGGCCATGAACAAAGTCTAATGATGGGAACACCACGAGGTCGGTGCGGCAACGAACGTTAGACGCGCAAACCGGATGTGCGTTCTTAAACGCCTTTCTTTAAAGCCTGCCAGGCCGAATACCGGAATGTCTAAATAGAGTGCGTGAACGAACAGAACGCTACAGCTGTGCAGGAATATCGTGGCTCCACTTCGCAACACCACACAAGTAGTCATACCTGGCGTGCACTCAAGCACACTGACCTTTGAAAGGACTCATCATGAGCATGTTCGATACCAACGACCAAAAACAGAACCGCATGGTTACCGGCCTGTTCCCCGACCGCGCCAGCGCAGAACGCGCCTACAGCTCGCTGTCTTCCCGCGGCTACGGCAAGGACGACGTCAACCTGATGATGTCGGATACCACGCGCCAAACCCACTTCAATGACACCGAAACCGAACTGGGCAGCAAGGCCGCCGAAGGCGCCGCTGCCGGTGCCGGTATCGGCGGCACCATCGGCGCCGTGCTGGCCGGCGTGGCTGCAATCGGCACCAGCCTGGTGATCCCGGGTGCGGGCCTGGTCGTCGCCGGTCCGCTGGCAGCGGCCCTGGCCGGCGCCGGCGCCGGCGGCATCACCGGTGGCCTGATCGGCGCGCTGATCGGCGCCGGCATCCCGGAAGAACGCGTCAAGCACTATGAAGAAGGCATCAACCAGGGCGGCATCCTGATGGGCGTGACCCCGCGCTCGGATGACGACGTCGAGCACATCCAGCGTTCGTTCACCGACAACGGCGGTTCGCACGTGATCGGCACCGGCGTCGGCGCGCTGGCAGGCGCCGCCACCGGCGCAGCGATCGGCTCGGCTGCCGGTCCGATCGGCACCGTGGCCGGTGCAGCCATCGGCGGCATCGCCGGCGGTATTGCCGGCAAGGGTGCCGGTGAAGTCGTGAACCCGAAATCGGGCGACGACCTGGGTGAACACCACCTGGCCAAAGGCGTCGGCGCAGGCGCCGGCGCGGCCATGGGTGCGGCAGCCGGTGCGATCGGCGGCCCGATCGGCATGGCAGCGGGTGCCGCGATCGGCGGCCTGGCCGGCGGCGCAGCCGGCCGCGGTGCGGGCGAAGTCGTGAACCCGAAGTCGGACGACCGTCTGAATGAACACAACCTGGCCCAGGGTACCGGTGCCGGTGCCGGCGCCATCGCGGGTGCCTCGATCGGCGCCGCAGGCGGCCCGATCGGCGCCGTGGCCGGTGCGGTTGCAGGCGGCATCGCCGGCAGCATGGCCGGCAAGGGCGCGGGCGAAGTCGTGAACCCGAAAGCGGGCGACGAGCTGCATGAGCACAACCTGGCCGGCGGCGTCGGCACCGGCGGCGGCGCTGCAGCCGGCGCGGCCCTGGGCGCAGTGGGCGGCCCGATCGGCATGGCAGCCGGCGCAGCCATCGGCGGCGTTGCCGGCGGCTTGCTGGGCAAGGGTGCAGGCCACCTGGTCAACCCGACCGAGGAAGACGCCTACTGGCGCAACAACTACCAGACCGCGTCCGGCTACACCCCGGGCTACACCTACGACGACTACGCGCCGGCCTATGCACTGGGCTACAACAATGCGCGCCGCTTCCCCAACTACGACACGGCCGAGCCGCACTTCGCCGACGAGTGGGATCGCGTCAAGGGCAACTCGCGTCTGACCTGGCCGCAAGCCAAGTCGGCCAGCCGCGCGGCCTGGGAAAAGGTCGAGCGCGCGATTCCGGGTGATTCCAACCACAACGGCATCTGATTGATGCCTGACGCAATAAGGTAAGAAAAAAAGCCCCGGGGCCGCAAGGCCCCAGGGCTTTTTTGTGCACGCAACGCGCGGACGATTACTGCTTGACCGCTTCCACCTGGATCGCCAGCTTGACGTCCATGTTGAAGCCGTAGGCTTCGCCGTAGCTCACGCCGAAATCGCTGCGCTTGAAGCTGCCCGAGGCGTCGGCGCCGCAGACTTCCTTCTTGGTCATCGGGTTGATCATGCACTTGAACTTGTTGACGGTCAGGGTGACCGGCTTGGTCACGCCGTGCAGCGTCAGCTGGCCGTCGACGGTGGCCGGGGCGTCGCCCTTGAACACCAGCTTGCCCTTGTAGGTCGCGGTCGGGAACTTGGTGGTGTCGAACAGTTCGTCCTTCTTGGCGTGCGCGTTCAGCGCGTCGTTGCCGAAGTCGATGCTGTTGGTGTCGATGGTGATGTCGATGGTGCCGGTCTTGGCAGCCTTGTCGTAGACGATGTTGCCTTCGGTCTTGTTGAACTTGCCGCGCCAGACCGACAGGCCACCGAAGTGGTCGGCTTCGAAGCTCGGGTAGGTGTGGGTCGGGTCGACTTTGTAGGTGTCGGCGGCGGCGAAGGCGGCGGTGGTGCTGGCGGCGGCCAGCAGGGCCAGGGCGATGTGCTTGATTTTCATGTGTTTTCCTCTTGGTTTGAATGGATACTACGTTTACTGCGCCGCGGCGACGCGGAACTTGATCACGACTTCATCGGCGACGATGCCGGTGTCCTTCCATTCGCCTTCGCCGATATTGAAGGCGAGGCGCTTGATCGGCAGTTGGCCTTCGAAGACCTGCCTGCCGCCTTCCGGTTTCACGCTGAGCGGGAAACTGACGTCCTGGGTGCGGCCCTTGATGGTCAGCTTGCCGCTGACGTTGAGCTTGCCCGCGGCGGCCGGTTTGATGGCCGTCGACACGAAGCTGGCTTTCGGGAACTGGGCCGAATTGAACCACTCTTTCTTGGCGATTTCCTTGTTGTACTCGGGCGAGCCGATGTCGAGGCTGGCGGTATCGATGTCGACCCGCGCGCTCGCCTTGTCCGGGTGCGCGGCATCGTAATCGATCTGGGCATTGAAACGGGTGAACTTCGACTCGACCGCCGCATCCATCTGCTTGAATACGGCCGAGACGCTGCTGCGTGCGACGTCGGTTTTCAGGGGAGCGGCGGCGGCCGCCAGCGTGGTCACGGCAAATACGGCGGCAAGGGTGGCGCGAAGTGTCATGGTGTCTCCTCAGGTTGAACGGCCGGGCAGCATGCGGCGCAGGGTGCCGTCGCGGTCGACGACGGCATGCTTCAGCGCGGCCAGCACGTGCAGGGCGACCAGCGCGGCCATCGCCATGTTGAGCCAGTAGTGGACGCCCTTCAGCGTCGCGGCCAGCGCCGGGTCCTTGGCGATGAATACCGGCAGCTTGACCAGGCCGAACCAGACGACCGGGACGCCGGCCGCCAGCGAATAAAAATAGCCGGACAGCGGCACGGCAAAAATGAACACGTACAGCAGGTGGTGCAGGCCATGCGCCGCGCCCCGCTGCCAGGCCGGCATCGACGCCGGCAACGCCGGCGGACGGTGCCGCAGGCGCCACAACAGGCGCAGCACGGCCAGCAGCATCACGCTCACGCCCGCCCATTTGTGCCAGGAATAATAGCGCAGCTTGGTCGGGGTAAGACCGGGGATGTCGGTCATGACCAGGCCCAGCGTGAACGCGCCGACGATCAGTACGGCGATCAGCCAGTGGAGCGCAATAGCGGTCGTGGTGTAGCGCTGCATGATGGGCCCCGGTGAATGGTCGTCAATACGCATCGGCACAGATCTTATCAAACAATATTGCTGTGCTGACTCATTGCGGATAGCGAGACTGTAACCGTTCCATCTTTTGCTTGGAAGACAGATGAACGGATAACATTGTTCAGTCAGCGGGACAATCGCTGCCACATCGTGTGCTTGAATTTCATTTCTTCACGATGTGTTGCATTTATGCTAAAGAAACCGGGCTGAGGAAGGTAAAATGTTGACGCATCAAATTTATAAAAGATAATTGTAAGTATGATAGTTTCGATTGATTACGCATGAGCAGGCTTGTCCCATCGCTCACCATCGCCCTGGCGGCACTCGTGCTGCTCCCTGCGCACGCCCAGACCGCCGATGACGACGGCAAACCGCGCTCGCCCGCCGACTTCGCCGACCTCTCGATCGAGGAACTGGCGAACATCGACATCACCTCGGTATCGCGCCGTCCCGAACGCCTTCAGGATGCGCCGGCCTCGGTGTTCCTGATCACGGCCGACGACATCCGCCGCTCGGGCGCGCGCAGCCTGCCCGAGGTATTGCGCCTGGCGCCCAACCTGCAGGTGGCGCGCAGCAGCAATGCCAACTACTTCATTTCGGCGCGCGGCATGAACGGCACCGGCAACAGTCCGGCCAACAAGCTGCTGGTCATGATCGACGGCCGCTCGGTGTATTCGCCGCTGTTCTCGGGGGTGTTCTGGGACGAGCCGGACGTGATGCTGGAAGACGTCGAGCGTATCGAGGTCATCAGCGGTCCGGGCGGCACCCTGTGGGGCGTGAATGCGGTCAACGGCGTGATCAACATCACCACCCGCGCCGCACGCGATACCCGCGGCGAGCTGGCTATGCTGCGCACGGACGAGGACGGCGCGCAGCTGGCCTTCCGCCACGGCGGTGGCAGCGACAGCGGCAGCGGCCCGCGCAACTGGCGCGTCTACGGCAAGGTGTTCGGCATCGGCCACGGCGAACTGGCCGCCGGCGGGCCGCTCGACGACGACTGGACCCAGGGCCAGGTCGGCCTGCGCGCCGACTGGCGCCGCGGTGCCGACCGCTGGGACGTGATCGCCAACGCCTGGCGCGGGCGCCAGGGCCAGCCGGCGCCCGGCGTGATCGCGGCGCCCGGGGCGGGGATGGGCCTGGGCGACATCGACACCCACGGCGCCAACCTGAGCGGACGCTGGGAACGCGCGCTCGACGACGGCGCCAGCGTGGCCGTGCAGGCGTATTACGACACCCGTTACCGCAAGGTGCGGCCGACCTTCACCGACTCGGTCGACATCGCCGACATCCAGTTCCAGCATGCGCTGGCGCCGCTCGGCGCGCACACGATCGTCTGGGGCGGGGAATACCGCTACGACCGCGACCATGTCGACAACACCCGCTTCGTCGCCTTTTTGCCGGCCGAGGACCGCCAGGCCTGGGCCAGCCTGTTCGCCCAGGACGAGATCGCGCTGCGCCAGGACCTGCGCCTGACCGCAGGTGCGCGCTACGAGCGCAACCCCTACACCGGCGCCGAGTTCCTGCCGACGCTGCGCCTGTCCTGGCATGCGACGCCGCTGCATTCGTTGTGGGCCGGCGCCTCGCGCACCGTGCGCGCGCCGTCGCGCCTGGACGCCGACACCTACGTTCCCGGCGCACCGCCCTACCTGCTGGCCGGCGCCAGCCAGATACGCGCCGAAGTCGCGCGCGTGTTCGAGCTCGGCTACCGCGGCCAGGCCGGGCAGGCCATGTCGTGGTCGGTGACTGCCTTCCGCAACCTGTATGACCACCTGCGCACGCAGGAGGTGTCGGCAGACGGCAGCCAGATCATGTTCGGCAACGGCATGCAGGGGCACTCGCACGGCATCGAAGCCTGGGGCAGCCTGCAGCTCGGCGACAGCTGGCGCCTGTCGGCGGGCGCCACCGCGCTGCACGAGGCATTCAGCCTGAAGCCGGGCAGCCGCGACACGGTCAGCACGCTGGCCGCCGGCTTCGATCCGGCCTATACGGCGCAGCTGCGCTCGAGCTGGACCATCGACGCCGCGCGCGAGCTGGAAGTGGCGCTGCGCCACGTCGGCGCGACCCGGCCGGCGGTCGATGCCTATACCGCGCTCGACGCGCGCTTCGGCTGGCGGATTGCGCCGGGGGTAGAAATGTCGGTGATCGGGACCAACCTGAATGGCGGGCATGCCGAGTATGGGTCGGTGCCGATCAGGACGGAGGTGCCGCGGACCGTGGGGGTGCGGCTGGTGTGGCAGAGGTAGGGGTAAACCGTCGCCCCTGCCTGCGCAGGGGCGACGTGCTTGATTTAACGCTTAGATTGCTTTAGCCAGCTGCGCCGCCAGGCCGATGTAGTTCGCCGGCGTCATTCCCAGCATCAGTTCCTTGGCTTCCTGCGGCACCGCCAGACCGCCAATGAACTCCTGCAGCGCTTCGCGGGTGATGCCCTTGCCGCGCGTGAGTTCCTTCAGCTGTTCGTAGGGGTTCTCGATGCCGTAGCGGCGCATCACGGTCTGCACCGGCTCGGCCAGCACTTCCCAGTTGGCGTCCAGGTCGGCCGCCAGGCGCTGCGGGTTCACTTCCAGCTTGTTCAGGCCGCGCAAGCAGCTGTCGTAGGCCAGCAGCGCGTAGCCGAAGCCGACGCCGATGTTGCGCAGGACCGTGGAGTCGGTCAGGTCGCGCTGCATGCGCGACACCGGCAGCTTGTCGGCCATGTGGCGCAGCACCGAATTGGCCAGGCCCAGGTTGCCTTCCGAGTTCTCGAAGTCGATCGGGTTGACCTTGTGCGGCATGGTCGACGAGCCGATTTCGCCGGCCTTCAGCTTCTGCTTGAAGTAGCCCAGCGAGACGTAGGTCCAGATGTCGCGGTTCAGGTCGAGCAGGATGGTGTTGGTGCGGGAAATCGCGTCGAACAGCTCGGCCATGTAGTCGTGCGGTTCGATCTGGATGGTGTACGGATTGAAGGTGAGGCCGAGGCGCTGCTCGATCACATTCTTCGAGAAGGCCGGCCAGTCGAACGACGGATACGCGGACAGGTGGGCGTTGTAGTTGCCGACCGCACCGTTCATCTTGCCGAGGATCTCGACGTCGGCGATGCGCTTGACGGCGCGCTGCAGGCGCGCGACCACGTTGGCGAATTCCTTGCCGAGGGTGGTCGGGCTGGCGGTCTGACCGTGAGTGCGCGACAGCATCGGCAGGTCGGCGTTGGCGTGCGCGATCTCGGTCAGCTTGGCGATCACCGCTTGCAGCGACGGCAGGATCACGCCGTCGCGCGCCGCCTTCAGCATCATGCCGTGCGAGGTGTTGTTGATGTCTTCCGAGGTGCAGGCGAAGTGGATGAATTCGCTGGCCGCGACCAGTTCCGGCACATCCTTGACCTGTTCCTTCAGCCAGTACTCGACCGCCTTGACGTCGTGGTTGGTGACCGCTTCGATTTCCTTGATGCGGGCGGCGTCGGCTTCCGAGAACCCGGCGGCCAGCTTGTCCAGCAGCGCGATTGCTTCGGGCGAGAACGGCTTCAGTTCGGCGAAGCCGGCCTGGGCCAGCGCCTGCAGCCAGGCGATCTCCACCTTCACGCGGTGGTGCATGAAGCCGGCCTCCGACAGGATCGGGCGCAGCTTGTCGGTCTTGGCGGCATAGCGGCCGTCCAGCGGGGACAGGGCCGACAGGGTGGAGTAGGGTGGGGTAGTGGTCATGGCAGGCAGGCGCCCGAGGCGGCGCTTAGATGGCAAAGACCGCGATTTTACCACCGGCCCGCGTTTGTCAAGTCGCATTTTGGCAGGCGTTGCAAGGAGTTGCCGTCCGCTCGACCGGGGTAAGTCCGATGCTCTATACTGTCTGCCACTACCCTAATCTGAGCATTTATGAAACTCATCGGTTCTGTCACCAGTCCCTATGTGCGCAAGGTGCGCGTCGTGTTGGCAGAGAAGAAGCTCGACTACGTGTTCGAGCTCGAAAACGTGTGGTCGAGCGATACCAGGATCTCGGCCTCCAACCCGCTCGGCAAGGTGCCCTGCCTGGTCATGGAAGAGGGCAGCGCCATGTACGATTCGCGCGTGATCGCCGAATACCTCGACACCCTGACCCCGGTCTGCAAGCTGCTGCCCGCCAACAGCCGCGACCGCGCCAACGTCAAGGTCTGGGAAGCGCTGGCCGACGGCGTCGGCGACGCCGCCGTGCTGGCCTACCTGGAACGCACCCAGCGCCCGCCCGAGCTGCAGAGCCAGGCCTGGATCGATCGCCAGCAGGGCAAGGTCCGCAACGGCCTGCGCGTCATGTCCGAGAACCTGGGCGAGCAGCCGTTCTGCATGGGCATCCATTACACGCTGGCCGACGTCGCCGTCGGCTGCGTGCTGGGCTGGCTGTCCCTGCGCTTCCCCGAGATCGACTGGCGCGGCGACTACCCGAACCTGGCGCGCCTGTTCGACAAGCTGTCCGAACGCGCGTCGTTCAAGGATACCGTTCCGCGCTGAGCACGCCATGTCGACGTCGACGTCCCGGCGCTTGCAAATGGCCGACATCGCGCGCCTGGCCGGCGTGTCGACGTCGACCGTCTCGCGTGCGCTGAACCAGAGTCCCCTGGTCAACCAGGAGACGCGCGACCGCATCCTCGACCTGGCGCGCTCGCTGAACTACGTGATCAACATCGGCGCGCAAAACCTGCGGCTGCAGCAGAACCGCACCGTGGCCGTCGTCATTCCGATCGAGCAGGCGACCCGCCAGCAACTGTCCGATCCGTTCTTCCTGTCGATGCTGGGCAACCTGGCCGATGCGTTCAGCGAGCAGGGCTTCGACATCCTGGTCTCGCGCGTCGATGCCGACCAGGTCGACGCGGCGGCCGCGCCGTTCGACGCCGGCCGTGTCATCGGTGTGGTCCTGATCGGCCAGGGCCGCCATCACGAAGAGCTCAACCGCATCGCCGCGCGCGGCGTTCCGTTCGTGGTGTGGGGCGCCCAGTTGCCGCAGCAGCTGTACACCACGGTCGGCGGCGACAACCTGGCCGGCGGCCGCCTGGCGACCGAACGCCTGCTGGCGCAGGGCCGGCGCCGTATCGCCTTCCTCGGCGACATCACGCTGCCCGAGGTCGCGCTGCGCCACCGCGGCTACGCGGCCGCGCTGGCCGCGCAAGGCCTCGAACCGGATCCGCAACTGCACGTCGCCGCTTCCTTCCTGCCCGAGAGCGGCGGCGAGGCGGTCGAGGAACTGGCGCGCCGTGGCGCCATGTATGACGGACTGTTCGCCGCCAGCGACCTGCTTGCCATGCGCGCCATCCACGGCCTGCGCGCGCAGGGCCGCAAGGTACCGTCCGACGTGGCCGTGGTCGGCTACGACGATATCGAACTCGCCAGCTATTTTCATCCGCCCCTGACGACGGTGCGCCAGCCGCGCGACGTCGCCGCACGCGCCCTGGTGGACGCGCTGCTCTCCTGCCTCGACGGCAAACCCGCCCCCTCGGTCCTGCTGCCGACCGAACTGATCGTCCGCACCAGCGCCTGAAGCGCCGGCGCCGCTGTCGCCGCTACCCGTGTTGCCGCTTCGATTGAAAACGTTTGCAAGCTGCTGGTGAAATTTTGCACTTTGGCGTCGATTCGCCTGCATGCCGGGCATGTGAGTCGTTTTCGCAACACGATTGCAATCGATTGCAATTAACTAAATTTCAGGAAATAATGGCTGCGTGCCGATGCGGCGCCGATAACGCCGAATGGCGAACAATAAAACCGGAGGAGACATGGAAGTTCGAATGAAGCACACGGCACACGCCGTGGCGCTGGCCTTGCTGCACCTGAGTGCGGCGCACGCCCAGGAAACCGTTCCAGCCGCTGCGCAGGCGACCGATGGCCTGAAGATGGAGCGCATCGTCGTGACCGGCACGCCGGTCGGCTCGAGCAAGATGAAATCGAGCGTCTCGGTCAGCACGCTGGAAGCCGATGCGATCCAGAATCTCGCCCCGACCAGCGCCGCCGACGTGCTGCGCGCGATCCCGGGCGTGCGTTCGGAATCGTCGGGCGGCGAAGGCAATGCCAACATCACCGTGCGCGGCGTGCCGATCTCCGCCGGCGGCGCACGTTACGTGCAGATCCAGGAAGACGGGCTGCCGGTGCTGCAGTTCGGCGACATCAACTTCACCACCCCCGACAGCTTCGTCAAGATCGACGGCACCCTCGACCATGTCGAGGTCGTGCGCGGTGGCTCGGCCTCGACCCTGGCCACCAACTCGCCCGGCGGCATCATCAATTTCATCGCCAGGGACGGCAAGGAAGCGGGCGGCAGCATCGGCCTGTCGCGCGGTCTGGACTACGACAGCACACGCGTCGATTTCAACTACGGCGCACCGGTCTCGAACCGCGACCGCTTCTTCGTCGGCGGTTTCTACCGCTATGGCGAGGGCATCCGCGACACCGGCGTCAAGCAGGAGCGCGGCGGCCAGCTGCGCGCCAATTTCACCCACGAGTTCGATGGCGGCTGGGTGCGCGTCTCGCTCAAGCACCTCGACGACCGCAGCCCGACGGCGCTGCCGGTGCCGGTCACGGTCAGCAACGGCCATATCGCCGAGATCGCCGGCATCGATCCGCGCACCGCGTCCTTCTATTCGCCGTACTGGGTCAAGGACCTGTCCCTGACCAAGGGCAACGGCCAGGTCGCGAGCGACGTCAACGAGGGGCTGTCGGTCAAGAGCAATGCGCTCGGCCTGGAGGGATCGTTCGACCTGGGCAACGGCTGGACCGTGACCGACCGCTTCCGCAAGGCGAACAACAGCGGCCGCTTCATCGGCGTGTTCCCGGCCGACAGCGGCACGGTCGGCAGCTACACCTTCGCCACCGGGCCGCGTACCGGCCAGGCCTACAACGGCCGGGCATTCAATGCCGTGGTCTTCAATACCTCGATCGACGACGCCGGCAATACCCTCAACGACGCGCGCCTGACCAAGACCTTCCGCATCGACGGCGGCGCCAAGCTGAACCTGACCGCCGGCTGGTACAGCTCGCTGCAGAAGCTGGGCCTGACCTGGAACTTCAACCAGTACCTGATGCAGGCCAGCGGCGACCAGCCGGCCCTGCTGCGCACGGCGAGCACGACCCCCGGCTACGTCGGCCCGGCCTTCGGCGCCTGCTGCTCGCGTGCCGTCGACGTCGACTACAGGACCAATTCGCCGTACGCCAACATCGGCTGGGAGCAGGGCGCCGTCAACCTCGACGCCAGCGTGCGCCGCGACCGCCAGCACGCCGGCGGCAGCGCGAATATCGCCACCGGCGCCGCGGCCTACGTGCCCGCCACCGCGCAGCGCGTCGACTACGACATCGGCCACACCTCGTATTCGGTGGGCGGCAACTGGCGCATCACCCCCGCGCTGGCGCTGTTCGCGCGCACCAGCGAAGGCGTCGCCTTCAATGCCGACCGCATCCTGTTCGGCGCGCCGCTGGACGGCAGCGCACCGGTCAGCATCAACACCGTCAAGCAGCTGGAAGGCGGCGTGAAATGGCGCAGCGGCGGCCTGAGCACCTTCGTGACGCTGTTCCGCGCCCGCACCCGCGAAACCAACTACGAGGCCACGACCCAGCTGTCGACCGCCAACAGCTACGAGGCCAAGGGCGTGGAACTGGAAGCGGCGTGGCGCGCCGGCGACTTCCACGTCAACGGCGGCCTGACCCTGACCGACGCCGAGATCACGGCCACGGCACCCGGCGGCGAAGCCGTCATCGGCCACACGCCGCGGCGCCAGGCGCGCACCGTCTACCAGCTGACGCCGGGCTACGACCTCGGTCCGGCCAGCTTCGGCCTGGCCGTCGTCGGTACCGGCAAGAGCTGGGGCGACGACGCCAACACCCTGGTCCTGCCCGGCTACACCGTCGTGCACGCTTTCCTCAACTACCAGCTGACCCCGAAGGTGCAGCTGGCGCTGAGCGCCAACAACCTGTTCAACCGGATCGGCTACACCGAGATCGAGAGCGACGGCCACGCCGCGCGTTCGATCACGGGCCGCGCCGTGAAGGCCAGCGTCAAGTACGCGTTCTGATGTACCGGGTCCTGCCGGCGCGCGGCGCCGGCGTGGTCCGTCCCTACCGATTTTTTCGAGACCCTTGATGATGTCCACTTCCTTGCGTCGACTGCTCGACGCATTACCCGCGCACCAGCACGCCGCTGCGCAGCAGCGTTTCGCGCGCCGCCAGGCCGTGCTCGGCGACCGCCTGCAACGGCTGTACGGCCATCTGCCCGGCCACGCCGCCTGGTTCGACGGCCTGATGGCCGAGGTCGGGCAACTGATGGCGGCGCGCCCGGCCACGCTGCAGGCGCTCGACGCCACCCGCGAAGACCGCCCGGACTGGTTCTGTTCCCCGGACATGCTCGGCTACAGTGCCTACGCCGACCGTTTCGGCGGCAACCTGCGCGGCGCGGCGGCGCGTATCCCGCACCTGCGCGAACTGGGGGTGACCTACCTGCACCTGCTGCCCTTCCTGCGCCCGCGCGCCGGCGAGAGCGACGGCGGCTTCGCGGTCGCCAGTTTCGACGAAGTCGATCCGCGCCTGGGCAGCATGGCCGACCTGGAAGACCTGACGGCGCGGCTGCGCGAGGCGGGTATCAGCCTGTGTGCCGACATGATCCTGAACCACGTGGCGGACGATCATCCGTGGGCGCAGGGCGCGGCCGCCGGCGACCCCGGCCTGCGTGACTTTTTCCATGTGCTGGACCGCGACGCGGCCGCGGCCTACGAGCGTACCCTGGGCCAGGTGTTCCCCGAGGCGGCGCCCGGCAACTTCACCCACGTGCCGGCCATGGGCGGCTGGGTGTGGAGCACCTTCTATCCGTTCCAGTGGGACCTGAACTACGCCAACCCGGCGGTGTTCGCGGCGGTGGCGACGGCCATGCTGCGCCTGGCCAACCGCGGCATCGAAGTGTTCCGCCTCGATTCCACCGCCTTTTTGTGGAAGCGCCTCGGCACCGACTGCATGAACCAGCCCGAGGCGCACCTGCTGCTGCAGGCGCTGCGCGCCCTGGTCGACATCGCCGCCCCCGGCGTGCTGCTGAAGGCCGAGGCGATCGTGCCGACGCGCGAGCTGCCCGGCTATTTCGGCAGTGCCGACGCGCCCGAATGCCACCTGGCCTACCACAGTACCCTGATGACGGCCGGCTGGGCCGCGCTGGCCGAGCAGGATGCGAGCCTGGTGCGCGCGGTGGCTGCCGCCACGCCGCCGCTGCCGCCGGGCGCAAGCTGGCTGACCTATGTGCGCTGCCATGACGACATCGGCTGGAAGCACCTGCTGGCCGAGGCGGGCAGCCTCGAGCGCCTGGCCGGGGTCGCGCACTTTTATAACGACGGCGCCGGCTATGCCGACGGCGTCGGATTCCAGGGCGGCCTTGCCACCAACGGCACCGCAGCCGCCCTGAGCGGCCTGGAGGCGGCCACGTCGGACCAGGCCATCGAACTCGCGCTGCGCCGCCTGCTGCTCGTGCATGGCCTGGCGCTGTGCTTCGGCGGCCTGCCGGTGCTGTACATGGGCGACGAACTGGCCATGCCGAACGACCACGCTTACCGCGACGACCCGGCGCGCGCGCACGACAGCCGCTGGATCCAGCGCGCGCCGTTCGACGAGGCGCGCGCGGCGCAGCGCCACGACCTGGCCAGCCCGACCGGGCGCGCCCATGCCGGCCTGCGCCGCCTGATCCGCCTGCGCCGGCAGTTGCCGGACCTGGCCGCGGGCGTGCCGTGCACGGCGCTGGACGCCGCCGACCCGGCGCTGCTGGCGCTGGCGCGCGGCGAGCATGTCCTGGCCCTGTTCAATTTTTCGGCACGCACGCTGGTGGTCGACCTGCAGGCGCTCGGCGGCGCCGGCACGCTGGCGCTCGAGCCATGGGACCAGGCCTGGCTGGACCGGCGCAGCGGCCGGCACCTGGGCGACACCATGGAGGAAGCGCGATGACACATCCGAAGCAGGCCGCGATCGCCGTGTTCGGCGAGGCGCTGGTCGACGATTTCGGCGACCGCCAGGTCCTGGGCGGCGCCCCCTTCAACGTGGCGCGCCACCTGGCGGCGCTGGGCCAGGAGGCCTTGATGCTGACCCGCATCGGGCAGGACGAGAACGGCGTCCGCATGCGCGCCGAGTTCGAGCGCTTCGGCCTGTCCATGGCCGGGCTGCAGGTGGATGGCGCGCTGCCGACCGGCGTCGTGAGCGTCGAACGCTGCACCGACGGCAAGGGCGGCGACCACCGTTTCACGATCCTGCCGCACCAGGCCTACGATGCGATCGAAGCCGGACCGGCCATGGCCGCCCTGGCCGCGGCCGCGCCCGGAACGCTGTATTTCGGCACCCTGGCCCAGCGTGAGCCGCAGTCGCGCCTCGCCTTGACCGGGCTGCTGGCGGCGGACACCGCCTGCCATTACCTGGACCTCAACGTGCGCGCCGGGCACGTGACCGAACGGTGCGTGTTCGCGTCATTGCATGCGGCCGACATCGTCAAGGTCAACGAAGAGGAGTTGCTGGATTTGTTCGGCTGGTACACGCACACGCGCCTGACTACCGACGACATGGACAGTGCCGAGGTGCGGCGCGCGTGCGCGATCCTGCTGCGCGTGTTCAAGCTGACCGGCCTGATCGTGACGCTGGGACCGCGCGGCGCCGTGTATTTCGGCGCCGACGGCGCCTACCACGTCACGCCGCTGCCGGCGCGGCCGCCCCAACTGGCGGACACGGTGGGTGCCGGCGACGCCTTTTCCGCCGTGTTCCTGCTGGGCCGAGCATGCGGCTGGCCGCTCGACCTCACGCTGGCCCGCGCCAACGAATTCGCCGGTGCCGTCTGCGGCATCGTCGGCGCGGTGCCGGCCGACACGGCTTTCTATCGTCCCTTCATCGAACGCTGGTTCCACGCCTGAGGAGAACCGATGTCCCCGCTCAAGCCGCGCATGACGTTCTGGCAGATCGTCAACATGAACATCGGATTCTTCGGCATCCAGTTCAGCTTCGGGCTGCAGCAGAGCAGCATGAGCCCGATCTACAAGTATCTCGGCGCCGACGAGGCGAGCCTGCCCTACCTGTGGCTGGCCGGCCCCGTCACCGGCCTGCTGGTGCAGCCGCTGATCGGCGCCATGAGCGACCGCACCGTCAGCCGCTGGGGGCGCCGTACCCCGTATTTCCTGATCGGCGCCATCCTGTGCAGCATCGGCCTGCTCCTGATGCCGTACAGCCCGACGCTGTGGATGGCGGCCAGCCTGCTGTGGATCCTCGACTCGGCCAACAACGTCACGATGGAACCCTACCGCGCCTACGTCAGCGACAAGCTGCCGGCCAGCCAGCATTCGCTCGGCTTCCTGACGCAGAGCGCCTTCACGGGACTGGGCCAGACGCTGGCCTACCTGACCCCATCGCTGCTGGTGTGGATCGGGATGGACAAGGATGCCGTCAACGGCAGCCACATCCCGCAGGTCGTCGTGGCCGCCTTCCTCATCGGCGCCGTCTGTTCGCTGGTGTCGGTCCTGTGGTCGGTGCGCACGACGCCCGAGGACCCGTTGCCGGCCGAGACGCTGGCGGCAATGCGCGCTGCGCCGGCCGGCTGGCGCCACACGCTGGCCGAGATCGGCGCGGCGCTGCGCGACATGCCGCCCACGATGAAGCAGCTGGCGCTGGTCAAGCTGTTCCAGTGGTACGCGATGTTCTGCTACTGGCAGTTCATCACGCTGTCGCTGGCGCGCACGCTGTTCGGCACAAGCGATGCCGCTTCCCCGGGCTTCCGCGACGCCGGCCTGCTGAACGGCCAGATCGGCGCGTTCTACAACTTCGTCGCCTTCCTGGCCGCGTTTGCGCTGGTGCCGTTCGCGCGCCGCCACGGTCCGCACGTCGTGCACAGCGTGTGCCTGGCGCTGGCCGGCGCCGGCATGCTGGCCATCCCGCACATCGATTCACCGGTGCTGCTGCTGGTGCCGATGGTCGGCATCGGCCTGGCGTGGGCCAGCATCATGGGTAATCCCTACGTGATCCTGGCGTCCAGCCTGCCGCCGGAACGCACCGGCGTCTACATGGGCATCTTCAACATGTTCATCGTGATCCCGATGATCATCCAGATCTTCACGCTGCCGTTGTACTATCACAGCTGGCTGGGCGGCAATCCCGAAAACGTGATCCGCCTGGCGGGTGTGCTGCTGGTCTGCGCCGCGATGGCGGTCCGGCTGGTGCGCTACAATGCCGGCGGTGCAATCGAGCGAACGGAAGACGTGTATGCGGACTTGGAGCGGGATGGCGATAGTGTTCGGCGAGGTGCTGGTTGAGGATGGCACGGACGCCTCCGGGCTGGGGGGCGCCCCGTTCAACCTGGCGCGCCACCTGGCGGCCTTCATGGCGCCGCCGCTGCTGATCACGCGCATCGGCGACGACCGCAACGGCGCGGCCGTGCGCGCGGAGTTCGAACGCTTCGTGATGCCGGAAACCGGGCTGCAGGTCGATACGATGGAAGAGACCGGCCGGGTCGCCGTCGAGCGGACGGCGGCGCGGGTGGGCTCGTCTGCGCGCAGCGTCCTCCTGCCGCGCCAGGCCTACGACTTCATAGATCCCGAGGCGGCCGCCGCCGCCGTGGCCGGCACGAATACGGACATCGTGTACTTCGGTACCCTGGCCCAGCGCGGCGAGCGCTCGCGCCAGGCCCTGGCGGCCGTGCTGGCGGCCGCGCCGCAGGCCAAGCGCTTCCTCGACCTCAACCTGTTCCAGGGCCAGGCCGACGAAGCGATCGTCGGCGCCGCGCTGCAGGCGGCCGACATCGTCAAGGTCAACGAGGAAGAACTGCAGGCGCTGTTCCACTGGTACTTCCAGATCGCGCCGGACGATACCCCGATGTCGACCGAGGAAGTGCACGCAGCCTGCCGCGCCATGATGGACCGGTTTGCACTGGAAGCCCTGATCGTGACCCTGGGCCACCGCGGCTCGGTCTGGTTCGGCAGCGACGGCAGCCTGGTCGCCAACCGCGACAACCCGGTGCCGCCCTACGTCATCGATACGGTGGGGGCGGGCGATGCCTTCTCGGCGATTTTCCTGCTGGGACGGGCGCGCGGCTGGCCGTTGGAACTGACGCTGGCGCGGGCGAACGAGTTCGCCGGGGCGATCTGTGCGGTGACCGGGGCGGTGCCGCAGGATATGGGTTTCTATGACAAGTGGGCGCGGCGCTGGCTGGCGGGCGGCGTGAGCGCCGTGTAAGCACGCAGCCTGTTTGCTCCGCCAACGTAAAAACGTCGCCCCTGCCTGCGCAGGGGCGACGGTCTTTAGGCCAGCTAAAAGTCTTACACTTCGCCGATCTGCGACTGCAGATAATTCTGAATCCCCACCTTGACGATCAGGTCCAGCTGCGTCTCCAGCCATTCGATATGCTCTTCGGTATCCTCGAGGATATCCAGCAGCAGGTCGCGCGACACGTAGTCATGCGCGACCTCGGCGGCGGCGATGCCTTCCTTGACCGTGATCTGCGCCGCACGCTCCAGCTTGAGATCGCATTCCAGCATTTCCTGGGCCGATTCGCCGATCAGCAGCTTGTGCAGCGCCTGCAGGTTGGGCAGGCCGTCGAGCATCAGGATACGGTCGATCAGGCGGTCGGCGTGTTTCATTTCGCCGATCGATTCGTCGTATTCCTTCTTGCCGAGCTTGGTGAAACCCCAGTGCTTGTACATGCGCGCATGCAGGAAGTACTGGTTGACTGCGGTCAGCTCGTTGGTCAGCTGCGCGTTCAGCAGCCGGATGATGTTGGGATCGCCCTTCATGGAGTGCCTTTACGGTGAGTGATGGCAGCATCATAGCAAACCGGGCCGGGCTTTTGGGCCGGTGTTTACAGCGCCGTCAGCGCCAGTCCGCCGGCCGCCAGCAGCGACACCACCCCGATCGCCACGCCGATCGTGCGCCGGCGGTTGGTCAGTGCCCACAGCACCACGCCCGACAGCGACAGCAGGATGATCGAGCCGGCCAGCGTATCGACCAGCAGGATCCAGCCCACGCCCATGCCGACGCCCTTGTGCAGGCTGGTGAGGGTAGCGAAGACGTTGTTGTCGCTGCGCTTGAGGGTCACGTAACTGTTGCCGACCCAGTACTCGGCTTGCACGTTGCCGGACGGCGACGCGAAGCTGGCGCTCCAGCGTGGCGGCTGCACCACGGATTGGTCGCCCCAGGCCACTGGACGCGCCGGTTCGGCCAGCACGCGGCGTGCATCCGGTTCCAGCTTGAGCGAGGATTTCAGCCAGGCGGCCAGCGCCTGCGGGGTGGCCGGCGCCGGCGTGGGCAGCGGCACCTGCACCGTGCTTTCCTGGACCTGGGCGGCGGGAATTTTCAGTACGGCGCGGTGGTTGAGGAGGATGCCGGTGCCGCCGAACAGCAGGCCAAGCACGGCGCCCCAGAGGCCGATCCAGCCGTGCATCTTGCGCAGCCACTTGAGGACGATGGCACGGCGCGTGGGTGTGGGCGGGGGCTCGACCTTGAAAGGCGTTCTTGGTGAGCGGAACGGGATAACAGGCATAAGACTCGCGGCTTGGCTGCTATGGATATCACATACTACCAAGACCGGCGCAACCCGGCCGGAATAAGCATCGATATGTGCGATGCAATATTGCAGCGCCTAACAAAACCTCCAGGACGGCGTTGCATCGTCTCGCCGTACTAACGTACTGTCTTCGACGCTGCGCCTTGCCCTGAAGGTTTTGTTAGACGCTGTTATTTAGTGTGTTTATGCCACCATGCCGCCGGCAGGGGTGCGGCGCAGTTCGGTGACGGTGGTCTTGCTGTCGAGGTGTTCGTTCATGACTTCGCGGGCATAGCTGACGCACTTGCCGCAGCAGGTGCCGACGCCGAGTTCCTTGTACAGGTCGGCCATCGAGGTCAGGCCGAGGTCGACGGCCTGGCGGATTTCACGGTCGGAGATGTTGTTGCAGACGCAGACGATCATGGTTTCGGTTCCGTTTCGGAGTCTCGCAGCAGGCCAGCGTTGTCTGACCTATAATGCGAATCATTCTCATTCGGGTTTGTATTCTCCAGAAGTTAAGTAGTGAATGCAAGCGTTTTTGTTGCGCGCACATGCATATCCAACGCTGGGTGAACCGAAGTAGACAAAGCGCAAATAGAAATAATTCGCATTTAGGTTTATGATGCACATATCTGTCTCATCAGCGCTACGTCTCACCACTGGAAGCGAATCATGACTCTTGCACCCACCCTGACCACGCTCGACGCCCTGAAGGCCGGCCAGAGCGCCACCGTCATCACTCTCGCGCCGGGTTCGCTCGCGGACGCTTCCGGTGCGGACGTCTCGCGCCGCCTGATGGAACTCGGTTTCGTCCCGGGTGAACGCATCCGCATGCTGAAAGGCGGCCTGCCCGGCGGGCCGCTGGCGGTCAAGGTCGGCCAGTCCACCTTCGCCCTGCGCCGCTTCGAGGCAGCGCTGATCTCGATCCAGCCGGAATAAATGGAACATACATAATGGGAGCAGTAGAACAGCAGGTCCGGGCGGCCACCAGGACGCCCGTCATCGCCCTGCTGGGTAATCCGAACTGCGGCAAGACCGCACTGTTCAACCGCCTCACCGGCTCGCGCCAGAAGGTCGCGAACTACGCCGGCGTCACCATCGAGCGCAAGGAAGGCCATTTCACGCTGCCCGGCGGCAAGCCGCTGCGCGTGCTCGACCTGCCCGGCGCCTACAGCCTGTCGGCCCACACCCCCGATGAAGCGATCACGCGCGACGTGGTGGCCGGCCTGCGCGCCGGCGAACAGGCGCCGGACGCCGTCGTCTGCGTCGTCAACGCCACCAACCTGCGCCTGAACCTGCGCCTGGTGCTGGAAATCCAGCGCCTTGGGCTGCCGATGGTGCTGGCCCTGAACATGGTCGACGTCGCCAAGAAGCGCGGCATCGAGATCGACAGCGCACGTCTGTCCAAAGAACTGGGCATGCCGGTGGTGGAAACCGTGGCGGTGCAGGCCGGCGGCGAAAAGGCGCTGCTGGCGGCACTCGATACGATGTCGTTCGACCACCGCGTCCAGCCGCAGCCGCTGCAGGCGATCGACGCGGTCCCGGTCGAGCAGACCCAGCGCGAGGTGCGCCGCATCATCGACGCCGCCGTCAGCTTCGACAAGGACACCGGCAACCTGAGCGAGGCGATCGACCGCGTGGTCCTGCATCCGGTCGCCGGGCCGGTGATCCTGGCGGTGCTGATGTTCCTGGTGTTCCAGGCCGTGTTCAGCTGGGCCGCGGTGCCGATGGACCTGATCAAGAGCGGCGTCGAGGGCCTCGGTACCTGGGTCGGTGCCAGCATGGCCGACGGCCCGCTGCGCAGCCTGATCGTCGAAGGCATCTTCGGCGGCGTCGGCAGCGTGCTGGTGTTCCTGCCGCAGATCCTGATCCTGTTCTTCTTCATCCTGATCCTCGAGGACTGCGGCTACCTGCCGCGCGCCGCCTTCCTGCTCGACCGCCTGATGGGCGGCGTCGGGCTGTCCGGGCGCGCCTTCATTCCGCTGCTGTCCTCGTTCGCCTGCGCGATTCCCGGCGTGATGGCGGCGCGCACCATCCAGAACCCGCGCGACCGCCTGGTGACGATCATGATCGCGCCGCTGATGACCTGCTCGGCGCGCCTGCCGGTGTATGCGCTGATCATCGCCGCCTTCATCCCGCACCGCGAGCTGGGCGCCCGCATCAACCTGCAGGGCCTGGTGCTGTTCATCCTGTACGCGGCCGGCATCGTCAGCGCGATGGCGGTGGCCTGGTTCTTCAAGCGCAGCATGGGGGCCAAGGGCCAGCATCCGCTGATGATGGAACTGCCGGCCTACCACTGGCCGCACCTGCAGAACCTGGCGCTGGGCCTGTGGGAACGCGCCAAGATCTTCCTGATGCGCGTCGGTACCATCATCCTGACGCTGATGATCCTGGTCTGGTTCCTGTCCAGCTTCCCGGGCGCGCCGGAAGGGGCGACCCACCCGCCGATCTACTACAGCATCGCCGGCATGCTGGGCCGCGCGCTGGCCGTGATCTTCGAGCCGATCGGCTTCGGGTGGCAGATCTGCATCGCGCTGGTGCCGGGCATGGCCGCGCGCGAAGTCGCCGTGGGCGCGCTCGGCACGGTGTACGCGCTGTCCGCCGCCGGCGACGACGTGGCCGGCTCGCTGGCACCGCTGATCGCTGCGTCCTGGAGCCTGCCGACCGCGCTGTCGCTGCTGGCCTGGTACGTGTTTGCGCCGCAATGCCTGTCGACCCTGTCGGTGGTGCGCCGCGAAACCGGCAGCTCGCGCTATGCCTTCCTGATGGCGGGCTACATGTTCGCGCTGGCGTATGCGGCGTCGTTCATCACCTTCCACGCCGCGCGGGCGCTGGTGAGTTAAGCATGGTCCAGTACCTTGTCGTCGCCGTCATCGTGCTGCTCGCCGCGCTCTATGCCGGCGGCAAGTACCTGCCGGTCGCCTGGCGCCGCAAGCTGGTCTACAAGCTGCGCGACCGCGGCCAGGGCAACGGCCGGGTGGCCAAGTGGCTGGACAAGGATGGCAGCTGCGGCAGCGGCTGCGATACCTGCGGCAGCTGCGAGACCGAGCCGCTGCCGGCAACCGATGCGAAGGGCCGCAAGGTCATCCAGCTGCACGTCAAGCGCTGAACGGCGGCCCCGCGGTCCGAGGCGAGGCCGGGCGCAGTTGGTGAAACTGTGACATGATGTTGCCCTTCGTTCACCTTCCTGAAACCATGCCCTCCGAACCTGCGCCCTTGCCCAGCACCGCACACCCGGCCAGTCCCGACATCCGGTTCCGGGAATTGTTCGACCAGGCGCCGGTCAGCATCCAGATACTGGCACCGGACGGGCGCACGCTGCGCGTCAACAAGGCGTGGAAGGATCTATGGCAGATCCACGAAGGCGCCGCGCTCTGGGACTACGTCATCGGCGAGTACAACGTCCTCACGGATCCCCAGCTGATCGACAACGGCATCGCGGCGCTGCTGCGGCGTGCGTTTGCCGGCGAGTCGGTGCGGCTGCCTGCCGTCCGCTATGACGTGGCGGCGTTCGGCGGTGCCGGACCGGTACGCTGGGTCACGGCCCAGGCGCATGCAGTGAAGGACCCTGCCGGGAATATTCTCGAAGTCATGCTGATGCACGAGGACATCACCGAGCGCGTCGAGACGGAAGCCGCCCTGCGCATGCGCGAAGAACGCTTCCGCTCGCTGGTCATGGCAACCTCGCAGATCGTCTGGACCAACACCCCCGATGGCCGCGTCGAGGAGGATTCGCCGTCGTGGCGTGCGTTTACCGGCCAGACTTACGAGGAGTGGAAGGAATTCGGGTGGCTGGATGCGGTGCATCCCGACGACCGCGAGAAAACCAGGACGCTGTGGGCAGCCTGCGTGGCCGCGCGCTCCGTGTTCGAGACCGAATACCGCGTGCGCCGCCCCGACGGCAGCTACCGCTGGATGGCCGTGAAAGGCGTGCCGCTGTTCGGCGCCGACGGCGCGATCCGCGAATGGATCGGCGCGAATACCGATATCCACGAGAAGGTCATGGCGCAGGCGGAGGTCGTCCAGCGGCTGCAGCGCGAAAAGCGCAATGCCGCGCTGCTGGCCAAGGTGGCGCAGGCTTCGCGCACCCTGCATACGGCACTGGCCAGCGACGGCATCGCCAACGCGCTGGTGGACGAGGTGCGCGACATCCTCGACGTGCACCAGGCGGTGGTGTCGCTGACCGAAAGCGACAGCTGGGCGCAAGGCATTACCGCGGTCTCGCTGTCCGACAAATACGCCGCGTTCCGCGACTATGCGGTCAAGACCGACGGCAGCGGCATCTATGCCGAGGTCTGCCGCACCAACCAGGTCATGCGCTTTACCCAGGCGCAGCTGGAAGCGCATCCGGCGTGGAAGGGGTTCGGCAGCCATGCCCACGCCCATCCGCCGATGCGCGGCTGGCTGGCCGTTCCCCTGATCGACCGTGCCGGCCGCAACATCGGCCTGATCCAGGCCTCGGACAAGATCGAAGGCGAGTTCACCGAAGAAGACGAGGCCATCCTCGTGCAGCTCGCCTCGATCGCCTCGAACGGCTTCGAGAATGCGCGGCTCTACGGTTCCCTGCAGGAGCAGGACCGGCGCAAGGACGAATTCCTGGCCATGCTGGCCCATGAACTGCGCAATCCGCTGGCGCCGATTTCGGCTGCGGCCGACATGCTCAGGATCGGCACCGCCAACGAAGAACGGGTACGCCGGGCGAGCGACGTCATCAGCCGCCAGGTGCGGCACATGACGTCGCTGGTCGACGACTTGCTGGACGTCTCGCGCGTGACCCGGGGCCTGGTCCAGCTCGATACGTCCGTGCTCGACCCGATGACGATCGTGGCGAATGCCGTCGAGCAGTCGCGGCCCATGATCGAAGCGCGCGGCCATGCGCTGACGGTCGAAGGCGACGCCGGCGGGGCGCGCATTCTCGGCGATCCGCATCGGCTGGTGCAGGTCGTGGTCAACCTGCTCAACAATGCGGCGAAATACACGCCGAACGGCGGCCGCATCGCGCTGCTGGTCGGGCACGCGGCGGCGGCGGTGACGATCAGCGTGCGTGACGACGGCGTCGGCATCGACGCCCAGCTGCTGCCGCATGTATTCGACCTGTTCACGCAGGCCCAGCGGTCGCCGGACCGGGCCCAGGGTGGCCTGGGCATCGGCCTGGCCCTGGTGAAAACCATCATGACCTTGCATGGCGGCACGGTGACCGTGCACAGCGACGGCCTCGGGCACGGCAGCGTGTTCACCGTCACGTTCAAGGTGGCGGCGGATCATCCGGCCACGCCAGATCCAGCAGGGCCATCAAACGCCGCGCATCGAACGGCGCCCGCACCTTGATGTCGTTGTCGAAGTAGCAGTACACATCGCGGCTCGGCGCCGCCGGCGGCGCCGCCTGTGAAACCAGCCGCGCATCCGGCGGCTGCTTTCCCTCGCTCCACAAGCGGATCTTCTCCGCCCAGCGCGCCAGCGAATCGTCCTCGTAGCCGCTCGCATACAGCTCGTGCTCGCCGTGCAGCCGGATGTACATGAAGTCGGCGGTCACGTCTTCGTCGTTGGGGAACTTGCCGGCGGTGTCGGCCACCACCAGTGCCACGTTATATTTGCGCAGCAGGGCGATGAAGGCGTCGTCGCGGAAGCTGTCGTGGCGGATCTCGATCGCGTGGCGCAGCGGGCGCACGGCGTCGATCTCGAGCCATTCGCGGCCGATCATCTTGTCGTCGTGCCCGCGCGCCAGCGCCAGTGCCTCGCCGGTATCGCGCGGGAGCAGGCGCAGGAAGGATTCGATCTTGTCCGGCTCGAAGCGCAGCTGCGGCGGGAACTGCCACAGGATCGGGCCGAGTTTTTCGCGCAGCGCCAGCATGCCCGAAGCCAGCACGTTGGCCAGCGGCGTTTCGATGCCGCGCAGCTTGAGCATGTGGGTGATGAAACGGTTGCCCTTGACCGCGAACACGAAGCCCGGCGGCGTGGCCGCGTACCAGGCCGCGTAGCTCGCGGGCCGCTGCAGCGAATAAAAGGAACCGTTGATCTCGATGGTGGGGAGGAAGCGCGAGGCGTAGTCCAGCTCGCGCGCCTGGACCAGGCCCGCTGGATAGAACACGCCGCGCCACGGCACGTAGCGCCAGCCCGAGATGCCGATGTGGATTGCCATCCCCCGATCTTAGGGGGCGGGCCGTCACGGCTCGGTGCGCTGCCGAACCGTGCCCGCTCGAGCGGCCTGGATCAGCGTGCCGCGTTCACGACCGGCAACTCGATCGCGCTGTCCATGCCCGGCGCGTGGTAGACGCGCTGGTTGGCCTTGCGGTAGTCGCCCGGCTTGGCATGGAAGATGTTCGGCACGAAGGTCTGCGGGTTGCGGTCGTACAGCGGGAACCAGCTCGACTGGATCTGCACCATGATGCGGTGGCCCGGCAGGAACACGTGGTCGACGTTCGGCAGCGCGAAGCGGTAGCGCTCGGCCTTGTTGGCCGGGATCGCGGCCGGCTTGTCCAGGCCCTGGCGGTAGCGGCCGCGGAAGATGTCCATCGCGATCGGCAGCTGGTAGCCGCCCAGTTCCGGCTGGGCCGCGACTTCGTCCGGGTAGACGTCGATCAGTTTCACGACCCAGTCGCTGTCGGTGCCGCTGGTCGAGGCGAACAGGTTGACCATCGGCTGGCCGGCCAGCTGCAGCGGCGCGGTGAGCGGTGCGGTCACGTAGGTCAGCACGTCCGGACGGTCCGAGTAGGAACGCTGGTCGGTGACCAGCCACGGCTTCCACACCGTGCCTTCGCCCATGCGCACCGGACGCGGCACGAAGGGCACCGGCTTGGCCGGGTCGGACACGTATTCGTCGTAGGCGGCGGCCTTGGCGTCACCTTTCTCGAACCCGAGTCCGTAGCCGGCCTTCAGGTACAGCGGCGTGGACGCCTGTGCCAGCGGCCACCCATCGAGGCGGCGCCAGCGGTTGACGCCGGTCTGGTACGACCATACCGGCGGCGTGTCGAAGGCCGGCGCGCCATCCTTCAGGTACTGGTTAAAGAAGGGCAGCATGACCTCGCGCCGGAATTGCTGGGCGGTGTCGCCGGTGAATTTCAGGGCGCCGAGCGACGAGCCCTCGTAGTTCACGCCGCTGTGGCGCCATGGGCCCACCACCAGCGAATTCAGCTTGTTCTGCGTATCCTTCGGCTCCACCGCGGCATAGGTGGCGTAGGCGCCGTAGATGTCTTCCTGGTCCCAGCGTCCGACCACGGTCATGGTCGGCACCGTCAACGGGCGCTTGGCCAGGATGCGGTCGAGCGCCTGCTCCTGCCAGAAGCTGTCGTAGGCCGGATGCTCGAACAGTTTTTTCGTGAAGTTCAGCTGGTCGACGCCGTACATGTGCGCAAAGTCGGCGGTCGAGCCGGCGCGCAAGAAGGCGTCGTAGTCGTCCCAGGTGCCGGTGACGATCTGCTGGCCTTCGCCGCGCGCCGAGTTCTGGCTGGCGATGTACGACAGGTTCGGATTGCGGAAGGCGCCGTTGTGGAACCAGTCGTCGCCGCGCCAGCCGTCGACCATGGGACTCATCGGCACTGCCGCCTTCAGGGCCGGGTGCGGCTCGGCCAGCGCCATCAGCACGGTAAAACCTTCGTACGAGGACCCGACCATGCCGACCTTGCCGTTCGACTGCGGGATGTTTTTCACCAGCCAGTCGATGGTGTCGTATGCATCGGTGACGTGGTCGACTTGCGTGTTGTTGAGCGGGCCGCGCACCGGGCGCGTCATCACGTAGTCGCCTTCGGAGCCGTACTTGCCGCGCACGTCCTGGAACACGCGGATGTAGCCGTTCTCGATGAAGGCATCGTCGCCGTCGCCCAGGATCGAGCTGATGTGCGGACTCTTCATGCGGCCGGCGCGGCGCGCCGCGTTGTACGGGGTACGGGTCAGCATGATCGGCGCCTTGGCCGCGCCCGCCGTTGCCTGTTTGGGGATCACGA
Source organism: Herbaspirillum sp. SJZ107 (assembly GCF_006715485.1). Classification (GTDB taxonomy): domain Bacteria; phylum Pseudomonadota; class Gammaproteobacteria; order Burkholderiales; family Burkholderiaceae_D; genus Telluria. The sequence continues at coordinate 121,919 of NZ_VFNH01000002.1, forward strand.
CCACGGTGTACAGCTTGACGCCGTCGCGCATCGGGATCATGAACTCCTGCTTGACGTAGTCGGCGTTCGGGACCGTCGTGGAGAATTTTGCGCTGGGGATGTCGGGCGCCATCGGCGCCGTCTGGGCCGGGGTGGCGCCGTGGAGGGTGAACAAAGCAAGGGAAAGGGCGGACAGGGACAACAGGCGCGGCATCAGGGATCTCCAGGACGGTTGGGCAAGCTGCAACCTGGTTAAAAGTTGCATCGAAGCATAGTACCGAAGCTGAAGATCGCCTGCAATCCGCGCCTGTGATCGGCCCCCCGTCAGGGGCGCCCGGGCCGAAGCGTCAGGCCGGCAGCAGCGTGCGCGGACGCTTGCCCTGCACCTCGGCGCCGTGCACCTTGAACACGCTGAACACCTCGCCCAGGTGGCGCGCCTGCTCGTTCATCGACGCCGCCGCCGCCGCGGCTTCCTCGACCAGCGCCGCATTCTGCTGGGTCGCGTTGTCCATCTCGGCGATCGCCTGGTTGACCTGGGCAATGCCGGCCTGCTGCTGTTCGCCGGCGTTGGCGATCTCGCCGATGATGTCGTTGACGCGGGTGACGCTGGCGACGATCTCGCGCATCGTGCCGCCGGCCTCGGTCACCAGCTTGGCGCCGGCGCCGACCTTGGCCACCGAATCGTCGATCAGGGTGCGCACTTCCTTCGCGGCGGTGGCCGAGCGCTGCGCCAGGCTGCGCACCTCGGATGCCACCACGGCGAAGCCGCGCCCCTGTTCGCCGGCGCGCGCCGCTTCCACCGCCGCGTTCAGGGCCAGGATATTGGTCTGGAAAGCGATGCCGTCGATCACGCCGATGATGTCGGCGATGCGGCGCGCCGAAGCGTCGATCGCATCCATGGTGCTGACCACCTGCTCGACCACGGTGCCGCCGCGCTGGGCCACTGCCGCCGCTTCCGAGGCCAGGCCGCTGGCATGACGCGCATTGCCGGCGTTCTGCTGGACCGCGCCGGTCAGCTGTTCCAGCGTGGCCGCGGTCTCTTCGAGCGAGCCGGCCTGCTCCTCGGTGCGGCTGGACAGGTCCTGGTTGCCGCTGGCGATCTGGCTGGAAGCGCTGGCGATGGTGCGGATGCCGTTGTCGACTTCGCCGACGATGCCGGACAGGCTGTCGTTCATGTCGCGCAGCGCGCGCAGCAGGCGCGCCGTTTCGTCGTCGCCATGCGCCTCGATCGCGGTGGTCAGGTCGCCCGCCGCGACCTGGCCCGCCAGGCGCACGGCACTCGACAGCGGCCCGCGGATGCTGCGCGAGATCAGGTGGCCGACCAGCATCAGCACGCCGGACAGCAGCAGCGCCGCACCCGAGAACATCCACACGCGCGGCCAGAACACGGCGTCCAGCGCATCCATGTAGACACCGGAGCCGAGCACCCAGCCCCACTCGGGTACGCCTTTCACGTAGGACAGCTTGGGCACCGGCGCCTCGTTGCCCGGTTTCGGCCACATGTACGACAGGAAGCCGCCGCCCTGGGCACGTACCAGGTCGACCATGGCCACGAACAGGTGCAGGCCGTTGGGATCGGCCTTGGCGCTCAGGTCCTGGCCCTGCAGCTTGGGCGAGATCGGGTGCATGAGCATGCGCGGCTGCATGTCGTTGACCCAGAAGTACTCCTGGCCGTCGTAGCGCAGGCCGCGCAGCGCGTCCAGCGCCTCGCGTTTGGCCTGGGCTTCGGGCATGGCGCCGCTGGCGGCGAGCTGCTGGTAGCGTGTCACCACGCCGCTGGCGACTTCGACGGCCTGGCGCACGGTGCGGCCGCGCTCTTCTTCGATCAGGCGGCGTTCGGAGAGCAGGAAGACGGCAGCGACGGCCAGGATGCCGATGCCGGTGATCAGGGTCAGCAGACCCAGTTTTTGCGAGATGTTGAGTCGGGATAGGAACATGGCGGAGGGTAGGGGCGCAAGTTATCGGCAGTTCAAGGGTAATTGAACCGAAATTGACGATCTATCAGGGAGAATAGGCAAGTATAACAACAAGTTGCTTGTTCACAATATAAATTGTCAGATTTGCTGATGTCTTTGGGTATTTGCACAACAGTGCTAAGCTAGCGCCATTTTCCGAGCTGGAATTGACCATGATCATCGTCCACCACCTGAACAACTCCCGCTCCCAGCGCATCCTGTGGCTGCTGGAGGAACTCGGCCTGGCCTACGAGATCAAAAAATACCAGCGCGACCCGAAGACGATGCTGGCGCCGCCCGAGCTGCGTGCCGTGCATCCGCTGGGCAAGTCGCCGGTGATCAGCGATGGTGACACTGTGGTGGCCGAATCGGGCGCCATCGTCGAGTACCTGATCGAACGCCACGGCGTGGGCGCGGAAGGTTCGGCCCTGGCGCCGGCGCCGGGCACGCCCGAGCGCCTGCTGTACACCTACTTCCTGCACTACGCCGAGGGATCGATGATGCCGCCGCTGCTGCTCAAGCTGGTGTTCGACCGCGTGGCGAACGGCCCGGCACCGTTCTTCGTGCGCCCGATCGCGCGCGGCATCGCCGGCAAGGTGCTGGGTACCTTCGTCCAGCCGCAGATCGACCGCCACCTCGGCTACCTGGAAGCGGAGCTGGGCAAGCGCACCTGGTTCGCCGGCAGCCAGTTCTCGGCGGCCGACATCCAGATGAGCTTCCCGCTGGAAGCGGCCGCGGCGCGTGGCGGGCTGGATGGACGCTATCCGAACCTGGTCGCCTTCCTCGAACGCATCCATGCGCGCCCGGCCTACCGCCAGGCGCTCGAACGCGGCGGCAAGTACGATTTCGTCAAATAAATATAGTCATAAGCAAGGAACATCACCCCGACATGGCCAAGCTGCTCGCCATTGACGGCCTGAACATCGTGCGCCGCGTGTACGAGGCCAGTCCGGAGCCGGACTCGGACCTGAAGGCCAGCATCGCGCTGCGCCATGCGCTGTCCTCGTTCCGCAACGTGCTGGAGGCGCATGCGCCGACCCATGTGCTGGCCGCCTTCGACTACGGCGGCAATAACTGGCGCCATGCGCTGTACCCGCGCTACCGCGAGGGCAGGGCGCCGATGCCGTCCTACCTGCGCGATGCGCTGCCGGGCTTCCACCAGCGCCTGCGCGAGGTCGGCCTGCACGTGGTGACGATCCCGGAAGTGGAAGCCGACGACGTGATCGCCACCGGCGTCACGCGCTGGCTGGCGGAAGGGCGCGGCGAGGCGATCGTCGCCACCACCGACAAGGACTTGCACTGCCTGATAGCGGACGGCGCCCTGGTGTGGGATCATTTCAAGGGCGAGTGGCACGACGATGCCTGGGTGCGCGCGCGCTTCGGCGTCGCGCCCGAGCGCATGCTCGACCTGCTGGCGCTGATGGGCGATCCGACCGACGGCGTGCCCGGGGTCGACAAGGTCGGCATGAAGACCGCGGCACGCCTGCTGAATGCCTACGGCGACCTGGATGCCGTCATGGCCGGCGCCGGCATCCTCAAGACGCCGCTCGGCGAACGCCTGCGCGCCGGGCGCGAGATCCTGGCGCTGTCGCGCCGGCTGGTGCAACTGAAGACCGACGTGCGGCTGGGCGTGACCTGGAAGATGCTGGCCTACGACGCACACTGAAAGGAATCACATGCTCAAGGCGATTATCATCGACGCCAGTGCGGTGTCGCGCGGCCTGCTCAACACCGTGCTGACCGACGGCGGCTACGAGGTGGCCGGCCAGGGCCACACCAGCGCGCTTGCCTATGCGCTCGCGCTCAAGCACCGCCCCCACTTCGTCTGCATCGCGCGCGAGCAGGTCGAGGACGGCAGCGACATCGTCGAGCAGCTGCGCGCGAACCTGCCCAAGACGCTGGTGTTCATGGTGTCGGGTACGCTGGATGCGGCGGCAATCCAGGCCGCGCTGGCGCGCGGCGTGCACGGCTTCATCGTCAAGCCGTTCAAGGCCGACACCGTGCTGCGCACGGTGCGCAATACGATTATTTCGATCGTCAAGAAGCACCAGGCGACCTGACGAACGTGCTATCGGATCAAGTCCTGCGTGCCAGCTCTTCCGAGGCAATCGTCGCCAATTCTTCCAGCGCCTTGAGTTCGCGGTCGCGCAGGCGCCGCGGTTCGCGGTCCAGCACGCACAGGGTACCGAGCGGCTGGCCGCTGCCGTCGCGCAACGTCACGCCGCCATAGAAGCGGATGCCCGCGCTGCCGGTGACCAGCGGGTTGTCGGCGAAGCGCGTATCGCTTTGCGCATCTTCCACCATCAAGGGTTCGTCCTGCACGATCGCGTGGTTGCAGAACGCCCAGCCGCGCGGCGTCTCGGTGAAATCCACGCCGATGTGCGACTTGAACCACTGGCGATGCTCGCCCAGCACGGTGATCAGCGCGATCGGACATTCGGTCACCTGGGTGGCGAGCCAGGTCAGGCGGTCGAACACGTCTTCCGACGGCGAATCGATCAGCCCGCTGGCCTCGACCGCGGCCAGGCGCGCCGGCTCGTCCAGCGGCAGCGGATGGGGACGCGGTGCCGCTGCGGCCGGGACCGGCACCGCTGCGACCGGGGCCGGAACGGATTTCAAAGGTCCCGAACGCACGCCACCCTGGCGTTCGCGGGCACGGTCTTCGAGCAGCTTGAGGACGGCGCTGAGCCTGACGCGGCGGTGGCCGCCCGGTGTTTTCCAGGAGGGCAGGGCGCCGCTTTCGAGCCACAGCTGGGTGGTACTGACGGCGACGCCCAGCAGCCGTGCGGCTGCGGCAGTCGTCAACACGGGGTCTTCGGTGTTGTCGTGTGCAAGGGAATGCATGATGAACTAGAACATGTAAGTAAATATATTTTACCGCAAATCAACTATTTCCGTCAATTAAATTGATGAATTTGATTGTGCTTGCCATCATCCTATCTGTTGTTTTAGTGATCGCACGTTAAACATGACGGTGAATAACAAACTGGGGTTGACTAACGGAAATTATATGGGCAAAATTCACTCAAATTCAATTATTTAATCAAATCCGTCAATTACCCTGTCCGGGTCGTCATGAATCTACCTCTACACCGCCCGCATTGCGAGGCAAGCCGGCTCGAAGCGCTGCGCAAGCTGAATCTGCTGGATACCCCGCCCAGCGAAGCCTTCGACCGTATCACGCGCATGGCGGCCCAGATGTTCAATCTGCCGATCGCGGCAGTGTCGTTGACGGACAGCGACCGCCAGTGGTTCAAGTCGCGCGTGGGCGTCGAGCACGATACGATCCCGCGCATGAAGGCGCCGTGCGGCCAGGTGGCGGATCAGGGTGACATGCTGGTCATTCCCGACCTGTTGCTGGACTGCCACTACCGCGACAGCATCCTGGCCGAATCCGGCATCCGTTTCTATGCGGGCGCGCCGCTGCTCACCCAGGACGGCTATTGCCTGGGCGCGATGTGCGTGCTCGGGACCGAGCCGCGCGCGATCACCGAGCCCGAACGCGAAGCCCTGCGCGACCTGGCGGCAATGGTGATGGCCCAGATCGAACTGCGCCATGCGCTGGGCCGGGTCGATCCGTTCAGCGGCCTGCCCAACCGCAACCAGTTCGTCGACGACTTCCAGGACATGACGGCCGACCGCCAGCAGGGCGAGGAACGACTGGCGGCGCTGGTCAACCTGGCCAGCCCGGAACAGCTCAGCAACGCGCTGCGCGCGATGGGTCCGAGCTACCTCGACGAAGTGGTGGGCGAAGCGGTGCGCATGCTGAAGTCCACCATCGGCCTGGACAGCACCGTGTATCACATCTCGCCGACCGAATTCGTGTTCGTGGCCAGGCCCGGCACCGACCCGGTCGAGTTCTGCGTCGGACTCGAAAACTGGCTGCGCCGCCGCGCTGCCTCGCTGACCTCGCGCTTCGTGACCACCGCGCGCATCGGCGTGGCGCCGTTCACGGTCGGCGTCACCGGCTATGCCGACCTGTTGCGCAACCTGCATTCGGCCGTGCAGCATGGCCTCGACCAGGAATGCGGCGTCTCCATGTTCTCGCAGGAGCAGGATGCGCTCTACCAGCGCCGATTCTGGCTGGTCAACGAGTTCGGCGCCACGCTGGACGGCGCGATTCCCGGCCGCGACGGCCAGCTGCGCCTGGTGTTCCAGCCGAAGATCAATCTCGCCACCGGCGCCTGCATCGGCGCCGAAGCGCTGCTGCGCTGGACCCATCCGGAATTCGGCGACGTCTCGCCGGGCGAATTCATTCCCATCATCGAGCGGACCTCGATGGTGCGCGCGGTCACCAACTGGGTGCTGGAAACCGCCATGGTCCAGCTGGCCGAGTGGCGCATCGAAGGGCTGGAGCTGGAACTGGCGGTGAACGTCTCGGCGGTCAACCTGCTGGAGCCGGACTTCTGCGTCCGCGTGATCGATGGCCTGCGCCGCCACGGACTGCCGCCCTCCAGCCTGTCGCTGGAAATCACGGAAAGTGCCCTGATGCAGAACCCGAAGGTGGCGCAAGCCACGCTGCGCGCGCTGCACGCGGCCGGCGTGCGCCTGGCGATCGACGATTTCGGCACCGGCTACAGCAGCCTGACCTATCTGCAAAGCCTGCCGGTGCAAGTGGTCAAGATCGACCAGGGCTTCATCCGCGGCATCGAGAGCGACGAACGCAAGCGTTCGCTGGTCTCGGCCATGATCAAGCTGGCGCACGACCTCGGGCACCGCGTGGTGGCCGAAGGGGTCGAAACGCCGGAAGTGATGCGCGTGCTGGAACGCGTGGGCTGCGACGAAGCCCAGGGCTACCTGTATGCGCGGCCGATGCCGCCGCAGGCATTCGCACAGTGGTTTGCCGAGCGCCGGGAAGAGGTGCTGGCACTGGCCTGAATTGCACAAAGGCGTGCACGATTGGAACTACTAGTTGACGTTTGGAAATAACCTGAGCACAATCGGGTGGGCCAAACAGATCGATGTCACCACAGTACGCCATGAGCCTATCTCCTTCCAATCCAGCCACCGAAGCCAGCCGCCTCGAGGCCCTGCAGCGGCTGAACCTTCTGGACACGCCACCGAACGTTTCGTTCGACCGCATCACGCGCATGGCGTCGCGCCTGTTCGGGCTGCCGCTGGCCGCCGTCTCTCTCACCGACGTCGACCGCCAGTGGTTCAAGTCGCGCGTCGGCATCGTGCAGGAATCGCTGCCGCGCCTGAAGGCGCCCTGCTCACGCATTGCCGAAAGCGGGCAGATGGTGGTCGTGAACGACCTGCAGGCCGACAGCTTCTATGCCGACAGTCCGCTGGCCGGCGCCGGCGTGCGCTTCTATGCAGGCGCGCCGTTGCTTACCAACGACGGCTACTGCCTCGGTTCGATGTGCGTGCTCGGCACCGAGCCGCGCGACGTGACCGAAGCCGAGTGCGCGGCCCTGCGTGACATGGCCGCGATGGTGATGGCGCAGATCGAGCTGCAGCATGCGCTGGGGCGGATCGATCCGGCCAGCGGGCTGCCCAACCGCACCCAGTTCGTCGACGACTTCAATGACCTGACCCAGGACCGCCCGGCCGGCGAACGGCGCGTGGCCGGCCTGCTCAACCTGGCCAGTCCCGAACAGCTCAGCAGCGCGTTGCGCGCGATGGGCGCCACCTGGCTCGACGAAGTGGTCGGCGAAGCGGTGCGCATGCTGGCCGAGACCATCGGTGCGGGCAGTACCGTGTACCACGTGACCCCGACCGAATTCGCCTTCATCACGGCGCCCGGCACCGACATCGATGTCGTCTGCGCGGAGATGGAAACCTGGCTGGTGCAGCGCGCCGCATCCGTCACCTCGCGCTTCGTGACCACCGCACGCATCGGCGTGGCGCCGTTCACCATCGGCGTGACCGGCTCGGCCGAACTGCTGCGCAACCTCCATTCGGCCGCCCAGCACGCGTTCGACCAGGACCGCGGCGTGTCCGTGTTCTCGCAGGAGCAGGATGCGCTGTACCGGCGCAGCTTCTGGCTGATCAACGCGTTCGGGGCCGCATTGGACGGCGCCGCCGGTGCCGATGCGGACAGCCAGCTGCGGCTGGTGTTCCAGCCCAAGGTCGACCTCGTCAGCGGCGCCTGCATCGGCGCCGAGGCACTGCTGCGCTGGACCCACCCGGAGTTCGGCGACGTCTCGCCGGGCGAATTCATCCCGATCATCGAACGGACCTCGATGGTGCGCGCCACCACCGACTGGGTATTGCGCTGCGCGATGCGGCAACTGGCGGCATGGCGTGCCGACGGGCTGGAACTGGAGCTGGCGGTGAACGTCTCGGCCGTCAACCTGCTGGAACCGGACTTCTGCACGCGCATCGTCGACAACCTGCGCAGCCATGGCCTGCCGGCATCCAGCCTGGCACTGGAAATCACGGAAAGCGCGCTGATGAAGAACCCGAAGGTGGCCGAAGCCACGATGCGCGACCTGCACGCTGCCGGCGTGCACATGGCGATCGACGACTTCGGCACCGGCTACAGCAGCCTGGCCTACCTGCAAAGCCTGCCGGCGCAGGTGGTCAAGATCGACCAGAGCTTCGTGCGCGGCATCGAGGGCGACGAGCGCAAGCGTTCGCTGGTATCGGCGATGATCAAGCTGTCGCACGACCTGGGGCACCGCGTGGTGGCCGAGGGCGTGGAGACGGCCGAGGTGGCCGGTGTGCTGAAAGGCGTCGCGTGCGACGAGGCGCAGGGGTACTGGTATGCGAAGCCGCTGGCGCCGGGGGCGTTCGTGGACTGGCTGGCTGGACGGAGCGACGTCGCAAACGTCGCTTGACCTGAACCCTTAAATACGTCGTCCCTGCGAAGGCAGGGACCCAAGTTTCATAGGCGCTAACGCTGCGCATCCAACTTGGGTCCCTGCCTGCGCAGGGACGACGTTTACACGCTACGGGCGCTTTTCAGGCGCCCGTCATGTTTCAGGCAGCCGAACGCGCCGCCGCCAGCAAGCCCATCTCTTCCGAACCCAGCAGGCGATCGATGTCCAGCAGGATCAGCATGCGCTCGCCCACCGTACCCAGGCCCTGCAGGTAATCCGACGACACGCTGGCACCCAGGTCCGGCGCCGGCTTGATCTGGTCCGGGGTCAGGGTCACGACGTCGGACACGCTGTCGACCACCATGCCGATGGTGTGGCCGTTGATGTTCAGGACGATGACGACGGTGAACGCGTCATAGGTCGCCTGGCCGACGTTGAACTTGATGCGCATGTCGACGATCGGGACGATGATGCCGCGCAGGTTGATCACGCCTTTCAGGTACTCGGGCGCGCTGGCGATGCGGGTGACGGCGTCGTAGCCGCGGATTTCCTGCACCTTCAGGATGCTGATGGCGTATTCTTCGCCGCCCAACCGGAACGACAGCACTTCATTGGTGTTGTTGATATCTTCAGCCATGGAACCTCCTTGAATTTTTCCTAGCGGCAATATATAAGGAGGTTACGGCATTTTTACGCCGAGTTCGATGGAGAAAAGACAAGAGTGCGCAAAAATGTAGAACATTGCGGGGCCGTAACAACAGCCGGCCCCGCAGCAGGCCTCAAGCGGCCGATGCCGAATCGATGATGCCGCCGCCCAGGCAGACGTCGCCGTCGTACAGCACGGCCGACTGGCCCGGCGTCACCGCCCATTGCGGATCGGTGAAGGTCAGTGCGAAGCGGTCCGCACCTTCCGGCATGACCGTGCAGGCGACGTCGGCCTGGCGATAACGGGTCTTGGCCGACAAGGCACGCGGCGCCGGCGGCTCGCCGGCGATCCAGCTGGCCTGGCCGGCACCCAGTTCGCCCGACAGCAGCCACGGGTGGTCATGGCCCTGCACGATGTACAGCGTGTTGTTGGCGATGTCTTTTCGCGCCACGAACCACGGCTCGCCCGTACCGTCGGCATTCTTGTGCGACTTCAGGCCGCCGATGCCGATGCCCTTCCGCTGTCCCAGGGTATAAAAGGACAGGCCGACGTGCTCGCCCACGGTCTGGCCGTTGTCCAGCTTGATCGGACCCGGCTTGTGCTGCAGGTAGCGGCCCAGGAATTCGCGGAACGGACGCTCGCCGATGAAGCAGATGCCGGTCGAATCCTTTTTCGCCGCATTCGGCAGCTGCAGCTTTTCGGCGATCTTGCGCACTTCCGTCTTGGCGATCTCGCCCAGCGGGAACAGCGACTTCGACAGCTGCGCCTGGTTCAGGCGGTGCAGGAAGTAGCTCTGGTCCTTGGTCGCATCCAGCGCTTTCAACAGCTCGAACTTGTCACCGTTCTGACGCACGCGCGCATAGTGGCCGGTCGCGATCAGGTCGGCGCCCAGCTTCATTGCATGGTCGAGGAAGGCCTTGAACTTGATCTCGGCGTTGCACAGCACGTCCGGATTCGGCGTACGGCCGGCCTGGTACTCGCGCAGGAATTCGGCGAACACGCGGTCCTTGTATTCGGCGGCGAAGTTGACTGCCTCGATATCGACGCCGACCACGTCGGCCACGCTGGCCGCGTCGATCCAGTCCTGGCGCGTCGAGCAGTATTCGGAATCGTCGTCGTCTTCCCAGTTCTTCATGAACAGGCCGATGACTTCGTAGCCCTGTTCTTTCAACATCCACGCCGCGACCGAGGAGTCGACGCCGCCCGACATCCCGATCACGACTTTTTTCTTGCTCATCTTTGTTTACTCTTTACGTTACGTCAGGTTCGGTCGACAGCCCGCCCTCGAAGACCGTCTGGTCGGTGTACAGCAGTTCCAGGGGCGTGCGCTTGCCGGCCAGGTAATCGTCCACGCATTTCAGCACGGTCGGGCTGCGGTGGCGCTCCTGGCAGGCCGCCAGCTCGTCGCGCGTCATCCACAGGGTGCGCAGGATGCCGTGGTCGAGCGGCTGGTCGAACTGCCTGCCGGGCTTGCCGCAGAAGGTGAAGCGCAGGTAGGTCACGTCGGTGTTGCGCGACTTCGAGTGGTAGCGCGACATGTACATGCCGACCAGGGCTTCCGGGAAGAACTCGTGCGCCGTTTCTTCCAGCGCCTCGCGCACCACCGCCTGCTCGAGCGATTCGTGGGGGTCGAGGTGGCCGGCCGGCTGGTTCAGGCGGATGCCGTCGCTGGTTTCTTCCTCGATCACCAGGAAGCGGCCATCGCGTTCGATGATCGCGGCGACGGTGACTGACGGTCTGAAGGTATGTGTCATGCGCGTCCTTGGAAATGAGCCGACATTCTACCTTGATGGAACAGGCGTTGCTCGGCCGCACGCTGCAATGCAACAGGTTCTGTCGGTTTCAAACGTTGATCTGATACAAAAAATAAGATGACATGCCTAGGCATGTATCAGGTTGTGTTGCAAAACAGTCGAGCTGTTTACGAAAAACTACGAATAAGTATTTACTATGAATTCCGCGTTGGGAACGTGCTAGATTGTAGACAGTTTATCAATTTTGCGAGGGAATCGTGAAGATTGGTGTTCCGGCAGAATCCAGACCGGGCGAAACGCGCGTTGCCGCCACGCCCGAAACCATCAAGAAGCTGTCCGCCAGCCACGAGCTCATCGTGGAATCCGGCGCCGGCCTGCATGCTTCCATTACCGACGATGCCTACGTGGCTGCCGGCGCCCGCATCGGCACCGCCGCCGATGCGCTGCAAGCGGACCTGGTACTCAAGGTGAGGCCCCCGGTCGCCGAGGAACGCGCGCTGATGCAGCCCGGCGCGGCGCTGGTCGGCATGCTGAATCCCTTCGATGCCGACGGCCTGGCCGCGATGGCCGAACGCCGCCTGACCGCCTTTGCGCTGGAGGCGGCGCCGCGCATCACGCGCGCGCAGTCGATGGACGTGCTGTCGTCGCAAGCCAACATCGCCGGCTACAAGGCCGTCATCATGGCCGCCAACGCCTACGGCCGCTTCATGCCGATGCTGATGACGGCGGCCGGCACGGTCAAGGCGGCGCGGGTGCTGATCATGGGTGTCGGCGTGGCCGGCCTGCAGGCGATCGCGACGGCCAAGCGCCTCGGCGCCGTGATCGAGGCGTCGGACGTGCGCCCGCCGGTCAAGGAGCAGGTGGAATCGCTCGGCGCCAAGTTCATCGACGTACCCTTCGCCACCGACGAGGAACGCGAGATCGCGCAAGGGGCCGGCGGCTATGCGCGCCCGATGCCGGCCGACTGGATGCGGCGGCAGGGCGAACTGGTGCACGAGCGCGCCAAGCTGGCCGACATCATCATCACCACCGCGTTGATCCCGGGCCGCAAGGCGCCGGTGCTGATTGCCGAGGACACCGTGCGCGCCATGAAGCCGGGCTCGGTGATCGTCGACATGGCGATCGAGCAGGGCGGCAACTGCCCGCTGACGGAACTCGGCAAGACCGTGATCAAGCACGGCGTGACCCTGATCGGCGAGCCGAACCTGCCGGCGCTGGTGGCGGCCGACGCCTCGGCGCTGTATGCGCGCAACGTGCTCGATTTCCTGAAACTGATCATCGATAAAGAGGGCAAGCTGATCATCGACCGCGCCGACGAGATCGTGAACGCGGTGCTGGTTTGCCTGGATGGCCAAGTGTTGCGTAAGTAAGCAGGCAAGTGATTGCACAAGTAGTCACATAAATAAGATGAGGAGACGCTCATGGAAATCAGTCACACGATCATCAACCTGATCATCTTCGTGCTGGCGATCTACGTCGGCTACCACGTGGTCTGGACCGTCACCCCCGCGCTGCACACGCCGCTGATGGCGGTGACGAACGCGGTGTCGGCCATCATCATCGTCGGCGCCATGCTGGCGGCCGGACTCACCGAGGGCCTCACCGGGCAGATCGCCGGCACGCTGGCCGTGGCGCTGGCGGCGGTGAACGTGTTCGGCGGCTTCCTGGTCACCCAGCGCATGCTGGAAATGTTCAAGAAGAAGGAACCGAAAACGGCCGCCAAGGCCGGTGCCGGTGCCGGCGTTCCGGATGCCGCCAAGGCCAGGGAGGCGGCATGAATGCGATCAGCATGAACATGGTCACCCTGTTCTACCTGGTGGCCTCGGTGTGCTTCATCCAGGCGTTGAAGGGCTTGTCGTCGCCGTCGACGGCGCGCGTCGGCAACGTGTTCGGCATGAGCGGGATGGCGATCGCGGTCGTGACCACGATCGCGCTGATGCTCAAGCTCAGGGAGCAGCTGAACAGCGGCGGCATGGGTTTCGGACTGGTGCTGCTGGGCGTGGTGGTCGGCGGCGCGATCGGCGCGGTAGCGGCGCGCCGGGTCGAGATGACCAAGATGCCGGAACTGGTGGCGGCCATGCACTCGCTGATCGGCCTGGCCGCGGTATGCATCGCGATCGCCGCCGTGTCCGAACCCTGGGCCTTCAACATCGCGGCGCGCGGTGCGGCGCTGCCCTTCGGTAACCGGCTCGAACTCTTCATCGGCACCTTCGTCGGTGCGGTGACGTTTTCCGGTTCCGTGATCGCCTTCGGCAAGCTGGCCGGCAAATACAAGTTCCGTTTGTTCCAGGGCGCGCCGGTGCGCTATCCGGGCCAGCACATCATCAACCTGCTGGTGGCCATCGCCATCGTCGCACTGGGACTGATGTTCTGCTTCTCGGCTGGCGCGACGCCGGCGTGGACGCCGTTCATCATCATGGCCGCACTGGCCTTCGTGCTGGGCGTGCTGATCATCATCCCGATCGGCGGCGCCGACATGCCGGTAGTGGTGTCGATGCTGAATTCCTACTCCGGCTGGGCGGCGGCCGGCATCGGCTTCTCGCTGAACAATTCGATGCTGATCATCGCCGGTTCGCTGGTGGGCTCGAGCGGCGCGATCCTGTCGTACATCATGTGCAAGGCGATGAACCGCTCCTTCTTCAACGTAATCCTGGGCGGCTTCGGCGGCGAAGCGGCGAGCGGCGGCGGCGGCGGGGCGCAGGAACAGCGCCCGGTCAAATCCGGCTCGGCCGAAGACGCCGCCTTCATCCTGCAGAACGCGGAAAGCGTGATCATCGTGCCCGGCTACGGTCTGGCGGTGGCGCGCGCCCAGCACACGGTGAAGGAACTGGTCGACAAACTCACCGAACACGGCGTGACCGTGCGCTACGCGATCCACCCGGTGGCCGGGCGCATGCCGGGCCACATGAACGTGCTGCTGGCCGAAGCCGAGGTGCCCTACGACCAGGTGGCGGAAATGGAAGACATCAACGGCGAATTCGGCCAGACCGACGTGGTGCTGGTGCTGGGCGCGAACGACGTGGTGAACCCGGCGGCCAAGGACCCGAAATCGCCGATCGCCGGGATGCCGATCCTGGAAGCCTACAAAGCCCGAAGCATCATCGTCAACAAGCGCTCGATGGCGTCGGGGTATGCGGGGCTGGACAACGACCTGTTCTATCAGCCGAACACGATGATGGTGTTCGGCGATGCCAAGAAGGTGATCGAGTCGATGGTGAAGGCCGTCGAATAAATGTGTGGCGGTTCAGCGCCGCCCGAACATCATGAACTCGGCCAGCAGCATGCGCGCCGGCCTGACCGTGTCCAGGACCGCCAGCGCCAGCCCGAACAGTGCTTGCTGCGGCCCGGTGTCGGCAAACACCCGCGCCATGGTATCGGTGGCGCGGATCACCATGCCGCGGTCGCGTTCGCGCGCCGCGGTGAATTGCGCGATCGCGGAATGGCCGCCATCGTCGCTCAAGGAACGTGCCAGCAATCTCGCCAGCACGGCCGCATCGCGCAGGCCCAGGTTCAAGCCCTGGCCCGCCACCGGATGCAGGGTCTGGGCCGCATTCCCGATCGCCACCGTGCGCGCGGTCGCGCGCGGGTCCGCGTTCAGCCCGAGCGGGAAGGCCGCACGCTCCGACACCCGGGTAAAGCTGCCGAGCCGTTCGCCGAAGGCCTGGCCCAGCGCGCGCAGGAAGTCGTCGGCGCCGAGGTCGAGCAGCTGCTGCGCGCGTTCCGGCCGCACGCACCACACCAGCGCGTACTGGTGCCCATCCGCGCCGTCCTGCGGCAGCAGCGCCAGCGGGCCTTCGTCGGTAAAGCGTTCGAAGGCGCGGTGCGGGATCGGCGCGCTGGCGGACACGCGCGCGATCACCGCGGTCTGGCCGTAATCGTGCGAGCGTGCCGCCGCGGCCTGCTCGCCGAACACGCCGCCCTCGGCCTGCACCGCTACCTTCGCGTGCAATGCCCGGCCATCGTCCAGCTGCAGCACCACGCCATCCGGGCGCTCGTCGAGCGCGGCCACGCGCAGCGGCCGCAGCACCTGCACGCCGGCGCGCTCGCAGGCGCGCGACAGCGCATCGACCACGTCGCCGTAGCGCGCCACGTAGCCCAGCGCTTCCAGGCCATGTTCGCTGCGGTCCATCATGCTGCGGCCCAGGTGGCCGCGGCGCGACACGTGGATCTCGTGGATGGCCGTGGCCGACGACGCCATGCCGGGCCAGGCGCCGACGTCCTGCAGCAGCAGGCGGCTGCCCCAGGCCAGCGCGATCGAGCGCGGGTCCGAGATCGCCTGGCCCAGCGACTTGCCGTCGATCAGCGCGATGCGCTCGCCGGCGACGCCGCGCGCCGCCATCAGCGCCGCCAGCGCCATGCCCACCGGGCCGGCGCCGCAGATCGCCACGTCAAAATCCATTTTCACGTCATCCGTCATGCCTGTCCTTTGCCAACCAGCGCTTCGATCTCGGCCACCGTCTTGGGCGCGGCGCCGGTCAGGATGCGATACCCATCCGCGGTCACGACCACGTCATCCTCGATGCGGATGCCGATGTTCCAGAATTGTTCGGGCACGCCTTCGCCCGGACGCACGTAGATGCCCGGTTCCACGGTCAGCGTCATGCCGGGGACCAGCGGGCGCGACGGCTTGCCGGGCGCCGCCAGGTCGCGGTAGCTGCCGACGTCGTGCACGTCCATGCCCAGCCAGTGGCCGGTGCCGTGCATGTAGAAGGGCAGGTGGGCTTTGTCGGCGATCGCATCCTCGGCGTTGGCGTAGCGCGTGCGGTCGATCAGGCCGAGGTCCAGCATGCCCGCGGTCAGCACGTGCAGCGCCGCCTCGTGGAAGGCGCTGTAGGGCTGGCCGGGCGCGATCGCGGCAAATGCCGCGTCCTGCGCCGCCAGCACCAGTTCGTACAGGGCGCGCTGCGGCTGGGTGAAGCGGCCATTCACCGGGAAGGTGCGGGTAATGTCGGATGCGTAGCCATCCAGCTCGCAGCCGGCGTCGATCAGCACCAGTTCGCCGTCCTGCATGCGCCGGTCGTTGGCGTTGTAGTGCAGCACGCAGGCGTTCGGACCGGAAGCGACGATCGAGGTGTAGGCCGGGAACTGGGCGCCGTTGCGGCGGAATTCGTACAGCAGTTCGGCTTCCAGTTCGTACTCGGCCATGCCGGGGCGGGCGGCGCGCATCGCGCGCGCATGCGCCTGGCCCGAGATCAGGCCGGCGCGCAGCATGACCGCCTGTTCCTCGTCGTCCTTCACCAGGCGCATCTCGTCCAGCAGCGGCAGCAGGTGCTGGAAGCCGGCCGGTGCGGTGACGCCGCTGCGCGATTGTGCGCGCACGGCCTTGATCCAGCCGGTCACCTGCGCGTCCAGCGTGCCGCTCGCGCCCACCGCGTAATACAGGACGGGCACGTTGGCGAGCAGTTTGGCCATCTGCGCGTCCAGGGCGTCTATCGGCCAGGCTTCGTCGACGCCGAATGCGGCGCGCGCGGCTTCCGGGCCGTAGCGGTAGCCGTCCCAGATCTCGCGTTCCAGGTTTTTCTCGCGGCAGAACAGGATGGAACGCGCCGGCGCGTCGCCGGAAGGGGCCACCAGCACCAGCACGCTTTCCGGTTCGGTGAAACCGGTCAGGTAATAGAAATAGCTGTCGTGGCGGTAGGGGTAGTCGCTGTCGCTGTTGCGCGCGACTTCGGGTGCGGTCGGCAGCACGGCCACCGCACCCGGCTGCATCTGCGCGGCCAGGCGCGCACGGCGTGCTGCGTAAACGGTCATTTTTTGGTCCGGGTCGATAAAGGAGCGTTCAGCTCTTCCAACTGCTGCATGGTACCCACGTTGACCCACTGGCCGTCGTACAGTTCGCCGCCGACGCGTCCCAGGTCGATGTACTTGCGCATCAAAGGGCCGAGCTTGGCGAATTCGCCCGGCTTGATCCCCTCGAACATCTCGGGCCGGTAGACGCCGATGTTGGCGAAGTTCCACTTCGGCGTGCCCTCGTTGGACAGCGTGTACATGGTCATGCCGAAGTCGCCTTGCGGGTTGTGCCACGGGTTCGGCGTCAGGTACAGCCAGGCGATGTCGCGCTTGTCGAGCGGGTAGGGCTGGCCGACGGCGTCGATGTCCTTCAATGCGTCCTTGCACTGCTCGAAGTCGAAGTAGGGCGCGTAGATGTCGCCCGACAGCGCGATGAACGGCTCGTCGCCCAGCAGGTGCAGGGCGTTGGCGATGCCGCCGGCGGTTTCCAGCGGCGCCGGCTCGTGCGAATACGCGATGCGCGCGCCGTAGCGGCTGCCGTCGCCCAGCGCTTCCTCGATCATGTGGCCGAGGTGCGAGTGGTTGATCACGATGTCGGTGATCCCGGCGCGCACCAGGTTCAGCACGTGGTAGACGATCAGGGGCTTGCCGCGCACCTTGACCAGCGGTTTCGGGAGCGTGTCGGTCAGCGGGCGCATCCGCTCGCCGCGGCCGGCGGCGAAGATCATGGCTTTCATGCTGGTGGTGCCCTCAGAAGGTGTAGCCGACCTGCGGACCCTTGTCCTCGAGCGTGTCGAGCAGGCGGGCCAGCGGTTTCAGTTCGGTGTAGCGGTTGGCGGTCTTGCGCACGTAGTCCATCACGGTCGGCAGGTCGCCCATGTAGACGTTCTTGCCGTCGCGGTAGTTCAGGCGGCAGAACAGGCCGAGGATCTTCAGGTGGCGCTGCAGGGCCATGTATTCGAAGTCGCGGTAGAAGGCGTCGATGTCCGGATTGACCGGCAGGCCGGCCTGCTTTGCGCTCTGCCAGTAGCGCACCACCCAGTCCAGCACGAATTCCTCGTCCCACTGGATGTAGGCGTCGCGCAGCAGCGAAGCCAGGTCGTAGGTGACCGGACCGTACACGGCGTCCTGGAAATCCAGCACGCCCGGGTTGCCCTGGTCGAGGAACATCAGGTTGCGCGAGTGGAAATCGCGGTGCATGAACACCTGCTGCTGGGCCAGCACGTTGGCGGTAATGGCCTCGAACACCTTATCCAGCTGCGCCTGCTGGATGTCGTTCAGGGTGGCGTTCAGGTGGCGCCCGATGAACCATTCCGGGAACAGGTTCATTTCGCGCAGCACGAAGGCACGGTCGAATTCCGGCAGCACGCCCGGCTCGCTGGCGAGCTGGAACTTGATCAGGGCGTCGACCGCGTCCGAGTACATGAAGGATGCATTGTCGACGTCGAGGCGCTGCAGGTAGGTGGTAGTGCCGAGGTCGGACAGCAGCAGGAAGCCGTTGTCGACGTCGCGCGCGACGATTGCCGGCACGGTGACGCCGGCGTCGAACAGCAGGCCAGCGACGTGGATGAAGGCCGGCACGTTTTCGCGCTCGGGCGGGGCATCCATGGCGACCAGGGTAGCGCCGAGCTTGTCCTGCAGCGCCGGCACGACGTCGAGGCGGAAGTAGCGGCGGAAGCTGGCATCGGACGAGGCAGGGCGCAGGCTCCCGGTGTCGACCAGGTCCAGGGTGCCGAGCCAGGCGGTCAGCTGGGCCAGCCGGGCATCTTTGTCAGGGGTCGAGGGAGAGGTGGAGGGCAGAGAAGACATGAAGCGTCCCGGTGATCCGGTCGGTGAGGATTGAGCAGAAAGTGAGCACGGTGCCGCGCAGCGTTTGGCGCGCACAGGGGCTGGATTGTAACGTTGAAGTTTAGAGCATGCTCTAGAGCATGGCAATCGCGAACCGCGCCCGCCGGATGCGTACGCCGTCGCCGTTGTCGATGCGTTATCTTTGAGTCCGGTCAATTCATGCAGCCGGATTACCATTGCCAGGCGCATCTAATCTTGCCGGTTGTAACATTTGTATCCGGTGAGGCTCGACGGGTCTTTTAAAATCAAGGACTTGCGAGCGCAGGGGCTGGCCGCAAGCGGCATCGCGCTCAGGCGTTTTTGCGACCCCGGCGCGGATATTCCCATATAATAAGGAATTCATTAGCAAAAATCGCCCTCCATGGTGCAACGCGACCTTTCATGAGCTGGATCTCGGCCCTACCTTTCCCGCCACGGCGCGCCGTCGCCTTGTCTGCACTCGTCTCCGTGGCCACGGGGCCGCTGCACGCGCAAACGGCGCCCGCCGTCGCCTCGGCCTTCGCGCGGCCTGCCGCCCCTGCCTCCACGCAGGCGCCGGCTGCCGCGACTTCCCGTGCCGATGAGCAAAATCTGCCAGTCACCATGATGGCCGAGGAATTCACCGGCCGTCCGGACCGCGAACTGAACCTGTACCGCAACGTCGAGATCACGCGCGGCGCCACCGGCATCACCGCCGACACCGCCTGCTACCGGCGCGTCGAAGACGAGGTCACGGCGGAGGGCAACATCAACATGTGGCGCTTCGGCGACCGCTACAAGGGCGACGCCCTGCAGCTGAACCTCGAAACCGGCAAGGGCTGGGTGCGCAATCCGGCCTACCACCTGCACCTGAACAATGCGCAAGGCACCGCCCAGCGCATCGATTTCCTGGGCGAAGACCAGGCGGTGGTGGTGGACGGCACCTACAGCACCTGCGAAGGGCCGAATCCGGCCTGGTACCTGAAATCGAGCTCGCTGCGCCTGGACCAGGGCCGCGACATCGGCACCGCCGGCAAGACCGTGGTCTATTTCAAGGACGTGCCCATCCTCGGCACCCCGGCGCTGTCGTTCTCGCTGTCCGGTGCGCGCCGCTCGGGCTGGCTGCCGCCGACCGTCGGCTTCGGTTCCGGCGCCAACGGTTCGGCCGAGGTGATGGTCCCGTATTACTTCAACATCGCTCCCAACCGCGACCTGACCGTGTTCCCGCGCTACATCGTCGAACGCGGCCTGCAGATGGGCGCGACCGGGCGCTACCTCGGCGAGACCGCGGCCGGCATGTACAACGGCGAGACCCACCTCGAGTTCCTGCCGAACGACCGCCTGGCGCACCGCGACCGCTGGTGGATCGACACCCTGCACAGCCAGGTGCTGGCGCCGGGCTGGACCTTCGGCTGGAATGCGCACGGCGCGTCCGACAACGAATACCCGTCCGACTTTTCGCGCACCGTGGCGGCCAGCGCCGAGCGCCAGCTGCTGCGCGAACTGCGCACCGATTACTTCGGCCAGTACTGGAGCCTGACCACGCGCGTGCAGAGCTACCAGGTGCTGCAGGACCCGGCCTCGCGCACCAACCCGGCGCTGACCGTGCCGCGTCCGTACGACCGCCTGCCGCAGGTGAACTTCCACACCGGCCGCTACGACGTGCTGGGCGGCTTCGACTGGTCGCTGGATGCCGAGGCGGTGCGCTTCTCGCATCCGACCGACACCACGGTGCAGGGCAACCGCGCCAACCTGGTCGGTTCGGTCAGCTATCCGATCGTGCGCCCGGGCTGGTTCTTCACGCCCAGGCTGCTGATGCACGCGACCAAGTACAGCCTCGAGAACAACTTCGACGCCGGCGGCAACAACCGCAACAACATCTCGCGCGTGCTGCCGACGGTGTCGCTGGACAGCGGCCTGGTGTTCGAGCGCGAAGCCTCGCTGTTCGGCCGCGCGTCCACCCAGACGCTGGAGCCGCGCCTGTTCTACGTGCGCACGCCGTACAAGGACCAGAGCGCCATCCCGAACTTCGATACCGCTGTCGCCGGCTTCAACTACGCCCAGCTGTTCACCGAAAACCGCTTCGTCGGCGCCGACAAGGTGTCGGATGCCAACCAGCTGACCGCGGCCCTGGTGTCGCGCTTCATCGAGTCGAGCGGCATCGAGCGCCTGCGCCTGGTGGTCGGCAACCGCTACTATTTCAGCGATCCGCGCGTGCGCCTGGATCCGACCGAAAAGCCGAACGTGACCCGTTCGGACGCGCTGCTGGCCGCTTCCGGCCGCATTTCCGAGTCCTGGAGCTTCGACAGCGGCGTACAATACGATGCGCAGGCACGCAGCCTGTACAGCATGAACTACGGCGCGCAGTGGAGTCCGGCGCCGATGAAGGTGCTCAATGCCGAGTACCGTTACCAGCGCGACACCGTCACCACCTCCAGCGGCTTCCGCAACGTCGATGTGTCGGGCCAGTGGCCGCTGTCGGACCGCTGGTACGGCGTCACCCGGGTCAGCTATTCGATGCGCGACCGCAAACTGCTCGAGAGCCTCATCGGGCTCGAGTACAAGGCCGACTGCTGGGTGTTCCGCGTCGGTGCCCAGCGCTTCGTGACCGCGGCCCAGACGACGTCGACGCCGGTCTTCTTCCAGCTCGAGCTGAGCGGCCTGTCGGGTCTCGGCCTGGGCAACAATCCGCTCGAGACGTTCAAAAAGAGCATTCCGGGCTACACCCGGCTGAACTCCAACGTAGGCCGCCCCTGAACGGGGCTATGGACAACTAGAACCCTGAATGAGTGCTTCCCTGACTATGCGTACCACCCAAATCAAGCTGGCGGCAGCCCTGCTGTGCGCCATCGCGGCCAACGATGTCCTGGCCCAGGCCGCCAAGCCTGCTGCCAAACCGGCCGCCGCCGCCGCACCCGCCGCCAAGCCCTCGACCGGTTTCCTGCCGCCGGCGGCCAGCAACGCCAACGTGATCGACTCGGTCTACGTGATCGTCAACGACGAAGTCATCACCAATCGCGAAGTCGACCGCCGCATCAACGAATACACCCAGCGCGCGCGTGCCGCCAACATGCAGCTGCCGGCGCCGGACGACCTGCGCCGCCAGGCCGTGGAAGCGATGATCAGCGAACGCGCCCAGCTGCAGCTGGCCAAGGAAATGGGCGTGCGCGTGTCCGATACCGAACTCGACCGCGCCATCGGCCGCATCGCCGAAAGCCAGAAGATGAGCGTGCAGGAACTGCGCAACCAGGCGGAAAAGGAAGGCATGAGCTATGCCGCCTTCCGCGAGCAGATCCGTAACGAGATCATGATGAGCCGCCTGACCGACCACGAGGTCGACAGCAAGATCCAGGTGTCGGAAGCGGAAATCGATACCTACCTGGCCGCCGAAAAGGCCGCCGCCGCCGATCGCGTCGAGATGGACATCGCCCAGATCATGGTGCGTATCCCGGAAAACGCCTCGCCGGAACAGATCGCCGCCCGCAAGGCACGCGCCGACGAAGTCGCGCGCCAGCTGCGCACCGGCGCCGATTTCGCCAAGATGGCCGCCACCTATTCCGACGCGCCGGACGCGCTGAAGGGCGGCGCGATCGGCTGGCGCGACCCGGCCAGCCTGCCGACCCCGATCTCCAACGAACTGCGCAAGCTGAAGCCGGGCCAGTCGACCCAGGTCATCCGCGCCAACTTCGGCTTCCTGATCCTGAAATTGAACGACGTGCGCAAGCAGGCGGCCGCGCAGCAGGCCCAGGGCCCGGCCGCGGTCACGCAAACCCATGCCCGCCACATCATGCTGAAAGTGACGCCGACCCTGACCGAAGCCGATGCCCGCAAGCGCCTGGCCGAGTACAAGGCGAAAATCGACAGCAAGCAGGCAACCATGGAAGACCTGGCGCGCCAGTTCTCCCAGGACAGCTCGGCGGCCAAGGGCGGCGACATGGGCTGGCTGGAGCCGGAAGACACCGTGCCGGAACTCACGGCCGCCATGGATGCGCTGCAGCCGGGCCAGGTGTCGGATGTGGTCAAGTCGCCGTTCGGCCTGCACATCGTGCAAGTTATCGAGCGCAAGACCCAGAACACCGCCAAGGACCGCGAGCGTACCGCCGCACGCCAGGTGCTGACCGAGCGCAAGCGCGGCGAAGCGCTGGAAGACTGGGCACGCCAGGTGCGCGACCGCGCCTACGTCGAGTTCCGCGAGGATAAGTAAGCGCATGGCTACGCCAGCATCGCGTCCTTCGCTGGCGCTCACGGTCGGCGAACCGGCCGGCATCGGCCCGGAAATCTCGATCCGCGCCGCCTGGGCGCTGCGCCACCAGGCCCGCTGCGTGCTGGTCGGCGACGCCGCGTTCCTCTCGCTCACGGCCAGCCTGATCGATCCGGCGATCCGCCTGTCGGCGATCTCGACGCTGGCGCTGCGCCACAGCGGCCTGCCGCATTTCGGGCCGGACGTGATCCCGGTGATCGACGTGCCGCTCGACGCCCACGTGGTGCCGGGCCAGCTCGACGCCCGCAACGGCCGTGCGGTGCTGGCCACGCTCGACCTTGCCATCGAGGGCGTGGGAGCAGGGTGGTTCGACGCCATTGTCACTGCGCCGCTGCAGAAGAGCACCATCAACGATGCCGGCATCGCCTTTTCCGGCCACACGGAATACCTGGCCGACAAGACCGGCACGCCCAAGGTCGTCATGATGCTGGCCGGTTCGCCTGGCGGTGATGAGCCCTACCTCCGGGTGGCGCTGGCCACCACCCACCTGCCCCTGAAGGACGTGCCGGCGGCGCTCACGCAAGACAGCCTGATGCAGGTGCTGGACATCCTGCACGCCGACCTGGTCGCCAAGTTCGGCCTGGCAGCGCCGCGCATCCTGGTCACCGGCCTGAATCCGCATGCCGGCGAAAACGGCTACCTGGGCCGCGAAGAGATCGACGTGATCGAGCCGGTGCTCGAGGCGGCGCGCGCGCGCGGCATCGACGCCCGCGGCCCGTATCCGGCCGACACCCTGTTCCAGCCCAAGTACCTGCGCGACGCCGACGCGGTGCTGGCCATGTACCACGACCAGGGCCTGCCGGTGCTCAAGCACGCCACCTTCGGGCGCGGCGTCAACATCACCCTCGGCCTGCCCCTGATCCGGACCTCGGTCGACCACGGCACTGCGCTCGACCTCGCCGCCCGGGGCCTTAGCCTGGCCGATTGCGGCAGCATGGAGGAGGCGATTCGCGTCGCCCTGACCATGGTGCATGCACAGAACAACAAATAAGAAACTCATGAAACACGTAGCCCGCAAGCGCTTCGGCCAGAACTTCCTGACCGACGACCACGTCCTCAACGACATCATCGACGCGATCGGCCCGCGCCAGGGCGACACCATGGTCGAGATCGGCCCCGGCCTGGCCGCGATGACCGCGCTGCTTCTGAAGGAGCTCGACCACATGCACGTGGTCGAACTCGACCGCGACCTGGTCGCGCGCCTGGAAAAAGCCTATCCGCGCGAGCGCCTGACGGTCAATTCCGGCGACGCCCTGAAATTCGACTTCGGCAGCATTCCGGTCCCGGAAGGCAAGAAGCTGCGCGTGGTCGGCAACCTGCCGTACAACATCTCGAGCCCGCTGCTGTTCCACCTGGCCGAGTTCGCGCACCTGGTCGAAGACCAGCATTTCATGCTGCAGAAGGAAGTGGTCGAGCGCATGGTGGCCGAGCCCGGCACCAAGGCCTACAGCCGCCTGTCGGTGATGCTGCAATGGCGCTACGACATGGCGATGCTGTTCGTGGTGCCGCCGACCGCCTTCGACCCGCCGCCGCGGGTCGACTCCGCCATCGTGCGCATGGTCCCGACCCGGCGCCAGCTGCCGGCCGACGCCGCCACGCTGGAAGCGGTGGTGGCCAAGGCCTTCTCGCAGCGGCGCAAGGTGATCCGCAACTGCGTGGCGGGGATGTTCACCGAGCAGCAACTGATCGAGGTCGGCATCGATCCGGGCGCGCGTCCGGAAGCGGTGGGGCTGGAACAGTACGTGGGACTGGCAAATCTGCTCAAGCCGGTCGCCTGATATAAGTTCCGCCCCCTCCTGGCCGGGCGCCTTTGCGGGCGCCTGGCGTCAACAGGCTCCTCTGCTGCATCGCAGCATCCCGATTTTCCCTTCTTTTACCCCCTTCACTCCACGTTTTCGACCGTCCGTCGCAGTCCGATGGCACGCCGGCGCGCACGCGCCTACAGTGACTCCATCGAAAGACGAAACACAGTCCAGAACCTGAACCGACACTGAAGGAGCGCAAAATGAACGTCCTCAAGAACATGGAAGCGATTTTCCTGGCAGCCGCCTTCCTGGCCGGCGTCACCAGCTACGCCAGCGCCGCCATCCCGGCCGCGCATGCCCGCTACAACGCCCAGGTGGCGATCGAAGGCCAGCAGATGGCCGTGGTCAAGGTCACCGCCAAGCGCCTGGGCAGCGCCGACTGAGACGCACCGGCGAAAAAAAAGCCCGCTTTTGAGGGCGGGCTTAAATCCAATTCTTTCTGAGGAGAGTTGGAGGAGACAGATGCAGTATGCTGCATCACAGCATATCAGTCCAATTTTTGTTTGGAATATTTGATATAAGCTGGTTTCATATCTCCTCGATTCCCATCAGGCGGTTATCAGCTGCAGGTCACTACCAGATTATTGACGCCTTGAACCGGTGCATCCTCTGCAGCCTGGTCCATGGTGCCTGCACCGGTGCCGTTGGCACCGCCAGTGACTACGCAAGTCTGGGTGGGATTGGTCGGCTGGGTCAGCACGGTCACGCCGTAGGTAGCGTTGAACGTTACCGGAGTCATCACCAGCGCGACATCCTTGCCCGTCGGCGCCTTGGTGGTGGCGTCCAGGTCCGGTGGTACCGAAACCGGCGCCACATTGCTGCCGTTGGCCAGGGTCAGGCCGGTGCCGCGGAGGCCTTTCACCGTGCCGGTCAACGGATAGGCGTTGATCGAGCAGACATAATTGATCTGGATCTTCGCCAGCTGGCCCGCAGTGCCGGTGATCGGCAGGCCGATCGGGTAACCGGTCGCCGGCGTGCAAGTCTGGTGTTTCGGGTACTGCGCCGTGGTAACGGTCTTGCCGTCGCTACCGGTGGTGGTCACGGTCTTCGGAACCACGGTGTAGATCTCGCCGTACTCGATCCCGTTCGGGAAAACGGCATCGATCGTTGCAGGCTTCGTGGGATCGCCAGTGTAGTGGATGGGGAGGTCCTGGCCATTGGTGGTCAGGACCAGGCCGTCGTAGGACACGCCAGAGACCGAGACGTTGATCGGGAAGGTGGCCTTGCCGCCACCGCAGGATGCCAGCGTCAGCGTTGCCATCAAAGCTAGCGCGCCACGCGCAAAGGAAAACTTCATGTATTTCTCTCCAGAGTAATTAAGCGCGGCGTATCAGCTGCACCGGACCACAACCTTGTTGTTGTCGGTATCGGTCGAACCCATGGTGCCCGAGCCGTTTTCGACACTGCAGGTCTGGCCGCTCGGTTGCTGCAGGACCGTAACGCCGTAGGCGCCGTCTTCGTAAACATCATCCATTTTCAGGCTGGTGGCGTTGGCCGGCACGTCCTTGCGGTCGCTACCGTTGACAACCACCAGGCCGTTCGTGGTCAGGCCCGCGATCTGGATCGCAAACTTGTGTGTCTTGACGTAGCACGTGATGCCGACCTGGGCGATCGTGTAGTAGTTGGCACGTGCCTTGCCATTGGAAATGATGCACGTATCGATGTTCGATGGCTTTGCCTTGACCTCGATGTTGAATTCGTCGTCCGTCGAGACTGCGCGCTTGAACTGGAAGCTGGTGGCACCGGCCGAGATGGCCAGGTCGTCGCCGCCGTTGTTGGTCAGGACCAGGCCGTCCTTGGTCAGGGCGGCAAGGCGGCCGTCCGCGGTGACGCCGCTGTAAATCGTGCCTTGCAACAGCAAATCGCCATCCCCGCCGCCGCATGCGGCCAGGCCCAGTGCGCATGCCAGCGCAACGCCGGCACGCAGGATCGAACTCTTCATAACTTCTCCAAAATGGACAGGATGTGGCGCGCGAGAAAGACTGCCGGCACCGCTGAGTAGAAAAATGCCCATCATTTTAGTGCATTTGCCAATCCGGGTCGCCATTTGCCACGCATTACCTTTGTATCACGGTGTAACCAACACTTGACACCGTGCAGCACCGTTGCATTTCACAGCGGCCATCGCTATGCTGGACCCGCCTCGTCTTCATGCTCCCTGCATCCATCCTGCTACCCTGGCGTTTCAACATGACAAGCCCCTGTGCCTGGCCGAAGGCCATCCTGTTCGACCTGGACGACACCCTGTGGCCGATCTCTCCCGTGATCGTGCAGGCCGAGGAAAGCCTGTTCGCCTGGCTGCGCGAGCACGCGCCGCGCGTGGCCGAGCGCTTCACCATCGATGGCCTGCGCCAGGCGCGCCTGCAACTGCTGGCGCAACAGCCGGAATTCCACCTCGACCTGGGCAAGCTGCGCCGCGCCGGCCTGCACGCCGCGTTCCAGGAAGCGGGCGAGGATGCCGCCAAGGTGGAACTGGCGATGCTGCACTTTTTTGCCGCCCGCAACGCTGTCACCCCCTACGAGGACGTGCTGCCGGGCCTGTTGCGTTTGCAAGACAAATTGCTGGTCGGCTCGATCTCGAACGGCAATGCGGACTTGAAAGCGATCGGCCTGTCGCATCATTTCAAGGTCTCGGTGGCGGCGCATGAGCTGGGTGTGGCCAAGCCGGATGCGGCGATCTTCCTGGAAGCCTGCCGGCTGCTCGGCGTGGCGCCCGAGGATGCGGTGTACGTCGGCGACGACGTGCTGCTCGACGTCCAGGGCGCCCAGCGCGCCGGCCTGCGCGCGGTCTGGATGAACCGCACCGGTTCGACCCGTCACCTGGAACACGAGGTGGTGCCCGATGCGATCGTGCGCGATTTCGACGAGCTGCTGGCCTGGCTCGAGCAGGAACACGCGCACATTAAATAAGGCCGCGATCACTGCACGCCCGGCATGCGAACGGGCATAATGACATCTGAATAACGTACCGCGATGACCTGCAAGCGCGGATTTCCTCCGCTTCGTTTTAAATTATGCAACTCGATAATCGTGCCCAAACCCTGCTGAAAGCCCTGGTCGAGCGCTACATCGCCGATGGCCAGCCGGTCGGTTCGCGCGCACTGTCGAAGATCTCCGGGCTGGACCTGTCACCGGCCACGATCCGCAACATCATGGCCGACCTCGAAGAGATGGGCTATGTGGCCAGCCCGCACACCTCGGCCGGGCGCGTGCCCACGCCGCGCGGCTACCGCCTGTTCGTGGATACTCTGTTGACCGTGCGCCAGATCGACGAGAACGCGGTCGAGGCCGGCATGCGCCTGCCGGCACACCAGCCGCAAAAGGTCATCGCCAATGCGGCGCAGATGCTGTCGTCCTTGTCGCAGTTCGCCGGCGTGGTGCAGAGCCCGCGGCGCGAGTCGACCTTCCAGCAGATCGAATTCCTGCGCTTGTCGGAAAAACGCATCCTGCTCGTCATCGTCGACCCGCGCGGCGACGTCCAGAACCGCCTGCTGCTGACCGACGTCGATTATTCGCCGGCGCAGTTGACGCAATCGGCCAATTACCTGAACCAGAATTTCGCCGGCCTGACCTTCGACCAGGTGCGTGGCCGCCTCACCGGCGAACTGCGCCAGTTGCGCGACGACATGGGACAGCTGATGCAAACGGCGGTCGAGGCCGGCAGCGAAGCGATGCAGGAAGGCGACGACATGGTCATCGCCGGCGAGCGCAACCTGCTGTCGGTGACCGATCTCTCATCCAACATGAGCTCGCTGCGCCAGATGTTCGAGATGTTCGAGCAGAAGACCGGGCTGATGCAGTTGCTGGACGTGTCCAGCAAGGCCGGCGGCGTGCAGATCTTCATCGGCGGCGAATCCAAGCTGGTGCCGATGGACGAGATGAGCGTGGTGACCGCGCCCTACGAGGTCAACGGCAAGATCGTCGGCACGCTCGGGGTGATCGGGCCGACCCGGATGGCCTACGAGCGGGTGATTCCGATCGTGGACATCACGGCCAAGCTGCTGTCGAACGCGCTCAGCAGTTCCTGACCGCATGCGGCATAAAAAAACCACCCGCAGGTGGTTTTTTGCCCTCTATTTTGTTGCCGGTTATGTCAGTGCCGGTGCGGGCAATCCGTCTTCACGCAATTGCCATAGATGGCCAGCGCGTGTTCGGTAATCTTGAAACCGCGCTCCAGCGCAATCTTTTGCTGGCGCGATTCGATTTCCTCGTCGTAGAACTCTTCCACGTGGCCGCAGTCTAGACAGACGAGGTGGTCGTGGTGCGAGCCGGCGTTCAGTTCGTAGATCGCCTTGCCGGTTTCGAAGTGGTTGCGGTTGAGAAGTCCGGCCTGCTCGAACTGGGTCAGGACGCGATAAACAGTTGCCAGGCCGACATCCATGTTTTCGTTCAGCAGGGTTTTGTAGACGTCTTCCGCCGTCAGGTGCCGGACCGCGCTGTTCTGGAAAATTTCGAGGATTTTCAGGCGCGGCAAAGTCGCTTTCAGGCCGCTGGCCTTCAGGTCGGTTGGGTTGTTGCTCATGTTTTGTTACTCGGATATGGGCGGAGTGCTTTATGATATAGCGTTTTTCGAGCGCTCGCTCGATCATTCAGGGCTGGTTTACGAGCTCTCGCTCACTTGTTTTGGGATTAGATATGCGCATCAAGAATGCCGTTTTCCATCGTTTCCACGTGCGCCCGGCGCTCGTGGCAGGTGTCGCCTGCACGGCGTTGCTGCTGTCGGGTTGCGCATCCTGGCGTAACCAGACCAAGGCGGCAGCGCCGGTGAGCACCGCAGCCACCGCGGTCGCCGCCGACGCCGACAAGTCTGCGGCAGCCGCAAACTCCGGTGCCCAGACCACCCGCGTCACCAAGCTGCAGAAATTCCTGTGGGTATTCTCGCCCTACCGTCCGGACATCCAGCAAGGCAACTTCGTGTCCGAAGAAATGATCAAGCAACTGAAGCCCGGCCAGACCCGCGACCAGGTCAAGTTCGTGCTCGGCACGCCGCTGCTGACCGACGCCTTCCACCGCGACCGCTGGGATTACCCGTTTTACCTGGCGCGCGGCAACGGCGAGCTGACCACCAGCCGCGTGACCGTGTATTTCAAGGATGACAAGGTCGACCACTTCGACGGTGGCAACCTGCCGAGCGAGCGCGACTACATCAATCGCCTGATCGGCATCTCGAAGTGGGAGCAGAAGAGCGCGGAAGAAGACATCGACGAAATCAAGCGCAAGCAGGAAAAAGCAGCAAAAGGAGAGTAAAAGCATGACCCAACTGAACATCGCAGTGGCCGGTGCCAGCGGCCGCATGGGCCGCATGCTGATCGAAGCCATCGCCGCCGCACCCGATGCCACGCTGTCCGGCGCACTCGACCGCGAGGGCTCGCCCTTCATCGGGTCGGACGCCGGCGCCTTTTCGGGACAACTGACCGGCGTGGTCATCCAGTCGGACCTGGACAAGGGCCTGGACGGCGCCGATTACCTGATCGATTTCACCCGCCCGGAAGGCACGCTGCGCCACCTCGAAGTCTGCGCCGAGAAGGGCATCAAGGTCATCATCGGTACCACCGGTTTCGATGATGCAGGCAAGGCCGCGATCCGCGCCGCCGCCGAAAAGACCGCGGTCGTGTTCGCGCCGAACATGAGCATCGGCGTGAACGTCACGCTCAAATTGCTGGAAATGGCCGCGAAAAACTTCGCGGAAGGCTACGACATCGAGATCATCGAAGCCCACCACCGCCACAAGGTCGACGCCCCGTCCGGCACCGCGCTCAAGATGGGCGAAGTGATCGCCGACGCGCTCGGCCGCGACCTGAAGGAATGTGCCGTCTACGGCCGCGAAGGCGTGACCGGCGAGCGCGACCCGTCGACCATCGGCTTCGCCACCGTGCGCGGCGGCGACATCGTCGGCGACCACACGGTGCTGTTCGCCGGCACCGGCGAGCGCATCGAGATCAGCCACAAGTCGAGCAGCCGCGTCAGCTACGCCCAGGGCTCGCTGCGCGCCGCGCGCTTCCTGGCCGACAAGCCGACCGGCTACTACGACATGCAGGATGTGCTCGGTCTGAAGTGACTGGGCCTGAAAGCCTGACCCCCTGACGCGCCCCGCGCGCGACGCCCGCCGAACTGGACGGCTTGCCCGGCGATCTGCTGGCATACTGACCGGGACGGCGGGCGTTTTATTGAGCGATCGTTCGCCCACCACCGCCGTCGCATCTGTTCCAAGTTATTCCCCAGAGGAGACCCCCATGCCCACCGTCGAACTGAACGGCGCCGCCATCACCGACGCAGAAAGCTTCCACCGCGAGAGCGCCCGCGCCTTCGGTTTCCCGGACTCGTATCCGCACACCATGGATTCCTGGGTCGACTGCCTCAGCTACCTGCGCGACGAAGACGGCATGAGCAGCATCCGCCTCAAGCCGGACGAAACCCTGCACATCGTGGTCACCCACTCGGAAGCCCTGAGGGAACGGGCCGAGGACGTGCTGGAAGAGATGGCGTTCTGCATCATCGGCATCAACGAGCGTTACGAAGACTACGGCGAGAAGCCGGCACTGGAACTCGAACTGCGCTAGCTCCCGCCACCCATCCCGGTGGACGTATGTGCCGGTATAATGTTCTGCTCACCTCCATTCAGTCCGCAGAACATCATGCAAGATAAATATAGTCCAGCCGAAGTCGAACAGGCCGCCCAGGCCTACTGGAAGTCGATCGACGCCTATAAAGCGGTCGAACACGACCCACGTTTCCCAAAAGGCAAGTATTACGCCTGCTCGATGCTGCCTTACCCGTCGGGCAAGCTGCACATGGGTCACGTGCGCAACTATACGATCAACGACGTGATGTACCGCTACCTGCGGATGAACGGCTACAACGTGCTGATGCCGATGGGCTGGGACGCCTTCGGCATGCCCGCCGAGAATGCGGCGATGGCCAACAACGTGCCCCCGGCGGAGTGGACCTATTCGAACATCGCCCACATGCGCAGCCAGATGGAGTCGATGGGCCTGGCGATCGACTGGTCGCGCGAGATGACCGCCTGCAAGCCGGAATACTACAAGTGGAACCAGTGGATGTTCCTCAAGATGCTCGAGAAGGGCATCATCTACCAGAAGACCGGCACCGTGAACTGGGACCCGGTCGACCAGACCGTGCTCGCCAACGAGCAGGTGGTGGACGGCAAGGGCTGGCGTTCGGGCGCGCCGATCGAGAAACGCGAAATCCCGATGTACTACGTGCGCATCACCGACTACGCCGAAGAGCTGCTGGACTACGTCGACAACAAGCTGCCGGGCTGGCCGGAGCGCGTGCGCATCATGCAGGCCAACTGGATCGGCAAGTCCACCGGTGTGCGCTTCGCCTTCCCGCACGTGATCACCGACGATGCCGGTGAGCCGATCAACGACGGCAAGCTGTACGTCTTCACCACCCGCGCCGACACCATCATGGGCGTGACCTTCTGCGCGGTCGCCGCCGAGCACCCGCTGGCGGCCCAGGCCGCCAAGAACAATCCGGAACTGCAGGCCTTCATCGCCGAGTGCAAGCAGGGTTCCGTGATCGAAGCCGACATGGCGACCATGGAAAAGAAGGGCATGCCGACCGGCCTGACCGTCATCCATCCGATCACCGGCGAGGAAGTGCCGGTCTGGGTCGGCAACTATGTGCTGATGACCTACGGCGACGGCGCCGTGATGGGCGTGCCGGCCCACGACGAGCGCGACTTCGCGTTCGCCAAGAAGTACGACCTGCCGATCAAGCAGGTGGTCGCCGTCGAGGGCGAGACCTTCTCGCTGGACGGCTGGCAGGAGTGGTACGGCGACAAGGAACGCGGCGTCATCGTCAACTCGGGCCACTACGACGGCCTGGACTACATCGCCGCCGTCAACGCGGTGTCGGGCGACCTGGCCGAGAAGGGCCTGGGCGACAAGAAGGTCACCTTCCGCCTGCGCGACTGGGGCATCTCGCGCCAGCGCTACTGGGGCACGCCGATCCCGATGATCCACTGCGAGTCCTGCGGCACCGTGCCGGTACCTGAAAAGGACCTGCCGGTGGTGCTGCCGGAAGACTGCGTCCCGGACGGCAGCGGCAACCCGCTGAAGAAGCACGAAGCCTTCCTGAAGGTCGACTGCCCGTGCTGCGGCAAGCCGGCGCGCCGCGAGACGGATACGATGGACACCTTCATCGACTCGTCCTGGTACTACATGCGCTATACCTCGCCGGGTTCGAACGACGCGATGGTCGACCCGGCCCGCAACGATTACTGGATGCCGATGGACCAGTACATCGGCGGCATCGAGCACGCCGTGCTGCACCTGCTGTACGCGCGCTTCTGGACCAAGGTGATGCGCGACTTCGGCCTGGTGAAATTCGACGAGCCCTTCGTCAACCTGCTCACGCAAGGCATGGTGCTGAACGAGACCTACTACCGCGAAGATGCAGCGGGCAAGAAGATCTGGTTCAACCCGGCCGACGTCGACCTGGTGTTCGACGACCGCGGCCGTCCGCAGGCCGCCGCACTGAAAGCCGACGGCGCTCCGGTCATCATCGGCGGTACCGAAAAGATGTCGAAGTCGAAGAACAACGGCATCGACCCGCAGGCCCAGATCGAGCAGTACGGCGCCGACACCGCGCGCCTGTTCACCATGTTCGCGGCGCCGCCGGAGCAGACGCTGGAATGGTCGGAATCGGGCGTGGAAGGCGCGAGCCGCTTCCTGCGCCGCGTCTGGGCCTTTGCCTACGCCCAGCGCGAACGCGTCGCCGCAAGCCTGGCCGCCCAGCAGCAGGGTTCCCTGGACGACGCCCAGAAGATGCTGCGCCGCGAAGTCCATAAAGTGCTGCAGCAGGCCGACTACGACCTGAAGCGCATCCAGTACAACACCGTGGTGTCGGCCTGCATGAAGATGCTGAATACCCTGGAGTCGGCCAAGCTGGCGGAAGGCGCCGCCAGCGACGCCGTGATCGCCGAAGGCCTGTCGATCTTCCTGCGCATGCTCAACCCGGTGGCGCCGCACATCACCCACGCGCTGTGGACGGAACTCGGCTATGCCGCCAAGTACGGCGACATCCTCGACGTGCAGTGGCCGGCGGTCGACCCGAGCGCGCTGGAACAGTCGGAAATCGAGATGATGATCCAGGTGAACGGCAAGCTGCGCGGCTCGGTCAAGGTCGCCAAGGATGCCGACAAGGCTGCCATCGAAGCCGCCGCCCTGGCGTCGGAAGCGGTGCAGAAGTTCGTCGAAGGCACGCCGAAGAAGGTCATCGTCGTCCCCGGCAAACTGATCAACATCGTGGTGTAAGCGATGACCATCTCCTCCTCCAAAAGAAGGATGGTGCTGCGCGCGGCTGCAGCCATGGCGGTGGCAGTCGCCCTGCCGGGCTGCGGCTTCCAGCTGCGCGGTTCGAACGGCAGCTACACGATGCCCTTCCGCAGCATCTACATCGGCTTCCCGGACAACTCGGCGCTGGGCACGGAACTCAAGCGCAACCTGCGCGCGGGCAACGTGGCCATCGCCGACTCGGCCACCGCGGCCGAGGCCCAGCTGGTGGTGCTGAGCGAGAACCGCGGCAAGCAGATCCTGTCGCTGAACAGCCTGGGCCGCGTGCGCGAATACCTGCTGACCTACACGTTGTCTTTCACGGTGCGCGACCCGAAAGGCGTCGAGCTGATGGCGCCGGCCGAGATCTCGCTGCGCCGGAACATGGCCTTCGACGAAACCCAGGTGCTGGCCAAGGAATCCGAAGAAGCGCTGCTGTACCGCGACATGCAGGCCGACCTGGTACAACAGATCATGCGCCGCCTGGCGGCAATGAAGCCGGCGACGTAAGAGGAAACCCCATGCAACTTCGGCCTGAGGCGCTCGACGGGCACCTCGCCAAGGGGCTCGCGCCCCTGTACGTGATCACCAGCGACGAGCACCTGCTGGCGCTGGAAGCGGCGGACAAGATCCGCGCCAAGGCGCGCGCGCAGGGCTTTTCCGAGCGCGACGTGCTCACCGTCGAGCGCAGCTTCAAGTGGGGCGAGCTGCTGGCCGCCAACCAGGAAATGTCCCTGTTCGGCGACAAGAAGCTGATCGAGCTGCGCATCCCCGGCGGCAAGCCGGGCAAGGACGGCAGCGCGGCGCTGCAGAACTACGCGAAGGACCTGAACCCGGACAACCTGACCCTGATCACGCTGCCCAAGCTCGACTGGCAGACGGCCAAGGCAGCCTGGGTGGCGCAGCTGCAGCAGGCCGCGGTCTACATCGAGATCCCGAACGTCGAACGCGCCCAGCTGCCGAACTGGATCGGCATGCGCTTGAGCAGCCAGGGGCAGGGCACCGACCGCCACGGTCTCGATTTCATCGCGGATCGCGTAGAAGGCAACCTGCTGGCGGCGCACCAGGAAATCCAGAAGCTGGGCCTGCTGTACGAGCCGGGCAAGCTGACCTATGAACAGGTGCACGACGCGGTGCTGAACGTGGCGCGCTACGACGTGTTCAAGCTGTCCGAAGCGATGCTGGCCGGCGATCCGGCACGCCTGGTACGCATGCTGGAAGGCCTGAAAGGCGAGGGCGAGGCGCTGCCGCTGGTGCTGTGGGCGGTGTCCGAGGAAATCCGCACGCTGCTAAAATTGAAAGCCGGCATGGCGCAGGGCCGGCCGCTCGGTGCGCTGCTGAAGGAATACCGCATCTGGGGTCCGCGCGAACGGATGATGGAGCCGGCGCTGCGCCGGATTTCGCTGCCGACCCTGGAAGCGGCGCTGCAGCAGGCGGCCCAGGTCGACAAGATGGTCAAGGGCTTGCGCGCGAAGCAGTTCGCGGGCGATGCGTGGGATGCGATGCTGCAGCTGGCGCTGCGGGTCGCTTCGTGAAATAAATCGGACTGCACAATGAACATCACTGAATACATGCACACCATCGGCGGTCAGGCGAGAAGCGCCTCGCGCGCCATGGCCCGCGCCGACAGCGCCACCCGCAACCAGGCCCTGCTCCTGATCGCCGCCGCCATCGAACGCGACGCGCCGGCCCTGGTCGAAGCCAACGCGCGCGACCTCGAGGCCGCCCGTGCCAACGGCCTGGCGCCGGCCCTGCTCGACCGTCTGGCGTTGTCGAGCAAGGCGATCGCCACCATGGTCGACGGCCTGCGCCAGATCGTCGCGCTGCCGGACCCGATCGGCGAAATCAGCGGCATGAAATTCCGCCCGAGCGGCATCCAGGTCGGCCAGATGCGCGTGCCGCTGGGCGTGATCGGCATCATCTACGAGGCGCGCCCGAACGTGACCGTGGATGCGGCCGGCCTGTGCATCAAGAGCGGCAATGCCGCCATCCTGCGCGGCGGTTCCGAAGCGATCCACTGCAACCGCGCGCTGGCCGCGCTGGTGGCCGAGGGCCTGCGCGGCGCCGGCCTGCCCGAGCACGGCGTGCAGGTGGTGGACACGGTCGACCGCGCCGCCGTCGGCGCCCTGATCACGATGCCGGAGTACGTCGACGTGATCGTCCCGCGCGGCGGCAAGGGCCTGATCGAGCGCCTCATGAAAGAGTCGACGGTCCCGATGATCAAGCACCTGGACGGCATCTGCCACGTCTACATCGACGCCAAGGCCGATCTCGCCAAGGCGCTGCCGATCGCCATGAACGCCAAGACCCACCGCTACGGCACCTGCAACACGATGGAGACGCTGCTGGTGGCGCGCGCCATCGCCCCCACGGTGCTGCCGCAGCTGGCCGACCTGTATGCGACCAAAGAGGTCGAGCTGCGCGCCGACCCGGAAGCGCTGGCCATCCTGCAGGGCTATCCGCACCTGGCGCCGGCCACGGACGAGGACTGGCGCACCGAATACCTGGCGCCGATCCTGGCGGTGAAGATCGTCGACGGCATCGACGCCGCGATCGAGCATATCAACACCTGGTCGTCGAAGCACACCGACGCCATCGTCACCGAAGACTACAGCGACGCCATGCGCTTCCTGCGCGAAGTCGATTCGGCCTCGGTGATGGTGAACGCCTCGACCCGCTTCGCCGACGGTTTCGAGTACGGCCTGGGCGCCGAGATCGGGATCTCGAACGACAAGCTGCATGCGCGCGGGCCGGTCGGGCTGGAAGGGCTGACCTCACTCAAATATGTGGTCTTTGGCCACGGCGAGATTCGTAACTAACAAGAAAGCGCTGCATGGCCTACCTCTGGATCAAAGCCTTCCACATCATCTTCATCGCCTCCTGGTTTGCCGGCCTGTTCTACCTGCCGCGCATCTACGTGAACCTGGCCCAGGAAACCAATCCGGCGGCACTCGAGCGCCTGCTCGGCATGGCCCGCCGCCTGTTCCGCTTCACCACGATGCTGGCGGTGCCGGCGCTGCTGCTGGGCCTCTGGCTATGGCTGGGCTACGGCATCCGCGGCGGCTGGCTGCATGCGAAACTGGCGCTGGTGATCCTGGTGATCGGCTACCATCACGCGTGCGGATCGCTGCTGAAAAAGTTCGAGCGCGGCGTGAACACGCGCAGCCACAAGTGGTTCCGCGTGTTCAATGAAGTGCCGGTTTTGCTGCTGATTGCGATTGTGATTCTGGTCGTGGTCAAGCCGTTCTAAGCGCCAGCTTTAAAACGTCGCCCCTGCCTGCGCAGGGGCGACGGGATTTTCCGGCGGCCGGATCCTGATCCCGGCCGCTTCTATTTTGTAAACAACGGACAAAAGGTTCCCCCGATGACTTCCTATTTCTGCCCCTGCCCACGCGGCATGGAACAAGCCCTCGCCGACGAACTCGCCGAGATCGCACAGACGACCAACAGCAAGACCCTGAAGGTCCACAACCAGGTCCCCGGCGGCGTCCACTGCTCGGGCGACATGCTCGACGCCTACCGCCTCAACCTGCATTCGCGCATCGCCTCGCGCGTGCTGATGCGCATGGCAAATAAAACCTACAGCAACGAGAACGACATCTACGACCTGGTGCTCGAGCAGACCTGGGAAGACTGGTTCAGTGTCGACCACACCATCCGCGTCGACCTCACCGCCATCAAGTCGCCGCTGAAAAGCCTGGAATTCACGACGCTGAAGATCAAGGACGCCGTGTGCGACCGCTTCCGCGACCAGTTCGGCAAGCGGCCGTCGGTCGACACGCGCACGCCGGACATGCGCATCGTCGGCTTCCTCGACGCGCGCAACTTCACGATCTACCTGGACACCTCGGGCGAGGCGCTGTTCAAGCGCGGCTGGCGCGAAGAGACCGGCGACGCGCCGCTGCGCGAGAACCTGGCCGCAGGCCTGCTGCGCGTGGCCGGCTGGAAGCCGGGCGTGCCGCTGTTCGACCCGATGTGCGGTTCCGGCACGATCCTGATCGAGGCCGCCCAGATGGTGCAGGGCATTCCGCCGGGCGCGCGCCGCCGCTTCGCCTTCGAGCAGTTCGCCAACTTCGACCGCCAGGCCTGGCAGGACATGAAGGCCTCGATCAAGCCGAACCCGCTCCCAAGCGAGCCGACCATCTTCGGCTCCGACATCTCGGGCGACATGGTGGCGATGACGCGCCATAACCTGCGCGCGGCCGGCGTCCTGTTCGAGGTGCCGCTCAAGCAGATCGAGGCGCAGCAGGTGCAGCCACCGACCGCCACCCCGGGCCTGGTGGTCACCAACCCGCCCTACGGCGAGCGTATCGGCGTGCGCGGCGATTCCACCATCCCGCAGGACGAGATGGCGGTCGGCTTCTACCAGCAGCTGTCGAGCACCCTGAAGCAGCGCTTCGCCGGCTGGACCGTGTACCTGTTCACGGCCGACCTGGGGGTGCCCAAGATGCTGCGCCTGAAGGAATCGCGCAAGACCCCGTTCTTCAACGGCGCGCTCGAATGCCGCCTGTTCCGCTTCGACATGGTCGCCGGCTTCAACCGCCGCGACGGGGCAAAACCGGACGCCAAACCCGCACAACAATAACCATGCTGCCCGAACCAGAACCCGACAACCTGCCGAAGGATCCCGTCACCCCGGTACCGCTGCCCGCGCCGCACAAGGTCACGATGCTGTCGGCCGGCGGCCTGGCCGCACTGCTGGCCGCGCTGGCGATGCTGGGACCGTTCTCGGTCGACGCCTACCTGCCGGCCTTCCCGGCGATCCAGGACAGCCTGCACGCGACCTCGATCGAAGTCCAGCAGACGCTGACCGCCTACATGCTGGCCTTTGCCGTCATGTCGCTGTGGCACGGCGCGCTGTCGGACGCCTTCGGGCGCCGTAACGTGATCCTGGTCGGCCTGGTCGTGTTCGCGGTCGGCACGCTCGGCTGCGCGTCCGCGCATTCGGTGCATTACCTGTGGATCTTCCGCATCATGCAAGGCATCTCGGCCGGTGCCGGGGTGGTGGTCGGGCGCGCCATCATCCGCGACCTGTATTCGGATGCGCCGGCCGCGCGCCTGCTGTCGATGGTGACGATGATCTTCTCGATCGCGCCGGCGATCGCGCCGGTGCTGGGCGGCTGGGTGGTCACCCTGTTCGACTGGCGCGCCATCTTCCTCGGCCTGCTGGTGTTCAGCCTGGGCCTGTGGTGGGTGTGCTGGCAGCACCTGCCGGAAACCGTGCCGAAAGAGCAGCGCCAGCCCTTCAATCCGCGCTTCCTGGCCAGGAGTTACTGGGACATCTTCAGTTCGGTGCAATTCCAGATGAAGTCGGGCGTCACCGCCTTCAACTTCGGCGGCATGTTCCTGTTCATCTCGGGCGCGCCGGTGCTGCTGCCGGTGCACCTGCACCTGGGGCCGTCGGACTTCGCCTGGCTGTTCGTGCCGGCCGTGGGCGGCATCTTCCTGGGTGCGCTGGCAGCCAACCGGCTGGCCGGCAAGATGCATTTCTCGCGCCAGATCGGGATCGGCTATGCCTTCATGCTGGCCGCGGTGACCTTCAGCGTGAGCTATCACGGGTTCTTCCCGCCGGCACTGCCGTGGACCGTGCTGCCGATGTTCTTCTATAACTTCGGCAGTTCGGTCATCAACCCCAGCGCGACCCTGCTGGCGCTCGACCTGTTCCCGCACATCCGCGGCACCGCGGCTTCCTGCCAATCGTTCCTGACCACGCTGATGGGGGCGATCGTGGCCGGCATCGTGGCGCCGGCGCTGACCCATTCGGTGCTGGCGATGGCGCTTGGTCAGGCAGCCTTTGCGCTGGCCTCGCTGGCGTGCTGGATGGTGTCGCGCCATTACCGCCGGCGCAACGGATTGGCATGAGCGGCTTGCACAAAGATCGCAGACCTGTCATACAGGTAT
This sequence comes from Herbaspirillum sp. SJZ107, assembly GCF_006715485.1. Lineage (GTDB taxonomy): Bacteria > Pseudomonadota > Gammaproteobacteria > Burkholderiales > Burkholderiaceae_D > Telluria. Next base: position 161,819 of record NZ_VFNH01000002.1, read on the forward strand.
GCGATCATTCTCTGTTCAATATCTATACGTTCTGGTCAAGTTGTGACTCTAAAACACATCACTTTTGTTAGAAACTGTTGTTCCCGGCCAGAAATGTATATATGCTAAGACCCGTTTTCATTATGAGAACAGAGCCTAAAACATTGCTCTTTTCAAAAGATTAGAAATAAGATACCTCGTGGCGGTTGTCCCTGACCGGCTGCCACTTTCCCAAGACTGTGGCGGCCGTGCTTGACTCAATACAATCAGACCAGGACATACGCAATCGTTTGCTGATCGCACGATTGCCGGCCATGCCCCAGATTCTCATCAAGTTGCTCGCCCATTTGCAGGCGGACGACCTGGGCATGGCGGAGCTGGCGGCGCTGGTCGCCACCGATGCGGGCATGACGGGCAAGATCCTGGGCGTTGCCAACAGCTCGGCTTATCACCGCGGCGGTCGCCAGGTCAGCCTCGAGCAGTCGATGATGGCGCTCGGCACCGACATGATCAAGATCCTGGTGATCGGCGATTCGGTGTTCCAGACCTTCAACAGCTTCCCGAATTCCGGCGCCACCGACCTGCGCGGCTTCTGGAAGCATTCGCTGACGACGGCGGTGCTGGCGCGCGAGATCGCGCGCCGTATCGGCTATGCCCAGTCCGAGGAAGCCTACCTGGCCGGCCTGCTGCACAATGTCGGCCGCCTGGCGCTGCTGGCCACGGCGCCCAAGGAATACGCCTATAACTTCCTGGCGCACGACGACGAAGACCTGTGCGCGGTCGAGCAGCGCACGCTGCAGATCACCCATACCGAAGCCGGCGCCTGGCTGATCGAGCGCTGGCAGCTGGATTCCTTCCTGGCCGATTCGGTGCTGTACCACCACGAGCCGAGCGAGCGCCTGGAAGCCGCGCACCCCCTGATCCGCATCCTGCGCACCGCCCACGTGCTGGCCTACCACGCCGACGACATCGCGCAGGTGATCGACGCCTGCAAGCTGTGCGGACTGAACCCGGAGGATGCCGACGCCATGCTGGCCGGGGCCACGCGCCAGGTCGAGAAGTCGGCGATCCACCTCGGCATCGACCTGGCCGGCGCCGACGACGTCCCGGCGCCGCCGGCCTACGCGCCGCCGCCGCCGGGCGACCCGGTGCAGCAGCGCCTGAACGAAGAGGTGCGCAACCTGGTGCTGGTCTCGGAAATCGGCCAGGTCTTCACACGCCAGCAGCAGGATGGCGATAAAAGCGGACACGGCGAAACCGGGCTGCTGGAATCGATGACCCGCTCGGCGCGCATCCTGTTCGATTTCGAGAATGCGCTGGTGCTGCTGGAAAACCCGACCGGCCAGGCGCTGGTCGGGGCAGCGATCGGCAGCCAGCAGCGCATCGCCGAATTCGCGGTGTCGCTGGCCAAGGGCGGCGCCGTGGCCCAGGCGGCGCTGGAGCGCAAGCTGGCCTTCGTGCGCCGCGACCGTCCGCTCGGCCTGCCGGAAGAGCAGCTGCTGCGCATGCTCGGCGCCGAATCGATGGTGTGCGTGCCGCTGGTCGCCGGCGGGCGCTGCCTGGGCGTGCTGGTCGGCGGCGTCGCCAGCTGGCAGCTGCCGTCCTGCCAGAAGCGCGAGCGCTTCCTGCAGTCGTTCGGCAACCAGGCAGCAAGCGCGCTCGAGAAAGCGATCCAGGCGCGCGGCCAGGCGCGCCGCCAGCTGGCCAACGTGGCCGAGGAATACCGCGAAGCCTCGCGGCGCGTGGTCCACGAAGTCAACAACCCGCTGGCCATCATCAAGAATTACCTGTCGGTCCTGGACAGCAAGCTGGAACGCCAGGAGCCGGTCGGCGGCGAGCTGTCGGTGCTGCATGACGAGATCGACCGCGTCGGCCAGCTGGTCAACAGCCTGACCGAGACCGATCCGATGGTGAACGGCGCCTTCGACGGCAGCCGCGGCGCCGACGTGGCGAAGGTGGTCGACGACGTGCTGCGTCTGTTCCGCACCACCGACTTCGTGCCGTCCAACGTCGAGATCGTGGTCGGCATGGCCGGCCAGGACAGCCGCGTCGCAGGCGATCCGGACGCGATCAAGCAAATCCTGGTCAACCTCGTCAAGAACGCGATCGAGGCCTTGAGCGCCGGCGGCGGCCGCATCGAGATCGCCAACCGCGGCCATGTCAACCGCGAGCGCAGCCTGTACGTCGAGCTGGTCGTTGCCGACACCGGCCCGGGCCTGCCGCGCGAGGTGCTGGCCAACCTGTTCGCCGCCGTCAAGAGCACGAAGCCCGGGCCGCACCACGGTCTCGGCCTGTCGATCGTGCACAGCCTGGTCAAGCAGCTGAACGGGCATATCGCCTGCCGCAGCGGCGCCACCGGCACCAGTTTTGAAATCCTGCTGCCGGCGCATGCCGGCGCCAGCGCCCCGGCCACATTGCCGGCGCGCGCGCTCGGATCCGTATAAGGCAACAATGAATCCATTCTCAGCCAGCGCCCCCGCATCCTTGCCGTTTCCGGTCAACGCCGACGGCAACGCTGCATCCGGCCTGATGGACCAGCCCAGACTCCTGCTGGTCGATGACGAACCGCGCCTGCTCACGTCCCTGTACGAACTGCTGCAGGGCCGCGGCTATCAGCTTTCGACTGCCGCCACCGGCGGCGAAGCCCTGGCACACCTGTCGAAGACGCGCTTCGACCTGGTGCTGCTCGACCTGCGCCTGCCCGACATCGGCGGCCACCAGATCATGGATTTCATCAACGAGAAGGGCATCGACGCCGATGTCATCGTGATGAGCGGCGAGGTCGGGATCGATGCGGCGATCGGCGCCCTGAAGCGCGGCGCCTACGACTACCTGCGCAAGCCCTACAGCCGCGAAGAGCTGCTGAAGACGGTCGCCAACGCGCTGGAGCAGCGCCGCCTGGCGCAGTCGAACGCGTTCATGGCGAACCAGCTGGAAAACTCGGAGAAGATGTACCGCTACCTGGTGGACTCCTCGCCCGACATCATCTACACGCTGAACCACGAAGGCCGCTTCACCTTCATCAACGACCGCGCCTACCAGCTGCTGGGCTACCGGCGCGACGAGCTGATCGGCCAGCATTACTCGATCCTGGTGCACGACGAGGACCTGGAGCGCGCCCGCTACGTGTTCAACGAGCGCCGCGTCGACGAACGCGCCTCGCGCAACGTCGAGCTGCGCCTGAAGTGCCACGCCAACACCACCCACGAGCGCACCTTCAACAACACCCTGATGACGATCTCGCTGAACGCGATCGGCATGCACGTGCCCGACCAGGAAGTCAGGAAGCTCGAATTCTTCGGCACCTACGGCGTGGCGCGCGACATCACCGACCGCAAGCGCGCGGAAGAGGTGATCTCGTACCAGGCCTACCACGACATCCTGACCGACCTGCCGAACCGCATCCTGTTCAAGGACCGGCTCGGCCTGGCCGTGATCCAGGCCAAGCGCAAGCAGACCGAACTGGCGGTGATGTTCATCGACCTCGACCGCTTCAAGCTGGTCAACGACACCCTCGGCCACGTCAAGGGCGACGAGCTGCTGCAGCAGGTGGCGGGGCGCCTGAAGGAGTGCCTGCGCAAGGGCGACACGCTGGCGCGCCAGGGCGGCGACGAATTCACCATCGTGCTGCCCGAGCTGCGCGACCGCGACGACGCGCGCCAGGTGGCCGATAAATTCCTCGACTGCCTGCACCTGCCGTTCGACCTGGACGGCCACGAAGTCCACATCTCGGCCTCGATCGGCATCGCCATCTATCCGGGCCACGGCGAATCGATCGACGAGCTGCTGCGCCACGCCGACATCGCGATGTACCAGGTAAAAGGGCAGGGCAAGAACGGCCACGCCTTCTACGACCCGTCGATGCAGGACGTGTCGCACCAGAAGATCGCGCTCGAGCAGAGCCTGCGCAAGGCGCTCGAGAACGAGGAACTGGAGATGTATTACCAGCCGCAGATCGACGCCATCAGCGGCCGCATCATCGGCGCCGAGGCGCTGATGCGCTGGAACCACCCGACCCGCGGGGTGGTGTCGCCGGGCGAGTTCCTGCCCTTCGCCGAAGAAAACGGCCTGATGCTGCCGATCTCGGACTGGATGATCGTTGCCCTGTGCCGCGACATGCTGCAGTGGAACAGCCTTGGCGGCAGCCAGATCAAGCTGTCGCTGAACCTGTCGCCGCAATACCTCGACCGCGGCGAGTTCTTCGAGAAGATGCGCGGCGCGCTGCTGCGCCACGGGATCGCGCCGGGCCAGATCGAGGTCGAGATCACCGAGAACATCTGCATCCGCAACCCGCAGCATGCGATCGAGCAGCTGAACAAACTGGGCCAGCTCGGCGTGTCGGTGGCGATCGACGATTTCGGCACCGGCTACTCGTCGCTGGCCTACCTGCACCGGTTCCCGGTCCACACCATCAAGATCGACCAGTCCTTCGTCAAGGAGATCCACGACGAGCACGGGCACTATCCGGTGGTGCTGGCGATCATCTCGATCGCGCGCGGGCTGGGCCTGAACCTGATCGCCGAAGGCGTCGAGACCGATGCCCAGGCACGCTACCTGCGCGCCAACGGCTGCCTGACGATGCAGGGCTACCTGTACTACCGCCCGATGCCCCTGGGCCGCTTCATCGACGTGCTGCGCGCCCAGGGCGTGCCGAGCGGCGTACCCGGCATGCTGGCCTTTCCGGCCTGATGGACGACAGCCGCCACACCGCTGAATTCCTGCGGGTCAAGGGGCTGGCCGAGCGCGGCATCGCTACCGCCCAGCACAGCCTGGGCTTCATGTACGTCAACGGCCAGGGCGTGCCGCGCAACGAGGAACTGGCGGTGGCCTGGTACCGCATGGCGGCCAGCAGCGGACTGGAACAGGCCCAGTACAACCTCGGGGTGCTGTACCAGCGCGGGTGGGGACCGGAACCGGGCGTCACCCAGGACCTGGTGCAGGCCGTGTACTGGTACCGCCAGGCCGCCGAGCAAGGGTACGGACCGGCCCAGTACAACCTGGGCTGGCTGTATGTGAAGGGCCAGGGCGTCGTCGCCGACGTGCAGCAGGCGCTGCACTGGTTCGCGCAGGCGGCCGAGCAGGGCGACGCCGGCGCCCAGCACAACCTCGGCATGATGTACGAGGGCGGCAAGGGCGTGCCCCAGGACCTGGCCCAGGCGCTGGCCTGGTACCGCCGCGCCGCCGAACAGGGCTACGCGCGCTCGCAGTTCAATCTCGCCCTGCGCCATGACAGCGGCCAGGGACTGCCGCGCGATGCGCAGCAAGCCGTCCACTGGCTGCGCCAGGCCGCCGAGCAGGGTTATGCGCCGGCCCAGTTCAACCTCGGCCTGCGCTACGACAAAGGCCAGGACCTGCCGCAGGACGGCGCCAAAGCCATCGAGTGGTATGGCCGCGCCGCCGCACAGGGCCACGCCAGCTCGCAATTCAACCTGGCGCTGATCCACGACAACGGTCACGGCCACAACCTCCAACCAGATCCGGTGCAGGCGCTGCACTGGTTCCGCAAGGCGGCCGAACAGGGCCACGCCGGCGCCCAGGACAACCTCGGCCTGCGCTACGAGAACGGCCTGGGCGTCGACCAGGATCACGCCCAGGCCGCGCACTGGTACCGCCAGGCCGCCGAGCAGGGATTCGCGGGCGCGCAATACCACCTCGGGCTGTTGTACGCCGCCGGCCTGGGCGTGTCCCAGGATGCCGCCGCGGCCGCCGACTGGACCCGCCGCGCCGCCGAACAGGGTCACCTGCGCGCCCAGTTCGACCTGGCGCTGCGCTACGAGAGTGGGCAACTGAGTGGGCAACCGAGCGGCAGCGGCGCCGCGGCCGACCTGCAGCAGGCCCTGTACTGGTGCCGCAAGGCGGCCGACCAGGATTACGCGCCGGCCCAGTACATGCTGGGCCAGCTGCTGGACCGCGACGACAGCGGCAGCGTCGACCCGCGCCAGGCCGGCGACTGGTACCGCAAGGCGGCCGAGCAGGGCCATGCGCAGGCCCAGTTCGCGCTCGGCCTGCGCTACGACAGCGCGCACGGGGTGGCGCGCGACTACGAGGCGGCGCATTTCTGGTACCTGTGCGCGGCGCGCCAGGGCCACGCGCGCGCCCAGTTCAACCTCGGCGTGATGTACGCGGCCGGGCAGGGCGTGCCGCCGGACCCGGTCGAAGCCTATGCCTGGCTGCACCGCGCCGGCGCCGCCGGGCTGGCGCCGGCCGCGCGCTATCTGCAGCGCGTCGCCGCGCGCATGTCGCCGGCAATGCTGGCGCAGGCCGGTACCCTGGTCGGAAGCGCCTGACGTGAAGATCGAATTGACCAGACTGCGCCTGCTGGAAACCGGACCGCGGCGCTTCTGGCCGTTCCGTTCGGCCGCGCAGCTGCAGAGTTACTTGTTATGTGTGCTGGTGCCGCTGGTCGGCATCGGCGCGCTGGCCCAGGCGGTTTGGCATGCCCACGTGATCGGCATTCCGGCGGTGGCCGGCGCCTTCGGCGGCGCGCTGCCCTCGGTCTACCTGGCGCGCCCGGCCCGCTTCGGCGTCAAGGGGCCGGGCCGGGCCCAGGCCCTGGCCGCCCTCGAGGCGCGCCTGCCGCTGCTGGGCTTCCAGCCGAGCGACACCGAAACCGGCCTGTGGGTCTGCCGCAAGCGCCTGCCGCAGCTGCTGCGCTGGGACCAGCAGGCCGTGCACCTGGCGATGGACGGCAACACGCTCTGGGTCAGCGGCCACTATGCGGGCCTGCTGTCGCTCCGGCGCTTCCTGCGCCAAGGTTTTCCCGCTTAAGCCGGCGCCGCTTCCGGCTGGCGCAGGCGGCTGTGCACCTCGACGTCCTTGAACTCGATCAGGATCGTGGCCCCGGTGGCAAACAGGATTTCATGGCGCAGGAAGCCTTCGCCGCAGGCGCTCAGCTCGTGGCAGGCGACGTCGCCGAAGCCGTCGCCGTCCTGGTAGAACAGCGGTTTACCGGAAGGAAAATCGACCAGGATGCGGCGGATCGCGCTGTAGCGCAATCCCCAGATCCTGCGGTCGTAGGTATCCATGATGGCCAGCTCGACCCGCACCGGATGGTCGCCGGGCACGATCCACGGGCGCGGCAGCTGTTCCAGCGGCGCTGGCCGGCTGCCGTCGCGGATATCCAGGTGCAGCAGCTCGCCGTCGTGGATGTCGGCACGGTCGAAGAAGGCAAACACGTGCTCGGGCAGGGTGCCGCGCAGGGTTTCCAGCTGCTCACGGTAGGCGCGCAAGGCCTTCCCCCAGCTCGTGGCATCGCTCTCGGCTTGTCCGCTGCGAACGCTTGCCCAACGTTTTTTTGTCAGATATTTCATGATTTCCCGGAGATGTGTCTGGAGCCTGCCACTGCCGGCTCATAAATACGACATGGGTGCGTTCGCGCACGGCGCTTCGCTAATGAACTGCGGTATACTGTACATCCATACAGTATTCCTGCCAAGATGGAACTCAAAAACAAGCTGGAAATCCTGGCCGATGCCGCCAAGTACGACGCGTCCTGCGCCAGCAGCGGCGCGCCCAAGCGCGATTCCGTCGACAAGGATGGCCTTGGCGCCACCAACGGCATGGGCATCTGCCACAGCTATACGCCGGACGGGCGTTGCGTCTCGCTGCTCAAGATCCTGCTGACCAACTTCTGCATCTACGATTGCCAGTACTGCGTCAACCGGCGCAGCTCGAACGTGCCGCGCGCCCGCTTCAACGTCGACGAAGTGGTCAAGCTGACCCAGGATTTTTACCTGCGCAATTACATCGACGGCTTGTTCCTGAGTTCCGGCATCATCCAGTCCAGCGACTACACGATGGAGCAGCTGGTGGAAGTCGCGCGTCGCCTGAGGGTGGACCATAAATTCCGCGGCTACATCCATTTGAAGACGATCCCGGATGCCGACCCGCGCCTGATCGAACTGGCCGGCAAGTACGCCGACCGGCTATCGGTCAACATCGAGCTGCCGACCCAGGACAGCGTGCAGAAGCTGGCCCCGGAAAAGAGCGTGCACACGATCAAGCTGGCGATGGGCTCGATCCGCACCAAGCTCGACGAAAAGGACGACCACCCCAAGGCGCCGGTGTTCGCGCCGGCCGGCCAGAGCACCCAGATGATCGTCGGCGCCGACGCCAGCGACGACCACACCATCCTGAACACGGCCCAGACCCTGTACGGCAGCTATAAACTCAAGCGCGTGTATTACTCGGCCTTCAGCCCGATCCCGCAAAGCCCGTCCAGCGTGCCCTCCGCGCCGCCGCCGCTGCTGCGCGAGCACCGCCTGTACCAGGCCGACTTTTTACTGCGCGGCTATGGTTTTACCGCCGGCGAACTGATGCCGCAGAGCGGCAACCTGGCGCTCGACATCGACCCCAAGCTGGCCTGGGCGCTGGCCAACCGCGAGCACTTCCCGATGGACCTGAACCGCGCCGACGAAACCATGATCGCGCGCATCCCCGGCATCGGGCTGCGCTCGGCCAAGCGCCTGATCGACCTGCGCCGGCTGCGCCGCATCCGCTGGGAAGACCTGTCGCGCCTGCGCTGCAGCCTGAAAAAGCTGGCGCCCTTCGTCGTCACCGCAGACTACAAGCCGGCGCAGGGTGCCGTGTCGTCCGAACTGCTCAGGCGTAACATGGCGGACGCCCCCGAGCAGATGAACCTGTTTCCGGAAATACAGGCCGCATGAGCGCGCCGACGCCAGCGCTCCCAGCAGCGGTCCTGCACGTGCAGGCCGGCCAGCCGCTGCTGGTCGAAACCTTTGCGGAATGGCGCGAGGCGGCGCGCGACCTGCTGGTCTGGGGTGTGCCGCCCGAGGCGATCACCTGGAGTTCGCCGCAGGCCGGTGGCGATCTGTTCTCGAGCGCGGCGGCCGCGGCCGAGGCGCCTGCTGCGTTCACGGCATCCGTACCTGCGAAAAACCCACCCCACGTGCCGCGCTCGCTGATGGAAATGCTGCAATCCGCCGCCTGCTGCCGCGTGGCCGACCGCTGGGCCTTCCTGTACCGGGTGATGTGGCGCTGGCAGCAGGGCGAGCACGACGTGCAGTCGCCGGCCGACGAAGACGGCGCCCGCCTGAATGCGATGGTGAAGGCGGTCCGGCGCGAGGAACACGATATGCATGCCTACATCCGTTTCCGCGAACGCCCGGTCGATGCCGGCCCGCCGCGCTTCGTTGCCTGGTATGAACCGCGCCACGACGTGCTGCCGCAGGTGGCCGAACATTTCGTCAGCCGCATGGGCAAGGTCAGCTGGATGATCGCCACGCCCGAGGCCAGCGTGCTGTGGGACGGCCATACGCTGCACAACACCGGCCCGCTGGTCGGCCGGGCCGAAGACCTCGACCAATCGGACAAGGACGGCGGCGAAGCCCTGTGGCTGACCTATTACCGCAGCATCTTCAATCCGGCGCGCCTGAACACCGCGGTGATGCAGCAGCACATCACCTCGGACCGCTGGAAGAACCTACCGGAGGGAAAAATCGTGCCGCATATGATCAGCGAAGCCGCCATGGGTGCGCGCAAGATCGGCCAGGCCCAGGCCGTCGGCCAGCGCAAGGGGACGACGATCCCGATCGCGCCGGCGGATGCCCAGCCCGAACGCCAGCAGCCGACCAAGCTCGACGAATGCCGGCGCTGCGAGCTGTGGCAGTTCGCGACCCAGGCCGTGCCCGGGGAAGGCCCGCAACACGCGCCCATCATGTTCGTCGGCGAGCAGCCGGGCGACCAGGAAGACCTGGCCGGCCACCCCTTCGTCGGCCCGGCCGGCAAGCTGCTCGACCAGGTGTGCGAGGCGGCCGGCGTCGACCGCGACACGATCTACGTCACCAACGCCGTCAAGCATTTCAAGTGGGAGCCGCGCGGCAAGCGCCGCTTGCACAAGACGCCGGCCCAGCGCGAAGTCGAGGCCTGCCACTACTGGCTGGACAAGGAACTGGCACAGGTCAAGCCGACCGTCATCGTGGCGCTCGGCGCCACCGCGCTGAAATCGGTACTGCGCAGTGCCAACGTCACCCTCAAAAATTCGCTCGGCAAGCCGATGAAGGTGGACGGACGCTGGGTCGTCACGACCTATCACCCGTCGTATGTGCTGCGCGTGCCGGGCGAGGATGCCAAGCATGAAGCGTTTTCGACCATGGTGGCGGGCCTCAAGCTGGCGCATGAGCTGCTGGAGCGGCCGATCGACGCGCCGGCGCCGGAATAATCTTCGTGTTTACATGCATATGTGCAGCTTTCATACGGCGTATATGCATGTCAAATATGTAATATTTTGTTGCGTCAATATCCCATTTGGTGTCCACTAGCTAATCTCTAGCGACACCAATCATAAAAGGGATGCCGATGAACAAACGCACTGCCTGCGCGCTGGTCCTGACTTGCCTGACGCTGCCTGTCCTTGCCCAGACCCAGCCCGAACCTGCACCCGCCGCACCGCCCGCTGCCGTGCCGGTGCAGCAAGCTGCCGGCGAAGCGGCGCCGGAGACGGTCGCCGCCCAGATCCTGGTGTCCGGCAAGCGTCCCGGTCCCGGGCTGTGGAAGGTGTCCAAAGGCGAGCACGTGATGTGGGTATTCGGCCTGTATTCGCCGCTGCCGCACAAGATGGAATGGGATGCCGGGCGCGTCGAACGCCTGGTGGCGCAGTCGCAGGAAGTGTTGACGCCACCGGGCGTCTCGGTCGGCACCGACAGCTTTTTCGGTACCCTGGCCGCGCTGCCGTCGATGATCGGCATGAAGAAGAACCCGGACGGCGCCACGCTGCATGAGATGCTGCCGGCCGACGTCTACGTACGCTGGCAGGCGCTCAAGAGCAAGTACATCGGCAACGACGACGACGTCGAGCGTTATCGTCCGCTGTTCGCTGCGGACGAATTGATGGAAGCCGGCCTGAAAAAGACCGGTCTCGCCAAGTCCTACGAGGTACGCAAGCAGATCGAGAAGATCGCAAAAAAGAACGACGTCAAATTGACCAATGCCAGCGTCCACATCGCGATCGACAACCCGCGCCGCGCGCTGAAGGAATTCAAGCAGTCGCAGATCGAAGACACGGCCTGCTTCGTCAAGACCCTGGAGCGCTTCGAATCCGACATCGATGCGATGCGCGCACGCGGCAATGCCTGGGCCAACGGCAATATCGCCGAGATCCGCAACCTCGACTATGCCGAACGCGAGGATGCCTGCAACAGTGCGGTGTTCAACGGCTCCTTTGCCAGGAATAATCCGCAGATGCAGGACCTGCCCGAGCGCCGCCGCGCGGCCTGGCTGAAAGCAGTCGACAGTGCGCTGGAAAAGAACAAGGCGACGTTTGCGATGCTGGCGATGAGCGACATTCTCGGGCCGAAGAGCTACCTGTCCCTGCTGCAGGAAAAGGGCTATACGGTCGAGAGTCCGAAATGAGGCGCCGGGGCATTGCATGCGTACTGATGCTGGGCGTGCTGGCGCTCCCGGCGCTGGCCCAGACCGCGTCCGACCCGGCCACGCCGCCGGCCGCCGCACCCCAGGCCGAGGGCGCGTCCCCGGAATTGCAGGACTTGCAGGCGGCGCCAGCCCAGATCGTCGTGTCTGGGCGCCGCCCCGGTCCCGGGGTCTGGAAAGTCTCGAAGGGCAACCACGTCATGTGGGTGTTCGGCGTGTACTCGCCGCTGCCCAGGAACATGGAATGGGATGCCAGCCGGGTCGAGCACTTGCTGTCGCAGTCGCAGGTGCTGCTGGCGCCGCCGTCGGCATCGGCGCACGTCGGCTTCTTCAAGGGCTTGCGCCTGCTGCCGCAACTGCCGCGCCTGATCGGCATCCAGAAGAACCCGGACGGCGCCACGCTGCAGGACGTGCTGCCGGCCGAGGTCTACGCGCACTGGACGCTATTGAAGGACCGGTACATCGGCGACAACGAGGACGTGGAACGCCTGCGGCCGCTCTTCGCGGCGCAACGCCTGCAGGCCGCCGGGCGCGACAAGTCCGGCCTGGTGAACGGCAGCATCGTGCGCGAACGCATCTTCCAGATCGCCAAGGCCAACAAGGTCAAGGTGCTGCAGTCCGGTTTCGAACTGGAGCTGGACAACGTGGGCCAGGCGCTCACGGCATTCAAGAAGACGCAGCTGAACGACGCGGCCTGCCTTGCGAGGACGCTCGACAGCCTGGAACAGGACCTCGGCGCCCTCCAGCAGCGCGCCAGTGCCTGGGCCGACGGCAACATCGCCGAGATCGAAGGCCTCGACTACACGACGCAAGCGCAAGCCTGCGACGAGGCAATCCTGGGCAGCAGCGCCGCCGGGCAGACCAGTCCGGAATTCCGCTCGATCCACGAGCGCCTGCGCGCGACCTGGCTGGAAGCCGCCGAAAAGGCGATGGCGGAATACGCGTCGACCTTTGCCGTGCTCGAGATGAAGGACGTGTTCGACCCGAGGGGCTACCTGGGCGCGCTGAGGGCCAAGGGCTATACGGTCGACAGCCCCAAATAAGGCGGCGCCGGAGCGCGCGGCTACCTAGGCGGGGTCGGCATGGCCGTTGACGCCATCCTCGCGCGCTGCGGCCTGGGCCACGCGCGCGCCCGGCGCCACGTCGTGGGTCACCCAGACGTTGCCGCCGATGACTGCGCCCTTGCCGATCGTGATGCGGCCGAGCACGGTGGCGCCGGCATAGATGACCACGTCGTCTTCGACCACCGGATGGCGCGGCTGGCCTTTCTGCAGCGAGCCGTCGGCCAGCGTGGTAAAGCGCTTGGCGCCCAGCGTGACGGCCTGGTACAGGCGCACGTGCTGGCCGATGACGGCGGTTTCGCCGATCACGATGCCGGTGCCGTGGTCCATGAAGAAGCCGGCGCCGATGGTCGCGCCCGGATGGATGTCGATCCCGGTTTCCGCATGCGCCAGTTCGCCGACGATGCGTGCCAGCAGCGGCAGGCCGAGTTGATACAGGCAATGCGCCAGGCGGTGATGGATCATCGCCAGGATGCCCGGATAGCACAGCAGCACTTCGTCGACGCTGCGCGCGGCCGGGTCGCCCTGGTAGGCGGCCAGCACGTCGCTGTCGAGCATCATCCGGATGCCGGGCAGGGCAGCGCCGAAGGCTTGCGTGACGGCGAGTGCCTGGCCGGCGCTGTCGGCGCCGGTGCACTGCTGTAGCGCCGCGCTGTACTTGAGCTCGATTTCGACCTGGCGCAGCAGCGCATGCAGGGCCGAGTCGAGCGCATGCGCGACATGGAATTCTTCGCTCTCCTGGCGCAGGCCGGTCGGCCCCAGGCGCATCGGGAACAGTACGCCCTTCAGTTGTCCGACGATGGCGGCCAGGGCATCGCGCGATGGAAATTCGATGCCGCGCACCTCGCCTGTGGCAGGGCGGTGCGCCTGGCGCCATTGCTGGCGGGCGTCATGCAAGCACTGCACGATGCCGGAGATGTCGAAATTCGCCATGGGTATGGTCTTGAAAAAGTGATATGGATGAGTGCTTACTATATGAGTCCATACCGCCTATTTCAAACGAATATATTAGAGCAAGGTCATGCGGCCAAAAAAAAAGCGAAGTCACGGCCGTGACTTCGCTTCGATGCGCATCCGCAGAGCGCGGTGTGTCTTACTTGGCTTTCGACTTGCGTCGCGCCGCAACGCAACCCAGCAAGGCAATGCCGAACAGGGCAAAGGTGCCGGGTTCCGGTACCTTCGTGCCCGGGGTCGGCGTCGGGGTAGGAGCAGGCGTCGGGGTCGGAGTCGGGGTCGGAGCCTGGACGATGACGTTGCCGCCAAAGCCGGAGACCTTGAAGTAATCGTTGCCGTCACCGAAGTAGCTCGAATGCGCGACACCCGAATAGGCCGAGTTGTAGGCGCTGACGAGCCACCAGGAAGCGGCCTTGTCGCCGCTATTGAAGCTCAAGGCGCTGCTGGTGCTCAGGTTGGCATAGTCGCCTACCCACTCCCAGCCGGCAGTGTCGGTCAGGTTGGCGACCGTGCTGTTGCCGAGCACCGGCGCCTGGGTGCCGGTATAACGCAGGATGCTGACGTCGGCATCGTTGTAGGCCCAGCCGAGCGACAGCTGGTTCAGTGCCACGTTGTTCGTGCCAAAACTGATCAGGAGCGCCTCGGTGGCGCCATTATTGTCGATCGCATGCTCCGGGCTGGTGGTGGACTCCCACGGGGAGGAGATGCCAAGGCCGGAGTTGTCGTAATAGACCATCGAGGCGTTGCCGAATTTACCGGTGCCGGCGGCCGACCAGGCCGACACGGTCGCACCGTAATTCACGCCGGCCGAACTTGCCGAACACGTGATTGCACTGGATACAGTGGTACCCTGGCAGTTGCTATCATTGAAGGAAATCTGCCCGGCTTGTGCCAGCCCGGAGGTCGCTGCTACGGCAAAGGTAAAAGCAAGAACGCGGAAGTCGTTGAATTTCATGCTGGCCTCAAAGTGGTTAATTTCTACAAGGATACGTAAATTATTATATTGCAACATATCAAGGCAATCTGATAATTTTTCGTTTCATTGCGAAAATAATTGTTTTTGTTGCTTTTAAGCACAGTTAGTTACCTTGAGTAATTTTTCTGCGGTGTCGTTGGTAGTGCCGCCCTTCGCACGGCTACACTGTCAGGTTGTCAATAGCAGGCGAAGCCGCGTAAAATGCTGCTGACGCGGGTGTAGCTCAATGGTAGAGCCGAAGCTTCCCAAGCTTAAGACGAGGGTTCGATTCCCTTCACCCGCTCCATTTTTCCTGCCGTTTACCCCGTTCAGCCAGTTCCGCCCGCGCGCCCCCTGTCTTGACCTTATGGCAAACTGAAGCCGTCACTGCTTCCGTATCGACCATGCCCGACGACGACCAACGAACCCGACCACCCGACGACCCGCAAGACAAGATCGATTGCGTCTCCGGCGCGCTCATGTTCCTGAGCGGCGGCGGCGAGGTCGGGGCGATGATGCGGGCGCACGACTGGTCGACGTCGCCGCTGGGGCATCCGCGCGACTGGCCGCAGGCCTTGCGCACGGTGGTCGGGCTGATGCTGAACTCCAAGTTCCCGATGTTCGTCGCCTGGGGCCCGGAACTGGCCTTCCTGTACAACGATTCCTACCGCGACGTGCTGGGCGAAAAGCATCCGCAGGCGCTGGGGCGGCGCTTTTACGATATCTGGTCCGAGATCTGGGACGACATCCACCCGCTGATCGAGCGCGCGCTGGCCGGCGAGGCCACCTACGCCGACCGCCTGTACCTCGAGATGAACCGCCACGGCTACGACGAGCCGACCTGGTTCACCTTTTCGTATTCGCCGGTGCGCGACGAGAGCGGCCGCATCGCCGGCATGTACTGCGCCTGCGTCGAGGTCACCGAGCAGGTGCTGGCCGAAAAATACCGCGAGGAAGAGAACGAGCGCTTCCGCACCCTGTTCGAGCAGGCGCCCGGCATCATGGCCGTGCTGCGCGGACCCGAGCACGTGTTCGAGCTGACCAACCAGTCCTACCTGCAGCTGGTCGGCCACCGCCACATCATCGGAAAAAGCGCGCGCGAGGCGCTGCCGGAGGTGGCGGGGCAGGGCTTCTTCGAGCTGCTGGACCGCGTGTACAGTACCGGCGAACCCTTCGTCGGCCATGCCTTGCCGCTGCGACTGCAGCGCGAGCCGGAGGGGCCACTGGAACAGCGCTACCTCGACTTCGTCTACCAGCCGATCCGCGATGCCAACGGTGCCGTGTCCGGCATCTTCGTCGAGGGCAGCGACGTCACGGCGCGCAAGCTGATCGAGGACGAGCTGCGCGCCGCCAACCGCCAGAAAGACCAGTTCCTGGCCATGCTGGCGCACGAACTGCGCAACCCGCTGGCGCCGATCATGACCGCGGCCCAGCTGCTCAAGCTCGGCCGCCACGACCCGAAAAGCGTGAGCAACGCCAGCGAGATCATCGCGCGCCAGGCGGCCCACATGACCGACCTGGTGAACGACCTGCTGGACGTCTCGCGCGTCACCCGCGGGCTGGTCACGCTGGAAAAGGATGAGCTCGACCTGAACGTGATCGTGGCCGCGGCGGTGGAGCAGGTGCGGCCCCTGATCGACGCGCGCCGCCATGCGCTGACCCTGCAGATGTCCGGCCAGCCGGCCCACGTATTGGGCGACCGCACGCGCCTGGTGCAGGTGATCTCGAACATCCTCAACAATGCCGCCAAGTACACGGCGCCGGGCGGGCGCATCGTGCTGGACGTGGCGGTCGACGCCGACCAAGGCCGGGTGACCGTGACGGTCAGCGACAGCGGGGTCGGCATCGCCCCCGAAGTGCTGCCCTACATCTTCGACCTGTTCACCCAGGCCGAACGCACGCCGGACCGTTCGCAGGGCGGCCTCGGAATCGGGCTGGCGCTGGTGAAAAGCCTGATCGCGCTGCATGGCGGCACCGTCCACGCCCGCAGCGCCGGCATCGGGCAGGGCAGCCAGTTCTCGCTGTGCCTGCCGTGCCTGGCGGCGCCGCCAGCACGCCAGCCGGCCGCTGCCGGCACGGCGGGGCAGGTGGATGCCGGCCACCTGCGCGTGATGGTGGTCGACGACAACGTCGACGCCGCCCAGATGCTGGCCGCGCTGCTCGAGGTGCAGGGCCATGCGGTGAGCGTCGAGTACGACGCCGGCGGCGCGCTGGCGCGGGCGCGCGCGGAGCGGCCGGACGTGCTGCTGCTCGACATCGGCCTGCCCGACATGGACGGCTACGAACTGGCGCGCCGCCTGCGCAGCCAGCCCGAAAATGCCGGCGCGACGCTGGTGGCGCTGACCGGCTACGGCCAGCACCAGGACCGCGAAGAAGCCGAGCAGGCCGGGTTTGACCATCACCTGGTCAAGCCAGCGGACCTGAACCAGGTCAACGAGGTGCTGGCCCAGGTGGAAGCAAGGCGCCACGTCATCAGCCGGTAACGCGCGGCTCTTACACTTCGTTTTTAGTCAGAAACTAAGTGTAGAGATCGCATGCACCCGTCCCGCGCGCACACCGCTCCGCGTACCCACCGCTTCCTGGCCCTGCTGTGGCCGGCGCTGGCGCTGCTGGCCTGCCTCGTGCTGTGGGGCGCGGCCGTGCTGCGCGCGCAGGCCGAGCAGCAGCGTGCTTTCGACCAGGCGGTCAAGCAAGCCGACGCCTATGCCGAAGCCTACGAGCAGTACATCACCCGCTCGGTCGCGCAGATGGACCAGATCACGATGCAGCTCAAGCACAGCTGGGAGCACGCGCACAGCCGGGCGCTGATCGAGGACATGCGGCGCGACGGCATGTTCACCGACGCCGCCTTCGTCAACGTCGGCGTGGTCGGGCGCGACGGCAGCATCCGCTCGTCCAGCCGCCCCCTCGGGCGCGCCGCCGACCTGTCCGGTGCGCGCTTCTTCCTCCAGCACCGCGACAGCAATTCGACCGCGCTGCGCATCGGCACGCCGCCGCCCGAACTGGAAGGGGCGCAGGGCACGATCCTGTTCAGCCGCCGCCTCGACAACGCCGACGACGAATTCGACGGCGTGCTGCTGATGGCGGTCGATGCCGCCTATTTCACTTCCTTCGTCAGCGCGCCGACGCTGGGGCCGGGCAGCCTGCTGGCCCTGGTCGGCATCGACAACGGCCTGCGCATCGAGCAGGACGGCGACGGCGCAGTGCGCACCCACCGCGCCGGGTCGCTGCTGCCGGCGAATGCCGACCGCTGGCCGGTGGCGCGCGGCGTCCAGCTGGTCGACGGTGTGCAGGGGGCGGGCGGCTTTGCCGACGGACGCGCGCGCGTGCTGGGCTGGCGCCGCTCGGGTGCTTATCCTCTGGTCGCACTGGTGGCGCTGTCGCACGAGGCGGCGCTGGCCGGCGCCGAGGCCTACTGGATCGACAGCCGCAACCAGACGCTGGTGGCCAGCATCGTCCTGCTGGCACTGGCCGCGGTCGCGACCATCCTGTCGCTGCGCGCGGCCGCCCGCGCGCGCGAGCAGGATGCGGTGCAGCGCGCCTACCGCACTGCCACCGAGAGCGGCAACGACGGCTTCTACATGGTCGCCCCGGTGCGCGACCGCAAGGGCCAGATGGTCGACTTCCGCATCGTCGACTGCAACGAGCGCGGCGCCTTCTTCTACAGCATGACGCGCGAGGAACTGGTCGGCAGCCTGGTGTCCCAGGTCGACCGCGGCGTCGATGCGCGCGAGCTGATCGCCAACTATCGCCAGGCGATGACGGCCGGTTTTCATCAGGAAGACCGGCGCATGCCCGACGATAACCGGCTCAACATCCGCTGGGGCCACCGGCGCCTGGTGCGGGTCGGCGACGGCCTCGCCGTCACGCTGCAGGACATCAGCCAGCGCAAGGAACACGAAGCGCAGCTGGCGCGCCTGGCCAACGAGGACAGCCTGACCGGCCTGCCGAATCGCCACTGGTTCCTGAACTTCGTGCCGCCGGCGCTGGCGCATGCCAAGGCCAACAACCAGGAAGCGGCGCTGCTGTTCATCGACCTCGACGAATTCAAGCAGGTCAACGATTCGCACGGCCACGCAGTCGGCGACCGCCTGCTGAAGGCCGCGGCGACGCGTTTGCTGACCCAGCTGCGTCCGAGCGACCGGGTGGCGCGCTTCGGCGGCGACGAGTTCATCGTGCTGCTCAGCCCCTTCGACAGCGAGCACCAGGTGGCGGCGGTCGCCGCGCGCATCATCCAGGCCTTCGGCAAGCCGTTCACGATCGCGGAAGAGCAGCACATGATCGGCGCCTCGGTCGGCATCAGCGTGTTCCCGCGCGACGGCAGCGACGCCGCCACCCTGATCCGCCACAGCGACATCGCCATGTATGCCGGCAAGAACGAGGGCAAGGGCCAGTACCGTTTCTTCGATCCGTCGCAATCGAGCAGCCTCAAGACGCGCGCCCAGCTGCGCCAGCGCCTGCTGGAAGCGATCGAGAAAAAACAGTTCGTGCTGCACTACCAGCCGCGCGTCGACACCCGCAGCGGCCGCCTGCTGAGCATGGAAGCGCTGCTGCGCTGGGAGCACCCGCAGCTGGGCATGATCCGTCCCGACGAATTCATTCCGCTGGCCGAAGCGAGCGGCCTGATCGTGCCGATCGGCGCCATCGTGATCGACCTCGCCTGCGCCCAGCTGGCAGCCTGGCGCGGCCAGGGGCCGCAGGGGAGCGGATTCGCGGTGCCGGTATCGATCAACGTCTCGCCCAAGCAGTTCCTGCGCGGCGGCGTGCAGCGCGAGCTGGCCGACGCCCTGCTGCGCCATGGCGTGGCGCCCGGCCTGCTGGAAGTCGAGATCACGGAATCGGCCATGATGGGCGACCAAGAAGAGATCCTGGCCGAACTGGCGGCGATCCGCGCGCTCGGCATCAAGCTGCACGTCGACGACTTCGGCACCGGCTACTCGTCGCTGTCGCAGCTGCAGCGCATGAAGATGGACGTGCTGAAGGTCGACCGCTCCTTCACCGCCGAGCTGGGACGCTCGAAGGAAGGGCAGGTGTTCTTCCAGGCGATCGTGTCGATGGCCCATGCGCTCGGCATGGAAGTGGTGGCGGAAGGCGTCGAGACCCGCGAGCAGCTGCAGATCCTGCGGGCGCTGGGGTGCAACGAGGTGCAGGGCTACCTGGTGGCGCGGCCGATGGCGGCGGAGGCGATCGGGCCGCTGCTGGCGAGACGGTATTTATTCGAGGATGCGCTGGCGGCTTGAGGTTCGTGTGTGCCATTATGGCCCGCGCCCTCAGCCCGTCGTCCCTGCGCAGGCAGGGACCCAAGTTCGTCACCTGCCAACAGCGCGTGTAACGAGGATGCGTGCAACTTGGGCCCCTGCCTTCGCAGGGGCGACGTTCAAATGCCGCGTGTCGTTTTCTAGCGCAAGCTATTATTGCCCCAGCAGATTCCCGGTCCGGTTCGCGACATCCCCCGCCACCTTGCACACATGCATCCCGCGCAGCAGGTGCCGGTGCGCCGTACACGCAAACAAGACTCCCGACTGCGTGCAGCGCAAGGTCGTCACCTGCCCGCTGACCGGGTTCACGATATCGGCCACCGCATCGCCCGCCTGCAGCCGCTCGCCCAGCTTCTTGAGGAACACCAGCACGCCCGCATGCGGCGCCGCGATCGGTTCCACGCCTTCCAGCGGGGTCGGCTCGGCGATCAGTGCAGGCAGCGGTTCGGGTTCGATGTCGAGCACCCCCTGGCGCGCCAGGAACTGCAGCAGGGCGCGCGCATCCTGTTCGGCCAGGTCGTAGCGCACGTCCCTCTCGCCGCGCAGCTCCACCGTCACGCCGATGCAGGCCATCGGGATGGCGGCTTCCGGGAAAGCCGCGGCCAGGTCCCACCACAGGCGGCTGCAGGCTTCGTCGAAGGGTTCGCCGCCGGATTCGCGCGCCAGCAGGGTCGCGTGCGCGCCCATCAATGCGGCCAGCGGCTTGACCGCGTCCGCCAGCGGCGTGCCGGTGTACAGGTGCAGCACCGCTTCGTTATCGCAGTGCAGGTCGAGCATGACGTCGGCGTCGATCGCCATCCCGAGCAGGGTCTTCTTGAGGTCCTGGGTCGGGTTGTCGGTGTCCCAGGCAGCGACCGAGTGACGCGCGTGCGCGCGGATCAGGGCCACGTTGGCGGCGGCGTCCGCGCCCAGCCGGCCCGCCAGCTCGGTCTTGAGATCGGCGGCGACGTGTTTGTAGGACCGATTGAAATTGATGCCGTTGGCCAGGTCGTAGCGGCCGAACGGCGTGTTGTGGACCACTTGCGACAGCCCGATCGGATTCGCGGCCGGCACCAGGATGATCTCGCCCTTGACGCGGCCTTCGCCGTCCAGACGCTCGAGTTCGCGCCTGAGCACGTGCGCCACCAGCATCGCCGGCACCTCGTCGGCGTGCAGCGAGGCCTGGATGTAGACCTTTTTACCCTGCCTCTGCTCCCCTGCGGCGCTGCCGAAATGGAAGGACGTGAGCTGGAAGCTGGCGACGTTGTCTTCGGTGGCGATCGGGTGGGACTGCTGGCGCATGGGCGCATCTCCTGTGGTGAATCCGCCATTATGTCGGAGAAGACCGGCACGCGGCGCGGGGTATAATGGCGCCCGTTTTTCTTCCCACATCATTGATCCCATGTCCGCAGATACGCCCACCAACAGCCAAGGCCGTCCGATGCTCTACGACCCGACCGAGCACCGCATCCGCAGTTTCGTCACGCGGGCCGGACGCCTGTCGACCGGGCAGGCGCGCGCGCTCGAGGCGTTCGGGCCGCAATTCCTGATCGAGTACCGCAAGGAACAGTTCGATTTCCACGCACCTTTCGGCCGCACTGCGCCGCTGATCCTGGAGATCGGCTTCGGCATGGGCGGCACCACCGCCCACATCGCCAAAGTGATGCCGGACAAGGATTTCATCGGCGTCGAAGTGCACACGCCCGGCGTCGGCAGCCTGCTGAAACTGATCGGCGAAGAGGGCATCACCAACCTGCGCCTGATCCAGCACGACGCGGTGGAGGTGCTGAACAACATGATCGCCGACGGCTCGCTGGCCGGCGTCCACATCTTCTTCCCGGACCCGTGGCACAAGGCGCGCCACAACAAGCGCCGCCTGATCCAGCCGGACTTCGTCAAGCTGTTGTGCAGCAAGCTGCAGGCCGGCGGCTACCTCCACTGCGCCACCGACTGGGAAGACTACGCGGTCCAGATGCTGGAAGTACTGGGCGCCGAGCCGCAGCTGAAGAACACCGCCGAAGGCTATGCGCCGCAGCCGGCCTACCGTCCGCTGACCAAGTTCGAAAACCGCGGCATCAAGCTGGGCCACGGCGTGTGGGACCTGGTGTTCGAGAAGAAGTAAACCTCAGACCATCTCGGCGATGATGGCGACGATTTCGTCGCCATACGAGGCCAGCTTCTTGGCGCCCACGCCCGACACCCCGCGCAATTCGTCCAGCGAGGTCGGCTTGGCCTTGCAGATCTCGCGCAGGGTGGCGTCGCCGAAGATGATGAAGGCCGCCACGTTGTGCGCGCGCGCGGTTTCCATGCGCCACCAGCGCAGTTTCTCGAAGATCGCCTGCTCCGAGGACGACAGGTCCATCTCGGCATAGCCGCGGGTCGGCGCGGCGCGCTTCTGCTTGACCGGTTTCTGGTACTGGCGCAGCTCGACCTTGCGTTCGCCCTTCAGCACCGGGCGCGCGGCTTCGGTGAGCTTGAGCGAACTGTAGGCATCGTGGTCGACCGTGACCAGGCCGAGCGCGATCACCTGGCGCACGATGGCGCGCCATTCCTGCTCGCCGCGGTCGGCGCCGACGCCGTACACCGACAATTTGTCGTGGTGCCACTGGGTGATGCGCTCGGATTCGACGCCGCGCAGCACGTCGATGATGTGGCCGGCGGCAAAGCGCTGGTCGCAGCGGTAGATGGCCGACAGCAGCTTCTGCACCGGCACCGTGGCGTCGAACGAGGTCGGCGGCAGCAGGCAGGTATCGCAGTTGCCGCAGGGGCCGGAACGCTCGCCGAAATACTCCAGCATGCGCATGCGCCGGCAGCTCAGCGTTTCGCACAGGCCCAGCATCGCATCCAGCTTGGACGACAGCACGCGCTTGAAATTCTCGTCGGCGTCGGATTCGTCGATCATCCGGCGCTGCAGCACCACGTCCTGCAGGCCGTAGGCCATCCAGGCGTTCGACGGCATGCCGTCACGGCCGGCACGCCCGGTTTCCTGGTAATAGCCTTCGAGGGATTTGGGCAGGTCGAGGTGGCAGACGAAGCGCACGTCCGGCTTGTCGATACCCATGCCGAAGGCGATGGTCGCCACCATCACGATGTTCTCTTCGCGCAGGAACTGGGCCTGGTTGGCGGCGCGCACGGCGTAGTCCATGCCGGCGTGGTAGGGCAGGGCGCGGATGCCGTTTTCGTTGAGGAAGTCGGCGGTCTCCTCGACCTTTTTACGGGACAGGCAATAGACGATGCCGCAGTCGCCCGGATGCTCGGTGCTGATGAAATCGATCAGCTGCTTGCGGCCGTTGGTCTTTTCGACGATCGAATAACGGATGTTCGGGCGGTCGAACGAGGACACGAACTGGCGCGCCTCTTCCAGCTGCAGGCGCTGGGCGATCTCGGCGCGCGTCATCTGGTCCGCGGTCGCGGTCAGGGCGATGCGCGGCACCTGCGGGAAGCGCTCGTGCAGGATCGACAGGCGGATGTACTCGGGCCGGAAATCGTGCCCCCATTGCGACACGCAGTGCGCCTCGTCGATCGCGAACAGCGAGATGTGCGAGTCCTCGAACAGGTCGAGGCAGCGCTGTGTCATGAGGCGCTCGGGCGCCACGTAGACCAGGTCGAGTTCGCCTGTGCGCACCATGCGCTCGATGCGCAGCGTTTCTTCGAAGGTCTGGGTCGAGTTCAGGAAGGCGGCGCGCACGCCGACTTCGGCCAGCGCGTCGACCTGGTCCTGCATCAGCGCGATGAGCGGCGAGACGACCACGCCGACGCCGTCGCGCAGCAGCGCCGGAATCTGGTAGCACAGCGACTTGCCGCCGCCGGTCGGCATCAGGACCAGCGCATCGCCGCCGCTGGCCACGTGCTCGACGATATCGGCCTGCTGCCCGCGGAACGCGGGGTAGCCGAATACCGTTTCCAGCACGTGCAGCGCGCGTTCTTGGATGTCGCTCGTCATGATGTTCGAATCGTCCTGCTCAAGATGTATTTATATTAGTCGGCCCAGACCACCCAGCCGAAATGCGCGGTGACGAGGACGACGATGCCGAACACGATACGGTACCAGGCGAAGCCCGTGAAGTCGTGCGAGCTGATGAAGCGCAACAGCCAGCGCACGCATAGGAAGGCCGAAACGAAAGCGGCCAGGCCGCCGATGCCGAACAGCGGCAGGTCGGCCGCCGACAGCTCGTGGCGCGCCTTGAACACCGAGTACACGGTCGCCGCCAGCAGGGTCGGGATCGCCAGGAAGAACGAGAATTCGGTGGCGGCCTTGCGCGACAGGCCGAACAGCATGCCGCCGATGATGGTCGCGCCGGAACGGCTGGTGCCCGGAATCAGGGCGAAGCACTGGGCGCAGCCGACCTTCAGCGCGTCCAGCATGGTCATGTCGTCGACGGTAGCGATACGGTGCGACCCCGGCAGCATCTTGTGGCGGCGTTCGGCCCACAGGATGACCAGCGCGCCGATGATGAAGGCCAGCGCCACCGGCACCGGAGCGAACAAGTGGGCCTTGATCGCCTTGGCGAACAGGAAGCCGAGCGCCGCCGCCGGCAGGAAAGCGACGATCAGGTTGACCATGAATTTCTGCTGGCGCGGGTCCGAGCCCAGGCCGCCAAGCACGGCCGCGATACGCGCGCGGTACTCCCACATCACCGCCAGGATCGCCCCGGCCTGGATGGCGATATCGAACACCTTGGCCTTCTCGGTGGTGAAATCGAGCAGGCTGCCGGCCAGGATCAGGTGACCCGTGGATGAAATCGGCAGGAATTCGGTAAAGCCCTCGACGAGGCCCATGATGATCGCTTTGATAGCGAGAATGATGTCCATGAAGTTTTGCTAAGTCAGGTAAGGTTGGGGAGTCGGACGCGGAAGGGATGCTGCGCGGGGCGCAAGCTTACCATGAGCAATGCAACTGCCGTCGAGTAACCCGCCACAGGTGGGGACATTTTTATTTGAAGCAAGGACCTTCAGGCAGTGAGGCGCTCGAGCTCGGACAAATAAAACATGGCTTGCTCGCGTGACGCGCCGCACATCTCCTGCGACGGCTGCAGGCTGGCGCACACGCGGGGCCGGCCCGGCTGCCCGAAAATACGGCAGCCGTTGCTTTCGTCCAGTTGTACGCAGCGCACACCGGCTGGCTTGCCGTTCGGCATGCCGGGAATCGGCGAACTGATCGACGGGGCAGTGCAACAGGCGCCGCAGCCGGGGCGGCAGCCGGAGAAGTCGGGCAGGGAAGTCATGCAGGCGAAGTAATTGCGATACACACAGGCGTTGGGCAGCGTGCCAGTATACTACTGCCGGCCATCGATGTCCTTGACTCCCCCCGGACCCGGGTCTATATTTGCTGACTCAACAGTTAGTTGTCGGACAGAAGCATGCCATGCCCTTTTGACACCAAGCCACGCTGGGAGCGCCGTAAAGAAGCGCGGCCCCAGGAGTTGCTGGAGGCAGCGATCGACCTGTTCGTCGAGCGTGGCTACGCCGCCACGCGCCTGGAAGACGTCGCACGCCGCGCCGGCGTTTCCAAGGGCACGCTTTACCTGTATTACGAGAACAAGGAAGAGCTGTTCAAGGCCGTGGTCCGCAGCAGCATCGTGCCGGCCATCGGCGAGGCCGAGGTGTCGGTGGCCGAATTCGACGGCCACAGCGCCGACCTGCTGCGCCACCTGATCCACAACTGGTGGCAGCGGGTGGGCGCGACCAAGGCCTCCGGCATCGTCAAGCTGGTCACCGCCGAGGCCGACAATTTCCCCGAACTGGCCAAGTTCTATCAGGATGAAGTCATCAACCGCGGCACCGCGGCGATGACGGGCATGCTCGAACGCGGCGTGGCGCGCGGCGAATTCCGTCCCATCGACGTGAAACTGATGACGCAAGTCCTGACCGCGCCGATGCTGATGCTGATCACCTGGAAGCATTCGGTCGGCCCCTGCCCGCGTGCCGAACTCGAACCGCTGGCCTTCCTCGACACTTTCCTCGACATGGCGCTGCACGGCCTGCTGCCGCAGGCGACCGGGGCCGCCGCCGGCCCAAGCGCCGCGTGAGCGCCGGTGCCACGCCGGGACGCCGCCGTTCTTGCGTTTCAACCCCGCCAAACTGCAGACTGTCGCAATTTCCGCTGGTCCAGGCAGGCATGTCGTTAAGATATGCTTGCTGAAGCCGTTCAACGATAAAATATCGGATTATTTCTTTTACCACCGAGTATCAAGATGAATATCGAACAAGCCCGCTTCAACATGATCGAACAGCAGATCCGTCCCTGGAACGTGCTGGACACCGAGATCCTCGACCTGCTGCACGTGGTCAAGCGCGAACAATTCGTGCCGGCCGCGTACCAGAACCTGGCCTTCGCCGACGTAGAGATCCCGCTGCCGGGTGGCGACGTGATGCTGGCGCCCAAGTTCGAAGCGCGCATCCTGCAGGAACTGAACGTCAAGAAGCATGAAACCGTGCTGGAAATCGGCACCGGTTCGGGCTACATGGCAGCATTGCTGGCGCACCGCGCCGCCAAGGTGACGAGCGTGGAAATCAATCCGGACAACCGCGTGCTGGCCCAGAAGAACCTGGCCAGGGCCGGTATTCAGAACGTGACGGTGGAAGAGGGCAATGGCGCGCTGGGTTGGGACAAGGGCGCACCGTACGACGTGATCGTGATCTCGGGTGCGCTGGAAGTGCTGCCGGAAGCGATCCTGAAGCAGGTGAAAGTGGGTGGCCGCATCGCCGCCATCACCGGCCAGCCGCCGGTCATGGAATTCAGCATCATCACCCGCACCGGCGAAGCGTCGTGGAACCCGGTCAAGGTGTTCGAGACCAACATCCGCTACCTGGCCGGCGCCCCGGTGCCGTCGCATTTCCAGTTCTGAACGGACAGGAGGAATAACGATGCAGCACATTACCGCACCCGAGTTGGCCACCTGGCTGGCCGACCCATCGCGCCCCAAACCGCTGCTGCTCGACGTGCGGGAAAACTGGGAAGTCGAGACCTGTCACATCGAAGGCTCGACCCAGATCCCCATGAATCTGATTCCGATCCGGGTGACCGAACTGGATGACGACCGCGAGATCGTCTGCGTGTGCCATCACGGCGCGCGCAGCATGCAGGTGGCAGCTTTCCTGGAGCGTAACGGCTTCAGCAACGTAACGAATTTAACGGGCGGGATACACGCCTGGGCAGTGCAGGTCGATCCTTCGATGGCGAAGTATTGACGGCCTGATTCCAAAACTTTTGATGACTCCTGTGGAGATGGCAATGCAGAAACCCCTTATCGCCGTGCTGCTGGCTGGCGCGTTCTTCACGCTGGATGCCGGCGCAGCCGACCTGCTCCAGGTGTACCAGCAGGCACTGGCGAACGACGCCACCTATGCCAGCGCCCGCGCCTCCGCGGCCGCGGGACGCGAACGCAGCGTGCAGGGGCGTGCGGGATTGCTGCCGACGGTCGGCATCAGCGGAGGCATCACCCGTTCCAAGAGCGATAACTCGTCCCGCATCGGCCAGGTCATCACCGACCCGAACGGCGTCCCCACGGGCGTCTCCGGTGGCACCGATGCCTACGGCACCGTCAAGGACTACACGATCGCGCTGCAGCAGCCGCTGTTCCGCTGGGACCTGTGGCAGACCTATGAACAGAGCAAGCTGCAGCAATCCATCACCGAAGCGCAGTTTGCCCAGGCCCAGCAGGACCTGATCACGCGCGTGGCCCAGGCCTACTTCGACGTGCTGGCCGCCCAGGACACGCTGGCCTCGACCCGCGCCCAGAAGGTCGCGACCACCGAGCAGCTGGCCTCGGCCAAGCGCAACTTCGAAGTCGGCACCCAGACCATCACCGATACCCACGAAGCCCAGGCCGCCTACGACCTGGTGGTGTCGCAGGAACTGGCCGCCGTCAACGACCTGGAAAACAAGAAGACCGCACTCCAGGCGATCATCGGCACGCCGCCGGCGGCGCTGGCCACGCTGCGTCCCGGCGTGACCCTGAAGGCGCCGGAACCGATCAACGTCGACCAGTGGGTGTCGGCGGCCGAAAACCAGAATTACGCGGTGACGGCGGCCGAGCTGTCGGTCGAAGTGGCCAAGCGCGAAATCTCGCGCCGCCGCGCCGGGCATTATCCGACGCTGGACCTGACGGTGGCCTCCAGCCACACCGATGCCACCCGCACCATCCAGCCCTACAAGAACACCACCAATTCGATCGGTATCCAGTACAACATCCCGATCTTCAACGGTTTCGCCGTCACCAGCCAGGTGCGCGAATCGATCGCGCTGGAAGACAAGGCCCGCAACGACCTCGAGGCGAACCGCCGCAACGCGGCGCTGACGGCGCGCCAGTCCTTCCTCGGCGTGAACACCGGCCTGGCCCAGGTCAAGGCGCTGGAAGCGGCGGAAGTGTCGAGCAACTCGGCGCTCGAATCGAACAAGCTGGGCTACCAGGTGGGCGTGCGCATCAACATCGACGTGCTGAATGCGCAGCGCCAGCTGTACCAGACCCAGACCGACCTGGCCCGGGCGCGCTACAATACCATCCTGTCCGGCCTGCGCCTGAAGGCGGCGGCAGGATCGCTGCGCGAGGATGACCTGCAGCCGATCAATGCCTTGTTGCAGCAGCCTTGATGCTTGGGCGCATTGCATGAAAAACGGCGCTACGTGCGCCGTTTTTTGTTGGCCTTGAAACCGTCGCCCCTGCGAAGGCAGGGGCGACGGTTCGAGCGGTGATGGCTTTCAAGCCGCCGCGCGTTCCTCACGCTGGCGCCACTCGATCATCTCGGCGATCGTCAGGATCGGATAGCCGCGCTCGCGCGCAAAGCGTTCGATCGCTTCGCCGCGCATCATGGTGCCGTCTTCGTTCATCAGCTCGCACAGCACGGCCGACGGCTGCAGGCCGGCCATGATCGACAGGTCGACGGAACCCTCGGTATGGCCCTTGCGGCCCAGCACGCCGGCCGGGTTGGCGCGCAGCGGGAACACGTGGCCCGGGCGCACCAGGTCGGACGGCTTGGCATCCGGCGCGATCGCGGCGCGGATCGTGGTCACGCGGTCAAGCGCCGAGACACCGGTAGTGACGCCTTCGCGCGCCTCGATCGACACCGTGAACGGGGTGCCGTACTTGCTGCCGTTTTCGGCAGCCATCGGCGGCAGCTCGAGCGCGCGCACGGTGTCGGCGGTCAGGCACAGGCAGACGATGCCGCTGCATTCGCGGATCATGACGGCCATGGTCTCGACGGTCAGCTTTTCGGCAGCGACGATCAGGTCGGCTTCGTTTTCACGGTCGAAATCGTCGAGCAGGATGACCGGGATGCCGGCCTGGGTCGCTTCGATGGCGGCGGCAATGCGGCCGTCCAGGTCGTTGCTCTGAAGGGTAAAGGTATTGATGGTCATTGAGACGCTCCTCGCAATGGGTTTGTGACGTACGCCAGGGCGTACGTTTCTTGGCGAAAAACGCATCAGGGCAAAGCGAAACGGCGCGTTCCTGCATGCCGTGGCGGCACGCGGGTGCGTAATGACGCTACATCTTCTTTCATCCGGACTATACCGTCGGCCCTGGCTTCTCACCAGATCTGCTGACCCTGTATGAAACTACAGGCGCTCGCGGGCTCGGCCATGATGGCCATACCGCCGGTGGGGAATCGCACCCCGCCCCGAAGACGTATTTATGGGTGTCTGCCTTGCAGCAGACCAAACGATTGTAGCAGGCCCCGCAAAACGCTGCCGGGGCCGGCTGATTTTGGCTCGGCCGAGCCTGCGTGAGCTTAGTTGCTCAGGCCGCCACCGCCGGCATTGTCGGCGCGTTCGATCAGTTCGACCTTGTAACCGTCCGGGTCGGTGATGAAGGCGATCACGGTGCTGCCGCCCTTGACCGGACCCGGCTCGCGGCTGATGTTGCCGCCGGCGGCACGCACCTGCTCGCAGGTCTTGTAGATGTCCTCGGTCGACAGGGCGATGTGGCCGTAGGCCGTGCCCATCTCGTACTTGTCGGTGCCCCAGTTGTAGGTCAGCTCGAGTTCGGCATGGTCCGGATTGTTGCCGTAGCCGACGAAGGCCAGGGTGTACTTGTATTCGGGGTTTTCGCTGGTGCGCAGCAGCTTCATGCCCAGTACGTTGGTGTAGAAGTCGATGGAGCGCTGCAGGTCGCCGACGCGTAACATGGTGTGCAGGAGGCGCATTGTGGTCCTTGGTGTTGGTAACGGAAAGCTGGGATTTTATGCGCTTGGGCGAATTCCTGCAGGCGGGCTCCTGATTGGCGCCGCGTCGGAACAACGGGGTCAGAGCGCCAAAAGAAGAACCGGGCTCTGACCCCTGCGCCAACTCAGTTCTGCAGCTTGGCGTCGAGGGTGATGTCGGTGTTGAACAGCTTGGACACCGGGCAGCCTTCCTTGGCCTTGCGCGCCGCTTCCTGGAACGCCGCTTCATCGGCGCCCGGGATCACGGCGACCAGGTCCAGGTGCACCGCGGTGATGGCGAAGCTGTCGCCGACCTTGTCCAGCGACACGGTGGCCGTGGTTTCCAGCTTTTGCGCGGTCATGCCGGCCGCGCCCAGCTGGCCCGACAGTGCCATGGTGAAGCAGCCGGCGTGCGCCGCGCCCAGCAGTTCTTCCGGATTGGTGCCCGGGCCGTCTTCGAAACGGGTATTGAAGCCGTATTGCTGCTGGTTCAGTACGCCGCTCTGGGTCGATACCGAACCCTTGCCATCCTTGAGGCCGCCACTCCAGGCGGCGCTGCCTTTGCGCTTGATCGTCATGATGTTTGTTTCTCCTGATGGTGATTGGGTTATTTGGTTGCCGGCGTGATCCGCCAGACCATGTTGCCGACGTCATCGGCCAGCAGGACCGCGCCCTGCTTGTCGATTGCGACCCCGACCGGACGGCCGTAAGCCTTGCCGTCCTTGCTCAGGAAGCCGGTCAGCACGTCCTGGGGCGGGCCGCTCGGCTTGCCGTTATTGAAAGGCACGAAGATCAGCTTGTAGCCGGCGTGCGGCTTGCGGTTCCAGGAACCGTGCTGGCCGATCAGGGCGCCGTTCTTGAATTGCGGCAGCAGGCTGGCGTTGTAGAACGCCAGGCCCAGCGAGGCCGTGTGTGCGCCCAGCGCATAGTCGGGCGGAATGGCCTTGGCCACCATGTCCGGCTTTTGCGGCTTGACGCGGTCGTCGACGTGCTGGCCGTAGTAGCTGTACGGCCAGCCGTAGAAGCCGCCGTCCTTCACCGAGGTCATGTAGTCCGGCACCAGGTCGTTGCCGATCTCGTCGCGTTCGTTGACGGCGGTCCAGAGCATCTTGGTCTGCGGTTCGAAGTCCATCCCGTTCGGGTTGCGCAAGCCGCTGGCGTAGATGCGGCTCTTGCCGCTGGCGATGTCGTACTCCCAGATCGCGGCGCGGCCCTGTTCGATCTCCATGCCGTTCTCGGCGACGTTGCTGTTGGAGCCGACCGTGACGTACAGCTTCTTGCCGTCGGGGGACGCGGCCACGTTCTTGGTCCAGTGGTGGTTGATGCCCGCCGGCAGGTCCATCACTTTCGTGCCCTTGCCGGAGAGGGTGGTTTCGCCGGTTTTATACGGGAAGCGCCACAGGGCGTCCGCATTCGCGATGTACAGGTCGCTGCCGACCAGCGTCATGCCGAACGGCGAATTCAGGTTCTGGGCAAAGGTCGTCTTGGTAGCCGCGGTCCCGTTGGCGCCGATGCCGCGCAGCAGGATGATGCGGTTGGGCGATTCGACCCCGGCACCGGCTTTTTTCATGACCATGCCCTGCACCTTGGCCTTGATGCCATCTTCCTTGGGTGCGTTGGCCGGCTTGTTGCTCTCGGCCACCAGCACGTCGCCGTTCGGCAGCACGTACAGCCAGCGCGGATGGTCGAGACCCGTGCCATAGGCGGTGACTGCCAGGCCGGCTGCCGGCGTCGGCCGGGTGCCCTGGGGCCAGGGGTCGGCCGGGGCGATGTTCATGGTCGGGATCAGCGATTTTTGCGGCGCCGGCAGCTGTGGATCGGGACCGAAGCCGGGCGCATATTGCTGGGCGAGCGCATGCACGCTCATGGCCCCCAGCACAGCAAGCGCCAGCACCCGTGCGCTCATCGGTTTTGCCCCTTGTCGACCGGTTCCACCGAATCGTGGTCGCGCATGTCGCGGTGGCGGCCTTCCAGCGGCGTGGCCTGCCCGGTGGCGTCCGGCTTCGGCTGGACCGCCTGTTCCAGGCCGGGCGTGCCGCGGCCTTCGTAGTTTTCGGTGTCGACCAAGCCCTGCTCGATGTCGGCGGCAGCCTGGGCGATGATGCCGCGCGGCTTGATGCTCTGGCCATCCGGCGACTCGTCGCGCTCGTGCGGCTCGCGCTTGTAGCTCTGTTCCTCGATCTTGCGATCCGTGTTCACGACACGGTCTTTTTCTTCCTGCGGCATGGCAATCTCCTTGGATACAATCAGATTGCTTAAATCCTAACGCCCGCCACCAAAACCGGTCGCGCAATTGAATGCGATACACATGGTGTGAAAAAACGCCGAGGCTGCGTCTCCTCGGCTGGCTTCGTTGGCATTTGTTCAAAATGCCACTTAAATGATGCTTTTTTGCAATTAACTGGATAACATGTCGTTTTCGTGTGCCATGACCGGAATGACCGTGAACAGCGAACTCGACCTGCACCACGCCGCCAGCAATTGCCCGAATTGCGGCGCCACCGTCTCCGGGCATTTCTGCCACCAGTGTGGCCAGGAAACCGTGCTCCATCCGCCCAGCGCGCGCGAGTTCATGCACGAGTTCATCGGCCACTACGTGGCACTCGAAGGCAAGCTTTGGAAGTCGCTGGGCGTGTTATTGTTCCGCCCAGGACGCCTGACTCTGGAATACATCAATGGACGGCGCGTTCCTTACGTGCAGCCCTTGCGGATGTACCTGACATTCAGCCTGATCTTTTTCGCGGTCTTGAAGTTTTCCATGCATGACGTCAAATTGCGTGGAGAAGAGAGACCGCAGCATGGTGCGCCGGCGGTTGCCGCGCAGGCGAAGGGCGGCGCCGGGCAGGGCCGGGAAAAGACGGCCGCAGAGGCTGCCGTCCCGCCCGGCGCCGTGCACGCCAGCAAGACCGACGCCGTGCTCAAGGAAGACAATCCGGGCGAGGTCGGCGAGGTGGCGCGGCGTGCGAGCGCGTGGGTGAAGCCCCACAATGCGCATATCGCCGACAGGATCGAATATTTCGGCGAGCTGCCGTTTGAAGAAAAAGGCGCGCTGCTGATCGAGTCGTTCTATCACTACGCGCCCTATGCGATCTTCTTCATGATGCCGTTCTTCGCGCTGTACCTGAAGGTACTGTACCTGGGTTCCGGGCGGCGCTATGGTGAGCACCTGCTGTTCGCACTGCACACCAACGCGTTCGCTTTCCTGGCGATGACCCTGATGGTGCTGATACCGGATGGCTTTGGCCTGGTCACCTTCCTGCTGTGGATGTGGCTGGCGTTTTATCTGCCGGCCGCGATGCGCAAGGTGTATGGCGGCTCGCGCAAGCTCACCGCGCTGCGCTGGCTGGTGCTGATACTGTTGCACCAGCTGACCATCGGCCTGGCGATTCTCGGCGCAGTGGTATTCGGCGTCTTGCACTGAACGACGGACGCCCTTGCCGGAATCCGGTTCGCCCAACTATACTGTGCTTTTGTACAGTGATGGCTGAGTTGCGATATAGCAGAAGCCGAACGAATCGGTTAATCTTCTGTGTCTCTACCACCTGCTGCCGAGAACCGTATGCCCGTACCGCCTGAATCGCAACAAACCATCGCGCTGGTCGTACGGCAAAATACCGCCGGCATCGACGAGCCGGTGCGGGCCATCGTCGACTTCCTGCGCGACGGCGGTTATCGTCCCGTGCTCGAAGCCGATACCGCCAGCTACGTGGAAGTGCCCGGCGTGGACGCCATGACGGTGGAAGAATTCGGCGCGCAGGCCTGCGCCGTCATCGTGATCGGCGGCGACGGCACCATGCTCGGCATCGCGCGCCGCCTGGCGGGTTACAAGATTCCCCTCATCGGCATCAACCAGGGCCGCCTGGGCTTCATCACCGACATCCCGATCGAGCGCATGCTGCCCGCGCTCGGCGAGATCCTGAGCGGCAAGGCCAAGGCCGAGGAGCGCACGCTGCTGGAGGCGCGTGTGGTGCGCGACGGCGTGCAAATCCATTGCTCGGTCGCGGTCAACGACGTGGTGGTGGCGCGCGGCACCGGCGCCGGCATGGCCGAACTCAAGGTCACGGTGGATGGCGCCTTCATGTACAACCAGCGCTCGGACGGCCTGATCATTTCCACGCCGACCGGCTCCACCGCCTACGCGCTGTCGGCCGGCGGCCCGCTGCTGCATCCGACGCTGGCCGGCATCGTGCTGGTGCCGATCGCGCCGCACGCGCTGTCCAACCGCCCGATCGTGGTGCCGGACACCAGCGACATCGTGGTCGAAATCGTCAACGGGCGCGACATCAGCGTCAACTTCGACATGCAGACGTTTACGAGCCTGCAGCACGGCGACCAGATCATGATTTCGCGCTCGCCGAACACCATCACCTTCCTGCATCCGGAAGGGTGGAGCTACTACCACACGCTGCGCGAAAAGCTGCACTGGAACGAATACCCGTCCAGCGACGGCAAGCTCAAATAATCCGATCCAACTCCCTGGAGACACGTTCTTTCATGTTGCGTCTACTTTCCATCCGCGACTTCGTCATCGTCGACACGATCGAGCTCGAGTTCTCGAATGGCTTTTCGGTATTCACCGGCGAGACCGGCGCCGGCAAGTCCATCCTGATCGACGCGCTGCAGCTGGCGCTCGGCGGGCGCGGAGACGCGAGCATGGTGCGCGAAGGCGCGGCCAAGGCCGACATCAGCGCCGACTTCGCCCTGACGCCGGCCGCCAGCAGCTGGCTCGAGCAGAACGAATTCAGGGTCGAGGAGGGCGGCGCGCTGCTGCGCCGCGTGATCGACAATGCCGGCCGCTCCAAGGCCTACATCAACGGCAGCGCCGCCACCGCCAGCCAGCTGCGCGAGCTGGGCGAACTGCTGGTCGACATCCACGGCCAGCACGCGCACCAGTCGCTGCTCAAGGGGGATGCCCAGCGCGCGCTGCTCGACAACCAGGTGGCGGTGCGCGATCCGATCGCCAGCGCCCAGGTGCAACTGGTCGCCAGCACCTACAAAGCGTGGCGGGCGCTGGCGCGCCAGCGCGAGGAATACGAAACCAATGCCAAGAACGTGCTGCTGGAACGCGAGCGCCTCGAGTGGCAGGTCGGCGAGCTGGATAAACTCGCGGTCAAGCCGGGCGAATGGGTCGAGATCTCCAATGAACACAGCCGCCTGTCGCATGCCGCCAGCCTGATCGAAGGCGCGCAGGAAGCGCTGAACGCGATCTCCGAATCCGAGCAGCCGATCCTGTCGCAGCTGTCCTCGCTGAACCAGAAGCTGACCAAGCTGGTCGACGTCGATGCCGGCCTGCAGGCCGTGCTCGACTGCATGGAGCCGGCGCGCATCCAGTTGCAGGAAGCCGTGTACGCCTTGAACAATTACGTCGACAAGGTCGAACTCGACCCCGAGCGCCTGGCCCAGGTCGACGCGCGCATGGATGCGATCCACAGCACCGCGCGCAAGTTCCGCGTCACGCCCGAGGACCTGCCGGAAGAGCACGCCCAGCTGAAGGCCAAGCTGAAGCAGCTGGCCGACGCCAGCGACGTCGAAGGCCTGCGCCGCCAGGAAGAAAAAGCCAGGGGCGTGTACATGGAGGCGGCGCGCACGCTGTCGGCCACGCGCGCGCAAGCGGCCCAGCGCCTGTCGTCGCAGGTGTCGGAAGCGATGCAGGAACTGTCGATGAGCGGCGGCCGCTTCGTGGTCGGGCTGAATCCGTGCGAACCGGCGGCCTACGGCCTGGAACAGGTCGAATTCCTGGTGGCCGGCCACGCCGGCGTGGTGCCGCGTCCGCTGGCGAAAGTCGCCTCGGGCGGCGAACTGGCGCGTATCTCTCTGGCCATTTCCGTGATCACCGCCAACGCGACCACGGTGCCGACCCTGATCTTCGACGAGGTCGACACTGGTATCGGCGGCGGCGTCGCGGAAGTCGTCGGACGCCTGCTGAAGCGCCTCGGCCAGAGCCGCCAGGTACTGTGCGTGACCCACCTACCGCAGGTGGCGAGCCAGGCCAACCAGCATTTCCAGGTGGCCAAGGGCACTGTCGACGGCGGCAAGACCGTGTCGCGCATCGACGTGCTGGACACCAAGGCGCGCGTGGAAGAGGTGGCGCGCATGCTGGGCGGGATCGAGATCACCGAGACGACGCGCAAGCATGCGCGCGAGTTGCTCGCGTCCTGAACGTCGTCGTCCCTGCCTTCGCAGGGGCGACGCAGGCTGCTTACCCACAGTGGCTATCGCATCGATCGTAAATATCTAATCGGCCGTTATGCAATGCCAATTTATAATGGCATTCCCCAGCATCCACGTCCGATCCATGCCTTTTCGTAAAGAACCATCCCACCAGCACGGCACCATCGCCAAGCACGCCATCGTGCTCGTCAACCTCGGCACGCCCGATGCGCCCACCCGCAAGGCGGTGCGCCGCTACCTGAAGCAATTCCTGTCCGATCCGCGCGTGGTCGAGATCCCGCGCGCCGTGTGGAAGCTGATCCTGCACCTGGCGATCCTGCCGTTCCGCTCCGGCGCCTCGGCCAAGAAGTACGAGACCATCTGGATGCGCGAAGGCTCGCCGCTCAAGGTGTACACGGAACGCCAGGCCACGCTGCTGCAGAAGATGCTGGCCACGCGCGGCCACCAGGACGTGGAAGTGGCGATGGCGATGCGCTACGGCTCGCCTGCGCTGGCGGACGTGCTGGAGGATCTGAAGGCGCGCGGCTGCGAGCGCATCGTGGTGCTGCCGGCCTACCCGCAGTATTCGGGCACGACCACGGCCTCGGTGTGGGATGCCGTGTTCGATCACTACAAGCAGGTGCGCAATGTCCCCGAGCTGCGCCTGGTACGCAACTACCACGACCACGAGGGCTATATCGAGGCGCTGGCCAAATCGGTGGAAGCCTATTGGGAAGCGCATGGCCGCGGCGAGAAACTGCTGATGAGTTTCCATGGCGTGCCCAAGCGTACCCTGCAGCTGGGCGACCATTATCACTGCGAATGCCACAAGACCGCGCGCCTGCTGGCGGCGCGCCTGGGCCTGGGGCCGGACCAGTACCTGGTCACCTTCCAGTCGCGCTTCGGCCGCGCCGAGTGGCTGCAGCCCTATACGGCGCCGACCGTGCAGCAGCTGGCGCGCGACGGCGTGCGCCGCCTGGACGTCATGTGCCCGGGCTTTACCAGCGACTGCCTGGAGACGCTGGAAGAGATCAATATGGAAGTGCGCCACGATTTCGAATCGAACGGCGGCCAGGAATACCACTACATTCCCTGCCTGAACGACAGCCCGGACTGGATCACCGGGCTAGCCGAAGTCGCCGAACAGCACCTGATCGGCTGGCCGACCATCCTCACGCCGGCGCAGCAGGCGACGCAGAAGCGCGATGCCCAGATCGGGCGCGAGTACGCGCACACGCTGGGCGCCTGAGCGGCAACGGATGCATGGCCTTGATCGTGGGTGCGCCGTGCCCACGAATAAGGCCATTGCCTCGACAAGCTGTTAGAATGGCACGTTTTGTGGCGCCGATCCAAGCTCGGCCAGGCAGATCACTGCCATCGCCAGCAGGGTGTAGATCACGACGGCGCCGCTTATCAGATGCAATCTCATGATTGTCCCCCATGGTTCCACGCCGCCCGGCGGCCATATGATGCAGGATTAATGTGTCTAGGAAACATGGTAGAACGGAAAGCTGATGAAGGATTCTGCTGCCTGGTAAATCTTGTAACAAATAACGACAAGCACGCCACGATGTGAATCGCGCAATTCCCCTTGAAAATGTAGGAGATTGCCTCATATGGGTGCCAGCGTGACCAGCAGTCATTCACTAACAATCAGCCAAGTCCTTGATTCCAGGAGTTTTTTCGATGCAAGACCAAGAAAACCAAGACGTGAGCAACCAACCGGACGCCGACGCAGCCGCTCAGGCAACCCAGGCCGCGCCTTCCGCGGAGCCCAGCCTCGAAGAACAGCTGAGCGCTACCGAAGCCAAGCTGGCCGAGATGCACGATGCGTTCATGCGTGCCAAGGCCGATGGCGAAAACATCCGCCGCCGTGCCCAGGAAGACGTGAGCAAGGCGCATAAATTCGCGATCGAGAGCTTTGCCGAAGCCATGGTGCCGGTGCGTGACAGCCTCGAGATGGCACTGAAAGTCGAAGCGCCGACGGTGGACTCCATCAAGGAAGGCGTCGAGATGACCCTCAAGCAGCTCACCACTGCATTCGAAAAGAATCGTCTGGTCGAAGTGATGCCGCAGGCGGGCGACAAGCTCGACCCGAACAAGCACCAGGCCGTCGCCGTGGTCCCGTCCGAACAGGAAGCGGGCACCGTGGTTACCGTGCTGCAGAAGGGCTACATGATCGCCGACCGCCTGCTGCGTCCGGCCATCGTGACTGCTGCGGCGCCGAAATAAATGTTGCACAGGAGCTGAACAAGCTCTTGAAAGCAAGCGTTATTTCCCTATATTCGACACATCTGAAAACTGAGTACTAAAAAGGAAAATATTATGGGCAGAATTATCGGTATCGACCTGGGCACGACCAACTCCTGCGTAGCCATCATGGAGAACGGCCAGCCGAAGGTTATCGAGAATGCGGAAGGCGCCCGTACTACGCCTTCGATCATCGCTTATCAGGAAGATGGCGAGATCCTGGTTGGCGCGCCGGCGAAACGCCAGGCGGTCACCAACCCGAAGAACACCCTGTTCGCCGTCAAGCGTCTGATCGGCCGTAAATTCGACGAGAAAGAAGTCCAGAAGGACATCGGCCTGATGCCGTACGCGATCGTCAAGGCCGACAATGGCGACGCCTGGATCGGCGTGCGCGACAAGAAACTGGCGGCACAGCAGGTGTCGGCCGAAGTCCTGCGCAAGATGAAGAAGACCGCCGAAGACTACCTCGGCGAAGAAGTGACCGAAGCCGTGATCACCGTGCCGGCCTACTTCAACGACTCGCAGCGCCAGGCAACCAAGGATGCCGGCCGCATCGCCGGCCTGGACGTCAAGCGCATCATCAACGAGCCGACCGCGGCTGCGCTGGCATTCGGCCTGGACAAGACCGACAAGGGCGACCGCAAGATCGCCGTGTATGACCTCGGCGGCGGCACCTTCGACGTGTCGATCATCGAGATCGCCGACGTCGAAGGCGAAAAGCAGTTCGAAGTGCTGTCGACCAACGGCGACACCTTCCTGGGCGGCGAAGACTTCGACCAGCGCGTCATCGACTACATCATCGACGAGTTCAAGAAAATCAACGGCCTCGACCTGTCGAAAGACCCGATCGCCCTGCAGCGCATCAAGGCCTCGGCCGAGCGCGCGAAGATCGAACTGTCGTCGTCGCAGCAGACCGAGATCAACGAGCCGTACATCGCGATGGCCAACGGCGCCCCGGTCCACCTGAACCTGAAGATCACCCGCGCCAAGCTGGAAGCGCTGGTCGAGGAACTGATCGCCAAGACCATCGAGCCGTGCCGCATCGCCATCAAGGATGCCGGCGTCAAGGTTTCGGACATCGACGACATCATCCTGGTCGGCGGCATGACCCGTATGCCGAAGGTGCAGGAAAAAGTGAAGGAGTTCTTCGGCAAGGATCCGCGCAAGGACGTCAACCCGGACGAGGCTGTCGCTGTCGGCGCCGCCATCCAGGGTTCGGTCCTGTCGGGCGAGCGCAAGGACCTGCTGCTGCTGGACGTGACCCCGCTGTCGCTGGGTATCGAAACCCTGGGCGGCGTGATGACCAAGATGATCCAGAAGAACACCACGATCCCGACCAAGTTCTCGCAGGTGTTCTCGACCGCCGACGACAACCAGCCGGCCGTGACCATCAAGGTGTACCAGGGCGAGCGTGAAATCGCCGCCGGCAACAAGGGCCTGGGTGAATTCAACCTGGAAGGCATCCCGCCGGCAGCACGCGGCACCCCGCAGATCGAAGTGACCTTCGACATCGACGCCAACGGCATCCTGCACGTCGGCGCGAAAGACAAGGCCACCGGCAAGGAAAACAAGATCACCATCAAGGCCAACTCGGGTCTGTCGGAAGACGAGATCCAGAAGATGGTGAAGGACGCCGAGCTGAACGCGGAAGAAGACAAGAAGGTCAAGGAACTGGCCGAGTCGCGCAACCAGGCCGACGCGCTGGTCCACTCGACCCGCAAGTCGCTGACCGAGTACGGCGACAAGCTGGAAGGCGGCGAGAAGGAAAAGATCGAAGCTGCGATCACCGACCTGGAAGCCTCGATCAAGTCGGGCGACAAGGCCGACATCGATGCCAAGGTTGCCGCGCTGTCGACCGCTTCGCAGAAGCTGGGCGAGAAGATGTACGCCGACATGCAGGCCCAGCAGGGCGGTGCCGCGGGTGGCCAGCCGGGTGCTGACGCCGGTGCCGGCGCTGGCGCCAAGCAGGACGACGACGTCGTCGACGCCGACTTCAAGGAAGTCAAAGACGCCAAGTAATGGTAGGGTGGACGTCTTGTCAATCAGTCCCCCGGACTGATTGACCCCGCCGAGCCGATGCGACCCCAGGGGTGCCCGGCTCGGTTTTTTTGCATAGATAGTTGAGTAAATAACAGCAAGGTGCCGACAAATGGCAAAGCGTGATTTTTACGAGATCCTCGGGGTCGCCAAGGGTGCTTCGGAAGAAGACATCAAGAAGTCGTATCGCAAGCTTGCGATGAAATACCATCCTGACCGCAATCCGGACAACAAGGAAGCGGAAGAGAAGTTCAAGGAGGTCAAGGAAGCTTACGAAATGCTGAGCAATCCGGAGAAGCGCGAGGCCTATGACCGCTACGGTCACGCCGGCGTCGATCCGAACGGCATGGGCGGCGGCGGCTTCGGCGCGGGCGGTTTCGGCGATGCCTTCGGCGACATCTTCGGCGATATCTTCGGCGGCGGCGCCCGTGGCGGCCGCGGCGGCGGACCCCAGGTCTACCGCGGCGCCGACCTGCGCTACAACCTCGAGATCACGCTGGAGCAGGCAGCCGCCGGCTTCGACACCACGATCCGCGTGCCGAGCTGGGACAAGTGCGACACCTGCCACGGCAGCGGCGCCAAGCCGGGCACCCAGCCGGTCACCTGCTCGACCTGCGCCGGCCACGGTCAGGTGCGCATGCAGCAGGGCTTCTTCTCGATCCAGCAGACCTGCCCGAAGTGCCACGGCAGCGGCAAGATCATCCCGGAACCGTGCGCGGCCTGCGGCGGCGCCGGACGCATCAAGCGCAACAAGACGCTGGAAGTGAAGATCCCGGCCGGTATCGACAACGGCATGCGCATCCGCTCGTCGGGCAACGGCGAACCGGGCACCAACGGCGGGCCGCCGGGCGACCTGTACGTCGAGATCCACATCAAGCCGCACGAAGTGTTCCAGCGCGAAGGCGACGACCTGCACTGCGAGATGCCGATTTCCTTCGTGAAGGCGGCGCTGGGCGGCGAGATCGAGGTACCGACCCTGGGCGGCAAGGTGTCCTTCACCATCCCCGAAGGCACCCAGACCGGCAAGACCTTCCGCCTGAAGGGCAAGGGCATCAAGGGCGTGCGTTCGGGATACTCGGGCGACCTGTTCTGCCACGTGGTGGTCGAGACCCCGGTCAAACTGACCGACAAGCAGAAAGACCTGCTCAAGGAGTTCGAGCGCCTGACCATCGACGGCGGCGCCAAGCACAGCCCGCAAAGCAAGGGCTGGATGGATAAAGTGAAGGACTTCTTCGAGTAAGAGGTCCGCGGACCAGAGGTCCATGAGCCGCTGAATGGTGAAAACCTTCGGCGGTTTTTTTTACGTAAAACGTCGTTCCCACCTGGCCGGTTGCGGTGGGTTCCGTCACACGCTTCCGTAAAGACAATGTTCAAGTGTATATTTCTGTATTCACAGCTTTAACATTGTTCTGTTTTCGCAAGCACAATGGCCGTGCTCGCATCCGCATCCGTATCAAGATAGGAGTTTATTATGGCAAAAACCCCAACCGGCCTCACCGCCGCCGACCTGTTCGAACGCAACCGCAAATGGGCGGCAGCAAGGGTGGAAGAAGATCCGGGCTTTTTCTCGGACCTGGCCTCGCAGCAGGCGCCTGAATACCTGTGGATCGGCTGCTCGGACAGCCGCGTGCCCGCCAACGAACTGCTCGGGATGGCGCCAGGTGAACTGTTCGTGCACCGTAACATCGCCAACGTCGTGGCGCACTCCGACCTGAACGCCCTGAGCGTGATCCAGTTCGCGGTCGACGTGCTGAAGGTCAAGCACATCATCCTGTGCGGCCACTATGGCTGCTCGGGCGTGGGCGCCGCCCTCAACTACACCCGCGTCGGCCTGGCTGACAACTGGCTCGGTCACGTGCGCGACGTGCGCGAAAAGCACGGCAAATACCTGGGCAACGTGGCCGGCAAGGCGGCCGCCGACCGCCTGGTCGAACTGAACGTGGCCGAGCAGGTCATCAACATCGCCCAATCCACCGTCGTGCGCGACGCCTGGGAACGCGGCCAGCCGCTGACCATCCACAGCTGGGTCTACGGCGTGCATGACGGCCTGCTGCGCGACCTCGGCATCACGATCAGCGACCAGGCAGAGATCGAGCCGAAGCTGCAGGCAGTGCTGCAGGGTTACCTCGACGGCCAAGCCCAATAAGACGGCGAAGACGTCAGAAGCGGTGGCGCAGACCCACCGCGAACTGGCGCTTGCCCGTGCCGGGCTCTTCGCTGTTGCCTTCCGTGTAGGCGGCGCCGTTGCGGTTGCGGATCACGCCGTAGGAAGCATACACATCGCTGCGTTTGGAAAACGCAAACATATAGGCAGCACCCAGCTGCCGCGCGTCCTGGTCGAGGTCGCTGCGGTCGTCCATCCGCACATAGCTCAGCACCACCGTGCTGACCCCGAGCGGCACCCAGACACCCAGCAGCAGGGCGCGGCTGTCGGTCGACGCGACCGGCGCCGCGCCGCCGAACACCGCCACGCCGTTGTTCAGCGGCGCGCTGTTGCGGCCCTTGCTGACTTCATACCCGACGTGGGCACGCGCGATCCCGACATCGTAGTTTGCTCCCAACAGCAGGTTGCGCGCGGGATCGGTGCCGGACAGGCCGGGAGCGTCATTGTTCTTGCGGTGGTAGGCGATGCGGGCAGCGACCGGGCCGCGGCTGTAGCCGAACGAGCCGCCGATGGCGCGCCCGGCGGCAGGGTCGCCGGCGACCTCGCCGGCCGCCACCATCAGGTCGCCGCTGAAACCATTGAAGTCGGGACTGCGGTACAGCACCGAATTGGCGGCCCGGAAGCCGGTCGGCGGCATCAGGTTGTTCGAACGGACCACGCCGTTGCGCAGCGGATCGACCACTACGTTCAGCGTGGTGAACAGCGGCGTATCCTGCAGGCCGACGCTCACTGAACCGAAGCTGCCGCGCAGTCCCACTATCGAGGTGCGCCCGAACAGCGTGTTGTTCTGGGTCGAGGTGCCGTTGTCGGCGTGGATGCCGCCTTCGAGCACGAAGAATGCGGCCATGTTCCCGCCCAGGTCTTCGACGCCGCGCAAGCCCCAGCGGCTCTGGGTCGCCATGCCGCTGGTCACGCGGGTCGAGGTGCCGCCCATGCCGCCACCGTCGACCGACACGCCGACATCCACCACGCCATAGAACGTGACCGCACCGTCGGCCAGCGCGGTGCCGCTGCACAGCATTGCACTGCACAGCAGCGCGCCGCGCAGCAGGGAAATCGATGCTTGCATCATCCGTCCCTTCAGGCAACCGTGACCGGCGCGGCGGCGGCGGCGGATTCCGGATCGGGGATCGGCTCGATTTTCCCGAGCACGAACACGAAGCAGACGATGCCGATCACGAGGATGACGCCGGCGACGAAGAACGCGTTGGTGAACGAGGAGGTGGCGCCGACGATCATGCCGGTGACGATCGGTGCGGCCGCGCCCATCAGGTTGTTGGCCAGGTTCATGATGCCGCCGATGGTGCCGGCGCCGCCCTTCGGCGCGATCAGCGACGGCAGCGACCAGCTGACCGGCGCCGCCGAGGCCAGGCCGCCGAGCGCGATCGAGATCCAGAAGATGGCCCAGGCGGGATCGGTGGTCTGGGTAGCGCCGAACACCGCCAGGCCGAAGGTCATCCCGACCACCAGCACGGTCTTGCGGACCTTCGATTCGTCCTTGCCGCGCGAGACCAGGTGGTCGATCAGCCAGCCGCCGACGAACAGGTCGGTCAGGGTGGCGAAGGCCCAGGGGATGGCGGCGTAGCCGGCCGATTGCAGGATGCTCATGTGCATCGACTCGACCAGGTAGCCGGGCAGCCAGGTCAGGAACAGATAAAAGGTGTAGCCGTAGGCGGCGAAGCCGATCGTCAGGCCCCACACCTTGGATTTGGTGAGCAGGTAGCCCAGCATGTTGACGGCACCGGCGTCGGCCGGGCCTTCGGGGGCGGCACCGCCGCGCTGGATGTAGTGGTATTCGGCTTTCGACAGGCGCTTGTCGGCGCTCGGATCGCGGTACAGCAGGGTGAACGCGATGAAGTAGCCGAAGCTCAGCGCGGCAGTGAGCGCGAAGCCCCAGCGCCAGCCGAAGCTCACCACCGTGATCGCCACCAGCGGCACGCCGATCACGTTCGAGAACTTGGCGGCGGCATCGAAGATCGCGGTGGCCAGGCCACGTTCGTGGCGCGGGAACCAGTAACCGGTGGCCTTGGCGCTGACCGGGAAGGCCGGGGCCTCGGCTACCCCCAGGATGATGCGCGCCACCAGGATGCCTGCGAAACCGCTCGAGCACGCGGTGATCACCGATGCCACCCCCCACAGGAAGGCACCCCAGCGTCCGACCCGGGTCGGGCCGAAGCGGTCCAGCACCATCCCGACCGGGATCTGCAGCAGTGAATAAGACCAGGCGAAGGCGGAAAACAGCAAGCCCAGTTCGACTGCGCTCAGGTTGAACATCTCCTTGATCTGGGGCGCCGCGACCGACAGGCCGATGCGGTCGATATAGTTGATCAGGACGCCTGCGCCGAGCAGCGCGCCGATGCCCCAGCGGCGCCGTGGAATGCCTTGTTTGCTTGTAATTGCCATGTCTGTGTCTCCTGTGGTTTGTGGGAATGGGTTCTAGCGACCCTCGGATTGCAGGATTTCTTCGGTGAGTACCGGAAGGGGCTTGCCGATGTCGAACAACAGGCCGGCTTCATCGTCTTGCAGGGGTTCGAGGTC
The DNA here is from genome assembly GCF_006715485.1 of Herbaspirillum sp. SJZ107. GTDB lineage: Bacteria > Pseudomonadota > Gammaproteobacteria > Burkholderiales > Burkholderiaceae_D > Telluria. Next base: position 206,672 of record NZ_VFNH01000002.1, read on the forward strand.
GCGCAGCTGGCTGTCGAGCAGCGAAGCCGGCATGTAGTGGGCGGTGCGGGCCCGCATGCGCTCGGCGATCAGGTCGCGCGGCCCGCTCAGGTGGACGAAGCGCAGGTGCGGGTCGGCGGCGCGCAGCAGGTCGCGGTAGCGGCGCTTGAGCGCCGAACAGGCCAGCACCAGGCCTTCCTCGCGCGCCCGCGCCGCAGCGATCTCCACCTGCAGCGTGGCCAGCCAGCCGGCGCGGTCGTGGTCGTCGAGCGGGGTGCCGGCGGCCATCTTGGCCACGTTCGATGCGCTGTGGTAGGCATCGCCTTCGAGGAAGGACACGCCCAGCGCCTGCGCCAGCCGTTGGCCGACTTCGCTCTTGCCGCAGCCGGATACGCCCATGACGATCCAGCGGGCCGGCACGGCGGAAGGAGATGGAAGCTTGGTGTGCATAGTCGGATTATGATAAGTGATGATAAATTTGGTAGCGCTATCAGATTGGTGGCGAGTCTACGCCGATGGATGGGTTTGTAAAGGAGATTCCATGCTGCTATGCAGCATGGGTAAGCCGCGGCCTTCGGGAAAAGGCCGGAAGAGAGGTCAGGCGCTCTCGCGCGCCATCAGCGTGAAGCCGAGATCGATACGGGTGACGGCGGGCCGGTCGCCGTGGATCACGGCACGCAGCAACTGGGCGGCCTCGAAGCCGACCCGGTAGCGCGGGGTGGCGATGGTGGTGACCGACGGGTTCATCCAGGCCGACACCGGCAGGTCGTTGAAGCCGCAGATCGCCAACTGGCCGGGAACCGCGATCCCGCGCCGCTGGCACTGGAAGATGGCGCCCTGTGCAAGGTCGTCGTTGCAGCAGAAGATCGCATCGCACTCGGGCGCCACCGACAGCATGCGGCCCAGCAGTTCGGCGCCGAGGGCAACCGTCGACGGATCGGCGACCATGGTCTCGAGCCGGGGATCGTAGCACCCGGCTTCGCGCAGTGCGCGGCGATAGCCTTCCGCCCGTTTCAGCGTGCGCTCGTCGCGCTGGGCGCCCATGAAGCCGATGCGCTGGTAGCCTTTGTCGAGCAGGTAGCGGGTCATCGTGTAGCCGGCCTGGGACTGGGAAAAGCCGACCGACAGGGCGTCGGGCGAACTCGCCAGGTCCATCATCGACACCACCGGCAATTTCGATGACGCGAGGATGTCCATCACGCGCTTGCTGTGCGTCAGGCCGGACAGCAGGATGCCGTCCGGATTCGACTGCAGATAAATGCCGAGCAGTTTCTCTTCCTCGGCATCCGAGTAGCGCGTATTGCCGATCAGGATCTGGTAGCCGTCGGTTTCCAGCGCATCCTGGATGCCGGCCAGCACGGCGGTGAACACGGCGTTCGACAGCGAGGGGACCAGCACCACGATCACCTTCGACTGCGCCGAGGCGAGCGCGCGGGCGGCGCGGTTGGGCACGTAACCGAGCTCGGCCACGGCCTGTTCGACGCGCGCGCGCAGCGCCTGCGACACCAGCTCGGGCTGGTTGATCGCGCGCGACGCCGTCATGGTCCCGACGCCGGCCCTGGCAGCGACCTCGGTCAGCGTGACGCGGCCGCTGGCGCGGTTGCGCGTGGTCTGTGGTTTGTTCATCGTGTCAGCAGTGGTGGTGTGCCTGGTAGCGTTATCAAGCCATGTCGCAGCCTTGGCCGTGTATCATGGCGCTCCCGGGATAGTCCGGAAATCTGGTACTGGAGCACGATTATGGCAAATGATCCGGCAATTGGCGAACTGCAACAGCTGCGCGACATCGTGCGCCGGTTCGTGGACGAGCGCGACTGGGACCAGTTTCATTCGCCCAAGAACCTGGCGTCGGCCTTGAGCGTGGAAGCGGCCGAGCTGCTGGAACACTTCCAGTGGCTGCAGCACGGCCGGATCGAGGAACTCGGCCCCGACAAACTGGCCGAGGTAAAGCACGAGATGGCCGACGTGCTGGTCTACCTGGTGCGCCTGGCCGACAAGCTCGATGTCGACCTGCTGGCCGCGGTCGAGGAAAAAATGGTGCTCAACCGCGCCAAGTACCCGGCCGACCAGGTGCGCGGCGATGCGCGCAAGTACCACGAATACAAACGTTGATCGGACCCTGCCTCACGCCGCCGCCAGGCGCGGCCGTGACGCCTGCAGCGGCATCCGGGCAGGGGCGGTCGCCGGCGTGCCGCCGGCAAGACGGAAGGTGCTGACGAGGCGTTCCAGCTGGCCCGACTGTTCCTGCAGCGACTGCGCGGCGGCGGCGGCTTCCTCCACCAGCGCCGCATTCTGCTGGGTAACCGAGTCCATCTCGCCGACCGCCTGGTTGATCTGCTCGATACCGGCTTCCTGCTCGTGACTCGCAGCCGTGATCTCGGCCATGATATCGGTGACACTGCGTACGCTGGCGACGATCGCTTCCATGGTCGTGCCGGCCTCTTGCACCAGGCGGCTGCCGGCCCCGACTTTCTCGACCGATTCGCCGATCAAGTCCTTGATCTCCTTGGCCGCGCCGGCGGAGCGTTGCGCGAGGGTGCGCACTTCGGACGCCACGACGGCAAAACCGCGGCCCTGTTCGCCCGCCCGCGCCGCCTCGACCGCGGCATTCAGTGCCAGGATATTGGTCTGGAAGGCAATGCTGTCGATGACGCCGATGATGTCGGCGATCCGGGCCGACGATTCCTTGATCGAGTCCATCGTCTTCACGACGTCGGCGACCACGGTGCCGCCACGCGTCGCGACACCGGATGCCGCCAGCGCCAACTGATTGGCCTGGCGTGCGTTGTCGGCGTTCTGCTTGACGGTCGCGGTCAATTCTTCCATCGACGAAGCGGTCTCTTCCAGTGCACCGGCCTGCTGTTCAGTGCGGCTCGAGAGGTCGAGGTTGCCGTGCGCGATTTCGTTCGAGGCGGTGGCAATGGTCTCGGTGCCGCTGCGGACCTGGCCGACGATGGTCAGCAGGGACATGTTCATGTCCTTCAGCGCCGCCAGCAGTTCGCCGGTTTCGTCGGTCGTGTCGACCTCGATGCGGCTGGTCAGGTCGCCCGCGGCGACCGTCTTGGCGACGTCCACCGCCTGGCGCAGCGGACGGGTGATCGAGCGCGTGATGACGACACCGATGGCGACCGCAAGCACGAGCGCCAGCGTCACCACAGCGAACATCACCAGGCGCGCACTGCGGTAGCGCAGCGCGCCGGCTTCCAGGTCGGCCTTGTTGCGTGCCGCCTGCAATTCGATCATCTTGTTGATGGCCTGGTTCCAGGCCTTGAGCGCCGGCACCGCCGCAGTCTGCATGAGGCGCGCGCTTTCCTCGTTCCTGTTTGCGCGGCCCAGTTGCTGGACCTTGGCAATCAACGGTAACGCCGCCGCACGCGCATCGCCGATCTTGCCCAGCAGCGCGCGCGTATCCGTAAACTTGACGGCGCCGTCGAGCCTTGCCGCGGCCGCGTCGTAGTCGCGCGAAGCGGCTTCCACGGTCTTGTCGAAGCTTTCCATTTCCGCTTCGTCGTTCGTCAGGATGATGTCGCGGACGGCGATGGCCAGCCGGCGCTGGGCGTCGCGCATACTGGACGCGCTGTCGATGCGAACATTGTTCCCGTTGACGATCTTGTTGATCGAAGCGTCGAGTTCGTCCATGTTCTTGAGGCCGGTCGCGGCAATGATCAGCAGCAGCGCCAGGACCAGGCCAAAGCCCAGCGCGAGACGTTGCCCGATCTTCATATTGTTCAGTTTCATAACAGGTCTATTTTGACGAAATTGGTTGCGGGACCACGTTCGCAAAACCTGTATCGGCCTTGTCCTGACCAAGGCGAAATCAATCGATGCAGGCATCCCGGCGACATGCAGGGACGCTGTGTTTGAGAATGGAGGTCTGCGTTGTGGAAGTGCCGGGCAGGGTAGGGGCGCGGCAAAAGGATACGCTGAGAAAGTTGCTCAGCGTTATCAGTCATTCTAGTGAGGGCAAGCGAATATGACAATCAAAAATGTCATATTTGTTTAATCAGGGCAACATGCGCTACGCCTGTAAATACCCGGCTACAGTCCGCCCAGGTAATGGGTCAATACGCCATCCGTGCTGTCGATGCCGAGGATCGCCAGCAGCCGCTCCAGTTCCTCGCCGACATGCTCGCGCGCCCCGGCATCCTCTTCCCGCACCGCTTCCAGCGAACGCTGGAACTGCTTCAGCACCCAGAACTTGGTCGGATGCGCCTCGATCCCCGCGAGCAGGCGCTCGGCCAGGCCATCAAGCTCGGCCGCCAGCCGTTCGCGTTGCGCCGATGGATTCGGTCCCGGCAAGCCGGCCAGCTTGGCGCCCGCGCGGTAGCCGCGCAGCTGGTCGAGCATGCGCGGCACCACGAACAGCGGCGCGTCGCGCACCAGTGCGAAAGGATCGCGGCGCATGGCGCGGCTGTCCTATTCCAGGCCGCCGAGGCAGAGATACTTGATGACCAGGTAATCGTCCATCCCGTACTTCGACCCCTCGCGCCCCAGGCCCGACTGCTTGACGCCGCCGAAGGGCGCGACCTCGTTCGAAATCAGGCCAGTATTGATGCCCACCATGCCGGTCTCGATCTGCTCGGCGACGCGGAACACGCGGCCGACGTCGCGCGAGTAGAAATAGGAGGCGAGGCCGAATTCGGTGGCGTTGGCCTGGGCGATCGCATCGTCCTCGGTCTTGAAGCGGAACAGCGGCGCCACCGGACCGAAGCTTTCCTCTTCCGCGATGATCATTTCCGATGTCACGTCGGCCAGCACGGTCGGCTCGAAGAAGCTGTGGCCGAGCGCATGGCGCTTGCCGCCCAACAGCAGGCGCGCGCCTTTGCCCAGCGCATCGGCAATGTGATGCTCGACCTTGTCGACCGCCTTGTCGTTGATCAGCGGACCCTGGGTCACGTCGGGTTCGGCGCCGTTGCCGACCTTCAGCTTGGCGACCGCCGCCGCGAACTTCTGCGCGAAGGCGTCGTACACGCTGTCCTGCACATAGAAGCGGTTGGCGCAGACGCAGGTCTGGCCCATGTTGCGGTACTTCGAGGCCATGGCGCCTTCGACGGCGGCATCCAGGTCGGCATCGTCGAACACGATGAAGGAGGCATTGCCGCCCAGTTCCAGCGACAGCTTCTTCACCGTCGGTGCGCACTGCTGCATCAGGGTACGCCCCACCGCGGTCGAGCCGGTGAAGCTGAGCTTGCGGACGATCGGATTGGCGCACATTTCGGCGCCGATGGCGTGCGAGTCGCCGATCACGATCGAGAACACGCCTTTCGGCACGCCGGCGCGCTCGGCCAGTACCGCCAGCGCCAGCGCGGAATAGGGCGTCAGTTCGGCCGGCTTCAGCACAATCGGGCAGCCGGCCGCCAGGGCCGGCGCGACCTTGCGGGTGATCATCGCAGCCGGGAAGTTCCACGGGGTGATCGCGGCGCACACGCCGATCGGTTCCTTGGTGACGATGATGCGGCTGCCGCGCGAAGGCGATTCCAGCACGTCGCCTTCGATGCGCTTGGCCTGCTCGCCGAACCACTCGAAGAACGCCGCGGCATAGCCGACCTCGCCCTTGGATTCGGCCAGCGGTTTGCCTTGCTCGGCGGTCATGATGGCCGCCAGGTCGTCGGCGTTTTCCATCATCAAGTCATGCCAGGTGCGCAGGATCCGGGCGCGTTCGCGCGCGGTTGTCTTGCGCCAGGCCGGCCAGGCGGCATTCGCGGCTTCGATGGCGCGCCGGGTCTCCTGCGTCCCCATGTGGGGCACGGTGCCGAGCGCTTCACCGGTGGCGGGGTTGATGACGTCGACGGTCTTGCCTTCGACGGCATCGCACCATTCGCCGTCGATATATGCCTGCTGGCGCAGCAGGGAAGGGTCTTTCAGGTTCAGCATGGGATCCTCGTCAATGGTCGGCGGGCTGTTCATGGCCACGACCTTGTTCGTTTGGGAAGTCAAAGATAGCACGCTGCACAAAATCGGGCCGGTGCTGTCCAGTATCCGTACGGATCATCCACGCTGATTGCATTTTGGCATGCAAAGCGTGCATTCTGTCGCATATGGCTGGGCGCGGAAGCCGGGTTTGCCTAGCATGAACACATTCGATAACGACCTGAAAGGATTCGCAATGGCACGTCCCCCTGTCCTGGCCGCGCTCGCCGCACTGGCGCTTACCCTGCCGCTTGCCGTCGCCGCCCAGTCGACCGACGCGCTGGAGAGTGCTGCCCAGCAGGCAGCGCAGGGCAAGGATTACGGGCGCGCCGCCCAGCTGCTGCGCCAGGCTTTCGAGATGGACCGCACCAACCCGGGCCTGCTGGCCGGCGCCGCCGGCTACGACGCCCTCGGTGGGAATGGCGACAAGGCGCTGGCCGGGTTGCGCCAGGCGATCGATGCCGGCTACCTCGATGCCGACGGCACCGCCGCCGACAATGCCTTTGCTGCGCTGCGCGGCGATGCGCGCTTCGGGGCGCTGCTGGCCCAGCTGCGCCAGCGGCAGCAGATCGAGTCGAAGCTGTACGACTCGGACGCGCTGGCCTCGCCCTATACCGAGAACCTGAGCGAGGACGAGAAGGTCGCCGGCCTGTCGAAATTCTGGTCGGAGGTAAAGTACAACTTCGTTTACGTCGACACCCTGAAGGCGATCGACTGGGACCGCCTGTACCTGGAATACCTGCCGAAGGTGCGCGCCACCCGCTCCACCGCCGAGTACTACAAGGTGCTGATGGCCTTGTGCGCGCGCCTGCAGGATGGCCATACCAACGTCTATCCGGGGCCGCAACTTCGTAACACGATGATGGCCAAGCCGTTGCTCTCGACCCACCTGGTCGAAGGGCGGGTGCTGGTGCGCAAGGTGTTCGACCCGGCGCTGCAGGCCAGGGGCATCGTGCCGGGCACCGAGGTGCTCGAGGTCGATGGCCAGCCGGTGACGGAATACGCCATGCGCGAGCTGGCGCCGTATGCCAGCGCCTCGACGCCACAGGACCTGGAGCGCCGCATCTATACCTACAGCTTCCTGTCCGGGCCGGTCGACGTGGCGCCGCGCGTGCGTTTCCGCACTGCCGCCGGCAAGAACTTCGAGACCACCCTGCGCCGCTTGACCCTGGAGACGTACGACAAGGCGGTGCCGGACACGCCACCGTTCGTGTTCAAGACGCTGCCGGGCAACGTCGCCTACGTCGCCCTGAACAGCTTCGGTGACGACCGCGCGGCCGACGCCTTCCTGGCCGCTTTCGACCGCATCGCCGCCTCGTCGGCGCTGGTGATCGACCTGCGCAACAACAGCGGCGGCAGCTCCAACGTGGGTTACCGCGTCCTCGCCACGCTCGCCGGCCAGCCCTTCCAGACCAGCCGCTGGGAAACCCGCGACTACCGCCCGAGCTACCGCGCCTGGCAGCACACGATGCCGAACTACGGCGAGCCCGCGCCGGCCTGGCCGAACGACGCCGCGCACGCCTACCGCAAGCCGGTCGCCGTCCTGATCTCGAGCGCGACCTATTCGGCAGCCGAGGATTTCAGCGTCGCCTTCGACGCCATGGGGCGCGGCATCATCGCCGGCGAGGCCACTGGCGGCAGCACCGGCATGCCGCTGTTCCTGCGCCTGCCGGGCGGCGGCATCGCGCGGATCTGCACCAAGGCCGATACCTATCCGGACGGGCGCAAGTGGGTGGGGAAGGGGATCCAGCCGAGCTTGAAGGTGGCGCCGACGGTGCTGGATGTCCAGGCGGACCGGGACACTGTGCTGGAGGCGGCGGTGGCGGCGTTGAAGAAGCAGATTTGACGACTGCAGTGTTCCCGGTTCAGGCGCATGCGCGTCGTTCCCGCGGAGGCGGGAACGACCTTAACTTGCATCAACTTTCCCGATCCTCGCTGTTTGTGTTGGCATCCTTCGAACATTAACGATAAACTTTTGCTATCGGTTTCCAACCACAGAAACCTTTCTCACAGCAGATAGTAGAACGCGTACAGGTGTATACGTGTTTTTATTGATCTGTAACAACGGCTACCCGCACCCGGATCGGTTTGCAGTATGATGGTTCGTGTGCGCCTCACTGAAAGGTAGAGACCATGCGCCCGATCGTTATCGTCCCGGCTTGTACCCGCGATTTCGGAGAACATCCGTACCACGCGGCCCAGCATAAATATGTCGACGCCGTCGTCCTCGGCGCCGATTGCGCCCCCATGATCCTGCCGTCGCTGGGAGCGTCGCTCGACCTCGACACCATGCTCGAGCTGTGCGACGGCATCATGCTGACCGGTTCGGCGTCGAACGTGCATCCAAGCTATTACTCCGAAGAAGTCCTGGACCCGTCGCTGCCGCAGGACCCGGCGCGCGACGAGACCACGCTGCCGCTGATCCGCGCGGCAGTGGCGCGTGGCATTCCGATCATCGCGATCTGCCGCGGCTTCCAGGAGATGAACGTGGCGCTGGGCGGCAGCCTGCACCAGGCGGTGCAGTCGGTGCCTGGCCACTTCGACCACCGCGAGAATCCGGAACTGGGCATGGACGAGCAATACGGCGATGCGCACAAGGTCAGGCTGGTCGAGGGCGGCATGCTGCACGGTATTCTGGGTGCGTCCGAGATTCCGGTGAATTCGCTGCACGGGCAGGGCGTGAACGAGCTGGCCCCCGGCCTGGTCGTCGAAGCGACTGCCGAGGATGGCCTGGTCGAAGCGTTTTCCGTCAAGGATGCGCCGGCCTTCACGCTGGCCGTGCAGTGGCACCCGGAGTGGCGCATCGTCCACAACCCCCATTCGATGAAGATGTTCGGCGCTTTCGGCAACGCCTGCCGCGAGTACCACGAACGAACCAAACGGAACCGGAAATGCCCGTAGTCGCCCATGCCACATGGGCGGCCCACGAGTGGAAAAACTCCGTCCCATAGCTCCCCGTTCCTGCGCCCGCATCCACGCAGGCCGCGCACGCTTTTGCGTACCTATTGCGCGCGCCTGCTTTTCATCGACGAACGAGGAACAATCATGGCAATCCGCGACAATTTTTCATACAACGACATGGACGAGTGGCTCAATGCAAAACGGGTCACCGAAATCGAATGCCTGGTCCCCGACTTGACCGGGGTCGCGCGTGGAAAGATCCTTCCACGCGTTAAATTCACCGAAGACCGCGGCATGCGCCTGCCGGAAATCGTGCTGGGCATGACCGTCACCGGCAACTCGCCGGAAGACGACGACGCCTTCGACCGCGCCATCTCCACCACCGACCGCGACATGATCCTGAAGGCCGACCCCGGCACGATCACGATGGTGCCGTGGGCCGTCGACCCGACCGCGCAGGTGATCCACGACTGCTATTTCGCCGACGGCAAGCTGGTCGACTTCGCCCCGCGCAGCGTGCTGCGCCGCGTCCTGAAACTGTACGAGCAGAAGGGCTGGAAGCCGGTGGTGGCGCCGGAACTCGAGTTCTACCTGACCGCCAAGAACGTCGACCCCGATTTGCCGCTGGCCGCGCCGGTCGGCCGCAGCGGCCGTTCCGAGACCAGCCGCCAGGTGTACTCGATCGACGCCGTCAACGAGTTCGACCCGCTGTTCGAGGACATCTACGACTACTGCGACATGATGGGCCTGGACGTCGACACCCTGATCCACGAGATCGGCGCCGGCCAGATGGAAATCAACTTCCAGCACGGCGAGCCGCTGGGCCTGGCCGACAAGGTGTTCTTCTTCAAGCGCACGCTGCGCGAGGCGGCGCTCAAGCACGACATGTATGCCACCTTCATGGCCAAGCCGATGGCCGGCGAACCCGGCTCGGCGATGCACGTGCACCAGAGCGTGGTCGACGGCGAGACCGGCAAGAACATCTTCAGCAATGCGGAAGGCGCCCCGTCCGACCTGTTCCGCTGGTATATCGGCGGCCTGCAGAAGTACATGGCGCCGGCGATGGCGATCGTCGCCCCTTATGTGAATTCCTACCGCCGCATCGTGCGCCGCACGGCGGCCCCGATCAACCTGCAATGGGGCGTCGACAACCGCACCGTCGGCCTGCGCGTGCCGGTGTCCGGTTCGCAGGACCGGCGCGTCGAGAACCGCGTGATCGGTGCCGATGCCAACCCCTACCTGGCGCTGGCGGTGACCCTGGCCTGCGGCTACCTCGGCATGCAGGAACGGCTGGAGCCAACCCCGATGGTCGAGGGCAGCGCCTACAAGCTGCCGGTCGAGCTGCCGCAGGGCCTGTCCGAAGCCCTGACCCTGCTGCGCCGCGAAGACCGCCTGCGCGACGTGCTGGGCGACCGCTTTGTCGATGTCTATTCCGCGGTCAAGGAACTCGAGCACCAGGAGTTCATGACGGTGATCAGCTCGTGGGAACGCGAGCACCTGCTGCTCCATGTTTGAGTACCTGACCACAATGGGAGTCAATCATGGCAATCGACAGCATGGTGGCCGGCGTGCATGCGCCGGACCTGGAGGCGGATGATGTCCTGATCCGTGATACGCCCGGTTTCGAGACCGCTGAACTGCAGCGCCTCGACGCCGCGCACTACCTGCATCCGTTCACCGACCACGGCGCGCTGCGCAGCCAGGGCACGCGCGTGATGGTGCGCGGCGACGGCATTTATGTATGGGACTCGGAGGGCCACAGGATCATCGACGGCATGTCAGGCCTGTGGTGCGTGAACGTCGGCTACGGCCGCGCCAGCATCGTCGACGCGGCGGCGCGCCAGATGACGGCGCTGCCCTTCTATAACAGCTTCTTCAACACCACCAACGTGCCGGCGGTGCGGCTGGCGGCGCGCCTGGCCGTGCTGGCGCCGGAACACTTCCGGCACGTGTTCTTCACCAGTTCCGGCTCCGAAGCCAACGACACCGCGGTGCGCATGGCGTGGCGCTACTGGCAGCTGATGGGCCAGCCGCAGAGACAAGCCATCATCAGCCGCCGCAATGCCTACCACGGCAGCACCATCGCCGGGGCCTCGCTCGGCGGCATGGCCGGCATGCATGCGCAGGGCGCCTTGCCGATCCCCGGCATCCACCACATCGAGCAGCCGCATTTCGCGGAACTCGGGCGCGGCATGAGCGAAGCGGAGTTCGGCCTGAAGGCGGCGCGCTGGCTGGAAGAGAAAATCCTCGAACTCGGTCCGGAACACGTGGCCGCCTTCATCGGCGAACCGGTGCAGGGCGCGGGCGGCGTGATCATCCCGCCGCGCACCTACTGGCCGGAAATCCAGCGCATCTGCGACCGCTACGGCATCCTGCTGATCTCGGACGAGGTGATCTGCGGCTTCGGCCGCCTGGGCGCCTGGTTCGGCTGCGAACTGATGGGCATGCGGCCGGACCTGATCCCGTTTGCCAAGGGCGTGACCTCGGGCTACGTGCCGCTGGGCGGGGTGCTGGTGAGCGACCGCGTGGCCGACGCCCTGGTCGAGAAGGGCGGCGACTTCAACCACGGCTTCACCTATTCCGGCCACCCGGTGGCGTGCGCGGCGGCGCTGGAAAACCTGCGCATCCTGGCCGAGGAAGGCGTGATCGACAAGGTGGCGCAGGAGACCGGACCTTACCTGAAGGCGGCGTTCGGCGCGTTGGCCTCGCACCCGCTGGTCGGACATGCCGAGAGCATGGGCATGGCCGCCGGCCTGAACCTGGTGCGGCGCAAGGGCGCGACGGTGCACGACTGCGAGCCGTTTGCGCGCGAGCTGGGGGTGGGGATGCTGTGCCGCGGGCACATGTTCGACAACGGCGTGATCATGCGGGCGGTGGGGGACCGGATGATCGTGGCGCCGCCGCTGGTGATCACATGCGCGGAGATCGATGAGATGGTGGGGCGGATCCGGTATTGCCTGGATTTGACGCTGGCGGATGTGGCGATGCGGGGATGGATGGGATAGTGGCAAAAAGGCCCCGGATCAACCGGGGCCTTTTATATCAGGCGCTGACCGCCGTCTTGTGCGGCTCGTGCCGGTTCTTCAGCACCTGGGGCGCCAGCGAGCCCACGATCATCCCGGCAAACCCCGCCAGCAAGCCCGCCAGCTGTCCCGGAAACGCCTCGCCCAGCGACGAGATCTGCGGGAAGAACACGATCCAGGTCAGGATGCCGGCCGCGATCGACAGGATCGCGCCCTGGGTCGTGGCGCGCTTCCAGTACAGGCCCATCACCAGCGGCACGAAGGCGCCGACCAGGGTCACCTGGTAGGCCGAGGACACCAGTTCGTAGATCGAGGTGCCCTTCATCGCGATCGCATAGCTCAGCACCAGCACCGCGAACACCACGATGGTCACGCGCATCGCGAACAGCTGCTGGCGGTCGCTCATGCCCGGGCGCAGGTTCTTGAGGATGTTTTCGGTGAAGCTGGTCGACGGCGCCAGCAGGGTCGCCGACGAGGTGCTCTTGATGGCGGACAGCAGGGCGCCGAAGAACAGGATCTGCATGATCAAGGGCATCTTCGACATCACGAAGGTCGGCAGCACGCGCTGGTAGTCGTTCTTGGCCAGTTCCATCGCCTCGTTGCCCATCACGATCACGGCGCAGGCGACGATGAACATCGGCACGAAGGCGAACAGGATGTAGCTGGCGCCGCCGATCACGGCACCGGCACGCGCAGTCGGCGCGTCCTTGGCCGACATCACGCGCTGGAACACGTCCTGCTGCGGGATCGAGCCCAGCATCATGGTCACGGCCGCGCCGACGAAGAAGGCGATGTCGGTGAATTTGGCCTGCGGCAGGAAGTTCCACAGGTCCTTCTGCTGCACCATGTGCAGGACGGCGCCGGTGCCGCCGGCCAGTTCGGACGAGAACACGGCGATGATGGACATGCCCACCACCAGCACGATCATCTGGATGAAGTCGGTAATGGCCACCGCCAGGAAGCCGCCCACCACCACGTAGATCAGCACGGCCAGGGTGCCGACGATCATGCCGGCGGTCTCGGACATGGCGCCGCCGGTCAGCACCGAGAACACCAGGCCCAGCGCCGTGATCTGCGCCGCCACCCAGCCCAGGTAGGACAGGATGATGGCGGCCGAGCAGAACACCTCGATGCCCTTGCCGTAGCGCGCGCGGTAGTAGTCGCCGATGGTCAGCAGGTTCAGTTTATAGAGGCGCGCGGCGAAGAACAGGCCGACCAGGATCAGGCAGGCGCCGGCCCCGAACGGGTCTTCGACCAGCCCGTTCAGGCCGCCCTGCACGAACCGGGCCGGAATACCCATCACGGTTTCGGCGCCGAACCAGGTGGCGAAGGTGGTGGTGATCACCATCACCAGCGGCAGGCTGCGGCCGGCGACGGCGAAGTCGGCGGTATTCTTGATCCGCGAGCCGGCCCAGACGCCCAGGCCGAGGGTCCCCAGCAGGTAGATCACGACGGATGTAATCAGGATGGTGTTCACAGTGGGGTGGGCTCCGGGCGAGGGGAAATTCTAGGTGGAAAAATTCGCGATTATAGCGGCAGAAAATGCCGGTTGGAGCGAATTTGTTCTTTAAATCGCCATCTCCCGCAACACCTTCGACGCCTCCCGGCTCGCCGTCAAGCTCGTCCCATCCCGCATCTGGATCAGCAATTGCGACTGCTCGTCCGCCTTCATCGAGTCGACGAAATCCAGGTTCACCAGCGCCGAGCGGTGGATGCGGATGAAGCGCGCCGGATCGAGCTGGGCTTCCAGCTCCGAGATCCCGATCCGCACCAGGAAAGTCTGCCCGCGCGCGGCGATCGCCGTGTACTTCGAATCCGCCTTCATGTATTCGATCTCGTTCATCGACAGCGGGAAGATGCGGCCGCGGTCGCGCACCAGGATGCGCTCGAGCCGGCCGGGCGCGCGCTGCACGGCCTGGGCCAGCGCCTCGCCCATGGCGTCGGGTGCCGGCTGCGCCGGCTCCAGGTCGAGCACGCGCGCCACGGCGGCATCGAAGCGGGCGCGCGTAAAAGGTTTCAACAGGTAGTCGACCGCGTGCAGTTCGAAGGCCGTCACCGCGTACTGGTCGTAGGCAGTGGTGAACACGATGTGCGGCGTGCAGGTCAGGCGCTTCAGCACTTCCAGGCCGGTCATCTCGGGCATCTGGATGTCCATGAAGACGACGTCGGGCCGCAGCGCGTTGATCTGGGCCAGCGCGGCGGCGCCGTCGGCCGCTTCGCCGACCAGGCGCAGGCCGGCGTGGCCGTAGATGGCGTCACGCAGCACCTCGCGTGCCAGCGGTTCGTCTTCGGCGATGAATACAGTCTTGATGTCCATTGATTTTCTCCTTCAGGCAGCCGCAAGCGGGATCGACATGGTCACCACGAAGCCGGCGCCGGGCGCGGTCTCGATCGCCAGGCCGCTCCGGGCGCCGTATTCCAGCTGCAGGCGCCGCTCCACGGTGCGGATGCCGAGGCCGTTCGAGCGGCGCACCGCGTCGACGTCGGCGCCGGGACCGTCGTCGCCCACGGTCAGCGCCAGGCGCCGGCCGGCGTCGTCGATGCGGGTGCGGATCGAGAGCGTGCCGGGCCGGCTGTGCGGATTGAAGGCGTGCTTGATGCTGTTCTCGACCAGCGGCTGCAGCGACAGCGCCGGCAGCGGCAGGGCGCCGGCGGCGTCGTCGAGTTCCCACTCGACCTTCAGGCGCTGGCCCAGGCGCAGGCTTTCCAGTTCCAGGTAGTCGCGCGTAAAGCGCAGTTCGTCGTCCAGGGTCACGCGGTCGCTGCCGCTCTTTTCGGTGTCCAGCACATAGCGCAGCATGTCGGAAAACTGGAAAAGCGCCGCCTCGGCGGCGTCCGGGTTCTTGCGCGTCAGGGCGATGATCGAGTGCAGGGTATTGAACAGGAAGTGCGGATTGAGCTTGTTGCGCAGCGCGTTCAGTTCCGACGCCAGCAGCAGGCTGTGGGCCTGCTGGACCGCCGCCGCCTGGCGCCGCGCGGCAGCGTTCGTGCGCACGGTGTGGAACACGGCGGCGATGACGACGTAGGTCATGATGAAGTACAGCGTCGGCCAGATATAGCGGATCGCAGGCTGGTTGAGGCCGAACAGCATCCACAGCATCAGGTATTCGAGGAAGCCATACACCAGGGCACAGGACGCGTGGCACAGGAACACGGCCAGCGGCGACAGCTTCCTGCGCTCCATCCAGCCGCCCAGCGGCCAGGTCAGGGCCAGCAGCAGGCCCTGCGGCGCGCTCCACAGGACATCGGAGGCGGAGTGCCAGTCGAAGCGGGCATGCTGGAGGTTTTCCAGTTGCGTGGCAAAGGTGATCAGGATCAGGTAAATGACCCAGCCGCTGACATAAAAGCGCCACATGCGGGCAGTCGGGATGGGGTGGGCGTGTGTAGATTCCATTTTGGAAAGTATGCCGCAGATCGGCGTCCATGGGCGATCGATGACGCCAACTGCGGAAAGCCGGCAACGAATCACCGAAACACGGAAACGCGCGGCATCGTACGCGTGTATAGTGATCCGGACCGAAGCCAGGCCTACAGGATAGCGATGAGCGCCACGGTCAGCCCCGCCATGCGCGAGTTCTTGCGCGAACATAACATCCACGAAGTCGAGTGCGTGATTGCCGACATGACCGGCATCGCGCGCGGCAAAATATTACCCAAAGACCTGTTCCTGGCCGGCGAACACATGCGCCTGCCCAAGAGCGTGCTGTTGAACACGGTCCACGGCGACCAGCCCAACAACACGCCCTACGTCGGCGCCACCGATCCCGATATGGTCTGCGTGCCGGACGAAGCCACGCTGCGCGTCGTGCCCTGGGCCACCGAACGGGTGGCGCTGGTGATCCACGATTGCCGCCAGTTCGACGGCCACCTGATCGAGCTGGCGCCGCGCTCGGTGCTGCGGCGCGTGCTGGCGCGCTACAGCGGGCGCGGCTGGACGCCGGTGGTGGCGCCCGAGATGGAGTTTTATTTGGTCGCGCGTAATACCAACCCGCACGAACCGCTGAGTCCGCCGACCGGGCGCAGCGGTTTCACCGAGCAGGGACGCCAGTCCTACTCGATCGACGCCGTCAACGATTTCGACCCGATCTTCCTCGAGCTGACCGCCTTCTGCAAGCAGCACGAGCTGGGCGTCGAGACGCTGATCCACGAAGCCGGCGCCGGCCAGATGGAAATCAATTTTACTCACGGCAATGCGTTGGAACTGGCTGACCGCGTGTTCCTGTTCAAGCGCGCCGTGCGCGAGACGGCGCTGCGCCACGGCATCTTTGCCACCTTCATGGCCAAGCCCATGGAAACCGAGCCCGGCAGCGCAATGCACGTGCACCAGAGCGTGGTCGACCGTGTTACCGGCGCCAATATCTTTTCCAACCCGGACGGCAGCGAAAGCGAACTGTTCCACCGCTTCATCGGCGGACTCGAGAAATACGTGCCGCCCGCGACCCTGCTGTTCGCACCGCACGTCAATTCGTTCCGCCGCCTGTCGCGCTTCGAGTCGGCGCCGACCAATGTCCACTGGGGCTATGACAACCGCACCTGCGGCATCCGCATCCCGAATTCCGATCCGGCCAACCGCCGCGTCGAAAACCGCGTGCCCGGCGTCGACGTGAATCCGTACCTGGCGATGGCGGCAACGCTGGCCTGCGGCTGGCTGGGCATGGTGGAAGGCTTATCCCCATCGGCGCCGACGTCGGAAAGTGCCGAACACGTGCACGGCCAGCTGCCGCGCAATCTGGAAGACGCCATCTTCCAGCTGCGCGGCTGTCCGGCGCTGGCCGAAATGCTGGGGCCGCTGTTCGTGGAAGCCTATTGCGAAGTGAAGGAACTGGAATTCGCGACGTTTTCGCGGGTGATCAGTTCGTGGGAGCGCGAGCACCTGATGCTGCTCGTCTGAATGTCATTGGGTGCATGTTTGTGCATGTATTTGCATGTTCGTGAATAAACCGTTACAGTCATGTGCAAAGGAGGCGAGCACATGCAACTAGCGGAAGAACGGCGGCAACACATCATCGACACGGTGCAGCAGCAGGGCAAGGTATTGGCAGCCGAGCTGGCACAGCGTTTCAATACGTCGGAAGACACGATCCGGCGCGACTTGCGCGAGCTCGACGCGGCCGGCCTGCTGCGCCGGGTCCATGGCGGCGCCATGCGGCGCGGGGGCGCCGAGCCGAGCTTCGGCCAGCGCCAGGACAGCGACGCTGCGCGCAAGCACCTGCTGGCCCAGGCGCTGGTGGAGTGCGTGCGCCCCGGCGACACCGTGCTGGTCGACGCCGGCACTACCAACCTGGCCTTTGCGCGCGCGTTGCCGGACGGGCTGGCCGCGGCCATCGTGACCAACAGCCCGCAGATCGCGCTGGCGCTGGGCGAATTGCGCCAGACCCGCGTGATGCTGCTGGGCGGCCAGTATTCGGCCTATGCCGGTGCGGTGCTGGGCGCCCACACGGTGGCCGAGATCGGCCGCCTGCGCGTGGACCTGGCCGTGGTCGGCGTCTGCAGCCTCGAGGCCGAACGCGGCCTCGGTGCCAGTGATGCCGAGGAAGCCGCGTTGAAGGCGGCGATGCTGGCGGCCGGCAGCCGGCGCGTGGTTGCCGTCCTCAACGAACGCCTGGAAGCGGCGGGTCCTTTCCTGATCGGGCCGCTGCAGCAGGTCGACCAGCTGGTGCTGGAAGCCGATGCCGCGCCCGCGCTGCTGGAACGCCTGCGCGGCACCGAAGGTGCGCCCGAAATCAAACTCGCTGGAAAGGTCCGCCCATGAAGCCGGTCGACAATATGCAGGCCGCGCAAGGCGTGAACGCCGCACGCTGGGCCATTTCCGCCATCTTCCTGCTGAACGGCGCCGGCATCGGCCTGTGGGCGGCCCACGTGCCGGTGGTGCAGGCGCGCGCCGGCATCGATACCGGCGTGCTCGGCTTCCTGCTGCTGACCATCGCCGGCGGCGCGATCGCCGCCATGCCGCTGTCCGGCTGGCTGTCCGGACGCTGGGGCACGCGCCCGGTAGCGCTGGGCAGCGCCTGGCTGTTCGCACTCACCAGCGCCTTGCTGATGAACGTCGACGGCGTCACCGCGCTGTTCGTGGCGGCGTTCGCGTTCGGTGCCAGCAACGGGGTGCTGGACGTATCGATGAATGCGAATGCAGCCGAAGTCGAAGCCGCGCGCGGGGTGCCGACGATGTCGTCGTTCCACGGCTTCTTCAGCCTGGGCGGCCTGCTCGGGGCGGCGCTCGGCGGCCTGGTGATCGGTGCCGGCTGGGGCGACGGCCGCGGCGCGCTGGCGGCCGGCGTGATCATCGCGCTGGCGGTGGCGCTGGCCGCCCGCTTCGTATTCAGGGTGCCGCCGCAGGGTGCTGCCGGCCATAGCCACTTCGCTCTGCCGCGCGGACCGGCCTTGTTCCTCGGCCTGCTCGGCTTGCTGTGCTTCGCGGTGGAGGGAGCGCTGGTCGACTGGAGCGCCTTGCTGCTGACCGAGCGCACCCGCGCCGAACCGGCATCGGCGGCACTGGGCTATTCCGCGTTTTCGGTGGCGATGGCGGCCTGCCGCTTCGCCGGCGACCGCCTGGTGCTGCGCTTCGGCGCATCGCGCCTGATGGTGTTCGGGGGACTGGGGATGTTCGGCGGGCTGCTGCTGGCGGTACTGAGCACCAACTTTGCGCTGTCGGCGCTGGGCTTTGCGCTGATCGGCGTGAGCGCGGCCAACGTGGTGCCCCTGATCTTCGCGGCGGCGGCGCGCATGCCCGGGATGTCGGCCGGCGGCGGCCTGGCGACGGTGGCGACCCTCGGTTATGCCGGCCTGCTGATGGCGCCCCCGCTGCTCGGCTCGATCGCGGCGCACACGAATATCGCGGTGGCGCTGGGGCTGTTGTCGCTGTCGGGACTCGTGATCGCCGCGAATGCGGGGATCGTCAAACGGATGGGATGAGGTAGTCGCGCAGCACGGTGTAGCTGCCGCCGCGCGATTCCACCAGCACGTAACGGTCGACCTGCCAGTGGACCGCCGGACCGCCGGCCGGCACCTCGGCACCTTTCGCGCGCCGGGCCATGGTCACGTGTGGCCGATAGGTGCGCGCTTCCGGCTGCAGTCCCAGCCCGACCAGCGCCTGCGACAGCCGCGCGTGCAGGTCGAGCAAGCCGGGCGGCTCTTCCGAAGGCTCCAGCACGGCAATCCCGTTATGCCACAATGCCCCGCGCTCGAAGCGCAGCGCAAACGGCGAAAACGGCACCGCGAAACCGTCCGCTAACGCCGCCAGGCGTGCAGTCGGCAGGTCGCCCAGGAAGTGCAGCGTCACGTGCAGCTTGTCGGTGTGCACCGGCGACGCCCCGCGCGGCCAGGTCCAGGCGTCGCGCCAGGCGCGCAGGGCCTCGCGCACGGCAGGATCAGGCCACAGGGCCAGGAACAGGCGGGCGGTGTCGGGTCTGGCGTCCATCACATCACCCTTTATCTACTCAGAAGCAGTGTTCCGGCGCCGGGAAGCTGCCGTCCTTGACCGCCGTGACATACGCCGTGACCGCGGCGTCGATGCTGGGCTGGCCGTCCATGAAGTTCTTCACGAAGCGTGCCTTGCGGCCCGGGAAGACGCCGAGCAGGTCGTGCATCACCAGCACCTGGCCCGAGCAGTCGGGACCGGCGCCGATGCCGATGGTCGGCACCTGCAGCATCTCGGTGACTTCCTTGCCCAGCGCCGCCGGTACCGCTTCCAGCAGCACGATGGCCGCGCCGGCATCCTGCAGGGCCCGGGCGTCGAGCTTGAGCTGGTCGGCGCCTTCGCTGGTCTTGCCCTGCACTTTATAACCGCCCAGCTGGTGCACGAACTGCGGGGTCAGGCCGATGTGGGCGCACACCGGGATGCCGCGCTCGACCAGGAAGCGCACGGTCTCGGCCAGCCAGGCGCCGCCTTCGATCTTGATCATCTGGGCGCCGGCGCGCATCAGGGTCGCGCAGCTGTCGTAGGCCTGCTCCTTGGTGCCGTAGCTGCCGAAGGGGAGGTCGGCCAGCACCAGCGCATTCTTGGTGCCGCGCTTCACCGACGCGGTGTGGTAGGCGACGTCGGCCACCGTCACCGGCAGGGTCGAGTCGTAGCCGGCGCAGACCATGCCGAGCGAGTCGCCGATCAAGAGGATCTCGACGCCGCAGCGGTCCATCAGCGAAGCGAAGCTGGCATCGTAGCAGGTGAGCATGGCAATCTTCTGGCCGGCCGCGCGCATCGCCCGCAGCGACGGAATCGTCACTGCCTTCTGCACCGGTTGCGCCGGGGCCGCCACGGGGGCTGGCACGCCCTGTTCCTGGCCCGGCGCCGCCATGTCCTTGCCCTGCAAATATCCGCTCATCGTTCTTCCTTTGTAAATCGTAAAAAAGCCGTCGGCTATCGACCGACGGCGTAGTGTAATGCCAAGACGGGATTCCTGCCTGGGGTCTGTACAATGCCTTACCCCAACTCAGGCCATCCCGATGTTACAGCTCCCGCTCTCTCCGTCAGTGGTATTGCCGATCGCCTTTTTGTCCACTGCCGGCGTGCTGGTCCGGCCATTCCGTGTCGCCGAAGCCTGGTGGGCCGTGCTGGGGGCGCTGCTGCTGCTGCTCACCGGCCAGGTGGCGCCCGGCGAGCTTGCGCACGCGGTCGGGCAGGGCACCGACGTCTACCTGTTCCTGATCGGGATGATGCTGATTGCCGAGATGGCGCGCATCACCGGCCTGTTCGACTGGATCGCGGCGCACGCGGTGGGCTGGGCCAGAGGATCGGCCAGCCGGCTGTTCTGCATCGTGTACGCGGTCGGCATCGTGGTCACCACCTTCATGTCCAACGATGCCACTGCGGTCGTGCTGACGCCCGCCGTGCTGGCGGCGGCGCGGGCGGCCAGGCTCGAACGTCCGCTGCCGCACCTGTTCGCCTGCGCCCTGATTGCGAATGCGGCGAGCTTCGTCCTGCCGGTCTCGAATCCCGCCAACCTGGTGGTGTATGCGAGCCGGATGCCGGCGCTCCTGGACTGGTTCAGGCTGTTTCTGCTGCCGTCCGCCATCGCCATCGGCGTCACCTTCGCCGCCCTGTACTGGACCCAGCGCGCCGACCTGGACCAGCGCCTGAACGAGGACGCCGCGGTCCCGGCGCTGTCGCGCGACGCCAAAATCGTGGCTTTCGGGATCGGGCTGATGGCCGTGCTGCTGCTGGTGGCTTCGAGCCGCGGGCTCGACCTGGGCTGGCCCAGCTTTGCGGCGGGCCTGGCTACCTTTGCGCTCGTGTTCCTGCGCGCCCGCCCGGCGGCGCTGCGCGCGGCGCAGGAGATGTCGTGGTCGGTGCTGCCGCTGGTCGCGGGCTTGTTCGTGCTGGTCGCGGCGCTGACCAAGATCGGTGTCGCCGACGCCCTGGCGCGCATGCTGGAACAGCTGCACGCCACGGCGCCCCAGTGGAGTCCGTGGGCGGCCGGGATTGCTACCGCGCTGGTATCGAACATCGCCAACAACCTGCCCGCCGGGCTGATCGCCGGCGCCACCATGGCGGCCAGCCACGCGGCGCCGAACGTGACCGCCGCAACGCTCATCGGCATCAATCTCGGTCCCAACCTGTCGGTCACCGGCTCGCTGGCGACCGTCCTCTGGCTCACCGTGCTGCGCCGCGAAGGGATCGAAGTCGGCTTCCTGCAGTTCCTGAAAGTCGGCGCGATCGTGATGCCGCTGGCGCTGCTGCCCTGCCTTTACGCGGTGTCGCTCGGCTGAGCCGGCGGCAGCCGCTCGATGGCCTGGCCGGCCACGCCGAGCAGCAGCGTGGCCAGGGGGCCGTGCCCGGGAATGCGCAGTTCGGGCGCGAGGTCGCGCGCCAGTTCGGCCAGCGGCACCAGCACGAACGCGCGCTCGTGCATGCGCGGATGCGGCACCACCAGCGTCGGCGCGTCGTTGACGGTGACATCGCCATACAACAGCAGGTCGAGGTCGAGCGTGCGCGGGGCGTTGCGGTAGGGCCGCTCGCGCCCGTGCGCCTGTTCGATGCCGTGCAGGGCCACCAGCAGCGCGTGTGGCGCGAGTTCGGTCTCGATGGCGGCGACCGCGTTGACGTAGTCGTCACCCGAGGAATCGATCGGCGCCGTGCGGTACAGCGACGAAGCGCGCACCATGCGCACGCCGCAGACCAGCGCCAGGCGCTCGATCGCATCGAGCACGTTGGCGCGCGCGTCGCCCAGGTTGGCGCCGATACCGATCCAGGCCAGCATCAGTCTTCTCCCGCGGCGCCGGCCGCACCCGATGGCGCGCCGCTGTCGGCGCCGCCGGCTTCGTCGCCGGTCTTGCGCGGACCGCGGCGGCGCGGACGCTTCTTGGCGGCGGCGCCACCGGCCGCCGGTTCGCGCGCCGCATTCACCAGGCGTTCGCGCTCGGCGACGTCGCCGCCGTAGAAGGTCGCCCACCAGTTGCCCAGTTCGGCGTCGAGTTCGCCCGATTCGCAGCGCAGCAGCAGGAAATCGAAGCCGGCGCGGAAGCGCGGGTGTTCCAGCAGCTTGTACGGGTTCTTGCCGTTGCGGCGCTCGAAGCGCGGCTGCATGGCCCAGATGTCGCGCATGTCGGTGGCGATGCGGCGCTGCAGGGCCAGGTTCTCGGTCTGGTTGTCGAGCACGTCGTCGGCGGCCAGGTGCAGGGCCGGGATCGGCGCCTCGCCGGCGCTGCGGTAGGCGTTCCACTTTTCCAGCACCTGGTGCCACAGCAGCGACGCGAACAGGAAGCCCGGCGACACGCCCTTGCCGGCTTTCACGCGCGCGTCCGTGGATTCCAGGGCCAGCGTGACGAACTTCATGCCGATCGGCTGTTCCAGCACCACGTCCAGCAGCGGCAGCAGGCCATGGTGCAGGCCCGACGAGCGCAGCTCCTTCAGGCAGGCCAGCGCGTGGCCGGACAGCAGCAGCTTGAGCATTTCGTCGAAGACGCGCGCCGCCGGCACGTTGTCGATCAGCGGCGCCATCACCGGAATCGGCGCGCGCGTGGCCGGCTCGATCGTGAACTGCAGCTTGGCGGCGAAGCGCACCACGCGCAGCATGCGCACCGGGTCTTCACGGTAGCGCGCTTCCGGCTGGCCGATGATGCGCAGGACCTTGTCGCGGATGTCGGCGATGCCGCCATGGTAGTCCAGCACGGCCTGGGTGGCCGGGTCGTAGTACATGGCGTTGATGGTGAAGTCGCGCCGCTCGGCATCCTCGTGCTGCGGACCGAAATTGTTGTCGCGCAGGACGCGGCCATGCTCGTCCTTCGGCGCGCTGACGGCGGCGTTGCCACGGAAGGTGGTCACTTCCAGCAGTTCCTGGCCGAACATCACGTGCACGATCTGGAAGCGGCGGCCGATGATGAAGGCGCGCCGGAACAGCTTTTTCACTTCTTCCGGGGTGGCGTCGGTGGCGATGTCGAAGTCTTTCGGCTTCACGCCGAGCAGCAGGTCGCGCACGGCGCCGCCGACCACGAAGGCTTTGTAGCCGGCTTCCTGCAGCGTCTGGGTCACGCGGATCGCGTTCGGCGACACCAGCTTCGGGTCGATGCCGTGCTCGTCCGGGCCGAGGATGTCGGGCTGGGTGGGGTCGCGCTCGTCTTTCACACCAAGGATCTTACGGATGAATTTTTTAATCATTGAACAAATGGAGTAAAGGCCAGCCGAGGGCGGTTGCGTGTTGGGCCAGTTTGGCGCTCGGGTTGGTCGCCACCGGATGCGAGACGACGGACAGCAGCGGGATATCGTTGTGCGAATCGCTGTAGAAATAGCTGCGCTCGAAGCCGTCGAACGGGCGGCCCAGGCCGTCCAGCCAGGCGTGCATGTGGGTCACCTTGCCCTCGCCCTGGGTCGGCGTGCCCGCCAGGCGGCCGGTCGGGTGGCCTTGCGCGTCCAGTTCCGGCTGCGCCGCGATCAGGTGCTCGATGCCGAGTGCCTGCGCGATCGGCGCCGTGATGAAGGCGTTGGTGGCGGTGATGATCGCCACCAGGTCGCCGGCGTCGTGGTGCTGCTGCAGCAGGGCGGTGGCGGCTGGTTTAATTGCCGGCCGGATCACTTCCGCCATGTAGTCGGCCTGCAGGCGCTGCAGGGTGGCGGGCGCGAAGCCGGCCAGGGTGCCGAGGGCGAACTCCAGGTATTCCACCGGGTTCAGGGTGCCGGCCTGGTACTGGGCAAAAAAGGCGTCGTTGCGGCGCTGGTAGTCGACGGCATCGACGACGCCATGGCGTACCAGGAACTGGCCCCATTCGTAGTCGGAATCGATCGGCAGCAGGGTGTGGTCGAGGTCAAACAGCGCGAGTGTATTCATTCTTTGGATTCGGTGTGCTGGTTTCCCTGGTGCAAAAGATCACGCAGCAGGGGCAGCGTGACCGGACGCTGGGTCTCGAGCGAATAGTGGTCGAGCGCGTCCAGCATGGTCGACAGGGAACGCATGTCGCGCTTGAAATGCGACAGCAAATAGGGTAACACGCTGGCCGACAGCGTCAAACCGCGCGCCTCGGCAGCCTGGGTGAGGGCGGCGATCTTTTCGTCGTCGGACAGGTCGTGGATCTGGTAGACCAGGCCCCATCCCATGCGCGTGCGCAGGTCTTCGCGCACCGGCAGCACCGCCGGCGGCAGCGGCCCGGCGCACACCATGTAGGTACCGTGCTCGCGTACCTGGTTGTACAGGGCGAAGGCGTCGATCTGGCGTTCGGGCGTGAGCTGGTCGATATCGTCCACCAGGTACAGGGTCACGCCCGGGGCGTGCACGAAGGCGTCCGGATCGGCGTCGGCGGGGATGTAGCGCGATCCCCTGGTGGCGGCCAGGCCCTGCAGGATATGGGTCTTGCCGGCGCCGGTTTCACCCCACAGGTAGCAGAAATGCTCGCGCGAGGCGCGTTGCGCGAACTGGTGCATCAAGTGCGCCATTTCGGCATTTGCGCCTATCTGGAAGGTGTCGAGGCTCTGCGCCGGCTCGGCGGCGCCTAAATCGAGCACCAGCTGTTTCATGGCTTGCATTTCATCCGGGCTGAGGGGGAAAAGGCATTTTGTTCTTGTTAATGACGTCGGGGTCAAGCCGGTTTGCTAAAATAGCGGATTGACCAGTTGGCCGTTCCCGGCAGTGACGCGGGTGCGTTCAGTTGATCTACCGCTATCTATTTTACCGCCTCCGCTGCCAAATACCATGAGCCAACCATCTAATGTTTCTCTCTCCTACCGCGATGCCGGTGTCGATATCGATGCCGGCGACGCCCTGGTCGAAGCGATCAAGCCCCTTGCCAAGCGCACCATGCGCGAAGGCGTGCTCGGTGGTATCGGCGGTTTCGGCGGCCTGTTCGAGATCAGCAAGAAGTTCAAGGAGCCGGTCCTGGTCTCCGGTACCGACGGCGTCGGCACCAAGCTGAAGCTCGCTTTCGAGCTGAACCGCCACGACACGGTCGGCATCGACCTGGTCGCGATGAGCGTCAACGATATTCTGGTACAGGGCGCCGAGCCGCTGTTCTTCCTCGATTACTTTGCCTGCGGCAAGCTGGACGTGGCCACCGCCACCGCCGTGGTATCGGGCATCGCCCGCGGCTGCGAAGAGTCGGGCTGCGCGCTGCTGGGCGGCGAGACCGCCGAGATGCCGGGCATGTACCCGGACGGCGAATACGACCTGGCCGGCTTCGCCGTCGGCGCGGTCGAGAAGTCGCAGATCATCGACGGCAGCAAGATCGTCCCCGGCGACGTGGTGCTGGGCCTGGCCTCGTCGGGCATCCACTCGAACGGCTACTCGCTGGTGCGCAAGATCATCCAGGTCGCCAAGCCCGACCTGGAAGCCGACTTCCACGGCCGCAAGCTGGCCGACGTGCTGATGGCGCCGACCCGCCTCTACGTGAAGCCGCTGCTGGCGCTGATGGGGGCCATGGAAGTGAAGGGCCTGGTGCACATCACCGGCGGCGGCCTGGTCGAGAACATCCCGCGCGTGCTGCAGGATGGCCTGACCGCCGTGCTGGATAGTCAATCGTGGACCATGCCGCCGCTGTTCCAGTGGCTGCAGCAGCACGGCGGCGTGGCCGACGCCGAGATGCACCGCGTGTTCAACTGCGGCATCGGCATGACCGTGATCGTGTCGAAGGAGAATGCCGACGCCGCCATGGCGCAGCTGCAGGCGGCCGGCGAGACCGTCTACCGCATCGGCGAGATCCGCGCCCGCGCCGACGGCGAAGCGCAGACCATCGTGGCCTGATGCCGCGCTGGTAATAAACAAGAAGACGGGCGCTGCGGCGCCCGTTTTTCATGGGGCCGTCACGGCATCGCCGCGTCCTTGCCGATGTTCCTGTCGAGAAATTTTTCGACCCGGCCCCAGAAGTCGATGCGGTCCTTCGACAGGCTCCAGCCGTGGCCTTCGTCCGGGTATTCGATCCAGTCGACCTGCCTGTTGGTCTGCTTGACCGCGTCGTAGAACTGGCGGCCGTGGTACAGCGGCACGCGCAGGTCGGCGCCGCCGTAGGCCAGCAGCAGCGGCTGGCGGATGCGCGCCGCCTGGCGGATCGGCGAGGTGGCGGCGAACTGGGCGGCATCCTTGACCGGGTCGCCGATCAGTTCCGGCATCCCGTACTGCCGCCATTCTTCCGACACGTTCGACTGCAGGCCCCAGTGGCCGTTGTACAGCAGCCCGATGTCGGTCACGCCGGCCCAGTCCACCCCGCAGCGGTACAGCTCCGGATCGCGGGCCAGGCCCATCAGGGTCGCGTAGCCGCCGTAGCTGGCGCCGGCGATGCAGATGCGCCTGGGGTCGGCGATGCCTTGCGCGATCGCCCAGCGCGCGCCGTCGGCGATGTCGTCCTGCATCGCCAGGCCCCATTGCTTCCAGCCGGCCGTGAAGTGCCTGGCGCCGAAGCCGGTGGTGCCGCGGAACGACGGCTCCAGCACCGCATAGCCGCGCGACGCGAGGAATTGCGATTCCGGATCCCAGCCCCAGGTGCTGCCGCGCACGTACGGGCCGCCATGCACCAGCACCACCAGCGGCAGTCTGGCATCCTTGGCGGCGCCGGCCGGACGGGTCAGCAGGGCCGGGATGTCGAGGCCGTCGCGCGCCTTGTAGTGCAGCACTTCCTGGCGGCCCATGCGGCGGCTGTCGATCGCGGGGTGCGCCGTGCCGAGCCGGTCCAGCTTCCCGGTCTGCAGGTTGTACAGCAGGTAAGTGGGAGGCTGGACATCCGAATAGGCGCGCACCAGCGCCCACTGCGCATCGGGCGCGGCCGGCATCGACACCGAGTCGATGGTCGACGGCAGCAGCTTGTCGATCTTGTCCTGCAGCGCCTGCATCGCCGGATCGAACCAGGCGGTGCCCTCGGCATCGGTTTCGTAGCGCACGCCCAGCAGCTTGCCGCGCCGGGTGAGCAGGCGGCCGGCAAAGTCGTAGCCGGCGGTTTCGACCAGCGGTTCCGGCTTGATCTTGCCGGTGGCGTAATCGAAGGCGTACAGCGCCAGCTTGTCCTTGCCGCCGCGCGCGGTCACGTACAGCGTGCCGTCCGGACCGAAGCCGAGCGGGGAAAAGGCGCCCGCGCCGCCGGTGTAGGCGCTGTAGCTGGCCAGGGTGCGCCAGCGGTCGTCGGCCGGGTCCAGGTAGTGGACGGTGGTGATGCCGTCGTGCTGGCCGATGGCGAGGCGCGGCTTGCCCTCGTGGTCGAGCATCCAGCTGCGCACCGGCCCCGGCGGCGCCACCGTGGTGGTCCTGCCGCTCAGCGTGTCCAGGCGCAGCAGGTCGACGGTGCGCACTTCGCCGCGGGTGTCGAATACCGGGCTGGTCACGTACAGCGCGTCGGAATCCTGGGCGCCGGCCCCGTGCATCAGGAAGGTATGCCAGGGCAGCAGCGGGCGCTTGGCCCGGCTCTGGATTTCGCTCACGAAGGCCTCGCCGCGGCGGGTGGCCAGCTGGCGCAGGCCGGAGCCGTCGCGGTTGACCGCGTACAGGCCGGCGCCCAGGTTTTCCTCGCCCGGCGCGGTGGCGCGGTCGGTCACGTCGAAGGCGAGACGCTCGTCGTTGACCCAGACCACGCGGCCGATGTCGGCGTCGCTGTAGGCGGCGACCACCTTGAGCTTGTTGTCCTGCAGGTCGATCACCGCCAGCATCAGGCGCTGGCCGGCGCCGCTGGTGCGCGCCGCCAGGTAGCGGCCGCTGGGCGACAGGATGGCGCCGCCGAAGCTGGCATTGTCGAAGAAGCTGGACAGCGCGGGCGGGGCGGCGCCATCCGGCGCGGCTTCGGCAGGGGGGCAGAACGGCAGGGCGAGGCAGAGGGCCAGCGCTGCCCCGCGACGCAGGATGGCATTCGACAATGGCATGGCTTTCCTTGGCAAGATGATCTTCATTCGGGTGCGCGGATATGCTCGACCAGTCCCACACTCGCGTTCGACGGCGGCCGGCTCAGGAGGCTGGCGATCACCAGCACCGCCAGCCCGGCCGGCACCCCGAACACCCCGGCCGAAATCGGCGCGATATGGAACCAGGCGGCGTCGGCGCTGCCGCCCAGGATCGGGTTGGTGTGCAGCATGTAGTACACGCAGACCAGGAAACCGCCGCTCATGCCGGCGATCGCGCCCTGGTGGGTGGCCCGTTTCCAGAACACGCCCGCCACCAGCGCCGGGAACAGCGTCGAGCCGGCCAGCGAGAAGGCCGCGCCCACCAGTGACAGGATGTCGGCCGGCTTCTGGGAAGCGACGTAGGCGGCGATGAAGGCGACCGCCAGCAGCAGCAGTTTCGAGATCGTGACCCGCTTCTGGGTCGAGGCGCCCGGGTCGACGATCTTGAAATAGATGTCGTGCGACAGCGCGTTCGAGATCGCCAGCAGCAGGCCGTCGGCGGTGGACAGCGCCGCCGCCAGCCCGCCGGCCGCCACCAGCCCGGAAATCACGTAGGGCAGGCCGCCGATTTCCGGCGTGGCCAGGGTCAGCACGTCGCCGTCGATCGCGATCTCGGCCAGCTGCACGATGCCGTCGCCGTTGACGTCGGCGATGCTGATCAGCGGGTTGGCCTTGTCCACGTTGGCCCAGTACGAGACCCAGGTCGGCAGCTTGGAAAAATCGGTGCCGACCAGCGAGGTATAGATATCGTACTTGGCCAGTACCGCCAGCGCCGGCATGGTGAGGTAGATCAGCAGGATGAAGAACAGGGCCCAGAACACCGACACCCTGGTCTCGTTCACCGAGGGCGTGGTGTAGGCGCGCATCAGCAGGTGGGGCAGGGCGGCGGTGCCGAACATCAGGCAGAACACCAGGGCCAGGAAGTTGTTGCGGCGGATGTCCGATTCCTCCGGCGTCTTGCCGGGGAAGGGATCGGCGTGCGGCTCGGGCGGCTGGGCGCGCGCCAGGTTGGCGGCGCGTTCCTCGGTCCACAGGCGCGCAGCCTCGTCGGCCGTGCGGGGGTAGGACAGCAGTTCGCGCTCGGCGGTGCGGATCTCGCCCAGCGGCGCATTGCGGCTGCGCGCCACGTCCAGGCGGCGCTGGGCCTCGACCTTGCCCGCTTCCCATGAATGCGGCAAGCCCCTGATCCGGGCCGCGTA
Source organism: Herbaspirillum sp. SJZ107 (assembly GCF_006715485.1). Taxonomy (GTDB): domain Bacteria; phylum Pseudomonadota; class Gammaproteobacteria; order Burkholderiales; family Burkholderiaceae_D; genus Telluria. Next base: position 235,957 of record NZ_VFNH01000002.1, read on the forward strand.
TTCGTCGGCGCGCGCGCGGAAGGCGGCGCGCACCTGCTGCTCGCGCGGATCGAGCGCCAGCTGGGCTTCGCGCTGGGCCAGCTTGGGCAGGACCGAACCGTAGGCCACCTGCGGCACCGGGTTGCCGGCGAACTTGGCCGACAGCCACATGGTCGGAATCAGGAAGGCGACCAGGATGATGATGTACTGCGCCACCTGGGTCCAGGTGATGGCGCGCATCCCGCCCAGGAACGAGCACACCAGGATGCTGGCCAGGCCGAGGAAGATGCCGACCGAGAAATCGACGCCGGTGAAGCGCGAGGCGATCAGGCCGACCGCGTAGATCTGCGCCACCACGTAGGTGAACGACACGATGATGGTGGCGCCGACCGCCATCGCCCGTACCGTGGTGCCGCGCCCGTCGCCGTTGCCGCCGTAGCGTGCCGCCAGGAAGTCCGGGATCGTGTACTGGGCAAACTTGCGCAGGTAGGGCGCGATCAGGAGCGCCACCAGGCAATAGCCGCCGGTCCAGCCCATCACGTAGGCGAGGGCGTCGAAGCCGTGCAGGTACAGGGTGCCGGCCAGGCTGATGAAGCTGGCCGCCGAGATCCAGTCGGCCGCCGTCGCCATGCCGTTGAACAGCGCCGGCACCCGCCGCCCGGCCACGTAGTACTCGGACACGTTGGAGGTGCGCGCCACCACGCCGATGGTGGCATACAGCACGATGGTGCCGAACATGTACAGGTGGCCGATCCACTGGCGCGGCATGCCTTCGCGCTCGAGGATGCCGAGCGCCGCCAGGAACAGCGCCAGGCAGGCCGTGAACCACAGGTAGTAGCGCGACAGGCGGCGGAAATAGCGTTTGCCGTCCGTGTTGGTTCCGCTCATGCGGCCTCCGCCAGCAGGCGCGCAAAGCGGCGGTCGAGCACGCGCATGCGCCATGCATAGGCGCCGATGACCGCCAGGTAGATCAGCGAGCTGCCCTGCGCCGCCAGGTAGAACGAGAGCGGCCAGCCGAACACCGACAGGTGCGCCAGGTCGCGCGCGAAGAACACGGTACCGAACCAGGTCGCCAGCCACAGGCCGAGCAGGACGGCGGTCAGGCGCTGCGTGCGTGCCCAATGCTGCGCCCGTGCTGCGGCGACCCGGGCGCGCGCGGCGGAGCGGTCCGGATCGGAAGGCGGAGGAATGGGCATGGCGGTGGATTCAATCGGCATCGGGTGCGGGAAGTTCGGGAGGCGGGAAGGTCAGCCGGAACAGGCTGCCCGGGAATTTCTTGTGCGTGCTGCGCGGGTTGTTGAAGATCTCGATGTCGGCGCCGTGCTGCTGGGCGATCTCGCGCACGATGGCCAGGCCCAGGCCGGAACCGGGCGCACTCGAGCCGAGGATGCGGTAGAAGCGCTCGAACACGCGCGGGCGCTCGCCGGGCGCGATGCCGGGCCCGGTATCCTCGACTTCCAGCAGCGCCTGGCCGGCGCTGGCGCGCACGCGCACGGTGACGCTGCCGCCGCTGCCGGAAGGCGTGTAGCGCAGCGCATTGTCGATCAGGTTCGACAGCAGCTCGCGCAGCATCAGCGGATTGCCGGCGATTTCCAGCGGCTCGTCGGGCGCCTCGTAGCCGAGGTCGATCTCCTGCGCGAACGAGGCCGGCACCCAGTCCAGCACCACCTCGCGCGCCAGCACGCCGAGGTCGAGCGGCTCCAGTGCCACGCCGGCATGCGGCTGGTTTTCGGCGCGCGCCAGCGCCAGCAGCTGGTTCACCAGGCGCGTCGCCGATTCCGAACTCTTGGCCAGCTGCTCGAGCGAACGGTGGATCTCGCCGGGATCGACCTGGCGCAGCGCCAGCTCGGACTGCATGCGCATGCCGGCCAGCGGCGTCTTCATCTGGTGCGCGGCGTCGGCGATGAAACGCTTCTGGGCGTCGATCGTGTGCGCCAGGCGCGCCAGCATGTCGTTCAGCGAACCGACCAGCGGCGAGATCTCTTCTGGTACCTGGCGCGAATCGATCGGCGACAGGTCGTCCGGCGGGCGTGCACGGATGCGTTCCTGCAGCTGGGCCAGCGGCGAAAGCCCGCGGGAGAGGGCAAACCACACGAGGGCCAGGATCACCGGCAGGATGATGAACTGGGGCAGGATCACGCCCTTGATGATCTCGTTGGCGAGCTGGGCGCGCTTGTCGAGGGTTTCGGCGACCTGCACCAGCGCCAGGGTCGGTTTCGGTTGCGCCAGCGGCTGCAGGTTGATCCAGGCATAGGCCACGCGCACCGGGGTGCCGTGCAGGCTTTCGTTGCGGAAGTGGACGCGGCCGCTGCGCTCGGGCTCCTCGCCCAGCGGCAGCGGCAGGTCGCGGTCGCCGTCGACCACCTCCCCGCGCGGGCCGGTCACCTGGAAATAGATGCTGTCGACGTCGTCGGCGCGCAGGATGTCGCGCGCGCTGCCGGGCAGGCGCGCCACGATCTTGCCATCCACTTCCTTGACCTGCTGGGCCAGCACCGTGACGCTGTCTTCCAGCGCATGGTCGAAGGGCTGGTTGGCGATCGACTTCGCCACCAGATAGGTAATGGCGATGCTCATCGGCCACAGCAGCAGCAGCGGCGCCAGCATCCAGTCGAGGATCTCGCCGAACAGCGAATGCTGGATGCTTTCCTCGGGCTCGGGGTGGGGCGGGACGTAGGGCGCATCCGCCATCGCACCGGGCAGCGCATGCCGGGCCGGCTTCTCGGGCAGTGCGCCGGCTGCCCCGGCGCGCAGGAGCCGCGGCCGCTTCACTTGCCGGCGTGGGCGGCCGCGGCGTCGTCGGACGCCTTGCGCGCGCTGTCGGCATGGCGCTCGAGGCAGTAGCCGAGGCCGCGCACGGTGGCGATGCGCACGCCGCCGGTCTCGATTTTCTTGCGCAGGCGGTGCACGTAGACCTCGATCGCGTTGTTGGAGACTTCCTCGCCCCATTCGCACAGGTGGTCGACCAGCTGTTCCTTGGACACCAGGCGCCCGGTGCGCGACAGCAGGATCTCGAGCAGGCCGAGTTCGCGCGCCGACAGGTCGAGCATCTGGTCGTTGAGGTAGGCGCTGCGCCCGACCTGGTCGTACACCAGCGGACCGTGGCGGATGACGGTGGAGCCGCCGCCCTGGCCGCGCCGGGTGAGGGCGCGCACCCGCGCCTCGAGTTCCGACAGGGCAAAGGGTTTGGGCATGTAGTCGTCGGCGCCGGCGTCGAGGCCGCCGACGCGCTGCTCGATCGAATCGGCCGCGGTGAGGATCAGCACGGGCAGCAGCGAGCCGCGCGCGCGCAGGCGGCGCAGCACGTCCATGCCGGACAGGCGCGGCAGGCCGAGGTCGAGGATCAGGAGGTCGAACTCCTGGGTGGACAGCGCGGTATCGGCATCCTGGCCGTTCTTGACGCAGTCGATCGCGTAGCCGGACTGGCGCAGCGAACGCGTCAGCCCGTCCGCGAGCACGCTGTCGTCTTCCGCTAGTAAAATACGCATGTGACACCCCCTGATTTCGTCGTTGGACCCAGCTTACGCACATATTGTGTGTGAAGTTTCGCAACATGTCGAATCGGTCAAGGCCAGGTAAATATCGCTTGCCAAAACCACTGGGATTTTATACAGTACTCGCTATTGAAAACGCGCGAGCGGCCCCTATCTTGGTTCACTCAAGGACAGAAAGAAAGTTATGGACGACAAAAAATCCGCAGTAAACGCAGCCGAGAAGGGCAAAGCGCTGGCAGCTGCCCTCGCGCAGATTGAAAAGCAATTCGGCAAAGGCTCGGTCATGCGTATGGATACCAATACGCCGGTCGAGGAAGTGCAAACCGTGTCCACCGGCTCGCTGGGCCTGGACATCGCGCTCGGCGTCGGTGGCCTGCCACGCGGCCGTATCGTCGAGATCTACGGTCCGGAATCGTCGGGTAAGACCACGCTGACCCTGCAAACCATCGCCCAGATGCAAAAACTGGGTGGCACCTGCGCCTTCATCGACGCCGAGCATGCGCTCGACGTGACCTACGCGCAAAAGCTGGGCATCAAGCTGGACGAACTGCTGATCTCGCAGCCGGATACCGGTGAGCAAGCCCTGGAAATCACCGATGCGCTGGTGCGCTCGGGCAGCGTCGACCTGGTGGTCATCGACTCGGTGGCGGCACTGACCCCGCGCGCCGAGATCGAAGGCGACATGGGCGACTCGCTGCCGGGCCTGCAAGCCCGTCTGATGTCGCAGGCGCTGCGCAAGCTGACCGGCTCGATCAACCGTACCAATACCCTGGTGATCTTCATTAACCAGATCCGTATGAAGATCGGCGTCATGTTCGGCAGCCCGGAAACCACGACCGGCGGTAACGCGCTGAAGTTCTACGCCTCCGTGCGCATGGACATCCGCCGTACCGGTTCGATCAAGTCGGGCGACGAGGTGATCGGTAACGAAACCAAGGTCAAGGTCGTCAAGAACAAGATCGCGCCGCCGTTCAAGGAAGCGCACTTCGACATCCTGTATGGCGAAGGCACTTCGCGCGAAGGCGAGATCATCGACCTGGGCGTGGACAACAAGATCGTCGAGAAGTCGGGTTCGTGGTACAGCTACGGCGGCGAACGTATCGGCCAGGGCAAGGACAATGCACGTCAGTTCCTGAAAGATCGTCCGCAACTGGCACGCGAGATCGAAAACAAGGTCCGCGCTGCACTGGGCGTGCGTGAACTGCCGCCGGCTGCTCCTGGCGATGCTGCGCCGGCAGTCGCCGCGGTTGGCGACGACGAGTAATCGTCCTCGATGGTGCGTCAGCAGCTCAGCCTGAAAGGGCGCGCATTGAAGTATCTTTCGATGCGCGAGCACAGCCGGCTCGAGCTGGGACGCAAGCTGGCCCGCTATGCCGAGGAAGGCGACGACGTCGAGGCGTTGCTCGACTTCCTCGAAAAGAACAATTGGCTGTCGCAGGAACGCTTTGCCGAATCGCTGGTGCACCGTCGTGCCGGCCGCTACGGCAACAGCCGGGTGATCTCCGAACTACAGCAACATGGTGTCAAAGGAGACGACTTGGCTGAACTGAAATCCGAACTGGCGTCGACCGAACTGGCGCGCGCCAAAGAAGTGTGGCGCCGCAAATTCGGCACCGTCGCCGAAGATGCGGCCGCGCGCAGCAAGCAGATGCGTTTCCTGCTGCAGCGCGGTTTTTCCCAGAATGCCGTGCGCGCCGCCATGCAGGGCGGAGCGGACGAGGACGAGTACGAGTAAGCACAGCCGGCAGCCGGTATCGGCCATGTCACGCTCCGTTGTGCCGTTATTCGCTCGGCATATTTCGATCATACCCTTCATGCATGACCGAGGTGCCAGCGTACAGCGCCATCCGTCGGCGTTCCGCCAGCAGCGGGAACGCCTCCTCAACGGCGGAATGACGCTGCACGCTGGCGCTTCCGTGCATGTGCACGCCTCCCTCTCTTATCTCCATTAAATTCCTTGCCCGCCTGTCAATCCAGTGCACATGCTGGCGCGCTGTGCTAAACTTTCATGGTTTAAGCAGCGCCGCAAGAGCGGTTGTTGCCGTAGAAGCTGCGGCAACGTGCATCAGGCACACCGGCTGCATACTTTTTATCGCCGCATTCCGGCATTGGTTTTATGCCCCTGTCTTCACCCGCTCCGCGTAAGCTCCGGCACACGCGCGCCATCACTGTCGAAGCGTTTGCGCGCGACGATGGCTTGTGGGACCTCGACGCCTGCATCCGCGACACCAAGACACACGACATCGTGTTGCCGTCCGGTACCCGTGTGGGCGGCTTGCCTGTGCATGACCTCAAATTGCGCGTGACCATCGACCGCGACATGAATGTCATCGACGCCGAAGCCGCGTCCGACGCCGTTCCTTACCCCGGTTTTTGCGACACCATCGCTCCCGCCTACAAGAAGCTGATCGGCTTATCGCTGCTGAAACATTTTCGTTTGCATCTGAAGGATCGCCTGTCCGGGGTTCTCGGCTGTACCCACCTGACCGAACTCGCGCAAGTCCTGCCCACTGCGGCAATCCAGGCCTTCGCCGATGACGCGATGGCAAGCCGCACGGATGGCGATGCCTCCGAACGGCCGTATGAACTGGACCGCTGCCACGCCCTGCGCCTCGACGGCCCCGCCGTCGAACAGTATTATCCGCGCTGGGTCCTGAAGGCGGTGCCGGGTTAGTATTCGAAGTGTTCGCCGTTTTTATTTGTTCAACCGCATTTAAATCAGTAACAGAAGAAGGGAAGCCAGCATGAAAATCCATGAGTATCAGGGCAAAGAGATCCTCCGAAAGTTCGGAGTGACCGTTCCGCGCGGCATTCCGTGCGACTCGGTCGACGGCGCTGTCAAGGCAGCTGAAGAGCTGGGCGGTCCGGTTTGGGTAGTCAAGGCCCAGATCCATGCTGGCGGCCGCGGCAAGGGCGGCGGCGTGAAAGTCGCCAAGTCGCTGGACCAAGTGCGCGAATACGCGAACCAGATCCTGGGCATGCAGCTGATCACCCACCAGACCGGTGCGGAAGGCCAGAAAGTGCGTCGCCTGCTGATCGAAGAAGGCGCCGACATCAAGAAAGAACTGTACGTGTCGATGGTCACCGACCGCGTCACCCAGAAAGTCGTGCTGATGGCCTCGTCGGAAGGCGGCATGGACATCGAAGAAGTCGCACACAGCAACCCGGAAAAAATCCACAGCATCGCGATCGACCCGAAAGCCGGCCTGCAGGACGCAGACGCTGACGACATCGCACGCAAGATCGGCGTGCCGGAAGGCTCGATCGAAGCCGCCCGCGCCAACCTGAAAGGCCTGTACCAGGCGTACTGGGACACCGACGCTTCGCTGGCCGAAATCAACCCGCTGATCCTGACCGGCGACGGCAAGGTCGTCGCCCTGGACGCCAAGTTCAACTTCGACTCGAACGCCCTGTTCCGCCACCCGGAAATCGTCGCCTACCGCGACCTGGACGAAGAAGATCCGGCCGAAGTCGAAGCATCGAAATTCGACCTGGCTTACATCTCGCTGGACGGCAACATCGGCTGCCTGGTGAACGGCGCCGGCCTGGCCATGGCCACCATGGACACCATCAAGCTGTTCGGCGGCGAGCCGGCCAACTTCCTGGACGTGGGCGGCGGTGCGACGGCTGAGAAAGTCACCGAAGCATTCAAGATCATGCTGAAGAACCCGGGCCTGAAAGCCATCCTGGTCAACATCTTCGGCGGCATCATGCGCTGCGACGTGATCGCCGAAGGCGTGATCACCGCATCCAAGGCCGTGTCGCTGCAAGTGCCGCTGGTCGTCCGCATGAAGGGCACCAACGAAGACCTGGGCAAGAAGATGCTGGCCGACTCCGGCCTGCCGATCATCTCGGCCGACACCATGGAAGACGCAGCGAAGCAAGTCGTCGCCGCTGCCGCTGGCCAAGCTTAATTCGCGAAGGAAACAAAATGTCGATTCTGATCAACAAAGACACCAAAGTAGTCACCCAGGGCATTACCGGCAAGACGGGCCAGTTCCACACCCGCATGTGCCGCGATTACGCGAACGGCCGCGAAGCCTTCGTCGCCGGCGTGAACCCGAAGAAAGCCGGCGAAGACTTCGAAGGCATCCCGATTTTCGCCAACGTCTCTGAAGCCAAGAAAGAAACCGGCGCCAACGTGTCGGTGATCTACGTGCCGCCGGCAGGTGCTGCCGCCGCGATCTGGGAAGCTGTCGAAGCCGAGCTGGACCTGGCAATCTGCATCACCGAAGGCATCCCGGTCCGTGACATGATGGAAGTCAAGGATCGCATGGCCAAGGCCGGTTCGAAGACCCTGCTGCTGGGCCCGAACTGCCCAGGTCTGATCACCCCGGACGAAATCAAGATCGGCATCATGCCGGGTCACATCCACAAGAAGGGCCGCATCGGCGTCGTGTCGCGTTCGGGTACCCTGACCTATGAAGCAGTCGGCCAGCTGACCGCGCTGGGCCTGGGCCAATCGTCGGCAGTCGGCATCGGCGGCGACCCGATCAACGGTCTGAAGCACATCGACATCATGAAGATGTTCAACGACGATCCGGATACCGATGCCGTCATCATGATCGGCGAGATCGGCGGCCCGGACGAGGCGAACGCTGCTGAGTGGATCAAGGACAACATGAAGAAGCCGGTTGTCGGCTTCATCGCCGGCGTCACCGCGCCGCCGGGCAAGCGCATGGGCCACGCCGGCGCGCTGATCTCGGGCGGCGCCGACACCGCGCAAGCCAAGCTGGAAATCATGGAAGCCTGCGGTATCAAGGTCACCAAGAACCCGTCGGAAATGGCTCGCCTGCTGAAAGCGATGCTGTAATCGACCGTTCACGGCCGGGCCCGGGTAACCGGGCCTAACTATAAGAGGGGAGCTGCGGCTCCCCTTTTTATTTGTCGTGCCTGGCATGGCAGCCAGCCGGGGAGGGTGACATTTTTTGGCGCGTGCCTGCGAATTTCGTCCGACTGACAAAATTTGTTCGGTCCAAGGTGACAAAAATTGTCATGCGGCAAGGATTTTGGGCCAAAAACAAGGGTTTTCATATCAGGATGCTATCAATTCCGTACGGAAACAAGCTGGCACGCGGCTTGCAATATACAGGTCAGAAGCAAGCAGTACCGGATAAGCAGTACCCACCCTTTGAACGCAGTACCCCATCCCTGGAGAAGCAAATCATGAAAGCACCGAAAATTGTCAAGAAGGCCGAAGGCGGCTTTACCCTGATCGAACTGATGATCGTTGTCGCGATCATCGGTATCCTGGCAGCTGTCGCCATCCCGGCTTACCAGGACTACATCGCCAAGTCGAAAGCCACTGCAGCACTGGCCGACATCACCGGCGGCAAGACCGGCTACGAAATGGCTGCTGTCGAAGGCACTGCAACGATGACCGCCGATGACTACAAGGCCAAGACCGGCCTGTCGGCCAGCACCGGTAACTGCTCGAGCATCACTGTCGCTACCCCGGTCACCACCGGCGCCGCTGCTGCAGTCATCACCTGCGCCATCAACAACCCGGGCCGCCTGGGCGCCGCATCGACCATCGCCCTGTACCGCAGCGCCGAAGGCAAGTACAGCTGCGTGACCGCAATCGACCAGAAATACCGTCCGACCGGCTGCGCCGAAACCGCTGGCAGCTAATCGATACCTGAGTTAGCCCTGCTAAAAGAGACCGCCACGGCGGTCTCTTTTTTTGCGTGAAGAACATGAATTGTCAGTACCGTTCGTCAAGCGTGCAAAATTCGCCATCCTGACTGCTGAAAATTGTCCCCCTCTCGAGGAGGTCGGTGGCTTGGAAAGGGTGCCCATGAAGGCTAGACGAATTTTCCTTTTGGAAATAACTGGCACGACCCTTGCATGTGAGGACGCACAGACAGCCACTCAAGTCCATCCTGCAGCGCATCCAGACCGGAGAAAAGCCATGCTGAAGTCAAATTACCAGTCCAAGCACGCTGAAGGCGGCTTTACGCTCATCGAACTGATGATCGTCGTCGCGATCATCGGCATCCTGGCAGCCGTCGCCATCCCGGCCTATCAGGATTACGTTGCGAAATCGAAAGCCACCGCAGCGCTCGCCGACATCGCACCCGGCAAGACAGGCTATGAACTGGCCGTGATCGAAGGCACGGCAAGCACGGCCGACGAATACCGCCAGAAGGCAGGCTTGCCAAGCTCGACCGGCACCTGCAGCAGCATTACTGCTGCCATGCCCGGCGCCAACACTGCAGTCCTGACCTGTACCATTGCCAACCCCGGCCGTCTGGGCAGCGCACCGATCATCGCAATCTACCGTACTACCCGGGGCACCTATTACTGCGTCAGCGCCCTTGACGCCAAATACCGCCCGAATGGCTGCCTGGCTGCTGCCGGTGCCGACGAAACCGGTTCGTAACAGAGCAAAGTCTTCAACCCACATCAGGACAAGACGGGTCATGCGAACAATATCCACATCAGCCGCCTCACCTTTTTGCCTCCTGATGTGTGTAGCGCTGTTCAGCAACTTCCTGGTCACAACGGGACATGACCGTCAGCGCCTGCTCGAAGTGGCGGTGCTGACTGTGGTGGCAACCGCGGCGATCATCAGGCAGCTGGTTCCCGGTGCTTGCCCAGTTCCCGTGTTCCAGTCACGGGGCGACAAGCTCCTTGGCGTCTTTTTCCTGCTGGGTGTGGTAGGCAGCCTGCAAGCCTTTTCGACCGCGCGCGCCCTGTTCGAAGTGTCGATCTTCTTCCTGCTGTACGTGTTTGCCCTGCAGATCGCACGCGAGATCGAACTCGGCGGCCATGCCGTGCTGCTGCGGCTGCTGCAGGCCGTCGGCGCGGTCTGCGCCTTGCACTCCCTGAAGTTCTGGGTCGTCTACGTCACCGGGCTGGCGGCCGGCGCCCCCCTCGAAGTCGCCGACTTCATCAATGGTTTCAGCAACGTCCGCTTTTTCAACCACACGCAAACGCCGATCCTGCCGCTGTTGATCCTGCTGTGCTGTATCACGCCGCGCGCATCGCGGCTGCACTGGCTGTGGTGGTCCCTGACCGCCTATTGGTGGATGGCCTTGTTCGCCGTCGCCGGACGGGGCACGATGGTGGGCATGGCGGCCGGCTGCATCGCCGTGGCGCTGCTGCAGCGGCGCCTGGCCATCCCTTACCTCAGGACGGTCGCGATGTCGGCAGCGCTCGGCCTGCTCGGGTATGCCGTGTTCCTGGTCGCCATCCCGCTACTGAGCGGCGGCGCCCCTTTCGGTGCCTTTGCCTCCATGATCGAACGCACAGCGGCCGATCCCGCGTCGAATCGCCTGGTGCTGTGGCGCCGCGCCACCGAACTGATCCTGGCGCATCCATGGCTGGGCGTCGGACCGATGCACTTCGCGCACAACGCCGGCGACCTGCACACCGGGGCCCATCCGCATGACTGGATCATGCAGATCGCCAGCGAATGGGGCATCCCCGCACTGCTGTGCCTGTGTACCGCCCTGGCACTCGCCGGCAAGACCCTGCTGCGTGCCGGCAGCAAGCTGCAACAGGACGCGCGCCTCGACCAGGCCATCTGCAGTGCCCTGATTGCCGGCGCCGCCGCGATCCTGGTCGATGGCCTGGTGTCGGGCCTGTTCGTGATGCCGCAGAGCCAGCTCGCGGTCGTCCTCTACCTGGGATGCGCGATCGGCTGGTGCCGGGGACGCGCCGGGCGCATCCACGGCAACGCCGGACCCGCACGCATCCAGGCGGCCGGGCTTGGCTTGCTCGTCGCCGGCGCGGCGCTGTGCCTTGCCCTCGTGGTCTGGCCCGACATGCAGGCGCGCTACCGCAACGAGCCATGGCGTCCCGAGGTGGCGGCCCTGAACCAGGATGTGAAATGGCCGCGCCTGTGGCTGGCCGGCTTCTTTTGAAGCTCAGACGATCTTGTGCCGGTCCGCCAGCAGCGCCTCATAGGTCAGGTTCTGCAGCAGCATGAAGTGATTCGGATCGAGGTCGATGAATTGCAGGCCGTAGGCAAACACGTCCGCCTCGCCCGGTTCGACCCGCACGGCATTGATGTTGCGGATCGCGGCGCGCGCCCGCACACTGACCGGATGGTGCTCGGGCGGCGGCGCCAGCGTGAATTCGAGCAGCATCTCGCCGATGTCCTGTACCAGGCTGTGGTGCGTCTCGATGCGGGCGCCGCTGACGCTGATGTTCGCCAGCGTGCATTCGAGCGCCGTGGCGTCCCCCGTGGCAGCAGTGATCCGGGCCGGCAGGTCGACCTTCACCCGCATCGCCGTGCGCAGCGAGGTGCCCTGGATCGAGGTCGGGAAGGACAGGTGCACGTAGAGCAGGGGACGGCCGAAGATGCGCTCGACCGTGCAGGCGAACGAGCACACGTTCACCCCCGAAAACACGCGGATCGTGACGCGCTCGCCTTCGACCAGGCCGATCGGTGCGCCATTTTCCATCGGCATCTTGACGATCAGGTAGTCATCCTTGATGTAGCCGATCAGCGTCGAGAAATACTGCACCGGCTTCAGACGCCGGTAGGTAATGAACTGCAAGCGCACGCCCACCTGCAGGTTCATCGCCTCGAAGACGAATTCCTGGGGCTTCATTTCGTGAACGGCGGGATCGCTGTGCATGTCGGCTCTTGAGGGCGCTAATCGCAAAGCCCGAAATGATAACAGAGCAAGATTGGCTATTGGAAATTATCAAGACCACAGCAAAAAAATGCCCGCATCGCTGCGGGCATGAGTCTTCAAGCAATACTAGCGTTCAAAAATCATTGCTTCAGATAGTGATCGAGCCAGTCGATCACGGTGTGGTGCCACAGCAGCGAGTTGGCCGGCTTGAGCACCCAGTGGTTTTCGTCCGGGAACACCAGCAGTTTGCTGTCGATGCCGCGGCGTTGCAGCGCCGTGAAGGTCGACAGGCCCTGGGCGGTCGGGATGCGGAAGTCGAGGTCGCCCTGCACGACCAGCATCGGCGTCTTCCACTTGTTCACGTGCAGGACCGGGTTGAAGCGTTCGTGCTTTTCCGGGAAGGTGAAATAGGGACCGCCGTTTTCCCAGTCGGTGAACCATTGTTCCTCGGTCGCGTAGGCCATGCCGCGGGTATCGAACACGCCGTCGTGGTTGACGATGCACTTGAAGCCATCGGACCAGTTGCCCTCGATCCAGTTCATCATGTAGCCGCCGTAGGAAGCGCCCAGCGCGCAGGCGCGCGAGCGGTCCAGCCACGGATACTTGGCGACCGCCGCGGCCAGGCCCTTCTGCAGGTCTTCGAGCGGCTTGCCGCCCCAGTCGCCGCTGATGGCGTCGGTGAACTTCTGGCCGTAGCCGGTCGAGCCGTGGAAGTCGATGAATACCGCGGCATAGCCGGCGCCGGCATAGGTCTGCGGATTCCAGCGGTAGCTCCAGCCGTTGCCGAAGCTGCCCTGCGGACCGCCATGCACCAGGAAGGCGACCGGGTATTTTTTACCGGCTTCATAGTTCCACGGCTTCATCACGTAGCCATGGACGGTATCGCCGTTCGCGCCCTTGAACGAGAACTGCTCGGCCTCGCCCCAGCGCACGTCGGCCAGGCGCTCGGTGTTCAGCGCGGTCAGCTGGGTTGGCTGGATAGCGGCGCCGAGCTTCATCGAAAACAATTGCGCACCGGCAGACAGGTTGGCCTGGGTGTAGGCGAGGGTGCCGCCGCGCAGGTCGAAGGCGCCGATTGAACCCTGGCCGGTCAGCGGCGTGACCTTGCCGCTGGCGGCGTCGATGCTGAACAGGCGGTGCTGGCCGATGTCTTCGGCGTCCACCACCAGCGACTTGCCGTCCTGCGCCCATTGCAGCGTGCCCGGCGATCGGTCCCAGTCGGCGGCCAGCTTGCGCTTTTTGCCGCTGGCGACGTCGAGCAGCATGATCTGGTAGCGGTCGGCTTCGAAGCCCGGGCGGGCCATCGCCAGCCAGGCCAGGGTGCGGCCGTCCGGCGCGAACACGCCCTTCGTGTCCCAGGCCGGATTGTCGGCGGTGAGGTTGCGCGGCGCCTGGCCGCCGGCGGCCGGCACCGTGTACAGGTCGAAGTTGGTCGACCAGGCTTCGGTCTTGCCGGCGATGCGCACCGAAAACACGACGTTCTTGCCGTCCGGGCTGAAGCGGAATTCCTCGCGGTCGCCAAACGGTTTCGAGGGCACGTCGCCGTCCAGCGAACCGGACAGGGAGACTGCCGTGGCGGCCGCGCCGGCCTTGCCGGATCGATCCAGCGGTACCGAGTACAGCACGGCGTTGCGGCCGTCGGCCCAGGTGTCCCAGTGGCGCACGAACAGGCGGTCGTACACTTTCCCGGTCGACTTGTCCTTCTCGCGTGCCTCCATGCGTGCCTTGGTGCAGGCCAGGTCGGCGCAATTGCGGAACACCGCCATGCTCAGCGCCAGGCGGTCGCCGCTGGGCGAGACGCGGAAGGCGTCGACGTCGAGCGGCAGGTCGGTCACCTTGGTGGCGGCGCCACCGTTGGCGCCGGCAGCAATGCGCCACACCTGCGACGAACCGGAACGGCTCGACAGGAAATAGATCGCGTCGCCCGCAGCCGACCATTCCGGATCGGTGCTGCTGGCGGCATCTCCCGTCAGGCGCTGCGGCGCCGCGCCGGGCGTGCGCAGGTCGACCATGTACAAATCGGTGTGGCCCTTGTTCTTGGCGAGGTCGGTGCTGCGCACCGTGTAGACGACGCGCGCGCCGTCCGGCGACACGGCCGGGGCGCCGACGCGCTCCATCGCGACCAGGTCTTCGACCGTGAAGCCGCGCGGGGCGGCGCTGGCGGTGGCGGTGACTGCGGCGGCGAAGCTTGCCGCGGCCAGTGCTGGCAAATGGTATTTCATGCCTGCTTCATCCTATCTGCTGATGTGGAAAGGCAGCAATTTACCACGCAGAAAGGGGAGAAGGGCAAGCCGGAAAAAGAACAGGCGCGCCGCAAGGGCGCGCCTGGTGTCGTGAGACGGGACGGGAATCAGAACTCTTCCCAATCGCCTTCGCCGGCCGGGACGGCGGCTTTCGCCGGCTTCGGTACGGCGCGGGCGGTGGCGGGCACCGCCTTCGGCTTGTCCAGCGCCGGCCGGCGCGGCGCCGCGGGCGCCGGCTTGGCCACCGCGACCGCGGCCTTCGCAGGCACTGCCGGCGCCGCCACCGGTTCCACCCGGCCTTGCACGCCGTCGATGCGGAACACGCTGACCAGCTCGGCCAGCTTGCCGGCCTGTTCCTGCAGCGCCTCGGAAGCGGCCGCCGCTTCCTCGACCAGGCTGGCGTTCTGCTGGGTGACGTTGTCCATCTGGCTGATCGCCTGGTTGATCTGCTCGATGCCGGCGGTCTGTTCCTGGCTGGCGGCAGTGATCTCGGACATGATGTCGGCCACGCGCTGGATGCTGCCGACCACTTCGTGCATGGTGCTGCCGGCCTGGTCGACCAGCTTGCTGCCGCTTTCGACCTTGTCGACCGAATCGTCGATCAGCGCCTTGATTTCCTTGGCGGCCGCCGCCGAACGCTGGGCCAGCGTGCGCACTTCGCCGGCGACGACCGCGAAACCGCGGCCCTGCTCGCCAGCGCGCGCCGCTTCCACGGCGGCATTCAGCGCCAGGATATTGGTCTGGAAAGCGATGCCGTCGATCACCGAGATGATCTCGACCACCTTCGAGGATGAGGTCTTGATCGACCCCATGGTCTCGACCACCTGCGCCACCACCTCGCCGCCCTTGCCGGCGACCGACGAGGCGGTCATGGCCAGCGCATTCGCCTGGCGGGCATTGTCGGCGTTCTGCTTCACGGTCGAGGTCAGTTCTTCCATCGAGGACGCGGTTTCTTCCAGCGAGCTGGCCTGTTCCTCGGTGCGCGAGGACAGGTCGAGGTTGCCGGACGCGATCTGGCTCGACGCCGAACCGATCGCATCGGTACCGCCGCGCACCTGGCTGACGATGGTGGCCAGCCGGTCGCGCATGGTCTGCATCGCGAACAGCAGGCTGCCGGTGTCGCCGCTGCGCAGGTCGACCGGTGTCGAGAGATCGCCGGCGGCGATGCGGCTGGCCACTTCCGCGGCGTAGGCCGGTTCGCCGCCCAGCTGGCGCGTCAGGCTGCGGGTGATCAGCACGCCGAGGGCGACGCCGGCGCCGAGCGAGAGCAGCACCAGCACCAGCATCGTGCTGCGGCCGCGTACATAGGCTTCCTTGTTTTCCTGGTTCGCCTGGCTTGCCAGTTCTTCCTTGGCCTTGGTCAGCTCGTCCATCTTGTTGTCGATGGCGGTGGAGCGCGGCATGAAGGTGCCGAACATGTAGCCGACGGAATCGCGCTGTTCCTGCAGCGGTTCGGCCCTGGTCTTCTTGATCTGTTCGTCGATCACGCTGTCATAGTTGCGCAGTTCGTTGTCGACCTGGGCGAACAGGCGCTTGCCGTCTTCGGTCGTGAACAGCGGACGGGCCTTGTCGAGGTTGTCCAGCACGGCCTTCTTGAATACCGCAACGTTCGCCAGCGACGTATCGCGGCGCTCCTGGGTGGCGGCCAGCATACCGCCGCGCACGGCACGATTGATGTAGACCAGGTTGATGTTTGCTTCTTTCACGTACGACAGACCGAGCAGCTCGTCCTGATACAAGCGGCGGGCACGGTCATTCATCTGGTCCATGTTATGGATCCCGATGCCGGCGACGATGGCGCCCAGCAGGGCGACGCCGAGGAAACACAGGATCAGTCGTGTACCAACCTTCAGGTTGCGGAACATGGGTGCATTCTCCAAGCAGGGTATTGAACTGGACGGGCGCAGCGAAAGCTCGGCTGCCGTCCGTCGTCAGTATTGTTGATTCCGTTGAATATTAATTGATGTAGGGAAATATTCTAAGATGCACGGGGACCGGATGAAGGAAAGCGACGGATTTTTACAACAATTTACTTCTTAATTGTCAAAAAGTATTTAACAGGCAAATAAGTGTCAGAGCGCAAGGCTGAGCCATACTGCGACCAGCCGTCGTTGCCGGTCGTAGCGCAGGCGCATGAAGCCGTTCAGGACCGGGTCGCGGTACTCCACGACGCGCGCATTGCTTTCGCGGGTCTCGTGCGGCGTTTTCCAGTCGATGGCCATGCCGCTTTCGTTCGCATTGTCACGGAAGACAGCCTCGACGTCATCGGCGTGTGCCAGGCCGTGCGGATTGATGTATTCCACGATCAAGGTTTCTGGCTGCAGCCACGCATACTTCAGGCGCGACTGGTCGGCCCAGGCGAATTCGAGCCAGCGCGCGTTGTCGCCTGCAGGTCCGGTAACGCTGCCGGTACAGCGTACGGGGTCACCTTGGCGAGCCGTCAACGCGCGAAGCAGGCCATCGTTTGCACGTATATCTCTCTCCAGCTTGGCAAGCTGGAGCGGCGAGCTGCCTGGCGCAGGCGTGCAACGCGGGGCCTTGTCCATGGCCGCATTCGCTGGAAAGGTGGCAAACGGCCCCAGAAGGAGGCAAGCAATCGCCAGCCAACCGCGGATCGATGAAGGCATGGCGGCTCCTGTCGAGTTGAATTTGGCTATCCTACAACACAAAACTGCGCGTGAAATCAAACCAAGCGCCTACTCGGGCGTACACTGGGATGGTGCGCTGCACAAATCCGTTGTTTCATTCGATCGCTGACCTTGAAGGAGCACGACATGATGATGCTGACGACAAACATGAGCCCGGCCATGGCCTTTACGCCCTCCATGCCCGCGCCCCTCTTCGACGCCTGGAGCGGCGCCGCCAACGTCTACCGCGACGCCATGCAGGCCAGCGCCCAGCAATGGGTGCTCAGCTCGGCCAACATCATCCAGGAACACACGCTGCGCGCGATCATCAACGCCTCGCAGTCGTGTGCCGACGCGCTGGCGAAGAATGCGATGACGATGCAGCAGAAATCGATGGAACGCCTGATGGACGCGAACCAGAAGGCGGCCGGCCTGATGGGGCAGGCGATCACCGACATGTGGATGGGGAGCAAGCGCAGCACGCGCTGAAGGTCGGGATGTACCGACGCCACGGGTGCGCCCGCTGGCGTCTTAATTTTTTTGTAACGGCCCGCTCTGCCAGGAATCCCGGTCGCTAGAATGGTCATGCATGTGCTTTTATCATAATAGCCAGGAGACCAAGTCGTGGATAGCCATCGCCGTAACCTGTTGAAAGCCAGCGCCGCCTCTGCCGTAGGCGGCCTTCTCGCCACCGCCCAGCCGGCGGCACAAGCCCAGTCTTCTTCGCCTTCCTCCGCATCCAAGCTCGCCGTGCCGCCCTTGTCCGGCAAGATCGGCATGCGCCTCGCTACCTGCACCCTGCCATCCGGCGGCGCCCCGATCGTGGTCGCCGTGCTCGACAACGGCAAGATGATCGACCTGCAGGCGGAAGCGCGCCGCCAGAAGCGGGCGCTGCCGTTCGATGCGGCGTCGATGCTGGCGCTGATCAAGAGCGGCAACGCCGGCCTCGAGCAGGTGCGCGCGGTGGTGGACGCCGCGATGAAAACACCGTCCTCGCTGCTGCCGGTCGAGGGCGCCCGTTTCATGTCGCCGATTCCACGCCCCGACCGCAACATCTACTGCGTCGGCTGGAATTACCTCGACCACTTCGAAGAAGGCAAGGCGGCCCGCTTCGACAAGTCGGCGGAAAAGCTCCCGGAGCACCCGGTGTTCTTCACCAAGGGCACGCACACGATGAACGGGCCGTTCGACCCGATCCCGCACGACCCCGGCTATTCGAATACCACCGACTGGGAAGCGGAGCTGGCCGTGATCATCGGCCAGACCGGCCGCAATATCAGCGAAGCGCAGGCGATGGATTACGTGTTCGGCTATGCGCCCTACAACGACACCACGGTGCGCGAGGCGCAGCAGAAGCTGCATGGCGGACAGTGGTTCAAGGGGAAGAGCCTGGATGGGCACGGGCCGATGGGGCCCTGGATCGTGACGTCAGCCGGGGTGAAACTCGACGATATCCGTGTGATCTGCCGCATCAACGGGGTCGAGAAACAGAATGCGAGCTACAAGCAGATGTATTTCAAGATTCCGCGGATTATTGCGGAGTTGTCGCGCGGGTTGACGCTGGAAGCGGGGGACATCATTGCGACCGGGACGCCGTCGGGCGTCGGGTTTGCGCGCAAGCCGCCGGAGTTCCTGAAGCATGGGGATGTGATCGAGACCGAGATCACCGGGGTGGGAATCATGCGGAACACGATCCGCTCCGAAAGTTGATGTCGGTTTGACAGCGACCGCCGCCGCAACCCATGGCGGCGGCGCTATCACTGTACAAAAACGACGTTATACCTCGGCGGTCCAATCCCCGCTCTTGCCGCCGTGCTTTTCCAGCACCCGCACATTGGTCATCACCATCCCGCGATCCGCCGCCTTGCACATGTCATAAATAGTCAGCAAGCCCACCTGCACGGCAGTCAAAGCCTCCATCTCCACCCCAGTCTTGCCGACGGTCTCCACCTGCGCCCGGCAGTGAACGGCATTCGCCGCAGCATCCACCTCGAAATCCACCGCCACCCGGGTGATCGCCAGTGGATGGCACAAGGGCACCAGGTCGCTGGTCCGCTTCGCCCCCATGATCGCCGCGATGCGCGCGATGCCGAGCACGTCGCCCTTCTTGGCCGTGCCCGAGGTCACCAGCGCCAGGGTTTCCGGCTTCATGCGGATGGTGCCGGCGGCGACGGCGATGCGGTGGGTTTCGTTCTTGGCGCCGACGTCGACCATGTGGGCCTGGCCGGTGGCGTCGAAGTGGGTGAGGGGGGAGGTGGAATCGGTCATCGTGGTTGCAGCTGTCTGGATGCGGTAACAAAGTAGGGGCTCGGCCGTACAGGGGCCGAAGATGGCGGTATCATAGCATCGTGAAACCGAACCCGAATCCAGCCATGTTGCCGCTTTCATCACGGCACCGGCAGCGCAGCGCAGGTGCGTGGCGGCGTCTCCTGACCGCCGCCAGCCTGTGCACGGCCGGCGCCCTAGCCATTGCCTCCGCCTCGGCGGCGCCCACCACACCGGTGCTGCGCGCCAACGATTCCATCGGCCTGCCGACGCTGGGCGATAGCGCGCGCGCGGACCTGTCGCCGGTGCTCGAACGGCGCCTGGGCGAGGAGATCATGAACGACATCCGGCGCGACCGCGATTACCTGGATGACGATCCGATCCTCGAGTTCCTGAACAATTTCGGCATGAACCTGGTGCTGACGGCGCCCGGGACGCGCGGCGAGACGAATGCCGATTTCTTCTTCTTTGCCGTGCGCGATCCGATGATCAATGCGTTCGCGCTGCCCGGCGGGTTCATCGCCGTGCATTCGCAATTGCTGATCGTGGCGCAGAACGAGTCCGAGCTGGCCTCGGTACTGTCGCACGAGATCGGGCACGTATCGCAGCGTCACATCGCGCGCATGCTGGGGCAGCAGAAGCAGGATGCGCTGCTGCCGCTGGCGGCGCTGATCCTGGCGGCGCTGGTCGGCAAGGCCGGCGGCGGGGCCGACGCCGCCATGGGCGTCATGATGGGCGGGCAGGGCCTGGCCATCCAGCGCCAGCTGAACTTCAGCCGCGATGCCGAACGCGAGGCCGACCGCGTCGGCTTCCAGACCATGCGCGCGGCCGGCTACGACACCTCGGGCATGGTGGCATTCTTCAAGCGCCTGCAGGGCACAACGCGGCTGTACGGCGAGGCCCCGGCCTGGCTGAGCAGCCACCCGCTGACCGGCGAGCGCATCGCCGATATCCAGTCGCGCATCCGCGAGGCGCCGAAGCCGGGCCACCTCCGTCCGGACAGCATCGACTTCCACCTGGTGCGGGCGCGGGCGCGCGTGCTGCAGGACGAGAGCCAGAGCGGACGCGACGAGGCGCGCAGCACCTTCGAGGCCCAGATGGCCGAGCAGAACACCCAGCACCAGACCGCCGGCATGTACGGCATGGCCTTCCTGGCACTGAAGCAGGGCGACCTGAAGGCCGCCCAGAACTGGCTCGACAAGGCAAAGGGGTCGATGCGTCCGCGTCCCGGTGTCCTGTCGGTCGAGCGTCCCGGCTCCGACGGTTCGGCGATGTTCACCGGGCTCGACATCGAGATCAAGATGGCGCCGGGCCAGCCGCCCGAGATGCTGGCCGAGGCGATGCGCGAGGCCGAGCAGGCGCACCAGAAGTTCCCGCTGTCGCGCGCGCTGGCGCGCCAGTATGCCGAGACCATGATTGCGGCCGGCAAGCTGGACCAGGCGGCGCAATTCCTGCGCGACCAGGTGCGCGAGTACCGCGAGGAACCCAAGCTGTACAACCAGCTCGCCAAGACCTATGCGGCGCAGGGCAAGATCGCGCTGCAGCACATGGCGCTGGCCGAATCGTATGTGCTGACCGGTGCGACGCCGGCCGCCGTCGACCAGCTGAACATGGCGCGCAAGGCCAAGGACGTGTCCTTCTACGACCAGGCCGTGATCGACGCGCGCGAACGCGAGCTGCAGCAGAAGCAGAAGGACGAGAAGCAGGAAAAGAAAGACCGCGGCGAAGGCTTTGCCGCCGACGGCAGCGCCCGCGACAAGCTGGACGCCGGCCCGCGCCTCAAGATCGAAACCAGCAATGGTGACGGCAAGGGCAACGGACTGGGCGATTCGGGTTTCCCGAGCCGCAAGGAGCCGATGCGGCTCGGCGATCCCTTATGGTTTCAAAAGAAGTGAAATAAAATGTCGATGAGGCTGCCGCTGTGAAATTATTTCGCAGTGGCGCCCGTCAGCTTGTCGGGGCGCTGCACGTAGCCGAAACGCTGCGCTGCTTCCTGCGCCGCCAGCCGCGCGACCGCCACGTCGCGATCCTGCCAGCGCAGCGCCAGCTTGCCCTCCGCGCCTTCCAGCCAGCCCAGCAGGGCATCGTCCGCCACCGGGCGGCCATCCAGCGTCATCATTTGCAGCATCTGCGCCACATCGCGGTCGTCGAGCTGTGCCAGCACGTCGCCGGCCTGCACGACGATGGCGCCGGCGTCGGTCATGAAAGCCTGGTCGATCGCGCCGATGGCTTGCCCGGTCTGCAGCACCAAGCCCTGCTGCGGGTCGGTGCGCGCAATGAAAGGCGTCGCTTCGAGGTTCACGTAGACGCGCTGCGGTCCGTTCTGGAAATACCAGCAGCCGCGCTCGTCGGACAGGTAGTTGCGGTTGATGAAGCCGACCAGCGCGCTGTTGGTCAGCTTGTCGCCCGGCGCGTCGGCACGCTGGGCGGCCTCGTCGCGCATGCGCCAGGTGCCGCGGGCATCGAGTGCCAGCCAGCCATAGCAGTGGGGCACGTTTGGCCATTTGGCCATCGCTTGCAGAACAATGTCATCCATGGATGGAGCTTCGCACAGTTGCGGGGGCACCGGCGCGCGCATCGCGGCCGGCCCGCGACCCGTCGAAGAAGTGCAGGATGCGCCGTGCCAGCCAGTCGATGCGCCCGGGGAAGGGGCCGGTCGGAAAGCCGACGTGGCCGCCGGTCTCGGTGTACTGGAGGGTGACCGCTTTCGATGCGCTGGTCGGCAGGAACTGTCCCGGCATGAAGGGATCGTTGCGCGCGTTCAGTATCAGCGTCGGGACGGTGATGTCGTGCAATACGTGCTTGGCGCTGGCGCGGTGCCAGTAGTCGTCGGTGTCGCGGTAGCCGTGCAGGGGCGCGGTGACGACGTTGTCGAAGCTGTACAGGTCGGTCGCGGCGAGCAGTTTGTCGCGGTCGAACAGGCCGGGATAGCGTTCCAGCTTGGCCAGCGCCTTGGGCTTGAGCGTTTGCAGGAACATGCGCGTATAGAGGCGGTTGAAGCCGCGCGACAGGGCGGCGCCGCCGGCCGCCAGGTCGAGCGGGGCGGAGACGCTGACGGCGGCGTCGACGATGCCGGCGCCCTGCTGCTGCTCGCCCAGCCAGCGCAGCAGGGCGTTGCCGCCCAATGATACGCCGGCAACGTAGAACGGACCGGGGTAGCGCGGGCGCAGGCGGCGGATGATCCAGTCGAGTTCCTGGGCGTCGCCCGAGTGGTAGAAGCGCGGCGCCAGGTTGGCTTCGCCCGAACAGCCGCGAAAATGCGGGATCGCGCCATGCCAGCCGCGCGCCTTTACCAAGGCCATCAGGGCGCGCGCGTAATGGCTGTTCGATGAGCCTTCGAGGCCGTGGAACAGCATCACGCAGGGCGCGCCGGGCTCGCCGTCGATCAGGTCGACGTCGATGAAATCCTGGCCGCAGGGCGTGTCCCAGCGCTCGCGCCGGAACGCGACCGCGGGTTTCCTGATGGCGGTGGCCGGGTAGATCGTCTGCAGGTGCCCGCCGGGCAGCCATGCCGGTGCGCGGTAATGGAGGAGCTCGCTGCAGTCCGCGCAATAAGCGGTGTCACCCCGGGCCACGATGTACTTATATTAGTGGTGGCCCAGCGTGGTGCCCGGTGCCAGGCGATACTGGGTACCGCAGTACGGGCACTTGGCGTTGCCGTCGTGGTCGAAATCCAGGAAGACGCGCGGGTGGGACGACCACAGCGGCATGGCCGGGTTCGGGCAGTAGGCCGGCAGGTCCTTGGCTTCTAATTGAACCGCAGCGATGGTCTTATCGTTCATTTTCTCTCCGGGAGCATGATCACTAAAACCACGATTCTAACGGATTCATAGTGCATGCTGGAATGCTTCTGTAGAATGGCAAGCCGATAATATTGTCGCGCCGACTTCCCGCACCGTTTGATGGCCCGTTCCGCTTCGCCTGCCCAGCTTTACCCCCATCCACGTTGCAGCTGCGCGACATGAACGAGGCGCATCCGCACCCCGGCCAGCAGCTCGACGCCTGGGACCGGCATTATCCCGACAGCTGGCGCGACGGCGTCCGCACCGGCCTGCCGACCCTGCTCGGTATCGCCGCCTGGGGCATGGTGGTCGGCGTGGCGATGGTGAAGAGCGGCTTGAGCGTGTGGCAGGCGAGTGCAATGACCCTGGTCGCCTTCGCCGGCTCGGCCCAGCTGGCCTCGCTGCCGCTGATCGCCGCCGGCGCCCCGGTCTGGGTCATCTTTGCCACCGCGCTGGTGGTCAACCTGCGCTTCGTGATCTTTTCCGCCTTGCTCGGCCCCCATTTCGCGCACCTGCCGCTGCGCCAGCGCGTGTTCTACGGCTATATCTCGGGCGACGTGTCGATTGCCCTGTTCCTGCAGCGCTATCCGGAACCGGCACGGGCCCCCGGCAAACTCTCCTTTCTGCAAGGCCTGCTGGTGCCGAACTGGTGTTCCTGGCAGGCGGGTTCGCTGATCGGCATCTTCCTGGGCAGCACCATCCCGACCGAGTGGCAGCTCGGCTTTGCCGGCACCCTGGCCATCCTGTGCGTGATGATCCCGCTGGTCATCAACAGCGCTGCCTTGTGCGGCGTGCTGGTGGCCGGCACGGTGGGCGTGCTGACCCATGGCTTCCCGTACAAGCTGGGCCTGCTGGCAGCGGTGGTGGCCGGCATGGCCAGCGCGATGGCCTTCGAAGCTGCCACGAGCCGCGGGAGGCAGCATGGCTGACTGGGAAATCTGGGTCGTCATCGGCGTGCTGGGCGTGGCCACGGCGCTGACCCGCAGCGCATTCTGGGTGGTCGGCCACCGTGTGACGATTCCGCCGCGGGTGCAGGCGATGCTGCGCTATGCCCCGACCTGCGCGCTGGCAGCCGTCATCGGCCCCGACCTGGTGCTGGGGCCAGGTGGCGAGGTGCTGCTCACGCCCGCCAATCCAAAGCTGCTGGCCGGCATCGCCGCGCTTGGCTTTTATCTGTGGCGGCGTAATATGTTGCAGACAATTGTATTTGGGATGCTGGTGTTCACTCTGTTGCGTGTTTCTCATGTTTTTGAAAACACCCTCTAATGTAGAATAACGTTTTTTCATCCATCTCAATACGACTCACCATGGCCGTTCTGAATTTCACCCGTCTGCAAGACCTGATCGACCAAGATGCGCTTAAGGCTAAGCGCGTCTTCATCCGCGCCGACCTGAACGTGCCGCAGGATGACGCCGGCAACATCACTGAAGACACGCGCGTGCGCGCTTCGGTTCCCGCGATCCGCGCTGCGCTTGATGCCGGTGCGGCCGTGATGGTGACTTCCCACCTGGGCCGTCCGACCGAGGGCGAATTCAAGCCGGAAGACAGCCTGGCGCCGGTCGCCAAGCGCCTGTCCGAGCTGCTCGGCCAGCCGGTCGAGCTGAAGCAGAACTGGGTCGACGGCGTGGACGTGGCGCCGGGCCAGGTCGTGCTGCTGGAAAACTGCCGCGTGAACAAGGGTGAGAAAAAGAATGCGGACGAGCTGGCCCAGAAGATGGCCAAGCTGTGCGACATCTACGTCAACGACGCCTTCGGCACCGCGCACCGCGCCGAAGCCACCACCCACGGCATCGCGAAATTCGCGCCCGTGGTGGCGGCCGGTCCGCTGCTGGCGGCCGAACTGGATGCGCTGGGCAAGGCGCTGGGCGCGCCGCAGCGTCCGCTGCTGGCGATCGTCGCCGGCTCGAAAGTGTCGAGCAAGCTGACCATCCTGCAGAGTTTGGCCGACAAGGTCGACAACCTGATCGTCGGCGGCGGCATCGCCAACACCTTCATGAAGGCCGTCGGCCTGAACGTCGGCAAGTCGCTGATGGAAGCCGACCTGGTCGGTGAAGCCAAGGCCATCATCGACAAGATGGCCGCGCGCGGCGCCACCGTGCCGATCCCGGTCGACGTCGTATGCGCCAAGGAATTCTCGCCGACCGCCGCCGCCACCGTCAAAGACGTGGCCGACGTCGCGGACGACGACATGATCCTGGACATCGGTCCGAAAACCGCAGCCCAGCTCGCCGAACAGATCGGGCAAGCCGGCACCATCGTCTGGAACGGCCCGGTCGGCGTGTTCGAGTTCGACCAGTTCGCCGAAGGCACCAGGACGCTGGCCAACGCGATCGCCGCGTCGAAGGGCTTCTCGATCGCGGGCGGCGGCGATACCCTGGCTGCCATCGCAAAATATAATATTGCCGACAAAATCGGCTATATCTCGACCGGCGGCGGCGCCTTCCTCGAGTTCCTCGAAGGTAAGACGCTTCCGGCAGTCGAGATCCTGCTGCAACGCAGCAAACAATAAAAGAGACCCCAGCGCAGCCCAACAGGCTGCGCTTTTACTTAGTTCAAGGACAATCCATGTACCGTGGCACCAAGATCGTAGCAACCATCGGCCCTGCTTCGACCGACTTCGATATTCTCGTCAAAATGATCCGGGCGGGCGTCGACGTCGTGCGCCTGAATTTCTCGCACGGAAAAGCGCAGGACCATATCGACCGGGCTGCCCTGGTACGCCGTGCCGCCGCCGAATGCGGCCGCGAAGTCGCCATCATGGCCGACATGCAGGGTCCGAAGATCCGCGTCGGCAAGTTCGAAAACGGCAAGATCAACCTGAACAACGGGGATGCATTCATCCTGGACGCCAAGTGGGGCGATAACGGCGAGCTGGGCAACCAGGAACGCGTCGGCCTCGACTACAAGGCGCTGCCGCGCGACGTCAAGCCGGGCGACCGCCTGCTGCTGAACGACGGCCTGATCGTGCTGATCGTCGACCGCGTCGTCGGCAGCGAGATCTATACCACTGTCAAGGTTGGCGGCGAACTGTCCAACAATAAAGGTATTAACCGCCAGGGCGGCGGCCTGACCGCGCCGGCGCTGACCTCGAAGGACATGGAAGACATCAAGACCGCGATGAGCTTCCAGGCCGACTATCTCGCCATTTCCTTCCCGAAGAGCGCGACCGACATGGAGATGGCGCGCCAGCTGGCCAACATCGCCGGCGAGCCGTTCAACCACAAGCCGATGATGATCGCCAAGATCGAGCGCGCCGAAGCGATTCCTGTGCTGCAGGAAATCCTGGACGCCTCCGACGGCATCATGGTCGCCCGCGGCGACCTGGCGGTCGAAGTCGGCAACGCGGCCGTGCCGGCGCTGCAGAAGCGCATGATCCGCATGGCACGCGAATCGAACAAGCTGGCGATCACCGCGACCCAGATGATGGAGTCGATGATCGTCAACGCGGTCCCGACCCGCGCCGAAGTGTCGGACGTGGCCAACGCCGTGCTGGACGGCACCGACGCCGTCATGACCTCGGCCGAGACCGCATCGGGCAAGTACCCGATCGAAACCGTCGAGATGATGTCGGCGATCTGCGTCGAAGCCGAGCGTTCCGAGTACAACAAGCTGGAAGCCGACTTCCTGAACGTGCAGTTCACCCGCATCGACCAGTCGATCGCCTACGGCACCCTGTTCACCGCGCACCACCTGCGCGTGAAGGCGATCGTGGCGCTGACCGAGTCGGGCTCGACCGCGCTGTGGATGAGCCGCCATTCGATCGACACCCCGATCTACGCACTGACGCCGTCGCAGACAACGCAGCGCAAGGCGTCGCTGTACCGTAACGTGCAAGCATTCCACCTGCTGCAGGAAGGCGGCAGCCACGCGGTGCTGCGCAAGGCCGAGGAACTGCTGATGCGCGAAGGTGTCGTACGCAAGGGCGACCTGATCGTTGTGACCTGGGGCTCGCCGATGGGCCAGGCCGGCGGCACCAACGCACTCAAGATCGTGCGCGTGGGCGATGCAGAGAATTTTTTGAAGGAATCCTCGTAAAACCTTAGCGTGGTCCGCGTGCCTGCCGGACGAGTGACGGCGGGCATGCGCAGCAGGGTTTCACAGGCTTCCGTACCGGTTTTTTTTATTGTATGGAGCTAAACAATGGCACTCGTATCAATGCGTCAATTGCTGGATCACGCCGCCGAACACGGCTATGCGCTGCCGGCATTCAACGTCAACAACCTGGAGCAGGTGCAGGCCATCATGGCTGCCGCCGACCAGACCGGTAGCCCGGTCATCATGCAGGCTTCGGCCGGCGCCCGCAAATATGCCGGCGAAGCTTTCCTGCGCCACCTGATCGACGCCGCCGTCGAAGCCTACCCGCACATCCCGGTCGTGATGCACCAGGACCACGGCCAGTCGCCGGCGGTCTGCATGGCGGCGATCCGTTCGGGCTTCTCGTCGGTCATGATGGACGGCTCGCTGGAAGCCGACGGCAAGTCGGTCGCTTCGTACGAATACAACGTCGAAGTGTCGAAAGAGGTCGTGAAGTTCGCGCACTCGATCGGCGTGACCGTCGAAGCCGAACTGGGCGTGCTCGGTTCGCTGGAAACCATGAAGGGCGACAAGGAAGACGGCCACGGCGCGGACCGCATCATGACCCGCGAAGAACTGCTGACCGACGTCGCGCAAGCTGCCGACTTCGTGGCGCGCACCCAGTGCGACGCGCTGGCCATCGCCATCGGCACCTCGCACGGCGCCTATAAATTCACCCGCAAGCCGACCGGCGACATCCTGGCCATCGACCGCATCAAGGAAATCCACGCGCGTATCCCGAATACCCACCTGGTGATGCATGGTTCGTCGTCGGTGCCGCAGGACCTGCTGGCGATCATCCGCGAATTCGGCGGCGACATGAAGGAAACCTACGGCGTGCCGGTCGAAGAGATCCAGGAAGGCATCAAGTACGGCGTGCGCAAGGTCAACATCGACACCGACATCCGCCTGGCGATGACCGCTGCGATCCGCCAGTACCTGTTCCAGAACCCGTCGAAGTTCGACCCGCGCGACTACCTGAAGCCGGCACGCGAAGCGGCAACCCAGATCTGCAAGGCACGCTACATCGCCTTCGGCTGCGAGGGCATGGCGGCGAAGATCAAGCCGATTCCGCTGGATAAGATGGCTGAGCGTTACAAGGCTGGTGAGCTGGCGCAGATTGTTCAGTAAATAGCGCAATAACGGTACAGTAGTAATAACCGTTAGCCGTAAAACCGTCGCCCCTGCCTTCGCAGGGGCGACGGCGCTTAATGCAGCGGCAATAGCAGAATGACGTAAAATATCGCTTTGGCACCGGCTGAGCCCAGCCATTGCCCACTCTACCGGCACTGTTGCCGGTTTCGCTTTATCAAGACACGCCCTCTATGAAAAGCCTTTACCAGTCCACGATTTCCTCCCTGCCATTGCTCGGCCACGGCAAGGTCCGCGACAACTATGCTGTCGGCGACGACAAGATCCTGATCGTCACCACCGACCGCCTGTCGGCCTTCGACGTCGTCATGAACGAACCGATCCCGGGCAAGGGCATGGTGCTGAACCAGATGAGCGACTTCTGGTTCGAGAAGCTCGGCCACATCGTGCCGAACCACCTGACCGGCGTGGCGCCGGAATCGGTGGTGGCGCCCGAGGAAGTGGACCAGGTCAAGGGCCGCGCCGTGGTCGCCAAGCGCCTGAAGCCGATCCTGGTGGAAGCCGTAGTGCGCGGCTACATCATCGGTTCGGGCTGGAAGGATTACCAGGCCACCGGCAGCGTCTGCGGCATCGAATTGCCGAAGGGGCTGCGCCAGGCCGACAAGCTGCCCGAGCCGCTGTTCACGCCGGCCGCCAAGGCCGACCTCGGCGAGCACGACGAAAACATCAGCTTTGCCGAGATGGAGCAACGCATCGGCGCCGAACTGGCCGCCAAGATGCGCGACATCAGCATCCAGCTGTACAAGACCGCGGCCGAGTACGCGGCCACGCGCGGCATCATCATCGCCGACACCAAGTTCGAATTCGGTCTCGACGAGAACGGCGTGATGCACCTGATGGACGAAGTGCTGACCGCGGACTCGTCGCGCTTCTGGCCGGCCGATTCGTACGCACCGGACATGTCGCCGCCGTCCTTCGACAAGCAGTTCGTGCGCGACTACCTGGAAACCCTGACCGAGTGGAAGAAGACCCCGCCGGCCCCGCCGCTGCCGCAGGACGTCATCGAAAAAACCCAGGCCAAGTACTTCGAAGCCATCGAACGCCTGACCGGCGACAAGCTGAAGGCCTGAACGATGACGGATCAAACCAAGCCCCTGGTCGGCGTGATCATGGGTTCCAGCTCCGACTGGGACGTGATGCAGCACGCAGTCAACATGCTCAAGCAGTTCGGCGTGCCGTATGAAGCGCAGGTGATCTCGGCGCACCGCATGCCGGACGAAATGTTTGCGTATGCCGAAAGTGCGCGTGCGCGCGGCTTGCGCGCCATCATCGCCGGTGCCGGTGGGGCTGCCCACCTGCCGGGCATGGTGGCTGCCAAGACCATCGTGCCGGTACTCGGCGTGCCGGTGCCGTCGAAATACCTGCGCGGCGAGGATTCGCTGCTGTCGATCGTGCAGATGCCGAAGGGCGTGCCGGTGTCGACCTTCGCCATCGGCGAAGCCGGCGCCGCGAATGCCGCGCTGACCGCGATCGCCATCATCGCCACCGTCGACGATGCCCTGGCTGCCAAGCTCGACGAATTCCGCGCCCAGCAGACCGCCGCCGCCAAGGCCATGATTCTTCCTTCCGAATAATGAGTGATCCTGTTTTCCTGCCCACCGCCAACCCGCCGACCTGGCTGGGCGTGATGGGTGGCGGCCAGCTCGGCCGCATGTTCGCCCAGGCCGCGCAAGCCATGGGTTACCGCGTCGCCGTGCTGGAGCCGTCCGCCGATTGTCCGGCAGGGCAGGTCGCCGAGCGCCTGGTCGAGGCCGGCTATGAAGATGCGGCCGGCCTGGACGCGCTGGCGGCGCAATGCCTGGCCGTCACCACCGAATTCGAAAACGTACCGGCCGGCAGCCTGTCGCGCCTGGCCGGCAGCGTGTTCGTGGCACCGAACGCCCACGGCGTGTCGGTGGCCCAGGACCGCATCGCCGAAAAGACCTTCTTTGTCGACTGCGCGCCGAAGTCGGGCGTGATGCCGGCGCCGCACAAGGTGATCGCCTGCCTGGAGGACATCGACGCCATCGGCGACGAGCTGTTGCCCGGCATTCTGAAAACCGTGCGCATGGGCTACGACGGCAAGGGCCAGGTGCGCGTGCGCTCGCGCGAAGACGTGCGCGCAGCCTTTGAATCGATGGGGCAGGTGACTTGCCTGCTCGAGAAGATGCTGCCGCTGGCCTATGAAATCTCGGTGTTGACGGCGCGCGGCGCCGATGGCGCATCTAGCGTGTACCCGATCGCCGAGAACGTGCACCGCGACGGCATCCTGTTCACCACCACCGTGCCGGGTCCGAACGTGGCCGACGACTGCGCGCGCAAGGCGCAGGCGGCGGCGCGCGCCATCGTGGCCGAGCTCGGTTACGTCGGCGTGCTGTGCATCGAATTCTTCGTGCTGAACGACGGTTCGCTGGTCGTCAACGAGATGGCGCCGCGTCCGCACAACAGCGGCCACTACACGATGGACGCCTGCGTGACGAGCCAGTTCGCGCAGCAGGTGAGGGCGATGGCGCGCTTGCCGCTGGGCGATTGTCGCCAGCACTCGCCGGCCGTGATGCTGAACATCCTGGGTGACGTCTGGTTCAACGGCGACACCGACACGCCGCGCCAGCCGGCCTGGGACCAGGTGCTGGCGCTGCCCGGCGCCAACCTGCACCTGTACGGCAAGGACGATCCGCGCCGCGGCCGCAAGATGGGCCACGTGACCTTTGTCGCGCCGACGCTGGCCGAGGCGCAGGCGCAACTGGAAGCGGCCTGCGCCATCCTGGATATTCCGCTGTGACCCGCGCTGTGACCGATATGCACGACCCCGTCATCATGCAAGCCGCGGCCGCGCTCGACGCCGGCCAGCTGGTCGCGTTTCCGACCGAAACCGTGTACGGCCTCGGCGCCGATGCCGAGAACCCGGCCGCGGTGGCATCGATCTACGCGGCCAAGGGCCGGCCCCAGGATCACCCGGTGATCGTGCACGTGGCGCCCGGCGCTTCGCTCGATTACTGGACCACCGACGTGCCACCGGAAGCACGCCAGCTGGCCGACGCCTTCTGGCCGGGCCCGCTGACCATGATCCTGAAGCGCGCGCCGAACATCCCGGATGCGGTGTCCGGCGGCCAGGACACGGTCGGCATCCGCTGCCCGTCGCACCCGGTGGCGATCGCGCTGCTGCAAGCGTTCAAGAATGGCAAGGGCGGGGTGGCGGCGCCGTCGGCCAACAAATTCGGCCATGTCAGCCCGACCACGGCCCAGCACGTGCGCGACGAGTTCGGCGACGACCAGCGCCTGGCAGCCGTGCTGGACGGCGGCCAGAGCGAGGTCGGCATCGAATCGACGATCGTCGACCTGTCGCGCCTGGCCACCCATGGTCCGGTGCTGCTGCGTCCCGGCCACATCAGCGCCGAGGCGATCGCCGCCGTGATCGACCGGCTGCCGGCGCGTCCGGACGCCGCGGCACCGCGCGCCTCCGGCACCCTCGAATCGCATTACGCGCCGCACACGCCGGTAGCGATGCAGGACAGCGCCGCGCTGGCCGATACGCTGGCACGCCTGGCCGGTGCCGGCCGCAAGGTCGCGCTCATTCATTATTCGGCGATGCCGGCGGTACATGCCGCCGTGCAGTTGCCGGCCACCCCGGAAGGCTTCGCCCACGCCCTGTACGCGGCGCTGCGCGCGATGGACGGGACCGGTGCCGACCTGATCCTGGTCGAAGCACCGCCGCAAGAGGGCGCCTGGCTCGGCGTCAACGACCGCCTGCGCCGCGCGGCGCACGGGTCGAGCGGCATCGTGCACGGGCTGATAAACAACACTCCGGCGTTTTAATCCAGGGCAATACTGTTCAAAAATCGATGCACGGTGCATGCTTGGCGTACTGCTGAGTATCCACCGTGCAATTTTTTTGCTGCCAGTGTCAGCCAATTCCGTTGTTAGCCCAAGCACGTCGCGGTAACCATATAAGCGTGCGTTATCGCTGCTCGTCGCTTTGACCGTTTATCCGAAAAATTCATGCGTTCCGTGACTACCCTGGGCCTCACCCTCGGCCTGGGCATCCTGCTTGCCGCCTGCAGCGGCGGCACCACTACCGGCGGCACCCCGACCGGCGTCCCGAATCCCGATCCGCTGCCCGGCGCCACCCGCGGCAGCCTGGTGGCCCAGGCCGCCGCGGTCCCGGTCTCCGCCGCGGGCAATGCGCTGACCACGCTGTCGCCCGGGGTGCTGGCCGGCTTCCTCGAATCCGAACAGACCGGCACCCTGGCCGTGGCCGGCCAGCCGCAGTGTTCGGTGTCGATCTACCGGCTGCGCTACAACACCGTCGGCGGCGCCGGCGAGGCGACCGATGCCAGCACGGCCATCTTCGTGCCGTCCGGCGGCGGCGCCTCGTGCAGCAATTCGCGGCCGGTGCTGCTGTATGCGCACGGCACTTCGCTGCAAAAGTCCTACGACATGGCGGACATCGGCAACAATACCGAGGCGCGCCTGGTCGCGGCCGTGTTCGCCGCCCAGGGCTTCATCGTGGTGGCGCCCAACTACACCGGCTACGGCGGCTCCGCGCTCGGCTATCACCCCTACCTCGACCGGGTGGCGCAGTCGGCCGACATGATCGATGCCCTGCGCGCGGCGCGCGGCAGTTTCAATGCGATCGGCGTGCGCGATTCCGGCAAGCTGCTGGTGAGCGGTTACTCGCAGGGCGGCTACGTGGCGCTGGCGACCCAGCGCGCGATGCAGGAGCAGGGCGGCGGCGAATTCACGCTGACGGCGGCGTCCGGCATGTCCGGCCCGTATGCGATCAGCCGCTTCGGCGACGAGCTGTTCGGCGGTGCGCCGCGCAACGGCGCCACCGTGATCGTGCCGATGATCATCAACGCCGGCCAGCACGCCAGCGGCGCGCTGTACCGCACGCCGGCCGACATCTACGAAGCGCAATATGCCGGCACGATTACCGACCTGGTGCCGGGCACGCTCGGCAGCAGCGACCTCGTCAGCCAGGGCAAGCTGCCGGCCAGCGCACTGTTCGCCGCCGACTCGCTGCCGCCGGCCGCCGGCTACACCGGGTATTTCGGCGCGAACAACCTGATCCGCAGCGACTACCGCGCCGGCTACCTGGCCGACCTCGCCACCCATCCGTGCGAGGCCGGCAGTGCCACGCCGCTGGCCTGCGCACCGGAACACATGCTGCGCAAGTGGCTGGTACGGAACGATCTGCGCAGCTACACGCCGGCGGCGCCAACACTGTTGTGCGGCGGCCACGACGACCCGACCGTTCCTTACTTCAATACGACGAGTGCGAGTGCCTACTTCCAGGCCCACGGCAGCCGGATTACCGAGCTCGACATCGACGACACGCCCAGCCTGAACGACCCCTTCCGTACGGCCAAGGCCGGCTTCGTGGCAGCCAAGGCGATCCTGCGGGCGGCGTCCGGCAGCAGTTCGGTCGCGTCGAGCTATCACGCCGGGCTGGTGGCGCCGTTCTGCATGGCCGCCACCCGTGATTATTTTCAGGCGCAACTCGCACGATGATGCAAAGCAAGATTCGATATCGCAAGCCCAGCAGCGTTGATATAATCGCCGGCGCTGCCGGAGTGATCGCTGACGGCCTGCGGATTGTTGTTGTATCTCATGTATGGCCGGGAAACCATTTTTCTATACAACCGGTCTGAACACTGGCATAGTTATCGAAATACGAATAGCACGGGCGTTCGTTTTAGAGAAAAAATCAACTTAGGAGACAAAATGCGTAAGACCTCATTTGCGCTCGCGCTGCTGACCGCAGCCGTCCTCACCGCTTGTGGCGGCACCGATCCGCGCCCCGGCGACCAGACGCCGAAGACCAAGTTCAGCCAGCAGGTCGCGTTCGGCGACAGCCTGTCCGACGTCGGCTCTTATGCTGTCGGCGGCGTCGCGGCACAGGGCGGCGGGCAGTACACCATCAATGGCGACATCACTTCCGTCAATCCTGAACTGACCGGCAAGAACTTCACCGCCGTGCTCGCTGCCCAGCTCGGCTTGCCGGCGCCGTGCGCCGCACAGACTGGCCTGCAGGGCACCTCGTCGACCAATCCGGCGCTGAATTTCTCGGTGCCGGTCGTGATGAACGCCAACTGCTTCAACTACGCCCAAGGCGGCGCCCGCGTGACCAATCCGATCGGCCCGGGCAACCGCGCGCTCTCGGCAGCCAACGCGCCTGTGGTGCTGGGCGCTACGACGGTGCCTGTCGTGACCCAGATCGCCAATCACCTGGCCAAGGCCGGCGGCAAATTCAGCGGCACCGAACTGGTCGTCGTGACAGCCGGCGGTAACGATGTGCTGGAACAGTTGGGCGAGCTGTCGGCGGGTGCGACCGCCGCCGGCGGCGTCGCGCTGATCACCAGCCTGGTGACCCAGCTGGCACCGGGTATCCCTGCAGCCAACGGCGCGGACATCGTCAAGAACGCGGCCGGCCAAGCCGCCGCCGCGGCCGGCAGTACCCCGCAAACCATCATCGCAGCCGCGATCGGTGCCGCTGCACGGGCAGGTCACCCGACTGCCGTTGCCAACCAGGCCACGATCGGCGCCACCGCCGGCACCGCCGCCACCAGCGCCGGCCTGCAATACTCGGCCGACCATAGCAAGGATGTGGTCACGGCCCTCGGTACCGCCGGCGCCGAACTGGCTGTGCTGGTCAAGACCCAGATCGTCGCCAAGGGCGCCACCTACGTGGTCGTGAACAACCTGCCGGACGTCTCGATCGCGCCGTCGGTGCTGGCACAGTCGGCCGACACCCAGAAGCTGGTCGCCACCATGGTCTCGACCTTCAATGCCCAGCTGAAGGCCGGCCTCGGCGACGACGCCAAGATCCTGTACGTCGACCTGGCCACCGTCAGCCACGACCAGGCCGTCAACCCGGCCCCGTACGGCCTGACCAACACCAAGGACACGGCTTGCGTCGTAAGCGACGTCACCAAGAATCCGCTGAGCTCTTCGCTGGTCTGCACCAAGAACAACCTGATCAGCGGCGACGTCAGCCACTACATGTTCGCCGACGGCGTGCACCCGACCCCGTTCGAGTACGCCCTGATCGCGCGCTACATCCTGCTGCAGATGAGCGGCAAGGGCTGGATCTGATTCACGACAGGCCCGTCCGGTGGGCGGGCCGTACATCATAAGAAACAGGAGATTCCATGAAAATTCGTACCAACGTCGTGAAACTGCTGGTCGCTGCGGGCGCCCTGGCCCTGGCCGGTAGCGCCGCGGCGCAATCGAAGGGCCAGTTCACCGTGTCGCTCGGTGCCAACCAGCTCAAGCCGAAAGTCGAAAGCGGCGCCATTTCCGCACCGGCACTGCCGAACTCGATCGGCGACGTCGGCAAGGATACCCAGCCGATCGCCGTCATCACTTACGGCCTGACCGACAACATCTCGGTCGAGACCGCCGTCGGCACCCCGTACAAGCACAAGATCTATGGCGCCGGCGCGATTGCAGCCGGTGGTGAACTGGGTTCGGTCAAGGCGTTGCCGGCTGTCGCCCTGCTGCAATACCGCTTCTTCGAGCCGAACGCACGCTTCCGTCCGTACGTCGGCCTGGGCGTCACCTACGCCATGTTCCAGAAGGAAACCGGTTCGTTCCGCATGACCGCGCTGACCAATCCGGGCGGCGGCGTACCCACCACCTTCAAGATCGACGACAAACTGACCGTGTCGGGCCAGATC
Source organism: Herbaspirillum sp. SJZ107 (assembly GCF_006715485.1). GTDB lineage: Bacteria > Pseudomonadota > Gammaproteobacteria > Burkholderiales > Burkholderiaceae_D > Telluria. The sequence continues at coordinate 271,817 of NZ_VFNH01000002.1, forward strand.
GGCGCCCAGTTCAACGTCAACGAAAAGTGGTTCCTGAACGCGTCGTACATCAAGACCAAGCTGCGCACCGACGTGCATTTCTCGACCAACCAGACCCAGCACATGAAGCTGGATCCGGACTCCTTCATCGTGTCGGTGGGCTACAAGTTCTGAGCCTGCTCCAGCGCCTCGAGGACAGCCATGAAAAAACCCGCTTCGGCGGGTTTTTTCATGGGCCGAAGAAGACCGCGATCAGAACGCCGCGATCCCCGTCTGCGCCCGCCCCAGGATCAGCGCGTGGATGTCGTGCGTGCCTTCATAGGTATTCACCACTTCCAGGTTGACCATGTGGCGGATGATCCCGAACTCGTCCGAGATGCCGTTCCCGCCCAGCATGTCGCGCGCCAGGCGCGCCACGTCCAGCGCCTTGCCGCAGGAATTGCGCTTCATGATCGACGTGATTTCCACGGCCGCCGTGCCTTCGTCCTTCATGCGGCCCAGGCGCAGGCAGCCCTGCAGGCCGAGGATGATCTCGGTCTGCATGTCGGCCAGCTTCTTCTGCACCAGCTGGTTGGCGGCGAGCGGCTTGCCGAACTGCTGGCGGTCGATGACGTACTGGCGCGCGATGTGCCAGCAGGCTTCCGCGGCGCCGAGTGCGCCCCAGGCGATGCCGTAGCGGGCCGAATTCAGGCAGGTGAACGGACCTTTCAGGCCGCGCACGTCCGGGAAGGCGTTTTCTTCGGGGCAGAACACCTCGTCCATGACGATCTCGCCGGTGATCGAGGCACGCAGGCCGAACTTGCCGTGGATGGCCGGCGCCGACAAGCCCTTGAAACCCTTTTCCAGCACGAAGCCGCGGATCGCGCCCTCGTCGTCCTTGGCCCAGACCACGAACACGTCGGCCACCGGGGAATTGGTGATCCACATTTTCGAGCCGCTCAGCGAATAGCCGCCGTCGACCTTGCGCGCGCGCGTGACCATCGAACCCGGATCGGAGCCGTGGTTCGGCTCGGTCAGGCCGAAGCAGCCGATCCATTCGCCGGTGGCCAGTTTCGGCAGGTATTTCTGCCTGGTCGCTTCGTTGCCGAATTCATAGATCGGCACCATCACCAGCGACGATTGCACACTCATCATCGAGCGGTAGCCGGAATCGACGCGCTCGACTTCGCGCGCGATCAGGCCGTAGCTGACGTAATCCAGGCCGGGGCCGCCGTACTGTTCGGGGATGGTCGGGCCGAGCAAGCCCAGTTCTCCCATCTCGCGGAAGATCGACGTGTCCATGGCTTCGTGGCGGAAGGCTTCCAGGATGCGCGGCTGCAGCTTGTCCTGGCAGTAGGCCGCGGCGGCGTCGCGCACCATGCGCTCCTCGTCGTTCAGCTGCTGGTTCAGCAGCAGCGGGTCATCCCAGTGGAACTGGGCCTTGCGGGGCGAATCGGAACGGGTCATGACTATCCTGTCTCAGAAGATGCTTGAATGATCGGTGGGCGGTCTGCGCCGCCGCGGTGCCTGGTCATTATAGAAATCTGGACAGGAGGGTGCTTGTCAAACTGCGACAGGCATTTTCGTTTTTCAGCTGGGCGTTAGCTCAGGTACTGCCGAATTTTCCGCCATGGAAGATCAGCGCCGGCTGCGGCTGCACCGCGCAATCCTCGACTTCGCCGACGAAGATCACGTGGTCGCCTTCCGGGTAGCGGCTGCGGTTGTGACATTCGAACCAGGCGCTGACGCCTTTTAATATCGGCTGGCCGGTGCGCGACAGTTCGAACTCGGCGCTGTCGAAGGGATCGGTGCCGCGCCGGGAAAACAGGCGCGCCAGCTCTTCCTGGCCGGCTGACAGCACGTTGATCACGTAGTGCGAGTTGCCGCTGAAGATGGGCAGGCTGTTGGCCCCGTTCGACAGGCTCCACAGCACCAGCGGCGGCTCCAGCGACACCGAATTGAACGAACTGGCGGTCAGGCCGCGGTAGCTGCCGTCGGCCAGGCGCGTCGTGATCACGGTGACGCCGGTGGCGAACTGGGACAGGGCCTGGCGAAAATGCGCGGAATCGAAGCCGCGCTCGGTGGCGCGGGGAGATCTGGTGTTCATTTGCGCATTATGCCACCAATAACACTCTGACACGCTTCACTCGGGGTCGGCTTCATGGACGGCCGCCACGGGGTTATAGTTTCGATTACAGTGAAACCATGAAAAACCTTTTGTTGTCGAGGAGTTCGTATGAGCCAGCAGTCAGCCACTGAAGTGGCCATCCTGGGCGGCGGCTGCTTCTGGTGCACCGAGGCGGTGTACCTGGAAGCGCGCGGCGTGACGCGTGTCGAGTCCGGCTACATGGGCGGCGACATCCCGCATCCCACGTATGAACAGGTGTGCGCCGGCACCACTGGCCATGCGGAAGTGATTCGCCTGGAATTCGATCCGAATGTGATCAGCTACCGCGACATCCTGGAAATCTTCTTCACGATCCATGACCCGACCACGCTGAACCGGCAGGGCAACGACGTCGGGACCCAGTACCGTTCGGTGATCTTTACCACCTCGCCAGAGCAGGAAGCGACGGCGCGCCAGGTGATGGCCGAGATGGCCTCGGTGTGGGACGCACCGCTCGTGACCCAGCTGTTGCCGCAGCAGCAGTGGTACAAGGCCGAGGACTATCACCAGAATTATTTTGCCCAGCATCCGCTGCAGGGCTATTGCGCGTTCGTGGTGGCGCCGAAGGTGGCAAAGTTCCGGACGATGTTCACGGAGCGCTTGAAGTGACCCGTCGTCCCCGCCTTCGCGGGGAGTCGTTTCGGGCACTGCCCGGAACGACGTATTGGCGTTAACGCTTATTGATACATATACCGCCGCGACCACGGCATCTGCGCCGGATCCTGTCCCGCCTTGCCGCACACGATCTGGTACAAGCTGATCCAGTCGTGCGCAAACGCATACGCGCAGCCGGCCAGGTAGACGTGCCAGATGCGGAAGGTCCTGGGCTCCGCGATCTGGCGGATGCGTTCGGCGTTGCGCTCGAAATTCTCGGCCCACAGCGCGCAGGTGCGGGCGTAGTGGCGGCGCAGGTTTTCCACGTCGCGCACTTCCAGGCCGCCTTCCTGCATGGTGCGGATCACGGTCGAGAGGTGGGCCAGTTCGCCGTGCGGGAACACGTATTTGTCGATGAAGTCGCCGCCGCCGTAGGGACTGGAGCGCTGTTCGATGTCGCTGGTCGTGATGCCGTGGTTCATCACCACGCCGCCCGGCGCCAGCAGCTTGTCGACGCGGCCGAAGTATTCCGCCAGGTGCTGCACGCCGACGTGCTCGAACATGCCGACGCTGGTAATACGGTCGAACTCGCCACCGACGTCGCGGTAATCCTGCAGCCGGATCTCGATGCGGTCCTGCAGTCCCGCCTGCGCCACCCGTTCGCGCGCCAGTTCGAACTGTTTTTCCGACAGCGTGACGCCGACGCAGCGGGCGCCGAATTTCTGCGCCGCGCGGATCACCAGCGCCCCCCAGCCGCAGCCGATGTCGAGCAGGGTGTGGCCCGGCTGCACGCCGATCTTGGTGAGGATGTGGTCGATCTTCTTGACCTGGGCCGTGGCCAGGTCCTCGTCGCCGTTTTCGAAGTAGGCACAGGAATACACCATGGCCGGATCGAGGAACTGGCTGTAGAACTCGTTCGAGACGTCGTAGTGGTAGCGGATCGCTTCCGCATCCTTTTCGCGCGTGTGCGGCGACACCAGACGCAGCGCGGCGCTGGCCACGCGGTTGGGCGTGCGCGCCGGCTTGCCGGTCGATTCGGCCAGTGCATTGCCGACCTGGATCATGTCGGCCGCATGCCCTTCGATCTCGAGCGCACCCTCGACGTAGGCTTCGCCCAGGCGGTCGAGCGAGGGCGAGAGCAGGTAGCGCAGCCCGCCCGGGCTGGGGACGCGGATCTTTACGCGCGGCGGTTTGTCGGGCGAGAGGTCGATATGGTCCCCATTCCACAACTCCACGCGCAAGGGCAGGTTGAACTTTTCACGGACGCCTCTGGTCCAGGCGGATAACTTGATCTGGTCGAACACGCACATTCCTCCGGCTGCGCCGGCCATGTGCTTGGGTCAGGGCCGGCTTACGGTTGCAATCGTTGCCGCGTCCAGCTGCCATCTTCCTGCCGCGTATACACGATGCGGTCGTGGAAGCGTGAACGCCGCCCCTGCCAGAACTCGATCCGTTCCGGCACCAATCGAAACCCGCCCCAGTTGGATGGCCGCGGCGGCGCTTCGCCATACTGGCGCGCCGTCTCCTCGTAGTTGTGCTCGAGTGCGGCGCGGCTGGCAATTGGCGCGCTTTGCTCCGACGCAATCGCCGACAACCGGCTCTTCAGTGGCCGGCTATTGAAGTACTTATCGCTTTCCTCGGCTGAGGTGCGCTCGACAGTTCCTTCGATCCGCACCTGCCGTTCAAGTTCACTCCAAAAGAATAACAGACATGCAAAAGGTTTGCTGGAGAGCTCTTTGCCTTTCTGGCTGTCGTAGTTCGTGTACCAGGTGAAGCCGCGCGCGTCGAACTGCTTGACCAGCACGATGCGCGAACTCGGCCGCCCGTCGGCACCGACGGTCGCCACGCTCATCGCATTCGGCTCGTTCACTTCGGCCTTCAGCGCTTCCTCGAACCAGCGCGTGAACTGCAGGATGGGATCGGCATCCACGCCGTTCTCGTCGAGGCTGGCCTGGCCGTAATCCTTGCGCAGGTCGGCCACGCGCTCGCCGATGGCTTTCGACACCGGTTCGCAGGCCGAGGCGGTGGCCGCGTTGGCGCCGGCGCCATCGATGCCGCGGCGCTGGCGCATGGCCTGGCCCAGCTGCGCCATCTGTTCCGGGCTGAACAGGCGCACGGCCATCGGCGCCATCGTGCTTTCCTCGCGCTCCATGTGGCTCAGGTAGCGCTGGCTGAAGCGCTGCACGGTGCTGGCCGACAGCTGCGTGCCGCTGCCGTCGGCGATCGCGGTCAATTGCTCGTGCAGGTCTTGCCACATGGCGTCCATGTCCTTGTGGTCCTGCAGGATGGCCGGCGCCAGCGCCTGCAGCGTGGCGGCATCCTCGCCCTGCGCCACCGCGCGCAGCATCGGGATCAGGTCCTGTTCCTCGTCGTCGTGGTGCAGGTGGGCGGCCTTTTCGAAGTACTTCAGCACCGCCTGCGCCGCCTGGCGTGCCTGTTCATCGGCGCCATGCTGTGGCAGATGCGTGAGCAATTGTTCCAGGGTCGAAAGCTGCTTGCGGATGCGTCCGTGGCAATGCTTGAGGACGGCAACCGGCTGGTCGAAATCGGGAGCGGGGTCGGGATGGAGCTGGGTCATGGTGGCTGTTGCGGACACGAGAATATGTCGCGAAAATTTGATTGACTGAAAGTTATTTTAGAGCAAGGAGCGCGCTTGCGTCCGGTAAAATGGCGGGCTATGACACCCAATACCACTTCCTTCATCGAATCGACTTTCGAAGACGAGGTCGACTTTGGTCGCCGCTTCGGCGGCATTGCCCGTCTGTATGGCGAGCGTGCACTGGAACGCTTCCGTGCGGCGCACGTTTGCGTGGTCGGCGTCGGCGGCGTCGGCTCCTGGATCGTCGAGGCGCTGGCACGCAGCGCGGTCGGCCGCCTGACGCTGATCGACCTCGACAACGTGGCCGAATCGAACATCAACCGCCAGATCCAGGCGCTGTCGACGACGATCGGCATGCCCAAGATCGAGGCCCTGAAGCAGCGCATCGCCCTGATCAATCCGTATTGCGAAGTCGAGCTGGTCGAGGACTTCATCGATCCGGACAACATTCCGCAGATGATCGGCAGTACGCGCGTCGATACGGCGCGTTTCGACTACGTCGTGGATGCGATCGACAGCGTCAAGGCCAAGGCCGCGCTGATCGCGTATTGCAGCGAACACGCGATTCCGCTGGTCGTGATCGGCGGCGCCGGCGGCCAGATCGATCCGACCAAGATCGAGGTGCGCGACCTGGCCCGTACCGAGCAGGAACCGCTGCTGAAAAAAGTGCGCAAGGTTTTGCGTTCGCGCTACGGTTTCGCCAAGGGTGAAAAGAACAAGTATCACATCGACGCCGTGTTCTCGATGGAACCGCTGCGCTATCCGGAAGCGGGCGATGCCTGCGCGATCGATCCGAACAGCATCACCGGCCTGAACTGCGCGGGCTTCGGTTCGAGCATGGTCGTGACCGCGACCTTCGGCATGGTGGCGGCCGGTCACATGCTGCGCAAGATGGCGGAGGAGGCGAACGCGGCCGTGGTCAAGCCTGTGGCCGCGCCGGCGTCGGTCGAGGCGATCGTCGAGACAGGCGATGCTGTGCAACTGGAAGAGGCCTTGTTATCATAGGATCAGTTTTTACTGATTCTTGAAAGAGGCACCATGATTCGTCGTATCGCTTTCCTGAGTCTGTTCCTGGCGGCCGCGGCCGCCAGTGCCCAGGACTCGACCCCATCCGCCGCCGGCCAGGCGGCTGCCGCCACCCCGGGCAGCACCCAGCAGACCACCGACACGCCGGCCGAGCAGGGCCCGCAAATCCAGAGCATCGACGTCAAGGTCGGTACCGGCAAGGAACTCGTGGTCGGCAACACCGCGGTGGTCAACTACACCGGCTGGTTCTACCGTCCGCTGGCCGCCAAGCAGCGCGGCCGCAAGTTCGACTCCTCGCTCAATCCGGGCCGCACCCCGCTGGAATTCCAGGTCGGCGCGCGCCAGGTCATCAAGGGCTGGGACCAGGGCGTGGTCGGCATGAAGGTCGGCGGCAAGCGCACCCTGATCATCCCGAGCGACCTGGCCTACGGCAAGCGCGGCGCGCCGGGCGGCTCGATTCCGCCGGATACCGACCTGATCTTCGACGTGGAACTGCTCGACGTCAAATAAGTCCAATCATTACTGGTGGGGAGTACGGCTATGCGCATTGCAAACGACGTCACTGAATTGATCGGCAATACCCCGCTGGTAAGGATCCGGCGCCTCGGCCGGGGGGGCGGTGCTGACGCAGTTGCCGATATATTGGCCAAGCTCGAGTTCTACAATCCGGCCCACAGCGTGAAGGACCGGATCGGCTGGGCCATGATCGAGGCGGCCGAGCAGGCCGGCAAGATCGGCCCGGACACCATCATCGTCGAACCGACCAGCGGCAATACCGGCATCGCGCTGGCCATGGTGTGCGCAGCGCGCGGCTACCGCTGCCGCCTCGTCATGCCGGAAACCATGAGCAACGAGCGGCGCATGCTGCTGCGTGCCTACGGTGCCGAACTGGTGCTGACGCCCGGTCCCGAAGGCATGCTGGGCGCGATCCGCCGCGCCGAGGAAATCGTGGCCGCCGACCCCAACTGCTTCATGCCGCAGCAGTTCAACAATCCCGCCAACCCCGAGGTGCACCGCCGCACCACCGCCGAGGAAATCTGGCGCGACACCGACGGCAAGGTCGACATCCTGGTGGCCGGCGTCGGCACCGGCGGCACCATCACCGGCGTGGCCGAAGTGATCAAGGCGCGCAAGCCCGGCTTCCGCGTCGTTGCGGTCGAGCCGGAAGCGTCGCCGATGCTGTCCAAGGGCACCAAGGGGCCGCACCCGATCCAGGGCATTGGCGCCGGTTTCGTGCCGCAGGTCCTGAATACCCACGCCTACGACGAAGTCATTACGGTGAGCAACGACGCCGCCTTCGAGACCGCCCGCGCGGCGGCACGCGAGGAGGGGCTGCTGGTCGGCATCTCGTCCGGCGCAGCGCTGTGGGCGGCCGTCGAGGTGGCCAAACGGCCGGAAAACGCGGGCAAGGTGATCGTGACGATCATTCCGTCGTTCGGGGAGCGCTACCTGAGTACTGCGCTGTTTGCCAACCTGGCAGGCTGATTGAAGCGGTTTGTAATCGCGTAGGGTGGACGGGAAACCCGTCCACTTACTGGTAACGCGGCATTTACCTTACTAATTAGTGTGCGTGAGCATGATCGTGATCGTGGTCATGATCATGATCGTGCTCGCCATGCGTCTCGCGCAGCGCACATCCTGCATGCCTGGTCGTCCCCTGCTCGACCTGCAGCGTGCAGTGATGAATCGAAAAGTCCTCGCGCAGCTGCGCGACGATGCCGTCGATCGTCGCATCGCCCGGATAACCGCCCGGCATCACCAGGTGCGCCGTTAGCGCCGTCTCGGTGGTGCTCATCGCCCAGATGTGGACGTCGTGCACCCCGGTCACGCCCGCTTGCGCTGCCAGGAAGGCATTGACCTTGCCGGCATCGACGTTGGCCGGCACGCCCGCCAGCGCCATCTGCACCGATTCCTTCATCAGCGACCAGGTGCCGGCCACGATGATGACCACGATCACCAGGCTGACCGCCGGGTCGAGCCAGGCCCAGCCTGTGTACATCACCACCAGGCCCGCCACCACCACGCCCAGCGACAGCGCGGCATCGGCCGCCATGTGCAGGTAGGCGCCGCGCACGTTGATGTCGTCCTTGCTGCCGGACATGAACAGCCAGGCCGAAAAGCCGTTGATCAGGACGCCGATGCCGGCCACGATCGACACCGTGGTGCCGGCCACCGGCTCGGGGTGGGCGAAGCGCAGCACGGCTTCCCAAGCGATCGCGCCGCAGGCCACCATCAGCAGCAGGGCGTTGAGCAGGGCCGCCAGGATCGAGCTGCCGCGCAGGCCGTAGGTGAAGCGGCGCGTCGGCGCGCTCCTGGTCAGCAGCGCGGCGCCCCAGGCCAGGATCAGCCCGAGCACGTCGGACAGGTTGTGGCCGGCGTCGGCCATCAGCGCGGTCGAGTTGGCGATGAAGCCGTAGACGAACTCGATCGCGACGAAGGCGGCGTTCAGGCCGATCGCCAGCACGAAGGCGCGGCCGGCATCGGCCGGGGGCGTGTGGCTGTGATGATGGCCGAAGCCATGGCCATGATCGTGGTCATGGCTGTGATCGTGGTGTTGGCTCATGCGTCGGGTCCTGTAGGTTCTGCGATGTGTTCGAACATGTTGGCGAGCAAGCCGCTGATGTGGGCATCGGCGGCCGCATAAAAGACCTGCTTGCCCTGGCGCTCGGCCTTGACGATGCGGGCGGCGCGCAGCAGTCGCAGGTGGTGGCTGACCAGTGAGCTGGACAGGTTCAGGGTGGCGGCGATGTCGCCCACGGCGGTCGGCTGCGCCAGGCAGGCGAGCACGATGCGCAGGCGGGTCGGGTCGCCCAGCAGGTGAAACAGATCGGCGAGCTCGTCGACCGCGTTGTCGGTGTCGTGTGGAATGCTCATGCTTAACGTTTGAAGAGGTGTTCACATGTTAAGCGCAGACGGGCAGGCAGAGCAAGCTTTACATGTTGGTGTGTCGGGTACGGGTAGGTGGGCGGCGGAGCCGCCCACCCTACGGTAATTGCCCATCGGCGTCGCGCAGTTCCGGCTGCCCGAGGCCCAGCGGCTGCAGCTGCGGCAGGATCTTCGCGCGGTCACCCACGGCGATCACCTTCATCCGCTCCGGTGGCAGGTATTTGTCGGCCACCGCCTGCACCTGCGCCGCCGTCACCCGGCGCAACTGGTCCGGCAGGCTGCGCCAGTAGTCGAGCGGCAGGTCGAACACATAGGTTTCGGCCAGGCTGGCGCCGATGCCGCTGTTGGTTTCGAACTGGCCCGGCAGCGAATACACCTGCGAGTCGCGTGCGCCGGCCAGTTCGGCGGCCGGCAGCGGCTGCTCGCGCACGCCGCGCACTTCCTTGAAGATTTCCGCCACCGAGGCGCCGGTGACGTCGGTGCGCACGCTGCCGGCGATCGTGAACGGGCCCGGCGTACGGCTGTAGCGCAATCCCGAGAACACGCCGTAGCTGTAGCCCTTGTCTTCGCGCAGGTTGAGGTTGATGCGGCTCGAGAACAGGCCGCCCAGCGCCGCGTTCATGACCTGCAAGGCCGGATAGTCCGGCGTCTTGCGGCTGGTGGCAAGCAGGGTGACGCGCAGCGCGGTCTGCGGCGCACCCGGCTTGTCGACGACGACCAGGCGCGCCTTGCTGCCGCCAGGCTGGCCGGTATCGGGCGCGGTGGCGGCGGCGCGCGGCCAGGCACCGAAGCGGGCGGTCGCCAGGGCCTGCAACTCGTCGCGCGTGACCGCCCCCGAGACGATCAGCGCCGCGTTGGAGGGTACGTAATGGCGGCGCCAGAAGCCGGCCAGCTCGTCGCGGGTGGTGGCGCGGATTGCCGGTTCGGTGCCGAGCTGGCCGTAGCCGTAGGGATGGCGCGGGCCGTACAGCGCGCCCGCTGCCGCCACTGCCGCCACCCGCGCCGGGTCGTCGCGCTGGCGTGTCAGTTCGCCCAGGCGCGCAGCGCGCTGGCGTTCCACTTCGGCGGTCGGAAAGGCCGGATGCTGGACCACGTCGGCCATCACGTCGAGGGCCGCGCCAAACGTCGAGCGCAGCGACAGCAGCGACACCGTCGATGCATCCGCCGTGCTGTCGCTGCCGAGGAAGGCGCCCAGCTGCGCGATCTCGTCGGCGATACGCGGCGCGCTGCGGGTCGCGGTACCTTCCTGCAGCAGCTGGGCGGTAAAGCCGGCCAGGCCCGGGTGGCCGTCCGGATTGGCGTCCGAGCCGCTCTTGACCACCAGCTCGGCCGCCACCAGCGGCAGCGCCGGGTTGTAGTGGTGGATGACGGTCAAGCCGTTGGGCAGCTTGAACGCTTCGCCGCCCGGCAGCGTGAAGGCGGGCGCCGGGCCGGCCTTTGGCGGCGAGCGGCGCCAGGCTTCGTCCCTGTTGATGCCGGCGACGGCTTTCGCCCTGGCCGCCTTCGCTGCCGGCTTGGTTGATGGCTTGGGCGTCGGAACGTCGGGCCCGAAGTCCGGCGTACCCGGCACGCCCGTCACCACCACGCGCGCATTCGGCTGCAGCCAGGCCTGGGCCACGCGCCGCACGTCGGCCGCGCTGACGCGGCGCAGGCGCTCCAGGTCGCGCGTCAGGTAGCCGGGATCGCCGGTGTACTGGTTGTACTGGTTCAGCTGGTTGGCGAGGCCGGCGCCGCCCAGTTTTTCGATCGAGGTCAGCATCGCCGTCTCGATGGTGTTGCGGGCGCGTTCGACTTCGGCGTCGGACGGGCCGACGTCGCGCAGCGCCTTCAGTTCGGCATCGATCGCGCCTTCCAGCTGGGCGCCGTCGATGCCGGGACGCGCGGTGGCGTCGATCATGAAGGTGGAAGTGAGCGCATACGAATTCTGCGAAGCCGCCACGTCCTGCGCGATCTGGCGTTCGTAGACAAGGCTTTTATACAGGCGTCCGGCCTTGCCGCCGGCCAGGATCTGGCCGGCGACCGCCAGCTCGGCGTCGCCCGGCTGGTAGACCGGCGGCGTCAGCCAGGCCATGTACACGCGCGGCAGTTCGATGCGGTCGGCCACCGTGATGCGGCGTTCGCGCGTGATCGGCGGCGTGGCTACCTTGGGTATGGCCACCGGCGCACTGCGCCTGAAACTGCCGAAGTACTTCGCCACCAGCGCATGTGCCCTGGCCTTGTCGATGTCGCCGGCAATCACGATGCTGGCGTTGTTGGGGCCGTAGTAGCGCTTGAAGAAATCGCGCACGTCCTTCAGTTTCGCGTTCTGGATGTCAGCGTGCGAACCGATCACCGAGGCGTAGTACGGGTGGGTCTGCGGGAACAGCGCATGGTTCATCGCTTCCTCGACGATGCCGTAGGGCCGGTTCTCGACGCTCTGGCGGCGCTCGTTGCGCACCACGTCCTGCTGGTTCGTCAGCGCCGTCTGGTCCAGCACGTCGAGCAGGTAGCCCATGCGGTCGGCATGCACCCACAGCGCCAGCTCGAGCTGGTTCGAGGGCACGGTGTCGAAGTAATTGGTGCGGTCGTAGTCGGTGCTGCCGTTGCTGTCGGTGGCGCCGGCGCCTTCCAGCAGGCGGTCGGCCTCGCCGCGCGGGATGTGGCGGGTGGCGGCGAACATCATGTGCTCGAACAGGTGGGCGAAGCCGGTCAGGCCGGGCGCCTCGTTGGCCGGACCGACGTGGTACCAGATGTTGACGGCGACGATGGGCAGGCGGTGGTCTTCGACCAGGATCACTTCGAGGCCGTTGGGCAGCACGGTCTTGTCGAAGGCGATGCGCGGCAGGGTGGCGTCGGCAGCCGCGGGCGATCCCTGGGGCGCCTGCGCTGCCGCCGGCAGGCCGGCCAGCGCCAGCAGGAGTGGGAACAGGCAGGGCAGGCGCGGTTTCATGGCGGCTCCGGTCGGTGGCAACTCAGTAGCAACTCAGTGACACGATTCGCTGCCGCGGTCCGGCGGCGGCACCCCCAGCGTGGTGACGCGGGCCGATTCGACGAACTCCCAGTCGTAGCCGTCGGCGCGCAGGCGCAGGCGCAGCACGCCGGTGCGGCTGGCGTCGCGCACCTCGCTGTTCTTGACGGTCAGCAGGAACGGCGTCGGGTAGGCGCCGCCGGTGCCGACCACGAACTGGCGCATGCCGCGCGCATCCTTGTGGCCGCGCGCGTCCTGCGGCGCGAAGCGTTCGTAGTCGTGGTCGTGGCCGGACAGCACCAGTTCGGCGCCGGCCTGCTGCAGCAGCTCCCAGGCGTCGCGCATGACCGCGACGTTGCCATGGCCGCCGGAGCTGTACAGCGGATGGTGCCAGAAGGCCAGCGTGCAGCGCGCCGGGTGCGCGGCCAGGTCGGCGCGCAGCCAGGCCAGCTGGGCCGCGTGCTCGGGCGCCTGCTTGACCGGGTCGAGGTTGCTGTCGAGCGAGATCAGGTGCCAGCCGCCGAGGTCGAGGCTGTAGTAGCCGCGTCCGGCGCGCGCGCCGAAATAGGCGAAGTAGGGCGCCGCCTTGGGCGTGTAGTACTCGTGGTTGCCGGGCGCCGGCCAGGTGCGGTCCTTGAAGCGGCCCCAGGTCGGCGCGTAGCAGTCGCGGAACTCCTTGGCGGCGCCGACCGGGTAGGTATGGTCGCCCAGCGTCAGCACCACCGATTGCGGATCGGCGGCCAGCCCCGCGGCGACGGTGGCCGCGGTATCGGCCGCGGCCGAGTACTTCGGGTCGGGGTAGGCGCAGCGGGCGATGTCGCCCACCGCATAGATTGTAAGGGGAGGAAAAACCGCATTGGCGTTGTCCGCCGCTGCGTAGGCGCCAGATGGCGCCAATGCAGCGGCAGACAACGCCAATGCCGCAGCCGCAGCCGATAAAACCGGCATCCCTTACTCGATGAACTTGAGCAGCCCCGCCAGCGCGTGCGCCACGGTCTGTTCGCGCACCGCCTGGCGGTCGCCCTGGAACACCAGGCGTTCGGTATGGGTGGTGTCGCCCTTCGACCAGCCGAAGCAGACCGTGCCGACCGGCTTGCCGGGCACCGCGCCGGTGGGGCCGGCGATGCCGGTGGTCGAGACGGCGATGTCGGCATTGCTGTTGGCGACCGCGCCCTGGGCCATGGCGCCGGCGACTTCCTCGCTGACCGAGCCGACCTGCGCGATCAGGGCGCCGGGCACGTCCAGCATCTCGCTCTTGGAGGCGTTCGAATAGGTCACGAAGCCGCGTTCGAACCAGCCGGTCGAGCCGGGGATCTCGGTGATCGCCTGGGCCACGCCGCCGCCGGTGCAGGACTCGGCGGTTGCCAGCAGGAGGCCCTTGGCTTCGAGGGCGCGGCCGACGCGTGCGGCCAGGTCAAGAATATCGTTCGTCACGTCATTTCTCCATCGCTGCATTCGTGGTTCATTCTAGCGCGCCTGGCCGGCGCACGGCGCTAAAATATTAACCGCAAGCCATGCCTTGCCCGATCCGCATGGCATGCCGTGCGACATTCTCGCGGGCCGGGCTGCTATCCTGCTCGCCGGCCGGCCTCGTCCGCGCTACCATTGTTCCACATTCACCACTCATTGGTTCCGCATTGACATCCCCCATGCTCCGGCGCCGCTCGATCCGCGAAAAGCTGGTCACGATCGTGATGTCGACCACGCTTGCCGCACTGGTGGTGTCGGTCGGCACCGTGGTGGCCTACGACCTGCGCAGCTACCAGCGTTCGCTGCAGAACGACATGGCGACCCAGGCCGAGCTGGTCGGGCACATGACCTCGGCCGCGCTGGCCTTCGACGACCCGCGCCTGGCCCGCGAAAACCTGGCGCTGCTGCGCACCCGGCCTTCGCTGCGCGCCGCCGCACTGTACGACGAGCAGGGCAGCCTGTTCGCCTGGTATGTGGCGCCGGGCGAGCGCGCCGTCTTCCCGCCTGCGCCGCGCAAGGAAGGCCGCGGCAAGGAGGGCGGCGACCTGGTGCTGTACACGCCGATCCGGGAAAACGGCGAGGTGCTCGGCACCGTCTACCTGCGTTCCGAAAACCTGCTGGTCGAGCGCATGCGCGACTATCTGTTGATCGCGGCCCTGGTCACCCTGCTGGCGCTGCTGACCGCGTGGCTGCTGGTGCGCCGCCTCGGCCACACCATCACCACGCCGATCGACGCCATCACCAGTATCGCGCGCGAGGTGGTGGCGACGCGCGACTATTCGCGGCGCGCGCCGCGCATCAGCGAGGACGAGGCGGCCGACCTGGTCGACTCCTTCAATGCGATGCTGGCCGAGATCGAACTGCGTACCCGCGCGCTGGAAAGTTCGAACCGCGAAATCGCGCGCGAAGCCCAGGAACGCGCCCGCGCGCGCCAGGAAGTGATGCGCCTGAACGAGCAGCTCGAGGGGCGCGTGCACGAGCGCACCATGCAGCTGGAATTGGCCAATTCCGAACTCGAGCTGGCGATCGAGGAAGCGCGCGCCGCCAACCAGGCCAAGTCGGCCTTCTTGTCGGCGATGAGCCATGAATTGCGCACCCCGCTGAACGCGATCCTCGGCTTTGCCCAGATCCTGTCCTCGAATGCGATGCCGACCACGCCGGAGCAGAAGCTGGAGTTCTCGAACCATATCCTGAAGTCCGGGCGCCACCTGCTCACCCTGATCAACGAGATCCTCGACCTGGCGAAGGTCGAGGCGGGCGCGCTGACGCTGTCGATGGAAGCGGTCGGGCTGGGCGACATGCTGGCCGAATGCCGCACCATGATCGAGCCGCTGGCAGCGAAGCGCGGCATCCGCGTGCTGTTCCCGGACGGCTGCCTCGACGTCCAGCTACGCGCCGACCGTACCCGCCTCAAGCAGGTACTATTGAACCTGTTGTCGAACGCGGTCAAGTACAATCGGGACGGCGGGGCGGTGGTGCTCGACTGTATCGATGCCGGGCCGCAGCGCCTGCGCCTGTCGGTGCGCGATACCGGCATGGGCCTGGATCCGGGCCAGGTGGCGGCGCTGTTCCAGCCCTTCAACCGGCTGGGCCAGGAAGGCGGCACCCAGGAAGGCACCGGCATCGGCCTGGTCGTCACGCGCCGCCTGGTCGAGCTGATGGGCGGCGAGATCGGCGTCACCAGCAGCCCGGGCGTGGGCAGCGTGTTCTGGATCGAGCTGGGCCTGCAGCCGGCGGCTGCGCCGGCGCCGGCGCAGCCCGAGGAAGGGGCGCAGCAGGGCGCGCCGGCCGGCGCGGCGCCGCCGCAGGCGGACGGCGCACCCCACCTGCTGCTGTATATCGAGGATAATCCGGCCAACCTGAAGCTGGTGCAGGAAATCGTGCGCTTCCGCCCCGACCTGCGCCTGCTGTCGGCGCCGGACGGCCATGTCGGCCTGTCGCTGGCGCGCAGCCAGCCTCCGGAGGTGATCCTGATGGACCTGAACCTGCCTGGCATGAGCGGTTTCGAGGTGCTGGCACAGCTGCGGCGCGACCCGGCCACGCGCGCCATTCCGGTGATCGCGCTGACCGCCAACGCCATGCCGCACGACGTCGAGCGCGGCCTGGCCGCCGGGTTCGACCGTTACCTGACCAAACCGATCGAGATCGGCAAATTCAACGAGGCCATCGACGGCGTGCTGGCCCAGCGCCGCACCCGCATCGATGTGACGAGGACCGTTTCATGATTTCGCAATCCGACATCCGCCGCGCGCGCATCCTGATCGTCGACGACGAGCCGGTCAACGTGCAGCTGCTCGAATTCCTGCTCAAGACCACCGGCTACGAGCAGGTGTCGAGCACCACCGACCCGCGCCAGGTGGCGACCCTGCACCTGCAGCACGGCTACGACCTGATCATCCTCGACCTGCAGATGCCGCACATGGACGGCTTCCAGGTGATGGAAGCGCTCAAGCCGATGGAGCGCGAGTCGTGGCTGCCGGTACTGGTGGTGACGGCCGAACCGGATAAAAAGCTGGCGGCGCTGGAAGCCGGCGCGCGCGACTTCATCGGCAAGCCCTTCGACACGGTCGAGGTCATGACGCGCATCCGCAACCTGCTCGAAGTGCGCCTGCTGCACCGCGAGTCGCGCGAGCACGGCGCGCGGCTGGAACGCAAGGTACGCGAACGCACCGGCGAGCTGCAGCGCTTCCGCGGCGCGATGGACGCCACTGCCGACGCCATCTTCCTGGTCGATGCCCACCACATGTCGATGATCGACGTCAGCGACGGCGCCTGCCGCATGCTCGGCTTTTCGCGCGAGGCGCTGCTGCGCATCGAACCGGTGGCGCTGGGCCTGGCCGAACGGGCCCAGCTCGAGCGCTATGCCGACCCGGCCTCGGCGCCGCGCGAGCACGACATCGTCGAGACCGAATTGCTGCGCTCGGACGGGCAGGGCGCGGTGCCGGTCGAGATCAGCTGGAAGCTGCAGCAGCTGGACGGCATGCGCATGCTGATCGCGGTGGCACGCGACATCAGCGAGCGTATCCACGCCGCCCAGCGCCTGAAGCACATGTCGAACTACGACAGCCTGACCGGCCTGCCCAACCGGACGCTGTTCTTCCAGACCCTGCGCGACGCGATCGAACTGGCGCAGGACAAGAGCTGGCGCATCGCGGTGCTGTTCATCACGCTCGACCGCTTCAAGATCATCAACGATTCATTGGGGCCGGCGCTGGGCGACGAATTGCTGCGCCAGTTCAGTACCCGCCTGGTGCGCAGCATCCGCCTGCGCGACAGCGTCGGCCGCCTCGGCGGCGACGAGTTCGCGCTGATTCTCACCATGACGCGCGAGCAGAACGGCGAAGAAGCGGTGGCGGTCGCCAACGACGTGCGCGAAGTGCTGCGCACGCCCTTCGACCTGCACGGCAAGCAGGCCCTGCTCACCGCCAGCATCGGCATCGCGATGTACCCGGACGATGCCGTCGATCCCGGCACCCTGGTGAAATATGCCGACGTCGCCATGGTGCGCGCCAAGGAAGCGGGCCGCGACGGCTTCCGCTTCTTCACATCCGGCATGAACGTGCAGGTGCTGGCGCGGCTCGACCTCGAGCTGGCCCTGCGCGGCGCGCTGGACGGCGCGCAGTTCGAGCTGCATTACCAGCCCAAGCTCGATCTCAACACCGGCCGCATCAGCGGGGTCGAGGCACTGCTGCGCTGGCGCCGTCCCGGCTTCGGCCTGGTCTACCCGGCCGAATTCGTGCCGGTCATGGAAGACACCGGCATGGTGGTGCGCGTCGGCGCCTGGATCATCGACGAGGCCTGCCGCCAGATCGCGGCCTGGAATGCGCAGGGCGTGCGCGACGTGCGGGTGGCGGTCAACGTCTCCAGCCGCCAGTTCGTCGAGGGCGACCTGGAAGGCGACATCCGCAACGCCCTGGCGCGCCACGACGTCGATCCGGGATCGCTCGAACTGGAGCTGACCGAGAGCGCGCTGATGAGCAATGCCGAGCACACGATCCAGGTGCTGGGCAGCCTGAAGGCGCTGGGCATCCGCATCGCGATCGACGATTTCGGCACCGGCTATTCGAGCCTGGCCTACCTGAAGCGCTTCCCGATCGACAAGCTGAAGATCGACATCGCCTTCGTGCGCGACATCACGACCAACCCGGACGACGCGGCGATCGCGCTGGCCATCATCAGCATGGCGCACAGCCTGCACATGCAGGTGATCGCGGAAGGGGTGGAGTCGCGCGCCCAGATGGCGCTGCTGCGGCGCCACCGCTGCGACGAGATCCAGGGCTTCCACTTCGCGCGCGCGCTGCCGCCTGCCGAGCTGGCGAAGCTGGTGCTGGAAAACCGCGCCCAGCCGAGCCGCCCGGCGGCGGACGACCGCAACATGCAGACGCTGCTGGTGGTGGACGACGACGTCAACGTGCTGCAGTCGCTGCACCGCCTGTTCCGGCGCGATAACTACCGGGTGCTGACGGCGGCCTCGCCGGCCGAGGCCTTCGATTTGCTGGCGATGCATCCGGTGCAGGTGATCCTGTGCGACCAGCGCATGCCGGTGATGAACGGCACCGAGTTCCTGAGCAAGGTGAAGGAGATGTACCCGGACACGATCCGCATCATCCTGTCGGGTGACACGGGCGTCGAGACCGTGCTCGACTCGATCAACCGCGGCGCGATCTACCGCTTTTATACGAAGCCGTGGCACGATGCCGAGCTGCGCGACAATGTGCGGCTGGCGTTCCGCGAATACTGGCTGACGCACGGGCCCTACGACGACCGCAAGAAGCCGCGCAACGACGAGGCGGCGTAGGGTGGACGCGGACGGCTAGTCGGCTTTGCCGTCCACGCGTTCAACTATCGGTGAAATGGTCCCAGCCCTGCAGCGTCATGTTCAACGGTAGGCCGGCGCCATCGGCCAGGCGCAAGCCGGGCGCGGCCTCGATCCGGCCGACCCGCGTCACCGCCGTCCCGCACTGCGCGCCGGCGGCCACTATCGCCTCCCGGTTGGCCGCCGGCGCCGTGAAGCACAGCTCGTAATCGTCGCCGCCGGCTGCCGTGAAACGGCGCCGCAAGCCGGGCGCCTGCCGTGCCAGCACCGGCCCGGCCGGCAGGGCATCCACGTCCAGCAGCGCACCCACCTTCGAGGCCGCCAGGATATGCCCGAGGTCGCCCACCAGACCGTCCGAGATGTCGAGCGCGGCATGCGCCAGCCGCCCTTCGGCCAGCAGCCGGCCCAGCGCCACGCGCGGCGTCGGCGCGTGCAGGCGCGTTGCCGCCTGCGCCTGGGCATCGGCATCCAGCGCGATCTCGCCGAGGCAGCCGGCCAGCGCCAGCCGTGCATCGCC
This sequence comes from Herbaspirillum sp. SJZ107, assembly GCF_006715485.1. Taxonomy (GTDB): domain Bacteria; phylum Pseudomonadota; class Gammaproteobacteria; order Burkholderiales; family Burkholderiaceae_D; genus Telluria. The sequence goes on from NZ_VFNH01000002.1 coordinate 290,797, forward strand.
CAGCGTGCCGGAAATCCAGATGTCGTCGCCGACGCAGGCGGCATCGCGCCGCAGCGCCTGGCCGGGCGCCAGTTCGCCGAAGATGGTGATGCAGATGTTGAGTGGCCCCTTGGTGGTGTCGCCGCCGACCAGCTCGCAGCCGTGGGCGTCGGCCAGCGCGAACAGCCCGCGCGAAAAGCCGTCGAGCCAGGCCGGGTCGGCCGCCGGCAGCGCCAGCGCCAGCGTGAAGCCGAGCGGCACGGCGCCCATCGCCGCCAGGTCGGACAGGTTCACCGCCAGCGATTTGTGACCGAGCCGGAAGGGGTCGGCGCCGGCAAAGAAGTGACGGTCCTCGACCAGCATGTCGGACGAGACGGCCAGCAGCTTGCCGGGGGAGGGCGCGAGCAGGGCGCAGTCGTCGCCGATGCCGAGGACGGTGCGGTCCGATGCGGGCCGGGCGCGCTGGAAATACTGCTTGATGAGATCGAATTCGGAGAGCATGCCCCGATTGTAATCGGGCCTGCCCGCTTACGCCGCCGTGCGGAACCCCGACGGCAGCACGCCCGCCAGCGCGATGCGGATGCCGGCGCTGTCGATCATGTCCGCGATGCGCAGGTAGGCATCGACGAAGCCCGGGTGGTCGCCCAGCGCCAGTGCCGCGAACGGACTGGTGTCGAGCAGCGTCAGGGGATCGTTCGGGTCGAGCAGTGCAAGGTCGGCCTCGCCGAAGTGGGGCTCGTCCACCGCCAGCGGAGCGCCATTGCCGTCGCGTCCCATCAGGTACAGCCGGAAGCAGGCCAGCAGCAGGGCCGCGCGCGACAGGTCGGCGCCTTGTGCCAGCAGGTTCGCGATCGTCTGCGAATGGAACACCGGGATCTTGGCGGCGCCGTCGTGGGCGATGCGCAGCAGCTGGTCGGCCACGGCCGGGTTGGCGAAGCGCTTCAGCAGGGTTTCCTTGTAGGCGTGGGCCGAAACGCCGCGCGGCAGCGACAGGTAGGGGATTACGTCGCGCTCCATGAAACTGCCGAGCAGGCGCCGCAGCAGCGGGTCGTGCATCGCTTCAGGCACCGTGCGGTAGCCGCACTGCAGGGCCGGATAGGCCAGCAGCATGTGCGATGCATTCAGCATGCGTCCTTTCACGGCTTCGTGGGCATGGACTTCGTCGCTGAACACGGCGCCGGCGGCCGCCAGGTCGGGACGGCCGGCGCTGAAGCGGTCTTCCAGCACCCATTGGGTGAAGGGTTCGGCCACCGCCGGTTGCGCATCCTCGGCCTGCAGGATCGCGGCGACGCGCTTGCGCTGCTGGTCCGAGACGCCCGGCGCGATGCGGTCGACCATGCTGTTCGGGAAGGCGGCGTGGGTGTCGATCCAGGCCGCCAGCGCGGTGTCGAGCGTGTAGGCGTACGACAGCACGGCATGGCGCGCGGTGTCGCCGTTGCTGCGTAAATTGTCGCAGGACATGACGGTGAAGGCGGGCAGGCCGGCCGCGCGGCGCAGCGCCAGGGCGGCCACGATCAGGCCGAATGCCGTGCGCGGCAGCTCGCCGGTCCGTGCGCAGGCGAGGTCGGCGGCGACGTCGGGATCGTCGAGGCGGAATGCGCCGCTGGTCTCGTCGATGTTGTAGCCGCCTTCGGTGATGGTCAGCGAGACGATGCGGATCGCCGGGCTGGCCAGCAGGTCGAGGACGGCGCCGGGATCGCGCGGGGCGTGCAGGTAATCGACCATGGCGCCGACCACGCGCGTCGCGGCAGTGCCGTCGGCGGCGAATTCCGTGACCGAATACAGGCCGTCCTGGCGCGCGTAGGCATCCGCCTTGGCGCGGGCCGAGGCACTGTCGCCCAGGCCGATGCCCACGATGCCCCAGTCTTCATGGCCGGGCAGGTGCAGGCAGCGCTCGATGTAGAGCGCCTGGTGCACGCGGTGGAAATTGCCGACGCCGATATGGGCGATGCCGGCCTTGATCCGGCTGCGGTCGTAGCGCGGCAGCGTGGCGCGCGTATCGCGCGGCGGCCGGCGCAGGAAGGCGTCGGACAGGGCTGTATCGGCGGTATCACGCATGGACGCTCCTTGTCTGTTCCGGCTTGCTTGCCGGCGGCACGCGGTCGAAGCGCCATTTCATGACCAGCACGCTGGAAGCGAGTGCGAGCGTGATGCCATTGTTGATGGCCAGGGGCCAGGCCTGGATGATGATGCCGTAGCACAGCCACAGGAAAACACCGAAGCAGAAGGACAGGTACATCGCCAGGGAAATGCCTTTGGCGGAACGCTGGCGCCACACGAGCACCACTTGCGGAATGAAGGCGGCGGTGGTGCAGAACGCAGCCACGTAGCCCATCAGGTCTATCGAAAATTGCATGTCGGCCCCTTTCTCATTACATGCTTTTGGACAAGCGGCACGGTGCGGTCAGAGCGGTGATTCTTGCCTCGCCGGCGCCGGGGAAGGATAAATAATAAATCAAATTGATTTATTTAGTCAAATCGGCGTACAGTAGCCGGCTGCGATCTTCGTTCAACCTTCTTTCAAGTTCGTGCAATGTCGTACTATTTTCAAACTCCAGGCGGCAGCGCCAGGGAAACGGACATCGACGGTCCGCGTACGCTCGGATCGAACCAGGTCGGCATGCGCGAACACAACGAGCGCGTCCTGCTGCAGGCGCTGCGCCTGCATGGGCCGCTTCCCAAGGCCGAGCTGGCGCGCCTGACCCATCTCAGCACGCAAACGGTGTCGGTGATCGTCGACCGCCTGCTGGAGGAGGACATGGTGATGCGCCTGGAGTCGCTGCGCGGCAAGGTCGGCCAGCCTTCTCGTCCGATCGCCCTGCGTCCCGATGCCGCGTTTTTCGTGGGCGTGCGGCTGGGACGGCGCAGCCTGGACGTGCTGCTGCTCGACTTCGTCGGGGCCCAGCGCTGGCATGCCAGCACACCGTATGCGGCGCCGGACGTGGAGGCGGTGTTTGCCCTGATCGCGCGCCAGCTCGAGGACATCCATGCCTTCCTGGGCGAGGAGGGTGCGCGCCGCCTGGCCGGCATCGGCCTGGCCGCGCCGCTCACGCTCGAAGGCTGGCAGGAGCTGCTGGGCACGGCACCTGGCAGCGCCGACGCCTGGGCGCACGTCGACATGCGCGCGCGCCTGCAGGCCATGACGCCCTTGCCGGTGGAATTTGCCAAGGACACTGCGGCGGCCTGCGTCGCCGAACTGGTGGCCGGACGCGGACGCGCACTGGAAAACTACCTGTACATCTTCATCGACGTGCTGGTCGGCGGCGGCCTGGTGATCGACGGCCAGCCGCATGGCGGACGCCACGGCAATGCGGGGGCGGTGGGCTCGATGCCGCTCGGACTGGCCGGGCGCCGCGCCGGGGCCGGCCAGTTGCTGGAGGAGGCCTCGCTGGTCACGCTGGAAAAGATGTGCGCGCAGGCCGGCCTGGCGCCGGTCGCGCTGACCGACCCCTGCATGCTGCAGGCCCCCAGGGAGGCGCTCACGCGCGCCTGGATCGCGCGCGCCGCGGACGCGATCGCGTTCGCCATCGGCGGCGCGGCCTGCGTGCTGGACCTGGAAGGCGTCATCATCGACGGTGTCGTGGCGCGCCCCTTGCTGGACGCGCTGCTGCGCGAAGTCGATGCGGCGCTGCGGTACTACGACTGGCGCGGCGTGCAGCCGCCGCGGGTACTGGCGGGTGAAACCGGACCCGACGCCAAGGTGTGGGGTGCGGCCTACCTGGCCCTGCACAGCGGCTTCGCACCGGCACACGACCTGTTCCTGAAGGCCGCGCGCAGCTGAAAAGATGGCGCCGGCAAGGCCGCTCATGCATGGCGCATGGCTGTCGGTAAAAATACGTAGACGGCACCCCGAACCACTCTGCTAAAATCGTAAGCCCCCAGTCAGCAAAGAAGGCCAGCGAAGCATGGATGCGTCAATCGATAAGAAAGAAGAATTACGCCAACAACTGCGGGCTGCAGCGCTCGAATATCACCAGATTCCCACCCCCGGCAAAATCGCCGTCATGCCTACCAAGGCGCTGCTGAACCAGCGTGACCTGGCCCTGGCCTATTCGCCCGGCGTCGCCGCGCCTTGCGAGGAAATCGTCAAGGATCCGGCCAACTCCTATAAATACACCGCGCGCGGCAACCTGGTCGCCGTCATTTCCAACGGCACCGCGGTGCTCGGCCTGGGCAATATCGGCCCGCTGGCATCCAAGCCGGTGATGGAAGGCAAAGGCGTGCTGTTCAAGAAGTTCGCCGGCATCGACGTGTTCGACATCGAGATCGCCGAGACCGACCCGGACAAGCTGATCGACGTGATCGCCGCGCTCGAACCGACCTTCGGCGGCGTCAACCTGGAAGACATCAAGGCGCCCGAGTGCTTCTACATCGAGCGCAAGCTGCGCGAGCGCATGAAGATCCCGGTCTTCCACGACGACCAGCACGGTACCGCGATCATCGTCGGCGCCGCCATCCTGAACGGCCTGAAGGTGGTCGGCAAGGATCTCAAGCAATGCAAACTGGTGGTGTCGGGCGCGGGCGCGGCGGCGCTGGCCTGCCTCGAGCTGCTGCTCGACCTCGGCTTCCCGCTCGAGAACATCTTCGTCACCGACCTGGCCGGCGTGGTCTACAAGGGCCGCACCGAGCTGATGGACCCGGACAAGGAACGCTTTGCCCAGGACACCCCGCACCGCACCCTGGCCGAGGTCATCCCGGGCGCCGACATCTTCCTCGGCCTGTCCGCCGGCGGCGTGCTGAAGCAGGACATGGTCGCCAGCATGGCACCGAGCCCGCTGATCCTGGCGCTGGCCAACCCGAATCCGGAAATCCTGCCGGAAGACGCCAAGGCCGTGCGCAGCGACGCGATCATCGCGACCGGCCGTTCGGACTACCCGAACCAGGTCAACAACGTGCTGTGCTTCCCCTACATGTTCCGCGGCGCGCTGGACTGCGGCGCGACCACCATCACGCGCGAGATGGAAATCGCCGTGGTGCACGCGATCGCCGACCTGGCCCACGCCGAGCAGTCGGACATCGTGGCCTCGGCCTACGGCATCTCGAACCTGTCGTTCGGGCCGGAATACCTGATCCCGATGCCTTTCGATCCGCGCCTGCTGACCCATATTGCGCCGGCCGTGGCCAAGGCCGCGATGGATGGCGGCGTCGCCACCCGTCCGATCACCGACCTGGCCGCCTACGCCGAAAGCCTGCAGCAGTTCGTGTACCGCAGCGGCAGCTTCATGAAGCCGATGTTCCAGGTCGCCAAGACCACGCCGCCGGAACTCAAGCGCATCGTCTACGCCGAAGGCGAGGACGAACGCGTGCTGCGCGCGGTGCAGGTGGTGGTCGACGAGAAGCTGGCGCGCCCGATCCTGGTCGGCCGTCCGGCGGTGCTGGAACAGCGCATCGTGAAGTTCGGCCTGCGCCTCAAGCTGGGCGAGCACTTCGACGTCATCAACCCCGACTTCGACGAGCGCTACCGCGACTACTGGCAGACCTACCACCAGATGGTGATGCGCAAGGGCGTGACCCAGGACATGGCCAAGCTGGCGATGCGCCGCCGCCATACCCTGATCGGCGCCATGATGGTCCACAAGGGCGATGCCGACGGCATGATCTGCGGTACCTACGGCACCACCCAGGCGCACCTGGAATTCATCGACAAGGTGCTGGGCCGCCGTGCCGGCGCCAACGTGTATGCGGCGATGAACCTGGTCATCACCCAGGAGCGCCAGCTGGCGATGGTCGATACCCACGTCAACGAGAACCCGAACGCGGAGCAGCTGGCCGAGATCACCATCATGGCGGCCGAGGAACTGGAACGCTTCGGCATCACGCCGCGCGCGGCGCTGCTGTCGCACTCGAACTTCGGCACCTCGAACAGCGAATCGGCCTGCAAGATGCGCGAAACGCTGGCGCTGGTGCAGCAGAAGGCGCCCGGCCTGGAAATCGACGGCGAGATGCACGGCGACGCCGCGCTGGACTCGAAGCTGCGCGCCAAGATCATGCCGCAGTCGACACTGACCGGCGACGCCAACCTGCTGGTGATGCCGAACATCGAGTCGGCCAACATCGCCTACAACATCCTCAAGACGGCGGCCGGCAACGGCATCGCGGTCGGTCCGGTGCTGCTGGGCTGCGCGCGTCCGGTGCACATCCTGACGCCGTCGGCGACCGTGCGCCGCATCGTCAACATGACCGCGCTGTGCGTGGTGGATGCGGTGTCGCAGCGCTGATCGTTTTCCAGTGTGATGACACAAACCGCAGGTCGAGGCCTGCGGTTTTTTTTCGCCTTATGGATCAGCTCACGGCGATTAAGTTCCCAGCAGTTAATGCAACCGGACTAAAGCTTGAGCTACTCCTAAGGATGAGCCGATCGCAGGCTTTCAGCTCTGCTTTTCCCCGATAATACGCATATCGAATATTGCAAGTATTGCATGATTTCTTACCTGGAATCGGCTCGACATGCATACCTCAAAAAAAGCGCTGGTCACCGGGATCACCGGTCAGGACGGGGCCTACCTGGCCGAACTGCTGCTGGCAAAAGGGTATGCCGTAACCGGCACCTTCCGCCGTTCCAGTTCGGTCAATTTCTGGCGCATCGAGGAACTCGGCATCGCCGGCCACCCGAACCTGGCGCTGGCCGAGTATGACCTGACCGATCCCGCTTCCAGCATCCGCCTGCTCGAGTCGACCCGGCCCGACGAAGTCTACAACCTGGCGGCGCAGAGTTTCGTCGGCGTGTCCTTCGACCAGCCGGTCGCCACCGCCGCCATTACCGGCATCGGCGCGGTCAACCTGCTGGAAGCTATCCGCATCGTCCACCCCGAAGCGCGCTTCTACCAGGCCTCCACCTCCGAAATGTTCGGCAAGGTGCAGGCCGTGCCGCAGGCCGAGAACACGCCCTTCTATCCGCGCAGCCCCTACGGTGCCGCCAAGCTGTATGCGCACTGGATGACGGTGAATTATCGCGAGGCCTACGGCCTCTTTGCCAGCTCCGGCATCCTGTTCAACCACGAGTCGCCGCTGCGCGGGCGCGAATTCGTCACCCGCAAGATCACCGATGCGGTGGCCCGGATCGTGCTCAACCGGCTCGACGTGCTCGAACTGGGCAACCTGGACGCCCGGCGCGACTGGGGCTATGCGCGCGACTATGTCGACGGCATGTGGCGCATCCTCCAGGCCCCGGCGCCGGATACCTTCGTGCTGGCCACCCGCCGCGCCGAGACCGTGCGCGAGTTCGTGGCGATGGCCTTCCGCGCCGCCGGCATCCATCTCGAATGGCAGGGGCAGGGCGATGCCGAAACCGGCCATTGCGCCGAAACCGGCAAGCTGCTGGTGCGGGTGTCGCCGAAGTTTTACCGCCCGGCCGAGGTCGACCTGCTGATCGGCGACCCGTCCAAGGCGCAGCGCGAGCTCGGCTGGAAGGCCGGCACCACGCTCGAGGCGCTGTGCCGCATGATGGTCGAGGCCGACCTGCGCCGCAACGAACGCGGCCACGGGTTCTGACATGAAACGCATGGCCAGCGCCGAAGCGGTACGCGCCACCGTCGAGGCGGCACGCGCCGCCGGTCCGCGCGAAGGGGAGGGCCGGCGCGCCCTGATCACCGGGCTGCGCGGCTTTACCGGCAGCTACCTGGCGCGCGAACTGGCTGCGGCCGGCTACCGCGTGTTCGGCACCGTGCTGCCAGGTGGTGCCGATGAGGTCTTCAGCGCCGATGTCTTTGCCACCGATATCTTTCCAGCCGACCTGCTCGAGCGCGCGGCGGTGGCCGGCGTGGTCGAGCAGGTCCGTCCGGACGTGGCCGTGCACCTGGCCGGCATCGCCTGCGTGGCGCACGGGGACGCCGAGCAGATCTACCGCGTCAACGTGGCCGCCACCCGCAACCTGCTGGAAGCCCTGGCGGCCAGCCCGCATCCGCCGTCCAGCGTACTGCTGGCCTCGTCCGCCAACATCTACGGCAATGCCCAGGCCGGGCTGATCGACGAAAGCGTGGCGCCGAGGCCGGCCAACGACTACGCGGTCAGCAAGCTGGCGATGGAATACATGGCCAGCCTGTGGATGGACAGGTTGCCGATCGTGATCGCGCGTCCGTTCAACTACACCGGCGTCGGCCAGAGCGACAGCTTCCTGCTGCCCAAGATCGTGTCGCATTTTCGCCGCGGGGCACTCTGCATCGAACTCGGCAACCTGGCGATCGCGCGCGACTTTTCCGACGTGCGCATGGTGGCCGGCAGTTATCGCCGGCTGCTGGCGGCGGCGCCCGCCGGCCAGGTCTTCAATGTGTGTTCGGGACGCTCGCATTCGCTGGAGAGCGTACTGCGCATGATGGAAGAGATTGCCGGCTACCGCATCGAGGTGCGTGTGAATCCGGCCTTGGTGCGTGCCAACGAGGTGCTGACGCTGGCCGGCGACAACACCAGGCTGGCCGCCACCATCGGCGCGCTGGCGCCGGTTCCACTGGCCGACACGCTGCGCTGGATGTACGAAAGCTGACCATGCTGCCCCGCATCGGCCTCGGCACCACCATGATCGAGCCGGCGCTTCACGGCGGCCACATGGACGGCATCGGCGTCTATACACGCGCCCTGCTGCGCCATCTGCCGCGGGCCGGCTGCGACGTGCTGCCGTTTTCCTGGCCGCGTGCGCGCGGGCGCGCCGTGCTCAGTGCCGGGCAACCGCTGGCCCGGTCCTTCGAGCGCGCCTCGCTGTCCGACCTGCTGATGCCCGAGCGCCACCGCGTGCACGTGCCGGCCGACATATTCCACGTAACCGACTACCGCGTGGTGCGCATGAATTGTCCGGTGGTCGCCAGCCTGCACGATGCGCTGCCGCTCACGCATCCCGAATGGTGCAACCCGCGCCTGCGCAGCCTGAAAAACTGGCTGCAGCGCAAGGCGGCGCAAAAGGCCGACCACGTGATCGCGCTGTCGCACTTTGCCGTCGAAGAACTGGTCGCGAGCTTCGGCGTCGATGCGCGCCGCATCACGGTGGTGCCGTGCGGCGTCGACGAGGCCTGGCTGGAGGCGCCGCCGGCCGCGGCGGTGGCGGCGACGCTGGCCGCCAACGGCTTGCGCCCAGGCTATTTCCTATTTGTCGGCACGCTGCAGCCGCGCAAGAACCTAGAACGCTTGCTGGATGCCTATCTGGCGCTGCCGGCAGCGGTGCGCGCCGCACGCCAGCTGGTCATCGTCGGCCGTGCCGGCGCCCGCGCCGAAGGGCTGCTGCTGCGCCTGGCGGCGGCCCGGCGCAACGGCGCCGCCGTGGTATGGCTGAACCGGCTCGACGATCCGGCCCGGCTGCGCCACGTGTATGCCGGCGCCGCCGTGTTCGCGTTCCCGTCGCTGTACGAAGGGTTCGGCATCCCGGTGGTGGAAGCCTTTGCTGCGGGCGTGCCGGTGGTCGCGGCCAACACGACCGCGCTGCCGGAAGTGACGGCCGGCGCCGCCGTCGAGGCCGATCCGCTCGACACCGGCGCCATCGCCGACGCCCTGCTGGCCCTGGTGCGCCAGCCGCGGCTGCGGGCGCGTTGCATCGCGGCCGGCCGTGCGCGCGCCGCACAACTGACCTGGCACGCGACGGCGCGCCAGACTGCCGCCGTGTACCGCCGCCTCCTGTGATGGCCTGCCATGCGTGTCCTGCACTTCTACAAGACCTACTTTCCGGATTCGGTCGGCGGGATCGAGCAGGCCATCCGCCAGATGTGCGTCGGCACCGCGCGGCTCGGCATCGCCAGCGAGGTGCTGTCGCTGTCGCGCGACGGCCGCAATGCGCCGCTGGCGGTGGAGGGCCACACCGTGCAGCGGGTGCCGCTCGACTTCGAGCTGGCCTCGAATGCGGTCTCGCTGCGCGCCATCGGCCGCCTGGCGCGCCTGGCGCAGGATGCCGACGTGGTGCATTACCATTTTCCGTGGCCCTTCATGGACGTCGCGCATTTCGCGGCGCGCACCGGCAAGCCGGCCGTGGTGACCTACCATTCCGACATCGTGCGCCAGCAAGCCCTGCTGCGCCTGTACCGGCCGCTGATGCACCGTTTCCTCGGCAGCGTCGACGCCATCGTCGCCACCTCGCCCAACTACCTGGCCACCTCGGCCGTGCTGGGCCGCTACCGCGACAAGACCCGGGTGATTGCCTTCGGCCTGGACCGCGGCACCTATCCCGAGCCGGACGCGGTGCGCATGGCGCAGTGGCGTGCCCGTGTCGGGCCGAAGTTCTTCCTGTTCGTCGGCGTGCTGCGCTATTACAAGGGGCTGCACATCCTGCTCGATGCGGTTGCCGGCACACCCTATCCGGTAGTGATCGCCGGCGCCGGGCCGATCGAACGCGAACTCAAGGCGCATGCCGCCCGGCTCGGGCTGGACAACGTGACCTTTGCCGGCGCCCTGGACGAGGCCGACAAGGTGGCGCTGCTGCAGCTGTGCTATGCGGTGGCATTTCCTTCCCACCTGCGTTCGGAAGCCTTCGGCATCTCGCTGCTGGAGGGGGCGATGTTCGGCAAGCCGATGATTTCGAGCGAGATCGGCACCGGCACCAGTTATATCAACGTGCACGGCGAAAGCGGGCTGGTGGTGCCGCCATCGGATCCGGCGGCGCTGCGGGCGGCGCTGCAGGCCTTGTGGGACGACCCGCAAATGGCGCGCGCGATGGGACGGCGCGCCGAGGAACGTTATTGGCGGCTGTTCACGTCGGCGCAGATGGCGGAGGGATACGCGGCGCTGTACCGCGAGGTGGCGGCACGCGGGGCGCCGGTGGTGCTGGCGCCTGCCGCGGCGGGATGAGGCAGGCCTGGGCGCCTGCATGCGTGGTTCAGGCGGCGGCTTTTTGCGGCACCGGCTCGGGTTCCTGCTCGGCCCAGCGCTGGCGGATCGCGCGGATCGCCGGCATCTGCGCGATGAACAGATCGACCAGCGCCGGATCGAAATGCTTGCCCTTCTGGTCGACCAGCAGCTTGATCGCTTCCTCTTCGGTCCAGGCCTTCTTGTACGGACGCACCGAGGTCAGCGCGTCGAACACGTCGGCTACCGCGCAGATGCGGCCCTCGAGCGGGATGGCTTCGCCGGCCAGGCCGTACGGGTAGCCGCTGCCGTCCCACTTTTCGTGGTGCGAGAGTGCGATGTTGCGTGCCAGCGCCAGCATGCCGCCGTCGTGTTCGCCGATGATCTCGGCGCCGATCAGGGCGTGGCTCTGCATGACCTTCCATTCTTCCGGGTCGAGAGGCCCCGGTTTCTGCAGGATGCGGTCGGGGATGCCGATCTTGCCGACGTCGTGCATCGGCGCCGCGTGCAGCAGGTCGTCGGCTTCGGTTTCGGTCATGCCGGCGGCCAGGCCCAGGATGCGCGCGAAATGGCTCATGCGGATCACGTGCAGGCCGGTCTCGTTGTCCTTGTACTCGGCAGCCAGGCCGAGGCGCTGGACGATTTCCAGGCGCGACGCGCGCAATTCTTCCGTGCGCACCAGCGACAGGTGGTTGCGCACGCGCGCGCGCACGATCGGCGGGCTGATCGGCTTGGTGATGTAGTCGACCGCGCCGGCCTCGAAGCCTTCCAGCTCGTCGTCGGTATCGTTCAGGGCGGTCACGAAGATCACCGGGATCGATGCCAGCGCCGGGTCGGCCTTGAGCGCGGCGCACACTTCGTAGCCGCTCATGCCCGGCATCATGACGTCGAGCAGGATCAGGTTGGGACATTCTTCACGCGCCAGTTCGAGCGCGCGGGTGCCGTCCTTGGCGAAACGCAGGCGGTAATGGTCCTGCAAAATCTGGCGCAGCAACTGCAGGTTGCTGGCTTCGTCGTCGACCGCCAGGATCAGCGGCAGGTGGCGGTTGGTCATGAGTGGATCTCCGGTACGGATTCGTCGAGGACCTCCAGCACGGCGTCGAGCTGCTGCAGGGCCAGTTCAAAGTCGAAGTCGGACAGCGCCGCGTGCACTTGCGCCACGCGGGCGGCCAGCGGATGGCCGGTGAGCGCCGCCGCCAGGCCGGCCAGCGAGGTATCTTCCAGACCGCCGCGGCGCAATGCCTCGCGCAGCGAGGTGCCGGCGCGGCGGGCACGTTCCAGGTCGACCGTCGGGCGTACGCCTTGGGCCGGCTTGGCCGGCGCCTGGACCTGTGCCGGCGTGGGCAGGGCGGCGCGGATCGCTTCCAGGGCACGGTCCAGTTGGGCGCACAGCTCGCGCAGCGTGTCCTGCAGCCTGGATTCGGCGCCCGGGAACACCTTGCCGCTGTCGCCGTCCACCATGCCTTCGAGGTTGCCCAGGGTGTCGGCGAGCAGTTCCAGGCCGAGATTGCCGGCCACGCCGCGCACCTTGTGGGCCAGCATGCGCAGCGTGCAGTAGTCGGCGGCGGCGGCCTGGGCCGACAGCGCCTGCGCCAGGCCGGCGTGCTGGCTGTCGAAATGGGCCAGCGCTTCGTCGTAGGCGGTCTGCTTGCCGCTCCAGCGGCGCAGGCCGGCGTGGCGGTTCAGCACCTCGCGCTCGCGCGCCGGCAGGTCGTCGGCGGGCTGGGTGGACGCCAGGCCGAGCACGCGCGCGATCTCGTGCGACAGCGCGAACCAGTCGACCGGCTTCGATGCAAAGCCATCCATCCCGGCCTCGACGCTGGCAGTGCGGTGCGCGGGCAGCACGCTGGCGGTCATGGCGATGATCGGCACCCGCTGGCGGCCTGCGGCTTCGGCCTGGGCGCGGATCAGGCGGGTGGCCGCGAGGCCGTCGATGGTCGGCATCTGGAAGTCCATCAGGATCAGGTCGAAGGACTCGCGCGCGGCCAGGTCGACCACTTCCGCGCCGTCGCTGGCAGCCGTCATGGTGTGGCCGCGGCGCGCCATCAGGAGCTGCAGCAGTTCCAGGTTCTGCGGCACGTCGTCGGCCACCAGCACGCGCAGCGGCGGCAGGGCGGCGGCGGTGCGCACGCGTGGCTGCTGTGGCGCGAAGCGCGCCAGCACCAGCGGCAGCATCACGTGGAAGGTGGTGCCCTGGCCCGGCTGGCTCTCGGCCCAGATGCGGCCGCCCATCAGCTCCACCAGCTGCTTGCTGATGGTGGTGCCGAGGCCGGTGCCGCCGAAGCGGCGCGTCATCGAGGCGTCGGCCTGGGTGAACGGTTCGAAGATCGCGGCCAGGCGCTCTGGCGCGATGCCGATGCCGGTGTCCTTCACCGAGAAATGCAGCTGGCCGTCGTCCAGTTCGACGTGCAGGGTCACGCTGCCCTGCTGGGTGAACTTGATGGCGTTGTCGAGCAGGTTGGTCAGCACCTGGCGCACGCGCAGCTCGTCGCCGCGCAGGCAGGTCGGCAGTGCCGGATCGTAGTGGATGTCGACGTGCAGCCCCTTGGCGCGCGCATTCGCGGCCAGGGTCGAGGACAATTCGTCGATCAGCGACAGCAGGTTGTAGTCGTTCTGCTCGAGTTCGACCGCGCCTTTTTCCAGCTTGGCGGTATCGAGGATCTCGTTCAGCAGGCGCAGCAGGGCGCGGCCGGCGCTGCGGATGGTATCCAGGTGGCGCCGCTGGTCGGCCGCCAGTTCGCTGTCGAGCAGCACGTCGGTGAAGCCGAGGATCGAATTCATCGGGGTGCGGATCTCGTGGCTCATGTTGGCCACGAAACTGGCGCGCGCGGCGGCGGCCTGCTCGGCGTTCTCCTTGGCGTCGCGCAGCGCTTCTTCCATCTGGCGGCGCTCGGTGATGTCGAGGATGACGCCGTCCAGCCAGTACGGTTCCCCGGCGTCGTTGCGCACGCTGGTGCCGTTTTCCCACAGCCAGCGGGTGCTGCCGTCGGCGTGCAGCAGGCGGTACTCCACCAGGTAGGGACGGTTGTCGCGCAGCGCGCCGGCGATGGTCTCGGACACGCGTACGCGGTCGGCGGCGTGGATCAGGTTGCCGAAGCTGCGGCGCGCCGGGGCGCCGATGAAGTCGGTGGCCGGGTAGCCGGTGACGCGTTCGACGGCGTCGCTGATGAACAGCATCGGATGCTCGCCCTGCAGCAGGCTGCGGTAGGAGATGCCGGGGATGTTGCCGATCAGCGAACGGAACTGCTGCTCGCTGGCGCGCAGCGCCTGTTCCATCTCGCGCCGTTCGGTGATGTCGGTGATGAAGCAGACGAACAGTTCCTGCTCGCCGAGGCGCGCATGGCCGACCGCGCGCCGGATCGGCACGATGCTGCCGTCCTTGCGCAGGCCTGTGACGTCGGCGCTGCGGGCGCCGTCGCTGATCTCGCCGCTGGCCAGGGTGCGCAGCAGGCCGCCCCGTTCCGACGCTTCTTCGTTGCCGATCAGGAGGCGGATGTTCTTGCCGAGGATCTCCTCGCGCTTCCAGCCGTAGATGCGCTCGGCCGAAGCGTTAAATTCCTGGATCGTGCCGGCGCGGTCGACCGTGACCACGCCGTCCACGGTGGTGGTGAGCAGGGCGCGCATCCAGGCTTCGCTGCGCGACAGTTCGCGGAACAGCTGGCGGTAGCGCAGCAGGCCGTTCAAGCCCAGCACGACGAAGGTGAAGGCCACCGTGATGATGCTGATCCACAGCGCCAGATAGGTACTGCCGGCAGCTTTCTGTGCGCTCAGCGTCGCACGGCCGACGAAGCGGGCGGCTTCCATGCCGGTATAGTGCATGCCGGCGATGGCAAAGCCCATTACCACCCCCGCCAGCAGCAGGCGATGCGCTTCCTTCAGGCGCGTCACGTGGGACAGGCCGAAGCGCACCCACAGCGCCAGCGTCGCCAGCACCACCGCCACCACGATCGACAGACCGAACATCAGCGGGTCGTAGCGCAGCTCGAGGCCCATCTGCATGCCTGCCATGCCGGCGTAGTGCATGGCGCCGATGCCGGCACCGACCGCCACGCCGCCTGCCAGCAGGTTCCAGCCGCCCAGGCGTTCGCGCGCGATCAGCCACAGCGCAACGAACGAGGCGCCGATGCTGGGCAGGCCCGAGATGATGGTCGGGATCGGCGCGTAGTCGACGTCGGTGCACAGGTCGAAGGCGAGCATGCCGATGAAGTGCATGGCCCACACCCCGGTACCCAGCGCCAGGCTGCCGGTGCCGAGCACGATCCAGCGCTGGGCCCGGTTGGCCACGGCCTGGCCGGCGATCAGCAGCCCCATCCAGGAAGCGAAGATCGCGACCAGCACTGACAGGATCACCAGCTTCGGTGTGTAGAAACCGTAGCTGAGCAGGGATGGATCGTCAGGCAGTGTAAATATGGACAGCATGGATTATGGGTACCAGAATTGATTCATGGAAACTATCGTGCAGACGCAAGTATGTCACTTTTTCCGTGAGGAAAGTTGTTCCAAATAAAAAAATTCAGTAAAAACGATACCCGATAAGGAAAGGTGTGGCATGCATGCCACCGTGACGCCACAAAGTTGTACTGGTAGCATGCATTGTGGTTGGCTCCGCCTTGCTGTTATGCTAGTTGAACAGGCAACCGCCGGTGCCTGCTCCAGCACGCGACGCCATGAAAACCAAGATTGTTACGGCCTTGTTGACGGTTGTATTCTGGAATCTGACGGGTGCCCCGGCCCGGGCGCAGACCCCACCTCGACTTTACCTCGCCACCGAACCCCCGACTTACGCGCCGCGCGCAGGCGAGCCGGCGGCCGATATCGGCAGCGACATGGTGCGCGAAGTCATGCGCCGTGCCGCCATCGATTACACCATCGACCTGCTGCCCTGGAAGCGCGCCTATACGGCCGCGCTCGAACGTCCCGACGCCTGTGTCTACGCCACCACCCGCACCCCCGAACGCGAGCGCCAGTTCAAGTGGGCCGGCCCGATTGCGACGGCCGACTGGGTGCTGATGGCGCGCGCCGACCGCAAGTTCAAGCTGCGCAGCCTCGAAGACGCGCGTCTTTACCGCATCGGCACCTACCATGGCGATGCGCGCGACCAGTTTCTGCGCGCACGCGGTTTCGACGTCGACCCGGGGTCGGACGACCAGACCAACCCGCGCAAGCTGCTAATGGGCCGCATCGACCTGTGGGCCGCCAGCCTGGGCCTGAACAGCCGCCAGACGCTGGCACGCCTGGGCTATACGGACAAGGTGGTGCCGGTGCTGGTGTTCAATCGCATCCAGGCTTACCTGGCCTGCAACCGTGCCGTGCCGGACCGGCTGGTGGCCGGGATGAATGCCGCGCTGGAAGCGATGGAGCGTGACGGTACGGCAGGGCGCATCCGCCGCAAGTACGACAGCCAAGCTGGGCAGACGGCCAGGCGCTGAGTTGCGGATACACAGCGTGCGACCCGGCGCACGCGCCTTGTGTAACATTGGCAACTTGCTCCCATTACCGAGATGGCCGTGAATCCGCACCTGATCCCCACCGACGATTTGTCACTCAGTTCGTACCGCATGCTGGCGCTGCGCGAGACCGTGCTGCACTCCTGGGAAACCCAGGTGCGCGCCAACCTGGCCAGCGCCCGCCAACTGAGCCACCCGGTCCTGATCGACACCATGCCGGTGCTGTACGAGCGCCTGTGCTCGGTGCTGTCGCCGGCGTATTTCGAACGCGACGGCATCGACGTGACCTCGATCGGCGAGGAGCACGGGATCGAACGCGCCAACCTGTCCGACTTCGATGCCGAAGGCATCCTGGCCGAGTTTCAGATGTTCCGCAGTGTCGTATTCGATGTGCTCGACGCCCACGATGTCATCCTGACTGCGCCGGAGCGGCGCACGCTGCACCTGACCATCGACAGCGCAGTGCGCGAAAGCGTGCGTTCCTTCGTCACGGCGACCGATTCGCTGCGCGAACGCTTCGCCGGCGCACTGGCGCACGACCTGCGCCAGCCGGCCTCGAACATGGTGCTGGGCGCCAACCTGATCCTGCGCCTGAATCCCTCGCCCGAGATCGCGCAGTGGGCCCAGCGCATCGTCAAGAACGGCGAGCGCATGGGCACGATGCTGAAGGAACTGCTGGATGCGTTGTCGATCCAGTCCGGCGACCGCCTGGCGCTGACGCTCACCGAGTTCGACCTGATGGCGCTGGCGCGCAGCGTCACCGACCGCGCACGCGAATACCAGGGCGCCGACGTGCGCCTGACCGGAAGCAGCGTCAAGGGCTGGTGGAGCGATGCGGCGCTCGAGCGCGCACTGGAAAACCTGCTGAACAATGCCCAGAAATACGGCGATGCCGGCACCCCGATCGACGTCAGCGTCGCCGAGAGCAACGGCCGCGCCATCCTGTCGGTGCGCAACCAGGGCAAGCCGATCCCGGCGGGCGAGTTGGACGCGATCTTCCAGCAATTCGTACGCTCCAGCGATGCCGGCGCCTCCACCACCTCCAGCTGGGGCCTGGGCCTGCCTTACGTGCGCAGCGTGGCGCAGAGCCATGGCGGCAGCGCGGTCGTGTACAGCGATGCGCATGCAGGCACCACGTTCGTGATCGATATTCCGGTGGATGCGCGGCCGTTCCAGCAGGGGTAGCCCGGCGCGGAGCAACAAAAAACCCGCGGTCTCATGGTGAGTGGCGCGGGTTCGATGAACTTCTCTGAATTGCTTGAATCTTGCTGGTGGTGCTCCGGCCGGAATCGAATTGTACGTCGCAGCCCGCATGGATAGCGCGTCTTGCCGAACGGAAGCCCAGCGATACCGACAAAAATACCGAGAAGTGGCGCTGCTGGGGCAGCAAGTGCAAACAGGCATCCCTGTTCGTCGTTGTCAGCTGCCTTGGTGTCTCAGCGTACTAATGCTACTACGCGTGGTTTGAGTCATCTGCGACTGCGACCATCTATCGCACTTTTCCTTTTCTGCGGCACACTCGGATTCGGCGCGCGGATGTGCCGAGTGTTTATCGGTCCAACTTCTTCATTGGCGCGTGGTGCAGGCGGGCGTGTACCATGGTTGTGGATCGGATTTTCGCGTGTCGTGGCCGGTTTGGCGAGCTTCAGACGGCGTTGTTCAAGCACCGGATCGCCGAACACAATGGGCAGGTTTGCGACAGCGGCCGCGATGACCATCTGCTCCTTGAACCCCTCAGAGCCCGTGACGGTGATCCTTTTGCCGAACCGCTCGTGTGCCATTCGCAGGGCCACATGCATCGCTTCCAGCTCCGCACCGCGCGAGACCCGGAGCGAGTCCCCCTCATCCCTGACCGCACTTGCGCCGACCCGGTAGATGATCGTTCCCTGTTTGGTCACGCTATCGCGGCGGTGACCAGAAACGGGCGGATGGCATTGCGCAGCACCGCTGATGCCATCGCGATCTACGTCGCGCGTTGGCTTATGCCGGCGAAGTGCGGCAAGTGCGTCTGCGTTGCCCGTTCCCGCCTGATGGCGAAGCCAGTCAGACCACTGGCGCCGACGGCACTTCTGGCTGATGCTGATGTACTCCTGTTTGGACTCGCGCTTGATCTCCGAGATCTCGTCACGCAGTACGCTGGCGAGTGCGCGGTACATCATCTTCTTGGCGTTGCGCGGCATTTGGGCGAGCTTCAGTGCGGCGCGCTTCAGGCGCACGTGGCGCATCGCTGCCTCGATCCGCTGCTCTTTGCGCGCACGCACACGTTCCCGTTCACGTGCGCGAGTGGTCGCTACCTGCGCTTGCGCGGCCCGGTACTGAGCATAGAGCTTCGCCGTATCTGGACGCAGTCCGAGCGGTTTTTTCTCATACCGTCGTTGAGGCTTCAGCGTGGCCTCTTTTTCCAGTGCGGATTGGAAGGGACCGAATCGCTGTTCCAGTTTGGGCTTTGAAAAGTCGCGCCCCACCGAGCTGGCCTTGATTGTGGTCCCGTCCTGGGCGGTGATCACGAGGCCATTGGCACGCGGATGCAAATGTAGCCCGTTCGTGGACAGGACAGCGTGCAGCTGCTCCCACGATTGCGCCTGCTGCATCTGCGCCTTGCAGCCGCGCTGGATCCATCCGAGCAAGCTTTCGATGCCGACATGGTGCTCCATGTCGGTTGCACGGTTCTCTGCGCCGACCTTGCGTGGCATGTGGTTGTCCTTGCGTAGGCCGAATTCATCCTCGATCGTGCCGCACGCCCGGGCGAGTGTCCGGTAAGCGTGGAAGGGCTCGTGGATCGTGTAGCGCGCCGGATGGATCTTGTTGATGGCAATGTGCAGGTGCCTGTTGTCGGTATCGTGGTGCACCACGCTGACCCGCTGGTGACCGATGAAGCCAAGGGTGTCGCAGATGCGCTCCTCGATTGACGCCAGGGTAGAAGCGTCCGGTTCCTCGCCGTCGCGGAAGCTGACGATCAGGTGATAGGTCTTGTCCGCCAGGGACCTCGTGTTCATCGCCTGTGTGTTCAGGACCTCCAGCATCGCGAGTTCGACATCGTCCGAAATGCAGTTGGTCAGCCGGACGTCGCCTGTTCGTTCCTGCTTGCCCTGTGTATCCGTCAAGTACCGCACGAGGCTGGCGAAGCCGCTCTTCTTCACTATGTGCATCGGAATATGTTTGGCGATCATGATTAGCCCAGAGTTTTAGCCGCTAAAGCTCTTGACGCTCTGCTTGCGGAATTACCACGGAACGGATTACTGCACGCAGCTCGTCCTGCACTGCTTCAGTCTTCCTCAGGAGCGCACGGATGGTCGATTCGCCGAAGGCTGCAGTACGCTCGTCGTTGGTCAACCACAGCTTGAGCAGCCCACCCAGGCGGCCGAGGTCGCCATTGATGCGGATGAGCTCCTCGACGCACTGATGGTCCAGTATGCCCCGCACCTCATAACCTAGCCCTACAGTCAGAAGGTAGGTCGACAGGCTCCTGTGGGCAGCCACTGCATTTGCCTGTAGCTGTGCGCGCTCGTCCGGCAGGCAATACACCTTGACGGGAGGGCTGTTCCTCCGCGTGCGGTTATTTTCCATCGTTCACCTCGCTTGTGGACGGCGCCAGCCGGCTGGCCTCGCAGAGCAGGATTCCCGTTGAGCACGAAGTGCGAATAAGGATAGGTGAAGTAGGCCCACACGCGTCGCGTGTGGGCCTACTTCACCTATCCTGCCCGACTCTGCGAGTCGATTACGCCAAGACAGGATAC
Source organism: Herbaspirillum sp. SJZ107 (assembly GCF_006715485.1). Classification (GTDB taxonomy): domain Bacteria; phylum Pseudomonadota; class Gammaproteobacteria; order Burkholderiales; family Burkholderiaceae_D; genus Telluria. Next base: position 310,718 of record NZ_VFNH01000002.1, read on the forward strand.
TGATCGGCTTTCGATTTTTCCTCGACTGGATCAATGAAACTCATCGTTTATATCGAAGCGATACATCGCGCTGGCACACCAAAATGTGCGCCTACTTAGGGAGCGTCGACCTTAAGCCCGGTGGCGAGTCGGCGCTGGCACCTACGCAAAGTTCAATCAGGGTGGCAGGGCGATTCCACAATGTCGGACACTGCGGGTCGTGACAGTTAGTGACTTTTCCAAATTGACAGGATGCTATGCTGGATCCAACGGCCGGGTTCGGCCAGAAGCCGCCTCTAAGCTTGCTATTCTTTGTACGTGAAGAACTACTATTGACGTTGCTTAGGTAGCGCCCGCTACACTAGTATCATGGGCTTTTTTACTGATCAGGTACCGCCATGGGCACCACGCAAAATGCTGTCGAACCGCGCGTCGCGGTGTTTGTCGACTGCGACAACACCAGTCCGGAAATACTGGACTATGCATTGAAGATCGCGTCGCAGTTTGGCCGGATCGTTCTGCGCCGCGGCTATGGCAACCACACGACGCTCGCCAAGACCTGGCAGGAAGCGCTGGTCGAAAAGGCGTTCACGCCCTGTTTGCAATTCCAATACGCTGCCGGTAAAAACACGTCCGACATCGCTCTCGGACTCGATGCCCTGGAAGCGATGTTCGACGGCCGCATCGACCGGTTTTGCCTTGTCACCAGCGATTCAGACTTTGCTTATCTGTGCAGGAAACTGCGTGAGCGTGGCGCGACCGTATCGATCGTTGGCGAGGCGAAGACGCCAGCGGCCCTAAGGAATGCCAGTGACCAGTTCTTCGAATGGGCGCACGCCCATATGGAACCGGACCATTCTCCGGACTTGCGGCCGCCCTCGCCAGTTGCCGGTTCCTGCAAGAAAACCGTTATCAAGCGCCGGCCCAGGTTTGTGGTCGATGCGGTGGCGCTTCTAGCTGGGCCGACCGCCGATGGCCAGGTGCATTTGTCGGCGTTGGGCCAGTACCTGAAGCGTACCGACCCCGCCTTCTCACCGGCCGTGTACGGCTACTCGGGCCTCGCGGACATGCTGAAGACCTACGATTTGCTGGTGCTCACGAAGGCGGAAGGCGGCCACTACACCGTCGAGCTAGCGCCTGGCGATATGACCAGCGTCGCGTCCCGCGTCTGATGAGAGGACGCCATGAACCGGCCCGGCGGTTCGATCCATTCCTGCGGCCCCCATAGATCCCGATTGGTCTGCAATTCGGACGGCTTAGCGTAATTAGCAACAGTTACGCCGGCCTATAAGCCCTAGCGGGAACTCGTGACCGTATCCGATGGTTAAGTGCAGCAGGAAGTAGCGCTGCGACGAGGGCCGGTAATTCCATCGACAGCAGGCGATCACGACAGTCGGATATCTTTTCAGCTCGGCAACATGTTAGCTGACGCGACCGGCCGGAATCGGACCAAGAGCGGACGTTAGAAGTACTGTTTGAACCGTCGAGGCACAAGATTGAAAGAATACTTCGACACTTTGGCCCATATCACGTCTGCAATGGGTCGGTAAAGAAATCCCAACAGAGAAAAATATGTCGTCAAAAGAACGGAACTTCGAGATCGCCTACCTTATCGAGAAGCACATGAACGGGAACAGTAATGATGTGGCATTCAAGTATCGTGGAGTTCTCTGCTTTGATCACCTCTTCGCCTACACCCAGAGTTTTGACAAACCTGCGGGCATGGTCTGTGACCACGACGCAATTACGGATACTGCTCTGTGGCTATCCTCGTATCTCGCCCATTGGGGCATGTTCAGAGGAAGCAGCAAGTTGAAGGAAACGAACATCGTTTTCTTCAAGGATCTCGTGACCGAACTGCTGCATTCTAAGACGGGAATATTGAACACGATCGCCCACCTGCAGTTCCACGAACTTGCTACGGTCGATGCGGTGGTGCTCGATAACATATTCCACCGGATTGCGACGGTCTTACAAAAAGTTAATGTGACACCGACCGGAACACTTCTCAGTAAGGTCATTCTCGGCCTGACACACAACGTTCCCGGGTACGACCGCTATTTCGTGGCTGGTATCAAACAGTTGCAATCTGAAGGCAGGATCGATAGAAGAGTAGGTCCCAAGCTGACCGGCAAAAACGTTATCGCGCTTTCCGAATGGTATGCCGAGCGCGATTGGCCGGTGGTGAAAAGCCCAGTCAACGGTCTTCCATTGCCTTCTGGGCGTTTAGTTGACATGGTGCTCAATCAATACGGGCGCGATAACGCCGCCTGAAGCGCCGTTTGTCGCACACTGCGTATTGATTAGCACTTCCCGCATATATGGAGCTGGCGGACGGTTAGGTGTGCAGCAATAAAGCGTTCTCAAAACGTCATGTAGCAGGCTGAATTTCCCACATTTAATGCCGCGAACGATACAATTTCCTGGTCAATTTCCGTCTAATACAACTGCTGAGGCATAACTATGTTCTTGGAATCCGGCCGCGCGATTGCCGCGCAGGTCCAACTTCTGGTCGACCAGGAAGTCGTGCAACCGGTACGCTTCGCGGTTGCGTTTTGGGGAGCTGGGGCCGACTTTAAGCTACGGGGTGCATGCCGAATCATCTGCGACCTCGCCTCCGGCATGTGCAACCCGGCCGTCATCGCGTCATTGCTCGACCGGGACAATACTGTCGTTCTTCAACTTGCAGGCCTGCACGCTAAAGTTGTGGTCGGCTCGGCTGGTGCGGTAATTTCGTCTGCGAACATGTCCACTAATGGTCTTGGCGCCGAGGGAGCTGACGCCAGCGGCACTATTGAAGCGGGCTATTTTGTCACTCCTAGCACGTCCGACCATCGGCGGGTCGCCGCATGGTTTGAGGAACAATGGGCACAAGCGACTCTCATTTCGCAGGACGATCTCACTGCGGCGGCGATGCGATGGGCAGATCGCAACCGTGAAATGCCTGCACTGGAGACTATATCCGACCGTTCGTCGTTTTCATCTTTTTCCATCGATCCTGGCATGCTGCTAGAACCGCACATTGACCCACAAGACCGTCTAGCCGCTGTCAAGCCGCTCGTTTTCAATGTACTTAAGGAAACCCTTCCTGATCTCGATCGCCGTCGTCTGGGTAAGATTGCGACCTGGGCCTGCCATCTCCTGTTGAACCGGGCTGGCATGATGCAGGAACATGGACCAGGAGACGGCGAGGCGCGTGGTCTTGCCGATGATGCGTGGATCTACGGCCGTTTCGGCACTACAAAGCGCGCGGAAACGCTCACCAGCGTCGCGGCGTTGTTGGCATCGATCAGTCGTTCGACGTTCTTCTCACGAGACATCAGGCGCGCAGCTGCCGAAGCGTTGCGGGAAATAGGCAACGATGGCTACCGCTAATGACCGATTACGCGGAGACGCAACGTAATGCGTGCCGGCGCCGCGGGCCAACAGATCAATGCCGCATTGCCCGTGTACACCGACAGATTGCAGTGTCCGCTTTGGGTCGGTTGCAGACGTTCGTGACACTTCGCTAGATTTTCCAACTCAGCAACATGCTATGCTGGCCCGACCGTCTGCAATCGGCCAGAAGCGGTCGTTGTAAATAGGTGAGAAGAGGTTATATGCCGTACTACCGCGTCACCTACTATATCTACTTGCATCGCCGCCTCGACACTGGCGACGTCTTTTATGTAGGTAAGGGGACGAAAAGTCAGAAGCACCAGTACCAACGCGCTTACGAAAAGAAGCGCAGAAGTGCTCTCTGGTCGCGCATTGTCGCCAAGGCGAACTACCAAGTCGAAATTATTGCTGAATTCTTTGCCGAAGAAGACTGCTTCGCCATGGAGCGGGAGCTCATCGCCCTTTATCGTAGGCGATACGACGGTGGCACCTTGTGCAACTTGACCTTAGGTGGCGATGGACTTAGTGGCCTCACCCCAAGTGAGGCAACCAAGCAGAAGCTTCGTGAAGCCAATTCGGGTGAAAAGCACATTAACTGGGGTAAGAAGCTGTCTGAGGAGACACGGCGCAAGAAATCCGAGTCGATGAAAAACAGCGACAAGAACTTACGCGGCAAGAAGTTGCCAGAATGGTGGAAGGATAGAATTCGCGCCACTAAATTCGGCGAAGCTAACCCCATGTTTGGCCGCACCGGCGAGCAAAGCAAAATGTCTCGCAAGGTTATGAATTTCGAAACCGGCGAAATTTATGCCAGCGTCACCTTGGCCGCCAAAGCAATTGGCATGCCGATGAAGACGCTCTACAACCGGATGGTGAAAGACAAGAAACACGGCACCAGTGCCACTGTCATGCGCTTCGTGGGGGAGGGCCGGTCCAATGAATTTACACCGGAACATAAGAAAGCCATTTCGAAGGCGCGCCAAGGATACGTGCCATCTCCAGAGCAGGTAGCCCGGCATTCCCGGTTTATGTCCGGTCCAAGCAACCCGCTTCGTGGCAGGAAGCGGTCAAAGTCTTTCACCGAGAAGGTTTCCCGTGGCAATCACCCTGCAGCCAAGAAGGTGATTGATCTGTCCACCGGAGTTGTGTACGGCTGTATCAAGGATGCAGCAAAAGCAGTCGGGGTTGGCAGCAATACCGTTTCCTCTTGGCTCAATGGAAAAACCCCCAATCCCACGTCATTGTCATTCATCACAAATGACGTCCAAGCGCTGGACCCGCCCTCCCACCTAGATAAGATTACGTGATTAACTAACGTCCGTTCTGGGTCGGTGCAGTCGCGTGTGACAGAGTGTTACTCTTTCAGGCCGGCAACCTGGTTCGCGATGCACCGCTGCGCATCGGTGCGCCCGGCTCCTTCATTCTGCCCCACGCCAGCGACGATGAAGCGGCCTTGGTCGCCGATGCCGCAATGTACCTCACGCGCACCCTACTACGGTGTGCTCGCATTTCACGGCACTCGACGACGACTGCCGGCTGCAGCGCCATTGCAGCAAGCATGCGGCGGAGGCGCCGGGTGTACCCCGATTTTCCCGATGTAAAAGGGCAGCAGCATGTCAAACGCGCATTGGAAGTGGCCGCTGCCGGCATGCATTCGGCCTTGCTGATTTGCCCGCCAGGCGCTGGCAAGAGCATGCTGGCTGTGTCCCGCGCCTGGAAGAAGTATCGCTGGTCCCCTGACTCCACACTATTCGGCTTCCACCAACGCCGAGGCAACCCAGCGCTGCAAGGGACATTCGATGCACACTACAATGCTTGTTTGGGCGGCTCAGTCCAGCCAAGCTTAAAGCCATTCCTGCACCGCAGGATGCCGTAGTCGCGTGCCTCGTCATATTTCGCTTTGTCGGCGAAGACTTCTCCTCCCTGCAGGACTACGCACACAACCAAATCCCTATCATCTTCAGATCGAACCGGGCGACTTTAGCCAAGACGGATGGCTGGTAGCCAGTGCACAGCCTTGTTAATAAGGGTTGTCCTCACGCATCCTGTCACGACATTGCTGTAAAGCGGCGATGAGGATGTCGAGCTGAGACTTGCGCGTGGCAAGCGGATACTCGGCTGCAGTAGATCTTAAAATGTCATGATGATCAATCCAGAACAGTCCATGAGTTTCAAGGAATTCCTGATACTCATCGTCTGACATTCGTGCCATGGTAGGGATGTCTACCGCTTCGACCTCGATAGTACCTTTATAAGTTGACATAGATGCCTTTGGTAGGTTGTGAATCGCCCCGGCTTTTGCGGAGGCCGGTTAGTGTGAGTCAGGCCGGGCTGGCTTGACCGCTCAACTGCTTGTAATAGTTTGCCTCAGCTTCGGCTGGCGGTATATAGCCGAGCGGTTCTACCAAGCGGTGATGGTTGAACCAAGAAACCCATTGCAGCGTGCCCAGTTCTACGGCCTCGTGCGTCTTCCAAAGAGCGTGGCTTAAAGCGCCTAAAAAACTTGTTACTTGCCATCATGGCAACAAGCTCGTACATTGAGCCATACCGACGGTCAGCTATCGGCCTATTGTGTTGAAAAAGTCGAACGGCAACAATTTTTGGTGGTCTCAAACGTCCAACCACTTTGAGATCGTTCAATAGCGGCGGTTCTGGTAAGTCGAGCCTGACAGGATTTTTGTCCGGCCGTAAACTTGGCCGAGTTTTTCAACAAAATCGGCCAGCAGCGGACGTAAGCCCCGCGGTTTCGGTTCGTCTATGGCGATGAGCTTGCTGCACTACGTCTAGGTCCCCGTAATCTCTGCGAAAATTACTGCAGGCGATGATTGGGCACTTTGAAGAGCTTAGTTGGCACGACAACACTATTCATTTTTTCGCGTTGCACAAGCAGACGATGCCAATGCGGGGATCGATTCATCAACGAGTCGGGCCGAGCAGGCAGCGTGTGGTCCGCCTGTCGCGCGGGCGGGCGATCGCTGTCGGTAACCGTTACGCCCCAGCAAGCCGTTCTCGTCAGTGCGCTAGACGTCGTCCCGCCCTTGTCCTGCCGTACTAGGACAACTAAACCACCCGACGATGGGCGCGACAGCGCATTTTGTTGCATTACGTTAATGCCGCATGAGAAAATGCGTACGTTTACCATTCTTTAAAGCGAATTGAGAAACCCGTGCAACGCACCAAAGCTCAGGCAGCATCCTCGATTAGGAATCGAGTTCAGGATCTGGTCAAAACTATCTCGCAAGGAATGTACGAGCGGGAAGAGACCATCGCCGTTGCACTGCTGGCTGCGCTGTGCGGGCAGAATACGTTCCTGTACGGTCCTCCCGGAACGGCGAAAAGCCTCATTTCAAGGCGGGTCGCCTGCGCATTTCAGCGGCCGGTCTATTTCGAATACCTGATGAACCGTTTCAGCACGCCCGAAGAAGTGTTCGGGCCGGTGTCGATCAAGGCTTTGAAGGAGGATCGTTATATACGTAAGACGGACTCATATCTCCCGAAAGCGGATTTCGCGTTCCTGGACGAAATTTGGAAAGCGAGTCCCGCAATTCTGAACACTCTGCTCACGCTGATCAATGAGCGCATTTTCAAAAATGGCGAGAACGTCGAGGAAGCTCCGTTGAGAGCACTGATCTCCGCGTCCAACGAAACACCGGACATTAATCAGGGACTGGAAGCGCTGTACGACCGCTTTATCGTTCGCCTGATGGTGGCGCCGATCAGTCAGCCGCAACATTTCGAGCGGCTGTTGAACAGCAGACCCAGCCGGTCGGACGTCGACGTTTCCGCCGCACTCCAGGTTCGGTCCGAAGAGTGGCATGCCTGGCTTGAGAAAATCTACACGGTGACCTTGTCGCCCGAAACCCTAACCATCGTTCATCTGGTTCGCGAACAGCTCGCGCAACGATTGGATGAAATTGGTGTGTACGTGTCGGACCGGCGCTGGCAACGGGCGGCTTTGTTGATGAAGGCGGCGGCCTTCTTCAACGGGCGAACCGAAACCAATCACAGCGATGCACTGCTGCTGGAGCACTGCATCTGGACCCATCGGGACAATCATCAAGCGGTGATGACGATTGTGGCCGATGCAGTGAAGTCAGTGGGGTTCGATAGCGGCTACAGCCTCGCCGAGATCGACCAAAAAAAGGAATCGCTTGACCGTGAGATCAACAATGAGCTGTTCTATTCCGCGGACGTGTACAAAACAGAAAAGAAAGCGGATGGCGAAGAAGTCTTTCGGCTGATCCTGTCTGACAGTTTTTATTATGCGCGACGCCAAAGCGGGGATGTCGCGGTGTTCCTGCCCTATAAATACATGAAATCGCTGGCTAGCTTTCACCCTTTGGACAGATCCGGCAATGAGATTCAAGAAATCACGTGCTTATTTGACGGACAGGGGACATGCAACCTTACGGAACGTCGTAGCGATATAACGCGGACTTATAAAGCGGAAACGCGAACGTATACACCGGATATCCTGTTTCACAAGGGCGACAGGAAAGGCAATGTCAACAACCGACTTGTGAAGTCGATGGCGACGTCGCTCTCGGGCATCAAGGCAGATCTTGCTTCGATCTTGCGAAAGGTTACAGCGCGGTGCGCTAACCTTGAATCGCAGCTTGATTCCGTGTTTGTCCCCGTCGAGAAAACGAGGCTGGCGATCTCCGGTATCTTGGAACAGAGAGAAAGCCTGAAACTGCGCATCAAGGACTGTGAACGGCTCGAAGCACTATGCCGCTGAGCCCGGTCGACAGCGCATCGCAGGAAGTAAGTGCCGCCATTGGAGCTTCCTACGCTTCGGTGCTGGACGCGTCGCCCGCGGTCCGGCGCCACGTGAGCGAACAAATGGTGGAATGGGAGCGAGCGACCAAATCCGCGCTGGGCGCAGAGTTCCCCCTGCTGTCTCACGAGCGAAAGCTACTGCATTGGCAGACTGAGTTGCACTCCCTGGACGTTCCGAAGAGTGATTTAGACCAGGCGGTCGACGATTACTTGTCGTTCTCTAGGGCGATCGGGCGCCCCGCCAACGAAAGCTTCTGGAGAGGCCAGTTCGGTACCGGCAAACATCGGACGGCGAGCCGCTGGAAACCGGCTGAAGAAACGTTCATTGGCGCCCGACTGTTACTTGCCGAGTGGCGGAAACAGCTCGATGGCGTCCGCGCCGAATGGGAGTTACAGGAAATCGCGTCGCGCCGCGCGGCTCTCATGGAGCAACTCGACAGACTCCTCGAGCTGTTACAGAAGCTGCGGGACCAGCTACATGAGCTTGGACTGGACACCGGCATCCTGCTTGACTTGTCCAAAGGAAGTTTAACGCCCCAGAATATCGAGCAGTTTAAGCGCTGGGCAACGTATCTTGCGGAGGACAAGGGGATCCGATCCCTATGCGACCTGCTGGGGAAAATGCGGCAAATCGATTTGTCGGAGAGAATCGAACGGGTGGCATCCGTCGTTCCGACTAGCATACACGTGCCCGATATCAGTTCCCGCGAGGAAATTGTCGGCATCCGGCTGGGGAGAGATATTGAGCATGTACTGCCCTCAGAACTTGCGTTGCTTGCGGACCCAGACACGGCGCTGCTGTTTGACCTGAAGTATGTCGAGTCGGGCCTGATGTGCTTCGACATGCAGGGCATTCAGCGCATCCATAGGCATGTCGAGACGGAAGAAGAGCGGCGTATTCAGGAAGCCGAACAGCACGGTCCAATGATGATCTGTGTCGACACCAGCGGTTCGATGAACGGCACGCCCGAGACTGTCGCGAAAGCAGTGACACTATTTCTCGCAGCAAAGTCGAGGGAACAGAAGCGTCCCTGCTATTTGATCAATTTCTCGACCGGAATAGATGTGCTTGAGTTGGGCGCGGATGTGGGACTTGAGGCGGTGCTGCGTTTCCTGCAGATGTCGTTTCACGGTGGTACCGATGTTGCGCCGGCGCTTGAACATGCCCTGGACAAAATGGAAGAGGAGGCATATAGGAACGCCGATCTTCTCGTTATCTCAGACTTCATTATGTCAGCCTTGCCTGAACGCACCCTCGCGCGCATCGACGGCAGACGGGGCCATGGAAACAGGTTTCATTCGCTCGTTGTCGGCGACTGCTACATGACCCAGCGCCTGAAAAGTTTTTTTGACAACGAATGGGTGTACGACCCGAGGTATGCGCGCATTCACGAACTGGTTAGTTTCCAGCAAGATATGAATTGTAAAGGGCAGGTCTAAGCCCAAGCCTATTGGCTTTCGTCTTTCAGGTGCTGGCGCCTCTCACTCTAGGGCTGTGCAGGTCTGCTCTCGGTCGATCTCGGCCGTTCAGAATGTTCAGGCACAACCCCGAACGTCTCAATCGCCAGTTTAACGATGCGCGACAGACAGGCGGCGGAGGCCGAACAGAGCACCTCGCCATGCAACTGGCCATCATGCCATTTAGGTTTTGCCTTTTGATTTCGCAATGGCCGCAGCAGCAACTGCCATTTGGGTCGGTTGCGGCCAGTCGCAACAATCAGTGATTTTTTTAATTTCGGCAACCTGCTATGCTCACCCAAGCGGCCGGGCTTGGCTTGGGAACGCCGTTAGCGCTTGATGAATTCTAATTAGGAAAATTTTTGAAGAAGTATTTTACCGAAAGATCCGCTTCCGTCGGTATTCGCGCGATAGCCGTCGTTACCCTCTTCATCTACCCGCTTGCCACTGCGCAAGTTGTGCGGCAGGCTCGGGATGCCGAAACCAAACCGTATGTAAGTCGTGGTGCAGACGGTATCCAAGGGTGTGGCATTCAAATAAAAGTGGTCGACGACAGGCAGACACATGCGGATCAGTACACATTAGTTCTGGCTGTTAGCCCTGAAGACACTTACGGCGTTATTCAAGGCGGGCGCTTAAGATTAAGCATTTCTCAATGGCAGAGTGTTTTAGCGGGCAAGATCAGCCTTCCTAAACCGTCCGGCCCTGCGCCGGAAAGTTTCTGGATTACGAGAGAGGCAGACGCAAAGCCATTGGTCCCGATCAAGTTGGTGCGAGATAAAAAGATGCCTGCGAAACTAATTGCGTTAGTTGAGTTCGACCGTACCCTCTCGCTTATTGCTGACATAGCCAAGGGTGCCCGTACACAATTCGACCTGCGTTATCCAGGTGATGCCCCGCACATCATGAGATTCTCAGCCCCCCTTAACAAAGAAGACAAGGCAACGGTGGATGCGTGCTTCGACGGGTACATGAAGCGGCTCGACGAGCTTAACGTTAAGTTAAAGGCTCAAAGAGATCAGCTGCCAGATAGTACCCCAAGAGATTCCAAACACTAGCATTTAAGTAGCGGCATTGTGGAACAGCATAGCCTCTCGCTTCTATTGGGTAGTGGTACTTAAGAAGATGGGTCTGTGCAGGAACTGGAACCGATTCTACCCCGAACGCGAGTATGGTTAGCAATGCTTCCTCGTATATAAGCGTACAAAGGCAGGCCGCGAAGTTCGGGTCTATTGTGTTGAAAAAGTCGGACGGCAACTTTTACGGCGAATTTCCAGTGGCGTTGACAGTCCAAGTGACCCGCGTTTTTGCCATGGTGGCCGTTCTGAACAGTCGAGCTACCGATCTTTTATTTCCAAGCGGCACTAGATCCGAGTTTTTCAACACAATAGGTCGGTAGCTGCCGTCCAGGTACGTCAGCAACCGGCCATGACCGGCCATGCGCTGGCGAGCCTCGACAGTTATGTTTGCGTGTCGTTAATTCATGGGTATAGGCAGGGAACTTATCTTGAGTTATCAAAAGAAGATAAATCGAATTATTTTGGCAGCCGCCGCCCTCGCTTTCTCCTCTACGGTCCAAGCGGATAAGCTGTCTGTCCGTGTCGAGCCGCCGGATTGGTATAAATTGCTGAACCAGGATAGGACGTGGAATATCATTCTGAGCGGTGAGATTGACTCTGACGCGCCGGCCCGCGTCGCAAAAGCGCTAAAGCAAACTGGCAATGACGGCGCTGACGTGTTTCTCAATTCCCCCGGCGGCAACCTGTTCGCAGGCATGCAGCTTGGCCGCGTCCTTAGGGAAGCTGGCGTGAACTGCCCGCCTTTTGCGCACTCCGCAACATTCGAGCGAATTGCGTACCCTCGCCCGTCGCGATTAATTTCTCAATTCTCCGTGCATTGTAAAGATGTCTGAAAGGCATTCGTTGTATTTTATTGGTTCCATTCAAAGGTCTTCAGGCTTTAAAACTGTTGCGAAGAACTGGTTTGGCGCACCTGTTTAAGGTCAGTCGAGTCTTCCAGCGCTATACAGGCTAGGGGCTTCATACGCTTCTTCGTGCGAAAACGTCCCATCCGAAAAGTGTATAAGCTTGGTCGTCGGAGGCGCCAAATGCATGCTTCCTTGTATCTCAAGGATAAAGTGTCCGCCGCATCCTGGATGTATCATTTCTGTTCTGTCACCACCAGCGAATCTCGTAAGTTCGGCGATATTATATCCGAAGCATTCCAGGCACCGGGCCGGAACCGATCGCTGTGAAAGAAACACTAAACGGTTTGCCTGTTCGTCGAGTTCGCTTCCCAGCGTATGCCAGTCTTCGGTATGGAACTCCCGCACAAATTTGTGTCCCTGGTCCAGCCAATGAGAAGACTGGCAATCCCACCCGGTCCTAAACCATCTGCGCTTCGCAGTAGCGGATTTGAGCGTAGTAGCCGCTCGCCGTATTGCGTTTATTGTAATGTCAGGCGAGAGATTCTCTATGTTTCGCACGCCGTCGCAATCGAAACACCATCCCGTGTGGTACTGCATCGGAAGTTGGGTCTCGCTGTCAAGCTGGTATCTACGCGGTCTCGAATACATGACCCCTGGTTCCGTTCGCTTGCAACTCGTGCAAGTCATCTTCGCGATTGGGAATCCCAAAAAACTTTCTCCACAAGTGTTAAGTCATCGGCCAAAATCCTTGAACGCTACCACGGCAGTGGGCGAAGAGGCAATTCATAGGCGCTGGTCTCTGGCGATGGCCTCGTGGACTGCTATCAAACATTCGCTTGCCGTAACGTCGGCTCAGTCTACGAGATTGTTGCTGCTAGAGCAAGTAAGAGGTTTTGTTCGGCGTTCTAAAGAGTTAGGCTAGCGTCCTCGCTTTAAGGTAGACAGTGCAATTGCCTAAAAGCGATTCAGCCCTTTCAAATGTGTTATTACGCGGCGCATGAAGTGTCCCACCGTCGGGCACAATGGCAGCCCTTGTTAGTAAAGTAGGCCATCGTTCAAACCACCACCTGCGCACCCGCGTCAACGATAAGATCTCGCGAGCAAACTGGCTGGGTTTTCTCCTTCCGAGGGGACCATATTGCTTCGCTCGAGCGCTTCGCTAATTATTTAGTGTGGTCAGTGCGAAAAAAGTAGCGAGAGGGCCAGCCGCTGCGCTATATTGCATTTTTTACATGCAGGGAATTCACGAACATGGACTCTCAGCCACGACCGACAGACAGTACAACACAACAAGAACGCGCGCCCGTATGGCTGCGTGGTGCAGTGTTACCTTGGATTCTTGCTAGTGCACTCGTCATTACAAATATTGTAACGCTACTAAGCGAACCGGTCCGGTTGCCTGGGCAGGACAGCCGTGTGTCAGCCATCAAGGCGGCGATCGAAGATTCTATTCATTCGATCATGGGACGCAGGCCCCGCCCTGCATCAACCAACGCTGTGCAAACGGCTGAGGACCTGTCTAGGGAGAACCGCATTCTTGCAGAGCGTAAAAAAGAGCTGGAGTCCGCCGTTAACAAGCTACAGCGTGAAAACAGCACCGCGAAAGCGCAAAAGGTCGAGGCAGACAACCACCTAAGAACACTGCAGGCAGAGCACACTGGCCTGCGAGAGAAACACATCGCACTTGAAAAAGACCGGGACGCGCTAAAGGCTATCTCGGTCAGACGCGCAAAGGTAGTCAAGACCGTGGCAGACCGGATATCCCGGAATCTGGCAGTACATGCTGGGGAGCTCATCACCGAACTGCCTCTTCGGGCCGCACCATACGTCGGGGTTGCTACGCTGGTAGCAGGGACTGCAGTTGATATCAAATCCGATTGCGAGCTTTCTCGCACGTTGAACGACCTGGTGGTCGAGCACCAAGAAGCACCACTCGACACACACGCAGTGTGTCAGTATGCGGACAAAATTCCGACCGCAACCCAAGTATGGACCATGGCGAAAAGCCAGGCAGATAAGTTGACGGTACCCGTCTACCAGGTCGTCGAAAGGCTTTACCGGCGCTGACGGATTAGGCAAAAAACATCTTTCATGGCATTGTTGGCCTTACTCATCCCCTCTGATAATGAATCCGCATATGGATAAATTGGTTGGTTTGGTCTTTTTGCTGTGTGGTCTAGGTCTTCTATGTGCTGCTGTCGCTGCTGAAATTGCGTGGCTCGGCTTTTTTTTCGGCACCGTAATCGTTGGCATCGGCTTACTTTTCTTTGCGCCAGCATTATTGTTATTGCCGCTTGCGGTCTCAGTCGAAGGAACGATAACCGACCCGAAGTAAACCCGGCCGATTACGTTTTGCCATCGATAGTCCCAGCTTAAACTGCTGGGCAGCATATTGGCTAAATCGTCACCGTGGCGTCATTAATATGGGTGCCGCAACGGAACAATCTCGGCACCCCTACGTAATTTATCTAGGTAATCCGCCCAGCGCTGCATCATCTCTCTGCGGGCGGGTAGATGCGCCGTGCGATTGTAGGCCCGTCCGTTTGCATCTCTGACCGCGTGCGCCAATTGGTGTTCGATCAAGTCGACACGCTCGCCCAAAACCTCGTCCATGATGGTTCGCGCCGTCGCCCGAAAGCCGTGCGCGGTCATGACTTCCTTGCTGTATCCCATACCCCGAAGCGCAGCATTGATCGTGTTTTCGCTCATGCACCTATCGAAGCTGCGAAGGCTTGGGAAAACGTACTTCGTTTCCCCCGTTAGCCGATGCAGGTCTCGCAAGATGGCAACCGCCTGGGTCGCTAATGGCACCAGGTGCTCGATCTTCATTTTCATCTTGTGCGCGGGGATACGCCACTCTGCGGCATCCAAGTCAAACTCCGTCCACTCTGCCGCTCTCAGTTCGCCTGGACGCACGAATAGCAGGGGAGACAGCTTGAGTGCAGCGACCGCGTATGCATGTCCGTTATAGGTGTCAATCGAGCGAAGCAACTGAGCGACCTGTTGCGGTTCGGTGATGGCCGCGTAATATTTCTTCGGAATTGCGACGAGGGCGCCCTTCAGATCCGCTGTTACGTCGCGCTCAGCTAATCCGCTTGCTACTGCGAAGCGGAACACCTGGCCACAAAGTTGCTTCACCTTGTGTGCAGACTCAATCGCACCGCGGACTTCCATTTTTTGCACGGCGAGAAGTACGTCACGGGGGGTAAGGGTTGAAATCGGCATATTGCCAATGTATGGGAAGACGTCCTTCTCCAGCCAGGTGGTCAGCTTTTCATGCGTGCTTGCCGCGCGATCTGCCGCCGTCTTGTTCAGCCACACTCGTGCGACAACTTCAAAGGTGTTGGCTGCAGCAGCGGCCTGGAGCTGCTTCTTCTCGCGTTTGGCGGTGGATGGGTCTATTCCTTCGGCGATCAATTCGCGCGCCTCGTCGCGTCGTTTTCGAGCCTTGGCAAGTGAGATGGCAGGGTAGATCCCGAGCGCGAGTGTCTTGCGGACGCCGAGGTGGCGATAATCCATCCGCCAATATTTTCCCGTCAATTTAACCAGCAGGTACATCCCGCCGCCGTCGGCGTACTTGTCGCCGCCTGGCTTGATTGGCTTTACTTGCCGAACGAACGTGTCAGTGAGCGGCATGATTGCCTCCGTGACGGTATCTCGTTTGAGCTTATCAATAAGTACCGTCAAAAATGACGGTATTTTTGTCAGCTTCTATCGTACCGCTATGGACACAAATGGACAACTGGGAGGGGCTCTCCCTAGGGAAGGAGGTCTTTTTGGACGATCTTGGACCGTCAAAGACCTGCTGATGGTGCCTCCGGCCGGAATCGAACCGGCACGCCTTACGGCGCTTGATTTTGAGTCAAGTGCGTCTACCAATTCCGCCACAGAGGCTGCAAGCGCAGGCGCGCATCTTAGCACACGCCATGGCAAACTGACCAGTCCCGTGCGCCAGGCAGATGCTGCATCAGCAATCCATCTGCTGGCGCAGCTCCCGCAGGGCAGCGATCGGGCCGGTGACTTCGAGCGCATGGTCGCGCACGGTCACGGTGATTTCCTTGTGCTGCCATTGCGGCCAGCGCTCGGCGCGGGCGCGGTAGTGCACGGTGCCGGGTGCGCGGCCGGCCTGGGTGTAGCCGAGCTTGTCCAGGGCATCGTCGAGCGTGCCGACCAGGTGCCAGGCTTCGAAGCGGGTCTTGACCTGCAGCCGGCCCGGCAGCACGTGCATCATCGGCAGCAGGCCGCCGAGCAGCACCGGCACCACGATGTAGCCGAGCGGCGCATCCGGATCCAGCAAATGAAAGGCCATCATCAGGGCCGGCAGGCCGAGCGCCAGCGTCATCGCGGCTACCGTCCGGCCACGCATCGACCACAGGCTGGGCAGGAAACGCGCGCGATCGCGGGCGTGCTCGATATCGGAAAACGTTACGCTTTTCATGATGGGCTCCTTGGCTGGGACGGCACATGCTGTATGCCGTAACGCCATTTTTGAACACCCGCTCCGAAGGAGAATTGATCTTTCTCAAGCGAGGCTTTTCCTTGGATAAAATGCTTTTAGGCAATATAGAGCGAGGCCGCCTGTCCATTCCGGCAATGGGCGGTGCCGGCCTCGGGCATAAAAAAACCACCCGGCGTAAGGGTGGTCTTTTGGCGGCAAGCTCGCTCAGTGCGTGCGCTGGTACAGGCGGAAGCGTTCGTCGCGGTCCGATGGGCGGCGGCCTTCCCACAGCAGGGTCCAGTCGCGCGGACGGAAGTCCTGCATCACGTCGCGCCCGCCCCAGACGCCGTCGCCGTGCTGCATCACCCGGCCTTCCGCCAGGGCGCGTTCCACCGGGCCGGTTTGCCCGGCGCGGCGCCCGCTACTGTCCTGCACCAGCAGGAATTCGCAGCGGTCCTGCCCGACGCGGGCGAAGGGCAGGTGGCCGAAGTAGGCGAGCGATGCGCGCTGGGCCGGACCGACGTTGGCGTCGATGCAGCCGGCGTCGGCCGGCAGGCGCGCGGCGAGCTGCTGGGCTACGCTGGCGTAGCTGCGCGCATAGTTCAGGTCCGGCAGGAACAGTGTCATCAACAGCACCCACAGCAGGATCAGGCCGCCGGACGACAGCACCACCGCGCGCCACAGCACCGAGGGCTGGCGCGACAGGCGCCAGTTGACCAGGAAGATCCAGCCGAGCGTTGCCGCGGCCGCCACCAGGAAGGCGACGATGCCGAATTCCGGATGGAAGCCGGGCACCAGCTTGAGTGCGTTTTTCGCGAGCTGGGCCGGCACGCCGGTCAGCTTGGCGATCCAGAACAGCCACACCAGGGCGCCCAGCAGGGTCAGCACCATCACCGAGAACCAGTCGATCGCATTGATCGCGCCGCGCTTCATGGTCGGCAGGCCGAAGGCGGCCATCAGCGCCATCGGCGGCAGCAGCTTGAGCAGGTCGCCGTTTTCCGAGACCGGGTCGCACAGCAGCAGCAGCACCAGCGCGCCCACGAACCAGGTCGGCAGGATGATGTGCATCAGGCCGTGCTGGCGGCGCCAGGCCCACGCGGCCCAGGCGGCGAACGGCCAGGCCGGCCAGCAGTACCAGACGCCGACGCGCACGAAGGCTTTCAGCGCGGTCCAGTCAGGCAGGCTGAGCTGATTGGCGTTCCAGCTCAGCCAGTCGCCGACCGGGGACAGGCCGTACGGCTTGGCCAGCGCCGCCGGCACGATCCAGACCAGCGATATCAGCACGGCGGTGCCGGCGGCCTGGCCGAAGTGGCGCAGGGTGTGCGCCGACGGCAGCTTGAGGACGCGCATGCACAGGAACAGCGCCGCCAGCAGGACCAGCGGCGACGCGAAGCCGCGCGTCAGGGTCTGCAAGCCTAGGGCGACGCCGACCAGCACCGCGTTGCGCGGGGTGGCGTCTTCGATGTAGCGGACCGAGCGGAACAGGAACCAGGCGACCAGCGAACCCTGCAGGGTCACGGCCAGCGTTTCATGGCTGTGCAGCAGCAGGCCAAGGCAGCCGATGTAGATCAGGACCGCGGTATCGGCCAGGGTGCGGCCGTAGTCGTCTGGCTCGGGCTGGCCGCCGAAGGCCAGGCGCAGCGGCTGGGCTTCGGCGCGCCGGCCCAGGTGGAAGGCGGCATGCCACAGCGAGACCGTGCCCAGCACGAACACGCCGGCCGTCGAGACGCGCGCACCCAGCACGTCGCCGACCAGCCAGCCGAACAGCTTGATGCAGAGCGCTCCCAGCCAGAACGCCAGTGGTCCTTCCTCGGGTGCCGGCAGGCCGGCGATATTGGGCAGCAGCCAGTCCTGGATACCGCCATGGGCCATGGTCCACATGATGCCGAAGCTGCCGGCATCGTCCTTCCACGGATCGCGCCCGATCAGGCCCGGCAGGATGTACAACAGGCCAAGTGCATACAGGGCCCATCGTGGCAGCGCAAGGGTGGCGGCGGCGGGGAGGCGGACTGGTTTCATCGATAAGCTGCGCACGCTGCGTGGTGCGTTGAATTATTGTTGTGGCGTAGTATAGGGCACCTCGAAAAACCGGTGCGGGCGGCAGCAAGGTTTGTCGAGGGCAAAAAAAAAGGAAGCCGGCTGGCTTCCTTTTGGAAAGCCCGCAGGCTTCCCGGGTAGTCGAGCCTCGGCGACTTAGCCGTTGGCGACCGAAGTCTTGGAGCCGACCGAACCGAACTTCTGGCGGAACTTCTCGACGCGGCCAGCGGTGTCGACGATCTTGTGCTTACCGGTGAAGAACGGGTGCGATTCAGCCGACACCTCGATCTTGACCAGCGGGTATTGCTTGCCTTCGAAATCGATGGTTTCGCGGGTGTTGATGGTCGAGCGGGTGATGAATTTGAAATCGCACGACAGATCGTGGAAGACGACTTCGCGGTAATCCGGATGGGTATTGGTTTTCATGGTTTTGCCTCGGTTAAGTTGGTAGCCAAAAGGCACTTCGTCGGTCCTACTGCTTCTCGACCCGATTGCCGATCACTTGCCAGGGTTGGGTACTGAACCGGCGATTATAAGCCAGCAGCGTCCCGGAGGCAACCACTGCCGCAGGTGCGGCACAATGGGTGCTTCAGGCGTGCGGCAGGCGCGACAGCACGGTCAGGATCATGCCGCCGAAGCCGATGACCATCGTGATGGCGGTGGCCGCCATCCATTTGCTGAGGTGGGCCGCTTCGCCGTGGATGTCGGCTTTCAGTTCGGCTTTCAGGTCCGACAGATCGGCTTTGTTGGGCAGCATGGTGAGTGTCGTGTCGAAACGGGTTTCGAGGACCGTCAGGCGCCGGTCGAGCAAACCGTTGGCGCGCTGGGCGGGGACATCATGCAATTCATCGGAAGTCATTGGGCTCTCCTGGATAATCTCAACGCGGATTTTCCGGGCTGGACCGCCCCGAGCCTTGACATGTATATATCGTAGCGCAAAAAGCAGAAAAGGCGAGTCGCCTCGCCTTTTCCATGCGGGCACGAGCCCGTCGATCCGGCAGGCCGGATCAGCCGCCGCGACGCATCAGGTCGAAGAATTCGACGTTGTTCTTGGTCGCGCGCATCTTGTCGAGGATGAACTCCATCGCCTCGATCTCGTCCATCGAGTACAGCAGCTTGCGCAGGATCCAGATCTTCTGCAGCTGGTCCGGCTTGATCAGCAGTTCTTCGCGGCGGGTGCCCGACTTGTTCAGGTTGATCGCCGGGTAGACGCGCTTCTCGGCCAGGCGGCGCTCCAGGTGCACCTCCATGTTGCCGGTACCCTTGAATTCTTCGTAGATCACGTCGTCCATGCGCGAACCGGTCTCGATCAGCGCGGTCGCGACGATGGTCAGCGAGCCGCCTTCCTCGACGTTACGGGCGGCGCCGAAGAAACGCTTTGGACGCTGCAGCGCGTTGGCGTCGACACCGCCGGTCAGGACCTTGCCCGAGGCCGGGATCACGGTGTTGTAGGCGCGTGCCAGGCGGGTGATCGAGTCCAGCAGGATCACGACGTCCTTCTTCATTTCGACCAGGCGCTTGGCTTTTTCCAGCACCATCTCGGCGACCTGCACGTGGCGGGTGGCCGGCTCGTCGAAGGTCGAGGCGACCACTTCGCCGCGCACCGAACGCTGCATCTCGGTCACTTCTTCCGGACGCTCGTCGATCAGCAGGACGATCAGGGTGCAGTCGCGGTGGTTGGCGGTGATCGCGTGGGCGATGTGCTGCAGCATGACCGACTTGCCGGATTTCGGCGACGCCACCAGCAGGCCGCGCTGGCCCTTGCCGATCGGCGAGATCAGGTCGACGATGCGGCCGGTGATGTTTTCGGCGCCGTTCATGTCGCGTTCCAGGCGCAGCGGCTCGTTCGGGTGCAGCGGCGTCAGGTTTTCGAACAGGATGCGGTGCTTCGAGGCTTCCGGCGACTCGCCGTTCACCTTGTCCACCTTGACCAGTGCGAAGTAGCGTTCGCCGTCCTTCGGCGTACGCACTTCCCCTTCGATCGAGTCACCCGTATGCAGGTTGAAGCGCCGGATCTGCGACGGCGAGATGTAGATGTCGTCGGTCGATGCCATGTAGCTCGCATCCGGGGAGCGCAGGAAACCGAAACCGTCCGGCAATACCTCGAGCGCGCCGTCGCCGAAAATCTGCTCGCCTTGTTTCGCGCGTTTCTTGAGGATCGCGAACATCAGTTCTTGTTTGCGCAGGCGGGCTGCGTTGTCGATATCCAGGCTGATCGCCATCTCCAGAAGGGCGGAGACGTGCATTGCCTTCAGTTCAGATAAGTGCATGTGTCGGGTGTCCCGTGACGGGAAAGTAAAGGTAGGGGAGGGAACTGCGTGGGTTAATAATTAGGGGGCATCGGAGTCGATCGCCTTCCCGTGCTGAAGAAAGGGCGGCCGCGCGGGCGCGCTGCCGCCGCCTATGGTATCAGATGTTGCTGTCGATGAAGGCCGTCAGCTGGCCCTTGGCCAGGGCGCCAACCTTCTGTGCGGCCGCGACGCCGTTCTTGAACAGGATCAGGGTCGGGATGCCGCGGATGCCGAACTTGGCCGGCACGGCCTGGTTCGCGTCGACATCCATCTTCGCGATCAGCAGCTTGCCGTCATATTCTTTTGCGACTTCTTCCAGGATCGGGGCGATCATCTTGCAAGGACCGCACCACTCGGCCCAGAAGTCGACCAGGACCGGGCGCTCGGACTTGAGCACGTCGGTTTCGAAAGATGCATCGCTGATGTGTTTGATGTTTTCGCTCATGTTTTCCTCAAGGAGAGGTAGGTCACTCAGTTATAGGTTCGCGCCTGAATGGGTCATTGCCGCTGTCGGTTGTCGACAAGCGTCAGCCGGTTCCCGTACTTGTCAGACTTGGTTCGGCAACACAATGGTGGAGGCAGTGTGTGCACTTTTCAAACAGTGGAAGATCTGCAAGAGGACGTCAGGCGGGGATTGGCTGAAATAATAACCTATTTTCCTGAAACGTGTTCGTGAGCTTTGTACAAAAACCTAACACGCCGCCGGGCCCCGGTATCGCAACGGAAGATGAGGCATTATCGCGTACCGACAAGCCCCGTGTGTGATCTGCCGTCAGCTTTTTTTGCAGGCGTGGCGTGCCTGACACTGTTTCAACCGACACTGCCCGTGAACTTGTACAAATCGCCTGGATGCCACATCGTCACCACCGACGCCACCAAGCCGTTCGAGCTGGTCTGGCGCTTCAGCACCAGGCAGGCAGTGCCGGGGGCGATGGCCAGCATCTCGGCCACCTCGCGCGGCGCCGGCAGCGCCTCGATGCTGTAGGTGGCGCCCTGCAGCGGCGCCGCCACCATCAGGTGCTCGTTGGGCGTGATGCGCGTATAGTCCTGCTGCAGGTAGGCGGGGGCGCAGGCCGGGTTGACCCAGCGGTCCTCGACCTGGATCGGGCGGCCGTTTTCCTCGTGCACGATCAGCGAGTGGAACAGCGGCGCACCGGCCGCCACGCCGAAGCGCGCCGCCAGCGCCTCGCTCGCCGCGCCGCTTTCCAGCAGGCGCGGACGGCTGGCGTGGACGTGGCCGCGCGCACGCACTTCGTCGGCGATGTTGCGGATCTCGACCAGCGTGGCCTGGTATTTTTGCGGCGCGACATACGTGCCCGACCCCTGGCGCCGGGTCAGCACCTGTTCGGCGGTGAGCTCGCGCACGGCGCGGTTGACGGTCATGCGCGACACGCCGAACTGGCGCACCAGGGCCTGCTCGGACGGCACCAGGTCGCCTTCCTTCCAGCGGCCCGAGGCGATTTCGCCAAGCAGGTAATCCTTGATACGCTGGAAAATGGGAATGCCAGGTGGCGTGCCCAGTGGCATAGTGTCTTGCGCGGTCTGTCCGTCCAAACTGGTTTCTCCGGGAGCCGGGCCGTTGCCCGGTCTACGTTCTAGTCAGGGCGCATTCTAGCATCGCGGATTTGAAAGCAAGAGCCGGGGTGCCGGGCGCGGCGCGGCTGCGTACCATGCAGGTATGCGCATTCATATCGCGCATTCGTATCCTTATCGGGGGGAGGCAGACATGAACACACAGCAGGAGATGATTGCGGGCGACGACGCGCGCTGGGCCGCGGTCTGCGCCCGCTCGCACGCGGCCGACGGCCAGTTCTATTATTCGGTGCGCAGTACCGGGGTGTACTGCCGGCCCTCGTGCCCGTCACGCACGCCGCGCCGCGCCAACGTCGCCTTCCACGCCAGCAGCCTGGAAGCCGAAGCGGCCGGCTTCCGGCCCTGCCTGCGCTGCCGCCCGCTCGATCCGCCGCTGGCCGAGCGCCAGGCCGCCATCGTGGCCCGCGCCTGCCGCCTGATCGACGCCGCCATCGACGAACCCGACCTGGACACCCTGGCCCGCGCCTGCGGCATGAGCCGCTTTTATTTCCACCGCGTGTTCAAGGCCCATACCGGCATCACGCCCAAGGCCTATGCCGCGGCGCGCCGGGCCGAGCGCCTGCAACGCGAACTGGCGCAGGCGCCCACCGTCACCGCGGCCGCCTACGACGCCGGCTTCCAGTCCAGCGGCCGCTTCTACGCCGCCTCGAACGGCGTGCTGGGCATGACGCCGCGCCGCTACCGTGCCGGCGGCAGCGGCGAAGCGATCCGGTTCGCGGTGGCCGCCTGCTCGCTGGGCGCGTTGCTGGTCGCGGCCACCGGCAAGGGCATCTGCGCGATCCTGCTGGGCGACGACCCCGAAGCGCTGCTGCACGACTTGCAGGAACGGTTTCCGAACGCCGACCTGGTCGGCGCCGAACCCGGCTTCGAGCGCACCGTGGCGCAGGTAGTGTCCTTCGTGGAAGCCCCGCGCATCGGTCTAGACCTGCCGCTGGACGTGCGCGGCACCGCCTTCCAGCAGCGCGTCTGGCAGGCGCTGCGCCAGATCCCGTCCGGCCAGACCGTCAGCTACGCCGAACTGGCCGAACGCCTCGGCATGCCGAAAGCGGCCCGCGCCGTCGCCGGTGCCTGCGCCGCCAACCCGGTCGCCATCGCCATCCCCTGCCACCGCGTGGTGCGCAACGATGGCGCGCTCTCCGGCTACCGCTGGGGGATCGAACGCAAGCGGGCGCTGCTGGACCTGGAGCGGGACGAGAAGCCCTGACGGAAGCGGCCAGTCATGGTTTGACCATTGCGCAAATTTCTATACACTCTGAAGCTTGCTTCGGATCCACAGCCGGGTCCGCCACCTTCAAGTATGGAGAGAGTCAACGATGCGCCTGCGCCAGCTTCCCCTGCAGTGTTCCCTGTTTGTCCTGGCCGCATGCGGCGCCTTGTCCGCGGCCCACGCCGACACCGTGATCGACAACGCCAACGGCTACACGCTGAACGCGAAAGGGGACATCGTCCAGTTCGCATCGATGGCCTTCGACGACAATGGCCGCATCACCGCGGTCGGCACGGCCAAGGAGGTGGCGGCCAGGGCGCCGAAGGCAAAGCACGTCGACATGGCAGGACGCACCGTGCTGCCGGGCCTGATCGACGCGCACGGCCACGTGTTCGGCCTGGGCGAGATGCTGACCCAGCTCGACCTCTCCGGCACCACCTCGCTGCAGCAGGCGCAGGCCGCGATCGCCGAGTACGCGCGTGCCAACCCGGGCCAGGGCTGGCTGCGCGGCCGTGGCTGGAACCAGGAAAACTGGAAGCTGGGGCGCTTCCCGACCGCGAAGGAACTCGACACCCTCGTCAGCAACCGCCCGGTGTGGTTCGAACGCGTCGACGGCCATGCCGGCTGGGCCAACAGCCGCGCGCTGGCGCTGGCCGGCATCACCGATAAAACGCCGGACCCGGCCGGCGGCAGGATCGTCCGCGATGCCGATGGCCATGCCACCGGCGTGCTGGTCGACGCCGCCAAGGAATTGATGCTGAAGGTGCTGCCGCAGCCGACCGAGGCGGAAGGCCGCACGATGCTCGAGAAGTCGCTGCAGAAGATGGCCAGCGTCGGCCTCACCAGTGCCCACGATGCCGGCATCACGGTAAGCCAGGACAAGCTGTACCGCAGCTTCGCCGACCAGGGCAAGCTCACCGCGCGCATCTACGCCATGATCGGCGGCACCGGCCCCGATTTCGACCAGCTGGCCAAGAATGGCCCGCTGAACAGCTACGGCAAGGACATGTACTTCCTGCGTGCGGTGAAGCTGTACGCCGACGGCGCCCTGGGCAGCCGCGGCGCCGCACTGCTGGCCCCGTACAGCGACGACCCGCACTCGCACGGCCTGCTGTTCCACTCGAACGAAGAGATCGACACCATGATCGGCAAGGCCATGAAGAAGGGCTACCAGGTCAACGTGCACGCGATCGGCGACGCCGGCAACCGCCAGATCCTCGACGCCTTCGCCAAGGAGATCAAGGCCAACCACACCGAAGCGCAGCGCAACCGCATCGAGCACGCCCAGATCGTCACGCTCGACGACATCCCAAGGTTCAAGACCATCGGCATCGTGCCGTCGATGCAGCCGACCCACGCGACCTCGGACAAGAACATGGCCGAGACCCGCGTCGGCCCCGAGCGCATCAAGGGCGCGTATGCCTGGCGCACTTTCCTGCAGCAGGGCTCGCGCATTGCCTGCGGTTCCGACTTCCCGGTCGAGGCGCCGAACCCGTTCTACGGCATCCACGCCGCCGTCACGCGCCAGGATGCCGGCGGCAATCCGATCGCCGGCTGGTATCCGGAGCAGGAGATGTCGCTGAAGGAAGCCTTCCGCTGCTTCACGCTGGATGCAGCCTGGGCCGGTCACCAGGAACAGAACCAGGGTTCGCTCGAAGTCGGCAAGTACGCCGATTTCATCGTGATCGACCGCGACCTGTTCAAGATGACGCCCTACGACATCCATAAAACTGGCGTGCTGGAAACCTGGGTCGCCGGCCGCCAGGTCTACCGCAAATAAGCAGCCAGCGGCTTGCAAATATGGATTGACGGTGTTGTATAGACAACCTAGACTGCTCTGGACATTCCGAGGAGCCGCCATGAGCCAAGCCGCGCCGCTGCAGGACCCGCGTTTCGATCCGTCGCGTACGATCCAGGCCCCGCGCGGCAGCCAGCTGCATTGCAAGAGCTGGCTGACCGAAGCGGCTTATCGCATGTTGCAAAACAACCTGGATGCGGAAGTCGCCGAGAATCCGCAGCACCTGGTGGTCTACGGCGGCATCGGCCGCGCCGCGCGCGACTGGGCCTGCTACGACCGGATCCTGGCCTCGCTGCGCGAACTGGAAGACGACCAGACCCTGTTGATCCAGTCCGGCAAGCCGGTCGGCGTGTTCCAGACCCACCCCGATGCCCCGCGCGTCCTGCTCGCCAATTCCAACCTGGTGCCGAAGTGGGCCACCTGGGAACACTTCGACGAACTCGATCGCAAGGGCCTGTTCATGTACGGCCAGATGACGGCCGGCAGCTGGATCTACATCGGCACCCAGGGCATCGTGCAGGGCACCTACGAAACCTTTGCCGAAGCCGGGCGCCAGCACTTCGGCGGCGACATGGCAGGCAGGTGGATCCTGACGGCCGGACTGGGCGGCATGGGCGGCGCCCAGCCGCTGGCGGCCAGCTTCGCCGGCGCGGTCTCGCTGACCGTCGAGTGCCGCCAGAGCAGCATCGATTTTCGCCTGCGCACGCGCTACCTCGACAAGCAGGCGCGCGACATCGACGAGGCGCTGGCCATGGTCGCCGTGCACAAGGCGAGAAGGGAAGCCGTCTCAATCGGCCTGCTCGGCAACGCCGCCGAGGTGCTGCCGGAACTGGTGCGGCGCGCGCAGGGCGGCGGCCTGGTGCCGGACCTGGTCACCGACCAGACCTCGGCCCACGACCTGGTCCACGGCTACCTGCCGCTCGGCTGGACGCTCGCGCAGTGGCAGGCCACCCAGCAGGACCCAAGCCAGCACGCAGCCTTGAAGCAGGCTGCTGCACAAGCCTGCGCGACGCACGTGCGCGCCATCCTCGACTTCAAGGCGCTGGGTGCGCAGGCGGTCGACTACGGCAACAACATCCGCCAGGTCGCGCTCGACCAGGGCGTGCGCGAAGCCTTCGATTTTCCCGGCTTCGTGCCAGCCTATATCCGCCCGCAGTTCTGCGAGGGCAGGGGGCCGTTCCGCTGGGTGGCGCTGTCCGGCGACCCCGAGGACATCCATAAGACCGACGCCAGGATCAAGGCGCTGTTCCCGCAGCACGCGCGCGTGCACCGCTGGCTCGACATGGCGCGCGAGCGCATCGCCTTCCAGGGCCTGCCGGCGCGCATCTGCTGGCTCGGCCTGGGCGAGCGCCACCTGGCCGGCCTGGCCTTCAACGAGATGGTGCGCACCGGGGAGCTGAAAGCACCGGTCGTGATCGGGCGCGACCACCTCGATACCGGTTCCGTCGCCAGCCCGAACCGCGAGACCGAAGCCATGCTTGACGGCAGCGATGCCGTGTCCGACTGGCCGCTGCTGAACGCAATGCTGAACACCGCCGGCGGCGCCACCTGGGTGTCGCTGCACCACGGCGGCGGCGTCGGCATGGGCTATTCGCAGCATGCCGGCGTCGTCATCGTGGCCGACGGCAGCGCTGCCGCCGACAAGCGCCTGGCGCGGGTGCTGGTGAACGATTGCGCCTCGGGCGTGATGCGCCACGCCGATGCCGGCTACGAACTCGCCATCGAGACCGCCAAAAAGTACGGCCTGACATTACCGATGATTAAATAAGTCATGAATCACGAAACACCCCAGCACCTGACCCTCCAACCCGGCGCCCTGAGGCTGTCCGAGCTGCGCGCAGCCTGGCAGGCGCACGGCCCGCTCACGCTGGCAGCGCAAGCCTACGCCGCCATCGAAGCCTCGGCCGCCGCCGTGCAGGCGATCGTCGCCAAGGGCGACCCGGCCTACGGCATCAACACCGGCTTCGGCATCCTGGCCAAGCGCCACATTCCGCACGAACAGCTCGAACAGCTGCAGCGCAACCTGATCCTGTCGCACGCGGTCGGCACCGGCGAACTGCTGCAGGACGAGGTGGTGCGGCTGATCCTGCTGACCAAGATCGGCAGCCTGGCGCGCGGCTTTTCGGGGGTGCGCCCGCTGATCGTCGACACGCTCATCGCCCTGTACAACGCCGGCATCATGCCCGCGATTCCGGCGCAGGGTTCGGTCGGCGCATCGGGCGACCTGGCGCCGCTGGCCCACATGACGCTGGCCATGCTGGGCGTGGGCCAGGTGCGCATGCATGGGGCATTGATCGAGGCGCGCGAGGCGTTGGCCGCCGCCGGCATCGAACCGGTGGTGCTGGCGGCCAAGGAGGGCCTGGCACTGATCAACGGCACCCAGGTTTCCACGGCCCTGGCCCTGCACGGCCTGTTCCTGGCCGAGCGCCTGCTCGAGGCGGGCATGGTGACGGGCAGCCTGTCGCTCGACGCCGCACGCGGCAGCGACGCCCCGTTCGATCCGCGCGTGCACGCCGTGCGCGGCCAGCCGGGCCAGATCGCGGCGGCCAGGATCTACCGCGCACTGGTGGCCGGCAGCGCGATCCGCGCCTCTCACCTGGTCGGCGACGAGCGCGTGCAGGACCCGTACAGCCTGCGCTGCCAGCCGCAGGTAATGGGCGCCGTGATGGACCTGATTGCCCAGGCCGGGCGCACCCTGCTCATCGAATCGAATGCCGTTACCGACAACCCCCTGGTGTTCCTGGAGGACGGCATCCCCGCCATCATCTCGGGCGGCAACTTCCACGCCGAGCCGGTCGCCTTTGCCGCCGACACGCTGGCCCTCGCCATCGCCGAAATCGGCGCGCTAGCCGAACGCCGCATCGCGCTGCTGATCGACGCCACCCTGTCCGGCCTGCCGCCCTTCCTGGTGCGCGAGCCGGGCGTGAATTCCGGCTTCATGATCGCCCACGTCACCGCTGCCGCGCTGGCCTCGGAAAACAAGTCGCTGGCCCATCCTGCCAGTGTCGACAGCTTGCCGACCTCGGCCAACCAGGAAGACCATGTCAGCATGGCGACCTTCGCCGCGCGCCGCCTCGGCCAGATGGCGCAGAATACCGGCGTCATCGTCGGCATCGAGCTGCTGGCGGCGGCGCAGGGCATCGAGTTCCACCGGCCGCTGGCCAGCTCGGATCATCTCGAGCACGTGCACGCCGCGCTGCGCCGGCGCGTAGCACCATTCGACGAAGACCGCTTCTTTGCGCCCGACATCGAGGCGGCGCGCAGGATGGTGATGGAAGGCGAACTGTCGGCCGCATGCAAGGACCTGTTCGCCGCACTGCATACCGACTGAGAGGGAGGGGCTGCGATGGATTTCAGGTTCACACCGGGGTCGACGCCGATGCTGCTGTCGATTCCCCACGGCGGTACCGACCTCCCGGACGAGCTGGCCGGCCACTACGCGCCCAGCGCCGCGGCGCGCGCCGATACCGACTGGCACCTCGGCAAGCTGTACGACTTTGCCGGAGAGTTGGGGATATCGGTGCTGGCGGCACGCTGGTCGCGCTACCTGATCGACCTGAACCGCCCGCCGGAAGACAGCAACCTGTATCCGGGCCAGGACACCACCGGCCTGTGCCCGGTCGACACCTTTGCGCGCGAGCGCCTGTACCTGCCCGGCCACGAGCCGGACGCCATCGAAGTTGCGCGCCGCCTGGCGCGCTACTGGCAGCCCTATCATCGCCAGCTGCAGGCGGAACTCGAGCGCCTGCTGGCGCTGCACGGGCGCGTGGTGCTGTGGGATGCGCATTCGATCGCATCGAGGGTGCCGCGCTTCTTCGAGGGCCGCCTGCCGGACCTGAACTTCGGCAGCGCCGACGGCACGTCCTGCTCGCTGCAGCTGCAGGGCGCGATCATGCAGGTCGCCGCGGTCCAGGACCGCTTCTCCTTCGTCTTCAACGGCCGCTTCAAGGGCGGCCACATCACGCGCCGCTACGGCGACCCGGCGCGCGGCGTACACGCGATCCAGCTCGAGATGTGCCAGTGCCTGTACATGGATGAAGCGCCGCCTTTCGATTACCGTCCCGAAGCGGCGGCCCGGGTCCAGCCGCTGCTGCGCGAACTGATGGGAACGGCGCTGGAATGGGTCCGCATGTGAACCGGCCAGGTGCCGCGCTGTTTGCCCGCCATGCGCTGCTGGCCGATGGCTGGCGGCGCGACGTGCTGATCGCGTGGGATGGCGCCGGCGACCTGGTGCGGGTCGAGCCGGATGCCGTCGCCGCGGCGGGTAGCGCGCAGGCGGATTACGTCCTGCCCGGCATGATCAACCTGCACTCGCACGCCTTCCAGCGCGCACTCGGCGGCCTGACCGAGCGGGCGGGCGGGTCTGGAAACGGCGACCCCGACAGCTTCTGGACCTGGCGCGACCTGATGTACCGCTTCGCCAACCGCATCACGCCCGAACAGGTGGAGGCGGTGGCGGCGCAGCTGTACGTGGAATGCCTGCGCCACGGCTATACCACCGTCTGCGAATTCCATTACCTGCACCGCGACACAAACGGCGCCGCCTACGCCGATCCGGCCGAGACGGCGCGCCGCATCGCCGCCGCGGCAGGCGCTGCCGGCATCGGCCTGACGCTGCTGCCGGTGATGTATGCCTACGCCGGCTTCGGGGAAGCGCCCTTGCAACCCGAACAGCGGCGCTTCCGCAGCGACCCGGCGCTGGTGCTGCGCATCGCCGAGGCGCTCGACGGCCTGCGCAGCCCGCAGCTGGAAGTCGGCGCCGCGCCGCATTCGCTGCGCGCGGTCGCGCCCGGCCAGCTGAACGAACTGGCGCGGGCACTGCCCGCCGGCCGGCCGCTGCACATCCACATCGCCGAACAGGCACTCGAAGTGCAGCAGTGCCTGGACGCCAGCGGGCGCCGTCCGGTCGAATGGCTGCTCGATCAGGCCGAGATCGACGCGCGCTGGTGCCTGGTGCATGCGACCCATTTGTCGGAAGGGGAGGTGGCGGCGCTGGCCCTGAGTGGCGCCGTGGCCGGCCTGTGTCCGACCACCGAGGCCAACCTGGGCGACGGCCTGTTCCCGCTGGCGCCCTACCTCGCAGCCGGCGGACGCTTCGGCATCGGCAGCGACAGCCATGTGTCCCAGAGTCCGGTCGAGGAATTGCGCTGGCTCGAATATGGCCAGCGCCTGCAGCACGGGCGGCGCAACATCGTGGCCGGCCCCGGCCGGCGCGACGTCGCGGCCGGCCTGTGGCAGGGCGCCTTGCTCGGCGGCGCCCAGGCCAGCGGACGCCGCCTGGGCCTGCTGGCACCCGGCCGCCGCGCCGATTTGCTGGTGCTGGACGGCGCGCATCCGAATCTCGACGGCGCCGCGCCCGGGGATGTGCTCGGCCGCTTCTTGTTCTGCGGCAACGACAACCTGGTGCGCGACGTGCTGGCCGGCGGCCGCTGGACCGTGCGCAACGGCCGCCATCCAGCCCAGGACGCCATTGCCGCCCATTACAAGACTGCATTGCGCCAGTTGCGCGAATCGTAAGGCCTGGGGTTTAATCACTGCAGTTCGATCCCGCGCTGACGTTGGACTAAAGACGTCGAGATAATTTTGCTGAGGTAATGCAATGACGATGCTGATTCCGTTTGCAGGCTTGTCGCCGGTCCCGTGGAAAAACGGCGCCGGCAGCACGACCGAGATTGCCGTGTTCCCGCAGGACGCCGGCTTCACCGACTTCGACTGGCGCGTGAGCCTGGCCACCATCGGTGCCGACGGCCCGTTCTCGGTCTTTCCCGGCGTCGACCGTACGCTGGCCCTGGTCGAAGGCCATGGCGTGACGCTCGACATCGACGGCGAGCCGGCCCTGGTGTCGGCGGCCGAACCGGTGGTCAGCTTCGAAGGCGATGCGCGCGTCAGCGCCAAGCTGAATCGCGGCACCACCACCGACTTCAACGCGATGACGCGCACCGACCGCTGCTACCACAGCTTCGGCCGGCGCCGCCTGGACGGCCCCTCGACCTTCGTCGCGCGCGCCCCGGTGACCGTGCTGTTCCTGGCCGAGGGCGAGAGCCTGGAATTGAGCAGCGAGGACGAGCGCATCGCCATGGTGCGCTATGACGCCATGCTGCTCGACCAGGGAACGGTCTGGAAGCTGGACGCAGGGCAGGGCACGATCTTCATCGTCGACATCCATTACTACGACGACGAGGACGACCTCGACAACGAAGACGGCCACTATGACGACTGAGCCATGGTGACGGAAGCCGCCGACCTGCTGTTCACCAACGTGCGCCTGGCCACGATGGTGGACGGGGTTGGCGACGTGCAGGATGCCGCGCTGGCGGTATGCGGCGACCGCATCGCCTGGCTCGGCGCGCGCCGCGACGCGCCGCCGGCGGCCGCCATCCACGACTGCGGCGGCGCCTGGATGACGCCGGGGCTGGTCGACTGCCACACCCACATCGTCCACGCCGGCGAGCGCGGCGGCGAGTGGGAAGCGCGCCTGAACGGCGCCAGCTACGAAGACATCGCGCGCGCGGGCGGTGGCATCCTGTCTACCGTGCGCGCCACCCGCGCCGTTTCCGAAGACGCGTTATTGCACCAGAGCCTGCCGCGCATCCGCACCCTGCTGGCCGAGGGCGTGACCACGCTCGAGATCAAGTCCGGCTACGGCTTGAGCCTGCTTGATGAAGCGAAGATGCTGCGCGTGGCGCGTCGCATCGGCACGGTGCTGCCGGTGAGCGTGCACACCACTTTCCTCGGCGCGCACGCGCTGCCGCCCGAATTTGCCGGCCGTGCCGACGCCTACATCGACGAAGTCTGCGAGCGCATGCTGCCGGCGCTGGCGGCCGAAGGCCTGGTCGATGCGGTCGACGCCTTTTGCGAGCGCATCGGTTTTACGCACGCGCAGACGGCGCGCGTGTTCGCCGCCGCGCGCCGGCTCGGCCTGCCGGTCAAGCTGCATGCCGAGCAGCTGTCGGACCAGGATGGGGCGGCGCTGGTAGCGGATTACGGCGGGCTGTCGGCCGACCATCTGGAATACCTGTCGCCCGCGGGCGTGGCGGCGATGGCGCGTGCGGGTACGGTGGCGGTGCTGCTGCCGGGCGCTTATTACTTCCTGCGCGAATTTGCGAACGAAGCGCGCATGCCGCCGCTGGACGCGCTGCGCGCCGCCGGTGTGCCGCTGGCGCTGGCCACCGACTGCAATCCCGGCACCTCGCCGCTGACCTCCCTGCTGCTGGCGATGAACCTGGCCTGCACGCTGTGGCGCATGACGCCCCTGGAAGCGCTGCGCGGCTGCACCGTGCACGCGGCGCGCGCCCTGGGCCGCAGCGACATCGGCACGCTGGCGCCGGGCATGCGCGCCGACCTGGCGCTGTGGGACGTGGCGCGGCCGTCGGACCTGGCGTATGCGCTGGGCGCGCGGCCATGCCGGCTGGTGGTCCACGGCGGCGTGCCGCGGGCGCCGGACACCATGATCGGGTATGCTTGAGCGCTCGATCGATGGAGCTCGTATGCGTCGCGTTGCCCTGCTGGTGCTGGCCTGGACCGGCCTGCTTTTCCTGACCCCGGCAGGCGCCGCGGACGTGCTGCGGGTCGGCTCCAAGCGTTTCACCGAGTCCTATATCCTGGGCGAGATCCTCACCCGAACCGCCGCCACGGCCGGTCCCGCCGAGCACCGCCAGGGCCTCGGCAACACCGCCATCGTGCTGGCGGCGCTGCGTTCGGGCGACATCGATGTGTACCCGGAATACCTCGGCACCATCGACCTCGAGATCCTCAAGAATCCGCAGCCGACCACGATCGACCAGATGCGCGCGGCGCTGCAGCCGCTCGGCCTGGGCGTCGCCGTGCCGCTCGGTTTTTCGAATGGCTATGCACTGGCCATGCGCGGCCGCGATGCGGGCGGTCCCGGCATCGCGCGCCTGTCCGACCTGGCGCGCCGGCCGGACCTGCACATCGGCCTGTCGCATGAATTCCTGGGCCGCGCCGATGGCTGGCCGGGCTTGGCGCGGCGCTACGGCCTGCCGCAGACGCCGCGCGGCCTCGACCACGGCATCGCCTACGAAGCGCTGGCGCAGCGCCAGATCGACATCACCGACATCTACTCGACCGACGCCAAGATCCGCCAGTACGGCCTGCGCGTGCTGGACGACGACCTGCACTACTTTCCGCGCTACGACGCGGTGCTGCTGTACCGCCTCGACCTGCCGCGGCGTTTTCCGGCAGCCTGGCGTGCCATCGGTGCGCTGGAAGGGCGCATTTCAGCAGATGCCATGATCGGGATGAATGCGGCGGCGGAACTGGACGGCGCAAGCTTTGCGGCGATCGCCAAGGACTGGATCGCGAAGCACGCGGGCATTGAACGCGTGGACGGGAAACCCGTCCACGCTACCCATGACACAAGCGCTCCGGCAGGCGCCGGCGTTCGACGCGACGGCCTGCTCGCCAAAACCTTCGGCAACGGCTTCGCCACGCTGGCGCGCCAGCACCTGCTGCTGGTGGGCGCCGCCGTGCTGCTCGGCAGCCTGGCCGGCGTCCCGCTCGGCATCCTGGCGGCGCTGGTGCCGCGTTTGCGCCAGGTGGTGCTGGCGCTGGCCGGCATGCTGCAGACCGTGCCTTCGCTGGCCCTGCTGGCGATATTGATTCCGCTGCTCGGCCGCATCGGCACGGTGCCGGCGCTGGTGGCGCTGTGCGCCTATGCGCTGCTGCCGATCGTGCGCAATACCTGCACCGGCCTGCTGCAAGTGCCGGCCGGCTTGCGCACGGCGGCGCTGGCGCTGGGCCTGACGCGGACGCAGGCCCTGCTCGCCGTCGAACTGCCGCTGGCGGCGCCGGTGATCCTGGCGGGCGTCAAGACGGCGGCAGTGATGAGCGTGGGCACGGCCACGATCGCCGCCTTCATTGGCGCCGGCGGCTTCGGCGAACGCATCACGACCGGGCTGGCGCTGAACGACAACGACATGCTGCTGGCCGGCGCCATTCCGGCGGCCTTGCTGGCGCTGCTGACCCAGGCCGGCTTCGAGACAATCGAACGCCTGCTGGCACGGCGCAGAAGCCGCTGAAACCCGGCACGGAACGGAGGCACGCTACAGCGATTGCAGCCGCGAACGCATCGCGGAGATGTCCCGGTGCAGCAGACGCTCGGCCTGGAAGTCGTTGGCGCGTTGCGCCGCGATCGTGTGCAGGCAGCGCGTGCAGGCGTCGAGCCGATAACGCAACCAGATCCGCAGGCACGACCGGTAGATCCATTCGGCGGCCCCATGATGCGGCCGTGCAGGGGCGTGGGGTTTGAAGCCGGGTTTAAAGCTGAGTCTGGCGCTCGTTTTCATGGTGATCCCTCGTTTGGAAGACCCATTCTCATGCACGGCGCGTTGTTGTATTTGTGATCACTCAAGCGTGCGCAAGCAGAAGACGCTTGACTAATCTTAGTGTTCTGTTACCGAGGTAAGCATTTGTAAGGAACGCCCTGAGCGGGTAGGCCGGGGCTTATATTGGGGGCCGTTGGATTCAAGTCTCCCCTCCCCATCCTGACGAATGGGTTACCCACGGCGCTGCGAGCAGCCCGTGGGTTTTTTCTTTGGAGAAGCGCTCAGTCCTGCGCCAGCGCCGTCAGCGGTGCGCCGGTCACGCGGCAGATGCGCCAGTCGGGCAGCAGCTCGGCGCCCATGCTCTTGTAGAAATCGATGGCGGGCGTGTTCCAGTCCAGCACCGACCACTCGAAGCGGCCGCATTCGCGCTCGACCGCGATGCGCGCCAAGTGCTTCAGCAGGCGGCTGCCGTAGCCCTTGCCGCGGTGGGCCTGGCGCACGTACAGGTCTTCCAGGTACAGGCCGCGGCGCGTCAGGAAGGTCGAGAAATTGTGGAAGAACAGGGCAAAGCCGACCACCTCGCCATCGGCTTCGGCAACGATCGCCTCGGCGCCCGGACGCGCACCGAACAGGCCGTCGTGCAGCAGGGCTTCGCTGCTGACCACCATGTGCTCGAGTTTCTCGAACACGGCCAGTTCCATGATCATCGAATGGATGGGGACGACGTCGGCCGGGGTGGCGGGGCGGATGGCGAAGCTGGCGGTGATGGTGGATGCAGTCATGGCGTTTCGATTGGATTGTTCAGTTGGACTTCGGTTTCACTGTGGAGCACGGGTTTGGCTGCGGGTGCGCGCAGGGCCCAGGCGACGCTGCCCAGGCAGACCGCCATGCCCAGCCATTCGACCGGGCCAGGGCGGTAGTGTTCGAGCTTGATCGACAGCAGCACCGAGATCACCGGCGTGATCACGCCGATGTAGACGGCCTTGTTCGAGCCGATGCGGTTGATCAGCGTGAAGTAGCAGATGAAGGCGACCACCGAGCCGAAGATCGACAGGTGCAGCAAGCCCAGCACGTAGCTCGGCGCGCGCGGGATGATGAATTCCTGGCCGGTCGCCAGGCACCAGATGGCCACCATGCAGGTGCCCCAGAACATCGACCAGCCGGTGGTCAGCATCAGGTTGTTCGATTGTTCGCGCACCTTGCCGACCACGATGCTGCCGGCCGAGCTGGCGATCGAGGCGCCGATGCCCAGTACCAGCCCGAGGATGAAGTGCCCCTGGCCGCCCTGGCTGATGTCATGCAGCGCGCTCTCGATCGAATGCCAGAACAGCAGGGACACGCCGGCGATCGCGGCCACGCCGGCGCCCCAGGTACGGTGCGCGATCGGGGTGCCGAAGGCGAGGCGGGCGCAGATCGGCGTCCAGAACACCATCAGCGCAAACAGCACCGCCACCAGCGCCGACACCACGAACTGCTCGGCGTTGTAGGTACACACATAAGACAGGCCGAACGTGAAGAAGCCTTGCAGCAGGGTCCAGCGCTGGACGCGCCAGGGCAGGCGCAGCCTGTCGCCGCGCAGCAGGCACCAGGCGAACAGCGTGCCTGATGCCAGGGCAAACCGGTAGACGACCGAGACCGCGGGCGGGACCTCCCCCAGTTGCAGTGTGATGGCCCAGAAGGTGGAGCCCCAGATCAGGGACGCAATGGTGAAGAGGACGTAGGATGGCATCGCGAAAGTATACGTGCTTTCGTGATATCCATGGGGCATCGATTACGGCGCCGTCCTGCGCACGCGACAGGACGGCGCCGGGCGCTACACTCAGTGCGTCACGCGCGTCGTATAGCCGTTGCTCAGCAGGCGCACCCGTTCGCCTGGGCGGAACATCTCGTCGGCCAGCTGCGTCACCGAACGCAGTTCGCCATTCTCGAGGCGCACGGTGATCTCGAAGCCGGGGCGGTTGTTGGCCTTGTTTTCGAGGCGGTTGCCGATGATGCCGCCGGCCACGGCACCGAGGATGCCGACCGCGGCCGAGCCGTTGCCGCTGCCGATCTGCGAGCCGCCCAGGCCGCCGAGGGCGGCGCCGGCGACGGTGCCGGTACCGCTGTCCGGATTGGCGATGGTGACGTTGCGGACCGATTCGACGGTGCCCAGGCGGACCGTCTGTTCGTTCTGGGTCTGGTAGGCGCTGTACACGCTGCCCGATTCGGGCGGGGTGGCGCAGCCGGCCAGGATGCCGGCAAAAGCGAGGGCGAAGGGGAGAGTAAGCGCGCGGCGGTTCATGATGTGCTCCGATCAATTCATTGTGTTCAGCAGATGATGTCAGATTACGCTTTTCACAAGAGCCGGCGCGCAATGCAGTGCTCGCTTATGCGAGCTGGATCAATCGGTCAGGCTCAATATGCCAGATTAAGCCGCCGGTAGAGAAAACCCAGCACGAACAGCGGCCCGATCAGCAGGAAACGCACATCGTCCAGGAACGAGGGTTTCTTGCCTTCGATCTTGTGGCCGATGAACTGGCCGATCCATGCCACCACGAAAATGGCGATCGACAGCGGCAGCACCGTCAGCGGCGGCATCAGCGACAACAGGCTCATCATGAGCAGGAACAGCGCCAGCATGCCGACCGCAAACGGCATCGACAGCCGGCCGTAGTAGGCGAGCGCGGCCAGCCCGGCCATCCAGGCCAGCAGCGGGTGGATGCTCCACAGGATCCCCAGCAGCGTGAACACGATCAGGGGCACGCACACGAAGTGGATCAGTTCGTTGGTCGGGTTGCGGTGGCTGTCGGCGTACTGCGCGAGCAGCACGTCGATCGGGCGCGGCTGGGCCATGGCTGTCTCCTGCTGAGTGTTCTCTTATTAGTGAGAAAGATTCTACACCCGCAGATCACGCCGTCACCGCCTCCGCGTCGCTTACCGGCTCCAGCCGCGGCACGGCCCCGATCTGCATGTGCGGATGGCGCGCAAACAGCTCCGCCACCCACTCGACGAACACGCGCACCTTGGCCGACATGTGGCGGTTCTGCGGATACACGATGTGCACCGGCAGCGGCTTGCTGGCCCAGTCGCCCAGCACCCGCACCAGGCCGCCGCTGGCCACGTGCTTCTCCAGCAGGTAATCAGCCATCTGGATGATGCCGAGGCCGGCAAGGCCGGCGCGCACGTAGCCATTCGAATCGTTGAGCGCGATCACGCCCGGCATCGGAATCTCGATGGTTTCGTCGCCGCGGTGGAAGTCCCAGTCGTAGGTCTTGCCGGTCTTGGCCGAGAAATAGTTGACGCAGCGGTGGCGGTCGAGGTCGCGCGGATGGCGCGGCATGCCGTGGCGCGCGATGTAGTCGGGCGAGGCCGCGGTGACGAAGTTGATCACGCCGACGCGGCGCGCGATCAGGTTGTCGTCGAACAGGTCGCCGCCGCGGATCGCGCAATCGACGCCTTCCTCGATCAGGTCGACTGGGCGGTCGGTGCTGCCCAGCTCCATCAGGATGTCGGGATAGCGCTCGAAGAAGGCGGGCAGGGCCGGGATCAGGATTTCGCTGGCCAGCCCGGTGGCCATGTCCACGCGCAGCCGGCCGCTGGGCGACAGGCGGGTGCGCGACAGCGATTCCTCGGCGTCGCGCACGTCGGACAGGATGCGGATGCAGCGTTCATAGTAGGCGGCGCCGTCGGTGGTCACCGTCACCATGCGCGTGGTCCGGTGCAGCAGCTTGGCCGACAGCGCCGTCTCGAGCGACTGCACCAGCGTCGATACCGTGGCCTTGGGTAGTTGCAGCATCTCGGCCGCGCGCGTGAAGCTGCCGGCATCGACCACCTGCACGAAGACTTCCATTGCCTGCAATTTGTTCATCGACCGACCTCATCTGTAGCGATTGTTCAGGAATCTGAATAATGGATTCGCGATTGCTCTATTTATCAGATTCTAGTTGAAGTCTATAGTCTCGTTACGGTCACCATAAAAAAGGAGCAGGTCATGAAAATTCATCTCGAGAGTATCGGCCCCGCCGTGGCGCTGATCCTGGGCGTGGTGCTCATGGCCGTGCTGGTCCTCAGCGACGCGTATGTCCATGGCGCCGGCGCCGAGGCGCGCGGCTACCAGGCCCTGTTCGCCGTCGGGGGGGCGCGATGATCGCGCTGCACCCGGCGATCGAACGCCTGCGCGACGATACCCTGGTCGTGCGCGAGCTGGAAGTGGACGGCTTCGAAGGGCCGCTGGCCGCGCGCCTGTACAAGGCGGCGCGCGAGGGCAAGCGCGAGGTGCTGGTGGTGTTCTTCCACGGCGGCGGCTTCGTCGACGGCGACCTCGATCATTCCGACAACTTCCTGCGCCATCTGGCCGAAGCCGGCAACGCCCCGATCGTGCTGGCTTCCACCTATACGCTGGCACCCGTGAAACCCTTCCCGGCGGCGGTCGAGGATGCGCATGCGGTACTGATGTGGGCCCGGAAGAACAAGGCCAAGCTGGGCTGGAACGGCAAGCGCCTGCTGGTGGCCGGCATCGAAGCCGGCGCCAACCTGGCCGCCGTCAGCAGCCTGATGGCGCGCGACCGCGGCGCCCCGCAGGTAGCGGGCCAGATCCTGGTCATGCCGATGCTCGATCCCGGCCTGTCCACCTGCTCGATGCGCGAGATGCCGACCGGCGTCGGCGCCGCCAAGGTCGTCAACGAGTGCGCCGCCGCCTACCGCGGCTACCTGCCGCATCCGGCTGACCGCAGCCACCCGTATGCCTCGCCGCTGCAGTCGAGCCGCATGAAGAACCTGCCGCCGGCCCTGATCCTGTCGGCCGAGGACGACCCCTTGCGCGACGAGGCCGAAGCCTATGGCAAGAAACTGATCGATGCAGGGGTGCCGGCCACGGTCCGGCGCATGTCTGCAGCGCGCCTGCAGGAACCGAATGCGCGTAACGAATGTGCCTGCCAGGCACATGCCTTGAGCGAAATCGCCAACTTCATTGCCGGACTCGACCAGGACAAGCTTCCTGCCGGCTGTTGATCCCACAGATCAGCGTTTTTCAATAAATAAACCATAACAAGCTGCCCCGGCAAACGGGGCAGCGGAGACCTGTCTTTTCCTGCAAAAGCCCGGAAAGGACTGCTTTCGTCCAAGCATTAACAAGTTATTAATAATTTTCCAAAAACGAGAGGGCAACATGAAAACGATGCATCAATTGAAGACAGCGGCACGACCGCTGGTGCTGGCGCTCGGGGCGGCCGGCGTGGCCATCCTGATCGCCGGCTGCTCCGATGCCACCGGCAAGGCCGATGCGCCGCCGGCCCAGGCTGCTGCCGGCGGTCCGCCGGTGTCGGCCGCCGCCGTGATCGAAAAGCAGGTCGCCGAAACCCAGGAATTCTCGGGCCGGCTGGAAGCGGTCGAGCGCGTCGAGATCCGTCCGCGCGTGTCCGGCTTCATCACCGCCGTCAACTTCAAGCCGGGCGCCGAAGTCAAAAAAGGCGATGTGCTGTTCGTGATCGACGCGCGTCCCTACCAGGCCGAAGCCGACCGCGCCGACGCCGCCGCCAAGTCCGCACGCGCCAAGACCGAACTGGCGCGCGTCGAACTGGCCCGCGCCGAGCGCCTGCTGGGCGATAAAGCCATCGCCCAGCGCGAATACGACGAGCGCGCATCCGGCCTGAAGGAACTCGACGCCACCGCGCGCGCCTTCGATGCCCAGGCCCAGACCGCGCGCCTGAACCTGTCCTATACCCGCGTCGTCTCGCCGATCGACGGCCGCGTCTCGAAGGCCGAGATCACCCTCGGCAACCTGGTCGATGCCTCGAACGTGCTGACCTCGGTGGTGTCGCTGGATCGCATCTACGCCAGCTTCGACGGCGACGAGGAAACCTATCTGCGCGTCAGCAAGGATGCGCATGCCGGCCGCGCCGTGGCGGTGAACGTCGGGCTGGCCGGCGAAGAAGGCTTCCCGCACGAGGGCAAGCTCGAATTCGTCGACAACCAGCTCGACAGCCGCACCGGCAGCGTGCGCATGCGCGCCACCTTCGACAACAAGGACCGCGGCATGGCGCCGGGCCTGTTCGCGCGCGTGCAGATCGGCGGCGGCAGCCCGAAAAACGCACTGCTGATCACCGACCGCGCCGTCGGCACCGACCAGAGCCGCAAGTTCGTGTTCGTGGTCGACAAGGACGGCAAAGCCGAGTACCGCGCAGTCACCCTGGGCCCGGTCATCGATGGCCTGCGCGTGGTACGCAGCGGCCTGAAGCCGGGCGAGAAGATCGTCGTCAACGGCCTGCAGCGGGTGCGTCCGGGCGCCCCGATCACGGCGCAGACCGTGCCGATGGTGGCCAGTACCGGTGCGCCAGCGGCGAAGGACGGCGCCAGGATCGCCATGGCAGAGACCAAGTAAGGAACAATAAAATGAATATTTCACGCTTTTTCGTCGACAAGCCGATCTTTGCGGCGGTCTTGTCCGTCATCGTGTTCGTGGCCGGCCTGATCTCGATCTTCCAGCTGCCGATCTCGGAATACCCCGAGGTCGTGCCGCCGTCGATCGTGGTGCGCGCCCAGTACCCGGGCGCCAACCCGAAGGTCATCGCCGAGACGGTCGCCACCCCGATCGAGCAGGAGATCATCGGCGTCGAGGGCATGCTCTACATGACCTCGCAGAACACCTCGGACGGCGCGCTGCAGCTGACCGTGACCTTCAAGATCGGCACCAACGTCGAGCAGGCCGAGACGGCGGTGCAGAACCGCGTCCAGCGCGCGCTGCCGCGCCTGCCGGAAGAGGTGCGCCAGATCGGCGTCACCACCGTCAAGAGCTCGCCCAACATCACGATGGTGGTGCACCTGAATTCGCCGGACGGCCGCTATGACGACCTGTACCTGCGCAACTACGCCACGCTGAACGTCAAGGACCAGCTGGCCCGCATCCCGGGCATGGGCGACGTCCAGCTGTTCGGCTCGGGCGACTACGCGATGCGGGTCTGGCTCGATCCGCAGAAGGTGGCCGGACGCAACCTGACCGCGAGCGACGTCGTCAACGCCATCCGCGAACAGAACGTGCAGGTCGCGGCCGGCGTGGTCGGCCAGGGTCCGTCCAAGGGCGCCGAGTTCCAGCTGACCGTGAACACCCAGGGCCGCCTGGCCAGCGTCGAGGAATTCGGCAACATCGTGGTCAAGACCAACACGGATGGCGCCACCACCCTGCTGAAGGACGTCGCGCGCCTGGAAATGGGCTCGAACTCCTACGCGCTGCGCTCGCTGCTCGACAACAAGTCGGCGGTGGCGATCCCGCTGTTCCAGTCGCCGACCGCGAATGCACTGCAAC
The DNA here is from genome assembly GCF_006715485.1 of Herbaspirillum sp. SJZ107. Lineage (GTDB taxonomy): Bacteria > Pseudomonadota > Gammaproteobacteria > Burkholderiales > Burkholderiaceae_D > Telluria. The sequence goes on from NZ_VFNH01000002.1 coordinate 352,166, forward strand.
TGTCGACCGACGTGCGTGCCAAGATGGAAGAACTGTCGAAGGACTTCCCGCAGGGGATGACCTACAGCATCGTGTACGACCCGACCCAGTTCGTGCGCGAGTCGATCAACTCGGTGCTGCATACGCTGATCGAAGCGATCGTGCTGGTGGCGATCGTCGTGATCGTGTTCCTGCAGACCTGGCGCGCGTCCGTGATTCCGCTGCTGGCGGTGCCGGTGTCGGTGGTCGGTACTTTCGCCGTGATGCTGGCCTTCGGCTTCTCGATCAATACCCTGTCGCTGTTCGGCCTGGTGCTGGCGATCGGTATCGTGGTCGACGACGCCATCGTGGTGGTGGAAAACGTCGAGCGCAACATCGAGAACGGCCTGAACCCGCACGACGCCACCGTGCAGGCGATGAAGGAAGTGTCCGGTCCGATCATCGCGATCGCGCTGGTGCTGTGCGCCGTGTTCGTGCCGATCGCCTTCGTGTCGGGCCTGACCGGCCAGTTCTACCGCCAGTTCGCGCTGACCATCGCCATCTCGACCGTGATCTCGGCCTTCCTGTCCCTGACCCTGGCGCCGGCGCTGTCGGCCGTGCTCCTGAAACCGCACGGTGCGAAAAAGGACTGGCTGACGCGCGGTATGGACGCCGTGTTCGGCCGCTTCTTCAAGGGCTTCAACCGCTTCTTCAACAGCTCGGCCCACCGCTACGAAGCGGGCGTGCAGGGCGTCCTGAAGCGCAAGAGCGCGTCGCTGGGCGTGTATGCGCTGCTGACGATCGCCGGCATCTTCATGTTCAAGGCGGTGCCGCCGGGCTTCGTGCCGGCCCAGGACAAGGCTTACCTGATCGGCTTCGCCCAGTTGCCGGACGCCGCCTCGCTGGAGCGCACCGATGACGTGATTCGCAGGATGTCGGATGCCGCCCGCGGCATCCCGGGCGTGGAATCGTCGGTCGCCTTCCCCGGCCTGTCGATCAACGGCTTCACCAATGCGCCGAATGCCGGTATCGCCTTCGTCACCCTGAAACCCTTCGACCAGCGCGGCAAGGACCAGAGCGCCGAAGCCATCGCGGCGGAGATCAACAAGCGCATGGGCGCCATCGAGGATGCGTTCGTGATGGTGCTGCCGCCGCCGCCGGTCAACGGCCTCGGCACCACCGGCGGCTTCAAGATGATGATCGAAGACCGCGGCAACCTCGGCTACGATGAACTGAACAAGGCGGTGCAGGCCTTCATGGCCAAGGCCGCGACCGATAAACGCCTGGCCGGCGTGTTCTCGGGCTACCAGATCAACGTGCCGCAGCTGTTCGCCGACGTCGACCGCGTAAAAGCCAAGCAGCTGGGCGTACCGCTGGCCGAGATCAACCAGACCTTGCAGATCAACCTCGGTTCGCTGTACGTGAACGACTTCAACCAGTTCGGCCGTACCTACCAGGTGCGGGTGCAGGCCGATGCGCCGTTCCGTTCGCAGCGCGAGCAGATCGCCCAGCTGAAGGTCCGCAACGACAAGGGCGAGATGATCCCGCTGTCCTCGCTCATGACGGTCAAGGATACCTACGGCCCGGACCGCGTGCAGCGCTACAACAACTACGTCGCCGCCGAGATGAACGGCGGCCCGGCCCCAGGTGTCTCGTCGGGCCAGGCCCAGGCGGCGATGGAGGAAATCGCGCGCGACGTGCTGCCGAAGGGGATCGCCTACGAATGGACCGACCTGACCTACCAGGACATCCTGTCGGGTAACACCATGATCTTCGTGTTCCCGCTGTGCGTGCTGCTGGTGTTCCTGGTGCTGGCTGCCCAGTACGAAAGCTGGACGCTGCCGCTGGCCGTGATCCTGATCGTGCCGATGTCGATCCTGTGCGCCCTCGTCGGCGTGAAGCTGACCGGCGGCGACAACAACGTGTTCACCCAGATCGCGCTGTTCGTGCTGGTCGGCCTGGCCTCGAAGAACGCGATCCTGATCGTGGAATTCGCGGTCGAGCTGGAACACCACGGCCGCAGCATCGTCGCCGCCGCGCTGGAAGCCTGCCGCCTGCGTTTGCGTCCGATCCTGATGACCTCGATCGCCTTCATCATGGGCGTGGTGCCGCTGGTGTTCTCGCACGGCGCCGGCGCCGAGATGCGCCACGCAATGGGTGTCGCCGTGTTCGCCGGCATGCTGGGCGTGACCTTCTTCGGCCTGTTCCTGACGCCGGTGTTCTACGTGCTGCTGCGTACCCTGGCCAAGCGTTTCGAGCGGCCTTCGCACAAGACGGCTGCCGTTCCCGGCACCGAGCACGGCCCTGCACTGGAAGGAAACCACTGATATGAAAACCATGATTGCAAAGGGTTTGCCTCCCTTGTTCGCGGCGCTGCTGCTGGCCGCCTGCTCGACGCCGGCATTCAAGCAGCCGGAGATCGCCGCGGTGCCCACCTTCAAGGAAGCGCAGGCGCCGGCAACCCGCACCGCGCCCGACGGCACCACCTGGAAGATCGGCCAGCCGGCCGAAGCCCAGCCGCGCGGCGAATGGTGGCGCGTGTTCCACGATCCGTCGCTGGATGCGCTGGTCGCCGAAGCGGCGGCCAACAACCAGAGCCTGACGGTGGCCGCGGCGCGCGTGCGCCAGGCGCGTGCGATTGCCGGCATCGCCGAGGCCGACCGCATCCCGCAGATCGGCGTGGACGCCGGTGCCCAGCGCACCCGCCTGTCGCCGCAGGAAGCCCTGCAGGCGCCGGGCACGCCGGTGGCCCCGTTCAACAGCTATTCGGCGCGGCTGTCGGCCAGCTACGAAATCGACCTGTTCGGGCGGGTGTCGGCCAACGTGGCGGCGGCGCGCGGCGATGCCGGCGCGGTGGAAGCGACCTACCGCTCGGTGCTGCTGTCGCTGCAGGCCGACGTGGCCCAGACTTACTTCCGCCTGCGTGCTCTCGACGCCGAACTGGCGACGGTGGAGCGCACGGTGCGGCTGCGCGAGGAAAGCGTGCGTGTGACGGGGCGCCGCTTCGAGCTCGGCGACATCGGCGAATTCGACCTGGCGCGCGCCCGTACCGAACTGGCGACGTCGCGCGCCGAAGCGATTGGGCTGCAGCGCCAGCGCACCACGGCCGAACACGCGCTGGCGGTCCTGCTGGGCAAGCCGGCCTCGGTGTTCACGGCGCCGGCCAGTCCGCTGGAAGACGCGGCCGGGCTGCCGCTGATCCCGGCCGGGCTGCCCTCGAGCCTGCTGGAACGGCGGCCCGACATCGCCAGCGCCCAGCGCACGATGGAGGCGGCCAATGCCCGCATCGGCGTGGCGCGTTCGGCCATGTTCCCGGCGCTGAGCATCGGCGCCAACGGCGGCGGCGTGGCCGGTACCGTCGGCGACGTGTTCAAGTGGAGCAGCCGCTCCTGGCTGCTGGGCGCGGCGCTGTCGATGCCCTTGATCGACGGCGGCCGCAACCGCAACAACGTGGCACGCAGCGAAGCCGCGCTGGACGAGGCGGTCGGCGCCTACCGCCAGAGCGTGCTGACCGCCTTTGCCGAAGTCGAGGACAACCTGGCCGGCCTGCGCATCCTGGCAGGGCAGAGCTACGAGACCGAGCAGGCGCTGGTGTCCGCGCGCCGTTCCTCCGACCTGGCGCAGAAGCTCTACGACGCCGGCCGCGGCAGCTACCTGGAACTGCTGGACGCCCAGCGCAACCAGGCGGCGGTGGAGCGCAGCGCCGTGCAGCTGCGCGGCGACCGTGCCGTGACGACGGTGGCGCTGATCCGGGCGCTGGGCGGCGGCTGGGACGGCACGCCTGCGGGCGGGCAGGTAGATGGGATGGCCCAGGCGCGTCGCTGATCGCGTTCTGAAGACAGGTTTGTTCTGCCCTTTGCGGCAGTTCGCGCTGAGCGTGGACTGCCGTTTTTTTCGTTTTGTCGAAAAATCTTACAGGCGTCAAATTAGTCATATTGATCAGTTTGATATCAATATGCGAAGTTTCACCTATGATCGTAAATTTGACGATCAATTTTTCTTAGCGTAAAACTATTTTTTTATTGTCGAGAAATTTTACAGTTAAACGGTAAAATCGAAAGACCAAATGCGTAAGGCATTGAAAAATCGCTGATTTTTCCTTCTGGCATCTAAATTGCTTTAAGTAAATTAAGAATGATGTATAACAACCTTAACGACTTAAGGATTCAAGATGCGCAAACAACTCCTCGCCGCTTTTGCTGTCGCCGCCGCCTTCTTCGCCAACGCCGCGCAGGCCACGGTCATTGCTTCGAATACGACTTCGATCACCGGCACCGCCCAAGGCTTCAGCAAGACCTTCGCCCTCGACGGCAACAAGTACACCGGCGTAACGATATCGGTCACCGCCAAGGGCGATTTCGGTGGCAACTACAATATCTGCGATGACGAATATTTCAATTTCTACGTGGATGGCTATCAGGGCGCGCGATGGAGCAGTGCCGGCGGCAGCGGCTACGCGGTCACGGAAAACTATAGGGATTACGACTACACGCTGAGCGGTTCCTTCACGCTCAGCGACCAGCAATGGGCCTCGCTGTCCGCCGACAAGCTGCTGACGATCTCCTGGCAGAATGGCGCCGACGTCGACGCCTACCCGACGGTAGGCGGTCTGGACTATGTGAGCTTTACCGTGGCCGGCACGCTGATGCCGTCGACGACGCCGATCTCGACCGCGCCGGTGACCACCGCGACGGTCAGCAGCAGCCCGGTGGCGCCGTCCACGGTCAGCACCGGCACCAGCACAAGCACCAGCACAAGCACCAGCACAAGCACCAGCGCCGACGCCGGCTCGGGCGCATCGGCCAAGGTGCCGGAACCGGGTTCGCTCGCGCTGCTGGGCCTGGGCCTGGCCGGCCTGGGCTTCCTCCGCCGCCGCCGCAACAAGAAGCAATGAAAAACAGGGCCGGGGCCACGCCCCCGGCATCGGGCGACGAACGGAGCAGATGCCCCGTTTTTCGTTTCTGGACTATGATGCGGCCATGTCCGCTCCTCTGCTCACCGGCCTGGCGCCCGTCATCGCGCCCGATACCCGCATCCTGATCCTGGGCAGCTTCCCCGGCGCCGCCTCGCTCGCCGCCCAGCAGTATTACGCCCATCCGCGTAACCAGTTCTGGAAACTGGTCGGCGCCCTGGTCGGTGAAGATCTGTATGGCTTGCCCTACGCCGCGCGCCTGCCGCGCCTGCTGGCGCACCGCATCGGGCTGTGGGACGTGCTGGCCGCCTGCGAACGCGAAGGCAGCCTGGATGCCGCGATCCGCAACCCGGCCGCCAACGATTTCGAGCGCCTGCACCGGCTGTGCCCGGAGCTGCAGACGGTCGGGTTCAATGGGCAGGCGTCGGGCAAGTTTGCCGGCCAGTTCGAGGAGGCCGGCTACCGCACCGTGGTGCTGCCGTCGTCGTCGCCGGCGCACATGGCCTTGAGCTTCGAACAGAAAATGGCCGTGTGGCGGCGCCTGGTGGAGGCGGAGGCGGACGCCGTTTAGCGCGACGGCGCCGCCGGCACGCCTGCGGTGTCCGCCAGGCGGAGCTTCGGCATGATCGACGCAATGCGGCTGTCCGGGTTCTTGCTCAGCTCATCGGCTGTGCCCCAGCCCAGCAGTTTCTGCGACGGCATTTCCTGGATCAGCAGGTAGTGGGTGGTGACGGCGACCGGCCTGTCGACCAGGTTGCAGGTCTTGGTACAAACCGTGACTTTCTTCATGCGCGTGCCGGTTTTCAGCGCCAGCCGGCGCACGTGGTAGTTCTGGCCGTCGGCGTCGACGTCGTATCTGGCAGCCACGGTGGCCTTGCCCAGGATCGCGTTCAGGTCGGTGGCCGGGGTGTTGGCAGAAATGCGTCCGATCTGTTCGCTGGTCAGCGGCACGTGGGTCGCACAGCCGGCGAGCAGGAGGGTTGCAGCGAGTGCGGCACCAAGTGTTTTGATGGACATATATGTATTCCGGGTAAAAATTTGGGCATCACTATACAAGAGCTGTTTTTGTATAGACAAGCACTCGCCGCGCTTTTTTTTCGCGTATTGTCGGTTCCATTACTTTGGGCAGAATTTGGGCCTTCCCTGTGGAGATGTCCGTTGTCGTGTAGAATGATGGTGTTGGCTTGCTGCCGGACCAAAGAGTGAGGCTCCCTCTTTTAATCTGGCGCAACGCCCCCATATTGGATGCATCCCCCAGTTCGCAACGCGCCAGCTGCATACGCGCTGCGTTTCCCGACTTTTCCCATTCTTGACCAGGCAGACTGGCAGCCTGTCCGACGGCGGTGCGGTGTTCGCGCTTCGCCGGTCGATGCATTGCCGATCGTTGATTTCGCATCATCAGTCACGGAAAGAGTCGTTCATATATAAAGGACATGACATGAGTAAAGAAGAACTGATCGAAATGAGTGGCAAGGTGACTGAAGTGCTGCCGGAGATGCGTTTCCGTGTCGACCTGGAGAACGGCCATCAACTGGTGGCGTACACCTCGGGCCGCATGAAGAAGAACCATATCCGTATCATTGCGGGCGACCGCGTCACGCTGGAAATGTCGCCGTACGACCTGAACAAGGGCCGTATCACCTTCCGCCACATCGAGACGCGCGGCCCGGCACCGACCGGCTCACGTCCACAGCAGCGCCGCCGTTGATCCGGCATCACGCAGCGCCCTGATCCGAGATCGAAGAGGGCCGGGTTCCGCAAGGGACCCGGCCCTTTTTACGTTTATAGGGGCGGCGGCCGGATCCCGGCCACGCGCTGCGCCAGCGCCTGCGCTTCGTCCGGACGCCCGAGCCGGGCCAGCAGCGGCCACAGGTTCTGCATCGCCACCAGGTTGTCTGGATCGCGTCCGAGCGCGGCGCGGTAGGCGCGTTCGGCCAGCGGCAACTGGCCATGATGCTGGTAGATCACGCCCAGGGTGTTGTAGGCGGTGGCGCTGGCCGGATTGGCGTGCACCGCGGCGCGTGCCCACCAGTAGGCGTCGTCGATGCGGCCTTGCACCAGGGTCTCGGCGGCGCGGTTGTTGAGGAACAGGGCGACCAGTTCGCCTTCGTCGAGCGGACGCGTACGCAGGCGCGCGGCGTCGGGCGGCGGCAGGAAGTCGACCACCAGTTCCTGGGCGGCCTTGTCGTCGTACAGCAGGTTGCGCGGCTTGCGGTGGCCGAGGGCGATGTTGACGTGGGCCGCCACCAGGTACAGCGTCCCTTCGCGGCGCCAGGCATCTTCCACGTCGACTGCCTGATAGCGCACCGTCAGTCCGAGTTCGCGCGCGAAGGCGGCCGTCATGATCACCAGCGACAGGCAGTTGCCGGCACGCGCGGCATAGGTGCCGGCGGCGGGGCGGGTCGCGTTGGCGTCGTAGTCGAGCTTCAGGTCCTGCTGGCGGTACAGGGCGTCCAGCAGGCCGCGCTCGCGGCCGCGCGTGCGCAGCAGGGCCGTGAACGCTGGACTGCGCACGTAGGCCTGCATGGCCGGGCTGAGGGTGAACAGGTCGGCGGCGCCGATGGTTTCGGAGGGCGGGGCAAAGGCCGCGTCCAGGAACAGCGACGGCGGCGGGGCGGGCGGAGGCGGGCTGGCGCAGCCGGTCAGCATGGCCACCCACAGCGGCAACAGCCGCAAAGGCTGGAACAGGCGCTTCATGTCTCCTCCGCGCGGCGATCTTCGATCTGTCTGGTCGAAGTATCCGCCGCCGCACGAAGGATGTAAATATGCCGCGTGGGCGTTTACTCGTCGTGGAAGGCTTCGACCAGCTCGTCCAGCAGCTCTTCCTTTTCGTCCTCCGACATGCCGAGATAGGCCATCGCGCGCGCGCCGCCCTTGTTCCATTCGAGCGATTCGCCGTGGCCCTGGTATGAGCTGATCGCGCCTTCGGCCAGCAGCGACAGCGCGACCATCGAGCGCACCGTGGCCGGGCTGTCGGCGTCGTCCAGCACCGTGTAGTCGTGGTGGTGCAGGATGGCCCAGCCGATGTCGCCGGACAGGCCCCAGGTACGCGCCAGCAGGCAGCCGACCGCCGCGTGCGAGGTGGCGTGGCGCTCGTCCTCGAGCGCGGTGAAGGGGCGCTCGGCATCCAGCGCCGCTTCGGCGTAGGTGGCGCCGTAGTCGGCAAAGCGTTCCATCAGCAGCGGCACCCCGGTGTCGCAGAACAGGCCGAAGGTGTGGGCCACGTCCTGTTCGCCGATGCGCAGGCGGCGCGACAGGAACACCATCGCCTGCGCGCGCCGGGTCGAGACGTCCCAGAAACTGGCCAGGGCGGCGCTGTTGGCGGGGATCGCGCGGCGCGCCAGCAGGCCGGTCATCAGGGCAGCGACCTGGTTAATGCCGAGGAACAGGATGGCCTGCTCGATCGACTTGGCCTTGCGGCCGCCGTACACGGCCGAATTGGCCAATTTGAGGAGGGCGCCCGACATGCCGACGTCGCTGGCCACGATGCGGCCGACCGTTTCCGGGCTGGGATCGGGCGACGCCAGTTCGCGCTGCAGCTCGGCCAGCAGGCTGGGACGCGGCGGGATGCGGATCGACTTGATCAGCGCGTCGACCGGATCCTCGGCGGCGCTGGGACGTGCCAGGGCGGTTGCTGTACTCATGATCAGGGGAATATAGTGCTGCACGGAAATAAGTGCGAAGCGCATCACTGTACACCAGTGCCGTAAAAGTTGCAGCAATGCATTTACTTATTTGATGTGAAATCGTCAAAAATGTCCTCTGTCGAGAGCGATGTGCAGACGGTGCGACCCGGCAAACGGGACCGTTGTAAGATGCATACATGTCGCCCCATATTCTCGCCGGTATCGATTTTCTAGCACCGTCTCACCGCGTGGCGCGCCAGCTGATCGGCGTCACGGTGCTGGTCAACGGCGTCGGCGGACGCATCGTCGAGACCGAAGCCTACGACGGCGAAGATCCGGCCTCGCACAGTTATTCCGGTCCGACCGAGCGCAATGCCGCGATGTTCGGCCCGCCCGCCCATGCCTACGTCTACCGTTCCTACGGCATCCACTGGTGCCTGAATTTCGTCTGCCGCGAAGAAGGGCATGGCGCCGGGGTGCTGATCCGCGCGCTCGAGCCGGTGGCCGGCCTGGAGGCGATGCGCGAGCGCCGCGGCACGACGGATGCATGGCTGCTGTGTTCCGGACCGGGCAAGCTGTGCCAGGCGCTGGGCGTGACGCGCGCGCTGAACGGCCAGTCGATCGCCGCACCGCCATTCGAACTGCAGGCGGCGCCGGAAGGAATCGAGGTGGTGAGCGGTCCGCGCATCGGCATTTCGAAGGCGGTCGACGTGCCGTGGCGGTTTGGATTGGCCGGGTCGCGTTACGTCAGCAAGCCGTTCCGCTGAGGCTGGAACGTTAGCTTAAAAGCCGTCGCCCCTGCGAAGGCAGGGGCCCAAGTTCGATGCTGTGCCGAAAACTTGGACCCCTGCCTGCGCAGGGGCGACGGTGTTTACATGGTCAGGCCGTTTGCGACTAGGCTCGCCGGCGCGCCTGTTGCGGGCGGCTCTCGGCGACACGGTGCTCGAGAGCGGGACGGGCGCCGCGCATGGCGCTGTGCGGCGCACGGCGCTCGCCCTGCACCGGCTGGATCTCATCGGCGTCGTCGTTGCCGGCTTGCGGCTGCGCCTTGCCTTCGATCTCGAACACCGACACCGCGCGCGCCAGGTTGACGGTCTGCTCGTGCAGGCTGGCCGCCGCCGCCGCGGCCTGTTCTACCAGCGCCGCGTTCTGCTGGGTCATGTCGTCCATCTGGCCGACGGCGAGATTCACTTCGGCGATGCCCTCGGCCTGCTCGTTGCTGGCCACGCTGATGCGGTTGATGATGTCGTTCACCTGCTGCACCGAGGCCACCACGCTATCCATGCTCGATCCGGCTTCGTTGACCGAGGTGCTGCCGTTGTCGATGATCGCCACCGAATCCGCGATCAGGGCCTTGATCTCCTTGGCCGCCGAGGCCGAGCGCTGGGCCAGGGTGCGCACCTCCGACGCCACCACGGCGAAGCCGCGTCCCTGTTCGCCGGCACGCGCCGCTTCCACCGCCGCGTTCAGGGCCAGGATATTGGTCTGGAACGAAATGCCGTCGATGACGCCGATGATGTCGACGATCTTGCGCGAGCTGGCGCGGATCGATTCCATGGTCGCCACCGCGCGCCCGACCGACTCGCCGCCGCTGGACGCCAGGCGTGCCGCTTCCGCCGCCAGTTCGGTGGCCAGGCGCGCGTTGCTGGCGTTGTCCTTGACCGCCGTGGTCAGCGTTTCCATCGCGCTGGCGGTTTGCTGCAGCGAGCCGGCCTGCATCTCGGTGCGGGTCGAGAGGTCGAGGTTGCCGCTGGCGATTTCCTTGGACGCGGTGTCGATCGAGCGCACCGAGCCGAGCACGCTGCGCAGCGTGCGGTTCAGGTTCGAGATGGTCTGGTCGAGCGCGCGCGAGGTGTCGGCGATCTCGTCGCGTCCGTCGCTGGCGGCGCTGCCGGTCAGCTTGCCGTCGGCCATTTCGCGCACCACGCTCGAGATCGCGCCGATATCGCGCAGCATGACGCTGCGCAGGCGCATCGTCACCGCCAGCGACACCGCGATCGACAGCACCACCAGCACGATCATGCTGGTCTCGAGGTTGTGGAATTCCTCGCGCGCGGCGGCGTAGGCTTCCTCGCTCAGCGTCTTTTCCAGGGCCGCCAGCTGGGCCAGCTGCTGGTTCAGGATCACGAAATCCTTTTCCGCCTTCTGCATCGAATTGGTGGCGATCGACTGGTCGACCTGGGCCATTTCGATGGTCTCCTGCACCGCCTTGCGGTAGGCCGCCAGCGCCGCCAGCGAGGTATCGATCGGCTTGCGCTCGGCCGCGCTGCCGACCTGTGCCAATGCGTCGAGCTGGGCTTTCAGCGCCGCGTGGCGGCTGCCGATGTCGGCGATCAGGGCGTCCAGCCTGGCCTTGGCAAAGCTGCCGTTGACCCAGGCCAGCAGCTGATAGGCATTCGCGTGCACGTACTTGGCGTCGCCCGCCACGTCGGCCACGCTCTTCAGGCGCGCCGCGCGCACCTGCACCATGTTTTCCAGCGATCCATTCTGGCGCACCATGCCATACCAGGCGGCGCCCGCCAGCAGCAGCAGCAGCAACAGCACCAGGCCCGGCGCCAGCAGCAGCTTCGGACCGATCCGTAATTTGTTCAGCATGTTCGCTCCAGCTAAAAAAGGGCGGTCGTCTGGCGCCCTAATGAAAAGGGCGGCGTGCACGCCGCCCATCGTCGTGTTGCCGCGGCGTCGATGCCGCGGTCCCATGCATCACTTCTTGTACAGGCCGGCCTCGAGCACGACGCCGTCGACCAGCAGGATGTAGGTCGTCTTCGGCTCGATCTTGCCGGTGGTCGGATTCTTGTACTGGTAGTCGACCCAGCCCTTGCCCTTGGCGGCGGCCAGTTCGATGATCTCGCGGCGGTATTTCTTGCCGTTGGCATCGGGCACGTCGGTCAGGTCCTTGCCCACGATCGACGGGTTGTAGGGGTGGGCCAGCACGATGCCGGTCTTGACGTCGCGCAGGTCGACGTACAGCGAGCCCTGGACGAAATCCGGATCCTTGGCGTTGATCCGTTTCATCATCTCGTCCTTGCCTTTGGACTTGATCAGGGCGGCGCCACGTTCGGCCATGGCGATGGCGTCCTTTTCGGATGGTTCGTTGGCGAGGGCGGCACCACTGGCCAGGCACAGGGCGATTGCGGTTGCGGTCAGCTTCAGCGAGAAGGTCATGAGTGCTTCCTTTCAAGAATGTGCTCGGACTGAATGTTTCCTATTGGCATGACTACTCTACGCTGCAGGTCCTGCCGCAGGCTTGTGCTGGCGCAACACCGTCCCGGCGCGACGTTCCAAATACAACGCTGATCTTTCGCATTGCACGTGGAGGTTGGCGAGAAAGGTCGGTTACAAGTTGATTGGTTGCAACTCTTGGCTGGCGCTGGAACCCTAGTATCGGTTCCTGTTGGCAATTTAAATTCCTTAAGTCAACCATTATTCCTTTCCATCTCTCTTTGGAGAATGCCCGTGAGCACTGAAGCGACGCCCGCCAAGTTCAAGCCGTATACCCGTCAGTCGATCGCAAATGCCCGCCAATGGCAATGGATGAGCCCGGACTTGCAGGAAGCGGTCCAGGTCGTGTCCCATGTACTGCCTTTCCGCACCAATGAATATGTAATGGAGCAGTTGATCGACTGGAACAACGTTCCCGACGATCCGATCTATCGCCTGACCTTTCCGCACCGCGACATGCTGCCGGCGCGCGAATACGAACAGCTGCGCGACCTGGTGCTGTATAAAAAGGACGATGCGGCCATTGCCAAGCTGGTGCGCGACATCCGCATGCGCATGAACCCGCACCCGGCCGGCCAGATGACGCACAACGTCCCGCGCGTCAACGATGCGCCGCTCAAGGGCCTGCAGCACAAGTACTTGTGCTGGTGTAAAACGTCTCTTAAATTTTCAATGAAGTTTGATCTTTCGCAAAGCTACGTTCGTGTGAGGTCAGCATACTCAACGCATGGCTACCTACCTCAAACCTGCTGTATCGATGACTGCTGTACTTGCGGCAGCAATTGTCTTGCGACAAGCTCACAGTGTTGACTATGTTGCTTGTTTCCTAAAGGAATACGGTATCGACGACGAAGTGATCCAAGAGCTTATAGGACGTTCGGATGATGAGTTACCAACATATGCATACAGACAGCCTTAGCTTCCCTCTCCGAAATCCTCCCTTCCCAGCACTGTCAGATTGCTAAGCTGGCAATCGTTCGTTCCTTCTTTTTACGCAGGAAAAATGCAGAAATCCGGCCCGAAATTCAGCCAGACTCCCTATGAACTGCTTAAAATTTTTGCAGTAATAGCGAAATGGCATTTTAGATTAAACACTCTACAAATACATATTGCGTTATAGAGAATTCTGTGATCGTAAAGTTGCAATTTGGCGACACCTATAGTATAATGTGAACATATGTAGGGAAATGTGCACCGCTCCAATTTCCCTGTCTGTTTTACCAATCCCATAAAACAAATTCGATCCGTAAATAGGAGGATTAAACACGTATGTCCATTTCGACACCAATCAAGCGCACGTTTGGCGGTAAGTCCAAATCAGATGAGTATTTTCGGGCAGTAAATGCCGTGATTGCTGTACTTCTTCCGTACAGCACCCTACAGACAATTTCCGAGCATCTGAACTCGCAGCACCTGACAACGCCTTCAGGACTTCCCTGGACAAAGCACCGGGTATCGTCGTACTTACGCAGCAACGACATTCATTCAACAAACTAAAGGAATTAAATCATGGCAACGAAAACAACAGAAGCACCAGTAGAAACACCAGCAGCACCAGTGATGCAAGCCGTAACACCAAAACCATTCGCTCTAACAATCTCGGCTCCAGTAAATGTAGCGCTGGATGAGGCTGTAGTACATGCACGCGAAGGGTACGTGTTCTCGGAAGGGCTAATCGAGATTATGAACGGCTTTGCATTCTTCACGATGCACCTTGGAAATCCAAAAGCGCACATTATCAAGACTGCTACAGAATCTATCGAACGTAGCCAACGCGAAGAAGCTGCACAGCGCAAACGCGATATCGAAGCAGCCGCTAAGCGCATGCTGGAAGACGAAAAACGAGCGAGGCTGGAAAAGGAAGTAGCCGACGCTACCAAAGCGCTTGAAAAGCAAATCGCAGCATTGAAGCAAGCAGCAGCCGCAGAGCTGGCAAAGCTGAACTGAAGTAAATCCATCCAGCCTCCCTGGTGGAGCGCTTCTTGCCAATTCTGGCACCGTAACAAAAAATCCGCATAAACGCAGTTCGATCAATCTACACCCGCAAATCAGGGTGCGGGATTAGTTCGTCCTGCGCTTTGCGTTAATGACAAGGAATCCAAATGAAACAGAAATTAACTCCGGTAGCCGGTACAACCCGTAAGCGTCTTACCTTCGATGATGGGAGCGTACTCGACAGGCAGTTTGTTTATTTGCACCCGCATACATGGAACAAGCTACGTAAGCTTTCGATAACGCAAGGCGTAAGTGGATCACGCGTAATTGAAAATCTGATCCACCAGAAAGCAACTCCAGACAGGGAAACACTCGCCGAGTTACAGAAACAACGCGAGCAAGATAGAAACAGAAATAATGTTTAAAATCAAGAACTTACGATGAATGTAGAAAATGGATGGAATTGTTAATCTCCATCCATCCGCCATAGGGGAAATACTCGATTCATCGCATCGAAAACAGATTTGATTAAAGACAAGTATATGTAGCAGTAGGAAGTAAGGAGTATTAATGACAAAGAAGACAGAGACAATCATTCACCTTGCAAATGGTGGAAACCATAGCCCTGTGAATTTCCGTAAGCATAAGGACATGCTACTGAATCACCCATACACCAATGGCAGACTGTACCATATCGTCCTAACCGGATCGGAAGATCGTAGAGTGTACCGCAAGGCTGTAGAGCTACTGTGTAAGCAACTTCGAACCAATGGAATGCCATGCCGATACAAGGCATGCTATGAACGGGACAAGCTCAAAAGGTTTCATAAGCATGTATTCCTATTGATCGAAGCAAAGGATGCTCACCCCGATACCATTATCCATTACAGGAAAAATCACTGGTTCACTGAAATGACGGGAAAGCTTGGTCTGGCCTTCAAGATCGCTCCACCGCAAGACTCAATGCACCACGTAGCAGGAAAACAAGTCAATTACGCCTACGTACCGAAGAAAGCAGGACCAGTGCTGGATGATTGCTTGCTCTGGATTTCCTACCTTACGAAAGTACGGAGTAAGAATGGAGTGGAAGGGCAGGTTTATACAGCCAGCACCAACAGAGAGACAAAGCCCACCCTTGATTCCCTTCCCGCTGCTCTCCCAGCAGCGACAGAAGAGATTATTCCACTGGAAAGTGTAAAAGTAGTTTCTCATAAAGTTATGAAAAACCCAGCAGCAGACGGACAGAGTAATTTGGAAAGTACCAATTATCCTAAACAGGATAAAACCCTCCCCATGCCCCGGTTGATTACCGGGCAGGAAAAAACAAACGAAGGAGACGCTATGCACCAGCTTACGCCAGCAGGATTCAATTTCGTAGCAGGACTGTACGAGAAAGCCATTGGTGCTCGTATGCACCTGGGCCAGATTCAAGAGTACCTGAAAGCCAATGGCATCATGAAATCAATCTGGCAGGTTCGGAATGACCTTGATAGCACATTCTGCTTCTACGGCTATGCCGACAGTCACCCAATGCCACCGCCAATCAATCTGGCTGAAGTCGATAAAGAAATTAGCAGACAGTATGCCCTGCATTTATGCCCATCTCTGGCCCGTCGCAAACAAACCGAAAGGACACACGCAACATGAAGGATTCACTAAAACGCACGCCGAAGGCACAGAGCAATTTTCCTGAACGGGAACTTAGCCATTCGACAGCAGCAACCCAGCCAGCCACGAAGGTTCAGGATAGCTGGGCGTGGGGCAAGCCGGATATGAAAGCGTCTGTGACGCCTGTAGCCGCTCCCAAGCCAGCCGCAGCAACGAAACCACAGCCGACAGCATCAACGAAGGGCAACCCAGCTACAGTGGTAGCCGAGTTGTCCCGCATCGGTAAGAAGCAATCCCGGCTTCCCCATTGATGATGGGCCGGGTAACTAAGTTCTTTGGATTGTCCAATTAACTACCCCACACCGCCGCAACAGTCAGCCAACGGACTTATTCGGATACGATCCTACAACCCGTAGTCGTACCCTTCTTGCAAGATGACTCTGAGCTGCTCCAAGAACGCATGAATCTCAGTATAGCGAGCATCGCACACCATCTCTTCGACGGTAGGGGGCCAGCGTCGCTCGTCTACTTCGGGCATTGCCTCCTTTGCCAGAGCAAGCAGGTTGTTGTAGTTGCGGGCGAAAGTGGAAGACGGCTTCACTTCACGCTCTTTCGCTGGCAGCTTTTCTAGCGCCGCAATTGCTCCCTTGACCTGTTCAAAAATTTGATTTGCGTTGATTGCCATACGGTTCCTCACTAACGATTACGAATGAAAACGGCCCCGCTGCAACATGCTCAGGGCCGTAATGCCAACTACCTCTGATTGAGCGTTCCGAGAAGGCCCGCCAAGGCATTGCGTAACGTGGAATCGACAACCGAAGTTGCAGCCGTGGTCCCTTTGACCAAGTTGATTCCGTGCAGGCAGTCACTCTTGTTCCGATAACCCTCACCACTGTCCGCAATGATCCGGTCATTGTCAGCACGCAGACGCCAGCGGTAATCTCCACTGCCGCCAGCAGCAGCGAGCAAGCCGTTTTGTTTCTGTTCGTAGATTTCGAAATGCATTGTTAGCTCCTTAATAACAGGCCGCGTTGCGTGACGCAGCAGTTACCGGAAGGCAAGCACCATCCGGGGAAACGCTATTACTAGATATAGTAGCCCATATCGATTACGACACTACGGATAGTACCACAGTGCGTAACGGATACTTACACAACTATATGAACTGGATTGTACTATGGAAATTGATGCTGTATGAACATACAGCAGTATGACACTAACAGTGGAAGCGGCAAGCAGCGCAAAGTGTTAGCAATCGACCGTTTTCCAACACATAGGAAACACAGCCGTTAGCACTGTCAGAAAAATAGGGGTTGCAATTTCCAACATGTCACTATATTCTAACACCCATTACCAACAGGGGAGTATCACAGACATGGCAACATTCGCTTACGGTCGTGTCAGCACCAAGGAACAAACGACTGAGAACCAACGGATTGAGATTGAAGCATCCGGCTACACCGTCGAGTACTGGTACGCTGACGAAGGCGTGTCGGGCAAGATGTCTGCTATGCAACGTCCGCAGTTCGCTAAGATGCTCGGCCAGATGCGTGACGGTGAGAAGCTGGTTGTAACGAAGCTGGACCGCTTGGGCCGCGATGCTCAGGACATAGGAGCGACTATCAAGATGCTGGCAGGTCGCAAGATTGAAGTGGTCGTTCTCCAGCTCGGTAAGTTGGACCTTACTAGCCCAGCCGGTAAGCTTATGCTGAAGATGCTGGCCGCTGTTGCTGAAATGGAGCGTGATCTGTTGGTAGAGCGTACCCATGCCGGACTGGAACGGGCAAAGGCAGAGGGTAAGACCCTGGGCCGTAAGTCAAAGACCACGCCAGAGCAGCAAGAGAAGATGAAGAACGAATACGCTAACAACGCATCGGTTAGCAGTCTGGCACGCGACTACGGCGTAAGCCGTGCTACGGTGCTCTCCATCGTCAAGTAAGCACCAGACACGACAGGAAGGCCGCTACAGCGATCCTGGCCTGCCGTTCAAAGTGTCTCGACGGCTTCAGCCGCAGCAACACTCCAAGGAATACAATAGCTGGGCAACAATCCTTGTTGCTCATTTGGAGCTTGCATGTCGCCCATCTACAAGTACACACCCGAAAAGTACGTTGACGGTTTTATACGGCGTGGCGAAATACTGTTTCGTACGCTTGCATACTACAAAGACTACGAAGAGCAACAGGTAAGGGGCGACAGGTACGAAGGGACGCGATTGCATCAAAAGGCGGGAGGACTTCCCCTTACGATGGTGGAGAGCGGCCAGACGCACATTTTCAACGGCTCGCTTGAATCAAACGCCCGAACCGAAGACATCTTCGTGCTATGCCTTAGCACCGAGTTATCAGCAGACCTTGCGCATGACTTCGGGACTACGACCTGTATCGAAATCCATGATCCCATCAGGTTACTCGCTGGCATACGCTCCGCCTTGAAGCGCCGACCCTCGATCAAGAATGAAACTCTGCTGCACAGGCCAGTTACGTATTACAACGCTGGCGACAACGTAGGGATCGAATGGGCCTTCCCTGACAGGATTGCAATGTCCAAAACAAGGGACTACGAAAAGCAGAAGGAGTACCGGATTGCGTTTGGTGTCAACAATGCTCTGGCGTTCCAGAACACTACCATGCGGCTTGTTACAGACGGTCATATCGAACCCCGTATCGTGACAAACCATAGGGACATGCTGCTGAAAGTGGGCGACCTACGGCGAAGCTGTACGGTCTGGGAATTCGGTCCAGATGGCGTTCCAAGGAAGAGAGCATGAGCGCGAAAGTAGTACCGGCAGCATAACCACGAATATCTTCGACTGCCGCCGTACAGTCGCGTTATGATTCTCTGACAACGTTACGGAGAATGTATGAGCATCCGACGATTTTTCGTTACTCAATTGCTACCCGCTTTGGACGATTTTCGTGCCAACTCTTCGAACCGTGACATTGATCACGGAACCGATGTCGCTATAGCTGCTCGTCTGGCAGGGATTCTCAACAGCCTGCCTGAGAGGGTGATGCTGGAAATCCCACAGCCATTGAAGACGTTATTATTCCGCAGAGACTATCACTACCGTGAGAGTACATGGCGTGAGTGTCCTGCTTACGAATACGTATGCGATTTTGCGATTGCCTACAAACACGAAACTGTCTCACGACCTGGGCGCAAGATTGACCGCTTGGAGAAAGCGCAGCCCCGTGCCGCTTACTGCATCTACAGGGATTCTTCAGGCGAGTACCATGGTACGCAAAAGCTGCTTTGGCTAAAGTTGCTCTCCGGTGAATCGGTTGACCTTCGGCGGGCCTTGATGGTGTCAGTTGCCTATTGGGTGATCGAGCTTTTCCAGTTCGGTTTCATTGAGCTGATCGATCCCAACCGTTTTGCATTCTCCGAAAATATGTCGCGTGCTGAAGCAGAAGCGCAACCAAATCTCCGACTCCACCAAATCGCAGGCGAACAATACGGCAACTTGTTTCACGTGCTTGAGTATGATTACGAAACTGGCTTTCTGAGAGTCCCTGGGCCGGGCACAGCCTTCGAAATTTCGAAGAATTTTGACCTAGTATTTACGGACTCCCCGTTCACTGCCGCGTAATTTACAATGAAAGCAGTTAAGCGTTGTACATGGGCTTGGACGCGAATAGGAGGCTTCTACGGCCTCCGAGCCTAATCAGGCTACATTGTGCTGCTCAACACCACTAAAGCGCTCCAGCGGCCTATAAACCGCCTTCCCAAGCCCTCCTGCTCTCTGGCTAGCTCCAGCCTTACACCAATTCCAGCGAGACACGCGCTCCAGACGCGATTAGAGCCGTTCTGAGCCTTTTTCCAGTGTAGATGACTCCTACCCCTCCCGGCTCTCTACGAGCCGTCTACCGATATTTCTGGCGCTCTGGCGACCCATCCGAAACGCCACCGGGACAGGTTAAGCAACCAGCCCGCTCCCGCTGATATTCCCAAACCTGGGCGACGGTGCGAAGCAGGAAGGCACTTCCGAAAAATTCCTTTTCGAAAATTTCGCCATTGGCGACATACCATTGAATGTGCGGAAAGCACAAACCATTGACAAACGGAAATTCGTGGTGTAAGCTATAGCCCGAACGAGCCGCAGGCGAGTGAGGGTATATAATATTATATAAAAGCAATATTATATTAAAGAAAGACTTCCCTGTAAGGGGAAGTCAATAGGAAGTATTAATATTAGTAATACTATGTTCTGTGCCTACGGCACTATATAGTTAAAGTGCCATTGGCACATTAGCAACACTATTTCGTATTTACGGCTTCCTCGGTGCTCTCACTGCTCTCTGCTAAATCAGTCATCCGGTGCATGAAGTACTTGATCTTCGTCAGTGTACTGCGAGAACTTGCCGTTCTCGCCGGGGATGCTATATTCGTCCCGGTACGTGTCTGGCGAGAAGATCGGCTTTCCGTGCTCATCAAGTAAATCGTACGCTTCATCCGGTAGCATCGTGTCATACGGCGTTGCTGGCCCGGTGTCTACTGGCTTCGCTGGCTGTACGGCTCTAGTCTCGCCTTTCGTCGTCCTACGTGTTCCCCTGCCATTCGGCACGGTCAGCTTGCCGCTATAACCCATCCCATGCTTGACGAGTCGATTCTTGACGCCCAGAGCCATCGCATTCGTCTGCATCAGGTTCGGGAATATGCCCTTGTCGGCATGCAGCGTGGTATGCCCGATCTTCCCCTTTGAGACAGCGAATATCGCTCGGCCTTCGTCGCCCTGGATCACCAGATAGCCTTCAGCAATGCGAACCTGCACATGAAGCCGATGTAAGAAGGCATTGATTCGTCTCCGTGTGTTCTTGTCGGTCAAGTCGATCCTGGCTCGAATCTCCGACCAGTTCAGCTTCTGACCGCCCGTCAGGTCTGCCGTCAGGCGTTCTACCTCGGCCTTCAGTGTTTTAATGCGTGCTTCGCTCTGGAGTACGAAATTGGCGAAAGTTTCAGACTCGGGATGAAACGCCAGCTTTCCAGCCCAAACCGCTAGTTTCTCCCGTTCGGTTATCAGGCGTCCTTCCGCCGCTGTCAGCTCCCGATGAAGCTTGTCCGGGTCCGGCATGACCAGACTAATCGCGTCCAGTTGCATAAGGAGAGCCATCAATACATCTTCGCTCTCATCGAGCCGAACATTCTTAGAGCCTTCGCAGCTACCGTAGCGACGATTCGCACACATCAGGTAACGGAACTTCGTACGCTGGATGATATGCATGGCGCTTCCACACGCTCCGCAGAACACCAACTTGCCCCATACATTGAACTCTGCCGACTGTTTAGGTATCTTCCCAGTTTGCCGGGCCTTGATGATGCTTTTGGCGGAATCGAACGTATCCTGATCTACCACAGCAGGAAAGTAGTTTGGTATCGGCTCCCCACCGTCCTTAGGTGCAAGTTCCCCGATGGCCGCTCGGTTCTGAAGAATCGTAAGGACAGCCGTAGTGCCCCAGCGCCCACCTTTGTTGAAAGTTTTATAACCCTTCGCATTAAGCGCCTGCGAGATTGCCGTACTGCCCAGCCCTTCAAGGCACAGCCGGAAGATTTCGCGTACAGCATCGGCATGCCCGTTCAAGTGGTACTTGCCATCCTCGCCCAGATCAAGCCAGTTGCTAACACGCTTGCCAATGTGATGCCCTGATTGCCTTGCACGAGCAAACCGCTTACCCCATTCGATCTTCCCAAGGTCACTCTTACGGGCGCTCTCCTTGTGAGCATTGTCCAGATGCAGTACAGCCTGCAAGAGTTGCATCGTGTCCCACTCCTTCGTAAACTTCATTTCGGGGCGCAACGTTACGACGGTTATATCCAGTTCCGTGATGCTCGACAGTAGTGAAACTGCTTGCATGGGCTTTAGCCGGGTTAAGCGGTCCAAATGCTCCAGAATCAGGATGCTCCCCGGTTCAATCTCCCCTGATTCCCGAGCAGCGATGAACTCACCAAGCGCACCAGTCCGTACGTTGTCCCCATGGAATCCAGAAACTGCTTCGTCTGCAAACACACGGTCTGACAGATCGATACCATTGTCCTTACACCACTTGCGAGCAAGCGTCTGTTGACGGTCGATGGATGTGCCATGCTTCTGGGCATCCGAACTGTAGCGAGAATAAGAATAAGCTTTCATAAGAGACGCATTGTATCAGCACCTGTACAAGGAAACCGTGCTGTTCTTCCCCAGCGCCGGCCAGACCTGCCACGCCTACTGCACCTTCTGCTTCCGCTGGCCGCAGTTCGTCGGCATGGACGACATGAAGTTCGATGCGCGCGAATGCACCGAGCTGGTCTCCTACCTGGCCACGCATCCGGACGTGACCGACGTCCTGATCACCGGCGGCGACCCGATGATCATGAACACCCGCTCGCTGGCCGAATTCATCGAACCGCTGCTGGCCCCGGAGCTGGCCCATATCCAGAACATCCGCATCGGCACCAAGTCGGTCGCCTACTGGCCGCAGCGCTACGTCTCGGACAAGGACAGCGACGACCTGCTGCGCCTGTTCGAGAAGGTGGTCAAGTCGGGCAAGAACCTGGCGATCATGGGCCATTACAACCACGCGGTCGAACTGCGCAACAACATCGCCCAGCAGGCGGTGAAGCGCATCGTCGGCACCGGCGCCACGCTGCGCATGCAGGGTCCGCTGATCCGCCACATCAACGAAGATCCGGCCAGCTGGGCCGAGCTGTGGACCACCGGCGTGCGCCTGGGCGCGATCCCGTACTACATGTTCGTCGAGCGCGACACCGGCCCGAGCGACTATTTCGCGCTGCCGCTGGCGCGCGCGCACGAGATCTTCCAGTCGGCATACAGCATGGTGTCGGGCCTGTCGCGCACCGTGCGCGGACCGTCGATGAGCGCCTTCCCGGGCAAGGTCGTGATCGACGGCGTGGTCACCATCAACGGCGAAAAGCTGTTCGCGCTGCAGTTCCTGCAGGCGCGCAATCCGGAATGGGTGCGCAAGCCTTTCTTCGCCAAGTACGATCCGGATGCGACCTGGCTGGATCACCTGAAACCCGCCTTCGGCCGCAAGAAGTTCTTCTTCGAGGGCGACGAATCGGGCGAGGCCGCGCTGCACGGGCCGGCCGGGCGCGTGATCCCGATCCAGCCGCACGAGTCCATGCGCGACCGCCGCGCCAGCGACAGCCAGCCCGATGCGGCCTGAGCACGCCTGATCGACCGCCGACGACGCCATCCCATGGATGCCGACCAGAACACGCCACGCCTCTCCGGCGTGGCGGTTTTTTTCTACGTGTTCCTGCCGTTCGCGCTGGGCCACTACCTGTCCTCCCTGCTGCGCAACGTGAACGCGGTGCTGGCGCCGCAGCTGGTCGGCGCGCTGGCGCTGACGCCGGGGCAGCTCGGCCTGCTCACCAGTGCATTCTTCTTCGCCTTCGCGCTGGTCCAGCTGCCGGTCGGGATCGCGCTCGACCGCTACGGGCCGCGCAAGGTGCAGCTGGTGCTGATGCTGCTGGCGGCCGGCGGTGCCTGGATGTTCGCCACCGGCCACAGTTTTACCCAGCTGGTGCTGGCACGCGCCATCATCGGCTGTGGCCTGGGCGGCTGCTTCATGTCGGCGGTGAAGGCGATTTCGACCTGGATCGCGCCCAAGCGCCTGCCGTCGGTACAGGGCTACCTGATCGCGGTGGGCGGCCTGGGCGCCGCATCCAGCACGATGCCGGTGCGTTCGCTGCTGCAGTACACCGACTGGCGCGGACTGTTCATGCTGCTGGCATTCCTCACCGTCTTTTCCGGGCTGCTGATCTGGCTGGTCACGCCGCGCAACCGGATTGCAGCCAGCGCCAGGGCGCCTACCGTGCGCTCGGTGCTCGACGTCTACCGCGCACCGGCCTTCCGCACCACGATTTCGCTGGTCCTGATTCCGCATGCGGTGTTCTTCGGCATCCAGGGCCTGTGGATCGGGCGCTGGCTGTCCGACGTGGCGCGCTTTCCCGACAGCGCCGTGGCCTACCTGCTGTACCTCGGCATGGCCTCGGTGATCTTCGGCGCGATCGCTGTGGGCATGATTACCGAATGGGCCGGACGGCGCGGCATCGCCGCCATCGACGTAGCCGCGGTCGGGGTCGCGCTGTTCCTGCTGGTGCAGCTGGCGATCGTTTGCAACTACCGGCCCAGCCTGCAGACCCTGTCCGTGCTGTTCACGCTGGTCGGCACGATCACCGGCATCGAATACGCGATCGTGGCCCAGAGCCTGCCGCGCGAGCTGACCGGGCGCGCGGCCACCTGCCTGAACCTGTTGATCTTCGTCGGCGCCTTCCTGGTGCAGGCCGGCTTCGGACAGATAGTCGGGTTATGGCAGGTAGATGGCGCAGGCCATGCACCGGCCATCGCCTACCGCATCGCCTTCGGCGTGCTGCTGGCGCTGCAGTTGCCCGGGCTGCTGCGGCATTGCCATCGAACCTTCCTCGAGCGGCGTCCGGTAGAATGCGGAATCGCTTTGCTCAACGAGAAGGAAGATTATGAGATTGGTTCGTTACGGTCGCCCCGGTAAGGAAAAGCCCGGCCTGTTCGACGAGGAAGGCCGGCTGCGCGACCTGTCCGGCGTGATCGGGGACATCGACGCCGCGGTGCTGTCCGAAAAGGCGCTGCGCAAACTGTCCAAGGTCGACTGGAAGACCCTGCCGCTGGTGCGCGGCAACCCGCGCCTCGGCGTGCCGGTCAAGGGCACCGGCAAATTCATCGGCATCGGCATGAATTACTCGGACCACGCCGCCGAAGTCGGCGCGCCGATCCCGAAAGAGCCGATCATGTTCATGAAGGCGACCAGCTGCCTGTCCGGCCCGGACGACCCGATCCAGCTGCCGAAAGGGTCGAAGAAGACCGACTGGGAAGTCGAGCTGGGCGTCGTCATCGGCACCCGCGCGCAATACGTCAGCGAAGAAGATGCGCTCAAGTTCGTGGCCGGCTACTGCGTGGTCAACGACGTCTCCGAGCGCGCCTTCCAGTTCGAGCTGGGTTCGCAGTGGGACAAGGGTAAAGGATGCGACACCTTCGGCCCGGTCGGCCCGTTCCTGGTGACCAAGGACGAGATCTTCGACGTGCAGGACCTGGATCTCTACCTGGAACTGAACGGCAAGCGCATGCAGACCGGGAACACCGCGAACATGATCTTCACGGTGGCCCAGATCGTCAGCTACCTGTCGCGCTTCATGACGCTGGAACCTGGCGACATCATCTGCACCGGCACGCCGCCGGGCGTGGGATTCGGACGGTCGCCGCAGCGTTTCCTGAAGAAGGGCGACAAGCTGCGCCTGGGGATTGCCGGGTTGGGCGAGCAGCAGCAGGAAGTGGTGGCGTTTCCGAAGGCCTAATCAGGGGAAACAAATCCGTCGTCCCCGCCTTCGCGGGGACGACGTTGGTGCCTGTGGCGACAATGCATGCATCACGATTTCAATACTTCCATCACCGCCGCATCCACTGCCTCCTTCAGCCGCGTCACGATCTCCGTCAATTCCTGCGCGCTGACGATGAACGGCGGCGCCAGCAGGATGTGGTCGCCCTGCCGCCCATCGATGGTGCCGCCCATCGGATACACCATCAACCCGCGCTGCATCGCCTGCTGCTTGACCGCCGCATGCAGTTTCAGCGCCGGCGCGAACGGTTCCTTGCTCGAACGGTTGCGTACCAGTTCCAGCCCGACGAACAGGCCGCGCCCGCGGATGTCGCCGACGTGCTCGTGGTCGCCGAACACGGCGCCCAGCATGCGCCGCAGCGTGGCGCCGCGCTTCTGCACCTGCACCAATAAATCGTCGCGTTCGATCACTTCCTGCACCGCCAGCGCCGCGGCCGCCGCCACCGGGTGGCCGATGTAGGTGTGGCCGTGCAAAAAGGTGCCGCTGCCGCTGCGCAGGCGCTCGACGATGGCGCCGTTGGCCAGCACCGCGCCGATCGGCGCGTAGCCGGCGCCCAGACCCTTGGCCACCGCGATCAGGTCGGGTGCCACGCCATCCTGCTCGATCGCGAACATGGTGCCGGTGCGTCCCATCCCGCACATCACCTCGTCGGCGATGAACAGGATGCCGTACTTGTCGCACAGCCTGCGCACGCCGCGGAAGTAGCCCGGCGTCGGCGGAATCGCACCGCCGGTGGCGCCGACCACGGTCTCGGCGCAGAAGCCGATCACGTTTTCCGGCCCGGCATGCAGGATCGCGGCTTCGAGTTCGTCCAGCAGCGTCTCGGTGTACTGGTCGACGCCCTGGCCCTCGGCACGGCCACGGTATTCGTAGCAGGGCGAGACGCGCGGCACGTCCATCAGCAGCGGCGCGAACGGCTTGCGGCGCCACTCGTTGCCGCCCACCGCCAGCGCGCCCAGCGTGTTGCCGTGATAGCTCTGGCGGCGCGCGATGAACAGCGAACGTTTCAGTTCGCCGGCTTCGACGAAGTACTGGCGCGCCAGTTTCAACGCCGTCTCCATCGCCTCCGAACCGCCCGACACCAGGTACACGCTGCCGATGCCGGCCGGCGCGCGCGCCACCAGGCGGTCGGCCAGGCGCTCTGCCACTTCGGTGCTGAAGAAGGCCGTGTGCGCGTAGGCACAACGGTCGATCTGGCGGTGCATGGCGGCGATGATGTCCGGGTGGCCATGGCCGAGCGAGGACACGGCCGCGCCGCCGCTGGCATCGATATAGGTATTGCCCTGGCTGTCGCGCAGATAGATGCCGTCGCCGCCGACGGCCAGGGGCGGCGTCTGGCGCAGGCTGCGGTGCAGGATGTGGCTCATGTCTCCATCTCCAAAAGTTGACGATTGACAATAAACGCGAAGCCCGCGGATTCTTTTGATTTTTGCCGGAATGCATGCGAATATTTCCGCATGACACCTCCATCCACCGAGCGCCTGAAACCGATTCCGCCGCAGGACTGGACCGACGCCCAGCGCGCCGCGGCCGAGGACATCATCAACGGCCCGCGCGGCGCCCTGTACGGGCCCTTCGTGCCGCTGCTGCGCAGTCCGGAACTGATGGGCTACGCGCAGCGCCTGGGCGAATATTTGCGCTACCGCAGCGCGATTGGCGTCAGACTCTCCGAACTGGCGATCCTGGTCACCGCCCGCGCATGGGACCAGCAGGTGGAATGGGCGATCCACGCGCCGATCGCGCGCCAGGTCGGCGTGCCGTCCGACGTCATCGACGCCATCGCCCGGCGCCAACGCCCGCAGGCGATGCTGGTGGACGAGAGCGTCGTGTATGACTTCTGCACCGAACTGCAGTACACCAGGCGCGTGTCGGACCGCGTGTACGCCGATGCGCTGGCGCTGTTCGGGGAGCAGGGCGTGGTCGACCTGATGGGCGTAAACGGTTATTACACTTTTTTGGCGATGGTGATGAATACCGCCCAGACCGCGGCGCCGCCGTCGGAAGCGGCGCCCCTGCCGGACGCGTGACAAAGCGCGCATTTTCGCGCCGCGGTTTTTGCCACACTGTCTGCTCCCCATGGAGACGCAGATGATCCGTACCCTGTCGGCCGCATCGCTTGCCGCCATCCTGCTGACCCCGATCTCGCCGTCCAGTGCCGCGGAGGCGATGCCGCTGCCGCTGGCGCGCGAGGTCGCCGGCAAGACGATCGAACTGGTCGAAAGCAAGGGCGTTTATCCACGCAGACGGGCCGAATACGCCCAGGCCAGGACGGCGCTGCTGGCACTGGTCGATGGCGATGCTGCGCAGGCCGACCGCGAGGCGGTCCATGACGGTATCCGGAGGCTGCTCGCGACCCTCGATGCGGACGGGCACTCGCTGCTATTCGCTCCGGTGCAGTACCAGCAGATGCAGTCCGCAACCGTGGCTCGCAACATGACGCGACCGTCTGCATTCCGGCTGGTCCAAACCAGTCGCGGCAGGTATTGCGCTGGACGCCGCCGCCGAACGTGGGCGGCGGCCAGCAGATGATCGATGCGAACGTGAAGCGTTTCTATGACGAGGCCGATGCGCATCCCGACATCAGGCAGGCCTGCGCCCTGGTCGTCGACCTCAGCGAACAAAACGGCGGCAACGCCTGGCCGCCCCTGATCGCGATGTATCCCTTGTTCGGCACTGCCAATAAGGCGAACGCGGTGGACCGCGACGGCAAGCGCATTCCCGTGGTCGATCGCGCCGGACTCGAACGCATGGCGCGCGCCAACGCGGGCGGCCGCGCCAATCCGCTGGCACCGTATACCGACGGGCCGCTGGCGGTGGTGGTCGGCAGCGATACCTCCAGCGCCGGCGAAATGCTGCTGGTGGCGCTGCTCGGCGAACAGCGGGTGCACACCTTCGGCCAGACTTCCGACGGGCGGTCGACATTGAACAACACCTACCCGCTGGCCGACGGATCTTTACTGGTGTTGACGGAACTGCGCTTCGCGCTGGGCGACGGGCCGCTCTACCGTGGCGGTATCCCGGCCATGCATCCGTCGGGGAAGGGCGAGCCGGTCGAGGCAACGGTCAGAACTGCCGCGGAATGGGCCGCGGCTCATTCGCCCAAGTGCGGACCTGCGCCCGGCGGGATTTAATCCAGCGTCGCCAGCGCCGACGCCTCGAAGGGCTTCAGCCCGGCCTGGTCGCCCGCCTTGACCTTGCTGGCCCATTGCGCGTCCGACAGCAGCGCACGGCCGATCGCGATCAGGTCGAACTCATCGCGTTCCATGCGTGCCACCAGTTTATCCAGGCTGGCGGTCTGCGCGCCCTTGCCGGTGAAGGCGGCGAGGAATTCGCCGTCCAGGCCGACCGAGCCGACGCTGATGGTGGCGGCCCCGGTCAGCTTCTTGGCCCAGCCGGCGAAGTTCAGGCCGTCGGCACCGTCGAGTTCCGGGAATTCCGGTTCCCAGAAGCGGCGCTGCGAGCAGTGCAGGACGTCGGCGCCGGCTTCGACCAGCGGCAGCAGCCAGTCGGTCATCTGGTCCGGCGTGGTGGCCAGGCGCGCCTTGTAGTCCTGCTGCTTCCACTGGCTGACGCGCAGGATGATCGGGAAGTCGGGGCCGACGGCCGCGCGCATCGCCTTCAGCACCTCGGCGGCGAAGCGGCTGCGTTCGCGCAGGGTGGCGCCGCCCCAGCGGTCGCCGCGCTCGTTGGTGCCGTCCCAGAAGAACTGGTCGATCAGGTAGCCGTGGGCGCCGTGGATCTCGAAGGTGTCGAAGCCGAGGGCTTTCGCGTCCGCCGCGGCCGCGGCGAAGGCAGCGATGGTGTCGGCGATGTCTTCGTCGCTCATGGTGGCGCCGAAGGGCTTGCCGGGCGAACCCAGGCCGGACGGGCCTTCCGGCTCGCCGGCGGGCGTCCAGTCGGTGCCCGGACCGGGGACGGCACCGACGTGCCAGATCTGCGGACCCATCTTGCCGCCGGCGCCGTGGACGGCGTCGATGACCTGCTTCCAGCCGTCCAGCGCGGCGTCATGGAAGTCGGGGATCTGCGGCAGGTTCTTCGAAGCCGGACGGGCGATGGTGGTGCCTTCCGACAGGATCAGGCCGACATCCGCGGCGGCACGGCGGCGGTAGTATTCGGCGATGGCGGCATTCGGCACGCCGTTCGGCGCGAAGTTGCGCGTCATCGGGGCCATCACGATGCGGTTCTTGAGCGCGAGCCCCTTGATGCGGGCCGGTTGAAACAGGACGTCGATTGCGGATGCGGTCACACATGCTCCTTGGACAATGGTTGAGAATGTCCGAGCATGGTAGCTGAACCCGCCAGGCGGCGCTGGCGGGTCTCCGGTTTTACGCCAATGCCTCTTTTGCAGCTTGTTCCGGGGTGAGATCGTCGTAGAACATGTCGGTGAACCACTCGACGTGTTCCTCGATGTGTTCCTGCGCCTGGGCCTGGGTAGCGCCGCCGGCGACCAGATGCTTTTCGACTTCGATGCACCAGTTAATCAGTGCCATCGTTTCTTCGTCGAGTTCTTCCTTCTTTGCCATTTTGCTTACCCCAACACTTTCTTCAACCAGGCCGACATCGCCTGGACTTCCTCGAGGCAGACGGTATGCTGCATCGCATATTCATGCCACTCGACCTGGCAACCCATCGAGACCAGCAGGTCGCGCGACATCTCGGCGCGGTTGAACGGCACCACGTTGTCGTGGCGGCCGTGCGCCATGAAAATCGGCGTAGTCAGGGCCACGTCGCTACGCTCGGTCGGCAGCTTGGCGGACAGCGGTACGTAGCCCGACAGGCACAGCAGGCCGGCCAGCTTTTCCGGGTGGCGCAGTCCGGCCTGGATGGTCATCGCGCAGCCTTGCGAGAAGCCGGCCAGCACGATGCGCGAGGCCGGCACGCCGCGCGCCTTTTCGCGCGCGATGAAGGCTTCGACTTCGAGCTGCGAGGCGCGCAGGCCGTTCTCGTCCTCGCGCCGCACCAGTTCCGCGCCGGTGATGTCGTACCAGGCGCGCATCACGTAGCCGCCGTTGACGGTGACCGGGATGCGGCGCGCATGCGGGAAGATGAAACGGATGCCGGGCAGGCCGGAAAGGTCCAGCTCGCGCACGATCGGCACGAAGTCGTTGCCGTCGGCGCCCAGGCCGTGCAGCCAGATGACGGAGATTTCCGGATTGTCGGCGGTGTCGATCGTGACGTGTTCCAGCAGCTCGCTCATGCGCTTCCTTATTCTTTATTAGCGGGACGCAGTGCCGATTTCGGCCGGAAGGCCTTGCACACGTCCGGATTGGTTTCCATGTACGGCCCGCCAATCAGGTCGATGCAGTACGGGACCGCGGCAAAGATGCCGCCGACGATGCTCTTGCCGTCGGCGTCCTTCAAGCCTTCCAGCGTTTCCTTGATCGACTTCGGCTGGCCCGGCAGGTTCATCACCAGCGCAGCATGGTCTTCGGTTTCGCGGATGACGGCGGTCTGGCGCGACAGGATCGCGGTCGGCACGAACTGCAGGCTGATCTGGCGCATCTGCTCGCCGAAGCCCGGCATCTCTTTCGTGCCGATGGCCAGCGTCGCTTCCGGCGTGACGTCGCGCCGCGCCGGGCCGGTGCCGCCGGTGGTCAGGACCAGGTGGCAGCGCGCCGTATCGACCAGCTCGACCAGCGTCCGTTCGATGCTGGCGCGGTCGTCGGGGATCAGGCGGGTCTCGACGCGGAAGGGCGTTGTGATGGCCGATTGCAGCCATACCTGCAGCGCCGGGATGCCCTTGTCTTCGTAGACGCCGCCGCTGGCGCGGTCCGACACCGAGACCAGGCCGATCACGAGGTCGGCCGGCAGCTCGTCCACTTTATTCGTCAGACTCATCGTCGTCGCCTTCGTGTTCGTCGTCGCCGTCGGCCGCGGGCGCAGCCTTCTTCTTGGAGACGTCCTTCAGGATCTGGAAGATCTCGCGGTAGGCTTTCGGCGGCTTGTTTTCGGCCTGCTCCTTGCGCGCATTGCGGATCAGGGTGCGCAGCTGCTGCACGTCCAGTTCCGGGTACTCTGCGAGCAGCTGGGTGAGGGCGTTGTCGTCGGCCAGCAGCTTGTCGCGGCGGCGCTCGAGCGCGTGCAAGGCAGCGGTTTCGGCTTTCGAGGCGCCTTTCCAGCTTTCGATGGCGCGCTGGATGACGGCGACTTCTTCCTCGTCGAGGGTACGCATCTTCTTGCCCACGAATTGCAGCTGGCGGCGGCGGCCTTCGTGGTTGGTGATGGTCTGGCATGCCAGGATGGCTTCCTTGACGTCCTCAGGCATCTCCACGCGCTTGACGCGGTCGCGCGGTGCATCGATCAGTTGTTCGCCGAGTTTCTGCAACTCGTTGCTCTGACGCTTGAGCTCCGACTTGGAGGGGCGCTCGTATTCCGGTTCGAACTCGTCGGAGCGGAAGCCGACGGCGCCGCGATTTGCATTTGGCATGATATTCAGATGAGCTGGCGCACGGCCGGCCGGTAAAAACAGTAAACGGCTGCTATGATAACTGTTTTAGGGCTCGCTACGAAAAACGCACATGAATGACGCCGTCTTCACCCACACCCAGGATCAGCTAAAGCAGCTCGCACGCGACGTGCTGGCATT
Source organism: Herbaspirillum sp. SJZ107 (assembly GCF_006715485.1). Classification (GTDB taxonomy): domain Bacteria; phylum Pseudomonadota; class Gammaproteobacteria; order Burkholderiales; family Burkholderiaceae_D; genus Telluria. The sequence continues at coordinate 383,388 of NZ_VFNH01000002.1, forward strand.
CGCCAAGGAACAGGGCGCCAGCGCCGCATCGGTCGAGATCAGCGAGGGAAGCGGACTGGCGGTGACGGTGCGCAAAGGCCAGGTCGAGACCATCGAGCAGAACAAGGACAAGGGCATCGGTGTCTCGGTGTACTGCGGCCAGCGCCGCGGCCACGCCAACACCTCCGATTTCTCCACCGAGTCGCTGCGCGCGACCGTGGAAGCGGCCTACAACATCGCCCGCTTCACCGCCGAAGACCCGGCCGCCGGCCTGCCCGACGAAGCGCTGCTGGAAACCAACCCGCGCGACCTGCGCCTGTGCTACCCGTGGGACATCAGCGCCGAGGAAGCCGCGCAGATCGCCAAGAGCTGCGAAGACGCCGCCTTTGCGGTGGACAAGCGCATCACCAACAGCGAAGGTGCCAGCGTTTACGTCCAGCAATCGCACTTCGTGGCCGCCAACAGCCTCGGTTTCTGCGCCGGCTACCCGTTCTCGCGCCACACGCTGTCGGTGGCGCCGATCGCCGGCCGCGGCAACGCCATGCAGCGCGACGACTGGTACACCTCCGCGCGCGACCCGAAAAAGCTGGCCGACCCGGAAAAAGTCGGCCGCTACGCCGCCGAGCGCGCACTGGCACGCCTGAACGCGCGTAAGCTCGATACCCGCACCTGCCCGGTACTGTTCGAAGCGCCGCTGGCGGCGGGCCTGCTCGGCGCCTTCGTCCAGGCCACCTCGGGCGGCGCGCTGTACCGCAAGTCGAGCTTCCTGCTCGATTCGCTGGGTCAGTCGATTTTCCCCTCGCACATCAACATCGTCGAAGACCCGCACGTGGTCGGCGGCGTCGGCTCCTCGCCCTTCGACGAGGAAGGCGTGCGCACCCAGACCCGCAAGGTCGTCAGCGACGGCGTACTGCAGGGCTATTTCCTGTCCTCATACACGGCGCGCAAGCTGGGCATGCAGACCACCGGCAACGCCGGCGGCTCGCACAACCTCGAAATGAAGTCGAAGGAAACGAAAATCGCCGACGACTTCGAGGGCATGCTGCGCAAGATGGGCACCGGCCTGCTGGTCACCGAACTGATGGGGCAGGGCACCAACTACGTCACCGGCGATTATTCGCGCGGCGCCTCGGGCTACTGGGTCGAGAATGGCGTGATCCAGTATCCGGTGGAAGAGATCACCATCGCCGGCAACATGAAGGAAATGTTCCAGCAGATCGTGGGTATCGGCAATGACGTGCTGACGCGCGGCAATAAGTCGACCGGTTCGATCCTGATCGAAAAGATGGTAGTGGCCGGCAACTGATTCCAGCCACGCTCAGTGACACCATGAAGGCAGCCGCGGCTGCCTTTTTTCATGCCGGCGCGCCGAAGCGTTCGCGGTACAGGCCCGCGATCCAGTCGACGAACACGCGCAGGCGCGGCGACAGCTGGCGCCGGTACGGGTACAGCGCCGACAGCGGGAAATCCGGGCTGCGCCACTGCTTCAACACCTCGACCAGGCGGCCGTCGGCCAGTTCCTGCTCGATATGGAAGCGCGGCACCTGGATCAGGCCGCAGCCGCGCAAGGCGCCCAGCACGTAGTTTTCCGCATCGTTGACCGACAGCCAGCCCGGCAGGTCGAAGCGGCGCGCCTCGCCATCGACGTCCAGTTCGAGCGGGTAATCCAGACCGCCGCTACTGGCAAAGAACCCCACCACCTGGTGCGCCGCCAACTCGTCGGGATGGCGCGGCGTCCCGTGGGCGGCCAGGTAGTCCGGGCTGGCCACGATCGCCTGCGGCATCAGCGCCAGCCGCCGTGCCACCAGGCTCTGGTCGCGCGGGGCACCGGCCCGGATCACGCAATCGACCCCTTCACGCACCAGGTCGACCAGCCGGTCGCCGCTGCTGAGTACCAATTCGACCTCCGGATACAGCGTGTGGAATTCACCGATGCGCGGCAGCACGACCCGCGTGGCATGGGTGCCCGACATGTCGACCCGCAGCACCCCGCGCGGACTGGAGGCGCCCTGGCGGAACACGGCCTCGGCATCGTCCAGGTCGCTCAGCACCTGCACGCAGCGCTCGTAGTACGCCTGTCCGTCGAGGGTCGGCCGGACGTGGCGCGTGGTGCGTTCCAGCAGGCGCGTGCCCAGCCGCGTCTCGAGGGCCTTGATCGCGTGGGTGGCGGTCGCGCGCGGAATGCCGAGCAGGTCGGCGGCGCGGCTGAACCTGTTCTGCTCGACGATGCGGGTAAACAGTTGCAGGGTATCGAGACGGTCCATATTATTGATGGATATTGAATAGTGTTGTTCTGTGTGCCCAGTTTATCTCCTGTTTCGAAACGATGAGAATACCGGCATCCATTTCAACCCATTCAAGGAGAACAGCATGACCATCGAATACAAGGGCGTGGCCCTGGTGACCGGCGCCTCGCGCGGCATCGGACGCGCCATCGCACTGCGCCTGGCGCGCGACGGTTTCGACATCGTCGTCAACTATGCGGGCAATGCCGCCAAGGCGCAGGAGACGGCGCAGGCCGTCGAAGCGCTGGGCCGCAAGGCGCTCGCCGTGCAGGCCGACGTCGCCGACGCCGACGCCGTGGCACGCCTGTTCGAGGCCGCGCAGCAGGCGTTCGGGCGCATCGACGTCGTGGTCAACAGTGCCGGCGTGATGCCGATGGCCCAAATCAGTCCGGACAAGCTCGAGGACTTCGACCGCGTGATCGCCACCAACCTGCGCGGCAGCTTCCTGGTGCTGGGCCAGGCCGCGCAGCACCTGAAGGAAGGCGGGCGCATCATCGCCCTGTCCACCAGCGTGATCGCCAAGTCCTTCCCGGGCTATGGTCCCTACATTGCCAGCAAGGCCGGCACCGAGGGCCTGGTGCACGTGCTGGCCAACGAGCTGCGCGGCCGCGGCATCACGGTGAACGCCGTCGCGCCGGGGCCGGTCGGCACCGAGCTGTTCTTGAACGGCAAGTCGGATGAGCAGATCGCCCAGATCGGGAAAATGGCGCCGCTGGAACGCATCGGCGAGCCGGACGAGATCGCGGCGGCCGTGTCCTTCCTGGCCGGTCCGGACGGCGCCTGGGTGAATTCGCAAGTCGTGCGCGTCAACGGCGGCTTTGCCTGAGCCAGGGCAGGCAGGCGTGCAGCCGGTCGAAAATGGACCGGCTCGCACGCGAATTTTAGGTTCCTGCAATAATGTGCGGCTAAGCATTCCACATAACAAGGAACCCCATGGATATCGTCAAAGTCTCCCAGCAGCGCTACAGCGCCAAAGCCTACGATCCGGCCCGCCAGGTGCCGGAAGAGATCATGCAGCAGATCTACGAGGTGGTGCGCAACAGCCCGTCGTCGGTCAACTCGCAACCGTGGCACTTCATCGTCGCCAGTACCCCGGAAGGCAAGGCACGCCTGGCCAAGGGCGTCCAGGGCGGCTACGCCTTCAACGAAGCCAAGGTGCGTGACGCCTCGCACGTGATCCTGTTCTGCACCCGCGTCGAGGCCGAGCCGGCTCAGCTGGAGCGCATCCTCGACAAGGAAGAAGCCGACGGCCGCTTCGCCGACGACACCGTCCGCGGCTATTCGGCCAACAGCCGCAAGCACTTCACCAACCTGCACCGCTACACCTACAAAGACCTGCCGCAGTGGTACGAGAAGCAGGTGTATATTGCGCTGGGCAACGCCATGCTGGCTGCCGCGGCACTGGGCGTCGACAGCACGCCGATGGAAGGCATCGACGTGGGCGCGCTGGACGCGGAACTGGGCCTGCACGAGCAGGGCCTGTCGAGCCTGGTGATGCTGAGCCTCGGCTACCACGCCGACAGCGACTTCAATGCCAAGCTGCCGAAGTCGCGCCTGTCCCAGGAAGACCTGTTTACCTTCCTGTAACAGCGTTCACCGGACGATCCCGAACGGCCTGAGCAACGGAAACCAGGCCCGTTCGAGGATCTTCCCGAAACCTGCACTGCTCGGGTACAGCTCATTGTCCCAATCCTGTGCGTAGGTGCCGTCGTCGTTCGACAGCACCCCACGGCTGTCGACGTGGAACACGCGCTCGATCGGCGAGTGGAATTCCGCCAGCACCTGTTCGTTGATCGCATCCATCAGCCGCCGGATGACTTCCTTGCGGTAGGCCAGATCCGGGTTGACCCCGGCCTCGTCCATCATCGTCGTGATCCAGCCGCCATGCGCATGGGTAAAGCTGCGGCCGTCGGGGACCGGATAATCGTAACCGTTGAGGAAGATCGGCTGCAGCCAGGTGGTCTTGCGGTAGGCCCAGCGGATCGTGCGGATGATGCCGTTCAAGCCTTCATCGATGTGGTACAGCAGCAGGTCGAGCCGCTCGGGCGAGAGGCAATCGGCGGGCGCCAGGGCGGTCGAGCAGTCGTCGTGCAGGGCCAGGCCGTATTCGAGGGCATCGTTGGCGGCGCCGCCGAGATAGAACTCGCTGAAGCGGAAATCCGGTTTCAGGCGGGTGCGCAGCAGGTCGGCATAGATGCCGTCGCCGATGTACTGGTTCAGGCGCGCGCCGTTGAAGCCGAGCAGGCGGATGACCGCATGCTCGGGCGCCACCGACGGATGCGTGGCCAGCGCGTGCAGGAGGGTCTGGTCGCCGTGCCAGAACCAGGAGTCGCCGAGCGCCAGCCCGGCGGGCGGCAGGTCGCCCGCTTCCAGGCTGTCGCCCGGCCGATAGACCCTGCCGCCCGTGTGTGCCATGCCCGCTCCCCGTCGATTCCCCCGTTTGACAGGGCAGGGCGCGGGCCGGTTCCTTGCGTTACTTGAGTGCGCGCAGAGCCTGCAGCACCGGTTGCAGCACGGCGGCGCCCAGGCGCGCGCTGCGCGCGCCATCCCAGCCGACCTGCGGGTCGGGGTCGTTGGCGTTGTCCTTGAACGGCAGTTCCAGCGTCAGCGACAGGCAGCCGAAGGCGTGCGTGATGTAGGGCGAACCCATGGTCAGCACTTCGTCGGTGAACGGCACTTTTTCGTAGCCGTAGTCGGTCTGGAAGTCCGGGCTGGCGATCATGAAGTTCTCGGCGAAGGCCTTTTCGGCCGCGGCCTGCTCCGGCGTGAAGTTGGGCAGGGCGTCGCTGCCGGCCACGAACACGTAGGGCAGGCCCTCGTCGCCGTGGACGTCGAGGCAGACGTCGACACCGGTTTCATGCATCTTCTGGCGCACCAGGAAGACTTCCGGACTGCGCTCCATGGTCGGGTTATACCACTCGCGGTTCAGGTTGGCGCCGGCGGCGTTGGTGCGCAGGTTGCCGCGTACCGAGCCGTCCGGGTTCATGTTCGGCACCACGTAGAACACGCTTTCTTTTAACAGCTGCCGTCCGAACGGGTGCGCCGGATCGAGCAGGGCGTCGAGCATGCCTTCGACGAACCACTCGGCCATCGTCTCGCCCGGGTGCTGGCGTGCGATTACCCAGACCTTCTTCTTGCCGGCGTCGGGTTCGCCGATGACCAGCATGTTCAGGTCGCGGCCGTCGACGGTCGAGCCGAGGTCGACCATGCGCACGTTTTCCGAGAGCTGGGCGCGGTCGAGCAGCTCCAGGTGGCGTTCCCACGAGTACGGCTCGAAGTAGGCGTAGTAAACGCTGTCCATGGCCGGGGTGTGCTCGATGGTGAGTACCTGGCCGTCGAAGCTGGTCGGCACGCGGAACCAGTTGATGCGGTCATAGCTGGCCATGGCGTTGTAGTCTTCCCAGCCCTTCGGGTAGGCCGACTGGCCGGCGTTGAGCAGGCGGATCGTGCAGGGTTCGGCCTGCGCGCCCTGCAGGCGGAAGTAGAACCACTGGATGATGTCGGCGTGCGAGTCCTTGCGGATGTTCAGGTCGATGGCGCTGGCGCTGGTGGCGTTCACGATCTCGATGGCGCCAGCGTCGAACTGGCTGCTGATCTTGATAGACATGGTCTGTCCTGTTGTTGTTGGCTGGTGAGGGCTGCATGATACCGCCTTTCTCCGGCGCTATCGGCGGGTCTGCGGCGGCGCAAAGTCCGGATGTGATGCTTTTGCTACCTTTCTTGCTCGGCCGCAGCGCCTATGCTGGGTCAATAAGAAGGAGACGACATGTTGGAGATTTGTCCGAGGCAAACGGCCATCCTCAGCATCGACAGCCGCGGTTTCTGGCTGCGCTGCCGCGATGAGGAACTGTACGTGCCGTTTGCGCTGTTCCCCTGGTTCGAGCACGCCACGGTGGCGCAGCTGTGCCTCGTGCAGTGCATCGGCGAGTCCTGCCTGTACTGGCCGGAACTCGACGTCGAACTGGGGCTGAACCGGCTGCGCAGCCAGATGGTGGCGGCGCAGTATGCGGGCGGGGTGGACTGCTAGCGCAATCCGCCGAAGCGCGCATAGAAGACCGCATCCGCGTCCGGCGCGCCCGCATCCTCGCGCCGCAGCACCTGCATCAGATGGTCTTCCGCCGGCGCCCACACCTGGCGGTAGATCGCCTGTGCCAGCGCATAGGCTTCCGAGCCCGGCCACGGTTGCGGCAGCAGGTCCAGCGGCAGCATCGGGTCGTGCAACTGCACCCGGCGATAGGCGTGGATCAGCAGGCTGCGCATCACGAAGGCGGCCTGCGGTGCCGGGGTTTCTCCAGACTGCAACAGCGCCAGCAGCGGCGTGAAGTCGTCGATGAAGCGGCGGTAGCTGGCCGCCACGCCCGACAAATCCCAGCCTTCGCGCACCAGTTCGCCGAGCGGGCGCGCCCCGACGCCGGGCAGTTCGGTGGCGTTGCAGACGAAGATCCTGCCCTCGCCATCGACGCGTTTCAGGATCTCGGCCAGGCTGCCGGCATCGAAGGCCGGATGCACCAGCAGCCCCGGCGCCAGCATGGCGAAACCTTCCCACTCCAGCTCCTTGCGCACCGCCGCGCGCAGCTCGGCCGTGATGCTGCCGTTGGGGGCGAGCAGCAGGGTCCAGCTGCCGTCCCAGTCGAGCCCGGGTGGCGCGTAGATGCGGCGGTTGGCGCGCTCGAAGCGCGGCCGCGCCTCTTCCAGCAGGGCGTAGGCACTGCGCCGTCCCTCGCGGCTGGCGACCAGCCAGCCTTCCTGCACCAGGCGGAACACGCTGGTGCGCACCAGGCGCTCGGTCGCCCCCATCGGCGCCACCAGTTCGATCAGGCTGCCCAGCCACAGGCGCGTGCCGTGCGGGGCGATGGCGTCGCCGAAGATGGTCATCACCAGCGATTTCGAGCGCGGCGGATCGGTGCTGAGGAAGTGGTCGATCCACTGGTTGCCGGTGAGCTGGGTCATGTTTATTGTACTTCGATATGATTCAAAATTCTGGTGTACATCGCATTTTTTGTATCGTATTATGGATTCAGACACGAGACAAGGGGAGACAGCATGTACGCCCAAATGGTGGAAACCGGCCTCAAGAAAGTGCAGACGGACGCTGACATGAGCGCCGAAGAACAAGCATTCCAGGCCCGTATCGACGCCGGCATCCGCATCGAGCCCAAGGACTGGATGCCGGAAGCCTATCGCAAGACCCTGGTGCGCCAGATTTCGCAGCACGCGCACTCGGAAATCGTCGGCCAGCTCCCGGAAGGGAACTGGGTCACGCGCGCGCCCACGCTGGAGCGCAAGGCGATCCTGCTGGCCAAGATCCAGGACGAAGCCGGCCACGGCCTCTATTTATATAGCGCTGCCGAAACGCTGGGCGTCTCGCGCGACGAACTGCTCGACGCCCTCCACGCCGGCAAGGCCAAGTATTCGAGCATCTTCAATTACCCGACCCTCACCTGGGCCGACATCGGCGCCATCGGCTGGCTGGTCGACGGCTCCGCCATCATCAACCAGATCCCGCTGTGCCGCTGCTCGTACGGCCCGTATGCACGCGCCATGATCCGCGTCTGCAAGGAAGAATCCTTCCACGCGCGCCAGGGCTACGACATCATGATGAAGCTGGCGCAAGGCACGCCCGAGCAGAAGGCGATGGCCCAGGATGCCCTCAACCGCTGGTGGTGGCCTTCGCTGATGATGTTCGGCCCGTCCGACGCCGAATCGGTCAACAGCGCGCAGTCGAGCAAGTGGCGCATCAAGCTGTTCTCCAACGACGAGCTGCGCCAGCGCATGGTCGACCAGACCGTGCCGCAAGCCGAATTCCTCGGCCTGACGATCCCCGATCCGGATCTGACATGGAACGAGGCACGCGGCAGCTACGACTTCGGTGCGATCGACTGGGCCGAGTTCAACGACGTCCTGAAGGGCAACGGCCCGTGCAACCGCGAGCGCCTGCGCACGCGCGTCAAGGCGTGGGACGACGGGGCGTGGTTCCGCGAGGCGCTGGTGGCGCATGCGGACAAGCAGGCGGCCAAGGAAGCCGCCGCATAAGAATAGCCGACCCGTCGCCCCTGCGAAGGCAGGGGCCCAATTTCTTCGCAGGTCACTTATGCAACTTGGGCCCCTGCCTTCGCAGGGGCGACGTTGGTATGCGTTACCGATAACGCACACAAAACACGGAGACAACAATGAGCAAAGAATGGCCCCTGTGGGAAGTATTCATCCGCAGCCAGCACGGTCTCGCCCATAAACACGTGGGCAGCCTGCACGCCCCCGATGCCGCCATGGCGGTCAACAACGCGCGCGACGTCTACACCCGCCGCAACGAAGGCGTCTCGATCTGGGTCGTCAAGGCGGCCGACATCGTCGCCTCCAGCCCGGCCGACAAGGATGCGCTGTTCGAGCCGTCCAACAGCAAGGTCTACCGCCACCCGACCTTCTTCCCGATGCCGGAAGAAGTCAAAAACCTGTGAGGTCTGCAGTGGGATCGACCATGGACGCTCATCAAGCGAAGTTTGAATATCTGCTGCGCCAGGGCGACAACGCCCTGATCCTGTCCCAGCAACTGTCCCAACTGTGCGGCAAGGGACCGGCGCTGGAAGAAGACATGGCGCTGACCAACGTCGCCCTCGACCTGCTCGGGCAAACGCGCATGTGGCTCGGCTATGCCGCCGAGATCGAAGGGCAGGGCCGCGACGAGGATCGCCTGGCCTACCTGCGCGACGTGCGCGCCTTCCGCAACTGCCTGCTGCTTGAGCAGCCGAACGGCGACTATGCGATGGTCATGGTGCGCCAGTTCTTCTTCGACACCTGGCACTACTTCCTGATGCGCGGCCTGCTCGCATCGAGCGACCCGCGCATCGCCGGGATCGCCGAAAAGTCGATCAAGGAAGTGACTTACCACCTGCGCCGCAGCGGCGACCTGGTGGTGCGCCTGGGCGACGGCACCGAGCTCAGCCATGCCAAGATGCAAGCCGCCGTCGACGAACTGTGGACGTATACCGGCGAGATGTTCCTCTACGACGAGGTCGACCGGGCGATGGTGGCCCAAGGTGTCGCACCGGCGCCGGAAGCGCTGCGCGCGGCCTTCCTGCAGCATGTGGCCGAGGTGTTCGACGAAGCGACCTTGCGCATGCCGGCGCCGGATGCCTACATGCAGCGCGGCGGCAAGCAGGGCCGGCACGGCGAGCGGCTCGGCTACATCCTGGCCGAGATGCAGTTCCTGCAGCGTGCCTATCCGGGCGCGGAATGGTAGAGGTGATGAGCGTGGACACACCGCCGGTCGCCATCGAGCAGGTCTGGGCCTGGCTCGCCGATGTTCCCGATCCCGAGATCCCGGTGATCTCGGTGGTGGATCTCGGCATCGTGCGCGACGTCGGCATCGACGACAGCGGTGCCTGCGTGGTGACGATCACCCCGACCTATTCCGGCTGCCCGGCGATGCAGGTGATTGCCGAAGACGTCGAAGCCGCCTTGCGCGCACGCGGCCTGGCCCGCGTGCGCATCGCCACCCAGTTGTCGCCGGCCTGGACCACCGACTGGATGAGCGCCGCCGGCAAGGCTGCGCTGAGCGGCTACGGCATCGCGCCCCCCAGGCAGCAGGTGATCGACATCAGCGCGCTGTCAAAGGGTGTCAAGCGCCATGCGATCCAGCAGCCGCAGGTCGATTGCCCGCACTGCGGCTCCAGCCACACCCGCCTCACCAGCCAGTTCGGCTCGACCCCGTGCAAGGCGCTGTACCAGTGCCTCGACTGCCGCGAGCCTTTCGACTATTTCAAGTGTCACTGACATGAGCACATTCCATCCCCTGACCGTGGCCCAGGTCAAGCATGAAACGCGCGACGCGATCGCCGTCACCTTCGCCGTGCCGCCGCAGCTGAAAGAGACCTTCCAATACCGCCAGGGCCAGCACCTGACCCTGCGCACGATGATCGGCAGCGAGGAAGTGCGCCGTTCGTATTCGATCTGCGCCGCGGTGCAGGACGACCAGCTGCGGGTGGCGATCAAGCGCGTGGCCGGCGGCCTGTTCTCGACCTGGGCCAACCAGGCCCTGAAGCCGGGCATGACGCTGGACGTGATGCCGCCCGAAGGCCGCTTCAACCTGCCGCTGGAACCGGAGAGCCGCCGCCACTACCTCGCGTTTGCCGCCGGCAGCGGCATCACGCCGATCCTGTCGATCGTCAAGACCACGCTGCTGGCCGAGCCGCACAGCCGCTTTACCATCCTGTACGGCAACCGCGCCTCGTCCTCGGTGATTTTCCGCGACGAGCTGGCCGAGCTGAAGGATAGTTATATGGAGCGGCTCAACCTGGTCTACGTGATGAGCCGCGAGCAGCAGGACATCGAGCTGTTCAACGGCCGCATCACCCAGGACAAGTGCCGCCAGCTGTTCCAGCGCTGGCTGCGCGTCGAAGACGTCGACTACGCCTTCGTCTGCGGCCCGGAAGACATGATGCACGGCGTCTCCAACGCACTGCAGGAAGCCGGCATGCCGAAGGAGCGCATCCGCATCGAACTGTTCGCCGCCGCTGCCGCCGGCGCGGTGCGCGAGCCGCGCACCCATTACGGCGCCGGCACGGCCCACCTGACCGAAGTCACCGTGATCATGGACGGCAGCCACGCCAGCTTCACGATGGACAAGGACAAGGAATCCCTGCTCGACGCCGGCCTGCGCGCCGGGATCGACATGCGCTATTCCTGCAAGGGCGGCGTGTGCTCGACCTGCCGCTGCAAGGTGGTGGAGGGGACGGTGGACATGGACGTCAACTACGCGCTCGAGGATTACGAAGTGGCGCGCGGGTTCGTGCTCAGCTGCCAGAGTTTCCCGGTGACGGACAAGGTGGTGGTCGATTTCGATGTGGCGGAGTGAGCGAACATATCACTACTAATACCGTTAGCTGTAGCACGTCATCCCCGCGCAGGCGGGATAGCTGCGCTATCCCTCCAAGTTGCACGCGTTGCGACAGCTCGAGCAACTTGGGCCCCCGCCTTCGCGGGGGCGACGAGCAAACAAAAAAATAATCGCAGCGTCTAACCGAAAAAAGACGTCACCAGAGGAGACACTCTCATGACCTACGAAACCATCCAGTTCAACATCGACAAGGGCATCGCCGTCCTCACCCTCAACCGCCCCGACCGCCTGAACAGTTTTACCCAGGCCATGCACCGCGAAGTGCGCGCCGCACTCGACCAGGTGCAGGCCGACAAGACCGTCCGCGTGCTGCTGCTGACCGGGGCCGGGCGCGGCTTTTGCGCCGGCCAGGACCTGAACGACCGCGCGGTCGAGCCGGGGGCGCCGGGCGTCGACCTCGGCGAATCCGTCGAAAAATACTACGCCCCGCTGGTCATGACCCTGCGCACGCTGCCGATGCCGGTGATCTGCGCCGTCAACGGCGTGGCTGCCGGCGCCGGTGCCAACCTGGCGCTGGCCTGCGACATCGTGCTGGCGGCGAAGTCCGCCAGCTTCATCGAAGCCTTCAGCAAGCTGGGCCTGATCCCCGACACCGGCGGCACCTGGGCCTTGCCACGCCTGATCGGGCCGGCGCGCTCGATGGGCCTGGCCATGCTGGGCGAGCGCCTGCCGGCGGAAAAGGCCGAGGAATGGGGCCTGATCTGGCGCTGCGTCCCCGACGATGCGCTGATGCTGGAAGCGATGGCCATGGCCGAGCACTTCGCCGCCGCGCCCACGAAAGGCCTGGCCTATACCAAGAAGGCCATGCTGGTCAGCTCGACCAACACGCTCGAGCAGCAGCTGGCGCTGGAAGCGTCGATGATGCGCGAGCTGGGCTACAGCCACGACTACCGCGAAGGCGTGGCCGCCTTCATCGACAAGCGCCAGCCGCAATTCAGGGGAGAGTGATCATGGCCCAGGCACTGGATAAAAGCGGCATCGTCGGCGTGGCCGGCAGCGGCGCCATGGGCGCCGGCATCGCCCAGGTGGCGGCCGTCGCCGGGCACACGGTGCGCCTGTTCGACGCCCGCCCGGACGCGGTCGCCAAGGCGATCGCCGACATCGGCACAGTATTCGCGAAGCTGGTCGAGAAAGGCCGCATGGGCGCCACGGAGGCCGATCTTGCGCGCGAGCGCCTGCAGCCGGCCGCTTCGCTGCAGGATTTCAAGGATGCCGCGCTGGTGGTCGAAGCGGTGGTCGAAGACCTGGAAGTCAAGCGCACGCTGTTCCGGCAGCTGGAAGGCATCGTCGGCGACAACTGCATTCTCGCCACCAACACCTCGTCGATCTCGGTAACGGCGATCGCCGCCCCGCTGGCGCGCCCCGAACGCCTGGTCGGCATGCATTTCTTCAATCCGGTGCCGTTGATGGCGCTGGTCGAAGTCATCAGCGGCGTCGCCACCGCCAAGGACGTCGCCGCCACCGTGGCCGCCACCGCCGCCGGCTGGGGCAAGCAGCCGGTGCACGCGACGTCCACGCCCGGCTTCATCGTCAACCGCGTGGCGCGGCCGTTCTATGCCGAGGCGCTGCGCCTGCTGGGCGAACAGGCCGGTGACCCGGCCACGCTGGACGCCGTGATGCGCGATGCCGGCGGCTTTCGCATGGGACCGTTCGAACTGATGGACCTGATCGGGCACGACGTGAATTTTTCTGTCACCCAGTCGGTGTTCAATGCCTATTTCAACGACCCGCGCTTCACGCCTTCGGTGCTGCAGCAGGAGCTGGTGAATGCGGGCTTCCTCGGCCGCAAATCCGGACGCGGCTTCTATCGTTACGGCGACGAGGCACCGCGTATCGAAGCGAAAACCGAACCGCTGGCGCAGCGGCCGCAAACGGTGCGCGTCACCCGCGTGCGCCAGTTCCACGAACCGGTGTTCGACGCGCTGCACGATGTGGTCAACGCGCGCCTGGCGGCGGCCGGCGTCGCGGTCAGCCATCCCGGCCTGCTCGATGGTGTCGAGGGCCGCGAGGCACCGGCCTTCCACGTCCATGGCGCCAGCATCTTCCTGACCGACGGCCGCAGCGCCACCCAGCGCGCCTTCGACGACGGCGTCCCGGACACCATCCTGTTCGACCTGATGCTCGACCCGACCAAGGCCACGCGCATCGCGCTGGCCCGCGCCGACCAGTGCAGCGAGGCCGCGTGGCAGGCGGCAGTCGGCCTGTTCCAGGCGGCCGGTTTTGCGGTCACGCGCCTGGACGACGTGCCCGGCATGGCGGTGATGCGCACGGTCGCGATGCTGACCAACGAGGCCGCTGATGCCGTCAACCAGGGCGTGTGCAGCGCCCAGGCGGTGGACCTCGCGATGCAGAAGGGCGTCAATTATCCGTGCGGTCCGCTGGCCTGGGCCGGCCAGATCGGCCTGCAGCACGTCGTGGCGGTGCTGGCCAACCTGGCGGCGATCTATGGCGAGGACCGCTACCGCGTGTCGCCGCTGCTGCGCCGCAAGCTGTATGCCCATCCGGAGGGGGCACTCTCAGTTGCTCGATTCTATGCAGCTTGACTCGATGAACGACCTGCAGGCACTGGCCGAACTGGCCGGCAAGACCATGTACGAGCGCGATCCGGCCAGCCAGGCACTGGGCATGAGGCTGGACGCGATCCGGCCCGGCTACGCGCGCATGTCGATGCCGGTGCGCGCCGACATGCTGAACGGCCACGGCACCTGCCACGGCGGCTACATCTTCATGCTGGCCGACAGCGCGTTCGCCTTTGCCTGCAATTCGCATAATTTCAACACGGTCGGCGCCGGCTGCACGATCGACTACCTCTCTCCCGGCCGCGAAGGCGACGTGCTGGTGGCCGAAGCGGTCGAGCAGGCGCTGTCCGGCAAGACCGGCGTCTACGACATCGTGGTCAGCAACCAGGAAGGGCGCAAGCTGGCGCTGTTCCGCGGCAAATCGCACCGCGTGGGCGGCATGGTGGCCGACCTCGGCACGCATGGCGGCACGGAATAAAAGGAGACTGAAAGATGGTGCAACGTACACCGCACACCGGCGAACTGGAACCGATCGAGCGCGCCAGCCGCGACGAATTGCAGGCCCTGCAACTGGAACGCCTGAAGTGGAGCCTGAAGCACGCCTACGATAACGTGCCGCACTACCGCCGCGCCTTCGACGAGGCCGGCGTGCATCCCGACGACTTGAGGTCGCTGGGCGACCTGGCGAAATTCCCGTTCACCGACAAGAAGACGCTGCGCGACAACTACCCGTTCGGCCTGTTTGCGGTGCCGCGTGAACAGGTGGTGCGCGTGCACGCGTCGAGCGGCACCACCGGCAAGCCGACCGTGGTCGGCTATACCCAGAACGACATCGATACCTGGGCGAACGTGGTGGCGCGCTCGATCCGCGCCGCCGGCGGGCGCCGCGGCGACATGGTCCACGTCGCCTACGGCTACGGCCTGTTCACCGGCGGCCTCGGCGCCCACTACGGCGCCGAGCGCCTGGGCTGTACCGTGATCCCGATGTCGGGCGGCCAGACCGAGAAGCAGGTGCAGCTGATCCAGGATTTCAAGCCCGCGATCATCATGGTCACGCCCTCCTACATGCTGAACATCGTCGAGGAATTCCAGCGCCAGGGAATCGATCCGGCCAAGTCTTCGCTGCAGGTCGGCATCTTCGGCGCCGAACCCTGGACCGATGCGCTGCGCAGGGAGATCGAAGCGCGTGCCGGCATCGATGCGGTCGACATCTACGGCCTGTCCGAAGTGATGGGGCCGGGCGTGGCCAGCGAGTGCATCGAGAGCAAGGATGGCCCGGTCATCTGGGAAGACCATTTTTATCCGGAGATCATCGACCCCGACACCGGCGAAGTGCTGCCGGACGGCGCCGAGGGGGAGCTGGTGTTCACCTCGCTGACCAAGGAAGCGCTGCCCATCATCCGCTACCGCACGCGCGACCTGACGCGCCTGCTGCCGCCGACGGCGCGTGCGATGCGGCGCATGGGCCGCATCAACGGCCGCTCGGACGACATGCTGATCATCCGCGGCGTCAACGTGTTCCCGAGCCAGGTCGAGGAACTGATCCTCGGCATGCCGGCGCTGGCGCCGCACTACCAGCTGGTGGTCACGCGCGACGGCCATCTCGACGCCCTCGAAGTCCACTGCGAACTGCGCGAAGGCGAGGTGCCGATGGACCTGGCCGACGCCGTCGGACGCGACCTGCAGCACCGCATCAAGACCCATATCGGCGTGACCACGAACGTCAAGCTGCTGCCGGCGCAGGGCATCGAACGTTCCCTGACCGGCAAGGCGCGGCGCGTGCTCGACAAGCGCCCGAAACAATGAGGGACCGAGAGACGATGGTAAAAGTCTACGAAATCGACGGCCTGCGTCCGGTGATCCACCCGAGCGCCTACGTGCATCCCACCGCGGTGCTGATCGGCGACGTGATCGTCGGTGCGCGCTGCTACGTTGGCCCGCTGGCTTCGCTGCGCGGCGACTTCGGCCGCCTGGTCCTGGAAGAGGGCGCCAACGTGCAGGACACCTGCGTGATGCACGGTTTTCCCGAAGACGACACCGTGGTCGAGGTGGATGGCCACATCGGCCATGGCGCCGTGCTGCACGGCTGCCGCGTCGGGCGCAATGCGATGGTCGGCATGAATGCGGTGGTGATGGACAAGGCCGTGGTCGGTGCCGAATCCATCGTCGGCGCGGCGGCCTTCGT
Source organism: Herbaspirillum sp. SJZ107 (assembly GCF_006715485.1). Lineage (GTDB taxonomy): Bacteria > Pseudomonadota > Gammaproteobacteria > Burkholderiales > Burkholderiaceae_D > Telluria. The sequence goes on from NZ_VFNH01000002.1 coordinate 399,249, forward strand.
CAAGGCCGGCATGCTGATCCCGCCGCGCAGCCTGGTGCTGGGTGCCCCGGCGCGCGTGATGCGCGCGGTGACGGACGAGGAGCTGGCGTGGAAGAGTTACGGGACGCGGCAATACCACGACCTGAACCTGCGCTCGATGCAGACGATGCGCGAGGTGGAGGCCTTCACCGAGGTGGAAGAAGGCCGGCGGCGCCTGGTGTTCGACGAGCCGCATCGGCCTAAAAAATAACTGGAGGAGACAAAACATGCCCACCACCCTGCAAAGCCACATCGCCGGCCGCTGGCACGGCGTCGAGGCCCAGACCCCGCTGCACAGCGCCCTCGACGACAAGCTGATCTTCCACACCCATCTTGAGCAAATCGATTTCGACGAAGCCCTGAGCTACGCCCGCCAGACCGGCATCCGCAGCCTAATGCAGCTGGACTTCCAGAAGCGTGCCCAGCGCCTGAAAGCCCTGGCTCTGTACCTGATGGAGCGCAAGGAAGCGCTGTACGAGATCTCGCATCTGACCGGCGCCACCCGTCCCGACAGCTGGGTCGACGTCGAAGGCGGCATCGGCACCCTGTTTGCCTATGCCAGCATGGGCTCACGCGAGCTGCCCTCGTCGAACGTGCTGCACGAAGGCCCGGCCATGGCGCTCGGCAAGCGCGGCGGCTTTGCCGGCACCCACATCCTGGTGCCGCGCGGCGGCGTCGCGGTGCACATCAACGCCTTCAACTTTCCGATCTGGGGCCTGCTCGAAAAATTCGCGCCCACTTTTCTCGCGGCCATGCCCTGCATCGCCAAGCCGGCCACCGCCACCAGCTACCTCACGCACGCCGTCGTCAAGATGATGATGGAATCCGGCCTGGTGCCGGAAGGCGCGCTGCAGCTGGTCATCGGCGGCACCGGCGACCTGCTGGACCGCTTGAGCGGCTTCGATGCCGTCACCTTCACCGGCTCGGCCGACACCGCCGTCAAATTGCGCAGCAACACCAACCTGCTGCGCCAGGGCGTGCCGTTCACGGCCGAGGCGGATTCGCTGAACGCCGCCATCCTGGCGCCGGACATCACGCCCGACGATCCGGAATTCGATTTGTTCGTGAAGGAAGTCGCGCGCGAGATGACCGGCAAGGCCGGCCAGAAGTGCACGGCGATCCGGCGCGTGATCGTGCCCGAGCGGCACGTCGACGCCGTCGGCGAACGCCTGCGCGCGCGCCTGGCAAAGATCGTGGTCGGCAATCCGAAGGTCGAGGGCGTGCGCATGGGCGCGCTGGCGTCGAAAGAGCAGCACCGCGACGTCAGCGAGCGCGTCGAAATGCTAGCGCGCGGCAACGAAGTCCTGTTCAGCGGCCGCGACGGTGCCAAGCCGGTGGGCGAGGGCGCCGCCAATGGCGCCTTCTTCGCGCCGACGCTGATCCTGTGCCGCAACGCCATGGTCAACGATGCCGTGCACGACATCGAAGCCTTCGGCCCGGTCAGCACCATGATGAGCTACCGCGACATCGACGGAGCCCTCGACCTGGCAGCGCGCGGCCGCGGCAGCCTGGTGACCACGCTGGTCACGCGCGACCCGGCACTGGCGGCGCATGCGGTGCCGATCGCGGCAAGCACGCACGGCCGCGTGCATATCCTGGAGCGCGAGGCGGCGGTCGACTCCACCGGCCACGGTTCGCCGTTGCCGCAGCTGAAGCACGGCGGCCCGGGCCGCGCCGGCGGCGGCGAAGAGCTGGGCGGCATCCGTGCCGTCAAGCACTTCCTGCAGCGGGCCGCGGTGCAGGGCTCGCCGACCATGCTCACCGCGGTGACCAGCGAATACGTGCGCGGCGGCGCGGTCAAGGAAACCGAGGTGCATCCGTTCCGCCGTTATTTCGAGGACCTCGAGATCGGCCACTCGCTGCTGACGCACCGGCGCACCGTCAGCGAGGCCGACATCGTGAATTTCGGCGGTGTCTCGGGCGACTATTTCTATATGCACTTCGACGAGATCGCGGCGAAGGACACGCAGTTCGGCAAGCGCATCGCGCACGGCTACTTCGTGCTGTCGGCCGCCGCCGGGCTGTTCGTGTCGCCGGCACCGGGACCGGTGCTGGCCAATTACGGCCTCGACAACCTGCGCTTCGTGGCCCCGGTGGCGATCGGCGACACCATCCGCGCCCGTCTCACCTGCAAGCGCAAGGTCGACCGCAACCGCACGGACGAGCAGGGGCGCGGCCAGGGCGTGGTGGCGTGGGACGTGCAGGTGACCAACCAGAACGAGGAACTGGTGGCCAGCTACGACATCCTGACCCTGGTGCAGAAGCGCGCCTGAGCAAAATCGTTGCGCGCGCTACCCACAAAGGATGAGCGCGCTCAACGCCTGCACCGGAAGCGCAGCTTCGGCGCCCGATCGGGCGCGCACATTCTCACCGGAACAGCGATCCGGCCGCCAGTTGCGCTATCCTAGTCGGGTCGAAACACGTGTCCAATCAACAAGGAGCAGCGTCCCATGTCCAGGCTAGACTTGAGCAGTATTCCCGTGCTGACCGGCACCGATTACCCCGAACCCTTCGCCGAGGCCGTCAACGGACGCAGCCGCCAGGCGCTGGGCGAGGCCGGCGGCCTGAGCCAGTTCGGCGTCAACCTGGTCGAACTGCAGCCGGGCGCCGCGTCGTCGCAGCGCCACTGGCATTCCCACGAAGATGAATTCGTCACGGTGGTGTCGGGCGAATTGACCCTGGTGACGGACGAGGGCGAGACCCTGATGCGCGCCGGCGATTGCGCGGCCTTCCCGGCCGGGCGGCCGAACGGCCATCACCTGATCAACAAGGGCTGGGGCACGGCGCTGTTCCTGGTGGTGGGGTCGCGCATTCCCCAGGACCGCGTCACCTATGCAGACATCGACCTGATCTGGGACAACAGCGCCGATCAATATACGCACCGCGACGGCACCCCGTATCCAAAGGCGGCAGCAGCCGCGTCGGGCTTTCCGGCGCAGCCGCTGGCCATCGATCCTGAAATCCTGAAGCCGCGCGTGTACCGCCACGACTGATCACGCTTCCGAATCTGCTTCCGATGCCGCTGCGGCCCGGCGCCGCCCCGCGGCTGCGGGACGGCGGAGCAGGCCGCGTCAGCCCGCGGCTTGCAGGCGCAGGCCGCCTTCCGGCAGTGTGACGGCGCGCAGCTGCTCGTAGTCGAGCACCGCCACCACGTCCGTCTCCAGCGGATGCGCATGCGTCGTGGTGACTACCACGCTCGCCATCCCGGCCGCCGCTGCCGATTGCAGCCCGGCCAGCGTATCTTCGAACACCAGGCAATCGCCGGCTGCCACGCCGAGCTTGCGCGCGCCCAGCAGGAAGGGATCGGGTGCCGGCTTGCCGCGTTCGACGTCTTCGGCGGCCACCAGTACTTGCGGCGTCGGCAGGCCGGCGGCGGCGATGCGTGCCTCGGCCAGCTTGCGCGGCGCCGAGGTGACGATCGCCCAGCGCTGCGGCGGCAGGCTGGCGAGGAAGTCGGCGGCGCCGCGGATCGCTTCGATGCCGGCCACGTCCTCGATCTCGGCCAGGGTGATGCGCGCGGCTTCCGCCACCGGGTCGACGCCGGGCAGCGCCAGCGCGCGGATGGTTTCCTCGGTGCGCTTGCCGTGGATGGTCGGCAGGAAGGCGGCGACGTCGAGGCCGTGGCCGGCGGCCCAGTCGCCCCAGACGCGCTCGGCGGCCTTGATCGAGGTGAGGATGGTGCCGTCCATGTCGAACAGGAAGGCGGAGAAATGGCGGTCGGGGAGTTGCGTCTGGGTGGTGTGGGGCATGCTGGTCAGTCGAGTTTCCTGGAATTGATCTTGCGGACGTAGCGGTCGTGCACGTGCTGGCTGATGAAGCTGCCGAGGCCGTGGCCGGCCTGGGCCAGTGCCTGCATGCGGGCGATGTTGGCGGCGCCGGCGCTGTCCTCGGTGTAGAGGTAGCGCTCGCCATTCCTGAACTGGACGATGATCTGTCCGGCATCGATGTCGTAGGCGACGACGCCGGAGTCGCCGCCGCTGTTCCTGTAGCGCTGCATGGGGTGTCCTTTGCGTCCTGGCGAGCCGATTGTAACGGCTCGCCGCGGACGGCGGCGGACGGCAGCGGATGGCGCCCGTGGGCGGATCAGGAGCGGCGCGCGGCGATCCGGTCCGCCGCCTCGACCAGGCGGGCTTTTTCGTCCTGGCGGAAGCGCACGGTCTGCATGCTGTCGGCCAGGGTGTCGGCCATGCCGGCGTCGATCTGGTCCTTGACCCAGGCCTGCAGCGTGGCCGCCGGGATGCCGGCCCAGAACACCTCGGGCACGGTCTTGGCCAGCACGTTCGGGCGGTTGCCCGGGTTGGCCGCGGTCAGCCGGTCGAGCTGGCCGGTGAAGGTGGTCCACGCCAGCTGCGGATGCTCGCCGGCCAGCGCCAGCACCAGGTTCAGGCGCAGCACGTCGGCCTGCGGCGGGATTTCGGGCGAGAGCGCGATCGCGGCCGCCCGGGCCGCCAGCTGCGGGTCGCGCACGCGCATCAGGATCGGGTAGAAGCGGCGCACCTCGGTCTCGTTCTTGGCCGCGCGCGCGATCGCGTGCAGCTGGTCGAAGGTGGCGGCGTCGGCGTGCTGGGCGACGACGGTCAGCACCGCCGCCTGCTCGTCCGGGGCCAGGCTGGCGCGGTCTTGCACGAAAGCGTCGAAGCGGCGGCGTGCATCGGCCAGCGTGTCCGGGTCGTCCCAGGCGCCCAGGTGGGCCACCAGGTTGCGCTGCAGGCGCTGCAAACCGGCGGTCTGGGCTCCGCCGGCCGCGCCCATGCCGGCGGCGACCGGCTTCACCAGCCCGCGTGCCCAGGCGACGAAGGCGGCGTGGCCGGATGTGCCGCGTTCGGCGCGTTCGATGGTGTCGAGGGCGCCCAGGATCTGGTTCCAGGCCCGTTCGTTGGGACGGTCGCCCATCGCCTGCGCCAGCGCCAGGTAGCTGTCCAGCGGCCGGCGGCCGCTTTCCACCAGCGCCCACTGGTCGTCCAGCAGGGCGATGCGGTCGCCGTCCGGCAGGGCCGCGAACTGGCGCGTGTTCAGGGCCAGCAGGGCATCGTCGTAGGCGACGCGGAAGAAACCGTCGGCGTCCGCGTTCAGCGACAGCGGCTGGTCGCAGCGGCCGGCGGCGACACGCTGGCCATCCTTTTCCAGCAGCACCGATTGCGGCGCCGCGGTGCCGACGCGCATGCGCAGCGGCACGGCCCAGCGCGGCTGTGCCGGGGCCTCGCCCTGCAGCAGGAAGCGCGACTGCGCCAGCGTCAGCGTGCGCGCGCCGGCGGCGTCGCATTCGGCGCGGGCGGCGACCAGCGGGAAGCCGGGCTGTTCGATCCAGTCGCGCGCCAGGCCGGCGACGTCGCGGCCGCTGGCCGCGCCCAGCGCATTCCACAGGTCGGTGCTGGTCGCATTCCCGTACTGGCGCGCCTTCATGTAGGCGCGGATGCCATCGCGGAAGCGGTCCGGGCCGAGATAGGCTTCGAGCATGCGCAGCACGGCCTGGCCCTTGTTGTAGATGATCAGCGGATCGGCATTGTTCTGCGGCTCGAGTTCGTTCTCGACCGGGTAGTGCACGGCGCGCGAAGCCAGGCGCGCGTCGACCCGCATCGCCGCTTCCTTGCCGGCGTCTTCCGCTTCGCGCACGCGCCACGCCGGGTTGCGCTTGTCGGTCTCCTTGGCGGCGGCCCAGGAAGCGAAGCTCTCGTTGAGCCAGATGTCGTCCCACCAGCCCATCGTCACCAGGTCGCCAAACCACTGGTGCGCCATCTCGTGCGCCGAGATGCTGAAGACCAGCTGGCGGTTGTCGAGGGTGGAAGCGGGCGTGAGCAGCAGGGTCTGGTCGTTGTAGGTGATCGCGCCCCAGTTTTCCATCGCCCCCTGGAAGCCGCCCGGCACGGCGATCGCATCGAGCTTGGGCAGCGGGAAGGCCACGCCGAAGTAATCGTTGTAGTCGAGCAGGATGGTGCGCGCGTCTTCGAGCGCCTGCTTGCCGTTCTGTTCCTGGCCGCGCACGGCCCAGACGTTGATCGCGGTGGCGCCGGCGCGGGTGCCGATGCTGGCCATGTCGCCGCCGGTGAATTCGACCAGGTAGGACGACATCGACGGCGAGCGTTCGAAGGTGGTGGTGGCCAGGTCGCCGTGGACCACGCGGCGCTTGACCGGCATGTTCGAGATCGCCGCCCATGCGGCCGGGACGGTCGCGGTCAGCTCGAAACGGGCGCGGAAGGCCGGCTCGTCCCAGCAGGGAAACATGCGGCGCGCATCGGTGGCTTCGAACTGGGTCGACAGCAGGATGTCGCGGCTGCCGTCCGGCTTCTGGAAGGGCTGGGCGAACAGGCCGCGCGGGCCGCTCTCGATCCTGGCATCGTAGGCCAGGTTCAGCACGTGGCGCCCGGGCCCGGCCTTGGCCGCCAGCGTCACGGTGACGATCTCGCGCTTGGGGTCGATGCTGACCGCCTTCACCGGCTTGCCGTCCAGGCGCACGTTGGCGAACTGCATCCCGATGGCGTTGAACTGGATGGTGTCGGTCGCTTCGTCGAAGCGCAGGTCGATCGATCCGGTGCCGCGCAGCGTGCGCTTGGCCACGTCCGGCACGATCGCGATCCGGTAGTCCAGCGGGACCACGTTCTTGGGCAGGTGGCCGGGCGCGGCGGCGAAGGAAAACGGGGCTTGCGGGGTGGCCGGAACGGCAGCGGGCGCGGCAGCGGCATCGAAGGTCAGGACGAGCGACGCCCACAGCGCGGCGCGGGCGAATGGAATGCGGGACATGGACGGATCTCCTTGGACTCATCCCAACTTAGGCGTCCGCATGAGCACGTGTCAATTCATTTTTTGCCAAATAACATTGTTTCGTTACATGAAAGTGAACAGAAGCGAATTTCCAGATTTCGTTTGACACAAGATTTTCCGCGTTACTACATTAAAAAAGACCACTGCAAACACAACCACAACAGCAGGCACCCAAGGAGAGAACATGTCCAGCAACATGAAAGTCTTGCCGCGCGCAATCCGCCACCTGGTGGCGGCCGGCGCGTTTTCCGCCGCCTTCGTGTCGGGCGCGATGGCCCAGCAGCAGCCGGGGCCGACCGCGCCGCAAGCCGACGGCCTGCCGGCGGGTGGCGTCCAGCGCGTCGAGATCACCGGTTCCTACATCCGCCGCGCCGACGGCGAAACGCCGAGCCCGGTCCAGGTGCTGAATGCCAAGGACTTGCGCAATTCCGGCTATACCTCGGTCGGCGAAGTGCTGCAGAACCTGACCGCGAACGGCGCCGGCACGCTGAGCCAGAACTTCACGGGCGGCTTCGCGGCGGGCGGCAGCGGCATCTCCTTGCGCGGCCTGAACAACAACGCGACCCTGGTGCTGATCGACGGCCACCGCATGGCCTCGTATCCGCTGGCCGACGACGGTTCGCGCTCGTTCGTCGACATCTCCAACATTCCGTTCGAAGCGGTCGAGCGCATCGAGATCCTGAAGGACGGCGCCTCGGCCGTGTACGGTTCGGATGCGATGGCCGGCGTGGTCAACGTGATCCTGAGGAAGAACTTCAACGGCACCACGCTGTCGGCCGAGAAGGGTATCGCCACCGAGGGCGGCGGCAAGACCGAGCACTTCACGGCGACCTTCGGCCGCGGCGACCTCGACGCCGACGGCCACAACGCCTACATCAGCCTCGAATACCGGCACCAGGATCCGATCTACTACACCCAGCGCAAGGGCAAGGGCATCTGGCAGGAGCTGGACATGAGCCGCTTCGGCGGCGCCAACAAGGCGCTCGGCGTGTTCACGCCGCAGAACACGGCGCCGCTGACCCTGTCGCCCTACCTGCTGAATCCGAACGTGCCGCGCGTGGCCGGCGCCGACAACAGCGCCGCCTTCTCGTTCTTCCCGGGGACCGCCTGCGCCAGCTATGCCCAGGTGGCCTCGGGTGGCTGCGCCTACGACGATCCGACCAAGCAGATCCAGCCCATGACCGAGAACGTCAACATCCTCGCCAGCTACACGCAGAAGCTGGGCGGCGACTGGCGCGCCGACCTCAAGGCGTCGATGTTCGAGAGCCGCGTCCGCCTCAACCAGGGCATCACGAATTTCCCGTCCTCGTACGGCAGCCAGCTCGAACTGATGTCGGGCGTGGCGCCGCACTACATTCCGAATTCGGCGATCCCGGCGATCCGCATCCCGGCCGGCTACCCGGGCAATCCGTTCGGCGTGCCGGCCATCGTGCGCGGACCGATCCCGGACGCGCCCGAGCACTACATCACCACCGATTCGCGCGCCTACCGCCTGGCGGCCGACTTCACCGGCAGCTGGCACGACTGGGACCTGGCCTTCTCGCTCGGCTACACCCGCAACAACCTGGAACGCAAGAACCACGGCGCCCTGAACACGCCGGCGCTGAACGCGGCGCTGAACCGAGCGGCCAATCCCTACCTGATCTACGGCGCCAACAGCGCTGCCGACCTGCAAACGATCTTCCGCACCCCGCGTTCGTTCGACACCTCGGAACTCGACTTCGCCGAAGCCCGTGCCGGCCGTTCGCTGATGAAGCTGGCCGGCGGCGACCTGCAGGTCAGCGCCGGCCTGAGTGCCTTCCACACCAAGCTGTCGGCGCCGGCCGCGCCGAACGCGGACGGCATCGTCAACGGCGCCTATGCCTTCGGCTCGGAGACGGTCAACTCGGCCTATGCGGAATTCACCGCGCCGGTGCTCAAGAACCTGGAAATCGACGGCGCGGTGCGCTACGACCGCTACAGCCTGGCCGGCAATTCGACCACGCCGAAGCTGGCCTTCAAGTTCACGCCAAACGCCGTGTTCGCGCTGCGCGGCACGCTGGCCAAGGGCTTCCGCGCGCCGGGCCCGGCCGAAAACGGCAACTCGGCCAGCGCCGGCGGCGTCGGCAGCAATGCCGACCCGGTGCTGTGCGCGGGCGGCTACCGGCCGGACGGACGCTATCCGGCGGGCACCGTGATCGCGTCCTGCAACGAGTCGCTGATCGGCCTGACCACCACCAATCCCGACCTCAAGCCCGAGCACTCGGTGTCGGCCACGCTGGGCCTGATCCTGGAACCGGTGCGCGGCTGGAGCACGACGGTGGACCTGTACCAGATCCGCGTCAGCGACCAGATCGTCGGCGGCCCGCTGGCCGGCACCCCGGTGCGCATCGCGCCGGTGCCGAGCGACTGCGCCGACGGCAACGGCGGCACGGTCACCTGCACCCCGAGCATCGGCCGCATCGCCTACTACCCGGCGACGCCGATCAACGCCAACAGCACGCGCACCCGCGGCGTCGAATTCGATACCCGCTACCGCTGGAACCTGGGCAGCTACGGCCGCCTGCGCGCCGACTTCCAGTATGCGCACGCGTTCAGCTACACGATGACGATCGGCGGCCAGGAATACGAACTGGCCGGCGGCCACGGCCCGGCCGGCATCGGCGCCGACACCGCCAACCCGAAGGACCGCGCCCAGTTCGAGCTCGGCCTGGAGCGCGGCCCGTGGGAAGCGACCACCACGCTGCACTGGGTGAAAGGCTACGACCTGACCGACCCGACCCAGGGCCAGTCCACCTGCGAGGAAGGCGCGGCGATGAACGGCGTGTTCCCGAGCGGGAACGTGCCGCAGAACTTCTGCCGGGTCGGTTCCTTCATGCAGACCGACCTGACGGTGAATTACAAGATGACCGGCCAGTGGACGCTGCACGCCTCGGTGCGCAACATGTTCAACCGCCAGCCGCCGGCCGACGTCAGCACCTACGGCAGCGGCTATCCGTACAACCTGTCGCTGCACTCGGCGGGCGCGGTGGGCCGCTTCGTCAACGTCGGCGCGGTGTACCGCTTCTGACGGTATGAAGAAGGTATAAAAAAGCCGCCCCCGCACAGTACCGGCCTCGGCCGGTACTGTGCGGGGGCAGCCAGGTCATTTATTATCAGGCCTTTTATTAGCAGGCTGCTTGTGCGGCGCCGTTTATTCGCCGAGCTGGCTGCGCACGCGCGCGATCGCCAGCCTTACCTGGTTCGGCGCGGTGCCGCCGACGTGGTCGCGCGCCGCCACCGAACCTTCCAGCGTCAGCACCGCGAACACGTCCTGCTCGATCAGCGGCGAGAATTCGCGCAGGCGCTCCAGCGCCATCTCGGACAGGTCGCAGCCGGCGTCGTCGCAGGCACGCACCGCGTGCGCAACGGCTTCGTGGGCGTCGCGGAAGGGCAGGCCCTTCTTGACCAGGTAGTCGGCCAGGTCGGTCGCGGTGGCGTAGCCTTGCAGGGCGGCGGCGCGCATGTTGTCCGCCTTGACGGTGATGCCGGCAGCCATGTCGGTGAAGATGCGCAGCGTATCCAGCACGGTGTCGACGGTGTCGAACAGCGGTTCCTTGTCTTCCTGGTTGTCCTTGTTGTAGGCCAGCGGCTGGCCCTTCATCAGGGTCAGGAGGCCCATCAGGTGGCCGTAGACGCGGCCGGTCTTGCCGCGCGCCAGTTCCGGCACGTCCGGGTTCTTCTTTTGCGGCATGATCGACGAGCCGGTGCAGAAGCGGTCGGCGATGTCGATGAAGCCGACACGCGGGCTCATCCACGTCACCAGCTCTTCCGACATGCGCGAGATGTGCATCATCAAGACCGATGCGGCCGCCGTGAACTCGATCGCGAAATCGCGATCAGACACGGCATCGAGCGAGTTGTGGCTGACGTCTTCGAAGCCGAGCGTCTTGGCCACGCGCAGGCGGTCGATCGGGAAGGTGGTGCCCGCCAGGGCGGCGGCACCCAGCGGCAGGCGGTTCACGCGGCGGCGCGTGTCCGCCATGCGCTCGGCGTCACGGCCGAACATCTCGACATAGGCCAGCAGGTGGTGGCCGAAGGTCACCGGCTGCGCCACCTGCAGGTGCGTAAAGCCCGGCATGATGGTGCCGGCGTGCTGCTCGGCCAGGTCGGTCAGGGCGCCGCGCAGGCCTTTCAGCAGGGCGAGGATGTCGTCGATGGCGGCGCGCATGTACAGGCGGATGTCGGTGGCCACCTGGTCATTGCGCGAGCGGCCGGTGTGCAGACGCTTGCCGGCATCGCCGACCAGTTCGGTCAGGCGTTTTTCGATGTTCAGGTGCACGTCCTCGAGGTCGAGCAGCCATTCGAACTGGCCGGCTTCGATCTCGCCCTTGATCTGGGCCATGCCGCGCTCGATCTCGGCGCGGTCCTCGGCGCTGATGATGCCTTGTGCCGCCAGCATCTCGGCGTGGGCGAGCGAACCCTGGATGTCGAACAGGGCCAGGCGCTTGTCGAAGAAGACCGAGGCGGTGTAGCGCTTGACCAGGTCCGAGACCGGTTCGGAGAAGCGGGCCGACCAGGCTTCCGCTTTTTTGTCGAATTGTGAAGTCATGATGGAGGCGATGAATGAGGCAATAAGTGAGGCAATGAGGGGGTATTGACTGGATTGCTCGGATTGGATTTCCTGATTATAAACTGTGCACGCCGCACGGCGGCCAATGGCCACCGCGCCGGCTGCCGCATTGGCTGCGCATATTGCCCACGCATATTGTTCGATGACTTCCGCGCCAAAATCCCGGATGATGTGGTCTCCTGATCTAATTGACAACTTGGAGACTCGAATGAAGCGGACGATTGCGGTGGCAGCCATGGTGGCGATGGGGACGATGGGCGCGGTCACGGTCGCGCAGGCACAGGCGACGGCCACGCCGGCCACCCCGGCAGCAGTGGCGCCGCCGGCCGCTGCAGCGCAGGCCCAGCCGCAGACGCAGACGCAGACGCAGATGCAGGCAGCGGTCCAGGCCCGCGCCGCCGACGTCGCCAGCATCGACGCCATCGTCGCGGCCCTGTACGACGTGATCTCGGGCGAGGCCGGCAAGCCGCGCGACTGGAACCGCATGCGCTCGCTGTTCGCGCCGGAAGGGCGGCTGATGGCGGTCGCGCGCCGGCCCGACGGCGAGGTGGTGATGCGCACGATGACGGTCGAGGACTATATCGGGCGTAACACGAAAGCCTTTGCGACGATGGGCTTCTTCGAGCGCGAGGCCGCGCGCACCACCGAGACCTTCGGCCAGATCGCGCATGTGTTCAGCACCTACGAATCGCGTCACGCGGCCGGCGATGCCAAGCCTTTCCAGCGCGGCATCAACAGCATCCAGCTGGCCCACGACGGCAAGCGCTGGTGGATCGTGAACCTGGTATGGCGGGCCGAGGACAAGGAGCTGCCGCTGCCGGAGCGCTACCTGCCGAAACCTTGACGGCACGCTGGGCAGGGGCCGGCAGGCGCGCACGATTGGGCGTTTCGGCCGGCCTTTCGGGGATCGGCGCTAGAATTGGCTTTTTTACCAGAGTTGGTAAGTGGCGTTCCATGATTTCAACGACTAACGACTCGAGTTTCCAGGTCAGCACCGACCGCACGCGGCTCGACGTGCCGATGATCTATCGCTTCCTGAGCGAGCATTCGACCTGGGCCATCGGCATTTCGCTGAGTGTGGTCGAGAGCTCGATCGAGAATTCGCTGTGCTTCGGCGGCTACATCGATGGGCGCCAGATCGCGTTCGCGCGCGTCGTGACCGACTACGCCACCATCGCCCATCTGGAAGACGTGTTCGTCATCCCGGAATTCCGTGGCCACGGCTATGCCAAGCAATTGATCCGCATGGTCATCGAGCACCCGAGCCTGCAGGGCTTGCGCCGCTTCACGGTCAATACCACCGATGCGCACAGCCTGTTCGAGCGCTTCGGCTTCTGCATCCCCAAGCGCCCCGACACCATCATGGAGCGCTTCCTGCCCAAGCTGTATTTGTCCTGATACGGCAACGCAAGACATATTTGTCGAATGTCGGTCAACACGGCTGCATTGCCCTACAATTACGCTAAGCGCTGATCCCGGTCCGGACCACCCTCCGGCCGCGATCGCCGCCCCGATCCATCGGTCTGCGCTCTTTGTTGGGAAGGAATCTCATGTTCCGCTCTGCCGTTTGCCATGTTGTCCGTGTATTGTCCGTCCTGTCCGTCGTCCTTGCCGTTCCCCTCTGCGCCATCGCCCAGCCGGCCGGCGCCCGGCCCGCCCCGGCAGCCGAGGCGCCACCGCCCAAGGGGTCCCTGATCATCATCGGCGGCAACCTGCGGCCCACCAACGGCGCGGTATGGGAGCGCATCGTCCAGCAGGCCGGCGGCAAGGGGGCGCGCATTGCCGTGTTCGCCTCCGCATCCGGCTATCCCGAGCGCTCGGGCCGCAGCCTGGTCGAGGTCTTCAACCGCTACGGCGCACGCGCCTTCTTCGTGCCGGTGGCGGTCAAGCTGGCCGGCAGCGATTACCAGGCCGCGGCCGACGATCCCGAGCTGGCGCAGGCGGTGCGCAACGCCAACGGTGTGTTCTTCGCCGGCGGCGACCAGAGCCGCATTACGCGCGCGCTGCTGCATGCGGACGGCAGCCACACCCGCGTCCTCGATGCCGTGTGGGACCTGTACCGCAACGGCGGCGTGGTCGCCGGTTCCAGCGCCGGCGCCGCCATCATGAGCAGCACCATGTTCGGCCGCCCGCGCGCGGTGCTGGCCACCCTCAAGCTGGGCGTGGCTGAAGGGCAGGAGCTCGCCGACGGGCTCGGCTTCATCGGCAAGGACGTGTTCATCGACCAGCACCTGCTGGTGCGCGGCCGCTTCGCGCGCATGCTGCCGGCCATGCTGGCCAAGGGCTACAAGCTCGGCCTCGGCATCGACGAGGACAGCGCCATGGTGGTGCTGCCCAACCGCGACGTCGAAGTGATCGGCTACAAGGGCGCGCTGGTGCTCGACCTGGCCGACGCCACCGTGCACGAGGGCGCCTTCAACGTCAGCAACGTGCGCGTCAGCTACCTCGACAACGGAGACCGCTTCAACATCGATACCCACGCCTTCACGCCCTCCGAAGACAAGGCCGACGGCAAGCTGGATGCGTCGCGGCCCTACTACCGCGAGCCGCTGTTCAGCGCCGACATCCTCGGCAACAGCACGGTGGTCGACCTGATGAGCAAGCTGATCGACAGCGACCAGCCGGAAGCCATCGGCATCACCCTCGGCAGCCCGAGCGGCGTGCAGCCCGACCTCGGCTTCGAGTTCCGCTTCACGCGCGCCGGCGACAGCGTCGGCTACCAGTCGGCGTCCACCGAGGCCTATTCGATCTACAACCTGCGCCTCGACATCCGGCCGATCCTGATCCGGCGCCCGCTGTATCAATATAAATAGTCAGGCTGCGCTGGGGCCAATGCCGTGCGCGCTGGGCAGTACAATGCCGGCATCCTCAGCCGCCAGAAAGACCCTGCCCATGTCGCTCCGATCGACCGTCTCCGCCGCGCTGCTGGCGCTGTGCCTCAGCCCCGGCGCCCAAGCCGCTCAGGCCGCCCAGGCCGCCCGGCAGCCCGCCACCGTCCGCCTCGACTATACCCACAGCGGCAATGCGCTGGACGAGCACTACGCCGTCGAGCGGGTGCTGATCGAGCCGCTGCCCTGGCCGGGCGACCTGTCGCAGCGCTTCGACGACACCAACCGCGGCAACAACCGGGTCGAGGTGGCGGACGCGAAGACCGGCGACCTGCTGTATTCGCGCGACTTTTCGACGGTCTTCGGCGAGTGGAAGACCACCGAGGAAGCGAACAAGGTCAGCCGTGGCTTCCACGAGTCGGTACGCTTTCCCAAGTTCGACAAGCCGGTGCGCGTGCGCATCCTGAAGCGCGACGAGCGCAACGGGTTCTCGGTGGCCTGGAGCATCGAGGTCGATGCCGATGGCCAGGACGTCGTGCGCAAGCAGGCGCCCGCGCTGGCGCAGCCGATCCCGATCGTGGTCAACGGCCCGTCGCCGCAGAAGGTCGATCTGCTGATCCTGGGCGACGGCTACACGCAGGCCGACATGCAGAAGTTCGAAGCGGATGCGCGCCGCCTGTCGGCCCATCTGTTCGCGGTGTCGCCGTTCAAGGAGCGCGCCCGCGATTTCAACGTCTGGGCGATGGCCGTGCCGACCCGGGAATCGGGCATTTCGCGGCCGTCGACCGGCGTGCACCACGCCTCCGCGCTCGGTACGCGCTACGACATCTTCGGCAGCGAGCGCTACGTGCTGACGCTGGATAACCGGGCGCTGCGCGACATCGCGCAATATGCGCCCTACGAATTCATCGAGATCCTGGTCAACAACGACACCTATGGCGGCGGCGGCATCTTCGGCCAGTTCAGCACGGCCGCGGCCGGCAACGAGTGGGCCGAGTACCTGTTCGTGCACGAGTTCGGCCATCATTTCGCCGGCCTGGCCGACGAGTACTACACCTCGCCGGTGGCTTACCAGTCGAGCGGGGCGCGCATGGAGCCGTGGGAGCCGAACGTGACCGCGCTGCGCGATCCGGCCCGGCTCAAGTGGAAGCAGCACGTCCAGGCCGGCACGCCGCTGCCGACGCCCTGGCCCAAGGCCGACTACGAGAGCGCCTCGCGCGCCTACCAGAAGCGCCGCGCCGCACTGCGCGCCACCAACCGTCCCGAGTCCGAGATGAGCGCGCTGTTCCGGGAAGACCTGGCGCGCACGCGTGAACTGTTTGCGCCGGCGCGCTACCGCACCGCGATCGGCGCCTTCGAGGGCGCCAACTACGAGGCCAGCGGCTACTACCGCCCGGCCATGCAGTGCATCATGTTCGACCGCAGCGAGCAATTCTGCCCGGTGTGCCGCGACGGCATCAGCGAGATCATCGACCTGTACGCGCGTCCGGCTAAATAACTGGCTTGCAGGCAACACCGCGCAGGGGTGCGCTGCCGAACAGATAGGCGGCGCGCTGCCTTCTATCCTAGTTTCATAATCAGATCAAGAGTATTCCGGCTACAAACCGGCCGGGATATAGCCATCTCCTCCATATGAAACGGGATTTATCATGCATAAAATCGTCGCTACCCTGATCGCCGGCCTGCTGGCCGCCTCCGCCCAAGCCCAGACCCAAACCCAGCCGCAAGCCAAGCCGCAGCACGAATCGCAGCGCCACAGCAGCGCCAACTCGGCGCCGATCGGCCAGGCCGTGAGCGGCAACAACTCGACCGCCTCGGGCGTGTCGGGCACCGGCCTGCGCACCGACGGCACCGCCAATACCGGTTCCGCGCACGCCGCCACCGGCTTGCAGGCGGCCGGCGTCAACGCGGCCGGCCAGGTCACCGGCAAAAGCACGTCGGTGGTCGGCGTCGCCGCGGGCAAGTCGGATAACGTGAATGCCCAGGCCACCAACACCACCGCACCGAACAGCACTGCAGCCGATGCCCCGGCCACCGGCGGCCGCGGCAAGGCCGGCACCAAGGCCGAGAAGGAAGTGCGCAAGTCGAACACGACCAAGGTCAAGGAGCCGGTCGGTTCGCGCATGAAGACCGAGACCTCGGCCGAAGCGGGTCTCGAGAAGCGTGCCGAGGCCAAGGAAAAATCGGTCCGTAAATCGGCCGAACGTGCTGCCGGCGGCACCGGAGAAAACCGTTAAGACAGCGCCAGGCGCACGCTGAAAACTTTTGTCACAACTTTAACATTTTTCCAAAAGGCAGTGTGTGCTGGCGAACAGAAGCTGGGGTGCCGGCAGCCTATTCTGGATACACAGCAAGACAAAAACAACGAGGCGCAAGTCGCCCTGCCATATATAAACGACAAGGAGAAACACCATGAACAAACTGCTCGCCACCCTGATCGCCGGCCTGTTCGCCACTTCGGTCTACGCACAAACCGCCCCTGCGGTGCAGTCGGGCATGAGCGGCGCTGCCGGCGTCACCGCGACCGGCAACGCCGATGCCGACAAGGACATCGCCAAGGCCGACCAGAAGGAAGCCAAGGAAGTCGCCAAGCAGGACGAAAAGATCCACAAGGCCAGCACCCAGGCCAGCGAAAAGAAAGCCAAGGCCCAGTCCAAGGCCGACAAGAAAATCGCTGACGCTCAGGAAAAAGTAGCGAAGGCCGATCCGGAAGACAAGGCCAAGGCATCGGCCAAGGCCGAGAAAAAGATCGCCGACGCCCAGTACGACGCCCAGAAGACCATGATCAAGGCCGACGAAAAAGCCCAGAAGAAGATCGTGGACGCGAACGCCGACAAGGCCAAGGCACAAGCCAAGGCAACCGAGAAGCGCTCGGAAGCGATGGCTGAGGCGCACAAGGACGCTGCCAAGTAATTCGACGTGCAGAAATAAAAAACGGACCTTCGGGTCCGTTTTTTTTGCGCTTCGAATTACGCAGGGTGGGCACCCGTGCCCACCCTGCGCATTTATCAGCTGCCGTCGGTCTGCCGCATCGCCAGGTCCTTGGCCTTCAGCTTGGCGCTCAAAGGCTTGCCCTTCTTGGCGCGCTTGCCGAAGTGCGGCTCCAGGCCGACGCCGAACAGTTCCACCGTACGCGGCTTGTCGCCGGCCCAGGTGCCGACCACGTTCACGCCGCGCTGGCTGATCGGCTGGGCTGCGATCAGGGTTTCCTTCGGCTCCAGCTCCATCAGCGTGACGCCGCGGCCGCCGTTGGTCAGCGTCTTCATCTCGTCGATGCCGAACACCAGCACACGGCCCTTCTCGGACAGGCAGGCGATGGCGCCGGCATTGTCGCTCACCACGCGTGGGGCCAGCGGCACGGCGCCGTCGTCCAGCGTGATGAAGGACTTGCCGCCTTTCAGGCGCGTGACCATGTCGCCGGCCTTGGCGATGAAGCCGAAACCGGCGCTGGTGGCCAGCAGCAGGCGGGTGTCGGCATTGCCGGCGAAGTAGTACAGGATGCGCCCGCCGCCCGACAAATCGACCAGCGTGGTGATCGGGACGCCGTCGCCGCGCGCCCCCGGCAGCGCCGCCACCGGCACCGAATACGCCTTGCCGTTGTCGCCGATGCACAGCAGGGTGTCGACGGTGCGGCATTCGAAGGCATAGCCGAGCGAGTCGCCGGCCTTGAAGGTGAACTGTGCAGGATCGTGGCCGATGCCGGTGCGCGCGCGCACCCAGCCCTTTTCGGAAACGATCACGGTCACCGGTTCGTCGACGATCTTCTGCTCGGCCACGGCCTTCTGCGCCTCTTCGATCAGGGTGCGCCGGTCGTCGCCGTACTGCTTGGCGTCGGATTCGATCTCGCGGATGATCAGGCGCTTCATCGAGGACGGGTTGTTCAGGATGTCCTCGAGCTTTTCCTTTTCGCCGCGCAGCTCGGCCAGCTCCTGCTGGATCTTGATCGCTTCCAGGCGCGCCAGCTGGCGCAGGCGGATCTCGAGGATGTCTTCGGCCTGGCGCTCGGACAGGCGGAAACGCTCGATCAGCGCCGCCTTCGGATCGTCCGCATTGCGGATGATGGCGATGACCTCGTCGATGTTCAGCAGGACGGTCTCGCGGCCTTCCAGGATATGGATGCGGTCGTTGACCTTGCCCAGCCTGAATTCGGTGCGGCGGCGGACGGTGACGAAGCGGTAGTCGATCCACTCCTGCAGGATCTCGGACAGGCCCTTCTGGCGCGGGCGGCCGTCGCCGCCGATCATCACCAGGTTGATCGGGGCCGAGCTTTCCAGCGAGGTGTGCGCCAGCAGCATCAGCATGAACTCGCCCTGGTCGAGGTTCTTCGACTTCGGCTCGAACACCAGGCGCACCGGCGCCTCGCGGCCGGATTCGTCGCGCACCGTGTCCAGCGCGCCGAGGATGGTCTGCTTCAGCGCCAGCTGCTCGGGCAGCAGGGTCTTCTTGCCGACCTTGATCTTCGGGTTGGTCAGTTCTTCGATTTCTTCCAGCACGCGCTGGCTTGATACGCCCGGCGGTAGTTCGTTGACGACCGCCTGCCACTGACCGCGCGCCAGCTCTTCGATCTTCCAGCGCGCGCGCACCTTCATCGAGCCGCGGCCCGAGGCGTACATGTCGGCGATGTTGGAAGCCGGGGTGATGATCTGGGCGCCGCCCGGGTAGTCCGGACCGGTGATCACGGTCATCAACTCGGCGTGGGTGATCTTCGGGTTGCGGATCATCGCCACCGCCGCCTGCGCCACTTCGCGCAGGTTGTGCGACGGGATCTCGGTGGCCATGCCGACCGCGATGCCGGACGCGCCGTTCAGCAGCAGCATCGGCAGGCGCGCGGGCAGGGTGCGCGGCTCGTCGGTCGAACCGTCGTAGTTCGGCTGGAAGTCGACGGTGCCCATGTCGATTTCGTCGAGCAGCAGGCGCGACACCGGCGTCAGGCGCGCTTCGGTGTAACGCATCGCCGCCGCGCCGTCGCCGTCGCGCGAGCCGAAGTTGCCTTGGCCGTCGATCAGCGGGTAGCGCAGCGAAAAGTCCTGGGCCATGCGCACCAGCGCGTCGTAGACCGACTGGTCGCCGTGCGGGTGCAGCTTGCCGAGCACGTCGCCGACCACGGTCGCGGACTTGCGCGGCTTGGCGGTCGGGCCCAGGCCCAGTTCGTTCATCGAGTACAGGATGCGGCGCTGCACCGGCTTCTGGCCGTCGGCCACGTCGGGCAGGGCGCGGCCTTTCACGACCGAGACCGCGTAGTCCAGGTAGGCGCGCTCGGCGAAGGTGGAGAGGGTCAGGGTTTCGGTGTCGCCACCGTCACCGCCGCCGGCGGGTGGGTTTTGTTGTTCGAAGAGGTTTGCTTGGGTCATTTTTGCTTGTTCGTTCCTGGAGGCGCTGTTAGCTGCTCACGCTGACTTGGGCCCCTGCCTGCGCAGGGGCGACGGTTTTACGGCTGATGCCTTGAGCACGTCGTCCCTGCGAAGGCAGGGACCCAAGTTCTCCTCTAAATTAGATATCCGCTTCCGTCTCGTTACCGTGCTCTTCAAGCCAGGCCCGCCGCGCAGCCGCTTCGCCCTTACCCATCAGCATGTTGAAGCGCGCCGACGATTCGGCCAGGCCGTAGTCGCCGAAGGCCACCGGCAGCAGACGCCGCGTATCCGGATTCATCGTGGTTTCCCACAGCTGTTCGGCGTTCATCTCGCCCAGGCCCTTGAAGCGCGAGATGCTCCATACGCCTTCCTTCAGGCCTTCCTTCTTCAGCTTGTCCTCGATCGCCAGCAGTTCGCCGTCGTCCAGCGCGTACAGCTTCTGGATCGGCTTCTTGCCGCGTGCCGGGACGTCGACGCGGTACAGCGGCGGCCGGGCGACGCACACGTGGCCATTCCGGAACAGGGCAGGGAAGTGCTTGAAGAACAGCGTCAGCAACAGGACCTGGATGTGCGAGCCGTCGACGTCCGCATCGGACAGGATGCAGATCTTGCCGTAGCGCAGGCCGGAGATGTCCGGATTGTCGTCCGGGCCGTGCGGGTCGACGCCGATCGCCACCGCGATGTCGTGGATCTCGTTGTTGGCGAACAGGCGGTCGCGGTCGGTTTCCCAGGTGTTCAGCACCTTGCCGCGCAGCGGCAGGATGGCCTGGAATTCCTTGTCGCGGCCCATCTTGGCGGAACCGCCGGCCGAGTCGCCCTCGACCAGGAACAGTTCGTTGCGGGTGATGTCGCTGGATTCGCAATCGGTAAGCTTGCCCGGCAGGACGGCCACGCCCGAGGATTTTTTCTTTTCGACCTTTTGCAGCGAACGCAGGCGCGATTGGGCCTGCTTGATGACCAGTTCCGCCAGCTTGCGCCCGTATTCGACGTGCTGGTTCAGCCACAGTTCGAGCGGCGGACGGGTGAAGGTCGACACCAGTTTCACGGCGTCGCGCGAGTTCAGGCGCTCCTTGGTCTGGCCCTGGAACTGCGGGTCCAGCACCTTGGCCGAGAGCACGAACGAGACGCGCGCGAACACGTCTTCGGGCAGCAATTTGACGCCTTTCGGCAGCAGCGAGTGCATCTCGACGAAGCTCTTCACGGCGCCGAACAAACCGTCGCGCAGGCCGGATTCATGGGTGCCGCCGCTCGGGGTCGGGATCAGGTTGACGTAGGATTCGCGCACCACGGCGCCGGCTTCGGTCCAGGCCACGACCCAGGCCGCGCCTTCGCCTTCGGCAAAACCTTCGTCGCCGGCGCCAGCGAATTGCGCGCCTTCGAACAGCGGGATCAGGGTTTCGCCGTCGGAATTCTGCGCCAGCGCTTCGGTGAGGTAGCCGCGCAGGCCTTCGTCGTAGCGCCAGGTCTGGACGTCGCCGGTCTTGCCGTTGGTGAGGGTGACGGTGACGCCCGGCAGCAGCACGGCCTTCGAACGCAGCAGGCGCTGCAGCTCGGCCATCGGGATGTTCGGGGAATCGAAGTACTTGCCGTCCGGCCAGGCGGTGACGCGGGTACCGTTCTTCTTGCCGCCGCGCTCGGCAGGGCCGGAACTGAGCGGCTCGACCACGTCGCCGGCCTCGAAGGCCAGGTGGTGCATGCCGTTACCCTGCTCGTCCTTGCGCCAGACGGTGATCTCCAGGCGCTTCGACAGCGCATTGGTGACCGACACGCCGACGCCGTGCAGACCGCCCGAGAACGCGTAGGCGCCGCCCGCTCCCTTGTCGAACTTGCCGCCCGCGTGCAGGCGCGTGAACACGATCTCGACCGTGGACACGCCTTCTTCCGGGTGGATGCCGACCGGGATGCCGCGGCCGTCGTCCTCGACCGTGATCGAGCCGTCGCCGTTCATCGTCACCGCGATGTTCTTGCAGTGGCCGCCGAGCGCTTCGTCCGAGGCGTTGTCGATCACTTCCTGGATGATGTGCAGCGGATTCTCGGTGCGGGTGTACATGCCCGGGCGCTGCTTGACGGGCTCGAGTCCCTTCAGGACGCGGATGGATGATTCGCTGTAGTCGGGTGCGTTTTTCTTGGTGGCCATGCTGGATCTTGATTAAGTCAAATGCTTGCGCATTCTATCTTGTCGCGCGGAAATAGAGCTTCAAAAAACCGCGAAGGCAGCAGTTTCAATCGGAACGCGCGATTTGGAAAGGGGTATGTCGACTTGTACTGTATATAGATACAGTATTCTTGCGTTTCAAGGCCAAGTTTGCAAGGTCAAAGTGTCAATTGACAACGCTAAGTCAGCATCATCATGACATTTCGACATTTTTTTCAGCACAAACGTACCACGCAGCCGCGGCGGGTCTATAGTTGAAACATGGCAGAAGACATCGAGAAGCGCGATACTGCCGGCCCGCCGCAGGACGGACCTTCCGGACCGCCGCGTGTGCCGGATCGGCGCGCCACGGGGGGATCATCGCGCTACCTCCGCACTGGCGATACGCCGCTGAACCTGGCCGGACGCGTGCTGCGTTCGCGCTGGCGGGCGCTGACCGACCGTTTCCATCGCGACTTCATGCGGCGCACGCTGCGCATCGGCGTCTCGGCGCGCATCTACCATCCGGAACCCGGCGCCACCGGCCTGCGCAGCAAGAACCTGCAATACCTGGAAGAGTCGATCGCGCAATGGGTGATGTCGCGCGACGTGCTGGTGTTCATGGTGCCGACCGTGAACACGACTGGCCTGCTCCATCCCAGCAACATCACGCTGCGCCACTACGCGCGCCACCTGGACGGCCTGGTGCTGCAGGGCGGCGCCGACGTCTCGCCGATGACCTATTCGGAAAGCCCGACCCGGCCCGAATGGAGCGGCGACCGCGCGCGCGACGTCTACGAACTCGAACTGCTGCACGAATTCGTCGAGGCCGGCAAACCGGTGCTCGGCATCTGCCGCGGCTGCCAGTTGATCAATGTCGCCTTCGGCGGCACCCTGCACCAGGACGTGGCCACCGACCTACCGGACGCCCATCCCCACGTACACGAACTCTACGACGCGCACCGCCATGCGATCGTGTTCCCGAACGGCTCCTCGCTCAAGAAAATCTTTCCCAAGCAGGGGCGTGCGGTGGTGAACTCGATCCACCACCAGGCGGTCAAGGACCTGGGGCGCGATATCCACATCGAGGCGATGTCGGACCCGGACGGCGTGGTCGAGGCGATCCGCTACCAGCGCGCGCCCTTCGTGATGGGCTTGCAGTGGCATCCGGAATTCCACCGGGCCGGGGGCGGGGACCTGCTGGATTGCACACCGGTGCTGGATGAGTTCTTGAGGGCGGCGCGGGAGACGCGGCTTTAAGGTGTCGCAAACGTCAACGCCACCCCCCGTTCCCGATACGGACGCACCATCTCTTCCGCCGTATCCCCCGCCACCACCATCCCGCTGATCTCGGACATCCCCACCACCCGGTACGGCGATGCCGTCGCCAGCTTTTCCGGCGACGCCAGCACGATGGTCTCGGCCGCCGCCCGGCACAGCGCGCGCTTGACGCAGGCCTCTTCGTAATCCCCGGTCGACAGGCCTTCGTCCGGATGTACGCTGGTCACGCCCATGAAATAGGTGTCGGCCCGGATCTGGGCAATGGCTTCCACGGTCGCCGCCCCCACCGCCACCGCCGAGTGGCGGAACAGGCGTCCGCCCAGCAGGATGACTTCGATCTCGGGGCGTTCCATCAACTCCATCGCGATCGACGGGCTGTGGGTGACCACCGTGGCGCGCAGCGTGCGCGGCAGGGCCCGGACCAGCTGGGTGCAGGTAGTGCCGCCGTCCACGCACACGACCTGGCCTGGCTGCACCATGGCGGCGGCGGCGCGGCCGATCGCGGCCTTGTCGCCGGGCGCGATGTGCTGGCGCGCCGCGAAATCGGCCAGCGCCGCGCTGGCCGGCAGGGCGCCGCCGTGCACCCGCTGCAGCAGGCCTTCCTTGGCCATCTCGCGCAGGTCGCGGCGGATGGTGTCTTCCGACACGCCGAGTTCGCTGCTGATGCGGGTGGCGACGATCTGGCCATCGCGCCGCAGGACTTCCATCAGATAGTGTTTGCGCTGGCTCGTCAGCATGCTGTGCTTTCCAAGATGTGCTTGACCTTGCACGATATTGCACGATAGTTTACACGAAACTCACAACGGGAGGTCGATCGTGCAAGATCAGGTAACTATCCGGAACGTGCAGGTGCTGTCCGACGACTGGGGCATGCTCAAGAAAACGACCTTCGCCCTGCGCCGCGGCGACGGTGCCTGGGTCGAACAGACGCGCGAAACCTACGACCGCGGCAATGGCGCAACCCTGCTGCTGTACAACCTGGCGCGCCGGACCGTGGTGCTGACGCGCCAGTTCCGCCTGCCGGCCTATGTGAACGGCCACGACGGCTTCCTGGTCGAAGCGGCGGCCGGCCTGCTCGACGGTGCCCGGCCCGAGGAACGCATCCGCGCCGAAGTCGAAGAGGAGACCGGCTACCGGGTGAAGGGGGTGCGCCGCCTGTGGGACGCCTTCATGAGTCCGGGCAGCGTGACCGAGCGCCTGCATTTCTTCGTCGCCGAATACGAGGCGCGCGACCGCGTCGGCGCCGGCGGCGGCCTGGCGGAGGAGGGCGAAAACCTGGAAGTGCTGGAACTGGACATCGACGTGGCGCTGGCCATGATCGGCAGCGGCATCGTCGACGGCAAGACCATCATGCTGCTGCAGTACGCGCGACAGCACCTGTTCGTGCCGCCCGGCCTGATGATCCTGATCGCGGGTCCCTACCGTTCCGGCAGCGGCGACGATCCGGCCCGCATCGCACGCAACGTCGCGGCGATGGAAGCCTGTGTCGAACCCTTGCACCGCGCCGGCCATCTGCCGCTGCTGGGCGAATGGCTGGCACTGCCGACGGCGCGCCTGGCCGGTTCGCTGCGTGCCGGCGACGCCGTCTTCGACGCCGTGTTCCACCCGCATGCGCAGCGCCTGCTGGCACGCTGCGATGCGGTGCTGCGCATTCCCGGGGTGTCGAGCGGAGCCGAGCTGATGGTCGAGACTGCGCGCCGGCTGGGCAAGCCGGTGTACTACACGCTGGCGGACATACCGCCTTCCTGAGATCAGGCGGCAATCGAATTTCGCTTGCATTGCCCACTGGCCCACATCATAATTTGAATGAGAATCATTCTCATAAAGAGATGATGTTCAATCGAGGAGGGTGGAATGGATCGAGATTTGCCGGACGAACTGAAGCTGCCGGGCGCGGCCCCTGGTTCGCGCTCTGCACAGCACGCGGTGCTGGTGGCGGCGGTGCTGCACCTGATGTCGCATTACACGACGCGCGACCGCAACGAGCCCTGTATCAAGCTCGCCTCGGTGATCGAGCGCCACCTGGTCGCGCTGGCGCGCCTGCCGGACGCCGACCCGGTGCTGCGCGCGACCTGCGAGCAGCTCAGCGCCCAGTGGGCCGGCCTGGTCGACCGCGCGCTGCCGGCGCCAGTGTCCGTCAAACGGCCGCTGCTGGAACGCATCCTGCGCCCGGGTGCGCGCAAGGCGGAAGCGCTGGCGGCCGTAGCCTGAAGGCGAGCGCGAGGTTGCGGCATGCAGGCCCGCTCAGCGCATGTGCCACTCTTCGCGAAAGCGGCCGATCGCGGCATTCACCATGCCTTCCGCACTGCCCTCGCGCCCGTACTGCCCGCGCAGCCAGGACGCGTCGCTGCCGTCCGCCACGGCCGCCGCCAGGTGGGCCAGCGCTTCGCGGCTGTCCAGCACCTCGGCCTGCGGCGCCAGCAGCGCGAGCGTTGCCAGGATGTCGTCGCGCAGCGGCAGCTGTTCGTAGGTTTTCGGATGCGTGATCACGCCCTCGAAGCCGAAGCGGCTGGCCTGGAAGCGGTTATAGTTGTAGACCAGGTAGTCGTCCTCGGCCGGCGCGTCGTCCGCGGCGGCGCCGTCGCGCCGCAGCAAGAGGTGGCGGCACAGCGCCTGCAGGTAGCCCGCCAGCGCCGCGGCCCGCTCCACCGTGAGCGGCGTGTCGCACACGCGCAGTTCGATCGTGCCGTATTCCGGTTTCGGCCGCAGGTCCCAATAAAAATCCTTCATGCTCTTGATGATGCCGGTGCGTTCCATCTTGGCGAAATAGACGTTCGCGAACGCGTCCCAGCGCAGCACGAAGGGCGCGCGGCCGCTCAGCGGAAAAGCCATGACGGCATTCAGGCGCGCCGAGTCGAAGCCGGAATCGAAGCCCTGCACGAAGGGCGATGAACTCGAGAGCGCGACGAAATGCGGGATGTAGCGGCCGAGCGCATGCAGCAGGTAGAGCGCGTCGTCGCCGTCGGCGCAGCCGATGTGCACGTGCTGGCCGAACACCGTGAACTGCTTGGCCAGGTAGCCGTACAGGGCCGACAGTTCCTGGTAGCGCGGTTTCGCCGAGATGCGCTGCTCGGCCCACTGCTGGAACGGGTGGGTGCCGCCGCCGGCGATGCCGATGTTCAGCACGTCGCTGGCGGCGACCAGGGTATCGCGGATCGCTTTCAGTTCGGCCAGCAGCGCCGGATAGCCGGCGTGGACGCTGGAGTTAATCTCGATCATGCTCTCGGTGATCTCGGGCACGACGTTGCCGGGGAAGGGTTTTCTCTTCAGCAGGTGCAGCAAGTCGACGCTGGCCGGGGTCAGGTCGAAGTCGGACAGGCTGACCAGCTGCAGTTCCAGCTCGACGCCGAAGGTCAGCGGCCTGGAAGCCGTGAACGATTCAAGGGGCATGGCGCAGCTCCGGCGCTTCGTGCGCCCACACCAGCGCGCGCTGCAGGATGAGGGGGCCGAACACTTCGAGCAGCATGGTCACCGCGGCCACCGCGCGCAGGTCTTCGACCACCTGCACGCCGGCATGGCGCGCATGCTCGATCATCAGGATCGCGAACACCGACAGCGGCGCCAGCGCAAGGCCGGTCAGCGCGCCCTTGCGCCACGAGGTGCCGGACAGGCGGGCGAAGGCCGTCACCCCGGCGGTCTTGGTCAGCAGGCGCGCCAGCACCAGCGCCAGTGCCAGCGCGCCGCCGGCCCAGACTTTGCGCCAGTCGAGGGTGGAGGCGGCGAACACGAACAGCACCACGGTCAACAGCGCGCCCAGCGCGCCGAAGTTGCGCTGCGCCTGGCTGAAGGCGACGCGGCGGTGGCGCGCGCTCAAGCCGAAGGCCAGCGCCGCCACCACCGGCGACAGGCCGAGCGCATGGGCGATCGCCACCAGCAGGATCACGGCCAGCGCATATGCTACGGTCGCATCCTGGGTGAGCTTGCCGAGCAGGTGCAGCACACCCGGCACCACGATGCCGAATACCGCACCCGTAAAGGCCGAGACGCCGAGCAGCACCAGGCTGTTCCACAGTGCGTCGCCGATGTCTTCCGAGGTGCGGAAGATCCACAGGCCGACGCTGGCATTGAAGGCGAACACGGCCAGCACGCAGTTCAGCGCGCACAGGTGCAGCGCGCGTTCGGTCACCTGGCCGGAACTGCGCTGCTCATTGATCACGCGGACCACGGTGGCCGGCGAGGTCGCCATTGCCAGCGAGGCCAGCATCAGCGCATCGATCGCCGGCGTGGCGAACGCGATGGCGATCAGCCAGACGGCAATGAAGGTCAGCCCGGCCTCGGCCAGGCCGGCCACGCCGATCCACGGGTTGGTGCGCAGCCAGCGCAGGTTGATGCGGTAGCCGAGCTCGAACAGGATGAGGCCGAAGGCGAGGTCGGCCAGCAGCAGCACGGCGCCCGCATCCGGCGGCGGCAGCGCGCCCAGCTGGGGCGCGGCGAGCAGGAAGCCGACCAAGCCATAGAAGCTGATGCGCGGCAGGCCGGTCCAGCGCTGCCCGAATTCGCCGGCCAGCCAGGCGAGGGTGATCGCGACAGGCCAGGCAAGCGGGGTCAGGATGGCCAGCAGGTCAGGCATGAAAGCTCCTGTATGTACACCGATTCTACAAGACGGCCTCGCGCGCACGATAGAATGCTGGCCGATACCAAACAGCGCCACGCGCACCCCTGCCATGACTCCACCCCCATCGTCCGATCTCCCCAAGCCACCCGCAGCGGCACGCCCGCCGATCCGCCTGAGCGCGCAGGTGCTGACCTGCCTGGTGATGTGCCTGATCGCCGCAGCCATCATCTGGTTCACGCAGGACGCGCCGCTGGCCGTCTTCACGCGTCCCGCGGCGCCGATGTGGCAGCTGGTGATCGGCCAGGGCCTGGCGCTGCTGGCGGCGGCCGTCTCGTATGGCCTGTACCGGCTGGGCGCCTCGTCCGAGTCGACGGCCAGGACCATCGCGACCTATGCGCGTCTCGACCTGGCCGGCTTCAACCCGTTGTGGATGGCGCTGGCTGCCGCCATCGGCGAGGAAATGCTGTTCCGCGCGGCGCTGCAGCCGCTGCTCGGGGTGTGGATCGTATCGCTGCTGTTCCTGGTGACGCACGTGCCGGTGTACCGCTTCCGCAAGCTGGACCGGGCGTCGCTGGTGCAGGCGGCCGGGGTGTTCGGCAGCAGCGTGGTGCTGGGCCTGATCTTCCAGTACGTCGGCCTGATCGCGGCGATCCTGGTGCACCTGTGGATCGATATCGTCGGCCTGCTGGTGGTGCGCTCGGCGATCCGCTCGCGCACCATGTGAAGTTCACTTGCTCAACAGCCGCATCGCGCGCTCGAGGCCGTCGATCGTCACCGGGAACATGCGGTTGCCCATGATTTGGCGGATGATCGCGATCGACTGGCGGTACGGCCACAGGTTTTCCGGCTCGGGATTGAGCCAGGCGAATTTCGGGAAGGCGTTGACGAAGCGCGCCAGCCACTCGGCGCCCGCTTCCTCGTTGTTGTACTCGACCGAGCCGCCCGGGGCCAGGATCTCGTACGGACTCATGGTGGCGTCGCCCACGAAGATCAGGCGCGTGTCCGGCGGGTAGGTGCGCAGCACGTCCCAGGTCGGGAAGCGCTCCGCGTGGCGGCGCCGGTTGTGCTTCCACAGGTGGTCGTAGACGCAGTTGTGGAAGTAGAAGAATTCCATGTGCTTGAACTCGGACTGGGCCGCCGAGAACAGTTCTTCGGTGCGCTCGATGTGGTCGTCCATGGTGCCGCCGACGTCGAGCAGCATCAGCACCTTGATGCGGTTGCGGCGCTCGGGCTGCATCTTGATGTCGAGCCAGCCGGCGTTGTTGGCGGTCGAGCGGATGGTGTCGTCCAGCGCCAGCTCCTCGGCCGCGCCCTGGCGTGCGAAGCGGCGCAGGCGGCGCAGGGCCACCTTGATGTTGCGCGTGCCGAGTTCGCGTTCGCCATCGTAGTCGCGGTAGGAACGCTGGTCCCACACTTTTACCGCGCTGCGCTTGCCGCCTTGCCCGCCAATGCGGATGCCTTCCGGATTGGTGCCGCCGTTGCCGAAGGGCGAAGTGCCGCCGGTGCCGATCCATTTGCTGCCGCCCTCGTGGCGTTCCTTCTGTTCCTTCAGCAGTTCCTGCAGGCGCGCCATCAGCTTGTCGTAGCCGAGTTTTTGCAGCTCCGCCTTCTGTTCCGGCGTCAGCTCGCGTTCCAGGCGCTTGATCAGCCAGTCCAGGGGGATATCCGCTTTGGTGTCGAACACCGTGTCGATGCCCTTGAAGTAGGCGCCGAACGCCTTGTCGAACTTGTCGAAATGGGCTTCGTCCTTCACCAGCGTCAGGCGCGCAAGATAGTAGAACGCGTCGAGCGAGGGCGCGATCACGTTCTTGTCCAGCGCCTCGAGCAGGGTCAGGAATTCCTTGATCGTGACCGGCACCTTGGCGTCGCGCAGGGTGAAGAAGAAGTCGATCAGCATCTCAATGGCCTCCGGCGTACTGCTCCAGCAGGTAGTGCAGGTGGGTCTTCACCTCCGGCCATTCGCCGCGCAGGATGCTGTACATGACGGTGTCGCGCACGGTGCCGTCGCGGCGCAGGCCGTGGTGGCGGATCACGCCATCCTTCTTGGCGCCCAGGCGCTCGATCGCGGCCTGCGAGGCGTAGTTGAAATTGTCGGTGCGCAGGCCGACCACGGCGCAGCCCAGCGTATCGAAGGCATGCGACAACAGCAGCAGCTTGCAGCTGGTGTTCACGTGGGTGCGCTGGCGGCTGCGCGCGTACCAGGTATAGCCGATCTCGACGCGGTCGACGGCCGGCAGGATGTCGTGGTAGCTGGTGGAGCCGATGACCGCATCCGTGGCGGCATCGACCACCGCGAAGGCGAGGCGGTCGGGCATGGCCAGGGCGGCGCGGATGTAGTCTTCGGTGGTGTGCGGTTCCGGTACCGAGGTGATGCGCAGCTTCCACAGTTCACCGTCGGAGGCCGCGGTGCGCAGGCCGTCCACGTGGTGCAGGGCCAGCGGTTCCAGGCGGATGCCGCGGAATTCGAGGGTCACCGGATCGACGCGGATCATCGGTTGTGCCTCGCCATCGCCACCAGGCGCTCGAACAGGTGCACGTCCTGCTCGTTCTTCAGCAGTGCCCCGTGCAGCGGCGGCACCACCGTGCGCGCATCCTGGCTGCGCAGCGCTTCCGCCGGGATGTCTTCGGCCAGCAGCAGCTTGAGCCAGTCGAGGAATTCCGAGGTCGACGGCTTTTTCTTGAGGCCCGCGACCTCGCGCAGCTCGTAGAAGCTGTGCAGGGCGGCGGCCAGCAGTTCCTGCTTCAGGTGCGGGTAGTGCACCTTCACGATCTCGGCCATCGTGTCGCGGTCGGGGAATTTGATGTAATGGAAGAAGCAGCGGCGCAAAAAGGCGTCCGGCAATTCCTTCTCGTTGTTGGACGTGATGATCACCAGCGGCCGATGCTTCGCCACCACCATCTCGCGCGTTTCGTAGACGAAGAATTCCATGCGGTCGAGTTCGCGCAGCAGGTCGTTCGGGAATTCGATGTCGGCCTTGTCGATCTCGTCGATCAGCAGCACCACCGGTGCGGGCGCCGTAAAGGCTTGCCATAGCACGCCCTTGACGATGTAGTTGTGGATGTCGCGCACGCGCTCGTCGCCCAGCTGCGAGTCGCGCAGGCGCGAGACCGCGTCGTACTCGTACAGGCCCTGCTGCGCCTTGGTGGTCGACTTGATATGCCATTGCAGCAGCGGCATGCCCAGCGCGGCGGCGACTTCCTCGGCCAGCATGGTCTTGCCGGTGCCGGGTTCGCCCTTGATCAGCAGCGGGCGGGCCAGGGTGAGGGCGGCGTTCACCGCCAGTTTCAGGTCATCGGTGGCGACGTAGTTGTCGCTGCCTTCGAAGCGTGGGGAGGCTGGCATGGGCGTGGTCGGCGCGGTTGGCAATGATGTGGGAATGCCATCGAGTATATGCCAGATCCCGGCCGGGAGCGGCCGTGTTGCTTTGTAGACTGAGCCATGGTTCTCATATAGAATCGGCAAGTCGTAGTACAAATGCTATGTTTTTGTGCAGTGCGGTATTCGATCCAACCTTACGATTGCCCAACCATGAAAAAATTGTCAGCTGTACTTGTGCTCGGCGCGCTCGGTTCCCTCGGCAGCGCAGCGGGCGCCGCCGATATCGTCGGCAATCCGAAAGCGGCCCCCAACAAGATCGAACAATGCATCGGCTGCCACGGCATCCCCGACTACAAGACCGCCTTCCCCGAGGTCTACCAGGTACCCATGATCGGCGGCCAGTCCGCCAGGTACATCGAAGCCGCGCTGCAAGCCTATAAAAAGGGCGACCGCCAGCATCCGCAAATGACGCCGACCGCGAAGGTGCTGTCGGACCAGGACATCGCCGACATCGCTGCCTATTACTCGCAGCAGAGCGCGGCCACGCCGAACAAATAAACGGGGACGCCATGAACAAACTCTTGCTGGCGCTGGTGTGCTGCGCCGTTTCCACGTCCGTCCTCGCTGCCGCCGACATCTCGCGCGGCGCCGAACTGGCCAAGAAATACAATTGCGCGTCCTGCCACGGCGCCGACTACAAGACCCCGATCGACCCCAGCTATCCGAAGCTGGCCGGCCAGCACGCCGACTACCTGGCGCATGCGCTGCGCTCGTACAAACGCGGCAACAAGAGCATCAGCGGGCGCAACAACCCGATCATGGCCGGCATGGCGCAGCCGCTGTCGGACCAGGACATGGCCGACATCTCGGTCTACCTGCAAAGCCTGCCGGGGCCGCTTGTAGTTCGCAAGTAGGTACGCAAATAAGTACGCCGGCAACGAAACATCCCCCGCCGCATGCCGGCCGGGGGATTTTTTTCAGCGGATGCGCTTGCGCACGCACTCCACGTAGGCCTCGGTATCCGGCTGGGTGTTGTGGCGCTGCGCCGACCAGATCATCTCGCCCAGGCACTCCATGATCTGGTGGTGGGCGTCGTGCTCGCCGATGCGCGCGGCCAGGCCCTCGAAGGCGGCGCGGATGCCGCGCGGCTGGTCGATCGAGACCTGCTCGGTGATCGACAGGTGCATCGACAGGTGCAGGAAGGGATTCGGCTGGCCGCCTTCGACCGAATAGTCGCGCGCCACGGCTTCGTCGGCGTCGCCGAGCGCGTCGTGGTATTCCGGGTGGTGGTCGATCCAGTCGGCGGCGATCGCATCCATCGGGGTCAGGATCTCGCCGGCACGGCGCTTGCGGTACGCCTCGCAGAAAAAGCGGCGCACGTCATTGGAGGAGGGGGTGAACATGATGGGGACGTTGGAAAACGGACGGGAAGGGCGCCATTGTAGCGCGCCCGCTCCCGCGCCGCTGCCGCGGCGCCGGTCTTACAATTTGGCGGCTTTCTGCGGCGCGTCCGGACCGGCGCCGCAACGCGCGCGCAGGTCCGCGTTCAGCGGTGCGGCCTGCGCCTTGTCGCCGCGCGCCTCGTACCAGTCGGCCAGCAGGGCGGTGCTGGTGCAACTGTCGCGGTAGGCCGACGGCGACCCCTGGGCGGTTTCCGCCAGCGCCTGTGCGGCGCTTTCCTTGCCGAGGTAGAAACGCACCACCGGCGCCGGCCAGTCGTCATAGTCTTGGGTCTTGAAGGCGGTCTCGAGTTCGCGCGCAGCCAGCTCGGCCTCGCCGTTGGCCACCCGCGCGTTGTACAGCCACAGCGGGGCGATGCGCTCGTCGGGCATCTTGGCGAGCGCCGCGCGCAGCAGCGGGATCGCCTGCGCATACTTGCCTTCGGTGTAGGACTGGCGTCCCAGGATCAGCTTGGCCTGGGGATGATCCTGCGCCACCGCCTTGTCCAGCCAGGTCCGGTACTGGCGCGCGTCCTGCGCCACCCCTCGGCCGTGCAGGTAGGCCTGCGCCAGCACGAACTGCGCGTCGGCATTGCCGCCTTCGGCTTCGGCGCGCACCCACGGCTCGATGCCGGCCGGATGGCCGAAGATATCGCCGCCGATGTAGGCCACGTACAGCTTCTTCTGGCTCATGGCGAACAGCACGTGGTGGGCGCGCAAAAAGTCCTGGCCCAGCAACAGGTCGACGGTGTATTCCGACTGCGAATCGATGACGCCGAGCCGCACGTTGCCGACCTTTTCCGTGCCGATCTCCAGCGACTGGACCGGGACGCTCCAGTGCGGAACGCGCTTCACGCCGACGCCGCCGGTATTGCCGAGCAGGCGCGCATCGGGCGCCTTGACGTCGATGCCGATACGCGTGGCCGCCGCCAGCGACAGGGAACTGGTCGAGGCACCGGTGTCGATCATGGCATCGACTTCCTTGCCGTTGATGAGCACCTTGAAATGCGGATTCGCATCGTGCTCGCGCGTCTGTGCGAACGGCACGTCGGTCGCCGGCTCTTCCCAGTAGTTGAGCGGCGTGTGGTCGCAATCCTGCCCGCGGAAGAATTTGATCTGCTTGGCGCGCAGGTCGATTTCGAAGTCGGCCTGCAGCAGGAAGGGCGCGCCGACGATCGCGTCGAAGCCCGGGGTGGACGCCATCGACTTGATGACGGACAGTTCCTTCCTGCCTGAACTGCTGATCGTGCCGACCGAGAAATCCTTCAGGCGCGCCGTGTACAGGCGCGATTTGCCGCTGATGCCGTGGACACTGTTCAGCGTCACGCGCAGCGGCAGGTCGCGCTTCAGGGTGGCGGTCATGGTCAGGTAATTCGCATCGGCGCCGGTATCGACCAACATCACGGCGGGGACGCCGTCGATCACGCCGGCCACGGCCGGCTGCAGCGCGGTGCCGGCGTAGCGCAGCGGTAGTTGTGCGATTTCGGCGTAGTTGCACCTGGAGGCTGACGGGTCCTGGGCCTGGGCCGGTTGCGGCAGCAGCAGGAGGGGCAGGGCGGCTGCGCCGAGGCCGCGCATGAGGTGAAGCGTCTTCATCGGGTCGATGTGTCCTTGTTCGTTGCGGCAGATGCCGGGGTGGTGCAATGGGTGCGGGCGGCGGCCTCGAGCGCATCGGCGCGCGCCTTGTCGCCGCGCGCGTCGTGCCATTCCGCCATATACGTCGTGGCCTGGCAGCTGCGGCTGCGCGCGGCGGGCGTGTCGCTGCCGGCGGCGGCGAGCAGGCCGGCTTCGTCCAGTCTGCCGAGGTAGAAGTCGGCGATCGGGCGCGGCCAGTCTTCCTTGCCCTGCAGCGCCAGGCTGTCCTCGAGTTCGCGCTTGCCCAGGCCCGGCACGCCGTTGCGCACCCGGGCCAGGTACAGCCACAGCGGCCCGAAGCGGTCGGCCGGCAGCCGGTCGAGCGCGGCGCGCATGGCGCGGATGCCGTCGTCGAGCTGGCCGGCCCGCACCAGCCGGCGTCCGGCCTGCAGCCCGGCATGCGGTTCGCCGCCGGCGGCGGCCTTGTCGAGCCAGGCCCGGGCCAGGGCCGGATCGCGCGCCACGCCGCGGCCGTCGCGGTACATCAGCGCCAGCGCGTACTGGACGTCGGGGTTGCCCTGTTCGGCTTCGGCGAGGATCCAGGGCGCCAGTCCGGTGGCCGGACCGAAGCTGCCGCCGCCGGTCCGGGCGAAGTAGAGCTTGCGCTGGCTCATTGCGAACAGCACGCGGTGGGTGCGCAGGAAATCGCGGCCCAGCAGCAGGTCGGCGTCCATGCTGCTGCGCGCATCGATGATGCCGAGTTCCGCGTCGCGGATGGTTTCGCTGCCGATCGCCACCGTCTTGAACACGGCGCTCCAGTGCGGTGCACGGTCCGGCCCGATGCCGCCGGCATCGCCCAGGCGTTTGACGCCTGTAGCGGCGCCGGGCGCCTCGACGTCGATGCCGGCACGCCGGGCGGCCGCGCGCGACATCACGGTGCGGAAGGCGCCGGTGTCGACGATCGCATCCAGCGCGTGGCCGTTGACCATGACCGTGAAATGCGGCTTCGGATTGCGTTCCGTGCCGCCCTCGAACGGGACGGCGACGGTGTATTCCTGCCAGAAGGCGAGCGGCGCCTGGCCGCAGTCGCGCGCCTGCAGGAAGCGCATGCGCTTGGCGCCGAGGTCGAATTCCAGGTCCATCTGCAGCAGGAAAGGCGCGCCGACGATGGCATCGAAGGCCGGGGTCGTGTCCGACTCGGCGATGACGTCGAGCGCCTGGCGCCGTGCGGCGCGCGCCGGGCCCGCCGCGAAGTCGCGCACTTCCGCCATGTAGATTGCGGAGGTGCCGCCGACGCCATGCACGCGGCGCGGCGTGGGCTGCAGCGCCAGCCCGTGGCGGTTGGCGCCGTTCAGCGTCAGGTGGATCATGGATGCGCCGGTATCGACCAGCATGGTCGCCGGCTTGCCGTTGATGGCGCCGCCGATGGCGGGCGCCAGGTCGGCGCCGGCGTAGCGGATCGGTACCGATGCCACCTCGGCGGGTACGCAGGCCGCACTATCCGCCATGGCATGGCCGGCGAGCGGCAGCAGGGCGCAGGCAGACGCCAGCGCGCGCAGATGGTAAAGCGGTCTCATCGGTCGACACGTCGAATCACGGTGCCGATGATTCTACTGCGCAACCTTATAGACAAATCAATCAATATATAAAAAAAAGCAAGTCCGCCGGCGATCGGCGGGACTTGCCTTTTTTAGTGTTGCGTCTACGCTACTTTCGGTAGCGGATTCTCACTCTTTGTCACGCGCCAGCACCAGTTTGGCGCTGCTGGAGGCATCGGCGATCGCCTTGCTGGCCGCCACCACTGCCTTGCTGCTGGGGTTCGCGGCCGGCTTGCTCTGCTGATTGCCGGGCTGGCCCTGCGAACGCGACGCATGCGGCTGGCGCAGGTAACGCGAACTGTGGCGCCGCTCGCCCTGTCCACCCGAAGGCCAGGTCAGGAAGCGCGACAGTTCCTGCAATGCGCGCTGGTAGACGTCGCGCTTGAACTCGATGACCACGTCCAGCGGCACCCAGTAGTTGTGCCAGCGCCAGGCGTCGAACTCCGGATGATCCGTCAGGCGCAGGTTGACGTCATTGTCGCGGGCCACCATGCGCAGCAGGAACCAGATCTGCTTCTGGCCGCGGTAATGGCCGCGCACCTCGCGCTTGATGAAATGGTCCGGCACTTCGTAGCGCAGCCAGTCGCGGGTGCGGCCCACGATCTTGACGTGCTCCTGGCGCAGGCCGATTTCTTCCTCGAGCTCGCGGTACATCGCCTGTTCCGGCGTCTCGCCGTATTTGATACCCCCTTGTGGAAATTGCCATGAGTGCTCGCGCACCCGCTTGCCCCACCACACCTCGTTGTTGGCGTTCAGCAGGATGATGCCGACGTTGGGGCGAAACCCTTCACGATCGAGCATGATTCACCTCGAAACTTTCTGCCAGCCTCGCTCTTAAATTTTTACTTACAAATCCGTGAACCTTCAGGCATCTGTGTCGTTCTCAAGCACAGGAAGAACGCCAAGCACCACTTGTTTCGGACCCATTTGTATAAAGATTGGATGCATCGGCCAGCTAATCCTTTAAAATTAAGGTCGATTATAACCCTCTCTTTTTAAAAAGAATTCATCGATATGCGTGCCTCACGATTTTTTATTTCAACTCTCAAAGAAGCGCCTTCCGACGCCGAGATCGTCAGCCACAAGCTGATGATGCGTGCCGGGATGATCAAGCGCCTGGGCTCCGGCATCTATACCTACATGCCGGTGGGCCTGCGCATCATTCGCAAAGTCGAGGCCATCATCCGCGAAGAGATGAATAAAGCCGGCGCAATCGAGTTGCTGATGCCTGTGGTACAGCCTGCCGAACTGTGGCAAGAGACTGGCCGCTGGGACAAGATGGGGCCTGAGCTGATGCGCGTCAAGGATCGCCATGGCCGCGACTTCGCGATCCAGCCGACCTCGGAAGAAGTCGTCACCGATGTCGTGCGCAGCGAGATCAAGAGCTATCGCCAGCTGCCCCTGAACTTCTATCACATCCAGACCAAGTTCCGCGACGAGCGCCGTCCGCGCTTCGGCCTGATGCGCGGCCGCGAGTTCACGATGAAGGATGCCTATTCCTTCGACCGCGACGTCGCCGGCATGCAGCTGTCCTACCAGACCATGTTCGACGCCTACGTCCGCATCTTCACCCGCTTCGGCCTGAAGTTCCGCGCGGTGGCGGCCGACAACGGCGCCATCGGCGGCACCGGTTCGCACGAATTCCACGTGATCGCCAGCACAGGCGAAGACGCGCTGGTTTACTGCCCGACCTCGGATTACGCGGCCAACATGGAAGCGGCCGAAGCCCTGGCCCTCACCGGCGAGCGCGCCGCCGCCACCCAGGAACTCGCCAAGGTCTCGACCCCGAACACCACCAAGTGCGAACAGGTCGCCAAGCTGCTCGGCATCGGCCTGGACAAGACCGTGAAGTCGATCGCGCTGACCGTCGAAAAAGACGTCGACGGCAAGCAGGCCAAGGAAAACTGGCTGCTGCTGCTGCGCGGCGACCATGAGCTGAACGAAGTCAAGGTCTCGAAAGTCCCGGGCCTGAAGGACTTCCGCTTCGCCAGCGAAGCCGAGATCCTGGAAGCCTACGGCAGCGTGCCGGGCTACCTCGGTCCGATCAACACCAAGCAGCCGGTCAACATCTTGGCCGACCGTACCGTCGCCAACATGGCCGATTTCGTGTGCGGCGCCAACGAAGCCGAATACCACCTGACGGGCGCCAACTGGGGCCGCGACGTCGCCGAGCCGGTCGTCGCCGACCTGCGCAACGTGGTCGAGGGCGACGCCTCGCCGGACGGCAAGGGCGTGCTGGCGATCGAGCGCGGCATCGAAGTGGGCCACGTATTCCAGCTCGGTACCGCGTATTCGGCCGCGATGAACGCCGTCTACCTGGACGAGAAGGGCCAGCCGGCACCGATGCAGATGGGCTGCTACGGCATCGGCGTGACGCGCATCCTGGGCGCCGCGATCGAGCAGAACTTCGACGACAAGGGCATCGTCTGGCCGGACGCGATCGCGCCGTTCGAGCTGGTGCTGTGCCCGATGGGCTATGACCGCAGCGAACTGGTCAAGGCGGAAACCGACCGCCTGTACGCCGAACTGCAGGCAGCCGGCGTCGACGTCATCGTCGACGACCGCGGCCTGCGTCCGGGCGCCATGTTCGCCGACTGGGAGCTGCTGGGCGTGCCGCACCGCGTGGTGATCGGCGAGCGCGGCCTCAAGGAAGGCAACCTGGAATACCAGGGCCGCCGCGATGCCGAGGCGACCGCCGTCGCCGCCGCCGGCATGGTCGGCTTCATCAAGGACAAGCTGGCCAAGTGATGCGTCCGGTTTTTTCTCGCCACCTCGCGGCCGGGTTGGGTGCCGCATTGTTTGCCGCTTCGCTGCTGAGCGGCGGGCAGGCCATGGCCGGCAACCAGAAGGAAGAAGCGATGGCCGATTCGGTCCGGCTGGCGCTCGAGCGTGCCATCAGCGACAGCCGTCCGCCGAAACCGGTGTTCCGTGACGAGGCGGCGCGCCTGCGCTACCAGCAGTGGTTCGACGCCACCTCGGCGCGCCTCAAGCGCCGCCTGCCGGACGAGCAGGTGCGCCGCGAGTTCCTCGAAGCCGCCTGGTACGAGTCGACCCGTGCCGGCCTCGATCCGGCCATGGTGATGGGCCTGATCCAGGTCGAATCGGCCTACCGCAAGTACGCGGTGTCGATCGCCGGCGCGCGCGGCTACATGCAGGTGATGCCGTTCTGGACCAAGGTGATCGGCGATGCCAACCGGCGCGCGCTGTTCGACATGCAGACCAACCTGCGCTACGGCTGCTCGATCCTGCGCATGTACATCGACATGGAAGGCGGCAACCTGTACCTGGCGCTGGGCCGCTACAACGGCAGCCGCGGACGGCCGGAGTATCCGAATGCGGTGCTGGCGGCGTGGAAGAACTGGGAGCTCAAGCCGGAAGAGAGCATCTCGCGCGCGGTCGCGTCGCGCTGACCGGCGCGGCGGTCCCAAACGGTCCAAAAGCAAAAAGCCCCGGCAAACCGGGGCTTTTTCGTATCTTGGCTGGGGCACAGCCTGCATCTTTTTATTTGAGGTGATCCGAGATCAGCTTGGTCATTTCGAACATCGAGACCTGGGCCTTGCCGCCGAAGACGGCTTTCAGCTTGTCGTCGGCATTGATCATGCGACGGTTTGCGGCATCCTGCAGGTCTTGCTTCTTGATGTATTCCCAGACTTTCTTGGTCACTTCGGTGCGCGGCAGCGGTTTGGTGCCGACGACTTCGGCCAGCGTTGCCGACGGGGTCATTTCCTTCATGAAGGCGGCGTTCGGCTTGCGCGCAGCGGCCGGCTTCTTGGCTGCCGCGGCAGTCGTTTTTGGTGCTGCTGCTTTGGCAGGGGCTGCTGCCTTTTTAGCTGCCGGCTTCGCCGCTGCAGCCGGCTTCGCGGCCGCCTTCTTTGCAGGCGCTGCGGTGGTTTTTTTGGCTGTTGCCATCTTCGAGCCTCCTAATCGGAACACATGGATAATTGCGCTATTGATCGCACGGCTTATATTGGTAGGGTTTTAGTGTTCGTGCAAGTCTTTTTCGAAATTTTTTCACTCTAACAAGCATGAAAATGGCAGGATGTGTTACCGACCTCGCCTTAGAGTGAAAAACGCGCCTTTTCGGGTATAAAAAAGCCGTGCAAAGCTGACTTTGCACGGCTTTTTTACGGACCCCGCTTACTACCCCGCTTCGGGGCGCCGAAGGAGGATCAGCGCATACCGGGCATCATGCCCTTCATCCCGCGCATCATCTTCATCAGGCCGCCACCCTTGAGCTTCTTCATCATCGTGTTCATCTGCTCGTACTGGTTCAGCATGCGGTTCACTTCCTGCACCTGCACGCCGGCGCCGGCGGCGATGCGGCGCTTGCGGTTGGCCTTGATCAGGTCCGGCTTGGCGCGCTCCAGCGGCGTCATCGAATCGATGATGCCGCACATGCGGCGCACCTGCTTCTCGGCCTGGTCCATGTTGGCGCCGCTGGCGGCCTGCTGGAACTGGGCCGGGAGTTTATCCAGCAGGCCGGCCATGCCGCCCATCTTCTTCATCTGGGTCAGCTGGGCCTTGAAGTCGTTCATGTCGAACTTACCGCCCGACTTGATCTTGTTGGCCATGTCGGCCGCGGCCTGCATGTCCACGCCCTTGCGCGCTTCTTCGACCAGCGCCAGGATGTCGCCCATGCCCAGCACGCGGTTCGCCATACGGGCCGGATCGAAGGCTTCCAGGCCGTCCAGCTTTTCCGAGACGCCGGCGAACTTGATCGGCTTGCCGGTCACGTGGCGCACCGACAGCGCCGCACCGCCGCGCGAGTCGCCATCGAGCTTGGTCAGGATCACGCCGGTCAGGGGCAGGGCGTCGTTGAAGGCTTTCGCGGTGTTGATCGCATCCTGGCCGACCATGGCGTCGACCACGAACAGGGTCTCGATCGGCTTGACGGCCGCGTGCACCGCGGCGATCTCCTGCATCATCGCTTCGTCGATCGCCAGGCGGCCGGCGGTGTCGATGATCAGAACGTCGTGGTAGTGCTTTTTCGCCCAGTCCAGCGCATTCAGGGCGATGTCGACCGGCTTGTCGCTGGCGGTGGACGGGAAGAAGTCGGCACCGACCTGCTTGGTGACCGACTCCAGCTGCGCGATTGCGGCCGGACGATAGACGTCGGCCGACACCGTCAGCACCTTCTTCTTCTGCTCCTTGAGGTACTTGGCCAGTTTGCCGGTGGTGGTGGTTTTACCCACACCCTGCAGGCCGGCCATCAGGATGATCGCCGGCGGCTGCTGCGCGAACGAGAGCTGCGACGCCTCGGGGCCGAGGTCGGCGCCCATCAGGGCCGCCAGTTCCTTCTGCACCACGCCGACCAGGGCCTGGCCCGGCGACAGCGAACCGATGACCTCTTCGCCCAGCGCCTTTTCCTTGACCTTGGCGATGAATTCGCGGACTGCCGGCAGCGCCACGTCGGCCTCGAGCAGGGCCAGGCGCACTTCGCGCAGCATCTCGGCGGTGTTGGCTTCGGTCAGGCGCGCCTCGCCGCGCATCGTCTTGACGACCTTGGCAAGGCGTTGGGTTAAGTTATCCAGCATGTTCTACCTTCTTACCTAATATGGATGTGTGAGCGCGTACGGGCAAACGCCCATTTTACCGCATGTCGGGCCATCTTTTTGCAGGACAAGGCTGCGGTCCGGCGCTTTTCAAGCGGTCGAGTCAAGTGCCTTGTTTGATACTTGCTAAACATTGATTTCACGGTTTGACAAAATATTGCTCGGCGGTATAGCCTGTACTGTACGTACATACACCAGCGTCATCGCAACACCGCGGCACGTATCGAAGTCAATCGGCAGGTATCGAAGTAAAACCATTACGGAGAGACAGGCAATGAAGGCAAACGTGTTCGGCAAGACCATCCTCGCTGCCGCGGCGCTCGCGCTGGCCGCCGGCAGCGTGCAGGCGCAGGAGGTGGTCCGCCTCGGCAACCTGAAGTTCGCGCACTATGGCGCGGTGTCGTACATCAAGGAGATCGCACCGAAGTGCGGCATCAAGGTCGAGGAGCGCGTGTTTGCCAAGGGCCTGGACGTGATGCAGGCGATCATCGCCGGCGAACTGGACGTCGGGACCACCGCCTCCGAGGCGGCGATTTCCGGCCGCGCCGGCGGCGCCCCGATCTACGTGGTGGCCGGCTTCGCCAAGGGCGGCGCGCGCCTGGTCGCCGGCCAGGGCACCAATATCAGGAGCGTGCGCGACCTGAAGGGCAAGAAGGTCGGCGTCACGCGCGGCGGCATCCAGGAAGTGCTGCTGATGGCCGAACTGCTGAAGGCCGGGCTGAGCGCCGCGCCGGCGCCGGGCAAGGACGTGCAGCTGGTATTCCTGGCCTACGCCGACCTGAACCAGGCGCTGCTGGGCAAGAACATCGACGCCATGATGCAGTCCGAACCCCAGTCCTCGCAGGCGATCAACAAGGGCTTCGGCGTCGAGGTGATCAAGCCCTACGACACGCCGATCGGGGAGCCGGTGCGCACCATGGTGATGACCGAGAAGTTCTACACCACGCACCGCCCGGTGGCCGAGAAGTTCATGCGCTGCTTCGTGCAGGCCACCAGTACCTTCCTGCGCGACCCGGCGCTGGCCGAGAAATACGTGCGCGAGACCGTGTTCAAGGGCCAGATCACGCAGGACGACTACCAGGACGCGATCGGCAACTCGATGTTCACCTACGACATCACGCCGCAGCACATCCAGGTCACCACCGACATCATGGCCGCCACCGGGGTCGGGCGCATGGCCAGTCCGCCGCAGGCCAGGGAGTGGGTCAAGACCGACCTGCTGGACGCCGCCAAGAAAAGCCTGAACGTCAAATAATCATGAAACGCAAAGGACAGGACATCGCGGTCGGCCTGGTGGTGCCGATTGCCGCGATCGCGATCTGGCAGTGGGTGGCGGTGCAGGGATGGGTCAACGAGAACATCCTGCCGTCGCCGCTGCAGGTGTGGCGCAAGTGGGTGGCCTATCTGCTGCCGCTGCAGGACTTCGCCGCCTACAGCGCCGGCAATGCCGGCAGCGGGCGGCTGGGGTGGCTGTTTTCCGGTGAGTTAATTCACGATTCGCTGGGCAGCCTGTACCGGGTAGTGGTCGGCTTCGCGGTCGGCGCCGGGCTGGCGCTGCCGCTCGGCCTCGCCATGGGCGCCAGCCGCATCGTCTACGCCTGGATGAATCCCCTGGTACAGCTGCTGCGGCCGATCCCGCCGATCGCCTACATCCCGCTGTCGATCCTGTGGTTCGGGCTCGGCAACCCGCCGGCGATCTTCCTGATCGCGCTCGGCGCCTTCTTCCCGGTGCTGATGAACACCATCGCCGGGGTGCGCCAGGTCGACGGCATCTACCTGCGCGCCGCGCGCAACCTCGGGGCCGGCGGTCCGACCCTGTTCCTGCGCGTGATCCTGCCGGCGGCCGTGCCCTACATCCTGACCGGCATGCGGATCGGCATCGGCACCGCCTTCATCGTGGTGATCGTGTCCGAGATGATCGCGGTGAACAACGGCCTCGGTTTTCGCATCCTCGAGGCGCGCGAGTACTTCTGGTCCGACAAGATCATCGCCGGGATGATCACGATCGGCATCCTGGGCCTGGCGATCGACGCCGGGATGAATAAACTGAACAACTACCTGCTGCGCTGGCACCGCGGCCTGGAGCACTGACGTGAACGCATCCGATGTGAAACCTCATATCGTCGTCGACCGGGTCGGCAAGGTGTTCGACAGCGAGGGCCGCCGGATGGTGGCGCTGCAGGACATCAGCCTCGCCGTCCCGCGCGGCCAGTTCGTGTGCCTGCTCGGCCCCTCCGGCTGCGGCAAGTCGACGCTGCTGAACGCGATCGCCGGCTTCGCGCCGCCGACCAGCGGCAGCATCCTGGCCGACGGCGTGCCGGTGGCCGGACCGGGCCCCGAGCGCGGCATGGTGTTCCAGGAATATGCGCTGTTCCCGTGGATGACGGTGGAGCAGAACGTCGGCTTCGGACTCGAGATCAAGGGCATGAAACGGCCCCGCATCAGCGACCGCGTGGCCGGCTTGCTGCGCCTGCTGTCGCTGGAAGACTTTGCCAAGCGCTATCCGAAGGACCTGTCGGGCGGCATGCGCCAGCGCGTCGCCATCGCGCGCGTGCTGGCGCTGGATTCGCCGATCATGCTGATGGACGAACCCTTCGGCGCGCTGGATGCGCTGACCCGGCGCAACCTGCAGGACGAGCTGCTGCGCCTGTGGGCCGAGTTGAAGAAGACCGTGATCTTCGTCACCCACAGCATCGAGGAAGCGATCTACCTGGCCGACCGCATCGTGGTGATGACCTACCGGCCGGGCACGGTCAAGCGCGACCTGCTGGTCGAACTGCCGCGCATGCGCGACCCGAGCGCGCCGGAATTCAATGCGCTCAAGCGCGAGCTGGGGCAACTGGTGATGGAGGAGCAGCAGCGGCATCATGAGGCGGAGATCAGAAGCGCCGCCGTCGACTAGCTTTCCCTTCTGGCAACCCATCCCCCCGCTGCCGGGATGGTGTAGACTCGCCCCTATGCAAACCACCTTATTCATTGCCGCTGCCATCCTGTACGCGGTATGCGCCCTGCTGCCGTCGAAGCGGGGCGCCGCCATTTCGGGCGTGACGGCCGTGGCCTGGGCGCTGCATGGCGCGGCGCTGCTGCCGGACACGGTGTCGAACGGCACGCTGCGCGTCGGCTTCGCTTTCATGCTGTCGGCGGCGCTGTGGGTCTCGGTCGCCGCCTACTGGCTCGAGAACCGCAATTTCGCGCTGGACGGCCTGCGCCGCATGGTGATGCCGTTCGCGGCCGTCGCCGCGGTGCTGCCGCCGC
The DNA here is from genome assembly GCF_006715485.1 of Herbaspirillum sp. SJZ107. Lineage (GTDB taxonomy): Bacteria > Pseudomonadota > Gammaproteobacteria > Burkholderiales > Burkholderiaceae_D > Telluria. The sequence continues at coordinate 443,504 of NZ_VFNH01000002.1, forward strand.
TGTTCCCGGGCACGCTGATGCCGGTGCAGGCCGAGTCGCCCGCCGTCTGGCACGTCGTGGTCGCCGTGATGGCCTACAGCACGCTCACCATCGCCGCCTTCCACGCGGTGCTGATGGCGCTGCAGGAGGCGCGCCTGCACACCCGCAGCGCCAAGCCCGGCTTCCTGGGCGTCGCCATCGACCAGCTGCCGGCCCTGCTGACCATGGAAAAGCTGCTGTTCCGGATGATCTCGATCGGTTTCATCCTGCTCAGCCTGACCGTGCTGTCGGGGATCGTGTTCTCCGAACAGCTGTTCGGCAAGGCGCTGCGCTGGGACCACAAGAACGTGTTCGCGCTGCTGTCCTGGCTGCTGTTCGCGTCGCTGCTGGCCGGACGCCGCTGGCGCGGCTGGCGCGGCAAGACCGCGCTGCGCTTCACGCTGGCCGGCTTCGCCACGCTGGCGCTGGCCTACGTCGGCAGCCGTTTTGTCTTTGAAGTCGTTTTACACAGGGGGTTCATATGATGCGACTGATCGTCTGGATCGCAGTCGCCATCCTGGTGATCTGGGCCGTGCGCAGCAAGGTGCGCGCGATGATGGCGCCGTACCGGGAAGGTTTTGCTCCTGGAGCCGCTCCCAACCGTAACCAGGGGCGGCCGCAGGACGCCCGCCGCGTCCCCGACAACGCCGAGCGCATGTCCTGCTGCGCCGCCTGCGGCGTGTATTTCCCGTCGTCGGAAGCGGTGCGGGTGGACGGGCGCGACTATTGCAGTCCGGCGCACGCGCACCAGACGTCCCTGCACAAGGCCGGCTAAGCGGCTGCATGGCGCGCTGGCCGACCATCTCCGCCGGATCGCGGGCGACCTTCTGGCGCTCGCTGCAGACCTTCACCGTGACCCGCATCGTGATCACGGTGGTGCTGCTGCTGTACCTCAGCTTCGACGTCGGGCGCGCGCGCCTGGCCGGCAGCGGCTATGGCGAGACCTGCGTCATCTACGTCGCCGGCGCGCTGCTGTTCGCCTGGCTGGCGCGCTTCCGCCGGCGCCGCTTCCTGCTGCAGCTGAGCGCACAGGTGCTGGCCGACATCGGCTTCATTTCGCTGCTCTACCTGGCCGCCGGCGGCATGGCCAGCGGCTTCGGTCTGCTGTACCTGTTCCCGCTGGCCGGCGCCGCGATCCTGGCGCCGCTGCTGATGGCGCTGTTCTCGGCGGCGCTGGCGACCCTGTTCGTGCTCGGCGACAGCGTCTGGCAGATCCTGCATTTCAACGATCCGCCGCTGATGCAGGCCGGGATGAGCGGCGCCGCCTTCTTCGCGCTGGTGCTGGTGGTGAACCGGCTGGCCGCCAAGCTGATCCGCCAGGAAGAGCTGGCCGCGCAGCGCGGCGCCGACCTGCGCATCCAGCAGGCGATCTACCGCATCGTGGTCGACGACGTCGACGACGGCATCCTGGTGCTGGGGCGCGACGGCTTCGTCTTTGCCGGCAATCCGGCGGCGCGCCGCATGCTCGGGCTCGAGCTCGATACCGGTGAAGGAGAGGGCTTGACAGGTTTCCGCCTGGCCGAGGTGGCGGCGCTGGAACCGGTGGCGCACAGCTTCGAGACCTGGCTCGCCCAGGGCGGCGGCGACGGCATGGCGCCGCCCGATTTCGTGACCATCAAGCGCTGGCACGAACTGGACGGCGCGGTACGCGGCCGCCTCGACCAGCCGGTGCACCTGAAGCTGCGCTTCGCCAGCGTCGGCACGGCGGACGGCGCCGCCGACGGCGCGGTCGAGCGCAGCGTGATCTTCATGCGGGACGTCAGTGCCATCGAAAACCAGGCGCAGCAGCTGAAGCTGGCGTCGATGGGCCGGCTTACGGCCAGCATCGCCCACGAGGTCAGGAATCCGCTGTCGGCGATCGGCCACGCGACCTCGCTGCTGGCCGAAGACCTGCACGGGCCGGCCGAGAAGCGCCTGCTGCGCATCGTCAACGACAACGTGGTGCGCGTGAACCGCATGGTCGAGGACATCCTGAAACTGTCGCGCAAGGTGCAGCCGAACGGCACGCCGGTGGCCCTGGATGCCTTTCTGGCCGAGCTGCGCGCCGAATTCACGGAAACGCAAAAGCTGGCCGCCGACATGGTGTGGATTGGCGCGGCCGGCACAGGCGACAGCGGCGGCAGGAGCGTGCGCTTCGACAGCCTGCACCTGCGCGAAGTGCTGGTCAACCTGCTCGGCAACGCCATCCGCTATGCCAGCGGCGCCGCGGCCAGCATCCGGGTGTTCCCGGTGCTGGACGCCACCGGCCGGGTCGAGCTGCACGTGCAGGACGACGGCCCCGGCATCACGCCGGAAGTGCGTGCCCACCTGTTCGAGCCCTTCTATACTACGTCCAGCAAGGGGACCGGCCTGGGCCTGTACCTGGCGCGCGAGCTGTGCCTGAACAACGGCGCCATGCTCGACTACGAATACCGGGCCGACGACAGTGCCGGCGGCGCGCCGGGCGGCCGCTTCGTGATCACCTTCGGGGCGTCCGCGTAGACCGCCGTATATATATTAGAGAGTCTGGGAACAAAGCATGAGTGCACCGCGGATTTTGGTGGTCGACGACGAGGCGGATCTCCGCGAACTGCTCGAGATCACCCTGCTCAAGATGGGCCTGGACGTGGACAGCGCCGCCACCGTGCGCGAAGCGCGTTCGCTGCTGGCCGCGGCCACCTATGCGCTGGTGCTGACCGACATGCGCCTGCCGGACGGACTCGGACTGGAACTGGTGCGCGAAGTGGCGGCCAGTTACCGCAGCACGCCGATCGCCGTGATCACCGCCTACGGCAGCGCCGAGAACGCGGTGGTGGCGCTGAAGGCGGGTGCCTTCGACTACGTGTCCAAGCCGGTGGTGCTGGACGACCTGCGCACGATGGTGCGCTCGGCCCTGAAGCTGTCCGACGGCGGCAGCGCGAAGCCGGCGGGGCAGGGCCTGGCACAAGGCACGGAACAGGGAACGTCGCGCCTGATCGGCCAGTCGCAGGCGATGCAGGCGCTGCGCGCCCAGATCGGGCGCCTGGCGCGCTCGCAGGCACCGATCGCCATCAACGGCGAGTCGGGCAGCGGCAAGGAACTGGCCGCGCGCGAGATCCACGCGCAGAGCGCGCGTGCAAATAAACCTTTCGTGGCGGTGAACTGCGGCGCGATCCCGGAAGCGCTGATGGAGGCCGAGTTCTTCGGCTACCGCAAGGGCGCCTTCACCGGCGCCAGCGACGAGCGCGACGGCTTCTTCCAGGCCGCCAACGGCGGCACCCTGATGCTGGACGAAGTGGCCGACCTGCCGCTGGCGATGCAGGTGAAACTGCTGCGCGCGATCCAGGAGCGGCGCGTACGCAAGATCGGCGCCACCGCGGAGGAAGCGGTCGACGTGCGCATCATCAGCGCCACCCACAAGGATCTGGCGAAGCTGGTCGAGAACGGCCAGTTCCGCCAGGACCTGTTCTACCGCCTGAACGTGATCGAACTGACGCTGCCGCCGCTGCGCGAGCGCCTCGACGACCTGCCCCTGCTGGTCGACGCCGTGCTGGCGCGGCTGGCCGGTCCCGGCGGCGCGCGCCTGGGGGAGGGCGTGCTGGCGGCGCTGCAGGGCTATGCCTTCCCCGGCAATGTGCGCGAGCTGGAAAACGTGCTGGAACGGGCGCTGGCGTTTGCCGACGATGGCGTGATCGAGGCCGGCGATCTGCTGCTGAAGGGTGCGCGCGTGGGGGAGGCGGCCACACCGGCCGCGCCCGGTGCGCCGCTTGCGGGGAGTCCGGCCGCAGCAGCTGCGGTGAATCCTGTGCCGGCGGCCGATGCCGTCCAGGCGGCACCTGCGGGCAGTACGGCCGGCATCGCGGCACCGGAACCGGCAGCCACGCTCGGCGCCGGCGAGCTGCCCAGCAACCTGCCGGATTACCTGAACCAGGTCGAGCGCGACATCATCCTGCGCGCGCTGACCCAGACCCAGTTCAACCGCACCCAGGCCGCCAGCCTGCTCGGCATCAGCGTGCGCCAGCTGCGTTACCAGATGCAGAAACTGAACATCAACGCGCCGGAACCTTGATCGTGCTCATGCGTTAGGCAGATGCTGTTGCCTTTTCGCCATCGCAGCATGCGAGCGGTCCCGGGCATGGCTGGTGCATGAAGCGCACCACGGTTGCGCCCTTAAAACGGGATGTTAGTGCTTGCTATCAGGCGGAGGCTTCATTGATCGGGCTTTAGCAAATGTCAAGCTCGGCACTAGAAAAAAATCCGCCGAGCAAATCTCATGAGCTCGCTTAATATCGACTACAATTAGGTTCTAACGCCGGTCCATCACTATATCTAGTGGTCGGCGCCAGCAAGCAGAACAGTAGGAGCAGGGGCGCAACGAGCGTTTTCCAATCATGCGTCCCCGTTCACCATTCTCAAAAAGTTACTAGGTTGCCAACATTAATGGGTTGGCATCGGGAGCCCCAATGCAAACATCTTCGGCCATTTCCATCAATCCCAACGTCGCAACGACGGCCGGCAGCAGTGCCGCCGAGCTGGTCGCCAAGGGCGATTACCGCATCATCCGCCGCAACGGCGCCGTGGTGCCGTTCGAGCCGAACAAGATCGAGGTTGCGCTGACCAAGGCGTTCCTCGCCGTGAACGGCGAGAGCGGCCGTGAATCGGCACGCATCCGCGCGCTGGTCGGCGAGCTGACCACCAACGCGGTCGGGGCGCTGGTGCGCCGCCAGCCGAACGGCGGCACCTTCCATATCGAAGACGTGCAGGACCAGGTGGAATTGTCGCTGATGCGCTCGGGCGAGCATGACGTCGCGCGCGAATACGTGCTGTACCGTGCCAAGCGCATGGACGAGCGCCGCGCCGCCAAGGAAGCGTCGGGCGGTGCCCAGGTCGCTGTGCAGCAATTTACCGTGGTCGACGGCGGCGTGCGCCGCGCGCTGGACATGAACGAAGTGGCGAGTCTGATCAACGCCGCCTGCGCCGGCCTCGAAAAGCACGTCGACGCCGACGCCATCCTGGCCGAAACCGTCAAGAACCTGTACGACGGCGTGCCGGTCGAAGAGCTGCACAAGTCGGCCATCCTGGCGGCCCGCGCACTGATGGAAAAAGACCCGGCCTACAGCCAGGTCACCGCACGCATCCTGCTGCACACCATCCGCAAGGAAGTGTTCGGCCACGAAGTGCCGCAAGCCGGCGCTGCCGCGGAATACGTCACCTACTTCCCGCAATACATCGCCAAGGGCATCGACGCCGAGCTGCTCGACGAAGAGCTGGGCAAGTTCGACCTGCAGAAGCTGGCCAAGGCGATCGTCGCCGACCGTGACCTGCAGTTCGGCTACATCGGCCTGCAGACCCTGTACGACCGCTACTTCCTGCACATCCGCGAAACCCGCATCGAGATGCCGCAGGCCTTCTACATGCGCGTCGCCATGGGCCTGGCCCTGCGCGAGGAAAACCGCGAAGCGCGCGCGATCGAGTTCTACAACCTGCTGTCGAGCTTCGACTTCATGAGCTCGACCCCGACCCTGTTCAACTCGGGCACCCGCCGCTCGCAGCTGTCGTCGTGCTACCTGACCACCATCAGCGACGACCTGGAAGGCATCTACGACGGCATCAAGGAAAACGCGCTGCTGTCGAAGTTCGCAGGCGGCCTGGGCAACGACTGGACCCCGGTCCGTGCGATGGGTTCGCGCATCAAGGGCACCAACGGCAAGTCGCAAGGCGTGGTCCCGTTCCTGAAAGTGGCGAACGACACCGCCGTGGCAGTCAACCAGGGCGGCAAGCGCAAGGGCGCGGTCTGCGGCTACCTGGAAACCTGGCACCTGGACATCGAGGAATTCCTCGACCTGCGCAAGAACACCGGCGACGACCGCCGCCGCACCCACGACATGAACACCGCGAACTGGATTCCGGACCTGTTCATGAAGCGCGTGATGGAAAAGGGCGCGTGGAGCCTGTTCTCGCCGTCGGAAGTGCCGGACCTGCACGACAAGGTCGGCAAGGCCTTCGAGGAAGCCTACCTGGGCTATGAAGCCAAGGCGGCGCGCGGCGAAATGACCGTGTACAAGAAAGTCGAAGCGCTCGACCTGTGGCGCAAGATGCTGTCGATGCTGTTCGAGACCGGCCACCCGTGGATCACCTTCAAGGACCCGTGCAACATCCGCTCGCCGCAGCAGCACGTGGGCGTGGTGCACTCGTCCAACCTGTGCACCGAGATCACGCTGAACACCAACGCCGACGAGATCGCCGTCTGCAACCTGGGTTCGGTCAACCTGCCGGCACACATGAAGGGCGACGGCCTGGATGCGGTCAAGCTGCAGAAGACCATCCGCACCGCGATGCGCATGCTGGACAACGTGATCGACATCAACTACTACGCCGTCGACAAGGCCCGCAACTCGAACCTGCGCCACCGTCCGGTCGGCATGGGCATCATGGGCTTCCAGGACTGCCTGCACATGATGCGCGTGCCGTTCGCCTCGGACAAGGCCGTGGAGTTCGCCGACCGCTCGATGGAAGCCGTCTGCTACTACGCCTACCTGGCGTCGACCGAGCTGGCCGAGGAACGCGGCCGTTACGAGTCGTACGAAGGTTCGCTGTGGAGCCGTGGCATCCTGCCGCAGGATTCGATCAAGCTGCTGGCGGAAGAGCGCGGCGGCTACCTCGAGCAGGACACCTCCGAGACCATGGACTGGAGCCTGATCCGCAGCCGCGTGAAGCAATTCGGCATGCGTAACTCGAACTGCGTGGCGATCGCCCCGACCGCGACGATCTCGAACATCATCGGCGTGTCGGCCTGCATCGAGCCGACCTTCCAGAACCTGTACGTGAAGTCGAACCTGTCGGGCGAATTCACCGAGATCAATTCCTACCTGGTGCGCGACCTGAAGGCGCGCGGCCTGTGGGACGAGGTCATGATCAACGACCTGAAATACTTCGACGGCTCGCTGTCGCGCATCGACCGCGTCCCGCAAGACCTGCGCGACATCTACGCGACCGCCTTCGAAGTCGAGCCGAAGTGGCTGGTGGAAGCCGCCTCGCGCCGCCAGAAGTGGATCGACCAGGCCCAGTCGCTGAACATCTACATGGCCGGCGCCTCGGGCAAGAAGCTGGACGAAACCTATAAACTGGCCTGGCTGCGCGGCCTGAAGACGACCTACTACCTGCGTACCATTGCGGCGACGCACATGGAGAAGTCGACCACCCGTACCGGCGCGCTGAATGCGGTGCCGGTGGATGGCGGCCTGTCGGCGGCCCCGGCAGCAGCGGCAGCGGCTCCAGTCGCGGCGCCGGCAGCATCGGCGGATATCGTCGAAGGCGCCGCGTGCTACCTGCGTCCGGGCGATGCCGGTTTCGACGAGTGCGAAGCCTGCCAGTAAATTATGATCCGTCATCCCCGCGAAGGCGGGGATCCAAGTTCGTGGCAAACCACCAAACTTGGGCTCCCGCCTCCGCGGGAGCGACGTTTTTAAGCAAACAATAGAAGGAACTCATCATGGCTCTCTCCTGGGACGATGAACCGGCCGCCGCGCCGGCCCCCGCAGCCACCGCCGAAGTAAGCTCCGCCGACGTCGCCAAGCGCGTGAACGCCGACGACAAGCGCATCATCAACGGCAAGACCGACGTCAACCAGCTGGTCCCGTTCAAGTACAAATGGGCCTGGGACAAGTACCTGGCCGGCTGCGCCAACCACTGGATGCCGCAGGAAGTCAACATGCAGCGCGACATCGAGCTGTGGAAGAACCCGAACGGCCTGACCGAAGACGAGCGCCGCATCGTCAAGCGCAACCTCGGCTTCTTCGTGACCGCCGACTCGCTGGCCGCCAACAACATCGTGCTGGGCACCTACCGCCACATCACGGCGCCGGAATGCCGCCAGTACCTGCTGCGCCAGGCGTTCGAGGAAGCGATCCACACCCACGCCTACCAGTACATCGTGGAATCGCTGGGCCTGGACGAGAAGGAAATCTTCAACGCCTACAACGAGATCCCGTCGATCCGCGACAAGGACCAGTTCCTGATCCCGTTCATCGAAGTCATCAACGATCCGGAATTCAAGACCGGCACCCTGGAAAACGACCAGAAGCTGCTGAAGTCGATCATCGTGTTCGCCTGCCTGATGGAAGGCCTGTTCTTCTACGTCGGCTTCACCCAGATCCTGGCGCTCGGTCGTCAAAATAAAATGACCGGCGCCGCCGAGCAGTACCAGTACATCCTGCGCGACGAGTCGATGCACTGCAACTTCGGTATCGACCTGATCAACACGATCAAGATGGAAAACCCGCAGTTGTGGACCGCCGAGTTCCGCGAAGACATGAAGCAGCTGTTCCTGCAGGCCGTCGAGCTGGAATACCGCTACGCCGAAGACACCATGCCGCGCGGCGTGCTGGGCCTGAACGCAGCGATGTTCAAGGGCTACCTGCGCTTCATCGCCAACCGCCGTGCGGTCCAGATCGGCCTCGATCCGCTGTTCCCGAACGAAGAGAACCCGTTCCCGTGGATGAGCGAGATGATCGACCTGAAGAAGGAGCGTAACTTCTTCGAGACGCGCGTGACCGAGTACCAGACCGGCGGTGCGCTGAACTGGGACTGATTCCGGTTCGCGTAGCGTCAGCCGGATAAGGAAAGGCTGGATCCTGAACAAGGATCCGGCCTTTTTTATTTGGATAAGCCGGTCCGGGCGTTTACTTCGCCGTCGCTGCCTCCCCATGCGGCAGGCGCTCCCCATTCGCCAGCCCCCACGCCACCACGGCGGTGGCCAGGGCCACGGGCTTCGCCAGCGCCGCCTACCAGGCGTCGTTGCGCATGTCGGGAAAGCCGGTCACGCGCCCGCTGCCGGTGTCCTGCACCAGCACGGCCTGGATCCGATCCAGCTCGCCGCGGTGCGCCGCCTTGTAGGCGCGGCTGCCCAGCAGGCCCTGCTCCTCGCCCGGCGAGCCGGTGAGGCGGGCGCCAATGTCGTCGCACAGCCGCTCGAGGTTGGGCATCAGTTCGGCGTGGCTGCCGATGTCGTCGATCAGGCGCGATTCGGGTGTCGCCGTCGACATGGGTGCGGGTGTGGGCGGCCTTTGCGGCGCGGCCGCGGCGTACAGCATGCAGGCCAACAGAAGCGCCAGTAAGGTTCGCATCATGGCCGGGTCCGATCAGCGGCGCGGCATCGGCGGCAGGGCGGCGACGAACTGTGCCAGCGTGCCCCTGTCGCGCGCGGCGAGCGCCGCGTCCAGCTCCGCGGATCGGATCCCGCGATGGGTGGGCAGCATGTTCTCGTAGGCGCGCAGCACGCCTTCGAGGCCGGCGAGGGCGACCGGGTCCTTGTCGGACGCGCTTGCAATCTGCGCGACGTGCGCGGCTTCTTCCGGTGTGGCCGGTCCGCGCGTGGTCTGCGCCTGGACGGGCAGGGCGAGTGCGATGCCGACCAGGGCGGCTGCGTGGAGGCGCTTCAGAAAACGGTGAGGGGTCATGGTCCGCGAGGGTCGCCGCAAGCACCGCCGCGACGCATGCGCACGATGGATGCGTGCCTCGCGCCATAAGCCCGATAGTGCGGCTATGATGCGCTCAAGTTCAGATACGGCGCTGGAGAACACATGACGGACCGCTTTGCCCTGCACTACGTCCCCGACGCTTACGCGTCCGGCGGGCACAAGCCGATGGAGCGGCAAGCTGCCGGCGCCGGCCTGCTGCGTGCGGTGGCGCAAAGCGCGGCGCTCGAACGGGTCGGCTGCTTCAGCGATGGCGAAGCGCACGCCAAGGCATGCGAGAGCCTGCTGCGCGCACATGGCTACCAGGGCCAGGTCGAGCGCATCGCGCATGGCCGGCCGCAGGACATCGGCCACTACGGCACCCTGTACCACCCCGCGCCCGGCATCGAGCGCCTGGCCTGGCGCCGCCTCGGCATCGGCGAGCGCCGCTACAGCCTGTGCGGGCTTGCCCACAGCACCGCCAGCCATGCGGGGATGAGTGCGCTCGCCGGCCTGCTGGCAGCGCCGGTGCGCAGCTGGGACGCGGTGATCTGCCCCTCGCGCGTGGTGCGCGACAGCGCGCGCCAGATCCTGGAACGCCAGGCCGACTATCTCCGTGCGCGCCTCGGCGCCCAGCGTTTCGAGTTGCCGCAGCTGCCGCTGATTCCGCTCGGCGTGCATTGCGCCGACCTGGACATCGATGGCGGTCGGCGCAGCGCCGCCCGCCGCATGCTCGAGATCGGCGACGGCGACGTCGCCTTCCTGTGCGCCGGCCGCCTGTCGTTCCAGGCCGGCGCGCATCCGCAGCAGATGTTCAGTGCGCTCGAACGCGCGCAGCAGCAGGTGCGGCAGGGCGGGCAGCCGGACCGGCGCGTACACCTGATCCTGTGCGGCGCGTTTGCCGGCGATGCGGTGCCGCAGGCCTTTCACGAAGCGGCCGCCGCGCTCTGTCCTTCGATCCGGCTGGTGCTGTTGGACGAGCGCGAGGCGGACAAGCGGCAGGATGCCTGGGCCGCCGCCGACGTCTTCACCTCGCTCGCCGACAGCGTCCAGGACAGCTTCGGCCTGGCCGCGCTGGAAGCGATGGCGGCCCGCTTGCCGTGCGTGGTCAGCGACTGGAACGGCTATCGCGACACGGTGCGGGACGGCGTCGATGGCTATCGCATCCCGACCTTGATGCCTGGAGCGGGCGCCGGGCTTGATCTCGCGCAGCGTTACGACGATGGCGTCGACAGCTACGACATGTATTGCGGTCATACCAGCCAGGCGGTGGCGGTGGACGGCGCGCAGCTCGCGCAGGCCTATGCCCGGCTGATTGGCGATGCGGACCTGCGCCGCCGGCTGGGCGAAAGCGGGCGCCTGCGCGCGCTGCAGGAATTCGATTGGGCGGTGGTGTTCGCGCGCTACCGCGCCTTGTGGAGCGAGCTCGATGAGCGGCGCCGTGCCGATGCGGCCCTGGTGCCGCCGCTGCCGCAAGTGGTGCCGGACCGGCAGGATCCGTTCGCGCTGTTCGCGTCGTATCCGAGCGCGCAGATCACGCCGGCCTCGCTGGTGACGCTCGCGCCGGATGCATCGCTGGCGCTGCTGCGCCAGTACCGCGAACTGGCGATCAACCGCTTCGCGGCGGCGTCGCTGCCGACGCTGGAAGAGTTCGGCCTGATCTTCGGATCGATCGAATCGCAGCCGATGCAGGTCGATGAACTGCTCGACACATTGGGACCGTGCGACCGCCCGACGCTGCTGCGCGGACTCGTCTGGTTGAGCAAGATGGATTTGCTGCAGGTCGGCGGCGGCGATAAATGAAGCCTGTATATAAAGGCCTTATGCAATTGCAGTAATAGGGGAGTCACAGCACTAGAAACGATGGCAGTAACAGCGACGCAGTTGGCGCGCTTGTTTTTTTCGAACGGAGCAGAACGAAGAAGGAATCAAACGTTATCGCGTTGATCGATCTAAAAGGATTGATATTACGGGATCCCCCATATGCAAAGGCATGAAAAATACTGTGCGCGGGTTGCGCACTGACAAGGTTTTCATGTACCTTACGTGATTGAATTTGTCAAAACGTGAACACGCCTGTTTTAAGGGCGTTAAGCGGGAAACAGACCGATCGAAAATGGGACGCTGATTCATTCAGTATGCGCGTGAGCTTAGCGAAAAGAACAAGCCGCATTGCCTGAATAAGTTTCGGGCATGGCGGCTTTTTCTTTTCGCGCGCTTCATGGCAGCGATGTGAATGGCGTAGTGAACCGTCGGACTTCAGTCGTTTCGGTCGTCGGCGACGACGATAGCTGAAGCGCTGCAGACTTGAGGAGTTGCAGCAGTTCAGCTGGTGCCGGATTCATTGACGCAGACACCCTGTGTGCGCCGATGAATAATTCGCCCGACCAAGCAGACCGGGTTGGACGGGTTCAAACCTTGTAGCGTATTTTCTCATCGCAGAGAAGGAGAACTTAAAATGGCAACAGCCACCAAGAAAGCCGCAGCAAAGCCGGCAGCAAAAGCTGCCGCTGCAGAAAAACCGGCCGCTAAAAAAGCAGCGGCTAAATCGGCAACCAAGCCGGAAGCCAAGCCGGCAGTAAAAGCCGCCGCAAAACCTGCAGCAAAGAAAGCCGCTGCAACCAAGGCGCCGGCCACCAAAACTGCCGCAACCAAAACCGCTGCTGCCAAAGCACCGGCCAAAACTGCTGCAACCAAGACCACCGCTGCCAAAGCACCGGCAAAAGCTGCTGCAACCAAGACCACCGCTGCCAAAGCACCGGCCAAAGCTGCTGCAACCAAGACCGCTGCTGCCAAAGCACCGGCCAAGACTGCTGCAACCAAGACCGCTGCTTCCAAAGCACCGGCCAAGGCTGCTGCAACCAAGACCGCTGCTTCCAAAGCACCGGCTAAAGCTGCTGCAACCAAGACCGCCGCCAAGACCGCGACCAAAGCTGCTGCAACGAAGACCGCCGCTTCCAAGGGCTCGGCTTCGCCAGTGGCGAAGACGGGCGCCAAGACTGCTGCAACCAAGACCGCCACCAAGACCGCGACCAAAGCTGCTGCAACCAAGACCACTGCTTCCAAAGCTCCGGCTAAAGCTGCTGCAACCAAGACCGCTGCCAAGACCGCGACCAAAGCTGCTGCGACCAAGACCACTGCTTCCAAAGCTCCGGCTAAAGCTGCTGCAACCAAGACCGCTGCCAAGACCGCGACCAAAGCTGCTGCAACCAAGACCACTGCTGCAAAAGCACCGGCCAAGACTGCTGCAACCAAGACCGCCGCCAAGACTGCGACCAAAGCTGCTGCAACCAAGACCACTGCTTCGAAAGCGCCGGCCAAGACTGCTGCAACCAAGACCGCCGCCAAGACCGCGACCAAAGCTGCTGCAACCAAGTCCACTGCTGCCAAAGCACCGGCTAAAGCTGCTGCAACCAAGTCCACCGCTGCTAAAGCACCGGCCAAGACTGCTGCAAGTAAGACTGCCGCAACCAAGACTACTGCTGCACCGGCCAAGACTGCTGCAACCAAGACTGCTGCGTCCAAAGCACCGGCCAAGACTGCTGCAACTAAAACTGCCGCAACCAAGGCCACTGCTGCCCCGGCCAAGACTGCTGCAACCAAGACTGCCGCAACCAAGACCGCTGCCACCAACGCACCGGTGAAAGCTGCCGCAACCAAGACCGCAGCAACCAAGACCGCCGCAGCCAAGACCCCGGCCAAGACCGCAGCCACCAAAACCGCCGACACCAAGCCGGCAGTGAAGCAGGCTGCCGCCAAGCCGGAAGCCGCGGCATCGACCGCGTCGACGGCACCGGTAGCGCCAGCCGCAGCAAAGAAAGCATCGGCTCCGGCCGCGAAAAAGCCGGCAGCAAAAAAAGCCGCCGCGCCGAAGGCCGAAGCCAAGCCTGAAGCGAAAGCGGACACCTCGGCTGACAGCAAAGCGGAAACCAAAGCCGAAGCGGCAACGGAAACCAAGTCGGACACCAAGCAGGACGCAAAGCAGGAGACCAAGGACGGCGCCCAGCCGGCCGCCAAATCGGTCCTCACGCCGGCAGCCGCATGGCCTTTCCCGACCAGCAGCCGTCCGTAACAGCTGCCGTTCCACGTCTGGATCAGGCAAAATACCGCTGTGTGAAGTTCACACAGCGGTTTTTTTTTAAGGAGTCTTTGTGCTGCCCATTCTTCAGTTGATCGTCGATACCGTGGCCGGTGTCCTCGGCGGCGTCCTGCTGCTGCGTTTCTGGATGCAGGTCATCCGGGTCCGCCCACCTGCCTCGATCGGGCAGTTCATCTTCACCCTGAGCGACTGGCTGGTACGCCCGCTGCGCCGCGTCGTGCCGGGCATGGGCGGTTACGACTGGGCCAGCCTGATCGGCGCCTTCCTGGTGGTGCTGGTCGCGAGTGCCGTCATGCTGCTGGCCGGCTGGACCGGGCAGCAGGTGTTCCTGTATGCCTTGTACCGGATCCTGAACTGGATCATCTACGGTTTCATGGGCCTGTTGATCATCGAAGTCATCTTCAGCTGGATCAATCCGCACGCGCCGCTGGCACCCTTCGTGCGCGCGCTCACCGATCCGCTGCTGCGGCCCCTGCGCCGCGTGATTCCGCCGCTCGGCGGCCTCGACATCACCGTGCTGGTGGCGGTGGTCCTGCTGCAGATCATCCAGTACCTGCTGCGCCAGGGCTTCGGCCAGGCTTTCGTCATGATGTAAGGCGACGTCGGCACCGGCAGTAGAAACACCAAGGGCCCAGGCCCGGCATGCAAGCCGGACCTGGGCCCTTATTTATTGACGGATGGCGTGCGCCGCGATCAGTAACGGTAGCCGAACGCCGCCTCGAACTTGTCGGCGATCTCCTGGGCCGTGAAGCTGTGGTTCTGGCCGCCCTGGTGCGCGATCTTGATCGAGCCGAGCAGGCTGGCGATGCGGCCGGTGGTTGGCCAGTCGAGGTCGTTGGCGATGCCGTACAGCAGGCCGGCACGATAGGCGTCGCCGCAGCCGGTCGGGTCGACCACGGCGCTGGCCGTGACCGCCGGGATGACGTGGTGCTCGCCGCCGGCGTAGATGCTTGAGCCCTTTTCGCCGCGGGTGACGATCAGCGCATCCAGGCGCGACGCGATGTCGTGCAGGGTCAGGCCGGTGCGGTCCGTCACCATCTCGAATTCGTAGTCGTTGCAGGCCAGGTAGGCGGCTTGCCCGATGAAGGTCAGCAGTTCTTCGCCGTTGAACATCGGCAGCTGCTGGCCCGGATCGAAGATGAAGGGCACGCCGCGCTCGGCACAGTCGCGCGCATGCTTGATCATGCCGTCGCGGCCGTCCGGGGCGATGATCGCCACGCGCAGCGGCAGGTAATCGGCCAGGCTGTTCTCGTGCGAGAACTGCATCGCGCCCGGGTGGAAGGCGTTGATCTGGTTGTTGTCCAGGTCGGCGGTGACGAAGCACTGGGCGGTGTAGGCGTCGCCGATGGTGCGGATGGCGTTGGTCGCCAGGCCCTGCTTTTCCATGCGGTCGAGGTAGTCGCCGCCATCCTGGCCGATGGTGCCCATGATCAGCGGCTCGCCGCCCAGCATGTTGAGGTTGTAGGCGATGTTGACTGCGCAGCCGCCGTATTCGGTGCGCAGGGTCGGCACCAGGAAGGAGACGTTCACGCGGTGCAGCTGGTCGGCCAGCAGGGTTTCGCCGAAGCGGCCATGGTATTGCATGATCTTGTCGAAGGCGATCGAGCCGCAGATCAGCGAAGTCTTAGTCATGTGAAACCTTAAGGATAGAAGATGAAAATGTGGTAGCTGGAGGGCTTCAGGTCGGCCAGCGCGAAATGCAGCTTGATTGGCTGTTCCGAGCGCGGGCCGAAGCCGCTGGCCGCGGCAGCGCCGTTTTGCGGCAGATACTCGCCGGGGGCGAACACGCGGCGCAGCACGGCCTTGTCGTTGGCGTCGGTCAGCTCGAGTTCGATGCTCGGCCAGGCCTGCACGAGATTACCCTGGTTGCGTAACAGTGTGTTGAGCGAATACGTGTCCGGGCCGAGCGTCGTCAATTCGCCGTTCTCGATGGCGAGATTGTCGATCTGGGTCGGCAATTCGACGCGGCAGCCGAGCAGGGCACAGGCGGCGCCCAATGCGGGCCGCGCGCCCGGATAGCGCGCCGCCAGCACGTTGCGGAAATTCAGCACGAGCTGGGCCGCCAGCACCAGCAGCAGCACGACGGCGCCGATGGCCATCGCGATGCGGCGGGTGCGCCCCGACTGCTCCTGCTTGCGGCTGCGCTTGACGAATTCCGGCTCGTCGCTTTCCGGCACGCGCAGGCGCGGCGCTTCGATCCGGGTCGGGGTCAGCTTGGTGCGCCGCGCGCGGGCATCGAGCGCCTTGGCGCGCGCCGAGCGCGGTGCCGCCACGGCGGCCGGCGATGGTTCCTGCGGATCGGTGCCGGCCGAGGCGCGCAGCGGCAGCGGAGGCGGCGGCGCGCTCTCGTCCGGGAGGGCGGCGGCATGCTGCGGCGCGCCATGCCGCGCAACATCGGGCGGGAACGCCGTCTCGTCGCCGGGCAGCGGCTGGGCTACCAGTTCCTCGTCCACCGGCAGGTCGAAGCTGGGTTCGATGCGGCCCGGCGGCGCGAACGACGGTGGCGGTACGGACGCGGCGGGCGCGGCCGGCGTGTCGATCGCTGCGGGCGCCACGGGTTCGGGCGGGGTGGCCGCCGGCGCATTGTTCTCGGGCGCCAGGCGCGGTTCGCGCCGTGGTTCGGCCCACGGTTCGATGCGCGGCTCGATCCTGCCTTGCGGCGCGAACGTCAGCGTATCGACGGCATGCGCGAGCACGTCGCCGTGCGGTGGTTCGGGATCCTGCGGTTGGGACGGTGCCGGTTCGGTTGCGGCTGGCCGTACGTCAGCCTCCGCCTCGACGGCGCCGGCTTCTTCCACCGCATGCGCCAGCACATCGCCATGTGGCGGCTCGGGGTCCTGCGGCTGGGGCTGGGGCTGGGGCTGCGGCTGCGGTTCAACGGCTTCCGGCCCGGGCACTTCGTCATCCGGCGGGGGCAGGTCGACATCCACCACCGGGCCGGCCCCGGCTTCTTCGACCGCGTGGGCCAGCACGTCGCCGTGCGGCGGTTCCGGGTCTTGCGGCTGCGCTTCGGCCTCTGGCGTTCCTGCCATCGCCTGGCCCGGGGGCAGATCGGCATCCACCTGCCCGCCGGCGCTCGCCTCGACGGCATGCGCCAGCATATCGCCATGCGGCGGCTCGGGATCCTGCACGGCGGGCGCAGCCGCTGCATCCGGCGCTGTCTCGGGCAGGATGCCGGGCGGATCGAAGGTACTGGTGAAATCGAGGGTATGGACCGGCTGCGCCGTGACGTCGGCGCTGCTGTCTCGTTCTGCTTGCGGGGAAGCTGCGGGGGAGGGCGCCGCCACCTCGGCGGCAGGCGCCGGCGGCGGCATCTCGGGACCGGCGGCCGGCTTCGGCGCATCCAGGTCGATCAGGTGCGCGCTGCCGTCAAAGATGCGCTGGCAGGCGCCGCAGCGGACGATGCCGCCGCGGAGCTTGAGCTGGTCCGAGGCGACCCGGAACCTGGTCTGGCAAAACGGGCACTGGGTCGCGAGCGCCATGCGGTCACTCGCCGTGATCGGCGGCGCGCGACGGCGGTGCGGACTCCAAGCCGAGCTGCCCGTGCAGGGCGACCCAGCCGTCGTGCTCGGCCCAGACGCCCAGCTTGATGAAAGGTGCGTAGGCGGCGGCCACTTCCTCGGCCTGGCGCGCCAGCACGCCCGACAGGATCAGCGAACCGCCTTCGGCCACGCGGCCGGACAGCATCGGCGCCATCAGTTTCAATGGGCTCGACAGGATGTTGGCCACCACGATGTCGAAGCGGCTGTCCTTGCGCTCGGAAGCGCCGAAATCGTCCGGCACGTAAAAGTCGATGGCGCAGCCGTTGCGTTCGGCATTTAGCTTGGCCGATTCGATCGCCTGCGGGTCGATGTCGACGCCGGCCACGTCGGCCGCGCCGAGCTTCTTGGCGACCATCGCCAGGATGCCGGAACCGCAGCCGTAGTCCAGCACCGACTTGCCCGGTGCCGGATGCGCTTCCAGCCACTCCATGCACAGGCGGGTGGTCGGGTGGCTGCCGGTGCCGAAGGCCAGGCCCGGGTCGACTTCCAGGATCAGGCCGTTCGGGTCCGGGGCTTCGTGCCAGCTCGGCACGACCCAGATGTTCTTGCCGATGTGGATAGGCGCGAACTGCGATTGGGTCAGGCGCACCCAGTCGGCGTCCGCCACCGAGCGCACCGAAAAGTCCGGCAACTGCTCGAGGCCGATGGCGCGCGCCGCCTCGGCCACGATGGTGGCCTGGTCGTCGACCTCGTCGGTCAGGGCCACCACGCGGCTGTGGTCCCATGCCGCCTGTTCCGGCACCATGCCGGGTTCGCCGAACAGCGGCTTCTCGTCTTCGGTACCTTCGTCGGCGTCTTCCACCGAGACCGACAGCGCGCCCGCTTCCATCAGGGCGTCCGACAGGGCCTCGGCGTGCTCGCGGGCGATTTCGATGACGACTTCAGTCCAGCTCATTGTTCAACCTTGCTTTCCGATTTGGCACCGATCGCCACGTCCTTCGGCAGGTCCGGCTTGTGGGCCAGTTTCTGTTCCAGATAATGGATGTTGGTGCCGCCTTCCATGAAGCGGGCGTCGACCATCAGTTCGCGGTGCAGCGGGATATTCGTCAGGATACCCTCGACCACCATCTCCGACAACGCGATCTGCATGCGGCGGATCGCCTGCTCGCGGGTGGCGCCGTAGGCGATGACCTTGCCGACCATCGAATCGTAGTGCGGCGGCACATAATAGCCTGCGTAGGCATGCGAATCGACGCGGATGCCGGGACCGCCCGGCGGATGCCAGCCGGTGATGCGGCCCGGCGACGGGGTGAACTTGAACGGATCTTCGGCGTTGATGCGGCACTCGATCGCGTGGCCCGACAGCATGATGTCGCGCTGGCGGAAGCGCAGGCGCTCGCCGCAGGCGATGCGGATCTGTTCCTGCACGATGTCGATGCCGGTGATCATTTCGGTGACCGGGTGTTCGACCTGCACGCGCGTGTTCATCTCGATGAAGTAGAACTCGCCGTTCTCGTACAGGAATTCGAAGGTGCCGGCGCCGCGGTAGCCGATCTTGCGGCAGGCTTCGGCGCAGCGGTCGCCGATCTTCTCGATCAGCTTGCGCGGGATGCCCGGTGCCGGCGCTTCCTCGATCACCTTCTGGTGGCGGCGCTGCATCGAGCAGTCGCGCTCGCCCAGCCAGACGGCCTGCTTGTGCTCGTCGGCCAGCACCTGGATTTCCACGTGGCGCGGATTTTCCAGGTACTTCTCCATATAGACTTCCGGATTGCCGAAGGCGGTGCCGGCTTCGGTCTTGGTCATTGCCACGGCGTTCAGCAGGGCCGCTTCGGTGTGCACGACGCGCATGCCGCGTCCGCCGCCGCCGCCGGCCGCCTTGATGATGACCGGATAGCCGATCTTGCGCGCGGTCTGGATGATTTCCTTCGGATCGTCGGGCAGGGCGCCATCCGAACCCGGCACGCACGGCACGCCGGCCTTGATCATGGCCTGCTTGGCCGAGACCTTGTCGCCCATCAGGCGGATCGATTCCGGACGCGGGCCGATGAACACGAAGCCCGATTTCTCGACGCGCTCGGCGAAGTCGGCGTTTTCCGACAGGAAGCCATAACCCGGGTGGATCGCTTCGGCGTCGGTGACTTCGGCCGCGCTGATGATCGCCGGCATGCTCAGGTAGCTTTTCGCAGATTGCGCCGGGCCGATGCAGACCGACTCGTCGGCCAGTTTGACGTACTTGGCATCCTTGTCGGCTTCCGAGTGCACGACGACGGTCTTGATGCCCATTTCACGGCAGGCGCGCTGGATACGCAGAGCGATTTCACCACGATTGGCGATGAGGATTTTTTCAAACATGGTAAGTTCGATGTTTCTGTGAGTGCCGGTAGATGGCCGGAGACAACTGAATCGGAAGGGCGGAGGGCAGAAGTCCGGAGGCTTCCTTGCGAAAGGCTCCGGACTTCGGTCCGTTGACGATAATGGGTCTTAGCCGATCACGAACAGCGGCTGGCCGAATTCGACGGGCTGGCCGTTTTCCACCAGGATCTTGGTGATGGTGCCGGAGAGGTCGGCATCGATTTCGTTGAGGAGCTTCATCGCTTCGATGATGCACAGGGTATCGCCTTCCTTCACATTGGCGCCGACTTCGACGAAGGCCGGCGCGCCCGGGGACGACGAGCGGTAGAAGGTGCCGACCATCGGCGACTTCACGACATGGCCGGTTTCTGCCGGGGCTGCGGCCGGCTCGGCTGCTGCAGGTGCCGGGGCTGCGGCGCCCTGGACTGCCGGCGCCTGGAATTGCTGGACGCCTTGCGGCGGCACCATGACCATCTGATTCTGCGGGATTGCCGAGGACTTGACGATGCGAACCTTGCTTTCGCCTTCGGTCACTTCGAGTTCAGCGATATCCGATTCGGCGACGAGGTCGATCAATGTCTTGAGTTTTCTTAGATCCATGTGAAACCCCTGGAATTATATGTTTATGAGGATGCGGTGCGGAACTGCTCGCAAATCCGCACGGAATGCGTGAAGTTGACGTAGATTAACGCTCTTTGAGTGCAAAGTCGATGGCAAAGCGATATCCATCAGCGCCCAGTCCGCAAATCGTGCCTTGCGCAATCGCGGACAAAAACGAATGGTGCCGAAACTCCTCACGCTTATAAATATTAGACAGGTGCACTTCCACGAACGGAATCTCCACCGCGGCCAGCGCATCGCGCAAGGCCACGCTGGTATGCGTCAGCCCGCCCGGGTTGATGACGATGGCGTCGACCGCTTCCTGCCTGGCGGCATGGATGCGGTCGATCAGCGCGCCTTCATGGTTGCTCTGGAAGCAGGCAATGCTTGCGCCCGCCGCCGCTGCCTGGCTCGTCGCGGCCTGTTCGATGTCGGCCAGGGTAGTGGCACCGTACACCGCAGGCTCACGCGTCCCCAGCAAATTCAGGTTGGGGCCATTGAGCAGCAGGAGCTTTTTCGCCATGATGAACCGTCTATTTGCCCGAAAGACAGGCATTTTGCCGCCAACATTACGTGTTGGCAAGCGATATAAGGAAGTGCGAAGGGAAGTGAACGACCGTTCGCGAATGCGTCGGGCCGCCTACAGCCTGGCCAGATCGGCACGCAACTGGTCGAACTTCAGCTTGCCCAGGTAGGTCTTGATCACCTTGCCGTCGGCGCCGATCAGCACCGTATAGGGCAGGCCGCCGGCCGTATTCCCGAGGCCGCGCGCCAGGTCGGTCGCCCCCATCCCGCCCACGTACAGCGGATAGGCCACCTTGGTCTTTTGCGTGAACTGGACGAGGTTGCTGGGCGAATCGATGCCGATGCCGATCACATGGAAGCGCTTGCCGCCGTCCTTGGCCGCCAGCGCCGACAGTTCCGGCATCTCCTGCACACAGGGCGCGCACCAGGATGCCCAGAAATTCACCAGCAGCGGCTTGCCTTTCCATTGCGCCAGCGATTGCGGCTTGCCGGACAGGTCGTTCAGCGACTGCGCATACAGGGCGGCACCGGAATTGCCTGCGGCGGCGCCGGCCGCGGCCTTGGTATCCTGCTTGACGGCGGCGATCGCGCCGAGGGTGGTAAATGCGGCGGCCACGATCAGGTAGGCGGCCAGGCGCGGCTTGTTGACCTTCTTATTCATCTTGCTCCAGGGTTTCGTCAGTCATCATCAGGGCGCGCAGGCCCGCCAGGTCGACGCGCTGCAGGCGGCCGTCGGCACGCGGTTTCAGGGCGCCGCGCAAATCGTTCATGTCATACAGTTCGGCGTGGACCGGTTCCTTATGCCACATGAAACTCACCGTTTCAACCGGATCGTGGCGGCCGCCCTTGAAGTGCGGGGTTTCCGAGATGTCGATATCGACGTTCCGGTTCAGCAGCCAGATCTCGACTTCCTTGGCGCTGTCTGCGAACAATTGCAGGTGGATGTCGTCATGTTCGCCGGCGGTGCCGTTCAGGACCGCGCCGGTGAGGTAGGGCCGGAACTCGGCCAGCGCTTCCATCACTTCGAGCGCGGCGCCGCGCAGATGCTTCAGGCGTGCCGCCTGCGCCGGCCCCTGGAACAGGGACTGGTAGCGGCGCACCTCGTCTTCGACTTGTAGATTGTCGGGCAAATAATTCGGGGCGGGGCGGTCGACCCCCAGCACCTGGCGCGCGGCCTTGGCCTTGGCGGTGGCGTAGTCGGCGCCATCCTGGGCGATCATGCGTGCGGCCGTCGCAGCGATGCGGGTTCGCAACTGTTGGAGGTCATCATTTGAATTCGGCATCATGTCTCAGATCATACTCTTGAACGGAAAATGGCATCGCGTCGGGTAAAATCGCGTATTCCTTTATTTCCCTGCATCTTTTTCGACCACCATGCACATCCATATTCTCGGCATCTGCGGCACCTTCATGGGTGGGCTGGCTGTCCTGGCCAAGGAAGCCGGCCACCGTGTCACCGGCTGCGACGCCAACGTCTATCCCCCGATGAGTACCCAGCTCGAAGCCCAGGGCATCGAGCTGATCCAGGGATATGGCCCGGAACAGGTCGCGCTGGAACCGGATCTGTATGTGGTCGGAAACGTGATGACGCGCGGCAATCCGCTGATCGAGGAAATCCTGAACCGCGGCCTGCCTTATGTATCTGGCCCGCAGTGGATCGGTGAGCATATCCTGCGTAATAAATGGGTGCTGGCGGTGGCCGGTACCCACGGCAAGACCACGACCACCTCGATGCTGGCCTGGATCCTGGAAGATGCCGGCTATGCGCCGGGTTTCCTGATCGGCGGCGTGCCGATGAACTTCGGCGTCTCGGCGCGCCTGCAGGGTGACAAGGACTCGGACTTCTTCGTGATCGAAGCCGACGAATACGACACCGCCTTCTTCGACAAGCGCTCCAAGTTCGTGCATTACCACGCCAAGACCGCGGTCTTGAACAACCTGGAATACGACCACGCCGACATCTTCCCGGACATCGGCGCCATCGAGACCCAGTTCCACCACCTGGTACGCACCGTGCCCGGCGTGGGCCGCCTGGTCGTGAACGGCGACGAAGCCTCGATCGGCCGCGTGCTCAAGCGCGGCTGCTGGAGCGAGAAGGAAGCCTTCGGCGTGGCCGAGGGCGTGGACTGGAGCCTGGTCGAGCATCCGGGCGGCGCCAGCTTCGATGTCATCTTCAATAAAGAAGTGCAGGGCACCGTGCACTGGGACCTGAGCGGCCACCACAACCGCACCAATGCGCTGGCCGCGATCGCCGCCGCGCGCCACGTCGGCGTGCCGCCCGCGCAGGCGATCGAATCGCTGTCGCGTTTCCAGAACGTCAAGCGGCGCATGGAAGTGCGTGGCGTGGTGAACGGCGTGACGGTGTACGACGACTTCGCCCACCATCCGACCGCGATCGCGACGACGGTGGGCGGCCTGCGCCAGAAGATTGGTACCAATGGCCGCATCCTGGCCGTGCTCGAACCGCGCTCGAACACCATGAAACTGGGCGCCATGAAGGATGCGCTGCCGGGCAGCCTGAAGGATGCCGACCTGGTGTTCGGCTTCGGCAGCCAGCAGGCGCTGGGCTGGTCGCTGGCCGACGCCCTGAAACCGCTGGGCAACATCGCCCACAGCTTCGACCAGATCGACTATATGGTGCAGGCGATCGTCCAGGCGGCCCAGCCGGGCGACCATATCCTGGTAATGAGCAACGGCGGCTTCGGCGGCGTGCACCAGAAACTGCTGGAAAGCCTGGCGGCATGAGCGGGCGGCCGCATATCCTGTATCTGCACGGCTTCCGCTCGTCGCCGCGCTCGTACAAGGCGCGCGTGGTGCATGGGCGCATGGCCGAGCTGGGGCGCGCGCATGAACTGATCTGCCCGCAACTGCCGGCTTCGCCGAAAGCGGCGATGGACCTGGTGCTGACGCTGGCCGAACGCCATGCCGACAAGGGACCTGACGGGATCGCCGTCATCGGTTCCTCGCTCGGCGGCTTTTATGCGACCTGGCTGGCCGAGCGCTTCGGCTGCCGCGCGGCGCTGGTGAACCCGGCGGTCGATCCGCTGAAAGACCTGGACAAGCACGTCGGCGTGACCACCGCCTGGCATTCGGATGAACCGTTCGAGTTCAAGCGCGCCTACATCGACGAGCTGGCCGCGCTGAAAGTGGACCGGATCACGCGTCCGGAGCGTTACTTCCTGCTGGCGGCGACCGGCGACGAAGTGCTGGATTATCGCGACATGGTCGCCCATTACGCCGGGGCGCACCAGCATGTGATCCAGGGCAGCGATCACGCCGTATCGGAATTCGAGCAATATGTCGACGAGGTGCTGGCATTCTGCATGACGGCAGCGCCGGCGTGAGGGTGACTTGAGAACACCATCGCTGCGCCAGGCCCGCTGGCTGGCGCATCCCGGGGGCGTGCGCGCACCGATGGCGATGCGCGCCTGGCTGACCACGCCCGGTTCGCTGACCGCACGCCTGGTGGCGCACAGCCGCGCTTTTCGCGTGCAGAAAGTGCGCCAGGCGGGTGCGCTCTGCCTGGCGGACGAGGCCGGCGCACTCGGCCTGGCGCGCCGGCAGCGCGTATGGGAGCGCGAGGTGCTGCTGCGCTGCGACGGCCGCCCGGCGGTGTACGGCCACACGGTGGTGCCGCTGGACGCCACGGCGCACGACTGGCCGCTGTTTTCGGCGCTGGGCGAGCGCTCGCTCGGCACCACGCTGTTTTACGATCCGCTGGTCCGGCGTGGCCGGCTCGAATTTGCCCGGATCCGGCCGGGCCACCCGCTGCTGGCGCGCGTGCGCGCGGCGCTTGGCCCGGAGGCGGACAATGCGCAGGCGGATCCGGATGCGACTTATTATGCCCGGCGCTGCGTCTACCGCCGCCGTCAAGGCCTGCTGCTGGTCACCGAGGTATTCTTGCCCGCGGTACTGGACCTGGCGCCGGCCGCAACCAACATGAACCTGAAATAGATTATGAACGTATTTTTCGAAGAGTCCGGCGATTTCAAGGTCGGCACCGTGCTGTCGCAGGCCGGCGAGGCTTACCAGGTCGAGATGCCGAGCGGGAAACGCACCAAGGTCAAGGCGCGCGACGTGCTGCTGCAGTTCGAGAAGCCGGACCCGGCCACGCTGCTGGAACAGGCCAAGGCAATCGCGGCGGACGTCGACCTCGAATTCCTGTGGGAAGTTGCCGGCGACGAGGAATTCGGCTTTGCCGAGCTGGGCGCCGAGTACTTCGGCCATGCGCCGCTGCCCGCCGAAGCGGCCGGCTTGGTGCTGGCCCTGCATGGTTCGCCCATCTATTTCTATAAAAAGGGCCGCGGCCGCTACAAGGGCGCGCCCGAGCAATCGCTGCGCGCCGCGCTGGCCGGCATCGAAAAGAAGAAGCAGCAGGCCATCGTGCAGGCGTCCTATGTCGAGGAACTCAAGGCCGGCCGCCTGCCGGAAGCGATGCAGCCGCTGGTCCAGCAACTGCTGTTCAAGCCGGACAAGAACAGCATCGAATACAAGGCACTGGACACCGCCGCCACCGAACTGCAGACCACCCAGCCGCGCTTGATGCTGGCGACCAAGGGCATCGCCTCGGCCAAGGAGCTGCACATGGGGCGCTTCCTGTTCGAGCACTTCCCGCGCGGCGCCGGTTTCCCGCCGGTCGAGGTGCCTTCGGCACCTGCGGATCTGCCGCTGGCGAACGTCGCCGCATTCTCGATCGACGATGTGACCACCACCGAGATCGACGATGCCTTCTCGGTCGAGACGCTGGACGACGGCACCGTGCGCGTCGGCATCCACATCGCGGCGCCGGGCCTGGGCATCCGTCCGGACGACGCCATCGACAAGATCGCGCGCGCGCGCATGTCGACCGTTTACATGCCGGGCGATAAGATCACCATGCTGCCGGATGAGGTGGTGAACGCATTCACGCTGGCCGAGGGCAAGGATTGCCCGGCGCTGTCGCTGTACGCCGTGCTGGATCCGACCACCTGGACCGTTCTCTCGACCACCACGCGCGCCGAGCGGGTGCCGATGAAGAGCAACCTGCGCCACAACGACCTCGACGAACTGGTCAACGAAGAGACGCTCGCCAGCGGCGAGGGCGAATATCCGCACAAGAGCGAACTCGGCCTGCTGTGGCAGTGGGCGCTGCAGCTGGAAGCCGGCCGCATGAAGAAACGCGAAGCCTTCGGCCTCAAGCCGGAACAGGCGAATCGCGTCGACTTCAATTTCTACGTCGAGGACGACGTGGTCACCATCGTGCGCCGCAAGCGCGGGGCGCCGCTGGACAAGATCGTGGCCGAGCTGATGATCTTCGCCAACAGCACCTGGGGCAAGCTGCTGCACGACTCGGGCGTGCCCGGCATCTACCGTTCGCAGGGTCCGGGCGCCGGCGGCTGGAACGCCAAGATCCAGGTGCGCATGGTGACCCACGCGGCGCCGCACCAGGGCCTGGGCGTCGACCAGTACGCCTGGAGCACTTCGCCGCTGCGCCGCTACACCGACCTGGTCAACCAGTGGCAGATCCTGGCCTGCGCGGCCAACGGCGTGACCGCGCCGCTGGTGGCCCCGTTCAAGCACCGCGACGCGACCCTGTTCGCGATCGTCTCGAGCTTCGACGCCGCCTACGGCGCCTACAACGACTTCCAGCAGAACATGGAGCGTTACTGGTGCCTGCGCTGGCTGGGCCAGGAACAGGCGAAGCAGGTCGACGCTGTGGTGCTGAAGGACGAGGTGCTGCGCCTGGTCGACATCCCGCTGGTGATCCGCCTGCCGGGCATGCAGCAGGTGGCACGCGGCGCCCAGGTGCGGCTGGACATCGTGCGCTGGGACGAGGTCGACCTGTCGCTGGAAGCGCGCCTGCTGGAAGTGGCGGCCGTGGCGCCGTCGGAAGAACTGGCACTCGAGGATGAGGAAGAGGGCGCCGACAGCGGCGAGGCGGCGGCGGTGGAAGGTGCCGAGGCCGAAGGCGCGGTGACCGTGGTCGATCCGGAGACGCAGACCGACGTGACGGCCGAGCCGCAGGCGCCGCAGGCGGCTGCCTGATCGTCGTGGGGTGGGCACGATGTGCCCACCTTGCAACCCCGCGCACCGATACTTTCCCGCAACACTCGCAAACTCCCGCTCGCGCACGGTAGAATGGATCATTCCCTGACTCCAACCGTCCCTCCCCGCAGCGCGTGAAGTACTCCCGACAACAACGTCCCCTGATGATCGCCGTCGCCGTTTCGGTGCTGGCGCATGCGGCCCTGCTGGCGGTCCGTTTCGCCGCGCCGGATGCGTTCCGGCTGCAGCCGGCCGATCCGGGGCTCGAAGTCATCCTGGTCAACGCCAAGCACCAGCGCGCGCCGCTCAAGGCCGAGGCGCTGGCCCAGGCCAACCTGGATGGCGGCGGCAATGCCGACGCCGGGCGCGCGCAGTCGCCGCTGCCCGACCTGAAGCGCATCGAGAACGGCGACAGCATCAAGGCCCTGCAGCGCCGCATCGCCGAACTCGAGCAGCAGCAGAAGAACGTCATGAGCCAGGTACGGCCCTCGAACTACGCCAGCGCCCCGGTCGCGGAGCAGGTCCGGCCCGACCCGAACCGCAACGGCGCCGACAACGTCGACACCAGCAAGGCCATCGCGCGCATGTCGGCCGAGATCACGCAGCGCATCTCGGACGAGAACAAGCGTCCGAAAAAGACCTTCATCAGCCCCAGCACCCAGGAAGTCGGCTACGCCATGTACTACAAGGCGATGCAAAAGCGCGTGGAGGAGGTCGGTACCCTGAATTTCCCGCAGCAGAACGGCAGCAAGCTGTATGGCGAGCTGGTGGTCTACATTCCGGTGTTCCAGGACGGCAGCGTCTACGAAAAAGAGGGTGGGCCGCGCATCGAGCGCAGTTCCGGCAACCCGGCGCTGGACAAGGCCGCGCTGGCCATCGTGCGGCGCGCGGCGCCGTTCGGGAAGTTCCCGGCCAACATGCGCTCGTCCGACAAGGACGACCTGTGGATCGTGATCACCCGTTTCAAATTTACCCGGGAAGAAAAGCTGCAGGCCGAACTGCGCGGAGAGTGATGAGATGACAGACCAGTATTCAGCCGATCGCTATTGTGTGATCGGTAACCCGATCGCCCACAGCAAATCGCCCGAGATTCACGCCGCGTTCGCGGCCACGACCGGCCAGGACCTGGTGTACGAACGCTGCCTGGCGCCGCTCGACGGTTTCGCCGGCACGGTGCGGCGCCTGGTCGCCGAAGGCTATCGCGGCGCCAACGTCACCGTGCCTTTCAAGCTGGAGGCGGCGGCCATCGCCACCCGCCTGTCCGAGCGCGCGCGCCTGGCCGGCGCCGTCAATACGCTGCGCTTCGAGGACGGCGAGATCGTCGGCGACAACACCGACGGCCCGGGCCTGGTGGCCGACATCGTGCGCAATGCCGATGTGGCGCTGGCCGGCAAGCGCGTGCTGCTGCTGGGGGCCGGCGGCGCGGCGCGCGGCATCGTGCTGCCGTTCCTGGAGCAGGGCCCGGCCGCGATCGTGATCGCCAACCGCACCCGCGCCACGGCCGATGCGCTGGTGGCGCAGTTTGCCGCGCACGCGTCCCACCCGGGGCAGGTGAGCGCGGTCGGCATGGACGCCATCGACGGCGTGTTCGACGTGGTCGTCAACGCGACCTCGGCCAGCCTGGCGGCGGACATGCCGCCGGTACCGGCAGCCAGCTTCGGACCGGACACGCTGGCGGTCGACATCATGTACGGCAAGGAACCGAGCCAGTTCATGGAATTCGCGGCCCTGCATGGCGCTGCGGTGCGCGACGGCCTCGGGATGCTGGTCGAGCAGGCCGCGGAGGCGTTCACGCTGTGGCGCGGCGTGCGGCCGGAAACCATGCCGGTGCTGGTGCAACTGCGCGCCGCCTTATGAGCACCGCGCTGAAGATGGGCGCCGCCGGCGCGCGTTCGAAAACCGGAGGCCGCCACTCCGGCGGCCGGCGCTGGCTGAAATGGCTGGTCATCGGGCCGGTGCTGGCGGTGGTACTGGTGCAGTTGTACTTCTTCCTGATGATCTGCTGGTGGACCCAGTTCAATCCGTCGTCGACCAGCATGATGCGCACCCAGCTGTCGGCGCTGCGCGAAACCAATCCGAACGCCAGGCTGGAACAGGTGTGGGTGCCGTACGCGCGCATCTCGAACAACCTCAAACGCGCCGTGATCGCCTCCGAAGACGCGAATTTCGCCGAGCACGACGGGGTCGACTGGGACGCGCTGGAAAAGGCCTACGAACGCAACAACAAGCGCCATAAAGTGGTCGGCGGCGGCTCGACCATCACGCAGCAGCTGGCGAAGAACCTGTTTCTGTCCGGCTCGCGCAACTACCTGCGCAAGGGCCAGGAACTGGTGATCGCCTACATGCTGGAAGCGGTGATGAGCAAGCAGCGCATCCTCGAGATCTACCTGAACGTGGTCGAGTTCGGGCGCGGCGTGTTCGGCGCCGAAGCCGCCGCACGCCACTATTACCGCGCGCCGGCCGCTGGCCTGAGCCCGGCCCAGGCCGCCCGCCTGGCCGTGATGCTGCCCAACCCGCGCTACTACGACGCCCACCGCCAGACCAATTACCTGGCCCGCCGCAGCGCCATCATTCAGCGCCGCATGAACGCCGCCGACCTGCCATGACCGCCTGTAAGCCTCCAGGGCGGCGTTGCACCGTCTCGCGGTACTAGCGTACTGTCTTCGACGCTGCGTCGGCGGGCCGCATCCCTTGCCCTGAAGGTTTGCAGGCGCTCATGGGCAAAATTCTTGCCGGCGGGGTGGCCGGGCTCAGGGCTTACGGGTACACTTGCGCTGTTTCCGAATCCCGGCCGAGAAAGCAGCGCATGATCAACGTATTCGTCCTACAAAATGGCCGACTGAACCAGGTACCCATCGCTTCCCGCGCCGATCTGGAGAATGCGGCGCCCGTGTGGGTCGATCTCACCGATCCCACGGATGCCGAGCGCGCCTGGGTCAAGGCGACCTATGACGTGGTCTTGCCGGGCGAGGACGAAGTGTCCGACATCGAGGCGTCGGCGCGCTACTACGAAGGCGAAAACGGCGACCTGCACCTGCGCACCGACTTCCTGCGCGAGGAAGAAGACGGCCCGTCGCGTATCGTCACCGTCGCTTTCATCCTGGCCAAGAAAATCCTGTTTTCGGTCCATAACGACGAACTCCCGGTGTTCCGCCTGGTGCGCCTGCGCGCGCGTTCGCGGCCCGGCTCGATCGAGGATTACATGGACGTGCTGCTCGACCTGTACGCGACCGACGCCGAGTACTCGGCCGATGCGCTCGAGGGTATCTACGAGAGCCTGGAAGAGGTCAGCCAGCGCGTGCTGCAGAAGGAATTCACCGACCAGGACGCGGCCGCCGCGCTGAATGCGATCGCGCACGAGGAAGACTTGAACGGCCGCATCCGCCGCAACATGATGGATACGCGGCGCGCGGTCAGCTTCCTGATGCGCGGCCGGTTGCTGAACGGCGACCAGTTCGAGGAAGCGCGCCAGATCCTGCGCGACATCGAATCGCTGGACGGCCACACCTCCTTCCTGTTCGACAAGATCAACTTCCTGATGGACGCCACCGTCGGCTTCATCAACATCAACCAGAACAAGATCATCAAGATCTTCTCGGTGGCCTCGGTCGCCTTCCTGCCGCCGACCCTGATTGCCAGTATCTACGGCATGAACTTCGAGTTCCTGCCGGAGCTGCACTGGAAGATGGGCTATGGCTGGTCGCTCAGCCTGATGATCGTGAGTGCGATTGCGCCTTTCCTGTATTTCCGGCATCGCGGCTGGCTGAAGTAACTTCAGCCGTTACTGTTTCAGCAAAATCTTCTTCAAATAGCATGTTCACTATCTTTTAGTTGACTTTAAAATGAGAATCATTATCATTCGCACTTAGATTCCGTTGCCCACAGCGTCAGCGGATCATTTCTTTCTGCTCAACTGATGGGATACCGATGAAAATGCAAGCGTCCGCCGCCCGGCGTCTGAAGCTCAACCGACTCGCCGTACTGATGGGCGCCACCATGCCGCTGCTTGCGCAGGCCCAGGCTGCCCAGGACGCAGATACCCCCATCCAGCAGGTCCAGGTGACCGCCCAGCGCAGCGCGAATTCGTACACCGCCGGTTCGGCCCGCACCGCCACGCCGCTGGACCTGTCGCTGCGCGAGACCCCGCAATCGGTATCGGTGGTGACGCTGCAGCGCATCGAAGACCAGCGCATGCAGACCGTGACCGACGTCGTCAACAACACCACCGGCGTCTCGGTCAACCAGTATGAAACCAACCGCGGCCAGTTCACGGCGCGCGGCTTCGAGATCGACAACCTGCAGATCGACGGCCTGCCGACCACCTACGAACAGCAATGGAGCGGCGGCGAAGTCGCGTCCAGCCTGGCGATCTACGACCGCGTCGAAGTCGTGCGCGGCGCCACCGGCCTGATGACCGGCGCCGGCAACCCGTCGGCGGCAATCAACCTGGTGCGCAAGCATGCCGACAGCAAGCAGGTGACTGGCTGGATCGAAGCCGGCGTCGGCAGCTGGAACGAGCGCCGCGTGATGGGCGACGTGTCCACGCCGCTGAACGCATCGGGCAGCGTGCGCGCACGCGTGGTGGGTGAGTACACGGACAGCGACAGCTGGGTCGACTACGGCGGCTTGCGCAGCAACACCCTGTACGCCACGGTGGCGGCCGACCTGACCCCGCGCACGCTGCTGCAGGCCGGCTACAGCCGCCAGGAGAGCCGCGCACAGAGTCCGATGTGGGGCAGCCTGCCGTACTGGTACAGCGACGGCACCCCGACCAACTGGGAGGTCTCGAAGACCACCAGCGCCGCCTGGAGCCGCTGGCCGACCACCTACGGCAATGCCTTCGTCGACCTGCAGCACACCTTCGACAACGGCTGGAAGGTCCACGCCGTCTACAACAAGGCCAAGCGCGACGGCGATGCCTACCTGCTCTACCTGTCGGGCCGTCCCGACCGCGTGACCGGCCTGGGCATGAGTGCTTATCCGGCCAACTACATCAACCATACCGACCAGGAAGACATCGGCCTGCACGCCGGTGGCGCCTTCGAACTGGGTGGCCGCAGGCACGAAGCTGCCTTCGGCTACATGCGCATGAAGCAGGACTTCACTGCCGACAACCGGCCGTCGGACATCTTCCCGGTCCCGGGCGACTTCAACAACTGGAACCCGGCAGCCTTCCCGGAACCGAATTGGGGCGAGCGCCAGTTCTACCAGGACCGTCACACGGAGCAGGAAGCCCTGTACGGCGTGGCCCGCTTCGCGCTGGCCGATCCGCTCAAGCTGATCGTCGGCGCCCGCGTCACCGACTACGAGCGCTCCGGCAGCGGCGGTTTCGCCCCGGACTACCGGATCAAGCACGACCATGAAGTGACGCCGTACGCCGGCCTGGTCTACGACATCAATAAAACCTGGTCGGCCTACGCCAGCTACACCGACATCTTCCAGCCGCAGAACGCCCTCGACCTGGCGGGACGCATGCTCGATCCGATCGAAGGCAAGAACTACGAAGCCGGCGTCAAGGGCGAGTTCCTCGACGGCCGCGTGAACGGCTCGCTGGCGGTGTTCCAGGTCAAGCAGAACAACCTGGCCCAGGCGGTCGACAAGATCGACCGCGGCGGCCCGCTCGGCCCGGAAACCTATTATGTCGCCTCCGAAGGCGCCAAGAGCGAAGGCTTCGAGTTCGAACTCTCGGGCGAACTGGCCAGGGGCTGGAGCGCCAGCGCCGGCTATACCCAGTACCGCATCAAGGATGCCGCGGGCGCCGACATCAACAGCATCTACCCGCGCCGCCTGCTGCGCGTGTTCACCACCTACCGCCTGCCGGGCGCATGGGACAAGCTGAGCGTGGGCGGCGGCGTGAACTGGGAAGGCGAGACCTACACCATCGTGCCGGGCGCCCCGGCGAACACGAACGGCGGCCGCGTCGAGCAGGAAGCCTTCGCCCTGGTCAACCTGATGGCGCGCTACGAGTTCAGCCGGCAGCTGTCGGCGCAGCTGAACGTCAACAACCTGCTCGACAAGAAGCACTTCGGCTTGTCGGCCGCGTATGAAGGCGTGAACTACCAGGCGCCGCGCGGTGCATCGCTGACGCTGCGCTACCGTTTCTGACGACTAACCGAGACTGATCCCATGCGCGCCTTCTGGACCCTGATCCACCGTTACCTCGGTCTCCTGACCGCGGGCTTCCTGTTCGTCAGCGGTCTCACGGGCGCCGTGATCTCCTGGGACCACGAGCTGGACGACCTGCTCAACCCGCATCTGATGGAAGCGAAGAGCGCGGGCACGCCGCAATCCGCGCTGGCCCTGGCGCAGCAGGTCGAGGCGCGCCATCCGCAGGTGCGCGTGTCCTACCTCGTGCTGCAACCGGAAGCGGGCAAGTCGCTGGCGCTGGGCGTATCGCCGCGCTTCGATCCGGCCACGAAAGAGCTGGCCACGCCCGGCTTCAACCAGGTCTTCGTCGACCCGGTCAGCGGCGCGGAACTCGGCAAGCGCGAATGGGGCGCGGTCTGGCCGATCACCCAGGAAACCTTCGTCTCCTTCCTCTACAAGCTGCACTACACGCTGCACCTCCCCGAGATGTGGGGCACCGACCGCTGGGGCTGGTGGCTGATGGGCGGCATCGCGATGATCTGGATGGTCGACAGCTTCGTCGGCTTCTACCTGACGCTGCCGGTGCGGCGCAAGAAGGCGGCGCTGGCCGTGCAGCCAGGCGCCGGCGGTAAATCGTGGTGGCAGCGCTGGCAGCCGGCCTGGAAAGTGCGCTGGCAGGGCGGTTCGGCCAAGCTGAATTTCGACCTGCACCGCGCCTTCAGCCTGTGGACCTGGATCCTGCTGTTCATCCTCGCCTTTACGGCCTTCTCGCTGAACCTGTACAACGAAGTCTTCTATCCGGTGATCAGCAAGGTGTCGAAAGTCACGCCGACGCCTTTCGACACCCGTCCGATGATGGACAAGCAGCACCTGATCGAGCCGCGCATCCCGCTGGCCGAGGTCATCGCGCGCGCCGGCGCAGAAGGACAGCGCCGCCGTTGGGACGACCCGGTCGGGGCAGTCTATTATTCGCAGGAGTTCGGCATCTACATGATCAGCTTCTTCAAGCCGGGCGGCGACCACGGCACGGGCGGCGTCGGCCCGGCGCTGCTGTACTACGACGGTGTGAATGGCAAGCTGCTGGGCGAGCGCCAGCCGTGGAAGGGCACCGCCGCCGACATCTTCGTGCAGGCCCAGTTCCCGCTGCATTCGGGCCGCATCCTCGGGCTGCCGGGGCGGATCCTGATTTCGGCGATGGGCCTGGTGGTGGCGATGCTGAGCGTGACCGGGGTGATCATCTGGTGGCGCAAGCGGGCGTCGCGCGCGGTGGCGGCGATCCAGCGGCAGGCGGTGATGCGGGAGGCGTAAGAGAGATCCGTACCTTGAACACGTCGCCCCTGCCTTCGCAGGGGTGACGTTTACGTGGCGCGGGCTTAAGCGAGTCGCGCAAACACCCGGCGCGCCGCTTCCACCGTCTCGGCAATGATCGCATCGTCATGCGCCGCCGAGACGAAGCCCGCCTCGAACATCGCCGGCGCGAAGTACACGCCTTCTTCCAGCATGCCGTGGAAGAAGCGGTTGAAGCGGTCCTTGTCGCCGGCCATCATCTGGCCGTAGCTGGCCGGGACGTGGGTCGAGAAGTACATGCCGAACATGCCGCCCACGGCATCCGCGCAGAAGTCGATGCCGGCTTCCTTCGCGGCGGCCGTCAGGCCCTCGACCAGCTTCACGGCCTGGCCGGACAGCTTCTCGTAGAAGCCCGGCTGCTGCACCAGCTTCAGGGTGGTCATGCCGGCCGCCACCGCCACCGGATTGCCGGACAGGGTGCCGGCCTGGTAGACCGGGCCGATCGGCGCCATCTTTTCCATCAGGTCGGCACGGCCGCCGAAGGCCGCCACCGGCAGGCCGCCGCCGATGACCTTGCCGAGTGCGGTCAGGTCCGGGGTGATGCCGTACAGTTCCTGGGCGCCGCCGAGGCCGACGCGGAAGCCCGACATCACTTCGTCGAAGATCAGCACGGTGCCGTATTCGGTGCACAGCTCGCGCATGCGGCGCAGGAACTCCGGCGTGGCGCGGATCAGGTTCATGTTGCCGGCCACGGCTTCCACGATCACGCAGGCGATGGTGTCGCCCATCGACTCGAAGGCGTCTTCCAGCTGCGGGATGTTGTTGTAGTCGAGGACCAGGGTGTGCTTGACGAAGTCTTCCGGCACGCCGGCCGAGGTCGGGTTGCCGAAGGTGAGCAGGCCGGAACCCGCTTTCACCAGCAGCGAGTCGGCATGGCCGTGGTAGCAGCCTTCGAACTTGACGATCTTGTCGCGGCCGGTGGCGCCGCGCGCCAGGCGCAGTGCGCTCATGGTCGCTTCGGTGCCCGACGAGACCAGGCGCACCTGCTCGATCGACGGCACCAGGCGGCAGATTTCCTCGGCGATCTCGATCTCGCCCTCGGTCGGGGCGCCGAACGACAGGCCGTTGGCGGCCGCATCCTGCACCGCCTTTACCACTTGCGGGTGCGCGTGGCCGACGATGGCCGGACCCCAGGAACCGATGTAGTCGATGTAGCGCTTGCCGTCGGCGTCCCAGAAGTACGGGCCTTCGGCGCGGGTGATGAAGCGCGGGGTGCCGCCGACCGAGCGGAAGGCGCGGACCGGGGAATTCACGCCGCCCGGGGTGCTTTGCTGGGCGCGGGCAAACAGGGTGTCGTTCTTGGAAGTGGTTGCAGTCGTGTCGGTCATGGAAGTCGTGGGTAAGGTTCAGCAGTTGCCGCCGGCAATGCGATAGATCTTGTTCGGTACCAGGCGGCCCATGCCGAAGCGGCAGGCATGGACCAGGGCCCCGGTGGTGTAGTCCTGGGCGGCGCGCACGGCGTCGGCGGCGGCTACGCCGTGCGCCATCTGCGCCGCCAGCGCGGCCGACAGGGTGCTGCCGGCGCCGACGAAGGGGCCGGGCAGGTGCTGGCCCCAGGGCAGGCTGGCGACCAGGCCTTCGCCGTCGTACAGGTTGTTGATGCGGGTGCCGTCGCCGCCGCCGGTGCCCGTCACCAGCACGTGGCGGCAGCCGAGGGCGGTGAGTTCGGTCACGTCGTCTTCCAGCGGCGCTTCGGACGCCGGATCGCGCCAGCAGTCGGCAAAGCGCGCCAGTTCGGCCTGCGACAGCATCATCACCGTCGCCTGCGGTGCCAGCAACTGGTGGATCAGGGTCAGGATGTCGTCGTCGCGCATGCCGCAGTCGGGCAGGGACGAGGCGAACGGATCGAGGATCAGCGGCAGGTTGGCGTAGTCGGAGACGATCTCGGCGATGGCGGCGATCTGTTCCAGGGTGGCCATGGTGCCGACCTTGATGGCGGCGATCGGCATGTCTTCGAGCAGCATGCGCGCCTGCGCGGCGACCGTCGGCGAGTCCACCGGGTGGATGTCGTCGACGCGTGCCGAATCGGCCACCAGCAGGCCCGTCACCACCGACAGTCCGTGGCAACCATGCATCGAGAAGGCGGCCACATCCGACTGGATGCCGAGCGCGCCGACCGGGTCTGCCGGCCCGAACGTGAGGATGAGAGGAGACAGTTGGTTTTGCACAGCGCGTAGATTAAGATACCTGACCTCTCATTTTACTAGATAGAAGGAAGCAAACGTGAGCAATGAAACGCAGGCTTACCAGACCTGGATGTGCCTGATCTGCGGCTGGGTCTACGACGAAGCCGCAGGCAGCCCGGAAGATGGCATTGCCCCAGGCACCCGCTGGGCCGACGTCCCCATGAACTGGACGTGCCCGGAGTGCGGGGCGCGCAAGGACGATTTCGAAATGACCGAGATCTGATCGGATCTTCTTCGATCTACAACTTATCTGAGTATTTCATCAACGAGTCTGGCCGGTTAGACATCATGCCGGCAAGATTTGTTTCCTGTCGAGTTGACGCGTAGCAACACTTCGCGCACAAGGGCAATTCCCTATGCTATCGTGCGGTTTCATGCTGAAGTGAAATAAATATGACGACCCAATCGACAGGCCCGACGATCATGGTGATCGACGACAGCAACACGATCCGTCGCTCCGCCGAGATTTTCCTGACCCAGGCCGGCTACCGGGTGGTGCTGGCCGAGGATGGTTTCGACGCCCTCGCCAAGATCAACGACCATCACCCGGCGCTGGTGTTCTGCGACATCCTGATGCCGCGCCTGGACGGTTACCAGACCTGCGCCCTGATCAAGAAGAGCGCCCGGTTCCGGATGACGCCGGTGGTGATGCTGTCGTCCAAGGATGGCCTGTTCGACCGCGCGCGCGGCGCCATGGTCGGCTCGTCGGCTTATCTCACCAAACCGTTTTCCAAAGACAGCCTGCTTGCCACCGTGCGCGACCACGCGGGCGCCTGAGCGGCAGACAGCACTCCAACATTGATGCCGGAGCCATCGTGGCCATTAAAAAGATCCTGATCGTCGACGATTCCCCGACCGAACGCTACTACCTCACCGACATCCTGGTGCGCAACGGCTTTGCCGTGACCACCGCCGACAACGGCGAGGACGCGCTGAATAAAATCCGGGCCGAACGGCCGGAGCTGATCCTGATGGACGTCGTCATGCCGGGCGCGAACGGCTTCCAGGTCACGCGCTCGATCGCGCGCGATCCGGAACTGTCGTCGGTGCCGGTCATCATCTGCAGCAGCAAGAACCAGGAAACCGACCGCATCTGGGGCATGCGCCAGGGCGCCAAGGATTATTTCGTCAAGCCGGTCGATCCGGACCAGCTGCTGGCCAGGATCGCCACGCTCGGCGCCTGACCATGGCCGGCATCGACGTCGCCAGCCGCAGCGCCGACCCCGCGGCGCGCCGTACCCGCCTGCGCCAGTACCAGCAGCAGCTGCTCGAGCGCGTGCAGGCCGCGCGCACCAGCAGCGGCGCCCGCGCCAACCAGCTGGGCGTCGAGATCGGCGGCGTGCGCTACCTGCTGGACCTGCTCGAAGCCGGAGAGATCGTGCCGGTGCCGGCGCTCACCCGGGTGCCGCTGACCCAGCCCTGGTACCTGGGCCTGGCCAACATCCGCGGCAACCTGGTCGGCGTGGTCGACCTGGCGGCCTATCTGGGGCAGCCGGCGGCGCCGGCCAGCGCGCCGGCGGGCGCCGCCCGTATCGTCACGCTGGCGCCGGCGCTGGGCGTGCCCTGCGGCCTGCTGGCCACGCGCGTGGTCGGGCTGCGCGATGCCGCCGACATGGAACAAGTGCGGCATCCGGAAGGCGACAGGCTGATCGACGCCGATGGCCTCGACTGGATGCCGCTGGCGCTGGCGGAACTGGTGCGCGAAGAGCGCTTCCTGCAAGTCGGCCTGTAAGCCGGCATACAACACTCAACACGACAGGTTCTGGACTGGAGCTGGTATGGGATTCGCATCAAAACTCTCGATGAATTTTCTGCCCAAGGACAAGGGCGACGGCAGCACCGTGCTGGCGTCGCCCGACACCCAG
The DNA here is from genome assembly GCF_006715485.1 of Herbaspirillum sp. SJZ107. Lineage (GTDB taxonomy): Bacteria > Pseudomonadota > Gammaproteobacteria > Burkholderiales > Burkholderiaceae_D > Telluria. The sequence goes on from NZ_VFNH01000002.1 coordinate 481,502, forward strand.
TTCGGCATCGGCACGCCGCTGGCTGCTTCGGCCGTGGCTGCGGCGCCCGAGACGGCGGTGCCGGCCGGCGGCTCCGCCGACGATGCGGCCCTGCGGCTCGGTAACCTGACCCGGCGCAAGCAGCGCGCCGCCGCGGCTGCCCGCGCGAACGGTGCCGGTGCCGACGAGGCGCTGCGCCTGCCGCTCATCGGCCACCTGTCGCTGCCGCGCCAGCTGCGCATCCTGCTGGTGGCGTTCACCATCGGCGTGCTGGTCACGCTGCTGTCGCTGTGGCGCAATGCGGGCAGCGGCGCGGTGGCCGCCAGCCAGACCCAGATCGCCGGCGAAGCGCTGATGCATTCGCAGCGCCTCGGCAAGGCGGCGCCGACCGCGATGCAGGGTGTGCCCGACGCCTTCGTCCAGCTGCAGGACAGCTGGGCGGCGCTGGGCCGCGACCTCGACCTGCTCGGCAAGGGCGGCGAGTTCAACGGCAACACGATCCCGGCCGCCGACGGCGACCTGAATCGCCAGCTGGCCAAGGTGCGTGCCAAGTGGGCGGTGTCGTCCACGGCCGCCGCCAGCATCCTCAAGATGAAGCCGGAACTGGTCGACTTCGACAAGAACCTGAAGCAGCTCGACGTCCTGACGCCGGAAATGCTGGCGCTCACCGAGCAGATCCTGACCGAACGCACCGCCCGCGGCGGCAGCGCGCGCGAACTGGCCGCCCTCGGGCGCCTGATGATGCTGACCCAGCGCCTGTCGCGCAGCGCCAGCGAATTCCTGACCTCGGGCGGCATCAGCCCCGAGACCGCGTTCCAGATGGGCCGCGACACCACCACCTTCCGCGTCACCGTCGACGGCCTCCTGAACGGCAACGAGTCGCTCGGCCTGGTCGCGCTGCGCGACGCCGAGCTGCGCGACAAGCTGACCGAGGTGCAGGCGAAGTTCGACATCTGCCAGCGCGTGGTCGCGTCCTTCCTCGACCACCTGGCAGACCTGACCGCGGCCAAGGCGGCCGAGCAGACCATCTTCGGCGACAACGAAGCGCTGCGCGCCCAGCTCACCGAGCTGCAGACCGCGCTGCGCAGCGGCGAGAAGGGCACCGGCGGCTGGTTCTGGCTGCTGGTCGCCTCCTCGATCTTCACGCTGGCGATGGCCGGCAGCATCTCGCGTGTGATGCTGCAGGACTCGCGCAACCGCACCCGCGCGTCGGATGCCCGCCGCCAGGAAGCGGAAGCCTCGCGCCTGCTGGCCCAGGCCAAGGAAGAAGAAGCCAAGGCCACCAACGACCAGAACCAGGCCGCCATTCTGCGCCTGATGAACGAACTGCAGGAAGTCGCGGACGGCGACCTGACCGTGCACGCCACCGTGTCCGAGGACATCACCGGCGCGATCGCCGACTCGGTCAACTACACGGTCGAGGAGTTGCGCGGCCTGGTGGTGCGCGTGATCGACACCGCCGGCAAGGTGAATACCGCTTCCGACGACGCCTATAAAGTGTCGGGCGAGCTGCTGGTGGCGGCCGGCCAGCAGTCGCGCGAGATCCAGGAAGCCTCGTCGACGGTGCTGCGCATGGCCGGCCAGATCACCGAGGTGTCGAGCTCGGCCCAGCAGTCGGCCGAGGTGGCGCGCCAGTCGGTGGCCGCGGCGGAGCAGGGCGCGACGGCGGTGCAGAACGCGATCAAGGGCATGGGCGAGATCCGCGAGCAGATCCAGGAAACCTCCAAGCGCATCAAGCGCCTGGGCGAATCCTCGCAGGAGATCGGCGAGATCACCGAACTGATCTCGGACATCACCGAACAGACCAACGTGCTGGCGCTGAACGCGGCGATCCAGGCGGCATCGGCCGGCGAGGCCGGACGCGGCTTCTCGGTGGTGGCGGAAGAGGTGCAGCGCCTGGCCGAACGTTCGGGCGACGCCGCCAAGCAGATCGGCGCCCTGGTGCGCACCATCCAGACCGACACCCACGACGCCGTGGCGGCTATGGAAAAGTCGACCCAGGGCGTGGTCGAGGGTGCGCGCCTGTCGGACGCCGCCGGCGCCGCGCTGGCCGACATCTCGCGCGTGTCCAACCGCCTGGCCGAACTGATCGAGGGAATTTCGGTCGCGACCGGCCAGCAGGCCACCTCGGCCAACGGAGTGGCGCATAATATGCAGCACATCCTGGCCGTCAACGAACACACCCAGGGCGGCACGCAGCAGACCGCACAGTCGATCCGCCAACTGGCCGAGCTTGCGCAGGAGCTGAAGAATTCGGTGTCGCGCTTCCGCGTCGCCGCTTGAGGACCACCCCGACCTGATTTATGACCGAACCGATGCCCGTCCACGCCCCGCACTTCGACACCGGCCCCCTGTCCTGGGTATTGGGAGAAATCCGCGATGCCCTCGAGCGTTCGTCCAAGGCCCTGCAGGATGCGGCCGGACGCAGCCCGGAAGCCCAGCCCACCCTGCTGCTGCATGCGAAATCGCACCTGCACCAGGCGCACGGCGCGCTGCAGATGGTCGACGTGCATGGGGTCGAGCACCTGACCGGCATCGCCGAACAGGCGCTCGACCGCTTCAAGGACGGCTCGCTGGCGCTGGATGCGGAGCGCGCCGCGGTGGTGGGCGAGGCTTACCGGGCGCTGGTCGAATACCTGGAAGAGCTGCTCCAAGGCGCCCGGCAGCAGCCGGTGCGCCTGTTCCCGTACTACCGCGCGCTGCAGGAACTGCTCGGCGCCGAACGCGTGCATCCGGGCGCGATGCTGGCGCTCGACCTGGCGCCGGCGCTGCTGCCAGGCGGCACGGCGGGACCGGCGCCGGACTACGCGGCCAGCCGCGCCCAGTTCGAAAAGGCACTGCTGTTCTTCCTGCGCAGTACCGACCCGGAAACCCAGCGCAGCCAGGCCGGCGCCATGCGCGACGCCCTAGCGCCGGTCACGCGGGTGCAGGCCGACCCGCACGCCCACGCGTTCTGGCTGGCACTGCAGACCGCCGCCGACCTGGTGGCGCAGGGGCAGGTGGCGGGCGACCTCTACGTCAAGCAGCTGTTCGGCCAGGCCAACCTGCAGTTGCGCCGCATGACGCAGGGGCACAGCAGCCTGCCCGATGCGTTGCTGCGCGACGCCCTGTTCTTCGTGGCCCAGGCGCCGCAGCCGACGCCGGATGCGCGCCTGCTGCGCGATGCCTGGCGCCTGGAGGGCCAGGTGCCGCAGGATTACCTGGAGCGGCGCTATGCCCGCATCGACCCGGCTGCGCTGAAGGATGCCAAGGAGGCGCTGGCGGAGACCAAGCAGGGCCTGGACCGCATTGTCAGTGCCGAGGGCGGCGCCGACCTGCAGGAAGACGGCTTCGATGCCGCCCTGTCCAAGCTGGCCGGCGCCAGCGAGAAGCTGGGCGCCCCCGCGCTGGCCCAGCTGCTGCGCGAACTGGGCCAGGCCGCCAGCGAATCGGTGGCCGGCGCACCGAGCGAACAGCTGCAGATGGAGATGGCGCAGGCGATGCTGTTCGTCGAACACGGCCTGGACCAGGTGCGCCAGTTGCCCGAGGATTTCGGCCAGCATGCCGAAGCGGTCGGCCAGCGCCTGCTGGCCCTGGCCAATGGCCAGACGCCGCCCGATTTGCCGCAATGGCAGGGCGGCATGGCGCGCGACCACGACGGCGAGACGGTGGCGGTGCTGGCCGGCGAGATGCGCACCGGCCTGCGCCAGGTCGAAAAGCTGGTCGACGAATACTATGAAAACCCGGCGCGCACGGCCGCGCTGGAGCAGGCCGACCCGCTGCTGCACCAGTTGCAGGGCGCGCTGGCGATCCTCGACCAGGACGGGGCCATGCGTGCGCTCGCGCACGTGCGCGACGCCGTGCGCGCGCTGGCTGCCGGCGCGCCGCGTGCGGAAGCCCGCGCAGCCGCGCTCGACAACCTGGCCCAGAACATCGGCGCGCTCGGCTTCTTTACCGATGCGCTGGCGCAGAACGTCGATGCCGCGCGCAAGCGCTTCCGCTTCGACGAGGCGGCGGGTTTGTTCCGCGAGCTGGCGTTCGATGAGCAGGCGCAGGAGGCGGTGCAAGAGCGGGTGCCAGAGCCGGTGCAGGAACCGGTGCAGGAACCGGTGCAGGAACCGGTGCAGGATGCGCTTGCCGAACCGGCCGTCGCGCCGGCCGCCGTGCCTGCCGAGGTATCGGCCGAAGATGCGATCGAAGCCGAGCTGCTCGAGATCTTCATCGCCGAGGCCGGGGACGTGCTGGCGCTGGTCGGCGAGACCTTGCCGGCCGCGCACGCGCAACCCGGCGACCAGGAGACGCTGACGCGCCTGCGCCGCGCCTTCCACACGCTCAAGGGGAGCAGCCGCATGGTCGGCCTGGAGGCGTTCGCGACCGGCGCGGCGGCCGTCGAAAAGACCATGAATCTGTGGCTGGCCGAAGCGCGCGCCGCCACGCCGGACCTGCTGGCGCTGCTCGAACATGCGCGGTCCGAACTGACGGACTGGGTGGCCGAGCTGGCCGCCGGCGGCCGCTCGGCACGCAGCGGCGAGACGCTGGCGGCTGCCGCGGTGCGCGTGCAGGAGGGTGGGGCGTTTGCCGAAGTGCCTGCGGCGGCGCAAGCCGAGGCCGGCGTTGAAACCGAAGCCGAGGTCATCGAGCCGGCATCCGTGCCGGAAGAGGACACCGTCAAGCGCGTCGGCGAGCTCGAGATCCCGCTGCCGCTGTATAACATCTACCTGAACGAGACCGCCGGCATCGTCGAGACGCTCGACGCCGACTTTGCCGCCTGGCGCGCGGAGCCGCTGCGCGCGGTGTCGGGCCAGGCCCTGGCAGCCGCGCACACGCTGGGCGGCATCTCGTCCACCGTCGGCTTCACGGCCCTGCAAAACATCGCGCTGGCGCTGGAAGCGGTGCTGCAGATGGCGACGCCGCCGCTGAGCGACGAGCAGCACGCGCTGCTGGGCGAAAGCGTCGAGCGCATCCGCGTCATGCTGCAGGTGTTCGCGCTGGGCGAACTGGCGCCGCCGCAGCCGGAGCTGCTGGCGCGCCTGGACGCCCTGTGCGACGAGCTGGGACGGCGCAAGGCCGACGCCGTGTTCGGCGATGCCGATGCCGAACTGGCCGGGCGCCTGGACGCGCTGTTTGCCGCCACCTACGAAAGCATCCTGGCCGACCCGCCGCTGCCCGGCGGACCGCTGCCGCTGGCCGAGACCAGCGTGAGCGCGCCGCGCCAGCCGGAAGCCCAGCCGGCCGATCCGGCGGTCAGCGCCGTCGACGACCTGTTCGACAGCTATTTCGACGACCCGTTCGCGGCGCCGTCGCTGGAACAGGCGCAGCCGGAACCGGCGCCCGTATCCGAGCTGCCTCCCGAGGAGGAAACGGCCGAGGTGCCTTCGCAGGTGGAGCCGGAAGCGGAACCGGAGCCGGAACCAGAAGCAGAACCGGAACCGGAACCTGCAGCGGCAGCGGAACCCGCGCCTGTACCGGCAGCCGAATCCGAAGCGCAGCCGGTAGCGCCCGGGACGGCAGCGCTGGACAGCGAGCTGGCCACCGAGCCGGTATTCGCCGACGAACTCGATCCGGACCTGCTGCCGGTGTTCATGGAAGAAGCCACCGACCTGCTGCCGCAGATCGGCGACGGCCTGCGCCGCTGGCAGCAGAACCCGCTCGACACCGCCGCCGCGCACGGCCTGCTGCGCGCGCTGCATACGGTCAAGGGCAGCGCCCGCATGGCCGGCGCGATGCGCCTGGGCCAGCACACGCATGCGCTGGAAACCCAGATCGAGAACATGCTGCACGCCGGCACCACCAGCGCCGCCGCCTTCGACGAACTGCTGGCCAACTACGACCAGGCGCAGTTGCTGTTCGAGCAGCTGCAGCAGCCCGCTGCCGCGCCCGAGCCGGTGCCGGCAGCGGCGCCCGAGGTCACGGACGCCGGCGCCGCCGTGGAGCAGGCTGCGGACCAGGCTGCAAATCAGGCCGAGCCTGCACGCACGCCGCTGGTCCGTGTCCGCGCCGACATCCTCGACCGCCTGGTGAACCAGGCCGGCGAAGTGTCGATCACGCGCTCCAAGCTGGAAACCCAGGTCGGTACGCTGAAGACCGCGCTGTCCGACTTCACCGACAACCTGGCGCGCCTGCGCCAGCAGCTGCGCGAAGTCGAGATGCAGGCCGAGTCGCAGATCGCGTCGCGCCTGTCGATCGCCGGCGAGCGCGAATTCGATCCGCTCGAATTCGACCGTTTCACGCGCCTGCAGGAACTCACGCGCATGATGGCCGAGAGCGTGAACGACGTCTCGTCCTTCCACGACAGCATGGCGCGCACCGTCGATGCCGCCGTCGAGGACCTGGCCGCGCAGTCGCGCCTGACGCGCGAGCTGCAGCGCGACCTGATGCGGGCGCGCATGGTGCCCTTCGCCAGCCTGTCGGAACGCCTGTTCCGCCTGGCGCGCCAGACCGCCAAGGAAACGGATAAACGGGTCAACCTGGACATCCGCGGCGGCGCCGTCGAGATCGACCGCAGCGTGCTGGAGCGCATGGCCGCGCCCTTCGAGCACTTGCTGCGCAACGCCATCGTGCACGGCATCGAGGCGCGCGCCGAGCGGGTCGCGGCCGGCAAGGAAGAAACCGGCGAATTGCTGGTGCAGGCCAGCCAGCAGGGCAACGAAGTCGTGATCCGCGTGGCCGACGACGGCGCCGGCCTCGACCTGGCGCGCATCCGCGCCAAGGCCGCGGCCAACGGCCTGCTGGCGGCCGGCGAAGTCATCTCCGACCAGGACGCCGCCGAACTGGTGTTCGAACCCGGCTTCTCGACCGCCGATGCGCTGACCGAACTGGCCGGCCGCGGCGTCGGCATGGACGTGGTGCGCTCGGAAGCGCGCGCGCTGGGCGGCCGGGTCGAGATCGAGACCACGGCCGGCCGCGGCGCCGCCTTCACCATCCACCTGCCGCTGACGCTGGCCGCGACCCAGGTGGTGCTGGTCGCCAGCGGGTCGCGCACCCATGCGCTGCCGGCGGTGCTGGTCGAGCAGCTGCAGCAGGTGCGCGAGAGCGAGCTCGCTGCAGCGCGCGAACTGGGGTCGCTCAAGGTGCACGGCGAGGACGTGCCGCTCCACTACCTGCCCGAACTGCTGCGCGAACCCGGCGGCGCCGGCGGCCAGCGTTCGTATCCGGTGCTGATCCTCAAGAACGGCAATGCGCGCCTGGCGCTGCAGGTCGACGAGGTGCTGGGCAACCGCGAAGTGGTGGTCAAGAACATCGGCCCGCAGCTGGCGCGCATGCCCGGCATCGCCGGCGCCACCGTGCTCGGTTCCGGCGAGATCGTGCTGATCCTCGATCCGGTGCTGCTGGCCGGGCAGGGCACGCGCCTGCCGCAGGCCGAAGCGCTGGCCGCGGCAAGCGCCTCGGACGGTCCTTATCTACCGACCGTGATGGTGGTGGACGACTCGCTGACCGTGCGCCGCGTGACCCAGCGCCTGCTGGAGCGCGAGGGCTACCGCGTGCTGCTGGCCAAGGACGGCGTCGATGCGCTCGAACAGATGCAGGAGACGCGTCCCGACCTGATGCTGGTCGACATCGAAATGCCGCGCATGGACGGCTTCGACCTGACCCGCCACGTGCGCGGCAACGAGGCCACCCATGCGATCCCGATCATCATGATCACCTCGCGCAGCGCGGACAAGCACCGCAACTACGCGATCGATTTGGGTGTGGATGCGTATTTCGGCAAGCCGTTCCAGGAAGATGTGCTGCTGGCGGCGATGGCGGGGTTGCTGGGGCGGGCGGCGCCGGCGGTATAAAGCGGCGGCCCGTAGCAGTTGAACGTCGCCCCTGCGAAGGCAGGGGTCCAAGTTTTGCGCGTTATCCATATGCAGGCAACTTGGACCCCTGCCTGCGCAGGGGCGACGGTTACTCTTGCTTCAACAATTTGAAGCGCGCCAGTGTCTTCGCCCGCGCCTGCTCATGGTCCACGACCGGCAGCGGATAATCCCGTCCCAGCACCACCCCCGCCTTTTCCAGCAGCGCCGCCCTGGCCAGCCACGGCGCGTGAATTGCCGCCCCCTCCAGCCCGCCCAGCTGCGGCAGGTACTGCCTGATGAACGCCCCGTCCGCATCGAAGCGACGCGACTGCGTCACCGGGTTGAAGATGCGGAACCACGGCTGCGCATCGCAGCCGGTCGAGGCCGCCCACTGCCAGCCGCCGTTGTTCGAGGACAGTTCGTAGTCGTTCAGCTGGCGCGCGAAATAACGCTCGCCGCGGCGCCAGTCGATGCCGAGGTCCTTCGTCAGGAAGCTGGCCGTCACCATGCGCAGGCGGTTGTGCATGAAGCCGGTGCGGTTGAGCTGCAGCATGGCGGCGTCCACCAGTGGATAGCCGGTGCGGCCTTCGCACCAGGCCGCGAACAGGGCGTCGGCCTGCGGGCCCTCATCCCAGCGCACGGCATCGAAGGCCAGCTTGAACGACTGCGTCGTTACGCGCGGATTGCGCGCCAGGATCATCATGTAGAACTCGCGCCAGATGAGTTCCGACAGCCACACCGGCGCCCCGGGGCCGCCGCTGCCGTCCTCGATGCGCGCGCGCAGCATGCGTACCAGGGCGCGGATCGACAGCGTGCCGAAACGCAGGTGCACCGACAGGCGCGAGGTGGCGTCGCGTGCCGGGAAGTCGCGCTCGGTGTCGTAGCGCGCCAGGCGATTGGAAAACGCGGCCAGCGTGCGTTCGGCGCCGCCCATGCCGGGTGCATCGATCGGCGTGGCGCCGGGCCGGAAGCCGAGGTCTTCCAGCGAAGGCAGCGCATGCCCCAGAGGGCGCGGCGCCAGCGCGGCCAGGTGCGGCAGGGTCGCGAACGGCGCCAGCGCCTCGGGCTGGGCGGCCAGGCGCTTGAGCCAGGCATTTTTATAGGGTGTGAACACGGCGTAGGGGCCGCCCGCCAGCGTCAGCACCTCGTCCTTTTCGAAGATCACCTGGTCCTTGAAGGTCTGCAGGCTGCGGCCGGCCTGGCGCAGCGCGTCGGCCACGGCGCGGTCGCGCGCGATCGCCTGCGGTTCGTAATCGTGGTTGGCATAGACCGATTCCACATCGAGCTCGGCAGCAAGCGCGGCGATCTCCTGCGCGGCGCGCCCGCGCCGCACGATGAGGTAACCTCCGGATGTGCGCAGGCGGTCGTCGAGTTCACGCACGCTGTCGTAGATAAATTGCACGCGCCGGTCGTCGGCCGGCAAGCCGTCCAGGAGGTCGGTATCGAAGACGAACACGCCCACCACCCGGCGCCTGGAGAGCAGGGCGTGATGCAGTGCGGCATGGTCGTCCAGGCGCAGGTCGCGCCGGAACCACACCAATGAATTTCTCATAGTCATCTTCTGTGTTCGGATTTATGTGCAGGGCATTTTACTGTCTACCATTACTCAATAGTAATGACTGGAAATGCAGCTTCCAAAGGCTGCGTCTGGAAATCAGTGTAAACTAGCGAAAAGCCCAAGCTCGAAGTGTGCATACTGCGGTAAAAGGAGGTTCTGGAATCACCGCCCATGACAATGCATGCATCGCGGGTTTTCAGCAATTCCGAATACAGAGAGTGAGCCAACAGAGAGTATGAGCATGAAAAAAAGTAAGGTCGGCAACCCTCTTATCATGCCTGGCTTGTCCCAGGAAAGCACAGGTACGCTTCAGCCGGAGGTCAAGCAGCCCGAGTTGAACCTGGCTAATCATTTCCTGATCGCCATGCCGTCGATGAGCGATCCGATCTTCGGCGGCACCGTCGTCTATATTTGCGAACACAACGACAAGGGCGTGCTCGGCGTCGTCATCAACAAGCCCACCGACATGACGATGGAGGTCCTGTTCGACCGCATCGACCTGAAGGTCGCCGACGGGCTGCGCGAGAGCGTGGTCGACGAGCCGATCATGTTCGGCGGCCCGGTGCAGGACGACCGCGGCTTCGTGCTGCATTCGCCGTCCGGCCGCTACTCGTCGTCGCTGAACGTCACGCCCGACGTTGCCTTCACCACCTCGATCGACGTGCTCGAAGCCGTCGCCAACGGCAGCGGTCCGCAGCGCATGCTGGTCTCGATCGGCTACGCCGGCTGGAGTCCGGGGCAGCTGGAAGAGGAGATCGCGCGCAACGGCTGGCTGACCGTGGGCGCCGACGCCCATGTGCTGTTCGACCTGCCGATCGAGGAACGCTACAACGCCGCCATCAAGCTGCTGGGCATCGATCCGCTGATGCTCGCGTCGGAGGCGGGCCATGCTTGAGGGAGTCGTGTCCCGGTAATGGTTGATATCGTTTTAGGCTTCGACTTCGGCATCAAGCGCATCGGTATTGCCATGGGCAATACCCTCACCGGACAGGCGCAGCCCCTGTCCGTGATCAAGGCCATCGACAATGCGACCCGCTTCAAGGTCATCGGTGAGCTCATCGAACAATGGCGCCCGGCGCGCCTGGTGGTCGGCGAGCCGCGCCATCCGGATGGCGCCGAGCACGACATGACCCTGCGTGCGCGCCGCTTCGCCAACCAACTGCACGGCCGTTTCAACCTGCCTGTCGAGCTGGTCGACGAACGCTATTCGTCGGCCGTGATCCAGGCCAAACGTGGCGAGATCATCGACGCCAAGGCCGCCGCCATCATTTTGCAACAGTACTTTGACGACCATGTCCAATCCAACTTCTAACGCTGACGCGTTCGACGCCGAGGCGCTGTACCGCGCCCTGCTCGACGCGGTCCGCGCCGGCCTGGCCGGCGTGTCCGACGCCGCCATCGTCGGCATCCACTCCGGCGGTGCCTGGCTGGCCGAGCGCCTGGCTGCCGACCTCGGCCTGGAAAAGCGCCTCGGCTTCATCGACGTCTCGTTCTACCGCGACGACTATGCCAGGAAAGGCCTGCACCCGGACGTGAAGCCGACCCGCATCGACTTCAACGTCGACGGCGCCACCATCCTGCTGGTCGACGACGTCCTGTACACCGGCCGCACCGTGCGCGCGGCGATCAACGTGCTGTTCGACTACGGCCGCCCGCAGCGCATCATGCTCGGTGCATTGGCCGACCGCGGCGGCCGCGAACTCCCGGTCGCCGCCGATTTCGTCGGCGCCCACGCGCAGCTGGCCGCCGGCCAGTCGCTGTCGCTGACACGCGACACCCAGGGTCAACTCTCGCTCACGATCGAAGACGACAATGCATAACCCGCAACTGAACAAGAACGGCGAGCTGCAGCACCTGCTCACCATCGAAGGCCTGCCCAAGGCCATCATCAACCACATCCTCGACACCGCATCGAGCTTCGTGAGCATTTCCGACCGCGAGGTCAAGAAGGTGCCGCTGATGCGCGGGAAGAGCGTGTTCAACCTGTTCTTCGAGAACTCGACCCGCACCCGCACCACCTTCGAGATCGCCTCCAAGCGCCTGTCGGCCGACGTCATCAACCTGAACATCCAGGCCTCGTCGACCTCGAAGGGCGAGTCGCTGCTGGACACCATCGACAACCTGGCGGCCATGCACGCCGACATGTTCGTGGTGCGCCACGCGCAGTCGGGCGCACCCTACCTGATCGCCAAGCACCTGAACGACACGAAGCAGAACCACGTGCACGTGGTGAACGCCGGCGACGGGCGCCATGCGCACCCGACCCAGGGCCTGCTCGACATGTACACCATCCGCCACTATAAAAAGGACTTCACCAACCTGCGCGTGGCCATCGTCGGCGACATCCTGCACAGCCGCGTGGCGCGCTCGGACATCCACGCGCTGACCACGCTGGGCGTGCCGGAAGTGCGCGCGATCGGCCCGCACACGCTGCTGCCGGGCGGCCTGGAACAGATGGGCGTGCGCGTGTTCACCGACATCGACGAAGGCCTGAAGGACGTCGACGTGATCATCATGCTGCGCCTGCAGAACGAGCGCATGACGGGCGCACTGCTGCCGTCGGCGCAGGAATACTTCAAGAGCTACGGCCTGACGCCGGAGCGCCTGGCGCTGGCCAGGCCGGATGCGATCGTGATGCACCCGGGGCCGATGAACCGCGGCGTCGAGATCGACTCGCAGGTGGCGGACGGATCGCAGGCGGTGATCCTGCCGCAGGTGACCTTCGGTATCGCCACAAGGATGGCGGTGATGAGCATTCTGGCAGGCGGGCACGCATAAGCATGGGCATGAGCATGAATCTACACATCAAGAACGGCCGCGTGATCGACCCGGCCAACGGCATCGACGCGGTGCAGGACCTGTACATCGGCGACGGTAAAGTGGTGGCTGTCGGCAGCGCGCCGGACGGCTTCACGGCCGCGCGCACCATCGACGCCGCCGGCCTGGTGGTCGCGCCCGGCCTGGTCGACCTGTCGGCGCGCCTGCGCGAACCGGGCTACGAATACAAGGCCACGCTGGAATCGGAAATGCGCGCCGCGATGCAGGGCGGCGTGACCACGCTGGTGTGCCCGCCCGACACCGACCCGGTGCTGGACGAGCCGGGCCTGGTCGAGATGCTGAAGCACCGCGCGCGCAACCTGAACCAGGCCAACGTGCACCCGCTGGGCGCCCTGACCATGGGCCTGAAGGGCACCGCGCTGACCGAAATGGCCGAGCTGACCGAGGCCGGCTGCATCGGCTTCGCCCAGGCCGAGCATCCGATCGAGGACACCACCGTGCTGCTGCGCGCCATGCAGTACGCAAAAACCTTCGGCTACACGGTCTGGCTGCGCCCGCAGGACCCGCACATCGGCCGCGGCGGCGTGGCCCACAGCGGTCCGCTGGCCTCGCGCCTGGGCCTGTCCGGCGTGCCGGTGATGTCCGAGACCATCGCCCTGCACACGATCTTCGAACTGATGCGCGCCAGCGGCGCGCGCGTGCACTTGTGCCGCATCTCGTCCGCCGCCGCGCTGGAGCTGATCCGCGCCGCCAAGAAGGAAGGCCTGCCGGTCACCTGCGACGTCGGCGTGCACCACCTGCACATGACCGACGCCGACATCGGTTTCTTCGACGCCAACGCGCGCCTGACGCCGCCGCTGCGCAGCCAGCGCGACCGCGAAGCGATCCGCGCCGCGGTGCTGGACGGTACCGTGGATGCCGTGTGCTCGGACCACACCCCGGTCGACGACGACGAAAAGCTGCTGCCGTTCGCCGAAGCCTCGCCCGGTGCCACCGGTCTCGAACTGCTGCTGGCGCTGATGCTGAAGTGGGCGCACGAGCAGGGCGGCGACGATGCTGCACTGGCGCGCGCGATCTCGCGCATCACGATCGACGCGGCGCGTACCGCAGGCCTGGGTGCCGGCACCCTGTCGGTCGGTGCGCCGGCCGACGTGGTGCTGTTCGATCCGGACACGCGCTGGACCGTGGCCGCATCGAGCCTGGCCAGCCAGGGCAAGCACACGCCTTTCCTCGGCTACGAACTGGCGGGGCAGGTACGGGCGACCGTGGTGGCCGGCCAGGTGGCGTACGAACGCCGGCCTGCCTGAAACATTCGGCGGTAAAATCGGACACGCCGCGGCCTGCGCGGCGTGTCCCGCATCGTTCACTACCTTGACTATCCAGCTTGGATGGCGCCTGGCGCGCCTCGTCTTTCACCTGCTGCGGGGCCTAGCCACCTGCGCCCTGGTGTTCCCGTGGGCCGGCGCGCGCCTGCGCGAGCACCTGGTGCGGCGCTGGTCGGCGCGCCTGCTGGCGATCTGCCGCGTGCGCGTCGAGCACATGGCGGGCGCTGCGCCTCTGGCCCACGCGCTGATCGTGCCGAACCACATTTCCTGGCTCGACATCTTCGTCATCAATGCCCTGCATCCCTGCCGCTTCGTGGCCAAGGCCGAGATCCGCGCCTGGCCGGTGCTCGGCTGGCTGGTGGCGCAGGCCGGCACCGTCTTCATCGCGCGCGGCAACCGGAGAGATCTGCGCCACATCTTCAAGGGCCTGGTCGATGCGCTCGGCCAGGGCCAGCGCGTCGCCTTCTTTCCCGAAGGGACCACCGCCAGCCAGGGGCAGCTGCTGCCCTTCCATGCCAACCTGCTGGAAGCGGCGATCGACGCCCGGGTGCCGGTGCAGCCATACGCACTGGCCTACGTCGACGCGCGCGGCGGCTGGCATGCGGCGGTCGACTACACCGGCGAGACGACCTTCGTCGACAGCATCCTGCGCATCCTGCAGGGCGAGCCGGTAGTGGCGCGGCTGGGCTGCCTGGCGCCGATTGCATCGGAGGGCGCGCACCGGCGCGAGCTGGCGGCGCAGGCGCGCGAGGCGATTGCGCAGGCGCTGGGGGCGGTGGAGGTGCAGTAGGCGGGTATTGCGACCCGCTTTAGTGCTTGCCGCTATGCGGCCGATACTCCGGACAATCCACCTGCAGCAGCGAGCGGTCGTCCAGGCACACCGCCGTCAGCTTTCCGCCCCATACGCAGCCGCTGTCCAGGCCGACCAGGTTCGGCCGCAGCACCACGCCCATTGCCGACCAGTGGCCGAACACCACGGTGACGTCGGCCGTTTTACGCTCGGGCAGGTCGAACCAGGGCTGCAGGTCCGAGCCTTCCGGCCCTTTGTCGCTTTCCTTGTGCTCGAAGTCCATGCGCCCGTCCGGCCAGCACAGGCGCATGCGCGTCAGCGCGTTGACGATGCAGCGCAGGCGCTCGATGCCTTCCAGGCCATCGTCCCAGCGGTCGGGCTGGTTGCCGTACATCTGGCGCAGGAAGTCGACCCAGCCGTCGCTGCGCAGCACGGCCTCGACCTCGCCCGCCAGCGCCATCGTCTGGGCCGCGCTCCATTGCGGCGGCACGCCGGCGTGCACCAGCAGGTGCGCATCGACGAACATCGCCATCGGCCGCCGGCGCAGCCAGCCGACCAGTTCGTCGAGTTCGGGCGCGGCCAGGATCTCGTCCAGGGTGTCCGAGCGGCTCGCCTTGCGCACGCCGGCAGCCACAGCCAGCAGGTGCAGGTCGTGATTGCCGAGCAGGGCGTCGATGCGGCCCTCGCTCGCTTCCGACAAGGCTTTCATGCGGCGTAGCGCAGCCAGTGACTGCGGACCGCGGTTGATCAGATCCCCGACAAAAAGGATACGTGCTTGTTCCGGCGATGTGGCATCGCCGGCAATCCGGTCCAGCAAGAGGCCGGCTTCGTGGGCGCAACCCTGCAGGTCGCCAATGACATAGGTTCTCATGGCTGGATACTAAATGATTCGGCCCGTGCGTGCAGCCATGGATTACCCGATCTTGCTCAATCGGGGCAGGGCAGGGCACGCGTAAACTCCTCGGTTACGGCCTTGACGCCGATTCGGCGCGGTGCATTGCCTTGCGGGTAATTAAATAATAAATGTTTTCATTTCTCGTCAGCTTTGTCGTGTCCGCATTGTTGACCTTGCTGGTCATCCGGCATTCGACATTGCACGGTCCGGCACTCGACAGCAATTTCAGCGGCGTGCAGAAAGTGCACGCGCATGCGGTCGCGCGTATCGGCGGACTCCCGATATTCCTCGCAGTGACCCTCAGTGCGGCGATTTCGGCCTGGCGCGTTCCAGATCTCGGCTATTGGCTGCTGGCACTGCTGGTATGCGCGTCGATTGCATTTATGGGCGGCATCGTCGAAGACTATACGGGAAAAGTGAGGGCATCGCGGCGCCTGGTATTAACCATGCTGGCGGCCCTGCTCGGATATCTGGTACTGGATGCGAAAATCGCCCGCCTCGACATGCCGTTCTCGAGCTGGCCGCTCGATTCGCTGTGGATCGTATTGCCGCTGACGGTACTGGCAGTGGCCGGGATCGCGAATGCAGTGAATATCATCGACGGCTTCAACGGACTGGCCAGCGTGGTGACGATCTTCATGCTGGTGTCGCTCGCTTATGTCGGCTGGCAAGTGGGCGACATGTTCATTCTGGTGTCGGCATTGACGGTGGCAGGGGCGACCGCCGGTTTCCTGGTCTGGAATTATCCGGTCGGCCTGATCTTCCTGGGGGACGGCGGCGCCTACTTCATCGGCTTCATGCTGGGCGAACTGGCGCTGCTGCTGGTGATGCGCAATCCGCAGGTGTCCACCTGGTATGCGGCATTGCTGCTGATATATCCCGCTTTTGAAACAATATTTTCCGCTTATCGCCGAATGTTTGTAAGAGGAAAATCCCCGGCAGTACCCGATGGAATACATCTGCATAGCCTGATTTTTCGGCGGATTGTGCAATGGACTGTTGGTCCAAAGGAGGCGCGCGCACTGCTGAAACGGAATTCCCGCACTTCGCCTTACCTGTGGTTGTTTTCGCTCACCGCGGTAATACCGGCAACCGTGTTCTGGCGGAATACGGAAGTTTTGATATTCTTCAGTTTGTTGTTCATTATCAGTTACGTCTGGTTGTATGCGCGTATCGTTCGATTCAAGTCGCCACGCTGGCTCATTTGGAACAAAAAAACTGATTAAACATCGAAGTTGTAGTATATTGCGACAATTGGTGATAATTCGATGAATTCGGTTCAACTCTACTTATAAGGAACGACGATGGATCTGTCTAATATGTCCTTGGGCGATTTGCGTAACCTGCAGGAGCAGATCAAGAAGGAAATGAAAACCCGCGAGCAGCAGGAAGTGCAAAAGGCACGCGAACAGATCCTGGCGATCGCACAAAGCGTCGGCATGTCGCCGAAAGACCTGATCAGCACCGCCGGCCGCGGCGCAAAAGCGACGGCGAACCCGGGTTCGGTCGCAGTTCGTTTCCGTAATCCGGACGATGCTTCGCAACAGTGGACCGGCCGTGGCCGCCAGCCGAAGTGGGTCAAGGAATGGGTCGAAGGCGGTAAATCGCTGGATAAACTGCGCGTCTGAATCTGATTCGTTGTTTAACGGGAGTGTTTCCAATCGTGGGAATACTCCCGCGTATTTGCGGAAATTCCTACGCCGCGGTTTCTTTCCATTCTGCAGTCCATTATTTCTCCCCGCCGCGCATTCGCGCATCTTTCCCCCTGCACACTGCTGGAATTCCCATCGTTCCGGCTTGCCGCTACAATATCGGTTTTTGTCTCTTGTTCAACACAAGGTAAACCATGGTCCCTCTCTCGAAAACGATTTTCAAGGCTTATGATATTCGTGGTGTCATCGGCAGCACGCTGGACGAGGGGATCGCCCGCAAGATCGGCCAGGCATTCGGCGCCGCCGCGCTGGCAAAGGGAGAACGCAAGGTCGTCATCGGCCGCGATGGCCGCCTGTCCGGACCGGGCCTGGCCAAGGCGCTGGCCGAGGGCCTGCAGGCCGCCGGCGTCGACGTGATCGACCTGGGCATGGTCGCCACCCCGATGGTCTACTTCGGCACCAACGTGCTGGATGCGCGTTCGGGCATCATGGTCACCGGCAGCCACAACCCGCCGGACTACAACGGCTTCAAGATGGTGCTGGCCGGCGAGGCGATCTATGGAGACGCGATCCAGGACCTGTACGGGGCAATCGAGCGCGACGATTTCACGCCAGCCGCCAGCGCAGGCGCATATTCGACCCACGACATCCGCGACGCCTACATCCAGCGCATCGCCGGCGACGTCAAGATCGCGCGTCCGATCAAGATCGCGGTCGATGCCGGCAACGGCGTGGCCGGCGCCTTCGCGGGCGACCTGTTCCGCGCGATGGGCTGCGAGGTGATCGAGATGTTCTGCGAAGTCGACGGCCACTTCCCGAACCACCATCCGGATCCGGCGCACCCGGAAAACCTGCAGGACCTGATCGAGAAGCTCAAGACGTCCGACGCCGAGATCGGCCTCGCCTTCGACGGCGACGGCGACCGCCTGGGCGTGGTCACCAAGGATGGCCAGATCATCTTCCCGGATCGCCAGATGATGCTGTTCGCAGCCGATGTCCTGTCGCGCAACCCGGGCGCCGAGATCCTGTACGACGTCAAATGCACGCGCCACCTCGGCCCGTGGATCGCCGAGCACGGCGGCCGTCCGCTGATGTGGAAGACCGGGCACTCGCTGGTCAAGGCCAAGCTGAAGGAAACAGGTGCCCCGCTGGGCGGCGAGATGAGCGGGCATATTTTCTGGAAGGACCGCTGGTTCGGCTTCGACGACGGCCTGTACACCGGCGCGCGCCTGCTCGAGATCCTGACCCGCGAAGCCGATCCCTCGAGCCTGCTGAACGGCCTGCCGCAGGCGTCCAGCACCCCCGAACTGCACCTGCACCTGCAGGAAGGCGAGAACTTCGCGCTGATCGACAAGCTGCGCGCCAACGCCGAATTCCCGGGCGCCGAGCGCGTGGTCGACATCGACGGCCTGCGCGTCGAGTATGCGGATGGCTTCGGGCTGGCGCGCGGTTCCAACACCACCCCGGTGGTGGTGCTGCGTTTCGAAGGCGAGAATCCGGAAGCGCTGGACCGCATCCAGAAGGAATTCGCGCGCGTGATCCTGGCCGCCAAGCCGGATGCCCACCTGCCGTTCTGAAGCCGCGCGCCGGCCTGTCAACGATGACGCATTAAAAATGAAGATTCTGCTGGTCCGGGTGTCGTCGCTCGGCGACGTGCTGCATAACCTGCCGCTGGTGGCCGACATCCTGCGCCACCACCCGGGCGCCCAGGTCGACTGGGTGGTGGAAGAGGGCTACGTCAGCCTGGTGCGCCTGAACCCGATGGTGCGCAAGGTCATTCCGTTCGCCCTGCGGCGCTGGAAAAAGGGACTCGGCGACGCAGCCGTGCGCGCCGAGCTGCGCGGCTTTTTCCGCGACCTGCGTGCCGAACAGTACGACTACGTGTTCGATACCCAGGGCCTGATCAAGACCGGCATCATCATGGCCGCGGCGCGCGTGCGGCCCGGCGGGCAGAAGATCGGCCTGGCCAACGGCACCGAGGATTCCGGCTACGAAGGCATCTCGCGCGTGTTCCACACCCGCAGCATCGCGGTCGAGCCGCGTACCCACGCGGTGGCGCGCGGGCGCCAGGTGGTGGCCGCCGCGCTCGGCTACACGGTCGATTCGCCCCCCGACTTCGGCCTCCCGCCTCCCACCAGCACGCGTCCGGACTGGATGCCGGCCGGCGACTACGCGGTTTTCTTTCACGGCACCGCGCGCGATGCCAAGAAGTGGGCGTCCGCTCACTGGATCGCGCTGGGCCGGGCATTGGCGCCGCTGCCCATTCTGCTGCCCTGGGGTTCGCCGCGTGAACAGCAGGAAGCCGAGGCACTGGCCGCGGCGCTGCCGAACGCGCGCGTGCTGCCGAAGCTGTCGATGATGGATGCGGTCGAACTGGCACGCCACGCCGCGCTGGCGGTCGGCGTCGATACCGGCCTGACCCACATCGCCGCCGCTTTTGTCCGTCCCACGGTCGAGATCTATTGCGATTCGCCGCGCTGGAAGACCGAGGGCAACTGGTCGCCGCGCATCGTCAACCTCGGCGATACCGGCGCGCCGCCGACGGTCGAGCAGGTCGTGGCCGCGGCGCGCGGATTATTGCAACAGGTTTGACATGCACTTTTTCTACGCTCTTTTGTATTCGATTCTCTGGTGGCTGGCGCTGCCTCTGGTACTGGGCCGCCTGTGGTGGCGCGGGCGCAAGGAGCCGGGCTACCGCCGGCACCTGGGCGAACGCCTCGGCTTCTACGGACGCAGGCCCAGGCATGACGCAGGCGCGCGCCTGACGATCATGGTGCACGCGGTGTCGGTCGGCGAGACCCGCGCCGCCGAGCCCCTGATCGAGATGCTGCTGGCGCGCTGGCCCGACTGCCGCATCCTGTTGACCCACATGACGCCGACCGGGCGTGCTACCGGCGAAGCCCTGTTCAAGAAGCATGGGCGCGTCATCCAGTCCTATCTGCCCTACGACACCGGCTTCATGGTCGGCCGTTTCCTGCATCACTACACGCCCAGGATCTGCATCCTGATGGAGACCGAGGTGTGGCCGAACCTGATCGCGGCCTGCGGCGCCTACGGCATTCCGGTGGCGCTGGTGAATGCGCGCCTGTCCGAGCGTTCGCTCGAGCGCGGCCGGCGTTTTGGCGGCCTGATGATGGAAGCGGCGCGCGGGATCACGCTGGCGGCGGCCCAGACCGAGGCCGACGCCGCGCGCATCCGCTCCCTTGGCACTCCCGACGTCGCCGTCACCGGCAGCATCAAGTTCGACGTGGTGCCGCCGCAAGCCGCGCTGCAGACCGGCGCCATGCTGCGCGCGCGCTTCGCCGGCCGTCCGGTGCTGCTGTGCGCTTCCACCCGCGAAGGCGAGGAAGCGCTGATCCTGGACGCCTTCCTGCGCACGGCGCGCCCCCAGGGCATGCTGCTCCTGCTGGTGCCGCGCCATCCGCAGCGCTTCGACGACGTGGCGCGCCTGGTGGAAGAACGGGGATTGCGCCTGGCGCGCCGCTCCAGCCTGCCGGACCGGGTCGAGGCAGCGCAGTTTGATGTACTGCTGGGCGACTCGATGGGCGAGATGTTCGCCTATTACGCGGCCTGCGACTGCGCCTACATCGGCGGCAGCCTGCTGCCGCTGGGCGGCCAGAACCTGATCGAAGCCTGCGCCCTCGGCAAGCCGGTGCTGGTCGGCCAGCACACCTTCAACTTCCTGCAGGCGACCGAGGAAGCGGTGGCCGCCGGCGGCGCCCTGCGCGTGGCAGATGCCGATGCCTTGCTGCGCGAAGCCGCCGAACTGCTGCAGGACGATGCGCGCCGTGCCGCCATGGGTGCCCGGGCACTGTCTTTCGCAGGCAAACATCGTGGCGCAACGGCGCGCACTGTTGAACTCTTGCAACGATTTATTGACTAGCTTTTGCTACCATACCCTTTAGTATAAAGAACGAAAGGGGATGGACATGTTGTGGTCTCATCGCACGCGAGGGGGCGGCGGCGCCGAAGCCGACGCTGCGCTCATGGAACACCCGCACGCCGCCGATCTCGGCGCCGATGCGATGCCGGCGGCGGCGATCCCGATCGTGCATCCCCCGGCGGCCTCCCAGGAACTGCATTTCTGGGTCCGTTATACCCTGTTCGAATACCTGGGTTTCATGTGGGAGCACGGCGGTTACCTGATCCGGCGCCGCCACATCCGCTGGCCGCTCGGCTTCTACCTGCGCAGCAAGAGCACGCTGTCGGCGGCGCTGCATTTCATCCTGCTGCGCCGCGGGCGCCGCACCTACGAATTCGCGATCGACCAGCACGGCATCGTGCGCACCAGCGACACAGGCGTGTCGCTGATCGACTGGAACGACGTGAGCCGCATCCGCACCTACTCGAAGGGCTTCATGATGGTGCTCAAGCGCGGCACGCTGCCGATCCCGTTCCGCTGCCTGAGCGGAGCCGAGGTCGAGGCCATGAAAGTCATCGCCGCGGCGCGCGCCGCCGGCGAACTGCAGTTCCGCGGCGCCGCCTGATCCGCGCACTGCGCGCGGATCAGGCGCTCACTCCTCCGGAAACAACACCGGCATCTCGATCGACCGCTTCTTGAGCGCCGCCTTGGCGCCGTCGTAATCCGGGAACACCTCGCCGACCACGGCCCAGAAACGCGGGCTGTGGTTCATTTCGCGCAGGTGCGCCAGTTCGTGCACCACCACGTAGTCGAGCAGCGCCAGCGGGTAGTGCACCAGCTTCCAGTTCAGACGGATGTTGCCGGCCACCGTGCACGAGCCCCAGCGCGTGCCGGCCGAGGAAATCGCATACGCGTTGTAGGTGACGCCCACGCGCGGCGCATACAGGTCGAGGCGTTCGCCGAACAGGCGCCGCGCCTCGTCCTGGAACCAGCGCTTGACGCGTTCGCGCAACTGCCATTCGGACAGGCCGGGCGTCACGCCGACGTTCAGGGTGCGTGCCTCGGCATCGAACACGCAGTGGCTGCGCGCCGCTTCCTGCAGGCGCAGGGTGATGTCGCCGCCCAGGTAGGGCAGGCAGGCGCCGTCGACCCATTCCACCGGCGCGCGCTGGGCGCGCATGACGCGCCGTTCGCCACGCTCGAACAGCTTGGTCAGGATCCAGCCCTGCTTGGCGCGGATCGCGCTCTCGATGTCGGCATGGCTGGAACGCCGCGGCGAGGTCACGCGCAGGCCGTCGTCGTCGATCATGAAGCCGTGCGAGCGGCGCGCCGAGCGGCGCAGCGCGTAGTGGACGGTGTGGGAGCCGAGCTGGATCTTCTGCAGCGGCGGGTCGTTCGGGCCGACCGGCGGCGCCGGCAGGCTGCGGGTCGGCGTGGGTGGCGCCTTGAACAGCGGGGCCGGCGGCGAATAGCTTTGTGGAGCGGGTGTTGCCGCCGCCGGCGGGGCCGGCGGCTTGAGGGCCTCGAAGAGGTCGTGCTGCAGGGAGGTCATGGTGGGCTGCGATGTAGATGGTGCTTTGGTCCGCGCGCCCAATTCGTTCAGGTACCTTTGTAGGCGTGGGGCGAAATGACGCGCATTTCCGATTCTATCCAATTTTCGACCTCTTGCATCAGGCTGTCGGGAGTGTGGTTTTCAGGCGATATCGGTTTGCCAATCGAGACGGTGACCAGGCCCGGACGTTTGATGAACGAGCCCTTCGGCCAGCACTCACCTGAATTATGCGCGATCGGCACGACAGTTGCACCTGTCGCGATTGCCAGGCGCGTGCCGCCGCTCTTGTAGGTGCCTTTCTCGCCGACCGGGATGCGGGTCCCTTCCGGGAACATGATGATCCACTGGCCGTCGGCCAGGCGCCGCTTGCCGTGGCGGACCACGTCGGCGAAGGCGCGCTTGCCGCGCTTGCGGTCGATCGGGATCATGCGCAGCAGCGCCATGGCCCAGCCAAAGAACGGGATGTAGAGGATTTCCTTCTTGAAGACAAACACCAGCGGGTGCGTCATGTTCGGCAGCAGGAAGATGGTTTCCCACGCCGACTGGTGCTTCGACAGCAGGACGGTCGGGCCCGACGGCAGGTTGTCGTAGCCCTTGAACTGGTAGCGGATGCCGCAGATGACGCGCGCGCACCAGATGATGAAGACGTTCCAGCGCGAGGTCACCCAGAAGCGCGTGTTGTATGGGAAGGGCGCGGCCAGGAAGCACACGCAGGCCCAGACGACGGTGGCGGCCACCATGATGATCGTGAATAGCAAAGAGCGCAAAAACAGGGTGGCGGTACGCAAGAACGGTCTCCGACAGAGGGTGATTCAGCCGGCCTGGCTGGCCGTGGGGGATTTCAGGAACGCGGCAACCATCGCGGCGAGGTCGGGGAAGACCTGCGTCCCGGGTGGCAGGCCGCCGGTCTCCAGCGTCTTTTCGCCCTTGCCCGTCAATACCAGGTAGGGCAGGCAGCCGCTGATGAAGCCGGCCTGCAGGTCGCGCAGCGAGTCGCCGACGGTCGGCACGCCTTTCAGGCTGAGCTTGAAGCGCTTGCTGATCTCCTCGAACATCCCGGCCTTGGGCTTGCGGCAGTCGCAGTTGTCGATCGCCGCGTGCGGGCAGAAGAAGATGGCGTCGATGTCGGCGCCGACCAGCTGCGCCGCCCCGTGCATCTTCTGGTGGATCGCGTTCAGCGTCGTCATGTCGAACAGTTCGCGCGCGATGCCCGACTGGTTCGAGGCGATGACGACGCGGTAGCCGGCCTGGTTCAGGCGCGCGATCGCCTCGAGCGATCCCGGGATCGGGATCCACTCGGCCGGCGACTTGATGAAATCGGGGGAGTCCTGGTTGATGACCCCATCCCGGTCGAGGATGATCAGCTTCATGGCGCGTCCCGGCTTATGCCGCCAGCTTGGAAATGTCGGCCACGCGGTTCATCAGCGCGTGCAGGCGCTGCAGCAGGGCCAGGCGGTTGTTACGCAGCGCCACGTCCTCGGCCATCACCATCACATCGTTGAAGAAGGCGTCGACCGCATCGCGCAGCTGGGCCAGGGTCTTGAGCGTGCCGCCGAAGTCGCCGCTTGCGAAGGCGGCATCGACTTCCGGCTGCACCCGCGTGACGGCGGCGAACAGGGTCTTTTCCGCTTCGTCCTGCAGCAGGGCCGGATCGACGCTGCTTGCCTGTGCCAGCGCTTCCTCGTTCTTTTTCAGGATGTTGGTGATGCGCTTGTTGGCGGCGGCCAGCGATGCGCTTTCCGGCAGCGCGGCAAAGGCCTGCACCGCTTCCAGGCGCTGCACCACGTCGTCGACGCGGTCCGGGTTCTGCGCCAGCACCGCTTCCACCTCGTTCGGCGAGAAGCCGCGGTCGCGCAGCAGGCCGCGCAGGCGGTCCAGCATGAAGGCGGTCACTTCCCTAGCAGGGTCCTTGAAGCCGGCCTGGCCTTCGAACACGGCGGCGGCTTGCTGCAGCAGGTCGGCGATGCCCAGCGGCAGGCGCTTCTCGACCAGCATGCGCATCACGCCGAGCGCATGGCGGCGCAGCGCGAACGGATCCTTCTCGCCGGTCGGCTGCAGGCCGATCGACCAGATCCCGACCAGGGTTTCCAGTTTATCGGCCAGCGCCACCACCAGGCCGGTGTTGGTCGAGGGCAGGGCGTCGCCCGAGAAGCGCGGCTGGTAGTGCTCGGACGCGGCCAGCGCGACTTCTTCCGGCTCGTTGTCGTTGCGGGCATAGTAGGTGCCCATGATGCCCTGCAGCTCGGGGAACTCGCCGACCATGTCGGTCAGCAGGTCGGTCTTGGCCAGCTGGGCGCCGCGTTCGGCCAGCTGCACGTCGTAGCCGAGGCGTGCCGCGATGGCGCCGGCCAGGCGGGTGACGCGCTGGGTGCGTTCAAGCTGGGTGCCCAGCTTGTTGTGGTAGACCACGTTGGCCAGCTGCGGCAGGCGCGAAGCCAGGGTCTTCTTCTTGTCCTGCTCGAAGAAGAACTTGGCGTCCGACAGGCGCGGACGCACCACGCGCTCGTTGCCGCCGACGATGGCGCTCGGATCGTCGGTCTCCAGGTTGGATACGATCAGGAAGCGCGAACGCAGCTTGCCGGCGCTGTCGGTCAGCGCAAAGTACTTCTGGTTGGTCTGCATGGTCAGGATCAGGCATTCCTGCGGTACCGACAGGAACACGTCCTCGAACTTGCACTCGTAGACCACCGGCCATTCGACCAGCGCCGCCACTTCGTCGAGCAGCGCTTCCGGCATCAGGACCTGGTCGCCGCCGGCCTTCGCCAGCAGCTGGGTGCGGATCGCTTCCTTGCGTTCTTCGGTGGAGGCGACCACCTTGCCGCGGGTCTTCAGCAGATCGTTATAGGTATCGGCATCCGCCACGTCGAAGGACTGGCCGTCTGACAGGAAGCGGTGGCCGAGCGTGCTGCGGCCGGCCGCCAGGCCGAGCAGCGACAGCGGGACCACATCGGCGCCATGCAGCGCCAGCAGCGAGTGCACCGGGCGCACGAACTGCACGGTGTCGCCGCTTGGCCGCTGATAGCTCATTACCTTCGGGATCGGCAGCTTGGCCACCGATTCTTCCAGCACCGGCTGCAGGCCGGACGCCAGGGCGCTGCCGGGAGCGGTGTGGGTGTAGAAGAAGCTCTCGGCCTTGCCGTCCTGGGCGCGTTCGAGGTCGGCCACCTGCAGGTCGGGGAAACCGAGCGCTGCCAGCTTCTTGGCCAGCGGAGCGGTCGGGTTGCCGTCCTTGTCCAGGGCGACGCTCACCGGCAGCACTTTTTCGCGGATGGTCTTGTCCGGCGAGGTGGCGCGCACCCTGGTGATCGACACCGCCAGGCGGCGCGGGGTGGACCAGGCGCTGACGACGCTGTCGTCTTCGAGGAAGCCGCGCGCTTTCAATCCGTTGGCGATGCCGTTCGCAAAGGCGGCGCCCAGTTTCACGAGCGCCTTCGGCGGCAGTTCTTCAGTCTGGAGTTCGACGAGTAAGGTCTGGTTCATGGTTGTTCTATTCTGTTCTTAGGCGGCTTTGGCTTCGTCTGCGGCGGTTTTGGGCAGCATCGGGAAGCCCAGCTTCTCGCGCGAGTCGTAATAAGCCTGGGCGACCAGGCGCGACAGCGTGCGCACGCGGCCGATGTAGGCGGCGCGCTCGGTGACGGAGATCGCGCCGCGCGCGTCCAGCAGGTTGAAGCTGTGCGAGGCCTTCATGATCTGCTCGTAGGCCGGCAGCGTCAGCGCCAGTTCGATCAGGCGCTTGGCTTCGCTCTCGTGGTTGCCGAAGGCCTGGAACAGCAGTTCGGTGTTCGAGTGCTCGAAGTTGTAGGTCGATTGTTCGACCTCGTTCTGGTGGAACACGTCGCCGTAGGACAGCGACTTCTTCTCGCCGTTTTCTTCCCACTCGGTCCACACCAGGTCGTACACGTTTTCGACGCCCTGCAGGTACATCGCC
This sequence comes from Herbaspirillum sp. SJZ107, assembly GCF_006715485.1. Lineage (GTDB taxonomy): Bacteria > Pseudomonadota > Gammaproteobacteria > Burkholderiales > Burkholderiaceae_D > Telluria. Next base: position 507,581 of record NZ_VFNH01000002.1, read on the forward strand.
AGGCGTTCGATGCCGTAGGTGATCTCGCCCAGCACCGGCTTGCAATCGAGGCCGCCGACCTGCTGGAAGTAGGTGAACTGGGTGACTTCCATGCCGTTCAGCCAGACTTCCCAGCCCAGGCCCCAGGCGCCCAGGGTCGGGCTTTCCCAGTCGTCCTCGACGAAGCGCACGTCGTTCTTCTTCAGGTCAAGGCCCAGCGCTTCCAGCGATCCGAGGTAGAGGTCGAGGATGTTTTCCGGGGCCGGCTTCAGGACCACCTGGTACTGGTAATAGTGCTGCAGGCGGTTCGGGTTTTCGCCGTAGCGGCCGTCCTTCGGGCGGCGCGACGGCTGCACGTAGGCTGCGCGCCACGGCTCCGGGCCGATCGCGCGCAGGAAGGTGCCGGTGTGGAAGGTGCCCGCGCCGACTTCCATGTCGTACGGCTGGAGCAGGGCGCAACCCTGCTTGTCCCAGTAGGTTTGCAGAGTCAGGATGATTTGTTGGAATGTGAGCATCTTGTAGGCTTCGCGCGCACAGGTCGCGAACACGGTGAGTTTGCTAAAACACCAATTTTAGCGGTTTTTATAGGCGGGATCGACATGGAATCGTGAATCGGCGGCGCGAACCACGATTTTATTCGGCAGGGCCGGTCCGGTTTCATGCGTCGGCCCGGCGCCGGCGCCGTCCGGCCAGCCAGGCGCCGGCCAGGGCCAGCGCGCCCAGGCCCAGGAACAGCAGGTTGCCGAAGCGGATGTAGGGCGTCATGCCGGCCATGCCCTGCACGCGCGCGGCCAGCACGTCCTGGCGGTAGTACGGAATCTGCTGCTGCACGTTGCCGCGGCCGTCGATGATGGCGGTGGCGCCGTTGTTGGTCGCGCGCAGCATCGGACGGCCGGTTTCCAGCGAACGCATGCGCGAAATCTGCAGGTGCTGCGGAATCGCCACCGATTCGCCGTACCAGGCCAGGTTCGACACGTTCAGCAGCAGCGTGGCCGGGCGCGGCGCATCGCGCAGCTGCTTGGCGATCTCTTCGCCGAACACGTCTTCGTAGCAGACGTTCGGCAGCACCAGCTGGTCCTTCACTGGGAACGGCGCCTGGACCGCGGCCCCACGCGTGAAGTCGCCCAGCGGGATCTGCATCAGGTTGGTGAACCAGCGGAAGCCGGTCGGGATGAATTCGCCGAAGGGCACCAGGTGGTGCTTGTCGTAGCGGTAGGCCTGGCCCTGCGGACCGATGCCGGCCACGCTGTTGGCGTAATCGGCGGCGTTGTTCGCCAGCGGAATGCCGAACAAATAATAGCTGCCGGTGCGCGCGGCGAAATCGTTGAAGGTGCCCAGGTAGCCCGGCGGCAGCTGGTGCGGGAACACCGGGATCGCGGTTTCCGGCGCGGCGATCAGGTCGGCCGGCGCGGCGGTCAGCATGTCGCGGTAGCGCACCAGGATCTCGCCCAGGTATTCGGCGGCGAATTTCTCGTCCTGGCGGATGTTCCCCTGCAGCAGGCGCACCGTGATCGGCTGGCCGCTCGGGTGCGTCCATTCGACCTGGCGCAGCAGGCCGCCGGCCACCAGCAGCGCGCCGAACAGCGCCAGCGCCGGCATCTTGTGGCGCTGGGTCAGCATCACCAGGCAGGACGCGCACAGCGCCACCAGCACGCCGATGCCGTACACGCCGACCAGCGGCGCGAAGCCGGCCAGCGGCGCCAGGTTGTGCGCATAGCCGGATGCGGCCCAGGGAAAACCGGTGAACACCCAGCCGCGCATCCATTCCGACACGCCCCACAGGACGGGCAGCACCAGCAGCAAGAAGGCGGGGACCGGCAGCGACCAGCGCTTGCGCAGCCAGGTGGACAGGCCCGTCGCCAGGGCGCCGAACAGGCCCATGTACAGGCCGAGGAGGGCGATCGCGATCGCGCCCAGCACCGCCGGCAGGCCGCCGAAACGGGTGATCGCGATATACAGCCAGTGCATGCCGGCCACCGACCAGCCGAAGCCGAAGGCCCAGCCGAGGAAGGTGGCGCGCCTGACCGAGCTGCCCATGCCGACCTGGTAGAACAGCCAGGCCAGCACCAGGAACTGCAATGGCCACCAGCCGAAGGGTTCGAAGGAGAACAGGCTCAGGCCGCCGGCGATGGCGGCAAGAACGAGGGCCTTGAGGGAGGGGCGGGTGCCGCGCAGCGCAGGGTCGGGGGCGGTGGCAGTCTTGGTTGGGCGGCGCAGGATCAAGCGTGGGTCCAATGTCGTTAGCTCGTCGCCCCTGCGGAGGCAGGGGCCCAAGTGATGCGATATGCCTGCAACTTGGGCCCCTGCCTCCGCAGGGGCGACGGGGTGGTGTGCAACGGTGTCCGGTGTCTAGTCGTGCTCATCTTCCGATACCGGAATCTTCTCGACCAGCAGCACGTGAATCTGCCGCGCATCGGCACGCAGCACCTCGAAGCGCAGGTTCTCGAGGTCGAACACCTCGCCCTTGTGCGGCATGCGGCCCAGGTGGCTGGCGACCAGGCCGCCGATGGTGTCGACGTCGTCTTCCGGCAGGTCGACGCCGATCTCTTCGTTGAACTGGTCGATCTCGGTCAGCGCCTTGACGCGCCAGCGCGGGCCGAACTGGCCTTCCTTGATGGAGAGGACGTTGTCTTCTTCCTCGTCGAAGTCGTATTCGTCCTCGATGTCGCCGACGATCTGTTCCAGCACGTCCTCGATCGTGATCAGGCCGGCCACGCCGCTGTATTCGTCGACGACGATGGCCATGTGGTTGTGATTGGCGCGAAAGTCGCGCAGCAGCACGTTCAGGCGCTTCGACTCCGGGATGAAGATCGCCGGGCGCAGCATGTCGCGCACGTCGAAGGATTCTTCCGCGTAGTAGCGCAGCAGGTCCTTGGCCAGCAGGATGCCGACCACCTTGTCGCGCTCGCCCTCGATGGCCGGAAAGCGCGAGTGCGCGGTTTCCAGCACGATGGGCAGCCATTCCTCGATCGGCTTGGTGATGTCGATGACGTCCATCTGCGAGCGCGGCACCATGATGTCGCGTACCGACAAATCGGATACCTGGAACACGCCCTCGATCATGGAGAGGGCGTCGGCGTCGATCAGGTTGCGTTCATGGGCGTCGTGCAGGACTTCGAGCAGCTCGGCGCGATTTTCGGGCTCAGGGGAGATCAGTGCGGTCAGCCGTTCAAACAGCGACCGGTGGGTTTTGCCGTCCGTGCGGACGTCAGAAGGGTGCTCGGGCATAGTTGGCGTAAAGCCGTTGTTGCGATGGGCGTTAGGATACACCAAAAGTCAGAATGCCTGTTTTTTATGCAGTCCGTGTGAGTAAAACCACAGTGCCGAGCGGCCTTCCGGCAAGCGCGTTATGCTTGTCACGTTGTTCATTATTCGTGCGTCATCTAATAGACAAGGAGACTCGCCCCATGCCTGCCCTGAACGTCAATGGCACCACCACCAATCTCGACGTCCCCGACGACATGCCCATCCTGTGGGCCTTGCGGGACGTGCTCGGCCTGACCGGCACCAAGTTCGGCTGCGGCGTCGCGCTGTGCGGCGCCTGCACCGTGCACCTGGACGGCCAGGCGATCCGTTCCTGCGTGACACCGGTGTCGGCAGCGGCCGGCAAGAAGATCACGACCATCGAGGCGATCGGCAACGATCCGGTCGGCGCCAAGGTGCAGCAGGCGTGGCGCCAGATCGACGTGGTGCAGTGCGGGTATTGCCAGTCGGGCCAGATCATGTCGGCCACGGCGCTGCTGCACGCGACGCCGAAGCCGAACGATGCCGACATCGACAATGCAATGGCGGGCAATATCTGCCGCTGCGGCACCTATGGCCGGATCCGCAAGGCCATCAAGATCGCTGCTGCCTGATAAAGGGGAACTCACATGATCAAGGAACCCCAGAACAAAGCGCCGGTGTCGACGTCGCGCCGTGGCCTGTTGAAAGCCGGCGCCGTCGCCGGCGGCGGCCTGGTATTCGGCTTCTCGCTGTTCGGCTGCGAAAAGAAACCCGAAGGCGACCGCAAGGAAGCCCCGCCCGAGAAAGCCGTCGGCCAGGCCGCCACCGCCGCCAGCGGCGATGCGCCGGGCCTGGCGCACGACGCCTTCATCCGCATCGACCGCGCAGGCATCGTCACCCTGATCGTCCACAAGGTGGAGATGGGGCAGGGCACCTTCACCTCGATGCCCCAGTTGCTGGCCGAGGAACTCGGCGCCGACCTCACCAAGGTCAAGCTGGAACAGGCGCCGGCCAACAACAGCCTGTACGCCGACGCCCTGCTGGGCGGCCAGGTGACCGGCGGCTCGACCTCGGTACGCGCCGCCTGGAAGCCGCTGCGCGAAGTCGGCGCCAAGGTGCGCACGGTGCTGGTGCAGGCGGCCGCCAAGAACTGGAACGTCGACCCGGGCGAGCTGAAAGTCGTGGGCGGCACCATCCGCCACGAGGCGTCGAACCGCTCGGTGCATTTCGGCGAAGTGGCCGAGGCGGCCTCCAAGCTGAGCTTCCCGGCCACCGTGACACTCAAGAACCCGGCCGACTTCACCCTGATCGGCACCTCGCAGAAGCGCCTCGACTCGGCCGCCAAGACCGACGGTTCGGCGCAGTTCGGCATCGACGCGCGCCTGCCGGGCATGGGCATCGCGGCGGTGGCCGCGTCCCCGGTGCTGGGCGGGAAGGTGGCGGCGGTGGACGAGCAGAAGGCGATGGCCGTCAAGGGCGTGCGCCAGGTGCTGCGCCTGGAAGGTGCGGTGGCGGTCGTCGCCGACAACTTCTGGGCCGCGAAACAGGGCCTGGCCGCCGCCGCGCCGCGCTTCGACGACGGCGCCAACGCCAAGGTCAGCACGGCATCCATCGTGGCCGACATGGCAAAGGTGTCGGAAGGCACCGGCGCCGTCGCCAGGAACGATGGCGATGCGCTGAAGGTGCTGGGGCAGCAGGATGGACGCCGCATCGACGCCGTCTACGAACTGCCATTCCTGGCGCACGCGACCATGGAACCGATGAATTGCACGGTCGACCTGCGCAACGGCGAGTGCCACCTGTGGGTCGGCACCCAGGTGCCGGCGCTGGCCCAGGGCGCGGCGGCCAAGGTGGCCGGGCTGCCGGTCGAGAAAGTCCAGGTGCACAATTTTTATATCGGCGGCGGCTTCGGGCGCCGGCTCGAAGTCGACAACGTGATCCAGGCGGTGGCGCTGGCCAAGCTGGCCAAGGGCCCGCTGAAAGTCATCTGGACGCGCGAGGAGGACATGCAGCACGACATGTACCGCCCCTATTATTATGACCGGCTGTCGGCCCGGATCGACGACAAGGGCATGCCGGTCGCGTGGTTCCACCGCGTGACCGGGTCTTCGATCATGGCGCGCTTCGCGCCGCCGGCGGTCAAGAACGGGGTCGATCCGGATGCGGTGGAAGGCGCGGCCGACCTGCAGTACAGCATTCCCGCGATGCGCGTGGAATACGTGCGCCATGAACCGCCGGGCCTGGCCACCGCGTTCTGGCGCGGCGTGGGGCCGACCCACAACGTGTTCGTGGTCGAGAGCTTCATCGACGAGCTGGCGTATGCGAGCAAGACCGACCCGGTCGCGTTCCGGCGTTCGTTATTACAAAAGTCGCCGCGCACGCTGGCGGTGCTGAACCTGGCGGTGGACAAGGCCGGCTGGGGCAAGCCGCTGCGCCCGATCGCCGGCCGCAAGATGGGACGCGGGGTGTCGACCCAGTTCGCCTTCGGCAGCTACATGGCGCAGGTGGCGGAAGTCTCGGTCGGCGCCGATGGCGACGTGCGCGTGCACCGGGTGGTGTGCGCCGTGGATTGCGGCCAGAACATCAACCCGGACACCATCGTGGCGCAAATGGAGGGCGGCATCGTGTTCGGCGCCAGTGCGGCGCTGTGGGGGCAGGTCACGCTGGACGGCGGCAAGGTGCAGCAGACCAACTTCGGCGATTACCGGGTGATGCGCATGAACGAGGCGCCGGCGGTGGAGGTGTACATCGTGAACAGCCGCGACGAGCCGGGCGGGATCGGCGAGCCGGGGACGGCGGGGGTTGCGCCGGCGCTGGCGAATGCGGTGTTTGCGGCTACCGGGAAGCGGGTGCGCAAGCTGCCGATCGGGGAGCAGCTCAAAAAGGCATAAACCGGTCGTTGACATAAAAACCGTCATTCCCGCGAAGGCGGGAATCCAAGTTTGTCGGCAGATCGCGCAAATTGGATTCCCGCCTGCGCGGGAATGACGTTGTTTCAGAGCGCGGCTGATATAGCCGCAACGATTTATGCGTCGTACTCGGCGTAAGGATCCGGATACCCGAGCGCCTCCATGATGTCGCGCTCCAGCTGCTCCATCTCCTCGGCCTCTTCATCGTTCTCGTGGTCGAAGCCCTGCGCATGCAGCACCCCGTGCACCACCAGGTGCGCCACGTGTTCCTCGACCGTCTTCTTCTGCTCGTCGGCTTCGCGCTGCAGCACGTCGGTGCACAGCACGATGTCGGCCTGCGTCGGTTCGTCGTCGGCGATCTCCGCGCCTTCGTTGTAGGCGAAGGTGAGGACGTTGGTCGCGTAATCCTTGCCGCGATACTCTTTGTTCAGGCTCTGGCCTTCTTCGGCGTCGACGAAGCGGATCGCCAGTTCGGCCGGGCCGAGCAGCGAGGCCTGCACCCAGCGTTCGATCATCGCAGGTGTGATGTCGGCTTCCAGGCGGGTGTCCGGGTACTGGACGTCGAGGTCGAGATTATGTTTTTTTTCTTGCATTTCGGGTCACGGTTGCAGTCTTGGGCAGGGCGCCGATCTCCTGGATCGACGCCGCTTTTTCATAGGCGTCGACGATGCGGCCCACCAGCGGGTGGCGCACCACGTCGGCGCTGGAGAAGTGGGAGAAGGCGATGCCGCGGGTATCCTTCAGCACGTGCATCGCATCGGCCAGGCCGCTGCGCTGGGTCTTGTGCAGGTCGACCTGGGTGATGTCGCCGGTGACCACGGCCTTGCTGCCGAAGCCGATACGGGTCAGGAACATCTTCATCTGTTCGACCGTCGTGTTCTGGGCTTCGTCCAGGATCACGAAGGCGTGGTTCAGCGTGCGCCCGCGCATGAAGGCCAGCGGGGCGATCTCGATCACCTGTTTCTCGAACAGCTTCTGCGTGCGGTCGAAGCCGAGCAGGTCGTACAACGCGTCGTACAGCGGACGCAGGTAGGGGTCGACCTTTTGCGCGAAGTCGCCCGGCAGGAAGCCGAGGCGCTCGCCGGCTTCCACGGCGGGGCGGGTCAGGATGATGCGTTTCACCGCATCGCGCTCGAGCGCATCGACCGCGCATGCCACCGCCAGATAGGTCTTGCCGGTACCGGCCGGGCCGATGCCGAAGCTGATGTCGTGCTCCAGCACCGCCTTCAGGTACTGGATCTGGTGCGGGGTGCGGCCGCGCAGGTCGGTGCGGCGGGTCTTCAGCGTCGGGCTGACCAGTTCGTCGTCGGAGGCGGCCTCGTCGCCATCCTCGGCGGACGCGGCGGCGGCCGATGCCGTGGCGCCCGGTTCCTTTTTCGGCGCGTCGGCCGGTTCGGGAATCGTCGGCTTCAGGCCGGCGCGCTGTTCGACCAGCGCCAGCTGCACTTCCTCGATCGGCACGACCTTGTCGGCCACGGCATAGAAGCGTTCGAGCAGCTCGACCGCGCGCTCGGCATTGCTGCCGCTGACGATGAAGCGCTCGCCGCGGCGGAAGATGGTCACGTCAAGCGCGGCCGAGATCTGGCGCAAATTCTCGTCGAGCGGGCCGCACAGGTGGGCGAGCCGGGTGTTGTCGAGCGGCTCGGGGACGAAATACGAAGGCTGGGTAGGCGTCTGGGTTTTCAACTGGCTTTTGCTATCGTCTCAATGCTGGCGACCAGGTCGCCACGCAGGCTGTAATCCAGGCTTTCGGTGATGCGCACGTCGACCAGTTGGCCGATCAGCGCGTCGCCGGCTGCGCCCGGGGCGAAATTCACTGCACGGTTGTTTTCCGTGCGGCCTTGCAGTTCGGGTTGTCCATCGGCGTTGACGCCTTTCTTGGACGGCCCTTCGACCAGGATGCGCTGGACCGTACCGACCATCGCGGCGCTGGTCTTGCGGGTGTTGGCGTCGATCAGCGCCTGCAGGCGCTGCAGGCGCGCCAGTTTCACTTCATGCGGCGTGTCGTCTTCCAGGCTGGCCGCCGGCGTGCCGGGGCGCTTGCTGAAGATGAAGCTGAAGCTGTTGTCGAAGCCGACGTCTTCCACCAGCTTCATCATCGCTTCGAAATCGGCGTCGGTTTCGCCCGGGAAGCCGACGATGAAGTCGGACGAGATCGCGATGTCCGGGCGTACCGCCTTGATGCGGCGGATGATCGATTTGTATTCGAGGCCGGTGTAGCCGCGCTTCATCGCCTGCAGGATGCGGTCGGACCCGTGCTGCACCGGCAGGTACAGGTGGTTCACCAGCTGCGGGATCTTCGCATAGGCGTCGATCAGGCGCTGGGTGAATTCCTTCGGATGGCTGGTCACGAAGCGCAGGCGCTCGATGCCGGGGATCTCGGCCACGTATTCCAGCAGCAGGGCGAAGTCGGCGATGTCACCGTTTTCCATGATGCCGCGGTAGGCATTCACGTTCTGCCCCAGCAGCATGATTTCCTTGACGCCCTGGGCGGCCAGGCCGGCGACTTCGGTCAGCACGTCCTCGAAGCGGCGCGACACTTCCTCGCCGCGGGTATACGGCACCACGCAGTAGCTGCAGTACTTGCTGCAGCCTTCCATGATCGAGACGTAGGCGATCGGGCCGTCGACCTTGGCCGGGGGCAGGTGGTCGAACTTTTCGATTTCGGGGAAGCTGATGTCGACCTGGGCTGCGCCGGTGTGGCGGCGCAGCTGGATCATCTGCGGCAGGCGGTGCAGGGTCTGCGGGCCGAACACCATGTCGACGTGGGGCGCGCGCTTGACGATGGCTTCGCCTTCCTGCGATGCCACGCAGCCGCCGACGCCGATGATGAGCTCAGGTTTGGCGCGCTTGAGTTCCTTCAGGCGGCCGAGGTCCGAAAAGACTTTTTCCTGGGCCTTTTCGCGGACCGAGCAGGTGTTGAACAGGATCACGTCGGCATCGTCCGGCGTGTCGGTGCGCACGAGTCCGTCGGAGGCGCCGAGCACGTCCGCCATCTTGTCCGAGTCGTACTCGTTCATCTGGCAGCCGAAGGTCTTGATGAATACTTTTTTCTGCATGAAGGCTTGTTCTGGTCGTAAAGCTTTGACAAGTGGGATTCAGTTTACCGTAAATCGGAAATACGCCCGGTAAAGCGGCGTGCGCCCGGTATGAATTGTCCCGCGGAATTGATAATTTCTATAAGTTAAAACAGATACAGTCAGTTACATTGTTAATTCTTGAAATCTTATTGCCAACTGTTATCTTAAAGTTGCCTGTGCGACTCGAACTAGTTTCCTCTTGTAAATCAATAAGTTCCTGCGCAAAGGCAATTGCAAAAATTTGTCCAAAAAAACTCTTGCGTGCGCCACAATCTGTCACCATGTGCTGAAATGACTATGTGACAAGCTTTCCGGACGATAGCTTGATTTCGACCAATGCATTTCGTGCTCGGGTCGAGGGTGGAACCCTCGTATGAGTTTGATAATTTGTTCGAAAGGCAAGTGCGTGCTGGAAGCTAGTTTAGGGTCCCGAAAGGCTTTTCGAGGTATCCGAAGTGTATTAGGGAGCGCACGCGGCCCGGTAGCGTTTTCAAGCGCGATCCGGGAACTTAAGTAGACGAAAACTGGTCCTTAACGAAACTTCGTAAAGGAACTATTTTAACCACTCACGAGGTAATCATGGCACATCACGCACTGTCATCGCAGGAAAGCTACAACCCGAACCACTTGCTCGATATTCTGCTCGGCAAGATGCAACTGAAGAACGACGCCGCGCTGTCGCGCATGCTGGAAGTCGCTCCGCCGGTCATCAGCAAGATCCGTCACCACCGCCTGCCGGTCGGCGCTTCGCTGCTGATCCGCATGCACGAAGTGACCGGCATGAGCATCCGCGACCTGCGCGACCTGATGGGCGACCGCCGCACCAAGTATCGCCTGTCGGACGCCCAGGGCCGCCCGAAACCAGAAGAAAAAGCTGCACAGCTGGCTGCCCAGCAAGCTGCACAGCAAGCCCAGCCGCAAGGCCAGGAAGCGCAAGGCAACGACAAGTCGGGCAACTATGCGCACTAATGCCGAGGGCATGACAGGCGGTTCTGTCATGCCTGAGGCGCAACCCGGCGGGAGGCTTGGGTTTTTCCGGCCCAGGCTTCCTTCCGTCACCGCATGATCGGGCCATCCGGCATCACGCCGCCATGATGGCCGACATTTCCTCGCATTGCCGTTCCGTCTCCTGGAACAGGTACCCGTAAGCTTCCTCGTTCAATCCCATCGCTTCCCAGGCCACCGCAGACACTGGCGGCACCAGCTCGTCCTCGGCGCCGGCGATGTCGAGCGCATGCACGATCGCATCGGCCACGTGCACGATCGCGGCCAGCATCCCGGCGCCCGGCGTGTCCGGCGCATGGTGACGCGCAATGGCCTGGCGCATGACGTCGGAAAAATGCCAGTGGTTGGCCAGCGCCACGCCGGCATCGACATGGTCGACACCCAGTACCGCACGCTCGGCCTCGATCAGGGGGCAATCGTGCTGGCGGCGCCACGCAAGCACGGCGCTGTAAGCGTCCGGATGACTGCATACGAGCACAAGTTGACCCAGATCATGCAATAAGCCTGCTGTAAAAGCGACATCCTGGTTGAAACGCATACGCCGAGCCAACGCCCGGGCACAGACGGCGCTGGCGCTGGCATGGCGCCAGAAAGCCCTGTCGTTAAAGCCAGGGCAACGTCCGGTCGGAAAGCACCCAGTCACCGCCGCCGCGGTGATCAGGTTGCGCATGGTCTGGAAGCCGAGGAAAGTGATCGCCTGCTGGATCGTCGTGACCTTGACCTGCAGGCCGAAGGCCGAGGCATTTGCCAGGCGCAAGGTCTTCGCGGTCAGGGCCGGATCGAGCGACACCTTCTTTGCCAGTACCGAAATATCGATATCGTCATTTTCCAGCGTGCCCAGCAGGTCCAATACGACGGCCGGCGGCGAGGGCAGGTCGTGGAGGCCCTCGACCAGCTGTTCAGGTGCAAGCTTCATGGCCGGTGCTCCGTTTCCCCCGCAGCCGCCACGCGGTAGCTTTCCATGCAGCGGCGCAAGGCGCGCGTCGCCGCGTTGGCAGAATCGTTGCGCAGGTGGTGGCGGAACAGGTAATCGAGGCGGGCTTGCTGCGCCGTCGATGGCGCGGGATGGGGTGCCGGAGCTTGGTCGGCTGCACTCATTCTTTCCTCCTATCAATATATTTATATTATCACCCACGACGAGTCAGGGAAATCGGGTCAACAGCAGCGCCTGGCGATATGTTGTATTCTCGTCCGGCTTTGCCCTCGCAAAGACCGTTATCCTGAACCGATAGAGACTTCACATGAAACTGTATTTCAGCCCCGGCGCCTGCTCGCTTTCTCCCCACATCGTCCTGCAGGAAGCAGGCCTGGACTTCACACTGGAGCGCGTCGACATCCGTGCGCGCCAGACCGCCGGCGGCGCCGACTTCCTCACCATTAACAGCAAGGGTTATGTGCCGGCGCTGGAACTCAAGGACGGCACCGTCCTGACCGAAGGCCCGGCCATCGTCCAGTTCATCGCCGACCTGGTGCCGGACCGCCAGCTGGTCCCGGCCCACGGCACGCTGGAACGCTACCAGGTGATCGAATGGCTGAATTTCATCGCCACCGAAGTGCACAAGGGCTTCGGTCCGCTGTTCCGCCCGAACGCGACCGAAGACATGAAGGAAGCGGCGCGTAGCAACCTGGGCAATCGCCTGGGCTGGATCGCGGCGCGCCTGGATGGCCGCGACTTCCTGATGGGTTCCCGATTCACCGTAGCCGACGCCTACCTGTTCACCGCGCTGGGCTGGGCAGCCTTCGTCAACTTCGACCTGGCGCCATGGCCGGCCCTGGCTGCCTACCAGCAGCGCGTCGCCAGCCGTCCGGCCGTGCAGCAGGCACTGCGAGCGGAAGGCTTGCTCAATTAAGTAAAATATAAGGGTGCGCATGTGCCGTGCGGTCGCGCGGCAAGGTACCATGCGCGCCATGACCAGCAAACGCTACATTGCCCTGCTCAGGGGTGTGAATGTCGGGCGAGCAAAACGCATCGCCATGGCCGACCTGCGCAAACTCATCGAGGATCTCGGCTATACCGAGGTACGCAGCGTCCTCAACAGCGGCAACGTGGTGTTCAGCGGGTCGGCGCGGCCGCAGGCCGAGGTGGCCGCCGGCATCGAGGAAGCGCTGGTGCTCAAGCTCGGCGTCGCGGCGCGCACCCTGGTGCTCGACGGCGCCGAACTGGCCGCGATCATGGCCGCCAACCCGCTGCTCGACCAGGCGCCCGACCATGCGCGCCTGGTCACGTTCATTTTGTCCGACCCGCTGTCCATGCCCGACACGCTGCGCGCGATCGAGACGCTGTGCCACCAGGACTGGCGACCGGGCGCGCTGGCGCTGGGCGAGCGCGCCGTCTACGTCTGGTGTCCGGACGGCATCCTCGATAGCGCGGCGGCAGCGGCGCTCGGCAAGCTGCTGGGCGACGCGACCACCTCGCGCAACTGGACCACGCTGCTCAAGTTGCATGCGCTGTCGGGCGCAGCGGCAGCGTAATTTCCTCAGGGCTTGATTTCGCCGAAGCCGGCGCCATTTATAGTGCATGGCGGCGATCGTGCCGCCTTGCCTTGTTTCTTCATTCGAATTTTTCGCTGCTGTCGCGGCTGGCCCGGTAACCGATCAGCACCAGGCCGACCAGCATCATGGCAAGCACCTCCGGCTCGGGCAGTTCGGACATCGACGCCGGCGGCGTCACCGGCTGGTTGCGCGGTACCGGCGCCAGATCCGCCACGCGCACGCCGGCGCCGCTGCCTGGATGGGCAAGATCGCCGAGATCGACGATGGCGGCCCGCGCCGCACCGCTGAACAACAATGACAATAGACCGAGTGCTGCAAGCGCATGAGGTTTCACGATCATTCCTTCGCAGTGTCTGCCTGCCCTGCAACGATGTACCCCGGTGCGGTCACGGCTGCCGTCAGCGCCGGCATCCAGTCCACCGCTGCCTCATTGAGCATAGCAAAAAATGCGCAGCGCATCCGACTCGTTTTGCACGGTCCAGGTCTCGTTACAGCTTGTCAAAATTAATCTTCTTCAAATAGAAAAAATACAATTCTCCGTAGCGAAGAGTTTTATAAAAATGATAAAAAGCTGCGCATTCTTTGCATTTTGTTTAGTTTGATTATTGAAAAGCCAAGGAAAAGCAATGCTAGATCAATAGCAGATGTTGCGGCTCAAAATTTTTTCGGCGCACGGTATACACCTCCCTTTTTTTTGCGAGTATAGTCTCCCTAAACCTATTGCCCGCCGGCATCGAAACATTAGCAAACGCACATGTTTGCGCATCACCGCGGTTCCGCACCGCTGCCTTCCACGTCCAGCCGGCATCACGAAGGCAAGCAAGACCCGACGCTGCATCCAGGCCGTACCAAGCGTTTCAGCAATATCACGCACCCTTTTTGTTTTATAGAGTACCGATATGCCCAATTTCGCTCGAATCCAAATTGCCTTCAAGAACGTGTACGTTCGTATCCTGACTGCGGTGCTGCTCGGCATCCTGACGGGATGGGCAATTTACAAGGCTGACATTCCGCAGGACACCGCCCCGGTCGTCCATTCGCAGAACATTGCCGAAATCACCCAGCTGGCCGCACAGAAGGACCGCCTGGACTACCTGCTGGTAGCCAAGCCGCTGTCCGATTCGCCACGCTATGTTTACAAGTTCAAGGACGCGCCGCAATTGCACGTTGTGAAGGTGCCGAGCACCTCGCACCTGTCGCTCGAGCGTGAGGTCCTGCTGAAGAATGCGATCCCGTATTCGATTGCCAAGGACGATTTCCTGAACACGCACAAGGCGGTGATGGAAGAAGAGGGCGAAGGCTTTGCCAGCAACGCCATCGAATTCCTGAAGCGCCATGCGCTCGACCTGACCGTGCTGGTGGCGATCCTGTACTTCATGAAGTTCGGCATCCCGGGCATGAACGGCGGCGCCCAGATGATCGCCCCGGACAAGCTGAAAGGCAGCATGGACGATCTGATCGGCATGGAAGACATCAAGCAGGAAGTGCTGCACCTGGAAGACATGATCCGCAACCGCGACCTGTACCAGGAACACAATATCGACAAGCCGTTCAACGTCATGCTGACCGGTCCGGCCGGTACCGGCAAGACCAAGCTGGTGGGTTACCTGGCCAAGCGCCTCAACATTCCGCTGATCCAGGCGTCCGGTTCGGCACTGGAATCGGGCTACGTCGGCGGCGGCTCCAAGGCCCTGAACGCCCTGTACCGCAAGGCTTGCGCCAAAGGCAAGTGCATCATTTTCCTGGATGAAGGCCAGAGCCTGTTCATGCCGCGCGGCCGCAGCGAAAAGAAATGGGAAGACGACACCGCCAATACCCTGCTGGGCCTGCTGGACGGCGTGAAGAGCGACAAGGGCCAGGGCGTGATCTGGGTGATCGCCTCGAACTTCGACGATGCCTCGACCGAGATGGACGAAGCGATGCTGCGCCGCTTCTCGGTGAAGATCAACTTCCGCCTGCCGAACAAGAACGAGCGGCGCGAATTACTCAAAAGCTTCCTCGCCAAGAAGAAGGACGGCCTGGTCGACTGGAACAACCTGGATCTCGACCAGGTCGCGGAAATCACCCAGAACCTGAGCCCGGCGCTGCTGGAAACCGTGGTCGAACGCGCCTCGATGCTGTCGATCCAGGAAAAGGCGATCATCGATACCGATCTGCTGTTCCGTGCCTACGAGCGTGCCACCATCGGCCTGACCGACCGTGCCACCACCGCCGAAAAGCACAAGCAGCGCGAGCGTATCGCGGTGCACGAACTGGGCCACTTCTTCATGCAGATCGACCCCTATCTGCGCGCCGGCATGAGCCTGGCCGAAGTGAAGGAAAAATCGCACCTGCTGAAGATCAGCACCGAAGCGGTGTCGAAGATCGGCGCGCTGGGCTACGTGCTGCAGTCGGGTGAAGACATGTCGCTGCGCACCCTGGAAGAGCTGGAGCGCGACGTGGTCGGCCTGTACGGCGGCGTGGCGGCGGAAGAGCTGTTCTACGGCGCCCGCGGCATCTCGGTCGGCAGCCAGAACGACATCGAGAAGATCACCAAGATGCTGAACCTGATGGTCGGCCGCCTGTCGATGTACTCGCGTGCCAAGATCGACTACAGCCAACTCGGCAACGACGCCAGCGGCGAGCACACGCTGCGCCAGGTCGAGGAGAAGTCGGATGAGCTGTACAGCTACACGCTGGACGCGATCCGCGACTACCGCGACGTGATCGTGGCGATCAAGGACACGCTGCTCGACCAGTACGTGCTGTCCAAGGATGCCGTGTTCGCGCTGCTGGAAGAGCACCACGATGCCCTGCAGGCCGGCCTGGCGCACCAGCGTCACGCCAACCTGAAGCTGTGTGCCGAGGAAGCCGTGGCCTGAGCCGCAAGCAAGATTGATCGAATAGCCCGGGCAGGCCGGGGTTGGAGCGGCGGACAGCGATGTCCGCCGCTTTTTTTACGGCCGCGCCGCCGCCACGTCGGCCCGCAGCGCGCGCAGCACCTCGTCCGCCTCCGCCAGGAAGTGGCTGGCCACCCGCAGGGGCAGGGCGCATTCGCCGCCGGCCTGCGCATCGTCCGCCGCGGCCGCTCCCGGGTGCGGCAGGGCGGCAGCGGGCTGGTCAGGGGCGTCGAGCATCGTGGCCACGCCATCCAGCGCGTCCCCGAGCGTACGCGTGCCCGCCTGTAGCGGCGGTGAGGGAAGGATGCAGGCCGCCTGCCCAAGCGCCAGGCCGTGGAAATGGCGGATGCAATAGGCGATGCGCGACAGCCGGTCGAGCTGGCGCCGGCGGTGTGCCTTCGATGCCGGATAGGCGGTGCCGGTGACGGGGCCGAGCGACGCGCGCAGGGCCGCCAGCTTGCGGTCCAGCTCGCGCACCGCATCCCAGGGCGGGCGCGGCGCCTCCGCCAGCGCCGCGCGCAGCAGGCCGCTCGCGCTACGCAGCAGTGCCGCGCTCTTGCCGTTGGAGTCGTCCTGGGTGTGCACGGGCAGCACCAGCCGTGCGCTCAGCACTGCGCTGGCCGCACCGGCCACGGTTTCCGCGAGCCGCAGCACCAGCAGGCCTTCGCTGTCCATCCCCATCAATTCGTAGACCATGGCCAGCATCGCGGTCAGCAGCACCGTGTAGACGTTCTGCAGCCCGCGGAAGGCATAGAAGCCGGCCGCGATGAAGGCGAACAGCAGGCCGAGCTCGAGGCCGCGGCTGCCGTGCGCGAACTGGGCGACCGTCACCCCGAGGCACAGGCCGGCAATCGACGCCAGCACCTGGCGCCAGGCGCCGGACAGTGTCTGGCCGATGGTCGCGGTGCGCGTGAACACGACAAAGGCCGCGAACACCGACCAGTACCAGTGCGACGACGAGATCGCGTGCCCGGCCACGATCGCGCCCAGTGCGGACACGCTCGCCTGCAATGCCCTGCGCGTGGTGTCGTCGAGCCAGGGGTGCCTGCGCGGCGCCGGCCCGGGTAGCGTCTGCGGTTGTTGTACCGGGGGCGGTTTGCCCTCGTCGCGGGTCGCGGGCGGGGCCTGGCGCCAGGGTGGCTCGCAGGCCAGCGTGCGTGCCGCGCGGTCCAGGCGCCAGCCCTGTTCGTCCGTCAGCCACGCTTGGCCCCCGTCCCGATCCGCCAGGTCGGCGGCATCGCCACGATGGATGGCGGCCCCCAGGGCGCGCAGCCGTTGCGCCAGCACTGGGCGCGCATCGTCCGCACAGCTGCGCGCGACCGCGGCGATGGCTTCCAGCGCCAGTTCGCAGCCCAGGACCCGGCGGCGCAGTTCGGCGCCGCCGGGTCGATCGTCCGCGCACGCACCGGCGGGATCGGCAAAGCCGGCCAGGCGCGATTCCAGGCCCAGCGATTGCGCATTGAGCGCGGCCAGGTGGGCGTCGATGCGCGCCTGCCCGGCCTTGCTGTCGCGATCCAGCCAGCGTGCCAGGTCATGCAGGCAGGCTTCGATACGCGCGCGAAAGGCGCGCAATTCGCTGTGTACCATCCGGCCCGGGTGTTCCGGCACCAGGTGGAAGTGGACGCCATAAGCGATGGCGCAGCCGGCCAGCACGAAGGGCGGGAGCCACAGGATCTTGTCCGGCGGCGTCTTGAACAGCAGCGCATAGAAGAAGGACTGGTAGGCAATCGTGCCCAGGGCGCTGCCGCGCGGGCCGAAGCGGCGCGCTTCGAAGGCCGCGAAAATGGTGGCCAGGAACAGGGCACCGCTCAGCCAGGGATTGTCGGCCACCAGCGCGCCCACGACGAGGGCCGCACTGGCCACTACCGGAATCCACGCCATCGTCACCTGCTGCTGGCGGCGCCCCGGGTCGCCCATCGCGACCACCGCGATCATCGGCACCACGATGCCGGCGAGCGACAGCTTGTAGTCCAGGTCCAGCCAACGGGTGAGAAGCAGGAACATGCCCGCGCACAGGGCGGCCGTCAGCACGGCACGCAGGCCGCTGCGCCAGCGCTCCAGCGAAGGATCGGACGCGAGCAGGCGGTTGAACAGGTAAAGCGGATAAGCGGATGGGTGGCGGTTCATGTCGGCTCGAACATGGGCCGGGCTGTGCTGGCGAGCCTCTACTGTACAAGACGACAAGAAAGACCTTCGCACGGCTGACGCGGCGAACCGTCGATCGCCACGCAGCCGGTGCAGGACATCGGCAAGCGCCGATCGTCACGGCATCAATGCGCCGCCGCGGCGGCGTGCGCCAGGCCTTCCATCACGTGGCGCGTCATGCTGCGCGCCAGTTCATGCTCGCCCACCAGCACCGTGCCGCCGGTTTCCTCGCGCAGCAGGCGCGCCTCTTCCTCGTTGTGGGTCCGCACCAGCACCTTGATGCCGGGGTTCAGCACTTTCGCGGTCTCGATCATGGCGCGCACGTGGAAAGTGTCGGGCGTCGCGATCACCAGCATCGCGGCGCGTGCGATGTGGGCCTGGATCAGCACCGCCGGCTCGGCTGCATTGCCGGCCACCGCCGGCTGGTCGCGCCGGCGCAGGTCTTCGACCATCTCGCGGTTCTGCTCGGCCACCACGAAGTGGACGCCCTGGCGCGTCAGCTCTTCGGCGATGCGCCGGCCAACGCGGCCATAACCGACCAGCACCACCTGGTCGGTCAGGCGCTCATGGGTGACCGTGGCCGGCAGTTCGGCCAGCGGGTCGGGCGAACGCTCCATGTGGCGCGCGTGTGCCGAGCGGGCGCGCACCCAGCGCTCGAGCGGCGCGATGGCCTTGAACATCACCGGGTTCACCGCGATCGAGACGATGGCGCCGGCCAGGATCAGGTTCTGGCCGAGTTCCGGCAGCAGGCCGAGCGACATCCCCAGCGCCGCCAGGATGAACGAAAATTCGCCGATCTGGGCCAGGCTGGCGGATACCGTCAGCGCGGTATTCAGCGGATAGCGCAGCACCAGCACCAGTACGAAGGCGGCCAGCGATTTGCCGAACAGGATGATGGCCAGCACGGCCAGCACCTGCAGCGGGTGCTCGACCAGCACGCGCGGGTCGAACAGCATGCCGACCGAGACGAAGAACAGCACCGAGAAGGCGTCGCGCAGCGGCAGGGTTTCCTCGGCCGCGCGGTGGCTCAGCTCCGATTCGCGCAGCACCATGCCGGCAAAAAAGGCGCCCAGCGCGAACGACACGCCGAACAGGTGCGAGGAACCGAACGCGATGCCGACCGCCGCGGCGATCACGGCCAGCGTAAACAGCTCGCGCGAACCGGTCTTGGCCACGCGCCACAGGAACCACGGGAACAGCTTGCGCCCGACCACCAGCATGAAGGCGACAAAGGCGCCCACTTGAAGAAGCGTCCAGCCCAGCGTGGCCCACAGCGAGGCACTTGGGTCGCCGCTGGTCTTGCCGCCCAGCGGGCCGGCCAGCGCCGGCAGCAGCACCAGCACCAGCACCGTCACCAGGTCTTCGACCACCAGCCAGCCGACCGCGATGCGGCCGTTGAAGGAATCGAGCTGGCCACGGTCTTCCAGCGCCCGCAATAACACCACCGTGCTGGCCACCGACAGCGCCAGGCCGAACACCAGGCCGGCACCCATGCTCCAGCCCCACCAGTGGGCGACACCGAGGCCGAGCAGGGTCGCCACCGCGATCTGCAGCACCGCGCCGGGCAGGGCAATGCCTTTCACTTCGAGCAGGTCGTCGAGCGAAAAATGCAGGCCGACGCCGAACATCAGCAGCATCACCCCGATCTCGGCCAACTGGGAAGCCAGCGCGACGTCGGCCACGAAGCCGGGCGTGGCCGGGCCGATGATGACGCCGGCGGCGAGATAGCCGACCAGGGCCGGCAGGCGCAGCCGCACGGCGAGCATGCCGAGCAGCAGGCCGAGTCCGAGGGCGGCGGCGATGGTGGTGATCAGACTGATGTTGTGATCCATGCGGGGGTGGCCTCCTTGTCAATATTCCGCGACAGTATAAGGGACGATGGCGCCCCGGACCCAGAAAAGACCTGAAATAGCTGAAAATACCCATGTTTTCCACCTCGAACGCAGCAAATGATCGCAAATCGACGCAGGATGGGTAGTCCGGTGCAGCGCGCGATCCGGTGCGGCGCGCCGATTCCGTCCGGCCTCGTCTAGGATAATGGCGTGAGCACAACATCCAACACCGCAAATAACCACGCCAAGCGCATCGAGCTGCGCAAGTCGAAACAGCTGGCGCTGGCCTTCTTCGCCGGCGCCGCCGTCCTGTTCCTCATCTCGCTGTTTTTACCCCCGACCTGGTGGAGCGGCCTCCTGAAAGCCTTTGCCGAGGCGGCCATGATCGGCGCGCTGGCCGACTGGTTCGCGGTGGTGGCGCTGTTCCGGCGCATCCCGATTCCGATCGTGTCGCGCCATACCGAGATCATCCCGGCCAACAAGGCGCGCATCGCCGACAACCTGGCCGCCTTCGTGCACGAAAAATTCCTCGACACCGATTCCATCGTCGGCCTGATCCAGCGCCACGATCCGGCCGGGCAGGTGGCCGATTGGCTGGTCAAGCCGGCCAACACCGAACTGCTGGGGAACTACCTGGTGCGCATGAGCGGCTGGGCGCTCGACTTCATCGAAGACGCCGCCGTGCAGAACTTCATCCGGCGCGCAATCCACACGATGGTCCAGCAGGTCGACCTGTCGAAGACCAGCGGCGCACTGCTCGAGAGTTTTACCCGCGATAACCGCCACCACGAACTGCTCAACGAAGGCATCGACCAGCTGGCCAAGCTGCTCGCCAACGAAGAGACCCAGGCCGTGATCGCGCAGGGCATCGTCGACTGGCTGCGCGAGGAATACGCGTTCATGGAGCGCATGCTGCCCTCGGACATGATCGGCAGGAAGGGCGCCGACCTTACCGTGCGCATGGCGTCCGGCATCCTGAACCGCGTCAGCGAAGACATGCAGCACCCGCTGCGCCAGCGCTTCGACGCCTTTACGCGCGAGTTCGTCGAGCGTCTCAAGACCGACCCCGCCTTCCTCGAAAAGGGCGAGGACATCAAGCGCCACCTGATCGGCGACGCCACCCTGAACGGCTACATCGGCTCGCTGTGGGGCGACCTGAAAGGCTGGATCAAGCGCGACCTCGATAGTGACGATTCGGTCCTGCGCACGCGCATCGTCGCCACCGGCGCCTGGGTCGGCCGGATGCTGGCCGACGACCCGCAGCTGCGCGCCTCGCTCAACGCCAACCTGGAGCTGGCGGCGCGCGGCGCCGCGCCCGAATTCGCGGGCTTCCTGACGCGCCACATCGCCGACACCGTCAAGCAGTGGGACAGCCGCGAGATGTCGGAACAGATCGAACTCAACATCGGCAAGGACCTGCAGTACATCCGCATCAACGGCACCATCGTCGGCGGTTTGATCGGCGTGCTGCTGTACCTGTGTTCGACCCTGCCCGTACTGTTGCGCTGAACAATCGGAACAGCTCATGCGTGCGGCGTGAATTGTTAAAAAGCTTATATAGTAAGGACACTATATTTTTAGAACCGAGACAGGGCCCTCGATGCGTTTACGCGCCGTTTTCATCCCGATCCTCGGCATGGCAGCCGCAACGGAGACATGCTCGGCGGCGCCGCTCCAGGACGCTTTACACGCCTATGGCATCCAGGCCTGGCACATCGGCCGCCTGTGGAACTTCACGTTGGGATTGTGCGTGCTGGTCTTCAGCGCGGTTGTCGCCGCCTTCCTGTTCGCCTTGTGGCGCGCGCCGCGCAGCGATGCTCAGACGCCGCCCGACCTGAGTTCGCTGGAGCGGCCCGAGCGCCGCATCCACCGCACCGTGGCCTGGGCCGCCGGCCTGGCCACCCTCGGGCTGCTGGCGCTGCTCGCGGCCGACGTCTTCACCAGCCGCGCGCTGGGCCGCCTGCCGCTGCAGGACGCCGTCAACATCGAACTGATCGGCCACCAGTGGTGGTGGGAAGCGCGCTATCTCGATCCCGATGCGAATCGCCAGTTCACCACGGCCAACGAGCTGCACATCCCGGTCGGCCGCCCGGTCATCGTCACGCTGCGCAGCGACGACGTGATCCACACGCTGTGGGTGCCCAACCTGCACGGCAAGCGCGACATGATCCCAGGCCGTACCGCCACCATGCAGTTCCGTGCCGACCAGCCGGGCACCTACCGCGGCCAGTGCGCCGAATTCTGCGGCCTCGAACACGCGATGATGGCGCTGCTGGTCGAGGCCGAGCCGAACGCGCAGTACGAAGCCTGGGCCGAACGCCAGCGCCAGCCGGCGCCCGCACTTGACGCCGGACCCGCGGGCGACGCCGCGCGCCGCGGCCGTGCGCTGTTCCTGGCGCACTCCTGCGCGCGCTGCCACACCATCAACGGCACCGGCGCCACCGCGGCGATGGGCCCCGACCTGACCCACCTGGCCGGACGCAAGACCATCGCCGCCGGCATGCTGCCGAACGACACCAAGCACCTGGCCAGCTGGATCCGCGATCCGCAAACCCTGAAACCCGGCGTCTACATGCCGGTCAACCGCATGCGCCCCGATGAACTGCAAGACCTGCTGGCCTACCTGGAGACTCTCAAATGACGGCGCCGCGCCTCGATGCCAAGGATGCTGCAATGCTCGAACAGACCTGGCGCGACCCGCCGGGCCTGCGCGGCTGGTTCTCGGCCATCAACCACAAGACCATCAGCCTGCGCTTCATGATCACGACCTTCGTGTTCTTCGTGCTGGGCGGGCTGCTGGCGCTGGCGATCCGGCTACAGCTGGCCGGTCCGGACGGCAAGATCATCGGCGCCGACCTGTACAACCAGTTGTTCACCATGCACGGCAGCACCATGATGTTCCTGTTCGCGGTGCCGGTGATGCAGGCGGTCGCCACTTACCTGGTGCCGCTGATGATCGGCGCGCGCAGCGTGGCCTTCCCGCGCATGAACGCCTTCTCCTACTGGATCTTCACGCTGGGCGGGATCATGCTGTTCGTCGCCTTCTTCCTGAACGTCGGCCCGGATGCCGGCTGGTTCGCCTACGTGCCGCTCTCCAGCCTGCAGTACTCGCCGACCAAGCGCGTCGACATCTGGGCCCAGATGATCACCTTCACCGAGATGGCCGGCCTGATGGAAGCGATCGTCCTGATCACCACCATCCTCAAGATGCGCGCACCGGGCATGACGCTGAACCGCATGCCGCTGTTCGTCTGGGCCATCCTGGCGACCTCCTTCATGGTGCTGTTCTCGATGCCGGCGGTGATGCTGGCCAGTACCGCATTGATCACCGACCGGCTGGTGAATACCCAGTTCTACAATCCGCTGAAAGGCGGCGACGCGCTGCTGTGGCAGCACCTGTTCTGGTTCTTCGGCCACCCGGAGGTCTACATGATCTTCATCCCGCCGCTGGGCTTCATCTCGAGCATCGTCGCCACCTTTGCGCGCCGTCCGATCGTCGGCTATCCGGCGATGGTGCTGTCGGTGGTCGCTACCGCCTTCCTCGCCTTCGGCCTGTGGGTGCACCACATGTTCGCGACCAACCTGCCGGAACTGGGCAAGACTTTCTTTACCGCCGCCAGCCTGATGATTGCAATCCCGACCGCGCTCCAGATCTTCTGCTGGATCGCCACGCTCTGGACCGGGCGCCTGAACCTGCGCACGCCGCTGCTGTTCGTGCTGGCCTTCTTCGTGATCCTGGTGGCCGGCGGCCTGACCGGCCTGATGCTGGCCTCGGTCTCGCTCGACACCCAGCTGCACGACAGCCACTTCGTGGTCGCCCACCTGCATTACGTGCTGATGGGCGGCGCCGTGTTCCCGCTGTTCGGCGCCTTCTATTACTGGTTCCCGAAGTTCACCGGCCGCATGCTGAATGAAAGCCTGGGACGCTGGAACTTCTGGCTGTTCTTCATCGGCTTCAACCTGACCTTCTTCCCGATGCACGTGCTCGGCCTGCAGGGCATGCCGCGCCGCGTCTACACCTATCCGGCGGCAATGGAGTGGGGCAGCCTGAACTTCGCCGCCACGGTCGGGTCCTTCATGATCGCCGTCAGCGTGCTGCTGTTCATCATCAACGTGCTGCGCAGCCGCCGCCACGGCGAAGAGGCGGGCAACGACCCATGGGGCGCGGGCACGCTCGAATGGAGCATCGCGTCGCCGCCGCCGGCCGGCAACTTCGAGATGGTGCCGGTGGTGCATGCGCGCGATCCGCTGTGGGAACCGAAGCGCCTGCCCTCGCACGTGACCGGCCTGGCCAACGACTACCGCGAGATCCTGGTCACCTCGGTGGCCGACGCGGAGCTCGATCACCGCCTGTGGCTGCCGTCGTCCTCGCTGGCACCCTTCGTCACCGCGCTGGCCACCACCGTCCTGTTCGTCGGCTCGATCTTCACGCCCTGGGCCGTGGTGTGGGCCGCGGTGCCGGTCGCGGCCGGCGCCACCTGGTGGTTCTGGCCGAAGAAGGACATCGTCGAGCAGCGCACCGGTTCCGAAGTCAGTCCGTACGATGTGGAGGTGGAATCGTGAGCGCAGTGCAGGAAAAGGACAAGGAAAAGGACGCGCTGCTCGACGTGAAGGGGCTGCCCACCTTCGGTTTCGGTCACCGCAGCCCGATGTGGTGGGGCACGATGGGCCTGGTGGCGATCGAGAGCACCGTGTTCGCACTGGCCATCATGTCCTACTTCTACCTGCGCAGCCATGCCGGCGCCTGGCCGATGAGCGGTCTGCCGCCGGACCTGCTGTGGGGCACCGTCAACACCGGCATCATCGTGGCCAGCATGGTCCCGAACCACTTCGCCAAGCGCGCCGCCGAGCGCCTCGACCTGAAGAAGGTGCGGCTGTGGATGACCGTGTGCATGCTGGTGTCGGTCGCCTTCCTGGCGGTGCGCGTGTTCGAGTTCAAGACCCTGAACACGCACTGGGACAGCGATGCCTACGGCTCCATCGTCTGGATGCTGATGGGCCTGCACACCACTCACCTGATCACCGATGCCTACGATTCGCTGGTGCTGACGGTGCTGATGTTCACCGGCCCGCTGGAAGGCAAGCGCTTCGTCGACGTCAGCGAGAACGCCGGCTACTGGTATTTCGTGGTGCTCAGCTGGATCCCGATCTATGCCGTCATCTACTGGGGCGCACGCATATGAAACTCCCCAACTGGCCCGCGCTGCTGCTGGCGCCGTCGCTGGCGCTGGCCAGCCAGTCGGTCATCTATGCGCTGGTGACGCCCTCGTGCAAGGGCCAGAGCACGCTGGCGCTGCACGCCGTATCGGCCGTGACGCTGCTGGCCTGCCTCGCATTCACCTGGATGGCGCGGCATAACTGGAAGGCGGCACCGGCGCCGCAGCCAAACGACGCGGCCGCGCGCCGGCCATTCTTCATCGCCATGGTGTCTTGCGTGGTCGGCGCGCTGTCCTGCCTGGTGATCGCGGCCATGTGGTTCCCGCAATGGGTGCTGTCGCCGTGCGCAAGCTGATTCTTCCGGTCCTGCTGCTCGGGCTGCCGGCCGCGCCGGCACTGGCGCACGACGTGAATGGCAACTACCTGAGCTGGGGTGCCGAACCCTGGGTGTCCGCCTGCCTGGCGCTGTCGCTGGTCTGGTATGTGCAGGGCATGCTGCGCCTGTGGCCGCGCGCGCGCAAGTCGCGGCCCGCGCTGCTGCGCCAGTTCGCCTGCTTCGGCGCCGGCTGGGCGCTGCTGCTGCTGGCATTGGCCTCGCCGCTGGACAGCGCCGGCAGCTACGGCTTCTGGGCGCACATGGTGCAGCACGAAGTCCTGATGATCGTCAGCGCGCCGCTGATGGTGCTGGGGCGGCCGTTCGGGGTCTGGATCTGGGCGCTGCCGTCGGCATGGCGCGGCGGCGTCGGCAAGGCCACGCGCTGGCGCTGGCTCGCCTGGTGCTGGGACATGATCACGCGCCCCATGCACGCCTGGCTGATCCACTTTGCCGCGCTGTGGGTGTGGCACGTGCCCGCGCTGTTCCAGGCCGGCCTGGTCGACAACGACATCCACGCGCTGCAGCACGCCAGCTTCCTGTTCAGCGCCCTGCTGTTCTGGTGGGCGGTGCTGGGCCAGCACGGCATCCACCATTCGCGCGGGGCCTCGATCGTCTACCTGTTCACGACCATGATGCATACCGGGGCGCTCGGGGCGCTGTTCACGTTTTCGGAAGCGGTCTGGTATCCGCTGTACGGCGACCGGCCTGCGCTGTTCGGCCTGACGCCGCTCGAAGACCAGCAGCTGGGCGGCTTGATCATGTGGATCCCGGGCGGGCTGGCCTACGTGATCGCGGGGCTGGTGCTGGGGGCGCGCTGGCTGATGCCGGATGAGCGTAAGATCGTAGGCATCATCAATCGGAGGCCGCCATGAACCACGCATCGAACGTACCGCAGGTCGAACTCGCGCGCTACCTGGTCCCGATGGACGCCAGGCTGGCGCAGGGCTGCCTGGTCGCCGCCGGCATTCCCGCCGTGCTGGCCGACGCCAACCTGGTCCAGACCGACCTGCTGCTGGCGCCGGCCCTGGGCGGCGTCGGCATCCTGGTCCCGGAAGACGTCCTGCGGCGCGCCGAAGCCGTGCTGGCCGCCTACGAGCGCGGCGAGTTCGCGCTGGACGAGGATGCGGACGTGGGCGAACCGGATTTACGCTGACAGCTTCTGCATTTCCGCATACAGGTCGGCCTTGCCCTCGAAGCCGATGCCCGGCAGGTCCGGCATCGTGATGAAGCCGTTCTCGACCTGTACGCCATCCGGGAAGCCGCCGAAGGGCTGGAACAGGTCCGGATAAGATTCGTTGCCGCCCAGGCCCAGGCCGGCCGCGATGTTCAGCGACATCTGGTGCCCGCCGTGCGGGATGCAGCGCGAGCGCGACCAGCCGTGCTGGTGCAGCATGTCGAGCGTGCGCAGGTATTCGACCAGGCCGTACGACAGGGCGCAGTCGAACTGCAGCCAGTCGCGGTCCGGGCGCATGCCGCCGTAGCGCACCAGGTTGCGCGCATCCTGCATCGAAAACAGGTTCTCGCCGGTGGCCATCGGCTTGTCGTAGTAGTTGCGCAGGGTGGCCTGCAGCTCGAAGTCGAGCGGGTCGCCGGCTTCCTCGTACCAGAACAGATCGTACTGCGACAGCGCCTTGGCATAGGCGATCGCGGTGTCGAGGTCGAAGCGGCCATTGGCGTCCACTGCCAGCTTCTGGCCGTCGCCCAGCACCGACAGGATGCTGTCGATGCGGCGCAGGTCCTCGTCCAGCGAGGCGCCGCCGATCTTCTTCTTGACCACCGTGTAGCCGCGGTCGATGTAGCTGCGCATCTCGTCCTTCAGCTTGCCGTGGTCCTGGCCCGGATAGTAATAGCCGCCGGCCGCGTACACGAATACCTTGCGCTCGGGCGTGCCCTTGCCGTAGCGCTCGGCCAGCAGCTGGAACAGCGGCTTGCCTTCGATCTTGGCCACCGCATCCCACACCGCCATGTCGATGGTGCCGATGGCCACCGAGCGCTCACCGTGGCCCCCCGGCTTTTCGTTGGTGAACATCGCGTCCCAGACCCGGTGCGGGTCGAGGTTGTCGCCCTTGTCGTCCAGCAGCGAGGCGGGATCGGCTTCCAGGATGCGCGGGATGAAGCGTTCGCGCATCAGCTTGCCCTGGCCGTAGCGGCCATTCGAATTGAAGCCGTAGCCGACCACCGGCTTGCCGTCGCGGATGACGTCGGTGACCACCGCCACCAGGCTCAGCGTCATCTTGCTGAAGTCGATGTAGGCGTTGCGGATGGGGGAGCTGATGGGCAGGGTTTGTTCGCGGATCTCGACGATTTTCATGATGGACTCGGTGGTGCGGTTGAGGAACCACCAGCATACGCCGCAGATCATTGCCTATAATTACCGAATGGTGAATTGATTAGTTACTGCAAATGAATAATGACGCGGCTTCCGAGATGGAATTCTTCGTGCTGGTGGCGCGCCACGGCAGCCTGGCCGCGGCCGCGCGCGCGCTCGACCTGACGCCGCCGGCGGCCACCAAGCGCCTGGCCCAGCTGGAAGCGCGCCTCGGCGTGCGCCTGGTCAACCGCACCACGCGCCGCATCAGCCTGACGGGCGAGGGCGAGACCTACCTGGCCCATGCGACCCGCATCCTGGCCGACATCCGCGCCATGGAAGACGAAGTCGCCGGCGCCGGCAGCACCTTGCGCGGCCTGTTGCGCGTCAACGCGACGCTCGGCTTCGGCCGCACGACGATCGCGCCGCTGCTATCGGCGTTTGCCAGGCGCCATCCGGAAATCGAAGTGCAGATGGACGTGACCGACCGCCCGGTCGACCTGGCGGAGCAGGGCTTCGACCTGGCGATCCGCTTCGGCGCACCACCCGACCAGCGCCTGAACGCGCGCCGCGTGATGTCCAACCGGCGCTTCCTGTGCGCCTCGCCGCTGTACCTGGAGCAGCATGGCACACCGGCGACGCTGGCCGATCTGTCGGCCCACCGCTGCATCCTGCACCGCCAGAACGACGACGCTTACGGCATCTGGCGTTTTACGCACGAGGGGAAGGACGACGTGGTCAAGGTGCACGGTGCCATGTCCAGCAACGACGGCGACATCGTGCTGGGCTGGGCGCTGGACGGGCACGGCATCCTGATCCGCTCGGAGTGGGACCTGGCCAGGTACGTCGAGAGCGGACGCCTGAAGATCGTACTGCCGGACTATGCGCTGCCGTCAGCGGATTTGTTCGTCTATTACCTGGAGCGCAGGCACCAGGCGGCGCGGACGCGAGCGTTCATCGATTTCCTGGTTGAGTATTTCGGCAAGGACTTCACGCCGGCCGCCCGCTGAGGCCTCAGCGGGCAGGAAGGCGTCCAGCGCCGCCGGCTGGGCGGCAAGGCGCGGCTGCCAGGATTGCAGCACGTGAGTGCCTGCGCGTCCCGTGATTTCCCGGTCGTCGAGGGCGGCGGCCATGGCGTCGTGCTCCGCTGTTATGCTAATTTGCTTATTGTATGTAAATTAATGCAACCACCGGGAGCCCATCCGTATGCCGAGGTCAGCCAGCCTGTTCACCGCTTTCGCGCGCGAGCGCCTGCTCGATGCGCCGACGCCGATCCAGCACCTGGCGCGTTTGAGCAACAGCCTCGGCATCGACATCCACGTCAAGCGCGACGACCTGACCGGACTTGGCGGTGGCGGTAACAAGCTGCGCAAACTCGAATTCCTGCTGGGCGAGGCGCTGGCGCAGGGCGCCGATACCGTGCTCACCGTCGGCGCGCTGCAATCGAACCATGCGCGCCTGACCGCGGCCGTGGCGGCGCGTGCCGGGCTGCAGTGCGAACTGGTGCTGACGCGCTCGACCGGCCGTGACGACGAGGACTACCGCCACAACGGCAACGTGCTGCTCGACCGGCTGTTCGGCGCCCGCGTGCATGCGCTGCCGGCCGGTGCCGATGCCGCCGCTTTCGCGGCCGCGCGCCGGGCGGAACTCGAACGGCGCGGGCGCCGCGTCTACCTGGCGCCGCTGGGTGGATCGTCGCCGGCCGGCTGCCTGGGGTATGCGGCGGCGGCCCTGGAGATCGCCAGGCAGGAGCGGGCGTCGGGCTTGTCCTTCGATCGCATCATCCTGCCCAACGGCAGCGGCGGGACCCAGGCCGGCCTGGTGGCCGGCCATGCCGCGCTCGGCCTCGATCCGGGCCGGGTGCGCGCCTACACCGTGCTGGCGCCGGTCGAGACGGCACGCGCCACGACGCGCCGGCTGGCGGCCGAGACGCTGGCGCTGTTGCGGCCCGCGCTGGCGCTGGCCGAGGACGCGGTGCACATCGACGGCAGCCAGCTCGGCCCCGGCTACGGCGTGCCGACCGAGGCCATGCACGCGGCGCTGTCCGAGATGGCAATCCGGGAAGCCCTGCTGGTCGATCCGGTCTACGGCGGCAAGGCATTGGCGGGCTTGCTGGCGGATGCGCGCGAGGGCAGGCTGGCACCCGGCGCGCGCGTGCTGTTCCTGATGACCGGCGGCTTGCCGGGCTTGTTCGCCTACCGTGCGGCGTTTGAGGGAAGATGAAAAGAAAAAAGCCGCCGGCTCTTGCGAACCGGCGGCCTTCCTTATTCTGGTGGTGATAGGTGGACTTGAACCACCGACCCTAGCATTATGAATGCTATGCTCTAACCAACTGAGCTATATCACCAACTGGTACTACTCAACTTCTAAAACAAAATGGCCCAGCCTTTTGAAAGCCAAGCCATTCCGCTTGAATCTTGGTGGTGATAGGTGGACTTGAACCACCGACCCTAGCATTATGAATGCTATGCTCTAACCAACTGAGCTATATCACCGGAACGAAAGATATTATGCCGTCCGGACTTGGCGGTGTCAAGGCTTGGCGTTTTCCAGATGGGACAGCATGATCGGCGCCGGGTCCGGGCCCAGGCAATCGATCACGATGCGCTCCGGCATCGAGCGCAGCCAGGTCAGCTGGCGCTTGGCGAGCTGGCGCGTGGCGATGATGCCGGTCTCGCGCAGCGCCGGGCGGTCGATCAGGCCGTCGAGGTATTCCCAGGACTGGCGGTAGCCGACGCAGCGCATCGAGGGCAGGTTCGGGTTCAGGTCGCCGCGGGCGCGCAGGCGCGCCACCTCGGCCACGATGCCGCCGTCGTCGCTGCTGCCCAGCATCTGGTCGAAGCGCAGCGCGATGCGCTGATGGAGTACCGCGCGGTCGGACGGCTCCAGTGCGAACGACAGCAGGTCGAAAGGCAGCTCGGTCTTGTCGCGCTTCGCGAGTAACGCCGACATCGGCTGGCCCGACAGTTCGATGATCTCCAGCGCGCGGTTGATGCGCTGGGCGTCGTTCGGCGCCAGGCGCGCCGCCGTGACCGAGTCCAGCACCTGCAGTTTGGCGTGCATGCCGGGCCAGCCGATGCGCGCGGCTTCGGCGTCGATGCGTGCGCGCACCTCCGCATCCGCGGTCGGTAGGTCGTCCAGGCCGTCGGCCAGTCCCTTGAAGTACATCATGGTGCCGCCGACCAGCAGCGGCAGCCGGCCGCGCGCCGCGATCTCGGCCACCAGCCGGATCGCGTCTTCGCGGAACTGCATGACCGAATAGGCGTCGAGCGGGTCGATGATGTCGATCAGGTGATGCGGCACGCTGGCCAGCTCCTCGGGGGACGGCTTGGCGGTGCCGATGTCCATCTCGCGGTAGACCAGGGCCGAGTCGACCGAGATGATCTCGACCGGGTGTTCTTTTGCGATGGCGAGGGCGGCGGCGGTCTTGCCGGACGCGGTCGGACCCATGATGGCGACGGCCATCGGTTTGGCTTGCTGGTTCATTGTTTTACTGGCCGCGCAGGAACAGTTTGTCGAGCGCGGAAATCTCGAGTTGGACCCAGGTCGGGCGGCCATGGTTGCACTGGTCGGCGCGTTCGGTCGCTTCCATCTGGCGCAGCAGGGCGTTCATCTCGGGCACCGCCAGGATGCGGTTGGCGCGCACCGCCGTGTGGCAGGCGAGGGTGCCGAGCAATTCGTTGCGGCGCTCGATCAGCACGCGCGAGCCGCCATACTCTCGCACGTCGCGCAGGACGTCGCGCGCCAGGGTCTGGGCGTCGGCGTTCTTCAGCAGCGTCGGCACGGCGCGCACCGCGAGGGTGGTCGGCGACAGCGCGGCGATGTCGAAGCCGAGCGCCTTCAGGGTGTCCTGGTTTTCCTGCACGGTGCCGACTTCGATCGCGTCGGCGAAGAAGGTCACCGGGATCAGGAGCTGCTGCACCTGCATCTGCTCGCCGCCGGCCTGGGCGTCGAGCGCGTTCTTGATCTGCTCGTACAGGATGCGTTCGTGGGCCGCATGCATGTCGACCAGCACCAGGCCCTTGCGGTTCTGGGCCAGGATGTAGATGCCGTGCAGCTGGGCCAGCGCGAAGCCGAGCGGGAAGTCGTCGTCGGAGGCCGGTTGCGTGGTCTCCGGCAAGCTGGCTTCGCGCACCGCGCTGCCGCTGGCCGGCGCGTCCGCTGCGCGGTCCGATTTGAACAGGGCGCCGTAGCTGTCGGTGCGCTGCGGGACGCCGGCGCTGGTCGGCGTACCGACGCCCGGCGCATCCCAGCGGCTGCCGGGCGGGAAGGGCGAAGGCGAGAAGGTCGAGGTCAGCTGGCTGCCGAACGAGGTCTGTTCGTGCGGACGGCGCCAGGCCGGGGTGCCGCTGCTGCTTGAGCCACCACCGCCACCACCGCCACCACCACCACCACCACCACCACCCGGGCTGCCGCCGAGGCCGAAGTTGCCGCCCGGGCCACGGCCCAGGATGCTGTCGAGCGAGGTGCGCGACGCCGTGATCTCGGCCGCGCTGACCGGCGCCGGCGCGTTGCCGTGGGCGGTCGCCGAAGTCTGGGCCAGCGTGCGCTGCACCGCGTGGAACACGAACTGGTGCACGGCGCGGCTGTCGCGGAAGCGCACTTCGATCTTGGACGGGTGCACGTTGACGTCGACCATCGCCGGGTCGAGTTCGAGCGCCAGCACATAGGTCGGGAAGCGGTCGCCGTGCAGCACGTCCTCGTAGGCGGCTTTCACCGCGTGCACCAGCAGCTTGTCGCGCACGAAGCGGCCGTTCACGTAGAAGAACTGGCCGTCGGCGCGCGCCTTGGAGGCGGTCGGCAAGCCGACGTAGCCCTGCAGGCGCAGCGGGCCGGCGGCTTCCTCGACCGCCAGGCGCGCCTCGGCGAAATCGTTGCCGAGGATCTGGGCGCTGCGCTTGGCGGCTTCGCTGACGTTCCAGTGGTCGATGGTGCGGCCGTTGTGGGTCAGGCTGAACGAGACGTCGGGCCGCGCCAGCGCGATGCGGCGCACGACTTCGGCGCAGTGGCCGTATTCGGTCTGCTCGGACTTCAAAAACTTGCGGCGCGCCGGCGTGTTGAAATACAGGTCCTGGACGTCGATCGTGGTACCGAAGGCGCCGGACGAGGGCGCTACCACCCCCAGGTGCGAGCCGACGATTTCCCACGCATGCGGCGCGTTGGCCGTGCGCGAGGTGATCGACACCGCCGCCACCGAGGCGATCGAGGCCAGCGCCTCGCCGCGGAAGCCGAGCGTGTTCACGTTTTCCAGTTCGGCCAGCGAGGCGATCTTGGAGGTCGCATGGCGCGCCAGCGCCAGCGGCAGCTCTTCCGGCGGGATGCCCTTGCCGTTGTCGGTGATGGCGATGCGCTTGACGCCGCCTTCCTCGAGACGGATCGTGACCTGGGTCGCGCCGGCGTCGAGCGCATTCTCGAGCAGCTCCTTTACCACGGCCGATGGCCGCTCGACCACCTCGCCGGCGGCGATTTGCGAGATCAGCTGATCGGGCAGCTGCTGGATCGGGCGATGGGTAGGGACCGGAGCGTTCATCCGACACATTATAGCTCGGCGTGCGCCAACTCAAACCGGGGCCCATCGCAGGGTGTCGCGATTCTGTTGCTTAAGTTGTGTTTCCGGCCATTTATCGGGGCAGACTGGTGGTATGATGCTGCGCTACCGTTTAGGACTACTATGGATTTCATGCAATTTTTCGACATGATTCTTCATGTCGATAAAACCCTGGGCATGTTGCTCAGCCAGTACGGCATCTATGTCTACGCAGTACTGTTCGCCATCGTGTTTTGCGAGACCGGCCTGGTGGTCCTGTTCTTCTTCCCCGGCGACACCCTGCTGTTCATCGCGGGCGCCTTCTGCGCCACCGGCGAGATGAGTTATCCGCTGCTGATGGGGCTCCTGATCCTGGCCGCCGTCACCGGGAATACCCTGAACTATCATATCGGCGAAGCCATCGGCCAGCGCATGTTCACCCAGGACTACCGCTGGATCAACAAGGATGCACTGAAACGCACCCACGACTTCTTCGAAAAGCATGGCGGCAAGACCATCATCCTGGCGCGCTTCGTGCCTGTGGTGCGGACCTTTGCCCCGTTCGTGGCCGGCGTGTCCGACATGACGCATACCCGCTTCCAGATGTTCAACATCACCGGCGCCGTGCTGTGGGTGGCCGGTCTGGTGACCGCCGGCTATTTCTTCGGCAATATCCCGGTGATCCGCGACCACCTGACCGCGATCGTGCTGATCGGTGTCGGCGCCGCGATCGTGCCGCTGGCGCTGGGTGGCATCTACAAGTTCGGGCGCCGCATGTTGAGCCGATAACACCCGATAACACCTCGACATTGTCAGGTCAGCCAGCGCGCCGCATCGACGGCGCGCTGTGCGTTTACGGGGGGATGCGGCCCTCAAGTTTGCCTACGGCAACCCGTTAAAGCATGGACTGCTTCATTACTGGAATCCCATGCGTAACCTGATCGCCCTGTTCGCTTGCTGCTGTGTCGCCATGAGCGCAAGCGCGAACGATCCTGCCGCCGCGGCAGCCAAGCTCGCGGCCTCCATCTCGAAACCGGCGTCGGCTTCCATGCCGGCAAGCGCCAAAACCACGTCTTCCGACGCGGTCAAGAAACTGGTGGCGGCCGCCGATGCCAAGGTTGCAGGCGGGCCGGCCGCTGCGGCCGCTGCACCGGCTGCAAGCGCCAAGGAAGAGGACGCCGAAGTCGCGCTGTCCGCCAAGATCGCCGAGCGCCTGGCCGAGCTGCGCGAGCGCCAGCAGGCGCGCGCCGGCGCCGCCGCGCGCGCCAGGAAGGTGGCCGATGCCCGCCGCAAGCAGGAAGAGCAGGCCGCCGTCGCCGCCGCCGCAGCGGCGATCACGGCTGCCGCCGCACCGAAGCGTGGCACCGACTGGTCCTACGAGGGCGAACTCGGTCCCGCCAACTGGTCGAAGATCAACGACGGCTGGGCCAAGTGCGCCACCGGCAACCGCCAGTCGCCGATCGACCTGCGCGACGGCATCAAGGTCAACCTCGAACAGATCAGCTTCGATTACCACCCGTCCTCGTTCAGCGAGGTCAACAATGGCCGCACGATCCAGGTCGAAGTCGGCAGCGGCAATTTCATCACGGTCGGCAACCAGACCTATGAGCTGCAGCAATTCCACTTCCACCGTCCGTCGGAGGAAAAGATCAACGGCAAGGGCACGGAAATGGTCATGCACATGGTGCACAAGAGCGCCGACGGCAAGATCGCGATCATCGCCGTGCTGCTCGAACGCGGCCAGCCGCACGGCCTGATGCAGACGGTCTGGGACAACCTGCCGCTGGAAAAGCACGAGACCGTGTCGCCGGCGATCGTGATCGACCCGACCGATGCGCTGCCGGAAAAGCGCGAGTATTTCACTTACATGGGGTCCCTGAGCGAACCGCCGTGCACCGAGGGTGTGCTGTGGATGGTGTTCAAGCAGCCGCGCCAGGCGTCGCCGGCGCAGATGGCCCTGTTTTCGCGGCTGTATCCGCTGAATGCGCGGCCGGTGCAGTCGACGGCGGGGCGGATGATCAAGGAGTCGAACTGAGGCTGGCTTAGCGCAGCCACCGTCGCCCCTGCCTGCGCAGGGGCGACGTTTACAAGCTAACGATTCAGGTGGAGTCGGCGAACCATCAAGCCGACACCACCACCCGGTGCTCCCCGCGCCAGCTCCCGCCCGGCTCCAGCACCTGCGGCCCCAGCAAGGCCGGCTCGATGCAGACAAATTGCCGGTACTCGTCATCGTCCATATCGTTCAGCGCGGCCGCATCGGCCGCTCCCGGATTCCACACGACCGCATCGCTAAAGCCGCTCTGCTGCAACCCCAGCTTGTCGGCCCCGGTATCGAACACGATGTTGCCGGCGATCCCCTCGAACACCTGGTCCAGCTTGTCGGTAATCGCCAGCGTCTCGGCCTGCACGCCGTCGATGCGCACCGCTTCCACGTCTTCGACCAGGTAATAAGTGTGCAGCGCGGCGGAGAACGGGAAGGCCTCGGTGCCGGTGTTGCGCACCTCCAGCTGCAGGGCCAGGGTCTGCGCCCCCACCGTCACCCGCAGCGACAGTTCGAACGGCGCCGGCCAGGCGGCCGCCAGCGCGGGCGCCAGGTCGGCCTGCGACAGGCCCAGCACGGCGAACGCGGCGCCGTCCTGCTCGCCCGACTCGAGTACGCGCCAGGTGCTGACGCGCGCGAAGCCGTGGCGCATGCCGCTGCCGCGTTCGGCGAACTGGGGAAAGATCACCGGCACGCCACCGCGGATCGCGCGGCTGCCGTCGAGCGCGGACAGGGTGCTGAGGAACAGGCGTTCCTGCGCTGCCGGTGCCTGCAAGCCCACCGCGCCGGCCGCGCTGGCCTGCGGGCTGGGCGGGGTTTTCCATGACAGCAGGTGGGCACCATACAGGGTGATGGTCGCTTCGGCGCCGTCGGGCGCGCGAAGTTGTAAGGCGGGCAATTGCCCAAACTGCGTGGTGGTTGCGCTCACGGGCCTCTCCTCAGGTAAAACCAATGGAGTCGTCACGCGCGGCAACCACGCCATCGGGATCAAGTCATGCGGCTCTTCGCCAGCGGCGGATTGTACGCGAAGTAGCGCTTGATGCCTTTGGTGATCGCGTCGGCCAGTTGATTTTGATAGCCGTCGTCCTTCAGCCGCGCTTCCTCTTCCGGATTCGAGATGAAAGCGGTCTCGACCAGGATCGAGGGGATGTCGGGCGCCTTCAGCACCGCAAAGCCGGCCTGTTCGACCGAGCCCTTGTGCAGGCGGTTGATGCCGCCGATCTCGGACAGCACGGCCTTGCCCAGCTTGAGGCTGTCGTTGATCTGGGCCGTGGTCGACAGGTCGAACAGCACGCTGGCGATGTCCTTGTCGTGCGACGCGAAATTGGTGCCGCCGATCAGGTCGGCCTTGTTCTGGTCGTTGGCCAGCCAGCGCGCGGCGCTCGAACTCGCGCCTTTTTCCGACAGCACGAACACCGACGAGCCGCGCGCGCTCGGCTGGACGAAGGCATCGGCGTGGATCGACACGAACAGGTCGGCCTGTACCTTTCTCGCCTTTTCCACGCGCTGGCCGAGCGGCACGAAGAAGTCGGCGTCGCGGGTCAGCATCACGCGCGTGTTCGGCAACTCTTCCAGCTTGGCCTTCAGGCGCTTGGCGACCGACAGCACGATGTCCTTTTCGTGCACGCCGGTGGCGCCGGTCGCGCCCGGGTCCTCGCCGCCATGGCCGGGATCGAGCGCGATGGTGACCATGCGCGTCACCTTCTGGCCCGGCGCGGCCTTCGGATGGGCCTCCACCTTTGCCTGCGCTTGTGCCTGATTGCGGACCGCGGCCGGCGGTTGCGGCGTGCTCGGCTGCGGCTGGGCCGGCGTGGTGCCGGCGCGGGCGGCGTCGGCTTCCAGCTGGGCCACCGCGGCCGGGCCGACCTGGCCGACGCTCGGGGCGCCCGGCTGGGCGCTCGGCGTCGGGGTGGCGGCCGCGACTTCGCTGCCGCTCCACTTTTCCTTGTCGATCATCGCCGTCAGCGGATCGACCGGCTTGACGGGATACAGGTCGAAGATCAGGCGGTGCCGGTAGCCGGCCACCGGATCGAGCGTGAACACCTGCGGCTTGACGGTTTCCTTCAGGTCGAATACCAGGCGCACCACGTTCGGGCGGTTCTGGCCGACCCGCACCTGCTTGATGTAGGGATCGTTCGATTCGACCTTGGCGACCAGGCTTTTGAGGGTGTCGTTGAGGGCCAGGCCATCGATGTCGACGACCAGCCGCGGCGGGTCGGGCACCATGAAATGGGTGGTTTTCAGCTCGCCGTCGTTTTCCAGCGTGACGCGGGTGTAGTCGTCGGCCGGCCAGACGCGCACGGCCATGATCTGGGCAGCCATGGCGCTTGTGGGCAGCAGGGCAGGCGCGAGCACCGACAGCAGCAGCGTGCCGCCTTTTTTCAGGGTGGCACGCCGTGTTCTCGAGCCAATGAGCTCATCGGGAATCAGGGAGTCGGGGGGTAGTGCAGGCGTTCGAGGCATAGCAGGCCCAAGTCGGACAACGCCTGCAATTCTACAGTACGCCCGAGCCCGCTGACTTCCAGCAACACGTTCACGTCGGGTGGCGGCAACACCGGCTCGCCTTTTTCCGGCCATTCGACGATGCAAATGTTGTGACCATTGAAATCTTCGCGGAAGCCGGCGTCCAAAAATTCTTCCGGACTCGACATGCGGTACAGGTCGTAGTGGATCAGCTCGACCGGCTGGCCGCCGAGGCGGATGCGGTAGGGTTCCGACAGCGTATAGGTCGGGCTCTTGACCGCGCCCTGGTGGCCGGCCGCGTGCAGCAGCGCGCGCGTGAGGGCGGTCTTGCCGGCGCCGAGGTCGCCGTGCAGGTAGATCACCAGGCCCGGCTCCAGCGCGCGCGCCAGGGCGCCGCCCAGGGCGCGGGTCGCGTCTTCATCAGGAAGATAAGTTCTTATGGACTGCATCAATTAAAATAGTGTGTTGCGGACGCTTGCGCCGCATCGTGTTGTCAACTTTCCCACCATGTCCGACGCTTCTCCCGACCTCGACCAACTCGCGCAAGCCATCAAGGCATGGGGCGCCGAACTCGGCTTTGCCGACGTCCGCATCACGGACGTTGACCTGGCGCATACGGAAGCCGGGCTGCAAGCCTGGCTTGACGCAGGCCACCATGGCGAGATGGATTATATGGCAAGCCACGGCATGAAGCGCGCCCGGCCGGCCGAACTGGTGCCCGGCACGGTGCGCGTGATCAGCGCGCGCATGGACTACCTGCCGCGCGCCACCGCGGACGACTGGCGCGCCCGCGAACGCCTGCGCCAGCAGGATCCGCAGGCGGCCGTGGTCTCGGTCTATGCCCGCGGACGCGATTACCACAAGGTCTTGCGCAACCGCCTGCAGGCGCTGGCCGAGAAGGTCAGGGCGGCCATCGGCGACTACGGCTACCGCGTGTTCACCGATTCGGCGCCGGTGATGGAATTGCCGCTGGCGCAAAAGGCGGGACTGGGCTGGCGCGGCAAGCATACCCTGCTGCTGTCGCGCGAAGCCGGCTCGACCTTCTTCATCGGCGAGATCCTGGTCGATCTGCCGCTGCCGGTGGACGAACCCGGCGGTGCCCACTGCGGCCAGTGCGAGGCCTGCATCGGCGCCTGCCCGACCGGCGCCATCCTCGGGCCGGGGCGGCTCGATGCGCGGCGCTGCATCTCCTACCTGACGATCGAATTGAAGGGCAGTATTCCGGAAGAATTCCGGCCGCTGATCGGCAACCGTATCTACGGCTGCGACGATTGCCAGCTAGTGTGCCCGTGGAACAAGTTCGCGCAGCGCGGCATGCTGCCCGACTTCGACGAGCGCAACGGCCTCGGCGCGGCCAGCCTGGTGGACCTATTTGCCTGGGAAGAGGAAGAATTCAATCGCCGCATGGAGGGCAGTCCGATCCGCCGCATCGGCCATGAGCGCTGGCTGCGCAACCTGGCGGTGGGACTCGGTAATGCAGCGGCGGAGCGCCCGGGCGACCCGGCCATCGTGGCTGCCCTGCAGGCCCGCGCAGCGCATCCGTCGGCGCTGGTGCGCGAGCACGTGGCCTGGGCGCTGGCGCGCCACGGGGTCGTGCTACAGCTCGATGCGCTTCATGCGTAATGCCGACCAGTCGCCGTCGATCGAGATCATCGCCACACCTGTGATACCGTTTTCCTTTGCATAGGCATTGATCGAGTCGCGATTAATATCGGTGGCCTTGGAAGCGGTCTGCTTCAGGTAAGCCACCCACAGCGACCCCTTGTCGCCCATGCGTTCCTTGGCGGTCGGGAAATACTGCTCGAGTTCCTTGCGGTTCATTGCGAACAGCAATACCACGTCTACTTTTTCTTGATCACTCTTGATCAGGTTGGGAGGCATCTGCGCGACCATGCCGGGGTGAACGCTTCCGTTCAAGATCAGCATCGATTTCGCGGTCCGCAAAAACATCTTGTCTGCAATCGTCTTTTCGCTCATCTGTTCTTCCCTGAAGAATTTTTCTTGCATGGCCGGTGGGGCCATGGGGTGTTCAATGATTTTACAAGCGAACTTGCGAAAAGCTTGGAGGCAACAACCTGTTGTGCGCGCCTGTTCCGTAGACGGGATTACTTCAACAGCCCTGCCAGTTCCACTGCCGTCTTGACCTGCATCTTGTCGAAAATGTGCGCCCGGTGCACCTCCACCGTGCGCATGGAAATGCCGAGTTTGTCGGCCACGACCTTGTTCATGTTGCCGGCCAGGATCAGGTCGAGGACTTCGCGCTCGCGTGCCGACAAGGTCGCCAGGCGCGCGTGCACCGCGGCCGCGCCGGCGGCCTTGCGCGAGGCTGCCATGGCTTCTTCCACGCGGTCCATCAGCTGGTTGTCGTTGAACGGCTTTTCGAAGAAATCGAAGGCGCCGCGCTTGAGCGAGTCGACCGCCATCGGCACGTCGCCGTGGCCGGTCAGGAAGATCACCGGCAGGCGCGCCAGCAGGCCGCGCGCGACCAGCTGGTCGAATACCGCGATGCCGTTCATGCCGGGCATGCGCACGTCGAGCAGCACGCAGTCGCCACTCGCTGCGCTGGCGCCGCCTGCGCCGTCGGCGTCGGCGGCTTGTACCTGTTCGCCGAGGGCATCGAGAAAGGCCTGGCCGCCGGCATGGCCGCGCGCCGCCAGCCCGCGCGATTGCGCCAGCCATTCGAGGGCGTCGCGGATGACGTCTTCGTCGTCGACGATATGCAGCATGCGATGGATCTCCTTTTATTGGGCGGTTATTTTAGCTCAGCGTTTGCCTCTCGGCAGGTGCTCATGCTTTTTGCAGGGCGAACGTGAAGATGGTGCCGCCGCCCGGATTGTCGGCGTGGCTCAGGGTGCCGCCGTGGAATTCGATCGCGGTGCGGCAGATCGACAGGCCCATGCCCATGCCCTCGGCCTTGGTCGAGAAGAAGGGCGAGAACAGGCGCTCGGCCACTTCGGGCGCGATGCCGTGGCCATTGTCGATGACCGAGACCGCCACCTGGGCATCGGTTTCCTGCGCCGTGATGCGCAGCAGGCGCCGCTCGGGCGCAATGTCCTGCATCGCCTCGATCGCGTTGCGGGTCAGGTTCAGCAGCACCTGCTCGAGCAGCACGCGGTCGGCCAGCACCGGCGGCAGCGCCGGCGGGAAGTCGACCTGCAGCGTCACGTAGCTCTGGCGCGCCTGCATGTCGATCAGCGCGCGGATGCCGTCGACCACCTGCTGCATCGCCACGTTCTCGCGGTGCGGCTCGCGCTTCTTGACGAATTCGTGCACGCTGCGGATCACCTGGCCGGCGCGCCGGGCCTGGGTGTTCGCCTGTTCCAGCGCGCGCTTGAGCATGCCGATGTCGAGCGCGGGCGATGCACCCGGCCCGCTGACGTCATCCGCGTTGGCCCGGTTCAGCACATTCAAGGCGCCGGCGGTGTAGCTGGAAATCGCCGCCAGCGGCTGGTTCAGCTCGTGCGCCAGCATCGATGAGATCTCGCCCATGGTCGACAGGCGCGCGCTGGTTTCCAGTTTTTCCTGCTGCTGGCGGTTGAGTTCCTCGGCGCGCTTGCGGTCGGTGATGTCGAGCACGGAGCTCATCCACCCGGTATGGCGGCCGTGGTTGTCGACCAGCGGCGCCTCGAAGATCAGCACCGGCACGCGCACGCCGTCGGTCCGCTGGAACACGGTCTCGAACTGCGGCGTGGCCTGGCCCGCCAGCACCTTGCGGAAGCGCTGTTCGTACTCGGCCATGGCTTCCGGCGCCCAGTAGGGCATCGGTGGTTTCTTGCCCAGCAGTTCCTCGCGCGGCAGGCCGACCATGCGGCAGAAGGCCGGGTTGACGTAGGTGACGCGGCCTTCCAGGTCGCGCGCGCGCAGGCCGGTCAGCAGCGAATCTTCCATCGCGGTGCGGAACGCCATCTGCTGGCGCAGCGCGTTCTCGGCGGCGATGGTGCGCGCGATGTGGCGCCACAGCGCGACCAGCGACAGCACCAGCCCGAGCGCCAGCACGATCACCGAACCCACCAGCAGGTTCGGCAGCAGCTTCGGCGCGCCCTTGACGCTGTCGGTGGCCAGCACGATCTGCGAGCCGGGCAGGTCGAGCGCGCGCTTGTGGGTGTAGACCCCGCGTCCCGGGCCGCCGGCGGCGCGCTGGGCCACCACGCGGTCGTCGCGGTCGAGCAGGGACAGCGCGTTGTCCTGGGCGAACCACCAGGGCACGTTTTCGTCGAGCAGGGTCTGCAGGTTGTAGGTGGCGACCAGGCTGCCGGCATAGGTGCCGGCACGGTACAGCGGCAAATGGAAGTCGACCAGGCCATGCAGCGCCGCGGTGGCGCCATACGGTTCGCTGTAGCGGCCGGCGCGCGTGGTGCGCGCCATCTCGGCCGCCTCGCGCGAGGATTCGGTCAGGCCGGCGGCCGGCAATTCCATGCCGCGCAGCGCCCGCACGCTGCCGTCGGGGCCGAGCCAGACCACGCGCCGCAGTTCGTGGCCGTTCTTGAACATCTGCGCCAGGCGCGCCTGCAGCACGTTCGCTGCCGGCGCTTCCACCACCAGGTCGGCGCCGAGCGTGGCCAGCGCCTCTTCGCTGCGCGCCAGTTCGAAGCGCAGCGTCTGCTCGACCCACAGGGTGTCGGCGATCAGCTGTTCCTGGCGTTCGTTGGCTTCCATCTGGCGCGCCTGCCAGGGCAGCCACAGCAGTACCAGCAGGAACAGCAGCACCAGCAGCACCGGCACCAGCCAGCGCCAGGGGCCTTCGGGAACGGGGCGGGGCGTCGTAAATGGATTCTTCATATCGGTTGCGTTGCTGCCGGCCTTGCGGTTTTCCACGATGGCGGCGCCGTCCGGGAAACGGCACACTGGGGCCAGCTTCAGAATATACCTGTATTGCTTCAGTCAGAGGAAACGTCATGCGGATCAAAGCCGCCCTGGCCGCGCTGGCCTCGCTGCCCATCATTATCGGCATTTGTGCCGCGGTCGGCACCGGCAGCGCCCGGGCCCAGGCCCCCATCATCATCAAGTTCAGCCATGTGGTCGCACCGGGCGCGCCCAAGGGGCTGGCGGCCGAGCGCTTCCGGGTGCTGGCCGAACAGATGACGCGCGGGCGGGTCAAGGTCGAAGTCTACCCGAACAGCCAGCTCTACAAGGACAAGGAAGAGCTGGAAGCCCTGCAGCTGGGCGCGGTGCAGATGCTGGCGCCGTCGCTGGCCAAGTTCGGGCCGCTGGGCGTGAAGGAATTCGAAGCCTTCGACCTGCCTTATATCTTCCCCACCAAGGCCGCGCTGAACGCGGTGACCGAGGGGCCGATCGGGCGCAGCCTGCTGCGCAAGCTGGAATCGAAAGGACTCACCGGACTGGCCTACTGGGACAACGGCTTCAAGGTGATGTCGGCCAACCGGCCGCTGCACGACCCGGCCGACTTCCGCGGGCTGCGCATGCGCATCCAGGGGTCCAAGGTGCTCGATGCCCAGATGCGGGCGCTGGGCGCGGTGCCCCAGGTGCTGGCGTTTTCGGAAGCCTACCCGGCGCTGCAGTCGGGCGTGGTCGACGG
Organism: Herbaspirillum sp. SJZ107; assembly: GCF_006715485.1. GTDB lineage: Bacteria > Pseudomonadota > Gammaproteobacteria > Burkholderiales > Burkholderiaceae_D > Telluria. The sequence continues at coordinate 550,536 of NZ_VFNH01000002.1, forward strand.
TACCGAGAACCCGCCGTCGAACATGCTGACCCAGCGCATGAACGAGGTGCAGAAACACGTGACGGTGTCCAACCACGGTTACCTGGGGTATGCCGTGATCGTCAACAAGAAGTTTTGGGATGGCTTGCCGCGCGATATCCGTTCGCAGCTGGAAGGGGCGCTGCGCGAAGCCACGATCTACGAAAAAGCCATAGCCCAGCGTGATAACGAGCGCGCGCTCGAGACGATCCGCAAGACCGGCAAGACCACTGTCTACACCCTCACGCCGGAACAGCAGGCTGCCTGGCGCCGTGCGCTGCTGCCGGTCCAGAAGCAGGTGGAAGGGCGCATCGGGACCGAGCTGATCGAATCGATCAACCGGACCACGGCCCAGAATCGTTGATCCTGCACCATTTATACGCATCCGGCATAAGGATTGACGATCTGGCTTGACACTTTCGATTGTCAAATTTCTTGTCAGCAATGAAATGCCGGCTGAGCCCACTTTCTGTTGTTTTTAAGTTGGTTATAGCTGAAATATATTCCGTGAATGTATATAGAAATGTACGTTTTTCTTATGCGGATGCGTTATGATGGAGCACCTTCAGCACTACATTGGTGCGTAGGGAAGGCGAACCGGATACATGTTGGGGAGAGGTAGAAAAAGCGGTAATGACGGTACCACAAGTACATCGCATTCATTTACCGGAAAAAAGTTTGGAGGAGACACACGTTTTACATGATGCTGCCGGCACGACCGAGCGGCCGGGAACGTGAACCAGATTGAAGCGCACCCCAGGGTGCGCTTTTTTTTCGCTTGTGCATCTATCGGCGGCGGACACCGGCCCTTGCCGCGGCGCTACCGGCGTCTTACACTAGACTGATGAATACACAACAGGGCAGCGAGATCTTCAGCGCCATCACGGCCGCGCCGTTCGGGGCCATCGGTATCCGCACCGAACAGGACAGTTTGCGCGAGCTGGTCTACCTGCCGCCGCATTACCAGGAAAAGGCGCCGCTCGACGCCGTCGCCGAACAGGCCGCCGTGCAGGTCATGCGCTATTTTGCCGATCCCGAATACCGTTTCGACCTGCCGCTGCATGCGGCCGGCACCGCATTCCAGCGCCGCGTGTGGGACATGATCGGGGCGATCCCGCGCGGCAGCGTGCGCACCTACGGCCAGCTCGCCAAGTTGCTGGAATCGCATCCGCGCGCGGTCGGCCAGGCCTGCGGCGCCAACTGGTTCCCGCTGGTGGTTCCCTGCCACCGCGTGACCGCGGCCGGCGGCCTGGGCGGCTTTGCCAGCCACGACGACGAAAACGGCTTCCACCTCTCGGTCAAGCGCTGGCTGCTGCGCCACGAAGGCGCGCTCGCCACCGACATGCCATGGCAACAACAGCCGATTTTCCCCTGATCGACGCGTTCTGCGACACGCTCTGGCTCGAGCACGGGCTGTCGAAGAACTCGCTGGACGCCTACCGCCGCGACCTGCGCCTGTTCGCGCGCTGGCTGCAGGCCAAGCGCCCTGAGCGCGCCGACCTGCACGCAGTGCAGCCGCAGGACATTGCTGCCTATTTCGCCGAGCGCCACGAAGAATCGAAGCCGAGTTCGGCCAACCGGCGCCTGTCGGTGCTGAAGCGCTTCTACCAGCTGGCGCTGCGCGAACGCCGCATCAGCAGCGATCCCTGCCTCAAGATGGCATCGGCGAAGCAGCCGGCGCGCTTCGTGCACACCCTGAGCGAAGCCCAGGTCGACGCCTTGCTGAATGCGCCGGACGTGAGCACGCCGCTGGGCCTGCGCGAGCGCACCATGCTGGAACTGATGTATGCGAGCGGCTTGCGCGTGTCGGAACTGGTGACCCTGAAAGTGGTCGAGCTGAGCCTGAACGACGGTGTGCTGCGCATCACCGGCAAGGGCAGCAAGACGCGACTGGTGCCCTTCGGCGAACAGGCGCGCCACTGGCTGGAACGCTACCTCAGGGAGGCGCGTGGTCAGATCCTGGACGGCCAGGTCGACGATGCCCTGTTCGTCACCGGCCGCGGCGGCGCCATGACGCGCCAGATGTTCTGGGTCGTCATCAAGAAGCATGCGGCCCGGGCCGGCATCACTGCGCCGCTGTCGCCGCACACGCTGCGCCACGCATTCGCCACCCACCTGCTGAACCACGGCGCCGACTTGCGCGTCGTACAACTGCTGCTGGGCCATTCCGATATTTCGACCACGCAGATCTACACCCACGTCGCGCGCGAGCGCCTGAAACACCTGCACGCCCAGCACCACCCGCGCGGATAAATCTCAAGGCCCGGCCACCGGCGTGCCCCATAATGGTTCGGTAGGAGTTTTCCCAACCGGGTCCCATTGACATGCTCGAGGTGATTATGCCCAGGACGAATTTCCAGTACGAGAAGCGGCAGCGCGAGTTGGAAAAGAAGCGCAAGGCGGACGAGAAGGCAAAGCGCAAGCTGGAGGCCAAGCTGCACAAGGCGCCCGGGGAGGCGGGCGAGGCGGTTGGGGAGGCTTCGGAAGGTTCGGACGCTCAGGTCGAGGCGGAGCCGGTGGGGCAGGGGGAGCGGGATCCGGCTTGAAGAGCGTCGCCCCTGCGAAGGCAGGGGCCCAAGTTTTGCGAGCAATCAGCCGCATATGCTGGCGGCCCGCGTCGAACTTGGGCCCCTGCCTGCGCAGGGGCGACGGTTTTGGAGCTAACGCGGAAAATTACGCAGTTTGCTGTTCCCCACCCGCAGCACCCTCGTCTGCGGCAGCATGCTCCTCATGCCGCCGGAACCAGCGCACGGCCCGCTTGCCCAGCGCATCCAGGTAAGTGTAAGCCACCGGCACCACCACCAGCGTCAGCAGGGTCGAGGTGATCACGCCGCCGATCACCGCCCGTCCCATCGGCGCCTGGGTCTCGCCGCCTTCGCCCATGCCGATCGCCATCGGCAGCATCCCGAAGATCATCGCCAGCGTCGTCATCAGGATCGGGCGCAGGCGCACCTGGCCGGCTTCCATCAGGGCCGCGAACTGGGACTTGCCTTCGCGCTGGCCGTGGTTGGCGAAGTCCACCAGCAAAATCGCGTTCTTGGTCACCAGGCCCATCAGCATTACCACCCCGATCACCGAGAAGATGTTGAGCGTGGTCTTGGTGACCAGCAGCGCCACCAGCACGCCGATCAAGGACAGCGGCAGCGACACCATGATCGCGATCGGCTGCAGGAAGCTGCCGAACTGCGAGGCCAGCACCAGGTAGATGAAGATCACCGCGATGCCGAGCGCCACGCCGAAGCCGGCCATGGTCTCGTCCATCTGCTCGGCGCGGCCACCGACGTCGAAGCGCACGCCGTCCGGCATCTCGATCGACTTCATGGCCTGCCGCACCTCGCTCATCACGTCGCCCAGCGGCCGGCCGTCCAGGCCGGCGTAGACCGCCACGCGGCGCTGCAGGGCCTGGCGCTTGAGCACCTGCGGGCTTGTCGCGGGCACGAACTCCACCACCTGGCGCAGCGGCACCATGATCGGGTTGCCGGCCGCGTCCAGGCGGCTCGAGGCCACCGCCAGGTCGCCCAGGTCGGCGATCTTCTGGCGGCCGGTCTTCGGCAGCTGCACGTTGACCTCGTAGTTCTGGCCGTCCGGGGCCAGCCAGCGGTTGGTCTGGTCGCCGGCGACGAAGGGCCGCAGCGAGGCACCGATCTGCTGCACCGACAGCCCGAGGTCGCGCGCCAGTTCGTGGTTGATTTTCACCAGCGTGGCCGGATTCGCGCCTTCCTGGCTGTATTCGATATCGGCCACGCCCTTGATCGCTGCCATCTTGTCCATCAGCCGGTGTGCGACGGCATCCAGCTTGGCGTCGTCGTTGCCGAGGATGGCGATGAAGATCGGGCGCTCGCCCACGGTGAGGGTGACGCCGGCGATCGAGGACAGGCGGTCGCGGATCACCTGTTCCAGTTCCTGCTGCGAGCGGCGGTGCGTCGTGTGCACGTCCGTCAGCTTCAGGTTGACCTGCGAGTAATTGCGGCCTTCCCAGGAGCCGACGATGGTCGACATGCTGTCGATTTCCTTGAATTCGCCGAGCGCGGTCTCGATCTGGCGCAGCTTGGCGTCGGAGTAGTCGAGGCTGGAGCCGACCGGGGTCTTGAAGCGCAGCTGGATGAAGCCGTTGTCGACCTGGGGCGTGAACTCGCCGCCGATCTTCGGCACCAGCAGCAGGCTGCCGGCGAACAGGGCGAAGGCGAGCAGCAGGGTCGACTTGCGCCAGGCCAGCGCGAAGCCGAGCACCTTGGCGTACCAGCCGTGCACGTGCTCGATGCCGCGGTCGATGCGCGCCGTCAGGCGGCCCAGCCAGGGCACATACTTGAAACGGTCTTTGGCCGGGTCCGGCCATACCGAGGACAGCATCGGGTCGAGCGTGAAGCTGACGAACAGCGAGACCAGCACCGCCACCGCCACCGTGATGCCGAACTGCAGGAAGAAGCGGCCGATGATGCCCTGCATGAAGGCGATCGGCACGAACACGGCGACGATGGCAAACGTGGTGGCCATCACCGCCAGGCCGATCTCGTTGGTGCCATCCTCGGCGGCGCGCACGTGGTTCTTGCCCATGCCGAGATGGCGCACGATGTTCTCGCGTACCACGATGGCGTCGTCGATCAGCAGGCCGATCGACAGCGACAGCGCCATCAGGGTCAGGAAGTTCAGCGTGAAGCCGAAGTACTTCATGGCGATGAAGCTGGCCAGCACCGAGATCGGCAGGGTCAGGCCGGTGATGATGGTGCTGCGCCAGGAGTGCAGGAACAGGAACACGATCACCATGGTCAGGATCGCGCCTTCGATGATGGTGTCCTTGACGTTGTCGAGCTGGCCCTGCACGGTCTTGGCCTGGTCGTCCAGGACGGTGAAGCGGATATCCTTGGGCAGGCTGTCCTTCATCGCCTCGATCGCCGCCCGCACGCCCGTGCCCACCGCAACCGTGTTGGCATCCTGGACCTTGGCGATTTCCAGCGAGATGGCGCGTTCGCCGTTCACGCGCGAGATCGAGTCCTCTTCCGCGGCGCCGTCCGAGATCCGGGCCACCTGTTCCAGGTAGACCGGGCCGCTGGCGCGCTGGGCCACGATGATGCGGTTGAAGTCGCGCGCTGCCTTCATCTTGCCTTCGATGCGCACCAGGTTCTCGCGCTCGCCGCGGCTGACGCGGCCGGCCGGCAGGTTGGCGTTGGTGGCGCTGATCGCGGCCATGACTTCGTCGATGCCGACGTTCAGGCTGCGCAGCTGGTCCGGACGGATGTCGACCAGGACTTGCCGGTTCTGCTTGCCGTTGACGCGGACCTGGCCGACGCCGGCCACTGCCTGCAGGCGCTTGACGATGACCTGGTCGGTCAGCATGGTCAGGTCGCGCAGGCTGCGTTCGTGCGAGCTCAAGGAAAGCTGGAGCACCGGTTGCGCATTGTCGCCTTCCTGGCGGTAGACCACCGGCTCCTTGACTTCGCGCGGGAAGCCGCCGCGCACGGTGCTGATGCGGTCGCGCAGTTCCTGGACGGCGCGGTCCATGTTGACGGTCAGCTGGAATTCGACGCCGACCCCGGACCGGCCCTCGAAGGAAGAGCTGCGGATCGCCTTGATGCCGCCGACGGTATTCGCCGCTTCCTCGATCGGGCGGGTGACGTCGTTCTCGACCTGCTCGGGCGAGGCGCCCGGGTACTGGGTCTCGATGAACACGGCCGGGATCTCGACGTTGGGCATGTTTTCCACGCCCAGGCCACGGTAGGAAAACAGGCCGAGCACCATCAGGCCGACCATCACCATGGTCGCGAACACCGGGTGCTTGATGCTGACGCGGGTCATCCACATGGGGTCAGCCTTTCGCAGCGGTGGTGGCGGTGGGCAGCTTGACGCGGTGGCCGGGTTTGACGCCGTCCAGCGGCAGGGCCAGCACGGTGGCGCCGGCCTGGATGCCGTCGAGCGCTTCGACCAGGCCTTCGTCCTGGTTGCGCAGGCCGAGTTTCACCGGCTGCGCCACGACCTTGCCGCCGTCGACGCGGTACACCACGTCCTCGCCTCGCAGTTCTCCTTCTCCGGTACGCACGGCGCTCAAAGGCAGCAGCGCGTGCGCTGCCGATTTCTCGGTCGTCACCGCGCCTTTCGCGAACATGCCGGCGCGCAGCAGGCCATCCGGATTGTCGACGCCGATATACACCAGCATGGCGCGCGAGCCGGCTTCGGTGGACGGGTTGATGCGCACCACCTTGCCGGCGAAGTTGCGCTCGCCGAAGCCGTCGACGCGGAACTGCACTTCCTGGCCCACCTTGATGCGCGGGATGTCGGAGGCCGGCACCTGGGCGTCCAGGGTCAGATGCTGCAGGTCGACGATGGAAAACACCGGGCTGTCCGGCGACAGCTTTTCGCCGGCCTGCACATGGCGCTTGCTGACCACGCCCGACAGCGGCGCGCGGATCACCGTGTCCGCCAGCGCGATGCGCGCCAGGTCGAGCTGGGCGCGGGCGGCATCGACCGCGGCCTGGGCCAGGTCGACCGCATTCGAGCTCGTGTCGTAGGCGCTCTGGGCGATGTACTTCTGCTGCAGCAGGGCTGCGCTGTTGGCCTGGTTCTTCTTCGCCAGTGTCAGGCGCGCGTTGGCGTCGGCCAGCAGCGCCTGCTGCTGGGCCACGCGGGCGCGCGCTTCGGCGTCGTCGAGGCGGGCGATCACCTGGCCGGCGGCGACCCGCATCCCTTCCTGTACGGTGGTGGCCAGCACCACGCCCGACACCTTCGATTTCACGGTCGCCTGGGCCAGCGGGATCAAGGACCCGGACAGGGGCAGGGTGACCGCCAGCGGACGCGCCTCGACCACGGCGATGTCGCGCTTCGACAGTTCGTGCACGGACTCCTTGTCCGCCTTGGCGGCGGCGCCGGGCGCGGGCTGGGCGGGGGCCGCCGCGCGCTGGGTCCAGGCGTAGCCGCCGGCGGCGCCGGCAAGGAGCACGGCCGCCAGGCCGATGGCGGCGCGGCGGCGTTGATGGGGCACGGTGCTTGCGGCCGGCTCGGCCGGCGACAGGGGGAGCGTCTCGATCTTCATGGCCTCGTTCTTGTTGAGCGCGTTGGAAGGGGAGCGCACGTGTTCCGTCGGAGGGATGGAGCTCCATGCGCATGAAGGCATGGTAGGGAAGGGGATGACGAACAGCTATCGGAATGCGACGAGCGGTGAAAAAGGACCGCTGAATGGTGAAAAAGGCGGCGTGGGCGTTGCCGGCTCAGCCATCGCCCTCGGGTTCCCCTTCGACCCGCTCGAACAGGCGCAGCCTGGCCAGCACCTGCCCGTGGTCCGACGCTTCCGGCAGGCCCAGGTCGAGGTGGTCGTTCAGGTACACGACGTCGGCGATTTCCCCCAGCGCCCCCGGCAGCTCGGGATTGAACTCGCTCGATACCAGGATATGGTCGATAGTCGTGTACTGCCCCTCGTGCAGGTTCGAAAAGCCGACGTGGCGCACGCGGTCCTGGCGCCGCTGCATGCCGCAGGCGTCGTACAGGCGGTCGCCGGCCGGACCGCCGATGCCGAGCACGATGCCGGTGGTGACGGCGTCGGCGACGTCGTTGAAGTCGCCCAGCACGATGCGCGGGCGGTGGTGTTCGCGGCCGAGGCGCGACAGGATCACGCGCAGCGCCGCCGCCTCGGTGCCGCGCCGGATCAGCGAGCGCAGCGAAGCCAGCGCGAACAGCTGCGGATCGTCGCCGGTGTCGCCGGTGCGGTAATCGGGGCGGCGCGACTTCAGGTGCACCACCAGCACGTCGGCCACCAGCCCGGGCGCGAGCTCGATCTGGGCGTGCAGCGGCGGGCGGGTGAAGCGCTCCGGGTCGCGGTTCCCGGGCGGCATCGCGATCCCGGCAGGAAAATAGGGCAGCGGTTCCGGCGCCGCCGCCAGCGGCAGGCGCGACACCAGGGCCACGCTCGGCGTCAGCTTGTCGGCGCCGGGGTCGGGATCGAAGCCGATATGCAGCGCCTCGCGGTAGCGCCGCGTACGCGACAGTACCTCGGCCAGCGTCGCCTGCGAAAACACCTCCTGGAAGCCGATCACGTCGGCATTCAGCGTGTCGAGCTGGCGCGCGGTCCAATCGATCTTCGCTTCGGTCTCCTCGGGCGTGTAGGGCGCCAGGTTGTCATAGAGCCGGGCGCCCGCCGGGGCCAGGTTATAGACATTAAAGGTGGCAAAGCGAATTTCTTGCTGCATAATCAGAAACTCCTCCGTTTGCTTTTAGCGTAACACGCATGGCCAAGAAAGAGCACATCTCCGAAACGCCCGCCACCCAGTTCCTGCGCAAGCAGGGTGTGGTCTTTTCCGAGCACCCCTATGAATACGAAGAACACGGCGGTACGGCGGTCTCCTCGCGCGCGCTCGGCGTGCCCGAACACGACGTCGTCAAGACCCTGGTGATGCAGGACGAGGCGGCGCGCCCGCTGATCGTGCTGATGCATGGCGACTGCAAGGTATCGACCAAGAACCTGGCGCGCGCGATCCCGTGCAAGTCGGTCGAGCCGTGCAAGCCCGAGGTGGCGCAGCGCCATTCCGGCTACCTGGTGGGCGGCACCTCGCCGTTCGGCATCCGCAAGGCGATGCCGGTGTACGTCGAGGAATCCATCCTCGAGCTCGACAAAATCTATATCAATGGCGGGCGGCGCGGTTTCCTGGTCGGGATCGCGCCGCAGGTGCTGGTCGACGTGCTGAAGGCGCGGACTGTGCATTGTGCGCTGGCGGAGTAAAGGCTTGCCGCCGGGCATAAGCCATGGTGTATAGTCACGCGCCGGCCTCCCCCGTAGCGCCGGCTTGGGGATAAAGAAAGAGACACATGTATACAATCATCTTCACCATCGCAGCCTACCTGATCGGCTCGATTTCCTTCGCCGTCGTGGCGAGCCGCGCCTTCGGCCTGTCCGACCCGCGCACCTACGGTTCGAAGAACCCGGGCGCCACCAACGTGCTGCGCAGCGGCAGCAAGAAGGCCGCGATCGCGACCCTGATCGGCGATTGCGCCAAGGGCTGGCTGGCGGTGTGGCTGGCGATTCACTTCAGCGAGCAGTTCGATTTCGGCGACGGCACCGTGGCGCTGGTCGCGATCGCGGTGTTCCTGGGCCACCTGTGGCCGGTGTTCTTCCGCTTCGTCGGCGGCAAGGGCGTGGCCACCGCGCTCGGCGTGCTGCTCGGCCTGAATCCCTGGCTCGGCCTGGCGACCCTGGTTACCTGGCTGGTGGTGGCCTATGCCTTCCGCTACTCGTCGCTGGCGGCGCTGGTGGCCGCGGTGTTCGCCCCGTTCTACTACGGCCTGCTGTTCGGCGCCGACGAAAAACTGTTCGCCGTGATCGTCATGAGCGCACTGCTGCTCTGGCGCCACAGCGGCAACATCGCCAACCTCATCGCCGGCAAGGAATCGCGCATCGGCAGCAAATCCGCCGCCGCCAAGGCCGCTACCAAAAAGAAATAAGCCAATTCTGAGGCAGCGCACGATTCGGGGTCAGGGCACTTTGGTGGGCTCTGGCCCCGAAGCACATCTGGCCGCGAATTGCTCAGATTCCGTGCCGACCCCGCTGCAGGATTGTGCCCTCAAGCACGCATTTTCGGTATTTCGGTAGGCGCGCTGACGCCTTTCTGACAATGTGTCAAGATAGGCAATCGTAAATGTAATAAATGGAAGGTGGTGAGTCGTGAGTCAGCAGATGAGAATCGATTTTGTATCGGATGTGTCGTGCCCGTGGTGTGTGATCGGCCTCAAATCGCTGGAGAAAGCGCTGGCGAACCTGCAGGACGAAATCGAGGTCGACATGCACTTCCAGCCCTTCGAACTGAACCCGGGCATGGGGCCGGACGGCCAGGACATCTTCGAACACATCGCGGAAAAATACGGATCCAGCCAGGAACAGCAGGACAAGTCGCGCGAGATGATCCGCCAGCGCGGCGCCGACCTCGGTTTTACCTTCGACATGAGCGCGCGCGGCCGCATCTATAACAGCTTCGACGCGCACCGCCTGCTGCACTGGGCCGCAACCCAGCCCGCCGGCCAGAAGGCACTCAAGGAAAAGCTGTTCGAAGCGTATTTCACGAAGGGCGAAAACCCGGGCTCGCACGAGGTGCTGCTGCGGGTGGCGGGCGAGGTCGGTCTCGACCAGGATGCGGCGCGCCAGGTGCTGGAATCGAATACCTATGCCGACGAGGTGCGCCAGGCCGAATACTATTGGCAGCGTGCCGGTATCCGCTCGGTGCCGGCGATCGTCATCAACCAGCGCCACCTGATCTCGGGTGGACAACCGCCCGAGGTGTTCGAGCAGGCGTTAAGAAAGATCGCCCGCGAAGAAGCGATGGCTTAAACCAGGTCCAGCACAATGGGCTGATGGTCCGAGACCGCCGTCTCGGACTGCACGTTCACTTCGTTCACGCGCGCCGCCAGGTCTTCGGTGACGAAGAAATAGTCGTAGCACGCCGGCCGTTCCGGCCACGGAAAACCGTGCAGCCCGGCGGTCGGCGCGCGCGCCATGTCGCCGTGGCGGACGCGCCAGGCATCTAGCAGGCGCAGCGTATCGGGTTCGACCGGTGCCACCAGCTCCTGGTAATCCTCGGCATCCGGCGCAAAATTGAAGTCGCCGCAAAAGATCGCGCTGCCCGGACGAAAGCCCAGCTGGAAGGGCGGATCGAGATCGGGCTCGGACTGGTAGATGCGGGCGCGGGCGCAGGCTTCGCGGTGCAGTTCGCGGATGCGGCGCACCTGGGCGCGGCGCTGCAGCGGCGAATAATATTCGAGGTGGGTGGTCAGCACGCGCAGCTTGCCGCCGGGCGCTTCGAGCACGGTTTCGATCATCCCGCGCGGCATGCCGGACGGATGCTCGGGATCGGCCGGCCACGGCAGCATGTGGCGCTGGGCCTGGGTGATGCGGTATTTGGACAGCAGGATATTGCCGAACTGGCGCGGCAGGTTGTTCTTGTAGATCTCGCTCGGTGCCTGCTCGATCATGTGATAGCCGCCGAATGCACCGGCCAGCTGCTTGAACTGGCTGGCGGTTGCACTGCCTTCGAGTTCGGGATGATTGCCTGCCACTTCCTGCAGGCAGATGACGTCGGGATTCAGCTTGCGTAGAACATCGATCACAGCGTGGATCCGGATGCGCCCGTCCTTTCCACAGCCCCAGTGAATATTCCAGCTTACTACGCGCATGCAGCACCTCCGTAAAACTCAACGGCCCGATATTGCCATCCTTTGGCTATCGCCGGTCACACGGTAGGATCGATGACAGGCTAGCAAGTTCAATCCCGGCAAGCTGCGGCCGGGACGGTGTCAAGACGGTGTCAGGCCGCTTCGATCTCGTCCAGCGGCCAGCGCGGACGCACGTTGAAGCCGTAGTCGCGCTGGGCGGCATCCGGATTCAGCTGCAGGCGCAGGGCCCCGGCAAACGCGATCATCGCGCCATTGTCGGTGCAGAATTCCAGCTCCGGGTAATACACCTTGAACTTCTTCTTGGCGGCCGCGGCATCCAGCGAGGCGCGCAGCTGGCGGTTGGCGCCGACGCCGCCGGCGATCACCAGCCGCTTCAGGCCGGTGTGCTTGAGCGCCGACACGCACTTCGCGGTGAGCACGTCGACGATCGCATCGACGAAGCCGCGCGCGATGTTGGCTTTGTCCTGTTCGCAGATATTCGCCATGCCACCCTCGCGGTTCTTCACCACGGTCAGTACCGCGGTCTTCAGGCCCGAGAAGCTGAAGTTGAAATCCTTCGAATGCAGCATCGGGCGTGGCAGTTTATAGGCGTCCGGATCGCCGAATTCGGCCAGGCGCGAGATCGCCGGCCCGCCCGGATACCCGAGGCCGAGCAGCTTGGCGGATTTGTCGAAGGCTTCGCCGGCGGCATCGTCGAGGGTCTCGCCCAGCAGGGTGTAGCGGCCGACGCCGTCGACCCGCATCAGCTGTGTGTGGCCACCGGACACCAGCAGCGCGATGAAGGGGAATTCGGGGCGCTCGCTGGCCAGCAGCGGCGACAGCAGGTGGCCTTCCAGGTGGTGCACGCCGAGCACGGGTTTATCCAGCGCCAGGCCCAGGCTGCAGGCGACCGAGGAGCCGACCAGCAGCGCGCCGGCCAGGCCCGGTCCCTGGGTGTAGGCAATGGCATCGATGTCCTGCTTGGCGACGCCGGCCTTGTTCAGCGCCTGTTCCAGCAGCGGCAGGGCGCGCCGGATGTGGTCGCGCGAGGCCAGTTCGGGCACCACGCCGCCGTACTCCTCGTGCATCGCGACCTGCGAATGCAGGGCATGGGACAGCAGGCCGCGCTCGGTGTCGTACAGAGCCAGGCCGGTTTCATCGCAGGAGGATTCGACGCCGAGGACAATCATGGGGAGATAAAGAGAATGGTGGACGTAAAGCGTAATCCGCCATTGTAAAGCAGGCGCGAACGGCCTGCTCGGATGTGTTGCATGCAGCAGGGTGGACGGGGTGTCCACCCTGCGATCCAAGGTTCAGGGCCGCTGCAGCAGTTCCTGGTGCGCGCTGCGCAGCATCGCCTCGGTATCTTCCCAGCCGATGCAGCCATCGGTCACCGAGCAGCCATACTTCAGCTGCGACAGGTCGCTCGGAATCGGCTGGTTGCCGCTGACGATGTTCGATTCGATCATCACGCCGACCAGGGACTTGTTGCCGTGCCTGATCTGCTGGATCACGTCCGACATCACCAGCGGCTGCAGATCCGGCTTCTTGTAGCTGTTGGCGTGCGAGCAGTCGACCACCAGGTTGGTCGGCAGCTTGGCCTTGGTCAGCGCCTGCTCGGCGATCGTCACCGACACCGAATCGTAGTTCGGACGACCGCCGCCGCCGCGCAGCACCACGTGGCCGTAGGCGTTGCCGCTGGTGCGCACGATCGACACCGTGCCCTGGTCGTTGATGCCCAGGAAGGAGTGCGGGCTCGAGGACGACAGCACGGCATTGATCGCGATCTCGACGTCGCCGTCGGTGCCGTTCTTGAAGCCGACCGGGGTGGAGAGGCCCGACGACATCTCGCGGTGGGTCTGGGATTCGGTGGTGCGCGCGCCGATCGCGGTCCAGGCGATCAGATCGCCCAGGAATTGCGGCGAGATCGGATCGAGCGCCTCGGTGGCGGTCGGCAGGCCGAGTTCGCACACATCCAGCAGGAACTGGCGCGCGCGCTCCATGCCGACGTCGACGCGGAAGGAATCGTCCATGAACGGATCGTTGATGTAGCCCTTCCAGCCGGTGGTGGTGCGCGGCTTTTCGAAGTACACGCGCATCACCAGCACCATCGTGTCCGCGACTTCGGCCTGCAGCGCCTTCAGGCGGCGCGCATAATCCAGGCCGGCGACCGGATCGTGGATCGAGCAGGGGCCGACGACCACGAACAGGCGCTTGTCCTTGCGGTCGAGGATGTTACGGAGGGTCTCGCGGCCCTTCATCACGGTGGTGAAGGCCTTGTCCGTGAGCGGCAGTTTTTTATGCAGCTCGACAGGCGACGGCATCGTCGCGAACGAGGTGACATTGGTATTTTCGATATCGGGCGTGATCAGCATGGCATGGCATTCTTTCCTGAAGGATTGACCAGTCTAGCCGGAAATCGGCAGGCATGCAGCGGACTGCACACAAATTCCGCAGATAATTTGCCCAGTAGCAACATCGAGCGGACGCGCCAGCCATTGCGCGCAATGGTATTCTCCTGTCCATGGAAACCAATCATCAAACGACCACCGACCCGCAACGGGAACCGCAGTTGCAACCGCAGTTGCAACCATTCCCGGCGGCCCGCTTCATCAAGGAAATCGGCCGCGGCGTGAAAGGCGCGCGCAGCATGTCGCGCGACGATGCCCGCCTGCTGTACGGCGCCATGCTGGACGGGCGCGTGTCCGACCTGGAACTGGGCGGCATCCTGCTGGCGATGCGCATCAAGGGCGAATCCGTCGACGAGATCGCCGGCTTCATGGACGCCGCCGAAGCCTCGTTCGCGCCGCTCCCTGCGCCGCCGGGCGAATTCGCGCCGGTGCTGATCCCCAGCTACAACGGCGCGCGCAAGCTCGCCAACCTGACCCCGCTGCTGGCGCTGCTGCTGGCGCGCGAGGGCGTGCCGGTGCTGGTGCACGGCGTCCAGCAGGACCCGGGCCGCGTCACGACCTTCGAAATCTTCGCCGAACTCGGCATCGGCCCGACCGGCTCGACTGCCGACATGCTCGACGCCTTCGCGGCCGGCAAGCCGTGCTTCATGCCGATCGAGCGCCTGGCGCCGCAGCTAGCGCACCAGCTGTCGCTGCGCCGCATCCTCGGCGTGCGCAATTCGACGCACACCCTGGTGAAAATCCTGCAGCCCTTCGACGGCCCGGCGCTGCGCCTGGTCTCGTACACGCACCCTGAATACCTGGGCATGCTGAGCGAGTACTTCGGCACGGCCGCGCCGCACGCCAGGGGCGACGCCTTCCTGATGCGCGGCACCGAAGGCGAGACGGTGGCCAACGCCAACCGGGCCCAGGAAATCAACTGGTTCCACGCCGGCCAGAAAACCCTGCTGGTCGAGCGCGACGCGCCGGCCGACGAGCTGGCAGCCGCCCCGGACGGCCGCGATGCCGCCGCCACCGCCGACTGGATCCTGCGCGCCCTGCGCGGGGAACAACCCGTGCCGCCGCCGATCGCGGCCCAGGTTGCGCAGTGCGTGCGCGTGGCAAGGACGCTGCGCACTACCACGCAATAACGCCTTCAGCGGCGCCGGCTTCTGTCGGCGCCGCACCCTCCCGCCTGCCTCCCACCTGTTCCGCTTCGAAGGCGGAAGTCTTTCTTCACCTTGTTCGAATACTGGATTCGATTGCCTTGCGAAATAGCAAGGCGATGCCGGCAGGAAAGTATAAGGTTTCCTCTGCGAAACACGCTGCCGGTACGAATGCCAAGCTCGCCGGCCTTTCCCATGCCAGTTATTCAATCGGAAGGAAGACCAATGAACAAGCAAGTCCGCTTCACCGCACATGGTTTAAAACTGGCTTTGATGGCAATGGCAATCGCCGCAACCGGTCATACGATGGCCGCCAACAACGCGACCGCGACCGCAAACAGCACCGTCG
The DNA here is from genome assembly GCF_006715485.1 of Herbaspirillum sp. SJZ107. Taxonomy (GTDB): domain Bacteria; phylum Pseudomonadota; class Gammaproteobacteria; order Burkholderiales; family Burkholderiaceae_D; genus Telluria. The sequence goes on from NZ_VFNH01000002.1 coordinate 565,583, forward strand.
TCGCGCCGATCGCCGTGAGCAAGGCGGTCGACCTGTCGTTCGGCTCCATCGCAGGGGGAGCCAGCGCGGGTACGGTGACGCTCACCCCGGGTGGCACGCGCACTGTCGGCGGCGGTACGGTCGCCACCGGCGGTACCCCTGCTGCCGCAAAGTTCGACGTGACCGGTTCGGGCAATCTGACTTATGCGATCGATATGACCGGCACCGCCAGCACGCTCACCAGCGGGAGCGACAGCATGGCCTTCGCCCCCATCAGCGACACCAGCGCCAGCGCGAAGACCAGCGGCACCGTCACCACCGGCACCCTGTCCAACGGCGCCCAATCGATCTACGTCGGCGGCATCCTGACGGTCGGCGCCAACCAGAACGCCGGCACCTACAGCGGCGATATCGTCGTCGCGGTCAACTACAACTGACATGCGGAGGATGCGGCGCGTCTCTCGTCCCATCCTCATCGCCGGCATCGCATCGCTGCCGGCGTTGCTGTTGCCTGCCGGGCGCGAAGCCTGCGCCCAGAAGGTTACGGTGACGAATACACGGGGCCTCGATTTCGGCCGTATCGTTGCCGTCGGCGCCGGCACGGTGGCCGTCGCCCCCGGCGTGCCGGGGGCGACTGGAAACGGCGTCATCGTGCTGAATGGCGGCAGCCCCGGTCCGGCCAGCTTCACCGTCAGCGGGATCGTCGGCAACAGGCAAGCCGTGATCACGTTCAACAGCCCCAGTATCCAGCTCACCAGCGTAACCGGCGGCGTAACGAGCACCATGACGGTCGACGCCTTCCGCAGCTTGCCGGCGGCGGATACCTTTGTTGCTCCGGCCGCTGCCGCCAGCGTATCGGTCGGCGCCACCCTGCACGTCAAATCCCCCCAGGCTGCCGGCACGTATTCCGGTGCATTTTCCGTCACTGTCAACTTCAATTGAGCTGGAAAGGATGCCATGTCTTTCCCTTCGTTCGCACCGGTTTCCCCGGGTAGGCTGCGCCGGCAGCTGCGCATCATCCTGACTTCGCTGCTTGCCTGGCTGCTGCTGGTGCTGGCCCTGCCGGCGCATGCGGACCTGATGTTGTACCCCACCCGCATCGTGTTCGAGAAAAACCAGCGCGCCGCGCAAATCGAATTGATCAATAACGGCAGCAAGCCCGCCACCTACCGGATTGCGCTGGTCAACCGACGCATGACCGAGACCGGCCAGTTCGAAGTGGCGGACACGCCGGCACCGGACGAACGCTTTGCAAACGACATGCTGCGCTTTTCGCCGCGCCAGGTCACCTTGCAACCAGGCACCGTGCAGACCGTGCGCGTGATGCTGCGCAAGCCTGCCGAGCTGGCCGAAGGTGAATACCGTTCGCACCTGCAGTTCGACAAGCTGCCGGACGTCGAAGGCAGCACCAGCATCGAACACCAGGGCCAGGCAGAAAAGGGCATCGGTATCGTCCTGAATGCCCTGGTCGGTGCCTCGGTGCCGGTCATCGTGCGCCATGGGGCGGCCAGCGCAAAGGTCAGCCTCGGCCACCTTGCGTTGCAGAGGGAGGATGCGCAGCACCCGGTCCTCAAGCTGCAGTTCGAGCGCGAAGGCGGCAGCTCGGTGTATGGCGACCTGAGTGTGACCTTCACGCCGCGCGGCGGCAAGCCGCAGACGGTGGGCGAGGTCGGCGGCATCGCCGTGTACACGCCGAACCGGGTGCGCCACGCCGCACTGCAGCTGCAAGTGCCGGCAGGACTGACGCTGGCGCATGGCACGCTCGACGTGACCTACCGGGACCGGCCCGAAGCGGGCGGCACGCTGCTGGCGCAGGCAAATCTGGAACTGCCGTAACGCCCGATCGGCGAACGGGCGTGCGTAGTCATTTCGCGGCGTAATTCATCGTATCGCAGGGCCAGCCGCCGGTTGGCCGGCGATGCGTTTTGGCGATCCATGCAGGTATTCCGAAACGGTTTTCTTCTTGCTGGACTGGGCATGCTGCCCGCATTTCAGCCGGGTGTCGCCGCTGCTGCAGCGCCAACTGCAGCGGCGGCAAAACCGTCGCCGAAAACCGAAGCCAATCTGATCCTGCTCGAAGTACGCCTTGACAGCCAGGTATTGTCCGACGGCGTCACCGCGTATGAAATCGGTCGCCATGTGTTCCTGCCGCTGGGCGAGCTGGCGCGCATGCTGACCCTGGCGGTGCGGGTGACGGACGAAGGCCGTGCCAGCGGCTACATCCTGCGTGAAGATCGCAACTTCAGCCTCGACGTGCCCGAAGGGGCAGTCCACAGCGGCGGCAAGCGCGAGGAACTCGAGCGCTCGCAGGTCAAGGTCGAGGCCGAAGACATCTATGTCGACAGCACGCTGCTGGCGCGCTGGCTGCCGGTCGACCTCGATATCGACATGTCCAGCCTGACCCTCAAGGTACGCCCGCGCGAGCCACTGCCGCTGCAGGAGCGCCTGGCGCGGCGCCAACGTGGCAAGCTGCCGGGCAGCCAGGGCGTGTATACCGATCCCGGTTATCCGCGTCTGGCGACGCCGTACCGGGTGGCGGGCCTGCCTTTCATCGACCAGACCCTGTCCATCACGACGGACGGCAGCGCCGGCAGACGGCGCGCGACCGCTACGTCGTATGCCACTTACCTGACGGCCGACCTGCTCGGCATGGAAGCGGCGCTGTACGCGAGCCGCAACTCGGTCGATCCCTCGACTGCCGTGCGCCTGACGCTGGGCCGCAACGATCCCGGCGGCGGCCTGCTCGGCCCCCTGCGCGCGCGCACGGCGCTGTTCGGCAGTGTGGCGGTGCCGGGTATGGCGAACATTTCGGTCAGCAGCGCGACCGGCAACGGCATCGCAGTCAGCAACCGGCCATTGAGCCAGCCAAGCAGCTTCGACCGTCACACCTTGCAGGGCGACCTGCCGCCCGGCTGGGACGTCGAGCTGTACTACAACGAGGCGCTGGTCGGCTTTCAGCAGTCGCGCCCCGACGGTAAATACAGCTTCCCGGACCAGCGCCTGGCCTTTGGGCCGAACGACTTCCGGCTGGTGTTCCACGGCCCGTTGGGACAGGTGCGGGTGGAGCGCCAGAGCTTCCTGCTCGAAGAGTCGGCGGTGCGGCGCGGCGAGCTGTTCTACGACGTGGCTGCGCACCGCGACCAGTACGGACGCCCGCGCGCCCTGGCCCAGTTCGAATGGGGCCTGGGCCAACACCTGAACGCCACCGGCGGCTGGCAGCGCGTGCCTTTGCCCGATGGCAGCGAGCAGGGCTATGCCAACCTCGGACTGCGCGGCTACCTGAGCGCCTTCATCCTGAGCGGCGACGCGGTCCGCGCCGCCGACGGCGGCAGGCTGGCCCAGCTGGCCCTCAAGACGCGGGTCGGCAACCTTGCCTTGTCGGCCAGCCGCGCCCGCCTCGATGGCTTCACCAGCGAGGTGTTCGCCCAGGCCCCTGACCCGGTCCGCACCCGGGACGAACTGCGCGCCGAGGGCGCGGTCGCGCCGGGCGCGGGCATGTTCTTCCCGCTTTCGTTCGAAGTGCGGCGCGACATCCTGGCTTCGCACAAGGAAAACGTCCTGGTGCAGGGGCGGCTATCCGCCTACCGCGACGGCACCGCGCTCACCAACGCGCTGCGCTGGCAGTCGCTGGACGGTGCCAAGGTGGCGAACGGGCAACTGCAGGTGAGTCGCCGTGTCGCCGGCATCGGTCTGACCGGCCAGCTGCAATACCTGCTGAAGCCGGTGGCGCAGCTGGGCAGCGCTGCCGTTTCGGCCGACCGCTACCTGACCGGCGGCTATCTGGTGAACCTGGGCCTGAGCCGCATGTTCGACACCCGCGAAACCCGCCTGAACGGCGCGCTGAACAAGAGCCTGGGCAGCTACGGGCTCGGAGTCAACGCTTATTATTCGACCCGGCACGCGTACGGCGGCGGCGTGCAGTTCTTCATGGCGCTGGGGCTGGAGCCGCGCCATGCGCGCATGATGACCGATGCGCAGCCGATGGCGAACATGGGCTCGGCCTCGGTGCGCGTGTTTCTCGACAAGAACCTGAACGGCGAGATGGACGGCACTGATGAGCCCATCAAAGGCGTCGGCTTCACCATCAACGGTGGCAACCAGCTGGCGCGCACCGGCGCCGATGGCATCGCCTACCTGGCGCGCCTGCCTGCCCACCAGAACATCGACCTGGCGCTGGATCCGGGCACGCTCGACGACCCGCAGTGGCAGCCGCAGACCAGGGGCGTGCGCATCGTGCCGCGGCCGGGCAAGGTCAATCAGGTCGACTTCGCGGTGGCCGTGACCGGCGAGATCGACGGCACGACGTATTTCGTCACCAAAGGCAAGAGCCGCCCGATCGGCGACCTGCGCCTGGAGCTGGCGGATGCCACGGGCAAGGTCGTGGGCAGCATGAACAGCGCGTCCGATGGGTACTACGTGATCACCGGCGTGCTCCCCGGCGACTACTGGCTGAGGGTGGCGCCCGACCAGCTCAAACGCCTGGGGCTGACGGCTGCCGGCACGCACCTGATCACAATCAAGCCCGACGGCACGGTGCTGAATGGCCGCGACTTCCATGTGATGCCTGCCGGAGAAGGGTAAGCGGGCGATTCCGGTTTTACCCGAACACGGCTCAGCGTTTACAATCACGGGTTCGGCAAAACGGATGTGCGGGTGGCAGCGATGGCAAAACAATATGATGTGGCAGTGATCGGCGCGGGCGCCGCCGGCATGATGTGCGCGGCCACTGCGGCCAGCCGCGGCAAGCGCGTGGTGCTGATCGACCACGCCGCCAAGCTGGCCGAGAAAATCCGCATCTCCGGCGGCGGCCGCTGCAACTTCACCAACATCAACGCCGGCCCGCAGAACTTCCTGTCCGAGAACCCGCACTTCTGCCGCAGCGCGCTGTCGCGCTACACGGCCCAGGACTTCCTGGCGCTGGTGAAGAAGCACCGTATCGCGTACCACGAAAAGCACCGCGGCCAGCTGTTCTGCGACGACTCGGCCGAACAGATCATCCGCATGCTGAAAGCCGAATGCGACGCCGGCAGCGTCAGCTGGCGCATGCCGTGCAAGGTGAGCGGTGTCGACAAGGACGGCGACCTGTTCCGCATCGCCACCGACGGCGAGCCCATCTTCGCCGGTAATGTCGTGGTCGCCACCGGCGGCCTGTCGATCCCGAAGATCGGCGCGACCGACCTCGGCTACCGCATCGCCAGGCAGTTCGACCTCAAGATCGTCGAGACCCGTCCCGGCCTGGTGCCGCTGACCTTCGACGGCCCCAGCTGGCAACCCTTCGTGCCGCTGGCCGGCATCGCCCTCGAAGTCGAGGTCGAAACGGGCTCCAGGAAAGGGAAGGGCAGCAGATACGGCCACTTCCGCGAAGACCTGCTGTTCACCCACCGTGGCCTGTCCGGCCCGGCCATCCTGCAAATCTCGAGCTACTGGCAGCCGGGCACGCCGATCGTGCTGAACCTGCTGCCGGAACTGGATGTGGCCGAGGAACTGATCTCGTCCAAGACGACCGTCAAGAAACAGCTGGGCAATATCCTGTCCCAATGGCTGCCGGCACGCCTGGCCGAAGGTTTATTGGTTGCGAACGGTTTTGCACCCGATGCACGCCTGGCGGACATGGCCGACGCAAAATTGCGCAAGCTGGGCGACGCGATCAACCGCTGGGCCATCGTGCCGACCGGCTCGGAAGGCTACCGCAAGGCCGAGGTGACGCTGGGCGGTGTCGATACGCGCGAACTGTCGCAGCAGACAATGATGGCGAACCAGGTACCGGGCCTGTACTTCGTCGGCGAAACGGTCGACGTCACCGGCTGGCTCGGCGGCTATAACTTCCAGTGGGCCTGGGCTTCCGGGGTCGCGGCCGGCGCCAGCGTCGAGTAAGCCGTTAGCGTTGGGGACTTGACGGCGAGACTGATACTTGTAGCAATTCAGTCACGCCGGTCGAAAACCTTTTACAGAACTTGAAAAGCTGTTAGAATTTCGTTCTTCCCTAAATCCAACGGTTTCATTTTTACATGACCACTATCCGCCTTAAAGAAAACGAGCCGTTCGAAGTCGCTATGCGTCGCTTCAAGCGCACTATCGAAAAAACCGGCCTGCTGACCGAACTGCGCGCACGCGAGTTCTACGAGAAGCCGACTGCAGAGCGCAAGCGCAAGCTGGCAGCTGCCGTGAAGCGTCACTACAAGCGCATCCGCAGCCAGCAACTGCCGAAGAAACTGTACTAATTCGGTTCAGCTGCCTTTCCGGCGACGGCCACGATGCCAGTCGCGGATCACAGGCCTGAATATGACGAAGCCCGCTCCGGTTTGTTGCCGCAGCGGGTTTTGCCTTTTCCCCCTTCAAAAATAATACGGAGAAAGAATCCATGAGCTTGAAAACCCAGATCAGCGACGACATGAAAGCCGCCATGCGCGCCAAGGAAGCCGGCAGGCTGGCCACCATCCGCCTCATCCTCGCCGAAATCAAGCGCAAGGAAGTGGATGAGCGCATCGAACTGGACGACGCCCAGACCGTCGCCATCGTCGAAAAGATGATCAAGCAGCGCAAGGATTCGATCACCCAGTTCGAAGCCGGCGGCCGTGCCGACCTGGCCGATATCGAAAAAGCCGAACTGGCCGTGCTGACGGGCTACATGCCGGCTGGCCTGTCGGATGAAGAAGTCGCCGCCGAGGTTGCCGCCGCCGTGGCCGCGACCGGCGCATCGGGACCGCAGGACATGGGCAAGGTGATGGGCGTGCTGAAGCCGAAGCTGGCTGGCCGCGCCGACATGACCGCCGTATCGGCCCAGGTCAAGAAGGCGCTCGCCGGCGCCTGATGTTCCATCTGTTGCTGGTGCCACACGTTGTCGACGGCGTGGCGCCGGCATCTTCGTTGCCTTGTCGAAAATCAACCGGTAGCGAGCCCTGCGGTATAGTCTGACCTTAGACAAATACGGTTCTATTCACGTGATCCCGCAATCATTCATTACTGATCTCCTCAATCGCGTCGACATCGTCGACGTGGTAGGGCGTTACGTCCAGCTCAAGAAGGGCGGCGCCAACTACATGGGCCTGTGCCCATTCCACAACGAAAAGTCCCCCAGTTTCACCGTCAGCCCGACCAAGCAGTTCTATCACTGCTTCGGCTGCGGCGCCCACGGTACCGCGATCGGCTTCCTGATCGAATACTCGGGCATGGGATTCGTCGATGCCGTCAAGGACCTGTCACAAAGCGTAGGCATGATCGTGCCCGAAGCCGATGACAAGATCCCACCGCAACAGCGCGCTGCCCAGCAGGCGCAATCGATGGCCATGACCGACGCGCTGAACCAGGCCTGCGACTACTACCGCGCCCAGCTGCGCCAGGCCCCGGCCGCGATCGCCTACCTGAAAGGGCGCGGCCTGACCGGCGAAGTGGCCGCACGCTTCGGCCTCGGCTATGCGCCGTCCGGCTGGGACAGCCTGCGCTCGGTGTTCAGCGACTACGATGCACTGGCCCTGGTCGAGTCCGGCCTGGTGATCGACCGCGTCGACGAAGACGGCGGCAACAAGAAACGCTACGACCGCTTCCGCGAACGCGTGATGTTCCCGATCCGTAACACCAAAGGGCAGGTGATCGGCTTCGGCGGCCGCGTGATGGATGGCGGCGAACCGAAATACCTGAACTCGCCGGAAACGCCGCTGTTCCAGAAGGGACACGAACTGTACGGCCTGTTCGAAGCGCGCCAGGCGATCCGCGACGCCGGCTATGTGCTGGTCACCGAGGGTTATATGGACGTGGTCGCGCTGGCCCAGCTCGGCTTCCCGCAAGCGGTCGCGACCCTCGGCACCGCCTGCACCAGCACCCACGTGCAAAAGCTGCTGCGCCAGACCGACACCGTGATCTTCAGCTTCGACGGCGACAAGGCCGGCCGCCGCGCCGCCCGGCGCGCACTGGAAGCCTGCCTGCCGCAGGTGTCGGACAACAAGACCATCAAGTTCCTGTTCCTGCCGCAAGAGCACGACCCGGACAGCTATGTGCGTGAATTTGGCGCCGAGGCATTTGCCCAGGAGATCAACGAAGCGATGCCGCTGTCGCAATTCCTGCTGCGCGAAGTCACCACCGAGCACGACCTCGACACGCCGGAAGGGCGCGCCCGCGTCCAGTTCGACGCCAAGCCGCTGTTGCAATCGATGACCCCCTCGGCCCTGCGCCTGCAGATCGTGCGCGGCCTGGCGAATTTGACGGCGTCAACGCCGGCGGAGATCGAAGCGTTGTTCGAGTTGTCCAAGCCGGTATCGGTGGCACGCAAGGCACCGCCGCGCCAGGGCCGGCCGGAACCGGTCGGACTGGAGCTGCAGATCATGCGCATCCTGGTGTCGCATCCCGCCATTTCGCTGGAACTGGACGATGCCGCGCAACGCGCCTTCGACCACTTCGGCGGCGAGGCGGGCGAACGCCTGCGCCAGCTGGTCGAGATGGCCCAGGCCCTGGGCGCGAACGGCACCTTCGCCGCGCTGTCGCAGCAGTTGAAAGAGACGAGCAACGAGTACGATGGCCTCATTTCCGAGATCGCTTCCTCACCCGAATCGGATATTGACCAGGACCGCGTTTGGATCGTTAGCGCAGTGAGGCAAATCAAGATGGATGTCTTAAAACAGGAGTTGAACCAGTTGTTTTCGTCGGGTCTGACCCCAGATCAGGTGAGTGCCCGCTATCGCGAAATCACAGCACAGCAGGACCTCTTGATGCGGGAAGCCGCCAATGACACCCCGGCCAAATTCGCCTGACGAGCAGGCGCCACGGTGGGGGTGTTCTCGACTGGAAAGTCTTGGGGCGCGTGCTATAATAAAACGCTAACTATTGCAAGCTTTGAAACGACTTTTCGTTCGAAACCTGCGTGGAGGTTCAGTTAGTGGGGCAACAGATTTGTGCCTGCAGGTAGGATGTAAGGTAACAAAACTTTATCTTTAACCATCGTAAAGTGGTCGTTTGTGACTTCGAAAGCGCCTGTGCCAACCAAGAAACCCGAAACCAACGTGGCTACCAAATCCACCAGGATGTCCGCCAAGGCGGACAATTCGCAAGACAAGGCGGAAGCCCGCGTCGCGGGTGTTGCGCCTGTCAGCCAGACCACCGATGCGGAAGCACTCGCCGCCATCGACACGTCGGGCTATGTGCTGCCGTCCGTCAAAGTACCGGGACGGCGCGGCCGCAAGCCCAAGGAATTTACGCCTGAAAACGACGAAGTCGCCGCACTGAACGCGGTCGAACGCGCCGAACTGAAGGCGGTCGACAAGGCCAAGGCCAAGGATCGCAAAGCCAAGGAAAAAGCCTTGCTCAAGGACGCGTTCTCGTCCGACACCGAAGCCAGCGAAGAAGAACTCGAAATCCGCCGCCAGAAGCTCAAGGCCCTGATCAAGTCGGGCAAGGAGCGCGGCTTCCTCACGTATTCCGAGATCAACGACCACCTGCCGGACAACGTCGTCGATCCGGAAGCGATCGAAGGCATCATCGGCACCTTCAACGACATGGGCATCGCCGTCTACGAGCATGCCCCTGACGCCGAAACCCTGCTGCTGTCCGATAGCGTCCCGAATGCCACCAGCGACGACGAAGCCGAGGCCGCCGCCGAAGCGGCGCTCTCGACCGTCGACTCCGACTTCGGCCGCACCACCGACCCGGTACGCATGTACATGCGCGAAATGGGTTCCGTGGAGCTGCTGACCCGCGAAGGCGAGATCGAAATCGCCAAACGCATCGAAGACGGCCTGCGCGACATGATCCAGGCGATCTCGGCCTGTCCGGTGACGATCGACGAAATCATCGACGCCGCCCGCCGCATCGAGACCGACGAGATCAAGATCGACGAAATCGTCGATGGCCTGGTCGACGACGAGTCTTCCGAAGTCACCTCGCCGACCGCGGTCGCGCCGACGTCCACCGAGTCCGACGACGACGAGGATGACGAAGACGACGAGGAAGAAGGTGAAGAGGAAGAAGAGGGCAATGCCGCCTCCGGCGCCGCCGGCTACTCCGCCGAGCAGCTCGAGCAGCTCAAAACGGCCGCCCTCGACAAGTTCAGCTTCATCGGCCAGCAATTCGACAAGATGCGCAAGGCCTATGAAAAGCAGGGCTACAACTCCGACGCCTACGTCAAGGCCCAGGAAGCAATCTCGAACGAACTGCTCGGCATCCGCTTCACGGCGAAAGTCGTGGAAAAGCTGTGCGACACCCTGCGCGGCCAGGTCGACGAAGTGCGCCACATCGAGAAGCAGATCCTGGACGTGGCCGTGAACCGCTGCGGCATGCCGCGCGCCCACTTCATCAAGGTCTTCCCGGGCAACGAGACGAACCTGGAGTGGGTCGACGCCGAAGTCAACGCCGGCCACGCCTACAGTGCCATCCTCGGCCGCAATATCCCGACGATCAAGGAGCTGCAGCAACGTTTAATTGACCTGCAAGCGCGCGTCGTGCTGCCGCTGCCGGACCTGCGCAACATCAACCGCCAGATGGCGGCCGGTGAAATGAAGGCGCGCAAGGCCAAGCGTGAAATGACCGAGGCCAACCTGCGCCTGGTCATCTCGATCGCCAAGAAGTACACGAACCGCGGCCTGCAATTCCTCGACCTGATCCAGGAAGGCAACATCGGCCTGATGAAGGCGGTGGACAAGTTCGAATACCGCCGTGGTTACAAGTTCTCGACCTACGCGACGTGGTGGATCCGCCAGGCCATCACCCGCTCGATCGCGGACCAGGCACGCACGATCCGTATTCCGGTGCACATGATCGAAACGATCAACAAGATGAACCGGATCTCGCGCCAGATCCTGCAGGAGACCGGCGCCGAGCCCGATCCGGCAACCCTCGCGGTCAAGATGGAGATGCCGGAAGACAAGATCCGGAAGATCATGAAGATCGCGAAAGAGCCGATTTCGATGGAGACGCCAATCGGCGACGATGACGACTCCCATCTTGGCGATTTCATCGAGGACAATAACACGCTGGCGCCTTCGGACGCCGCGCTGCACGCCTCGATGCGCGGTGTCGTGAAGGACGTGCTGGACTCGCTGACCCCGCGCGAAGCCAAGGTGCTGCGCATGCGCTTCGGCATCGAAATGTCGACCGACCATACGCTGGAAGAGGTCGGCAAGCAGTTCGATGTCACCCGCGAACGCATCCGCCAGATCGAAGCCAAGGCCCTGCGCAAGCTGCGTCACCCGTCGCGCTCGGACAAGCTGAAGAGTTTCCTCGAGGGTAACAGCGGCTGAGGCTTGACGGCCCTACGTTAAGGCAATATGCTCTCGCCACTTCGGATACGCGACATCGTTGCGTTGTCCGCAAGTGGCGAGTTTTCCAGCGTCCCTTGCGAGTAGATACACCAGTTTCGGGCCTCTAGCTCATGCCTGGTTAGAGCAGCGGACTCATAATCCGTTGGTGCCCGGTTCGACTCCGGGGAGGCCTACCAATCAAATCAAGGGGTTACGTAAAAGCGTAACCCCTTTTTTCTTGACCACGTGCAATCCGTTTTGCAATTCTATTGCACATGACCAACAGCACGAGGCTTTTCAATGTCTATCTTGCAGCTACCGAACGGCAAATTTCGCGTTCAGATACGTCGTGCAGGCTTCCCCAAGTTCCACAAAGTGTTCCTGAGCCGCGAGGCGGCAGAAGAAGCTCAAGCCTCTATTCTCGGAGAACAAAAGGCAGTAGTGGACCCTACTGAGCTAACACTATCAGGAGCTTGGGGGAAGTACTGCCAGTCCCAATCGTTCTTGCAAAAGGCCGCTAAAACACGTTCCACCGAAGCCGGTCGCATACAGCCTGTTTTAGCTGAGTTGGGAAGTTACTCTCTGCATAACCTACAAAACGCGCCTTCTCTCATATAAGACTACATCGATAAACGTAGCAACGCCATTTCTCCGCGCACTAAGAAAAAGCTCTCAACAACTAGTGTTCGTCTCGAAGTGGCCGCGTTGTCCGCTGTTGTCGCTTTCGCTAAGCAGCGCAAAATCGTGCAAAGCAATTTCGTACGCCAAATCGACCGTCCTGCGCAGGCTAAGCGCAAGCGTCGAGTTGGAGGTGTCGAGCTTGCGGGCTTAGGTCATGCAGCACAATCCCATGATTCGCGAATCGCGGAAGCCGCAAGGTTCGCCTTGTTACTGAGATACGCAGGGTGCAGGCCTGGAGAACTCGCGCGCTTACGCCGCGATGATGTGTCCTTATCAAGCGAGACACTGGTTTTTCGCAACACAAAATTTAAAAGCGAAGACAGAAGTATCCACTTGACGCCGCGCGCCGTATCAATTCTCAATGCTCAGTTCTATCAAAACACTGTTGAGGGCGTCGAGTCGGAGTATGTGTTTTCTACCCGAGCAAAGACTAGCACGCCTGAAACGCCGGTTTATGTGTATTACAACTATGAATCAGCTATCAAGCTTTTGCGTCGACTTGGTGTTGTTGAGCAAAGCTTCCATGCTCATGCGATGCGGCGCGAATACATCTCTAGAGCTATTGAGACTAACATGCCGTACTCGACTATCAAAAAGTTAACAGGCCATCATAGCTCGCAAGCAATCGAAATTTACGACGAAGGGTTATCGACTGCTCCTGAGATTCGCGAAGCACTCAACAGGCACGAACAAGCTATTAACGAAGATGAACTTATCGGCGTTTTGACTCGTATGGGTATGAGTCCGCAACAAGTCAAAGAAGCGCTGGCAAAGGCGCGAGGCGAATATGTCTCGCCTATGAAAGCTGTTCTATTGAAAGAATAAAAAAGCCCCGCACGAGGCGGGGCACTCAAATGACTCTTTGTTGTCTAGACTTTCACAAATCGTATCCTTAATCATCCTGCTGAGCGTTTTGCATACGCTCGCACTATGTATAGCAACTTACTTCGTGATGCCGAGCGATTTTTTCGTAAAATTGTCACCGACGACGACCAGTTTTGTACCAAATTGTTTCGCCCGCTTATTTGCGTTCTCGTACTTCGCGATTCCCACAACGTCCGGCGCGTTGATTTTGACATAGACCTTCAGCATTCTTGTGTCTTTCCCGATGCGCACACCGAGTATGCCGTCTACATCTGAGAATTTTCCGTTCTTGATACGACGCAGTGCACCACGGCCCAGCATGATACTTTCACCTGTTTTTGTATCTACCTCGTTTGCATCACGAATCATCTTCTCAACGATTCTGTCGTAGCGTGAGCAGTTCAGAAAGCTTCTGTCGTGTCCCGGCGTCGCTTCAAAGTTAATGTACTGTGCAACAGCGTAGCATCCAGCGGTTTGCAGATAGTACCTAAAAATCCCTTCGTTCGATTTCTTGCGTCCGATGAAACCTGCATTCATCATTTCTTTCAGCTTACGCTGTGTTGCTGCTACTGCTGAGTTCTCTGTGTTGTGATACACGCGTTCAGAATCTGTATCATCGTCGCTACATCGTGCGCCGCAAGCAGCTTAATAATCGTGCGTTCGATTACTGTTTTCCTGTCGAGCAGAATAGTGTTCATATACGGTCCCTTCAATTGTTATGTGAATTGTTATAACCCCTGTTCCAGCGATATAACAATAAATATAGAAACCGCGTATAACCGTTTAGTCGAATTTTCGAAATAAAAGTGTAGTCGGTAAGAGTCCGGAATCGCTTACTTTCCCTCGCTGAACGCGAGGTCGTGCGCTGGGGGGCTAGGGCCCCCCTTCCTCTATGGGCCTGGCACGGGTTCCAACTCCTTTGGAGCCTCCACCCGAGCCCAACTGCGCTAAATTCCTTCGTCGCCCCTCCATTTTCGCTGCGCAAAAATGAGGGGACCCGGCGACTACTGACCGCTGTGCTTCGCCAGCTATTAAGCGCAGTTGGGCTCGGCTGTCGCCCGACCCGGCTGGGCTCCGCCCCCCAAAAGTCGTCGGCCCCTTGGGGGACCTAAAACAGGCTGTACGCCCGTTTTCCACCTGTTGGCTCCCCCCGTGGCCTCCACGCTAGGGCGCGGAGGCTGCTTCGCTCTGGACGAGCTTGCACCCCTTCGGGCACTAACCCACCGCTTTATGCTACTGTTTCCTTTCCAATAGCCCATTGTTAGGTGGATACGCTTTGCAGCTCTGCCGAGGGCTGCTCCGCGTTTTTCTTTGCAAAACACGGAGCCCAGTTTGTGCTACGAAAGGCGTAAGCCGTCTGTTCTGAGCGCCTAAGTCCTGTTAGCGCGCGGATTTTTTAAGCGTCCTAACTTTGTACCTATATCTAGGTGTACTGTTGCACCCCCTGACGCATAGTTGCTCAAAACAGCAACCTTTCATAAGAACTATATCTAGGCACAGTTGGGCCGCTACTCGCGGCCCTTCACGCTTACGCGTGCGATATGCCACGTTGCGGTGCGCCGAGGTGAGCGGAATGAATCGAAGGTAGGGTTTTTCAACGAGGTTAATCAAGGAAAAGTTGGGCCTATTCGCCCCTCGCGTGCTTACGCCCGTTATATGCCACGGGATGGTGTGCTGAGGCCAGGTCTGGAAAAATAAATTCGAAGTTTTCTATAAAAAATATAAAAAACTACATTTTTGTACCTATACATTTTAAGTTGCTGACTTCGGCAACTAGAGCCTGATAAAAATGTATAGAGATAAAAATGTCGCAACAACATAAAAAACCTGCTCGTTGGTACGAACCAAAGCTTGCTCAGCATGGCAATTTGCACGCTTATCCCGTGCCTATCCAATTTCTGCTTGATGAACGTGTGCGTAAGGCGAAGGGAGGCACGACGGCACTTCGTGTCTTTGTGGCGCTCTGCCAATTGGCTAACGTTTATACGGGCCTTGTTGGGCGTTTCGATGATAAAACCAATACTTATCAAACCCCAGCTCTTGAGACAATCGGAAGAATCGCGTGCCTTTCCGAAAAGTCGCGTGTTTCCGAGGCGGTTAAGCTTCTAGCTTCGCTCGGTTGGGTTGAGGTTGTTTATCGTCACAAACAAACTTTGGTCATCCATCTTCGTTTTCCTGATGCAGGGCTTGAAGTTCTAAACCAAAATGGCGATTTTTCGTATAAAAATAAACCGCTTTCTCAAGATGAAATTCAAAAACGCAGAGATGTAATCGATGCGTGTCTCGCAGAACATGATAAGTATGCGGTTCATCAGACTACCGAAGAACTCAACGCAGAGTTGGAAGAAAACCGCCGCAAGGCACTTGCAAAGGTCGAAGCGATGGCCTCTGCTGCAACTCTATCAGAGCTCCCGCAAACTATGGTCCGCGTCGATAAATATCAAGCTATCCGAGATATTGCTATTTTCATTGCTTCAAGCAAACGTACCTACTCTGATGCGGATGTAGCTAAATTTTATCTTTCGTACTCGATGACTGAAGAGGAATTCAAGGTAGCTGCTGAGGGCTTTGAGCATAGCTACGCCGATATTTTGAAAAAGGCTTAAAAACCCAAAATCAGCGAGTATGCTCGCTTGTTCTTGCGACTGCGGCGACGATGTCACGTGGCAATTTTCTAAGCAGTAGTGATACAGAGGTTTGGTTGTCAATGCAGCCTCTATCCAGCACCCTATGCTGGATACATAAGGAGGTACTTCCTCTGTGGTCACCGGACGTCACGCGTTTGCAGTCTTGGCGCTGAGGTAGAGCCCGCATGGTTTCGCTGCAACAAATGCTGTCGTTGTTGAGCCAAGGTGTAGTAGCATTGTCAATGCAATTTGTACAACGCAAACTAGGGCTCAAATATGCTAAAAAGAATTCAAAAAATCCAAGGAATCGGAACATTTGCAAGTTGTTTAAATTCCGCGAAGGCGGAATTTAGGCGAACGTCACTCGTATTCGGATATAACAGTCGCGGCAAATCAACGCTTACAGAAATATTCCGGTCTATCGAGAGTGGGAATGTCGACATTGTCAATAATCGACTAACTATTCCGGGAGGAAAATCTCAGACGGTGCAGTTTAATATAGTGCCGGATGGTGGTGGCGAAGTTCCTTTTATTTTCGATGGTAAGAAATGGCAGGGGTCAGATAAATGGTCGCTAAAATGGCGCGTATTCGACTCGGGTTTTATAAGCCGAAATGTGCTGTCTAATGATGGTGTAGAAAGAGGGCACAAAGAAAATTTAACGAAATTTGTTTTGGGCGAGGAAGGCGTTACTAAAGCCCAAGCGATAGTTGAGAAGCGGCAGGAAACTCGGCGCTTTCTGAAAGAGAGTAGGCAAGCCGCCGATGCTATTAGAAAAATTGCCGCTCCTTTGAATCTGGAAGAGTTTGTTGGATTGCAGAATAATGAAACTATCGAAGAATTAAAGGCTAAATATGATAAGGAGGTAGGTGCGGCGGCAACGCTTCACGAACGCATCGGTGGTGTAGATGCTATTCGGCAACGGCCGACAGTAAAACTGTCCGAAGGCTATACACCGCTATCCGCTACATTAGCGATACTTCCTAAAAACCTATCGTATGTACTAGCTGACATTCATACCGACGCACGAATCCGCTTGGCTGAGCATTTAGACAAGCACATGAACCCTGGAAGAGGAGGTCGAGAGTGGTTACAAAGCGGGTTATTTTTTAAGAAAGACAATACTTGCCCATTCTGCGAGCAAGAAATCAAAGAGCAAAGCCAAGCTTTGATTCGGCAGTATGCAGAGGCCTTTGATGAGGGATTCGCGGCCGCATCAAAACTCTTAAAGGATGAGCTGGCTAGAATCGAGAATTTAATTCTAAAGCATAAGTTCCCAAATTTCGACATCATACATGCTTCGAATATAGCTGTTATTGGAGTCTATCCTGAGCTTCAATCAGACCCGGCGTGTAGCCAGTTGCTAATAGAATTACAGAGTCTTTCTAAAGAAATTAGTGAGTTGTCAGTAGAATTGCAGAGTGAGGTAGAACTACACACCTCTAGTGCTAGGTCTTCCATAAAAAATAAGGTCGAATCGCTTTTTGAAAAAGTTGAACTGGAGGATTATGCGAAACTTGAGGTGGGTGAGCAACGCTTTATAGCTCTTATCAATGACTACAATAAGCTGCTTCAAACGATTGCGCAGACTCATGCTGATTTTAAAAATGGTATAGATGTTAGCGCACTAAATGCAGACCTTGCCAAAATTCAAGCCGGATGTAAGGAAATTGCTTACCGTGTCAAGAGACTCGATAACGATAAGCTTTGCCAGGATTATCTTGCGAAAGCTGCAAGTGCTGCAGTAGGCGAAAAAGCAGCTGATGTCATGCAAGCGGAGCTTGATGCAGAGCAGTCGGCATATCTGGATAAGTTCTTTGTTAAGATACACGATTATTTCCAGCTTTTTGGAAGTCGTGATTTTTCGATTGCGAAGAAATTAGACGACCGTGGCGATTTTCCGGTCTACACTCTTTCGATTACGTATAAGCAGCAAGAGATTGGATTAGACAAACTTGGTTTAGTTTTTAGTGAGTCCGACCGTAGGGCGTTAGCTTTATCAATATTTTGGGCTAGTCTTGCGCTTGTCGAAGAAAAAGTACTCGGCAATACTATCATCATCCTTGATGACCCGGTCACAAGTTTTGACGATAATCGGATTAGTGCGGCAATACGTACGTTCCGTTCAATGGCGATGCAATGTCGCCAAATGATTTTATTGAGTCATTATCAAAGCTTCGTGAAACATTATCTTGAACTCGAGGAGGTTGGTGGCGATTTTTCTTTCGTAATGCTTGAGAAAAATGATGAGACAAGCTATTTTGTTGTGGGCGACCAAAGTGCCTTTGTTCATTCGGAACATCATCGACGGTTTACCAACATTGTCGACTATATTAATAAGAAAAAGTCAGACCCAATCCAATCAGACCTTAGAGTGTATCTTGAGGAGGAAATAAAAAGTCGTTATAGACAGCAGATATTTACTCTTAATATCGGGAACGCGGCGCTCGCTGAAATTATAGACAATTTACATACCCACGGTTGCTATCCACAGCAAATCTGCAATGAACTCCACTTATTTAGGCAGGACCTTAACCCAGCACACCATAAGTGGGATAGTCGTACACCGGATGACTGGGCATCACTGGCACAAGACGTTTTAACTTTGGTTTATCAGCGCTTATAAGTACCTAGACGCCGTTTTATAACGGAGTAGTATTGAGTCTAAACATGCTTAGCTTTAGTCGCTAAACCCGTAAAGATGACCGCCGACGTCATAGCCAACCGTTGTGTCGGGCATCTGCATGGGGAGGCCTGTGGCCCGGTTAATGTGCGTTACAGACGGCTCGGTGTAGCTCGCCGGGCCGGCCGTCTTGTGCAGCATCAACGCGCACCATGGAATGAAAATTGAGGTACCGACCTGGCCAAGATAGACATCCATTGAGACTGTAAAGAGTGTATAAAGCGCCACACCAATTATTGTAATTTTGTTCATTCTAACCTCATTTTTCCGTGTGCAAAGCGTTTGCACATGGTTATCATGTGCAATAGTATTGTGCACGAAAAAACATGGTAAGTATCTGAAAAGATTGAAAAATACCTGCCAGAAAAGCATGGCCAAATAACTCATAATCCGTTGGTGCCCGGTTCGACTCCGGGGAGGCCTACCAAGATGAAGGCTTACGCAAGCACTTGCGTAAGCCTTTTGTCGTTTTGGCGCCTGCCCAAACGCCATCCCTGACTCACCAGCAAAACCTGCAGCGCCGGATACAGTGTTGCCAATAACATCAAGTTAACGCTTCAGTAGGCGATTCCTGCCGTTAATTGTTATGATATTAATGTTGCAATATCACGCCACTATTCGGCTTTCCATGTCCACTCCCAAGCCCTGGCTCGCGGCCTTGCTGAACATCGTGCTCAGTCCCTTCGGCCTGCTGTATGCGGGACAGGGGCGATTGGCCATACTGTTTTTCGTCGTCCAAGTCGCCATCGGCATCACGGCATTTGTCGCCAGTGGAAATGTAGTAGCCGTTCTCGGACTGCTGCAAATCGTCTTGATCGTCACCGGTGCGATCATCGCTTATCGCCGCGCCAGGGCCGCTGCCGACCAGCCCCGGCCCTGGTATGCGCGTTGGCGTGGCATGCTGCTCATCGTCATGTCGATGGCGCTGGTGGCCACGCTGTTGCGCATGTTCTTGTACGAGCCGTACAAATCACCGTCGACGTCGATGCTGCCGACGATCGGCGTGGGCGATCGCATCCTGGTCCAGAAGATCGGTTATGGACACGTCAGCACCTTCGGACTGCATCTCGCCACCCTGCCGCATACGGCAGCGCTCAAGCGCGGCGACCTGATCGTGTTCGACAGGCCGCTTAAGCCGGCCGAAACCTATATCAAGCGCGTGGTGGGATTGCCGGGCGATCGCGTGGCGTATCGCGATGGCCACCTGATTGTGAACGGGCAGGACACCCGTATCAGCCAGCTAAGCGATTTTGCCGACCCTGAGCTACCATATCTCTGGCGGCGCTACCGAAATCGGCTCGACGGGGTGCAGTTCGACACCCTGGCTAAAAATGAAGGTGAGGGCATGCTGCTGAAAGCGCGTCCGGAAGCGCCGAATATTCCTTTCATCGACCGCTGCGTTTATACGAACGTCGAGGTTCGTTGCGACGTCCCTGCAGGGCATTACTATGTGATGGGCGATCACCGCGACAACAGTGTCGACAGCCGCTATTTCGGTTTCGTCCGCGCCGACCAGGTGATCGGCAAGGTCGTCGGGATTTTCCGCGCTGACGGGTATTGAGACAGGCCTCAACGATGTTCTTCAACCCCCACCTGCCGGCACATATCCAGCACCGGGCAAGTCGAACACCTGGGCCGGGTCCCCGTACATATATGCTTCCCGAACGGCACCAGCA
The DNA here is from genome assembly GCF_006715485.1 of Herbaspirillum sp. SJZ107. Classification (GTDB taxonomy): domain Bacteria; phylum Pseudomonadota; class Gammaproteobacteria; order Burkholderiales; family Burkholderiaceae_D; genus Telluria. The sequence goes on from NZ_VFNH01000002.1 coordinate 585,317, forward strand.
AGCGATTAATCGTGATCCAGTATTCCTGCGGTAATACCGTTTCCAGTGCCAGCAGCGTTTTCTCGGGCGTCGACGCCTTGACGTAGCCCCAGCGTCCGGTCACCCGGTGCACGTGGATATCGACGCTGATCACCGGCGTCCCGCAGGCCACGCCCAGCACCAGGTTCGCGCACTTGGGACCGACCCCGGCAAACGACAGCAGCACGTCGCGGTCGCCGGGCAGGTCGCCGCCGAATTGCGTTTCCACCTGGTGGGCAATGGCCAGTATCTGCTGGGCCTTGCGCTCATGAAAAGTACTGGGGCTGATCAGCGCATCGAGTTCTTCCCAACTCAGCTGGCCAATCGATGCAGGCGTGCGTGCCCGTGCAAACAGGGTGCGCGATACCGGCAGTGTCACTTCGTCATAGGTGCGGATCGAGATCATGCAGGCGAGCAGCTGTTCGAAGACCGAGGTATAGCCTTCTTCGGCCAGTTGGAACAGCGCCGCCTTGGGCCAGGGCTGCACGGCCTGCTCGATACGCTCGAGCGCGACGCCGATATCGAACGCTTGTTTTTCCATGGGCCGAGCCTCGCATCATTCATTGTCGGGAATGATGCGAGCATAAACCTTGCGCGTGCCGATTTCCGTTGCATGCCGCACAGGTAAAAAATCTATTCAATTGTCACAACGACGCTGGAAAATAAAAAAACGCTGTGGCCAGCAACAGAAAATGACCGGGATTTATCTACCGCTTGACAAAGGAATTGCCAGGATTAAATATTTAATATCTTTCCCTAATTCAAGCTGCCATGCCCAAGTTGATTCACGCGCTCTTTGCCGCGGTATGCATCACCACCAGCCTGCTCGCCCACGCCGACGATAAACCGAAAGTCGAAAGCTTTTTCGGCGACCCTGCCGTCAATTTCGCCACGCTGTCGCCCGGCGGCCATTACGTCGCCCTCCTGAGCCGCACCAGCGACGGCGGCCAGGCGCTGGTGGTGCGCGATACCGCGGACCTGACCAAAATGACCGTGGCCGCCACCTTCGATACGGCGCGCATCCATGACATCCGCTGGATCAATGAAAAGCGCCTCGGTTTCACGGTGATGAATCCGAAGCTGGATTTCGTCGGCAATCTGGACGAATTCGCGGTGGACCGCGATGGCGCGAATATCGTCCATCTGATTTCCGGGAGCTGGCGCCACGAGCAGGCCGCCCTCGGCTCGAATATCAAGGACAAGACGCTGACCGCCGATTACGCCTATTTCCGGGAAACCGAAGACGGCTCGGACGATATCATCGTGAGGCGCTATACCTTCAATAATGTCGACCGCACCGTGGAATCCTCGCGCCTGTATCGCCTGAATACGCGCACGCGCCAGCTGGCCGACCTGCTGCCCGGCGGCCAGCCGGCCCGGGTGCGCAGCTGGCTGCTGGATGCGGACAGCCGGCCGCGCGTCGCGCTGACCGAGGCCAAGGGACGCTGCGGTGTCTGGTACCGGGCGGGCGAGGATGCGCAGTGGAGCGAAATCAGCAACCGCGACTGCCTGAACGACGTGCGCTTCGAGCCGGTGTTCTTCGACAGCCGCAACACCCTGTACGTGCGCGCCGGCTACATGGGCCGTTCGGCCCTGTTCCAGTACGACCTGAACAAGCGTGAACTGGCCAAGGAACCTTTCGTCGACGTCGACGGTTTCGATTATGCCGGTGCGGTGGAGCAGGATCACGTCGCGCGCAAGATCATCGGTGTCCACCTGCGTGCGGATGCCGAAGGCACCGTGTGGCTGGATCCGGTCATGAAGGGGATCCAGCAGAAGGTCGATGCGCTGCTGCCGGGGACGTCCAACTTCGTCACCTGCGGCATCGATTGCGCGAACCCAGCGGCGGTGCTGGTGCGGTCGCAGTCCGACCGCCTGCCGACCAGCTTCTACGTGTATACGCCGGCGAACGGCAAGATCGTCGGCCTCGGCGGCATGCATCCCGACATCAAGGCAGCCCAGATGGGACGGCGCGAGTTCTACCGCTTCGCCGCGCGCGACGGCTTGCAGGTGCCGGTCTACGTCACCATGCCGCCGGGTAAGCCGACGGGTGCGCTGCCGGCCGTGCTGCTGGTGCATGGCGGCCCGTACGTGCGCGGCGCGTCGTGGGAATGGGAAGACGAAGCCCAGTTCCTGGCGTCGCGCGGCTATGTGGTGCTGCAGCCCGAGTTCCGCGGCAGCACCGGCTTCGGCTACGCGCACTTCAAGGCCGGCTGGAAGCAGTGGGGCAGGGCGATGCAGGACGACCTGGCCGATACCGTGCGCTGGGCAACCGGCAAGGGCTGGGTCGATGCGAAGCGGGTTGCCATCATGGGCGCGAGCTACGGCGGCTATGCGGCGCTGATGGGCATGATCCGCGATCCGGACCTGTTCCGTTGCGGCGTCGAATGGGCCGGCGTGACCGATCTCGACCTGCTGTTCACCGCAGTGGAGAGCGACATGTCGGACGATGCGCGCCGCTTCGGCCTGCAAACCCTGATCGGCGATCCGGTCGCCGACGCGGCGCAATTCGCCCAGTTCTCGCCGCTGCGCCGCGCGGCCGAGCTGAAGCAGCCTTTGCTGATCGCCCACGGCAGCGAGGACCGGCGCGTGCCGGTGATCCATGCGACCCGTTTCCGCAGCGCGGTGGCCGAAAAGAACCGGAACGTCGAGTGGATCAGTTATCCGAACGAGGGCCATGGCTGGCACACCGAAGCGACGCGCATCGATTTCTGGAAACGGGTGGAGGCCTTCCTGGCGAAGAACCTGTAACCCGCGCCATGCCCAGTGGTTACATCCGCTTGCATTTGATACCGAATCCGGCTTTCCCCGAGCCCGTCTTAACGTTACTCTATGGGCATGTTTGTTACAAAAATACCTAAGGGGAAAACCATGAACTTCAATTCGATTCGCAAAGCCGCTCTCGTCGCCGCATTCGTTACCGCCGGTGCCGCTCCAGCCATCAGCCAGGCCGCGCCGCAGTGCCAGAATTGCGGCACCGTCGTGTCGACCCACACCTACGAACGTGAAGCCGAGCGCGGCAGCGGCGTGGGCGGTGTCGGTGGCGCCGTGGTCGGTGGCCTGCTGGGCAACAAGATCGGCAGCGGCAACGGCCGCACGCTGGCCACCGTCGCCGGTGCCGTTGGCGGTGCTTATGCCGGTAACAAGCTCGAGCGCAACATCAAGACCGATACCTACACCGACATCCGCGTGAAGATGGCCCGTGGCGGCCACCGTACAATCACCGAGCGCGGCAATCCGCATCTGCGCAATGGCGATCATGTGCGCGTGCTGCAGGGCCGTGTAGTGCGCGACTGAGCGTAGTTGGGGCGCCCGCGCTACTTGAACAACGTCGTCCCCGCTTTCGCGGGCACGGCGTTTTTTGCTTTTACTTATCGTTACTACTGATCAATGCATCACCGGCAAAAACGCCGGATCCGGCGTATCCTGCAGCGCCCGCGGCAGATACAGCGTCACGGTCGTTCCTTCCCCAAGCACGCTCGCAATGCGGATATGTCCGCCGCTCTGCTTGGCAAAGCCGTGCGCCATCGATAATCCCAGGCCGGTGCCTTCGCCTTCCGGCTTGGTGGTGAAGAAGGGCTCGAAAGCCCGTTCCATCACCTCCGGCGGCATGCCGCTGCCGGTGTCGCTCACCGCCGCCGTCACGAATTCGCCGGGCCGGATGCCGGTGTTGGCCAGCGCGTCGCCGGGCGCCACCGTCAGGTTGGCCAGCGTGATCGTGACCTCGCCCTGGCGCCCCATGGCGTCGCGCGCGTTGATCACCAGGTTGAGCAGCACGTTTTCCAGCTGGTTGGGGTCGACCAGCGCGTACCACAGGCCGGGTGGCAGTGCGAAGCGGATCGCGACGGCGTCGCCCGCGGCGCGGTGCAGCAGGGTGTCCATGCGTTCGATCAGCTGGGCCAGGTCGACCACGCTCGGGTGCAGCGGCTGGCGCCGGGCAAAGGCCAGCAGCTGCGCCGCCAGCTTCTTGCCGCGTTCCACCGCATCCATGATGCCGACCAGGCGCTTGCGCTCGCCTTCGTCGTTGCGCAGCATCAGCTGCACGTTGGCGCTGATGATGTGCAGGATGTTGTTGAAATCGTGCGCCACGCCGCCGGTCAGCTTGCCGACCGCTTCCAGCTTCTGCGAGCGCAGCAGCGCCGCCCGGGCATCTTCCAGGCGCTGCTGGGCTTCCTTGCGCGGGCGGATGTCGCGCACGAAGGCGGTCACGCCGTAGCCGTGCGCGGTCGGCAGCGGGGTGATCGCGATTTCCACCGGAATTTCGTGGCCGTGGCGGTCGAGCGCGACCGTTTCGGTCGGGCCTTCCAGCATCGCGCACGCGCCATTGACGGCAAACTGCGCCAGGCAGGCGCGCTCGTGCTCGCGCCGCGAGGCGGGCACCAGCAGCTCGACCACGTCGCGGCCGAGGGCTTCTTCCTCGTGCCAGCCGAACAGCTTGCAGGCGCGCGCGTTCCAGTCGGTGATGCGGCCGTCCGGGCCGACGCCGACGAAGGCGTCGTAGGCGGTCTGCAGGATCAGGCGGATGCGCTGGCGGTCGGCGTCGATGCGGTCGCGCGAGACGCGCAGTTCCTGGGTCATGCCGCTGGCCAGTTGCAGGGCGCGGCGGCGTTCGCTGGCCAGCAGCCAGATCACGAGGCTGAGCAGCAGGCCGAGGCCGATGCCGGTCAGCGCGATCGCCAGCGTGGTGCGGCGCCCGGCGGCCTTTTCGAGGGCCGGCGAGGAGGCGATCACCAGCGTCCACGGATGGCCGGCGTTGTCGAGCTGCGCGGTGTAGCTGTAGCGCGGACGCTGGACGGCGCCCGCTGCCGCTTGCCGCTTGAGCGCGGCCGGCGAACGGTACAGCAGTGCCGCGGGCAGCGGCTGGCGGCCGTCGTAGATGGTCACTTCGAGTTCGCTGGCGTGCGCGCCGCCCAGGCCCTGCATCAGGTCGTTCATGCGGAACGGCGCGTAGACCCAGCCGATGATGGCCGCGCGCCGTTCAGCCAGCGTGGATTGCGGCAGGCCGGCGCGGTAGACCGGCACGTACATCAGGAAGCCGGGCTGCTCGGCCGCATGGCCTGCCAGCGGGCCTTCCTGCACCAGCACGACCTTGCCGGTGGAGGCGGCGCGGCCGCTGTCGCGCGCGGCTTCCATCGCGGCGCGGCGCACCGGTTCGCTGAACATGTCGTAGCCGAAGGCGCGGTGATTGCGTTCGTTGAAGGGTTCGATATGGGTGATCGCGGTGTACGGGTCGCGCTCGCCGGCGGGACGGATGTCGTAGTCGCGGAAGCCCTCGGCGCGCACGGCGGCCACGTGGGCGTCGAGCTGGGCGCGCGGCACGATCGTCGCGATCCCGAGCGCCCCGATGCCGGGAAAGCGTTCGTTGAGGCGCAGCACGCCGTAGTATTCGGCGAAATCGGCGCGGCTCAGGTCGACCGAGCCGCGCAGGAAGCCGCGCCCGCCGCGCAGCACCTGCTCGTAGACCGCCAGGCGGCGCCCCAGCAGCGTTTCGAGGTCGCGTGCACGGTAGTGGAAGGTGCTTTCGAGTTCGCTTTCGGTGGCGCGCTCGGCACTGTCCGCGACCATGTAGGTGACGACCAGCGACGCAAGGAAGACCAGGGCGGCCAGCAGCAGCGGAATGGATGCTGGGCTGCGCGCAGGGGCAGGATGGACAGGAGGCGCGGCGTGTGAGGAATCGGATGGCGGCATGTATACAATAGTGACAGACGAGACGCGACAGGGACGATCGTCAGTTCCGTTGCCGGCAGGGGACGCGCCGTCGCCAGAAAGCATACGCATCTCTGCCGATGGCAGGCGCACAAAAGGGCTTGTCATGGACAACCTGGCATTTACGATGCGCAATTCCTCCGGCTACAATCGACCACTATTTTCCTTCCTGTCATGATTCCCCATCCCTTTCGCTTCCTCACGGTGGCCGCATGAGCCTGGTACGCCGCGTGCAGCTGGCGCTGGCTGCGATCCTGCTGGCCGTGCTGGCCTGGGCCGCACTGGCGCCGCTGCGTTACCCGACCCGCGAACTCGGTTTCGATTTCCCGCGCACCCCATCGCCAACTGCGGCGCCGCAGCCTGGACGCGTCCGGGTGCCGGGCCAGGTGTGGCTGACCCTGGGCGTGCGCGACGTGCTGCTGCTGCGTAACCGCGACGCGGCGCCGCACGTATTCGGCCAGGTGCGGGTGCTGCCGGGCCGCGAATTCCGCCTGCCCTTCGAGCAGGCCGGCGAGTTTCCGTTCGCCTGCGACCTCGCGCCCGGCGCGCGCGTGCTGGTGCAGGTGCTGGAGCAGCCGGATCCCGGCTGGGCACGGCTGCGCTGGCGCCTGATGACGCTGTTCGATGCGCTGCGCACCTTGCCGCTGCAGGCGCCGGACGAGTGAGCTGAAGCGCCGCCGATCGCGCTCGTGATCGTGCTCCCAATCGTGCTCCATGCGGCGCGGCGAATCTGTCATGATGCCCGCATGGCGACGATCTCCTTACCCTTGTTCCCGCTCAGCACGGTCCTGTTTCCGGATGGCGTGTTGCCGCTGCAGATCTTCGAGGTGCGCTATCTCGACATGATCAGCCATTGCCTGACCGAGGACGAACCCTTCGGCGTGGTGCTGCTGACCCAGGGCCAGGAGGTGCGCCATCCGGAAGGCATCGAGCGCTTCGTCGGCGCCGGCACGCTGGCCTCGGTGCAGGACACGACGGCGTCCACGCCGGGCCTGCTGCAGGTGGTGTGCCGCGGCGGCACGCGCTTCAATGTGCTCGATACCGAGCGCCGCGCCAACGGCTTGTGGATGGCCGAGGCCGAGCTGGTCGAAGAAGACCACGCGGTGCGCATCCCGTCCGACCTGAAGGGTGCCGCCGATGCGCTCGACCGCGTGCTGGCCTCGCTGCACGACGTGCCGCAGAGCCGCTGGCCGGTGCAGCCGCCGTTCCGGCTCGACGATTGCGGCTGGGTCGCCAACCGCTGGTGCGAGCTGCTGCCGCTGCCGAACGCACAGAAGCAGAACATGCTGATGCTGGACAATCCGATGATCAGGCTGGAGCTGCTGCACGACGTGCTCGACGAGCACGGCCTGATCACTTCCTGACTGCTGCGGTGCGGTTTCGTTTGTAGGCTTACTGGCCGGTCGAGGTGCCGCTGCCGCCGCTGGTACTAGTGCTGCCGCTGCCGCCCGCCTGCAGCGACCCCTGGGTCGAACCCGAGACACCTACCGAAGACGCCGCGGCACCGATGCCTTGCACCCCGCCCGCAGCACCTTGTGGCAGGGCGCGTGCCGTGTCGCGCGCATTGGCCGCGCTCGAGGCCGCGTAGCCGCGGGTGCCGTCGACCTGGGCCGCGGCACCCTGGCGCAGCGGGGCCGCCATGCCGCGCGCGATATCGGCGCCGGCGCCCGCAACGCTGCCCAGCCCGCTTGCACTGCCGCTCAATTGACCGCTTGCCTGCCCGGAACCGGCCGAGGTGCCGCTGGTGCCGGCGCCGCTGGTGCTACCGCTGCCGCTGCCGCTGCCGCCCGCCTGCAGCGAACCGTTGGTCGAACCCAAGACTCCCAGCGGCGATGCCGCCGCGCCGATGCCCTGCACGCCGCCCGCCGCACCCTGGGGCAGGGCGCGTGCCGTGTCGCGCGCATTGGCCGCGCTCGAGGCCGCGTAGCCGCGGGTGCTGTCGACCTGGGCCGCGGCACCCTGGCGCACCGGGGCCGCCATGCCGCGTGCGGCATCGGCGCCGGCGCCAGCAACGCTGCCCAGTCCGCTCGCGCCGCCGCTCAGCGCGACGTCGCCATTGCCGGCCAGGCTGCCGCCGGCGTTGTTCCGGCCGCCGGCCGTGGCGCCCTCGTTGCGCACCGGACGGGGCGTGTTGCGAACCTGGTCCATGCCGGCGTTGCGGGTGGCCATGCCGCTCATGCCACCCATGCCGCTCATGCCGTGCATGCCACCGGCGGAACCGCCGAGCATGCCGCCGACCGAACCGCCGAGGCGGCCGCCGCCGAGGAGCTGGGCCTGGGCCGAAGCCGCGATGCCGAGGGCGAGGACGAGGGTGATGTTCTGGACGATGCGTTTCTTGTTCATGATGGATCTCCTTGAAGTGGCGCGGACTCTCCGCCGCCTTGTAAGGAAAACGTGCCGGCTCGGCTGTTTATTCCATCGTCCGAAAAATTTTTTAAAAAAGTTGAAAACTAGCGCAGGCTGGCCGGATCGGTGCGGATGTCGGCGCCGACGATGCCGCGGCCCAGGCCCTTGTCGGTACCATCGGTGGCGCTGCCATCGGCAGCCGCGCCGGTGGCCTGGCGTGCCAGCGCGGCGACGGCTGCGCGTGCGCGTTCGCGCTCGGGGCGCGGCAGTGCCGGCGCCAGCAGGCCGGCGACGATGGGTGCCGCGAACGAGGTGCCGCGCACCGCACGGTAGGGTGGGGTGCCGGGGCTGGCGCTGGCCATGTGGTTGCCGGGTGCGGCAAACTGCACCTGGGGGCCGCGCGCCGCTTCCGGCAGCGGGCGGCCGTCGCGGTCGACCCCGGTCACGCCGACCACGCCCGGGTAACTGGCCGGAAACAGTGGCGGGGCGGCCGGGCCGTCGTTGCCCACCGCGGCGACCAGCAGGTGGCCACGCGCGAGCATGGCCGCGACCGTCCGTTCGAGCACGCCGTTGGGCGGACCCACCAGGCTCAGGTTGATGACGCCGACCTGCTGGCGCGCCAGCCAGGCCAGCGCCTGGGCGATGCGTTCGGCCGAGCCGCCGGTCGGGCTGTCGCAGTAGATGTCGGCAGCGTACAGGGTGGCGCCGGGCACGGCGCCGCGAAAGCGCCCGTCGCGCCCGACCATCAGGGCCGCCACCGCGGTGCCGTGCGCGGCGGGATGGGCGCCACCGTCACAGCCCCAGGATCGGACGGTGGCGCCGCGCAGCGCGCGGTGATCCGCTTGTACGCCGCTGTCGACCAGTCCCATCCTGGGCGCCATGCCGGCCGCGGGCGATGGCGGGTCCGCCGCATCGGCAGCGGCCGCCGGCGCAGCGGAGGGCAGGGCGCCGCCGCTGCCCATATATAGATGGTTGAAATCGTAGTGGCCGTCCGGATCGAGGGCGCGCAGGCGTTCCAGCATGGCGGCGGTGGCGCTGCCGGCGGGCACGGCCAGCACGACCACCACCTGGTCCAGTTCTTCCAGCCGGTCTTCGCGCAGCACGGCCATGCCGGCCGCCTGTGCTGCCCGCAGGGCGGCCGGGGAGGGGTTCCAGGCCAGGATCTCGCCGCGCAGCACCGGTTCGCCGCGCGGGTCGGCTTCGATGCGGTCGGGATACAGGCGCAGCAGGCGTGCGCCCTGCTCGAAGCGCAGGCTGCGCAGGTCGGGCAGTTCGCGCCGGTCGACCAGGCGCTCGACCGGCCGGATCAACGAGCCGGCCTGGCCCAGGCCCTGGGACAGGCCGGACGGCAGGTTCAAGGGCAGGTTCGGGCCAGGCAAGTGCAGCTGGGCGGATGCGTGGCCGCAGGCGAGCAGGGCGCACAGGAAGGCAAGACGGTTCATGGTGGGATAATATGCTCTGAATCAACTAATGCAACTATAACGAACGGGGCGTGGAATAAAATCCCTCGCCCGCACGTTCTCCCATCGTGACCATGAGTAATTCGCTGGAAAACGACATCGCTGCCCTGCTGCCGCGCCTGCGCCGTTTCGCGCGTTCGATCACCTTTCACCGCGAGGATGCCGACGACGTGGTGCAGATCGCGGTCGAGCGTGCCCTGACCCGCAGCGCCCAGTGGGAACCGGGCACGCGCCTGGACAGCTGGATGTTCCGGATCGTGAAGAATGCCTGGATCGACGAGGTGCGTGCGCGCGCCCGGCGCGACCAGCTGTTCGCGCCGGAAGAAGAGGGGGAACATGTCGGTGACGACCGCGCCGAGGCGCAGCAGCAGCGCATGGCGATCGAACAGGCATTGCGCCGCCTGTCCGAGGAGCACCGCATGGTGATCGGCCTGGTGCTGGTCGACGGCATGCCGTACAAGGAAGCGGCCGAGGTGCTGGAGATCCCGATGGGCACGCTGACCAGCCGGCTGGCGCGGGCGCGCGAGGCGCTGCAGGCATTATTGTCCGACCGAACAAGGAACAAGGAATGAGCTTTTCCGACGAGACCCTGATGGCGTACGCCGACGGCGAACTGGAACCCGCGCTGGCGGCCCGGGTGGAAGAAGCCATGCGGGCCGATCCCCGTGTGGAAGAGGCGGTACGGCGCCACCGCGCCCTGCGTGGCGACGTGTTCGCCGCCTTTGCGGGCGTGCTCGACGAACCGGTGCCCGCGCGCCTGCAGCCCGCTGCGGCGCCGGCGACAGCTACCGAGCCTGCTTCCAAGCCCGCTTCCAAGCCTGTATCTGCGCCGGTTGCCGAAGCCGGTGCCGCCACCGTGCACAGCCTGGAAGCCCGGCGCGCGGCGCGGCAGGCGCAGGCCGCACGCCCGGCACCGGCCCGGCCGCGCTGGGGTGCGCTGGCGGCATCGCTGGCGGTCGGCGTGCTGGCCGGGGCGCTGGGCTGGCAGGCGTTCGACAATGCCGGACAGGCGCCGTTCGGGCGCCGCGGCGGCGCCATGGTGGCGCAGGGTGAGCTGGCCGATGCCCTGTCGCACCGCCTGGCCGCCGAGCCGGCGCAGGCGGACGCGGTGCGCCTGGGCGTCAGTTTCCGCGACCGCGATGGCGCCTACTGCCGCAGCTTCATGCTGGGCACGACCGGCGGGTTCGCCTGCCGCGAGGGTGGCGAATGGCGTATCCCGGTCATGGCGCAAGCCGAACAGGCGCAGGCCGGGGCCTACCGCCAGGCCGGCAGCGCGCTGCCGGCGGCGGTGCTGGATGCGATCGACCAGCGCATCGCAGGGGGCACGCTGGACGCTCCGGCCGAGCGCGCGGCACGCGACCGCGGCTGGCCGGGCGGGAAGTGATGCCGGGCTTAGGCAGCCTCAGGCTTCGACACTGACGCCGGCGGTCGAGGCGGCCGAAGCATCGGCGTCGCCGCTGTTGTCGGCATACGCCTTGAGCATGTGCAGCGCGTGCGCCAGTTCGCGCGCCGGGTCTTTCTCGCGTGCCGGTCCGGTCCCGGACGCCGAGCCGCTTTCGGTGCTGTTCCCGTTCTTGTCGATTTCGCCGCTCGCGACTTTCTTGTCGTAGGCCGCCTGCTCGGCGTCGCTGACGGTGCCGTCGCCGTCGGTGTCGGCTGCCGCGACGTAGTCGGTGCTGGTGGTACTGTCCGTGCTGTCGGTGCTTTCCGCAGCGCCGGCGCCACCCGCGCTGCCGCCGCCGCGCGGACCGCCGGCGCCGCGCATGCCGCCCGCCGGCGCCATGTCACCGGCGGCATCGGCTACGCTGACGCTGCCGTCATCCGACCCCGCTGCCGCTTCATCCGACGGCGCCCCGCCGGGCGGCGGACCCGGCGGCATGCCGCCTTGCATGCGCGACGCGTCGAACTGGGCGTTGAGCTGGTCGGAGAGCTTGCTCACCGCTTCGCTCAGTTCGCTCTTGGTGACCTTGCCGTCGCTGTCGCCGTCGATGGCGCCGAACATGTCGTCGACCGCGCTGGTGTCGCCGTTGCCGCTGCTGTCGCCGGTGGCCGAGAGGGCAGTGGCCAGGTCCGATTTGTCGATATAGCCCTGGTTCTTGGTGTCGAGCTTGGAAAAGACCGAATCGGTCCAGTTCGAGACACCGCTTGTGCTATTGCTGACGCTGGCAACCATGACATTCCTTTGTTTATGTTCTGTTATATCAATTATCGGATGCAAAAAGAGGGAATGAAGATTGCCATTTGTAAAGCCAGGTAAAACGATGTAAAGCGAACTTGTGCATAAATATCGGGCAGACGGCGTGCGAAAACAAAGGATTCCATATACAGGGGTTGCAATTTCGGGTAACCTTGAGCGCGGTTTAGACTCCCTTTGTCCGCGTCTACGTCCCAAGCCGCCACCGCGATCCGCCGCGAGCGCGCGTCCCGTCACCCCGGTTTTCCCGCGTTGGCCATGCCAGGGCTGCAGCGCTGCCGTGCAGTCAGGTCATAGACGCAACGATTTAATGCCTGAAAGAACACATGTCTGAAACACCGACCATTATTGACGCCGCCGGCGCACCGACTGTGCGCTTTGCCGATTTCGGCCTGGCGCCCGAGATCCAGCGCGCGCTGTCGGACCAGGGCTACGTGCATCCGACCCCGATCCAGGCCAAGGCCATCCCTATCGTGCTGCAGGGCCGCGACGTCATGGGCGCCGCCCAGACCGGCACCGGCAAGACCGCCAGCTTCTCGCTGCCCATCATCCAGAACCTGCTGCCGCATGCGAACACCAGCATGTCGCCGGCGCGCCACGCGGTGCGGGCGCTGGTCCTGACCCCGACCCGCGAACTGGCGATCCAGGTCGCCGACAACGTCAAGGCCTACGCCCAGCACACGCCGCTGCGTTCCACCGTCGTCTTCGGCGGCATGGACATGAAGCCGCAGACCGAGATCCTGCGCCGCGGCGTCGAGATCGTGATCGCCACGCCGGGCCGCCTGCTCGACCACGTCGAGCAGAAGAACATCAGCCTCGGCCAGGTGCAGATGCTGGTCATGGACGAAGCCGACCGCATGCTCGACATGGGCTTCCTGCCCGACCTGCAGCGCATCATCAACCTGCTGCCGAAAAAGCGCCAGAACCTGATGTTCTCGGCTACCTTTTCGCCCGAGATCAAGAAGCTGGCCTCGAGCTTCCTGAACGACCCGCTGACCATCGAAGTGGCGCGCAGCAACGCCACCAATACTTCGATCACCCAGATCCTGTACAAGGTCGACGAAGCGCAGAAGGCCGACGTGGTGCAGCACCTGATCCGCTCGCGCGACCTGAAGCAGGTGCTGGTGTTCTCGAACACCAAGATCGGCGCCTCGCGCCTGTCGCGCACCCTGGAGCAGGCCGGCATCAAGGCGTCGGCGATCCACGGCGACAAGACCCAGCAGGAACGCATCGCGGCCCTCGACGCCTTCAAAAACGGCGAGATCGACGTGCTGGTCGCGACCGACGTCGCCGCGCGCGGCCTCGACATCACCGACCTGCCGTGCGTGATCAACTACGACCTGCCGTACAACGCCGAGGATTACGTGCACCGCATCGGCCGCACCGGCCGCGCCGGCGCCACCGGCGATGCGCTGTCGGTCTATTCGGACAAGGACGAGCGCCTGCTGGCCGATATCGAGAAGCTGATCAAGCAGACCATCACCCGCGGCGAGCTGACCGGCTACGTGGCACCGACGCGCGGCCCGCGCGGCGAACGCGACAACGAACGCTACGGCGACCGTGCGCGCGGCCCGCGCCGCGACGGCGATGCGCCGCGTACCGATGCGCCGCGCGCCGATGCGCCGCGCAGCTACGACCGCGGCGGCGATCGTGGTGAACGCGGTGGGCGCGGCTTCGTACCGCGCCGCGAGAAAGTCGATCCGTGGTTCCTGAAGCCGTACGAGCCGTCGGCGGCGCCGCGCCAGGAGCCGGCACCGGCCCAGGCGTCGAGCCAGGCCAAGCCGAAGCAGAAATTGGCGGCGCTGCTGGGTGGCCTGCCGAAGCAGTAAGCCGGCAAACGATGTAGAAGGGGCGCCGTGCGGCGCTGAAAAAAAGGGGGCGCCGCAGCGCCCCTTGTCCGTTTACTTCAGCGCCGCCTGCACCTGTTCCAGCAGCGTCTCGTGGCGATAGGGCTTGGCCAGGATCTTGAGGTCGGTCGAACGGCCGCGCTCCGGCAGGTCGTCCATGTAGCCGGTGGTGACCAGCACCGGCAGGCCCGGATGTCGCCTGCGCGCCTTCTCGATCAGCTCCAGGCCATTCATCCCGCCCGGCATGATGACGTCGGTGAACAGCAGGCTGACCTCGGCGCCGCCTTCGATCAGTTGCAGCGCCTGCTCGCCGCTGGATGCCGAGAGCACCGTGTAGCCGGCCAGGCCCAGCACGCTGACGGCCAGTTCGCGCACGTCGTCGTTGTCTTCGACCACCAGCACGCTCGGCTTGTCGGCGGCCATGCCCAAGGATCCCGTCTTCGAGGCGTCGCTCTGGCGTACCGCGTGCGCGGTGTCGGCCGCGTTGTCGGCCACCGGGAAGATCATCTTGACCGTCGTCCCCTTGCCCGGTTCGCTCTCGATTTCCAGCTTGCCGTGCGACTGCTGCACGAAGCCGTGCACCATCGCCAGGCCGAGGCCGGTGCCGGGACCCTTGGTGGTGAAGAAGGGTTCGGTGGCACGCCGCAGCACTTCGGGCGGCATGCCGCTGCCCTTGTCGATCACGCACAGGGTCACGTAGGTACCGGGCGGCAGCCTGTGCTTGTGGATGCGGTCTTCCTCGCGCACGATCGCGGTGCCGACACTGACCTCGCCGCCCTCGGGCATGGCGTCGCGCGCATTGATCAACACGTTCAGCAGCGCCATCTCGAGGTGGGTCGGATCCAGCAGGCAGGCCGGCAAGCCGGGCCGCAGGTCGAGACGCAGCTCGACCCGGTCGCCCAGCGTGCGTACCAGCATCTCGGAAAACTCGACCACCAGTGAATTGATGTTGAGGCGTTTCGGTTCCAGCCGCTGCTTGCGGGCAAAGGTCAGCAGCTGCTGGGTGAGCTTGCCGGCACGCATGGCGGCGCGCTGGGCGCGTACCAGCGCCTCGCGCGCGGCGTTCGGGTTGTGCAAGCTGACCAGCGCCACTTCCAGGTTGCCGTTGATGACCTGCAGCAGGTTGTTGAAGTCGTGCGCCATGCCGGCCGTCAGCTGGCCGATCGCTTCCATCTTCTGCGCCTGCAGGTAGGCGTCCTGCGAGCTGCGGCGCTCGGTAATGTCCATCTGCGACGCGAAGAAGTACAGCAGCTGGCCCTCGGTGTCGAACACCGGACCCAGGAACAGCGCATTCCAGAAGGTCGTGCCGTCGGCCTTGTAGTTCAGGATGTCGACCGAGACCGGGCGCTGCTCATCGATCGCCTTGCGGATTTCACGGACCGTGCCGCGGTCGGTGTCCGGCCCCTGCAGGAATCGGCAGTTGCGTCCCAGTACCTCCTCTTCCTTGTAATGCGTGAGGTCGAAGAAAGCGCCGTTGGCGAACACGATCGGATTGTCGGGCTGGCGCGGATCGGTGACGACCATCGGCATGCGCGTCATCTCGACGGCGGCAAAGAAAACGTTGTTGCGGTCCTGTAAGCCTTCGCGGCTGATGAAGCTGGCCTGCCAGTGCTTGATGCCAGGCGCGCCGAGCGGGCTGTAGGCATTGCCTTCGACCTCGCCGGACGCAGGTACGCCTGCGCTCTGGCCGCCTTTTTCATCGAGGGGTTTTTCCAGTCCTTCTTCCTTGTTGCTACCCATTACCATCGCAGCGTCCCCGTTGGGTGTATTGTCGATGATTGTAGTAGCGGGAAGATGGACGCACTGTTAGGGAGCGCACCCAAGCACCGGTGTTGTTCAGACCGTGCGGTACCATTTGCCGCCGACGATGGCCTCCATGGCCTGGCGCGCGCTGGCGTTCCAGTCCAGGCAGGGCATGCCGGCCGACGACGGCGCCTCGCCGGCACGCCACAGGGCCAGCCATTCCGCCAGCGCGCGCGCCAGGTCGCCGGCGTCGCGGCCTTCGAAATAATGCGCATGGTCGCCGGCCACTTCGCGGAATACCGGCAAACCGCGCGCCACGATCGGGATGCCGTGGCGCGCCGCCTCGATCAGCGGCAGGCCGAAACCTTCGCCCTCGGACGCCGCCCAGCCAGAACAGGCGTTGGTCGCGTTCGGCATGGCTGCGCAGGCGCTGCATCAGCGCTTCGACCATCCAGCCTTCCTTGCCGGCCACGACCAGGTTGACGTCGACACCCTGGGCCCACAGCAGCTCGAACGCGGCCAGCGCCTGGGCGTGGCCCTTGCGCGGCTCGACCGTGCCGACCATCAGGAAGGTCGGGCGCGCCGCCAGTGCCGCCAGCGCGGCCGCCGCGGCCGGGCTGTCCGGTGCCGGAGCGCGCGCGGGTGCGCCGCCATCGATGTCGGCGCCGAGGTGGAACCAGCCCAGCTGCAGCGGCCGCCCGGCGCGCTGCGGCGCCAGGCCCTCGGCCTCGATCCAGCCGGCCAGCTCGTCGGCCACTGCGCGCGAGATGCACAGCACGCCGTCGGCCACGCGGTGCACGGTGCGCAGGAACGCGCCGAAGTGCTGCTCGGTGCCGAACGGGAAGGCGTCCGGGCGCAGCATCGGCAGCACGTCGTACATGCAGAAGTAGAGGGCTACGCCGCGTGCGCGCATCGCGCGCAGGGCTTGTTCGTTCTGCGCGGTGCCGCTCAGGTAGAGGTCGAGGCCGAAGAAGATGTCGCCGGGGTGCAGGTCGAGCGGCGCGTCTTCCAGCGCCAGGCCGCCGCTGGCACCCGGGCCGGCCGCACCGGCCAGCGCCAGGCCGAACTGGCGGGCGTAGCGGTAGCCGCGGTTGGCGCCGGGGGTGAACACCGGCTCGACCCGGTAGCCGGGCGGCGGTTCGGCGACCAGGGCCAGCAGGATGCTGCGCACCACGCGCTGGATACCGGTCTTGAGGTCGTCCAGCAACAGCGCCGAGACGTCGACCAGCAGCTGGCGCGGCCCCGCGCGCGGGCGGTTGAAGGCAATGGCCGCGGCCAGGGCCGGCAGCGCCTCATCGGGGCACAGCGCGGGGCACAGTGCGGCCGCGCCCTCTACCAAAGCGCGGTAGGCGGCGGGTTCGCCATGGCGCGCGAAGTGCTCGATCGCTTCGGCGCACTGGCGCCCGGCATGTTGCGGCGCATGCTCGGCCCGCATGTGGGCGGCGGCGCGGCGCGACAGCCGGGCCCGCAGCGCGGCATCCGCATGCAGGCAGCCCAGCGCTGCCGCCACCGCAGCGGTGAGGGCGGCCGAGTCCGGCAGGTCGGGCAGCTTGAGCACCATGTCCTCGTCCAGCGCGGCGGCGGCGCCGTGCGCGTTGACGATGGTCGGCACGCCGTACAGCAGGCAGTCGAGCACGGCCGCCGAGGTCTCGCCGCGCGAGGCCCGGCGCAGCTGCACGGCGGCGTCGCAGGCGGCCAGCCAGCCGGCATAGGTGCCGGCATCGGCGAAGCCGGTGATGCGGATCCGGCCCGCGGCGCCGGCGGCGCGGATCGCCGCCGCGAGTTCGGCGCCGTACTGTCCGGGATCGTTCTCGCCGACGAACACCAGGGTGCAGGACGGCGCCTGCGCCAGCGGCGAGGCCAGGAAGGCCGCCGCCAGCTCCTTGTTCAACTTGGTCGGGCCGAGCATGCCGAAGCTGCACACGACGAAGTCGCCGGGATCGAGGCCGAGCCGTGCGCGCGCTTCGCTGCGGGCGTCTGTATCTGCATCTGCGTCTGCTGCGCGCGATGCCGGTATGGCGCGCAGTAGCGGGATGGTGCGCCAGCCCTCGGCGGCGTCGGCGCCGTACCACTGGCGCGCCAGGGTTTTCGGATACTCGCCATGGACGATGATGCCGGCCGCATGGTCGAGGATGCCGCGGTTGACCGGCCAGGCCCACACGGCCGGCGTGCGTCCCTCGCGGCGCAGGCCGAGCAGGCCGGTATAGCCGTGCGATTCGTACAGGGCACGCACGAAGCCCTGGGCCAGGTAGCCCTGGTGGTCGAGATGATCGATCACGTTACCGAAATAGAAGTCGTGCAGCACCACCACGCCGGGCACGTCGCGGATCAGCTCGAACATGTGCCTGTGCATCGGCGCGTTGCCGAAGTGGTAGAGCACGCGGTCGTAGTCGTGTGCGTGCTGCCTGAGCCAGTCGACCGGACGCCGGGGCAGGGCGTCCAGGCGGGCGTCGCGCGGACGCGTGTCGTCGTCGTCCCGCGCATCGGCCTGGCCGACCACCAGCTCGACGTCGTAGTAGCGCGCCAGTTCCGGAGCCAGCGCGGCGCTGTAGTCGGCTATGCCCGAGCGTTCCGGCGGCAGCGGCGAGACGTAGGCCAGGCGTGGCCGGGTGGCCGGTGTGGACGGCGGCATGCGTTCGGCGGCGGTGGCGGCGAGGCGGGTCAGCAGGGTGGCGGCGTCCGCTTCGGGATCGAGGACCACGGTCGGCAGCGTATCGTCAGCGGCTTCGGGTGCGCGCGCCACCAGCACCACGTCCGGCGCCAGGCCGGCCAGCGCATGGCGCCGCAGCAGTGTCCGTAGGGAAGGCGGCAGCAGGGACGGCGAGCGGGCATCACCGGGCAGCGCGAACGGGCGCAGGTGCGTGCGCGGCAGCAGGCCGGCAAAGGCGCGCTCCAGCGCATCGCCGGCGGCCGGGTCGTCCGGCAGCGCCACGCGGATGTCGTTGGCGGCGGCGCTGCGTACCAGTGCCTGCAATTGGGCCAGTGCGGCGGCATCGACGGCATCGGGGCCGTCCAGCAGGTCGATCACGATGCGCATGGCTTGCCTTCCTGTTGTTTCTGCCGGCCGCGCGCACGGCGCAGGTCGGCGAGCACGCTGCGGGCCGACGCCGGCAGGTGGCGCAGGTCTTCCGGCACCGCCAGTGCGGCCGCGCCGGCGGTGGCGACGGGCGGCGCCTGCCGGACCCGCCGCAGCAGGCTGGAGACGCGCCGGTTCAGTGCCGGATAACGCAGCAGCACCGGGATCAGCGTGCGCCGCATCCGCTCGCTGCTGCTCGCGTGCTGCACGACGCGCTGCAGCGCGCGCCGTGCCAGGCCGGCACCGTGCAGGCGCCGGGCAAAGGCGCCGAGCGTGCGCAGCGGCTCGGTCAGCTTCCACGAGGGGCTGGCCAGGGTCGCCAGCAAGCGCTGTTCGAGGTCGTGCGCCCATGCCGCCACCTGGCGGCCATTGGCCACCGCCTGCTCGTATTCGCCGTGCAGCCGGGCGATCTCGGCCTGGGCTTCGGCGATCCCGGCATGGGCGCGGGCGCTGGCGGCGTGTGCACGTACCAGCTCGGCCCGGACGCGGCTGGCCTGGTCGCGCTCCGCAGCGGCCTGGGTACGTGCCTGGGCGGCCTCGGCCTGGGCCGCGGCGCTGGCGTGGCGGGCCTGGGCAGTCTCGGCACGGGCACCGGCGGCGGCATCGCGCGCCTGCACGGTGTCAATGCGCGCCGCGGCAGCTTCGGCCAGCGCTTGCGTGGTTCTCCTCCATGCCTGGGTGGCATCGGTGCGCGCCTGCAGGGCTTCGGCCTGGGCCCCGATCGTGGCTGCCTGGGCCGCGATGGTCGCTGCCTGGGCCTCGGCGCTTGCCGTCCGTAGCGCGTCGAGCGCCGCGCGCAGCTGCAGCGCATCGGCCTGGGCCGCGGCGATGCCGCGCTGGGCTTCCGCGGCCGCGGACCGGGCGGCGTCGGCCTCGGCCTGCGCGCCGTGCTTTTCGTGCGCGAGCACATCGGCGCGGCGCAGCGCTTCGTCCAGCCTGGCGTCGCTGGCCTGCAGCGCCTGCTGGCTACGGCGGGTGGCTTCCCAGGCGCGCTCGAGGTGATAGGAGATATAGTTGTCGAACACGTTCGGCTGGACGCCGAAGTGGCGCAGCAGCGCCGCATGTTCCGGCGCAACGTAGTACCGGTTCAGGCCGTCGAACCAGGCGAAGCGGTAGCCGTGGCCGGTGACCAGGGGTTCCCAGCCTTCGTGGCAGGTGGCGCGGCTGTTGGGTAGCGTTGCCTCGATCACCAGCACCCACGGCCGCCAGCGCGCGAAATCCATGCCGCGCAAGACTTCGCCCTCGAAGCCTTCGACGTCGATCTTGAGGAAGTGGATCGGCCCGCGCACATGCTCGGCGCAAACCGCCGCCAGTGGCCGCACCGGCACGGTCAGCTCGGCCACGGCATGGCCGGCGGCGCGGTGCATGGCGGCCACCGCGGGTTCCGGAGAGGCCCAGCCGCGCACCGCCGGCACGTCGTACAGCGTCAGGCTGCCTTCGGCGCTGCCGGCGGCGATGGCGAGGTTGAGGTCGCGCGGGCGCTGTTCGGCGAAGGCGGCGGCGTGCGCCGGCAGCGGCTCGATGTTGATGCCGCGCCAGCCGGCGTCGTAGAAGGCCTTGGTGACCGAATGCTCGACCGGGTCGCTGGCGCCGACGTCGATGTAGAAGCCGGTTTGCGGGTCGATGTCGCCGAGGGCGCGCCACAGCAGCACGTCTTCGTTGTTCTGGGAATAGGACAGGAAAGGCATGCGCGGCTCACGCGGTGATGGAAGTGCGTTCGATGGCAATGGCCGGGTCGAGCCAGGCCGATCCTTCGAAATACGGGCGGCGCATGTTCACCACCGTGAACAGCAGTGCCAGGTCGCGCCATTCGTAATTGTTGACGAGGTGGGTCTCGGTGCTGACGATGGCGGTGGCCACCGAATAGCTGCCCGGGCCCAGGTTCATCGGGAAGGCGAAGCGGTACACCACGTCCTCGCCGGCGGCGACGTCGGCCAGCGGCAGTTCCTTCAGGTGGGTATTGGTCCCGTACATCGGCTGGCCGAGGCGGTTCTTGATCATGTAGCCGAGTACCATGCGCGGGATAGTCGCGTGCGCGCGCACCGTCACCCGCAGCGTGACCGGCGCGCCGACGTCGACCACTTCCACGCGCGCGCCGTGCTCGTCCAGCAATGCGATGTCGGCGACCGTGGCTTCGCCGGTGCCGGAGATCGTCTGCAGCTTGCCGGCAGGGGTGTCGATCACGCGCACGGTGGCGCGCATTTGATTATTCTCCCGCTCGGCGATCAGGGCGTTGTAGTAATCCATGATCTCCTCGGGCGCGCCCATGCGCACCAGGCGCCCGCCGTCGAGCAGCAGCGCGCGGTCGCACAGCGACTGGATCGCCTGCTTGTCGTGCGAGACCAGCAGCAGCGTCGTGCCCTGGCGCCGGAACTGGCGGATGCGCTCGATGCTTTTATGCTGGAAGTAGGCGTCGCCCACCGATAGCGCTTCGTCGACCACCAGGATGTCGGGCCGGCGCACGGTGGCTACCGCGAACGCCAGGCGCACCTGCATGCCGCTCGAGTACACGCGCAGCGGCTGGTCTATGTAGTCGCCGATCTCGGCAAAGGCTTCGATCTGCGGCATCAGGCGCACGACTTCCGCCGCGCCCATGCCGAGCAGCTGGCCGGCCATGACGGCGTTCTGGCGGCCCGTAAAGTCGGGATGGAAGCCCATGCCCAGTTCCAGCAGCGCGGCGAGGCGCCCCTGCAGCTGCACGCTGCCGGCGCTGGCCTGCGTGATGCCGGCGATCAGCTTGAGCAGCGTGCTCTTGCCGGCGCCGTTGATGCCGACCAGGCCGACCGCTTCGCCCGGCGCCACCGTGAAGCTGATGTCCTGCAGCACCCACTTCAGCGTATGGCGCGGCGGCGCGCCCGGCAGCAGCCACTCGAGCAGGCGCGACCAGCGCGCCGGGTACTGACGGTAGGCCTTGCCCAGGCCCGCCACGGTGAGCGCGCCCATCACAGTTCGTCCGCCATCTCGCCGGCGCGGCGGCGGAACAGGTGCAGCGCCAGCCCGCACAGCAGCACGGCCAGCAGCGCCACCGGCGCCAGCCCGGCCCAGTCGGGCGCAGTATGCGCCACCAGCACGCCCTGCCAGGCCCCTACGAGGCGCGCCATCGGGTTCCAGTCGATCAGCAGCGAGCGCACGCCCTCGGGCAGGATCGCCGCCGGATAGACGATCGGGGTCAGCCAGAACCAGAACTGCATGGCGATGGAGACGAAGGGGCCGACGTCGCGGAAGAACACGTTGAGCACCCCGGCGGCGGTGCCGAGGCCGATCGCCAGCAGCGTCTGCAGCAGCAGCACCGGCGCCAGCGCGGCGAAGACCCAGCCGGGAAAGTTGCCTGAGCCCAGCAGGAACAGCGTGAACAGGCCGAACATGATGCCGAAGTCGAGCAGGGCACTCAGCACCACGATTGCCGGCAGGCAGATGCGCGGGAAGCTGATCTTCTTGATCAGGCCGGCCTGCTCGATGAACATGCCCTGGGCGCGCGCGACGATGGCGGCGAACAGGTTCCAGCCGAGGATGCCGGCACACAGCCAGATGCCATAGGCGTAGGGGGCATTTTCAGCGGTAGCGGCGTCGACGCCGGGCAGGCGCGCGTGCATGACCTGCGCAAAGATCACGGTGTACACCACGATCATGGCCAGCGGCGACAGCAGCGACCACGAGGCGCCCAGCACGGCGTTGCTGGTCTTCGATTCGAATTCGCGCCGCACGCTGCCCAGCACGAAACCGCGGTAGGTCCACAGGCCGCGCAGCGTGGCGGCCGGGAAGGCACGGCTGAGGTCGTTGTTCATGGCGGGCAGGGCCGGCTAGGGAAAAAACCACTCTACGGTATGCACAGGCGATAGTCACTCGGATCATGACGCGGGTTTGCGCTGCGCCAGCCCGGGCCGTTCAACAGGCTGGATCTCTTTAATGTCTGAAATTTTTTATTTTTGGTATGGCAATGGATGTGACCCCGGCGCTACTGAACACCCGGATTGAATGTGACACTAGGCACATGGTGCGACACTTTTGGTCCATAATTGGCGCGGATAAGTTTCTCGGAATCACGATTCGTCATCGAGGCCGCCCTGTCCGGCCCGCCACTCCCCCTCATATGAATACATCGCTGGAAAAGAAGAGCGAGATCGAACAGGTGCTTCGGTCCTTCAAGAGCACGTTCTTCACGGTCGGCGCGTTCAGCGCGATCATCAACCTGCTGCTGCTGGCGCCTTCGCTGTACATGCTGCAGGTGTACGACCGGGTGCTGGCCAGCCGCAACGAAGTCACGCTGCTGATGCTGACGCTGTTGATCGTCGGCGCCTACCTATTCATGGGCGGCCTGGAACTGATCCGCTCGTATGTGCTGGTGCGCATCGGCGCCCAGTTCGACCTGCGCCTGGGCCAGCGCGTCTACACCGTGGCCTTCGAGCAGAACCTGAAGCAGGCCGGCGGCAACGCAGGGCAGGCGCTGGCCGACCTGACCAGCATCCGCCAGTTCCTCACCGGGAATGCGCTGTTCGCCTTCTTCGACGCGCCCTGGTTCCCGATCTACCTGGTCGTCATCTTCATCTTCGAGCCGGTGCTGGGCGCGTTCGCGCTGGCCGGCACCGTGGTGCTGGTGGTGCTGGCGATCGTCAACGAACGCGTCACCCGGGCGCCGCTGACCCAGGCCAACGCGATGGCGATCCAGGCGGGCACCCTGGCCACGAACAACCTGCGCAACGCCGAGGTGATCGAAGCGATGGGCATGCTGCCGCACCTGTTCCAGCGCTGGTTCCGCCTGCACGGCACCTTCCTCGGCCTGCAGGCCGACGCCAGCCAGAAGGCCGGCCTGATCGGCGCCGTCACCAAGTTCGTGCAGGTGGCGATGGGGTCGCTGGTGCTGGGCCTGGGCGCGCTGCTGGTCCTGGAAAACAGGATCACCCCGGGGATGATGATCGCCGCCTCGATCCTGCTCGGCCGCACCCTGCAGCCGGTGCAGCAGGTGATCGCGGTGTGGAAGAGCGTCAGCGGCGCGCGCAGCGCCTGGACGCGCCTGGAAGCGCTGCTCGACGCGAATCCGGCGCGCGCGGCCGGCATGGCCCTGCCGGCGCCGCAGGGCACGCTGGTGCTGGACAACGTCACCGCCGCGCCGCCCGGCCTCAAGAACCCGGTGCTGAAGAACGTGTCGCTGGCGCTTGCGCCCGGCGACGTACTGGGCGTGCTGGGGCCGAGCGGCTGCGGCAAGTCGACGCTGGCGCGGCTGCTGGTCGGCGTGTGGCCGGCGATGATCGGCAAGGTGCGCCTGGACGGCGCCGACGTCCATCAATGGAACAAGACGGAACTGGGGCCGCACCTGGGCTACCTGCCGCAGGACATCGAACTGTTCGCCGGCAGCATCAGCGACAACATCGCGCGCTTCGGCGAGGTCGATGCCGCCAAGGTGGTGCAGGCGGCCAAGCGCGCCGGCGTGCACGACATGATCCTGCAATTCCCGCAAGGCTACGACACCCAGCTCGGCGACGCCGGCGCCGGCCTGTCGGGCGGCCAGAAGCAGCGCATCGGCCTGGCGCGCGCGATGTATGGCGACCCGGCGCTGCTGGTGCTGGACGAGCCGAACTCGAACCTCGACGAGGCCGGCGAGGCAGCGCTGCTGGGCGCGGTGGCCGACCTGCGCCAGCGCGGCAAGACCATCGTCATGATCACCCACCGCCCGGGCGCGGTGCAGGTCACCACCAAGCTGCTCCTGCTGCGCGACGGCGCGGTGCAGGCCTTCGGCCCCACCGGGCAGGTGCTGGCCGCAGTGCAGGAAGCCGCCAGGGCAGCCGGCAAAACCCAGGCGATGCGTGCCCCGCTGGCCGCCGCCACTGGAGAAGCGAAGCAATGAACGCGATACCGAACGAAGTCCCTCAGGTGAATACCGACGCCCGTGCCTATGCGCGCATGGGCTGGCTGATCGTCCTGCTGGGCGTCGGCGGCTTTTTGTTGTGGGCGCTGCTGGCGCCGCTCGACAAGGGCGTGCCGATGGCCGGCACCGTGGCCAAGGAATCGAACCGCCAGGCGGTGCAGCACCAGGCGGGCGGCACCATCGCGCAGATCCTGGTGCGCGACGGCGACGTGGTGAAGGCTGGCCAGGTGCTGGTGCGCATGAACCCGGTCGTGGCGCAGTCGGCGGTCGACATGACCGACAGCCAGTACCTGACCGCGCTGGCGGTGCAGGCGCGCCTGGAAGCCGAGCAGGCCGGCGCCAGGTCGATCAGGTTCCCGGACGCGCTCGAGCAACGTCAGAGTGACGCGCGTGTCGCCGGCATCATGAGCCTGCAGCGCGGGCTGCTGGCCTCGCGCCAGGCCTCGCTGCAGAACGAACTGGCCGGCGTCGATGAGAGCATCGCCGGCCTGAAAATCCAGGTGCAGGGCCTGCAGGCATCGCGCGACAGCAAGAAGGAGCAGGTCGCCATCCTCAAGGAGCAGCTGGCCGGCATGCGCGACCTGGCGAAAGAAGGCTATGTGGCGCGCAACCGCCTGCTCGACCTGGAACGCACCTATGCCCAGCTGGGCGGCGCGATCTCGGAAGACATCGGCAACATCGGCCGCGCCCAGCGCCAGGTGGCGGAACTCGTGCTGCGCAAGGCCCAGCGCCTGCAGGACTACCAGAAGGAAGTGCGCACCCAGCTGACCGACGTCCAGCGCGAAGCCGAAGCCCAGCAGGCGCGCCTGCAGGCGCAGAAGTTCGAGCTGTCCAACGTGGAAGTGAAAGCGCCGGCCGCCGGCACCGTGGTCGGCCTGGCCGTGTTCACGCCGGGCGGCGTGGTGCCGGCCGGTTTCCGCATGATGGATATCGTGCCGAGCGGCGACGCGCTGGTGGTCGAGGGCCAGCTGCCGGTCAACCTGGTCGACCGCGTGCATCCGGGCTTGAAGACCGAGCTGATTTTCTCGGCTTTCAATGCCAACCGCACGCCGCACATCGACGGCGTGGTCGAGCAGGTGGCGGCCGACAGCACGGTCGACGAGCGCAGCGGCACCGCGTTCTACAAGGTGCGGGTGAAGGTGACGCCGAAGGGCGCGCGCATGGTGGCCGAGCACAGGATGGACATCCGTCCCGGCATGCCGGTCGAGCTGTTCGTGAAAACCGGCGAGCGCACCATGATGAATTACCTGCTCAAGCCGGTGCTGGACCGTGCCCGTTCGGCCTTGAGCGAAGAGTGAGTACCATGCGTTTGAAACTCAAGATCGGCGCGGCGCTCGCGCTGTCGGTCATGCTGGCGGGGCAAGCCGGCGCCGTCACCCTGCAGCAGGCCTACGAGGCCGCGCTGAAGAACGACCCGGCTTACCGGATGGCGTATTACGACCGCGAAGCCAGCAAGGAAAACCGCGTCATCGGCCGCGCCGCGCTGCTGCCGAGCGTGTCGGCCAACTATGCGCTGAGCCGCAACGTGGCCGACGTCGACACGCTGCAGCAGAACGTTCTCGGCATCGGCGACGCCCGCTTCCTGACCCATCCGCACTACCTGAGCCGCTCGGCCGGCGTGCAGCTGCGCCAGCCGATCCTGAACCTGGATGGCGTGGCGCGCTACCGCCAGGGCAAGGTGGCGGCCGCGCAGGGAGAAGCTGCCTTCGAAGCCAGCACCGACGACGTCGCGGTGCGCGTGGTCAGCGCCTACATGGATGCGCTGTTCGCGGACGACCAGGTCGCGCTGTCGAAAGTGGCGCGCGACATGTACGTCGAGCAGATGCACGTGAACGACCGCCTGTTCGAGAAGGGCGAGGGCACCCGCACCGACATGCTGGAAACCCAGGCCCGGCTCGAGCTGGCCGAGGCCCAGCTGACCGAAGCGCAGGATAACGCCGTCGCCGCGCGCGAGACCCTGGCCGGCATCATCGGCATGGACCCGGGGCCGCTCGACAAGCTGGGCGAACACTTCCGCCCGGCCGGCATCACGCCGTCCAGTTTCGAAGACTGGGAAAAGATCGCGCGCGAACGCAACCCGGAGCTGGCGGCGGCGCGCCTGGCGGTGGAAAACGCGCGCCTCGAGATCGACAAGAACCGCGCCGGCCATTACCCGCGCGTGGACCTGGTCGCCGCCTACAGCCGCGGCGACGCCGAATCGATCAACACCTATACCCAGAACACGGTGAACCGCGCGATCGGCGTGCAGGTCAACATCCCGATCTACCAGGGCGGCGCCGTGAGTGCCGCCACGCGCCAGGCGGCGGCCGGCTACGGACGCGCCCAGTCCGACCTCGACGCCCGGACCAGCAAGGTGCTGGTCGAGCTGCGCAAGGCGCACAGCCTGGTGCAGTCGAGCGTGCGCAAGATCGAGGCGCTGGACAAGGCGGTGGCCTCCGGCAAGCTGTTGATGACGGCGACCGAAAAGAGCATCCAGGGCGGGGTGCGCATCAACCTGGATCTGCTGAATGCGCAGCAGCAGCTGTACACGAGCCAGCGCGACTTGGCGCAGGCGCGCTATTCGTATCTGATCGGGTTGTTGCGGCTGCGGGCGGCTGCAGGGACGC
This sequence comes from Herbaspirillum sp. SJZ107, assembly GCF_006715485.1. Lineage (GTDB taxonomy): Bacteria > Pseudomonadota > Gammaproteobacteria > Burkholderiales > Burkholderiaceae_D > Telluria. Next base: position 612,176 of record NZ_VFNH01000002.1, read on the forward strand.
TGGATGGGGGGAGTGTGCGGGAAGTGGCGGCGTATTTCCGCTGAAGCGAAGCGTCATTCCCGCTTCCGCGGGAATGACGGTGTTCTTATTGCGCGGCTATGGCGTCGGCATTCGAAGCCTCACCCGCCGGCTTCGCACAATGCGGGCACGACACCCCCACCACATACTCGGGCGCCAGCTGCTGGCGCGGCGTCACCACCGCGCGGCAGGCGAAGCATTGCACGGTTTCGGTCGGCTCCAGCTTCGGGTTCAGCGCGGTACGGTAGTCGAACACGAAGCAGTCGCCGTTGTAGTGGTCGCCGCCGACTTCCTCGAAATACTTCAGGATGCCGCCGTCGAGCTGGTACACGCGGTCGTAGCCGATGTTCTGCATGTGGATCGCCGCCTTTTCGCAGCGGATGCCGCCGGTGCAGAAGGTGACCACGGTCTTGCCCTGCAACTCGTCCTTGTGGGCGGCCGCCACGGCGGGAAATTCGGTAAACTTGTCGATGCGGTAGTCCAGCGTATTGTTGAACGTGCCGACGTCGACTTCGAAGGCATTGCGGGTTTCCATCATGACGACCGGGACGCCGTCGTCGTCATGGCCCTGGTCGAGCCAGCGCTTGAGCGTCTTCGGATCGACCGACGGCGCGCGGCCGAGTTCCGGCTTGATCAGCGGCATGCGCATCGTGATGATTTCCTTCTTGATGCGCACCAGCATGCGGCGATGCGACTGCTCGTTCGACAGGCTTTCTTTCCACTCCAGGTCGGCCAGGCGGGCGTCGCTGCGGACCCAGGCCAGGTAGTCGTCGATGTGCTCGCGCGTGCCGGACAGGAACATGTTGATCCCTTCCGGCGTCAGCAGCACCGTGCCCTTGAGGCCAAGCTTCTCGCACAGCGCCTGGTATTGCGGGCGCATTTCTTCGAGGTTGTCGAGGGAGATGAATTTGTAGGCGGCGATGTTGACGTACATGATGGAAGAAAATGAGGTGCTGGCGGACAGCCCGCTATTATAAGTCAGGGCTTGCGCGAGGTCAGCGGCCAGGGACATATTCCATACAAATACCGTCGCGTTTGCAGCGATTGCACCTGCCATCGCCGCATGCGCTCCAGCACGCCGGGCGAGTCGATCAGGCAATAAAAATCGTGGCGGTGGCACCACAAGGCGGCGCGCGATTGCGGCGTACTGGAGCGCCACGAGCGAATACCTTCATAAAAGTTCACCCACGTCTCTGATTCGTCGCAAATATCGACACCAACCCATGCCCCTAGGATGAACTGCATGCACGGGGCACCCGCAGTGGGTGCTTCGGTTTCCTAAGGGGCGATCATGACCACACTGAAGAAGACGCTGAGATTGACGCGGGCCGCCTGGGCCGCCGGCTGTGCCATGCTGTGCAGTGCCGGCGCCATGGCACAGGAAGTCATTCCGGTCGAGCTGCCGGACGAAAGGAACATGATAGGGGCGGGGGCGTTTGCCGTGCCGGACTTCTATGGTGCCGAGGATTATCACGCCGAAGGGGCGGGCTTCCTGCACGTCAATCTCGGCAACGGCTTGTGGCTGGAACTGCTCGGCCAGGAACTGCGGCTGAACGTGGTGCCGGGCTATGTCGGGCAGAACTTCCAGCAGCTCAGCACGGTGCGCGCCGGTTTCATCTACCGCGGGCGCCCGAGCCGCGACAACGACGTCGACGACGAGGTCGTCCAGCGCATGCAGCGGATCCCGATTGCCAGCGAGCTCGGGGTATTTGCCAGCTACAGCTTGCCGATGCCCGGCGGTAATCCCATGCACAAGATCGTGTTCAGCGGGGATGCGGCCTGGGCCACAAATACGGTGTACAGCGGCGCCGCCGGCAACGTCCGTGCGACCTACTTCTACCCCTTCCCGCAGGGCCTGGGCGGCAAGCCGCTGCTGGGGTCGGCCGGGTTCGGCCTGTTCTTCACGAGCGACCATTTCACCGAGCGTTATTTCGGCATCCAGGGGGCCGACCTGGCGCTGTATCCGGAACTGGGCGGGGTGCCTTTCCGTCCCGAGGGCGGGCTGACGTCGATCCGGATCCCGGTGTCGCTGACGTCGCAACTCGATCCGCACTGGTCGGTGACGGTTGCCGGGCGCTATGAACGGCTGCTTAACGATGCTGCCGACAGCCCGCTCGTGCGTACGCGCGGCAATGAAAACCAGTGGACCGTGGGAGCGGCCATCAATTATTACTTTTGAATCGACACGTACCGAAACGGCGAGCACGACCGTGTCTGAAGGCTCGCCGTCACCGTTTTGAAGTGTCGGAAAAATTTACAATAAGAAAACTAAATTGCCTTTAAATAAATTAACTAATTGAAATGTAAAGGAATTATTTATCTGGCATAATTTTTGCTGAATGAAGGAAACAAATTATTCCTAGGGAAATCCTTCATGAAAGCCATTACTGCACTCTTCGCCACCGTCCTGCTCGCCTCGTCGACCTTGGCCAATGCCAACACGATTTCGCTGGTCAACGACACGACGGGCCATGTCGTCACCACCGCGCTCAATACTGTCGAAAACTACAAGATGCCGGCGGTGTCGGAAGCAAATGGCGTCTACATCAATTTCGATTTCACCTACAGCGGCGTCCTCGGCAACAATGACTTCTTCGGCGCCTTCTTCGGCAGCTCGACCGGTCCGAGCTTCGGCCTGAAAGCCAATGGCGGCAATGGCGGCACTACCAGCGACCTGTTCGTGCGCCTGGGCGGTACCGATGGCACCTTCCTCGCAGGCAGCAACCTGGTGGCCGGTACCCACTACGCGCTGCTGGGCTACCTGTCGAAGAGCGGCAACAGCAGCGGCAACTACAACACGCTGTCCCTGTGGGTCAACCCGACCGCGAATGAAATCGCTTCCCTGCGCGGCGCCGATATCACGATCAAGGGCGACAGCGGCCTGTCGTCGATCACCAGCGCCGGCTACCGCACCGTCAACATCGACAATGGCGTCAGCCTGAACGTCGGCGCCATCAGCGTCAACGCCGTGCCGGAACCGGGCAGCCTGGCACTGTTCGGCCTGGCTGCTGCCGGCCTCGGTCTCGTACGCCGCCGCAAGCAGGCGTAACGCTGCTATAAACCAGCACGAGCCGGCTTGCAAGGCCGGCTTTTTCATTTGACGGATTTGCCACGCCGGCATTCCGAACGGAAAGCCGGCGCTCCCGTCCCCCGCCCGGGCGCGGTAAAATGAAAGGATGACTTCCCCGACCTCATTGCCAACTTTTACCCATCTCCGCGTCCACTCCGAGTATTCCATCGTCGACGGCCTGGTCCGTATTGACGACCTCGTGGCCGCCGCCGTGAAGGACCAGCAGCCGGCGCTGGCGGTGACCGACCTGGCCAACGCCTTTGCGCTGGTGCGCTTCTACAAGGCGGCACGCGGCAAGGGCATCAAACCGATCGTCGGGGTCGATGCCTGGATCACCAACGACGACAACCGCGACAAGCCGTCGCGCCTGCTGTTGTTGGCAAAGAATTACACCGGCTACCTGCAGCTGTGCGACCTGCTGGCGCGCGCCTGGCTCACCAACCAGCACAAGGGCCGCGCCGAGATCCGCACCGAGTGGCTGGAAGCGCTGGCCACCAGCACCTCCACCCTGCAGCCGGACGTGCCGCAGGCGAATGCCCTCATTGTCCTGTCGGGCGCCCATTTCGGCGACATCGGGTGTGCCATCGAGAACGGCGACCTGGCCAAGGCCGAAGCGTGCGCACAGCGCTGGGCCGCCATGTTCCCGGGCCACTTCTACATCGAGATCCAGCGTGCCGGCCAGCCCAACCAGGAACAGCAGGTGCGCCATTCGGTGGCGCTGGCGTCGCGCCTCGGCCTGCCGGTGGTGGCGACCCATCCAGTGCAGTTCATTAACAAGAATGAATTCATCGCCCACGAAGCGCGCGTCTGTATCGCCGAAGGCGAGATGCTGGCCAACGCCAAGCGCGTGCGCCGCTTCAACGAAGAGATGTGCTTCAAGTCGCAGGCCGAGATGGCCGAGCTGTTCAAGGACTTGCCGGGCGCGCTCGCCAACTCGGTGCAGATCGCCAAGCGCTGCAACGTGACGCTCACGCTCGGCAAGCCGCAGCTGCCGGACTTCCCGACGCCGCCGGGCATGACCATCGACGACTTCCTGATTGCGGAGACCAAGAAGGGCCTGGAAGAACGCCTGATCCAGCTGTATCCGGATCCGGAAAAGCGCGAGGCGGAACGGCCGCGCTACGACGCGCGTCTCGAGTTCGAGAACCAGACCATCATCAAGATGAAGTTCCCGGGCTACTTCCTGATCGTGGCGGAGTTCATCCAGTGGGGCAAGAACAACGGCGTCCCGATCGGCCCTGGCCGCGGCTCGGGTGCGGGTTCGCTGGTCGCGTATGCCCTCAAGATCACCGACCTGGATCCGCTGAAGTACAACCTGCTGTTCGAGCGTTTCCTGAATCCGGAACGCGTCTCGATGCCCGACTTCGACATCGACTTCTGCCAGGAAAAGCGCGAGCTGGTGATCCAGCACGTGAAGGACCTGTACGGCCGCGACGCGGTGTCGCAGATCGCCACCTTCGGCACCATGGCCGCGAAAGGCGCGATCCGCGACGTCGGCCGCGTGCTCGATTTCGGCTACACCTTCTGCGACGGCATCTCGAAACTGATCCCGTTCAAGCCGGGTAAGCCGGTCTCCATTGCCGAAGCGATCGAAGAAGAACCGCTGCTCAAGGAGCGCCTGAACAACGAGGAAGAGGTCAAGCAGCTGCTCGACCTCGCGCAGCAGGTCGAGGGCATCACCCGCGGCATCGGCATGCACGCCGGCGGCGTGCTGATCGCGCCCGGCAAGCTCACCGACTTCTGCCCGCTGTACACCCAGGGCGGCGACGCCGGCGTGGTGTCGCAGTACGACAAGGACGACGTCGAAGCCGTCGGCCTGGTCAAGTTCGACTTTTTGGGCCTGACCACGCTGACCATCCTCGACCGCGCCGTCAACTACATCCGCGCGCTCGACCCGGCGGACGCCGATTTCAACCTGGAGTCGCTGCCGCTGAACGACCGGCCGTCTTATAAACTGCTGTCCGATGCCAAGACGGTGGCCGTGTTCCAGCTGGAGTCGCGCGGCATGCAGGGCATGCTGAAGGATGCGCGTCCCGACCGCTTCGAGGACATCATCGCGCTGGTGGCGCTGTACCGTCCGGGGCCGATGGACCTGATCCCGGACTTCTGCAAGCGCAAGCACGGCGAAAAATTCGACTACCCGGACCCGCGCACCGAGTCCATCCTGTCCGAGACCTACGGCATCATGGTCTACCAGGAGCAGGTGATGCAGATGGCGCAGATCGTGGGCGGCTACTCGCTCGGCGGCGCCGACATGCTGCGCCGCGCGATGGGTAAAAAGAAGGCCGAGGAGATGGCCGAGCACCGCGAGATCTTCCGCGCCGGTGCCGCCAAGGATGGCCTGTCGACCGAAAAGGCCGACGAGATCTTCGACCTGATGGAAAAGTTCGCGGGCTACGGCTTCAACAAGTCGCACGCCGCCGCCTACGCGCTGCTGTCCTACCACACGGCCTACCTCAAGCATCACCATCCAGCCGCTTTCATGGCCGCCAACATGTCGCTGGCGATGGAAGACACGGACAAGATCAAGATCCTGGTCGAGGATGCGCTCGACGTCTGCAAGCTGACCCTGCTGCCGCCGGACGTCAACGAATCGCAGTTCCGCTTCACGCCGGAAGGCCAGCCGAAATCCGTTACCGGCAAGCCGGTGTCGAACATCCGCTACGGCCTGGGCGGCGTGAAGGGCGCGGGCCAGGGTGCGATCGAGGCGATCATCGCCGCGCGTACTGAGGGCGGCAAGTTCAAGGACCTGTTCGACTTCTGCCTGCGCGTCGACCGCAAGCAGATCAACCGCCGTACCATCGAATCGCTGATCCGCGCCGGCGCCATGGACTGCTTCGGCGTCGACCGCGCGGTGCTGCTGGCATCGGTCGGCTTCGCGATGGAAGCGGCCGGCCAGGCCGCGGCGGCCGCCAACCAGGTCAGCCTGTTCGGCGGCGACGACAGCGACCTGGTGGCACCGCCGGAATACGTGAAAGCGACGCCGTGGACCGACCGCCAGAAGCTGGCCGAGGAAAAGATCGCGCTCGGCTACTACCTGTCGGGCCACATGTTCGACTCGTACGCGGCCGAGGTGCGGCGCTTCGCCAAGACCAAGCTGAAGGACCTGGAGCCGTCGCGCGATCCGCGCATGCTGTGCGGCGTGATCACCGGCGTGCGCACCCAGATGACCCAGCGCGGCAAGCTGCTGATCGTCTCGCTGGACGACAAGACCGGCACGGTCGAGGTGACGGTCTACAACGAGCTGCTGGAGCAGAACAAGAACATCTTCCGCGAGGACGAGTTCCTGCTGGTGGTGGGTAAAGTGTCGGAAGACCGCTTCAACGGCGGCCTGCGCATCACCGCCGAAAAGGTGTTCGACATCGCGGCGGCGCGCATCCAGTACGGCCACAAGCTGGAGATGGATGTGGCGTGCACCATCGCCCCGAGCAAGCTGGCCGAGGTGCTGCAGCCGTACCGCCAGCAGGATGGCCTGCCGGTCAGCCTGCGCGTGACGCCGCAGGGGATTCCGTGCACCCTGCAGCTGGGGGATGGCTGGCGGGTGGCGCCGTCGGACGAGTTGAAGTATGCGCTCGAGATGCAGCTGGGGGCGAAGGAAGTGGCGGTCGAGTATTGATTCGCAGGGTGGACGGCTGTGCCGTCCACCCTGGCGGTAACGCCGGCGTCAACCTTGTGTTTGCGTGCTCATGCAATCCTTTCACCGCCTGCGTGATCCCGGTTCCAGCGCGCGCAAGCACCTCCTGCAGGTTACTCCCCGCCCGATCCCGCCCGGCCTCCCGGTGCCACAAATGAAACACCTCGGTCGCAAACGCCCCGTCGGTCCGTAGCACCCCCGCGTGAAACAGCCGCAGCACCAGGTCCGAATCCTCGTAACCCCATCCCGTGAAACTCTCGTCGAAGCCGTTCACGCGCTCCAGGTCGCTGCGCCACACCCCCAGGTTGCAGCTCTTGATGCGGCGCCAGTTGAAGCGCCGCGCATTGCTCCCGATGCGGCGGCCGATGTCCGGCCAGCGCACCAGCAACTGCGCCACCTTGTTGATGTGTCCGCCCAGACGCCAGCCCAGGTGCGTGACGCTCGACGCCGCCGCCACGTCGATGCCGTCGTCCAGCACACGCCGCGTGAGCGCCTCGCTCATCAATACGCGGCTGCCCGACACCAGCCGTCCCGGCCGCGCCAGCGCCCGGTGGCGCGCGATGAAGTCGTGCTGCGGGATACAGTCGCCGTCCAGGAACACGATGTAGCCGCCGCGCGCCGCCAGGATCCCGCGGTTGCGCGCCATCGCCGCACGGAAACCCTGGTCCGGCTGCCAGACGTGTTTCAGCGGCACCGGCGATGCCCGCGCCAGCTGCTCGATGCAGGCCGCCGTGTTGGCAGCCGAACCGTCATCAGCGATAATGATTTCGAAGTTCTTGTCGTCCTGCATGAAGCAGGCACGCACCACGGCGGCCAGCGCATCCGGCCGGTCATAGGTGGTGATCACGAGCGAGAGGGGCCGGGCGGGTTGCATGGTGTCGAAGGTCACTGCCGTATCGGGTCAAGCGCAAGCCTAGCCTTGTCGGCCCCGTCGGAATTCGTTCCCGGCCAGTGTGTTGATCTGGTTCAAACCGAGCCGGGGATGTCCCGGCGCACTCCCATGGTGTTCTCGCTTCCATGCATAATGATGGGTTGCGGGCACCGGCTTTCCTCATGGGCGTCCGCCTGAATGCGAAAGAGAAAAATTGGATAACCGTATCATCGTCAAACGCCTGTGGGCACTCGTCAAACCCTACCGCACGCGCGCTTTCCTGGCGTTGCTGGCGATGGCGCTGACCGCCGTCACCAATCCGCTGCTCGCCAAGGCGCTGGAACTGCTGATGGACGAAGGCTTCCGCGGCAAGCCGGGGTTTTCCCTGTGGTGGATCCCGGGCGTGCTGGTCATGCTGTTCGTGGTGCGCGGCGTCGGCACCTTCGCCACCGCCTATTACAACAGCTGGGTCCTGAGCCGCGTCACCAACGACCTGCGCGCGCAGGCCTTCGACCGCGTGCTGCGCCTGCCGGTGGCGCGCTTCCAGGAAGAATCGACCGGCAAGATCATCAATACCGTGGTCGGCGACGTGCGCCAGGTGGTCGACATGATCAACTCGGTGTTCCTGTCCTTTGTGCGCGACGTGCTGGTCGTGGTCGGCCTGCTCGGTTCGCTGTTGTGGATGAACTGGTGGCTGACCCTGATTGCGATCGTGGTGGTGCCGCTGACGGCGGTGATCGTGCGTACCACCAGCAAGCGCCTGCGCCACCTGAACCGCGAAAACCAGCGCGTGACGGCCGAGATGACGCAAGTCGTCGAGGAAGCCGTGCGCGGCCACCAGGTGGTGCGCGTGTTTTCCGGCGAGGCCCACGAAAACCACCGCTTCTGGCAGCGCAGCGAAGCCATGCGCGGCTTCTGGCAGCGCATGACGGTGGCCTTCGCCGCCACCACCCCGGTGACCCAGATCGCCACCTCGCTGGCGCTGTCGCTGGTGGTGGTGCTGGCACTGCAGGCCGGCATGACCACCGGCGAATTCACCCGCTTCGTGACCCTGATGCTGATGCTGCTGACGCCGCTGAAGGCACTGGCCGAAGTCAACGGCCCGATGCAGCGCGGCATCGCCGCCGCCGAGACCGTGTTCGAGCTGGTCGACGCACCGGGCGAGCACGACCCCGGCACCCGCACCCTCGGCCGCGCGCAAGGCCACGTGCGCTTCGAGAACGTCAAGTTCCGCTACCCGGGCGCGCTGGCGCCGGCGCTGGACGGCGTCACGCTCGACGTCAAGGCGGGCCAGACCATCGCGCTGGTCGGCATGTCGGGCGGCGGCAAGTCGACCTTCGTGAACCTGGTCACGCGCTTCTACGAACCGGAATCGGGCCGCATCCTGCTCGACGGCGTGCCCTACCAGGACATCAGGATGGCCTCGCTGCGCGCCCAGCTGGCGCTGGTCAGCCAGAACGTGGTGCTGTTCGACGATACCCTGCGCGCCAACATCGCCTACGGCGCCGAGCGCGTCGACGAGGCACGCCTGATGGCGGCGGTGCGCGCGGCGCACCTGAGCGACGTGGTGGAGCGGCTGCCGGAAGGCGTCGACACCCGTATCGGCGAGAACGGCATGCGCCTGTCCGGCGGCCAGCGCCAGCGCGTGGCGATCGCGCGCGCGATCTACAAGGACGCGCCGATCCTGATCCTCGACGAAGCGACCTCCGCACTCGACAACGAGTCCGAACGCGCGGTGCAGGCCGCCCTCGACACCCTGATGGCCGGGCGCACCACCTTCGTCATCGCGCACCGCCTGTCGACCATCGAAGGCGCCGACCGCATCGTCGTGATGGAACTCGGCCGCATCGTCGAGCAGGGCACGCACGACGAGCTGCTGGCGCTGGGCGGTTCGTACGCCAACCTGTACCGCCTGCAGTTCGCCACCCTGGCGGAGGAGTCATGAACCGGTCCTGGATATGGACAATGCGCGCACCCTGGTAATTTCGCCGAACTGGATCGGCGATGTCGTGATGGCGCAGCCGCTGCTGCGCCTGCTCAAGCGCGCGCGGCCCGAGCGCCCCATCGACGTGCTGGCGCCGCCGCAGGTGGTGCCGGTGTGGCGCCGCATCCAGGAAGCCGACGACATCCTGGCCACCCCGTTCCGCCACCGCGCCCTGCAGCTGGGCGAGCGCTTGCGCTATGCGCGCCTGCTCAGGCGGCGCGGCTACCGCGATGCCTACGTGCTGCCGAATACCCTCAAATATGCATTGATTCCCTGGCTGGCGCGGATTCCGCACCGCATCGGCTACAAGGGCGAATCGCGCTACGGTATCGTCAACGTGATGCACCACGACGAACGCCCGCAGCGCGCGATGGTGCCGTTCTACGCGGCGCTGTCGCGCGAACCCGGCCTGCCGCTGCACGATCCGCGCTGGGAAACGATGCGGCCGCGCCTGGTGGTGGCCGGCGAAGAGACCGAGCGGGTCGCCGCGCGCCTCGCCGTCGACCTGGGGCGGCCGCTGATCGCCTTTGCGCCCGGCGCCGAATTCGGCAGCGCCAAGCGCTGGCCGCCGGCCTATTACGGCGCGCTGGCACGCCAGGTCGTGCGCGAGCTGCCCGGTGCCCAGATCGCGCTGATGGGATCGCCCAACGACCACGACACCTGCAAGCAGGTACAGGCCTGTGCGGGCCAGGCCGGCAGCGGCATGCTCAACCTGTCGGGCCAGACCTCGCTCGACGACGCGATCACGCTGCTGGCCCAGGCCACCGCAGTGGTCGCCAACGACTCCGGCCTGCTGCACGTGGCCTCGGCGCTGAACCGGCCGGTGGTGGCGCTGTACGGCTCGACCGACCCGGACTACGCGCCGCCGCTGTCCGACCTGGCGCGCACGGTGTCGCTGCGGCTGCCGTGCTCGCCGTGCCGCCAGCGCGAATGCCCGCTGGGGCACCACGACTGCATGAACAGGATGAGCGTGGAACAGGTGTGGGGAGAGTTGGCGGCGGTGCTGCAGGCCGCCCGCGGCTAGCGCGCGCGCAAGCCTGTGCCGACGCCATCCGCCAGCTGCATCAGCACTTCGAACCGGCGCCGCGCTTCGGCCCGCTTCTTCGACGGTATCGCTTCCATGTCGGGTGCCGCCAGCGCCGCGCAATCGATCTCGTAATCGCCATCGGTCCGTTTGCGGGCGCCCAGTTCTTCCCACAGCCCGTCGTAGTCGGCCAGCACGCGTCCGTTGCGGATCGCCTTGTAGACCACGCGGTTGCGGTTCGAGACCAGCAGCACGCGCGCGCAGCCGTAGTCGTGGGCCAGCTGGCGCACCAGGGCGATCATCAGCTGCTTCGGGCGCAAGCCGTGCAGTTCGCGGGTGGCACTGCGGATCGCTGCGCGCGCATCGTCGGTCTTGCCGCCCTGGATGCAGCCGACGTGGATGTCGGGCACCGGGCCGCCGTCGCGCGCGGCGATGGTGAAGGCCACCGTGTACAGCGTCTTGCCGTCCTGGACCAGCTGCAGCACCATTTCGCCCTCGCGGTCGAACTCGGTCAGGGTGCGCAGTTCGATGCGGTAGGGCGGGCCGCTGCGGCCTTGGGCTTCGGCCAGCACGACCGCCGCCAGGCTGGCGCGCGCCGCCACCTGTCCCAGGCCGCGGCGGAAGATGAATTCGTAGTGGGCGCGGATCGCCGCCAGCCGACGGCCGGGGCCGAGCGCGTGGCTGCTGTAGGGGCGATAGACCTTGTACAGGAAGCGCGGGCAGCTGCGCACGTATTCGGAAAACGCAGGATGCGAATTCAGCAGCTGCAGCCATTGGGGCGTCAGGCCGGGGTGCAGGAGGGCGCGCAGCCGGATCTTGCCAAGTTCCCGCACGAACGCCAGGCGCGGCAAATGCGGCGGTACTGCCGAGCGCAGCGTGACCGAGGGCAGGGCTCGGGCAACCAGACGTTCGGCCCAGCCCGGTTCATCGCGATACAGTTTCATGCGGGCTCTCCGTCACACAGGTTTCGTTAAGTAACGCTATGTAACATAGTGTAACGACGGAGATGCTTGCAGTAAATATATTGTTCCGTTACAAAACGGTAATGTAGAAAAAACGGCCTGAGTCTTGACAGACCTCAGGCCGGCTGTTGTATTTACAGTAAAAGTAAGGCGGTCAGCTTGCGTAATGCGCCGGTGCCGCTTCTTCCTTCTCGACCGCGCGCTCGCCGACCTCGCGTTCGTTCAGATAACGTCCCAGCGCATCGCCGAAGGACGGCAGCAGCATGCCGCGCTCGCTCGAGAGCGCGCTGTAGGCCGGGCGCGGGGCAGGCTGGCCGAGCGCATCGTCGCCGACTTCCTCGAGCGTCGCGGGTTCGATGCCGGCGGCGGCGCAGGCGCGGCGTGCCAGTTCGGCCCAGCTCATGGCTTCGCCATTGGTCAGGTGCCAGACACCGCATTCCTTGTCGATCAGCAGGTCGAGGGCGACGTTGACCAGGTCCGGCACGTAGGTCGGCGACACCACCTGGTCGGCGCTGGCGGCGAACGGACGGCCGCTGCCGATCGCGTCCAGCGCCTGGCCAACGAAGTTGTGCTCATCCCACGGGCCGAAGAAGGCGCTGGTGCGGATGACCAGGGCTTGCGGATCGGAATCGAGTACGCGGCGCTCGGCGTCGGCCTTGCTGCGGCCGTACACGCCCAGCGGCGACACCCGGTCGGATTCGACATAGGGACGGTCGGTATTGCCGTCGAACACCAGGTCGCTCGAGAAGGTCATCAGGCGCACGCCATGGCGGATCGCGGCCAGGGCCAGCACGGTCGGGCCGTGGGTGTTCTCGCGCATGCAACGCTCGGCTTCGCCTTCGGCGTCATCCACGCGCACGTAGCCGCCGGCATTGATGACGGCCCACGGCTTGTAGCGAACGATTGCGGCTTCGACTGACGCCGGATCGGCGATGTCCATTTCCTGGCGCGTCAGCACGTGGTAGGCGAGGTTGCGCCGTTCGCAGATGCGGGCGAAGGCGCGGCCCAGCGTGCCGGTGGCGCCTGAGATCAGGATCGGCTGCGGGAAGGTCGAGCGGAAGGCGCCGCGGTCGTTGATGTCCGCCACCGCGGTGCGGGTGGCGACCGGCTTGGCAAAGAAGCGGCCTGGACGGCGCCACCAGCCCTGGCCCTGCAGCACCGGGTGCGACAGCGGACGGCCGGTGGCCAGTTCGCGCATCATCGAGGCGACCGCGGTCGGACGCGGCTGCGGGCCGCGCACGTCGAACGGCCCCGGTTCGTAGTAGCCGCGGCATTCGGTGACCAGGCAGTTCCAGTCGTAGGAGCCGAGCAGGGCCCAGACCGTGACGGCGCGGATGTCGGCGCCGCTCTGCTGCACCTTCTTGGCGGCGTTCCAGATTTCGAGCAGCCAGCGCATCTGGTCTTCGCGGTTGGCGTCGATGTGGGCTTCGGTGATGGCGATCGGCAGGCCGTAGCGCTCCCAGGTTTCCTGCAGCAGCGGGCCGATACCCGGCGTCGGCGTGGCCAGCACGCGCGGGCATTCGATGTCGGCGTGCGGCACGCCGCGGTATTGGGTGCGGCGGTTCTCCGGATAGCGATCGAGGCGGTGGTCGAGCCAGCGTTCGCTGGTCGCATAGTAATTGACGCCCATGATGTCCGGCGGGCAGGCGTTATCCTTGAACCAGAGCAGTTCTTCGGCGGTCGCTTCGGCTTCGAGCAGGTAGTTCCACAGCGCGTGGTCCTGGTCGATCTTGCCGCACAACATATCCCAGCCGAGCCAACGGCGTTCATTGAAGAAGTTGGCGAACTCGGCCATTTCCGGCGTGCCGTAGGTGCGCGACAAGTCGTCGGTCTGCACCAGCTTGGCGTCCGGGTTGACCTTGCGGATCTCGCGCATCGACAGCACGGTCGCCTTGCACTGGACGATCAGGGCGCGGATGAAGGTGGCCTCGCTGTTGCCATGTGGGTACCACACGCCGTTCAGGCCGGAGAAACGGGCGGTCGTGCAGATTTCATTGACCGGTGTGTAATACTCGACCCAGGGATAGCGGCGCGCCACGGCGCCGGCATATTCGGCCAGCTTTTCGGGAAAATCTTCGGAGACCAGGCTCGTATGGCGCGGACCGCTGCCATGGTGGACCAGGCCGACGATGGGCGTGACGCCCAGTCGTTGCAGTGCGGGCAGGCGTTCGTCCGGCCAGGACCAGTCAGCCTTGTCGACGCCGTCAGGCGCGGTGCGTTCCCACAGCACAGGGTAGCGGATCGCACGGATCCCGAGGGACGCAAAACGTTCGATGTCTTGCAGCCTTTCTGCGTGACCGTTACGGTCCATCTGGGAGAAGTAATTGTCGCGTACGCGATTGACGGTGCATTCGAGGCCGCCCCACAGCTGGAGCGAAGAGGTTGCTGGCTGGATAGGGTTGTTGAGATTCATGAGCGCTTCCTGCGTTTTAAATCGAAGCTTTACCATAGTCGGCTGACACTGCTTCTTGTGTGAGCTGCCGAACATATAAACGCGATTTAGGAGAAGTCCTACGTAATGTCGGCATTCGATAAGGAGATTCTATTTCTAATAAGAATTTTTTCGGCTATCCGGCTTGACAGCTCGGGGCGATGGCCCCATTTCAGTGCAAGATGACAGCGGAAAGGAACAGAAGCATGTATATGGTGTATTGGACGCTGATCGGGGACGAGGAAAGCCGGCCCGAAGCGCAAGCCTTCGACACCAGCGAGATGGTCGAAGCGATGAAATTCATGGAAGGTTTGCGCAAGCGCCAGCGCGAGGGGGAGGGCGTGCGCTTCATCACGATGTGCTCGGAGCATCCGGATGTGGTCGGGCATCCGGGCGTGGATGTGACGGGGCCGGATTACAACTGGAAGAAGCGGCGCAAGTAATCGTAGCAGCTCAGGTGGACGGCTCTGCCGTCAACCCTACGCCAATTCAGCCGCAAGGTCCTTCAAAGCATTTTTCAGGATCTTGCCGGTAGCCGCGGCCGGCAAGGCTTTCATCAGCACGATCCGCCCGGGCCGCTTATAGGGCGCCAGCCGTTCGGCCGCCCAGGCCTGCAGCTGGTCCACCGTCGGCGCCTGCCGTGGATCCGGCTGCACGAACGCCACCACCTCCTCGTTGCCGTCCGCCACCGCCTTGCCGACCACGGCCGACTGCGTCACTCCCGGATGCGCATTCAGCACCGTCTCCACCTCCAGCGGAAACACGTTGAAGCCGGAGCGGATGATCAGCTCCCTGGTGCGGCCGACGATGAACAGCGCCCCATCCTCCCCGTGGCGCGCCATGTCGCCGGTATTCAGCCAGCCGCCCGGGCGTAGCGCCGCTGCGGTCAGCAAAGGTTCGCGGTAATAGCCGCGCATCACGTTCGGACCGCGCACCCACAGTTCGCCGGCCTGCCCATCGGCCAGGTCGCGGCCGGCCTGGTCGACGATGCGCACGTCCACGCCCGGGATCGGCTGGCCGACCGACGTGTCGGCACGCGGCGCGTCGAGGCGGGTCTGGCTGACCGTCGGCGCGGCTTCGCTCAAGCCATAACCGTTGTGCAGCGGCAGGCCGAGCAGCGCTTCCACGCGGCGCTTGAGGTCCGGATCGAGCGGCGAGCCGCCGGCGTAGGCAAAGCGCAGCCGCGATGGCAGCCGTGCGTTCCCTGCCAGCTCCAGCAGGCGCGCATACATGGCCGGCACGCCCTGCACGATGGTGAGGCCGTCGTCGCGGATCGCGCGCAGCATCGCGTCCGGCGTGAAGCGCGGCGCCAGCTGCAGGCAGGCGCCGGCGCTCAGGGTCCCCAGCAGTACCGAAGTCAGGCCGTACACGTGCGAGATCGGCAGCACGCCCCAGGCGCGGTCCTGCGGCGCCAGGCCGCGCAGGCGGCTCGACACACCGGCCACGAACAGCAGGTTCCGATGGCTCAGCATCACGCCCTTGGGCTGGCCGGTGGTGCCGGTGGTATAGACCAGCGCGGCGACCGGTGCGCCGGCCGCCGGGTCGCCGGCCGCCGGATCGTCATGCACCGGCTCGGGTGCGCAGGCCTCGTTCAGCGGGCCGATCATCACATCCGTATCGGCGGCGAACGACGCCCCTGCACGCGCCGCGTGCGCAGCCGCTTCCGCCGACAGCGCCGCCGTGTACAGCGCCAGGCGCGCGCCGCAGTGAAGCTGGATGGCGTCGATCTCGGGCGCCGACAGGCGCGGGTTCAGGTTGACGATCCAGGCGCCCACGGTCGAGGCGGCAAAGATCAGCGCCACCTGGGCGCTGCAGTTCTCGCTGACCAGCAGCACGCGGTCGCCGGGCCGCACGCCGCAGCCGCGCAGCAGGGCGGCGTAGCGGTCGATCTCGCCGACCAGCGCCGCGTACGACAGCGTGCGCCCTTGTTCCGCGGTTCCTTCGATGAGGGCCGGCGCGTCCGGGGTGCGCGCGGCTGCAGCACGCGGGATGGCATCGATGCGTGCCGGCAGGGCTGCCAGTAAGGCCTGTACGTCGATCATGGAATCCGTCGCTGACACAAAAGGCGCACATCATACGCCTGGGACGGCCACCCGCACACGCATGGTGGCGTCCCGTTTTTGCCAGCCATGGCACACTGACAAGATGAAGCGAACCGATTTCTTTGCTGCAGTGCCACATTACCGCCCTGCGATGTCCGCGTCCAGCGCCGGCCTGACCCACGAAGTGGTGTCCATCGACGAGCGCGGCCGTCCATCCACGCTGCACATCCCGGCCGAGCGCCCGCTGACCGTGTATGTCGACAAGCGCGAACTGGTGACCCTGATGACGCTGGGCGGCGCGCCCGAGGCGCTGACCCTGGGCTACCTGCGCAACCAGCGCCTGGTGCGCTCGATCGAGGACATCGTCTCGGTGCAGGTCGACTGGTCGGTGGACGCGGTGGCGGTCGTCACCCGCAACGGCATTGCCGACGTCGAGGCGCGCACCGCGAAAAAAGTGGTGACCACAGGCTGCGGCCAGGGTTCGGTGTTCGGCGGACTGATGGACGAGGTCGAGACGATCACGCTGCCTGCGGACGCACGCCTGGCGCAGTCGGTGGTCTACCGCATCGTCGATACCATCCGCACCCAGCAGTCGGTCTATAAACAGGCGGGCTCGGTGCACGGCTGCGCGCTGTTCTCCAACAGCGGCGAGCTGCTGTACTTCGTCGAAGACGTGGGCCGCCACAACGCGGTCGACGCCATCGCCGGCCTGATGTGGCTGGACGGCGTGGCCGGCGCCGACAAGGTGTTCTACACGACCGGCAGGCTCACGTCCGAAATGGTGATCAAGGGTGCCCAGATGGGCATCCCCTTCCTGCTGTCGCGCTCCGGCACCACCCAGATGGGACACATGGTGGCCGGGAAGGTCGGCATGTCGCTGCTGGCGCGCTGCAGCGGCACCCACTTCCTGCTGCTGGCCGGTGCCGAACGGCTGGTGTTCGAGCCGGGGCTGCTGGAACCCCTGAACGCGCCGCGGCGCGTGCCGGTGGCCTGAGATGGCACTGCCCCTGGTCGACGCCACGCTGCACGCCTTCAGGCTGCTGGTCACGGGCGACGCCGACCTGTGGCACATCATCTGGGTATCGCTGAAGACCAGCGTGATCGGCCTGCTGCTGGCGGCGCCGCCGGCGGTGCTGCTCGGCTACCTGATCGCGATGAACCGCTTCCGCGGACGCCGCATCGTGATCTGGCTGGCGCAGGCGGCGCTGTCGCTGCCGACCGTCCTGATCGGCCTGCTGCTGTACCTGCTGCTGTCGCGGCGCGGACCGCTGGGCGAGCTGCAATGGCTGTTCTCGCAGCCCGGCATCGTGCTCGGCCAGTGCGTGGTGGCGCTGCCGGTGCTGCTGGCGTTCACGCTGGCGGCGGTGCAGGGCCTCGATCCGCGCTACGCCGAAACGGCGGTGGCG
Organism: Herbaspirillum sp. SJZ107; assembly: GCF_006715485.1. Classification (GTDB taxonomy): domain Bacteria; phylum Pseudomonadota; class Gammaproteobacteria; order Burkholderiales; family Burkholderiaceae_D; genus Telluria. Next base: position 629,618 of record NZ_VFNH01000002.1, read on the forward strand.
CTGGGCGCCTCGCGCCGCCAGGTGATGCTGCGCGTGCTGTACGAGGGCCGCTTCGGCGTGATGGCGGCGGTGCTGTCCGGCTTCGGCCGCGTGATCTCGGAAGTCGGCTGCGCGCTGATGGTGGGTGGGAACATCGAAGGCCAGACCCGCACCATCACCACCGCCATCGCGCTGGAAACGAGCAAGGGCGAATTCGCCCAGGGCATCGCGCTCGGCATCGTGCTGGTGGCGCTGGCGCTGTTGATGAACGGCGCGCTGATGCTGCTGCAGGGCGACGCCCACGCGGCCAGGGAGCGCGGATGAGCATCAGCATCCACACCAGCATCAGCGCGGCGGTGTACGAAAACGAGAACCAGCGCCAGCGCGACGAGCGGCGCAAGGCGCTGCTGGGCGTGCGCGGCCTGCGCAAGCGCTTTCACGAGCACAAACGCGAGCGCCTGCTGTTCGACATCGAGCGCATCGAAATCGCCACCCACGGCGCCTATGTGCTGACCGGGATTAACGGCGCAGGAAAAAGCACGCTGCTGCGCGTGCTGGGCGGCCTCGAGCGCGCCGAGATCGACAGCCTGCGCTTCCAGTGCGACGATGTGCTGCGCGTGCATCCTTACCCGCGCGCGCTGCGCGAAGCGATCGTCTACGTGCACCAGCATCCGATCCTGTTCTCGACCAGCGTCGCCCACAACATCGGCTACGGCCTCGGCCTGCGCAAGATGCCGAAGGACGAGATCGCGCGCATCGTGGCAGAAGCGATGGCCTGGGCCGGCGTGAGCCATCTGGAAGGCACCGACCCGGCCAGGCTGTCGGGCGGCGAGAAGCAGCGCGTGGCGCTGGCACGCGCCAAGGTGCTGCAGCCGAAACTGCTGCTGCTGGACGAGCCGACGGCCAACCTGGACGGTTCGGCGCGCGAACAGGTGATCGAACTGATTCCGACGCTGGTCGAAGCGGGCAGCAGCGTCGTCATCGCCTGCCACGACCGCGACCTCATCAACCTGCCGGGCGTGCAGCGGATGAAGCTGCGCGACGGCCACCTCGAATACCGTTGACCGATTTATAATCTGGTCAGTTTTATAACCAGACTAGGGGTCACCATGCAACGCCGTTCCTTGCTCACACTCGTCTTGAGTGTCGCTTTCGCCACGCCTTTCGCCCATGCCCAGAACGACAAGGTACTGCGCCTGTCGACCACCACCAGCACCGAGAATTCCGGCCTGCTGGCCTACCTGCTGCCGAGCTTCGAAGCCAGGACCGGCATGAAGGTCAACGTGATCTCGGTCGGCACCGGCAAGGCGCTGGAACTGGGCAAGAACGGCGACGTCGACGTCACCCTGGTCCACGCGCGCGCGCTGGAAGACAAGTTCGTGGCCGAGGGCTGGGGCATCGACCGCCGCGACGTGATGTACAACGATTTCATCGTGGTCGGCCCGGTCGCCGATCCGGCCAAGCTGAAGGGCGAACGCGACGTGATCGCCGCCTTTAAAAAGATCGCCGCCGGCAATGTCAAGTTCATCTCGCGCGGCGACAATTCCGGCACCGACGTGATGGAAAAAGGCTATTGGCAAAGCGCCGGCGCCAAGCCGGCCGGCACCAACTACGTCTCGGCCGGCCTGGGCATGGGCGAAGTGCTGAACATGGCCGCCGAAATCGGCGCCTACACGCTGACCGACCGCGCGACCTATGGCGCCTATAAAGCCAAGACCGGGCTGGCGATCGCGGTGGAAGGGGACAAGCGCATGTTCAATCCCTACGGGATCATTGCGGTGAATCCGCAGAAGCACAAGGGGATCAACTACAAGGGGGCGAAGCAGTTGATCGAGTGGATGACCTCTGCCGAGGGGCAGGCGAAGATTGCGGCTTTTAGACCGGCTGGAGAACAGTTGTTCTTCCCGTCGGCCAAGTGATGCGTTAACGGTTTTCGTGCAACTTGGGCCCCTGCCTTCGCAGGGGCGACGTATCCACCACCTGCGGCTGTAAAACCGTCGCCCCTGCGCAGGCAGGGGCCCAAGTTCTCCGGACCGTCCAAAAATTAAAAAAGGCCGCAAGCAGCGGCCTTCATTTCATCCCCGAGCAAGCAATCACGCCAAAGCGTGCATCACCGCCTGCACCGGAATCGCCTTCACCCAATCGCGCCGCTGGTCGGCCGTGATCACGGTGCTGTTGGCCTTGTCCACCGGCGCCCACTCCGGCGTCTTCTGGCGCATCAAGGCCACCACCGGCACCCCGACCGCGTTCGCCAGGTGCATCACCGCGGTTTCCACCGATACGATCAGGTCGCATTGCGCCAGCATCGCCGGCAGCTGGAAGAAATTCTCGTTGGCGCTGAACAGCTCGGTGCGGTCGAGCTGGCGTTCGGCCAGCATGGCCTTCACGTTATCGATTTCCTGCGGCACCGCGTTGACGATGAAGCAGGCGTCGCGCCACTCGGGCTGGGCGCGCATGGTGGTGATCAGCTCGGCCACGCGCTCGACTGGCCAGCAGCGCTTGCGGGTCTTGGCGAACGGATTGATGAACACCAGCTTGCCCTGGCGCCCGGCGAAGCCCCATTCGGCCAATTTTGCGCGGGCGCCTTCGATGTAGCGTTCCGGGATGTGCACGAACGGAATGCGTCCGCTAGGGGGAATATCGACGTTGGCCAGCTGGCGGAACCAGCCGGCATACACGTCGCTGATGTGCGGCGCGGCGCTGCGGTCGGCCGGGTCCGGATCCATGCTCGCATCGAGCTTGCGGTAGCTGAAGTAGCGGTGCAGGCCGAAGCCGAGCGGCTTCTTGAAGCCAGTGACGAAGCCGTCCGGACTGATCTCACGCGCCAGGTGCGCATAGAAATGCGGACGCAGCGTGGCCAGCGACACCACGATCGGGTACTGCTCCTGGCGCGCGTCCTGGATCGAAGCCTGGAACAGCGCGGGCGAGTAATTCTGGTCGTACACCTTGTCGATGAAATCGCAGGCGGCCAGCCAGTCGTACAGCACGTTCTTCTTGAGGTGCGGCCATTGCGCAGCGTCCGCCGTGCGCCGCACCTCATCCACCCACAGGTGCAGTTTCAGGTGCGGATAGGCGCGTGCGAATGCCGCGAAGCAGTTCTGCAAATAGGTGTAGTCGCCCAGCGCCAGGTGGGCGATGAACAGGATCTTGTCCGACTTGGCCAGCAAGTCGGCAGGGATGAGAGGTGGATTCATTATGTCTTACGGTGCCGCCAGTGCTCGTTAGTGTAGTCCAAACGAGCCGAAAATCACATCAGGATCACGTCGTACTGCTCCTGGTGATAGCCTTTTTCCACCTGCAGCGAAATCTTCTTGCCGATGAAATCGCCCAGCATCGCCAGGTGCTGCGACTCTTCTTCCAGGAACAGGTCGACCACTTCCTGCGAGGCCAGGATGCGGAACTCGCGCGGGTTGAACTGCTTGGCTTCGCGCAGCAGTTCGCGCAGGATTTCGTAGCAGATCGTGCGCGAGGTTTTGACCTGCCCCTTGCCGCTGCAGGCCGGGCAGGGCTCGCACAGGATGTGGGCCAGCGATTCGCGCGTGCGCTTCCTCGTCATCTCGACCAGGCCCAGCGCCGAGAAGCCGCTCACCGACACCTTGGTGCGGTCGCGCGACAGGGTCTTCTTGAGCTCCGCCAGCACGGCATTGCGGTGCTCGTTGTTCTCCATGTCGATGAAGTCGAGGATGATGATGCCGCCCAGGTTACGCAGGCGCAGCTGGCGCGCGATGGCGTGCGCAGCCTCGAGATTGGTCTTGAAGATCGTGTCGGCGAAATTGCGCCCGCCGACGAAGCCGCCGGTGTTCACGTCGATCGTCGTCATTGCCTCGGTCTGGTCGACGATCAGGTAGCCGCCGGACTTGAGGTCGACGCGGCGGCCCAGCGCGCGCAGGATTTCTTCCTCGACGCCGTACAAATCGAACAGCGGCCGCTCGCCGGTGTAGTGCTGCAGGCGCGACAGCACGCTGGGCGTGTAGATCTGGGCAAAGTCCACCAGGCGCAGGTAGTTTTCGCGCGAATCGACCAGGATCGCGGCGGTCTCGTCGTGCACGAAGTCGCGCAGCACGCGCTGGGCCAGGCTCAGGTCCTGGTACAGCAGGCTCGTGGCTGGCCGCGTGCGCGAGCCCTTGACGATGGCACTCCAGGTCTTGCGCAGGTAATCGATGTCGGCCGCGAGGTCGGCATCCGACGCGTCCTCGGCCTGGGTACGCACGATGTAGCCGCCTTTTTCTTCCGGCGGCAGCAGGCCCTGCATGCGGCTGCGCAGCGCGTCGCGCTCGGATTCCTTTTCGATCTTTTGCGAGATGCCGATATGCTTGTCTTGCGGCAAGTACACCAGCATGCGGCCGGCGATCGAGATCTGCGTCGACAGGCGCGCGCCCTTGGTGCCGATCGGATCCTTGATCACCTGCACGGTCAGCACTTGGCCGTCGTACAGGATCTTTTCGATCGGGGTCGGGCTGGCCGTGCTGCTGCCGTTGGGACCGTCGTGCGGTCGCGCTTCCCAGATGTCGGCCACGTGCAGAAAGGCGGCGCGTTCCAGGCCGATGTCGATGAAGGCCGACTGCATCCCCGGCAGCACCCGCACCACCTTGCCCAGATAAATATTGCCGGCGAGGCCGCGCGTGAGCGTGCGCTCGATGTGCAATTCCTGCACGGCTCCCTGTACCACCAGCGCGACGCGTGTTTCCTGTGGGGTGATATTGATCAGGATGTCTTCAGTCATGAGCCAAGGCCGTGCATTTATTGTTCAGGGTGCCATCATACACGGGGACCGTGTGGCCTCACAGAACCTTGATGCCTGCCTTTTGCAACAACTGCGCCGTCTCGAACACCGGCAAACCCATGATCCCCGAATGGCTGCCCTGGATATGCTCGATGAACAGTGCCGCCAGCCCCTGGATGCCGTAGGCGCCCGCCTTGTCGTAGGGTTCCGAGGTCGCGCAGTAGGCCTTGATCATCTCCGGGGGCAGCTTGGCGAAACGCACGTCGGACACCTGCGTGATCTGCTCGGTCACGTCGGTATGGTGCAGCGCGACCGAGGTCAGCACCTGGTGGGTGCGGCCCGACAGCCGCTCCAGCATCGCGACCGCCTCGTTCGGGCTTTCCGGCTTGCCCAGGATCTCGCCGTCGATGGTGACGGTGGTGTCGGCCGACAGCACCGGGCGCAGCGGCATGCGGCGCAGGTGCAGCACCTTCCAGGCAAACGCGCCTTTTTCGCGCGCGACCCGTTCCACATAGGCCAGCGCCGGCTCGCTCGTGTGCACGTCCTCGCTCACGTCGACGCCGCGGCCCGGGTCGGAGCGCAGGCTCAGCAGTTCGAAATCGATGCCGACCTGGCGCAGCAGTTCACGGCGGCGCGGGCTTTTCGAGGCGAGGTAGATTTTCTTGTCGAGCGGTCTCATTTAAACCCGGTGGTAGGGGTGGTTCTGGGTAATCGACCACGCACGATAAAGCTGTTCCGCAAGCATCACCCGCACGATACCGTGAGGCAGGGTCATGCTGGAAATGCGGATCAGCCCATCGGCGCGCGCCTTCAACTCGGGATCGAGGCCGTCGGCCCCGCCGATCAAGAAGGCGACATCGCGCCCGTCCTGCTGCCAGGCTTCCAGCTGCTGGGACAGGCCGACGCTGGTCAGGTCCTTGCCGCGCTCGTCGAGGGCGATGATGCGCACGCCCTTCGGCAGCACGGCTTCGATGCGCTCGCGTTCGAGCGCCATGGCGGTGGCCGCGGTCTTGCTGCCCGAACGCTCGACCGGCTTGATTTCCTTGAGCGAAATGCGCAGCTCGGGCGGCATGCGCTTGACGTACTCGGCAAACCCGGTCTCGATCCAGGCCGGCATCTTGTGGCCGACCGCGGCAATGATCAACTGCATCGATTAATTACGCAAAAGGCAGAAGGCTTATTCGGCGGCTTTCTTGACGGCGCGGCGGATGACCTTCTTCACCGGCGCGGCATCGGCTGCCGGCGCGGCGGCCTTGGCCAGGCGCTTGGTGGTCGCGGCTTTGGCGGCCTTGGCGGCGGCGGCATCGGCGGCAGCGGCTTTCGGCACGGCGACTTTCACGGTGGCGCCGGTCGGGATCTTCTTGGCGGCCGGTTTCTTGGCGGCGGCACCTTCGGCCTTCTTTGCAGCCGGCTTGCGCTCGCGCACCGGCTTGGCTTCCGGCTGTTCCTGGGTTGCGGCCAGGTGCTTCGATTTGGTCTTCGGTGCAGCGTCGGCTTCCTGCGCTTCGGCGCTCGATTTGCGCTTGGCGGCGCCCAGCTTGACGGGCTTCTCGCCCCAGATTTCTTCCAGGCGGTAGTACTGGCGGATGGCCGGCTGCATGATGTGGACGATCATGTCGCCGAGGTCGACCAGCACCCATTCACCCGTGTCTTCGCCTTCCAGACCGACGACATCGCCGCCTGCTTCCTTGACCTTGTCGCGCACCGAGGCGGCGAGCGCCTTGGTCTGGCGATTCGACGTGCCGGACACGACCGCGATACGGTCGAACAGGCTGGTCAGGTTGGTCGTGTCGAACAGGACGATGTCCTGGCCCTTGACGTCTTCGAGGGCGTCGACGACGAGCGTTTGCAGTTTCTTGATATCCATTAGCTCTTGTATAAGTTATGTTGTTGAATATAGTCTAGCACTTGCGGTGCGAGGCACGCGCCAGCCTTGGAGGCCGCATTTTCCTCGTTCACCATGCCGGATTTCACGCTGTTTTTTAATGCCTGGCGCACCTCGGTCGCCGAGATATCGACCGCCAGCGTATGGGCCAGGCAGACCCGTCCGGCAGCGCTGGCGCGCACGTCTTCCGGCGTGCTCTTGCGCTGCGCCAGTTCGGCCGCCACGCCAGGCGCCAGGCCCGCTTCCTCGAGGCTGTAGCCGGGACGGGCCGCCACCACGAAGTTGGCCAGGTCGAACAGGCTGTGCCAGTCGCGCCAGGTGTCCAGCTTCTGCAGCTGGTCGGCACCCATCACGAACACCAGCGAGGCGTCCGGCCCCAGTTCGGCACGCAATTCGCGCAGGGTCTCGACGGTATAAGTCGGGGTCTTGCGGTCGATCTCGCGGGTATCGATCCCGACCTTCACGCCGGGCGGAAAGCTGCCCGCCTGGAGTGCCAGCTGCAGCATCGCGACACGGTCGGCATCGCTGGCCTGCAGCCCGGCTTTCTGCCACGGCTGGCCGGCCGGCATGATGCGCAGTTCGTCGGGGTGCAGCAGTTGCGCGCACAGTTCGGCCAGTGCGATGTGGCCATGGTGTACCGGGTCGAAACTGCCGCCCAGCAAAGCAACGCAAGTCGTCACGCTGTCAGTCACGCTGTCCGTCACTGAGCAGCCAGTCCCGGTGCGGCAGGAAATCGCTGTACAGGGCCGCTTCCGCGCTGCCCGGTTCCGGATGCCAGTCGTAGCGCCATTTGACGATCGGCGGCATCGACATCAGGATCGCTTCAGTACGACCGCCCGACTGCAGGCCGAACAGGGTGCCGCGGTCCCACACCAGGTTGAACTCGACGTAGCGGCCGCGCCGGTAGGCCTGGAAGTCGCGTTCGCGCTCGCCGTAGGCCTGGTCCTTGCGCGCCTTGACGATCGGCAGGTAGGCGTCGAGCAAACCGTTGCCGACCTTCTGCATCAGCGCATACGAGGCATCGAAGCCGAGCTCGTTGAAATCGTCGAAGAAGATGCCGCCGACGCCGCGCGCTTCCTTGCGGTGCTTCAGGTAGAAATAATCGTCGCACCAGCGCTTGAAGCGCGGATGCAGTTCGCTGCCGAACGGCGCCACCGCATCGTGGCAGACCTGGTGAAAATGGCGCGCATCATCAAAGTTGCCGTAATACGGCGTCAGGTCCATGCCGCCGCCGAACCACCACACCGGTTCCTTGCCTTCCGCCGTGGCCTCGAAAAAGCGCACGTTCATGTGCACGGTCGGCGCATACGGATTACGCGGATGCAGTACCAGCGACACCCCCATCGCTTCCCATGCACGCCCGGCCAGTTCCGGCCGCGCCGCCATCGCCGACGGCGGCAGGCTGGCCCCGCGCACATGCGAGAAATTCACGCCGCCGCGCTCGAACACATTGCCTTCCTCGATCAGGCGCGACACACCGCCGCCGCCCTCGGCACGCTCCCAGGTGTCGCGCAGGAAGGGCTTGCCATCGACGTCTTCGAGCGCTTGCACGATGCGCGCCTGCAGGTCGAGCAGCCAGGCCTTGACGGCGGCAGGGTTGGGGGTGGACATGTGGGAATTGGACAGGAACGAAAAAATGAACGGGGATTGTACACTGATGCGGGGGATTGTGATAGGAGACCGATAATGGGCGGAAAAGCAAATCACTCGCAACGCTTTCATGGCGTTATCGTTAAACCGTCGCCCCTGCGAAGGCAGGGGCCCAAGTTTCCCGAATAGCGATACTGCATGTCCTTGCGGCGAATCATCAATATGAAAGGCGCCTCCATTCACCATGGCCGCTTTATCTTCCCGCTGCGTCGATATGGAAAAGTCCAGCTACGTTTACATGATGGCCAACACGCCTTATGGCACCTTGTATGTCGGCTCCACTACCAACCTCGTCCAGCGTATCTGGCAGCACCGCGAGGGTGTGATCGAAGGGTTCACCAAGCTGCATGGTTTAAAGAGGCTGGTTTGGTATGAGGTCCATGGCGAAATCATGGACGCCGGGCTTCGCGAAAAGCAGATCAAGTTGTGGAAGCGGGACTGGAAAGTGAACCTGATTCAGGAGATGAATCCGGAGTGGCGGGATCTCTACGAAGAGATCGTGCGGTAGGGAGAGAACTTGGGCCCCTGCCTGCGCAGGGGCGACGTGCTTACCGTGTTGGCCTTGAGATCGTCACCTCTGCGCAGGCAGGGGCCCAAGTTGAATACAGTGTATCAAGACTGCTTCACCCCACGCCACCCAATGTCGCGGCGGTACTGCGCCCCATTGAAATGGATCTTGTCGACAGTGTCGTAAGCCTGCTTCTGCGCCATCTTGACGCTGTCGCCCAGGCCCACCACGCACAGCACGCGCCCGCCCGCAGTTTGCAGGGTACCGTTCACCAGCTGGGTGCCGGCGTGGAAGGTGATGCATTCCGGGGTTTCTGGCGGGATGCCGTCGATGACGTCGCCTTTTTGCGGGCTGTCCGGGTAGCCACCGGCGGCCATCACCACGCCCACCGCGGTGCGGCGGTCCCATTCGAGTTCGACCACGTCGAGCGTGCCGTTGCAGGCGTGCTCGAGCACGGTCACGAAATCGCTCTTCAGGCGCGCCATGATCGGCTGGGTTTCCGGATCGCCCATGCGGCAGTTGAATTCCAGCGTCTTTGGATTGCCGGCGGCGTCGATCATCAGGCCGGCATACAGGAAGCCGGTGAAAGGGATGCCGTCGCGGGCCATGCCCTGGATGGTCGGGTTGATGATCTCGCGCATCACGCGCGCATGCATCGACGGGGTCACGATCGGCGCCGGCGAGTAGGCGCCCATGCCGCCGGTGTTCGGACCCTGGTCGTGGTCCTTCAGGCGTTTGTGGTCTTGCGAAGTGGCCAGTGCCAACACGCTCTTGCCGTCGCACATGACGATGAAGCTGGCTTCCTCGCCGGCCAGGAATTCCTCGATCACGATGCGGGCGCCGGCGTCGCCGAAGCGGTTATCGGACAGCATGTCGTCGACCGCCTGGTGCGCTTCTTCGAGCGACATGGCAACCACCACGCCCTTGCCGGCGGCCAGGCCGTCGGCCTTGATCACGATCGGCGCGCCGTTGGCGTCGATGTAGGCGTGGGCCTGGGCGGCGTCGGAGAAGGTCTGGTACTTCGCGGTCGGGATGCCGTGGCGCTGCATGAAGGACTTGGCAAAGTCCTTCGAGCTTTCCAGCTGCGCCGCTTCGCGCGTCGGGCCAAAGATCTTGAGGCCGCGCGCGCGGAACAGGTTGACGATGCCGGCCGCCAGCGGCACTTCCGGACCGACCAGGGTCAGGGCGATGTGCTCGGCGACGACGAAGTCGGCCAGCGCGGCCGGCTCTGTGATGTCGATGTTCACCAGGCGCGGATCGCGCGCGGTGCCACCGTTGCCGGGCGCGACGTAGACCATCTGCACGCGATCGGATTGGGCCAGTTTCCAGGCCAGGGCGTGTTCACGGCCGCCAGAGCCGACTACCAGGATTTTCATGGGCGCTTTACTTGAATGGGCGGCTTATTCTTCGATGACCGCGTTGGTATAGACTTCCTGCACGTCGTCCAGGTTTTCCAGGGCGTCGAGCAGTTTCTGCATCTTGACCGCGTCTTCGCCGGTGAATTCGGTCTCGGTGTCCGGCTTCATGATGACTTCGGCCGAATCGGCCTTGAATCCGGCCGCTTCCAGCGCCCCCTTGACGCTCGGGAAGGCGTTCGGGTCGCACAGCACTTCGAAACCGCCTTCCTCGTCCGCGATCACGTCGTCGGCGCCGGCTTCCAGTGCGGCATCCATCAGCTTGTCTTCTTCCACGCCCGGGGCGAACAGGAACTGGCCGACGTGCTTGAACATGAAGGACACCGAACCCTCGGTGCCCATGTTGCCGCCGAACTTGCTGAACGCGTGGCGGACTTCGGCCACGGTACGCACGCGGTTGTCGGTCATGCAGTCGACGATGATCGCCGCGCCGCCGATGCCGTAGCCTTCGTAGCGGATTTCTTCGTAGTTCACGCCTTCCAGGCCGCCCGAGCCGCGCTGGATCGCGCGCGTGACGTTGTCCTTCGGCATGTTCGCATCCGCAGCCTTTTCGACGGCGAGGCGCAGGCGTGGGTTGGTGTTCATGTCGCCGCCGCCCATGCGTGCGGCGACCGTGATTTCCTTGATGAGTCGGGTCCAGATCTTGCCGCGCTTGGCGTCGGTGGCGGCCTTCTTATGCTTGATATTGGCCCATTTGCTGTGTCCAGCCATGTTAAAAGTCCCTTAAAGGATTAAGCGTAATCCCCAGCATTTTAACATAGCCCCCTCTCTTAAAACTGTCAGGGAAACAACAGGGCGGTGCCCCAGGCAACCAGTCCGAGACCCGCAGCACAGGCCAGGAGATGTCCGCTCGGCAACAGTTTTTCGGCCAGGATCAGCACCACCAGGCCGCCGATGACGGGCAGGTTCAGCACCCCGGCCGGCAGCACCAGCGCCAGCAGCAGCCAGCAGCAGCCGGTAGCGCAGCGGGCATCGGCTACCCCCATGCGGAACGCCCCGGGCAGGCCGCGCCGCCATTCGGTACGCACGAAGGCCAGCGGTGCCCGGCAATGTTCGAGGCAGGCATGCTTGGCCGGCGTCCACTGGTAGGCCCCGGCCGCGACCAGCGCCAGCCCGGTGGCCGCCGGCACCAGGACCGCCATCGATTCGTCGAGCGCGCCGGCATCGTGCAGCAGCCAGGCCAGCGTGGCGGCGGCGAGGGCGCAGCCGCTCCACACGGACAGGCAGCCCAGCGTAAACAGCAGGGTGGACAGGTAGACCCAGCGCTCGCGCCGCAGGCGCTTGGCGCGCGCATACAGCAGCACCGCGGGAACTGCCGCCGGCAGCATGATGGCGGCGATGGCGGCCACCCACAGCGCCAGCAGCAGCGCCAGGTCGGCCGCGTTCCAGGGCGCCGTATCGACGGCGTGCAGGCTGAAATCGGTCGTCGGCATGCTGCCGGCACGGAACAGCAGGAGGGCCCAGCACAGGGCCATGACCAGGCCCAGCAGGCTCAGGACCACGGTACGGTCGACGCCGGCACGCGAGGGTGCATGGTCGGGCACGTGCGTGGCACCCTGGCCCGGGACCAGGGCAGGGACTTGCGCGGAGACGTGCGCGGATAGCGGGGCGCCGCTTGGAAACGCCATGAATCCTCCAAGGATGAGGTGTGGACCGCGATTGGACCGCGCCGCCGCGATGGCGTTCGCAGCCGTCCTCAGCCGACTGGCCGGATTCATCCTACAATTGCCTGATGAGCAAAACTGCAATCGACACTTCTGTTGCGCCGGTGACACGTCCGGCACAGTTCGCCGGCCTCTCGATCGCCATTGGCGGGGCCATTTTGTTTTCCACGAAGGCCATTGTCGCCAAACTGCTGTATCGCTACCACATCGATGCGGTAACTTTGATCGCCTTCAGGATGCTGTTCTCGTTTCCGGTATTTGCCGGTGTGGCGCTGTGGAAGATGCGCACCGGGCCGGCGCTGTCGAAGGGCGACCGCTGGCGCCTGGTCGTGCTCGGCCTGCTCGGCTACTACCTGTCGAGCTACCTGGATTTCCTCGGCCTGCAATTCATCTCGGTCGGCCTGGAGCGCCTGATCCTGTTCACCACGCCCACCTTCGTCCTCCTGATGACGGCACTGGTGTTCAAGCGCCGCGTCAACGGCGCCCAGTGGGCGGCACTGGCCCTGTCGTATTGCGGTATCGTGCTGGTCTTCCTGCACGACCTGCAGGGCGGCAGCGGCAGCATCGCCGCCGGCTCGCTGCTGGTGCTCGGCTCGGCGGTCGCGTATGCGGTCTACCTGCTGGGCACCGGCGAGATGGTGAAAAGGATCGGCTCGCTGCGCCTGGTCGCGTATGCGATGTGCGTATCGAGTGCCGCCTGCATCGGCCAGTTCTTCCTGCTGCGCCCGGTCAGCCTGCTGGTGCAGCCGGTGCAGGTATATGGCCTGTCCTTCGTCAACGGGCTATTCTGTACCATCTTCCCGGTCTTCATGACGATGGCCGCGGTGCAGCGCATCGGCGCCCCCAGCGCGTCGCAGGCCGGCATGATCGGCCCGGTGTCGACGCTGTTCCTCGGTTGGGCGCTGCTGGGCGAGCCGATCACGGCGATCCAGCTCGGCGGCACTGCGCTGGTGCTGGGGGGAATTTATATGCTGTCGCTGAAAAAATAACCTTAACGAAAAAGAGAGACGATGAACCCACAGCTCAAGCCAAGAATCGCCCTGATTGCCCACGACAAGAAAAAAGACGACATGGTCGCGCTGGCCGCCGCATACCGCGACTTCCTGCGCACCTGCACGCTGTCGGCCACCGGCACCACCGGCGCGCGCCTGATCGCGGAGGTCGGCCTGGACGTCACGCGCATGCATTCCGGCCCGTTCGGCGGCGACCTGCAGATCGGCGCCAACCTGGTGAACGGCGAAGTCGATTGCGTGATCTTCCTGCGCGACCCGATGACGCCGCAGCCGCACGAGCCGGACATCAACGCGCTGGTGCGCGCCTGCGACGTCCACGACGTCCCGTGCGCCACCAACGTGGCCAGCGCGCGGCTGGTGCTGTCGCAGCTGATCGCGCAATCGGCACACTGATTTTTCCACGGACCCCTGAGGAGAAGAACATGGCAAAGGCAATCCGCTTCGCGCGCACCGGCGGTCCCGAGGTGCTGGAACTGGCCGACGTCGACGTCGGCGAACCCGGCCCCGGGCAGGCGCGCGTGCGCAACCACGCGATCGGCGTGAATTTCATCGACGTGTATTTCCGCAATGGTCTATATCCACTCGATCTGCCGAATGGCCTGGGCCAGGAAGGGGCGGGCGTGGTCGAGGCCGTCGGACCGGATGTGACCCATGTCAAGCCGGGTGATCGTGTGGCCTATGCGGCGCGCCCGAACGGGGCCTACAGTGAAGTGCGCGTGATGCCGGCGGATATCCTGGTGCGCTTGCCGGACGACATCCCGTTTGACACGGGTGCCGCCATGCTGCTGCAGGGCCTGACCGTGCAATACCTGTTCCGGCAAACCTGGAAGCTCGAACCCGGGCAGACCGTGCTGTTCCATGCGGCAGCCGGCGGCGTCGGCCTGATCGCCTGCCAGTGGGCACGCGCGATCGGCGCGAACCTGATCGGTACCGTGGGGTCAAACGAGAAGGCGGAGCTGGCCAGAAGCCATGGGGCCGCCCATGTCATCAACTACAACACGGAGGACGTGGTGCAGCGGGTCATGGAGATCACGGGTGGGGCCAAGGTGCCGGTCGTGTTCGACTCGGTCGGCAAGGACACGTTTGCGCGCTCGCTCGATTGCCTGGCGCCGCTCGGCCTGATGGTCAGCTTCGGCAATTCGTCCGGGGCGGTGCCGCCGTTCGCGCTGAGCGAACTGGTGTCGCGCGGCTCGCTGTTCATCACGCGCCCCACGCTGCAGACCTATGCTTCGACGCGCGAAAAACTCGAGGCGATGGCGGCCGACCTGTTCCAGATGGTCTCCAGCGGCCAGGTCAGCATCGAGATCAACCAGCGCTTCCCGCTGGCCGACGCCGCCCAGGCTCACATCGAGCTGGAAGCGCGCCGCACCACGGGCAAGACCATCCTGCTGCCATGAGCCTGCCATGAGGGAATTCAGCGACGACAGGGAACCGCCGATGGAACCGGAGCCGGCCACCCAGCCGCGTTTCGGGCGTTTGCTGGTGGTGCTGCTGCTGGCGATCTTGCTGATCGTGGCGATTACGTTTGGGTCGGAGGCGTATTTTTCATAAGTGAACGGGCCACTACCTGCGCTTCAGTCCGCAAAAGTAAAACGTCGTTCCTGCGAAGGCAGGAACCCAAGTTCGAGGCGTATCGCCAAACTTGGGTCTCTGCCTCCACAGGGACGACGCTTTACAGGTATCGGTTAAGCCGGTAGCCGTTTCAGTCTACCGATCACCCATTCTGCTGCGGCTGCTGCTTCAACTCGATCACCCGCGACCCGCCATTCGGCCCCGGAAAACCTTCGAACGCGCTCTGCACCAGCGCCGGCATCACCGCCGGCGTCGATTCCTGCCTGCTGACGTTGCGCACGGTGACGTCGAACAGGCGCTTGCCGTCGCCCGCCTGCTGGATTCCGATCTGGACCTGGCGATGGTAACGGTGCTCTTCCTGCACGTCGTACATTGGCATCGGACCCCAGAACGGGTCATAGAAGGGGCTGTACCAGCCGGCGCCGCCCCAGAAGCGGCGGCGGCCGCCGAAGTAGGCGAAGCGCGGCGAGTAGGCGTAGGTCGGGGCGAAGGCCGGGTAGACCACCTGGGTCGGCACGTCGATGGTCGAGAAGCGCATCGATACCTTCAGCGCCGGCGCCTGCGGCGCTTCATGGAAGCCGAGACGGGCCATCTGGCCGCGCACCAGGTTCTGGTAGCTCTGCAGCTCGAGGGTATTGTCTTGGGCCGGCGCGGTCTCGAAGGCGTAGCTCTTCTCGGGCAACTGGGCCGGCCATTGGTTGAAGGTGGTGACGTTGCTGCGAATCGTGGTCGCGCAGCCGCCCAGCAGCAGGCTCAATGAAGCCGCTGCCAAAATCATTGTGCGTTTCATGATGGATATCTCTCTGGTATCGCGCTTTGTGAGCGCGCTTTGTAATCGGTCTGGTGCAGGGATATATCTTATTCTGGTTGTGCGATATTCGCTTGACCATTTACCGGCGGTTACCGGGTGTACATATCGATACATGAAATCGAACGGAAATGGTCTGCAAGCTGTTGGTAAAATAAGCACTTCACCAACGGCTTTTGCGGACCCTACCATGCGCACCGATACGCCCCAGACCATTTACCGGAAGGACTACACCGCCCCCAGCTACCTGGTCGAGACCGTGGAGCTCGGCTTCGACCTCGATCCCGCCCGTACCATCGTCGCCAACCGGCTGACGCTGCGCCGCAATCCGGACAGTGCCCAGCGTGAAATCGAGCTGTACGGCGAAGATATTGAACTGGTGGCGATCCGGCTGAACGGCAAGGTGCTGCAGGAGCAGGATTACCAGCGCGACGGTACGCTGCTGCGTATTCCGACGGCTGCGCTCGATACGCCGGATGAGCTTGTGCTGGAAATCGAGACCATCTGCGTTCCGGAGAGCAATACCACGCTCAGCGGCCTGTACGTGTCCAACGGCAATTTCTACACGCAATGCGAAGCCGAAGGCTTCCGCCGCATCACGTATTTCCCGGACCGTCCGGACGTGATGGCGAAATACAAGGTCATGCTGCGCGCGGACAAGGACAAGTTCCCGGTCCTGCTCTCGAACGGTAACCTGATCGAAGAAGGCGAGCTGGACGACGGCCGCCATTACGCGCTGTGGGAAGACCCGTTCAAGAAGCCTTCCTACCTGTTCGCGCTGGTCGCCGCACGCCTGGTGTGCCAGGAAGAGACTTTCCCGCTGGCGGATGGGCGCCAGGCGCTGCTGCAGGTGTGGGTCGAAGACGGCAACCTCGACAAGACCGATTACGCGATGCAATCGCTCAAGCGCAGCATCCGCTGGGATGAAGAGCGTTGGAACCTCGAGCTCGACCTGGACCGCTTCATGATCGTCGCCGTCGGCGACTTCAACATGGGCGCGATGGAAAACAAGGGCCTGAACATCTTCAACACCAAGTACGTGCTGGCCAATCCGCGGGTTGCCACCGACGTCGACTTCCAGGGCATCGAAGCCGTGGTCGGCCACGAATACTTCCACAACTGGACCGGCAACCGCGTGACCTGCCGCGACTGGTTCCAGCTGTCGCTGAAGGAAGGCCTGACCGTGTTCCGCGACCAGGAATTCTCGGCCGACATGATCGGCACCGATACCGGCCGCGCCGTTACCCGCATCGACCAGGTGCGCACCCTGCGCCAGGCCCAGTTCCCGGAAGATTCGGGTCCGATGGCCCACCCGGTGCGCCCCGACTCCTTTGTCGAGATCAACAATTTCTATACCGTCACGGTGTACGAGAAGGGCGCCGAAGTCGTGCGCATGTACCAGACCCTGCTGGGCCGCGAAGGCTTCCGCAAAGGCATGGACCTGTATTTCGAGCGCCACGACGGGCAAGCCGTCACCTGTGACGATTTCCGCCTGGCCATGGCCGATGCGAATGGACGCGACCTGACCCAGTTCGAGCGCTGGTACAGCCAGGCCGGCACCCCGGTGGTGCAGGCCGAGACCCGCTACGACGAGCAGGCCGGCACCTACGAACTGCGCCTGGTCCAGTCCTGCCCGGCCACCCCGGGCCAGCCGGAAAAGCTGCCCTTCCACATCCCGGTCGCCGTCGGCCTGCTGGGCAAGGATGGCCGCGACCTGCCGCTGACGGTGGATGGCAAGGACTACGGCACCACCGCCGTGCTGGAGCTGACCGAAGCGGACCAGACCTTTGTCTTCACCGGCGTCCTTGAACAGCCGACGCCGTCGATCCTGCGCGACTTTTCGGCGCCGGTGATCCTGAAATACGGCTACAACGACGCCGAACTGACGCTGCTGTTCAATCACGACAGCGATCCGGTCAACCGCTGGGAAGCCGGCCAGCGCCTGGCGATGAGCCGCCTGGTCCGGCTGGCCGGCAGCCTGGCCGCGCACAACGCGACGGTCGCGCTGGACGCCGATCGGGTCGCCGCCGCGCTCGACCTCGACGACGTGTTCGTCGAAGCGATGCGCAAGATGTTGACTGACGACACGCTGGACCCGAATTTCCGCGAGCAGGCGCTGCTGCTGCCTTCCGAGACCATGATCGCCGACCAGTTCGACGTGGTCGACCCGCTGGCCATCCACATGGCGCGCCAGTTCGTGCGCGCCGACATCGGCGCCCGCCTGCGCAGCGAGCTGCTGGCCCAGTACCAGGCCAACCAGACGCCGGGCGAGTACAGCCCGGATGCCGTATCGATCGGCAAGCGTGCGCTGAAGAACCTGGCGCTGGCCTACCTGTGCGCGGCGCCGGATGCCGAGACGATCGCCCTGGCGCGCAAGCAGTTCGACGAAGCCGGCAACATGACCGACCGCGTCGCCGCACTGTCGGCGCTGATCCATGCGCGTGCCGCCAGCGATGAAGCGGATGCCGCCGCGAGCGAGGCGCTGCAGCGCTTCTACGACGAGTTCCAGGGCGAGGCGCTGGTGGTCGACAAGTGGTTCGCGATGCAGGCGTCGGCGCCGAGCACCGGCGTCGAGGCAGTGCGCGAACTCATGACGCACAAGGCCTTCACGCTGCGTAATCCGAACCGCGCGCGCAGCCTGGTGTCTACCTTCTGCGCCGGCAACCCGGTCGCCTTCCACGCGCCCGACGGCAGCGGCTACGCATTCTGGGCCGAGCAGGTCGTCGCGCTGGACGCGCTCAACCCGCAGGTCGCCAGCCGCCTGGCACGCGCGATGGACCGCTGGCGCCGTTACGCACCGGCCCTGCAGGCGCACATGAAAAAAGCGCTGCAGGAGGTCGCAGGACAGACGAAATTGTCGAATGACGTGCGTGAAGTGATCAGCAAGGCATTAGCGAATTAATTGTAGGAATCCATATAAACAAAGGAACTGGAAGTTCATGAAACGTGTCAGCCTGACCCAATACCTCGTCGAGGAACAACGCCTCCACGACAACATCCCCGCCGAGCTGCGCCTCCTGATCGAGGTCGTGGCGCGTGCCTGCAAGACCATCAGCCACTCGGTCGGCAAGGGCGCCCTCGGGGACATCCTCGGCAGCGCCGGTTCCGAGAACGTCCAGGGCGAAGTGCAGAAGAAGCTCGACGTGATCTCCAACGAGATCCTGCTCGAAGCCAACGAGTGGGGCGGCCACCTGGCAGCAATGGCGTCGGAAGAAATGGAATCGATCCACCCGATCCCGAACCGCTACCCGATGGGCGAATACATGCTGCTGTTCGATCCGCTGGACGGCTCCTCGAACATCGACGTCAACGTCTCGATCGGCACCATCTTCTCGGTACTGAAGGCGCCGGAAGGCATGAGCGCCCCGACCGAAGCCGACTTCATGCAGCCCGGCACCCAGCAGGTCGCCGCCGGCTACGCCGTGTACGGCCCGCAGACCATGCTGGTGCTGACCACCGGCAACGGCGTCAACTGCTTCACGCTCGACCGCGAGATGGGTTCCTGGGTCCTGACCCAGAAGAACATGCAGATTCCGGAAGACACCAAGGAATTCGCGATCAACATGTCGAACCAGCGCCACTGGCACCCGCCGGTGCAGCGCTACGTCAGCGAGATGCTGGCAGGCAAGACCGGCCCGCGCGGCAAGGACTTCAACATGCGCTGGATCGCCTCGATGGTGGCCGACGTGCACCGCATCCTGAGCCGCGGCGGCATCTTCATGTACCCGGCCGACCTGCGCGACCCGTCGCAGCCGGGCAAGCTGCGCCTGATGTACGAAGCCAACCCGATGGCCATGATCGTCGAGCAGGCCGGCGGCGCCGCCACCGACGGCCGCCAGCGCATCCTCGACATCCCGCCGACCAAGCTGCACCAGCGCGTGCCGGTGTTCCTGGGGTCGAAGAGCGAAGTCGAGCGCGTGACCAGCTACCACGCGGAATAATTCGTTCGCTAGCCGTGAAACCGTCGCCCCTGCGAAGGCAGGGGCCCAAGTTGCGTGCGTTTCGATAGCGCAGGCAGAACTTGGGCCCCTGCCTTCGCAGGGGCGACGATGATTCTGGCGACTGTTTTCAGCCTCGCACACAAAATTGCCGAGGCAGACTAGCAAGTTTGCACTGTTGTTTGTTAGAATACGGGTCCCTGCTGCACGGCCAGTCCGTCAAGCAGTGTGTCGCCGCTGTAGCTCAGTCGGTAGAGCAGCGCATTCGTAATGCGAAGGTCACCAGTTCGATTCCGGTCAGCGGCACCAGAATTCAGTAAGAGATCAAAGGGTTGCAAGCGAAAGCTTGTGACCCTTTTTTCTTTCCAGCTCTTGCGCCGCGGCGTCCCAGTCCCCGGTCCGCGCCAGCTGCGCCGCCGGCTGCGCCTCGCTCCACCGCAAGGGCAGCGCCCCGACATTGCGCACCACCTCGCGTACTTGCAAGCGCAGCAGCCGCTCTGCCCCCTCGAAGGCCTCGACCAGCGGCCCGTCCCAGACAATCTCGCCCTCGACCGCCAGGTGCAGCAGGTCGCCGCTGTCGACATCGACGAACAGCAGCCCGGCGCGCGGATAGACCGCCAGGTTCCCCAGCGTGTTGAAGAAAGAATTCCCGGCAAAGTCCGGCACCAGCAGGATGCCGCCGGCAGCGGCATGCACGAAACCCGGCCGCCCGCCGCGGTGCGAGACGTCGACGCCGCGCGCCCCATCGGCTTGTGCAGCGGCCTGCGCATCGGGGTTGGCACTGGCGATGAACAAGGTATCGGCACGCCTGATAAGGGCAAGGTCACGCTCGTCGAGCGCGGCGGCGCGCACGACCAGCGGCGCGGCAGGCGGCGTCACGGCACGCGGCGTGCGCTGCTGGATATATTGCGGACAATTGCCGAAGCTCTGCTCCACGGCGACAGTCACCACGCCGCCATCCACCGTATCGATGACGCCGTTGACCCGGTTGCGCCGCCGCGTCGCCGGCACCAGGCCCAGTCCGCCCACGCGGCGCCCGGGCAGCAGCTGGCCCTGCAGCGGGTCGCCGGGCAGCGGGCCGCCGACAATCCGCAACGTGCGCGCATCCGGCGCCGAGATGAAACCCGGCGTGCCGGCCAGCACCGTGGCCCAGGGCTGGCCGTCCGCGTCCAGCGCGCCCAGGAAAAACAGGGGCAGCTGGCCGAAGAACTGGCGGTGCTGGTCCGGCATGTGGTCGCGGATTGCGGCAGAGGCGCGCTGGGCGTATTCGGCGGGGACGCCGGCGCGGGCCTGCACCTGCAGTTCGCCGGCGTGAAAGCGCGATGGATTCATGATGCGTACTCCTCGGGTGCGACGCCGGCGACGGTTGACGGCATGGCGACGAAGCCGGGCAGGGCGCGTACACGGTCGAGCCAGGCGCGGATGCGCGGATAGGGCAGCAGCGAGACGCCGCCTTCCGGCGCATGCGCGATATAGCTGTAGGCGGCCACGTCGGCCAGGGTGGGCGCGGCGCCGACCAGGAACGGCCCGGCGAGTTCGCCTTCCATCGTGTCGAACAGGCGTACCGCGATCGCCTTGACCACGTCGTGGTCGATGCGTGCGCCGAACACGGTCACCAGCCGCGCCGCCGCCGGGCCGTAGGCGATCTTGCCGGATGCCGTCGACAGCCAGCGCTGGACCCGGGCCGCGGCCAGCGGTTCGCGCGGCAGCCAGCGTCCGCCGGCGTCGTATTTCAGGGCCAGATAGACCAGGATGGCGGTCGAGTCGGCCAGGACGGCGTCGCCGTCTTCCAGCACCGGGATTTCGCCGAACGGACTCATGGCCAGGAAGGCCGGCGTGCGGTTGGCGCCCGCGGCCATGTCGACCGTGGCGAATTCGTACGGGAGTCCCAGCAGGCTCAGGAACAGCTGCACGCGGTGGGTATGGCCGGACAGGGGTATGCCGTGGAGTTTCATGGTGGCGCTTCCTTTTATCAGTGAGTCATCAGTGTAGGCAAGGCCCTCCGTTTCGATAAGACGGACAATCGGGGAATCACTGTTCATCCAAAGCGTACAATCGTCCCCATGGATATTTCTGCCGTCAACCTGAACCGCCTGGCCATCTTCGTCGCCGTCGTCGAAGCCGGGTCACTGACCGCTGCGGCCGGACGCCTGGGCCTGGCCAAGTCGATGGTCAGCAAGCACATGCAGTTGCTGGAAGCCGAGGTCGGCGTGGCCCTGCTGGTGCGCTCCACGCGCACACTGCGCCTGACCGAGGCCGGGCGCGCCTTTTATGACGCCAGCCGCCAGGTGCTGCAGACGGCCGAAGCGGCAATCGAGCAGGCGCGCAGCGGACGCGACAGCGTGCAGGGCAAGCTGCGCGTGGCGGCGCCGGTCGATTACGGGGTGATGGTGGTGGCGCCGCTGCTGTCCAGGCTGCGGGCGCAGCATCCCGGCCTGACGGTCGAGCTGCTGTGCGCCGACCACCGGGTCGACCTGATTGCCGAAGGCATCGACGTGGCCGTGCGACTCGGCAAGCTGGCCGATTCCGGCCTGCAGGCGGCGCGCGTCGGGCCCTTGCTGCGCTGGCTGGTGGCCAGCCCCGATTTCATTGCCCGCCACGGCATGCCGGCGACGCCGGCCGCGCTGGCAGCCTTGCCGTACGTGGAACTGACCGTGGTGGCCCAGCCTGGCAGCCTGACCCTGAGCGACGCCGGCGGCTAGGTGCAGGAAGTGGCAATGCGCCATACCGTGTTTTCGACCAACACCGCCTATGCCTCGCGCGCGGCGGCGCTGGCCGGCGACGGCGTGCTGCGCGCGACCGTGTTTTCGGTCCACGACGACGTCGCGGCAGGGCGCCTGGTGCGCCTGTTGCCGGACTGGTCGCTGCCGGCGAGCGATATCCATGCCGTCTATCCGGCGTCGCCGAACCTGCCACACAAGGTGCGCGTCTTCATTGATGAACTTAAAACGAGCGTTATGAAAAAAATTTGAATCCGAACGCAGCCCCATCCAGTACAAGCTTTACGCACATATGAGATTGCCATGTGCCGGCGATGTTTTTCGACCTCAAATTGAACGGGAGAAATACCATGACGGACACCAATGTCACCTTGGCTTTACTGGAATCGCGCAAGCAAAAGCTGGAAAAGCGGCGCTCGTTTTTCAAGAATGTCGGCGGCCTCAGCGTCGGCCTGGTGGGCGGCACCCTGCTCAGCGCCTGCGGCGGCTCGGTCCACGATGCCATTGCCCAGTCGGCGCAGCCGACCGATACCGATATCCTCAACTTTGCACTGAACCTGGAATACCTGGAAGCGCAGTTCTATTCGTATGCGGTGTTCGGCACCGGGCTGGCCGCCAACATGCTGACCGGCACCGGCACCCAGGGTGCAGTCACCGGCGGCAAGAAGGTGCCGTTCAAGGATCCGCTGGTCGCGCAATACGCCAAGGAAATTGCTCAGGATGAGATCGCGCACGTCGGCTTCCTGCGCTCGGCCCTCGGCAGCGCCGCGGTGGCGCAGCCGGCGATCGACATCGGCGGGTCCGATCCGAACGGTGCGTTCTCGAATGCGGCGCGGGCAGCCGGGCTGGTCGGTGCCGGCGTGGCCTTCGATCCCTATGCCAGCGACGAGAATTTCCTGCTGGGCGCCTTCATCTTCGAGGACGTCGGCGTGACAGCGTACAAGGGCGCATCGCCGCTGATCCAGAACAAGACCTTCCTTGAAGCGGCCGCCGGCATCCTGGCCGCGGAAGCCTATCACGCCGGCCTGGTGCGGACGGTGCTGTACACGAAAGGCTTGAGCACGCCGAGCCTGCGCACCGCCGCCGGCGCGATTTCCGATGCGCGCGACAGCCTCGACAATGCGGCGGACGTCGACCAGGGCATCGTCGACACGGCCGACAACACGGTGTCGAACATCGTCCCGCTCGACAAGAACGGCATCGCCTTCAGCCGTAGCCCGGGCGACGTGCTGAACATCGTCTATCTCACCAAGGAATCGGTGACCATGGGCGGCTTTTTCCCGAAAGGCGCGAATGGCACGCTGAACCTGAGCACGGCGTACGCCTGATCCTCCGGGCCACGGAGGAGCGGGCATGACGCCACCCGTACTCACGCCGAGCGTGGAAGGTGGAGCCGGACACGTTGCCACTTCCTGGTGGCGCCGCCTGTTCGGCTTCATCGGCCCCGGCTACCTGGTGGCGGTGGGCTATATGGACCCGGGCAACTGGGCCACCGACCTGGCCGGCGGCGCGGCCTACGGCTATTCGCTGCTGTGGGTGATCGGCCTGTCGAGCGGGATGGCGATGCTGCTGCAGATCCTGGCGGCGCGGCTGGGCATCGTGGCGGGCGCCGACCTGGCGCAACTGTGCCGCCGCCATGCAACGCCGCGCTCGTGCATCGCCCAGTGGCTGCTGTGCGAACTGGCGATCTGCGCCTGCGACCTGGCCGAGGTGATCGGCACGGCGGTCGCGCTCAAGCTGCTGTTCGGCATGCCGCTCAGCGCCGGGGTGCTGCTGACGGTGCTCGACGTGCTGCTCATCCTGTGGCTGCAGCAGCGCGGGATGCGTTACCTCGAGGCCTTCGTGGTAAGCCTGATGGGGATCGTGTTCCTGTGCTTCGGCATCAACCTGGTACTGGCCGGGCCGGACTGGCAGGCCGTCGCGGCCGGGCTGGTGCCGACCGCGCGCACGGTCACCGACCCCCGCATGCTCTACCTTGCCATCGGCATCATCGGCGCCACCGTCATGCCGCACAACCTGTATCTGCATTCCTCGATCGTGCAGACGCGCCGCCCCGGTGCCGGCGACGCCGGCCGGCGCAGCGCGATCGGCTTCGCCACCGCCGACATCGTGGTGGCGCTGGCCCTGGCGCTGCTCGTCAACGGCGCGATCCTGGTCACCGCGGCAGCGGTATTCCATGCCAGCGGCCACCAGGACATGGCGAACCTGGAAGATGCGTATCGCCTGATGGGACCCTTGACCGGCAGCGCGCTGGCCGGCGTCCTGTTCGCGCTGGCCCTGCTGGCGGCGGGGCAGAGTTCGTCGATCACGGCCACGCTGGCCGGCCAGGTGGTGATGGAGGGCTTTGTCCGCCTGCGCGTGCCGGCCTGGCAGCGGCGGCTGGCGACGCGCGCGCTGGCGGTGGTGCTGGCCTTCCTGGTCACGCTGCTGTGCGGCGACGAGGGCATCGGCCGCCTGCTGCTGCTGAGCCAAGTCATCCTGAGCCTGCAGCTGCCGTTTGCGATGTTCCCGCTGATCCGTTTTACTGCCGACCCGCGGATCATGGGACGCTTCGCCAATCCGCGCTGGATGACGCTGCTGGCATGGGCCGCCATGGCCACGATCGTCGCTCTGAACGCCGTGCTGATCGGAAAGGCCCTGTCATGAGCGCCGCCGGCTACCGGAAAACATTTCGCGATGTCAGCAGTGCAGCGAGGAAAGTTATGGTACTTTCGTTGCACTTGCCATTTTTTCAACCCACCATTTTCGACAAAGGCGCGCAGTGTCCGACGTCCATCCTCCCGATTCCGTCCAGCTGCAGGCCTGGCTGCGCGCCGCCGCCCTGCACGATGCGGAGGCGTTCCGCGCGCTTTACGAGGCCACCTCGGCCAGGCTGTACGGGTTTGCGCTGCGCATCCTGGCCAAGCCCGAGCTGGCCGAGGAAGCGCTGCAGGACGGTTTCGTCGCCATCTGGCACCACGCGGGCAGTTACCAGAGCCAGCTGGCGGCGCCCATGACCTGGATGACCACCATCGTCCGCAACAAGGCGCTCGATCTGCTGCGGGCCGGCGGCAACGGCGCCGACATCAGCCTCGAACCGTTCGACAGCGAGGTGGTGGAAGCATTGCGCGATCCGGATGCGACCCCGATCGAAGCGCTGGCGATCAGCCGCGAAGCCAGGGCGCTGGCCTACTGCATGTCGGCGCTGGAAGGCGTGCACCGGCAGGTGGTCGGCCTGGCCTTCTTCCACGACCTGTCGCACAGTGAAGTGGCGCAGCGGATGGCGCTGCCGATCGGTACCGTCAAGACCTGGATCCGGCGCAGCCTGGGGCGCCTGAAAACCTGCCTCGAGAAAGGCGGGCAGCCATGAACCTGCGCGACAAACCCGAACTGCGCGACCGCCTCGCCGCCGAGTACGTGCTCGGTACGCTGAAGGGCGGCGCGCGGCGCCGCTTCGAGGCTTACCTGCACGGCGACGCGGCCCTGCGCCGTACCGCGGACGAATGGCGCGACCGCCTGGCGCCGCTGGCCGAGTTCGCACCCCCACGGCAGCCGCGCAAGCAGGTGTGGAAGCGGATCGCGCAGCGCCTGCACCTGCGCGAAAGGCATCCTGCCTGGCAGTTCTGGCACAGCGAGTCGCTGCTGTTCTGGCGCTGGCTGGGCGGCTTGTCGACGGCGGCGGCGCTGGTGCTGGTCACGGTGCTCGCGCTCGGTCCGGGCCGGCAGGCGCCGCAGCCGGATTACATCGCCACCCTGGCGGACGACAAGGCGCAGCCGGTGCTGCTGCTGACCGGCGACGAGGAGCGCCGCCTGCTGACCGTGCGCCTGCTCGGCAACGTCGCCGTCGCCGCCGACCGGACGCTGCAGCTGTGGGCGGTGCCGGTGCAGGGCAACCCGCGCTCGCTCGGCATCCTGGCCGGCCGCGAGAGCACGCTGGCGCTGGACCGCGCCGCACTCGGTGCCGGGGTGGCGATGCTGGCGGTGTCGCTGGAGCCGCGCGGCGGCTCGCCCGATCCGAAGGGGCCGACCGGTCCGATCCTGTACAAGGGCAACTGGGTGCGGGTGATGTGAGCGCGTTGCCGGTGCCTGGCCGGCACAATTTCCTCCGATCGAATAGCTCTGTTAGGCACCGCACAGTCCCGACGTGCTGAAAGTTATATTTTTTCTATCGTGAACTCCGCGAACTCAACAGCGCCGGAAATGGCGCCGCGGAACAGCAGCGAATGCGAGAGGGATCGGCTACTCCGGGAACTTTTGAGCAGCTTCATTGTCAACGGCGATAAGTCTTGATTGTGTGCACTGTTCAGTTGGTTACGTTGATATAGCGCAGCCCACTCACGTGCCTTCGTTTTGTTTGGTAGGGAATGAGGGAAGAATGTGGTGATGGTCGAGTTTCGGTCTACTCCGCGTCGGTCTACAATTTAAAGAGGAATTCATCATGGATAATCAAAAGTCGAACGAAGCAAAAGGCACCAATGTAGGCAGCACCCCAGGCAACCAGGGCAGCGCCAGCAACGCATCGGGCAGCCTGAACAAGAGCACCCAGCTGAACCAGGGCAAGGACCAGACCATCGGCGGCTCGACCGGTTCCAGCACCGGCGGCGCCACCGCCAGCACCCAGGGCGTCGGCTCGATGGGCGCCATGAGCGCCAGCGGTTCGACCGCGGGCGGCACCAACAGCCAGAGCGGCCAGCAGAACAGCCAGAGCGGCGCTGCTACCGGTTCGGGCACCGGCGGCGATCTGAAGGACGCAGCCAAGGACGCAGCCGGCAAGGCCCAGGACGCCGCCAAGGATGCAGCCGGCAAGGTCCAGGACGCAGCCAAGGATGCAGCCGACAAGGCCCAGAACGTGATCGGCAAGGCCCAGGACGCCGCCGACCAGAAGGCGCAAGACCTGCACCAGTCGATCGACAAGGCCGCTGACGCCGCCAAGCCGCTGGTCGACAAGGCCGTCAACAGCGTGCAGCCGGTCGTCGACCGCCTGGCTACCAGCGCCCACGCCGGCGTCGACAAGCTGCAGGGCCTGCTGAGCGGTGCCACCTCGGGTCTGGGCGACCGCAAGGAGCAACTGAGCGACGCCTACGGCCAGTACATGGACCAGGGCCGCGACTACGTGCGCCAGAACCCGGGTACCGCCGTGGCGATCGCCGCCGGCGTCGGTTTCATCCTGGCCAAGATCCTGGGTGGCGGCCGCCGCGATTATTGATATCGCTACCGGTCGGTTGCGCCTCCCGCTCCGGGAGGCCGCCGATCCTCGACCTTTGAAGCCGGCATCATGCCGGCTTTTTTATTGCCCCCGATCCGCCCAGCCAAACTGACCGACACTGTTGGCTTTCGGCAAAAATGCCAAATTTATTTAATAACTTCAATCGTGCGCTCATCCTTTTGGGGAGAAGATGTATTTATTGCTGACATCGGCAATCAATAACATCAAATCAAGGGGGAGCAATGCAAAAGCTACAAAAATGGAGTCCGGCGCTCGTGCTCGCCGGCGTCGCCCTGGGCGCAGTCATGGCACCGGCCGGCGCGTCCAGCCACCGCGAAGCACCTTTCCTGACCAATGCGCCCAAAGTCGACGGCACCGACTTCTACATGTTCCGCAGCTATGCGCCGGGCCGCCAGGACTACGTCACGCTGATTGCCAACTTCATTCCGTTCCAGGATCCGCAGGGCGGCCCGAACTTCTACCAGTTCGACCAGAATGCCCTGTACGAGATCCATATCGACAATAACGGCGATGCCAAGGAAGACATCACTTTCCAGCTGCGCTTCAAGAACACCTCGAAGCGTACCGCGCTGACGATCGGCGGCAAGCAGGTGCTGATCCCCCTGATCAATTCGTCCACCATCAGCGGCGTCAATCCGGCCTCGCTCAACGTGCGCGAGACCTACACCATCGACATGGTCAAGGGCGACCGCCGCGCCGGTACCCGCACGCGCCTGGCCGGTACCGGCGGCGCCACCGAATTCGACAAGCCGGTCGACAATATCGGCGACAAGACCTTCGGCGGCACCAGCGGTTACGAAACCTACGCCAACCAGCACATCTACGACATCACGATCCCCGGCTGCGGTACCGGCCGCGTCTTCGTCGGCCAGCGCAAGGAACCCTTCTATATCGCGGTCGGCAAGATCTTCGACCTGTTCAACCTGAATCCGCTGGGCGCCGAAGCGGCCGGCAACAAGAACGACCTCGAAGGCAAGAACGTCAGCTCGATCGCGCTGGAAGTGCCGATCGCCTGCCTGACCGCGGCCGGCGAACCCGTCATCGGCGGCTATGCCACCGCCAGCGTGCGCCAGGGCCGCCTGATCAATCCGGCGCCGGGCTCCGGCATCAACAGCGCGGTGAAGGAAGGCGGCCCGTGGGCCCAGGTCTCGCGCCTCGGCATGCCGCTGGTGAACGAGGTGATCATCGGGATGGACGACAAGGACCGTTTCAATTCCTCCAAACCGAAGGATGATGCCCAGTTCCTGAACTACGTCACCAATCCGGTGCTGCCGGCGGTGGTCGAGACCCTGTTCCCGTCCGCCAAGGCGCCGACCAACTTCCCGCGCACCGACCTGGTCACCGCCTTCCTGAAAGGCTTGCCGGGCGTGAACCAGCCGAAGAACGTGGTGGCCTCGGAAATGCTGCGCCTGAACACCAGCACCGCGCCGACCGCGCTGGCCAACCAGAATGTGCTCGGCGTGGCCGGCGGCGATAATGCCGGCTTCCCCAACGGACGCCGCCCGGCCGACGACGTGGTCGACGTCTCGCTGCGCGTGGCGATGGGCGCGCTGTGCGTACTCACCGGCACGAGCGATGCGCTGGGCGTCGGCTGCAAACCGGCCGATGCGCCGGCCGGCGGGCTCAAGCTGACCGACGGCGTGCGCAAGAGCGCGGCCGACTTCAAGCCGGCTTTCCCTTACCTGAACACCCCGCTGCCGGGCAATCAATAAAGGGAGGCGCAGATCATGAGCAAACTTCTGGCGAACCGGCGCAGCCGGCTGGCGCTGGCGGCCCTGCCGGTGCTGCTGGCACTGGCGGCCTGCGGCCACCACCATGACGACGACAACCCGGGCGGCGGCGGCACCACCAACCCGCCGCCGGTGGCGACCAGCGATGCCTTCGTCACCTATGTGTCGCAGCAGGTCGCGACCCAGAGCGAGACCGCGGAACCGCAGTCGACCGACGGCGTGAACCCTACCGTGCCGGAGAACAGCGAGCCGGTGGCGCTGCCGGCTTCGTGATGGCGGGAGCCGTGTCACGCCTGCGCGCTTGTGGTGGCGCGCTGGCGTTGAGCCTGGCCGGGGTGGCCGGGATGGCGGCTGCCGCGCCCTACATCCCGGCCGACCCGAACCAGGTGGTCGAACGCCTGCCCAGCCGCGCCGCTCCGGTACAGCGCGAGCTGCGCCGCCTGCGCGGCGAACTCGCCGCCAGACCGGACGACCTGCGCCTGGCCGGCGCGCTGGCCCAGCGCTACATCGAGCAGGCGCGGATCGAAGGCGACCCGCGCTACCTCGGCTATGCGCAGGCGGCGCTGGCGCCGTGGTGGACCCAGGCCGCCCCGCCCGATCCGGTACTGGTGCTGCGCGCCACGCTGCGCCAGAGCACCCACCAGTTCCCGGCCGCGCTGGCCGACCTCGACCAGGCGGTCAAGCGCGACAGCGGCAACGTGCAGGCCTGGCTCACGCGCGCCACCGTGCAGATGGTGACCGGCGATCTGGCGGCCGCGCGCGCCAGCTGCATGCGCCTGTATTCGCGCGCGCCGGCGCTGGTGGTGCAGACCTGCCTGTCCAGCGTCGGCAGCGTGAATGGCCAGGCGGCGGCCAGCTACCGCCAGCTGGTCGATGCCCAGGCCGCGCATCCGCTCGCCGACCGCGGCATTGACGTCTGGGTCGCCACGCTGCTGGCGGAAATGGCGGCGCGCAGCGGCAACGACGGCGCGGCCGAGACCCATTTCCGCACCGCGCTGGGCCTGGGCGAGCCGGACAGCTACCTGCTGGGCGCCTATGCCGACTTCCTGCTCGACCATGGCCGCGCGCCCGAGGTGGTGCGCCTGCTCAAGGACAAGACCCGGGTCGATGCGCTGCTGCTGCGTTATGCGCTGGCCTTGCAGGCCACCGGTTCGCCCGAGGCGCGCCCGCAGATCGAGGCCCTGGGCGCGCGTTTCGACGCCGCCGTGCTGCGCCGCGATACCGTGCACCAGCGCGAGCAGGCACGCTTCGAACTGGCCCTGCGGCGCGACCCGGCCGCCGCCGTGCGCCTGGCCAAGGCCAACTGGCAGGTGCAGAAGGAGCCGGCCGACTTGCGCATCCTGGCCGATTGCGCCGTCGCCAGCGGCGATGCCGAGGCGGCACGCCTGTTGCGCGACTGGCTGCGCAGTTCGCGCATCGAGGACCGCCACGTGACGGCGGCGGCCGCGCGCCTGAAGGCGGCCGCATGATGTCCGGCTTGCGTTACCTGTGGCTGCTGGCCGCGGCATTGCTGCTGGCGGCAGCCCCGGCCCGGGCCCACAAGCCGAGCGACAGCTACCTGACGCTGGACGTGCGCGAAGCCGGTGTCGACGGCCAATGGGACATCGCCCTGCGCGACCTCGACATGGCCATCGGCCTCGACCAGGACGGCAACGGCGAACTGACATGGAGCGAGGTGCGTGCCCGCCACGATGCGATCGCCGCGTATGCACTGGCGCGCCTGAAGCTGGCCAGCGCCAGCGCGCCCTGTCCGCTGCGGGTGACCGAACAGCTGCTGGATGACCACAGCGACGGCGCCTACGCCGTGCTGCGCCTGCACGCCGACTGCGGCGGCGCGGTCGCCGCTCTCGAAGTCGACTACCGCCTGCTGTTCGACATCGATCCCCAGCACAAGGGCCTGCTGCAGCTGCGCCACGCCGGCCAGGTGTCGACCGCGATCTTCGCGCCCGACAGCGCGCGCCAGTCGCTGCAGGTGGCCGATGCCTC
Source organism: Herbaspirillum sp. SJZ107 (assembly GCF_006715485.1). Taxonomy (GTDB): domain Bacteria; phylum Pseudomonadota; class Gammaproteobacteria; order Burkholderiales; family Burkholderiaceae_D; genus Telluria. The sequence goes on from NZ_VFNH01000002.1 coordinate 660,415, forward strand.
CGGCTGGCGCCAGTTCGGCGACTACGTGCGCCATGGCGTCTGGCATATCTGGATCGGCTTCGACCACATCCTGTTCCTGCTGTCGCTGCTGCTGCCGGCCGTGCTGGTGTACCGCGGCCGGCGCTGGGAAGGCCGTACCACCTTCCGCGCCGCCGCCATCGACGTGCTGAAGATCGTCACCGCCTTCACGCTGGCGCATTCGATCACGCTGACGCTGGCCACGCTGGGCGTGGTGGCGTTGCCGTCGCGGCTGGTGGAATCGGCAATCGCGGCATCGGTGGCGCTGGCGGCGCTGAACAATGTGTGGCCGCTGTTCCATGGCCGGCGCGCGCTGGTCGCCTTCGCCTTCGGACTGATCCACGGCTTCGGCTTCGCCAGCGTGCTGCTCGACCTCGGCCTGCCGAAGGCGGCGCTGCTGCTGTCGCTGGTCGGCTTCAACGTCGGCGTCGAACTCGGGCAGCTGGCGATCGTGCTGCTGTTCCTGCCGCTGGCTTATCTGGCGCGCAATACGGCGCTGTACCGCCGCGGCGTGCTCGGACTCGGTTCCTGCCTGATCGTGCTGGTGGCGCTGGCCTGGCTGGTGGAACGGGGCATGGATGTGAAACTGCTGGCCTGAGGCGCCACGTTTACTTCACCGCTTCGTGCCCCTTCACCGCCTGCCTCGGCTGCCGGCGCAATTTGCCGGCCATGCGCCCGAACCAGTGCTCGATGTCGTCGACGTAGGTGAACACCGCCGGCACCACCAGCAGACTCAATAAAGTCGAGGTGATCAGGCCGCCGATCACCGCGATCGCCATCGGCGAGCGGAAGCTCGGGTCGCCCGACAGGCCCAGCGCCAGCGGCAGCATGCCGGCGCCCATCGCGATGGTGGTCATCACGATCGGGCGCGAACGCTTGTGGCAGGCGTCGACCAGCGCGTCGATGCGGTTCATCCCGGCCTTGCGCGCCAGGATCGCGTAGTCGACCAGCAGGATCGAGTTCTTGGTCACGATCCCCATCAGCATGATCAGGCCGATCATGGTCGGCATCGACAGCGCGCTGCGCGTGACCAGCATCGCCACGAAGGCGCCGCCGATCGACAGCGGCAGCGCCGCCAGGATGGTGGCCGGCTGCAGGAAGTCGGTGAACAGCAGCACCAGCACCCCGTAGATGCACAGCACGCCGATCAGCATGGCGATCACGAAGCTGCCCATCAGGTTGCGCATTTCCTGGGCGTCGCCCAGTTCCGCGATCTGCACCGTCGGCGGCAGGTTGCGCAGCGCCGGCAGGGCGCGCGCCTCGGCATTCACCTCGCCCAGCGAGCGGCCGTTCAACTCCACGTCGAGGGTCACGTTGCGGCTGCGGTTCAGGCGGTCGATCTGGGCCGGGCCGCTTTCCACCGTGATGGCGGCCACGTTGGCCAGCAGCACCGGGCCGTTCTTGCCCGGCACGGTGAGCCTGCCGATGGCGTCGAGGTCGGTGCGCACCGCGTCCGGCAGTTTCACCCGGATCGGTACCTGGCGCTCGGACACGTTCATCTTGGCCAGCACTTGGTCGTAGTCGCCGGCGGTGGCCACGCGCACGGTCTCGCCGATCGCCGCCGCGGTCACGCCGAGGTCGGCGGCGCGTGCGAAGTCGGGACGCACGATGATTTCCGGGCGCACCAGCGAGGCGCTCGAGTTGACGTTGCCGATGCCGTGCAGCGTGCGCATCTCGCGCTCGGCCTGGCGCGCGGCCGCGATCAGGGCCACCGGGTCTTCGCTGCGCAATACCATCTGCATCTTGACGCCGGTGTCGGGCAGGCCGACGGTGAAGCGCGCACCCGGGATGTCCGCCAGGCGCGCGCGTACCGCCGACTCGATCTCCACCAGCTTTTCCTTGCGCGCGGTGCGCTGCACGGTGGTCAGCGTCAGCACGGCGCGGCGCGCCTCGGCGGCGGCGCCCGGCGCCAGGGCGTTGCCGCTGGAACCGCCGCCGATCGAGCTGAACACGCCGGTCACGTTCGGTACCCGCATCGCCGCCTGGCGCACGCGTTCGGCCACGGCGCGGGTTTCCGCCAGCGTGGCGCCGGGCGGCAGCTCGACGTTGATCTGGGTCTGCGAGCGGTCGTTGGCCGGCACGAAGCCGGTCGGCAGCAGCGGCACCAGCGAGACCGAGCCGGCAAAGAACAGCGCCGCCGCGATCATGGTCAGGCGGCGGTGGCGCAGGCACCACTGCATGGTGCGCATGTAGCGCCGCATCAGCGGACCGTCCTTGTCGTCATGGTGCCTGGCCGGCTTCAGGAAGTAGGCTGCCATCATCGGCGTCAGCAGGCGCGCCACCAGCAGCGAGGCCAGGATCGCCAGCACCGCGGTCCAGCCGAACTGCTTGAAGAATTTGCCGGGGATGCCGCTCATGAAGGCGGTCGGCAGGAACACTGCCACCAGCGAGAAGGTGGTGGCGATCACCGCCATGCCGATTTCGTCGGCCGCTTCCAGCGCCGCCTGCATCGGGGTCTTGCCCATCTTGAGGTGGCGCGCGATGTTCTCGATCTCGACGATGGCGTCGTCGACCAGCACGCCGACCACCAGCGCCAGCGACAGCAGGGTCACCATGTTCAGGGTGTAGCCGAACAGGTAGAGGCCGAGGAAGGCCGGGATCACGGACAGGGGCAGGGCGGCGGCGGCGACCAGTGTCGCGCGCCAGTCGCGCAGGAACCACCACACCACCAGCACCGCCAGCACCGCGCCTTCGTACAGCATCTCCATCGAGGCGTCGAAGTTGTCCTCCACCGGCGCGGCATTGTCGATCACTTCCTTCAGCACCACGTTGCCGTGCTGTTGCTGCAGCTCGGCGATGGCCGCGCGCACGCCGCCCGCGACGTCCATCTCGCCGGCGCCGCGGGTGCGGAAGATCTCGAAGCCGACCACCGGCTTGCCGTCCTGCTCGGCGATCGCGCGCGGCTCGGCGATCGTGTCGCGCACGTCGGCGATTTCATACAGCTTGACGCGGCGGCCGTCCGGCAGCGGGATGTCCATGCGCGCCAGCTCCTGCGCGGTCTGCACCGTGGCCAGCGTGCGCACCGACTGCTCGGCGCCGCTGACGTCGCCGCGTCCGCCCGGTTCCTCGCGCTGCACGTTGCGCAGCTGGCGCGAGACGTCCAGCGCCGATACCCGCAGCGCCGCCATGCGCTCGTCGTTCAGCTCGACCCGCACTTCGCGGTTGACGCCGCCGACGCGTTTCACCGCGCCGACGCCGGGCACGCTGAGCAGGCGCTTGGAGACTGTGTTGTCGACGTACCAGCTCAGGTCGGGCGCATCGAGCGCCGGCTTGCCGTCCCGGCTGGCCGCCTGCGCGGTGAAGGTCTGCACCACGCGGCCGGCGGTGGTGGTCTTGGTCACGCTGGGGTCGCGCATCTCGGCCGGCAGGTCGGCGCGCACGCGCGAGACGGCGTCGCGCACGTCGTTGACCGCATCCGACAGGTCCTTCTCGAGGATGAACTCGACGGTGACGGTGGCCACGCCGTCCAGTACCTTGGTGTAGATGTTCTTGACACCCTGCAGGGTCGCGATCGAGTCCTCGATTTTGCGCGCGACCTCGGTCTCGAGCTGGGCCGGGGCGGCGCCGTCGAGGGTGGCGGTGACGGTGACGATCGGCAGTTCGATGTCCGGGAAGTCCTGCACCTTGCTCGCCTTGAAGGCCAGCAGGCCGGCGAGCGTGAGCAGGACGAACAGCATGATCGCCGGGATCGGATTGCGGATCGAGAAGGCCGAGAAATTCATCGCCGCTCCTCAGCGCGCCGCGACGCTGCCGCCGGCCCTGGCCGGTGCCGGCCGGGCCGCCGGGGTTGCGGGCGTTGCGTTAGGCACCGGATTTGGTACCTGTCGTACCAAATCCCCATCGTTGAGGAAACCGGCACCGCTGACCACTACCTGGGCATCCGGCGCCAGGCCGTCCACCACCTCGATGCGGTCGCCCAGGCGGCGCCCGGTGCTGACCTTGACCTGGCTGACGCGGCTGTCGGCGTTCAGGCGGAACACGTACGGAAAGCCGTCGCGCACGGCGACCGCCTGCTGCGGCACGGTCAGGGCAGTCGAGTGGCCGAGTTCGAAGGTGCCGCTGGCGAACATGCCGGCTTTCAGCGGCGCGTCGGCCTTCATCATCGGCGGCAGGTCGACATAGACCAGCGCCACGCGGCTCTGGGCGTCCACGGTGGGCGCCACCATGCGCACGGTGCCGCGGATGGTGCCGCCGGCGGCGGTTTTGATCTCGGCCCTGGCGCCCGGCTTCACGCGCGGCAGTTCGGCCGCGGTGACTTCGGCGCGCCATTCCAGCCGGCCCTGGCGGATCATGCGGAACATCTCCATGCCGACGCCGCCGACCGCGCCCACGGTCGCGTTGCGCGCCGAGATGATGCCGCTGTCCGGGGCCAGCACCTCGGCGTATTTCAGGCGCAGCGATTGCTGGGCCACGGTCGCCCTGGCGGCGGCCACGCGCGCGCGCGACGCCCGTTCGGTGGTCATGTACTGGGTGATCTGCTGTTCGCTCAGCGCGCCGGAGTTGGTGAGGGTGCGTGCGCGCTTGGCGTCGGCGCTGGCGGCGGCCGCATTCGCTTCGGCTTCCTGCACGGCGGCCTGGGCCTGCGCCAGGTCGGCCTTGACGCTGGCGGCGTCGAACACCGCCAGCACCTCGCCCTTCTTGACGACGTCGCCGACGTTGACGCGCACGTCCAGCAGGCGCAGGCCGTTCGATTCGCTGCCGATCACGGCTTCCTGCCAGGCGGCGACGTTGCCGTTGGCGGCCAGCTGCAGCGGCATGCGTGCGCTTTCCGGGCGCGCGGTGGTGACGGTGAGCGCAGGCCGCGGTGCGGCCGCTTTCCTGTCGTCGGCGGCGCGGCCGGTGGCGAGGATCCCGGCGGTGCCGGCAACGAGGAGCAGGGCGAGGCCGGCCAGGGCAAGCCGGGTACGGGGGCGGAATGGAGTCATGGTGTCTGGAGGAAGGGCGATCCGGCCATGGCGGATGGCATGGACTTAACTGCCATAGTGTAACAAAGAGGCATCGTAAATACCGCAACAAATGGTAAGACGCGCCGTGTCCGTGCGACGATGTTACAAAACATTGCTTTCGCAGCAGGACGTCGATAGGCAGACTCATACCATCGAGCCATCTCCGCCATTGGCCAGGAGCCAGCATGCGCCCCCATCCCTTGCCTGTTCTATTACTCTGCGCTGCCTTGTGCACGCAACCGGCCCTGGCCGGGGCCGCGCCGCCGGCACCGCTGGCGCCGGACCAGCAGGCGGCCCACGTGCTGAACCGGCTGGCTTTCGGCCCGCGTCCCGGCGACGTCGAGCGCGTCACCCGGATGGGCGTGGGGCGCTGGATCGACGAACAGCTGCAGCCGGAGGCGATCGCGCTGCCGGCGCCGCTGACGGCGCGCCTGGACGGCCTCGGCACGGTCACACGCAGCGCCGGCGCCTCGCTGGAAGAATACCTGGCGCTGCGCCGCCAGGTGCGCGACGAGGACGAGGGCGCCCGGCAGCGGCGGCGCGAACGCGACGCGCGGGTGGCGCGCGAAGCGGCCGAGGCGCGCCTGCAGCGCGCGCTGGAGAGTCCGCGCCAGCTCGAAGAAGTCATGGTCGACTTCTGGTACAACCATTTCAATGTGTTTGCCGGCAAGGGGATCGACCGCGCGCTGGTCACCAGCTACGAGAACGAGGCGATCCGGCCGCATGCGCTGGGAAGATTTCGCGACCTGCTGGGCGCCACCGCCAGACACCCGGCGATGCTGTTCTACCTCGACAACGCGGTGTCCTCGGCACCGGAGGCGAACCCGAAGGCGAAGCGCAAGGGCGGCCTGAACGAAAACTATGCGCGCGAGCTGATGGAGCTGCACACGCTGGGCGTGGACGGCGGCTACACCCAGCAGGACGTGACCGAACTGGCGCGCATGCTGACCGGCTGGACCTTCGACCAGCGCCGCCTGGCGGCCGGCGGCGAAGGTTTTCGCTTCGACCCCAAACGCCACGACCAGGGAAGCAAGATCTGGCTCGGCCAGGCGATCGCGCCCGACGGCCAGCGCGAGGGCGAACGCGCGCTCGACGTGCTGGCCCTGCACCCGACCACGGCGCGCCACGTCAGCCGCCAGCTGGCCCAGTACTTCGTCAGCGACGATCCGCCGCAGGCGCTGGTCGAGCGCATGACAGCTACCTGGCGTGCCAGCGGCGGCGACATCCGCGCAGTGCTGCGCACGCTGTTCGCCAGCCCCGAATTCATGTCCGCGGAAGCGGCCGGGGCCAAGTTCAAGACGCCCTACCAGTTCGTGCTGTCGGCGCTGCGCGCGAGCGGCGTGGCGGTTGCCAACGTGGGGCCGTTGACCAGCACCATGTCCCAGCTCGGGATGCCGCTGTACGGTTGCCAGACGCCGGACGGCTACAAGAATACGCAGGAGGCCTGGCTGAACCCGGATGCGCTGACGCGGCGCATCGCCTTTGCCACGGCGCTGGCAGGCGGCCGGCTGCCGCTGGCCGATGCGCAGCCGGCACCCAAGCCGGTGCCGCTCGACCCGGCCGCGCTGCAGGCGGCGCTGGCCGGATCGCTGTCGCCGCGCACGCTCGGCATCGTCGGCCAGGGGCCGGCACGCCTGCGCGCGGCCATGCTGCTCGGCAGCCCGGACTTCATGCAGCGCTGACGGACGACAGGAGGAGACAGATCATGCACCGCAGGGATTTCCTGAATGCGCTGGCGCTCGGCGCCGGCATCGTGCTGCCGCTCGGGCCGCATGCCTGGGCCGCGACCGCATCCGCAGCGCCCACGCGCCGCAAGCTGGTGGTGGTGATGCTGCGCGGCGCCGTCGACGGCCTGAACGTGGTCGCCCCGGTCGGCGACGAGAATTACCTGCGCCTGCGCCCGACCATCGGCCTGGCGGCGCCCGGCATGGAAGGCGGGGCGCTCGACCTCGACGGCTACTTCGGCTTGCATCCGGCGTTGAGTAGCCTGCAGCCGCTGTGGCAGCACAAGAAGCTGGCTTTCGTGCACGCCAGCGGTTCGCCCGACGCCACCCGCTCCCATTTCGACGCCCAGGACTACATGGAATCGGCCACGCCCGGCCGCAAGAACACGCCGGATGGCTGGATGAACCGGCTGGTGGCGGCGCTGCCGGGCAGCGCGACGCCGAGCCGGCTGCTGGGCATCGGCCCGGTCATGCCGCGCATCCTGGCCGGCACGGCGGCCGCGGTCAACCTGCCGAACGTGGCCAGCGCGGCCAAGGCGGACGTGCTCGACCGGCCCGAGGTGGCGGCGGCGTTCGATGCGCTGTACGGCGGCCACCCGCGCTTCGGACGCGCCTATGCCGACGGCCGCACGGCACACCGGGAAGTGATGGATGCCGCCATCGAAAAGGATCATGAAAGCGCGCCGATGATGGCCGCCGACCGCGGCGCGCCGCTGCCCAACGGCTTCCCCGACGATGCCGCGCGCCTGGCCACGCTGATGCGCAACGATCCCAGGATCCAGCTCGCCTTCGTCGCGCTCGGCGGCTGGGATACGCACGCGGGGCAGGGCGCCGGCAGCGGCCAGCTGGCCAACCGGCTGGCGCCGCTGGGGCAGGGGCTGGCGCTGCTGGCCGAGCGCCTGGGACCGCTGTTCGACGACACGCTGGTGATCGTGATGTCGGAGTTCGGCCGCACGGCGCGCGAGAACGGCAACGGCGGCACCGACCACGGCCATGGCAACGTCATGTGGCTGCTGGGCGGGAGCGTGAACGGTGGCAAGGTGTACGGCGAGTGGGAAGGCGTCAGCGACGCTGCGCTGAACGAAGGACGGGATTTACCGGTCAATACCGATTTCCGTTCGGTGCTGGCCCAAGTTTCTGAACGACATTTACTTTTGGGCGATAAGCAACTGACGCAGGTGTTTCCCGCAATGCCGCAAAGAACTGCTGCATTTCAGGTGGTGAGAGGCTAGCCTTCCCTCTGGGTGCGCACGATTGGATACCGTATTTTTACTGTATTGCAGTGCACAAAAATGAGGGCTATATTGGAACTGTCTCCTCCAGTTTTTCTCCGAAAACCTGGATTCCGGCCCGCACAACAGCGGGCCTTTTTTTTGCCTGCGCTTCAGGCGCCGGTGACCTCGACATCGTCCCCCTGGAACGCCCCCTTGCGCCAGGTAAGCACCAACGTATCCCGGTGCCCGTGCTCGCCCACCGGCTGGATCGGGGTCGACTCGTGGATCACGGCGGCATCGTCGAGCAGCAGCAGGGTCCACGGTTCCGTCATGGTGAAGCGCTGCCCCTTCGGCCCGTTCGCCTCGAACACACGGGTTTCACCACCCTTGATGTTGTGGCGCCCGATCAGGATCACGGCCACGAAATCGACGCCGTCGCGGTGCGCGCCTTCCGGCGTCGGGCGGCCGATGCCGTCGGCGGTGTCGATGCGGAACTGGTGCGCTTCGACGTACCAGGTCTCGGGACCGCGGACCTGCGCGCATACGCTGCCGAGGGCGCGCAGCAGCTTGCCCCAGGCCGGCTGCTCGACGGTGCCGGGTTCGATCGGCACGAACAGGCGGTGCATGCCGCCGTGGAGGGCGTTGTACTCGACCGGCTGCCAGTGCGCGCGGTGCGGGCTCTGCGTCAGCTCTGTCCCGCTGTCGACGAAGCAGGAATGGCGGCGGCGCCGGTAGCGGCCGCCGTCCTTCAGGTAATTGTCGAGCTCGAGGCGGTCCCAGCTCGGCGCCAGGGCCATCAGCTCGTCGAGCGGACAGCCGGCCAACGACGCCACGGTGGCGGGGGAGAGAAGGGCGTAGCCGTCGCTGCGCAGCGCATCGACGACGCGCGCGGGATCGGTGTAGGGTGCTTGCGGTGTACTCATCCCGATAGCGTAGCACCTTTAGAAGTTTTTGATGAGCGTCAGCCTGAACGACCGCCCCTCGATCGGATGAAAATGGATGTCATCCCGCGCCTGCGCCTCCCCGCGCAGCTGCGATGCATAATAATAGTCGATCGCCGAGGCCCGCTTGTCGGCCAGGTTGAAGCCCTCCAGCTCCAGCCGCAGGTCCCTGGCCCAGCGGTAGCCGATGCGGCCGTTGAGCGTGGTGCTGGCGTGCGAGCGCACGCTGTCGTCTTCGATCAGCGGGCGCGGGCCGAAGTAGCGCAGGCGCAGCGCCCCCTCCCAGTTGCCGACCTGGCTGACGGTCAGCGCCAGCTGGCCGACACCCTCGACGGCACCCGGGATGCGGTCCTGGCCCGGCTCGACGCCGCGCGAGCGGGCGCGCGCGAACGCCGCGTCGACGTCGATCGACAGCCATTTATACGGCTTGTAGTAGTTCGAGAACTCGATGCCGATGCGCCGGCTCGGCGGCCCGGCTTCGGTGTTGCCGGCATCGCCGATGTAGGTCAGCTCGGAATCGAAGTCGAGGCGGTACAGCGAGATTGCGGTCTGGTTCTTCGGGACGATCTCGGTGCGCAGGCCGATTTCCATGCCGCGCGAGCGTACCAGGCCCGGCGTCGCGCCGACCGCCTCGAGCGTCTTCGGATCGATCGTGGTCGTGGTGCCGCGCGCGTCGTTGCTGTGGAAGCCCTGGCCATAGTTCAGGTACAGCTCGCTCTGCTGCCACGGGCCGAACACCAGGTTCAGCGACGGGCTGACCAGGGTATCGGACGCTTTCCCGGAATTCTCGGGCCGGTCGCTGCGCACTTTGAAACGGTAGCCGTCGGCGCGCAGGCCGATCGTGCTGCGGAAGAAGTCGCCCCAGCGCGCGGCGTGCTCGATCCAGGCCGCCTTGCTGGTCTCGACGATGTGGTCCTGGCGCGTGACGGACAGCGTGCGCCGCGCCTCGGTGTTTTCCAGCGCGTTGAAGATGTTGTCGTTCTGCGCCTGGGCACCGACTGTGATGTCGGACGAGAAGTCGTCCGTGCGGTGCGCGTGCCAGGTGTGGACCGCATTCACCCCGCCCGTCACGCGCCGGTCCGGCTGGGCGAACTGGTCACCGTGGACCGGGTCGTCCATGAAATAGGTGAAGTTCGACCACAGGCCGAGCTGGTTGCGGATGAGGTAGGCGTTGACCTTGGACGCGCTGTCGGCCGTGGTCCGGCGCCATACGCCGGACAGGCTGTAGCGGCGCGCCTCGCCGCCGTCGGTATTGTCGATGGCGTCCCAGCGGCCCAGCGTACCGTTGTCGACGGCGCGTTGCGGGATCTGGTCGGTCGAGTTCCAGCTGCCGTGGTAGGCCATCGCCGTCACGCTCCAGCCGTTGTTGGCGTAGCCGCGGCTGTAGCGCAGCACGCCGTTCAGCTTGCGGTAATCGTCGCCCCGGGTGAAGGGGCCGTCGTTGTGCAGCGCTTCCAGCGCATAGGTCAGGGTGCCGTCGGCGGCATCGCTGGATGCGGCCACCGCGGTCCTGACATAGCCGTTCTGGCCGGCGCTGACGGTGGCGACGTTGCGCACCAGGCGGTTCGCATAGGTCACCCAGGCGCTGCCGGCCGAGGCGAAGTCGCCGTCGCGCGCGGAATACGGACCCTTGCGGTAATCCAGGCGCGCGGTCAGCTCCGGGATCAGGAAGTTCAGGTCGGTCCAGCCCTGGCCGTGCGCATGGCTGCGCTGGTTGACCGGCATGTCGTCGACGAAGGTGGCGAGGTCGGTGCCGTGGTCGAGGTTGAAGCCGCGCAGGTAGAACTGGTTGGCCTTGCCTTCGCCGCTGTGCTGGCTGGCGATCAGGCCGGGCGTGGCTTCCAGCAGCTCCCCGGGCCGGTAGATCGTGCGCATCTCCAGTTCCTTCTGGCTGACGCTGCCCATGTTGGCGGAATCGGCGATGCCGAGCTGGCTGGCGCGCGCGCCTTCGACCAGCACGCGCTGGATCACGGGGTCGTCGGCCAGCGCATGGGCGTGGACGAACAGCGCGGCCAGCGCGCAGGGGAGGACACGTAATTTCATCAGTGCACGGACAGTTCGGATTGGCGGGCGTTGAAGCCGAAGGTACGCAGGCTGCCGCCGGCGCTGTAGTTCACGGTGTTGACCTGGTCGGGCAGGAAGTCGACCAGCACGGCGGCGTGGATGGTCTCGACTTTCTCGGCCGGCGTGGCCGGGATTTCCTGGAATACGGTGACGCTGTCGGTGTCGACCGTCAGGCCGACCCAGCGCAAAGGCAGGCGCTTGCCGGCCTTGTCGGCCAGCCAGAACTGCTTTTCGAGGTACTTGCGCAGCACGGCCTGGTCGTCGGGATCGGACAGGTCGAACTGGCGCTGGTACAGGTTGGCGAGCAGGGCTTCGACGTCGTGCGCCATGTAGGTGTGCACGACTTCGGTATTGCCGGTGTGCGCGTTGAAGGCGATGTCGGTGATGCCCGCGTGGAAGCGGTGCGCCTGCCCAGCCACGCAGGCACAGGCCAGCGCAGCCGCGCAGGCGGCCTTCACCATGATGCGGCGGACATTCATTCGACCGCCTTGCCCGCTTCGACGGCCTGCTCGGCCGCCTTGGCCGCATCCTTCGGATCCTTCGTTTCCTTGGCGTCCTTCACTTTCAGCTTCTCCGCGTAATCCTTCATCATGTCGTTCTGTGGGCGCTGCGTCTTGAACAGTTCCAGGCGCGACGGCGTGAGCTTGCGCGGCCAGGCGTTGTTGCTGATGTCGGTGTCGGCGGTTTCCAGGTAGGGGTCCTGGGTCAGGCCGACCATCGGCTCGTCGGTGACGATCAGCTTGGTGATCTTCTTCGGCGAGTAGCGCCAGACTTCGGCCGGCACGCGTTCGACATACTTCTTGCCGCTCTGGAGCGTGATTTCCAGGACCAGCGGCGTCACCAGGCCGCCCAGGTTGGAAAAGTCGACCAGGTACAGGTGCTTGCCTTCCTTGAGCAGCGCCTTTTCCCAGTCTTCCAGGTCCTCGACCGCTTCATTGTACTTGTTGCGGTCACGGTTGGTGACGGTGAAATCGTCGTGCTCGTTGTAGAAATCCTTGAGTTCCGGATGGGCGTCGACGCGGCGCGCCAGCGTGCCCTTGTTGCGCTGGTCGGTGAGTGAGACCGGCTGGGCGTCGTGCTGGGCCTTCTGCCAGGCTTTCTCGATGTCCGGGTCCTTGGTACCGATGGTGTACTCGGTGATGCCGTCGACACTGACGTCGACCGCGTCGGTGCTGTAGAACCAGCCGCGCCAGAACCAGTCCAAGTCCGTACCGGACGCGTCTTCCAGCGTGCGGAACAGATCGGCCGGGGTCGGGCGCTTGAACTTCCAGCGCTGGGCGTATTCCTTGAACGCGAAGTCGAACAGCTCGCGCCCGAGCACCGTCTCGCGCAGCACGTTGAGGGCGGTGGCCGGCTTGGCGTAGGCGTTGGCGCCGCGGTTCACGATCGATTCGCCGTTGGTCATGATCGGCTGCTGGTTGCGGCTCTTCATGTAGTCGACGATGTTGCGCGGTTCGCCGCGGCGCGCCGGATAATGCTCTTCCCAGGCCTGCTCGGCCAGGAACTGCATGAAGCTGTTCAGGCCCTCGTCCATCCAGGTCCACTGGCGCTCGTCCGAGTTGACGATCATCGGGAAGTAGTTGTGGCCGACCTCGTGGATGATCACGCTGATCAGGCCATACTTGACGTTCTTCGAGTAGGTGAGGGCGCCGGTCTTCTTGTCCCTGGTCGGGCGGCCGCCGTTGAACGAGATCATCGGGTATTCCATGCCGCCGACCGGGCCGTTCACCGAGATCGCCACCGGGTACGGATAGTCGAACGCGTACTTGTTATAGTTGTCGATGGTGTGGATGATGGCCTGGGTCGAGTACTTTTCCCACAGCGGGTTGCCTTCCTTCGGGTAGTAGGACATGGCCAGCACGTCGGTATCGCCCTTCTTGAAGCCCTGTGCATCCCAGATGAACTTGCGGCTTGACGCCCAGGCGAAGTCGCGCACGTTTTTTGCCTTGAAGCGCCAGGTCTTGGTGGCCGTGGCGCGGCCCTTTTCGGTGGCTTCGGCTTCCGCCTGGGTCACGATGACGACCGGCTTGTCGGAGGTGCGCGCACGCTGCAGGCGCTCGCGCTGGGCGCCGGTGAGCACCGCATCCGCGTTCTGCAGTTCGCCGGTGGCGGCCACGATGTGGTCGGCCGGGACCGTGATCTCGACTTCGTAGTCGCCGAATTCCAGCGTGAATTCGCCATCGCCCAGGTACTGCTTGTTCTGCCAGCCGTGGACGTCGTAGTAGGCCGCCATGCGCGGGAAGAACTGGGCGATCTCGAACAGGTCGTTCTTGTCCTGTTTGTCGAAACGCTCGAAGCCCATGCGCCGGCCCAGCACGTTCGTTTCGGGCACGTTGAAGCTCCAGGCCATGTTGAACGAGAAGCTGGCGCCCGGTTTGAGTGGCTGCGGCAGGTCGATGCGCATCATGGTCTTGTTGATGACGTTGCGCAGCGGACGGCCGCTGCCGTCGGTCACGCTGGCCACCTTGAAGCCGCCGTCGAAGGTGCGGCTCTCGACCAGGAAGCGCGCCGCTTCGTAGCCCAGGCCGGCCTGTCCGCCAGGGGTGCTGGCGGTGCGCCACGCTTCGCGCGACGGATAGCTCGCCACGCTGCGGTTGTCCGAGTCGGCGCGGAACATGTTCTGGTCCAGTTGCACCCACAGGTAAGTCAGCGTATCGGGCGACTTGTTGTGGTAGGTGATCGTCTCGCTGCCGGCGATGGCGCGCTTCGCTTCGTCCAGCGTGACGCGGATGCGGTAGTCGGCGCGCTGCTGCCAGTAGGCGTGGCCCGGGGCGCCGGAGGCGGTGCGGGTGTCGGTGGGCGTGGGCAGCAGTTCGTCGAGCTGGCGGAATTTGTCGTCGAAAGGCTCGGCGGCAAAGGCGGAAGAGACGAGGGAAGCGAGGAGGGTCAGCGCGGCAAGACGTTTCATCGTAGGTTCCAGATAGAGAAAAGGCAGCCGTACCTTGTGAGTACGGCCGCCGATGGATCGCAGGGTGGGCACAAGGTGCCCACATGGACGGTTGTGACCGGGATTATTCGGCCTTCTGGGCTTCGGTCTTGGCGTCCTTGTCCTTCGCCGTTTTCAGCTTCTCGGCGAAGTCCTTCATCATGTCGTTCTGCTCGCGCTGCGACTTGAACAGCTCCAGGCGCGACGGCGTCGCCTTGCGCGGCCAGGCGTTGTTGCTGACGTCGGTGTCGGCGGTTTCCAAGTACGGGTCCTGGGTCAGGCCGACCATCGGCTCGTCGGTGATGATCAGCTTGGTGATCTTCTTCGGCGAGTAGCGCCAGACTTCGGCCGGCACGCGCTCGATGTACTTCTTGCCGCTCTGGAGGGTGATTTCCAGGACCAGCGGGGACACCAGGCCGCCCAGGTTCGAGAAGTCGACCAGGTACAGGTGCTTGCCTTCCTTCAGCAGCGCCTTTTCCCAGTCTTCCAGGCCTTCGGTCTCCTCGTTGTACTTGTTGCGGTCCTTGTTGGTGACGGTGAAGTCGTCGTGCTCGTTGTAGAAGTCCTTCAGCTCCGGATGTGCATCCACGCGGCGCGGCAGCGTACCCTTGTTGCGCTGGTCGGTGATCGAGATCGGCTGGGCGTCGCGCTGGGCCTTCTGCCAGGCTTTCTCGATGTCCGGATCCTTGGTACCGATGGTGTACTCGCTGATGCCGTCGACGCTGACGTCGACCGCGTCGGTGGTGTAGAACCAGCCGCGCCAGAACCAGTCGAGGTCGGTGCCGGACGCATCTTCCATGGTGCGGAAGAAGTCGGACGGGGTCGGGCGCTTGAACTTCCAGCGCTGCGCGTATTCCCTGAACGCGAAGTCGAACAGTTCGCGGCCCAGCACGGTCTCGCGCAGCACGATCAGCGCGGCGGTCGGTTTCGCATACGCGTTGTTGCCGAACTGGAGCACCGATTCCGAGTTGGTCATGATCGGCACCTGGTTGCGGCTCTTCATGTAGTCGGCGATCACGCGCGGTTCGCCGCGCGACTGCGGATAATGCTCTTCCCAGGCCTGCTCGGCCAGGTACTGCACGAAGGAGTTCAGGCCCTCGTCCATCCAGGTCCACTGGCGCTCGTCCGAGTTGATGATCATCGGATAGTAGTTGTGGCCGACTTCGTGGATGATCACGCTGATCAGGCCGTACTTGGTGCGCTTGGAGTAGGTCAGTTCGCCGGTCTTCTTGTCCTTGGTCGGACGCGGGCCGTTAAACGAGATCATCGGGTATTCCATGCCGCCCACCGGGCCGTTGACGGAAATCGCCACCGGATACGGGTAGTCGAACGAATACTTGTTGTACTGGTCGATGGTGTGGATGATCGACTGGGTCGAGTACTGGCCCCACAGCGGGTTACCCTCTTTCGGGTAGTAGGACATGGCCAGCACGTTGGTGCTGTCCTTCTTGAAGCCCTGGGCATCCCAGATGAACTTGCGGCTCGAGGCGAACGCGAAGTCGCGCACGTTCTTGGCCTTGTAGTGCCAGGTGCGGGTGCCGGTGGCGCGCTGCTTTTCCTTGGCTTCCGCTTCGGCTTGCGTGACGATCAGCACCGGCTTGTCGGCCGTGCGCGCCTGCTTCAGACGGTCGCGCTGGGCGGGCGTGAGCACCGCGTCCGGGTTCTGCAGTTCGCCGGTCGAGGCGACCACGTGGTCGGCCGGGACGGTCAGCTGCACGTCATAGTCGCCGAACTCCAGCGTGAATTCGCCCGAGCCGAGGAACTGCTTGTGCTGCCAGCCGTAGACGTCGTAGTAGGCCGCCATGCG
This sequence comes from Herbaspirillum sp. SJZ107, assembly GCF_006715485.1. GTDB lineage: Bacteria > Pseudomonadota > Gammaproteobacteria > Burkholderiales > Burkholderiaceae_D > Telluria. Next base: position 676,055 of record NZ_VFNH01000002.1, read on the forward strand.
CGGGAACCACTGGGCGATCTCGAACAGGTCGTTCTTGTCGTCGAATTTCTCGTAGCCCGAGCGGCCGCCCAGCACCTTCATGTCGGTGATGTTGTAGCTCCACTCGATGCTGAAGGCGGTGCGCGCGCCGGCTTTCAGCGGTTGCGGCAGGTCGATCCGCATCATGGTGCGGTTGATTACAAAGTTCAGCGGACGGCCGTTGCCGTCCTTGACGCTCTTGATGTTGAAGCCGCCCGGGAAGGTGCGCGCTTCCAGCACGGTGCGGATGGCGTCGAACTTCACGCCGTCGGTCGCGCTGCGGCCCTGCCATGCTTCGCGCGAGGGCAGGGTGGCCGTGGTGCGGGCGTCCGAGTTCGGCTTGTAGATGTTCTGGTCGAGCTGCACCCACAGGTAGCTCAGGGTGTCCGGGGAATTGTTGTGATACGTGATCGTCTCGGCGCCGCTGATCGAGCGGTTGGCTTCGTCGAGGGTGGCGCGGATCTGGTAATCGGCGCGCTGTTGCCAGTAGGCGTGACCCGGTGCACCGGATGCGGTGCGGATCGTGGTCGGGGTTGGAAGCAGTTCGTCGAGCTGGCGGAATTTGTCGTCGAAAGGTTCCGCTGCGATTGCTGACATGGTGAGGCAGAGCGCCGCCAGGCCGATCGGCAAACGTATCATGTTTTCCCTGTGTAAGAGATTGAAAGAAAGAAAATATTCTAGTCTTAGCTCTCTTGCATAGGTTTAGTTGATTTGTAACAAGGCTGTTACAAACAGAAAGGTGTAGCAAATGCGACATATGGCGCCGCTACGGCGGTGCAGCAATGCACCGGACCGGCTCAGGATCCGGGCGGAGGCCCCGAGATGGTGCGCGCGATCATGCGCAAATAGAGGGTCGCCAGAGTAATGCCGGTGCCCAGCAGGATCAGGACCGTGTTCATGCCGAGCTGCACCTGCAGCGCCATCGCATAGCCGCCGGTCATGGCCAGGATGGCCAGGTTCTCGTTGAAGTTCTGCACCGCGATCGATTGCCCCGCACTCATCAGGCTGTGGCCACGGTGCTGCAGCACGGCATTCATCGGCACCACGAACAGCCCGGCCAGGATGCCGATGACCAGCAGCAGCGGCAATGCCACCTGTACCGAGTGCACCAGCGCCATCGAGCACAGCGCGAGGCCGAGTACGGCGCCGAGCGGCATCACCGACATCGAGCGCACCAGCGGCACCGCCTTGCCGGCCAGCGCGGCGCCCAGCACGACCCCCAGCGCGAACACCGCCTGCAGCAGCGCCGCCTTGTCGAGGCTCAGCCCGAGCGCGGTCTGGGCCCAGGCCAGCAGCAGGATCTGCAGCACCATGCCGGCGCCCCAGAACAGCGACGTGACGCCGAGCGACACGCGGCCGGCGCGGTCGCGCCACAGCGTGGAATTGCAGCGGTAAAAATCCTGGAACAGGGTCTGCAGGTTGCGGCCGGTGTGCGCGTAGCGCTTGCCCTTGTTCAGCACGCCCAGGTTCAGCAGCGCGGCCAGCAGGTAAGTCAGGACAATGACGGTAACCGCCGCGTGCAGCGGACTCGGCACGGCATGGCCGAACAGCGAGCCGAACAGCGTGAAGTTGACGTGCAGCAGCCAGGCGATGGTCTGCTCGTTCGAGGAAATCAGCCCGCCCAGGATGGTGCCGAGGATCATCGCGACCACGGTCGTGCCCTCGATCCAGCCGTTGGCGGCCACCAGGCGCCGCGCCGGCAGCACCTCGGCCAGGATGCCGTACTTGGCCGGCGAATACGCCGAGGCGCCGAAACCGACGATGCCGTAGGCGAGCAGGGGATTGGCCTTGGCCAGGATCAGCGAGCAGCCGAACATCTTGATGGTGTTCGTGACCAGCATCACGCGGCCCTTCGGAAAGGTATCGGCGAAGGCACCGGCAAACGGGGCGAGCAGGATGTACGACAGCACGAAGCCCATCTTCAGCATCGGCGTCATCCACTCCGGAAAGGCCAGCGTGGAGATCAGCGATACGCACAGGATGAACAGGGCGCTGTCGGCCAGCGCGGAAAAGAACTGGGCGCCAACGATGGCGAAAAAAGCCGGGCTCATGGGGCCTCGATGAGTGGAAGCGGTTTGCACTTATATCACAGGCCATCCGCAGACGGTTTCACTTGCGCGTGTCGGCGTGCCTCTTGAAGCGCTCTGAAGAAGCTGATGTTTTTCTGCTACTGAAACAATGCGTGAGATTTGAATATATGCAAGAGTTTTATACTTATGGAAATACGAGTGTACAGATAGAAGAGCAAGGGTAGACATGGATTCGTTCACGCTGGCCGTGGCTTCCGCACTGGCGGCCACGATCATGGCCGTCAGCATGGGGCTGCTGTATCTCGCCAGCTCCCGCCGCGTCTGCCTGTTCAACTGGGCCGTGGCCGGGCTGTTCTTCACCGCCAGCAGCAGCATCGTCGCCTGCGCCATCCACTTCCAGCTGCATGACGTGAGGGTGCCGGCCTTCGGCAACGTGCTCTACGTGGCCGGCCATTACGGCATCCTGGCGGGCCTGCGCCGCCACCTGAAGCTGCGTCCGCGCTGGGACCTGCTGGCCGCCGTGGCGCTGCTGGTGTTCGGCGTGCACCTGGTGCCGGCCCTGCAGGGCGCCCTGACCGCCGTGCTGGTGCCGGCCGTGGTAGCGATCGACCTGGCGGTCGCCCGGCTGCTGTGGCGCCAGCCCGACCGCGAGGCGCGCGTGGCCTATCTGCCGATGATCGTGCTGGAAGCGGGCTTTGCCGCCCAGCAGGGCGTGCGCATCCTGGCCGACGCCTTGCACACGGCGCCGGGCATGGCGGCGTGCCAGTTCCTGCAGGCCTGCGACGCGCTGTTCGTGCTGGTGTTCCTGTCGGTGGCGACCATGAGCTGCGCCCTGATCGTCACCCACGACCAGACCCGCGCCCTGCGCCGCGCCTCGCTGACCGACGTCCTTACCGGCTGGCTGAACCGGCGCGCATTGCACGACACCGCCCTGCGCGCATTCCAGCGCAGCGAACGCAGCGGCGCAGCGCTCCACTTCATCACCTTCGACATCGACCACTTCAAGTCGATCAACGACCGCTACGGCCACGGCATCGGCGACGCCGCGATCTGCCACGTGACCGCCGTGGCATCCAGGGTGCTGCACGGCTGCGACGCGCTGTTCCGCATCGGCGGCGAAGAGTTCGCGGTGCTGGTGGCCGACAGCCGGGCGGACGAGGTCTGGCGCATGGCCGAGCGCCTGCGCGAGATGGTGGCCGCCCTGCCGCTGGTGACGGAGGGGCGGGCGGTGGCCATGACGGTCAGCGTCGGCGTGGCGGGACTGGATGCCGGCGACCTGCGCTGGGAAGACATCCTGCGGCGCGCGGACGAGGCGCTGTACCACGCCAAGCAGAACGGACGCAACCGCGTCAGCGTGCATGGCGTGGACCTAGACGGGCGCGCTTACTTCATCCAGACCGCGTAGTTGGTCCCCGAGGTCTGCAGCGTCCAGCCGCTGCCCGGGCTCCAGCTGTTCGGGCCGATCTTCATCGCCAGCTGGCGCGTGCTGCCGGTGACGATGGCCGCATACAGGCCCTGGGTCGCCTGCTGGATCGCGACCGCCGAGGTCGAGGTCACGCCGGCATCCTTGCGCGCCTTCATCAGGGCGGCGATCGGGGTCTTCAGGTTCCAGTTGTAGATGTGCGGGTAGAACACGGTCGGGATGCCCGGGTGGCTCAGGATGTAGGCATAGCCTTCCATCACCTTGCCACACGGCGCCGGCCACAGGTTCTGGCCGCTGCCGCAGCTTTCCGCCGGGCCGGTGTCGTGGTTGTCGACGAAGGTCACCGACATCGCCGGCCACCAGCCGAGCGCGCCCTGCGGCTTGCCGTCGGTGGCTTTCAGGCGCCAGTAGTTGCCGTTGGCGAGGGCATCGTTGAGGATGCCCTTGGTGGTGAAGTCGAAGGCGCCGCAGCTGCTGTTGGTGCCGTTGATCCAGTTCATGATCGCCTGGCGGTTGGCGTCCATGTTGTTGAGGTCGAAGTCGGGCCACAGCTCGCCGACGCAGAACTCGGCCTGGAAGGCGTTCGCGTACTGCGCCACGTAGGCCGGGCTGAAGCCTTTCACGTAGTCGAAGCGCAGGCCGGAAAAGCCGACCGGCTTGATCGTGTAGTTCAGCCAGTTGATGATGCCGTTCTGGACTTCGCCGACATTGGTGTGGGCCAGGTCGCGCCCGCCGCTGAAGCCGTCGCCGGTGTCGCCGGCGCCCAGGCCGCAGTTGCACTCGTCGTTGTTGACGATGGTGTAGGTGGTCCAGTTCGGATTGGTGAAATCGGACCAGCCGGTGGTGCCCACGCGGTGGTTGACGACCACGTCGGCGATCGCCTTGACGCCGCGGCTCTTGAAGGCACTGACCACGTTGGTCAGCTCGGCCGCGCTGCCGTAGCTGGAATCCAGCTTGTTCAGCTGGCGCGGCAGGTAGCCTTCGCGTGCGGCCGAATCCGAGGGCGGCGGGAACCAGACATGGGTAAAGCCCATCGCGCTCAGGTCGCCGACGTTGTTCATCACGGTGTTGTACCAGTCCGGGCCGGCGTAGCCCGCCGAATTCCAGTGGAAGCCCTGCAGCAGGATGGCGTTGCTGTTACCCGCCTGCTGGGCCGGGGTGGCGGCGCTTGCATGTCCTGCAAGCGTGAGAATGCCTGCCGCCAGGATGGCGGCAATGTGACGGTTTTTCATACTCTTCTCCGATTTTTTATACGGTAAGGTCCTGGCGGGTGAGCGCAGGTACTTTTACTACGTATCGGGACATGGTTATGTCAGTGTCTCCTCAATCCCGATGGAGGGATTGTTGAACACGCTTATTTATGTGTCAATCGGATTTTGAAGAGTATGTAGTTTTAATACTTGGTGCCTGAGTCAGTCGAAACCCCGTACCGGCAGGGCGGCATCGCGCTGGATCCAGTTGCGCGCCGAGTAGATGCTGCGCGCATCGGTCGCATGCAGCGTGAACGCATGGCGCGACACCGGCGACCGGTTCGGCGCGGAGTAGTGCGGAAGCAGGCCGTGGAAGCACACCAGGGTGCCGGCCTTGGCTTCCAGCGGCACCGCGGTGCTGTTGTCCGGCCACGGCGTGGCGTCCAGCTTTTCCATCGTGATGTGGTCGCCCTCGCGCAGGAAGCGCTCGCGCAGCGGGCCGCGGTGGCCGCCCGGCTCGGCCCACAGGCAGCCGTTGTCGACCGTCGCGTCTTCCAGCGCGAACCAGAAGGTGGTCACGGTGATCGGCGTGCTGTCGAAGAAGGTGGCGTCCGGGTGCCAGCGCACTTCGCCACCGATGCCCGGTTGCTTGAAGATGTAGATTGTATGTTGGAAATCACCAACAACAACGACATAGGAAGTTTCCGAAGATCAAGATAAAGAGTTATTGATCTCGGAAACCAATGTTCCAAACATCGAGCGGACAAAATTTAACGCTTCTTCGCTGTCATTAATTAGTTTCCGAACAGCATTCTCGTACTGCAACCGCCCTCTGAATCCAAGCTTTTCAGCAATTTGATCCAATGCAGGAGTCTCTCGTACCGGGTATAGAGAAATAATTTTCTGAAGATTCCCTTCCTCTAGCATAGTTGAAAATCGCTCACGTTCTTCTCTGATAATTTCAGCCAAATCAATCTCTACCTTAATAGGTTGTCCTGCTGATATCTGCTGCCTCCTTGGAAGATGTTTAAACATTTCATCCCGAAGCGTTTTCTCGATTGCCCGCTCGCTCAGGCGGTTAACGTGAGGTTTGATTGCGTTTAAAGCGGCGCTCTTCGCTTCGGAAATTGAATGTTGCGCATCGCCACCGACAACTACCGCATGCTTCTCTGCGACTAAACGCTGCAAGTGCGGGTGGTAAAAGATTGATTCGACGGAAAAGACCGGTAATGCGTACACGCCTCGGCTCTGCAGTTCACGAATTTCTTCTTCGCTTCGGCGATCGTTGTCCACGATACCCCACGCCGAGACCCAGTGAAGAGTTTGAACATCCCGAATTCCGACGACTGCACGCTCCACCTCATGGCAGCTCGATTTTGGCAGGATAGAGACAAATGGAAAAATCAAACTATACAGAGGCTTGTCGAGACTAATTTCACTTCCTTCCACGAAAATGATTTTACGACGGGAGCCAAGAATATCCTGCTTCAACGTCTCATCTATAGTCTCGTTTGCATCAACGACATCGGCATCCCAACTAGTTACAAGTGCTCCGGAATAAGTACAGCCGCGAACAAGCACGGCCTGCGAGGCTGGATTATCGATTGGAAGCATAACATCGTGGGTAGACACAACAAATGCACAGTCTGTTCGCTTGGCGAATAGCTGAGTAAGTAGCGGAGATATAATTGAACGATGCAAGTGACGCTCTGGCTCGTCGATAAGTATTAAAGTGCCCGGCTTAACAGTTAGCACATTAGCAGCAATCAAAAGTGCATTGCGCTCCCCATCTGATAGCTCCGCAATGCTGTACTCTGCTCCGCCACTTTTCGTGGCCATCATTTGATCAGCCTCTCTAATGAAAATCTTGATAGGTATGTTCGCCTGTGCAAGGAGTTCATTAATGGCTTTAAGTGGTGCATCGAACAGGCTTAAACGTTGGGCTTCTTCAAAACGATTGTTCTCGAAGGCATCTGTGATTTTCCGCGCGCGAGAGTTTTCTGCATCGATTAAATCGTAGATCGTGATGCTTGCTCTCTGAGACGGATAATGGTCCATCCACCTAGTTTGAGTATTTGCGTCTTGGTTCTGCATACTTGATTCAATATTTTTCTTGTCATATGCTGAAAGCATCGGTGCACCCGACATAAACCATGTTTGCCGATGTGCAGAGATCTGTTTTGCGTTATAAACATTTTGCCTGTAGAAATGATTCATCAGGCTTGATTTCCCTGTCCCGTTTGCACCGACAACAAAAAGAATGTTTCCAGGAGAAAGAATTAGCTGAGTATAGCCTTGTGATGTAGTGAATGATAGATTAAACATAATGTTTCCCCGGTAAAATTTTTCCTCAAATTTATCATTAATTTATGGTGGTTACAATCTAATCGTCGAAGATGAGAAAGTTGCAGAGGACAGTCCGTTGTTATAGATCGTATGTGTTATTACACAAACAACTAATTATTCTCGGTGGCTGAGTTTCTAAAAATTTAAAGTTCCCAGTGGGGATAGAGATGTAGAGGGCGGCAGAGAATATCTGCCATGCTGAAGTGTCGGCTTAGTGCAGGTTATATGGGATTGCCGAACGTCTTCCTGTAAGGAAGATATTTTCAGGGTGATTACTCGGCTTAGTGTACACAGGGCGGGCTATTAGGAGTATTGCCTAATAATAAAATATTTTGCAGTAGGCTCAGGAAAGTGTCTTACAGGCTCTAGAGAACGTTTCCAGTCATATTCGTTGATTGGTAGCTACAACGCCGTAATCATGGCTTCTAGCTATCGACGTGACTCAAGTTGCACAACAGCGTTTTAAGGTCGAGTCAGACAGTCAGAAATGCTTGGCGGTGGCGCTGGTTGACGCTTTCGCTGCTTCCTTCCAAACTTTTACGTCGGCCGCACTGTCCTTAACTGGCAAACACTGCCACGCCAGGGCGGCGGTGGAGATTGTTCGCGTATTCAAGAGAGCTGACGCGCTGTATGGGCGCTTCGCATAGTCGGGTGGCGGTGCGGATAGGGAGACCTCCCGACGACTGCCCCAGGCGCTCGAGTGCTACGATGAGGACGAGGTCATGCCATGCGTGCGCCATGCCTCACGGCTGATGGCCGCACATCCCGATTCGGCGCTGATGTATGAGTTGATGGCGCTCGCGATCTTTCATGTGGACTCGGCCGACGAGATGATCTCGTACGCGCTGGGCACGCTGTTGGCAGCCAGTTCGGTAGCGGTCGAACGCGGCTTGCTAACCTTTCCTGCCGGCCGAAAACATATAATCGCGCAATGCCCCGAAACCGGCTGGATCAAGGTGAAGCCCGGGCTGTCCCGGCGCTTGGCAGCCGCCGTGACGGACCGCTTGGAAAAATGACGACATCGAGTCAGTCGAAACCCCGCACCGGCAGGGCGGCACCGCGCTGGATCCAGTTGCGCGCCGAGTAGATGCTGCGCGCATCGGTCGCATGCAGCGTGAAGGCATGGCGCGACACCGGCGACCGGTTCGGTGCGGAGTAGTGCGGCAGCAGGCCGTGGAAGCACACCAGGGTGCCGGCTTTCGCTTCCAGCGGCACCGCGGTGCTGTTGTCCGGCCACGGCGTGGCGTCCAGCTTTTCCATCGTGATGTGGTCGCCCTCGCGCAGGAAGCGCTCGCGCAGCGGGCCGCGGTGGCCGCCCGGCTCGGCCCACAGGCAGCCGTTGTCGACCGTCGCGTCTTCCAGCGCGAACCAGAAGGTGGTCACGGTGATTGGCGTGCTGTCGAAGAAGGTGGCGTCCTGGTGCCAGCGCACCTCGCCGCCGATGCCCGGCTGCTTGAAGATGTACATCGATTGCCAGACCTGCGGCTGCTCCAGTCCGAGGTCGCGCGCCACGGCGGCCAGTTTGGGATCGCGGGTAAAGGCGTCGAACACCGGGTCGAGGTCGTGCATCGCGTGGCCGATCTTGTTGATCGACAGCGCCTTGGCCTGCTTCAGCTGGCCGTCCGGGCCAAAGGCCTCCTCCTCGAAGAAGCAGCGCACCGTGTTGTCCGAGCCGAGGAACCAGGCGTCGCTGGCGCGGGCCTGGTCGCGCGTGGTGAAGATGGCGCGCGATTCGGCCGGGTCGAAGGCGTCGACGATGGCTTCGGCGCGGGCGCGCAGGCGCGCGATCTCGTCCGGGGATTTGAAATCGGGGATGACGATGTAGCCGTCGCGTTGGTATCGTTCGCGCTGTGCGGTGGTCAGCATGGGGTCCTCGTTCGTGATTCTCTGCACATGATAAGACACAACTACGTAACCTGACGTATGGCCGCGGCGCTTCCCGGTGGCGATGATGAGAACACAACAACTCATCCACTCATCCACCAGGGACCAGGAATGACATCATCAGGGAAGAAGGGCTTGCTGCTGGCGCTGATCGCCATGGCGGGCACGCTGCCGGCGCTCGAGGCGCAGGCCGGCGCCACCGTGAATTTCGGGCCGGACCAGTCGGTCAGCCTCGGCTTCGGCATGCGCACCAGTTATTCCAGCGTCGAACACGGCGCGGCGGACGGCTCGCGCTCGAACGACTTCAACCTGGACAGCGCGCGCCTCTACCTCGGCGGCTCGCTGAACCGCCAGATCAAGGGCATGTTCAACACCGAGTGGGACGGTGACAAGATCCGCGTGCTGGATGCGGTCGGCGAATTCGCGTTCTCGCCCGAGCTGAACGTCTGGGCCGGACGCATGCTGTCGCCGAGCGACCGCGCCAACATGGCCGGACCCTACTATTCCCTGGGCGGCGGCTACTGGGCCGGCGTGGCCTCGCGCTACGGCTACAACGGCGGCATCTTCCGCGGCCGCGACGACGGCGTCACCGTCTGGGGCAACCTGCTGGACGGCCGCCTCGGCTATTCCTTCGGCGCCTTCGAAGGGCATACCTTCGGCATCGGTTCGCTCACCCAGAGCCAGGCCAACGCGGCCGGCCTGCGCGCCTCCGACAAGCCGATGTTCGCAGGCCGCCTGCAATACGACTTCTGGGACCCGGAGCCGGGCTACTACGGCACCGGCAACTACCTCGGCACCAAGGACATCCTCGCCGTCGGCCTGGCCGGACGCTCGCAGAAGAACGGCGTGCTGACGCCCGCCGCCGGCGGCGACTACCGCTCCTGGAGCCTCGACGTCCTGCTCGAGAAGCGCCTGCCGGGTGCAGGTGCGGTGTCGCTGGAAGGCGCCTGGTACGACTACGACACCGGCAACGTGGTGCGTGCCGAGCAGGGCAAGGCCTGGCTGGTCGGCGCCGGCTACATCGTCAACCGCTTCCAGCCCTTCGTGCGCTACCAGAAGTTCGAGGCCGACACCGGCATCGACACGCGCCAGGCCGACGCCGGCGTCAACTACGTCATCGACGGCTACAACGCCCAGCTGGCGGCGCTGTATTCGCGCACCAAGGTGACCGGCGCCGACGACCGCTCGACCTTCTCGGTCACGCTCCAGCTCCAGTACTGATTCATCATCCAATCCAAGAGGCCTACCATGTCCAACCGTCGCACTTTTCTCTCCAACCTGACCCGCAGCGCCGCCGCGGCCGCCCTGCTGGCCGGCGGAGTTTCCGCCCACGCCGCCGATACCATCAAGGTCGGCATCCTGCATTCGCTGTCCGGCACCATGGCGATTTCCGAGACCTCGCTGAAGGACACGGCGCTGATGGCGATCGACGAAATCAACGCCAGGGGCGGGGTGCTGGGCAAGAAGCTCGAGCCGGTGATCGTCGACCCGGCCTCGAACTGGCCCCTGTTCGCCGAAAAGGCGCGCCAGCTGATCGCCAAGGACAAGGTGGTCGCCATCTTCGGCTGCTGGACCTCGGTGTCGCGCAAGTCGGTGCTGCCGGTGGTGAAGGAACTCAACGGCCTGCTGTTCTACCCGGTGCAGTACGAGGGCGAGGAACTCGAGAAGAACGTGTTCTACACCGGCGCGGCGCCCAACCAGCAGGCCATTCCGGCGCTGGAATACCTGATGAGCAAGGATGGCGGCGGCGCGAAACGCTTCGTCCTGCTCGGCACCGACTACGTGTATCCGCGCACCACCAACAAGATCCTGCGCGCCTACCTGCACACCAAGGGCGTCAAGGACAGCGACATCCAGGAACTGTACACGCCGTTCGGCCATGCCGACTACCAGACCATCGTCGCCAACATCAAGAAGTTCTCGACCGGCGGCAAGACCGCGGTGATCTCGACCATCAACGGCGATTCCAACGTGCCCTTCTATAAAGAACTGGGCAACGCCGGCCTGAAGGCGACCGAGGTGCCGGTGGTGGCGTTCTCGGTCGGCGAGGAAGAGCTGCGCGGCGTCGACACCAAGCCGCTGGTCGGCCACCTGGCGGCCTGGAACTACTTCGAATCGGTCAAGAACCCGACCAACGCGGAGTTCGTCAAGAAGTGGAAGGCCTACGCCGTGGCCAGAAAGCTGCCGAACGCCGCCGGCGCCGTCACCAACGACCCGATGGAAGCGACCTACGTCGGCATCCACATGTGGGCGCAGGCGGTGGAAAAGGCCAAGTCGACCGACACCGACAAGGTGATCGCGGCGATGGCGGGGCAGAGCTTCAAGGCGCCGTCCGGCTACACGCTGGTGATGGACAAGACCAATCACCACTTGCACAAGCCGGTGATGATCGGCGAGATCAAGGGCGATGGCCAGTTCACGGTGGTGTGGAAGAGCAAGGAGCCGATCCGGGCGCAGCCGTGGAGCCCTTATATCAAGGGGAATGAGGGCAAGCAGAGCTTGTGAACGCGGCACCGCGGCACCGCGGCATTGCGGAACCGCTGAACCGCTGAACCGCTGAATCGCAACCGCAAGACGGTAACCGAAAAACCGTCGCCCCTGCGCAGGCAGGGGCGACGTGCTACTTGAATAGGCTAGATCATGAGGCGCATGCTCACATATTTCTTCGCCGCGTTGACGCTGTGCTGGGCGACCCTGGCCCAAGCCGCCATCGCCCCCACGCTGCTGCAACCCCTGGCCGGCGACGATCCCGACGCCCGCGTCGAAGCCGTCGCCCGCATCGCCGCCACCGGCAGCCCGGACGCCCGCAAGCTGCTGCAGGCGCTGCTCGACGAAGAACTGATGGCCACGCCCGCCGGCCAGCTCTTGATCGTGCACGACGGCCAGGCGGTCGACGCCGCCAGCGGGCAGGCGGTGGCGCTGCCCGACGGCGCCGGCGGCGTGGTCGTCAACAACCGCCTGCGCGGCGCGGCCGAGGCGGCACTGTCCGGCCTGGCCCTGCTGGCGCCGGCACGCGAACAGCGCCTGGCCGCCGCGCAGGCGCTGCAGGCACGCGACCTCGATCCGGCCCAGGCCCCGCTGCTGCGCCAGGCGCTCGCGCGCGAGACCGACGCGGACATCCAGGGCATCCTGCGCCAGCTGGTGGCGACGGCCGACCTGCAATCGGGCGACCCGGCCCGGCGCAAGGCGGCCGTCACGGCGCTGGCCGACAGCGGCACGCCGGCGCTGCGGCCGCAGCTGCAGGCGATCCTGGCGCGCAATCCGGACGGCACGTACATCGAAACCGACGCCGCATTGCGCACGGCCGCCGCCACGACGCTGGCCGCGATCGAACGGCGCGCCACCCGCAACGACATCGTCGCCAACCTGTTCTACGGCGTCTCGCTGGGCAGCGTACTGCTGCTGGCGGCGCTGGGCCTGGCCATTACCTTCGGCCTGATGGGCATCATCAACATGGCGCACGGCGAACTCCTCATGATCGGCGCCTACACGACCTATGTGGTGCAGTCGCTGTTCCGCCAGTACCTGCCCGGCGCCCTGGACTGGTACCTGGCGGCGGCGCTGCCGGCCGGCTTCGTCGTCGCCTTCGCGGTCGGCGTGCTGCTCGAGCGCAGCGTGATCCGCTGGCTGTACGGGCGGCCGCTGGAAACCCTGCTGGCCACCTGGGGCATCAGCCTGGTGCTGATGCAGGCGGTGCGCACGGTCTTCGGCGCCCAGAACGTCGAGGTGGCCAATCCCGCGTGGATGTCGGGCGGCGTCACCGTGCTCGGCTCGCTGGTGCTGCCGTGGAACCGGATCGCCATCATCGTCTTCGCGGTGCTGGTGGTCGGCGCGGTCTGGCTGGTGCTGAACCGCACGCGCCTCGGCCTGTTCGTGCGCGCCGTCATGCAGAACCGGCGCATGGCCGATTGCGTGGGCGTGCCCACCGGCCGCATCGACATGCTGACCTTCGGCCTCGGCTCCGGCATCGCCGGCCTGGGCGGCGTGGCGCTGTCCCAGCTCGGCAACGTCGGCCCCGACCTCGGCCAGTCCTACATCGTCGATTCCTTCATGGTGGTGGTGCTGGGCGGCGTCGGCCAGCTGGCCGGCACCGTGATCGGCGCGCTCGGCCTGGGCGAGATCAACAAGTTCCTGGAGCCGCTGGCCGGCGCCGTCATGGCCAAGATCTGCATCCTGGTCGTCATCATCATCTTCATCCAGCGCCGGCCGCAGGGCCTGTTCGCGCTGAAGGGAAGGAGCGTCGAATGAAACCGTTATTCAACAAGCGTGGCTGGACCGTGCTGGCTGCCTGCGTGCTGGTGGCCGTGCTGCTGCCGCTGCTGCACCTGGCGCTGCCGCCCGGGCATCCGCTGCACGTGTCCGGCTATGCGATGGGCCTGGTCGGCAAATTCATGTGCTACGCGCTGGCAGCGCTGGCGCTCGACCTGGTGTGGGGCTATACCGGCATCCTGTCGCTCGGCCACGGCGTGTTCTTCGCGCTCGGCGCCTATGCCCACGGCATGTACCTGATGCGCGCCATCGGCCGCGACGGCAGCTACGGCAGCCTGCTGCCCGACTTCATGGTCTTCCTCGACTGGAAGGACTACCCGTGGTACTGGGCCTTCACCGACCACTTCTGGTACTGCATGCTGCTGGTGGTGCTGGTGCCGGGACTGCTCGCCTTCGTGTTCGGCTGGTTCGCCTTCCGCTCGCGCATCAAGGGCGTGTACTTCTCGATCATCACCCAGGCCATGACCTATGCCTTCATGCTGCTGTTCTTCCGCAACGACACCGGCTTCGGCGGCAACAACGGCTTTACGGACTTCAAGCGCATCCTCGGCCATGCGATCACGGCGCCGGAGACGCGCGCCGCGCTCTACCTGGCGACGCTGGTGCTGCTGGTGGGCGCGCTGCTGCTGTGCCGCTGGATCGTCGGCTCGCGCCTGGGCCGCGTACTGCAGGGCGTGCGCGACGCGGAATCGCGCCTGATGTTCATCGGCTACGATCCGCTGGCGTTCAAGCTGTTCGTGTGGACGCTGTCGGCGGTGCTGTGCGCCATCGCCGGTGCTTTATATGTGCCGCAGGTCGGCATCATCAACCCGTCCGAGATGTCGCCGGCGAATTCGATCGAGATGGTGGTGTGGGTGGCGATCGGCGGCCGCGGCACCCTGGTCGGCCCGATCGTCGGCGCCTTTGCCGTCAACGGCCTGAAAAGCTGGTTCACGGCCGCCTTCCCCGACCTGTGGCTGTTCGCGCTCGGCCTGCTGTTCATCCTGGTCACGCTGTTCCTGCGCAAGGGGATCGTGGGCACGCTGCCGGACCTGAAACGCCTGCTGCCCGGCAGGGCAGCGAGCAAGCCGGCGCCCGGCGCCAAGGAGGAAACCGCATGAGCATCGACATGGCCATGAAACGCCCCGGCGTCGACACCAGCCACGGCGCCATCCTGTACCTGGAAGACGTGACGGTCTCCTTCGACGGCTTCCGCGCCTTGAACAGGCTGACGCTCGACATCTCGGTGGGCGAACTGCGCTGCATCATCGGCCCGAACGGCGCCGGCAAGACCACCATGATGGACGTCATCACCGGCAAGACCCGGCCCACCAGCGGCAGCGCCTGGTTCGGCCAGTCGCACGACCTGGCGCACATGACGGAATACCAGATCGCCCACGCCGGCATCGGCCGCAAGTTCCAGCGTCCGACCGTGTTCGAGCAGCACACGGTGTTCGAGAACCTGGAGCTGGCGATGAAGATGGACAAGCGGGTGCGCCCGACGCTGTTCGCGCGCCTGAGCAGCGAGCAGCGCGACCGCATCGACGCCACCTTGCGCCTGATCCGCCTGCACGGCCAGGAAGAGCGGCTGGCGGGTCTGCTGTCGCACGGCCAGAAGCAGTGGCTGGAGATCGGCATGCTCCTCATGCAGGAACCGCAGCTGATCCTGCTGGACGAGCCGGTGGCCGGCATGTCCGATGCCGAGACGGCGCGTACCGCCGAGCTGCTGAACGAATTGCGCGGCAAGCACTCGATCGTGGTGGTGGAGCACGACATGGGTTTTGTTGCCGAGATCGCGCAGCAGGGCAAGGTGACGGTGCTGCACGAGGGCGCGGTGCTGGCCGAAGGGCGCATGGACGAGGTACAGGCGCACGAGCGCGTGATCGAAGTGTATTTAGGCAGATGATTCGGGGAGACAGCATGCTGCAGGTGGAACAGGTGAACCAGTACTACGGCTCGTCGCACACGCTGCGCGGGGTGTCGCTGTCGGTGGCCAAGGGCGAATGCCTGGCCCTGCTGGGCCGCAACGGCGTCGGCAAGACCACGCTGCTGAAGTGCCTGACCGGCGTGCTGCCGGTGGCGCGCGGCAGCGTGCGCTGGAACGGCAGCGACATCACGCGCCTGAAGCCGCACCGGCGCGCCGCACGCGGCATCGCCTACGTGCCGCAGGGACGCGACATCTTCGCGCGCCTGACCGTGGAAGAGAACCTGCTGATGGGGATGGCCACGCTATCGGGCCGCGAAGCGGCGCGCATCAGCGGCGAGGTGTACGAACTGTTTCCGGTGCTGAAGGAGATGCTGGGCCGGCGCGGCGGCGATCTGTCGGGCGGGCAGCAGCAGCAGCTGGCGATCGCGCGCGCGCTGCTGGCGCGGCCGCAGCTGATCATCCTCGACGAGCCGACCGAGGGCATCCAGCCGTCGATCATCAAGGACATCGAGCGCGTGATCCGGCTGCTGCGCGAGCGCGGCGATATCGGCATCCTGCTGTGCGAGCAGTATTTCGATTTTGCGCGGGCGCTGGCGGACAAGTTCGTGGTGCTGTCGCGCGGGGAGGTGGTGGCCAGCGGGACGGCCGGGGAGATGGATGGGGAGCATGTGAGGAGACACTTGGCTGTCTGATATGGTTGGCTGAAGCACGTCAGCGGCTTTAGCCCGACGTCCGCATCTTGTTGGTCGCCAGGGTCGCCGCCGCCGTGCGCGTCTCCACCCCCAGCTTCTCGAACACATGCTCGAGGTGCTTGTTGACCGTGCGCGGGCTCATGCCCAGGATGTCGCCGATGTCGCGGTTGGTCTTGCCCTGGATGACCCAGTGCAGCACCTCGGATTCGCGCTGGGTCAGCCGGAACAGGGCCATCAGCGCCTGCACGCGCGCCGTGTCCGATTCCTCGCGCAGCACGATCATCCACTGTTCGCCGTTGCGCAGGTCGGGCGCATTGAAGACCAGGCGCGCGGCGCCGCGGATCACGGCCAGCGGCTGCGGCGCCACGCTGGTGCCCAGGCCGGCCAGCCAGGCCGCCAGCGGCGCCGGCGTGGCGGCGTCGCCGTCGTCGCCGAAATACGCCTGCATCCACTGCCGCGCCAGCGGCGTCTGCCACACGATGCGGCCGTCGTGCGGGGTCACCGCCAGCACCGCGTTCCCGAAGGCATCCAGCGCGCTGCGCGCCTGCTGCATCAGGCGCGCGGTCTGCACGTGCGCGCCGATGCGCGCCAGCACTTCGCTCTGGCGCACCGGCTTGGTCACGTAATCGGTGCCGCCGGCGCCGAAGGCGGCGACCACGTGCTCGGTCTCGGTCAGCCCCGTCATGAAGATGACCGGGATGGTGCGGGTGGCGCTGTCGGCGCGCAGCCGGCGGCAGGTCTCGAAGCCGTCCATGCCCGGCATCAGGGCGTCCAGCAGGATCACGTCCGGGACCGTCTGGCGCGCGCGCTCCAGCGCCGCCGCGCCGTTGTTCGCCACCAGCACGGTGTAGCCCGATTCATCGAGCGCATCGTGCAGCACGGCGAGGTTTTCCGGCACGTCGTCGACGATCAGCACCACCAGGCTGGCGTGGCGGTCGAAGGCTTGGTTACGCATGGTGTGCTCCGCGGTCGAGGAAGGCGGACATGGCGTCCAGGTCGAATCGTGCGGCCAGCGTGCGCAGCGCGTCGACGAAGCCGGCATGGTCGGGGCCGAGCGCGGCGATCGCATCGAGCTGGCGGTTGATGCCGCGTACATAGCCGAGCGCGATCTGGGCGCGCAAGGCTTCCACCTGTTCGGCCGGCGGGAAGACCAGCGCGGGTGCCGGCGCCGCGACCGGGGCAGGGGCTGGGGAGTCTGTCTGCGCCGTCCACGTCAGCCCGAGCCGGATGCCGATCCGCTCCAGCAGCTCGGCCACGTTGACCGGCTTGACGATGAAATCCTCGGCTGCGATGGCGGCCGGGTTGTCCAATGCCCCTTGCTCCAAATTTCCCTTCTCGTAGGCGTTGGCCGAGACGATCAGGATCGGCACCGTGACCCCGCGCTCGTGGCGCAGGATGCGGCTCGCTTCCCAGCCGTCCATCACCGGCATCGCCAGGTCCATCAGCACCAGGTCGGGCCTGGCGTCGTCGAAGCGCGCGAGGCAGTCGGCGCCGGTCTCGGCCTGCAGGATCTCGAAGCCGAGCGGCGCCAGGATGTTGACCAGCAGCTCGCGGTCGACGCGTTCGTTGTCGACCACCAGGATGCGTTTGCGCGGCCCCAGGTAGCCGCCGGGCGCGGGCGCCGGCGCGATGCGCGCGTGCGCAGGCGCGTGCACGCGCGGCAGCTGCAGGCGGACCGTGAAGCGGCTGCCGTTGCCGGGCGTGGCATCGACGGCGAGCTGGCCGCCCATCAGCTGCACCAGCATGCGGCTGATCGGCAGGCCCAGGCCGGTGCCGGCGGTGTTCGCGCTGTTGGCGGCGCTGCCGCGCGCAAACGGCTCGAAGATGCGCTCGATTTCATCCGGCAGGATGCCGGGTCCGGTATCGGTAATCTCGAAGGTCGCCATCTCGCGCGCATAGCGCACGCGGAACACGACCTCGCCGCGACCCGTGAACTTGACCGCGTTGCCGAGGATGTTCATCAGGATCTGCCCCAGGCGCTTGCGGTCGGCCCGCACCACTTCGGGCAGGGCGCCGGCGACCTCGTAGCGGAAGCCCAGCCCCTTGTCCTGCGCCTGCTGCTCGAACATGCGCACGATCTGGGCCAGGAACTCGGGCAGGGCCAGCTCCTTGATGTCGAAGCTGAACTTGCCGCCTTCGATGCGCGCGATGTCGAGCGAGCCTTCGATCAGCGACAGCAGGTGCTCGCCGCTGCCGCGGATCACACGGATCGCCTGCTGGCGGTGAGCAGGAATAGCCGGATCGTTGTCGAGCAGCTGGGCGTAGCCGAGGATGCTGTTCAGCGGCGTGCGGATCTCGTGGCTGATGCCCGCGATGTAGCGGCTCTTGGCCCCGTTGGCCTGGTCGGCCTGGCGCTTGGCCTGCTGCAGCTGGGCGTCGGTGCGGCCGTGCAGCTCGATCTCGCGCTGCAGCAGGCTGGTTTGCCGGTTCGATTCTTCCTGGGCCACGCGCCGGCTTTCGCCGGTCAGCACCAGCCACCAAGCGACGATGCCGCTGGCCAGCACCAGGGCGCTGAACACCTTCACGAAAGCCAGGCGCAGCGCCGGCAGCAGGTGGGCGCCGGCGGCGCCGATCGCGGTTTCCTCGTGCACGTACAGCAGCCCGAGCAGGCCGCCGAAGAAGCCCGCCGTCACCACCATCAGCAGCAGGTAGTGGCCGAGGCGGCTGCTCATGTAGGGCCACATCGCCGCCGGCAGCAAGGCCTTGGCCGCCTGCTCCCATTGCGCGGACAGGCGCGCGTGCGGCTTGCAGGCGTCGTCGCAGCGCGCATCGAGGCAGCAGCACAGCGAGCAGATCGGCCCCTGGTAGGCCGGGCAGTGCGCCATGTCGTCGGTTTCGTATTCCTTTTCGCAGATGCAGCAGACGCGCGTGGTGCTGCCGGCCGGCCAGCCGGGCTGGGCGCGCGCCAGGTAGTACTTGCCACGCGTGGCCCAGGCGATCAGCGGTGCGCTGATCAAGGCCGTGGCCAGCGCGATGAAAGCCGAAAAGGCTTGCGCGCGCGGCCCGAACACGCCGGCAAAGGCGGCCACCGACAGCAGCGATGCCAGCAGCATGGCGCCGACGCCGACCGGGTTGATGTCATATAAATAGGCGCGGCGGAACTCGATGCCCTTGGGGCTGAGGCCGAGCGGCTTGTTGATGACCAGGTCGGCGACGACCGCGGTGATCCACGCGATCGCGATGTTGGCATACAGGCCGAGCACCTGTTCCAGCGCCTGGAACACGTCCAGTTCCATCAGCAGCACGGCGATCAGCGCATTGAACACGGCCCACACCACGCGGCCCGGATGGCTGTGGGTCAGGCGCGCAAAGAAATTCGACCACGCCAGCGAGCCGGCATAGGCATTCGTGATGTTGATCTTGACCTGGGAGACGATCACGAACAGCGCGGTCGCCGCCACCGCCAGCGCCGGGTTGGCGAATACCTGGCGAAAGCCGGCCAGGTACATCTGGTTGGGATTGACGGCTTGCGCCAGCGTGGCGCCACCCTCGATCGCCAGCAGCGCCAGCAGCGCGCCGCCCAGCATCTTGGCCATGCCGAGCAGGATCCAGCCCGGCCCGGCGGCCAGCACGCCCAGGTGCCAGCGCACCCGGTTTGCGGGTGTGCGCTCGGGCATGAAGCGCAGGAAGTCGACCTGCTCGCCGATCTGCGTGATCAGGGCCACGCCGACCGCGGTGGCGGCGCCGAACTGCAGTATGCTGAAGCTGCCGTGGGTGCCGGAGGCACCGCCGAAATGTCCGAGCTGCGCCAGCAATTGCGGCTGCTTGACGGCGATCGCGACGAAGGGCAGGGCCAGCAGCAGCAGCCAGACCGGCTGGGTCAGCATCTGGATGCGGCTGACCAGGGTCACGCCGTGCGTCACCAGCGGGATCACGACCAGCGCGCTGACCAGGTAGCCGAGGTAGAGCGGCAGTCCGAAGTACAGCTCCAGCGCATACGCCATGATGGCCGCTTCCAGCGCGAACAGGATGAACGTAAAGGAGGCGTAGACGAAGGAGGAGATGGTCGAGCCGATGTAGCCGAAGCCGGCGCCGCGCGTCAGCAGGTCCATGTCGAGGCCGTAGTGCGCGGCGTAGTAGCTGATCGGCAGGCCGGTGAGGAAGATGATCAGGCCGATGGCGACGATGGCCCAGAACGCGTTGACGAAGCCGTAGTTGACGGCGATGGTGCCGCCGATCGCTTCCAGCACCAGGAAGGAGATCGCGCCGAAGGCGGTGTTGGCGACGCGGAACACCGACCACTTGCGGAACGAACGCGGCGTGAAGCGCAGCGCATAGTCTTCGATCGTTTCGTCGGCAACCCAGGTGTTGTAGTCGCGCCGGATCTTGACGATCCGTTGCGGCGGTTCGGGGTCGCGGGTGGGGTGGGTGGCGGCGGTAGTCATGCCGAAAAAACAAGCAAGAACCGGGCCTGATTCACCGTTAACTTTCCACGGTCCAGGCCCCATCCGCATACACCCGCTCATCGTCGAGATACACCGCATCGGTCACCGCAAACACGTCGATGTGATAGCGCGCATCCTTGCGCTTGAAGCCCGGCTTGGCATACACGCCGTGCTTGGCGCCCAGCGACAGGTGGATGCCGCACATGCGCTCGTAGGTGCCGATGTCGTCGACGCGGCGTTCGCGCGTGAAGGCGCGGTTCATGCCGAAGCCGAGTTCGCGCACCCAGACCTCGCCCTCGTCGCGGCGGATGATGTCGAGCATCTGCTGGAATTCTGGGGTGGCGTCGATCGCCTCGACCACGCGCCCGCGCTCGATCACGATGGTGACCGGCTTGTCGGGCCGGTTGACCAGGTACTGGGTGTCGCCGAACACGTGGATCTGCGCGCGGCCGCTGACGGCTTCCAGGTCCTGCGCTTCGGTGAACACTTCGCCGATCGGGAACTGGCCGCCGGCATTGGCCATCGCGCTGTAGTCGCCGACGTTCAGCTTGGCGGCTTCCAGCGGCGAATCGAAGCGCAGGACGGCGCCGCCGCCATGCACCTCGGCGCGGCGGGCGCGGTCGATACGCTGTTTGAGCGCGTGGCCGACGCCGCGGAAGTAGCGCGGATCGTAGGCCAGCGATTCGATGTAGTGCTCGCCCTGCGTGCCCGGCATGCGCGACAAGTGCACGTGCTCGATCACCTTCAGGCCCAGCTTGAACAGTTCCACGCGCAGGCGGAAGCCGTCGAGGCGGAAGTTGGACGACTGCACCAGCACCACCAGGTCGCGCGGCGCGAAGGTCTTGAACAGGGCCAGCACCTCGCTCGGCGCGACGCTGTCGAAGTCGACGAAGACGGCGTCCGGCAGGTTGCGCCGGTAAGCCTCGGCCAGCGCGCGCGCCAGCCCGGTGCGGGTGTCGTATACCACCAGCGCGCGTTGCCCGGGACTGTGTTCGAGGGCGATCGCCAGCACGTCGCGCAGGTGCGCGGTGGCGCTGTCGATGGCGGATGCGGGCAGGTCGGGGCTGGAGAGCGGGGCGGTGGTCATGGCGGCACGGATCAGGAGGCAACCCGGCATTATAAGTGCAAACAGCGGTCGAAACAGGCCCGTCCAGTGGGGGCAGCGGCGCTTGCGGCAGCGCAGGGCCGGCCGTCGCGCTTTGCTGCACAGTTGGGTTGTCAGGAGCGCATCATGTTGATTCTAAAGGGAAAATTTCTAATCTCCAAGTTTTTGGCCCCGCTCGGTGCGGCGCTGATGGTGCTCGCATTGGCCTGGATGGGCTCCGAGCAGGTGCAGGCCGCGCCGCAGCGCCAGCCGGCGCCGGATGCGGTGGCCACCGAGTTCTACGGCTGGTACCTGGACACGCTGGCGGCCGACCAGGACCCGCTCAGCGACCGCCATGCCACCTTCAACAATTACGTCGCCAGGGAGCTGACGGCGCGCCTGGTCGAACGTTTGAATACGCGCCTGGTCGGCGGCCGCGTGCCCGACACCGACTACTTCCTGCAGTCGTCCGGCTACCGGAGCGACTGGCGCCGCCACGTGGCCGCAACCACCGTGCGCCAGAGCGGTGCCGGCGCCGACGTCATCGTCACGCTGGGCGGCGAGGAGGGCGCCAAGCGGGTGCTGGCGCTGGCCATGGTGCTGGAAGCGGGCAGCTGGAAAATCCGCCAGGTGGTGCTGGCGGAAGCGAGGCCTGCCGGAAGTTCCCCCGACCCGTCCACAATTTGACCGTTGAGGTACCGCCACACGCTACTCCGTGAACAGCGCGCCGTATGCTTGACGGTGGCGCTATGATTCCAAAAGCACAACGGCCCGACATCTGCGGCGGGCCGGTGCCTTTTTGACGATCTAACGGCGGAGCTAATGGCATACCGATGGGAAACGCCAGCCAGCGTCTGGCTGGAAGACGACAGGACAGGCCAGTTCGAACTGGCCACCAGCGAAGGGCTGGGCCAACTTGGTTGGAACGCACGGGCGCAGGCGGGCGCCGTGGCTGCGCGCGTTCCTGATATTGCGCGCCTGCTCGGCGCCTCGCTGCCGGCCGGCTGCGCGCACGCGGCCATCTATCCCGAAGGCTTCGCCTTCTGCCCCGAATGCGGGCGCCCGCTGGAACGCTTTGCCGGCCGCCGCCAGCACCTGCCCGACTGGTGGGGACCCCATGCCGATGCGCTGCTGCCGCGCCACGTGCCGCACGGGTTGCCGGTTACTTCGCTGGCCCTCGGCGACAGCCTCGAGGAGCGGCCCGCG
Organism: Herbaspirillum sp. SJZ107; assembly: GCF_006715485.1. Taxonomy (GTDB): domain Bacteria; phylum Pseudomonadota; class Gammaproteobacteria; order Burkholderiales; family Burkholderiaceae_D; genus Telluria. The sequence continues at coordinate 698,488 of NZ_VFNH01000002.1, forward strand.
GCGCCCGTGATCGGCCGCTTCGACGACGCCATGCCGACGCCGCCCAACGCCCATTGCGTGTTTGCCGCCGCCGGCTACGGGTTTCCCGAGCAGCGCCTGCTGGCGCTGGCGCCGGGGCGCGGCGTGCTGCAATACTGGGACCCGCTGGCCGAGCTATGGCAGGTGCTGCAGCCCGAGGACGGCGCCGCCGACCTGAGTTTTACCGCCTCCGACTACGGCTGGCTGCCGGTCGCCAGCCTCGGCCACGAGCCGCGCCGCGGCGAAGTCGCGCTGCTGCCCACCGCGCACGGCCTGCGCCGCCTGTGGATCAACCCGGTCAGCGAAACCTACCGCACCGAGACCCTGCTGGCCGCGCCGCTGGTGGCCGCGCCGGGCACGATGCGGCGCCATATCGCCTGCCTGGCGCGCAATCCGGGCGGCGGCGTCAGCCTGTATGCGCTGGATGCCGACCTGGCCCCCAGCCCGGCCCAGGATTGCGGCGCGCTGCCGCTGACCGGCTGGAGCCGGCCGGTCGGCTACGACGGCCGCCTACTGTGGCTGCACCCGGAAGGGCAGCTGGCCTGGCGTCCCGGCGAGGCGCCGCAATTCCTGCCCTGGCCCGACACCTGGCTGCCCAGCCTCGACCTCGGCGGCCCGACCCTGAGCCGCGACGGCCGCATGTGGCTGATCGGGCACGATGGGCAGTCCTACTGCTTCCTCGAGCTGGGGACGGCGTCGCCCCAGCGCGAACGCATCGACGGCGCCCGCCTGGGCTTCGCCAACCTGCTGTTCCGGCGCGGCCACCCGGTGCTGGACGAGCCGTGGTCGGGCGAGCACGTCGAAGACCAGGGCGAGGACGATTCGCTGGTCTTGCCGCTGCTGCGCAGCTTCAACAACAACCGCAGCCAGCCGAGCGGGCTGGTGCTGCGCTTCCACAAATACACCGGCCGCGCGGAAGACGCGCTGGCCAACCGCGTGATCCCGCGCACCACGGTGGAGTGGATCGGCCGCAGCAATGTGATCCTCGACGAGATCGCGCGCCTGGCCCGTCCGCACGAATGCGTGCCCTTCGTGTACGCCAACCGGCTTTGGCTGCACCATCCCGACTGGAACCGGATCCGCGGCTGGCACCTGGAAGCGCTGTCGTGAGGGGCCGTACCTTGCCTTCGTTCCTGTCGCGGGCCGCGCTGCTGCTCGGCGGGCTGGTGGGCGTCGCGCAACCCGCGCTGGCGGTGCCGCAGGTGGTGCTGGTCCAGAACTCGGGCTGGATGGAACCCTTCTACAGCGACCCCACATCGCAGTTCAAGCCGCTGGTGGCGGCGCTGGCCGGCAGCGTGGCGCAGCCGGGCGACGCGCTGGTGCTGGCCGCCTTCAACCAGTCGCGTCCCGGCGCGCCCTCGCCGCGCGGGCTGCTGTCCGAATCGGTCGATGCCAAGACCGTGCAGGCGCACGTGGGTACGGCGCTGGCCGGGCTGGACCTGGCGCGCAAGCCCGGCGGCGCTGCGCTGGCCGATACCGACCTCGGCGAAGCCGTCAACGCCGCCGTCACCCAGGTCCTGCAAGGCAAGCCCGGCCTGGTCTGGCTGGTCACCAACAACCGCAACAGCCCGAACAACGACCAGGCCACGAGCGCGCGCAACCGCGAGTTCTATACGCTGATCCACCGCGGCCAGGCCATCGACAAGGCGCTGGCCTGGCCGCTGCGCATGCAGGTCGAGGGCCAGCACTACCGCGCCAACGGCTTGATGATCTACGTGTTCGCGGTCGGGCGCGAGGGCGCGCAGGCACTCGACCGCCTGCTGGCCGCCGGGCGCATCCAGCGCGTGATCACCGAGCCGCCGGCGCGCCTGAAGCCGCTGGACCGCGATACGGTGCGCTTGGTCCCGCGCAAGGTCGAGAACGCACCCGGGGTCGACTTCTCGATGGATGCGAACGGCCTGCTGCGCGCCGACGTCGCACCCGATGCGCGCAGCCCCAGCGCCAGCATCCGCTGGAATCTGGAAAACACGATTTATCCGTACACCATCGCCGGCGCCTCGCTCGCGGCGCGCTCGATGCTCGGCGGCGAGAACCACCGGATCGCGCTGGCAAACAACAATGTGGGACGGCTGGCGCCGGGCCAGGCCGCGCCGCTGGCCTCGACCATGCAGCTGCCGGTGGCGCAGCTGCCCGGCAAATGGTCGCTGGCGGCGCTGCAGTCGGCCGGCTCGGCTTACGTGCTGCCGGGACGGATCGAACTCCAGCTGCAGGGCCAGCGCCTGGAACTGTCGCAGGCTTTCCGCGACCGCATGGCCGCGCTGTTCCCCGGCGATCCGCTGCCGGACATTTTCACGCCCCCGAGCGAGATCCAGGCGTCGACCGCGGTGCTGCCGATCGAGGTGCGCGTGCACTACGGGTCCGGCCCGCTGTTCGCCGCGATCGGCGCGGCGCTGGCGCTGCTGGGACTGGGCGTGGGCGCTGCCTATGCCTATGCCCGCCCGCGGCGCGTGGTGCTGACGGTGGAAGACGAACTGCGCACCGTGCACACCCGCGCCGGGGCCACGCAACCGATCTACGACAAGGCGGGCCAGCAGGTGGCGCGCCTGAAGACGACCCTGTTCGGCAACCAGCTGCTCGACCTGCGCGAAGGCGCGCAGGTCCGGCTCGGCAGATAAATATAAAGGACACCCATGCAAGACCAGAAGACCCAGCCCACCACCGCGCCAAGCGCCGACCCCGGCTTCAAGCTGCCGGGCCAGACCCCCGACGAGGGCATGCCCAAGACCACGCCCGATACCGCCCGGCAGCCGGTCGAGATCGCGCCCGGCGGCGCCACCAATCCGTCGGCCGCGCCGCTGCGCGACACCTCGGCGCGCGACCTGGCGATTTCCGGCGCCGTGTTCCTGGTCCTGCTGGTCATCTACTTCTTCGTGCGTAACGCCTACGTGCACCACCTGGTCGTGCGCCGGGTGTCGCCTTCGTCGGCCGGGAGTGCCGGCTGGCTGCTGTTCGTCGGGCTGGGCTTCCTGTCGCTGGCGGCGGTGCTGGCAATCGTGAACGCCGCCAAATACCTGACGCTCGCGATTACCGGGCCGCTGGTGCTGGTCGGCGTGGTGACGCTGGTGGCGGCGCTGTTCGTCGGCCGCCGCTAAATAAAAGGACTCAAGATGGCAGATTTTCCCGATCCGGCAACGCTGAACGCCAACAACAAAGCCGAGCTAAAAGTCGACCTGCGCCCGACGCTGTTCATCGGCGCCGGCGGCACCGGCATGGAAGTCATGATGCGCATCCGCCGGCGCATCCTGTCGGCGGTGTGGAACCGCCAGCACCCGACACGAGTGGAATCGCTGGCCGACTTCCCGGTGGCGCGCTTCCTGCACTTCGACCTCGACAACAACGCCATCATCGACGAGGGCAAGTCGCAGCGCACCGACCCCTGGTTCGAGCTGGTCAAGCTGACCGACGAAGAGCGGCTCGTCGAGCCGCTCGACCTGCCGCAGTACCACGAGTCGGACGACAGCCTGGCGCGGTTCCCCTTGATCGAGAATTGGATGCCGCTGCGCCCGAAAAAACTGCGCTCGCTCGGCATCGACCCGTCCAAGGGCGCCGGCCAGATCCGCGCACTGGCACGGCTCTACCTGTTCGACAAGTATCCCAAGCTGCGCGGCCGCATCAAGGGCGCGCTGAATTTCCTGAGCAGTAACGCCGGCATCGAGCGCAAGGAGAATTACCAGCGCCTCGGCCTGCAGGTGGATACCTCCAAGTTCCGCATCGTCGTCATCGCCTCCAATGCCGGCGGCACCGGCGCCGGCAGCGCGATCGACCTGGGCTGGATCGCGAAAGCCATCGCGCGCCAGGAGGTGTCGGACAGCCAGGTCGACCTGGTGATGTTCCTGCCCTCGGGCTATGCCAAGGCCAACAAGGAGCGCACGGAGGCCAACGCCTATGCAACCATGATGGAACTCGAGACCACGATGCGCGACATGAACGCGCAGGTCCGCTGGATGGACCCGGACAGCGTGGTCGGGCGCGGCACGCCCTTCGACGACGTGTATTTCGTCGACACCGCCAACCTGGCCAACAAGGCGACCCAGGACGTGAAGGACGTCTACCAGATGGTGGCGGACACGCTGTTCGAGGATTTTGCTTCGGCCGACTTCGCCAACCGCAAGCGCTCGGTCGCGGTCAACCAGCAGCAGCACAAGCTCGGCCCCTACAACCCGCGCGTGCCGGAGGCGCGCTTCGGCGAGATGCGCCTGTCCTATTCGAAGGTGTATTCGGCCTTCGGCCAGGCCGTGCTCGACACCCAGCAAAGCCTGCGCGACGACATCCGCGCCTACGAACTGGCGGCGCTGATGGTCAAGGCTTTCTTTGGCCTGGCAGGCACCGACGGCGTGCAGGCGCGCCGCGCGACGGACGCCGAGCGCGACGCCTTCATGCGCGAGCAGATGGGCATGGCCGAACACCCGTTCTCGGAATTCCCGGACTTCCGCAAGGGCACCGTCGACGTCACGCCCTTCCAGGAATACGCGCTGACCGACATGCTGCTGATGGACCGCGACCAGCGCTCGCTGCTGGAACGGATCGAGAGCAAGGTGCAGCTCGAGATCGACCGCATCATGGCCTCGTACGACCTGAAACTGTGGCGCGAGAAGGTGGTCGAGCTGCTGCCCAACCTGGAACGCGACGCCATCCGCGAAGCCGGCGCCACCGCCGAGACCAGCGAAGACCGCATCAAGCGCCATACCGGCGAATTGCTGGCCAACCTGCGCCTGGGCGTGCGCGGGCGCCTGTACATGCTGCTCGACGACCGCAAGCAGGGCGGCCTGGAATTCGTGCTGTCGCTGCTGGAGCAGGTCAAGGCGCGCCTGAACCAGCGCGACCTGGCCAACGTCCAGCGCAACGGCAAGCGCTACCGCGACATCCGCGATGCCCTGCGCACGCGCCAGGTCGAGGAATCGCTGAACAACCTGACCCAGGCGGCCAGCCGCCTGTTCGGCAAGGATACCCAGGCGCGCGAAGTGATGAACCACCTGAAGCGCGACATCGCCGACTTCCTGCGCTTCCACTTGCTGGCGGTGGCGGCCGGCCAGGCGGTCGAGGTCATGCACAGCATGTCGGCCTGGCTGGGCAATCCGCAGGCACCCGACGAGCAGGGCCAGGTGCAGTGGAGCGGCATCGCCGGCGAATTCCAGGAAGGCCGGCGCGCGGTGCAGGCCATGCTTGGCGCGGTCGACCAGCGCATCGGCCAGCTGCGTGCCGACGCCCGCCACGAGCATGCCACCTACATCAAGCTGGCCAGCGACGTGCTGCCGGAACCGGTACGCCTGACCGGCGACGTCGACGGCTGGAGCGAGGAAGTCCTGAACGAATTCGGCGGCTCGGCGCGCCTGTTCCCCCAGCTCGGCGACGAACGCCTGCGGTCCGACTTGTTACTTAAACTGTTCCGGCGCGCGCAGACCCACCTGAGCGCCGAACATGCGGCCGGCGCCGAGCCGGGCGACCCGCTGCTGGAGCGCCTGGGCGCGATGTCGCCGCAGGAGCGCCACCGCGTGTTCAGCGAATGGATCAGGAGTGCCATGCCCTGGATTAATGCGCGCTTCTCGGCCGAGTTCACGCCCAGCGCCGACCAGTTCAAGTGCTTCATCGGCGTCGGCGACCCGGTTGCCTGGCGCCGCATGGAGGCCGAGATCCGCGGCGCCGTGCCGACCGGCTTCCTGCAGGGCGATGCGGTCGCCATCGTCAATACCGGCGTCGCCGGCAGGGCGGTGTGCTACATCGAACTGTCCGGCTACCCGATGACGGTGCTGCGCGGCCTGCCGACCTGGCGTGCCTCCTACCAGATCGAAAACCCGAAGATCCCGACCCACCTGCACTTCGATTCGACGCGCTTCCGCCATCCGATCTCGCCATCGATGGACGAACTGAATCGCCTGGCCGATGACTACGAATGGTTCCTGCAGGCGATCGCGCTCGGCGTGGTGCGGCGCAAGGGGGATGCCGGCGACCGCGAAGCCAGCTTCCAGCCGCGCGGCCAGTACCTGTTCGAGGTCGAGCCGGGCAGCGGCGAATGGCTCCAGATCGGCAACGAATACGCGATCCGCTCGAACGGCCTGCCTTCGTACTACCGCGAGCAGGTGATCGCGGGCGTGCGCAAGCGCCTGGCCGCGATGGGACCGCACCAGCTGGCGCTGCTGGCGGCGCTGATGCGCCACTACCAGCTGCGCGTGTACGAACCCAAGCTCGAAGTCGACGAGACCGGCGCCCAGCTGCCGTCGCCGTCGCTGCCCAACATCACCGCGCGCCGGCTGTACGACGCCTGGTTCCGGCGCGCCGTCACGCTCGATCCGACCTTGTCGCCGGCCCAGGTCGAGGCCGCGCTGGCCCAGCTCGAGCAATGGACCGACGCCGTGCCGGATTCGGCCAGCGATGCCTACAACTGGGAAGTCGAGCGCGCCGTCGACAAGCGCGTGATCAAGCCGGATGTGCTGGCCCAGGATGCGCGCGCGGCGCAGGTGCTGGAGCGGCGTGCCGGCGGTGGTGGTGCGGCCGCGGCCCCCGCTGCAGCGGGGGCCGCCCCCGGTACCGGGCCACTCGATCCGACCATCGGCGGCGGCAGCAGCGCGCCGGCAGCGTTCGTGGTCAGCCCGACCGGCGGCACGGCCGGTCTGCCGCCGGCCGCCATGCCCGGCCCCGCGGCCAGCGTGATCGGCGCCACGCCGCTGGCGGCGCGCTACAAACTGTTCATCGGCGGCAGCCAGCGCGGACCGTACGCGCAGGACGAAGTCGTGCAACTGCTGCTGCGCGGCGAGATCGACCTCAACACGCGGGTCTGGAACATGGGCTGGAATCCGCGCCAGGACAAATGGAAGACGGTCGGCGAGATGCCGGAACTGGCGGGCGCGCTCGCGTCGGCGATCCCCGATCCGGACGACGCCATTCCGGATCCGGAATAAGGGAGTGACGTGCAAGAAGATGTGATCTACCGCTGTATCAATCCGGCCTGCGCCCGGCCGATGCCGCGCCCGGTGAACTTCTGCCCCTGGTGCGGTACCGCGCAGGGGCAGGCGGCCGCGCGCGCGGGCACAGGCACGGGCGCGGAGGCGGACGTGCATGCGCGCCGTCCGGACGTCGCCGCGGCCGTTGCCGCCAATGCCGGGGCAGCCGCGGCGGCCGCCATGTCCGGCGGGCTGGATATGCCGCTGTCCGACGTACCCGTGCCACCTCCACCACCGCCACCAGAGCCACCGGCGCCACCGGCGCAGCCCAATCCGGCAACGCCCCGCAAGGGCGTCACCGCCAATGTGCGCGGCCCCGGCGTCCCGCCCAGTGCGACCGATTTCGGGCGCTCGGCATCGGCGGGCGGCAGCAACGCGCCTGGCGCCGCCCCGCCGCACCAGGAAGTGCCGCGTCCGCCGATCCCGGCGCGTCCGCCGCAGCGCCGGCCGGTGCAGCTGCGCTGGTGGATCCTGGCGCTGGCCATCCTGGCGGGCGTGTGGCTGCTGGCCAGGCCGTCGCCGAAGAAGATCGAGCGCCAGATCGACCACGCCGTGGCACTCGCAAAGGAGTGCAAGAGTAACGAAGCGCAGGCCGAGCTGATCTCGCTGGGCCGCAGCCGCGCCACCCCGGCGCAACTGGAGCAGCTGCAGAAGACGCTCAACGAGCAGTCCGCGATCTGCACCAGACGGCGCCTGCGCAACAAGGCCTGGCTCGAAGCCAGCACTGCCGCCGACGCCGCGCTGGATGCCGGCAGCGCCGAGAAGGCACGCGCACGCCTGCAGGGTTTCATCCGGCGCTGGGGGGAGGATGGCAAGACGCGCGAGCTGAAGGCGCGCATCGACGAGGCGGCGGCGCGCGAGAAGCATCCGCTGGCGGTGCCGCCGGAGCAGGGGGAGGTGGGTGTGGGACGGCGGGCGGACGGGGTGTGATGCCCTGTGGGCTTGGCAGGATTCGTTAGCCACGCACGTCGCCCCTGCCTCCGCAGGGGCGACGTGCTACTGTAGATGGCTAGAGTTCAACGAGCGTAGTCACTCACCGCTCAGCATTCACCACTCACTTCGTCGCCGCAATCCACCGGTTCACCTGCGCCTCCAGAATCGGCAACGGCAAGGTCCCGTCCCCCAGCACCACCGCATGGAAAGCCGGGAAGCTGAACTTTGCTCCCAGTGCCTTCTGCGCCTTGGCCCGCAGTTCGAGAATCTTCAGCGCGCCGATCTTGTAGGCCAGCGCCTGGCCCGGCCACACCATGTAGCGCTCGATCTGGTTGGCCGCCTCGGCCTCGCCGTAGCCCAGGTTCTCGACCGCGTACGCGATCGCCTTTTCGCGCGACCAGCCCTGGGCGTGCATGCCGGTGTCGACCACCAGGCGCACGCCGCGCAGCAGTTCGTCGTTCAGGTGGCCGAAGTAGGCGGCCGGATCTTCGTACAGTCCGAAGTCGCGGCCCAGGGTTTCGCAGTACAGTGCCCAGCCTTCGCCGTAGGCGGCGGCGCTCGGGTGCTCGGTGAAGAACTTGCGGAAGTCCGGCAGCGGCAGTTCCTTCAGCAGCGCCGCGTGCAGGTGGTGGCCCGGCACGCCTTCGTGCAGCAGCAGCGTCGACATGCCGACGGTGCTGTACTGCTTCGGATCGTTGACCACGGCCCAGAACACGCCCGGATGCGAACCGTCGGCCGCGACCGGGGTGTAGTGGTCGGAGGCGGTGGCGCGCGTCAGTTCGGGTTCGAGCTGGATGCTCAGCCTGGCCTTCGGCAACAGCGAGAAATAGGCCGGCAGCTTGCCCTCGACCGTGGCGTAGATCTCGCGGTAGCGCGCCAGCACTTCCTGGTCGGTCTTGAACGGCTTGAACTTCGCCTGCTCCTCGACCCAGTGCGGGAAGCGCTCGAGCGGCCCCTGGTAGCCCAGCTGCGGCGCCAGCGCCGCCATCTGCTGGCGGATGCGCGCGACTTCCTTCAGGCCGAGCGCGTGGATGGCGGCCGGGGTCAGGTTCAGGTTGGTGTTGTTGCGGATGCGCGCCTGGTACCAGGCGGCGCCGTCCGGCAGGGCGCCATAGCCGGCGGTCGTGCGGCCCGCTTTCAGGTAGTCGGTCTCGAGGAAGCCGACCAGGCGGCCGAGCGCGGCATCGATCTTTTCCGCAGCCTGGCGGTAGCCGGCCGCCAGGGTACGCTTGTCGGCGTCCGAGAAGCTGGCCGGCATGCGCGCCACCGGCGAATAGAACACGCTGGCGTCGGCCTTGGCGCTCCTCAGCTGGCGGAACTGCGGCAGCATGCGCTCGGTGACGATCTTCGGCTGCACCACGCCCACGCGGATGCCTTCCTTCATGTTGGCGATGGCCTGGTCGATCCAGGCCGGCAACTGCTCGAGGCGGCTCAGGTAGGCGCGGTACTGGGCTGGCGTCTCGAGCGGCTGCGAGCCGGTGCCGCCGGCGTAGTTCGCCAGGTTGCTCGGCATGTTGTCGAAATGGTTCAGCGGCAGCAGGTGCTCGGGGAATTTCTCGAGGTCGAGCTGGCTGCCGATTTCAAAGGCGAGGATGTCGTAGTTCAGGCGTCCCTTGGGTGCCAGGCGCGACGCATCGATCGTCTGCAGCTGGCGCAGCAGCGCATGGTTGTCGGCCAGGTAGCGTGCGCGCACCGTCGGTGCGATCGCCATGCCGAGCTGGTCGTCGTAGCGGCTGTCGCCGTTGGCGGTCGCGTACAGCATCGGGTCGTACTTGGCGCGCAGGTCGTAGAAGCGCGCGGCGATGCGGTCGACCTGCTGCGCGGCGGCCTGCGCCTGGGCGGCGGTCGGCGCCGCGGCCTGCACGGACATCATGGGGACAGCTGCGCCAAGGGCGGCGGCAATGACGAGCGTGCGCAGCGGCTGGACGTTGAGGGGCATGTTGAACCTTCGCAAATGAAATTCTGTGAAGGATACAACAGCTTGCGGATAAAAAAACGGCGTCCCGGCCATGAGGCAGGGACGCCGCGAACGGAAAATGATGCGCGCGCCGCGGTGCTCAGGCGCGGCGGCGCATGCTCGACAGCGCGACGCCGCCCAGGATCACGGCAAAGCCGGCCACGTGGTACAGATGCGGCGCTTCTTTCAACAGCGGCCAGGCGGCCAGCGTCGCGAACAGCGGAATCAGGTACAGGCTCATGCTGGCGCGCGTCGGGCCGGCCAGGGACACCAGGCGGTCGAAGCAGAAGTAGGCGCCCAGGCTCGGCACGACGGCCAGGAAGCCCAGCGCGATGTACAAGCGGCTGTCGCCGAAATCGGGGACGTTGCCGTGCAGGGTTTCCAGCGCGGCGAACGGCGCCAGCACCAGCGCGCCGCCGCCGATCAGCGACGCCAGCTTGACCGTGCTCGGTAGCGGCAGCAGCGGCACGCGCTTGTTGAATACCGTGTACAGCGACCAGCCGCAGCCGGCCAGCACCACCCACAGATCGCCGCGGCCGAATTCCAGCTGGCCGAGGGCGGCCGGGTTGCCCTTGGAGAGCACGATCAGCACCCCGAAGATGGCCAGCAGCATGCCGCCGGCCTGCTTGCGCTCGAGCGGCACGCGCCACACCAGGGTCTCGATCAGGGTGACCAGCGCCGGGCAGGCGGCGAAGATGATGCCGATGTTGGCAGCGCTGGTATGGCGCGCGCCGACGTATTGCGGCGCCACCGCCACGCCCATGCCGAGGCTGGCCAGCAGCAGGATGCGCGGCCAGTTGGCGAGCAAAGTATGGCGCAGCGCGTACATGCGCGGGCCGACGGTCGGCAGCAGGATCAGGAAGGCCAGCGCCCAGCGCCCGAAGGCCAGGAACACCGGTGCGATGCCGGCGCCTTGCGCCCAGCGCGCCACGATCAGGTTGGCGGCGAACAGGGCGGGGGCAATGAACATCAGCGGCAATTCGGCGGCAAAGGCATTGCCCCGGTAGCCCAGACTGCCCTGCGAAATGGCTTCGGACACGCAAACTCCTCGATGGATGGTGAGGGTGAACAAAGCGCCGACAGCGCATTCCCGGTAAGGAAGTGGCTCGGCGCATGGGTGTTTTGTGCGTTGCATCAACGCGCGCGAGAATGGTAAGGCAGTATGAATAGAATGTGCTTTTGTTCGATACCGATAACAGCGGTTTTTTCCAAGGATTTATCTTTGGAAAAGGTAAAATGAAGATATTCCTTTTATGATTCATCGAAAACCCGTAAGGACACGCTTCATGAAAGATGGGCAACTCGACGAAATCGACCGCAAGATCCTGCGCACGCTGAGCCAGGATGGCCGCATCAGCAACCAGAAACTGGCCGAGACCGTGAACTTGTCGCCGACGCCGTGCTGGCACCGCGTGCGCGCGCTGGAAGAGGGCGGCTACATCACCGGCTACGCAGCGATGCTCGACCAGCGCGCGCTGGGTATGCCGGACACCGTGATCATCGAAGTCACGGTCGACCGCCACGACGACGAGATCTTCAAGGCTTTTTCGGATGCGCTGGCCGAGCTGCCGGAAGTGATGGAGGCGTACCTTCTGTCCGGCGAATACGATTACCTGATCAAGGTGGCGGTGGCGGGCACCGAAGGCTACGAGCGTTTTCTGCGGCAGAAACTGTATAAACTGCCGGGGGTGCGGCATACGCGTTCGACGTTTACCCTGCGTTGCCTGAAGCGGGCGCCGTCGGTGACGCCCTGAATCAACCGCTTTCTTTCCTCTCGAGGTGGCGATGCCGAAGCGATGGATGCCGTGCGTCCTGGCCTGGACGCTGGCGCAGCATGCGTATGCCGGGACAGGCACCGGTAACCAGGACTGGTATGTCCCGGCCGGGAACGGCGTCTTTGCCGCCGCTGCCCGCAACCTGTGTAAGACATCGTCCCCGGAGGTAGCCGATGCCACCGTATGGTCGCCTGACCGCCGGCAAAAGATCGCACTGCGCCTCACTGCAGACGGTGACACGGCGACTTTCGCCATCGATGGCAACGGCCGGGAAACCCCGATCGACACGGCGGCGTGGCCCTGTCCGGAAGTCGCCTGGGCTTCGGACTCGACGCTTTTCTTCATCAATTACAGCGATGGGGGGGCCGTGGGTACCTACGAGGTGGCGGCGTATCGCATCGGCGCTGGGAAGATGGAGAAGATCGATATCGCATCGGCTGTCCGGCGCGACTTCCGGCGCCGTTATCCAAAGTGTTTTGAACCGGAGACGCCGAACGTCGCCGGCGTCGCCTGGTCCGCAAGCGGCACCAGGGTGATGGTGGCGGCCGAGGTGCTGCCGCATTCTAATTGCGACAATATGGGAACATTCAATCTGTATGAAGTCTCGGTGCCCGAAGGACGGATCGTTCGCCGCATTCCACAGCTGCCCGCGAAGGCCTCGTTCGGATACATGCTCGGCCCCGAACTGCGTGCGGCGGACGACCGCTGTTTCTCACGACCGGGATCGTGCAATATCGCGGCGCTGCATGCGCCATCGATGGCAAGACAACGCTGAAGCTTGAATTTTTCGGAAAACGATGTCCGCGCCACCTCTTCGATCCATACCCGGTTCGCATCATAAAGACAGCGCCCTGGCGATTTTCGCGATCTTCCTGAAACTCGGGTTGAGCGCATTCGGCGGCCCCGCCGCCCACCTCGGCTACTTCCGCAACGAGTTCGTACTGCGCCGCCGCTGGCTGGACGAAGCCGACTATGCGGACCTGGTCGCACTCTGCCAATTCCTGCCGGGGCCGGCATCGAGCCAGGTCGGATTCTGCCTGGGCTTGTTGCGAGCGCAAAGCCTGGCAGGCGGCTGCGCCGCATGGCTCGGCTTTACCTTGCCGTCCGCGCTGATCCTGTTTGGATGCGCCCTGGGCGCCGCTGTCTTGAATGGTCCATGGGCGGCGGCCGCCATCCACGGCTTGAAACTGGTGGCCGTCGCCGTCGTTGCCCACGCGGTCTGGGGCATGGCGCGCTCGCTGGCGCCCGACGGTCCGCGCGCCGGCATCGCGCTGGCGGCCCTCGCCATCGTGGTGTTTGCAGGCGGCACGTTCGGGCAAGTGGCGGCGATCGTTACCGGCGCCCTTGCCGGCATGTGGCTGGGCCGTGGCCAGGTATCGGCCGCGCTGCCGCGGTCCGGATCGCCGGGCGCGCACAAGGGCAGCATCGTGGCGCTGGCGCTGTTCTGCGGCCTGCTGCTGGCGGCCGTCGCCATGCCCCAGGCCGCCACTGCGTCCGCCACGTCGATCTTCGGCGCCTTTTATCGCGCGGGTGCGCTGGTCTTCGGCGGCGGCCACGTGGTGCTGCCGCTGCTGCGTGCGGAAGTGGTCGGGACCGGCTGGCTGGCGGACGACCGCTTCCTGGCCGGCTATGGCCTGGCGCAAGCCGTACCCGGTCCTTTGTTTACCTTCGCCGCCTACCTCGGTGCCAGCCTCGGTGCCAGCCTCGGCGCCGGCACCGGCGCAGCGGCAGCCGGGGCCGTCGTCGCGCTGGTCGCGATCTTCCTGCCTGGACTGCTGCTGGTGTATGCGGCCCTGCCTTTCTGGCGCCTGTTCCGGGCCTGGCCGCAAGCGCAGCATGCGGTGCGCGGCGCCAATGCCGCGGTCGTCGGCATTCTCGGCGCGGCCCTGTATGACCCGGTCTGGACCGGCGCCGTGCTGGATGGGAAGGATTTCGCCGTGGCGGTGGCAGGCTTCCTTCTATTAGTCATCTGGAAAAGCCCGCCCCTGGCCGTGGTGCTGGCGGTTGCCGGCGCGGGCGCACTGCTGAAGATGCTCGCCTGAGGCGGCAAGCGCCGGCGCCGGCGCTGCGCTCAGTCGCCCAGCTTCACGCGCCACAGCTGGGTCGGCAGGGCCGGCGGCGCATCCTTCTTGTAGAAGGCCGAATCCTGGATGCGCGAGGTGGTCACGTACAGGCTGCCGTCCGGACCCTGGCTGAAGGTGTCGGGCCAGCGCAGGCGGGCATCCTGGACCAGCGTGCGCGGACTGCCGGATGCACCCTGCGCCAGGTCGCGCACGCCGATCGCATTGTTTTCAATCAGGCTGACGTACAGCTGGTTGCCCGGCTTGCCGTTCTTGTGGCCGATCCAGAAGCCGTCCGTCGGACCGGTCTGGCCGTAGGACTGGACGTCGCCCGCCACGTCCTGGCCCTGGAAACCGCGCGATTCGAGCACACTGGCCTGGATCCGGTACAGCGTCTTGCCGGTCAGCGCCTTCCAGTACAGGTAGCCGTCGCCGGACAGGGCGATGCTGTCGGCGGCGAACTGGACCTTGCGGCCGTCGGGCGAGCGCACCGGCTTGCCGTCCGAATGCACGACCACGCCTTTTTCGGGCTGGGTCGACGGATGGCCGTCGAGCACGCGCTTTGCCTTGCCGCTGGCCAGTTCGACCACGATCAGGGCGCCGCGCTCGCCGGAGTCGGTGATGAAGGCGAATTTGCCGTCACTGGAGAAGCGCACGTCGTTCAGGTAGGAACCGGGGATCGCCACCGACTGGTCGAACGCGATCGTCTGGGCCACGCGGTCGGTGGCGAGGTCGATGCGCACCATCTTCGGCCCGCCGGGCACGATCGCTTCATGCGCCGGTGACGCCGGGTCGAGGACCCAGACGTTGCCGCGGCCGTCGGCCACCACGCTCTGCACGCAGACCCAGTGGTCGCCCGGCGAGGTCTCGTCGCCATTCGCATTGCGCCAGGCGTTCCAGCGCGCATCCGGGTAGGGCTTGATCGAACCGTCCTTCATGACTTCGGCCACCGACACCGGCGAATCCTCGGTCCAGCGCGGAAAATTGACGAAGATGCGGCCGCGTTCGCTGACGGTGACGCCGGTCACCTGATGCGCGAACTGTGCGACCGGTTCCAGGGTGGGCTGGGCCGGTGCGGCCCAAGCGGCGCTGCCGGCCATGCCGGCGAGTGCGAGAGCGACAACTGCGGATGTGCGTTTCATTATTTCTCCCGTGAATTAATACTGGACAATGTCATACAGATATTGAATTATGGTGGGGATCGCTTCATGCCTGGCGCACGCAAGGTGGGTAGCGCGTCGTGCAGCAGAGCGGCAGGCTGTGCGCAGTTCAGGTTTTTCCGCAGTCAACGCCCGGAAATTTTATATTTCTCTGAGAATTATCAAGCTATACACTTTTCTTGTCGTCAATTTATACGACGATCTGTCCGTTCATTACCTGGCCGGCAGAACCGATCGAAAGGGATTCGACATGAAAAGCATGTTGTTGGTAAGGCTCATCGGCGGTCTGGTCCTGCTGATGGTGTTGTGGGCACTGGCGCCGTTCGGCACCGTGCCGGCGGGCTACCGGGGCGTGATGACGACCTTCGGCAGTCCGAGCAGCCAGGTGCTCAGCGAAGGCATCCATTTCCGCATTCCGCTGGCGCAGAAGCTCAACCTGGTCAACGTGTCGATCCAGAAGGGCGAGGGCGACGGCGATGCCGCCTCGCGCGACCTGCAGACCGTGCACACCCGGGTGGCGCTGAACTACCACGTCAGGCCGGAAGGCGCCGTGACCGTGTTCCGCGATCTTGGCAACGAGCCCGGCCAGCGCATCATCATCCCGGCCGTGCAGGAAGCCGTGAAGGCCGTCACCGCGCGCTTCACCGCCGAAGAGCTGATCGCCAAGCGCACCGACGTGCGCGACCAGATCGTGGCACAGCTGCGCGAGCGCCTGGCGCGCCACGGCATCATGGTGGACGAGTTCTCGATCGTGAACTTCAATTTTTCGCGCTCGTTCAACGACGCGATCGAAGCCAAGACCACGGCCGAGCAGCTGAAGCTGAAGGCCGAGCGCGACCTCCAGCGCATCGAGGTCGAAGCCAAGCAGCGCGTGGCCCAGGCCCGCGCCGAAGCCGAGTCGCTGGCGGTGCAGCGCCAGCAGGTGACGCCGGAACTGATCCGCCTGCGCGAGATGGAAAACCAGCGCATGGCTATCGAGAAGTGGGACGGCAAGCTGCCGACCGTGGCCGGCGGCGGCGCGGTCCCCTTCATCAACGTGAAGTAAGCCGCTAGCGCTGGCCAGTCCCGCGCAGCGGCTGGACACGGCCGCTGCCGGCGGCGCCGGCCAGGCCCTGCACGAACTGGGCGATGGCGGCGGCGTACTGGCCGCCTTCTTCCAGCAGCCCGTTGTGGCCGGCCGGGCGGATCAGGATGAAATCGGCGCGCGGCGCCAGCTTGCTGATGGCAACCCCAGCTTCGGGCTTGGTGATGCGGTCGGCGTCGCCGGCCAGCACGCGGACCGGCACCGGGAGCGTGGCCGGGGTGGCCGTCTCGTCCCAGCGCAGCACGGCGCGCAATCCTTTCGCAATCACAGAGGGCGTGTCCTTGACGTTGAAACGCGAGCCGAAGTCGAGCTGGCCACGGGTAACGCCACGGCTCAGGGACGTGATGCGGTTGACGATATGGCTGCTGCCGTTCAGGTAGCTTTGCAGGTTCATCAGGCGCATCAGCGGCGACAGGACGATGGTGAGCAGCAGCAGGGTTCGATGACGGGCCAGCGCAGGAGCCGCAGCAAACCGCCCGCCATCACCGTCTTCAGGGGCCAGGTATGGGTGGTATCCATGAACACCATGCCGTTCACCTTGTTCCTGAACAGGTCGGGATGCTTGCGGGCCAGCGTCAGCATCATGAAGCCGCCGATGCTGTGCCCGACCAGGGTGACCGGCCGCTCGCCGGTCTCCGCGATCACGGTGCGCAGGTCTTCGGCCAGTCTCTCCACCGAATATTGCTTGTCCGCGGGCTGGCTCGAGCGGCCGAGGCCGGGCAGGTCCCACAGCACCAGCCGGTAATCCCTGGCGAGCGCCTTGCGTACGTAGTACCAGGCGGTGCTGTCGAGCGCCCAGCCATGGGTGAGGAGGATGACGGGCTTGTCGGCCGGGCCATCGAACTCGAGATGCAGGGTGCTGCCGCTGGCGCCGGTGATGGTCCGGATCTCGGCGCCGCGTTCGGCGTGCGGCTCATCCTTGCCGCGCGGGTAGAAGGCCAGCACGATCTGGCGTCCGAACGCCGACCACACGAGCATCGCGATGCCCGACACCAGCCAGCTGGTGGCGATCAGGACGCCGGTAGTCCAGGCCCACAGGATATAGATGCCGCCGCCGAGCAGGGCAATCGAAGCGATGCTGGCCAGCGTGCCCAGCAGGAATGGCAATGGCATGACATACATGGTCGTCTGCTCCTGTTCGTGATTGTGGGCCTGCGTCGACATGAAGGTAGCAAGCGACCCGTGCTGCATACAAGGTCGGCACAGCCAAAAATCACGTAAGACTAGTCCGAGCATCACTGCGCAGCCGTCCGCCGGCATGGACTTGCCAGGTGTAATATTGATAACAAAAAGGAGGCTGAAATGAATCGTACGATCTCATCGGCGGTGCTGCTGGCGGCTCTTGTGCTGGCCGGCTGCAAACCCCAGGCCGATGGCGTCGGTCCTGCCGAGAAGGCGGGCCGGGCCATCGACGACGCCGGCGCCAAAGTCGCCGGCAAGGTGCAGGAACAGGTCGAGAAGGCCGATGCCGTTGCCGCCCAGGCGCGCGAGAACGCCAAGGAAGCGACGGCGCAGGCGAGCCGCAACCTGGACAAGGCGACCGAGGCGGTCGGGAAGAAGGTGGAGCAGGCCGGCGAGAAGATCCAGCAGGCCGCGCATTAAGGCGGGTTTATCCCGGCATGCTCAGGACATTGCCCTCAACACCGGCATGCCGCCCTGTACGACCGAGAGATCGACGAGTCCTGCGCGGCGGGCGCGTTCGATGTCCTGTTCGACTTCCAGCAGGGCCGCCGGGTCGAGGCGCTTGAGGCCGCGCACGCCGTAGGCGCGGTTGCGGCCGTGGCCCTTGGCCAGGTACAGCGCCATGTCGACGATGTTGACGGCGCGCTCCCACGACAGTGCCGCGCCGCGCGTCAGCGGGAAGGGGGCGAAGCCGATCGACACGTTCACCGACAACTGCGTGCCCTGGTAGTCGATGGTGCGCGCCGGGATGTCGCTCAGCAGGCGCAGCGCGACTTCGTCCAGGCCGCCGCGCGGCACCGCCGGCAGGAAGGCCAGGAATTCCTCGCCGCCCCAGCGCACGATCATGTCGGTCTCGCGCAGGATCTCGCGCAGGCCGCTGGCGATCTCGCGCAGCACCGCGTCGCCGGCGCCGTGGCCGTAGGTGTCGTTGATGTGCTTGAAGTGGTCGACGTCGAGCAGGAACAGGGCGCTGACCATGTCGTCGCCCTGCGGGTTCAGGCCGGCGCCGCGGCGTTCGGTGTCCTGGTGGCCGCGCATGTATTCCTGGAAGTGGCGGCGGTTGTACAGGCCGGTCAGCGGATCGCGTGCGCTCTGCTGTTTCAGTTCCTGGTTCTTTTCTTCGAGCTGGGCGTTGGCCTGGCGTACCTTGCGGTACAACATGAAGACGATCGCCGACGCCAGCGCGAAGACCGTGGCCAGCAGCCACCAGACGCGCTGCTGCAGGCGGCGGTTGTCGATCTCGGTCGACTTGACCTGGTTTTCCTGGCGCAGCAGTTCGATCTGGCGCTGGCGCTTGTCGGCCTCGTACTTTTCCTGCAGCTCCAGCATCGCCTTCTGGCGGCGCTTCTCGAACAGCTCGTTCGACAGCGCGCGCTCGCGGTGGTAGGCACCCACCGCGCCTGCGTAGTCGCCCGCGCGTTCCAGCGCGTCGCCGTATTCGGTCAGCATCATCTGCAGGTCGGGCTTGTGGCCGGACTTCTCGTACCAGGCCATGCCTTCCTCGATGCTTTTCTTGCCTTCGGTAAGGCGGCCCATGGCGAGATAGGCCTGGCCGATGTTCAGGCGCGCGACGGCGATCAGTTGCTCGTCCTTGCGTTTGCGGGCATGTTCCAGCGCCTGCTGGGCATACGACAGCGCGGCGTGGTGGTTGCGCAGCTTCAGGTGG
The DNA here is from genome assembly GCF_006715485.1 of Herbaspirillum sp. SJZ107. GTDB lineage: Bacteria > Pseudomonadota > Gammaproteobacteria > Burkholderiales > Burkholderiaceae_D > Telluria. The sequence continues at coordinate 717,261 of NZ_VFNH01000002.1, forward strand.
CAATCCGACAGGTTGACCAGCGCGGTGCCGATCATCGGGTCGGCGCCGATCTGGCGCGCCAGCGCGAGTTCTTCGCGCATGACCTTCAGGCCGCGCTGGAGCTGGCCGGAATCCATGGCCACGCCATATTCGGTGTTCTTCAGCGTCGCCAGGCGCGCCGGCGAATCCAGCGTCCTGGCGGCGCGGTAGGCTTCGTCGAGCGCGTCGAAGGCCTTGCCGTGTTCGCGCATCTGGTTGTACAGATAGGCCAGCGAATTCAGCGTGATCACGATGGACAATGGATCGCCGCTCTGGCGTGCCTGGGTGACGGCCGCCTGGATCCGGTTCAGGGCGCTCGGGAAGTTGCCGTCCTCGGCATACGACTCGCCGGACGAGACCATCGCGCGGATGCGCAGCTCGCGGTCCTGGCTGTCCAGGGCCAGCTTCTCGGCTTCCCATACCAGCTGGTGCGATTGCGCCATCTCGTTCATTGCGAACAGCGCATAGGCCTTGGCCAGCAGGGCACGTGCGATGGCATCCTCGTCGTTGTGCCTGCGGCCCAGCGCCAGCGCCTCTTCGCACAGGGGCAGCGCCCGTTCGTTGTGGCCCAGGCGGTACTGGGCGATGCAGGACAGGCTGAGGAAATTGGCGCGTTCGCCGGTCGTGGCCGTGGGGAGTTCGGCAGCCAGCTTGTCCAGCATCGGCAGCGCGCGCTGCGGGTTGATACGGGTGATTTCCTGGATCTCGCCCAGTTGCTTGTGCAGTGGCGAGGCGACCGCGGCAGCGGTGGCCGGTACCTGTGCCGGCGCGGCGGCGAAAGCGCTACCCCACGCCAGCAACAGCGATAGCAGCGGCGCACGCAAGACTGCGCGGCTGCTTCGATATTGCGATGCGCAATGCAGGCCTGCCAAGATAGCTCTCCCCGGAGATAGGCTGTCCCAAGAATGGATGAGACCGGTCTTGGAACCGACCTTGGGATTATAGGCCTGTTGCATAACAGAAAGACGTTTTTTATCTCTCGTATGCGAAAAAAAGACATACCATGAAGGTATGTCAAGACACATTTGCTCCGTTATGGTGCAAATGTGTCGTTAAAAGGCGGGATCAGGCGGCCAATTGCTGCAACAGGTAGAGTCGCTGGTAGAGGCCGCCTTCAATGTGCATCAGCTCGTCATGGCTGCCGGCTTCGCTGATGCGGCCGTGGTTCAGCACGACGATGCGGTCGGCATCGCGGATCGTCGACAGCCGGTGCGCGATCGCGATGATGGTCACCTTGCCGCGCAATTCGGTCAGTGCCTGCTGCACGATCTGCTCGGTCTGGCTGTCGATGCGCGAGGTGGCCTCGTCCAGCAGCAGCACGCGCGGCTTGCCGGCCAGCGCGCGCGCAATCGCGATCAGCTGCTTCTGGCCGGACGACAGGCGCGAGCCGCCTTCGCCGAGCGGGGTGTCGTAGCCATTCTCCAGCGCCGCGATGAAGCCGTGGGCATGGGCCGCGCGCGCCGCCGCCTCGATCGCCTCGCTGGACAGGCCGCGGCCCATGTCGATGTTCTCGCGCGCCGACGCCGCCAGCAGGAACGGGTCCTGGGGCACCAGGCCGACTTCGCTGCGGAAGCGTTCGTTGTCGATCGCCGCCAGCGGCTCGCCGTACAGTTCGATGCTGCCGCGGGTCGCCGGGTAGTAGCGCAGCAGCAGCGACAGCAGCGTCGACTTGCCGCTGCCGGTGTGGCCGACGATGCCGAAGAAGGCGCCGCGCGGGATCTCGAGCGACAGATCGTGCAGCACGGTCTGGCCTTCGATGTAGGCGAAGTTCAGGTTGCGCACGCGGACCGCCGGCGCGTTCGGGTCCACATCGGCGGCGCCGTCGGCATTGCGCCCTGCGCTGGCCCGGCGGCGGCCGTGTTCCGGCGCCCCGGTCTCGTCGAGCAGGGCGGACACGCGCGCCGTGGCGACCACCGCCTGCTGCAGGCCGCTGAACTGCATCGTGATCTGGATGAGCGGCTCGACCACGCGCGCGATGTAGCTGATGAAGGCGTACAGCACGCCGACTTCGACCCCGTTCAGGCTGCGCTGGCCGAAGCTGAAGATCACCACCGCCAGCAGCACCACGTTGAGGAAGTCGAGCGCAGGGCGCAGCAGGAAGGCGTTGGCGCGCAGCTCGGCCACGCGCGCCGTGTAATGCTGTTCGTTGGTGCCGGCGAAGCGCTCGCCGAAGCGGTGCTGGGCATTGTTCGCCTGCAGCACGCTCATGCCGCCGATCGATTCCGCCATCTGGGCGTTGATGTCGCTGCGCAGCGCGCGTGCGCGCGTGACCGCCGGCGCCGACATCTTCTGGTACAGCCAGACGATGCCGAGCACCGCCGGCACCAGCGCCAGCACGATCAGCATCAGGCGCCAGTCGAGCCAGGCCATCGCGATCGAAGTCCCGACCAGCACGATGCTGCTGTCGAGGATCACGAACAGCACCTGGATGTACAGGGTCTTGACGGCCTCGGTGTCGTTGGTCACGCGGCTGACCAGCTGGCCGGTGATGGCCTTGTCGAAGAAGGCCATCGGCAGGCGCAGCACGTGGCCGTACACCCATTCGCGCAGGCGCTGCACCGAGCGCATCGCCAGGCCGGACAGGCGCACCAGCTGCAGGAAGCGCAGCCAGGACGCGGCCCAGCCGGTGAGCAGCACCCCGGCCAGCAGCAGCGCCATGCGGGTCCAGTCGAGGTGGTGCGGCAGCAGGTGTTCGTCGATCAGCTTCTTGCCGAGCAGGGGGCCGAGCACCTCGAGGGCGGCGGCGACGATCAGCCAGCCGGTGGCCCATTTCAGGTGGACGCGGTCGGGTTCCGCGGCGCGCCGCAGCAGGCCGAGCGCCTGGAAGGCCTGGTCCTTTGATGCGCCCTTGGTCTTGTCGTTGTCTGCGTCAGACTGCATCGAGACTGGCCTCCAGTTGTTGATAGCGCCATTGGCTGGCATACCAGCCGTCGCGCGCCAGCAGTTGTTCGTGGGTGCCCGATTCGACGATGCGGCCGTCGCGCAGCACCACCGTCAGGTCGGCCTTGACCACGGCCGACAGGCGGTGGCTGGCGATGATCACCGACAGTTCCGGGCGCGTGCGGCGCAATTCGTCGAAGTGCTCGAGGATGCTGGTCTCGGTGCCGGTGTCGACCGCGGACAGCGCATCGTCCAGCAGCAGCAGGCTGCTCCGGGCCAGCAGCGAACGCGCGATCGCGACGCGCTGGCGCTGGCCGCCTGACAGCGTGATGCCTTTTTCTCCGACCGGGGTGTCGTAGCCGTACGGGAAGCGCAGGATGTCGTCGTGGATCGCCGCCATCTTCGCCGCCTCCTCGATCTCCTCGCGCGAGGCGCCGGGGCGGCCCAGTGCGATGTTCTCGGCGATCGAGGCCGAGAACAGGAAGGATTCCTGCGGCACCCAGCTCAGGCCCGAACGCAGCGTCGCCAGCGTGTAGACGTCGAGCGCATGGCCGCCCCAGGTGACCGTGCCGCGCTGCGGCGTGGCCTGGCGCAGCAGCACCCGCAGCAGCGTCGATTTGCCGGCGCCGGTGGCGCCGACCAGGCCCAGGGTCTGGCCCGGTTCCAGGCGCAGCGAGATGTCGTTCAGCGCCGGCGGAGTCGAGCCTTCCTGGCCGCCGTAGGTGAAGCTGACGTCCTTCAGCACCAGCGGCCCGCGCGCCAGCTGCTGGACGGTGCCGTGGTCGTCGACCGTGAGCGGGGCGTCGAGCAGCGGCTCCAGGCGCGCCAGCGCGGCGCGTCCGCGTTCGATCAGCGACAGCACCCAGCCGGCCGCGAACATCGGCCAGATCAGCTGGCCCAGGTACATGGTAAAGCTGGTCAGCAGACCGATGGTGAGCTGGCCCTGCCACACCAGGTAGCCGCCCAGGCCGAGCGTCAGGCCGGTGGCGGCGGTGAGGGTCAGGCCGACCGCCGGTTCGTAGGCGGCTTCCCATTTCTGGGCGGTGAGGCTGGCGTCGGCGGCGGCGGCGGCCAGTTCCGAAAACTGCTTGCTGCTGCGCTGTTCCAGGCCGAGCGCGCGCAGGGTGCGCACGCCGCTCAAGGATTCCTGCACGTGGTCGTTCAGCTTCGAGAAGCGCGTGAGCGAGTCGCCGGAGGCGGTGTGGATGTGGCGCGAGATGTGCCAGAACGCCACGCCCATCAGCGGGAACGGCAGCAGCGCGATCAGGGTCAGGCGCCAGTCGACGCCGAGCAGCATGATGCCCAGCACCATGATCAGCGTGAGCGTGCCGTCGAAACCGGCCAGCATCGCTTCGCCGGATGCCTGTTCGATGGCGTCGATGTCGTTGGTGGCCAGCGCCATCAGGTCGCCGGTGCGCTGGCGCTGGTAGAAGGCCGGGCCCTGGGCCGACAGCCGCGCATACAGGCGCGTGCGCAGCTCGACGCCGAGGCGATAGGCAGCCGAATACAAGCGCAGGCGCCAGGCCACGCGCAGGCCGTAGATCGCCAGGCCGAGGCCGAGCAGTTCCAGCAACTGGATGGTGAGATCGTGGCCGCCGAGGCGGTGCGCCGCCAGTCCGTCGATCATCGCGCCGACCTTGCGCGGCACCAGCACCGAGCATATCGATACGCCGAACAGCATCACGGCCGACGACGCATAAGAACGCCAATGCCGGCGCACGAAGCCGCCGATCAGGCTAGCCAAACCCATTGATTATCCCGTTGAAAAAAGAAAGCAAGCCGAAGCCCGCCAGCGATTTTGAGGGATCGTTGGAAGCGGGCCAAGGCCCGCTAATGTACTACCTTTGAGCAGCCCTTGCAGGCGGGGCGCCCACAAGCGGAACAGCGCGCGCCGTGCTCAGGCGCGCTGTTCAGGCGCCGTGCTCACGATTTCTTGCGCGACGCGCGGCGGCGTTCCGGCGCCGGGCCGTTGCTCAGCTGCACCGGGGGCGTGGTGTCGAGCGGCGCCACCGGCGGCAGTTCGACGTGCTTGCCGTTTTCCAGCGGCACGGTCGAGGCGATCGGGTGCTCGGCGCCCACGGGCTTGGGGGCCAGGTCGTTCAGGGCTTCGACCAGCGGCTTGGCCTTGGCCGGCGGCGCCTCGTCGGCGATCACGATGTCGACCAGGGCATCGACGTTGGCGCTGGTTTCCTCGTCGAGCGCCTTGGCCTGCAGGGGAGCGGCATCCGGCTCGGGCGGGACTTCGGACGGCGCTTCGCCGGTCTTTTCGGCACCGAGTTCGGTCGGTGCTTCCACCGGCGCGGCCGGCGCTTCTGCCGGTGCCGGCGAGGTCTGGTCACCCACGCCCATCGTGTCCTCGGCCAGCGCCGCATTGCTCTCGGCCGCGGCGGTCGCGATCTCGGTCGTCACGGTGGTGGCATCGGCGATGGCGATGCCGGCCTGTTCGACGACGTGCGCGACCGGGGCCGCCAGCAGCGCCGGCGGCTGGATCGGCATCGGCGCCGGCACGGGCATCGGAATGGTGCTCCAGTTGCGCTCGCGCGCGCCCATGGCGATGCCCAGCAGTTCGCGCGAATAGGAGAACATCTGCTGCCACTGGCCCTGGGCCTGGCTGCCGATGGCGAGCAGGTCGCGCGGATCGCTGGCATGCAGCATCTGGCGCAGGGTGCCGGTGGCTTGTTCCACCGAAGCACGCGAAGTCTTGATATTGAGGACAAACAGCTGCTCGGCACTGTCGAGCGCGCGGGTGGTCAGCGCATGGAAGGCGTCGAGCTGGGCTTCCCATTGGGGGCGCACGACGGACAGGCGATCGGGGAGTGAAGTCATTGGAAATTCCTTGTTCATTCAGGTTATGACGCACTGCAATAGACCTAGTGTAAAGCCGTTCATCAGGGTTGGAAAGGGAATTCTGTGTAGTTTTTACAAGGAAATATTGCAACGCAGCATTAATTTTGGATGTGATAAGCTGGTCCCATTACCTGTGCCGAAGGAGAACAAATGGACCTCGTCATTCGCAACGCCACCCTGGCCGACGGCCGCAAGCAGATCGACATCGCGATCCGCGGCGACACCATCGTCGAGGTCGGTCCCAGCCTGCCGTTGCAAGGGGCCCACGAAATCGACGCCGGCGGCGATCTGGTCTCGGCACCTTTTGTCGACGCCCATTTCCACATGGATGCAACGCTCAGCTACGGCTTGCCGCGCGTGAACCAGTCGGGCACTTTGCTCGAGGGCATCGCCCTGTGGGGCGAACTGAAACCGCAGCTGGCCCAGGAAGCGCTGATCGAACGCGCACTGCAGTATTGCGACTGGGCGGTGGCGCGCGGGCTGTTGGCGATCCGTACCCACGTCGACGTCTGCGACGACCGGCTGCTGGCGGTCGAGGCGCTGCTCGAGGTAAAACGGCGCGTCGCGCCTTGGCTCGACCTGCAGCTGGTAGCCTTTCCCCAGGACGGCCTGCTGCGCAGTCCGACCGCCTTCGACAACCTGAAGCGCGCGATCGCGATGGGCGTGGACGTGGTCGGCGGCATCCCGCACTTCGAGCGCACGATGGCGCAGGGTGCCGAGTCGGTGCGCCTGCTGTGCGAATATGCGGCGGAGCAGGGCCTGATGGTCGACATGCATTGCGACGAGAGCGACGATCCGCTGTCGCGCCACATCGAGACGCTGGCCTATGAAACCCAGCGCCTCGGGCTGCAGGGACGCGTGACCGGTTCGCACCTCACCTCGATGCATTCGATGGACAATTATTACGTGAGCAAGCTGCTGCCGCTGATCGCGGAGTCCGGCGTGGCGGCGATCGCGAATCCCCTGATTAACATTACGCTGCAGGGGCGCCACGACACCTACCCCAAGCGGCGCGGCATGACCCGGGTGCCGGAACTGCTGGCCGCCGGCGTGCCGGTGGCCTTCGGCCACGACTGCGTGATGGACCCGTGGTACGGCATGGGCTCGGGCGACATGCTGGAAGTCGCGCACATGGGCCTGCACGTGGCGCAGATGACCGGCCAGGCCGCGATGCACCAGTGCTTCCTGGCCGTGACCGAGACCCCGGCGCACATCCTCGGCCTGCAGGGCTACGGCATTGCGCCGGGCTGCAAGGCCGACCTGGTGCTGCTGGATGCCGGCGGCCCGGTCGAGGCGATCCGGCTGCGCGCGGCGCGGCGCGCGGTGGTAAGGCGCGGGCAGGTGGTCAGCGAGGCGCCGCGGGCGCGCGCCAGCCTGCGTTTGCCGGGTCGGCCGGAGACGGTGGATTTCCGGCTCGGGCGCGAGGCTTGAATAACAAGGAAGGGGCGGCGGCTCAGCGTGGGTAAATGAAACCGGTGCGGATATCCATCGGCACCAGGCGGCCGTTTTCGCGCACGGTCAGGCGCTGCGGCGGCTCGTCGCCGGCCAGCGCGCGCCAGATGACCGGCAGGCCTTCGCCCTTGCGCAGCAGCTCGTCGCAGCGTTCGTAGACGTTGGGGCAGCCGGTGGCTTTCAGCAGGGCCTGCACGATCGCCACCTTCCATGCATCGACGCCGGCGGCATTGAACTGGCAGGTCAGATAGCCGCTACTGCCGCCGAGGCTGTGCACCAGCAGGCCCGGCAAGCCGTCCTTTTCGCCGTCGACCAGCTGCACCAGCGCCTGCGGATCGGCAGCGCGCAGCGCGCCGGCGCGGCGCTCCACGGCGGCCTGCACGCGGCGCTTGATCAGCGCATGGTCGACCGGCTCGTCTTCGCGCAGGGTCCAGACGCGGGCGGCGATCTGCGACCTGGCGTTGTAGGCGGCGCGTGCCAGGAATTGCCGCGACGACGATTGCACGATGGCGGTGGCGCCCGGCTTGTTGCGCTCCTGCGGCTTGCCGTCGACCTTGTCGATGGCCGAGAGATAGATCCAGGGATCGCCGGCGAGGATGCTTTTTTCCTTGCCCTGTTTGATGGTGATGATGAGCATGTATGTCCTTCTTTTGAAGGAGCGGATCATACAGCAAGCGGGGCGCCGGCTCCCGCCGCCAGCATGCCTGGATGCAGCATCTATTTCCTCTTGTAATTGCACAAAAATATAGTCGTCAAACCTGTCAGATTCGCTAGCCGTGCAGCCAAATCCTGGTGATAAACTCTTGCGCTTTCGATACTTTAAGCAGGCCCAGCAAGTGACAGATATCCGTGTTCGTCCAGCGACCGATGCCGATTTCAACGCCATGTGGACGATCTTCCAGTCGCATGTCGCCGAGGGAGAAACATATGTTCACGACGGCACGACCAGCCGCGAAGAGGCCCTGGACTACTGGTTCGCGCCGGGCGTCGCCACCTGGGTGGCCGTCAAGGGTGGCGAGCGCATCCTCGGGATGTACCGGCTGCAGCCCAACCAGCTCGGGCGCGGCGCCCACGTGGCGAACGCCTCCTACATGGTCAGCCCGAACGCGCAGGGCGTCGGCATCGGCCACCTTCTGGGCGAGCACAGTATCGGCGAGGCGCGGCGCCAGGGCTTCCTGGCGATGCAGTTCAATTTCGTGGTCAGCACCAACAGCCGCGCGCTCCACTTGTGGAAGCGGCTGGGCTTCTCGATCGTCGGCACCCTGCCCAAGGCCTACCGCCACCGCCGCCTGGGCTACGTCGACGCCTACGTGATGTACAAGCTGCTGGAAGACCCGGCCCGCTGGGCGCTTCCCGAGGAAGACTGAGGACCCCTTGCATATCCTCGCCACCGCGCGCCTGAACCTGCGCACCGTCGAACCCGGCGACGCCGCCTTTTACCTGGCGCTGCTGAACGACCCGGCCTTCGTCGAGCAGATCGGCGACCGCGGCCTGCGCACGCTGGACGATGCGCAGCAAGCCCTGCTGGCCGGTCCGATCGCGATGCAGGAAGATCGCGGCCACTCGCTGTACGTGGCCGAACTGCGCGATAGTAATGTGCCGATCGGGATGTGCGGCCTGATCAAGCGCGACAGCCTGGATGGCGTCGACATCGGCTACGCCTTCCTGCCGGCCTGGCGCGGCCAGGGCTACGCCTTCGAGGCCGGCGTGGCAGTGCTCGGGTTCGCGCCCAGCCTCGGCCTGCGGCGCGTGCTGGCGATCACCTCGCCGAACAACATCGCTTCCAATTACCTGCTGCGCAAGATGGGGATGCGCTTCGAGCGCTTCACGCACCTGGCGCCGGGCGACGCCGGCACCAATCTATACAGCATCGACCTGGCGCCGCGGCTGGATGACGGGCGCCTGCCGCGCATTGCGCAGGCGCTCGAGGCGCTGACGCCGCGCACCGTTTCCGCGCCCGTGTCCGCGCCGTGTCCCGATAATCAGCGCACCCGCAGCAACCGCACGCCGTAGATGTCGAAGCGGTTCGACGGCCCCTCGACGCCGCCGGCGGCGCTGAAGCTGCTGTTGCTCTGCAAATAGCTCATGTTGAAGAAGTCGCTCATCTCGATGCGGTAGCTGGCGTGCGCAGCGAGTTTCGCCGCCAGCGGCGTCGAGAACACCGTCGGCGTATTCGCCTTGTCGATGCGCGCGTGCGGCAGCTGCACCACGCCCTGCGCCACGATGGCGCCGGCGCCGTCCTTCACCGTCAGCCACTTCACGCCGCCGCTGATCCCCAGGTTCACCTGGTTGGCGCCGTTGTGGTAGCGCACCTGCACGGCGTAGTCGCCGTCCTGCGGCACGCGCACGTCGCGCACCGTGAAGTGGTCGTCCGGCTTGCCCCAGTTGGCCAGGTGGGTTTCGGCGAAACGGGCATTCGGGCCGGCCAGCGCGACGCTTGCCGCGACGCGGGCGTCGGTGGCCGCGATGTCGACCACAGTGCCGATGCAGTGCGGCTGGCTGTGGTGGCTGCGGTTGGTGCTCGCACCGAATTGCGCTTCGACGGCGTAGCAGGCACTGGCAGGGGCGGCGCGGTCGGTCCAGGCGCCGGCCGCCAGCCCGTGCGCGACCGGCTTGCCGTCGCGGTAGACGTTGTAGGTGACGCCGGCCGCTTCGCCCGGGCCGCCGACCGTCAGCACGGGATGGCCGGCGGCGTCGCGCGTCATGCTCTTGACAAGCGGCTCGCGCGGGCCGAACACGGCCGGATCTTCACGGTAGGGGTCGGCCTGCACGCGCCGCATCGGCTGCGCATCGGCGGCTGCCTTGCCGAAGCGGATCTCGATCGTGTTCTCGGCGCGCAGCTGGTCCCAGCGGATGTCCGGTCCTGACGGCTGGCCGTTCAGCAGGATCTGTTCGACGGTGTAGATGCCCGGGGCATGATTGCTGCCTCCATCCGCCGACAGATGCAGCGTGACGTCGATCGTATGGCCGCGCAGGCGCAGGTTACGCAGCGTGGCGACACCGTCCGCACCGATCATGCCGGCGCGCAGCCGGGTGGTGACGAAAGGCTGCAGCCGGATGCCGCCGGCCGTGGCCGACACGCCGAACACGTTGCGTACGACCATGCCGATATAGCCGCCGACCGACCACAGCTGGCGGCGCGAGTTGATGACGGGGCCGATCAGCTCGGGGTGCGCTTCGTCCAGCAGCACCGGCTGGCCGGACAGCCACTCCAGGTTCTCCATGTTCGACAGGTTGAGCGCGGCGCCGCGGATCAGCGCATCGTAGGCGGCATCGGCCACGCCGGCGTGGCGGCCCAGCGCCGCGGCGCGCAGGCCGTAAGCGGTCACGAACGGCCACATGGCGCGGTTGTGGTAGACCGGCATGCCCTGCTGCTGCGGCCAGATCACCGGTGCGCCCATCGGGCCGTGCGGATAGCGGGCCAGGATGCTGCGTGCCCGTTCGCCGTCGGCGACGCCGGTGACGATCGCCAGCGCCTGGCCCAGCCAGTCGAACTTGTGCAGCGGCGCGCCGTCGAAGTGGGCGGCGGTGAGGCTGCTGTACATGCCTTCGTCGGGCAGCCACAGGCGCGTGTTGATGCTGCGCTTGAGCGCGGCCGCCCAGTCGCCGTAGCGCTTGGCGCGCGCCGGGTCGCCCTGTTCGCGCGCCAGTTGCGCAGCCAGCGTCAAGGCCTTGTAGTGGGCGACGTTGGTCGACAGCGCGGCGCTGCTGGCCATCGAGGCCAGGTCGTTCGGGATCCAGGCCGCGTAGCTCTGGTCGCGCCAGTCGAGGAAGGATTCCTCGCCGGTGTACAGGCCGGCTGCCTGGTCGAAGGCGGCGAGGCGGTCGTTCTCGATCGTGTTCGACAGCGCCTGCAGGGCCCTGGCGGCGAAGGCCGGGCGCTCGGCGGGCGCCAGGTTGTTGAGCGTTTCCTCGGCGGCGAAGGCCCAGGTCACGCGGTCGGTGCTGACCGGCCAGCTGCCGCCGCTGCCGGTGTCCTGCACGATCTGCAGGCCGTCGGCCGTCCCGGCAACGTGCGCCGCCCTGGTGACGCCGTCGCGCCAGCCGGACAGCTTGAACTCGAGCGAATTGCGCACGCGCTGCGGATCCAGCATCGCCAGGCCGAGCTCGGCGGCATACGACAGGTCGCGCGTCCACACGTAATGCCACTTCTCGCCGGTCTCGAAGCAGTCGCAGGGGATCGGTGCGTTGCCGTTGTAGTTACTGTCGCGGATTTCCTTGACCGAATCCTGGCGCATCTCGTGCACGGCCAGCGCGAACAGGGCGTCGAAGGCCAGGTTGCCGCTGCGGACCCGGGGCAGGGCGGGGTCTTCCTGGTAGGAGGCGAATTGCGGGCCGGGGTCGCGCAGCTGCATCGTGGTCGAGTGCACGTAGGTGCGCAGCGGCGCCGCCGGATCGGGGCTGGAAAAGCGTGCGTGCTCCTGTTTGCCGTCCCAGGTCGCAAAGTCCAGGGTGCGGGTGGCGGCGGCATCCTTGTGCGGATCGAGCGCCTGGGCCTGCGCCTGCGCCGGCAGCCGCGTCACGCTCAGCACCGGCCTGGCCGGGTTGCTGACGTCGACGCGGAAGCGGAAGGTGGCGGTCTGCCGGGTGAACAGGTAATCCTCGGGACCGGGCTGGGTCGCCAGCGGATAGGCGCGTTCCAGGTCGACCCGCACGCTGGCCGCCGGATCGGCGACCCATTCCGCGCTCCAGTCCTTGCTGCCGATCTTGAAGGCATGGTTGCCCGGACTGACCAGCACATCCGCTTCATAGAGGCCCTTGCCCTTGTAGGCGAGCAGGTCGTCGGTGCCCCAGCCGTTGAAGGCGCCGCGCACGTAGATGTCGTACTTCAGCGGCACCGCCTCGGCGGCAGGCGCGGTGGGGGCGGTCAGGACCAGCACCGCGAACAGGGCGGCCAGGGCGATCACGGTTTTTTTCATCAGGCGTCTCGGGTAGGGTGGGCAAGTGCGTGCATCGATCAGAGTTCCAGGATCAGCACCGACTTGGCAGGCAGGCGGATCTCGTCCTTGAGAGTGTACGTCTTGCCGCTCAATACGTCGCGTCCGGATGCCACGCCACCCAGCATCTCGTGGAAGCGCGCCGCCGGCAGCACCATCTCCCTGGCGTTCGCGTTCATCGCCACCATCACCTTCTTCACGCCGCGTGCCTGTTCGTCGTAGCGGAAGTAGACCCAGGTATTGTTTTCCGGCGCGTACTGCATCAGCTTGCCGTCATGGATGACCGGGCTGTTCTTGCGCCAGGTGACCAGCTTGCGCACGAAGTCCTGGGCCGTGCGCTGGCGCGCCGTGAGGCCGGCGCCGGTGAAGGCATTCACCTTGTCGCCGGCCCAGCCGCCCGGGAAGTCGTGGCGGTAGCTGTTGTCGTCGCGTGTCCCGACAGTACTGGTCATCAGCAGTTCGTCGCCGGTGTAGAAGTGCGGGATGCGCGGCATGGTCATCACGAAGGCGATGTCCATGCGATAGCGGTCGTAATCCTCGTTCACCACGCTGAAGATGCGCGCGGTGTCGTGGTTACCCTCGAACAGCACCAGGCGCTTCGGGTCCGGGTACAGGTAATCCTGCGACAGGGTCTCGTAGACGTCGTTGAAGATGTTGCCGCCACGGCCGTCGCCACGGTCCTTCTTGGCCAGGGCGTCGCGCATCGCTTCGGTCAGCGGGAAGTCCATCAGGCTCGGCATCGAGCTGACGTAGCCGTTGAAGTTGACCTTGCCGCGCTGCCAGTGCGACACCAGCGACGGCAGCTTGCTCCATTCTTCGCCGACCATGTTCAGGTGCGGGTATTCCTGCATCAGGCGCCGCGTGTACTCGCTCAGGAAGCCGCCGTCGGAATAGCCGAAGGTATCGATGCGCAGGCCGGTGAGGCCGGCATACTCGATCCACCAGATATTGTTCTGGATGAGGTAGTTGGCGACGTAGGGATTGGTCTGGTTCATGTCCGGCATGCCGGGGCTGAACCAGCCGGTGGTGAAGTTGTCGGCGTCTTCCTTCGACGCATACGGATCGTGCACGGCGGTGTGGGCGTGACGGGTCGCGACGAAGGTGCCGGGGTGGTTGATCCAGTCCGGGGTCGGCAAGTCCTTCATCCACCAGTGATTCAGGCCGATGTGCGACAGCACCACGTCCTGGATCAGGCCGATGCCGTGCTTGCGCGCTTCGGTGGACAGGCGCCTGAAGTCCTCGTTGCTGCCGTAGCGCGGGTCGATCTTGTACAGGTCGGTGGCGGCGTAGCCGTGGTACGAGGCGGCCTTCATATCGTTTTCGACGAGGGGCGTCGGCCACAGCTGGGTGAAGCCCAGGCCTTCGATGTAGTCGAGGTGATCGATGATGCCCTGAATGTCGCCGCCGTGGCGGCCGTGTCCCAGCTTGCGGTCGAGCTTGTCGGGCAGGGCGGCGACGCTGTCGTTTTTCGGGTCGCCGTTGGCGAAGCGGTCCGGCATGATCTGGTAGATCGCATCCTTGGTATCGAAGCCCTTGCGCTGGCTTGACCCCGGCTCGCGTGCCAGCAGCCGGTAGGCATACGTCGTGCTGCGCCCGTCGGCGCCCTTGAACACGATGTCGAAGCTGCCCGGTTTGGCATCAGCATCGACCTGCAGGTCGATGAACAGGTAATTCTTGCTGGCGACCCGGCTGACCGAGGCGATGCGCACGCCCGGGTAGCTCAGGGTCGGTTCCAGGGCGGCGATGGCGGGACCGTGGACCATCAGCTGCAAGCCCTTGTGCTGCATGCCGGCCCACCAGAACGGCGGATCCATGTGGTCGATGGCCGGCGCCTGTGCCGGTGCTTGTGCATGGGCGGCGCCGGCAGCCAGCAAGGCGCCGCTCGCCAGCAGCGGCGTGAGCAGGCGGGCAAGGGTCTTGTTCATTGATGTCTCCAGTATAGAAAGGGCTGAGCGACCCCAAGGCCAAGTAGCCAAACTACAGGCCCACTGGACTAGTTTTCCTCAGAAAAAGATGCTGTTTGCTTATTATTGCCGCGAGAATACTACAGGGCAGGGGTAGCGACAACGCGCACGCAAAATTTATGGGCTAGTTTTGCTACAAACACTCATGGAGCAAAAGTCAACGGATATTGATCAATCGTTTGATCGTTCCGTAAACCTACTACGTAGTTTTGCACTAATTCAGTGCATTTATGCGTTAAGTTGGTGCAAATCAACAGGGTTGTAGTACGACTACAATAACAAATACCGGCGTTTGTAGCTCGAATACAACGTTAAACCCCCTGTTTTAGAGAAATTGACGTAAAAAATTTACATCCAAGTAGTCAAAGGCAAGTCTCGTTGACAGTGCATCTAGTTTTAGTACAGAATCGTTGACAGAACGTCTAAGAAACGTTTATTCGAGGATCCCGTGTTGTTGGCTTCCGGCCGGTGTTTGCGGGAAAAAATGTAGTTCTAAATGTATTCGAGGGGACAAATGAACCTTTTCGCAAACAAGCGCTCGGCGCGCAAAGTGCCGGGCAATGTTGCATTCCAACTCCGTCCGGTCGCAGCAGGCTGCGCCGTTTTCATGGCACTGGCAACCCAGGCTGCCTTCGCACAGGAACAAGAACAACAGAGCACCAGCCAGGCTGTCGCGCAAAGTAACGGCGACGCCACCGCCAACAACGGCAACATCGGCATCCAGAGCGTGAAAGTGACCGGTATTCGCCGCGGTATCGAAGCGGCGATCTCGGTCAAGAAGAACAACGACTCCATCGTCGAGGCGATTTCGGCCGAGGACATCGGCAAGCTGCCGGACCAGTCGATCGCCGAATCGATCTCGCGCCTGCCGGGCCTGGCTGCCCAGCGTGACATCCACGGCAACGCCACGGTCATCTCGATCCGCGGCCTGTCCTCGGACTTCTCGACCGGCCTGTTGAATGGCCGCGAACAAGTCTCGACCGGCGACAGCCGCGGCGTGGAATTCGACCAGTACCCGGGCGAGCTGCTGTCGGGTGTCGTGGTGTACAAGACCCCGGATGCCGGCCTGGTGGGCCAGGGCCTGTCGGGCACCGTCGACCTGCAGACCGTGCGTCCGCTGGACTTCAAGGGCCGCACCATGGCGGTCAACTACCGCCGTGAAAAGAACGGCCTGGGCATGGATACCAAAGGCCACGGCAACCGCTTCACGTTCTCCTACATCGACCAGTTCGCGAACCGCACCGTCGGCATCGCCTTCGGTTTCGCACGCCTGCAGGGCAAGAGCGCCGAAACCAGCCGTTTCGAGTCCTGGGGCAACGGCACCACGACCTATAACGGCCAGACCGTCAACATTCCGTACACCGGTTTCAACGCCTTCAGCGAAGTCTACTCGCAAGAGCGCAACGGTTTCATGGGCGTGCTGCAGTTCCGCCCGACCAAGGAATTCAGCAGCACCATCGACCTGTTCTACTCGAAGTACGACCGTGCCACGAACAACCGCGGCATCCAGGTGCCGCTGGCCGATGCGACCAACAATGCGTATGACAAGCCGGGCCAGCTGATCAATGCGACGCTGTCGGGCAACACTGTCACCTCGGGCAGCTTCAACAATGTGCATGCCGTGCTGCGCAACGACGCCGAAGTCTGGAGCGATACCACCAAATCGTTCGGCTGGAACAACAAGCTGAAGCTCAACCAGGACTGGACCGCAAGCCTCGACCTGTCGTTCAACTCGGCGGAACGCGCGGGCACCAATATCGAGACCTACGGTACCGGCACCACGCCGGATACGGTCGGTTTCACGGCCGGCAGCCGTACCTTCACGACCGGCCTGAATTACGCCGATCCGAAAGTGGTCGTCCTGACCGACCCGCAGGGCTGGGGTGGCGCCGACATCCAGGCTGGCTACGTCAAGTTCCCGCACGTGTATGACAAGATCAGTGCCCAGCGCTTCGATGTCACCCGCGATCTCGATAACTCGATCTTCAACAAGCTTACTGCCGGCGTGAATTTCTCGAGCCGTTCGAAGACCCGCGAGTACACCGAGAACCTGATGTCGATCGCCGGCACCACCAGCCCGTTCGCCAGCACCCAGTACCCCAGCGGCAGCGGTTCCGGCATGGCGGGTGACACCGGCATCAACGTGATCACCTTCGATCCGGTTGCCAACCTGAATCTGTACACGCTGAAAGGCAAGCAGCACCCGGACATCTTCAACAAGGACTGGATCGTCAGCGAAAAGGTCAGCACGGCATTCGCCAAGCTGAACATCGATTCGCACCTGGGCTCGATGCCGGTACGTGGTGCCCTGGGCGCGCAACTGGTGCACACCAAGCAGTCGTCGACCGCATACTCGATCGATGCGCCGCGCGAGAATACCGCGGTCATCAACCAGACCGGCACTTTCACGGATGGCGTCAGCTATAACGACTTCCTGCCGAGCCTGAACCTGATCGGCGACCTGGGCAACCAGCAGACCCTGCGCTTTTCGGCCATGAAGATCATGGCCCGTCCGAACCTGAATCAGATGCGCGCATCGAGCAGCTTCGGCTACGACCAGACCCGCCAGCAATTCAGCGGCAACGGCGGCAATCCGGAACTGAAGCCGTACCGCGCCAAGGGCATCGACCTCTCGTATGAAAAGTACTGGGAGAGCAAGGCCTACGTGAGCGCCGCGGTGTTCTACCGCAAGCTGGACACCTACATCGTGGATGCCGGCCAGACCTACGACTTCACCCCGCGCCTGCTGCCGACGTCGTTCCAGGCACCGACCAACATCGGTATCTACACCTCGCCGGTGAACGGCTCGGGCGGCAACCTGAAAGGTGTCGAACTGGCGGCATCGCTGCCGTTCAACCTGATGACCCGTTACCTTGACGGCTTCGGCATCGTGGTCAACGGTTCGCAGAACAGCAGCTCGGTTTCGCTGCCGAATATCGCCAATGGCGGTTCGGGCACCATGCAGCTGCCTGGCCTGTCCAAGCGCACCGCAAGCCTGGCGCTGTATTACGAGAAGGCCGGTTTCTCGGCGCGTGTGGCAGAGCGTTATCGTTCGGACTTCATCGGCGAAGTCGCCACCAACACCGGCGACCGTGAACTGACCTACATCGTCGGCGACAAAGTCGTGGACCTGCAGTTCGGTTACGAGCTGCAAGGTGGCCCGATGAAGGGCTTGTCCTTCCTCCTGCAGATGAACAACCTGAACGATTCGCACTTCATTCGCTATCGCCAGACCAAGGACAACATCATCGAAGATCGCCGCTTTGGCCGCAGCGTGATGTTTGGCCTGAACTATAAAATGTAATTCGACGGTGTAAATGTCGACAACAGCCTCCTGCCCGGTGTACCGTGCAGGAGGTTTTTTTGTATTCTGTCCAGATGAGCATACCCACACCCATCAAGCGCATCGTGATCGTCGGCGGCGGCACCGCCGGCTGGATGGCAGCCGCAGCGCTGTCGCGCCTCCTGAAGAACAAGTACGCCATCTGCCTGGTCGAGTCGGACGCCATTTCCAGCGTCGGCGTCGGCGAGTCCACGATTCCGATGATGCGCCTGTTTAACAACGTCCTCGGCATCAACGAGGACGAGTTCATGCGCGAGACGAAGGCCACTTTCAAGCTCGGCATCGAATTCACCGACTGGGGCAAAATCGGCGAGCGCTACATGCACGGCTTCGGCCGGTTCGGCCAGGACCTCGAAACGGTCGACTTCTTCCAGTACTGGCTGAAGGCCCACCGGGCCGGCCAGGCGCCCGACCTGGAGCGCTATTCGATCAACCGCATGGCGGCGCATGCGAACAAATTCATACGGCCGTCGCCCGAGATGGCGAATTCGCCGCTGGCCGACATCGTCTACGCCTTCCACCTCGATGCCGGCCTGTACGCGCGCTACCTGCGCAGCTACGCCGAGAAACACGGCGTGGTGCGCACCGAAGGCAAGATCGTGCAGGTGCGCCAGCGTCTGAATGGCGGACCCCGCGACGGCTTCATCGAGTCGCTGGCGCTGGAAGACGGCAGCGTCGTCGAGGGCGATTTGTTCCTCGATTGCTCGGGCTTCCGCGGCCTGCTGATCGAGCAGGCGCTGAACACCGGTTTCGAGGACTGGAGCCACTGGCTGCCCTGCGACCGCGCCTGGGCGGTGCCGTGCGAATCGGGCGGCGAGCTGCTCCCGTACACGCGCGCCAGCGCGCGCCCGGCCGGCTGGCAATGGCGCATCGGCCTGCAGCACCGCACCGGCAACGGCCACGTATTTTCGAGCCGCTTCATGAGCGACGACGAAGCGGCCGCCATCCTGATGAAGAACCTGGACGGCAAGCCGCTGGCCGAACCGAAGCTGCTGCGCTTCACGGCCGGCAAGCGCAAGAAGGCATGGCACAAGAACGTGGTCGCGGTCGGGCTGTCGTCGGGCTTCCTGGAGCCGCTGGAATCGACCTCGATCTTCCTGATCCAGTCGGCGATCTCGCGCCTGGTCAGCTTTTTCCCGGACGCCGGCTTCCACCAGGCCGACATCGACGAGTTCAACCGCCAGTGCGATTTCGAGGTCGAGCGCATCCGCGACTTCATCATCCTGCATTACCACGCGACCGAGCGCAGCGACACGCCGTTCTGGGACCATGTACGCACCATGGCCATTCCCGATACGCTGCGGCGCAAGCTGGATTTATATGGGGCACACGGCCGGGTGGTGCGAGAAAACAACGAACTGTTCACGGAGATCGGCTGGCAGCAGGTGCTGCACGGGCAGGGCGTCCAGGCCGCAGGCTACAACCCGCTGGTGGACCTGTTGAGCGACAAGGAACTGGCCGATTTTCTCGGCAATATCGAGCGCGTGGTCGGCAAGTGCGTCGATGTGATGCCTTCACATAAGGAATTCATCAGGGCAATTGCCACAGCAAACCGTTAAATAACAGGCATTTATCTCAAATAATCACAGCGTCCAGCCCTTGAACGAGTAAACTATAGGATTGCCCAGATTTTTTAAGAGATTTTCTTTCATGCTTGAAACCCCGCTCCAGACGTTTGCCGACCTGAATATTCCCGCGCCCATCCTCAAGGCGCTCAAGGACGTCGGCTACGAAACGCCATCGCCGATCCAGGCGGCCACCATTCCGCTGCTGATGGAAGGCCGCGACGTGCTGGGGCAGGCGCAGACCGGCACCGGCAAGACCGCCGCCTTCGCGCTGCCGGTGCTGGCCCAGATCGACACCAAGCTCACCGCGCCGCAGGCGCTGGTGCTGGCGCCCACGCGCGAACTGGCGATCCAGGTGGCCGAAGCCTTCCAGAGCTATGCAGCCCACATCAAGGGCTTCCACGTGCTGCCGATCTACGGCGGCCAGGCCTACGGCCCGCAGCTGGCGGCGCTGCGCCGCGGCGTGCACGTGGTGGTCGGCACCCCGGGCCGCGTGATCGACCACATCGAAAAGGGTTCGCTCGACCTGTCGCAGCTGAAGACCCTGATCCTCGACGAAGCCGACGAGATGCTGCGCATGGGCTTCATCGACGACGTCGAACAGATCCTGCAGCAGACCCCGGCCACGCGCCAGACCACGCTATTCTCGGCGACCATGCCGCCGGCGATCAAGCGCATCGCCAAGACCTACCTGCGCGAGCCGCAGGAAGTGACGGTGGCCGCCAAGACCGGCACCGCCGAAAACATCACCCAGCGCTACTGGCTGGTGGCCGGCCTGCAAAAGATCGAGGCACTCACGCGCATCCTGGAAGCCGAGCCCTTCGACGGCATGATCATCTTCGCGCGCACCAAGCTCGGTACCGAAGAACTGGCCAGCAAGCTGCAGGCGCGCGGTTTCCTGGCCGCCGCCATCAACGGCGACCTGGCCCAGCAGCAGCGCGAGCGCACCATCGACCAGCTCAAGAACGGCAAGATCGACATCCTGGTCGCCACCGACGTCGCCGCCCGCGGCCTGGACGTGGAGCGCATCAGCCACGTGATCAACTACGACGTGCCGTCGGACCCGGAAAGCTATACCCACCGCATCGGCCGCACCGGCCGCGCCGGCCGCAGCGGCCAGGCGATCCTGTTCATCACGCCGCGCGAACGCGGCCTGCTGAAGTCGATCGAGCGCGCCACGCGCCAGCCGGTGGCCGAACTGAAGCTGCCGACCGTCAAGGCCGTCAACGACGTGCGCATCGCCCGCTTCAAGGACCAGATCGGCGAGACCCTGGCCGCCGGCGGCCTGGAGGTGTTCCGTTCGCTGATCGAAGAATACGAGCGCGACCAGAACGTGCCGGCGATCGACATCGCCGCCGCGCTGGCCAGGCTGTACCGCGGCGACGAGCCGCTGCTGATCGAAAAGCCGGACCGCGAGCCGAAGCCGGCTGCCGAGTGGCGCGAGCGTGAGCCACGTGAGTTCCGCGAGCGTGAGCCGCGCGAGTTCCGCGAGCGCGAGGAGCGCCCGGCACGCGGCGCCCGCGAAGGCTTCGCACCGCGTGAAGGCTTCAAAAAGGAACGCGTGGCGCGCGCGCCGGAGCCGGGCATGGCCACCTACCGCATCGAAGTCGGCCACGCGCACGGCGTCAAGCCGGGCAACATCGTCGGCGCCATCGCCAACGAAGGCGGCATCGCGTCCAAGGAAATCGGCCGCATCGAGATCTACGACGACTTCAGTACGCTGGACATGCCGGCCGACCTGCCGCAGGACCTGGTCGACCACCTGAAGAAGGTGTGGGTGGCGGGGCAGCAGCTCGGCATCACGCGCGACGGCGAGGAACCGCCGGAAAAGAAGCCGGCCGCCAAGCGCAAGTTTGCCGACAAGAAGCCGCATCGCAAAGGTTGATACGACCACGTTGCGTTGCTGGTAGCGTGGGGTGGGAGCGTGGCGCCCACCTGCGTTGATGGTTCTGTTGTTTGACTACAAAATTCCATCTTCCGCCCGGTGTTGTATGAATTGACACTCATCAATCCCCATGTTATTTTGCTACATCAGGTAGTCTGGCGTACGTCCGGGCACCATCAGGGGACAAAGATGGACATGCAACTTCACTCGCTCAAGCCGCGCCTGTCGTTCTGGCAGCTGTGGAACATGAGCTTCGGCTTCTTCGGCATCCAGTTCGGCTTCGCACTGCAGAACGCCAACACCAGCCGCATCTTTGCCACCCTCGGCGCCAACATGGACGACCTGTCCCTGTACTGGCTGGCCGCACCGGTCACCGGTCTGCTGGTGCAGCCGATCATCGGCTACCTCAGCGACAACACCTGGCACCCGACCTGGGGCCGCCGCCGTCCCTTCTTCTTCCTCGGTGCGATCTTCGCCACCATCGCGCTGTTCCTGATGCCGAATTCCGCCGCCGTCTGGATGGCAGTGGCCGTACTGTGGATGCTGGATGCGGCGATCAACGTGTCGATGGAGCCCTTCCGCGCCTTTGTCGGCGACAAGCTCGATCCGTCGCAGCAGACCGCCGGCTTCGCGATGCAGACCTTCTTCATCGGCTGTGGCGCGGTGATCGCGTCGCTGCTGCCGACCTTCTTCTCCGAGGTGATGCACGTCTCGAACACGCCGGTGGCCGGCGCGATTCCCGACACGGTGCGCTACTCGTTCTACCTGGGCGGCCTGGTGTTCCTGGTGGCCGTCAGCTGGACCGTGTTCACCGCCACCGAACTGCCGCCGCCGGACATGGAGCGCTTCCAGGCCCAGCGCCGCGCATCGCGTGGTTTCGGCGTGGCCCTGCGCGAGATCGTCGGCGGCTTTGCCCAGATGCCGAAAACCATGGTGCAGCTGGCCTTCGTCCAGTTCTTCACCTGGATCGCCCTGTTCTCGCTGTGGATCTATACCGGCACCGCGATCGCCGACAGCGTCTACGGCACCACCGATGCGCAATCGAGCGCCTACCAGGAAGCCGCCAACTATGTCGGCGTCATGTTCGCGGTCTACAACGGCATCTCTGCGCTGGCCGCCTTCGTGCTGCCGGTGCTGGCGCGCGCCACCAGCCGCAAGGCCTGCCACGCGGTTTGCCTGGCGATCGGCGGCCTGTCGCTCGCCAGCCTGTTCTTCATCCACGACCGCCAGGTGCTGGCGCACGTGTTCGGCATCGACATCACGATGCTGATGCTGCCGATGATCGGCGTCGGCCTGGCCTGGGCCAGCATCCTGACCATGCCGTACGCGATCCTGGCCGGTGCGCTGCCGGCCAGCCGCATGGGTTACTACATGGGCCTGTTCAACTTCTTCGTCGTGATCCCGCAGATCGTCAGCGGCCTGCTGCTCGGCTTCTTCACCAAGCACCTGTTCGGCGGCCATGCGATCCTCACGCTGGTGCTGGGCGGTGCCTGCATGGTGCTGGCGGCGGTATTGACGCTGTTCGTCACCGATAACGCCAAGCAGGCCACGCGATAATTGCGACGTGTTTTGCGTTCCTGTCGTATTGTAATGGTTTGACAACAAACCCATGCATCAACAGGAGCGCAACATGACGATTCAAACGGTAGCCACCCAACCCTTCGCCGGACAGCGTCCAGGCACCTCGGGCCTGCGCAAGAAGGTGACCGAGTTCCAGCAGCCCGGCTATCTCGAAAACTTCGTCGAGGCGATTTTCCTGACCCTGGGCGACTGCAGCGGCCGTACCCTGGTGCTCGGCGGCGATGGCCGCTTCTTCAACCGCGAGGCGATCCAGACCATCCTGCGCATGGCCGCCGCCCACGGCGTGGCCAGGGTGCTGGTCGGCCGCGGCGGCATCCTGTCGACGCCGGCCGTCAGCTGCGTGATCCGCAAGCACGGCGCCTACGGCGGCATCGTGCTCTCCGCCAGCCACAACCCGGGCGGCCCGGACGGCGACTTCGGCATCAAGTACAACATCGAGAACGGCGGCCCGGCCCCGGAAAAGATCACCGAAGCGATCTTCGCCCATACCCAGTCCCTGAGCCAATATCTGATCAGCGACGCCGGCCCGGTCGATCTCGACCAGCTCGGCACCACCCGGCTGGAAGCGATGCAGGTCGAGGTGATCGATTCGGTCGCCGACTACGCCGAGCTGATGGGCCGCCTGTTCGACTTCGATGCCATCCGCGCCCTGTTCGGGCGCGGCTTCACGATGCGCTTCGACGGCATGAGCGCCGTCTCCGGCCCGTACGCCAAGGCGATCATCGAAGGCATCCTGGGCGCACCGGCCGGCACCGTCGTCAACGACGAACCGCTCGAGGACTTCGGCGGCCACCACCCGGACCCGAACCCGGTCAACGCCGCCGAACTGGTGGCGCTGATGAACGGTCCGGACGCGCCCGAATTCGGCGCCGCCTCGGACGGCGACGGCGACCGCAACATGATCGTCGGCCGCAACCTGGCGGTGTCGCCGTCGGACAGCCTGGCCATCATCGCCGCCAACGCGACGCTGGCGCCGGGCTACCGCGCCGGCATCAAGGGCATCGCGCGTTCGATGCCGACCTCGCAGGCGGCCGACCGCGTGGCCGAGGCGCTCGGCATCTCCTGCTTCGAGACCCCGACCGGCTGGAAGTACTTCGGCAACCTGCTCGACGCCGGCCTGGCCACGCTGTGCGGCGAAGAGAGCTACGGCACCGGTTCCGACCACATCCGCGAAAAGGATGGCCTGTGGGCCGTGCTGTTCTGGCTGAACCTGGTGGCCGTGACCGGCAAGTCGGTGAACCAGCTGGTGGAAGAACACTGGGCGCGCTTCGGCCGCAACTATTATTCGCGCCACGACTACGAGGCGGTCGATGCCGGCGCCGCCGACGCCATGATGGTGGCGCTGCGCGGCCAGCTGGAAGGCCTGGCCGGCCAGACGCTGGGCGAATTCCGCGTGCAGCAGGCCGACGACTTCGTCTACACCGACCCGATCGACAAGTCGGTCGCGACGCGCCAGGGCGTGCGCATCATCATGACCGATGGCTCGCGCATCGTGTTCCGCCTGTCGGGCACCGGCACCGAGGGCGCGACCGTGCGCCTCTACCTCGAGCGCTACGAAGCCGACCCGGCACGCCACCAGCTCGACACCCAGGAAGCGCTGGCGCCGCTGATCGCGATTGCCGGGCAGGTGTCGGGACTCAAGCAGCGTACCGGGCGCGAGCAGCCTACCGTTGTCACGTGATTTACCGCCGTCGCCCCTGTGCAGGCAGGGGCGACGGGTTTATGCTAACTAAGACAGGACCCTGAATGAAACTCTCCGCTCTTGCCGTTTCCCTGATGCTCGCCCTAGGCACCGCCTCGGCCGCCACCCCGGCCCCGGCAGCCCAAGGCAAGCCGAGCGCGGCCCGACCCTTCACCTGGGAAAACGCGACCGTCTACTTCCTGCTGACGGACCGCTTCAACAACGGCAACCCGGCCAACGATCTCGCCTACGGACGCAAGGCTGACGCCGCCACCGCGCGCGGCTACATGGGCGGTGACCTGGCCGGCGTCACGGCGAAGATCAAGGAGGGTTATTTCACGGACCTGGGCGTGGATGCGATCTGGATCACCCCGCCGGTGGAGCAGATCCACGGCGCCACCGACGAAGGCACCGGCAAGTCCTACGGTTTCCACGGCTACTGGGCCAGCGACTTCACCGCGGTCGACGCCAACCTCGGCACCGAGCAGGACCTGCACGAGCTGGTCGATGCCGCCCACGCGCGCGGCATCCGCGTGCTGCTGGACGTGGTGATGAACCATACCGGTCCGGTGACGGCGCAAGACCCGGCCTGGCCGGCCGACTGGGTGCGTACCGGACCCGTATGCGGCTTCAAGACCATGCGCACCACCATCGAGTGCACGCTGGTGAAGAACCTGCCCGACATCCGCACCGACAGCAACGCGAAGGTCGAGCTGCCCCCGGGACTGGTGGCCAAGTGGAAGCGGGAAGGGCGCTACGAGCGCGAGGTGAAGGAGCTGGACGACTTCTTCAAGCGCACCGGCTACCCGCGCGCGCCGCGCTACTACCTGATGAAGTGGCATGCCGACTGGGTCCGCAAGTACGGCTTCGACGGCTTCCGCGCCGACACCGTCAAGCACACCGAGCCGGGCGTGTGGAAAGACCTCAAGACCGTCGCCAGCGCCGCCTACGAGGACTGGAAGCGCGCCAATCCGGCCAAGAAGGTGGCCGGCGACCTGCCGTTCTTCATGACGGCCGAGGTGTACGGCTATTCGGTCAAGTCCGGCCGAGAATTCGCCTACGACGACGGCACCAAAGTCGATTACTTCGCCAACGGTTTCGACAGCATGATCAACTTCAGCATGGCGGGCGATGCGGCCAAGGGCTACGAGCAGCTGTTCTCGGGGTATTCCGCCATGCTCAACGGCCCCTTGAAAGGCGTGTCCGTCCTCAACTACCTCGACTCGCACGACGACGGCAATCCCTTCGACGCCATGCGCCAGTATCCGCTGGAAGCCGCCAACAAGCTGCTGCTGGCGCCGGGCGCGGCGCAGATCTACTACGGCGACGAAACCGCGCGCGTGCTCAAGATCGAGGGTGCGCAGGGCGACGCCAACCTGCGCTCCTTCATGAACTGGGACCAGCTGAAGTCGAATGCGCGTGTCGGTCTGTACGGCGTGGCCGACGTGCAGGCGCACTGGGCGCGACTGGGCCGCTTCCGCCATGCCCACCCGGCGGTCGGCGCCGGCGTGCACCAGATGATCGCCTCGATGCCGTACACCTTCAAGCGCACCTACGACAAGAACGGCGTGCGCGACCGCGTCGTGATCGCGCTGAACCTGCCGCTGGACCGCGACCTGCCGATTTCGGTGGCGGGCGTGTTCAACGACGGCCAGACCGTGCGCGATGCGTATTCGGGCAAGAGCGCGGTGGTTGCAAACGGCAAGGTGCAATTCAATGCGCTTGCGCCGGTAGCCCTGATTTCCCAGGACTGATGCCTGTCCACGTCGTCCCCGCCTGCGTGGGACGACGCTAAAACAGCAGATCGGCTAGACTTTCAGGCATCGCCATCCAACAAGGAAGCCCCATGCCTGCACCAGCACGATTGTCCGCACTGTTCGGCGCACTCCTCACCGTCGCCGTGTGCGGCGCCCATGCTGCCGCGCCCGCCGCCGAACCCGCCTACGGCCCCGAACTGGAAGGCTTCGACTACCCGCACCCGGTGCAGCAATACCGCTTCACCTCGCAGGGCGTGCAGCTGCACATGGCCTACATGGACGTCAAGCCGGCCAAGCCGAACGGCCGCACCGTCGTCCTCCTGCACGGCAAGAACTTCTGCGCCGCGACCTGGGAAGGATCGATCGACGCGCTCACCAGGGCCGGCTACCGCGTGGTGGCGCCGGACCAGATCGGCTTCTGCAAGTCGAGCAAGCCGGAACACTATCAATACAGCTTCCAGCAGCTGGCGGCCAACACCCGCGGTCTGCTGGAATCGATCGGCGTGAAGCAGGCCACCATCATGGGCCACTCCACCGGCGGCATGCTGGCGGTACGCTACGGGCTGCTGTATCCCGAGCAGACCGAGCAGCTGGTGCTGGCCAACCCGATCGGGCTGGAAGACTGGAAGGCGCTCGGCGTGCCTTCGCTCGGCGTCGACAAGTGGTACGAGCGCGAGCAGGGGCAGAGCGCCGACAAGATCCGCAACTACGAAAAATCGACCTATTACGTCAATCAATGGAAGCCCGAGTACGAGCCCTGGGTGCAGATGCTGGCCGGGATGTACCGCGGCGCCGGCAAGCAGATCGTGGCCTGGAATTCGGCCCTGCTGTACGACATGATCTACACCCAGCCGGTGGTGTACGAATTCCCGTTACTGAAAATGCCGGTGCTGCTGCTGATCGGGACCAGGGACACCACCGCCATCGGCAAGGATGCCGCCCCGGCCGAGCTGCGTCCCAAGCTGGGCAATTACGCGGAACTGGGCAAGCGTGCGGCCAGGGCGATTCCCCATGCGACGCTGGTCGAATTCGGCAACATGGGACATGCCCCGCAGATGCAGGATCCGGCGGCGTTTCATGCGGCGCTGCTGAAGGGTCTCGCGGCCAAGTGAAACCCGCGCCACGGCGCCGGCCGGCTAGCGGCGCTGCCGCGGACTGCCGGCGTCGTTCTTGCGCAAGGCCTTGACGAAGGCATCGTTGAGGTCGCCGGCCGTGAACGGCTTGCGCACGAACTGCACGTCGAGCGCCTGCAGCCGTTCCGGCGACAGCATGTAGCCGCTGGTCAGTACCACCGGCAGCGCCGGATGGCGCTCGGCCAGCCAGCGCGCCAGGTCGATGCCGTCCATCGTGCCGGGCATCATGACGTCGGAAAACACGAGGTCGATGTCCCGTAAGTCTTCCCGGATCGCCGCATCGGCGCTGTCGACCACGCGCACGCCGGCCTTCAGCGACTGCAGCAGGCCGACCGTGGCGTCGGCGACCGCGGGGTCGTCCTCGACGTACAGCACGCGCAGCCCCGCCAGGCCGCCGGCACGCAGTGTGGACGGATCGACGGGCGCTGCCTGTGCCTGCTCCCGGCTGCGCGGCAGCAGGATGCCGATCGTGGTGCCGACCGCCTCGTGCCGGATGAAGGCCAGGCCATGGCTCTGGATGGCGAATCCGTACACCTGGGACAGGCCGAGCCCGGTGCCCTTGCCGATCGGCTTGGTCGTGAAGAAGGGTTCGAACGCCTGCTGCGCGGTGGCTTCGGACATCCCTTCGCCTTCATCCGTCATGAACACCCCGACGAAGTCGCCGCTGAGGCGGTCCCCTTGCGGCAGTGCCGGATCGGGCAATACCCAGTTACGCACCTGCAGGGTCAGGGCGCCGCCATCGGGCATGGCGTCGCGCGCGTTGCCGGCGATGTTCAGCAGCGCCGCGTCGAGCTGCGCCGGATCGGCCAGCACTGCCCACAGCGACGATGCCAGTTCCATGTGAAAGCGCACGTCCGGCCCCAGGGTGCGCAGGATCATCTCGGAGGTCGCGCGCAGGTGGATGCGCATGTCGATGGCGACGCTGGCCAGCGGCTGGCGGCGCGCATAGGCCAGCAACTGCTGGGTCAGCGAAGCGCCATGTCCGGCCGAGCGGCGGATGGCGTCGAGTGCGCGCGTCACGCGCGGATCGTCGGTCTTCGCCAGCAGCATGCGCAGCAGGATTTCGCTGCCTGCCACCACTTGCAGGATATTGTTGAAGTCATGGGCGATGCCGCCGGTCAGCTGGCCCAGCGATTCCAGGCGGCGCGCCTCGGCCAGCGACTGTTCGGCCCGGTGGCGCTCCTGCACTTCGTGTTGCAGCAGGCGCGTGCGTTCCTCGACGGTCGACTCCAGCCGGCCCGCATGTGTCGACAATTCGTCCAGCTGGTCGCGCACCGCGAATTGCAGGCGGCGCGTACGCAGGGCCGAACGCAGGGCCATGGTCAATGCCAGGCGGGTGGTGGGGCGCGTCAGCAGGATCACATTGCCGATGCCTGCCAGCCGGGTGTAGCGGTCGGTGTCGATCTCGCGGCTCTCGTCGCTGGCCAGCACCACGATCGGCAGGTCGGACCACGCCGGCTGATGGCCCAGTCTTGCGCTCAGGTCCTGCAGGGAGCAACGCGCCAGCCCCTCCTCGGTAATGACGAGGGCCAGGGCGCTGTCGTCCGCCGCCGCGTAGAACGCCGCCGCATCGGCGCACACGCAGGCCTGCACGCCTTCGGACTCGATGAGCGCACGCAGGGTGCCGGCGTCGCCCGCAACCGGGGCAAACACTACCAGCGCCTGGCGCGGCTCAGGCATCGAGAGGGCCCGCTCCGAACTCGTCATCATTTCCCCGGATACGTTCGCCGATGCGGATGCCCGCATCGGTCAGTTCGAGCGCGTGGATGTCATGCGCATGCGGCCCCTGGCGCTTCTTGAGCACGCACACCGCCTTGTACACGGTGTTATCCCTTTCATAGTAGCGCATGGAAATGATGTTGTCCGTAATAATGCTGAGCGCGTCCGGTTCCTTCGACGTATCCAGTTGCGCCGAATGGGCGCCAACCACGATCGCCGTC
Organism: Herbaspirillum sp. SJZ107; assembly: GCF_006715485.1. GTDB lineage: Bacteria > Pseudomonadota > Gammaproteobacteria > Burkholderiales > Burkholderiaceae_D > Telluria. The sequence continues at coordinate 746,244 of NZ_VFNH01000002.1, forward strand.
ACATTCATGTTGTTCAGGTAGGAAAACAGTTCATTCATCTGGAGCAGCAGCGATTTTTCTTCCCTGATCACGTCCAGATAGGAATTGATGCTGTCGATGATGACCAGTTTCACGTCCTTGTCTTCGACCAGGCGCCGTACGTTCCAGATGAATTCGCCCGGCGAAATGCGCGAGGGGTTGACGCGGCGCAGGAAGAAGCGGTGAGCGCCGGTGTCCGCATCCGGCTCCTGGCTGCCGGTATCGCCCTGTTTCGCTTCGCCTGCCGGCATGCCTGCCACCATGCGCGAACGCAGCGTCGTCTCCGACTCGTCGAAGTTGAAATAGGCGACCTTGTGCCCGGTTTTCAGGGCGGACGATGCGTACTGCAAGGCGAGCGTGGATTTTCCGGTGCCGGAAGGACCCAATATCATGGTCGAACTGCTGGCCGTCAACGGCCCGCCGAACAAGGTGTCGAAGGCCTCGACGCCACTCGGTATGGTGAACTCTTCAGGGGGGCGATGATGTTCTTGCGCAATGAGGCTGGGGAAAACCAGGATCTCGCCGGTCACGATCGAGTAGTCGTGCCATCCGGTTTGAAAACTACCGCCGCGCATCTTGACGATGTGCAGGCGGCGCCGTGCAGCCCCGAAGCTGCGCTCGATGTACTCCAGCGAAACGACGCTGTGCACCGCGCTCTGCAGCTCGTATTCGCGGCCATCCGCAGTGATATCGTCGAGCAGCAGCACGGTGGCCCCGATCTTGGTCAGGCGCTGGCGCAGGGCGATGATCTGGCGCCGGTAGTGGGCACTGTCGCGCGCCAGCAGGCGGATCTCGACCATCGAATCGATCACGACGCGCACCGCGCCGGCCTGGGCGACACAGTCGGCGATGCGGTTCACCAGACTGACGAGCTCGGTGTCGGTCGGCAGCAGGATGGTCTGCGGCGACGTCTCCTCGGGCAGGGGGATCATTTCCACGATGTCGATGCCGTCGAGCGACCAGCCATGGTTGTCCGCGGTTTCGCGCAGTTCGTCTTCGCCTTCCGAAAGGCTCAGGTACAGCCCGGCCGTGCCCATTCTTGCACCTTCGAGCAGGTAACGCAGGCCGAGCGTCGTCTTGCCGGTACCCGGCCGTCCTTCGACCAGGTGGATGCGGCGCGGTACCAGGCCGCCATGCAAGACCGCGTCGAACTCCGGGATCCCGGTCGGGATTCTTTCTGGATGAATAGTCATAGTGCCGCCTTGCCAGTAAATTGGTGAGTCGATCCACAAGGTGAACCGATTGTTACTGCAATGATAATTTGCTTGTTCAATTTGTGTCGCAGGGGACATTTAAAGAATGCAATTCAATCAATGGTATCCTTGGTGCAATAAGGGAAATTCTACCCAATCGAGACATCATGACGACCCAGGCCCAGCCCCAGCACCAGCCCGCCAGCGAACCAACATCCGAACCCAAACACCCGCGCGCCGCCTACAGCGACGGCCCGCGCCTCCTGGCCGACATCGGCGCGACCCATGCGCGCTTTGCGCTGGAAACCGCGCCGGGCGCGCTGCGCGACGTGGCGGTGCTGCTGTGCGACGACTACCCGGGCATCGAACCGCTGCTGCAGGCTTACCTGGCGCAGGCTAATGCCGGCCGCATCAGCCACGCCGCATTCGCGCTGGCCAATCCGATCAGCGGCGATTTCATCCGCATGACCAACCGCGACTGGCAGTTCTCCACCGACGAGGTAAGGCGCACGCTCGGCCTGAACACGCTTCTGATCGTGAACGACTTCACGGCATTGGCGATGGCCTTGCCAGGCTTCCGGCCGGAAGACCTGATGCAGGTAGGCGGCGGCAAGCCGCAGGCGAACGCGGTGGCCGGCGTGCTCGGCCCCGGTACCGGCCTGGGCGTGTCGGGCGTGATCCCGACCGTGGACGGCTTCGTCACCCTCGGCAGCGAGGGCGGCCACGTCAACTTCGCGCCGAGCGACGAGCGCGAGTTCGCGATCCTGCAGTACGCCTGGCGCGAATGGCGCCACGTCTCGAACGAGCGCCTGATTTCCGGCCCCGGCATGGAAATCATCTACCGCGCGCTGGCGCAGCGCAATGGCGTCAGCGTGAAGATACGCAGCTCGGCCGAGATCATCAGCGGCGCGCTCGACCAGCATGACCCGCTGTGCCTGGAGGTGCTGGAATGCTTCTCGGGCATGCTGGGCGGCGCGGCGGCCAACCTCGGCGTCACGCTCGGCGCTTTCGGGGGCATCTTCATCGGCGGCGGCATCGTGCCGCGCATGGGCGAATGGTTCAAGACGTCGCCGTTCCGCGCGCGCTTCGAAGCCAAGGGCCGCTTCACCGACTACGTGGCCCAGATCCCGACCTACGTGATCATGACGCCGAATCCGGCGCTGAACGGGGTGTCGGCGATCCTGTCCGAGCACCTGCGCAACCGCAGCGGCGCCAACACCCTGATGGAGCGCGTGCAGAACCTGCAGCACGAACTGTCGCCGGCCGAACAGCGCGTCGCCAGCCTGGTCATCGAGCATCCGCGCAAGGTATTGTCCGAGCCGATCGCCGAGATCGCGAAGCTGGCCGACGTCAGCCAGCCGACCGTGATCCGCTTCTGCCGCTCGCTCGGCTTTACCGGCCTGGCCGACTTCAAGTTGAAATTCGCGGGCAGCCTGACCGGCACCATCCCGGTGCGCCACAGCCAGGTGCGCATGACCGACAGCACCCACGATTTGTCGGCCAAGGTCATCGACAACACGGTGTCGGCGATCCTGAAATTCCGCGACCAGCTCGACGTGCACTCGATCGACCGCGCCATCGAGATCCTGCGCAAGGCAAAACGCATCGAGTTCTACGCGATGGGCAATTCACGCGTGGTGGCGCTCGACGGCCAGCACAAGTTCTTCCGCTTCCGCATCCCGACCAGCTCCTACGGCGACTCGCACCTGTTCTCGATGGCGGCCGAGCTGCTCGGCCCCGGCGATGTCGTGATCGCGATCTCGACCGCCGGCCAGCTGCCCGAGCTCCTGGGCGCGGTCGACACCGCGCGCGCCGCCGGCGCCGACGTCATCGCCATCACCAGCAGCAAGTCGGCACTGGCGCGCAAGGCCAGCATCTGCCTGGCGGTCGACCACGCCGAGGATTCGACGACCTTCCTGTCGATGATTTCGCGCATCCTGCAGCTGCTGCTCATCGACATCATGGCGGTGGGGATTTCGCTGGGGCCGCAGGGAGAAGCGGCGGGCGAGGGCGACAGCGAGCGCCGCCGCCTGCTGATCTCGCACCTGGACAGCTGAACGGCAGCAGTCCTCAGAAGGCCTTGCCGGCGCTCAGCCAGCCGCGCACCGACGACTGGGCGCCGGCCAGCGCCGGCAGGGCGCCGGTGCGCTTTCGACAAAGGCGAGCGCCTGCCAGCGGCCTGCAAGGTCCCCGCGCTCGTGGCGCAATCCGGCCGAGCCGACGTGGCCGGTATTTTGATTTAACACCTTGAAACGTCTCTTACAGGCCCGTGAACAGCTTTCTGGGGCACTTGGCGGCACACTGTGAACGTCCGTACAGAGCGCACTCAAAGTTGCGCGGTAGCATTTGCCATCGATATAGAGAAGGAAAACATCATGAAATTCGCCAAGCCAACCCTCATGCGTATCGCAGCCGCCCTGGCCCTGACTGCTGCAGCCACTTCCTCGTTTGCCCAAAGCCAGGAAGCGCGCCGTGGTTTCGACGCCGGCTACGAAGCGGGCCAGCGCGACGCCCAATACGACCGTGGTGACCGCGGCGGCCCGCGCGGCCCGCGCTGGGACCGCGTACGCATCCTGGAAGCCGAATATGGCGCGCGCGGCCGCATGTGCGACGCGCGCCGCGCAGTCCAGCGCGACGTCGTGCGCAACCGCGGCGCGATCCAGGTCGACAACGGGCTGTGCGGCGATCCGGCAGGCGGTATCCCGAAACGCCTGCGCGTGGTCTACCGCTGCCACGATACCGCCCCGGGACGCGTGGTCGCACGCGAGGGCGAGACCCTGCGCCTGACCTGCCGCTGGTAAGTCAGTCCTCGACGAAGACCACCGCCGTGCGCGGCGGGATTTCGTAGCTGCCGGTGGCGCTGTCGAAGCGCGCCTGCGTGGCACGCTTGTCGGCGACGCCGGCGGCGGTGAACACCGGATGCAGGCGCATGCGCTTGCCCACCGCCTGCGGGTCGGCGACCGTGTGGCCGATCTTGTCGACGTTGATGAAGTAGGCCACGCCGTTGAATGCCGCGCCCTCGTAGCCGCGGCCGTCCAGATACGCCGCCGCTACGGTCGGGATCTGCTGCGCGCCGGTGTTGAAGAAACGCAGGCGGCGCCTGATCTCGGCAGCGCTTGGCAGGCGGAACAGCGTCGAGCTGGCGCGCACCGCCAGCAGGTCGCGGAAGGCGTCGCGGGTCCAGGCGATATCGCCTGGCGCCGGCTTGAACGCGGCGTTGGCCAGCAGCGGCTTGATCAGCGCATAGTCCTTGCCGTTGTCGGCTTCGGGTGGCAGGCCGGTGCCGAAATAATTGTCGCGGTAGCTCCAGTCGAGGCGGTTGAACCAGTCGCCCGAATTGAAGCTGTTGCGGTCGAGCGACTTCGAGCGCAGCACGTCGATGCCGGCGTGGTAGTAGGCGATGCCCTGGCTGAAGGCATCCACCGCCATGCCCAGCACCTGCACGCGCGCGCGCTCCTGGCTCGACGTACCCGCGGGCAGCTTGAACACGCCGATGTCGAACAGCGTCTGGTTGTCGTGGTTCTCGACGTAGTTGACCACTTCGCCCGGCTCGGCCGCGTAGCCGGCCGGCTGGCCGTTGTAGTCGATCGACTCCAGCGTCTTCACCTGGCCGTCGTAGGTCTGCAGCGGGTAGGAACGGATCGAGCCGGCCAGGCCGGCGCGCACCAGGTCGGCCGCCCTCGAGAGTTCGGCCGCCGGCACTTGTCCTGCATGCGCATTCGGGTCGTACACCAGGCCGTTGATCCAGCCCTGGCGCTTGAACAGCGCTTCGCCGGCATCCCCCGCCGAACCGCCGCGCACCGCATCGCGGGTGCGGTCGTTGAAGGTGCCGATCCCGCTGCCGTTCAGGGACAGCTGCGACGCCTGCACGAAGCGCGCGCCGTCCGCCACTTCGCCGAAATTCCAGCCTTCGCCGAGCAGCTGCACCTGGCGGCCGGCGGCAGCGTTCACTTTCTGCTGCAACTGTTCCATCACCGCGCGCGGCTGGTGGCCCATCAGGTCGAAGCGGAAGGAATCGATCTTGTACTCGGTCGCCCACAGCGTCACCGAATCGATCATCAGCTTGCCCATCATGAGGTTTTCGGTGGCGGTGTTGTCGCAGCAGGTCGACTGCTCGACGGCGCCTTTCGCATCGAGGCGGTGGTAGTAGCCGGGCACGATGCGGTCCAGCACCGATTTCCCGTCCTGGCCGGCCTTGAAGGTGTGGTTGTACACCACGTCCATGCCGACGCGCAGGCCGGCCTTGTGCAGGCTGTCGACCATCTTGCGGAACTCGAGCACGCGCACTTCGGCGCGTGCCGGATCGGTGGCGTAGCTGCCTTCCGGCGCGTTGTAGTGATACGGGTCGTAGCCCCAGTTGAAGCAGTCGGCCTGGGCAGTCTCCTTGACCAGCGCCTGCTGGGCCAGGCCGTCGGCCGCGCCGAAGGGGGCCGGCACGGCGCAGCCGGTTTCGGGCACGCTGCCGATGTCGTACACCGGCAGCAGGTGGACGTCGGTCAGGCCGGACCTGGCCAGCGCCGCCAGGTGCTGCATGCCCTTGCTGCCGGTGTCGGTGAAGGCGAGGTATTTGCCGCGGTGCTCGGATGGGACGCTGCCGTCGTTGATCGAGAAGTCGCGCACGTGCAGTTCATAGACCACCATGTCGGTCGGATTCTTCACCGTCTGCGGCGCCGGGGCGGCATCCCAGCCGGCCGGCTTCAGGCGCGGCGCATCCAGGCGCCCGATGTAGCTGCGCTTCGAGTCCGCGCTCAGGCTGACCGAATACGGGTCGGTCACCATGTTGCGCACGATGCCGGCGCCGTCGACCGGCACGTCGACCGCGTATTTGTAGTACTTGCCCGAGAGGTCGCCCGGCAGCGCCACGCTCCAGGTCCCGGTCTTGTCGTCGAAGCGCATCTGGTACACCGAGCCGGTCGGCTTGGCCGGGCCGTTGTAGATGCAGACCGCGGCCTGCTGGGCGGTCGGCGCCCACAGGGTGAAGGCGGTGCGGTTGGCGGCCACGCTCGCGCCCAGCTTGTCGAGGCCGGCCGCGGCCGCGTACAGGTCGTCCAGCGCACCGGCCACCTGGATGCGGGTGGCGGCGCGCACGCTGCCCTGTGCGTCTTCCTGCACCAGCACCAGCTGCTGGCGCAGCAGGGCGCGCACGTCGTCGGCATCGCTCTCGCGCACCTGCAGGACCGGACCGTCGGCCAGGTACTTGAAGCGCGCCGCGGCGGCGGCCGGCACCGTGCCGGTGAAGCGCTCGAGCGTGATGAAGCCGCTCGCGCCGCCGGCCTTGCCGCCGGCCGGCGCCGTGATCGTGCCGTTCGCTGCGTAGTACAGCTTGAAGACGGCGCCGGCGTCGGCGCCCGGCCATTTGAGCAGGCGTTTGCCGAGCCAGACGGCGCGCGCATCGAAGCTGGCGGCGGCCGGGTGCTGATTGATCTGGAAGGCGCTGCTTTCGCAGGCCTCGGGGGTGACGGCGGCATGCGCGCCGCCGGCCAGCAGCGCCATCGACATGATCGATGCGGCGCCGGCGGTGGGGAAGGTTCTATTCATGAATCGAGAATCGTGAAACAAAAGCGGGACCGCTTGTCGGACTGACTAAGCGGCTTCATTACGGTAGTTGTTTACCATGCGGTAGCGTGTCGCATACCAGCCGAAGGCCAATGCGGCGATGAAGGCGAACGCGGCAAAGAAGTACATCTGGAAGGCCATCACGCCCAGCCCGGTGCTGGCGATGTGGGCCAGCACGGTCTCGTTGCGCACGCTGGCGTTCACGATCAGCACCCACAGGCTGCCGACCGTCACCGCCAGCGACCAGAAGGCCATGATCGCGCCCTTCATCGAGCGCGGCGCCTGGCTGTAGGCGAATTCGAGGCCGGTGGCCGAGACCAGCACCTCGCCCATGGTCAGCAGCGCGTAGGGCAGGATCTGCCAGGCCATCGAGACCGCCGTGCCGCCATCCATCACCACCTGGATGGTGCCGATCGCGACCCAGGACAGGCTTGATAACGCGATCCCGGCGGTCATGCGGCGCAGCGCGGTCGGCTCCCAGCCGAGGCGGCGCAATGCGGGGAACACGGCGAGGTTGTTGACCGGGATGAGCAGCATCACCAGCAGCGGATTCAGGGCCTGCATCTGGGCCGGCTCGAAGCGGAACTCGCTGCCGAACAGATGCAGCGTCGGGCGCAGCATGCCGCCCGCCTGCACGATCCAGGTCGAGGCCTTCTGGTCGAACAGCGACCAGAACGGCGTCACCAGCGCGAACACGATCAGCACGCGCAGCACGCCGCGCACGCCGTCGACCGCCTCGTCGGGGTGGATCCCGCGCGCGCGTTCCAGCTGCATGGCGACGCCGATGCCGCCAAAGGCGAGCAGCAGCACCAGGGCCGTGCAGGCGGCGATCACGAAGCCCCAGGACGGGCTCATGGCCAGCGAGGTCACGGCACCCGCCGCGCCGATGCAGGCGACCGCCAGGCCGGGCCGGCCGGCGCCCGGCTTCCTGGCCAGCAGGGCGGTGCGCGCCACGCGCGTGAACGAATGCGGATCGGCCGCGCTCGGCGGCACGTGCACGTATTTCCTGCGGCCGCTCCAGAACACCAGCGTCGCGATCAGCATCAGGATGCCGGGGATGCCGAAGGCCACCGCCGGACCGTAGTCGCGCAGGAACACCGGCATGAGGAGGGACGCGAAGAAGGAGCCGAAGTTGATGATCCAGTAGAAGGCGTCGAACACCACCTTGGCGCGGTCCTTGTTGGTGTGGTCGAACTGGTCGCCCACGAACGAGGACACCAGCGGCTTGATGCCGCCCGAGCCGAGCGCGATCAGGAACAGGCCGAGGTAGAAGCCGCGCACGTTGTCCTCGAACGCGGCCAGGCATGCGTGGCCGGCGCAGTACACGAGGCTGAGCCAGAACACGGTGTTGTACTTGCCGAAGAAGCGGTCGGCCAGCCAGCCGCCCAGCAGCGGGAAGAAGTAGACGCCGATGACGAAGGTGTGGAACACGTCCTTGGCCTCGCCGGCGCGCTGGGCTTCGGGCAGGAACAGCAGCAGCGACGAGATCAGGAAGGGCGTCAGGATGTTGCGCATGCCGTAGAAGCTGAAGCGCTCGCAGCCTTCGTTGGCGATGATGTAGGGGATCTGGCGCGGCATGCGGCCGGTCCCGGCGGGGGCTGCTACCGATGGCGGGGTCTGGGTCATCGGGGTCTCCTGACGTGTATCGTGCCGCGATCCTATGCAACCCTGCTCATCTTGGCAACAAGAACTTGTTCGGCCAGCTCATTCACGTGACATTGAATATGTAGTTTGACTACTGCTGTGCTTGATATTGTTCGGCTATATGCATGCTAATCCAATGATTTTTAAGGATATTTGCCAGAATATACTGGATTGGCGCCGATTGTCAGCGCAGGACCTATCCTGTATATTGCGTAAAAATTACCAAACTCTACACAGCCATGACCCCTTCATCGAACGACAACGCGCCGTGGTGGCAGGAAGCCATCATCTACCAGGTCTATCCGCGCAGCTACCTCGACACCAACGGTGACGGCGTCGGCGACCTGCCGGGCATTACCGCCAAGCTCGATTACATCGCCAGCCTGGGCGTGGACATCGTGTGGCTGTCGCCGTTCTTCAAGTCGCCGATGAAGGACTTCGGCTACGACATCTCGGACTATTGCGACGTCGATCCGCTGTTCGGCACCCTCGAGGACTTCGACAGGCTGATCGCCAAGGCACACAGCGTCGGGCTGAAGATCATGATCGACCAGGTGATGTCGCACACCGCGGACGCCCACCCGTGGTTCGTCGAAAGCCGCGCCAACCGCGACAATCCGAAGTCGGACTGGTACGTGTGGTCCGATCCGCTCCCGGACGGCAATCCGCCCAACAACTGGCTGTCGGTGTTCGGCGGCTCGGCGTGGCAGTGGGACACGCGCCGCAAGCAGTACTACATGCACAACTTCCTGGTCAGCCAGCCGCAGCTGAACTTCCACAATCCGGACGTGCAGCAGGCGCACCTAGATTCGCTGCGCTTCTGGCTCGAGCGCGGCGTCGACGGCGTGCGCATGGATGCCTGCGTGTTCCACTTCCACGACCGCCAGCTGCGCAGCAACCCGCCGGCGCTGGTGCGCGACACCTCGACCGTCACCGACGTCAACCCGTACGGCATGCAGGCGCACATCCACGACAAGACCCAGCCGGAGAACATCGCCTTCCTGCAGAAGGTGCGCACGCTGCTGGACGAATTCGGCGCCGTGTCGATCGGCGAAGTCAGCTCGGACGATGCGCTGGCCCAGATGGCCGAGTACACCTCGGGCGACGACAAGCTGCACATGGCCTACAGCTTCAACCTGCTGACGCCGGAATTCTCCAGCGCCCACATCCGCCGCCAGGTGGAAGAGTTCAACGAGCGCGTCAAGGATGGCTGGGGCTCGTGGTCGGTCGGCAACCACGACGCGATCCGCGTGGCGACGCGCTGGGCAAATGGAAAGCCGACGCCGGCCTTGTCGAAACTCGTGCTGGCACTGCAGCTTTCCCTGAAAGGCACCCCTTGCCTGTACCAGGGCGACGAACTGGCGCTGACCGAAGCCGACGTCCCGTTCGAACTGCTGCAGGACCCGTACGGCATCACCTTCTGGCCCGAGTTCAAGGGCCGCGACGGCTGCCGCACGCCGATGCCGTGGACGTCCGAGGCGCCCAACGCCGGCTTCACCACCGGCACCCCATGGCTGCCGGTGCCGGCCGAGCACCTGGCGCTGGCCGAGTCGGTGCAGGACCAGGACCCGCAATCGATGCTGAACTTCCAGCGCGCCATCATCCATTGGCGCCGCACCATGCCACAGCTGCTGCGCGGCGAGATCGCCTTCTACGACGTGCCGGAACAGGCGCTGGCCCTGCGGCGCGACTTGCCTGGACATGCGCCGGTACTGGCCGTGTTCAACGTGACCGACCAGCCGCTGTCGTTCGACTGGCCGCAAGCCGCCGGCGCGGCGCCACTCGAGGGCCACGGCCTGCCGGGCGAGGTCGCCGATGGCAAGGTCACGCTGCCGGCCTACGGCGGCTGGTTCGGCACCCTGAAGGCGTAACAGCATGCAGGAACAGCCGGACAATACCCGCACCGCCTTCGCCGACGGCCCGCGCCTGCTGGCCGACATCGGTGCGACCCACGCCCGCTTCGCGCTGCAGACCGCGCCCGGCACCTACCGCTCGGTACGCGTGCTGAAGTGCGACGACTTCGCCGGCATCGTCCCGCTGCTGCGTTTCTACCTGCAGGAGCACGCCGACACGCGCCTGCACCATGCGGCGCTGGCGCTGGCCAACCCGGTCAGCGGCGACTACGTGCGCATGACCAACCGGCCCTGGGAATTCTCGACCGATGCGGTGCGGCGCGAACTCGGCCTCACCACGCTGCTGATCGTGAACGACTTCACGGCGCTGGCGATGGCGATCCCGGGCCTGAAGGCCGACGACCTGATGCAGGTCGGCTCGGGCAAGCCGGCACCGAACGCGGTGATCGGCGTGCTCGGACCGGGGACCGGCCTGGGCGTATCCGGCGTGATCCCGACCCTGGACGGCTTCGTCACGCTGGGCAGCGAGGGCGGCCACGTCAACTTCGCACCCGCCGACGAGCGCGAGTTCGCGGTGCTGCAGCTGGCCTGGCGCGAGTGGAAGCACGTCTCCAACGAGCGCCTGATCTCCGGCCCCGGCATGGAGATCGTGTACCGCGCGCTGGCCCATCGCAACGGCGTGAATGCGCGCACGCGCGATTCGGCGGCCATCATCACCGGCGCGCTGGAAGAAAAGGATGCGCTCTGCATCGAGACGCTGGAATGCTTCTGCGGCATGCTGGGCAGCGCCGCGGCCAACCTGGCGGTGACGCTGGGCGCCTTCGGCGGCATCTTCATCGGCGGCGGCATCGTCCCGCGTTTGAAGGAGTGGTTCAAGACCTCGCCGTTCCGCACGCGCTTCGAATCGAAGGGCCGCTTCACGGACTACATCGCCGACATCCCGACCTTCGTCATCAGCACGCCCCACGTCGCCTTCGACGGCGTGGCGACCATCCTGTCCGAACACCTGCGCGGCCGCAGCGGCGCGAATACGCTGATGGACCGCATCCAGCAGCTGCAGCACGAACTGACGCCGGCCGAGCAGCGCGTCGCCACGCTGGTGCTGGAGCAGCCGCGCCTGGTGCTGAACGAACCGATCGCCGAAATCGCCAGGCTGGCCGACGTCAGCCAGCCGACCGTGATCCGCTTCTGCCGCTCGCTCGGTTTCCTGGGCCTGGCCGATTTCAAGCTGAAGTTCGCCAGCTCGCTGACCGGGTCGATCCCGGTGCGCCACAGCCAGGTACGGATCAGCGACAGCACCCACGACCTGTCGGCGAAGGTCATCGACAACACCGTGTCGGCGATCCTGAAATTCCGCGACCAGCTCGACGTGCACGCGATCGACCGCGCGATCGAACTGGTCAGCCGCGCGCGCCGCATCGAGTTCTACGCGCTGGGCAATTCGCGCGTGGTGGCGCTGGACGGCCAGCATAAATTCTTCCGCTTCCGCATCCCGAGCGCGCTGTACGGCGACTCGCACCTGTTCACGCTGGCCGCCGGCCTGCTGGGGCCGGGCGACGTGGTGGTCGCGATCTCGAATTCGGGCGGACTGCCCGAACTGCTGGCCGCGGTCGACGCCGCCCGCGCCGCCGGTGCCGACGTGATCGCCATCACCAGCAGCCAGTCGCCGCTGGCGCGCCGCGCCACGGTCTGCCTGGCGGTCGATCATGCCGAGGACAGCACCCATTTCCTGTCGATGATTTCGCGTATCCTGCAATTGCTGCTGATCGACATCATGGCGGTGGGGGTATCGGTCGACGTGCACCATGCGCGCGCCGGGGTGGATGGCGCGCCGGAAGGCGAGCTGGAAGGGCGGGCGCTGATTTCGCACCTGGACAGTTAGCGCGGTAGTGTGCGTAGCAGGGGAGGGTGCTGCCGGCCGGGGGAGGAGTGGTATCGCTGAACACGCATGAGGCAATCGCGTGAACGGCGCTACGCGCGGCCGGCAGCACTTCCCACAATAGGCGCCGCCCGAAATAGTGGCTTGTCGCCGATCAAACCATTACCGGGCGCCCCGAAAACGCATAATCGATCATGCTCCAGTTTCAACGCATATCGAGGAGGCACCCCATGAGCAAGCTGGATCAGGAAGACCGCAACGCCATCTCTGCCCGACAATTTGCTTTTCCCAAGCAACGGAAGGAACCGCTCGAGGACGCGAGCCACGTAAGGAATGCCATTGCCCGCTTCGACCAGGTGAAGGATGTGACGGACCACGAGCGGGATGAAGCGTGGGCGCGTATCCGCGCGGCGGCGAAAAAGTTCGACGTAGCGCTGGATGAAAGCGACTGGCGCGAGCTTGGCGCAGGCAAGAAAGGCAAGCACTGAACCGACGTTCAATCGACATGCTGCAATGGCGTCATACCCGGACGTCATTGCGACGTGCGCCATCTTTCAACGCGACTTCAGCTCGATATTGCGGATATTGCGCCGCCACTCCGACAGCGACTGCACCGCATCCGTCTCCGCATCTTCGACCAGGATATCGTCACCCTGCTGCGCCACCAGGAAGCTGGCGCGGCGGTGGATGTTCTGCTTGCGGTTTTCCACGAAGCTGAGCTGGTAATACGGCTTGCCGCCGATCAGGCGCGGGGCCGGATCGTCTTCGATCACCGCGCCGTGGGCGGCGCCGCGCGACCCCTTTTCGATCTGTTCCGACCAGGTCTTGATTTCGGGCAGTGCCATCACGGACGCGATCGCCTGGTCGCGCGTGCGCACGGGCTGGGCCGGAGGCTGGGAGGCCGCCGGTTTGGCTGGGGCGGGCGGTTTTTCGCGCTGGCACCCTGCCAATGCCAGGCTGAGCATCAACGCCGCCGGCACCAACAGCAAGGAATGAAAAGTCGACAATGTGCCTGGTTTGAACATGGGATCCTTCAAGTAATAAATAAGTGGCAAAAAACGGATAAGGGTCACAGTCACGGGCATGCTGACAATATTTACAATAGTGTTGCCGTAAGCCAACAAAATTGAAGCGGTGTAATATTTCGCCTTTAAAGCCGCTTAATTGTCATTAAAAGCATGCACTTCCTAGCCAACATAAAAATCGGACGGCGTCTCGCGCTTGGCTTTGCCATCGTTCTCGTCCTGTCGATCATTACAACTGCAATCGGCATCGTCAAGCTGAATGCTGTCGCCGATGCCGCCGAGCGCATGCTCGACGAGCCGGTCAAGAAAGAACGCCTGATCAGCGCCTGGAGCGCGAATATCAGCGTCGCCGTGATCCGCACCTCGGCCATCATCAAGAGCAGCGACGCCTCGCTGATCCAGTTCTTCGCCAGGAATACGGAAGAAACCAACAAGAAAGCGCAGCAATACCTGAAGGACGTCGAACCCTTGCTGACCACGGTCGAGGAAAAACAGATCTTTGCCACGATGATGAAACTGCGCGAGGGCTACGCCGGCGGGCGCAAGGAAGCGATCCGGCTCAAGCAGGCCGGCCAGATCCAGGAATCCAACGACCTGCACGACAAGATCTACATTCCAGCCGCCGAAGCTTACCAGGCCGGCATGAACAAGCTGGTCGCGATCCAGCGCGACCGCGTCAACGAGCTGAGCGGCCAGATCCTGGCGATCAAGCAGGAAAGCCGCCGTACCGTCCTGCTGCTCGGCGGACTGAGCACGCTCCTGGGCATCCTCTGCGCCTGGTGGCTGACGCTGAGCATCACCCGTCCGGTGCGTACGGCGGTCGAACTTGCGCAGCGCGTGGCGGCCGGCGACCTGACGGCCAACCCGCAAAGCGGCGGCCGCGACGAGATCGGCCAGCTGCAGTCGGCGCTGAAGCACATGAACGACCAGCTGCTGCGCATGGTGCGTGACATCCGCCAGGGTGCGGATACGATCACCACCGCCTCGTCCGAAATCGCCAGCGGCAACCTCGACTTGTCCAGCCGTACCGAACAGCAGGCCGGCTCGCTCGAGGAAACGGCGTCGTCGATGGAAGAACTGACTTCGACGGTGACCCAGAATGCCGAAAACGCGCGCCAGGCCAACGTGCTGGCCGCATCGGCATCGGAAGTGGCGGGCCGCGGCGGCGCGGTGGTCGCACAGGTCGTCGACACCATGGGTTCGATCGACGCGTCGTCGAAGAAGATCGTCGACATCATCGCCGTCATCGACGGCATCGCGTTCCAGACCAATATCCTGGCGCTGAACGCGGCGGTGGAAGCGGCGCGTGCCGGTGAGCAGGGCCGCGGCTTTGCGGTCGTGGCCGGTGAAGTGCGCTCGCTGGCGCAGCGCTCGGCCGCCGCCGCCAAGGAGATCAAGGAACTGATCACCGACTCGGTGGACAAGGTCGAGGTCGGTACGCGGCTGGTCAACCAGGCCGGCGCCACCATGGACGAGATCGTCGGCAGCGTCAGGCGCGTGAGCGACATCATCGGCGACATCACCGCCGCGACCGAAGAACAGCGTGCCGGCATCGGCCAGATCAACCAGGCCATCAACCAGATGGATCAGGTCACCCAGCAGAACGCCGCGCTGGTCGAGGAAGCGGCCGCCGCTTCCGGTGCCATGCAGGAGCAGGCGCTGCACCTGGCGCAGGTGGTCAGCGAATTCAAGCTCGGCACCGGGGACGCCGCCCGCGCACGCCCGGCTGCACCACGCCGCCAGGCAGTTGCCACGCTGGTGCCGCGCCTGTCCTGACGGCGCGCCATGGCCGGTAACGCCCGATAATCGGCCATTTCGCGGCCATCTTTCCTTCAGCGGCGCCATGCCGCTGATGTTGCGGAAGCACACACATCGGCTACCACGTATTGATTTAGCGCAATATTTTCGTTAGTATGCGAACATATTTTGCCGTTCAAAATCTCTCCGAAAACCACTGGTGCTTCGCGTACCGGCTTCCCATCATCATGAAATTTCTTTCCGACCTGCGAATCGGCCAGCGTCTGGCCCTTGGCTTCGCCATCGTGCTGGCCCTGTCGATCTTCACCACCACCCTCAGCCTCGTCCAGCTGAACGCCCTGGCCGACGCGGCCCAGGCCATGCTGGACGAACCGATCAAGAAAGAGCGCCTCGCCAGCGACTGGAGCAAGAACACCAACGTGTCGGTGACCCGCACCTCGGCGATCATCAAGAGCAGCGACACCTCGCTGGTGCAATTCTTTGCCAAGGGCACCGAGGAAACCAACCGCACCACGAGCGAGTACGTGAAGCAGCTCGAACCGATGCTGACGAGCGAGGCGGAAAAGGCTGCCTATACCAAGGCGATGAGCGTCCGCACTACTTACCAGGACAGCCGCAACCGCGCACTCAAGCTGAAGGAAGCCGGCCAGCTGGAAGCGTCGAACGAAGTGCTGGAAAAGGTCTACCTGCCCGCCGCCGAGGTCTACCAGCAATCGATCGGCGCGCTGCTGACCCTGCAGCGCACGCGCCTGGACCAGCTGCACCAGCGCATCGAAGACATCCGCCACAAGGCGCGCAACATGGTCGTCCTGCTGGGCTGCCTGGCGATCGCCCTCAGCATCGCCTGCGCCACCTGGCTCACCCGCAGCATCGTGCGTCCGGTCGCCAGGGCGGTCGAGGTGGCCCGGCGCGTGGCCGATGGCGACCTGAGCGCGGACCCGCAGGTCGAGTCGAAGGATGAAATCGGCCAGCTGCAGGAAGCGCTGCAGCACATGAACGGCCAGCTGCAGCGCATCGTGCGCGAGATCCGCGAGGGGTCGGAAGCGATCACCACCGCATCGTCGGAGATTGCCAGCGGCAATCTCGACCTGTCGGCACGCACCGAGCAGCAGGCCGGCGCGCTGGAAGAAACCGCGTCGTCGATGGAAGAAATGACCTCGACCGTCAGCCAGACCGCCGACAACGCGCGCCAGGCCGCCCAGCTGGCCGCGGCGGCCAGCGACGTGGCGGCACGCGGCGGCGCCGTGGTAGCGCAGGTGGTCGACACGATGCGCTCGATCGACGCCTCGTCGCAGAAGATCGCCGACATCATCGGCGTCATCGACGGCATCGCCTTCCAGACCAATATCCTGGCCCTGAATGCGGCGGTCGAGGCGGCGCGCGCGGGCGAGCAGGGCCGCGGGTTTGCCGTCGTCGCCGGGGAAGTGCGCAGCCTGGCGCACCGCTCGGCCGCAGCCGCGAAGGAAATCAAGGACCTGATCACCGACTCGGTGGACAAGGTCGGCAGCGGCGCGCGCCTGGTCGACCAGGCCGGCACCACGATGGAAGAGATCGTCGGCAGCGTGCAGCGCGTGACCGGCATCATCGGCGAGATCAGCGCCGCCACCGAGGAACAGCGTGCCGGCATCGGCCAGATCAACGACGCCGTCACCCAGATGGATCAGGTCACCCAGCAGAACGCGGCGCTGGTCGAGGAAGCTGCCGCCGCGTCCGCCGCGATGCAGGACCAGGCGCGCCAGCTGGCGCGCGTGGTCGGCGTCTTCAAGATGGCCGACGCTGCCAAGGCCACCCCAGCGCAACACCGGCGCGAACCCGGGCTGGCGCTGCCGCGCCCGGCCTGATGTAGCGCCTGCTCGATCCGATCGCCCGCCGGCCATGCCGCGCGGGCTTTTTTACGCGCGCGTGGAGCGCCTCAGAACGCTTCCCAGGCGGCCGTGTTCTCCACCGCGGCCGGCTTGCGGGCCGCCGGCTTGGCGAGGCTGGCCGCAGCGGGCACGGCGTGCCTGCGCGCTGCAGGCTGGCTGCGGCCCGGCGCGCCGCCGGCGGCCAGCTTGAACGTGCCGACCAGTTCGGCCAGTCGGGCGGCCTGATCCTGCATCGCCTGCGATGCCGCGCTCGCTTCCTCGACCAGCGCCGCGTTCTGCTGCGTCACCTGGTCCATCTGCGAAATTGCCTGGTTGACCTGCTCGATGCCGCTGCTCTGCTCGCGGCTTGCGGCCGAAATCTCGGCCATGATGTCGGTCACGCCCTTCACGCGGCCCACGATCTCGTCCATCGTGACCCCGGCTTCGCCGACCAGGGCCGAACCGGCGCCGACCTTCTGCACCGAATCGTCGATCAGCAGCTTGATTTCCTTGGCCGCCGAACCGGCGCGATGGGCCAGGTTGCGGACTTCACCGGCCACGACCGCGAACCCACGGCCTTGCTCGCCGGCACGCGCGGCTTCGACCGCGGCATTCAGTGCCAGGATATTGGTCTGGAAAGCGATGCCGTCGATGACGCTGATGATATCGGTGATCTTCTTGGCGGACGTCGTGATGGCATCCATGGTGCCGACCACCTCGGCGACGATCTGGCCACCCTTTTGCGCCACTTCCGAGGCCGAGACGGCCATCGTGTTCGCTTGCTGGGCATTGTCGGCGTTCTGGCGCACCGTCGACGTCAGTTCTTCCATCGAGGACGCCGTTTCTTCGAGGGAACCGGCCTGCTGTTCGGTACGGGCGGACAGGTCGAGATTGCCGGTCGAGACCTGGGCAGCGGCGGTGGCGATGGTATCGGTGCCGGCGCGCACTTCGGCAACGATGGCGGCCAGTTTGTCGCGCATGTCGCGCATGGCCAGCATCAGGCTCGCGCGGTCGTTCGGCTTGACCTGGACCTCCACCGTCAGGTCGCCGGCCGCGATGCGCCGCGCAACCTCGGCGGCTTCGTTGGGCTCGCCACCCAGTTGCTTGAGCAGCGAGCGGCTGACCAGCAGCGCCGAGCCGACGCCGACAACGACCGCGATGGCGGCCAGCAGCAGCATCGTGGTGACGGCGCTGTGGTAGGCCTCCCTGGAGTCCAGTGCGGCGTCATTGTTCAGTTTCTCTTCCCAGCGCGCCAGCTTGTTCATGGTGTCGAGCCAGGCAGCCTGCAGCGGACCGACCTTGTTCATGAGCAGCGGGGTGGCCTCGTCGGCATTGTTCGCCAGGCCCAGCTTTTCGGCCTCGGCCATCAGGGGCAGGACGGCATGCTCCTGTTCCTGCAGCTGGCGGAAAAAGGCTTTCTCCTCCGGCGTGGTCGCGGGGTCTTCGAACGTCTTGCCCAGCTGGGCCATGGCATCCTTGTAGGCGGCTTCGAGATCGCGGATGCGCTGCGCTTCCGGCCGCATCGCATTCATGTCTGTCAGCAAAGCCAGGTTGCGCAGGGCGATCATGCGATCGCTGATGCTGTCCTGCATCTTGCCGATCAGGGTGATCTGGACATTGTTGACATCGGTAATCGTCGCAGTGCGCGCCTGCATCTGCTGCATTTTGAACACGCCCGTAGCGACAATGCCGCCAAGCAGGCAGAACACCAATCCATAGCCGAGGGCGAGCCGGGTACCGACTCTCATATTCTTGAAGTTCATGGGGTAATTAAGAAAAGAGTAAGGCGCACCGACAGCGGTGCCTGAAGAGCGAAGACCTTGCGCGACGCCTGGACGCCACCTGGCCAACGTCTTTACGGGGCCATGTGGCGAGTATAAATCAAACTTGCTGTGTAGAAATTGAACGGCGGGCGCACTGTTGCGCAAATGTTGCGCGGCGGGAGGAGGGAGGGGTGGCGCCTGCTGCCGGAATCAGCTTGCCAGTTCCAGGCCATGCTCCTGGCACCAGCGGGACAAGGCGGTCCTGGTTTCCTGTTCGCGGAAGCTGCGCCAGCGCTCGGCCGCACCGCGCTCTTCCAGTAGGCGGAAGAAGCCTTCGTCGTCCTGCTCCCGGAACAGCTCGCGCACCCTGGCTTCGTCGCCGGGCAGGTGGCTGCCGGTAAACCGGAACACCAGCGCATCGCCGATCCCGAGCGCGCTGGCGGCGGGGACCGGGACATATTCGCCCTGGGCTTCCACGTCGGACGGCAGCGGCGCTTCCTCGTCCATGTATTCGTCATTCAGCAGGTGGATCATGCCGCTCGCGCGCGACACCAGGGCCTTGGCTTCGCCGTTTCCATCTTCGACCATCATGGCCGCGTTTTCGAGTTCGTCGAGTTTTACAGCTGGCATGTCGTTCACTCCATTGGCTATCTTGTGTTCTATCAGACCACCATTTGCAAAGCCGTGGCGCACCCGACCAAAAAAGAAAGCCCGCGGAGCGAACCCCGCGGGCTTTACTTTATGACTCGGTTGGCTGACGCCGTCCGGCTATTACATCATGCCGTCCATGCCGCCCATGCCACCCATACCGCCCATGCCGCCCATACCGCCGGCCGGCTTGTCTTCGGCGATCTCGGAGACCATCGCGTCGGTGGTCAGCATCAGGCCGGCGATCGACGCTGCGTTCTGCAGTGCCGAGCGGGTGACCTTGGCCGGGTCCAGCACGCCCATTTCGACCATGTCGCCATAGGTGCCGTTGGAAGCGTTGTAGCCATGGTTGCCGGTACCGGCCAGCACGGCCGACACGACGACCGACGGCTCTTCACCGGCGTTCTGGACGATCATGCGCAGCGGCTCTTCCATCGCGCGCAGCACGATCTTGATGCCGGCTTCCTGGTCCGGGTTGTCGCCCTGGACGTTGATCGCAGCACGGGCGCGCAGCAGGGCCACGCCGCCGCCAGGCACGATGCCTTCTTCGACGGCGGCACGGGTAGCGTGCAGCGCGTCTTCCACGCGGGCTTTCTTCTCTTTCATTTCGACTTCGGTGGCAGCACCGACGCGGATCACGGCAACGCCGCCGGCCAGCTTGGCCACGCGTTCCTGCAGTTTTTCGCGGTCGTAGTCCGAGGTCGCTTCTTCGATCTGGACGCGGATCATCTTGACGCGGCCTTCGATCGCTTCAGCCTGGCCGGCACCGTCGATGATGATGGTGTTTTCCTTGCCGACTTCGATGCGCTTTGCCTGGCCCAGTTCGTTCAGGGTGACTTTTTCCAGGGTCAGGCCGACTTCTTCGGCGATGACCTGGCCACCGGTCAGGATGGCGATGTCTTCCAGCATGGCCTTGCGGCGGTCGCCGAAGCCCGGGGCCTTGACGGCGACGGTCTTGAGGATGCCACGGATGTTGTTGACCACCAGGGTCGCCAGGGCTTCGCCGTCGATGTCTTCGGCGACGATCACCAGCGGACGGCCGGCTTTCGCGACTTGCTCCAGCACCGGCAGCAGGTCACGGATGTTCGAGATCTTCTTGTCGCACAGCAGGACGAACGGGTTCTCGTGAACGGCAACCTGCTTGTCCGGGTTGTTGATGAAGTACGGCGACAGGTAGCCGCGGTCGAACTGCATACCTTCGACGATGTCCAGCTCGTCGTTCAGCGACTTGCCGTCTTCGACGGTGATGACGCCTTCCTTGCCGACTTTTTCCATCGCTTCAGCGATGCGCTCGCCAACCGACGAATCCGAGTTGGCCGAGATGGTGCCGACCTGGGCGATCTCTTTCGAGGTGGTGGTCGGCTTGGCGATTTTCTTCAGTTCTTCGACGGTCGCTGCGACGGCCTTGTCGATGCCGCGCTTCAGGTCCATCGGGTTCATGCCGGCGGCAACGAACTTCATGCCTTCGCGCACGATGGCTTGTGCCAGCACGGTCGCGGTGGTGGTGCCGTCGCCGGCGTTGTCGCTGGTCTTCGAAGCGACTTCCTTGACCATCTGCGCGCCCATGTTCATGAGCTTGTCTTTCAGTTCGATCTCTTTCGCGACCGAGACACCGTCCTTGGTGACGGTCGGGGCGCCGAACGAGCGCTCGAGAACGACGTTGCGGCCTTTCGGGCCCAGGGTGACTTTGACTGCGTTGGCGAGAATGTTCACGCCTTCGACCATCTTGGCGCGTGCTACGTCGCCGAACACTACATCTTTAGCTGCCATTTGTTATTTCTCCGTTCGTAGGATGGACTGGATTACTGGGCCACGACGGCCATGATGTCTTCTTCGCGCATGACCAGCAGCTCTTCGCCATTGACCTTGACGGCCTGGCCCGAGTATTTGCCGAACAGGACGCGGTCGCCGACTTTCACTTCCAGCGGACGGACGTTGCCGTTTTCTTGCACCTTACCGTTGCCCACGGCGAGGACCTCACCCTGGTCCGGCTTTTCGGCTGCGGCATCAGGGATGATCAGGCCGGACGCAGTTTTCGTTTCCTGGTCGAGACGCTTCACGATCACGCGATCGTGCAAGGGGCGAAGGTTCATGCAAAACTCCTTAGTTAATAATTGAATATCGTTTTTACGGAAGACCCCGGTTCAGACCGAGGCCGGTGTAAAGAGGTGTTAGCACTCTACACTAACGAGTGCTAATTATAGGGACGATAATTTGCCTTTTCAAGCAGCTATGTTGGCGTTTTAACTGTCTTTTTTGAGAAGGCGCAAGCGAAAATCGGCGCTGAGGCAATGCACCTCCCTGCCGTTTGCGACACAAACGGAGGCTGAGTAGCCGGCTGTGTCGTAGCGTTCAGTAAATGCATAAGCACGGAAGCCTATCATTCTTCGCCTGCGCAGGTGCGCACGCCAGCGAACCTTGTTGACGAAAAAATCGAGTCGGACCTATAGTTATGAATGATTTCCGAATTCCAAGACCTATCCGACAAGATCGACCGGCTCGCGCAGCTGGCGCAGTCGCTGCGCAGCGAGAATTACCTGCTGCGCCAGGCGAATGCGCTGCTGAGCGCCGAGAACGTCGACTTCAAGCACCGGCTGATCGCCGCCCAGCAACGCGTCGAGGCGATGCTGGCCCAGCTCGAGCCGCCGGCACCCGCCGAACAAGATTCCACCCCTGACGACAGCGAGGCCGCACGATGATCAACCTGGACGTACTGATCATGGGCCAGCCCTACCGCCTGGCCTGCCGCGACGGCGAGCAGAAGACGCTGCGCGAAGCCGTGGCCTACCTGGACGCCAAGATGTGCGCGCTGCGCGATTCGGGCAAGGTCAGGGGCACCGACCGCATCGCGGTGATGGCGGCGCTGTCGGTGGCGGCCGAGTTCCTGTCGGTGAAATCGCCGCAGGGGCCGCTGTCGGATATGACCATGATGGAAGTCAAGCAGAAACTGGAGTCGATGCACGCGGTGTTGGACAGTGTGCTGGCTCCGCAGGAAAATTTACTCTGAGCCGGATTTCGTTTGACAAGCCGGTGCATCGTAGTAAACTGGCGCCTACCCTGCGGTGTTCGAGATTTGCCATATATTCCTTGAACCATTCAATCGCATAGGTTGCGGAACATTCTCGGTGGGCGTGATCGTCACTTGTTTGACGAACCCGAAATTGAGCTGACTGTGACCACCTTGAGCCGTCAGGTTCGGGATGCCGGCAATAACGGCACAGGCGGGGCTATAATCCGGAGCGGTTGCGACACCCAGGTGCGCAGCCGCTTTTTTATTTGTGCTGGAGTCTGTACGCATGCCTTACTGGCTGATGAAATCCGAACCCGACGAAGTGAGCTTCGACGACGTGCTGGCCGCCCCCGGCCAGACCGTCGCCTGGTTCGGCGTGCGCAACTACCAGGCCCGCAATTTCATGCGCGACGCGATGCAGCCCGGCGACGGCATCCTGTTCTACCATTCCAGCTGCGCCGTGCCCGGCGTGGCCGGCATCGCGGTGGTGGCCAGCACGCCCTACCCGGACGCCTCCCAGTTCGACGCGGCCAGCCCCTACCACGATCCCAAGGCCACGCCGGACAACCCGCGCTGGATCTCGGTCGACGTCAAGGCGGTGGCGCAGGGGCGCTACCTGCCGCTGACCGAATTGCGCGGCGTGCCCGAACTCGAGGACATGGTGCTGCTGCAGAAGGGCAGCCGGCTGTCGGTGTCGCCGGTCACGGCGGGGCAGTGGAAGCGCATCCTGGCGTTGGCCGGTGTCGCCGATACCGTCGCCGCCGCGGCCGCCGGCCAGGCTGCCTGAACCGATACCGTCGATGGGAGCCGGCTTCCTCGGACTCGACCCCGGCCTGATCCTCATCCTGCTGGCGATGGGCTGCTTCGGCGGCTTTTCGGCCGGCCTGCTCGGCATCGGCGGCGGCATGGTGCTGGTGCCCTTCATGACGATGATCTTCACGGCGCGCGGCTTCGCCCCGCACCTGGTCGTGCACATGGCGATCGCCACCTCGCTGGCCACCATTTTGTTTACCTCGATGTCGTCGATGCGCGCCCACCACCGCCACGGCGCCGTGCTGTGGCGGGTGGCGCGGCTGCTGGCGCCGGGCATCGTGATCGGTTCCCTCATCGGTCCCTGGATCGGCAAGCAGATGAATACCGCCATGCTGTCGCTGTTCTTCGCCGCCTTCGTCGCCTTTTCGGCGACCCAGATGCTGCTCAACAAGCGCCCCGGCGGCGGGCGCGACCTGCCCGGCACGCCCGGCATGCTGGCGGCCGGCGGGGTGGTCGGGCTGCTGTCCGGCTTCCTCGGCGCCGGCGGCGGCTTCGTCTCGATCCCGTTCATGACCTGGTGCCGCATCCCGATCCACAACGCGGTGGCGACCAGCGCCGCGCTCGGGTTCCCGATCGCGCTGGCGGGCACCGCGGCGAACATCTATTACGGCTGGAGCGAGCCCGACCTGCCGGCCGGCGCGCTCGGCTTCATCTGGGTGCCGGGGCTGGCCTTGATCGTAGTCGCCAGCATGACGGTGGCGCCGCTGGGCGCAAAGCTGGCGCACCGGCTGCCGGTGGTCAAGCTCAAGCGCATCTTCGCCGGCATTTTTTACCTGCTGGCGGCGTACATGCTGTGGAAAGCCGTGTCTGGACGATTCAGCTGAGGATACCGCCGCATGCCGCCCCTATCGACCCGCTTTGAACAGACCGGCAGCGATGCCGTGCCCGCGCTGCGCGCCACCATCGAACAGTACCGCGATCCGCACTCGGGCGCGCGCCACATCCACATGGCCACCGATGCGCGGGAAAGCGCCTTCCTGGCGGGTTTTCCGAGCTTGCCCGATGCCAGCGACGGCCGCGCCCATATCCTCGAACACCTGGCCCTGAGCGGGTCGCAGCGTTTCCCGGTGCGCGCGCCGTTCTTTTCGATGCTGCGGCGCTCGCTCGCGACCCACATGAACGCCCGTACCGAGGCCGATCGCACCGCCTACCTGTTCGCCAGTACCGACGAGCGCGACTTCTTCAACCTGCTCGAGGTCTACCTGGACGCCTGCTTCCAGCCGACGCTGGACTACCTGGACTTCCTGCAGGAAGGCTGGCGCCACGTGTTCAAGGACGGGAAACTGGCCTTGCAGGGCGTCGTGCTCAACGAGATGAAGGGTGCCATGGCCGACCCGATGCATGCGCTGCGGCGCGGCATCCTAGCGCCGCTGCTGGCCGGCACCACCTACGCAGTCGATCCGGGCGGCGATCCGCTGGCGATACCTGGCCTGAGCCACGCCATGCTGCGCGCCTTCCACGCGCGCCACTATCATCCCTCGCAGGCGGTGTTCATGAGCGCGGGCCGGATCGCGCCGTCACGGATCCAGGAGCGCATCGCCAGCCAGGTGCCGGTGCCCGCCGGCAGCCGCATGCCGCGCCTGCAGCCTGCACTGGCGGCGTCGTGGCGCGCGCCGCGCGAGCAGCAGCTGCGCGTGCCGGCGCAAGGGCAGCAGCCGGACGGGCACGGCCTGCAACTGGCCTGGCTGCTCGGCGAAACGAACGATGCCTTTGGCCGCTGCTGCGCCGACCTGCTGTGGGCCGGCCTGCTCGGCGGCGCCGCGGCGCCCCTGCGCGCGGCCCTGGAGTCGGCGGGGTTCGGGCGGCCGTCGCGCCTGAACGGGCTGGAGACGGACATGCGCCAGATGGTGTTCCATGTCGGCATGGAAGGCTTGCATGCGGCGCAGGCCGGCGACGCTTCCGGCCTGATCCTGTCCACGCTGGAACGGGTGGCCGACGATGGCGTACCCCCGGCGCCCCTGCGCGCGGCGCTGCGCGACCTGCGCTACCGCCAGCGCGATACCGACGGCGGCGGCCACACGCCGTTCGCGCTGCGCCGCCTGCTGCAGGCCTTGCCGCTGGCGCTGTACGGCGGCGACGTGCTGGACGGGTTCGACAATGAACGCACGCTGGCGGCGCTGGACGAGCGCATCGAGGATCCGCGCTTCTTCAAGGGACTGGTGCGCGCGCTGCTCGACAATCCGACTCGCCTGGTGACCCATGTCGTGCCCGACCCCGGCTTTTTCGCGGCACGCGCCGAGGCCGAGCGGCAGATGCTGGCCACGCGCCAGGCGGCGCTGTCCGGCGCCGGGCGCGCCCGCATCGACGCCGACGCCGCGGCGCTGGCCGCACGCCAGGCCATGGCGGACGACAAGGCGCTGCTGCCGCGCATCCGGCCCGCCGACATCGGTGCCGACCCCGGGCCGCCGGTGGCCGCGCCGCGCACCGTGGACGGCAGCGCGGTGGTCGCCGCGGCCACCAACGGCATCGTCCATGCCAGGGCGTTGTACCCCGTCTCGGACTTCGATGCCGACGACTGGCCGTGGCTGGACCTGTACGTGCGGCTGCTGCCGGGCCTGGGGACGGGCACCCGCGATTTCGCTGCCGCTGCGGCCTGGCGGCGCGCGGCGGCACCGGACTTCCAGGCCGTCGTCGAGACCGCCCTGGCGCCGGACGGCAGGCTGCATCTCGACGTTGCCTTTGCCGCCGCCGGCCTGGATGGCGACGAGGCGGCGCTCGCCGGCCTGCTGGCGGCCAGCGTCGCCGGGGCGCGCTTCGACGAGAGCGCGCGCCTGGCCTTCCTGGCCGAGCGCCTGGTGCAGGAGCGCTGCGACGGCCTGGCCGGCGCCGGGCGCCAGTACGCGATGCTGGCTGCATGCGCGCCATGCTCGCCGGTCTACCGGTTCCGCAACGCGGTCGACGGGGTGCCGGCGCTGGCGTTTTACCGAGGGCTGAGGCAGCTGTGCCGCACCCCGGCGGGCGTGGCGCAGCTGGGTGCGCGCCTGGCGGCCGTGCATGCGCGGGTGACGGCCGCGGCGCCGGCGCGCCTGTGCATCGGCGCTGATGCCGCCGCAAGCGCGCTGGCACGCCTGCTGGCGGCGCCGGGTGCCTTCGGTACGGCTGCATCCGGTACGGCCGCCGCCGGCACCGCACAGAGTGGCGCCATCATTGCGCAGGCAGCGCCGGCCAACGTCGCCTTGCAGGCCGGCGGTCAGGTCAACCATTGCGCCATCGCCTGGCGCGCTCCCGGCATCGATCATCCGGATGCCGCGCCGCTGGCGCTGGCGGCCGAACTGCTGGCGGCCCGGCTGCACCGCGCGCTGCGCGAACAGGGCGGGGCCTACGGCGCCCTTGCGCACTACGACGGCGACGCGCAGCTGTTCGCCATGGCTTCCGTGCACGACCCGCGCCTGGCCGGCACCTATGCCGATTTCAGTGCCGCGCTGGACGCGCTGGCCGATGCCGGCCCCGATCCGGCATCCTTCGAGGAGGCCATCGTCAGCGCGATCAAGGGCATCGACCGGCCGCTGCCGCCGCACCGGGATGCGCTGCATGCCTGGCGCATGGGGCGCGCCGGCATCGCCCCGGCCCTGCGTGGGCGCCTGCGCAGCGCCGTGCTGGCCTGCACCCCGGCGCAGGTGCGCGCCGCGGCCGCCGCCTGGCTGTTGCCGGCGGGCGCCAGCCGCGCCGCCTTTGCCGGCGCCGGCGGGCAGGATCTGGCCGGGCTGGACCCGCTCGACCTGGGCGCCTTGTTGGCGTCCTGAGTGGCGTACCAAGCGGCGTACCAAGCGGCGTAATGACGTGCCGCGGCGGCCACGCTGCGCACGCTTGCATGTTCATGATCTGGCAGGATCGGCCGGATTTTGTCACAATGCTCATCGGCGGCACCGCAAGCGCCGCCGGCATTTCGTCCAACCGCGACATCCACCGAAGGAGACGCATCATGACCTGGCAAACCCCGCAAGCGATCGACGTTCGCCTCGGCTTCGAAATCACGATGTACATTTCGAACCGTTGATCGTCAACCGCCGGCAGGCCTCGGACGCGTTCCGTCGCCCGCCGGCACCGCTTGCCTTCATCACCTGGAACACCCTTTGAAAATCCGTATCCTCGGTTCGGCGGCCGGCGGCGGTTTCCCGCAATGGAACTGCAACTGCGTCAACTGCGATGGCGTGCGCAAGGGCACCATCGACGCCGTCCCGCGCACCCAATCCTCGATCGCCGTCAGTGAAAACGACACCGACTGGCTCCTCATCAACGCCTCGCCCGACATCCTGGCCCAGATCCGCGCCAATCCGGCCCTGCAGCCGGCGCGCGCGATCCGCGACAGCGGCATCGCCGCGGTCCTGCTGATGGACGCGCAGATCGACCACGTCACCGGTCTCCTGATGCTGCGCGAGCGCGGCAGCCCGCTGCCGCTGTACGCCACCGAACAGGTGCTGGCCGACCTGGCCCAGGCCCTGCCGATCACGCGCGTGCTCGGGCACTACTGCGGCGTCGATGCGCGCCAGCTCGCCATCGACGGCGCCGCGCTGGCGATTCCGCCGCTGGCCGCCACCACCATCCTGCCGGTGCCGCTGCTGAGCAAGGCGCCGCCGTATTCGCCGCACCGCGACGACCCGCACCCGGGCGACAACATCGGCCTGACGATCCGCAACGGCGCCAGCGGCAAGAGCCTGTTCTATGCACCCGGGCTGGGCGAGATCACGCCGGCCGTGGAAGAGGCCATGCGCAGCGCCGACGTGCTGCTGGTGGACGGCACCTGCTGGAGCGACGACGAGATGCTCACCATGGGCCTGTCGAAAAAGACCGCGCGCATGATGGGCCACCTGGCGCAATCCGGCCCCGGCGGCATGATCGAGCTGCTCGACCGCATGCCCGCAAGCCGCAAGATCCTCATCCACATCAACAACAGCAATCCGATCCTGCGCGAGGACGGGCCGCAGCGCGCCGTGCTGGCCGCGCACGGCATCGAGGTCGCCCTGGACGGCATGGACATCGAACTATGAACGACATCACCCGCAGCGACGCCACGCAGCCGTGGTCGCGCGCCGAATTCGAAGCGCAGCTGCGCGCGATGGGCAAGGGCTACCACATCCACCATCCGTTCAACGTGCGCATGAACGCGGGCCTGTGCTCGCCGGCGCAGATCCGCGGCTGGATCGCCAACCGCTTCTACTACCAGTTCATCATCCCCAAGAAGGACGCGGCGATCCTGTCGAACTGCGACGACCGCGAGACGCGCCGGCTGTGGATCGCGCGCATCCTCGACCACGACGGCTACGGCGACTACCAGGGCGACGCCGAGGGCGGCATGGAAGCCTGGACCCGGCTGGGCGAGGCCGCCGGCATCCCGCGCGCCGAGCTGTGGTCGCTGCAGCACGTGGTGCCGGCGGTGCGCTTCGCCTGCGACGCCTATGTCGACTTCGCGCGCCGTTCGCCTTGGCAGGAAGCGGTGTGCTCGTCGCTGACCGAGATGTTCGCGCCGCAGATCCACAAGGACCGGCTGGCCGGCTGGCCCGCGCATTACCCGTGGGTCGAGGCGGACGGACTGACCTACTTCCGTACCCGCATCCCGCTGGCCCAGCGCGACGTCGAGCACGGCCTGTCGGTCACGCTCGATTATTTCACGACGCGCGAACAGCAGGAGCGCGCACTCGCCATCCTGAAATTCAAGCTGGACATCCTGTGGGCCATGCTGGATG
This sequence comes from Herbaspirillum sp. SJZ107, assembly GCF_006715485.1. Classification (GTDB taxonomy): domain Bacteria; phylum Pseudomonadota; class Gammaproteobacteria; order Burkholderiales; family Burkholderiaceae_D; genus Telluria. Next base: position 774,932 of record NZ_VFNH01000002.1, read on the forward strand.
CCATCGAAAAGGCCTATCCCGAATGAGTACTGCATCCACCCCCGCCACCCCGGCGATCCCGGCCACCCCGTCGATCAACCGCCGCTTCCGCCTGCAGTGGGAACCGGCCCAGGACAGCCACGTCCTGCTGTACCCGGAAGGGATGGTCAAGCTGAACGCCAGCGCCGGCGAGATCCTGGCCTGCTGCGACGGCGTGCGCAGCGTCGACGAGATCGTGACCATGCTGGAAGCGAAGTTCCAGACCCAGGGCCTGCGCGGCGACATCGAGCATTTCCTGGCCTACGCCAGCCAGCAGGGGTGGGTCGTGTGATGCAACCCGCCACGACACCCGCTGCATCGCCGCCGCCGCCGTTCTGGCTGCTGGCCGAACTGACCTACCGTTGTCCCTTGCACTGCGCGTTCTGCTACAACCCGCTCCACTACGAAGGCGTGCGCAACGAACTGAGCACCGGCGAGTGGATCGACGTGCTGCGCCAGGCGCGCGCGCTCGGCGCCGTGCAGCTGGGGTTGTCGGGCGGCGAGCCCTTGACGCGCGACGATCTCGAGGAACTGGTCGCGGAAGCGCGCCGCCTCGGCTTCTACAGCAACCTGATCACCTCCGGCGTCGGCCTGACCGAAACCCGCATCGCCGCGCTCAAGCAGGCCGGGCTCGATCACATCCAGCTGTCGTTCCAGGATTCGACGCGCGAGCTCAACGATTTCCTGAGCAGCACCAAGACCTTCGAACTCAAGCTGAAGGTCGCAAAGCTGATCAAGCAGTACGATTACCCGATGGTGATGAACTGCGTGCTGCACCGCTACAACCTGCCGCACGTCGGCAAGATCATCGAGATGGCGCTGGAACTGGGTGCCGAGTACCTGGAACTGGCCAACACCCAGTACTACGGCTGGGCCATGAAGAACCGCGACCAGCTGATGCCGACGCTGGAGCAGGTGCGCGAAGCCGAGCGCGTGGTGGCCGGCTACCGCGAGCGCATCGGCGAGCGCTGCAAGCTGCTGTTCGTGGTGCCCGACTACTTCGAGAACCGGCCCAAGGCCTGCATGAACGGCTGGGGCCAGGTTTTCCTCGGGGTGGCGCCGGACGGGGTGGCGCTGCCCTGCCATAACGCGCGCGACCTGCCCGGACTCGATCTGCCGAACGTGCGCGACATGCCGCTGGCCGCGATCTGGCGCGACAGCCGCGCCTTCAATGCCTACCGCGGCAACGACTGGATGCAGGAACCCTGCCGCAGCTGCGACGAAAAGGGGCGCGACCTGGGCGGATGCCGCTGCCAGGCCTTCATGCTGGCGGGCGACGCCGCCGCCACCGACCCGGTCTGCGCCAAGTCGCCGCGGCGGCACGAGGTCGACCAGGTGATCGCCTTTGCCGCACGCGCCGCCGCCGCGCCGGCCGTCCATGCCGGCAACGCGCAACCGATCCTGTTCCGTACCGATGCCAATTCGCGCGGCCTGAGAACCGGACAGGCCGAGTAAGTTTCGTTACGCGCTGACGCCGATCAGGGTATGGCGCCGCAGCCGCAGGTGGCTGCCCTGTACCCGGATGCCCGCCGCCATGCCCCAGGCCGCAGCCCAGCGCAGCGCGCGATCGGTCGCCGGGCCGAAAGGCCGTGCGGCCGCGGCGCGCCGCAGGGCGGCCGCCATGCGCTGCATCGCGTACATCTTTTTGGGTGAGATTTGCTTTGCCATGTCAAAAAGATAATGGCGTGGCGTGCCCGGAACGGTGCTCCAATTAACGAAAAAGGGAAGCGCATGGCTTCCCTTTGTCATTTGCGTGCGGCGGCTAACGCAGCTCAGGCATGCACGGTGCGTTTGTTACCGTTCGAATAAGCCCAGCCCAGCATGATGATGCCGGCAACGATCATCGGCAGCGACAGTACCTGGCCCGAGGTGATCGGCAGGCCGAACACATGGGTTTCCCAGTCCGGCACGCGGAACCACTCGGTGAAGAAGCGGGCACAGCCGTAAAGCAGGGTGTACAGCGCGCCGACCGCCAGGCGCGGCCGCGGCTTGCGCGCGAACAGCCACACGATGATGAAGCACAGGACACCGTCGACCAGCATCTGGTAAAGCGGCGACGGGTGCACCAGCGCCGGCGAATCGACCCACCATTTCATGGCCCAGGGCAGGGAAGGATCGGCCGCGCGGCCCGGCAGTTCGGCGTTGATAAAATTGCCCAGGCGGCCGCAGGCATAGCCGATCGGCACCATCGGCGCGATGAAGTCATACACGTCGAGCAGGTTGCGGCCGCGCTTTTTCGCCCACAAGGCCATCGCGATCAGCACGCCGATGAAGCCGCCGTGGTAGGACATGCCGCCATGCCAGGTCATGAAGATCTCGGCCGGGTGCGCCAGGAAGTAATCGGGCCGGTAGAACAGCACTTCGCCCAGGCGCCCGCCGATCACCACGCCCAGCATGCCGTAGAACAGCATGTCGTCCAGGTCTTCGTTCTTCCACCCTTGCGCGGCGACGTGGGGCTGGGTCTTGATGCGCACCCGGCCCAGGATCACGAACAGGGCAAAGGCGAGCACATACATGATCCCGTACCAGTGGATGTCGACGGGGCCGATGCTGAAGGCGATCGGATTCGGGTGCGGGTGTACGAGCATATTAGATAGTCCTCAATAATTCCAGAAAACCCTGCAGTACCGGCGACGGGTTGTCGCGGCGCCAGGCGATGCCGGTGTCGACGCGCGGCGTCGGGTCGGCGAGGGCACGGTATTCTACGCCCGGCCGCATCAGGTTGGAGACGGATTGTGGCACAAGTGCCAAGCCCATGCCCGCGGAGACCAGGCTGACGATGGTCTGCATCTGGATCGCCTGCTGGCCGACGGCGGGCGTGATGCCGGCCGCGCGCCAGCACGACAGGATGGCGTCGTGCAGGGCCGGCGAGACCTCGCGCGGGAAAATGATCAGCGGCAGGTGCGGCACGTCCTGCAGCCGCACCGCGGCACCATCCGGCGGCAGCGCCAGGCCGGTGGGCGCACACAGGATCAGCGGCTCGTCCAGCACCTTGAGGTAGTCGAGTTGCGCCAGCGCCCGGTCGGGCAGCGGCGGGATCAGGAAGCCGGCGTCGATGCGTCCGCGCAGCAGTTCCTCGACCTGCACGTCGGAAGTCGCTTCGTGCAGGCTCAGGTGCACGTCCGGATAGCGCTCGCTGTAGCGGCGCAGGAAGGGCGGCAGCACGCTGTAGTCGGCCGAGGTGATGAAGGCGATCGCCAGCCGGCCCGCTTCGCCGGCGGCGGCGCGCCGTACCAGCTCCGGCAGCGACTCCGCTTCCGCCAGCAGCCGCTTCGCTTCGGGCAGCAGGGCGGCGCCGGCCGGCGTCAGGGCCACGGTGCGGCGGTTGCGCAGGAACAGCGGCGCGCCGAGCTGGTCTTCGAGGGCGGCGATGGCCTGCGACAGCGGCGGCTGCGTCATGTGCAGGCGCACGGCGGCGCGGCCGAAGTGGAGCTCTTCGGCGACGGTGACGAAATAACGTAGCTGGCGCAGTTCAAGGTGCATGGGCAGACGTTCGGCGATATGTATTTATCGTGGTTTTCGATGCTGTGATTCGCCGAGAATATCACACGGTGCGGAAACTCATTTGACCTGACGCTGTGTGCGGTGCATGCTTTTTGTATACGCATATCGAGGAGACCGCCATGCCCTACAACCGCCGTTCCCGCCACGTCACCGAAGGGGTCGCCCGCAGCCCGAACCGCTCGATGTACTATGCGATGGGTTACCGCGAAGCCGATTTCGACAAGCCGATGATCGGCGTCGCCAACGCCCACTCCACCATCACGCCCTGCAATGCCGGCCTGCAGAAGCTGGCCGACGCCGCGGTGGCGGCGGTCAGGGATGCCGGCGCCAATCCGCAGGTGTTCGGCACGCCGACCATCTCGGACGGCATGTCGATGGGCACCGAGGGCATGAAGTTCTCGCTGATCTCGCGCGAAGTGATCGCCGACAGCATCGAGACCTGCGTCAACGGCCAGTGGATGGATGGCGTGGTCGTGATCGGCGGCTGCGACAAGAACATGCCGGGCGGGATGATCGCGCTGGCGCGCACCAACGTGCCGGGCATCTATGTGTACGGCGGCACCATCCGGCCCGGGCACTGGAAAGGAAAGGACCTGACCATCGTGTCGGCCTTCGAGGCGGTCGGCGAATTCACGGCGGGGCGCATGAGCCGGGAAGATTTCGACGGCATCGAAAAGAACGCCTGCCCGTCGTCCGGCTCCTGCGGCGGCATGTACACCGCGAACACGATGTCCTCGTCGTTCGAGGCGCTCGGCATGTCGCTGCTGTATTCGTCGACGATGGCCAATCCCGACGACGAAAAGACCGATTCCGCCGCCGAGTCGGCGCGCGTGCTGGTGGAGGCGGTGGAGCGCGACCTCAAGCCGCGCGACATCATCACCCGCGAATCGATCGAGAATGCGGTGGCGCTGATCATGGCCACCGGCGGTTCGACCAACGCGGTGCTGCACTACCTTGCGATCGCCCACGCGGCCGAGGTGGAATGGACGATCGACGATTTCGAGCGCGTGCGCCGGCGCGTACCGGTGATCTGCAATCTGAAACCGTCGGGCGAGTACGTGGCGACCGACCTGCACCGCGCCGGCGGCATCCCCCAGGTCATGAAGCTGCTGCTGGACGCCGGCCTGCTGCATGGCGGCTGCATGACCATCACCGGGCGCACGCTGGCCGAGGAGCTGGCCAATGTGCCGTCGACGCCGCCGGCCGGGCAGGACGTGATCCGGCCGCTCGACCGTGCGCTGTATGCGGAAGGGCACCTGGCGATCCTGAAGGGCAACCTGTCGCCGGAAGGCTGCGTGGCCAAGATCAGCGGCCTGAAGAACCCGGTGATCACCGGCCCGGCGCGCGTGTTCGACGACGAAGCCAGCGCCATGGACACCATCCTGGCCAACCGCATCAACGCCGGCGACGTGCTGGTGCTGCGCTACCTCGGGCCGCGCGGCGGCCCCGGCATGCCGGAAATGCTGGCGCCCACCGCGGCGCTGATCGGCAAGGGACTGGGCGAATCGGTCGGCCTGATCACCGACGGCCGCTTCTCGGGCGGCACCTGGGGCATGGTGGTGGGGCACGTGACGCCGGAAGCCTTCGAGGGCGGCACCATCGCGCTGGTGGAGGAGGGCGATTCGATCACGATCGATGCGCACCGGCTGCTGATCCAGCTGAACGTCGCGGACGACGAGATCGCCCGCCGCCGCGCCGCCTGGACCCCGCCGGCACCGCGCTACACCCGCGGCGTGCTGGCGAAATTCGCAGCGCTCGCCAAGCCGGCAAGCGAGGGCGCCGTCACCGATTAGTGATAAGTCTCAAATCGGGCTCTGACCCCGGTTTGATGTTTAGCGGCGTTTGTCGAAGCTCTGCTTGACGCGCGCCTGGCGTCGCTTTTCGTCTTCCGCGTGGGCTTTCTTTTTATCGAGGCCGAGCATCTTTTCGATGAACTCGAACCAGATGAAGCCGGCGACCATCAGGCCGACGATCCACCACCAGGACAGCCCGGCAAATTTCCAGACTTCGAAGAAGCGCAGGACAACGAGAACGAGGATCAACAGGATCAATGGCATGGCAATTCCTTTCAACTGGCATCCTACAACAGTAATGCCTACCGGCAACGAAATCCTGCCTGTTCGTCAACGAAAATGTGTTTCAGCCGTTACGGAATATGTCGATGCCACTCTGGTGCGTGAAACACGCTAGAATCGGACATCTGAGCTGTAGAGCTTTTTCTATTGGAGAAAAGAGAATGAAACGGTCCCTGATGTTGATAGCGGTGTCTGCCCTGGCCGCATTGTCGTCCGCCAGCGCCTTTGCGCAAGCCGATCTGGCCAAGGCCAAGAATTGCATGGCATGCCACGCTGTCGGCAACAAGCTGGTCGGTCCCGCGTACAAGGACGTCGCCGCCAAATATGCCGGCCAGAAGGGCGCCGAAGACAAGCTGGTGCAGAAGGTCCTGAAGGGCGGTTCGGGCGTCTGGGGTCCGGTGCCGATGCCGGCCAATCCGCAGGTGAGCGAGGCCGAAGCCCGCACGCTGGTGAAATGGGTGCTGGCGCAGAAATGATCGCGCCATGAACAAGAAAAAAGCCACTGCATGCAGTGGCTTTTTTTATGCCGTGGAAGCCAGGCTCAGCGCACCACGTCCAGCCTGGTCCGCTTGCCGCCCTTGTAGGTGAACAAGGTCAGCGCGCCATCCTTGATGTCGCCCTTGTCGTCGAACTGGATGGTGCCGGTCACGCCTTCGTACCTGATCTTCTTCAGCTCGGGCAGGTACTTGGCCGGGTCCGCCGATTTGGCGTTCTGCATCGCCGTCGCCATCACCATCACCGAATCGTAGACGTAGGGCGCGTACAGCTGCACGTCCATGTTGAATTTCTTCTTGTAGCGCGCGCGGAAGTCTTCCATCACCTTTTCCTGCGCACCCTTGACGCCACCCGCTTCGGCGCAGAACACCTTGCCTTCGCCGAGGCCGGCCCCGGCCAGGCGGCCCAGCGCGTCGGTACACATGCCGTCGCCGCCCATGAAGGTTGCGGGGATGCCGAGCGCCTTGATCTGCTTCAGCATCGGACCGGCCACCGAATCCATCCCGCCAAAGAAGATCAGATCGGGCTTCTTGGCCTTGATCGAGGTCAGGATGGCGGTGTAGTCGGTCGCGGTCGCGCTGGTGAATTCGCGGCCGACGACGCGTACGCCCGCACCGCCCTTCACGCCCTTGGCGAACTGGTCGGCCACGCCCTGGCCATAGGTGGTGCGGTCGTCGATGATCGCGATGTTCTTCGCCTTCAGCGTGTCGATCGCATACTTGCCCATCGTGGCGCCGAGCTTGACGTCGCTCGCCACCACACGGAAGGCACCGGGGAAGCGCTGCGCCGTGTACTGCGGCGCGGTGGTCGCCGGCGAAATCTGCACGATGCCGGCGTCGTGGTAGATCTTCGACGCTGGTATCGAGGTGCCCGAGTTCAGGTGGCCGATGATGCCGTTGACGTGGGCGTCGACCAGCTTCTGCGCCACTGCGGTTCCCTGCTTGGGATCGGCGCCGTCGTCTTCCGACACCAGCTGGATCGTCACCTTCTGGCCGTTGATGGCGACACCCTTGGCATTCAGCTCGTCGACCGCCATGCGCGCGGCGTTTTCCATGTCCTTGCCAAGGTGGGCGCTGGGGCCGGAGATCGGCGCCACGTGGCCGAGCTTGACGACCTGCTGGGCGCCGGCCGATCCGGCAAAGGCCAGGGCGATGGCAAACGGGATGATTCTGGTGGTGACCTGCATGTTCAATTCTCCAAGGGGATTAACCAAGCTCTCAAGGCCGCAGTGCAACGTATTTGCGCATGGCAAAGGTACAGCAAATTGCCGGCTTCGCAAAGCTTGATGAAGGCCGCACCTGTGCAGTGCGGCCACGCCCCCGGATGAGGCGGGAAAGGATCAGGGCGTGCGCGATTTCAGGTGCGCGAGTTCCTGGGACACGGCGCGCGACACGACCTGTTCGACGGTGTGCTGCAGGCCGTCGCGCAGCTCGGCGGCCAGGCGGGTGGCCACGTGGTCGAGCAGCGGCGCCAGGCTGGTGCGGATCTGGTCTTCGAGCGTCAGTTCGACGCGGTCCTGCAGGCGGTCGAGCACGCGCGCGACCAGGCGTTCTTCGAGGGCTTGCCAGGCGTTGTTTTCGTGGTCTTCGGCGGTCGGTGCCGCGGCCGGCACCGCGGGCGCCACCGCTTCCACGATGTCCGCTGCAGGCACTCCATCCGCAGGCGGGGCTTCGGCAGGCGGCGCCGCCTCGGCCACCACCTCGGTCAGCACCGGAATGCTCTCGTCGTAGGCAGGCGTCGGGGTCATGGCTTGCCCGCCACGAAGTGGGTCAGTGGATACGACTGCCGTTTATAGGCGACGTAGCGCGCGCGGCCGGCCGCGGCGTCTTCCTCGTCGGTCGAAATGATCTCGAACACGCGCTCGAAGCGCTCGAAGCCGGCCGGGGTGCGGCGCGTCAGGTTGACCAGCATGTCGCGGTGCGGCAGCTCGGCGGCTTCGTCGAAGGTGACGATCACCGGCGTTTCCGGCGCCAGCGGGTCGCCCGCCATCACGTGCGGGATGAAATCGGTGCCGGACAGGGTCCACAGGGCATCGTTCAGCTCGGCGGCCTGGGCCGGGCCGTCGGCCAGCAGCACCAGCTTGCCGCGCGCCGCATAGGCCTTGCGCGCCAGCCGGCATGCATAGCTGAGCTTATCGGGGATATTGGTATGGAAATCGATCCGGGTCATACGGGGCTCGGGGTGAACTTATTGCGTGGGCGGCGTGCCGGCCGCGGGGGACTGCCGGCTGCGCGGCTGCTGGTCGGCGGCCTGGGCCGCGGCCTCGTCCGGCGGCATCTTCATCTGCCCGCGCACGGGCGGGGTCGGCGGGGCGCTCGTGGTAGTGGAGGCCGGGGGCGCAACGGTGGAAGCGCCTGCCGCCGGTACCGGCGCCGCGAACTGGTAGGACGGCGGCAGCATCTTCTGGCGCGGGTAGGCGGCTGCCGTCAAGGCATCCTGCCAGGCCGCGGCCTGGAAACCGGCGACCTTGCGGCTGCCGACCAGCAGCAGCGGCAGCTCGCTCCTGCCGTCGTTGGCGCGTTCCAGCTGCTGCTGGTCTGCGCCGCTGTTGACGGTGCGTTCGGAAAACGGAATGCCGCGTGCGCGCAGCAGGGCGCGGCCCTGGTCGCAGCCGTCGCAGCGTGCGGTGGTGTAGAGCACGACCGGCGCCGCCTGCACGGCGCGCGCCAGTTCGTACGGCAGCACCGGCGCCCGGGTGGGTACCGGCCTGTCGGTCTTGAGGATGTCGGACTTGACGCGCGGCGGCGGCGTGTCGCCGTAGTGGGTCACGCCGTGCTCGTCCTTCCATTTATAGACCTGCGCGGCGGCGGCTTCGGCGATCACCAGCAGGACCAGTCCGAGCAGGGCGGCTGCCAGCCGCCGGTGTCCGGGATGCCCATTGTGTGTTCGCTTCATCGAAGCCTCCGCAGCGTCATGGCGTCAAGCCTGCATCCCGCTGTGGCGCAGCAGCGCGTCAATGTTCGGTTCGCGGCCGCGGAAGGCCTTGAACGATTCGAGCGCCGGACGCGAGCCGCCCACCGACAGGATCTCCTGGTGGAAGCGCTTGCCGGTCTGGTCCAGCAGCTCGCCGCCGCCGGCCTCGACCGCCTCTTCGAAGGCCGCATACGCGTCCGCCGACAGGACTTCCGCCCACTTGTAGCTATAGTACCCCGCCGCGTAACCGCCGGCAAAGATATGGCCGAACGAGTGCTGGAAGCGGTTGAACGATGGCGGCACCAGCACCGAGAACTTGCTGCGCACATCGTCCACCAGCGCCTGCACGGTCTGCTGGCTGTTGGGGTCGAAGTCGTAGTGCAGGTGCATGTCGATCAGCGAGAACTCGACCTGGCGCAGCGTCTGCATGCCGGACTGGAAGTTTTTCGCGGCCAGCATCTTGTCGTACAGCGCGCGCGGCAGCGGTTCGCCCGTTTTGACATGGGATGTCATCCCCTGGAGGACATCCCATTCCCAACAGAAGTTTTCCATGAACTGGGACGGCAGCTCGACCGCATCCCATTCCACGCCCGAGATGCCGGACACCGACAATTCGTCGACTTCGGTCAGCATGTGATGCAGGCCGTGGCCGAACTCGTGGAACAGCGTGGTCACTTCGTCGTGCGTGAACAGCGACGGCTGCAGCTTGCCGTCGACTTGCGCCGGCGGGGTGAAGTTGCAGGTGAGGTAGGCGATCGGCGTCTGCACGATGCCGCCGGTAGTGAGCCTGCGGCCGCGGGCGTCGTCCATCCACGCCCCCTGGCCCTTGCCCGGACGCGCGTACAGGTCGAGGTAGAACTGGCCAATCAGCTGGCCGTTCTTTTCGATGCGGAAGAAGCGCACGTCCGGATGCCACACCGGTGCCTGGTCCAGGGCGATCGTCACGCCGAACAGGCGCGAGATCACGCCGAACAGGCCGTCGATCACCTTGTGCTCGGGGAAGTACTGTTTGACTTCCTGGGCCGAGAAGGCGTAGCGCTTTTCGCGCAGCTTTTCGGAGGCGTAGGCCACGTCCCAGGCCTGCATGTCGGCGATGCCCAGCTCGTCCCTGGCAAACGTGCGCAGCTCTTCCAGGTCCTTCTCGGCATACGGACGCGCGCGGCGCGCCAGGTCTTCCAGGAACTCGATCACGTGTTCCGGGCTCTCGGCCATCTTCGGTTCCAGCGACACGTGGGCGAAACTGGTGAAATCGAGCAGCTTGGCTTCCTCGTCGCGCAGCTTCAGCAGCTGGGCGATGTTGCCCGTGTTGTCCCACTTCTCGACTTCCGAGAACACCACGCCCATTTCGGACGCCTTGGTGGCGTTGGCGCGGTAGATCTGTTCGCGCAGTTCGCGCTTGTCGGCGAACTGCAGGATCGGGAAATAGGACGGGAAATGCAGGCTGAATTGCCAGCCGCTCTTGCCGTCGCGCTCGGCCGCGGCACGGGCCGCGCTCTTGGCGTCGTCGGGCAGGCCGGCCAGGTCGGCTTCATCGGCGACCAGCAGCTTGAAATCGTTGGTGGCGTCCAGCACGTTTTCCGAGAAGCGGGTCGACAGCGCGGCCTGCTGCTCCTGGATTTCGGCGAAACGCTCCTTCTGCTTTTCCGGCAGCTCGGCGCCGCCCAGGCGGAAATCGCGCAGCGCGTTGTCGACGATGCGCTTGCGTGCCGGACTCAGGGTGACGAATTCCGGGCTGGCGTGCAGCGCCTTGTATTTGGCGAACAGCGCTTCGTTCTGGCCCAGCTCGGTGAAGAACTCGGTGACCTTCGGCTGGTTTTCGTTATAGACGGCACGCAGTTCCGGCGTGTCCATCACGTGGTTCAGGTGGTTCACCACGCCCCAGGCGCGGCCGAATTGCTCGGTCGCTTCCTCGAGCGGTACGACAAAATTGTCCCAGGTGACGGTGTCAAGGGGCGCTTCCAGCTGCGTCACCACCTCGCGCGCATGGGCGATCAGTTGATCGATCGCGGGAGTCACGTGTTCCGGACGGATCAGGTCGAAACGGGGCAGTCCCGAGAAGTCGAGAAGGGGATTGCTGGTGTCGATACTCATGGTCTTCCTTCCATAGTCATGCGGTGGGTTATGCAACACCGGGCGCCGGGATCATGCCTGCTGCCTGTCCAGGGCGTTCCTGCTTCTTGCCGAGCACGCGTTCCGCGGATTCGACGGTATTCATCAACAGCATGGTAATCGTCATCGGACCGACGCCACCCGGCACCGGCGTCACGTGCGAGGCCACTTCGCTGACGCCAGCGAAATCGACGTCGCCGCACAGCTTGCCCGCGTCGTCGCGGTTCATGCCGACGTCGATCACGATCGCGCCCGGTTTGACCATGTCGGCGGTCACGGTGTTGCGGCGGCCGACGGCGGCCACGATGACGTCGGCCTGGCGGGTGTGGTAGCCCAGGTCCGGCGTTGCGCTATGGCAGATGGTGACGGTTGCGTTGGCTTGCAAGAGCAGCAAGGCCATCGGCTTGCCGACCGTGTTCGAGCGGCCGATGACGACGGCGTGCTTGCCGCGCAAATCGTAGCCGGTCGATTCGATCAGCTTCATGCAGCCGTACGGCGTGCACGGACGGAAGCCGGGCAGGTTGGCGACCAGTTCGCCGGCCGACAGCACCGAGTAGCCGTCCACGTCCTTGCTGGTGGCGATCGCCTCGATCACCTTCGACGAGTCGATGTGCTTCGGCAGCGGCATCTGCACCAGGATGCCGTGGATTGCCGGGTCTTCGTTCAGCGCGGCGATGCGATCCAGCAGTGCCTGTTCCGAAAAATCGGCCTCGTACTTCTCCAGCACCGAATGGAAGCCGACTTCGCCGCAGGCCTTGACCTTGTTGCGCACGTAGACGTGGCTGGCCGGGTCGTCGCCGACGATGATCACGGCCAGGCCCGGCTGGTGGCCGGCCTGGGTGAGGGTGGCGGCGCGCGCGGCGATGTCGGCACGCAGTTGTTTGGAAAGTTGGACTCCGTCGATCAGTTGGGCGGGCATGGCTGGAAACTCACTGTCTGGACAAAAACGAAATTATAAGCGGCGCAGGTATCGCGCGCCGTCCGCGGACGTTCATTGTCATATTTATAGATGCGTCCGCAGACCTCCAGAAATGACTGGTTTGACCCTGTCGACAGCGCGGGAATGCCGATTCCATGCGGCTTTCATAGGGGAATTCCATATTATGAAATTGAATATCGTATTTTGAAAAACGGCTGATCCACTGGTAAAATCGTCAGGCTTTATTAGGGAAGTCTTTTCTGCCACCAAACGTCCAAAGACATGACCAAGGTCGGGTGGGGCACCAACTCAAGGAGACGCAGTAATGTCAGCTCAACTCGACCAGTTGACGGCCCAAGCCGCCAACGACCCGGATACGCTCGAGACCAAGGAATGGCTCGACGCGCTCGAAGCCGTCATCGAATTCGAAGGCACCGATCGCGCCCACTACCTGCTGGAGCGCCTGGTCGACCTGGCCCGCCGCCGCGGCGCCCATGTCCCGTTCTCCAGCAACACTGCATACGTCAACACCATCCCGGCGCACCTCGAAGAGCACTGCCCGGGCAACCTCGAATACGAAGAGCGCCTGCGCTCGTGGATGCGCTGGAACGCGATGGCGATGGTGGTCAAGGCCAACCGCGCCGACGGCGACCTGGGCGGCCACATCTCGTCCTTCGCTTCGCTGGCCAACATGCTGGGCATCGGCTTCAACCACTTCTGGAAAGCCCCGTCGGAAAACCATGGCGGCGACCTGCTGTACATCCAGGGCCACTCGTCGCCCGGCATCTACGCGCGCGCCTTCCTGGAAGGCCGCATCTCCGAAGAGCAGCTGCTGAACTTCCGCCGCGAAGTCGACGGCAAGGGCCTGTCGTCCTACCCGCACCCGAAACTGATGCCGGACTTCTGGCAGTTCCCGACCGTGTCGATGGGCCTGGGCCCGCTGATGGCGATCTACCAGGCGCGCTTCCTGAAGTACCTGCACGCCCGCGGCATCGCCGATACGGCCGAGCGCAAGGTCTGGGTCTTCTGCGGCGACGGCGAGATGGACGAGCCGGAATCGATGGGCGCGATCGGCATGGCCGCCCGCGAACGCCTCGACAACCTGGTCATGGTCGTCAACTGCAACCTGCAGCGCCTGGACGGTCCGGTGCGCGGCAACGGCAAGATCATCCAGGAACTGGAAGCCGACTTCCGCGGCGCCGGCTGGAACGTCGTCAAGGTCGTCTGGGGCCCGGGCTGGGACGCCCTGCTGGCCAAGGACAAGGATGGCATCCTGCAGCGCGTGATGATGGAAACCGTCGACGGCGAATACCAGAACTACAAGGCGAAAGACGGCGCCTACGTGCGCAAGCACTTCTTCGGCAAGGATCCGGAGCTGCTGAAGATGGTCGCCAACATGAGCGACGACGACATCTGGCGCCTGACCCGCGGCGGCCACGACCCGCACAAGATCTATGCCGCGTTCAAGAACGCGCAGGAGAACAAGGGTTCGCCGACCGTGCTGCTGGTGAAGACCGTCAAGGGCTTCGGCATGGGCAAGTCGGGCGAGGCGCGCAACACCGCGCACCAGACCAAGAAGCTGGACGATGAGGCCATCCGCGAAATGCGCGACCGCTTCGCCATCCCGATCCCGGACGACAAGCTGGCCGACATTCCGTTCTTCAAGCCGTCCGACGACGCGCCTGAAATGAAGTACCTGCACGAGCGCCGCGCGGCCCTCGGCGGCTACCTGCCGTCGCGCCGCCAGCAGGCCGACGAAAAGCTGGTCGTGCCGCCGCTGTCGACCTTCAAGGCCGTCCTTGATCCGACCGCCGCCGGCCGCGAGATCTCGACCACGCAAGCCTACGTGCGCACCATCACCGCGCTGCTGAAGGACCAGAGCCTGGGCCAGCGCATCGTGCCGATCCTGGTCGACGAATCGCGTACCTTCGGCATGGAAGGCCTGTTCCGCCAGATCGGTATCTTCAACCAGCAGGGCCAGCTGTACGAACCGGTCGACAAGGACCAGGTGATGTATTACCGCGAAGACAAGGCGGGCCAGATCCTGCAGGAAGGCATCAACGAAGCGGGCGGCATGAGCTCGTGGATCGCCGCGGCGACCTCGTACTCGAGCAACAACCGCGTGATGATCCCGTTCTACACCTTCTACTCGATGTTCGGCATGCAGCGCGTCGGCGACCTGGTCTGGCTGGCCGGCGACATCCGTGCCCGCGGCTTCCTGATGGGCGGCACCGCAGGCCGCACCACGCTGAACGGCGAAGGCCTGCAGCACGAGGACGGCCACAGCCACATCATCGCGGCCACGGTCCCGAACTGCATTCCTTACGACCCGACCTACGGCCACGAAGTCGCCGTCATCATCCAGGACGGCCTGCGCCGCATGGTGGAGAAGCAGGAAGATGTGTTCTACTACATCACCATCATGAACGAGAACTACCCGCAGCCGGGCCTGAAGGAAGGCCAGGAAGAGGGCATCCTGAAGGGCATGTACCTGCTGCGCGAAGGCCAGGCCGGCGCCGCCAACCGCGTCCAGCTGATGGGCTCGGGCACGATCCTGCGCGAGTCCGAGTACGCCGCCGAGCTGCTCCAGAACGACTGGGGCGTCGCCGCCGACGTCTGGTCCTGCCCGTCGCTGACGCTGCTGGCCCGTGACGGCCAGGACGCCGACCGCTGGAACCTGGTGCACCCGGCCGAGGAAGCGCGCCTGCCGTACGTGACCCAGCTGCTGAAGGACACCACCGGCCCGATCGTCGCGACCACCGACTACATGCGCATGTTCGCCGAGCAGATCCGTGCCTACATCCCGAACGGCCGCACCTACAAGGTGCTGGGCACCGACGGCTTCGGCCGCTCGGATTCCCGCGCCAAGCTGCGCGAGTTCTTCGAGGTGAACCGTTACTACATCACGGTCGCCGCGCTGAAGTCGCTGGCAGAAGAAGGCAAGATCGCGGCATCGGTTGTTGCAGACGCGATCGCCAAGTACGGTATCGATCCGAACAAGCCGAATCCTGTGACCCAGTAATGCTTGAGTGCTGAGATAGCGTATGAACGTCATCCCCGCGAAGGCGGGGATCCAAGTTTGTAGCGACTCGCAAAACTTGGATTCCCGCCTGCGCGGGAATGACGCATCTTGGCTGAGCTAAAAATAACACGGAGCTAATAAACATGAGCATTGTGGAAGTCAAAGTCCCCGACATCGGCGACTTCAAGGAAGTGGAAGTCATCGAACTGATGGTCAAGCCGGGCGACACCATCAAGGTCGACCAGTCGCTGGTCACGGTGGAATCGGACAAGGCGAGCATGGAGATCCCTTCCAGCCACGCCGGCGTCGTCAAGGAAATCAAGGTCAAGGTCGGCGACAAGGTCGCCGAAGGTTCGCTGGTGCTGCTGGTCGAAGAAGCCGCCGGCGCCGAAGCCGCGCCGGCCGCGGCGCCCGCCGCCGCGCCTGCCGCTGCTGCGCCCGCCGCCGCACCTGCTGCTCCCGCTGCTGCCGCCGCACCGGCTGCGTCGGGTGGCATCGTCGAAGTCACCGTACCGGACATCGGCGACTTCAAGGAAGTCGAAGTCATCGAATTGATGGTGAAGCCGGGCGACCAGATCAAGGTCGACCAGTCGCTGATCACGGTCGAATCGGACAAGGCCAGCATGGAGATCCCGTCCAGCCACGCCGGTACCGTCAAGGAAATCAAGGTCAAGGTCGGCGACAAGGTCGCCGAAGGTTCGCTGGTGCTGCTGGTCGAAGCGGCCGGTGGCGCCGCTGGCGAGGCGCAAGCGCCGAGCGCGCCTGCCGCAGCCTCGCCTGCTGCCGCACCGTCCGCAGCCGCACCGGCGCCGGCCGCCGCACCGGCTGCAGCGCCGGCCGCTGCACCGGCTGCAGCATCGGCCGCCGCGCCGGCCCCGAGCTTCGCCAGCGCCCACGCCTCGCCGTCGGTGCGTAAATTCGCCCGCGAACTGGGCGTGGACCTCGGCAAGGTCAAGGGTTCCGGTCCGAAGGGCCGCATCACCCAGCAGGACGTGCAGGGCTTCGTGAAAGGCGTGATGAGCGCACCTCCGGCCGCCGCACCGGCCCCGGCCGCCGCTGGCGCCGGCGTCGGCGGCATCAACCTGCTGCCGTGGCCGTCGCTCGACTTCAGCAAGTTCGGCCCGACCGAATCGCAGCCGCTGGCCCGCATCAAGAAGATCAGTGGCCAGAACCTGCATCGCAACTGGGTCATGATCCCGCACGTCACGCATTTCGAAGATGCCGACGTCACCGACCTGGAAGCCTTCCGCGTCGAGTCCAACGCCGCCTATGCGAAAGCCAAGTCGCCGACCAAGCTGACCATGCTGGCCTTCGTGATCAAGGCGTCGGTTGCCGCGCTGAAGAAGTTCCCGGCGTTTAATTCGTCGCTGGACGAGCCGAACGGCGCGCTGATCCTGAAGCAGTACTACAACATCGGCTTCGCGGCCGACACCCCGAACGGCCTGGTGGTCCCGGTCATCAAGGACGCCGACAAGAAGTCGATCTCGCAGATCGCCACCGAAATGGGCGAGCTGTCGGCACAGGCGCGCGAAGGCAAGCTGTCGCCGTCGAACATGCAGGGCGCGACCTTCACCATCTCGTCGCTGGGCGGCATCGGCGGTACCGCGTTCACCCCGATCATCAACGCACCGGAAGTGGCCATCCTGGGCCTGTCCAAGTCGTCGATGAAGCCGGTGTGGGACGGTTCGAGCTTCCAGCCGCGCCTGACCCTGCCGCTGTCGCTGTCCTACGACCACCGCGTGATCGACGGCGCCGGTGCTGCCCGCTTCGCGGCCTACCTGGCCGACGTGCTGGCCGACCTGCGCAAGACGCTGCTGTAAGGAGCCGACCACTATGAGTACCGTTGAAGTCAAAGTACCGAACATCGGCGATTTCAAGGACGTCGAAATCATCGAGCTGATGGTCAAGCCGGGCGACACCATCAAGGTCGACCAGTCGCTGGTCACCGTCGAATCCGACAAGGCGAGCATGGAGATCCCGTCCACGCACGCCGGCGTCGTGCAGGAACTGAAGGTCAAGGTCGGCGACAAGGTGAACGAAGGTTCGCTGCTGCTGACGATCAGTGAAGAAGCCGGCGCCGCAGCCTCCGCTCCCGCTGCCGCTCCGGCCCCTGCGGCTGGTGCAGCCTCGGACAAGCCGGCCGCCCAGATCGGCGCCCAGGCCGTGGCACCGACCGCCGCTGCCGGCCCGACCGACTCGTACGCGCCGGCCCATAAAGCCGATGCGGCCGCACCGAACTCGGTACCGGCACCGAACGCGTCGAGCTACAGCGGCCAGGTTGACGTCGAATGCGAAATGATGGTCCTGGGCGCGGGTCCGGGCGGCTACTCGGCCGCCTTCCGCTCGGCCGACCTGGGCATGAACACCGTGCTGGTCGAGAAGTACGCGACCCTGGGCGGCGTCTGCCTGAACGTGGGCTGCATCCCGTCCAAGGCGCTGCTGCACGTGGCGCACATCATGGACGAGACCGCGCACATGGCCGACCTGGGCGTCAGCTTCGCCAAGCCCGACGTCGACATCGACAAGCTGCGCGCCTATAAAGACGGCGTGATCAAGACCATGACCGGCGGCCTGGCCGGCATGGCCAAGGGCCGCAAGGTCAACGTGGTGCAGGGCGTGGGCAAGTTCCTCTCCCCGAACCACATCGAAGTCACGGCAGCGGATGGCGGCAAGAAGGTCGTCCGCTTCCAGAAGGCGATCATCGCGGCCGGTTCCTCGGTCGTCAAATTGCCTTTCGTGCCGGAAGACCCGCGCATCGTCGACTCGACCGGCGCGCTGGAACTGCGCCAGGTGCCGAAGCGCATGCTGGTCATCGGCGGCGGCATCATCGGCCTGGAAATGGCGACCGTGTACTCGACCCTGGGTGCGCGCATCGACGTGGTCGAGATGATGGACGGCCTGATGCAGGGCGCCGACCGCGAGGCCGTCAAGGTCTGGCAGAAGTACAACGCGCACCGCTTCGACAACATCATGTTGAAGACCAAGACCGTCGGCGTGGAAGCGCTGCCGGAAGGGATCAAGGTCACGTTCGAGTCGGCCGAGGAAGGCAAGCCTGCACCGGAAGCGCAGACCTACGACCTGGTGCTGGTGGCCGTCGGCCGCAGCCCGAACGGCAAGAAGATCGGTGCCGAGGCAGCCGGCGTGGCAGTGACCGACCGCGGCTTCATTGGAGTCGATGGCCAGATGCGCACCAACGTGCCGCACATCTTCGCCATCGGCGACCTGGTCGGCCAGCCGATGCTGGCCCACAAGGCAGTGCATGAAGCCCACGTCGCCGCCGAAGCCGCGCACGGCGAGAAGGCCTTCTTCGATGCCAAGGTGATCCCGTCGGTGGCTTACACCGATCCGGAAGTGGCATGGGCCGGCCTCACCGAGGACGAAGCCAAGGCAAAAGGCATCAAGGTCGAGAAGGGCCACTTCCCGTGGGCCGCCTCGGGCCGCGCCGTCGCCAACGGCCGCGCCGAAGGCTTCACCAAGCTGCTGTTCGACGCCGAAACCCACCGCATCGTCGGCGGCACCATCGTCGGCACCAATGCCGGCGACATGATCGGCGAAGTGGCGCTGGCCATCGAGATGGGCGCCGACGGCGTCGACATCGGCAAGACCATCCACCCGCACCCGACGCTGGGCGAGTCGATCGGCATGGCTGCCGAAGTCTACGAAGGCAGCTGCACGGACTTGCCGCCGCCGCGCAAGCGTTGATCGGTCATCAGTAGGTTGAAACGGAAGCCGGGACCATGTGTCCCGGTTTTTTTATACCGGCGCCGGCCGCGGGACCCATGAGCGGAACGTGTATTTGCTGACGACCCGCAGCTCTTCAAACAACATGTGGACCGTCGCATCGACAACCGCCGATTCCGGCAGCCACGCGCCATCGCGGCTGCGTCCGATTTTGAAGCGGGTCCGGGCCACGGCGGCGTATTGCGGATTGTCGTTACCGATGCATCGAGCGCCTGCCTGGCCTTTTGCCAAAGCGGATCGATCGTCGGCGCCGCTGCAGCATGGGAAGAAAGCACCGATAGGGTCAGCGCAAAAAAACAGGGGCGAAATGGTGGTCGCATGACTGGGTTGGGCAATGTGGACATCGCTGCAAATAAAAACCTGGGACACGGGAATAGCGGCATAAATCAGCGGCGCACATCATGCGGCGCTGATCGGTGCGCGGCCGCGAAGTTCGCGCAAGATACCGTGTCCATCCAGGCCGGTTATCGGCAACATATTGCACAACGCAACAAGGATTGCGGTTTCAGCTGCGAGATATAACCAGGTACCTTGCGCCGTCAGCGCCAGTGCAATCATCGCGAGGGCCATCTGCCCTACGATGCCGCCGAACAAGACAGCCAGCCGGTCGGCCCTCGTCATCGCGGAAAAGCCTGGGATGGTGGTGAAACAATAGGGCATGCAGGCCATTGTCCCGAGTCTCACCTCGCCGATACCACCACCGCGCCTGAGGCCAACTGCTGCATGGCATAACTCGTGGAACAGGATGGATACGAACACAAGCGCCAATACGGCAGCCTTGGCAATACCGTCGAGTTCAGCATAATCATGGAAAAACCCCGCGTGAGCCGGCAGATTGGCGGCCAGCCAGGCGCTTTCCAGGATCAGTGCTGCGCCCATCGTGACCGGTCCGCACAGCCAGGCGATCGGTGCAGCGAGTAGGCGCACGACCTGACGCGGCAATAAAACAATCGAGGCACGCTTTTTCATTTTCATCGACAGGCTGCGCGGCCGCCATTCTCATCACCCGAAAATGCACGCGAATCAAAAATATATGACGTCGTCATGATCCACGCCCGTCAGTTGCCGCACCAGGTGCTTGATCGTGGCCGAGGCTGCATCCCGGTTGTCGTCCAGGCCGAGTTGTTCCTCGATGTACCGGGTGGCGGCGGCGCCCAGTTTCCAGTAGCGCTGCCGCGTGGCGACGGCCACGTAGCGGTGCGCACCGA
This sequence comes from Herbaspirillum sp. SJZ107, assembly GCF_006715485.1. Classification (GTDB taxonomy): domain Bacteria; phylum Pseudomonadota; class Gammaproteobacteria; order Burkholderiales; family Burkholderiaceae_D; genus Telluria. The sequence goes on from NZ_VFNH01000002.1 coordinate 794,936, forward strand.
TCAGAAACGTGGTCAGGTCATTGCATGGGTGGCCGCCCCGGTAGTACATGTGCATCTCGCAAAACCGTTCGAAATGCCCAGGATGGCGTTCGATCAAATCCGCCAGGATGTCGAAACTGGCCTGCTGCGACGAATGGCCGTGGAAGACGATATCGAAGGCGTCCCCGTTGGGCACGCACAGGACCAGGGTCGGCAACAGGTCCAGGCGATCTGCGATCTTGAAAATCGAGCGGCTGGCCTGGATTTCTCCTGCGCCGAGCTTGAAATATTCATACCGGCGGTCCTTGATCACCGTGCGATGCCAGGGCACGTCGATCAGGGAAACCACCAATTCTCCCGCATCGACCGCGCGCCGGATCTTGCGCAACTGGGAGAAATCGCTGCGGATGATTGTTGCGACGACACCGGCTTCGGCAAGGCTGTCGACGAGGTAATCCTCGAATTCCTTCGGCGGCGTGCCGACCACGATATGAAGGTTCTTTTTATAGTGCCGGGCCAGCGCGATCGAGACGAAGGTATAGGCCGAAAAATGCGCTGTCACGAACAGGCAGCCGGTTGGCTGCTCGGCCGGGAAATCGACCAGATTGACCGACGAGACCTTGTAGAACTGTCCGGCAACGCGTTGCGTGAAACAGGTATTGAAGACGTTTTTCCAGGTATCGGCGCAGGCGAGTGCCCGGTCCCGGTTCATGCCGTAGCGGCGTGCATTCAGATACACGGCCGACGGACGCAGTTTTTGCAAGGGAACTTCATCGAATATGCCTGCAGCAGATGCCATGACGATTCCAATCCTCTATGCGGATATCGGTGCAAAGCTTTCGAAATGGCGCACAGCGGCGCCCCGAGAAACCAGGACGCGGACGCCCTGGAAAAGCCGGCATTACAGGGTGGAGATGAACCTGCTGGTTGCCTCGATGCAGACCGTCGCAGAGGTGCAAATGCCGGCCAGCTCGCCTTCGGCAGCCATCACTTCGGTCACGGAGACTTCAACGATATCGTTTTCGACTTGCTGTATGTGGTCGTTCATGGTTTTCCTCACGTTTGTGTTCGATGCGGGTACATACCCGCATGCCCTCCGTCATGTGCTTGATGCGCAACGCTGAGGGAAGCACAGTCTATTGGCGCGGTCATTCTCGACTTTGACGAAAATTCATTGTTCGAGAAAAATAGGTCATGAAGAAATAAAGCAAGTATTGCCAAGCATCATCAAGTGCAGGGATGCGTGGATGCAAACAATGACGGATTGCAATAGAAAGCGGTAAAGCGGACGGCTTGCCTCCTATGCAGAGATCAGCTCCCGAATCCTTGCCGCCAGCGTATCCACCGGGAACGGCTTCGTCAGCACCGACATGCCCGGCTCCAGCTGCCCGTTGTTCAGCAGCGCATTCTCCGCGAATCCGGTAATGAACAGTACCTTCAGGCCAGGCCGGTTGACCCGCGCCGCGTCCGCCATCTGGCGTCCGTTCATCATGCCCGGCAGGCCGACGTCGGAGATCAGCAGGTCGATGCGCGCCTGCGATTGCAGGATCTTGAGGCCGTCGGCGCCGTCGGCGGCTTCGATGGCGGTGTAGCCGAGGTCGTGCAGGACATCGGTGACCAGCATGCGCACCGCCGGTTCGTCGTCCACCACCAGCACGGTCTCGCCGGCGCCGGCCTGGGCGGCCAGGGGCAGGGAGGACGGGGCGTCGTCGGGGTCGGCGGCGCCGCGGTGGCGCGGCAGGTAGATCGAGACCATGGTGCCCTGGCCGACTTCGGAATAGATGCGCACCTGGCCGCCGGACTGCTGGGCGAAGCCGTAGATCATCGACAGGCCCAGGCCGGTGCCCTGGCCCAGCGGTTTTGTGGTGAAGAAGGGATCGAAGGCCTTGGCGATCACGTCCGGCGTCATGCCGGTGCCGGTGTCGGACACGCTCAGCGAGATGTACTGGCCCTCGGGCATGTCGAGCGTTTTCGCACCGTGGCGGTCGACCCAGCGGTTGGCGGTCTCGATGGTGATGCGGCCGCCGTCCGGCATCGCGTCGCGCGCGTTGATGCACAGGTTGAGCAGCGCGTTTTCCAGCTGCGGCTGGTCCACCAGGGTCGGCCACAGGCCGCTGATGCAGACCGCTTCCACCTCGATGCCCGGTCCGACCGTGCGCCGGATCATGTCCAGCAGGCCGCCGACCAGCGCGTTGGCGTCGGTCGGCTTCGGCGCCAGCGTCTGGCGGCGCGAGAAGGCCAGCAGGCGGTGCGTCAGCGCCGCGGCGCGGCGGCTGGCGCCCATCGCCACCGTCATGTAGCGTTCGATGTCCTCGATGCGGCCCTGCGCCATGCGCATCTTCATCAGTTCCAGGCTGCCCGTGATCCCGGCCAGCAGGTTGTTGAAGTCGTGCGCCAGGCCGCCGGTGAGCTGGCCCACGGCTTCCATCTTCTGGGCCTGGCGCAGCTGCTCCTGCGCCACTTCGAGCTCGGCCATGCGCTCGCGCTCGACGGTGATGTCGCGTCCGGTGGCATAGGTCAGCTGGCCCTCCGGGACCGCGGCCCAGGAAATCCAGCGCTGCGAGCCGTCCTTGTGGCGGTAGCGGTTGACGATGCGCGGCTTGCCGCCCTCGGCTGCCTCGACGAAGGCGCCGACCGTCTGCGCATGGTCTTCCTCGACCACGAACTCGTTGACGTGGTGGCCGACCAGTTCGTCGGGCGCATAGCCGAGCAGGGCAGTCCAGGCCGGATTCACGCGCTGGAACACGCCGTCGAAGCCGATCACCAGCAGCAGGTCGGGCGAGGTGTCCCACATGCGGTCGCGCTCCGCCGTGCGCTCGGCCAGCGCCGCCTCGGCTTCCTTCTCGACCGTGACGTCGCGCGCCGAGCAGTACACCTTGGCGTCGTCCTGCACCGCCACCCACGACAGCCAGCGCCAGCCGCCGTCCTTGTGGCGGTAGCGGTTCTCGAAACGCAGCGCCGGCAGGTTGCGCACCAATATGTCGTGCCAGGTGGCCTGGGTCCGGGCCAGGTCGTCGGGGTGGATGAAATCGGTGAAGCGGGTGCTGGCGAGTTCCTCCTCGGTCCAGCCGAGCGTCGTTTCCCAGGCCGGATTCGAGGCTTCGAAGTAGCCGTCGGCATTCAGCACGCCCAGGATGTCCGGACTGACCTGCCAGGTGCGGCCGCGCGCCAGCGCCTGGGCGATCACCTTCTGTTCGAGTTCGGCGTTCAGCGCGCGCAGCTTGACGATGGCCTGGTCGCGCTCGGCCTCGACCGCACGGCGCTTTTCCACGTCGATCAGCACGCCAGGGAAATACAGTCCGGTGCCGTCCGGCCCCAGGTCGACCCGGCCGTTGGCCTCGATCCAGTAATAGCGGCCATCGGCGCGCCGCACCCGGTACTGGTGGGCGTAATGGCCGCCGTGCGTGCGCACCTGCTCGATCGCGGCTGCCAGCCCGGCCTGGTCGTCGGGGTGGACGTTGGCGACCACCTGCGCCAGGCTCAGGCCCTCGCGGCCGAGTGCCGGGTCCAGGCCGAAGACCCGCGCAAAGCCCTCGTCCACGGTGAAGCGGTCGCTCGGCAAGTCCCAGAACCAGGTGCCGATGATGGCGCCGGCCTGCAGCGCCAGCTGCACGCGCTCGCCATTCTCGCGCGCCGCCGCTTCGCTCTTGCGCAGCGCGGCTTCGCTGGCGGCCTGGCGTTCGCGCGCCTGTACCGCTTCGGTGGTCTCGATGCAGGTGCACAGCAGGCCGAGGATCGGGCCGTCATCCTCGCGCAGCGGCGCGTACGAATAGGTGAACCAGGTGTCTTCGGGATAACCCTTGCGCATCATGAGCAGGGGCAGGTCTTCCATCATGAAGCTTTCGCCCTCGACCATCGTGCGATGCACCAGCGGCGCCAGCACGTCCCAGATTTCCGGCCACACCTCGCGGAAGGGCAGGCCGATGGCGCCCGGGTGCTTGTCGTGCAGGATGCCGGCATAGGCGTCGTTGTACAGCGTGACGCGTTCCGGTCCCCAGACGATAAAGGCCGGAAAGGCCGAGGCCAGCACCACGTTCAGGGTGGCGCGCAGGGTGGTCGACCAGGTCTCGGTCGCACCGAGCGGCGACCCGGACCAGTCGCGCGCACGGATCGCCGCGCCGGTCCGGCCGCCGCCGAGCGGGAATGCATGGGTAGGGTTCATACAGCGGAAGCGGGGTGCGGTGTCATGCCGCCATTATCGCCCAAACATGTTGTTTTATTGTTCAAGATATCAGCCCTTGCCCGCCGCATCCAGCTCGGCCGTCTCCGGCTTCGCGGCTTCGCCCGCGGGCGCAGCCTTCTTGCGTCCGCCGAACAGGCGCGCCACCACGATATAGAACATCGGGATCATCAGCGGCGCCACCAGGGTCGCCGTCAGCATCCCGCCAATGACGCCGGTGCCGATCGCATGCTGGCTGGCGGCGCCGGCGCCGCGCGAGATCGCCAGCGGCAGCACGCCCAGGATGAAGGCGAGGGAGGTCATCAGGATCGGCCGGATCCGCATGTGGGCGGCCTCGACGGCGGCATCGAAGGCGCTGGCGCCTTCGGCCTGGCGCGCGTGCGCGAACTCGGCCACCAGGATCGCGTTCTTGGCCGACAGGCCGATCGTCACCAGCAGGCCGACCTGGAAATACACGTCGTTGGTCAGCCCGCGCGCCATGGTCGCCGCCAGCGCACCCAGCACGCCGATCGGCACCACCAGGATCACCGCCACCGGGATCGACCAGCTTTCGTACAGCGCGGCCAGGCTGAGGAACACCACCAGGATCGACAGCGCATACAGCAGCGGCGCCTGGTTGCCGGATTGCTGCTGCTGGTAGGAGGTGCCGGTCCAGGCGATGCCGATGCCTTTGGGCAGGGCTTTCGCCAGTTCTTCCATCGCTTCCATCGCCTCGCCCGAGCTGCGTCCGGCCGCGCCCTGGCCCTGGATGTTCATCGACTCGACGCCGTTGTAGCGCTGCAGCTGCGACGGGCCGCTGGTCCACTGGCCGCTGGCCACCGCCGTCAGCGGCACCATGCTGCCCGACTGGCTGCGCACGTACAGCTTGCCGAGGTCCTCGGGATTCATGCGGAAGGGCGCGTCGGCCTGCACGTACACGCGCTTGATGCGGTTGTCGGTATCGAGGAAGTTGTTGACGTAGCGCGAGCCCCAGGCGATCGAGAAGGCCTGGTCGATGTCGCTCGGTGCGACGCCGAAGGCGCCGGCCTTTTCGCGGTCGACGTCGACCTTGAAGCCGGGGCTGTCGGCCACGCCGTTGTAGCGCACCTGGGCCAGCGCCGGATGGCTGCGCGCCGCGGCCAGCAGCTGGTCGCGCGCCTGCGCCAGGGCGTCGTGCCCGAGGCCGCCGCGGTCCTGCAGCTGCAGGTCGAAGCCGGCGGCATTGCCCAGGCCGCGGATCGGCGGCGGGCTGGTGGGGAAGATGATCGCCACGTTGCTGGAGCTGAAGCGCTTCTTGATGCGGTCGGAGAGCGCTTCCACGCCCAGTTCCTCGTCCTTGCGGTCGTCCCAGTCCTTCAGGCGCACGAAGATCTGGCCCTGGCTCTGGCTGCGGCCGGCGTTGTTGTTGCCGTTGACGGTGAAGGTGGCGTCGACCATCGCCTTTTCGTCGCGCAGCAGGTACTGGCTGATCTCGTCCAGCACCTGTCCGGTACGGTTCTGGGTGGCCCCGGCCGGGGTCTGCACCTGCACGAACATGTAGCCCTGGTCTTCGTTCGGCAGGAAAGAGGTCGGCAGGCGCAGGAACATGAACGCGGTCGCCGCCAGCGAGGCGGCGAACACCAGCATCCACAGCACCCAGCGCCTGGCCACGCCCTTCACGCCACGCATGTAGTGGGCGCGGGTGCTTTCGAAGCTGCGGTTGAACCAGCCGAAGAAGCCGTGATCGTGTTCGGCCGAATCCTTGAGGAGGATGGCGCACAGGGCCGGCGACAGCGACAGCGCGACGAACACCGACAGCAGCATCGACACCACGATGGTCAGCGCGAACTGGCGGTAGATCGCGCCCACGGTCCCCGGCGAGAAGGCCACCGGCACGAACACCGCGCACAGCACCATCGCCACGCCGATCAGCGCGCCGCTGATCTGGCTCATCGCCTTGGACGTCGCTTCCCTGGCCGGCAGCTTTTCCTCGCGCATGATGCGCTCGACGTTCTCGACCACCACGATGGCATCGTCGACCAGCAGGCCGATCGCCAGCACCAGGCCGAACATCGACAGCGTGTTGATGGTGAAGCCGAGCGCCGCCATCAGCCCGAAGGTGCCGAGCAGGACCACCGGCACCGTGATCGACGGGATCAGGGTGGCGCGGATGTTCTGCATGAACAGGTACATCACCAGCACCACCAGCACGATGCCCTCGAGCAGGGTCTTTACCACTTCATGGATCGAGACCTGGATGAAGGGTGTGACGTCGTTCGGGTACACCACCTTCAGGCCGGCCGGGAACACCGGCTGCAGCTCGGCGATGCGGGCGCGCACCAGCTCCGCGGTCTCGAGCGCGTTGGCGCCGGGCGCCAGCTGGATGCCCAGGCCGGACGCCGGCTCGCCGTTGTAGCGGTTGTCGACGATGAAGTTTTCCGGGCCGCGCTCGATGCGCGCCACGTCGCGCAGGCGCACCAGCGCGCCGTTCTGCTGGGTCTTGAGCACCACGGCGCCGAAGTCCTCGACCGTGCGCAGCAGCGTGGCCTGGGTGATGGTGGCCGCCACCTGCGGGTTGCCCACGGCCGGCAGTCCGCCCAGCTGGCCGGCCGAGACCTGCACGTTCTGGGCGGTGAGGGCGGCGGTGACGTCGGTCGGATTCAGCTGGAACGAGTTCAGCTTCGAGAGGTCGAGCCAGATCCGCATCGCATACTGGGTGCCGTACACGTTCAGGTCGCCCACGCCGTTGACGCGGCTGATCGGATCCTGGACCTTGGAGACCAGGAAGTTGGCGATGTCGTACTTGCTCATGCTGTGGTTGGTCGACACGAAGCCGATCACCATCAGGAAGGAGGGACTCGACTTGGTCACGCGCACGCCTGACTGCTGCACCTGGGTCGGCAGCTGGGGGATCGCCAGCTGCAGCTTGTTCTGCACCTGCACCTGGGCGATGTCCGGGTCGGCGCCGGTCTCGAAGGTCAGGGTCGTGGTCGAGCGGCCGCTGTCGTCGCTGGTCGAGGCCATGTACATCAGCTTGTCGATCCCGCTCATCTGCTGCTCGATCACCTGGACCACGGTGTTCTGCATGGTCGACGCCGAGGCGCCCGCATAGTTGACGTTGATCTGCACCGAGGGCGGCGCGATCGGCGGGAACTGCTCGACCGGCAGCGAGAAGATGGAAAGCCCGCCCCCCAGCATGATCAAGAGGGAGAGGACAATGGCGAAGATCGGGCGCCTGATGAAAAACTGCGGCATGCTGTCCTTTTTGCGCGTCTGGATGTTCAGTTGAACAGTCAGCTTACCCCGAAGGGAAAACGGGCGGCGCGGCGTTTCGCCTGTATTGACGGGCGCCGTTTGATGCCCGTTCGGGATCGGCGTATGTTTTTTGCAACTATCCGCGTATAGAAAATTGATCACCTGAAATTTGCATTACTATCAACACATTTCATAGACTCGCATTCCGATGACTTGCTCGCTGCGCCTCGAACGAATCACGCACCGCTTCGGCAAGGTGCTGGCCCTGGATGGCCTGGACCTGGCCGTGCCGGAAGGCGAGATCTACGGCTTCCTCGGCCGTAACGGCGCCGGCAAGACCACCACGCTGCGCCTGCTGATGGGGTTGATCGCGCCGGATGCCGGCCGCATCGAACTGTTCGGCGAGGCCGTGCGCTCGGTGCCGGTGCGGCTCAAGCGGCGCATCGGCTTCGTGCCCCAGGAGCCGCATTTCTATCCATGGATGACGGCGCGCCAGCTCGGCCGTTTCGTCGGCGGCTTCTATCCGCACTGGGACGCCGCCGGCTTCGAACGCTTGCTGCGCCGCCTCGATATCCCGACCGACCGCAAGGCATCCGCCATGTCGGGCGGCACCCGCACCAAGCTGGCGCTGGCACTGGCTTTTGCCCCGCGTCCGGAACTGCTGCTGCTGGACGAGCCGACCACCGGGCTGGACCCGGTGGCGCGCCGCGAATTCAACGACCAGTTGATCGAACTGCAGCGCGAGCAGGGCACGACCGTGATGTTTTCCTCGCACCTGGTCGGTGAAGTGGAACAGGTGGCGCAGCGGGTCGGCATCATCCAGGCCGGCGCGACGCGCTTCGAAGGCACGATCGCCAGCCTGCGCGCACAGGTGCGGCGCTTCGCCGGCCTGGACCAGCCTTTCGTGGATCCCCGCTTCGAGCAGGTGCGCGGCGACGTGTACCGTGCCGACGCCGGCGCCTGGGACGCGGCCGGCCTGCCGGCGGGCGCACGGGTCGAGGCGCTGGGCCTGGAAGACATCTTCCTGGCCTTCGCCCGCACCGACGAAGTCCAGAACGCATGATCGCGCTGCTGCGCAAGGAGGCGCGCGAACACTGGCGTTTCATGCTGCTGCTGTATCTGATCGGCGGCCTGATGTTCCTGCTGATGTGGCTCCAGGCGAGGAGCGCAATCTCGCCGCTGGCGGCCTGGCGCAGCCTGCTGCTGGGGTTCGGCGTGCCGGCCGCCATCCTGCTGCCCAACCGCCTGGTGATGCGCGAATACGGCCTCGGTACCCAGCTGTTCCTGGAATCGCTGCCGATCGGGCGCGGCACGGTCCTGCTGACCAAGTGGCTGGCCGGCTGGATCGGGCTGATGCTGTTCCTGGTGCCGGCGTTCGGCCTGATGCTGTACGCTGCGCGCCACCAGGTCTACCTGAGTGGCGGCCTGGTAGGCCTGATGGCGCTGCGCAGTCTGGTGTTCCTGGCCTTCGTGTATGCCGGCGCCTTCGCCATCGCGCTGACCCTGCGCTTCCGCTTCGCGCTGTGGGGCCTGCTGTTCCTGGGCGTGGTCCTGCTGAGCGTCCACCTGCAGCAGCCGATGACGCAATGGCCGCCGTTCCTGGTGGCCGGCGAGGCGATGGCGCTGGAAGGCTTGCAGCCGCCCTGGCGCGAGATCGCGATCACCGCGGCCATGGCCGGCGGCCTGCTGGCGGCGGCGCTGCTGCTGGCGCTGTCGGCGCGCGGGGCGCTGGTGGTGGTGCTGGCGCGGCGCCTGTCGGCCGGCGCGCGCACGCTGCTGGCGTTCGCCTTCGGCGCCGTGTTCGCGCTGTCGACGCTGCTCGAGAAGCGCGTACCGCCGCAGCCGTTCCGGCTCGAGCAAGCCGTGTCCAGCCAGGCCGAACCCGTTGTGCAGGTCGGCTGGACGGACAAGGTCGGCGGCGTGGCCCCGGGCCGGCTGGCCGAGAGCATGTCGTCCGACCTGGCGGCGCTGCAGGCCTGGCTCGGCCTGGGGCGGCTGGCGCCGGTGTCGCTGGTGCCCGATGCCTGGCGCGAAGCGGACGACATCGGCTTCGGCAGGGCCGGCCGCGGGCAACTGGTGGTGCGCGCCGCACTCGGCGCGCCCGACCTGGCGCTGCCGCAGTTGCAGGAGATGGTGAGGATCGCCCAGATCCTCGACCAGTCGCCCGCCTACGACTGGCGCGAAGACCGCACCTGGCTGCTGCGCGGCTTCAGTGCCTGGTGGCAGGCCGAACGTACCGAGGGCTATGCCGCGCTGCTGCAGCGGCGCGCCGCCTTCGCCGCGCGCCTGCTGCATGCGCATGGCCTCGACCCCGAGACCGCGCTGCGCCGGTCCGAGACCACCGACCAGCTGCTCGGCGACTGCCTGGGCGCCGCCTACGCCTGGCGCGCCATGCAGGTTTTGCATGCGCGCCTCGGCGCCCAGGGCTTCCAGGCGCTGATGCGCGCCGCCCTGGCCCAGCACACCAGCGACGATGCGCGCAGCCTGCTGCGGGTAGCCGCCACGGCGGACCTGCTGGCGCAGGCCGGCATGCCCTTGGCGCAGCTTGCGCAGGCCATGCAGCTGGCGCCGCTGCCGGCGCCGCCCACCACGCTGCAGGTGCAGCCGGCCAGGCTGGCCGGCGCCATGTTCGAGCTGCGCTACCGCATCCTGGGCGCGCCGCCCGCCGGCCTGGTGCTGGGCTACAAGACGCTGCATCCCGGGGAATCGAGCGCCCGTCCGGATGCAACTTACCGGGCCGGCGCCGCCAGCGGCGTGCTCCCGGCCACGTTTACCGGCGGCAGCCGCGTGCTGGTCATGGCGGAGGCCTACGACGCCGGCCTGGCCTGCCGCTATCGCATCGGCGCCGTGCGCGAGGCCCTGCCATGAAGCGCGTCCTGCTCGCCAAGGAATGGACCGGCATGCGGCCTTTCATCTGGCTGCTGGTGGTCATGCTGCTGCTCGACCTGCTCGAGCTGGCCGTGAGCGACCTGCAGGGCCTGCACCGTACCCATGTGCTGCTCGGCACCTCGCCCTGGATCGAGGATGCGGCGCTGTCGCTGCTGCTGGCCTTTGCCATGGGCAGCGGCCTGCTGGCGCGCGAGGTCGAGGACGGCACGCTGGCCTTCCTCGACGGCCTGCCGCTGCGCCGCGCCGACGTGTTCCTGGCCAAGCTGGCCGTCGCCTGGAGCTGCCTGTTCGCGTACGCCTTCGCGACGCCGCTGCTGGGCGGACTGTTGCACCTGCTGCTGCGCCATTCGGTCGACGAACCGATCGCGGCGGCGGCGCTGGTCTGGCTGGCGCCACGCTATGCGCTGCTGGTGGCGGCCGGGCTGGCGCTGGGCGTGCTGTTCGGCTTCGTGCGCTACCTGGCGTGGGCGCTGCTGGCGCTGGCCGCCGCCGCCGTCACCCTGCTGCGCACCACCCAGCCGCGCATCGCCGACGCCCTCGATCCGACCCAGCTGGTCGCCGCCGGCTGGTCGACCCAGGGCCTGGGCGGCGACACCGTCTGGGCCATCGGCGCGCTGATCCTGGTTTGCCTGGCGCTCGCCTACCGGGTGTTTGCCGGCGCCGGCGGGGCCGGCATGCAGCGCCTGGCGCGGCTGGCGCAGCACCGCGGGGTCGTGTTCGTACTGTGCGCTACTACCCTGGTGGCCGGCGCGGTCGCGATCTTCCAGGCGCAGAACACGGAAGGCGATGGCTCGGGGACGGACGACGACGACGTGGCCGTGGCCACTAGCGTCCAGCCCGCGACGAAAGCGGGCCGCACCGCCGGGCGCGCGGCCGCGCCGGCTGCCCGCAAGTTGGTGACGGCCCACTACAGCTTCAACATTCCCGCCGGCCGCCGCGTCGACGAGGCCGACCTGAAGGCGGCCGACGCCGCCTTCGCCACCGCGGCCGAGGCGCTGTCGATCGAGGTCAGGGATCCGCCCCGCATCGACGTCGACCTGTCCGGCAGCATCCGCCACACCGCCGGCCTGGCCGCGCACAACCGCATCCGCATCACCCTGGAGCCCGACTGGCACGAGACGCTGGTGCACGAGACGGTGCACGTGATGGCCGGCTGGATCGCCGGCGGCGAGCATGCGCGCGACCTCGACCGGATGTCGCTGTTCAACGAGGGCCTGGCGCACTGGGCCGAGCCCTCCTATTTACGCGACAAGGCGCTGCGCGCACGCGAACAGCTGGCGCTGGCGACCCTGTTCCGGCGCAAGCTGCTGAACCAGGAGTCGCTGCTCGACAACCGCACGCTGGAACGCCAGCTCGACTGGCGGCTGCAGTATCCGCTCGGCGCCGCGCTGATCGAGCTTGTCGTCAGGCGCTACGGCGACCAGGCCCCGCGGCGCATACTGGAGGCGCTCGGCAAGCCCGCCTTCCCGCCCGGGCTCCAGGGCCATGAGCTGTACCGCAGCGCCTTCCAGCAGGCCGGCTTCGACCTCAACCTGGTCCTGAACGACTACGCGCTGCAGCTGCGGCGCTGGAGCGATGGCGCCGGCGCGGCGATCGACGCCATGGCGCGTCCGCGCGGGCTGCTGGTGCGCGCGCCCGGCCAGGCCGGCATCGCGGTGCAGCTGGACCGGCCGCTGGCCGCCGGCGAGCAGCTGGTGGTGCAGTTCCGGCCGCGCCCCGACAGCCGGCTCGACGACGTGACGGCGGTGGACCACCTGGCGCGCGACACCCGTTTCGGCGGCCGCCCGGTGGCCTGGCTGCCGCTGTCGCAGGTGGCCGGCAACCAGGTGTGCTACCAGCTGGGCGTGCGCAACCGCTTCTACGACATGGTCGAGCCCTGGCAGTGCCTGCCGCTGGACCGGGCCGCCGGACCGTGACGGCTGACGGTCCGATTGGCGCCGTCCTCTGCGGGCCGGCGGGATTGCTGCTCTAATAGCGCTTTCTATCGTTCGCTGTCGGATAAAAGGAGCAACAACAATGACCATCGCCTTCCTCGGCCTCGGCGCCATGGGCCAGCACATGGCTGCCAACCTGCTGCGTGCGGGCCAGATCGTCCACGTCTGGAACCGCAGCCCCGCGCCGGTGCAAGCCCTGGCGCAACAGGGCGCCAAGGCCGCCGCCACGCCCGCCGAGTGCGGCATCGCCGACGTCGTGTTCACCATGCTGGCTGACGACGCCGCCACCCGCGCCGTGATGATCGACGGCGGCGTGCTGGACGCGATGGCGCCCGGCAGCATCCACGTCAACATGGCCACCGTCTCGGTCGCCTTTGCGCGCGAGATGGCCGAACTGCACCTGGCGCGCGGCGTCGGCTACGTGGCGGCGCCGGTGCTGGGCCGGGTCGACGTCGCCGCGGCCGGCAAGCTGAACATCCTGGCCGGCGGCAGCGACGAGCTGATCGCCCGCGTGCAGCCGCTGCTCGACCTGCTGGGCCAGAAGACCTGGCGCTTCGGCGACGCGCCGGAACAGGCCAACGCCATCAAGCTGGCCTGCAACCTGACCCTGGCCTGCGCCATCGAAGCCACGGGAGAGGGCGCCGCGCTGGCGCGTGCGCACGGCGTGCCGGCGGCGAACTTCGTCGACCTGGTCACCAGCACCCTGTTCGCCGGCTCGCCGGTCTACAAGGGCTATGGCGGCATGATCGCCGAAGCGCGCTACAGCCCGGCGGGCTTCAAGCTGTCGCTCGGCCAGAAGGACGTGCGCCTGGCGGTGGAAGCCGGCCGGGCACAGGGCTTGCCGCTGGCCTTCGGCGATGCCCTGCAGGGTGTGCTGAAGGAAGCCGTGGACGCCGGCGACGCCGACCTCGACCTGGCGGCGCTGGGCAAGAACGCCGCGCGCCGCGGCGGCCTGGCTTGACGGGGACCTCGTGGACAAGCTCACCGACAAGCTGGCTGCGGAACTGACGCGGCTGTACCTGGCGCCCGAAGCGCTGACGCGCGAGGCGCTGGCCCAGCACCTGCAGGGCAAGACCACGCTGGCCATCAAGCTGACCACGGCCGACAACCTGACGCGCGCGCTGGCGATCCCGTTCCGCAAGCTGGCCTTCGCCACCGAAGGCCAGCACTGGACCCGGCTGTGCGAAGTCGCGAATGCGCTGCAGGGCGAACTCGGCCTGCCGGCGCCGGCAGTCAGCATCGACGGTGCCAGCGCCTATTATTTGTGGCTGTCGCTGGAAACGCCGGTGCCGACCACGCGCGCCCAGGACTTCCTGGCCGCGCTCAAGCAAGCCTACTTTCCCGAGACCGACCTGGCGCCGGATGCCGCCACCGCGCCGGTCTACCTGCCGCCCTGCCTGAACCCGCGCAGCGGCAAGTGGGCGGCCTTCATCCACCCCGGCATGGGGGCCTCGTTCGCCGACGAATCCGGGCTGGAGATGGCGCCGCCGGCGGCAGGGCAGGTGGCCTTCCTGGAAGGGCTGGACAGCATCGGGGCGGTGCAGTTCGAGGCGGCGCTGGGCAAGCTGCAGCAGGGAAGGGGAGCGGCGCCTGCCGCAGCGCTGGTGCCTGCGGTGGCGCCGGTTGCCGCGCCAGCGGTGGATAGCGTGGCGGCAGCGCAGCCGGTGGCGGCGCCGGAGGGATTGCTGTTGAAGGATGCGACGCTGGAGGATATCGTCAGGTTTCTGCACTCGAAGAATATCGAGCCGACGTTTCGGCATTTGATGCCGAAGTAAAGGCTGCGGAGCAGCGTTGGCGGCGGCTTTTTGCGTTAGCCAATGCACGTCGCCCCTGCGGCGGCAGGGGTCCAAGTGCTGCGCGCAAACGTAACGCGTGCAACTTGGGCCCCTGCCTGCGCAGGGACGACGGTTCATATTACCGGGCCGACGTTCAAGGCTGCGGATTCCACCCCGCCCCACCACCGTAACCCGCAAACACCTTGGCCCGCGTCGCAAAGCGCGCCGCCACCTCGGCATCGGTCAAGGCATACCCACCCACCCGCAAGCGCAAGTCGATCGGCACCCCGGCCAGCGTGGTGCTGCCGTACTCGCGCCAGCCGGCGTCCGCGCTCGGCACGGCCGGATTCGGCGCCGGCTGGCCGTTCACGCCCAGGCCGGCCCAGCCCGCGGTGGCCACATGGCTGTCCATCTTGCAGTTGACGAAGGCGATGTTGTCCCAGCTCGCGGTCCCGCCCGGGCTGCGCGCCAGGTAGGTCGTACCGGCCGGCACGTCGCCGTGGTTGGGACCGGGGCCGGGACCGTGGGTCAACGCACTGTTGAGGAACACGTAGCCGATGTCGGCGGCGGCCGGCACCCGTGCCTGCAGCACGTAGCCGCCCGAGGTCGCGCTGGCGCTGTCGCCGACGCTGCGGATCTCGCTGTTCTCGAACAGCGCCGCGTGGCTGCTGCCCCAGATGAAGTCGACGTTGCCCGCCACCAGCGTGTTGTAGAACCATGCCCAGCCCTTCAGGTTGAGCGTGTCCTGCTCGCTGTAGAAGCTGGCGTTTTTGGCCACCAGGCGCGTATCGCTGTTGAAGTACACGGTTTCCGCCTGGCCCGAGATCGATGCCGAACGGATGGTCGTGTTCGTCATGCTCAGGTTGTCGAGCACCAGCATGTCCGCCGCTTCGACCAGCATCACCGCGCGCCCGCCGGCCGGCGAGCCGGCGATGGTGGGCGACTGGCTCGATCCGGTGCCCGGGTTCAGCGTCTCGTTGTTGGTGTAGCGGATCGTCACGCCGTCGCGGCTTTCGCCCCGGATCGTGACGTTGTCCTTGCCGTTCAGGTACAGCAGCTCGTCATAGGTGCCGTTCCTGACGTTGATGGTGACCGGCGTCGCCTTCGGTACCGCCTGCATCGCATGGTTCAGCGCGCCCTGCACGGTGCGGAAATCGGCAGCGCCGTCGTCGTCGACCGTGAGCGTGGTGGCGGTCGGCGGCGCCGCTTTCGTCGTGAACGACCAGCCACCCAGCTTGCCGATGCCCACGAAGGGCAGGCCACCGAGCGTGGTGCCGGTGAACACGCCGTCCGCGATGGCGACGTAGTACGCGGTGCCGTAGGCCAGCTTGTTCGCGTGCGGGACGATAATCGCCGTGTTGCCGTCGATACGGATCGGCGCCGTGTTCACGCGCCGCACCAGCGCCTGGCCCGGATAGCCGAGGGCATCGGACTCGCCGCTCGGGCGGATCACGTCGACCAGCGCATCGTCGCTCTTGCGGAAGATGCGGATGCTGCCGATCGTGCCCAGGGCCGGCGGACGGTCGAAGGTCAGTTTCAAGGCACCGTCGACGTTGATCGCGCCGGCTTGCGCGGCCGGCTGGCTGGCGCCCTGCAGCGGATAGGTCTGGACCGGCTGCACGAATTGCGCGCCGACCGTGGCGGCGATGGTGCGCATCAGCGACGGCTCGGAGCCGCTGGTGAACACGATGCTCGCGCTGCCGGCCGACAGCGGCGTCAGGGTCACGGTATTGCCGCTGGCGACCGCGCTGACCACGTTCGGGTTGCTCGAGGCGACCGTGAAGGTATCCGGCATGTTGTCCGCGGTGACGGCCGTGACCGCGACGTTCAAGGGCGCATCGCCCGCTTCGGCGCTGTAGGTGAGGGCGGATGGGTCGAGGGTCAGCTGCACCGGCTTCTGGCGCGGGTCGCCCACGCGCACGTCGTCGATCTGGAACGATTTGTTGGCCGTGTACAGGCCGATCAGGCCGCGCTGGGTGAAGGCGGTATCGGCGATCGACCCCAGCTTCCTGCCGTCCAGGTAGACGGTGAGGGTGCTGCCGATCAGTTCGAAACGCACGGTATAGAACTGGGTATCCATCGCGATCGGCTGGCGCGACTGGAACGGACGGCTGAGCGAACCGGCCAGCATTTTCGCGATTTCGACTTGCGTGCTGGTGGTGCTGCTCTGGACGTTCAGGCCGCCGCCGTACCAGTTGTTGGCGTCGACGTAGCGCGTGACCAGGTACAGCTGCTTGTTGCCGGTGGTGCTGTTGGCCATCGGCTTGATGCGCGCCTCGACGTAATAGTCGCCCGACGGCACGCCGCCGAATGCTTCCGGCTTGACCAGCGCCAGCACGCCGCCGGTGGTGGCCGCCGTGTACTGCAGCACCTTGCTGGCGCTGCCGGCCGCTTCGTCGACCACCCGGAAGGATCCGTTCGGACCCGGCACCGGCAACAGGTTCCACTTGGCGGTGCCGCCATCCTGGAAGTCGTCGCAGAAGTACAGGCCGCTGGCTGGGCAATTGAGGGCCGGGCCGGTCTCCACGACCACCGGGCCGGTGCCGGTGACGGCGGTGGTCAGCTTGCCGCTGCCGGCCTGGGCCAGCGCATTGGCCTTCACCAGCGCCGCCGGACGCGGCGTAAAGGCGTACGGCGGTGTCCAGCCCGGCGTGGCCGGCAGCGCGCAGCTGCCGAGCGTCGCGCCGTTCAGCAGCGAGCCGCTGTCCTTGAAGGCGCCGGCGCTGGGGTCGCCCGGGTTCCTGATGATGGCGTCGCAGTTGGCGGCACCCAGGATCTCGAACACGTTGGCGTTCGACAGCACCTTGGCATTGGTGCCGGGGCCGATGCTGTAGCTGTTGCGGTACACCGCCGCCGTCTTGCTGCCGACATAGTAATTATTGAACAGGTGGACCTGGCCGAAGCGCACGCGCGGCGCGCGCGACTGCACGTCGCGGAACACGTTGTTGCTGAAGGTGACGCGCAGCTTGCCTTCGTCGGCGGTGGCCGAGCTGCTGGAGCCGACCAGGTTGTTCTTGTCGTGTTCGCCGAACACGTTGTACGACACGGTCACGTAATCCGAAGCGTTGGTGATGTCGACCGCGCCGTCGTGGCACTGCTTCACGTGACCGTTCTCGACAGGGAGGTAGTTGTCGGTCACCGGCGCATCGGTAAAGGCATTGTGGTCGATCCAGATGTGGTCCGACCCGCTGATGCCGATCGCATCGTAGGCGGCATTCCAGTTGCCGGTGGTGCCGTCGTTCGGATCGAAGACCGGCTCGACGTCGCACGGGTTCACGATCTTCAGGTTGCGGACGATGATCTGCGAGACGTTGGAGACGATGATGTGGCCGTTCACGATGCCGGCGTTGGCGCCGTCGCCGATCAGCGTGGTGTTGCTCTTGAGGCGGATGGCGCCGCGGGCCGACTGGTCGGCGGTGCCGGTGTAGGGCTTGCCCTCGGTCATGTCGATGGTACCGACCAGCTTGATGATCTTGGGCGCCACGCCGCCGTTGACGATCGCGGCCAGCAGCTGGGCGCGGTTGTTGACGGTATAGATCTGGTTCGTCGCGGCATTGGCGCCGCCGCCCGTGCCGCCAGCCTGGCTGGCCCAGCCGTCGAGCGGCGCGGTGGCGCGTGCCGCGTCCACGGCCGCGCCATGGACGGTGGGGCCGAAGGTGCCGGCACAAAGGGCGGCCGCGAGCAGGGCCGACGCGCGCAGCGCGGCCCTGGCATTCCGATATGTCATGTGGATTCTCCCGATACGGAACTGGTGGGCGTTCAGGCTTGCGCGGCGCGCTTGCGGCGGCGGCTCAGCGCCAGCCCGGCAACGCCGGCCAGCAGAACGGCGGCACTGGCCGGCTCCGGTACCTCGGCCGCTGCGTCCGCGGTGCCGATCTGCGCGCTGACCGGGATGAAGTCCGCGTTCCATTCCAGTCCGCTCAGGTCGAGCCCGATGCTGTGGCTGCTCAAGACCGACAGGCGGGGCAGGCCGCCGACGGCGCTGGCGTCGACCAGGGTGAAGCTGGTGATCGGCGCCGCCAGGGAAGTGCCGAAATCGAAGGTGAGGATATAGCTGCCGGCGGGCGGCGGCACCATGTTGGCGTAGATCGACAGCAGGCCGCTGCGGGTGAAATCGACGCCGAACAGGGCGTCGCCGGTCAGGAATTCGACGTAGCTGTCGTTCGGATCGAGGCCGCTGACATTGCTGCCGGGGCCGGGCAGGTAGCCGCTGTCGTTGCCGAGCAGGTCGGCGCTGCCGTTGTAGGTGGCCGTGATGCTGGCATGCTCGAGGGAAAGCGGTGCCGCGTGTGCCTGGCCGGCGGCGAGGGCTGCCAGTACCAGGGTCTCCATGATGATTTTTTTCATTATTGTTCCAGTTGTGGTTGCTGCGGATCGGATGCGGCGCCGGCCTCCCGCGCGCATGCGGCGGCCCTGGCGCCAGCCATGGGAAGGCTGCGCGGAACAGGCGTCTGCGTGCGGGCGGTAGGGATGGCAGCCGGATGGACAGCTGTAAAGCGAAGGTGCGTACTGCCTGCCGGGAGCGGCTTGTGGCCGCGCTCGGCAGGTTCTTGAATCTTAGCACGGAGCCATTAAATTGGTCTGGCCAATTTAAGTCACTGCAGCAATTTGTGGCGTAATTGGCGTTAACTGGTCAGACCAGTTTCCGTGTTTCTATAGCTATTGCTTCAGCGTTACATTTGCCTGAACACGTCCGCAAAATTCCGGCTCACCACCAGCTCTTCCGGCCGGCCCTTCAGCTTGACCAGCATGCGCCCGCGGAAATCGGTGCGCGTCCCGGCCACGTGGCGCGCGGCCACGATCACGCCGCGGTGGATCTGCCAGAACTGCTGCGGGTCGAGCTGTTCGCGCAGCTGGCGCAGCGGGGTGCGGATCAGGTGTTCGCCGTCCCCGATGAACACGCTGGTGTACTTGTCGTTGCTCTGGAAATAGATGACTTCATCCACTGCGATCAGGCGCGTTTCCTGGCCCTGGGCGGCGCGGATCCACTGCAGCGGCGCCGGCGCCGGAGCGGCGGGCGCCTGCACCCCCAGCTGGCGCAGCAGGCCGGCCAGCGCCTCGGTAGCCGATGCAGGCGCCGGCGCCGGTGCGGCCAGCGCTTCCTTCAGGCGCGCCACGGTGCGTTCCAGCCGTTCGCGCCGGATCGGTTTCAGCAGGTAGTCGAAGGCGGCGTGCTCGAAGGCTTGCAGCGCGTAATGCTCGTGCGCGGTGGTGAAGACCACGCGCGGCGCCCGGGTTGCACCTGCCGCGTCGTTGGCGAGGCGCTCGGCCAGCTGCAGGCCGTTCAGGCCCGGCATCTGGATGTCGAGGAAGGCGACGTCGGGCGCCAGTTCGTCGATCAGGCGCAGCGCATCGAGGCCATTGGCGGCGCGCCCGGCAATGCGCAGTTCGGGCCAGACGACAGCCAGTTCGCCGGCCAGGTAGTCGAGCAGGTGCGGTTCGTCGTCGGCGATCAGGGCGCGGATGGGTTCGATGGCGGCACCGTGGGGTCGGGATCGATGGGCAGCAGCAAGCGCGAGGTCACGCCGCCGTTTTTGTTCTCTATTAATTGTACCTGAGCATTTTTGCCATACAGGCTGCGCAGCCGCTCGCGCAGGTTGGCCAGGCCGACGCCACCGCCGGGGCGCGGCGGCGCATGGCCGAGCCCGGCGCCGTCGTCGCCGACCTTGATGCACAGGACCTTGCCGTCGCAGTGCGCGTGCAGCACGATCTCGCCGCCCTCGACCTTGGGTTCGATGCCGTGCATCACCGCGTTCTCGACCAGCGGCTGGACCAGCATCGGCGCGATCGGGTAGTCGCGGCAGGCCGGATCTGCCTCGATGCGGTAGCGCAGGCGCCGGCCCAGGCGCACCGCCAGCACGTCGAGGTAGGCGCCGGCCAGGTCGAGCTCGGCGCCGACGCTGGCGTGCTCGGCGCGGCTGGCCGCCAGGCTGGCGCGCAGGAAGTCGATCAGGCGTTCCAGCATGTGGCGCGCCTGGCCAGGGGCCGGGCCGATCAGGCTCACCACGTTGGCCAGCGTGTTGTACAGGAAGTGCGGTTCGATCTGGGCCTGCAGTGCGCGCAGGCGGGCTTCGGCGACCAGGCGCCCGGCTTCGGCGATCTTTTCCTGCTGGCGCGCCGCCTCTGCCTCGCGTGCCTGGCGCCGCGCGATGATGCCCAGCACGGTGATCATCAGCACCGCGATCAGTGCGCCGACGGGCAGCAGCAGCCCCAGCTTGCCGGGGTGCCGCAGCAAGGCATCGGGACCGCGCAGCACCAGCTCGGTCAGCGTAATGCCGAGCACGACGCAGCCGGCGATCAGTACGCCCTGGCCCAGCAGCATCGGCCGGCTGCGGCGACCATAGGCTTCCGGTGCCGCCAGGCGCAGCGCGGCCAGCGTGCCGTGGATCAGGAAGCCGATCGCGTTCGAGGCCAGCAGCGTCATGCCGAGCCGGGGCAGGAGCGGCACCGTGCTGCCCGTCAGGGCCCCGACGGCGAACGTCACCGCCAGGCCGAGCAGGCTGCTCCAGAGCAGCGTGTAGACCAGGTCGCGCGCGGTCGAACGCGGCCAGCGCCGGAACAGGGCGATGACTTCCAGTGGGTGAGCGCTGCGGCTGCCTGGGCTCGTCGGCATGCTGTCCTCCATCGGATTCATGAGCTGGGCATTATGTCGCAGCGCATCGGGACGCAGGACAGCATGCGATGAAACGCAGGCCCGGCGGCGCGAAAGGCATCTGGCGGGCGCCAGGCAAAAAAAATGCCGCTCAGCGAACTGAACGGCATGGTTGTCAGGTGGTTTGGCTTAACTGTAACTGGTCCAGCTTTGCGGAATTTCGATCTGGCCGGACTGGGCAGCCTGGGCATAGGCGCGCATTTCGGCGACCATGGCTTCCAGTTGCTCGTTGCCGGGATTGGCCAGGAAACCCTTCATGCGTTCCTGGAGCGCAGCTTGCTGGTCGCGCCACTCATAACGGGACGACTTGCTCATACACCCTCCTTGCGGCGAACAGCCGTGCTTGTAGTTTTGTTTTCCATGGACATCCTCCTTCTGAGATCGATAGCATGCCAAACGGGTAGCGACGAGTCCGTGCGTTGACACACATTCTTTTCCGCACCTTTTGGATAGCGGATTAGCATTATTTTAACACGCTGTGGTAGAAGAGTTCCAAGCGGCCTTCCAGTTCGTGCAGGGCATCGTCGGGCGTCCTGGGACGCTGGCAGATCAGCGTGCGCAGCTGTTCGCCGCAGATACAGGCCATCAGGAAGCCGGGCAGCAAATCGAGCGGCACGTCGGGACGCATCTGGGCGCGGATCTCGGGGCGGGCGAAGAAGCGTGCCAGCATCTCGCGGGTCTGGCGCGGACCGCCGTTCCAGAAGGCATCCGCCAGCTCGGGGTTGGTCGGGGCCTCGGCCAGCACCACGCGCTGCATCTCGACGGCTTCGTCCGACACCAGCAGCTCGTGCATCTGGTGGGCGAAGTCGCCGACGATGTCGCGCAAGGGACGCGGATCGGTGTCCATCGGCTGGCTGTGGAAGAAACGGTCGCGCTTGGCGGCCAGCACGGCGCGCAGCAAGCCTTCCTTGCCGCCGAATTTGACGTAGATGGTGCGCACCGCAACGTGGGCGGCGCGGGCGATCGATTCCAGGCTGGTCTTGGTATAGCCGTTCTTCAGGAACAGGCTGCCGGCGATCTGCAGCAGCTCCTGCATGCGCGCCTCGACGTCGGCCGCCTTGGGCCGGCCGGCAGCCTTTCCCGGGCAACCGTCGGTGTCTTGCTTGAGTTTGTCCATGGTTCACACTGTAGGTCAAGATCAAATGAAATGCAACCGTTTCATTTCTTGACTTCGCCGGAGCTTTGTCGAATAATGCGATCAACCCATTTCATTTTTTCCTTCGGAGTCACATCCATGTCAGAGCAGCAAACCACGGTTCAGCAGAAACCGACAGCCGCCCCAGGCGCAGCACCCGCAGGCGCCCCCGCCAATGCGGGCAAGGGCCCGCCGAAGCGCGTGCTGCTCGTGGTCGGCGTGATCGCCATCGCCGCCCTGGGCGTGGGCGGCCGCATGTGGTACCGCAGCGCCAATTTCGTCGACACCGAAAATGCCTACGTCACCGGCCACGTGCACCCGATGTCCTCGCGCATCCCGGGCGTCGTCACCAAGGTCATGTTCGACGACAACCAGGTGGTCAAGGCCGGCGACGTGCTGGCCGAGCTCGACCCGGCCGACCAGCGCGTGAAGGTCGACCAGATCCAGGCCCAGATCGCCAGCGTGAAGCAGCAGATCATCCAGGCCGACGCCTCGGTCGAGCAGGCCAAGGCCCAGGCTTCGGCCGCCGGCGCCCAGGTCGCGCAGGCCCAGGCCAACCTGGTGCGCGCCAACCAGGATGCGACCCGTTTCCGCCAGCTGTACAACACCCAGATGAAAGCCGTGTCGAAGGCCGAGCTGGACGCCGCCACCGCCGCGCGTGCCGGCGCCAATGCCGACGTCACCGCGCGCCGCGACAACGCCACTGCCGCCAAGGCCCAGATCGCCGCCGCGGCTTCCGCGCGCGACGTCCTCAAGGCCCAGGTGAAAGTGCTGCAGGCGCAGCTGAAGGACGCCCAGCAGCAGCTCGGCTACAACCAGATCCTGGCCCCGGTCAGCGGCCGCATCGGCAAGAAGAACGTCGAAGTCGGCGCCCGCATCCAGCCGGGCCAGCAGCTGGCCGCCATCGTGCAGGACGACGTCTGGGTCACCGCAAACTTCAAGGAGACCCAGCTGCCGGGCCTGCAGGTCGGCCAGGCCGTCAAGGTCGAAGTCGACGCGCTGCCGGACCACGAGCTGATCGGCCGCGTGGACAGCTTCTCGCCGGCCTCGGGCAACCAGTTCGCGCTGCTGCCGGCCGATAACGCGACCGGCAACTTCACCAAGATCGTCCAGCGCGTGCCGGTGAAAATCACCTTCAAGCCGGAAGACCTCAAGAAGTACGCGGGCCGCCTGGCGCCGGGCATGTCGACGGTGGTCGAGATCGACCTGCGCCAGAAGCCGGCGCAAACGCAAACCGCTACCGCTCAATAACAGGGTAAGCCATGACGAGTTCCACCAAGCCGATGTCAGGGCCGCCGGCAGGCATGCCGGCAATGCCCGCGCCCAATGCGCACGTCGACGCGCGCACCTGGATCGCGGTGGCCGCCGGCCTGCTCGGCGCCTTCATGGCGGTGCTCGACATCCAGATCACCAACTCCTCGCTGCGCGACATCCTCGGTACGCTGTCGGCCACGCAGGAAGAGGGCTCGTGGATCTCGACCGCCTACCTGTGCGCCGAGATCGTGGTGATCCCGATGACCGCGCTGTTTACGCGCGCCCTCGGCCAGCGGCGCTACCTGATGGGCACGACGGCCCTGTTCCTGCTGTTCTCGACCCTGTGCGGTTCGGCCTGGAGCCTGGAAAGCATGATCGTGTTCCGCATGCTGCAGGGCTTCAGCGGCGGCGCCCTGATCCCGATGGCGATGACCCTGGTCATGACGCGCCTGCCCGCCTCCAAGCGCGCGGTCGGCATGGCGATGTTCGGCCTGACCGCGACGCTGGCGCCGGCCATGGGCCCGACCCTGGGCGGCTACCTCACCGAGCTGTATGGCTGGCCCTGGATCTTCTACATCAACTGGGTGCCGGGCGTGCTCCTCATCGCCGGCATGTACTGGGGCATCGACAAGGAACCGAAGAACCTGCAGATGCTGCTGAAAGCCGACTGGCTGGGCATCGCCTTCATGGCCACCGGCCTGGCCAGCCTCACCATCTTCCTGGAAGAGGGCAACACCAAGGACTGGTTCGACTCCGGTTTCATCATCACCTTCGCCGCGCTGGCGCTGTTCGGCATCCTGGGCTGGGTCGTGATCGGTTTTACGCGGCCGGATCCGTTCGTGAACCTGCGCCTGTACGGCACCCGCAACTTCATGGTCGCGACCATCCTGTCGGCCGTGATCGGCATGGGCCTGTACGGTTCCTCGTACCTGCTGCCGCTGTTCCTGGGCCAGATCGCCGGCTATTCGCCGATGCAGATCGGCGAAGTCATTGCCTGGATGGGCTTGCCGCAGCTGTTCGTGATGCCCTTCGTGGCGCGCCTGTCGCAGAAGATCGACAACCGCCTGATGTGCATGTTCGGCCTGTCGATGTTCGGCATTTCCTGCCTGATGAACGCCTACATGGACGCCTCGACCGGCTACGACCAGCTGATGCTGTCGCAGATCATCCGCGCCATCGGCCAGCCCTTCGTGATGCTGACGCTGTCGAACTTCGCCATGAACGGCGTGGCGCCGAAGGACATGCCGTCGGCCTCGAGCCTGTTCAACATGACGCGTAACCTGGGCGGCTCGATCGGCATCGCGCTGCTGGCGACCTCGCTGACCAACCGCGAGCACTTCCACTCGGCGCGCCTGGGCGAAGCGGTGTCGCTGGCCTCGAGCGCGACCCAGGCCAGGCTGGATGCGCTGACCCAGGGCTTCATCGCCAACGGCATCGACCCGGCCACCGCGGCCAACCAGGCCCTCGCCGCGATCGACCGCATCGTGCGGCGCGAGTCCTTCGTGATGGCCTACAACGACGGCTTCTGGATCGTCGGCGTGATCCTGCTGGCGGCCTGCATTCCGCTGTGGTTCGCGGACAAGGTCAAGTCGCCGGGTGGGCCGAGCGCTGGTGGTGGTCACTGATAAATATTTGAGATGAAAAATACTATGTTCAAGCCTGTCATCCACACCGCGCTGGCCGCCGCCATCGCCACGCTGCTGAGCGCCTGCGGCACCGTCGGCCCCAACTTCGTCGCGCCCAAGAGCGTCGATGCCCCGGCCTACCGCCACGCCGCGGAGGCGGGCGCCGCTGCGTCGAATGCAGCCCAGACGGGTGCGCAGGCGGCCGCCCAGCCGAGCGCTCAGTTGAACGATACTGCGCGCCTGCCGGCCGAATGGTGGACCGTCTTCAACGACGCCACCCTCAGCCAGCTGGAGACGCGCGCCCTGCACGACAACCCGAACGTGCGCGCCGCTGCGCAGCGCCTGGTGCAGGCGCAGGCCCAGCTGGGCGTGACGCGCGCCGGCCAGCTGCCGCGCGTGAACGTCTCGGCCGGTATCGCCAACCAGCGCACCTCGGCCGAGAGCGCGCAGGGCCTGGCGCTCGGCCACCGTTCGATCGAGGGTAATAACTACTCGGTCGGCGCCGACTTTTCGTACGAGCTGGACCTGTGGGGCCGCGTGCGCCGCGTGGTCGAAGCCTCCGATGCCCAGGCGCTGGCGGCCCAGGACGACCGCGACGGCGTGCTGCTGATGCTGTCCGGCCAGGTAGCGACAACCTACTGGCAGCTGCGCGGCCTGGACACCGAGATGGCGATCCTGCGCACCGCGCTGGCCACCCGCCGCGAATCGCAGGAACTGATCGAGGCGCGCTTCAACGCCGGCCTGTCGAATGAACTGGACGTCTCGCGCGCCCGCATCGAGCGCGCCAACGCCGAAGCCGACCTGCACGAAGTCCAGCGCCAGCGCAACACGCTGGAACACGCCCTCGCCGTGCTGGTCGGCGTGTCGCCGAGCCAGCCGATCCTGACGGCCGTCCAGGACGGCGCCTTGCCACTGCCCCCGAGCATCCCGGTCGGCCTGCCGGCCAGCCTGCTGGGCCAGCGTCCCGACCTGGCCTCGAGCGTCGAGACCCTGCGTTCGTTCAACGCCCAGATCGGCGTGGCCGAAGGCGCGTTCTACCCGGCGGTGAGCCTGACCGGCAACTTTGGCTACGCCTCGAAAAGCCTGAGCGACCTGGCCCAGGGCAGCGCGCGCCAGTTCTCGTTCGGTCCGCTGGCACTGTCGCTGCCGGTGTTCGACGCCGGCCGCAACCGCGCCAACCTGAACCTGGCCAAGGCCCGCTACGACGAAGCGGTGGCCAACCACGAAGCACGCCTGCTGACCGCCCTGCGCGAAGTGGAAGATGCGCTGTCGGACGTGGCCCAGCGCCAGCAGCAGGGCGACGTCCAGCTGCAGGCCCAGGAAGCCGCCGCGCGTGCGCTGCTGGTGGCCCAGGCGCGCTACGATCGCGGCGTCTCGACCTACCTCGACGTCACCGACGCCCAGCGCAGCGCGCTGGCGGCCGACCGCGCCGCGGCGCAGATCCGCACCCAGCGCCTGGTGGCGGCGGTGTCGGTGGCGCGCGCGCTGGGCGGCGGCTGGACGCAGGGGGCGCCGGAGGCGACCATTGCCAAGGCCGGCAATTAATTGCATTAACTTGGAGCAATAGTGCCGGGGGCACTATTGCGCCTTCGCAGGGGCGACGTTTTACTGCTAACGGTTATCTTCACCACTAACAGTGAATCCGTCGCCCCTGCGCAGGCAGGGGCCCAAGTTCGTTGAGCAAAACAAGACGGTGTAATATCGGCAATCATCATAACTCCGCCAATACCGTCCATGTCCCTGCGCCCCCACGCCCTGTTCATCGCGGCACTCCTCGCCGCCAGCCCTGCCTTCGCCCAGTCCTGGCAGCCGCAAGCCAGCAACACCAGCGCCGAACTGCGCGGCCTCTCGGTCGTGAGCAGCACGGTCGCCTGGGCCAGCGGCACCAAGGGCACCGTCCTGCGCACGGTCGACGGCAGCCACTGGCAAGCCATGCAGGTGCCGGACGCCGACAAGATCGATTTCCGTGACATCCAGGCCTTCGACGCCGACACCGCCATCGCCATGGGCGCCGGGCCGGGCGCCGCGTCGCGCCTGTTCCGCACCGTCGACGGCGGCGCCCACTGGACGCCGGTCGCCACCAACGGCTACGCCGACGGCTTCTGGGACGGCATGGCCTTCTGGGACAAGGACAACGGCATCCTGTTCGGCGACCCGGTCAAGGGCCGCTTCCAGATCTACGCCACGGGCGACGGCGGCGCAAGCTGGCGCGAAGTGGACGCCACCGGACTGGATGCGCTGCCGTCGGAAGGCGCATTCGCCGCCAGCGGCACCAGCATCGCCGTGGCCGGCACCGGCGACGCCTGGATCGGCACCGGCGGCGCAAGCAGCGCGCGCGTGTTCCACTCGGGCGACCGCGGACGCACCTGGCGCGCGCAGGCGACCCCGATCCCGGCCGGCGCGGCGGCCAAGGGCGTGTTCTCGGTTGCCTTCGCGCATCCGAAGGAAGGCATCGCGGTCGGCGGCGACTACAAGGAAAAACTGCTGGAAGGCGTCAACGGCGCCGTGACCCGGGATGGCGGCGCGACCTGGACGGCGGCGCCGGTGCAGCCGGCCGGCTACATGTCGGTGGTGGTGCCGGTGCCGGGCGCGGCGCGCACCTATGTCGCGGCGGGCCTGGCCGGGTCCGGCATCACGCGCGACAGCGGCAAGAGCTGGACCGCGCTCGATACCACGCCGGTCAACACGGTCGGCTTTGCGACGCCTTCGGCCGGCTGGGCCGTGGGTCCCAAAGGATTGCTTATGAAATATATTGGTAAGGCAATTAATTAAGCGAATTCGGTAATCGATCCGGCGCTATCAAAAGGGCCACGCTTTATTTAAAATATAAAGCTGGTCCTTGTTACCGGATTCCTGTATATTGAAATTCTGCACTTGCATCAAGTTGTCGTCATTGTTGGTCTCTTTCCTGTCCGGTTCTTGCCAGAACCCTTCCTGTTCGGATCCCTCTGTTAGATTTTCCTTGGTTACGAGTGTATCTCGGGCATGGCCCATTACGATTTAAAAAAGGAAATGACATGAGTATCGAAACCGGCACGGTAAAGTGGTTCAACGACGCAAAAGGATTTGGCTTCATTGCCCCGGATAATGGCGGCGCCGATTTGTTCGCGCACTTCCAGGACATCCAGTCGCAAGGCTTCAAGAGCCTGGCCGAAAACCAGCGCGTCTCGTTCGAGCGCGGCACGGGCCCGAAGGGCGAAAAAGCCAGCAATATCCGCGGCGCATAACGACCCGCAAACCTGATCTCCAGAACAGCAACGCACCCCGGGCGACGGCACCGTGCAGATAGCACGGGCGGTCGTCAGGCCGGACGGACACCACGCAGATAGCATGGGTATCGACGAAGCGCCGGGAAGACGGAGTGATGAAGGAAAGCTCGCTTGGCGAGCTTTTTTCTTTTGTGCCGGTTAAATGGAGTGGTAATGGAAAAGATAAACATTGACGACGCCGACGCCGCCATGGCGGGCATGCAGGCATTGCATTCGGCAATGGCCCTGGAACTGGGCAATATCGAGCAGCGCATCGCGTCGCTTGCCGAGTCGCCGGCAGCCCGGTCGGCATCCGGTATGGAAGACATGTCGGTTTATAGTGTCACGCGGGCCGCTTTATATAGCGGTTTAGCAAGTATTAATGAGATACTGGGATGGGTACATTTAATGACCGAAAAAGACTCGCAGGGAAATGTGCCCGAGGCAGTAAAAATGCTGCCCACCGTGCCGGTATTTTCTATTCACTGATGTCAACCGGAGAAAGCCATGAGTAAAAGCCAGGATGCCAAGAAAGCCACCAAAAAGGAGCCTGCCAAGACCATGAAAGAAAAGAAGGCGGACAAGAAGGTGAAAAAGGAAGAGAAAAAGCGCCAGCAGTGATGGCGCCCGCAGTCGCGTGGTCCCGTGACTGACTTTCCCTGAACAGGATTACAATCGCCGGATTGCAACCTGTTCCAGGGATTCCATGAAGAACATCATCGCCCCGGTGGTCCTGCTGGCCGCTGCCTGCCTGGCCCATGCCGCCGACACGGCAACCCCCGCTGCACCCGCAACGGCCGCCGACCTCAACGCGATGGCCAAGCGCTTCGCCCCGGTCGACCTCAGCGCCGACACGAGCAAGCTCAGCGCCGGCGACCGCGTCGCCATCGGCAAGCTGATCGACGCAGCGAAAATCGTCGACACGCTGCAGCTGCGCCAGCGCTGGTCAGGCAACGAAGCCCTGGCAGCCGCGTTGCAGAGAGATACGACGCCGCTGGGCAAGGCGCGCCGCGATTACTTCTGGCTGAACAAGGGTCCGTGGTCGATCATCGACGGCAACCGTTCCTTCATGCCGGCCGAGTACGAAGGCATCAAGATCCCGCTCGAAAAGCCGGCGGGCGCCAATTTCTATCCCGAAGGCGCCAGCAAGGCCGCGCTGGAAAGCTGGATGAACGGCCTGCCCGCCGCCGACAGGGAGCAGGCGCAGTGGTTCTTCACCACGATCCGCGGCGGGAAGGACGGGAAGTTCAAGATCGTGAAGTATGCGGACGAATACCGTCCCGAACTCGAACGGCTGTCGAAGCTGCTGAAGGAAGCGGCCAAGGCCACCGACAACGCCTCGCTCAAGAAATTCCTGAACCTGCGCGCGGACGCCTTCCTGTCCAACGATTACCTGGCCTCCGACTTCGCCTGGATGGACCTCGACTCCCCGGTCGACGTCACCATCGGCCCCTACGAAACCTATAACGACGAACTGTTCGGCTACAAGGCCGCCTTCGAAGCCTACGTCAACGTGCGCGATGCCAAGGAAACCGCCAAGCTGAATTTCTTCGGCCAGCACATGCAGGAACTGGAAAACAACCTGCCGCTGGACGCCAGGTACCGCAACCCGAAGGTCGGGGCGATCGCGCCGATGGTGGTGGTGAACCAGGTCTACGGCGCCGGCGACGGCAACATGGGCGTGCAGACGGCCGCCTACAACCTGCCCAACGACGAGCGCATCATCCGCCAGCGCGGCTCCAAGCGCGTGATGCTGAAGAACGTGCAGGAAGCCAAGTTCGACGCCACGCTGCTGCCCATCTCGAAGCTGGTGCTGCGCCCGGCCGACCAGAAGGATCTCGATTTCGATTCCTTCTTCACCCACATCCTGGCGCACGAGATCATGCACGGCCTCGGCCCGCACGCCACCACCAGGGACGGCAAGCCCTCGACGCCGCGACAGGACCTGAAGGACGCCTATTCGACCATCGAGGAAGCCAAGGCCGACGTCACCGGACTGTGGGCACTCGCGTACATGATGGAGAAGGGGCAGCTGAAGAATTCGCTGGGGCAGGGCGCGGCTGCGGAGCGCAAGCTGTACAACACCTTCCTGGCATCCGCCTTCCGCACCCTGCACTTCGGCCTGACCGATTCGCATGCGCGCGGCATGGCGATCCAGGTCAACTACCTGCTCGACAAGGGCGGCTTCGTTTCGCACGGCGACGGCACCTTCTCGGTCGACCTGGCCAGGATCAAAAGCGCCGTGGCCGACCTCGACCGCGAATTCCTGACCATCGAAGCCACCGGCGATTATCCGCGCGCGCAGGCGCTGATGAAGCGCTACGTCGTCATCCGTCCGGACGTGCAGAAGGCGCTGGACAAGATGAAGGCGGTGCCGAACGACATCCGTCCGGCCTTCGTCACCGCCGCCAAGCTGGCGCCGGCCAAGCCGCCGCTCAAATGGATCGTGCGCTAATGTTGTAAATATCAGACGGGAAATTATCCAAGTGAAAATGTTGCTTACCCTAAGTTAATTTCCACACGGAACTTTTTTATTGATGTGTGCTACAGTTTTTAAAATTCCAATTGGAAATTTCTAAAACTCTTGCGACTTTTCGGTCAACACATCATGACAACCTCTGGCTTTACCATCGGCAAGCGCCTGGCGTTCGGTTTCGGCGGCATCCTGGCCTTGATGGCCGTGCTCGCCGGTCTGGCCATCCACCGGGTCGGCCAGATCGACGATATTCTTACCCACATCAATGACGTCAACGGCGTCAAGCAGCGGCATGCGATCAATTTCCGCGGCAGCGTGCATGACCGCTCGATCGCGGTACGCGACCTCGTGCTGGCGCCCACCCCGGCCGCGGCCGACGCCATCATTGCCTCCATCAAGCAACTCGATGCCAACTACCAGAAATCGGCCGGTCCGCTGGATGCCTTGTTCGGCGCCGACCAGGGCATCCTGGCGGAAGAAAAGGAAAACCTGGTCCGGATCAAGAGCGTCGAACAGCGCGCCCAGCCGCTGATCGCGCAACTGATCGCGCTGCGCCAGGCCGGGCAGGTTGCCGAGGCCACCGTCCTGCTGGAAAAGCAGGCCGCGCCCGTGTTCGTCGAATGGCTGGCCAGCGTGAACGCGCTGATCGACCTCGAGGAAAAACTGAACAACGAAGCCGCCACCAATGCGCGTCAATTGTCCGGTACTTTCTTTGCCTGGATGCTGGCCCTGCTGGCGGTGGCTGCCGCCGCCGGCGCCGCCGCTGCCTGGATGATCAGCCGCAAGCTGCTGGGCCAGCTCGGCGGCCAGCCCGACGATGCGGTGCGGATCGCCGGCGCCATCGCGGCCGGCGACCTGTCGGTCGCGATCGACACCCGCCCCGGCGACCGCACCAGCCTGCTGTTCGCGATGGCCAACATGCGCGACAGCCTGGTGGACATCGTCAGCCAGGTACGCGCCGGCACCCTGACCATCGCCAATGCCTCGGCCGAGATCACGGCCGGCAACCAGGACCTGGCCGAGCGCAGCGAGCGCCAGGCCGGCACGCTGGAAGAAACCACTTCTTCGATGGAAGAGCTGACCGGCACCGTGCGCCAGAATGCCGAGAATGCGCGCCAGGCCAACGAACTGGCCGAATCGGCCTCCAGCGTGGCCCAGCGCGGCGGCGCGGTGGTGGCGCAGGTGGTGCAGACGATGTCGTCGATCAATACCTCGTCGCGCCAGATCGCCGAGATCATCGGCGTCATCGACGGTATCGCGTTCCAGACCAATATCCTGGCGCTGAATGCCTCGGTCGAGGCGGCACGTGCCGGCGAGCAGGGCAGGGGATTCGCGGTGGTGGCGGGCGAGGTCAGGAACCTGGCCCAGCGCTCGGCCGCGGCTGCCCGCGAGATCAAGCAACTGATCGGCGATTCGGTGACCAAGGTCGATGCCGGCACCAAGCTGGTCGACCAGGCCGGCGACACGATGCAGGAGATCCTGTCCAGCGTGCAGCAGGTGACCGACATCATGGCCGACATCAGCCGCGCCAGCCGCGAGCAGAGCGCCGGCATCGAGCAGGTCCATGTCGCCATCGCGCAGATGGACGATGCCACCCAGCAGAACGCATCGCTGGTCGAGCAGGCCGGCGCGGCTGCCGTGAGCCTGCACGAGCAGGCCGCGCACCTGGCCGACCTGGTCAGCGTGTTCAGGCTGGAAAACGCTGCACGCCCGGCAGCGGCGGGCGCGCAGGCACGGCGCCTGGCCATCGGCGCACCGTCGTCGTACGCCAACACCGCGTTTGACGCCGCTTAAATAGCGCAATTGTTATCTTTGCTGTTTTAAACAGGCAGCAAATTATTCCTGCACAGGGGGCTTTTCCTGGGGCTAGAATTGCCGATAGGCATTTTCATCTATCCCTGGATAAGCCTCCATGTCCAAAGCCTTTCTTGCCGCCACGGTCCTGTGCGCGGTATCCCAGGCGGCCGCTGCCGCCGACCTCACCGCGCTGGAAACGCGCTGGCTGGGTGCCGCCTTTCCCGTCCTTCACTACGCCCGCAGCCTGGCGCTGCCGATCGACATCATCGTCCAGCCGCAGGCACGGCCGAACGACGTGCCGATGGCGATGGGCTTCGCCGGCGGCCGCTGCAAGCTGGTGCTGTCGCTGCGCGGGAATGCCAGCGCCGAAGCCCAGCTGGCTGGCGTGCCGCAGGCGGCCCAGGGCGAACTGATCGAGGCGATGGCGGCGCACGAGCTCGGCCATTGCTGGCGCTACGCGCGGGGCGCCTGGCATGCGCTGCCGGCCGGCTTCGTCGAAGTCGGCGAAGAAATGGCGCTCGACCCGGCCATGCTGGCGGCCTCGAAGGCGATGCGCGAGACCCGCCGCGAGGAAGCCTATGCCGACCTGGTGGCGCTGGCCTGGACCCGCCACAGCCACCCGCGCGAGTATGCGCGCGTGCATGCCTGGCTGGCCCGCCTGCGCGACGACCAGCCGGTGGCGCGCAATGGCCACGATACCCGCACCTGGGTGGCGCTGGCGCAGGACGGCAGCCGCTTCGGCGACGCCGCCCGGCCCTTCGACGATGCCCTGCCGCTCTGGCGCGAAGGCCTGGTCAAGGACGAATGATGATTGCAAGAAAAGTGGTTTTTTAGACAACCGTACGGTGCCGCACAGAAGCCGTGGCCGGTTGGGCGTCTAATCCCTGTATCACAATAACCGATCCAAGGGATATCGACCATGAAACTCCTGATTGCGACTCTTCTTGCGACGGCCGCAGGCGCCAGCTTCGCCGCGCCGACTTTCGCCCTGAACCACGACCCGGCCACCTACCGCAACGCCACCCAGAAGGCTGCTGCCGACTACCGGGACGCAATCGCCAAATGCGACACCATGAGCGGCAACGGCAAGGACGTCTGCGTCGCCGAAGCCAAGCTGGCGCGCACCCAGACCGAAGCCAAGGCCCTGTCCAAATACAGCAACTCCCCGGCCAGCCGCGAAAAGGCGCGTACCAACCTGGCCGAGGCCGAGTTCACGCTGGCCAAGGCGCGCTGCGACGGCAAGAGCGGCGCCGAAAAAGACGACTGCATGAACAACGCCAAGTCGGTGCACACCGCCGCCCTGGCCGACGCCAAGGCCGGCCGCAGCAGCAGCCCGGCCGGCACCGTCGCCCCTGTCGCCACCGCTGCCGCCATCGACAAGTGCGCGCAGGCCGCCGGCGATACCAAAACCGCCTGCGTGATCGAGACCAAGCCGTCGGCCGTGCGCGAAGACGCTGCCGCCGCCGCCAACCGCACCGCGAATGCCGCCGACAACGCCGGCGACAAGGCGCGCGATGCCACCGCGGACGCCGCTGCAAAGACGCGCGAGGCTGCCGCCACCGCGGCCGAGAAAACGAAGGCCGTGGCCGCGACAGCTGCTGACAAGACCAAGGAAGTGGCCCAGGCCGCCGTCGACAAGACCAAGGCCGTGGCATCGAGCGTGGCCCAGAAGACCGAAGGCGCGACCGCCGTCGCCGCGGACAAGACCAAGGACGCCAGCGCCGAGGCAGCCGACAAGACCAAGGATGCGACCGCGAAGACCCGCGTCGCGCTGGCCGACACCGCCATCACCACCAAGGTCAAGGCCGGTCTGGTCAAGGAGCCGGACCTGGAATCGCTGGGCATCCACGTCGAGACCGAGAAGGGCGTGGTCATGCTGAGCGGTTTCGTCAACTCGAAGTCCGAAGCCGACAAGGCGGTCAAGGTGGCCAAGGGTATCGATGGCGTCACCAACGTGAAGAGCGCGATCCAGGTCAAATAAGCCTCGGAACGGATCGGGTTCGATTGCCCACTGCGGCCGGTTGCCACCGGCCGCTTTTTTTGCTCCGGAAATTGCCGTGAGGATAAATTAGACGGGCGTACCTCCGTCTAATTTATAATCGCCGCCGTGAACAAGATCGAAACCTTCGGAATCATCGCCGCCCAGGCTGCGCGCGGCGAGCTGTCCTTTCCCACCAGCGTGAATGCCGTGCTGCGCCTGCAGCAGGCCCTGAACGACCCGGATTGCCACCTCGAGGAGGCGATCCGCCTGGTGCTGGCCGAACCGCAGCTGGCCGCCCGCACCGTGGCGCTGGCCAATACCTCCGCTTTCAATGCCGGCGGCGCCCCCATCACCAACGTCCGCGCGGCCCTCACGCGCGTCGGCTACCGCAACCTGCAGATGCTGGTGGCCAGCCTGGTGGTGCGCCAGTTCGGCAGCCGCATCAAGGATCCCGGCCTGCGCGCCAAATGCACGCAGCTGTGGGAGCACACGGCGCAGGTGGCGGCGCTGGCGCAGGTGTTCGCGCGCCGCGTCACCTTCGTCAACCCGGATACCGCCATGTTCGCCGGCATCGTGCACGAAGTCGGCGGCTTCTACCTGCTGTCGCGCGCCGACGAGTTTCCCGGCCTGCTCGAGCAGGACCCGGAACGCTGGGCCGAGCTGTGCGAAGACGTGCTGACGCGCGAAGTGGCGCGCCGCCTGGCGCTGCCGGAACCGGTGGCCGAGGTCATGTTCCAGCTGCGCGACGCCTGGCTGCACATGCCGCCCGCCTCGCTGCTCGACACCCTGCTGCTGGCCAACCTGTACGCCACGGTCCCATCGCCGCTCGGCCGCCCGCCGGCGCCGCTGCCGGAGCACGGCGACAGCGCGCTCGATTACCTGATGGACGAGGCCACGCTGCACGCCATCATCGAGGAAGCGGCCGAGATCAGCCGGGCGATGGGGCAGGCGCTGCTGGCCTGATTCCAGGGCCTGGCCGACGCAGTTTGCGAACAGGCGGTATCCTTGCGGCTTTCCATCCTTCGCAAGGAATCGAAATGACAACGAAGTACAGCGCCCTGGTCGTGGGCGCCAGCGGCATCATCGGCAACGCCGTGGTCCGCGAACTCAAGAACAATCCCGACTGGCAGGTGCGCGCCCTCCCGCGCACCTTCATCGACGGCGTCGAGGCCATCCAGGCCGACCTCACCGATGCCGCCGCCACCGCCAGGGCCCTCGAAGCCGCGCGCGACACCACCCACGTGTTCTACGCGGCCCTGAAGGGCGGCAAGGACCTGGCCGACGAGGAAGCGATCAACGGCGGCATGCTGCGCAACCTGCTGGACGGCCTGAAGGCGGTCGGCGCGCCGCTGCAGCGCGTGGTGCACTACCAGGGCGCCAAGGTGTACGGCGTGCACCTGGGTCCGTCGCTGGCGCCGTTCTACGAGGACGACCCGCGCCACCTCGGTCCGAATTTCTACTACGCCCAGGAAGACCTGCTGCGCGAGCGCGCCGCCGCCGGCGAATTCGAATGGAGCATCCTGCGTCCGGACGTGGTGGTCGGCGACATCGTCGGCAACCCGATGAACATCGTGATGGTGATGGGTGTGTTTGCGGCGCTGAGCCGCGAAGCCGGCGTGCCGCTGCGCTTCCCGGGCTCGCACAAGACCTATAACGGGGCACTGGCGCAGATCACCGACGCCGGCTGGATGGCACGCGCCAGCGTCTGGGCCGCGCTCGATCCGAAGGCGAAGAACGAAGCCTTCAACCTGGTCGGGGAACCGTTCCGCTGGGAGCGCATCTGGAAAGCGGTGGCGCAGGACTTCGGCATCGACGTCGCCGCGCCGCAGCCGTTCTCGCTGGCGCGCCAGATGCCGTCCCAGGCTGCCGCCTGGCAGCGCCTGGCCGACAAGCGCGGCCTGAAGACGGTGCCCTACGAGAAGCTGGTCGCCTGGCCCTTCGGCGACTTCATCTTCAATACCGAGTTCGACATGATCTCGGACATGGGCAAGATCCGCCGCGCCGGCTTTACGGAAGCGGTGGAGAACGAGGCCGTCATCCTGGCTGCGCTGGATAGCCTGCGCGGCCAGGGTTACCTGCCGTAAGCGTCAGCGGTTCTGGGCCGAGGGCACCAGCGCGGTGCCCTGGCGGCCGTGCATCAGCATCCAGGCCGCCAGCGCCACGCCGCACAGCGCCAGGCTGGCCGCCACCCACTGCGGCGAGGTGAACGAGTAGCCCAGCGTCAGCGGAATACCGCCCAGGAAGGCGCCGGTCGCGTTGCCGATATTGAAGCCCGACTGGCCGAGCGAGGAGCCGAGCATCTCGGCTTCGCGCGAATGCTCGATCAGGAGCATCTGGATCGGCGGCCCCAGCGCCAGCGCGTTGGCGCCGACCAGGAAGGCCAGCACCACCATCGCCGGCTGCGACCAGGCCAGCACCGCGTTCAGGCCCAGCAGTACCGCCATCGAGACCAGCAGCAGCAGGATCGCGCGCAGCGGCGCCACGCGGTCGGCCAGCCGGCCGCCGATGTGCACGCCGACCGTCATGCCGACGCCGACCACGGTCATGACCAGCGGGATCGCGTCGGCGTGGAAGTGGGTGACCTCGGTCAGCAGCGGCGCGATATAGCTGAGCCAGGCGAACAGGCCGCCGGTACCGATCGAGGTGATGCCCAGGGCCAGCCACAGCTTGGGATTACGGAAGATCTTGAGGTCCTGCACCAGGCCGGCGCCTTTCTTGCCTTCGAAATAGGGCACCAGCTTGTGCAGCATGACCATGGTCGCCAGGCCGATCGCAGCCACGATCAGGAACACGATGCGCCAGCTCATGTTGTGGCCGAGCCAGGTGCCGACCGGCACGCCGAACACGTTGGCCAGCGTCAGGCCGGAGAACATGCTGGCCAGCGCCGCCGCTTCCTTGCCCTTGTCGGCCAGGCGCGTCGCCACCACGGCTCCGACCCCGAAGAAGGCGCCGTGCGGCAGGCCGGCCAGGAAGCGGAACAGCAGCATGGTGTGGAAGTTCGGGGCGCACGCGGACAGGGCGTTGAACACCATGAACATCAGCATGAACCAGATCAGCACGCTGCGCGGCGGACGGTGGCCCAGCATCGTCACCAGCGTCGGCGCGCCGACCACGACGCCGACCGCATACGCCGAAATCAGGTAACCCGCCTGCGGGATCGAAATCTGGAGGCCGGTGGCGATATCGGGCAGGATGCCCATCATGACGAATTCCGTCAGGCCAATGCCGAAACCGCCGAGGGCCAGGGGGGCCAGGCTCTTCTTGATCATGTATTGTTCTTTGCGATGTAAGGATGAGCTCGCGTACTGATGAGAGACGCGTGCGCGAGCATGAGACCGGTCACTATAGCGGCTCGTGCGCGGTCAGTCCGCTTTTGAGTCGTGATGTCCGGTATGTGCGTGAATGATAGCGATAACAGGCTGAGTCTGCTGGCGGCGGCTCAATTCTGCGCAGGAAGATCGGGTTCGCCAAGCCAGGCGACGCGGCCATTGCCGGCTTCGTTCAGGCGGGCGACCAGCGCATCGGCCTTGTCCTGCGGCAGCGAAAAGGTAAAGCCGACCGCATCGAGGTGGCTGACCTCGTCGAGCGTGGCGCCGGCCAGCTCCAGTTCGCGCCTGAGCAGGCCCTCGAGCGGGTAGGGCACCTGGCAGCGCAGCTGGCGCAGACGGACGATGGCGACCTTTTGCGCACCCAGCAGCGCCTGGGCGACGCTGTCGGTATATGCCCGCACCAGTCCGCCCGCACCGAGCTTGACGCCGCCGAAGTAGCGCACCACCGTCGCCAGCACGCCTTCCAGGTCCTGGTGGCGCAGCACGTCCAGCATCGGCCGGCCCGCGGTGCCGCTCGGTTCGCCATCGTCGACCGCCGCCGACTGCCCGCCGGCCAGCAGCGCCCAGCACACGTGGGCAGCGCCCGGATGGGCGGCACGCAGGCTGGCCACGATCTTTTGCGCACCGGCCCGGTCCGGCATCGGCTGCACGCAGGCGAGGAAGCGGCTTTTCTTGATGATCAGTTCGTGGTGGACAGGGGCGAGGATGGTTTGCGGCATGGCGCTGCGATCAGGATTCTGGAAAGCAGAAACGAGAACGCCAACCCGAAGGTTGGCGTTCTCGTTCAATACTTTTTACTGCTTGTTCGTGGTAGGCCGTGCGGGATTCGAACCTGCGACCAACGGATTAAAAGTCCGCTGCTCTACCAGCTGAGCTAACGACCCGACAGGCGGCATTATAGCGGTTGCCTCCTGTCCGGCCAAGTACTTTCGTGTAGGCAATCAACAAATGTTTGGATTAATGAGCAAGTGTTTGTCGTATCGCGCGGTTGAGTTCCTGCCTGGCGCATGCGCCGGCTTATTGAACATGACGCATAAACAACACTTGGACCCAATCCACAACGCATATGGGCCGATATAAGCTTGGCTTAAGACGGTCGCCTTTTCAGTCGCCGCCGCCGCTTGTACTATAAGAGTCATTCTGCACGACAACGAAAGACCAGCATGACCATCTCGCTCATCTCACGCACGATGTGCGCCGCCACCCTCGTCGCCGCCTGCGCCGTGCCTGCCCGCGCCGACAGCGTCGCCTCGTCGGCCTCCAGCGCCGGCTCGGCATCGTCGGGCAGCGTGTCCGATTCGATCGGCGGCTCGAGCAACAGCTCGAACAACGACAAGCGCGTGGCTGCCGGCCAGTACCGGGTCATCGACGTCGCCCAGACGCCGGGCAAGGACGGCAGCACCCGCATGACCCTGCAGGCGCTGACCGGCGCCCAGGCGTTCCAGCTGGACGTGCCCGACCGTGCCCTGGCCGAGCGCCGCGTCGTCAACGGCGAACTGGTGCAGGTCAACGTGCGCACCTACGGCTACGAATTCGCCCACGCCGACACCCAGCGCCCGTTCTTCCTGGCCCTGCAGGACGACTGGTACCAGGAACTCGGTTCGCGCCAAGTGACGATCTGATGTTCGCGCGGCTGCTACTGGCCGCGCTGGCTCTGTGTGCGAGCGCCGGTGCCTGGGCCGGCATCCCGACCTTCTGTGATCGCTCGAACAACATCAACGCCGAGGACCAGGACCGCGTCCTGCAGTTCGCGGCGGTGGCCAAGCAGGAGCTGGAACGCTCCGGCGCCCGCGTCGCCCTGATCTCGCGCGCCGGCCTCGACCTCAGCCGCTTCAACCTGCTGTATTCCCACGCCGGCATCGCCCTCAAGGAAAGCACCGGCCCGTGGGCGGTGCGCCAGCTCTACTACGCCTGCGACGAATCGCGTCCGCGCCTGTTCGACCAGGGCATGGCCGGCTTCGCGCTCGGCGCCGATGCTCCCCAGCGCGGCCATATCTCGCTGCTGTTCCTGCCTGACGAAGATAGCACCCTGCTGGAACAGGCCGCCCGCGACAAGCGGCTGGCACTGGCGCTGCTGGCCGGCCAGTACAGCGCCAATGCCTATGCCTTCAGCACCCGCTACCAGAACTGCAACCAGTGGGTGGCGGAACTGCTCGCCAGCGCCTGGGGCGGCCTCCAGGGCGAGGATGGCACGCGCGCGCATGCCCAGGCCTGGCTGCGCGACCAGGGCTATCGTGCCGGTCCGATCAAGGTGCCGTCGCACTGGATGATGTTTGCCGGCCAGTTCGTGCCGCTGGTGCACGTGGGCGACCATCCGCTCGACGACCTCCATGCGCTGTCGCTGCAGGTAAGCGTGCCGGCCTCGATCGAGGATTTCGTGCACAGCCGCGCACCGCGCACGCAACGGGTCGAACTGTGCCACGACCGGTCGCGCATCGTCGTGCACCGCGGCTGGGAACAGCTGGGTGCCGATTGCACGCCGATGGCGGGCGACGAGGTGATTGAACTGGCGCCCTGAACCGGCCACCATCGCGATACGCAAATCCGCGTATGTATCGCCCGTTGAGTAACATTTCGCATCGATCTGGATTCCCGCGCACTCAGACCGTTTCGTGATACCCGGATCGAATGCCTTGCGACGCGGGTAGGCCGCCCTAGAATGGGTTCACCGCTCCTGGCATCGGCCAGGATTGCGGCATCCCATCTTGTTTCGCGAAGGAGTGATCATGCGTTCAACGTTCCTGATGCTTCCCGCCTCGCTGTTGCTGCTGGCCTCGCATGCCGGCGCGCAAACCCAGGCGTATCCCATGACCGACCCCGGGCAGACGTCCCGGGTGCAGGTGACGGCGCCGCCCCAGCCCTTCCAGTTCTGGGACTATGAAGCCGAGTACATCAGCGGTGCCTATGCGATGTCGAACGGCTGGCACATGAAAGTCGACCCGGCCAGGGACGGCATCGTCGCACAGATCGACAAGCAGCATCCGATGCGCCTGGTTGCCGTGTCGCAGAACCGGTATGCCACGCGTGACGGCAATGTGTGGATGGAATTCAACCGTGGTCCCGGCGGTGAAGACATGCTGATGAGTTATGTGCCGGATACGCGGATCGCACAAACGGTCGTAGTGACGGCGACGGCGAGGCTGGCGCAGCGCTGAACGGCAGGGAAGCAGTCCTCTAACAAAACGCCGGGCCATGCCTGGCGTTTGCTTTTTGTGATTGTGGTGAAAACGCACAAATCCGCCCTGTGATACAAAATATTGCTTTTGGTAAATAAGACTTGGGTAATATAGAAAGCCTTACCCAAGAGGTTTCGACAGTGCTTTCAAAACATTTCACCAAGATGTGTGCTGGTCTCGCTCTTTTGCTCGGGACTGGCAGCGTCCTCGCCGATAACGGCGTCACCGAGAACCGCATCCTGCTGGGCCAGTCCGCGGCCTTGTCCGGCCCGGCATCGGCACTCGGCACCGCCATGCGCGACGGCGCGCTCGCGTATTTCGATGCGGTCAATGCGGCGGGTGGCGTGGGCGGCCGGCAAATCGTCCTGACGACGCTGGACGACGGCTACGACCCGGCACGCGCCGGCCCGAATACGGCGACCCTGGTGGACAAGGAACGCGTATTCGCACTGTTCGGCTACGTCGGCACGCCGACCTCGAACGCCGCCCAGGCCTGGGTGGAGAAGGGCGGCGTGCCGTTTTTCGCGCCGATGACCGGCGCCGAATCCTTCCGCACACCGTTCAACAAAAACGTCTTCAATATCCGCAACGGCTACCTGGAAGAGACGGAAAAGATCGTCGAGCACCTCGAAGCGATGGGCGTCAAGAAAGTCGCCGTGCTGTACCAGAACGATGCCTACGGCAAGTCCGGGCTGGACGGCGTGACGCAGGCGCTGAAGAAGCGCAATCTCGACGTGATGGCCACGGCAGCCGTCGAGCGCAACAGCGTCGACGTTGCCGCGGCCGTGGCAAAGCTGAAGGCTGCACAGCCGCGCGCCGTCGTCATGATCTCGGCTTACAAATCGAGCGCCGCCTTCATCCGCGCGATGCGGAAGAACAATGACCACGTACCGTTTTTCTGGAACGTGTCCTTCGTCGGCAGCCGTGCGCTGGCCGATGAGCTGGGTCCGGAGGCGAGCGGCGTGATGATCTCGCAAGTCATGCCGTCGCCCCTGGACGAGACGCTGAGCATCGTGAAGGAATACCGCAAGCTGTACCTGAACAAGCCCGGCCGCGAAGCCGACTATGCCAGCCTGGAAGGCTTCATCGCGGCCAAGGTCTTCGTCGAGGGATTGCGCCACGTGAAAGGCGAGCCGACGCGCAAGAATCTTATCCATGCGCTGGAGACGATGGGGGCGTATAACCTGGGCGGCTATACCGTGAAATTTGCGCCCGGGAATCACAATGGGTCGAATTATGTCGATCTCAGCATCATCACGCGGAGTGGGCGGATCCAGTATTGAATGGAAAGACACAAGCTAAAACAAAAACGCCAACCCGAAGGTTGGCGTTTTTGCTTGTGCACTTACTGTACTGCCGAATTCTTTGGTAGGCCGTGCGGGATTCGAACCTGCGACCAACGGATTAAAAGTCCGCTGCTCTACCAGCTGAGCTAACGACCCGAAGAGGCCGGCATTATAGCTGCCGGCCCCGGGCGGCGCAAGGATTAAGACTGACGACGGCGCAGGAGGCCCATCGCGCCCAGCGCGAGGCCCACGAGGGCGATCGAGGCCGGTTCCGGTACGGCTGCCGGCGGCGGCACGACCGCGGCAGTTTGGCCGGCGGTGATCGACAGGCCGTTGTTTTCATAGCCGTAGGCGAGCACGGACGCCGGGAAGCCGTTGCCGGCGGTCGTGCTCATCAGTGCCCAGCCGTAGTTCAGGATGCCGGTTGATTCGTTCAGGAAGCGCAGGCCGACGTATTCCTGGCCGGTGACGTCGAAGTTGTCGCCCCGGGTCTGGTACTGGTTGTACTGGCCGGCTGCGGAGATCAGGTCGCCGAACTGCAGTACGCGGGCTTCCGCCAGCGTGCCAGGCGTCCCGGTCGCGAGGATGCCCGAGGGCGAGGCATTACCGTAGAAGGTGATCCCGGAACCGTTGTTGTAAGGGTTGAAGTCGAAGCCGACGAATTCGGTCGTGCTGCGCTGGCCGGTGACGAAATTGAAGTAGACGCCGTCGATGTTGTTCGGGACGACGACTGGCGAGTTGGCAAAGCTGACGGAAACGACGGCGGCCTGGGCTGCCGGGGCAAGAAACAGCAGGGCAGTGGTACCGGCAAGGAGGCTGCGCGCAATCTTGGAGAATTTCATGGCTTTCCCTAGTTTTGAGTTTATGTTGACTCACGCAGCTCTGCGGCCAGCGCTTGCTTGATATTTAGCAAAAAACAGGCCAGTTTTGTAATTCTTAGTCAAATCAAGGATTTGTATTTACGCAAGTTGAACTTTATTTCCTAAGTGTAAAAAAATCCGACAGGAAAGTTAATCCTCGAAGAAAACAAAAAGCCCACGCACCGGAATGCGTGGGCTTGCTTGCGCTGAAAACAAAAACGCCAAGCAGATGCTTGGCGTTTTTGTTTCTAACCACTACTAGAATTCTTTGGTAGGCCGTGCGGGATTCGAACCTGCGACCAACGGATTAAAAGTCCGCTGCTCTACCAGCTGAGCTAACGACCCGAAGAAGGCACGCATTATAGCGGCTCGTTTTGATTTACGCTAGAGGTGTGCAGTCCCTAGTGCGCGACTCTACGGCAGCGCCTAGTGCGCTACCGTAGCCTTCAACACTTCCTCGGCCGTCGTCACACCTTCGGCCACCTTGAAGGCCCCAGCAATGCGCAGCGGCTTCATGCCGTCCGCCACGCTCTGCTGGCGCAGCGCGGCCAAATCCGTTTCTTCCTGGATGCGCCGGGCAAACGCTTCGGTCACATTCAGCAGTTCGTACAGGCCGGTGCGACCGCGGTAGCCGGTCTGGCGGCATTCCGGGCAACCGATCGGGCGGTACACCGTCGCCGGTTTCGGGATGTTCCAGGCGCCGCCGATGCTGTGCCAGACGTCGTCGTTGAGCTCGCCGTCCGGCGACTTGCAATGCGTGCACAGGGTGCGCACCAAACGCTGCGCCATGATGCCGATCAGGGTCGCTTCCAGCAGGTAATAGGGTACGCCCAGTTCGAGCAGGCGCATCACAGCCGATGGCGCGTCATTGGTGTGCAGGGTCGACAGCACAAGGTGGCCGGTCAGTGCGGCCTGGATTGCCATCTCGGCCGTTTCCAAATCGCGGATCTCGCCTACCATGATGATGTCCGGGTCCTGGCGCATCAGCGCGCGCACGCCATCGGCAAACGACAAATCGATGCCCGGCTGCACCTGCATCTGGTTGAATGCCGCTTCCACCATCTCGATCGGGTCTTCCACGG
This sequence comes from Herbaspirillum sp. SJZ107, assembly GCF_006715485.1. Lineage (GTDB taxonomy): Bacteria > Pseudomonadota > Gammaproteobacteria > Burkholderiales > Burkholderiaceae_D > Telluria. Next base: position 838,807 of record NZ_VFNH01000002.1, read on the forward strand.
TGCAGACGTTGACTTCGCTGGTGGCGAGCGCCTTCAGGGTAGTGTAGAGGGTCGTGGTCTTGCCCGAGCCGGTCGGTCCCGTCACCAGGATGATGCCGTGCGGACGTTTAGTTAGGGCATCCCAGCGCGCGGCGTCGTCGGGCGGGAAGCCGAGTTCCGGCAAGGTTTTCACGACCACTTCCGGATCGAAAATACGCATCACCAGCTTTTCGCCGAAGGCGGTCGGCAGCGTCGACAGGCGCAGTTCGACTTCCTGGCCGGTATGGGTGCGGGTCTTGATGCGGCCATCCTGCGGCCGGCGCTTTTCGATCACGTCCATGCGCCCGAGCAGCTTGATGCGCGCCGTCATCGCGATCATCACCACGGCCGGCACCTGGTAGACCTGGTGCAGCACGCCATCGATGCGGAAGCGGATGACGCCGGATTCACGCTTCGGTTCCAGGTGGATATCCGAGGCGCGCTGCTCGAAGGCGTAGCCCCACAGCCAGTCGACGATGTTGACGATGTGCTGGTCGTTGGCGTCGACCTGCTTGTTCAGCTTGCCCAGCTCGACCAGTTGCTCGAAGTTGTTGCGCAGGGCCAGGTCCTGGCCGCTCGATTTGTTGGCGTCGCGGATCGACTTCGCCAGGCTGAAGAATTGCGAGATGTATTGCGCGATGTCGAGCGGATTCGCGATCACCAGCTCGATACGGCGCCGCGAGATGCGCGCGATCTCGTCCTGCCACTCGGTATGGAAGGGATCGGCGGTGGCCACGACCAGCGTGTCGCCCTTGAGTTCCACCGGCAGGATGTTGAAGCGCGCCGCATAGCTGGCCGACATCACGTCGGCCACCTTGGTGAAATCGATTTTCAGGGGGTCGATGCGCAGGAAGGGCAGGCCGACCTTGGCGGCGCACCATTCGCTGAGCAGGTCCAGGGTCAGGAGTTTATGCGGCGCCTTTGCCGAGATGATCTTGCACTGCGCGATGGCGGTGAGCGGATGCATCGAGTCCGCCGCACTCTTCAAGATGCCTTGGGCCTGCGCGTAATGCGGCTTGACCGTCGATTTCTCGACGATGCCGTCGGCCAGCAGCCACGAAAACAGGGTTTGCAGGTCGAGTGCCTTCGGCATCGGTTTGGTTCGGGCTGGTGCGGCAGTGCTCATGGACGCTCGCGGTTGGATGAAGGTCAGGCGGCCAGGATGCCCTTGACCCAAGATTTGGCCGGCAGCTTGGTGGCGGCCACGATCTGCGCCGCGCGCGTCGCCAGGCGGGCCGGATCGAGGTCCGGCTTGGTACGGAAGCACAGCGCGACCACATTGCCCTCGTGGACTTCCGGCAGGCAGATCACGTGATCGAAGGCGAAGCGCATGGCCTTGATGTTCTTGTTGAAGCTCGGATGGTCGCCGAACAGGTTGACGGTCATGATGCCGTGCTCGCTCAGGCAGGCATTGCAGGCTTGATAGAACTCGGGGGTGTCGAGCACCGGGCCGCGCGCGGTGGCGTCATACAGGTCGCATTGGAGCACGTCAAATGCACCGTGATTGGCTTCATCGAGCACAAAATCCATGGCGTCCATTTCCAGCACCTGCAGGCGCTCGTCTTCGGGCGGCAGCTTGAACATCGTGTTGCAGATGGCAATCACGGCCGGATTCAGTTCGACCGCGGTGACGGTCGCTTCGGGAAACTGGCGGTAGCAGGCCTTGGTGAGGGTGGCGGCGCCGAGGCCGAGCTGGGCAATCGCCAGCGGCTGCTCGATGAACAGCATCCAGGCCATCATCTGCTGCGCGTATTCGAGTTCCGGCCAGTCGGGCTTGCGGATGCGCATGGCGCCTTGCACCCATTCGGTACCGAAATGGAGATAGCGCACACCGTCCTGTTCGGACAGGGTGACGGGAGCGAACTTGGGCTTGCGCGAAGGACGGCGCGAGGATTCGGCCTGTTCGATGGATTTGCGTTTGATGAGCATAGGATGACCTGAAGGGAACATCCTATTATCAAGTCACGGCCTTCCCGATTGCAAGGGCAGGCAGGAAGACCATGCTTTCATGATTAGTTCTGGTAGCGGTCCGGCTCGACCGAGACGCGCAGGCGGATGCGGTTGCCCGGATCGCGCGGCATCACGGTGGTGTAGCTGTGGCCGCGGTAGTCGTAGGTCACCTCGTAGCCGTTGGTGCGCTGCTCGATGGCGTCGACGGTACGGCACTGGCGCACGGCCTGTTCCTGGGTTTGCGGCGCGTAGTTGCGGCCGTCGTTGTCGACGCGGTCGCCGACCATGGCGCCGGCGATCGCACCGGCGGCTGCCGCGGCGACTTTACCGTTGCCGCTGCCGACCTGGCTACCCAGCAGGGCGCCGGCGATACCGCCGACCACCGAGCCGCCCTGGCTGCGCTGCGGCTGCACCTGGCTCTGCACGTAGTCGGTGCGGCATTCCTGGCGCGGGGTACGGACTTGCTCGACACGCGGCTGCACGCGCGTGACGCGGCCGAAATCTTCGAAATCGCCGGACTGGGCCTGGGCCAGCGGCAGGGCGCACACGCCCACGGCAGAGAGAATCAGTTTGGCTTTGAAGTTCATTATTTACCTCGTCTAATGACGCTTGGGTACTGCGCTTGGAGTTCGATTGTCTGTAAAAGGGGACTGCCCACAACTGAATGGTAGCGCCACTGGGGCCCTCTAGTTGATCCGCGTGGCAACAAAATGTAACAGCAGGTATGCACTTGCGAGCAAGAGCTGCCTGATAGGAATGTGTGTAAATGCACCATCAATCGGTGTAAAAACCGCCCTTTTTTCACAAATTGGGGCATGCTCAGCCATATTCGGGTTGATTCAGTTAATACAAAACGTTACCCTTACGTGACTTAGGGTTTTATTGGCGCGTGGAAACGAGACCAGGAGAAAGCGAACAAGCCCGACGCTTCCACAGGAAACCACGCGCGCTTGCAGCAGCAGGGCCGGGCTGGGTGACTTGAGGAAAAAATGAGTTTGTTGATGAGAGTACCGCCGAATCTTGTGCAGTCCATCCGTGCTTTCCGCATTCCGGAGCTGCAAAAGGAGGCGCTACGCCTGGGCCATCACTTCCTCTACGCCTTGTGTTCGAATGCCCTGACCAAGCAGCAAGTCTGTGCCCGCATCGGCGAGCAATTCTACCTGTCCAAACCGTGCAGCAAGAATTTCGATGCGCTGCGCAACTGCATGACCGAAATTATCTCGGAAGCCGGACCGCAGCCGGGTTTTATCGCCGTGCTCGATCAATTGCCGAATTCGCAAAAGTTCGACAAGGAGGCGCGCGAGTCGCTGCTCGACGTGTTCCGCGACGCCGCCGAATTCTGGGCCGAAAAGAAAGTGCCGTTCCGGGTGTTTTACTCGTTCGAGGAGCCGCAGTCGCTGCAGTCAGTAGGTTGGGTAGGGGCAAGACCGTTTGAGTAAGAAGGGCAGCAGGTTACAATGCCCGCTTATGAAAAATATCGTGATCCTTATTTCTGGTCGTGGCAGCAACATGGAAGCCATCGTGCGGGCTCTCGAAGCCGAACGCTGGCCGGCGCGTATCGCTGCCGTGATCAGCAATAAGCCTGACGCCAAGGGGCTTGCGTTTGCGCAGGCGCACGGTATTCCGACGGCAGTCGTGCCCAGCAAGGAATTCGCGTCGCGCGAGGCCTTCGATGCGGTCCTGCAAACAACCATCGACGGCTACGGGGCCGACCTGGTGGTGCTGGCCGGCTTCATGCGCATCCTGACCGCGCCCTTCGTCGAGCATTACGCCGGGCGCATGCTGAACATCCACCCGTCGCTGCTGCCGCTGTTCCCGGGCTTGCATACGCACCGCCAGGCACTCGAGGCGGGCGTGCTCGAGCATGGCGCCACCGTGCACTTCGTTACCGCCGAACTGGATCACGGTCCGGCCGTGTTGCAGGCGCGCATCAATGTATTGCCGGGCGATACGGAAACCAGCCTGGCCGAGCGCCTGCTGGAACAGGAACATCTCATCTATCCACAAGCGGTGCGCCTGTTTGTCGAAGACAGGCTCAACATCGTAGACGGCGAAGTACGCATCGCCGAGACCATCAGTTAATTCAAGAATCATTCAAGGAACACCATGAGATTGCCCCCCGCGATACTCGGCAATGCGGAAGAGGTATTGCGCGAGATCCTGCGCTTTACCGCGCCGGCCGACGTCACCCTGTCGCGCTACTTCAAAGACCATCCCCGCCTGGGCGGCCGCGAGCGCGGCGCCATCGCCGAGTGCGTGTACGCCGTGCTGCGCAACAAGACCTTCTACACCGATTTCACCGGCGGCGGCCGCGGCGCGACCATGCGCCGCCTGGTCCTGCTCGGCATGGCGGAAACCGTCGGCATCGATGCCCTGGGCGGCCTGTCGGACGACGAGACCGCGCTGCTGGAACGCATCAAGGAAATCGACCGTTCGCTGTTGCCGGCGCGCCAGCGTGCCAACCTGCCTGATTGGCTCTACGACAAGTTCGTGGCCCAGTACGGCGAGGAAGAAACCCTGGCACTGGCGAATGTGCTGAACACCCCGGCCCCGCTCGACCTGCGTGTGAACACCCTCAAGGCTGACCGCGAGAAAGTGGTCGCCGAACTGGCGACGGCGCCGATCGCTGCCGAACCGACCCCGTATTCGCCGACCGGCCTGCGCATTTTCAAGAAACCGGCACTGCAGAACCTGCCGCTGTTCAAGGAAGGCGCGATCGAAGTCCAGGACGAGGGCAGCCAGGTGCTGGCCCAGCTGCTGGGCGCGCGCCGTGGCGAGATGGTGGTCGACTTCTGCGCCGGCGCCGGCGGCAAGACCCTGGCCATCGGCGCCATCATGCGCAACACCGGCCGCCTGTATGCCTTCGACGTGTCGGAAAAGCGCCTGGCCAAGCTGAAGCCGCGCGTGGCCCGCAGCGGCCTGTCGAACGTGCATCCGGTGGTGATCGCGCATGAGCGCGATGCAAAAGTAAAGCGTCTGGCCGGCAAGATCGACCGCGTACTGGTCGACGCGCCATGCTCGGGCATGGGCACGCTGCGCCGCAATCCTGACGTCAAGTGGCGCCAGCAGGCGGACGGCGTCGGCGAGATGACCGAGAAGCAGAGCGCGATCCTGGACAGTGCGGCGCGCCTGGTGAAATTCGGCGGCCGCCTGGTGTATGCCACCTGCAGCCTGCTGAACGAGGAAAACGACGCCATCGTCGACGCCTTCCTGGCCGCGCATTCGGAGTTCGAGCTGGTACCGATGCACAAGGTGCTGGCGGAACAGCGCATTGCGCTCGAGATGGGCGACTATCTGAAAATGCTGCCGCACAAGCACGGCACCGACGGCTTCTTTGCCGCCGTGCTGGAGCGCAAGGCTGGGGCCAAGCCGGCCAAGCCTGCCGACGTGGCCGAGGACGAGGCAGCGGAGTAATCCTTGCAACCGATGCCACTGTCCAGCCTGATCGACGACCTCTTCGATGACCTGAGCCGCCCCGGCATGCCGTGGCAGATCGGGTCGATCGCGGCGTGCATGCTGGTCGGCTGGCTGGTGGCGCGCCTGGTGCGGGCATGGTCGAGCCGGCGGCCCGGCCACGAAGGCAGCCTGCATACCGGCGTGGCCAGTTTTACCCACGTGATGGCGCCGCTGCTGGTGGTCGGCCTGCTGAGCCTGGCGCAATTCCTGCTGGCGAAGTACCGCTTCCATACCAATATCGTCAAGGTGGCGATCCCGATCTTCTGGTCGCTCGGGGTGATCCGCCTGGTGTTCTACCTGCTGCGGCGCGTGTTCGCCCGCCGCGGGCCGCTGGACGAATCCTTCGTCACGCTGGAAAAGATCGTCGCCCTGGTCGTGTGGGTGGCGGTGGTGCTGTACATCACCGGCATGTGGCCGGACATCTTCGATTTCCTCGACAGCTATACGCTGAAATACGGACCCAAGAAATCGAGCCAGGTGTCGCTGGCCGACCTGTTGCAGGGCATCGTGACGGTGGCGGTGCTGCTGATGCTGGCGCTGTGGGCGGGCACCTCGCTGGAAGAGCGGCTGATGGGCATGACGGCACTGCACAGCTCGCTGCGGGCGGCGCTGGCGCGGGTCAGCCGCGCGGTGCTGATCGTCGGCGCCGTGCTGCTGAGCCTGAACCTGGTCGGTATCGACCTGACCGTGTTGTCGGTCTTCGGCGGCGCGCTCGGCGTCGGTCTCGGCCTCGGCATGCAGCGCATTGCCAGCAATTATGTGTCTGGATTCATCATCCTGCTCGAGCGCAGCCTGTCGATCGGCGACATGATCTCGGTGACCAATTTCACCGGTAAAGTTACGCAGATCAACACCCGCTACACGGTGCTGCAGGGCCTGGACGGCGTCGAAACCGTGGTGCCGAACGAAATGTTGATCTCCGGCACGGTGCAGAACCAGTCGCTCAGCAACCGCCGCGTGCGTGCCTCGACCAAGATCACGGTGGCCTACGGTTCCGACCTCGACGTCGTCATGCCCTTGCTGATCGCGCAGGCGGTGGGCACGCCGCGCGTGCTGGAAGAGCCGGCGCCGGGCTGTTCGCTGTCGCGCTTCGGTCCGGAGGGCTACGAACTCGACCTCGGCTTCTGGATCGCCGATCCGGAAAACGGGCAGGGCGGCGTAGTGTCCGAAATTAACAAGAAAATCTATGCGCTGGTGCAATCCGGCGACATCAAACTTGCTTATCCATCGGTTGATACTCGCCTGCTCGACTCCCATATAGCATCGATTGTGGCGCGGATCACGCAACCTGGCGCCGATTCAGGGCCTGTATCGAATTGATTGCGCAGTGCCGTTCCGTGCGTCATTAGATGCGCGTAAAATGCGGGGTGCGTCAACACACCCATCCCGTGACCTCTATCCCATCGATCGTTCCATAGAAAGAACGGCATCTGTCTAAGCCATCCATTTTGGAGCATTAATGAATTTTCTGAGTAACATCTTCCACGCTGTCCTGTCCTTCCTGGACGGCGGTCTCGTTGACCTCTCGGCGTGGCAGATGGTTGGATACACCCTGGTCGTGACCCATATCACGATCGCCGGCGTCACCATTTACCTGCACCGCCACCAGGCGCACCGGGCGCTCGAACTGCATCCGATCATCAGCCATTTCTTCCGCTTCTGGCTGTGGCTGACCACGGGCCAGGTCACCAAGGAATGGGCTGCGGTGCACCGCAAGCACCACGCCAAGTGCGAAACCGTCGACGATCCGCACAGCCCGCAGACGCGCGGCATCAAGAAGGTGCTGCTGGAAGGTGCTGAACTCTACCGCGCCGAAACCAAGAACCAGGAAACCCTGGACAAGTACGGCCATGGCTGCCCGAACGACTGGATCGAGAACAATCTGTACACCAAGTACAGCTGGCTCGGTGTGTCGGCGCTGCTGCCGATTAACATCATGCTGTTCGGCGTGGCCGGCATGTCGATCTGGGCCGTGCAGATGCTGTGGATCCCGATCACCGCGGCCGGCATCATCAACGGCCTGGGCCACTACACCGGCTACCGCAACTACGATTGCAACGACGCCGCCTGCAACCTGATGCCATGGGGCATCCTCATCGGTGGCGAAGAGCTGCACAACAACCACCACACCTTTGCGACCTCGGCCAAGCTGTCGAGCAAGTGGTACGAATTCGACATCGGCTGGATGTACATCCGCACCATGGAAATCATGGGCCTGGCCAAGGTCAAGAAAACCATCCCGAAGCCGCGCATGGCCAAGGACAAGACCGTTGCCGACTTCGACACCCTGCAAGCCGTGATCGCCAACCGCTACGACGTGATGGCCAAGTATGCCAAGTCGGTCAAGGCCGCGTTCAGCGAAGAAGTCGAGCACCTGAAGCACAAGGCCGAACTGGAGGCGCGCTTCCTGAAGAGCAGCCGCAAGCTGCTGCAGCGCGAGCCGACCAAGCTCGATTCGCCGCAGCAGGCACAGCTGGTCGAGCTGTTCCAGCACAGCAAGGCGCTGGAAACCATGCACCAGATGCGCGTGGAACTGGGCGCGATCTGGGAGCGTTCGCATTCGACCCGCGACCAGCTGCTGCAACAGCTGCAGGACTGGTGCACGCGCGCCGAAGCGTCGGGCATCAAGGCACTGCAAGAGTTTTCGATGCGCCTGCGCAGCTACGCATGAGCCTTTTGGCATGCTGAAACAACGCTCCCGCCCGGGAGCGTTTTTTTTTGCGGAACGCTTGCCAGGATAAGTTTTGGAACGTGGGCAAAAGCACTAGTGGAACACCAAGCGCGCGCGTATATTGGACCGCTCACGAAGCCCACTCCCTCACAAGTCGACATGAACGAGCGTCAACGACGTTCCGATGCCGTGACCGCGAATGCGGTCGCGCGCGGGGTGAACATCCAGGCCGTACGCGGCACCCAGCTGGCGCACCACTACATGCGTTCCAAAGGCGTGTCCGAGGCGGTGATCGCGCGTGTCCTGGCCGAACCCGCCCTGCGCCGCCCGCCAAGCAGCGAACAAGCCATTTCCGAAGCCATCACGCCGTCGCCGCCGCAAGGGTAGCGCCGGCGGCAGGACTCAGCGGCAAGCTGCAGGGCGTGGCCAGCCGCAAGCGATCAGGGCGCCGACGTCCGGATTGTCGAGATACCCCATGTGCGCCGCCACCGGATTTTCAATCAGGCCCAGCCAGGTGCGTGCATTCGACACCAGCACGTCGGCCACTGCCACGTCGGGCGCCGCGTAACGCGCCGGCAGCAGGCGGTAGGACAGCAGGTCGTTCGGATCCGTAAAGGCCACCACGGCCAGGCGCTGCAGGCGGCCGGCACGCTGGCTGGGCTGGCGGCGGCGCAGTTCCAGGAAGCGCTGCAGGGCGTCCTGGGCCGGCATGGCGTTCGCCACCAGCGCCTGTTCGGCCAGGCCGAGGATGGGCAGCTGGTTGCCCGCCATATAGATCAGGCCGAGGCGGCGTGCGGCCAGCTGGCCCAGCGCCTGGGTGCGCGGCAGGTTCGATTCGAGCATGCTGGACAGGGCGTCGAACAGCATCTTGCTGCCCAGGCTTTCCGCCACCACGACCAAGGTGCCGTCCGGGTCCGGATTGGCGGCGACGATCCGTGAAACAGTCTCGACCATCGCATTGCGGATCGCCGCATGGCTGGCGCCCTGGTAGATCACGGCGTCGGCCAGGCAATCGTCGAGCAGCCTGTCCTTCACCATGCCGTTGAGCACGGCGCGCACCGGCTTGCACACCTGGCCGGTGGCGCAGTCGGTCGGTTCGGCCGTGTGGTCGTAGTCGAGCTGGCGCTTCAGCGGCACCGTCAGCGGCGACCACAGCAGCGCATGGAAACGCACCGTGCCGCCGGCGAGCTGTTGCGTGCGCTCGACCAGCTGGATGCCGCCGCTGTCCGCGCCCGGCGAGCGTGTGGCGGCCGGCGCATGCGCGCCGACCGCGCCGGCGATGCGGTCGATACTGCGCTCGGCCCAGCCGGCATTCTGGGTACACATGCCATGCACCAGGATCAGGTCGACCGGGCGCGTGCCATTCGCGGCGGCGATGCCGGCGACGCCGGGGAAGGGCGTGCTGTCGCGCACGACGACGGGCGGGCGGTAGGGGGTGGAGCAGCCGGCCAACAGCAAAAGTGTTGCCAGCAGTCGAAGCAGGTGCGGGATCGTCATCGCTCATCTCCAGGTCGGCGGACCTACGACTATAGGCGTGCGGCCGGGCGGCAAAGAGCGGGATGTGGAGGCAGGCTGATCCGTGTCAACGCATCGGATGGAACTTGGAAACAAATTCCAGAAATAAAAAAAGCCGCCCGGACGGACGGCTTTCTTTCACTACGAAAGCACCAGATTACTTGATCTTGGTTTCTTTGTAGATCACGTGCTTGCGAGCCTTCGGGTCGAATTTGGTGATTTCCATCTTCGCCGGCATGGTGCGCTTGTTCTTGGTCGTGGTGTAGAAGTGACCAGTACCTGCGGTCGATTCCAGTTTGATCTTGTCGCGGCCAGTTTTTGCCATGATAGCTCCCTAATTAGATTTTTTCGCCGCGGGCGCGCATGTCGGTCAGGACAGCGTCGATGCCGAGCTTGTCGATGACGCGCAGGCCAGCGTTCGAAATACGCAGGGAGACCCAGCGGTTTTCGGATTCTACGAAGATGCGGCGGTTCTGCAGGTTCGGCAGAAAACGACGCTTGGTTTTGTTGTTGGCGTGGGAGACGTTGTTGCCAACCATCGGGCCCTTGCCAGTAACTTGGCAAACACGTGCCATAGCGCACTCCTTGAGTAAACTTCCACAATCGGAAAAACGAGAGTATAGCTTGAAAACCGTCGCGTAATCAACAACTTGCGCAAAACAATTGTGTCTTAAATTATTTGGAAGATTTAACAATCGTAAAATTCATCAAATACAGACTGCCAAGTCCCTGTTTTGCCAGCGATATCTTCGGCAATTGCGCGATTCTTGTCATACGCTACGGATATAATATGAGGCTGTGACCAGCAGGCAAAGATCTCCCGTCCCGCCGACCTAGCACTCAGGCTTTGCTGCGTCGGATCTGCCGCAAGCACTCGCCTTGCGCCCATTTGACGATTACCCGCAGCGACATGACCGACCTCTCTATCCAGCATCGACCCCGCCTTCCGACGACCCGCATCTCCACCGGCGTGGCCGGCCTCGATGACATCCTGAATGGCGGCCTGACTGCCCAGCGCGTCTACCTGGTCGAGGGTTCCCCCGGCACCGGCAAGACCACGCTCGGCCTGCAATTCCTGCTCGACGGCGTCGCCAAGGGCGAAAGCGGTCTCTACATTACCTTGTCGGAAACCACGGACGAACTGCTGGCCGTGGCCGACAGCCACGGCTGGCACATGGATGGCATCGCCATCCACGAACTGGCCAGCGACCACACGCTCGATCCGGATGCCCAGCAATCGGTGTTTCATCCGTCGGAGGTCGAACTTGGCGAGACCACCCAGGACGTCATGGAAGAGATCGACCGCGTCAAGCCGGTGCGCGTGGTATTCGACAGCCTGTCCGAGATGCGCCTGCTGGCCCAGAATCCCTTGCGCTACCGGCGCCAGATCCTGGCCCTCAAGCAGTTCTTTGCATCGCGCGCTTGTACGGTGTTGCTTCTGGACGACAAAACCAACCAGGTCGACCAGCACCTGCACAGCATCGCCCACGGCGTCATCAGCCTGGAACAGATCGCCAAGGAATTCGGTAAGGAGCGGCGCCGCGTCAACATCATCAAGATGCGCGGTATCAAGTTCCGTGGCGGCTACCATGACTATGCGCTGGAAACCGGCGGCCTGCGCGTGTTTCCGCGCCTGGTGGCGGCCGAGCACCCGACGGAGTTCACGGCGCAGGTCCAGTCGACCGGTTCGGACGGCCTGGACGCGCTGCTGGGCGGCGGCCTGGTGGCCGGTACCAACACCCTGATCGTCGGCCCTTCGGGCATCGGCAAGACCACCTTGTCGACGCGCTGCATGCTGACGGCGCTGCAGAACGGCGGCAAAGCCGCCTTCTACCTGTTCGACGAAGGCGTGGGTACCTTTTTCGCGCGCAACGTCGGCCTGGGCATGGACTTGCGGCCCTACGTCGAGAATGGCCAGCTGAACATCGTGCACATCGATCCGGCCGAGCTGTCGCCCGGCGAATTCGCCCAGATGCTGCGCGATGCCGTCGAGTGCGACGGGGTCAAGTTCATCGGCATCGACAGCCTGAATGCTTACCAGCAAGCCATGCCGGGCGAGCAATACCTGACCTTGCAGATGCACGAACTGCTGTCCTACCTCAACATGCAGGGCGTGACCACGGTGCTGGTGCTGGGTCAGCACGGCCTGGTGGGCGAAGTGCGCACCGACATCGACCTGAGCTACCTGAGCGACACGGCGGTGCTGCTGCGCTTCTTCGAGTCGAATGGACGCCTGCGCCGTGCGATCACCGTCATCAAGAGCCGCACCACGAGCCATGGACTGACCATCCACGAATTGCTGCTGAACAGCCAGGGCGTGCAGATCGGCATTCCGCTGGAAGGCTTCGAAGGAGTCATGAGCGGCCTGCCGACCTACCGCGGCGTCACGCCGATGATGTTGAACAGCGATGACGCCCGGTAGCCTGCCGGAGCAGCGCGTCCTGGTCCTGGCGCCGCGCGGGCGCGATGCGGAGGTGATCGGCGAAGTGCTGGCCCAGGACGGCATCGCCTGCGTGGCCCAGCCGCAGCTGGAAGCTTTGGTGACCGCCATGGAAGAGGGCGCGGCGGCCGCCATCATTGCCGAGGAAGCGCTCGATGCGCAGGGCATCGACCGCTTGGCCGCTATCCTGCAGCAACAGGCGCCATGGTCTGATTTTCCGCTGGTCGTGCTCGTGTCGCGTCCCGTCGGCATGGCGGCTGCCGGCGTGCGCGCCCGGCTGGCCGAGCTGGGCAGTATCATCCTGCTGGAGCGGCCGCTGAACGTGCAGACGCTGCGCAGCGCGGCCTTGGCGGCCTTGCGCGGCCGCGGCCGCCAGTATGCCGCGCGCGACATGCTGGTCGAGCGCGAACGCGCAGCCGAGGTGCTGCACGCCAGCCAGGAACAGCTGGTGCAGCTGAACGAAACCCTGGAAGCGCGCATCGACGAGCGCACGCGCGCGCTGGCCCAGGCCAATGACCGCCTGACCAACGAAATCATCGAGCGCGAGCGCGCCCTGCAGACCGTCAACCAGCTGCAGAAGATGGAAGCGATCGGCCAGCTTACGGGCGGCATCGCCCACGACTTCAACAATCTCTTGAACGTCGTGCAGGGCAACATGGACCTGATCGTGATGATGTCCCCGGACGAGGTCGCGCGCAAGCGGGCGGTCGTCGCGCGCAATGCCTGCCAGCGCGGCGCCAAGCTCACCAGCCAGCTGCTGGCGTTTTCGCGCAACCAGAGCCTGGACTTGCGGCCGGTCGCGGTCGGCACGCTGTTCGGCGGCATCCGCGACCTGGTGGCGACCTCGGTCGGCTCCGGGATTGCCCTCCAGTTCGAGGTCGACGACGATGCCGACGGCGCCATCGCGGTGCTGGCCGACACCAACCAGATCGAGATGGCGCTGCTGAACCTGGCGATCAATGCGCGCGACGCCATGCCTGGCGGCGGCAGCCTGCGCTTCCATGCGCGCCGCGCCGAACCGCCGCCGGCCTTGCTGCCAGCCGGCGACTACGTGTGCATCGCGGTCAGCGACAGCGGGGAGGGCATGAGCGCCGACGTCGCTGCCCGCGTGTTCGAACCCTTCTTTACCACCAAGGGCGTCGGCAAGGGCACCGGCCTGGGCCTGAGCCAGGTGTACGGACTGGCGCAGCAATCCGGCGGCGGCGCCCGCATCCTCAGCACACCAGGCGCCGGCACCACCGTCGAGATCTGGCTGCGCCACGCCGCGTCCGGCCACGACGGCCAGTTCGCCGCCGGCGCGGTGACGCGCGCGCGCCGGCCCGGTACCCGCATCCTCCTGGTCGAAGACGACGACGTGGTGCGCACTTCGATCGCCGAGTCGCTGCAGGCGCTGGGCCATGTCGTGAGCCAGGCCGCCAACGGCACGGCGGCGCTGGCCCGGCTGGCGGGCGAGCGCCCCGACCTGATGATCACCGACTACCTGATGCCGGGCATGACCGGTGCCGAGCTGATGCGCAAGGCACGCGCGGTCCATCCGGACCTGCCGATGATCATCGCCACCGGCTACGCCGACATGCGCGCGATCGAGTCAAGCATCGGCGGCGGCATCCTGCTGCGCAAGCCGTTCCAGCTGGCCGACCTGGAAGCCAGCATCGAACAGGCGCTCGAACGGCCGGCCTGAGCGTGCCGGTTTTATAACTGGCCGTTTTCCGCAAACGAATGCACCAGCGGCCCGGCCACCACGAAATGATCGAGCACCCGGATGTCGACCAGCGCCAGCGCCTGGGTCAGCAGGCGTGTCAGGTGCAGGTCGGCGTGGCTGGGTTCGGCCACGCCGGACGGGTGGTTGTGGGCCAGGATCACGCTGGCGGCGTTGCAGGCCAGCGCCTCCTTCACCACTTCGCGCGGGTAGACGCTGGCCTGGGTGAGGGTGCCGCGAAACAATTCTTTGTCGGCGATCAGGCGCGCTCTGACGTCCAGGAACAACACCACGAAGGATTCGTGCTGCTGGCCGCCGAGCCGGATGCGCAGGTAGCGCTTGACCAGCTCGGGCGACTCCATGGTCGTGCCGGTTTGTAATTGTTCACTGATGGCGCGCCGCGCCAGTTCCATCACTGCCTGCAGCTGCGCATACTTGGCCATGCCGAGGCCGTGCACCTCGGAAAAATCGTTCAGCGTGGCGCCGAACAGGCCGTGCAGCGAGCCGAAGTGCTGCAAGATGTCGCGTCCGAGCTCGACCGCGCTCTTGCCACGCACGCCGACCCGCAGCAGCAGGGCCAGCAGTTCGGGATTGGACAGCGCCGCCGCGCCATCGCGCACCAGCCGCTCGCGCGGCCGTTCCTGTTCGCTCCAGTCATTGATGCCCATGGTTCTCCTTGCCTAAAATATAAGCAAAAAATGGCGGAGCAAAGTGGGGGAAGGCGGGCGGAAAGGACGGCTCTGGCTTACAATAGCGGTTTGCACGCAACCTCGACACCCAATGTCTTCTTCCACCGCTCCCGTTGTCACCGAATCGTCTTACCTGACGCTGCACTATCGCCTCGCCACCGCCGACGGTACCGATATCGTCACGACCTTCGGCGCTACCCCGGCCACGCTGCTGCTGGGCCAGGGCCAGCTCGCACCCTTCCTCGAACAGCGCCTGCTGGGCCTGGCGGAAGGCACGCACCAGACCTTTGAGTTGAGTCCGGCTGAAGGGTTCGGCGAACGTAACCCGGAACTGATCCAGGCCGTGTCGAAGAAGACCCTGGAAGAGAATTCGGTGCCGGACGCCGACTACCAGGTCGGCGACTTGGTCGATTTCGCGGCGCCGAGCGGCGGCCGCTTTGCCGGCGTGCTGCGCGAAGTGCGCGAAAACGACGCCGTATTCGATTTCAACCACCCGCTCGCAGGCCAGCCGCTGACCTTCGAGGTGCAGCTTATTTCCGTACTCTAATTACCTACACATGGATAACGAGATTCTGTTGGCCCAGCCGCGCGGTTTCTGCGCCGGCGTCGACCGCGCGATCGAGATCGTCGAGCGTGCCCTGCAGCAGTTCGGCGCGCCGATCTACGTGCGCCACGAGATCGTCCACAACGCCTACGTCGTCAGCGACCTGCGCAACAAGGGCGCGATCTTCATCGAAGACCTGGACGACGTCCCGGCCGGCAACACGCTGGTGTTCTCGGCCCACGGCGTGTCGAAGGCAGTGCGCGAGGAAGCCGAATCGCGCGGCCTGAAGGTGTTCGATGCGACCTGCCCGCTGGTGACCAAGGTCCACGTCGAAGTCGCCAAGATGCGCAAGCAGGGCGCCGAGATCATCATGATCGGCCACGCCGGCCACCCGGAAGTCGAAGGCACGATGGGCCAGGCGGAAGAAGGCATGCACCTGGTCGAGACCGTCGACGACGTGCAAAAGCTGCAAGTCGCCAACCCGGACCTGCTGGCCTACGTGTCGCAGACCACGCTGTCGGTCGACGACACCGCCGAGATCATCGAGGCCCTGAAGGCGCGTTTCCCGAACATCATCGAACCGAAGAAGGGCGACATCTGCTACGCCACCACCAACCGCCAGGAAGCCGTCAAGTTCCTGGCGCCGCAGGTGGAAGTCGTGATCGTGGTCGGCAGCCCCAACAGCTCGAACTCGAACCGCCTGCGCGAAGTGGCCGACAAGATGGGCACGCCGGCCTACATGGTCGACAATGCCGCCGCCATCGACCCGGCCTGGATCGAGGGTAAGAAGCGCATCGGCGTCACCGCCGGTGCTTCGGCCCCGGAAGTGCTGGTGCAGGCCGTCATCGACCGCCTCAAGGAACTGGGCGCCGCCAGCGTGCGTGCGCTCGAGGGCGTTGAAGAGAACGTCACCTTCCCGCTGCCCAAGGGCCTGGACGGCAACAAGGCCGCTGCCTGATCTGACTTGTATGACCGGCCGGCCGTTCGGCCGGTCGTCTTTTTCATTCCTGAGTACTTTTCCCATGCGCGACGTCAATGTCAGCGAAGCCGAACTCGGCTTCGACTCGATCCCCCTCGAATTTTTCCAGGACTATCCCGAACCCGGTGTCAATTTCATCGACGTCGGCTGCGTCTTCGACAACCCCGTCCACTGGCGCATCGCCGTCGACACCCTGGCCGCGCGCACCGCGCAGCTCGACTTCGACTTCATCGTCGCCATGGATGCGCGCGGCTTCATGCTGGCCGGCGCGCTGGCATATGGGCGCGGCATCGGTTTCGCGATGGCGCGCAAGGCCGGCAAGCTGCCCGGCGAGGCGATCCGCATCGACTACCAGCGCGAGTACGGCAGCGCCACCATCGAGATCCAGCCGGAGCGCATCAAGGGCCGGCGCGTGCTGATCGTCGACGACGTGCTGGCCACCGGCGGCACGATCGAGGCGGCGGCCAGCCTGCTGCGCCGGATCGGCAAGGACGTGGTCGGCGCGGCGGCGCTGTTTGATATCGCCTTTTTCAAGGACAAGCGGGCCTTGACCATGCCGGTCGTGACCCTGCGCGACGTGTGAGTTTCGTGTTATTCCAGTGCAGGGCGGCACGCTTTTCAGGCATGCCGCCCTGTGTTGCATGATGCGGGTGCGTTCCGGTTCCTGGCGGTTCCCTTGGTAAAGCGATAGTTGGTTGTGCGTAGAATTTCCGATATTAGTTTTTGTAAAACATCGCTATGATGATGGCGCCCGGAATTCCTGCGCAGTCAGCACTGCAGTAAATTACCTGCACCAGAGCGGCACTTCGGAGAACCCGGGTGCCGTTTTTGTTTTGCCTAGATAGAGACAACAGAATGGAAACTTTCATCCAACAGGTCCTGAATGGACTGGTGATGGGCAGCATGTATGCGCTGATCGCACTCGGCTATACGATGGTGTACGGGGTCCTCAACCTGATCAACTTCGCCCACGGCGACGTGCTGATGATCGGCGCCATGGTCGGCCTGTCGATCCTGCACATGCTGGAAAGCGCGTTTCCCGGTCTGCCCGGTGGCGTGCAGCTAGCGGTTGCCATCGTCGGCGCGATCCCCGTCACCATGCTGGTCAACATCCTGATCGAGCGCGTCGCCTACCGCCGCCTGCGCAATGCGCCGCGCCTGGCGCCGCTGATCACGGCGATCGGCGTGTCGATCCTGCTCAAGACCTTTGCGATGATGATCTGGGGCCGCAGCCCCCTGCCGTTCCCGCAATTGCTGTCGTCCGACCCGATCATGATCGGCGGCGCCGTCATTTCCCAGACCCAGGTGCTGCTGATCGTGCTGGCGGTGGTGTGCATGTTCGCGCTGGCGATGCTGGTCGAAAAGACCCGCATCGGCCGTGCCATGCGCGCGGTGGCGGAAAACCCGCGCGTGGCCGGCCTGATGGGCGTCGATTCGAACCGCGTGATCGTGACCACCTTCGCCCTCGGTGCCGCGCTGGCGGCGGTGGCCGGCGTGATGTGGGGCGCCAATTACGCCTCGATCCAGTTCGAGACCGGCACCCTGCCGGGCATGAAAGCCTTCTGCGCCGCGGTGCTCGGCGGTATCGGCAATATTTATGGCGCCATGATCGGCGGTATCGTGCTTGGCATCATCGAAAGCCTGGGTGCCGGCTATATCGGCGAAATCACCGGCGGCTTCCTCGGCAGCCAGTACCAGGACATCTTCGCCTTCGTGGTGCTGATCCTGGTGCTGACCGTGCGCCCGTCCGGCATCATGGGCGAACGCGTGGCCGACCGCGCCTGAGCCCGGGAGATTAAAAACATGGCTCTCCTCACTTTCGACACCGCCCACAAACCGCGCCAGTCCTACGCCAGCATGGCGGTGCTGCTGGCGGTGATGCTGGTCTTTCCTTTCGTCGCCTCGCAGTTCGGCAACTCGTGGGTGCGCATCATCGACATGGCGCTGCTGTACATCATGCTGGCGCTCGGCCTGAACATCGTGGTCGGCTTTGCCGGCCTGCTGGATCTCGGCTACATCGCCTTCTTCGCGGTCGGGGCCTACCTCACCGGCTTATTGGCCTCGCCGCAATTCGCGGCGCTGCTGGAATCGGTCGTGAATTACTCGCCGGCCATGGGCGACGCCCTGGTGGCCCTGTTCGGCGAATCGATCCGCACCGAGGGCATCCACCTGTCGGTGTGGGCGATCGTGCCGCTGGCGGCGCTGGTGGCGGCGCTGTTCGGCGCGCTGCTGGGGGCGCCGACGCTGAAGCTGCGCGGCGACTACCTGGCCATCGTGACCCTCGGCTTCGGCGAGATCATCCGGATCTTCATGAACAACCTGAACGATCCGATCAATTTCACCAATGGCCCCCAGGGCATCAACCTGATCGATCCGATCCGCATCTTCGGCGTGTCGCTGGCGGGCGAGGCCGGCTCGAAGGCCACCGTCTTCATCGGCGGGGTCGGCATTCCGTCGGTGAACGCCTATTATTTCCTGTTCCTGCTGCTGTGCATCGTGACCATCTTCATGACCAGCCGCCTGCAGCATTCGCGCCTGGGCCGGGCCTGGGTGGCGATCCGCGAAGACGAGATCGCGGCCAAGGCGATGGGCATCAACACCCGTAACGTGAAACTGCTGGCGTTTTCGATGGGCGCGTCCTTCGGCGGCGTCGCCGGCGCGATGTTCGCCGCCTTCCAGGGCTTCGTTTCGCCGGAATCGTTCTCGCTGACCGAATCGATCGCGGTGCTGGCGATGGTGGTGCTGGGCGGCATCGGCCACATCCCGGGCGTGGTGATGGGCGGCGTCTTGCTGGCCGCGCTGCCGGAAGTGCTGCGCCACGTGGTCGAGCCGGCCCAGCAGGCGCTGTTCGGCAAGGTCCTCATCGAAGCGGAAGTGCTGCGCCAGCTGCTGTACGGCCTGGCCATGGTCCTGATCATGCTGAACCGCCCGGCCGGCCTGTGGCCGTCGCCGATCAAGGAAGACCGCCCGGTTGCCGCGACCGACAAGGACGAAAAGGAAGAAGAGGCGGTGGCTTCATGAGTGAACTGATCCTGAATATTGCCGGCGTGAATAAACGCTTTGGCGGCCTGCAGGCGCTGACCGAGGTCGGCATCCAGATTGCCAAGGGCCAGATCTATGGCTTGATCGGTCCGAATGGCGCGGGTAAAACGACCTTCTTCAACGTGATCACCGGGCTGTACCAGCCGGACACCGGCACCTTCGAGCTGGACGGCAAGCCGTATTCGCCGTCGGCGCCGCACAAGGTTGCGCAGGCCGGCATCGCCCGCACTTTCCAGAACATCCGCCTGTTCGGCGAGATGACGGCACTGGAAAACGTGATGGTCGGGCGCCACGTGCGCACCCGCCAGGGCGTGTTCGGCGCCATCTTCCGCCACGGCGCGGCGCGCCGCGAAGAAGCGGCGATCCGCGCCCGCGCCCAGGAATTGCTCGACTTCGTCGGCATCGGGCAGTTCGGCAACCGCACCGCGCGCTACCTGTCCTACGGCGACCAGCGCCGCCTGGAAATCGCCCGCGCGCTGGCGACCGAGCCGCGCCTGCTGGCGCTGGACGAGCCGGCGGCCGGCATGAACGCCACCGAAAAGCTGGCGTTGCGCGAACTGCTGGTCAAGATCAAGGACGCCGGCATCACGATCCTGCTGATCGAGCACGACGTGAAACTCATGATGGGCCTGTGCGACCGCATTTCGGTGCTCGAGTACGGCAAATTGATCGCGGAAGGCTTGCCGGCCGAGATCCAGAAGAACCAGGCGGTGATCGAGGCCTACCTGGGTGGAGCACATTGAACGATGCGTGAAAATATCCTGAATATCGCCGGCCTGAAGGTCGCCTACGGCGGCATCAAGGCGGTCAAGGGCATCGACCTGCGGGTCGACCGCGGCGAGCTGGTGACCCTGATCGGGGCCAACGGCGCCGGCAAGACCACGACCCTGAAGGCGATCACCGGCACCCTGCCGCAGTGCAAGGTGGAAGGCACGATCAGCTACCTGGGCCAGCCCCTGGCGAGCACGAAATCCTTCAAGCTGGTGCAGCAAAAACTGGCGATGGTGCCGGAAGGGCGGGGCGTGTTCACCCGCATGAGCATCCACGAAAACCTGTTGATGGGCGCTTATACGCGCAACGACAAGGCTGGCATCGAGGCCGACATCGAGAAGTGGTACGCCGTCTTCCCGCGCCTGAAGGAGCGCGCGAGCCAACTGGCCGGCACCCTGTCCGGCGGCGAGCAGCAGATGCTGGCGATGGCGCGCGCGCTGATGTGCCATCCGACCCTGCTGCTGCTGGACGAGCCATCGATGGGCCTGGCGCCGATCATGGTGGAAAAGATCTTCGAGGTGATCCGCGACGTATCGAAGCAGGGCATCACCATCCTGCTGGTGGAGCAGAACGCGAAACTGGCGCTGCAGGCGGCCGACCGCGCCTATGTGATGGAATCCGGCGCGCTGACGATGAGCGGGAATGCGGCGGACCTGCTGCACGATCCGCGGGTGCAGGCGGCGTATCTTGGCGAGTAAATAAAAACGGCCCGGACCGCGCAAGCGATCCGGGCCGTTTAATCATTCAGATAGCTTTATGCTCAGGCAGCGGCAACCTTGTTGGCAGCCTGGGTGAACTGCGACACGGCCGCGTTCACGTTGGTTTCCATGGCTTCGCGTGCCTGCTTGGTGGTCTTGCTGAACTGCTCGTAGCCGGCGTTGGCGTTGCTGATGGCGGTCTTCAGGGCCGAGACGTAGGCTTCCGAGCCGGCCGGGGCGTTCTTGGTCACTTCGTCGACCAGCGAGATCACCTTGCGGTTGACTTCAGCGAACTGGCTTTCGGCGACTTTCGAGAATTCGGCGCCGGTGTCGGCGGCGATCGATGCAACCTGACGGCCATAGGTCATGGCTTTTTCTGCGCTCGGCTGGGCTTGCGAAGCCGACACCGAGAAGAATTCCTGGGCATCCTTGGCCGCCAGCAGCTGGCGTGCGGTTGCCGACGAGTTTTCAAGGGCGGCCTTGGCGGTGTTGATGTTCAGCTCGACCAGCTTTTCCATGCCTTCGAAGGTCTTCGAAGTCAGGGTGGACATCAGGGCAAACTGGGATTCGAGATTGGCTTTGGTCGCGTTCGAAAACTGCTCAGGGAATGCAAACATGTAGTTCTCCAGTGTGGAACGTTTATTGGACGTGTTGCGTCGGACGTGTTGCTTTGGACCAGTAATGCGGGGGAATTCTAAAAAACGAGACGGCTTGTGCGCCGCAACATGAGCAAGTTTTACTCGTTTCTGATTATGCGTCAAGCACTTTTGATGCGGCGCACAATAAGAAAACGATACTTTGATTTATATCAATACCTGCAATCGTTTGCGTGCTTTTTGTTTGTACCGATACAACAACAGGCCTGCTCGCGGCGCTCGGCCGCACGCTGTACAAGCCCCATGCTAGACTTGCCGGGTTGATCTTTTGGCCAGATGATGCCCGACAGTCCTGCCACCCCATCCGCCCCATCCACCGCCCACCAGGCCAGCTGGCTATCCCCGGTGCCGCTGTTTTTCGTGCTGCTGTGGAGTACCGGCTTCATCGCGGCGCGCTACGGACTGCCGTATGCGCCACCCCTGTCCTTCCTGATCCTGCGCTGCCTCGGCGCGGTGCTGATCCTGCTGCCCGTGGTGCTGCTCACGCGCGCGCCGTGGCCGCGTGGCCGCATCCTGCACGTGGCACTGGCCGGCCTGCTGCTGCAGGCGGGTTACCTGGGCGGCGTCTGGAGCGCCATCAAGATCGGGATGCCGGCCGGGCTGTCGGCGCTGATCGTCGGCATGCAGCCGATCCTGACTGCCTTCGCCGCGCCCCTGGTCGGCGAGCGGGTGACGCCGCGCCAGTGGCTGGGACTGCTGCTGGGCCTGTCCGGCGTGGGGCTGGTCGTCTACAGCAAACTCAACCTGGATGGGCTGGCGCCGGCCGCGGTCGGCCTGTGCGTGCTGGCGCTGCTGTCGATCACGGCCGGCACGCTTTATCAAAAACGCTACTGTCCCCAATTCGACTTGCGCACCGGCACCGTGATCCAGTTCAGCGCGAGCGCGCTGATGCTCCTGCCGCTCGCGATCGTGTTCGAAGATTTCACGCCCGCCCTGGCCAATATCCACTGGAACATCCACTTCGCCGGCGCGCTGCTGTGGTCGATCCTGGCGCTGTCGATCGGCGCCATCTTCCTGCTGTTCCGCCTGATCAGCCGCAACGACGCCACCCGGGTCACGAGCCTGCTGTACCTGACACCGCCGACCACCGCGGTCATGGCCTGGCTGATGTTCGGCGAGACCCTGGGCAGCGCCGGCCTGGCCGGCATGGCGGTGGCCGTGGCCGGCGTCGCATTCGTCGTCAAGAAATAACCAGGAGACACCATGATCGATACACCCCAGCAACAGGCCGTCGACGCGGCCATCACCTCGCGCCGCTCGATCCGCGCCTTTTTGCCGACGCCGGTGGCGCGCGAGGACATCGAAGCGATCCTCGACGTGGCGGCGCGGGCGCCGTCCGGCACCAATACCCAGCCCTGGCGCGTGTATGTGCTCACCGGCGAGCGCAAGACGCAGCTGAGCGATGCGGTCCTGGCCGCCTACATGGATCCGCAGGAAGCCGCCCGCCACACCGAGGAGTACAACTATTATCCACGCGAATGGAAATCACCCTTCCTCGACCGCCGGCGCAAGGTCGGCTGGGATTTATATGCGCTGCTGGGCCTGACGCGCGACAACAAGGCCGGCATGGCCGCCCAGCACGGCCGCAATTACGGCTTCTTCGATGCGCCGGTCGGGCTGGTGTTCACCATCGACCGCATGATGGAGCAGGGTTCCTGGCTCGACTATGGCATGTTCCTGCAGAACATCATGGTGGCGGCGCGCGGACGCGGTCTCGACACCTGCCCGCAGGCGGCCTTCACCCAGTTCCACCGGATCATCGCGGAACAGTTGCAGTTGCCGCCCAACGAGATGGTCGTGTGCGGCATGGCGCTCGGATTCGCCGATCCGGACAAGATCGAAAATACCTTGATCACGGAGCGCGAACCGGTGTCGGCGTTCGCCTGTTTTCTCGGTTAGCGCGCTATACTCGGCAGCAGAGTTGTTGGAATAAGCTGTTGAAAAATCAAGAGATTTCTGCAACGCAGACGGTCTTGCGCTGTAGTAAAAATTTGGCGCGGGTGGTAAAGTCTGTCGCACCGCACCCGTCTTTCGTACGACGTTTCCGACTCATCCGTTCGCGCCCGAGGAATCCGATGTTCAAGTTCGCGCTGGCTGCCGCCATTTCCATGATGCTGATGTTCGAACCGGCCGTGGCCGAGGCGAAATCGAAATCGAAAGGCCGTGCCGGCACGGTCAAGCGCGTCAAGGCCAAGCGTGCCGAACCCGCCAAGCTGATCGCGAAGGAAAACCGTGGCCACATGGTGCGCCGCGTCGCCATGGTGCACGGCAAGCGCAGGGTCGTGTACCAGAACGTGCGCCGCGCCGCGCCGGCCCTGGCCATCCTCAGCGCCGGCGACCTGGCCGGCCTGAACCGGACTGCCGACCCCCTCGAACTGCGTTCCAGCGTCGCCTACGTGCTCGACCAGACCAGTTCGGAAGTCCTGTTCGAAAAGAATTCCACCGTCGCGCTGCCGATCGCCTCGATCACCAAGCTGATGACCGGCCTGCTGGTGGTGCAGGCGCACCAGGACCTGGACGAAGTACTGACCGTCACCGACGCCGACGTCGACCGCCACAAGTACACCAGTTCGCGCCTCGCCGTCGGCACGCGCATGACGCGCGGCAACCTGCTGCATATCGCCCTGATGAGTTCGGAAAACCGCGCGGCCGCGGCACTGGGGCGCAATTACCCGGGCGGCATCGAGGCTTTTGTCACGGCGATGAATGCCAAGGCACGCGAACTCGGCATGAACGATACGCATTATGTGGATTCGAGCGGCCTGTCGAGCCAGAACGTGTCGAGCGCGCGCGACCTGGCGCGGCTGGTCATGACCGCGCACCAGGAACCGCTGCTGCGCCAGTACACGACCGATCCCAACTACGTGGTGCAGGCCGGCAACCGCTCGCTGCAATATTCGAATACCAATTATCTGGTGGCGCTGCCGGACTGGAACATCGGCTTGCAGAAGACCGGCTTCATCAACGAAGCAGGGCGCTGCCTGGTGATGCAGGCCATGATCCAGGGCCGCAACGTGGTGATGGTGTTCCTGGATTCGAAGGGCAAGCAGTCGCGTACGGCCGACGCCGGGCGCATGCGGCGCTGGCTGGAGGCATTGAAGCCGGCCACGATGCCGGCGACGGCTGCGGCCGGCGTGCCTGCGGCCGGCGCACCGGTGACGGTGTCGGCTTCGGCGGCTGTGCCGGCCGTTCAGTAATCTATACCGCCGGCACCACCCGGTGCCCCAGCGTCGTCGAAATCTGCGACGCCGTATTCACCAGATCTTCCAGCCATTCTTCCTGCAACCGGTCCGCCGGCGCCGAAATCGACAATCCCGCCACCAGCTTGCCGCTGTCGTCGTGGATGCCGGCCGCCATGCAGCGCACGCCCACTTCGAGTTCCTCGTTGTCGCGCGCATAGCCGCGGGCGCGCACCAGCGACAGTTCGCGCTCCAGGCGCGCCAGGTCGGTGATCGAATTCTTGGTGTGGCCGGCCAGGCCGGTGCGGGTGGCGTAGGCGCGCGTGGCTTTCGGCTCGTCGACCGACAGGAACAGCTTGCCGGTCGAGGTCAGATGGAGCGGACCGCGGCCGCCGATGGCGCGCACCACCTGCATCCCCGAGCGTTCGGAGAAGGCGCGGTCGATGTAGACGATCTCGTCGCCCTGGCGCACCGACAGGTTCACGGTCTGGCGCGTCTTGTTGTGCAGTGCACGCATGAGGTCGACGGCGGCTTCGCGCACCGACAGGCGGCTCTTGACCACGTTGCCCAGTTCCAGCAGGCGCATGCCGAGGCGGTAGGTGCCGGGTTCGACCCGGTCCACGAAGCGCGTCACCACCATGTCGTTGAGGATACGGTGCGCCGTCGACGGGTGCAGTCCCGAAACCCGCGACAGTTCCTTGAGGCTGACAGGGTCGGGATAACTGGCCAGCGCATCGAGCAGGGCGACCATGCGCTCGATCACTTGGATGGAAGTCTTCGCCGGTTCAGGGGTTTCCATTTTCATGATGTGGTTGGTGCAGTGCGGTATATTGCTCTAGTTTATACCATAATGTGAAAAAAATTGGTAAAGCCTTTAGATTGGTGTTGCGTCATCGGCAAGCTGTGTGGGCATAATGCAGATCTCACACAGCACAACGATATCGATGGATCAATCCAGTAGCGAGTTCAAGAGTAAAGGCGGCCTGAAGCGGATCGTGTCCGCGTTCCGGTATTCGATCGACGGTTTCGGGCATGCGCTGCGGCACGAACATGCGTTTCGCCAGGAATTGATGGTGGCAGTCCCGGCCACCGTGATTGCCCTGGTGCTGCCGATCTCCGCCTTCCAGAAACTGGCCCTGATCGCCGTGCTGGGTCTGGTGTTGCTGGTGGAATTGATCAACGCGTCGATCGAGGCCGTGGTCGACCGCGTGTCGCTCGAACGCCATCCGCTGTCCAAGGCTGCCAAGGACCTCGGCAGTGCAGCGGTGGCGCTGGCGATCACGATGGCGGGCGCGACCTGGGCCGTGGTGCTGTACAACCGGTTCTTTTAAAGAACCACATCTAAGGAGAAGATTATGACCTTGCGTCTGGGCGACATCGCCCCCGATTTCGAGCAGGATTCCACCATCGGCCGCATCCGTTTCCACGACTGGGCAGGCGATTCCTGGGTGGTGCTGTTCTCGCACCCGGCCGACTTCACGCCGGTGTGCACCACCGAACTGGGCCTGACTGCGAAACTGAAGCCGGAATTCGACAAGCGCAATGTCAAGGCGATCGCGCTGTCGGTCGACCCGGCCGAGCAGCACGCTGCCTGGATCAAGGACATCGAGGAAACCCAGCAGACTGTGGTGGGCTTCCCGATCATCGCCGACGCCGACAAGTCGGTCTCGTCCCTGTACGACATGATCCACCCGAACCAGTCGGCCACCGCCACCGTGCGTTCGCTGTTCGTGATCGATCCTGCCAAGAAAGTGCGCCTGATCATTACCTATCCGATGAGCACCGGCCGCAACTTCGACGAAGTGCTGCGCGTGATCGACGCGCTGCAATTGACCGACGGCTACACCGTGGCCACGCCGGGCAACTGGAAGGATGGCGACGACGTCATCATCCCGCTGACCGTGCAGGATCCTGAGCAGTTGCAGCAGAAATATCCTAAGGGTTTCAAGGCGCCGAAGCCATATCTGCGCCTGACGCCGCAGCCCAACAAATAATAGTTGGCGTGTTGATATCGTAGGGTGGGCACGGGGTGCCCACCCTACGTTCATTGAGTATCTACCAGCGTTTGTCGTAAAACGCTTCCTGCATAAGCAAATAAGGAAGCTGTCGTTTGGTTTACAGTTGAGGCACTTTACCCTTGGTACTAGTCTGAGGGTAATGAATGTCCATCACTTATATTGTTTCGGGTTTTGCAGTAGGCTTGTTGGTCGGCATGACCGGTGTCGGTGGCGGCTCGCTGATGACGCCACTGCTGACCTTGCTGTTCGGCGTTAACCCGTCGGTTGCCGTCGGCACCGACCTCGCATTCGCGTCCATCACCAAGAGCGCAGGCACTGTCACCCACCGTTCGCGCGGCACCGTGCAATGGGATATCGTGCGCCGCCTGTGCATCGGTGCGCTGCCGGCTGCGCTGCTGGCGACGCTGGCGCTCCAGTATTTCGGTCCGCTCGGCCCTGAAATCGGCCAGCTGATCCGTTATTCGATCGCCGTCTCGGTCCTGCTGACCGTGGTCGCCATCCTGTTCCGCGGCAAGATGATGGCCTGGGTGAATGCCAAGCCGGGGCGCCAGTTGCACGGCCGCAGCCTGGCCGCAGCCACCATCGCGTCGGGTGCCGTGCTCGGCACGCTGGTCACGATTTCCTCGATCGGCGCCGGCGCCATCGGCGCGACGCTGCTGGTAATGCTGTATCCGAAGCTGACCCCGGCCGAAGTGGCCGGCACCGACATCGCCTACGCGGTGCCGCTGACCGCCATCGCCGCGGTTGGCCACTGGTGGCTGGGTTCGATCAACTGGATGTTGCTGCTGACCCTGCTCATCGGTTCGGTGCCCGGCATCACCCTCGGCTCGTGGGCGGCGCGCATCGTCCCCGAACGCCTGCTGCGTGGCCTGCTGGCGCTAACGCTGGCCACGGTCGCCATCAAACTCCTTGCTTAATTAGTTAGTAAATATCTTATTAGCCGAATCATCTATGCAAATAACGAATGCTTCGTTTGCAATATGAGTGATGAGTGCGATTATCTGACCTTATTAGAAGAATTAGTAATAAGGCGATCGCATGAATCCATTGGCTTCCCGCAGCAGCGCGAACCGGGTGATCCCCGGCTTCAGGCTTTCGCTCGGGTTCACGATTTTTTACCTGGGACTGATCGTCCTGGTACCGCTGTCGGCGCTGTTCCTGAAGACGTTCACCATGACCTGGGACGCGTTCTGGAGCGCCGTCACCTCGCCGCGCGTGATGGCGTCCTACCGGCTGAGCTTCGGCGCCTCCCTGGTCGGCGCCTTCATCAACGTCATCTTCGGCGGCATCGTCGCCTGGGTGCTGGTCCGCTATAAATTCCCGGGCAAGCGCTTCATCGATGCGCTGGTCGACCTGCCGTTCGCACTGCCGACCGCGGTGGCCGGCATCACGCTGACTTCGCTGTATTCCGCCAACGGCTGGATCGGCCAGTACCTGGAAAAAATCGGCATCAAGGTCGCCTTCACGCCGCTCGGCGTGATGCTGGCCCTCACTTTCATCGGCTTGCCCTTCGTGGTGCGCACGGTGCAGCCGGTGCTGGAAGACGCCGAGCGCGAACTGGAAGAAGCCGCGGCCAGCCTCGGCGCCAGCCCGTGGCAAACGTTCATCCGCGTGATCCTGCCCGGCATCGTGCCGGCACTCCTGACCGGCTTTGCGCTGGCCTTTGCGCGCGCCACCGGCGAATACGGTTCGGTGGTCTTCATCGCCGGCAACATGCCGATGGTGTCCGAGATCACGCCGCTGTTCATCATCACCAAGCTGGAGCAGTACGACTACACCGGCGCCACCGCGATCGCCGTGGTGATGCTGATCGTCTCCTTCATCCTGCTGCTGGCCATCAACCTGCTGCAGGCATGGACCCGCAAGCGGGCAGGGAAATAATATGAGCGCAGTCCTCGATAGCGCCGTCAAAGACACGGCCACCCCAGCGCCGCGCAAGGCCACCAACACGCTGGAACCGAACTGGGTCCGCTACACGCTGATCACGGTCGCGCTGCTGTTCCTGACCCTGTTCCTGTTCGTGCCGCTGGTCGCCGTGTTCTACGAAGCCCTCAAGCGCGGCTGGGCCACCTACCAGGAAGCCATCGTCGACCCGGATGCGCTGGCGGCGATCAAGCTGACCTTCATCGCGGCCGGCATCTCGGTGCCGCTGAACCTGGTGTTCGGCGTGGCGGCAAGCTGGGCCATCGCCAAGTTCGACTTCCGCGGCAAAAGCGTGCTGCTGACCCTGATCGACCTGCCGTTCTCGGTGTCGCCGGTCATCGCCGGCCTGATCTACGTGCTGCTGTTCGGCGCCCAGGGCTGGTTCGGTCCGTGGCTGATGGACCACGACATCAAGATCCTGTTCGCGGTGCCGGGCATCGTGCTGGCGACCATCTTCATTACCTTCCCCTTCGTGGCGCGCGAACTGATTCCGCTGATGCAGGCGCAGGGCAGCGAGGAGGAAGAGGCGGCGCTGGTGCTGGGCGCGTCCGGCTGGGCCACCTTCTTCCGCGTGACCCTCCCCAACATCAAGTGGGGCTTGCTGTACGGCGTGATCCTGTGCAATGCCCGGGCGATGGGGGAGTTCGGCGCCGTCTCGGTGGTGTCCGGCCACATCCGCGGCGAGACCAACACCATGCCGCTGCAGGTCGAGATCCTCTACAACGAATACAACTTCACCGCCGCGTTCGCGATCGCATCGCTGCTGGCCCTGCTGGCGCTGGTCACGCTGGCAGTGAAATCCCTCATCGAATGGCGCCTGCACGCCGCCCGCAAGGTCAATCTGCAGATGCAAACCACGGAGCACTGACATGACGATCGAAGTCCAACACATCCGCAAGCAGTTCGGCCAGTTCACGGCCCTGGACGACGTGTCGCTGCAGTTCGACGACGGCGAGCTGACCGCGCTGCTGGGCCCATCCGGCTGCGGCAAGACCACGCTGCTGCGCATCATCGCCGGCCTGGAATTCCCGGATTCGGGCCGCGTGCTGCTCGACAGCGACGATGCCTCGGCGCGCCACGTGCGCGAACGCCAGGTCGGCTTCGTGTTCCAGCATTACGCGCTGTTCAAGCACATGACCGTGTTCGAGAACGTGGCGTTCGGCCTGCGGGTCAAGCCGCGCAAGGAGCGTCCGTCCGAGCAGCAGATCCGCGAGAAAGTGAAAAAGCTGCTCGAGCTGGTGCAGCTGGACTGGATCGCCGACCGCTATCCGCCGCAGCTGTCGGGCGGCCAGCGCCAGCGCATCGCCCTGGCGCGCGCGCTGGCGGTGGAGCCGCGCGTGCTGCTGCTGGACGAACCCTTCGGCGCGCTCGACGCCAAGGTGCGCAAGGAATTGCGGCGCTGGCTGCGCCAGCTGCACGACGAGCTGCACGTGACCTCGATCTTCGTGACCCACGACCAGGAAGAGGCGCTCGAAGTGGCCGACCGCGTGGTCCTGATGAACAAGGGCCGCGTCGAGCAGACCGGCACCCCGGCCCAGGTGTACAACCAGCCGGCCTCGCCCTTCGTCTACGGCTTCCTCGGCAACGTCAACCTGTTCCACGGCCGCGTCGACGAAGGCGTGCTGGCCAGCGGCGATGCGCGCCTGGCGACGCCGCAGCACACGGGCGTCCGCAACGGCGAGGCGATCGGCTACGTGCGGCCGCACGACCTCGACGTCGAGCGCTACGTGGCAGGCGGCGAGGGCGTGGCGGTGAAACTGCGCCGTGCCCATGCGATCGGCCCGCTGGCCCAGCTCGACCTGGAGCGCGCCGACAATGCGCAACTGATCGAAGCGGTGATACCGAATGAGCGCTTCCGCGAACTGGATTTGCGCGATGGCGAGACCCTGCTGGTCAAGCCAAAGCGCATGCATGTATTCGTCGACCAAGGGGAAGGCATATGAATTTCCAGCAGCTGCGTTCGGTGCGCGAAGCCGCGCGCCGCAACTTCAACCTCACCGACGTGGCGAATGCGCTGTTCACGTCGCAGCCGGGCGTGTCGCGCCAGATCCGCGAGCTCGAGGACGAGCTGGGCGTGGTCATTTTCGAGCGCAACGGCAAACGCCTGACCGGCCTGACCGACCCTGGCAAGGGTATCCTGAAGATCGTCGAGCGCCTGCTGGTCGAGGCCGAGAACCTGCAGCAGGCCAGCAGCGAATACGCGGCCCAGGACAGCGGCACGCTCACCGTTGCCGTCACCCACACCCAGGCGCGCTATGCGCTGCCGCAGGTGGTGCAAGCCTTCCGCAGCTCGTTCCCGGGCGTGCGCATCTCGCTGCAGCAGAGCGCCCCGGAGCACATCGCCGAATGGGTGCTGTCGGGCCGCGCCGACATCGGCATCGCGACCGAGGGCCTGAGCGCCTTCCCCGACCTGGTGTCCTTCCCGTGCTACCGCTGGAGCCACCTGGTGGTGGTGCCGGACGGGCACCCGCTGCTGGGCCAGAGCCCGATCAAGCTGGCCGACCTGGCCGAGTATCCCTTGATTACCTACGACGTCGGCTTCACCGGCCGCAGCCACATCGACGCCGCCTTTGCCAGCGCCGGCGTCAGCCCGGACATCGTGCTGACGGCGATGGATTCGGACGTCATCAAGCAGTACGTGTCACTCGGCATGGGCGTCGGCATCGTCGCCTCGATGGCCTTCGACCATGGACGCGACCGCGGCCTGCGCGCGATCGAATCGTCGCACCTGTTCGCGCCCAACGTGACGCGCCTGGCGGTGCGCCGCGGGGCTTACCTGCGGGCGTATGCGTACGACTTCATCGAGCGCTTTGCGCAGGGGTTTACCCGGGCGGATATCGAGAAGGCTTTGCATCCGGTGGTGGTGGAGTAGACCGTACCTCCGGCGACGAAATAAATTCTCCGTCGTCCGCGCGAAGGCGGGGATCCATGCTGAGCAACAGAATTCGGTATGCCAGAAGTATGTCGACTACTTCCTAAATACAGACTTCGGATCCTCAGCATGGGTTCCCGCCTTCGCGGGAACGACGGTTTGTAGCTTACTGGCCCGGATTGGTGTAGCGGGCATGAATCGCATCGATCGCCTTCACCACCTCATCCGGCAGCGTGAGCTGCTCCGCATCGATATTCTCCTTCAGCTGCGCCAGCGTCGTCGCCCCGATGATGGTCGACCCCGTGAACCAGCGCGAATAGCACCACGCCAGCGCCATCTGTGCAGGCGACATGCCATTGGCGCGCGCCAAAGCCGCATATTCCTTCACGGCCGCGAATACCGCCGGGCGCAGGTAGCGCGGGCTCCAGGTCGGCGGGTAGATCGTCAGGCGGCCGTGCGCCTGCGGGTTGTCGACGTACTTGGCGCTGAGCTGGCCGAAGGCGAGCGGGCTGTAGGCCAGCAGGCTGACCTCTTCGCGGTAGCAGACTTCGTCCAGCAGCGTGGTTTCAAAAGCGCGCGCGGTCAGGTTGTATAAATTCTGGATGGTGGCGATGCGCGGCAGGCCCTGCATCTCGGCCTGCTTGATGTATTCGCTCACGCCCCACGGGCTCTCGTTGGAGACGCCGATGTGGCGGATCTTGCCTTCCTTGATCAGGTCGCCCAGCACGGCCAGCGTCTCTTCGATCGGCACGCTGGCGCGTTCCTTCTGCGGGTCGAACTGGTTGGCGCCGAAGATCGGCACGTTGCGGCTCGGCCAGTGCAGCTGGTAGAGGTCGACGTAATCGGTCTGCAGGCGCTGCAGGCTGGCGTCGAGGGCGGCGCGGATGTTCGCCGCATCGAGGTTGTGGCGGCCGCCGCGGATCCAGGTCTGGTTCGCGTTCGGACCGGCGGCCTTGGTGGCCAGCACGATGTCGGCGCGCTTGCCGCTCTTTTTCAGCCAGCTGCCGATGAAGCGTTCGGTCGACCCCTGGGTGGCGGCGCTGGGCGGCACCGGATACATTTCCGCGGTATCGATGAAGTTGATGCCGCGCTCCATCGCATAATCGAGCTGGCTGTGGGCGTCGGCTTCGGTGTTCTGTTCGCCGAAGGTCATGGTGCCGAGGCAGACGCGGGAGACGGTGAGGTCGGTGCGGCCGAGTTTTTGCATCTTCATGATGTGTCCTGTTTCGTTGGCTCATAAACGTCGCCCCTGCGGAGGCAGGGGCCCAAGTTTGCATGAGCCATCGAAACGCTCGCAAATTGGACCCCTGCCTTCGCAGGGGCGACGGTTCATATTTTTGCAGTGTGTTTTATTTTCGTACCACGCCTTGTTTTATTTCACGCCGCGCAGCGCATTCGCACACTCGCGCACCAGCGCCGGCCCGCGATAGATCAGGCCACTGTACAGCTGCACCAGCTGCGCCCCGGCCGCGATCTTGGCCTTGGCATCCTGGCCGCGCAGGATGCCACCGACGCCGATGATCGGGATCGCGTCGCCGACTTCCTTCTTCAGCGCGCGGATCACGATGTTCGACAGGTCGAACACCGGCGCCCCGGACAGGCCGCCCTGCTGGCCGGCATGCTTCATGCCTTCGACGTCGCGCCGGTTGAGGGTGGTGTTGGTGGCGATCACGCCGTCGATGCCGTGGCGCAGCAGGGCGGCGCCGATGTTGCGGATCTGGTCGGCATCGACGTCGGGCGCGATCTTCAGCGCCAGCGGCACGTAGTGGCCATGCTTGTCGGCCAGGCGCGACTGCTCGCCCTTGAGCTCGGCCAGCAGGGCATCCAGTTCGGACGCGCCCTGCAGCTGTCTCAGGTTCTTGGTGTTGGGCGAGGAAATGTTGACCGTGACGTAGCTGGCATACGGGTACACCTTGCGCAGGCATTCCAGGTAGTCGTCGGCGGCGCGTTCGATCGGGGTGTCGGCGTTCTTGCCGATGTTCAGGCCGAGTACGCCTTGCCGTTCCTGATAGAAGCGCGACGCCCGCACGTTGGCGATGAAGGCGTCGACGCCGCCGTTGTTGAAGCCCATGCGGTTGATGATGCCGCGCGCGGCCGGCAGGCGGAACATGCGCGGACGCGGATTGCCGGGCTGGGCGCGCGGGGTGACGGTGCCGATTTCGATCGAGCCGAAGCCGAGCGCGGCCAGGCCGTCGATGTAGGCGCCATCCTTGTCGAGGCCTGCCGCCAGGCCGACCGGGTTGGGGAAGGTGATGCCCATCACCGTGCGCGGGTCCGGCGCGGGTTTGCGTACGACGCCGGTCAGGCCCAGCGCGGCCGCGCGGCGCAGGGCCGGCAAGGTCAGGTTGTGGGCCGTTTCGGCATCGAGCGAAAACAGCAGGGGACGGGCAAGCGCGTACAGGAGTTTGTCGGACATGTGTCGGTCGATCGTGAATTCACGACATTTTAACCTGTACGCGTAGGGTGGGCCGCTCTACTTTATTGGCAGATCAGCACGCAACCGGAATGCGGCCCACGCGTAAGCCGGCATGCCGCTGGCGCCACGCGCAAGTCAACGCTCCAGCACGCCCCATGCGCCATCGATGCGCGCTTCCAGTGGCCGGAAATTGATCTTGTAGGCCATCTTCGGGCTCTGTTCGATCCAGTAGCCGAGATAGACATAGGGCAGGCCCAGTTCGCGCGCCTGCTCGATCTGCCACAGCACGTTGTAGGTGCCGAAAGAGGCGCCCACCACGTCCGGATCGAAGAAGGTGTACACGGACGACAGGCCGTCGGACAGCACGTCGATGATCGAGACCATGCGCAAGGTGCCGTCCGGCTCGCGGAATTCGACCAGCCGCGTATTCACCCGGCTTTGCAGCAGGAACTGGGCATACTGGTCGCGGCTGTCCTGGTCCATGCCGCCGCCGACGTGGCGCGTGGTCTGGTAGCGCAGGTAGAGCGCGTAGTGCTCGTCGGAGAACGACAGGTTGGCGACCATCGCCGTCAGGTCGCCGTGGTGCTTCCAGGCGCGCCGCTGGCTGCGGTTGGGCACGAAATCGTTCACCGCCACGCGCACCGGGATGCAGGCGCGGCAGCCGTCGCAGTACGGGCGATAGGTGAAGATGCCGCTGCGCCGGAAACCGTTGCGCACCAGTTCGGAGTAGACGTCCGCGTTGATCAGGTGCGACGGCGTGGCCACCTGCGAGCGCGCCTGGCGCGCATCGAGATAGCTGCACGGGTAGGGCGCCGTGGTGTAGAACTGCAGCGTGGAAAAGGGCAGATCGTTTAGGTGCGTCATGCAATGCTCTCGGGACGACATGTAGGCTCATTGTAGCCAAAGACGGCGCACCGCAACGTTAAGTCGTCAACGGTGGCGCGACTTCCCAGTGTTCGATTGGCGCTTCCGTGATGGCGTGGCGCAAATGCTCAAGAAATTGACTGCGCGGGATCGGCTTCGCACCCAGCGAGGCCAGGTGTCCGGTTTCCTGCTGGCAATCGAGCATGCGCACGCCGTGGCTGCGCAGGAAGGCGACCAGGTAGGCCAGCGCCACCTTGGACGCGTCCGACACGCGTGCGAACATCGATTCGCCATAGAACATGCGGCCGATGCAGACGCCATAGGCGCCGCCGACCAGTTCGCCGTCCAGCCACACTTCGGACGAATGCGCATACCCCATCCGGTGCAGGCCGCCGTAGCCGGCGATGATGTCTTCCGAGATCCAGGTGCCGGGACCATCCTTGCGCGGGGCGGCGCAGGCGCGCATCACCTGTTCGAAGGCGCTGTCGAAGCGCACGTCCCAGCCGCTGCCGGCAGGCTCGGCGCCCGTCGTTTTTGCCGTGCGCGCGCGCTCGACCTTGCGCAGGGTTTTCTTGAGGCTGTCGCTGATCTTGAAGGCATCCGTATGCAGCACCATGCGCGGGTCGGTGCTCCACCACAGGATCGGCTGGCCTTCCGAAAACCACGGAAAGATGCCGTTGCGGTACGCCTGCAGCAGGCGCCGCGGCGACAGGTCGGCGCCGGCCGCGAGCAGTCCGGGCGCATCGGTCGTCAGCGCTTCGGAGACGTCGGGGAAGGGCGTGTTCGCCTCGAGCCAGGGAATCATGGCGGTGCTCGCTCGGGCCGGTCAGTCGGGTTGTTCCGGGGCCGGCTCGTCGGCGCGACGCATGGGACGCGTGACGTCGCCGCCGTGGAAACCGTAGTCGCCGCCCGCTTCGCGGATGCGGGCACGGTCGGCGAAGAACAGCTCCAGCGTGGTGCGGATGGTGGGGAAGGCGAGGTCGTCCCACGGGATCTCGTCTTCGGCGAACAGGCGCACGTCCAGGCTTTCGATGCCGGCCGCGAAATCGAGGTCGAGCAGCTCGGCCAGGTAGAACAGGTGGACCTGGTGCACATGCGCCACGTTCAGCAGCGTGAACAGCTTGCCCAGCCTGACGTTGGCGCCGGCTTCTTCCTCGGTCTCGCGCACCGCGGCCTGCTCGGTGGTTTCCTCGTTCTCCATGAAGCCGGCCGGCAGGGTCCAGTAGCCGTAGCGCGGCTCGATCGCACGCTTGCACAGCAGGATCTTGAATTCGCCTTCGCGCTGCCACACTGGAATCGAGCCGATCACCAGCTTCGGGTTCTGGTAATGAATGGTGCCGCAATGGGTGCACACGTAGCGTGGACGGTTATCGCCTTCGGGGATGGCCACCGTCAGCGGATGGGCGCACTCGGAGCAGAATTTCATAGAAAACAAAGGTTATGGGCTTGCCCTTACTTTACACCGTAATGCGGCGGCTGTGCCGCCCCCGGACAGGCGCGATGGGATCGCCATTGCCTAAATCGGCCAGGCCCCGTATAATACGAACCATCAGACGCGGGGTGGAGCAGTCTGGCAGCTCGTCGGGCTCATAACCCGAAGGTCACAGGTTCAAATCCTGTCCCCGCAACCAAATTCAAGGCAGTGTCGATCAAGACACTCCCTCAAAAAGCCCGGTCGACACTGCGTCGACCGGGCTTTTTTTCGTTTCTCGCGTCATTCCAAAGCGGTTTCAGGTGTACGATTGCCTTTGCGCTAATAAAATCTGCTATATTCAATGTCGATTAGGAAAGATTTTTTGCCTGCCGATTGAAGTTCAGCGATTTTCATCCGACTATGAGCGACGCGACATTGAAAGTTATGCAACCCGCCCTGCCGAGGGTGCTGGTCAGCATCCTCAACTGGAACGGGACCGCCAAGACCCTGGCCTGCCTGGATTCGGTGAAAAACGAAGTGGCGGTTGCCCCTGCCGACGTGACGACGCTGGTCATCGACAACGGGTCGCGTAGCGAGGAAGCGGCGGCGCTGTCCGCGGCCTTGGCGGCGCGCGACGTGGTGCTCGAATGCCTGCCGCAGAACCTGGGCTTCACCGGCGGCCATAACGTCGCCATCGAACTGGCGATCCGCGAAGGCTACGATTACATCTGGCTGCTGAACAACGATTCCACGGTCGAGCTTGGCACCCTGCGTGAGCTGGTTGCGGAACTCCAGGCCCATGCCCGTTGCGGGGCGGTATCGCCGGTTCTGCGCGACATCCATGACGGCCACATCGCACGCTGCGTCAACTACCATGACTGGAACAAGCGAAAGACCCGGCTCATCCTCGACATCGAGGAGGCGCGCCGCTTCCAGGACGCACATCCTGAAGAAGTCTGGGTCGACGGCACCGCGGTGCTGTACCGGGTGCAGGCGCTGAAGGATACCGGGCCGCTGGACGACCGCTTGTTCGCATACTACGACGACGACGATATCGGCATGCGCCTGGTCAAGCATGGTTGGATGGTCCGCTGTGCCCTGAATGCGACGGTGTTCCACGAAAACCGCAAGGAACTCGAAGAGTTCCCGCTGTACCTGGTCTATCTGCTGCAGCGTAACGAGATGCTGTTCCTGGATACGCATACGCCGCCGGCCCACCGTCGCCTGTTGCGCCTGAAGCTGGTGGACAAGGCCATGTACGACGCCGTCCGCTATCGCGAATATGGCCGCTACACCTACAGCGACGCGGCCCTGCTCGGCATGTGGGACTACCTGCGCGGCCGCTTTGGTCCGCCCGCGCATCAGCGCAAGGTGCCGCTGTTCCTGCGCACGGCCTGCGTCCTCGCGCAGCGCGTGTACGCGATCAAGAACGCGAATGCGCGCAAGGCGTCCAGACGAGGACTTGCGCCGGAACAGCACCAGTCGACCTGAGCCAAGGCGGCTCGACACAGCGCAAATCCCGTTCAAGCTGACGCAACAGTGTCGGCGTGCGCCGGTCAAACCGGCGTTGCCTGACATTGACCAATGGAGCATGCGTTCATGATTACCGTTGACGAGATAAACGAAGCCTGGGGCTGGGTCGGCCTGGATGCGGCCGAGGTGCTGGGCGAAAACGCCTTCGGCAACCTCATCATCCGCGATGCGGACGGGATGTACTGGCGCCTCTCGCCCCAGGACCTGCGCTGCGAACCGGTGGCCGAAGACCGCGCCGCCCTCGATGCGCTCTCCTATAACCAGGATTTCCTGCGCGACTGGTACATGCCCGAGGCCGTGCACCTGGCCGAGTCCACGCTCGGACCGCTGGCGGCCGGGCGCAAGTACTGCCTCAAGATCCCGAGCGCGCTCGGCGGCCATTACGGCAGCGACAACCTGGCCACCGTGCCGCTGTCCGAACTGATCCGGTTTGCCGGGGAGGGCGCGCAGCAGTTCGAGGGCTTGCCACGTTTGAACTGAGAGCCGCGCTTACCGGAAACGCTTCAGGATGCCGATCTGTAGCAGGTCGCGGTCATTGGTCCGGCGGAAGGTCTTGACCCGGTTGAAATTGACGAAGGCGCGGGTTGCGCTCGACAGCGCGTGCTCGGCCTGGAAACTGATCAACAGGTTGGCACGCGTCTTGTCGTCTTCGTCGCGGTCGTTGCGGGCGACGTAGGGGCCCACGCCCGCGCTCATCGCAAAGCGCGGCGTCACCTGCTGCACGTAGGAGAGCTGGGCGGCGACGCCGTCGCGGTCGACGCGCCGGCCGTCGTCGCCTTCCCAGATCAGCTTGCCGGACACGGCCCAGTGCGCGAAGCGTTCATCGAGGTATTTGCGGGCTTCCAGCACGCCGGCATTCGCGCCATCGGTGCCCGACATGTTGGTGATCGACCTGCCGATCGAGCCGCCGAACCACCACGGGCCGGTCTTCGGTTCGGTATCGGGTTCGGGCTGCGCCGGTCCGAATTGGCGCCCGACGCCGAGCAGCACGGCGGCCGAACGGTGCGCGCCGGGCATCCATGCGTAATTCACGCCCAGGCGCAGGTGGGTGCCGGGCGGCAGCGAGCGCAGCGGCAGACGCAAGGCGCCCCCCAACAGCAGGCCCAAGTGCGAATCGTCGAACTCGCGGCCATCGATGGTGGTCGTGTTCATGCTCAGGTAGGGGCCGATGCCCAGTTCGCCGGTGAGGGTGCTGCCGAGCGGACGCACGCCCACCCATTGCAGGGCGAAGCCGTCACGGTGGTTGTTGTCGGGATGGCCCTCGTTGTAGTGGACGAAGTCGATGCGTCCCGGGCCGAGTGGGGAGGGCTCTTCGCGTCCGGCGCGCGCCTCGAAGGCGCGGCGGCCCATCGAGCGCGAGCCGCCGGGGGCGTCGTCGCGGTTGCCGCCGTAGATGCGGCCGTTGCCGAACTCCAGGGACAGGTAGGCGCCGGGACCCTCGCTGTCGGCGGGCGCGGCGCCTGTTTGCGCCTGGGCGGGACAAGCCGCGCTGCCCAGTAGCAGCGCCAGGATGGCGGTTCTCGGAGTCACGGGATCCTCGCTGAGTCGGCTTATGCCGTTGGAATGTACGGCCAGTCTAGCGGCTTCGTCGCAGAAAGGGTGCAGTCTAGCGCAAGCTGTCAGTTGCACACTACGTTCAGCCGATAGATTCAGCCACTGAGCTGGTTCAGGCTGGCCCACAGGTAGGCCGCCGCCATCGTGCGCTGCGGACGGTATGCTTGCAGGAAGGCTTCGGCTTCGGCGATGCCCGGCCGGGTATCCGTACCCAGCAGGCGTCCGATCGCGCTGCGCACTGCGACGTCGCCGTGCAGGGAACAGTCGGGATCGCCATAGCCGCGCAGCATCGCGTAGTTCACGGTCCAGGGACCGATGCCCTTGATCGCCAGCAGGCGCGCGGCGGTCGCGGCCAGGCCGCCGTCCGCCGGCGGATCGAGCGACAGCGCGCCGTCCGCCACCAGCCGTGCCAGGCGCAGCAGGGTGTCCGCCTTGGCGCGCGAGAACTTGCGGCTGGTCAGTTGCTCAACGTCGAGGCGGGCCACGTCCAGGGCTTCCGGGTAGCACCACAAGCCGTTCGGATGGGGGCGGCCGGCCTGCTGGATGAAACTGCGGCGCAGCGCGATCGCGAACGGCAGGTTGATCTGCTGGCCGATGATGGCCCAGGTCAGTGCCTCGAACACGGTGGCGGCCTGGATCACGCGCAGGCCCGGCATGCGCCGCACCACCGGGCCGAACAATGGATCGTCGCGCACCGCCGCTTCGAACGATGCCGGGTCGATGCGCAGGCCGAGCATGTTCACCAGCGCGGCCTCGGCCTGCGGCGGGATGCTGTCCGCGGCGGCATCGACCATGCAGCGGGCCCGGTCGCCGTCGAGAACGATCTGGAGCAGCACCGGCACGCCGTCCAGCAGCACCCCCTTGCGGATCGTCCCGCCCTCGATCCGTTCGGCCAGGCCTTCGGCATCGCGCCCGTGGAAGGCGAGCGCATCCTCGCGGCGGTAGCCGGCGGGCAGGGCGATGTCGAGCTGGCGGCGCATCACTTGGCGGGTGCGGACAGCGCCGCGGCGCGCCCGAAGCGGGGCACGAAGCCGGTCACCAGCGCGGTGCCGACCAGCACGATGGCCGAACCCACGATCGTGTACCAGCCGATGGTTTCGTGCAGGAACAGCGCGCCCCACAGGATGCCGAACACCGGGTTGAGGAAGGTCACCGTGAGGGCCGAGGTGGTGCCGACTTCCTCGATCAGCTTGAAGTACAGGATGTAGGCGATGCCGCTGCACAGCACGCCCAGCGCCAGCACCGCCGCCGCGATGCCGGGCGTGAAGCTGCCCGTGGCCGGGAACAGCGGCAGCACCGGCAGCACCATCAGGGCCGAGGTCCACATGGTGCCGTGGGCGTTGGCGAAG
This sequence comes from Herbaspirillum sp. SJZ107, assembly GCF_006715485.1. Taxonomy (GTDB): domain Bacteria; phylum Pseudomonadota; class Gammaproteobacteria; order Burkholderiales; family Burkholderiaceae_D; genus Telluria. Next base: position 879,057 of record NZ_VFNH01000002.1, read on the forward strand.
GGTTCGACGCTCTTGGCCGAGCGCGCGTACAGGCTGGCCACGCTGTAGCTGAAGGCTGCCAGCAGGGCTGCCGCCACCGCGATGCCGGCGCCGGGCCGGGCCGCCACGTGGTCGAAGCCGACCAGCAGCGCGACGCCCACCGTCCCCAGCACCAGGCCGATGCCGCTCTTCAGTCCCACTGCCTGGCGCGACCACACGGCGCCGAGCAGTGCGCCCCACATCGGCGCGGTTGCATTCAGCACCGACAGCACCGAGGCCGACAGCGTGCGCGCGGCAAAGGCGAACAGCAGGAACGGCAGCGCCGAATTGAAGAAGCCGAGGATGAAGTAATGCTTCCAGTGCGCGCGCAGGTGCAGGCGCTTCTTCAGCACCAGGCCGACGGCGGCCAGGAACAGGGCAGCGAACAGCACCCGCAATTCGATCAGGACGGCGGGCCCGAGCACGGGCGCGCTGATGCGCATGAACAGGAAGGAGCCGCCCCAGATGGCGGCGAGCAGGATGAGGCGCAGCAGGTTTGCGGTGTTCATGGTTGTGCTATCCCTGTGGCAGGGAGAGGATTATCGACGGCGGCGCGCGCCCGGACTTCCCGGTTCTTGCTTTTGAATTCGGGGACGGGCGCGGATTGGCAATGGTACAAGAAACGGGGGAGGGGTGCTGCGGAGAGTCGTTCCTGGCAGTGCCAGGAACGACAAGCTGGAAGGTATTACGGCATCAAGGCCTTCTTGCCGGAGCGCTTGCTCTTGACTTCGTTCAGCGCCCGCTCCACCGCCGCCATGCGCGCCGGCAGTGCCGGGTGGTTCGCCGTATAGCCGTTCAGCACCGACGGCGGATAGGCCTCGGCCAGGCGCCGCCAGAAGGCGGGCGCCTCGGCGACGTCGTAGCCGGCGCGGGCGGCCAGGTAGATGCCGAGGCGGTCGGCCGCGGCATCGGCGTCGGCCGGCATGGCCTTGATGCCGCCGCTGCCGATCAGCATCGAGGTGTCCGGATTGATGCTGCGCAGGTTGTCGATGATGCTGCCGATGGTCGCCTGGTTGCGCTGGGTCGCCGGGTGGCCCAGCATGTTGTGCGCCATGGTCTTGGCGACCACGAAGGCCAGTTCGTCGTCGTCGCGCGTGAAGCGGATCATGCCGCGCGTGACCAGCACGCGCGTGCCGTCGCCGTAGGCATTCACGTTGTCGGCGTTGCCGACGTCGATCGCGAAGGCGCAGGCGCGCGTGACCGGGATCGCCATCTGGCGTTCGCTGCCGCGGCGCTCGATCGTCAGCGGCATGCTGGCCTGGGAGGCGATGATGCGGTTGAAGATGGTGCCGGCCTGGGACAGCGCATGCTGGCCGGTCGGCAGCGGCTTGCCCCCGGCGGCGAGCAGCACGTCGCCGCTCTGCAGGCCGGCGCGCGCGGCGCCGCTGCCGGCCAGCACGCCGGTCACCTGCAGGCGTTCGTCCATGCCGAAGGCGACGTGGGCGGCTTCGTTGTAGTCGCCCGGATAGGACCAGCGGTTCTTGGCGGTGAAGCCGAGCAGCGGGCGCGCCTGGCCCTTGCACAGTTCCGCGTTCTGGATGAGGAGCGGCGCCGCGACCTTGTACAGGCGGTCCTGCAGGTCGGCCATTTTCGTGAGCGTGTCGGCGGCGGCGCTGATCTGCGGCGACAGACCCGGTGCTTCCGGCTGGTGCTGCACCGTGCCCGGCGTGGTCGGGATCGGACGGATGTCCTGCGTGGCGCAGGCCGACAGCAGCAGGGCAAGGGACATGCCCAGCGCGGGCAGGCGCAAATGGCGAATCATAGGCTCCTCATTATTGTTTATATCGTTTATTCTTTTCCGGTGCTGCCGAAGCCGCCGGCACCGCGCTCGCTCGACGTGAAGTCGTCGACGACGTTGAAGCCCACCTGCAGCACCGGCACCACGACCAGCTGCGCCAGGCGGTCCATCGGCTGCAGGGTGAAGGCGGACTGGCTGCGGTTCCAGGTAGACACCATCAGTTGCCCCTGGTAATCGGAGTCGATCAAGCCTACCAGATTACCGAGCACGATGCCGTTCTTGTGGCCGAGTCCACTGCGCGGCAGGATCATGGCGGCGTAGCCCGGATCGCCGAGGTGGATGGCGAGGCCGGTCGGCACCAGCACGGTCTGGCCGGGCTCGATCGTGAGCGGGGCGTCGACGCAGGCGCGCAGGTCCAGGCCGGCGCTGCCGGTCGTTGCGTAGGCCGGCAGGAAGTCCTGCATGCGCGGGTCGAGGATTTTGAGGTCGATCTGTTTCATTGATGCTTGATACGTGAGGCGTGGTGAATGGTCAGTCCAGCAGCGAACGCTGTTCCAGGCGCTTGGCGATTTCGGAGACCAGCTGGCGCGCCAGCGCCAGCTTGCCGGCGCGCGGCAGGACCGTGTGGCCGCTGTCGTCGAACAGCACGATAGCGTTCTCATCCTGCCCGAAGGTCTGTGGGCCGATATTGCCAACGAGCAAGGGGATGCCCTTCTTTTCGCGTTTGACGGCGCCGAATTCGATCAGGTTCTGCGATTCGGCGGCAAAGCCGACGCAGTAGGGCCAGCCGCTCAGCGAGGTGGTGGCGGCCACGCTGGCGAGGATGTCGGGGTTCGGCGCAAACTGCAACTGGGGCGCGGCACTGCCGTCCTTCTTGATCTTGTGCTCGCTCGCATTCTCGACGCGCCAGTCGGCCACCGCCGCCACGCCGATGAACACGTGCTGGCCGGCGACGCCCGCCATCACCGCGTCCAGCATCTGCTGCGCGCTGCGCACGTCGATGCGGCGCACGCCGTGCGGCGCGTCGAGCGCGGTCGGGCCGGATACCAGCGTCACCTCGGCGCCGGCTTCGCGCGCCGCGCGTGCGATCGCATAGCCCATCTTGCCCGAAGACAGATTGGTGATGCCGCGCACCGGGTCGATCGCTTCGTAGGTGGGGCCGGCCGTGATCAGGACGCGCTTGCCGGCCAGGACCTTCGGCTGGAAGGATGCAATCAATTCTTCCAGCAGTTCGTGGGGTTCCAGCATGCGGCCCATGCCGGTCTCGCCGCAGGCCTGGGAGCCGGCGGCCGGGCCGAAGATGCCGATGCCGTCGTCGCGCAGCTGGGCCACGTTGCGCTGCGTCGCCGGCTTTTCCCACATTTCGACGTTCATGGCCGGCGCCACCAGCAGCGGCACCGTGTGCGGGCGCGCCAGGCACAGCGTCGACAGCAGGTCGTCGGTGGCGCCGTGCGCCAGCTTGAAGATGAAATCGGCCGAGCAGGGCGCGATCAGGATCGCGTCGGCGCCGCGCGTCAGGTCGATGTGGGCCATGTTGTTGGGGATGCGGCCGTCCCACTGGTCGGTATACACCGGATGCCCGGACAGCGCCTGCATCGTCACCGCGCCGATGAAGTGGGTGGCGGCGTCGGTCATCACGACCTGCACGCTGGCCCCTTCCCTGGTCAGGGCGCGGCACAGTTCCGCGGCCTTGTAGCAGGCCACGCCGCCGGACAGGCCGAGGACGATCTTCTTGCCCTTCAGGTCCATGCTCATGGAATCTCCTTCCGTATTTACTTCTTGTTCACCCGACGCAGTTCGTCGACGATGAACAGGAAAGCGCCGAGACAGATCGCGCTGTCGGCAATATTAAAGGCCGGGAAGTGGCCGAGGCCGCGCCAGTAGAAATCGAGGAAGTCGATCACGTGGCCGTAGGCGACGCGGTCGATCAGGTTGCCCAGGGCGCCGCCCATGATCAGCGCCAGCGCCCAGCAGAACATGCGCTGGCCGGCGTGCTTGCGCAGCAGGTGCAGGATGAAGCCCACGGCCACCAGCGCGATGGCGCCGAAGAACCAGCGCTGCCAGCCGCCCTGGGCCGCCAGGAAGCTGAAGGCCGCGCCCGGGTTATACGCCAGCACCAGGTTGAAGAAGCTGGTGACCGGCTTTTCTTCGCCGTGCATGAAGGTGCGCGTGATGGTGATCTTGGTGATCTGGTCGATCAGGATCACGATGAAGGCGACGCCGAGCCAGGGCAGGAGGCTGGAACCGGCGGCGCCGGACGATGTTGATTTTTTTTTGGTGGCCATGTCGATGGGAAGGATGGGAACTCGCGGAGCGCCTGCACCCGGACGTGCCGGATGCAGGGCATTTTTTAATTACGCGAAGCGGCGCTTCTCACCGCTGCCGAACAGGTTGCTCGTGCAGCGGGCGCACAGGCCCGGGTGGGCCGGGTCGTGGCCGACGTCGCGGCGGTAGTGCCAGCAGCGCTCGCACTTCTCGGCGTCGGACGGGGTCACGGCCACGGCTTCCTGGGCCGCGTCCTCGACCTGCTCGACGCTCGCCTGCGAAGTGATGAACACGAACTTCAGGTCGTCCTCCAGGCTGGCCAGGGCGCGGTACTTGTCGCCGGCCGCCTTCAGCGCCAGTTCGGCCTGCAGCGAGGAACCGATCGCCCCCGAACCGCGCACTTCTTCCAGCTGCTTGGTGACGTCGTTGCGCACGTTCCTGATCAGCGCGTACTTTTCCAGCAGGGCGGCGCTGTCCGCGATCTCCGGGAAGGCCCACAGGGTCTGGGTGAAGATGGTGTCGTCGGAGTCGGCAAACGCCTTCTCGCCGGCGAACACGGCCCAGGCTTCCTCGGCGGTGAAGGACAGGATCGGTGCCATCAGGCGCAGCAGGCTGTGCGCGATGTTCCACAGCGCAGTCTGGGCCGAGCGGCGTGCCAGCGAATCGACGCCGGTGGTGTACAGGCGGTCCTTCAGCAGGTCGAGGTAGAAGCCGCCCAGGTCTTCCGAGCAGAAGATCTGCAGGCGCGACACCACCGGGTGGAATTCGTAGCGCTCGAAGTGGGCTGCCACATCGAGCTGCAGGCGCGCCGTTTCGGCCATCGCATAGCGGTCGATCTCGAACATCTCGGCCACCGGCACGGCGTTGACGGCCGGGTCGAAGTCCGAGGTGTTCGCCAGCAGGAAGCGCAGCGTGTTGCGGATGCGGCGGTAGGATTCCGTCACGCGCTTCAGGATCTCTTCGCCGATCGACAGCTCGCCGGTGTAGTCGGTCGAAGCGACCCACAGGCGCAGGATGTCGGCACCGAGGGTATCCGAGATCTTTTGCGGCGCCAGCGTGTTGCCGAGCGACTTCGACATCTTCTTGCCGTTCTCGTCGACCGTGAAGCCGTGGGTCAGCAGCGCCTTGTACGGCGGACGGCCGTTCAGCATCGACGACGTCAGCAGCGACGAGTGGAACCAGCCGCGGTGCTGGTCCGAACCTTCCAGGTAGAGGTCGGCCGGGAACGCGGATTGTTCCTTGTGCGAGCCGCGCAGCACGGTCTGGTGGGTCGAGCCGGAGTCGAACCAGACGTCCAGGGTGTCGCGGTTTTTCTCGTAGGTGTCGGCGTCGTCGCCGAGCAGCTCGCGCGCATCCAGCTGGTGCCAGGCGTCGATGCCGCCCGCTTCGATCAGCTTGGCCACCTGTTCCAGCAGTTCCGGGGTGCGCGGGTGCAGCGCGCCGGTTTCCTTGTGGATGAAGAAGGCCATCGGCACGCCCCACTGGCGCTGGCGCGACAGGGTCCAGTCCGGACGGTTGGCGATCATGCCCTGCAGGCGCGCCTGGCCCCAGTCCGGGAAGAACTGCGTTTCCGCGATGCCGGCCAGCGCGGTCTCGCGCAGGGTCGGGCCGCCATCCTTCGGCGTGATGTCCATGCCGGCGAACCACTGGTTGGTGGCGCGGTAGACGATCGGGGTCTTGTGGCGCCAGCAGTGCATGTAGCTGTGCTCGAACATCTTGAATTCGAACAGGGCGCCCGCTTCGGTCAGCGCGGCGACGATCGGCTTGCTCGCTTCCCAGATCGTCATGCCGCCGAACAGCGGCAGGGTGGCGGCGAACCGGCCGTCGCCCAGCACCGGCTTCAGGATGTCTTCGTCCTTCATGCCGTGCGCCTTGCACGACTGGAAGTCTTCGATACCGTAGGCCGGCGCCGAGTGGACCACGCCGGTGCCGCTGTCGGTGGTGACGTAGTCGGCCAGGTAGACCGGCGAGGTGCGGTCGTAGAACGGATCGGCGGCGTGCAGCGGGTGCTTGAAGCGGATGCCGTCCAGCTTGGCGCCCGTGGTCTCGGCGACGATCTCGCCTTCCAGCTTGTAGCGCTGCATGACGGATTCGACCAGGTCCTTGGCCAGGATCAGCAGCACCGGCTTATCGTTACGGACGGTCTTTACCAGCGCGTAAGTCACTTCCGGGTGCGCGTTCAGCGCCTGGTTCGACGGGATGGTCCACGGGGTCGTGGTCCAGATCACGATGAAGCCGTCGCCGGCCGGCAGTGCGCCCAGGCCGAAGGCGGCCGCGAGCTTGTCCGGTTCCGCGAACGGGAAGCCGACGTCGATCGCCGGGTCGCGCTTGTCCTGGTATTCGACTTCGGCCTCGGCCAGCGCCGAGCCGCAATCGAAGCACCAGTTGACCGGCTTCAGGCCGCGGTAGACATAACCCTTGTCGAGCAGCGTGCCGAGGGCGCGCAGTTCGTCGGCTTCGTTACCGTAGGCCATGGTCATGTAAGGGTTGTCCCATTCGCCGAGCACGCCCAGACGGATGAAGCCGGCGCGCTGGCGGTCGATCTGCTCGAGCGCATAGGCGCGCGCCTTTTGCAGAACCTCGGCGGTCGGCAGGTTCTTGCCGTACAGTTTTTCGATCTGGATCTCGATCGGCATGCCGTGGCAATCCCAGCCCGGCACGTAGGGCGCATCGAAGCCGGCCATGGTGCGCGATTTGACGACCATGTCCTTCAGGATCTTGTTGACGGCGTGGCCGAGGTGGATGTCGCCGTTGGCGTAGGGCGGACCGTCGTGCAGGATGAATTTCGGACGGCCGGCGGCGGCCTTGCGCACGCGCTCGTAGATTTTCTTGTCTTGCCATTGCTTGACCCAGCCTGGTTCGCGCTTGGCGAGGTCGCCGCGCATCGGGAAGGGCGTGTCGGTCATGTTGACCGGGTATTTGCTTTCGGGCTTCTTGGCGCCTTTTTGGCCTGGTTTGGTATCGGACATAGGACTTTTCTAAGGTGGACTGCTGTTGGGTGTGAACATGGACAAGCAGGGCGCGGCGGCCGAAGCCGCGGCGCCGCGAATGACGGTGTTCAAATTCGATCGGTGGCGGTGAGGGCGCCGGCGCGCTGGGCGAACCAGGCACGCGCCTGTTGGGCATCGCGCTCGATGGCGGCCGTCAGCGTGGGCAGGTCGACGTATTTTTCCTCGTCACGCAGCTTGGCCAGGAATTCCACTTGCACCAGCTTGCCGTAGCAGGGCTGGTTATAGTCGAACACATGCACTTCGAGCAGCATGCGGCCCGCGTCCTCGACGGTCGGACGCACGCCCAGGCTGGCGACGGCCGGCAGCGGCTGCGGTCCCAGGCCGTGCACCTGCACCACGAAGATGCCGGCCAGGGCCGGGCGGTGCACGACGCGCAGGTTCAGCGTCGGGAAGCCCAGCGTGCGGCCCAGCTTGGCACCGTGGATCACGTGGCCGGACATCGAATACGGATGGCCGAGCAGGGCGCGCGTGGCGTCGAAATCGGCGGCGGCCAGCGCGCTGCGCACGGCCGAGGACGAGATGCGGGTGGCGTCGTGCAGCACGGCAGGCAGGCTGTGCACTTCGAAGCCGTACTCCTTGCCGGCTTCGGCCAGCAGGGCGACATTGCCAGCGCGCCGGGCGCCGTAGCAGAAATCGTCCCCCACCATCAGCCATTTGACGTGCAGGCCTTCGACCAGTACCCGCTCGGTGAATTCGCGCGGCGACATGGCGGCGAAATGCTCGTTGAAATGCTCGACGATGACACGGTCGATGCCGGCATTCGACAGCGATTCCAGCTTGTCGCGCAGGTTGGCGATGCGTGCCGGGGCCTTGGACAGATCCCCGCTGCGCTGCGCAAAATATTCGCGCGGATGCGGCTCGAACGTCATCACGGCGGATTCCAGCCCAAGGCGCCGCGCACTGGCGGTCACGTGGGCCAACAGCGCCTGATGTCCGCGGTGGACACCGTCGAAGTTGCCAATCGTGAGTGCGCACGGGGCACGTGCCCTGTCGTTGGGAAGTCCGCGAAATACCTTCATTGGATGATTCGTGCTCCGAGGCGAAATACCAGATTATACGGCAACTGCGATGTTGCAAAGCGCAATGGCCGAAAGCGCGGGGCAGGGGAAAGGCGTGCGCAGTGGCCCGCGCCGGGTCGCGTAAACGTAAAAAGCGCCGCCTGCGGGAACGCGGGCGGCGCTTTCGAAGCACTGCCGCATGGGCGGCAGTGCATGCCGGATGGCGTGTTGGCTTACGCCAGCGGCTTGTTGATGGCCATGATGAAGTAGCGGGCCAGTTCGGCGGTGCCGTCCTTGCCGCCCACGCCTTTCAGCGTGCTGATCGCCTGCTGCTTCTTGCCGGCGACGGCATAGGCTTCGCCCAGGTGCAGCTTGGCGTCTTCCGGGTACTTCAGGTTGCCGGCCTTGATGGCGGCTTCCATCATTTTCAGGCCCTTGTCGGCCTGGCCCGACTGCACCAGGCTGTAGCCCAGGGCGATCAGGCCGTCGTTGTCGTTGGCCTTGGTCAGCGAGGCTTCTTCGGCGGCGACGGTCTTGTTCTGCTCGGCCAGGGTCTTCTCGGCCAGGTCCTTCAGGCGCTGGTGACGCGCGGCGTCGGCACCGGTACCCAGTGCGCCGGCCTTGTAGCCCTTGTCGATGACCTTGATCGCTTCTGCCGGGGCCTTGGCTTGCAGGACCAGCTGGGCCATTTCCATGTACTCGCTCGGCTTCTTCATCAGGCCGTTGGCCAGCTTCAGGCGGTAGATGTCGACGGCCAGGCGGCCGGAGAAGCCAGGCTTGCCCTGCACGCGGTTCAGCAGGTCGGTCCAGTACTGGGCCTTCGGATAATTCGCGGCCAGTTTCTCGATGGTGTTGACGTAGCCAACCTTGTCACCCTTCTTGAGCTGGACGTTGGCGAGCATGCCGAGCTGGTCTTCGCTCATGCGGCCGCTCTTCTCGGCATTGTGCAGTTCAGCTTCCAGGGCAGCAGTGTTGCCCTGCTTGTAATAGTTCTGCAGCAGGTAGGCGCGCAGTTCAGGATCGTCGCGCTCTTTCAGCTGGGCCTGGATCGCGGCGTTTGCCTTGCCCAGGTCGCCACCACGCATGTAGATGCCGATGAGGCCTTTGGACATCTGGGCTTTTTCGGAGGCCGACAGCTTGCCGGAACCGATCAGGTATTCGAAGGACTTGGCGGCGGCGGCGTAGTCACCTGCGCTCGAGGCGGCACCGGCACGGGTGCGTTCGATCAGGTAAGTTTCGTTTGCCGACTTGTTGCCGACCTTGTCGAGGTCATGCAGACGATTCAGGGCTTCCTTGTTCTTGCCCTGCTTCATCAGTTGCTGCGCTTCTTGCAGCGGCTTGCCGACTTCGGGACGGAGGGTCTCGGCGGCATAGGCCGGGGCCAGGCCAACCACCGGGACGGCGGCGGTGAATCCGAGTGCGGCCAGTGCGAGGCCGAGGTGTGCGAGGCGGAACTTGGACATTATCGACATTCTTTCATTCAAAATAGACACGGCAGGGAAACCCTGCCGTGTTCATTATAGCCAAAGCGATTTACTGGAACTGTTCGTTGCCGACCATACCGATCTTGGTGACACCAAGACGTTGAGCCGACGCCATCACACCAGCGACAACCTTGTACTCGACCAGCTTGTTCGGACGCAGGTGCACTTCCGGCTGATCGGCCATCGCCGCCACGTTGGACAGCTTGGCTTCGAGGGTGGCACGATCCGGGATCGGGGTATTGTCCCAGAGGACAGTACCGTCGAAGTCCACGTCGATCGTGACCACCTGCGGTTCCTTGGTCGACGGTGGCGGGGTGCCGACCGGCATATTCAAGTTAACCGAGTGGTTTTGCTTTGGAATGGTGATGATCATCATAATGATCAGCACCAGCATGACGTCGATCAGCGGCGTCATGTTCATTTCCATCATCGGTTCCGGATCGGCGCCTGCGCCTCCGGGTGAACCAACGTTCATAGACATGAGTGCTTCCTTTCAAATCTTGGGAACCAGCCCGATACGGGTTTCCCGCTAGGGGTCTTCCTGTATCGGGCTGCGGGGTCATCATCGGAAGAGGGGCGGACCCCTCTTCACTTCGATCAGCCCTTGTCAGGAATTTCGGTGATGAAACCGACTTTCTGAATCGCCGCACGCTGGGCCGTGTAGAGCACCCTGCCGATTGCTTCGTAGCGGGTTTCTTGGTCGCCACGAATCTTCACTTCCGGCTGGGGCACTTTCACCGCTTCTTTCTTCAGGAATTCGAAGAGTTCGTCGGTGTTGGCCAGCTTGTGCTGGTTCCAGTACATATCGCCATCCTTGTTGACGACGATGTTCACGTCTTCCGGCGTGGTTTTGGCAGCCTGGTTGGTCTCGACGGGCAGTTTGATCTTCTGCAGTTTAAGAACAACCGGGCTGGTGATCAGAAAGATGATCAGCAGAACCAACATCACGTCCACGAGGGGCGTGGTGTTGATCTCTGACATGACGGTATCTTCTCCGCTATCGGAGCCAACACTCATCGACATGATTAGCCAACCTTTTTAGCGCCAGCGGCAGCACGGGCAGCTTCCGAGGTGTGCATTGCGCCCGAGATCAGGACGGAGTGCACGTCGGCGCTGAACGAACGGACGTCTTCCATTGCGGTCTTGTTACGACGGACCAGCCAGTTGTAGCCCAGAACGGCCGGGACTGCAACGAACAGACCGAATGCGGTCATGATCAGTGCTTCACCCACCGGACCTGCAACCTTGTCGATCGACGCGTTACCGGTCATACCGATGTTGGTCAGTGCGTTGTAAATACCCCAGACGGTACCGAACAGACCGATGAACGGTGCGGTCGAGCCGACGGTTGCCAGGAACGACAGGCCATCTTGCAGACGCGACTGGACTTTGTCCACGGCGCGCTGGATCTGCATGGTGGTCCAGGTCGACAGGTCGATCTGCTCGAGCAGGGCGCCGTCGTGGTGCTGGGTTGCCTTGGTGCCGGTTTCAGCGATGAAGCGGAACGGCGAGCCTTCGGTCAGTTGTGCCGAGCCGGCAGCGATCGACGGAGCTTTCCAGAACTTCTGGTTGGTTTCCTTCGACTGACGGAAGATCTTCGACTGGTCGATCAGCTTGGTGATCAGGATGTACCACGAACCCATCGACATCAGGGCCAGGATGATCAGGGTGCCGCGCGACACGACGCCGCCTTCCCACACGGCCTGGATGCCGAACGGGTTCTCGACTTCTTCTTTCTTGCCTTCAGCAGCGGCCGGGGCGCCTGCAGCCGGAGCTGCTGCTGCGTCGGTTGCCGGTGCTGCTGCCGGTGCTGCTGCGTCAGCCGCAGGAGCTGCCGGGGCGCTCGCTGCTGCCGGAGCGTCAGCGAAGGCCGGTGCGGACACCAGCGCCGAAGCTGCCGTAACCGAGAACAGGACAGCCGCCAGCAGAGCGGACAAACGGGTATTCTTAAACATGCTTCCTCCAAAAATTAAAATGAACAGTTCGCTGAACAGATGACAACGAAAATCACAGTTTGAGACGTTGCTGCCGTCCCGGTTTATTCCAAAGTCCAGACGTACTGCACTGCTACCCATGCTTGTTGGGGCGCCCCATCAACCATTGCTGGCTTGAATCGGCATTTACCAAGAGCTGACTGCGCAGCTTTATCCAGATCGCGGAAGCCACTCGACTTCGCCATCTTGGAATCCATCACGTGACCATCCACGCCAATCAGGAACGAAATGGTCGACACACCCGTTTCTTCATTACGCAGCGACGATTTCGGGTATTCCGGTTTCGCGCAGGTGTTGAAGTCTGCCACTGCCTCGGTACGCGAAGGACCCTTGGCCGGTGCTGCCGGTGCCGGAGGGGCCGGCTGTGCCGGTGGCGTGCGGTTGATCTCCGTCGTTGCCGGTTTCGCAGTGGTCGTGTTAGCGATCACATTCTGCGGCGGCGGCGGGGTCTGCACCTGCACTTCAACCGGCGGAATGAATGGAGGCGGCGGGGCCTTCATTTCCGGCGGTGGCGGCGGGGGCGGAACATCCGGCGGTGGCGGCGGTTTCACTTCCTCGATAATTTTGGTCTCCACTGGTTCCATCATCTTGGCGACCATGCGCTTTCCGAGACCGGTAACCAGCCCGTAAGCGACAATCAGGTGCAAGACGATAACAATGGCGATACCAGTGAAATTCTTCCCGGCGTTCTTCTCTTGCGAAAAATTCATCCTGCTTTCTCCAATACCAACCTTTTTTGTTGCTACCAAACCCACTAAACACGACAAAATGCTAAGAGCCGCATCCGGGACATCGGCGAATTATACCTACGAATTCTTTTTTGCACATACATTTTTATGCCCTCAAAGAGAGGCTATTTGCCTGTAAAAACAAGCAAACAAGCACATCAGTATGAAGAATCCGCAGGCCCGTCGACGACGCAAAAACTTAGCTGTTTAACAATGTCAAGTGGTGCCCTTTTTTGATGCGTGGAAGATCAGGCAACAGACGCCTTCTGCCGAATTTTCCATGCTGAATTTGCTACTTAGCAAATATATGGTGAAACGGTCGTGGCGTTTCTGCCAACTATAACCAATTTACATGCCAGTGGGTGTTCTGTTGAACAAAAAACCCTTTAAAAACAAGGCGAAAGCCATAAGAGGACCTTATATGGATATCGGCTCTTGATATGGCTCAGTGTGCATGTAAGATGGTTTTTGAACAATATCAGATAAGTAATGTAATGACGAGAAGGTATGCATTCAATCGTACCGCGCTGGCGGACCAGGAATGTTTGCGCTCGCACCAAGCAGGTGCCGGAGCGCGCGGAGGCGGCACGCCCGCGGTGCACACTATATATATAGAGGGATGCAGCGCGGCCGGTGCCGCAGCCGAAAAAAAGCCCGCACGGAAGGGTGCGGGCGGAGGGAAAGGAAGCGCGGATCTCAGTAGCGCGCGCGCTTTTCGCGCCTGCACTCGAGGCTGCTGACCACGCGGCCGGACGGGTCGACGGTTTCGAGGCGCACGTCGAAGCCCCACAGGCGGGCCACGTGCTTCAGCACTTCATGCGCCTGCTGGTTGAGCGGGCGGCGCTGGAATTGCGTATGGCGCAGGGTCAGCGCGCGGTCGTCGCGCGTATTGACTTGCCAGACCTGGATGTTGGGTTCGCGGTTGCCCAGGTTGTACTGCTCGGCCAGCTGTTGGCGTACGTAGCGGTAGCCGGCCTCGTCGTGGATCGCCGAAATCGTCAATTTATCGCTGCGGTCGTCGTCGAGCACGGCGAAGAAGTGGAATTCGCGGATCAGCTTGGGCGACAGGTACTGGGCAATGAAACTTTCATCCTTGAAGTTGCGCATGGCGAAGTCCAGTGTCTTGATCCAGTCGCTGCCGGCAATGTCCGGGAACCAGGCGCGGTCTTCGTCGGTCGGGTTCTCGCAGATGCGCTTGATGTCCATCATCATTGCGAATCCCAGCGCATATGGATTGATGCCACTGTAATAGGGGCTGTTGGCGGCCGGCTGGAACACCACGTTGGTGTGGCTCTGCAGGAATTCCAGCATGAAGCCGTCGCCGACGATGCCTTCCTTGTGCAGCTCGTGCAGGATGGTGTAGTGCCAGAAGGTGGCCCAGCCCTCGTTCATCACCTGGGTCTGGCGTTGCGGATAGAAATATTGCGAGATCTTGCGCGAGATACGCACCAGCTCGCGCTGCCAGGGCTCCAGCAGCGGCGCGTATTTCTCGATGAAGTACAGCAGGTTTTCCTCGGGCTCGACCGGGAAGCGCGGCGGCGCGGCCGCATCCTTCTGGGCTTCCTCGCGGCGCGGCAGGGTACGCCACAGTTCGTTCACCTGGGACTGGATGTATTCTTCGCGCTCCTTCTGGCGGTTCTGTTCCTGCGCGACCGACAGCTTGGCCGGCCGCTTGTAGCGGTCGACGCCATAGTTTTGCAGCGCATGGCAGGAGTCGAGCAATTCCTCGACGGCGTCGATGCCGTGCCGCTGCTCGCATTCGGCGATGTAGTTCTTGGCAAAGACCATGTAGTCGACGATGGCGTCGGCATCGGTCCAGGTGCGGAACAGGTAATTCCCCTTGAAAAAGGAATTGTGGCCATAGGCGGCGTGGGCGATCACCAGCGCCTGCATGGTCAGGCTGTTTTCCTCCATCAGGTAGGCGATGCACGGATTCGAGTTGATCACGATCTCGTAGGCCAGGCCCATCTGGCCGCGCTTGTAGCTTTTTTCCGTGCTGAGGAAGTGCTTGCCGAAGGACCAGTGGTTGTACGACACCGGCATGCCCACCGAGGTGTAGGCATCCATCATTTGTTCGGCGGTGATGATTTCGAGCTGGTTGGGGTAGGTGTCCAGGCCGAACTTCCTGGCCACCCGGCGGATTTCCTCGTGTGCCTGTTCGATCAGGTCGAAGGTCCACTCCGACTGTTCGGGCAGGGCGCGCGGGTTGTTGGGATCTCTTGGCATGAGCGGGCCTCGCTTTGCATTGCTGCTGTCTACCGTTTATTTGGGCTGCTTCTTGAACAGTTCACGGAACACTGGATAAATATCGGCCGGCGTCACGATCTTCTGCATGGCGAAGTTCGGATGCGTGGCCGCCACTTCGGCATACTGCTCCCACAGGTTCTGGGGCGGGCCGTCGGTGATCTCGACATAGGTGTAGTACTGCACCCGGGGCATGATCTGGCTGTTGAGGATCTGCTTGCACAGCACCGAGTCGTTGTCCCAGTTGTCGCCGTCGGACGCCTGCGCCACGTAGCTGTTCCAGTCGCCGTTGCTGTAGCGCTCGGTGACGATCTTGTTCAGCATGTGCAGCGCCGAAGACACGACCGTGCCGCCGGATTCGCGCGAATGGAAGAACTCGTTCTCGTCGACTTCGGCCGCGGCCGTGTGGTGGCGGATGAAGACCACTTCGATCTTTTCGTACACGCGCTTCAGGAACAGGTACAGCAGGATGAAGAAGCGCTTGGCGGTGTCCTTGCGGCTTTCATCCATCGAGCCCGATACGTCCATGATGCAGAACATCACGGCCGCGGTAGAAGGCTTCGGGATCTTGATCCGGTTGCTGTAGCGCAGGTCGATCGGGTCGATAAAGGGGATCGCCAGCAGCCGCGTGTGCAGGTGGTGGATCTTGTGCTTGAGTTCGAGGACCTGCGGGTCGTCGTCCTCGGCGCCGTTCTCGCGCAGTTCGCGCAGCTCGTGCTCGAGCGCGGTGAGTTGCTTGCGCGACGGTCCGCCCACGGCGATGCGGCGTCCCAGCGCCCCGCGCAGCGAGCGCAGCACGTGGATGTTGGAGGGCGTGCCGGAAATGTTGTAGCCGGCGCGCTGGTTCTTGAATTCGACGACCTGGGTCAGCTGCGTCTTGATCATGTTCGGCAGCTCGAGGTCCTCGAAGAAGTAGTTCATGAATTCTTCGCGGCTCAGTTCGAAGATGAAATCGTCTTCGGTGGTCTGCTCGCTGTTGCCCGCCTTGCCGCGGCCGGCGCCGCCGCCACCGCCGCGCGGACGGTTGAACTGGTCGCCTTTCTGGTATTCGGTGTTGCCGGGGTTGACGGTCTCCCAGACACCGCCATGCGCGTGTCCGAAGCGGGGTTCGTTCACGTCCTTGACGGGAATCGAGACCTTTTCGCCATTTTCGATGTCGGTGATCGAGCGACCCTTGATCGCCCGGCCCACCGCATCCTTGATTTGCGCCTTGTAGCGGCGCAAGAAGCGTTCGCGGTTGACCGCAGACTTGTTCTTGCCCTGCAAGCGTCGGTCGATGAGGTAAGTCAAAACAGGCCTCCTGCTCAAATTCGCGGCGGGCCGGATTCCTTCCCGGTCCTGTGTATCTTAACGCTTCGCGGCGTTACGTGGTTGGCATACCGGACTTTGGTGGGACAGGGACTACACATCAAGCGCGCCCAGCCTAACAGCCCTGCAACCACGCTCCTCGCGGTGGAGCAGGATGGGCACGCCGTGCCCATCCTGCGGACTCAAGAGGATTTACGTACCCGCAGATACCACTCGCACAGCAGTCGCACCTGTTTCGGCGTGTAGCCTTTCTCGACCATGCGCGCCACGAAGTCGGCATGCTTGGTCGCGTCCTCGGCGCTCGCTTTCGCATTGAACGAGATCACCGGCAGCAATTCCTCGGTGTTCGAGAACATTTTCTTCTCGATCACGGTGCGGAATTTTTCGTAGCTGGTCCAGGCCGGGTTCTTGCCGCCGTTGGTCGCACGCGCCCGCAAGCCGAAGTTGACGATCTCGTTGCGGAAATCCTTCGGGTTCGAAATGCCGGCCGGCTTTTCGATCTTTTCCAGTTCGGCGTTCAGCGATTCGCGGTCGAAGCTTTCGCCGGTATCCGGATCGCGGAATTCCTGGTCCTGGATCCAGAAGTCGGCAAAGGTCACGTAGCGGTCGAAGATGTTCTGGCCGTATTCCGAATAGCTTTCCAGGTAGGCGGTCTGGATTTCCTTGCCGATGAAATCGACGTAGCGCTGGGCCAGGTGTTCCTTGATGTACGACATGTAGCGCTGTTCGGTCTCGGGCGGGAACTGCTCGCGCTCGATCTGCTGTTCGAGCACGTACAGCAGGTGCACCGGATTGGCCGCCACTTCGGTGTTGTCGAAGTTGAACACCTTGGACAGGATCTTGAAGGCGAAGCGGGTCGACAGGCCGTTCATGCCTTCGTCGACGCCGGCATAATCGACGTACTCGTGCATCGACTTCGCTTTCGGATCGGTGTCCTTCAGGTTTTCGCCGTCGTACACCAGCATCTTCGAATAGATGCTCGAGTTTTCCGGATCCTTCAGGCGCGACAGGATCGCGAATTGCGACATCATGCGCAGGGTGCCTGGCGCGCACGGCGCTTTATCGAGCGAGGAATTGCGCAGCAGCTTGTCGTAGATCTTGATTTCGTCCGACACGCGCAGGCAATACGGCACCTTGACGATATAGATCCGGTCGAGGAAAGCCTCGTTGTTGCGGTTGTTGCGGAAGGTCTTCCATTCCGATTCGTTGGAGTGGGCCAGCACGATGCCTTCAAAGGGAATCGCGCCGAAGCCTTCGGTGCCCTTGTAATTGCCTTCCTGGGTCGCGGTGAGCAGCGGGTGCAGCACCTTGATCGGGGCCTTGAACATTTCGACGAATTCCATCAGGCCCTGGTTCGCCAGGCACAGGCCGCCGGAATAGCTGTAGGCGTCCGGATCGTCCTGGGCGTAATCCTCGAGCTTGCGGATATCGACCTTGCCGACCAGCGAAGAAATATCCTGGTTGTTTTCGTCGCCCGGTTCGGTCTTGGCGATCGCGATCTGTTTCAGGATCGACGGATAGCGCTTGACGACGCGGAACTTGTTGATGTCGCCGCCGAATTCATGCAGGCGCTTGACCGCCCACGGGCTCGGCACATTGCGCAGGTAGCGGCGCGGAATGCCGTAATCCTCTTCGAGAATGGCGCCGTCTTCCGTTTCGCTGAACAGCCCGAGCGGCGATTCATTGACCGGCGAACCCTTGATCGCGTAAAACGGCACCTGCTCCATCAGCGATTTGAGCTTTTCGGCGATCGACGATTTGCCGCCGCCCACCGGGCCCAGCAAATACAGGATCTGCTTGCGTTCTTCCAGGCCCTGGGCCGCATGGCGGAAATAGGAAACGACCTGTTCGATCACTTCCTCCATGCCGTAGAACTCGCGGAATGCGGGATAAATCTTGATGACCTTGTTGGCGAAGATGCGCGACAGGCGCGGGTCGAGGCGCGTATCGACCAGGGTAGGTTCGCCGATGGCGGCCAGCATGCGCTCGGGAGCGCTGGCGTAAGTCAGGGGATCCTTCTTGCAAAGCTGAAGATACTCGGACAGCGAGTATTCCTCTTCGCGGGTACGCTCATAGCGGGCTGCGTAGTTATCAAAAATGGTCATGTGAATGTCCTCTAATGTGCTAACACTGATCACTGTCCGGCAACCGATGAAAGACGGTTGCCCAAGCCCGGCCGGATGGGATACGCAGCATGTGGAATGCTGTCGGCCGGGTCGCCATCATGAAACGGAGGGCGAAGTTCTTTGTCGTCCGGTTTTTTGAGGAGTCATGAAAACGTTGCATGCAACAATTTCCATGACGTGCACCGGTTGGTTAGCGCCCGCTGAGAGCGTCTTATTACGCTTATGAAATTTATTATGTGCCTATTAGTTCCCGAAGTCAAAACCGTGTCACATTCTTGTGTGATCTGATTCCAAGTCCTTGAAACGAATAAGGAAATAAGGTTTTTGAAGAGTCCGCTGCGATGGGGTTGCAGGCCTCTGTACATTGTCCGGATGGGGCTGGCAGGTGGAACTTTTGGCGCCACAAGAACCCATCATATTTATCAAATGGTAAATGGATAGTGCACCATCTTGCTAAGCAGTGGCGCACGCATATCGCATCGCGATTTACAAAAATTCCAGAGTGAAATGAGGCTTATCCGCGCATGCGCTACACTCTCTTCCAATGCCCGAAACGGCCCGATCCACCGCGGAGATTCCCATGCTGAACGAACCCTTGCGCCGCATGTTGCAGGCGATGCCTAAAGCAGAATTGCACATCCATATTGAGGGCTCGCTCGAGCCCGAACTGATATTTGAGTTCGCGCAAAGGAACGGCGTTTCGCTCCCCTATGCCTCGGTCGAAGCGTTGCGTCAGGCTTACGCTTTCACTGATCTGCAATCGTTCCTCGATATTTATTATGCGGGTGCAAGCGTTTTGCTGACCGAGCAGGACTTTTACGACATGACCGCAGCCTACCTGGCGCGTGCCGCTGCCGACAACGTACGCCATACCGAGATCTTCTTCGATCCGCAGACCCACACCGCGCGCGGGGTGCCGTTCGAGACCGTCGTCAACGGCATCTGGCGCGCCTGCCAGGACAGCCCGGTGAGCGCCAGCCTGATCATGTGCTTCCTGCGCCACCTGTCCGAGGACGACGCCCTGGCCACGCTGGAACAGGCGCTGCCGTACCGCGAGAAGATCATCGGCGTCGGCCTCGATTCGTCCGAACTCGGCCACCCGCCCGAGAAATTCGCGCGCGTGTTCGCGCGCGCCCGCCAGCTCGGCCTGCATCTGGTCGCGCATGCAGGCGAGGAGGGGCCGCCGAGCTACATCGAAAGCGCGCTCGACGTGCTGCACGTGGAGCGTATCGACCACGGCGTGCGCTGCCTCGACGACCCGGCCCTGGTGCAGCGCCTGGCGCGCGAACGCATGGCGCTGACCGTGTGCCCGCTGTCGAACATCAAGCTGCGCGTGTTCGACGTGATGGGCAGCCACAGCCTGCGCACGCTGCTCGACGCCGGCCTGGCGGCCACCGTGAACTCCGACGATCCGGCCTATTTCGGCGGCTACGTCAACGACAACTACCTGGCCGCGTTCGAGGCGCTGCCGCTGGACGCCTCGCACGCGCGCCAGCTGGCCGTCAACAGCTTCGAGGCGGCTTTCCTGGCGCCGGCACAGAAGCGCGCCTTCCTCGACGAAGTCGACCGCTTTTTCGCGGCCGCCGCATAAAGCAAGGTACACAGGTACAAAAGGGATATCGCCATGCGGCTGCCGTTACTGATCCAAACCCTGCGCATGACCGCGCGCGACTGGCGCGCCGGCGAGCTGCGCTTCCTGCTGGTGGCGCTGATCGTCGCGGTGTCCGCGCTCACCGCGGTCGGCTTTTTCGTGGACCGCATGCGCAGCGGCCTGAATCGCGATGCCCACCAGCTGCTCGGCGCCGACCTGCTGGTCAACGCCGACCAGCCGCTGCCCGCCGCCTGGCGCGCGGAGGCGCAGCGGCGCGGGCTGGTGCTGGCCGATACCGTCACCTTCCCCAGCATGGCCCAGGCCGGGCAGGGCAAGGACTCGCAGGCGGTGCTGGCTTCGGTCAAGGCGGTGTCCACAGGCTATCCGCTGCGCGGCCAGCTGCGCACCACCACCAGTCCAGACGACGCCAGCGAGGCGCTGGGCGATGCCGCCGAGGGCATCCCGGCAGCGGGCACGGTGTGGGTCGACGTCAACCTGCTGCCGCCGCTGCGCATCAAGGTGGGCAGCACCATCCAGCTGGGCGACAAGACTTTCAAGGTGGCGCGCCTGATCGCGACCGAACCGGACCGCGGCGCCTCGTTCTCGAACTTCGCGCCGCGCGTGATGCTGCCTTTGACCGACCTGAAGGGCACCGGCCTGGTCGACAATTACGCGCGCGTGACCTACCGCATGCAGGTGGCATCGGCCTCGCCCAACGACATTGCGCCGATCGCCGGCTACGAGCGCTGGCTGCGTGCGCGCATCGAGGCCGACAACGTGAAAGGCGTGCGCATCGAGACCCTGGAAAACGGCCGCCCCGAGATGCGCAACACGCTCGACCGCGCCGAGCGCTTCCTGGCGCTGGTCAGCCTGCTGTCGGCGATGCTGGCAGCGGTGGCCGTGGCGATGGCGGCGCGCCGCTTCATGCAGCGCCACCTCGACGCCTGCGCCATGCTGCGCTGCCTCGGCATGACCCAGAACCAGGTCGGGCTGATGTTCCTGCTCGAATTCGCACTGGTCGGCCTGGCCGGCAGCGTGCTCGGCGTGCTGGCCGGTTTCGGCGCCCACTTCGTGCTGCTCGAAATGATCGGCAACCTGATCCCGGCCGAGCTGCCGCCGGTCTCGATCCTGCCGGCGCTGCAGGGCATTGCCACCGGCATGCTGCTGCTGGTCGGCTTCGCATTGCCGCCGGTGCTCCAGCTGCGCAACGTGCCGCACAACCGCGTGATCCGGCGCGAGCAGGCGGCGCCGCAGCCGATGGCGCTGATCACTTATGGCCTGGGCATCGCGGTGTTCTTCGCGCTGCTGCTGTGGCAGGCCGGCGACGTGCGCCTGGCGATGCTGACCGCCGGCGGCTTCCTCGGCGGCCTGGCCGTGTTCGCGCTGGTCGGCTGGCTGTGCCTGCAGGCGCTGCGGCGGCTGCGCGGCGCCGCCCGCCACCAGGGCTGGCGCTTCGCCATCACTTCGCTGCAGCGGCGTCCCGGCGCCACCATCGTGCAGGTCGTGTCGCTGTCGCTGGGCCTGATGGCGCTGCTGGTGCTGACCGTGGTGCGCGGCGACCTGATGCAGGCCTGGCGCCTGTCGACGCCGCCCGATGCGCCGAACCGCTTCATCATCAACATCCAGCCCGACCAGAAGGATGCGGTCGCGCGCCAGATCCGCAGCGCCGGCGTCACCGAGCTGCCGCTGTACCCGATGATCCGCGGCCGCCTGACGGCAGTGAACGGCAAGGAGGTGACGGCCACCACGTATACCGATCCACGCGCGAAAAGCCTGTCCGACCGCGAATTCAACCTGTCCAGCGTGCCGGACCTGCCGGCCGGGAACGAGGTGGTGGCGGGGCGCTGGTACGACGACAAGCCGGGCATGGCCGAAGCCTCGGTCGAGCAGGGCATCGCCAACACGCTGCGCCTGAAGCTGGGCGACACGCTGCGCTTCGACATGGGCGGCCTCGCGGTCGATGCCAGGGTGACCAGCCTGCGCAAGCTGGAATGGGGCTCGATGCGCGCCAATTTCTTCGTGATCATCAACCCGGCCGCGATGCGCGACGCGCCGACCACCTACATGACTGCGTTCCGCCTGCCGGCCAAGGGCATCGGCCTGGCCAACACGCTGACGCGCCAGTTTCCGAACCTGACCGTGGTCGACGTCAGCGGCATCATCCGCCAGCTGCAGGAAGTGCTCGACCAGGTCGTTACCGCGGTCGAGTTCCTGTTCCTGTTCACGCTGGCTTCGGGCGTGCTGGTGCTGTATGCGGCGCTGATGGGGTCCCAGGCCGAGCGCACGCGCGAAGCCGGCCTGCTGCGCGCGCTGGGCGCCACCCGCGGCCAGCTGGCGCAGGCCCAGCGCATCGAATTCGCGCTGGTCGGCGGCCTGTCCGGGCTGCTGGCGGCGTCGGGCGCCGCTGCGCTGGGGTGGGCGCTGGCCGAGTACCAGTTCAAGTTTCCCTGGCATTTCGATCCGACCGTGTGGGTGGCCGGGCTGGTGGTGGGCGCGGCGTGCGCGCTGATCGGCGGCTGGCTGGGGCTGCGCAATGTGTTGCGCCAGCCGCCATTGCAGACGCTGCGCGAGGCAACGTAAGGGGGCGCGCCATTCACGGCATCCATCCGCTGCGCTATCATGGATGGATGCCTGATACCGAAGACACCCAACAACCTACCCTGTACGAGATCATCGGCGGCGAAAGCCGCCTGCGCGAACTGGTCGACCGTTTTTACGACATCATGCAGCTGGAAGCCGATTTCGCCGGCATCCACGCGATGCACCCGGTCCCCAACGACAGCTCGCGCGAGAAACTGTTCATGTTCCTGTCCGGCTGGATGGGTGGCCCCAATCTCTTCATCGAAAAATACGGCCACCCGATGCTGCGCGCGCGCCACCTGCCGTTCGCGATCGGCACCAGCGAGCGTGACCAGTGGCTGCGCGCGATGGCGATGGCGCTGGAAGACCTCGGCTACGACTACGACCTGCGCCTGCGTCTGATGACCGCCTTCTTCCAGACCGCGGACTGGATGCGCAACAAGCCCCACTGAGCGGCCGCACCGAGAACACCATGTCCACCATCGAATTCATCGTCCTCGCGATCGGCCTGGCGGCCGTGATCGCGCTGCAGTTCGCACTGCTGGCGCGCAGCCGCGCCGGCGCCAGGAACGACGGCTCGGCCCAGGCCTTCGAGCGCCTCGAGCGCGAACTGCGCCACGAACTGCAGGCCAGCGCCCAGGCCACGCGCCAGGAACTCGCCGCCCACCTGGCGCAGAACCAGGGCGCCACCGCCCAGCAGCTGGACGCCATGCGCCAGCAGATCCAGATGCACGCGGCCGGCGGCCGCGAAGAGCAGGCGCGCACCCTGAAGCGCTTCGCCGATACCTTGAACGGCGCGCTCGCCAACCTGACCGAATCGAACGCCCAGCGCATGCTCGAAGTGCGCGCCACACTGGAATCGAAGATCCGCGACCTGCAGAACGATAACGGCAAGCGCCTGGAAGAGATGCGCCAGACCGTCGACGAAAAACTGCACGCGACGCTCGAGACCCGCCTCACCGAATCGTTCCGCCAGGTGTCCGACCGCCTGGAGCGCGTGCACCAGGGCCTGGGCGAGATGCAGCAGCTGGCGGTCGGCGTCGGCGACCTGAAACGCGTGCTCACCAACGTCAAGACGCGCGGCACCTGGGGCGAAGTGCAACTCGAGATGCTGCTCGAGCAGGTGCTCACCGTCGACCAGTACGCCAAGAACGTCGAGACGGTGCGCGGCACCAATGCGCGCGTCGAATTCGCGATCAAGCTGCCGGGCACCGTCGACGGCGGCCCGCCATTGTGGCTGCCGATCGACGCCAAGTTCCCGAAGGAGCAGTACGAGCGCCTGGTGGACGCGGCCGACAGCGCGGATGCCGACGGCGTCGCGCGCTTCGGCGCCGAGCTGGAACGCGCGGTGCGCAATGAAGCCAAGACCATCTGCGACAAGTACGTGTCGCCGCCGCAGACCACCGACTTCGCGATCCTGTTCCTGCCGACCGAAGGCCTGTACGCGGAGGTAATGCGCCGCCCCGGCCTGGCCGACGACCTGCAGCGCACGCTGCGCGTGACCATCGCCGGCCCGTCGACCCTGACCGCGCTGCTCAACAGCCTGCAGATGGGCTTCCGCACGCTGGCGCTGGAAAAGCGCTCGTCCGAGGTGTGGCAGGTGCTGGGCGCGGTGAAGACGGAATTCGGCAAGTTCGGCGACGTGCTGGCCGCGACCAAGCTGACGCTGGAGCGCGCCGCCAAGAACATCGAAAGCGCCGAAGTCAGGAGCCGGCAGATGGCGCGCAAGCTGAAATCGGTGGAAGCGCTGCCGAACGAGGCGGCGCAGCTGATGCTGGGCACCGCCGAATCGTCGGCATCGGCCGAGCGCGACGAGTAAGCAGGACCGCCGGCGTCACACGAGGCCGGCGTTTCGTCACACGGCGGCCGGGCGGGCAGGGAGGCTGCCCTACAATAGGACCACCATGAAAACCACTCTCCGCCATCTCCTTGCCGCCGCCCTGTGCGCCTCCGCGTTGACCGCGCCCGTGCTGGCCGCCGACTGGAACGGCCCGCAGGAACCGTTCGCCCTGTTCGGCAACACCTATTATGTCGGCACCGCCGGCCTGAGTTCGGTGCTGATCACCTCGAAGGCCGGCCACATCCTGATCGACGGCGCCACGCCCCAGGCCGCGGCGCAGATCGCGCAGCACATCCGCCAGCTCGGCTTCCGGGTCGAGGACATCCGCTACATCCTGACCTCGCACGAACACTTCGACCATGCCGGCGGCCTCGCCGAGCTGCAGAAACTGAGCGGCGCGACCGTGCTGACCAGCCCGGAAGCGCTCAAGGTCCTGCGCACCGGCCAGGCCGACAAGGGCGACCCGCAATACACCGGTCCGGACGGCGACCTGCCGCCGATGACGCCGGTCGCCAAACTGCGCGCAGTGCGCGACGGCGAAGTGGTCACGCTCGGCCCGCTGGCCGTGACCGCCCGCTTCACGCCCGGCCACACCCGCGGCGGCACCAGCTGGACCTGGCGCGCATCGGAAGGCGGCAAGACCGTCGACATCGTCTATGCCGACAGCCTGAACGCGGTCGCCGCCGACGGCAAGCGCTTCGACGGCAACCCGGGCTACCCGACCGCCCGCGCCGACATCGAACGCTCGATGGCGACGGTGGAAGGGCTGAAATGCGACGTGCTGGTGTCGGCGCATCCCGAATTCAGCGGACTGTGGGAACGCAAGGCGAAGCAGCCGCAGATGGGCAATACGGCGTTCATCGATGGGAATGCGTGCAAGGCCTACGTCGCTACCGCCCGGGTTCGCCTGCAAAAACGACTGGAAACGGATGCAAAAATGGCCACCGCCAGATAATCGTGGCGGATGCAGCCGGGGTGGCGGCACGGACATCGATCCGTGCCGCCACCGACGCGGCGTGTGCTAAATCAGCCCTTCGAACAGCAGCACGTCGACCATGTCCCCGGCCTGCACGTTGCCCTGCTCGTCATGCAGCACCACCATGCAATTCGCCTCGGACATCGAGCGCAGGATGCCCGAACCCTGCGATCCGGTGATGCGCACTTCCGGCTGCCTGTCGGCGCCGCGCGCCAGGATGCCGCGCTGGTATTCGGTGCGGCCCGGTTTCTTGCGGATGGTGGCGCTCGAGCGCGCGCGCATCAGTTCCAATGGCGCCTCGGCGCCCATCATGCGCAGCAGCGCTTCGCGCGCGAAGAAGTAGAACGAGACCATCACCGCCACCGGATTGCCCGGCAGCCCGAACAGGAAAGCGCTGCGGCCGTTCGACGCGATGCGGCCAAAGGCCAGCGGGCGGCCCGGGCGCATGCCGATCTTCCAGAAGGTGACGTCGCCCAGGCGCGCCATGATGTCGCGCGTGTAGTCGGCAGCGCCGACCGAGACGCCGCCCGAGGTGATGATGGCGTCGGCGCTTTCGCAGGCATCGCGCAGGGCCTGCTCGAGCGCCTGCGGGTCGTCGCGTACCACGCCCATGTCGATGATGTCGCAGCCGAGGCGCTGCAGCATGCCGTAGATGGTGTAGCGGTTGCTGTCGTAGACGCAGCCTTCGTCGAGTGGCTGGCCGATCGAGCGCAGTTCGTCGCCGGTCGAGAAGAAGGCGACGCGCAGGCGGCGCCGTACCGGCACCTCGGCCACGCCGAGCGAGGCCAGCAGCCCGAGGTCGGCCGGGCGCACCACCTTGCCGGCGGCCAGCGCGGCACTGCCCAGCTTCAGGTCTTCGCCGGCAAAGCGGCGGTTGTCGCCGGGACGGATCACGCCCGGCGCCAGGACAATCGATTCGCCGTCGATCTGCACGAATTCCTGGGGCACCACGCTGTCGCAGCCAGCCGGCATCACGCCGCCGGTCATGATGCGGATGCATTCGCCGGCTTGCGGTGCACCGTCGAAGGCACGGCCGGCATAGGTGGTGCCGACCACCCGCAGGCGGGTTGGTGTGTCGGGCAGCAGGTCGGATCCGCGCAGCGCATAGCCGTCCATGGCCGAATTGTCGTGCGAAGGCACGTTGATCGGCGAAATGACATCGAGCGCCAGCACGCGTCCGAGCGCGGCGCGCAGCGCGACCTGTTCGGTGGCGCGCACCGGCGTCACGAAGTCGCGGATGATGCGCTGGGCATCGCGTACCGGCAGCGCCTCCGGGTCGTAGCTGGACAGGCAGCTGACGACGTCGGCCAGCCGCGGCAAGGGTTTGGCTTGATGCGCAGACGGATCGAGCTGCTGCAGCTCTTCCCGGGTATTGATGTTGCGGAAGGCGTCGGCATCCCCGAACAGCACTTCGGCCACCTTGATCTGCGGGTACCAGCCATCCATGCGGCGGCCGCCGGCCGCCAGGTAGTTCGACAGCACCGGCGCCAGGCCGGTCTTGAGCAGGCAGAACACCGGGTGCGGCTGGCGCAGCCCGTTCTCTTCGGTGACGGCGACGGCCAGGTCGGCATCCTCACGCTGCAGGCCCTCGAACAGGCGCTCGGCCAGGTCGGCGGGCAGGAGGGGCGAGTCGCAGGGGGCCGTCAGCAGGTAGGGGGTGGTGCAGCGGCGCAGGCCCGCCTCCAGCCCGGCCAGCGGACCGGCGAAACCGGGCGTATCGTCCGGCCATACCGGCACGCCGAAGGCGGCGTAGGTGTCGAGGTTCTGGTTGGCGTTGATGGCCAGCGTGGCGACTTGCGGCGCCAGGCGCGCCAGCACGTGCGCGGCCATGGTGGTGCCGCCGAACGGCTGCAGGCCCTTGTCGACGTGGCCCATGCGCGTGCCGCGTCCGCCGGCCAGGAGCAGGCCGCTGATCGATTCCTTGTTCATCCCGTTATTTTATCCGACCCCGGTTAGCCGCCAATATAGGACATTTCGATACGCTGGCCGCTGCGCTCCAGCCCGGCCGTATTGATGGTGCGGGTCTCGGAATAGCGGTCGGCGCGCTTGCGCCACAGTTGGGCGATTGCGGACGACAGCTCGGCATCGCTGCGGCCTTCGCGCATCAGCGCGCGCAGGTCGTGGCCGCGGGTGGCGAACAGGCAGGTGTACAGCTTGCCCTCGGTCGACAGGCGGATGCGCGAACAGTCCTGGCAGAAGGCCTGGGTGACGCTGGAGATCAGGCCGATCTCGCCCTGGCCATCCTGGTAGCGCCAGCGCGCGGCGGTCTCGCCGGCGTAGTTGGCACTCACCGGCACCAGCGGCATCTCGGCCGAGATGCGGCGCACCACTTCGCTCGAGGGCACGACTTCGTCCATGTTCCAGCCATTGGAAGCGCCGACGTCCATGTACTCGATGAAGCGCAGGATATAGGGCGTGTCCTTGAAATGGCGCGCCATCGGCAGGATCTGGTCGTCGTTCATGCCGCCCTTGACCACCATGTTGACCTTGATCGGGCCGAGGCCGGCGGCGTGCGCCGCCGCCATCCCGTCCAGCACGTCCGACACGGCGAAGTCGACGTCGTTCATGCGCCGGAACACGGCATCGTCGAGCGCATCGAGCGAGACCGTCACCCGATCGAGGCCGGCATCCTTCAGCGCCTGCGCCTTGCGCGCCAGCAGCGAGCCGTTGGTGGTCAGGGTCAGGTCGAGCGGCTTGCCGGACGGCGTGCGCAGCGCGCGCAGCTGGGCGATCAGACCTTCGATGTTCTTGCGCAACAGCGGCTCGCCACCGGTCAGGCGCAGCTTTTCCACGCCATGGGCGACGAACAGCGAGGCCACGCGCGTGATCTCCTCGAAGCTCAGCAGCGAGGAGTGGGGCAGGTAGGCGTAATCCTTGTCGAACACTTCCTTCGGCATGCAATACACGCAGCGGAAGTTGCAGCGGTCGGTGACGGAGATGCGCAGGTCGTGCAACGGACGCGCGAGCGCGTCGGACAGCAGCCCGGTCGGGGCTTCGAGCGCGTCCGGGACGGGCAGGGACGGCGCCCTGGCATCTGCCAGCATAATGATTTTTTCAGACATTCCGTTACGATAGCACGCGCGACGAAAGCGCACAGGACACGGCCATATTTACACGGCCCGGCCGATGGTCTCCGAGGCGTAAATCTCGGCCGGATCGAAGGTCGACGCGATGCCCACGCCGTCGAACCGGTCGTTCAGCCAGCGCTCGGCCGCCGCGTGGCCGAGGTCGTGCAATTTCAGGATGAACGACCAGTCCGTATTGAACTTGCTCGAAATGCTCAGGTCGCGCATCAGCGCCGTGCCGCTGATCACGTGCAGGCGGACCGCGCCCATGTGCACCCGTTCCCCATCTTCTTCGTCGACTGCGGCGGCCATGTGCTGGATCGCGCTGAACTCCCGGATCAGGCTGGTATTGAAGGCGATTTCGTTGGTGCGGTTGTGCACGTCAGCCATGGTCAGCGGCAGGTCGCGCCGCGAAATCGGGTTGTTCAGGATCACCAGCAGGTCGCGCGCGGCCACTTCGTCGACCAGCGGCGCCAGCGGGGGATTGCCGGCGAAGCTGCCATCCTAGTAGGCTTCGCCATCGATATGCACCGGTGCGAACACCTGGGGGACGCAAGCCGATGCCATGACGTGGTCGACGGTCAGTTCGTCGCGCCGGAAATTGTGGCCTTTGCCGGTACGCACATTCGTGCCCGATATAAAAAGCTTCAGTTCCTCGCAGGCGCGCACCCGCTCGAAATCGACCAGGCTCGCCAGCAGTGTCCCGAGCGGATTGATGTTCAGCGGATTCATGACGCCGGGCGCCATGCCGGCGCTGGCCAGTTGCAGCAGCAGGTAGCCGGGCGAGCTTTCGATGCTGCCGCGGCCGCTGAACCAATCGAATGGGGTAGGGCGCATCGGTCCCATCATCGCGCTCTGGCCCAATGCATTCCAGAACGCGCGCAGCTTGCGGCGCGCACCTTGGGGGCCGCCGCCGCGCGCATAACCGTCGGCCAGCACCACCGCATTGATCGCGCCCGCGCTGGCGGCGCCGATACCATCGATTTGCAGCCGGCCATCGGCCAGCAGGCAATCCAGCGCACCCCAACCGAAGGCGCCGTAGGCCCCGCCACCCTGCAGCCCGAGACTGATTTTCTTGACACCATTCATTGCAATTCTCAATAAGACAATCTGAACGAATAGTGTGCCCAGTTCCTCCGCAGGCGGTCGCAGCATTGCCGCCAAACATCCAATTCATGTGCAATAAAAAAGGGAAGCCGAAGCTTCCCTTTTTATTTCAACAAGCCTTGTTCAACAAGTCTTGCTTACTGGCGCGTGTCGACCTGGATCAGCGGCTCGTCGACCGGCGGCGGTGCGACCTTGCGGGCGCGGCCGACGCGGACCGGGGCCGCTGCCTGGGCGGCGGCTTCCTGGGCCGCGCGCAGCTTTGCCGGGTCGGTCGCGGCCAGGGTCAGGCCGGCCTGGGCCAGGGCGGCGTCGATGTCGGCCGGTGCAGCAGCCTGGGCGCTTGCCGGGGCCAGTGCCGGCGTCGCCGTGACAGCCTGGACTGCCTGGACTGCCGGGGCGGTGTCCACCGGGGCAGCTACCGCGGCAGGTGCTGCTGCCGGTGCTTCCACCGGCGCAACTGCTGGGGCCGCAGCCGGCGCAACGGCTGGTGCAGGCTCGGCAGCAACCGGTGCCGCAGCAACCGGAGCCGATTCGACCGGCGCAGCAGGCGCAGCTTCAGCCGGTGCCTCGGCAGCGGCAGTGCGTGCCACGGCATCCGCCACCGACTTCGAGGTCGGGAACGGCCACGGTGCCTGGGCCGAAGCGGCTTGCGGCTGTGCCAGCGGCGCGGCCTTGGCCGCAACGGCAGCCGCAGCAGCGTCAGCCTCGGCCGCCTGCTCGGCGGCAGCCTTGACCGCGGCGGCTTTCACCGATGCGGCGGTCGGGAAGGGCCACGGACCCTTGTCGGCGGCCTTGGCCGCTTTCGGCTCGGCCTTCTTGCGTGCAGCCCGGGCTTCGGCTTGGACCTTGGCAGCTTCCTCGTCGGCCACCGGCGTGAAGGCCGGGGTGGCGTCGCCGTCGATGCCGTCCTGCTCCATGCCCTCGACCTGGTCGCGGTCGCGGCGATTGCGGTTGCGTCCGCCACGGCGGCGGCGGCGGCGCGGTTCGTCGCCATTGGCGTCGAGTTCGTCGGCGTCGCCGTTCGGGCCGATTGCCGTGACCGATTTCACGACTTGTTGCTGGACGATTTCCTGCTCGCCATCCGGACCGGTGGTGGCCACGGTGACGGTCGTCGCCGACGTTGCCTGGACGATACTTACTTCGTCCAGCTTGGCTTCGATCGCCTGCTGGGTGCGCTCGGTACGCTCGGTGCGTTCACGCGGCTGGCGCGGTGCGCGTTCCTGGCGCTCGCCACGCTCGGCGCGTTCGCCACGCTCCGGACGCTCGGCGCGCTCGGGACGTGCTGCCGGCGCCGCGGTCTGGCCCTGGGCGTCGACGGTCTCGCGCGGTTCGCGCGGCTCACGGCCTTCGCGTGGCGGACGCGGCGGGCGCGGCGGACGTGCCGGCTTGCCTTCGAGGTCGACCGGCTTGACGCTGTCTTCGCCCGGCGCGGCTTTCGCGACCGGCTCGCGCTCGTCGCGCTCGCGGCCCTTGCCATTGCCATTGCCGTTGCGGCCGCCGCGCGCGTTGCGCTGGCCGCGGCCATTGCGGTCGCCGCGTTCGCCTGCCGCGGCCGGGGCCGGTTCAGCGGGCTTGGCCGGGGCCACCGGGGCCGGCGGCGGCGTCACCGGTGCCGGCTCGCCGAAGAAGAAACTGCGCAGCTTGGCAAAGAAACCTTGCGGCGGCGGCGGCGGGGTGAACACCGGTTCGGCCGGGGCCGCGGCCGCAGGTGCAGCTGATGTAGCAACCTCAGGCTTCGCCGGACGCTCGACCACCGGTGCCGGCTGGGCCGGGGTGATCGACTTGACCACGGCTTCCTGGCGCGGCTTGGCTTCTTCCTTCTGGCGCTTGGCGTAAGCCATGTCGGTTTCGGTCGACTCGGCCAGGGTATAGCTGGCGGCGGCGTCTTCCAGGCGCGGATCGTCGACCTTGATGCGCTCGAGCTTGTAGTGCGGGGTCTCGAGGTGCTTGTTCGGGATCAGGATGACGGTGATGCGGTGGCGGGTCTCGATCTTGAGGATCTCGCCACGCTTCTCGTTCAGCAGGAAGGCGGCGACGTCGACCGGCACCTGCACGTGGATGGTCGCCGAGTTTTCCTTCATCGCCTCTTCCTGGATGATGCGCAGGACTTGCAGGGCGGACGATTCGGTATCGCGGATGTGGCCGGTGCCCGAGCAGCGCGGGCAGGTGACGTGCGAGCCTTCCGACAGCGACGGACGCAGGCGCTGGCGCGACAGTTCCATCAGGCCGAACCGCGAAATCTTGCCCATCTGCACGCGTGCACGGTCGTGGTGCAGGGCATCCTTCAGGCGCTGTTCGACTTCGCGCTGGTTCTTGGCGACTTCCATGTCGATGAAGTCGATCACGATCAGGCCGCCCAGGTCGCGCAGGCGCAGCTGGCGCGCCACTTCGTCGGCGGCTTCGCAGTTGGTGTTGAAGGCGGTGGTTTCGATGTCGGAGCCGCGGGTGGCGCGTGCCGAGTTGACGTCGATCGAGACCAGGGCTTCGGTGTGGTCGATCACGATGGCGCCGCCGGATGGCAGCGGCACGGTGCGTGCGTAGGCGGTTTCGATCTGGTGTTCGATCTGGAAACGCGAGAACAGCGGCACGTCGTCGCTGTAACGCTTCACGCGGTGCGCCATGTCGGGCATCACGTGGCTCATGAACTGCTGGGCCTGGTCGTAGATCTCGTCGGTGTCGATCAGGACTTCGCCGATGTCAGGCTGGAAATAGTCGCGGATGGCACGGATGACCAGCGAGGATTCCTGGTAGATCAGGAAAGGACCCGGGGCCGACTTGCCGGCGCCTTCGATCGCGCGCCACAGCTGCATCAGGTAGTTCAAGTCCCACTGCAGCTCTTCGACATTGCGGCCGATGCCTGCGGTGCGGGCAATCACCGACATGCCCTGCGGCAGGTCCAGCTTGTCCATGGTTTCGCGCAGTTCCTGGCGCTCTTCGCCTTCGACCCGGCGCGACACGCCGCCGCCGCGCGGGTTGTTCGGCATCAGGACCAGGTAGCGGCCGGCCAGCGAAATGAAGGAGGTGAGGGCGGCGCCTTTGTTGCCGCGCTCCTCTTTCTCCACCTGCACCATGATTTCCTGGCCTTCGCGCAGGGCTTCCTTGATGGTGCAATTGCGGACGTCGACACCGTCACGGAAATACGAACGGGCGACTTCTTTGAAGGGGAGGAAACCGTGGCGGTCTTCGCCGTAGCTGACGAAGCAGGCTTCGAGGGAGGGTTCGATGCGGGTGATGACACCCTTGTAGATATTCGACTTGCGTTGCTCGCGACCGGCGGTCTCGATATCGATGTCGATCAGTTTTTGGCCGTCGACAATCGCTACGCGCAACTCCTCTTGCTGCGTAGCGTTAAACAACATTCGTTTCATTTTTATAGACTCCGCGACCCGAGGGCCGTTCTCATGTACAGGGATGTACGCGGGGAGCGGAGTGTTGGCGGTGGTATGCCCGGAGCGTGGCACGGCGGGCCGGCCACAGGGCGCAAATGGCATCGAACGTCATTGCCGCGCGCATAGCTGTCCTGCAAGGCCCGGGCGGCCCGATCGGGGCGGCGCAGGGGGCCTTCAGGCAGTGCGGCACGGGCCGGATTTAGCCGGCGAACACTTCATGGATCGCGCCAGGCGATCAACCAGCCTTGGCGTCCAGGATTCCACGAAGGTGACTGCTAACAAATCCGGCGGAAACAGCAAGCGTTATCGACGCCATTACCCGGCGAGCCTACCTGTACGGGACCTGAGGTTCCGGTAGGCTTTCCGGTACTTATCCTTTAATTCCAAACAATCCTATCCTGCAATCCTGTGCGCTACCCGATTACAACTGCGGTGCAACCCTGGTTCGCACAGGAATGTGCGTACACGTTAGTTTCCATCGAATTTGCATCTTAGCGAGGCCGATGGACACGCCCCTGTGTAAAATATCGTTTTAATTCTTACACCAGCAGAGGTTTGACCGCCGCCTGTCGATTATATATTCAAAATGAAGGACTTAGAGAGAATTTCTGGGAAGACAGAGCGAATGACCTTGCAAAACGATGTTGTTCCCCCTTCATCACAGACAGACAGCCGCCCCGCCGCCACTGCACAGTTCGTCACGATCACCGAGGAAGAAGCCGGCCAACGTATCGATAACTACCTGCTACGTGTTTGCAAGGGTGTGCCAAAAAGCCATATCTACCGCATCCTGCGTTCCGGTGAAGTCCGCGTCAACAAGGGCCGCATCGACCAGTTGTACCGTTTGGCAACAGGTGACCTGGTGCGTATCCCGCCGATCCGCATCGCCGAAAAAGCTGCCGGCAGCGCGCCGGTACCGGGTGCCGAATTCCATATCGTGCACGAAGACAATCACCTGCTCGTGATCGACAAGCCGGCCGGCGTCGCCGTGCATGGCGGTTCGGGCGTGTCGTATGGCGTCATCGAGCAATTGCGCGCCGCGCGTCCGGATGCCAAGTTCCTGGAACTGGTGCACCGGCTCGACCGCGAAACCTCGGGCCTGCTGTTGCTGGCCAAGAAACGCTCGGCCCTGACCAATTTGCACGAGCAGATGCGCGACGGCAAAACCGACAAGCGTTACCTGACCCTGGCCGTGGGTGACTGGAAAAACCCGCGCCAGCACGTGAAATTACCACTGCATAAGTACACGACACCGGACGGCGAACGCCGGGTAGTGGTCCAGGCCGGCGGACAGGAATCGCATACGGTGTTCAACCTGTTGCGCAAGTGGAAGGATTTCGCGCTGCTCGAAGCGGAACTCAAGACCGGGCGCACGCACCAGATCCGGGTGCACCTCGCTTCCAGCGGCTTCCCGATCGCAGGTGACGAGAAATACGGCGATTTTGCATTGAACAAGCAGCTTCAGAAGGCAAGCGACACGCGCGGCGCCCTGCGGCGGATGTTCCTGCACGCCTACCAGATCACCTTCCAGCACCCGGAAACGGGCAAGCCGATGACCCTGAAGGCGCCATTGCCGGCGGAATGCGATCGTTTCTTGGTAAGCTTGGGGCAACCCATTAATGAACACAACAAACGCTGACAAGGCGACATGAGGAGCGGGTGCCTACCAGGCGCCGTATAACATGGCAAGAAAGCAATTCGACCTGATTGTCTTCGACTGGGACGGGACGCTGATGGACAGCACCGCCACCATCGTCAAATGTATACAGTCGGCTGCCAAGGACCTGGGCTTGCCGGTGCCCAGCGACATGGCGGCGTCGCACGTGATCGGCCTGGGCTTGTCGGAAGCGATGCAGGCGGCCATGCCGAATATCGATCCGGCCCTGTACCCGCGCATGGCAGAACGCTATCGCTACCATTTCCTGACAAAAGACCACGAGCTGGTGCTGTTCAAAGGCGTCCGGCCGATGCTGGACGAGTTGTCGCAGCAGGGCTATTTCCTGGCGGTTGCCACCGGCAAAAGCCGGGTCGGCCTGAACCGTGCCTTGAACGCCACCGGCCTGCTGTCGACCTTCGATGCGACCCGTTGTGCCGACGAGACATTTTCCAAGCCGCATCCAGCCATGTTGCAGGAATTGACACGGGAACTGGGGCAGGACATGCGGCGCACCGTTATGATCGGCGACACGACGCATGACCTGCTGATGGCCAATAGCGCCGGCGCATACGGCATTGCGGTCGAGTATGGCGCGCATCCTGTACAGCAATTGCAGGCATGTCACCCGGTATTCACGGCAAAGAGCGTGCCCGAGCTGCACGACTGGCTGGTCGAGAACGCATGAGCACCACTGAAGGATTGTTCGTCTGCGCATCGGGCGACCTGCTCGACGGCGGGCTGGGGGTGCGTTTTCCAGTCGTCGCGTTCGGCAGCGACGCGACCGGCTTTGCCGTGCGCTATGGCGGCAAGGTGTACGCCTACCTGAACCGCTGCGCCCACGTCCCGGTCGAACTGGATTGGTTCAAGGGCGAATTTTTCGAATCGAGCAAGCTGCACCTGATGTGCTCGACCCATGGCGCGATCTATGTCCCCGACACCGGCGTCTGTGCCGGCGGCCCCTGCCGCGGCGGCAAGCTGCGGCCGATCGGCGTGCACGAGGTCGAG
The DNA here is from genome assembly GCF_006715485.1 of Herbaspirillum sp. SJZ107. Lineage (GTDB taxonomy): Bacteria > Pseudomonadota > Gammaproteobacteria > Burkholderiales > Burkholderiaceae_D > Telluria. The sequence continues at coordinate 914,181 of NZ_VFNH01000002.1, forward strand.
GGCGACGTCTACTGGCAGCCGGACCAATTTATCCGGCCGCCTGCCGCCCAGTAACAAAGCGAGTGGGATACTGAACAGGCATTTATGAGCGATAACACCCGTAACGACAACCCGAACGAGCCGCGCCAGCCCGCGCCGGCCACGTTCAACAACTGGGAACGCGACACCCTCGAGCGCCTGGTCTTTGCCACCGTCAGGGAACAGCGGGCGGCGCGGCGCTGGGGCATCTTCTTCAAGCTGTCCTTCCTGGTGCTGGCTTTTTTCTCGATCTGGGCTTATTTCGACTTCAATTTCGGCACATCCGACATTGAATCGCTGGGGCGTCACACGGCCCTGATCGAAATCGAGGGTTCTATCGACGAAGAAGGCAGCGGCGCCGCCGACACCGTGATCCCGTCGCTGAACAAGGCCTTCTCGGATGCGGGCTCGGCTGCGGTCGTGCTGCGCATCAACAGCCCGGGTGGCAGTCCGGTCCAGGCCGGCATTATCGTCGACGAGATCCAGCGCCTGAAGCGCGGCTATCCGAACAAGCCGCTGTACGTGGTGGTCGACGAGATCTGCGCCTCGGGTGGCTATTACATTGCCTCTGCCGGCGACAAGATCTTCGTCAACAAGGCCAGCATTGTGGGTTCGGTCGGCGTGCTGATGGATGGCTTCGGCTTTACCGGGCTGATGGACAAGCTGGGCGTGGAGCGGCGCCTGCTGACCGCGGGCGAAAACAAGGGCTTCCTCGATCCGTTCAGCCCGCAGTCGGACAAGCAGAAGCAGCACGCACTGAGCATGCTCAACGAAATCCACGAGCAATTCATCGCCGTGGTGCGCGCCGGCCGCGGCAAGCGCCTGAAGGAAAACCCGGAAATCTTTTCCGGCCTGTACTGGACCGGCGCCAAGGCGGTCGAGATGGGCCTGGCCGACGGTTTCGGCACGGTCGATACCGTGGCGCGCGATGTCGTGAAGGCGGAAGACATCATCGACTACACCGCGCATGAAGGCTTGCCGGAGCGTGTGCTGAAGAAATTCGGCGCTTCGGTGGGGGCGGGCGCGGTGAAATCGGTCTATCGCGGGGCGGTGCCGAGCCTGCGTTGATCAATTTTCCTTGAAAATTATGCGAGGCGGGCTATAGTGAAGACGTAGGGTGTTCGCAAGTCGGCCAACAGCCAGCCGGTCAACCATCCCATCGGCAAACTGTCCCGCCCCTTCGACGCTGCTGCAACCCGCGACATGCGGTTCAGAGAGATCTTCATTCCTCGAAGCTGGAATCCCTCAGGGGAAAAAACGACGGCGCAAGCCGTCGTTTTTATTTGGTGCGGCAGTGTCGATGGAGGCGTCTTATTTGGGGCAGTCGATGTCCTGGGCCACGCGGCAGCGCGTGATGTCGTACCAGGCCGGGTTACGCGTGGCCTCGGGAGCAGGGGCGGGCGCGGCGGCATGACGATGCTCGTGCGATGCGTCCTGGGTAGCGCTATCGGTATGGTCGGGATCGTGCAGGTGGAAACCGCCAGCCTCGATCCAGGCCTGGAAGCGCACCTGGGCTTCGTCGTACCAGGCGGCCCGTGCGATATGATGGGTGCACGATTGAACGTGAGGCACATCCCCGCCATACATCCAGCGCGCCAGCGCGAGCTGGGCAGGAAACAGGGATGAATGGGATTGGGCCGCTGTCGCACCGCAGCTTGTGGCAACGGTCGCAAGCGGATCGATGCATCCTTGGGTTTTTTTGATCTGCACTATTACCTCATCTCTCGGTTAATTTTCTGACGGGTAGCTGTCTCACATTCCTAGGTTTCGTAGTCTTCTACGCGAGGAGTGTAGGGCAATTCCTAACGTAGATTCAGTGTATCCAGGAGATTCTGAACACGCTTGATGTTTGTCAAACGAGTTCTTGTTGTCCTTCCATACTGTTGAGTTCCTTGGTTTTTCGGCTTGCGCCTGCCTTGGCCGTCCCGCTTCTGTTACAGTCTCGCCCATGAGTAAATTATCCCTTGACCGCGTGCTGCAATCGCAGGGCTTTGGCACGCGCAAGTACTGCCGTGCACTGATTGAGGACGGCGACGTTGCCGTCAATGGCGACGTCGTCGACAACTACAAGACCCTGGTCGAGACGGATGGCCTGGTGCTGACCGTATTCGATGAAGAATGGGTGTATCGCGAACACGTCTATATTGCGCTGAACAAGCCCGCCAATTTCGAATGCTCGCGCAAGCCGAGCCACCGCCCCGGCGTGCTGACCCTGCTGCCGGAACAGTTCACCTGGCGCGACGTGCAACCGGTCGGCAGGCTCGACCACGACACGACCGGACTGTTGCTGATTTCCGACGACGGCCCTTTCAACCACGCGCAGTCCTCGCCCAAGCGCCATATCTCGAAGGTGTACCAGGCCACGACCCAGGACCCGGTGACCCCGGCGCTGGTCGAGCAGCTGCTGGCCGGCGTCCAATTGCACGACGAGCCGGCACCGCTGAAAGCCCTGTCTTGCGTGCAGCGCGGCGAGCACCAGCTGGAAATCGTGCTGGAGCAGGGCAAATACCATCAGGTCAAGCGCATGCTGGCCGCGGCCGGCAACCACTGTGCGGCGCTGCATCGCTCCCAGATCGGTGGCCTGACCCTCGAATCGCTCGGCCTGGCGGAAGGCGAGTGGTGTTTCCTGGAGCAGGCGCAGCTGGATCTACTGGTGCCTGATTAAGGACGGCCAGTAAGGACGGCCAGTAAGGACGGCCAGGCGCCACACGCTCGCGCCTGCCACGCCGGCATCCGTCCTGGATACTGGCGTGCGACGCCCTCGGCGTTTTTCCGCGACACTCGTCATCTATCTCTTGTCAATCTTGCATTCAAGTGGACAAGAGCCTGCTCAAACACGATGACGATATGGCTGCGACACACACACGACTTCTCCCTCTACTGCCGCTGCTGGTGCTGAATTCCGCACTGGCGCAGCAAGCCCAGCAGACGCAACAGACCCAGCAGGCCGATAGCGGCCTGGCCGGTTGCGCCCGCATCATGGAAGCCGGCCAGCGCCTGGCCTGCTACGACCGCCTCGCCGGCGCCGTGCCGCCGGCTGCGCAGATCGGCGCCTCTGTCAATCCGGCGCCCGTCATGGCGCCGGCAACCGGCGCCGCCCAGTCCGACATTCCGCCGGCCACCGCGTCGGTCGCGCAAACCGATCCGGCAGTCGAGGCGGCACTCGATTTATCGCCCGAGAAGACGCGCGGCTTCAGCCTGGCCGATCATTGGGAACTGGACCAGGCGCACAAGCGCGGCGTCTTCAATTTCCGGCCGCACCATGTCAATTACCTGATGGCGACGCGCACAGCGCACCCCAACAACGAACCCTACCGCCCGTTCCAGGACCTGGGCGCCCTGGCTGACACGAATCTGTCGCACTCGGAACTGGTGTTCCAGCTCGGGTTCAAGATGAAGCTGGTCGAGAACGCATTCAAGAAGCCGGTCGACCTCTGGTTCGGCTACACCCAGAACAGCTTCTGGCAGGCGGGCAACCACGAGGCGTCCAGTCCCTTCCGCGAAACCAATTACCAGCCCGAGCTGATGGCGGTGACGCCGCTGAACTTCAATATACTCGGCATGCATGCCAGCTTCTTTAACCTGGGCCTGGTTCACCAGTCGAACGGACAGGCAGGATCGTTGTCCCGCAGCTGGAACCGGAGCTATGCCCAGGTCGGCCTGGAGCGCGGTGGCTGGACCGTCGTCGGCCGCGTCTGGAAGCGCGTCAACGAGTCGGCCCAGGACGACAACAATCCGGATATCGTCGACTACATGGGCCGCGGCGACGTGGTCGTCACCTACCGCAACAATGGCCACGATTATTCGGCCCTGGTGCGGCGCAATTTTTCGACCGAGAAGGGCGCGGTGCAGCTCAGCTGGGCCTTCCCGCTGGCCGGCCACATCAAGGGCTATGCGCAATACTTCTCGGGCTATGGCCAGAGCATGATCGACTACAACTACTACCAGAACGTGGTCGGCGTCGGACTGCTGGGCACCTTCTAAGCGCCGGGACAGGGCGCTACAATGGCGCCCATGAAACTTGCCACCCTCAAGGACGGATCGCGCGACGGCCAGCTGGCCGTGGTCGCGCGCGACCTCAAGACCGCCCACATCGCCGACGGCATCGCCCCGACCCTGCAGGCGGCGCTCGACGACTGGCCCTTCATCGCGCCGCAGCTCGACGCCCTGTACGCCGAGCTGAACGCGGGCCGCGCACGGCGCCCCTTCGAGTTCGACCCGGCGCGCTGCATGGCGCCGCTGCCGCGCGCCTTCCAGTGGGTCGACGGCTCGGCCTACCTCAACCATGTGGAACTGGTGCGCAGGGCACGCGGCGCCGCGATGCCGCCCTCGTTTCATGAAGATCCGCTGATGTACCAGGGCGGCAGCGACGATTTCCTCGGTCCGCTGGACGACATCGTGCTCGCCCACGAGGAGTGGGGCATCGATTTCGAGGCCGAGGTGGCAGTGATCAGCGGCGACGTGCCGATGGGCGCCACGCCGGACCAGGCCCACGGCCAGATCCGGCTGGTGATGCTGGCGAACGACGTCTCGCTGCGCAACCTGATCCCGCCCGAACTGGCAAAAGGCTTCGGCTTCCTGCAAGCCAAGCCGGCGACTGCCTTCTCGCCGGTGGCCGTGACCCCGGACGAGCTGGGCGACGCCTGGCGCGGCGGCAAGGTCCACCTGCCGCTGCGCTCGGCCTGGAACGGGCGCCTCGTCGGCCAGCCCGACGCCGGCGTCGACATGGCCTTCAATTTCCCGCAATTGCTCGCCCACCTGTGCAAGACGCGCAACGCGCGCGCCGGCAGCATCGTCGGCTCGGGCACGGTGTCGAACCGGGATGCGTCGACGGGCTATTCCTGCATCGCCGAGCAGCGCTGCCTGGAAACCATCGAGCACGGCGAGCCGGTGACGAACTTCATGCGTTTCGGCGACACGGTCCGGATCGAGATGCTGGACGAAGCAGGGAAATCGGTGTTCGGCGCGATCGAGCAGACCGTCAAGCGCCTCGAGCCCTAGGGCAGGCTGGCGCCGTACCGTATCGGCCGGATCAGGTCATCGGCGGCTTGCGCAGAACGATTTGCAATGCAAAGGAAAGGCTGACCGGAATGGCATGCAATAAGTTTCGAATCATAAGCCTGGTTATTGCGACAGCGCCTTCCTTGCATTTGTAGTCACGCTTTTTATGCGGGCTATTTAGCTTGAATATCCGCTGGTTTCGATTTTCACTAAAACCGTGATTCGGATGCACTTTGAGAACAATATATCGAACAATAAAGACAATTAACCTGAGGTAATTTATTAATTGCGGAACAGCTTTGGGCGACTGTGGCGTAAATGCTGAAACGAACATCCCGGTCACGGAAGGCATGGTCGCACTGTTAACGCACAGGTTCCACAACCTCATTGCTGTCGGGTAAAATGCTGAGCTACTTTACAAGCGTTCCCCGCGCCCTCGTTGACAGATGTTCAAGCTCACCAGCGTTCTGGCGGCCTGAAATCTGTTGCTACTTCTGTTCAGCGTCCCGAGCACAACCTCCCGCTTGGTCAATCAGGACACGTCTGACCAGGCGATATCCTCCGTGTCGCTGGCAACGATGGCGCGAAACCATCCTGATCGAAATGGCATTGCGAATGAAACGACTGATTATTGACCTGGACGATACGATCTGCCGCACGACCGATGGCAACTATGCGCAGTCGGAACCGATTCCGGAGGTCGTGCAGAAGCTGCATGAGTACAAACGCGACGGCTTCGACATCGTTATCCATACCAGTCGCAATATGCGTACGTTCGAAGGCAACGTCGGCAAGATCGCGGCGCATACCCTGCCGCTCATCATCGACTGGCTGCGCAGGCACGAGATTCCGTTCGACGAGATCTATGTCGGCAAGCCATGGTGCGGGCACGAAGGTTTTTATGTCGACGATCGCGCGATCCGTCCGTCCGAGTTCCGCAAGCTGAACCGGCAGGAAATCACGACTCTCCTCGAGCAAGAAAAATGATACTGATTACCTCCGCAGCCTATGTGAACGCCGAATTTCAGACGGAATTCGGACGGCTTCCGCCGGCCTTCCTGCCGGTCGGGAACCGCAGGCTGTTCGAACACCAGATCGAAGCGGCGCGCAAGCATTTTCCCGATGCGGCACTTGCGATTTCGTTGCCGGATTCCTACCAGCTGGCCGAGAAAGATGCGCGCTACCTGGCCCGTCATGGGGTGCAAACGATCCGTAGCGATGAGCGGCTCGACCTTGCCAGCGCAATCGCGGCGGCGCTGGCGCAGTTGCCGCCGGGCGGCATGCCGCTACGGATCCTGCACGGCGATACCCTGGTGACCGATCTGCCGCAGGAAGCCGACGTCATCGGCATCGTGCGTACCACCGAGGATTATGCATGGGAAGTGGAGCAGGCAGACCACGCCGCCGAGTCGGTCTGGTGTGGCTACTTCTGCTTCTCCGACCCTGGACTGTTTGCCGCCCTGCTGAAGGAGAGCGGCCAGGGTTTCACTGCCGCCGTGCGGGGGTATTCGGCGCAGCGGCCGCTGGAACGCGTCGAAGTTGCCGGCTGGTTCGATTTTGGCCACGTCAATACCTACTTCCACAGCCGTGCACGACTGACTACGGAGCGTGCCTTCAATTCCCTGATGATCAGCGATGGCTGCGTGCGCAAGACCGGTACGCCGCAGCGCAAGATCCTGGCTGAAGCGCAGTGGTTCCGCAGCCTGCCGCCGCCTTTGCGGGTATTCACGCCGCAATTGATCGATTGCGACAGCGAGCAGGCCAGCTACACGCTGGAATATCTTCCGATTCCGCCCTTGAACGAAGTCTTCGTGCATGGCCGCAATCCGATTTTCTATTGGGACAATATCTTCCTGCGCTGTGCGGAATTCATGCAGCGTTGCCACGCCCAGGCACTGGATGCCGAGGCACGCGACAAGGCCGTGCGCGACTTCAACGCGCTGGCCGGCGCCAAGACCTGGGAGCGGCTCGAGGCGTTCAAAGCGCACGCACAAGGCATCGACCTGGCCAATCCGAACGAGATCAATGGCATCGCCTTGCCACCACTCGGCGCGATCGTCGAGCATTGCCTGCGCCTGCTGGAAGCAACCCGGCCGCTCCCCGGCCTGATCCATGGCGATTTCTGCCTGAGTAATATTCTGTTCGATTCGCGCAGCGGCCGCATCAAGGTGATCGATCCGCGCGGCCTCGACAGCGAGCATCGCCTGACGAGCGACGGCGACCTGCGCTACGACATCGCCAAGCTGGCCCATTCGGTGGTCGGCCTCTACGACCATATCGTGGCCGGGGCATTCGAGCTGGAGATCGGTTTGACGCCCGCACTGAACCGCTTCACGCTCGACATCCATACCGACCAGCGCACCCTGGATATCCAGGACGTCTTCCTCGACCTGGAGCTGCTGCCCGGCGTGACGCCGCGCCAGCTGATGCCGATGGTGGTGCTGCTGTTCATTTCGATGTTGCCGCTCCATGCCGACCGCCCGCAACGGCAGGCCGCGTTCCTGGCGAATGCCCTGCGGCTCTATTCCAATCTCGATCTGTAATGTAAAGGCGTTCCGTGATCATCATTCCTATGTTGGGGAAAAGCAGCCGCTTTTTCCGCGATGGCTACAGCCTGCCCAAGTACCAGCTGCCTCTCGGCACGGAAACCGTGTTTGCAAAAGCCGTGCGCTCGTTCGAGCGGCATTTCCGCGACCAGTCATTCGTGTTCCTGGTCCGTAACGATTTCAACGCGCGCGAATTCGTTGCCCGTGAAGTGGCGCGGCTGGGCATCGTCGATTTCAGGATCATCGAATTCGACTTCGAGACCCGCGGCCAGGCCGAATCCGTCTATCTCGGCCTGCGCGATTACGATCGGGCATTGCCCTTCGTCGTCTTCAATATCGACACCATCCGCCTCGGTTACGAATGGCCTTCGCCGCAAGCCTTTGCCGACGGCTACCTCGAAGTGTTCGAGGCCGAAGGGGAGGGCTGGTCGTTCGTCGAGCCGGTGCCGGGTACCGAACGCGTGAAGCGCACGACGGAAAAACAGCGTATCTCCTCGCTGTGCAGCAATGGCCTGTACGGTTTCGGCTCGGTGCGCGATTTCCGCGACGTGTACGAAGCCCAGCTGCGTTCGGGCGCGACGGTGAATGGCGAAATCTACATCGCGCCTTTGTACAATCGCCTGATCGAACAGGGCCGCGACATCCGTTTCGAATTGCTGGCACCGGGCGTGACGCTGCATTGCGGCGTGCCGGCCGATTACGAAAGCCTGAAGGAAAGGTTTCGTGCTGAAGCATGACGGCCAAGATCCCGGATATCAAGCGTCTAGGTAACTACGCTGTCACGTTTGGTGCAGGTGTCAGCCAGATCCTGGCCGGCATTTTTCTGTCGCGGCAAGCGTTCAAGTTTTTCGACGAGCAGGACCTGAAGATCTGGTTCCTGATGCTGGCGGCCATGCCCTTCCTGGCCCTGTTCGAACTCGGCGCCAACATCGTGCTGCCGCACAAATTGGCCGCCGTGAAATATGAGTCCGAGGACATCAGCAGGATTGCCAGCAACTTCGTGGCGACGGTTGTCCTGGCACTGAGCGGGGCGCTGGTCATTGCCGTCGTCGTGTTATGGACATGCACGCGCCTCGGCGTGCTCGGCACGCATGCCGCATCGCTGCTGGTCGCGATCGCACTGGCGTCCGCTGCCCGCATTCTCGCGAATGTCATGCATAGCCTGCTGTATGCCGAAGGCGATAATCTTTATGACAAATCGCTGCGCGTCGTTTCCATTCTGGTGATGACCGTCGTGATCACGCTGGGCTTGTACGGCGGGCTGTTGCTGTGGGCGATGCCGCTGGGCTGGGCCGCTGCCGGGGTGACGTCGATCTGCGTCGGCTTCTACCGCCAGCGCACGCGTTGGCAGGTCCGGCTGCGGATGCAGCATCTGCGCAGGGACAGCGTCATGGCGACCCTGCGCGACGCATTGCGCTACGTATTCATCGCCTTGCCGGGCCAGCTGGTGTTCAATGCAACGCCGTTCATCATCGCGTCGCGCCTGCCTGCGCAGTACACGGTCGCTTTTGGCCTGACCCAGCAGCTGATCGGCGGCATTTCGCTCATGGCCAGCCTGCCGATCGTCGTCACCACGCCGCGCCTGGCCGGCACCTACCGGGCAGACCGGAGCGCCGCACGTGAATTGCTGCTCGGAACCCTGGGGAATGCGGCCGTGATCGCGGCAGCCGCCCTGGCGCTGGTGGCGGTCAGCATCGATCAGATTCTCCTCGTCTGGGTCGGCCATCCGGTGCCGATCGAAGGTTTATTCCTGGGAATTTACTTTGTTGTGATGTTCTTCGAATGGCAGCAGACCACGGCAACCACCGCCACGATGGCCACCGGCGACATGAACTTTGCAACCGTGACCGTCATCTCGGCCCTGCTGGTCGTGACGACGATGCCCTTGCTGATTCAACACTTCGGGTTCATCGGGGTGCCCCTGGCGTTGCTGATCGCGCAAGCGCTGACCTGCCACCCGCATAATTTCTGGAAAGCGTTTCGTACCTACCGTATCAGTGTCACGAGTTACCTGCCGAAGCTGCTGCCGGCAGTGCTGGTGGCCGGGCTGGTCCTTGGTGCCGGTGCCGGCCTGCGCGGACTGGCCTTGCCGGCCCTGGTCCAATTGCTGCTTGCCGGAGGCGTCACGGCCCTGCTGTGCGTCGCCGGCTTGTACGTGAATCGCGCAAGCACACAGTCCTCGATGGCCCATAAATGAAAAAACATCTCGTCAAAAAGAGCCTGGCCTGGTTGTTCGACACCGGCCTGCGTGACTTCCGCGGCTTTCCGAAGCTGCTCAACCAGGCACTGATGTCGCTGAACCGGACATCGGGTTCGCGCTTCTACACCTATCACGCACGTCCCAAGGCGCAGGCCAGCATTCACCTCGACAGCGTGAATCACGCCGCCCTGTCGCTGCCGCCGACGGCGGTCGTGATCCAGGGACCGCTGGTGCATCAGGATGACTTCACGATCGAGTCCGCGCGTTTGTACCGGCGCATCATGCCCCAGGCATCGATCGTGGTGTCGACCTGGCGCAGCGAACCTGCGGCCGCCCTGGAGAAGTTGCGCGCGGAGGGTTTCGAGGTCGTCCTGTCCGATCCGCCGTCCACGCGTGGCGGCAACAACGTCAACTTCCAGATGGTGTCGACCTGTGCCGGTATCCGCCACGCCAAGCAGGCCGGTTGCGAATATGTGATCAAGAGCCGTTCGGACCAGCGTTTCCATGCGCACAACGTCTTGCCCTATCTGTTTGCGCTGCTGGCCGAATATCCGCCAGTCGATCCCGCGCGCCAGCGCCAGCGCATCATCGAACCCAGCCTCAGCCTCTGCCGCTACCGCCCTTATTCGATGTGCGACATGTTCCAGTTCGGACATATCGACGACATGTTGACCATGTGGAGCCAGCCGCTCGATCCGCGCAGTTTCACGGCGGAAGAGTATGGCCGCCAGCGCATCACGCCGCGCAAGTTCTCGGAAGACCGCGTTGCGGAAATCTACATTCACCGCGGTTATCTGGAAGCCATCGGCGAACGCACCGAGGTCGACCTTGCTGTCTACTATCGTCAGCTGGCCGACTATTTCATCGTGATCGACAAGGACGTGCTCGATATCTTCTGGAATAAATACGATGCCCAGGAACACGGCTTGGCCGGCAATCCGCTGTACGATGCCAAGCGCCCGACGGCCAAGTTTTATAGCCGGGACTGGCATGTGGTACGCACATTCGGCGTCGAGGCACTCGATACCGACCCTGCTTTGATGGATGTTGTTGAGAATTAAGGACAGGATGAGCAGTCGCAAATTATTGGGTGGCATGGCCAGGATTCATCACCGCATACAGCGCGCAGTGCGCATCCGCTGGCGCCGGCTGTGCAGCCAATTCATCAAGATGCAGATGCGTGCCGTCGGCGGCCAAGTCTATATCGGCCGCGACTGCGTGCTGGAAGGGCTCGAGTACGTCACCTGCCTTGGCAATTTCCGCGCACAGGACCGCAACCGGATCGAAGCGTTCGGTTTCCATGGCGGTGTCCGTTATCAGCCGACCATCGTATTCGGGAATAACGTCTCTCTCGAAAACGATTGCCACATCGGTGCCGTCAACCGCATCGAAATCCACGATGACGTGCTGATCGGCAGCCGCGTGTACATCACCGATCACTCCCATGGCGTCGGCGACTATGCCGACATTGCGACCCCGCCGAACGAGCGCCTGGTCTGGTCCAAGGGGCCGGTGATCATCGGGCGCAATGCCTGGATCGGCGAAGGCGCATGCATCTTGCCGGGCGTGACCGTCGGTGAGGGCGCTGTCGTCGGCGCGAATGCAGTGGTGACCAGGGACGTGCCGCCGTATTCCGTGGTCGGCGGAGTACCGGCAAGGATCATCAAGACGATCCAGGCGCCGGGCCAGCCCGTACGCGCATAACCACGGCAGCTGCAGGCCGTGTTCCGGCCTGCCGGCCGGCGTTTTACGGGTAATTTGTTTATGCCGGTTTATCCGATCGAATACGCTGTCCATTCATAATATTAGTTACCCGTGTGACTCTTTTGTTGCAGGCAGGCGCATATTCACTTGGCGATAAAGAGAACGGTTTCAATTTGTAACGCAAATTACACTATGTTGTAAATTTAATGAACGGAATTGCGAGATACAGATATTAAATTTATGGTTTTCCAGACATGAAAGTGCCGCGATACCCGGTGTAGCAAATGTGCTGAATTCCTCCGTTTTCAACCCTGGTTTATGGTCACACAAACAACAAAACGTTTCCCATGCTCGATTGCTCTCGGGTAAAATAGACTGTTGATCCTCAAGCGTCCATGCCTCATTCCCCCTAAAACGTCAATGTTCAAGTTCACCAAGACTTTCGCGGCTGTGGCCCTCGCCGTTGCTTCTATCTCTGCTTCTGCCCAGAACACGAGCAACAACAATTCCGACTTCTTCAATCAGGATTCCCCGCGCACGACGAATTCGCCAAGTTCCTCGAACATGGGCGAATCCTCGATGATGTCGTCCACGATGCCGCGCAGGGTGAGTATCACGAATTCCCGGGGCAATGAACTGGACACGCCGCCAATGCGCGATGAGATGACTTCGGAGCTTTCCGAGTATCAGATGCAGATGCGGGAACGGAACGGCGAGCGGGATCCACAACAGCGTCGCCTGGACAGGGACAGCCGTTTCGACGGCAGCAGGATGCAGAACGGCGATTTATCGAATCGCCAATGGAATGCCAAGAAAGAGGCGAGCGAATTCCAGAAGTTTGTCGCGGATAATACCGGCAAGCTGCTGCCGATCTTCGGGACGAGCTTTTTTGCGAACACGCCTTCGACGTTTGCCCCGGTGTCGAATGCCCCGGTGCCTTCCGACTATGCGCTTGGACCGGGGGATGAGCTGACCATCCGTGGCTGGGGTACCATCGACATCGATTACCGCGCCACCGTCGATCGCAACGGTACGATTTCGATCCCGACCATCGGTACGGTGGCACTCGCCGGCGTCAAGGCCAGCGAAGCCCAGAACGTGATCCGGGCGGCGGTCGGCCGGCTGTACAAGGGCGTGACGGTCAACGTCAGTTTCGGCAAGCTGCGCGCCATCACTGTGTATGTGGTCGGCCAGGCCAAGCGTCCGGGGACGTACACGGTATCCAGCCTGTCCACCCTGGTGACTGCGCTGTTCGCCAGCGGCGGTCCGAATGCCAACGGCAGCATGCGCCATGTCCAGGTCAAGCGCGGCGGCAGGGTGGCTGCCGAACTGGACCTGTATGCCTTCGTCGCCAAGGGCGACAAGTCCGGCGACGTCAAGCTGCAGGACGGCGATACCATCTTCATTCCGCCGGCAGGCGGTTTCGTGGCCCTGACCGGCAAGGTCAATTCGCCCGCCATCTTCGAGTTGAAGACCGGCAGCGATACGGTCGAATCCCTGCTCGACGTCGCCGGCGGCCTGCCGGTGGTGGCGGACCCGCGCCGTGCCTTCCTCGAGCGCATTGCCCCGACCGCGAACCACCCGCGTAGCGTCGAGCAGTTTGCACTGGAAGGCCAGGGCCTCAAGCGCACCCTCAAGAATGGCGACGTGCTGAACGTGACGTCCATTACCCCCGATTTCTCGAACGCGGTGATCTTGCGCGGCAATGTCGACCAGCCGGTGCGTGCGCCGTTCAAGAACGGCATGCGGGTGAGCGACCTGATTCCGAACCGCGAATACCTGATCAGCCGTGCATCGACCCAGCACCAGAACAGCGTGCTGGCCGACGACGAGAACGAGAAGAGCACGCTCGACAGGAAAGAAAAGAAGACCGAACAATATACGAAGCAAAAGTCGGAATCGATCGCATCGCGCATCGGTAACCTGATCGAGCAGGTCAACTGGGATTACGCGGTGATCGAGCGCGTGAATCGCAACGACCTGACCGTGAAGCTCATTCCGTTCAACCTGGGCAATGTATTCACCAACCCGAATGGTCCGGACAACGTCCAGCTGCAGCCGGGCGACACGGTCACGATCTTCTCGCAGGACGATGTGGCCGTGCCGATGGACAAGCGCCAGATTTTCGCGCGTGTCGAAGGCGAAGTGAAAGTGCCTGGCGTGTACCAGCTGAGTGCCGGCGATACGCTGCAGACCCTGATCGCCAAGGCCGGCGGTCCGACCGCGAACGCCTACCTGTTCGGTACCGGCTTCTACCGCGAAGAAGTGCGCAAGGAGCAGGAAGTCAACCTGCAGCGCGCCGCCGATCGCCTCGAGACCCAGATCCGCAGCGAGCAGTCGGCCCAGATGGCGAACCTGGCGGCGATGTCGCCCACCGAGGCCGCCGCTTCGACGGCCCAGTTCGAAGCCCAGCGCCGTCTGGCGGAAGAGCGTATTGCCCGCTTCCGCAAGCTGCAGCCGACCGGCCGCATCGCCTTCGGCCTGGATCTCAACGAGCGTTCCTTTGCGCGCCTGCCCCAGGTATCGCTGCAAAACGGCGATCGCCTGGTGGTGCCGTCCAAGCCGGCGTTCGTCCATGTGTTCGGCTCCGTCAACGTCGAGGCCTCGCCGCTGTGGCGCCCGAACAGCCGCGTCAAGGATTACCTCAAGCTGGCCGGCACCACCACCGATGCCGACGTCGACAACACCTTCGTGATGCGCGTGGACGGCACGGTCGTGTCCTCGGATTCGCAAGGCTGGTTCTTCGGAAAAATCGGCGGGCTGGAAGTGATGCCGGGCGACACCATCGTGGTCCCGGAAAAGCTGGACAAGGCGACGGCATGGAGCAAGTTCATGCAAGGTGCGCGCGAATGGACCCAGATCCTGGCAAACCTCGGATTGGGCGCGGCAGCAGTCAAGACCTTGCGTGACTAACGCAATTACATGCACGACCTACATTAAGATAATTACTAGAGCATGAGCGAAGTTCAGGATCAATACAGCAATACCGCAGCGCAGCCGGGACGCAACGAGACCAGTGTCATCGGACTTTTGATCGTCCTCGCGAAGCGGAAGAAGTTCATCGCCGGGATGACCCTGGGCGCCGCCGCGATCTCCCTGGCCGTGAGCCTGGCCTTGCCGGACGTCTATCGGGCGACGGTCAAGATGCTGCCGCCGCAGCAAGCCCAATCCGGTGCGGCCGCCATCCTGTCCCAGCTTGGCGGCGCCGCCGGCCTTGCGGCAGGCGTGGCCGGGATCAAGAATCCCGGCGACCTCTATGTCGGCATGCTCAAGAGCCGCACGATCGCGGATCGCCTGATTGCACAGTATGACCTGAAGAAGGTCTATGACACCGAGCTGTCGGAGCGCGCGCGGCTGAAGCTGGAAGACAATACCTCGGTCACCGCTGGCAAGGATGGCATCATCACGATCGACGTCGAGGACCGCGACCGCAAACGGGTTGCGGCCCTCGCGAATTCCTATGTCAGCGAACTCGAACGCCTGAACAGCACGCTGGCGATCGGCCAGGCGGCGCAGCAGCGCCTGTTCTACCAGAGAGAACTCGAAACCGCGAAAAACAACCTGGCGGCAGCCGAGACGACGCTGAAGAAGGGCATGGATGCCAACGGCGTCATCAGCGTGGATGTCGAGAGCCGCACGATCGTCGAGACCGTCGGCCGCTTGCGCGCGCAGATCTCCGCCAAGGAGATCGAGCTGAATTCCTTGCGTCCTTTCCTGACCAACGATAATCCGACCCTGCGCCAGGTGCAGGAACAATTGAGCAGCCTGCGTGGCGAGCTGTCGAAGCTCGAGAATGGCCGCAACGACGCGGGCGCCGGGGAGGGCAAGGCGCCGATCAGCCAGGCCGGCCTGAAAAACATCAGTCTGCTGCGGGACGTGAAGTATTATCAGATGCTGTATGAGCTGCTGGCAAAGCAGTATGAGCTGGCACGCCTGGACGAAGCCAAGGACCCGTCCCTGATCCAGGTGCTCGACCGGGCTGCCGAGCCGGAGCGCAAATTCAAACCGAAACGCGCATTGATCGTATTGCTGTCTACCCTGTTTGCGCTGTTCTTTTCGCTCGTGTGGGCATTCGGCCAGGAAGTCAAGCGACGCGCCCTGGAGTCGCCGGAGACGGCCAGCCAGTGGGCCGCACTGAAATCGCATCTGGGCCTTCGGCGCAATCGATGATCCACAATAGGATTCGCTCATCATGAAGCCAATTGATTCTTTTCTGATAGACAGACCGGTCAGTTCATCCTGGCTCAGCCGTCCTGGCGTTGAAAAGTTCCTGTTGATCCTGGTCGATCTCGTGGCGCTTGCTGCCGCTTTCGTTCTCGGTGCCATGGCATCGTTTTCGATACGCCATGTCCCGATCGAGGATAACGCCGTAACGTGGTGGCAAGTCCAGGATCCGGTCAGGCTCCAGTGTTTCTTCATCCTGGCGCTGCTGACCATCGCCGCATTCTGGGGCAAAGGACATTACACGCGCCGTCGCCCGTACTCGAACGAAGTGCGTGAAGTGCTGGGGATCAGCGTCATCCTGATCTTCCTCGACGCGGCCCTGGTATTCTTCGGCAAATGGCAGTTTTCCCGTGCCGCGCTGGCATTGACCTGGACCTTTGCGCCGATGCTGTTGCTGGCGCTGCGCGCCATCACCAAGCTGGCGCTGATCCGGATGGGCGCCTGGCTGCGTCCCATGGTCGTGGTCGGCTGGGGCGAAAACGCGATCGAAACCGCGCGCGCCTTCGAAGACGAACGCCTGATGGGATACGTGCTGCTGGCCTTTCTGGTGCCGCAGGACCGCCCGCGCCTCGACCTGGCCCTGGTCGACCGTTTCGGCCGCCAGGTGCCGTCGATCCGCCTGTCGAAAAAAGTGGATTCCGTACTGGACAGCCTGGGCAATCCGCACGTCGTGCTCGCCCTCGAGCAAGGCGGCGTCGATCATTACCAGGACCTGATCCAGGATCTCGGCCGCCGCCAGCGGCGCATCCAGGTCGTGCCGTCGATGCGCGGGCTGCCGCTGTACGGCATGGAAGTGGATCACTTCTTCGGCCATGAAGTGCTGCTCCTGACGGTCCGCAACAACCTGGCACGCCGCCTGCCTCGCCTGATCAAGCGCGCGTTCGACATCGTCGTTTCCACATGCGCCCTGATCCTGGGCGCGCCCTTGCTGCTGTGGATCGCAGTCCGCGTCGCGGCATCCGGCGGTCCGATCTTCTTCGGGCACAAGCGCCAGGGACAGCATAACAAGACCTTTGCCTGCTACAAGTTCAGGACGATGGCGCCGAATGCCGAGCAACTGCTGCAGGATGTGCTGGCAAACGATCCGGCCGCGCGCGAAGAATGGGAACGCGATTTCAAGCTCAAGAACGATCCGCGGATCACGCCGATCGGAAAATTCCTGAGGAAGACCAGCATGGACGAATTGCCGCAATTGTGGAACGTCCTCAAGGGCGACATGAGCCTGGTGGGGCCGCGTCCGGTCATCACGGCGGAACTCGAGCGATATGGCAACCAGGTCGACTATTATTTCGAAGCCAAGCCGGGCATCACCGGACTGTGGCAAATCAGCGGCCGCAACGACATCACGTATGACACCCGCGTCTATCTCGACACCTGGTATGTGAAGAACTGGTCGCTGTTCAACGATATCGTCATCCTGCTCAGGACCTTCAAGGTCATCTTCCGCCGCGACGGTGCCTATTGATAAGGCTGTCGCCTCCTGCGGCCCTGCGCTAGGTTCGTCCGGGCCGGGCCTGCCTGCGGGCAGAGGCGGGACCGAACCGGCAGCCGCGTCCGCTGCCATCTGCCGCGCGGGGGCCGGGCATCCGTTCGACCCGGCAGCGCCGGACCTGCCAGCCGAGTAACCGTTACACCGATCAATATGCAATCCAAATCTGTACAAATCGTTCTTGCCACCTACAACGGGGCGCGCTTCCTGCCTGCGCAGCTCGATTCGATTCTTGCCCAGCAGGACTATTTTTCCGAAATCCTGGTGTGCGACGACGGCTCGACCGACACCACCCTCGACGTGATCGCGCAGTACGTCAGCCGTTATCCGGGCAAGATCAGGGTGGTGCCGAAAAAACCGGGCCAGCGCGGCGCGGCCGCCAACTTCTCGAATCTACTGGAGTGCAGCACTGCGGATTATGTCCTGCTGTGCGACCAGGATGACGTCTGGGATGCCGACAAGATCCAGTCGCTGACGGCAAGGATGGACGAGCTGGAACTGCAGCACGGCGCCGGCAAGCCGCTGCTGCTGCACAGCGACCTGCGCGTCGTGGACGAGCAGCTGCGCCAGATTTCCGCGTCGCTGTTCGAGTACCAGAACCTCGACAAGAACCTGTCCAGCCTGGCGGGTTGCCTATGCCAGAACTCCGTCACCGGCTGTACGGTGATCGTGAACCGTGCCCTGATCCGGCTGGCGCTGCCGGTTGCACCGCAGGCGGTGATGCACGACTGGTGGCTGGCCCTGGTGGCGGCCGCATTCGGCCGCGTCGAATTCCTCGACCGTCCGTTCATCCGTTACCGCCAGCACGCGTCGAATACGCTGGGTGCGAAAGGCTGGGGAATCCGGCGGATTGCCCAGACCGTGCCCAAGGCGTTTTCGCGCCAGAAAGCGGCCGATGCGCTGCGTCCGATCATCGTGCAGGCCGATGCATTTTCCGCGGCCTATGCCGCCAGGCTCGGCAGCGACCAGCAAAGCCTGGCGCGCAGCCTCGGCACCATGCCGCAAGCCTCGCCGGTGGCGCGGCTGTGGCGCGCCGCCAGCCTGCGCCTGAAGAAGCAGGGCCTGCTGCGGACCCTGGGCATGTACTGGTTCCTGCTGATTGCCGATTTCGATTCGGCAGCCCGGGCGAAACGGCAGTGACGCGGAACAGCTGCGACCGGGCGACATTCCATCCCATGCCGGCACGGTGGTCACCGTCTGGTTGCGCCAAGAGAGGCAAATGACCACTTATCATTCAGAAGGCAGTCAGCTCGAGGCGGCCGTCATTCGTAACCTGTTTCTGGCAAGCATATTTTTATATCCTTTCCAGATACTGTCGCACACGCTTTACCTGTTGCCCCAGCTGGGTTTCATGAGCGTGATGCTGTGGCGTTTCCTGACGACCCGGTGCAGCGTGTCGTTCGGCTGGGGATTGCTGTGCGTGAGCGGGCTGTTCAGCGTCGCGTCGGCCGCCGCGGTCGAAACGCTGGCGGACAGTCCCAGCTACGACCTCGTCATCAAAATGGTCGTCAACGTGATCACGGTCTGCATCATCGCATCGCGCCGTTCGATTTTCTTCGGCATCGAAACCGCGACCGCGCTGCGCAGGATCGCCTTGGCCTGGCTGGTCATCTCGGTTGCCGTGTATGCCGCCAAAGGCATGAATTTCAGCTCCATCATCGTATCGATGACGTCCGGCGAACAGCTGGCCAGTTCCGAGCTGTATGGTTTCGCCGAGCCGCTCGCCAGCGTCTACCTGACGAAAAACATCACCGCGATGTTCGTTGCGTCGACATTCGCGCTGTTCCTGTACGTGTGTGCGGGAGTGGGGCGGAAAGTCACCCTGATCGATTTCGCGGTGTTCTTCCTGTCGGTGCTGGTGTTCTTTTCGCGCCAGGCCCTGATTGCCGTGGTCGTGCTGTACGTCTGCTACAAGCTCCTGAGCGTCAGTCGGAAACAGGCCTTGATGATCGTCGCGGCCGGCGCCGCCATCCTGTATGCGTTCGTGATGGCCTTCTTTAACTTCGACAGCAAGGGCGACGGCGCCAGCGAACGTCTTTTACTGTGGCGCTATTTCTTCGATCATTTTTCAGATTTCTATTTTTCGGGATTCGGCGTGAATGGCCTGAACGATGTGCTGAAACAGTCCATCGGCATCGACAATTTCCACATGTTTTTCATGAACCAGATCGGCGCCTATGGCCTGGTTCACTTCATTGCCTTCAGCACGTTCTGCCTGACCTGCATATTCAGCAGTTCGTCCAGCCGTTATCGCTGGGTGCTGGTCGCCGGATATTATCTCAACGTTCTTTTCCAGACCTACGGCTACGAATACGGCAATCTGTTCCTGCTGGGCGCCGCTTATGCGCTGACCGTGCCGAAACCAGCCGCGAGGCCAGCCGGATTACCGCATGCCGCCGCCGCATGATCTGATTTACGAAGTCATGACTATAAAACCTAGAATTTTGGTACTCCTCGCCGCCTATAACGGCGCGACCTGGATTTGCGAACAGATCCGGACAATCCTGGCCCAGGACGATGTCGACGTGGCGATCGCGATCGCCGACGACCGCTCGAACGACGCGACCGCGGCCCGCATTCAGGAGGAGTTCGGCAATCATCCGGCCATCAGCGTGACGACCTGGGACAAAGGCAGCGGATCGGCGGGCGCGAATTTCCGCCGCCTTTTCAGGACCGTTTCCGTCGATTCCTTTGATTATGTGGCGCTGGCCGACCAGGATGACGTCTGGCATGCCAGGAAGCTGTCGGTGGCGGTGGAAGCGCTGCGCCGCAGCGGCGCCGACGGCTATTCCTGCGCCACCACGGCATTCTGGGAAGACGGCAAGGAGGAAATCCTGTCCCAGAGCGCAGCGGTGCGCGACATGGACTTCCTGTTCGAAGGTGCCGGCCAGGGATGCACGTTCGTGATGACGGCGGGACTGTTCCGCGACGTGCAGCGATTCTGCAGTGCCAATCACGCATTGAGCGAAAAGTTCCACTACCACGATTGGCTGATTTATCTGCTGGCACGGGCGTGGGGAAAACGCTGGCATTTCGACCAGCAACCGTGGCTGCGTTATCGCCAGCACGCGAACAATGAAATCGGTTCGAAAGGCAGTTTCGGCTCGATCGTGAAACGTCTCGAATTGATCCGGAACGGCTGGTATCGGCGCCAGATTGCGGCAGCCGTCGAAATATACCTCCGCGAACGGACAGATGTTAAGATCGTGTACTTTGAGAAAGTCCTGAGCGCTCCGGATTCGGTTCTCCGACGGCTGCGAATGTCCAGGCTTGTCATCACCGGCGGACGTCGACGCCTCAGTGACCGTTCGGTACTTGCGATATCGGCACTTGCGGGTTGGATTTGAGAATTTAGGAGCTTTTATGATTTTAGTTACGGGCGGTGCGGGTTTTATCGGTGGGAATTTTGTATTGGATTGGCTCGCCGCAGCGGACGAGCCGGTCATCAATCTGGACAAGTTGACCTATGCGGGCAATCTCGAAAACCTGGCGAGCCTGCAGGGCAATCCGAACCATGTATTCGTGAAAGGCGACATCGGCGATGCAGCACTGGTCGGGCGCCTGCTGGCCGAACACAAGCCGCGCGCGGTCGTCAATTTTGCGGCTGAAAGCCACGTCGACCGCAGCATCCACGGCCCGGAAGACTTCATCCAGACCAACGTGGTCGGCACCTTCCACCTGCTGGAAGCCGTACGCGCCTACTGGAATGGCCTGGACGAGCAGGACAAGGCTGCGTTCCGTTTCCTGCACGTGTCGACCGATGAAGTGTACGGTTCGCTGAGCAAGGAAGATCCGGCCTTCCGTGAAACCAATCGCTACGAGCCGAACAGCCCATATTCGGCCAGCAAGGCAGCCAGCGATCACCTGGTGCGCGCCTACCATCACACCTACGGCATTCCGGTGCTGACCACGAACTGTTCCAACAACTACGGTCCTTACCACTTCCCGGAAAAGCTGATCCCGCTGTGCATCCACAATGCGCTGGCCGGCAAGCCCTTGCCGATCTACGGCGACGGCCAGCAGATCCGCGACTGGCTGTACGTCAAGGACCACTGCTCGGCGATCCGCCGCGTGCTCGAGGCAGGCCAGCTCGGCGAGGTCTACAACGTCGGCGGCTGGAACGAAAAGGCCAACCTCGACGTGGTGCATACCCTGTGCGACATTCTCGACGAACTGAGCCCGCGTACCGACGGCCAGTCCTACCGGACCCAGATCACCTTCGTCACCGATCGTCCCGGCCACGACCGCCGCTACGCCATCGATGCGACCAAGCTCGAGCGCGAACTCGGCTGGAAGCCGGCGGAAACCTTCGAGACCGGCATCCGCAAGACGGTGCAGTGGTATCTCGACAACCAGAAATGGGTCGGCAACGTGACCAGCGGCGCCTATCGCGACTGGCTGGATGTCCAGTATGGAGCGTGAATTGAAGATTCTCGTCACCGGAAAGAACGGGCAGGTCGGCTTCGAACTGCAACGGGCGCTGGCGCCGCTCGGCCAGGTGGTCGCGATCGACCAGGCCGACTGCGATCTGGCGGATGCTGAAGCGATCAGGGCGCTGGTGCGCCGGATCGGGCCGGATGTGATCGTCAATCCGGCGGCCTACACCGCCGTCGACAAGGCCGAGGCCGACCAGGGCACGGCGTTTGCGGTCAATGCCGAGGCGCCGCGCGTGTTCGGCGAAGAAGCGGCGCGCCTGGGCGCGCTGGTGGTGCACTTTTCGACCGATTACGTGTTCAACGGCAGCAAGGAAGGCGCCTATGCCGAAACCGACACGCCCGATCCGCAAAGCGTGTACGGCCGGACCAAGTACGAGGGCGAACGCGCCCTGGCCGGCGCGAACCCGCGCCACTTGATCCTGCGCACGAGCTGGGTGGTCGGCGCGCACGGCGGCAACTTCGCGAAGACGATGCTGCGCCTGGCGGCGGAACGCGAGCAGCTGAACGTGGTTGCCGACCAGTTCGGGGCGCCGACCTCGGCGGCACTGCTGGCCGACCTGACGGCGCACCTGGTGCGGCAATACCAGGACAAGGGCGGCGATGCCTTCCCTTACGGTACCTATCACGTCGTCGCCGGTGGCGAAACCAGCTGGTGCGACTATGCGCGCTTCGTCATTGCCGAAGCGCTGGCCGCCGGCCGTCAGCTCAAGACCACGCCGGACAAGGTCTTCCCGCTGAGCACCACGGACTATCCGACGCCGGCGAAACGTCCGGCCAATTCGCGTCTCGACACCACACGTTTCCGTAGCACGTTTGGCCTGATCCTGCCCGAATGGCAGGACGGCGTCCGCCACGTCCTCCAACAAATCCTTTCATAAAATGGCCAATATTCAACGCAAAGGGATCATTCTCGCTGGCGGCTCCGGCACCCGGCTGTATCCCGTGACGCAGGCGGTGAGCAAGCAGCTCATGCCGGTGTACGACAAGCCCATGATTTATTACCCGCTCAGCACGCTGATGCTGAGCGGTATCCGCGAAGTCCTGGTGATCAGTACCCCGCAAGATACGCCGCGTTTCGCGGACCTGCTCGGCGACGGCAGCCAGTGGGGCATGAACATCCAGTACGCGGTGCAGCCGAGCCCGGACGGTCTGGCGCAGGCTTTCGTGATCGGCAAGGACTTCGTCGGCAATGCGCCGAGCGCACTGGTCCTGGGCGATAACATTTTCTATGGCCACGACCTGGTCAAGCAGCTGCACAGCGCCAACGAACGCACCGACGGCGCCACCGTGTTCGCCTATCACGTGCACGATCCGGAACGCTACGGCGTGGTCGAATTCGACGCCAACCAGCGTGCGCTGAGCATCGAGGAAAAGCCGAAGACGCCCAAGTCGAACTATGCCGTGACAGGCCTGTATTTCTACGACAGCGACGTCTGCTCGATCGCCGCCGACATCAAGCCGTCCGCCCGCGGCGAGCTCGAGATCACCGACGTCAACAAGTGCTATCTGCAAAGCGGAAAGCTGGACGTCGAAATCATGGGCCGCGGCTATGCCTGGCTGGACACCGGCACCCATGACAGCCTGCTGGAAGCGGCCAGCTTCATCGCGACCCTGCAAAAACGCCAGGGCCTGCAGGTCGCTTGCCCGGAAGAGATCGCCTATCGCCAGGGCTGGATCGATGCCGCAGCGCTGCAAAGGCTGGCGTCGCCGCTGTCCAAGAACGGGTATGGCCAATACCTGTTGAATCTGCTGAAATAAGGTATGCCGAGTATGCCGTACACCGTAACCCCCACCGCCATCCCCGAAGTCCTGGTGCTGACGCCGAAAGTGTTCGGCGACGCGCGCGGCTTTTTCTTCGAAAGCTTCAACGCGC
Organism: Herbaspirillum sp. SJZ107; assembly: GCF_006715485.1. GTDB lineage: Bacteria > Pseudomonadota > Gammaproteobacteria > Burkholderiales > Burkholderiaceae_D > Telluria. The sequence continues at coordinate 937,672 of NZ_VFNH01000002.1, forward strand.
GCGATTTCGCGCAGGTGACGGGCCTCGACGTGGAATTCGTTCAGGACAACCACAGCAAGTCTGCGCATGGTGTATTGCGTGGCCTGCATTACCAGATCCAGCATCCTCAGGGCAAACTGGTCAGGGTCGTGCAGGGCACCGTGTTCGACGTCGCGGTCGACCTGCGCAAATCCTCGCCGACCTTCGGCAAGTGGGTCGGCGAGGTGCTGAGCGAGGACAACCACAAGCAATTGTGGGTGCCGCCGGGCTTTGCCCACGGCTTCGTGGTGCTCAGCGAGTCGGCCGAGTTCCTGTACAAGACCACCGATTACTGGTTCCCGGAACACGAGCGCAGCCTGCTCTGGAACGATCCTGCCGTCGGCATCGAGTGGCCGTTCGATTTCGCCCCGCAGCTGGCTGCCAAGGATGCAGCCGGCAAGCCGCTGGGCGAAGCCGACCTGTTCGACTGACCGGACCGGCATATCGTTGGGGGCCGCGCATGCCGCGGCCATATTTTTTTTCTCATCCGCCAGTAATTGTCTGGCCTCTCCAACGTGTTCACCAACGTTTTCAAGCACACTCTCAAGTTCAGTTGCCTCATGCTGGGCGCGGCGCAGGCGTTTGGGTCGACCCCGAGCCTGAACGGACAGTCGGGCTACATCAACATGCCGAGCGCATGGACGGAGCCCGACGGGACGTTCAGCGTTGGCTACAGCTTCGACAATCCCTACGGTTCGCTGTGGGTCACCAGTACCGTCCTGCCTTTCCTCCAGATGACCGGCCGCTACGTGTCCATCAACGGCATTCCGGGCTTCAGCAGCGACCCCAACGCCTACGGCGGCAAGTACGGCCGCTACAAGGACAAGGTGATCGACGGCAAGCTCAGGCTCTGGGAAGAGAGCAAATGGGCACCGCAGATCGCCGTCGGGCGTACCGACATCTTCGGTACCGAACTGTTCCGGGGTAACTACATTGTTGCCACCAAGACATTCGGCAGCGCCCGCAATATCGAAGCCAGCATCGGCTACGGCCAGAAGCGGCCGGATGGCCTGTTTGCCGGCGTGCGCTGGGTACCGCTGTCGGCGCCGCGCTGGGCGGCGGTACTGGAGTACGACGCCAACGACTATTCGAAGGATTTCCAGGCGTCCAAGACGGCGGCCGGCGCGCGCCGCAAGGGACCTGCCATCGGGCTGGAGTACCGCTGGGGCTGGCTCGGCGCGCAGGTGGCGCGCCACCGTGATCATTTCAGCGCCAACGCCTTCATGAGCATTCCGTTTTCCGAGCGGGAGTTCATTCCGAAGCTGTTCGAACCCGCCTATTTCCAGCCGAAGCAGGCACCGGCCCGGGTCTCGGCAGCCGAATGGCAGCAGAGCCCGGCGCATACCGCGGGACTGGTCGATGCGCTGGCCAAGCAGGATTTCAAGAATATCCGGGTCGAGCTGGACGGGACGACGCTGCGTCTGGCGCTGACCAATTCCCGGATCTCCAACCTGGGACGCGCGGTCGGCCGTGCCGCCCGTACCGCGCTGGCGTTCGCGCCGGAAGGCACGCGCAGCCTGCAGATCACCTACACGAAGCTGGAACAGCCGATCGCGACCTACGAATTCCTGGACACCACCAAGCTGACCGATTATCTGACCGGGTTGAGCAGCCGCGACGATTTCCTGACGACGGTGTCGGTACGTTATTCGACGCCGGCCGACAAGATCGCGGACCGGCAAGAGCTGCTGTCCGCGGTCCGGGAAGAGGGCAGCATGAAGGTCCAGGTCGGCCGCGACGGCGAAATGGTGCAACTGCTGTCCGAGGACCGTGAGAGCAACCGCCTGAAGATCATGCCGAAAATGGGCTTCTTCTTCAACGACCCGAGCGGCGCGCTGCGCTACGACCTGGCTGCTGCCGGCGTCTACGACAAGCGCCTGCGGCCGGGCCTGTACATGAACAGCGTGCTGTGGCTGGACGTGCTCGAAAACGTGTCCGGCGTGACCCAGAAGTCGAACAGTCTGCTGCCGCACGTGCGTACCGACGTTGCCGAGTACAAGCGCGGCAGCCGCTTCAAGGTCAACCGGCTGATGCTGAACCAGTATCTGAATCCGGACGAACGGGTCTATGCGCGCCTGTCCGGCGGCCTGTACGAGGAAATGTACCGCGGCGTCGGGGGACAGGTGCTGTATCTGCCGCGCGACAGCCGTTGGGCAACCGACTTGTCGATCGATGCCTTGCAGCAGCGCGACTTCAAGGGCCTGCTCGGCAAGCGCGATTACCAGACCGTCACCGCGATCGCGGCGCTGCATTACAAGCTGCCTTACGATATTACCGTGACGGCCCGCGCAGGACGCTTCCTGGCGCGCGATGAAGGCGTGCGCATGGAGTTCAAGCGCCGTTTCGCTTCCGGCATGGAAATCGGGGCCTGGTATACGAAGACCAACGGCAACGACATCACCACGCCGGGCACGCCTTCCAAACCCTATAACGACCGCGGTGTGTTCCTGTCGATCCCGCTGAACATCATGCTCCCGCTCGACAGCCAGGCGAATGCCGGCCTGTCGATCTCGCCATGGACGCGCGACGTCGGCCAGATGGTTGCCAGCCCGGGCGATTTGTACGACATGATGGAACAGCCGCGCCGCGACATGACCAGCTACGATGGGCTGGGCAATTTTGCCGAGCGCGCCGACGAGCAGAACCTGCCCGCCGTGGTGCGCCCGAGCCGCCCGATGGCCAATCCGTGGCCGGCCTTCCGCCAGCGGATCGAGCAATCCGTTTCGACCACGCCGACGCTGCCGCAATGGGCAAACGGCGCGTTGCTGGGCAGCGGCGCGCTGGCGGCAGGCGCATTGCTGGATCGACCGGTTGACCGCTTCATGCGCAAGCACGCCGGTTCCGGCATCACCCGTGCCTGGGGTAACGTCGGCAAGGCGCTGCCGGTTGCACTGGCCGGCGCATCGGGCGCCGCCGTCGCGTTCGGCGATGCGCGCATGCAGAATATCGGCATCATTTCGCTGGAGTCGATTGCGGGCGCCATCGCCGTGTCGGAAACGGCCAAACGCATCGTCGGACGCGCACGGCCGGACGAAAACCTGGGGCAATGGGAGCGTGCGCCGAAACGTTCGGATTCATCGTTCCCGTCGAATCACAGCACGATCGCTTTCGCGGCGGTGACGCCGTTCGCCCAGGAGTACGACGCGCCGTGGCTGTACGGACTGGCCGCTGCCGGCGCCATGGGCCGTACCGCCAACCGGCAGCACTGGGTATCCGACGTGGTCGCCGGCGGCCTGGTGGGTTATGCGATGGGAAGCTGGCTGTGGCAGTCGCAGAGGACCAACCGGCCGTCGAGTTTCGCCATCACCCCGTCGCCCAAGCAGATCAGCGTCGCATGGACGGGCACTTACTGATCGCCTGAGCGCCTGGGAAGCGCAAAAAAAATTGGCCGCGATTGCGGCCAATTTTTTTACCTCGATCACGGGCAGGGATGCCCGTCGAACGATTAGTGGTGGGTGGTGGTCGAGTGGTTGGTGGTCGAGTCGCTGTCCGAAGCAGCAACAGCGACGGCAGCCACGGCCACGCCGATAGCAACAGCGGCGCCGGTCGACAGGCCAGCAACGGTGGTGCCACCGAAGAAGCCGCCGCTCGATGCGGTGCCAGCAGCAGCGGTACCGGTGGTGCCGGTAGCAGCGGTGCCGGTTTGACCAGCAGCGGTATTGGCAGCTTCTTGTGCGAACACTTGTGCCGACAGCAGGCTCAGGATTGCGCCGGTAACGAGAAGTTTTTTCATCTTTGGATCCTTTGTTTCAATTGAGGGGTATCTGCAGCAATATCACGTTGCTAAATCATTATAGCAAGTTAATGTTGCCGTAGCACACTGTAGGGCAGCCAAGCGGCAGCCTCGACGGCAAGTGTGACGAAGATTCCACTTGTCCGCAACACATTAGTGTACAGTAAATAGTTTTAAATAATCCCGATTTGTAATAACGGTGGCAGCTTGTTCTGAAACTGTTGTAGATTTTCGTTTTTTTTAAAGTCCCGCGGCAGTCGCAAGCCAGCCGTATCGGGACCCGCGCAAGTGCTAGCGCGCCACTTCTTCGACGTTGACCTCGTCGCTCCAGGCCGACTGCATCCGGTAGGACTTCTGGACAGTTGGCGCCGGCTCCTTGTGTGCCTGGCCGTTCCCCAACCATTGGGTCAGCATGCTCCTGCACCTGGCCTGTACCGGCGTGACGAGCCGCTCCTGCACGATGAGTGCGCCGACCACGATCAGCGCGACATACACAGGGTAGAGATAGAGCACGGGCTCGATATCCCTGCTTGCCGAAATAATACTGCCGATCCCTTGCGTGCCTGCCTGTCCAGCGAACGCGGCCCGGACGACCTGTTCGATTTTTTCGAGTACATGGAAGGCCGAGGCGTGCAGGATGAAAATCGACAGCGAGGCTTTGCCAAGGCGTGCCGACCAGCGCGTATTCAGGGCCGAAGCGGCCGGCCCGGCGAATGCCGCCAGCCAGACGATTGCCAGGGCCGCAGGGAAATAGAAGCCGTTCCTGAGAATGTGGAGCTGCTGGCCAGGATATTGCAGCTTCAGGTAGACGGCAGCGGCGGCGGTCGCCACGATCAGGAGCAGGCATCCCTGCTTTTCCGCGGCACCGAGCACGCCGGCGCCGTTGCTGCGCCTGGCATAGGCCGCGTACAGCGGAATCCCCGCCAGGAACAATGGCAGTCGGAGAATCGGGTTGCGATGCAGCAGGCCGTCGATCAGTACGCTGTTGTCGTCGAATAGCTGTGCCAGGATGCCGGGCAAGGAAAACAATACCCAGAGGCCGGCCAGCAGGACAAGCGGTTGCCTGAACTTGTACAGGGATATGCCCAGATAGGGGAAAACGATATAGAAAAACATCAGCGCCGACAGCGACCAGGAGGGGCCGTTCAGGATCTGATAAAAGGGATTCCATGCATGCAGCAGCAAGAGATGCGACGCGATACCGGCAACCAGCTCGTTGGTTTCCAGAGGGCGTTCCGCAGGATCGAACAAGCCTGCCGGTACCAGAATGCTGCCGGTCTTGTAGATCTGCACAAGACTGATCGAAAAGGCAACGACAAATCCGACCATATGCAGCGGATAGAGTGTCGAAAAACGCGCAATCCAGAACGATTTCTTTTTGAAACCCTGCTGCTTGCTCTGCGTGCCGAAGTACACGTGCGTCAGCAGAAAGCCGGACAGTACGAAGAAGGTGCCCGTTACCATATTGCCGAGGTCGAGGATGGAACCGATCAGGCTGTTTGGCGCGAAGTACTCGGATTGTGTATGAAAGACCACCAGGTAGACCGCGAGAAAAAAGCGCAACCAGTCGAGTGCCCAAAAGTTTTTACTGTCTTTCATCGGTGTAGATGATATTTGCGATCGATAAAAGTTAATTGTAGCAATAAATTTCCTCACGGAAAATTGATGGAAGGTTAACTTGCATGCTATATGTAAAAATCTGTGGTGAAAATACGACCAAAGTTTGTAGTAATGGAATAAGAGTGAATCTTTTTGCTTTAATTTCCACTGTAATATTCACAAAAATCCACTTTTTTGTATCTTCCGGTATTTCTTCCTTGCCTTTTTTTAACCCTTTAGGTAATGTCAATACGGTATTGCTGAACAAGCACTGAATATGTAGCGCTGAAACTGATTCGAATTGTCCGATGAACTCCAATAGTAAATATTCAAACTTGTATAAAAATTATCAGAAGTCGGTAATCAAAGCCTGTTTCGGAAAATTCGCATTACTCGCCATCGGCGCTGCCCTGGCTGCATGTGGCGGAGGCGGCAGTGCCGGCACCGCGCCGGCGGCGCCCGCTCCGACCGTGCCGGCCGCGCCGCCGCAATCGATCGCCAAGGGCGTCTGGGTGGTCATGGGATCTTCGACCGCGTCGGGGAAGGGGGCACCGGAAGGCAAGGGATGGGTGAACGTCGTGGGTACGGCGTATGCAAACCGCCTGACCGAGATCGCCAACCTGGCGACCCCCGGTTCGGTGACCTACCAGGGCCTCAGCAGTGCATCGACGCCGCCCGCCGGCCGTCCGGCACCGGATCCGGCGCGGAATATCGACCAGGCCTTGTCACGCAAGCCGGTCGCACTGTTTCTGGCTTATCCGAGCAACGACGTCCTGTCCGGCTACAGCAATGATGAAGTCGTCAACAACCTCCTCGCCATCCGTTCCGCGGCCAAGGCGAATCAGGTGGCGGTTCTGGTCCTTTCGATACAGCCGCGGCAAGTCAACGATGCGCAACGCGCGCAGTTGCTGAATATTCACGCGCGCCTGTCGGCTGCGGTCGGCCCCTGCTATGTCGACATTTACAGCAAGCTGTCGACGGCGGGCGGATTGCTTCTGCCGCAGTACGACTCCGGGGACGGTATCCACCCGAACGAAGCCGGACACCAGGTGATTGCCGCCACCGTCCAGCAGGTCGTCGACAGCGGAAAGTGCGTGGTATTGCAGTGATTGGCATAAAAGGGCGGGAATTCACGCCCTTTTATGGCGATGGATGTGCAGGCCCATCTGGAATAATCCCATTCTGATCAAGAACCGGTAGTCCGCCGGTTTCGCAGGAGTCCAGGATGGCGGAAGCCAGCAACGCAGAAAAGACCGAACCAGCGTCACAACGGCGCCTCGACCAGGCGCGCAAGGAAGGCGACATACCGCGTTCGCGCGAGATCGGCACGTTCACCGTGCTGATGACGGCAGGCGCCGGGCTTTGGGTGACGGGCGACAGCCTGGTCGCGAAGCTTTCCGCCGTGGTGGAGCATGGGCTGTCGCTCGACCGCGAACAGATCTACAACCCGGCCGTGCTGATCGAGCGCGTGACCGCCGATTTCATCAGCATCCTGCTGGCCTGCCTGCCGCTGGCCGGCGCCATCATCCTGGTGATGCTGGCCTCGCCGATGCTGATCGGCGGCTGGAATTTCAGCGCCAAGTCCTTCATGCCGAATTTCGGCAAGCTCAACCCCATGCGCGGGCTGGGCAACATGGTGTCGACCCATTCGCTGGTGGAACTGCTGAAGGCGGTTGCCAAGGCGCTGCTGGTCGGCGCCGTGGCCTGGTATATCGTGATCAGCCAGAAGGATGCCGTGATCGGCCTGGCGGCCGAGCCCTTCGGCACCGCCGCGCCGCACCTGGGCAGCCTGATCGCCAAGGCCTTTCTCACCATGGTCGGTGCACTCGGTGCGATCGCGATCCTGGACGGTCCCTATCAACTCTGGCATTACGCCAACAAACTGAAGATGACGCGCCAGGAAGTCATCCAGGAATCCAAGGAATCGGACGGCAATCCGCAAATCAAGGGCAAGATCCGCCAGTTGCAGCGCGAGATGGCGCGCAAGCGCATGATGTCGAACGTGCCGACCGCGGACGTGGTCGTGACCAACCCGACCCACTTCGCGGTGGCGCTGAAGTACGGGGAAGGGCAGCGCGGCGCACCGCGCGTGGTGGCCAAGGGTACCGACGAGGTCGCGGCAAAGATCCGCGAGATCGCGAAAGAGAACAAGGTGGCGCTGCTGGAAGCCCCGGCGCTGGCGCGTGCGCTCTATAAACACACCGACATCGACGACGAGATCCCGGAAGCGCTGTACTCGGCGGTGGCCGAGGTGCTGGCCTATGTCTACCAGCTGCGCGCCTACACCAAGGGCACGACCGACCAGTATCCGGACCGTCCGCAAAAACTGCCGGTGCCGCCGGAGCTCGACCCGTTCAACCCGGCTTCGCAGCGCGCCAACGAGCAGGGCGCTAGCAAGCCGCCACCGGGCAGCCTGCAGTGACGCAGCGATGAAATAGGGCGGTTTTTCCCGTCTGCTCAGCCCATGGTTTCCACTGGGCATCAGTAATAATGTTGTTTATGGGTAAGCTTAATGCTTGCAGGCACCAACAACATCACTGATCGACGGGGTACGAATGAACGGTTTCAGACTGCCAGGCTGGTTGAGCGGCATTGCGGCGCGCGGCAATGCGCTGGCGGCGCCGATCCTGATCATCCTGCTGCTGGCAATGATGATCCTGCCGCTGCCGGCCTTTGCCCTGGACCTGTTCTTCAGCTTCAATATCGCGCTGTCGGTGATCGTGCTGCTGACCGCGCTGTACACGGTCAAGCCGCTCGACTTCATGGCCTTCCCGGCAGTGCTGCTGGTCACCACCATGCTGCGCCTGGCGCTGAACGTGGCCTCGACCCGCGTGGTGCTGACCGAGGGCCACACCGGCGGCGCCGCGGCCGGCAAGGTCATCGAGGCCTTCGGCCACTTCCTGATCGGCGGTAACTACACCGTCGGCCTGGTGGTCTTCATCATCCTTACCATCATCAACTTCACCGTCGTCACCAAGGGTGCCGGCCGTATTGCCGAGGTCGGCGCGCGCTTCGCCCTGGACGCGATGCCCGGCAAGCAGATGGCGATCGACGCCGACCTGAACGCCGGCCTGATCGGCGAGGAGGAAGCCAAGAAGCGCCGTGCCGAAGTCGGCATGGAAGCGGAGTTCTACGGTTCGATGGACGGTGCCTCGAAATACGTCCATGGCGACGCGGTCGCCGGTATCCTGGTCACCGTCATCAACATCATCGGCGGCCTGATCGTCGGCATGGTCCAGCACAACATGGCCTTCGGCGACGCCGTCACCAACTATACGCTGCTGGCCATCGGCGACGGCCTGGTAGCCCAGCTGCCGTCGCTGATCATCTCGATCGCGGCCGGTATGGTGGTCTCGCGCGTGGCCAGCGACAAGGACGTCGGCGAGCAGGTGGTCGGCCAGCTGTTCGGCCGTCCGATGGTGCTGTACATCACCGGCGGCATCATCGGCGGCATGGGCATGATCCCGGGCATGCCGAACCTGGTGTTCCTGCTGCTGGGCAGCGCCCTGATGGGTGGCGGCTACCTGATCGAAAAGCGGCTCAAGAACGCGCCGCCGCAGGAAGCCGGTGCGGCCCGCGCCGCCGGCGGTGCTGCAGGTGCGGCCAGTGCTGCTGGGGCAGCACCTGGTGGTGGTGCTCCAGCAGCGCCTACTGAACAAGAAGAAGCCAGCTGGCAGGACGTGATGCCGGTCGATACCCTCGGCCTGGAAGTGGGTTACCGCCTGATCCCGCTGGTCGACAAGGGTCAGAACGGCGAACTGCTGAAGCGCATCAAGGGTATCCGCAAGAAGTTTGCCCAGGAAGTCGGCTTCCTGGCGCCGCCGGTGCACATCCGCGACAACCTGGAACTGAAACCAACTTCCTACCGCATCACCCTGAAGGGGGTGGAAGTGGGCAGCGGCGAAGCGATGAACGGCCAGTTCCTGGCGATCAACCCGGGCATGGCCAGCGGCACGCTGCCGGGCCTGGTGACCACCGATCCGGCCTTCGGCCTGCCGGCGATCTGGATCGACGCCGGCCTCAAGGACGACGCGCAGAGCATGGGCTATACCGTGGTCGATGCCGGTACCGTGATCGCCACCCACCTGAACCACCTGATCACGACCCATGCGTCGGACCTGCTGGGGCGCATGGAAGTCCAGGCGCTGCTGGACCACCTGGCCAAGGATGCGCCGAAGCTGGTCGAGGACCTGGTGCCGAAAGTCGTGTCGCTGTCGACCCTGCAGAAAGTGCTGCAGAACCTGCTGACGGAAGGCGTACACATCCGCGACATGCGCACCATCATCGAAACCCTGTCGGAAAACGCCGGCGTGGGCGATCCGAACGACCTGACCGCGCTGGTGCGCGTGGCCCTCGGCCGCGCCATCGTCCAGCAGCTGTTCCCGGGCACCAACGAGCTGTCGGTGATGACCCTGGACAACCGCCTGGAACGCCTGCTGGTGCAGGCCCTGAGCGCCGGCGGCGACGGCACCGGCATCGAGCCGGGCCTGGCCGACACCATCGTCCAGCAGGCCGCGAATGCGACCCAGCAGCAGGAAGCGATGGGCTTGACGCCGGTGCTGCTGGTGCCGGGACCGCTGCGCACGCTGCTGTCGCGCTTCCTGCGCCGGGCGCTGCCGCAGCTGAAGGTGCTGTCGCACTCCGAGATTCCGGAGACCAAGACGATCCGGGTCACCAGCCTGGTCGGTATGGCGTAATTTACTACCACAATATATGGAAAATAGTTTTGATCATGATCATGACTATTGTTTATTTATTATCGCTTTAGTGTGTTACCGAACAATTGTCACGAATTTGTAAGTGTTAGCATCAGGCCTTGACACTATAAATATAGGGAGAACAACGATGTTTCAATTCAATATCAGCGGTGGCAGCGTCGATTACACGCCAGATCACGCAGCCGGTACAGAAACATCGTTGTACAGTCGCGAAGCCTTCCGTGCGCTGCTGGCGCGACAGTCGGAGTGGAAGGTGCGCGCGGCCCTTGAAGAAGGCAATATTCCCACTTCCAACATCGAGCATGCAGAGGAATGGTTGCGCGAAAAGGAACTGGCGCGCCAGCACCGCGGCTACTGGATGTAAGAACGAAAAGCGCTGCACATGCGCAGCGCTGCAATTTCCGACGGGCCCGTCAAGGGTCCGTCGGCGCCGCCGGACGCTCGCCCGGCGCCGCCATCTCCCGGCGTAAGCTCGCGCCACCTCTGTGCACCTATCTCGAATTTCCTCCTCGCATCGAAATAAGGGTTTTTCCCCGTCCTTTTCTCCAGATCGTTTCCTCCCGGCATCGTCAATAATCTAGCCATGATGAGCAACGAGTTCATCGAGCAAGATTGTCACTGACCCAATACCACTGCCTGCCGAGCGGAGAACATCAAGATGAACGTGAAGAAATTTACTGCACCGACTTCCCGGGAAGCCTTGCGCAAAGTGCGCGAAGCCCTCGGCCCGGACGCGGTCATCTTGTCGAACCGCCCGGTCGATGGCGTGGTCGAGATCCTGGCCCTGGACAACGACGACGTCGCCTCGCTGGCGTCGCCGTCCGCAGCATCGGAAATGGATGCGCCGCGTCCGCAGCTGCAGGTGGACACCCCGGCCGAACCGGCCCCGCGCGCCACGCCGGCGCGCCGCTTCGCCGATGCGCCGGCAGCGCATCCTTTCGACACTGCGCCGGCAGCGCGTTCGTTCGATAGCGCCCCGGCAGGGCGTCCGTTCGACGACATGGCGGACCTGCGTCCGTACCAGCCGGCGCCCGCCGCCCGCGCATTCCAGCCGGAACCGGCCTTCGACGATGCCGCGGCAGCCCACACCTACGCCGACCGCCGCGCCGCGCCGACACCGGCAGCGCCGGCCGCCCCGGCCATCGACATGGCAGCCATGAGCGCCATGATGGCCGCCGCCATCGCCCAGGCCAAGGAGTCCGCCGCCGCCGAAATGCACGGCATGATGAGCGAGCTGCGCGCCATGCGCGGCATGATGGAGACCCAGCTGTCGGAACTGTCCTGGGGCAGCACCCAGCAGCGCGAGCCGAACAAGGCCATGGTCCTGCGCGAGATGCTGGGCGCCGGCTTCTCGGCCAACCTGTCGCGCTACCTGATCGACAAGATGCCGGTCGGTAAGGATGCCGCTGAATCGATGCGCTGGATTAAGACCGTACTGGCCCGCAACCTGACCACGGTGGCCAACGAAGACGCGATCCTGGACCGTGGCGGCGTGTTCGCCCTGGTCGGCCCGACCGGCGTCGGCAAGACCACCACCACCGCCAAGCTGGCCGCGCGCTGCGTGATGCGCCACGGCGCCGACAAGCTGGCCCTGATCACCACCGACGCCTACCGTATCGGCGGCCACGAGCAGCTGCGCATCTACGGCAAGATCCTGGGCGTGATGGTGCACTCGGTGAAGGACGAGGCCGACCTGCGCATCGCCTTGAAAGAACTGCGCAACAAGCACACCGTGCTGATCGACACCATCGGCATGTCGCAGCGCGACCAGATGGTGACCGAGCAGGTGGCGATGCTGACCGACAGCGGCGCCAACGTGCAGCGCCTGCTGTGCCTGAACGCGACCGCGACCAACGAAACCCTGAACGAAGTGGTGCGCGCCTACCAGGGCAGCGGCCTGGCCGGCTGCATCATGACCAAGATGGACGAAGCCGCCTCGATCGGCAACGTGCTGGACGCGATCATCCGCAACAAGCTGAACCTGCACTACATCTCGAACGGCCAGCGCGTGCCGGAAGACCTGCACCTGGCCGACCGCGCGCTGCTGGTCGACCGCGCCTTCCGCAGCAAGCGCGACGCCGCTTCGCAACTGCTTGATGCCGACCTGGCGCCGCTGATGTCCGGCCTGGGCAACCTGAACAACGACCGTTCGCTGCGCGAGGTGTATGTTGGCTAGTTTCGACTTTGACCAGGCCGAAGGCCTGCGCCGGATGCTGGCTGGCCCCAAGCCGCGTATCGTGACTTTCCTTTCCGCCACGCCGCAGGACGACAAGGGCGCCATGCTGGTCAACCTCGGCGCTTCGCTGGCACAGTCCGGCAACGACGTGATGATCGTCGACGCCTGCGAGCGCGACTACGGCGTGGCCCGGCGCCTCGGCGTCGACCACGGCGCCAGCCTGCTGCAGGTGGCGCGCCAGGAATGCGCGCTGAACCAGGTGATCCATGCGGTGCCGCAGGGGTTTTCGGTGGTATCGATGGGCGGTGCGCCGCGGACCCACGGGGACGCGCGGCGCCTGGCCAACACCTTCGACGTGCTGGTCAAGCAGTCGGCCGGCAGCATCATCATCGTCGACGGCGAGTTCGCGGCGGACGGCGAATTTCCGGTGCCGGTCATGGCGTCGTCGGAGATCGTGGTGCAGGTGTCGACCAGCGCGGCGTCGATCACGAATGCCTACGCACTGGTCAAGCGCCTGTCGCAACACCTGGGAAGGCGTCCCTTCGGTATCCTTGTCACCGGCGCAACCGAAGCCGAGGCGAAAGTGGTATACGATAATATGGCATCTGCAGCAACTCGTTACCTGGCAGTAACCTTAAGCTCGATGGGCTCGGTGCCGGCCGACGAATACCTGCAGCGCGCGGCGCGTCTCGGCCGCGCCGTGGTCGACGCCTTCCCGCTGGCGGGTGCGTCGGTGGCGTTCCGGCGCCTGGCCGGACGCTTCGCAGGATCGGGTGCCGGCGCGGGCATGGGCGTGCAGGGCAGGGCCGCGTGAGCGGCGGATCAATCTATCATCGAATTCAATGTACACGGTCAAAGGGAAAGCGGACAAGAATACTTTGCTGACGGAGCACATGCCGTTGGTGAAGCGTCTCGCCCACCAGATGAAGGCCAAGCTGCCGCCGTCCGTCGAGGTCGATGACCTGATCCAGGCCGGCATGATCGGCCTGCTGGACGCGATTCAGCGCTACGAAGAAAACCACGGCGCCCAGTTCGAGACCTATGCGGTGCTGCGCATCCGCGGCGCCATGCTGGACGAACTGCGCAGCAGCGACTGGATGCCGCGTTCGACGCGCCAGAACATGCGCAAGGTCGAGGCCGCGATGAATGCGCTGCAGCAGCAGCTGGGCCGCCCGCCGAGCGAGTCGGAAGTCGCGAAGTCGCTCAAGCTGTCGCTGGCCGATTACCAGGACATGCTGGGCGATTCCGGCGGCCACCAGCTGCTGTATTACGAGGATTTCCATAGCGGCGACGGCGACGAGGGCAGCGACAGCTTCCTCGACCGCTATGCCGTCGACGACGCCGATCCGCTGCGCGCGCTGCTCGACACCGACTTCCGCCAGGCCGTGATCGACGCCATCGACAACCTGCCGCCGCGCGAGAAGATGCTGATGGGCCTGTACTACGAGGAAGAGCTGAACCTGAAGGAAATCGGCGCCGTGATGGGCGTGTCGGAATCGCGCGTCTCGCAGCTGCATACCCAGGCCGTGGCGCGCATGCGTGCCTACCTGAAGGAGCTGGCGTGGACCTGAGCAGCCTGCTCGGTCTGGCGCTGGCGCTGGCCGGCATCTTCGTCGGCCATTCGCTCGATGGCGGCAAGATGTCCTCGCTGGTGCAGCCGGCCGCGTTCGCGATCGTGGTGGTCGGCACCTTCGGCGCGGTGCTGCTGCAATCCAAGCGCAAGGCCTTCATGCGCGGCGTGCGCATGCTGCGCTGGGTGTTCGTGCCGCCGGCCGACCGCCGGCCGCAGCTGGCGCGCGAGATCCACCTGTGGAGCCTGTCCGCGCGGCGTGACGGCCTGCTGTCGCTGGAACAGTACATGGCCAAGGCCGATCCCTTCATCCAGAAGGGCCTGCGGCTGGTGGTCGACGGCATCCAGCCGGATAAACTGCGCAGCCTGATGTACACCGAGATCAACAACTATGAATTCCGCGAACGGCAGGCCGCGCGCATCTGGGAGTCGGCGGCCGGCTATGCGCCAACGGTCGGCATCCTGGGCGCCGTGCTCGGCCTGATCCACGTGATGGAAAACCTGAGCGACCCGTCGCGCCTGGGCGCCGGCATCGCGGTCGCCTTCGTGTCCACCGTGTACGGCGTCGGCCTGGCCAACCTGTTCTTCTACCCGGTCGGCAACAAGATCAAGGGCATCGTCACCGAGCGCGTGGCCGAGTACGAGATCCTGACCGATGTCTTCCACGACATGGCCACCGGCGACTACACGCGCGTGATCGAAGAGCGCGTGGCCTGCCTGCTGGCCGAGCACTGAGCGCCGCACCGACCATGCCGCGCCGCAAACGCTACCAGGAAGACGACGAGAACCACGAGCGCTGGCTGATTTCCTACGCCGACTTCATCACGCTGCTGTTCGCCTTCTTCGTCGTGATGTATGCGGTCTCGGTGGTCAACGTCGGCAAGTACACGGTGCTGTCGGAAGCGCTGGGCGACGCCTTCGGCGGCCGCGGCGCTGCGACCCGCCCCAACACCCAGGTCGAGCTCGAGGCGCTGCCGCTGTCGAACATCATCGCCCACAAGCGTGCCGAAGCGGCCAAGCGCGACCGCGAGCGCCTCGACCTGCTGGCGCGCAAGCTCGACAGCGTGCTGGAACCGCTGGTCCGCAGCGGCAAGGTGCGCGTGACCCGCAACGCGCGCGGCATCACCATCGACATCAACGCCAGCATCCTGTTCATGGAAGGCGACGCCGGCCTGACCGGCCGCGCGCGCGAGACCCTGCAGGCGGTGGCGCAATTGCTCAAGGACGATCCGCACGCGATCGAGGTCGAGGGCCACACCGACGACGCGCCGATCGCGAACGCCGCCTTTCCATCCAACTGGGAGCTGTCGGCGGTGCGCGCCAGTACCGTGGTGCGCCTGTTCGTCGACAACGGCGTGGCCGAGCGCCGCCTGGCGGCGGTGGGGCGCGGCGCCAACCGGCCGCTGGCCTCCAACGACGACGCGCTCGGACGGGCGCGCAACCGGCGGGTGGCGGTGACGATCCTGGCGGGCAGCACCATCGAATAATCCGTTCCCGCAGAGCGGTGCGCCTGCGGCCCTGCGCTTGCGTTAATGTGCAGTGACCTGCGCACGCATCGCACCCTCATGGATCCAGAAAAACAAAGCCAGGCCGGGCCGTCCTCCGCTGTCGAGGCCGGCCTGCCTTTCCCGGTGGTCGGCATCGGCGCTTCGGCTGGCGGTTACGCGGCCCTGATGACGCTGCTGCAGAACATGCCGCCCAGCCCCGGCATCGCGCTGGTGGTGATCCTGCACCTGGCAGCGGACGAGCCGAGCGCGGCCGACAAGGTGCTGCAGCGCGGGACCGGCATGCCGGTGGTGCAGGTGACCCATACCATGCCGATCCTGCCCGACCACGTCTATGTGATCCCGCCCGACCGCAGCCTTGCCATGCACGACGGCCACCTGGTGCTCGACCAGCTCGAGCGCAGCCGCGGACGGCCGGTGGCGATCGACCTGTTCCTGCGCACGCTGGCGACGGCGCACAAGGAGCGCGCGGTCGGCGTGGTGTTGTCCGGCATGGGCTCGGACGGCACCGCCGGCCTGGCCTGCATCAGGGAGATGGGTGGCGCCACGATCGTCCAGCTGCCGAGCGATGCCGAATACGGCAGCATGCCGCGCTCGGCCATCGAGGCCGGCATGGCCGATTTCGTGCTGGCGGCCAGCGCCATCCCGGCCAGGCTGGCCGAGCTGCGCGACCTCGCCAACGTCATCCGCGACCGTGCCCTGCACGGTCAGGTACTGGACGGCGTCCCGCTCGACCTCGGGCCGTGGCCCGAACACACGCTGGGCGAGGTGCTGGAGGTACTGCGCGAGCGTACCGGCCACGATTTCACCCACTACCGGCGGCCCACGCTGCTGCGCCGGCTGGAGCGGCGCCTGCAGGTGCGCGGCATGCCCGACCTGGCCGCCTACCGCGAGGTGCTGCGGCGCGATTCCAGCGAGCCGCGCGCGCTGCTGAAGGACCTACTGATCGGCGTGACCAGTTTCTACCGCGACCCCGAAGCTTTCGAGGCGCTCGACCGGCTGGCGCTGCCGGCGCTGTTCCAGCCCGGCCGGGCGGCGCCGCGCGCCTGGGTGGCGGCCTGCTCGAGCGGCGAGGAAGCCTGGACGGTGGCGATGCTGCTGGCCGACCAGTCCGCGCGCAGCGGGGAAGGGCAGACCTGGCAGGTATTCGGGTCCGACCTCGACGAGCACGCGATCGACGTCGCGCGCGCCGCCACCTATCCGCTCGCGATCGCCGAATCGGTCCCGGTGGCGCAGCTGCAGCGCCACTTCACGCTGGAAGCCGGGGAGTACAAGGTGCGCAAGGCGCTGCGCGACCAGGTGCTGTTCACGCGCCACAACCTGCTGCACGAGCCGGCATTTTCGCGGCTCGACCTGATCAGCTGCCGCAACTTCCTGATCTACCTGAACCTGGAAATGCACCGCCACCTGCTGAAGCAGTTCCACTTCGCGCTGAACCCGGGCGGTATCCTGATGCTGGGCAGCGCCGAGTCGGCCGACGCGGCCGCCGACCTGTTCGAGCCGGTCGATGCGGCGCAGCGGATCTACCGCGCGCGGCCGGCGGCGGCGCACACGCCGGCCGGGCCGTTCGCACGCGCGGCGCGGACGGCATGGGCGGCGCAGGCGGCGCCGGGACCGGACGGGCCGGTCGCCCTGGAGGCGGACGGCGGCGCGCCGGCGCGGGTGCAGCGGCGCGGGCGCCTGTTCTCGTTTGCCGAGATCCACCTGCACAAGGCGGCCGAACGGGCGCCGCCCAGCATCCTGCTGAACGCGGACGCCGACATCGTGCACGTCTCGGAACGCGCTGCGCGCTTCCTGCGCCCCGGCGGCGGCGAGCCGACCCGCGAACTGGCGGCGCTGGTGCTGCCGCCGCTGCAGCTGGCACTGCGCGCCGCGCTGTTCCAGGCGCGCCGCAGCGGACGCCAGGCCGCCAGCGGGCCGGTGAGCTACGAGGGCGGGGACGGCATCCATGCGGTCGACATGCAGGTGCTGCCGTTCCGCGATCCGCATGCCGAGGGCGAACTGCTGCTGGTCGAATTCCACGAGCCGCCGCCGGACGGGGCGGACATGGCGGATGTGCCCGCGGCGCATGTGCCGCTCGAAGACGGTGCCCTGCTGCGCCAGCTCGACGAGGAGCTGCGCCACGCGCGCCGGCAGCTGCGGGACACGATCGAGCAGGCCGAGGTGTCGAGCGGCGAGATGCGCATCGAGGCCGAGGAAATGCAGACCACGATCGAGGAACTGCGCGCCGGCGCCGCGTTGCTCGAGCACGGCCGCGCGGAGCTGCTGTCGGCCAACCAGGAACTGGCGGCCGACAACCGGGAGCAGCGCCTGCGTGCCCAGGAGAGCAGCAAGGCGCACGACGACCTGGCCAACCTGGTCGCCTCCAGCGGCGTCGCCACCATCTTCCTCGACCGCGACATGCGCATCCTGCGCTACACGCCGCGCATCGCCGATTTCTTCAACGTGCTGCCGTCCGACGTCGGCCGGCCGCTGCTGCACATCACCAACCGGCTCGACTACCCGCGCCTGGCCGAGGATGCGGCGGCGGTGTTCGACACCCTGCAGGCACTCGAGCGCGAGGTGCGCAGCAAGGACGGACGCGACTACATCGTGCGCGTGCACCCGTACCGCACCACTTCCGACCGCATCGAGGGCGCGGTGATGAGCTTCTTCGACATCACCAGCCGCCGCGCCGCCGAGGACGCCTTGCGCGCCAGCGAAGCGCGCCTGTCCTCCGTATTCGACAGCCTGCCGCTGGGGGCCTGCGTGATGGCGGCGGACGGCGTGATGCTGATGTCGAACCGGGCCATGCACCGCTACCTGCCGACCGGCATCATGCCCTCGCGCGACCGCGAGCGCGGCGACCGCTGGCGTGCCTGGCACGCCGATGGGCGGCCCCTCGAATTCGCGGACTTTCCCGGCGCCCGGGCGCTGCGCGGCGAACGCGTGGTGCCCGGTATCGAGATGCTGTACCGGCTGGACGATGGCCGCGAGATCTGGACCCAGGTCGCCTCGGCGCCGGTCAGCGACGATACCGGACGCTGCACCGGCGAGGCGACCGTCGTCATCGCCGACATCGATGCCCTGAAACGCACCGAAGCGACCTTGCGCGAGAACGAAGCCCGCCTGCGCAGCCTGATCGGCAGCCTGGCGCTGGCGCTGTGGGAAGCGGATGCGGACGGCATGATCGTGGAAGATTCGCCGAGCTGGCGCGCCTATACCGGGCAAACGCCCGAGGCATGGCTGGGTGAGGGCTGGCTGGATGCGGTCCACCCCGAAGACCGCGAGCGGGCCGGCCGCCAGTGGCGCGACGCCGTGGCGCGGCGCGGCGTGGTGGATGCCGTGTTCCGGCTGTCCCGGCCGGAAGGCGGCTGGCGCTGGACCCGGGTACGTGCCGAACCGCTGTTCAACATCGACGGCAGCGTGCGCAAATGGGTCGGCATGAACGTCGAGGCCGGGACCGGCGTGGCGGGCGGCACATCGGCACCGGCCGTGGCAAAATCGTTCCAACCCGACAGGAGCTGATGATGCGACGACGGACCATGATGATTGCCGCCATGCTGTCGGCCGCGATGGCCGCGAGCACGGTCTATGGAGAAGAAACGATGAATGTGCATACCAGCCTGAGCGTGGACGCCAGGCACGAGAAGGTGCTGGTGACCTTCAAGATCGAGAACCGCGGCGAGCGCCGCGTGGGGCTGCCGCGCACGATCGCGTCGGCCGACGGCCTGACCGGCCAGCTGTTCGAGCTGCATGCGCTGCCCGGTGGCGAAGAGGTGCCCTACATCGGGCCGTGGGTCAAGCGCGGCCCGCCGACGGCGGCCGACTTCTTCGAGCTGGCGCCGCATTCGGCGCACACCCATACCATCGACATCACGCCGTTCTACGACTTCAAGCCGGGGCAGCACAGCTACGAGATTCGTTATGCGGGCGAGGCGCTGGGCGACGTCAAGCAGCTGGAGGCGACCAGCCCGCTGCAGACCGAGGCGGTGCGCTTCAGCCACGCCGCCCCGGCCAGGGCAGAACAATAGCCGGGACGGCCTCTAGCGCAAGTCCTGGTGCGGCGTGTTCTCGCCGAAGTACTCGTGCGAATCGGCGTTGTCGATCGCCCGCTCCGGATTGCCCGCCGCCAGCGCCGCCGCCGCCTCGTGCCCGTAGGCCCAGTCGCCGGTGCCGGCCACCACCGTGAAGTGGCTCATCTCGTGCACCAGCGTGCCGCCCTTGGAATCGGTGCCGGTCATGGGTGCGCTCCAGAATGCGTTGCACACGTGGATCTTGTACGGCTGGTTCGGGTAGACATAGGCGTAGTAATCCTCGCGGCAGCCGCAGTCGACCGTCACCGGCTTGCCCGCGAACGCTTCCCCGATTGCGGTGAAGTGGCGCGCGACGGTGGCCGTGCGCGCCGCGTCGACCGCGCCGAACCAGCCGCTGTAGCGCGGCCCCTGCGTGCCCTGCAGGTAGGCGCCGGCATCCTGCGCCATCGTTTGGGCCGCCTTGAACGCCTCGGTGACCGACTGCTGCTGCGGGTTCGAGCACTGGCTGAAGCCGAGAGCGGCGCCACCCTGCGGCAGCGGTTCCGGCGCCGCCATGCCGCGCGGCAGGCGCCCGGCGATGTACACCGAAGCCGCCGGAAGGGCCGGCTCGGCCAGCGCATGCGCCGGGGCATAGCTCGACGACGGCTTGCCGAACAGCTGCAGCACGCCGTCGCGGTAGCGGATGCTGTAGGCGCCGGTGACGTCCATCCGGTACAGCGCCGACAGCTCGACCCGCACGCTGCGCGAGGCCCCCGGCGCCAGCGCGATGTAGTCGTCCGGCGCGGGTGGGGCGCGCTTGACCATGCGTCCCAGGTAAGGCACCGGCTGGCCGTCGCGCGTGACCTCGAACAGTGGCGCCTCGACCGCGCCGAAGGGCGTCTGCCACTTCAGCAGGTAGGCGGTGGCGCCGGACGTATTGGTGATGGTCACCACCACCGCCACTTCGTCGCTCTTGCCCAGGCTGGTGCGCTCGGGCGTCACGGTCACCCGCACGCCACCCGCCGCCGGTGCTGCCGGTGCTGCCGGCGCCGCCTCCGCCATCGATGCCAGCGCAGCCACGGCGGCCAATGCGGCCGCAGCCATTTGTTTGCCGACCATGTCGACCTCCTGTCGCGTGATGAATGAATCCCCGTTGTAGAAGGAATCCGACGCCGTTGTATTGCCTGATCGCAATAATCATCGCGCCTGGCCGGTGTGGCAATGCTGTTAGTGCTGCACAGCCACAACACTCCCGACTGTTGGTTGTAAAGATTGCTCGATGCAAATGCAATAAATGGATAGAATGCAAAGATGCAGAACGCTAACAAATCTTTCGCATAAGAATTCTTCGGTTTCCATGAGCATCGCGCCTGGCCAAGCACGCAGGCGCCACCGTTGCCAGGCTTCGACTTCCGGATTCGCCCCTCCGAGCGCACAACGCTCGACGACATGACCCTGCCGCCGTGCTGGCGCGGCGCCAACCTGGTTACGATTTTGAATAACGATGCACAAGGCGGCCATGAGCCGGCCAGCGGTATCAGTACAGCGGTGGCCCACACCATGGCCGACACGGTGCTGCAATACCAGAACTACCTTGAACAAGTGATTGGTGGCATGCCGGCCGGCCTGATCGTGGTCGACGCCGCACGCCGTGTGCTCTCGATCAACCGCACCATGAGCGAGATGCTGGGCGTGCCGGATGCGGTCATCGCCGCCCATCCGGCGCTGGAAACGCTGGTCCCGAGCACCGAGCTGATGCTGCGCATGGCAACCGCGCTGGCCACCGGCGAGCCGCAGGACGGCGTGCCGGTCGCGCTCGACGGCGCGGCACGCGACGGCGGCCGGCCACGCTGGTTCGAATTCAATATCCGGCGCACGCGCCAGGCCAGCGGCGACCTGCTGCTGCTGATCGGCCAGGACGTGACCTTCCGCCGCCAGGCGCGCATGCGCCTGCAGGAAAGCGAAGCGTTTTTCCGGCTGACCTTCAGCCAGGCCGCGATCGGCATCGCGCTGCTGTCGCGCGAGGGGCGCTTCCTGCGCGTGAACCGCAAGCTGTCCGACATCGTCGGCTACAGCGAGATCGAACTGTTTCAGCGCTTCTTCCACCAGGTCACGCATGCCGACGACCTGCACGAGGACAGCGCCATCATGGCCACCCTGGCGGCCGGCGAGATCGGCGACTTCCAGCGCGAGACGCGCTACGTGCGCAAGGACGGGTGCATCGTGTGGGTGGCGCTGAGCGCGTCGACGATGCGCGATGCGGCGTCCGGCCAGCTGCGCCTGATCCTGGCGGTCGAGGACATCTCGCGCCGCAAGGAAGCCGAGGCGGCGCTGCTGCGCATGGCCAACCACGACGCGCTGACCGGGCTGCCCAACCGCGCGCTGCTGCAGGACCGCCTGGCCCATGCATTGTGCAAGGCCCAGCGTAAAAGTTCGGGAGAAATGCGCCGCCAGGTGGGCGTGATGTTCATCGACCTCGACCGCTTCAAGCACATCAACGACAGCCTCGGGCACGAGGCCGGCGACCAGCTGATCATCGAGATCGCGCGCCGCCTGTCCGGCAGCCTGCGCGAGAGCGACACCGTGGCGCGCCAGGGCGGCGACGAGTTCGTGGTGGTGCTGGACGACCTGGCGGCGCCGGAAGACGCCGCGCTGGTGGCCCAGAAGGTGCTCGACCGCCTGTTCCAGCCGCTGGTGCTGTGCGGCCAGGAAGTGTTCCCGACCGGGAGCATCGGCATCGCCATGTACCCGCACGACGGCGAGGACAGCGCCGCGCTGCTGAAGGCAGCCGACAGCGCGATGTACCGCGCCAAGGCGATCGGCGGCAACCACTATCACTTCTATGCCGCCGACATGGGCATCCAGACCCAGGCCCACCTGCGTCTCGAGACCGGGCTGCAGCGCGCCCTGCTGAACGACGAGTTCGTGCTGCATTACCAGCCGCAGGTGGACACCGCCAGCGGCCGCATCGTCGGCCTGGAAGCGCTGCTGCGCTGGCAGCCGCAGGGCGGGGCGCTGGTGGCGCCGTCCGACTTCATCGCGCTGGCCGAGGAGACCGGGCTGATCGTGCCGATCGGGGAGTGGGTATTGATGACGGCGCTGCGCCAGCAGGCATTGCTGGCGCGGCGCGGCTTTGCGCCGCTGCGCATGAGCGTCAACATGTCGGCGCGCCAGTTCCGCCAGCCGGATCTGGCCGGCCGGGTCGCGCGCCTGCTGGCGGAGGCCGGCTGCGAAGCGTCCTGCCTGACGCTGGAGATCACCGAAAGCGTGCTGATGGACAATCCGGCCGCCGCCGAGACCATGGCGCGCCTGGCGGCGATGGGCGTGCAGCTGGCGATCGACGATTTCGGTACCGGCTATTCGAGCCTGTCCTCGCTGCGCCGCTTCCCGATCCACAGCCTCAAGATCGACCGCTCCTTCGTCGCCGGCATCGGCGGCGATGACGCCCATCTCGACAATGCCGCCATCGTCACCGCCGTGATCGCGCTGGCACGCTCGATAAAGCTGGACGTGATCGCCGAAGGCGTCGAAACCGCCGGCCAGCAAGCCTTCCTCGGCGCCCACGGCTGCCACCGGATGCAGGGCTACCGCTTCAGCCGGCCGCTGGCCGCACCCGCACTCGAGTCCATGCTGCACGCCCAGCTGGAGGACGCGGCGGCATGAGGCCGGACCTGCGCCTGCCGCTGGGACCGCCGGCGCTGCTGGTCTGCCTGCTGGCCGCCGTCATGGCCTGGCTGGTGCTCGGCGGCGGCGCGCTGCTGCCGTGGGCGCCGCGCTGGTACGGGCCGGTGCATACCGTGCTCGAAGTGTTTTCGGTGGTGGTCACGGTGCTGGCCTTTTCCACCGGCTGGCACGGCACCGGCCGCCAGGTCCCGGTACGGGTGGCACTGCTGGCACCGGTGGCGCTGGCGATCGGCCTGTTCGACGTCGGCCACCTGCTGCTGGCGCGCGGCCTGCCTGGAATGCCCGATGCCGCAACGGAGGCCGGCGCCACCGTGTTTTCGCTGCTGTCGCGGACCCACGCCACGCTGGCGCTGTTCACGGCCGCGCTGGTGCCGCGCGAGCGCGTGGTCGAGCGGCAGGCGCGTACGCTGGCGCTGCTGGCCGGGCTGGTTGCGACGGCCGCCGGGTACTGGCTGGCGCTCGATGCGCCGTGGTTGCTGCGCGCGGTGCGGGTACCGGGACAGGGACCGACGCCATTCAAGATCGGCTGGGAATCTGTCCTCATCGCCATCAATCTGGTGGCCGCCTTGCTGCTCGCGGCGCGCGCGCGCGACAGCCGGCTGCGCACCGACCGCTACCTGGCGGTGGCGGCCGCGGCAATGGCCCTGGGCGGCTGCGGCTTTGTCTTGTATGGGCAGCACAACGACGTACTGTCGGTGAGCGGCCACGTCTATAAACTGGCCGCCTACCTGTTCCTGTACGGCGCGGTCCACGTGGGCGCGGTGCAGGCGCCGTATCTGCGCCTGATGCGCTCGGAGCGCTCGCTGCTGGAGAGCGAGAACAAGTTCCGCAGCCTGATGGAATGCGCGCCGGACGCGATCCTGCTGGCTACTCCGGACGGGCGCATCGCCATGATGAACGCGCGCGCCGAAGAGCTGTTCGGGGTCGCGCGCGCGGAGGCCGCCGGCATGGCGCTCGAGGTGCTGGTGCCGACGGGTAGCGCGGGGGACGGCGAGACCGAATGCCGGCGCCTGCACGGCGCGCCGTTCCCGGCCGAGGTGCGCCGCGGCGCCACCCCGGCCGGCCAGCACATCGCCATCGTGCGCGACGTGTCCGAACGCCGCGGCCTGGAGCGCGCGCTGCTGCAGCAGCTGACCTACGACGCCCTGACCGGGCTGCCGAACCGGCGCCGCATCCTGGAGACCCTGGACGAGGCCACGCTTGCGGCGCGCCAGGACGGGCGCACGCTGGCGGTGCTGGTGTTCGACCTGAACGCCTTCCGCAAGATCAACAGCGGCTACGGCTGGTCCGGCGGCGACGAAGTGCTGCGCGAATGCGTGGCGCGCCTGTCGCGCCAGCTGCGCGCCGGCGACACCCTGGCGCGCCAGGGCGGCAACGAATTCATCGTGGTGCAGAAGCAGTCGGGGCGCGCGGCGGCGCTGGCGCTGGGCGAGCGCCTGCTCGGCTGCATGCGCGACCCCTTCGTGCTGGGTGGCCAGCACGTGTTCCTGTCGGCCAGCGCCGGCATCGCACTGCTACCGGCGGATTCAGCACCGTTGTCGTCGGCCGAGCTGTTGCAGTCGGCCCAGCTGGCGATGAGCGGCGCCCGCGCCGACGGTCCGGGGCGCCTGCGTTTCCACACCGCCGAGATGGCGCGCGTGATCCGCGAACGTGTCGAGCTGGAGGCGCTGCTGCGCCATGCGATCGCGCGCGGCGAGCTGACCCTGCAGTACCAGCCGCGCATCAGCCTCGCGGATCCGGCAGCCGCCACGCGCATGGCCGGCATCGAGGCGCTGGTGCGCTGGCGCCATCCGACGCTGGGCCTGGTGCCGCCGGCCTACTTCATTCCGCTGGCCGAGGAGACCGGCCTGATCGTGGAACTCGACATGTGGGTGCTGCGCGAAGCCTGCAGCCGCGCCGCGCGCTGGCGCGCCGATGGCCTGGATCCGGGGCGGGTCTCGGTGAACCTGTCGGCGCGCCAGTTCCAGCAGGTCGGCCTGGCGCAGCGGGTGCGCACGGTGCTGGAAGACAGCGGCCTGCACCCGGCCTGCCTCGAACTCGAGATCACGGAAAGCACGGTGATGCGCGATACCGAGGAAGCGGCCGAGGTGCTGCATTCGCTGAAGGCACTCGGGGTGGCGCTGTCGATCGACGACTTCGGCACCGGGTACTCGTCGCTGAGCTACCTGAAGCGCTTCCCGATCGACGTGCTGAAGATCGACCGGTCGTTCGTCAAGGACGTCACCGAGGACCCGAACGGGGCCGCGATCACGCGCGCGATCATCGCGCTGGCGCACGGCCTCAACCTGGAAGCGGTGGCGGAAGGAGTGGAGACGGCCGAGCAGGCGGCATTCCTGCGCGATAACGGCTGCGACGAGATCCAGGGATATTATTTCAGCCCGCCGGTGTGGCCGGCGCAACTGGAGGCGATGATGGCGGAAGATGCATTCCAGCGTACTTAACCGACCACGAAGCGCCGCGACGGCCCGGTCGCCAGCGTCTGCCCGCTGGCCCCATATACGCCGCCGGTACCGGCACCGCTGTTCCCGCGCAGGGCATTCAGCACGCCGGTCGTATTCGCCAGCTGCTTGTTGAGCAGCATCCCGTTCACCCGGTTCAGTTCCTTGGCCTGGCGCGTCAGGTCCAGCAGGCGATCCCAGTCGGCACGCGCGCCGCCGTTGCCGCCGACGGCCAGCCAGGGCTCCATGCCGGCTTCGCCGGCCGCGAAACCGGCGGCGGCCAGCGCCTTGTGGCGCAGCAGCGAGCGTTCGCCCAGTTGCTGCGCCAGCTTCAGTTTTTCGGGGGTGAGGGTGGCCAGGCCATCGGCATCCGCACTGACCAGCAGCTGCTGTTCCTGTTTCATGACTTCCACGATGGAAGCGATCAGTTGCTGTTCGTCGCGCAGGGTAGCGCTTGGAGATGCGATGGCCATGGTTAAATTTAGTAAATGAGCTATTGTTTGCGGGAGTGCAGCAGGCCGCGCACCGTTTCCAGCAGGCCGTCCGCCACTTTCTCCGAGTTCACTTGAAATTGGCCATCCGCGATGGCCGCCTTGATGCGTTCTACTTTCTTGGTGTCAAACACCTGGTTTGCACTGCCGGTCGCCGCCAGCGCCTGTCCTTGCGAAGACAGGCGCACGGTCTCGGTGGCGGCAGCGCCGGTTGCGCCCGTGGCCGCAGCCGCGGTGTCGCTGGTCCTGGCATTCGTGGCCGGCGTGGTGGGGGCCGGAATGCCTGCATTGCCTTTGAGTGTATCGTTGATTTTCACAGCATCATCCTTCTCAGGTCGGAGCCGAACGTCCGGGATCTGCTGTCGTTATCGGAGGCCTGGCCGAAAACTTTAGGCCAGATACGCTGCGATTGTTAAATCAAAATGCCACTTCGACCATGCCCCCGGCTTTCGCGGTACCGCTGACCACCGAACCGCCCGCCGTACGCACCTGCACCACCTGGCCTTCGCCGGCGTTGCCGATCGCCTTGCCTTCGCCCGACACCGAAAAACCGCTGCCGTTCGATACCAGCCGTACTGCCTGGCCCTGCTGCACCACCGGCCGGCTGCGCAGGCTGTCCAGGCGCAGCGGCGTGCCGGCCGCCAGCGACACCGTCGGGGTGCGCCCGATCGCCTGCGCCATGTCGGTGACGATGCCGTTCGGCATGGCGGCGATGTCGCCTTTCACCAACACCAGCTGGCCCTGTTCGATCGGCTGGCCCTGCGCCAGCGGCAGCGCGGCCGCCACGTACTCGGCCTTGACGTTGACCTGGGCCTGTACGAAGAGGGTCCAGTTCGACGGTGCGATGCAGCGGATGCCGACCGTGGTCTTGCCCCAGGCGCGCGCGCCCGGCTGCAGGAAGGCTTCCGGGGCCGGGCAGGCAGCCAGCGCGGTGCGTGCGTCGATCGCGCCGACCTTGACGCTGACCTCGCCGGGCAGGCCGGCGGTTTCGGTCTTCAGGAACTGTTCGGCGACCGTGCGCAGGGCCGCCAGGTTCTGGCGGCCCGCCGCCGGCGCCTGCGCCTGCTGGGACTGGGCCAGCTGGGACACCAGCACCAGCGCAACACTAACAAGAATGCGTTTCATGGGATCCAGGGACAAGTGGATTTCTTCAAGGCTGCCATCTTAGGCCTGTTGATTCTACAGTGAAACTCGGAATAGCCCGGTTTTGGGACCCCTTATTGCCCGATTGAAAGAGCGTACAGGTCCGTATGATCCATCCTGTTCCAACAAAACTTGCTCTAAGGTAAGCCAAGGAGTCACACATGATCGGCAAACTCGACGACTATCTGCGTTTCAATGAAACCGCGCTGAGCCTGCGTGCCCAGCGCCAGGAATTGCTGGCGTCGAACATCGCCAACGCGGACACGCCCAACTATAAAGCACGCGACATCGACTTTTCGAGCGCGCTGCAGGGCGCTCTTGCCCGCGCCGGCGGCGATGGCAAGGGCGGCAACGCGCTGGCAACCACCAATGCCGCCCACATCGGCGCCGCGGCGGACGGCAAGACGCTGACGGACGGCACCCCGGTCCTGTACCGCACCGTGACCCAGGGCGCGGTCGACGGCAACACGGTCGAGATGGATACCGAACGCACCCAGTTTGCCGACAACGGCCTGCGCTACGAGGCCGGCATCAGCATGATCAACCACCAGATCCGCGACCTGATGGCGGCGATCCAGGGAGGCCAGTAATGTCGCTCTTTAATGTCTTCAACGTCGCCGGTTCGGCGATGACGGCCCAGTCGCAGCGCCTGAACACCACCGCCAGCAACCTGGCCAACGCCGACAGTGCCACCAGCGCCAGCGGCGAAGCCTACCGCGCCAAGCAGGTCGTGTTCGAGGCGGTGCCGGTCGCCGCCGGCGCCACCGCCGTCAAGGTGCGCGAAGTGATCGAGGACCCGTCGCCGCTGAAACAGATGTACGACCCCAAGAATCCGCTGGCAGACGACAAGGGCTATGTATCGATGCCCAACGTGAACGTGGTCGACGAGATGGTCAACATGCTGTCGGCTTCGCGTTCCTACCAGAACAACGTCGAAACCATGAACGCAGCCAAGACCATGCTGTTGAAAACCCTGACCATCGGCCAGTAATCCCACACTTATCCTTCTTTCCATGGCTACCGTAAATTCCACCACCGGCTCCCCGACGACCATCAACAACCTGATGTCGACCATGAACGCGCAAAAGGCCGGCGCGGCCGGCACCGACAGCGTCAAGGCCGACACCGACAAGTTCATGACCCTGCTGGTGACCCAGCTGCAGAACCAGGATCCGATGAACCCGATGGACAATTCGCAGATGACCAGCCAGCTGGCCCAGCTGCAGACCGTCACCGGCGTGAACAAGCTGAACGACACGCTGGAATCGCTGAAGGCCAGCTACCAGAGCTCGGAATCGATTTCGGCGACCAACCTGATCGGCCATGGCGTGCTGGTCGAAGGCGATGGCGTGGCCCTGTCCGGCAGCAAGGGCATCCTCGGCGTGGAACTCGACACCGACGCCGATGCCGTGCAGGTGGTGATTACCGACAGCAAGGGCAACACGGTGCAGACCATGGACCTGGGCGCGCAAAAGGCGGGCGTGCTGCCGCTGGCCTGGGACGGCGTGCCGGATGCCTCCAGCCTCGACAGCAACGGCAATCCGGTGACGCTGGCCGACGGCAACTACAAGTTCACGGTGACGGCGACCGCCGGCGGCCAGCCCCTGACCGGCGTCAAGGGCCTGCAGTTCGACAGCGTTGCCAGCGTGACGACCGGCGGCACCGACGGCGTCAAGCTCAACCTGCCTTCGAAGGGCGCGGTCACCATGGCCGACGTCAAGCAAGTCCTGTAAGCGGCACGCTTGCATCCGTCCTATTTCATACGCATATCCAGGAGTAAAGCATGTCTTTCCAACAGGGCCTGAGCGGCTTGAACGGCGCAGCCAAATCGCTGGACGTCATCGGTAACAACATCGCCAACTCGAGCACGGTCGGCTTCAAGGGGTCGACCACCCAGTTCGCCGACGTCTATGCGCGTTCGCTGAACGGCGCCGGCGGCAACCAGGCCGGCATCGGCGTGGCCGTGGCCGGTATCGCCCAGCAGTTCACCCAGGGTAACATCGAGACCTCGAACAACCCGCTCGACATCGCCATCAACGGCGCCGGCTTCTTCCGCACCCAGAGCTCGGGCCTGACCCAGTACACCCGCAACGGCCAGTTCTCGCTCGACAAGAACGGCTTCATCGTGACCCCGCAGGGCGCCAACCTGACCGGCTATGGCGTCGGCAACGGCGGCCAGATCCTGGCCGGCACCCCGCAGCCGCTGCAGATCAACACCGCCGACATCAAGCCGGTCGCCACCACCAAGGTCGACACCTCGATCAACCTCGATTCGCGCGAAAGCCCGCCGGCCAACTTCCCGTTCAGCGCGACCGACCCGACCACCTACAACAAGCAGGTCCCGATCGACGTCTATGACACCCTGGGCAATGCCCACGTGATGTCGATGTACTACGTCAAGAACGCCGAAACCGGCAGCTGGGACGTGTACGTCGGCAGCGACGGCACCGAAATGACCAACACCGACGTCGCCGGCGCCAGCCAGGCCGATCCGACCGCGGTCGCCGCGCGCGCCGGCTGGACCGCCGCCACCAAGGCGGTGCCGGCCGACGCCGCCGCCGTCAGCAGCGCGCTGGCCGACTACGCCAGCAAGTCCGCCGACGCGGTGGTCGCCGCCGCCACTGCCGCCGGCGCCAGCCAGGCCACCCTCGACGCCATCCGCGCCGCCGCCACCAGCGCCGGCGGCACGCCGGGCTACACCCCGGAAAAGGTCGATGCCGACATCGCCGCCGCGGTCCAGGTGCCGTCGGTCCCGGTCGGCACGCTGCGCTTCGACTCGAACGGCGCGCTGTCGGCCTCGCTGATGGCCCCGCAGACGCTGCCGCTGACCGTGAACTTCCCGGTCTACCCGGCCACCGGCGCCCGCGAAACCATCCCGATCAAGCTCGGCTTCAACGGCAGCACCCAGTACGGTGCCGACACCAGCGAAAAGAAAACCACCCAGGACGGCTACACCGCCGGCCACCTGCAGCGCTTCTCGGCCGGCCAGGACGGCATCCTGCTGGGCCAGTACAGCAACGGCCAGACCAAGCCGCTGGGCCAGATCGTGCTCGCCAACTTCACCAACCCGAACGGTCTCGAGCCGCTGGGCAACAACGCCTGGGCCGAAACCTCGTCCTCCGGCAACCCGGTGGTCGGCGCGCCCGACACCGGCAGCATGGGCGTGCTGCAATCCTCGGCCACGGAAAGCTCGAACGTCGACCTGACCGCGGAACTGGTCAACATGATCACGGCCCAGCGCGTGTACCAGGCGAATGCGCAGACCATCAAGACCCAGGATTCGGTGCTGCAGACGCTGGTGAACCTGCGTTAATAAGTTTAAGTAACATGTGAGTCGCCGCGCAGGTTATCAACGTCGTCCCTGCGAAGGCAGGGACCCAAGTACTGTTTGCGCTAACGACTCGCCTCCAACTTGGACCCCTGCCTTCGCAGGGGCGACGGTGAGGATACGCGGGCCCCGGTGGTGTCCAGTCAACTTTAGGAAACAAAAATGGATCGCCTAATCTACACAGTCGCCAGCGGCACCAAGCACATCCTGGAGCAGCAGGCCACCACGTCGAACAACCTGGCCAACGTCAGCACCACGGGTTTTCGTGCCCAGCTCGACAGTTTCCGGGCGGTGCCGGTCCAGAGCGAGGGCTTGCCGACCCGTGCCTTCGTGGTCGACAACACGGTCGGCAGCGATTTCTCGGCCGGCGCGCTGCAGGTCACCGGGCGCGACCTCGACGTCGCCGTGAAAGGAAAGGGCTGGATCGCGGTGCAGATGGCGGACGGCACCGAGTCGTACACGCGCAACGGTGCGCTCGAAGTCAGCGCCAACGGCATCCTGCAGACGGCAAACGGCTTGAGCATCGCCGGCGAGAACGGTCCGATCACGATTCCGCCCGATTCCCGGGTCTCGGTGGGCCGCGACGGCAGCATTTCCGCATTGTCGACCACGACCGTGCCGGCCACCTCGACCGTGCTCGGCCGCATCAAGCTGGTCAGTCCGAACGATGCCGACCTGGTGCGCGGCGACGATGGCCTGTTCCGCCTCAAGGATGGTAGCAGCGCCCCGTCCGACCCGGCGGTGGGCCTGGTCGGCGGCGCGCTCGAAGGCTCCAACGTGTCGGCGGTAGACTCGATGGTCAACATGATCAGTCTGGCACGTTCCTTCGAGACACAGATGAGTCTGTTGAAGAACGCGGAGAATAACGCGGCGAAAGCCGCCCAGATCCTTGCTTTGAATTGATTGCCGCTGGGACATAATTTCATGGTGGGTGACGGGATGTTCTCGTTACCGTTAGGAGAACACCATGATCCGTTCGCTGCATATCGCCAAAACCGGCCTCGAAGCCCAGCAGACCAACCTCGACGTCATCAGCAACAACCTCGCCAACGTCAGCACCAACGGCTTCAAGAAGTCGCGTGCCGTGTTCGAGGACCTGCTGTACCAGAACGTGCGCCAGCCCGGCGCCCAATCCTCCCAACAGACCCAGCTGCCGTCGGGCCTGCAGATCGGTACCGGTGTGCGCACCGTCGCCACCGAGCGCATCCACACCCAGGGCAATCCGCAGCAGACCGGCAATGCCAAGGACGTCATGATCAATGGCGACGGCTTCTTCTCGGTGCTGCTGCCGGACGGTACCCAGGCCTACACCCGCGACGGTTCCTTCCAGACCGATAACCAGGGCCAGCTGGTCACTTCCAGCGGCTACGTCATCCAGCCGCCGATCACGGTGCCGAACAATGCGGTGTCGATCACCGTCGGCCGCGACGGCACCGTGTCCGTGACCACCCCGGGCACCACCGCCACCACCCAGATCGGCGCGCTGCAGGTCTCGAACTTCATCAACCCGGCCGGCCTCGAGTCGCGCGGCGAGAACCTGTACGTCGAGACCAGCGCCTCGGGCACCGCCCAGGCCAACGTGCCGGGCACCAACGGTAGCGGCTACATCATGCAGGGCTTCGTCGAGACCTCGAACGTCAACGTGGTCGAGGAAATGGTCAACATGATCGAGACCCAGCGCGCCTACGAGATCAACAGCAAGGCGATCACCACCTCCGACCAGATGCTGCAGAAACTGGCACAACTGTGATGAACATGTTCAAGCGAAATTGGACCCCTGCCTTCGCAGGGGCGATGCTGGCGATGCTGACGGGTTGTGCTGCGACCCCGACCTCGATCGTCAAGAGCCCGACCAGCGTGCGCCCGATGCTGGCCGATGCCGGCACCCCGAGCGAAGGCGCGATCTACAACGCCAACACCTTCCGCCCGATGTTCGAAGACCGCCGCGCGCGCCACATCGGCGACATCCTGACGGTCAACATCGTCGAGAAGACCGCCGCCAACAAGAGCGGCGCCAGCACCGGCAACAAGTCGGGCAGCGCCAGTTTCGGCGTGCCTGGCCCGCTGGCGAGCAAGATCGGCGCCAGCGTCAGCACCAGCGGCGCGACCAAGTACGCCGACGGCGACACCCAGACCGCCTCGAACGCGTTTACCGGCACGATCGGCGTGACCGTCTCGGAGGTGCTCTCGAACGGCAACCTGGTGGTGGTCGGCGAGAAGCAGATCGCGATGAACAAGGGTATCGAGTTCATCCGCTTCTCGGGCATGGTGAATCCGGACAGCATCCAGGCCGGCAATATCGTGCAGTCGACCCTGGTGGCCGATGCGCGCGTCGAATACCGCACCAACAGCCAGATCGACAAGGCCGAGTTCACCTCGATGATGTCGCGTTTCTTCCAATCGATGCTGCCGTTCTGATCTTCCGACTACCATGAACCTGAAACTGATCGCCCTGTGTGCCGCCCTGCTGGGCCCCGTCGTTGCGACCCCGGCCCACGCCGAACGCCTGAAGGACCTCGCCAGCATCGGCGGCGTCCGTCAAAACCAGTTGTCCGGCTACGGCATCGTCGTCGGCCTGGACGGTACCGGCGACCAGACCACCCAGACCCCGTTCACCGTGCAGTCGATCGCCGCGATGCTGCAGCAGAAGGGCGTCAGCCTGCCGCAGGGCACCCAGCTGCAGCTGAAGAACGTGGCGGCGGTGATGGTCACCGCTTCGCTGCCGGCCTTCGCCCAGCCGGGCCAGACCCTGGACATCACGGTGTCGTCGATGGGTAACGCCAAAAGCCTGCGCGGCGGCACCCTGATCATGACGCCGCTGCACGGCGCCGACGGCCAGGTGTATGCCATGGCCCAGGGCAACGTGCTGGTCGGCGGCGCCGGCGCATCCGGCGGCGGCGCCTCGACCCAGGTCAACCAGCTGGCGGTCGGCCGCATCTCGGCCGGCGCCACCGTGGAACGCGCGGTCGCCTCCAACCTGGGCGCCGACAGCCAGGTCAAGCTCGAACTGAACACCACCGACTTCGCCACCGCCAGCCGCGTGGTCGAAGCGGTCAACGACAAGTTCGGCCCCGGCATCGCTACCGCCCTCGATGGCCGCGTGATCCGCGTGCGCGTGCCGTCGTCGAGCGACCAGCGCGTGGCCTTCCTCGGCATCCTGGAAAACATGGACGTCAAGCCGTCCGAAGCCGCGGCCAAGGTGATCCTGAACGCGCGCACCGGTTCGATCGTCATGAACCGCGCGGTGACGCTGGAAACCTGCGCCATCTCGCACGGCAACCTGTCGGTGTCGATCGGCGCCGATACGCAGGTCAGCCAGCCTCCGGCCGGTTCGCGCGGCGCCACCGCCATCACCCAGAACCCGTCGGTCTCGGTGAAGAAGGATGCCGGCAAGGTCATCATGCTGAACGGCGGCGCCTCGCTGGCCGAAGTGGTGAAAGCCATGAACGCGATCGGCGCGACCCCGCAAGACCTGCTGGCGATCCTGCAGGCACTCAAGGCCGCAGGCTCGCTGCGCGCCGAACTCGAGATCATCTAAGTTAGAAGGATACGGCCTCCATGCTCGGTTCCACCCAAGACCTGTCCGGCAAGTTCGCGCTCGATACCAAGGGCCTCGGCGACCTCAAACAGTCGGCCAAGACCGGCTCGCCCGAAGCCCTGAAGGGCGCGGCGACGCAATTCGAATCCATGTTCATCAACATGATGATGAAGAGCATGCGCGCAGCCACGCCCCAGGACGGGCCGATGGACAGCCAGGAGACCAAAACCTTCACCTCGATGCTCGACCAGCAGATGAGCCAGAAGCTGGCCAAGCGCGGCGTCGGCCTGGCCGACGTGCTGGTGCGCCAGCTGAACACCCAGGCCCAGGGCCAGGCGGCACTGGCCCAGCAGCTCAGTGATCCGATGAGCCAGCAGGCGCTGGCCATCGGCGGCGGTCAGGCTGCCACCAGCAGCGCCGACAGCATCATGAGCAGCCTGGAAGCGCTGCGCAGCGGCCGCTCGGCCGACACGCTGTCGACCGACCGTCCGGCCACCAGCGCGGCATCCGGCGTCGGCAGCGCCGCCAGCAGCACGAACGCCGGCAAGCCGGCCCACGTGCGCGCCTTCCAGGACAAGATGGCCGACGCGGCCGAGGAAGCCGAAGCGGCAACCGGCGTGCCGGCCAAGTTCATGATGGGCCAGGCCGCACTGGAAACCGGCTGGGGCCGGCGCGTGATCCGCAACCAGGATGGCAGCTCGAGCAACAACCTGTTCGGCATCAAGGCCGGCCCTGGCTGGAAAGGCAAGGTTGCCACCGCGGTCACCACCGAATACGTGCACGGCAAGCCGCACCAGCGCGTCGAGAAGTTCCGCGCCTACGACAGCCATGCCGACGCGTTCAAGGATTACGCCAAGATGCTCAGCAATAACCCGCGCTACGAAAAAGTGCTGAACCACGGCGGCGACGCCACCACGTTCGCCCATGGACTGCAGCGCGCCGGCTATGCGACCGACCCCCAGTACGCGGCCAAGCTGTCGCGCATCATCAAGCATTCGCTGGCCTGATCGTAAAGTTTTGGCGGATTTTGCCGTCAACGACGTAAAGATAGAGAGTTAATCCATGTCCCTCCTCAGCATCGGCAAATCCGGCCTGTTCGCCGCCCAGGCGGCGCTCGCGACCGCGGGCCACAACATCACCAACGCCAACGTGGCCGGCTACAGCCGCCAGGTGGTGGTGCAGGAAACGTCGATCGCGATGGGGGGCAACAACGGCTACATCGGCACCGGTACCCAGATCGCCCAGGTCAAGCGCTATTCGGACGAGTTCCTGAACGCCCAGGTGCGCACCGCCCAGGCCTCGAGCAGCGGCTTGCAGTCCTACGAAGCCCAGGTCACCCAGATCGACAACCTGCTGGCCGACAGCACCTCCGGCCTGACTCCGTCGCTGCAGGATTTCTTCGCCTCGGTGCAGAACCTGACCGGCGACCTCGGCGGCGTGCCTTCGCGCGGTTCGCTGCTGACCTCGGCCGACACCCTGGCCTCGACTTTCCGCGCCATGAACAACCGGCTGGAACAGATCCGCAACGGCGTCAACACCGAAGTCACCAGCAGCGTTGCCGAGATCAACACCTATGCCAGCCAGATCGCCGACCTGAACGACCAGATCGGCAAGCTGGCCGCCGGCGACAACCTGAACCTGCCGAACGACCTGCTCGACAAGCGCGACCAGCTGATCATGGACCTGAACAAGCAGGTCAAGGCCACCGTCATGCCGGGCGATAACAACAGCCTGACGGTGTCGATCGGCAGCGGCCAGCCGCTGGTGGTGGGATCGGAGTCCTTCCAGCTCGCCGCCACGTCGTCGCCGACCGACCAGACCCGCATCACCGTCGGCTACGTCACCGGCAGCAAGGTCACCCCGCTGGCCGACTCCGCCCTGACCGGCGGCGCCCTCGGCGGCGTGCTGGAATTCCGCACCAAGTCGCTCGACAGCGCCCAGAATGCGCTGGGCCGCGTCGCCATCGCGCTGGCCAAGACCTTCAACGACCAGCACCACCTGGGCGTGGACGCCAACGGCAACCCGGGCGGCGACGTGTTCGCGGTGGCGCCGGCCGAGGTGACCAAGAACGTCCACAACAACATCACCAGCACCACGGCGATCACGGCCACGGTCAGCGACGCCACCAAGCTGACCACCAGCGACTACAAGATCGACTTCGACGGCAGCAACTACAACGTGATCCGCCTGTCGGACAACCAGAAGACCGTCATCAACCCGTATCCGCAGACGGCGCCGCAGACCATCGACGGCCTCGACTTCGCGATCACCGGCAAGGCCGACGCCGGCGACAATTTCATGGTGCGCCCGACCATCAACGGCGCCGCCAACTTCAAGCTGCTGCTGACCGACCAGTCGCAGATCGCGGCCGCGGCCCCGATCGCGACCAGCGTCCCGCTGACCAACACCGGCAGCGGCAAGATCAGCGCCGGCAAGGTCGACAAGGACTACCTGGCGTCGCCCCTGACCTCGCCGGTGACGATCAGCTATGCGAGCAACGGCGCCGGCGCCGGCGGCACCCTGTCCGGCTTCCCCTCGGGCCAGGCCGTCAAGATGACCGTCAATGGCGTGAGCACCTCGTACGCGGCAGGCAGCACGGTGCCGTTCCAGGACGGCGCCAGCTACACGGCGGGCGGCATGAGCTTCACCCTGAACGGCGCGCCGGGCAACGGCGACACCTTCACGATTGCGCCCAGCAGCGCCACCGGCGACACCCGCAACGCCGGCCTGCTGGGCGACCTGCAATCGAAGAACATCCTCGACGGCGGCAAGGCGACCTACCAGTCGGCCTACGCCAACCTGGTCAGCACGGTCGGCAACAAGACCCGCGAGGTGCAGGTGAACGCCAGCGCCGCCGAAGCCCAGCTGAACGTGGCCAAGGGCGCCGCCGACAACGTCTCGGGCGTGAACCTCGACGAAGAGGCGGCCAACCTGCTGAAGTACCAGCAGGCCTACCAGGCGTCCGGCAAGGTGATGCAGATCGCTGACACGATCTTCAACGCGCTGCTGCAGATCGGCCACTAATCCAGGAAACGAACCATGTCCCTGCGTATCAGCACCAACTCGATCTACGAATCCGGCACCAGCCAGCTCAACACGCTGCAGGGCCAGATGGCGAAGACCCAGAACCAGCTGTCGACCAACAAGCGCATGCTGACCGCGGCCGACGACCCGATCGCCTCGGCGCGCGCGCTCGAGCTGACCCAGTCGCAGTCGATGAACACGCAGTTCGGCACCAACCGCAGCAATGCGAATGCGTCGCTGTCGCTGGTCGACAAGTCGCTGAGCGACGTCAGCGGCCAAATCACGGACATCCAGTCGCTGATCGTCACCGCCGGCAACGGCGGCTATTCGCAGAGCGACCGCGAAGCCCTGGCCACCGAGCTGGAAGGGCGCCTGAGCGACCTGATCGGCCTGGCCAATACCTCGAACGGCGTCGGCGGCTACCTGTTCTCGGGCTATGCCTCGACCACCCAGCCGTATTCGCAGACCCCGACCGGCGCCGCCTACCAGGGCGACCAGGGCCAGCGCATGCTGCAGGTGGGCTCCACGCGCAAGATGGCGATCAGCGAAAGCGGCAGCGCCATCTTCGACGCCATCGGCACCGGCAACGGCACCTTCCAGACCCAGGCCGCGGCCACCAACACCGGCGCCGGCATCGTCTCGCCGGGCGCCGTGACCGACCGCAGCAAGCTCACCGGCCACGACTACGCGGTCAACTTCGCGGTGAGCGGCACCCCGGCCGTGACCACCTACTCGGTGGTCGACAACTCGGTCTCGCCGGCCGCCAACGTGCTGCAGGACCAGCCGTACACGGCCGGCGCCTCGATCAACTTCGACGGCATCTCCTTCGACGTCAAGGGCGCGCCGGCCAACGGCGACAGCTTCACCGTCAAGCCGAGCCAGAAGCAGTCGGTGTTCACCACGGTCACTGACCTGATCAAGACCCTGCGCACCCCGGACACCGGCTCGGCCGGCAAGGCTGCGCTGGCCAACGGCCTGGCCACGGCCGGCTCCAACATGCAGAACGCGCTCGACAACGTGCTCACCGTGCAGGCCTCGGTCGGCGCGCGCATGAAGGAACTCGATTCCCTCGACAGCACCGGCTCCGACCTCGACACCCAGTACCAGGCCACGCTGTCCGGGTTGCAGGACCTGGACATGGTCAAGGCGATCTCGCTGTATTCGCAGCAGCAGACCACGCTGCAGGCGGCGCAGCTGTCGTTCAAGACGATGTCGAGTTTGTCGCTGTTTAATTACATCTCTTAAGATCCGGGCAGCGCATACCTGGCCCGCAGCATAAGCACGTCGCCCTGCGCAGGCAGGGGCGACGGTTTCAAGGGAGCGTGAATGAAATCCCGTCAGCGTGATGCCGGCACCGGCGCCGGCACCCCCGGCTGCCCCGGCCGCTCCCCACCCACCCGCGGAATCCGGCGTCCCGCCTCGATCCCCTGGTTGAACAGGTTCTGCAACGGCGTCCCCAGATAAGGCAGGGTCAGGCTGATCACCAGGAACCCGGCCCCCAGCGTGATCGGAAAGCCGATGCCGAACAGGTTCAGCTGGGGCGCCGCGCGTGTCAGGATGGCGAGGGCGATGTTGGTGATCAGGAGCGCGGCCACGATCGGCATCGACAGTTGCAGGCCGGCGGAAAAGATGCGGCTGCCCCAGCGCACCATCTCGAGCGGGGCGCTCAGCGACATCGGCGTCGTGGAAATCGGCAGCGTGAAGAAGCTCTCGACCAGCGCCTCGACCAGCACCAGGTGGGCGTTCACGGCGAGGAAGGCCATGGTCGCGACCAGCGCCAGGAACTGGCTGATGGCCGACGAGCGGCCGGCGGAGGTCGGGTCGAAGAAGGTGGCGAAGCTCAGGCCCATGCTCGAACTGGCGACTTCGCCGGCGAATTCGACGGCGGCGAACACCAGGCGCATGGCGAAGCCCATCGCCGCGCCGATCAGCAGTTCCTGGCCCAGGATCAGGATGCCGGCCCAGGAAGTCGGGTCGACGATCGGCACCGGCGGCAGGGTAGGGGCGACGATGGCGGCCAGGGTCACGCCGAGCGTGGTCTTGATCAGCATCGGCACGCCGGTATTGCCGAACACCGGCGCCGCCGCGACCAGGCCGAGAATCCGCGTCAGGGGCCACAGCAGGCCCCCGATCCAGGCATACAGCTCGGCCGTGGTGAAGCTGATCATATGAACGACAGCACGGGTGCTTTATCCGATCATCTGCGGAATCCCGCTGAAGATCGTCCGCATGTAATCGGTCATGATGGTGATCATCCAGGGCCCGGCCAGCACCAGGGTCACGAACACGGCGACCAGCTTCGGGATGAAAGAGAGGGTCTGCTCGTTGATCTGGGTCGCGGCCTGGAAGATGCTGATGATCAGGCCGACGATCAGGGCCACCAGCAGCAGCGGCGCCGCCACCATCAGGGTGACTTCCATGGCCGTGCGGCCCATCGCGATGACGCTTTCCGGTGTCATTACCTTCCTCTAATAAAAACTCTGGCTAATAAAAACTTTGAGACAAGGAGCCCAGCAACAGCTGCCAGCCGTCGACCAGCACGAACAGCATCAGCTTGAACGGCAGCGAGATCACCGCCGGCGACATCATCATCATACCCATCGACATCAGCACCGACGCCACCACCATGTCGATGATCAGGAAGGGAATGAAGATGGCGAAGCCGATCTGGAACGCGGTCTTCAGCTCGCTGGTGATGAAGGCCGGGACCAGCACCCGCAGCGGCACGTCTTCCGGCCCCTGCAGCGCCGGCGTGCGCGAGATCTTCACGAACAGGGCCAGGTCGGACTGGCGCGTCTGCTTCAGCATGAAGGCTTTCAGCGGCGCCGCGCCCTTGTTCATCGCCTCTTCCATCTGGATCCGGTTTTCCTGCAGCGGCACGTAGGCTTCGGTGTAGATGCGGTCGAACGTCGGCCCCATCACGAACAGCGTCAGGAACAGCGCCAGCCCGACCATCACCTGGTTCGGCGGCGCGGTCTGGGTGCCGAGCGCCTGGCGCAGCAGCGACAGCACGATGATGATGCGGGTGAAGCTGGTCATCATCAGCAGCGCGGCCGGGATGAAGGTCAGCGCCGTCATCAGGATCAGCGTCTGCACCGGCAGCGAATAGGCGGTGCCGCCGCCCGGGGCCGCGCTGGTGGTGAAGGCGGGGATGCTCGGGGCTGCGGCTGCCGTTGCGGACAGTACCAGCGGCACCGCCAGCAAGCCGGCCGCCAGCAGGATTCTTCGTTTGCTCATTGCTCGGTTGCTCACTTGCTCACTTGCGCTTGTCGATGGTCTGCTTCAGCCAGTCGGCAAAGGAATTTGCGGCCGGCCCATGGGCGGCCAGGGTAGCGGCAGGCGCCGCGCCGTCCGCGCCGTCCTGCTTCGGCATCGTCGCCAGCGCGTTGACGCGGCCCGGCGAGGCGCCGACCACGATCCACTGGTTGCCGACTTCGACCACCAGCAG
This sequence comes from Herbaspirillum sp. SJZ107, assembly GCF_006715485.1. GTDB lineage: Bacteria > Pseudomonadota > Gammaproteobacteria > Burkholderiales > Burkholderiaceae_D > Telluria. Next base: position 978,080 of record NZ_VFNH01000002.1, read on the forward strand.
GCGTTCGCGCCCGCCCAGGCTGAGCGAGCCGACGATGCGCAGGTTGGCGCCGCCAAAGCCGGCCTTGGGGCCGTAGCGCTTGAGGAACCAGGCCAGCCCGGCCAGCACCGCCAGCACCGCGACCAGCGCGAACAGGGTCTGCAGCAGGCTGCCGGTTGTGCTCCCTGCCGGCATCGTGACCGGACCGGCGGCGGGGGGCGGCATGGTGCCGGGCATCGCCGCGGGGGCGGCCGGCGTGGCCGGCGCAGCAGGTGCCGCGGCCGTGGCGGGCGCCGGCTGGCTCCCAGGCGTTTCCTGCACCGGGGTGCTGGTCAGCGGCGCGGCCGGCTGGGCAGCGGCAGCCGGGCGCTCGCCGGCGGCGGTGACGCGCGTGCGCGCGGCCGGCGCCGCGGCGGCCGGGGTCTCGCTGCGCGGCTGTACGGCCGGGGTGGTGGAAGCAGGGGAAGAGGGCGCAGCGGCAGAGGGCACAGCAGCGGCGGGGGCCGCGGCAGAAGGCGCAGCAGCGGCAGCAGCGGCGGCAGGCACGGACGCCGCAGAACCGCCCGCCTGCCCGCTGTCCGCCGCCCCGGCCTGCCGCACCGCGCAGGCGCCCAGTGCCAGCGACAGGGATAAAAGGGCCAGCAGGCGCGCGGTCGTCGTCATTTATTCAGTTTTCGGATACGCTCGGAAGGCGTGATGATGTCGGTGAGGCGGATACCGAACTTGTCGTTCACGACCACCACCTCGCCCTGGGCGATCAGGCAGCCGTTGACCAGCACGTCCATCGGTTCGCCGGCCAGGCCGTCCAGCTCGACCACCGAACCCTGCGCCAGCTGCAGCAGGTTCTTGATGGCGATCTTGGTGCGGCCCAGTTCCACCGTCAGCTGGACCGGGATGTCCAGGATGAAGTCGATGTCGTTCGGGGTCTCGGGGCGCGGGCCCTTGTTCGAGAAATCCTTGAACACGGCGGCGCTGGCCGCCTGCTGCTGGGACGCCAGCGCGGCGGCTTCGGCAGCGGCCTGCTCGGCAATCGCGGCACCCCAATCGTCGTCGAGTGCGTCCTGGTCGTCTTGGGTATCGGACATGTCGTTCTCCTGCGTCTACGATGTTCTGTGTTCGGTTATTTATTGAAGGTTTCGCTGTTGGCCATCAGCTTTTCGACTTTCAGCGCGTACTGGCCGTTCAGGACGCCATAGCTGACTTCCATCACGGGGACGCCGTCGACGGTGGCCTCGATGGTTTCCGGCACCTGGATCGGGATCACGTCGCCGACCTTCATGTTCAGGATTTCATCGAAATTCGCCTTGCCGTGGCCGAGCACCGCGACCAGCTCGACTTCCGCCACCTGGATCTGCTGCGTCAGCAGGCGGATCCAGCGCTTGTCCACTTCCAGGGCTTCGCCCTGCAGGCTGGAGGTCAGCGTGTCGCGGATCGGCTCGATCGTCGAATACGGCATGCAGAAGTGGATCTGCCCCGACACCGAACCCAGTTCGATGGTGAACGTGGACGATACTACCACTTCGTTCGGGGTGGCGATATTCGCGAACTGGGTATTCATCTCGGAGCGGATGTACTCGAATTCGATCGGGTACACCGGTTCCCACGACTTGGCATAGGCCTCGAACACGATGTCGAGGATGCGCATGATGATGCGCTGTTCGGTCTGGGTAAAGTCGCGGCCTTCCACGCGCGTGTGGAAGCGGCCGTCGCCGCCGAACAGGTTGTCCACCAGCAGGAACACCAGGCCCGGGTCGAACACCATCAGCGCGGTGCCGCGCAGCGGCTTCATGTGGATCAGGTTGAGGTTGGTCGGGACCACCAGGTTGCGGATGAATTCGCTGTACTTGGAGACCCGCACCGAGCCCACCGACACCTCGGCGCTGCGGCGCACGAAATTGAACAGGCCGACCCGCAGGTACCTGGCGAAACGCTCGTTGATGATCTCGAGCGTCGGCATGCGGCCGCGGACGATCCGCTCCTGCGTTGCCAGGTTGTAGCTGCGGACTCCCGAGGTATCTTCAGGCGCCGCGACGTCGTCCTGATCGCCGTTGACCCCCTTGAGGAGGGCATCGACTTCTTCCTGTGAGAGAAAATTATCGGCCATGTTGCGCTATTGGTTGATAACGATGAATGTGCTTACTGAATAATGAACGAGGTGAACAGCACGTCCGAGATTTCCTGTTCGTCGCCGTGCGAGTCGAACGGTTCCTTGACCACCGCCAGGATTTCGCCGGCCAGTTGCTGCTTGCCTTCGACGGTGCTGATCTCGGACGCCTTCTTGCCCGACAACAGCAGCAGGACCCGGCTGCGCACCTTGGCCATGTTGGTCTTGATCAGCTCGGCCTGCTCCGGACCGTCCACCTGCAGCGTGAACGCGACCTGCAGGTACTGGTCGCCGTTTTCCGGCTGCAGGTTGACGGTGAAGGGTTCGACCGCCAGGTATTCAGCCGGATGCTCTTCCTTTTTCTTCTTCTTGCTGCTCTTTTCTTTCTTGGGTGCTTCAGCCGTTTCCTCGGCAGCGCTGCCGTGCATGAAATACCAGGCGGCGCCACCGCCCAGGCCGAGCACGATCACGGCGGCCAGGAGGATGATGATCAGTTTGCTCTTGCCGCCGCCTGCCGGGGCTGCTGCTGCGTCCGCCTTGGGATCAGCTTTCATTTTCGGATTCGCTTTCAATGTGCTTCGGGTCTGCTGTGGTGCGTTCCCGTCATTATGTCATTATCGGGAAAAAGTGCGCAGCGGCAATGGATGAAAAGAGAGGGGAACGCGGTGTAAATCGTGGATTACGCGAAGGTATCCACCATCCCGCGATCGCCCAGCGTCACGGTCCGCGTCACCGGCCGCGCCGCCGCATCGTCCACGCCGCCGACGCGGTCATCGCCGCGGCCGGCCGTGCGCCCGAAACCGCGGCTCGATGGCGCCTGCTGGTCGGGGGCCTGGCGGCCGTCCGGCATGCCGGCATTGACGCTGGCGTTGCCCAGCGCGATGCCGCTCTCGCTCATCATTTCGCGCAGGCGCGGCAGGGCGTTCTCGAGGGCCTGGCGGACTTCTTCCTGGTTGGCCGAGAAGGTCACGCTGGCCTGGTCGTTGCTGACCGAGAGCACCACCTGCAGCGGGCCCAGGTCCGGCGGGTTCAGCGTCAGCGAGGCGGTCTGCTCTTCGCTGCCGACCATGTAGACGACCTTCTGGCCGACCTGGTTTTCCCACTGGCTGGTGCCGACGCGGGCACTCAGGCTTTCGCTCGCGGCGGCGGCGGCTTCGGCCGCTTCCAGCATGGCCGGCTGGGCCAGGGCAGTGGCAACCGGCGAAGTATCGACTTGCGCCGTCGCCTGCAGCGCGGCATCGCGTGCCTGGCGCAGCACCAGGTCGGCGCTATCGAGCTGCGGCTTGGCTTCGCCCTTGACGGCGGCGGCAGCGGCATCCAGCGCGGTGCGCAGGTCGGCGCCATCGGCGGCGGTCGCCTTGCCGGTATCGAGGCCGAGGTCGGCGCCGGCCGCGGCCAGGGCCGGGTTCTTGACCGTGGCCGCGCTGAACACCTTGCCGGATGCGCCGGCGGCGTCGCTGCCGGATTCCTTGCTCACCGATTTCATCGCCGCCTGCAGCGCCGCCAGCTGGGCGTCGCCGCGCCGGGTCTTGCCGCCGCCGAGGGCGTCGAAGGCCTGGCTGGCGGCGCTCGCCTTGCCCTTGGCCGTGCCGGCGGCGTCCTGGCCCGGCTGCTGCAGGCTGGCCATCAGGGCCAGCATCTCGGCTGCCGGATCGGCCTTGGCGGCGCCTTCGTCCTTGGCCTGGTCGGCGTCGGCATCGTCCGTGGACTCGCTGGCATCGGCCTTGGCGGTCTGGGTCGAGGACGAGGCGGGCGGCGCATCGTCGTGCCGGGCCGGCTTGTCGGCGGCCTGCGGCTTCGGCGCATCGGCTTTCGGTGCGGGCGCAGGCGCGGACGCCGGCGGCAGCGGCAGCGCCGCCTGGCGTTCGACCATCTGGTGCGACAGCATGGCGCCGAACTGGCTGCCGTCGCTGCCGTTCGATGCATTGCGCGCGGGCGCGTTGCCGTTGTTGATGCCGGAGGTGGACTGGGTCGAAAGGAGATTGGTTTGCATGGTCGCTCCCGGTGGATGCAGCGTATTAGGTCGTAATGCGGGTGGTAACGTCGGTGGTAAATCAGCTACTGCGGCGCGCCGAACGGGCCGCAAAGTCGTCCATCATCTTCTGGTCGCGCTTGTTGTCGATGGCCAGCTTCTGGGCTGCCGCGCGTTCGGTCAGGGTGCGGTAGGACAGGCGCTTGCGCTCGCTCTCCTGCCAGGCTTTGCGTTCCATCTCGGCCTTGAACTCGGCGTGCTTGATCACTTCCTTCTGGCCGTTGATGGCGGTTTCCAGCTTGCCCATGAAGGCCATGAAATTCTGGTAAGCGAAGGGCGTGATGCCGGCCTGCTGCGCCGCGTCCAGCTTGCGCGCGTAGTCGTCGCGGTAGCCGTTCAGCATCTGCAGTTTCTGTTCGCCGTCCTCGACCGCCTTCAGGGCCGCGCCGAGGCGTTTGGCGCGGTTGTCGGATTCGCGCTGGGCGAGGTCGATCAGGGTGTCGAGTGCGGAGGATTGGGCCATGATGAGGCACAGTATAGCGATGCCCAACAGCAACCAATCAGCCGAACAGAGAGGTCAATTCCCCCAAGCTCTGCAACATGTCGGTGTTGTCGTGGATTTCCTGGCACAGGAAAGCCTCGATCCGGTCGTGCAGCTGGATCGCCTTGTCCAGCACCGGGTCGGAACCGGCGGCATACGCGCCCACCGTGATCAGGTCGCGCGCACGCTCGTAGCGCGAGTACAGCTGCTTGAGCGTGCGCGCCGCCATCTGGTGGTCGCGCGAGGTGATGTTGTGCATGGCGCGCGAGATCGATTGCTCGATGTCGATCGCCGGGTAGTGGCCGGCTTCGGCCAGTCGCCGGTTCAGCACGATGTGGCCGTCCAGGATACCGCGCGCGGCATCGGCGATCGGATCCTGCTGGTCGTCGCCTTCGGACAGCACGGTATAGAAGGCGGTGATCGAACCGCCGCCTTCGTGCCCGTTGCCGGCGCGTTCCACCAGCACCGGCAGCTTGGCGAACACCGAGGGCGGATAGCCTTTCGTCGCCGGCGGTTCGCCGATGGCGAGGGCGATCTCGCGCTGCGCCTGCGCATAGCGGGTCAGCGAATCCATGATCAGCATGACGCTCTTGCCCTGGTCGCGGAAATGCTCGGCGATCGCCGTGGCATACGCCGCGCCCTGCATGCGCAGCAGCGGCGGCGAGTCGGCCGGCGCCGCCACCACCGCGGAACGGGCCAGGCCTTCGGGTCCCAGGATCTGCTCGATGAATTCCTTGACCTCGCGGCCGCGTTCGCCGATCAGGCCGACCACGATCACGTCGGCCGTGGTGTAGCGCGCGATCATCCCCAGCAGCACCGACTTGCCGACGCCGGTGCCGGCGAACAGGCCGAGACGCTGGCCGCGGCCGACCGTCAGCATGGCATTGATGGCGCGCACGCCGACGTCCAGGGTTTCCGAGATCGGCGCCCGTTCCAGCGGATTGATCGGACGGGCGTTGAGCGGACCGAGGTCACTCGTGTCGAGCGGACCCTTGCCGTCCAGCGGGCGGCCGGCGCCGTCGACCACGCGGCCCAGCAGGCCCCAGCCCACCGGCAGGTGGCGCGCGCGGTCTTCCGGACGGCGGCGCGGGTGATCGACGCTGCCCGGCTTCGGGATGCTCGGTTCGTTCGGATACACGCGGGTGCCGGGCACCACGCCTTCGACGTCGCTGTGCGGCATCAGGAACAGGCGCTCGCCCTCGAAGCCCACCACTTCGGCGTCGATGCGGGTGCCGTTGGCGATCGGGATGCTGCAGGCGCTGCCCACGGGCAGCTTCAGGCCGACGCATTCCATCACCAGGCCGGCCACGCGCGTGACACGCCCCGAGACCTGCATCGGCTCGACGAAATCGAGCACGTTGCCGCAGTCGTTCAGGTAGGACTTCCAGCGTGCGGTATGCGGATCCATGCGGGTCGTCATCAGCTCAGGCCAGCCAGCCGAGGTCCTTGTGCAGGGCCTGGGTCAGGCGCTGCCAGCGCGATGCGATCTGGGCGTCGATCTGGTTGCTGGCGGTGTCGACGCGGCAGCCGCCGCGCGCGATGGCGTCGTCCTGGACGATGCGCCAGCCCGCTTTTTCGAGGTCCGGGCCGATGCTGTCGCGGACGATCGCGGCATCTTCCGGGTGCAGCACCAGCAGCGCCGGCTGCTGCAGCGTCGGCAGGTAGTCGACCGCCTGGCGCACCACCGGGATGATCAGTTCGGGACGCACCTCGAAGGCGGTGCGCACCATGTTGCGTGCCAGGTGCAGGGCGAGCTCCAGCACGTCGTGCGAGATCGCTTCGTCGGCCGCGGTGACGGCGTCGCCGAAGCTGACCGCGAGTTCCTGCAGGTGGGTGAGTTCAGCGGCGGCTTCCGCGCGGCCCTGGTCCAGGCCATCCTGGTAGCCGCCGGCATGGCCGGCAGCCAGGCCTTCCGCGTGGCCTTCGGCATAGCCTTCCTGGCGCGCCGCTTCGCGGATCGCCTCGATCTCTTCGACGGTCGGCATCGGGATCGCCGGCACCGACTCCGCCTCGGCCAATGCCTTCGCCTGGGCCTGCGCGCGGGCCGCGGCGGCGGCGGCTATCGCCGCCTGCATGTCGTGGGCCTCGGCTTCGCGCGCGGCGGCGCGCTGGGCCAGGGTGCTGGGGCGTTCGTCGCCGAACGATGTCATTTCCCAGCGCTTGAATCCTGCCGCATTGTCCTTCGAGATGGCCATCAGACGAACGAATCCTCACCTTTGCCGCCGAGGACGATCTGGCCTTCATCGGCCAGGCGGCGGACGATCTGCAGAATCTGCTTCTGCTGGGTTTCCACTTCCGACAGGCGCACCGGACCTTTCGATTCCAGGTCTTCGCGCATCATTTCGGCGGCACGCTGCGACATGTTCTTGAAAATCTTGTCGCGCAAGTCCTGCGACGCGCCTTTCAGGGCGATGATCAGCATTTCCGACTGCACTTCGCGCAGCAGCAGCTGGATGCCGCGGTCGTCGATGTCGATGATGTTGTCGAACACGAACATCTCGTCCATGATCTTCTGCGCCATGTCGTTGTCGTAGTTCTTGATGTTTTCCATGACCGAGTTTTCCTGCTCGCCGCTCATGAAGTTCAGGATCTCGGCGGCGGTACGCACGCCGCCCAGCGACGACTTCTTGATGTGCTCGTTGCCCGACAGGAGCTTGGTCAGCACGTCGTTCAGCTCGCGCAGTGCGGCCGGCTGCACGCCGTCCAGCGTGGCGATACGCAGCACCACGTCGTTGCGCAGGCGGTCGGTGAAGTGTGCCAGGATTTCGCAAGCCTGGTCGCGCTCGAGGTGGACCAGGATGGTGGCGATGATCTGCGGGTGCTCGTTGCGGATCAGTTCCGCCACCGATTGCGAATCCATCCACTTCAGGCTTTCGATGCCGGAAGCGTCCTTGCCGCCCAGGATGCGGTTGAGCAGCACGGCGGCCTTGTCGTCGCCCAGCGCCTTGGTCAGCACCTGGCGGATGTATTCGTCGGAATCGAGACCGACGGTCGACTGCAGGTCGACGCGCTCGCGGAATTCGGTCAGCACGGTGGTCACTTCCTCGTGCTGCACCGCCTTCATCTGCGCCATCGCGGCGCCCAGCTTCAGCACTTCGCGCGGGCCGAGGAATTTCATCACTTCGGCCGCTTCGGATTCGCCCAGGGCCAGCATCAGGATGGCCGCTTTATTGACCGCTTCCTTGTCTTTATCGCTCATTATTCAGCACCCAACCATTCCTTGATTACGTTAGCCACGATACGCGGGTCATTCTGGGCCAGGGTCTTGGCCATGTCCAGATTGCTCTTGTAGATGATGACCTTCTTCTGCTCTTCCACTTCCTTCGCCACCCGGGCTTCCTCTTCGAGGTCGGGTTCCGGTTCCGGCTCCGGCTCTTCCGGCTCCGGTTCCGGCGGCATCTCGACCGCCTCGTCGAACTTCTTCATCACCGGCTTGAACAGCGGACGCAGGATGCGGTACCACAGGAAGGCGATCACCATCGCGATGAACACATACTTGGCGACGTCCTTCAGCAGCGGCAGGTTGCTCGGGTCCTTCCACCAGTCCGGGGCCTGCTCGTCCGGCTTGTCGACGCCGTCGAACGGGGCATTGGTCACGTTCAGGGTGTCGCCGCGCGCCTGGCTGTAGCCCATCGCCTGCTTCACCAGCTCGTTGATCTGGGCGACTTCGGGGCCGGTCAGCGGTTTCACCACGACCTTGCCGGTCTTCGGGTCGATGCTGCGGCGGTAGTTGACCACCACGCCCACGGTCAGGCGCTTGATGCCGCCCATCGGCTTCTGCTCGAAGCGCACGGTCTTGTCGACTTCGTAATTGGTGGTGGCGTTCTTGCTGGTCGGGCCGGTGGTGGCCTGCTGGCCGGCGGCCGGTGCGCCACCTTCGATCGGCGCCGTCGCCACGCCCGGCGGCTGGTTCGACAGCGCGCCCGGGATGCCAGACGGGTTGCCGGTGCCGGGGCCGGCCGACTCCGAGGTCTGCTGGCTGCGGATCGCCTGCGGCTCCGGCGGCGAATTGGGCTTGTACATCTCGGCGGCGGTGTCGACCTGGGCAAAGTCGACTTCGGCGGTCGCTTCGGCGCGCACGTTGTTCTGGCCGACCAGCGGCGCGATGATCGATTCGACCTGCTTGACGATGTTCTGCTGCAGGATGTCGACATACTTCAGCTGGTTCGGATCGAGCTGCTTGCCGTTCTTGGCCGCGGTGTCGGACAGCAGGCTGCCGTTCTGGTCGACCACGGTCACGTTGGCCGGGGTCAGTTCCGGCACCGACGAGGCCACCAGGTGCACGATGGCCGACACCTGCGCCTGGTCCAGCGCGCGGCCCGGCTGCAGGTTGAGCAGCACCGACGCGGTCGGATTCTTCTGGTCGCGCACGAACACCGAGGGTTTCGGCAGCGCCAGGTGCACGCGCGCCGAGCTGACCGCGGCCAGCGCCTGGATCGAATTGGCCAGCTCGCCTTCGAGCGAACGCTGGTAGTTGACCTGCTCGACGAACTGCGAGGTGCCCAGCTTCTGGTTCTCGAGCAGTTCGAAACCGACGTTGCCGGCGCGCGGCAAGCCCTGCGCGGCCAGCTTCAGGCGGATGCCGTGGACCTGCTCGGCCGGCACCAGGATCGCGCTGCCGCCTTCGGAAAACTTGTATTTCACTCCCATCTGGTCGAGCGAGGCGGTGATCGCACCGCCGTCCTTGTCGGTGGTGTTCGAGAACAGCACTTTGTATTCGGGCGCCGAGCTCCACAGCCAGATCGCCGCGATGATGGCCAGCGCACCCGCGACGGCACCGCCGATGACGACGCGCTTGCCCATCGTGGTTTCCCAAAACTTCGGCTTGGGGTCCGGGGCGTCGATATCGCTGTCGAGAACTTGTTCCGCAGTTGCCATGATGAATGAGGTGGGAATGAGGTGATTGGCCGCCATTATGAAGCCGTACGGCAACATTCAAACCCGGGAATAGGGGGATGTTTACTGCCTTCCTCCAAGGCAACGATTGTTCGGCGACTGCTATTCTGGCAGCCTGAATCGAAGCGCCCGGCCCCTTGCAGGGCGGGCCGACAAGCATCCCGGAGCACATATGAACATTGGTGGCATCGACAGCAGCCGCATCGAATCGATGATGGCGCAACTGAAGGCGGCAGCCCAGAAGCCCGCTGCCGGGCCTGCCATGGGCGCGGGCGGGATCAACGGCCTGAACGGCCTGAATCCGCTGAAGGGGACCGAGGCCGCCGAGTCTTCCAGCAAGGTGAGCTTTTCGGACGCGCTGAAGGCCTCATTGCAAAACGTCAGCAACAGCCAGATCCAGGCCGACGAAATGGGCAAGCGCTTTGCCGCCGGCGACGATTCGGTCAGCCTGTCCGACAGCATGATCGCGATGCAGAAGGCCAGCATTTCCTTCCAGGCGACGGTGCAGGTGCGGAATAAGCTGGTGTCGGCTTATCACGACATCATGAACATGCAGGTGTGACTTCCTGACAGTCTGGCCACCTGACGTGTCAAGCATGGCGTATTGTCACCAGGTTGACAAAGGCGACTAAGGCGACTAGAGTGACTTCATGCATTTATCAGTCATGGAGTGAATATGTCAACCGCCCTTGAGCTTATCGCTGAGCATCTTCCAGAGGTAACCACGGACAAGGTGCGACGTAGTTTCTCGGCGATCGAGATCCATGATCCAGAGGCATTTGCCTCCGAATTAATGGCTTTTGTGCAGGACCAGGTAGAAGCAGTTCAATTGCCATTCGATCTCGCGGTCATTGATCTGCCAGAGGATCGCGAGGCGGCGCTGGCAAGCAAGGTGGCCAGGCTTCGCGCCAAGACGAGCTGGACGCCTGGAGCAACCGAGATTCAGCGCGGCCGCGCCTTGATGCTCGAAGAGTTTGCAGAGGCACACAACCTGCCTGTCCCAGAGTTTGCCCGCCTGGCCAACAAATCGAAGCAGCAGATTTACAAGGATATCGACGCAGGACGTCTTTTGGCGCTCAGTCTCGGATCGCGCGGACAGAAGCTTCCGGATTGGCAACTCGACCCCAACAGGCAGCGCCTGACGCAGCAGGTGTTGCAAGGTGCCACCGGCATCGACAAATGGACGATCTATAACGCCCTTGGTAACCCTCTTGAAGCCTTGGGGGGACGTTCCCCGATTCAAGCCGTCGATCATCAGCATGTGGAAAAGATTGCGGGAGCAGTGCTCAACGTGCTGGGCATCGTCCGCCCTGAGCAAGCGTGATCGCGCTCGCGCGGGCGCAAATCCCTGCGCTGACACTGCTTCAGCACGTGGGGCGCACGACATATCGAGGGCAAGCCTTGCATTAAGGCAGGGATATCGAGAATCGCTATGACTCGCCTACCGGCGCTTACGGCGTTCTTTACCTGGGCCAGGATTTGCCTACGGCACTCATGGAGTCGGTATTTCACAAGCACCAGTGGCTGAGTGATCCGAAGCGGCAGATATCGCTCGCCGACATCAGGCAGCGCATGGTGCGCCTGGTCGCTACCCGTCAGCATCTTCTGCTGTTCAACATCAACGCGCCGGACGTGATGGCGGCGCAACTGGGGCTGAATCTCGAGCAGTTGATTACCCGGGACTACACCCATACGCGGGAACTCTCTCAAACAGTGCACGCGATGACGGACAGCATGGGGGTCCCGCAATACGATGGCATTCTGTACCCCTCCAGGAATAATTATCCGGCGCACAGCATCGCACTGTTCGAGCGGGCAAAAGATAAAGTCGAGCTGATCGAGGATCTCGACCTGGTCGATCATGCGGAATGGCCGGCTTTCGTCACGAAGTACCGCATTGGTATCCTGCCGGATCCCGCCGAGGTCATCTAATCCCTCAAGCCGAGGGAGATGTCCCGGGGCCGGACGCAAAAACGTGCGTCAGGCGCCGCGCCCGTAGACGACGCCGTCGCCCTGGGCCCGGAACAGGTTCCCGACCGGATCGCGCGGCGCCTCGTCGCGCTGCTGGCGCGGCACCTGCAGCACCGCCACCTGGTCGGCCAGCGCCGGCGCCATTTTCTCGACCGCCACGTCGAGCGCCGCCATCAGGCCGACCTTGGCGTCGCGCGTGGGCGTCTGTGCCGCCTCCAGAATTGCAGCCGCCACCCGGTGCGGGTCGAGCTGGGGCGTGGGCAGCTTGGGCTGGCGGTCGAGGTAGTTGCGTGCATGCTCGGGCAGCGGCGTGTTGACCGCGGTCGGCTGGATCAGCGTGATCGAGACCGGGGCATCGTCGACGCCGGCCACCTCGATGCGCAGCGCATCGGTAAACCCCTTGACCGCGTGCTTGCTCGCCGAATACATGCCCTGCAGCGGCACCGCGACCTCGCTGGCCTCGCTGCCGACGTTGATCAGGGCGCCGCCATGCCGGCGCAGGTGGGGCAGGGCCACCTGCGAACCGTGCACCATCCCCCAGAAATTGACGTCGAACAGGCGCCGCGCATCGGCTTCCGCCACCTCCTCGATCTTGCCGTAGATGGTGACGCCGGCCACGTTGGCCCAGGTATCGATGCGGCCGAAGCGCTCAATCGCGGCATCGGCGATGCGCTGCACCTGTTCGCGCTCGGCGACGTCGGCCACCACGTGGATCGCCTCGTGCCCCTGCTTTTCGAGGGTGGCGACGATCGCTTCCAGCACATCGCCGCTGCGCGCGGCCAGCACCACCCGCGCGCCGGCCTTGGCCGCATCCTGGGCCGTGGCCAGGCCGATGCCGCTGGAGGCGCCGGTGATGACGATGACTTGCTGGTTCAGGGGCTTGAGGGAAGGCGACATCGGGGGCTCCGGCGTTGTTTGATAACGCCAACATAACAGGAACCCGGCGCGGGCAGCGCCGCGCAGCCGCCCGGCCGCGGCGTGCTCAGTGCCCGGCCAGGCGGGCGTTGCGTTCGCGCTCGAGCTTGGTGATGTAGCGCTGTACCGCGGCCATGTTGGCGCGCGAGATGTCGACGAACTGGCAGCCGAGGCGGCGCGTGGTCTTGTTGTTCAGCAGCGTCATCTCGAGCGCATTGCGGATCTGCAGCGAGGTGGTGACCGGGCCGACGTCCGGCACCTCGATGCGGCAGTTGGCGAAGGTTTCGCCGATCGTCGAGCCGAGCTGGTGCTTGTTGTCGAGGAGGGCGATGCCGCCGCAGCTGATGTCGGCCAGCGGCAGCACGGTGGTGCCGCCGCCGAGTGCCGCCGGCAGCGGGATGGTGGCGCGCACCGGGGTGGTCACCGGCGTCGCCATGCGGTAGAACTCGCGCCGCTGCAGGCGGATCAGCCTGGACGGGAGGTCGGCGGCAAGGGCGATGCTGCCGTCGTAGCGGGTCTCGCGCAGGTTACTCACGTGGAACAGGATGCGGATCTTGTCGAGCGAGGTCTCGCACATCACCTTGGGCGCGGCGATGATACGCGCGTTCTGCTCCTGGCTGATCGAGCGGTCGAGGATGATGCTGCCGTCGTCCGGATCGACGTCCAGCAGCGAGGTGACGCAGACGTCGCCTTCGCCCTTGACCAGCATCCGGATCAGCTGTTTCTTTTCCGAGATCTGGCGCAGCAGGGCGACGATCTCCCTGCGCGACTCGACTTCATAGTCGTGCCAGCTTTCCAATTCTGCTTCAGTGATTGCTTGCATCTGTTCCAACCGGGGCTTGGGGTGGGAGGAGTCGCGCCGTGTCCGGCGCTGGTGGCGCTGCGCCGCCGGTGGCTTGCGCTGACTCAATATAATAAAGCCACGCCAATAGTTCGGCAATGGCGCGGTACAGGCCCGGCGGGATCTGGCGGTCGAGATCGACCTCCATCAGCAGGGCCACGAGTTCCTTCGATTCGTGCACGAACACGCCGGCGTCGCGGGCGCGTCCGATGATCTGTTCGGCAATCAGGCCCTGGCCCTTGGCCACGACCCGCGGCGCGGGCTGGCCGGCGCCATAGGCCAGCGCGACGGCGTTCTGGCGCCGGGCCGCCGTCTTCTTATCCATCGCCGTCCGTCCCGGGTGCAGGCGCGGGCGCCGCGTGGATCGCCAGCGTCGACAGCGGCATCCCAGCCGCGTCGAGCGCCTGCTCCAGCCGCGCGCGCTGCGCCCCCATGCGCTGGCCGGCGTCCGCGCTGGCGGCGTCCAGGCGGATGTGCAGCTGGTCGCCCGCCAGCACCACGCGCGCCGCGACCTCGCCGAGCGCGCCGAAGCGCAGCGTCAGCCGGCTCTGCCAGGTGCCGCCCTCGTCATCGCCGCCGCCGGTGCCACCTTCGGATGCATCGCGCTCGACCGGGTCGCGCTCGACTTCCCAGCGCATCTCCTGGCCCGGCCACAACTGGCCCTGCCAGGCCACGCGCGCCTGCTCGTGCGCGGTCAGCTGCATGTTGATGAACTGGGCGGTGGCCGGGTCGGAAGGCGAGGGCATGCGGCCCTGCGCCTGCGGTTCCTGCGCCAGGTCGGTCATCGAGCGCGCGCCCTGCGCCCACTCGGCCACGTGCGATTCGTAGAACAGGCCGCTCTTGCCCATGCCTTCCTGCAGCGCGCCGGCGATGCTGCCGGCATCGAGGCTGGCGGCGCCGAGCAGCGGCGTGCGGCCGAGGGCCGCGGTGGCGGGGGTGGCGGCGTTCTGGGCGGCGGCGATGATGTCGCCGAGCGTCTTGCCGGCGCTGCTGATCGAGGTGTTGGCGTCGCTGGCGGCACCGGCGCCGAGGCCGGCCATGGTGCGGGCCTGGGCCAGCAGCGCCGAGGTGCGCACCAGCGCGGCGGCGTCCTTGCCTTGCAGCCAAGCCAGCGGCCCGCCCGCGATCTTGCCTTCCTCGGGCGCCGGTCCGGCTTCCGCAAACGCCGGCGCGCCGCTGCCGACCTGGAAGGTCGGACGCGGCGTCACGGCGACCAGGGTCAGCGCCACCTGGCTGCCGACCTGGACATTGGCTGGCAGGGGCATGCGCGCCGCGGTGTCGTTGACGCGCACGACGAAAGAGCCGTCCGGCAGTTTCGACAGCACCTCGGCCTGCATCGACTGGCCGACTATGCCGGCAAAGGCGCGCTGGAAGGCTTGCTGGCGCGGATCGGCGACCGGCACCGTGGCCGCGGTACGCGCGACCTGGGACAAGGGCATGGAATCGCGCGGCAGCATTTAATTCAGCTTCAAATTCGTCGGCTTCAGGTACGCCGGCTTCAGATACCGTAGGCGCGCGCGAGGCGGCGTTCGGTGCCCTTGTTGTTGATCATGGCGGACAGTTTGGCCATCCACGGCTGGGTCAGGTCGCGGATCTGGCGGTCGGCCGCCAGCATCCGGCGGATGGCGTCGACCTTGCGGGTGCGCTCCTGCGCGGCCAGCGGCTGGCCGTCGCCGCTCGCCTTCAGCTGGCGCACGCAGGCGGCGCACTGCAGCTCGAGCGTGGCCAGGCGGTCCCAGTCGCTGGCGGTGGCGGCGGCCAGCATCTGGTCGGTGATGCCGACCATGGCTTCATACAGCGATATGACTTCTTGTCCGTTCATCATGTCCTCAGGCGCTGACCATCGTCGGGGCTTTCGGCATCGCCGTGGCGGCGGCCATCGATGCCGGCTGCTCGGCCTTGTCGCCGATCGAGACCCAGGCACTGCGCAGGTCGGCCAGCAGGCGGTGGACTTCCTCGACCATGCCGACGTCGTTGTTCAGGTTGGCCTCGAGCAGGCGGCGCGTCATGTAGTCGTACAGCGCGTCCAGGTTGTCGGCGATCTCGCCGCCGGCAGCCTTGTCGAGCGAGGCGCGCAGGCCGTTGTCGATGATCGTGATCGCCTTCGAGATCGCCGAACCCTTGGCCGCGATATTCCCGGCCGCCATGTTGGCCTTGGCGCCGAGCAGGGCCGCCAGCGCGCCGTCGTACAGCATGATGATCAGCTTGAGCGGCGAGGCCGAGGCGACGCCGGTTTCGAGGCCCACGTTGGCGTAGGCATTCACGCCGCGTTTCATGGTTCCAAACATCGTTTGATTCTCCAAAAAATCCAGGTATTAGCTGTTCGCTGCGATTGCCGCGAGCTGCTGGGTCAGGTAACTCTGTGTGCTTTGCATCGACGTCAGCATGGTGTCGAGCGCGGTGAACTGGGCGCGGTAGCGCGCTTCGATCGCGGTCAGCCGCTCGCTGAACTTGTCGCGCTGGTCGGCGACCGACTTGATGCTGACGTTCAGGCCGTCTGTCTTGCTCTGCAGGATGCTGTCCTTGCCGGTGAAGCTGGCCGACAGGTTGGTCAGCTGGTAGGCATAACCCTGCGAGAAGGTCACGCTGCCGCGGTCGCCGACGGCGCCGCTCTTGATCGTCAGCTGGATGCCCTCGGCGCGGGAGCCGCCGGCCGCGGTCAGGGTCTGGCCGTTGCCGGTGGCGGCCACGCCGCCGATCGTGCCTTCCACATCTTCGCCGGCGCTGGTGGTGACGGCGCCGAAGATGTCGTCGATGCTGGTGCCGGTGACCGAGGCCAGCGAGATGCTCGACAGCTCGCCGAATTTGCTCGAGGACAGCGACAGCTTGCCGGATCCGTCGACCTTCGCTTCCACCGCATCGCCGGCGCCCGAGAACGTGGTGTTGCCGTTGATCGCGGCGCGCAGGACCGCGGCCAGCTGGGTGTTGTCGTAGGTGCCGGCCGGGATCGCGATGTTCTGCACCTTCTTGTCGGTGGCCGGGGTGGTCTGGTTCAGCGTCACGGTCCAGGTGGTGTTGGCGGCGATCCGGGTCGAGCCGGTCAATGCCTTGCTGCCGGTCGCCGTGCCCTGGCTGGCCATCTTGGTGATGTTGACCGGGTATTCGCCGGGCTTGGTGGCGGCGGTCGACTTGTCGAAGCTGATGCCGCCGTCGCTGGCCGAACCCATCGCCGCGAACAGGCCGCCGATGTCGCCGAAGTTGTTGGCGATCGCGTCGTTCAGCTTGGACGAGTCGACCGCCAGGCTGCCATCCTTCTGGAACGAGATGCCGACCTGGCTCAGCGTGGTCAGCTTGCCGCCCAGGCCTTCGACCGATGCCGACAGCTGGCGCCGCAGCTGCGACTGGATCGAGCGCACCGACGAATCGCCCTGCAGCGCGCCGCCGGTCTTGGTGTCGGCGTTGTAGCTGGTCAGGCCGGCGATGGTCGAGTTCAGCGTGTTGTAGGCCTTGACGAAGGCATTGATCGAGTCCGACACCTTGTTCGTGTCCTTGGATACCGTCAGCGTGCTGCTGCCCAGCGTGGACACGTCCAGGCTGACGCCCTGGATCGCATCGGCCACCGTGGTGCTCTTGCTGGTGACTTCGATGCCGTTCATGGTGAGCTTGGTGTCCTGGGCGCCGGTGGTCTGGGTCAGGCCCTGGGCGCCGGCCGGATCGTAACCCATCAGGGCGGCGATCGCGGCGTCGGGCGCCTGGTCGCCGTCGCCGCCGACGCTGATCTTCATCGAGGAACTGGCGCCGGTCTTGTTCGAGGTGACCACCAGGTGGTAGGGGTTGTCGCCGCCGTCCGAGACGATGGTCGCGGTGACGCCGATGTTGGCCTTGTTGATGGCGTCGCGGATGCCCTGCAGCGACTGGTCCTTGGCGTCGAGCGTGACCGTGCCCATGTTCTGGGTGCCGTCCTGGCTGAAGCCGGCGCCGATGTAGCTGCCGTTGCTGCCCGCGGCGAGGCCGGCCAGGGCCGGATTGGTGCCGCCGACAACGATCTGGCTGCCGTCGGACGAGCTCAGGGTGACGCCGGCGGTCGCGGTGGCGGACGAGCCCTTGTTGGCGCTGCCCGCCGCCAGGCCGATGCCGCCGGTGACGTCGCCGCTGACGCTCTCGGTCACGGCGATGTTCGAGCCGTCGGCCGCCATGAATTGCAGGGTGCCGTCGGCGGCGGAGCCGGTCACGGTGATGTTGGCCGCCGCCAGCGCGTTGCGGGTGGCGCTGCTGGCCAGGCTGGTGTCGAGCGTGGCCGCGCTGACGGTATCGGTGCCGCTGACCGCGGCCAGGTCGACGCCGCCCACCGACAGCTTGTAGCTGCCGCTGGCGCCGGCAGGGACGGCGACCGTGCCGAAATCCTTGAACAGGTTGGCCGCGGTGGTCGTGGTGCCGGTCTTGGCGATGACGCCGGTGACGTCGCTTTCGTCGTTGATGACGGCGGCCAGGTCGCGCGCGCTGCGGGTCGTGCCGTTGGTGGAGATCGCGGTGCCGTTGATGGTCAGCGAGCCGCCGCCAATGCCCGACGAGGCGATGCCCGGCCCCAGCGCGCTGCCGGCGACGCCGAAGGTACCGCCGGTCGTGCTGCCGAACTGGAAAGTGAGCACGGTCTTGGCGCCGGCGCCGATCATGGCGCTGGTGCTGGCCTTGCCGCCGCTGACCAGGCTCTGCGCCTGGGCCAGCTGGGTGACGTTGACCTTGTACTTGCCGGCGACCGCGCCGTCGCCCGTGGTGGCGGTCAGCACGTCCTTGTTGCTGGACGTGGTCGACAGCGCGCTGAAGGTCGAGGACGAATTCAGCGAGGTCAGGGCGGCCTGGAAGGTGCCGACCGCCGCGCTGACCTTGCCGTACGCGGCCAGCTTGTTCTGGTAGGCGGCGGTCTTGCTGTCGTAATTGTTCAGGGGAGCCGACTCGGCCGACATCAGGCTCCTGACCAGGCTGTCGACGTCGAGACCCGAACCGATACCTGCTGAGCTAACTCCCATTTGTTTCTCCAGTGAAAGCGATAATGTAAGTCATTATCGACAGAAGCAAATCGTTCTTGAGAGCAGGAAAACCGGCTTAATTCTGTTTTGTACGGCTGAGCGGACCAGGCGAAAAAAATGCAGCCGGGCCCGGGAGGGCGGCGGCTGCATGCGAGGCGCGGCGTGCGGCTCAGGCGGTGTGGTCGATCAGCAGGCCACGCATCTTGTCGATCGACTTGGCGATCTCGAGCGCTTCCTGGGACGGCATCTGGCGGACGACCTCCTTGGTGTCCTGGTCGATCACCTTGACGACGATCTGCTTGCTGTCCTCGTCGATCGAGAACTGCAGGCTCTGCGACGACAGCCGCATGGCGTCGTTGATCTTCTTGACCGCATCCGTCACCTCCGCGCGCGAGGCGGGGGCGCCATCGGACTTGCCGATGGCGCCGGCGGCGGTGGAGGCCGTTGCTGCAGCCGCCTGTTCTACTGCACCGGTGGCGCGCTCGTCCGGCTTGATGACGGCGGCGGCGCCGAGGGGCTGGATGTTCATGGAGTCTCCCTACGAAAAATTCCCCGGCTGAATTTCTTCAGCCGAGGAATCACTTACCGCGGTACTGCGTCGGCTGGATCAGCGATTAGCCACGCAGCAGCGACAGGACGCCGTTCGGCAGCGAGTTCGCCTGGGCCAGCATCGAGGTGCCGGCCTGCTGCAGGATCTGGCCGCGGGTCATGTTCGCGGTTTCCGAAGCGAAGTCGGTGTCGGTGATGCGGCTCTTCGATGCCGACAGGTTCTCGGTGGTCGATTGCAGGTTCGAGATCGCCGAGCTGAAGCGCGATTGCAGTGCGCCCAGCTGTGCGCGCTGGCCGTTGACCGATGCCAGGGCCGCGTCGGCGGTCTTGATCGCGTTCTGTGCGCCTTCGAACGAGCTGATGTCGATGTTGGCGACCGACTTCAGGCTCGACGCGCCGGCGTTGGTGCCGCCCAGCGAAAAGCCGGTTGCGGTGCCTTCGTTGACCGAGAAGCTCTTGTCCGAGTCCATGGTCACGTTGCCGTTGGCAACGCCGCTGGTTTGTGCGGCCAGGGCAGTGGCGCTGTTGGCGGTACCGTCCGCCTTGTAGCTGGACATGCTGATCGATGCACCGGCAGCGACGGCCGGAGGACCGGCGACGGCTGCGGCGTTGTTGTTCTTCACCGAGATGTCGGCGCCGTTGGCGTTGGTCAGCTTGATGCCGCCGTCGGCGTACTGGGCGGTCACGCCGGTTTTCGCGGTCTGGGCGTTGAACGCGCTGACGGCGGCGGCGAAATCGTCGGCCTTGCTGCCGGTGCCGTCGACCGAGAACGACACGGTCACGGCGGTGCCGTTGTCCGACTTGACGTCCAGCGAGTAGGCGCCGCCGCCGCTGGTCAGCAGCGCATCGGTTTTCGCGGTGGCGGTGACGCCGGTGTCCGCGGTCTTGTCGTTGATCTTGGCGGCGATGGTCTTGGCCGAATCGGCGGTGGTGCTGGTGATGCTGGCGCTGCCCAGGGCACCCGAGATCTTGGCGGTACCGGCCTTGGCACCGGACACGCCGTCGGCGGTCACGGCGGCTGCGTCGCCCTTGATCTGGTTGTTGCCGTAGGTGGTGGTGGTGAAGTTCGAGCCGGTCATCGAGATCAGCTGGCCTGCATTGGCGCCGACCTGGAAGTTGGCGGTGCCCATCGAGCCGTCCAGCAGCTTGGTGCCGTTGAACTCGGTGGTGCCGGCGATGCGGTTCAGTTCCGAGGTCAGCTGGGTCACTTCGGTCTGCAGGGCCTTGCGGTCGCTGGCCGAGTTCGATGCGTTCGACGACTGCACTGCCAGTTCGCGGACGCGCTGCAGGATGTCGCCCGAGCTCGACAGGGCGCCTTCGGCGGTTTGCGCCATCGACACGCCGTCGTTCGCGTTGCGGGTCGCCTGGGTCATGCCCTTGATCTGCGAGTTCATGCGGTCCGAGATGGCCAGACCGGCGGCGTCGTCTTTTGCGCTATTGATACGCAGGCCCGACGACAGGCGCTGGATCGAGGTGTTCAGCGAAGCTTGCGACGAGGCCAGGTTACGCTGGGAATTCAGGGATGCAACGTTGGTATTGATTACGGATGCCATGGTGTTTCTCCACTTGGTCTTGCAGGGTGTGGCGACGTGCCACTGATTCGCTTTGGTCTGTCACGCTGTTCCGTGACATTCAAACCGCTGCTCTTGATGCAGGTAACGTACTGGCCCGGGAAAACTTTATGGTCGGAAATAAGAAAATTTTCGACGGGCAACGTTTTTATTCGGTGATGCGGGTGCTTGGCGGCGCGTTTTTTGGGAACTTGAGGGCAAAAATAATTATTTTTTCCCTCAATCCGCCACCATCACCCGGTTCTTGCCGCTCTGTTTGGCCCGGTACATGGCGCGGTCCGCGCGTGCCGTGAGGCTGGCCTGGTCTTCGTTCGGCCGGCGCAGCGCTACGCCGCAGGAAAACGTGATCAAGGTCTTCTCGTTGTCGTGCAAGAAGAAGTGGCGGGTCAGCTCGCGCTGCACGCGCACCATGGCGCTCGATGCGGCGTCGACCGTGGTCTCGGGCAGCAGGATCAGGAATTCCTCACCGCCGAAGCGGGCGATCACGTCCATCGAGCGCAGCGTGTCCTTGACCACCCTCACCAGGTGGCGCAGGGCGCCGTCGCCCACCAGGTGGCCGTAGGTGTCGTTGAGCTTCTTGAAATTGTCGAGGTCGAGCAGGGCCACGCACAGCGGCGTGCCGCGGCGGTCGGCGCGGGCGCTTTCGCGCTCGAACACGTCGTCCAGGCCGCGCCGGTTGAGGCTGCCGGTCAGCTGGTCTTCGCGCACCAGTTCGCTCATGTGCTGCAGCTTGCCTTCCAGGTCGCGGATGCGCTTTTCCGCATCCTGCACTTCCTGGTGCGCCGCCAGCATGCGGTCGCGCGACGCCAGCGCCTCGGCCTGCACGGTGCGGGTCTCGCTCAGCACCGCTTCCAGCACAGCGTTCAATTCCTCGATGTTGGCGGCGCCGCGGATGCGTTCCGAAAAGCCGCCGATCTTTTCCTGGTAGCTGCCGGTCGAGGCCGCCACCGAGCCGAGGCGGTCGATGAAGGTCATCATCATGCTCTTGACGGTGGCGCGCACGTCGGCGATGCCGTGCTTGAGCTGGCCCTGCTTCAGGATCACGTCCTTCAGGCTGCGCGTGGCGTCTTCCAGCGCGCGCGTGTCGAGCGGGCCGGCAATCAGGTCCTGCACGGCGGCGACCTGGCCGCGCATCCAGCTGTCGTCGTCGAGCAGTTCGCTGACGTTTTCCAGCAGCAGCTTGAACAGGCGCAGCAGCAGTTCCTGCTGCTCGCCGGCGTCGCCGCGCTTCAGTTCGACCTGGTAGCACAGGTCTTTCAGGCGCACCGCGACGTCCTGCAGTGCGTCCTCGTTGTGGGCGGCCTTGACCGCGGCGCCCAGCGCTTCGGCTTCAGCCGCCAGGGCCGGCGTGGCGGCCAGGGACGACGCCAGCGCAAAGCTCAGCGTGCGGCCCAGCAGGTCGCGCAGGAGTTTGGCTTCGGCATCCTCGACACCCAGCGCCAGCGCCGGGTGCGTGTGGCGGCGCAGGTGTTTTTCGGCCAGCTGCGCGAGCGTGCGGGTACAGCCGTCCCAGTCGCGCCCCTTGAGTGCGCGCTGGAAGCGCAGGCCCAGCTCGGCCAGTTCGCCGGGCGTCTCGGCCAGGCGCTGAGCGAAGCCGGACAGCACCTGTTCGGCGCCGTTGTCCGGCTGCGGGACCTGCGGCTGTACCGGCACGGGCGCCGGCGCCGGGATGCCGGCGATTTCGTTATAGATGTCGCGGTAGGCGTCGGGGGTCGGCGCGATGCGGCGGGTGGCAAGGCGGCGGAAGGCTTCGCGGGCAATCTCGGCCGGGTTTGCCGGAGGGTTGCCGGTAGGAGAATTTAGAGTGGACATGACGCACGTTGCCGCATGGAATAATTATCCCCGTCATGTTATCTATCTTTTGGGAAACTGATCAGTAGAAAAGCGCCGAGAACACCCACTAATCCCGTCAACTGTCTTTACGGCCCAACACTAATCCACCAATTGGTTACGGATCGCGTAGTGGGTGAGCTCGGCGCTGGTCTTGAGTTTCATTTTTGCCAGCAGGCGCGCCCGGTATTCGCTGACGGTCTTGACCGACAGCGACAGTTCCTGGGCGATCTCGCTCACCGTCTTGCCCGAAGCGATCATGGTCAGGGTCTGGTATTCGCGGTCGGACAGGGTGTCGTGCACCGGCTTCTCGTGGTCTTCGCCGACCTGGGCCGCCAGCGCCTGGGCCAGCTGGGCGCTGACGTAGCGCTGGCCGGCGGCCACCTGGCGGATCGCATTCACCAGTTCGCGCGGCGCGCTCTGCTTGTTCAGGTAACCGGACGCGCCGGCGCGCAGCGAGCGGATTGCATACTGGTCTTCGCGGTGCATCGACAGCATCAGCACCGCCAGCTCCGGCTTCTCGCTCTTGATCTGCTTGAGCACGTCGATGCCGTTGCGGTCGGGCAGGGAGATGTCGAGCAGCAGCACGTTGCAGCGCGACTTGCGGAACAGCTTGATGGCGTCGAGGCCGGTCTCGGCTTCGCCGGCGACCACGATGTCGCGCTGCTCGGCAAGGATCTGCTTCAGGCCCTCGCGCACGATGGCGTGATCGTCTGCAATAAAAACGCGGATGCTGGCTTTTTCACTCATGCTTCGGTGGATTCCGTATTCCTGGCGGCTGCCGGCGCAGCCAGCCTGATCTTGACAGTCACCATGGTGCCGCCTCCGGGCGCCGCCGACAAGGTCATGGTGCCGCCGAGGGCGGTGGCGCGCTCGCTCATGCCGCGCAGGCCGAAGGACTGCGGCTTCAGGCGGTCGGCCGGGGTGATGCCGCGGCCATTATCGCAGATGCTCAGGATCAGATGCTGGCGCTGGCGGCGCAGGCTGACCTTGACGCGGGTCGCGCCGGCGTGCTTGGCGATATTCGTCAGCGCTTCCTGGAAGATGCGGAACAGTGCGCTGGCATGGTCCTGTTCCAGCGCGATGTCGGCATCGAAGCTGCGGAAGATGCAGGCGATGCCGGATTGCTTCTCGAATTCGCGCGCCTGCCACTCGAGCGCCGCCACGATGCCCAGGTCCAGGGTGCTGGGGCGCAGGTCGAGCGAGATCCGGTGCACGGCCTCGATGGTGCGGTCGACCAGGTGGTCGAGATAGGCCACCCTTTCCTGCAGCGACGCGTCGTCGGGCAGGCGCGGCACCAGCATCGCCAGCGCCATCTTGATTGCGGTCAGGTTGCCGCCCAGGTCATCGTGGATCTCGCGCGCGATGCGGGTGCGTTCCTGCTCCTTCACCTGCTCGATGTGGGCGGTCAGCTCGGCCAGGCGGGCGCGCGAACGGCGCGCTTCTTCCTGTTCCAGCTTGCTGGCCGTGACGTTGGTCATGATGCCGTCCCACTGCACGCCGCCATCCGCCAGCGGCGCCGGCGTGGCGCGCAGGCTGATCCATTTGACGTCGCGCCAGGCCTCGATCCAGAGGCGGCCCTCCCAGTTCCAGCCCTCGAGCGCGCTTTTCGAGGCGTGCATGGTCTCCTCGTAGCGCTTGCGGTCTTCCGCCAGGATCAGTTGCGGGAAGCGCGCCGGGTCCTGCTGCAGTTCGGCCACGGACAGGCCGAGCAGGGCGGCGCAGCCCTCGCTCAGGTAAGGAAAGGCGGTGCTGCCGTCGGCATGCAGCACGAACTGGTAGACCAGGCCCGGCGTATGGTTGACCACGGCATTGAAACACGCCTGGTAGTCGATCAGCGCGGCCTGGTCGGCCTGCATTGCAGCGGTAGGGACGGGGGACGGAAGCGGCGTATCGGGATGGCTCATGGCTGTGCTCTTGTTATCGGGTTGCTCGACCGGCGCTGTCAGTCGGTGTCGGCGCGGCGCCGCGCGCGCCATTGGACCACGAAACGGCGCAGCACGCGCGACGCCGGGCTGGCGTTGCGGCCGCCGAAATGGATCGCGCTGCGCACGCGGCGCCGGCGCCGGCGGCGCCAGCCGATCCGGATGCCGCGCAGCAGGCGCGTGGCCTTGGCGAAGGCGGCGCTGGCGCGCAGGTAGGCACGCAGCTGGTCGATGGTGCGTATCTTCCAGCCCATGAACCAGCCGTGGCAGCGCGCAAACCAGCCCACCGCCAGCAGGGTCGGCAGGGTCAGCGCATACAGCCGCGCGACCACCGCCGCGCCGCCCAGCTTGGCGACGACGATGGTGGTGATGCCGGACGCCGCATGGCCCTTGGCGATCGCGACCAGGGCCAGCATCTTGACCGGGAGCAGCAGCAGGCCGGGCAGCAGGAAGGCGCACAGGGCCGCATACGGCGGCAGGGTGCGCACGCGCACTTCCACCCAGGCCAGTCCGGGCGTACGCCCGAGCCAGGCCCCCAGGCGCAGGCCGAGCTTCCAGCACCATTCTTCCAGCAGCAGCAGCAGGGCGGCGGCATGCACCAGCGGCGCAAACAGCCGGGTTCGGGGGGCGACTCGTGTCATGCCCCGAATAATACGGGAAAAGGTGAGGTCGGCTCGCTACGGTTTTGCCAATTCGGCGGCGTCGTGTTAGCGAGAAGACTACAATAAGGATTATGAATAAAGCTTTTGTAAAAGAGTCCGACAACGAGGACGACGACGAAGCCCTTGCTCTCGCGCATGCGATCCCGGCCGGCTCCAAGAACTACATCACCCCGGCTGGCCACAAGGCGATCAAGGACGAACTGCTGCAGCTGATCGACGTCGACCGGCCGGAAGTCGTGCGCGTGGTGCACTGGGCCGCGTCCAACGGCGACCGTTCCGAGAACGGCGACTATATCTACGGCAAGCGCCGCCTGCGCGAGATCGACCGCCGCATCCGCTTCCTGACCAAACGCCTCGATTCGGCCTTCGTGGTCGACCCGTCCGTGCATCACGGCAACGACCAGGTCTTCTTCGGCGCCACCGTCGAGTACATGAACAAGGCCGGCGAAGAGCATACCGTGACCATCGTCGGCATCGACGAACTGGACCCGCTGCAGGGCAGGATCAGCTGGGTGTCGCCGGTAGCGCGCGCGCTGACCAAGGCGCGCGAAGGGGAGGTCGTCACGCTGCAGACGCCGCAGGGCGTGGACGAGCTGGAAATCCTGAGCGTCACCTACCCTGAACCGATCGCGGACTGATCCGGGAAGGCTGTGGCCGCGCCTTGCAGATAGTTGCAGCCGGCCGGCCACGGGCGCTCGGCGGCTGGTAAGATGGGCGGTTTCCTTCTTTACCCGGATCAAATGAACCGCTCTAACGAGCTTACGCAGCCTGCCGACCCGTTGGCGGCACTGCGCACGGCCACCGACAGCCGCCACCAGCAGCTCGACAGCGGCCTGCCGATCGGCGCGCCCGACGCTTCCCTCGACGATTACGCGCGCCACCTGCGCATGCTGCAAGCCTGGCTGGCGCCGCTGCAGCCCTGGCTGAGCGGTTTTGAAGACGGCCCTTACTTCGACCAGCGCGCCCGGCTGGCGCTGATCGACGCCGACCTGGCCGAGCCCGGCATGCCGGCCGCAGCGCCGGATGCCTTGGCCACGGCGCCGCAGCCGGCCTGGCCGCGCGACGCCAGCGCCGCCTGGCGCTGGGGCGTATGCTACGTGATCGAAGGCTCGCAACTGGGCGGCGCCGTGCTGTACAAGCGCCTGGCCGAGCGCCTGGCCCCGCATCCGCTGCGCTACCTGAAAGGCGAAGACGCCGGCCCCGGTCCGCGCTGGCGCAGTTTCATGCAAGGTGTGCGCGAGCAGGTGCGCACGCCGGACGCCATCCGCGACGCCTGTGCCGGCGCCTGCGCCGCCTTCGACGCCATCCTGGCGCTGGCGCCGCACGCGGCTGCACCGGCGTGCTCGGCGTCTGCCGAAAAACGTGCATAATTGATAATAAATACGCGGCTTGCCGCGCCCCGGGCACCTCGACCGTTTTCCATGCAATGAGACTCCGCGCATACCTCTTGATCATGATCGGCGCGATCATCCTGCCGATTTCCCTGTTTGCGGCCATTGCCCTGCAAACCCTGCTGAGTTCCGAGCGCGAAGCCGCGCTGCAGGCGCTCGGCCAGAGCGCCGCCGCCACCGCGCTGCTGGTCGACCGCGAACTGAGCAGTGCCGAGGCGGCGCTGCACGTGCTGGCGCGTTCGCCCCAGCTGGCGCAGGGCGACATGGCCGGCTTCTACGCGCATGCGAAAAGCGCCGACCGCGGCGACGGCGGACGCATCATCCTGTTCGACGCCGGCGGCCAGCAGCTGATCAATACAGTGGTGCCGTTCGGTAGCAAGCTGCCGCCGACGCGCGACGAGGTGCGCGCGCGTATCCGCCAGGTGATGGCGAACCGGAAGACCATGGTGTCGGACCTCGTCACCGGGCCGCTGCAGAAGAACCCGGTGACTGCGATCACCGTGCCGGTGCCGCTGCTCGGCGGCGAGCGCTACGCGCTGGGTTCGGTATTTTCACCCGATTATTTTTCCAGGGTGGTATCGCACCATCCAGCGCCGTCCAGCTGGACATTGTCGGTGATCGATCACAAGGGCCGCTTCATTGCGCGGCCGAGCGAACCGGCGCGCCTCGGCGAGCCTGCCAACCCGGGCCTGGTCAAGGCGGCAGCGGGCGCGGACCAGGGCCTGATCCGCTACCCCACGCATGACGGCGTGGACGCCTACCACGCCTTCGTCCATTCGCCGATGTCGGGCTGGACCATCGCGGTGGCCGTGCCGGCCAGCGAGATCGAGGGCGCGGCCCGCCATGCGGTGATGCTGGCCGCCGGCGGCATGCTGGTGGCCCTGCTGTGCGCCGCGCTGGCGGCAGTGTTCTTCGGGCGCCGGCTGGCCGCTGCCATCGGCGGCGCGGCCCAGGCCGCGACCCGGCTCAGCGAGGGCGGTGGCCTGGCGTCGGCCAGCGCCGCGGCCGCCGCCAGCAGCGGTATCGCCGAGTTCGACGCACTGCAGCGCTCGATCGGCGAAGCCGGCATCAAGCTGGCCCGCTCCGAGACCGAACGCGCTTCCCTGTTGCAGCGCGAGCAGCAGGCGCGCAAGCTGGCCGAGGCCCAGGTGCGTATCCGCGACGATTTCCTGGCCATGCTGAGCCACGAACTGCGCAACCCGCTCAGCGGCATCCTGGGCGCCGCCCAGCTGCTGCGCATCGAGAACGCCAACCCGGGCCAGAAGCGCCACGCCCAGGACATCCTGCTGCGCCAGGGCAAGCACCTGACCCGCATCGTCGACGACCTGCTCGACCTGGCGCGGCTGGCACGCGGCAAGGTGCGGCTCGACATGCGGCCGGTCGAGCTGGCGTCGGTGGTCGAGGCGGTGGTGGATGCGCTGCGCATGGCGGGACGCGTCGAGCAGCAGCTGGAGTGCCGCCTGGAACCGGCCTGGGTCCTGGGCGACCGCACCCGCATCGAGCAGGTGGTCGGCAACCTGGTCACGAATGCACTGAAATATACGCCGGCCCAGGGCCATATCGAGATCGCGCTGAAGTCCGGCGAGGACGAGGCGTGCCTGACCGTGCACGATTCCGGCGTCGGCATTGCGCCGGAACTGATGCCGACCCTGTTCGAGACCTTCGTGCAGGGCGCGGTGTCGCTCGACCGCGCCCAGGGCGGGCTCGGCATCGGCCTGTCGCTGGTACGCAGCCTGGTGACCCTGCATGGCGGTACCGTCACGGCCGCCAGCGAGGGCAGCGGCAAGGGCAGCACCTTCACGCTGTGCCTGCCGCTGCTGAAGGAAGGCGCGGACACCGCGGCGGTGGTGGAATCGGCGCCGCCGGCGGCCGCCAGCGAATCGGCGGTCTCCACGGTGCTGCTGATCGAGGATAACAACGATGCGCGCCACATGCTGTCGGCCCAGCTGTCGGCGGCCGGCTACCAGGTGTTCGAGGCCGACAACGGCGTCGACGGCATCGCGCTGGCGCGGCGCGAACGGCCTGACCTGGCCATCGTCGACATTGGCCTGCCGGGGATGAACGGCTACCAGATCGCGGCCCGCCTGCGGCGCGACCCGGATACGAAGATGCTGCGGCTGGTGGCGCTGACCGGCTACGGCCAGGAAGCCGACCGCCAGCTGGCGCTGAATGCCGGCTTCGACGCGCACTTCGCCAAGCCGCTGCAGTTCGAGTCGCTGGCCGATATCCTGGCCGGCGTGTCGAACGATTGATTACGATCGTTCGCGCTCGACCCGGTTGACGCCCGCCACCCGGCGCAGGTTGCGGATCAGGTGCGCCAGGTGCACCCGGTCCTTGACCTGGATCGTGAAGCGCAGCTGGGTCATCATGTGTTCGTCGTCCTCGTCCATGCCGACATAGGTGATGTTGGCGTCGGACTCGCCGATCTCGGCGGCGACCCGGGCAAGGATGCCCTTTTCGTTGTTGATCAGCAGGCGGATGCGGCAATCGAAGCGGCGATTCAGCTCGCCGCCCCACTGCACCGCGATCCAGCGGTCCGGTTCCTTCAGGCGCAGGCGCTTGGCCTGCGAGCAGTCGGCGGTGTGCACCACCAGGCCCTGGTCGCGGCGCAGCTGGCCGATGATCTGGTCGCCCGGGATCGGCAGGCAACAGGGCGCCAGCTGTACCGACACCCCTTCGCTGCCGTAGATCGTGACCGGATCGAGTTCGCCGCCGTGGCTCGGCTGCGCCGGCACGCTGTCGACGTCGCCGCCCTGCAGACCGACGATGTGGCGCGCCACCAATGCCGGCATGCGCTTGCCGATGCCGATGTCGGCGTACAGCTCGTCCATCGACTTGGCCGAGGATTCGGCCAGCAGGCGCTCGATCGTGCCCGCCGGGATCTCGCCGGAAACGCCCAGCTGGGCCAGCGCCGCCGCCAGCAGTTCACGGCCCAGTTCCACCGATTCGTTCAGGTTGATGGTGCGCAGGTAGTGGCGGATCGCCGAACGCGCCTTGCCGGTGCGGACGAAACTCAGCCAGGTCGGGCTCGGGCGCGAGTTCGGATCGGTCTCGATCTCGACGATGTCGCCGTTGTGCAGCTCAGTGCGCAGCAGCGCCGGTTCGTTGTTGATCTTGACCGAGACCGTGTGGTCGCCGATGCCGGTGTGGATGCTGTAAGCGAAGTCGAGCGGCGTGGCGCCGCGCGGCAGCGCGATGATCTTCGACTTCGGCGTGAACACGTAGACGGAGTCGGGGAACAGGTCGACCTTGACGTGCTCGAGGAACTCGGCCGAGTCGCCGGTCTGCTGCTGGATGTCGAGCAGCGACTGCAGCCAGGCGTGGGTGCGCTGCTGCAGGTCCGACATGTTCTGGTCACCGGTCTTGTACAGCCAGTGCGCCGCCACGCCGCTTTCCGCGGTGCGGTGCATTTCCTGGGTGCGGATCTGGAATTCGACCGGGGTGCCGTAGGGGCCGATCAGGCTGGTGTGCAGCGACTGGTAGCCGTTGATCTTGCGGATCGCGATGTAATCCTTGAACTTGCCGGGCATCGGCTTGTACAGCCCGTGCAGGGTGCCGAGCGCCACATAACAGTTGGGAATGGAATCGACGACGACGCGGAAGCCGTACACGTCCAGCACCTGCGAGAACGACAGGTGCTTGTTGCGCATCTTCTTGTAGATGCCGAACAGGGTCTTTTCGCGGCCGTAGACTTCGGCCTGGATGCCGGCCGCGGCCAGCGTGTTCTTGACCGCGTCGAGAATTTTCTTGACCACCTCGCGCCGGTTGCCGCGCGCAGCCTTGATCGCCTTCGACAGCGTTTTATAGCGCAGCGGGTACAGGTGCGAGAACGACAGGTCCTGCAGTTCGCGGTAGATGTCGTTCAGGCCGAGCCGGTGCGCGATCGGCACGTAGACTTCCATGGTCTCGCCGGCGATGCGGCGCTTTTTCGCCGGCACCATCACGCCCAGCGTGCGCATGTTGTGCAGGCGGTCGGCCAGCTTGATCAGGATGACGCGCACGTCGGACGCCATCGCCAGCAGCATCTTGCGGAAGTTCTCCGCTTGCGCTTCGACCACGCTCTGGAATTCGATCTTTTCCAGCTTCGACAGGCCGTCGACCAGGTTCGCGACCTGCGGCCCGAAGCGCTCGAGCAGCTCTTCCTTCTTGACGTCCTGGTCTTCGATGACGTCGTGGAGGAGGGCGGCCATGATGGCCTGGGCGTCGAGTTTCCAGTCGGCACAGATCTCGGCCACCGCGATCGGGTGCGAGATGTACGGTTCGCCGGACTTGCGGACCTGGCCGAGGTGCATCTCGTCCGAGAAGCGGTAGGCTTCCTTGACGCGCTTGAGTTCGGCGGGTGTGAGGTATTCGGCCAGCTTGTTGGCCAGGTGCGTGATCGACGCGACGCCCGGCGCGGGGGCCGGTTCGGCTTCCTGCGGCTTGCCGGCGCGGCTGGGCCGGCCCGGCTTGGTGGTGGTGCCTGAGTGGACGGAATCCGGGGGAGACAAGTTCATACTCTTTAAAATCAGCCGCTGTATGGGGACAGAATAACAGATTCAGGGGCTGGCGAAGGTGCAGGACTCAGCCGTGCAACGGAACGCTGAAACACCTTGTCTTTTTTGCCATTGGCAAAAAAAACTCCCTGCGAAGGCAGGGACCCAAGTTAGACGCATCGCGACGACGCTTGCAAACTTGGGTCCCTGCCTGCGCAGGGACGACGTTGAATCGGTTGGAATAGTGCCCCGATAAAACGGGCACCAACCCCGAATAATTACATCGGAACCTTTTTCAGCATTTCCAGGCCAACCTTGCCCGCAGCGATTTCACGCAGCGCGACGACAGTCGGCTTGTCCTTGGCTTCGACTTTCGGGGTGTGGCCCTGCAGCAACTGACGTGCGCGATAGGTTGCGGCCAGGGTCAGCTGGAAACGGTTCGGGACGTTTTTCAGGCAATCTTCGATGGTGATGCGGGCCATGGTGTACTCCTAGAGACTGGACGAATTAGACGAAAAAGTGTGATGCGCCGCTTGAACGGTCAGGCTTGCGATTGTTGCGCGTGGATTCCCAACTGGGCAAAGAGCGAGGCGTTGCGCGCCGCTTGTTGGGCGAAGCGGGCTCGTGTCGCTTTGACAATCGCCCCAAGCTCGGACAGGGCGACGTTGAACTCTTCGTTGATGATAACATATTCGAACTCTGGAGCGTGAGCAATCTCTCCGCCGGCCGCCAGCAGGCGGCGCGTGATGATGTGCGGCTCGTCGGTGCCGCGCTTGTTCAGGCGCTCTTCCAGCGCCGCGATCGACGGCGGCAGGATGAAGATGCCGGCCGCATGCGGAAACAGCTTCTTCACCTGGCGCGCACCCTGCCAGTCGATTTCCAGCAGGATATCGGTGCCGTTCTTCATTTCTTGTTCCACGGTCAGGCGGCTGGTGCCGTAGTAATTGCCGTGCACTTCCGCCCATTCCAGGAATTCGCCGCGGTCGGCGCGGGCGACGAAATCCTCGGCGCTGGTGAACTGGTAATGGACGCCATCCTGTTCGCCCGGGCGCGGCGGGCGCGTGGTGGTCGAGATCGACAGCTTGATGCCCGGTTCCTGTGCCAGCAGCGCATTGACCAGGGTCGATTTGCCGGCGCCGGAAGGGGCGGCGACAATGAACAGGCTGCCGGAAAAAGCGTTGGTGAGCATGGGTTTTGTTCCTTTGTTACGTTTTTTGATGTTCAAATGTTTGCGTGGGCACGTGGTGTCCACCCTACCACGTCACCGTAGGGTGGGCACTCCGTGCCCACGCGTGCTGCGCATGCGTACTGCGTGCGCCCGATCCGTTATTCCAGGTTCTGCACCTGTTCGCGCATCTGCTCGATCAGCAGCTTGAGCTCCATCGACGCATCCGCCAGTTCCTTGACCGACGCCTTGGCGCCCAGCGTATTCGCCTCGCGGTTCAATTCCTGCATCATGAAGTCCAGGCGCTTGCCGACCTGGCCGCCCTTTTTCAGGATGTGGCGCGTTTCGTTCAGGTGCGCCGACAGGCGCGACAGTTCTTCCGAGACGTCGATGCGGATGCCATACAGGGTGACTTCCTGGCGGATGCGCTCGAAGACTTCCTGGCGCGTCAGCACGGTCGGGTTGCCGTGGCCGGCCAGGCCGAGGGCATCCTGCATGCGCTCGATGGCTTTCTGCTGGAATTGCGAGATGACTTGCGGGATCAGGGGCGTGATGCGCTTGACGATGGCTTCCATCGCATCGATGCGCGACTGCAGCATCGCTTCCAGGGCCGCGCCTTCGCGGCGGCGGCTGTCGACGAAGGCGGCAACCGTTTTTGCAGTGAGGGCGGCGACGTCGGCCTGCAGCGACTCCTGGCCGATCTGCGCTTCCTCGATCACGCCCGGCCAGCGCAGCAGCTCGGCCACCGTCATCTGCGGCGCCGACACGAAGTGTTTGGTGACTTCGCCTTGCAGGCGCGCGAGATCCTCCAGCAGCGCCTGGTTCAGGGCTTGCGAGCCGGTGGCGGCCTTGCGGCCGAACGAAAGACGCACCTCGACCTTGCCGCGGGTGATGGCGGCCATGATGGCGGCCCTGAGGTCCGGTTCCAGCGCGCGCAGATCGTCGTTGATACGGAACTGCAGGTCGAGAAAGCGTGAATTGACACTCTTGATCTCGATCGTCAGCGTGCCGGCAGCGCCCTCGCTGGTGGCTACCGCGTAACCTGTCATGCTAGAAATGCTCAATGGAGTCCCCGGTTGCTGGAAGCCCCGGCCAACCGGCGCGGCTTGCGCCAGCGGATCGAGCTTCCCTTTATTCTTTACAAACCCGTGATTTATCCACACAATCGCCGTGTTTAGCAAGGACTACTCGCTCATGGCTGCACAAAATAATGCCCCCCTGCCCGATGGGCTGGAGATTGGCGGATATCGCATTGTAAAGAAAATTGCGTCCGGTGGGTTCAGTATTGTTTATCTTGCATATGATGGCGACGGCAATGCCGTGGCGATCAAGGAATACCTGCCCAGCGCCCTGGCATTGCGCCAGGCTGGCGAGCTGGCGCCCAGCATCCCGCGGCCCAACCTGCCGGTCTTCCGCATCGGCCTGAAATGCTTTTTCGAGGAGGGCAGGGCGCTGGCGCGCATCGTCCATCCGAACGTGGTACGGGTGCTGAATTTTTTCCGCGCCAACGACACTGTATACATGGTGATGGCCTACGAATCCGGCCACGCGCTGCAGGAAGTGGTGGCGCGCCACGTGGCGCGCGGCAGCCGCGCCGGCGAAGCCTTCATCCGCCAGGTGTTCACCGGCGTCTGCGCCGGCCTGCGCGAAGTCCACGCCAACAAGCTGCTGCACCTCGACCTGAAACCGGCCAACATCTACCTGCGCACCGACGGCACGCCGATCCTGCTCGACTTCGGCGCCGCGCGCCAGACCATCAACAGCGACTCGCCGGCGCTGGCGCCGATGTACACGCCCGGCTTCGCGGCGCCCGAGCTGTATTCGAAGGCGACGGCGCTGGGGCCGTGGACCGACATCTACAGCATCGGCGCCGCCATCTACGCCTGCATGGCGGGCGCGCCGCCGCAACCGGCCGACGGGCGCCGCCTCGACGATAAAATGGACGCCCAGTTCGGCAAGCTGGAAGCGGCGCGCGATCATTCGCCGGCCCTGATTGCGCTGGCCCGCTCCTGCCTGGCGCTGGATCCGCTGGCGCGCCCGCAAAGCGTGTTCGCGGTGCAGAAGGTGCTGAAGGAGGGCGCCGCGGCTGCAGCCGGCGCGGATGGCGACGACACCGGGCCCGCGCAGGCGCCCGCCACCGGCTGGCGCGGCCTGGTCGGCCGCCTCGGCGCCTTGGGCCGCAAGGACTGACTCGGAGACCCACGATGCAATTTTCCGTCTACCAGCAAAGCCACATCGGCGGACGCAAGGTCAACCAGGACCGCATGGGCTACAGCTACACGCGCGACGCGCTGCTGCTGGTGCTGGCCGACGGCATGGGCGGCCACCAGCGCGGCGAAGTCGCCGCCGCCATCGCCCTGCAGACCCTGTCGGCGCTGTTCCGCGCCCAGGCCACGCCCTACGTCAAGAAGCCCGAGCGCTTCCTGGAGGAAGCCTTCCAGCAGGCCCACCTCGACATCCTGCGCTATGCCGCCGGACGCGGCCTGCCGGACACGCCGCGCACCACCATCGTGGCCTGCCTGGTGCAGCACAACTGCGCGGTGTGGGCGCATTGCGGCGACTCGCGCCTGTACTGGGTGCGCCGCGGCCAGGTGCTGGCGCGCACGCGCGACCACTCGCACATCGAGCACCTGATCGCGAAAGGCCTGGCCGATCCGGCCGAACGCAATTCGCACCCCGACCGCAACAAGCTGTACAACTGCCTGGGCGCCTCGACCCTGCCGCGCGTGGACGTCTCGCGCCAGGCCGGCCTGGAACCGGGCGACGTGCTGCTGCTGTGTTCCGACGGCTTGTGGGGCGTGCTGCCGGATACCGAGATCGTGCACCAGCTGTCGACCCACACCATCGTGCAGGCGGTGCCGGACATGATCGGCATGGCCACCGCGATCGCCGGCAGCCGCGCCGACAATACCACCGCGCTGGCGATCCAGTGGCAGGGCGCCGGCGGCGCCGCTTTTGCCGGCGGCGACGACAGCGTGGTCTCGACCCAGATGCTGTCGGAAGGCGAGGTGAATTCGCGGATCGACGATGCCGGCGCCGGCCAGCCGCCGGGGCCGGGCAAGGACGGCGATCCGTTCGACGAGGACGACATCGAAAAGGCGATCGCCGAGATCCGCGGCGCCATCGAGAAATCGTCCAAGCTACTCAAATAACAAATCAAAGGAACCCACATGAGCAATGCCTCCCGCCCCAGCGGCCGCGCCGTCGACCAGTTGCGCAGCGTGCGCCTGACCCGCGCCTACACCAAGCATGCCGAAGGCTCGGTGCTGATCGAGTGCGGCGACACCAAGGTGATCTGCACCGCCAGCATCGAAGACCGCGTGCCCGGCTTCCTGAAGGGCAAGGGGCAGGGCTGGCTGACCGCCGAATACGGCATGCTGCCGCGCTCGACCCACTCGCGCATGGACCGCGAAGCGGCGCGCGGCAAGCAGTCCGGGCGCACCCAGGAAATCCAGCGCCTGATCGGCCGCTCGCTGCGCGCCGCGTTCGACCTGGAAGCCTTCGGCGAACGTACCCTGCACCTCGACTGCGACGTGATCCAGGCCGACGGCGGCACCCGCACCGCCTCGATCACAGGCGCCATGGTCGCCGCCTACGACGCCTTTTCGCGCCTGGTCGCGGCCGGCCTGATCCCGGCGGTCCCGGTGCGCCACTTCGTGGCCGCGATCTCGGTCGGCGTGGTAGCGGGGGTGCCGGTGCTGGACCTCGACTACATCGAGGATTCGGGCTGCGATACCGACATGAACGTGGTGATGACCGAGGCCGGGCATTTCATCGAGGTGCAGGGGACGGCGGAAGGGGCGGCGTTCGACCGCGCCGGGATGAATCGCCTGCTGGATCTGGCGGAGAAGGGGATCGGGGAGCTGGTGGGCTTGCAGAAGCGGACGCTGGGGTTGGTTGCTTGACCTTGCGCGCTCACGACAACCACCCGGTCAACCACGCCGGATGAAACGGCAACCCGAACAACCCGGCCCCGCCATAGAACACGCCCACGGCCGTGGGCACCAGGGCCGCCAGGTACAGCCAGCGCTCGCGCGTCAGCGTGGTGATCGCCAATAGCGACAGGGCCAGCGCCAATGCCGCGTCGCTCAGGTCGAACTGGTCGTCGCGGTAGTTCAGCGCATCGTAGGTGGCCTGGTCCTGCTTGGCCTGGGCCTGCACTTCTTCCTTCTTCTTCGCCTGGTCGGTCTCCAGCTTTTGCAGCTCGTTGATTGCTGCAGCGTATTCAGCCTGATGAGCAGCCTGCTCGGCGGCAGGGCGCGACAAGGCGCCCAGCCGCAGTTGCAGCAGCGTGGTATGCGCCTGTTCCTGACGCAGGTTGCGCGCCTGGTAGAAGGCCCAGTGGTCGATCTTGTCGGCCTGGGCTTGCTGCATGGCCTGCACGATGTTGTCGTCCTTGACCTTGCACACGCCCATGAAGGAAGCCAGCAGGGCCACGGTCAGGGCGACCTTGCGGTCGAGGCGGTTGTCGCCGGACGGCGGGACGTCGTCGAGGATGGCGTCGGGTTCCATGTTTCTCCTGTCAGGCCTGGGTGTTTTGCTGAATGCGCGGCACGTTCAGCATGCCGGTGCGGTAATCGTATTCATACAGTTCGCCGTAGCGGCCCCACTCGATCGCCACTTCCAGCATGCGCTTGGCCTGGCCGGCTTCCAGCGTGTCTTCCAGCAGCTCGAGGAAGGGTTCCTCGGCCAGCGTGCCGCTCGCGTCGTCTTCCAGTTCGCGGTGGATGCGCGCCGCCAGCGGCACGTGCTTCAGCAGCTGGCGTCCGAACAGGGCCTGTCTCTGGGCCTGGCCGGCCAGCGCATAGCGCCGCCCCAGCGGCGTCAGCGCGATGTCGCCGCGCTCCACGCGCGCCAGCCCGAGCAGGCCCAATGCCTCGTAGGCCGGGAACAGTTCCTCGTCCGGCAGCTCGGTGTCTTCGGACAGCTGCGGCAGGTCGGCGCGGCCGTCGAAGGGGGCGCCGGCCAGCAGGTCCAGCACGCTCTCGATGCGGCCGACGTCGGCATCCGGCAGGCGATAGTCGGGCAGGTCCGGACGTGCCGTTCCTGCGCCGGGCACCGTCGCGGCGGGCCGCATCGTCATCAGGCCGTAGACTTCGTCGACCAGCGCGCGCACTTCCGGGGTGTCGGCGTTGCGCGGGCGCGGCAGGTCGATGCGGATCTCGTGGCGCACCCGTCCCGGGTCGCTGGCCATGATGACGATGCGGTCGGCCATCATCACCGCTTCCTCGATGTTGTGCGACACCACCAGGATGCCGCGCGTCGGGATGCGCTTGCCGTCCCACAGGTCGAGGATGTCGCCGCGCAGCGTCTCGCCGGTCAGCACGTCGAGCGCCGAAAAGGCTTCGTCCATCAGCAGCACGTCCGGGTGCGTGACCAGCGCGCGCGCGATGCCGACCCGCTGGCGCATGCCGCCCGACAGTTCGCGCGGCAGCGCGCCGCCGAAGCCGGACAGCCCGATCAGGTCGAGCATGGCATTCGCGCGCTCGCGCCTCGCGGCAGGGGCCACGCCCTGCGCTTCCAGGCCGAGCTCGACGTTCTGCTGCACCGTCAGCCAGGGGAACAGGGCAAAGGACTGGAACACCATCGCCACGCTGGCCAGCGGGCCGCCGATCGGCCGCCCGCGGTACGCGGCCCGGCCGCCGTCGGCCGCCACCAGGCCGGCGACGATGCGCAGCAGGGTCGACTTGCCGGAGCCGGACTTGCCGAGCATGGCGACGATCTCGCCGTCGGCCAGGGTGAAGTCGACGCCGTCGAGGATGGTGCGCGGGGCGCCGTCGGCGCTGCGGAAGGCTTTCGAGACGCCTTTCAGTTCTACCAGATTAGTCATTTTTGCACTCCTCCAATCAACGGCTGCGGTCTTCGGCCAGCAGGTACAGCCTGCGCCAGAAGAAGCGGTTCAACAGCATCACGAATACGCACATCACCCCGATGCCGAGGGCGATGCGGTGGAAGTCGCCGGCATCGGTCATCTGCTTGATGTAGCTGCCCAGGCCATCGGCGACCAGCGAGGTCTTGCCCCAGGTGACGTACTCCGCCACGATGCTGGCATTCCACGAACCGCCGCTGGCGGTGATGGCGCCGGTGATAAAGCTCGGGAACACCGCCGGCAGGTAGACCCGCTTCCATTTCAGCCAGCCCGTCAAGCCCAGGTTGTCGGCCGCCAGGCGCAGCTCGGTCGGCAGCGTGGAGGCGCCGGCCACCACGTTGAACAGGATGTACCACTGGGTGCCGAACACCATCAGGGGGCTGAGCCAGACGTTGGCGTTCAGGTGGAAATGCACGATCGCGTACACCACGATCGGAAACATCAGGTTGACCGGGAAGGCCGCCAGGAACTGCGCCAGCGCCTGCACCTTTTGCGCATACACCGGGCGCAAGCCGATCCACACCGCCAGCGGCACCCACACCAGCGAGGCCAGGCCGATCAGCAGCATCACGCGCGCCAGCGTGATGGCGCCCAGGCCGGCCACGCGCAGCGTCTCGCTCCAGCCGACCTGCGCATGGATAAACAAGAGAAAACGCCAGCCGCCCAGCAGCGCCAGCGCCAGCAGGATGGCGTCGACCGTGCGCGGACCGAGGACGACACGCGGCCGCGGCGCCGCCGCGGCGCTGTCCGGCGCTGCCGCAAACCACCCCAGCGTGCGCCCGAGCAGCGCCCACACGCGCTCGCTGAAGGCGCGGATCCAGACGCTGCGCCGGCCCCAGTCGAGCAGCCAGGATTGCTGGGCGTGCTCGCCCTGCGACTCCTCGAAGCGGAATTTGTCGGCCCAGGCCAGCAGCGGGCGGAAGAACAGCTGGTCGTACAGCAGGATGCCGGCGAACATGGCGCCGATGGCCCAGGCGATCGCGCTGCCGTTCTTCTGCTCGATCGCCACCGCGATCCAGGCGCCGATGCCGGGCAGTTTGATGTCCTGGCCGGCCACCGAGATCGCCTCGGCCGCCACCAGGAAGAACCAGCCGCCGGACATCGACATCATCATGTTCCACAGCAGCGCCGGCATGGCATAAGGCAGTTCCAGGCGCCAGAAGCGCTGCCAGGCCGACAGCCGGAACACGCGCGCCGCTTCCGCCAGTTCCGGCGGGATCGTCTTCATCGACTGGTACAGGCTGAAAGCCATGTTCCAGGCCTGCGACGTGAAAATCGCGAACACGGCCGCGCATTCGACCCCGAGCAGCTTGCCGGGGAAGAGGGCGATGAAGGGCGCGATGGCGATCGCCTGGAAGCCCAGGATCGGTACCGATTGCAGCACGTCGAGCAGCGGCACCAGCACCTTTTCGGCGGCGCGCCAGCGCGTGGCCACCACCGCGAACACGAAGGTAAACAATAACGCGCAGCCGAGCGCGCTGAACATGCGCAGGATGGTGCGCAGCAGGTAGTAGGGCAGGTAGCCCGGGTCGAGCGCGATCGGGGTCGGCTGGCCCAGCACGAAGGGACGGGTCATCTGCATGGCGCCATAGGCGGCCAGCGCCAGCAGCGCAAGCACCAGCGGCAGCAGGGCCCAGTCCCAGCGGTTGGGCGTGCTGGTCAGGAACGACCGGCCGGTGCGCCCGGGAGTGAAAAGTTCGAACATCGGTATCTCCGTCGGGTAACAGGCTTCTCGAGAAACCGTAGCGAGCGGAAGCAGTTTTGATCGAGAAGCGCAGCTGTACGAAAGTACAGCGAGCATCGGAGGTCAAAAATGCGACGCGCAGTAGGTTTGTCGAGGCGCCTGAACGGCATACCTTTCATTCACGCTTGCGTGCGATGTGTTTCGATTGTTGTGGTGGTACGGAATCCATCATCCGCCTTTCGGCAGGATGAGGGCAGGGGTCTGCCTTATCTTGCCGAAGCGGGACCGGCGCCAGGCCGGCAACAACTGCCACTCGAACAAGTGCCCATGAAAGGACTCCACAAAATAAAAACACATCATAAAAGAGCCTGCGGCAATGCACCATTACCAGTTGGAAAGGTATGTCCGCAAACAACGCAAGCCGCTCTATCATTACTTGATCGTAATTTTTACCACGGCTTGGCGCCCCTATACTTGGCGCTATCGCCATGCCGGCAGCATGCTATAGTCGGCCGCGCCTTCCTGACCTTCATCCTGCCGAACCATGCTGAATTGCCTCGTGATCGAAGACGATGCCGAAACCCGCGACTACCTCGCCAGCGGCCTGCGCACCGCCGGCTATGCGGTGGTCGCGGAACACAACAGCGAAGCCGGCGCGCGCCGCCTGCTGGAAGCGCGCTGGGACGTGGTGGTGCTTGACCGCATGCTGCCGGGCCAGGTCGACGGCATCGGCCTGCTGGAACAGATGCGTGCCCGTGGCGACGCCACCCCGGTGCTGATCCTGTCGGCGCTGAACAGCGTCGACGAGCGCGTGCGCGGCCTGCGCGCCGGCAGCGACGACTACCTGACCAAGCCCTTCGTGATGTCGGAACTGCTGGCGCGCGTGGAAAACCTGTGCCGGCGCACCGCCTGGTCGCGCGAAACCAGCCTGCTGCAGGTGGCCGACATGCAGCTCGATTTGCGCACCATGCGCGTCACGCGCCACGGCAGCCCGATCGCGCTGCAGCCGCGCGAATTCCGCCTGCTCGAATACCTGATGCGCCACGAAGGCCAGATCGTCACCCGCACCATGCTGCTGGAAGGCGTGTGGGAATACCGCTTCGACCCGCAGACCAACGTGATCGACGTCCAGATCAGCCGCCTGCGCAGCAAGATCGACAAGGACTTCAGTCCGCCGCTCATTCACACCGTGCGCGGCGCCGGTTACCTGCTGAGCGCCGCGCCTTCGCATGGCACCACGGCTTAGCCTGCGCGGGTCGATCGCCGCCCGGCTGGCGGTCGGCTACGGCGTGCTGGTCGCGGCGGCGATGGCGGCGCTGTCGGCCATCGTCTACTTCGGCACGGTCGGCGTGTTCGAGCGCTCGATCGACAACACGATCCTGGGCGCCCAGGCGCGCCTGACGGACGCCTGGCGCGCTGGCGGCCGGCCCGCGCTGGTGGGCGAGATCGACGCCCAGCTGCACGACCTGAACGATACCGATACCGAGATGCTGGGGCTGGTCGGCGCCGGCGGGCGCCTGGTCGCCGGCAATCTGGGCAGCTGGGACCCGGCGACGCCGCCCGCCGACATCGCCGCGGGCCGGCTGGTGACGGTGCGCATGGCGCGCCGCGGCGGGCCGGCGCCGGTGCCCGTATCGGTGCGCCTGGCCGTCGTCGGCCTGGAGGATGGCAGCCGCCTGGTGGTAGGGCGCGACCTGGTCGACGTGGATGCGATCCGCAGCGTGGTCGAGCACGC
Organism: Herbaspirillum sp. SJZ107; assembly: GCF_006715485.1. Taxonomy (GTDB): domain Bacteria; phylum Pseudomonadota; class Gammaproteobacteria; order Burkholderiales; family Burkholderiaceae_D; genus Telluria. The sequence continues at coordinate 1,019,122 of NZ_VFNH01000002.1, forward strand.
GCTGCTGGTCAGCGCGGCGGTCTCGATCCTGCTGGCCTTCTTCGGCGCCCAGCTGTTCCGCGGGCGCCTGGAAGCGCGCATCGGCGAGATCCGCCGCACCACCGCGCGCATCGCCGCCGGCGAGCTGTCGAGCCGGATCGAAGTGCATGGCCGCGACGAATTCGCGCACCTGGGCCAGGACATCAACCGCATGCTCGACCGCATCGAAGCGCTGATGGAAGGCGTGCGCCACGTCTCCAACTCGATCGCGCACGACCTGCGCACGCCGCTCGGGCGCGTACGCAACCGCCTGGACCGGGCGCTGCAGGCCTCGGTCGACCCGGATGCGCTGGTGGCGGACGCGCGCATGGCCATCGAAGACATCGACGGCGTGATCTCGCTGTTCGACAAGCTGCTGCAGATCGCCGCGCTGGAGGCGGGCGTGCGCGCCGGCAGCTTCGAGACGCTCGACCTGGCGGCGATCGCCCAGGACATGAGCGAACTGTACGAGGCGGCGGCGGAAGAGCATGGGGTGACGCTGCGCTACACCGGCGCGCCGGAGGCAATGGTGCGCGGCGACCGCGACCTGCTGGCCAATGCCCTGGCCAGCCTGATCGACAATGCCATCAAGTACGGGCGCAGTGGCGGCCGCGTCGACGTCAGCGTGATCGTGCAGGAGGGCGCCACCGTGCTGGCGGTGCGCGACTACGGCCCCGGCGTGCCGGCCGGCGACATGGACAAGCTCACGCGCCGCTTCTACCGCGTCGACCAGAGCCGCAACCTGCCGGGCAACGGGCTCGGACTGTCGATCGTGGCCGCCATCGTGCAGCTGCACGGCGGGACGCTGGACCTGCGCGCCATCGCGCCGGGCTTCGAGGCGAGCATGCACTTTCCGGCGCAGCGGTAAAATACCTCTTTTTACGCGCTGTTCTTCCACGTCACCATGACCCAACGCCTCATCCTCGCCTCCAACAACGCAGGCAAGCTCACGGAATTCGCCCAGCTGCTGGCCCCGATCGGCTTCGACCTGCATCCGCAGGGCGAATTCAACGTCCCCGAAGCCGAGGAACCCTTCGGCACCTTCGTCGAGAACGCGCTGCAGAAGGCGCGCCACGCAGCGCGCCTGACCGGCCTGCCGGCGCTGGCCGACGACTCCGGCGTGTGCGTGAACGCCCTCGGCGGCGCTCCGGGCGTGTATTCGGCGCGCTATGCCGGCGAGCCGAAGTCGGACGCGCGCAACAGCGAAAAACTGATCGCCGACCTGGCCGCGCACGACGACAAATCCGCCTATTATTATTGCGTGCTGGTCTACGTGCGCCACGCCGACGATCCGCAGCCGGTGATTGCCGACGGCGTCTGGCGCGGCCAGATTGTCGAGGAAGCGCGCGGCGAGGGCGGCTTCGGCTACGATCCGCACTTCCTGCTGCCGGAACTCGGCAAGACCGCGGCCGAGCTGGCATCCAACGAAAAGAACGCCGTGTCGCACCGCGGCCAGGCGCTGCGCGCGCTCGTGGAAAAGCTGAAATGATTCCGATCAAACCCGTCAGCGATCTTGCGAGCAGCGTCACGGAGCCGGTGTCCCCGGCGACGGCGGCCCTGAAATACCTGCAGCCCGGTTCCCTGAACCTGACCGTGCTGCCGCCGCTGTCGCTGTACATCCACTGGCCCTGGTGCGTACGCAAGTGCCCGTATTGCGATTTCAACTCGCACGAATCGAACGGCCCGATCCCGGAAGCCGACTACCTCGATGCGCTGCGGGCCGACCTGGAAGCCTCGCTGCCGCTGATCTGGGGCCGCAAGATCCAGACCATCTTCATCGGCGGCGGCACGCCGAGCCTGATGTCGGCCGCGGGGCTGGAGCGCCTGATGTCAGACGTGCGCACGCTGCTGCCGCTGGCGCTGGATGCCGAGATCACGATGGAAGCCAATCCCGGCACCTTCGAGATCGAGCGTTTCAAGTCCTTCCGCGCCAGCGGCATCAACCGCCTGTCGATCGGCATCCAGAGCTTCAACGGCCGCCATTTGCAGGCGCTGGGCCGCATCCACGACGAGCGCGAAGCGCTGCGCGCGGTGGAGATCGCGCATACCTGCTTCGACAATTTCAACCTCGATCTGATGTATGCGCTGCCGGGGCAGACCCTGGCGGAAGCGCAGCACGATCTCGACACCGCGCTGGCCTTCGCCCCGCCGCACCTGTCGCTGTACCACCTGACGATGGAACCGAACACGGTGTTCGCCAAGTATCCGCCGCAGCTGCCCAGCGACGACGAGAGCGCCGACATCCAGGACATGATCGCGGTGCAGACCGCCGCCGCCGGTTACCGGCACTACGAAGTGTCGGCCTATGCCCAGCCGGGCCGGCAGGCGCGCCACAACCTGAACTACTGGGAATTCGGCGACTACCTCGGCATCGGCGCCGGCGCCCATTCGAAGCTGTCCTTCCCGCACCGGGTGCTGCGCCAGGCGCGCTTCAAGCAGCCGGCCTCCTTCATCGAGGCGGCGAAACGCGGCAATGCGGTGCACGAGGAACACGAGATCGGGCGCGACGAGATGGGCTTCGAGTTCATGCTCAACACGCTGCGGCTGACCGGCGGCTTCAACCCGAACCTGTTCGGCGAGCGCACCGGCATGTCGATCAATGCGATCGACAAGGCGCTCGATGCGGCCGAGGCCAAGGGGCTCATCTACCGCGATTTCAAGCTGATCAAGCCGACCGAACTGGGGCAGCGCTTCCTCAACGACCTGCAGGAGATGTTTCTGGGGGAGTAGGGCGGATCAGGTCCGGGCCCCCGCCGCCAGGGCCGTGATGGTCCTGGCCAGCCCGGTCACCACGCGTGCCACGCTGTCGTAGTCGAGCTTGTCCGGCGTATCCTCGGCCGTGTGGTAGTAGGGATAGCGCATGAACGCCGTGTCCGTGATCATGATCGCCGGATAGCCGAAGCGGTTGTAGGAACTGTGGTCGGACAGGGTCACGCCCTGCACGTAGGCAGGCGCCGCCAGGCCGCGCGCCGGGAAATCGGAGGCCGCCTGGAAGGCCGACAGCGCATCCTGCACCAGGCGCGAGGATGCCAGCGTGCCGACGAAGGCAATAAAGTTGCCGGTATCGGGATAGCGCTTTTCCAGGCCCGGCGGCAGTTGCTGGCTGTGGCGCACCTGCGAGTAGTAGCCGATGGTTTCCAGGATCAGCGCACCCTCGACCTTGTGGCCGTCCGCATGCAGCTGGCGCGCATGGCGCACGCTGCCCATCTCCTCGCCCTGGAACCAGGGCGGTTCCTCGTTCACGAAAAACACGAATTTCACTTCGGTGCCCGCGCTCGGGCGCATCGCTTTCAGCAGGCGCGCCAGCTCCAGCACGGCCGCGGTGCCGCTGCCGTTGTCGTTGGCGCCCGGCGCGCCCGGCGCGGAGTCGTAGTGGGCGCCGATGATGAAGATGCGCGCCGGTTTGGCACCGGCGGCGACGTTGGCCACCGACACCTCGATGTTGCGCACCTTCTGGCCGCCGGCCTCGTACACCTGGCGCCGGATGCGGTAGCCCTCGCTCCCCAGCACCCCCTCGATGTAGACCGCAGCCTGCTCCAGCGCCCGCGGCGTGGCCGTGTTGTGCTCCTCGGAAGCGATTGCGGCGACATGGGTGCGCAGGCGCGCGGACAGGGACGGTTCAGGCATGGGGGCCGAGCTCGGGCTGATGGTGGCCATCGCCAGCAGGATCAGGAGCACGATGGCGACGATGGCTTTCCAATGGGTGCGGAAAAAGGTTCGCATGGCGTCGGGGGCGCCGCAAAAGGCGGACGCACCTGGTAGACCATGCCTGGGCACAGGAGTTCTGCGCAACAAAAAACCGGGGCCGGTCTTGCGATTCCATCATACCGAAATCGCAAAACCGGCCCCGGCTGAGGGACCGTCAATCGTGCGCGTGATCAGGCGGACATCAGCGCGCTGCGGTGGCCGCCGGTGCCGGATCGGTCCAGCCGCCGCCCAGCACGCGGTACAGCGTGACCTGGTTCTGCAGGCGCGCCAGGTTGGCTTCGATGGCCTGCTGCTGCGCCGTGAACAGCGAACGCTGGGCATCCAGCAGGTCGAGGTAGCTCGCCGTGCCGCTGCGGTAGCGCAGGTCGGACAGGTTGAAGCGGTCGGCTTCGGCCTGGGCCACGGCCTGCTGGGCCCGCAGCTGCTCGCTGAAGGTGGCCTGGCCGGCCAGCGCATCCGCCACTTCGCGGAACGCGGTCTGGATCGCGCGTTCGTACTGGGCCACCGCGATGTCGCGGCCGGCCTGCGCGCTCTCGACGCCGGCGCGGCGGGCGCCGAAGTCGAACAGCGGCAGGATCGCCTGCGGGGCGAAGGTCCAGCCGAAGGAACCGCCCTTGAACAGGCCCGACAGCTGGGTGCTGGCGCTGCCCGCGGTGCCCGTCAGCGAGATGTTCGGGAAGTAGTTCGCACGCGCGGCGCCGATGTTGGCGTTGGCCGCGATCAGCTGCTGCTCGGCCGAACGGATGTCCGGACGCGAGGCCAGCAGGTCCGACGGCAGGCCGGCCGGCAGGTCGGGCAGGTTGGTGTTGGCCAGGGTCAGGCCAGGCGGCAGGTTATCCGGCAGCGGCTGGCCGACCAGCAGGGTCAGCAGGTTGATGTCCTGGGCGCGCTGGCGCTGGGCCTGGGCCAGCGTGGTGCGCGCCTGTTCCACCAGCGACACCGCCTGGTCCAGGTCGAGCTTGGACGAGACGCCGTTCTCGAAGCGCAGCTGCGACAGGCGCAGCGATTCCTCGCGGGTCTTGAGGGTCTGCTGGGTCAGGCTCAGCAGTTCCTCGTCGGCCAGGAAGGTCAGGTAGGTGTTGGCCACCTGGGCGACCAGGCTGATCTGGGTCGACTTGCGCGCTTCCTCGGTCGCCAGGTATTGGGCCAGCGCCGATTCGGTCAGGTTGCGCACCCGGCCGAACAGGTCCAGCTCGAAGGCGGAAACCGCCAGGCCGGCCTGGTACACGTTGTTGACGCCGGCGCGGCTGCGGTTGGCGGTGACCGCCGCGTTGATCTGCGGGAAGCGGTCGGCACGCTGGATCTGGTAGGCGGCGCGCGCCTGCTCGATGTTCAGGATCGCCACGCGCAGGTCGCGGTTGTTGGCCAGCGACAGCGAGATCAGCTGCTGCAGGCGCGCATCGGCGAAGAAGCGCTGCCAGCTGGTGTTGACCGGGGCGTCCGGGGCCACCGGGTTGCCGCTGTTGACGGTGCCTTCCACGGTCGGGAAGGCGCCGGCCACCGGCGCGGCCGGGCGCTCGTACTTGGGCGCCAGGTTCACGCAGCCGGCCATGGCCAGGGCCAGTACCAGCGGGGTCAGGCGTTTTGCCTGGAGGGTCATGGTTTCAAATGACATATTCATCAGATTTTTTCCTTCACGACGCTGTCGGTATCCCGGTGCTGTGCACGCAGTTCCTGCTGGCGCTTGCTGCCCTTGAAGAAGCCGCGGATGACCACGAAGAACACCGGCACGAAGAACACGCCGAGCGCCGTCGCGGTGATCATGCCGCCCATCACGCCGGTACCGATGGCGCGCTGGCCTGCCGCGCCGGCACCGCTCGCGATCACCAGCGGCAGCACGCCGAGGATGAAGGCCAGCGAGGTCATGATGATCGGACGGAAACGCAGGTGGGCCGCTTCCAGCGCCGCCTCGAACGGCGACTTGCCCTGCTCCTGCAGGTCCTTCGCGAATTCCACGATCAGGATCGCGTTCTTCGCGGCCAGGCCGATGATGGTGATCAGGCCGACCTTGAAGTAGACGTCGTTCGACATGCCGCGCATCGACGCCGCCAGCAGCGAGCCGAGCACGCCCAGCGGCACGACCAGCAGCACCGCGACCGGGATCGACCAGCTTTCATACAGCGCCGCCAGGGCCAGGAACACGGCCAGCAGGGCGAAGCCGATCAGCACGAACACGGTCGAGCCGGACAGGATTTCCTCGCGCGACTGGCCGGTCCATTCGAACGCGAAGCCGGGCGGCAGCTGGGCTGCCAGGCGCTGCATTTCTTCCAGTGCCTGGCCGCTCGAGTAGCCCGGGGCCGGTTCGCCGGTGATCTTCATCGACGGATAGCCGTTGTAGCGCACGGTCTGCATCGGACCGGTGACCCACTCGGTGGTGGCGAACGAGGACAGCGGCACAGTACGGCCCTGGTTGTTCAGGGCATTGATGCGCAGTAGGTCTTCCGGCTGCATGCGGTCCTTGGCGTCGGCCTGCACGATGACGCGCTGCAGGCGGCCGGCGTTCGGGAAGTCGTTCACGTAGCTCGAACCCAGCGAGGTCGACAGCGCCTGGTTGATGGCGCCGAAGGTCACGCCCAGGGCTTGCGCCTTGTCGCGGTCGATGTTCAGCTTCAGCTGCGGTGCGTCTTCCAGGCCTTCCGGACGGATGCCGGTCAGGACCTTGCTCTGCATCGACATGCCCAGCATCTGGTTACGTGCCTTGACCAGCGCTTCGTGGCCGTTGCCGCCGCGGTCCTGCAGGCGGAACGAGAAGCCGGTGCCGGTACCCAGTTCGGGGATCGGCGGCGGGCTCACCACGAAGATGAAGGAGTCGCGCAGGGCGCCCATGTGCATCGTGATGCGGTTGGCGAACGATTGCGCATCGTGGCCGTCGCCCTTGCGGTCGTCCCAGGATTTCAGCGGGATGAAGGCGAGGCCCATGTTCTGGCCCTGGCCCGAGAACGAGAAGCCGGTCACGGCCACCATGTTCGCGTATTCCGGCTGCTTCATGACGTAGTCTTCCATCGCGCGCAGCACGGCACCGGTACGTTCGGCGCTGGCACCCGGCGGCAGCTGGATGTTGGCGATCACGTAGCCCTGGTCTTCGTTCGGCAGGAAGGCGTTCGGCAGGCGGGTGAACATCAGGCCCACCAGGCCGATCAGCAGCACGAAGGCGACCAGCGTGCGGCCGGCACGCTTCATGATGGCGCCGACGATGCCCTCGTAGCGCTTGGCGCCGCGGGTGAAGGTGCGGTTGAACCAGCCGAAGAAACCGCGCTTGTCGTTGTGGTGGCCGGCTTCGACCGGCTTCAGCAGGGTCGCGCACAGCGCCGGCGTCAGGGACAGCGCCAGGAAGGCCGAGAAGGCGATCGAGGAGACCATCACCGCCGAGAACTGGCGGTAGATGTTGCCGACCGCGCCGGAGAAGAAGGCCAGCGGCACGAACACCGACATCAGCACCACGGTCACGCCGATGATGGCGCCCGAGATCTGGCCCATCGCCTTGCGCGTGGCCTGCAGCGGCGGCAGGCCTTCCTCGGACATGATGCGCTCGACGTTCTCGACCACCACGATCGCATCGTCGACCACGATACCGATGACCAGCACCATGCCGAACATGGTCAGCACGTTGATCGAGAAGCCCATCGCCAGCAGACAGGCGAAGGAACCCAGCAGCGCCACCGGCACCACGATCGTCGGGATGATGGTGTAGCGGAAGTTCTGCAGGAAGATGTACATCACGATGAACACCAGGATCACCGCTTCGATCAGGGTCTCGACCACCTGGTGGATCGAGATCTGGATGAAGGTGGTCGAGTCGTAGGGAATCGCATACTTCATCCCGTGCGGGAAGAACTTCTGCAGTTCCTTCATGCGGGCCTTGATCAGGTTCGCGGTTTCGAGCGCGTTACCGGACGGCGACAGCTGGACGCCGATACCGGCCGCCGGCTTGCCGTTCAGGCGCGCCGTGGTGGAATAGGCCTGGCCGCCGATTTCGATGCGGGCCACGTCCTTCAGGCGCACGGTGGAACCGTCCGGATTGGCGCGCAGCACGATGTTGCCGAACTGTTCGACATTGCTCAGCTGGCCGGCGACGATGACGGTCGCGGTGATCTGCTGGCCCTGGGCCAGCGGCAGGTCGCCGATGGTGCCGGATGCCACCTGGGCATTCTGCTGGCTGATCGCGGTGTTGACGTCGGACGGCGACAGGTTCAGGCCGACCAGCTTGGCCGGATCGATCCAGATGCGCATCGCCTTTTCGGTACCGAACAGCTGGGCCTGGCCCACGCCCTTGATACGCTGGAGTTCAGGCAGCACGTTGCGCGACGCGTAGTCGCCCAGCGCCACCGGATCCCAGTTCGGGTCGTCCGAGGACAGGATGGTGAACAGCAGGAAGTTGGAACGTGCCTTGTCCACGCGCACGCCCTGCTGGGTCACGGCCGGGGGCAGGCGCGGGGTCGCGCGCGACAGGCGGTTCTGGACGTCGACCTGGGCCAGGTCGGGGTCGGTGCCGGTCTCGAACGAGATGGTGATCGTACCGGTGCCGTTGGCCTGGCTGGTCGATTCCATGTAGATCATGCCTTGGGCGCCGTTCATCTCGCGTTCGATCACGGAGATGACGGAGTCTTCCAGCGTCTGGGCCGATGCGCCCGGATAGGCGACGGTCACGACGATCGAAGGCGGCGCCACGGTCGGGTATTGCGCGATCGGCAGGGACTTGATGGCGACGCCGCCAAGCACCATGATGAACAGCGCGATCACCCAGGCAAAAATGGGGCGGTCAATAAAAAAACGTGCCATTGAATTTCCTAATGCTTATTGGCGGGTCTGGCCGGGCGTCGCGGCGCCGGCGGCGGGCGAACCGTTGGCCGGGGTGCGGGCGCTGACGGCGGCGTTCTGCGCGCTAGCGCCGGACGCGTTCGGCTGGGCCGGGTTGCCGGCGGCGGCCGGGGCCGAGTTGCCGGTCTGCGGGGTCCAGGCCACCGGCTGCACCGGGGTGCCCGGCGGCAGCATCTGCAGCTTCTGGAAGCCGTCGACCATGACGCGCTCGCCTTCCTTCAGGCCGTCGACGACGACCCAGTTGGCGCCTTCCTGCGAGGCGATCTTGACGGTGCGCGAGACCGGCTTGTTGTCGGCGCCGACCACCATCAGGGTATCGCCGTTCTGGCCGCCGCGGGTCACGGCCTGCTGCGGGATCAGGATGCCGGCCGGCAGCTCGGCCTGGGCCAGGCGCACGCGCACGTACTGGCCCGGCAGCAGGGCGTTGTCCGTATTGGCGACTTCGGCGCGCAGGGTGACCTGGCCGCTGGTCTGGTCGACCGTCACGTCCGAGAACAGCAGCTTGCCCTGGCGCGGCAGCACGGTGCCGTCGTCCAGCACCACGGTGACCGGGATCGCCGAGTCGATGCCCTTGCCGCCCGCCTTCTTGCGCAGGTTCTGCAGTTCGGACGCCGACTGGGTGATGTTCAGGTACATGGCGTCGGTCTGCTGGATCAGCGCCATCTGGGTGGCTTCGGTGGCGGACACCAGCGCGCCTTCGGTGACCAGCGCGCGGCCGATGCGGCCGGAGATCGGCGCGTACACGTTGGCGTAGTCGACGTTGATCTTGGCGATGCGGGCCTGGGCCTTGGCCGAATTCACGTCGGCCTCGGCCTGCTTCTGGGCGGCCACGGCGTTCGTGTATTCCTGCTTGCTGACGGCGTTGGCTTCGACCAGCGGCTTGTAGCGCTCGACCACGGCAGCGGTCGAGGTCAGGTTGGCCTGGGCGCGGCCGACCGCGGCCTGGGCAGCGTTCAGCTGGGCCTGGTAGGGATCCGGATCGATCTGGAACAGGGACTGGCCCTGCTTGACCACGCTACCCTCGGTGAACAGGCGCTTCAGCACGACGCCGTTGACGCGCGCACGCACCTCGGCGACGCGGATCGCCTGGACGCGGGCCGGCAGTTCGGTTTCCAGCGCCACCGGCTGGAACTTGGTGGTGATGACGCCGACTTGCGGCGGCGGCATCTTGGCGCCGGCGCCGGGGCCGGCCTTGGCGGCATCGTCCTTGGAGCCGCAGGCCGACAGCAGGGCCACGGCGACCAGGGTCGATGCGGCGATCCTGGTGAGGGTCAGGGAAGTGGAGTGAGCAGAGCGCATTATTAGTATGCTTCCTTCGTTGAATTAAATGCAACAACGCCCGCGGTATTGGCTTGAGTGCCGCGTGCGTTTTTATTGCTGACGTATGGAGAAACCCAGATATACTATCATGAGTGTATGTTTAATGTTTCTGACCCCCCAAAAATTGAGAGAGCAATGAATGGCCCGCAGGACTAAAGAAGAGGCCGCCGCCACGCGAGACAGCATTTTGGATGCAGCTGAAAAATTGTTCGTTCAACAGGGCGTATCCCGAACGACGTTGCAGCATATCGCAACCGAAGCCGGCGTGACGCGCGGCGCAATCTATTGGCATTTTGACGACAAAGGCGCCTTGTTCAACGCCATGATGGAACGCGCCACGCTGCCGCTCGAGGCCGAGCTGCAGGTGCTGGACCAGACCGAATCGGACGATCCGCTGGGCGACCTGCGCAATTACATGGTGGCAGTGCTGCGCCGCACCGTCGAAGACCCGCAGGCGCGGCGCGTGTTCGAGATCGTGACGCTGAAGGTGGAATTCGTCGACGACGACGACATGAGCGCCGTGCGCCAGCGCCGCAGGGACAACCTGAGCAAGTGGATGGCGCGTGCCGAGCGCCGCATCAAGCTGGCCAAGGAGAAGGGCCAGATCCGCTGCGACGGCGATCCGGCCACGGCGGCGCTCGCGATGTTTGCCATGATCGACGGCCTGATCCGCAACTGGATGTTCGATCCCGAGCGCTTCGACCTGATGAAGATGGGGCAGTGCCTGATCGATCCCTATGTGGACGGGTTGCGCCTGCGCGGCAGTTAGCACGGCGTTCGACTTCGCACGGTGTTCAAATAGTCGTGTTCTAATAAGAGCATGACGACTTCACATCTTCCGCCCGCCCACGCCGGGCGCACCGCGGCCGCCGTCTGCCTGGCCGCCATGATCGCCCTGGCCGTGGCCATGGGCGTCGGCCGCTTCGCCTTCACCCCGCTGTTCCCGCTGATGGTGCGCGACGGCCTGCTCGACAGCCAGGCCGGCGCCTGGCTCGCCGCATCCAATTACCTCGGCTACCTGATCGGCGCGCTGAGCGCCGCCCGCGTCACCCTGCGCCCGGCGCTACTGATGTCCGCCGGCCTGGCCGCCACCGTCGTCATCACCGCCGCGGTCGGCTGGACCACGGCCCCGCACATCTGGATCGTGTTGCGCTTCCTGGCCGGCATGGCGAGCGCCTGGACCCTGGTCGCGACCGGCACCTGGGGACTCGGCTGGCTGGCGGCCATCGGCCGTCCCGGCCTGGCCGGCGTGCTGTTTTCCGGCGTCGGCCTGGGTATCGCCGGGGCCGGGCTGTACTGCCTGTTGCCGGCCGGACCGGCGCCATCCTCGCCCGGCATGTGGGTCGGCCTGGCCGGGGTGGCGGGCCTGGCCGCGCTGCTGCCGCTGGCGATCGGCTGGCGCCTGCCGGTGTACATGGCCGGCCCCGGCCCGGCAGGCAGCACGCCGCGCGCGCCGGCCGCGCCGCGTCCCACCGCCGGGCTGGTGGCCTGCTATACCCTGTTCGGCTTCGGCTACATCCTGCCCGCGACCTACCTGCCGGCGCTGGCGCGGCAGCTGGTCGACGATCCGCAGGTGTTCGGCCTGGCGTGGCCGCTGTTCGGCAGCGCCGCCGCGCTGTCGACGCTGCTGGTGGCCTGGCGCCTGGGGCGGGTCAACCGGCTGGCGCTGTGGTCGGTGTCGAGCTTCGTGATGGCGCTCGGGGTGCTGCTGCCGGTGGTGTGGAGCACATTGCAGGGCGTGGTGCTGGCCGCGCTGCTGGTCGGCGGCACCTTCATGGTGATGACGATGGTGGCGATGCAGGAAGCGCGGGCGCGCGCCGAGGCCCAGGCGACCCGGGTGCTGGGCCGCATGACGGCCGGCTTTGCCGCCGGCCAGCTGGCCGGGCCGCTGGTGAATGCGCTGATCGCGCGCTTTGCGCCGAACGCGGCGGCGGCGCTGCACCTGGCGCTCGGCATGTCGGCGGCCGGTTTGCTGGCAAGCAGCTATTATCTATGGCGAGAATTCAAGGCAGGAAGCGCCGCTACAGCGTGATCGACCGCTACCTGATCCACCATACTTCCATCGAGGACACCACATGAGCACTTCACCCGCACCCGGCCTGCCGCAGGGCTTTGGCAGCGCCACCACCGAACGCCTGCCGCTGCCCGCGCGCGAGGCCATGAACGCCGCCCAGCAGGCGGCCGCGGACGCCATTATTAACGGCCCGCGCAAGGCGATCTTCGGCCCCTTCGTGGCGCTGCTGCAGTCGCCCGGCGTGATGGAACACATCGGCGATACCGGCGCAGCACTGCGCTTCAAGGGCACGCTGCCGGATGCCGTGCGCGAACTCGTCATCTGCGTGGTGGCGCGCGAGGTTGGCAACCAGTTCGAGTGGCAGACGCACGCGCCGCTGGCGGTCAAGGCCGGCGTGGCGCAAGAGGCCGTCACCGCGATCGGCGAGGGACGCCGGCCGCGCGGCCTGCCGGCCGACCTGGCCTGCGCCACCGATTTCGCCAGCGAGCTGATGCTGCGCAACGGCGTCAGCGACGCCACCTATGCCGAGGCCGTGGCGCAGTTCGGCGCGCCGGGCACGGTGGAGCTGACGGCCCTGATCGGCTACTTCACGATGATCTGCTGGGTCATGAACGTGGCGCGCACGCCGGGTCCGGCGGGGTCGCAGGCGTCCGGCCTGGCCGGTTTCCCGCTGTAAGCGCCGATGCGTCCGGTCCTGTCTTTTGCCGTCGCCAGTGTTGCGTTGTGCTCCGGCGCCACGACGGCCGCCGCCACGATCGCCGGCTGCGATACCGCCCACGGCGCCGCCAACGGCTTCGATCCCGGCCGCCTGTATGCGGCACTGTCCGCATTCCAGTCCGGCAGCGCCAACCTGCACGGCCTGGTGATCGAACGCCGCGGCGCCAGCGTGGCCGAATGCTATCGCACCGGCAAGGACAAGCCGGTGTTCTCGATGTTCAGCCACACGGTCGACTTCGACGCCGCCACCCGGCACGACCTGCGCTCGGTCAGCAAGTCGGTCACGGGCCTGCTGTGGGGCATCGCCCTGGCGGAGCGCAAGGTGCCGCCGCCGGACGCGCGCGTGCTCGACCTGCTGCCGGACCTGGCCGACCTCAAGAAGGAAGGGCGCCAGGACATCACCATCGGCCACCTGCTGGACATGACGGGCGGCCTGGCCTGGGACGAGTCCGGCCCGTACGGGCTGCGCAACCCGGAGTTCGGCCTGTACTGGCGCGGCGCGCAGGCACGTTATGTATTCAAGCGGCCGATGGCCAGCCCCGCCGGCCAGCGCTTCAACTACAACGGCGGCGGCACGGCGGTGCTGGCCGAATTGCTGGAACAGGGTGTCGGCATGCCGCTGCCCGCCTACGCGCGCGAACGCCTGTTCACGCCGCTCGGCATCACCGACTGGGAATGGCTGACCGACTTCCGCGGCCGGCCGCTGGCCTTCGCCGGCCTGCGCATGCGCCCGCGCGACCTGGCCCGGATCGGCCAGCTGATGCTGCAGCGCGGCCGCTGGAACGGCACGCAAGTCGTGCCGGCCGACTGGATCGACGCCTCGCTGCAGCCGCACGTCGACACCGGCGACGGGCTCCAGTACGGTTACCAGTGGTGGCACGGCAAGACCCGGGCGCTGGGCCGCGAACAGGCCTGGACCGCGGCCTTCGGCAATGGCGGGCAGCGGCTGTTCGTGGTGCCTTCGCTGGGGCTGGTGGTGGTGGTGACGGCGGGGATGTACAACGACGAGGGTGGGGCGGTGCGGGTGAACCGGCTGTTCGACCAGATTGCGGCGGCGGTGGAGCGGTAGGTTGCAGTAGCGCCAAGCTGATGCCGTTGGCCCAAAAACCGTCGCCCCTGCGGAGGCAGGGGTCCAAGTTTTTTTGTACGCCACGAACTTGGGCCCCTGCCTGCGCAGGGGCGACGTTTATATGTAGCAGGCCGTTATCACCTGCCAACGAAGGGTTTGATCAACGCAGCTCTTCGATCATCTTCTTCAGCTTGACCGAATCCGCACAGAACGCGCGGATGCCTTCGGCCAGCTTCTCGGTCGCCATCGCGTCCTCGTTCAGCAGGAAGCGGAAGGTCTTCTCGTCGATCGCGATCTTTTCGATGTCGCTGCCGGCCTCAAGCGTCAGCTTGCGCTCGACCGTGCCTTCGGTATCGGCCAGCTTCTGCAGCAGGTCAGGCGAGATGGTCAGCAGGTCGCAGCCCGCCAGTTCCAGGATCTGCGAGGTGTTGCGGAAGCTCGCGCCCATGACTTCGGTGTCGAAGCCGAACTTGCGGTAGTACTGGTAGATGCGCTTGACCGACTGCACGCCCGGATCGTCGGCGCCCTGGTAGTCGGTGCCGGTCGATTTCTTGTACCAGTCGTAGATGCGGCCGACGAACGGCGAGATCAGCTTGACGCCGGCTTCGGCGCAGGCCACCGCCTGCACCAGCGAGAACAGCAGCGTCAGGTTGCAGTGGATGCCGTCCTGTTCCAGGATCTCGGCGGCGCGGATGCCTTCCCAGGTCGAGGCGATCTTGATCAGCACGCGCTCGCGCTTCACGCCGGCGGCTTCGTACAGGGCGATCAGTTCGCGGCCCTTGGCGACGGTCGCCTCGGTGTCGAACGACAGCGCCGCATCGATCTCGGTCGAGACGCGGCCCGGCACGTATTTCAGGATCTCGGTGCCGAAGGCGATCAGCAGGTGGTCGACGATGTCCTCGACCGAGGCGCCGTTCGACTCGGCCACGGCCTTTTCCAGCAGCGGACGGTATTCCGGCTTCTGCACCGCCTTCAGGATCAGCGACGGGTTGGTGGTGGCGTCCTGGGGGGCGTAGGCCTTGATCGACTGGAAGTCGCCGGTGTCGGCCACCACGGTGGTGAACTGCTTGAGTTGTTCGAGTTGGTTCATGGCGCGTCAACAATACAAAATGAATGGGTAACTACGGGATTGTACCGCCGTCAGCCGTTGAATTGAAAAATGCGCGCATCTGGCGAACAGGGACGTCGCGCGGCAGTCAAAGGCGGGAAGGAGGTGCCATCATGTCCGGATTCTTGCGCAACATGCCGCCGGTCGGCCTCGAAGTCGACCTGGTCGACATTCCCGTCAAAGGCAGGCTGCCGCCGCAGCTGGACGGCACCCTGCTGCGCATCGGCCCGAACCCGCTGTTTCCGGCCGAGGGCGCGCACTGGTTCGCCGGCGACGGCATGGTCCATGCGTTCCACATCGCCGGCGGCACGGTGCGCTACCAGAACCGCTGGGTGCGCACGGCGCGCTGGCTGGCCGAACGCGCAGCGGGCCGCGCGCTGGCCGGCGGCCTCGAGGACACCGCCGGCGACGGCCTGGCCAATACCAATATCGTGCACCACGGCGGGCGCCTGCTGGCGCTGGAAGAAGCGCACCCGCCGGTCGCGCTGCGGCTCGACGGGCTGGCGACGCTGGGCAGCGCGGATTTCGATGCCCCGGTTTCCGGACCGTTCACGGCGCATCCCAAGGTCGATCCGGTCACCGGCCAGCTGCTGTTCTTCGGCTACGGCACGCCCGACTGGCTGGGGCCGGGCATGTGCTTCGGCGTGCTCGATGCCGGCGGCCGGGTCGAGCGCTTCGACCGCTTCGAGGCGCCGTATGCGAGCATGGTGCACGACTTCGCCGCCACCGCCCACTACGCGGTCTTTCCGGTCCAGCCGCTGACCGCCAGCCGCGAACGGATGCGGGCCGGCGGTCCGCCGTTCGCCTGGGAAGGCGAGCGCGCCTGCGCACTCGGCGTGCTGCACCGCAACGCGCCGGTCGACAGCCTCGCCTGGTGGTCGCTGCCGTCTTGTCACGCCTACCACGTGATGAATGCCTGGGAAGACGGCAGCGTTCTCCGCATCGACGTCATGCAGGCGCATGCCGCGGCGCTGTTCCCGCGGCCCGACGGGTCGCCGGTGGCGGATGCCGGCGGAGCGCGGCTGAGCCGCTGGAGCATCGACCTCGACGACCGCCGCCACACCGCGCGTTCGGAACTGCTGTGCGAGGTGCGCGGCGAATTCCCGCGCATCGACGAGCGCCGCAGCGGATTGCCGTACCGGCACGGCTGGTTCATTGGGCATGACCCAGGTGGACATGACCCAGGTGGGCATGACCCGGGCAGCGAGCAGCCGTTCAGCCGTATCGTGCACATCGACCACGCGCGGCCCCTCGCGCCCGACGTGCATGCGCTGGCGGACGGGGATGCCTGTTCGGAAGCGGTGTTCGTGGCGCGTTCGCCGGGTGCGGAGGAGGGCGACGGCTGGCTGCTGGCGGTGGCCTATCGCGGCGCGGCCGACAGGAGCGATTTACTGGTGTTCGACGCCAGGGACGTCGGCGCCGGGCCGCTTGCCAGTGCCAGCCTGCCGGTGCGGGTGCCGAACGGCTTTCACGGCAACTGGATACCTTCCTAGAAGCATGCCCTGAAAGCGCTCAGTCGAAGAAGCGCATGCCGGCGTAGGGCTGCAGGCGGCAGGCGGCCAGCCGGCTTTGTAAATCGCCGGCATGGGCTTCGAGCTGGTGGCCGTCCGGATCGAGGAAGTAGAAGGAATCGCCTTCGCTGCGGTTCTTGCGCCACTCGATCACGCCCTCAAGCAGCAGGCGCGCGCGGAAGGCGGCGAAGTCCTGCTCGGCGATCGTGAAGGCATAATGGGTGTAATCCGCCTGCGGCGGCACGACGGCGCGCGCCGGATCGAGCGACAGGCAGATCCAGAGTGCGCCCAGCGTCAGGTAGGCGCCGCCATCCCAGACCGTGGCCGGCTTGCAGCCCAGCAAGTCGGTGTAGAACGCGACGCTGCGTTCCACGTCGGTGACCGCCAGCGTCAGGTGATTCAATCCGGTCAGCATGGCGGCGCCTCCTGTCGCTCAGCAGTCGGTGGCCTCGACGAAGGCCGCGATCATCGCTTCCAGGCCGGCCTTGTCCTCATCCGAAAAACGGTCCAGCTTCGGGCTGTCGATGTCGAACACGCCGACCAGCTTGCCGTCCTTGATCACCGGCAGCACGATTTCCGAGTTCGAGGCCGAATCGCAGGCGATGTGGCCCGGGAAGGCGTGCACGTCCGGCACGACCACGGTTTTACGCTCGACGGCGGTGGTGCCGCACACGCCGCGGCCGAACGGGATGCGGGCGCAGGCCGGCTTGCCCTGGAACGGGCCGACCAGCAGGTCCTGGCCTTCGCCCTTCTTGCTCGGCACGGTGAGGTAGAAACCGGCCCAGTTCAGGTCGGCGAGGGTGTCGTAGACCAGGGCCGAGAATTGCGAAGCGTTCGCGGTCAGGTCGCGCTCGCCTTCGAGGACGCTGGTGACCTGGCGTACCAGCAGGGCGTAGTCGGGGCGGGTGCTGCGTTCGGGATTGATGTGCATGGCGTTGAACGTGAACTTGTCGAAAGGCCGTATTCTAAGGCAGCGCGGCATTCGGCGCAGCGCGGGCGGCGGGCGCCGACCGGTATGCCCGGCGCGCGCCGCGCACCAGCGCATGGTGGGTATCCGCCCACTCGACCAGCGCCTTCATCGGCACCATGAAGGACTGCCCGAGCGGGGTCAGGTCGTATTCGACGCGCGGCGGCACTTCCGGGTACAGGGTGCGGCGCACGAAGCCGTCTTCCTCGAGCCGCTTCAGGGTCTGCGACAGCATCTGCTTCGACACGTCGCCGAGGTCGCGCATCAGCTCGTTGAAGCGCCGCGTCCTGCCGTCGAGCGCATCGAGCACGAGCAGGCTCCACTGGTCGCCAATACGGTCGAGTACGTTCCTGATCGGGCAGGGATGGCCGATCGGGTCGTCCTCGGCGGGGATGGGGGCTGGTTGCATGGGGCATTCCGGTGGGTTGAAGGTCATGCCATGCTGACCTGATCATGGGGCGCTGACTTCTTGCGCCGCATGCGCAGCCTAGCATACGATGGGTGAACGGTCCATTTTCCGGACCGGCTCCCGATTCCAGACCAAAGGAGAATCATGGCACATATCGCCCTCATCGGTGCTTCCGGCAATGTCGGCACGCGCCTGCTCAAGGAACTGGCCGCACGCGGCCACCAGATCACCGCGCTTGCCCGCGATCCCGGCAAGATTCCGGCACAGCCAGGCGTCACCGCCGTGCGCGGCGACGCCGCCGACGGCGCTGGCCTCTCCACCCTGCTGGCCGGCCACGACGCCGTGATCAGTGCGCTGCGCTTCGTGGGCAGCGATCCCGCCACCCTCATCGGCGCCGTGCGCGCATCCGGCGTCAAGCGTTACCTCGTCGTCGGCGGTGCCGGCAGCCTGCTGGTCGCGTCGGGCCAGCGCCTCATCGACCAGCCCGATTTCCCGGCCGCCTACAAACCCGAGGCGGCGGGCGGGGCGGCATTCCTGGACGCCTTGCGCCAGGCGGGCGACCTGGACTGGACCTTCCTGTCGCCGTCGGCGCTGTTCGTGCCCGGCGAGCGTACCGGCAAGTTCCGCCTCGGCAAGGACGACCTGCTGGTCGGCGAACAGGGCAGCTCGATTTCCTATGAAGACTTCGCGGTTGCGCTGGCCGACGAGATCGAACGGCCTGCGCATGTGCGCGAGCGCTTCACGGTCGGCTACTGAGGTGCGAGGCGCGTGCTGCGCCTTCAGCCGATAAACGAATCGAACTGCATGTCGAATTCCTGCAAGGCCTTCTGCGCATTCTGCATCTTCTTGCGGAACTCCGGCCCGCGCTGCAGCGCCAGCCCGACCGCCAGCACGTCGATCACGACCAGATAAGCCAGGCGCGCCGAGATCGGCGTGTACGGGTCGGTCGCGAACACCAGGTCGATCGGGATCAGCACGGTGGCCATCTCGGCCAGCTGGGTGCCCGAGGGCGCCAGCACGATGACATCGGCGCCGCCGCGGCGCGCCAGCTTGGCCGAGCGCACCAGCGCCGGGTTGTTGCCGCGCTGGGAGATCGCCACCAGCGCATCGCCTTCGCGCAGCAGGGCGGCGGCGATCGCGTGGATGGCCGGGTCGGTGTACGACACCGTCGGCACGCCCGAGCGGAAGAACTTGTGCTGGGCATCGGCGGCAACGAAGCCGGACGAGCCCTGGCCGTAGAACTCGATCTTCTTGGCGCGCGACAGGATGTCGAGCGCCTTCTGGATCAGTTCCGGTTTCAGGTTGTTGCGCAGGTCGAGCAGGGTGTTGATCGAGCGGCTGCAGATTTTATTCACCAGGTCGGACGCCAGGTCGTCCTGCGACGGCTGTTCGCTGGTGCCGGGCAGGGCCAGCGCCAGGCCTTGCGCCAGCTTGAGCTTGAACTCGTGCCAGCCTTCGTAGCCGAGCGTGCGGCAAAAGCGCACCACGGTCGGCTCCGACACCTGCGCGCTCTTGGCGAGCGCGGTGATGTTCTGGCTGACCGTGGCGCTGGGCGCGGCCAGCACGGCAAGGGCGACCTTGCGCTCGGACTTGGACAGCGAGTCGAGCTGGGTGCGGATCGAATCGAGCAGCAAGGCAGTCTCTCTTTAATCTTCCGGCAGGGCTTCTTCGCGCCACTGCAGGCCGTCGCGGCCGATCAGCGCGCTCGATGCGGCCGGGCCCCAGGTGCCGGAGGTGTAGGGCACCGGCGTGGTGTCGTCCTGCTCCCAGTGGTCCAGGATCGGCTCGACCCACTCCCAGGCCGCTTCCAGTTCGTCGCCGCGCATGAACAGCGTCAGCTGGCCGCGCAGGACGTCCAGCAGCAGCCGTTCATAGGCTTCCATGCGCGGACCGCCGAACTGTTCGCGGAAGTCGAGTTCGAGTTCGGCCTGCTTCAGGCGCATCGAATCGCCCGGGGTCTTGGCCATCAGGTTCAGCGACAGGCCTTCGTCCGGCTGCAGGCGGATCACCAGGCTGTTCGGCTGGAAGCTCGAATTCGGCTGGTTGAAGATCGAGTGCGGGATCTGCTTGAAGCGCACCACGATCTCGGCCAGGCGGTCGGCCATGCGCTTGCCGGTGCGCAGGTAGAAGGGCACGCCGGCCCAGCGCCAGGTGTCGATCTCGGCCTTCATGGCGACGAAGGTCTCGGTCTTCGACTGTTTCGGCGCGTCCGGTTCGTCACGGTAGCCCGGCACCGGCTGGCCGTCGACGTAGCCGCTGCGGTACTGGCCGCGGATGATGTTCTGCGACAGCGTGGTCGGGGTGAAGCGCTTGAGCGAGCGCAGCACCTGCAGCTTGGCGTCGCGCACGGCGTCCGGCGCGATCGAGGCCGGCGGTTCCATGGCGACGATGCACAGCAGCTGCAGCAGGTGGTTCTGCAGCATGTCGCGCAGCGCGCCCGAGTTGTCGTAGTAGCCGAGGCGGTTGCCGACGCCGATCTTTTCGGCGATGGTGATCTGCACGTCCGAGATCCACTCGCGGCGCCACAGCGGCTCGAACAGGATGTTACCGAAGCGCAGGGCCAGCAGGTTCTGCACGGTTTCCTTGCCCAGGTAGTGGTCGATCCGGTAGATCTGCGATTCGGAAAAGACCTTGCCGACGTCCAGGTTGATCTGCTTGGCCGATTCGAGGTCGCGGCCCAGCGGCTTTTCCAGCACCACGCGCGAGTTCGGCGTGGCCAGGCCGACCTTCGCCAGGTTCTCGCAGATGCGCGCGAACAGCGACGGCGGCGTGGCCAGGTAGTACACGCGGGTCAGCGCGTCGTCGGCGCGCAGCGCCTCGACCAGCGCGCTGTAGCTCTTGACGTTGCCGGCGTCGACTTCGACGTAGGTGATGCGCTGCAGGAAGCTCTGCCACGCGGCTTCATCCACCGTTTCCTTGATGTGCGGCTTCGAGTTGGTCTCGACCATGCGCAGGAACTGCTCTTGCGACATGTCCTCGCGGCCGACGCAGATGATGCGCGCGCTCGCGGGCAGGTCGTTGGCCACGTCGCGGGCGTACATCGCGGGCAGCAGCTTGCGCATTGCGAGGTCGCCGCTGCCGCCGAAGAAAACGAGGTCGAAATCGGAAAGAGCCATGGTGGATGCAGTTCGGGATAATCGGATAATGTAAATTTACTACACGATTATTGATTGCGCAAGAAAATTTACTACGTAGTCGCCCATGCACGAAGCGTATCGTGCCACATCCATGGAAGGCTGGGCGCCGCGTCGTTACGGGGGAATTGACACAGGGCCGGCGGCCCTGCGTGGTGGGGTGGGGTCAGCGCAGGCCGTCGAGCGGCGCGAAGCCGTACAGGCGGGCCGGGTTGTCGACCAGGATCTGCTGCTGGATGCGCTCGTCGGCGGTGAAGGCGTAGAACAGGTCGACCAGTTCGCCGTCGTTCGGCATGTCCTTCGAAATGTTCGGGTGCGGCCAGTCGGTGCCCCACAGCAGGCGCTCGGGCGCGGTGGCGATCAGTTCCCGGGCAAAGGGGACGGCGTCGAGGAAGGGGCGCTTGCCGGCGGAGACGCGTTCGGCGCCGCAGATCTTGACCCAGGCCAGCGGATTCTCGCGCATCAGTTGCAGCAGCAACTGGAACGGGCGCTGGTCCAGGCCCTGTTCGGCGCGCACGCGGCCCATGTGGTCGATCACGAAGGGGACCGTGATCTTGCGCAGCAGGTCCTGCTGCTCGGGGATGTTCTCGGCGTCGAAGTGCAGCACGATGTGCCAGCCCAGCGGTGCGATGCGCTCGACCAGGTTCTCGATCACCGACACGTCCGGCACGCCGCCGAGGTGCTTCACGAAATTGAAGCGGATGCCACAGATGCCGCCGGCATGCAGGTCGGCCAGTTCCTCGTCGGTGACGTCGGCGCGCACGTTGGCGACGCCGCGGTAGGCGCCCTTGCTCGACTTGATGGCGGCCAGCGTGACGCTGTTGTCGGTGCCGTGGCAGCTGGCGTGGACGATGACCGCGCGCGCAATGCCGAGGCGGTCGTGCAAGGCGCGCAGCGCTTCCACCGGCGCGTCCGGCGGGGTGTAGCTGCGGTCGGGCGCGTAGGGAAACAGGGCGGCCGGGCCGAACACGTGGCAGTGGGCATCGCAGGCGCCGGGCGGCAGGCGGTGGGCGGGCTTGATCGGGTGCGGATCGGGAAGCAGGCAAGATTTCATGGTAGTTGTCCTGGTGGTGAAAATCGACGTCGGCAGCGTCTCCAGCTGCCTCGACGTCCCGATTGTGCCGAGCGCACCTGATCGATACAATGGCAATACCTGACTAGCTCCTATGCACTTTTTGCATAACCCGACCATGAATCTCGATCAGCTCGAAGCGTTCGTCCACGTCGCCGAACTGAGCAGTTTTACGCGCGCATCGGCGATCCTGGGCAAGCCGCAGCCGGCCCTGAGCCGGCTGGTGCGCCAGCTCGAGGTCGACCTGCGCCAGAACCTGCTGCGCCGCAATGGCCGCGGCGTGGTGCTGACGGAAACGGGCAAGGTCTTGCTGGAACACAGCAAGGGCATCCTGCACCAGGTGGACGTGGCGAAAGACGCGTTGAAAAACCTGCAGGGCACGCTCGACGGCCACTTCAGGATCGGTCTGGTGCCGAGCGTGGCGCGCTTCGCGACGCTGGCGCTGGTGCGCAGCTTCCAGAAGCAGTTCCCGCAGGCGAACATCACGGTATCGGACGGTTTGTCGACCTACCTGGCGGAATGGCTGGCAATGGGCCGCATCGATGCCGCGATCCTGTACGACACCGGCGAGACCCCGCTGGTGGACAAGCGCATCCTGTTCACCGAAGAGATGTTCCTGATCAGCCGGGCCCATGCGGCCGTGCCGGCCGAGATCCGCCTGAAGGACTTGCCGGCCTATCCCCTGATCATTCCCGGGCGCCTGCACGCGATCCGCACGCTGGTCGAGATGCATGCGGCCGAGTGCGGCATCCAGCTCAACATCGCCCTCGAAATCGACGCCGTGCCGGCCTTGCTGGACCTGGTCGAGGAGGGCTGCGGACACGCGGTGCTGCCGCTGAACGCGATCGACGCCGATCCCGGGCAGCGGCGCTTCCGCTGCACCCGCATCAGCGATCCCGGCATCCACAGCCGCATGGCGATCGCCACCGGCAACCAGCATCCGATGTCGCGCCTGGCCACGCGTGCGGTGGCGATGTTCGAGAGCGAGATCATGCCGCTGTACGAAGCGCGCCGCAGGCATATCGACAGCTATCTTGCACCCTAGAAGGTGTGGCGGATGCCGAGGGCGTAGCTGTTGCCCTTGGCCTTGCCGCCGATGTGGTCGTACAGGTAAGTGGCGTAGACATCGGTGCGGCGCGACAGGTAATAGTCGTAGCCCAGGCCGGCGGTGTCGTGGTCGCCCACGCGCAGCGCCGGGTTGTCGACCGTGGTCCGGGCCCACGACACCAGGATCGAACCGGTCCTGGTGACCGGCACCGCGCTGCCCAGCTGCCAGGTGCGCGAGCGGATGTCGGTGACCGCATTCTCGGTGGCCTGGGCCGATGCGTACAGCCTGGCCCAGCCGGCGTCGTAGGCCACGCCCGCCAGCCAGGCTTGCTGGCCGGTGGACGGCGCCACCGCGGCGGTGCGCACGCGCTGCGCCGACAGCACGGCAGTCAGCTTGCCCCGGGTGTAGCGCAGGTGGATGCCGGCGTTGTTGACGCCGGCATTGCCCGCGACTTCGCCCGGTGCGTAGACGATGGTCGTGCTGAGGCCGCCGATGGTCGGAGCGACGTACTGGATCACGTTGTTCCAGACGGTATCGCCGATCACGGTATTGCTGAACGACGCCACGTAGCTCTGCACCACCAGCGGCGAGAACACGACCGAGGCGCCGAACGGATTCACCATCTGCATCGACACGTAATAAGGGGAGGTATGGCGGCCGATTGTCAGCTGGCCGTAGCGGCCGGCGATGCCGACCCAGCCGCTGCGCGAAAAGCCGCCCGGATCGGCCGCGCTGCGGCCGGCGCCGCCGGTGTCGGGCTGGAAGAACTGCTCGAGCTGGAAGATCGCCCTGGTGCCGTCGCCCAGGTCTTCGCTGCCGCGGATGCCCCACCAGGACGTGGTCAGGCCGCCGGAGCCGACGACAGTGGCGCGCTCGACGTTGTCGCTGCGCTTGATGCTGCCGGCGTAGCTGCCGATCATGCCGTAGAGTTGCACGTCGGC
Organism: Herbaspirillum sp. SJZ107; assembly: GCF_006715485.1. GTDB lineage: Bacteria > Pseudomonadota > Gammaproteobacteria > Burkholderiales > Burkholderiaceae_D > Telluria. The sequence goes on from NZ_VFNH01000002.1 coordinate 1,042,976, forward strand.
GGCGCCGGCGGCGCTGCAAAAGGCGCCGAAGAGGAATGCGCAGGCAACAGCCTGCCCTGCGGCCTTGCGGATGGGGCTGCCCATGAAGTCTCCTGGTATTTTTATGAGAGGCGGCGCTCACGAGGCCGCCTCGGTCACTGCCGGGTGGCTGTTATTCGCGGTTGAGGACGCGGTGCATCTGCTCGGTGTCGAGCGCCTTTTCCCATTTCGAGATGACGATGGTCGCCACCGCGTTGCCGATCAGGTTGGTCGGCGTCAGGCCTTCGGACAGCAGGCGATGCACACCGAGGATCAGCGCCACGCTGGCCACCGGGATCGAACCCACCGTCGACAGGGTCGCAGCCAGCACCACGAAGGCGGCGCCGGCCACGCCCGCGGCACCCTTGGAGGTCAGCAGCAGGACGCCGAGCAGCACGATCTGCTGGGTCAGGTCGAGCGGGGTATTGGTGGCCTGGGCCAGGAAGATGGTCACGCTGGCCAGGTACAGGCAGGTACCGTCCAGGTTGAAGGAATAGCCGGTCGGGATGATCAGGCCGACCACGCTCGGCTTGCAGCCGAGCTGCTCCATCTTGATCAGCATGCGCGGCAACACGCTCTCCGACGAGGTCGTGGCGAGGCAGACCAGGATTTCGTCGCGCAGGTAGCGCATCAGCTTGAACAGGCTGAAGCCGCACAGGCGCGACACCGGGCCGAGCACGGCGAAGATGAAGATCAGGCAGGTCACGTAGAAGCACACCAGCAGGTTGCCGAGCGAAAGCAGGGCGCCGGCACCGTATTTGCCGACCGTGAAGGCGATCGCGCCGAACGCGCCGATCGGCGCCGCCCACATGACGATGCCAACCATGCCGAAGAACACCTTCGATACGATGTCCAGCAGCTCGATCACCGGCTTGCCGACGGCGCCGAAACGCATCAGCGCGCAACCGGTCAGCACCGAGATCAGGAGGACTTGCAGGATATGGCCTTCCGACAGCGAGCCGACGAAGGTGTTCGGGATGATGTTCATGATGAACGGCACCATCCCGGTCTCGTGGCTCTGCGCCACATACTTCGACACCGACGCGGTATCCAGATTGGAGGCATTCACGTTCATGCCGGCGCCGGGCTGCCACAAATTGACCACGACCAGGCCCACGACCAGGGCAATGGTCGTCATCACTTCGAAGTAGATCAGGCCCTTGACGGCGACGCGGCCGACGCGCGCCATGTCGTCCATCTTGGCGATGCCGAGCACCACGGTGCAGAAAATGATCGGCGCGATCAGCATGCGGATCAGCTTGATGAAGCCGTCGCCCAGCGGCTGCAGCCTGGTGCCCGCATCCGGAAAGAAGTGGCCGATGAGGATGCCGAGCGCCATCGCAATCAGCACCTGCACCCAGAGTTGTTTGTACCAGCGTCGTGCCACCGGCTGTGCGGACGCGGCGGCCCCTGTCGTGCTAGTCAGCATTGCTTGTCTCCTGTGGTTGTTGTCGTCTCTGCAGCCGTTGCTGGGCATGCTGGACAATTCGTTAGCGCAATTCTGTCACAGGGCGATAAACAAACAATGCTTATAGCTCACTAGCTGATATGTGGAAGTTGAATAGCTAAGCCTTGGGCTTGCCGACGCCGCCAAAGCTTGGCAAGGAAGCGAACCGGGACACGGCAAAATCGACAAACATACTGGTGCGCAAGGGTTGATAGCGGCGCGAGGGCATCAGCAGATATAAATCCTGGGAGGGCGCCGACCAGTCCGGCAAGACCCGCACCAGCGCGCCGCTGTCCAGCAGGTCGCGCACCAGCCAGTCGGGACAGATGCCGCTGCCCAGCACCAGCGCCTCGCGTATCGCCAGCGCGTTATTGGCGCGGAAGCGCCCGCCAACGGCCAGCCGCACCCTTTCCTCGCCACGCAACAGGTCGATGCTGTTACCGGCGTCCACGCGAAGCGGACGATGTCGTGCGTGCTCAGGTCGGCGGGCAGGGCGGGCACGCCGCGCCGGGCGCAGTAGTCAGTTCGATGTCGATGCGATGCCGGCTACCGCGCCATGGCCGCGGCGATCGATATCGCGCCGCTGTTGCAGGGCGCATCCGCCGCCGGGCGGCGGGGGCTGGTTCAGCCGCGGTATTCCGGCTGTTCGATGCCCGACACGTCGACCGCGAACGCCAGCACCTTGCCGCTGTGCGGGTACTGCGCCAGCTCGTCGTTCGAGCGGCCCTTGCTGGCGCTGGTCACGAACAGCGTGCGCAGGTCCGGGCCGCCGAAGCAGACCGCCGTCGGGCAGCGCAGCGGCAGGTCGATCTGCTGCAGCAGCTCGCCGCTCGGCGACAGCCTGAGCAGGCGGCCGCCTTCGTACATCGCGACCCAGTAGTTGCCTTCGCTGTCCATCGCCGCGCCGTCCGGGCGGCCGCCGTAGGTGCCCGAGGTCTTGTCGGCCTCGAAGGTGACCAGGTTGCGCTTGTTCGATTGGGTGCCGCTGTCCACGTCGTAGTCGTAGCAGTCGACGCGGTGGGTGGTGGTGTCGGCGTGGTACATGGTGCGGCCGTCCGGACTCCAGGCCAGGCCGTTGGAGTTGGTCATGCCGCCCGACCAGGCCTGGCGCAGTGCCCCCTTGTCCAGCACGTACATCTCGGCCAGCGCCTGGTCGCGCGGCTCGTACATGGTGCCGACCCAGAAGCGGCCCGCCGGGTCGACGCGGCCGTCGTTGAAGCGCACCTTGCTGGTGTCGTAGGGCGCCGGCACCAGGTCTTCGATGTCGCCGCTGGTGGTGTCCAGGTAGACGAAGCCGGCGCGCGTGGCGACCACCAGGTTGTTGTCGAGGTCGACCGCGAGGGCCGAGGGTTCGGTCTGCATCTGCCAGGCCGAATGCTTGCCGCTGGCCGGATGCAGGCGGTGCACGGTGCGGCCGTCGATGTCGACCCAGTACAGCGCGGATTCCACCGCATGCCATACCGGGGATTCGCCGACCTGCATCGGCGTGTCGTGCACGATCGTGATTTTTTCGGTCTTCATATATCGCGTATGAATTCTCAGTACATTATCAAACGGCGGCCTTGGCGCGCGCGATCAGGCCATTGGTCGAGCTGTCGTGGCCGGCCGGCTGGGCCTCGCCCGTCAGTTCGGCCTCGATCTTCTTGGCCAGCACCTTGCCCAGCTCGACGCCCCACTGGTCGAAGCTGTTCACGTCCCACAGCGCACCCTGCACGAACACCTTGTGCTCGTACAGCGCAATCAGCGCACCCAGCGTGGCCGGGGTCAGGTATTCCATCAGGATGGTGTTGCTCGGCCGGTTGCCCGGGAAGGTTTTATGCGGTGCCAGGCGCTCGATCTCGGCCGCGTCCAGGCCTTGCAGGTCCTGGCGCACCTCGTCGATGGTCTTGCCCTTCATGAAGGCTTCCGACTGGGCGAAGCAGTTGGCCAGCAGGGCCGCGTGGTGGTTGTGGAACTCGTGGGCCGGGCGCAGCGCGGCGATGAAATCCATCGGCGTGACGTCGGTGCCCTGGTGCAGCAGCTGGAAGTAGGCATGCTGGCCGTTGGTGCCGACATCGCCCCAGATCACCGGGCCGGTCGCGTAGTCGATGGCGTCGCCGGCGCGCGTGACGCGCTTGCCGTTGCTTTCCATGTCGAGCTGCTGCAGGTAGGCCGGGAAGCGGTTCAGGTCCTGGTGGTAGGGCGCGATCGAGACCGAGCCGCAGTCCAGGAATTCGCGGTTCCAGAAGCCGACCAGGCCCAGGATCATCGGCAGGTTCTGCTCGATCGGGGCGCTGCGGAAGTGCTCGTCCATGGCGTGGGCGCCGGCCAGGAAGTCGCTGAAGTAGCCGAAGCCGACGCACAGCGCGACCGGCAGGCCGATCGCCGACCACACCGAGTAGCGGCCGCCGACCCAGTCCCAGAACGGGAACATGTTCTGCGGATCGATGCCGAAGGTCTTGATGGCCTCGACGTTGGTCGATACCGCGACGAAGTGCCTGGCCAGCGCCTCTTCAGGGGCATGCTGCAGGAACCAGGCGCGCGCCGTGTTCGCGTTCATCATGGTCTCGGCCGTGGTGAAGGTCTTCGAGGCGATGATGAACAGGGTGGTTTCCGGATTCACGCGCGACAGCGCGGCGTCCATGTCGTGGCCGTCGACATTGGACACGAAATGCATGGTCAGGCGCGGATGGGCGAACTGGCGCAGCGCCAGGCACACCATCTTCGGACCCAGGTCGGAGCCGCCGATGCCGACGTTGATGACGTCGGTGATTTCCTTGCCGGTATGGCCTTTCCAATCGCCGCTGCGGACGGCGTCGCTGAAGGTCTTTACGCGTGCCAGCACGTCGTGCACGTCCTTGCTGACATCCTGGCCGTCGACGCTGATCCCCTTGTCGCGCGGGGCGCGCAGGGCGGTGTGCAGGACCGCGCGGTTTTCGGTCAGGTTGATCTTGTCGCCATTGAACATGGCATCGCGCAGGCGCTCGACGCCGCGCTCCTGTGCCAGCGCTTTCAGCAGTTCAAGCGTGCGCCCGTCCAGACGGTTTTTTGAATAGTCTAGGAACAGCCCGGCGGCCTCGCTCGAGAACCGCTCGAAGCGTTGCGGATCGGCAGCGAACAGATCGCGCATCTGCCAGTCTTTGGCCTTGGCGGCGTGGTTGGTGAGCGCCTGGTAGGCGGTGGAGCTGGTCAAGGGTGGTTGGCGCATGGTGATGGACGGTATGATGTCATTTTGTGCAGGTTATCGAATAATACAGGAAACGGGCGTAAATTCACTACATAAACACGCTGCTCAGCGGTCATTTCTTGGCGATGAGTCGGCGCCCGAGCTGCGGGAGCACGTGGACGGCAGAGCCGCCCATCCTACCGGAACGTGGCAACGTCGAGCTGGCTCAACTGTAGGGTGGGCGGGGGTCTCCCGTCCACGTGTCACGCGCGAGATCACGGAACTCCAGATGCAGCCCCGGCATGCGCCCAATCCTATTTTGTAGTAAAATTTCAGAAATCTAATTCATAAGGAACGATCATGGTGCATCCCGTAGTAGAGAAGGTGACCCAGCGCATCATCGAGCGCAGCCGTCCGTCGCGCCGGGCCTACCTCGCCCATCTTGACGCCGCGCGCGTGAAAGGCGTGCAGCGCGGTACGCTGGCGTGCACGAACCTGGCACACGGTTTCGCCGCCTTCCCGGCCAACGACAAGCTCAAGCTGCGCGAGCAGAAGCAGCCGTCGGTGGCCATCGTTTCGTCGTACAACGACATGCTCTCGGCGCACCAGCCGTTCGAGTATTTCCCGAAAGTGATCAAGGAAGCCGTGCGCGAGATCGGCGCAGTGGCCCAGTTCGCCGGCGGCGTGCCCGCCATGTGCGACGGCATCACCCAGGGCCAGCCGGGCATGGAACTGTCGCTGTTCTCGCGCGACACCATCGCCATGTCGACCGCGATCGCGCTGTCGCACAACATGTTCGACGCCAGCCTGTACCTCGGCATCTGCGACAAGATCGTGCCGGGCCTGCTGATCGGCGCGCTGCACTTCGGCCACATCCCGGGCATCTTCGTGCCGGGCGGCCCGATGACGACCGGCATCTCGAACAAGGAAAAGGCCGCGGTGCGCCAGCGCTACGCGAAGGGCTTGGCCACGCGCGAAGAACTGCTCGAAGGCGAAGCCCAGGCTTACCACAGCGCCGGCACCTGTACCTTCTACGGCACCGCCAACAGCAACCAGATGCTGATGGAAATGATGGGCCTGCACCTGCCGAACGCCGCCTTCATCACGCCGGGCACCCCGCTGCGCGATGCGCTGACCCGCGCCGCGGCCCAGCATGCGGTCAAGATTTCCCAGCAGGGCGGCAACTACATGCCGATCGGCCACATCGTCGACGAGAAATCGATCGTCAACGCCATCGCCTCGCTGCACGCGACCGGCGGCTCGACCAACCACACGATGCACCTGATCGCCATCGCGCGCGCAGCCGGCATCGTGATCGACTGGAACGACTTCGACGAGCTGTCGAAGGTGGTGCCGCTGCTGGCCCGCGTGTATCCGAACGGCGATGCCGACGTCAACCACTTCCAGGCTGCCGGCGGCCCGGCCTTCGTCATCCGCGAACTGCTGGACGGCGGCTTCGCCCACGACGACGTCAACACCATCCTCGGCCACGGCCTGCGCAACCACTGCAAGGAACCGTTCCTGGACGAGAACGACAACGTGGTCTGGAAAGACCTGCCGGAACAGAGCGGCGACGAGGCGGTGCTGCGCAAATACACCAACCCGTTCAGCGACAACGGCGGCCTGATCCTGGTGCAGGGCAACCTGGGCCGCGCCGTGATGAAGATCTCGGCGGTCAAGAAGGATCACCACATCGTCGAAGCGCCGGCCCTGACCTTCGATTCGCAGGAAGACTTCATGCACGCCTACCAGGCCGGCCAGCTGAACCGCGACTTCGTTGCCGTGATCCGCTTCCAGGGCCCGCGCGCCAACGGCATGCCGGAACTGCACGCGCTGACCCCGGCGCTGTCGAACCTGCAGGATGCCGGCCACCACGTGGCGATGGTCACCGACGGCCGCATGTCGGGCGCGTCGGGCAAGGTGCCGGCCGCGATCCACGTGTCGCCGGAAATCCTGGCCGGCGGTCCGCTCGGCCTGGTGCGCGATGGTGATATCATCCGTGTCGATGCCACCCAGGGCACGCTGGAAGCGCTGGTGCCGGAAGATATCTGGGCTTCGCGCAAGATGGCGACCGCCGACCTCAGCTCGAGCCACATCGGCATGGGCCGCGAGCTGTTCGACGTGTTCCGCAAGTCGGTCAGCGCCGCGGAAGAGGGCGCCGCCCACTTCCCGCTGCCGTCGCTGCGCGATACCACCGTTCCCCTGCACGAAGGCACCGACACCGGCGAGATCATGCCGGGTTCCGATGAAGATTTCCTGTTCCGTAAAAACAAGTGAGACCTGAATGAGTACGAATATGAACCTGCTTGACATCATGCGCTCGGCGAGCGTGATCCCGGTCATCGCGATCGACGACCCGGACCACGCCGTGCCGCTGGCCAAGGCCCTGGTCGCGGGCGGTATCCGCGTGCTGGAAGTGACGCTGCGCACCAAGCACGGCCTGCAGGCGATCCGCGACATGGCGCAGATCGAAGGCGCCATCGTCGGCGTCGGGACGCTCACCCAGCCGGAAGAATTCGCCCAGGCGCGCGACGCCGGCGCGGTGTTCGGCGTGTCGCCGGGCCTGACCCCGGCCCTGATCGACGCCGCCAAGACGAGCGGCCTGCCGCTGCTGCCGGGCTGCATGACCCCGTCCGAAGTGATGGTCGCGCGCGAAGCCGGCTTCAAGCAGCTGAAGCTGTTCCCGGCGGTGCCGGCGGGCGGCGTCGGCATGCTGAAGGCGATCGGCGGACCGCTGCCGGACGTCACCTTCTGCCCGACCGGCGGCATCTCGATCGAGACTGCACCGCAGTTCCTGGCCCTCAAGAACGTGGCCTGCGTGGGCGGCTCCTGGCTGACCCCGGCGGACGCGATGAAGGCCGGCGACTGGGACCTGATCACCGAGCTGGCGCGTTCGGCTGCTGCGCTGCGCGCAGCCTGAGTAACGCATGAAACGCCTGGCGCGTGGCCTCACGCCAGGCGAAATCGCCATGGCGTCGCTGCTGTTCGGCGACGCCATCGATTACGCCAGGGTCCGGGTGCACAACCGGCCCTACCTGCCGCTCGGCCTGCAGCCGAGGAATTGCGCGATGACGCCGAACGGCAGCATCTATTTTCATCACTCCTGCTTTTTGCCCGACTACACCGCGGGCGACCCGGTCACCATTCACTGGTTCATGCACGAGATGGTGCACGTCTGGCAGCACCAGCTCGGCTACCCGGTCAAGCTGCGCGGCGCCTTCCGCATCGGCCTTCCGTACCACTACGACCTGCGCGACGATGCCACCCTGGCCGACTACAACATGGAAGCGCAAGGCGACCTGCTGGCCGATTATTTCGCGTTGAAGACCATGCACAAGCCGCGCGTGATGCGCCAGCGCCGCTATGCGCACAGCCTCGATTTGTATGAGCGGGTGCTGGCCGGGTTCCTCGCGAATACGGGCGATCCGGCGAACCTGCCGAAGGGACCTGCACGGCGGCTGGCGGGATGGCCATCCGTGAACGAATAAGCTTACCGCAGCTTGCAGGCACGCAGGCTTCGGTAACGTCGGCGTTGTCCGAGGCGTTATGGTGAGCACTTACGGGGACGGTCCTTCGCAAACCAACCGGAGGCGGCTGCAGCGGAAAGAATCTCTTCCGTCGTCCAGTTGCGCGTCAGCCAGATCGTCAGCGCAGCTCCAGACAGATGCCATGCGCTCATCCCCGCCTGTCGTCGATGCTCGCGAAGGTAGGTGGACGCAAACGACCAGGCCAAGCGTTCTTCAGGCGATGCCAGGCAGGCCGAATCCGAGAAGATGCGCACTATGTACGAATACGGATTCATGGGTTCGATATTGCGTTTGCCTTGGCCACCTGCTCGCCGCCAGACGAGAGCCTGTTGCTCTAGGGAGGCAAGCTGTTGCGGTTTAGGCGGGCGCCCATCGATGTCACTCAAGCCCTTCCAATATAGAACCAAGGGCAGTGCCAGCAGCAGCGCCAGCATGGCACATGCCGTGACGACGATAAAGCGGCGAACAAGGCGCATGGAGTCCTGACTCAACTTTAGTTCGTGAGACCGTCGTTTGTCGGGCGACCTCTTCTGGCCCATCTCGGCCGTTTGACTCAGCGTAGCATTTTGCCGGGCCGCAAAGGTCATGGGCTGTTACTACCGGCAGGAACCGACCCGACGCTGACATTCACCTACGCGCCATAAAAGTATCGATGGCGATCCAACGTCCATGATTCGATGTGGGACCGGTCTCTTAACTCTGTGCAGGACAGGATGTAGCGCGCAATATCCCGAAAACCATGTTTGTCCAAGTATGTGACTGTCTCATCGACACCCGCACCGACCAAGTTCTCTGTGTCAAAACCGCAGCCCGTGTCCATGTTGATGTGCTTCGCTCTCCACATGACCTCTGAATCGCTGGGATCCCCGACCTTGAACAGCAGGTAGGCACACCAATAGATGTTTTCAAAATAGTCATGGTCGTCGTCGCGTCGCCGATACTCCATTTCAGCTACAAACAGTTGCCTCAGCATCTCATGATGCTGTTTTGCACTCTCAGGAAGGATATGCGACAGCGCCTGTTCCCGGCCGGCAGAAGTTGTAATATCGAATTCAGTCATTTGGGGACGAATTGTTGGATCGGATTTGTCAGATCAAGCTTCGACCGCGACTTACAACCGAGTGACCTCCGACCTTCAAGATTTCCCACGCGACAGTCGAATATCGTCTTTCACGGCAAGAATACGTTTGTAATCGGTGAGCGGCCAGTGCGGTTCCTGAAAGTCATGTGACTGAAATTCGCGAACAAAGCGCCAGAAGGGTAGAAGGACTTGCGCAGCGTTGCCTCGGGTCTCTACGACTTCTCTGCCACAAGCGCGGTCGCTTTCTATGGCAAACACTAATTTAAACTGAATCTCCTCGCCATTGGGCGTGAAGTACATGAAATAGCCATCAGGTTCCAAGTGCCACCAAACGCTCGAAGGAACACCGTTGGCAGCAAGATCCAATGCCACGAGCAGGTCCTCAACAGGGTTATTCGGGACAGCCGAAGCATCAATCTCCACAGTCTGCCCATCAATCAAAATGGAAATAGTTAGCCAGCCGTGTGAGGGCGGCTGGTAGAAAATGTGAATGTCAGAAAGAGGCATTCTTATGTGTGAGAGCAGCAAAGAATCAATGGAGGGAAGTCCGCTTTTGGCCGATCTCGGCCGTTCAGTGTGCGGCAATTGTCGACCCGACGCGGACTTCTCTGCTATGGGACTGGGCAACCGACTTGGGACTCTTTGTGAAATTCATCTCGATCTGATGTAACTTCGTAGGCCACTAACTCGGCTTGATCGTCAGATACAGACCAGGTCATTAACTCCCGAACTTTTGCCTTCTCGTATTCAGCGTCGTAGACCAACCGGACGCCATTAGGAAAACATGATGATCCGACAAGAACTGACGACTTGTACCTTCCAAGTTGAGCAATCGCAGTCTGGACTGCTGAGATAAATTGCTCTTTCGGCATCGACGCTTTCATTGCTGGAGAACCCAAGTCATACAGATGCGCGTAGTCCTGTTTTTCATAGAGCATGCGAAATTTTTCGACTCCAGCCAATGCGCGAAGCTTATCTTCATCGAAATGTCCAGCCTTGAAATGAACATCGCACGCGGACAGGATTGCAGCACCCAGCAACATGAGGACCAAATAACGATAGTTTTTGCGCATGCATGTGTCTCGCTTGCCAATGCTTCTAATTCTTCTCAAAGTAGGAAGTTTTGCTTCCGACGAAGTGCCCGCTTCTGGCCGATAGCCGACGGTCGATATGGCTCAGTGTACGACTCTGTTACTACCTGGATAAGCTGCCGGTGGGCAGGGCTGGCCTTAGTTGCTGTAGCAAACTTTATTGTTTTGTGGCGGACTTCATTAGTAGCGACACCATCTTATTTCTTGCCGCTCAAGTAGGCGACAATCGCCTTGTTGTAACGGGTCGCATAGTCTTTTTGCGCTTCGAATACATCCATGTAGGGGATGACGCAGCCGACGCCTGCTTCCTCGCGTGGCAGGCCGGCAATCAGCGATGCCTGCGACCTTTCGACGCCGACTTCGTAAGCCGTAAAGGATCCGTGCAGGTAAATCTTGATCGAGCCCGCTTGAATGTCTTTAGTGGCCTCGGCGGCCGCGCGTTCGGGCGACCATTGTGCCAGCAGTGCTGCGTGGGCATCATTTGACGCTGATGTCCAGGCCAGGTAGCCCGCCGTCGCAATCACCACGGCAATGACAAGGGCACGCGCTCTATCGATCCGCATATTGAGTTATCCAATTGGTTCAGCGTGAATACTGCTCGGCATGCAACTGATGTGCGCTCGGCACAGTGTATGCGTCGCGTTGCAACAAAAGCAAGTGAATGCTCACCGCCAACCGCATGGCGCCTTCCGTTCCGCACGACGTTGCCAATCTGCCGCATGGCCCGGCACGCAAGCTCGTCCGTTCCCGGCTTCGATCCGCCTGATTGTTCCATCTCAAAAGATCGCCCCCGGCGCCCCCGTAGCATTTCGCCTTGTCGGTAGTTTTTCCTTGAGGCAATCATGAACACCCGTATGCTGATCCCCGGCACCCTGCTGGCCTTGACGGCGCTGGCCGCGTTGAAGCCGTCGTCGGCTGCGCGCACCGGCGAGGCCGAGGTGCGCGAGGGTCCGCGCGGCGGGCCCTGCTTCACGATCGGCGCGCGCGAGGAGCGCCTGGGCACGCCCGAGTTCCGCGCGCTGACGGTGTCCGACGGGGCGCGCCCGCTGTGGCGCATGAGCTTGCCGGCCGGGCGCAGCTTTCCGCTGAGCAGGGCCATCTGCGTGCCGTATGGCGGCCGCGTCGCCTCGCTGCCGCATACCCAGGCGGCGCCGCTGACGCCGGGCAAGGTGTATTACGTACACATCGAGACGCGGCCGGCGAAGGGCAGGAACATGCCGCTGGCCTATGACGGGCGCTTTTGCCTGGCCGGCCAGGGCGAGGGCAGCGTGACGGTGCATCAGATCCAGCAGGGCGACAGGGAAGGGCGGCAGTTGCAAGGCTGCCGCGCGCCAAACAATTGAGATCCTAATGTAACCGTATGTAACGCAGCCTAACACTGAGTAAAACCGGCAGGCGTTTCGTACTAAGTGAAATCAAACACAGAGACGGTCCAGTCCAGCGCACTACGATGAATGTCCTTTTGACATTCATAACGGACAAGACATGTCTAAGATTATCCACGACCCGGCGGGGGCAAGCCATGCATAAGCCCGCGCACACCACCATCCTCGATGCGCCGCGCCTGGGGCTGGCCAGCCAGCCGGTGTATGCCACGCTGGTGCAATTTCCCGCCGTCTGTTTCGTCGGTACGCTGCTCACCGACATCGCTTACTGGCGCAGTGCCAATTATCTGTGGGAGACCTTTTCGGTCTGGCTGCTGACGGCCGGCTGCATCGTGGCCGCCTTCGCCGCCATCGCCGGCCTGCTCACCTGGGTCAGCCACCGCCATGTGCGCACGCTGCGCTTCGCCAAGCTGCACGTGCTGGCCAGCGCGGTGGCGCTGGCGCTGGCCATCGTCAACGCTTTCGTGCACAGCCGCGACGGTTACGTGGCCGTGGTGCCGCAAGGCCTGGCGCTGTCGATCATCGTCGTGGTCCTGATGCTGCTGGCGACCTGGCTCGGCTGGCCGCGCCCGCACCTGGTCGAGGCCGTGCAACACCCCAACCCTACCGGAGTCCTGTGATGATCCACCCCGTACTCAAGAGCAGCGTGCTGCTGATCGCGGCGGCCTGTGCGCTGGCCGCCTGCGACAAGGGCGACCCGGTGCGCCAGGCTTCGCAATACGGCAACGGCCCGGACCTGCCGGCCGCCAAGAACTACCTGCTGCCGCCGATGAAAGTGGCGCCGGCCGGTTCCTGGAAGCAGGGCGAGATGCCGGTGGTGCCGGCCACGCTGAAGATCAGCGCGCTGGCCACCGGCCTGATGCACCCGCGCTTCGTCTATCCGCTGCCGAACGGCGATATCCTGGTCGTCGAATCGAACGGCCCCAGCCAGCCCGCGATGCGGCCCAAGGATCTCATCATGGGACCGATCCAGGCCTACGGCGGCTCGGCAGCGAAAGCCGGCAACCGCATCACGCTGGTGCGTCCCGCCGCCGGTGGCGCGCCGGCGCAGCAGACGGTGTTCCTCGACAACCTGAAATCGCCGTTCGGCGTGGCGCTGGTCGGCAACGAGCTGTACGTGGCGAACGCCGATGCGCTGATGCGCTATCCCTACAACGAGGGCGACACCAAGATCAGTGCCCCGGGCACCAAGGTCCTGGACTTGCCGGGCGCGGACGGCAAGCTGAATCACCACTGGACCAAGAGCCTGCTGGCCAGCCCCGACGGCAGCAAGCTGTACGTGGGCGTCGGCTCGAACAGCAACATCACGGAAAACGGCATGGAAGCGGAGATGAACCGCGCCGCCATCCTCGAAGTGGACCGTGCCAGCGGCGCCTTCCGCGTGTTCGCCAGCGGCCTGCGCAACCCGAACTCGATGCAATGGGAGCCGACCAGCAAGGCGATGTGGGTGGTCGTCAACGAGCGCGACGAGATCGGTCCCGACCTGGTGCCGGACTACCTGACCTCGGTGCGCGACGGCGGCTTCTACGGCTGGCCGTACAGCTACTACGGCCAGCACGTCGACCCGCGGGTGAAGCCGCAGCGTCCCGACCTGGTCGCCAGGGCGCTGGTGCCCGACTATGCGCTCGGCTCGCACGTGGCCTCGCTGGGCCTGGTCTTCAACCGCCCCGACAGCCCGATGCCGGCCAACATGCGCGAAGGCGCCTTCGTCGGCGAGCACGGCTCCTGGGACCGCGATCCGCCGAGCGGCTACAAGGTCGTGTTCGTGCCTTTCCAGAACGGCAAGCCGGCCGGAAAGCCGATCGACGTCGTGACCGGATTCCTGACCGGCGGCCATGCCAAGGGCCGGCCGGTGGGGCTGGCGCTGGACAGCAGCGGGGCGCTGCTGGTGGCGGACGATGTCGGCAATACCGTGTGGCGCGTGAGCGCGGCGGCGCCAGCTGCGGCCATGGCTTCCGCCGCATCGGCGACGGCGCACTGACGCGCCCTCAATTCCCGCGGTAGGTCGAATAGCCGAATGGGCTCAGCAGCAAGGGCACATGGTAGTGGGCGGTGGCCGCGTCCATCGTGAATTCGACCGGAATGCGCGGGAAGAATGTCGGCTGGCCCTTGCGCGCATAGTGTTCGCCGGTCTCGAACACGATGCGGTAGGCGCCCGCCGCCACTGTCTTGCCTTCCGGGTAGAGCGCCGGGATGCGGCCCTGTTCATTGGTGACGCCGGCAGCCAGTTCGCGCCATTGTTCGCCGGCCCGCTGCTCCAGCCGCACCCGGATGCCGGGTGTCGGCTGGCCGCTTTGCAGGTCCAGCACGTGGACGCTCAGCGGATTCGGCGCCGCAGCCATGACAGGGGCGCCGGCGGCGAGGGCGCAGGCGAGGACGAGCGGTTTGATGGCTTGCATGATGTTCTCCTTGAGACGATAAGGTTCAGTGGACCGGCTGGTCGAGTTCCGGCAGGGTGCCGATGGCGGACAGCGCGCAGGCGTGGTCGTTGGCCGCACCGCCGCCGCCCGCCACACCGATGGCGCCGACCGGCTGGCCGTGCGCCAGCAGCGGGATGCCGCCACCGAGCAGCAGCAGTTCCGGCAGGGTCGCCAGGTTGCGCGCATCCGTATCGGCCTGGATCCGGCGCGCCAGGTCGAGCGTGGCCGTGCGGGTCGACAGGGCGGTATAGGCTTTGCGCCGGCTGGCCTCGGTATTGTGCGGACCGACGCCATCGGCCCGCTGCAATGCCACCAGGTTGCCTCCGCGGTCGAGCACGGCAACCACGATGGTGCGTCCCTGGCGCCGGCAGGCATCGATGGCGCCGCCGGCCAGGCGATTGGCGCCCTCCAGCGTCAATTCCGGCTGCTGGCGCAACTGCGCGGCGGCCGGCAGCGTTGCCAGCGCGGCCAGCAGGATCGTGATGGGTTTGTACATGGGCATCCTCGTCGGTACGGTTCAAGCCGCCATTCTGGCCCCCGCCACCCGACACCCGGCTGACGGCAAGATGATAATTCCGTCATGTCCGGCCGCCCGGAACCGGCTTAGAATGGCTGCTTTGCCCACGTTCCTGCCATGCCCATCCTGGTGATCGAAGACGAGCCGAAGACCGGCGACTATCTGCAGCGCGGCCTGGCCGAATCGGGTTTTGCGGTCCGGCTGGTGCGCAATGGACGCGACGGACTGGCGATCGCCTTCGATGATGACAACGCGATCGAACTGATCGTGCTCGACGTCATGCTGCCGCGCATGGATGGCTGGCAGGTGCTGGAAGCCCTGCGCGCCAACCCGGCGACCGCGCAGATGCCGGTCCTGTTCCTGACCGCGCGCGACGAAGTACACGACCGTGTGCGCGGCCTCGAACTGGGCGCCGACGACTACCTGGTGAAACCGTTCGCCTTTGCCGAACTGGTGGCGCGCATCCGCACCCTGCTGCGGCGCGGCCCGGTGCGCGAGGATGCCCTGATCCGCATCGCCGACCTGGAAATCGACGTGTTCCGGCGCCGGGTGCGCCGTGGCGCCGTCACGATCCCGCTGACGGCCCAGGAGTTCGCCCTGCTGCACCTGCTGGCGCAGCGCGAAGGGCAGGTGCTGTCACGCTCGCTCATCGCGTCGCACGTGTGGGACATGAATTTCGACAGCGACACCAACGTGATCGACGCCGCGGTGCGCCGCCTGCGCCGCAAGATCGACGATCCGTTCGAGCCGAAGCTGATCCACACGCGGCGCGGCATGGGCTACGTGTGCGAGGCGCAGCCGGCGGCGGCCGCGTGAAGGGCCGCCTGCGTAATTCGCTGGCGCTGCGCATCGGCGTCATGTTCGTGCTGGTGGTGGCGCTGGCCGCGGCCGGCCTCGGTACCTACCTGTACCGCGCCTTCGTCGCCGAAATCGAGCGGCGCGACGATATCCAGCTGCTGGGCAAGCTGCGCCAGGTGCAGATCCTGCTCGGGCGTCCCGGCGCGGCCGCACTGCTGCACGACCGGCCCGAGTTCTTCCGCGACACCATGAGCGGCCAGGAGAACTCGCTGGTGCGCTTCGTGGCGGCCGACGGCGCGGTGCTGGCCGACATCAATGCGGCCGGCGAACGCTATCCGGTGCCGCCGTCCGCCGGGCCGGCGCCGCAGCGCGCGGCGATCGCCGGCTGGACCAGCCGCGCCGGCGATCCGGGCCGCGTGGTGGCCGGCAGCGCGCGCCTGGACGGCGGCCAGGTGACCGTAGTGGTCGCGCGCGTCTACGGGGAGCGCAGCGCAATGTTTGCCGGCTACCGCGCACGCATCGCCGCCGCCGCGGCGGTCAGCGCCCTGGCGGCGGCCCTGCTGGCGGCGCTGGTGTTGCGGCGAGGTTTGCGCCCGCTGCGCGTGGTGGCCGAACACGCGGCGCTGGTGCGGCCCGGGACGCTGGCACAGCGGCTCGACCTGGCGGGCGCGCCGTCGGAATTGCGGCCGCTGATCGATGCCTTCAACGAGATGCTGGCGCGGCTGCAGGAAGGCTATGCGCGCCTGTCCGGGTTTTCCGCCGACCTGGCACACGAGTTCCGCACACCGGTCGCCAACCTGCTCGGCCAGAGCCAGGTCATGCTGGCGCAGACGCGCACGGCGGCGGATTACGAGCAACTGATCGCGTCGAATATCGAGGAACTCGAACGGCTGGCGCGGATGATCGACAGCATGCTGTTTCTCGCGCGTGCCGGCCAGGACGAGGTGGTGCTGGCACGCCAGCCGCGCGACGCGCTGGACGAACTGCACAGGATGGCCGATTTCTTCGAGAGCATGGCTGAGGAACGCGGGCTGCGCGTGACGTGCGCGGGCGAGGGCACGGTCCTGGCCGACCCGGCGCTGCTGCGGCGTGCCCTGGCCAACCTGCTGTCGAATGCGGTACGCCATGCCGACGCCGGCAGCACGATCGCGTTGCGGGCATCGCAAGGTGCCGGTGTCACCGAGCTGAGTGTGGCCAACGACGGCGCGCCGGTCGCGCCCGCGCACCTTGCCCATTTGTTCGAGCGCTTCTACCGGGCCGACAGCGCGCGCAGCGACGCGCAGGGCTCGACCGGTCTTGGCCTGTCGATCGTGCGCGCGATCATGGACCTGCACGGCGGGAACGCGGCCGTGCACGCCGACGGCGAGCGGATTTGCTTCACGCTGGCGTTTCCCGACCGCTGATCCTTATTCCTGGCGTGCCGCGCCCAGCGCCTCCAGCCGGGCGCGCGCATGCAGGTTGCCCGGTTCCAGCTCCAGCGCATGCTGGTAATGCGCGACTGCCGCCTCGCGCTCGCCGGCCGCCTCGTTGGCCTGGCCCAGCCCGTCGTACAGGAAATCGAAGCGCTCCGGATACAGGTGCACGCCCAGTGCGAACACCTGGATGGCGTCGCGCGGGCTGCCGGCCTGCAGCAGTTTCAGTCCCCAGTCGCGCAGCTGCAGCGCATCCAGCGACAGCTCCGGGTTCTGTGCGTGCAGGCGGTCGTAGATGGCGGCGATGCGGCCGAAGCCTTGCTGGCCGACTTGGTCGAGGAGGGTGTCCATGGTGGGCGCCGGACCGGCGGCGCGGCGCAGGGCGAAGGACAGCATGCCGGGCGGGGTGCGGCCGCTGGCCAGGTCGGCCTCCAGGCTGCGGCGGGCGCCGGGATCGTCTTTCAGGCGCGCATCGAGGAAGCGCCCGATCGCCAGCGCGGTGGCGCCATAGGCCCGGGCGACCTGTGCGCGCGCGTGGCCCTTGAACCCGGCGTCCGGCGCCATGCGCAGCGACCACGACGAGAAATCGGTGTGGCTGCTCGCATCGATGGTGGCGAGGTAGACGTCGGCATAGCGCAGGCGCGCCAGCAGGTCGGCGCCGGCACCGAGGTCGTCCTGCTCGCCCGGTCCCGCGCTCTGCAGGCGGCTGACGTACAACAACGGGATGCCGAGGCGTTCCGGCGTGACGTAGCGCGCCGCGCGCGGACTGCCGTTCAGGTAGTCGAAGGCAGCGCGCAGCGTGCCGTCCAGGCTGACCAGCGCGCGGATGCGGTCGTCGCGCGCCGCCGCCAGCACGCCCGCCAGTCCGCCCCAGCCGTGGCCGATGACGCCGATATGGCGGGTGTCGGCCTGGGGCAGGGTGTGGGCGTAGCCGACCAGGTAGGCGATGTCGGCGGCCTGCGCTTCGGCGCCGTCGAGGTCGGCCGTCATCCGGTGCGAGCGCGGACCGAGCGAGGCGCTGGCGATCACGATGTAGCCCTGGCTGGCCAGGTATTCGCACAGGTCGGCATTGTCGATCGCATAGGCGCTGTTGCCGGGGGCGTAGATCACGACCGGATAGCGGCCGGCTTGCTCCGCCGCGTCGCGCACGGCGCGCACCGGCTGGCGCAGGTCGGCCCCGATGCGGGCGCCGTCGGCGCCGCGGGTGAGGGCATCGACCAGGCCATCGGTGGCGCGCCGTACCTCTTCCTGCGTGCGCCCGAAGTTTTCTTCGGTCGCCACGGTGGCGACGTAGTCGCGGTAGCGCATCGGCGCACCGCCCGCGCCGGCCGGATACCAGACCAGGGTCTGCAGCGGACGGGCGCGTTCGGCGGCGGCCGGCTGCGCCGTCACCGGGTCGCGGGCGCGCTGGTAGACGCGGGCGCGGTCGAACTGCTGGCGGACGTGGAACCCGACGGCATTCGGGCCGGCCGGCGCCGCCAGCGGAAAATCGCTGGCAGTGGCACTAGCAGCGGCAGCGGCGGCAGCGGTGAGCAGGAGCAGGGCAAGAGGGTTGCGGAGCATGGTGACGGTGTCGGTTTGGCAGCGTGGCTATTCGATTTGCATTGTAGGACTGTAAATTCTTTAGGGCAAACAGGGCGCCATGCTGGCGCTGGACGGCGGCGCGGGGGCCGCCGGGCCGCGCGATCCGTTAAAATGGCGGCATTCTTTTACTCCTACCAACATCATGACCCAGGACGAACTCAAGCAGGCAGTCGCCCGCACCGCCATCGATTACGTTGTCGACGGCGAAATCATCGGCGTCGGCACCGGCTCGACCGCCAACTTCTTCATCGACGAACTCGGCAAGATCAAGGACCGCATCAAGGGCGCGGTCGCCTCGTCGGAAGCCACTGCGGCGCGCCTGCGCGGCCACGGCATCGCGGTCTACGACCTGAACGACGTCGAATCGATTTCGGTCTACGTCGACGGCGCCGACGAGATCGACGCCGGCGGCGCCATGATCAAGGGCGGCGGCGCGGCACTGACGCGCGAAAAGATCGTGGCCTCGGTGTCGAAGCGTTTCGTGTGCATCGCCGACGGTTCCAAGCTGGTGCAAACCCTGGGCACATTCCCGCTGCCGGTGGAAGTGGTGCCGATGGCGCGCGCCGCCGTGGCGCGCCGCCTGACCGAGCTGGGCGGCCAGCCGCGCCTGCGCGTGGAGTCGGGCACTGACAAGCCATTCGTGACCGACAACGGCGGCCACCTGCTCGACGTGGCCGGCCTGTCGATCACCGATCCGGCCGCGCTCGAGTCCGAGATCAACCAGATCGTCGGCGTGATCGCCGTCGGCCTGTTCGCCCGCCGCGGCGCCGACGTCTGCCTGCTGGGCACCGGCGAAGGCGTCAAGACCCTGAGCTTCTAAGCTGGAGACGCCGCCATGAAGCCGCTGTTCGCTGCGATGCTGGTGGGATCGGTAGTGCTGGGCGGCTGCTCGGCGTTTCATGGCAAGCCCGGGCCGCAGGCACCGGATGCACCGGAGCTGGCGCCGACGCCGACGCCGGCCGGCTTGAGCGATGCGGGCGGTGCGCCCATCGAAAAGGTCCCGTTCCGCATCGGCGTGTCCTCGGCCACGGTCGAGCGGATGGCGCGCGAGCAAGGCTGCAGCGGCGGCAAGGGCGCCGGGCTGCTCACCGAGCCGGGGCCGGCCGAGGTCTACCGGATGCAGTGCGATAACGGCAAGGTCTTCATGGCGCGCTGCGAGCTGCGCCAGTGCAAGCGGATGTGATGGGCGGAACCGCGCCATGAAAAAAGGGAGCCGCGGCTCCCTTTTTTTGCTTGCTGTACAGGATCAGGCAGCCGGCGGCACATAGCCGGCGGCGGCATCGGCGCCTTCGCCGAAGAAATGCTTTTCCATCTGGACTGCCAGGTACTTGCGCGCGCGGGCGTCGGCCATGTTCAGGCGGTTTTCGTTGATCAGCATGGTCTGGTGCTTCAGCCAGGCCTGCCAGGCTTCCTTCGAGACGCTTTCATAGATGCGCTTGCCCAGTTCGCCCGGGTAAGGCGCGAAATCGAGGCCTTCGGCTTCCTTGTTCAGTTTGATGCAGTGGACGGTGCGGGCCATTTTTTGTGCTCCTGGTTGGTATCTGAAAGCGTGATTATAAAGCCAGCGTGAGAAAGCTACCTAAGCCACGCTCTGCGCTGCACTATGCACGTCGCCCCTGCGCAGGCAGGGGCCCAAGTTTTGCGGTATGCCACCAACTTGGAGGGATAGCGCAGCTATCCCACCTGCGCAGGGGCGACGTTTACGCGCTAACTGTCAAAGGGTCTTGATCAGAATCTGCGACCGCCGCTGCCAGTTATACATATGCGCCCGGTCCTTCGGCAAATCGTCCACGGTCGCCGGCACGAAGCCGCGCTTCTTGAACCAGTGCGAGGTGCGCGTGGTCAGCACGAACAGCTTGGTCATGCCGGCCGCCTTGGCGCGGTTTTCCATGTGCTTGAGGATGCGCTCGCCGTCGCCCTGGGCCTGGGCTTCCGGGCTGATCGTCAGGCATGCCATTTCGGCCATCTTGGAATCCGGGAACGGGTACAGCGCCGCGCAGCCGAAGATCACGCCGTCGTGCTCGATGACGGAAAACTGCTCGATTTCGCGCTCGATCAGTTCGCGGCCGCGCTTGACCAGCGTGCCGTCGGCTTCCAGCGGTTCGATGAGCTTGATAATTCCGCCGACGTCCTCAATTGAGGCAATGCGCAGGCTTTCCAGGTTCTCGTGGCTGATCATGGTGCCCACGCCGTCGTGGGTGAACAGTTCGAGCAGGGCCGAGCCATCCATCTGGTAGGGCAGGATGTGGGCGCGGTCGACGCCGCTGTTGCAGGCCTTGATCGCGTGTTGCAGGTAGTAGGAGGCGTCGGATGGCAGGAAGCCGGCCTGCAGCACGGCTTCGGCCTGGTGCGACGACAGTTCGCGGATATCCTCGCCGGCGGCGTCCTTCATCAGCGGCGTCTCGGTGATGAAGATCAGCTTTTCGGCGTGCAGGGCGATCGCGGCGGATACCGCCACGTCTTCCATGGTCAGGTTGAACAGTTCGCCGGTGGGCGAGAAGCCCAGCGGCGACAGCAGCACGATGTTGTCTTCGGTCTGCAGGATCGGCGCGATCTTGTCGGCCGCGACCTTGCGGGTGACGCCGGTCAGTTCGTGGTCGACGCCGTCGATGACGCCGAGCGGGCGTGCGGTGACGAAGTTGCCGGATACGATGCTGATGTGGGCGTTCGACATCGGCGTGTTCGGCAAACCCTGGCTGAACGCGGCCTCGATGTCGAGGCGCAGTTCGCCGGCGGCTTCCTTGGCGCATTCCATGGCCGCGGTGTCGGTGATGCGTACGCCGTTGTGGAAGCGGCCCTCGACGTTACGCAGCGCGAGCTGTTCGGCGACCTGGGGACGCGAGCCGTGCACCAGCACCACGCGGATGCCGAGGCCGACGAGTAGCGAGAGATCCTGCGCCAGCACCGGCAGGTCGCCGGAGGCGACCAGTTCACCCGGAAAAGCGACGACGAAAGTCTTGCCGCCGAACGCATGAATATACGGCGCGACCGAGCGCAGCCACTGGACGAATTGGGTAGGGTTTTCCATTTGCCGCATTATAATTGGCTGCGCGACTTGCGCACCAAATTCCTTGTAAAAATCAATGTCAGAACAGAGTAACAAGCCTTCGCCGAGCCCGGCGCGCGCAGCAACTTCCGAACCGAATGCCACCCCGTCGCGCCAGGGCGAGACGCGTGCGCCTTTGACGCGCACGAACGAGCTGCAGGCGAAGCCGGAACGTCCGCACCGCGAAGCGGGCGAAGGTGGCGGGCGTCATGGTGCGCAGGACGGTCATCGCAATCGAGGCCAGGGCGGCGCGCGTCCGCAGTCACGTGAAGGCGCGCTGGCCAGTGCGCTGGCCGAAGCCAGGGTCAAGCTGCCTGCCGCCCCGGCGCCGCAGAACGGCGAGCGCCAGCAGCCGCGCAAGCCGGGCGACGGCGAACGCCGCCCGCGCGGCGAGCGCCCGCCGCGCGACGGCGGAGAACGCGCGGCGCCTTTGCGCACTCCTTTGCCGGCCATCGTGTTCCCGGAAGACCTGCCGGTCTCGGGACGGCGCCAGGAAATCGCCGAAGCCCTCACCAAGCACCAGGTCATCATCGTGTCCGGCGAGACCGGTTCCGGCAAGACGACCCAGCTGCCCAAGATCTGCCTGGAACTCGGCCGCGGCGAGAAGGGCCTGATCGGCCACACCCAGCCGCGCCGGATCGCGGCATCGTCGACCGCCAAGCGCATCGCGCATGAACTGGGCACGCCGCTGGGCGAGCACGTCGGCTACAAGGTGCGCTTCAACGACACACTGCAGCCGGGCGCCTGGGTCAAGCTGATGACCGACGGCATCCTGCTGGCCGAAACCCAGACCGACCCGCTGCTGCGCGCCTACGACACCATCATCATCGACGAGGCGCACGAACGCAGCCTGAACATCGACTTCCTGCTCGGCTACCTGAAGCAGATCCTGCCGCGCCGGCCCGACCTGAAGATCATCATCACCTCGGCGACGATCGATGCCGAGCGCTTTGCGCGCCACTTCGGCACGCCCGAGAAGCCGGTGCCGGTGATCGAGGTGTCGGGCCGCCTGTACAAGGTCGAGGTGCGTTATCGTCCGGTGGACCGCGACCCGGTCGCCGCACCGAGCGGCGGCGACGGCAAGC
The DNA here is from genome assembly GCF_006715485.1 of Herbaspirillum sp. SJZ107. GTDB lineage: Bacteria > Pseudomonadota > Gammaproteobacteria > Burkholderiales > Burkholderiaceae_D > Telluria. Next base: position 1,065,532 of record NZ_VFNH01000002.1, read on the forward strand.
CCACCACCAAGGCCCAGGCCGCGCGCGAGAAGCGCGACCTGATCGATGCGGTGGTCGACGGCGTCGATGAACTGTGCCGCCTGGGCTCCGGCGACGTGCTGGTCTTCCTGCCGGGCGAACGCGAGATCCGCGACTGCGCCGAGGCGCTGCGCAAGCAGCATCCGCCGCATGTCGAGATCCTGCCGCTGTTCGCGCGCCTGTCGGTCGAGGAGCAGGACCGCGTGTTCCGCACTACCAACGCGCGCCGCATCGTGCTGGCCACCAACGTGGCCGAGACCTCGCTGACCGTGCCCGGCATCCGCTACGTGGTCGACTCCGGCCTGGCGCGTGTCAAACGCTACAGCTTCCGCAACAAGGTCGAGCAGCTTCAAGTCGAGGCGATCGCGCAGTCGGCCGCCAACCAGCGCGCCGGCCGTTGCGGCCGCGTGGCCGACGGCGTCTGCATCCGCCTGTACGAGGAAGACGATTTCCTGCAGCGCCCCAAGTTCACCGAGCCGGAAATCCTGCGCTCGTCGCTGGCGGCGGTCATCCTGCGCATGAAGTCGCTGCACCTGACGGATGTGGAGACCTTCCCCTTTGTCGAGTCGCCGCAGGGCCGCGCCATCGCCGACGGCTACCAGCTGCTGCAGGAGCTGGGCGCGGTCGACGACAACAACCAGCTCACCGCGATGGGACGCAAGCTGGCCAAGCTGCCGCTCGACCCGCGCGTCGGCCGCATGATCCTGGCCGCCGTCGACAACAACAGCCTGACCGAGATGCTGATCATCGCCTCGGCGCTGTCGGTGCAGGACCCGCGCGACCGGCCCATGGAATACCAGCAGCAGGCCGACGAGAAGCACAAGAAGTTCGCCGACGAGAAAAGCGAATTCCTGAGCTTCGTGAAGATCTGGCGCTGGTTCGAGGACGCCATCGAGCACAAGAAGACCAACCGCCAGCTGCAGGAAAACTGCCGCGAGAACTTCCTGTCGCAGGTACGCCTGCGCGAGTGGCGCGACGTGCATTCGCAGCTGCTGACCATCGTGCGCGAGCAGGGCTGGCGCCTGAACGAGCTGCCGGCCACCTACGACCAGGTGCACCTGGCGCTGCTGACCGGCCTGCTGGGGAACATCGGCTACAAGATCGAAGAGGAGGGCGCGACCGCGTCCCGCGCCGCGCAATCCGGCGGCGGCTACCTCGGCGCGCGCGGCATCAAGTTCCACATCTGGCCCGGCTCCTCGCTGGGTAAAAAGGCGGGTAAATGGGTGATGGCGGCCGAGCTGGTCGAGACCGCGCGCCTGTACGCGCGCTGCGTGGCCCAGATCCAGCCCGAGTGGATCGAGAAGATCGGCGGCCACCTGCTGAAAAAATCGTGGGGCGAGCCGCGCTGGGAAAAGCGCAGTGCGCAAGTCACCGCGGCCGAACGCGCAACTTTGTACGGCATCGTCGTCTACAGCCAGCGCCGCATCAACTATGCGCTGTACAACCCGGCGGAAGCGCGCGAGATCTTCATCCGCGACGCGCTGGTCGCTGGCGACTACGAAACGCGCGCGCCGTTCTTCGCCCACAACCACAAGCTGGTGCGCGAGATCGAGAATCTCGAACACAAGTCGCGTCGCCTCGACGTGCTGGTCGACGACCAGCTGATCGCCGCCTTCTACGACCAGCAGATCCCGGCGGACATCGTCAACGGCGCCGGTTTCGAGAAGTGGTACAAGGACGCTTCGCGCGACAACCCCAAGCTGCTCTACCTGGTGCGCGAAGAACTGATGCGCCACGAGGCGGCCGGCGTCACCACCGAGCTGTTCCCGAAGACGATGAACGTCACCGGCATCGAGATGGCGCTGACCTATCACTTCGAGCCGGGCAGCCCGCGCGACGGCGTGACCTTGACGGTGCCGCTGTTCGCGCTGAACCAGATCCCGCGCGAGCGCGCCGGCTGGCTGGTGCCGGGCATGCTGAAGGAGAAGGTGCAGCTGCTGTTGAAATCGCTGCCACAGAAGCTGCGCCGCCACTGCGTGCCGCTGCCGGACTACGCGGCCGGTTTCTTCGAGCGCAACCAGGACCCGGTGCGCTTCGGCCGCGGCGACCTGGTCGACGCGCTGATCGCCGACATCCACCAGCACACCAGCGCGCGCGTCCTGACGACCGATTTCAAGCTGGAGACGCTGCCGGCCCACCTGTTCATGAATTTCAAGGTGGTCGACGAGCATGGCCGCCAGCTCGACATGGGCCGCAACCTGGCGACGCTGCAGGCGGAGCTGGGCGGGCAGGCGCGCCAGAGCTTCCAGCGCATGGCCGAGCAGACCCCGGCATCCGCCAGCACGGTGCAGGCGGCGTTCGGCAAGCCTGCGCCGGCTGCTGCCGGCGCGGCCGCCGCAGGCGCCGATGCCCCGAAAGGCAAGGCGAATGCACCGGCGGCGCCTGCGCGAGAGCAGAAAGCGCCGGCCGTCAGCCAGCATACCAACATCACCAGCTGGACCTTCGGCGAACTGCCCGAGCTGCTGGAAATCAACCAGGGCAAGCTGACCCTGATCGGCTTCCCGGCCCTGGTCGACAAGGGCAATTCTTGCGACCTGGAAGTGTTCGACGACCCGAATGTAGCGGCGCGCACCCACCGCATCGGCCTGCGCCGCCTGTTCGCGCTGCAGTTCAAGGAGCAGCTGAAGTTCGCCGAGAAGAACGTGCCGGGCCTGCAGCAGATGGGCATGCAGTTCATGTCGGTCGGCTCGCCGGACGAACTGCGCGATCAGATCGTCAACAAGGCGATCGACATCGCCTGTATGCAGGACCCGCTGCCGCACGACGCGGCGTCGTTCAACAAGCGCAAGGACGAAGGCAAGGGTCGCCTGGGCCTCTTGATCAACGAGGTGGCGCGCCTGGTGGGGGCGATCCTGGCCGAGTTCCACGGCTTGCCGAAGAAGCTGCAGGGCTTGCCGCCGGCGGTGGCGGCCGACATGCAGGCGCAGTTGCAGGGCCTGGTGCACAAGCGTTTCGTCGCCGAGACCGAGTACACCCAGCTGTCGCACTTCCCGCGCTACCTGAAGGCGATGAACATCCGCCTCGAGAAGCTGCGCACCAACGCCTCGCGCGACGCCCAGCTGATGGCCGAGTGGCAGACCGCCGCCAGCCAGTTTCAGCGCACGGTGAAGAACCAGCCGCTGAAGAACATCGATCCGCGCATGATCGAGTTCCGCTGGATGCTGGAAGAGCTGCGCGTATCGCTGTTCGCGCAGGAGCTGCGCACGCCGATGCCGGTGTCGAGCAAGCGCCTGCAGAAGGTGTGGGAGTCGATGCTGCGCTGATGCGGCGCTTCAGGGCTGCGCCAGCAGGACCTGGCGCAGCGTGCTGTTGCGGCGCCGCTTCAGCATCAGCCGCCAGACGAACACGAAAGGGAGCGGGAGCAGCAGCCACGGGGTCAGAAAACCGATGCCGCCCTGCAGGATCACATAGAGCAGCATTCCGGCTGCCTCGAAGAAGGCCGAACGCGCGGTCAGGCCATGCCCCGGGACGAAGACTTCCTGCGTGCCGAGTTCGCGCCAGCCGAGCACCCTCGACCAGTCGTCAGGCCGCTCCAGCGCGACCGCACAGGTCGCGCCTTCATACGGCACGATACGGCCCGGCAGTACGACGCCGTAGCGGTTCTTGCCCGCGCTCGTGAAGCTGAAGGTGCGGGCCTGCACGTCGAAGACCTTGTCGAAACGGATGTGTTCAATATGCATGGCCCTTGTCTCGGCAATAATGAACGCCAAGTCTAGGGCAGGCCCTGCTGTCAGGGTTTCGGCATTATCGAAGGATCACTGCGGTTTTGTGGTTGGGGTGGACTCCAAGTCAAGCGTATTCTAGCCACAGGAGGTGACCCGTATGAGAATCCATGCACGCTGCCTCGCCGCGCTGGCGGCGCTGTTCCTGATGATGGCGGCCAGGGCCGCTGCGTCCGAGCCGGTGCCTGCGGGCGACTTCCACCAGCACGTCTTCAGCGCACAAGCCATCGCCCTGGCCGGCCCAAGCGCCGGGCTGCAACCGCTCGATGCGAAAGACGTGGTGGCGCTGCTCGACGCCGCCGGCATCCGCAAGGGCGTACTGCTGTCGACGGCCTACATGTTCGGCAGCCCGCGTTTCCAGTTGAGCGACGAGCTCGCCCGCGTGCGCGCCGAAAACGACTGGACCGCGGCCCAGGCGGCACGCTATCCCGGCCGCCTGATCGCCTTGTGCGGCTTCAATCCGCTCAAGGCGTACGCGCTGGCGGAGCTGAAGCGCTGCGCCGGGCTGCCCGGCCTGAAGCACGGCATCAAGCTGCATTTCGGGAATGCGGACGTGCAGCTCGACGATCCGGCCCATGTGGAAAAACTGCGCCGGGTATTCGCCGCCGCGAATGCGGCGCGCATGGCGATCGTGGTGCACCTGCGCGCCAATATCCGCAACGGGCGGCCCTACGGCGCGGCGCAGGCGCGCATCTTCCTCGACCGGCTGATGCCGGCCGCGCCCGACGTCGTGGTGCAGGTGGCGCACCTGGCCGGCAGCGGCCCGGGCTTCGACGATCCGCCGGCGCGCGCGGTGCTGGCGACGCTGGCGCAGGCGGCCGAACGGCGCGAGGCCGGCACGCGCAACCTGTGGTTCGACGTGGCCTCGATCGTCACGCCCGACATCGCGCCGGCCGACGCGGCCGAGGTGGCCCGGCGCATCCGCCAGATCGGCACGGCGCATGTGCTGTACGGGACCGATTCGGCGCAGGGCGGCAATCTGCGTCCGCGCGACGCCTGGGCCGCCTTCCTGCGGCTGCCGCTGGACGACGCCGAGTTCAGGCAGATTGCGGCAAACGTGCCGCCGTATTTCCGGTAACGGGATCAGCCGAAGCGCTGGCGGAACCACTGCGCACTGGCCTCGTCCGCCGGGAAGAAGGATTCCAGCCGCAGCTCGTGCACGGTCACGTCGTGCGGCGTGCCGAGCGTGGTGATGGTGGTGAACAGCCCCAGTTCGACGCCGTCGCGCCCCAGTTCCAGCGCCAGGAAGGGCAGGGCGCGCCGGTCCAGGTTGGGGAGATGGCCGGCTGCCGGCATGCCGGGCAGGGCCGAGAGTTCGGCCAGCAGCTTGCCCGCCTCGCTGCCGGGACCGTCGGCCATGGCTTCGCGCTGGATCCACAGCAGGCTGTCGGCGCCCACCGCTTCCCAGTTGCGCAGGTGCGGGCGCACGCCGGCCGGGTCCAGCATCAGGCGCAGCACGTTGAGCGACCCGTCGCGCGGGATCGGCGCATCGCCGGGCAGGCCCAGCAGCCAGCGCATGGTGCCGGCGGCGGGCTCGTTGAGCATGACCAAATTCCACAGGCGGTCGACCACGAGGGCGGGGTAGGGGGCCTGCTGGCGCAGCATGAAGTCGAGCGCCTGCATCACGCTGGCCAGTTCGGGATCGGAGAGCTTGCGCTCCTGGTAGGCGGGCGCGAAGCCGGCGGCGAGCAGCATCGCATTGCGCTGGCGCAGCGGCACGTCGAGCACGATGCCGAGCCTGATGACCAGGTCGCGGCTCGGCTGCGCGCGCCCGCTCTCCAGGAAGCTCAGGTGGCGCTGCGAGACGCCGCCGTCGAGCGACAGCCGCAGCTGGCTCACGCCGCGCCGCGCGCGCCAGTAGCGCAGCGCCGAGCCGAAGTCCTGGAAATAATCGGCCGCCATCCCCGTTCTCGCCTGCGCCATCTTGGTCTCCCGTTCAGCCGCGTCCACTGTAACCGCGGACGCGGCCGCGCTCAAGCGGCATCGAGGAAGCCGGTGACCCGCACCAGGCGGCCCTGGGTGTCGACCTGGGCGACGTCGGTGCCGTGGGCGACCGGTGCGGCGCCATCCACGCCCAGCGCCCAGGAAAAGCGGACCACGTCGCCGTGGCCGTCCGGGTTGCCGTGCAGGATGAAGCGATGGCCGGGGAATTGCTGCTGGGCGGCGTCGATCATGCTGTCGATGCCGTCGATGCCGCTGCCTTTCATCATCGGGTCGACATACGTGGCGCCGGGAGCGAACAGTTGCTCGACCCGGGTGCGGCGGGCGGCGCCGTCGCGCTCGTTCCAGAGAGCGAGGTAGCGCTCGGCGATGGCGGATGCGTGGGTGCTGGATGCGTGCTGCATGATGGTCTCCTTCGGTGGTGGTGAATGGAGACCATTGTGGGACGCGGCGCCCGGCGCGGCGATTACCCGCCAGGTAATGCCGCGCATGCCCGCCGGGCCGGATTCAGCCGATATTGCTGCCGCGGATGCGGCTTATGTCGCTGTCGCCGCCCTGGTTGCCGGCGCGCGGATCGAGGCTGTTGCCGCTGTCCGGGGCGAGGTCGCCGCCGGCCGGGGTGACGCCACCGGCTGCCCGCGTCGGCGCACCCGGGCGGTTCGGATCGGTGCCATAGAAACTGTGGATCGAATTCGCCCACTGCATGTCGGCCATGTCCGGCCAGGCATCCTTGTCGAAGCCGGGCGCGGTTTTGAGGCGGTCCTTGTCGACGTTCAGCAGGAAGCGTTTATTCGCCGTATCCAGGTGCAGCGCCTGCCAGGGCACGGCGAACAGCTTTTCGCCCATGCCCAGGAAGCCGCCGAAGGCCAGCACCGCGTAGGCGACCTGGCCGGTCTGCATGTCGAGCATGATTTCCCTGATGTCGCCCAGCTCGATGTCGTAGGCGTTGACGACTTTTTCGCCGAGCAGCGTGTCCGCGCCCATCAGCGCCGGACCCGGGCCCGCACTGCCGCTGCTGGCCTTGTACATGCCGTATTTGTCGCGTTCCGAATAACCCATGGCTTGCTCCTGAATAATTCATTCATTTGAGGCAGATCAATTGTGCAAATGGCCGGCCGAGTGCGGCCACCACGCGCTGTCGTCTGCCACGTATGCTTGAGTTCTTGTTATGCGAGGTAGCGCACGGAAGGAACGGGGCAGCATGATTATTCTGACAATAAATTGGAGTTTGACAACATGCTGATTAATCCACGCTGCAACGTCGCCGGCCCGCGTGGCCAACTGATACCCACCCGCTCATGGCTGGCTTCGCTGTTGGCAAAACTGGCGTCGGCCTGCCGGCTGCAGCGCTGAGTGCAACCGGCTGTGCTGCCAGACGGCTTACGGGAAGCCCGCGCCCCCGGTCACACCATACACCTGGCCGGTGGTGTACGACGATTCGCTTGAAGCCAGGTTGACGTAGGCGCCGGCCAGTTCGCCCGGCTGGCCCGGCCGTTTCAGCGGCGAATCCGAGCCGAATTTCTCCAGCCCTTCCTGGGTCTGGCCGCCGGTCACCTGCAGCGGCGTCCAGATCGGTCCCGGCGCCACCGCGTTCACGCGGATGCCTTTTTCGGCCAGCTGCTTGGCCAGTGCCTTCACGAACGCCACCTGCGCCGCCTTGGTCGAGGCATACGCCAGCAGGTTGGGCGAGGGATCGTAGGCCTGCACCGAGGCCGTCACGATGATGCTGCTCCCCTGCGGCATCAGCGGCACCGCCGCCTTGACGATCCAGAACATCGCATACAGGTTGGTCTTGAAGGTCTGGTCCATCTCGGCCGTCGACAGGTCGAGGATGGAGGGCAGCGATTGCTGGCGCGCGGCATTGCTGACCAGGATGTCGAGCCCGCCGAGCTGGCGTGCGGCGTCGGCCACCAGGCGCTTGCAGAAGTTCTCGTCGCGCAGGTCGCCGGGGATCAGCACCGCCTTGCGGCCGGCCTGGCGGATCAGGTCCGCGACTTCGCGCGCATCGGGTTCCTCGGCCGGCAGGTAGTTGATGGCGACGTCGGCGCCTTCGCGCGCATAGGCGATGGCGGCGGCGCGGCCCATGCCGGAATCGCCGCCGGTGATCAGCGCGCGGCGCCCGGTCAGGCGGCCGCTGCCGCGGTAGGTGGTTTCGCCATGGTCGGGACGCGGCGTCATCTTGCTGGCCAGGCCCGGCCACTCCTGCTTCTGGCGCTGGAACGGCGGCTTCGGATACGGAGGCGGGGTCAGTGGACGGGGCGGGTTGGTGGCCGGTGCGCCCGCTTGCGCCTGGGCCAGGCCAGGGGCGAGGGCGGCACCGCCGGCGATGCCGGCTGCCACCGTGCCGACGAAGCGGCGGCGCGAGGATTGGACGCCGTCGTCCGCTTTGTTGTCCGCTTTGCCGTCGGGCTTGTCGTTTTGCGAATCCATTGCTTGGTACTCCTGATAATCGACTGATAATGAACAAATGCTAGCGTCAATCGATATCAGGGTGCGTTCGCTAGACGCCAGGAAACACGATCAATCCAGATCCGACGCGTCGTGACGCTCCGGTACCTGGGTCGCCGGGTCGCCGCGCACGCCGTTCACGCGGCGGCCGCGCTGGACGGCCGGGCGGGCGCCGACTTCGTCGGCCCAGCGGCGGATCTGCTGGTAGTTGTGCACCGACAGGAACTCGGCGGCGCCGTACAGCTCGCCCAGCACCAGGCCGCCATACCACGGCCAGATCGCCATGTCGGCGATGGTGTACTCGTCGCCGGCGATGAAGCGGCGCTCGGCCAGCAGGCGGTCCAGCACGTCGAGCTGGCGCTTGGTTTCCATCGCGTAGCGGTTGATCGGGTATTCCAGCTTTTCCGGCGCGTAGGCGAAGAAGTGGCCGAAGCCGCCGCCCACGAAGGGCGCCGAGCCCATCTGCCACATCAGCCAGTTGAAGGTTTCGGTGCGCGCCACCAGGTCCTTCGGCAGGAAGGCGCCGAACTTCTCGGCCAGGTAGACCAGGATCGAGCCGGATTCGAACACGCGCACCGGGGTCTCGCCGCTGCGGTCGAGCAGCGCCGGGATCTTGGAATTCGGGTTGATGTCGACGAAGCCGCTGCCGAACTGGGCGCCTTCGCCGATCTTGATCAGCCAGGCATCGTATTCGGCGCCGCCATGGCCGGCCGCCAACAGCTCTTCCAGCATGATCGTGACCTTCTGGCCGTTCGGGGTGCCGAGCGAGTACAGTTGCAGCGGATGCTTGCCGACCGGCAGTTCCTGCTCGTGGGTGGCGCCGGCGACCGGGCGGTTGATGCTGGCAAAGGCGCCGCCGGTCTGGGTGGCGGGCGACCAGACGCGCGGCGGGACGTAGGGCGTGAAGGGATTGGAGCTGTTGCCGGACATTGTGTTCTCCTTGTGTGAATGCTATCGAGGAGAGGATGATGCCGGAAAATCGGCAGGCTTGCCGAAAGCGGAACTCCCGCCGGGCTCAGCGCGCCGCCAGCTGCTGCAGGATTTCGCGGTCGATCGACGTCAAGGGCACGCTCTTTTCGACCGCGCCGCGCTTTACCGCTTCCTTGGGCATGCCGTAGACCACGCAGCTGTCCTCGTCCTGGGCCACGGTGCGCGCGCCGGCCTTGCGCATCTCGAGCAGGCCGGCGGCGCCGTCGTCGCCCATGCCGGTCATGATGATGCCGAGCGCATTGGCGCCGGCCTGGCGCGCCACGGAGCGGAACAGCACGTCCACCGAGGGCCGGTGGCGGTTCACCAGCGGTCCGTCGATCACGTCGGCGTAATACTGGGCGCCGTCGCGCCGCAGCAGCATGTGGCGGCCTCCGGGGGCGATCAGCGCGCGGCCAGGCAGCACGCGGTCGCCGTGGCGCGCCTCGCGTACCTCGATCTGGCACAGCTTGTTCAGCCGCTCGGCAAACGCGGCGGTGAATTTTTCCGGCATGTGCTGGACGATGACGATGCCCGGCGTCACGCGCGGCAGCGCCGCCAGCACTTCTTCCAGCGCCAGCGTGCCGCCGGTGGAAGTGCCGATCGCGACCACCCGCTCGGTGGTGCGCAGCGGGGCTCGCGTTTCCATGGCCGGGGGCAGGATGGCGTCGGCGCTCAGTTTCGCCGCGGGCGCCGGCGCTGCCGGCAGGGCCGCGCGCGCGGCCAGGCGCCGCACGTTCACCTGCGCGGCGGCGCGCACCGCGGCCACCAGTTCGTCGGCGCTCTCGGTCAGGAAGTCCTTCAGGCCCAGCTTGGGCTTGGTGATGATGGAGACCGCACCGGCCGCCATCGCCGCCATCGTGGTTTCGGCACCCTTGTCGGTCAGCGTCGAGCAGATCACGACCGGGGTCGGGCGCTCGGCCATGATCTTTTTGAGGAAGGTGATGCCGTCCATGCGCGGCATCTCGACGTCGAGCACGATCACGTCCGGCCACTGCTGCTTCATGCGCTCGATCGCCAGCAGCGGGTCGGCCACGGCGTGCAGCAGGCGGATGCCGGGCGCGCTCTCCAGCATCGCGCCCAGGACCTTGCGCACGACGGCCGAGTCGTCCACCACCAGCACCTTGATGTCGTTCAGCGGCATGCGATCAACCCGGCTTGCGGTACACCGACGGCATCACCGGGTGCAGCGTATCGTTGATGTCCTGCAGGCTCTCGGAGTGGCCGATGATGAAATGGCCGCCCGGCTTCAGGCGCGCGACGACGCGCGCGACCACCTGGTGCTTGGTGTCGCCGTTAAAGTAGATCATCACGTTGCGCAGGAAGATGGCGTCGTAGCTGCCGAGATCCCCCGGCAGGTCGGTATTCAGGTTGACCTGGCGGAAGCGCACCCGTTGGCGCAGCGCGCGCTCGACCAGCAGCGTGCCCTGCTGCTCGCGGATCCCTTTCAGGCAGTAGCGGCGCAGGTACTCGTGCGGCAGGTGGCTGGCGCGCTCCATCGGGTAGTGCCCGGTGCGGGCACGCTGCAGCACGCGGGTGCTGATGTCGGACGCGGTGATTTCCCAGGGTGCATCGCCCAGCACGTCAGCCAGCACCATGGCGATGCTGTACGGCTCCTCGCCGGACGAGCAGGCCGCGCTCCAGACGCGGAACGGCGCCCCTGCACGCAGCGCGGGCCGGGCGTTGTGCGCCGCCTGGCGCAGCAGGTCGAAGTGGCGCGCCTCGCGGAAGAAATAAGTCTCGTTGGTGGTGAGCAGATCGACCGCCTGCTGCACTTCCTCGGGATGCGTGCCGTCGCTCAGCAGGCGGAAATAGGCGTCGTAGCTCGGCAGGCCGTAGTGCTGCAGGCGCTTGGCCAGGCGCCCGCTGACCAGCGCCTTTTTCGAATCGGACATCGTGATGCCGGCGATGTCGAAGATGAAGCGCTGGAAGCTGGCGAACTCGCTGCCGCTGATGGTGTGCTGTTGCATGTCGCAGCCGGGCCGATGCGTCAGGCCGCGGCCAGCTCGGTGGAGGACAGCTCCGGCAGGCCCTCGAGCCTGAGCACCTGTTCCACGTTCAGCAGGATCACGAACTTGCCGTTCACCTTGCCCATGCCGGCGATGAAGTCGCTGCGGATGCGGGTGCCGAACGAGGGCGCCGGTTCGATCTCGGCGGCCGGGATGTCGAGCACCGCGCTGACCGCATCGACGACCACGCCGGTGACCTGGCGCTCGCCCTCGACTTCCAGTTCGACGATGACGATGCAGGTGCGCTTGCCCGGCACCGCCGGAGGACGGCCGAAGCGCGCCGCCAGGTCCATCACCGGTACCACCGCGCCGCGCAGGTTGATCACGCCGCGGATCGATGCCGGCATCATCGGCACCTCGGTAACGCTGCCGAACTCGATGATCTCCTTGACCGCCATGATGCCGATGCCGAAGGATTCGCCGCCCAGCACGAAGGTCAGGTATTGCGCCGGCGCGTTGGCGTCCGTCTTGGCGTGCTTGTCGATGTCGCTGTTCATGTCAGAAATGGGTGAAGTTGGTTTCGTCCAGCTCGCCCTGGGCGGCGAAGCTGTCGGCCAGGCGCAGGGCGCTGCTGCCGCGGTGGGCCGGGCGCGCCGGCGCGGTGCGCTGTACGGCTGCCAGGCGCGCGCGCGGGGCTGCATGCGCGACGCGGAAGAAGGCCATCGCCTGCTGCAGCTGCTCGGCCTGGCTGCTCATCTCTTCGGCGGTTGCCGCCAGCTCTTCCGAACTGGATGCGTTCATCTGCGTGGTCTGGTTCATCTGGCCGACGGCGGCGTTGATCTGGCCGACGCCGGACGACTGCTCTTCCGAGGCCGCCGTGATTTCCTGCACCAGGTCGGAGGTCTTGCGGATGTTCGGTACCATGCGGTCGAGCAGGGCACCGGCGTGTTCGGCCAGTTCGACGCTGCTGGTCGCGACTTCGCCGATTTCCTGCGCCGCCACCTGGCTGCGCTCGGCCAGCTTGCGCACCTCGGCCGCGACCACCGCAAAGCCCTTGCCGTGCTCGCCGGCGCGGGCCGCTTCGATCGCCGCGTTCAGCGCCAGCAGGTTGGTTTGATAAGCGATGTCGTCGATGATGCCGATCTGTTTCGCGATCTGCTTCATCGCGGTGACGGTCGCCTTCACCGCTTCGCCGCCTTCGGCCGCTTCGCGCGCGGCCTGGGCCGCCATGCCGTCGGTGACGCGGGCATTCTCGGTATTCTGCGAAATCGATGCCGTCATCTGTTCCAGCGAGGCGCTGGTTTCCTCGACCCCGGCCGCCTGCTCGGACGCCGCCTGCGACAGCGACTGCGCGGTGGCGCTGACTTCCTCGGACGCCGAGGCCAGCGACTGGGCGCCGCTGTTCACTTCGCCGACCACGTGGGCCAGCTTGTCCATGGTCGAATTCGAATAGTCCTTCAGCCTGGCAAAGGCGCCCTGGTAATCCTTGTCGATGCGCTTGGTCAGGTCGCCCTCGGCCAATGCCGACATCACGCGCACCACGTCGTCGATGCTGGCGCCGGTGGTGGTGACCAGCTGGTTCAGGCCGTCGCCCATGTCCTTCTGGAAGCCCTGCAGGCCGGCGGTGTCGATGCGCTGGCCGAAGTCGCCGCGGTTGGCGGCTTCCACCACGGCACGCTGGCCGGCGATCACCTGGCGCAGCTTGCCGACCATCTGGGCCACGGCCGCCAGCATGCTGTCGCTGTCGCCCTTGCGGGTGACGACGTCTGCGGACAGGTCGCCCGCCGAGATGCGCTTGAGCAGGTCGGCCGCGTAGGCCGGCTCGCCGCCCAGCAGGCGCGTGATCGAGAGCGTGATCCATAGTGCCATCGCAATGGCGAAGGCGACCGCCACCGCGCCCAGCAGCGTCATGCTGCGGCGCGCGTCCAGGTATTCGGCGTTGGCTTCCTGGCCCGAGGCTTCCATCAGGCGGCTCTGGTAATCGATCAATTGGCGCAGCGATTCGATGTAGGCGGCCTGGGTGGCGTCGATCTTGTTGGCCAGCAGCGCGCGTGCCTCTTCCTGCCTGCCTTCGGTGGCGAGGCGGATGAACTCTTCCTGGAAGCCGCGGTAGCGGGTGCGCGCTTCCAGCATCCCGCGCAGCAGCTCCTTGCCCTTGGCCGAGGCGATGTGCTGTTCGAGCTTGTCGATGTGGGTGACGATCGAGGCCTTGGCGCCGTCGATCGCGGCCAGTTCGCGGCGCACCACGGCCGGATCGGTGGCGATGGTCACGTTGCGCATCGACAGGGCGATTTGCTGGATGTCGCCGATCAGGGTGTAGCTCCACACGACTTTCGGATACTTGTCCTTGGCCAGGTCGTCGACGTTGTCGCTGACGTCGGCCAGGTGGCTGATGCCGAGCAGGATGATGGCCAGCAGCAGCAGGCTGCTGATGCCGAACGCCAGACCCAGGCGCACGCTGATTTTCAGGTTCCGTAACATGGCATTCTCGGTGAGCGGTTAGAAGCGGGTGAAATTGCTTTCGTCGGGGCCGATTTCGGCAGCGAAGGCCGGGTTCTGCATGGCGATGCTCGGGCGCTTCGGCGCTTGCGGCGTACGCAGCGGCGGCGAGCGGCGGGCAGGGGGCTGGGTGGTGCCGCCGGTAGCAAGACGGAAGAAAGCCATCGCCTGCTGCAGCTGCTCGGCCTGGCTGCTCATCTCTTCGGCGGTTGCCGCCAGCTCTTCCGAACTGGACGCGTTCATCTGCGTGGTCTGGCTCATCTGGCCGACGGCGGCGTTGATCTGGCCGACGCCGGACGACTGCTCTTCGGAGGCCGCCGTGATTTCCTGCACCAGGTCGGAAGTCTTGCGGATGTTCGGCACCATGCGGTCGAGCAGGCTGCCTGCGCGTTCGGCCAGTTCGACGCTGCTGGTCGCGACTTCGCCGATCTCCTGCGCCGCCACCTGGCTGCGCTCGGCCAGCTTGCGCACTTCGGCCGCCACCACCGCAAAGCCCTTGCCGTGCTCGCCGGCGCGGGCCGCTTCGATCGCCGCATTCAGCGCCAGCAGGTTGGTCTGGTAGGCGATGTCGTCGATGATGCCGATCTGCTTGGCGATCTGCTTCATCGCGGTGACGGTGGCCTTGACCGCTTCGCCGCCTTCGGCCGCTTCGCGCGCAGCCTGCGAGGCCATGCCGTCGGTGACGCGGGCATTCTCGGTGTTCTGCGCGATCGAGGCCGTCATCTGTTCCAGCGAGGCGCTGGTTTCCTCGACCCCGGCTGCCTGCTCGGACGCCGCCTGCGACAGCGATTGCGCGGTGGCGCTGACTTCCTCGGAGGCCGAGGCCAGCGACTGCGCGCCGCCGTTCACTTCGCCGACCACGTGGGTCAGTTTTTCCACCATGTTCTTCATCGCGGCCAGCAGCAGGCCGGCTTCGTCGCGGCCGGTCGCCTTGATGTCCACGGTCAGGTCGCCGGCGGCCAGGCTGTCGGCGGCCTGCACCGCCAGGCGCAGGGGCCGGGTGACGGACAGGGTGATCAGGGTTGCCACCAGCAAGGCCAGCAGGGCGGCGCCGGCCGTGATGCCGATCACCAGCTGGCGCGTCTCGTCGTAGGTATGGGCGGCCTGCTGCGCCAGTTCGTCCATCTTGTCGCTCTGGTGCTTGGCCAGCGCGCCGGCGGCCTCGGTCAGTGCGCGGTCGGCCGGCACCACCTGCTTGCTGACGTAGTCGGCGGCGCGCTGGCGCTCGCTGCGCACCATGCCGTAGAACTGGGCATACATCGGTTCCAGCGCCGCATTGGTGTCCACGATCTCCTTCAGCAGCTTCTTGCCGCTCTCGCTGGCCACCACCTTGGTCAGTTCGGCGATGCCGGCCTGGATGTTGGCGCGCGCCTTCTCGGTCTGCTTGTGATAGCGCTCGACCTCGGCCTCGTCGACGGCCAGCAGCATGCCGCGCATCTGGCGCGGCACGTCGGCGGCGTCGCGGATCAGGTCCTTGGCCAGCACGACCTTCGGGTAGGCATCCGTCGTGATGCCCACGGTGGCCTTGTTCATCGATGCCATGCGGTCGATGCCGAGCACGGCGATCGCCAGCAACAGCAGCAGCAGGGCGCCGAAGCCGAGGCCGAGGCGGATGCCGATTTTCAGGTTCTTAAGCACGGTGGCTCTCCAGGTCAGATAGTGTTGAATGTTGAAAGTTGGTGTTCGTTCTCGACGTCGTGCAGCAGCGCCGCCATGTCGAGGATCAGCGCGACGTCGCCGTTGCCGAGGATCGAGGAACCGGACAGGAAGCGCGCGCCGGCAAACACCTTGCCGAGCGGCTTGATCACGGTCTGGAACTCGCCCAGCAGGCTGTCGACGACCAGGCCGGCGCGGGTGCTGCCGTAGCGCACCACCACGATGCTGCGCCGGCGAGCCGGTGCGCCGCCGATGCGGAAGCGTTCGCGCAGGCGCACGAAGGGCAGCGGGCTGCCGCGCAAATCGACATAGTCATGGCCGGGCGCTTGTCCCTCGAGTTCGCGGAACTCGATGCATTCCTCGACCATCTCCATCGGGATCACGAACACCGACTTGCCGACGCCGACCTGGAAGCCGTTGATGATGGCCAGCGTCAGCGGCAGGCGCACGATCACGGTGGTGCCGGCGCCTTCGCTGCTGGCGATGTCGACGCTGCCGCGCAGCGCCAGGATGTTGCGCTTGACGACGTCCATGCCGACCCCGCGGCCGGACAGGTTGGTCACCTGCTCGGCGGTCGAGAAGCCGGGTTCGAAGATCATGCCGAAGATCTCCTTGTCGCTGTAGCCGCGGCCCGGTTCGGCGAGGCCGCGCTCGAGCGCCTTGGCCAGGATGCGTTCGCGTTTCAGCCCGCCGCCATCGTCGGAGACTTCGATCACGATGCTGCCCGACTCGTGGTAGGCGTTCAGCGCCACCGTGCCATGCGCCGGTTTTCCCCGCGCGACGCGTACGTCCGCCGGCTCGATGCCGTGGTCCATCGCATTGCGCACCAGGTGGGTCAGCGGATCGCCGATCTTTTCGACGACGGTCTTGTCCAGCTCCGCGTCCTCGCCATTCACCTGCAGGCGGATGTCCTTGCCCAGTTCGCGCGAGACGTCGTGTACCACGCGCTGGAAGCGGTTGAAGGTGGCGCCGATCTTGACCATGCGCAGCTGCAGCGCGCTGTCGCGCACTTCTTCGACCAGGCCGGACAGGGTCGAGGTGCACTCGAGCAGCTCGGCGATCTGGGTGCGGCGCGCCACCAGGTTGGCGCTGGCGCCGGCGATGATCAATTCGCCGACCAGGTCGATCAGGCGGTCCAGCTTGTCGGCGTCGACGCGCACCGAGCGCTTTTCCTGTTTCTGGCTCTGGCTCTGGCTCTGGCGCGCGGGCGCGGCGTCGGCGCTGTCGGCGGCCGCTGCGGTCGCCGGCGGGGCCGGCTCCGGCGCAGGGGCCGGGGCTTCGGGTGCGGCCTGCGCCGCGATGGCGATCTCGCAGTCGTCGCGCACGAAGTCGAACACGCCGTCGATCGTGGCCAGGTCTGCGCTGCTGGCAAAGCCGATCTCGAAGCCGAGGTAGCAGGATTCCGGATCGAATTCGTCGGCGCCGGGCAGGCGCTCGTCCAGCGTGGCGATGGCGGTGATGCTGCCCAGCTGGCCGAGATAGCGGATGAAGGAGAGCGGGTCCATGCCGTTGCGCATGGTGTCGGCGCCGAAGCGCAGCGAGATCGTCCATTGCTGCAGGGCGGCCGGCGCTGTCTCTGCCACGGCGGCGCCCGTAGCGGCAGCCGCTGCCGGCGCCTGGACCTGCGGGCCGTCCAGGTAAGCCTGCAGCGCCGCGACCAGCGGTGCGCCGGCGGCACTGAGCCGGGTGTCGCCGTCGAGCGTGCCGGCTTCCACCGCGTCGACCAGCGTGCCGATATGGTCGCAGCAGGCCAGCAGCAGCGTCACCAGGTCGTCGCCGACGGCAACGGCGCCGTCGCGCACCTTGTCCAGCACGCTCTCGGCGACGTGGGTGAAATCGACCAGCGGGTCGAGGCCGAACATGCCGGCCGAGCCCTTGATCGTGTGGGCGGCGCGGAAGATGGCATTGATCCCGTCCTCGTTATCCGCATCCGCGCCGTCCCTGCCGACGGCCAGCAGCGCGTTCTCCATCTGCTCGAGCAGCTCGCGGCTCTCGGCAATGAAGGTGTGCATCACCTGGTCCAGATTCATGCCGGCGCTCCTTCGAAGTCGATACCGAGCAGCGTGAACACCTCGCGCACGGCGGGGCTGGTGCCGGCCACATGCAGCGGCTTGCCCAGGCGCTGCGCTTCGCGGCGCGCCACCAGCAGCAGCTGCAGGCCGGCGCTGTCGAATTCGGTGACGGCGGACAGGTCGAGCGCCGGCGCAGCGGACGCGCGCACGGCGTCCAGCAGCGCGGGCTTGAGCTCCGCGGCGCGATAGATCGTCAGCTCGCCTTCGACCGCCAGGCATGCGGCGGTCCCTTGGCCTGGTTCGCCAATACTCATGAGTTCTCCGGGAAAGCCGGCCTGCGCCGGCGGCAGAATGCGGAAGCGGCCGCTCAGGCCATGGTCAGTTTCTGGACGGCGGCCAGCAGCGCCTCGGGCTTGAACGGCTTGACCATCCAGGCGCGGGCACCGGCGGCCTTGCCTTGTTCCTTCTTGTCTTCCTGCGATTCGGTGGTGAGCATCAGCACCGGCGTGAACTTGTAGGCGGGGCGGGTCTTCAGTTCGCGCACGAAGCTGATGCCGTCCATGTTCGGCATGTTGACGTCGCTGATGATCAGGTTGACCTTCTGGCCGGTCAGCTTGGCCAGCGCGTCCTTGCCGTCGCTGGCTTCGAAAACGTCATAGCCGGCCTGCTTGAGTGCGATGCCGACGACCTGGCGGATCGAGATCGAATCGTCCACCACCATAATGGTTTTTGCCATGCTTGTTCCTAGAAAAAGGTGAGTTCTTCAGCCTGCTGGTGCTGCTGTTTCTGCGGCTGCGGCAGGGTGTCGCGTCCGTGCAGCGTGCGTTCTTCGGCCATCGCGTAGGTGCTTTCCAGTTCGGCCAGCAGCCCGCGAGGATCGAGTGGCGGCAGCACCGCGCCGGTGCGCTGCGCGTGTTCATCGAGGTAGGACGGCAGGCGCGCGATGTTCTGCTGGACGTGCGACAGGATCTGGCTGACGCGGTCCTGGAACTGCAGCTGCATCAGCGCGTCCGACACTTCGGCCTGGATGCCGCTGCTTTCGCGCTGCAGCAGGTCGGACGACTCGACCAGCGCATCGGTGATGCCGCGGAACGAGGACAGCACCTTGCCGATCACGGCTTCGGACGCCTGCGCGGCGCGGTTTTCCTCGCGGCTGGATTCCCCTGCGGCCTGCGAGGTGGCGCCGATCGCGGCGCTGATCTGGCCGACCTGCTGGGCGATCTGCTTGCCGATGTCGGCGGAGCGGTTGGACAGCATGCGCACCTCGCCCGCGACGACGGCGAAGCCGCGCCCTGCCTCACCGGCGCGCGCCGCCTCGATCGCGGCATTCAGCGCCAGCAGGTTGGTCTGCCAGGCGATGCTGGCGACGTCGGCCGCCATCTTCTGCAGCTGGACCGTGATCTCCTGCAGGCCTTCGATCTTGTGCAGCATCTGCTGCTTGCTGGCGGCGGCGCCGGCCAGCATGTCGAGCAGCGAACGCAATTCCTTCTCGCTGGCGGCAAACACCTCGACGATGCTGCCGCCTTCGTGATTGCGCGCCGCGCCGGACGCAGCCAGCGCCTGCTCCAGCTTCATGACGATGCTGGAAAAGCGCCCGACCAGCGCCACCACCGCGGTTTCCATCTGGGTGCGCGAAGCGTCGATATGCGACGCCCACACCGTGGCCACCTGCTCGCCGAAGTGGCGGCGGCTGGCCAGGTAATCGTCCGGCGAGTCAGCGGCGGCAGCGGCGGCCGGCGCAAACGCGGCGGCGGCAGCGCCTGCCGCCAGCAGCGCGGCAGCGATCAGCCAGCCGTGCCATTGCCAGCCGGCCAGGGGCAGGATGGCGCAGCCGGCGGCCAGGGCCATGAACAGCGGGTAATAGAAGTGCAGGGGGCGTCGGCGCATCACGCATCGCTCCGTAATGAAATCATCAGGGTCCAGGGGGGCGAACAGAGCAGTGCCGCGTAGAGCACGGCAATGATTGCTGGCATAACTTATTGCTTTAATGCATTTGTGCAGATGATTGCAGAACTAGTTGCCGTAGCGCAAGCATTATGGTGATAATTTGTGATGGCGACGCCCAATAAACCACACATCACTGTGCATGAGGCTAAGGTGTTGTGAGTAATGATTTTTTTTATTGCAACTGCATTCTTTGGCAATAGCGGCCATGCGGGCTTGCCTAGGCAGTGCGACTTAAAACAGCTACATTGTTTGCCATGGCAAACAATAATGACCCATCCTTCGACGAACTGGCGATCTTCCTGGCCGTTTGCAAGGCAGGCGGGTTCCGTACCGCAGCCAGGCAACTGGGCCTGTCGCCTGCCAAGGTCAGCGAAACCATCACCCGTATCGAAACGCAGCTTGGCGTGCCGCTGCTGGCGCGCACCACGCGCAGCGTGATGCCGACCCAGGCCGGACGCGCGCTGGCCGAACGCATCGCGCCCTTGTTTGCCGACGTACGGGCGGCGCTGCACGACGTGACGAGCCCGGAACAGGAAGTACGCGGCCTGTTGACCCTGAATGTGACGGGCGCGGTGATGGTCGATATCCTACCGCCGCTGATCGACCGCTTCCTGCTGCGCCATCCGGCGGTGCGCGTCGAGATCCAGGTGGAGGATCGCCTGGTCGACATCACCGCGGCAGGGTGCGACGCCGGCATCCGATACGGTGAACACATGGCGCAGGACATGATCGCGGTGCCGATCGGACCGGCGTTCCAGCAGCTGGCGCTGGCGGCGGCACCGGACTATCTGGCGCGGCGCGGCCTGCCTGCGCATCCGCGCGAACTGCTGGCGCACGACTGCGTGCGCATGCGCTTTTCGAGCGGCGCACTGACCGCCTGGACCTTCGAGAAAGAAGGCGAAACCTTGACGCTGGATCCACCGGGCCGCCTGGTCGTGGGTGTCGACGCAGCGGCCGCCGCGATCGGCTTCGCCTGCGCCGGCCACGGTCTGGTGTGCACCTTCAGGAACTGGCTGGCGCCGGACCTGGCCAGCGGCAGGCTGCAGCCGGTGTTACCCGACTGGTGGCTGCGATTCGACGGTCCGCAACTGTACTTTTCCAGCCGCCGCATGCCGGCGCCCCTGCGCGCGTTCGTCGACCTGGTGGCCGAAGAACGGCGGCACGGCTGAACTACCAGGGTACCTGGCCTTCGGCGCTGAGGAATTTGCCGTTGGGCTGACCGCCGCGCAGCAGGGCAAGCCGCACCGGCGTTGCCGCACCCTCGGCCGGGGTCAGCGGCCCGCCATGTCCATTCAGGTCGGTGGCGACGTAGCCCGGACAGGCGGCGTTGACGGCGATGTTGGTGCCGCGCAGCGTCTCGGCCAGCTGCACCGTCAACATGTTCAGGGCAGCCTTCGAGGCGTTATAGCCGATCAGGTGCACGCCATGGTACGGCGACGTGGCATCGCCGTTCACCGTCATCGAACCCAGGCTGCTCGACATGTTCACGATGCGGCCTGCAGGCGCCTGGCGCAGCAGGGGCAGCATGGCTTGCGTCACGCTGAGCGCACCGAAGAAGTTCGTGGCAAACAGGCGCCGCGCGGCGTCGACGGAGGCGCCGGCGGGTGGTCCATCCGCGGGATCGCCGATGCCGGCATTATTGACTAGGATGTCGAGCCGGCCGTGCGTGGCGCCGATGGCCGCCGCAGCCTGCTCGATGCTGGCCTGGTCGGTGACGTCGAGCTGGATGAAGCGGGCATCCACGCCCTCGCCGCGCAATGTGGCGGCCGCCGCTTCGCCACGGGTGCCATCGCGCGCGCCGACGATGATGGCGATGCCGGCGTGGCCGAGCTGGCGCGCGATTTCCAGCCCGATGCCCTTGTTCGCGCCGGTGACCAGGGCGACTTCCTTGTGATGCGCTTCCATTCCGACTCCTCTCTGTTCAAAAAGGCTATCGTCGGATATCGGGCTGGATCTGATAAGCCGGGTGGCGGCAAACAGGGTGTTCGCCGAAGCGAACAATGGGTGAGGTTTCCCCGAAGGCTGCCACGCGGCTGTCACCACAATCGAGGAACGGTTCGGCCATCCCGTGCCGATCATCGTGCACGAACTGACGTATTACGACCAGATTGCCATGCAGACGGCGGCAGCGAATGCGCCGGGACTGGCGCAGCAATTCGTGGACCGGGTGGTCAAGGGCCAG
Organism: Herbaspirillum sp. SJZ107; assembly: GCF_006715485.1. Lineage (GTDB taxonomy): Bacteria > Pseudomonadota > Gammaproteobacteria > Burkholderiales > Burkholderiaceae_D > Telluria. Next base: position 1,086,872 of record NZ_VFNH01000002.1, read on the forward strand.
CGCCGATTGTGGTCAGCGCAGCAGCTTCAAACCCGGCGGCAGCGCATCGCCGAACATGCGCGTGGCGCTGGCCTGGTCGAGTTCCACCACCTCGCGCACCATCGCGCTCCAGTTGGCCGGCGCGCCGCTGGCGGCCAGCTTCTGCAGCACCTGCTCGCTCAGTTCCCCATCAATGTCGCGCGAGCGGTCGCCGGTCTTGCGCGCGATGTGGGCGGCGGCAAAGCCGGCCGGTTCGATGCGTTTCCAGTCCAGTTTCAGCAGTTCGCCGAGCCAGCGTGCGGCGGCGTCCGGCGGTGCCACCTCGTGCGCGCTGCCGTGCAGCGACTGGCGCGTGCCGACGCGGGCCAGCGCCCACAGGTAGCGCGCGTAGGTGGCGGCGGCTTTCGGGTCCGGCTTCGGGGCCGGCGGGATCGCCATGATCCGCCCCACCATCCAGTCGCCGATCTCGGCCTTGTAGGCGGACGGGATGCGTTCCAGCGAGGCGCCCAGGCGCAGCATGTCGTCCTCGCTGCCGTCGACCAGCGTGACCGGGCGCTTGGCCCGTTCGCCCGGCTCGGCCTGCAGGTTGAAGGCGAAGTCGTCGAGCAGGCGCAGTTGCGCTTCGGTGGCGAGGCCGCCGGCCACGCGCCGCCACAGCGTCCACCATTCGGCGCGCACTTGACTGTCCTTGTGATACTGGACGCCGCCCGGGAACAGCGCCCACAGCTGCTCGATGCGCCATTCGTCGAGCGGATGGCCGAAGCCGGGGCGCAGGCACCAGCCGGCCAGGTTGAGCCAGACGCGTTCGTGCTCGGGCGACCTGCGCCGGCCCTTGGCGCGTTCCATCAGCGCGTCGAACAGGCGCCGCAGCAGCGGCGTTTCCCAGCGCTCGCGGCCGCCCAGCAGGTGCTCGAGCGTGGCGCGCAGCTGGCGCACTTCGCGCGCGTCGACCTGCTGGTTGCGGCTGCCGAAGATGCGGTCGATGTGGCCCAGGGCCTCGTCCAGGCGCGGCGGCAGGGCTGCGTTGTCCGCGCCCTCGGGCGGATCGGCGTCGTCCTGCGCGCGCAGCTGGAATTCCAGCCGCCAGCGCTGGCCGCTGCCGTCTTCGGCCACGCAATGCATGTCCAGCGTGCCGACTTCGGACAGCGAAGCGGCCAGCTGCACCGGCATTTCACTCGCCGCCGCACTCGACCCTGAACCACCGCGCACGGCCTTGCCGGTCGCGCGCAGCACGGTGGCAATCGCCGGCAGGCGCACCACCTCGAGCGGATCGAGGTCGACCAGGTCGCCGGCCTGCACCGCGGCGCTCACCGAGGACACCAGGTGGAAGCGCACCGGCCGCCCCAGGCGCAGCGCAAAGCTGCGTTCCGACAGCAGCACCTCGCTGCCGGCGGCGGCACCGCGCGGCAGGATGCAGACGGCGCGCAGCTTATTGTCATGGGGCTTGTCGTCCAGCAGCAGGTAATACGTGCGCGCCGAACCGCTCTCGATGGCCGGTGCGGCGCCTTGGCGCGCCAGCGAATAGGCGACCGCGCCACGCGCCACGGCCACGTCCGGGTCGAGGTTGTGCAGCACCCGCACCGGCGCGCCGCGCCAGCCCGTGAGCACCTCGGCCAGGCGCCGGGCCAGGGCTGCGCCGCGGAACACGCCGCCGTTGAGCAGAAGGGTGTCCGGCACCGGCAGCGCCGCATCATCGCCGGGAGGCAGGCCCAGCGCCTCGCGCGCCGCCTGCGCGTGCTGGCGCAGGAAGCCGGCCAGGTGGCGCGTGACGGCCGGGTCGCTGGCATAGGGCAGGCCGAATTCGACGATGCCGGCGCGCGCGCGCTGGGCCGTTTCCTGTGCCGGGTTCAGCGGGAAGAAGCCGTCCAGCACGATGGCCTGCACGTCAGCGCGCGTCAGCTGGGCCGTGCGGCTGGCACCGATCAGGCGCGAACCGGCGCCGAGCAGGGTCACGCCGACCTGCTCGGGCGCGTCCGCCGCCAGCAGCTGCTCCTTGGCGGCGCGGCAGCGCTCCGTCAATTGCGCCAGGCGCACGCTGGACAGGCGCTGGCCGTCGGCGCCGCCGAGCCGGGACTCGGCCAGGTGCGCCAGGGCCAGGTCCATGTTGTCGCCGCCCAGGATCAGGTGGTTGCCGACGCCGATCCGGGTGAGCGATGGCTGCTCGTCGACCAGCTCGACCTTGACCAGGCTGAAGTCGGTGGTGCCGCCGCCGACGTCGGCCACCAGCACCAGGCGCGATCCGGCCAGTTCCTCGTGCAGCGATGCGCGGTGCCGATACAGCCAGTCGTACAGCGCCGCCTGCGGTTCTTCCAGCAGGCGCAGGTGCGGCAGGCCGGCCAGCCTGGCAGCTTCCAGCGTCAGCGCGCGGGCGCCTTCGTCGAAGGAAGCGGGAATCGTCAGGACGATGCGCTGGTCCTGCAGCGGGTGAGCGGGGAAGCGCGCATTCCAGGCCGCGCGCAGATAAGACAGGTAGCCGGCGCTGGCGGCCAGCGGCGAAATTTTCGGGACCTCGTCGGGCGCGCCCCAGGGCAGGATGGGCGCCGTGCGGTCGACGCCGGGGTGGGACAGCCAGCTCTTGGCAGACGCAACTAACCGACCGGGCGTCTGCGCACCCAACACGCGCGCCAGGCGGCCGACCACGGCATCGCGGATGCCGGCCGGGTCGGCCGGCTGCCACGGCAGCTGCAGCGCGCCGGGCGCGAGCTCGCCCTCGGCCGGGTGGTAGCGTACCGAGGGCAGCAGCGGCGCCGCGGCCACTTCGCCGGGCGCCACCAGCTGGTCGACCGCGAAGGTCTCGACCTCGGCGGCACCTGGCGCGGCATACGCCAGCACCGTGTTGGTGGTGCCGAGGTCGATGCCGACGAGATAAGTGGATGCGTCCACTCTGGGTTACTGGGCGTCAGGCGCGCTGCGGACGTCGAACTCCACCTTCCAGCGCAGTCCCTCGCGCGAGACCGCGACCAGTTCCAGCGTGCCGGACTCGGTGGCCAGCGCATGCAGCTTGACCTGCACCACGTCGCCCGGCGTGCGGCCTTCGGCCGGCAGGTCGGCGTGGATCTCGTTCAGCTCCTGCAGCTCGTCCGGGCCCCAGAACTCGAGCACGTCGCCGCTGCGGTCCTGGCGCCGGGTGGTCGAGCCGAAGAAGCGGAAAGCGACCGGCTCGCCCACCACCAGGCCGAATTCCTGGCCCGGCAGTTCCAGCTCGCTGCCTTCTTCCATGCCGAACGGCGCCACGCACAGGGCCGTGATCGGCGGCTCCATGCCGGGAATGGCCGGCATCGACGATTCCACGCCGACGTAGTAGGAACGCGCCGTGCCGCCGCGGATGCGCACGCCGCCGCCACGGCGCGCATAGTTGTAGTAGGCGGCGCCGCGGGCCACGGCCAGGTCGAGGTCGGCGCCTTCCAGCATGCGTGCCGGTTCCGCGCCTTCCATGTACAGCCAGTCGTTGATGGTGTCCATCACGCGCTGCGCCAGGATGTCGGACTTGAACACGCCGCCGTTGAACAGCACCGCGCTCGGGTGCAGGAAGGTGTGCTCCGGATTGACCTGGCCATTGAAGCCCTGCAGCTCGGCGGTGGCGCCGGCCTGGCGCGCCAGGAAGGCGGCCAGGTGGCGCGTGACCGCCGCGTCCTGCGCGTACGGCAGGCCGATCTGGGTCAGGCCGGCACGGGTGCGCACGGCCGGGCGCGCGCTGGCTTCCACGCGCGGGAAGAAGCCGTCGGTGATGAAGGCGGTGACTTCGTCGCGCGTCAGCTCGGTGCGGATCGAGCCGCCGATGAGTTTCGAGCCGCGGCTCGGCACCACGATCGGCCAGGCGGCCGCGTTGGCGTCGGCCAGCAGGTGTTCCTTGGCGCCGCGGCAGGCGTAGGTGAGGGCGCGCATCTGCCAGGCGTCGAGCTGGGTGCCATTGGCCTGCAGCTTGCGCGCGACCAGGTGCGCCAGGGCCAGGTCCATGTTGTCGCCGCCCAGCAGGATGTGGTCGCCGACCGCCACCCGGTGCGGTTCCAGGTTGCCGTCGCGTTCCAGGATCGCGATCAGCGAAAAGTCGCTGGTGCCGCCGCCGACGTCGACCACCAGCACGATGTCGCCGGCTTTTACTTGCTTGCGCCAGGCGCCGCCGCTGCCCTGGATCCAGCTGTACAGGGCCGCCTGCGGCTCTTCCAGCAGGGTCGGGCTGCCGTAGCCGGCGTTGCGCGCCGCTTCGGCGGTGAGTTCGCGCGCGGCCGGGTCGAACGAGGCGGGAATCGTCACGGTGACAGCCTGCTGCTCGAACGGCGCGTACGGATAGGCCGCGTTCCAGGCCTGCTTCAGGTGCTCGAGGTAGCGCGTGGAGGCCGTCAACGGCGAGACGCGCTCGACTTCTTCCGGCGCGTCGGTCGGCAGGATGGCGGCGCGGCGGTCCACGCTCGGGTGGCTCAGCCAGCTCTTGGCCGAGGACACCAGGCGGATCGGGGTACCGGCGCCGCGCGAACGTGCCATCTCGCCCACGACGGGGGCGGCCATGCCGTCCGTCCAGGGCAGGGCCAGCTCGCCCGGTGCCAGTTCGTCCGGGTGCGGCAGGTACATGAAGGAGGGCAGCAGCGGCAGCGCCTCGACGGTGCCGGGGCCGCTCAGCTGCGGCACCGCCAGCACGCCCTGGTCGGCCTTTTCGCCGTCGCTGGCCTGCAGGTCGACCCAGGAAAGGGCGCTGTGGGTGGTGCCGAGGTCGATGCCGATGGCATAGCGTGCGTTGGTCAGATCATTCACAGTTCCACCTCCGCCGGGGCCAGGATGCGGGCATCGTGCTGTTCGGCCAGCTGCGGCAGGCGCACGTCCGCGGCGCGCCAGCCGCGGTGGTTCAGCACGCCGGTGAACGGCGCCTTGCCGACCACGTTGCCGGTCAGGCGCACGCTGGCGGCGTCGAAGCCTTCCGGCAGCGTCACGCGCGCGCCTTCGTTTTCGCTGCGCACCGGTTCGATCGTGAAGTGCTCGCGCAGCACGCGCGCGCAGCCTTCGTGCACGACGCGCGCGGCGGCACCGATGTCGGCGTCGGCATAGGCCGCGATGTTTTCGTTGGCAAAGTCGATCAGGCGCGCTTCACGCTGCAGCAGGGCCAGCAGCTGCATGGCGGCGTCGGGCGTGGCCACGCGCAGCGTGACCGGTGGCGGCGCAGGTGCCGGCGCGGGTGCAGGGGCCGGAGCGGGGGCAGGTGCAGGTGCAGGGGCCGGTGCGGCGACCGGGCCGACCTGGTCGTCGCGCACGCGCGCGGCGAATTCGGCGTCGCCGATGGTCTTGAAAAGGGCGCCAAAGGCGAGGGAAAGCCTGCTCCAGAAGGAAGGCAGAGAGGTCGGTTGGCTCATGTTCTTGTGATATCCGTAGCTAATCCATCAAAGCGCGCATCATACCAGTTGAACAAATAAATTGAGCAGCATCGACCGCTCAGATCGACGGATCGCCGGCCGGCCTGCCGTCCGTGGCGCCTGGATCGCCCCCGGCCGGCAGTACCGCCGCCCCGCTCAGCAGGGCACGCGCATAGGCATCGAACTCGTCCAGCCCGCGCTTGATGATGGTGACCAGCGCCGGCAGCGGCGCCGCCTGGTAATCCCATTCGGCGCGGCAGAATTCGCCGGTGCGCTTCAGGTCCTCGGCCAGCGCCGCCTCGATCCAGCCGTGTTCGGCCAGCAGCGTGATCACCTCGCGCTCGTCCTGGGCCGGGCCGAGGTCGAGGCTGCCCAGCACGTAGTCGCCCATTTCCACCGCCGCTTCCCAGGCGCGGATCACGTTGAGCGTGGCCGCATCCTGGCGCGTGATGTCGCCGACAAAGGTGGTCGGGTCCTTTTCGTATTCGTCGCGGGCACGCTTGCAGCAGCGCTCGATGGTGCCCATCTTGCTGACCAGGAGATCGTTGTCCATGCCTGTCCTCGGTGATAGAGCACCTAAAAACCTCCATGGCAGCGTTGCATCGTCTCGCCGTACTAGCGTACTGTCTTCGACGCTGCGCCTTGCCCTGAAGGTTTTGTTAGGTGCTCTTGGTTGATTTCGATGCCTACCTTACAACAGGAACATCGCGGCCGCCGCACAAGTGGGTAGGAGCGCGCCCAGCAGCAGGCCGACGGCCCCGATCGACTCCTCGTTGAAGCCGCGCCGCAGCAGCGCGGCGCCGGCCGGATTCGGCGCATTGGCGATCACGGTCAGGCCGCCGCCGCCCACCGCGCCGGCCACCAGCATGTAGCGTTCGTGCTCGGACAAGCCGGAAATCAGGGAGCCGAGATAGGTCAGGGCGGCATTGTCGGTGATCGCGGTGAGGCCCAGCGCGCCGAAGAACAGCTTGGTGGCGCCGAGGCTGGAAACGATCGGTTGCAGCCACCACTGCTGCATGCCGCCCAGCACCACGAGTCCGGCCAGGAAAAAGCCGACCAGCAAGCCCTCCTTCAGCACCAGCGGGTCCTGGTAGCGCGCATACGCCTGGGTAAAACCGAGGAACAGCAGGAACAGGCCGACGAACAGCACCGGATGGTGGGCCAGCAGCACCACCGCCGCCAGGAAGCCGAGGTGGATCAGCGCCACCAGCGGCGGCACCCGCACCGGCGACTCCCCCTCGACCGAGGCATCGAAGGAGCGCAGGTGCGGCCGCAGCAGCAGGGTGACGATGCTGGCGTTGAACAGCACCGCGACCAGGGCGCGCCAGCCGAAGTGCTGCAGCATGTGAGTGCTGTCCCAGCCCCAGGGGCCGGCCACCATCAGCACCGGCGGCGCGGCGTAGGCGGTGAGCGTGCCGCCGATCGACACGTTCACGAACAGCACCCCCAGCGCCCCGTACTTCAGCCACTCGGGCATCCCGGGACGGAACACGGTGGGCGCCAGCATCAGCGCCGCCAGCGTCATCGCGGCCGGTTCGGTGATCAGGGAACCGGCCAGCGGCACCAGCGCCAGGCCGAGCCAGGCCTGCGCGACCTCGTTGCGGACCGGCGCCGCGCGTGCAAGCAGGCGCACCAATGCGCGCGCCGTCTCCAGCACCGGCTTCGATGCGGCCACCACCATCACCACGAACACGAACAGCGGCTCGGTATAGCTGCGCGACTCGGCGTAATCGATGGCGGCGGCGCTGCCGTCGACGAAAGCCATGAACAGCATCAGGATGGCGGCCCAGAAGCCGAATACGACCTCGACCTCGCCTAATAGATGGAACAGCCCGGCATGGCGCGGGTGGCGGTGGGCCAGGTATTCGAACAGGTAAGTGGAGAAGGTGTGGATCAGGGCGATGATGAACAGGACCAGGCCGATTTTTTGCATGGCGGTGGTCATGGGGCGGCTCCGTGGAAGGGCAGGGCAGGCGTCATTGTTGAGGAATTGAGGGCAGATGCCTTTATTATTTCATTTTTCTCAAGCAAACGACGTATTGGGCCGGGGACGACAATTTTTGTATATGCCTGTCGATGCGTGCGTGTGTCGTTCGTCGTCAGGATGCAGGACCACAATGCCAGCCACTGTTCCCTAGGAGAATGTCATGAACAAGCAGATCATTTTCAATCTTCCAGTCAAGGACCTGGAAAAATCCAGAGCCTTCTTTTCCGCACTCGGTTTCAGCTTCAATCCGCAATTCAGCAACGACAGCGCTGCCTTCATGAACATCGTCGACGGCACCATCCATGCCATGCTGACGACCGAACCCTTTTTCAGGTCCCTGATCGACAAGCCGCTGGTGCAGGCGAAGGAAGCCAACGAGGTCGTCATCTGCCTGAGCTGCGAGAGCCGCGAGGAGGTGGACAGCCTGATCGCCAGGGCCAGCGCCGCCGGCGCCCGCATCCCGCATCCGCCCGAGGACCATGGTTTCATGTACGACCAGGGCTTCGAGGACATCGATGGCCACCTGTGGAACCTGGTCTGGTCGCGGCAGGGTGACGGTCAGGGGAGCGGTCAGGCCGGGTGATTCAGCTCGGCGATCAGCGACCGGTGCGCCGCGACCCCGGCCATGGCACCTTCCGCGACCGCGAACGCCACGTTGCCTGTGGCCCGGGCCAGGTCGCCGCAGCAGAACACGCCGGGCACGCTGGTCGCCTGTTGCGCATCCGTGGCCACGAATGCGCCGATCGGCCCATCCTCGAACGCACAGCCGAGCTGGGAAGCGAGGGGGCTGGCGCTGTCCGTGCGCGACGCCACGAACAGTCCCGCCATCGGCAGGCGCCGGCCGTCTGCCAGCACCACGTCGGCGGCGCCGTCGATGCGCGCCACCGGCGTGCGTTCCACGCTCACGCTGCGCCGTTCGAGGGCTGCCAGCTGGGCGGCGTCCGGCTCGAACGTACCGTTCAGCAGGAAGGTGACGCGGCCCCAGTCCGGCAGCATCAGCGCGTGATGCATCGATAGCGCGCCGACCGCCAGCACGCCGATCTCGCCTTCGTTCAGCTCGTAGCCATGGCAGTAGGGACAGTGGAAGACGCTCTTGCCCCAGCGTTCCTGCAATCCGTCCACCGGCGGCAGGGTGTCGACCACGCCCGTGGCCAGGACCAGGCGCTGGCCGCTTACGCTGCCGCCGTCGCCCAGCGTGATGCGGAAACCGTCGCCATCGGCGGCAGCGCCGATGGCGGTGTCGTTGGCCCACGCGACGGTGGGATAGGCTTGCAGCTGGGTCCGGCCATCGGCCGCGATGGCCGCCGCTTCGCTGCCGTCCTGGGTGAGGAAACCATGCGAGCGATGGGCGTAGCGGTTGCGGCGCCGGTTGGCATCGATGACCAGCACGCGGCAGCGCGCACGCGCCAGCTGCAGCGCCGCCGACAGGCCGGCATAGCTGCCGCCGACGACGATGACGTCGAATTCCGCATTCCCGGATTTATTCTTCATGGTGTGCTCCTCGGTGTTGGGCGTACTGCGCATTGAAGCGCTCGGAAAGTTCGGCGAGCGTGACGTTTGAAAGCCGCTCGATCAGCAGCGCTTCGGCTTCCTCGAAGGCGCTGGCGAGAGACTGGTTGACGGCCTGCTCGACCAGGCATTCGGGGTGTTCGACCCGGTTCCCCATCGCGAACACGGCCGGCGACCCGACCGCTTCGTAGATGTCGCGCAGGGTCACCTGGCGCAGGTCGGCCGTGACGACCCAGCCGCCGCCATGCCCCTTGCCCGAGCCGACGTAGCCGCGCTCGCGCAGGCCGGCGAGCGTGCGGCGCACCAGCACCGGGTTGGTGTGCAGGAAACCCGCAAGTTCCTCCGAGGTCAGCGGCCGGGCGCTGTGGGCCATGTGGAGGAGGAGGTGCAGGATCGAAGAAAGCTTACTGTCTCGTCTCATGTAACTTATGATAGTACAAAAAACGCCCTATGTGGGCATTTGCTGCTGACTTATCGGGCGCGGTGAACGTTGTGAAGTATGTAAGTATGTGTCAGCCACGTAAGCGTTTGTAAATTCGGTCAACAGGCGCCGGGGCGGCTGCGTTTCATGAGCAAGTGATACGCAACAACGTTCACATATACCGATAAACAGCAGAGGACCCTTCATCATGAAAAAAACCATCGCCGTCGTCATCGCCAGCCTGTTCGCTACCGCTGCATTTGCACAGACGTCCGCCCCGGCTACCTCGAAGCCGGCCACCAAGCAGGCTGTGCTGGTCAACAATGCCGACGTGAAGGCAGCGAAAGCTGACACCAAGGCGGCACCTGTTGCCGCACCGGCAGCGCAAGCGGACGAGAAAAAGACGAGTGACGAGGCGAAGCCGGCCAAAGCGCATGCCAAGAAAGCCAGCGCCAAGCATGAGAAGAGCAAGGCCAAGCACACGGCGAAGACCGACACCGTGAAGGACTCGGAGAAGGATAACCAGGACGCCGCGGCCGCGACGCCGGCGCCCGATGCTGCTGCGGCACCGGCTGCGTCGCCGGCTTCCACGCCGACGCCGGCCGACACCCAGGCGCCGGCTGCGACCATGACGCCTGTACCGGACGCTGCCGCCACCCCGGCACCTGCCGCGCCGGTTTCCCAGTAAGACCGCCGTTTCAATGACAAAAAAGCCCGCGCGATGCGGGCTTTTTGTCAGGCGCCGAATGCACCGTCGATCGTGTGCATCGCCCCGGTCACGAAGCCCGCTTCCGGTCCCGCCAGCCAGGCCACCATGGCCGCCACCTCTTCAGGACGGCCGTGGCGCTTGATCGCCATGAAGCTGTGCATCAGGTCCTTCATGGGGCCGTCTTCCGGATTCGCGTCGGTGTCGATCGGTCCCGGCTGCACGACGTTGATCGTGATGCCGCGCGGGCCGAAATCGCGTGCCAGCCCGCGCGCCAGCCCCTGCAGCGCCGACTTGCTCAAGGCATAGGACGCCATGCCGGGGAGGGGCATGCGGTCACCGTTGACCGATCCGATCACGATGATGCGGCCGCCGGCGGGCATCTGCCGCGCCGCTTCGACCGAAGCGTGATACGGCGCATGGACATTGATACGGAACAGCCGGTCGACTGCGTCCGGGTCCTGCTCCAGCGCATCGCCGAAGATGGCAATGCCCGAGTTGACGACCAGGACGTCCAATGGACCGCTGTCGCGGACCCGGGCGATGACCGCATCCCGGTCCGCGCTGTCGGTCACGAATGCCGTGCTCCCGGTTTCCGCGGCAATGCGCTGGGCCGCTTCCGGCGAACCCGAGTAAGTAAACGCCACCTGCGCGCCGTCTGCGGCAAAGCGGCGCACGATCGCCGCGCCAATCCCCCGGCTGCCGCCGAGCACCAGCACCTTCTTGTCAGCAAAATCCGTCATGGTCCCTCCCTTTTGGTTAATGTAGTGCATGCTACAATAACCATTAGACCCCTTGTCAAGCATTTCTGTAATCATGACTACAAATATATCTTCCGCACGCGGCCGTCCCCGCCGCTTCAATCCCGAAGAGGCGGTCGTCACTGCGCAGCGCCTGTTCCACGAGAAGGGTTACGACGCTGTGAGCGTTGCCGACCTGACCAAGGCGCTGGGCATCAACCCGCCCAGTTTCTACGCTGCCTTTGGCAGCAAGGCCGGGCTGTACGCACGGATCCTCGATCGTTATGCGCAAACCGGTGCCATTCCCTTGACGCAGATTTTCAGCGCGGAACGGCCGCTGGCCGAAGCGCTTGCAGAGGTGCTGGTGGAGGCGGCACGCCACTACGCCGCCGATCCCGGCGCCACCGGCTGCATGGTGCTGGAAGGAACCCGGAGCAACGATCCGGAAGCCCGTGACGCCGCCTGCGGCTACCATGTGGCCGCGCAAGATCTGATTCGGGAACATATCGCTGCGCGCTACCCGCAGGAGGCGGATCGCCTGGCGGATTTTGTCTCCACCACCATGGCCGGGCTCTCGGCCAGCGCGCGCCATGGCCAGAGCCTGGAGCGCCTGCTGGCCACTGCGCGGCTGGCCGGCCTGGCGATCGCACAGGCGCTGGCTCTGGACACCGCGCACGATTCCAAAAGATAAATCTTGCCAAAACCTGATGAGACGTATACTGTATAAACATACAGTATTTCCTTGCGTCACATATGATTTGCTCAGATTCCACGTCTGTAGCGCCGGAATCCTTGCACCCGTCGCTCTGGCGCGCCTCGCAACTGGCGCGCTCCAGTACGCGCTGCATCGACACCGGCCACCCTGCGCTGTCGGCCCAGCTGCCCGGCGGCGGCTGGCCGACCGGTTCGCTGGTCGACCTGCTGATCCAGCAGCCCGGCATCGGCGAGATGCGCCTGCTGCGGCCAGCGCTGGCCGAGGTCGCCAGGCGCCGCATCGTGCTGTTGCAGCCGCCGCATCCGCCGCAGGCGCTGGCGCTGGCCGCGCTCGGCGTGCCGCCTTCGCAATTGCTCTGGCTGCGCGCCGCGCAGACCGCGGATGCGCTGTGGGCCGCCGAGCAGGTGCTGCGCAGCGGCAGTTGCGGCGCGCTGCTGTTCTGGCAGAACCATGCGCGCGCCGACAGCCTGCGCCGCCTGCATCTCGCCGCCCAGGCTGGCGAGACCCTGTTTTTCCTGATGCGGCCGCTGGCGGCGGGCCAGGACGCCTCGCCGGCGCCGCTGCGCCTGGCGCTACGGCCGCAGGCCGGCGGGCTCGAGATCGATTTCGTCAAACGCCGGGGACCGACGCGCGATGCGTCGCTGTTCCTGCCACTCACTTCTCACCTGGTACAACGCCATGCGCCTGTGGATCGCACTGCACCTGCCCCGGTTGCCGCTCGAGGTCTTCGCTCCGAGCTGGTGCACTGACAGCGGCAGCGTCGTGCTCGACCAGGAGCGCGTGCTGGTCGCATCCACCTGCGCGCGCGACGCCGGCGTGCAAATCGGGATGCGCCGCGGCGGCGTGCTGATGCTGCTGCCCGATGCCCGGATCCACGAGCGCGACCTGGCGCTGGAAGATGGCGCGCGCCAGTCGGTGGCGCTGACGCTGCTGCAGTACACGCCGCAGGTGGCCGAGGACGAGGAATCGACCCTGATCATGGACGTCGGCGCCAGCCTGACCCTGTTCGGCGGCATCCACGCGCTGTGCGCGCGCGTGCGCGAGAACGTGCGCGCGCTCGGTTTTACCGTGTCGCTGGCGGCGTCGCCGACCGCGCGCGGCGCCTGGCTGCTGGCGCGCGCCAATGCCGGGCGCGCGGTGCGGATGGAATCGCTGGTGCGGCGCCTGGACCGCCTGGCCGTGCTGCTGGCGCCGCCGGCGCGCGCCCATGCGGCCTGGTTCGACGGCATCGGCTGCACCACGCTGGGCGAGCTGCGCCGGCTGCCGCGGCCCGGCCTGCAGCGGCGCTGCGGCGGCGCGCTGCTCGACCTGCTCGACGCCGCCTACGGCCTGGCGCCCGAACTCTACGAATGGATCGCGCCGCCGGAGACCTTTTACGCGCGCCTCGAACTGTTCGACCGCATCGACGACGCCGAACTGCTGCTGGAAGGCAGCAGGCGCCTGCTGCTGCAGCTGGTCGGCTGGCTGTGCGCACGCCAGCTGGCGGTGGAACGCATCACGCTCAAGCTCGAGCACGAGCGGGGCAGGGTGGCGCGTGCGCCGACCTGCATCGACGTGACGCTGGCCGAACCGGCCTGGCGCGACGAACACCTGGTGCGCCTGCTGAAGGAGCGCCTGGCCAAGACGGTGCTGGACGCGCCGGTGATCGGCCTGGGACTGGAAGCCGTGCAGGTGCAGCCGATGGCGCCGCCCAGCGAGTCGCTGTTCCCCGAGCCGGGCGGCACCGAGGACGACCGCATGCGCATGCTGGAACTGGTGGCCGCGCGCTTGGGCGCCGACAACGTGCTGCAGCCTTTGCTGAAAGCCGATTACCGTCCCGAGCAGGCCAACGCCTGGGTGCCGCTGCAGCACAAGGTGGCCGACAAGGCACGCGAAGCACGCATGCCGCCCGACGTGATGGCGCTGCCGCGTCCGACCTGGCTGCTGGCCAAGCCGATCGCGCTGCTGATGCGCAACCACCGGCCGTTCTACGGTTCGCCCTTGCGCATGACGTCGAGTCCGGAGCGCATCGAGGCCGGCTGGTGGAACGGCCCGCAGACGCGCGATTACTTCATCGCGGAAGGGCAGGACCACACGCTGTACTGGGTCTATCGTGAGCGCATCGGCGCCGACGACGCCGAACCGCGCTGGTTCCTGCACGGGCTGTTCGGCTGATGTTCGGCTGGGAGCGCGGCCTTACAGTTTATCGATCTGGCGGTCGATCGCCTTGCGTGCACGTTCGTTGCGCTCGCTGTAGCGGTCGGTCAGGTAGTCGGTGCGGCCGCGCAGCAGCAGCGTCATCTTGAACAGTTCTTCCATCACGTCGACCACGCGGTCGTAGTAGCCCGATGGGCGCATGCGGCCGGCATCGTCGAACTCCTTGTATGCCATCGGCACCGACGACTGGTTCGGGATCGTGAACATGCGCATCCAGCGCCCCAGCAGGCGCAGGGTGTTGACCACGTTGAACGACTGCGAGCCGCCGCAGACCTGCATCACCGCCAGCGTGCGGCCCTGGCTCGGCCGGATCGCGCCCATTTCCAGCGGAATCCAGTCGATCTGGTTCTTCATCACCGCCGTCACCGCGCCGTGGCGCTCCGGGCTGCACCACACCTGGCCTTCCGACCACAGGCACAGCTCGCGCAATTCGACCACCTTCGGATGGGTCTCGGGCACGCTGCCCACCATCGGCAGTTCCATCGGGTCGAAGATTTTCACCTCGGCGCCGAAGTGTTCCAGGATGCGCGCGGCTTCCTCGGTCAGGAAACGGCTGAAGGAGCGTTCGCGCAGCGAGCCATACAGCAGCAGGATGCGCGGCGGGTGGTCCAGGTCGCCGGTAGGCGCCAGCTTGTCCGGCGTCGGCAGGTCCAGCAGCTCGGGTTGGATGTTGGGAAGGTTCGGGATCTTGTCCATGTGATTTCTCGATTCAGCCCAGGCGCAGCGCCAGCGCGCCCAGGGTCGCCAGCAGGATCGGCAGCGTCAGCACGATGCCGATGCGGAAGTAGTATGCCCACGAGATGCGGATGCCGCGGGCCGACAGCACGTGCAGCCATAGCAGGGTAGCCAGGCTGCCGATCGGCGTGATCTTCGGGCCCAGGTCGGCGCCGATGACGTTGGCGTACACCATCGCTTCGCGCAGCGTGCCCTGTGCCGAGGTGGCATCGATGGCCAGGGCGCCGACCAGCACGGTCGGCATGTTGTTCATCACGGATGACAGGATGGCCGTGACCAAGCCGGTGCCGAGGGCCGCGCCCCAGATACCATACTCGGCGCAGCGCTCGAACAGGGCCGTCAGGTATGCAGTCAGGCCGGCATTGCGCAAGCCGTAGACCACCAGGTACATCCCCAGCGAGAACACGACCACCTGCCACGGCGCCCCGCGCAGCACGTCGCGCGTCGGGATGCGCCGGCCGCGCGCCGCCACCGCCAGCAGGATGACGGCACCTGACGCGGCGACTGCACTGATCGGAATGCCGATGGCGTCCAGCCAGAAAAAGCCGATCAGCAGCAGCGCCAGTACCCACCAGCCGGCAAGGAAGGTGGCGCGGTCATGGATGGCGTCCTGCGGATGCCGGAGCTGTGCGGGGTCGTAGTGGAGCGGGATGTCCTTGCGGAAGAACCAGGCCAGCGCGCCCAGCGTGGCGGCCACCGATACCAGGTTCACCGGTACCATCACCGCCGCATAGCGGGCAAAGCCGATGCCGAAGTAGTCGCTCGACACGATGTTGACCAGGTTCGACACCGCCAGCGGCAGGCTGGCGGTGTCGGCGATGAAGCCGGCTGCCATCACGAAGGCCAGCGTGGCACGCGGCGTGAAGCGCAGGGCGGCCAGCATGGCGACCACGATGGGCGTCAGGATCAGCGCGGCGCCGTCGTTGGCGAACAGCGCGGCCACCGCCGCCCCGAGCAGCACCAGCAGCACGAACAGGCGGCGGCCGCTGCCGGCCCCCCAGCGCGCCACGTGCAGCGCCGCCCACTCGAAGAAACCGGCCTTGTCGAGCAGCAGGCTGATGACGATCACGGCGACAAAGGCGCCGGTCGCGTTCCAGACGATGTGCCAGACGACAGGAATGTCGCCGACGTGGATGACGCCGGCCAGCAGGGCGGCGATGGCGCCGCCGGCCGCGCTCCAGCCGATGCCGAGGCCGCGCGGTTGCCAGATCACGAGCGTGAGCGTGGCCAGGAAGATGAGCAGGGCAGTCAGCACGCAGGTCCTTCAGGCGTCAATGCTGCCGATGCGGTCCAGCTCTGCCTTGAACGCGGCACGGTCCTGCGCCAGCGTGTCCAGCGGCAGCGCCAGGAAGGCTTCGATACGCGCCCGCAGGATCGCGTACGCCTGTTCGAACGCGGCCCCGATCTCCTCTTCGCTGCCAACCACGTGGCTCGGGTCTTCCACGCCCCAGTGCGCGCGCAGGACCGGCCCCAGGTAGGCCGGGCAGGTTTCGCCGGCGGCGCTGGCGCACACCGTGACCACGATGTCGGGCGTGAGCGGCAGGCCGTCCCAGGACTTGCTGGAATAGCCCGCGGTCGGGATGCCCTTGCGCGCCAGCAGGGCCAGCGCGCGCTCGTTCAGCTTGCCCGTGGGCTGGCTGCCGGCGCTGATGGCGTGCCAGCCGGCCGGGGCCAGGTGGTTGAAGACGGCTTCGCTGATCAGAGAACGGCAGGAGTTGCCGGTGCAGAGAAAGAGGACGTTCATGCCGGGTTTCCTTTGGCGCAGGCGGGCAGGGAGAGGGGCGAGCAGGGATTGCCGCCGCAGCAGTTCTCGGTGAGAAAGCCCAGCAGGGCGTTCATGCGTTCGAAGCGGGCGGCATAGATGACGAAGCGGCCTTCCTGGCGCGGCACGACCAGGTCGGCGTGGGTCAGCTCCTTCAGGTGGAACGACAGCGAGGACGGCGGCATGCCGAGCGCCTCGGCGATCTTGCTGGCGGCCAGTCCTTCGGGACCAGCCTGCACCAGCAGCCGGAAAGCCGCCAGCCGCGCCTCCTGCGCCAGTGCGGCCAGGGCCGTCACCGCATCCTTGTTGTCCATGGCCGCTCCAATACATTTCGATATTTCGAGTATAGTCGAAATATAGCGGGGAGGGGCTGGCTTGCATGCACAGCCGATCCGGTGCACAGTGGCGCCATCGTAAAAACCGCACCAGATTCTCCATGCTCACCGAACGTATTGACTTCCAGGGCCCGCACGGCAAGCTGTCGGCCAAGCTCGACGCCCCCGACGGCACGCCGCGCGCCTACGGCGTGTTCGCCCACTGCTTCACCTGCAGCAAGGACGTGCTGGCCGCGACCCGCGTCTCGCAGGGCCTGGCCGAACTCGGCATCGCCATGCTGCGCTTCGATTTCGCCGGCCTCGGCAACAGCGCCGGCGATTTCGCCGACACTAATTTCTCGTCCAATGTGCACGACCTGGTCGCCGCCGCCGACTTCCTGCGCGAGCGCTTCAAGGCGCCGGCGCTGCTGGTCGGCCACAGCATGGGCGGCACCGCGGTGCTGGCGGCAAGCCACCGGATTCCGGAATCGAAGGCGGTGGTGACGATCGCCTCGCCGAGCGACCCGCAGTACGTGGTGAACAAACTGTTTGCCGAGCACCTCGACACCATCGCCAAGCTGGGCGAAGCGCGCGTGCGCCTGGCCGGCCGCAACTTCAATATCCGCCAGCACTTCGTCGACGACGCCATCGGGCACGGGCTGCACGACCGGATCGCCAACCTGGGCCGCGCGCTGCTGGTGCTGCACGCGCCCCAGGACGACACCGTCGACAAGTCGAACGCCAGCCGCATCTTCGAGCTGGCCCGGCATCCGAAGAGCTATGTGTCGCTGGACGGGATGGATCACCTGCTCACGGGCAGGGAAGATGCAGCCTACGTGGCCGGGCTGATTGCGGCCTGGAGCACGCGCTATATCGCGCGTGAAACCAGTTAAGCGCGCATGTCCTTGACCGCAAACCGGCCACGCCCCTCACGCTTGGCCGTGTAGAGCGCCTTGTCCGCTTCGTTGCCCAGTGCCGGGATGTCGATCGGCCAGTCGCACGCATAGGCGACGCCGATGCTGGTCGACACCCTGCGCTCGCCGCCGTCGAGGACGAAGGGACGCTCGAACGCTTTCAGGATCTTGGCCGCGACGAGCGAGGCTTCCTCGACCGTCTTCAGCCTCTCCAGGATGACCGTGAACTCGTCGCCGGCCAGGCGGCAGACCGTGTCCGTGATCCGCACCGACGATTTCACACGCTGGGCAAACTCGGCCAGCACGGCATCGCCCACGGCATGGCCGAGGGTATCGTTGATCTGTTTGAAATGGTCGACGTCGAGGAACATCAGGGCGATCGCGTGGCCGCTGCGCTGGGCGCGCTGCACCGCTTCGGCCAGCCGTTCGTCATAGCTGCGGCGGTTCGGCAAGCCGGTCAGGGAGTCGGTCCGGGCGATCCTGTTCAGCATTTCCTGGTGCTGTTTCGCTTCCGAGATATCCGAACTCAGTACGTAGGTCCCGACACACTTGCCGTCCTGCATATCCGGAATGCCTACGACCTCGACCGTCTTCGTGCCATCCGGTCCTGCCACTTCGGCTTCGAAACGGATGGCCTGTCCGCCAAGGTTCTGGCGCAGGAAGGGCTGGTCGCGCAGGTACATCTCTTCGCCGAACACATCCTTCACGCTCTTGCCGATCATGTCTGCCGGCGCAATGCCATACCACTTTTCGTAGGTGCCGTTCGCAAACTGGTAGCGTTCGGCACGATCGATATACGCAATCAGGACCGGCAGGTTATCCGTGATGGTGCGCAGGCGCCGTTCGCTCGCTTCCAGGCGGCGTGCCGATTCCTTCAGTGCCGTGACATCCTTGAGTGCGATGACGGCGCCGATATTCGTGCCATCCGCAGCGTGCAGTGCGCGTCCGCTGGCCAGCAGGTGGCGGGGCGCCGCCTGTTTTGGCTTGACCACCACCTCGATATTTTCGAGCAGCTCGCCATGCATTGCCCGCAACAGGGGAATCTGTTCTTTCCGCATGGGCGTCCGGCCGTCCGGCATGAACAAGTCATAGTGGCCGGCCCATTGATCCTGCGGCACCTGGGCCGGAGCAAGACCATGGATCTCGCGCGCGGCCCGGTTGAATACGCTGATCGCGCCCTCGCGCGAGCAGACCACCACGCCGACATCGATCGAATCGAGGACGGCGTCGAGCAGTTCACGTTCGCGCGCGAGTTCGTCCTCGATGCGCTTTCTGACCGAAATATCCTGGATGAAGGCGCCGAAAAAGTGCGTGTCGCCGGCGTTGATCAGGCCGATCGTCATCTCCACCGGAAACTCGTCGCCATGCCGGCGCATGGCGGACAATTGAAGGCGCTTGCCGACCACATCGGAGGAGGCGGATAGCGAAAAGCGCCGCATCCCATTATCATGCCCTTCGCGCAAGCGCGGGGGAATGATGGTTTCCGTGACGGTCCGGCCAAGCGCCTCTGCGCGTGTCCAGCCAAAGATTTCCTCGGCCCGCGGATTCCAGTCGGTAATCCTGCCCTGCGCATCGACGCCGACGAAGGCATCCAGGGCGGTATCGATGATCGCCTTGACCCGCTGCTCGCTCTTGCGGGTGTCGTCGACCGCCTTGTGCAACTCGACCGTGCGTTCCAGCACGCGCGCTTCCAGTGTGGCGTTGAGTTCGCGCAATCCCTGTTCGTTCAGTCGTACCTTGCCCAGCAGCGCGTTGAGTGCACTCTGCAGGATCTGCACTTCCGCAAGGCGGCTGCGTATCGGCGGGATGTCGTGCGCATTGCCGGCCTGGAGTGCATCGGCATGGCGCGTAATGGTGCGCAGGGGCTGCGTGATGTCGCGTGCCAGCGCCCAGACCAGCAGCGCTACCAGTGCTGCGCCGCCGAGGCCGCTCCACAGGATCTTGTCCTTCAAGGCCTCGACCGGTTGGTAAGCTTCGTCGAGCGGCTGCCGCACCAGCACGGTCCAGCCGAGTCCCGGATACGAGCGATGCCCTAGGCTGCGGCTGTAGCCGACCAGGTAGCGCTTGCCATCCGGCCAGGTTTCGATCTGCGCACCGTTGCCGCCGCGCTGCGCCTGCAGCAGGCTGTCCTGGTGCAGGACCTTGTCGGCATATTCCTTCGGTCCGAGCAGGACGGCGCCGCCTTTACTCAGGATGAGCGTGTCGACACCTTTGCGCTCGGCCAGCGGGCGCAGGACCGAGCGTTCCACTTCGCCGGCCCATTGCCAGCTCAGATGGGTACCCAGGACGCCGACAATGGTTCCGTCTTTTCCATAGTAAGGGAAGGCGATGTCGAAAAAACGCTTGGGCTCGCCGCGAGGATTCGGCAAAAACCTGGCGAGCAAGACCGCTTCATGCACATCATGCAGGTAACTATTCTGATAGGCAGCAGTGAACCAGGGGCGGCGCGAGACATCGGCCCCTTCCAGCAAGTGCTTGGTCGCGACCTTGACCTTGCCGGCGTTATCGGTCAGGCCGATCCAGGCATAGTAGGGGTGGGTGTCCTGCATGCTGTCGAGCACGGCACGCTTGGTCTCGGCAGGCACGGCCGGATCGGTGATCTCATGCCGCTCTGCCATCAGTTTGACTTCGCGGTAGCGCTCGTACATGCCGCGGTCGAGCTTGTCCGTGGTCTGGAACGCAAGCTCGGCCAGGTTGTCGCCGATTTCGTGTTCAACCTGCTTTGTCAGCGTGTGGCCAACGAGTTGCAGCGTTGCAAAGGTAAGAAGGAGCATGACCCCGGCCACGGTGGCGGCCAACAGCGGGGCAAGGGCGATACGGTCGAAGCGAAAGCGCAGAAGCATGGATCAGGAAACGATTACAAAAATGTTGCCTCGGGAGCATAACATGCGTCGTGTCCTTACCATCTGGTGGTTGTTTCCTCGGCTGTAAATATACGCCTGAGCCGCTGAATGTGTCGCGCAATGTAAACATTCTTTACATTTTGCTTACTAAACAAAGCATGCCATTTTCTGTACCCGGATGGCCGGGTGACTCGCCAGCGGCTCCCATTCGTCGATGAAGACGAAGCCCTGGTTCAGGTAGAAACGTGCCGCGCGCGCATTTTCCGGTGCCACGTCGAGCACGATGCGGCGGTGGCCGCGCTCGCGGGCATGCGCCTTGACGGCATCGACCAGCTGCCGCGCCGCGCCCGAGCCGCGCTGCTCCGGCACGACCCACATGCCGATCAGGTTGTAATGGCCCTGGCCATCCACGGCGCCGCCGATCATGCCGACCGGCTTGCCGCCGTCATCGAAGGCCAGCCAGAACGCCGTGCCGCCCACTGCCGCACGTTCGCGCCATTCGGCCTCGGTGTAGGCGGCCGCGGTCCGGTGGCTCACGCCGAAGGCGGTCGGGGCGTCGAGCAGGGCGGCAAGGCGGATGGATTTGAGGGTTTCCCAATCGGCTTCGCAGGTCGGTCGAATGATCATGGATGCATGCTGGATAGATAATGAGACATGCTCGCACGAAACCTGGCTATGCGACAATGCCGCCAAGAATCAGGAGACATGTTTTATGCAGAATTTTGAACGGCGGCGCGACCGCTTCGACTTTTTCGACCGCATGCAAAGCCCGGCGGTCAATTTGTGCTTCCGCATGGACCTGCCGGACTTCCGGCCCTGGTGCAAGGCGCAGGGCCTCGCGCCTTTCCACGTGCTGCTGTGCGCCGTGCTGCGTGCGGTGCTGCAGGTCGAGAATTTCCGCTACCGCGTCCTGGACGGCGAGGTGATCATGATCGACCGCCTGCACCCTTCCTTCACGGTCGTGAACCAGCACTTCGACCTGAATTTCGCCCAGTTCGACTGGTCCGACGACGTGCGCGAATTCGTCGCCCGCGGCCAGGCGGCGCGCGAGGAGGCGTCCGCCATGCTCGAGATGAACCAGAAATACAGCGCGCTGCCGCCGCGCGCGGCCAAGGAGCAGGTTTTCATCACCTGCATGCCGTGGCTGGATTTTACGTCGATCCAGCATCCGATGGCCTCGCTGGCCACGCCCGACATCCCGTCGCTGGCCTGGGGCAAGTTCCGCGACGGGCCGGACGGCTTGCAGCTGCCGTTCTCGGTGCAGGCGCACCACGGCTTCGTCGACGGCTATCACATCCACCAGTTCGCGCAGCAGGTCGCACGCGAGCTGGAAGCGATCATGACGTGATGTAGGCGGCCAGCTCTTCCGACGTCCCCAGCGGAAAGGCCGCCTTTAGGAACTCGAGGAAGGCCGACACGCGCGCACTCAGCAGCCGCCGCGAAGGGTACAGCGCCCACAGCGCGATCTCCGGCCCCTCGACCTCGCCCCACTGCACCAGCAGGCCGTCGGCCAGGTCGTGGCTGACCAGCGAGACCGGCAGGCGCCCGGCACCGACACCGGCGCGCACCGCATCGCGCACCATCACCAGCGACGACAGGCCCAGCACCGGGTCGACCGCGATGCGGGACGGGCCGGCCGGCGTGCGCATGGCCCAGGTGGCGCTGCGATCGGCACTGCCGCGGACCACCGCCGGCACCGGCGTGCCGTCCTCGGGCCGCGCCAGGCCCGGGCCGGCCACCACCAGCAGCCGGTCGCGCACGAAGATGCGCCCGACCAGGCTTTCGTCCGGATCCGGATTGACCCGGATCACCAGGTCGATGCCTTCCTCGACCATGTCGACCGCCCGGTCCTCGGTCGTCACTTCCAGCCGCACTTCCGGATAGGCCAGCGCGAAGCCGGCCGCCAGTTTCCCCATCGCGATCTGCGAGAACAGCATCGGCGCGCTGATGCGCAGGCGGCCGCGCGGCCTGGCACCGCCCGAGGCGATCTCCGCCGCCGTCTGGTCGACTTCGGTGAGCAGGACGGCGGTGCGCTCGTACAGCGCGCGGCCTTCCTCGGTCAGCTTCAGGGTGCGCGCGCCGCGCTCGAGCAGGCGCAGGCCGAGATCGGCTTCCAGTTCGGCCACGCGGCGCGACAGCGTCGCTTTCGGCCGCCCGGTGGCGCGCGCGGCACGGCCGAAGCCGCCATGGCGGGCGACCAGGTTGAAGTCGGTGAGGGCGAGGAGATCCATATGTTCCGTATGTGTTCCATCAGCGAGACGATATGTCCAACTATACCGTCTATCGGTCCAGCTGTGGGATGACTACCATGAACTCGTCGTCAACCACATCACCTAAAGGAGCACATCATGACCATCCTCGTTACCGGTGCCGCCGGCACCATCGGCCGCAACGTCGTCGAACAACTCGTCAAGCGCGGCGCCAGCGTGCGCGCCCTGGTGCGCGATCCGGCCAAGGCCGACTTCCCGAGCGGCGTCGACGTCGTCAAGGGCGACCTGCTCGACGTCGACTCGCTGCGCAGCGCCTTCAAAGGCGTGTCTACCCTGTTCCTGCTGAACGCCGTGGTGCCCGACGAATTCACCCAGGCGCTGATCGCCCTCAACACCGCCCGCGAAGCCGGCGTCGACCGCCTGGTCTACCTGTCGGTGATCCACAGCGACGTCTATGTCAACGTACCGCACTTCGCCGGCAAGTACGGCGTTGAACGCATGATCGAAAAAATGGGTTTTTCCGCCACCATCCTGCGCCCGGCTTATTTCATCAGCAACGACGTGACCGTCAAGGACGTCGTGCTCGGCTACGGCGTGTATCCGATGCCGATCGGCGCCAAGGGCCTGGCCATGGTCGACGTGCGCGACATCGGCGAGATCGCGGCCATCGAGCTGATCCACCGCAAGAACGCCACCCGCCCGCTGCCGCTCGAACGCATCAACCTGGTCGGCCCGGACACCCTGACCGGCCCCGATGTCGCCGCTATCTGGTCGGACGTGTTGCAACGCCCGGTTGCCTACGGCGGCGACGACACCGCGGCTTTCGAGCAGAACCTGCGCAACTTCATGCCCGGCTGGATGGCCTACGACATGCGCCTGATGAGCGAGCGTTTCCTTTCCGACGGCATGGTGCCCGAAGCCGGCGACGTCGCCCGCCTGACCGCGATGCTGGGCCGGCCGCTGCGTTCGTACCGCGAGTTCGCGGCCGGCATCGCCGCTTCGGTTTGAATCCAGCTTCATCGACAAGGAGAGACATCATGATCTATTCGACTGCCACCGTCCCGGTCAATCCGGAAGGCGAGACCCCGCTGACCCGCGCCCAGGCCTGGGCCGGCCTGGTGCTCAAGGCCCGCGACGCCCGCCCATTCCTGCCGCCCGGCCTGTGCACCTACTGCGAGGTCGTGGAAGAGAGCGCGACCCACATCGTGCGCGAAGCAACCATCGGCGGCCAGGACCTGCGCGAGATCATCGCCTTCGAGCCGGAAACCAAGGTGTCCTTCTTCCAGGCGACCGGGCCGCGCGAAGGCGTGATCGTCAACGAGTTGTTCGAGGACGACGCGGGTGCGCTGCAGCTGCGGTTCTACTGCTATACCGGCTTGCGCGGCAAGCAGCCGGGCGGGCCAGAGGAGCAGGCCGAGCAGGCGTGGATGGACAGCGAGAAGGGGTATAAAAGCGCCTTGCTGTCGACCTTGAAGCGGACGCGCGAGATGCTGGCGGAAGGCAAGCTTTGATCGTCGCGCATAGTCGGTTCGTCGCCCCGGCGCAGGCCGGGGCCCAGGTTTGCCCGTGCGTCACCGCGAAAGTCCCCATGCTATGCTTGACTTACCAAAGCATCGAGGCAATGTGAATATGAAAGACGTAAAAGTGGATGTGCGCGTGAATGTCGGCGTCGACATGGCAGGCGTTGTTTTGTTGCTGGCTTCTGCGGCGATGGCGATGTTTTTTTATAAGCAAACAAGCAGGAAAAGCTGAAATCGAACGTATCGTAGAGATTCGACCGGCAGATGAAATAAATTCACTGCAACGTTTGCTGATCTATAGACGCCTACGCGAAAGAGTTCTCCATTCCAGCGCTGCTTTGACGCTGGTATTCACGTCAATCCAACGCGAAGTAACACCAGGGTAGTTCTCTTCCGCTTTTGCTTTTGCTTCTGCCGCAGCTGGTTCAATAGATGCGCCAAGGACCTTCCACTCCAAATCGCAGCGAAAAAACATGACGCTCCGGTCCGACCCCAAATTGATACAGATGGCAAGACACGGAACGTGTTCCAGCAATACGCCATCCATGTACAGCGCACCCCAGCGGCGATAAGGAATGTCCTCTACGAACGCATATGCCATGACGCGAGCACAGTCGAGGACGGGAGGCGGTGGGATATGCTTCATAGTCTTGGTATGCCCGGCATGAGGTCATTCGAGAGTCTGACAGCAAATAACCATTGTTTCAGCTGCTCCTTATTTCTCAATCTCCCCCGCCGCCACAACCGCCACCACAGCTGCTGCCGCAGCTGCTTCCGCTATCGTAGCCGCTGTCGCCTGCACCGGCACTGCAGTCATCATCGAAACTGCTGCCGCCCGCATCGCCACCCAGGAAGGCAAAGGGTGCGCCATCGCCTGACGAAGCGACACCAGCGCTGCGTTGGTACTTCAGTCCTGCTGCCTGCAACGCATCCTGCGTCAGTTCCGGATGGGGAGACGCCCGCCGTCTGCCCAGGCCACGCGCGTCGAGGCGTACATAGACGACACGGCCGGAAAACATCCGGTTCCAGTAACCGTGACCGCCGCGCATCTTCAGCCTGGCGTCGAGCCGGAACAGTGCAGGAAGCGCCGATGCATGCAAGGTAGCGCCCTGGCGTCCGCGGCAACGCACGAAGCTGTTGAGCAGTGCGCCGGCTCCCAGTTCGGAGCGCTCGATATGCGGTATCTTGCATCCGAAATGCTTGATGCAGAAATAGTCCAGCCCCGCCGGATTCCAGCGCAGCCAGGCATGCCAGACCGAGTCTGCCGCTTCCGAGGGCAGGGCGCAGGGCTTGCCGCTACGGGTCACGACATCGAAGAAATTCATCAGCCCTTCGGCCGCACGGACGAAAAAAAAGGCATCCGTCGGGATGCCCGGGTATTCCTGCGGCGCGCTGTGCTGCCAGTAGGCTTGAAGTCCTGCCGGCAGCGCGGCCAGCGCCGTCTGGTAAGGAGAATTGCGTATATGCTTTACGGCGCGCCAGGCCTCGAACCATCCCATATCACCCCCTTTATTTTCAGCAACTTCAGCATAGGGTGCATAGGTAAATGTTGGATGATATCGGTCATCTGTGAAAGCGGCGTAGCGCAATCGAGTCCGGAAAGAACCGCCCTACAAGCGCAACTGCAAGCCTTCGATTTTCTTGCGCAGCGGCTCGCTCGGCGGGCTGTCCAGTTTGGCGCTCGCTTCGCGCATCAGTTGTCGTGCTTCGTCGCGTTCCCCTTTTTGCAGCAATACCTCGACGAGATGCAATGCAATCTCCGGATGCTGAAGTTGCGCATAGGCGCGCCGCAACTGTGTTTCTGCTGCCTCCAGATTGCCGAGCCGATACTGCGCGTAACCCACGGTGTCCATCGCATAGGGACTGTCGGGTTTGATCTCCAGCGCCTTGGACGCAAGCTGCAATGCATACGCCGGTTTCACGTTGCGTTCGACGTACCATGAAGCGAGGTTGTTATAGGCCGTGTACTCGCCGGGCGCCCTTGCAATGGCCAGTTGTGCGGCGCTTTCCGCCACATCGAATCGTCCAGTCTCGTTCGCTACCGAGGCATATAAATTGAGCAGTTCGGCTTCGGGCGCGACACGTGGCGTACCGGCGGCAAGCACCTCGTAGGCTTCTTCGAGCCGTCCCAACTGGCGCAGGTAATCTGCTTTGGACAGAATCACCTGCAGCAGGTCATCGGGCGTGCGCGGCTCCAGCGAATCGACCAGCGCGAGCGCGCCTGTCACATTCTTTTCCTTGGCGAGCAGCATGGAGCGTTGAATCTGCGCCGCGAAATACGTCTTTTGATCGTTCGGGTCGACTTGATCGAGCCATTTGCGCGATGCCGCGATGTCGTCGCGCTCCCGGCACAGGCGGGCAAGCACCAGCAGCATGTCACCGGGCTTGTATTCTTTCCTGCGCAGCGCCAGGGCATGGTAGCGCTCGAAATACGCTTCGCCTTCGGCCCGGTGCCCCAGTTGCATCGAGGTATTGGCAAATAAAAACAGGATGCTGGGCTCATCCGGATAGGTCTTCATCAAGGCATTGAGTTCCTCGCGCGCCGCATCGAACTGCTTTGCGTCGATGAGCGATATGGCGTGCGCCAGCGCCCTGGCAAACGGCTTGGCGTCGGTGCCGGCAGCAGGCGATTGCGGCTGCGTGGCAGGTGCTGGAGCGCCGGCTTGATCCGCATCGGGAAGGTGTTGATGCGAAGCCGAGACCGAAGCGCATGCCGTGAAAGCGATAACGGCAGCTGACAAAAGTTGTTTCTTCAAAATGCACCCTGAAAATGACGTGCCTGATCCTGCGCCAGTCGATGTCGCTCAGCATAGCAGCTTGCCTGGGCGGAAAAGTCACGAACAGTCACGCCAGGCAGGAACCGTCCCGCGCCGCCACCAGCATGTCGATCAGTGCGCGCGACGCCGCCGACAGGCCACGGTGGGCCGGATACACGACCGAGAATGCGCGCGTCCGTCCACCCAGCTGCGGCAACACCTCCACCAGCCGTCCCGCCGCCAGGCTGGCTTCGGCAAACAGGCGCGGACACAACGCAATCCCCATACCCTGTTCGGCCAGCCAGATGACGCCCATTGCGTCGGTCGACACCGTTACCGACGCCGGCGGGATCCAGTCGATGTCGCGCTCGCCATCGCGCAGCTGCCAGGGAAATACCCGGCCGGTGTTGGGCCGGACGAAGGCGATGCAATGCTGGCGTGCCAGGTCGTCCAGCGTCGCCAGCGGTCCGGCCGTCTCCAGGTAGGCAGGGGCAGCCAGCAGGCACAGCGGCGACGCTTCCAAATGGCGCGATGCCATCGTGCTGCTCGGCAGCGGGCCGGAGCGGATCGCCAGGTCGAAGCCCTCGGCCACCAGGTCGACGTTGCGGTTGGTGATGTCGACGTCCAGTTCGACCAGCGGATAGGCGCGCTTGTAGGCAGCCAGCACGCGCGGCAGGCGCTGCAGGCCATAGCCGGTCGACACGCTCATGCGCACCTTGCCGCTCAGTTGCGCCGTCGTGCTGCGCATTGCCTGCTCGGCCTGCCCGAGCCGGGCGAAGGCGTCGCGGGCCTCGTCGGCGTAGCGCTGGCCGGCATCGGTGAGGCTGAGGCTGCGCGTGGTCCGGCGCAACAGTTGTGCGCCGAGCCGCGCCTCGAGCCGCGACACGGCCCGGCTCAGCACCGAAGGCGTGGTCGACAGCACGACCGCCGCCGCGCTGAACGAACCATGCTCGACGACGTTGAGAAACACCTCGACATCGGCCAGGTGATCGAACTTCCGCCCCATCTTGCTTCCTCAAGAACAAATCATTTGCCAGAAGCATAGTTTATCGATCTGTCGTGAACAAATACAATAGCGCATCTTTAATTCGAAAGGACGTTACATGGAATTGCTCGACAAACTGCAATGGCGCTATGCCACCAAGGCGATGGACCCGGCGCGCAAGGTGCCGCAGGATAAGTTAGAGCGCATCATCGAAGCCGCGCGCCTGGCGCCGACCTCGTCCGGCCTGCAGCCCTATGAAATCCTGATCGTGAACAATCCGGCGCTGCGCGCCCAGATCCGCGAGGTCGCCTGGAACCAGGCGCAGGTGGTCGACGCCTCGCACCTGCTGGTGTTCGCCGCCTGGGACAACTACACGCCCGAGCGCATCAACCACATGTTCGACCTTACCAACGAGGTGCGCGGTTTCCGCAACGAAGGCTGGGAAGCCTACCGCCAGCAACTGCTGTCGACCTACCCGGGCCGCGACGCGGAAGTCAACTTCCAGCACGCTGCGCGCCAGGCCTACATCGGCTTCAGTGCGGCGGTCATCGCGGCCGCCTTCGAGGAAGTCGATTGCACGCCGATGGAAGGCTTCGATCCGGCTGCCGTCGACCGCATCCTGAACCTGGGCGAGCGCGGCCTGCGCAGCGCGGTCATGCTGCCGCTGGGCTACCGCAAGGCCGAGCAGGACTGGCTGGTGGACCTGCCGAAGGTGCGCCGCCCGCTGGGTCAGTTCGTGAGCGAGATTGACTGATCTTTGGTCTGCTGCTTTCAAAATTCGTAGTTGACGGTCCGCTTCTGGCCAGTTGCGGACCTGCCTAAACGTCTGAACCCGACCGAGATCGGACAAAACGAAGAGGCTTTCGGTGTGTGCAACCGGCACAGTCGCTTCGCGCATATGTCGGGGATGATTGCCGCCGCCAGCGCAGCGTCTGCAATAGGCGTTTTGCTCTACACTTCCTCCTGCCCTTTGCACCAACAGCGCCGGCGCATCATTGGCATACCTTTTGCCTCAGCAACCTGGCATCAATCCGCGAATGGAGATCTGGAAAATATGAATTCGAGCATGCTCGGCCTTGCCACCACTTTCTCGCTCACCCTGCTTGCGTTCTCCGCCGCCCCGGCGGCGAACGCGCAGACAAGTGCAACCGCGGCCGGCCTGCCTTTCGAGATCAAGCCGGTCGGCACATTCAAGAGCCCATGGGCCATGGCATTCCTGCCCAACGGCAGCGTGCTGGTGACGCAAAAGGAGGGGACGATGATCCTGTTCGATCCCGCGACCGGTACCAGGCGGACAGTGTCCGGCACACCCTCCGTCAGCAGCAAGGGCCAGGGCGCGCTCATGGACATCGTGCCCGCTCCCGATTTCGCGGCCAGCAAGCTGCTCTACTTCAGCTACTCCGAGGCTGGTCCCGGTACCGACACCCGGGTCGTGCTCGCCACTGCGACACTGGATCAGGCAGCCGGCACGCTCAAGGACACAAAGGTCCTTTTCCGCGGCCAGGAGGCTTCGACTGGCGGGCACTATTCGGGCCGTATTGGCCTCTCGCCAGATGGCAAGTATCTCTTCTTCACCAGTGGCGACCGCCAGCTTTTCGATCCGGCGCAGGACCCCAGGTCGACGCTCGGCAAGGTGCTGCGCCTGAACCTCGACGGCACGCCCGCTGCCGGCAACCCGCTCGCGGCCAGGGGCTTCCATCCAGCCGTCTGGTCGTATGGCCACCGCAATCTGCTGGGCATGGCCTTCGACAGGCAGGGACGCCTGTGGGAAATGGAGATGGGGCCGCGCCATGGCGACGAGATCAACCTGATCAAGCCAGGCCTCAACTATGGCTGGCCGAAAGCATCGAATGGCAACCACTATGACGGCCGCGACATCCCTGACCACGCGCCTGGTGACGGCTTCGAAGCCCCGAAAGTGTCGTGGAATCCGGCCATTTCACCAGGCGGCCTCGCTTACTACGATGCGGACCTGTTCCCGAAGTGGAAAAATTCCCTCTTCATCACCGGTCTCTCGGGCAAGTCGCTGGACCGCATTGCACTCGACGGCGAGAATGCGAGCAAGGTGGACCATTGGGACATGGGCGAACGCATCCGTGGCGTTCGCACCGGGCCGGACGGCGCGCTATGGGTGCTGGAGGATGGTCCGCGCGGCAGGCTCCTGATGCTGACACCGAAGAGGTAGGCCAGCGGGAACTGCGTGGCGGAACATGCGGGCTTTTGACCGGTTGCAGACCTACCTGAATGTCCGCTTCCGATCCATTGCAGACGTTGACGACCAGAGAAGGACGAGCCGGGTTGAACTCGTCGCTGACTTTTTTCGCGTTTCCGCTCAATCTCCTTATAGTTTTAGGTCGTTGATGTCGTGGATGGCGCTTGGGAATCTGTATCGTTGATTGCGTGCTGCAATAGGTCCGGCAGGTTCGGATCGTCGTACGAGCGTACGCTGTTTGGTGGCAGACTGGCGAACAGACGCTGCCAGAACGCGCCGGCACGGGTGTCGGCGCGAAAAATCGCTACCAGCCACGGGCCGGTGAAGGTGCGCGCTAATGCGTGCACAGCCTCAAATGCCAATCCCTGGCGCCGATAACGCTTCAGAATGAACAGATCGGCCACCTCTTCGGCCACGCTGCCGTTCGGCAGGGTGAAGGGTTCGGTGACGACGAAGCCCACCAGCGCACCATCTTTCCTAATCCAATAGGCACCCTTGGCGGGGTCATTGATGTAATCGGCAATCTGCTCTGGAGAGGCATCGAACAAGCCGTCCGGACCGATATCTTCATCCGCCCAATCGGAACCCTCGTAGTAGTACAGCTGGAACAGGCGGAACAGGGCCTCAGCTCCTCCCGGTGCGATCCTTTGCAGCGGATGCGACGGTGCGCTCATGCCTGCCCTTTTGTATCAAACATCTTCAGCGAATGATGTATTTGTGCGCCATCCATAATAAGTATTTGAGAATCTGGTTAGTGGAACGTCCGGTCCTGGCCGCTCTCGACCCGAACCGGCCATGGCTCGCATGACGCATCCAACCTAACCAACGCTGCTAAAGGCTAGCATCGCGACAAGCACATTGCCTATGATGGCTGCGCCGATCGCCAGCGGAAGCCAGGTCCGGTGCCTGCACAGCCACAGGACCAATAGGCTCGCGCAACCGATGGCGCCGACGGCTACCGTCATGGCCTCCTCACCACGGAGCAGGGTAGCCGGAAGGTGACGGTTGGGCCTTACGGTGACGGTCCCGTCATGGATGCCAAAAATGCCGAACAAAAGCAGCACGACGACAAAAAAGAGGCACAAGACATAGTCGGTCACCGAATTTTTCTTTTGCTTCGCCGCCTTTGCTTTTCGCTTAGTTGTCATCGGCCTCGTGGCTGGCGCCCCAAAAAAATGTGGCTGCCCTCAGGCAGCCACAGGTGGAAATTACTTCAACGCCGAGAAGATCGCCTCCAGCCGATCCTTGGTACCCGGAATCCGTTCAAGGCGCGGATAGCGCAGGCCGCCGCGGTAGTCGAGCGACACCGTGCGCAGCACGTTGCCCTTCTTGACCAGCAGCTGGATCGGCTTGCCGTCCTTGGCTTCCGTGATCGCCTTCTTCAGCAGTTCCGGCTTGTAGACGCGGTTGTTGACCGCGACGATCGAGGAATTCGCCGCCAGGCCGGCACGGAACGCCACGCCGTCCCAGACCAGGCCGCGGATCGCGCCGTCGGCGCCGACCGTGAAGCCGAGCGAGTAGCTCAGGTCGGTCGCCTTGGTGCGGTCGTCCGCACCCTTGACCAGGTCGGTCGGGGTCTCGGTGTAGACCAGCTTCCAGCCGGCGCGCGCAAGGCCGTCCAGCGGGGCGCCGGGGCCGTGGCCGTCGAGCTTCGAGCGCAGGAAGCTGGCCCAGTCGTAGGGCTGGATCTTGTTCAGCGTCGCGACCACGTCCTCGAAGGTATAGAAGGCGGGCAGGTGGCTGCCGTCGTTGATGCTGTAGAAGGCGCGCGCGAAGTCGTTCAGCGAGCGCTTGTCGTTCGACATTTCGCGCAGGCGGGTGTCGACGTCGAGCCAGATCAGCTGGCCTTCCGAATAGTAGTCCTCGCTGCGCTGCCAGTTGGCCCAGCCGAGCGGGCGGCGCGCGTTCATGATCGGGTCGTAGACCGTGTCCTGCACCGAGCGCCAGGCGCGGCCGGCGACGCTGTCGTAGCGCGCCGCGGTGGCAGCCAGGGCGTCGCGGGCGCCGGCGATCGAGACCAGGCCGGAGCGCGCGGCCAGCACGTTGCCCCAGTACTGGGTCTGGCCTTCGTACACGTACAGCAGCTCGTTCTGCATCGGCACGTTGAAGTTGGGGACGTTCTGGCCGGCCGGGCGGCGGAACTTGCCGTCCCACGAGTGGGTGTACTCGTGCGGCAGCAGGTCGCGCCCGGCTTCGCTCTTGGACCAGTCCGTGAAGTAGCCCGGCTTGACGCCGTTCTCGCTCGACTGGTGGTGCTCGCGGCCGATGCCGCCGAATTCGTCGGACAGCGCGAACAGGAAATCGTAGTGGTCGTAGTGGTACGAGCCAAACAGTTTATACGCTTGTTGCACCAGCTTGCGGTGCGGTTCGATCTGCTCCGGTTTCGCTTCCAGGCTTTCCGGCGTGTCGGCAAACACGTTCAGGCGCACCGGCACCTTGCCGCCCGGGTCGAGGTCGAACTGCTTGTAGTAGCGGCCGGCGAACAGCGGCGAATCGACCAGCGTTTCGAGGTCGCTCGGCTTGAAGCGGATGTCGTCGCCCTGGCGGTTCTCGGTCTCTAGCGCGGTGGCGTACTGCCAGCCAGTCGGCAGTTTCAGGTTGGCCTGCACGGTCACGCCGCGCGCCACGTAGCCGGCCGGGTACAGCGTGGTCGAGATCCATTGCACGCCGAGGATGTCGTCGGTCATGGTGTTGCGGCCCTGGGTCGCGTCCAGCGGCGACAGGTACTGGTACTCGGCTTCCAGCGTGGCCGCGCCTTCCGGCACGTTGACGTGGAAGGCATACACGTGCACCGGATCGCGCGTCCACTCCACCGGCTTGCCGTTGGCCGTGAACTTCAGGCCGGCCAGCTGGGTGATCGGGCCATTGGGGCCATGGTTGGCCGGCAGCCATTGCGGATACAGCAGCGTCAGCGGACCCGGCTTGACCGGAATCGACATGCGCATACGGAAGATCTGCTGCGACAGGTTGGTCGCGTCGACGTTCAGCACGATGGTGCCGGGGTAGGTCGGATTGACCGGCGCAGGAACGTCGGCGTGGGCGGCAGGGAAGGCCAGTGCCAGCGCGAGTGCGAGGGCGGATGCGGAGCGTGAAAGGAGTGCGGTCATGTCGAGAATGAGCGAGGAGGGAAACGAGTAACAGGGTACGAACGCGGGTGCAAACGAACGAATATAGCACGCTTGACAATGCAAAATTCCAGCCTGCAGTGATGCGAATAAAATTCGAAAAGTGGCCTTCAAATCGATATTTTGTATGCCTTGAAAACCGTATGGCGGGACATAGATTGGTTCCATCGGATGCTCACGATGAGGTCCGACAACTTTATCGCTTGAACTTTAAAAGGATATGTAATCATGCGTACTTTCGATCTGACTCCCCTGTACCGTTCCGCTATCGGTTTCGACCGCCTGGTGAACCTGCTCGAGCAGCGTGCTGAAGCCGCCCCGAGCTACCCGCCGTACAACGTCGAACTGGTCAGCGAAGACAAATACCGTATCGTGATGGCGCTCGCCGGTTTCAACCGCAACGAGATCGACATCGTCGCCGAACGCGATACCCTGCTGGTCACCGGCCGCAAGCAAAAAGACGACGTGCAGCGCACCTTCCTGCACCGTGGCATTGCTTCGCGTGACTTCGAACAGCGCTTCCAGCTGGCCAACCACGTGAAGGTCGTCAGCGCCGGCTTCGACAACGGCATGCTGACCATCGAACTGGTGCGCGAAGTGCCGGAAGCCTTCAAGCCGCGCAAGATCGCGATCGCCGATGCACTGGGCAATACCGACAACGTGCAAGTGCTGGAGCAACCGACCCAGCAGGCTGCGTAATCAGTAATCAGTAACGGTAGTCAGAAAGAGGCGCTTCGGCGCCTCTTTTCCGTTTACCCGCCCGTAGGGTAAACGGGATTCCCGTCCACGCGTTCGGCTTAAGCGCCGCCTAAGCTCGTGCGAACTCTAGCTTAAGCATGTTCTAAGACTGCAAGCTCAATATA
The DNA here is from genome assembly GCF_006715485.1 of Herbaspirillum sp. SJZ107. Taxonomy (GTDB): domain Bacteria; phylum Pseudomonadota; class Gammaproteobacteria; order Burkholderiales; family Burkholderiaceae_D; genus Telluria. Next base: position 1,120,706 of record NZ_VFNH01000002.1, read on the forward strand.
CTCCTTACCAAAACAGCAGTCCTCAGAACCACTTTTCCAAACCCAGGAGCACGTACATGCAAACCGAAGGTGCAGTTGCCATCACCGCAAAACGTCTCACGCTCGCCCTGTGCACGGCCGGCGTCGTTGGCGGAGCGGTTGGCGCGATCGCAGTCAATCACAATAACGCAACTGCCGCCGCCGAAGCCGCCGCGGCAGCCAACGTCCCCGCGCCGGCAAGCGTACCGGCACCGGTCGCAGCGACCCCGGCGCCTGTCGCCGGCAACGCGACCGCAGTCGGCTTGCCCGACTTTACCAAGATCGTTTCCCACAACGGCCCGGCCGTGGTGAATATCCGCGTCGTCGGCAGCACCAAGGCGCAGCAGCGCCAGATGCCGCAGTTCGACGAGGACGATCCTTTCTTTGAATTCTTCCGCCGCTTCCAGCAACCGCAACAGCCACGTGGTGGCAACGGTGGCCGCGGCGAAGTCGTTTACGGCGCTGGATCGGGCTTCATTGTTAGCCCGGACGGCGTCATCCTTACCAACGCGCACGTGGTGCGCGATGCCGACGAAGTCACGGTCAAGCTGCAGGACCGCCGCGAATACCGCGCGAAAGTCCTGGGCTCGGATACCAAGACCGACGTCGCCGTGCTGAAAATCGATGCCAGGAACCTGCCGGTGGTCCCGCTGGGGAACACCCGTAACCTGCAGGTCGGCGAATGGGTGCTGGCGATCGGTTCGCCGTTCGGCCTGGAATCGACCGTGACCGCCGGCGTGGTCAGCGCGAAAGGGCGCTCGCTGCCGGGCGACTCGGTGCCGTTCATCCAGACCGACGTCGCGGTCAACCCGGGTAACTCGGGCGGCCCGCTGTTCAACACGCGTGGCGAAGTGGTCGGCATCAACTCGCAGATCTACAGCCAGACCGGCGGCTACCAGGGCCTGTCGTTCGCGATCCCGATCGATGCGGCGATCCGCATCAAGGACCAGATCGTCGCTACCGGCAAGGTGCAGCACGCCAAGCTGGGCGTCAGCCTGCAGGACATCGGCCAGGACTTTGCCGATTCCTTCAAGCTGGAGTCGCCGGACGGCGCGCTGGTGCAAAATGTCGAACGCGGCAGCGCCGCCGACAAGGCCGGCCTGAAGTCGGGCGACGTGATCCGCAAGGTCAACGGCCAGCCGGTCATCGGCGGCGGCGACCTGACTGCGATCGTGTCGGTTGCCAAGCCGGGCGAGAAGCTGGCGCTGGACGTCTGGCGCGAGGGCAAGAACGTGCAGGTGAACGCGACGCTGGGCAGTGCCAGCGACAAGGCGGCGCCTGCCGACCGCAACAGCCTGGCCAGCAACGATACCGGCGCCAAGCTGGGCCTGGCCCTGCGTCCGCTGGACCCGATGGAGAAGCGCCAGTCCGGCATTCCGTCGGGCCTCTTGATCGAGGATGCGGGCGGCGCCGCCCAGATGGCCGGCATCCAGCCGGGCGACGTCCTGCTGTCGGTCAACGGCAGGCCGGTGACCTCGGTAGCGCAGGTGCGCGACGTGGTCGGCAAGTCCAGCAAGTCGGTGGCCTTGCTGATCCAGCGCGGGGATGACAGAATCTTCATTCCTGTCAGGATCGGTTAAGAATCGCAGAGTCTTCTGTCCGCAGGGTTTCAGAAATCGGGGGATTGAATGCGGCTGCTGCTGGTGGAAGACGATACGATGATCGGCGAAGTGGTGCTCGACCTGCTCAGGGCCGAGCACTACGCCGTCGACTGGGTCAAGGACGGCGAAATGGCCGACACGGCCCTGATGCAGAACCAGAACTACGACCTGGTGGTCCTTGACTTGGGCCTGCCGCGCAAGGACGGGCTGGAAGTGTTGCGCAGCATGCGCGCGCGCAAGGACCGCACTCCGGTGCTGGTCGCCACCGCGCGCGATGCGGTGGCGCAGCGTATCGCCGGGCTCGATGCCGGCGCGGACGACTACGTCCTCAAACCCTACGATCTCGATGAATTGCTGGCGCGCATCCGCGCGCTGCTGCGGCGTGCCGCCGGGCGCGCCGAACCCGTCTTCGAGTACAAGAACATCTCCGTCAATCCCGCCACCCGCGAAGTGCTGGTCGACGGTGCGCCGACCGTGCTGTCGGCGCGCGAATGGGCCGTGCTGGAAGCGCTGGTCGCGCGTCCCGGGGCGGTGCTGTCGCGCGCCCAGCTCGAGGAAAAGCTGTACAGCTGGCGCGATGAAGTCAGCAGCAACGCGGTCGAGGTGTATATCCACGGCCTGCGCAAGAAGCTCGGCAGCGACCTGATCCAGAACGTGCGCGGGGTCGGCTACATGGTTCCCAAGGTCTAGAAGTGAAAGTAAGGCGTGTATTGACCCATTCCCTGCGCGGCCGGCTGCTGTGGTACCTGCTGGCCGCGATCACGATCGCCGCCGTGGCCCAGGCGTCGATCGCCTACCGCACGGCGCTGCAGGACGCCGACCAGATCTTCGACTATCACATGCAGCAGATGGCGCTGTCGCTGCGCTCGCGCGTGCCGCTCGCCAGCACCGAGACCGCGGACAACGTCGAGACGCCGCTCTCGGGCAGCGACGACATGGTGGTGCAGGTGTGGTCGCCGGACGGCGTGCAGGTGTTCAAGAGCGCTTCGCACGCACGCCTGCCGCAGCGCGCGGTGCTCGGCTTCTCCAACGTGCGCGCCAACGGCACGACCTACCGCATCTTCTCGATCCAGACCGATAACCAGACCGTGCAGGTGGCCCAGGACCTGGCCGTGCGCCGCAGCATGGCAAGCAACCTGGCGTTCCGCACGCTGGGGCCGATCGCGGTCATGATGCCGATCCTGATGCTGGTCGTGTGGTGGGTGGTCAGCGGCTCGCTCGATCCGGTGGCCAGGGTGCGGCGCCAGGTGGCGTCGCGCCAGGCCGACGACCTGTCGCCGGTGTCGGAAAACGGCTTGCCGGACGAGGTGCGCCCGCTGGTGCAGGAACTGAACCTGCTGTTCGGGCGCGTGCGCACCGCCTTCGACGCCCAGCAGAACTTCGTCGCCGACGCCGCCCACGAACTGCGCACGCCGCTGGCCGCGCTCAAGCTGCAGGTAACGAGCCTGGAGCGCGCCAACTGCGACGAGGCGCGCCAGGTCGCCATCGGCCGTCTGTCCGCCGGCATCGAACGCGCCACCCGCCTGGTCGAGCAGCTGCTGGTGCTGGCGCGCCAGGAAGCCAACGAAGCGCCGCGCCAGCCGGTCGACCTGGCGTCACTGGCGGGACGTGCGGTGGCCGACCTGGCCGGCGTGGCGCAGGCCCGGCACATCGACCTCGGCCTGCAGCGCGCCGATGCCGCCGCCGTGCAGGGGCAGAGCGATGCCCTGATGATCCTGCTGCGTAACCTGGTTGACAATGCGATCAAGTACACCCCGAGCGGCGGCACGGTCGACGTGTCGGTGGAAGCGCGGGCAGGGGAGGTGGTGGTGACGGTCGAGGACAGCGGCCCCGGCATCCCTGCGGCGGAACGCGAACGCGTGTTCGACCGTTTCTACCGCGTGCCGGGCAGCGACGCCGCCGGCAGCGGGCTGGGACTGGCGATCATCAAGTCGATCGCCGAGCGCCATGGCGCCCGGCTGACGCTGGGCGAATCGGCACGCCTGAAAGGCCTCGAGGCCAGGGTCACGTTTCCGGCACCTGGCGCGGGAAGCACAGGCTGAACACGGTGTCGGCCCCCGGGTGGATCTCGGCCTGGGCGCCGCCGCCGTGCAGGTGCATGATGACGCGCACGATCGGCAGGCCCAGCCCGACCGAGCTGCCGCTGGCGCGTGCGGGGTCGGCCTGGTAGTAGCGGTCGAACACGCGTTCCAGGTCGAACGAAGGGACGCCGTCGCCGCTGTTGCTCACCGAGATCGTGATCCACGACTCTTCCGCGCGCGCTTCCAGCCGCACCCGGCCGCCCGGCGGCGTGTAGGTGATCGCGTTCGACATCAGGTTGTTGACCGCCCGGCGCAGCAGTACCGGATCGGCGAACAAAGGCTGTGACGGCATCGGGCCGAGCGTCAGCTGCACGTTTTTCTCCTCGGCCAGCATCTCGAAATAATCGGCGATGTGGGCCAGCTCGCGCTTGATGTCGAGCCGCTCGCGCCTCATCGCGAGCTGGGCGTTTTCCGCGCGCGCGAGGAACAGCGTGTTCTCGATCATGCGCGACAGCCGCTCGTACTCTTCCTGGGTGGAGGCGAGCAGGGCCTGGTACTCGTCGATGCTGCGTTCCTGCCCCAGTGCCACCTGGGTCTGCATCATCAAGGCGTTGATGGGCGTGCGCAGGTCGTGGGCCAGGTCGGCGGCAAAGCCCGACAGGCGCTGCACGCCTTCTTCCAGGCGGTCGAGCATGTCGTTGAAGGCGACCGCCATTTCGCGCAGTTCGGCCGGCATGCTGGCCGGATCGAGGCGCGTATTCAGGTGGTGGGTATGGATGTCGTTGGCCTTGGCAACCATGCCGCGCAGCGGGCGCAGGCCGCTGCGGATGGCCCAGAAGCCGAGCGCGCTGGCCAGCAGGATGCCGGCGCCCAGCGCGGTCAGCAGGTCGATGCGGTAGCGTTGCAGGATCGCCAGGCGGTCCGAGCGCTCGCGCAGCAGCAGCACGCGCACCTGGGTGCGCGCACCCAGGCCGCCGTAGTCGGCCAGCATGTCGAGCACGTGGGTCGGCGACTGCTCGCCTTCCACTTCCACGATGTCCAGGCGTTCCGGCGCGCGCGTCAGCGGTACCGGCACATAGGCCGACAGCCGGCCCTCATCCTGCACGGTCGATACCAGCACCTGCCCGTCCGGCAGCGCCACGTGCAGGCTCACGCCTTCCTGGCCGATCACCGGCGCCAGCACGGCTTGCAGCTGCTCCTGCGGCATGCGCCCGCCGGCCGGCAGGGTGCTCAGCAGCTGGCGCACCAGCAAGCCCTTGTTCAGCAGGTCGGCGTCGTCGCGCTCTTCCATCTGCACCGCCAGCGTCTGGTACAGGTAGGCGTCGACGACCCCGAACACGCCGGCGGCGATCGCGGCGAACAGCACGCCGAGGCGCAGCGAGATCGACAGCGGCGTGCGCGTCACGCGCGTTCTTCCAGCAGGTATCCCATGCCGCGTACCGTGTGGATCAGCTTGCGCGGATGCGGGTCGTCGACCTTGGCGCGCAGGCGCTTGACCGCGACGTCGACGACGTTGGTGTCCGAATCGAAGTTCATGTCCCACACCTGCGAGGCGATCAGGGAGCGCGACAGCACCTCGCCCTCGCGCCGCACCAGCAGTTTCAGCAGGGCGAACTCCCGCGGGGTCAGGTCGATGCGGGCACCGCCGCGCGATACCCGGTGGCGCAGCAGGTCGACCTCGAGGTCGCTCACCCGGATGACGTCGGGTTCGCGCGCCGGCGCGCGCCGCAGCAGGGTCCGGATACGCGCCAGCAGTTCGGCGAAGGCGAAGGGCTTGACCAGGTAATCGTCGGCGCCCAGTTCCAGGCCGCGCACGCGGTCGGAGATCTCGTCGCGCGCGGTCAGGAACAGCACCGGGGTGTCCTTGCGCTGGCGTAGCTCGTGCAGCACGGTCCAGCCATCCATTTTCGGCAGCATCACGTCCAGCACGATCAGGTCGTAATCGTGCTCGAGCGCGAGGTAGAGACCATCCGGGCCGGAACGCGCCAGGTCGGCATTGAAACCGGATTCGCGCAAGCCCCTGTTCAGGTAGTCGCCGGTCTTGGGATCATCTTCAACAATCAGTATTCGCATCTATTTCGCGTCTATTCGCAGTCATTTTGCATCATCGGCATTGTGCCGGACTCTGGCGGATTTGCGGGTGACAAATCCGACCTGCTTCTGTAATGCAATTGTCATATTCGGGTCATGCTCGTGTCAGGGGCAGAACTCTAGACTAGCCTCATCCAACCTAGAGGAGAAAAATGATGAACCGCCCAACCCGTACCCTGATCCTCCCACTGCTCGCCAGTGTCCTGCTCGCTACCGGTTGCGCCACCGCCTCCGACGTGGCACCGACCAAGCATGCACGTGCCGATTACGGCGTACCCGCCCAGCATGCACACCGCACCATCGTCGTCCATGAGCGTACCCGCCACATCAACGTCACCAGTGGCGAGACCGTACAGTTCGACGTGAACGGCCAGCGCTTCGCCTTCGCGTTCAACAACTGGCCGAACAAGGACGTGGTCGACCTGTCCGTGATCGCCCCGGAAGGCGTGACCGCCCCGAAAGTGCGCGTCTACATCGCGCCGAATCCCCTGACCCAGGGCTGATGGCCCGCAAGGGTTTGTAGCAAATAGCGGCAGGTCCGGTGACGGGCTTGTCGCTATGTATGTTTCCGCACCGAACAAATTCATGCCCGGTCATATGCTCAAGCCGTACATTACGCTTGTCTGCAAAACCATGACCTCGCCTACCTCTGCCACTCCCCAATCCAAACGGCGCCGGAAAGCGCTTCTCTCCGTCGCCGCATGGAAGCAATTCGTCGACGTGGCCAAACCCTACTGGCTGGGCGAAGAAAAAAAGAAGGCCTGGTGGCTGCTGTTCCTGTTGATCGGCCTGATGCTGGTCGAAACCAAGCTGGCCGTCATGCTGAACGACCAGGCCGGCGAAATGACGTCGGCGCTGGCCGCCAAGAACGGCAACCGCTTCTGGACGGCGGTGCGCGCCTGCCTGTTCACGCTGGCGTTCGCGGTACCGGTCTACGCCTTCTATTACTACATGCGCGACCTGTTCGCCAACCACTGGCGGCGCTGGCTCACCGGCCGCTTCCTCGACGGCTACCTGAAAGGGCGCAAATACTACGCGCTCGACGCCGACAAGGACATCGACAATCCCGACCAGCGTATCAGCGAAGACATCAACACCTTCACCGGGCGCTCGATTCACTTTCTCCTGATTTTCATCGGCTCGATCATGCAGCTGGTGGCCTTCAGTGCCGTGCTGTGGTCGATCTCGCACACGCTCGTAGGCGTGCTGGCATTGTACGCGTCGATCGGCACGGTGGTCGCCCTGTACGTGTTCGGCAATCCACTGATCCACTTGAACTTCTGGCAGCTGCGGCGCGAAGCGGACTTCCGCTTCAGCCTGATCCGCCTGCGCGAAAACGCCGAATCGATCGCCTTCTACCGCGGCGAAGAACAGGAACGGACGCGCATCAATCTCAAGCTCGACAAGGCCATCCACAACTTCGCCAAGCTGATCAAGAAGCAGCGCAACCTGAACATGTTCCAGCGCACCTTCAGCCAGCTCACGCTGGTGCTGCCGGGCGTGATCCTGGCCGGCGGCGTGCTGTCGGGCGAGCTGGAAGTCGGGCGCGCGATCCAGGCCGCCGGCGCCTTCACCGCGGTGCTGGGCGCCGTCGGCGTCATCGTCGACAATTTCGAAAGCCTGAGCCGCTTCATTGCCGGCATCGACCGCCTGCATGGCCTGTCGCGGCTGGTGCTGGACGATGCTGCGCCTGGCACGGCTGCCAGCGGCGCTGCTGCCGGCGCTGTTGTTGCCGGTGCTGTTGCTGCCGTCGATAGCCATCCGAGCATCGAACGGCGTCCCGGCAAGCACCTGGCGCTGCAGTCGCTGACCCTGCATCCGCCCCAGTCCGACCGGGTGCTGATCAAGGAACTGAACCTGAGCCTGAAGCCGGGCGACGCGCTGCTCATCACCGGCGACAGCGGCTGCGGCAAGAGCTCGCTGCTGCGGGCGATCGCGGGCTTGTGGCAGACCGGCAGCGGCACGATCCAGCATCCGCCGCAGGAAGACTTTTTCTTCCTGCCGCAGCAGCCCTACCTGCAGGGCGGCACGCTGCGCAGCCAGCTGATCTACCCCAGCACGCACTCATCCCTGAGCGACACCGAGCTGCTGGCCATCCTGGAACAGGTGCACCTGCCGCGCCTGGCCGAACGCGTCGGCGGCCTGGATGCCGTGCGCGACTGGGACAAGCTGCTGTCGGTCGGCGAGCAGCAGCGCCTGGCCTTCGGCCGCGTGCTGGTGCATGCGCCGAAGATCGTCATCCTGGACGAAGCCACCAGTGCGCTCGACGGTGCCAACGAAGCGGCGCTGTACGGGCGCCTGCGCGAGAGCGGCACCACGCTGATCAGCATTGCGCACCGGCCGGCGGTGCTGCGCCACCATACCCATGTGTTGCACCTGATGGGGGAAGGGCAGTGGGAGTTGCTGGATGCGACGGCTTACCGGTTCGATGGGGCAAGCGTGCCGCCAATGCGGCAGGCGACGGAAGTGGCGACTTCCGACAAATACGCTGTCGGGAGTCTGGCTGGCCTTGTGCCTCATTGACCGAGGCTTTTACTGCCGCCACCGCCGTCTTCGAATACTGCGAAGACGGCGCTTCCTTCCTCGATGAAGACGTCGGCACTTCATCGGCGCAGGTCCGCTCATGATTTCTGTGGACAGTTCAGTGAAGCTTCCCTTGCTCCCGGATTTTTTTCACGATCATATCCAGATTGTGCTGTGCTCCAGCGTGCCCTTGTTTTGCTGCCTGCGACAGGTATTCGGACGCGATCCCGTAGTCTTGCGCCACGCCTTGTCCTTTTATGTACATCAGAGCCAGATTTGCCTGCGCATCGGCATATCCTTGCGCCGCTGCTTTCTTGTACCAGGACAGGGATTTCTGGTCGTCTCGCGATGGGCCGGGTTCACCGTAGAGCACGCCAAGGTTGTACTGGCATAGAACATTCCCTTTTTCAGCAAGCACGCGAAACCAAGTCATGGCTTTTGACATATCCTGCGGCATACCCCGGCCTTTCAGGTGCATCTGACCAAGGTTGTAGCTTGCCCCATCATGTCCTTGTCGAGCCGCCTCTGTTGTCCAGAATGCAGCCTGTTGATCGTCCTGCGGTACGCCCGTGCCGTCCAGGTATAGCAGCGCAAGATTGTGCTGCGCATCCATCAGGCCTTGTTCTGCCGCTCTCCTGGTCCATTCCGCTGCTTGAATGTCATTTCTAGGGAGGCCTCGGCCTTCCAGATACCGCACCCCGAGATGATTCTGGGCTTCCGGCATGCCTTGCTCGGCCGCTTGTAACAGCCACCGGACGGCCTCCGCATCGTTTTTTGCCGTACCGTGTCCCGACTCATGCATCAATCCAAGATCATATTGAGCATTAGCAAGGCCCTGGTGCGCAGCCTTCGTGATCCACGAGATGGCGGTTTCGTCGTTTTTTTCTACCCCAAAACCTTCACGGTACATCAGGCCCAGGTTGTATTGGGGAATGGATAGTCCTTGTTCAGCAGCCTGCTTATACCAATGCGCCGCTTCCGTCAGATTCTGCGCTACGCCATTGCCAAGGTGGAATCGGGTTCCCAGCTCGTTCTGAGCATATGGGTCACCTGCTGTTGCAGCCGCTAGAAGTCGTTGAAGTTCCATGTTTTGCTGATCCCGTTATTTCTATAAGTCGGATTCCGACTGGTGGGTTTCTATTTCACGTGTGGCAGATGTTCCATTGCCATATAGAAATAATGCCTTCGTTAAACATTTAGCGGAAGAGATTGTGAAGTCAGTATGGCATCTCCCGCCACGCGCTACGCGAGGTAGCGTATGGCGCTACCTCGGTACTGACTTGAGGCGTCTGGCCGCAAATAAAGCGGCTTCTACCTGTGCCGTGTCGGCATTGGATGAGCCCGTGGTTTGTCATGGCGTCGTCATGCACGCGGTTTACATTGGCGACGTTCCAAAGCCATAGCGGCATGACAACGGTTATGCAACAGATCTTGTTGCATTAGAGAAATCACCAACGCCCGGACAAACCTCATGACCTCACGACGCAGTTTTCTGCGCGGCACTGCCCACGCAGGCATCGCCGCCGCCACCTACGCAGCCTTCCCGCCGGCGATCCAGCGCGCGCTCGCGATCCCAGCCAATAACGCGACGGGCACCATCCGCGACGTCGAGCACGTCGTGATCCTGATGCAGGAAAACCGCGCCTTCGACCATTATTTCGGCACGCTGGCCGGCGTGCGCGGCTTCGGCGACCGCTTCCCGATCCCGCTGCCGGAAGGCCGCACCGTGTGGCAGCAGCGCCTGGGCAACGGCACCGTGGTGATGCCGTTCCACCTGGACGGCAGCGTCGGCAACGCGCAGCGCGCCAACGGCACGCCGCACGACTGGAACGACAGCCAGCTGGCCTGGGACAACGGCCGCATGGACCAGTGGCCGCGCTACAAGAACCCGATCTCGATGGGCTACTTCAACGAGAACGAAATCCCGTTCCAGTTCGCGCTGGCCAATGCGTTCACGCTGTGCGACGCCTACCACTGCGCGATGCATACCGGTACCGACGCCAACCGCTCGTTCTTCATCACCGGCACCAACGGCGCGGTGCCGACCGGCACCGCCTTCGTCACCAACGAGTGGGACGCGATCGACGGGGTGCAGAGCGGCGTCAACACCGGCTACACCTGGACCACCTATGCCGAGCGCCTCGAAAAGGCCGGCGTGAGCTGGATCAGCTACCAGAACATGCCCGACGAGTGGGGCGACAACATGCTGGGCGCGTTCCGCCAATTCAGGAAAGCCAACATCGCCTCCGGCTACCCGGTCTCCAGCGGCGGCGCCCCCGGCCAGCCCTACACCAGCACCGGCCAGGCCTTGCCCTACCACGCCTACGACGCGGCAACCGACAACGTCAACAACCCGCTGTACAAAGGCATCGCCAACACCCTGCCGGGCACCCGCCCCGAACAGTACCTGGACGCCTTCAAGCGCGACATCCGCGAAGGCAAGCTGCCGCAGGTATCGTGGATGAACGCGCCGTCGATCTATTGCGAGCACCCCGGCCCGTCCAGCCCGGTGCAGGGCGCCTGGTTCATCCAGGAAGTGCTGGACGCGCTGACGGCCAACCCCGAGGTGTGGAGCAAGACCGTGCTGATCGTCACCTACGACGAGAACGACGGCTACTTCGACCACGTGCCGTCGCCGTCCGCACCGTCGCCGGACGGCAAGGGCGGCTACGCCGGCAAGACCACGCTGGCGCCGGCAGACATGGGTCCCGAGTACTACACCCACGGCAAGCCGGCCGGCAGCACCAAGCAGCCGGCTGCGGACGGCCGCGTCTACGGTCCCGGTCCGCGCGTGCCGATGTTCGTGATCTCGCCCTGGAGCCGCGGCGGCTGGGTCAACTCGCAGGTATTCGACCACACCTCGGTGCTGCGCTTCCTGGAAGCGCGCTTCGGGGTCAAGGAACCGAACATCGGCCCGTTTCGCCGGGCAGTCTGCGGCGACCTGACCAGCGCCTTCAACTTCGCCACGCCCAACAGCGAGACCCTGCCGACGCTAGCGGGCCGCAAGGACCGAAGCCAGGCCGACGCCCTGCGCGCCGCCCAGCAGCGCCTGCCGCAGATCGCGCCGCCGGCGTCGCCGCAGATGCCGCTGCAGGCCGCAGGCACGCGGCCCTCGCGCGCGCTGCCGTATGAACTGGCGACCACCTGCGAAGTGCTGCCCGGCGCCACCATGGCGTCGGCGCGCGTGGCACTCACCTTCATCAACACCGGCCGCCAGGCCGCCGTGTTCCACGTGTACGACCGCAAGGACCTGGCGGCTGTACCGCGCCGCTATACGGTCGAGGCGGGCAAATCGCTGGCGGACAGCTGGACCCCGGGCGTCAGCGGCGGGCCGTACGATCTGTGGGTACTAGGACCGAACGGCTACTTCCGCCACTTCACGGGCAGTGCGCTGCGCGCCGTCGCGGCAGGCCAGCCGCGCCCCGACGTGCAGGTGCGCTGCGACGCCGCCACCGGCGAGCTGGTGCTGCGCCTGGTGAATACCGGGGCGGCGCCGTGCACCTTCAGCCTGGCCGCGAACGCCTATGCGCAGCTGCGCCAGCTGCACACGCTGGCGGCGCGTACCGAACTCACGGTGCGCATCCCGGTGGCGGCCAACGGCTACTGGTACGACTTCAGCGCCACCGTCTCGGGCCAGACCGATTACCTGCGGCGCTTCGCAGGCCGCGTCGAAACCGGGCGCCATACGGTCAGCGACCCGGCCCTGGGCCGCGCCTGACGCCAGCCATGCACGGCCGCCGGCATGGCGCCGGCTGCCGTCACCTTGCCATCACTTGAACAGGAATCTTATGCATCCCATCATCCGCAGCGTCGCCCTAAGCGCCGCCATCGCGCTGTGCGCGCCCCTGGCTTCGGCCACCGTGCTGAATTTCGACGACATCGCCGGTCCCGACGACATCGCTGCCGTCCCCGCCAACTACGGTGGCCTGGACTGGTCGGGTTCCGGCCTGTCGGTCATCACCAGCGAGCAATGGCCGTTCACGGCCCATTCCGGCCAGGGCAGGGTGACCACCGACTGGATCGACGGCGGTCCGGTCGCCAGCACCATCCGCTTCCTGGCGCCGACCGTCTTCGACGGCGCCTGGTTTGCCGGCTACAGCGACAGCAGCGTGCGCTTCGACCTGTATGCGAACGGCCAGCTGGTCGCCAGCTCGGCGTCGCTGCAGTTGGCGGAGACGCCGGCCTTCCTGGACGCCGGCTGGGACGGTCTTGTCGACACGGTGGTCGTGGCCAGCGACTTCCAGGCGACCTACGTGATGGATGACCTGAGCTTCGACAGCGCCGCCGCGGTGCCGGAACCGGGTTCGCTGGCGCTGCTGCTGGCAGGGCTGGGGCTGGGCGGGGCCGTGCGGCGAGCACGCAAATCATGAACGCGGTCCTGCATGGCATGACCCCAGGCTGTCGCATTGAAAGGTGACAGCCTTGTCGAATTACCTATTGTGTTCAGGGCGTGACGACCCATCTAGGGGCAGGGAAAAACCCCAGCCATGGAGGAGAACGCATGAAACGCATCTTTGCATTGTGGCGTGTGGTGGCCGGCCAGGACCTGCGCCTGCTGTGGTTCGCCATCCGCCATGAACAACGTCCGGTGTGGCTGCTGCCAGGGCTGGCGGTGCTGGGACTGTTTGCCGTCGAGCCTTTGAATTTCACCTTGCCGGTACTCGGCGCGGTCGACGAACTCATGATCGTGCCGCTGGTGCTGCACAGCATGGCAAAAATGCTGCCCGCGCACGTGCTCGACGGTTTTGCCCATGCTTATGCAGGACGCCGCCGCGCTTGAGCAGGATCGCGTAACGCCCGCTCAAGAGCGGGCGCGAGAAAGCCGCTGACTCAGCGGCTGTTCGATCCGGCACCGCTGTTGCCGGTGCCGGCGTTATTGCCCATCGAGTTGTCGGCGCCGCCGCCGTTGCTGCCGTTGGTGCGGTCCGTGGCGTTGGCGATATCCGCCCGGGTGCCGCTGGCCGTCGATCCCATCGACGAGCTGCCGGTACTGCCGGAATTCATGTCGGTCGAGCTGCAGGCTGCCAGGCCCATCGCTATCAGACCGGCAATCAGTACGCTTTGATAAGTTTTCATGATTGCTCCTCTCATTGATATGTACAGCAATCATGGACGCGCTCGGCACCGCTCAAAATAGGATGAGTGCAAGTCGCTGTGTAGGACGTACCGTACGTTCATCCAACGATGAGCGGGCCATCCGTTATCGGCCCGTTTCCCCATATGCGCTGAACACCTGCTCCATGAAATCCACGACTGCCCTGACACGCGCGCTGGTACGCAAGCCGCCGTGCATCGATAGCCAGATTTCCTGATCCAGCTCGGGAATATGGGGCATCACGGCGACCAGATTCTGCGCGTCGTTGGCAAGAAAGGTCGCCAGCACACCCAGGCCGGCGCCATGGGTCACGCCATCGAGGATACCGAGCCCGTAACTGCACTTCATCCATGGCGCCGGTGCGCCGGGCAGTGCGCGCAGCCAGCGGTCGGACTGGAACTCCGCGCGCGGCTCGTCGAAACCCACGAAGGGCACGCTCGCCCATTCCCGGTTGGCCAGCGCAGCGGCATGGCGCGTCGCCACATCCCTGCTGCAGTACAGCCCGAAGGACAAGGTGCCGATGCGGCGCGTGACGAGGTCGAGCTGTTCGGGGCGGTAAGGCCGGATCGCGATATCGGCTTCCCGGCGCGTCAAACTGTAGGGCCGGTGGGAGGTGATGATTTCCACCTCGACGTTCGGATAGGCGTCATGGAAGCGCGCAAACCGGGTCGTCAGGAAATAGGACAGCCACTCATCGGTATTGATCCGCACCAGGCCCGATGCCGCATGCGCATCCTGGCGATCGCGCGTGCGCTCGACGTCCAGCGCGATCTCGCCCATCTGGCCGGCCAAGGCAATGACATCGGTACCGAACGCCGTCGGAATGCAACCGCCCTGGAAGCGCTCGACGAGCTTGTGTCCGACCGCTTCCTCGAGGTCGTCAAGCCGGCGCGAGAGCGTGGCTGGACTCAGGCCCGCCTTCTTGGCCGCTCCGCGCAAGGTACCTTCCTGCGCGATGAGCGCCAGCAGCCGCAAGTCATCCCAGTTCAGATGTTTCATATTTGAAGCATGATGTCTCGATTTTTCCTGTATGCATACATTTATCGAGTATGCGATGATGCTTCCGTAACGTCAATCGCGCATCCGGGCAAAGGCCGTACCGATAAGTCCGCGAGCGCTGTCAAGAAAGAAAATCTACATGCGTACATTCCGAGATCGCGTCCGCCACGCACTCCTGTTCGAAGCGGTGGCGCTGGCCATCTTCATCCCCGGATCGGCAGCGGTCTTCGACCAGCCGGTGCAGCACATGGGCGTGATCGGCATCGCGTCGGCGACGGTCGCCACGGTCTGGAACTTCGTGTTCAACGCGGGGTTCGACCGCGCCATGCTGCGCTTGCGCGGCAGCGTCCACAAGACGATGGCGATCCGGGTGGCCCATACCTTCCTGTTCGAGGCGGGACTGGTCGCCATGCTGATCCCGATGATTGCCTGGTACCTGGGCATCGGCCTGTGGGCGGCGCTGTTGATGGATATTGCGATCGTGATTTTCTATCTCGTGTACGGATTCCTGTTCAACATCGCGTACGATCGCGTGTTTCCCGTCGTTGCGACGGCGGCGTATGGAACTGGGCGGGCATAGCGAGCTTGAACGGGCAGTAAAGCCGCTGATCAACCGATCACTTCAAGCTCGACATCTTCAGGCGCGAATGCGTGAAGCCATATGGTTACTCCGTCCTTTCCGCTGCACTCGAGCTCGTAGCCAGGAGGATTGCTATACACCTCGACTACTGCCGCGACATCGCCAATGGCTGGCGCGCGAACGTTCATATCGCCGGGCTGGAAATCGATGGGCTTGCGCAGTCCTTTGATAGTGACCACGTCGTAGATTTTGACGGACGACATCAAATTTCCGGTCACGGAGCGCCTCCATGGATGCCCGCTTCTGGCCGCGTTCATCCGTCCAGTGCCCAGAGATTCTCTGACCTTTCTACTCAGCCACCGGCAAGCGCCCATCCGCCACCTCGAAATGCGCCACCGTCTCCGGCCGCGTCAACAAATACTGGTCATCCATCGGAAAATAGCGCGCCCGGTCGATCGGCTCGCCGGCGAACGCCGCAATGGCCTCCAGCGACGTCCAGTAGCTGTGGGTCACGATCTCGCTGCGCGTGGCATCCAGGTGCCGTGTCGCGATCGCCGCCCCCAGGTTGCCGGGGGTGGCGGCGTAATGGGCCAGTCCCGTCTCGCGGACATAGGCGACATACGCGTCGAGCTTGTCGCGGCGGACCTCGGCCCGCCATTCGCGCAAGATCATGATCGTCTCCGGTTGTCAGGCTGTTACCAGCATAAGCCACTCTGCCGGTAACAGCCAGGTCAAACCGGCCCGATCAAACGATCAGAACTTGTGCGACAGGCGCGCGAAGTAGGCCGCGCCGTTCAGGCCGAACTGCAGGCTCTCGTACTTGAAGCCGTTGTCGGTCTCGTCCGCGTTCTGCGTGGTCGGATGCACGTTGAAGATATTCGTGCCGCCGACGGTCAGCTTGGTCTTGTCGGTGAACGACCAGGTAAAGGCCAGGTCGGCCGAGGTCTTCGCTTCGTAGTGCTGGTTCGGTACCGGCGGACCCGAGAAGGTGCCCAGGGTCTGCGGACCGTAGTGGACGATGCGGAAGTCGGTTTCCAGCTTGCCCAGGACGTAGTCGAAGTCCAGCGTGGCCTTGCGGCGCGGGCCGCCCTGTTCGATGAACAGGCGCTCGCGCTCGGACAGCAGCACGTCTTCGTAGCCCGCCAGCGCCGCCGGGGCATGCACGTCCTTGACTTCGGTCTTGCTGAAGTTCATGGCCAGGAAGGTGGTCAGGCGGCCGCCGCCCAGGGCGGTGCGGTGCGAGGCGGTCAGGTCCAGGCCGCGCGTGCGGGTGTCGATCGAGTTGACGAAGAACTGGGCCTGGCCGACGCCCAGCGATTGCAGCACGCTGCCCAGCGCCGGGTAGTTGTCGGCGTCGAAGCGGCCGGTCAGCACGATGCGGCCGTCGATGTCGATGTCGTACAGGTCGGCGGTCACCGAGATCGACGGGGTCGGGGTCCAGGTCGCGCCCAGCGTGTAGCTCTTCGATTTTTCTTCGCGGAGCTTGGGGATGCCGGCAGCGTTGGCGACCGCGCCGCCGTTCGGCGCCAGCACCACGTCCATCGGCACGCCGCCGATGAAGTCGGTGAAGGTCGACGAGAAGTAGACCTGCTGCAGCGACGGCGCGCGGAAGCCGGTGCTGGCGGAAGCGCGCAGCAGCACGTCGTTGGTGGCCTTGAACGAGCCGGCCAGCTTGCCGGTGGTGGTCGAGCCGAAGTCGGAGTAGCGCTCGTGGCGCACGGCGGCCTGCAGCTTGGTGCGCTCGGTCAGGTCGGCTTCGAAGTCGAGGTAGGCGGCGCTGCTGTGGCGGTTGCGGTCGGTGGCGTCGCCCGGCTGGAAGCCCGGGAAGCCCTGGCTGCCGCCGGCGCCGCCGGCACCCACGCCGTCGGCATCGATGTAGGAAGCCGGCTCGCCGGCGAAGATCTTGTAGTTCTCGGCGCGGTATTCGAAGCCGAAGGCCGCGTTCAGGCCGCCCAGCACGTCGGGGTAGAAGCGGCTGAAATCGGCGTTGGTGGTCAGCTGGCGGAACGAGAAGCCCCCGGCGTCGAATTGCGAGGGGCTGATGCCCTGGCCGCCGTTCAGCAGGTCTTGGTTGGCGATCGAGGCGTTGAGCGTATGCGCGATGGTATAGCGCATGCGGTTGTAGCCGTAGGTCTGCGAGAAGTCGCCGGCCCATTCGCCGAAGCGGGCGCGGTAGCCGAGCGTGGCGTAGCGGTCGTCGACGTCGCCGTTGATGAAGGGGACGAAGCCTTCCGGGTACATCGCGGCCGAGTTGCGGGTCGGGATGTCGTCCGTGCCGAGGCCGCCGCGCGCGAAGGCGGCCGAGGAGGCGTCGCGGGTCTGGGCGCCGGCGGTCAGGTAGAGCTTGCCGGGACCGACCGGGAATTCGCCGTTCACGTACAGGGTCTCGTTCCGGCTCTTGGTGTCGCCGATGATGCGCGGGCTGTCCGGCTCGGCGCGGTTGGAGCGGCCGCGGTCGTAGTATTCGCCGGTGATGCCCAGCACGCCGCCGCCCACGGCCACGCCGCAGTAGGCCGAGGCCAGCCAGTTCTTGCCGTCGTGCTGCGAGTATTCGCCGAAGCCGACCACCGATTCGCAGCCCAGGCTCTTTTTCAGTTCGACGTTGATCACGCCGGCGATCGCGTCCGAGCCGTACTGGGCGGCGGCGCCGTCGCGCAGCACCTGCACGTCCTTGATCGCCAGCAGGGGCAGGGCGTTCATGTCGGTGCCGGTGTTGCCGCGGTTGCGCGCGCCGAACAGGTTGACCAGGGCGGTGGTGTGGCGGCGCTTGCCGTTGACCAGCACCAGGGTCTGGTCCGAGCCGAGGCCGCGCAGGGCCGCCGAGTCGACCAGGTCGGCACCGTCGGCGCCGGTCTGGCGCGTCGAGTTGAACGAGGGCGAGATGTTGGCCAGCGATTGCGCCAAGTCGAACTGGCCGCCTTGCTCGGCCACCTTGGTCATCGGGATGTAGTCGACCGGGACCGGGGTGTCGGTGGACGAGGTGTTGCCGACGCGGCGCGAGCCGACGACGCTGACGCTTTGCATGGTGCTGTCGGCAGCGGGGGCGGTCTGCGCGAAGGCCGCCGGGGCGGCAGTGACGGCGGCGCTACCGTAGGCGGCCAGCAGGACAGCTTGGCGTATCAATTTCAGTTTCAAGGTGATCAGCTCCAGGGAAAATTGAATCCTAATCAATTAACCCGTGAGCAACAAACCGAACGTCTCATAACTGCAACAAATCACTCCTGATGAAATTCCTCGGCCGTGGCAAACAGGTCCCACACGGCGATGAACAGCGCCGCGATCATCGGGCCGATCACGAACCCGTTCAGCCCGAACAGTTCCATGCCGCCCAGCGTCGAGATCAGCACCAGGTAGTCCGGCATCCTGATGTCCTTGCCGACCAAAATCGGGCGCAGCACGTTGTCGACCAGGCCGATCGCCACCACGCCCCACACGATCAGCGCCACGCCCTGCCAGATCGAGCCCGACACCAGCAGGTAGATGGCCACCGGCGCCCACACGATGGCGGCGCCGACCGCCGGCAGCAGCGACAGGAAGGCCATCACCACCGCCCACAGCAGCGGTGCCTGGATACCCAGGAACCAGAACGCCAGCCCGCCCAGCGCGCCCTGGACCAGGGCGACCAGCACGTTGCCCTTGACGGTGGCGCGCACGACGGTCGTGAAATTGTTGAACAGGCGCTGCTTGTACTTGCGGCTCAGCGGTACCGTGGCGCGGATCTTCGCGGCCAGCCCCTTGCCGTCGCGCAGCAGGAAGAACAGCAGGTACAGCATGACGGTCAGGCCGACCAGGAAATCGAAGGTGTTGCGGCCGGCGTTGATGACCTGGCGGGCTGCGGTCTGGCTGATCTGGGAGGCGGCGTTCTGCAGTTTTTGCTGCAGCGTCGAGAGCGAGGTAAGGTCGAAGCGTTCCAGCAGGCTGATCACCCAGTCCGGCAGGACGCCCATGATTTGCCGGAAGTAGGCGCCGACATCGATGTGGCCGGAACTGATCATGCTGTACACGCCGGCCGCCTGCTGCATCAGCGAGCCCGTGATCAGCGCCACCGGGATCAGCACCATCACCACGATCGACAGCAGCGTGAGCAGGGCTGCCGCCGTGGGTTTTTGCTTGGTCTTGCCGAGCAGCCAGCGGTACAGCGGCTCGAACAGGATGGCGAACACCACGCCCCAGAACACGGCGCCGGAATAGGGGAACAGGATCCAGAAGAAGCCGATCGTGATCAGGCTCAGCAGGAGCAAGAAAAACTTTTGCTGCAGGGTGAATTGGTTCATAAATGCCAATAATGTAATTTGAGTAATTTGTTCACGCTCATCATAGTGCATCTGCCTGGCCGGGGCGCGTTCACGTTGACATCCGGAACACAGGTGCTATAGTGGCCGCCAATAATTTGGCAACGTTTCCAATTTCTGTATCGGGCGCTGCCATCCATAACAATCTACAGGAGACACGATGTCGATTCCGACCCCGAGCGGGCGCCGGCCCGCGCTCGCACTGCTGCTCGGTGCACTGTCCGTACTAGCGCCCGTCATGGTGCATGCGGCGGCCACGGCGGCACCAGCAGGCGCAGTGCAGGCCTGGATCACCACCGGCGACCAAGCCAAGCTGCTGTCGCGCGAACCCGATGCGCAGTTCGGCGCGGCGGCGCCCGCCGGCGCCCAGGGCGCCGTGATCGAGATCGATCCCGCCACCCGTTACCAGCAGATCGCCGGTTTCGGCGCCGCCATCACCGACGCCTCCGCCTACCTGATCGAAAAGCGCATGACGCCGACGCAGCGCGGCGCCCTGATGCAGGAACTGTTCGGGCGCTCTACCGGCAACGCGAAGCGGCCGGACGGCATCGGCCTGTCGTTCACCCGGCTGACCATCGGCGCCTCGGATTTCTCGCGCAGCCACTACAGCTTCGACGACATGCCGCCGGGGCAGAGCGATCCGCAACTCGCCCGTTTTTCGCTCGACCCGCAGCGCGACACCGTGCTGCCGACGGTGAAGGCGGCCCTGAAGATCAACCCGCAACTGAAGGTGATGGCCTCGCCCTGGAGTGCGCCGGGCTGGATGAAGAGCGGCGGCAGCCTGGTGCAGGGCACGCTGAAACCGGAAGCCTACGATGCCTTTGCGCGCTACCTGAACCGCTACGTCGATGCGATGAAGCATGAAGGCGTGCCGATTTCCGCGCTGACGCTGCAGAACGAGCCGCACTTCGAACCGGACAGCTATCCCGGCATGCGGGTCGACCCGGCCAAGCGCGCCGCCTTCATCGGCGGCCATCTCGGTCCGCTGCTGGCGCGCGCCAATCCCGGCACCGCCATCTTCGACTGGGACCACAACTGGGACGAGCCGGAATCCCCGGCCATCGTGCTGTCCGATGCGCGCGCCGCCAGATACGTCAGCGGCATCGCCTGGCATTGCTACGGCGGCGACGTGCGCGCGATGGGGCGGCTGCACGCGCTGTTCCCGGCCAAGGATGCCTGGTTCACCGAATGCTCGGGCGGGCGCTGGTCGCCGGACTGGGCCAGGAACCTGCAGTACTTCACCAAGACCCTGGTGATCGACACCACCCGCGGCTGGGCGCGCGGGGTACTGTTCTGGAACCTGGCGCTGGACCAGGACGACGGCCCGCACCTGGGCGGCTGCAAGGATTGCCGCGGCGTGGTGACCATCGATGCGCGCACCGGCGCGGTCACGCGCAACGTCGAGTATTACGCGCTCGCGCACGCCAGCCGCTTCGTGCTGCCGGGGGCCTACCGGATCGCGTCCAGCGAAGGGGAAAGGGTGCTGCCGAACGTCGCTTTCCGCAACCCGGACGGTTCCATTGCGCTGCTGGTGGCGAATGGCGGCGCGGCGCCGCGGCAGGTGGCGGTGCGCGTTGCAGGAGGCGGCTTCGCCTACACGCTGCCGGCCGGGAGCGTGGCCAGCTTTACCTGGCAGGGCGTGGCGCAGCCCTGAGGGCAGCGTTGGCGGCGACACCGGGTGGGCTGGATCGACGCACGGTGTTGCGCACACGCACAACGCGTCTTGACATCGAATTAACGGCAATACAATAATGTGCCGCAATTTGGCAACGTTTCCAATTTCATTGCGTCCCGATTTGGCAACGTTTCCAACCCTTATAAAAAATACTGGAGACATGACATGGCCTATCAAGGCAACAAGCGCCACCCGCTTTCCGTGACCCCGATCGCCGCCGCCTGCGCCATGCTGCTGTGGAGCACGACAGCGCTGGCGCAGGAAGACACCCTGGACACCGCGTCCAAGGTGGTGGTTACCGGCATCCGCGGCAGTATCGAAAGCTCGATCGCGATCAAGAAGGACTCGGATTCCATCGTCGAAGCGATCACCGCCGAAGACATCGGCAAGCTGCCCGATTCCTCGATCGCCGAATCGATCGCGCGCCTGCCGGGCCTGACCGCGCAGCGCGTGGCCGGGCGCGCCCAGGTGATCTCGCTGCGCGGCCTGGCGCCGGACTTCGGCGTCACCCTGCTGAACGGCCGCGAGCAGACCAGCACCAGCAACGACCGCAGCGCCGAATTCGACCAGTACCCGTCCGAACTGCTGGGCGGCGTCACCGTGTACAAGACGCCGGATGCGGCGATGACCGCGGCCGGCCTGTCCGGCACCATCGACCTGCGCGCCGTACGCCCGCTGGACCGGCGCGAACGCACGATCGCGTTCAACGTGCGCGGCGAGCATAACGGCAACGGCAGCATCAATTCGGGCTGGTCGGCCAACGGCGGCCGCGCCTCGATCTCCTACATCGACCAGTTCATGAACCGCACCCTGGGCCTGGCGATCGGCTATGCCCACCTGGATTCGCCGGGCCAGCAGAAGGAATACAAGTCCTGGTGGTGGGGCCAGAACAACAAGCTGCCGCCGGGGAACGAGGACGTCACCGCGCTGAAGGGCGCCGAAGTCACGGCGACCTCGCGCAAGCAGGTGCGCGACGGCCTGATGGCGGTGATCGACTACAAGCCGAACCGCGACCTCCGCTCCGTGCTCGACCTGTACTACTCGCAGTTCGACCAGAAGGAAATCATGCGCGGCATGATGTGGAATTCGGCCGATACCGTCACCTACACCAACCCGCAGATCTCGACTATCGGCGGCACACGCCTGCTTACAGGCGGTAATATCGTCAACCTGGAACCGATCGTCCGCAACGACTACAACACGCGCAAGGACAAGCTGTTCGCCGCCGGCTGGAACACCAGCCTGCGCCTGGCGAACAAGTGGAGCGCCGACGGCGACCTGTCGTATTCGTCGGCCAAGCGCCGCGAGACCACTTCCGAGACCTACGCCGGCCTCGGCCGCTCCGGTTCGGGCGCCGCCGACAACAACTTCGGCTTCCGGATCCCGACCGGCGCCGGCCTGCCGACCTTTACGCCCTCGGTCGATTTCACCAACCCGGGCATCATCAAGCTGGCCGACGTCGGCGGCTGGGGCCACGACGCCACCATGCACCACCCGATCGTCGAGGACAAGCTGAGCGCGGCCAAGGTGAACGTGAAGCGCGAGCTGGACGGGTTCTTCCGCGACTTCCAGGCCGGCCTGAGCTACTCCCGGCGCGAGAAGTCGCACGAGGACGTGTCGCAGCGCTACGCCCTGAAGAACAACCGCGCGCTGACCACGGTGGACGGCGACATCATCCAGCCGACCACCTCGCTGGCCTGGGCCGGCATCCCGGGCGTGCTGAGCTTCGACCCGCGCGCGGCCCTCGACCGCTACTACGACAAGATGCCGGTCGATACCGACGTCGCCCAGCAGGACTGGGGCGTCATCGAGAAACAGACGCTCGGCTATGCGCGCCTCGGCATCGACACCCAGCTCGGCCGGGTGCCGGTGCGCGGCAACGCCGGCGTGCAGTACGTGCACGTCGACCAGCAGGCGCGCGGCAAGGCCGTCAACGGCGGCGTGATCACCGACCTGACCGGCGGCACCTCGTACAACGACCTGCTCCCGAGCCTGAACCTGAACTTCGACCTCGGCGAGTACGTCGGCGACACCTACCTGCGCTTCGGCGCCGCCAAGACCGTGGCGCGGCCGCGCATGTCGGACATGCGCGCCGGCATCGGCGCCGGCGTCGATGCCACCACCCGCATGTGGAACGGCGGCGGCGGCAACCCGAACCTGGAGCCGTGGCGCGCCAACTCGTACGACCTGTCGCTCGAGCATTACCTGGGCAAGGGCAGCTACGTGTCGGCCGCCTACTTCTTCAAGGACCTGAAGAGCTATATCTACAACCAGCAGCGCGAGTTCGACTACACCGGCTTCCCCAACCCGAGCACCGTGGTCCCGATCCAGAACATCGGCACCATCAACCAGCCGGCCAACGGCCAGGGCGGCTTCGTGCGCGGCATCGAGCTCACCGCCTCGCTGCAGTTCGGGATGTTCGCGCAGCGACTGGACGGCTTCGGCGTGCAGGCCAGCGCCTCCGGCACCGAGAGTTCGATCCATCCGAACGGACCGGGCACCTCGGAAAAGCTGCCGGGCCTGTCCGGCGTGGTCGCCAACCTGACCGTGTTCTATGAAAAGAACGGCTTCTCGGCCCGCGTCAGCGAGCGCTATCGCTCGAAATACCGCGGCGAAGTCACCGGCCTGTTCGCCCAGCGCGCCTTCAGCGAAATCCTGGCGGAGAAGCAGATCGACCTGCAGATCGGCTACGAATTCCAGGAGGGACCGTACAAGAACCTGTCGATCATGGTGCAGGCGAATAACCTGAACAACGCGCCTTACCAGACCATCCAGGGCAGCCCGTTCTCGAGCGGCGCCTATGCCCCGGAACGCTACACGACCTATGGCCGCCAGGTGCTGGTCGGCCTGAACTACAAGCTGTAAGCTGGGTATTCGAACAAGGAGACGGACGCATATGAAAAGACGAGAAATGATGCAGTTGCTGTGCGGCGCAGCCGTGATGGGCGGCAGCCTGTGTAGCGGCGTGGCGATGGCGGCGCCGGCGCAAGCCCGGGCCCAGGCCCAGGGACCATGGCAGATCTACACGACGGCCCAGGGTTCGAACCGGCGCTTCGCGCAGCAGGCATCCAGCAGCCCGCGCGCGGCGACCCAGCCGATGGAAACCGAAACCGCGGTGTTCGTGGACACCCGCAAGCAGTTCCAGGAAGTGTTCGGCTTCGGCGGCGCCGTCACCGACGCCACCGCCGAGGTGTATGCGAAGCTCAAGCCCGACCAGCAACAGGCCTTCCTGGCGGCCTACTTCGATCCGAAGGGGGGCCTGGGCTACAGCATCCTGCGCACCACGATCCACAGCTCCGACTTCAGCAGCGCCAGCTACACCTACGTGAAGGACGGCGACCGCACGCTCGATTCGTTCAGCATCGAGCACGACATGAAGTACCGCGTGCCGCTGATGCGCCAGTCGCTGGCCGCGGGCGCGTCCTACGGCACCAAAATGCGTACCTTCGCCTCGCCCTGGAGCGCGCCGGCCTGGATGAAGTCGAACGGCAGCATGCTGGGCGGCGGCAGCCTGCTGCCCGAGTACCGCGACCTGTGGGCGCAGTACGTGGTGCGCTTCGTGAAAGCCTACGAAAAGGCCGGCATCCCGCTGTGGGGCCTGAGCATCCAGAACGAGCCGATGGCCAAGCAGACCTGGGAATCGATGATCTTCACGGCCGACGAAGAGACCCGCTTCCTGGGCGACCACCTGGGGCCGGCGCTGAAGGCGGCGGGGCTGGGCGACAAGAAGGTCATCGTCTGGGACCACAACCGCGACCTGCTGCCGCAGCGCGCCGGCACCATCCTGTCCGACCCCAAGGCGCGTCCTTATATCTGGGGCGTGGGCTACCACTGGTACGAGACCTGGGCCAAGGGCATGCCGATGCACCGCAACCTGGCCGCCGTGCACGAGGCGTACCCGGACGTGCCGCTGCTGCTGACCGAGTCCTCGGTCGAGAAGTTCGACGCGTCGCAGATGCAGTCCTGGGCCAACGGCGAGCGTTACGGCAGCGAGATCCTGGCCGACCTGAACGCCGGCTCGTCGGGCTGGGTCGACTGGAACATGCTGCTCGACAGCCGTGGCGGCCCCAACCACGTCGGCAACTACTGCTTCGCGCTGCTGCACGCCAGCGACGACGGCCAGCTGGTCTTCACGCCGAGCTACGCCTACATGGGCCACTTCACCCGGTACATCCGGCCGCAGGCACGCCGCGTGAGCGCCGCCACCAGCCGCAGCACGCTGGATGCGACCGCCTTCCGCAACGCCGACGGCAGCCTGGCGGTGGTGGTGCTGAACCAGACCGACAAGGCCCAGCGCTACCGCCTGGTGGTCGACGGCGCCGAGGTGGAGGTCGACATTCCAGCCCACGCGATCCAGACCGCGGTCCGTTGATCCGGCAGCCGCCCGGGCAACCTATAGTATGCTTGGGCGGCTGGAATATAAGGATAACAACGACTGAGGACTGTTCGTGGCGACTATCAAGGACGTAGCCCGCCTGGCCGGCGTCGGCCTGGGCACCGCGTCGCGCGTGGTGCGCGGCCAGGGTTCGGTATCGCAGGCCAAGCTGGAACGCGTGAAAAAGGCGATCGACGCGCTGGGCTACCGGCCCTCGCACGCGGCACGCTCGCTGCTGTACGGCAGCAGCCGCATGATCGGCGTGTATATCCCGCTGCTGTCGGGCACCTTCTATACCTCGCTGCTGCAGGTCATCGACACCGAATTGCGCGCCGCCGGCCTGCACATGATGGTGGCCTTCGGCGTCAGCCGCGAGGATGCGCGGCGCCAGGCGGTGGAGGGCGTCGGCTTCCTGGTCGAACACGGCTGCGACGGGGTGATCGTCCTCACCAGTCCGTTCACGGACGAGGACCTGGCCACGCTGGGACCGAAGCGCGACCGCCTGGTGGCGCTCAACCACAGCTTCGACAGCAGCGCCGGCCGCAGCTTCACGGTCGACCACCGCCTGGGCGGCCGCCTGGCCGCGCGCGCGCTGCTCGACCATGCCCACCGCGAGATCGCGGTGATCGCCGGCCCGTCCACGGTGGCCGACAACATCGACCGCATGGACGGCTTCATGCGCGAACTCGAAGCCGCCGGCATCGATACCCGCGCACTGTGGGCGGCCGAGTGCGATTTCTCCTCTGGCGCCGGCTACGCCGCGGCGCAGGAACTGGTCGCCTCGGGCCGCCGCTTCAGCGCGCTGTTCTGCGCCAACGACGAGATGGCGCTGGGCGCGCTGTCCTGGTTCCACGAAGCCGGCATCCGCGTGCCGCAGGACGTGTCCGTGATCGGCTACGACGATACCCCCGCCGCCGCCTATGCGGCGCCGCGCCTGACCTCGGTGCACATTCCATGGCGCGAAATGACGCGCAATGGCGTCGCCGAATTACTCAATCTTTGTTACGGCCTGCAGAAGCCCGTCACGCGCACCTTTCCGGTCAGCGTGAGCATGCGGGCCTCGCTGGTCACCTGTGAAAGGAATGCCCGATGAAGAAGTCCCTTGCGCTGCGCAGCCTGGTGCTGCTGCTGGCGGCCGCCGGCCTCGATGCCCAGGCCGCGAATCCGATCGTGCCCGGCTGGTATGCCGATCCCGAGATCCGCGCCTTCGATGGCCAGTACTGGATCTACCCGACCTATTCGGACGATCTCGGCAAGCCGGAGCGCTCGGCGGCATTCACGCCCGAGCAGCAGCGCATGCGCGCGCGCAAGGACCTGATCTGGGAACCCTACCTCAAGCAGACCTTCCTCGACGCCTTCTCGTCGCGCGACCTGGTGCACTGGGAAAAGCACCGGCGCGTGCTCGACGTTGCCGACGTGTCCTGGGCTGCCTACGCGGTGTGGGCGCCCTCGGCCGTGCAGCACAAGGGCAAGTACTACCTGTTCTTCGGCGCCAACGACATCAAGGCCAACGGCCAGCTGGGCGGCATCGGCGTCGCGGTCAGCGACCGTCCCGAAGGGCCGTTCAAGGATGCCCTCGGCAAGCCGCTGATCGGCGAGATCCACAACGGCGCCCAGCCGATCGACCAGATGGTGTTCAAGGACGACGACGGCCAGATCTACATGTACTACGGCGGCTGGAAACACGCCAACGTGGTGCGCCTGGCGCCCGACCTGCTGAGCGTGCTGCCATTCGCGGACGGCACTACCTACAAGGAGATCACGCCGGATCCGCAATATGTGGAAGGCTCGTTCATGGCCAAGCGCAAGGGCATCTATTACTTCATGTGGTCGGAGGGCGGCTGGACCGGGCCGGACTACAAGGTGGCGTATGCGATGGGCAATTCGCCCACTGGCCCGTTCAAGCGCATCGGCACCATCCTGGCGCAGGACGGCAAGATCGCGCGCGGGGCAGGGCACCATTCGATCGTCAACGTGCCCGGCACCGACGACTGGTACATCGCCTACCACCGCCGCCCGCTGGGCGACAACGAGGGTAACCACCGCGAAATGGCCATCGAGCACCTGACCTTCAACGAGGACGGCACCATCAAGCCGGTCAAGATGACCCGCGAAGGGGTGGAACCGCGTCCGCTCGCGGCAGGCGGCTGAGGCGGCCGAGGCAGCGTGCGCACCGGCGACGCGCCGTGCGCGCCGGTGGTATGCTGTGGCCATGACTACCGATTCCGATATTGAATTGTCCGGCGCCTTCCAGGCCAAGGACAGCAACGGCCGTACCCTCGACGTCAAGGCCATCCGCATCTTCGACGAGGGTTACGGGATCATTGACGTGTACGTGGACTTCAAGGCGCAACTCGAATCCGGCGCGCACAAGGACACGGTGCTGCTGCGCCAGATCGTCGATCGCCTGCGTGCGCTCGGCTACAAGGGGCCGGACTTCGGCCTCAGCGACCCTGGCCTGCAGGAAAGCCGCCTGATCGTGCTGGAGGCGCCCGAGGAATTCGCGGCCTTCGCCAAGAGCCGCGGCTGGAAGAACCTCGCCGAGGAATTCGACGAATAAATTGCCTCGCAATGTGAGGCAACTGACAAACGCCGCACGGCGACTCTGCGAAGGTAGGAGACTTGGCGGGCTCGAGATCATGCTGCATGCATGGCTGCCGCCGACATCAACTTACCTTTAGCGGAGGAATCATGACGACCACGGCAAACGACAACCTCAACGACTGGCTGCGCGACGCCCACGCGATGGAGCAGCAGGCCGAAAAAATGCTCACCGCCCAGGCCGAGCGCCTGGAACACTATCCGGCGCTGCGTGCACGCATCGTCCAGCACATTGAGGAAACGCGCGGCCAGCAGCGCCTGCTGGACGAATGCCTGACCCGCCGCGGCATCAGCAATTCGATCGTCAAGGACCTCGGCGGCAAGCTGATGGCCTTCGGCCAGGCCGTGGGCGGCATGACGACCAGCGACGAAGTCGTGAAAGGCGCCATGGCCGGCTACGTCTTCGAGAACCTCGAAATCGCCAGCTACACTTCGCTGATCGCCGCGGCACAGGCCGTCGGCGACACGGCGACCCAGGCGGCCTGCGAACAGATCATCGTCCAGGAAAAGGCGATGGCGGCCTGGCTGCTGGAACACCTGCCGGAAGTCACCCAAGCCTTCCTGGCACGCGCCGAGCAGCCCGGCGTGACCGCGAAAGTCTGAATCCCTCCCTTCGGCCGGGCGCCCGCCCGGCCTGGGCGGCAACGGGGCCACGCGGCCCCGTTTTCCATTCCCACGTTAAAAAATGCCGTCTTTTACCGCGGTGCAGGCGCCGCTGTGATGTTATTTTATTGCCAGCTGTTTAATTGAACGCATCACACATCGAAAGGAGGCGGCAATGAAAGGTGCAGGCGGAACCAGCGGCGGTGCGGGCCAGTTTTTCCTCGGCCTGATCCTGATGTGCGGCGGCTTTTATCTGCTGCTGAATTCGGTGGTGGTGAGTTCCACCTTCGGCATGGGCGCGCGCCTGTTCGGCATCGGCGGCTATGGCGTGACCGGCGGGATGATCCTGATGCCGCTGGTGATCGGCATCGCCATGATCTTTTATAACGCGCGTAACTTCTTCGGCTGGCTGCTGGCGGTCGGCGCCTTCGGCGCGATGGTGTTCGGCGTGATCTCGTCGGTCAGCATGAACCTGCGCACCATGTCGGCGTTCGAGCTGATCTTCATCCTGGCGCTGGCCTTCGGCGGCCTCGGGCTGTTCCTGCGTTCGCTGCGCGGCCAGGCGGACGAAGAGCGCGACCAGGAGCGCGCGCGGCTGCGCTCCTGATCCGGCTGCGGGGGGGTTACTGCGCCCAGTAATCCAGCACCAGCGAGCGCGCCAGCACGGCTCCCAGGGTGCCGACGAAGCGCTGGTGCTCGGGATGGCTCAGGTAGGTGTCGCGGTCTTCGGCACTGGCAAAGGTCAGCGTGAAGCAATGCGTGAAGCCGTCGTTCAAGCCTTCCGGGCTGACGTTGGTGCCCCATTCATAGGCGGTGATGCCGGGCACGGTGGACGGCAGTGCCTTGAAGCCGTCGACGATGGATTGGACCTGTTCGGCGCTGGCCTCGTCCTTGAAGGCAAACAGGACGACGTGGCGCAGGGTGGTGGATGGGTTGGTCATGATCGGTCATGTTAACAATGGATCATTATCTTAGCATCGCCCAGCGCGGCCTGCAGGGTGCCGCTGGCGCGCCGGCGATTGCATGGACGCGGCCAGGTCGCGGTGAGAAAGCGCGCATTTTCGGGTGCGCCGGTATGGGATGATATGGCCATACCGATAACGACAACGACGCCTGACCATGAACGCCGGTTCCCGCCTGAATCAACGATTTCTGTTATGGACGAGCACTGCCTTACTCTCGGGTGCATGGCTTTGGGCCGGTGCGGCGCATGCGAAGGAAACGCTCGCGGAACGCAGCGAACGCATGCAAACCGAAGCGATCGAAAGAATGCTGGGCGACGGCCTGTGTTCGAGCGCCGTGGGCGCGATCAAGTCCGGCCTGGCGGCGAAAAAGCCCTACATCATGCTATTGGCCGGGAACATGTACGAGGAAGGATTGTGCGTCAAGCCGGACTGGGACAAGGCGGCCGGCCTCTACATGCGCGCGCACGAGGCGGGCCAGCGCTATGCGATCCAGCGGCTGGCGGCGGGGTATGCCCGCCCCGGCCGCGACAATGGCATGGCCATCTGGTGGGCCGCCCGCAGTGGCGATCAAATCGCGTATCCGTCGCGCTGCATTCCCGCCGCCGACCCGATGAACGATCAGGACGGCTTCAACAGGGCGCTGGAAACCATGCCGCCGGCAACGTTCCAGAGTTGCGTCTACTTGATCGGCGTGGTGAACGAACTGGTGTCCCAGGTCCGCTATCCGCGCGTGGCCTTGCGCAACAGCGTGTCGGGCAGTTTCAACATGGAATTCGTACCGGCAAACGGCACCATCACCTGGACAGTCGACCAACTCGACGTGGACGAGAATTCGCGCGGCGCGTTCTATCGCAACCTGGCCAACGAGGAACTGAATAATCCGCGCGAGATCAGGAACAGCCTGGTCAACTACTTGAAAGGCAAGAGCAACTTCGCGCTGGCGCGCTACCCGCGTCCTGCAGGCGATTTTGCGCCGGATTACGTTTACCGCTACCGGCACATTTTCTTACTCGAGGGATGGTGAAGCGCGGCTTATCGTTGTGGGAGGAAAGTTGATCGCATCGTCTTCGAGCGGGCCGCTCGTTATCTGGCTGTTGATCTCGACAGTCTTCTACGCGGCGCTATGGTTTGCATTCATACGCCGTTTTGGGATAGTGGGCACGTGCCTCTTCAGTCTGGGATTTTCCGCCATGCTGAGTCCCGGCATATTTGCGGGCGGCCATGGTGCCATCCCTTTTCCGGGCGGGGCCGCTTTTCTGCTCGACGGCTTGGATGGAAAAGGTGGGCCTATCGACGACCTCAACCTCATGATGTGGATGCTGACGTTTGCCATCTTTTCAGTGTGCAGCTGGCTCCTGAAAAGATTTGCGACGCCAGACAACTCCGCCAGCTTGACCTGAGATCGGTGTTACTGGTCGAGGCTGGCCAGCGCCCAGCACTGGGTCCAGGAAAAGATCGCGTTGCGCTGCTCGTTACTGAGACCGTCGACCAGCATCTCGCTCAGGAAACCGGCGACGTTGGTGCGCACGCTGCGGGGCAGGAAAGCGGCCGTGGCGACCGACGACTCGACGTCAGGATGGACGCTCGACATCATGATTTGAACGACGAGCTCGGCGTGCTCGGTCCACCCGGCATCGTCAACATAGGTCATGAGGGCGACAACGCTGTCTGGAAGAGTCGTTTGGGTTTGCATGGGCGGCGCACTCGTCGAGGTGGATAAGTCACCGAGAATACAGCAGTCGCGTAACGGCAGGATGAATTCCGCACCAGGCAGGCATATCAGTGGTAAGTCTTGCAACGACAACGTGGCGCGGCTGATACACCGGTGATTCGAGTGGCAAGGTCTCATGCCTGGCCATTCAAAAACAGACAATATAAAAAGCCGTACAACAGGAGAATTGAATGGGAGCTTGGTCTTACGAGTCGTTCGGCAACGATGACGCCTGCGATTGGGTGGCACAACTGGAAGAGCAGGATGATTTCAGCTTTGTCGAATCCGCACTCGATGCAGTGATCAACACCGGTAGTGACTATCTCGAAGCACCGGAAGCATGCGCGGCCATTGCGGCTGCAGAAGTCGTGGCGCGGTCACAAGGCAATGTCGGCACTCAGGATGAAATATCCTGGAATGTCGATGCATGGCTACAGCGCGTCAAGGTAAAACCTTCGGCAAGCTTGATTGGCAAGGCGCGCCAGGCCCTTGATCGCATACAGACCGAGCCTTCCGAATTGATGGAGCTTTGGGACGAGTCGGATGACTCGGACGCGTGGCGGGCGGCGCTCAAGGCGCTGATGGCGCGCGTTGGTGCATAGCGCTGGCGTGATGCGGACATGGCCGGCTTCAGGTCTGGCGTGGAGGGCTCATTCAATGCGCCGAGGCGTACAGTTGCGGTGCAAGGCGTATTCCCATTCTCCGGTAACAACGAAGAACAGGACAGGGTCATGATGGATGGCGTATTCGCCGGCCTACTCGGTGGTCTATTTGGCCCTGGGCTTGCGGCATGGATGAGCGGATTCAAATATCAGATAGTTTTTCTTTCTGTAACGCTCGCAACTTATGGGTGTTTGTTTCTCAATGTACTGATACGTAACGGGCCAAGCGTAGCGTTTGAAAAGCTTGTTCGCTACGGACTAGCGCCCTCGATTATCCTTACTTCGGTGGGTATTGGCCTTCTGGCAGTCCTGGTGGCTTTTATGGGTTCGTTAGCCGTTGTGCCGAAAGACAATGATAGTGAAGGGCAAGACAAGCAGGAGCGTTAGGCGCGCCAATTCTTCATGAGCGGCATGCAGGCATCGACGCGTGTGTTGCAAGTCCCGGCCAAGGCTCACCATGGCGATTCTGACCGATGGGGCACCGTTGGGATTCACCAAGCCATGGCAATCTCACGGCACCAGCATTTTCACGAAGCGCATCCGCTTTTCCCGATAACCCTGCCGTTCGTAGAATCGGTGCGCCCGGGTGCGCGCCACATTGCTGGACAGTTCGAGGTGGGCGCAGCCGTGTTCGCGGGCAAAGGCTTCGGCCGCCTGCAGCAGCGCGGCGCCGATGCCGCCGCTGCGCTGCCCATCGTCGACCACCAGCGCGGACAGCAGCGCCCAGCGGTCCGGCACGTGCAGCGGCGCCATCACGTGCACCACGGCCACGCCGGCGACGGTGTCGCCTTCCTGTGCGACCAGCACCCGTATCGTGTCGCCCGCCGGCAGCGCGGCCAGCCGCCGGGCCAATTGTCCGGCGTCGTTCGGGTAGCCGAGCTGGCCGAACAGGGCGGCGATGCGCTCGAAGTCTCCCGGACCGGCTTCACGAATCGTCATGCGCTGGTCTGGCCGGCCGGTTCGGCCGCGCCGCCGACCAGCACCGCGGCGCCGTCGACGCGGGTGCGGATCAGGCAATCGCGTCCGGTGGCACGGCCCTGGCGCAGGGTCAGCCCCTGGCCGAGCGCCACGCTCAGCGCGCCGGCCGCGACGCCGGTGGCGCTGTCTTCCAGGGCCGGGTCCAGGTGGTTGAAGTTGCGGCCTTCGTAGTCGCCGTCCGTGCGGCGGCACCAGGCGTAGATGCCGCTGACGCCGTTTTTATGGCCCCAGTCGGCGATGGCCGCGAGGTCCGGCGCCAGCGCATACAGCGCGTCCGTGTCCGCCACCTCCACCAGCAGCTTGGGACTGCCGACCGAGGCCAGGCGCGGCGGCGAGGGCAGGGCGATGGCGGGTGCGGCCAGCAGCGCCGCCACCTGCGCCGGGGTGACGTCGATGGCGGGTACCGCCTGCGGCGCCAGCTTCACGAAATAGCCGGCACCCTCGCGCGCGAGCTCGAGGCGCTGGCCCTTCAGCGCTGTCTCGACCGCGATCGTGGCCGGCGCGCCCGGGCGCGCGAACAGCACAGCGGCCACGGCCAGCGTCGCGTGCAGGCACAGCGGGCTGCGCATGTGCGGGTAAAAGAAATCGACCTGGGTGCCTGCCCCGTCTTCGTCGAGGAAGACGCAGGTGGTGTTGCGTTCGCGTGCCAGCGCCTGGCGGGCGGCGCTGTCGCGCGGCGCGCCTTCGATCACCAGCGCCGGGTTGCCCTGGCCGGGACTCGAACTGAAGCAGATCAAGGCGTGTACGTGCATGTTTCGCAATTGTCGGGTTCGTAAGTTATACTGTGTTTTTATACAGTATTTCTTTTAGCTAAGATAAATCTGCCGCCCATCCATGCTATCCGATCCGCCATCATCCATCCAGGGCTTGCCAGCTTATGCCGAGCTGTTCTGCCTGTCGAACTTCTCCTTCCTGCAGGGGGCTTCGCACGCGGAGGAACTGGTGGCGCGGGCGGTGCAGCTGGGCTACGCAGCGCTGGCGCTCACCGACGAATGTTCGCTGGCCGGCGTCGTGCGTGCGCATGGGGAGGCGAAAAAGGCAAAGCTGCCGCTGATCGTCGGCGCGCATTTTCACCTGCACGACGACAGCGGAGGCGGCGAGCCGGCGCTGTCGCTGATTCTGCTGGCGCAGAACCGCAACGGCTACGGCAACCTGTCCGAGCTGATCACGCTGGGGCGCACGCGCAGCGAAAAGGGCAGTTACCTGCTGCGTCCCGCCGACCTCGATGCGCCGCCGCCGCAGCTGACGCATTTGAAAGGCATGCCGGATTGTCTGGCGATCCTGCTGCCGGCGTATCCTGGTCACGAGCCGGCCGGCGTCGACCGCCTGCACGCGCAGGCGGCATGGATGGCGCGCGTGTTCCCCGGACGCGCCTGGATCGGCCTGAACCTGCTGCACCGCGCCTTCGACGATGCGCACCGCGCCACCATCGAGGAAGTCGGCTGGCAGCACGGGCTCCCCATCGTCGCGCTCGGCCACGTGGTGATGCACGTACGCTCGCGCAAGCCGCTGCAGGACACGATGAGCGCCATCCGCATCGGCAAGCCGGTGGCCGAATGCGGTTATGCGCTGGCGCAGAACGCCGAGCAGCACCTGCGCTCGCGCGTGCGCCTCGGGAACATCTATCCGCGCGCGGCGCTGCAGGAGACGCTGCGCATCGCCGGCCTGTGCACCTTTTCGCTGGACGAGCTGCGCTACGAGTATCCGGACGAAGTGGTCCCGTCCGGCCACACCGCCAGCAGCTACCTGCGCAGCGAAACGTATATTGGCGCGCACCGGCGCTTCCGCGACGGCATCCCGGCGGCGGTGCAGCAGCAGGTCGAGCATGAGCTGATGCTGATCGCCGAGATGGGCTACGAGCACTACTTCCTGACCGTGTACGACATCGTGCGCTTCGCGCGTTCGCAACACATCCTGTGCCAGGGGCGCGGCTCGGCCGCCAATTCGGCGGTGTGCTACTGCCTGGGCATCACCGAAGTCGATCCGGCGCGGGCGAACCTGTTATTTGAAAGGTTCATCTCGAAGGAGCGCAACGAGCCGCCCGACATCGACGTCGACTTCGAGCACCAGCGCCGCGAAGAAGTCATCCAGTACATCTACCGCAAGTACGGCCGCACGC
Organism: Herbaspirillum sp. SJZ107; assembly: GCF_006715485.1. Classification (GTDB taxonomy): domain Bacteria; phylum Pseudomonadota; class Gammaproteobacteria; order Burkholderiales; family Burkholderiaceae_D; genus Telluria. The sequence continues at coordinate 1,155,615 of NZ_VFNH01000002.1, forward strand.
GGGCGGCGCTGGCGGCCGTGGTGATCAGCTACCGGCCCAAGAGCGCGCTGCGCGACAGCGGACGCGCGCTCGGCATCGACCTGGCCATCGTCGAGCGCGTCTGCAAGCAGCACCACTGGTTCGATGGCAAGGCGGATTTGCTGAACCGCCTGGCCGACAGCGGCCTCGATCGGGAAGCGCCGTTGTCGCAGCAGTGGGCCTCGCTGGCCCAGCGCCTGCTCGGCTTTCCGCGCCACCTGTCCCAGCACCCGGGCGGCTTCGTGATGGCGCGCGGCAAGCTGTCGCGCCTGGTGCCGATCGAAAACGCGACCATGCCCGAGCGCAGCGTCATCCAGTGGGACAAGGACGACCTCGAGGAGCTGGGCCTGATGAAGGTCGACGTGCTGGCGCTAGGCATGCTGTCGATGCTGCGGCGCGGCCTCGAACTGGTCGGGCAGCGCCGCGGCACCGTGTTCGAGATGCAGGACATCCCGCCCGACGACAAGCCGACCTACGACATGATCTGCAAGGCCGATACGGTCGGCGTGTTCCAGATCGAATCGCGCGCACAGATGAGCATGCTGCCGCGCATGAAGCCGCGCCGCTTCTACGACCTGGTGATCGAGGTGGCGGTGGTGCGTCCCGGGCCGATCCAGGGCGGCATGGTCCATCCCTACCTGCGGCGGCGCGAGGGCAAGGACCCGGTCCATTATCCGAGTCCGGAAATGGAAAGGGCGCTGTCACGCACGCTGGGCGTGCCGATCTTCCAGGAGCAGGTGATGCAGGTGGCGATCCTGGCCGCCGGCTTCACGCCGGGCGAAGCCGACCAGCTGCGCCGCGCGATGGCGGCCTGGAAGAGAAAAGGCGGGCTGGAAAAGTATTACGAGCGCATCGTCGGCGGCATGCTGGCGCGCGGCTACGAACAATCCTTCGCCGAGCAGATCTTCAGCCAGATCCAGGGCTTCGGCGAATACGGTTTTCCCGAGTCGCACGCCGCCAGCTTCGCGCTGCTGGCCTATGCCAGTTCCTGGCTCAAGTGCCACGAGCCGGCCGCCTTTTTGTGTGCCTTGTTGAATAGCCAGCCAATGGGTTTCTACAGTCCGTCGCAACTGGTGCAGGATGCGCGCCGCCATGGCATCGAGGTGCGTCCGGCCGACGTCACGCTGAGCGGCTGGGACTCGACGCTGGAAGAATTCGTGCCCGCTGGCGCGGCGCCTGGCAGTGTGCGGGACGGCGCGCGTCCACAGCCCGCGGTGCGCCTCGGCTTGCGCATGCTGCGCGGCCTGAGCGCGGAAGCGGGCGAGCGCATCGAGGTAGCGCGCGCGGTACGGCCGTTCGCGAGCGTGGCCGACCTGGCGCGCCGTGCCCACCTCGACCGCGGCGACCTGCAGGTGCTGGCCGGCGCCAATGTGCTGGGCGTGCTGGCCGGCCACCGGCGCCAGGCCTTGTGGGAAGCGGTGGGGGCGGTACCCGACCGCGACCTGCTGCGCCCGACCGAGCCGGTCGAGGAGACGCCGCTCTTGGCGCCCCCGAGCGAAGGCCAGGACATCGTCGGCGACTACCGCGCGCAAGGCCTGACGCTGGGCCGCCATCCGCTGGCGCTGCTGCGCACCCAGCTGCTGGCCAAGCGCTTCATTCCGGCCGAGGTCTTGATGGACTTCCAGAACGGCCAGCTGGCGCGCGCCTGCGGCATCGTCACCGTGCGCCAGCGTCCGGGCACGGCCAAGGGCGTGCTGTTCCTGACGCTGGAAGACGAAACCGGGAACGTCAACGTGATCGTGTGGCCGACGCTGGTCGACCAGCAGCGGCGCGAGGTGCTGCATGCGCCTTTGCTGGGTGTGTACGGGGTGTGGCAGCGCGAAGGGGAGGTGCGGCACCTGGTTGCCAAGCGGCTGGTGGATATGTCGCACCTGCTGGGGAAGCTGGATACGCGGAGCCGGGATTTTTGTTAGCGGCCGATGCGCATCGTGCGTGGCCAGCGGGCTTTGTTTGCGTTATCGAGAGGCTGGCAAACTTGGCTCCCCGCCTTCGCGGGGACGACGTTTTGCGGCTAACTTAAAACTCTTCCCAATCGCTGGCACCGGCAGCCACCGGCTCACGCTTCGCCGGCGCGCGCTGGACAGCCGGCTCGCGCTTGACCGGCTTCGCAGCGATCGCCTTTGCAGCCGGCACCGCCGCACGCACCGCCGCACGCACCGCCGGTGCCGTTACCGCAGCCACCCTGGCCGCCGGTGCCACGGCAGCAGCCCCGTGCGCACGATCCAGCTTGAACACGCTGACCACGTCCGCCAGCGTCGCCGCCTGGTCCTGCATCGACGCCGCCGCTGCCGCCGCTTCCTCGACCAGGGCCGCATTCTGCTGGGTCACCTGGTCCATCTGGCCGATCGCGTGGTTGACCTGCTCGATGCCGGTGGTCTGCTCCTGGCTGGCGCTGGTGATCTCGGCCATGATGTCGGTCACGCGGCGGATGCTGGTGACGACCTGTTCCATCGTCGTGCCGGCCTGGTCGACCAGGCGGGCGCCGGCGTCGACGCTGGTGACCGAGGCGGTGATCAGTTCCTTGATTTCCTTGGCGGCCGCCGCCGAGCGCTGGGCCAGGTTGCGCACTTCCGACGCGACCACGGCGAAGCCGCGGCCCTGTTCGCCGGCGCGCGCCGCTTCCACGGCTGCGTTCAGGGCCAGGATATTGGTCTGGAAGGCGATGCCGTCGATGACGCCGATGATGTCGGCGATGCGCTTGGCCGAGTCGTTGATCGCGCCCATCGTGGTGACCACTTCGCCGACCACGGTGCCGCCCTGGATCGCGATTTCGGAGGCGGCGATCGCCAGCTGGTTGGCCTGGCGCGCGTTGTCGGCGTTCTGGCGCACGGTGGTGGTCAGTTCTTCCATCGAGGCGGCGGTTTGTTCCAGCGCGCTGGCCTGCTGCTCGGTACGGCTCGACAAGTCGAGGTTGCCGGCGCTGATTTCGCGCGAGGCGGTGCCGATGGTGTCGGTGCCGCCGCGGACCTGGCTGACGATGCCCACCAGGCTGTCGTTCATGTGGCGCAGGGCGCGCAGCAGGGCGCCGGTTTCGTCCTGGGCCGAAGCGTCGATGCGGTGGGTCAGGTCGCCGCCGGCGACGGTTTCCGCCACCGTCACGGCGTCCTGGATCGGACGCACGATGCCGCGCGTGAGCTGCCACGCGAACACGGCGCCGGCCAGCAGGGCGCAGGCGGCCAGGATCATCATCAGTTTGGTGCTGCGTACCGCGTTGTCGTCGATGCCGCCCGCGGTCGCGTCCATGCTGGCGCGCTGCATCGTCACCAGTTCCTGCAGCAGGTCCTGGTAGCGCTGGGCGGCCGGGGTGAATGCCTTGTCCAGCAGGCGCGCGGCTTCTTCTTCATTGCCGTCGGCCTTGGCCTTGACGGCGCCGTCGCGCGAGGCGCTGTAGGCCTTGCGCTGCTCGAGGATTTTGGCAAACAGGTCTTTCTCGGGACCGCTTGCGGCGATCAGCGGTTCGATCTGCTTGAGCAGTTCGGCCGCCTTCTTGACCGAGGCCGCCGCATCTTCCTTGAAGTAGGCGCCCAGCGACGGATCGGTGCTTTTCACAATCGCGGCGGTGCGGCGGATCGATGCGAAGTTCAGGCTGTACCAGTCGGTGATCAAGCGCTCCTTGGCGAGTGGCACGGCCATCATCGCCTTGGTCGCGGTGGCCACTTCGGTCATGCGCAGTGCGCCGACGGCGGCAATCACCAGAGTCATTGCCAGGATCAGCGCAAAGCCGAGACCGAGGCGCTTGCCGATCTTGATGTTTCCAAGAAATCCCATAATACAGTCCTTTTTTGTCCAGAAAACGGCCGCCACACGTGAAGGAACCTGCTCGGATGGGGAGCATGGGCACGGTTGAAAGGGGGCTGGCCGGGAGCTGGGAATTGTAATGAAAGGCGTTTCTTTGGGGAATTAAAATTCCATTTAGAAATCTTTATGCCACATTTCTGTAGGTATTATCCGACACTTCTCTCGCAAGATTGTTAAGTTGAAAATTGTTGCATCCAGAGCGATCTGGTAGTCTGAAAAAAGGCGGTAAGCCCACCCATGCCTACCATTCCTCGTTTCACCCAGAAAAAGTGAAGTTCTCCTCATGAAGCCATCCAGCATTCTCCGTACCACCCTGTTCGCCGCCGGACTGATCGGCGCTGCCGCCTACGCCGCACCGCTGCCGGCCCCGTTCGCCCAGCAGCTGAACGCCAACTACCCGGCCATCGAAACCTTCTACCAGGACCTGCACAAGAATCCGGAACTCGGTTTCGCCGAACACCAGACCGCCGCCAAGCTGGCCGAGCGCGCCAAGTCCCTCGGCTTCGAGGTGACCACCGGCGTCGGCGGCACCGGCGTGGTCGCGATCATGAAGAACGGTCCCGGCCCGGTCGTGATGCTGCGTACCGAGATGGATGCGCTGCCGGTCCAGGAAAAGACCGGCCTGCCGTATGCCAGCAAGGTCAGCACCAAGACTGCCGCCGGCGAGACCGTGTCGGTGGCGCATGCCTGCGGCCACGACCTGCACATGTCGGCCTGGTACGGCACCGCCAAGCTGATGGCCGACAACCGCAAGGCCTGGAGCGGCACCCTGATGCTGATCGGCCAGCCGTCCGAGGAAACCGTGCACGGCGCCGAAGCGATGCTGAAGGATGGCCTGTTCAAGCGCTTCCCGAAACCGGATTACGCGCTGTCCTTCCACGATGACGCCACCATGCCGTCGGGTACGGTGATGTACCATGCCGGCCCGTTCCGCGCCTCGTCCGACGTGGTCAACATCACGGTCTACGGCCAGGGCGGCCACGGCGCGGTGCCGCACGAGGCGCGCGATCCGATCGTGATGGCGGCGCGCATGGTGATGGCGATCCAGACCCTGGTATCGCGCGAAAACAATCCGATCGACCCGGTCGTGATCACCATCGGCAGCATCCATGGCGGCACCGTCGCCAACATCATCCCGGACCAGGTCACGATGTCGCTGTCGGTGCGCACCTTCAAGCCGGAAGTGCGCAAGCGCGTGCTGGCCAGTATCGCGCGCGAAGTGAAGGGCGAGGCGATCGCCGCCGGTGCGCCCAAGGAGCCGCTGGTCGACGTCCAGCCGGGCACCGATTCGGTCTACAACGATCCGGCGCTGATCGAGCGCATGGTCAAGGTGGTGCAGGGCGCGGTCGGTCCGGAGTGGGTCAAGGAGATGCCGCCCAAGATGACCTCGGAAGACTTTTCGCAGTACGGCCTGCAGCCGGGCGTGAAGGCGGTGCTGCTGCACATCGGCGCGGTCGATGGCGCGCGCCTGGACGCGGCAAAGAAGGCCGGCCAGCCGCTGCCGGGCACCCATTCGCCGCAGTGGGCGCCGGACTTCAAGCCGACCGTGACCAACACCATCAAGGCGGAAACGGCGATCCTGCTGGATCTGCTGGCGCCGAAGAAGTAATGAAGTAATCGGGCGGCGGCAGTGCCCGTTATCGTCCGCTAGATCGACACGTCGCCCCTGCGCAGGCAGGGGCCCAAGTTTTGCGCTGTGCCATGAACTTGGGCCCCTGCCTGCGCAGGGGCGACGGTTCTGGGGCGAGCAGCAAGTTCAATTGACGCAGGTGCTTTGACGTTTATGCCGCCTGCGTCCCATAGTAAGCGTGCACTTCCCCCATCCAGCTGCGGTCCGCCATGTCCGGCCAGTGATCCGTGTCGAACCCCGGCGCGCTGGCGATGCGTTCCTTCGACACGTCCATCGTAAAGCGCTTGTGCCCGGGGTCCAGTGTCAGCGCCTGCCACGGCACCGCGAACAGTTTTTCGCCGAGTCCGAGAAAGCGGCTGGCCGACATCACCGCATACGCGATCGTGCCGGTGCGCATGTCGACCATAAGTTCCTTGATCACCCCAAGATGTTCGTTCTGCAGGTTATGGACGTGGTCGCCGAGCAGGGTGTGGGCGCCCATCAGTTCGGGGCCCGGTCCCTTGCCGTGCTTGTTCTTGTACATACCGTAATCGTCGCGTTCCAGGTAAGACATGTGGATCTCCTTCATTGGAGCCGCAAGGATAACCCGAGTCCGCTGGATTCCGTACGAAAGCATACGTCATGCAGGGGCAAAAAAAATGCCGGCGCATGGCCGGCATCGTCGATCAGAATTCTTCCCAGTCATCGCCGGCGGTCGCGGCCACGCGCTTGCCTGTCGTGTGGGCGCTCGCCGGGGCCGGGGCCGGGGCAGGGCGTGCCAGCTTCGGTTCGGCGCGCGTGCGTACGGCCGGCACCCTGGCCGCCGGTGCGGCCGGGACTGCGGCAGCTGCCCGCGCCGGCGCGGTGTACTCCAGCTTGAACTGGTCGACCGCCTGCGCCAGCTTGGCGGCCTGCTCCTGCAGCGAGCCGGCCGCGGCAGCCGATTCCTCGACCAGCGCCGCATTCTGCTGGGTCGCCTGGTCCATCTGGCCGATCGCGCTGTTCACCTGCTCGATGCCGCCGGTCTGCGCCTGGCTGGCCGATGCGATCTCGGCCATGATGTCGGTCACGCGCTGGATCGCGCCGACCACCTGCTGCATGGTGGCGCCGGCCTGGTCGACCAGCCTGGCGCCGGTATCGACCTTGCCGACCGAATCGTCGATCAGGCTCTTGATTTCCTTGGCCGCCGCCGCCGAGCGCTGGGCCAGCGTGCGCACTTCGCCGGCCACGACCGCGAACCCGCGGCCCTGTTCGCCGGCACGGGCCGCTTCCACGGCCGCATTCAGCGCCAGGATATTGGTCTGGAAGGCGATGCCGTCGATCACGCTGATGATGTCGACGATCTTGCGCGACGATTCGTTGATCGAACCCATGGTCTGGATCACCTGTTCGACCACGGCGCCGCCTTCCGAGGCGACGCTGGAGGCGGTGATCGACAGCTGGTTGGCCTGGCGTGCATTGTCGGCGTTCTGGCGCACGGTGTCGGTCAGGTGCGCCATCGACGAGGCCGTGCTTTCCAGCGACGAGGCTTGCTGTTCGGTGCGGTTCGAGAGGTCGAGGTTGCCGGCCGCGATTTCGCCGGCGGCGCCGTGGATCGTCGAGGTGCCGCTGCGCACTTCGCTGACGATGCGTACCAGGCTGTCGCTCATGTCGCGCAGCGAGCGCAGCAGGGCGCCGGTTTCGTCGCGCGCATCCGACTCGATGCGGCGGGTCAGGTCGCCGCCGGCGACGGCCTCGGCCAGGTCGACGGCTTCGCGGATCGGGCGCACGATGCCGCGCGTCAGCAGCCACGAGCAGACCGCGCCAACCGCCAGCGCCAGCGCGCACAGCAGGCCGATGATGCGGGCGCTGCCGTTGATGTCGCCGTCGATGTCCTTGGCGGTGGCGTCGATGTGCTGGTGCTGCATCTCGACCAGCTTGGCAAGGCCGGCTTCATAGGCCTTGGAGGCCGGAATGAATTCCTGGTCCAGCAGGCGGGCGGCTTCGGCGCTGTCGCCGGCGGTCTTGGCCTTGATCGCGTTGTCCTTGGCCGTGGTATAGGTCTTGCGCAGTTCGCCGATCTTGCGGAACTGTTCTTTTTCTTCGTCGTTCGACAGCAGCGGTTCGATCTTTTTGATCAGTTCGGTCGAGCGGCCCGACGTCTTGGCACCGTCTTCCTTGAAGAAGTCGATCAGGCTGGGGTCCGCGCTCTTGACGATGGCGGCGGTGCGGCGCACCGCGCCGAAGGTCTGGGTGTGCCATTCGGTGATCATGCGCTCCTTGGCCAGGGGCACGTCCATTGCGGTGTGGGTGGCCGTGCCGATGCTGTCCAGGGAGACGACACCGGCACCGCCGATCGCCAGCGTCATCGCCAGCACCAGCGCGAAGCCGCCGCTCAGGCGCTTGCCGATACTAATGTTTTCAAGAGCAGACATCGAACATCCTTTCAATAACCGACACAAACAGGGGTTCGATTCTACTTTGCCCTACAGCAATTTTTATATCTCTATTTAAAGTTTGTGCGTACACGCAACAGATAATATTGAACATATGGTGCAATAAATGCACCATATGTGTGCGTTTTCATCAATTTTGTGCGAATTTGTTAATTGAAAGCACGTGCGTCTGCTTCGCCAATCTCTTGCAGCCGGCGGATACGCTCAGTGGTCCCAGGGTGCGTGGACAGGTAGCCCATCGAGTCCTGTACCCAGCGTGGCAGCCGGGCGGTATCGCCTTCCGCCTCCTCGAGCCTGGACAAGGCATCCGTGAAATGCCTGACCGATAAATGCTGGCGGCGCAGTACCTCGGCCGCATACGCATCGGCCTCGCGTTCCATGTCGCGGGAGTAGTGCATCCGCGCCAGCCGGGCCGGCAGGGCGGCGGCCACCGCGCTGATATCGCCGAACAGCGTGGCCGACAACATCGTGCCGAGCGAGGACACCGCGATCATGCGTGCCTTGTGGCGGTGTTCGAGGTGGCCCACTTCGTGCCCGAGTATCCCCATCAATGCGGCCTTGCCTTCGGCGTCGAGCCGGCCGTCCCCGGTCTGGAACAGGCGTACCAGGTCGTCGCTGACGACGATGGTGCCGTCCGCCAGCGCATAGGCGTTGGCGCCCATCTCCGGTCCATCCCTGACCAGCAGCCGGACCGGCAGCCGCGGATGCGCCGGCAGCAGCGGGGGCAGCAGGGCCGTCACTTCGGCGACGCGCGCATCCGGCAGGCGGGAAGACCGCAGCTCGCCTTCCGCCTCGAGGCCGTCCAGCTCGGCCTTGCCGAGATCGCGGTCGACCGTGAGCGGCAGCGTGGCGGCGATGGGCTTGGCCACGAGCGGCAGTCCGCGCAAGTAGAGCAGTGCCAGCAGCAGGACCAGCACGGGCAGCGCCAGCAGGGCCAGCGGCCGGCGCGCGTGCCAGCGCGCCACCAGGCTTTCGCGGTGGCCGATCGCCGCGAGCAGTTGGCCGCAGGCCGGACCGGGCGCCACCTCGCAGCAGGCGCCGCCGTCCAGTCGCAGCACGAGCGGCGCCCGCGCAAACCGTTCTCCCGGCCGCACGGTGCCGAGCGGGACGCTGCGTGCCAGGCCCGGTCCGGCGATGTGCAAGCGGCCGGCGTCGACCGTCAGGGTGACCGGCTGCATGCGGGGGTTGTGCCCATCGAAGTAGCTGGCGTTCGTCATCGCGCTCACCACGACAGGTCCAGGCCGGCCAGGTCGGCCAGGCCGTCGCCGGTTGCGGCCCGGCTGGTCCGCGCGGCATAGCGTGCCGTCAGCGCGGCGCCATCCGGCGCGTGCACCTGCACATGCGCCAGCCGGTAGCGCCAGGTGCGCACCGCCGCGAACGGGCGGAACAGGCCCAGGGTGAGGAGGGTCAGCAGCCAGTTGACGGCCTGCAGGCGCAGGTAGCCTGCAGGCGGGATGGCGCAGGTGATGCGTATGCCGGGAAAGGCAGTGGCCGACCAGGCCAGGTTGGTCATGCGCACCGCGGTGAAGGGCAGGCCGAGCAGGAGGAACAGGTAGCCGTAGATCCACCACGTGGTGTCGAACAGGCGCTCCCATTGCGCATCCGGGCGCTGCTGGGAGGCCATGCCCGTGACGACGAGCAGCAGCACGGCCACGGCGGCGCACAGCACGACGACGATCCGGACATACGGCCGGGCCAGGGCATGCATCGACAAGGCAAAGCCGGCCTGCTGGTCGCCATACATCAGGTGCATGTGCTGGTAGCGCTTCATCGAGGCGTGCATCCATGGCCAGCCGAAGTAGGCCATGAGCAAGGCGTTCGACAACAGGCTGTCCGGCAAGAGCTCGTCCACCGCGTCGGAAAAGAACAGCATCCCCAGAGGGAACAGGTAGATCAGATAGGCTTTTCCCTGCGTACCGGCAAAGCCGAACGGCAGGCCGCGGTACCAGGTGTTCGCCAGCCGGAAGCGCAAGGCCGACCGCATGATCCATGGAACGGCGGCGAGAACGAGGGTCCCGGCCAGCAGCCCACCCTCGATCGACGTGCCGAACGCGGCATATAGAAGCCCCAGCAGCAGGACGGCCAGGATGCGGCCGCGCAGGATGGCTTTGGGGTCGCCGCGGAAGTCGAAGCCGGCGCCGGCCAGCCGGGTGTTGCGGTAAAAGTATTGCAGCCGGCGGGTCTTGGCCCAGGCCGAATAGATGCCGAGGGTCGCTAGCGTCAACAGCAGATTGACGATCCAGATGCGGAAGTAGTCGCCGCCGCTGCCGCTGAACGCGAAGGCCAGCGGCGCATCGTCGGCGGAGAAAAGGGGATCGTCCTGCTGGCTGGATTCGTTCATCGCATCGCTGTTGACGGATAGAAATACCAGTGTAGCGACATTGATCGTACTTTGATGATTTTTACAACTTCCCCGTCCTGCCTTGCGTCGGATACGCCACGCATGGCGCGACAACGGCCGTTTTGCCGGAAGTTGCCAAGTTGTATTAAAAAGGTTTGGCCGGTTTAAGGTATAATTTCAATTTCCCGCGCGTGCCGTTCGGCACCTTCTGCACAATGACCAAATTTGTATTCGTCACTGGCGGCGTCGTATCTTCCCTGGGCAAGGGAATCGCGGCCGCTTCCCTCGCCGCGATCCTCGAATCGCGCGGCCTCAAAGTCACGATGCTCAAGCTGGACCCGTACATCAACGTGGACCCGGGCACGATGAGCCCGACCCAGCACGGCGAAGTGTTCGTGACCGACGACGGCGCCGAGACCGACCTCGACCTCGGCCACTACGAGCGCTTCATCAGCACCCGCATGAAGAAGGTGAACAACTTCACCACCGGCCAGATCTATGAATCCGTGATCCGCAAGGAGCGCCGCGGCGAGTACCTCGGCAAGACCGTGCAGGTGATCCCGCACATCACCAACGAGATCCAGGATTACATCCGCCGCGGCGCCGAAGGCGTCGACGTGGCGCTGGTGGAAATCGGCGGTACCGTCGGCGACATCGAATCGCTGCCGTTCCTGGAAGCCGCGCGCCAGCTGTCGCTGCGCTCGGGCCGCAAGGGCGCCGCCTTCGTGCACCTGACCCTGGTGCCCTGGATCTCGTCGGCCGGCGAACTCAAGACCAAGCCGACCCAGCACTCGGTGCAGAAACTGCGCGAGATCGGTATTTCGCCGAACGCGCTGCTGTGCCGCGCCGACCGCCGCATCCCGGACGACGAGCGCGCCAAGATCTCGCTGTTCGCCAACATCGAAGAGCAGGCCGTGATCTCGGTGTGGGACGTCGACACCATCTACAAGGTGCCGCAGGTGCTGTGCGACCAGGGCCTGGACGACATCATCCTGGAAGCCATCGGCCTCGAGGCGCCGCCGGCCGACCTGTCGATGTGGACCAAGCTGATCCACACCCTGGAAAACCCGAAGCACGAAGTCACCATCGGCATGGTCGGCAAGTACGTCGACCTGATCGAATCGTACAAATCGCTGACCGAGGCGCTGCGCCACGCCGGCATCCACACCGAGAGCCGCGTCAACATCGAGTACATCGACTCGGAAGAGATCGAAACCACCGGCTGCGGCCACCTGGCCAAGTACGACGCGATCCTGGTGCCGGGCGGCTTCGGCAAGCGCGGCGTGGAAGGCAAGATCATGGCCGCGCGCTATGCACGCGAAAACAAGATCCCGTACCTGGGTATCTGCCTGGGCATGCAGGTCGCGCTGATCGAATACGCGCGCCACATGGCCGGCCTGCCGAACGCGAATTCCACCGAGTTCGATCCGGAGACCGACCAGCCGGTGGTCGCCCTGATCACCGAGTGGCAGAACCACGACGGCAAGGTCGAGCAGCGCAGCCACGATTCCGACCTGGGCGGCACCATGCGCCTGGGCGCCCAGACCTGCGCGGTGAACCCGGGCACGCTGGCGGCCGAGATCTACGGCAACCTCGTGACCGAGCGCCACCGTCACCGCTACGAAGCGAACAATTACTACCTGCCGAAGGTCGAAGCAGCGGGTCTGATCGTGTCGGCGCGCACCCCGAACGAAGACCTGTGCGAGATCATGGAACTGCCCCGCCAAGGCGCCGGCTCCCACCCGTGGTACATCGGCGTGCAGTTCCACCCGGAGTTCAAGTCGACCCCGCGTAACGGCCATCCGCTGTTCTCGGCATTCATCAAGGCGGCCCTGGCGCACCAGGCCGGCAACCAACAAGCTGCGAACGTCAATGACGTCGCGGCCCTGCAAGGAGATGCAGCATGAAGCTGTGTGGATTCGACGTCGGTCTCGACCAGCCGATTTTCCTGATCGCCGGCACCTGCGTGATCGAGTCGCGCGACATGGCGATGGACGTCGCCGGCCAGCTGAAGGAAATCACCAGCGCGCTGGGTATTCCGTTCATCTATAAATCGTCGTTCGACAAGGCCAACCGCTCGTCGGGCAAGTCGTTCCGCGGTCCGGGCATGGAGAAGGGCCTGGAGATCCTGGCCGACGTGCGCAAGACCATCGGCGTGCCGGTCCTGACCGACGTCCACGACGAGGAGATGATCCCGGTGGTGGCCAGCGTCGTCGACGTGCTGCAGACCCCGGCCTTCCTGTGCCGCCAGACCGACTTCATCAACGCCTGCGCGCGTTCGGGCAAGCCGGTCAACATCAAGAAGGGCCAGTTCCTGGCCCCGGGCGACATGAAGAACGTGATCGACAAGGCGCGCGCCGCAGCGAAAGAAGCGGGCCTGCCGGAAGACAGCTTCATGGCCTGCGAACGCGGCGCTTCGTTCGGCTACAACAACCTGGTGTCGGACATGCGTTCGCTCGCCATCATGCGCGAATCGAACTGCCCGGTGGTGTTCGACGCCACCCACTCGGTACAGCTGCCGGGCGGCCAGGGCACCTCGTCGGGCGGCCAGCGCGAACACGTGCCGGTGCTGGCGCGCGCCGCGGTGGCGGCCGGCGTGTCGGGCCTGTTCATGGAGACGCACCCGGATCCGGCCTGCGCGCTGTCGGACGGTCCGAATGCGGTGCCGCTGGGACGCATGAAGGATCTCTTGAGCACGCTGGTCGATATCGACCGGATCGTCAAGAAGGCGGGCTTCATCGAGTCCGACTTCCGATAAACGGATGTAGAAACACAACGTAAAAGAACAAACCTACGAACGTATGAGCGTCGCCCCTGCGAAGGCAGGGGTCCAAGTTCGTGATGTCGCCGATAACTTGGGTCCCTGCCTTCGCAGGGACGACGTACTAGCGCTAACGCAAAGCGCATCCTGCGGCTGGATGCGCCCGTATCGATTTCTTACCTTCTGGAGACTGAAGAACCATGAGTGCTATCGTTGATATCATCGGCCGCGAAATCATTGACTCGCGCGGCAATCCGACCGTCGAGTGCGATGTGCTGCTGGAATCCGGCGTGATGGGCCGTGCGGCCGTCCCGTCGGGCGCCTCGACCGGCTCGCGCGAAGCGATCGAGCTGCGTGACGGCGATCCCAAGCGTTATTTCGGCAAGGGCGTACTGCAAGCCTGCGAGAACATCAACACCGAGATCAGCGAAGCCATCATGGGCCTGGACGCCAATGAACAGGCTTTCCTGGACCGCACCCTGATCGACCTGGACGGCACCGAGAACAAGAGCCGCCTGGGCGCCAACGCGATGCTGGCCGTCTCGATGGCCGTCGCCAAGGCCGCCGCCGAAGAAGCCGGCCTGCCGCTGTACCGCTACTTCGGCGGTTCGGGCGCGATGCAGATGCCGGTGCCGATGATGAACGTCATCAACGGCGGCGCCCACGCCGACAACAACCTGGACATCCAGGAATTCATGATCATCCCGATCGGCGCACCGTCGTTCAAGGAAGCGATCCGCTACGGCGCCGAAGTGTTCCACACCCTCAAGAAGATCCTGCATTCGAAGGGCCTGAACACCGCCGTCGGCGACGAAGGCGGCTTTGCCCCGTCGGTGGCCAACCATGAGGAAGCCATCAAGCTGATCATGCAGGCGATCGAGCAGGCCGGCTACGAAGCGGGCACCCAGATCGCCATCGGCCTGGACTGCGCCGCGAGCGAATTCTTCAAGGACGGCAAGTACGTGCTGGAAGGCGAAGGCGGCCTGCAGCTGTCGGCCGAAGACTTCACCAACATGCTGGCGACCTGGTGCGACAAGTACCCGATCATCTCGATCGAAGACGCGATGGCCGAAGGCGACTGGGACGGCTGGAAGATCCTGACCGACCGCCTGGGCAAGAAGGTGCAGCTGGTCGGCGACGACCTCTACGTCACCAATACCAAGATCCTGAAGGAAGGTATCCAGAAGGGCATCGCCAACTCGATCCTGATCAAGATCAACCAGATCGGCACCCTGACCGAGACCTTCGCCGCCATCGAAATGGCCAAGCGCGCCGGCTACACCGCCGTCATCTCGCACCGTTCGGGCGAGACCGAGGACTCGACCATCGCCGACATTGCGGTGGGCCTGAACGCCCTGCAGATCAAGACCGGCTCGATGTCGCGTTCGGACCGCATGGCCAAGTACAACCAGCTGCTGCGCATCGAGGAAGACCTGGGCGATATCGCGTCCTACCCAGGCCGCGACGCGTTCTACAACATTAAGTAATAAGCTTTAAAAATCCGGGATGCGATCCCACCGGCGTGGCCGGGTGGATCGTGTCCCGTCTTTTTGTAAATCATAGTTAGATGCGCATCATCACCCTAGTCCTCGCCGCCTTGCTGCTGCTGATCCAGTACCCGCTGTGGCTGGGGAAAGGGGGCTGGCTTGCCGTCACCGATCTCGAAAACCAGCTGGCCGCCAGCCATGTCCGCACCGAGCAGCTGAAGGCGCGCAACGCCAAGCTCGACTCCGAAGTGCGCGACCTGCGCGAAGGCCTGGGCGCGGTCGAGGAGCGCGCGCGCTACGATCTCGGCATGATCAAGCAGAACGAGATCTTCGTGCAGGTGCTGCGCAAGGATGAAAAGCCGGCGGTTATGATGACCGTGCCGCCGCCCAAGCCCGAACCCAAGCCCGGCACCAAGACCGCCAAGGGCACGAACCGACCGCTGCCACCTCCGGAAGACTGATCATGGCCGACCCAACGCCTCCGAACGACCCGGCCCTCGACACGCTCGAAGCCATCGCTGCCTACCTCGCCAGCGCCTTCGAATCCGGCGACCCGGACCTGCTGACCCGTGCGCTGTCCACCGTCGCGCAAGCCGACGGCCTGGCCGAACTGGCCGCCGCCACCGGCCTGCCGCGCGCCCAGCTGGCCGAGGCGCTCAGCGCAGGCGAGATGAGCCTGGACACCACGCTGACCCTGATGAAGGTGATCGACCTGCATCGGCCCGGGGACGGGCCGGATCCGGCCTTGTTTCAATAAAAAATTCCAATAAAAAACGCGGGCATGCCCGCGTTTTTTATTGCCTCTCACAACCTCATTAGTACGAGCGGGTGGTGGCACCGTCGTCGCCGGTCACGCGATCCCATCCGTGACGCACCGCCGCTTTCATCTTTTCCCAGGTCGACCCCGTGCCGGCGTGACGCGACTCCCAGTCACTGCGCAGGTCGCTTTCGACGGCATCCCACTGGCGGCCGCTGTAGCGGCTGTCGCCGCGCATCTGGGTGCCGTACGTGTACGCCGGGGCATAGTCGTCGTATGCACCGCCCGCGCTGCCGTAGTTGCTCTGGAAATGGCTGCGGTAGTAAGTGTCGTCGTCCGCGCCGCGCCCGGCCATGCCATCCAGGCGCTGGACGTCGACCTCGGTATGGCGCACCGTGTCGTGGATGTGTTCCTGGCGCTCGCCGACTTCCTTGCTGATCGTGACTTCCTCGACGATGCGCGCCGATTTCTCGACCACGGCTTCCTCGGCCGTTTCACGCATCACGATGCTTTGCTCCTTGAAAGCGTCGACGTCGGCAGGGTCGATCGGGCGGTCGACCGGACGGCGCTGCACGTCCACGTGCTCCTCGCGCAATTCGATGCTTTCGTTGACAGGCGTTTCGACGATGCGCGAATAGACGCGTGCACCGCCCCGCTGGACTTCGCGCTTGCCGACCTTCAGTTCCTCTTCGACGACCGGAATGCGCTGGACCGCGGTATCGCGCTGGAGCGAATCGGTGCGCGCCATGTCGCCCTGCAGATTCCCTGACTGCCCCGACTGCGCCGACATCGGCATCGACTGCTGCATGCCGGTGCTTCTGCCGGCCATGCCCGCCATCCCGGCCATGCCCGCCATGCCAGAAGCGGGCGGCGTCCAGCCTTCCGAGCGCCACTGGTCGGCGCGCTGGTCGATATCGACGGTGCGCATGTGCGATTCGTTGAGGACGCGAACGGCGTCGTCGACCTCGTCCTCATCGACATCGGCGATGAGCAGGAAGCCGCCGCGGCGCACGCCTTCTTCATACGCGTGGCGGTCTTCGTCGGGCAGGAATGCGTTCGGGTGCGCCGCCCACAAGCCCGGTTCGCCTTGCGACGAGTAGCCGCTTGCGGCAACTGAGGACTGGTCGTAGATGCTGACATGATCGGTATCGACACGGGCCTCGAGCAGGCGTTGGCGGCCGGCGTCGGCATCGGCGCGGGTGTCGAACAGTGCGGTAAGAGTGCGTGACATGGGATTCTCCTTGCAAGATCAATTGGGTTTAGCGCTGGAGGACGACCAGCTCGGTGCGCCGGTTTTCGGCTTGACCGACAGACGTGGCATTGGTATCGACAGGGTTGCTCTCGCCGCCGGAAGCGGTGTCGATACGATCCGCGGCAATGCCTTCAGCGACGAGCGCAGCCTTCACGCTGTCTGCACGTTCCTTGCCGAGCGTGGCATTGGCAGGGGCGGCGCCGCGTGCATCGGCATAGCCGACGACCCGGACGCGCGCATTCGGATACTGCTTCATCGTGGCGGCCAGCGTGTTCAGCTCATCACGATCGGCCGCGCGGATATCGCTTTTGGCCGTATCGAAATGGAGTTTTTCGAAGGCGAAGGTACGCGGCAGTGCTTCGGTGCCGGCCAGATAGCTGCCGATGCCCGAGGTCCATGCAGGCGCCGCGCTGGTAGTGGTAGTGGCAGGCGTCGTTGCCGTCCCGGTGGCAGGTGCCGTCGCCGGTACTGCTGCGCTTTGGGTCACGGTGTCGTCTTTACTGCAGCGCCGCATCCCGAACAGGAGGGCAAGAATCCCCAGGGCCAGAAGTACCCAGGGAAGCCAGCCTGCCTTTTTCGTGGCTGGGCCAACATGAATTTTGCTTGGCGGTGCGCCGTCGCCTTTGTGATCCGGGTTTGCCATTTAATGGTCTCCTTTAGTTACATACATTTCAGAAATTTGAGCCGTGGCGCATAACGCCAGCAAATATACGGTTAAATCTATTTACTACCGTCAATTGCCTTGATGCTCGAGGGTGGGATTTATTTTAGCTATTTGTTCAATAGCCACCCGCTTATCCTGTAAGGAAACCGCGTCGGGTCATGTAGGACAAAGGGCGGGGGTGCTGTACACACTTCCCCACAGTCTTGTTGGGGAACTTCATCAGCACTTCAAGCGCGATCGCCCATCTCCAAAAATGTTGTACGGATGGCCTCGTCCCGAGCGAAGCTTCGTTATATTCTGTCCAACTTGTCTTACTGTTGGCCTTCCCGTATCTCTTTGCGAAAGTTCTTCATGAAAATATTCAAGCGCTGGATCGGCATGCTTGCCCTGAGCCTGTGTATCGCACCGGCAGCCCATGCAGGCAAGCCGTACAAGTATTACGCCGTCGGCGACACCAGCGATGCCGTCGTGCCGCGTCCCGCGCAACAGTCATTCGTGCTGATGGGCGGCGGGCCGGACGTGGACGATGCGTTCAAATGGATGATCCGCAAAGGCGGGGGCGGCAACTTCGTGGTGATCCGTGCCACCGGGACCGACGCCTACAACCCCTACATCTTCGCGATGGGCGGCGTGCGCTCGGTCGAGACGATCGTCGTGCCGAGCCGCGATGCGGCCAGCGATCCTTTCGTCCTGCAACGCCTGCGCGGCGCCGAAGCGGTGTTCATCGCGGGTGGCGACCAGGGCGATTACCTGCAGTATTGGAAAGGGACGCCGCTGTCTGCGACGCTGCAGGAACTGGCCAACCGCAACGTCCCGATCGGCGGCACCAGCGCCGGCCTCGCCGTGCTGGGCCAGTTCATCTATTCGGGCCTGAACCAGTCGGTCACGTCGAGCGAGGCGCTTGCCAATCCGTACAGCAAGAACGTCACGCTGGACCGTGATTTCCTGTCGCTGCCGCCACTGCTGGGCGCGATCACCGATTCCCATCTCGACGCCCGCGACCGCCTGGGCCGCCTGGTCACCTTCCTGGCGCGCGTCGTCAACGATGGCTGGACCAGCACGGCGCGCGGCATCGGCGTCGACGTCGAGACGGCCTTGCTGGTCGAGAATGGCCAGGCAAGCCGGGTCGGCGTCGGCGCGGTGTACTTCCTGAAAACGGTCGGCCTGCCCCAGGTGTGTGCCCCGCAGACGCCCTTGACCTACCAGAACGTCGGTGTGCAGCGCCTGTCGGGCACGGGCACCTTCGATCTCGACAACTGGTCCGGGTACGGCGCCACAAGCAATTATTCGCTGTCGGCGGTCAAGGGCACGCTCGTGTCCAGCCAGCCGGGCGGCGCAATCTATTGAATGGGCGGACCTGCGCGGCACCGGTCCGCGCAGGAAGACGCCGGCCGGGCATCCTGGGCCGGCTCAGTCGATCAGCGTCTTCACCAGCACCCGGCCGTCGGGCAGCGTGCCTTGCTGGCGCACCATCAATTGCGTGCCCTTGGCGAACCAGAACGTCGACACCGAACCCGGCTCGTTGTAGTCGGTGCTCACCACCCAGCAATCCACCGGACCGGCGGGGCCGGCGATGGTCTCGGATCCGGTCACCCTGAAGCTATAGCGCTGCGGCGCCGCCTTGCCGCCGGGGTGGTAGAAATTGATGCGCGCGTCGTAGCCCTCGGCCAGTGCCAGCGTCTGCAGCAGTTCGATGTCGGTCTCGAAGTTGAAGGCCGGTTCGTTCGACGCCATCGACAGGTCTTTCTGGGTGTTCTCCGGCAGGTCCTGCATGCCGCTGATGCGGTCCGGGGCGAACACGAAGCCCTCGACGGTGCGCTTGCCGTCTTTCTCGCTGATGCGTTCGTGGGTGAGTGGGCGGAAGGTGCCCGCGTCGAACCAGGAATCGAAGCGGCGCACCGAGGGTCCGGGCACCACGCCATCCCAGCGCTGGACGATGTGCAACTGCCGCTTGCCGCCGCGCTCGTCGAAGCGCACTTCGCGCTTCCAGATGTCGACCGGGCTGCTGGCGCCATCCGTCGTCTTGACGTAGCGCAGGTAGTGATGGGTGCCCGGCTTGAGCAGGGCGAAGCGGGGCAGCGGGGTGCCGACGTCGACGTTGACGACGGCCGCATGGGAAGACAGGGACAGGCCGGCAAGCAGGGCCGGCAACAGCGCACGACGCAGGGTGGGCATGGCGATCTCCGCAGGTGGGATAGCGCCGAGTATGCGGTTGCGCTGTTTATCAGGCAACAAAAAATGGATATGCACGTCATGTCCTGCCCGGAAGGGCAGTCCATGACGTGCATGGTCTGTTTATGAATACCAGAATCAGGTCTGGGTGCCGTCGGCCTGGTTGCCCAGGAAGGAACGCAGCATCCACGCATTCTTTTCGTGGATTTCCATGCGGTCGCTCAGCATGCCGGCGCTCGGCTGGTCATTCGCGTCGTCGGCGATGCGGAAGGCGTTGCGTGCGGTGCGGATCACGGTTTCCTGGCCTTCGACCAGCTGGCGCAGCATTTCTTTCCAGTCCGGCACGGTCGGCTCTTCCTTGATCGAGGACAGCTCGGCATAGCGGGCATAAGTGCCCGGTGCGAAGTGGCCCAGCGCGCGGATGCGCTCGGCGATGTCGTCCAGGGCGTTCCACAGCTCGGTGTACTGCTCTTCGAAGATCGAGTGCAGCGGCTGGAACATCGGGCCGGTCACGTTCCAGTGGAAGTTGTGGGTCTTGAGGTACAGCAGGTAGCTGTCAGCCAGGGTCTGCGACAGGGCTTCGGCGATTTTTGCGCGGTCTTCAGTCGAGATACCGATATCGATGCTCATACGTTTCTCCAATTCATGATAGCTGTTGGCAATGCGGTTGGGCCGCTTGATAGATATCAGCTTAGCATTATTGGTAAAACTCTGTAGCGCAGTATTTTTATCGGGCGGATAGCGCGGATTGATGGCGCCCGGTAAGGCAGGCGCCGGTTGAAAGCGTGGACGGGAGACCCGTCCACCCTACGATCAATGCTTGACGTCGGAAACCGGTGCCACGGCGTCAGCGGTGCTGTCGGTCGCAAACAGCTGCGCGCAATCGACCGCGTCGAAGCCGTAGTGCTTGCCGCAGAAGTCGCAGTTGATGCCGAGCTGGCCCAGGTCGGCCAGCGCCGATTCGACTTCCTCGCGGCCCAGCATCTTGAGCATGTCGCCGACTTTTTCGCGCGAGCAGGTGCAGCGGAATTCCGGGTGCGCCGGGTCGAACACGCGGATCGTTTCTTCCCAGAACAGGCGCCGGATCAGGGTCTCCACGTCGGTGGTGAGCAGTTCCTCGCGCTTCAGGGTGCCGCCCAGTGCGAGCGCGCGGTTCCAGGTCTCGAGGTCTTCTTCCTCGGTGGCCTGCGCGACCTGGCCCTCGACAGCGCTGTTGCGCGGCAGCTTCTGCAGCAGCAGGCCACGGGCAACGCCGTCATCGGCCGCCAGCCACAGCTTGGTGTCCATCTGTTCCGAACGCAGCATGTAGTTTTCGATGACCGTCGCGACGTTGTCGCCGATCAGCGGCACCACGCCCTGGTAGGGCTGCTGGCCCGGGACCTTGTCCTTCGGGTCGAGCGTGATCACGAAGCGGCCCTTGCCGGTCTTGTTCAGCAGGTCGACCAGCGACGCATCGTCGGCCACCACGGCATTCGCCGCCAGCTTGGCGGTGGCGCGCAGGTGCAGGTCGGCGTCGCATTCGACCACCAGCAGCTGCACGGGGCCGTCGCCGAAGATCTGCATCACGATCGCGCCGTTGAACTTGAGGTTGGCCGACAGCAGCGCAGCCGCGGCGACCATCTCGCCCAGCAAGCCTTTCACTGCGGTCGGGTAGTCGTGGCGCGACTGGATCTCGCGCCACGCATTGGAAATCTCGACCAGCTCGCCGCGTACGGCCGCGTTGTCGAAGATGAATTTTTGCAGGATGTCCTTGCTGGTATCAGTCGTCATTCTTTATCCGATTTTCTTGAGCTCCGCCTTGAAGCGGCGGCCGCGCTCGACATAGCCGTCGGCGTTGCCTTGCAGGCGGAGCAGGTCGTCTTCCGTGAGCGTGCGCACTACCTTGGCCGGGCTGCCCAGAATCAGCGAGTGATCCGGGAACTCCTTGCCTTCGGTCACCAGGGCGCCGGCGCCGACCAGGCAACCCTTGCCGATCCTGGCGCCGTTGAGCAGCACGGCCTGGATCCCGATCAGCGAGCCGTCGCCGACCGTGCAGCCGTGCAGCATGGCCTGGTGGCCGATACTGACGTTCTTGCCGATCACCATCGGGAAGCCCATGTCGGTATGCATCACCGTGCCTTCCTGGACATTGCTGTTTTCGCCGATCGTGATGCGTTCGTTGTCGCCGCGGATCGTCACCCCGAACCAGACCGAGGCATTCGCCTCGACCGTCACCTGGCCGATCAGGGTGGCGGAATCGGCCACATAGGCCGACGCGTCGATCTCGGGCGCATGCTCGCCCAACTGGTAAATCGCCATGGATGTGCTCGCGGAAGGGTTTGAACAAGGCGCTATTTTACGCCCTCCCGCCTGCCATCGTCCGGCAAGCGGCCTAGATGGGGCCGTGGGGGACGATTGCAAGCACCCCCAATCCGGTTTTCGACGTTTCTTTTACGTATAATAAAACGGTCGTTCTATTTAATCCGAGATCCCATGACCCCGTCCCGTTCCGAATTCCTCACCATCCGCGGCCTGCGCACCCACGTCCGTCACTGGGGCCGCGAAGGAGCGCCCAAGCTGTTCATGGCCCATGGCTGGATGGACATGTCTGCGTCTTTCCAGTTCGTGGTCGACGCCCTGCAGGGCGACTGGCACGTGATCGCCCACGACTGGCGCGGCTTCGGCCTGACCGCGCGTTCCGGCAACGATACTTACTGGTTCCCGGATTATTTTGCCGACCTGGAAGCCATCCTCGACCATTATTCGCCGGGCCAGCCCGTCAATCTGCTGGGCCACAGCATGGGCGGCAACATCGTCAGCGTGTATGCCGGCGTGCGTCCGGAACGCATCGCGCGCCTGGTCAACCTCGAAGGTTTCGGCCTGCCGGCCACGAAGCCGGAGCAGGCACCGGGCCGCTACGCCAAATGGCTCGACGAACTGAAGGTGCCGCCGTCGATGCGCGGCTATGCGAGTGTCGAGGAGGTAGCGGCGCGCCTGCAGAAGACCAACCCGCGCCTGCCGAATGCGCGCGCCGCCTTCCTGGCGCAGCACTGGGCGGCCCGGAACGGGGCAGGGCAGTGGGAAATCCTCGGCGACCCGGCGCACAAGATGCCGGGGCCGCTGCTGTACCAGGCCGAGGAAGTGCTGGCCTGCTGGCGCCGCATAACGGCGCCGGTGCTGTGGATCGAAGCCGAGCACACCGACATGTGGCGCTGGATGGGACCGAAGGAAGAGGCGCGCCATGAAGTCGACCGGCGCCTGGCGCAGATCAGCAACGTCACGCCGCGCATGATGCCGGACGCGGGGCATATGTTGCATCATGATCAACCGGAACTGCTGGCGCGGATGATCGAGGAATTCCTCCAATAAATCCCTCACCGCGGCGCAACGCACGCTCTGCCCGGTCAAGCCGATCCGCGTACAATGAACGCTTCGCGCTGACATTATTTCCGGATTCCGCACCATGCTGAAAGTCGACCTCCACTGCCATTCCAACGTCTCCGACGGCGTGCTTGCCCCCGCCGCGGTGGCTGCCTACGCCCGCAAGGGCGGCGTCGACGCGTGGGCGCTGACCGACCACGACGAGGTCAAAGGGATCAAGGCTGCGCGCCAGGCGGCGGCCGCGCTCGGCATGCGCTTCGTGCCCGGCGTCGAGATCTCGGTCACCTGGGCCAATGAAACCGTGCACGTGGTCGGCCTGCAGATCGACGAGGACGCCCCGCAGCTGGTGCAGGGCCTGGCCGCCACCCGCGCCGGCCGCGACGCGCGCGGACGCGAGATCGCCAACCAGCTGGCGCGCGCCGGCATCCCGGGCGCCTACGAAGGTGCGCTGAAATACGTCGGCAACCCGGACCTGCTGTCGCGCACCCACTTCGCGCGCTACCTGGTCGAGATCGGCGCCTGCGCCAACACGCCCGAGGTGTTCCGCAAATACCTGAGCGAAGGCAAGCCGGGCTACGTGCCGCACCGCTGGGCCACGCTGGCCGACGCGGTCGGCTGGATCCGCAGCGCCGGCGGCATCCCGGTGATCGCCCACCCGGGCCGCTACCGCTTCGACCGCACCGCCGAAGGGGCGCTGTTCGACGAGTTCAAGCAGCTGGGCGGCAATACCATCGAGGTGGTGACCGGCAGCCATACGCCCGATCAGTACGGCGTGTATGCCGAAGTGGCCAAGCGCCACGGTTTCCTGGCCTCGCGCGGCACCGATTTCCATGCGCCGGGCGAGGCGCGGGTCGAGTTCGACAAGCTGGCGCCGCTGCCGGCAGGGTTGACGCCGGTGTGGCATGACTGGTTTTAAGTGCTGGCAACGACGGTGTAGCGGTACTTGAAACTCCGGGCTGCCAACCTCATCTTGTGCCCCTTACAAGAATCCCGTCAGGTCTCAAGCCCATGACCCACTATTTCGAAATCCACCCGGTCGACCCGCAGCAGCGCCTGATCCGGCAGGCGGCCCAACTCATCCAGTCCGGCGGCATCGCCGCCGTGCCGACCGATTCCGCCTATTCCCTGGTCTGCCGCCTCGACGACAAGGCCGCGGTCGAGAAGCTGCGCCGCATCCGCGGCGTCGACGACAAGCACCACCTGACGCTGCTGGTGCGCGACCTGTCCGAGATCGCGACCTACGCCCGCGTCGACAACCGCCAGTACCGCCAGCTGAAGTCGGCCATGCCCGGCCCCTACACGGTGATCCTGGAAGCGACCAAGGAAGTGCCGCGCCGGCTGTCGCACCCGTCGCGCAAGACGATCGGCGTGCGCGTGCCGGAAAACCCGATCCTGCTGGCGCTGCTGGAAGAAGTGGGCGAGCCGCTGATCGGCACCACGCTGCAGCTGCCCGGCGACGACCACATGCTGTCCGATCCGGAGGAGGTGCGCGAGCGCCTGGATAAACAGATCGAGGTCGTCATCGACGGCGGCGCCGGCACGCTGGAGCCGACCACCATCATCGACCTGTCCGGCGCCGACCCGGTGCTGCTGCGCGAAGGCCGCGGCGATCCGGCCGTGTTCGGTCTCTAAAACCGGCAATCAAGCCGTCATTTTGGCCCGGCGGGGCGCATCGCCCCGTCCACGGCCGCGCGCTCTGATAAAATCCCAGGTTATGGATGAACTTATACGTAACCTGGCGGTCTACGCACTGCCTGTCCTCTTCGCGCTCACGATGCACGATGCCGCCCAGGCCTTCGTCGCACGCCGTTTCGGAGACAACACCGCCCACGCTGCCGGACGCACCACCCTGAATCCGCTGGCCCACATCGACCCGGTCGGGACGATTGTGATCCCGGTGGTCATGTACCTGATGACGAGCTTCGTGTTCGGCTATGCCAAGCCGCTGCCCCTCAACTACGGCCAGATGCGCCATCCGAAGCGCGACATGGCCTTCGTGGCGCTGTCCGGCCCGGGCGCCAACTTCGTGATGGCGCTGATCTGGCTGATCTTCGGCATCCTGCTGCAATACTTCCAGGTCGACGAATCCTTCCCCAACCTGGTGGCCAAGGCCGGCGTGCAGGTCAACCTGTGGCTGATGGCCTTCAACCTGCTGCCGATCCCGTCGATGGATGGCGGCCGCATCGTGTTCAGCCTGCTGCCGCAGAAGGCCGCCTACCAGTTCGCGCGCCTCGAACCCTACGGCTTCCTGATCCTGCTGGCGCTGATCCTGCTGAAAGTGGTGACGATCTGGCTGTTCTTCGTCGGTTCGATCGCCGGCAAATTGCTGTACCTGATCGCATCGCCGCTGATCCTCCTTTTGAGTTGAGGCCGCCATGTTCCCCGACCGCGTCGTCTCCGGCATGCGCCCCACGGGGCTGATGCACCTGGGTCACTACCATGGCGCGCTCAAGAACTGGATCCGCCTGCAATCCGAGCTGCCCTGCCTGTTCTTCGTGGCCGACTGGCATGCGCTGACGACGCACTACGAGGAACCGGGCGTCATCGAAAAGCATACCTGGGACATGGTGGTCGACTGGCTGGCGGCCGGCGTCGATCCGTCCCAGGCCACGCTCTTCATCCAGTCGCGCGTGCCAGAGCATGCCGAGCTGCACCTGCTGCTGTCGATGGCGACGCCGCTCGGCTGGCTGGAGCGCGTGCCGACTTATAAAGACCAGATCGAGAACCTGGCCGGGCGCGACCTCGCCACCTACGGCTTCCTCGGCTATCCGCTGCTCCAAGCGGCCGACGTGCTGATCTACCGTGCGACCCAGGTGCCGGTGGGCGCGGACCAGGTGCCGCACGTCGAGATGATGCGCGAGATCGCACGCCGCTTCAATGGGCTGTACGGCAAGGAGCCGGGCTTCGAGCAAAAGGCGCTCGATGCCGTCAAAAAGCTCGGCAGCAAGCGTGCCCGCCTGTATGCCGAGCTGCGCAGCGCCTGGCACCAGGAAGGCGACGCCGCCGCGCTGGAGCAGGCGGAGGCGATGCTGGACGAAGCCGGCAGCCTGTCGAACATCGACCGCGAGCGCCTGTTCGGCTACCTGAAAGGCAGCGGCAAGATCATCCTGGTCGAGCCGGAAGTCGAGCTGACCGCGGCCGCGCGCCTGCCGGGCCTGGACGGCCGCAAGATGAGCAAGAGCTACGGCAACGCGATCTCGCTGCGCGAAGACCCGGCCGCGGTCACGAAGAAGATCCGCACCATGCCGACCGATCCCGCGCGCGTGCACCGCAGCGATCCGGGCGATCCGCTCAAGTGCCCGGTGTGGCAGCTGCACGAAGTGTATTCCGATGCCGCGACCCGCAAATGGGTCATGCAGGGCTGCACCAGCGCCGGCATCGGCTGCCTGGACTGCAAGCAGCCGGTGGTGGAGGCTGTGCTGGCCGAGCAGGCACCGATGCACGAACGCGCACAGCAATACCTGGACGATCCGAGCCTGGTGCGCGCGATCGTCGCCGACGGCTGCGACAAGGCGCGCAAGCTGGCCCAGGAAACCATGCGCGACGTGCGCGAGACCATGGGTCTCTCCCATTTGAGCTGACTGAAAGGAACACCATGCACGCACCGACTGAGCAGGCCTCGGCCTGGGTCCGGCGCTGGGCGCCGCTGATCCGCCACGGCGAAGTGCTCGACCTGGCCTGCGGCGGCGGCCGCCATGCGCGCCTGCTGGCCGCGCTCGGCCACACGGTGATCGCGCTCGACCGCGACGCCGGCGCGCTGGCGCGCATCGAAGCCGGCGAGCACGGCGACGACATCATCACCGTCGAATACGACCTGGAAGCGCCGGGCGCCGCCTGGCCGTTCGCGCCGCACAGCCTGGCCGGCATCGTGGTCACCAATTACCTGTACCGGCCGCTGTTGCCGTCGCTGTGCGCCTCGCTGGCGCCGGATGGCATCCTGATCTATGAAACCTTTGCGCGCGGGAACGAAGTGTTCGGCAAACCGTCCAACCCGGACTTCCTGCTGATGCCCAGTGAACTGATGGGCCTGGCAGGCCGCGCCGGCCTGCGCGTGCTCGGGTTCGAGGATGGGGTGGTGCAGAATCCGAAGCCGGCGCGGGTACAGCGGGTGTGCGCCGCCGGGCCGGCCTTCGATCTGGGCACCGCGAAACTGGATTTGTAACCGGCTGTAAGAATCGCCGCCGTGGCGCCCCGAACTGAGCCATTTATGTGGCATGGAATGAACCATAAGCGCGGGCGATCCGCTACAATCAGACTTTTATTTATTAACAGCACGGTCCACTGATTATGATTAAGGGCAGCATAGTAGCAATCGTCACTCCGATGTTCGAGGACGGCAGCCTGGATAAAGACAGCTTGCGCAAGCTGCTCGACTGGCACGTCGCGGAAGGCACGGACGGCATCGTCATCGTCGGCACCACCGGCGAGTCGGCCACCGTCAGCCCGGAGGAGCACTGCGAACTGATCAAGCTGACGGTCGAGCACATCGCCGGCCGTATCCCGGTGATCGCCGGCTCGGGCGGCAATTCCACCGCGGAAGCGATCGCACTGACCCGCCATGCGAAGGACGTCGGCGCCCACGCCACGCTGCAGGTGGTCCCGTATTACAACCGTCCGACCCAGGAGGGCATGTACCGCCACTTCAAGGCGATCGCCGAAGCGGTCGACATCCCGGTCATCCTCTACAACGTGCCGGGCCGTACCGTGGCCGACATGGCCAACGAGACCGTGGTGCGCCTCTCCAGCGTCGATAACATCGTCGGCATCAAGGATGCGACCGGCAACATCGGCCGCGGCACCGAACTGCTGCGCATGGTCGACAAATCGTTCGGCGTGTACTCGGGCGACGACGCCAGCGCGGTCGCGCTGATGCTGTGCGGCGGCGCCGGCAACATCTCGGTCACCGCCAACGTCGCGCCGCGCCTGATGAAGGACATGTGCGACGCCGCCCTGTCCGGCCAGGCCGCACGTGCCGTCGAGATCAACAACCGCGTGCTGTCGCTGCACAGCAAGCTGTTTGTCGAACCGAATCCGGTTCCGGTCAAATGGGCGCTGACCGAAATGGGCAAGATGCCGTCTGGGTTGCGCCTGCCGCTGGCACCCCTGTCTGCGCAATATCACGATACCGTTCGCGCCGCGCTGCGCGAGTCCGGCGTCCTTTGATGACTCGAGCTTTAACCATATGACGAATTGCAAGACTATGACCCGCACCCTCGCGCTGACCGCCATGGCGCTCAGCCTGGCTGCGTGCACGACCGTGTTCGAATCCGACAAGGTGGACTACAAGTCGACCAAGAAGGCCGCACCGCTGGACGTCCCGCCCGACCTGACCCAGCTCCAGAAGGACAACCGCTACGCCGTGCCGGATGGCCGCGGCGTTGCCACCGCATCGGGCTTCCAGCAGCAGCGCGATGCCAATGGCACCGCGGCCGCGCCGGTCGGCGTGCCGGCGGCGACCAATGATGCCATCGGCCCGGTTTCGACCGATGCCGTGCGTATCGAGCGCGCCGGTAACGAGCGCTGGCTGGTGGTCAAGCAGACGCCGGAACAGCTGTGGCCGCAGCTGCAGCAGTTCTGGACCGATGCCGGCTTCACGCTGGACATGGAATCGCCGCAGACCGGCGTCATGGAAACCAACTGGAACGAGAACCGCTCCAAGATCCCGCAGGACATCCTGCGCCGGACCATCGGCCGCGTGTTCGATTCTGCCTACTCGACCGGCGAGCGCGACAAGTTCCGCACCCGCCTCGAGCGCCGTCCGGATGGCGCCACCGAGATCTACATCAGCCACCGCGGCGCCGAAGAGGTGCTGACCGGTCCGCAGAAGGAAGTCGCGACCTGGACCGTGCGTCCGAACGATCCGGGCCTGGAAGCCGAATTCCTGGGCCGCCTGGTGGCCAAGCTGAACGGCGTCAAGGTCAAGGAAGCCACCGCTGCCGTCGCCAACGCCACGCCGGAAGCCCAGCACGCCAAGCTGGCAAACGGCAAGGTCACCGTCGACGAAGGCTTCGACCGCGCATGGCGCCGCGTCGGCCTGGCGCTGGACCGCGTCGGCTTCACCGTCGAAGACCGCGACCGCGTGCAGGGCATCTACTTCGTGCGCTATGTCGATCCGGACTCGGCCAAGAAGGATGGCTTCTTCAGCAAGCTGTTCGGTAGCGAAGACAAGAACAAGGAAGCGCAGCGTTACCGCGTGCTGGTCTCGGCCGTGCCGAATGCCACCACCAGCGATATTACCGTGCAGACCAACGACGGCAAGCCGGAAACGACGGCGACCGGCGCCAAGATCCTGCAATTGCTGACGGATGAACTGAAATAACCATGTGAATGGTGATTAAAGAACCGGCCCATCGAGGCCGGTTTTTTTATGGCTGGCGATAATGCGTCCCTTACCCGGCATGTCGCCGTCCATGAAATCGCAGGCGAAAAAAAACCGGCCCGCAGGCCGGTTTTAATGAAGCAACGCTGATTACTTCGATGCCGGAGCGGCAGCAGCCGAAGCGGCGTCAGCAGCAGCCGAAGCAGCCGAAGCAGCAGCCGAAGCAGCCGAAGCAGCAGCGTCAGCAGCGGCCGGCGAAGCAGCGGTGGTGTCGGTGGTGGTTGCCGGAGCAGCGACGGTTGCGTCAGCAGCCGGAGCGGCCGGAGCGGCAGCCGGAGCAGCGGTGGTTTCAGCAGCCGGAGCAGCGGCCGGAGCTTCTTCTTTCTTGCTGCAAGCAGCCAGAGCAACAGCCAGCAGGGAAACGATCAGCAGGGATTTTTTCATGGTTTTTCCTTAATTAATTCAAAAGGTAAGTACTTCTGTTGCGATGAATAATTACCGGTAATTATCGCTCGTCAGGAATTCTCGTAGCTTTCTTAACTTTGGAAAAAGTGCATACGGACAACGGAACCTTCCTAACCCGATATTATAGCCAAATTTACTGATTCGCAACAGAAAACACGTGCCAAACTGGAACTATTGCACCATCTAGCAACGTTCATATTGTTACAAGATGTGACGAAAGTTTTACAGCTTGCGGTACAGCAAAACCTGGTGCCAGCGTGGCCGATTCCCTTCAAAGCCCGGTCACCGTCGGGTGCAGGCCGGGAAGGGATTCGGCCCAGATCACATTGAAGCGTTCACGCGGGAGATCGGCCTGGTCCGGCGCGTCGAAGGCAGCGGCACCGCGCAGGTGATCGCTATGGAAGCGCCGCACCACGTGGAGGGCATCGGCGATGGCGAAGGAATCGGTCAGCTGGCGCAGGCCGCGCGGCGTGACACGGCATTCGATGCGGTGGTTGTAGTCGCGCAGCAGGCGCAGGAAGCGCGGGGCGTTGCGCTCCAGCCAGCCGCTCTCGTGCATCGCCAGGCGCAGCGTGCCGCCGTTGTGCAGAAAGCGGCGCAGTTCGGACTCCGTTTCCGGGGTGCCGAGCGTGAACAGGGCGAAGTCCGGATCGAACAGGTCGAGCGTGCCACGCGCCCGCGCCAGCAGGCTGCGCAGTTCCTGCTGGAACTGCGTGCGGGTGTCGAAGCGCTCGGTCCTGGGTTCGCTCATCGGGAACGGATCAGGCCAGTTCGAGCCAGCCGTCCTGGTACCAGGTGTACAGCGCTTCCAGCACGTCGTCGGACGCCCCGTCGAGCAGGCTGCCGTCCAGGCCGCGCCGGTTGGCCAGCACGTCCAGCACGGCCTTGTCGGCGCGGCCCACGGCAAACGATTCGCCGTTGATGAACACGTGCTTGCCGCGGTACAGCATCAGGGTCTTGGCCGACAGCTTGAGGCCGCGCTTGGCCGCCTGTTCCATGAAACGGCCGACCGTCAGCGGCTTGGCCACCGGCGTGAAGAACACGTTGTGCTTCGGCTCGGACAGGTATTCGCCCAGGAAGATGGCGACGTCTTCCTCGTCCCAGCGCACCTTGTTCAGCTCTTCGGTGATGGTGTCGAGCATGTGGCGCGGGATCTCGGCCGGGTTCTTGGCCGGCTGCAGGCCCGGGTCGGCATAGCGGCCCGGCAGGTCGATCGAATCGGCCATGAACTGCAGGAAGGCTTCGCCCAGTTCCTGGTACGACGGCGAGCGGAAGCCGATCGAATAGGTCATGCATTCGCCCTCGGCCACGCCGTCGTGGGCGTAGTGCGGCGGCAGGTAGAGCATGTCGCCCGGTTCCAGCACGAATTCCTGCTCGGCCTCGAAGTTGGCCAGGATCTTCAGCGGCAGGCCTTCGACCAGGCTCAGGTCCTTCTGCGCGCTGATGCGCCAGCGGCGCTTGCCCTGCGCCTGCAGCAGGAACACGTCGTAGGAATCGAAGTGAGGACCGACGCCGCCGCCGTCGGTGGCGAAGCTGACCATCAGGTCGTCCAGGCGCGCATCCGGGGCGAAGCGGAACTGGCGCAGCAGGGCATCGGCTTTCGGCTCGTGCAGGTTGACCCCTTGCACCAGCATCGTCCATTCGCGCTGCGTGCGCGGCGGCAGCTCGGCCAGCGGGCCGTGCTGCATGTCCCAATTACCGTCGGCACCCTGGGTCACCAGGCGTGATTCGACGTGGTTGAGCTTGGCCAGTTCGGCCAGCTTGTCGAACTTCAGGAGCGGCTTGAAATCAGGTATCGCCTGACGGATCAGGAGCGGTTTCTTGTGCCAGTAGTCGCGCAGGAACTGGGCGGGCGTGATATTGCCGAGGAGCTGTAATTTTTGCATGCGCCATTATAACCAGCCCGCAGTCGGGAATTGCGATACCAAGGTTATAATCGGAACCTTATCCACGAAAGGAAGCGCAATGAAGATTGCCCAGAATACGGTCGTGACGGTCAACTACAAACTGTCGGACGCCCAGAACAACCTGATCGAAGACGGCGCCCAGCCGATGGTGTACCTGCACGGCGGCTACGAGAACACGCTGCCGAAGATCGAAGAGGAACTGGACGGCAAGGACGTGGGCTACGCGTCGACCATCCAGATCGAGCCGGAAGACGCCTTCGGCGACTACGACCCGAACCTGCTGAAGGTCGAAGAGCGCAACCGCCTGCCGGAGCCGATCGAAGTCGGCATGCAGTTCGAAGGCGTGGCCGAAGGTGGCGACGAAGAGCCGGTGATCTTCACCGTGACCGAAGTGGCGGACGACAAGGTCGTGCTGGACGGTAACCACCCGCTGGCCGGCATGGCCCTGCGCTTCGAGCTGTCGGTGATCGACGTCCGCGCCGCTACCGAAGAAGAGATCCAGCACGGCCACGTGCACGGCGCCCATGGCCACCACCATGGCGATGAGCCGGAAGACAGCGACGAAGGCGACCATTTCCGTAGCCAGCCGCTGCAGTAAAGTCGCTCCTGTCGGGTCTCCGTCGCAACGGATACCTGAATATGCAGGGTGGGCTCCCCGGACCCACCCTACGGCGCTTCGACCTTGAACAGGTTCTTGCCGCCCGGATCCACCTCCACCTCGAGCGCCGTCGCGCCGGTGGACAGGTGCCCCACGTTCCCGCGCCATTCGATCGCCGGCTTCGCGCCCTTGGCCGGCGCGGCCGTGTCGACCAGCAGTACCTTGCCCTGGAATTTCTGCGCCAGCGCCAGCACCTGGCGCCGCGTCTCGGCGAAGCCGTCGTTGTCCGGCACTGCACGCCGCAGCAGCGCCCGGAAGCCGGTCGGCTGCGACAGCGCCTTCAAATCGCCTTCGGAAAACAGCACCACCGCTTCCAGCTTGTCGCGCTTGGCGATGGCGAACAGCCGGTTCAGCCAGAAGCGATTGGCCACCAGGCGGTCCTCGTACTCGCTGTTGCGCCCGGCTTCCATGATGTAGTGGTTGTTGTTGGCCGGCAGGTTGACGGTGGCGTACAGCACCTTGCCCATCGACCAGTGGGCGTTTTCCGCATAGCTGCGAAAGCGCGGGCTCATCGACAGCCGCGTCAGCGCCAGCTTGCGCTCGCCGAGCGAGGACGGCTCGCCATAGAACAGCTCGCGCACGCGGTTCAGGCGTTCGATCGCATTGGTGCGGCCGGCGCTGTTGCGGCACTCGGTCCAGTCGCTGCCGGCGGGCAGCACCACCATCGGACGCCTGGCGTCGTCGATCAGCTCGCGCCGCTGCTGGTACAGCTTGTCGCTGCAGGGTTCGCCCGTGGCCTTGATCCCGGTGACGACCACGAAGGCGGTCGATTTGTCGTCGGTCTCGTCGATCGCCTTTTTCAGGCGCTTCTCGCCGCCGTCGTTGAAGCTGTGGCCGATGAGGGCGAAGCGGTGCGTGCCGTCTTCCCTGGTGTCGGCCTTCTTGTCGTCCTTGTCCCTGGGCGCGGCCGCGCAGGCGCCGGCGGCGAGCAGGGTGGCGCACAGCAGGGTACTCAGGCGCAGGCGGACACGCGGCATCGGCATCAGGCGGCAGCCGCCAGGCGCTTCAGCTCGTACAAGCGCTCGAGCGCCTCGCGCGGGGTGAGCGCGTCCGGGTCGATCTGGTCGAGCAGGTCCAGCGCCGCCGACTCCAGCGCTGCGGCCGCCGCGGGTGCCGGCGGTTCCGCCTGCACAGCGTCGTCTGCAGGCGTCTGCGCATCATCGCAAGGCGGCGCTGCAAACAGGTCCAGCTGCGGCGTCGCCGCATCCAGCGCCTGCGATTCCAGCCGCGCCAGGTGCTTGCGCGCGGCGCGGATCACGGTCGGCGGCACGCCGGCCAGCTGCGCCACCTGCAAGCCGTAGCTCTGCGACGCCGGACCGTCCTGCACCGCGTGCAGGAACACGATGCTGTCCTTGTGCTCGACCGCCGACAGGTGCACGTTGACCGCGCTCGGATGCGCCTCCGGCAACTGGGTCAGCTCGAAGTAGTGGGTCGCGAACAGCGTGAAGCTGCGGCTGACGTCGATCAGGTGGCGCGCGATCGCCCACGCCAGCGCCAGGCCGTCGAAGGTCGAGGTGCCGCGCCCGACTTCGTCCATCAGCACCAGCGAACGGTCGGTGGCGCCGTTCAGGATGGTCGCCGATTCGGTCATCTCGACCATGAAGGTGGAGCGGCCGTTGGCCAGGTCGTCGGACGCGCCGATGCGGGTGAAGATGCGGTCGATGGGGCCGATGCTGGCGCTCGTCGCCGGC
This sequence comes from Herbaspirillum sp. SJZ107, assembly GCF_006715485.1. Lineage (GTDB taxonomy): Bacteria > Pseudomonadota > Gammaproteobacteria > Burkholderiales > Burkholderiaceae_D > Telluria. Next base: position 1,189,309 of record NZ_VFNH01000002.1, read on the forward strand.
ACGTAGCTGCCGATGTAGGCCAGCAGCGTGATCAGGGCCACCTGGCGCATGAAGGTCGATTTACCGCCCATGTTCGGGCCGGTAATCAAGAGCAGCCTGCGGTCATCAAGCAGGCGGCAATCGTTGGCGATGAAGCGCTCGATCTGGTTCTCCACGACCGGATGGCGGCCCTCGACGATGCTCAGGCAGGGCGCGTCGACCAGCTGCGGCGCGCACCAGTTGCTGCGCTGGGCGTGCGCGGCCAGCGCCACCAGCGTGTCGATCTGGGCGATGCCGGAGGCGATGCGCTGCAGGCAGCCGATGTGCGGCGCCAGGTCGGCCAGCAGCAGGTCGTACAGCAGCTTTTCCCGCGCCAGCGCGCGGTCCTGTGCCGACAGCGCCTTGTCCTCGAAGGCTTTCAGCTCGGGCGTGATGTAGCGCTCGCAGTTCTTGAGCGTCTGGCGGCGCCGGTAATCCTCGGGCACCTTGTCGGCCTGGCCGTTGGTGACCTCGATATAAAAGCCGTGCACGCGGTTGTACTCGACGCGCAGGTTGGCGATGCCGGTACGCGCGCGCTCGCGCGTCTCCAGGTCGACCAGGAACTGGCCGGCGTTCTGCGACAGCGAGCGCAGTTCGTCGAGCTCGGCGTCGAAGCCGGGCGCGAACACGCCGCCGTCGCGCACCATCGCCGCCGGCTCCTCGGCCACGGCACGCACCAGCAGGTCGACGCAGGCTTCCGGCACCGCGATCGCGTCATGGATGGCGCGCAGCAGGGAGGAATCGCCTGGGATGAAGCAGCTCGAGACCAGCTCGCGCAGGGCCGGCAACTGCTTCAGGCCGTCGCGCAGGCAGGACAGGTCGCGCGGGCGCGCACTGAGCAGGGCGACGCGGGTGGTGATGCGCTCGATGTCCGGCACGTGGGCCAGCGTGCTTGATAGGCCCGGCGCCGCTTCGCGCTGGATCAGCGCGGCGATCGCCTCGTGGCGGCTGCGCGCCACCCCTTGATCCCGGCGCGCGTGGTGGATCCAGTGGCGCAGCAGGCGCGAACCCATCGCGGTGCGGCAGCCGTCCAGCAGCGAGAACAGTGTCGGCGACTCGTGGCCGCGGATGGTCTCGGTCAATTCCAGGTTGCGCCGGGTGGCGGCATCCAGGCCGATGAATTCGCTCTCGGATTCGACGGCCACGGTTTTCACGTGCTGCAAACCCTTGCCCTGGGTCGACTGGGCATAGCGCAGCAGCGCGCCGGCCGCACCGAAGGCGGCGCCGAGGCCGTCGCAGCCGAAGCCGGACAGGGTCGCCACGTTCAGCTGGTCGAGCAGGGATTTATGGCCGTGCACGACGTCGAAATGCCACTCCGGCACGCGCTGGGTGTGGCCCATCGGCGCTTCTTCGAAGGTGTCCAGGCTGTCCGCGCGCAGCACTTCGGCCGGCACGATGCGTTCCAGCTCCTGCACCAGGCGTACGGCGGCGGCCCTAGCGTCGCCACTAAATTCCATCAGGCGCAGCTTGCCGCTGGCCAGCGACAGCCAGGCCAGGCCGGTCGTCACCACCTTGCGGCTGGTGACCGTGCACACGGCCAGCAGCGGGCGCTCGGCCTTTTCCGGCAGCAGGTCCGAATCGGTGAGCGTGCCGGGCGTCACCACGCGCACCACCTTGCGCTCGACCGGGCCCTTGGCCAACGCCGGATCGCCGATCTGCTCGCAGATCGCGCACGACTCGCCCAGCTTGACCAGCTTGGCCAGGTAGGGATCCAGCGAGTGAAAGGGCACGCCCGCCATCTTGATCGGATTGCCGCCCGAGCTGCCGCGCGCGGTCAGCGTGATGCCCAGGATGCGGGCGGCCTTCTCGGCGTCCTCGAAGAACAGCTCGTAGAAGTCGCCCATCCGGTAGAAGACGAGCATGCTCGGGTAATCGGCCTTGATGCCCAGGTACTGCTGCATCATCGGGGTGTGCTTTTCGGTCGCGAGGCGTTTGGCCGCGTCGGCATTGATTTCGCGTGGGACGTTCATGGGGTACGGTATGCAAGAGGCCGGGCAGGGCGCCGGCCGAGAGTTGCCATTTTACCGCGTTCGACAAGCGCCGGGAGGGCTGGGCGGTGCGGTTTGGTAACAACGGGTTTCCGGAACGAGGGCGCGCCTTCCCTGTGCGGGAAGGCGCGGCGCGGCGGGTCAGGCCGGAACGGCAAGGAAATCGTCGGGCGTGGCGCTGTGGGGCCGGGCGGGCCGCAGCTGTCCCGGCGCGGCCGCGGCCGCTACCGGTGCGCGCCGCCTGGCCGGATGGGACAGCACGCGCAAGGCGATGGCCAGGTCGACGTGCTGGTGCTCCATCGCCTGCGCCGCCGCCCGCAAGCCATGCGCCCGCAAGGCATCTTCGACATTGTCGGCGGTGGCGCGATCGGTGCGCCGCTCGCCGAGTGCACGTTGCGGCAAGCCCTGGTCATGAATATGCAAGTAGGTCATCGGAATTCTCCGTGGTTGGGTAAAGAAATCCTGTTCCTCTTGTGCTTTTGCTATTTAGTTGACATCAATGAAATAGAAGAGGCCAAGCAATTGTCCGTTGTGACCACGGTGCCCTTTATCCGATGCTGATGAGCCTTGAGAACGCACAAGCCCAGCCCGGCGTGGCGGCTTGATAGTAAGCATATCCGCGCCAATCAGAAGCCGACGATGCCTCTCACCGAAAAATGGAATGTGCGTTCCGTCGCCGCCACGATCGCCTTTTTCGGCGCCGTGTTCCTGTTCTATACGCCGTTCGAAGACCTGCAGACCAACACGATGTGGCCGCGCTACTTCGCGGCCGGGGTCTGCCTGGTGTGCCTGTTGCCGGTCATGCTGGCGCGGCCGATCCGCATCGGCGCGTCGTCGATGTACATCCTGGTGGGGCTGCTCATCATCCTGCTGCACACGATCTTCTTCAAGCAGGTGTCCTTCATCTACCCGATCTTCGTGGGCACCAACATCCTGCTGGCCGTGCTGATCTACGAAGCCAGCAAGCGCTGGCCCAGGGAATTCAATGCCGCTGTCGGCTGGCTGCTGGTGATCAATCTCGCCGCGCTCTACATCCAGATCGCCATGTACTACCTGCTGGGCGGGCCGATCGTCGACCTGCACGAGATGGTGTTCAATTCGCCCAGCCGCGACGCGGTCGATTTCGTCGGCATCAACCGCTTTTCCGGCATCCAGGTGGAGCCGGGCACCTACGCCAACAACATGGCTTTCCTGCTGGCGGTCTACCTGTTCACCTCGGGCTATCGCAAGCGGGTCTACTGGATTTCGATCCTGACCGTGCTGTCGATGCTGCTGACCGGCTCGGCCACCTCGGTCTATTTCACCTGCGTGATGCTGGCGCTGCTGCCGCTGCTGTGGAGCCACCGCATCAAGAAATGGCACGTGCTGGTCTTGTTCCTGTGCATCCTGGCCTTCCTCGGCACCTCGAACATCCTCGACCACCTCGACCAGCGCTTCGCCCACAACGACGACGGCAGCCTGTCGATCTGGAAGACCGGGCTGCACAGTTATCTGAATACCGGGCTGGAGGAAAAGATCATCGGGCTCGGCTACGAGCATCCGCCCTGCGTGAATTGTTATTTCCAGAACATGGGCGTGATCGCCAACCTGCTCAGCGGCGGCGGACTGCTGATGCTGCTGGTGCTGCTGGTGCTGTTCGGCCGGCTGGCCTACTTCAACGGCATCCTGCTCAGCCTGGTCATCTTTGCGATGCCCTTGAATTCACGCATGTATTACTACGAAGCGCCGGTGTGGATGCTGTTCCTGTTTGCCCAGGCCAACCTCAGGCGCCAGCACACGGTGCCGCAGGCGCTGGCCCCGCCGCCGGCGCCGCCGCTGCCGGCAGGCTGACGGCGCCGGCGCCGGCAACGGCAGGGCTAGGACAGCCGCGCATGGTTCAGGATCACCCAGGCCACCGTGATCACGACCATGCCGGTCAGCGTCACGCACGACCAGGTGAAGAACCAGGCCGACACCAGGCCGGCCTGCAAGACTTTTTCGAACAGCACGCCGAGGGCGAAGTCGAAGGCGGTGAGGAAGGACCAGCGGCGCAGGTAGACCGGCAGGTAGCGGCTCATCTTGCGGTTGTGCTGGTGGGCGGCGTGGCGCTCGATGCGGTCGCGCGCGGCGCTGACGTCGCGGAACAGCCAGTCGAAGAACAGGAAGCGGTAGAGCAGGCGCCGGAACGGCATCTCGGGCAGGTGCTCGTCGGTGACGGAGGGCTGCGTATCCTTTTCGAGGGTCATGATCACACCGCTGTCTGATGGAAGCTGAGGGTTGAAAGCCGTGACTGCCCATCCTACGTCATTGGCTGTCTCGAGCGCGCGCGCCCGGTCATCTGTTGCACAGGAAATTGCGCAGCAGCAAGGCGCGGCGATGCAGATGCCATGAAAAACGGGCGCCGCAGCGCCCGTTGGACTCATCTACGCCACCGGCGTTCAGGCTTCGGCCACGCGCTTGGCGATATGCGCCAGCGCTTCGTCCACCTGGTCGATCAGGATCAGCGACAGGTCGCCCGGCTGCAGGCGTGCCAGCGCGCGGTCGATCGCGACGAATTCGCCCTTGATCTCTTCCACGTGGCTGGTGCGCGGCGCACCGGCCAGTCCCTGGCGCAGCAGGGCCACGACTTCGCCCTCCTGGCGGCCGCGCTGGCACTGGTCTTCGTACAACAGCACGTCGTCGAAGGACTTGCCGAGGATGACGGTCTGTTCGCGGATGTCCTGGTCGCGGCGGTCGCCGGCGCCGCTGATCACCACCGAGCGGCGCTGTGCCGGCATCGACTCGACCGCATTCACCAGCGCGGCGATCGCGTCCGGGTTGTGGCCGTAGTCGGCGATCACGGTCGCGCCCTTGTAATCGAACACGTTGAAGCGGCCCGGCGCGTTGTCGCTCTCGCCGACGAAGGTGCGCAGGCCGGCGCGCACCGCGTCCCACGCGATGCCGACCGCCCAGGCCGCGGCCACGGCCGCCATCACGTTCTCGACCTGGAAGCCGACCACGCCGCCGCGGGTGATCGGCACCTCGCTCAGTGCGATGCGTTCTTCCCGCTTGCCTTGCGCGCACACCAGGTCACCGTTGTCGACATAGACGATGCGGCGGCCCTGGGCGCGGTGCTTCTGCATCAGCGGCAGCGAGCAGTCCTGGGCGAAGTAGGTGACGTCGCCGCGGGTGTTCTCGGCCATCGCGGCGACGATCGGGTCGGCCGCGTTCAGCACCGCCATGCCGTTCGGCGCCACGTTCTGCACGATGATGCGCTTCAGCACGGCCAGGTCTTCCAGCGTCGTGATGTAGTTCAGGCCCAGGTGGTCGCCGGCGCCGATGTTGGTCACCACGCCGACCTGGCAGCGATCGAAAGCGAGGCCTTCGCGCAGCATGCCGCCGCGCGCGGTCTCGAACACGGCCGCGTCGACGTCCGGGTGCAGCAGCACGTTGCGCGCGCTGCGCGGACCGCTGCAGTCGCCGCTGTCGATGCGGCGGCCCTGGATATACACGCCGTCGGTATTCGTCATGCCGGTGCGCAGGCCGGAGGCGGCCAGCAGGTGCGCGATCACGCGCACGGTGGTGGTCTTGCCGTTGGTGCCGGTGACGGCCACCACCGGGATGCGGCCGTCGTCGCCCGGCGCGTACAGGGTGTCCATGATCGCTTCGCCGACCGCGCGACCCTTGCCGAAGGACGGCGAGATGTGCATGCGCAGGCCCGGCGCGGCATTCACTTCGACGATGCCGCCGTGCTGGTCCTCGATCGGCTTGTGCACGCTGTCGCACACCAGGTCGACGCCGCAGATGTCGAGACCGACCATGTGCGCAGCGGCGATGGCGCGCGCCGCCACGTCCGGGTGCACGTCGTCGGTGACGTCGGTGGCCGAGCCGCCGGTGGACAGGTTGGCGTTGTTGCGCAGGGTGACGCGCTGGCCCTTGTCGGGCACCGATTCGGCATCGAAGCCCTGCTTGGCGAGCGAGGCGAGGGCGATGTCGTCGAAGCGGATCTTGGTCAGGGCGGTACCGTGGCCGCTGCCGCGGCGCGGGTCGCGGTTGACGATCTCGACCAGCTCGCGCACGCTGTGGCGGCCATCGCCGACCACGTGCGGCGGATCGCGGCGGGCGGCGGCCACCAGCTTGTTGCCGATCACCAGCAGGCGGTAATCGTGGCCCGGCAGGTATTTTTCGACCATGATGTCGTCGCGGAACTCGGACGCGGCGGCAAAGCCGGCATCCAGCTGCGCGCGCGTGGTCACGTTGACGGTCACGCCCTTGCCCTGGTTGCCGTCCTTCGGCTTGATGACCACCGGCAGGCCGACTTCCAGCGCGGCGGCCCAGGCGTCGTCCGGGTCGCGCACGGCGCGGCCGAGCGGCACCGGCACGCCGGCGGCGTCGAGCAGCTTCTTGGTCAGTTCCTTGTCCTGGGCGATGGTCTCGGCGATGGCGCCGGTGGCGTCGATCTCGGCGGCCTGGATGCGGCGCTGGCGGCTGCCCCAGCCGAACTGCACCAGGCTGCCCTCGGTCAGGCGGCGGAACGGAATGCCGCGCGCCACGGCGGCGTGCACGATCGAGCCGGTCGACGGGCCGAGGCGCACGTCCTCGTCCAGTTCGCGCAGCTGGGTGAGGGCGGCTTCGAGGTCGAAGGGCTGGTCGTTGCGCGCGGCGGCGCACAGCTTTTCCGCGAGTTCGAGCGCCAGGCGGCCCACGTCTTCCTCGCTGTACTCGACCACGACCTGGTAGATGCCGCGTTCCAGCGTCGCCGTGGTGCGCGAGAAGGTTACCGGGCAGCCGGCCTGCGCCTGCAGGGCCAGCGCCGCCACTTCGAGTACCTGCGCCAGCGGGATGGTGTCGTCATGGCCCATCGGCTGCAGCGGCCAGATCTCGGGGAACAGGCCGCGCAGGCGGGTCTCGAAACCGGGCAGGGCGCCGATCGATTCTTCGTCAGGGGTGCAGGCGACGATCGCTTCCACCGAAGTGTGATGGCTCCACAGGTTGGGGCCGCGCAGGGCGCGTACGCGTGATACTTCCATAAACCTTCGATCCTTTGTGTGATCCCGCGCCGCCGATGCAAGCTGCATGCATTCGGGCAGCGCGATGCGCCCCGCTCGATGGCGGGACGCTTATCCATTTAACGTCTTACTTCTTTGCGCCAGCCGCATCGAACGTGCGCAGTCCGGCGCAGATCAGGTCGTGCGGCACGTCCAGCGCCCAGCCCGCGGCGGCGGCGGCCAGCACCGCCTCCGGCTGGCCGGCGGTCGCCGGCTTGACCTTGCTCATGCTCAGCAGCGACGTCTCGTTGGCACCGTCGGCCAGCACGATGTGGCCGTCGCGCACGAACACGGCGCGGCCGCCTTCTTCGCGGTGCTGCTGCAGCACGGCATTCGTTTCATCCAGCGCGTAGAACACCACGGCGCCGTCGCTCAGTTCGGCCAGCTTGACCACTTCGGCGTCGGCCGCGTTCAGCACCGCCGCGCCCTGGGACAGCACCACGTCGACCTGGCTGCGCACCACGTTGAACAGCGCATCCTGGTCGCGGATATACAGATCCTCGACGTCGGCGACGTCTCCCATGTCGGTCACGATGCCGACCAGGCAGCGGTCGTAGGGCAGGCCCTCGGTCAGGATGGTGCGCGCATTCGATTCGAACACGGCGGCCTGCACGGTGCGGTTGATCAGCAGGCGCTGGCCGGCGTCGAAGCGGGTGCTGTCGCGGGCATCGACCTGGCGGCGGTCGAGGAACAGGCCGTCGCGGTTGGCGACGCCGGCGTGCTTGCCGGACTGCTGCAGCACAGTCCCAACCAAATGAGCGACCAGGGCGGCATCGCGGGTGCCGGTGACGCCGATCAGCGGAATGCGGCCGGTATGCGTCTCCGATTCGGCATCGGCGAACAGGTGCTCGACGATCGCCTTGCCGACCGCGCGCGGCTGGCCCTGGGCCGGCTTGATGTGGGCCAGCAGGCCCGGGCTGGCATTGACTTCGATGATGGCGCCGCGCTGTTCGTCGAGCGGACGCCCGATGTCTTCGCACACCAGGTCGATGCCGGCGATGTCGAGGCCGACCACGCGCGCGGCCAGCGCCGCCATGTAGGCCACGTCCGGGTGCACCAGGTCGGTGACGTCGTCGGCGACGTTGCCGTTCAGCTGGATCAGCACGCGCTGGCCGTCCTGCGGCACCGAGTCCGGCGTGAGGCCCTGGCGCTGCAGGTCGAGTTTGACTTCGTCGCTCTCGGCCGGCACCACCAGGCTGAGCGGGAATTCCTCGGAATTGCCGCGGCGCGGGTCGATGTTGATCTGGCTGTCGCACAGCTGGGTGACCGTCGACTTGCCGTCACCCACCACCCACAGCGATTCGCCGCGGGCGGCGGCGACGACCTTCTGGCCGACCACCAGCAGGCGGTGTTCGTTGCCGGGAATGAAACGCTCGACCAGCACCGCGCTGGAATCGCCTTCTTCCGACGCGATGGCGTAGGCGGCGTGCACGTCGGCCTCCGTCATCAGGTTCAGCGAAACGCCGCGGCCATGGTTGCCGTCGACCGGCTTGACCGCAACCGGCAGGCCGATGTCCTGGGCTTCTTCCCAGGCGGCGGCGGCGCTGCGCACCAGCGTGCCTTCCGGGACCGGCACGCCGCACGAGGCGAGCAGGGTCTTGGTGAGGTCCTTGTCGCTGGCGATGCTTTCGCCGATGGCGCTGGTGCGGTCGGTTTCCGCGGTCCAGATGCGGCGCTGGGCGGCGCCGTGGCCGAGCTGCACCAGGTTGCCTTCGGTCAGGCGGATCGACGGGATGCGGCGCTCGGTAGCGGCATCGACGATGTGGGCGGTGGACGGCCCCAGGCACCAGCGGTCGACCAGGTCGGTCAGTTCGTCGACCGTGGCTTTCAGGTCGAACGGGGTGTCGTTGATGGCGGCCATGATCAGCGCGTGGCCGGCCTGCAGGGCGGCGCGTCCGACCACCTCGTCGCGGGTGCGGAAGGCCATCTTGTAGATGCCGCGGTCGGCGGTGGAGCGGGTCTTGCCGAAACCGGTCTTCATGCCGGCCAGGTTCTGCAGCTCGAGGACGATGTGTTCGAGGATGTGGCCGGGCCAGGTGCCGTCGCGCAGGCGCTCCAGGAAGCCGCCGCGCTCGCCGACGCCGCAGCGGTGCTCGATCAGGCCGGGCAGCCAGGTGGTCAGGCGTTCATACAGGCCGGGCAGGGTGTTCGAGGGATAATCTTCGAGTTCGCCGATGTCGAGCCAGGCTTCGATGACGGGGCGGTAAGTCCAGATGTTGGGTCCACGCAGATGCGTTACTCGAAGAATGTCGATGTCTTTCTTTTTAGTCATGAAGAATATCTTGCCTTGCATTCGTACGCTGGTCCGACCCAATTTTACGCAGCGCACATGTTGTATACTTGCCGAAACGAAGCTTACCGTGCCGTACCGATTTCTGCCAGTCTCGCCCCTTCGCTAGAATACCGTAACTACACCAGCGCTCCGCTACACACACGCTTGTCAACCGTAGCGCCGGTCCCGGCGTTCACCGTATGACGGTGCCGGCAGCGGCTCGATTCCCAACAACCGGCATAGCCAAGGAAACCTCGCCTTCACCGGCGGTACTACATGACGAATCAACAACTTGTTCCTTCCGTTCCGCTGGCGATCGCCGCCAGTTTCCTGCCCGAGCACTGGCAGGCGGACGTCGAGAAAAAGCTTGCGCAAGGGGAAAACGTTTTAAGCAGCGTTGAGGTTGACCTCGATGCGAAATTACGTTTTACAAAAGGATTACTGGTTGTAACCGACCGGCGCCTGCTGACCCGCGCGCCCGGCGACAGCGACTGGCGCGACTGGCCTTACCGCGCCGGCATGCACCTGCGCCACCACGACCACGCCGGCGTCGGCCACCTGGAACTGGTCGACGAGCATGGCCTGCTGGCCGCCTGGCGCTTCACGCTCGGCCAGAACCTGCAAGCCATCCGCGTGGTCGATGCCTTCACCGACCAGGTGGAAAGCCATGTCACCGGCCTTGCCATCCAGCCGCCCGAGCAGCATACCTGCCCCAGCTGCAAGGCGCCGCTCGAAGCGGACCAGGAAGATTGCCCGATCTGCACCAAGGTGCTGCACACGCCGCCGTCCACCTGGACCCTGTTCCGCCTGTGGCGCTTTGCACGTCCTTACAAAGGTCAACTGGCCCTCGGATTCTTGCTTATGTTGGCAAGTACCGGCGCGCATTTGATTCCACCCTACCTGACCATGCCGCTGATGGACAACGTGCTGATCCCGTATCAGAACGGCAAGAGCATCGATACGCGGCTGGTTTACCTGTACATGGGCGGCTTGTTCGGCTCGGCGATCCTGGCCTGGGCGCTCGGTTGGGGCCGCACCTACATCCTGGCCCTGGTCTCGGAGCGGATGGGCGCCGACATGCGTTCGGAAACCTACGAACACCTGCTGCGCCTGTCGCTGGAGTTCTTCGGCGGCAAGCGCACCGGCGACCTGATGAGCCGCATCGGCAGCGGCTCCGACCGCATCTGCGTGTTCCTGTCGCTGCACCTCCTGGATTTCCTGTCCGACGTCCTGATGATCATCATGACCGGCGCCATCCTGTTCAGCATCAACGCCAAGCTGGCCCTGATCACGCTGGTGCCGCTGCCCTTCATCGCGTGGATGATCCACGTCGTGCGCGACAAGCTGCGCACCGGTTTCGAGAAGATCGACCGCGTCTGGGGCGAAGTCACCAACGTGCTGGCCGACACCATCCCCGGTATCCGCGTGGTGAAGGCCTTTGCCCAGGAAAAGCGCGAGGCGGTCCGCTTCCGCGACGCGAACAAGCACAACCTGGCCGTCAACGACAAATTGAACAGGGTGTGGTCGCTGTTCTCGCCGACGGTGTCGCTGCTGACCGAACTGGGCCTCCTGATCATCTGGTGCTTCGGCATCTGGCAGGTCAGCAAGGGCGAGATCACGGTCGGCGTGCTGTCGGCCTTCATCGCCTACAGCGGCCGCTTCTACGTGCGCCTGGATTCCATGAGCCGCATCGTGTCGGTGACGCAGAAGTCGGCCTCGGCCGCCAAGCGCATTTTCGACATCCTCGACCACGTGTCGAGCGTGCCGGACCCGGTCAACCCGGTGAAGCTGGACAAGGTGGCCGGCAACATCGAACTGCGCGAAGTCGGCTTCCGCTACGGCAACCGCGCGGTCAACCGCGGCATTTCGCTGAACATCAAGGCCGGCGAGATGGTCGGCCTGGTCGGCCATTCGGGTTCCGGCAAGTCGACGCTGGTCAACCTGATCTGCCGCTTCTACGACGTGGCCGAAGGCGCGATCCTGCTCGACGGCAAGGACATCCGCTCGTTTGCGGTGGCCGACTACCGCCGCCACATCGGCCTGGTGCTGCAGGAGCCTTTCCTGTTCTTCGGCACGATCGCCGAGAACATCGCCTACGGCAAGCCGGACGCGACGCGCGAAGAGATCATCGCCTCGGCCAGGGCCGCGCACGCCCACGAATTCATCCTGCGCCTGCCGCAGGGCTACGATTCGATGGTCGGCGAGCGCGGCCAGGGCCTGTCCGGCGGCGAGCGCCAGCGCATCTCGATCGCGCGCGCCCTGCTGATCGATCCGCCGATCCTGATCCTCGACGAAGCGACTTCCTCGGTCGACTCGGAAACCGAGAAGGAAATCCAGAAGGCGCTGGACAACCTGGTGCAGGGCCGCACCACCATCGCGATCGCGCACCGCCTGTCGACGCTGCACCGCGCCGACCGCCTGGTGGTGCTGGACCGCGGCGTGGTGGTGGAAGAGGGCAGCCACGACCAGCTGATGGCAACCGAAGGCGCTTATTACCGCCTGTACGAAGCGCAGGCGCGCAACGTCGACCAGGATCCGGACGACGACGGCAGCAAGGAAGACTGATATGACGACGCAACTGCAAACCCAGCAACTCAAGCTGCACTTTCAACTCCGCCGCGACGCCTTCGGCAAGCTGGTGCTGACCAATCCCGATGGCGAGGAATTCGTCGGCGTGACGCCGGTGCGCGCCTTTCCGGTCCAGGCGCCCACGCGCGGCATCTCGCTGGTGCGCGACGGCGGCAAGGAAGTCGGCTGGATCGAGGACCTGGCCGACGTGCCGGCCGAGATCGCCGCGCTGGTGACCGAGGAACTGGACGGGCGCGAGTTCATGCCCGAGATCCTCTCCATCAAGAGCGTGTCGAGCTTCGCCACGCCGTGCACCTGGACCGTCAGCACCGACCGCGGCGACACCGAGTTCGTGCTGAAGGGCGAGGAAGACATCCGCCGCCTGGGCACCTACTCGCTGCTGATCGCGGACAGCCACGGCATCCACTTCCTGATCCGCGACATGTTCGGGATCGACAAGGGCAGCCGCAAGATCCTCGACCGCTTCCTGTAAGCGTCAATCCCTCAGTTGTTCTGCCAGAAGCCCGCGTGCGCAACCCGGGCTTCTTCCTCGCGCAGCGGCCCGATGACCTCCGTCGGCCGCTGGCCCGCCGCGAACACCTGGCGGCAGGGCAGCGACAGCGTCGGGTTTTCCGGATCGCTGCCGGTCAGTTCCAATAAACTCTTTTCCGACATCCCGTACACCACGCGGCCGACGCCGCTCCAGTAGGTGCCGCCGGCGCACATGGCGCAGGGTTCGGCGTTGCTGTACAGCGTGGCACCGGCCAGTTGCTGCGGGCTGAAGCGCTGCGAGGCTTGCCGCAGGGCGTTCATTTCGGCGTGGGCGGTGCGGTCCGCGCTGGAGGCGTTCATGGCTTCGGCGATGATGGTGCCGTCGGCGCCGGCCACGATGGCGGCGAAGGGGTGGTGGCCTTCGTCGCGCGAGCGTTGGGCGAGGGCGAATACCTGCGTGAGGAAGTGCTGGTCCTGAGTCGTGGGAGTAGACATCGATGATCCTTATGAGATGAATCGTCGCCCCTGCGCAGGCAGGGGCCCAAGTTCGCAGGTACGCCGAAAACTTGGGTCCCTGCCTGCGCAGGGACGACGGATCAAGCGCAAGCGCATATATATCTATTACTTCGGAATCGACCCCTCCACCCCCTGCACGTAGAAATTCATCCCGTGCACATCCTTGTCCGCCATCTGCGCACCGGCCGCGACCCGCACCGCGCCCGACTGGTCCTTGACCGGACCCTGGAAGGGCTTGAGCTTGCCGGACATGATGTCGGCCTTCTTCTGCTCGAACAGCTTGGCGACGTCGGCCGGAATCGCGGCGTTCAGCGGCGACATCCTGACCATGCCTTCATTCAGGCCGCCGCGCACTTCGCCGGTCTTCCAGGTGCCGGCCATGACGGCCTGCGCGGTCTTGGTATAAAAGTCGCCCCAGTAGTTGGTGCTGGCGGTCAGGTGGGCCTTGGGCGCGAAGCGGGCCATGTCGGAATCCCAGCCGAAGGCGAACTTGCCCTTTTCCTGGGCCACCTGCAGCGTGGCCGGCGAGTCGGTGTTCTGGGTCAGCACGTCGGCGCCCTGGGCGATCAGGGTCTCGGCGGCCTGGCGCTCCTTGGCCGGGTCGTACCAGCTGTTGATCCACACGACCTTGGTCTTGATCTTCGGGTTCACGCTCTGCGCGCCCAGCGTGTAGGCGTTGATGTTGCGCAGGACTTCCGGCACCGCGAACGAGCCGACGAAGCCGATCGTGCCGCTCTTGCTCATCTTGGCGGCGATCACGCCCTGCAGGTAGGTGCCTTCGTACTGGCGCGATTCGTACACGCCCATGTTCTTCGAGGTCTTGAAGCCGGTAGCGTGCTCGAAGACGACGCTGGGGAAGGCCTTGGCGACCTTCTCGGTCGGGTTCATGAAGCCGAACGAGGTGGTGAAGATCAGCTTGTTGCCGTCGGCGGCCAGCTTGCGGATCACGCGCTCGGCGTCCGCGCCTTCCGGCACGTTCTCGACGTAGGTCGTCTTGACTTTGCCGGCCATCGACTTTTCCAGCGCCAGGCGGCCCTGCTCGTGGGCATAGGTCCAGCCGGCGTCGCCGACCGGGCCGACGTAGACGAAGGCGACCTTCAGCGGGTCGGCGGCGTGCGCGGGCAGGCCGGCGGTGACGGACAGGGCGGCGGCGGCGGCCAGGGCGAACAGCGTGCGACGATTCATGGTGTTCCTCTTTCAGGTGTGAAGGTGGGGAGACGACTATGGGCGCTCGAAAGTGGCTCAGAAGTGGTATTCGGCACGCACCATCGGCGTCCTGGCGGTGGCGCCGGGCACGGTCTTCGACGGGTTGCCGAACTTGTTCTTCCAGTACTGGTATTCGATGCCCAGCTTGAAGGTGTTCTTGGCCGCGCCGACGGCCGGGCTCAGGTCGTACATCAGCTGCATGTCGACGTTGATCTCGACCGCGGTCGGGCCGCCGAATTCGTTCCGGCCCTTGGTGCCGATGTAATTGGCATAGCCTTCGAAGGAGAGCGGGATGCCGAAGTCGAAGGGGATGCCCCAGGCCGCGCTCAGCATCGCGTGGGTGTCGTAGGTGTAGCGCGAGGTCGAGGTCTGGGTGAAGCCGTTGAAGGGCGCATTGCTCTCGCGCAGGGCGTACAGGCCGACGTCGAGGAAGCCCGGCACGTCGAACATCAGGGTCGGACCGACCACCAGCATGCGCTTCTTGGAGTTGTAGCCGGCGTCGGTCTTGCTGTTGACGTCGAAGCCGAAGGTCGCGCCGACGCCGCGCACCGGACCGAAAGCCAGGTTGGCGCCGGTCACCTTGCCCAGGTCGACGGTGTTGCGGTACACCGCATACGCCTCGTGCGCGCCGCTGTCCGCGCCCACCGCCGACGGGTCGTTCTCGTCCGACAGCAGGAAGTCGACGCTGAAGAAGTTCTTGCCGTACTTGTAGCCGCTGACGTGGCTGAAGTTGACGACGTGCTTGCTGATGTCGTCGTTGTTGTAGGGCTCGGCAAACTTGGTGCCGTAGCGGTAGCTGAGCGAGGTGTCGCTCCAGTCGGCGGCGTGGGCGGCGACGGCGCCGGTGGCGAGCAGGGCGGCCAGGGCGGTGTGGGCAAACAGGTGAGGCTTCATGCAAGTCCCTTTCAGATTGGTGTAATAGATATAGTTGTCGAGACACGAAACACGGCGGTATTCGATCGCATGCAATCCGGGTGCAGCTTGCATGCAATCTTCAGCTTGTCTGGTTAGCAAATAGCGGGCCAGACCGCAGAGCTCGACATACGCGGCGCGCCTGCACTCTGGCGGCTTGCGCTGCATCGTCTCCTGCATTGCTGCGGCGCACCACCAACGCCCGCCGCATGCCCTGCATTCGCCGCCAGGCGCGCTGTCGTGGTGCAAGTGCATCCAATCGGACGCCAGGTTGTATCCAATCGGCGCAAGGACGTCCCGCCTCAGCAGCCGGCCAGGGCTTCGGCCAGGTTGACCTTGCGTTCCGGCGCATCCAGCTGCAGGCGCGCTTCGATCTCGAGCAGGTGATGCTCGATCAGCGCCACCGCCTGCTCGGCCTTGCCCTGTTCGATCAGCGCCAGCAGGTCGCCGTGCTCGTCGTTGCCGCACATCGGCGCGCCCGGTGTTTCATACAGGGCGATGATCAGCGAGCAGCGCGACACCAGCTCGCCCATGAAACGCTGCAGCACCGCGTTGCCCGACAGTTCCGCCAGCAGCAGGTGGAATTCGCCGCCCAGGCGGATCCAGCCGGCGCGGTCGCCGCTGTGGCGCGCCTGTTCTTCCGCTTCCAGCGCGGCGCGAATCGCGCGCAGCGAGGCCGGGGTGGCGTTCGCAACCACCAGCGGCACGATCTCGCGTTCCAGCGCACGCCGCGCGGCGAACACGTCGCGCGCTTCCCTGGGAGAGGGCGAGGCCACCACGGCGCCGCGGTTGGGCCGCAGTTCGATGATGTGGTCGTGCGCGAGGCGCTGCAGGGCCTTGCGCACCGTGGTGCGGCTGACCTGGTACAGCTCGCAGAAATCGGCTTCGCCCAGGCGGGTGCCGGGCGGCAGGCGGTGGCTCATCACGGCGCTGACCACGGCGCGGTAGATGCGCAGGTCGATGGCGGTGATGCCGCGCTTGGCCGGGGCGGCTACCGGCGCCGATGCGGGCGTGGATGCGGGCGTGGATGCGGGCGCGGCCGGCTGGCGTCCGCCTTGTGGGCGTGGCGCAGCGGTGTGTCGTGTCATGGTCGATCTCCGGGTGTCGCGGCAGGGGTTCCGCCGCTCGTCCCGGGGATGTAGCAGGAATCGTGCTCAGGTTTGACAATCGGAAAAGAGTGTCTGTGCGCAATATTGGCGCGTGGATGCCCGTTCCTGGTGAGATTGTCGACTCGGGCTGGTGCGTTTTGTATACAAGATTCGGCGCCGAGTGGATGCAAATCACTGTGAATGGGCGTCCATGGCACGGACCTTGCAATGCTTGCATGTCGAGTCCACCACGATGGAGCATCCCTTGAACACAGAAGCGCAACGTGTCGAGCCGCGGCTGCAGCTGCTCGGCATTTCGAAAAGCTATCCCTCGGTGGTGGCCAACGCCGGCGTCGACCTGACCGTGATGCCCGGCGAGATCCACGCGGTGCTGGGCGAGAACGGCGCCGGCAAGAGCACCCTGATGAAGATGATCTACGGTGTGACCAAGCCGGACGCCGGCGAAATCATGTGGGAAGGACGGCAGGTCCAGATCCCGTCGCCGTCCAGCGCGCGCCGCCTCGGCATCGGCATGGTGTTCCAGCACTTTGCGCTGTTCGAGACCCTGACGGTTGCCGAGAACATCGCGCTGGCACTCGACGAGAAAATCGCGCCGGCCCAGCTGGCACCGCGCATCCGCGCCGTCTCCGCACAATATGGCTTGCCGCTCGATCCGGACAAGCGCGTGCACAGCATGTCGGTGGGCGAGCGCCAGCGTGTCGAGATCGTGCGCTGCCTGCTGCAGTCGCCGCGCCTGTTGATCATGGACGAGCCGACTTCGGTGCTGACGCCGGACGCCGTGCAGAAGCTGTTCGTCTCGCTGCGCCAGCTGGCGGCGGAGGGCGTCAGCATCCTGTATATCAGCCACAAGCTCGACGAGATCCAGTCGCTGTGCGACAAGGCGACCGTGCTGCGCGCCGGCCGCGTCTCCGGCACCGCGGTGCCGAAACAGGAGACCGCGCATTCGCTGGCCGAACTGATGATCGGCGGCGACCTGCCGACCTGCAGCCTGCTGCCGCGCGCGCCGGGCGAGGTGCGCCTGGCCATCGATCGCCTCGACCTGGCCAGCAGCGACCCGTTCGGCACGCGCCTGCAAGACATTAGTCTGGAAGTCCGAGCGGGCGAGATCGTCGGCCTGGCCGGCATCTCGGGCAACGGCCAGCAGGAACTCCTGAAGGCGATTTCGGGCGAACTGGCGGCGCCCAAGGCGGCCAGCATCCGCATCCTCGGCAAGGACGCCGGCCGGCTCGATCCGGCCGCGCGGCGCCGCCTGGGCCTGGGCTTCGTGCCGGAAGAGCGGCTCGGGCGTGGCGCGGTGCCGGCACTGTCGCTGGCCGACAATGCGCTGCTGACCGGCTACCTGTCGCCCGGCGCCGGCATGGTCAAGGGCGGCCTGCTGCGGCGCGGCGCGGTGGGCGCGTTTGCCGCTGGCGTGATCAAGCGGTTCAAGGTCAAGTGCGGCGGTGCCGGCGCGGCCGCATCCAGTCTCTCGGGCGGCAACCTGCAGAAATTCATCGTCGGCCGCGAGGTCGAGCTGGCGCCAAAGCTCATGGTGCTGGCCCAGCCGACCTGGGGCGTCGACATCGGCGCGGCCATGCTGATCCGCCAGGCCATCATCGACCTGCGCGACGCGGGCGTGGCGGTGCTGGTGGTGTCCGAGGAACTCGATGAACTGTTCATGATGTGCGACCGCATCGCGGTGCTGGCCAAGGGCCGGCTGTCGCACGCGGTGCCGGTGGCGTCCACCAGCGTCAACCAGATCGGGGTGTGGATGAGCGGCGAGTTCGACGCCCCCGTCAACCTAGGAGTCGACCATGTCCCGGCTTGAAGCCCGTCCCACCCCCTCGCGCGCCATGATGCTGGCCTCGCCGCTGATCGCGGCCCTGGCCATGCTGGCCACCGGCTCGCTGCTGTTCCTGTTCCTCGGCCAGGCGCCGCTGCATGCCTTTTACGTCTACTTCATCAAGCCGCTCACGACCGAATACGGCATCGGTGAGCTGCTGCTCAAGGCGACACCCTTGATCCTGTGCGGCGTCGGCCTGGCGATCGGCTTTCGCGCCAACGTCCACAACATCGGCGCCGACGGCCAGCTGACCATGGGCGCGGTGGCCGCCGGCTGGGTGGCGCTGCATTTCGACGGCGTCGACGCCGGGTGGGTGCTGCCGCTGATGATCCTGGCCGGCGCCCTCGGCGGCCTGGCCTGGGCCGCGGTGCCGGCGCTGCTGCGTACGCGCTTCAACACCAGCGAAATCCTGGTCAGCCTGATGCTGGTGTACGTGGCTTACCTGTTCCTCGGCTACCTGGTGCACGGCCCGTTGCGCGACCCGGCCGGCTTCAATTTCCCGCAATCGAAGATGTTCGGCGACGCCGCGCTGCTGCCGCTGCTCAAGGAAGGCTTGCGCGTGAATGCCGCCTTCCCGCTGTCGCTGCTGGCAGTGGCCGGGGCCTGGTTCTTCTGCCGCCACACCTTTGCCGGCTACCGCATGCAGGTCAGCGGGATGGCGCCGGCGGCCGCCCTGTACGCCGGCTTTTCCGAGCCGAAGAACGTCTGGTTCGCCTTCATGGTCAGCGGCGCGCTGGCCGGCGTGGCCGGGGTGGGGGAGGTGGCCGGGCCGCTGGGCCAGCTGCAGCCTTCGGTGTCGCCGGGCTACGGCTTCGCCGCCATCATCGTGGCCTACGTCGGCCGCCTGCATCCGCTCGGCGTGCTGCTGGCGTCGCTGCTGATGTCGCTGCTCTACATCGGCGGCGAATCGGCCCAGATCGAATTGCAGCTGCCCTCGGCCATCACCGGCCTGTTCCAGGGCCTGCTGCTGTTCTACCTGCTGGCCGCCGACCTGTTCATCCATTACCGCTTCAAGCCGCGCACACGCGAGACCGGTGCCACCACCGACGCGGCCGTTCCCCTGGAGACCGCCCATGAATCCTGATTATGTGATCGCCTTCCTGGCCAGCACCGCCGGTCCCGCCACCCCGCTGGTGCTGGCCTCGACCGGCGAACTGGTGGCCGAACGCTCCGGCGTGATCAACCTCGGCCTCGAGGGCATCATGCTGGTGGGTGCGGTGGCCGGCTTCTCGGCCACGCTGCACACCGGTTCGATGGGCCTGGGGCTGCTGGCCGCGCTGGCGGCCGGCGCCGCGATGGCGCTGGTGTTCGCCTTCCTGGTGCTGACCCTGCAGACCAACCAGGTCGCCACCGGCCTGGCGCTGACCCTGTTCGGCCTCGGCCTGTCGGCCTTCCTCGGCCGCGACCTGGTCGGCCAGACCGTGGCGCCGCTGCCGCACCTGTCCATCCCTGTGCTGTCCAACCTGCCGTTCGTCGGTCCCTTGCTGTTCCGCTTCGACATCCTGGTCTATCTGTCGCTGGTGCTGGTGGCCGTGGTCGGCTGGGTGCTGGCGCGCACCCGCATCGGGCTGCTGATCCGCGCGGTCGGCGAAGCGCCGCATTCGGCCCACGCGATCGGCATGTCGGTCATCAAGCTGCGCTATGCCACCGTGCTGTTCGGCGGTGCGCTGGCCGGCCTGGGCGGCGCCTACCTGTCGCTGGCGCTGACCCCGATGTGGGTCGAGGGCATGACGGCGGGCCGCGGCTGGATCGCGCTGGCCCAGGTGGTGTTCGCCACCTGGAAGCCGCGCGGCCTGCTGCTGGGTGCCTACCTGTTCGGCGGCGTGACGGTGCTGCAGTTCCACGGGCAGGGGCTGGGCATCGCGATTCCATCCGAGTTCCTGTCGATGCTGCCGTACCTGGCCACCATCGTGGTGCTGGTGATCATCTGCCGCAATCCGCAGACCATCCTGCTGAACAAGCCGATGTCGCTGGGGCAGAACTTCAAGGCGGACTAGCCGGCGTCCCGGCCAGTCCTTCATTTTCGTCTTCTCCAGGCCCGTCCAGCTCGACGCCGCCGTCTTCCTTCATCCCCTGGCAGGCCACGCAGCTGGCCTTGCCGTCCAATATTCATCCGTCAATTCCGCCATCGCGAACCGCGATGGCAGGGTCGCGATTGGTTTCTTTACGTGCGCGTCAGGCGGAGTGAACATGCCATCCAGGTAATTACACGCACATCGAAGGCGTGAACCGGCCTTGCCCCTGGCGGCAAACAACATTGGAGACTTCATGAAAAGCGCTTACCTCAAGCCCCAGGTGGCCTTGGCCCCTGCCGCAACCACCTTCACCGTGCGCCAGCAGTACACGGCCCTGTTCGGCTCCTGGCTGGGCTGGCTGTTCGACGCGCTCGACGCCGGCATCTTCGGTTTCGTCATGCTGGCCATCGCCCACAGTTTCGGCGTCCAGATGGGCGACGTGGTCTCGACCGTGGCCTGGTTCCTGCTGGCCACCGGCATCGGCGGTTACTTCCTCGGCAATATCTCGGACCGCATCGGCCGCAAGAAGACCATCCTCGCTTCGGTGCTCGCCTACGGCACCGGCACGCTGCTGTGCGGTTTCGCCTCCAACCTGTTCGAATTGAACGTCTACCGCTTCATCGTCGGCATCGCCGTCGGCGGCTTGTGGTCGGCGGCGGCATCGCTGATCTGCGAAGTCTGGAAGCCGGAAGGCCGCGCCAAGGCGATCGCCTTCATGCAGACCGGCTGGTCGGGCGGCAACCTGCTGGCCGCGGTGTTCGCCTGGAACATGCTCGACCCGGCCAATCCGGAAGCCTGGCGCGACCTGTTCATCTATGCTAGCCTGCCGGCCTACGCCACCTTCCTGTTCGTGCTGTTCTACGTGAAGGAATCGCCGGTCTGGCTGGCCAACCGCGAATTCATGAAGAAGAACAGCGGCAAGGGCAGCCTGTTCGAGATCTTCAAGCCCGAATACCGCCGCCCGGTGCTGCTGGCGCTGACGATTTCCGTGCTCGGCATGCTGGGCTACTGGATCGTGTTCACCTTCACCCCGGCTTTCCTGCAAAGCACGCTCAAGGTGCGCATCGACCAGGCCCCGGTGTTCCTGGTCTGGACCGGCATCGGCGCCATGCTCGGCTACGTGGTCTACGGCTACCTGGCCGAAAAGGTCGGCCGCCGCATCTCGTTCGCGATCTTCTTCATCGGCATGACCATCATGGTCCCGGTATTCACCTTCGGCGCCGGCGCCATGCCGCTGACCGACGGCAAGCTGGCCTTCACCACCCAGAACGTGGTCACGCTGGGCGCGCTGGCCGCCTTGCTCGGCTTCTTCACCGGTTACTTCAGCGGCTTCGGTGCCTGGTATTCGGAACTGTTCCCGACCAGCATCCGCTCGACCGCATCCGGCTTCTGCTTCAACTTCGGCCGCGTCGGCGCCATCGCCGGCATCAAGCTGGTGCCGGTGCTGATCCCGATCATCGGCTTCACGACCACGATTTCACTCGCGGCGGTGGCATATTTCGCCGCCGCGCTGATGGTGTTCACCCTGCAGGAAACCAAGGGCACTGTCCTTACCAGCGGCAACTAATTGAAACAACAGAGGAATCAAGCATGAAAACCTATCGCATCGGCCAGATCGTGCCAAGTTCGAACACGACGATGGAGACCGAAGTACCGGCGATGCTGCAGTCGCGACTCAATCAATTTCCGGAAGAGCGTTTCACCTTCCACTCGGCGCGCATGCGCATGATGCACGTCACGCCGGAAGAGCTGAAGAAGATGGACGTCGACAGCGACCGCTGCGCGCTGGAACTGTCGGATGCGCGCTGCGACGTGCTGGCCTATGCCTGCCTGGTGGCGATCATGTGCCAGGGGCCCGGCTACCACCTGCAATCGGAGAAACGCCTGTCCGACATGGTGCGCGAGAACAAGGCGCAAGCCGCGGTGGTCAGCTCGGCCGGCGCCCTGGTCGACGCCATCCACGAACTCGGCTTCAAGAAGGTGGCGCTGATCACGCCCTACATGAAGCCCCTGACCCAGCAGGTGGTCGACTACATCGAAGACACCGGCATCGAGGTAACCGATGCAATCAGCCTGGAAGTCTCGGACAACCTGGCCGTCGGCCGCCTCGATCCGATGAACCTGATCGAGCACGCCAAGCGCCTCGACATCAGCGACGCCGACGCGGTCGTGCTGTCGGCCTGCGTGCAGATGCCGTCGCTGCCGGCGATCCAGAAGGTCGAGGACATGCTGGGCAAGCCGGTGCTGTCGGCGGCCACCGCGACGGTCTACCGCATCCTCAGGAAACTGGAACTGGCACCGGTCGTGCCGGACGCCGGTTATCTGTTGTCCGGCAAGTTCTGATCGAACATGACTACCCATACTCTCTCCAAGGGCGCCGGCATGGCGCAGCGCGAGCAGAAGGAAACCGCTACCTACGCCAAGGTGACGGCCCGGCTGCTGCCCTTCCTGTTCATCTCCTACGTCGCGGCTTACCTCGACCGCGTGAACGTCGGTTTTGCCAAGCTGCAGATGCTGAACGACCTGCAGTTCAGCGAAACCGTGTATGGACTCGGTGCCGGCGTGTTCTTCATCGGCTACTTCCTGTTCGAGGTCCCGAGCAATATCATCATGCACAAGGTCGGTGCCCGTGTCTGGATCGGCCGCATCATGATCACCTGGGCGATCCTGTCGGCGGCGATGATATTCGTCAGCAGCCCGACGCTGTTCTACGTGCTGCGCTTCTTCCTGGGCGTGGCCGAAGCCGGCTTCTTCCCCGGCATCGTGCTGTACCTGACCTACTGGTTCCCGGCGCAGCGGCGCAGCCGCATGAATGCGCTGTTCATGATCGGCATCCCGTTTGCCGGCGTGGTGGGCGGTCCGCTGTCGGGCTGGATCCTGAACGCCATGCACGGCGCGCAGGGGATGGCAGGCTGGCAATGGCTGTTCCTGATCGAAGCTCTGCCGTCGCTGGTGCTGGGCGTCGTCACGATCTTCTATCTGCCCGACAGCATCCGTGCCGCGTCGTGGCTGAGCAATGAAGAGAAACAGCTGCTGGAAGAGAATATTGCGAAAGAAAACACCGGCAAGGTCGATCACGCGCTGTCGGGTGTGTTCGGCAATCCGCGTGTCTGGCTGATGGCTGCAATCTACTTCTGCTGCATGATGGGCCTGTACGGCATCAGCTTCTACCTGCCGACGCTGATCAAGGCGGCCGGCGTCAAGGATGCGATGGACGTCGGCCTGCTGACCGCCATTCCCTACGGCTGCGCCGTGGTCGCGATGCTGGCCATCGCAAAAAGCGCAGACCGCACCCGCGAACGGCGCTGGCATTTCACTGTTGCCAGCGCGCTGGGCGGATTGGGTCTGCTGCTGGCCACGATCTACGGCGACAACGTCGCGCTGGCGATGGTGGCGCTTTGCCTCGGCACCGCCGGCATGCTGGCCACCATGCCCGTGTTCTGGACCTATCCGAGCTCGATCCTGGGCGGCACGGCGGCCGCTGCCGGCATCGCCATGATCAATTCCTTCGGCAACCTGGCCGGTTTCGTCAGCCCGTCGATCATCGGCTGGATGAAGGACGTGACCCACAGCACCAATGCTGGCATGTATGTGGTGTCGGGTGCCTTGTTCCTCGGCGCCTTGCTGGCCTTGTTGCAGCCGCGCAGCCTGGTCAATCGATAAGCCGAGCTTCGCTCCCTGCCGCAGATAAAACAACGCCGCCAGGTGCAAGCCGGGCGGCGTTGTCGTTTTAACCCTGGGTTTTCGGTCAGGCCAGCAGCTTGAGCAGCGCCTCGGCGCCTTGTTCCGACGACGCCGGGTTCTGCCCGGTGACCAGCTTGCCGTCGGTCAGCACATACGGCTGCCAGTCCGGTCCCTTGGAATAATTGCCGCCGTTCTGCTTGAGCATGTCCTCGACCAGGAAAGGCACTACCTGGGTGAGGCCGACCGCTTCCTCTTCGGTGTTGGTGAAGCCGGTCACCTGCTTGCCGCGGACCAGCGGCGTGCCGTCGGCAGCCTTGACGTTGCGCAGCACGCCCGGCGCGTGGCAGACGAGGGCGACCGGCTTGCCGGCGGCCGCCATCGCTTCGATCAGGGCGATCGACGCCCGGTCTTCCGCCAGGTCCCACAGCGGGCCGTGTCCGCCCGGATAGAACACGGCGTCGAAGTCTTCGGCATTGACGTCCGCCAGCTTGCCGGTCGAGGCCAGCACGGCCTGCGCTTCGGCATCGCCCTTGAAGCGCCGGGTGGCGTCGGTCTGCGCGTCCGGCGCATCGCTCTTCGGATCGAGCGGCGGCTGGCCGCCCTGCGGCGACACCACCGTGATGTCGGCGCCGGCGTCCTTCAGCACGTAATAGGGCGCCGCGTACTCTTCCAGCCAGAAGCCGGTTTTCTTGCCGGTGTCGCCGAGCTGGTCGTGCGACGTCAGTACCATCAATACTTTCATGGAATCCTCCCGATGCGTTGTTTCATGTGTTCCGCATATTACCAGCCTCGCATTTTTGTCGCGCCGCGTGCACCTTTCGGCAAACTGCAGCGTCATCCCGATCCCAGCCAGCCAATTCACCAGGCAATGCTTGCGAACCCATCAATTTCAAACGAATCGCTGCTTCGCCAAGCGTGCGTAGCACCTGCGTCTCCAGCGAGATATTGAGCGTATAACCGGGCGTCGCCTCGACCTTTCCAACCAGTCGGCTGAAAATGGCCACATCTATCACCACCAGCACGATGCCTTTTTGAAACAGTTGTAATAGAAGATGCTGGCGAAGCTCAGCGCGATGATCGGAGAAGCCGTATTCAGCCGACATCCAAATGGCGTGTACGCGCGACTAGCCGCAGCCGAAGTTTTCGCGCGCAATACCGTAACCACTAGATTTGTCAAAACTAACGAGGGATGATGTCACGTTCCAAATGTTGCATAATCGATATAGATGTGTGAGGATAGGACATCAAAGACATCAAGCTGTAAGAGTGATAATGGCGCGCGACAATTTCTCCCCGACCGTAAAGGCCGCCTTGGCCAAGCGGGCAGGCTACCGCTGTTCGTTCCCTGGATGCCCCGCTACAACAGTGGGTCCAAGTGACGAGTCATCGACTGCCACCTCAAACACGGGCGAGGCTGCTCATATTAATTCTGCTAGTGGTGGAAAAGGAGCGCGTCGCCATGATCCGTCTCTTTCCCCAGAACAAAGGAGTTCTATAGACAACGGTGTTTGGTGTTGTAATGTTCACGCAGAGTTAATTGATACCGATGAAGTTACGTATACGGTTGGATTATTGAAGTCTTGGCGACGCCTTGCAGAGCTTAAAGCAAAAATTCGACAATCCCACGGAAATATTGAGCTCGTCCGTCATCCTGAATTAACCAGCTTAGGGATAGCTCCTGATACTGTATCGGTATCTAAAGACGACGGTAATGAAAAGATAGGGAGGGCGGTTGAATATTCGTGTATTAGAGAGATTTGGGGGAAACCTTTGGCGGGAGCTCTTCGTGACTTTTTGATTGAGCATTCGCGAAATGTCCTGAGCCATGGGCAGGCTTCAGCAGTGGAAATAAAATTTTCAAACCATTGTGTAGAGATCAATGATAATGGGGCTGGCCCGTTAGATTTTGCGGTCCTCAACGATCCTGATCGCAGTCGCGGCGGGGGTATGGCCTATAGAGAGTTGCTTGTCACCCTGAGGTTAAGCGGTATTTCGGCAAGTCGAGAAGATGGGATAAATAAAGTTTATATCCCTCTGATCTCATCGGCAAAAGAATTGCCAAAAGTGAATCCATGTGCTGTATTTCTTTCTTCCGATAATGATCCGCAGCATACCAAAGAGGAACTTCAGTTGTTAGCAATGTGTGATCGGGTCTACGTGATTGCACCTGATTACACTTGTTTCAGCGATAGTGATAAATACGAAAAGAAGCTCGTGCAGATAATCAAGCATCATCCAAATGTAACGATCGTACTCCAAGATGTTACCGTTGGGGTGCTAAATTATTTTCGTAAGAAATTGCAAGGCGTAGAAGTTGTTGCTTGGTGAACGAAGTAATATTTTGGGCGACAATTTTACTAATTGTCATGCCGAATAATCTTCCGCTAAATAAACTGCATGAAACTAGAAGTTGCCTCCGTTGTGAAAGGTAGCGAAACCCCTGCAGGTGATGGTGTTTCTGGGGCTCTACGTTGCATAATTCGCCTTCCAGATGGAACAAAGCGCTCGGCAATCCTGAAGCGAATACCAATAGAGCACATAGCGGCAGAAGTTTTTTCAGCAATCATCTTGCAGGAGTGGGGGTTGCCTGTTCCATGTCCTTTCTTAATTGACGAAGGTGCGATGTTAGCTTTTGCTAGTGCAGACATAGGCTACCCTAATCTTAAGCAGTCCCTAGCTGTCGACTCTTTGCCTGTAGGAGCAATAAGAGAAGCTGTGTTAAAAGAAGCAGTAAGAGTAGCATGTGGATTAAGCACTGCTCCGCTTGCAGTGGCATGCGATGAAGCAATCGACAATCGAGACCGGAATCTTGGAAACATCCTTTGGGACGGAACTAACGAAATCTGGATTGACCATGCTTTATCGCTTGGTCAAGGTGCACATCTTCCGGATAGGAATAAAATGTGTGACATGTCGGTTTTTTCTGGCCAAGCGGAAAGCATGCAATATAGTGCAATGGCACAAGCTCTCCTGCTAAGCAGGGACGCACCTACTTTAACTACTTCAGTGTTAGCATCAACTCCAGTTCCTACGGATGGAATAGCGCAATTTGTTGCAAGCCGTCTTACATCGTTGGGAAATCGCTTGGTTGCACGTTTTCCTCGTCCCGTCGACCTATTGACCGGCCATGATCAACCATAACGTAAAGCTAATTTCGCATGTTAATATTTGGCCATGGCGCCCATTATACTGGGAGCCAGTTGCCGGGACAGGCGAACGGATAATGGTTGGTGTGGTACATGGATTTGAACACCGCTTTAAGGCTGTTCGGACGATTAGAAATGATGTGTTGGAGTGCCTGTTTGGGAAATCCGCCCCTGGTCTTCGTCGACTTATCGAGCACTCCTTAAATATATTCGAGATCGCGGCGACAGCAGCTCAATCAATAGAAGTCTTATCTGAACCAATGTTGGGAATTCATCCTGGCCCCGTTCGTAATACAGAAGCGCAGACTTCTAGTGACCTTCTTCAAACGGCATGCTTACTTTATAGTAGTTTAGGCAACCTTGATAAGCTTGATGAGCTAGAAGAGACTGACTCTCCCCTTCAAGAGGAGGTGAATCGTCGATTTGGATCGGAGGTGAAGCACGAAGTTACGAAATTGCGTCCAGATCTATTATCAGGTTTTGGCCGAGGTGCCGAGCTTATTCAAGGAGGAATTAACGTAAAGTTCGGTTTCTGCTCACCGAAAACGATCCTGCACTTCACTGTAATTCACCCGGTGCGGCAAGGTGCAAGCATGAGGGATGCTCGTGCACGAATATTCGAACTGCAACGTGCACGTGAAATTTCCGGAATAAATTCGGCTGCGCTAATTGCCGCTGTGCCTCGTGACGACGATGCTACACTTGGTTCGAAGCAACGAAGTGTATTGCGAGCAAATAGCATAGAAATTGAACGTGAGGCTGACGCAGTTAAACTAAAGTGGTTTGCAGTTCACACCGCGTCTGAGGGAGCTCGACGAGTAATTGAATTGGCTGGTTAGAATTACAGGGTAAAACGATTGTCCGATTACAACCTGCTCGGTTGTAATCGATCTTTTATTTGTTGGGTTGGTTTTGTCATGGAGAAAAATTAAGCTACTAGCCAAGGAGATTCCCCCCGCACGCGCTCTTCGTAGGCGCGCACCTTGTCCGCATGCTGCAGCGACAGCCCGATCTCATCCAGCCCGTTCAGCAGGCAATGCTTGCGGAAGGCATCCACCTCGAAGGGGATGGCTTCCCCGGAAGGCGTGCGCAGCACCTGTTCGGCCAGCGAAATCTCGAGCGCATAAGCCGGTGTCGCCTCGACCTCGCCGAACAGGCGCGCGACGGTCGCCGCATCCAGCACCACCGGCAGGATCCCGTTCTTGAAACAGTTGTTGTAGAAGATGTCGGCAAAGCTCGGCGCGACGATGGCGCGGAAGCCGTATTCGGCCAGCGCCCACGGCGCGTGCTCGCGCGAGGAGCCGCAGCCGAAATTCTCGCGCGTCAGCAGGATGCCGGCGCCCCGGTAGCGCGGCTGGTTCAGCACGAAGTCGGGATTGAGCGGCCGGGTCGAGCAATCGGTATCGGCTTCGCCGTGGTCGAGGTAGCGCCATTCGTCGAACAGGTTGGGCCCGAAACCGGTGCGCGTGACCCGCTTCAGGAACTGCTTCGGGATGATGGCGTCGGTGTCGACGTTGGAGCGGTCGAGCGGCGCCACGAGAGCGTGCAGGGTGGTAAAGGCTTGCATGTTTTCTCCCGCGTTCAGAGTGCGTTCACATCGACGAAACGGCCGGCAATCGCCGCCGCCGCCGCCATCGCCGGGCTGACCAGGTGGGTGCGGCCGCCGGCGCCCTGGCGTCCCTCGAAGTTGCGGTTCGAGGTCGAGGCGCAGCGTTCGCCCGGGGCCAGGCGGTCGTCGTTCATGCCCAGGCACATTGAGCAGCCCGGCTCGCGCCACGAAAAGCCGGCATCGACGAAGATGCGGTCCAGGCCCTCGGCCTCGGCCTGGCGCTTGACCAGGCCGGAGCCGGGCACCACCAGCGCCAGCCGGATGTTGTCCGCCACCTTTTTGCCGCGCACCACGCTGGCTGCGGCGCGCAGGTCTTCGATGCGCGAATTGGTGCAGGATCCGATGAAAACCTTGTCCAGCGCGATCTCGCCGACCGGCGTGCCCGGCTGCA
This sequence comes from Herbaspirillum sp. SJZ107, assembly GCF_006715485.1. GTDB lineage: Bacteria > Pseudomonadota > Gammaproteobacteria > Burkholderiales > Burkholderiaceae_D > Telluria. The sequence goes on from NZ_VFNH01000002.1 coordinate 1,218,063, forward strand.
GGCCCATGTAGGCCAGCGCGCGCTCGGCGGCGTCGCGCTTGACCGGATCGTCGAAGGCGGCCGGATCGGGCACGCGGCCGTCGACGGTGGCGACCATCTCGGGCGAGGTGCCCCAGGTCACGTGCGGGCGCAGGGTGGTGGCGTCGATCTCGACCACGCTGTCGAAGCGCGCGCCGGGGTCCGAGACCAGGCCGCGCCACTGCGCCACCGCCTGTTCCCACTGCGCGCCCTGGGGCGCCTGCGGGCGGCCGCGCAGGTAGTCGACCGTGGTGTCGTCGACCGCGATCATGCCCATGCGCGCGCCGGCCTCGATCGTCATGTTGCAGAGGGTCATGCGGCCTTCCATCGACAGCGCGCGGATGGTGGCGCCGGCGTATTCGATCGCGTAGCCGGTGCCGCCGGCGGTGCCGATGCGCCCGATGATGGCCAGCGCGACGTCCTTGGCGCCGACGCCGGGGGCCAGTTCGCCTTCGACCCGCACCAGCATCGTCTTCGAGCGCCGCGTGCGCAGCATCTGGGTCGCCAGCACGTGCTCGACTTCCGAGGTGCCGATGCCGAAGGCCAGCGCGGCAAAGGCGCCGTGGGTGCTGGTGTGCGAATCGCCGCAGACCACGCTCATGCCGGGCAGGGTGGCGCCCTGTTCCGGTCCGATCACGTGGACGATGCCCTGGCGTACGTCGTCCAGCGCCACGTAGTCCATGCCGGTGGCGGCGCAGTTCTGTTCCAGCGTCTCGACCTGCTTGCGCGATACCGCGTCGACGATGGCATCGCTGCCGCTGCGCCGCCCTTCGGTCGGGATGTTGTGGTCGGCCACCGCCAGGTTGGCGCTCAGGCGCCACACCGGGCGGCCGCCCATGCGCAGGCCGTCGAAGGCTTGCGGGCTGGTGACTTCGTTGATCAGGTGGCGGTTGATGTAGATGAAGGCGGTGCCGTGTTCATCCTCGTGCACCAGGTGCTGCTCCCACAGCTTGTCGTACAGCGTGCGTGCCATCAGATCACCCCCTGCGCGGCCATCTGCGCGATCTGGTCGTCGGTCAGGCCGATCTGCTTCAGCACCTCGAGGTTGTGTTCGCCCAGCTTGGGGCCCAGCCACTGCACGCTGCCCGGGGTCTTGCTCAGCTTGGGCACGATGCCCGGCACCTTCAGCGTGCCGAATTCCGGATGCTCGACGTCGAGGATCATCTCGCGCGCCTGGTACTGGGCGTCGCGGAAGATGTCTTCGATGCTGTAGATCGGCCCGGCCGGAATCGCGTATTCATTCAGTACGTTGAGGCAGGTGTCGAGGTCCATGGTGGCGCTCCAGGCGCCGATCAGGCCGTCGATGAAGTCCATGTGCCTGACGCGCACTTCGTTGCTGGCGAAGCGCTCGTCGTCGGCCAGGTCTTCGCGGCCCATCGCCTTGAGCAGGCGCTGCACGATGGCGTCGCCGTTGGCGGCGATGACGGCATATTTGCCGTCGCGGGTCGGGTACACGTTCGATGGGGCGATGCCCGGCAGGATCGAACCGGTGCGCTCGCGCACCACGCCTTTCTGGTCGTATTCCGGCACCATGCTTTCCATCAGGCTGAACACGGCTTCGTACAGGGCCACGTCGATTTCCTGGCCGCCGCCCTGGCGCACATCGCGGTGGTACAGCGCCATCAGGATGCCGATCACGGCGTACATCGCGGCCAGCGAATCGCCCAGGCTGATGCCGACGCGGGTCGGGGCCATGCCCGGGTAGCCGGTCAGGTGGCGGATGCCGCCCATCGATTCGCCGATCGCACCGAAGCCGGCGCGCTTGCTGTACGGGCCGGTCTGGCCGAAGCCGGAGATGCGCGAGATGATCAGGCGCGGGTTGATTTCTTCCAGCGCTTCGCGCGAGAAGCCCCATTTGTCGAGGGTGCCAGGGCGGAAGTTCTCGATCAGCACGTCGGCCTCGGCCAGCAGCGATTTAAGGACTTCTCGGCCTTCGGGCGAGCCGCAGTCGAGGGTGATGCATTTCTTGTTGCGCGACTGGACGTACCACCACAGCGAGGTGCCGTTATGCAGGACCCGCCAGTTGCGGATCGGGTCGCCCTTGCCGGGCGGCTCGATCTTGATGACGTCGGCGCCGAATTCGGCCAGCAGGCGCGCGCCGAAGGGGCCGGCGATCAGCGTGCCCATCTCGATGACCTTGATGCCGGCCAGCGGGCCGGTCTTGCGTTCGGTATTGGTGGTGTCGTTTGTACTTGTCATGTCTGTCTCCTCTATCCACTATTGCCGGTGTCCGGTCAGGCGGCCTTGCGCAGCTGGCGCTGGGCGTTGTGTACCTGCCAGCGGTTGCTCTGGATGCGGGTGTCGAGCTGGGCGTCCAGGAAGTCCGACGCCGCCAGCAAGCCGTCCAGGTCGACGCCGGTCCGCACGCCGCTGGCGTCCAGCATCGAGACCAGGTCTTCGGTGGCGATGTTGCCGGTGGCGCCCGGTGCGAACGGGCAGCCGCCGAGGCCGCCGACGCAGCTGTCGAAGCGGGTCACGCCGGCCTCCAAGCCGGCCAGCACGTTGGCCAGGCCGCGCCCGTAGGTGTCATGGAAGTGCAGCTCGAATTCCAGGCCGGCGAATTCCTGCACCAGGCGGCTGACCCGGTCGTGCACCTGCTGCGGGCTGGCGATGCCGATGGTGTCGCACAGGCCGATGCGGGTGAAGCCGTGGCCCGCCATCCGGTCGACGATGGCGCGGATGCGCTCCAGGCCCGGATCGCCCTCGAAGGGGCAGCCGAACACCATCGAGATGGAGAGGCGCGCGGCCAGGCCGTCGTCGCGTGCGCGCGCCGCCAGCGGCGCCAGCTCGGCCATCGACTCGGCCACGGTCTGGTTCAGGTTCTTGCGGTTATGGCTGTCGGTGGCCGACATCACCAGCGTGATGCCGTCGGCGCCGGCGTCCAGCGCGCGCCCGTAGCCCTTGGCGTTGGGGATGAGGGCGAAGCGGGTGATGCCCAGGCCGGCGGTGCCGCGCATGACCTCGGCCGCATCGGCCAGGTTCGGGATCGCCTTCGGGCTGACGAAGGCGGTCGCTTCGACTTCCTTGCAGCCGGCCGCGGCCAGCTGGCGGATCAGGTCGATCTTGTGCGCGGTCGGCAGGTTCTGCGGCTCGTTCTGCAAGCCGTCGCGCGGGCCGACTTCGGTGATGCGGACATCGGTGGGTAGCTGCATGGTCGTCTCCTTCGGTCTGGTCCTAGGATGGACGAGCGCCGCGGGGACGTAAAGCAGCGGTTGGCGAACCCGCCATCGCGTGGCGCGATGGCGGGTCATATGCGGACTTAGTGTACGCCGAGGAAGTGGTCGAACAGCAGCTTGGCGGCGACCGGCAGCGCCTCGTACGAGCGCACCGCGATCTCGAGCTGGCGGTGCGCCCACGGCTCGTCCAGCGCGATCGACTGCAGTTTCAGCGCGCTGTAGGTATGCAGGCTGTCGCGCGGCAGGATGCCGATGCCGAGCCCGGCCTCGACCATCAGGCACTGGGCGTCGTAGCCGCTGACCTGGATGCGCAGCTTGAGCGAGCGTCCCAGGTCGCTGGCGGCGCGCACCAGCTGGAAGTTCAGGCTGCTGCCGACGTGCAGGCCGACGTATTCGTAGTCGATGGTGTCGGCAAAGGTCACCGCGGTGCGCCCCGACAGCGGATGGCCGTGCGGCACGATCAGCACCAGATCGTCGTTGCGGAAGGGGTAGACCTCGATGTTGTCGCCGTGCGGCACCTGGGTGAAGATGCCGATGTCGGCGGTGTTGTCCTCGATGCCGCGGATGATGGCGGTGCTGACTTTTTCTTCCAGGCTGACCTGCACCAGCGGATATTTCTCCAGGAAGGATTTGAGCGCCTGGGGCATGAACTGCGTCATCACCGAGATATTCGCCAGCACCCGCACCGACCCCTGGGTGCCGCGCGAAAAATCGTGCATCTGGGCGACGATGTTGTCGAGGTCGGCCAGCACCGGGCGCGCCATGTTGATCAGGGCGACGCCGGCGGCGGTCGGGGTGATGCCCTTGTTGCTGCGCATGAGCAACTGGGTGTTCAGCTGGGCCTCGAGTTCGCTGATGCGCTTGCTGACGGCGGCGGCGGCGATGTGGTGGCGTGCGGCCGCCGCCGCGATCGTGCCGTGTTCGATGACGGCGACGAACAGGCGCAGCGACAGGGGATCGGGTCTCATTGTTACTGTGTATTTATCGGACGAAAGAACGCCGATGATAGCGTTTTTGCGCCGCCGCGGCCATGGCGCGGCCCGCCTGCCTTGCCCGGTCCTGTCGCTGCCGTCAGCCTAGGAATGCATGCGGCGCCGCAGGCGCACGCCCAGCAGCACGGCCGCAGCCAGCGCCGTCAGCGGCAGCGTGCCCGGTTCCGGCACCGCCAGTGCGCCGGCGACCGGGGTGTTGACCAGCAGCGAGGCGTCGTTGAAGGCCAGCCGCAGCGTGTGGCTGGAATCGACGGTGGCGCCGCAGCACACGCTGGCGTCGAGGAAGGCCCCGACGTAGAAGGACTGGCCCGGCTGCAGCAGATAAGCGATGGTGGCGCCGATGGTGCCGCTGTCGTGCAGCATCTGGGTGGCGTGGTCGTACACCGCCGGCGCCGACTCGCAGCCGCGCTGGCCGGGCAGGAACACGATCGGACACAGCTCGGTCTGGAACACGGTTGGCGGGGCATAGCCGAACGCATAGCCGGCGGTGTCGAACAGCGACAGGAAGAAGGCCGAGTGGTTGCCCTGGCTGTCGCTGTCCGGACGCGAAAAGACCGAATCGAGGGTGGCGGTCACGGTCAGCATGAAAGGCGCGTCGCCGACGTAGCGGTAGCCTTGCACGCCCCAGACGTTGGCGTCGGCGCGGGCGCTGCCGCCGTAGGTGCCGGCGCCGGCGTAGTCGGGATTGCTGCTGGCATACGCATGCAGGACCGGCAGCCAGGAGTCGGTGCCGATCTCGGCGCTGACGGCGGCGGTGCCGCGGATGTCCTGCGCCACCGAGCTGATGCCGGTGGCGCTGACGCTGGTGACGCCGTTGTAGCTGGTCAGCTGCGACCAGTCGCAGGCCGTATGGCTGGCGTTCCATGGACAGTCGAAGACGGCGGTACTGCCGTTGACGCCGAAGGTGTTCAGGCTGGGTGTCGCCGAGGCGGGCAGGGCCGGCAGAACCAGCAAGGCAAGGGCGGCGGCGAAGATGCGGAATGGATGGGACATGGCGCGTGCGTTCCTTTCGTGATCGTGATCGTGAGAGAAGAACCCATGCTGCGCGGGCCGGGCCCGGACGCAGTGTATTTACACAAGCCAGTTTTGTGCCAGCGCTGCCTCGCTTATGCGTATAGGGGAACCGGTTAATGTGCCCGTGCCGCTGTAAGGCTTTCCGACACCTCGGCATGCACCATGGCTAGGCCGGAAGACGGCGCCGCGCCGCCGGTCTTTCGCGTAGAGTCGTCCCGTGTCCTTGCCTTGGAGACCGGCATCCTTTCCCCCATCCATTTCGTCGTCGTCACCATCGGTTCCGCCGGCGACCTGTTCCCCTTCATGGCGATGGCGCTGGCCCTGCGCGCGGCCGGCCACCGCGTCAGCTTCCTGGCGCCGGTGCAGCACGCCCCCTTCGTGGAAGGCAGCGGCTTGGACTTCATTGGCTTGCCCGCCGACGAAGCGGTGCTGCACGACCCCGACCTGTGGCATCCGACGCGCGGCTTCGGGGTGGTCTGGCGCGCCACTCGGCCGGGCATGGCGCGCTTCAATGCGTTCGTCGATGCGCTGCCCGGCGACGAACGGCTGGTGCTGCTGGTGCATCCGCTGGCGCTGCCCGAGGCCGACCTGTGCCGCGCCCGCCGCCCGGACCTGAAGGTCGCGGCGGCCTACCTGGCGCCGCAGAACCTGCCGACGGTGCACGACCCGCTGCTGGTGGGGCCGTGGCGGGTGCCGTCGTGGGTGCCGTTTTCCGCGCGGCGCGCGCTGTGGCGCTGGGGCGCGCGCACCTTCATCGATCCGGTGGCGCTGCCCGAAGTGAACGCAGCGCGGACGGCGCGCGGCCTGCCGCCGATGGCCAGCCTGCTGAGCGACCTGTTCGGGCTAGCCGACCTGTCGCTGACCCTGTTCCCCGAGTGGTTCGCGCCGACGCCGCCCGACTGGCCGCAGCCGCTGGCGCGCGCCGGTTTTCCGCTGTTCGATCCAAAGCCGGATGCGCCACTGGCGCCCGAACTGCTGCGCTTCCTCGACGCCGGGCCGGCCCCGGTCGTGTTCACCCACGGCACCGGCAACTTCCAGGCGAGCGCGTATTTTCGTGACGCCTGCGCCGCAGTGCGCCAACTTGGGCTGCGCGCGATCCTGCTGACCCCGCAGCGCGACCAGGTGCCGGCCGATTTGCCGACGTCCAGCCTGTGGCAGGCCTACGTACCGCTGCGGCGCCTGCTGCCGCAGGTGGCGGCGCTGGCCCACCACGGCGGCATCGGCACCACCGCCGAGGCGCTGCGCGCCGGCACGCCGCAGCTGGTGGTGCCGCTGGCGCACGACCAGTTCGACAACGCGGCGCGGGTGACTTCGCTGGGCGTGGGCGCCAGCCTGCGCGCCGACCGGGTGAACGCAGCGCGGCTGGCCGGCAAGCTGACGCAACTAACCGACATAGCGGTGGCAAGGCAATGTGCTGCCGTCAAGGCGCGGTTCGAGGGCAGCGATCCGATGCGGACCGTGGTCGAGCGGCTGGAAGCGCTGGCAGGCGAGGGCGGCCATGTTGTCGAGCAAGCTCGCGCCACCGCCGGCGGAAACGGGCCACAATAAACTTTTGACAATACAACAAGGAAAGCATCATGCAACGAAGTGCACTGGTGGTCGGTGCCAGCGGCATCGGCGGCCGCTACACCGCCCGCGAACTGCTGGCCCACGGCTGGACCGTCTACGGCCTGGCGCGCACGCCGCCGCGCGACCTGCCGGGATTGATCCCGGTCGCCGCCGACCTGCTCGATACCGCCGTGCTGGAACAGGCGCTGGCGGACGTGGCGCCCACCCACGTCTTTATCACGACCTGGATGCGCCAGGACACCGAAGCCGAGAACATCCGTGTCAACGCGGCCATGGTACGCAACCTGTTGGACGCGCTGGCGCCCAGGAAGTCGCTGCGCCACGTGGCGCTGGTCACCGGCCTCAAGCATTACCTGGGCCCGTTCGAAGCCTACGCCAGCTCGGGTACGCTGCCGGACACGCCGCTGCGCGAAGAGCAGCCGCGCCTGCCCAGCGAAAACTTTTATTACGCCCAGGAAGACGAAGTCTATGCCGCGGCCGAGCGCGACCGCTTCACCTGGACCGTGCACCGTCCGCACTCGATCGTCGGCCTGGCGGTCGGCAATGCGATGAACCTGGGCACCACGCTGGCCGTGTACGCGTCGATCTGCAAGGAGACCGGGCGTCCGTTCCAGTTCCCGGGTTCGGAAGCGCAGTGGAACGGCCTGTCGGACGTGACCGATGCGCGCATGCTGGCGAAACAGCTGCGCTGGGCCGCCGATACCGACGCGGCCAAGAACGAAGCCTTCAATATTACCAACGGCGACTATTTCCGCTGGAGCTGGCTGTGGCGCCGGCTGGCGGCCTGGTTCGGCGTCCAGGCGGCCGGTTTCGACGGCCAGGTGCGGCCGCTGGAAGAGGCCATGGCGAACGACGGCGAGGTGTGGCGCAAGATCGCGCAGAAGCACAACCTGGTCGAGGCCGACCTCGGACGGCTGGCGTCGGCCTGGCATACGGACCTGGACCTGGGCCGGCCGATCGAGGTAATGACGGACATGGCGAACAGCCGGCGGCTGGGTTTTTCGGCCTGGCAGGCGACCGAGGATTCGTTCTTTGACCTGTTTTCGGCACTCAGGGCCGAGCGCTTGATTCCATAAGTGTTACCGCCAGCACGTCGCCCCTGCCTTCGCAGGGGCGACGTTGGCAGCAGCACGGGGTATCCACATGGCGCGTCTTCGACCGCACTCCGTGCGTCACCGCACCGCCGCCACCCGGCCTGGTGCGTTGTAATGAAGCCTTCCAAGCCACCACCCGGAACCCCGATGCGCCGCAAGCCCGACCACCCGCAGGACCCCACGCCGACCCCGTCCAGCGCCGGCATGCCCGGCCACGTGCGCGTGCGCGGCGCGCGCGAGCACAATCTCAAGAACGTGGACCTCGACATCCCGCGCGATGCGCTGGTGGTGTTCACCGGCGTCTCCGGCTCCGGCAAGTCCTCGCTCGCCTTCGGCACCCTGTATGCCGAAGCCCAGCGGCGCTACCTGGAATCGGTGTCGCCGTATGCGCGCCGCCTGTTCCACCAGATGCCGGTGCCGGAAGTCGACGACATCGACGGCCTGCCGCCGGCGGTGGCGCTGCAGCAGCAGCGCGGCACGCCGACCACGCGCTCGTCGGTGGGCAGCGTCAGCACGCTGTCGAATTCCTTGCGCATGCTGTACTCGCGCGCCGGCGACTATCCGCCGGGGCAGGGCATCCTGTACGCCGAATCGTTCTCGCCGAATACCGCCGAAGGCGCCTGCCCGCAGTGCTCCGGCCTGGGCCGCATCTACGAAGTCACCGAGCAGTCGATGGTGCCGGACGACTCGCTCACCATCCGCGAGCGCGCGGTCGCTGCCTGGCCGCCGGCCTGGCACGGCCAGAACCTGCGCGACATCCTGGTGACGATGGGTTACGACGTCGACACGCCCTGGCGCGACCTGCCGAAGAAGGACCGCGACTGGATCCTGTACACCGACGAGACGCCCACGGTCCCGGTCTACGCCGGCTTGACGCCCGAGGAAACCAAGAAGGCGCTGAAACGCAAGGACACGCCCAGCTACCAGGGCACCTTCACGGGCGTGCGCCGCTACGTGATGCAGACCTTCGCCACCACCGAGAGCGCATCGATGAAGAAGCGGGTGGCACGCTACATGGTCGGCCTGGAATGCCCGACCTGCCACGGCAAGCGCCTGCGTCCGGAAGCGCTGGCGATCACGTTTGCCGGCCTGGATATCACGGAACTGTCGCGCATGCCGCTCGAGCGGCTGGCGAAGCTGTTGCAGCCGTATGCCGACGGCAGCGCACCGAAAGGAAAGACCGACAAGCACGCCGAACAGCTGATCGTCACCCAGCGCATCGCTGCCGACCTGTGCGCGCGCCTGGACGTGATGCTGGCGCTGGGCCTGGGCTACCTGGCGCTGGAGCGCAGCACGCCGACGCTGTCGCCGGGCGAACTGCAGCGCCTGCGCCTGGCGACCCAGGTGCGCTCCAACCTGTTCGGCGTGGTCTACGTGCTGGACGAGCCCTCGGCCGGCCTGCACCCGGCCGACACCGAGGCGCTGCTGGATGCGCTGGCGCGCTTGAAGGCGGCCGGCAACTCGCTGTTCGTGGTCGAGCATGCGCTGGACGTGATCCGCCATGCCGACTGGATCGTCGACGTCGGCCCGCACGCGGGCGAGGGCGGCGGCCGCATCCTGTACAGCGGCGCGCCGGACGGCCTCAGGAAAGTCGCCGAATCGCACACGCGGCGCTACCTGTTCGACGAAAAAGGCATCGAAGACCGCACCCCGCGCGAACCGACCGGGTGGCTGCAACTGGAAGGCGTGCGCCGCAACAACCTGCACGACCTGCGCGCCCGCTTCCCGCTCGGCGTGCTGGCCGCCGTGACCGGCGTGTCCGGCTCCGGCAAGTCGACGCTGGTGAGCCAGGTGCTGGTCGACCTGGTCGGCGCGGCGCTCGGCCAGGGCGCGCCCGAGGAGGAGCCGGAAGAGGAGCCGGGGCTGGAGCGCGAGGAAGCCATCCCGACCGAAGGCCGCATCGCCAGCGGGATGGAAGGGGTCAAGCGCCTGGTGCGGGTCGACCAGAAGCCGATCGGGCGCACCCCGCGCTCGAACCTGGCCACCTACACCGGCCTGTTCGACCAGGTGCGCAAGCTGTTCGCGGCCACGCCGCAAGCCAAGAAAAAGCGCTACGACGCCGGGCGCTTTTCCTTCAACGTCGCCAAGGGCCGCTGCGAGCATTGCGCCGGCGAAGGCTTCGTCATGGTCGAGCTGCTGTTCCTGCCCAGCGTGTACGCGCCGTGCCCGACCTGCGAAGGCGCACGCTACAACGCCGACACGCTGGCCGTGCACTACAAGGACAAGAACATCGCCGACGTACTCGGCATGACGGTGGACGAAGCCTACGCCTTCTTCGAAGACCAGGAACCGGTCGCGCGCCCGCTCAACACCCTGCGCGAGGTCGGCCTGGGCTACCTGCGCCTGGGCCAGAGCGCGACCGAGCTGTCCGGCGGCGAAGCCCAGCGCATCAAGCTGGCGACCGAACTGCAGCGCGCCACCCGCGGCGGCACCCTGTATATATTGGACGAGCCGACCACCGGCCTGCATCCGCTCGACGCCGACCGCCTGATGGCCCAGCTGAACCGCCTGGTCGATGCCGGCAACAGCGTGATCATGGTCGAGCACACGATGCGCGTGGTGGCCGGCTGCGACTGGGTGATCGATATCGGTCCGGGCGCCGGCGAGGCCGGCGGCACGGTGGTGGCGGAAGGCCCGCCGCGCACGGTGGCGGATTGTCAGGATGGCCAAACTTCTCGTTACTTGAGGGCAATGTACCGCTAACGGTGCGCATTTTCGCGTAAATATGCTGCACGGGAAAGAAAAACTGCTCAAAAGAACACGCCTTGTCGGGCAATTGCGTTACACTTTGGATATTTTTTTCCAAACGCGTCGCGTAAAAGTATGCCTGGCACGAGTATCGACAGTAATCAATTCCGCCGTATCCTGTCCCGCAACGTCGCCATGCCCCTCGGCATGGGCGTCCTCAGCGCGCTGGTCTTCGTCGGGATCATCGCCTACCTCATCAATGTCCTGAGCTGGGTCGAGCACTCGGAGCATGTGATCGGCCGCGCCAACGAGGTCAGCCGGATGTCGGCCGACATGGAAGCCGGCGTGCGCGGTTACCTGCTGTCCGGCGACGACGACTTCTTGTCGCCCTACCTGCTGGCCAAGCCGAAGATCGAAGGCGAGCTGGACGGACTGCGCAAGCTGGTGGCCGACAACGGCACCCAGGTCGACCGTATCGAGCGCGTCCGCAATGCCCAGCGCGAATGGCAGCTGTACGCCGACGAGGTGATTGCACAGCGCCGCAAGAGCGACGATTTCATCGCGTTGGTCAAGACCGGGCGCGGCAAGGTCCTGACCGACGAGGTACGGCGCCAGTTCGCCGACTTCATCGAGGTCGAGCAGCGCCTGCTGCAGGAGCGCAATACTTCCTCGCGCTCCGTGATCGCGTGGTCGGTCGCCATCTTCCTCCTGTTCAGCCTGGTCGTGGCCGGTTCGCTGGCGATGTTCGGCCGCCGCGAACTGCTGCGCCTGTCCCGTTCCTATAACGAGACGCTGGAACACGAAGCCGAACACAATGCCGAGCTGCGCCACCAGGACTGGCTGCGTACCGGCCAGGCTGAACTGGCCGGCAAGACCTCGAATATCCACGAACTCGAACCCCTGGGCAACGTCGCCCTGGGCTACGTCACGCGCTACCTGGAAGGCGTGGTCGGCGCCATGTACGTGCGCAGCGAGGACGGCGTGCTGCGCCGCCTCGCCGCCTACGGCTTTGCCCATGCCGATACCGAGCGCGGCCTGCAGATCCAGCCGAACGAATCGCTGGCGTCGCAGTCGGCCAACCAGAACCGCATCCTGACCCTGCGCGACCTGCCGCCGGATTACATCAAGGTCGGCTCCGGCCTCGGCGAGACCGCACCGCGCGAACTGGTGATCGCCCCGATCTCGAACCACGGCAAGATCAAGGGCGTGATCGAGATCGGCTTCCTGCGCCCGGTTACCGAGCGCGACGTCGAGTTCATGAAAATGATCGGCCCCGCGGTCGGCGCGTCGGTCGCTGCCGTGCTGTACCGCCAGCGCCTGCAGGTGGCGCTGGAAGAGCAGCAGGCCATGAACGAGGAATTGCAGGTGCAGCAGGAAGAACTGCGCACCGCCAACGAAGAGCTGGAAGAACAGTCGCGCGCGCTGGAAGAATCGCAGTCGGCGCTGGAAAACCAGCAGGCCGAGCTGGAGCAGACCAACGAGCAACTGGGCGAGCAGGCCGCCCGCCTGGACCTCAAGAACAGTGCCTTGCTGCAAGCCCAGGACCAGTTGCGCGAACGCGCGCTGGAGCTCGAGCGCGCCAGCCGCTACAAGTCCGAGTTCCTGGCCAACATGTCGCACGAACTGAGGACGCCGCTCAACAGCTCGCTGATCCTGGCCAAGCTGCTGTCCGACAATGCGGCCGGCAACCTGAACGAAGAGCAGGTGCGCTTTGCCCAGACCATCTATTCGGCCGGCAACGACCTGCTCAACCTGATCAACGACATCCTCGATATTTCCAAGGTCGAGGCGGGCAAGCTGGAACTGGTGCCGGAAGAGCTGTCGCTGCGCCGCGTGGTCGAGCACATGGCGCGTACCTTCGAACCGCTGGCGCGCCAGAAGTCGCTCGAGTTCCGCTTCGACGTCGCCCCGAACGTGCCGGCGTCGATCCACACCGACCGCCAGCGCATCGAGCAGATCCTGAAAAACCTGCTGTCGAACGCGGTCAAGTTCACCGACAGCGGCGACGTCAGCCTGACCGTCAGCGCGACCCAGGATGGCTGGGTCCAGTTCGTGGTCCAGGATTCCGGCATCGGCATCGCACCCGACCAGCAGGAACGCATCTTCGACGCCTTCCACCAGGCCGACGGCTCGACCGCGCGCAAGTACGGCGGCACCGGCCTCGGCCTGTCGATCTCGCGCGACCTGACCGCGCTGCTGGGCGGCACACTGACGGTGGCCAGCGCGCCGGGCGAGGGCAGTACCTTCACGCTCAGCCTGCCGCGCAACGGCACCGTGGCGGCCACGCCGCCGCCGGCACCGGCGCCGCAAGCCGCGCGCAGCAGCGCCCCGGCGCGCGCCAAGGCGCCGGCGCAAGCCCCGGCCCAGGTGGCGGAGACGGTGTCGAGCGAGCCCGCAGGGCAGGCCGGCGCCGCGACCAGCTTCCCCGACGACCGCGACCAGCCGGCCAACGGCCGCCGCACCGTGCTCACCATCGAGGACGAGCCGGAATTCGCGCGCATCCTGTACGGCCTGGCGCACGACATGGAATTCCGCTGCCTGGTGGGCCTGACCGCCGAGGAAGGCCTGGAACTGGCCACCAACGAGCAGCCCGATGCGATCCTGCTCGACATGCGCCTGCCGGACCGTTCCGGCTTGTCGGTGCTGCAGCAGCTGAAGGAAAACCCGTCCACCCGCCACATCCCGGTGCACGTAGTCTCGAGCATGGAAAACGGCGGCGAGGCGCTGCACCTGGGCGCCATCGGCTATGCGCTGAAGCCGACCACGCGCGAGCAGCTGGAAGAAGTCTTCCTGAAGCTCAAGGAAAAATCGACGCAGCAACTCAAGCGCGTGCTGCTGGTCGAGGACGACGAACGCCAGCGCGACAGCGTGGTCCAGCTGATCGCCGACAATGACGTCGAGATTTCGGCGGTCGGCTCCGGCGGCGAAGCGCTCGCGCTGTTGCGCTCGCAGATTTTCGACTGCATGATCATCGACTTGAAGCTGCCCGATATGCAGGGCAACGAGTTGCTGCAGCGCATGTCGCACGAAGAGCTGGTGTCGTTCCCGCCGGTCATCGTCTACACCGGCCGCAACCTGACCCGCGACGAGGAAGCCGAATTGTCGAAGTACTCGCGCTCGATCATCATCAAGGGTGCGCGTTCGCCGGAGCGCCTGCTGGACGAAGTCACGCTGTTCCTGCACAAGGTCGAGTCGCAGCTGTCGTCCGAGCGCCAGATCATGCTCAAGACGGTGCGCGGACGCGACCGCGTGTTCGAAGGCAGGACCATCCTGCTGGTCGACGACGACGTGCGCAACGTGTTCGCCCTGACCAGCGCGCTGGAGCAGCGCGGCGCCAACGTGGTGGTCGGCCGCAATGGTTTCGAGGCCCTTTCCAAACTGGATGAGGTGGAGAATATCGACCTGGTGCTGATGGACGTGATGATGCCGGGCATGGATGGCCTGGAAGCGACGCGCCGCATCCGCCAGGATGGACGCTTCACGCGCCTGCCGATCATCGCCATCACCGCCAAGGCGATGAAGGACGACCAGGAACAGTGCCTGGCCGCTGGTGCCAATGATTACCTGGCCAAGCCGATCGACCTGACCCGCCTGTATTCGTTGCTCAGGGTGTGGATGCCGACGCTGGAGCGCATTTAAAGTAGAGACGTAAAAACGATGACCAAACCGCCAAGCGACATCGATATCGAACTGCGGATGCTGGTCGAAGCTGTCTATCTCAAGTACAACTACGACTTCCGCGACTACACCGGCGCTTCCCAGAAGCGCCGCGTGCTGGTTGCCATGCGCGCCATGGAATGCGAGACCGTGTCCAGCCTGCAGGCCCGGGTGATGCACGATCCGGCCGCCTTCGCGCAGCTGCTGCAATTTCTCACCATTCCGGTCACCGAAATGTTCCGCGACCCGGATTACTACCTGGCCATCCGGCGCCAGGTGGTGCCGTTCCTGGAGACCTATCCTTCGCTGAAGATCTGGGTGGCCGGCTGCAGCACCGGCGAGGAAGTCTATTCGCTGGCGATCCTGCTCAAGGAAGAAGGCTTGCTGGAACGCACGCTGATCTATGCGACCGACATCAACCCGGCCTCGCTGGATGCGGCGCGGCGCGGCGTGATGCCGCTCGACCGCATGCGCCTGTTCACCGAGAACTACCAGAAGGCAGGGGGCACGCGCGCTTTTTCCGACTATTACACCGCGGCCTACGGCGGCGCGCTGTTCGACCGTGCGCTGGTGGAAAACGTCACCTTCGCCGACCACAGCCTGGCCACCGACAGCGTGTTTGCCGAGACCCATTTCATCAGCTGCCGCAACGTGATGATCTATTTCAACCGGCGTTTGCAGAACCGGGTGCTGGGGCTGTTCCACGAATCCCTGTGCCACCGCGGCTTCCTGGGCCTGGGCAGCAAGGAAAGCATCGACTTTTCCAGCTATGCCCAGCGCTTCGAGCCGCTGGCGCGCCGGGAACGCCTGTTCCGCAAGGTGGGCGCATGACGGCCAGCACCATCACCGACCGCGACCTGCAGGCCAGCCTGCAGGGACGGCGCATCGAGGCGGTCGTGATCGGCGGCTCGGCCGGCGGCGTCGACGCCCTGATCCAGCTGCTGCCGGCACTGCCGGCGGGGTATGATCTGCCGGTCGTCTGCATGCTGCACCTGCCGCCCGACCGCGAGAGCCGGCTGGCCGAACTGTTCGACGAGCGCCTGCCGCTGCCGGTGCGCGAAGCCACCGACAAGAGCGGGATCGAGGCCGGCACCGTCTATTTTGCCGGCCCCGGCTACCACCTGTCGGTCGAGCAGGACCGGACCTTCTCGCTGAGCTGCGAACCGCCGGTGCACTATGCGCGGCCCGCGATCGACGTGCTGATGGAATCGAGCGCGGATGCCTGGGGCCCCGGCCTGGTCGGCATCCTGCTGACCGGCGCCAACCACGACGGCGCCGACGGCATGGCGCAGATCCGCGCCCGCGGCGGCTTTACCGTGGTACAAGATCCTGCTGACGCCCAGGTGGGCGTGATGCCGATGGAGGCGATCCGCCGTTGCAAACCGCACCTGGTCCTGCCGCTGGCGCGGATCCAGGCGCTGTTGCCCATGTTGGAGAATTACAAATCATGAGCGCAAAAGACCCAAGCAAACTCCTGATCGTCGACGACCTGCCGGAAAACCTGCGCGCCCTCGACGCCGTCATCCGCGACGAGCACCGTATCGTCTACCAGGCGTCTTCCGGCGAGGAAGCGCTGTCGCTGATGCTCGAACATGAATTCGCGCTGGCCATCCTGGACGTGCAGATGCCCGGCATGGACGGCTTCGAGCTGGCCGAGATGATGCGTGCCACCTCGCGCACCCGCAACATCCCGATCGTGTTCGTGTCCGCTGCCGGGCGCGAACTGAACTACGCGTTCAAGGGCTACGAGACCGGCGCCGTCGACTTCATGTACAAGCCGCTCGATCCGGACGCGGTGCGCAGCAAGGTCAACGTCTTCGTCACCCTCGACCAGCAGCGGCGCGAGATGCGCCACCAGATGGAAGCGCTGGAACGCAGCCGGCGCGAGCAGGAAGTGCTGCTGCGCGAACTGAACGCGACCCAGGGCGAACTGCAGCGCTCGCTGCGCATGCGCGACGAATTCATGTCGCTGGTGGCGCACGAACTGCGCACGCCGCTCAACACGCTGTTCCTGGAAACCCAGATGCGCAGCCTGCAGCTCAAGCGCGGCAACATGCCGGCCTTTAATGCCGAGCAGATGGGCAGCATGATCAAGCGCGACGAGCGCCAGATCAAGTCCATGATCCGCCTGATCGACGACATGCTGGACGTCTCGCGCATGAAGAGCGGCACGCTGTCGATCCGGCCGGGCAAGGTCGAGCTGATGGCGCTGCTCGAACGCGTGGTCAACGATTTGTCGCTGGCTGCCGCGGCGGCCGGCTGCAACCTGGTGCTGGAGCCGCATGCGCCGGTGGAAGGCTGGTGGGACGAATTCCGCATCGAGCAGGTGGTGGTCAACCTGCTGACCAATGCATTGCGCTACGGCGGCGGCGGCGCGGTCGAAGTCAGTGTCCACCAGGAGGGTTGCCATGCGGTCATCGACGTCCGCGATCACGGCAAGGGTATCGCGCCCGACTTCATCGAACGCATCTTCGAACCCTACGAGCGCGGCGCCAAGAGCGGCGAGCCGAAAGGCCTGGGCCTGGGCCTGTACATCTCGCGCCAGCTGGCGACCTCGCACGGCGGCAAGCTGACGGCCAGCAGCGCCCCGGGGCAGGGCGCCACCTTCAGCCTGACCCTGCCTTGCACCGAGCCGGCCTTGCAGGCCGTCGCCCCCGCGTAAAGCCGCTGCGGGCATTCGACCCGCAGCCCTCGAACGTCGCCCCCGCGAAGGCGGGGGGCCAAGTTTCCACCGCTCCCGATCGCTTTTCACGCCAATGGCTCCGATAGGTCCCACCTATCGAAAGGCGATAGGGAAAATTAATCGATAAAATCTGCTCAATTAATTTCACATAAACGTGTGTGCGAGGTATAGTGTGCACCTAACGTATTTTTTTAACCCCACAACAGGAGCTTTCATGTCCCTCATCAACAGCACGATCAAGCCGTTCAAAGCAACCGCGTACCACGACGGCAAGTTCGTCGACCTGACCGACGCCGATTTCAAAGGCACCTGGTCGGTCGTGATGTTCTACCCGGCTGACTTCACCTTCGTCTGCCCGACCGAACTGGAAGACCTGGCTGACTTCCAGCCGGAATTCGCCAAGATGGGTGTGAAAGTCTACGGCGTGTCGACCGACAGCCACTTCGCCCACAAGGCATGGCACGACACCTCGGAAGCCATCAAGAAAGTGAACTACCCGCTGATCGGCGACCCGACCGGCACCCTGGCCCGTAACTTCGAAGTCATGATCGAAGAAGAAGGCATGGCGCTGCGCGGTACCTTCGTGATCAATCCGGAAGGCCAGATCAAGGTCATGGAAGTGCACGACAACGGCATCGGCCGTGACGCATCGGAACTGATGCGCAAAGTCAAGGCAGCCCAGTACGTCGCCGCTCACCCGGGCGAAGTCTGCCCGGCCAAGTGGTCGGAAGGCGCCGAAACCCTGAAGCCGTCGCTGGACCTGGTCGGCAAGATCTAATTAATAGATTGTTGGAAAGCGGGCCGCCCCCGGCTCGCAGCAGTTACTGTAGGACCTAGTTGTACAAGGACATTAGCCAAAACCCCATTGCGGTAGCGGCTGATGTCCCCACCTCTTACCCGCGCCGCATTGATCCCGCCCTGGAAAAAGGCGATCAAACTAGTCGATTTTGCCGCGCCAGATTTACTAATTTGATGGACGCACGATTGAAGAATCGATGCGTCGGGGCCAGGCTTTGCCCAGAACTTTAACGATTTAACGACGATACGAACGAGGAAATGACCATGAGCGTGCTTGACAATGACCTGAAGACCCAACTCGGCGCCTACCTGCAGCGTGTACAGCAACCGTTCGAACTGGTTGCCTCGCTGGACGACAGCGAGACCTCCAAGCAGACGCTCGAACTGCTGCAGACCATCCAGAGCCTGCGCAGCGACAAGATCACCGTCCGTACCGACGGCAACGATGCGCGCAAGCCGTCGTTCAGCGTCCAGCGCACCGGCACCAACACCTCGCTGCGCTTTGCCGGCCTGCCGCTCGGCCACGAATTCACCTCGCTGGTGCTGGCCCTGCTGTGGACCGGCGGCCACCCGCCGAAGGTCGAGCAGGACACCATCGACGCCATCAAGGCACTCGAAGGCGAGTACAACTTCGAGATGTACATGTCGCTGAGCTGCCATAACTGCCCGGACGTGGTGCAGGCGCTGTCGCTGATGGCCATCCTGAACCCGAACGTGAAGACCACCGTGATCGAAGGCGGCGCCTACCAGAAGGAAGTCGAAGCGCGCCAGGTGATGGCCGTGCCGATGGTCTTCCTGAACGGCGAACTGTTCGGTTCGGGCCGCATGATGATCGAAGAAATCGTCGCCAAGCTGGACAAGGGCGCAGGCGCCCGTGACGCCGCCAAGCTGAACGCCAAGGATCCGTACGACGTGCTGATCGTCGGCGGTGGCCCGGCCGGCTCGGCCGCAGCCGTGTACGCCGCCCGCAAAGGCATCCGCACCGGCGTCGCCACCGGCCGCATGGGTGGCCAGGTGAACGACACCATGTCGATCGAGAACTACATCTCGGTGCTGGAAACCGACGGCCCGAAATTCTCGGCTGCCCTGGAACAGCAGGTGCGCCACTACGGCGTCGACGTGATGACCCAGCAGGAAGCCGCCAAGATCATCCCGCCGTCGGCCCCTGGCGAACTGGTTGAAGTGCAATTCGTCAACGGCGGCTCGCTGAAGTCGAGCACCGTGATCCTGTCGACCGGCGCCCGCTGGAGGAACGTCAACGTGCCGGGCGAAGAGCAGTACAAGAACGCCGGCGTCAACTACTGCCCGCACTGCGACGGCCCGCTGTACAAGGGCAAGCGCGTCGCGGTCATCGGCGGCGGCAACTCGGGCGTGGAAGCGGCGATCGACCTGGCCGGTATCGTCGAGCACGTGACCCTGATCGAGTTCGCCAACCAGCTGAAAGCCGACGCCGTGCTGGTGAACAAGGTGCAGAGCCTGTCGAACGTGACCATCCACGTCAACGCCCAGACCACCGAGATCACCGGCGACGGCAACAAGGTCAACGGCATCTCGTTCAAGGACCGCATCACGGGTGAAGAGAAGAACGTCCCGCTGGCCGGCGTGTTCGTCCAGATCGGCCTGGTGCCGAACACCGAGTTCCTGAAGGGCACCCTGGAACTGTCGCGCTTCGGCGAGATCATCGTCGACGCCCACGGCCGCACCAACATCCCGGGCGTGTTCGCCGCGGGCGATGCGACCACCACGCCGTTCAAGCAGATCGTGATCGCGGCGGGCGAGGGTGCCAAGGCAGCGCTGTCGGCCTTCGATTACCTGATCCGCATGCCGGTGGCGGTTGAAGCCGCATAAGCGGTCGAGTCCAGTCAGCTGTTGAAGAGGCAGCGCTTTCCGGAAGGAGGCGCTGCCTTTTTTATTGCCGGGTTTTATCAGGGCCGGCTGCTTGCGCGTTACATCGGACGTATGTGGGGAAAACCGTCGATACATGCCATTTCATACTGTTGGCCAGCCTTGAACTCGTAGATGACCGATGGTGCTACGTCCAATACCTCCATACCCCCCGGTTTCGGCGGGCATATGTAGCCAATCCTCTGCTTGCCGGGGTGCAGGCGAATCTGGCCGCGTGATAGAACGAGGCCGGGCAAGGCAAGGTATTTTCCGGCCGCGATGGGGATGGGTTTTCCCAGTTCGTCCAGAACGGTAAGTCTTGCCGTTTTCGCGTCCCACTGAAGGTCGTAGTTGGTCTTTGCGTCGATACCGGTGCAGGCGGCTGTGACCAGGATGAGTGGAACGAGGACGAGACTTTTCATCAGGGTCGAATTTGCGTCTGAATCTGTGGGATCAGGACTTCTGCCGGAAGCTGGACGCCAGCAAACCCTTGTCGAACCCGGCCGACGCGCTGCCGTCGACGGCGTAGCGGTAAAGGACGGCGGAATAGATGCCGGTCAGCGTCGCCTGGAACAGCACGCAGGCCAGCAGCGCCAGCACGACGACGGCGCCGAACAGGAAGAAGAACACCGGGCTGACGGCGCCGGCGGCAAGCAGGAGGATCGCCAGCAGCACGCTGCCGCCGGCCAGGCCGAAGTAGACCAGGCCGAAGGCGGCGCCCATGCCGATATGGCCGGTGACGTTCTCGCCCCAGGTGCGCTTGAGCAGGGCGGTGCTTTCGGAAATCGAGTCCATCGGACCGCGGTCGCGGGTCACGATCACCGGCACCACCAGGAAAGTCGCCAGCGCCCAGCCGGCGCCGATCAGGCCGACGACCAGGCGGCCGACGAAGCCGAGCCGTTCCTGGATCGCGCGCAGGATCACGCCGACGGTCGCGGAAATGACCGCGTAGCCGAGGATGGCCGGCAGGCGGGCGTTGGCGATGCGCAGGCCGTCGGCCAGCGTCGGGCTGCCGCCGTCCAGCCGGATCATGACGGCGCCGACCAGCGCCGTGTTGAAATAGAAAATGACGAAGTACTGCACCACGTAGAACAGGAAGCCGATCGAATACAGGCCGCCTTCGCCCATGCCGTCGACCGGTCCCAGGCCGAACACCGGCAGGGCGAATGCGGCCACCAGCAGCAGCCAGGCGCCGGCCGAGATCAGGGGGAACAGCAGCAGGTGATTGTCCTGCCTGAGCACCTGGGCGCTGGCGCGGACAAGATCGAAACTGCGTCTGATACGGTCGAACATGAGCGGCTCCTTGGACGTGCGCCGCGATAAGGGCGCGTTCTCGCACATGTTAGCGAGAAATGTCTGCCGGAAATACGTGCTTTGTCACACCACGAAAGGTCAGTCGATGCCGAGGCCGGGCGCGCTGCGCGTCTCGATCACTGGCCCAGGCAAATGATCTTGCTCTTGTACTCGTGCGCATTGCCCTTTTTCTTCGCCGCCCAGGCCATGGCTTCCTCGGCCTCGGCAATCGTCATCACGGTCGCCTTTTCCCTGTTCCTGATAAAAGAGACCCCTTCGAACTTGCCTTCCTTGCTGCGCATGACGCGGGCGAACACGGGTGCCGTGTTGTCCGTGTCGGTGAGTTTGTTTTGCTGGACGAGGTAACGCTGATCCTTGGTTTCCATGCTGAGAGTCGCTTTGTAAAAATTCAAAGCGGTATTTTACGGCCTGAGCGCCTCCGGTGAGCCCAGGCCTGCGGCAAGGCTTCGAGCAGCAGCGCCAGTCCGAAGCAGACCAACAATACCGGCAGGTACACCGTAAAGGTCCAGGCCTGAACCTCGCCCAACAAACCGCGGTACAGTGCCACTGCCGCCAGAACGACCAGCATGTGCGACAGGTAGAGTTCATAGCTGAGCTGCCCCATGCGCGCCAGCCAGCCCAGGCCACGTGCAGGCCGAGGCGGCCAGGCATGGAGGGCGAGCAGCATCAGGCTCGCGCCCAGGCACAGCGCATACAGATTCGACTCGTACAGGACCTTGTGTACCAGGTCGCCCCAGCCCAGCACCAGCAGGATGCAAAAGGCGCCGAAGATCCCCAGCGCCCGGGCGCCGCGCCGGCTTGGACGCCAACGCTGGGCAAGCAGCGCCGCCAGCACGCCCCAGGCGATCGCCGCCATGCCGGGCAGGTAGGCTTTTTCCCACCAGACCTCGTCACCCGCAGGGACCAGCGCACGCAAGGGGCCGATCAGCAGGGCCCAGGCCAGCAGCAATCCCACTAGCAGCCGGCGCGGCAGCCACAGGCACAGCAGCGGGAAGCCGAGATAGAACACTTCTTCGATCGACAGTGACCACAGCACGTCCCAGCCGGCCGGCGCCCAGCCGGTGCGGCCTTCGTACCAGTTGAAGGTGAAGCTCAGGGCGGCGCCGAGCAGGCCGCCGAGGGTTTGCCGGTCGGTCTCCGGTGCAAAGCCCTCGATGCCCAGGGAGGCCAGCACGCTCAGCAGCGCCAGCGTGACCAGCAGGAGCGGCAGGATGCGCCCCGCCCGCGCCCGGTAGAAGCGCCCGAGCTGCATATTGTGCAGATCGCCGTCGCGCTCGATGATGCGGGTGGCGATCAGGAAGCCCGAGATCACGAAGAACACGAACACGGCTTCGTAACCGTTGAAGCTGATGGCGTTCAGCAGCCGCTTGGGCAGCCAGTCGCCGAGCAGGCTGGGTTTCAGGGGCAGGCGGAAGGGCAGGGCCAGGTGGTGGACGATCACCAGCAGGATCGCCAGGCCGCGCAGGCAGTCGATGCCGAAGTTGCGCTGCTGGAGTGTCATGGCAGCAGGCCCGGGAACTCGGCCAGGAAAGCCTGGCGTGCCCAGACCCCGGTCGACATGGCCTCCGGCTTGGTGTCGTCGCTGCGGACCAGGCGCGCAAAGGTGACGGTGCGCCCGTCTTTCGTCGCCCAGCCGACGTACCAGCCCAGGCCGCTCGAGGCGCCGGTCTTGCCGTGCAGGTCCCAGCCGCTCACCGTGCCGTAATGGGTGAGGGCGGCGGTCATGTCGTAGGCGTGGCCGCTGACGCCGAGCCGGCGGTTCACCAGTTTGGCGAGAAAACCGAGCTGCTCCAGCGGCGAGATCTGCAGCGAGGATCCGATCCAGGACAGCGTCAGCCCGTCATGATCGGCGTCGCCCGTCACGTCCTGGTTCCCGTAGCCGAATTGCCGGACGTAGGCGCCGAAGCGCGCCGGTCCCAGCGCCAGCGTCGTCTGCTGCGAATACCAGACCACCGAGTCGCGCATCCATTTTGCCGGATCGGCCGGTGCGCGCCAGGCCGGCTGCCAGTCGACGTAGCCGGGGCGGTAGGGCAGCAGCGGCGTGTGCGCATCCTTCAGGACGCCGGCGTCGTAGCCCATCAGGCTGATGGCGATCTTGAAGGTCGACGCCGGCGTGACGCGGGTGCGGCAATCGCCGCGTTCCAGCAGGGGCTTGCCGCCGGCGGCGTCGGCGAGTGCCGTGCAGACCTCGGCCGCATGAACAGGAGACAGGAGGGCGCACAGCGCACCCGCGGCGAGACAGCATCGTTTCATGGTGTTCCTTGTGAGGATGGACATGCTTCATACGGCGTATCAGACCAGCCCGCCGGCCTGCACCTGCCGGCCAGCAGCGCTTCGATGCGGACCACGCGCTCGGCCAGCGCCGCCGGCCGGCGTTGCGGGTGGTACGCGTTCGGGGCCTTGATCATGGCCACCAGGCGCACGAATTCGTGCTCGTCGAGCGCGGCCAGCGGCTTGCCCGCATACAGCAGCGCCGCCAGCGCCAGGCCGCGCACCTGCACGCCGGCCTGTGTGCCCATGTAGACGTGGCCGATGTAATAGTCGAGCTGCCTGTCCTTGGACATGCGCGCATCGAGCACCAGCGCCATCGCATCGCGCCCGAGGTCGATCGCCTTGCAGCAGCGCTGGACGCCCGCATACAAGCGCTGCAGGAGGCCGGCGCCGGCCTGCCCGTCGCGCAGGTAGAAGTCGCGCGCCACCGCCGCCGTCAGCGTGGCGACGCCCTGGCCGGCGGCGAAGCTGATGCCGTGGTGCGTATGGAAATCCGGGTCTTCGACGGCAAGCAGGATCGCGCTCTGGCGTGGCGACAACGTGCCGGGGCGGGGCGGCGGCAGGGCCGCTGCCAGGCTGTCGTAGCTGCAGGCGGCCCAGGCGGCGGCGAGGCCGAGGTAGGCGGCGACCAGAAGCAGGAACAACAGCGCGATGCGGACGAAGCGTTTCATCGGGTCCGGGCAGGAGTCGAAAACATGGATTCTGGTCCGGCCCGCACGCCGCGGGTAACCGGCGTGTGACGAAACGCCGCCCCGGTGTGACCGCCGGTGCCGGAGGAGCAAATGGCCCGCTGGTATACTTTCCGTCGATGAGTACGCTGAATCCCGCCGCCCGCTATCCGCAACCGCCGCGCACCTGGTCCCACACGTGGGAGCGCGTGCCGCCGGCACTGCGGATGCTGGCGCTGAACCTGCTGGCGTGGATCGCGGTCTGCGCCGTCGGCACCCAGGGACAATGGCGGCTGCTGCCGAAATGGTGCATCGAATACCTGCCGATGATGCTGCTGAGCGCCGCACTCGGGCTGGCGCTGCTGCGCCATCCGGGGTTGTTCGAGCGGCGCCGCCAGGTGCTGGCGGTGTTCGTGGCGGTGGTACTGCTGTTCCAGCCGCTGCAATGGCTGTACGTGGCCTGGGTGCGCGGCGACGATTTCGGCCACGGCATCGCCGGTGTCGCCGAGGTGGCCAGGGTGCGCCTGCCGCTGGCGGAGGCCGACTGATGGCGGTGACTTACCTGATCGTCGACGACGAAGCGCCGGGCCGCATCAACCTGCGGCTGGCGATGGATGCCCATCCCGGCTGGACCCTGGCGGCCGAATGCGCCAGTGCCGCCGCCGCGCGCGCCGCGCTGGCCGCGCGGCCGGCGGACGCCCAGGTGCAGGTGATCTTCCTCGACATCCGCATGCCGGGCGAGGATGGGCTGGCGCTGGCCCGCGAGCTGGCGCGCCGGCCCGAGCCGCCGCTGGTGATCTTCGTGACCGCCTTCAGCGCCCACGCCGTCGATGCCTTCGACGTGCATGCGCTCGATTACCTGCTCAAGCCGGTGAGCGATGCCCGCCTGGCGCAGGCGGTCGAGCGCGCCGAGGCCTTGCTGCGCCATGGCCAGCGCGCCGCCTACGGCAATGCCTTGCGCAGCTATACCGAGCGTAGTAGCGACAGTGCGGCCTGGCTCGACCGCATCAGCGTGCGCTCGGTCGGCCGCGTCGAGCAGGTGCGGGTCGACGACATCCTGTGGGTCGAGGCGGCCGGCAACTACGTCAACCTGTGCCTGGCGGCGCGCCAGGTGCTGCACCGGATGCCGCTGAGCCGCCTGGAGACGCTGCTCGACCCGGGCGTGTTCGTGCGCGTGCACCGCGGCACCATCGTGCGGCGCGACCAGATCGGGACGCTGGCGACGGTCGGCGACGGCAGCTACCGGCTGACCCTGCGCTGCGCCGCGCAGGTGGCGGTCAGCGAGCGCTACGTGGGGGCGCTCAGGGCGCTGATCTAGCCGATAAACGTTGCCGATGCGCGCTCAGCGCGAGCGCCGGCGCCAGACCTGCACGCCGATGGCGGCGGCGGCCACCACGGCACCGGCCAGCAGGGCCGTGTTTTTCTTCTGGCCGGCCCCGTCGGGCGCGCGCTGGCCGCTGTGCACGCCGCTGGCCGTGGCGGGCGGCTCATACAGGCTGCCCTGGGTGTCGCCGGTACGGTCGGCGCGCTTCGACCAGGTGTCCATGAAGCGCTTCATGGCGACCGCGGTGAGCGGGGTGGCCAGTTCGGCCAGCTTGAGCGCGAACGCGGGGGCGCCGATCACGGTCGTGGCACGCGGCTGGCGCGCCAGCTTGACCACGGCATCCGCCACCTTTTCCGGCGCCAGCACGCCGGGCGGGTAGGACAGCTTGGCGCCCGTGTAATTGCCGGCGTGGGCGAAGCCGGGGGTGTCGACGAAGGTCGGGTAGACGTCGCAGACGTGGATGCGCTTATGGTCGTGCAGTTCGGCGCGCAGGGCGGCGCTGAAGCCGCGCAGGCCGAACTTGCTGGCGGCGTAGGCGGCCGAATACGGCGTCGTGACGTAGCCGCCCACCGAAATCATGTTCACCCAGATGCCGTGACCCTGTTCCAGGAAGATCGGCAGCAGGGCATGCGCATCGTTCATGTGGCTGACGAGATTGGTCTCGATCACGCGCTGGTGGTCTTCGATCGGCACCTCGGCAAACTGGCCGACCACGCCGATGCCGACGTCACTGAACCACAGGTCGATGTCGCCCAGCGTGCTGCGCGCCTCGCGCGCGAAGCGTCCGACGGCATCGGCATCGGTGGCGTCGACCACCTTCACCTCGGCCTTGCCGCTGGCCGCGCGGCAGCGCTGGGCGATGTCTTCGAGTCCTTCCTTGCCGCGTGCGCCAAGCACCAGGCTGGCGCCTTCCCTGGCGAACGCGATGGCGGTGGCGGCGCCGATGCCGCTCGATGCGCCGGTAATGACCACGCGCAGATTCGTTCGTTTCATATGACTCACCCGTTCAAGATATGGAAATGGCCACCATGATGCCCGCTTGCGCGCCAATCGGTCGCATGCTTCGGAACGAGGGGGGAGGAGGAGCGTTACGCCTCGGGAGGACGTGGGAAGGCGCGCCGGCCGCTCAGGGCAGCGTCGCCCGGCATGCCTGGCGCATGCGGGACCGGCATCGATCAATGGAACAGCAGCGGCGCAGCGCTGTTGAAGGCTTCGGTCGCGACCAGCAGCCAGGTGGCGAGGCCGGTGATGCTGATGTGGAGCGCGGTCCAGGCGGCGGTGGTCGGGTGCATGCGAATCATGGTGAACCTCCAGGCAGGCGATGATGTTGTGGCAGTGATGTCATCTTAGTTTAGGTTCTATGCGGAAACTATCGGCGGGCAATCCGTCGCATTGTAGGAAATCGCGCTGTTCCGCTGTCTGATCGGTCGCAGATCGCTAACGGGGCGCTCCTACGGTTACTGTAGGTTGCGTCCTATAGCGTCGCGTTCGTACCCAATTTACAGTTGGGTTCATCATGACCCGACACGAACCCAAACTCCTGCACAAAGGCTTGCTTGCGGTACGCCGCAACACCATCCGTCGCCTGCTGAATACCGTCTTCGGTATCGCCCAGTTGCGCGACGGCCAGCAACGTGTGATCGACAGCGTCCTCGATGGCAAGGACACGCTGGCGATCATGCCCACCGGCAGCGGTAAATCGCTGTGCTACCAGATTCCCGCCCGCATCCTCGAGGGCATGACCATCGTCGTTTCCCCATTGATCTCGCTGATGAAGGACCAGCTCGAGAAGCTGGAAGAGATGGGCATACGCGCCGTGCAAGTCAACAGCAGCCTGAATGCCGAGGAAGAGCGCAATGCGCTCGCGGCCATCGAGCAGCAGCAGTGCGAGATCGTGTTCTGCACGCCCGAGCGCCTGGTGTCGTCGGAGTTCGTCGCCCTGTTGCGGGAGGTGAAGGTGGCGCTGGTCGTGGTCGACGAAGCCCACTGCATCTCGCAATGGGGCCACGATTTCCGTCCGGCCTACCTCGAGATGGCCGGTACGCTCGACGCCCTGAACAAGCCGCCGGTGCTGGCGCTGACCGCCACCGCCACCGACGAGGTCATGGACGACATCGGCCGCCAGTTGGGCCGGCCGCGCATGAACGTCATCAATACCGGCATCTATCGCCCGAACCTGCACTACCGCGTGCAGCAGGTGACGAATGCCGAGGAAAAGATGCAGCAGGCGCTGCGCCTGGTCCGCGAGACCGAGGGCAAGGGCATCGTCTACGCCGCCACGGTCAAGATGGCGGAAGAGCTCTACCACCTGCTGCAGGAAGCCGGGGAGTCGGTCACGATCTACCACGGCAAGCTGCACGCCGCCGAGCGCAAGGCGAACCAGGACCTGTTCATGGACGACGAGCGGCGCATCATGGTCGCGACCAACGCCTTCGGCATGGGCATCGACAAGCCGGACACGCGCTTCGTCATCCACCTGCAGATTCCGGCCAACCTGGAAGCCTACTACCAGGAGTCGGGCCGCGCCGGCCGCGACGGCAAGGATGCCGAATGCACGCTGCTGTTCCTGCAGGACGACAAGCGCGTCCAGCAGTTCTTCCTGGTCAAGCACTACCCGACCGCGGACGAGATCCGCGCCATCTACGAAGCCGTGCGCAAGCTGGCCGAGGACGAGACGGCCACGCCGCAGCGCGTCGACGAGGTGGCCGGCGACCTGGCCGGGCCGCACCTCAAGGTCTGCCTGAAGCTGCTGAAGGACACCAGGCTGCTGCGCCAGAACCGCAAGCTGGCCTGGACCTTGGGCGCGACCGAGCCGAAAGCCAGCCTGTTCGAAGCCATGGCCGCGGTCTACCGCCAGAAGCAGGAACACGACAAGGAAGCGCTGGAGCAAATGGTGTCGTATGCGGTCAGCGGTTTCTGCCGCTGGAAGCTGCTGTTCGATTATTTCGGCGACGAGGTCGAGGGCTTCGAAAAATGCTGCCGCTGCGACAACTGCCTGAACCCGCCGGCGGCCGTGCTGACGGAAGAGATCG
The DNA here is from genome assembly GCF_006715485.1 of Herbaspirillum sp. SJZ107. Classification (GTDB taxonomy): domain Bacteria; phylum Pseudomonadota; class Gammaproteobacteria; order Burkholderiales; family Burkholderiaceae_D; genus Telluria. The sequence continues at coordinate 1,246,245 of NZ_VFNH01000002.1, forward strand.
AAATCCGCGACGACGAGTTCGACCACGAGCCGGTGGCCGAGCCCGATCCGGCGTCGGTCTTCGAGGCCGGTACGCGCGTCAAGGTGCCGAAGTATGGCGAGGGCGTGGTGCTGTCGGTGGCAGGCGACCAGGTGTCGATCGAGTTTCCGGATGGGGAGCACCGGTCGTTCTTGAAGGATTACGTGGAACACGTCGAGTAATCGCACTGAGGTGGTTGTAAGGCTGCACAAGAAAGGAAAACATGGGAGACATGGTCGTAGTACGCAAGGAGGGACTCTACTGCGTCCCGGGTGATTTCTATATCGATCCATGGCGGCCGGTCGACCGGGCCGTCATCACCCATGCGCACGGCGACCATGCGCGCTGGGGCCACAGCCACTACCTGGCTTCCAGCAAGAGCGTGAACATCCTGAAATCGCGCCTCGGCGCCGACATCAACATCGAGGGCCTGGACTACGGCGAGCGCGTGGTCCGCAACGGCGTGAAGATCTCGCTGCACCCGGCCGGCCACGTGCTGGGCTCCGCCCAGATCCGCATGGAGCACGAAGGCGAAATCTGGGTGGCGTCGGGCGACTACAAGGTCGAGCCGGACGCCACCTGCGACCCCTTCGAGCCGGTACGCTGCCACAGCTTCATCACTGAATCGACCTTCGGCCTGCCGATCTACCGCTGGGATCCGCAGCAGGACGTGTTCGACGACATCAACCGCTGGTGGCGCGCGAATGCCGACGAGGGCCGCACCAGCATCCTGTACGCCTATGCCTTCGGCAAGGCCCAGCGGCTGCTGTCCGGCCTCGATCCGTCGATCGGCCCGATCGTCTGCCACGGTGCGGTCGAGCCGCTCAACCGCGTCTACCGCGAAGGCGGCGTCGACCTGCCGGCCACCCAGCTGGTGAGCGAGACCGACAAAGCGGATCTAAAACGGGCGCTGGTGCTGGCGCCGCCCTCGGCCTCGGGCTCGACCTGGACCCGCCGCTTCGGCGACTACAGCGATGCCTTTGCCAGCGGCTGGATGCTGCTGCGCGGGGCACGGCGCCGGCGCGGCGTCGACCGTGGCTTCGTGCTGTCCGACCACGCCGACTGGCCGGGCCTGATGGAGGCGATCCGCGCCACCGAAGCGCAGCAGGTGATCGTCACCCACGGCTCGATCCCGGTGATGGTGCGCTGGCTGTGCCAGATCGGGCTCGATGCCAAGGCCTTCGATACCGAATACGGCGAAGAAGACGACGAGTCGGCCGACGCCACCGCTTCGCCTGACAAGGCACCCGAGGCCGGTGCCACGGTGCCGGCCGCCAGCGACGAGGAAGAAGACGAGGATAGGCGCGAAGAGCGCAAGCCGGCGCCTGCCGGCGAGGAGGCGAGCGATGCGTGAATTTGCGCGCCTGTACGCCGAACTCGACGAGACCACCGCCACCAACCGCAAGCTCGACGCGCTGCGCAACTACTTCGAGCATGCGGCCCCCGAGAACGCCGCCTGGGCGGTCTACTTCCTGGCCGGCGGCAAGCCGCGCCAGGCGGTGCCGTCCAAGCTGATGCGCCAGTACGCGATCGAATACGCCGGCCTGGACGACTGGCTGTTCGACGAGTGCTACGCCGCGGTCGGCGACATGGCCGAGACCATCGCCCACATCCTGCCGCCGCCGACGAAACACAGCGACGTCGGCCTGGCGGTGTGGATGGAAGAGCGCATCGGGCCGCTGCGCGGCGCCGACCCGGCCACCATCCGCGAGGCGCTGTTTTCCTACTGGGACGAGCTGACCTGGCGCGAGCGCTTCCTGTTCGTGAAACTGATCGGCGGCGGCTTCCGGGTTGGCGTGTCGAAACTGCTCGTCACGCGCGCGCTGGCGGCGATCGCCGCGGTGGATTCCAAGCTGATCGCCCAGCGCCTGATGGGCTGGACCGACGGCCGCGTGCGCCCGACCGGCGCCGGCTTCCTGCAATTGATCGCGGCCCAGTCCGACGACGAGCACAAGCTGCGCGGCGGCCAGCCCTATCCCTTCTTCCTGGCGCACCAGCTGCAGGGCGAGCCGGCGGGCCTCGGCGACATGGCCGACTGGCAGGTCGAGTGGAAGTACGACGGCATCCGCGCCCAGCTGGTGCGGCGCGGCGGCCAGAATTACCTGTGGTCGCGCGGCGAAGACCTGATCACCGAGCGCTTCCCGGAGCTGGCCGCGCTGGTGCTGCCGGAAGGGACGGTGGTCGATGGCGAGGTGCTTGTGTGGCTGGATTCCGATGCGCCGGCGCCGTTTGCCGACCTGCAGAAGCGCATCGGCCGCAAGACCCTGTCGGCCAAGTTCTTGAGCGAGTACCCGGCGGTGCTGCTGGCCTACGACCTATTGGAACTGGACGGCGTCGACCTGCGCACGCTGCCCCAGCACGAGCGGCGCGCACTGCTCGAGACGCTGGTCACCGGCGTCGCCAGGCCGCAGCTGCGCATCTCGCCGCTGGTCACGGCCGATACCTGGGAAGATCTGGGAAAACTGCGTGGGGAGTCGAGATCGCGCGGTGTCGAGGGCATGATGCTGAAGGCGCGCGATGCCCATTACGGCGTCGGCCGCACCAAGGACGTCGGCACCTGGTGGAAGTGGAAGATCGATCCGTACGCGATCGACGCGGTGCTGATCTATGCCCAGGCCGGCAGCGGGCGGCGCGCGTCGCTGTACACCGACTACACCTTCGCGGTCTGGGACGGCGAGGGGGCGGAGCGCAAGCTGGTGCCCTTCGCCAAGGCCTATTCCGGCCTGACCGACGCCGAGATCCGCCAGGTCGACAATGCGGTGCGCAAGACCACGGTCGAGAAGTTCGGGCCGGTGCGCTCCGTGAAACCGACCATGGTGTTCGAGATCGGCTTCGAGGGCATCGCGCTGTCGACCCGGCACAAGGCCGGCATCGCGGTGCGCTTCCCGCGCATCCTGCGGCGGCGCGACGACAAGACGGTGGAGCAGGCCGATACGCTGGATACGCTGAAGGGACTGCTGGAAGCGGTGCCGGCCGAGGTCGATATCGAGCCCGAGGTAGCGTCATGACGCGTTCGCAGGCCGAGCAGGCGGTCGACAGCTGGTTCGCCGGGCGCGGCTGGAAGGTCTTTCCCTTCCAGCGCGCGGTATGGAAGGCGGCCTTGGCCGGGCAGTCCGGGCTGCTGCACGCGAACACCGGCGCCGGCAAGACCTACGCCGTGTGGTTCGCGGCGCTGCTGCGCGGCGCGAATCGCTCGCGCCGCAGCCGCAGCGGCGTACGGGTGCTGTGGCTGACGCCGATGCGCGCGCTGGCGGCCGACACCCAGCGTTCGCTGGAAGTATCGGCGGCCGATCTGGCTGCCGCCAGCCCGGACGTGGTCGGCGCATGGTCGATCGGCGCGCGCACCGGCGACACCGGCTCGGCCGAGCGCGCGCGCCAGTCGAAAAGCCTGCCGGGCGCGCTGATCACGACGCCGGAGAGCCTGTCGCTGCTGCTGTCGCATGCAGGCGCGCGCGACCAGTTCAAGCACCTCGACATGGTCATCATCGACGAGTGGCACGAACTGATGGGCAGCAAGCGCGGCGTGCAGGTGCAGCTGGCGCTGGCACGCTTGCGGCGCTGGAATCCGGAACTGGTCGTGTGGGGCCTGTCGGCGACCATGGGCAACCTGCAGGATGCGCGCAACGTGCTGCTCGGGACGGATGCCGACGAGAGCAAGGGTGTGCTGGTCGAGGGCGACCTGAAAAAGCAGATCGTGGTCGACTGCCTGATTCCGCCGACCGTCTCGCGCTTTCCCTGGGGCGGCCACCTCGGCCTGCAGATGCTGCAGCCGGTCATCGACGAGATCGACAAGAGCGGCTCGACGCTGGTGTTCACCAACACGCGCGCGCAGTCCGAGATCTGGTACCAGAACCTGATCGAGGCGCGCCCCGACTGGGCCGGCGTGGTGGCGCTGCACCACGGCTCGCTCGACCGCGAGGTGCGCGAATGGGTCGAGAAGGGCTTGAAGAACGGCGAACTGAAGGCCGTGATCTGCACCGCCAGCCTCGACCTGGGCGTGGACTTCCTGCCGGTCGAGCGCGTGCTGCAGGTCGGCAGCGCCAAGAACATCGCGCGCCTGCTGCAGCGCGCCGGCCGCAGCGGCCACGCGCCGGGACGGATCTCGCGCGTGACGCTGGTGCCGACCAACAGCCTGGAATTGCTGGAAGCGGCCGGCGCCAAGCGCGCGGTGGCCAGCCGCCGCATCGAGGCGCGCCAGGTGCCGAATAAACCCTTCGACGTGCTGGTGCAGCACCTGGTGACGATCGCGCTGGGCGGCGGCTTCCGCTCGGAAGAGCTGTACGAGGAAGTGAAAACCGCGTGGTCCTACCGCAACCTGACCCCGGAAGAGTGGCAGTGGGCACTGGATTTCGTCGCGCGCGGCGGCCAGAGCCTGACCGTGTATCCGGAATACCGGCGCGTGCTGCCGGACGAGGAGGGCGTCTACCGCGTGCCCGACGCCACCATCGGCCGGCGCCACCGGATGAGCATCGGCACCATCGTCTCGGATGCCCAGATGCAGGTGCAGTACGTCAGCGGCGGGCGCATCGGCAGCGTCGAGGAATCCTTCGTCGGCCGTCTCAAGCCGGGCGACCATTTCCTGTTCAGCGGCCGCATCCTCGAACTGGTGCGCGTCCATGAAATGACGGCTTACGTCAAGCGCAGCACCAGTACCCGCGGCGCGATCAGCCGCTGGGGCGGAACCAAGGTGCCGCTCAGCGCCGAGATGGCGCGTGCCGGGCTGGAAGAGCTGGAGCGGGCGGCGCAGGGCGTCTTCGAGGGCCCGGAAATGCAGGCGGTGCGCCCGCTGCTGGAAGTGCAGGCCAACTGGTCGTCGCTGCCCACCGGCGCGGTGCTGGTGGTCGAGAGCATGAAGAGCCGCGAGGGCTGGCACCTGTTCGTGTATCCGTTCGGCGGCCGCTCGGTGCACACCGGGCTGGCTTCGCTGCTGGCCTTCCGCGTGGGCAGCATCATGCCGTCGACCTTTTCGGTGGCGGTGAACGACTACGGCTTCGAACTGCTGTCGCCGGAGCCGGTCGACTGGGCGACCCTGTTCAAGGGCGCGACCGGGCTTGAGGTCGGCCTGTTCGATACCGGGCGCCTGCTCGAGGACGTGCTCGACAGCCTGAACGCGACCCAGCTGGCGCAGCGGCGCTTCCGCGAGGTGGCGCGGATTTCCGGGCTGGTGTCGCAGGGCTTCCCGGGGCAGCGCAAGTCGATGCGCCAGGTGCAGGCCTCGTCGGCGCTGTTCTACGAAGTCTTCCGCAAGCACGACAGCGGCAACCTGCTGCTCACGCAGGCCGAGCGCGAAGTGCTCGAGCAGGAACTGGAACTGACCCGGCTGCGCGACACGCTCAACGCGCTGCACGGGCGCCGCATCGCCTACCACGAGGTCAAGCGCGCCACGCCGTTCGGCTTCCCGCTGATGGTCGAGCGTTTCCGCGAAAAGGTGTCGACCGAGAAGCTGTCGGACCGGGTGGCGCGCATGGTGCGCGAACTGGAAAAGGCGGCCGCGGCATGAACCAAGGTGACAATGGCGGTCCGCGTGATGCAGCGGCGCTGGCACTGGCCGGCGAACGGGTACTGCTGTTGCCGCAGAAAGCCGTGTACTGGCCGCGCCTCGAGATGCTGGTCATCGCCGACATCCACTTCGGCAAGGCCGCCGCTTTCCGCTCGTTCGGCATTCCGGTACCGCACGGCACCACCAACGAAAACCTGGATGGGCTCGACACCCTGATCGACGCCACCGGCGCCACGCACGTCCTGTTTCTGGGCGACTTCCTGCACGCGCGCGCTTCGCATGCCGCCGCCACCCAGGCGGCGATGCTGGCCTGGCGCCGCCGCCGCTGCGACCTGGTGCTGACGCTGGTGCGCGGCAACCACGACAAGCATGCCGGCGATCCGGCCGAGGCGCTCGGCATCGACCTGGTCGACGAGCCTTATACGGTCGGGCCGTTTTCCTTCTGCCACCATCCGGACATCGACGCGCCGGGTTACGTGCTGGCCGGCCACGTCCATCCGGCCTATGTGCTGGCGACCCGTTCGGACGCCTTGCGGCTGCCGTGTTTCGTGGTGGGACCGGCGCGCATGATCCTGCCTTCTTTCGGTTCATTTACCGGGGGCTACACGGTGAAGCCGGCGCCGGGCGAGCGCATTTTCGTGACGTCTGGCGAGGCCGTGCATAGCGTACGTTAGCGCACCGAGGTTTACGGATGGGCAGCGTACGCTAGGTACATCGAAATTTCACGCGCGAGCCCGGAGGACATCATGGCGAATACATCCAAAAAACTGGCTGCGGCCGTGGTCACGGCACTGCCGCTGCTGTCGATCACCGTTGCGGGGACGGTCCAGGCCCAGGACCGCCACCCGCGCGCTGCCGCCATCGCGCCGCGCATCGAAGGTTTCAACGTCGACGAAGTGCGCCGCCTGGAACCGGGCACCGAACTGAATTTCGACCTGTACGGCTCTCCGGGCGGCAATGCCACGGTGCGCATCGACGGCGCCACGCGCAACCTGCACCTGACCGAGACCCGTCCCGGTACCTACCAGGGCACCTACACCATCGGCACCCACGACCGCCTGCGTCCGGATAGCCAGGTGACGGCCAACCTGCGCGCCGGCGGCCAGGTCATCACGCGCCTGCTGGGCGAACCGCTGGTGCGCGGGCCGGTTGGCCGCGACGATGGCGGGCGCCTGGCCGCAGTCCCGCACGTCGAGAGCTTCGATGTGCGCGGAAGCAACGATCTCGGTCCGGGCAACGACCTGCAATTCACCGTGTTCGGTACGCCGGGCGCCAAGGTCGACGTGCAGATCGCCGGCACCTCGGGCGTGTTCGCGCTGCCGGAAGTACGGCCGGGCCAGTACAGCGGCGTGTACCGCATCCGCCGCAACGACAACATCGCGCCGGATGCGCCGGTCACCGCCACCATCCGCGCCAATGGCCGCTACACCACCGCGATGCTCGGCCATCCGCTGCTGGCCGGCGGTCCGCCGCCGCGCGCGGCCGGTCCCGACCTGCGTCCGGGCCCGCCGCCGGCCCCGCGTGATGCGCGACCGGCGCCGCGTGACGACCGCGTCGCACGCTACTGCACCAATTGCGCGACGATCGAAGCGATCAACGTGGTGCAGGCAAACGGCCAGGCCTCGGCGCTCGGTACCCTGGGCGGCGCCGCGGTCGGTGGCCTGCTGGGCAACCAGGTCGGCAGCGGTAGCGGCCGTACGGCGGCGACTGCTGCCGGCGCCGTGGCAGGCGCGCTGGCCGGGCGCAGCATCGAACGCAATGCCCGCAGCGGCGACCGTTTCGAGGTCGTGGTGCGCTACGACAATGGCGCAACTCAGAACATTTCCTACGACAATGACCCGGGTTTCCGCGTAGGCGACCAGGTGAAGGTCAACGGCAACGTGCTGGTACGTGACTGACAGGCAAGGCGACTCGGACTCCGGCGGCCGGGGCTGCCGGAATCCTGGTGAGCACGGTTAGGAATTACAGAAGAAAACGCTTCAGTGTAGGCGTAGCGGCTCAGGGTTGAATGGCTGGGCCAGCTGTCGGAAAATTAGATGCAGTGCGGGTAATTTAAGTAGAGCCAGCGCTGAAGAAAGCCGGCGCGGCCATTGCCCGCGCAAAGGCGACGCCCAGAGGCACCATGAACAAAAGCCGGCCCTTGCAGGAGCCGGCTTTTTTATTGATCAGTCTGCCTCGGCGGCGCAAACGGTCCCGAGCAGGTTCCGGCGTAGTCGAACCTTTGGCAAGCGCGGCTGGCTGCAGTGGCCGCTGTGGCCATTGCAGCCAGCCGCGCCGGTTCAGGCTTCAGGCCGTGGCCAGCACCTGGCCGTCGCCGGAATCGGCATCGGCCTTGTGCTTGGCGTTCTGCTTGGCGCGCGAACGGGAAGGCGGCAGGCGGCGCAGCGTCTTGAGCGCTTCCGGATCCTTGATCCCGATGGTGCGCTGGTCGACGGTGATCAGGCCGATCTCGTTGAAGGCGGACAGCGTGCGGCTGACCGTTTCCAGCGTCAGGCCGAGATAGCTGCCGATTTCGTGCCGCGTCATGCGCAGGTTGAACAGCTTGCTCGAGTAGCCCATCGCCGCGAAGCGGTCGGCCAGCGAGATCAGGAAGCGGGCCACCCGCGCCTCGGCCGACAGGGCGCCGAGCATGCCGATCATTGCCTGTTCACGCACCAGCTCGCGGCTCATCACCCCGTACATCAGGTTCTCGAGCTCGGCGTGCACGCGGCCCAGGGCCGTGAGCTTCTTGAACGGCACCAGGATCAGGTCGCAGTCGGACAGCGCGACGGCTTCCGAAGCGTAGTGGCGGGTGTGGATGCCGTCGACGCCGAGCATATCGCCCTTCATCGGGAAGCTGAGCACCTGCTCGTTGCCGAATTCGTCGATCAGCACCGTTTTCAGGAAGCCGGAATTGACGATGTAGAGGGTGTCGAAGGCCTGGCCGATCGTGTGCACGCGCTGGCCCGTCTTGAACTGCACGTGCTGGAACAGGAGTTCTTCGGTGTTCATCGACACCGCGGCCGGGATGTGCAGCAGATCGCACACTTCCTTCAGGTTGGACCACAGGCGCCCCTGGCGCTGGCGACCGGCTTCCATCTGGGACGAGTGCAGGGTCGATTGGGCGGCGTTGCGTTGTTCTGACATTGGCTGGGACTGCATACTCATCTCCAGGTAAAGGAAATCAAGGTTTCAGGCGGTTCCCGGCCGGGTCAGCTGACGGGTGCGATGTGCACCACGTCGACTGGTCAAAGCGTCAAACACAACGCCCTAGACCTGGATATGGACCGCAAGCAAGTCGAAACGCTGAAATCAGTATGCCAACACGAGTTCGGCATTCATATCAGTAACGGCTGAATGTGTAGGTAGGACGGAGCGTCAGCTTGTAGGAGTTTTCTGACTTCTAGAGGATGGCGCAGAGGGGGATCGGGTGCCGGATGCTGTAGGAGAGGCATCCGGACTGGCATGTGCTTACCGGGGCGATTGGCCGGCAAGCCGCACTAATGTTGCGTGAAAAGGTCAAAAATCATTACATGCTGGAATAAACCGAGGCTTTTCAGCGTCAGGTTAGGCCTTCATCGGTGCCAGCAGACGGTGTGCCACCGCGTACTGGACCATTTCCGACAGCGAGGTCATGCCCATTTTCTGCATGATGCGGGTCTTGTGGGTGCTCACCGTCTTGACCGACAGGTGCAGGTTGTTGGCGATCTCGGTGATCGACTTGCCGCCCACCAGCAGCGAGAACACTTCGAATTCGCGGTCCGACAGCTGCTTGTGCAGCAGCTGTTCGTTGGGGGCCATGATGTTCAGCGCCAGCTGCTCGGCCACCTCGGTACTGATGTAGGGGCGGCCGGAGGCGACCTTGCGGATGGCGCCGACCAGCTGGGTGCCGGCGCTTTCCTTGGTCAGGTAGCCCTGGGCGCCGGCGCGGATGGCGCGCACCGCGTATTGCTCTTCCTCGTGCATGGTGAGGATCAGGATCGCCAGCTTGGGCGCTTCGCTGCGCACCTGGCGGATCAGGTCGACGCCGCTGCGGCCGGGCATCGACAGGTCGAGCAGCAGCAGGTCGAAGCCGCCCTGGCGGACCAGCGACAGCACCTCGAAGCCATTGATGGCTTCGCCGACGATTTCGATGTCGAGTGCGCCGTCGAGGATGCGCTTGAGGCCTTCGCGCATGATGGTGTGGTCGTCGGCGATGACAATGCGGATCATAGAAGTCCCCAACCATGCGTATGAGTCAATGGTGCATCCTAGCACCTTCAAGACAGACTCATGTAAATTTTTTAACGAAAAGTCGCTCCCCGGCGGAAATCGCTTGCGCCGGGCCTCAGCCACCGGCTGCGTTCAGGTACCGGGCTCGCGGATCAGGCGGTGCACCAGTACCGGCCGGGTCGTTTGCGAGAGTACCTTGTTGGTTACACTACCGAGCAGCAGCTGGCCCCAGCCGCTGCGCCCGTGCGAGCCCATGAAGATCAGGTCACACTGTTGTTCCTCAGCAACGTCAACGATTTTCAGCGCCGCGGCGTCGGAAAATGCCGTCAAACAAGAATGCTTCAAACCGGCTTGTGCTGCCGAGCGCATGATGGAGCCCATGTACTGCTCGCCCATCCGCCGCATCTGGTCGATGTAGTCTTCTTCGCTGGGGTAGGAGGGCGGGATGATTTCGACGTACACGGGATACTGGTAGTCGGGGGCGACGAACAGGGCGAGCACTTCGGCGCCCATCTGTTTCGCGAACTGGACGCCGGCGCAGGCGGTGTGTTGCGAAACCGCCGAACCGTCAGTCGTGATCAGAATTTTCCGGTACATGCTGAGTCCTCCTCTCAGGTCACGTTACCTCTATTGTAGTGCGCCTTTTCGCGGCCGGCGGATCGTAAATGATTGATCTTACTCAGAGATGTGCTCGCTAATCCGCGCGAAAACAGCAGCTGTCACAACGCCCCGCGATAAAAAAATACAACACTTGCTTTGTGAAAATAACTAGAAACGACGTGAAAGATTGTACCGAAACTAAGTTTACTGAGGCATTCACAACGGTGCCGTACCGAAAGATTTACCTACGGCAACCACACTGATACACTCGCCGTAATCTTGAGCTGTCTATTTACAGGCAGCATCCGCACCGACACCGCACAGATCATCGCGACATTTACATTATGGAGAAGCAGGGACTATGACCGACGCCGCTGACGATTTCGACGCCTTATTCGAGGAAGTGGCAGCGCAGCGAGCCAGCGCGCCGGCCGCCGATCCGACACCGGCTCCCGCCGCCCCGGCCGCTGCCGCTGCCGACGATACCGACGACCTGGAGGCCCTGTTCGACCAGATGTCGACCGCCTCCGCCACGGCAACCGCCGTCGCGCCCGCGCCGGTGGTGGCCGCCGTGGCGCCCGCCGCTGCAGTTGCCGTTGCCGCCGCCGGCACCGAGCCGATGGACGAAGCCGAAAAGAACATGTACGAGCGCCTCGGCGGCATCGTGCGTGTGATGCACGACTCGCTGCGCGAGCTCGGCTACGACAAGGCGCTGACCGAGGCCTCGTCGCAGATCGTCGACGCCCAGGACCGCCTGGAATACGTGGCCAGCCTGACCGAGCAGGCTGCCAACAAGGTGCTGAACACCCTGGACGAAGGCATGCCGGCACAGGACGTGCTGTCGAAGCAGGCCAAGGACATGGAAAACCGCTGGGCCGACCTGTTCGCCGGCAAGCTCTCGATCGAGCAGTTCAAGGCGCTGGCCGGCGATGCGCGCCAGTTCGCCCAGATGGTGTCCGAAGCAACCGAGGCGGAAAAGGCGCGCCTGCTCGAAATCATGATGGCCCAGGATTTCCAGGACATCACGGGCCAGCTGATCAAGAAAGTGGTGAACATCACCAAGACGGTCGAGAACGAGCTGGCGCAGCTGCTGCGCGACAGCGCGCCGGCCGACGTGAAGGAAAAGCTGGCGCAGAAGCAGGCCGTTCATGAGCAGCCGGTGCAGTTGATGTCGGGTCCGTCGGTGCCGGCTGCGGCGCTGGATCAGGACAGTGTCGATGACCTTCTTGCCGATCTGGGATTCTAATGGATGAAATGCTCAAGGATTTCGTTGTCGAGGCGTTGGATCTTGCGACCAACGTGGAAGAGCATCTGCTGCGCCTCGAACGCGATCCGGACAACAAGGAAACGCTGAACGCCGTGTTCCGCTCGTTCCACACCATCAAGGGTGGCGCGGGCTTCATGGGCTTGCCGGCGCTGGTGGCGGCCTGCCACCTGACCGAGAACCTGTTCGACGCGCTGCGCACCGGCGCCGCGCCGGTCACGCCGGCGGCGATCGAAGCCTCGCTGACGGCATCCGGCTTCGTCGCCGACCAGCTGAACGAGCTGAATAACGGCACCGCGCCCGAGCAACTGGCGTCGATGCCGGACGAGCTGGAACGCATGCTGAAAGATGCGATCGCCGGCCTGGATGCGCCGAAGGCCGCACCGGCACCGGCAGCGGCAGCGGCGCCGGTCGCGGCGCCGGCACCCGTTGCCGCCGCGCCGGTCGCCGCACCCGCGAGCGCCGATGGCCTGGACTGGGAGGCGATGTATGCCGCCGTGGTCCCGGCCGGCACCGCGCTGCCGGCAGCGGCCGCGGCTGTAGCTGCGCCGGCAGTGCAGGCCGCCGCGCCCGCCGCGCCCGCCGCTCCGGCAGCGGCTGCGACGACCGGCGCAGTGGCCGAACCTGCGGCCGCACCGGCCAAGCCGGGCTGGGACGGCAACGAGCGCCGCGCCGCCGAGCCGAAACCGGCCAACGCCGCGCCGGCCAAGGACGAGAGCATCCGTATCGACGCGGTCAAGCTGGACGCGCTGCTGGAAGTCGCCGGCGAATCGGTGCAGGCCGCCAACCAGGCTGCCGTGCTGCTCGAGCGCCTGTCGCAGTTCAAGTTCGAGGGCCAGGCCGCCACGCTGATGGCGACGCTGACCGAGACCCTGGAGCGCGCGTCGCGCTACTCGGCCGAGCTGCAGCGCGCCACGCTGGCGACCCGCATGCAGCCGGTGGGCCGCCTGTTCCAGAAGTTCCCGCGCCTGGTGCGCGAGCTGGCGAAAGACCTCGGCAAGGACGTCGAGCTGACCATCGAAGGCGCCGAGACCGAAGTCGACCGCGTGGTGGTGGACAGCCTGTACGACCCCCTGGTGCACATGCTGCGCAATGCGCTCGACCACGGCGTCGAAGGTCCGGAAGACCGCGTCGCCAACGGCAAGCCGGCCAAGGCCTTCATCCTGCTGAAAGCCTGGCAGGAAGCCAACAGCGTCATGATCGTGCTGCAGGACGACGGCCGCGGCATGAATCCGGCCAGCCTGCGCAAGAAAGCGGTGGAAAAAGGCCTGATCGGCGAGCACCAGGCGGCTTCCGACGACGAAGCCTACCAGCTGGTGTTCCTGCCGGGCTTCTCGACCAAGGAAGTGGCGTCCTCGGTGTCCGGCCGCGGCGTCGGCATGGACGTGGTCAAGACCGCGGTCGAGAAGAACCGCGGCGCGATCCGCATCGACTCGAACCTGGGCAAGGGCACCAAGTTCTCGATCCGCCTGCCGATCGAACTGTCGATCGTGCCGACCATGCTGGTGTCGACCTCGAACGCCCAGCTGGCGCTGCCGATGGCGGTGGTCGAGCGCGTGGTCGAGCTGCCGGAAGAGTTCATGCAGGTCGGCGGCGCCCCGGTACTCAAGGACCAGGGCCGTCCGCTGCCGGTGCGCTCGCTGGCCGCCTCGCTCGGCTACGAGCCGTGCACCGAGCGGGTCGGCATCGTGATCAACGCCCCCCAGCCCTACATCCTGGCGATGGAAGCGGTGGACGGCACCGCCGACCTGGTGATCAAGCCGATGACGGCGCTGACCGTCGAAGGCATCACCGGTACCGCGCGCTCGGCGGAAGGTTCGCTGGTGCTGGTGGTCGGCCTGTCCTTCCTGATGGACGGCTGCCGCTCCGCAGTGCGCCTGGCCGCATAAAGGCACCGCGATGGCGCAAAAACGTTCCTGAAACTTTTGCGCAACAAAGCTACGAAAAGCCTGTGCAGGAAATGCACAGGCTTTTTTTATTTGTGTTTCGTTTCTTGAGTGCAAATATTGTTTGGTTACGAAGCTCAGCATTGAAATAATCGTGCAAGGCGCCCGGGTTTTCGCAGTGCACAAATATGGCATAATCAAAGACCATGCCCGCATGAAGCGGTCATTTGAAATGGGATGCAAGGATGATTACCTTAAAGACGCTCTACGACAAACTCTGGGATTCGCATGTCGTGCGTGCCGATGCCGATGGCACCACCGTGCTGTATATCGACCGTCACCTGGTCCATGAAGTCACCAGCCCGCAAGCTTTCGAAGGCCTGCGCGTGGCCAAGCGCCCGCTATGGCGCACCTCGGCCAACCTTGCCGTAGCCGACCACAACGTCCCGACCACCGACCGCCGCGAAGGCATCGCGGACCCGACCTCGCGCCTGCAGGTCGAGACCCTGGACAGCAACACCAAGGCGTTCGGCGTCACCTACTTCAACATGAACGACAAGCGCCAGGGCATCGTGCACGTGATCGGACCGGAGCAGGGCGCCACGCTGCCCGGCATGACCGTGGTCTGCGGCGACTCGCACACCTCGACCCACGGCGCCTTCGGCTGCCTGGCGCACGGCATCGGCACCTCGGAAGTCGAACACGTGATGGCCACGCAGACGCTGCTGGCCAAGAAGTCGAAGTCGATGCTGGTGCAGGTCGACGGCGCGCTGCCGGCCGGCGTCACCGCCAAGGACATCGTGCTGGCCGTGATCGGCAAGATCGGCACCGCCGGCGGTACCGGCTATGCGATCGAATTCGCCGGCTCGACCATCCGCTCGCTGTCGATGGAAGGCCGCATGACCGTCTGCAACATGGCGATCGAAGCGGGCGCGCGCGCCGGCATGGTCGCAGTGGACGACACCACCATCGAGTACGTCAAGGGCCGTCCGTTCGCACCGAGCGGGCCGCAGTGGGAGCAGGCGGTCGCCTACTGGCGCACACTGCACAGCGACCCGGGCGCCAAGTTCGACCTGGTCGTGACCCTGAACGCGGCCGACATCAAGCCGCAGGTCACCTGGGGCACCTCGCCCGAGATGGTGACCACGATCGACGGCCGCGTGCCGGATCCGGACAAGGAACGCGACCCGGTCAAGCGTGACGCCATGGAAAAGGCGCTGGTCTACATGGACCTCGAGCCGAACACCCCGATCGAGGACATCCGCATCGACAAGGTCTTCATCGGCTCCTGCACCAACTCGCGCATCGAAGACCTGCGTGCCGCCGCCGCTGTCGTGCGCGGCCGCCAGCGCGCCTCCAACGTGAAGCTGGCGATGGTGGTGCCGGGCTCCGGCCTGGTCAAGGCGCAGGCCGAGCGCGAAGGCCTGGACCAGATCTTCAAGGCCGCCGGCTTCGAATGGCGCGAGCCGGGCTGCTCGATGTGCCTGGCGATGAACGCCGACCGCCTGGAGCCGGGCGAACGCTGCGCCTCGACCTCGAACCGCAACTTCGAAGGCCGGCAGGGGCAGGGCGGACGCACCCACCTGGTGTCGCCGGCGATGGCCGCGGCGGCGGGCATCGCCGGGCATTTCGTGGACGTGCGCGGCGTCTGAGGCCGGCATCAACATCATCGGGAACAAGCAATGAAAAAAGTATTCGTCCTCGCACTCGTCGCCTTCGCCGTCACCGGCTGCAACACCATCTCGGGCATGGGCCGCGACGTGCAGAAAGTCGGCCAGGTGATTACCGGCGCCGGCGGGAGGTAAGACCATGGAAAAATTCACCATCCACGAAGGCCTGGTGGCGCCGCTCGACCGCGCCAACGTCGACACCGACGCCATCATTCCGAAGCAGTTCCTCAAGTCGATCCGCCGCACCGGCTTCGGCCCCAACCTGTTCGACGAGTGGCGCTACCTGGACCACGGCGAACCGGGCATGGACAACAGCAAGCGTCCGCTGAACCCGGACTTCGTGCTGAACCAGCCGCGCTACCAGGGCGCGTCGATCCTGCTGGCGCGCAAGAACTTCGGCTGCGGCTCCTCGCGCGAGCACGCGCCGTGGGCGCTGCAGCAGTTCGGCTTCCGCGCCATCATCGCGCCGAGCTTCGCCGACATCTTCTTCAACAACTGCTACAAGAGCGGGCTGCTGCCGATCGTGCTGAGCGAAGCCCAGGTCGACCAGCTGTTCAATGAAGTGAAGGCCTTCCCCGGCTTCAAGCTGGTGGTGGACCTGGAGCAGCGCGTGGTGCGCACGCCCAGCGGCGACATCGGGTTCGAATTCCCGATCGACGACTTCCGCAAGTACTGCCTGCTGAACGGCCTGGACGACATCGGCCTGACGCTGCGCCATGCCGACGACATCCGTGCCTACGAAGAGCGCCACCTGCGCGAGCAACCCTGGCTGGCCAACACCATCTGATCAAAGAAGAGCGACATGAAGATTGCAATCCTGCCGGGCGACGGCATCGGCCCCGAAATCACGGCCCAGGCGGTCAAGGTCCTGAACGCGCTCAATGAAAAATTCGAGCTGGAGAGCGCGGACGTCGGCGGCGCCGGCTACGCGGCCCACGGCCATCCGCTGCCACAGCAGACGCTGGCGCTGGCCAAGGCCGCCGACGCGGTGCTGTTCGGCGCCGTCGGCGATTACCAGTACGACAAGCTGGAGCGCGCGCTGCGTCCGGAACAGGCCATCCTCGGCCTGCGCAAGGAACTCGGCCTGTTCGCCAACCTGCGTCCGGCGATCCTGTATCCGGAACTGGCCGGCGCCTCGACCCTGAAGCCGGAAGTGGTGTCCGGCCTGGACATCCTGATCATCCGCGAGCTGACCGGCGACATCTATTTCGGCAAGCCGCGCGGCGTGCGCACCTGCCCGGACGGCCCGTTTCTAGGTGAGCGCGAAGGCTTCGACACGATGCGCTATGCGGAAGGCGAGATCCGCCGCATCGCCCACGTGGCCTTCCAGGCGGCGCGCAAGCGCGGCAACCGCGTCACCAGCGTCGACAAGGCCAACGTGCTGGAAACCTTCCAGTTCTGGCGCGACATCGTCACCGACGTCCACCAGGAGTACCAGGACGTCGAGCTCGAGCACATGTACGTCGACAACGCGGCGATGCAGCTGGTGCGCGCACCGAAGAAATTCGACGTCATCGTGACCGGCAACATGTTCGGCGACATCCTGTCGGATGCGGCCGCGATGCTGACCGGCTCGATCGGCATGCTGCCGTCGGCCTCGCTCGACGCCAACAACAAGGGCCTGTACGAGCCGTCGCACGGTTCGGCGCCTGACATCGCCGGCAAGGGCGTCGCGAATCCGCTGGCAACGATCCTGTCCGCCGCGATGATGCTGCGTTTCTCGCTGGGCAAGACGGAACAGGCCGACCGCATCGAAACCGCGGTCAAGAAGGTGCTGGCGCAGGGCCTGCGCACCGCCGACATCTTCGAGGAAGGCACCACCCGTGTCGGTACCGAACAGATGGGCGACGCCGTCGTCAACGCGCTGGCCTGAAGCGGCGTTACTACGAAACGCTTAGAATAATTTTGTAAACCCGAGGGAAAAAAATGAAACTTGTAGGTCTGGTTGGTTGGCGCGGCATGGTCGGCTCGGTCCTGATGAAGCGCATGCAGGACGAGGGCGATTTCGATCATATCGAGCCGGTATTCTTCACCACGTCGAACCCGGGCGGCGACGCCCCGAAGATGGCGAAGAACGAGACCAAGCTGAAGAGCGCGACCGACATCGCCGAACTGTCCAAGTGCGAGATCATCATCTCGTGCCAGGGCGGCGACTACACGACCGAAGTGTTCCCGCAGCTGCGCGCCGCTGGCTGGAACGGCTACTGGATCGACGCCGCGTCGACCCTGCGCATGAAGGACGACGCCATCATCGTGCTGGATCCGGTCAACCTGGACGTGATCAAGAGCGCGATGTCGCGCGGCGTCAAGAATTTCATCGGCGGTAACTGCACCGTGTCGTGCATGCTGATGGGCCTGGGCGGCCTGTTCAAGAACGACCTGGTCGACTGGATGACCTCGATGACCTACCAGGCGGCATCGGGCGGCGGCGCCCAGCACATGCGCGAACTGCTGACCCAGTTCGGCACCATCAACGGCTCGGTCAAGCACCTGCTGGACGATCCGGCATCGGCGATCCTGGAAATCGACCGCACCGTGCTGGCCACCCAGCATGGTTTGTCGGCGGAGGAAACCAAGCAGTTCGGCGTGCCGCTGGGCGGCAACCTGATCCCCTGGATCGACAAGGACCTGGGCAACGGCCAGTCGAAGGAAGAGTGGAAGGCCGGCGCCGAGACCAACAAGATCCTGGGCCGCGGCGAAGGCTTCGGCTCGACCGCCATCCCGGTGGACGGCCTGTGCGTCCGCATCGGCGCGATGCGCTGCCACTCGCAGGCGCTGACGATCAAGCTCAAGAAGGATGTGCCGCTGGACGAAGTCAACGACATCATCGCCACGGACAACGAGTGGGTGAAATTCGTGCCGAACACGCGCGAAGCCTCGATCGTCGACCTGACCCCGGCGGCCGTCACCGGCACCCTGCGCATCCCGGTCGGCCGCGTGCGCAAGATGTCGATGGGTCCGGAATACCTGTCGGCCTTCACGGTCGGCGACCAGCTGCTGTGGGGCGCCGCCGAGCCGCTGCGCCGCATGCTGCGCATCGTGCTGGACAAGTAATCCGGCGATGTGGGATAAAAAAGGCGGCGCGAGCCGCCTTTTTTATTGGTTGATGCAGGTCCTTTTTATTCCCGCGCGCGCCCTGCGGCAAGCGATTGGTATCATGACGAATCATCATCATGAAGCCCAAAAAACATCACTTATCGATGCCTGGACTGTACCTATCTCATGGACGGGAAGTGTTTCCCCCGTAAAACTTGCATGCCATAATGCATGGTGATATGTTGCTGAGACCTCTGGGCAACATCTTTCTCCCGCTCAACTCACTCGGTTCCGAATATGCACTCCACCCACCGCCTCCCGTTGAAGTCGTCCGCGCTGAAGAAACTCACTGCGGCGGTCGCCAGTGCGTTGGTCCTGAGCTCGGCGGCCCATGCAGCCGGACTGGGCAAGCTGACCGTGCTGTCCGCCCTCGGGCAGCCGCTGCGTGCCGAGATCGAGTTGACGTCGGTATCGCCCGAAGAGGCGTCCGGCCTGGTCGCCAAGCTGGCCTCGCCGGAAGCCTTCAAGACCGCCAACATCGAATTCAATCCGGCCCTGCTGTCGCTGCGTTTCAACGTCGAGCAGCGCGGCGGCCGCCAGTTCATCCGCGTCAGCTCGAGCCAGCCGCTGAACGAGCCTTTCGTCGACCTGCTGCTGGAACTGTCGTGGAATAACGGGCGCCTGGTGCGCGAATACACCTTCCTGCTCGATCCGGCCGAGCTGCGCGCGACGCAGTCGGCCCAGGTGGCGGCAGCCGACAGTGCGCGGACGCGCAGCGAAGCGGCGCCCGCAGCCGGACGTGCGCGCGCCGACGAGACGCGCCAGGCGGCCGAACGTCCGGCCGCCACCCGCCGTGCGCAGGAAGAGCGAGCCGAGGGCGCCGCCCGCGGCGGCTCCCCCGGCGGAGCCTCTTCTCAATACCGCGTGCGCCCGGGCGACAGCCTGGGCAAGATCGCCGCCCAGCTGAAGCCGGCCGAGGTCTCGCTCGACATGATGCTGGTCGCGCTGTACCGCGCCAATCCGGACGCCTTCATGGGCAACAACATGAACCGCCTGAAGTCGGGCCGCATCCTGGCGGTGCCGGGCGCGGATGCCGTCGGCGCCATCGGCGATGGCGAGGCGCACGGCGTGGTCGTCGCGCATGCGGCCGACTTCAACGCCTACCGCAACAAGCTGGCCGGCCAGGTCGGCGCCGGCGAAGCCGAGAAGACCCCGCGCGCCAGCCAGAGCGGCACCGGCAGGATCAGCGCCAAGGTCGAGGAGCGCCCGACCGCGGCCAACGAATCGCAGGACCAGCTGCGCCTGTCCAAGGCGGCGCCGAGCGCCCCGGCCGGGAAGGGCGCCACCACCAGCACCGAAGACACGATCGCCAAGCAGCGCGAACTGGAAGAATCGCAGACGCGCGTGAAGGAACTCGAGCGCAACATCACCGACCTGCAGAAGCTGGCCGAGGTCAAGAACAAGGCCGGCGCCGAAGCGCAGAACAATGCCTCCGCGCCCGCAGCCGCACCCGCTGCCAAGGCCCCGGATGCCGTCGTGACCGAGAACAAGCCGGTGCCCAACAAGCTGCCGCCGATCAAGCCTGCGGCGAATGCGGCCGACAAGCCGGCCGCAGCGGCACCCGAGCCGGGCCTGTTCGACTTCATCATGGACAACCTGACCTACCTCGGCGCCGGCGCCGCCGTGCTGCTGCTGGCCGCGCTCGGCATTGCCCAGCGCCGCAAGAAGGCCACGGGCAAGGCCGTGTCCGAACCGTCGATCCTGGGCGTGCCGACCGAGCCCCAGCATTCGATGTTCGCCGAAGCCGGCGGCCAGAGCGTCGACACCAACAACAGCGTGTTCAATTCGAGCTTCGCGCCGTCCGCCAGCCAGCTCGACACCAATGAAGTCGACCCGGTGGCCGAAGCCGACGTCTACATCGCCTATGGCCGCGATGCCCAGGCCGAGGAAATCCTGAAGGAAGCCCTGCGCACCCATCCGGAACGCCTGCCGGTGCGCCTGAAGCTGCTCGAGATCTACGTTGCGCGCAAGGACCAGCGCGCCTTCGAAACCCAGGCCGGCGAGCTGTACGGCATCACGCGCGGCCAGGGCGACGAGTGGGCGCAGGCCGCGGCGCTGGGCCGGGCTATCGATCCGCACAATCCGCTGTATGCCGGCACCGGCGCCGGCACTGGGCTGGGCGGGGCCGCCGCCGCCGGCCTGGCTGCAGGTGCCGTCGGCGCCGGCGTGGCCGCTGCCGCGGCTCCAGCGCCGGCCCACGACGATCTGCTGTCGAAGGACCTGGACGACGCCTTCCTGGCCGCCGATGCCGCCGACAGCGCGCATGGCAGTGGCGCCGATGCGCCGCGCGAGCCGATGAGCTTCGACCAGCATTTCGCCGGCGCCATGGCCACGGCCCAGCCGGCAGCCGCCCCGCCGGCTCCAGCCCCGGCCCCGGCCCCGGCCGAAGACGACAACCTGCTCGACTTCGACCTCGGCGGCCTGGCCTTCGAGCCGCACGCCGCCGACCAGACCGCGCTGCCGACCCCGGACGTCCGCGAGATCACCGCGTCCAACGACGTGCCGGACCTCGAGTTCGACATGGGTGCCTTCGACCCGGCCCCGGCCGCACCGGCAGTGGCACCGGTTGCCGCGCAAGTCGCGCCGGCCGCCGCCGACGATCCGCTCGACTTCTCGTTCGACATGGACTTCGGCGCCACCCCGGCGCCGAACCCGGTGCCGCACGTGGATCCGCACCTGGCCGACGAGCTCCTGCCGGTCCCGGGCAGCGCGCCGAACACCGACATCGACATGGCCAACCTGGCCCGCGAATTCGATTTGCCCGACCTGCCGAGCGAGCTGCACACCGGCGTCCCGGCCACGCCCGAGACGGCGTCCCGGTCCGCCGGGCTGAAGGATCCGCTGTTCGACCTCGACGCCATGGACTTCGGCCTCGAAGACAAGCGTCCGGCAGCCCAGGGCAATCCGGCGCCGGACCTGGCCTTCGATCTGCACGACACGCTGGACGACACGCCGCCGGCCGCCACCCCGGCGCTGGCGCTGGACGACGATCCGTTCGCGCTGCCGGCGCTCGACGGCCTGCCGCCGGCGACTCCGGCGCCGGTCGAGAGCGCCCCGTACGCGCCGCACGGCCTGCTCGAACCGCAGCTGGAAGCGCCGGGCTTCGACCTCGACCTGGCCGCCGAACCCGACACCCCGTCGCTGCCGCTGCCCGAAGTGCATGACATGGGTGCTGGTGCTGAACTATCGCCGGCCCACATGGAGATGGAAACCAAGCTCGACCTGGCCATCGCCTACCAGGAAATCGGCGACAAGGAAGGCGCGCGCGAGCTGCTCGATGAAGTGATCAAGGGCGGCACGGGCGAACAGATCGGCCGCGCCAACGCCATGCGCGCGGCATTAGCATAAGGTTTTCAGTTGAGAAGAATTGCAATGGGTGTCCAGTACGTGGGCACCGCCTGGAACGGGTACCAGAAACAACCTTCGCGCGATACGGTCCAGGACCGTCTCGAAATCGCGCTCGAAAAATTCGCCTGCACACC
Source organism: Herbaspirillum sp. SJZ107 (assembly GCF_006715485.1). GTDB lineage: Bacteria > Pseudomonadota > Gammaproteobacteria > Burkholderiales > Burkholderiaceae_D > Telluria. The sequence continues at coordinate 1,267,952 of NZ_VFNH01000002.1, forward strand.
GATCGCCACCGCCTGCGCCGGCCGCACCGACGCCGGCGTGCACGCGATCGAGCAGGTCGTCCACTTCGACACGGAGCTGGTGCGCCCGGCCCAGTCCTGGGTGCGCGGCACCAATGCCTTCCTGCCGGAGTCGATCGTGGTGCGCTGGGCGCACGAAGTCGCGCCCGACGCCGAGGGGCAGGATTTCCACGCGCGCTTCTCGGCCCGCTCGCGCACCTATCATTACGTGCTGTACAACCACCCCAATCCATCGGCGCTGCTGGCCGGCCGTGCCGGCTGGGTGTTCCGCCCGCTCGACGTCGAGCGCATGCGCGCTGCCGCCCGCCACCTGATCGGCACCCACGACTTCAGCAGCTTCCGCGCTTCGGGCTGCCAGGCCAACACGCCGGTCAAGCAGATGCACCGGGTCGACATCGCACGCCACGGCGACGTCATCGTGTTCACGGTACAGGCCTCGGCCTTCCTGCACCACATGGTGCGCAACATCGTCGGCTCGCTGATCTACGTCGGCACCGGACGCAACGAGCCGGACTGGATGCTGGATGTGCTGAACGCCCGTTCGCGCGACGCCGCGGCACCGACCTTCATGCCCGACGGTTTATACCTTGCTACAATCGACTACGATGCGAAGTGGGGCTTGCCGCAAGAGCCGGTGTCGCCGCTTCCCTGGTTATAACACCACCACCACGTTGTCCCTGCCTGCGCAGGGACGACGTAGCAACCGCACGTAGTCGACATCATGCAACGCACCCGAATCAAAATCTGCGGCATCACCCGCGAACAAGACCTCCACGCCGCCGTCGCCGCCGGCGCCGATGCCCTCGGCTTCGTGTTTTATCCGAAGAGCCCGCGCTTCGTCGCGCCCGAACAGTTCGCCGCGCTGGCGCCGGCGCTGCCGCCGTATGTCAGCGGCGTCGGCCTGTTCGTCAACGCCACGGTCGGGCAGGTGCACCAGGCGGTCAATGAAGGCCCGATCGCGTTGCTGCAATTCCACGGCGACGAGACGATCGACGAGTGCGCGGCGATCGCGGCAGCGGTAAAGCGCCCGTTCGTGCGGGCGTTCCGGGTCAAACCCGACACAAGTCCTGCCGATTTGCTAGAATCGGAAGCTCAATACCGCGCCGCCAGCCCCTGGTTCACGGGCCTCCTGCTCGACACCTGGGTCGATGCCTACGGCGGCGCAGGAAAGGTCTTCGATTGGTCAGTTATTCCAAAAGAGCTCGCGCCTCGGGTCGTTTTGAGTGGTGGCTTGAGCGTGCAAAACGCGACTAGCGCGGTGGCGCAAGTACGCCCCTATGCGGTCGACATCAGCAGCGGTGTCGAGGAAAGCAAGGGGATCAAGGATGCCCGCAAGATCGCCGCGTTCGTCGACGCGGTGCGGGCTGCCGATGCCATGACCTGACAAGCGAAACCAGAATGAAAAACATCCCCGACAGCGGCACCAAGGTGCTGTTCAAGACCCCCGACTACCAACTGCCGGATGCGAGCGGCCACTTCGGCCCCTACGGCGGCTCCTTCGTCGCCGAAACCCTGAGCCACGCGCTGGCCGAACTGAACGAGGCGTACGCGCGCTACAGCCAGGATCCCGAGTTCCTGGAAGAGTTCCGCTACGAGCTGGCCCACTTCGTCGGCCGCCCGTCGCCGGTGTACCACGCCAAGCGCTGGTCGCAACAGCAGGGCGGTGCACAGATCTTCTTCAAGCGCGAAGACCTGAACCATACCGGCGCCCACAAGATCAACAACGTGATCGGCCAGGCCCTGCTGGCAAAACGCATGGGCAAGCCGCGCATCATCGCCGAGACCGGCGCCGGCCAGCACGGCGTCGCCACCGCCACCATCTGCGCGCGCTTCGGCCTCGAATGCGTGATCTACATGGGCAGCGAAGACGTCAAGCGCCAGGCCCAGAACGTGTACCGCATGAAGCTCCTGGGCGCGACCGTGGTGCCGGTGGAATCCGGCTCCAAGACCCTGAAGGACGCGCTCAACGAAGCGATGCGCGACTGGGTCACCAACATCGAAAACACCTTCTACATCATCGGCACCGTGGCCGGCCCGCACCCGTACCCGATGATGGTGCGCGACTTCCAGTCCGTGATCGGCGAGGAATGCCGCGTGCAGATGCCGCAGATGACCGGCCGCCAGCCGGACTACGTGGTCGCCTGCATCGGCGGCGGCTCCAACGCGATGGGCATCTTTTACCCGTACATCGACGAGCCGGGCGTGAAGCTGGTCGGCGTCGAGGCGGCCGGCGAGGGCATCGATTCCGGCAAGCACGCGGCCTCGCTGAGCGCCGGCTTCCCGGGCGTCCTGCACGGCAACCGCACCTACCTGCTGCAGGACGAGCACGGCCAGATCATCGAGACCCACTCGGTCTCGGCCGGCCTGGACTACCCGGGCGTCGGTCCCGAGCACGCCTGGCTGAAGGACATCGAGCGCGCCCAGTACGTGTCGATCACCGACGACGAGGCGCTGCAGGCCTTCCACGACTGCTGCCGCATCGAAGGCATCATCCCGGCGCTGGAATCCTCGCACGCGATCGCCTACGCGGCCAAGCTGGCGCCGACGCTGCCGAAGGACCAGATCATCCTGGTCAACCTGTCCGGCCGCGGCGACAAGGACATGCACACGGTCGCGCAGCGCGCCGGCCTGAACTTCGGTTGATAACAATAATAGAGAGCACAGCATGTCCCGTATCGAAACGACTTTCAACGCCCTGAAAGAGCAGGGCAAGACCGGTCTCGTCACCTTCATCACCGCCGGCGACCCCGGCCCGGAACTGACCGTACCGCTGCTGCACGCGCTGGTCGCGGGCGGTGCCGACGTCCTGGAACTCGGCGTCCCGTTCTCGGACCCGATGGCCGAAGGTCCGGTCATCCAGCGCGCCTGCGAACGCGCGCTCGCCTTCGGCATCAGCATGAAGGACGTCCTGAACTACGTGCGCGAATTCCGCCAGACCAACCAGCACACCCCGGTGGTGCTGATGGGCTACGCCAATCCGATCGAGCGCATGGGCCAGAAGGAATTCGTGCGCCAGGCCAGGGAAGCGGGTGCCGACGGCGCCATCGTGGTCGACTATCCGCCGGAAGAGTGCGCGGACTTCGCCGCCGAGATGAAGGCCAGCGACCTCGACCTGATCTTCCTGCTGGCGCCGACCTCGACCACGGAGCGCATCCAGCAGGTGGCGCGCCATGGCGGCGGCTTCAGCTACTACGTGTCGCTGAAGGGCGTGACCGGCGCCGGCAGCATCGACACCGCGGACGTGGCGCGCCGCGTGGCGGCGATCCGCGAGCATGTCAAGCTGCCGATCGGCGTCGGCTTCGGCATCCGCGATGCCCAGACCGCGAAGCAGGTGGCCGAGGTGGCCGACGCGGTCGTTATCGGCAGCCGCATCATCCAGGAACTGGAAAACACGCCCAAGGAGCAGGGGCCGGCGGCGGTGCAGGCTTTCGTGGCCGGTATCCGCACGGCGCTCGACGGCAAGTAAGCGCTCAGCTAAGCGCTCAAGTAAGCGCTGCACAACCGGCGGTGTATCCGCCGCCGTTCCGACCGGGGCCATGGGCCCCGGTTTTTGTTTGCCAGCACGAAAAACTGGGTTATATTGACAGTTGGTAAACTTTCTCTTCTAACATGATGATCCGTTTCCCGGCCGTGGCCCTTGCCATTCCCATCCTGTTCGCCGCCGCGCCAGCCCTGGCGGTGGAATTGTCCGGTGCCCTCGTCAGCTCGACCGGCACGCTGCCGCCGGCAGTCAAGGTGGTGGCGCAGGGCGAATCCTTTGGTCAGTCGCCGATAGCGGGCAAGGTCGAGGGCGGACGCTACCTGATCCAGATGCCGGACACGGGCCGCTACCATATCGTGGTGCGGGCCGAGGGGTGGGAAGCCGCCCCCAAGCTCATCTGGGATCCGAAGACGGCCGGCGCCCTCGACATCCTGGTCTATCCGGCCGAGGTGCCCGAGCCGGCACTGGCGGCCGAGCTGATCGAGATGGGCAGCCAGGAGCGCGTGAAGCCCGGCGACCGCGCACGTGAGAAGCGCCTGGGCGCGATCATCGACGCCAAGGGCTGGCCCTCGGTGTCGATGGTCGGCTACGAAGCCGCCGCCGGCGCCTGGACCGTCGTCCAGCATGCCTCGCCCGCCTTCCTGAAGCGCTGCCTGCCGCTGATGCAGGCCGCCGCCGGCAAGCAGGAGATCAATCCGCAGCATCTTGCACTCTCGATCGACCGCGCCCGCGTCGAAGCCGGCAAGCCGCAGGTGTACGGCAGCCAACTGCGCGATGGCAAAGGCGGCAAACTGGAACCCTACCCGATCGAAGACGCCGCCCACATCGAGGCGCGCCGCGCGGCGATGGGCATGGAGCCGCTGGCCGATTACCTGGCCCGTGTCGGGCACTGATGCGGGCGTGAGTTCGACAACGATCCTGCCGCTACGCCCGAACCATGAGCCGATACAAACGCCTGACCTTCTGGGGCGCCGACGAACACGATGACAGCCTGGTGCGCGAAGTGATCGCCGGCCACAAGACCGTCACCGCCGACGTGGTCGCCGATTACTACGCCGGCTACGGCGAACTCGGCGACGGCGGCTATGTCGCCGGCGACCTGATCGAGGTGCTTGACGGCCAGCGCCGGCCGCGCTGCCTGATCCGCGCCACCCGGGTCGAGATCATCCGCTTCGGCCACATCCCCGAGCCGGTGTGGCGCGGCGAGGGCTTCGCCAGCGCGCGCGAATTCCAGGAAGTGCACGTGCGCTGCCTGCCGCAATACGACCTGCACGAGGAGGTCGAACTGGTCGCGCTGCACTTCGAACTGGTCGAGGTCATCCAGCCCTGAAGGCGCGCAAGCCGCATCCGGACTGGTTTTCAAGCTTGTCGAACAGGCAAGGGCTTACCCGCAAGAATTCGACAAGCGGAATCCGAACGGCTACACTACGCCCAAATTCAGCTATGCCGCAAAGGAGAACAATATGAGTTGGTTGGAAAAACTGCTGCCCCCACGGATCCAGCGCTCCGATGCCGCAAAAAAACAGACCATGCCCGAGGGCCTGTGGGTCAAGTGCCCGTCGTGCGAAGCCGTGCTGTACCGCACCGACCTGGAGTCGAACCTGCACGTCTGCCCCAAGTGCAACCATCACATGCGGATCCGCGCCCGCGCGCGCCTCGACGCACTGCTCGATGAAGGCGGCCGCTACGAGATCGGCCAGGACGCGCTGCCGGTCGACACCCTGAAGTTCAAGGATTCCAAGAAATACCCGGACCGCCTGAAAGCGGCGATGGACGCCACCGGCGAGACCGATGCGCTGATCGTGCAGGGCGGTTCGATCATGAGCCTGCCGGTCGTGGTGGCCTGCTTCGAATTCGAATTCATGGGCGGTTCGATGGGTTCGGTGGTCGGCGAGCGTTTCGTGCGCGGCGCCCAGATCGCGCTGGAGCAGAAGGTGCCCTTCATCTGCATCACCGCCACCGGCGGCGCGCGCATGCAGGAAGGCCTGCTGTCGCTGCTGCAGATGGCCAAGACCACGGCCATGCTGACCAAGCTGTCCGAGAAAAAGCTGCCTTTCATCAGCGTGCTGACCGACCCGACCATGGGCGGCGTGTCGGCTTCGTTCGCCTTCATGGGCGACGTCGTGATCGCCGAACCGAAGGCGCTGATCGGCTTTGCCGGCCCGCGCGTGATCGAGAACACCGTGCGCGAAAAGCTGCCGGAAGGCTTCCAGCGCGCCGAGTTCCTGGTCCAGAAGGGCGCCGTCGACATGATCGTCGACCGCCGCAAGATGCGCGAGGAAATCGCGCGCCTGCTGGCCCTGCTGCAGAACCAGCCGGCCGACGTCATCGCTTAACAGCCAAAGAAAAGCACCAACGAAGGGCGGCTCCATCGGCCGCCCTTTGCCGCTTCAAGCCATCATGCAAAACTTCCCCACCACCTTGCCCGCCTGGCTGGCCCTCCTCGAGTCGCGCCATGCCGAAACCCACATCGACATGGGCCTGGACCGCGTGCGCGCCGTCAAGGAGCGCATGCAGCTGGCCTTCGGCTGCCCCGTGATCATGGTCGCCGGCACCAACGGCAAGGGCTCGACCTGCGCCATGCTGGAAGCCGTGCTGCTGCAATCCGGCTACCGCGTCGGCCTGTACATCAAGCCGCACTTCCTCGACTTCAACGAGCGCGCCCGCATCAACGGCGACATGGCCACCGATGAAGCGCTGGTGGCGGCGTTCGACTTTGTGGAAAAATCGCGCGCCGAGACCGACCTCACCTATTTCGAGTTCACCACGCTGGCGATCATGCACCTGATCTCGCAGGCCGGCGTCGACGTCGCCATCCTCGAGGTCGGCCTGGGCGGGCGCCTGGATGCGGTCAACGTGATCGATGCCGACGTGTCCATCGTCACCAGCATCGACATCGACCACAAGGATTACCTGGGCGACACGCGCGAGGAAATCGGCTTCGAGAAGGCCGGCATCTTCCGCCCGGGCAAGCCGGCGATCTGCAGCGACCCGGTGCCGCCGCAATCGCTGATCGAACACGCCGAACAGATCGGCGCCGACCTGTGGCTGCTGGGGCGCGACTTCAACTACCAGGGCGACAAGCAGCAGTGGGCATTCGCCGGCCGCAGCCAGCGCCGCAACTCGCTGGCCTATCCGGCCCTGCGCGGCGCCAACCAGCTGCTGAATGCATCGGCTGCGCTGGCCGCGCTCGAGGCGCTGCGCATGCAGCTGCCGGTCGGCGCCCAGGAAGTGCGCGCCGGCCTGGCGATGGTCGAACTGCCGGGCCGCTTCCAGGTACTGCCGGGGCGCCCGACCACGGTGCTGGACGTCGCCCACAACCCGCACGCGGCGGCGGCGCTGGCCCAGAACCTGGGCAACATGGGCTACCACCGCTACACCTACGCGGTGTTCGGCATCATGCAGGACAAGGATATCGAGGCCGTCATCGAGCACGTGGCACCGCTGGTCGACCACTGGTGCCTGAGCACGCTGCCGTCGCCGCGCACCGCCGACGTGCAGGAGCTGGCCGCGCTGGTCGAATCGAAGAAGCCGGCCGGCGCCAAAGCGGACGAATTTTCGGTGAAAACCTTCGCCGATCCGGCCGCGGCGTTCGCAGATGCAACTAGCCGTGCTGGTCAGGATGATAGAATAGTGGTCTTTGGCTCGTTCTATACCGTGGCCGGCGTGATGGCCGCCCGCAAATCCTCTCTTCACTGACCTGACTTCACGAAGCTGACATCGCATGGGCTTGTTCTCGTTCCTCAGTAAAAACAAGCAAGGCCGCGCAGCCGAAGACAGCGGCCGTTTCTACAGCAAGGACGACGACGCCGCGATCGGCGAGCGCGCCCGCGCCAAACGTGCCTCGAATGCCGGCGGCGGTGCCAGCCGCCGTCCCGGCAACGATCCGATGCTGCCCGAAAAGAAGCGCGCCCGCCGCCGCCTGGTCGGCGCCATCGCACTGGCCCTCGCGGCCGCGGTCGGCCTGCCGATGCTGCTCGATTCCGCGCCCAAGCCGCTGGCCGGCGACATCGCGATCCAGATTCCATCCAAGGACAAGGCGGCACCGCTGCCGGTGCCCGGGGAGCCGGCAGCCAGCAGTTCCGGCCCGGCCGACGAACAGCCGGCGCCGCAGGGGGCGCCGCGCGCAGCGGTGAGCGAGAAGGCCGTGGCAGCCCGCGATAGCGTCGGCCAGGATGAGGAAATCATCGATGCGCCGCCGCCGGCCGCGAAGCCGAAAGCGGAAGTCGCCAAGGCCAAACCCGAACCAAAGGAAGCCAGGCCCGATCCGCGCGTGGCCGAACGTGCCGAGCGCGCCGAACGCGAGCGTGCCGAACGTGCGGACAGGGAGCGTGCCGAACGCGTGGCGCGCGCCGAGCATGAACGCGCCGAGAAGGAGCGCGCCGACAAGGCCGAGCGCCTGGCACGCGAGCGCGCCGACAGGGAGAAGGCCGAACGCGCCGAGCGTCTCGAGAAGCTGCGCGCCGAAGAGCGGGAAAAGGCGCGCCAGAAGGCCGACGACAAGCCGGTCAAGCCGGTGCCGGCCCAGGGCCCGGCGCACAGCGACAGCCGCGCCGTCGCCATCCTGGAAGGCAAGCCCGCCGCCAGGGACAAGGAACAGGACAAGCCGGGGGACGCCGGCGGAGCCAAGGTCACGCTGCAGGTGGCCGCGATGTCGAGCCAGGAAAAGGCCGCCGACCTGCAGGCGCGCCTGCGCGGCGCCGGCATCAGCTCGCACACCGAAAAGTTCGGCGACCTGATCCGCGTGAAAGTCGGTCCGCTCAGCAAGGACGAGGCGGCCAGCGTGCGCGCCAAGCTGAACAAGCTGGGCCTGTGATCGCGCTCCGCTACCTTCACGCATCGCTCCCCCGCACCATGAATGTTCAATATCCCGCCAGCGCGCCGTGACGATCTTCGACTACCTGGTCCTGTTCATCCTGGTTGCATCGGTCGTCATCAGCACGCTGCGCGGCCTGGTCAAGGAAATCCTGTCGCTGGTCGGATGGGTCGCCGCCTTCGTCGTGGCGAACGCCTTCGGCGCCAAACTGGCACCCATGCTACCATCCGTGTTTCCGGGCGAGACAGTGAGACTGATCGTTGCCTTCATCGCATTATTTCTGGGCGTCCGCGTGCTGATGGGTTTGTTGTCGCTGGCGCTCGGCGCCCTGATCGACGCCACCGGCCTGACGCTCGCGGACCGCGGCCTCGGCGGTTTGTTCGGACTCGGGCGCGGCATTGTAATCGTGCTGGCCGGGGTCATATTGTGCGGGATGACATCCATCCCCCAACAGGCTTTCTGGAAAGATGCGCTGCTGTCGCCGATGGCGGAAGCGGGAGCGCAAACCATCAAGCCTTTCTTGCCTGCTGCCCTGGCGCAGCATGTTCAGTTTTGATTTCTTCACTTAGCTGTCAGTTTTAGGAGCGCACCATGTGTGGCATCGTCGGCGTCGTCTCGCAAGCCCCCGTCAACCAGCTGTTGTATGACGCATTGCTGCTGTTGCAGCACCGCGGCCAGGATGCGGCAGGCATCGCAACCAATCACAGCAGCATGTTCTCGATGTACAAGGCCAACGGCCTCGTGCGCGACGTGTTCCGCACACGTAACATGCGTTCGCTGCAAGGCAATTCCGGCATCGGCCACTGCCGCTATCCGACCGCCGGTTCGTCCAGCGAAGAGGAAGCACAGCCGTTCTACGTCAATGCGCCGTTCGGCATCACGCTGGCGCACAACGGCAACCTGACCAACCAGGCGCACCTGAAAGACGAGCTGTTCCGCAACGACCGCCGCCACATCAACACCGATTCCGACTCCGAAGTGCTGCTCAACGTGCTGGCCCACGAAGTCCAGCAGGCCGCCAACGGCTACTCGCTCGACCAGGAAGCCGTGTTCAAGGCGGTCGCCATGGTGCACAAGCGGGTGCGCGGCGCCTACGCCGTGATCGCCCAGATCGCCGGCCATGGCCTGCTGGCCTTCCGCGACCCGTTCGGTATCCGTCCGTTGTGCATCGGCGTCAACGAGACCGAGCACGGCCCGGAATACCTGGTCGCCAGCGAATCGGTGGCCCTGGAAGGCCTCGGTTTCCGCTTCATGCGCGACATCGCCCCGGGCGAAGCCGTCTGGATCGACAACGACAGCAACATGCATGCGCGCCAGTGCGCCCAGAACCCGTCGCTGAATCCGTGCGCCTTCGAATACGTGTACCTGGCACGCCCGGACTCGGTGATCGACGGCGCCTCGGTGTATGCGACCCGCCTGAAAATGGGCGAATACCTGGCCGACAAGATCCGCCAGGAGATCCCGGTCGAAGACATCGACGTCGTGATGCCGATCCCGGATTCCTCGCGCCCGGCCGCGATCCAGCTGGCCCTGAAGCTCGGCGTCGAATACCGCGAAGGCTTCATCAAGAACCGCTACATCGGCCGTACCTTCATCATGCCGGGGCAGGGCATGCGCAAGAAATCGGTGCGCCAGAAGCTGAATGCGATCGCCTCGGAATTCAAGGACAAGAACGTGCTGCTGGTCGACGACTCGATCGTGCGCGGCACCACCAGCCGCGAGATCGTGCAGATGGCGCGCGAAGCCGGCGCCCGCAAGGTATTCTTCGCCTCGGCCGCGCCGCCGGTGCTGTACCCGAACGTCTACGGCATCGACATGCCGACCCGCGACGAACTGATCGCCCACGGCCGCACGGTGGAAGAGGTGTGCCGCGAGATCACCGCCGACCGCCTGGTCTACCAGGACATCGAGGCGCTGAAGAAGTCGATCATGGACGTCAACCCGGCACTGACCAGCGTCGAAGCCTCCTGCTTCGACGGCGTCTACATCACCGGCGACATCACGCCGGAGTACCTGGACCGCCTGGAGAACCACCGCCACAAGTCGTCCGGCAAGTCGTCGGAAGACGTGGTGCGGACCCAGCTGAACCTGAATCCTGCGGTTGCGGCAGAATAAAGTAAGATCATCGGGCGCCACGGGCGCCCGTTTTCATTTCCGAGCATCAAACACACAAGAACGACCATGAGCGACAAGACTCCCTACGGTTTCACCACCACCATCCTCCACAACGACCGCCGCAAGCCGATCGAACAGAACTCCCTGCACAAGCCGATCCACACCTCGGTCGCCTTCGGCTATACCGATGCGCGCCAGCTGGCCTCGGTCTTCCAGGGCAAGGAGCCGGGCTTCCGCTACGGCCGCCAGGGCAACCCGACCGTGTCGGCGCTGGAAGACAAGATCACGCAGATGGAAGACGGCGTCGCCACCCTGTGCTTCGGCACCGGCATGGCGGCGATCGGCGCGCTGGCCCAGGCGCTGCTGAAGGATGGCGACCACGTGGTGTCGTCCTCCTTCCTGTTCGGTAACACCAACAGCCTGTGGAATACCGTGGCGGGGCAGGGCACCGAGGTGTCGTTCGTGGACGCCACCGACGTCGCCAACGTCGAAGCCGCACTCCAGGAAAACACCCGCCTGGTGTTCGTCGAGACCATCGCCAACCCGCGCACCCAGGTGGCTGACCTCGCCCGCATTGGCGAGCTGTGCCGCCAGCGCGGCATCCTGTACGTGGTCGACAACACCATGACCACGCCCTACCTGTTCCGCCCGAAGGCGGTGGGTGCCGGTCTGGTGGTGAATTCGCTGACCAAGTCGATCGGCGGCCACGGCATGGCGCTGGGCGGCGCCCTTACCGACACCGGCGTCCACGACTGGAGCGCCTACCCGAACATCGCCCCCAACTTCCGCAAGCTGGCGCCGCAAGCCCAGGGCATGGCCCAGCTGCGCGCCAAGTCGCTGCGCGACTTCGGTGCCTCGCTGGCGCCGGAAGCGGCGCACCACATCGCGGTCGGCGCCGAGACCCTGGCGCTGCGCATGGAGCGCACCTGCGGCAACGCGCTGGCGCTGGCGAGGATGCTGGAAGCCGATGAGCGGGTCGCGGCCGTGTATTACCCGGGCCTGGCCTCGCATCCGCAGCACGCGCTGACGAGCGAGCTGTTCCGCGCCTCGGGTTCACTGTTCTCGTTCGAGCTGAAGGACGGCATCGACTGCTTCGACTACCTGAACCGCCTGCGCGTGGCGATCCCGGCCAGCAACCTGGGCGACACCCGCACGCTGGTGATTCCGGTGGCCCACACGATCTTCTTCGAGATGGGGGCAGAGCGCCGCGCCAGCATGGGCATCGCCGAGTCGCTGATCCGGGTGTCGGTCGGCATCGAGGACACCGAGGACCTGTTGCGCGATTTCGGCGACGCCTTGAACGGCTGAGCCGGTAAATTCCGGTAAAGCTCCCCCATGCCGCCGCGCTCCCCAGTTGAGCCGGCGGCACACTGGCGTTATGATCGTACATTGCTTTCCATTACGATCACGCCTGTCATGAAAACTGTCCTGTTTTGCGCCGCCTTGCTGTGCAGCACCGCCGTCATGGCGGACGAGCTCGCCGACGCCGACGCCCTGTTTGCCAAGAAAGCCTATCCGCAGGCGCTGCAGAAGTACACCAAGCTGGCGAATGCCGGCAACGTGATGGCCCAGCAGCACCTGGGCGAGATGTATTTCTATGGCGAAGCCGGTGCCGAAGACATGGACAAGGCCGCCGAATGGTTCCGCAAGGCCGCGGCCAAGGGCAACGCGGTGGCAATCGCCACGCTCGACCTGATGAAGCAGCGCGATGCGCGCCGCGCCGACATCGATTACTGGATCGTCAAATACGACGGTGCCGACTTGCGCAGCGGCGACTACCGCTGCCCGGCGCCGCGCTTCCCGGCCATGTCCAAGGTCAACGACGACATCGACCGCTATAGCGCCAGGATGAAGGACTGGGAAACCTGCCACAACCGCTTCGTGAAATACCTGAACGCGTCGATGCCGCTGACCAAGCGCATTCCGGAAGACGTGAGCAAGCTGATGACGGCAAGCGAGATGGAAAGGGCGACTGCCCACCTGGACGAGGTCGGCAAGCGGGTGGCGGAAGACACCCAGGTCGGCGGCAAGCTGGTGGTGGCCGACTTCACGGCCTGGCGCAATGCGACCGAGGCTTACGTGAGCGAGCACAACGAAATGGTCAAGAACGCGCCGCCGCCGGAGCCGGCGGAGAGCCGCTAGCCCAAAAACGTCGTTCCCGGCAATGCCAGGAACGATGTTTTGTATCTCGTTGTGTATCTAAACGCTTAGTGCCAGGAACGCATCAAGCCAACCGCCAAGCCTTCGAGCGCGAACTCGTCGGTCTGCGGATCGACCGTGATCACCGAGAACTCCGGATTTTCCGGCAGCAGTTCGATGACGGTGCCGTTCTTGCGGTAGCGCTTGACGGTGACTTCTTCGCCGATGCGGGCGACCACGATCTGGCCGTTCTTGGCGCTGTCGACTTTCTTGACGGCCAGGATGTCGCCGTCGCAGATGCCGGCGTCGCGCATCGACCAGCCCTTGACCTTCAGCAGGAAGTCGGGCTTGGCCGAGAACATGGCCGGGTCGACCGCGTAATTGGCCTCGACGTGTTCCTGGGCCAGGATCGGCGAACCGGCGGCGACGCGGCCGACCAGCGGCAGCGACATCAGCAGGGCAGCCGGCACGTGCGGCATGGCGGCCGGCTCGGGCGCCGCCGGCGCCGCCGTGCCGCCGAGCAGGCGGATGCCGCGCGAGGTGCCGGGGGAAATTTCGATCGCGCCCTTGCGCGCCAGGGCTTGCAGGTGTTCCTCGGCGGCGTTGGCCGAGCGGAAGCCAAGCTCTTGCGCGATTTCGGCGCGGGTCGGCGGGAAGCCGGTGTTGTCGATGGCTTCCTTGATCAGGTTAAGGATCTGTTCTTGCCTTGCAGTGAGCTTAAGCATGGGGTCAGTGAATCATGGGTGCTGGGACAGACTGTATTTTTGTACAGTATTGCGCTGCACGCAAGGGGATTCGTGGATTTCGGCGATTTTTTTGTCACAAACCAGTGCCTCACAAACCGATTGAGCGCTTGACGTTTTTCCGGTTATAATGTTGGGCTTTCCCTTCCCACACTCGTCTTGACGCCGAGGTGGGCATTTGTTTAAACGTCCTCAAGGAGTAATGCATGCGTCATTATGAAATCGTGTTTATCGTCCACCCGGACCAGAGCGAGCAGGTCCCGGCGATGATCGAACGCTACAAGACCACGGTCACCTCGCGCGGCGGCAACATCCACCGCGTCGAAGATTGGGGCCGTCGTCAAATGGCTTACCAGATCCAGAAACTGCCGAAGGCACACTACATCTGCATGAACATCGAGTGCGACAACGAGACCCTGGTCGAGCTGGAAACCGCATTCAAGTTCAATGATGCCGTGCTGCGTCACCTGACCGTGAAGATGAAGAAGGCTGAAACCGCACCGTCGCCGATGATGAAGTCGGTCCAGCGCGAAGACGCAGCCAAGAGCCACCGCGCAGAGCAGGCAGCCGCTCCGGCCGCTGCAGCCTAAGCCACGGGCTTGCGCGAACGGGTAGTGAACGAGCTGTCGCTGGTTGCCAGCATCCTCGAGCGCGATACCCTGCGTTACACCCCGGCCGGCATCCCGATCGTCGGCGCGACATTACAGCACCAGTCGCAGCAGACGGAAGCCGGGATTGCCAGGCAGGTCGAGTTCGAGATGGCCGCGGTTGCCGCGGGTGAAATCTCGGGACGATTCGCCAACGCCGAACTGGGCGCAGTGCATCGCTTCACAGGATTTCTCGCCAGGAAGAGCCGTCACAGTAAAACCCTGGTGTTTCACATCATTGATTTCAGTGCCGCCGAATAGTCGATCGACTAGCGAGCACGTTTTTAGATACAGGAGCCTCAAATGGCATTCGGTAAAAAGTTCGACAAAAACAAAGCAAAAGAAAAACTGAAGCGCAAACAGCAGAACCCGCTGTTCAAGCGCAAGAAATTCTGCCGCTTCACCGCTGCAGGCGTGGAACAGGTTGACTACAAAGACGTCGACACCCTGAAGGATTTCGTCCAGGAAAACGGCAAGATCATGCCGGCTCGCCTGACCGGTACCAAGGCGCACTACCAGCGTCAAGTCGACACCGCGATCAAGCGCGCACGTTACCTGGCCCTGCTGCCGTACACCGACCTGCACAACGCTTAAGTCGCTACGGCAACGAGCACAAGTAAATACTGGAGAATAATATGCAAGTTATCCTGCTGGAAAAAGTCGTCAACGTCGGCAACCTGGGCGACGTCGTCAAGGTCAAGGACGGTTACGCACGTAACTTCCTGATCCCGCAAAAAATGGCCCGCCGTGCGACCACCTCGGCTGTCGCCGAGTTCGAAGTGAAGCGCGCCGAGCTGGAAAAAGCTGCTGCTGAAAAGCTGGCCGCTTCGCAAGCCCAAGGCGAGAAGCTGAACGGCATGACCGTCACCATCGCCCAGAAAGCCGGCGTCGACGGCCGTCTGTTCGGTTCCGTGACCAACTTCGACATCGCCGAAGCCCTGACCAAGCAAGGTTTCGCAGTCGAAAAAGCACAGGTTCGCCTGCCGACCGGTCCGCTGAAGACCACCGGCGAGCACCCGGTTGCTGTCGCGCTGCACACCGACGTCGTCGTCGATGTCACCATCGCTGTTGTCGGCGAAGCTGCTTAATTCATTCTGTTGTATGGATGAGAAAAAGCCGGGTTATCCCGGCTTTTTTTTTGTTCTTTTTACTAGAGGAAACTCACCAATCATTTCAGCGGTCGGTGGCAAACAGGTATAATGCCGCCCATGAATACCCCAGCAGACCCGCAAATCGAGTCGCTCCGCATTCCCCCGCATTCGATCGAAGCAGAACAGTCCGTGATCGGCGGTCTCCTGCGCGATAACGCGGCGTGGGACCGCATTGCCGACTTCATGCATGCGGAGGATTTCTACCGCTACGACCACCGGATCATCTTCGAACAGATGGTCCGCCTGATCAATTCCGGCAAACCCGCCGACGTGATCACCGTCTACGAATCGCTCGTCCAGCTCGGCAAGGCCGAAGACGTGGGCGGCCTGCAATACCTGAACGCGATGGCGCAAAATACGCCATCCGCTGCCAACATCCGCCGTTACGCCGAGATCGTGCGCGACCGCGGCGTGCTGCGCCAACTCATCACCGTGGCCGACGAAGTGTCGGGCAAGGCCTTCAATCCGCAGGGCGCCGAGGTCAAGCAGATCCTCGACGAAGCCGAATCGCGCATTTTCGCGATCGCCGAGCAGGGCGCCCGCGGCGCCCAGGGCTGGCTGCCGGTGCAGCCGTTGCTGACCCAGGTGGTCGAGCGCATCGACGAACTCTACAGCCGCGAAAACCAGGGCGAGATCACCGGCGTGCCGACCGGCTTCATCGACCTCGACAAGATGACTTCCGGCCTGCAGCCGGGCGACCTGGTCATCGTCGCCGGCCGTCCGTCGATGGGCAAGACCGCCTTCTCGGTCAACATCGGCGAAGCCGTCGCGATCGAAGCCGGCCTGCCGGTGGCGATCTTCTCGATGGAGATGGGCGGCGCCCAGCTGGCGATGCGTATGCTCGGTTCGGTCGGCCAGCTCGACCAGCACCGCCTGCGTACCGGCAAGCTGAACGACGAAGACTGGCCGCGCCTGACGCATGCGATCCAGAAGATGAACGACGCCCAGGTCTTCATCGACGAGACGCCGGCGCTGAATCCGATCGAGATGCGCGCGCGTGCGCGCCGCCTGGCACGCCAGTGCGGCAAGCTCGGCCTGATCATCGTCGACTACCTGCAGCTGATGCAGGGTTCCAAGCCGGGCGACAACCGCGCCTCCGAGATTTCGGAAATCTCGCGTAGCCTGAAGGGCCTGGCCAAGGAACTCGGTTGCCCGGTGATCGCGTTGTCGCAGCTGAACCGCTCGCTGGAACAACGCCCGAACAAACGCCCGGTCATGTCCGACCTGCGCGAATCGGGCGCTATCGAACAGGATGCCGACGTTATCATCTTCCTGTATCGTGACGAGGTCTACAACCCGGACTCGCCTGATAAAGGCACCGCCGAGATCATCATCGGCAAGCAGCGTAACGGTCCGATCGGGGCAATCCGCCTGACCTGGATGGGTATGTATACCAAGTTCGGCAATTACAGCGGCAATCTGAGTGTTTACCAGGGTGACTAAACCGGGTAAACAAGCGCCAATAACAACAGAAATAAAATAGATGCGGTGCGTGGTTTCCTCCCGGCGCGAGCTGGGCGGAAACCTTGTGCCGTGTCCCTCAAGAAGTCCCAAGAGATCTACCAACGGAGAATTACATGTTTGGACGCCTGATGCCCACGGAGGGCAAATTTTTTGACCTGTTCAACCAGCACGCTGCCTTGTGCGTGAAGGGTGCGCAGGAGATGGTCGGTTTGATGACCAACTTCGACGACCTCGAAAACCGCACCCATGCCGTGGAAAGCATCGAAAAACAGGCGGACAAGATCACCTACGCCACCGTCGACCTGCTGCACAAGACCTTCATCACCCCGCTCGACCGCGACGACATCCACAAGCTGATCACGCGCATGGACGACATCCTCGACATGATGGAGGACGCCGCTCAAACGATTTCGCTGTACGACCTGCAGGCCGTGACCCCGGAAGCCAAGCGCCTGGCCGAGCTGTGCCTGGCCTGCTGCGAAAAGGTCCAGCAGGCCGTCGGCATGCTGCACAACATGGACAACGCCCAGAAGATGGTCGCGATCTGCGAAGAGATCGACCGCCTGGAGTCGGACGCCGACCACGTGATGCGTGCCGCCATGTCCAAGCTGTTCCGCGACGAGCCGGACGTGCGCAACCTGATCAAGATGAAGGCGATCTACGAGATCCTCGAGACCGTCACCGACCGCTGCGAAGACGTTGCCAACATCATCGAAGGCATCATCGTCGAGAACGCGTAACGCGACAAGAACAAGAATAAATCCATGGATCATCTTCATATCAGCATTTATGTGCTGGGCCTGCTCGTCCTTTTAGCGCTGGTCTTCGACTTCATGAACGGTTTCCACGATGCCGCCAACGCGATCGCGACGGTGGTATCGACCGGCGTCCTGAAACCCCAGACCGCGGTGGCCATGTCGGCACTGTTCAACTTCGTCGCCATCTTCACCGTCGGCGTGCACGTGGCGGCGACGGTGGGCAAGGGCACCATCGACGCCAATATCGTCGACCAGTACGTGATATTCGGGGCGCTCGTGGGCGCCATCATCTGGAACATCATCACCTGGTACTACGGGATTCCTTCCTCGTCCTCGCACGCCCTGATCGGCGGCCTGGTGGGCGCGGCCGTGGCCAAGAGCGGCACCGGCGCGCTGGTCGGCGGCGGCCTGCTGAAGACCGTGCAGTGGATCATCCTGTCGCCGCTGCTGGGCTTCATTCTCGGTTCGATCGTGATGCTGGCGGTGTCCTGGATCTTCGTGCGCACCCCGCCGCGCAAGGTCGATACCTGGTTCCGCCGCCTGCAGCTGGTGTCCGCCGCTGCCTACAGCCTGGGCCATGGCGGCAACGACGCGCAGAAAACCATCGGCATCATCTGGATGCTGCTGATCTTCGCCGGCGCCTCGCAGGCGGGCGCGGCGGAGCCGCCACTGTGGGTGATCATCGCGTGCTACACCGCGATCAGCATGGGCACGCTGTTCGGCGGCTGGCGCATCGTGCGCACCATGGGCCAGAAGATCACCAAGCTGAAACCGGTCGGCGGCTTCTGCGCCGAGTCGGGCGGTGCCATTACCCTGTTCCTGGCCAGCGCGATCGGCGTGCCGGTCTCGACCACCCACACCATCACCGGCGCGATCGTCGGCGTCGGTTCGGCGCAGAAGGCGTCGGCGGTGCGCTGGGGCGTGGCAGGCAATATCGTGTGGGCGTGGATCTTCACCATCCCGGCCTCGGCCTTCATGGCGGCCATCGCCTGGTGGATCGGTACCCACATCCTCTGAGCCACGCGCCGCGGGCAATGCAAGGCAGGGTCATCGACCCTGCTTTTTTTTCGTCCATCCGTTGTGAGTGGTAAAACAACCACAAGCGCAGTGAACTGTTGTCTCCGATGCATTTCCAGCCGGTAGTAGTAGTAATATTACATGCGGCTGACAGCCGACGGCGTCTTTTCCCCCTACGGAGAAGCTCAAATAAGAATGAAAACGGAGACAATATGTTAAGCAGAAGTAGTTTGACTTCATGGTCATGCCTGGTTGCGACCGCCTTTGCCCTGAGCGGCTGCGGTGGCGGCGAACAGGCCGGGCAGGGCAGCGCATCCGCGTCGCGCCAGCTGGCGGTGACCGCCAGCGCGACCGCCGACGCCCCGGCCGTGGCGCCCGCCACCATCCGCATGCACTACCACCGCATCCAGGGCGATACCTCGCAATGGGGCGTGTATTCCTGGGACGGCCCGCGCACGCCAAGCGCGGCCTGGATCACCGACCGCTTCATGTTCAGCAATAGCGACAGCTTCGGCGGCTGGGTCGATATCCCGCTGGCAGCCGGCAAGACCGGGATCTCCTTCCTGGTGACCGACGGCAACGGCAACAAGAGCTGCACCAGCGACCAGTACGCCGCCCTGAATGCCGACATCGCCACCCGCGGCCAGGAAATCTGGATGCAGGAAGGCGATTGCACGATCTACGCGGCGCCGCCGGTGCTGAATCTCGGCAACCTGGCCGGCGCCACCGCCCACTGGCTGACCGCCACCACCTTGGCCTGGCCGGGCGTGCCCGCGGGTGGCAGCTATAAACTGTTCTACGCCGCCAACGGCGGACTGGCCTTCACGTCGGACGGTCCCGCCGGCTTCGACGGCAGCTTCGACCTGAGCCTGGCTGCGCTGCCGGATGCGCTCCGCGCCAAGTATCCGCACCTGGCCGGCGCCACCGGCCTGCGCCTGGCGGACAAGGATGCCGCCCGTGTGGCCGGACTGGCCAGCGGCCAGTTCGCCATCGCCCAGTACGACGGCGCTGGCAAGCTGGTGCAGGCGACCTCGCTGCAGATGGCCGGCATGCTCGACGAAGTGTTCGCCGCCGGCGCCGCACAGGCCCAGCTGGGCCTCAGCTTCAACCGCGGCATGGCGACCTTCCGGGTGTGGGCGCCGACCGCGAAATCGGTCAGCCTGAACGTGTACGCCGGCGCCGCCACGGCGGCGTCCGCTGCCTCCACCTTCCCGATGACGCGCGACGCCAGCGGCGTGTGGAGCTACTCGGCACCGAGCGGCAAATGGGTCAACCGCGCCTACTACACCTACACCGTCAACGTGCTGTCGCGCTGGGCCGGCAACAAGGTGGTGGCCAACACCGTGACCGACCCGTACTCGGTGAGCCTGAGCGCCAACAGCGCGCGCAGCTTCATGGCCGATCTCGACAGCCCGCAGATGAAGCCGGCCGGCTGGGATGCCGACCGCTCGCCGCTGCTGGCCGACCCGGCCGACATCGCGCTGTACGAACTGCATGTGCGCGACTTCTCCGCCAGCGACGAATCGGTGCCGGCGGCGCACCGCGGCAAGTACCTGGCCTTCACCGACGGCGGCTCGAACGGCATGCGCCACCTGAAGTCGCTGGCCAAGGCCGGCATGACCCACGTGCACCTGCTGCCGAGCTTCGATTTCGCCAGCGTCAACGAGGCCGGCTGCAGCACGCCGTCGATTCCGGGCGGAGCGCCGGATGGTACCGCCCAGCAGGCGGCGGTGGCGGCCAGCCAGGACAGCGACTGCTTCAACTGGGGCTATGACCCGGTCCACTACAACGCGCCGGAAGGCAGCTACTCCAGCGACGCCAACGACGGTGCCGTGCGCGTGCGCGAGTTCCGCGCCATGGTGCAGGCGCTGCACGAAAGCAACCTGCGCGTGACGATGGACGTGGTCTACAACCATACCAGCCAGGCGATGCAGGGCAACCTGTCGGTGCTCGACCGCATCGTGCCCGCCTATTACTATCGCCTGAATGCCGGCGGCGGCATCCTGGGCGACAGCTGCTGCTCGGACACCGCGCAGGAAAACACCATGATGGGCAAGCTGATCATCGATTCGGTGTCGCTGTGGGCGACCCAGTACAAGGTCGACAGCTTCCGCTTCGACATCATGGGCCTGACGCCGCTCGACCTGATCAAGCGCCTGCAGGCGGACGTCAACAAGGCGGCCGGCCGCGACATCTACCTGTACGGCGAAGCCTGGAACACCGGCGCCGTCGCCAACGACACGCGCTTCCCGGTGGCACGCCAGGCCAACCTGTACGGCACCGGCATCGGCTCGTTCAACGACCGCATGCGGGACACGATGCACGGCGGCGGCTGCTGCGACAACGGCAGCGCGCTGATCAGCCAGCAGGGCTTCATCAACGGCGTCTACACCGATCCGAACGGTCAGGCGAACCAGACCCGCGACGATGCATTGCGCCTGGCCGACCTGGCGCGCGTGACCCTGGCCGGTACCCTGCGCGACTACCGCTTCACCGACCGCACCGGCTCCAATCGCAGCAATGCCGAGATCGATTACTTCGGCCAGCGCGCCGGCTTCACCGCCAAGCCGTCGGAGATCATCAACTACGTCGAGGCGCACGACGGCCAGACCCTGTTCGACATCAACGCGATGCGCCTGCCGCAATCGACCTCGCTGGCCGACCGCGTGCGCATGCAGAGCCTGGGGGCGGCGGTCGTGCTGCTGTCCCAGGGCATTCCGTTCACCCACGCCGGCCAGGAAATCCTGCGCTCCAAGTCGCTCCAGCGCGATACGTATAACGCCGGCGACTGGTTCAACCGCCTGGACTACAGCTACCAGACCAACAACTTCGGCGTCGGCCTGCCGCTGGCGGGCAACGAGCAGTCGAACTGGAGCCTGATGCAGCCGGTGCTGGCCAATCCGCTGATCAAGCCGGATACCCGCGCGATCGTGCAGGCCCGCGACGTGTACGAGAATTTCCTGGCGATCCGCAAGGACAGCACGCTGTTCCGCATGCGCACCGCCCAGGACGTGATCGAGCGCCTCAAGTTCCACAACGTCGGTCCGGACCAGGTGCCGGGACTGGTGGTGATGAGTCTGGACGGCGCGTCGCCGCGCCCTTACCAGGGTGCCGGGTATGCGCGCGTGGTGGTGCTGTTCAACGTCGACAAGGTTGCCAAGCGCTTTGCGATTCCGGAACTGAAAGGGAAAAACCTCGCGCTGCATGGCATCCAGCAGCGCGGCAGCGATGAGGTGGTCAAGACGTCCGCCTACGACGCGGCCAGCGGGACGTTCAGCGTCCCGGCGCGCACCGCGGCGGTGTTCGTGCAGCAGGACGGGGAGCAGGCGCGCTAAGCCGGTCCTTGCCGGGCAATTTTGAAAGCAGCGTTATGAAGCATGAAGCGGGGGACAGTCGATGGGACTGTCCCCCGCTTCGTTATTACTCGGTATAACAGCAGGAGAAGAGGGCGGATCAGCGCTGCGGCAGGCTGACGGGGCTGCTGTTCATCATGCGCTGGTTTTCCAGCGCCTGCTTGTCGAGCGTGATGCTATCGCTGCCGCTGCCCGGCTTTTTCTTGATGAAGGAGCCGAGCGGTGCATCTTCGCGCGATGCGACGGTGTTCTGTCCGGTGGTCGGATTGTTGTCGGTGCTGGCGCAGCCGCAGAGCAGGATGGCGCCGGCCAGGGCCGCCAAGGTCATACCTTTCATGTGCATCTCTCCCAGAGTGATTGACGAGGTTCGGCAGCTGCGCGCTGAGCCATCCAGCCGGCGTAGTGCATTCTTGCAATGATAACCAGTTTTACTGACCATGTTTTACAAAAATTTGCTTTAATGCATCTGTATAACATATATGCAACATGTGAAGTGGACCTTCCTGGCATTTGTAAACGCCGCCATCCTGGTCCGTAACATATGTCAAGTCAATTTTGAAAGTGTGCTTTGTGTACAACAGCGAGCCACTGTTACAAAAATAACTTTTTGCCGTTTGGCAAAGTAAAAGTGGCACCGAACCGGACACTGGCGCGCCATCCTTGAAATGCACGAAGTCATTGATTTATTTGTGAAATCGATTTCATTAGCATCGTCATTTGCTGTGCCATGGTGCAATGTTAGGCGCTAACACTGCTATTTTTTATCCTCAATGCATGGTTTTCGGGCGTTTCGCGCCCTGAAATCGATCACACGTTCGATTGACCAATCAGTTTTAATTTTCTACCCTCCTCAACATTACGTTCGAACAATACGAGCGGTCCCGCAGCGACGACGGCACCAGCAGCGTGTGCAGCCAACGGGACAGGTGAGTTCGCAGTACCACCACGCGGCGGGTTTGCAAGCCGTCAGGCGCCACCCACCGCATTCAGAGACGAGAGAGGAGACACCGTGTCTATCATCAAGAAGGGGGCACCCCTTTATCCGCACACCAGGCATCGCCTGATCAGCCTGGCTGTTGCCAGCGCCTGCGCCACGTTGGCCGTTCCGGCCTTTGCACAGGACCAGAGTGGCTCGCCGGAGGGTGTCGCAGCCGTCCCGGCGGCAAGCTCGGGGACGCCGCCGGCACCGACCACCAATGTCGTGAAAGTGACCGGCATCCGCGCCAGCCTGCAGTCGACCCTGAACCTGAAGCGCAATTCCGACGGTATCGTCGACGGCATCGTCGCCGACGACATCGGCAAGTTCCCGGATACCAACCTGGCCGAATCGCTGCAGCGCATTTCGGGCGTGTCGATCGACCGCAACCGCGGCGAAGGCGCCAACGTGACCGTGCGCGGCGTCGGTCCGGACCTCAACATGGTCCTGCTGAACGGGCGCCAGATGCCGACTGCCAGCCTGGGCGACCAGGCCGGCCGCGCCTTCGACTTCAGCAACCTGGCCTCGGAATCGGTCTCGCAGATCCAGGTCTACAAGAGCGCGCGCGCCGACACCCCGCCGGGCGGCATCGGCGCCACGATCAACATCATGACCGCGCGTCCGTTCGACCTGGGCAAGACCGCCAGCGTCGGCATCAAGGGCGTGTACGACACGTCGAACAACAACCTGCCTGGCGCGGACAAGGCCAAGAGCTCGTGGACGCCGGAAGTCTCGGGCATCTACAGCACGATCTTCGGCAACGGCATGTTCGGCCTCGCGGTCAGCGGCAGCTACCAGGAACGCAACCTGGGCGTGAACCAGGCTGCCGTGACCAACGGCTGGCTCGGCCCGTTCAAGATCGGCGACGACCGCTCGGGCGCGATTCCGCAGCCGGGCACGCCTGGCTATGCCGGCGTCACCAATCCGCCGGGCGCCAACGACATCTACCTGACGCCGCAGAACATCTCCTACTTCATGCGCGGCTCGCAGCGCCAGCGCACCAACGGCCAGCTGACCCTGCAGTTCCGCCCGAACAAGGACCTGACCACGACGCTGGACTACACCTATTCGCAGAACAAGATCCAGACCAAGTACCACGAGCTGTCGGCCTGGTTCAACCACGATACCTCGGTCCTGAAGGATGCCAACGGCGTGTCCACCGGCATCCCGGTCCAGTCGAGCATCTTCACCAATGGCCCGGTGGCGACCCCGGTGTACTACCAGGAGCGCGTCCAGAACCAGGACATCGCGATGAACGGCGGCGACTTCGCCACCGTCACCAACAACAATTCGATCGGCTTCAATACCCAGTGGCGCGCTTCGCCGTCGCTGCGCCTGAACTTCGACGCCCACCACTCGACCGCCGAAGCCAAGAAGGACAGCCCGTTCGGTTCGAACAACGACCTGGCCACGGTCAGCTTCAGCCGCGGCACCTCGGCGCTCGACTTCAGCCAGGAAATGCCGGTGCTGTCGATCCAGGGCGCCGACTTCGTGCGCGCCCCGCACCAGGTCAGTGGTTCCTGGTTCCAGGACGGCATCAACAAGATGAAGATCGACCAGGTGCAGGCCGGCGGCAACTGGAAGCTGCTGGAAGCCTCGAACCTGAACTTCGGCCTGGGCTATGCCAAGGTCGACAACCATTCGAAATTCCAGCAGGTGCAGCGCGATACCTGGAGCGGCACCGCCACCCCCGAGAACGGCGGCTACGACCAGGGCCTGTGGCAGGCCGACACGCTGCGCCAGTACTTCAGCAAGCTGGAGGGCTCCGGCAATCCGAACCTGTTCAACCAGATCCACACGTTCAACTTCTCGGACGTGCGCGACGCCGCCATCGCCCTGACCGGCGACCGCGCGGGCTACACGCCGAGCCTGGACAACCCGGCCTTCGACCGCACCACGGTGGAGAAGACCAAGTCGCTGTACCTGCAGTTCAATACCGAGTGGGATACCGCGATGCCGATGCACACCGGCGTCGGTTTCCGCTACGAGAAGACCGACGTCACTTCGACCGGTCTGCTGAAGGTGCCGACCCGCCTCGACTGGATCTCGCAGAACGAACTGCCGCTGACCTTCGGTTCGACCGTCTACCAGACCCAGAAGGGCAGCTACAAGAACTTCCTGCCGACCCTGGACTGGGACATGGACGTGCGTCCCGACCTGAAGGTGCGCGCCAGCTACGGCATGACCATCGGCCGTCCGCGCTACGACCAGATCGAGGGCGGCACCAGCTTCGGTACCACCGCATCGGTGCGCGGCGTCACCGCCAACCGCGGCAACCCGGCGCTGGAACCGGTCAAGTCGAAGAACCTCGACCTGTCGGCCGAGTGGTACTACACCAAGCAGAGCATGGTCTCGCTGGGCCTGTTCCACAAGAACCTGGAGAATTACGCCGGCCAGGTCGTGGTCAACGAGCCGTCGACCAGCGCCACCACCCCGGTCGGCGGCGCCTACTGGAACGCGGCAGTGGCTGCCGGTTGCGTCGCGACCGACACCAACTGCATGCGCAACTACATCCTGCGCAACTTCAACGGCCGGCCGGGCGTGACCTACACCGGCAACAGCCCCGTGACCGGCAACGCCCTCGGCACCATCTCCGGTATCGCCGGCGATCCGGCCCTGCCTTACCTGATCACCAGCTACGTCAACGAGAAGAAGGCCTCGCTGAAGGGTGCGGAGATCAACTGGCAGCACTTCCTGAGCAACGGTCTCGGCATCCAGGCCAACTACACCTACGTGAAGTCGGACCTGGCCTTCGACAACGCAGGCTCCGGCAACCAGTTCGCGCTGGTCGGCCTGTCGAACTCGGCCAACCTGGTCGGTATCTACGAGGACGAGAACTGGTCGGTGCGCGCGGCCTACAACTGGCGCGGCGAGTTCCTGCTGTCGCCGACCAATAATGGCCAGCCGAACCCGACCTACGTCGAGCCTTTCGGCCAGGTCGACCTCAGCGTCGGCTTCAACTACACCAAGAACCTGAGCTTCTCGTTCGAGGCGATCAACCTGCTGAACGAGAACCAGCGTACCCACGGCCGTACCAAGGAGCAGGTGCTGACCATCACCACCGGCGGTCCGCGCTACATGCTGGGGGCACGCTACAAGTTCTGACGTTCCGGCTCCTCCAGACAGGTGCCGCCCAGCGGCACCTCTTCCGGCTTGCCGCCGCGCGATGTTCGCGTTGGCGGCTTTTTTATTACGAGCTGACGATATGAAAAAAGCCTGCGTACCTTCCGGCACGCAGGCTTTCGTTCGAAACGAACTAAAAACGCTTACAGCACGTCGCTCGCGTGATCCGCCAGGCGCGAACGCTCGCCGCGCGCCAGCGTCACGTGGCCGCCGTGGCTCCAGCCCTTGAAGCGGTCGACCACGTAGGTCAGGCCGCTCGAGCCTTCGGTGAGATACGGCGTATCGATCTGCGCGATATTGCCCAGGCACAGGATCTTGGTGCCCGGACCGGCGCGCGTGACCAGGGTCTTCATCTGCTTCGGCGTCAGGTTCTGCGCCTCGTCGATGATCAGGAACTTGTTGACGAAGGTACGGCCGCGCATGAAGTTCAGCGACTTGATCTTGATGCGCGAACGGATCAGGTCCTGGGTCGCGGCGCGGCCCCAGTCGCCGGCGTCGCCGTCGCCCTTCATCAGCACTTCGAGGTTGTCGTCGAAGGCGCCCATCCACGGCGACATCTTTTCTTCCTCGGTACCCGGCAGGAAGCCGATGTCTTCGCCCACCGGCACGGTCACGCGGGTGACGATGATCTCGTTGTAGACCTTGGTCTCGAGCACCTGCGCCAGGCCTGCCGCCAGCGCCAGCAGGGTCTTGCCGGTACCGGCCTGGCCGAGCAGGGTGATGAAGTCGACTTCAGGATTCATCAACAGGTTCAACGCGAAGTTCTGCTCGCGGTTGCGGGCGGTGATGCCCCACACGTTGTTCTTGTTGTGGCTGTAGTCGCGCAGGGTCTGCAGCACCGCGGTCTTGCCGTTGATTTCCTTGACCTGGCCGGTAAACGGGGCTTCGCCGTTCTTGGGGTCGAAGTAGACGAACTGGTTCACCAGCAGCGTCGGCACCACCGGGCCGGTGACGCGGTAGTAGGTGGCCGAATTGCCACCCTTGATTTCCTGCCACGACTCCATGTTCTTGCTGTGCTTGGTCCAGAAATCGTCCGGCAACTGCACGATGCCCGAGTACAGCAGGTCGGTGTCTTCGAGCACGTGGTCGTTGAAGTAGTCTTCGGCGGCCAGGCCCATCGCGCGCGCCTTGATGCGCATGTTGATGTCCTTCGACACCAGCACGATCGCGCGGCCCGACTGGTCGGACTCGAGCGCACGCACCACGCCCAGGATCTGGTTGTCGGCCTTGCCTGCAGGCAGGCCCTCCGGCAGGGCGGCGGCGTTCAGGCGGGTCTGGAAGTACAGGCGGCCCTTGGCATCCTTGTTGCCCAGCTTGGCCAGCGGGATGCCGGTCTCGATCGCATCGTCGTCGGTATTGGCGATCAGTGCGTCCAGCGTGCGCGACACCTGGCGGGCGTTGCGCGCGACTTCCGACATGCCCTTCTTGTGGTTGTCGAGCTCTTCCAGCGTCATCATCGGCAGGTAGACGTCGTGCTCCTCGAAGCGGAACAGCGAGGTCGGGTCATGCATCAGGACGTTGGTGTCGAGCACGAACATCTTGGCTGCGCCCGAGGTATCGGCCTTGCGGCTGGCCGGCGACTTGACGTTGACCTCGGCCGGCTTGTGCTTGGCCGGATGCGGTTCGTTCATGTCGGTTTCGCGCAGCTTGGCGGTGACGCCGTGCTTGCCGCTCTTGTCTTCGCGCGGTGGGGCAGGCAGCGTCGCCGGGGCTGCCGGCGGGGTGCTTTCGCGCGCCGGTGCTTCGGCCAGCAGGGCTGCCTTCGACTTGCGGGCGCCGGCTTTTGCCGCCGGTACGGCTTGCCCGCTGATCAGGTCTTCGACAGGGTCGTTCTCCGCCTTCGCGGCTGCGCGGACAGGCGATTTGCCGGGTTCGGCTTTAGGATAATCTTTTGCCAACAGGATAGTCGCTGGCTTGCTAGGAATTTTGGGTAGTGGCATCAGGTTCTCAATCTAGATAAAAGTCGGATGAATGCCCCGGGCGGGCGTAGGCGCGCCGCCGGGCTGGACAGATGCAACTAGGGGACTTACAAGGAAGCCGGCCGGGGCCCAAGGGTGGGGAAAGCCGGCAGGCTGATTGGAATGATGCTGTGAGGTAAAGCTTTGACTCAAAATAGGCGAAACGGTTCGGCAACAGTTAATCGACTGGAGCCAAGCGTTCAGAGTAGTCTCTTAAGGCTGGCTCTTCAAAAATTCCAGCACTTCGGTGACGTGATCGGCAACTTTCACGCCACGCCATTCTTTCACCACTTTGCCGTCAGCGTCAATGACAAACGTACTGCGCTCGACCCCCCGCACTTTTTTACCGTACATGTTTTTCATCTTCATGACGTCGAACTGGGTGCACACGGCTTCGTCCGGATCGGAGATCAGTTCGAACGGCAGGCCGAGCTTGGCCTTGAAGCCTTCGTGCGAACGCAGCGAGTCGCGGCTGAGGCCATAGATGGCGGCGCCGAGGGCGGTGAATTCGTCGTGGTGGTCGCGGAAGGCGATGGATTCCGTGGTGCAGCCGGGCGTATTGTCCTTCGGGTAAAAATACAGGACCGTATACTTGGCAGGACGGCCGTTCAGCTCGAAGGTCTGGCCGCCGGTCATGGCGGCGCTGAAATTGGCCAGAGGGGCGGCGCTTGCTGGGCTTGGGCTTTCGGCCACGGGTTTCTCCCTTGATTCGTTAATGTCCAGGTTCCAGCACGATCAGGTCGCCTGAGCGGCCGGGTACCTGGCCCCACTGCAGCGGAACCGCCGGCAGCGAAGCCTGTTTTATCTTCTCATAATAGTCGGCCATCGAGGCAAGCCGGTAGCCCTGGGCTTTCCAACCTGACAACAGCTGCTCGAATATGGGGGCGAGTTTCTGTCCTTCAAGCTCCGCGTGCAAGGTATATACGTGGTCGCGTACCGGATCGGCAGTCAGCTTGAGCAGGTGGGCGGCGATGTTGTCGTTGTCGAGCACGACGCCATCGATCTCGCGGCCGAGCAGTTCGTCCAGCGTCGGCAGCGTGGTCGGCATCTGGATGCAGTCCAGGCCCTGGTAGCGGTAGGGACCGGCCTGCGGGTCGAGCAGGGCGCCGTCGTCGCGCAGCTGAGCGCGGCCGTCCGAGGCGTAGCGGTAGCCGGCGCTGTCGTGGCGCGCAAAGGCGTACTGGTTCATCTGCCAGCCGGCGGCACCGTGGGTGTGCGGCGCTTCGCCGAACACCGCCTTGTAGCGCTGCTCGCTCTTCTGCATGATGGCATCGGTCCAGGCTTTGTCGCGGGTACGGACGTGGTCCTGCCAGTAGACGTGGTCCCAGGTGTGGATGCCGCACTCGAAGCCGGCATCGCGCACCGCGCGCATCTCGGCGGCGGTCCTGGCGCCGATGTCGGGGCCGGGCAGCAGCACGCCGTACATCAGCGTCTTGATGCCGTAGTGTTCGACCACCGAGGTGCGCGAGACCTTCTGGAAAAAGCCCGGACGCAGCGCGCGCCGCATCGCCCAGCCGGTGTGGTCCGGCCCGAGCGAGAACAGGAAGGTGGCCCCGGCCGCATGCCGCGTCAGCATGCGCACCAGGTTGGGGACCCCTTCGCGCGTGCCGCGG
Organism: Herbaspirillum sp. SJZ107; assembly: GCF_006715485.1. GTDB lineage: Bacteria > Pseudomonadota > Gammaproteobacteria > Burkholderiales > Burkholderiaceae_D > Telluria. The sequence goes on from NZ_VFNH01000002.1 coordinate 1,297,324, forward strand.
TAGGTGTCGACGTCGATTTTGAGGACGAGCAGCGGCGCTGGAGTCATCCGTTCAATCCACCAGTGCCCTGGCTTCGCCGACCTGGCCGCGGTAGGCGTCGAAGATGTGGCGCAGGGCGTCGGCCATCGACACCGTCGGTGCCCAGCCCAGGTCGTTCATCGTGTTCTCGATCTTGGGCACGCGGTTCTGCACGTCCTGGTAGCCGGCGCCGTAGTAGGCACCGGAACTGGTTTCCGTGATCTGCACTTTCTTCGCGCCCTCGGCATATTCCGGGTATTCGGCGGCGAGTTTGAGCATCATGTCGGCCAGGTCGCGGATCGAGAAATTGTTGACCGGGTTGCCGACGTTGTAGATCTGGCCGCTGGCCTTGCCGTCCTTGTTCTCGATGATCTTCATCAGCGCCGAGATGCCGTCGTCGACGTAGGTGAAGGCGCGCTTCTGGTGGCCGCCGTCGACCAGCTGGATGGTTTCGCCGCGCACGATGTGGCCGAAGAACTGGGTCAGCACGCGCGACGAGCCTTCCTTCGGGGTGTGGATCGAATCGAGGCCGGCGCCGATCCAGTTGAACGGACGGAACAGCGTGAAGTTCAGGCCTTCCATGCCGTAGCCCCAGATCACGCGGTCCATCAGCTGCTTGGCGCAGGCGTAGATCCAGCGCGGCTTGTTGATCGGGCCGTAGACCAGGCTGGAGTTTTCCGGATCGAATTCGGCGTCCTGGCTCATGCCGTAGACTTCCGAGGTCGACGGGAAGATCAGGTGTTTTTTATACTTCGCAGCCGAGCGCACGATCGGCAGGTTGGCCTCGAAATCCAGCTCGAACACGCGCAGCGGTTCTTTCACATAGGTCGAGGGCGTGGCGATCGCCACCAGCGGCAGGATCACGTCGCACTTCTTGACGTGGTACTCGACCCATTCCTTGTTGATCGTGATGTCGCCTTCGAAGAAGTGCATGCGGGGATGATCGAGGAAATCCTTGATGCGCTCGCACTGCATATCCATGCCGTAGACTTCCCAGTCGGTGGTCTCGAGGATGCGCTTGGAAAGATGGTGGCCGATGAAGCCGTTGACGCCGAGGATGAGGACTTTTTTCATATTGATTTAATGAGCCTGTGCGAGTTGCGCCTGCAGAGCGGCGGCCGACATGCGTTCGCCGTCGTGCAGAAGACTGTGGATTGCCAGTGCGCGGCCGTCGCCGCACACGCCGACGATCGCATTATCCACGACTGCCAACCCGGGCGGCAAACCGTTGACGTCACCCTTGTAGGGGCGGGCGCGCTCGATGACGTAGCGCTGGGTGCCGACGTCGGTGAATGCGCCGGGGTAGGGTGGCGCTACCGCACGGTGCAGGTTGTAGACTGCCGCGGCAGGCTTGCTCCAGTCGATGCGGCCGTCTTCCGGTTTGCGTCCACCGAAGTAGCTGCCCTGGCTGAGGTCGTTCGGGATGCGCGGCGCGTTGCCGGCCAGCAGCGCCGGCAGTACGTTGTAGAGCGCCAGCTCGGCCGCCACCGTCACCTTGCCGAACACTTCGAAGGCGGTATCGTCGGGCAGGATCGGCACCGCCTGCTGGGCCACGATGGCGCCGGCGTCGGGTTTCACCGTCATCTCGTGCAGCGAGGCGCCGATTTCGGTGGCGCCGTGCAGCACCGCCCAGTTCACCGGCGCGCGGCCGCGGAAGCGCGGCAGCAGCGAACCGTGCATGTTGTAGGCCGGCGCCACGTCCAGGATCGCCTGCGGCAGCATGTAGCGGTAATAGAAGCTGAACAGCAGGTCCGGCTGCGCGGCCTGGATCTGCGCCAGCAGTTCGGGTGCTTTTGGATCGTCCGGGGTGATGTAGGGGATGCCCTCGGTCTCGCAGACCGAGATCACGGATTCGAACCAGATATTCTCGCTAGCGCTGTCCTGGTGGGTGACCACCAGGGCGACGTCGACGCCGCCGGCGAGCAGGACTTTCAGGCAGCGTACGCCGACGTTGTGGTAGGCGAAGACGACTGCGCGTTTTTGGGGAGTGTTCATGTCAGTACCTGGTTAGGCGAATATAAGTCACCGTCGCCCCTGCGCAGGCAGGGGCCCAAGTTTCGGGCTGAGCCACGAACTTGGGTCCCTGCCTTCGCAGGGACGACGCGGTGGTGGGCGACGTGATGTAGCTGGGCTCAGCGCACGATCTTGCGCTTCTCGACCCCATCCACATCGCGCTCGCCCGGCATGCCCTGCAGGACGGTCGCCACCACATACCGCGGCCGCGCCCGCACCTGCTGGTAGATGCGTCCGACGTATTCGCCGACCAGGCCGATGCCGAACAGGATCACGCCCATGAAGAAGAAGGCGATCGCGAACAGCGTGAACAGGCCGTCGGCCTCGGACCCGACGATCAGGCGGCGCACCACCAGCACGATCACCAGCAGCGCCGACAGCAGCGACAGCACCATGCCCATCAGCGAGAACAGCTGCAGCGGCACCAGCGAGAAGCCGGTCATCAGGTCGAAGTTCAGGCGGATCAGGCTGTACAGCGAATACTTCGACTCGCCGGCCGCGCGCTCTTCGTGCTCGACGGTGATCTCGGTCGGCCTGCGCGCGAACTTGTAGGCCAGGGCGGGTACGAAGGTGTTGACCTCGCCGCACTGGTTGACCAGGTCGATCACGTTGCGGCCGTAGGCGCGCAGCATGTTGCCCTGGTCGGTGATCTTGATGTTGGTGATCCGCTCGCGCAGCCGGTTCATGGCCTTGGACGCATAGGTGCGCCAGGCCGAGTCCTGGCGCTTGCGGCGGATCGAACCGACGTAGTCGTAGCCTTCGCGCATCTTGGCGATCAGCTTGTGGATCTCTTCCGGCGGGTTCTGCAGGTCGGCGTCGAGCGTGATCACGATCTCGCCCTGGGTCTGCTCGAAGCCGGCCAGGATCGCCATGTGCTGGCCGTAGTTGCCGTTGAAGATCACCACGCGCGTCACGTCCGGGCGCGCGCGGTACTGCTCGGCCAGGATCGAGACCGAGCGGTCGCGGCTGCCGTCGTTGACGAACAGGATCTCGTAGGGGATGCCCAGCTTGTCCATCGCCGGATACAGGCGCGCGAACAGGTTGGCCAGGCCGGCCTCTTCGTTATAGACCGGGATGACGACCGAGACTTCCGGCTTGATGTCCAGCAGCGTCATTTTGCCAGCACCGCTTTCACTGCCTTGACTGCGCGCTCGACGTCGGCCAGGGTCATGGCATTGAACATCGGCAGGGTCACAGTCAGGCGCCCGATCTTTTCGGCGACCGGGAACATGCCTTCCTTGAAGCCGCGCTCGCGGTACAGCGTGAACAGGTGGATCGGCGCGTAGTGGTAGCCGGTGCCGACGTTGTGCTCCTTCTGCAGGCGCGTCATGAAGTTGGCGCGCGTGCCCGGGCCGTTGTCCGGCAGGATGATCTGGAACAGGTGCCAGTTGCTGCTGCCGAAGGCCTGCAGCGGCAGCTGGGCGCCGGTTTCCTGTTCGAAGTCGGGGCCGAAGCAGTCGAAGTAGTGGCGCGCCAGTTCGGCGCGGTGGGCGGTCAGCTTCTCGAGCTGCTTCATCTGGCCCAGGCCGATGGCCGCCATGATGTCGCTCATGTTGTACTTGCCGCCGAGGACGTCGACGTCGATGCCGTCCACGCCGCTGCGGGTCACGCCCTGCAGGCGGTATTTCTCGGCCAGGCGCGCTTCTTCCAGGTTGTTCAGCACCAGGCAGCCGCCTTCGCCGGTGGTCAGGTTCTTGTTGGCCTGGAAGCTGAACGACACGAAGTCGCCGAAGGAGCCGATGCGCTTGCCGTTCCAGGTCGAACCCAGCGCCTGCGCCGCATCCTCGATCACGCGCAGCTTGTGCTTGTCCGCGATCGCATACAGGCAGTCCATGTCGACCGGCAGGCCGGACAGGAAGACCGGGATGATGGCGCGGGTAGCCGGCGTGATCGCGGCTTCCAGCTTGTCGAGGTCGATGTTGCGGGTGACCGGGTCGATGTCGGCGAACACCGGGGTGGCGCCGACTTCGATGATGACGTTGGCGGTGGCCGGCCACGAAATCGGGGTGGTGATCACTTCGTCGCCGGCACCGATGCCGGCGATGCGCAGCGCGATCTCCATCGTGCAGGTGCCGGAATTGAAGGTGCGCACGGGGCGCCCGCCGAAGTATTCGGACAGCTGGGCTTCAAAGGCCTGGTTCTTGGGACCGGTGGTGATCCAGCCGGAGCGCAGCACCTCGCCGACGGCGGCGATGGTTTCCTCGTCGATGGTGGGCCGGGAAAAGGGAAGGAAGGGCAGCTCGGCAGTCATGGTGGTCTGTTGGAATTCTTGTAAAGGATTCTGGTGGGCGGCTGGATCGCCGGCCCGGCGGGCGATTGTAGCAGCAGCCCGCCGCCTTGCGGATTACAAAAACGATATGTTAGGACCGTGCCAGCAGCACCACCCCGAGGATGATCACGCCCAGCGCCACCAGGCGCTGCGGCGGCACGACTTCGCCCAGGAACAGCCAGGCGCCGAGCGCCGCCGCCACATAGCCGAGCGACAGCATCGGATAGGCGATGGTCACGTCGGTGCGCGACAGGCCCATGATCCAGACCACCAGCGACACCGCATAGCAGGCCAGGCCGGCCAGGATCGGCAGCTGGGTGCCGACCTTGACGAGGGTGCCGAACCAGTTGCTGGCGGTGAGGTGGATGGCGCCGCCGAGGGCATTGGTGCCGGCCTTGAGCAGCAACTGGGCCGCGGCGTTGAGCAGCACGCCGGTAATGATGAATCCGAAAGTGGCGAGGTTCATGGTGTCGCTTGGGTGGTGGGGGCAGTGTTGACGAGCACGGCGCGGCGCGCGTCGCCGGCCACGATACGCGCCGGCAGGCCCTGCTGGAGCAGGTCGGCGGCGATGTCCGGCTTGGTGATGGCGACGCTGCGCCGGCCTTCGAGGGCATCGCGGCGCCAGGCGTCGAGGAAGGCGGCGACGGTGGGGATGGCCAGCTGCGGCTGCTGCTGCAGGCCGAATTCGAATTCGTCGAGGTAGTCGACCAGCGTCACCGGGCGCCCCATGTAGAAGGTCAGCGACTGCTCGTACATCCCGACCGCGTACACCCGGGTGGCCGGATCCATCGCGCCTGCCGCCTTGAGGGCCGGCAGCACGCCGGCGCCGGCGCGCACCGCGGCGATCGGCCCGAAGCCGGCCATCAGCAGCTGGGTCGCGGCGAAGCCGGCGATGGCCAGCACCAGGACCGATAGGTCGCGCACCATCTGGCGCGCGTACAGCATCGACAGCAGCCCGCCGACCAGCAGCACCAGCCCGGCCGCCAGCACCCACGGCTGGCAGGCGGCATAGACCACGTCCTCGCCCGGATGCTTGGCCAGGCGTTCCATGAAGGGCACGAAGGCGAGCAGGGCGGCGCCCAGCAGTGCGCTCAGGCCGGCGGTCAGCATGCGGCTGCGGCGGGTGCCGACGTCGAGGTAGACCGCGACCAGCAGCGCCAGCGCCGGGAACACCGGGACGATGTAGCCGGGCAGCTTGGAATTCGACTTGGTGAAGAACAGGGTGATGAACGCGATCCAGATGAACAGCATCAGGCGCGGACGGAAACGTCCCGGCGTATCGGTGTCACTGTCGGCATCCGACACCCGGCGCACGCCCAGCGCCAGGCTTTGCACCAGCACGCCGAGCCAGGGCACGCTGCCGGCGGCGATCAGCGCGAAGAAGATCCACCACGGCGCTTCGCGGTGGTGCTCGGTCTTCAGGAAGCGGTCGAAGTGTTCGTGGATGAAGAAGAAATGCGGCTGCTCCGGGTTCTTCAGCGCGACCAGCACAAACCAGGGCGCGGTGATCAGGAAGAACAGCAGCGATCCTTTGACCAGGTGCAGGCGCGTCCAGATACGCAGGTCGCGCGCGAACAGGGTGTACAGCACCAGCACCGCGCCCGGCAGCACCAGCCCGATCAGGCCCTTCGACAGCACCGCCAGCGCCATCCCGGCCCAGCACAGCAGCATCCAGTTGCGCCGCTCGGCGGGCGTGGCATCGTCGCGCTGCGCCACCAGCAGGCCGCACAGGGCCAGCGTCATCATCGACGCCAGGCTCATGTCGAGGGAATTGGCCTGGCTGCAGGCGACCCAGTAGAACGAGGAGCCGAGCACCAGCGCGGCATAGAAGCCGATGCGGGCGCCGAACACGCGGCGGCCGGCGACGCCGGTGACGACCACGCCGAGCAGGCCGCACAGGCCGGTCCAGAGACGCGCCTGCCAGTCGCCGACGCCGAACAGCCCGAAGCTGAGCGCGTTCATCCAGGTCTGCAGCGGCGGCTTCTCGAAATACTTGATGCCGTTCAGGCGCGTGGTGATCCAGTCGCCGCTGGCGAACATCTCGCGCGCCATCTCGGCGTAGCGGCCTTCATCGGGGGGCACCAGGGTGCGCACGCCCAGTACGTAGAGCAGTGCGGCGGCAAAAACGATCAGCAGGGTCCAGTTCAGCGTCCGGTTCCGGTGCAGATCGTTCATGCGCTGGCCTTGCTGTCCCCGTTCTGCTTGCCCTCGATGATCAAGGCCAGTACCGCCTTGCGGCCTTCGCCCATCAGGATATTGTAGGTGCGGCAGGCGGCGTGGCTGTCCATGCTCTCGACGCCGATGCGCTGATTCGACAGGCTGGCGACCAGGCGCGGATGCACGAAGCGCTGGCGCTCGCCGGTGCCGAGGATGACCACGTCCGGCTTGTCCGCCGCGATCTGCTCGAAGTGGGCCGCGGTCAGGTCTTCGAAGCGCGTCACGTTCCACGGACGCGGCGCCACTTCCGGCATTACCAGCACGCTGTAATCGAAGCGCTGGGCATTGATTTCGACACCGGTGTGGTCGTAGCCGGTCACCGTCTGGTATTTTTCAGTGCTGCTGGTGTGAAGCTTCATGGTGGAAAGCAATCATGAGAAGGCCGGCCGGTATGGCAGGCGGCCGAATATTGTAACTGGTTTGGCGGCCGTGTCCGCAGTCTGCAGTCTCGGGTCCGCAAGAGCGCCGGTTGCTTAATCCGGCTCTATTGGGCAGAATGGAATTTTTCGCATTGCAACAATGCGAAGTCGCAGGAAGTCCTGCGGCACATAGCCTAGAGGTGACATTTTGCGACCGATTTTGAAATCCAACAAGCTCGACGACGTGTGTTATGAGATCCGCGGCCCGGCGCTCGACAGAGCGCGCCAGATGGAAGAGGACGGCCAGAAGATCATCAAGCTGAACATCGGCAACCTGGCCGTGTTCGGCTTCGACCCGCCCGACGAGATCGTGGAAGACATGATCCGCAACATGCACGGGGCCGCCGGCTACACCGATTCCAAAGGCATGTTCGCACCGCGCAAAGCGGTGATGCACTATACCCAGGGCAAGAACATCGGCGGCGTCAAGATCGACGACATTTATCTGGGCAATGGCGCGTCGGAACTGATCGTGATGGCGATGCAGGGCCTGCTGAACGGCGGCGACGAAGTGCTGGTGCCGGCCCCCGACTACCCGTTGTGGACCGCCGCCGTCAGCCTGGCCGGCGGTAACCCGGTGCACTACATCTGCGACGAGCAGGCCGGCTGGATGCCGGACATCGAGGACATGCGCAAGAAGATCACGCCGAACACGCGCGCGATCGTCGTCATCAACCCCAACAACCCGACCGGCGCGCTGTACTCGCGCGAGGTGCTGCTGGAGATCGTCGAACTGGCGCGCCAGCATGGCCTGATCATCTACGCCGACGAAATCTACGACAAGACGCTGTACGACGGCGCCGAGCATATCTCCCTGGCCTCGCTGGCCGACGACGTGCTGTTCGTGACCCTGAACGGCCTGTCGAAGAACTACCGTTCCTGCGGCTACCGCGCCGGCTGGATGGTGGTGTCGGGCGAGAAGCGCCATGCGAAAGACTACATCGAAGGCCTGAACATGCTGGCCTCGATGCGCCTGTGCGCCAACGCGCCGGGCCAGTTCGCGATCCAGACCGCACTCGGCGGGCGCCAGAGCATTGCCGACCTGGTGGCGCCGGGCGGCCGCCTGGCGCGCCAGCGCGACCTGGCCCACAAATTACTGACCGATATTCCGGGGGTGTCCTGCGTCAAGCCAAAAGCGGCGCTGTACATGTTCCCGCGCCTCGACCCGAAGATCTATCCGATCGCGGACGATCAGCAATTCATCTGCGAACTGCTGTCCGAGGAAAAAGTCCTGCTGGTGCAAGGCACCGGCTTCAACTGGCACACCCCGGATCACTTCCGCCTGGTGTTCCTCCCCAATACCGACGACCTGACGGATGCATGCGGCCGTATCGCGCGCTTCCTCGACGGTTACCGGCGCCGCCACGCGCGCTGAGAACGATTACTAGATATTAATAAAATGAAACCCATCAAAGTTGGCCTGCTGGGCATCGGCACCGTCGGTGCCGGTACCTTCCACGTCCTCCAGCGCAACCAGGAAGACATCCGCCGCCGCGCCGGCCGCGGCATCGAAATCACGATGGTCGCCGCCCGCAACCTCGAACGCGCGCGCCGCGTCGTCGACGAATATTGCGACGTCGTGAGCGACCCCTTCGCCGTGGTCAACAACCCCGACATCGACATCGTCGTCGAACTGATCGGCGGCTACGACCTCGCGCGCGAACTGGTGCTGCAGGCGATCGCCAACGGCAAGCACGTGGTCACCGCCAACAAGGCGCTGCTGGCCCAGCACGGCAACGAAATCTTTGCCGCCGCCCAGGAAAAGGGGGTGATGGTAGCCTTCGAAGCCGCCGTCGCTGGCGGCATCCCGATCATCAAGGCGCTGCGCGAAGGCCTGGCCGCCAACCGCATCGAATCGGTGGCCGGCATCATCAACGGCACCACCAACTTCATCCTGTCCGAAATGCGCGACAAGGGCCTCGACTTCGGCACTGTGCTGAAGCAGGCGCAGGAGCTGGGCTACGCCGAAGCCGACCCGACCTTCGACATCGAAGGCGTCGATGCCGCCCACAAGCTGACCATCATGGCCGCGATCGCCTTCGGCATCCCGATGCAGTTCGGCGGCGCCCACGTGGAAGGCATCAGCCAGCTGCAGGCGGTCGACCTGCGCTACGCCGAACAGCTCGGCTACCGCATCAAGCTGCTGGGCATTACGCGCCGCAGCTTCGTCGACGGCAATGAAGGGATCGAACTGCGCGTGCACCCGACCCTGATCCCGGCCGCGCGCCTGATCGCCAACGTCGAAGGCGCCATGAACGCGGTGCTGGTGAAAGCCGACGCCGTCGGCACCACCCTGTACTACGGCAAGGGTGCCGGCGCCGAGCCGACCGCCTCCGCCGTCATCGCCGACCTGGTCGACGTGACCCGTTCGGCCACGGTCGATCCGTACTCGCGCGTGCCGCACCTGGCCTTCCATCCGGGCGAGCTGGCCGACGTGCCGATCCTGCCGATGGACGACATCCGCACCAGCTACTACCTGCGCGTGAACGTGCAGGACCAGCTCGGCGTGATGGCCGACCTGACCCGCATCCTGGCCGACGCCGGCATCTCGATCGACGCCGTGCTGCAGAAGGAGCCGGGCGAAAAGGCACGCACCGACATCGTCATCATTACCCACCTGACCCGCGAAAAGTACGTGAATGCGGCGATTGCAAGGATCGAGGGATTGGCGACGACGGTGGGTAAAGTCGTGCGCATCCGTCTAGAAAGTCTAGGTTAAAGCTAGTTCCTGTAACGGCGCCTTGGCGGCAAACTCCATTGCCCGAGGAATTCGTTCGCGAATTCATCGATGCAGACGCCCGGCGCCGCATCTGCATCGAGTGAGACCGTGGTCAGCGCGAGCAAATCGCGCTCGACCTGGTCGAACAGCGCTTCACACAGGCTGTGCTCTTTAGGGGTGTGGTTAGTGGAATTCATGCGCAAATTCTACCTGCGCTGCAGTGCACAAGAAGCGCCGTCCGCCTTGTTCTTGTGGCCGCTCAAATCCCCCATCGTTTCGCGGCAATCTTTCTTATCCAGTCGCAATAGGCAGCCAACAACATATGGTTCTTGGTGGCATTTGCCGATACTCATGGGTCAGCGTCGTGCGCCCTGCCACCGGCGGTCGCAGGATGCGCGACTGTGCTTGATATGTAGCAACACCCTGTATTCAAGCCCATAGTTGTGCTGTAGATTACGCGTCTCGACATCATGAACGCCGACGCCAGATCCCAAGCATGAGCCACAACAGCCAATTTTCCCTGCTGACCCAGCGCCGTTTCGGCCCGTTTTTCTGGACCCAGTTCCTGGGCGCCTTCAACGACAACCTGTTCAAGACCGCGCTCATGGTGGTCCTCACCTACGACGCGCTGTCCTGGACCACGCTGCCCCCGAGCCTGCTCAACAACCTGATCCCCGGCCTGTTCATCCTGCCCTACGTAGTCCTGTCCGCCACTGCCGGCCAGGTCGCCGACAAGGTGGAGAAGGGCAGGCTGGCACGCTTCGTCAAGCTGCTCGAGATCGGCATCATGGCGGTGGCCGCGGCCGGCTGGCTGACGCACACGCTGTGGCTGCTGATCGCGGCGGTGGCCGGCATGGGCATCCATTCGACGCTGTTCGGACCGGTCAAGTATGCCTACCTGCCGCAGCACCTGCGCGCGGACGAACTGGTCGGCGGCAACGGCGTGATCGAGATGGGCACTTTTGTCGGCATCCTGCTGGGCGAAGTGATGGGCGCAGTGCTGGCCGGGCACGGCACGCTGGGCGTCGAGCTGGTGGCCGGCGGCACCCTGCTGGTGGCGCTGCTGGGGCTGGCGACCAGCTGGCGCATCCCGCCGTCGCCGGCACCGGCGCCGGACCTGAAGATCAGCAAGAACTTCGTGGGCGAATCGTTCCGCAACCTGTCGTTCTCGCGCAAGAACCGCACCGTGTTCCTGTCGATGCTGGGCAATTCCTGGTTCTGGTTCTATGGCGCCCTGGTGCTGTCGCAGTTCCCGCTGTTCGCCAAGGATTACCTGCACGGCGACCACAGCGTCTTCGTGCTGCTGCTGACGATCTTTTCGCTCGGTATCGGCAGCGGCTCGCTGCTGTGCGAAAAACTGTCCGGCCGCAAGGTCGAGATCGGGCTGGTGCCTTTCGGCGCCATCGGCCTGTCGCTGTTCGGCATCGACCTGTACTTCGCCAGCCTGGGCTACACGAACACGGCCGGCGTCGATGCGATGGGCCTGCTGGCCCAGCACGGCAGCGTGCGCATCCTGGCCGACCTGCTGCTGCTGGGCGTGTTCGGCGGCCTGTTCATCGTGCCGCTGTTCGCACTGATCCAGACCCGCTGCGACCCGCAGCACATGTCGCGCACCATCGCCGGCCTGAATATCCTGAACGCGCTGTTCATGGTGGCCGCCGCCGGCGTCGCCGTGTTCCTGTTCAAGCAGGGCTTCAGCATCCCCGAAATGTTCCTGACCACCGCGCTGCTGAATGCCGTGGTCGCCATCTATATCTTCTCGCTGGTGCCGGAATTCCTGATGCGCTTCCTGGCCTGGCTGCTGATCCACACCATCCACCGCGTGTCGACCGTGGACGTCGAGCGTATCCCGGCAGAGGGCGCCGCGGTACTGGTCTGCAACCACGTTTCCTACGTCGACGCCATCGTGATCATGGCCGCCAGCCCGCGCCCGATCCGCTTCGTGATGGACCACCAGATCTTCAAGACACCGCTGCTGGGCTTCATTTTCCGCACCGCCAAGGCGATCCCGATCGCGCCGGCCAAGGACGATCCGTGGCTGATGGAAAAGGCCTTCGTCGACATCGCGCATGCGCTGCACGACGGCGAACTGGTCTGCATCTTCCCGGAAGGTAGACTGACCCGCACCGGCGAGATGAGCGAGTTCCGTGGCGGCATCGCCAAGATCGTCGAACGCAGCAAGGTGCCGGTGATCCCGATGGCGCTGCGCGGCCTGTGGGGCAGCGTGTTTTCGCGCGATCCGGCGAATGTATTCGAGCGGACCTTTGCGCGCGGCTGGCGTTCGCGGCTGGCGCTGGCGGTGGGGCGCCCGGTGCCGCCGCAGGACGTGACGCCGGAGCGGCTGTACGAGCAGGTGCTGGCGCTGCGCGGCGAGTGGAAGTAGTTGCATGCACTTTGATGCACGAGCAGAAGATTCTCGTGTGACAAAATCCTAATGTTTTCGCCGGGCTCTGATATAATTGCAGGCTGGATCGGGGCGTAGCGCAGCCTGGTAGCGTACCTGCATGGGGTGCAGGGGGTCGGAGGTTCGAATCCTCTCGCCCCGACCAATGAATTCAAAGAGTTAGGCCAGCCTTCGGGTTGGCCTTTTTCGTTTGTGGCTGAGATGGTAAGAAATTCGGTAAGAAATTTTGGAGGCGAGGAATCTGTTGCAGTGGCATCGAATCACGATCAAGGGGCGAACGGCCTCTGCGCAATTGAAGGTTTTATTGCTTCCTAACTATAACAAAACGAACTTTTCTACAGGGCAGAAAAACACTGAATACAACAGGTAGGCTCATAATCCGGTGGTGCCGGGTTCGACTCTAGGAAGGCCTGCCAATACATTTGTGTATTGAAATCCAAGCTCCTACGAAAAATCGTGAGGGCTTTTTCATTGTGCTGCGCGTAGAGGTTACCTCAAAACCTGGCCTTTGCGGGAAAACTGCCGGAATGGAATGATTCGAGCCAAGCGTCTCCATGACGACTGGAAAATCACTAATCGCATACATCAAGAAACGTGGCGAGTACTGGCGTGCTGAGGTACGACACAAAGCACAAACCGACCTATCGAGCCCTCGACACCTAGGTGGAAGCTCAAAAGTGGACTCGTCGGGTCGAATCAGAAATCGACACTGACATCTACGTCGACAATTCCACCGCATAGGAATGACTCTGGGTGAGGCGCTAACGCAGTACCGGCGTGCCGTCGCGGCGAAAAAACGCCATCTCACCCAAGAGTATGGCCCCGTTGATCGCTCGCTCCGAAACGGCCTGTGCTTACGTACACTGGCAAACCTGAAGGGGGCCGATTTCGCGCGCTACCGGGATCAACGCCGGGCTCAGGCAAGGCAGAAAATACGATCAGGCTCAAGCTGCAGCTCGTGAGTCATCTTTATGAAATCGCGCGCAAAGAATGGGAAGAGAGGGTCTATTGAAGCCGCTCAAGAATATTTGTAAACCTAGAGTGAGCGGTGCGCCCGACCCTCGGCTATAACTTGGTACTACGATAAGATCAAAGGTGCCCTGGCTGATAGCGGGAATTCATACGCCGCGCCGGCATTCGACCTGGCGATCGAGACCTGCCTTAGGCAAGGCACTTTGTTTAGGCTGCAATGGGAGTGGGTCGACTTGGACAAGCACTTGATCAGGATTCCACTCTCCGCGCGCGGCGCAGAGAACAAGGGCGTTCCAGCAGCGTTGCCGCTATCGATCAAGGCGCACTTGGTGCTGCAGTCCTTGCATCCCGTCGACGAGAACGGGGCCCTGCAGGCAGAACCCTTTGGGCCGGTCCTTGCTACCACGCCTAGCGCAGTACGGTGCATCTGGAAGCAGGTATTGCCTCTGCTCGGTATAAAGAATTTACGCTGGCATGACCTCCGCCACGGGGCTGCATCCCATCTTTTCGAGAAAGGGCTGCATCCATTCGAAGACGCCAGTATCACAGGCCACAAAAGTACACAGATGCTAAAGCGGTATACGCCTCTCAAGCCGGAAAGTCTGATTGCGAAGTTGGGTTGAGTAAACGAATACGTCTTCGCTATCCCATGGGTATTGCGACTGTTCCTCGCCTCTAAACCAAATCTTTTTGCGGTCCACTTGGGGTGGCGCACAACGCCGTTTCGATGAGTCAGGGTTTATCGAAAAGGACTACTAGGTTCGACTAAGCATCTGAGTGGTTCGCATCGTCGCTGGCCGGGACGACCGGCCAAAGCGCTCCTACATGCGCGCACGAGGCGTGGGAGGCCTTAACGGCCATGCTCGCTCCCTCGCCTATCGGCATTGGTCCTCGGACTCGAATCGCCCCCACTAGCTAGTGTGACGTCCACGAGCCCAAGTAGGCTAGCCCGGGTTCCCAAGCACTCAAGTAGAGGCCGATGGCTCACCTCTACTGAACCCGGTCAGTACTGATAAGTTGCCAGCGCCCATGCGAACACCCCTTGAGCACGTCATCTCTGCATCTTTCGAGTTGCGCAACGCTTTCAGCCAGCATATAGATCCATAACCAAAAATTTCTCCGGACTATAGTTTTTGTGACTTTCTGCGTTGGATACTCTGCTATCCTTGAGGAAACTCTGCTGTTAGCGGACAAGCGCACAATATATCCGATCGAAATTTTCACAATAATTGGGGTGCCAGATGCCATTGGATGCAAATATGTATAACAACAATGAAGTATATCGCAGCTGGGTAGATCATCCATTTCGTTTTGTCGAGCCAAGCGATAAAAGTGAAAATCTGGGATTGCGGAAGCCGCAGCTTGGCGCGCTTTACACGGTACTAGCACACCTTGTCTCAGCGCCCCAGGAGCCTGCTACTATTGTGATGCCGACCGGAACTGGCAAAACCGACACCATTTCATCTCTAATTCTAGCCGGATTATTTGTTCGAACTCTCGTTGTCGTGCCATCTGACGCACTGAGAGACCAGATCGCAGAGGGTATTGTTGCATTGAGAAATTTGAGAGCAATGGGAGCGGTAAATGAGAGCGTAAAATCCGCAGTAGTTAGCAAAATCAATTCTGGGTTAAATGAAGAAGAAGTAAAAGGGCTGACTGCGTCTAACGTGATAATTGCAACGCCGCAATCATTGCAAAATTTTTCAGATCGAGCTCTGGAGCTATTAGCCACTTATTGCTCCCACGTTATATTTGACGAGGCACATCACGTCGCTGCGCATACTTGGAAAAAGGTTAAGAAGGCCTTCGCCGGAAAACCCTCGCTTCAATTCACCGCTACCCCGTTTAGGGAAGATAGGAAAAGCTTAGATGGAAAAATAATTTACCATTATTCGTTGCGTGAGGCGCAAGCCGATGGCTACTTCCAGGAGATAGAGTTCCATCCAGTTCGTGAATACAATCCTAAATTAGGAGATGAAGCAGTAGCAGGAAAAGCAATTGAGCTACTCGAATCAGATATTAAAGAGGGGAACGATCACTTATTACTGGTGCGTGCTCGTTCGCAGGCAAAAGCCAAGCAACTCTACGAAATTTACAAAGCGTTGACCAAACTTGACTTAGTTCTTATCCATTCTGGTGTTAAGGATAAGGATCAAATTTTGGAAAACATAAAAGCAAAGCAGTATCGTATTATTATTTGTGTCGCTATGCTTGGTGAGGGGTTTGATTTGCCAGAGTTGAAGATAGCTGCGATTCACGACCAGCATCAGTCTCCAGCTGTAACTTTGCAATTCATCGGTAGATTCACAAGGATTAACAGGAAATTAGGCGCGGCGAAATTTGTAGCCAACATCGCAAATCAGAGAATGGATGCGCAGATGGCTGAGCTTTATGAGGAAAGTGCAGACTGGAGTGCAGTCATTCGTGATGTTAGCGAAAATAAAATAGTCAAAGAAATAAAGCAGCAAGAATTTGCTGACCAGTTCAAAAATGATGAGGGCGGAAAGTCGATTTTGGCCTTGAATCCTTCGCCAAAGATCAGCGCAAGAGCCTACAGGTTGTTAAAAGATGATTGGCACCCTGAGAATATCGAAAACTTCGTTGCGCGAAAGGAGGAGGTAGAGTATTTCTCCGTGAACGAAAAAAATAATCTTGTTGTCCTCGTTACGAGTGCGCAGGTGTCAGTTCCGTGGGCTAACACTTCGGAAATTTCCAATGTAGAGTGGTTTCTCTACTTAGCTTACTTCCATGAGAAACTGAATACGCTATTTGTACATTGTTCTGGAGATGATGGACAAGCGAATCATTTCCGGAACCTACTTGCGAAAGAATCAAAGATAATCGCGGGTGAAAAGACATTCCGCACATTGCACGAAATTAAACTATTGAAACTGCAAAATGTTGGTTTATCACGAAACAATAAAGAGCTGCGCTTTACTATGTATGTTGGCAGAAACATTAACGCAATTATCGGGGATCTTGAAAACAACACTGCAACGAAATCCAATATTTTTGCGGCTGGTTATCTTGATGGAGAGCGGACAAATGCCGGCTGTTCTCACAAAGGAAAGATCTGGGAAATGGATTCTGGGCCGCTTAATCGGTGGGTCAATTGGTGCGATAAAGTGGCAAAGAAAATTAACGATGACACTATTGAGGTAAAAAACATAATAAACAATGTGATGCGATCCGAGCTTATAGCTGACTCATGGCCTACAGGATTGTTTTATGCTGATTGGCCAGATAGCTTATTGATTGAAAGTGAGTTGAAGATTCATCTCATTTGTGGTGGAGTATCGTATAACATGTTGGATGTGGTGCTTGGTGCGCCAAACAGAATATCAGATAAGGAAATTGAAATTAGTTTGTATTATGAAAAAAGCGAAATCGAGAAAATATCTGTCGCCAAAATCATATTGAGACTAGAGGCTGACGACTTTAGTGTGGAGTGCGGGGATGTGAAAATTTCCTTGCACGGTGAGCGCAGTTTTGCTGAATACCTGTATGAGAATCCATTGAAGTTGTTGAAACAAGATGGATCTATGATTTTTGGTAATTACCGATATTATTCTCCTGCTACATTGAACATAAAGATTCCAGAAGATTTAGTAATCTCATGGGATTGGGGAGCAACTAAGATTCAAAATGAATCCATGAGGAAAGAAAAAGATTTGGATACTGTGCAGGGGTTCACGTTTCAAAAGATTTTTGATCAGTACGATATCATTTTCAATGACGATGGTTCTGGCGAGATTGCAGACCTTGTCGCGATTAAAGAACGTGACGGCATAATTCAGATTGACTTATATCATTGCAAGTATTGTCCTGCTAATAATGGCGTAGCGACTCCTGGTGGAAGGATCGGGGATACGTATGAAGTTTGCGGACAAACATCTAGGTCGGTTAAATGGATGCACACTGGGGAGGCGTTACTTTCACGACTGCTAAAACGATTTGAAAAGTCGATCGTGTCGGAATTTAATAGAAT
The DNA here is from genome assembly GCF_006715485.1 of Herbaspirillum sp. SJZ107. Classification (GTDB taxonomy): domain Bacteria; phylum Pseudomonadota; class Gammaproteobacteria; order Burkholderiales; family Burkholderiaceae_D; genus Telluria. The sequence goes on from NZ_VFNH01000002.1 coordinate 1,314,343, forward strand.
GCTAAAAGGGGATATCTCTGAGATTGATCTTTTGCGTTACAAGTGTCGAGATCATGAAATGGTTCTCGGCTTTTATATTGTTCAGCCTGCAATTTCTAAGGCGCAGATAACTGATGAGCAGAAGGCAGTGTTAGGAACTAGTTACACGTATGTTAAAACTGTATCTGGAACCGATCTCAAGGTAATTGTTAGCGGCTGATTGGCGGGCGAGATTTAGTATAAAAAGGGAACTTTGATAATCACAGCAAAGTTCACTGGATATTTTTTTGAGAACGAAACACGTTTCAAAGAACCTATTGCTAGACTAACCGCAGATGGGTATGTCACTGATGAGGATTTTGGTGTTTCGCGTTGTTTGTTCGAAAGCGTATCCCATCGCAAGTTTGAAGAGGTCTTCCATAGACATTTTCCTGGGCAGCCCGTGGGAATGCACATGACATCAACCGCTTTCCGCCGTTTTCTTGGGGAGTATGTCTACGTTATCTATGATGAGTTGACCTTCTCACCAGTGGACCAATGGCCATGAGTTAAATAGCTATAGCTAACAACATGTTTTCAGCAAAGAGTCCAAAAGCTTTCTCGCATGTCGAGCCCACCGACATATCATATGTTCGCTGAGCGGCAATTACTTCGTCAACTGGACCTGCGTCACGGCACGCTACCGCCACCGCATTGACTGCTGCTTTAAAAGCACAGAACACGGGCGGAAAAGCACGTGGCTGAAATTCTAGATCGGCATCGATTTCGCCAATGATGTCTTCGATAATTTCATTCAAGACTACCTCGCAGGACGATACACTATGCACAGCCATAAACTTCCTCGATATCAGGTTGTTTTTTAGTTAGGAAGGTTCAACTGGCTGCATTCGGTTGAGCCCGCCGCTCAGAAACTTTTACGGGCATTAATGGCTAGGACTGTTGATTTAGTTAAAAAAGATGTGCCTACTCGTCGAGTAGAGATCGATTTTCAGGTGCTCGGAAAAAGCTCGGCGAAGAAGGAAATATTGCAACTCTACTGGGGATTGCATCTCTCGATGAAGCCTTCAGGTTTAACGTGTCATATCCTTATACGCCTACGACAATGGCCGCCCATGATCTACTTAAGCTAGTACAGGCTGGTCAGCCCTGTGATTTGGAAAAGGATTGCCTGCCAGTTGAGGGGGATTTAGGAGCGTAAGCTAAAAATTTGTTAAGGGTGATTTCGAAATTCAGTGTATAGAGAAATCACCCTGCAGCGACGCTTTTGATTTGACAGGGTTTTACACTTGTGATTATTTTGTTCGCATCTAGAACTCGCGGTTTTCTCTCCTCCATCCTTTAAAAACTCTTCGCCAAGTTTGAATCGTGGTGCCACGGTCTTCGATACGGCATTCATGTTCGGTCGTTTGTATCTTTGTATCTTTGTATCTTGATAACGTACGCCTGTGCACGTTATCATCAGATGTAATCTTCGCAGGTTATCTTTCTTTTGTTGGTTGTTTGATTTTCTGTGATTTTCCTAAATCAACAGACTTTGCACTGGGACGCTGCTCGGTGCTCTCCTTAATTCTGGTTGATGCGGTGAAAATCTTTGGGCCAGTAACCTGTTCCCCAACTGCGATTTTTTGGATTACATGTCGGCGGGCCATACCGACAAATTCGTCGCGCGCTGATTCTGGAAGGTTTTGGCCCGCAAAAGATTTTGCAGCTTCGATCAAGCCATATGCTCCAGCAAGATCAGGGTATTTTTTGACCACAAAGGTGGCTTTCTCGTTCGCAAACGACTTTGCTTTCTCTGCCAGCTCAGAACTGACCGAAGCCCCTTGGTTCGTCAGGTCATCCGCTCCTTTGACGGCCGCTTTGCTAAATTCTTTTGGATCATTTGATACCGTACGTTGATGAGCGAAAAAATCTGAGGTGTTTTTGTCTTTGACTGAACTTTTCTCGACGGTATTCTTTACAGGTTTGTTTGCGAGCTCAGCTAAATCGAGCTTCGAGGGCTGATAGCCTGCGACCTTTAGCCCATTATGCGCTGCTTCCATCCAAGTGCTGCGTCGGAACTCTTCAGCACCTTTGACGGTAATGCTATCCCAGCCGCGAGTTTTCGCTATCTCGACCAGCGAGCGAACTACTTCGGGATGGACCCCGTGCGTTGCCAGCTTGTTGCCATGATCAATGAAAGCTAGGCTCTTGTCAGGAAAATAGTATTGTTGTTCCACCTTGAGGAAACGGCGTATAACAGCATCCGGTACGGCGGTGGAATTCTTGTCTACTGGCGCGCGCGCCGCTACCGACATAGCGCCGCCAACTTCGGACGTGACGTGTACGTGCATTGATGGAAGCTGATCTTTTCTCCTCCACAAAATCCAGTTTACTACAGACCACATGAAATTTCGGCCGAGATTTGAACCGGATAGCGGAATGGATTCGTCATTGGCTTTCGACGTATTGCTTGGCTCAACGATTGCTCCGTGCTGGGGCACATCAACCACGGGGGATACGCGCAAAGGTGCAGTCTCACGTTCGATACTGTTCTCAAGGTGGATCGGTACATCGTTTTCGCCACCGCGTCGCGACTTTGTTTTGACGTTGCCTGACACCCCCATGGATACCGGAGGTGCAACGTCAAGCGTATTGGTATTGATGTCTATGCTGCGAAGTTGAACCGTCACCGGCGCATACATGCCAACCCCTTCGCGTCTGGGTGCATAGGATGCAACCGGTAGATTTCCAGTCTCTTGAGTAAGCAATACCTCGGTTTTCGGCATACTTAGCGTTACTGGCACCGCCAACTTCTCGCCGGCCACTTTCGTCAGTGCGTCAACGAATTTTTCGAACGCAGGGCTGACTGGGCGAGCACTCGCTCTCAGTAACGCATTCGTTAACTGGCTATTCTGTTCTAAAGAATGCATTTGCTTTAAATGATATTGTACAAATGCTTGGCTCTCGGTCGAAAGCTTGAATAGGTCAGCTGCCTTTGCATCTTGGTCTGCGAGAAAGCTCATTGCCTCCGGTGTGAGGTTAGGGATGTCCAGCCTGGGCCCAGGGTGGCCGACATCCGCGGTGGGCATTTGCGCTGATTTTGCTCGCGACTTACGTTTTGGTTTTGATGTTTCCGCTTCAGTCTCCAGTACGACGTCAGTTGATCTTCTTGTAGAAGTACGTTTCGCGTTTGCGGGTCTGCCATCGTTCTCGGTTATTTGGGTTGCCTTTCTTGTTGAAGAGGCGTCGGGAGATGATGTTTTAGCCGATCGAGCCTTACGCGTCGATTTGGCATTAGCATCATGAGGCGGCAACGTCTCTCTCCCGTCCATGGGCGGAGTATCGCGAAGGGCTTGGAGCGCCGGGTTAGAGTGAACCTTGGCAAGCCCAGAAACCAGGCCTGTTTCGTCTTCGGCAGCTTGGTTGCCAGCAGACTGATCGTCAGCCACGCCAGGCAACGGAAGAGTTTGCTTATCGTCATTCCGGGTACTCATGATTTCTCCTTTAAGCCTCAACTGCTGTCAAAAAAGCATCCAGAGTCTTTTGCAGGTCTTCGCCGGTCAGTTTTTCTCCTTTCGGTAAAGAGATGCTATCGAAGTTCACGGCGTAATCAGTCAGCTTCAGCTTGCTCAGCTTGGGCACATCGGCGGGCGTGATTGCCCGAGCAGAGAGGGTTTTGCCGGCGGTTGGCTGTTCCTTTTCCACTAACGGTGGAGCCGGTGGCATGTTGACTTCGATGGGCTCGACTGCCGGCACGATGAGGTTTGCGCGCCGCGCGAACACGCGTGTTTTCCAATACCAGATTTTTCGGCAAAAGATCGGAGGGATGTGTTCGACAAAGACAATCTGATTGTTCACTCCGATCATCTTCACTTCCTGTGGGTTGAGCAGCGCGCGTGCCGCCTGAGAGGTCGTGACACTGCCAGCGCGCATGCTTTTCGCCTGTCGCGAACGTGACATATTCTCGGTAGTGAACGTGCCTAATTCGCGTGAGATGTCGGTCGCGTAGTCGCTTTCGTTCGGTGCGTAGACAATGCGCGCGCCGCAACACGCGATGATGTTCTTCGTGTGGTCCGGCCCATAGATGGCGCGGATCTGCGGCACCGAGTGTGCGATCAGCAGCGGACGGATGCCATAGCCGCCCATCAACTGGATGCTGTTCTCAATGATGTTCATGCGGCCCATCGCCGCCCATTCGTCCATGATCGGCAACAGCTCATGCACGATGGTCGGGTCGTCCTCCGGCATTTTGTCCATGTTCGCATCGAGAAGCTGCGTGAAGAATAGGTTCATCAGCAGCGACAGGCGTCCCAGGTCTCCGGGCTGGACGCCCAGGTAGATCGACATTCGTTTACGGCGCAGTTGCCGAAGATCGAACGAGTCCGCGCTGGTTGCAGCATCGACAAGTGGATTGGTCCACAACTGTAGCTTGGCGGTGAAGGTCTTGCGGACCGACGACTGGGTTTGCGGACTAAGATTGATGAAGTCGTACAGCATCCGCTTGCAGGTCGCGGACAGCGGCTTTTTCGAATCGTCGCGTTCAGCGATGATTGCTTTCCAGTGGTCGCTGACCGAATCGTCGGCGCCATGCATGACCTGGCGGACCATTTCACCCATTGTGCGGGGTAGCGATGGCGTCTCGATCACATACAGTCCGATTCCCAAGAACAGGTCGCGGCACGACGCGGGCCAGAACGGATCGCCGGTCGCCGGGTCGGGCGACAGCTGATTGGCCAGCTTCTGCAAGGCATCCACGCACAGTGCCGGCTCGTCGGGCACGTAGTAAGGCGAGATCGGATTCCACTGCGCCGTCATGCCGTTGCGTGACAGCGGATCGAACAGGTGGACGTCGGACACCTTCGCCCTGAACCCGGCCGTGATCCGATAGCATTCCTTGCGCACGTCGTTCACTACCATGCTCCCGTGCCATGACAGCGCATTTGGTTGCACGAGGCCAGCACCCTTGCCGGAACGCGGCGGCGCGATGACGATCGCGCACAGCTGGCGGCCCAGCATCAGGAAGCGGCGGCCCCATCGTCCGATGACAATGCCCCGCTCTCCGAGCAGGCCGGCGCGGACCACCTCGCGCAGCGTGGCGAAGCGCGCGTCGCCGTGCAGCGAACGACTGACTGGACGCGCGAGGTAGACGATGCTTGCGATCGATGGCACCGCACCGGCTCCCAGGCAGCCGAGCAGCCAGTTGCGCGTGTACGGCTCCTGTCCGTATGCCATCCAGTATCGGATCACCGTCAGCGGTGTTGCGGCAGTCGGCGGCAACATGGGATTGGAAAGCCGGATAAGGAACAGGTAGCTGGCCAGGTATAGCGTTACCAGCAGGCCGGCCAGCAGCAGGCCCGAAAACGCCATCGCTTTATAGCGGGCACTGTCGATCGGTGTGATCAGCATGATGGCCTCCTAGCCAAGCTGGCGCGCGGCAAATGCCGGGTCGTAGTAGATCTCGCTGGCAACGCGGCAGCCGTCGGGAAGCCGTTCCATCTGCACAACGATGTCGACCAGGGCATACAGGTTGTCGGTGATGTCCGTCAGGTCAAGGCCGGCGCCTTCCGCGCTGCCCTTGATGAGTAGGGCCAGGCGTCGGAATGCAAGCTTGGCGCGGCTGGCGTGGACGGTCGTGATCGTGCCGGGGTGTCCCGAATTGAGCACGTTCTGGATGAAGAAGAACGTTTCGCCCCCGCGCAGTTCGGCCAGCAGCACGCGATCCGGGCGCATGCGCAGGCAGGCTTCGAGGAGATCGCGTGCCTGGAGCTTCGAGACGCCGTTTTCGCCCTTGGGATAGAACAGATTGATTTGGTTGGGATGGGGCAGACGCATCTCTGGCACGTCCTCGACCGTGATGATCCGTTCGTTCAACGGGATCATCGCGGCCAGGGCGTTACTCAGCGTGGTTTTGCCGGAACCGGTTGCGCCCGACGATACGATGTTCTTGCGGCCCTCGACCGCCGTCTTGAAGAAGGCGCTCCAGTCGCGGTCGCGGAACATCGTCAGCAGGGCACGGTCGTTTTCGGGAAGCGTTTTCTCTATCCGCGTTCTGTCCTCCACACTCAACAGCAGCGATTGTTCGCATCGTGTCAAATCGAAGGCGCCGCCACCGATGATGTCGCTTAGCGGCAGCACCTGCATGTTGGGCCGGCGTATCGTCAGCGAGATCCGTCCCGCTTCGACCGCCGGCGGGACCACAACCTGCACCCGCAAGCCGCCCGGCATCTGGGCACCGAGTAATGGCCAGTTTTCGGTCAGGTTCTGGTTCGCTCGGTTCCGCAGCAGCATGGTCAGGCCCTCGCACCAGGCATACGAAAGCGCCGGTTGCTGCACGGCTTCCCAACCGTCGCGGCGTTCAAGCAGGACTTCGCCCGGACGGTTGACGACGATCTCGGTGATCGAATCGTTCTTCAGGAGGTCGGCGATCGGCTGCAGGTGCAGGTCCAGTGTGGACATACTGATGTCGTTCATGGCTGTTTGCTCCTTTCCAGTTGGTAGACGTCCCGGAAGTCGATATCTCCCGCCAGGTAGATCAGCACTCGCGCGCCTTGCGGGGCCGTGATGGTTGGGCGGATATCCATCGTGTTCTTCAACACCTCGCCCATGACGGCCTGTGGGCCGTTGAGGATGTTCGGAAAGGCGATCGTGGTATTGTTGTCGCCGCCCTGGCGTACCGCAGTGAGGTAGGGGCCGATGTCGCTGATCAGGCTGAGTGCGATGGCGGCGCCGAAGCGATCCCAGAAATGGTTGTCCACCTGGCCAGACAGGCCGGGGCGCCCAAGCGCATCCGTCGCGCCTGATTCGAGCGGCACCAGCACATGCTGCGGCGTCTCGCAACGCTGCCAGATGATGCCGACGCGGCGCTGGCCATGGGTCACGCCGCCACCCTGCTGGCCGACGCAGACGGTGCCGCGATCCATCAGCGAGACCTTATTGTCGGCGCCGGTTGCGTCCTCGCCGGTGAGGCAGGTCACCATGCCTGCCAATGTGGTGTCGATCGCCGGAACCAGAGTGCAGGGAATGACTTTGCCGCGCGTCATGATCAATGTTGGGTCCGGCACCATGTAGGCATGCGCGGCCGAAAAATGCGCGGGCTGCATTGCTTTCGTGCTGCGCGGCTCGGACTCGGCTTGGACACCGCTCGTGTCGGCGGCGTCGGTTGTAGCCAACGATTTCGGACCGGCGTCGGCGCCACCAGTGCCGTGTTGCAGGTTGAAGCGCAGCGAACTTTTCAGGCGACGTTCCTGTACGAGCTCCGCCAGGCTTTTAACCGGAGGCTGACCATTGCCGGCGGCAATGTTGGCCCCCTGTGTCATAGGGATCGCTTGCAGACGAGGCGGCTTGTCGGCTGCGAGGGCAGGCGAAGCAGAGGGCGGATCCGGGTCCGGCATGGAGAACGGCGGCAGCGCGGTTGTCGCCACCGTGCGTGTGACATCCTTGACCGGCGTCTTCTTGCCTTCGTATTCCTTGTACATGCCGGCGTAATACTTGTATAGCAGCACGCCGGTCAGCACGCACAGGCCGATCACTACAGCCCAATTGGTCAGCTTGTTTTGCAACGTGACGCCCTTATTGACCGAGGTCAGCGCGCGCTCGCCTTCGATGCTGCCTTCGTCTTCCTGATCGGGTTCCTGCTGCTTGAGTTTGAACAGGTTCATTTCGATGTCCCTTTCAAAGTCCGCTTGACGTAAGGGGAGGCGGTGTTGGTCGCCGGCCGTGCCGCATGCGCGTCGAAGCCTTCGTTGAAGATACAGGCCACTTGTCTGCCGATCCGAAGGACAAGCTTGCGGCGTACGCCGGGTATCTGCACCACGTCGTCCTGCGTAGTCGGACTTTCGATCTGCTCCAGCGATTCGTCGTCACCCCGGGCCACATAGATGGCGGGAACACTTGCACGTGCACGGAAACGCAGGAACGTGGTCCTGCCGTCGTCCCACGCCTCGAGCGGCGCGAGTTCGCTCGATCCCTGCACGGTGTAGCGGCGATTGCCCGCCGGCGATCCGGCGTCGAGCAGGGCACGTACCTGGTCGGACTCTGTCGCGGCCGAGATGGCTTTGCGCTCGTCGTCCGGATACCGGAACCGCACGGTCAGGTAGTTCGGCTTGCCCTTGGGTGCCAGCTTGACTTCGAAGTTGTAGGTGCGGCGATTGGTGATGACCTGGATGTTCGTTTCCGGCAGCACGGCCGCCGGCTTCAGGAATATGCCATTCCTCGCCTTGGTGCTTGCTGCGCCCCAGGCGTCGACGTCCCCGCCGACCATGTCGACCAACTGCTCGTCCGGCTGGAACTGGATCAGCAGCGACGCGCCTACCTTGCTGTAGATAAGGACGACGTTGTTCGGGTCGTAGGTCACGTAGCGGATGCGCGGGTCGCCCTTGGATGGCTCGGGCTCCTGCGCCGCATGGGCCGTGGACAGCAGCGTCAGCGCCGTCAGGCATGACAGGATGCGCTTGTTCATGGCGACACCTGCTGTATAGCGGTCGGCGACACCAGTGCCATCGGCGACGCCGCTTGCCGGGCCGCTTCGCGTACCGGTCGCGCAGGCGCCGGCTTCACCGTATTGATGTCGCGATCGACCGTGTAGTCGGTGATCTCCATCCCGAGATCGTTGATGCGCCGGTCGCGCTCGTTGGCCGGCTGATTCACCCAGTGAAACGACATGGTCGCGATCCAGTTGGTCGCCGGCCCGTCCTCCATGTCGTTCACCAATTCTGTTTTCGTGAACCCTGCACGGGCGCCGATCGCTGTACCGAGACCGTTGCGCAGAATCGTGATGGCGCCGACCGCGATCCGCACCCGGCGTTCCTTTTTGTATTTCCTCGGCGGCGAATCGGGATTAGTCGGTTCCCAAGACTTGACCCACTGCGCCTGGAGCTGCGGGCTCATGAAAGCCGCAGCGGTGTAGTAATGGATGTCCGCCAGTTCGTAGCTGTAACCTTCGTGCGCGGCAACGAAGGTATCGACGTTGCGGCGTATCGTCGATTCTTCCGGGTTCATCTGGAAATCGATCAGCGATGTCAGCCGTTGCGCGGAGCCGTCGGTCTTGTTCACGACCAGCACCTCGGGCGGAGTAGCAGGGCGCATCGAGGTTGCGACGGCGCCACCTGCCACGATGACGGCCGCGAAGCCGATGGCCCCGAACGTGCCTGCCATGCGCCAGGCGAGGCGGCGCGAGCGCTCGCTCTCCGTCGCGCGGCGATCGGCGTCGTCCGCGGCCAGGTCCAGCAGTTGCTGCATGTTCGGATGGGATTCGATCAGCGTGCGTGCGGCGGCCAGTTCCCTGGCGAGCTTGTCCGCATCGGGTAGCTTGTTCATTGCATCCTCCTTAAGCGGCGGCGCCGCAGCTGGGGTAGTGGAGTTCGGCGCGTCCGGGTTCATTGATGGGACGCCGGTCCTTGCCGTCACAGGTGGGAAGCTTGCTCGCACATCCGGCCAGGAGGCCGGCCATGGCCAGCAGGGGCAGAAGCTTGCGCATGATGTTCCTCACGGTTTGTAAGTCAGCGATTTCGCTTTGGTTTTCGTCGGACGGATGGAATTGCGGCTGCGGTTCTGGTAGGCACTCCACGCGCCGCGGCTTACCTTCTTTCCGGCCCATGTGACGGGCCGCGTGCCGTACTGGCCGATCTGCCGGGCCGCTTTCAAGCCGCTGCGCGACAAGAGATTGCCCACCAGCCGGCCCATGCCGAACGAGGACAGCGACACACCGCCCGCCAGGCCGGCCGCGACGCTCAGCACCGAGGCCAGGGCCAGAAGACAGACGAAGCCCATGGCCAGGAACGGGAACACTTCGGCGACTTCAGCGCTCGAGGTCAGGGCCGCGGGTCCGCTGGCGGCGCGTGCGAATAGCTTCATGATCAAGAGGTTGACGATCACGACCAGCACCGGTACCAGGAAGTAATTCGCCAGCTGGCGCAGCCAGGAATTGAAGAAGCCAGCGGTCGCCTCGAACAGCAGGCCAATGAAAAACACTGGGCCGATTGCGACCACGGCGGTCAGCATTACCTTCGACAGGGCCATCAGGAAAAAGGCGTAGGCCGTGACGATGATGGTCACGATGATGACGGCGGCGGCGATGATGTACATGCCGAAGTCACCGTCGAGGACCCCGGCTTTCGACCAATAGCGCGCAGTCAGCGTCAGCCCGTCGTTCAGCATGGCGTCGAGACCGCTGATCACGCCGTTGCTGCCGGAACTCTGCGCCAAGCCGGCCACGAATTCGTCCGGACCGCGCAGGAAGGTGTTGGTGATCAGCGTGTTGTAGTTCGCCATGTTGAAGCCGATGCCGAGGACGGCGGCCAGCTTCACGACGCGGCCGATAAACTCGTTGCCAGGCTCCTTGATCAGGCCGCGCATGCTGGCAAACCCCCACAGTGCCACGTACAGGGCCAGCATCGCCGTCAGCAGCGGCCCGACAACCCGGGCAACCGCGGCGACGTTATCTCCGACAAAGGATTCGCATACGGCGTTGATATAGTTCAGGCTGTCGCTATACAGGGTCGGTGCAGTCATGATCTCGCTCCCTTATTTCGACAAGTCGATGCGCAGGTCCGCAGCGGTGCCCATCGAGGCGATGTGATCTGCCCGGCGCACGTTGACGCAGTTCGGCGTCATGCCCATCCGGCCGGGATCGTTGTGGCAGAGCGCGCCGACCCGCTGGCGCAGGTCCGGTTGCTTGAGGTATTCATCCACGGTGAGGACGCGCTCCCCCAGCTCGGGGATGGTCTGGCTGGCTTCGCGGGTGCAGCCAGCCAGGGATGCCGCTGCGAGGAGAAACAGGATCGGTTTCATGTATGGAGTCCGTTAGATTGAAGGCGCTCGATCGCGGCGTCGATGCTCAGGGCAACGACGTATCGATACGGGGAATGTTCGTGCCGACCGCGCTGGCGCGCATCTGGCTGATCATCAGGCGCTGCGCCCGATCCTGTGCCGTGGCGCCGCTGGCTGCGGCTTCGAGTTGGTTCTGGTCCTTGACGAGTTCCGCGTGCTCGATGGCGATGCGGTTGGCCAGGTCATATGCGGCCTTCGGTTCGGTGGTCTGTGCCAGAGTGGCGGTCAGGAGGTTCAAGCGCGACTGGCGCAGGGCAGCGTCGTTGAAAGCGGCCTGCGTCATGGCCTGGTTGGCGGCCGAGACATTCTGGGCCTGCGCCAGGAAACGTTGCAGCTCGGGCGACAGGTGCGATGCCTGGTCGGGCTGGAGCACCGCCTGCGACTGGCGGATCTGCTGCGCAAGCGCGGACAGATTGCTCATCGACTGCCCCCAGTTCGCCGGCAATGCCGGTTCGCTTGAGGGTAACAGGTGCGACATGCCGCGATCGCCGGTCATGGCCTTGATCTGGTAATTCATCGCATCGATCTGGGTGCGCATCTGCTGGTACTGGTCAGTCCATGACTTGACCTGCTTGACGGCTTCGCCGAGCACGGCCGGATCGATCACCGTCATTTGTGCGGACGCTTGGAGCGAAGCGCTGGCCAGGACGAGTGTGCCAAAGAGTGTCTTGAGTTTCACGCCGATTTCCTTTCTTCGTTGAAGTGAGGCACCCACGCTGCCGGGTCTTCGCCGTATTGCGCGATGAGCCGGTCCATCAGCATCAGGTTGGACGTGCGGGCCGATAGCGTGGCCAGGTCTTCGTCCATGCCCGCCAATGGCAGCTTGAGCACGACCGAGTGGCGGCCCTGCTTCAGGAGGAACATGCCGGAACCTTCGGGCAGGTCGGTCTTGACCAGGCTGTATTCGCGGTGCGACAGTCCAAGTCCTTCGACGTGTTCGGACTGGTCGGCGCCTGGATTTGGAAACAGGATCAGCGTTGCGATCTGCTCGATCAGGGTACGGGCCATCGGATGCCGCAGGGCGTCGCTGGGCGACTGCGAATCCAGCACGACGAGTCCATTCTTCTTGCGCAGCGTTTTCAGAAGGTCCTTGATGAAGGCGGCAAAATGCTTGTCGCCCATCGATTTCCACAGCTCGGAAAAGAACACGGCCAGGCGCCGGCCGTCGATCAGATGACCGGTCAGGTGGAACAGGTGCAGCGTGATCGGCGTGCGCAGCTCGGCATCGTCGAGGAAGGCCGTGGTGTCGAACGCGGTGGTACGCACCGTGCCAAGTTCCTGCGCGATCGTGGCCGAGGGATTGTCGAACACCCATGCCAGTGGTCCGTCGCTCCGTCCTTCCTCGCGGGCACGGCACCATCTGGCGAGGCGGTCGTACAGGTTGCCTTTCGGCAGGAAGTCCAGTACGCGGCCCAGGCGGCGTGCGGACAGCGGCATGTCCATCACCTGGGCAATTGCCTTGTCGACATCCTTTTCTTCCTGTACGGTCAGCGGCTTGGTATCGACTTCCATGCCGGATTCGGTCACGACGGTGCGGCTCATCAGCTTGCGCACCAGCAGCTGCAGGTGTCGCAGGTTGGCCGGGTCGCTTCCATCGAGCGCGAAGGGCGCAAGTCCAGTCGGCTCGTTCAGACGCAGCGGATATACTTTGCCGCCCAGCCGGCGCACCACGATTTCGGTGTCGCGGTCTTTGGAGAACAGCACCGACGTCACGCCGAACTTCTGCATCATCGACAGCAGGAAACACACCGTTGCGGTTTTGCCCGAACCGTTCGGGCCGAACAGGATGGCGTGGCCCACATCCTTTTTGCCGCCGCCGTTGACGGCTTGCGGATCCGATGAGTGCAGGTTGAAGTAGTGCGGTGTGCCGGCGGCCGTCATCAGCATGGTGACGGCATCGCCCCAGTGGTTGCCGGTGCGGCGTCCGGTCGGGAAGTTGTGCAATGGGTGGAACCCGCACAGGTTGCGGCTGTTGATCGGCGACAGGCGAGGACGCATCGCGAAGTTGGCCGGCAGTTGCGCCCAGTAGGCCGCTTCCAGCGCGAGGTCTTCACGTGCCGGTTTGATGCCCGTATCGATCAGGATCCGGCGTACGTCGGCCACGTCGTGGAGCAGCGTATCCACAGTCCGCGCTTTCACCAGTACGTTGTAATGATGGCTTCCCATCACGGCCCGGCGCGAGGCCAGGTCGTCGGCGATCTCGGGAATCTTCTCGATCTGGGACGTTGCCGCATCGCCGGCGTTCTGCATGCGGTTCGCCTTCGTCCGCATCTTGCGCAGTGCCGTATCCTTCGCCTGGAATTCGAACGACTGCGTGATGACCATTTCGAAGGGTTGTGTGAGCAACTCGTCGAGGAACAGCGGGTTGGTTTCGGGGGGATATGCCTGGATCCCGAGCATGGCCTCGAAGTGACTCGCATCGGCGCCCCGGACTTCGACCGTTTCGTTGCCGAAAATCGGCCGCACCCCGCCGATTAAATGCTTGAGCGGTACCGGCGCATAGGGAACCCGTTCCCAAGCGCCTGTGATCAGGAAGTTGAAGAATTCGGCGGGCTGTGAAAACAGTACGCCCTGTCGTTCGTATAATTGCAGCCGCTCGGGCTCGTAGAAAGCCAGCGAGGCCGCAAGGTCGGTGACGATCTGCTCGAGTTCCGCCACCAGTTCCTCGCGTGCTTTCCTGAGTTCCTGCGGCGTGCGGGGAGAGAATACCGCTGCGAGCAGACCTTCGGCCTTATTGCGGAACGGCCGTAGGACGATCGTCATGTAAAGCTCGTTGATCATGAGTTGCTCGCTGCCGATCTTTGCTTTGTAGCGCTCGTTCAGCTCCCGCGCATACCCTGGCGGGAAGTCGCCGTCCGGGTACTGGTTTTCCTCGCGACGCACGATGTGCTGCCAGATCGATACGCGGGGATCGGCCAGGCTCATGACGATGCGGTTGAGACGTAGGTGCCGGTTGTTGATGTCGCCATCGTCCGCACATTCGAACGATGATCCGGCGAGGCGCAGCACGCACAGGCATTCGCCCGACGTGGTGTCAACGATGCTGGGCGTAAGGTGTCCTTGGTACGGTATGTGCCGCGCCGCCGGCGTCTCGCGCCGGACGGCCTGTTGCCGTGCTATCGAGGTGTTCATGTCCTTTTCTCCCGTTGTAGGTGGCGCAGCACTCGCCACCGTTTGAATGGGCCGAAGCGTTCCCTGAAAGTCAGTGGGCTGTATGAAGACGCGGACCAGTAACCGCGCGATCCGATGAGCGTGCCCAGCTTGGTGCGTGCCCACAGGATCAGCAGTTCGAAAGACCGCGGATCGTTCAGCGTGATCAGGTAGCAGATGGCATGGACCGGAATGCACATCAGAAGCCAGAGCAGGTTTTCGGTCAGGGACAAGGCCTCGACCGATACCAGCAGATTGATCACGCAAGCCTCATAAGGAACGCCGAGGATGGTCGAGGGCCGGGTCAGTGCGACCGCGAGCGGATCGACGTCGATGCCATCCTCGCGATCCATGTCAGGCTCCCAGCCAGCCGCGGAACATCGAGACCACCTGGTCGCGGCCGAAGAACAAGGCGGTGCCGACCAGGCCACCAACGAACCATCCCCAGTTGACACGTCCCGTCAGGCACAGGACGCCGACGACCGCAACGGCGAGAGGAACGATTGGGGTAAGAAGCTGGACGACCCAGTTGGTGGCTTGGGAACCGGCTCCCGTGAACTGTGCGAAGGCAGGCGATGCCTGCAAGGCGAGCAAACCTGCGTACAGGACGAACGTGAGCGCACGTTGGGCAGTGTTACTCATGGCTTTCCCTCCTAGGGCTGGTTGAAAAATCGGTTGTGTCCGAAGTACGACTGTATGGATCCCAGAAACGCGGGGCTTTTGGGGCAGTAGTGCTGGCGGCGGGACGAATCGCCCTGACCATGACCCGCTGCGGCTCGCGGTCGGTCGCCCGGCCTGCGACGGCATCGAGCTCGCGCTGCAAGGCTTTGATATTTTCCGTATGCCGGTGCACGGTAGCGTCGCGTTCTGGGGAGGTAGCGGACATCGCCTGGGACTTGGTCAATGCGTCCCGTTCCGCGGCGAGTTCTGTTTCCAGAATCAGCCTGCGGTCCTTGTCGCGCTGTCTTTGCTCCGCTTCGGATACCACGGGATATGGCGGCTGCGCTTGCACAGAGACCGTGACGCTAGATAGCAAGAAGATGAAAGCAAGCCGGTATCGCATGGCTATCCTCGATGGGTTATGCGTCCTACATTAGCCTCGCCCTCCTAGTGCCGACTTAATCTAGGTCAGAGTTTGCCGTTGACTTAACGCGTAATTTCTAAGTCAGCGGAGCGGCACATCGCTGCGAAGCAAGGGGAGATTGCAATGCCAGAGAGGAAGCGGCTTACACCCAGCGAATTCGATTTCATTCGGCCGCATCTGGAGCGGCAAAAGGAAGCCAACATCGAACACATACGTCGCGTCCTGGTGGACGGTGCCAAGCAGCGGGACATCGCCGAACAGCTTCACATGACGGTGCAGGGCGTCAGTGCGATGGTGGCGCGGGCTTGGAAGACACATGTGGAGTGCGGCGAGCGGCCGGCCGGTTGGCGGGTGGTCCATGTGGCTTTGCCGGACGATGTGGCCGATCTGGTCGAACAACTTGCCTATATCGCGCGCAGGAGGATGAGGAAATGAAGAAGTTTATTCCGGTCAACCAGAAAGGCGGCGTGGGGAAGACAACCACCAGCTATAACTTCACGCATCATCTCGCCGAACGAGGGTTCCGTTCTGTCCTTGTCGATGGCGACGAGCAGGGCAACGCCAGCAACGCCATGGCGCCTTATGCGGTCGAATCATTCACTGCGGCCGATCTCTTCTCGGACGAGCCGCTACCCATGCCGGCGGCACTCGGCAAGCTTGCGCTGATCCCGACCGACAAGGTCCGCATGCGCGAAATCGAGCAATGCGACCTGGAAGACGAGGTACTGGTAGCGAACTTGCGTGACCGTCTTGCCGAACTGGCGCCGCATTTTGACTATGTGACCTTCGACACGCCGGGCTCCAACAGCAGGATCGCCAACGCCTTCTTGGCAGTCAGCGATTTCGTCATCATCCCTTGCAAGATCGATCCGTTCAGCGTGTCGGTATCGGCTGAAGTGCTCATGCGTGTCATGTTCATCCAGCAGCATTTCAATCCCGGACTGGTCAACTTCGGCATCCTGGCAAACGAGTTCGATCCACGCCAGCCGGCCCAGGTCCAGGACTTCAAGCAACTGCTGGCGTCGCACCATCAGTACATGTTTCCAAAGCCGATTACCGATCGCCAGGCCTACCGCGAGGCAGCAGGCGCGCAGGTACCTGTGTGGCGCCTGAAAGAAGGTGGCACTGGCGACAACCGCAATCGCATCAAGACGGCTGCACGCGATGCAGGCAAGGAAATTCGTGCAGTGTTCGATGTCCTCATCGGAAAGATGGAAGGTGCGGAGGTGAGGCCATGACTACACGCATGAACCTGATGGGGCTTGCGGACGTGGCGAACGTCCAACTGGCGGCGAAGGGCAAGCCGCTATCGATTGCTTTGGATGACATCATTCCGGACCCGAACAACCCGCGTAATGCCGACGACGACGGTAAGCCTGATGCGATGGTCGCCCAGGAGGAACTCGATGCCGACGTCGGGGCGCGAGGGGTGAAGACACCGATTTCTGTTCGACCGCATCCAGCGCTTCCCGGTAAATACATCATCAACTATGGGCACAGACGCTACAAGTCGGCGCAGCGTAACGGATTTGCGAGCATTCCGGCCTTCGTCGATGAGCAGTTCGATACCTATGACCAGGTCAACGAGAACGAGCTGCGGGTCGGTCTGACGACGCGGGCGCGTGCCCTGTTCATCAAAAGCAGGCTCGATGCCGGCGAATCGAAGGTTGAAATTACCGAGCGGCTTCGTAAGAAGAACCAGACCTTTGTCACCGAGCACCTGGCCATCATCGATGCGCCGGATTGCGTAAATCTGGCGTACGCGGCGGGTGTCACGTCGGCACGTACGTTGTACGACCTGCGCCAGGCCTGGGAGGCCTTTCCTGTACAGATCGACGACTGGTGTCGTGAGGCGCCGCACATTACCAGGGAGACGATCAAACAGACGCTGGAGCGACTTCGTCATGACGAAGCGGGCGCAAGCGCGGCTGATTCTTCGTTGTTGGAAGCATCTGTCCATCATCGGGAGGAAAGCGCTTGTCCAGGTTTGGCGTCTCTACCTGACGCCGCGTCGAGCGATGATGGTGACAACGCGGGGTCGGGAAAGTCGGCTCAGGATGGCAGTGCTTTGGTACGACCGGCCTTCTCGGACTCGCGGAGAGTGCCACAACCTGCCGCGGAAGCGAAACTTCGTCATGACGAAGTAGGCTCAAGCGCTGGCAAGCGGGAAGACAATGCGGCTTCGTCGACAGCAGCTTCCACCGTTGGTCACATCGGTGTGCAATACAGGGGGCGGCAAGCGTGGATTTTGGTGGGTGCCACTGTGCCTATTGTTTTTGAAGCTGATGGCGCTCCGACGATGGTGTCCATAGCGGAGCTTGTATTTGATCGGTGACGCGGCGGACGCTGATTGCGAAGCATATGGGACTACTGCTTGAGTGTTGAGGAGCGGAAGATGAGCCGGTTGTTGAAGAGCGTTGTCGTGCGGGTTGGCGTCTCCGTAATCCGGGCGGTTCGCTTTAGCTTTTATGTTGTCCTGGTGCTGATCGGGCGGGTGCTGGTACCGATTGTGAGTTTGGCTGTGGTGGGCGGTTTGGTGCTTTTTGGAGGGGCGCTGCTCTTCTTCCGGGATCAGGTTTGGCTTTTAGTGTTGGGAGCGGGGATGGCGGCTGGTGGTGTTGTGCTTCAGGTGTTTTACGAAGCGGCACTGCGGCTTGTGGCGCCGGATGATGTCGTGATAGTTCGGGAGCTGTGATGTGGATGCCCGCAGTCCCGAAGGGACGAGGACCAATGCTTGATGTCGAAGACATTAAGCATTTAAGACGTCAGTCTATCCTGCCTAAATCAAAACCGAGAGCAGGACGAAGCTGTTTAATGTGCATGGGGTAGGGCCGAACAAAGTCGATTCGCAACCGCTTTTCTTGCTGTTGGAGGAGCTATGCCTACTATCGGAGCAGCTGTCAGTGCGGAGGTGAAGGATCGGTTTGAAGTGGTGGCCGGCTTGCGGGGGACGACGTCTTCTCGCTTGGCGGCGGCGTTGATCAGGGACTTTCTTGACCGGTTGGATGAGGTCGCTGGCATCGACCAGATGCCGGTGAATGGCGTTGGACTTGAGCGGGGTGGTGCCAGATCCGAACAGGTCTTTGTTCGGCTGGATGCGTATTACTTCTCCGAGCTCGGGCGCCTTGCTGCAGAGCGGCAGTGGTATCGCGGGACTTACCTGGCAAATTTATTTTATGCACATGTGGATCGTCGGCCGGTGCTGTGCATCTCTGAAATCGATGCGGTTCGCCAGGTGGCGCGGCAGCTTGCGGACATGGGGCGCAATATCAATCAGATTGCAAAGCAATTGAATGCGTCGAACGGACAGGCGAACGGGCCGCTGGGTGCGGACGTCGACGTGATCAGGATGCTGATTGACCTGGAAACGACCACGGTCAAGGAACTCTTGAAGGCGAACCTGCGCGGATGGGGGGGCGACGATGGCGAAGCATGAAGAGCTTGGGGCTACTCCACAAGGGCGCCGGTCGGGAATTCGCCGGTTGTTATATCGGCCGTCACAAGATGGCCGGAAGGAAACGAGACCCGGCGAGGGCGGCTATTCCCGCCACGGGCGTGACTGGTCTGCCATCAAGGAACAACTGCGACGCACTGTCAGCCGTGCGCCTGAAGTCGTCATCAAGGTGAAAGGCAGCCGCCGATCGAGCGACGATGACCGGGATGCGATCGCCGGTATCCTGCGCTACATGATGTACATTTCCCGTAATGGCCGGCTGCTGACCTTCAGCGAGCAAGGGGAGCGCATCGACGGTCAGAGCGCGATTCGGGAGCTGCATGCGTCGTGGGATCTGGATATGCAACGCATACGTAGCGGCAGGGGCGAGGCATTGCATCCTTCCTTCAACATCATATTTTCGATGCCGTCGAAAACCGATCCGGAGACCATACTTGAGGCCGTGCAGGCGTTCGCGCGACAGCAATTTCAGGGACATCAGTATGTGATGGTCTTGCATACGCAGGAAACCGATCCGGCCGATGATCCTCCCGCGCACCCGCATGTGCACCTGGTGCTTCGAGCAGAGGACGAGAAAGGCCAGCGGATATACATTCGAAAAGGAACACTACGCGGCTGGCGCGAGATGCTCGCGGCAGAGTTGCGTGCACGGGGTATCGAAGCGAACGCGACGTCTCGTGCCGAGCGAGGGAAAGCGTTCAAAAGCGTCGACGGTGCCGAGTGGCATATCGAAAAGCGTGCCAAGGCTGGCAAGGGAAAGCCATCGAAGGCCCGTGCCATGCGTGTTCTCACTGCGGCGAGGGACCTCGAGCAGGGCGACGTCGCGCCAAAACCATGGGAGGTCGCGATGGCTGCGCGCAGGCTTGACGTAGTACAGAAGCTGACACAGAGCGTCGTGCGACTTCGACAAGACGGCGATACGAAGCTGGCCGATGATGTGGAACGGTTCATTCGCGATATGCCAGCGCTCGACACCGAGCAACGGGCAATGCAGCGCGCCCTGGTCAAACAGGTCCAGGAGCGCTTGCAGCAGCGAGATCAAACCGCAGACAACCCGCTGCAAAAATGAGGTGAAAGATCAGCTCGAAAAAACCAAATCTACGTTATCAGCTTCTCGATGCCGGTAGGCGCAACGGCACCTGCTTCGATCAACAGCAGGCGCCAAGCCGCATATGGAATAGGAGAGTGGTTCGTTGTCTCGGGTGGCGCATGCCATTTGCGAACCGTACGAGGCAGCACGCCGGTAATACGTGCCACAGCGGCACCGGTCAGCTTGTAGCGCTGGGTGAGGGCGCGGACATCCGTGTATGTCGGCGCAACGAAGCCGACATCGTGGAATGGCAAAAGCGTTGCCGGTTTCGGATCTTCCATCAGATGGTACCGTCTAACGCCACTAAGCTACTATTGCGACAAACGTTCTGCACCAAGCCAAGCGCCACTTGCAACTGCCTCGTCCACGACCTGGGTGATCAAGCGCCGCCCCTCATGTACCGCTGGCGAATGGCTTCTTGCGCTGTTCTCGCACAACGCCCAAGTGATATACGCTCCGCGAATTGGACTCCACGAAACAGAGTCCTCCCAGCGCGGATTACCGCTGACCGCACAGCACGGCGTTACAGTGGAGCTCACGCCCTGACGCGCCAAGTCCATCGATAAATTCATCGCATCAATTTCAAACACATGCTTAAACGCCAAGCCGCGGCGGGAGAGAGCATTTTCAACCTGTGAGCGAACCGCATTCAATTTGCCTGGAAGGGCCAGACTCAGATTGTCCAGCCGCGACAACGAAACTGGCTTATCGGGCTGCAGCTCAGCGTCTCTATGGGAAACCAGGATCAGCGGTTCACGGATGAGAGCCATGTCTGCGTAACCATTGGGCGAATTCCCTTCAAACGGAATGATAGCCAGGTCGAGCATGCCAGCATGCATATCCTCTCGGAGAGCATGGCTGACGCCCTCATGCACGCGCAGAGAAATGCTTGGATATTTTTCAATGAGCCTTGCGACGAACTTGGACGTGAACAGGTACTGCCAGGACGGCGGAACGCCAACCGATAACTGGCCGGCTGCACGATCGCCGACCTGTTCGATCAAATTCGTCAACTGACGCAGGATTGGTCGTGCTCTCTCCCGTAGAAGCATCCCGGCGTCCGTCAGTTGTACGCCGCCTTGCGTCCTAATAAAGAGCTTCGCGCGAAGCTCGTGTTCCAGGCTGGCGATGTATCGCGACAACGCCGGCTGCGACAGTCGCAGATCCACGGCCGCCTTGTTAATGCTACCGAGCTCGGCAACGCGGAGAAAGTAGTCGATCAGCTTTGAATCCATTGGTGGTTCCTCAGACGCCTCGATGGCTGGTCTAGCAGGACAGCGGTCTAACCGTTTCGCGAACTTACGTTGGGGACGACAGCTGCCATGACTTCTCATGATACCCGATATCCTTGAAACGGATAGCTGATATGCAAAATAAGCATTATCAGTATAACGCTCTGACGAATAGCATCATTCTGTAACGGGCCTCGATGTCCGATACATCAACAAAAATCGCATTTAGCGCAACAGGAGACAACATGGTGAACAGCTATGGAACCGCTTTGGGCGACGACGAGCATCGTCGTGCGCGTGTCTACAAAAAGATCTGGTGGCGGATCATTCCGCTGCTGTTCATCTGCTACGGTCTGGCCTTCATCGACCGCATTAATATTGGCTTTACCAAGCTACAAATGACCAAGGACCTCGGGATCGATGCCACTTGGTATGGCATCGCTGCGGGTGTCTTTTTTATTACCTATGCGTTATGCGAGATCCCGAGCAATATGTATCTCGAGAAGTGGGGCGCGCGACGTACTTTTGTGCGCATCATGGTCCTGTGGGGCCTGGTTACAGCTGCCACAGCATTTATTTCCAGTGTGACGCATCTGATAGTCCTGCGCATGTTGCTCGGGGCATTCGAGGCCGGTTTCCTCCCGGGGATCATCCTGTATCTGACCTTCTGGTTCCCAACGCACATGCGGGCCCGTGTCACTGCAGTGATTTTCGTTGCTAATGCGGTAGCCGGATCCATTGCTGCCCCGTTGACCGGCTGGATCATGACCAGCATGAATGGCCTGATGGGGATGGCGGGATGGAAGTGGGTATTCATCGTCGAAGGACTGCCGGCATGCATCCTTGGTGTCATTGCCTTTTTCGTCCTGCGCGACAAGCCCGATGACGCCGAATGGCTGACTGCGCCTGAAAAAGCCTTGGTCAAGGCCGATTTGGCTGCAGAGGCGGTACCTACAGAAGCTCATGGGGCGGGCCTCATTGGCAAAATCCTGCGCAATCCCAAGAATTTCATGGTCGCGCTTCTATGGTTCACTGCCATTTGCAGCAACTATTTGCTGTTCTTCTGGTTACCTACCATCGTTCAGGAAAGTGGAGTGAAGTCCCTGGCGACTGTCGGGCTCATCACTGCATTGCCGTTGGCATTGGGATTTGTTGGTGCGGTTGTCCTGAGTTGGACATCCGATCGCTACATGGAGCGGCGCTGGCACCTGATCTTTATTTTCTTGCTCATCGCGGTAGGGCTGGTTGCTGCCACCGCGGCGCAGTCTCTGACAATGACACTCGCCGCATTCGCTGTCGCTAGTTTTGCGACTGGCGCGAGTGGGCCATTGATCTGGTCTCTTCCACCGGCATATCTCGATAAGAAGACTGCACCGGTCGGTATTGCTTTCATCAGCACGTTGGGCAATGTAGGCGGCTTTGTCAGTCCTTCGCTTCTCGGTTACGTGAAGACGACCACGGGCAGCCTGTCGATTGGCGTACTCGGTATCGCAGCGCTCGCCGCCGTGTGCATGGTGCTTGTCGCATTCGCCGTTCCTCGAAAAAAGTCTGCAGTCGTCGTCCAGGCGGCCTGAGCACTGCAAATCCTCCCTGTCGATTCCGAGATTACAGCAACTATGCTGGTCCGGATTCGACATAGGACATTGACGAAGCCACTTGTTTAATAACCTTCAATAAGAGACGGTCAGACAGGCGGCAGCACGAACCTGTTTGGCCGGACATCAATCAAGGAGACATTCCATGAAAACTATGCAAGCTGCGCGACTGCACCAAGAAGGCGGTGCGTTTTCTGTCGATACCATTGAGCTGCCGGATCCGCGTCCTACTGACGTCCTGGTTCAGGTAAAAGCATGTGGTGTCGTGCCTAACCTGCGTAATGTCGTGAACCACTATTCGACATGGTTTCCTTTCCTGCCACTACCCAAACTGCCTGCAATCTATGGTCTGGATGCAGCGGGAGTCGTTGCAGCGGTGGGAAGCAACGTAACAGCCATCAAGCCAGGTGATAGGGTCTATGTGAACCCGGGTCTGTCCTGCGGCTCTTGTACGGCATGTCGCCGCAATGACCAGATCAACTGTCCCGCTTTTACCTTTCAGGGGTATTTCGGATTCGGTCCAGGCTCGCAGCAGATTTATGACAAATACCCGTATGGAGGCTTTGCAGAACACCTTATCGCTCCGGTCAGCAGCCTTGTCAGGCTTCCTGAATCGGTCACCTTCGACCAAGCGGCCCGTTTTGGTTACCTCGGCACTGCCTACTCCGCGTTACGTAAGGCGAACTTCGCTCCTGGCCAGACTTTGCTGATCAATGGGATGACCGGCACACTTGGTCTGGGCGCACTGTTACTTGCGCTTGCGATGGGTGCAAGCCGCATCTTCGGCACAGGCCGTAACGAGGATCTGCTGAGAAAGGCAAAAGCGCTTGCTCCAGACCGGATCCACACCATTACATTGAGTGCGGGAGGAAGCATGCACGAAGTAGTGCGTGATGCAACCGATGGGTATGGTGTCGATGTTCTGATCGAGACGCTTGGGCCTGGAGCGCCTGCGGAAGCGACACTCGATGCGATCAAGGCACTCCGGCGAGGCGGTAAGGCGGTGGCCTGTGGAGGCATGGCGGACCCGTTGCCCCTGGATCCGTTCCCGATGATGTGTCAACAACTGAGCTACATTGGCTCGTTGTGGTTCAGCACTGCCGAGGGAGAGGACATGGCGGCAATGGCCCAGGCCGGCACCTTGGACTTGTCAGTATTCGAGCATCAGCGCTTTGGTCTTACGGAGATCAACGAAGCATTAGATGCAGTCGAAGCCCGAAACGGCGGCTTTACGAATGTCGTGGTTACTCCCTAACACGCCGTTCACCGCGCGCCTGAAAACGACATCAAGGACCATTATGACCCTTCGACGTGTAGTCACTATCGAGGATCCACTCTCCAAGTCAACGATCCTTTCAGACGGACCCATACCACGCAGCACCGCATTTCAGCATGTGCCCGGGTTCGTTACATCGCTGGCATGGGCAACCGATGCGCAAGCTTCGGTCCCGGCCGCACCGCGCGATGCTGCAGCCAATACGAGCAGCTGGGTACCGGAACCTGGGGGAACCTGTCTCCTCGTGATCACTTTTCCGCCTGATTCGGTTTATCAAGCAGATGAATTTAACCCGGAGGCTGCCGGCGCCGAACACGCTGCAGTGTTGCCTGGTTTGGCAGAACGATTCGAGCCTGACAATCCGGGCATGCACACGACCGACACCATCGATTACGGCGTAGTTCTGGAAGGAAGCATCGTGCTCGAGCTGGACGGTGGAAAGCAGATTGCCTTCGGCAAACATGACATCGTGGTACAGCAGGGCACCCGGCATGCGTGGCGCAATCCAGGCAATGAGCCTGCAACCGTTTTGTTCGTACTCGTCGGTGCGCAGCGCCGGC
This sequence comes from Herbaspirillum sp. SJZ107, assembly GCF_006715485.1. Classification (GTDB taxonomy): domain Bacteria; phylum Pseudomonadota; class Gammaproteobacteria; order Burkholderiales; family Burkholderiaceae_D; genus Telluria. The sequence continues at coordinate 1,338,572 of NZ_VFNH01000002.1, forward strand.
CTCCAGGTTGAGTTGCAGATGGCTGCACGACGCGAATAATCCCAGATCGGCAGCGCGGCCAAGGTATTGATTCCGCACCTCCAGCATTTGCGTACAGCGGTATCGATGGTCATGTCTGATCTGGTCTGTTCCGACAAACCCGTCACGGCGCGGCGCAAGTCATCACGCCGCGCATTCGGCCACTTTAACAATGTGGTCTGTGTTACCCACGACGCAATCCTGCTGAGTAGGCGAAACGCACGTCTTGCAAATCATCCAAACGTCACTGGCCGCCAAGACAGGACGGCCAGTGCGACAGCTTAGCCATTTGAAACAATACCGCCCAGCCGTTGACGAAGAAAACTTTAAGAACAGTGGCGAGCAATGCCACATACAAAGGAGGAGACAACATGAACAGCAGAAATATCGTATTCGGCCTAACTCTTGCCGCTGCAGGAATCCAGCTAGCCTACGCGCAGACGAATGTGCAGGTATATGGCTCGATCGACGTCGCCGTGGAGCACGTCACCAATGCAAATGCCGCCGGTGACTCGCTGACGCGTATGCCGAGCCTGAGTGGGGGCCTAATGCCGTCCCGGGTCGGCTTCCGCGGTACGGAAGAACTTGGTAACGGCTTGAAGGCGATTTTCGTATTGGAAAGCGGGTTCTCTCCCGATACCGGCATGATGGGGCAAGGCAACCGTTTGTTTGGCCGCCAGGCTTGGGTAGGGCTTGCCGGAAGCTGGGGCCAAGTCACAGTCGGCCGTAACTACAGCATGATGTATGGCTCATTTGCCGATACAGACGTGATGGGCCCCGTCCAGTACTCGATCGGTTCGCTCGATGGCTACTTGCCCAACTCGCGCCATGACAATTCGATTGCCTACCGTGGTGCCATGGGAGCGCTGGCATTCGGCGCGACCTATAGCTTCGGCCGGGATGCCTCCGCCGCTGGCGGTCCTACGGCGACCAACTGTGGAGGCGAGTTGGCAAGCGACAGCCAGGCCTGTCGCAACTGGTCGGCCATGTTGAAGTACGATGGTGCCGCCTGGGGCGTGATCGGGGCGTATGACACATATAATGGTGGACCGGGCGCTGCTGCAGCTTTTGGCCCTACCAGCAGTGCACTGTCTGATTCACGCACTCATGTGGGCGGCTATATCAAGGTCAACAAATTCAAATTCGCCGGTGGCTACGTTCATCGAAAGAACGAAGGCAATGCACGCGCACCCACATCCAATTTGTCGTACCTTGGTGTGTCGTACGCTTATACGCCGGCGTGGATCATTGATGCCCAGGTCGCGCACTACGATCTCAAGAACGGCGGTGACAAGGTCGACTTCGCCGCTGCGCGGATCCAGTACGTGCTGTCGAAGCGAACATCGGTCTATCTAATGGGTGGCTACCTCAATAACGACGGGGCCGCCGCCATTTCGCTCAGCGCGGGCGGTACCGTTGGTGCCGGGCTCGCCCAGAAAGGCGTGTTGACCGGTATTAAGCACACATTCTAAATCTGTACAAACGCGGAGGATGGTCAGCCGTTCTCCGCCAGGTTAAACAGACGTTAGAAATTAGATCAGTGTGGCGATCTCTGCACAAACACGGTCGACATCACCGACGTCCATCCCGCAATGCAGGGGTAGGCTCACAGTGTGAGCACCGATCTGCTCAGCGTTTGGAAATTGACCGCTGTGGTAGCCTAGGAGCTTGCCTATAGTGGTTAGATGAGATGCCTCGTAGGAGAGGCCAGTAGCGATGCCACGCCCGAGCAGGGCAGCGCGGAACGCTTGGCGCGTCGTGCCCATGCGTTCGTAGGGAAGCAGTACGCAAAACATGTTCCAAGTCTGCCCTGCTAGACCCCGCGGCGGCAGGACTGCATCGTCGATTTTCGGAAACACCTCAAAATAACGATCCGCCAGCTTGCGTCGGTGAGCCAAGAATTCGGGAAGCCGCGCAAGCTGGGCCAGGCCAATCGCGGCCGATACGTCGGACATATTGTACTTGCCGCCGACGAGCGCGACGTCGCGGGTATCATCCCGGTTACGTTGGATGCCATGGAAGCGAAGGATTTCGACACGCCGTGCGGTTTTCTCATCCGGCACGACAATCGCTCCTCCTTCGATGGTCGTCATGTTCTTATTGGGGTGAAACGAGAAAGTCGCGATGTCGCCAAAGCTGCCAACCGGCCGGCCCTGCCATTCAGAGCCTTGTACTAGAGCCGCATCTTCGATGACCCGCAGTCCGTAGCGTCGCGCAAGCGAATAAAGTGCATCCATGTCACCCAGCGCACCTGGGAAATGGGTCGGCACGATCGCTCTGGTGCGTGTCGTGATCGATGCTTCCACCTGTGCCAGATCGATGGCGCGCGTGATCAGGTCGCAATCGACGAAGATCGGTCGCGCTCCGACTTTGACGATCATGTTCATGGTCGAAAAGAAGCTTTGCGTCGATGTGATGACCTCATCGCCCGGGCCGATGCCGCAGGCGAGCAGTGCCAGCTCCATCGCACCGGTCGCGGAGGTCAGGCTACGCGTCGGACGATCGCCGAACGACGCAGATAGCGCCTGCTCGAAGGCGAGAACGCGCGGGCCGCTAGCAATCCAGCCGGACCGCATCGTCTCCACCATTGCGGCAATCGCGTCCTCACCAATCATCGGCTGCGAAAAATTAAGTAGTGTCATGGCTTGTTATACCGACCTTCCAGAATCGATCCCTGTATGAAAAACACCTCCTCCGCTATATAAACGCGGGGAGGTGCCGGCTGGGTCCTTCCTTTCTGTCTATGCTTATCAGCGCTTGAGCAGATCCAGTGCGACGTCGACGATCATGTCTTCTTGACCGCCTACCATGCGCCGCTTACCCAGTTCGACCAAGATGTCGACAGCGCTCAGGTCATACTTGCGCGCCGCCACTTCGGCGTGGCGCAGGAAACTGGAATATACCCCTGCATAGCCGAGGGCCAGCGTCTCGCGGTCGACGCGCACAGGGCGATCTTGCAGCGGACGGACGATATCGTCGGCAGCATCCATTAGCTTGTAGAGATCGGTGCCGTGGTTCCAGCCGAGACGGCTGATCGCGGCGATGAAAACCTCCAGCGGCGCATTACCTGCACCCGCGCCCATGCCGGCCAGCGAGGCATCGACACGGTCGCAGCCTTCTTCCACGGCCACGATGCTGTTGGCAACGCCGAGGCTCAGGTTGTGGTGGGCATGCATGCCCGTCAGGGTTTCCGGCTTGAGCACATCCTTGAACGCGCGGAAGCGGTCACGGACATCCTGCATTGACAGTGCGCCGCCGCTGTCGACAACGTAGCAGCAGGTGGCACCGTAGCTTTCCATCAGCTTGGCCTGTTCGGCCAGCTTCTGGGGAGTAGTCATGTGCGACATCATCAGGAAGCCGACCGTGTCCATGCCGAGATTGCGCGCATATTCGATGTGCTGGCGCGATACGTCCGCCTCGGTGCAATGAGTAGCTACACGCACGATGCGTGCGCCCGCGTCATATGCAGCCTTGAGGTCGTGAATAGTACCGATGCCAGGCAAGAGCAAGGTGGCGATTTTGGCGTGCTTGACAACAGAGGCAGCAGCTTCGATCCACTCAAGGTCGGTATGAGCCCCGAACCCGTAGTTGAAGCTGGAGCCGTTCAAGCCGTCGCCGTGCGCGACTTCGATGCTGTCTACCTTGGCGTCGTCCAGTGCTTTGGCGATCTGCCTGGCGTGTTCAACGGAATACTGGTGACGGATGGCATGCGAGCCGTCGCGCAGGGTGACGTCGGAAATGTAGATCTTCTGGGATGTCGGATCGGTGATCATCGTTGTTCTCCTTACGCGGCCTGAGTGGCGGCGAGCATGCGCTCTGCCATGTTTTCGGCCGTACGCAATGCCGCGCTGGTCATAATGTCGAGGTTGCCGGCGTAAGCCGGCAGGTAATGTGCGGCGCCTTCGACTTCGAGGAACACCGAGGTCTTCAAGCCGGTGATTGCGTCGCCGACGCCCGGGATGCGCACTGGCGTGTCGACCCGGTCGAATTGCACCTTCTGCTTCAGGCGATACCCTGGTACGTAGCTCTGCACGCCCTTGACCATCTCTTCAATACTGGCGGCAATCTTGTCTTCGTCGGCAAGTTCGCTGAGTGTGTACACGGTATCGCGCATGATCAGCGGTGGCTCGGCAGGGTTGAGAACGATAATCGCCTTGCCCTTCACCGCACCGCCGACCACCTCGATCGCCTTTGACGTGGTCTCGGTGAACTCGTCAATGTTGGCGCGCGTGCCCGGTCCCGCCGACTTGCTCGAGATAGAGGCGATGATTTCGCCATAGTGAACCTTAGTCACCCTCGACACTGCAGCCACCATCGGAATGGTAGCCTGACCGCCGCACGTCACCATGTTAACGTTCAGAGCGTCCGGATTGGCGTCTCCGTTAGCGACAGGGATGCAATAGGGGCCGATGGCGGCTGGGGTCAGGTCAATCATCCTGATCCCCGGCTTTTTCTCGCGCAGGAAAGCATCGTTCTTGACGTGGGCGCCGGCCGATGTGGCGTCGAACACGACGTCAATATCGGCGAACACCGGTAGCCTGACGAGGCCTTCTACCGATTCGTGCGTGATTGCCACGCCCAGGCGCGCGGCACGCGCGAGGCCGTCGGAATTCGGGTCGATGCCGACCATGGCGCCCATCTCGATATTGCGGCCATGACGCAGGATCTTGATCATCAGGTCGGTACCGATATTGCCCGAGCCGATGATCGCTGCCTTGATTTTCTTACTCATGAAGTTACCCCAGGAATTGAGCGGAACTACAAATGACGGATGTCGTGTGCGCGGACGGTTTACTCGAAGACCGCAGTGACACTGCCAAGCCCTTCGATCTGGGCCGTATAAGTCTTGCCTGCCTCGACCGGAACCATTGGTCCAAGCGCGCCGGACAACACCAGTTGTCCCGCTTTCAAAGGTGCCCCGACACGCACCATCGTCCGCGCCAGCCACAACACCGCATTCAGCGGATGGCCAAGACAAGCCGCGCCGGTGCCACTGGAGACGACCTCGCCATCCCGAGTCATGGTCATTGCGCAGGCCCGAAGGTCCACCTCGTGGAGTTTTTTCGGCGCCGCGCCGATGACCCACGCCGACGACGACGCATTGTCGGCAACGGTGTCGACCAGCTTGATGTTCCAGCCATCAATGCGGCTGCCAACGATTTCGAGTGCAGGCAAGCAGTAATCGATGGCATTGATGACGTCGACGATCGTCGGATTCTGCAGGTCCAGGTCGCGGCCAAGCACGAACGCAACCTCCGCTTCAATCTTGGGCTGCTGCAGTCGCGTCATGGGTATAGGCATGCCTTCGGGGTAGCCCATGTCATCCAGCAGCACACCGTAGTCTGGCGAATCCACGCCAAGCTGTTTTTGTACGGCCGGGGAGGTCAGGCCGATTTTTGCACCAACTAGGCGCGCGCCAGCCGCGAGAGCAAATTCGGTATTGAGTTTCTGGATTGCGTACGCAGCGTCTACGTCGAGACCGGGAAAGGTATCGCGCAACGGAGCAATCCAGTAGCCGGTGGCTTGCGCATCACGCAGCAGCTTCGCCGCCTCAGCGATGGAGTTCGGGTCGAGGGTCACGTTTTGTCTCCTGATAATTAGTGCTTGAGGAAGTCCACTACCATGCGGTTGAAAGCGTCCGCATGTTCCCATTGGGCCCAGTGACCGCATTGGTTGAAGATATGCAGTTGCGAATTCGGAATGCCGGCGACCAGGCGCAATCCGGTATCGAAAGGAACGACGCGATCCTGGCGGCCCCAGACGATCAAGGTCGGGGCAGTAATGCTCGGCAAGCGCGGCCCGAAGTCCGGGAACTGGCGCGGGTTAGCGGCCAGCGACGCCAAGAAGTTTTCGAGGTGATCTTTGCGGCTCAGGATGTTAGCGAGGCGGGCTTGCAGCAGTTCCTCGGTGAGCACACTTGGATCGAACACGAACACGTCGTTGAACTTCTTCAGGTTTTCCAGGGTTGGTTCGCGATACAGGCCGTTGAGCAACTTGATGCCTTCCGTTGGCATCGGCGCGTACAGGCTCATGCCACCAGTGCCGCCGCCCATGAGCACGAGCTTTGCGACATTACCCGGATAGGTCAATGCGAAAGCGACTGCAGTGTGTCCACCCATCGAGTTGCCGAGAATGCTGATTTTCTCGATCCCGAGCTGGTCGATCACACCCTTGACGACGCGCGCGTTCAGGTCCGAACGGGAGCCGCTGTTGACGACCGAAGCGCTTTTGCCCCAGCCAGGGCAGTCGATGAGCAGAACACGGTAGCCAGCTTGCACCAGCGGTTCGATATTGCGGTTGAAGTTGGCCCAGCCGGTAGCGCCAGGGCCGGATCCGTGCAGCATCACTACGACCTCTGCGCCATCGCCGCAATCGTTGTAGTGAATGTGCAGGTCTGCGTCGGCTTCCTTGACGGTAACGAACTTGCTGGTTTCGGCTTCATTGATCAACATGGTGATTCCTTTATCTTTGTGTAGTAGGTCAGGCGCCGAGGGACTTGGCGCTGAGGGCGCCGAAACCGGCAATCCATTCTGGAATTTCGCGGTAGTAGCGATGGCTGCTGCGGTAGGGGCCGAACGCTGATAGTGCGGCGAACGCCGCCAGCCAGGCTTTGACCTCGTGGGTACTGCGGCCGGCGACTTGCGACACCAAGTCGTTGGACACACGGTCGAGCTGCTCATAAGTCTGTGTCTCGAGCATGTCAAGGAAACCGTTATCCCATGCAGGATTCAGCGGGTGCAGGCTGTTCCGGTCCTGTACGAAGGCTTTGCCCGCTGCGATCGTGCGATTAGTGCGAGCCGCCCGATCTTCCGGCGACAAGGTGTAGCCCGCGCCATCAAGCGATTTGCGTACTTGCTCCGGCGCGCTGGCATATTCAGGTACCGGCGGCTGGTGGGATAAGCCGCCCGATCCGATCAGCAAGACGCGTTTGCCGGTGCTAGCAGCCCATCGCCCGACTGCTTCGCCCAGCAGGCGCGCACGCTTGAACGTGGGCAGCGGCTTAGCTACCGAGTTGATAAATACCGGAATTACGGGATACTTATCCAGTGCGCCGATGAGGTGTTGCAACGGATAAGCCGTGCCATGGTCGACCTGCATGTCGTGCGAGATCGCGGCATCGATGCCATCGTTGACTACGGCCGCCGCGCAATCGGTCGCCAGGTCAAAGGGTACGTTCAGTGTGCCGGCGAGGCTGTCGAAGTCGCCAATGGCATGGGCGCCTGTACCGATACAAAAACTCGGCATGACGTTGTAGAAGAAGCCGTTGAAGTGGTCGGGCGAGAACAAGACGACGAGCTCGGGATCGAACGCGGCGATGCGATCGCGCGCGGCGCGCTGCAGCGAGAGCACTTCCTCGAGTACCGGTGCCGGTGGGTCGAAGTGACCCAGCAACGGTGTGTGCGAGAGACATTCCAGGTGGACGCTCATGTAATCTCCATAGTTATTATGGCGCTGCGCCGGATGCGGCTAGCATCCGGTGACGGCGCAGGTGATTCAGCTGTGCAGCTGCAGGTCGGCGAGGGCACGTTGCAGCAAGCTCAACGCAGTGTCGGCATTGTCGACGCTGCTTGCATGTCGCCACGCGACGAATCCGTCCGGACGTACCAGCAGAGCGCCGGCCTCGTCCATTTCACGCTGGCGTACCCAATCGCAATACACGTCTTGGTATGCCTGCTCGCCGATGACGACTGTGCGCATGAAGGGCAGGTTGATGCGCGCCGCAGCAGTTGCCCAAGCCTGCCCCGACAGGCCAGTTACGAGGGAGTATTTCCCTTTGCCGACAACGTCGAGCGTCGAGATACGGACGCCTCGCGCATCGATCAGCCAGGCATGCGGGATCTTCGCCCCTGGTCGCGTGGTCGCCTGGAGATACAGCTCGGCATCGCGCTTCCAGACTTCTTCGCCAGCCTCCGGGTCTGGAAGGACGGCGCCAGATTCATAGCGCTGGTTCATCTCCACACCTTGTGCGTTGAACTCGTGGTTCTTCACTTCCATTGCACTGAGCACTTCGGTCCGGGCCTTAGCGCCTTCCGGACTAGCTTCCTTGAAGCGCGCGATACCTGCGGCAACGGGATTGTCGGCGCCTTCGACGCGGAACACTTTCTTCAAAGCGGCATAATCGCGGCGCGACTGATTGGCACGCTTTACGACCTGCTTGCCGACCGGTGCCCGCTCGGCCGAATAGGAGTCAAGTAATGCCGGATCGGCCTGGCCCTTGAGTACGAAGGCCAGCTTCCATGCGAGGTTGTAGCCGTCCTGTACGCAAGTGTTGAGGCCAAGCCCGCTCGACGGTGGATGACGGTGGACCGCGTCGCCACCGCAGAACACGCGGCCTCGGGAATATTCCGTGGCATACGCCTCGTTCACGTACCAGACCGACTTATTGACGACCTCGATCTCAATGTCGGGCACCCCAATCAGCGCACGGATGCGCGGCAGCACAGCTTCGTCCGACTGATCTGGTTCGCCCTTCGTCATGTCGAAGCCCCAGCCAACGATCCACTGCGTCCACGGTTTAACTGCGCGCATCATGCCGACACCAAGCTCGCCGAAGCTAGCTTCCGGACTGACGATCCAGTGCATGACGCTAGGTCGGTGTTGCACGTAGCGAGTTAGGTCGGCATTGAACAGCGTGTACAGGGTTCCGGCACGGGCCATTTCTCCAGTGAAGGGAAGACCGATTTCCTTGGCGATTTGCGAGTTCGCGCCATCAGCGCCGACCAGGTATTTCGCTCGCAGCGTATATTCGCGACCGGAAAGACGGTCTTGCAGCCTTACTGTCACGCCGTCATTATCTTGGACGTGCGACAGGTACTCGGTATTCATCGACGAGGTAGCACCGCGCTCGGCGGCCGTCTTAAACAGGATCGGCTCAATCAGCGGTTGTGGTAGGTCCATCAACGTACAAGGGCTTCCAGTCACGTAATCGGTCCTGCGTGCTTCGCCAGCGCCCCAAGCAGGCAGCCTGACCAGTTCTTCACCAGCAATGCTGGTCAGGATTGGATTCTCTCCCATCCATTCCCATGGCGTGGCATAACGTTGGGCATCCTGTTCGATACCCAGGTCGCGGAATACTTCCACAGTGCGTTGGTTGGTGATGTGCGCACGGGGCGTATGGGCTAGCCAGTTCCAGCGTGACACCATATGCACTTTGACGCCATGGGTGGCCAAAGTCAGGGCAGTAGTAGCCCCCATGGGGCCGGATCCGACAATCAGCACATCGGTATCGAAGGCCTCTGAAGGGGAGGGGGATGCAGGGGATCGCATGATTAGCTGTCTCCAGTTATATTGCGACGCAGATAACAGCAATCAAATTTGCCGATCAATTGATGTGTCGCACAAAATTATGAGGAAAAACAAACGCTTCGAAGGACATCGTAATGCCCATCAGGTTAGTCAGATAATGTTATCTAATTATGTCTGTTATCCTTTTTTTGGATAACGCTTTAGATCGGGATTTCAAGCCCATCGGACTTGCGCGTGAGTAGACGGTGTCGTGCTGAGCTAGTGGTCTGGTAGAGTGATGTTGCTTGACGAAGGCGGCAGAGACAGATAGCGGTCGCTGGTAGCCTAGGTGATGCTCTCTGCAGGAGGGAGGAAGCCTGCTGGCTGTTCGAGAACCGTGCCTGGCGGGCGTTCCTCATGCCCATCAATGAGAAAGCGGGCACTGCAGAAGACATACGCTAATAATTCCGAAACGATGGCGTAGCCCAGCGCATCGATGAAAACTGAACTTTCTCATGATGAGGCACGTTGACTTGTCAGCACTTTTCGACAAGCCGCCTCTAGCCTTATGAACTGGAGCAACGTTCCTTGAGCACCGAAAGCACTACATGAAGACGTCCCACTTTACCGACAGTCTGTCTTTACCGTCCTGAAGCAGGCAGAATCCGGCAGCTCTGTAGCGGAGTCGCGCTACCAGCACGGCACCAGCGGTGCTAGGTTCGATGATGGCGCCAGGTAGGAAGGCGTGAACGCGTCGTTAAAGGCACGTATGAACGAGCTGGGAGAGGAAACGTCGACAACAATAAAGCGGTGATGGAAGCACGGCCGTCTGATCGTTGAGATCATAAGTTCACGACGTTCCGCTCTTCCACACAGAATTTTTGACGGCTCGGACTCAAGTCAATTTTGCCGTAATGCCGCACGTGCGTTTATCCATGCAAGCACTTCGCTATATACCCAGGCGGAAGACTTCGGAGAGAGCTTTACTTGTACTGGGAATACACCTTGCTTGATGCTTGCATAAATTGAACTGCGCGACAGGCCGCAAATATGCTGCACCTCGTCGATCCTGATCAAGCGCTCCATGATCTGCGAATTCGTATCCATAATGGCACTCCTTAGTTAGGATAGGATAAAACTTCGAGTTCCTATATATGACTATATAGATGGGATGGAGCGACTATTTGATAGTAAACAGGTATTTCCAGTTTAATCAGGTATCGATGGGTTAGATTCGTATGTGAAGACTTCTTTATTTATTTCGGTTTTGTCATCTATATTGACTGCGGCTATAATAGACTGTAATGTGCTGCCAAGGCGGCTCCATGCCTCGCGCTTTTCTTTTGCATAGTCGTGACGCAGATATACTCGTCGCACTTTGCTGCCAAAAATGATGTGATTCTGGCATCGGTCAATCGTTTCAAGCGAAGTGCCCAATGCCTGCATCATGGTTGCCCCCGTACGGCGCAGGTCATGTGGAGACCATGAGCCATTCCTGCCGTTGGCCAGAACCAAGCTGTTATCCCGGCGACGATGTGTCTTCGCAGCCTGCACCTTGTCCGCTTTTTCGCTTTTAAACATGGACTGCCTATCTCCGATTTGTTTGGCGATGGCTTTGATATCCATATGGCTTTCGTTAGACCTGGCCGGAAAGCACCATTCTGAGTATCCAGTAACTTCTTTCAATAGACGAAATTGCTCCAATGAAAATGGCGATAGGTAGACAAATAAGTGCGCCACGTTTCTTTTCACGTTTGCTTTCGGTATGTGCCATTCCGCGTCTTGAAAATTCACATGCTCCCAGCGCGCCATCGTCATCTCTCCTACACGGCAGAGGGTAGAAAGCATGATCCATATTGCGTATTGAGTCTTTTTTTCCAATGGCTGCGCAGCGAGCCGCTTATTAGGCGCCATTCGATATTCATTTTCACTCCGCTTCAACGCAGTCCAGAGTTCAGCAATTTCATTGGCTGACAAGATCCGATCGCTTTCATTGGTCAGATCATAATCGGGAGATACGATCTTTTCGATCTCGATAAGCTCCATCGGATCGCCGTCAACCAGCAAGCGTCGCCATGGTTGGCGTTTCCGCCCCCAAGAAAACATTTGCGTCAGGCTGTTCCGCGTCATCACCGCTGTCCTGTTTACGCCTCGGCCGACCTGTGCCCGAAGCACCGAGCGGATCTCGTGTTCAGTGAGTACCTTGATCGCGGTCGCGCCAATCCTAGGCAGTACATCCTTTTCGAACAATCGCCTCAGCGCGAGGTTGCCATCCTTGCGTCTCACGCCATCAACGATCCACGTATCGAAGAGATCGCGAACTGTGAGGCTATCTTGCCGTAGACTGGTTTCCAGCAGGTTCGCCGACCTTGCTTTCGCTTCCGCCTCGACCACGGCTGTCTTGTGTGCCTCTTCGATATGCGCTTTTGGATCGATTCCGCGCTTCCTCCAGTCCTTGATCTCCGCGGCAATGCGGCGCGCTACCTCCAGACTAAGACGTCCTTCGGCAGCCATTCCATATAGATTCGTGTCGAAGTCGGAGAGCGTACTGCCATGTTCTCCGAGCGTTAGGTAGACCGATTTGGTACCGGCTTTGTAGACGTACAGCCAGGTACGGGCTACGCTCCCGTCTTGCGCCCGTCGGAAACGTAAAGACAGCCCGTTACCGTCGGTAAGTATTTCGTCCCTCTTTGAGGGCTTGTAGCGATCGATCTTCGTTGCGGTGAGCTTGAGCGCGACCATGGGGCCTCCTCAGCATGTGGTAAGAAATCGGTAAGAAAAAGTCGTTGGATTGCAGTGTACGAGTGAACACTATGCTGGACGCATTGAGCTTGTAAGTCTTTGATTTAGATTGATTTCTGACTGGCAAGCTAGACCGTGGCACACGGTGTTGGACGCATTGGAAGGTGAATGGGGTGCAGGGGGTCGGAGGTTCGAATCCTCTCGCCCCGACCAATGAATTCAATGAGATGGGCCAGCTTTCGAGCTGGCCTTTTTCTTTTGGCGGCCCTTGTCGCTATCAAGCAGATGCCAAAAGCCGCTCAGGTAGCGGCATTGCTTGGCTCACCAGACCAACTCCGATACCGCTTCAGCCAGGCATATGAAAAAAGCAACAAAAATATGCAGCTTGATTGCTCCCTTGACTGGATAGTTGATGGAAAGTAAAGTTTATTTACTTTACTAATAAACATCTGTCATGTCCAACAAACCAGGCAATCAATTACTTCCGCTGACCGGGCTTCGATTCTTCGCTGCGGCAATGGTAGTGATCTATCACTTTTCCAACATCGCTAATCCCGTACTCAGGAACTTTATCGACCATGGCGGTTTTGGCGTAACCGTTTTCTTCGTGCTTTCGGGATTCATTCTGGCGTACAGCTATGCAAACAAGCCAGGAGAAATGCGGGGTAGCGCAAAGAATTTCTGGGCGGCGCGCGTAGCGCGTCTATACCCGACCTACTTGCTTGGCATGGCATTGATGGCGCCGATGGTATTGGCGCGGCAAGGGGATTCGGTATCGTTGCAGTTTTCAAGCGGCGTGCTCTCACTCATCCTGGGGCAGGCCTAGTTCCATTCGTTCGGGCTGGATTGGGGCATGTGGAATCCCCCGGGCTGGTCTCTGTCGGTAGAGGCATTCTTCTACCTTCTCTTCCCGGTTGTCTGCGTTGTGTTATCGAGGCTGTCGAAAGGATGGCTGATGCTCGCCGGCGCCGCATTCTGCGGCCTGGCTGTATTCGGCGTTTTCATGCAATCGGTATTCCCTCTGAAGGCAGGCGACTACTGGGGGTTTGTGCCGTTGACGCGGCTCCCCGAGTTTCTCGTTGGCGTAACCGCAGGGTTAATCTGGAAGGGGCGCAAGACCTCGTCTTTTGACCGCGTCGCGCCATTCTTGGCGATCGCGTCGGTGCTGGCGCTGGCCGCGATAATGTGTCTGCGGATCAATACCAGGTGGTATTGCAGTGGTGCGTTCGCTCCCCTGGTTGCTTTGTTCATTTGTGCGCTGGCGTGTGGGCAAGGCGCTGTCGCGAGGCTTCTGTCTTGGCGGCCACTTGTGTTTTTGGGTGGCGCGAGCTACTCCCTTTACATTCTTCACTGGCCAATGTGGCGCTTGGTATATGCGTTCCTTGGAAAGAGTGTTCTTGCAATCCAGCAGCCGCACTTTTTTTTCGCCGCCTATTTCATCTTCACGACGTGCTTGTCGTGCGTCTGCTTCAAGTACTTCGAAGAACCGCTGAATCAAGTCTTGCGCCGGAAACTCATGAAGGCCTCGAAGCCCGCAAGTCAGGCAAGCGACGTCCTGGCGCAGCATGACGAGTTGATCACGGCGGCGCCACAGAATTAATTAGCGCGAACGCGCTACCATCATTCGCGGCAGATGTCCGCATTCTCGTGCGCGACCAATGCATGCAATGCGATGGGCCAGCTATCGAGCTGGCCTTTTTCATTTCTGCCCGTGCTTGTCCCGCGCCGGTCCCGCCTGCGTTATCCTGTCCAGGACAACGACAAGGAGACCGCCATGCCCGTATTGGAACCCCGTCCGCCGCTGCCGCCGTTCACCCGCGAAACCGCCATCCAGAAAGTCCGCCTCGCCGAAGACGGCTGGAACGGCCGCAACCCCGAAAAAGTCGCGCTCGCCTATACGCCGGACAGCCGCTGGCGCAACCGCGTCGAATTCGTGAATGGCCGCGACGAGATCGTGCAATTCCTCGACCGCAAATGGAAGAAGGAACTGGACTACCGCCTGATCAAGGAATTGTGGGCGTTCGAGGGCAACCGCATCGCCGTGCGCTATGCCTATGAATGGCATGACGATTCGGGCAACTGGTTCCGCACCTTTGGCAACGAGAACTGGGAGTTCGACGGGAACGGCCTGATGCAGCGCCGCTTCGCCTGCCTCAACGACATGCCGATCCAGGAAGCCGAGCGCAAGTTCCGCTGGCCGCTGGGGCGGCGGCCGGACGATCATCCGGGCCTGTCCGATCTCGGCCTGTAAGTGCTCCACCAGATCAGCCACAGCAGCGCCGCCTGGATCGGCAGCCGCAGCCACAAGGCCCAGAGCGGCACCGGGAACAGGTCGGGCCGCTGCAGCATGTAGATGTGGGCCGGCGTCACGGCCAGGGTCAGCAGGAACAGGCCGATGCCGGCTGCGCGGCGGGTGGCGCCGACCAGCAGCCCGGCGGCGCCGAGCAGCTCGAAGACGCCGCTGACCAGCACCGCCGCCACCGGCCATGGCATCCATGGCGGTACGATGCGGGCTTCGGTGTCGGTGGCGACGAAATGCATGATGCCGCCGATGAAGAACCAGAGGAAGACGAAGGCGAGGCCGGCGCGCTGGGGCTTGCCGAGCCGGCGTGGTATCGATATGTGCGGCAATTCGTCTTGCATCCGTGGCGTTCTTTCCATGTCCTGTCGTGGCCACCAGTATGCCGCAGATGCATGAAATGCTAGGATAGCGCTTCAGAAGAATTCTTATCAAGAAAACAATGACTGTATTCGCCATGCCCGTATTCGATGCCACCGTGATTTACGAAGGCAAGGAACTGTTCAAGGGCCGCGGTGCCGCGAGCGTCTGGGCCGAAAAACTTGCCAGGGAACTCGAGAGCGCGGTGACCGTCGAGAAGATCGGTACCGGCTGGGCCTTGTGCGGGCAAGTGGACGGTATCGATTGCCGCTGGGGCATCCATGGCCAGCGGCTCAAGCGGCTGGACTGAACGCGGACGCTAGAACGGAAGGACCGCGTCCGGCAGCTGCGGCGGCAGGTCGAGGTCGATCTCGACCGTCTCCAGCGCGCCGAGGTCGGCGTCGCCCACCAGCGCCTGCGCCTGGAAGGTGGCATGGGTACGCACGCCGTGCTTGCGGACCGCCGCCAGCATGACCGGCAGCGCCGGGAAATAAGGCTGCAGCCGCGCCAGCAGCGCATCGCCCATGCCGGGCGTGACCCAGGCCGGCGGCGGAAAGGCGACCGCCACGCGCACGCCTTTCAGTTCGGTCACTGCGGTCCTGATCTTCATGGTGCGCGCTTCATATGCGGTCGCTTTCCTTGCGCACCACGCGGCCGATCACCAGGCAGGCATTGCCCTGGCACAGCTTGCGGTGGTACTTGCGCTGGTCCGGATTGTCCGAGGTCAGCCACCACTGGCCGGCGTCGCGCGCCAGGCGCTTGACCACCGCTTCGCCTTCGTAGTTGAAGGCATACACGGCGCCGTCGACCGGCTTCTTGTCCAGCGTGTTGATGATCACGATGTCGTCTTCGTACAGCGACGGCTCCATGCTTTCGCCCTTGACCAGGATCGCGATCAGGTGCTCCGCGCTCAGGTTGTGGCGCTCGATCCAGTTGCGGCGCATGCCGAGGGTGCCGCCGTCGCGGCCCTCGGGTTCGGTCTGGAAGCCGGTGATGCCGGCCGACAGGCGCAGCTTGACCATCGCGATCTGGACGAATTCGCGGTCCTCGTTGTCGACGGCGCGCACCGCCAGCGCATTCCTCGGCCGTTCGTCCGGCGCAGCATGCGGTTCGCCCAGGCCGGTCATCAGCCAGATGTGGGAGAAGCCGAGTGCGCGTTCGATGTTCAGCGCATAGCGGATGTCCATCGATTTGATTTTTCCCGTCAACCATTGATTGACGACGCTCTTGGACGCGCCCGAGGCTTTGACCAGTCCGGTCTGGCCGCGCTCGCCCTCGAGGGAGGGAATGGCGCGATACATATGTTCCAAGCGGTCGGATAGTGTATTCATGTTAAGTGTTCTAAACTCGATTGGGTTTAGTGTTCTTGACGTTGATCAGTTTAGAGTTCTATACTCTACGTCAAATACTAAACCTTTGGAAGGGGGAGGCCATGAATAAACCAGGCATGCCGGAAGTGGCAAGCTATCTCGCAGGCATGGCGTCGATCGGCGCCTCGCTCACGCTGACCGACGTCGGCGCCGTGGTCGGCATTGCCATCGCCGTGGCGGGCTTTCTCGCCAACACCTTTTTCACCTACCGCCGCGACCGCCGCGAGCAGCGCGAAAGCGATGCCCGGGTGGCGCGCATGAAGAAGCGATAATGACCACGGGAACTTGTAGCTCGTCAATAAAGTTCTGCTGTGATACAAGTTCCAGCCGCTTCCTCGATCCAGCGCAAAAGTCGGCCTTGGCGCCGTCTTGTTGACGCGACAGTGGCTCGCTAGGCTACTGCCTGCTGTCGAGGCTGCCTTGGGGATGCAGGGCGGTCGACCATGACGATACAAAACAATAGAGGAGCCACACATGAAACCATTCCTGCCGTCCTTGTTACCGACCCTGCGGTCAACCAAGCAGCACCGGCGCGGCTTCCTGGCCGCCGTCCTGCTGGCTGGCGCCGGCATGTCGCTGCCGCAGCTCCCCGCGATCGCCCAGTCCGGCCCCTGGAGCGCCGAACAGTGGGTCGGGACCTGGGGCACCGCGCCGGCCGGGCCGCCGCTGGCGGCGCAGACGCAAAGCTTCAGCAACCAGACCCTGCGCCTGATCGTCCACACCAGCATCGGCGGGCCGCGCGTGCGCATCCGCATCTCCAACGAACTCGGCACCACGCCGCTGCGCATCGGCGAAGCCCACGTCGCCCGGCGCCAGGCCGGCGCCGCCATCGTCGACGGCAGCGACCGCCCGCTGACCTTCAGCGGCATGCGCTCGATCGTGATCCCGCCGGGCGCGCCGGTGCTGTCCGATCCGGTCGACCTCGACGTGCCGGCACTGTCCGACCTGGCCGTCAGCCTGCACCTGCCGGATACGGTGCAGGCCACCACCATCCACGGCTCGGCCTTCCAGACCAATTACGTCTCGCTGCCGGGGAATTTCACCAGCGCCGCCACGCTGCCGACCGAGCGCACCCTCACGTCCTGGCCCTTCCTGACCGAAGTCGACGTCAACACGCCGGCCAACGCCGCCATCGTGGCCCTGGGCGACTCGATCACCGACGGCTCGAACACGACGATCGACACCAACCGCCGCTGGCCCGACCTGCTGGCACTGCGCCTGCAGACCACGCGCGATCTGGTGTCGGCACCGAACGGTATCGCCACCCTGCTGGCGCCGAATGCGCGCCTGGGCGTGGTCAACCGCGGCATCGGCGGCAACCGCCTGCTGCGCGACCCGGGCGAGCAGCCACTGTTCGGGCGCGCCGCGCTGGCCCGCTTCGACCGCGACGTGCTCGCCACCGCCGGCGTGCGCTACCTGATCGTCCTGATCGGCATCAACGACATCGGCCATCCCGGCACCGGCACTATTCCGGCATCGGAAGCGGTGACGGCGCAGGACCTGATTGCCGGCTACCGCCAGCTGATCGCACGCGCCCACGCGAAAGGGATCGCGATCTATGGCGCGACGCTCACACCCTTCGAAGGCACGGTCTTCCCCGGCTATTACACGCCCGAGAAAGAGCAGGTGCGCCAGACCGTCAACAACTGGATCCGCAGCGGCGACGAATTCGATGGCGTGATCGATTTCGAGCGCGCGGTGCGCGATCCGGCCCACCCGACGCGCATGCTGCCGGCGTACGACAGCGGCGACCACCTGCATCCGAACGATCTCGGCATGCAGGCGATGGCGAATGCGATTCCGCTGACGCTGTTCCGCGGCTTGGGATTCGGCGCGGGCGCAGGCACGGACGCGGCCGGCGCCGGCAGCAAGGGTGCTACCGGCAAGGCTGGCATTGCCGCTCCTGCCGTCTCGGCCGGCGCACAGCCGGCGCTGCGCTGAGCGCAGTCCACAGCGGGGAGCCGGCGGCCCGGCTGCCCACGGTCCGGTGGCCCTGCGGCCCAGCAGCCCGGCAGACCTGCGCCCGGCGGTTGCATGGCAGGGCAGCGCAGGTGCTGCCGATCAGCCGTCGCCCGCCGGCACCGTCGCCTCGGCCAATACCGTGGGCGGCCCGGCAGTGCCCCGCTGCAGCAGGTCGAGCACCGCCTCGGCCACGCGCCGCGGCGCCACGCCGGCCAGGCAGTCATGATGTCCTTGCGGGCAGGTGCTCTTGAAACAGAAGCGGCAGGGCACGTCGTGGAACAGCACCCGGCTGCGTGTGCCCCAGGGTGTGTGCTGGGGATTGGTCAGCGCATACAGGTCGACCAGCGGCGTGCCGACCGCGGCGGCGATATGCGCTGGTCCGCTGTTGTTGGTGACGGCGACCGCGGCCATCCGCAGCGCCGCGCCCAGTTCGCCCAGGACGAGCCGGCCTGCCAGCGTCGGCAGTGCCGGCAGCGGCAGGCCGGCGCGGCGGCGGATGTCCTCGACCAGCTCCACATCCGCCGCGCTGCCCGCCAGTACCAGCGGCACGTCGGTCGCTGCCGACAGCAGCGCGATGACCTGCGCCCAGTGGCCGGCCGGATAACGCCGCGAGGCGGCGCTGGCGCCAGGGTGCAGCAGAATCCAGGGCCGGCCGGGATCGATGCCGGCGCCGCGCAGGCGTTCGATGGCCGCGGCGCGGTCGGCGGCGCGCGGCACGAAGGAGAGGCCGAGGTCGCCGGGTCTGCAGCCGACGTGCCCGACCAGGGCCAGCTGGCGCTGCACCTCGTGGCGCACGGTGGACGCCGGCTCCGGGTCGGGCACCCAGTCGCTCAGCAGCCGATAGGGATTCTCGCGGCAATGGGCCAGGCACAAGGGGATGCCGGCCAGATGGCACAGCAGTGCCGCCGGCAGCGCGCTCTGGGTGTAAGTGGTGAAGATCACGGCGCCATCGAAGGCGCGCGCGGCCAGGGTATCGACCAGGGCCAGGTCTGCCTGGCCGGTCCGGGCCGCTGCCGCCGTGCCGGGGCCGGCGTTGCCACCGGCCGGATCGGTGGCAGCGCTCTTCATCCACGGCGCCGCATGCACGATGACGTCGTCGAGCTCGGGAATGAAAGGCAGCGCCGCGGCACCGGCAGACGAGCCGAGCAGGGTCAGCCTGCGTCCCGGCAGGGCGGCGCGTAGCGCTCGCAGCGCCGGAGTGCACATCAGTACATCACCGAGCGAATCCAGGCGCACGCACAGGATGCGGCGTGCCGACCGCCAGCCAGGGTGGACGGCATTCATGCCTGCTCCGCGTGGCTGGCGATCAGCACTGCCGCCGTGTACAGGTCGGGCGCCATCCGGGTCGGGATGCGGCGCGGACCGAGCCGCCATTCGGTTTCGTTGCCGTTGTCGAGCAGGATGGTGCGGCAGCCGGCGCGGTTGCCGGCTTCGACGTCGTGCAGGATGTCACCGACCATCCATGACGAGCGCAGGTCGATGCCGTGCTCGTGGGCCGCTTTCAGCAGCAGGCCGGGCATCGGCTTGCGGCAGTGGCAGTCGTGGGCGTAGGTGGCCACGCTGCCTTCCGGGTGGTGCGGACAGTAATAGAAGCCGTCCAGGCTCAGGCGCTCGCGGAACAGCAGGTCGTGCAGGCGGTCGGCCACGCCGTCCAGCGCGCTTTCGGGAAAGCGGCCGAAGGCGACGCCGGCCTGGTTGCTGACCACGAACAGCCGGTAGTCGAGCCGGGCCAGCAGCCGCAGCGCGGCACCGGCGCCGCTGCACAGCGTGATGCGGCGCGGTTCCACGTTGTAGGGCAGGTCGTCCACCAGCGTCCCGTCCTTGTCGATGAATACGGCCTTCATGGCCACGAGGTTTCCTGCATCGGCAGGATGGTGAGCTCGGGGATCACGCTTTCGCGCGGCAGCAGCAGCACCTGGCGGATGGCGAGGGCGACGGTGGCCGGGTCCTGCAGCCGGGCCGGGTCGAGATCGGGAAAACGGTCGAGCAGGAAGGGCGTGCGCATGCCGCCGGCGACCACCGCCGTGACGCGGATGTCGTAGGGGCGCAGTTCCGCGTGCAGCGCATGCGACAGGCCGAGCAGGCCCCATTTGCTGGCATGGTAGGCGCTGGCGTTGGCCCAGGCGCGCTTGGCGGCGGTGGAGGCGACGTTGACGATGTCGCCGGGCGTGCCGCTCGCGCGCATGTGCGCGGCCGCGTGCTTGGCCAGCAGGAAGGGGCCGTTCAGGTTGGTATTGATGACGCGCAGCCATTCCTGTTCGGATAGTTCGTCGATCGGCAGGGTAACGTCGGTGCCGGCATTGTTGACCAGGATGTCGAGCCGGCCCAGCCGGTCGACGGTGCGTTCGATGGCGGCGTGGGCGGCGGGCGGATCGCCGACGTCGAGCGTGAGCGCTTCGGCACGCACGCCGTAGCCGCGCAGGATGGCCAGGCTGGTTTGCAGCGGCCCGGCGCGCAGGTCGGCGGCGACGATGTCGGCGCCGGCCTGGGCCAGCGTGGCGGCGAGGGCAGCGCCCAGGCCGCTCGCGGCGCCGGTGATGAAGGCGACCTTGCCGCGCAGGTCGGGGGCGCCAGGATCGGCGGCGGCAAGGTCATGCGTGGCGGGCTCGATTGCAAAGGCGTCGGTGACGATGGGTTCTGCCATGCTGGTGTGCTCCTAGGGGTGGGTCATGGGGATGGGGGCGCAGGCCTCGGCCAGCACGTCGGCGTACACCGCCGCCGCCTGCCGGGCGACGATGCGCCAGGTGTAGTGCTGGCCGGCGCGGCGCAGTCCGGCTTCGCCCATGGCGCGCGCCAGCCCGGGATTGCGCTGCAGCGTGGCCAGGCGCGCCGCCACCGCCTGCGGGTCGCGCGAGGGGACGAGGTAGCCGGTGCTGCCGTCGACCACGGTGCTCTTGATGCCGCCGACTTCGGCGCCGATGACCGGGCGCGCGCAGGCCATCGCTTCGACCGGGGTGATGCCGAAGGGTTCGTACCAGGGGGTGGTGACGAACACGTCGGCGGCGCCGTAGTAGTGGCGCAGCGCGTCGCGCGGCTGCTGGCCGACGAAATGGACGTCGGGGCCGATGCCGAGGCGGTGCGCCAGGGCTTGCAGGCGCGCCAGTTCCGGCGCGTCGCGCCCGCTGCCGCTTGGCCCGGCGCCCGCAGGCTTGCCGGCATGCCCACCCGCAGCGCTACCTGCAACGCCACCGGCATCGCCGCCGACCACCAGCAGCCGGGCATCGATGCCGTGGTGCGCACGCAGCAGCGCGATGGCTTCGATCACGGTGTCGACGCCCTTGCGCGGCACGATGCGTCCCAGCTGCAGCACGGTGAAGGGCGCGCGCTCGACGCCGAGCAGGCTGCGCGCCGCCGTCCGCTCCATCGGCCACAGTTCTTCGGGGTCGAAGCCGCAGGGCACGACCGCGATGCGTGCCGGGCTGGCGCCATACAGCCTTTCCATGTCCTGGCGGTCCTGGCTGCACTCGGCGATGATGCGGTCGGCATCCTGCATCAGGGTGTGCTCGATACGCACGCGTGCCGGCGGGAAGGCGTCGGCCGTACCCTGGGCCAGGCGGCGCACCTGGCCCAGCGCATGGAAGGTGATGACAAAAGGAATGCCGAGGGTCTGCTTCAGGTGGCGGGCGACCATGCCGGACATGAAGAAATTGGCGTGGACGATGTCGTAGGGCGCGCCCTGGTGGCGCGCATCGCGCTTGATGAAGCGGGTGACGAAGCGCGCGAAGGCCTCGATGTAGGGCAGCATCTGCTCCTTCGGCACGTGGTGCGCGGGGCCGGCCGGGACATTGATTACGCGCACGCCATCGTGCCACTGCACGACCTGCTTTTGCCCGATCGCGTCGCGCCGCGTGAACACGTCGACCCGGTGCCCGGCCCGCGCCAATTCGCGCGCCAGCTGGGCCACGTAGACGTTCTGGCCGCCGCAATCGATGCTGCCGGGCGCCGCCAGCGGCGATGCGTGGTCGCTGACCAGGGCGATGCGGCGCGGCGTGCCGAGGGCGTCAGGCGCTTCCAGGCCGTCGGCCAGGGCCGGCGCCGCCGTCTTCGTCCCGGTGGACGGCACGGTGGGCAGCACAGCGGGCATGGCAGTGGGCGGCGCAGCGGGCATTGCGGCAGGCGGATTGGCGGCGAGCGCGGGATCGTCGATTTTCATGGCTGGCCCTGGCTAGCGGGTGACGTGGCGCAGCGCCGCGTCCCAGTCGGCGCCGAAGCGTGCGATCGAGAAGCGCTCGAGCGCGGTGCGGCGGCCGGCGGCGCCGAGGCGTTCGGCCAGGCCGCGGTCGCGCAGCAGGGCGCGCATGGCATCGGCTAGGCGCCGCGTGTCGGTGACGGCGACGCCGGAGACGCCGTGCGCGATGACGGTCGCCATCTCGGCCGTGGCGAGGGCGACCACCGGCACGCCGGCCATCATGGCCTCGATCGTGGACAGGCTGAGGCTTGAATAGCGTACCGGGCTGAACAGGAAGCGGTAGCGCGCCGCCAACCCCGGCAGCTGCGGATGGTCGACCTCGCCGATGCCGCCGAGTTCGCTCGAACCCATGCCGACCAGGTCGAGCGGTATCTCGGTGCGCAGGGCGGCGAACAGGTCGGCGCCCATGCGGCGGCCGCGCCGCGCCAGGTGGTTGGTGACGACCAGGCCGCGCTCGATGTCGCCGCCGTAGCGCACGCCTTGCGGCAGCGCGACGCCGTGCTCGATCACGCGCGTGGGCGTGCGGCCGCTGTCCCACATCAGCGCATTGAAGGGCGTGACATGGACCAGCAGCACGTTGGGATCGTCGACCGGGTGGCGGGCATCGGTCGGCCAGACCGTGGCACCGGTGCTGCTGCCGGCGGCGCGCCCTGGTGCCATGCCCGGCAGCAGGCCTGGCGGGTCGTGTTCGAGGTAGATGCGGGGCAGGGCGCGCTGGGTCGGCGTGAGTAGTTCGTACTGGTCCTTGTGCCAGTGGTGGTCTTCCTGGAACAGGATGCAGTCGAACTCGCGCTCGCGCGCCTGCGCGGCCGGCAGGTCGTGCACGTTGGGACCGAACGGGAAGGGTCCGCAGCGGCCGCCATAGCCGGGCGGGCGGCCGGGACGGGCCAGCACGTGGAATTCGTGCGGCGCATGCGCCAGGTAATACAGGTAGCTGCCATGCGTGTGCCAGGTGAGCACGTTCAGGCGGCGCATGGCGGCTCCTCCCCGGCAGGGGGCAAGGATGCTGCAAGTGGCTGAGCGTCGCGGTGATGAAGCATAGTGGGCTCGCTGTCGGCGATGATGTGATCGGTTCGACCGGCGAGCGAATGGCAGGGTTCCGGCGGCGGTTGCCGGTTTGAACCTGCATCAAGAAAAACGGCGCCGGTCCCGAAGGGCGGCGCCGTTGAGGCGGGAACTAACTGGACTTTACTTGCGCTTGAAGCCGGTATCGTCGTCCATGTTGCTGTCGCCGGCCAGGCGGTTGGCAAAGCCCGGGCTGCGCGGGTAGCCGCCGGCGGCGTCGTTCGACTTGTGCACGTCTTCGGTGCCGGCTTCGCGGCCGCCGGCGCCGGTCTGCGAACCGGCACGGTCGGTGCTGGCGCCGGTATTGCCCGGCGAGCGCGGCAGGCCGCCGGCCGCGTCATTCGATTGGTGCACGCCGCCGAAGTCCGCTTCCTGGTTGGCGCCGGCATGCGAGCCGGCCACGCCTTCCTGCATGTTGCCGTGCTGGGCTTCCTGGCCGCCACTGTTGCGCGATTGCGACCCGGCCATGCCGCCGCCAGTGGTGCTGAGGTCACCCTGGCTGACAGGGGCGGCCGACTGGCGGTTGCCCATCGAACCGCTCATCTGGCTCGCTGCCTGCTGCTGGCTGAGCGGGCCGGCCATGCCGCCGCCGCGGGTATCGCCCTGCATGTTCAGGTTGCCGCCGCGCGGGCCGAGCGAGCCGCCCTGCAGGTCCGGCTGGGCCGTGCTTTGCGAGGGTAGTTGCCCGCGTACGTCGTCGCGGCGCATGTCGCGTTGCTGGTTGAGATTCACACCGCTGTCCTGTGGGCGATGTCCGACCGGTTGTTCCAGCATGCCGTAGGCCCACGACTTTTGTTCCGATTGGCGCTGGTGGCTGTCGGTAATGCCCTGCACCGGGCCGGAGCCGCCGTTGATCTGGGTTTCCATCGAGCCGCCCGGGATGCCCGAATCGTCGCCGCTTTCGCGGCCGCCCATGCCGCCCGGGGCCGCACCCGGGCCCATGCCGCTCTGCTGCGTGCCCATGATGTCGCGCTGCTGGTTGCCCTGCTGCTGCACGCCCAGCCCCTGCGGGTAGGTGTGGTCGAGCGGGGCGCCGTTCTCGGCACTCTTGCCGGTCGCGCCGGGCGTCCATTTTTCGTTGGCGCCGTTGTTGGTCTGGTTGTTGACTTCGCTGCGTTGGTTCGCGTCCATGGTCGCGTCTCCTTTTCTAACGGATGAGTGCAGGGCTGCGCCCCGCCTGATGGAGACATCATGCGCCTTCCGGCATGCGTCCAGTATAGGAAGACGTTGGCGCTGACTGTAGGAGAAATACTGACGAGTTATTTACTACCGGAAGTTGATTTCGTAAGTGCATTTTCTGTCTCTCATTGTCCTACAAAGTCATCTGAAATGCTCCTATAGTGTCACCCATCCGAGCTGCATAAGATGATTCGACCGATCGCTCAACGGTACTTCACCGGCGGCATCGGGCAACGCCTGCCGCAGGACGCGGCGGTTTTTCCAGCAACGCGAGGAGAGAAGAGCATGGCATCGAACAACCAGGGCAACAAACAGAGCGGCGGCACCAAGAATCGCGGTTTCGCATCGATGGACCCGGAGCGTCAGCGCCAGATCGCCAGCGAAGGCGGCAAGGCGGCACATCAGAAGGGCACCGCACACGAATTCACCTCGGAAGAGGCACGCCGTGCAGGCAGCATGAGCCATGGCAACCGTCAATCGGCATCGGCTTCGGGTTCCGCATCCGGATCTTCGCGCAGCTCGTCGAAAGGCAACAAGCAGTAATGGATTCCACGATGGGAGGACGGTGGCGGCACCGTTCCTCCCTCAAGCAAGAACGGAAGGGGAGCGGAGCGCTCCCCTTTTGCATTTCTTTCACACAATTCCGATATGGGATGGGGTAGAATCTTTGCGCCTTTTTAACCATATTTCCTAGGGATTCGTCGTGAAATCTGCGGTCATTCGCCAAGTCAAGAGCATGTCCATGTCGTGCG
Source organism: Herbaspirillum sp. SJZ107 (assembly GCF_006715485.1). GTDB lineage: Bacteria > Pseudomonadota > Gammaproteobacteria > Burkholderiales > Burkholderiaceae_D > Telluria. The sequence goes on from NZ_VFNH01000002.1 coordinate 1,363,733, forward strand.
ACCGGGTTGGCAACCTTTTGCTCGTCAAGTTCTCCAACCAGGGCAGCAGCGACGTCTGCGTATTCGTCCCGGCATCGATCGTGTTCTGGCTGCTCAAGCACCTGCCGATCAACCAGGACCCGGCCCTGCAGGCGCCGGCGGCCGGTCCGCAGATCACGCAGATGGATTGGGACAGTCCCAACGTCCCGCGTGCGTCCACGGTGAATTGCAAGGTATTGCCTGGCAAGATCAGCATGACCTTCAACCTCGACCGCAAACCGGACCTGACGGTCATCCTGGACCGCGGCAACGTCGAACTGATGCGCCAGATCATGCTGGCGTACACGAAGGATTTGATCGATCTCGAAGCGCAATAAGCACGCGCAACCAAGGAACAGCCATGGCCATCAAAATCAGCCAACATTTCGACGCGGGCGCGATCGACGTCGTGCAAGCGGAATCGCCGCAGCGCATTGATCTCAAGCTGCGCAAGGATTCCCACGCCGACATCCACCAGTGGTTCCACTTCCGCCTGCAGGGCGCGCGTGGCCAGGCCTGCACGATCCGCTTCCTGAATGCGGGCCAGGCCACCTACCCGAAAGGCTTCGAAGGCTACCAGGCGGTGGCGAGCTACGACACCGAGAACTGGTTCCGGGTGCCGACCCGTTTCGACGGCCAGGTCATGACCATCGAGCACACCCCGGAACTGGACAGCATCTATTACGCCTATTTCGAGCCCTACACCTGGGAACGCCACCTTCGCCTGCTGGGTGAAGTCGCCGAGAACCCGATCGCGCGCGTGCACGACATCGGCACCACGGTCGATGGCCGCGACATGAACATGGTCGTGATCGGCAATCCGCAGGCCGAGAAGAAGATCTGGGTGATCGCTCGCCAGCATCCGGGCGAGACGATGGCCGAGTGGTTCGTCGAGGGCATGATGGATGCGCTGCTGGACAACGCCAACCCGGTCGCGAGGAAGCTCTTGCAGCGCGCCGTGTTCTACATCGTGCCGAACATGAACCCGGACGGCTCGGTGCGCGGCAACCTGCGCACCAATGCCGCCGGCGCCAACCTGAACCGCGAGTGGATGGAACCGTCGCTCGAGCGCAGTCCGGAAGTGTTGTGCGTGAAGAACAAGATCCACGAAACGGGCGTCGACATGTTCTTCGACATCCACGGCGACGAAGCGCTGCCCTACAACTTCGTGGCCGGCTGCGAGATGCTGACCGACTTCACGCCGGAGCGTGCGGCAGCCCAGAACGCCTTCATCGAGCGCTACATGGCCAGCAGCCCGGACTTCCAGAACAAGATCGGCTACGCGGCCAGCAAGTACAACGAGGAATTGCTGACCCTGGCCTCGAAGTACATCGGCCATACTTTCAAGTGCCTGTCGCTGACGCTGGAAATGCCATTCAAGGACAACGCCGACCTGCCTGACCCGCACGTTGGCTGGAACGGCCCGCGCAGCGTGGCGCTCGGCGCGGCGATGCTGCAGCCGATCCTGCAATCGCTGGACGACTGAGCGGGGCGGTCATGGGCATCGAGATCGAACGCAAATTCCTGCTTGCCGGCGATGGCTGGCGCGGCGAGGGCCAACCGACGCTGATGCGCCAGGGTTACTTGTGCTCTGACCCCGAACGGACCGTGCGGGTTCGCATCGAAGGCGAGCGTGCCGTGATCACGATCAAGAGCAAGGTCACCGGCGCCAGCCGCGGCGAATGGGAATATGACATTCCGGTGCCCGACGCCGCCGAGCTGCTGGAGCGCCTGTGCGAGCAGCCGCTGGTGGAAAAGACCCGGCATCGCATCGAATATGGAGGGCACGTCTGGGAAGTCGACGAGTTCGCGGGCGAGAATGCCGGCCTGGTGGTGGCCGAGATCGAGCTCGGGTCCGAAGACGAAGCCTTCGACAAGCCGGACTGGATCGGGCGCGAAGTCACCGGCGACAAGCGTTACTACAATTCCAGCCTGATCCGCTCGCCTTATTCGCAATGGAAAGATAAAGCATGAAAGATAAAGCATGATTCGGGTCACGCGGCGCGTCGTCCTGTTAACGTCTTTATTGACAGCGATAGCGCCGGCCGCATTGGCTGCCGCATCTACCGCCTACTTTCCGCCGCCTGCCGAGTGGGCCCGCAAGGCCCCGGCTCAGCTCGGCATCAACGGCGCAAAACTGGCCGAAGCGATCGCCTTCGCGCAGTCCCACGAAACCGAACGCGAGCGCGACTTCTCCGACCAGCGCAAGACCTTCGGCGAGCCGCTCGGTTCGCTGCCGTCGCGGCGCGCGCCGACCAACGGCGTCGTGATCTACAAGGGTTACGTGGTGGCCGAGTTCGGCGACACCCATTTCGTCGACCCGACCTATTCGGTGGCCAAGAGCATGCTCGCCACCGTCGCCGGCGTGGCGCTGCGCGACGGCCGCATTGCCGACCTGAATCAGCCGGTAGGGCAGACCGTCAGGGACGGCGGCTACGCCTCCGCGCAGAATGCCGCGGTCACCTGGAAGCAGCATCTGCAGCAGGAATCCGAATGGGAAGGCAGCTTGTGGGGCAAGAACGCCGACTTCATCGGCCATGAGGCCTTCGGTGCCGGCGAGCGCAAGCCGCGCGCGCTGGGTGCGCCGGGCAGCCATTTCGAGTACAACGACGTGCGCATCAACCGCCTGGCGCTGTCGCTGCTGCGGGTCTTCAACAAGCCGGTGCCGGACGTGTTCCAGCAGGAAGTGATGGACCCGATCGGCGCCTCGGCCAGCTGGAAGTGGGTGCCGTACACCAACAGCTATGTCGAGATCGACGGCCGCCTGATGGCTTCGGTCAGCGGCGGCACGCGCTGGGGTGGCGGCATGTGGATCGATTCCTGGGACATGGCGCGCTTCGGCTACCTGTGGCTGCGTGGCGGCAACTGGAATGGCCGGCAGATTTTGCCGCCGGACTACGTCAAGGCGGCCCTGAGCCCGAGCGCGCATGGACCGGACTACGGCTATCTGTGGTGGCTGAATACCAGGGGCAAGAACCTGCCGGGCCTGCCGGCCAGCGCCTATGCCGCGCTCGGCGCCGGCAGCAACGATATCGTGGTCTCGCCCGAGCACGACCTGGTCGTCGTCTGGCGCTGGCACGCCGGCAATACGGCCGAGTTCGCGAAACGCGTCATCGCCGCCTTGCCAAAACAGTAATCTGGTTTAGGATGGTCGGATCACTTCTTTCGAAGGCGGTCCGACATGGCGATTTCCGAATTCCTTCCTGACGAACACCGTTCCGCGGTCGACCTCGCGACGCGCGGTCACCAGATCTATCCCGTGCTCGGGGACGAGGATATCCGCCGCATGCAGCGCTTTGCCGTGCCGCGCCGCTGGCACGACGGCGACACCGTGTTCCGCGCCTGCGTCGATTCGCCCGGCATGCTGGTGGTGCTGGCCGGCCACCTGCTGTGCAGCCGCACCGACGCGCTCGGCAAGCGGGTGGAGGTGGTCGAGTACGGTCCCGGCCAGTTCAGCGGCGAAGTGGCCTCGCTGTCCGGGCGGCCGCCGCTGGTGGATGGCGTCGCCGTGGGCGAACTCGACACGCTGGTGCTGGACGCGCCCTCGCTGCGCGCGCTGCTGATGGCCGAGGCCGAGCTGGGCGAGCGCCTGATGCGCGCCTTCATCCTGCGCCGGGTGCGCCTGATCGAGGAGCAGCCGGGCGGGCCGATCCTGGTCGGCCCGAGCGGGCATGCCGGCCTGTTCGACGTCGAGAATTTTTTGTCGCGCAATGCCTACCCGTACACCCGGCGCGATCCGGCGCTTGACGCGGAAGCGGCGCAGCTGGTGCGCGACCACTGGCGCACGGAATCGGACTGGCCGCTGGTGGCGCTGCCGGACGGTTTCGTGCTGCGCAACCCGAGCCTGGTCGAACTGGGGCGCTGCCTGGGCACGCTGCCGCGCATCGACCGCGACAAGGTGTTCGACGTGCTGGTGGCCGGCGCCGGTCCGGCCGGGCTGGCGACCGCCGTGTACGCGGCGTCGGAAGGCCTGTCGACGATGGTGCTGGACGCGCGCGCCTATGGCGGCCAGGCCGGCGCCAGCGCGCGCATCGAAAATTTCCTCGGTTTCCCGACCGGCATTTCGGGTCGGGCGCTGGCCGGGCGCGCCTACGTGCAGGCGCTCAAGTTCGGCGCCGAGATCGCGATCCCGGCGCGCGCCGTGCGCCTGCTGTGCGATGCGCGTCCGATCAGGGTGGAGATGGACGACGGCACCTGCCTGCGCGCCCGCACCGTGGTGCTGGCGTCCGGCGCGCGCTACCGCAAGCCGCCGCTGCCCGATCTCGAGCGCTACGAAGGCCGCGGCGTGTATTACTGGGCGTCGCCGGTCGAGGCCGGCCTGTGCCGCGGCCAGGAAGTGGTGCTGGTCGGCGGCGGCAATTCGGCCGGGCAGGCGGCGGTGTTCCTGTCCGCCCACGCCGCCAAGGTGCACCTGATGGTGCGCGGGCCGGGGCTGGCAGCCACCATGTCGAGCTACCTGATCGAACGCATCGCGGCCAGCGCCAACATCGAACTGCACACCCACATGGACGTGGCGGCGCTGGAAGGCGACGACGGCGGCCTGGTGCGCGTGCAATACCGCGAACGCCGGCAAGGGACCTTGCACAGCTGCGAGACGCGCCACCTGTTCCTGTTCATCGGCGCCGATCCCAACAGCGACTGGCTGGACGAGTGCGGCGTGACCCTGGACGACAAGGGCTTCGTGCTGACCGGATTCGACGCCACCGGCGAGCATGCGCGGCGGGCGCTGGAGACCAGCGTGGACGGGGTGTTCGCGGTGGGAGATTTGAGGGCCGGGTCGACCAAGCGGGTGGCGGCGGCGGCGGGGGAGGGGGCGGCTGCGGTGGCGCAGATTCATGCTTATCTGGCGGAGCAGGAGAAACAGGCGGAGCGGAGCGAACGGATTGAGCGGGCCGAGCAGCACACCTAGGCCCGCTACCTTAAAACGTCGCCCCTGCCTGCGCAGGGGCGACGGTTTTTGAGCTGACGAAGCTAGCGCGTTAGCGATGCGCTGCAATAGCCGACGAGCCGCAATAGCGCCGCTCAGTGAAAATGCTCATTCCCCGCCGGCGTATCCTCCGGCATCTCCGCATGCACCAGCTCGCCGCTCGGGTCGGCGAACAGCGGTGCCCCGCAATCGTCGCAGTACTCGGCCACATAGCGTTCGCCGATGCGCTTGACGTGCGTGATGCCGACTTCGTTCAGGTGGCGGACGATCTCGTCGAGCGGCGCCAGCGGGCGTTCGCCCGGGGCCGGGCCTTCCATCGGCGTGCCTTCCTCGTCTTCCTGGCCGTACAGCGGCCAGACGATGCCGTAGACGACGTCGGACTGCTGGCGCAGGGTGAAGCCGACGCGGTATTCGTCGACCTGGGTGTCGCTGGCTTCGTCGCCGAAGCCGGCCACGACGGCGCGCAGGTCGCCCGGTTCCACGCCCAGCGTGTGGGTCAGGTAGTGGACGGCGGCGCGGATCGAGACCGGGCGGATCAGCTTGTCGGCTTCGCGGCAGGCCACGTAGTACGCTTCCGGCAGCAGCAGCTCGATGCCGCAGCCCGGCAGCAGGCGGCCGATGCTGGGACCGGCCTGGACACGCCATTGCTCGAGCGCGGCGTCGCGCACGGCTTCGAAGTTGACCTGGTGCTGCGGCTCCTGCCAGCGGAACAGCGGGGCGCCCTGCGGGGCGACCACGGCGGCCAGCAGGTAGCGCGTGTCGGCCAGGAACTGCGAGGTGTCCGGGCCCGGCGCGGCAGGTTTGACGCCGCCGTTCTTGCCGTTCTTGTGCGCGGCCTGGGCCAGCTTGTGGGTCAGCGCATAGGTTTCGGCATGGGTTCGCGGCAGCTGGTCGAGCGAGTACAGGGTCGGGGCCAGCGCCACTTCGGTGCCTTCGGCCAGCAGGTGGGCCGACAGGTGGGCGCCCAGGGTGCCGAGCACGTCGCCCGGGATGGTGCCCGAGGCGATCGCGAAGCGGGTCCAGGCCAGCACCGGCGCCGCGATCAGCAGGGTCTGCCATTGGGTTTCGCCGCCGTCGGCCTGTTCGGTCATGCAGGAAGACTCGCTGACCGCTTCGACGCAATCCATCAGCACGTCGTAGGCAGCGAGGTCGCCCTTGAACAGGACGTTGAGCGCGCCGTCGATGCTGTCCTGGTGGTTCGTCTTCAGCAGCTTCTGCAGCTGCGAGTCGAGGTTGCGCTCCCAGGTCCGTTCTTCAACGCGGCTGGCCGCCTGCACGATGGCTTGGCTGATACTGACGAGACGCTGGCTTTCTGCCGAGAGTTTGGGTGAATCTTTGGAGGGGCGACGCATAGCGCTTGGGAGTCTCTTCGGTAAATTGATGTAATGAGATCGAGGGTCCGGTCAATCATGATAAACCCATATCCCCGGTATTGTAGTTGATTCGGCCATATGCCAGTAACGCACCGGCAAGTTCGCAATGATTGAAGGCACTCCGCTGCTCATCCGCGCTTGTCAAACCGTCCAACAAGAATCATAATGCGAATCGTTCTCATTTTCTTTTAGCGCCGGATGGAGAGAGACGGCGCCGACCTCGACCACAATGACAAGCCATAACAAGACCGCGGTACCACGGAACGCCTTCATCAAGAGCCGCAAGCACGGCGCCCCGCTGCCGGCACCGGCACTGGCCATGCTGGCGACGCTGGCCCTGCCGCTGGGCGCCCAGGCGGCGCCCGACCTCGTCATCGACCAATCGATCCCGACCGTGCAGGTGACCGGCGCCAACAGCCAGGCTGCTGCCTCCGCCAACCAGAAATTCACCGCGCCGTTGCTGGATACCCCGAAATCGGTCACTGTGGTCCCGGCCGAGATCATCGCCCAGACCGGCGCCGTGTCGCTGACGGACGCGCTGCGCACCGTGCCCGGCATCACCATCGGCGCCGGCGAGGGCGGCAACCCGGTCGGCGACAACCTGTTCATCCGTGGCTACAACGCCCAGACCGACACCTATGTCGACGGCATCCGCGACGCCGGTTCGCAGTCGCGCGAGATCTTCAACCTGGAGCAGGTCGAAGTGGTCAAGGGGCCGAATTCGGCCTATGGCGGCCGTTCCTCGGCCGGCGGCGGCGTCAACCTGGTCAGCAAGACCGCGCAGGCCTACGACTTCAACAACGCCTCGGTCGGCATCGGCACGGACAAGTACAAGCGCGTCACCGCCGACATCAACCGCAGCATCGGCAGCGACAGCGCCTTCCGCCTGAACGTGATGGGCCACGAAGCCGATACGCCGGGCCGCGACGTGGTCGGCGGCAGCCGCTGGGGCGTGGCGCCGACCGTCACCTTCGGCCTGAACGGCCCGACCCGCGCCATCGTCAGCGTCTACCACCTGACCACGCACGAGATCCCGGACACCGGCATCCCCTTCAACAACCCGTTCAGCAGCGGCAGCTTCGTCGCCCGCAACGGCGACGGCCGTCCGTGGAACGTCGACCGCAACACCTTCTACGGCCTGGCCAGCCGCGACTTCCGCGACACCAAGAGCGACGTCGGCACGGTCGACCTGCGCCACGAATTCTCGAAAGCCGCGGTGCTGCGCAACGTGACCCGCTACGGCCGTTCGCAGAACGACTACGTCTGGACCCAGCCCGACGATTCCAAGGGCAACACCGTCCTGTACGGCAACGTCTGGCGCCGCGCCAACTCGCGTGCCACCGAGACCGCCACCGCCGCCAACGTCACCAGCCTAAGCGGCGAGCTGCAGACCGCCGGCATCAAGCACAGCTACAACGCCGGCGTCGAATTCTCGCGCGAGCGCACCGACCGTGCCGCTTACGTGTTCACGCCGGGCACCAACAACCCGCTGACCGGTACCTTCACCTGCCCGACCTCGGGCGCCGCAACGCTGTACAACTGCACCACGCTGGTCAATCCGAACCCGAACGATCCGTGGCTCTACACCCGCACGCTGTCGCCGACCCAGACCAGCGTCGAGACCACGACCAAGGCAGCCTATGCCTTCGACACGATCGAGTTCACCCCGCAGTGGCTGCTGAACCTGGGCGCGCGCTTCGACGATTTCGACAGCAAGCTGTTCACCCCGGCAGCGGGCACCGCCGCTGCCGTCCGTGCCCGCGTCGACAGCACCTTCTGGAGCACCCAGGCCGGTATCGTGTACAAGCCGGCCAGCAACGGCAGCGTCTACCTGTCCTACGCCACCTCGGCCACGCCGCCGGGCAACGACGGCGGCGACGGCCTGGACGGCCTGACCGTGCAGGTCCAGAACCTGCAGCCGCAGCGCAGCAAGAACTGGGAACTGGGCACCAAGTGGGACGTGATGCCGGGCGGCCGCCTGTCGCTGAGCGCCGCGCTGTTCAAGAGCGAGCTGAACAATGCCCGCGTCACCGCGCCGGACGGCACCACCCAGAACGTCGGCCGCCGCGAAGTCAAGGGCGTCGAGCTGGGCTTCTCGGGCAAGGTCACGCAAGCCTGGACCGTGTTCGGCGGCGTCACCTGGCTGGATGCGGTGGTGGCCGACAACGGCTACATCGCCTCGGGCACGAGCTGGATTCCGTCGCCGTACAACGGCAACCAGTTCCCGACCACGCCGAAGAAGAGCGCCACGCTGTGGACCAGCTATGCGATCAACAAGGACTTCACGGTCGGCGCCGGCCTGTCGGCCATGGACCGCGTGTATGCCAACGTCAACAACAATAAGTTCGCGCCGGGCTACACCCGCTTCGACGCGATGGCCAGCTACAACGTCAACCGCGACCTGTCGCTGCAGCTGAACGTGCAGAACCTGGCCGACAAGCTGTACTTCGACAAGGTGTCGTCGCCGCATTACGCCGGCGTGGCGCCGGGCCGCTCGGCGACGCTGACCGCCAACCTGAAGTTCTGAGTTCCATATAATTAATACGCACAGCCCTCCTGCGCCGCGAGCGGGGAGGGCGTTTTCACGTGGAGGATCGAACCATGATGCTGCATATCCCCGGCGTCCTGAGCCCGGAACAGGTGGCGCAGTGCCGTACGCGCCTGCGCGAGACGGACTGGGTCGACGGCCGCCAGAGCGTCGGCAGCCAGGGAGCCCAGGTCAAGCGCAACCGCCAGCTGCCTGAAGGGTCGCCGCTGGCGCTGGAGCTGGGCGGGATCGTCAGCGCGGCGTTGATGGCCAATCCGTTGTTCTTCTCGAGCGTGCTGCCGCTGCGCATCCTGCCGCCTTACTTCAACGGCTATGCCGGCGGCGAGCACTACGGGCCGCACGTGGATGGCGCGATCCGCGCCCAGCGGGGCGGGGCGGCGGTGCGCGCCGACGTGTCGTGCACGGTGTTCCTGTCCGAGCCCGAGGAATACGACGGCGGCGAGCTGTCGGTGGTCGACGCCTATGGCGCCCACGACGTTAAGCTGCCGGCCGGGGATGCGATCGTGTACCCGTCGACCAGTGTGCACCAGGTGATGCCGGTGACGCGCGGCGAGCGGCTGGCGTCTTTTCTCTGGGTGCAGAGCATGGTGCGGGATGACTGGAAGCGGTCCCTGTTATTCGAGCTGGATGCGAATATCCAGGCTTTGCGGGCGCAGCATGGCGATGGGCCGGAGATGGTGGGGTTGACTGGGCATTATCACAACCTGCTCAGGATGTGGGCCGAGACCTGAAAAGCACCGTCATCGTTTTTAGGCTAGCAACATAAACAATATAAAAGGGCTGGAACCCTCACAGGTTCCAGCCCTTTTTGCGTTGCCGCACTGCCCGCCGAAGCGGGCAGCGAACACATAATTACGCAGCCAGCAGCTGGCGCAGCACGAACGGCAGGATGCCGCCATGCTTGTAGTAGTCGACTTCGATCGGGGTGTCGATACGCAGCAGCACCGAGGTTTCCTTGGTGCTGCCGTCAGCGCGGTGGATCACCAGCACGGCTTGCATCTGCGGACGGATCTCGCCTTCCAGGCCCTTCAGGTCGAAGGTCTCGTTGCCGGTGATGCCCAGGGTCTCGACGCTGTCGTCGGCCAGGAACTGCAGCGGCAGCACGCCCATGCCGACCAGGTTGGAACGGTGGATACGCTCGAACGAACGGGCGATCACGGCCTTCACGCCCAGCAGCTGGGTGCCCTTGGCGGCCCAGTCGCGCGAGGAGCCGGTGCCGTACTCTTCGCCGCCGAAGATCATCGTCGGGGTGCCTTCCGCGATGTACTTCATGCCGGCATCATAGATCGACATCTGTTCGCCGCTCGGCTGGTGGATGGTGATGCCGCCTTCGACTGCGGAACCGTCGGCCTTCGGCGGGATCATCTTGTTCTTGATACGCACGTTGGCGAAGGTGCCGCGCATCATGATCTCGTGGTTGCCGCGGCGCGAGCCGTAGGAGTTGAAGTCGGCCTTGAGCACGCCGTGCTCTTTCAGGTACTTGCCTGCCGGACCGTCTTCCTTGATCGAACCGGCCGGGGAGATGTGGTCGGTGGTGATCGAGTCGCCGAACACGCCCAGCGCGCGGGCGCCGGTGAAGCCGGCGGCGCTGGCTTTCGGGGTCATCTCGAAGTCGCTGAAGAACGGCGGCTCGGCGATGTAGGTCGACTCCGGCCAGTCGTAGACCTGGCCCGACACCGACGACACGTTTTCCCACAGCGCGCCCGGGTTGCCCTTGACGTCGGCGTAGTTGGCCTTGAAGACTTCCGAGTTCATCGCGAACTTCATCAGGTCCTGCACTTCCTGCGAAGTCGGCCAGATGTCGCCCAGGTAGACGTCGACGCCGTCCGCACCCTTGCCGACCGGCTCGGTCATCAGGTCCTTGTTGACGTTGCCGGCGATCGCGTAGGCGACGACCAGTGGCGGCGAGGCCAGGAAGTTCGAGCGGATGTTCGGGTGGATACGCGCTTCGAAGTTACGGTTGCCCGACAGGACGGCGGCGGCGATGATGTCGTTCTGGGTGATCGCGGCGTTCAGCTCCGCGGTCAGGTCGCCGGCGTTGCCGATGCAGGTGGTGCAGCCGTAGGCGGTCACGCCGAAGCCCAGCTTGTCCAGGTAAGGCAGCAGGCCGGCGGCGGTCAGGTACTCGGTGACCACGCGCGAGCCGGGGGCCAGCGAGGACTTGATGTGCGGAGCGACGGTCAGGCCCTTCTCGACGGCCTTCTTGGCCAGCAGGCCGGCGGCTAGCAGCACGCTCGGGTTCGAGGTGTTGGTGCACGAGGTGATCGCGGCGATCAGGATGTCGCCGTTCTTCACGCGCACGCCGTTGGTCGTTTCGTAGACCTTGTTCAGGTCGTCCGGGCTCTTGTTGAAGCCGTTGGCGGTGGTCGGCTTCGAGAACAGGTCGGTGAAGGTCGACTTCATGTTGCCCAGCTCGATACGGTCCTGCGGACGCTTCGGACCGGCCAGCGACGGGGTCACGGTCGACAGGTCGAGGTGCACCACGCGGGTGTAGTCGATCTCGCCTTCCTGCGGCACGCCGAACAGGTTCTGGGCCTTGAAGTAGTTCTCGAACGCGGTCAGTTCTTCTTCGGTGCGGCCGGTGCCACGGAAGTAGTCGACGGTCTTTTCGTCGACCGGGAAGAAGCCCATGGTCGCGCCGTATTCCGGTGCCATGTTGCCGATGGTGGCGCGGTCGGTGGTCGACAGCGAACGGGTGCCTTCGCCGAAGAACTCGACGAACTTGCCGACGACTTTTTCCTTGCGCAGCAGTTCGGTGATGGTCAGGACCAGGTCGGTGGCGGTGCAGCCTTCGCGCAGCGCGCCGGTCAGGTTCACGCCGATCACGTCCGGGGTCAGGAAGTAGACCGGCTGGCCGAGCATGCCGGCTTCCGCCTCGATGCCGCCCACGCCCCAGCCGACCACGCCGACACCGTTGATCATGGTGGTGTGCGAGTCGGTACCGACCAGGGTGTCCGGGTAGTACATCGAACCGTTTTTCATGACGCCGCGGGCCAGGTACTCGAGGTTGACCTGGTGGACGATGCCGAAGCCCGGCGGCACGACGCCGAAGGTGTCGAAGGCCTGCATGCCCCACTTCATGAACTGGTAGCGCTCGTTATTGCGCTGGAACTCGATCTTCATGTTCAGGTCGAGCGAGTCCGGGGTGCGGAAGTGGTCGATGGTGACCGAGTGGTCGACCACCAGGTCGACCGGCACCAGCGGCTCGATCTTCTTCGGATCGGCGCCGGTCTTGGCGGCGACGTTGCGCATGGCGGCCAGGTCGGCCAGCAGCGGCACGCCGGTGAAGTCCTGCAGCACGACGCGGGCGACCACGAACGGGATCTCGTCGGTACGCTGGGCGGTCGGGCCCCAGTTGGCCAGCTGGCGCACGTGTTCTTCGGTGACCTTCTTGCCGTCGCAGTTGCGCAGCACGGATTCGAGGACGATACGGATCGACACCGGCAGGCGCGACAGGTTCACGCCCAGGGACTCGCCCAGTGCCGGCAGCGAGTAGAACTGGCCGGTCTGGCCCGCGCTCAGCGGGAGGTCCTTCAGCGTGTTAAACGTGTTGTGAGACATGAATTCTCCTTGTAGAGGATTTTGTTAACTACTTTAAAACGGAGCGGGCGCCTTCACCGGGGCGCCGGCATCAGCTTTTCTTTTCCGCCGCCGGCACCGCCGCCACCAGCGGCTTGGCCTGTTCGGCGTTCTTGCATTCGTTGGCCAGCTGGCGGTTCAGCTTCGAGTCGAGCAGGATGCCCTTCGACGGGATGCCGATCCAGATCAGGCCGAACTTGGGATTCTCGAAACGCAGGGCGCCGGTGGTGGTGCCGATACGGTCCAGGCGGTGCAGCCGGTTCTTCCAGCGCAGCGCGATGTGGCCGTCGTCCTGGGCGTTGGTGTAGATCGTGACCTTGTTGTTCAGTTCGCACGCGTAGTCGGTGACGACGGTGTCGGTGATGTCCGGTTCCGGCTCATCCTCGGCGGCCGCGACTTCCGGCGCCGGCTCTTCCTTGGCCTTCTTCGAGGGCTTGTGGTGCTTTTCCTTCAAGACCTTGACGGCCTTGGGGTGGGTGTCGTGTTCCGAAGCGGCGGATGCCGGCGCGCACAGGCCGGCGGCCGCGAACGCGAGAGCGCATGCGGCAGCGATGTGTTTGAGGGTGAGGGCCATCAGATGGTTTCCGGTTGGTTGACGATTGCCGCCGCGGCATCCGGCAACGCAAGACCGGCCAGCTTAGCGCGCTGCAACACCGTCCAATAATATCGGTAGCTGGCGCGGTCGTGCAAGCGGCCATGCTGGGCAATCGGTCCCCAATTCGCTGCCATCGCCTCTAGCAGGATGTTGGTTGCTTCGTTCACCTCCGACAGGCGCGGCGTGAAGGCCTTGACGATCGGCTTGATCTGGTCAGGGTGGATGCTCCACATGCGCGTGAAGCCGAATTCGCCGGCGGCGCGGGTGGCGTCGTTGGCGACAACCGCGCTGTCCTTGATATCCGTCGTCACATTATGGGAGGCGACCTTGTCGAACGCATGACATGCCGCAACCATCTCCAGCTTCGCCCGTACTACGAGGGGATGGGTAAATTGACCCGGCGTACGCATCGCGGCAGCCGGGATCGCACCGTTGTGGCTCGACACGAAATCCATGATGCCGAAGGACAGGCACTCGACCTGGGGCAGGGCGGCGATCTCGAACACCTGGTGCAGGGCGCCATGGGTCTCGATCAGTACGTGCACCGGCAGGTCCGGCCGGCCCGCCTTGTCGGCCGCGCGCTTGACCGCTTCCTTGGCACGCAGCACGTCGGCCACGCCCTCGGGCTTGGGCAGCACCACGTAGGCCAGCTGCCTGGCGGCGGCGCCGACGATGATGTCGACGTCCTGCTGGAAGTGCGGGCTGTGCAGGTCGTGCAGGCGCGCGCCGATGCGCTTGTGGCGGTTGCCGACCTCGTTCAGCAGGGTGGCGACCAGTTCCGCGTGCTCGCGCTCGCGGCCGGCGGCGGCGCCGTCTTCGCAGTCGAAGGTGATGTCGAATACGGGCCCGAGCTCTTGTTGCAGGGCCATCGATTTGCGCATCAGCTTCTCGCTGCCGGCGTAGTGGTCGCAGGCGGGGAGCAGCGCTGGCTGGCGTTTACCCTGGAATAAAACCTCGGAAGGATGCATGGCTAATTTATCTTGCTAAAGTCGCCGCCCCCGCGCAGGCGGGGGCGACGATGTTAATTACTGACCCAGCAGGTGAGCGACACCAGCGCGCTCTTCGGTCAGCTCTTTCAGGGTGTTGTTGATGCGATCTTGCGAGAACTCATCGATTTCCAGGCCCTGGACGATCTTGTACTCGCCGTTCTCGGTGGTCACCGGGAAGCCGAACACGATGCCTTCCGGGATGCCGTACGAACCGTCCGACGGGATGCCCATGGTGGTCCACTTGCCATTGGTGCCCAGCACCCAGTCACGCACGTGGTCGATCGCTGCGTTGGCGGCCGAGGCTGCCGACGAGGCGCCGCGCGCTTCGATGATGGCGGCACCGCGCTTGCCGACGGTCGGCAGGAAGGTGTTGGCGTTCCATTCCTGGTCGTTGATCAGGTCCTTGATCGACTCGCCGCCGGCGGTGGCGAAGCGGTAGTCGGCGTACATGGTCGGCGAGTGGTTGCCCCAGACGACCATCTTCTCGATGTCGGCGATGGCCTTGCCGGTCTTGGCCGCGACTTGCGACAGGGCGCGGTTGTGGTCCAGGCGCAGCATGGCGGTGAAGTTCTTGGCCGGCAGGTTCGGAGCCGATTTCATCGCGATGTAGGCGTTGGTGTTGGCCGGGTTGCCGACCACCAGCACTTTCACGTTGCGCGAAGCGACGGCGTCCAGCGCCTTGCCCTGCACGGTGAAGATCTGGGCGTTGGCTTCCAGCAGGTCCTTGCGCTCCATGCCCGGGCCGCGCGGACGGGCGCCGACCAGCAGGGCGACGTCGGCGTCCTTGAACGCTTCCATCGGGTCGCTGTGGGCGGTCATGCCGGCCAGCAGCGGGAATGCGCAGTCGTCGATTTCCATCATGACGCCCTTCAGGGCCTTCTGGGCTTTCTCATTGTCGATTTCGAGCAGCTGCAGAATGACCGGCTGGTCTTTGCCCAGCATGTCGCCGTTGGCGATGCGGAACAGCAGGGAATAGCCGATCTGGCCGGCCGCGCCGGTCACGGCGACGCGCATTGGGGTTTTAGCCATGATGAATCTCCAAAAGTGGGAAAAGGTACTGTTGAGTACTCGGGGTCAACGTTGCAGGTTCAGGAAAACTGCAATGATACCAAAAGCGGTTTCCAAAAAATCAGGTGTGCGGCACCTTGCCAACAGGGGGCGCCCATACCCGGTCGACCGGGAGTGTATTCCTCTGCTATTCCATCTGTCAATTCATATCATATGTCTTATATAAGACACATAACTTTGCCGTGTTCGCACTGGACGGGGCAGGTGATTTGTGAAAAAATCTCCTTCTATGAACCCAGCATCGTCCAATCCGAACAGCAATGGCATCCCATCCGCGGGCGCCGGCAACGCTGCTCCCGGAACGGCCCAGGCACCCGTACCGTCGCCCACCTTCTCCCCGCTCTACCAGCAGATCAAGGCCCTCATTACGCAGAGCCTGCAGTCGGGCGAGTGGAAACCGGGCGAACTCATCCCCAGTGAAGTCGAGCTGGCCGGTCGCTACAAGGTCAGCCAGGGCACCGTGCGCAAGGCGATCGACGAACTGGCGGCCGAGAACCTGGTGGTGCGCCGCCAGGGCAAGGGCACCTTCGTCGCTTCCCACCACGAAGCGCGTGCCCACTTCCGCTTCCTGAAGCTGATGCCGGACGAGGGCATGCCGCACCAGGCCGATCACCAGTATATCGAGGTCAAGCGCGTGCGCGCGGCCGCCGAGGTCGCGCGCCTGCTCGACCTGAAGTCGGGCGATGCGGTCGTCTACGTAAAGCGCCTGCTGTCCTTCGGCGGCGCGCCCACCATCCTGGAAGAGCTGTGGCTCCCGGGCCAGCTGTTCAAGGGCCTGACGATGGAGCGCCTGGCCGAGTACAAGGGGCCGATGTACGGCCTGTTCGAATCGGAATTCGGCACGCGCATGATCCGCGCGAGCGAAAAGATCCGTGCGGTGGCGGCCGACGAGGCGAATGCGGAATTGTTGAAAGTAACGCCGGGGACGCCGCTGCTGTGCGTGGACCGGGTGTCGTTTACCTATGGAGACAAGGCGGTGGAGTTGCGGCGCGGTTTGTATTTGACTGCGCAGCATCATTACCAAAACGAATTGTCCTGAATGTTTTTTGCGCTGGCTCTATGCTGGTGCACTAATCGCTTGTAGCGATTACAATGCCTTGGTTTTGGGAAAGCGTTGGCAAGGCCCGGTCGACGTCCCCACCAGATGCTGGAAACAGCCGCTGGGCAGGTCACAAAATCAAAGAAAACTGGGTTCGATAAATTTGTCAGTATTAATGGAGGTGTTGCAATGTCCGAAGCCGTGAGAGAGGCTCAGAAAAAGGGCCGGCCCGTGATCCGTAATGTCGACTTTGGCGATATCACGTACCGCGGGTACTACAAACAGCCGCCGTCGGCGCTCGTGTCGATTCTGCACCGCGTCAGCGGCGCCGGCCTGTTCCTGTTCCTGCCGTTCCTGCTGTACCTCTTCCAGCAAAGCCTGCTGTCGGAAGGCACCTTCAAGCACTTCGCCGGTGTCGTAAGCCACCCGCTGACCAAGATCGTCATCCTCGGCCTGTCCTGGGCTTACCTGCACCACTTTACCGCTGGCATCCGCCACCTGTTCATGGATAACCACATCGCCCTGGACAAGGACGATTCGCAGAAAACCGCACGCTGGGTGCTGACCATCAGCCTGGTCCTGACCCTGCTGGTGGCCCTGAAACTGTTCGGAGTGTTCTAATCATGCAAGGCTTTGACACCAAAAAGAATATCGGCCAGCGCCGCCTCGTCGTCGGCGCCCACTACGGCATGCGCGACTGGCTGGCCCAGCGCCTGACCGCGATCCTGATGGCGGTCTTCACCATCGTCCTGCTGGTTTCCTTCCTCACCGGCCAGAATTTCACCTATGAAGGCTGGGCCGGGCTGTTCTCGCGCCAGTGGTTCAAGCTGTTCACCATGGTGACCTTCTTCGGCATGTTCTACCACGTGTGGGTCGGCATCCGTGACATCTGGATGGACTACATCAAATCGGTCGGCCTGCGCCTGACCCTGCAGTCCCTGACCATCTTGTGGCTGCTCGCCTGCGCCGCATGGACTGTGCAAATTCTCTGGAGCGTGTAATCGTGGCAGCATTCAACTCTGCAATTCCTACCCGTCACTTCGACGTCGTCATCGTCGGCGCCGGTGGTTCCGGCCTGCGCGCCGCACTGCAACTGTCGGAAGCCGGCCTGAACGTGGCCGTGCTGTCGAAAGTCTTCCCGACCCGTTCGCACACGGTCGCTGCACAGGGCGGCATCGGCGCGTCGCTGGGCAACATGAGCGAAGACGACTGGTACTGGCACATGTTCGATACCGTCAAGGGTTCCGACTACCTCGGTGACCAGGACGCGATCGAATTCATGTGCCGCGAAGCCCCGAAGGTCGTGTACGAGCTGGAACACTTCGGCATGCCGTTCGACCGCAACCCGGACGGCACGATCTACCAGCGTCCGTTCGGCGGCCACACCGCCAACTTCGGCGAAAAGCCGGTGCAGCGCGCCTGCGCCGCCGCCGACCGTACCGGCCACGCACTGCTGCACACCCTGTACCAGCGTAACGTCCGCTCGCGTACCCACTTCTTCGTCGAATGGCAGGCGCTGGACCTGGTCCGCAACGCCGACGGCGACGTGCTGGGCGTGATCGCGCTGGAAATGGAAACCGGCGACGTCATGATGCTGCAAGCCAAGACGACCGTGTTCGCCACCGGCGGCGCCGGCCGTATCTTCGCCGCGTCGACCAACGCCTTCATCAACACCGGCGACGGCCTGGGCATGGCGGCACGCGCCGGCCTGCCGCTGCAGGACATGGAATTCTGGCAGTTCCACCCGACCGGCGTGGCCGGCGCGGGCGTCTTGATCACCGAGGGTGTGCGCGGCGAGGGCGGCATCCTGATCAACTCGAACGGCGAACGCTTCATGGAGCGCTATGCGCCGACCCTGAAGGACCTGGCGCCGCGCGACTTCGTGTCGCGCTCGATGGACCAGGAAATCAAGGAAGGCCGCGGCGTCGGCCCGAACAAGGACCACGTGCTGCTGGACCTGCGCCACATCGGCGCGGACACCATCCGCAAGCGCCTGCCGTCGATCCTGGAAATCGGCCACAAGTTCGCCAACGTCGACGCGACCAAGGAACCGATCCCGGTCGTCCCGACCATCCACTACCAGATGGGCGGCATCCCGACCAACATCCACGGCCAGGTGGTTGCCCCTGACGGCACCGGCGGCCAGAAGATCGTCAACGGCCTGTACGCGATCGGCGAATGCTCGTGCGTCTCGGTGCACGGCGCCAACCGCCTGGGCACCAACTCGCTGCTCGACCTGGTGGTGTTCGGCCGCGCGGCCGGCAACCACATCGTCGGCCAGAACCTGAAGGCGCAGGGCAACCGCGCGCTGCCGGGCGGCTTCGCCGACTACGCGCTGGACCGCCTGAACCGCCTCGAGAACTCGACCGGCGGCGAGAAGGTGCAGCACGTGGCCAACGACATCCGCGCCACCATGCAGAAGTTCTGCGGCGTGTTCCGTACCCAGGCCCTGATGGACGAAGGCGTGCGCGAGATCATGAAGCTGGACGAGCGCCGCAAGCACGTCTCGTTCAAGGACAAGTCGCGCGTGTTCAACACCGCCCGCATCGAGGCGATCGAGCTGGACAACCTGATCGAAGTCGCCAAGGCGACCATCGTGTCGGCAGCGGCCCGCAAGGAATCGCGCGGCGCCCACGCCCACAGCGACTACGAGAAGCGCGACGACGACAACTGGATGAAGCACACGCTGTTCTTCTCCGAAGGCAACCGCCTCGACTACAAGCCGGTGGTCACCAAGCCGCTGACGGTCGATACCTTCAAACCGAAGCCACGTACGTTCTGATCCACGATCCAACATATTGATGAGGACGGGGCACAGGCCCCGCCCCGAACGAATAGGTAAACCATGGCACGCACAGTCCAACTGAAGATCTACCGCTACGATCCGGACAAGGATCAGAAGCCCTACATGCAAGACGTCACCGTCGAGCTGAAAGACACCGACAAGATGCTGCTCGACGTCCTGCAGCGCATCAAGTCCGACGTCGACGACTCGCTGGCGCTGCGCCGCTCCTGCCGCGAAGGCGTGTGCGGTTCGGACGCAATGAACATCAACGGCAAGAACGGCCTGGCCTGCACCACCAACCTGAACGAGCTGAAGCAGCCGATCGTGCTGCGTCCGCTGCCGGGCCTGCCGGTGGTGCGCGACCTGATCGTCGACATGACCAACTTCTTCAAGCAGTACCACTCGATCAAGCCGTTCCTGATCAACGAGTCGATCCCGCCGGAGAAGGAACGCCTGCAGTCGCCGGCCGAGCGCGAAGAGCTGGACGGCGTGTACGAGTGCATCCTGTGCGCCTGCTGCTCGACCTCGTGCCCGTCGTTCTGGTGGAACCCGGACAAGTTCGTCGGTCCGGCCGGCCTGCTGCAAGCCTACCGCTTCATCGCCGACTCGCGCGACGAAGCGACCAACGAGCGCCTGGACAACCTGGAAGACCCGTACCGCCTGTTCCGCTGCCACTCGATCATGAATTGCACGGACGTGTGCCCGAAGGGCCTGAATCCGAACAAGGCGATCGGCAAGATCAAGGAGCTGCTGGTCCGCCGCGCGATTTAAGGCACAGATCGAACCAGCACCGTGGATGGGTTTCCCGTCCACGGTACGCAATGCACAAACAAACGCCATCTTCTGCTAACAGGTATATTTCGGAAGATATCGCGCCTAAATTGTTGCTAATAAATACAGTAGAACTACCGTACTGCCCATACCGGGCAGCCGGAGTATAGTGTTGACCGAACAACGGACTCTCGTGTGACTCTGCCCCAAAACGCGCATCAATCCGACCCCGCCAACCGCGCCCGCCTGCGCTGGCGTGCACGCCGTGGCCTGTTGGAAAACGACCTGATCCTCACGCGCTTCCTGGACGCGCATGAAGAAGAATTGACGGACGAGGAAGTCGATGCGCTGACCCGTTTGCTGGACCTGGCGGACAATCCGCTGATGGACCTGCTGCTGGGCCGCGCCGAGCCCGAAGGCGAGGTCGACCTGCCGCACGTGCATGCCCTGGTGGCGCGCCTGCGGCAAGCGTAAGCGAAACTAACCCAAAGAAGGAAGTGACATGAACATCTCTGATACCAAAGCCACCCTGTCGTTCTCCGACGGCAGCAAGTCGATCGACATGCCGATCTACAAAGGCACGATCGGCCCGGACGTCATCGATATCCGCAAGCTGTACGGCCAGACCGGCGAGTTCACCTACGACCCGGGCTTCATGTCGACCGCTGCCTGCCAGTCGGCGATCACCTACATCGACGGTGACAAGGGCGAGCTGCTGTACCGCGGCTACCCGATCGAGCAGCTGGCCGTGAACTGCGACTTCCTGGAAACCTGCTACCTGCTGCTGAACGGCGAACTGCCGAACGCCGAACAGAAGCAGACGTTCAGCGACACCGTGACCAAGCACACGATGATCCACGAGCAGATGCAGTTCTTCTTCCGCGGTTTCCGCCGCGACGCGCACCCGATGTCGGTGCTGGTCGGTACCGTCGGCGCGCTGGCCTCGTTCTACCACGACTCGCTGGACATCAACGACGCCAAGCAGCGCGAGATCTCGGCCATCCGCCTGATCGCCAAGCTGCCGACCCTGGTCGCCATGGCATACAAGTACTCGGTCGGCCAGCCGTTCATGTACCCGCGCAACGACCTGTCGTACAGCGCGAACTTCATGCACATGATGTTCGGTAACCCGTGCGAAGAGTACAAGGTCAACGACGTGCTGGTGCGCGCCCTCGACCGCATCCTGATCCTGCACGCCGACCACGAGCAGAACGCATCGACCTCGACCGTCCGCCTGGCCGGTTCGTCGGGCGCCAACCCGTTCGCCTGTATCGCTGCCGGTATCGCCTGCCTGTGGGGCCCGGCACACGGCGGCGCCAACGAAGCCGCACTGAACATGCTGAAGGAAATCGGCACCGTCGAGAACATCCCGGCCTTCATCGAGAAGGTCAAGGACAAGAACTCGGGCGTCAAGCTGATGGGCTTCGGTCACCGCGTCTACAAGAACTTCGACCCGCGCGCCAAGCTGATGCGCGAAACCTGCCACGAAGTGCTGGAAGAGCTGGGCCTGCAGGACGACCCGCTGTTCAAGCTGGCCATGGAACTGGAAAAGATCGCCCTGAACGACGAATACTTCGTGTCGCGCAAGCTGTACCCGAACGTCGACTTCTACTCGGGCATCGTGCAGTCGGCCCTGGGCATCCCGGTCTCGCTGTTCACCGGTATCTTCGCGATGGCCCGTACCATCGGCTGGATCGCCCAGTGGAACGAAATGATCGCCGACCCGGAACAGAAGATCGGCCGTCCGCGCCAGCTGTACGTCGGTGCACCGCGCCGCGATGTGCCGGAAATCGACAAGCGCTGATCGACTGTAATCAGTCGTCTGCAAAAAGCGAGCCTTCGGGCTCGCTTTTTTTATGCTGGTGCCGCTTGCTTTTGCCGCTTACTTCTGTCGCTCACCTGTGCCGCTTGCGCGCCAAACAAAAACGGCCGCTGGATTGCGCCAGCGGCCGTCGTTCGATCGAAAGAGGGAATCAGTCCTGGAAGTACGGCTCGACCGTGCCCTTCAGTTTGATCAGCATCGGACGGCCCTTGCGGTCCAGGGTCTTGCCGGCGGCAACCTTGATCCAGCCTTCGCTGATGCAGTACTCCTCGACGTCGACGCGTTCCTTGCCGTTGAAACGGATGCCGACCGGACGCTTGAAGACCTCCGCATTGTGGTGCGGGCTCTTCGGGTCGATCGACAGGCGGTCGGGCAGGGCAGGGGTTTGCACCGAGGTTTGCTCGGCGGCTTGGGTTTGGGATTGGGTAGTATCGTTCATGCACGCGATTATCCACGATTCCATGCGCGTACGCGAGTGGGCGCATGCACGCCGGGTCGTCCGGCTGCCTGCCGCACGGGCAAAATGGACGGAAACGCAAGGTTTGACTATGCTGAAACCATCCGAACTCCGACCCAGGCAGCATGACGCACCTCTCCGGCAACGTGTATCGCATTCCGCGCGATTTCAACTGGCCCCTCGTGATCGGCGGCTACGCCTTGCTGGCACTGCTCATGATGATGGGACGCTGGGGCGCGGTGGAAGCCGAATCGTCCGCCTATCTCGGCCTGGTGCACTGGCTGCGCGGCGAATCGGCGCTGCCGGTGCTGGCGGCGCCGTTCACCTATCGGCTGGGTCTGCCGGCCCTGGCCAGCGTGCTGCCGGGCGAACTGCACCACGTATTCGCCACCCTCAACTGGCTGTTCGTCACGGTGACCGCAGTGCTGGCCACCGCCACCGTGCGCCGCCTCGGCTTCGGCAGCCAGCGGGCGCTGGCGGCGGGCCTGCTGGTGATCCTGTCGCTGCCGACCGTATGGTATGCGCCGGCGGTGCTGGTCGAGCCGGGTTCGATCTGCATGCGCATGCTGTTCGTGTGCGGCGTGCTGACCGGCCGGCCCGGGCTGGCCCTGGCGGCGGCGCTGGCCGGGACCGCGATCCGCGCCGAAGACATCTTGCTGCTGGCCTGGCTGGCGGCCAGCGGGCAGGTGAGTCGCGCGCGCATCGGTGCGGCGCTGGCGGTGGCCATCGGCAGCATCGTGGTGCTGCAGGTCTGGCTGGCGCCGGGCACGCTTGAGATCGTGGCTGCGCCGGAGCCTACCGGATTGTCCAGGCTGAACCAGCTGCTATCGCTCGGCGCCTGCGCCGGCTTCGTGCTGCCGCTGGCCCTGGCCGGCCTGCGCGACGCGCCTGAGCGTATCCGCGCCCTGCGCAGCCTGCTGGTGCTGATGCTGCTGCCGGGGCTGCATGCGGCCATCACCGGGCATGCGGATGGGCGCATCGTGTGGGACCTGACGCCCTTCCTGCTGCCGTTCGCGGTGGCGCTCGGCATGCCCCGCGCGACGGTGCAGGCGCCGGAAGTACGCCGGCTGGAAGTGGCGCGGCGCGCCTGAGGCCGTAACCGGAGCGCCGCCCACGCGCCGGGGAATCTTTTGCTATCCTCGCAGCTTCCCTTGCACACCCATGGCCAGGGAGACCCTCACTTTCTTTTTGCGAGTCCGTATGACCAACCTGAATCCCCACACCACCGCCCTGGTCCTGATCGACCTCCAGCACGGCAATGTCGCGCGTGAACTGGCGCCGTATCCGCCGTCGCAGGTCGTCGCCAACTCGGTGCGCCTGGCCGACGCCTTCCGCGCCGCCGGCGCCACCATCGTCTACGTACGCGTCAGCGTCGGCGAACTGACGGCCCACGAAGCCGACCGCGCGCTCCCGGGCCTGAAAGTGATTCCGCCGAACCCGAGCGACATCGTGCCGGAAGCAGGCATGCAGGAGGGCGATTTCCTGGTGACCAAGCGCCAGTGGGGCGCTTTCCACGCCACCGAGCTCGACCAGATCCTGCGCCGCCGCGGCGTCAAGGACATCGTCCTGACCGGCATAGCGACCAACATCGGCGTCGAGTCGACCGCGCGCGTGGCGCACGACCTCGGCTACGACCTGGTATTCGCCGAGGACGCGATGTCGTCGATCGGCGAAGGCGCGCACCAGTGGGCCGTCCAGAACATGTTCCCGCTGATGGGCCGGGTGCGCAGCACCGAGCAGATCCTGGCGGCGCTGCCGGCGGCCTGATCCGGCAATGCCTGGGCCTGGCTGCGCCTGCCTACCTGCATTTGCCGCGCACCACCGCCGCGGTCCAGAACGGCAGGGTAAGCAGTGGACCCAGGCTGAAGTTCCAGCCGCCGTAGGTGAATCCGGCCGGCTGGTGCTTCAATGCATCCGGTCCCAGGCAGGAAGGCTTTTGCGCTTCCGAGAACTGGCGGCCGAATGCGTCGTACTGGTCCCCCTTCAGGACCCCCTTGAGGCTGAGGGCGGCCGAGGTGGTGCCCTCCCTGGCTTTCTCCATCTCCTTCGACTCCGCCACCGTCTCGCGCACGGCCCTGGCGATCGCGTCATCCTTGAACTTCAGGGAAAACGGCACCTTGGGCTTGTCCTCCAGGGCCAATGCGTCCGGTTCCTGGGCCACCGCCGCCAGGCACCCGGCGAATGCCAGTACCAGCGTGCCGGCTTGTGTCGGATATCTCATCTGCATGTCATCCTTTGCGGCGAATGTACAAATCGATACTGAACAAATGTACACCAAGTTGACATCCGTCCGACAACTTGCACGAAGGGTTACATTTCAAAAGTACAATATGTATTTTCCGACAAAGGTCGACGCCATGATGAAATCCCTGCTGCTGGCATGCTGTCTGCTGTTCACCGGCGCGGTCCAGGCCGCCCAGCCCGATCCTGCCCTGGTCAAACAGGTGAATGCCTTTGTCGACGGCTGGCATGACGATGCCGCCCATGCGCGCATGGTGTATTTCGACAAGATGGCGCCCGACGGTGTCTACATCGGTACCGACCGCAGCGAACTGTGGCAGCGCGAGGCCTTCCGTGCCTGGGGCCGCAAGTACTTCGAGGGCAAGAAAGCGGCCTGGATATTCCATGCCACGCGGCGCAACGTCCACGTGTCCGACGACGGCAAGCTGGTCTGGTTCGACGAATTGCTCGACACCGAGAACATGGGCCACTGCATGGCCAGCGGGGTGCTGCGCAAGACCGCCGGCGGCTTCGAGATCCTGCATTACCAGCTGTCGATTGCGGTGCCGAACGAGGTTGCCGATCAGGTGACCGGGCTGATCAAGGCTGCCGAAGCGAAAGCGGCGGCCAAGCCGGCCACGGGCAGCTAGGCTAGAACAGGCTGCCCTGCGCGGCAGGCGCTGGCGCTGGCGCCGCGCTCTTGCGCACGGTGGTGGGCGCCGGCCAGGCTTTCATCGCCTCGGCAGGGTAGTGGCGCAGGAAGCTGCGTGCCAGCTCCGGGCTGCGGCATTCCAGCCAGGCGTCGACCTCATCCGGCGGCAGCACCACCAGCGCGCGCTTTTCGTCGCCCGGCTTGTGGAAGCGGCGCATCAGCGGGTGTTCGTCGGCGTTGATGGTGATCTGGGTGAACGAGGTCGCGACCTTGCCGTCGGCCTCGCCCCATTCGCGCCA
This sequence comes from Herbaspirillum sp. SJZ107, assembly GCF_006715485.1. Taxonomy (GTDB): domain Bacteria; phylum Pseudomonadota; class Gammaproteobacteria; order Burkholderiales; family Burkholderiaceae_D; genus Telluria. The sequence continues at coordinate 1,388,875 of NZ_VFNH01000002.1, forward strand.
CAGGCCGGCGACGAAGAACAGGGCGTCGTCCTGCATGCCGATGCCCCAGCGTTCGGCGCGGCCGCTCTCGTAGTTCGGTTCGTAGAAGCAGGTCATCGGCACCGCGCACAGCTGGGTGCGGTGCCAGGCGGGCGCGAAGGAACGCTTGTCGGCGATCGATTCAGCACGCGCATTCATGGTGTCGAACACTTTCACGCCGGCCGGGATGTGGCGGCGCGGCACCATGCCGTAGCTGGCCAGGCTCACTTCGCGGCGGCCGCCGGCGCCGCTGCGCAGGATCGGCGCGGCGTAATCCTTCCAGGTCTCGGGCGCCCAGTCGCGGTCGCGGATCAGGTCGACCAGGACGCCGAGGACCATGTCGAGTTGTTCGGGCAGCGGGGGACGGTAGTTGACGCACATGGGAATCTCGGGGCGGATCGGAACTCCAATGATAGCAGTAGGGCTGATTGCCAGCAGCGCATCGCCCTCGCTGCTGCCTGCATCTGCAACTAACCGACATGAATCGAAACCGAACCGCAAAAGCCAGCCACCAGGCGCCACGGCCGCCGTTCCGATATGCTAAGGTGGCGCCTTCCGATCTGTCTCTACAACCTGCTATGAAACCCTATGTCGGCCGTTTTGCGCCGTCGCCCACCGGCCCGCTGCACGCCGGCTCGCTGGTCGCAGCCGTGGCCAGCTATCTCGACGCGCGCGTCCACCAGGGCACCTGGCTGATCCGCATCGAGGACATCGACGAAGGCCGCAGCGTCCCCGGCGCCGCCGAGGACATCCTGGCCCTGCTGCACCGGCTGGGGATGGACAGCGACGGCGAGGTGGTGTGGCAGAGCCGGCGCAAGGATCTGTACGAGGCGGCGCGCCGGCGCCTGGCCGATGCCGTGTATGGCTGCGGCTGCAACCGGCGCGAGATCGCCGATTCGCGCCTGGGCGTCGGGCCGGATGGCGCCGCCATTTATCCGGGTACCTGCCGCCACGGGCTGGCGCCGGGACGCGCATCGCGCAGCCTGCGCCTGCGCGTGCCCGACACCGGCAATGACCTGGTGACCTTCATCGACCGCTTCGCCGGCAGGGTGACGCAGTGCCTGGCGCTGGAATCCGGGGATTTCGTGCTGAAGCGTGCCGACGGCTTCTGGGCCTACCAGCTGGCCGTGGTGGTCGACGATGCGGAGCAGGGCGTGACCGACGTGGTGCGCGGCGCCGACCTGCTCGATTCGACGCCGCGCCAGATCTACCTGCAGGGCCTGCTCGGGGTGCCGACCCCGCGCTACCTGCACGTGCCGGTGGTCCGCAACGAGCATGGCGAAAAGCTCTCGAAGCAGACCGGCGCGCTGGCGGTGCAGCCGGGTGACGAAGCGGCGGCGGTGGCCGCCCTGCGCGCTGCGGCCCGCTTCCTCGGCCTCGACCTCGACGCCGAGCTGGGGCCGCAAGCCGCAAAGACGGGCGCGTCGCTGGCGGCCTTCTGGCAAGCGGCGGTCCCGGCCTGGGCCAGGCTGCTTGCCGCGCGCGAAGCGCAAGCTGCCTCGCCCTACGGCGAACTGGCCTAGACCGCCAGGCGCAAGTTCTCCTCGTCGCGCCGGCGCCGTCCCAGCCAGACCAGCCCGGCCAGGCCGGCGCCCAGCATCGCCCACTCGGCCGGTTCCGGTATCGGCGCCGCCACCACGAAGCCGCGGATTTCACCGTTCGGATAGGCCGAGGTGTGGATGTTGACGTAGGCCTCGTTGGCGAGCATGGCGTCGACCAGCGCCGAATACGCGCCCTGGGCGGTGCCACCGTTGGCCGCCAGGAAGACCGGGTCATACGAGGCGGCATCGTCCAGCGACACGGTGGCGCTGTAGGTCCCGCTGCGGACCCCGGTCGGGAATCCGGTGAACGGTACCGCGACCGGCGCCACGCCGGTGAACGGATCGGCCGTGCAGCAATGCACGTGGGCCATGGTGGTGGTGCCGGTCAGGTCCTGGAACGGCGCGTCGACCGTCAGTTGGGTGCCGATGACTTCGATCGTCACCAGGCTGCTGCCGGCCGAGCCGTTCGGTGGCGACTCGGCCGGTCCACTGGCGACCGCCCGGAAGGTGCCGGATTGCGCGAAGGCCGGCGCGGCCAGCGCGGTACCCGCGGCGAGTGCGAGAACAGACAGAACGTGTTTCATGGAACTCTCCTGTTGAGCATAAGTCCTGCAACGCGCACCCCGTCCTGGAGTGCTGCACAAAAACTTAGCACCGGCGGCGCGCACAGGTGCACACCGTACGGCTGAGATAATGCTCAGCGGCGAGTGAGATCCGGAAATGCTCAGGTGTCCGGGCAGTCAGGTCCTGGGCGGGTCGGTGGCCAGCGGCCGCTTCATGATGGTGATGCTGCCGCCGGCTTCGAGGAAGGCGCACTGCATTTCCTGACGCGAGCAATCGGCTTCGCGCAGCGCCTGTTCGATGTCGGACTGGCCGACGCGGTTGCGCTTGACCACCTTGTCGAAGAATACGCCGTCGCGGCCGAGCAGCACGGTCTCGCCGTCGAACAGCGCTTCCATCTTGCGGCTGCGCGCCGACAGCATGCCGATGCTGGCATTCAGCACGATCAGCGTGGCTGCGATGATCAGGCCGCCGCTGACGGAGTCGTCGCCGCCGGACAGGCCGTTCGACACCGCTTCCGACAGCAGCATCACGACCAGCAGGTCGAAGGGCGTCAGCTGGCTGATCGTGCGCCGGCCCGACAGCCGCACCATCACCAGCAAGGCCAGATAAACGAGTGCGCCGCGCGCGACGAACTCCCACCAGGGCAGATCCATGTCGAACATGACGAATGCCTCCACATCCGTTGTAGAAGACGTGATTGTAATGACGGGCGCGCTGATCGATTGTTCGTCAGTGAACAGAGTGCGCTAGGCCGGCTGGTCGGGATGGCGCGCCTGCCAGGCGAGCAGGGCGGCCTGGTAGTTCTCGAGGGCGATCTGGTAGGCATCGAACACGCACATGACGCAGCCGGTGCCGCAGCAATCCTCGAGTTCGGGTTCCCGTGGTGCGGCCGGACGCGGATCGGAATCGCGCTCGACAACCGGGTTCACGGCGCCTTGTCCCCGTCGAGGATGGCCTTGATCTCGGCACGCTCCCCGGCACTGACGTGGCCGCGCAGCGCGGCCAGGATCAGGGCCTTGCCGGAGCCGGAAAAGGCTTTATGGATGAGTTCACTGACCAGGTTGGTCTGCATCGCGTCCTGCGGCTGGGCCGGCGCGTACACATGGGCGCGCAGGCTTTCGTCGCGCACCAGCAAGCCCTTGCCGTGCATCAGCTGCAGCAGGCGCAGGACGGTGGCGGCAGTCATGTCGGGACGCTCCGCGGCGATGGCATCGTGCACCTGCCGCGCCGTGGCCGGACCGAGCTGCCACAGGATGCGCAGCAGCTCGAGTTCGGAGGCGGTCGGTTTCGGCGGAGTCGGGGACGGCATGCGGGCCAGCATAAAGTATCGGCCCGCAAAAGTCGAGGCAGGGCCGGGCCGCCGCCGTGTCAGCGGGCGCGGTCGTCGCGCGGGACCTCCTTCGGCTGAGGCGGCACCGGCGGCACGGCCGGGGCCGGCGGGGCGGGTGGCGCCGCCGCGGCGGCTGGATGCGGGGGCACGGGATGCATCCCTGGGGCGGGCGGTGCCGGCGGCGCAGGCGGCACGGGCACGCCACGCATTCCCGGCGCCGGCGGTGCGGGCGGCGCTGGTGGCGCAGGTACGCCACGCATCCCCGGGGCCGGCGGTGCTGGCGGTGCGGGCGGGGCAGGCGGCGCAGACACGCGATGCATTCCCGGCGCTGGCGGTGCTGGCGGTGCGGGCAGTGGTGGCGGTGGCGGGCAGTCGCCGTTGGCGGCCGTGCAGTGGACCCGCGCCTGGGGCTGCTGGGCGAAGGCGGCGGGCGCTGCGGCGATCAGGGCCAGCAGCAGGATCGGGTGGCGCAGATGAAGACGTTTCATGGTTTTTCCCCAGACAGTGAGTTGAGTGAAGCCATGATGCCGCCCGAATGTGGAGACAATTTGGAGACGCTGCTTATAAATCGAACCGATAACCCAGCCCGTAGATCGAATGGATCGCGTCGACGCCCGGCAGCACGGCCTCCAGCTTGCGCCGCAGATTCTTGATGTGGCTGTCGATGGCGCGGTCGGTGACATCGAGACTGGCGTTGCCTTCGCGCGCCAGGTCGAGCAGCTGGGCGCGCGAAAACACCTGGCCGGGACGGCGTGCCAGCGCGGCCAGGATGCCATATTCGCTCGGCGTCAGGTCCAGCGGCTTGCCGTGCACGGCGATGCGGTGCGCGGCGCTGTCGACGGCAAGTACCGCCGCCGCATGGCCGCTGCGGCGCAGTATCGCCTTGATGCGCGCCATCAGTTCGCGTGGGCTGAAGGGCTTGCACAGGTAATCGTCGGCGCCGGCTTCCAGGCCCAGCAGGCGGTCGATTTCCTCGACCCGGGCCGTGACCATGATCACCGGCACCTGCGAAAACGCGCGCAGCGCGCGGCACAGGCTCAGGCCGTCGAGGCCGGGCAGCATCAGGTCGAGCACGACGAGGTCCGGCTGCGCGTCCCGGAACGCTGCCAGCGCCTGTGCGCCGTCGTCGAACAGCGCGGGTCGGTAGCCGGCGGCCCGTGCGTAGTCGGCGACCAGCGCGGCCAGTTCCGGCTCGTCCTCGACGATGGCAATGCGTGCGCTCATGCAGTTTCCTTCAATGTGGGGATGCTGATGGTGACCCGCAGGCCACCCAGCGGCGACTGCCCGAAGGCCAGCGCCGCACCCTGCGCTTCGAGCAGGCGCCGGCACAGCGCCAGGCCGAGGCCGGCGCCGCCGTGGGCGCGGCTGCGCGAGGCGTCGATGCGGTAGAAGCGCTCGCCCAGGCGCGCCAGCGCGGCGTCCGGCACACCGGGGGCGCTGTCGTCGAGGTGCAGCTGCAGCCTTCCATGGCCGGCCTGGGCGTGCAGGGCCACGCGTCCGCCCGGGGCGGTGTAGCGCAGGCTGTTTTCCAGCAGGTTGTCGAGCACCTGGCGCATGCGGTCGGGATCGGCCAGCACGGTGCCGTGCGCCGGTGCCGGACCGATGTCGAGCGCCAGGCCGGCCGCCCCCAGGCGTTCGGCGAAGGCATCGAGCTGGCCGCAGGCCAGCTGCCACAGGTCGAGCGGCAGCGGGCGGCAGTCGAGCGCGCCGACGTCGGCGCGGGCCAGCGCATACAGTTCGTCGATCAGCTTGTTCAGGGCCAGCACCTGGCGCAGCATGGCGTCGAGCGTGTCCGGGGTGGCGCTGCGCACGCCGTCCTGCAGCGCTTCGAGCTGGGCGCGCAGTACCGCCAGCGGCGTGCGCAGTTCGTGCGAGGTGTCGGCCACCCACTGGCGGCGTGCGTCCTCGGCGCCCTGCAGCCGGCTTGCCAGGGCGTTGAAGTGGCGCGCCAGGTCGCCCAGTTCGTCGCTGCGGGTGACGGGCAGGCGGGTCTCGAAACGGCCGTCGGCGAGCTTGCGGGCGCCATCCTCGAGCGCCCCGATCGGGCGCCGGAAGTGGCGCGCCAGGCCGATCGCCGCCAGCGCGCTCAAGCCCACCGCCGCCGCGAAGATCAGCCACAGGCTGCTGTGCAGCTGTTCCAGGAAGGCATACGCCATCGCATCGCTGGGGCGGGCACCGCGCGCCACGCCGATCCAGCCGACGGTGCGGCCGCCGCTCTCGATGGCGCGCCGCGCGAGGGGGATGGCGCCGGGTGGACGGCCTGCCAGGTAGCTGCCGCCGGCGTCGAACAGGGTAATGCGGCGCGGCAGCGACAGCGGCCCCGCCACTGGATCGACATCGGCGGCGAGCACGCGCGGCGCGGACAAGGGCGGCGGCGGTGGCGGTGCAGGCGGGGCCGGCGGCGCGGGCGGGTCCGCCGGTAGCGCCGCGGCCGGGCCGGCTGCCGCCGCGGGCAGGGAAGGGGCGGCCGGCCCCGGTGGCGCTGCCGGCAAGCCGCCCTCGCGCACCCGCTGCAGGCGTGCCAGCTCGCGCGCGATCCAGGCCTGGCGTCCATCCGCGGGGATGAAGGTCCAGCCGCCGTGGCTGCGGTACTGGCGCGCCAGCGCGGCCGACAGTTCGTCCAGGCGGTCCAGTTCGATGCCGACGGCGTAGTCGCCGAAGCTGGCCAGCACGTTCTGGCGCAGCAGGAACACGGCGCCGGCCGCCACCGCGAGGATCGCAAGCAGGACCGAAACGAACAGGCGGTGGCCGATCGAGAATCTCAAGGTGGGGCGGAATGGGAAGTGGAAGGCCATTCTAGGTGAAAAAGGATTTATTATCAGCAGGTTCACGCTGTCCGACCGATAAGGAGACCCGCATGCGCCACCAGTTTGCTTCAGTCGTTCTCGCCGCCGCCATGCTGGCCGCGCCGGCAATGGCCGCCCCCACCGTGTCCATCCCGCGCGCAGTGGTCGCCGATCCGGCGCGCGACGCCAGCCATCCGGCCGTCAACCGCCAGGTGCTGATCCTGAGCCACGGCGAAGGCATGAATGCGCTGCTGATGCTGGCGTCCGGCGCCGGGCCGAAACCAACCATGCTGCTGCTGCACGGCCTCCCCGGCAACGAGCAGAACCTCGACCTGGCGCAGGCGATCCGGCGCGCCGGCTGGAACGTGCTGACGCTGCATTACCGCGGCAGCTGGGGCTCGCCGGGCCGCTTTTCGCTGGCCGGCGCCTTCGATGACGTCGAGGTGGCGATGGACTTCCTGCGCCGGCCCGACAACGCCCGCCAGTATGGCATCGACCCTGCGCGCCTGGTCGTCGCCGGCCACAGCATGGGCGGCTTCCTGGCCGCGCGCTACGCCGCCACGCACGGCGATGTGCTGGGTGCGGCCCTGATCGATCCCTGGAACGTGGGCGCCTCGGGCAAGGCCGTGCTGGCCAAGCCGGAGGGCCGCCAGGATGCGATCGCGGCCATGGGCGACGATTTCGGCAACAGCCTGGCCGGCACCGATGCGGCGCAACTGATGGCCGAAGTCGAGCGCCACGCGCGCGACTGGGACCTGGTCGATGCGGCGCCGCAGCTGGCGCGCAAGCCGCTCCTGATCGTCGATGCCCAGTACGGCAACGCGGCGCAGGTGGCGCCGCTGGCAGCGGCGATCCGCGCGCGCGGCGGGCCGTTGAAGGCGGTGACGCTGGCGAGCGATCACGGGTTTGCGGATCACCGGATCGCGCTGGCGGGGGTGACGGTGGGTTGGCTGGATGGGTTGACGGTGCCGGCTGCGAAAGCCAGATAAGGCCCGGCAACATGCACGTCGCCCCTGCGAAGGCAGGGGCGACGGTGTTGCGTATAACGATGAGATGCGGCAGCGCCTACGCGGCGGCCCGCGCCACCAGGTCGACAGTCCGGTAACTGGCCTGCTCGGCCCCCTCGCCGGTGGTGATGAACTCCAGCCCGCTGCCGCCGACGCCCATCCGGTACAGCGTCCCGCTGCCCGGCGGGATCATCGACTGCACGCGCCCCACCACGTACCCGACGTGGCCGGCCGCCGCCTTTACCACCAGCACGTTGGCGGAAGCGCCGGCCGCCGCGCCGCGCAGGTCGACCATCGGGATGGCGGCGCCGCGCCAGTCCATGGTGGCCGCCAGGGTGCCGGCCAGCGGCAGGATGTGCTCGATCGCGCCGAGCGGGGTGGCCCCCAGGCCGTCGGCTTCGAACACGATGTAGCCGACCGCGTTGGCGCTGCGCTGGCGCGCCGCCGTCACGGGGGCCACGGCGGCGGCCGTCGGCTTGCTGAGTGCCGCTTCCGGGAAGCGTTCGAACAGGCGCGCGGTGTCGAGCAGGTGGACTTCGAGGCCGTCGCCGTCGTACAGGGTGGCGGTCAGGCCATTCTTGGCGGGCAGCCCGGTTCCTTCCAGCGCGCACATCTGCAGCGCCGCGCGCACCGGCAGGCCGAGCGCGAGGCCGCCGCGTTCGATCACGGCCAGCAGGCGCTCGCTGCCGGCCTCGAACGGTCCTTCGATCAGTGCGCCGGCAGGCAGCACCGGCAGGTGGCGGCCGCGCCAGATGCAGTAGGCGCTGTCGATGCCGCCGCCGAAGCGTTCCAATGGCGGCATCGGCATCACTTCGGGCAGGTCGCCCGGCAGCACGGCCAGCCGGCCGTGGCCGGTCTGCAGCAGCGCCCAGGTGTGGCCGGCGCGGGCGGGGGCGGCGCCGGATGCGGCCGGGTCCGCCGCAATCGCCTGGCCGACCTGGCTCCAGGCCGCCGCCAGGTCGGCCAGGCGGCCGACTTCGAGCAGGCTCAGGATACGGCCGTCGTCGGGCGAGCGCAGCGCGGTGTGGAACACGTCTTCCGGATTGTCGTCGTGGTGCAGGCGCGTCAGCAGGTGCGGCGCCACGTCGAGCAGGCCGCCCACGGCATCGACTTGCAGGCCGATGGTGCGTCCGCCTTCGTGCAGCACCAGGATGCGCGCATCCTGTGCGCTGGCGCCCGGCGCCGGGGTCCCGGTCTCGACCCAGCGCGCCAGGTCGATCACCGGCACCAGGGTGCCGCCGTGCTCGACCACGCCGCGCAGCGCGCCCTGGCGGCGCGGCAGGAAGGCCGGGGTGTCGGGCAGCGCGATCGCCTGCACCACGGCTTCCACCGGGATGCCGAGGTGGACCGCGCCGATGCTGGCCTGCGCCAGGCGCAGCTTGGTAGCAGACATGGCTCAGCGCTCCGTGGCGATGCTTTCCAGTTCGGTCAGCAGCTTCGAGACGTCCCGCGTGGCGCTCGCCTGTTCGCTGGTCGAGGCGTGGATCTGGCCGATCGAGGTGCTGGTGGCGCCGACCGAATGGACGATGCGCTCGAATGCATGCTCGACTTCGCCCGCCAGGCGGGTGCCGTCGCCGACGCGGCTGACGGTCTCGTTGATCAGCTTCGAGATCTCGCGTGCCGCCATCGCCGATTTCTCGGCCAGCTTGCGCACCTCGTTGGCGACCACCGAGAAGCCGTTGCCGTGCTCGCCCGCACGCGCCGCCTCGATCGCCGCATTGAACGCCAGCAGGTGGGTCTGGCTGGCGATCTCGCTGATGGTGTCGATGATGTCGTGCACGTCGGCGGACGACTTCTGGATCGCCAGCATCGCGTCCTTCGAGCGGTCCAGCAGCTTGCTGCCTTCGGTGGCGTCGGCCTGGGTCCGGGTCGCCATGCCCGCCGATTGCTGGGCGCCGGCGGCGATCGCGCTGATCGACTGCGACAGCTCGCCCAGCACGCCGGAAATCGCCTTGACCTTGGCGCTGACCAGCTCCTCGCGGTGCACCTGCTCGGTGACGTCCATCGCGAACTTCACTACTTTATACGGCTTGCCGTTGACGTCCAGGATCGGGTTGTAGGTGGCCACGATCCAGATGTCGGCATCGTGCTTGCCGCGGCGCTTGAAGCGGCCGGACTGGAACTGGCCCTGGCCCAGGTTGGCCCAGAAGTGGCGGTAGGCCGCGCTCTTGACCAGTTCGGGTTCGCAGAACATGCTGTGGTGCTGCTTGAGCACTTCTTCTTCAGCGTAGCCCATGGTGCGCAGGAAGTTGTCGTTCGCCGACAGCACGTTGCCGCGCATGTCGAACTCGATCACGGCCTGCGAGCGGCCGATCGCGTCCAGCTTGCCGCGGCTCTCGGCCGACAGCGCCTTCTGGCGGGTGACGTCGGTGGCGAACTTGACGATCTTGACCGGCTTGCCTTCGGCGTCGAAGATCGGGTTGTACGAGGCCAGGATCCAGATTTCCTTGCCGCCCTTGCCGACGCGGCGGTATTCGCCGGCGTCGAATTCACCGCGCCCGAGGCGGTCCCAGAACGCCAGGTATTCCGGCGAATGCGCGAAGGCCGGGTCGCAGAACATGCGGTGGTGCTGGCCGCGGATCTCGTCGAGGCCGTAGCCCATCGTGTCGAGGAAATTCTGGTTCGCGTGAAGCACCTTGCCCTGCAGGTCGAATTCGATCACGGCCTGCACGCGGTCGATCGCCTGCATCTTGCCTTCGTAGTCGGCGTTGCGCGCCTTGACGGCGGTGACGTCGGTGGCGAACTTGACCACCTTGAACGGCTTGCCGTCGGCGTCCAGGATCGGGTTGTAGGTGGCCTGGATCCAGACCGGGTGGCCGTCCTTGGCGATGCGCTTGAATTCGCCGGCGTGGAATTCGCCGCTGCCGAGGTGCTTCCAGAAGGCGCGGTATTCGTGCGAGCGAGCATACACCGGGTCGCAGAACATCGCGTGGTGCTGGCCGACGACGTCGTCGAGCGCGTAGCCGAGGGTGTCGAGGAAGTTCTGGTTGGCGTGCAGGATGCGGCCTTCGAGGTCGAACTCGATCACGGCCTGGGCACGGTCGATGGCCGCCATGCGGCCTTCGAAGTCGGCGTTGCGCAGCTTGCGGGCAGTGATGTCGGTGGCGTACTTGATGACCTTGAACGGCTTGCCGTCGGGACCGAACACCGGATTGTAGGAGGCGTTGATCCAGACGTCGCGGCCGGACTTGTGGCGGCGCTTGAACTGGCCCGAATGCAGCTCGCCGCTGGCCAGGCGCGACCAGAAGGCGGCGTATTCGGGGCTGCCGGCGAAGGCCGGCTCGCAGAAGATGGCGTGATGCTGGCCTTCGATCTCGTCCAGCGTGTAGCCCATCACCGCCAGGAAGTTGTCGTTGGCGTGCACGATGCGGCCGTTGAGGTCGAACTCGATCACGGCCTGGGCGCGGTTGATGGCGTCGATCTTGGCGGCATTGTCGGCGCTTTGCAGCTTGGCGGCGGTGATATCGGTGGCGAACTTGATGATCTTGATCGGCTTGCCTTCGCCGTCGAAGATCGGGTTGTAGGACGCCTGCAGCCAGACCGGGAAGCCGTGCTTGTCGATGCGCATGAACTCGCCGCTGCTCGGCTGGCCGCCGGCGAGGGCGTGCCAGAAGGCGCGGTACTCGTCCGAATTGGCGAACTCGTCGGTGCAGAACATGCGATGGTGCTGGCCCGCGATCTCGGCGCGGGTATAGCCCATGGCATCCAGGAAGTGCTGGTTGGCCAGGATGACGTTGCCTTGCAGGTCGAATTCGACCACGGCCTGGACGCGGTTGATGGCGTCGAGGGCGGCCAAGGCCAGTTCTTGCCGGATGTCGGCAGACTGGGAAGAAATCGGATCGGCGGAAGTTCGCATCAATTTATCGGAAAAATACATAAGTGTCCCTGCGCATACATGGCGATGGCCGCCATGCCCCATTTTGTTCTTGTGGTCGTGAGTCAGTCCGGTCCGGCAAAGCCTGCGGGCCGTGCACCCATGTTTCGTCAATGCGGATGCATGCATGGTGCTGCGGAATCGGTTACGGGCTGTTCGACCGGAAGTAGCGGGTCGAACAGTTGATTGGCAGTTTAATCAATTTCCATGTGGAAATGGAAAAATTATTTCAATCGTGCGGGTAGGAACAAACAATAATGACGAATCTGTCGTCAATACACATCGCGCCGGTAGCGGCCGTCTGCCACCAACTGTTCCAGCGTGGCGCTGCCGAGGATCTCCGCGAGCGCTTCGTGCACGCCACCGGCCATGCCCTGCAGGCTGCCGCAGACATAGATGGCGGCACCGCGTTCGATCCAGTTGACCACCAGTGCGGCCTGCTCGCGCAGCAGGTGCTGGACGTAATGGCGATCGGTGCCGTGGGGGCCAGCGCGGTCGCGCGAAAAGGCGAGGTCGATGCGCTGCAGCCAGCCCGCATCCTGCCAGCCCAGCAACTCTTCGCGCAGCAGGAAGTCGTGGCGGATCTGGCGTTCGCCGAACAGCAGCCAGTTGGCGTGCTCGCCGGCGTGGATGCGCGCTTTCAGCAGCGCGCGCAGGCCGGCCAGGCCGCTGCCGTTGCCGATCGCGATCAGCGGACGGCGCGCGTTGGCGCCGAGGCGGAAGCGTTCGTGCGCGCGCACGCGCAGCTGGACCGGGTCGCCGCCGTCGATGCCGGTGGCGGCGCCCTGGCACAGCCAGCCCGAGGCCGCGCCCGGGGTACCGTCCTCCCTGCGCTGCAGGCGGACCAGCAACTCGAGCCGGCCTTCGCCGGGCAGCGAGGCGATCGAGTATTCGCGCGGGTGCGCCGGGTCGGACGGCGGGCCGACCTGGGCCAGGTCGCCGGCTTCCCAGTCGGGCAGGGCGCCGTCGGCCGGGACCAGCGACAGCCGGTACAGCGGCGCGCCGCTGCTGCCGGGATTGAGCAGCTGGCGCTCGCCGATGCGCCATTCGCCATAGGCCGGCGCCGCCCAGTCCGGGGCGTCCGCGGTGCCGGCCAGGCGGCCGACGTGGTGCTGCCACGCGGCCAGCGCGGCCGCGCTGTTCTTGTCGACGTCGATGCGTTCGAACAGGCGGGTGGCGCCTTGCTTCGCCAGCCAGGCGTCGAGCGCGCGGCCGAAGCCGCAGTAATTGATGTAGTTGTCGTCGCCCAGCGCCAGCACCGCGTAGTGCAGGTGGCGGAGGTCGACCTCCCTGGCCATCAGGCGGGCGGCGAAACGCGCCGCCACGTCGGGGGCGTCGCCTTCGCCGTAGGTGCTGGCGACGAACAGGATATTGGTGGCGCCGGCCAGCGCCGCCTCGTCGAGCCTGGAGATGCAGGCGGCGCGCGCCTGCAGGCCGCCGGTGGCGAGGATCGCGGCGGTGTGCCTGGCCAGGGCCTCGGCGTTGCCGGTCTGGCTGGCATGCACCACCAGCCAGTCGGCCGTGGCGGCCTTGCCGCTGGCAGCGCGCTGCGCGTACCAGGTACGCAGGCTCAGCGCCAGCCAGCCGGCCGACAGCAGCAGGGCGCCGCCCCAGCGCAAGGGTTCGGTGGTGAGCATCATTGCAGCAGGGCGCGCCAGGCGGACGAGGTGATGGCGGTCAGGACGGCATTCGCTGCGGCGGCGCGCACCAGGAAGCGGGCGGCGATGCCGTCGCGCTCGGCCAGCGCCAGGCCTTCCCGCGGCCCCAGCACGGTGAGGGCGGTGGACAGCGCATCGGCCGCCATGCAGGTGGGGGCGATGACGGTGCATGAGGCGACGCCGTTGGCGATCGGCTGGCCGCTGCGCGGATCGAGCGTGTGCGAGATGCGGCCGCCGGCGTGCTGCCGGTAGAAGCGCCGGTAGTCGCCCGAGGTGGCGACCGCCAGGCCATGCAGCGCCAGCAGGGGTTGTGCGCCGGCCGCAGCGGCGTCGGGCACGCCTTCGATCTCGACCCACCATGGCTGGCCATCGCCCTTGACGCCGGCGCCGCGCAGTTCGCCGCCGGCTTCGACCAGGTAGTGGCGGATGCCCAGCCGCTCGAGGCACAGTGCCAGCCGGTCCACCGCATGGCCCTTGGCCACGGCCGACAGGTCGAGCACGGCGCCGCCCGGCTGCAGCAGGCGCCGGGCTTGCCGGTCCAGCACCGGCTGGGCATGGCGGCGGCGCGCCAGCACGGCGCCGATGGCCTGCGCGTCCGGCGCATAGTAGCCGGCCTGGTCGTAGCGCTTGGTGGCTCCGAAGCCCCACAGGTCGACCAGCGCACCGGCCGCCGGGTCGTAGGCGCCGCCGCTGGCCTGCTGCACCGACAATGCGTAATCGATCACCTCGAGGAAGGGCGAGGGCAGCGCATGCCAGCTGCCGGCCGCGGCCCGGTTGTAGCGCGACAGCAGCGAGTCGGGTTCCCAGTGGCTCATCTGGGCCACCACGAGGTCCAGCTCGGCCTGCAGCGCCGGCAGCAGGTGCGCATCGGCGCCGCCGGGCAGCATCAGGCGCGCCGACCAGCCGCTGCCCATGGCGGTGCCGGACAGCGCCAGGGGGCGGCTGCCCGGGGGCGCCGGGCTTGGGTCGATCTCGAGCGGAACCAGGACGTCGCGCATACAGCTTCCGCTTACTCCGGCAGGATCTCGAGCGTGGCCGAGTAGCTGTAGCGCTTGGCCGGACCGTCGGCGCCGGGGCCGCGCGGCGCGTCGGCCGGATAGGCGGCGCTCAGCCAGTACATGTTCGGCGCCGGCAGCGTGAAGCTGGCTTCGCCGTTGGCGTCGGTGCTGAGGCGCACTTCGTTGGCGGTGCCGCGGTACTTGACGCCGCCCGGGACCAGGCTGAACGGGAAGTTGGCGAGCGGTTTGCCGTCCAGCAGGAAGCGGAATCTGGCCCGTTCGCCGGCGTGCAGCTCGTTCGGGTGGCTGACCGGCACCATTTCCAGGCCGCTGCCGACCGGCTTCAGGGCGCCGGTGCTGGTCTTGTTGCGGGTGACGAAGGTGTCCTGGCGCTGGACCATGGTAGTGGTCTTGACGTCGGTGGCGCCGGCCGGGGCCTCGGGCGGGCCGCCGCGGCCGAAGCGCTTGGTCTCGCCGTTCAGTTTATAGGTGCCCATGACGTTGGTCGCGGCCAGCGTGAAGCGGTAGGTGCCGTCCTTGGGCAGCTGGACGTCGACCGTGGAGCGGTGCTTGCCGACGCTCGGCGCCGGCGCCTGGCTGCTGGTGCCGTCCGGGGCGATGACGGTCAGGCCTTCCATGCGCAGCGGCATGTGGTCGACGTCGAACAGGCCTTCCGAGACGGCGCCGTCGATCGTGACCCAGGTCTCGCGGTCGGATTCGATCAGGGTCTGGGTCGGCACCATCCACGGACGGTGGGCGTGGGCGGAGAAAGCGGCGCCGGCCAGCGCCAGCACGATGACGATTTTTTTCATGGCAGGTCTCCAGTTATTGGACGGCGATCGATACCGCGCCCAGCTCTTCCTTGCCGGCGGCCGAATTTGCACCACCAGCGGCCAGCTTGCCCTTGGCCGGCCAGGTGAAGGGCACGCGCACCAGTTCGCGGCCGCCGGCTTCGCGCGCGGCTTCGATCACCAGCTTGTAGTCGCCGGCCGGCAGTTTGTCGAGGCCGGCCTTGGCGCCGGCGAAGGTGAGGGTCTGGGTGCCGGCGGCACGGGTGGCGCCGGACACGCCGTCGATCGGCAGCTGGGTGTCGCGCCCGGCCTTGCGCCACCAGGTGCGCAGGTCCTTGACCCACTTCTCGCCGGCATTGTTCGGCTTCTTGACGTCGTACAGCACGGCAAGAGTAGTAGCGACAGTCTGGTCGGCGCGCTCGACCCAGATCGCGACATAGGGCTTGTGGTACTCGGCCACGTTCAGCTGGGGCAGGTCGAACTTGACGGTCAGGTCGGCAGCCATGGCACCGCTGGAGACGAGCGGCAGGGTCAGGGCGAGCGTGCGGGACAGTTTCATGGATCGCTTTCTCGGTGAGTGTATTTATATTAGTGAACGAACAGCAGGGCCAGCACGATCGGCAGCACGATGCCGAAGCCGATCACCGGCCAGGTCGACGGCCGGTTGGCCGCGTGGTATTTCATGATCAGGAAACCGGTGATGCAGAACACCAGGCAGGCGATCGCGAAGATGTCGATGAACCAGCTCCACACGGTGCCGGCGTTGCGGCCCTTGTGCATGTCGTTCAGCCAGGAGATCCAGCCGCGGTCGGTCTTTTCGTATTCGGCCTGGCCATCCGCGCCGATGCGCAGCCAGGCGTCGCCGCCGGGGCGCGGCAGGGCCACGTAGGCGTCTTCCTCGCTCCATTCGGCACGCACGCCGCGCACCTCGACCGGGAAGGTGCGTTCGGCCCAGTCGGCCAGTGCGGCCGGCAGCGGCAGCTTGGCGTCCGGATGTTCGGTGGCGAAGGCTTCGAGTTCTTTCTGCAGCGGCGGCGGCAGGCTCGCCTTCAGGCGCGTCACGCTGGGCCTGGCTTCGATCTGCGCCGCGTGGTTCAGCGTGAAGCCGGTCACGCTGAACAGCAGCATGGCCATCAGGCAGATGGCGGAACTGATCCAGTGCCACTGGTGCAGCTGGCGCAGGAAGACGGCGCGGCGCGCGCCCGGCAAAGTCGGCGTATCCTGTTCGGGTGCGGCAGCGGATGCGGGCGTGGGCGTGGATGAGCTCATGGGTAAATGATAACGATTATCATTTAGATGGTCAACCGTCACATATGGCAACAAATTATGTGTCTGCGGTGTCTGTCTGATGTCACCGCTTGCGTTACAATACCGTGCGCAAAATGGGCAGCAGGCTGTTGTTTTTCTCGCCCCTTGAATGTGTCGTAAAGTCCTTCCCCCACAACTTGAGTAGTAGTGCGATCCGCTAACCGGTCAGGCCGTGTCGCGGAAGGTTAGATAACCCGCCCTAAGTTCGCGAAACGCGAAGAAAGGTGAGCAAGAATGATGCAACAATATAACGCCAACTCCTACCTGTTCGGCGGTAACGCGCCGTATGTGGAAGAGTTGTACGAAGCGTACCTGAGCAATCCGGGTTCGGTCCCGGACAACTGGCGCGCTTATTTCGACGCCATGCAGCACATGCCTGCGGTCGATGGTTCCGCCAAGCCGGACGTGGATCACTCGTCCGTGATCGCCTCCTTCGCCGAGCGCGCCAAGCAGGGCCCGATCCGCACCGTGACCGCATCGCCTGACGCCGAACTCGGCCGCAAGCGCGTCGCCGTGACCCAGCTGATCGCCGCCTACCGCTACCTCGGTTCGCGCTGGGCCAACCTGGACCCGCTGCAGCGCCAGGAACGTCCGCCGATCCCGGAACTGGATCCCGCCTTCTACGGTTTCACCGAAGCCGACCTCGACACCAAATTCAATATCAGCAACACCTATTTCGGCAAGGACGACGCATCGCTGCGCGACCTGCTGAACATGTTGCGCGATACCTACTGCCGTTCGATCGGCGCTGAATTCATGTACGTCAGCGACCCGACCGAAAAGCGCTGGCTGCAGGAAAAGCTGGAGTCGATCCGCTCGACCCCGGCCTTTACTGCCGAAAAGAAAAAGCACATCCTCGAGCGCCTGACCGCGGCCGAAGGCCTGGAACGCTACCTCCACACCAAGTACGTCGGCGCCAAGCGCTTCTCGCTGGAAGGCGGCGAATCCTTCATTGCCTCGATGGACGAAGTGATCCAGCGCGCCGGTGAGCAGGGCGTGCAGGAAATCGTCATCGGCATGGCCCACCGCGGCCGCCTGAACGTGCTGGTCAACACCCTGGGCAAGGCCCCGGGCGACCTGTTCGAAGAATTCGAAGGCAAGCACGCCGACGACCTGCCGTCGGGCGACGTGAAATACCACCAGGGCTTCTCGAGCGACATCTCGACCCCGGGCGGCCCGGTCCACCTGTCGCTGGCGTTCAACCCGTCGCACCTGGAAATCGTCAACCCGGTCGTCGAAGGCTCGGTCAAGGCGCGCATGGAGCGCCGCGGCGACCGCCAGGGCAAGGAAGTGCTGCCGATCCTGGTGCACGGCGACGCCGCCTTCGCCGGCCAGGGCGTGGTCATGGAAACCCTGAACCTGGCCCAGACCCGCGGCTACGGCACCGGCGGTACCGTCCACCTGGTCATCAACAACCAGATCGGCTTCACCACCTCCGACCCGCGCGATGCGCGCTCGACCCTGTATTGCACCGACGTCGTCAAGATGATCGAGGCACCGGTGCTGCACGTGAACGCCGACGATCCGGAAGCCGTCGTGCTGGCCACCCAGATCGCGATGGACTACCGCACCGAGTTCCACAAGGACGTGGTGGTCGACATCATCTGCTACCGCAAGCTGGGCCACAACGAGCAGGACACCCCGGCCCTGACTCAGCCGCTGATGTACAAGAAGATCGCCAAGCACCCGGGCACCCGCAAGATGTACGCGGACAAGCTGGCTGCGCAGAACACCATCGCCGCCGACGGCGGCGACCAGCTGGTCGCCGAGTACCGCGCCGCGATGGACGCCGGCAAGCACACCACCGACCCGGTGCTGACCGACTTCAAGAACAAGTACGCCGTCGACTGGGCGCCGTTCCTCAACAAGAAGTGGACCGACGCCGCCGACACCGCGGTGCCGCTGACCGAGCTGAAACGCCTGGCCCAGCGCATCACCACCGTGCCGGAAAACTTCAAGCTGCACTCGCTGGTCGAGAAGGTGCTGGGCGACCGCGCCAAGATGGGCCAGGGCGAGATGAACCTCGACTGGGGCATGGGCGAACACCTGGCCTACGCATCGCTGCTGGCCTCGGGCTACGCCGTGCGCCTGTCGGGCCAGGATGCCGGCCGCGGCACCTTCGTGCACCGCCACGCCGTGCTGCACGACCAGAACCGCGAGCGCTGGGACCAGGGCATCTACCTGCCGCTGGCCAACGTCCAGGAAAACCAGGCCAACTTCACCGTGATCGACTCGGTGCTGTCGGAAGAAGCGGTGCTGGGCTTCGAATACGGCTACTCGACCGCCGAACCGAACACCCTGACCATCTGGGAAGGCCAGTTCGGCGACTTCGTCAACGGTGCGCAGGTCGTGATCGACCAGTTCATCGCTTCCGGCGAAGTGAAGTGGGGCCGCGCCTCGGGCCTGGTGCTGATGCTGCCGCACGGCTACGAAGGCCAGGGTCCGGAGCACTCGTCGGCCCGTATCGAGCGCTTCCTGCAGCTGTGCGCCGACCACAACATGCAAGTCGTGCAGCCGACCACCGCCGCCCAGATCTTCCACCTGCTGCGCCGCCAGATGGTGCGCCAGTTCCGCAAGCCGCTGGTGATCTTCACGCCGAAGTCGCTGCTGCGTAACAAGGACGCCGGCTCGGCGCTGACCGACCTGGCCAAGGGCGGTTTCCAGACCGTGATTCCGGAACTGGACGACAAGATCGACGCCAACAAGGTCAAGCGCGTGATCGCCTGCTCGGGCAAGGTCTACTACGACCTGGTCAATGCACGCAAGACGCGCGGCGTCAGTGACACCGCCATCATCCGTATCGAGCAGCTGTATCCGTTCCCGCACAAGGCATTCGGCGCCGAACTGAAGCGCTACCCGAACGCCACCGAAGTGGTGTGGGCACAGGACGAGCCGCAAAACCAGGGTCCGTGGTTCCAGATCCAGCACAACCTGTTCGAAAGCATGGAAGCAGGCCAGCGCCTGGCCTATGCCGGCCGTCCGGCTTCCGCAGCGCCTGCCGTCGGTTACGCCGACAAGCACATCGCGCAGCAGAAGGAACTGCTGGATACCGCGTTCTCGAAGCTCAAGGGTTTCATCCTGACGAAATAAGCGGCTACGTCCGACATGACCCCGTGCTGCATGTGAAGCACATGCAGCACGGGGTTTTTACAGCACAAATATTGGAGTTTTCTAAATGGCACAAATCGAAGTCAAGGTCCCCCAGCTGTCGGAATCGGTCGCAGAAGCGACCCTGCTGTCGTGGCACAAGAAGGTCGGCGAATCCGTTTCGCGCGACGAGAACATGATCGACATCGAGACCGACAAGGTGGTCCTGGAACTGCCGGCACCGTCCGCCGGCGTGATCGTGCAGCTGATCAAGGCCGACGGCGCCACCGTCGTTGCCGGTGAAACCATCGCGATCATCGATACCGAAGCCTCGGCCCAGACCAGCCCGATCTCGATCACCGCCGCACCAGTCGCCAACGCGCCGGTTACCGCTGCCGCACCGCATTCGACCCCGGCCGCCACCGGCGCAGCGCCGGCTGCCGGCAGCAAGTCGGACGTCGCCATGCCGGCCGCCGCCAAGATCCTGGCCGACAACAACCTGAGCACCTCGGATGCCAGCGGCACCGGCCGTGACGGCCGCGTGACCAAGGGCGACGCCCTGGCCGCCGTCGCCAACAAGCCTGCCGGCGCCGCCGCACCGGCACCGGCCGCACCGGCACCGCTGCAGCAGCAGGCACCGAAGGCAGCATTGCCGCAAGTCGCCGCCCCGGCCGCCAACCTGGGCGACCGTCCGGAAGAGCGCGTGCCGATGAGCCGCCTGCGCGCCCGTATCGCCGAGCGCCTGCTGCAGTCGCAGTCGACCAACGCCATCCTGACCACCTTCAATGAAGTCAACATGAAGCCGGTCATGGACCTGCGCGCCAAGTACAAGGACAAGTTCGAGAAAGAGCACGGCGTCAAGCTGGGCTTCATGTCCTTCTTCGTCAAGGCCGCCGTCGCCGCACTGAAGAAGTACCCGATCCTGAACGCGTCGGTCGACGGTAATGACATCATCTACCACGGCTACTTCGACATCGGTATCGCCGTCGGTTCGCCGCGCGGCCTGGTGGTGCCGATCCTGCGCAACGCCGACCAGATGTCGATCGCCGAGATCGAGAAGAAGATCGGCGAATTCGGCCAGAAGGCCAAGGACGGCAAGCTGACCCTGGAAGACCTGACCGGCGGTACCTTCTCGATCTCGAACGGCGGCACCTTCGGCTCGATGCTGTCGACCCCGATCATCAACCCGCCGCAGTCGGCGATCCTGGGCGTGCACGCGACCAAGGACCGTGCCGTGGTCGAAAACGGCGAGATCGTGATCCGTCCGATGAACTACCTGGCGATGTCCTACGACCACCGCATCATCGACGGCCGCGAAGCCGTGCTGGGCCTGGTCGCCATGAAGGACGCGCTGGAAGATCCGTCGCGCCTGCTGCTCGACCTGTAATCCGCCAGGACAGGGCGCCGGCCCGGTTCGTTTAATCGTTGTCTGATGGAAGGGGAGTCACCATGATTGCCGATGAAATCAAGCGTTTGCACGAACTGCACCAGGCCGGCGCCCTGACCGATGCCGAATTCGAACAGGCCAAGGCGAAGATCCTGTCGTCGGCCAACGTGCGCCTGGACAAGGCCAGCAGCACGGCGGGCGCCGGCAGCTTCGGCGCCGAACTGAACGCCCTGCGCCGCTCGCGCACCGACCGCTGGCTGAGCGGCGTGTGCGGCGGCCTGGCGCGGGCCTCGGGTGTCGACGCGTGGGTGTGGCGGCTGGTATTCGTGCTGTTCACCCTCACATTCGGATTTGGCGCGGTGGTTTATGTGTTGTTGTGGATTTTCGTTCCAGAAGAATAATTTCCCGCTAGATCGGGAACACAAGGAAACAATTGATGAGCACCGAAAAACAATTTGACGTCGTCGTGATCGGCGGCGGCCCCGGCGGCTATGTGGCTGCCATCCGTGCAGCGCAGCTGGGCTTCAAGGTCGCCTGTATCGACGAAGCGCAGAACGCCAAGGGCGGTCCTGCCCTGGGCGGCACCTGCACCAACGTCGGCTGCATCCCGTCGAAGGCCCTGCTGCAGTCGTCGGAGCACTTCGAGCACGCCGGCCATGCCTTCAAGGAGCACGGCATCAACGTGCAGGGCCTGCAACTCGACCTGGGCCAGATGCTCAAGCGCAAGGACGGCGTGGTCAAGGCCAACAACGACGGCATCGTCTACCTGTTCAAGAAGAACAAGGTCACCTTCTTCCATGGCCGCGGCACCCTGGCCGGCAAGGCCGGCGAAGGCTTCACCGTCAACGTCACCGGTCCGGCCACCGACACCCTCACCGCCAAGAACGTGATCGTCGCCACCGGCTCCAACCCGCGCGAACTGCCGGGCGCACCGTTCGACGAGAAGATCATCCTGTCGAACACCGGCGCACTGGCCATCGATGCCGTCCCGGGCAAGCTGGGCGTGATCGGCGCCGGCGTGATCGGCCTGGAAATGGGTTCGGTCTGGCGCCGCCTGGGCGCCGACGTCACCGTGCTGGAAGGCCTGCCGGCCTTCCTGGGCGCGGTCGACCAGCAGATCGCCAAGGAAGCGCAGAAGGCCTTCACCAAGCAGGGCCTGGCGATCCACCTGGGCGTCAAGATCGGCGCGATCACCAACCGCGGTAATGACGTCACCGTCGAGTACAGCGACGCTGCCGGCACCGCGCAGACCGCCACCTTCGACCGCCTGATCGTCTCGATCGGCCGCGTGCCGAACACCAATGGCCTGGGCTTCGAGTCGGTCGGCCTGCAACTCGACGAGCGCGGCTTCATCGCCGTCGACGACGAGTGCCGCACCGGCGTGCCGGGCATCTGGGCAGTGGGCGACGTCGTGCGCGGCCCGATGCTGGCGCACAAGGCCGAAGAAGAGGGCGTCGCGGTTGCCGAGCGCATCGCCGGCCAGCACGGCCATGTCAACTTCAACACCATCCCGTGGGTGATCTACACCTCGCCGGAAATCGCCTGGGTCGGCCGCACCGAAGAGCAGCTCAAGAAGGATGGCGTCGCCTACAAGGCCGGCACCTTCCCGTTCATGGCCAACGGCCGTGCGCGCGCGCTGGGTGACACCACCGGCATGGTGAAAGTCATCGCCGATGCCACGACCGACGAGATCCTGGGCGTGCACATCGTCGGCCCGGTCGCTTCCGAGCTGATCTCGGAAGCCGTGGTCGCGATGGAGTTCAAGGCTTCGGCCGAAGACATCGCCCGCATCTGCCACGCGCACCCGACCCTGTCGGAAGCCACCAAGGAAGCCGCGCTGGCCGTCGACAAGCGTTCGCTGAACTTCTAATCCGGTTGTCCTGACCGGTCGTGGGGTGGGCGGCACTGCCGTCCACCCCATATTTTTGATGTCATCCTCATGAACGTCCAAGAGTATTACCAGCACGCGCTGACCGAGCGCGGCTTCAAGTCCGATGCTGCCCAGCAGCGCGCGGTGGACCGCCTGCAGCAGGCGTACGACGACTGGGTAAATTACAAGGCCCAGCGGTCGTCCGCTTTCAAGCGCCTGATCAACCGTCCCGACGTCCCGCAGGGCGTCTACATGTGGGGCGGGGTGGGGCGCGGCAAGTCCTTCCTGATGGACAGCTTCTATTCGGTGGTGCCGGTGGTGCGCAAGACGCGCCTGCACTTCCACGAATTCATGCGCGCCGTGCACCGCCAGTTGGACGAATTGAAGGGCGTGGAAGACCCGCTGGTCGAAGTCGCCAAGCGCATCGCCAAGAAGTATCGCCTGATCTGCTTCGACGAATTCCACGTCAACGACGTCGCCGACGCGATGATCATGTACAACCTGCTGTCCAAGCTGTTCGAGTACGGCGTCTCCTTCGTGATGACCTCGAACTACGACCCGGACAAGCTGTACCCGGACGGCCTGCACCGCGACCGCATGCTGCCGACCATCGCGCTGCTGAAGGACAAGCTGGACGTGATGAACGTCGACGCCGGCATCGACTACCGCCACCGCGCGCTGGAACAGGTCGAGGCCTATTACACGCCGCTGAACGCGGCCAGCGACCACGCGCTGCGCGACGCCTACGCCAAGGTGGCCGACACCGCCGACGAAGACCCGCGCATGCGCATCGAGCAGCGCGAGATCCGTGCGCTGCGCCGTGCCGGCGGCGTGATCTGGTTCGACTTCCAGACCCTGTGCGGCGGCCCGCGCTCGCAGAACGACTACCTGGAACTGGCCAGCCGCTTCCACACCGTGATCCTGTCCGGCATCCCGCGCATGTCGGCCTCGATGTCGTCGGAAGCGCGCCGCTTCACCTGGCTGATCGACGTGTTCTACGACCACAAGGTCAAGCTTCTGATGTCGGCCGAGGTCGCGCCCGACCAGTTGTACACCCAGGGTTCGATGGCGAACGAGTTCCACCGTACCGTGTCGCGTATCATTGAGATGCAGTCGCGCGAATACATGCTGGCGGAGCGCCGCGGCGCCGCCGACGCACTGGCGTGATCCAACAAGAGGAACCGATGAAACCCGAACCGATACTGCGCAGCGCCATCCTGGCCGCCCAGACCATTACCTTGAGCCTGGCCCTGGCGGCCTGCGCCGGCCCCGAGCCGGTCCCGCGCGAGACGCCGCCGCCGCCGGTGACCTCGGTCGCCCAGGCCGACCAGCAACTGGCCGCCGTGGCGCGCGAACGCGCCGCGATCGAAGCCCGCTATGCCGAGCGCGAGCGCGTCTGCTACAACAAATTCTTCACCAACAATTGTCTCGACGAAGCCAAGGACACGCGCCGCCGCGCGCTGGCGACCCAGCGGGCGATCGAAGTCCAGGCTGCGCACTTCAAGCGCCAGGCCGTGGTCGAGGAACGCGACCGCGCCATGGCCGAAGCCGAGAAGCGCTTCCAGGCCGAGGAAGCGCGCCTGGCAGCGCAGCCGGCCAAGCCCGCGCCCGAGGTTGCGCCGGTGCCGGCGCCGCGCAAGTCGACCGTGCCGGCCAGGGTCGCCGAGCGCGACGCGCGCCTGCGCGAAGCCCAGCAGAAGGAAGCGGCCGGCGCCGCCAAGCGCGCCAGCAACGTGCGCGCCTACGAGAAGCGCAAGGCCGAGTCGGAAGAGCGCCAGCGCCGCGTGGCCGAGCGCAAGGCGGAGAAGGCTGCGAAAGCAGCCAGGGAAGCGGAACAAAAAGCCAAGGCTGCGCAGCCGAAGTAAGGTGGTGTTTGTGCTGCAGTAGGGTGGACGGCTTTGCCGTCCACGCGTTCAACTACCCGCGCGCTTGCGCGTGCCCCAGCTTGACGATGGCCATGCTGCAATTGCCCCACTTGCCTTGCGAGCGTTCGGCCGCCTTGTCGATCAGCATCTCGGAGGCCTGGCGCGGGGTTGCCCGCGCGGTTGCCGCGCCCAGCTCGGCATCGGTGAAGAAATGCCACAAGCCATCCGAGCACAGCAGGAACACGTCGCCCGGCGCCAGCCCGGTATGGTGGCCGACGGTGACGAAGGGATCCTTGCGTCCATTGCCCAGCACATTCAGCAGCAGCTTGGACTTGCGGTGGTTCCTAGCCGATTCGAGCGGCAGGCGGTCGCTCGACACCAGGTGCTCGACGTAGTCGGCGTCGCCGGTGCGCGCCAGGCATCTGGCGTCATGGAAGTGATACAGGCGCGAGTCGCCGACGTGCGCCCATACCGCCTCGCCATGCGGACTCAGCACCAGGCCGACGAAGCTGGCGTGGGCTTCGGCCTGCGCCGCGACCGCGTTCATCTTGATGATGGTGTGGGTCTCCTGCACGATGTCGCGCAGCACCTGCTCGAGGCGTTCGATGGACGGACGGTCGCCCGGCTTGAATTCGTCGAACACCTGTTTGGCGGTATGCAGGACCTGTTCCGATCCGGCCGCACCCGCCAGCCCATCGGACAGGACCGCCAGCACATAGCCCGGCGCGCGGGCGCCGCCCATCAGCGCCACCCGGTCGTTCTGCTGCGGGCGGTTGCCGAGGTGCTGCGCGGTTCCCGCTTCTATCTTGTATGAAGTCATAACGTGGCTTTCCGATACCGGCTTGCCGAACTTTGTTGGCGGCAACGCCGGGGTAGATTAAACTATGCACTGGTTTGCCCCAGTGTTGCAAGCCATTACGATAGCGACGCCCGCGCTCCCCCATGCGGCGGCCCGCTGTCTTCCCACCCCTGTCCTTACTCAAACTGTCCGGAATTGCATACCATGATCGACGTCCAGGAGATCCAGCGCCGTATTATCGAACTCGACGTGGAACACCGCGATCTCGACGCCGTCATCGACATGCTGACCCGCGACGGGCATGCCGACCAGTTGCAGTTGCGCCGCCTGAAGAAGCGCAAGCTGCAACTCAAGGACCACATTACGCTGCTGAAGATGCAGCTGGTCCCCGACGTGCCAGCATAATTTCCGTTAAGCTAGCGTCCTGTTTTCCGTTCCAAAACCATTTTGACCGATCATCTCCCTGTGCCCGGCATCGCCGCGGACGAATCCGTTCCTCCCGCGCCAGCGGCGCCATCGTCCGACCAGCTGCCCGAACTGATGGGCACGCAGGCGCCCGGCAAATACGACGAGGAAGTCGACCGCATCTTCGGTGCGGGCGGCCCGCTTGCGCCCGCCGTCGGCACCTTCCGCCCGCGCCAGTCGCAGACCGAAATGGCCAAGGCGATCGCCGACGCCATCGGCAAGCAGGGCACCCTGATCGCCGAGGCCGGCACCGGCACCGGCAAGACTTTCGCCTACCTGGTGCCGGCTCTGCTGTGGGGCGGCAAGACCATCGTCTCGACCGGCACCAAGAATCTGCAGGATCAATTGTTCTCGCGCGATATCCCGACCGTGCGCAACGCGCTGCGGGCGCCGGTCTCGGTCGCGCTGCTGAAGGGCCGCTCGAACTACGTCTGCCATTACAACCTGGAACGCACGCTGTCGAACGGGCGCCTGACTTCGCGCGACGACGTCGGCCACCTGCGCGAAATCTCGCGCTTCATGAAGATGACGAATTCCGGCGACAAGGCGGAATTGACCAAGGTGCCGGAAACCGCATCGGTATGGAACCTGGTCACGTCGACGCGCGAGAACTGCGTCGGCCAGGAATGCCAGTACTACCAGGATTGCTTCGTGATGAAGGCGCGCCGCGAAGCCCAGCAGGCCGACGTGGTGGTGGTCAACCACCACGTGTTCTTTGCCGACGTGGCGCTGAAAGAGGGCGGCATGGGCGAGCTGCTGCCGGCTGCCAACACCATCATCTTCGACGAGGCGCACCAGCTGCCCGAAGTGGCCACCATGTTCTTCGGCACCTCGGTCTCGACTTCGCAGGTGCTGGAACTGTGCCGCGACGTGCTGGCCGAGGGCCTGGCGCATGCGCGCGGCGGTCCCGACTGGGCCAAGACCGTGATGGTGGTCGAGAAGGCGGCGCGCGACCTGCGCCTGACCTTCCCCGAAGGCAGCACCCGTCTGTCGCTGCCGCAATTGCCGCCGAGCTCGGATTTCTTCCCGGCGCTAGCCAAGCTGAAGGAAGAGCTGGAAGGCCTGGTCGACGTACTCGAGGAAAATGCCGAGCGCGCCGAGACGCTGGAGCAGTGCCGCGTGCGCGCGGTCGAGCTGCTGGAACAATATAAATCCTGGAAGAGCGAACCGAAGAAGGGCAAGGAGGTCGAGGGCGACGACGCGGTGCTGTGGGTCGAAGCCTTTGCTTCCGCGCTGCAACTGCACAAGACGCCGCTGTCGATCGCGCCGATCTTTGCCGGCCAGCGCGCCGGCACGCCGCGCAGCTGGATCTTCACCTCGGCCACGCTGGCGGTGAAGAACGACTTCAAGCACTTCAGCGCCCAGCTCGGCATGACCGGCGAGCCGGCGGTTAGCTGGCCCAGCCCCTTCGATTACCAGCAGCAGGGCATCCTGTACGTGCCGACCGGCCTGCCGGAGCCGAATACCATGGGCTATACCGACGCCGTGGTCGACATGGCGCTGCCCGTGATCGAGGCCGCCGGCGGACGCTGCTTCTTCCTGTGCACCACGCTGCGCGCGGTGAACCGGGTGGCCGAGCGCCTGCGCACCGAGTTCGCCGATCGCGGCCTCGACTTCCCCCTGTTCGTGCAGGGCGAACGCGGCCGCACCGAACTGCTGAATTCCTTCCGCACCGCCGGCAACGCCGTGCTGGTGGGCAGCCAGAGCTTCTGGGAAGGCATCGACGTGCGCGGCGAGGCGCTGTCGCTGGTGATCATCGACAAGCTGCCGTTCGCCCCGCCGGACGACCCGGTGCTGGCCGCGCGCATCGAAGTGATGGAAAAGAAGGGCATGAACGGCTTCGTCCATCACACCTTGCCGGAAGCCATCATCAACCTGAAGCAGGGCGCCGGCCGCCTGATCCGCGACGTCGAGGACCGCGGCGTGCTGATGCTGTGCGATCCGCGCGTGATCAGCAAGCCGTATGGGCGCCGTATCTGGCAGAGCCTGCCGCCGTTCAGGCGGACACGGGTGCAGGCCGACGTCATCGATTTCTTCAAGCAGCCAAAACCGGAAAGCTAACCTTTCCACTTGTGCCCCCACAAGATGCACCATGAATGACTTGCTAAAGTCAGCAGGTCCTGGCCTGCGGCTGACACCGGCAGGCAAAATTAAGGGGGTGCAATGGCAATTCGTTACGGCTGTTTTTTCAGCTATGCCCATGGCCGGCATGAGCTGATGCAGCGTTTCAAGGCCACGCTGGCGGATGCGCTGCGCTGCTATCTGGAACCGTATTTCGACAACGAAGACGAGCTCTTCGTCGATGTCGAGCAGCTCGGCGGCGGAGACGACCTCGACCGCAAGATCGCACGCGCGATGTGCGAGAGCGTCTGCATGGTGCTGATCTACACGCCGAAGTACGAGGCGCATGCCTACACGCGGCGCGAGTACGCGGCCATGCGCCGGCTCGAGGCCGAACGCAGCAAGTGGTACACGCTGCCCAGCCGCCTGATCATCCCGGTCATCATGACCCAGCACCCGGATGGCCTGCCGCCCCAGATCACCGATTCGTTCTACGTCGACTTCTCGCGTTACACGATGGCGACCGCCGACCTCAAGTCGAATCCGGACTTCCTCCCGGATATCGACCGTATGGTCAAGCGTATCGTCACGCACTACCACTACCAGAAAAAAAGCATGCCCCCGGGGTACGACTGCAACCAATTCGTGCTTCCCGATGTCCCACCTCCCTGGCGCGAGAGTCCGGATCCAACCTTCCCAAAAAAATGAGGAGCCTTATGGAAACCAACCGCATCACTGGCATGTCGGCCGCCGGAGGGCCGGCTGCCGGGCCGCAGGCCACGAAGACCGGCGAGGTGACGACGTTCTATTCCTATGACGGCGCCAGCGTGCGCAGCCAGGCGCTCGCGCATGCCGGCTGGCTCCTGGCCGGCCGCAAGCATGCCAGGACGCCGGTGCTGATGATCGACTGGGACCTCGAGGGTCCCGGCCTGCACCATTATTTTCCGCGCACCCAGGACGCCGCCGCCCCCGGGCGCAGCGGCGTGCTCGAACTGTTCGAGGCCTGCCGCGACCGCCTGCGTGCGCCGGGACGCGGCTTCGGCGACGACACCGAGGCGCTGGCCGCGCACGTGCTCGACAGTATCGACTGGGATGCCCACATCGAACGGGTGGATGATGGCCGCCCGCTGTACCTGATGCGCGCCGGCCGCTTCGACGACAGCTATGGCGAGCGCGCCGACCGGCTCGACTGGGACGCGCTGTTCTGCGCCTGCCCGGCGCTGTTCCGCAGCTTTGCCGCGCACCTGAAACAGCGTTTCGCCCACGTGCTGATCGACTGCCGCAGCGGCCGCTCGGCCGCGACCAGCGTCTGCACCGCGCTGCTGGCGGACAAGATGGTCGGCCTGTTCACGCCCGACCCGCGCAGCCTGGACGGCTTGCAGGGCGTGGTCGCGCGAGCCCTCGACTACCGCTGCAGCCACGAGGACGAGCAGCGGCCGCTGCTGGTGTATCCGTTGCCGAGCCCGATCGACGCGGCCTGCGAGGGGCGCCTGCGCTGGCGCTACGGCGACGCCCATTGCCGCGACCGCGACCGAGATGTCGGACCCGCCGGACCGGCCTACCAGCCGGCACTGGAAAAGCTGCTGAGCGCCTGTTACGGCGTCTCCAGCGTGTCGCTCGACAGCTACCTCGACGAAGTGCAGCTGCCCCAGGCCGGCCTGGTCGGCATGGCCCTGCCGACCGGACGCACCCAGGTGTCCGGGGGACGGCTCGGCCCGGTGCGCAGCATCGAGGCCCTGCTCGAATGGCTGGAGCCGGGGCACTTTCCCTGGCGTCCGCTGGCCGAGGTGCGCCTGGTACAGGCGGTCGATGCGCTGCACGAGCGCGCCGCCGACCCCCAGGCCCCGGCCCTAGTGCGCGAGCTGGCCCGCCTGGGCCAATCCTACCTCGGGCAGCAGGGCGAACTGGAAGCGGCGCGCCGGATCGAACAGCACGTGGTCGCGCTGGAAGAAGGCTTGCATGCGATGGAGGAGGGCAAGCGCGGCCATCCCGGCGTGCGCCGCGGCGCCGACGGCGTGGCCGGGAGTGCGGCCGGCGCGGCCGCAGCCGGCGCCGATGCCCTCGACGACAAGCTGTCGCGCCTGCAGGAACTGATCGACAGCCGCAGTCCACGCGAGGCGCGGGCACTGGCCGACAGCTTGCGCACCAGCATCCTGCGCCCGAGTGTGGCGCATGCGCTACGGCGGCGCGGAGCGGCCATGATCAAGCAGGTCTATTTGCAGGAAGGCGACAAGGACGCCTTGCTGGCATTCACCCAGGACGAGGTGCATTCGCTGGAAGGGGCCCTGATCCAGGCCGCCGGTGGACGGCCGCTGGTGCCCGGTTGAGCAATAAATGTGCAGCGGGGTAGGTCGCTCCGGGCGTTGCTTCAGGTAAAATCGCTGCATGCGTATCCTTATCAGTAACGACGACGGCTATCTCGCCCCCGGCATCAACGCCCTGGCCGAAGCGCTCGCGGCGGTTGCCGACATAGTGGTGGTCGCCCCCGACAGCAACCGCTCGGGCGCGTCCAACTCCTTGTCGCTCGACCGTCCGCTGTCGGTGTCGAAGGCTGCAAATGGTTTTTATTTTGTCAATGGCACCCCGACCGACTGCGTGCATATCGCATTGACCGGGATGCTCGACGTGCGCCCCGACCTGGTCGTGTCCGGCATCAACAACGGCCAGAACATGGGCGACGACACCCTGTATTCGGGCACGGTTGCGGCCGCGACCGAAGCTTTCCTGTTCGGCATCCCGGCGATCGCGTTTTCCCAGGTCCACTCCGGCTGGGCCGAGGTGGAATCGGCGGCCAGGGTGGCGCGCGACATCGTGCTGCGCCGCTTCGACGGGGTCGACGCGCCGTTTCTGCTCAACGTCAACATTCCCAATTTGCCGTACGAGCAGATGGGGCCGCTTACCGCGACCCGCCTGGGCCGCCGCCACCAGTCGGAACCGGTGATCCGCGGCCAGGATCCGCGCGGCCGTGAAATCTTCTGGATCGGCGCGCCCGGTGCCTGCCGCGATGCCGGCGAGGGCACCGATTTCCATGCGACCGCCCAGGGCCGCGTCTCGGTCACGCCCCTGCAGGTCGACCTGACCCACCGCGAGCAGCTGGCGCTGCTGCGGAGCAGCCTGGAATGAGCCAACCATGAGCGAAAAGCGCAGCAATTTTCCCTTGCCGCTGTCGTCCGTGACCGGACCCGTCACGCGCAAACCGGTCGAGCGGGCGCCGATCGCGACCCCGCAGACCGCGACGCAAAACGCGCGCAGCAACAGCCAGGGCGCCGCCACGCGCGCCCCGGTGCAGCCCGCGCCGGGCCCGGCCGGACCGGCCAAGAGCCAGGCCCAGCCGCAGACCCAGACCGCGCTGCCGCGCTCCGACCTGATGGCGACCGAAGCGCCGCGCCGCGCCATGGCGCAGCGCGTGGCGCGCCAGGGCGTCAAGGATCCGCAGGTCCTGAGTGCGCTCGAAATGGTGCCGCGCCACCTGTTCCTGGAGCCGGCCATGTCGGCCCAGGCGTATGCCGACATCTCGCTGCCGATCGGCCACAACCAGACGATTTCGCAGCCCTACATCGTGGCGCGCATGATCGAATTGCTGCGCGGCAGGGGCCATCCGCTGCGCCGCGTGCTCGAGATCGGTACCGGCTGCGGCTACCAGGCGGCGGTGCTGTCCTGCGTGGCCCAGGAGGTGTATTCGATCGAGCGCATCAAGCCGCTGCACGAGCTGGCCAAGGCCAACCTGAGACCCTTGCGCATCGCCAACCTGCGTTTGCAGTACGGAGATGGTATGCTAGGGCTGCCGCAGGTGGCGCCCTTCGATGCCATCATCCTTGCTGCGGCCGGACTCGAGGTGCCGCGCGCACTGCTCGAGCAGATGGCCATCGGTGCCCGACTGGTGGCGCCCCTCGGCGCCCATGTCCAGCACCTGCAGCGCATCATCCGCACCGGCACATCGGAATGGACCAGCGAAACGCTGGAGGCCTGCCATTTCGTTCCGTTGCGGCCAGGCACAGCCTGAGCATGCCAGAACGTTGTAACAGAAACAGAGAGAATGAAACCAACACCCCGCTTAGCCCTGCTGACCCTCTGCCTTGGCGTCCTGTCCGCCTGCAGCACCCCGACCCGCCAGGCGCCCGTCGTTGACCGTCCGACGGCTTCCGCGTCGAACTACCGTCCGTATCGTCCGGCGCCATCCCCCGCGCCGGCGCCCGCCAGCGAGGATCATGTCGACGCCAAGGGCAGTTATACCGTGCGCCGCGGCGACACCCTGCTGCGCATCGCCTTCGACCACGGCCAGAATTACCGCGACCTGGTGACCTGGAACAACCTGCGCGACCCGGACGACATCAAGGTCGGCCAGGTACTGCGCGTGGTGCCGCCGAACGGCAATGGCAGCGGCAACGGCAACGGCAATGCGGGCAGCACGGCGATGGTGACCTCGCCGATCACCATGCCCGGCGCCGAGAAACCGGCCGCCATCCCCAGGAAGACGACACCGCGCGGCGACAAGAAGCCGTATTCCGAATCCAGCCTGGCCGATGCCGACAAGGATGAGGCGCCGGCACCGAAGGCGGTCGAGCGGCCGGCCAGCGGCGCGCTGGCGGCCGGCAGCACCGTGACCGCCAACGACGACGAAAAGCTGAGCTGGATGTGGCCGTCCGACGGCCGCATCATCGCCACTTTTGATGAAGGCAAGAACAAGGGCATCGACATCGCGGGCAGGCCGGGCCAGCAAGTGATGGCCGCCGGCGCCGGAAAGGTGATGTACGCGGGCAGCGGCATCCGCGGATATGGTAATCTCGTAATCGTCAAACACAGCAACAGTCTGCTGTCGGCGTACGCGCACAACCGCTCGATCCTGGTCAAGGAAGGTCAGAACGTGGCCAAGGGCCAGGCCATTGCGGAAATGGGCAATTCGGATGCCGACACGGTCAAACTCCATTTCGAGATACGCCAGCAGGGCAAGCCGGTCGATCCGTCGAAGTTCCTGCCCAGTCGCTAGAGAGGCCCAATGACGCAGCCGCCCGATCCGCTGGACGAAGATACGCCGGATGATGTTCCGGATGGGGCGCTGGACGACGGCGAATCCGGGGCGGATGGCGCCGGCCGCCCCGAGCTCCTGAACGAGGGCAGCGTCGAAGGCGTCGACGAGCTGAAAAGCGTGCTCCAGGCCGAGCTTTCGACCGACACCACCCAGCATTACCTGAACCGCATCGGCGCCAAGCCCTTGCTCGGGGCCGAGCAGGAAGTGCAGGTCGCGACGCTGGCCAAGGCCGGCGACTTCGCCGCGCGCCAGAAGATGATCGAGCACAATCTGCGGCTCGTGGTCTCGATCGCCAAGCATTACATCAACCGCGGCGTGGTGCTGCTCGACCTGATCGAGGAGGGCAACATCGGCCTGATGCGCGCCATCGACAAGTTCGAACCGGAGCGCGGTTTCCGTTTTTCCACCTACGCCACCTGGTGGATCCGCCAGAGCATCGAGCGCGCGATCATGAACCAGGCGCGCACGGTGCGCCTGCCGGTGCACATGGTGCGCGAGCTGAACCAGATCCTGCGCGCCAAATACCATCTCGAAGCCCAGCACCACGACGGCAAGGAAGCCAGCGCCGAAGACATTGCCAGCCTGGTCGGACGGCCGGTGGAAGAGGTGCAGGACATCCTGGCGCTGTCCGAACACGCCACCTCGCTCGACGCCCCGCTCGACAACGACCCGCAGAGCAGCCTGATGGACATGTTGCCGGACGACGGCGACGTCAGCCCGGATGCGCAGGCCGAGCAGCACGAAATGACGCTGCTGGTGCGCGACTGGCTGCAGAAGCTGCCCGACAAGCAGCGTGTGGTGGTGATGCGCCGTTTCGGCCTCGACAACGACGACCCCGCCACGCTGGAAACCCTGGCCGAAGAGATGGGCGTGACGCGCGAGCGGGTGCGCCAGATCCAGCAGGAAGCCCTGGTCAAGCTGAAGCGGGCCATGGCTGCCCGTGGCGTCTTGCGCGATTCCTTGCTATGATGTTTGGCTGGCCGGAATGGCCAGTTTTCTTTTGAACACGTGCCACAGTCGTCGCCCCTGCGAAGGCAGGGGCCCAAGTTTTTTAAAGCAGTGCTGACAATTGTCTCGCTACGCACCGAACTTGGGTCCCTGCCTGCGCAGGGACGACGTTGCTTGATTGTACGGTTCATCGGCTTTCGTCTTCTCGTTTTGCTTTCTTCTATCCCATGCAAGAAACCTTCATCAACATCAAATCCCTCGACATGGACGCGCGCGGCGTCGGCCACCTGGAGAACGAAGACGGCTCGCCGGGCAAGGTGATCTTCGTCGAAGGCGCGCTGCCGGGCGAGCGCGTCAGTTTCGAGACCACGCGCAAGAAGAAGAACTGGGAAGCGGGCCGCATGGTGACCCTGCAAAAGGCGTCGTCGATGCGCGTCGAGCCGAAGTGCGAGCATTTCTGGCATTGCGGCGGCTGCTCGATGCAGCACCTGGAGCCGTCGGCCCAGGTCGCGATGAAGCAGCGCGTGCTCGAAGATAACCTGTGGCACATCGGCAAGACCAAGGCCGAGAACGTGATGCGCCCGATGTACGGCCCGACCTGGGGCTACCGCTACCGCGCGCGCCTGTCGGTGCGCCACGTGGCCAAGAAGGGCGGCATGCTGGTCGGCTTCCACGAGCGCCACTCCAGCTACGTGGCCGACATGACCAACTGCTACATCGTGCCCCCGCACGTGGCGAAGATGCTGGTGCCGCTGCGCGAACTGGTGGGGTCGCTGTCGATCTACCAGCAGATGCCGCAGATCGAGCTGGCCGTCGGCGAGGAAAGCACGGTGCTGGTGCTGCGCATCATGGCGCCCCTGACCCCGGCCGACGAAACGCTGGTCAAAGCCTTCGCCGACCAGTGGAACGTCGAATGGTGGCTGCAGCCGAAGGGTCCGGATACCGCGTATCCGTACTACCCGAACAAGAAGGAACTGTATTACACGCTGCCGGAATTCGGTATCCGCATGCCGTTCAAGCCGACCGACTTCACCCAGGTCAACCACCAGATCAACCGCCTGCTGGTGGCCAAGGCGCTGCGCCTGCTGGAAGTGCAAGCGGAAGACCGCGTGGCCGACCTGTTCTGCGGCCTCGGCAACTTCACGCTGCCGCTGGCGACCCAGGCACGCGAAGTGGTCGGCATCGAAGGCAGCACCGCGCTGACCACGCGCGCGCTGGAAAATGCGCGCGCCAACGGCCTGTCGGATAAAACCAGCTTCTCGACGCGCAACCTGTTCGAGATCACCAAGGACGACCTGATCGCCCTCGGCAAGTTCGACCGCATGCTGGTCGATCCGCCGCGCGACGGCGCCGTGGCCCTCGCCGTGGCGCTGGCCGAACTGCGCCTGTCCAACCCGGAACTGCTGCCCAAGCGCATCGTGTACGTGTCGTGCAGTCCGTCGACGCTGGCACGCGACACCGGCATCCTGACGCACCGCGCCGGCTACAAGCTGAGCAAGGCCGGGATCGCGAACATGTTCCCGCATACTTCGCACGTGGAGTCGATCGGGGTGTTCGATCTGGTGGAGGATTTCCAGCCGCGGGAGTTCCTGGCGCCTGAGGTGAGGGAGCAGGGTGGGCAGGAGGCGTAATACCTTCTAAGTAATAGCTTCAAACCGTCGCCCCTGCCTGCGCAGGGGCGACGGTTTTTTGGCCAACGCAAAGAAGAGCGTCAGCTCATGCCGTACGGCCCACCCGGGCCCGCACCGCCAGCACCTCGAACAAGCCCGCCGGGTCCACCGGCTTCACGAAGTAGTGATCGAACCCGGCCCCGTCGGCGCCGCCCTGGTCCGCTTGCCGTCCATACCCCGTAATCGCCACCAGCAGCGCCTCGTGCGCGCCGGCCTTGCGCAGGCGGCGTGCCAGTTCGTAGCCGCTCATGCCGGGCAGGCCAATGTCGAGCAGGAAGCCGTCGAAGGACTGGCGCGCGGCGCGGGCCAGGGCGTCGCGCGGGTCGTGCACCACGGTGACCGTGTGGCCGCCGGATTCCAGCAGCAGGCCCAGGGTCAGGGCGGCATCGACGTTGTCGTCCACCAGCATCAGGTTCAGGTGGCTGCCGGCGGCCGGCGCCGCAGTCGCGGGCGGCGCTTCCTCGACGCTGTCGCCGCCCTGCCGGCGCGGCAGGCGCAGCGTGAATTCGCTGCCCTGGTTGCGGCCGGCGCTGGCGACGGTCACCATGCCGCCATGCAGCTCGACCAGGCTCTTGACCAGGGCCAGGCCCAGCCCGAGTCCGCCCTGGGCACGGTCCGACGTGCGCTCGGCCTGGGAGAACAGGTCGAACACGGTCGGCAGCAGTTCGGCCGAGATGCCGATGCCGCTGTCCGCGACGCTGAGCAGCACCTGGTCGCGGGTCAGGTCGAGGCCGATCGCCAGAAGGCCGTATTCCGGCGTGTACTTGGCGGCGTTGTTGAGCATGTTGGCCAGCACCTGCACCAGGCGCTTGTAGTCGCCCTGCACGACGGCGGCGTCGCCGTCCGGCGGCATGCGCAGCGTCAGCTGGTGGTGGCGCGCCTCGATCAGCGGACGCACCTGCTCGACCGCATCGGCGATCACGCGGCGCAGGTCGATCTCGTCGCGCGCCAGCACCACCAGCCCGCGCGTCACGCGCGAGACGTCCAGCAGGTCGTCGATCAGGCCGGTCATGTGGGTCACCTGGCGCGCGATGATGGCGCTGGTGCGCTCGATGCGCGCGCTATCGGGCGTGCCCATGTTCAGCAGCTGGGCCGCGGCCGAGATCGGGGCCAGCGGGTTGCGCAGTTCGTGCGCGAGCATGGCGAGGAACTCGTCCTTGCGGCGGTCGGCCAGGCGCAGCGCTTCCTCGGCGCGCACGCGCTCGACCGCGCTCCAGGAGCGTTCGGCCACGTCCTCGATCAGGCGCACGATGTCGGCGCTCCACACGCGCGGCAGGTTGTCGTGGATGAACAGGCAGGCGGTGAGGGCGCCGTTGCGGGTGATCGGCACCACCACGCCGGAGCGCACCTGCAGCGCCGCATAGTTGGGCCAGACCTCGGGACCGTTGGTGCGGGTATCGCGTTGCAGGTCGCTCGACACCCAGGTGCCGTGCGCCAGCGCGGTGTAGTTGCCGTTGCCGAACAGCGAGGTCGGGAAGGTGCCGTTGAGCTCGGCGACGATACCGTCGGTGTAGTTCGAGTGGAAGGTGACCAGGCCCTTGTCGGCATCGTAGTCGCCGTACAGCACGCGGCTGACCTGCAGGAAGCGGCCCAGCATGGCGCCGGTCTCGGCGAAGATGCGCGCCGGGTCGTCGAGCCGGCGCAGCACATCGGACAGCTCGAGGCGGAACTCGTTCATGTCGAGCAGCGTGGTCTGGCGCGCCACCGCGTCGCGCAGCGCCTGCTCGGCGCGCACGCGGTCCAGCGCTTCCCAGCTGCGCTCGGCGATGTCGGCGGCCACGCGCTGGGCTTCCTCGTCCCACTCGCGCGGCGTGTTCGAATAGCCGACCAGCGCGGCCTTGAGTTCGTTGCGGCGCACCCGCGGCAGCGCCAGCATCGCGCGCACGCCGGCGGCAGCATAGCGCGGCCCGCGTTCCGGCAGGCGGCCGTCGCCTTCGGTGTCGTGCACCGCGAGCGGGGCGCCGGTGCGCAGCAGCGCCAGCGTCGACACGCCGAAGTCGTCCAGGCGTGCCAGCCGGCCGGTCATCGAGGGCGCGGCCTGCGCGGTGCGGTGCCAGTCGTGCACCACCTCGAAGCTGCCGCTCTCTTCATCGGCTTCGACGTAGCAGGCATTGTCGAGCTGCAGGTATTTGCCGATCAGCGCGCAGGCGGTTTCGATGATGTCGGACGGATGGTGCAGGCGGCGCAGCGTGTCGACCACCTGCAGCTGCAGCGCGTTGCGGCGCTCGAGCTGCACGCGCTGGGTGGTTTCGCTGGTCACGCACAGCACGCCACGCACCAGGCCCTTTTCGTCGCGCAGCGGCGAATAGGCCAGCGTGAACCAGCCGGTGGCCGGGCGGCCGTCGCGGTACACCGGGCAGGGGACGTCTTCGCCGTAGGTCGGATGCCCGCCCAGCGCGCGTTCGATCAGCGGTTTCACGCCCGGCCACAGGTCGGGCAGTACTTCGGCCAGCGGTTGCCCGAGCGCCTGTGGATGGCGGCTGTCGAGCAGGGCGGCAAAGGCGGCGTTGTACAGGAAGGTCAGTTGCGGACCCCACACCACGTACATCGGGAATTCCGATTCGAGGATCAGGCTGGCCGCGTTGGACAGCGTGGGACTCCAGCAGGCAGGCGGGCCGATGGCGCAGCCAGCCCAGTCATGGGTGTGGTAGCCGGCCCGAATCGCACCGGTGCTGCCGAGGAAGTGAAAAGCGCGGGTTGCAGCTTCCATGTCGGGTGCTCCATGGGCTGAAAACAGTCATTTTATTCTTAAAAGCACAATCAGGAACGCGCTGGGCAAAAATATACATTTGCCACGCAAGAATTGCCGATGCCGCCCGAGGAATAAAACATGCCTCGGGCGAACAAGCGGTCATGACAATTTTCTGGTGTTTAAGACAACATGATTGGCAACTCGACATGCCGATCATGCCACATATTTAGAACTTTGCGCGTACGCCGAACACGAAATTCCGTCCCGGCAGCGGCGAAATATCCTTGAGCAGCGAAGTCGACAGGCGGATGTCCTGGTTCAGCAGGTTTTTCGCCAGCAGGAACCACGTCAGGTCGGCCTGCGCCAAGTGCTGGGTATACGACAGGTTGGCGTCGACCAGGTTGTAGGCCGGCGTCGGCGTGCCCTCGAAGGCGGCCAGGCGGTCCTGGCCGCGCGCGTGGGTCCAGCTGAGGCCGGCGCGCCAGTCGGCCTGGCGGTAGCCGACGGCAGCGCCAATGCGGTCGGCCGGCTGCAGCGGCAGGCTGCCGCCCTCGTCGAGCTGGCCGCGCGAAGTGTCGGCGAACAGGCGGCCGTTCCAGCCCATGCCAACTTCGTTATAGGTCAGCTCGGCTTCGCCGCCCTGCACGTGGGCCTTGGCCTGCTCAAAAATGCGCTGGCGGAATTCGCCGCCGGCGTTGCCGTCCTCGTCCAGCAACGCACTGGTGACGTGGCCATAGATGAAGTCCGCCACATTGTTGCGGAACAGGTTCGCCTTCCAGCGCACCAGGCCGGTCGTCTTCTGCATCGACAGTTCGATGTTGCGCGAGACTTCCTTCTTGAGGCCGGGGTCGCCGACGTCGAAGGTGAGGGTGGCGTCGTGCGGGCCGCCCGAGTACAGCTCGTCGGTGGCCGGGGCGCGCTGGGCGTAGGACAGGGTCGCGCCCACGCTGTAGCCCGGCATGAAGGGCCACAGCGCGCCGACCGAGCCGGAGCCCAGGTCGAAGCTGCGCTCGCGGTTGCCGACTGGTTCGCGATTGACGTTTTCATAGCGTACGCCGGCGTTCAGGCGTACCGGCCCGATGGCGCTTTCTTCGACCAGGAAGGCCGCCTGCGAGGTCGAGTGGGTGACCGGCACCGTGTCCGGACCGCCTTCTGCGCTGAGGGCCGAGAAATGGGTGTTCTCGGTCTGTACGCCGAAGGTGCCGTGCAGGTTCATGCCGCCGAGGCTGAACGGCTTGTGGGTCAGTTCCAGGCGCGATTCGAACGAGCGGTTGGTGAAGTTGACTTCCGGCGTGCCGTCGTCTTCCAGTTCGGCGTGGCGGTAATCGGTGAAGCCGGCCTTGAAGCGAGCGCTTTCCAGGCCCTGCAGCGGGTTGTGCACCAGGGTGTCGAAGTCGTAGCGGTTCTGGCGCTGGTCGATGCGCGAGCCTTCCTCGGTCGGGATGCCGTACAGGTTCGACAGGTGCGAGGCCGAGAAGCCGGCGTAGCCCCAGTCGTCGATCCAGGAGGCGCCGGCGCCGATGCTGCGGTTGCGGGTTGCGGAATTCGGCAGGCGGCCCATGCTCGTTGCCGGGTCGTCCAGCACGCGGTTGCCCGGGATCTTGTAGTCGTTGGTATCGCGCCAGTTGCCGTCGATATGCAGGCCGAGCTTGCCGACCGCGCCGTCCATCGAGCCGGACAGGTTGCGGCCGTTGTCGACCGTGCTGTAGCGGCTCTCGACCTGGCCGATCGGCTTGTCTTCCAGCTCGGTGGGGATGCGCTCGTTGACGACGTTGACCAGGCCGCCGATGGCGCCCGAGCCGTACAGCAGGGCGGCCGGGCCGCGCAGGATCTCGATCTGGCGCGCGACCGCGCCTTCGGAGGCGACCGCGTGGTCGTTCGACAGGCCGGAGACGTCCGAGGTCGCCATGCCGTTTTCCAGCATCTTTACGCGCGAGCCTTCCATGCCGCGGATGATCGGGCGCGAGGCGCCGGCGCCGAAGGCGGAGGCCGAGACCCCGAGCTCGCCCTGCAGGGTTTCGCCGAGCGAGCTGCCGACCTTGTCGCGCAGTTCGTCGCCGGCCAGCACCTTGGCCGGGGTCAGGATCTGGTCGCCTTCGCCGTTGCGAAGAGGATTGGCGGTGACGACGACCTGCTGGATCTTGCCTTCGCTGACGGTGTGCGTCTGCGGATCGGCGTCAGCGGCGGGGTCGGCTGCGAAAGCCAGCGGTTGGAAGGCGAGCAGGATCGCGCTGGCGAGCAGCGTGCGTTGAATCTTCATGTTGATGAACCTCGAGCAAATGGATAACGGCCCGCGCCACCCGCATCGGGCGGGCAGCGTGGAGGAGCAAACTTTTAAAAGGGATGCAGGGTTATCAGGCTCGGGGTGGACCGCGCGGCTGGAAGGCGCACTCGGTCAGCAGGCAGACGCCGGCGGTGGGCGGCAGCGAGGGGGCGGCATACGCCAGCTCGGCGGGAATGAAACGGCGCACCGTGGTCGGCAGCGCGAACGCGACCTGGGCACTGGCGGCGCACTGGCCGCACAGGTCGTGCAGGCCGGGTTTCTGCGGCTTGCCGTCGCGCTGGCCGTCTTCTGACTGGGCCAGCGTCTCGCGGAATTCCGACCAGTGCGTATAGCCGTGACCGAGCGACAACTGCTGCGAAACGAGCAGCAGCAGCGACAGCAGCAGGTGGACAAGGCTACGCGGCATTCAGGTCGGGAGGATGGGCAAGCGGCTATTCTACGCAGGGTGGTTGGATTCTGACAATGAAATAAAAAAGCCGGCTCGAAAGCCGGCTTCATGATCAGCGTCGGAACGCCCCGTCGCGCTTAGTCGCGATTCCCGAAACCGATACCCAGCAACTGCAGCAGGGCGGTGAAGATATTGTAGATGTCGAGGTAGATCGACAGCGTGGCCGTGATGTAGTTGGTCTCGCCGCCATTCACCACGCGCTGCACGTCGAACAGCAGCCAGGCCGAGAAGATGCCGACGACCATCACCAGCAGGGCCAGGTGCAGGGCCGGGATCTGCAGGAACACGTTGGCGACCATGGCCAGCAGCACCACGATGGTGCCGGCGAACAGCCAGCTGCCCATGCCCGAGAAATCGCGCTTGGACACGGTGGCGATCGTCGCCATCACGCCGAACACCGCCGAGGTGCCGGCAAAGGCGCCCATGATCAGCGCCGGACCGTTGGCAAAGCCGAGGGTGTGACGCAGCAGCGGGGCCAGCATCAGGCCCATGAAGAAGGTGAAGCCGAGCAGCACCGGTATGCCGGCGGCCGAGTTCTTGGTCTTTTCGATCGCGAAGATGAAGCCGAACGCGACGGCGAAGAACAGCAGCATGCCCATGACGCCGCGCGGCATGAACAGCCCGCTGGTCACGCCGAGATAGGCACCGAACACGGTCGGTATCATCGACAGCGCCAGCAGCCAGTAGGTGTTGCGGACGACACGGTTGCGCGCGGCCTGGGTGGCTACGCCGCCGTACGGTTTTTGCAGGCTAGGAATCATTGATGCCTCCGTTGGAAGATTCGCTTTGCACCCCATATGGGGACTGACCCCGCCATCAACAGTGCATGGGCAAACGATTAAGTCTGGTCTAAGCATCTGTACGCGGGGTATTTACCGATGCCACTCTAACATCTCGGGCAGAAGCAGCGCAATATCGGTCAAGTAGTCGAACTATGCTAAAATAGAAGGTTGATTGAGTCCTCAATTCAAGATTTAAACCTTTCTTTTTATTGGAGTTTTCACACATGGCAATCGAACGCACCCTGTCGATCATCAAACCTGACGCCGTCGCAAAGAACGTGATCGGTCAAATCTACAGCCGCTTCGAAGGCGCTGGCCTGAAGATCGTCGCTGCCCGCATGGCCCAGCTGTCGCAAGCCGAAGCCGAAGGCTTCTACGCTGTGCACTCGGCACGTCCGTTCTTCAAAGACCTGGTCAACTTCATGATCTCGGGTCCGGTCATGATCCAGGTGCTGGAAGGCGAAAACGCGATTGCCGCTCACCGCGACCTGATGGGCGCGACCGATCCGAAGAAAGCCGCGCCGGGCACCATCCGCGCCGATTTCGCCGACTCCATCGATGCCAACGCCGTGCACGGTTCGGACGCTGCTGAAACCGCAGCCGTCGAAATCGCCTACTACTTCCCGGCACTGAACGTCTACTCGCGTTAATCTGGTAACAAACTTTTTTTGTTGGCCGGCCCTGGCTGGCTTAACATCGCACTATCCCGCTCGCCCATGCTCGCAGAGCCCGGCGGGCGGAACTTATTTTGAAGATACAGGATTCGAAAATGGCAACTCTCACCAACTTGCTGGACTTCGATCCCGCGCAGCTCGTCGCCTATTGCGCCGAGTTGGGGGAGAAGCCTTTCCGTGCCAAACAGCTGCAGCGCTGGATCCACCAGTTCGGCGTGGCGAATTTCGACGACATGACCGACCTGGCCAAGTCGCTGCGCGAGAAACTGAAAACCCGCGCCGAAGTGCGCGGACCGAGCATCATCAGCGACAACACCTCGAGCGACGGCACCCGCAAGTGGCTGGTCGACGTTGGCAACGGCAACGCCGTCGAAACCGTGTTCATCCCGGAAGAGACGCGCGGCACGCTGTGCATCAGCACCCAGGCCGGCTGCGCCGTCAACTGCCGCTTCTGCTCGACCGGCAAGCAGGGCTTCAACCGCAACCTGACCGTGGCCGAGATTATCGGCCAGTTGTGGATGGCCGAGTTCGAGCTGCGCCGCACCAAGGGCATCGAGCCGGGCCCGAAGGGCGAGCGCCAGATCACCAACGTGGTCATGATGGGCATGGGCGAACCGCTGCTGAACTTCGACCCGACCGTCACCGCGCTCAAGCTGATGCTGGACGATAACGCCTACGGCCTGTCGCGCCGCCGCGTGACCGTCTCGACCTCGGGCGTGGTGCCGATGATGGACAAGCTGAGCCAGGAATGCCCGGTGGCGCTGGCGGTGTCGGTGCACGCGTCGAACGATCCGCTGCGCGACGGCCTGGTGCCGCTGAACAAGAAATACCCGCTGCGCGAACTGATGGCGGCGTGCAAGCGCTACCTGGAATTCGCGCCGCGCGACTTCATCACCTTCGAATACTGCATGCTGGACGGCGTCAACGACACCGACGAGCATGCGCGCGAACTGATCGCGCTGGTCAACGATCCGGTGGTCGGCTTGAACTGCAAGTTCAACCTGATTCCGTTCAACCCGTTCCCGGAATCGGGCCTGCTGCGCTCCAAGAACCCGCGCATCAAGGCCTTCGCCCAGATCCTGATGGATGCCGGCCTGGTCACCACCATCCGCAAGACGCGCGGCGACGACATCGACGCCGCCTGCGGCCAGCTGGCCGGCGAAGTGCAGGACCGCACCCGTGTCGCCGAGCGCATGAGCAAGATGGCCGAGTACCAGCAAAAGTTCGGCGCCAACTTCGGCAAGATCGTGGAGATCACTTCCTGATGGCAGCGCTGGCCGGACGTATCGCTTCCGCATCGCTGGCCGCACTGGCCCTGACCCTGCTGTCGGCGTGCGCCGGCAGCCCGGCGGGCGAGTCGCCACGCGAGCTGAAGACGGCGTCCGACCAGACCGCCACCGAAAAGCGCGCCCAGATCCGTCTGCAGCTCGCGGTCGGCTATTACCAGGACCGCAAGTACGAGATCGCGCTGGACGAGGTCAAGCAGGCGCTCGCCGCCGACCCGAACTATGCCGACGCCTACGGCTTCCGCGCACTGATCTATGCCGCCATGGGCGAGAACGCCCTGGCCGATGAAAACTACCGGCATGCGCTGCGCCTGGCGCCGCGCAACCCGGACCTGTCCAACAACTACGGGCTGTTCCTGTGCGGAGCCGGCGGCAAGCCGGCCCAGGCCATGATCTATTTCGAGACCGCGCTGAAGCATCCGGCGTACGGCTCGCCGGTCAAGGCCATGGTAAATGCCGGCAACTGCAGCCTGAAGATGAAGAATGTCGACGCGGCCGAGCGCTACCTGCTCGATGCGCTGCGTTACGAACCCGACCTGGCGGCCACCAATGCCGGCCTGGCCCGGGTCTATTTCGAGCGGCGCGACCGCAATCGCGCCGGGTTTTTCATCAACCGCCTGACGGAGACAGCCAAGCTCGACACG
Organism: Herbaspirillum sp. SJZ107; assembly: GCF_006715485.1. GTDB lineage: Bacteria > Pseudomonadota > Gammaproteobacteria > Burkholderiales > Burkholderiaceae_D > Telluria. Next base: position 1,432,741 of record NZ_VFNH01000002.1, read on the forward strand.
CTGTCGGCCGACGAACTGTGGCTGGCCATCCGGGTCAAGCGCATGGTGGGCGAGCGGGATTCGGAAGCGTCGCTCGCGGCCCAGCTGCGCAAGCGCTTCCCCGGCTCGCCTGAATACGCGGCGTTCGAGCGCGGTGCATTTAATGAGTGAGACAACGACAATGAGTTCCGAGCGTGCAGAACAGCCAACGACGCCCGACAACCAGCATGGCATCCCGGGCAAGACCCTGGCCGCGCATCGCGAAGCCATGGGCTGGTCGGTGGAGCAGGTCGCCGATCAACTGAAACTGGCCGTGCGCCAGGTGGTGGCGCTGGAAGCCGGCGACTACGGGTCGCTGCCGAGTCCGGCCGTGACGCGCGGTTTCGTGCGTGCCTACGCCAAGCTGATGAAGCTGGATCCGGTGCCGCTGGTGGCCCAGATCGAGATGGACGTCCCGGCCGCCGCCGATCTCAGCGCCAATACGGCGGCGACGCGCCGTCCGGCCCCGGCCTCGTTCTCCGAATCGCGCTTCCCGCTGCACGGCAAGCGCTCGTCGCTGCCGCTGGGCTGGATCGCCGGCGCAGTCGTGGTGGTGGCCGCCGCCGTGGCGGCCTGGCATTTCGGCGTGGTGCCGATGCGCAATAGCGAGCAGGCGGCGCCGGCAGCCAACGGCACCAATGGCGCCAGCGCAACGGTCGCCACCGGCGTCGCCACTGACAGCGCCAACGGCAGCACCGTCGAAACCCTGCAGAACCCTTCGGTGCCGCTGATTTCGGTGCCGTCGCCGAACAGCGCTGCACAGGCCACCGCTGCACCGGCCGCCGCGGCACCGGCCGCCGGCCCGGTCGTCAACGTGCCGAATACCAGCGCCACCGGCGCGCCGCCGACCACGGTGCCGGCCGCGCCCGCGACCCCGGCGGCCACCCAGGCCCCGGCCACGGCGGCCGTCGCCGCGCCGGCCGCCGTGGCGGCCCCGGCAGCTGCCGGCGCCAACGCGCTGGTATTGAACGTACGCGAGGATTCGTGGATCGAAGTACGGCCGGCCAAAGGCGGCGCGCCGCTGTTTTCGCGCCTGGTCAAGGGCGGCAGCACGGAAACCGTCAATGTTGCCGGTCCGGTGCGCTTGACCGTCGGCAATCCGGGCGGCGTGTCTGCCACCCTGCGCGGCACTGCGGTGTCGCTGCCGGCCGTGCCGGGCAAGACCCTGGCCCGTGTGAACCTGCAATAACGAGCAAACAAGCGGAATACGTACTATGAATTCTTCCAACACGCCCATCCCCTCGGGCCCGCTGCTGCGCCGCGAAAGCCGCGGCGTGCTGGTCCAGCACGGCGCGCGCAAGGTCTGGGTCGGCGGCAATGCCCCGGTCGTCGTGCAATCGATGACGAATACCGACACCGCCGACGCGATCGGCACCGCGATCCAGGTCAAGGAGCTGGCGCGCGCCGGTTCCGAGATCGTGCGCATCACGGTGGACACCCCGGCCGCCGCCGCCGCCGTGCCGCACATCCGCGAACAGCTCGACCGCATGGAGGTCGATGTGCCGCTGGTCGGCGACTTCCACTACAACGGCCACCTGCTGCTGCGCGACTACCCGGAGTGCGCGCAGGCGCTGTCGAAATACCGCATCAACCCGGGCAACGTGGGACAGGGCGCCAAGCGCGACACCCAGTTCGCCCAGATGATCGAGACCGCGATCCGCTACGACAAGCCGGTGCGCATCGGCGTCAACTGGGGCAGCCTGGACCAGTCGCTGCTGGCGCGCATCATGGACGAGAACGCCGCGCGCGCCCAGCCGTGGACCGCCCAGGCCGTCATGTACGAAGCGCTGATCACCTCGGCCATCGAGAACGCCCAGCGCGCCGAGGAAATCGGCATGCGGCGCGACCAGATCGTCCTGTCGTGCAAGGTCTCCGGCGTGCAGGACCTGATCGCCGTCTACCGCGAACTGGCCAAGCGCTGCGACTATGCCTTGCACCTGGGCCTGACCGAGGCCGGCATGGGCAGCAAGGGCATCGTGGCCTCGACCGCGGCGCTGTCGGTGCTGCTGCAGGAAGGCATCGGCGACACCATCCGCATCTCGCTGACCCCGGAACCGGGCGGCGACCGCACGAAAGAGGTGGTCGTGGGCCAGGAAATCCTGCAGACCATGGGCCTGCGCAAGTTCACCCCGATGGTGATCGCCTGCCCGGGCTGCGGCCGCACCACCTCGACCGTATTCCAGGAACTGGCCGACAACATCCAGACCTTCCTGCGCGAGCAGATGCCGGAATGGAAGAAGACCTATCCGGGCGTGGAAGCGATGAACGTGGCCGTGATGGGCTGTATCGTCAACGGTCCGGGCGAATCGAAGCACGCCAACATCGGCATCTCGCTGCCGGGTACCGGCGAGTCGCCGGCGGCCCCGGTCTTTGTGGATGGGCAAAAGGTCGCTACACTGCGGGGCGAGCGGATCGTGGATGAGTTCCAGACGATCGTGCTCGACTATGTAAAGAAGAATTACGGGAAGCAGCCCGAAACCGTTTAAACGGCTACGTGCGTAAAACGTCGCCCCTGACCTGGCCGGTCGCCTTGGCAGGGGTCCAATTTGCACGCGTTACGACGGCTCGTAAAACTTGGGCCCCTGCCAAGGCGACCGGCCAGGTCAGGGGCGACGGTCTCACGGGTGCGGGTATGGACCGGCACCCAGAAGGAAGAAATAGAATGTCCGACAAAAAAGAAAAAATCACCGCCATCAAAGGCATGAACGACATCCTGCCGGCCGATGCGCCGCTGTGGGAACTGTTCGAAAACACCGCGGAATCGGTCCTGAAGAGCTACGGCTACCAGAAGATCGTCACCCCGATCGTCGAGGAAACCGGCCTGTTCGCGCGCGCCATCGGCGCCGTCACCGACATCGTCGAGAAGGAAATGTATTCCTTCGAAGACTCGATGAACGGCGACCAGCTGACCCTGCGCCCGGAAGGCACGGCCGGCGTGGTGCGCGCCGTGATCGAGCACAACATGGCCTACGACGGTCCGAAGCGCCTGTGGTACAAGGGCCCGATGTTCCGCCACGAGCGCCCGCAGCGCGGCCGCTACCGCCAGTTCTTCCAGTTCGGCGCCGAAGCGATCGGCTTCTCGGGTCCGGACATCGATGCCGAACTGATCATGCTGTGCCGCCGCCTGTGGGACGACCTCGGCCTGGACGGCATCCGCCTCGAACTGAACTCGATCGGCAACGCCGAAGAGCGCCAGCGCCACCGCGCCGACCTGATCGCCTATTTCGAAGCCAATGCCGGCGTGCTGGATGCCGAAGCCCAGCGCCGCCTGCACGCCAATCCGCTGCGCATCCTGGACACCAAGAACCCGGCGATGCAGGACCTGGTCAACGCCGCACCGAAGCTGCTGGACTACCTCGGCGAGGAGTCGCTGGCCCACTTCGAAGGCCTCAAGAAGATCCTGGACGCCAACAACGTCCAGTACACGGTCAATCCGCGCCTGGTACGCGGCCTCGACTACTACAACCGTACCGTGTTCGAGTGGGTCACCGACTCGCTCGGCTCGCAGGGCACCGTGTGCGCCGGCGGCCGCTACGACCCGCTGATCGAGACCTTCGGCGGCAAGCCGACCCCGGGTATCGGCTTCGCGATGGGCATCGAACGCCTGGTCGAGCTGATGAAGGAGCAGGGCGAGCCGGCCGCGCCGAGCCAGTGCGACGTGTATATGGTGCACCAGGGCGAAGGCGCCCAGATGCAGGCGTTCGTCCTGGCCGAACGCATCCGCGACGCCGGCCTGGACGTGGTCCTGCACTGCGCCACCCCGGCCGGTGCCGGCAGCTTCAAGAGCCAGATGAAGAAGGCCGACGGCGCCGGCGCCGCCTTTGCCGTGATCATCGGCGAGAACGAAGTGAGCAACAACGTGGTCGCCATCAAGGCCATGCGCGAGGCGGATGCTGCCCAGCAGCAGGCCAGCGTGCCCTTCGACGAAGCGGTCGACTACCTGGTCGACCAGATCACCGGCGCCCACGATCATGATCACGACCACGATCACGTGCACTACCACCCGTAATCCCCACCAACACTCATAACTAGAACTGACGTCCATGGCATACGATCTCGAAGAACAGGAACAGATAGCCAATTTCAAAGCTTTCTGGGACCGCTTTGGCAACCCGATCATGTGGGTGCTGATCATCGCGCTGCTCGGCTACGCCGGCTATAACTACTGGAACTCGCAGCAGCGCGGCAAGGCAGTCGAAGCCTCCGGCCTGTATGACGAGCTCGTGAATTCGGCCCAGGCCAAGGACCAGGCCAAGGTCAAGCGCATCGCGGCCGACATCGAAAGCAAGTTCGACGCGACCCTGTACGCCCAGATGGCCGCCCTGACCGCCGCCAAGGCCGCCTTCGACGCCAACGACCTGGCCACCGCCAAGGCGCAGCTGCAGTGGGCGATCGACCACGGCAACGACGAGTACAAGTCGGTGGCGCGCCTGCGCCTGGCCGGCGTGCTGCTCGACGAAAAGGCCTACGACAAGGCGCTGGCCCTGCTGAACGGCGAATTCCCGGCCCAGTTTGCCGCCGAAGTCGCCGACCGCAAGGGCGACGTGCTGGTCGCGCAGAACAAGCTGCCGGACGCGCGCACCGCCTACCAGGCCGCGCTCGACAAGATGGACAAGAAGCATCCGGGCCGCCAGATCGTGCAGATCAAGCTGGATGCGATCGGCGGGGCGCCGGTGACGGCGCAGGTGGCGGTCAAGCCGGCTGCTTAATTATTACCCGCGATCACCCGCGGCAGCGAAATAACCACTACGTCGTCCCTGCGAAGGCAGGGACCCAAGTTGCACGAGCTGCCGTGATGCATGCAGAACTTGGACCCCTGCCTGCGCAGGGGCGACGGTGCAAGAAGCTGATCTTCAGAACAAGGTAAAAAGAACATGCGTATTTCCCGGAAGCTGGTTGGTGTCGGTATCCTCGCCCTGATGACGGGCTGCTCGACGATTAGTTCGCTCAATCCGTTCGCATCGAAATCCAAGGGCAACCAGCCCGCGCCGCTGGTCGAGCTGAAAGCCTCGATGGCGGTGCGCACCGCGTGGAAGGTCGAAGTCGGCAAGTCGCAGAACGCCATGTTCTCGCCGGCGCTGGCCGGCAATACCGTGGTTGCGGCCGGCGCCGACGGCACCCTGGTGCGCGTCGACGCCGCCAGCGGCCGCCAGATGTGGCGCGTCAAGGCCGGTACCGACCTGACCGCCGGCGTCGGCACCGACGGCGAGCTGATCGTGGTCGGCGGCACCAAGGGCCAGCTGCTGGCCTTCGACATGGACGGCAAGCAGCTGTGGAAAGCCCAGCTGTCGAGCGAGATCCTGTCGGCGCCGGCGATTGCCCAGGGCATCGTGGTGGCGCGCAGCATCGACAACCGCATTGTCGGCTTCGATGCCAAGACGGGCCAGAAGAAGTGGACCGTGCAGCGCACCGCGCCGCCGCTGACCCTGCGCCTGGCGCCGGGCATGGTGGTGCACGGCACCGACGTGATCGTCGCCCAGCCGGGCGGCAAGCTGCTGGCGCTGATCGCGGCCACCGGCGCGCCGCGCTGGGAAATCGAAGTCGGCATCGCCCGCGGCGCCACCGAACTGGAGCGCGTGACCGATATCGGCGGCGTGCCGGTGATCTTCGAGAACGACGTCTGCGCGGTGGCCTACCAGGGCCGTGTCGGCTGCTTCGACATCGCCACCGGCAGTGCCCGCTGGACGCGCGACCTGTCGTCGGAAGCCGGCGTCGCGGTCGACCAGCGCTTCGTGTTCGCCCCCGACGACAAGGGCGCGCTGTACGCCTTCAACCGCGAAGGCGGCGCCAGCGCCTGGAAGAACGACAAGCTGTCCTATCGCCGCCTGTCGACCCCGGTGTCCTACGGCCGCGCAGTGGCGGTCGGCGACTACCAGGGCTACGTGCACTTCCTGTCGCGCGAGGACGGCGCCTTCCTGGCGCGCGCCGCCACCGACGGCAGCGCCATCGTTTCGACCCCGCTGGTGGTGGGTTCGAACCTGATTTTTCAAACACAAAATGGAACTGTGACCGCCATCGCGGTCGAATAGAATAACTACATGAAGCCGGTAATCGCACTCGTTGGTCGCCCGAACGTCGGGAAGTCGACCCTTTTCAACCGCATGACCCGCTCGCGTGACGCGCTGGTGGCGGACTTGCCCGGCCTTACGCGCGACCGCCACTACGGTGAAGGCCGCATGGGCGAGCGCCCCTTCCTGGTCATCGACACCGGTGGTTTCGAGCCGGTTGCCAAGGAAGGCATCATGCATGAAATGGCGCTGCAGACGAAGCAGGCCGTGGCCGAGGCCGACGTCGTGATGTTCATCGTCGACGGCCGCCAGGGCCTGACGCCCCACGACAAGACCATCACCGACTTCCTGCGCAAGTCCGGCCGCAAGGTCATGCTGGTGGTGAACAAGTCCGAGGGCATGAAGTACACCTCGGTCACCGCCGAGTTCTACGAGCTCGGCATGGGCGATCCCTACGTCATTTCCGCCGCCCACGGCGATGGCGTGCTCGACCTGGTCAACGAAGCGATCGACCAGGCCGCGACCCTGCGCCCGCACGAGGAGCCCGAATTCGATCCGGCCGACTTCGGCGTCAAGATCGCGCTGATCGGCCGTCCGAACGTCGGCAAGTCGACCCTGATCAACACCCTGGTCGGTGAGCAGCGCGTGATCGCCTTCGACATGCCGGGCACCACCCGCGACTCGATCGAAGTCCCGTTCGAGAAGAACGGCAAGCACTACACGCTGATCGACACCGCCGGTATCCGCCGCCGCGGCAAGATCTTCGAGGCCGTCGAAAAATTCTCGGTCGTCAAGACCCTGCAGTCGATCTCGGAAGCCAACGTGGTCGTGCTGATGCTCGACGCCCAGCAGGACATCGCCGAGTCGGACGCCCACATCGCCGGCTTCATCCTGGAGTCGGGCAGGGCGCTGGTGGTCGCCGTCAACAAGTGGGACGGCCTGACCAGCGACAAGCGCGACCAGGTCAAGAACGACATCGACCGCAAGCTCGACTTCCTGGGCTTTGCCGAGACCAAGTTCATCTCGGCGCTGAAGGGCACCGGCATCCCGCAACTGCTGAAGTCGGTCGACACGGCCTATGCCGCGGCCACCGCCAAGCTCTCGACGCCGCGCCTGACCCGGGCGCTGCAGGAAGCCGTGGAGAAGCAGGAACCGAAGCGCAAGGGCAGCACCCGTCCGAAGATGCGCTACGCCCACCAGGGCGGCCAGAACCCGCCGATCATCGTCATCCACGGCAATGCGCTGGACGGCATCACCGAGCCGTACAAGCGTTACCTCGAGAAGCATTTCCGCGATACCTTCGACCTGATCGGCACTCCGCTGCGGATCGAACTGCGCAGCGGCAAGAATCCGTTCGCCAAGGGCGAGGCTTAAAAGCGCCTTAGCTACCGGCTTCTGCCGCTAGCAGTACGACAAAAATCGTCAAAACAGGTTACAGTAGGCTTGGGAGATCATTCACAACTTGAGAATGTTCTTCCAGACACACTTGAAAACCGGCATAGCGCCTCAATTTAAAAACAACACAACATATCGGAGCTGTTATGAGCAATAAAGGGCAACTGTTACAAGACCCATTCCTGAATGCCTTGCGCAAGGAGCATGTCCCCGTCTCGATTTACCTGGTCAACGGCATCAAGCTGCAGGGACATATCGAGTCGTTCGACCAATACGTGGTTTTGCTGCGCAACACAGTGACCCAGATGGTTTACAAGCATGCAATCTCGACCGTGGTGCCGGCCCGTGCGGTCAATCTCAATCTCGAGCAAGACGCCGAGTGAGGTCGATGGCTGACGCTCAAGGCACCCCCACCATGCGCGCGGCATTGGTCGGTATCGACTTCGGGGCTGGCGACTTTTCTGCCAGCCTGGAAGAACTGGCGCTGCTGGCGCGTTCCGCCGGCGCCGAGCCGGTCACCACCATCACCGCCAAACGCAGCAGTCCCGATCCGGCCCATTTCGTCGGCAGCGGCAAGGCCGACGAAATCGCCCAGGCTTGCCTGGCCGACAAGATCGACATCGTCATCTTCAACCACGCCCTGTCGCCCGCCCAGCAGCGTAACCTGGAAAAGCGCCTCAACGTGCGCGTGGTCGACCGCACCAGCCTGATCCTCGACATCTTCGCCCAGCGTGCCCAAAGCCACGAGGGCAAGCTGCAGGTCGAGCTGGCGCAGTTGCAGCACCTGGCCACGCGCCTGATCCGCGGCTGGACCCACCTGGAACGTCAAAAGGGTGGTATCGGCCTGCGCGGTCCCGGCGAAACCCAGCTCGAGACCGACCGCCGCCTGATCGGCGAGCGCGTCAAGATGCTGCGCACCCGCCTCGCCAAGCTGCGCAAGCAGCATGAAACCCAGCGCCGTGCCCGCGGCCGCAACAAGACATTCTCGGTGTCGCTGGTCGGCTATACGAATGCCGGCAAGTCGACCCTGTTCAACACCCTGACCAAGGCCGGGGTGTACGTCGCGAACCAGCTGTTCGCGACCCTGGACACCACCAGCCGCCGGCTCTACCTCGGCGAGGAAGCCGGCAGCGTGGTGATGTCCGATACCGTTGGCTTCGTGCGCGAACTGCCGCACCAGCTGGTCGCCGCCTTCCGCGCGACCCTCGAGGAAACCATCCATGCCGACCTGCTGCTGCACGTGGTCGACGGCTCGTCGCCGGTACGGATGGAGCAGATCGAGCAGGTCAACGAGGTGCTGCGCGAAATCGGCGCCGACCATATTCCGCAGATTTTGGTATGGAACAAAATCGATGCGGCCGGGCTGGAGCCCGGAGTGGAACGTGATGAATATGATAAAATCAGCCGCGTTTTTATCAGCGCCCACAGTGGCGCCGGCCTGGACCTGCTGCGCGACGCCATCGTCGAGGCGGCCAAGTCCGAGCCTGGACTGACGTCGGCTGACGGGCAAGACGACGACGTGCGCGGTATTTCGCACGACGTGGCGTCGACGGCGGCCGATGGTATTCCCATAACCACCCCAGCCGGCCCACACTAAGCCATCTATGCCCGTTTCATTCATCAAGCGTCTCGGCGTGAAGCTCTCGCTGAACGATCCCCGTTGGGGCCACGACCCCAACGCCGGACGCAAGGCCCAGGAGAACAAGCGTCCTGGCAACAACGACGGCCCGCCTGATCTCGATCAATTGTGGCGTGACTTCAACCAGCGCCTGAACCGCATCTTCAACAAGCGCAACGAAGGCGGCGGTGGCGGCCCTTACCGCCCCGACGCCCGCGGCGTTGGCATCACCGTGGGCGTCGTCACCGGCATCGCCGCGCTGATCTGGCTGGCCAGCGGCGCCTTCATCGTGCCGGACGGCCAGGTCGGGGTGGTCACCACCTTCGGCCAGCTGTCGCATACGGTATCGCCGGGCTTCAGCTGGCGCTGGCCGGCGCCGATCCAGGCCGTCGAGACCGTCAACACCTCCCAGGTGCAGACCGCCGAGATCGGCTATCGCGCCAACATCCGCAACAAGCAGCCGGCCGAAGCGTTGATGCTGACCGGCGACCAGAACATCGTCGACGTCCAGTTCTCGGTGCAGTACAAGATCAAGGAACCGATCGCCTGGCTGTTCAACAACCGCGACCAGGTCGAGACCGTGCGCGACGCCGCCGAGACCGTGGTGCGCGAACTGGTCGGCCAGAACAAGATGGACACGCTGCTGTCGCCCAACCGCGACCAGGTGGCGCTCGAAGCGCGCAACCGCATCCAGCAGATGGTCGAACGCTACCGCCTGGGCGCCGAGATCGTCGGCGTGACGGTGCAGCAGGTCGCGCCGCCGGACCAGGTCGCGGCCGTCTTCGAGGACGCCGCCCGTGCCCAGGAAGACCGCAACCGCGCCCGCGGCGAAGCCCAGGCGTACGCCGACGACATCCTGCCGCAGGCCAAGGCCAGGGCCGACCGCCTGCGCCAGGATGCCGAAGGCTACCGCGCCGAGACCGAGAGCAAGGCCACCGGCATCGCGGCGCGCTTCGACAAGGTCGTGGCCGAATACGCCAAGGCGCCGGGCGTCACCCGCGACCGCATGTATTTCGACACCATGCAGCAGGTTTTTTCCAGCACCAGTAAAATCATGATCGACGCCAAGACCGGCACCAACCAGGTCGTGCTGCCGCTCGACCAGATGCTGTCGCGCTCGGTGGCCAATGACGCCGCGATCGGCAGCCGCTCGGGGCCGGTCATGGCGCCGCCGCAGCAAAATGGCCAGCAGAACCCGGCGCAGGCACCTGCGCAGGCCCAGGTCCAGCAGCAGGCGCCGGCCCAGGCGCAAGCCGCGCAGCCCGATGTGCCCGCTGCGACGAGCGAACAGGCGACGGCCCCGGCCGCCACGGCGGAGCAGGGCGACCCGCACCGCCACGACCTGCGCAGCCGCGAGCATTCGCGCGAACGGGAGAGCCGCTGATGAGCCGCCTGATTGCCTATCTCGTCGCCACGGTCGCCGTGGTGGCGCTCGCCAAATCGAGCACCTTCGTGGTCGACCAGCACCGCTTCGGCGTGCTCGACGGCGTCGGCGAACCGCGCCAGGTCGTCACCGAGCCGGGACTGCATGTCAAGCTGCCGTCGCCGCTGCAGAACGTGGTCTACCTCGACAAGCGCCTGCAGACGCTGGATACCGCCGACGGCGAGCGTTTCGCCACCCGTGACAAGCGCGAGCTGGTGGTCGACGCCTTCGTCAAATGGAAGATCGTCGACGCGCGCCAGTACCTGATCGCCCTGGCCGGCGCCAATGCCGACCGCGGCAGCGAAAAGATGGCGCAGCTGGTGCGCCTGGCGTTGAACGCCGAAATCGCCGGGCATGAGGTTGCCGACCTGATCGGCGGCCAGCGCGGCGCTGTGGCCGATGCCGTACGCCAGCGTGTCGCCGGCGATGCGCGCCAGCTCGGCATCGAGGTCGCCGACGTGCGCCTGAAGCGCATCGGTTTCCCCGAGGGGGGAAATACCGCCGTGATCGAGCGCATGAAGGCCGAGCGCGTGCGCGTGGCCGCCGCCACCCGCGCCACCGGCACCGCCGAAGCCGAGCAGATCCGCGGCGATGCCGAGCGCCAGCGCAGCGAATTGCTGGCCGAAGCCCAGCGCGACGCCGAATCGATCCGCGGCGACGGCGATGCGAAGGCGTCGCAGATCTATGCGCAGTCGTTCGGCAAGAACCCGGAGTTCTACCGTTTCTACCGTTCGATGGAAGCCTACAAGGCAACCTTCAAGGGACGTAACGATATCCTGGTGCTGGATTCGAATTCCGAATTCTTCAAGTACTTCAAGAACCCCGGCAGCGGCAAATAAACAATTGCCGGCTTCGCAGAAACGCGTTGCGCATCCGATGCGCGACGCGTTTTTTCCATTGATTGCCTCATCTTAGCTGCCAAACCGTCTACGTTTTCGGTTAAAATCGTCGATTCGGCGCAAGGAATGCGTGCAAAGCCGCTTCCAAGTCAGTAAACTGTTGCCCGATTTTTAATAACTCCCGATTCGCTTTGCCCATGCCTACCTGGCTCCTGCCCGAGAATATCGCCGACGTCCTGCCGTCCGAAGCGCGCAAGATCGAAGAGTTGCGCCGCCTGATGCTCGACACCTTCCGCACCTATGGTTACGAACTGGTGATGCCGCCGCTGCTCGAATACACCGAGTCGCTGCTCGCCGGAGCAGGGCAGGACACCGACTCCCGCACCTTCAAGCTGATCGACGTGATGAGCGGCCGCCTGCTCGGCCTGCGCGCCGACATGACCACCCAGGTCGCGCGCATCGATGCGCACCTGCTGAACCGCGACACCGTCACCCGCCTGTGCTACGCCGGCAGCGTGCTGCACACCCAACCGTCCGGCCTGCACGCCACCCGCGAGCCGCTGCAGATCGGCGCCGAGATCTACGGCCATGCCGGCCTCGAAGCCGACGCCGAGATCCAGGAACTGGCACTGGCTTCGCTGGCGCTGGCCGGCTTCGAGCAGCCGCGCCTCGACCTGTCGCACGTCGGCGTGCTGCGCGCCATCCTGGCCGAGGACCCGCTGGCCAAGCGCGACGAGCAGGCGCTGTACGCGCTGCTGCGCTCGAAGGACGTCCCGGGCCTGGAAGAAATCACCGCCGCCTACGCCGCAGGCACCCGCGCCGCGCTGCTGGCGCTGCCCAACCTGTACGGCGACATCGACGTGCTGGCGCAGGCAAGACAGATCCTGCCGCCGCTGCCGGGCATCACCCGCGCGCTGGCCGAACTGGCTGCGCTGGCCGGCTCCGCCCTCGGCCGCGCGCAGGTCGCGATCGACCTGGCCGACCTGCGCGGCTACCAGTACGAAAGCGGCGCCATGTTCGCGCTGTACGTGCCGGGCCTGCCGAATGCGGTGGCCCGCGGCGGCCGCTACGACCACGTCGGCGAAGCCTTCGGACGCGCGCGTCCGGCCACCGGCTTCTCGCTCGACCTGCGCGAACTGGCCCGGCTGCTGCCGACCGCCGAGCGCAAACACGCCATTCGTGCGCCGTGGGGCAATGCGCCCGAACTGCGCGAGAAAATCGCCGAACTGCGCAAGAGCGGCGAAGTGGTGATCCAGTCCATGCCGGGTCACGACAATGTACAGGATGAGTTCGAGTGCGACCGCGTGCTCGTCCTCGAACAAGGAAATTGGATTCTCAAAAACTTAGGTTAAGTGATGTCAAATACTGCTAAGAACGTCGTTGTCATCGGCACCCAGTGGGGCGATGAAGGCAAGGGTAAGATCGTCGACTGGCTGACCGACCACGCCGCCGGCGTGGTGCGCTTCCAGGGCGGCCACAACGCCGGCCACACGCTGGTGATCAAGGGCCAGAAGACCGCGCTGCAACTGATCCCGTCGGGCATCATGCGCGAAGGCGTGGCCTGCTACATCGGCAACGGCGTCGTGGTGTCCGTGCCCGACGTGATGCGGGAAATCGACAAGCTGCAGGCCGCCGGCGTCGAAGTCGCCTCGCGCCTGAAGATCTCGGAAGCCTGCCCGGTCATCCTGCCGTACCACGTCGCCATCGACAAGGCGCGCGAAGCCAAGCGCGGCGAGAACAAGATCGGCACCACCGGCAAGGGCATCGGCCCGGCCTACGAAGACAAGGTCGCGCGCCGCGCGATCCGCATCGCCGACATGCTCAATGAAGAGCGTTTCGCCGAGAAGCTGCGCGAAAACCTGGAATACCACAACTTCGTGCTGACCGGCTACCTGGGCGCCGAAGCGATCGACTTCCAGCAGACCTTCGACGACGCCATGGCCCTGGTGCCGCGCCTGCGCCCGATGGTCGGCGACGTGTCCTCCGCCCTGTACGCCGCCCACAAAGCCGGCGGCAACCTGCTGTTCGAAGGCGCCCAAGGCTCGCTGCTGGACGTCGACCACGGCACCTACCCGTTCGTCACCTCGTCGAACTGCGTGGCCGGCAATGCCGCCGCCGGTTCGGGCGTCGGTCCGGGCATGCTGCACTACATCATGGGCATCACCAAGGCCTACACCACCCGCGTCGGTTCGGGTCCGTTCCCGTCGGAACTGACGACCGCCGAAGGCGTAGGCGAACACCTGTCGCGCGTGGGCCACGAGTTCGGCACCGTGACCGGCCGTGCCCGCCGCTGCGGCTGGTTTGACGCCGCGCTGCTGCGCCGCTCGGTCCAGATCAACGGCGTGTCGGGCATGTGCCTGACCAAGCTGGACGTGCTGGACGGCATCGAGTCGCTGAAGCTGTGCACCGGCTACAAGATCGACGGCCGTGACGTCGACATCTTCCCGGTCGGCGCCGAAGAAGCCGCCGCCTGCGTGCCGGTGTACGAAGAGATGCCGGGCTGGACCGAATCGACCGTCGGCGCCAAGTCGATGGACGACCTGCCGGCCAACGCCCGCGCCTACATCAAGCGCATCGAAGAACTGGTCGGTATTCCGGTCGACATGGTCTCGACCGGCCCGGACCGCGAAGAAACGATCGTGCTGCGCCACCCGTTCGCCGCCTGATCACTATTTAAAAGCAACACAGCAAGCAGCCCGCGCCGCCCCATCCATGGCCGCGCGGGCTTCAGCCATAAGCAGAAGAAGGAAAACCTGAACATGAATACCCCTGCATCGACCGACAAGGACCTGTGGGTCTCCTGGGACGACTACAACCGCCTGGTCGAGCGCCTGGCGCTGAAAGTCTATGAATCGAACTGGAAGTTCGACATGGTCCTGTGCCTGGCGCGCGGCGGCGTGCGTCCGGGCGACGTGATCTCGCGCATCTTCGACGTGCCGCTGGCGATCCTGTCGACCAGCTCGTACCGCGAAGAAGCCGGCAAGAAGCAGGGCGACCTCGACATCGCCAAGTACATGACCATGACCAAGGGCCCGCTGGCCGGCAAGATCCTGCTGGTCGACGACCTGGCCGACTCCGGCGTGACCCTGGCGCGCGTGGGCGAGCACCTGCGCACCAACTACCCGGACGTCACCGAAGTGCGTTCGGCCGTGATCTGGGTGAAGGGCACCTCGTCGCTGGTGCCGGATTACCACCTGGAAGACCTGCCGCACAATCCGTGGATCCACCAGCCGTTCGAGGACTATGACGGCCTGCGTCCGCATCAGCTGTCGGCCTGGTTGAAGAAGTTCGACAAGAACTGATTCAGTCAGCCGTAAAGCCGTCGCCCCTGCGAAGGCAGGGGCCCAAGTTGCACGCATGAGGATGGCGCGTGCAAAACCTGGGCCCCTGCCTGCGCAGGGGCGACGCTTTTGCGTGACCGCTCAGGTTTATCTGCCTTGGCTGCTCTCGGCCGCCTTCAGATCCTGCACCGCCTGCCTGTACGCCTTCGACTTCTTCAGGCGCTCCGCATACCGGATCTCGCTGCGCGCCTCGCGCCCGATCTCGTAATCCAGATCCCCGCGCGCCCCGCAATACGCGCGGCAGGTCGCTTCCGCATCCGGCGTCTCCCGGTCCGTCAGCACCAGCTTCTTGTCCGTCACGTGCAGCCGCAGCGCGCAAGCGCGTTCGCCTGGCTGCGGCGGTGTCGGGTCGTGGTAGACGAAGGCGCCATGCTGGTAGCCGGCCATGCCGGCGATGTCGCAGGTGTGGCCGTTGGCGAATTCCAGGTGGGCGCGCAGGTACAGGTGTTTGTCGTCGTAGGGCAGGAGTTCGACGATGTCTTCGGACTCGTAGGTCTGGTCGGCCTGGCCCGGCACGGCCATCGTGTTCTGGAAGCGATGCTTGTAGACACCGTCGATCTCGTGCATCAGCGCCGCCGGCATCGGTGCCTTGTCGGCCGCTTGCGCAGTGAAACCCGATAGCAGGGCCAGCACGGCCAGGATAGTGCGCGTCATGGGGTTTCCTCCGATGTAAATACACGACAAGGCCGACCCATCCGATCCGGGTGCCAATCGGTTAAGATTGTAATTCAAACACGGGACCGTCCATGACACAAAGTTTCTTCCAGACCTTCATCCTGCTGCTGCTCGTCACCGACCCCTTCGGCAACGTGCCCCTGTTCGTTACCGCCCTGAAGGACGTGCCCCAGGCGCGGCGCGGGCGCATCGTGGTGCGCGAGTGTGCGATCGCGTTCGGCCTGCTGCTGCTGTTCATGTTCTTCGGCCGGCATTTCCTGACCGCGCTGCAGCTGACCGATATTTCGTTGCGCATCGGTGGCAGCGTGATCCTGTTGATCATCGCGATCCGCATGATCTTCCCGCATCCGGACGGCGTACTCGGCAAGAGCGAGCATGGCGAACCCTTCATCGTGCCCCTGGCGATTCCGGCGCTGGCCGGGCCGTCGGCGCTGGCCACGGTGCTGCTGTTCAGCTCGCAAACGACGGAGGAGGTGATGGTCCACGTGGCGGCGCTGGCATCTGTCTTCGTGATCTGGCTGGCCGTATTCCTCGGCGCCGAGCGCCTGCAGCAGGTGCTGGGTGCGCAGGTGATGACGGCCTTCGAGCGCCTGATGGGCCTGATCCTGACCGCGATGTCGATCGAGATGCTGCTGAGCGGGATACGCGCTTTCGTCAAGACTTTGTGACGGCATGTATACTGCGGCCTCTGATCACTTATCGTTTGGATATTCCATGACAAGCAAACTCATTGGCCGCAAGCTCGGCTACGGCTTCTGCATCGCCGCCATCGTGCCGCTGCTGGTGCTGGGCGGCTGCAACCGCAACAAGCCATCGACCGACACCGGATCGACCGCTGCACCGGCCGCATCGTCGGCTGGTGTCGCTGCCGCCAAGACTGAAGCCGACACGTCGGCGCAGGAATTCCAGAAGATCGATGCCGTCGTCGGCACCGGCGCGGAAGCGACTGCCGGCAAGACCGTTACCGTCAACTATACCGGCTGGCTGCTGGCGCCGAACGCGGCGGACAAGCATGGCACCCAGTTCGACAGCTCGGTCGGCCGTGAACCGTTCAGCTTCCGCCTCGGCTCGGGCGGCGTGATCCCGGGCTGGGACCAGGGCGTGGCCGGCATGAAGGTGGGCGGCAAGCGCACCCTGATCATTCCGGCCAGCCTGGGTTACGGCGCGGATGGCGCGGGTCCGATTCCGCCGAATGCGAATCTGATCTTTGACGTCGAGCTGCTGGACGTCAAATAAGTCGACGGGGCGCGACGATCACATCGTCGGCTCGTAATTGCTCTGCCAGCGGTGTCCCGGCTGCTGGCGGCTGCAAGGCGTCATCTTGAGGCCGGTCTGCACCGCCTCCAGGCAGCGCGTGGCGCCGGTGTCGCGGTTGGTGAGCGGCAGGACGAAGGGGCCGGTCTGCACCCGCTTGACACGCCATTGCTGGTTGTCGGCATTGCCACAGCTATCCATTGCCAGCACGTTCTTGCCATTCTCCGGATGCACCGTCAGGCACATGGCCGTGCCGCCCGCGACCGTATGCACCTTGCTGAAACCGGGAATATCCCCCTGGCTGACCACCCACTGCTGATCCGCCGACTTGGCGCAGGTGCCCATGGCCACCTTGCCGTCGGCCGCCGTCAGGCAATGGCCACGGCCGTCGAGGCCGTTCTGCAGGTAGTTCGCGTCGGCGGTGGCGGCGAAGGCGGGCATGGTCGCCAGGTGCAGAATGGCGAGCGCAGCAACAGCAAAAGCAGGTACCTGCATGATCATTCCTTTGGGATAATATTGAACAAACATTATCACAGGTAATAAACGAAAAGCGGCCTGCAGGCCGCTTTTTTATTCGCCCCGTCGCCCTGAAGGCCTGCTCCTCCCGGCACATGCAGCTGGCCGTACACCTGCGCCGCCTTCCCGAACTCGCCGTTCGTAGCGTGATAGCGCAATCACAAATGTTAGCCGAATGTTGCGGCAGTGTTTGAAATTGCCACGCTGACGCTAAAAAGTGTTTGTATTTACCACATTTCTAGGGCTAAACTGATTTCAGACTGTTAACAAAGCATTGACAGTCACCTGGTTCATGCCTTGTTAGCGCTTAACATCAACATGGGCCGGAACAACAATCATCGGAGACAAACCATGTACAAAGCACCTGTGTTCCAGCGCAGCGTCTTGAGCGCTGCCTGCTGCCTGGCCCTTGCCGCATGCGGCCCCGGATCGGGCGATACGGCCGCCACGAAGACCGCCGGCGAGATGGCGGCAGCGCAACCGGATCAGGCCAGCGCGGCGATCGTCGCCAGCCCTGCGGCCTACAACCCCGGGGTGGCGAGCCTGAAGGCGCTCGCCGCTTTCCCGGTCGGCGTCGCCGTCGACGGCGGCTGGGAGGCGCGCAGCCTGGTGAGCACGCCGGCCGAGCAGCAAGTCGTCAACCAGCACTTCAGCCAGGTTACGCCGGGCAATATCATGAAGATGAGCTACCTGCACCCGGACAGGAATACCTACACCTTCGCGCAGGCGGACGAACTGGTGAACTACGCGGCCGCGCACGACGTGCGCGTGCATGCGCACGCGTTGATCTGGCATTCGGACTACCAGGTGCCGACGTTCATGAAGAACTTCAGCGGCGACAAGACGGCGTTCCTCGCGATGCTGGACGAGCACGTGAAGACGATCGCCACGCACTACGCCGGCAAGGTGCAGAGCTGGGACGTCGTCAACGAGGCGATCAACGACGGCGGCGGCTACCGGCAGTCGCTGTTCTACCAGAGGACAGGCGCCGACTACCTCGACCGGGCATTCCGCGCGGCGCGCGAGGCCGACCCGAACGCGACCCTGTACTACAACGACTACAACATCGAGTCGGACGCCAACAAGATGAACACGATGACCGGCATGCTGGACGGCTTCAAGGCGCGCGGCGTGCCGATCGACGGGGTCGGTTTCCAGATGCACGTGTACATCGACTGGCCGTCCACCAGCCAGATCAAGGCGTCGCTGCAGAAGGTCGTGGACCGCGGCCTGAAGGTCAAGATCTCCGAGCTCGACATCCCGATCAACAACCCGTACAGCCCGCAATACCAGGCCGGCGACATCAAGACGGTCTATACGCTCGACCTCGGCCTTGCCCAGAAAAAGCGCTATTGCGAAGTGGTCAAGGCCTACCTGGACGTGGTGCCGCCAGCCCAGCGCGGCGGCGTCGTCGTGTGGGGCGTGAGCGATCCGAGCAGCTGGCTGATCCAGCAGCTGTTCCAGAACAGGCACCAGGACTGGCCGCTGCTGTTCGACGCGCAGTACCAGGGCAAGCCGGCGCTGCGCGGCGTGGCGGATGCGCTGACGGGGCAGCCTTGCACGAATCTGGCGTTCGTCAATGCGACCGGCAGCGTGAACATCGCGCGTTCCGGCGTGACGCTGAACCGCGTCACCTCGAAATCCACGGGCAGCGTCACCTTCACGAATACCACCAACGCGACCCTGAACGGCCCGCTGCAGTTCCGCCTCGACGGCTTGACTGCCGGCGTGACCCTGGATAACGCCAGCGGCGCCCAGAACGGCGCGCCGTACATGACGCTGCCGGCCATCTCGCTGGCGCCGGGCGCCAGTGCCACGGTGACGACCACGTTCTCGAACCCGGGCAAGGTCGGCATCGGCTACACCGCCACGCTGATCAGCGGCTCGTTCTAAGTCATCCATAAAGGAATCGCCATGTTGAACCTCAAGAAATTCCTGTCGGGCTCCCTGCTGGCCGTGGCGCTGGGTGCATGCGCCGGCGTGTTCGCCGCCCCGGTCTACCACGTCACCATCGACACCAGCACGCTGGGCAACAGCAACGCGGTACTCGACCTCGAGCTGGGCGCCTTGACGGGGAACGCCGCCCCGGTGACGGCAACGCTGAACCACTTCATGGGCGCGTATGGCGCGTCGGACTTCAGCGGCAGCGCCAGCGGTGCGATCGGCAGCAGCGTGCGCCTGGTGAACGACGCCGGCTACAGCGGCCTGCTTCAGAGCATCATTCTGGGCGGGCTGTTCAGCTTCGACCTCAGCTTCGATGTCGGCACCGGCGGCCTCGACGGCTCCAGCTTCACCGCGATGCTGTACAACGCGGACTTCAGCGCCACGCTGGGCATGGACACGCCACTGGTCCAGATCGACCTGATGCCGGGCCAGGCCGACGTCGTCTCGCCGGCCAACGCCTTTGCCAGCGCCACCGCCGTCCCGGAACCCTCGACCCTGCTGAGCATGGTCACCGGCCTTGGCCTGCTGGGCTTCGGTCTGCGCCGCCGCGCACGCTGATCCGGCATCGCTGCGAGAAAAAGCCGCCTGTCCCAAGCGGGGCAGGCGGCTTTTTTCAAGAATTGGGATCCCGCGTTTGCGGAACCCCAGGGGGCGCATCAGGAAGCTTATTTGCCCAGCATCGACACCACGTTGTCCGCGCCCGGCGCCCCGAAGGCCTGCTGCTTGAGCACATGCAGCTGGTCGCGCACCTGCGCCGCCTTCTCGAACTCGAGGTTCTTGGCGTGGTCGACCATGAGCTTTTCGAGGCGCTTGATCTCTTTCGAAATCTGCTTCTCGCTCATGCCTTCGACTTTGGCCGCATCTTCCGCCATGCCGAAGTCGGTCAGCATGGCTTTCTGCGCAGCCGCGCTGTAGACGCCGTCGATCATGTCCTTGATCTTCTTGTTCACGCCCTTCGGCACGATGCCGTTGGCTTCGTTGAAGGCGATCTGCTTGGCGCGGCGGCGTTCGGTCTCGTCGATCGCCTTCTTCATCGAGTCGGTCATCTGATCGGCGTAGAGCAGGGCGACGCCGTTCAGGTTACGTGCCGCGCGGCCGATGGTCTGGATCAGCGA
Source organism: Herbaspirillum sp. SJZ107 (assembly GCF_006715485.1). Taxonomy (GTDB): domain Bacteria; phylum Pseudomonadota; class Gammaproteobacteria; order Burkholderiales; family Burkholderiaceae_D; genus Telluria. The sequence continues at coordinate 1,452,887 of NZ_VFNH01000002.1, forward strand.
GCGTTCCGAACGCAGGAAGCCTTCTTTATCCGCGTCAAGCACGGCCACCAGCGACACTTCCGGCAAGTCCAGGCCCTCGCGCAGCAGGTTGATGCCGACCAGCACGTCAAAGGTGCCCAGGCGCAGGTCGCGCAGGATTTCCACGCGCTCGACGGTATCGATGTCGCTGTGCAGGTAGCGCACCTTGATGCCGTGGTCGCCCAGGTATTCCGTCAACTGTTCCGCCATGCGCTTGGTCAGCGTGGTCACCAGCACGCGCTCGTCCTTGGCGATGCGGATGTTGATCTCGCCCATCAGGTCGTCCACCTGCGAACGGGCAGGGCGCACGATGATCTGCGGGTCGACCAGGCCGGTCGGGCGCACCACCTGCTCGACCACGTTGTCGGCATGCTCCTTCTCGTACTCGGCCGGGGTTGCCGAGACGAAGATGCACTGGCGCATCTTGTTCTCGAATTCCGTGAACTTCAGCGGCCGGTTGTCCAGCGCCGACGGCAAACGGAAGCCGTAGTCGACCAGGTTGACCTTGCGCGAGCGGTCGCCGTTGTACATGGCATTCAGCTGGCCGATCATCACGTGCGACTCGTCCATGAACATGAGCGCATCCTTCGGCAGGTAGTCGATCAGGGTCGGCGGCGGTTCGCCCGGCATCGAGCCGGACAGGTGGCGCGAGTAGTTCTCGATGCCTTTCGTGAAGCCGACTTCGGCCAGCATCTCGAGGTCGAAGCGGGTACGCTGTTCGAGGCGCTGCTCTTCCAGCAGCTTGCCCTGTTCGCGGAATTCTTCCAGGCGGTGGCGCAGCTCGGCCTTGATCGAATCGACCGCTTTCAGCACCGTGGCGCGGCCGGTCACGTAGTGCGAGCCCGGGTACACGGTGAAGCGCGGGATCTTCTGGCGCACCTTGCCGGTCAGCGGATCGAACAGCTGCAGCGATTCGATCTCGTCGTCGAACATCTCGACGCGAATCGCCAGCTCGGCGTGCTCGGCCGGGAAGATGTCGATGGTGTCGCCGCGCACGCGGAAGGTGCCGCGGGCGAAATCCATTTCGTTGCGCGTGTACTGCATCTGGATCAGGCGCGCGATCACGTCGCGCTGCGCCACCTTGTCGCCGGTGCGCAGCGTCAGGATCATCTTGTGGTATTCGTTCGGATTACCGATACCGTAGATGGCCGACACGGTCGCCACGATGATGACGTCGCGCCGTTCCATCAGCGACTTGGTGCACGACAGGCGCATCTGCTCGATGTGCTCGTTGATCGACGAGTCCTTTTCGATGAACAGGTCGCGCTGCGGCACATAGGCTTCCGGCTGGTAGTAATCGTAGTACGAGACGAAGTACTCGACCGCGTTCTGCGGGAAGAATTCGCGGAACTCCGCGTACAGCTGGGCCGCCAGGGTTTTATTCGGGGCGAACACGATCGCCGGGCGGCCGGCCCGGGCGATGGTGTTGGCCATCGTGTAGGTCTTGCCGGAACCGGTCACGCCGAGCAGCGTCTGGTACATCAGGCCGTCGTCGATGCCCTGCACCAGGCCTTCGATCGCGGTCGGCTGGTCGCCGGCGGGCGGGAAGGGCTGGTGCAGCTTGAACGGTGAATTCGGGAAAGTGATGACTTCGGGTGCCGGGGTATTTGCGACCGATAAATCTGCCATGTGTTCAGACCTTTGCTAGAATGAGAATCCGCCTGCGGCCAAACATTGTTTTAAGCCGCTGTCTATACAACTGCTGCGAACCCAGCGACAAACCCAGTTTATCACGATGAATTCCACAGCTCCTGCCAGCATCTTCGGCGCCATCGCCATGGCCCCGCGCGACCCCATCCTCGGTATTACCGAAGCCTTCAATGCAGATACCAACCCGTCCAAGATCAACCTGGGCGTCGGTGTCTATTATGATGACAATGGTAAAGTGCCGCTGCTGGAATGCGTGCGCAAAGCGGAGTCGCTGTTGATGGAACAGCCTGCACCGCGTACCTACCTGCCGATCGAAGGCCTGGGTGCGTATGACAAGGCTGTGCAAGAATTAGTATTTGGTGCCGACAGCCCGGTAATTCAAGAGAAGCGTGCGATCACCGTGCAAGCACTGGGCGGCACCGGCGCACTCAAGATCGGCGCCGACTTCCTGAAGCGCTTTGCGCCGGGCTCGAGCGTCTACATCAGCGATCCGAGCTGGGAAAACCACCGCGCGCTGTTCGAAAGCGCCGGTTTCACCGTCAACAATTACAAGTACTACGACCCGGCCACGCACGGCGTCGACTTCGCCGGCATGCTGGCCGACCTGAAGGCGATGCCGGAAGGCGCGATCGTCGTCCTGCACGCCTGCTGCCACAACCCGACCGGCGCCGACCTGACGTCCGAGCAGTGGGGCCAGGTGATCGACGCGGTGCAGGCCGGCGGCCTGATCCCGTTCCTGGACATGGCCTACCAGGGCTTCGGTTCGGGCATCGCCGAAGACGGCGCCGTGGTGCGCCGCTTCGTCGAAGCCGGCGGCCCGCTGCTGGTGTCGAACTCGTTCTCGAAGTCGTTCTCGCTGTACGGCGAGCGCGTCGGCGCGCTGTCGGTGGTCGCCTCCTCGGCCGAAGAAGCATCGCGCCTGCTGTCGCAGCTGAAGCGCATCGTGCGCACCAACTACTCGAACCCGCCGACCCACGGCGGCAAGGTGGTCGCCACCGTCCTGTCCACGCCGGCACTGCGCCAGCTGTGGGAAGAGGAACTGGCCGGCATGCGCGTGCGCATCAAGGAAATGCGTGAAGAGCTGGTCAAGAAGCTGGCCGACAAGGCCCCGGGCAAGGACTTCGCCTTCGTGCGCGAGCAGGTCGGCATGTTCTCGTATTCGGGCCTGACTAAGCAGCAGGTCGAGCAGCTGCGCGCCGAATCGATCTACGCCGTGGACACGGGCCGCATCTGTGTCGCAGCGATGAATTCGAAGAACATCGATCGGATCGTTGACGCCATCGCAAAAGTTCTCTAAACTCTTGGCTCTTCCAATTCGGCGCAAGCAGAAGCGGAAGATCTAATCCCTGATAGCTCAGTCGGTAGAGCGACGGACTGTTAATCCGCAGGTCCCTGGTTCGAGTCCAGGTCGGGGAGCCAGAATTCATGCCTCTGGCAAGGCAATGCACGGTTGGCAGCTTGTCCTGTGCAATGTCCTGGCGAGAGGTTATAATAGCAACATCCATTCCCTGATAGCTCAGTCGGTAGAGCGACGGACTGTTAATCCGCAGGTCCCTGGTTCGAGTCCAGGTCGGGGAGCCAGAATTCAGTACCAATAAGCAGCAGTAAAATCGTTAAAAGCCCGCTTCCCTGAAGCGGGCTTTTTTGTTTTGCCGTTCTGGCGCGTCCTGGCGGCGCTTGCTTGCATTCCCTGCTCATTTGATCTACGCTGGCTACTCAAAGGAGCAAATCATGGCGACAACTGCAAAGCGAGCACAGGCGGCGAGCGGTCACAATCAGGACCTGCCCGCACCGGCGTCATATAAAGTTTCTGAAAAAATAGAGCCATATGGGCAAACGGCGGGGGGTGATGCCAGCATGAACCAGTGGCTCAATTTCCGCGAAGTGTTCCAGTCCACGCCGGTCAAGCGGATCGCCCTGATCCGCAAAGGCGTGAATGCCGCGGACTTCAAGCTTTTCGTCAGCCGTCTCGACATCCAGCAGGAAAAGATCTTCCTGATGCTGGACATCGCCACCGCCACCGTCAACCGCAAGGCCAGCCGCAACGAAGCGCTGTCGCAGGAAGACAGCGAAAAAGTGGTCGGCATGGCAAAGCTGATCGGCCAGGTCGAAACCCTGCTCGAGGAATCCGGCGACCCCGACGCCATGCAGGGCTTCGATGCCGCCAAATGGCTCGCCCACTGGATGGAGGAGCCGATCCCGGCGCTGGGCGGCGCCGCCCCCGCCGACTACATGGACACCATCGAAGGCCAGGAAATGATCTCGCGGGTGCTCGCCACCATGCAGACCGGGGCCTACGCGTGATCCGCGCCTGGCGGATCGCGACCGATACGCCCGGCTACACCGCCGACGACCTGACCGGGGCCGGCGCCAAGATCTCCGGCGGCCGCTGGAACCGCCCCGGCAGTCCGCTGCTCTACTGCGCCAGCAACGTCTCGCTCGCCGTACTCGAAACCTTCATCCACCTCGGCGCCGGCGGCTTGCCGCTCAACCGTTACCTGGTCGAGCTGGCCATCCCCGACGACGTGTGGCAACGCGCCATCACCCTGCACGCGCCGCCGGTCGGCTGGGATGCGATCCCGACCGGCAAGGTCAGCCTCGACGAAGGCGACCGCTGGCTCAAGGCAAACCGCAGCGCGCTGATGATCGTACCGTCGGTCATCGTGCAGGAAGAGTGGAACGTGCTGGTCAATCCGATGCACCCGGACGCCGCCGCCATCAAGGCGCGCAAGGTCCGCAAATGGAGTTACGATCCGCGCCTGGTGCGCCGCTAGCCGCGGGCGGCGGACCCGTCCGCGGCCAGGCAGGCCGTCAGCGCCGCGATCTCGGCCGGCTTGGTCAGGTGGGCGTCGAAGCCGCAGGCGCGCGAGCGCTCGCGGTCGGCGCGCTGACCCCAGCCGGTCAGCGCCACCAGCAGCATGCCGCGGTAGCGCAGGTCGGCGCGCAGCATGCCGGCCAGCTGGCAGCCGTCGATGCCCGGCATGCCGAGGTCGATGATGGCCGCGTCCGGAGCCCAGCCGGCGATTGCCGCCAGCGCTTCCTCGGCGCCATAGCCGACCCGCACCTCGGCGCCGCTGCTCGACAGCAGCAGCGCCAGGCTGTCGGCGGCGTCGCGGTTGTCGTCGACGATCAGCAGCCGCCGGCCCGACAGCGGGGCGCATTCCACGTCCGCCGCCGGCCCATCGGCAGGCGTGCGCAGCAGCAGCGGCAGGCGCACCACGAATTCGCTGCCGAGCCCCGGTCCGTCGCTGCGCGCCTCGATACGGCCCGCGTGCAACTCGACCAGGCTGCGCGCCATCGTCAGCCCGATCCCGAGTCCGCCATTGCTGCCGTTGCCGTTTTCATCGCCCTGCACGAAGATGTCGAATACGCGCCCCAGCATGGCGGTTGGAATGCCGATGCCGTTGTCGCGCACGCTGACCTCGGCCTCGGCGCCATCGCGGCGTGCCGCCAGCGTGATGTCGCCGCCGGGCAGCGTGTACTTGGCCGCGTTGTTGAGCAGGTTCGAGAACACCTGGGTCAGGCGCACGCTGTCGGCATCCAGTACCAGCGGTTCGTCGGGCAGGTCCGCATGCAGGCGGTGGCCGGCCTGATCGATCAGCGGGCGGCTGGTCTCGAGCGCCGCATGCAGGATGTCGGCCAGCAGCGCCGGCGCGCGCCGCAGTTCGATCTTGCCGCGCGTGATGCGCGAGACTTCGAGCAGATCGTCGACCAGGCGCACGATATGGCGCACCTGGCGCTGCACCATCCCGATCAGGTGATCGGCGCGGCGCCGCTGGTCGCCGTTCGGCCTGAGCAGGATCATCGCATTGCTGATCGGCGCCAGCGGGTTGCGCAGCTCGTGGGCCAGGGTGGCGAGGAATTCGTCCTTGCGGCGGTCGGCGTCGCGCAGGGCCTGTTCGGCGCGCAGGCGGTCGATCAGGTCCACCGCCTGGCGCCCGTACAATTCCAGCACGCGCAACTGGTGCGTGGAAGCGCGGTGCGGTGCACGGAAACAGGTCGACAGCATGCCGAGCATTTCGCCGCCGGGAATCCGCAGCGGAATCGAGTGCACCGCGCGGTAGCCGCACTGGGCCGCGATGGCGCGGAACGCGGCATAGGACGGGTCGAGCAGCACGTCCTCGACGATCACCGCTTCGCCGCTACGCAGCGCCCGCGCGCAGGCGCTGTCGTTGTCGATGCGGACCAGCCTGAAGGTATCGAGAAAGGCTTGCGGGAAGCCGCGCTGCACCACGATTTCCAGTCCCTTCTTTTGCGGGTTGTAGAGCTGGATGTTGCCGAAATCGGCCCCGAGCAGGGCGATGGCGGCATCCAGGACTTCGTCGAGCGCGCTAGAGAGGTCGCGCGTGGCCAGCAGCCGGCTGCTGAGCTGGTGCAGGCGCGTCATTTCCTCGAGTTCGGCCGCGAGCCGGCTCTCGGTGGCGTGCAGCTGGGTCAGCATCGCCTTGCGTTCAGAAATGTCGCGTACCAGCATCTGCAGCGCCGGGCGGCCGTGCCAGACGAAGGGGCCGCAGCTGAGTTCGGCGTCAAAGCAGCGTCCGCCGACGCCGCACAAGCCGATTTCCTCCGGGGCCAGGAAAGCGCCTGCCGCGGCCTGGGCCCAGCGTTCGCGCACGCGCGCGTGGTGCGCCGGCAGGACCAGGCTCAGGGGTGCGCGTCCGGGCAGGCCGCCCGGTGCGGCGGGCGACAGGATGGTATCGGCGGCGGGGCAGGCGTAGACGATGCGGTCGTCGACAATGATGAGCACGCCATCGGGACACAGCCTGGCCAGCAATTCGAAGCTGTCGGCGGCAAGCGTGCACGGCTCGTCGTCGATGTGGCGCATGGCAACCTCCTCGACGCTGGGTGTCAGCGTTTGACCTTAGCAGCTTCGCGGCGGGAGTGCAAACGGCCGGCGTGCGCGGCGCCGGCCCGGGTTCCGTCCTGCGTTCAGGCCTTGTTCGAGACCGGTTTTACGCGCGAGGCCGCTTCCAGGGCGCGCTGGCGCGCCGTATCGACGTCGACCGCGGTCGCCAGCGCCACGCCCATGCGGCGGCGCGCGAAGGATTCCGGCTTGCCGAACAGGCGGATGTCCGATTCCGGCACCTGCAGGGCCTCGGCCACGCCCTCGAAGGCGATGCCGGCTTGTTCCAGCCCGCCGTAGATCACGGCCGAGGCCCCCGATGCGCGCAGCAGCGGATTCACCGGCAGGCCGAGGATGGCCTTGGCGTGCAGCTCGAATTCGCTCTGCACCTGGGTGGCCATGGTGACCATGCCGGTGTCGTGCGGACGCGGGCTGACTTCCGAGAACCACACCATGTCGCCCTTCACGAACAGCTCGACCCCGAACACGCCGCGCCCGCCCAGGTTGGCGGTGACCTTGGCGGCGATGTCGCGCGCATTGTCCAGCGCGCGCGGGCTCATCGGCTGCGGCTGCCACGATTCGACGTAGTCGCCCTGTACCTGCTTGTGGCCGATCGGTTCGCAGAACACGGTCTCGATCTCGCCCGCGCCGTTGCTGCCCGCGCCGTTGGCGCGCACGGTCAGCAGCGTGATTTCGTAGTCGAAGTCGATGAAACCCTCGACGATCACGCGGCCGGCATCGACACGGCCGCCGGCGGCCGCGTAGTTCCAGGCGTTCTCGACGTCCGCGGCGCTGTCCAGCCTGGACTGGCCCTTGCCCGAGGACGACATCACCGGCTTCACCACGCACGGAAAACCGATTTCGGCGCAGGCCGCCTGCAGTTCGTCCAGGCTGGACGCGAAGCGGTAGGGCGAGGTCGCCAGGCCCAGCTCTTCGGCGGCCAGGCGGCGGATGCCTTCGCGGTTCATGGTCAGCAGCGCCGCGCGCGCGGTCGGAATGCAGGTGATGGTGCCTGCGGCTTCCAGCTCGGCCAGCTTGGCGGTGGCGATCGCCTCGATCTCGGGCACGACCAGGTCGGGCTGCTCCCGGGCGATCAGCGCGGCCAGCGCGTCGCCGTCGGTCATGTCGATCACGTGGGCGCGGTGCGCGACCTGGTGGCCGGGCGCATCCGGATAGCGGTCGACCGCGATGGTCTCCACGCCGAGGCGCTGCAGGGCGATGATGACTTCCTTGCCGAGCTCGCCGGAACCGAGAAGCATGACCTTGGTGGCGGACGGGGAGAGCGGGGTGCCGAGGGTGCGGGGTGTGTTCATGAAAGTGAGGGCTGTGCTGAGAGAGAATTTGCGACTATAGCAAACCGCCGGCGGGCGTGCTGATTGGCGCATTATCAGACCTTGAACGATGCCGCGCACACGTTTCCATAAAAAACTATTGCCAGAACGTCTCGGGCGGTTATAATGCGGCCTCAATTCCCTGATAGCTCAGTCGGTAGAGCGACGGACTGTTAATCCGCAGGTCCCTGGTTCGAGTCCAGGTCGGGGAGCCAGAATTTAGTACCAATAAGCAGCAGTAAAATCGTCAAAAGCCCGCTTCGTTGAAGCGGGCTTTTTCGTTTCGGGAGCATAAAAATGCCAGTTCACCCAGGCCAGCTGTCCGATCGCGACGCCAGCCGCATCGCCCACTACGCCGCCGATGCCGACACGGCCGGCTGGCTGCACCCGGTCCAGCAGGCGCTGCTGCACCGGCGCGGCTGGCTGCGCATGCTGGCGCCGCGCGCGCTCGGCGGCGCCGAGCTGGCGCTGCCCGCGGTGGTGCGGCTGGAGGAAAGCATCGCCGCCATCGACGGCAGCATGGGCTGGACGCTCACCCTGTGCGCCGGCGCCGGCTGGTTCGCCGGCTTCCTGCCGCCCGCCCTGGCGCGCGACGTCCTGGCGACGAAACGCGTCTGCCTGGCCGGCAGCGGCGCCCCGACCGGCCATGCCGATGCCGAGGGCGAGGGCTACCGCATCGACGGCCACTGGGACTATGCCAGCGGCGCGCCGATGGCCACCCACTTCACCTTCAACGCCATCCTGCGCGAACACGGCCAGCCGCTGCTCGACGCCGCTGGCCACCCGCGCATGAAAGCCTTCGTGGTGCCGGCGGCGCTGGTGGAGATCGTGCCGAACTGGCGCAGCATCGGCCTGCGCGCCACCGCCTCGCACGGGTATCGGGTACGCGGCCAGTGGATCGGTCGCGACCACGGCTTCGACATCGATCCCGACAAGGCCAGGGAGCAGGGGCCGCTGTACCGCTTTCCCTTCCTTGCCTTTGCCTTCGTGACCCTGAGCGCCAACGTGGCCGGCATGGCGGGCCATTTCATCGCGCTGGCGGAAGAATGCCTGCGCCACCGCCGCAATCGCTTCGGCGAGAGCGAGGCGCTGATCGAGGTGCCGGCGGTGCAGGCGGTGCTGGCCGAATGCCGCGCCCGCTTCGACGCGGCGCGCAGCCGCTTCTATGCACGGCTCGACGCCAGCTGGGAAGGCGTGCTGGCCGAGGGCAGGGTGGCGGCAGCCGACGCCGCCGAACTGCAGGCCTTGTCGATGGCCTGGGTGGCTGCGTCGCGCCATGCGGTCGACACCCTGTACCCGTACTGCGGCCTGTATGCGGCGCGCGCCGACAGCCCGGTCAACCGGGTCTGGCGCGACTTCCATACGGCATCCCAGCACGCCTTGTTGATGCCGCACGCTTGATTTCATGCAAGGCTGGTCAAATCGCAACTCAGCCGTTATAATTCGAGCCTCAATTCCCTGATAGCTCAGTCGGTAGAGCGACGGACTGTTAATCCGCAGGTCCCTGGTTCGAGTCCAGGTCGGGGAGCCAGAATTCAGTACCGATAAGCAGCAGTAACATCGTCAAAAGCCCGCTTCATTGAAGCGGGCTTTTTGCTTTTGTTCTGCCCGTCATTGCGATTGTTGCGCTTTTGTTTCCACGCCCGCAGAGGTAGTTCCGGCTTTTTATAATGGACCCTTTCGCATCCGGGTCGACCCATGCAGCCATCAGCCAATACCCCCAGCGCCGGGCAGGACGCCGCGCACGCCATCCAGGCCCGGGACGGCCTGCCGCCGAACGAACGCATCTGGGCCATCGTGGCCCTGTCCCTGGGCGTCGGCATGTCTTCGCTCGACACCGCCATCGCCAACACCGCGCTGCCTGCCATGGCCGCGCAACTGCACGCCACGCCGGCCGATTCGGTCTGGATCGTGAATGCCTACCAGCTGGCGATGGTCGCGACGCTGCTGCCGATCGCGGCGCTCGGCGAGACCGTCGGCTACCGCCGCGTGTACGTTGCCGGCATGGCGCTGTTCACGCTGGCCTCGCTCGGCTGCGCCCTGGCCTGGTCGCTGCCGGCGCTGATCGTGGCGCGCCTGTTCCAGGGCCTGGGTGCGGCTGCGCTGATGGGCGTGAACACGGCGCTGCTGCGCACCGTCTATCCGGCCAAGCTGCACGGACGCGGCTTCGGCAACAATGCGCTGGTGGTGGCGATCGGCTTCGCTCTCGGCCCGAGCCTGGCGTCGCTGATCCTGGCGGTGTCCTCGTGGGAGTGGCTGTTCGGGATCAACGTCATTCCCGGCATCGCTGCCTTCTTCATCGCACGCCGGGCGCTGCCGGAATCGCCGCGCTCGGGCCACCGCGTCGACGGCGTGGCCGGCATCTTCAACGTGATCGCCTTCAGCATGGCGGTGCTGGCGCTGGGCGATGCGGCGCACCGCGTCGGCCTGCGCACGCTGCTGCCGGAAGCCTTCATTGCGCTGCTGTTCTTCGTGCTGCTGGTGCGGCGCCAGAAGGGGCATCCGGCGCCGCTGCTGCCGGTCGACCTGTTCCGGCGTCCGCTGTTCTCGCTGTCGGTCATGACCTCGATCTGCACCTTCGCGGCGCAGGCGCTGGCCTTTGTCTCGCTGCCGTTCTATTTCGAAAGCGCGCTGGGGCGCTCGCCGATCGAGACCGGCTTCCTGATGACGCCGTGGCCGGTGATGGTGGGTGTGATGGCCCCGGTGGCGGGGCGCCTGAGCGACCGCTATTCGCCGGGCCTGCTCGGCGGCCTGGGCCTGCTGATCCTCGGCGCCGGCCTGGTGGCGCTGCTGGGCATGCCGCACGACCCGTCGGCACTCGACATCGGCTGGCGCATGGCGGTGTGCGGCGTCGGTTTCGGCTTCTTCCAGGCGCCCAACCTGAAGGCGATCATGGGCAGCGCGCCGCCGCAGCGCGCCGGCAGCGCCAGCGGCATGGTTGCCACCGCGCGCCTGATCGGGCAATCGACGGGCGCCGCGCTGGTCGCCTTCTGCCTGACGATTTCCATCGGACGCGGCAGCTGGTATGCGCTCGGCCTGGCCGCCGCCTTTGCCTTTGCCGCCAGCGTGGCCAGTTTCTCGCGCCTGGTGGTCGCGGCGCCGGTACGCTGAGGATCGGATGGGGCCGCGCCCGGCGGCCCGGTCTTTAAATGGTGGCGCGCGCCTCGATATGGGGAATATGGCGCGCCACCTGTACATTCCCGAACTGCACGACGCTCCCGCCGTCGAAGCCCTGTGTCCACTCTGTGGACGCCCGCTGGGCAGCGAGAACATCGACCGCCACCACCTGATTCCGAAATCGCTCAAGGGCAGGGAGCAATTCCCGATCCATAAGATCTGCCACCGCAAGATCCACGCGACGTTTTCGGAGCGCGAGCTGCTGCATGCCTACCACACTTGGGACGCGCTCAAGGGCAATGCCGACATCGCCGCCTTCATCGAATGGGTGGCAAAAAAGCCGTCCGGTTTCTATACTCGTACTTTCACGTCGAACAAGAAAAAAACCCGGTAATGCGGCGTAGTAAATAACCAGTATCGGTATTTTTTGGTGTAGTTATTACACTAAAAGCACGTATTTACATAGTTATTTACTAAGATTTGCGTGAATTTTTTGATTTTCAGGCAAAGATTACTGGCGCATTGCGCTTACGCTTGATGTTAAAATCAGTCCTTAATATTTTGCAATTCCGGACACTTCCATGCCGATTTTGTCACAGGTGCAATGAATCAAAACGAAACCGGGTCGTGCTCGATCCTGCTGATCGACGACGAGTCTTTTGCGGAAGACATCATTTCGCATGGCTTGAAGGGCTGCGTGGCGCACACCCTGCGCTACGCCAGCCAGCCGTCAATGGCCGTCGAGCTGGCCAGGGAAATCGATGCCACCGTGGTGCTGGTCGACTTGCGCATGCCGGAAATCGACGGCTTCGAGGTGACGCGCCGCCTGCGTGCCGACAAGGACACCGAAAGCGTCCCGGTCATCATGCTGTCGTCGGAAGATGACGCCGACATCAAGGCCAAGGCCTTTGCCGCCGGCGCCAACGACTACCTCGTCAAATGGCCCGATCCGCGCGAGCTGGTGGCGCGCGTGCGCTACCACAACGATGCCTACATCGCACGGCGCCAGCGCGACGCCGCCTTCGTGTCGCTGCGGCGCAGCCAGGAACAGCTGGAAGCCAGCCAGTCGGCACTGCAGCAGGCGCAGAAGATGGAAGCGATCGGCCAGCTCACCGGCGGCGTCGCGCACGACTTCAACAACGTGCTGCAGATCGTCGGCGGCAACCTGCAGCTCCTGAAGCTCATCGGCGACCTGAACGATGCCGGGCGCGCCCGTGTCGACATGGCGCTGGCCGGCGTCGAGCGCGGCGCCAAGCTGTCGTCGCACCTGCTGGCCTTCGCACGGCGCCAGCCGCTGCAGGAAGTGGTCGTCAATCCGGGCCACCTGCTGCGCGAGATGGACGAGATGATGCGCCGCGTGCTGGGCCCGCGCGCGCGCGTGGTCACCGAGATCGACCATAGCCTGGGCAGCACGATGGTCGACCCGCACCAGCTGCACAACGTGCTGCTGAACCTGGCCATCAATGCGCGCGACGCCATGGCCGGCAGCGGTACCCTGACCATCCGCGCCACCAACGTCGAGCCGGACTCGCTCAGCGCGAGCGAGGTGCTGTCCGGCCGCTATGTCCTGATCGAGGTGGCGGACACCGGCGCCGGCATGCCGCCCGAGGTGCTGGCGCGCGCCTTCGAACCCTTCTTCACCACCAAGCCGACCGGGCAGGGCACGGGACTCGGTCTGTCGATGGCCTACGGCTTCGTCAAGCAGTCGGGCGGCGAGATCGTGCTCAAGAGTACGCCGGGCAAGGGCACCAGCGTACGCATCTACCTGCCGCGCAGCGACGCCGAAGCGGCGCAGCCGGAAGCCGTCGCCGACGGACCGCTGCTGGGCGGCCTGGAAACCATCCTGGTGGTGGAAGACGAGGAAGACGTGCGCAGCACCACTTGCGCCATCCTGTCCGCGCTCGGCTATCGCGTGCTGGAAGCGCCCGACGCGGCCGCTGCGATGGCGATCGTGGAGAGCGGCCAGGCGATCGACCTGGTGTTCACCGACGTGATCATGCCGGGGCCGGTCAGTAGCCTGCAGCTGGCCGAAGCGGTGCGCGACCGGCTGCCGCTGGCGGAAATCCTGTACACATCGGGGTATGCGGAAGGCGTGCTGGCGCACGAGGGCAAGCTGGAAGCGACGGTGAACCTGTTGCAGAAACCTTATCATCCGGACGCGCTCAGCGCCCGGATCCGCCATCTGTTGCGGCGTCGGCATCAGAAGCCGGCGTTCAGCGGGACTGCCTGACGTGGGCAGCCGGTCTGCGGGCGTTACGCGTGGGCGGCGTTGACGCTGCCTTCTTTCACACGCGACGGCCGAGCCGACTAGCCGTCCGCGCCCACCCTACTTGCTGGGTTTGATGTAGCGCTGCGAGCCTGGCGGCGGTTCGTTGAGCACGGCCCAGAAGATGCCGAGATCCGAGATTGCACGCACGAATTCGGTGAAATCCACCGGCTTGACTACGTAGGCATTCACGCCCAGCTCGTAGCTGCGGACCAGGTCCTGTTCTTCCTTCGACGACGTCAGCATCACCACCGGCAGCGGCTTCAGGCCGTCGGTGTCGCGGATGTCTTTCAGGACCTCGAGGCCGTCGACCTTGGGCAGTTTAAGGTCGAGCAACACCACCGCCGGGTTGCCGGCAGCACGTTCGGCGTGGTCGCCGCGGCGGTGCAGGTAGTCGAGCGCCTCGGCACCGTCGCGCACGACGATGACCTGGTTGGCGAGCTGGCTCTTCGACAGTGCGATCAGCGTCAGCTCGAGGTCGTTGGGATTGTCTTCGACCAGAAGGATGGGCTTGAGCATGCGTTCTTTCTAATCCTGGATAATTAGGTATTGGTATTGGTATTCGTGTTCGGTTTCGGGAGCGCGAACGAGAAGGTCGCGCTTTCCCCGAGCGTGGAGTTGGCCCATACGCGGCCGTTGTGGCGCTCGACGATGCGGCGCACGTTGGCCAGGCCGATGCCGGTGCCCTGGAAGTCTTCCATGCGGTGCAGGCGCTGGAATACGCCGAACAGCTTGTGCACGTAATCCATGTTGAAGCCGGCGCCGTTGTCGGCGACGTGGAATACCGTCTCCTGCGGATGGTCCTCGGCGGTAACCCGGATCACCGCCGGATCGCGCTGGCCGGTGAACTTCACGGCATTCGACAGCAGGTTGAACATGGCCAGGTGCAGGAAGGTCGGGTCGGCCTGGACCTTGGGCAGGTCGGCCACGTCCCATTCGATGTTGCGACCGCGCGTTTCCGTGGACAGCTTGTCGACGCAGGCGGCGACCAGGTCGTTCATGTCGACCGTGGTCGGGCGCAGCGCCGCGCGGCCCATCTGGGAGAACGACAGCAGGTCGTCGACCAGCTTGCCGGCCAGGCGCGCCGCTTCCTTGATGTTCTTCAGGAAGCGCTGGCGCATCTGGGCGTCTTCGCTGCCGCTCGATTCGATCAGGAGGTCGGCGAAGCCGACGATGTGGCGCAGCGGCGCGCGCAGGTCGTGCGACACCGAATACGAAAAAGCTTCCAGCTCTTTGTTGGAGCGCGTCAGCTCACCGGCCAGCGCGGCCATCTGTTCGGCGCGCTCGAGCGCGAGGCCGAGCAGGGCGGTGCGGAATTCCAGCGTCAGTTCGATCTCGCCGGGGTGCCACGGCAGGCTGGTGCCGTGGATGGTTTCGCGCCAGGCGGCGAAACTGGTGCGCGGCGACAGGTTCAGGGTGACGCCGGCGGCGGCCGCCTGCACGAGCTTGTCGTGCGGATTGCCGGCCCATTCGATGGTGCGCACGTACTCGGGGCGGAACCACAGCAGGTAATGCTTGTGGATGCGCGAGATCGGCACCGCCAGCAGGCCGCTGGCATTGCGGATGATGCGCCCGCCGAGTGGATAGCTAGATGACAGGTTATCGGTGTGGAACACGTCGCCATGGTCGTGCTGGGTGAGCCAGTCGACCAGGTCCTGGATGTCGTCCTGCTCCGGGGTGTCGCCGAAGGTCAGGATGCGTTCGTCGACCACCACCGCAACCCCGGTGGCGCGCGCAAAGCGCAGCAGCTCGGGGAACACGTTCGACAGGTTCTCGATGAAGTCGCTGCCCTGGGTCAGGCCGGCGAGGGTCGACACCATCGTGCGCCGCACGTCGAGGCGGAACTGGAGGTCGGCGGCGTCCTCGCGCGACTCGATGCACAGGGCCAGGATCTCGCTCAGCTGTTCGCAGGCGGTGCGCTTTTCGAAGCCGACCGCCTTGGCGTCCTCGTTGTGGCAGGAGATCAGCCCCCACAGCTCGCCCTTGACCATCAGCGACACCGACATCGATGCCATCGTGTGCATGTTGCGCATGTATTGCAGGTGCACCGGCGACACGCTGCGCAGCGTGGCAAAGGACAGGTCATTGGGCTTGCCGGTAACCGGGTTCAGCGCCGGCACCAGCGGCGCCGGATGATAATTGGCGTCCTGGATCAGGCGGATGCGCGACTGCTTGTACATCCGGCGCGCCTGGGCCGGGATGTCCGACGCCGGGAAGTGCTGGCCCATGTAAGAGGCATAGTCGTCCTGCTTGGCTTCCGCCATCACGTGGCCATGGCCGTCGCCGTCGAACTTGTATACGAGCACGCGGCCGAAACCAGTGACCGAGCGGACATGATGGCAGGCCCGTTCGGCCAGCGCCTCGATGCTGGCCGCTTCGTTCACCTTCAGCAGGAAATCGCCGATCAGCGAATACAGCTGGCGGAAGTCGGCCGCGCCGGCGCGGTCTACCGGCTCGCACTCGAGGACGGTCACGCCGTCCCACTTGTGGGCCAGCGCGTCGAAGTGGCGGCCATTGCCGGTGGTGATCGTGCCCACGTAATACGGACGCTGGCCGAGCGGGGCAGCCAGTTCCGGTGCCAGCACCAGCGCGGCCGCTTCGCCGACGACCTCGGCCAGCGGACGGCCGAGCGCCTCGCGCAGGCCGCAGCCGGTCCAGTCGCCCAGGTTGGCGCTGGCCTGCAGCACTTCGAGGTTGTCGGACAGGGTGAGCAGGAAGCCATGCGGCTGGATGCTGCCGGGCATGTGAATCGGCTCCCTGTCACAAGTCGACAGGTCGATGGCAGGGGCGGCGGAAACCGGAGTCATGTGTTCTGTGCGGGAGCTGGCGGTGGATTGCAAGGTCGCTATTTTACAATGAAACACGTTTTCATCGACCAGGAAGGCGTCCGCCGGTCGACTTAAAGATGCAGCAATATTGCAACATTTTAAAATAACATCGCCGTGGTTTCGATAAATTTTATTGGGAGAAGGCAGCTATTTCTATATAAAACGACAAAACTGAGCATGGCGAGCCGAGCGGGCTTCATCTTGTTTTTATGCTAATCTGACGCGCATCCAGTGAAGTCACAGCCTTGGCCGTCACTGTTTATCATCATTTCGAATGGGTTTGACAAGCCGCAGCGGGTGCACGGCACGCCTGGTGCCGGTGTATCATGCGCTGGTTTTGTATAAATATATTGTCACTGTACCAAGAGCCGCAGTACGCCATGAACGACCAGACCCAGCCCAAGAAATCCTTTCCGGAAGAGCGGCGTTACCAGTACCTGATTTCCGGCATCAGGGATTACGCCATCTACATGCTCGATCCGAGCGGGCATGTCAGCAGCTGGAACACCGGCGCCAACCGCTTCAAGGGTTATCTGGCAGAGGAAATCCTCGGCCAGCATTTCTCGCGTTTCTACACCCCCGAAGACCGGGCAACCGACTTGCCCAGGCGCGCCCTCGAGACCGCGCTCGCCCAGGGCAAGTACGAATCCGAAGGCTGGCGCGTGCGCAAGGACGGTTCGCGCTTCTGGGCCCACGTCGTGATCGATCCGATCTACAACGAGGAAGGCACGCTGCTGGGCTTCGCCAAGGTGACGCGCGACGTCACCGAGCGCAAGCAGGCCGAAGAGGCCCTGCGCGAGAGCGAGCAGCGCTTTCGCCTGCTGGTGCAGGGCGTGACCGACTACGCGCTGTACATGCTGTCGCCGGAAGGCGTGGTCACCAACTGGAATTCCGGCGCGGAGCGGATCAAGGGCTATAGCGAGAGCGAGATCGTCGGCAACCATTTCTCGCATTTCTATACCGAGGAAGACCGGGTCGCCGGCGTGCCGGTGCGGGCGCTGTCGACGGCAGCCGGGACCGGCCGCTTCGAGGCCGAGGGCTGGCGCGTGCGCAAGGACGGCTCGCGCTTCTGGGCCCACGTGATCATCGACGCGATCCACGACGATACAGGCAGGCTGGTCGGCTTTGCCAAGATCACGCGCGACCTCACCGAAAAGAAAAAGGCGGCCGAGGCGCTGGAAGCCGCCAACGTGGCGCTGTTCCAGGCCCAGAAGATGGAGTCGATCGGCCAGCTCACCGGCGGCGTGGCGCATGACTTCAACAACCTGCTGTCGGTGCTGTCGAGCGGCCTGGAAGTGCTGTCGATGCAACGCAAGGACGGCAAGGACGGTAGCCCGAGCGGCGCCGACGTGCGCACCCTGGAAAGCATGCGCCGCGCGATCGACCGCGGCGCCCGCCTGACCCAGCAGTTGCTGGCTTTCGCGCGCCAGCAGCCGCTGCAGGCGGAAACGCGCAACCTGAACCGCATCATCAACGGCTTCGAGACCGTGCTGCGGCGCGCCGTCAATCCGAACATCGAGTTCGTCATCGAGCTCGACCCCAAGGCGCACAGCGCCGTGATCGACAGTGCGCGCTTCGAATCGGCGCTGCTGAACCTGGTCGTGAATGCGCGCGACGCCATGCCCGAGGGCGGACGCCTTGCCATTACCAGTGCCAACGTGAGCTTCGCCGCCGACGGCGCCACGCCGAACACGACGGCGCTGGCGCCGGGCGAGTACGTGAAAGTGACGGTGCTCGACAGCGGCACCGGCATGCCGCCCGAGGTGGTGGCGCGTGCCTTCGAACCCTTCTTCACGACCAAGGAAGTCGGCAAGGGGACCGGCCTGGGGCTGTCGCAGGTGTACGGCTTCATCAAGCAGTCCGGCGGCGATGTCGTCATCGACAGCAAGCCGGGTGAAGGCACCGCGATCTCGATCTACCTGCCGGCCGTCGTCGAGACCGCGCCGGAGGGAGGGGACGCCCACACCGAGCGCGTGCTGATCGTCGAGGACGAGCCCGACCTGATGGACGTCGCCGCCTCGCTGTTCACCAGCATGGGTTACGACGTGGTGACTGCCGCCAGCGGACGCGAGGCGATCGACGTGCTGGAGCGCCAGGATGTCGACATCCTGTTCACCGACGTCGTCATGGCGAACGGGATGAACGGCATCGAACTGGCCAGCTATACGCGTGAGCACTATCCGCGGACCAAGATCATGCTGGCGTCCGGCTATCCGCTGCCGGCGCTGAAGCAGCGGCACGGCAAGGACTTGAGCGAGTTTGCGTTCGTCAACAAGCCGTATCGCTTGTCGGATCTGGCGCGCACGCTGCGCTCGGCAATGTAGGGTGATTACTCCAACGAAAAAATGATGTCGCTGATGCGCTCGTAGACCGGGTCTGCCGACGGCCCGCCGTTCGGCCAGTTCAGGATATCGAAATGGTCGAAGCCGCGCTGGTTGCCGAGGAAGTTCCAGCTGCCGCGCACCGCCGTGCCGTCGTAGTCGCGCACCGGCTGCCCGCTCGGCGCACGCATGCTGATCGTGTTGACCACGCCGTCGTTGGCGAACCATTCGCTGTCGATGCGCACCCGGTCCGTGGCCGACTGGGTGTACGAGCCGATGCCGCGCTGGGCCAGCGACGGCACGATCCATTCCCCCGCAAAGTATTTGTAGTACTGGAACATGTCGGCGCGCGGGTACTGGAAATTGCTGCTCTGGATGGGCGCCACGGTGCGGTCGGTGCCATTGCAGCACCAGGCGCCACGCTCGGTGGCCACCGTACCCACTGAAAAATAATAGACGGCGGGCGAGGTCAGGGCCCAGCGGTTGAATTCGCGCGCGCCGTCCGGCGACAGTTCCCAGGAGGTCAGCTTGCTGTCGAGGTAATCGCGCAGCGGGCTGCGCAATTGCGGCAGGATGTCGAGCACGGCGTCGCGCAGCGTGGTGCCGTTGTGCGGCGTCGACAGCGTGACCACGCTGCGCACCCAGCCGACCTTGCCGCCCTTGTACAACTCGCCGCCGCCTTCGTCGCCGTAGGGTGAGCCGTGCTCGAGCAGCTGGATCAGGGCGCGGATCGTGGTGCCGCCCTGGCTGTGGCCGATCAGGTGGAGCGGGTGCGCGGCGTCCCATTGCGGGTAGAGCGCGAGCGGGTAGTCGTTCGGGTTGTTGTTCGGATCGGCGGCCCAGCACTTGCCCGGCGGTTTTTGCACCTGGCCCGGGTAGCCGTAGCGGGCCACATGGATGGCGCCGTAGTCGGTGCAGCCGCCCTTGATCTGGGCATACAGCTCGGCCGCATCATCCCAGTTGGAACCGATGGCGGCGACGCCGGCCGCGTACACCGTGTGCGGGCCGTGGTACAGCTGCATGTGGGCGGCGATGTTGTTGTAGCCGCCCCAGTAGAGGAAACCGCTGCCGGGATAGCTGTCCGGGCCGAAGCCGAGGAAGCCGTGGACCAGCACCACGGGATAATTGTTGGCGGCAAGGGCGGGTGCGGCCGGCAGCAGGGCGCCGAGGGCCAGCACGAACGAGACCAGCGAAGAGGACAACAAGCGCGGCAATGCGCGCAGTACCGGGCGCAGCATGTGAGTCTCCAGCGGATGGAAAAAGACATCACATTGTCGGTTTGGTATCTGGCGGCGGGTTTGTGCTAGCTCTTGAAGCCGGCAGGTGGCGGGCTAAAAAATGTTGCTGCGCACCATTTTCGCCACGCCACCGAAGCGCCTCAGTTCGTCAGCGCCACCGTCCCGCCCAGCGAGGGGCTGCCGCCGCCACCACCGGTGACTGCCGGCACCGGTGCCGGCGTGTTCGAGGCGGTCACGGCCGCCTTCTCGGCCAGGTCCGGATTCCACACGATGTGCTCGTCCACCGAATACAGGCGGCACGGCTGGTCGCTCTTGGCCGAGCAGGCCGCCAGCGCACGCGCTTCCGGATCCTCGCCTTCCTCGGCCCAGCACCAGCCGCCGGTGGGCGAGATGGCAAAGGCGCGCGGTGTCATCTTGGTCAGGTATTCCTGGTAGGCACGCTTGCCGTTTTCGCTCAGGAAAGGAACCGCATCGACATTGTCGATGGTGGCAAAATTGGTCGGCTGCGGCACCGGCGGTTCCGGCACCTTGTACAGGACCTTGGTCGGCATGCCGACCTTGTCCAGGAAGGCCATGGTGTCCTTCAACCAGACTTTTTCGCCGTCGCGGCTGGCCAGCATGCCGTGCGAATCGCGCTTGAAGGGCGCGTATTCGACCAGCTGGGCGCTGCCGCCGTTCTGCTCGAAGGCCTCGTGCATGCGCGCCACCAGGTCCGGGCCGAACAGCGAATCGTTCTGGCCGTACATCCACAGGCTGGGCAGCTTGTTCTGGGAGCCGTACTCGGCAAACGCCGCCACCAGCGACGAGCGCCAGCCGCAGCCGTTGCTGTCGTCGCGCAGGCCGCCGGCGAAATTGATCAGGCCGCGCACGCCCTGCAGGTCCTGGGTACCGAGCGCCATCGTGGCCAGGCCACCGTAGGACTGGCCGGCCACCACCATGCGGTCGGCGTCGATCCACTTCTGGCTGCGGGCAAAGTCGAGCGTATCCTGGATGTCCTCGGCCTGGGCGTAGCCGTTGGCCGTCATGTCGCAGCCGTGGTCCTGGTAGCGCCCGGTCGAGTTGGCGAAGCCCTGGCGCATCGGCACCATCACGGCGTAGCCGCGCTCCACGAAGGCGTGCGCCATGTGATAGAAGCGGTCGCGCGGCTGCATGTTCGGGTGACCCGGGTCCTTGCCGTGGTTGATGACGATCAGCGGGAAGGGACCCTGTCCGTTGGGCTGGAACACCGTCGTTTCCAGGCGCGCCTGATGATGCTTGCCCGCCGGGATCAGCACGATGTGTTCGTTGATCCGGTAGTCGAGTTGCAGCTCCTGCTCGATGGCCAGGCCCGGCAGCATGCCGAGGCAGACAATCAATGCGGACGTAAGTTTGCGAACAGAAGGACGTGCTCTAAACATGGAAACTCTGGAACCTCAGTGTCGACAGGACCCTCTGAAAATATCCTGGAGGGAACTGATTGCTTAGCGGAATAAATTGATTTTAAGCACTGTGATTTTTCAGAGCAATATCCGATTAACCAATTCTCGAATTAAATCTACGCGTGTGGCCACATTTGCCAGAACAGGCAGATAATCCGTACAGCCAATGATTGGGTCATCCATGGTTCCTGTCGACGAACGCTTCACGCAGGCGCTGCAAGGCGGAGCACGCGCCTGGCGCGCCGCCCTCGAGCGCTACCTGAAGTCCTGCGGCATCACGCCGGCAGGCTGGAATGCGCTCGCGGCGGTCGCCGGTGCAGCCCAGGCGCCGTCGCAGCGCCAGTTGGCCGAGCAGCTGGGCGTGGATGGCGCGACCCTGGTCGCCACCATCGACCGCCTGGTGGCCGGCGGCCTGGCCGAGCGCATGCCGAGCCCGCACGACCGCCGCGTCAAGCTGGTCGTGCTGACCACGGAGGGCAGGGCGCTGGCGGCCAAGGTTGGCGAGCAGGCCGCGCTGCTGCGCCGGTCGATCGCGGCGCGCATCGATGCCGCCCGCATGGCAACGGCATCCGAGGTACTGGAAGAGCTGCAACAGGTCCTGGAAGGCGCATGAGCGACAACGCCGACAAATACGCCCCACGCAACTGGCATCCCGACGAACGCCCGACCATGCCGGGCGGGCCGTCCTTTCCCGCCCACTCGAACCCGCGCCGCCTGGCCTTCTTCCTGGTCGGCACCCTGGTCACCCTGACCGGCGGCCTCGGCAACGCGCTGGTAACGGTCAACCTGGTCAACCTGCAGGGCACGCTCGGCGCGTTTTCGGCCGAGGTCAACTGGCTGCCGGCCGCCTACGTCATGACCAACGTGTCGATGAACCTGCTGCTGGTGAAATTCCGCCAGCAGTTCGGCCTGCGCGCGTTCACGGAAGCCTTCCTGGTGCTGTACGCGCTGGTGACCTTCGCCCACCTGTTCGTCAACGACCTCGGCTCGGCGATCGCGGTGCGCGCCGCCCACGGCATGGTCGGCGCGGCGCTGTCGACGCTCGGCCTGTACTACACGCTGCAAGCCTTTACCAAGGCATGGCGGCCGCGCGGCATCATCATCTCGACCGGCGTCTCGCAGCTGGCGCAGCCGATCGCCTACCTGTTCTCGAGCCGCCTGCTGGAACTGGCCGAATGGCGCGGCCTGTACCTGTTCGAGCTGGGCCTGACCCTGGTCACGCTGGGCGCCGTGCTGTGGCTCAAGCTGCCGCCGGGCGACCGCTTCAAGGCCTTCCGCCCGACCGACTTCGTCACCTTCGCGCTGTTCGCGCCGGGTATGGCGCTGCTGTGCGCCGCGCTCACCTTCGGGCGCGTGCTGTGGTGGACCTCGGCACCCTGGGTCGGCGTGGCGCTGGCGCTGTCCATCGTGCTGATCGTGGCGGCGATCGCCGTCGAGCACAACCGCAAGAATCCGCTGCTGAACCTGCGCTGGCTGACCAACGGGATGATCGCGCGCGTGTTCATCGCCATGGTGCTGGTGCGCGTGGTGCTGTCCGAGCAGAGCGTGGGCGCGGTCGGCTTCCTGCGCCTGGTGGGCCTGAACAACGACCAGCTGACGTCCCTGTTCGCGGTGGTGCTGCTGAGTACCATCGCCGGCATCGTGTTTTCGGCGCTGACCTTCAATCCGGCGCGCATGATGGCGCCGCAGGTGGTGGCGCTGCTGATCATGGCCTGCGGCGCCTGGATCGATTCGCATGCCACCAGCGCGACGCGTCCGGAACAGATGTACGTCAGCCAGGGCCTGCTCGCCTTTGGCGGCGTGATGTTCCTGGGGCCGCTGCTGCTGACGCTGATGGGCTCGGTGATCGCGAATCCCGGCAACCTGATCACCTTTTCGGTGCTGTTCGGCCTGACCCAGAACCTGGGCGGCCTGCTCGGCTCCTCGGTACTCGGCACCTGGCAGGTGTCGCGCGAAAAATTCCACTCATCCCAGCTGGCCGACTCGCTCAGCAGCCTCGACCCGCTGGTGGCCGCGCGTATCCAGCAGTACGGCGCCGCCTATGGCCGCGTGCTGACCGACCCGGCTTCGCGCACGCGCCAGGGCATTGCGCTGCTGACCCAGACCCAGACGCGCGAAGCCAACATCCTGGCCTACAACGACGTATTCCTGGCGATCGCGGTGCTGGCGACCCTGCTCGCGCTCTGGATATTCGCGCGCGCGCTGTGGATCGACTACGTGGCGCCGAAGGCGGTGCCCGCCGCGCCGGCGCCGCCGCCCCAGGTGTCGGCGCGCGACGGCGCCACCGATTCGCCGGTGTCCACCGCCGCCGGCCAGCCGCCCGAGCCGGTGGCCGACCCCACCCCGCGCTGAAACCCAGTTGATTGACATTCACCGAAAACGATAATGGCCGAGACTCCGACACAAGAAAAATCCAACCGCAAGGTGATCGTCAGCGGCGTGCTGTTCGCGACGGTCGCGCTGATCGGCGTGCTGATCGTCCTGTATGCCTGGGACCTGCCGCCGTTCCGCAGCACCGTCGAGACCACCGAGAACGCCACCGTGCGCGGCCAGGTCACCATCATCAGTCCCCAGCTGTCGGGCTACATCGTCGACGTCCAGGTCCAGGATTTCCAGACGGTACGCCAGGGCCAGCTCCTGATGCGCATCGACGACCGCATCTACAACCAGCGGCTGGAACAGGCGCGCGCCCAGTTGGCCAGCCAGCGCGCGGCCCTCAGCAACTTCGCCCAGAGCCAGGGCACGGCGCGCGCCACCATCGCCCAGAACCAGGCGGCGGTGCAGAACGCGGCGGCGCAGGCAGTGCGCGCCAACGCCGACCTGCGCCGGGTCGAAGAACTGGCGGCCGACGGCTCGCTGTCCGCGCGCGAACGCGACGCTGCCCGCGCCACCCGCGCCCAGACCGTGGCGGCCACCGAGCAGGCGCGTGCCGCACTCGAGATCTCGCGCCAGAACCTGCGCACCGTGGACGTCAACCGCGCCGCCCTGGAAGCGGCGGTGGCGAATGCCGAAGCGGCCGTGAAACTGGCCGAGATCGACCTCGCCAACACCCGCATCCTGGCGCCGCGCGACGGCCAGCTGGGCCAGGTCAGCGTGCGCCTGGGCGCCTTCGTCAACGCCGGCACCCAGCTGACGGCGCTGGTGCCCCAGACCATGTGGGTGGTGGCCAACATGAAGGAAACGCAGATGGCCGACGTGCGCCTGGGCCAGCCGGTCACCTTCACCGTCGATGCGCTCAACCACGCCAAGTTGCGCGGCCATGTCGAGGAAATCGCCCCGGCCACCGGCTCCGAGTTCTCCGTCATCCAGCCCGACAACGCCACCGGCAACTTCGTCAAGATCGCCCAGCGCATCCCGGTGCGCATCGCCATCGAGCCGAACCAGCCGCTGGCGCAGCGCTTGCGGCCGGGGATGTCGGTGGTGCCCAGCATCGATACGCGCGTAGTGCCTGCTGCGCGGCAGGCACCGGTGCAGCAGGCACCAGCGCAGCAGGCACCAGCGCAGCAGGCACCAGCGCAGGCGCCGACGCAGGGGCAGGCGCGATGAGGGGGGCGTTTTACCATGTGCCGGCTGTGCTGGCCATGCTGGCGCTGGGCGGCTGCCGGATCGCGGTGCCGCCGCCGCCGGCCTCCACCCTGAACGTGCCGCCGGCGTGGCGCGGCCAGGCGTCGCCCGTACCTGCCGAGGTCGGTCCCAACGCCAACGCGGCGGTCGAAGCCGGCTGGTGGCGCGCCTTCGGCGACCCGGCGCTGGATGCGCTGGTGGCGCAGGCGCTGGCGAATAACGGCGACATCCGCACTGCGCGTTCGCGCCTGCAGGAATACCAGGCGCGCATCCGGGTCGCACGCTCGGCCCAGGAACCGACGCTGACGGCCGGCATCACCCCGGGCCGTGCGCGTGCGATCGGGCCGCTCGGCACGCCGATCGAATCGACCTCGGTGCAGGGCAACCTGCAGGCCGCCTACGAACTCGATCCCTTCGGGCGCCTGGAGAATGCCACCCAGGCGGCGCGCTTCGATTACGCCTCGCAGCAAGCAGCGGCGGACGCGGTGGCGCTGTCGGTGGCGGCGAATACGGCCTCCGGTTACCTGAACCTGCGCGGCCTCGACGCCCAGCTGGCACTGGCGCGCGCCACGCTGCAGTCGCGCGTACGCTCGCTCGAGCTGGCGCGGCGCCAGTTCGAAGTCGGCTACAGCTCGCGCCTGGAACTGTCGCAGGCCGAAGCCGAATACCGCACCACGGCGGCCGTGGTGCCGCAGCTGGAGCGTTCCATCACCCAGCAGGAAAATGCACTGGCCGTGCTGCTCGGCGCCAGTCCCGGCCCGGTTGCACGCGGTGGCGACTTCGGGGCGCTGCGCGTACCGGCGATCCAGCCCGGGTTGCCCTCGGCACTGCTGCGGCGCCGCCCCGACATCGCCCAGGCCGAGCGCGCGGTGGCGGCGGCCGACGCCAGCCTGGCGGTGGCGCGCGACCAGATGCTGCCGGCGCTGCGCCTGACCGCCTCGGTCGGCGGCTACGCGCACAACGTGCCCGACCTGCTGGGCGCCGGCACCACGCTGTGGAGCGTCGGCGGCAGCATCCTGGCGCCGATCTTCGACGCCGGCCGCCTGCGCGCCCAGGCCGAGATCTCGGCCTCGCTGCGCGACCGCGCCGTGTTCGCCTACGAAACGGTGGTGCGCAATGCCCTGGCCGAGACCGAGAACGCCCTGACGGCGGTGCAGCGCCTGCGCGAACAGCTGGAGCAGGCCGAGGCGCGCCGCGTCGCCACCGCCGAGGTGCTGCGCATCGCCCACAACCGCTACCGCAACGGCTATTCCTCGTATCTGGAAGAACTGGACGCGCAGCGCAATGCCTTCACCGCCGAGAACAACGTGCTGCAGCTGCGCGCGAGTTACCTGGCGGCGCACGTCGACCTGTACCGGGCGCTCGGCGGCGGCTGGGCCCCGGTGCCGTAATGCGCGCCCTGAATCGGGCGCCCACTGCTTTATCGGCTTATTAGAATTATCAATCCTGCATACTGGAGACGCATATGATCAAGATAGGAGTCATCGTCGGGAGCACGCGCCCCGGCCGCAAGGCGCTGGACGTGGCCAACTGGGTGCTGGACATCGCCGGCATGCGCGGCGACGCCATATTCGAACTGGTCGACATCCAGGATTTCAACCTGCCGCTGCTGGACGAACCGGTGCCGCCGTCGATGGGCCAGTACTCGCAGCCGCACACGCTGGCCTGGGCCGCGCGCATCGCCGAGTTCGACGGCTTCGTGTTCGTCACGCCCGAGTACAACCACGCGACCTCGGGCGCGCTGAAGAACGCCATCGATTTCCTGTTCAAGGAATGGAACAACAAGGCCGCCGGCTTCGTCGGCTACGGCAGCATCGGCGGCGCGCGCGCGATCGAGAACCTGCGCCTGGTGATGGGCGAGCTGATGGTGGCCGACGTGCGTGCCCAGGCCATGCTGACCCTGCACGACGATTGGGAACAGTACACCAAGTTCAATCCGCGCGAGCACCACGAGCAGGCGGTCGATGCCATGCTCGACCAGGTGGTGCAGTGGAGCGACGCGCTGAAGCGCTTGCGGGCGCCGGTGGCGTCGGCGGCGGATGAGCCGGAAGGGGCGCCGCCGCACGGCCGCCGCGTGGGCAGCATGTAATCTTTCGCGGGCGGCGCTAGAATCGCCGCCCATGACTCTCTCCACTTATCTACCCGCTGCGCCGCGCCGGGCCGTCTGCCCGGCCTGCCTGCGCGCGCAAAGCGCCTGCATCTGCCGCTGGATCGTGCCGCTCGCCAGCCGCGTCGAACTGCTGGTCCTGCAACATCCGCTCGAAGTGCGCAACGCCAAGAACAGCGCGCGCCTGCTGCACCTGAGCCTGGCCGGCAGCCGGCTCGAGGTGGGCGAAACCTTTTCCGCGAAGGCACTGGACGCCCTGCTGCATGCGGACGGGCGCACGCCGCTGCTGCTGTATCCCGAGACACCGGGCGACGCCTCGCTCGGCATCGCGCCGCCACCGCTGTTGCCATCCGAATCTTTCCTGCATCCGGAACGCCTGCGCCTGGTCGTGCTGGACGCCACCTGGCGCAAGAGCCGCAAGATGCTGTACCTGAACCCGGCGCTGCAGTGCCTGCCGCGGCTGGCCTTGCAGGATGCGCCGCCGAGCGCTTATCGGATTCGCAAGGCGCATGCCCCGCACCAGCTGTCGTCGTTCGAGGCGGCCGTCCATGCGCTTGCTCAACTGGAAGAAAACCCTCTCTATTACCGGCCTCTGCTGGCAGCGTTTGACGGATTTGTGCAACAACAAGCCGCGTGCATACAACAAGTTACATCGCACTTGAACCCTGAATGACATCGGCGTACTATACTGTATAAACATACAGTATTTATAGGAGCGCCGCGTGAATCGTCAAAAAGCCAGCGTGAGCCGTATGGAAGGGCAAGTGATGTTGCCGCTGTTGCCCGTCAGGCCACCGAAGATGCCGTCCCGGCCGTCGCCGGCCCGGCCCGGAGCAGGGGTGGAGACCGTTGCCCGGCCGATGGTCCAGACTGTCGCTTTCAAGGGGCGCGGCGCCGTCAGCAACATGCAGGGCCGCTACGAAGTCAATGCGCGCGAGCGCTTCGACGACGGCTGGAGCGTGCCCGGCGCCGGCGCCGGCGCCGCTTCCGGCAACGATGCGCCGCCCAAGACCGTGGTCAGCGAGGAGTTCGCAAAAAGCATCCTCACCCGCAACAACTCGCCCGACATTCCCTTCGGCGTGTCGCTGAACCCGTACCGCGGGTGCGAGCACGGCTGCATCTATTGCTTCGCGCGGCCTTCGCACAGCTACCTCGGCCTGTCGCCGGGCCTGGACTTCGAAAGCCGCATCTTCGCCAAGGTGAATGCGGCCGACCTGTTGCGCCAGGAACTGGCGCGGCCCGGCTACGTGCCCGAAAACATCGCGATCGGCGTCAACACCGACGCTTATCAGCCGTGCGAACGGGACCGCCGCATCACGCGCGAAGTGCTGGAAGTGCTGAAGGAATGCCAGCACCCCTACGGCCTGATCACCAAGTCGGCGCTGATCGAGCGCGACATCGACCTGATCGCGCCGATGGCCGAGAAAGGCCTGGCCTGCGCCGCCATCACGCTGACCACGCTCGACGGCGAGATCGCCCGCACGCTCGAGCCGCGCGCCGCCGCGCCGTCGCGCCGCCTGCGCGCGATCCGCACGCTGACCGAGGCCGGCATCCCGGTCAGCGTCAGCGTGGCGCCGATCATCCCCTTCGTCACCGAACCGGAAATCGAGCGCATCCTGGAAGCGGCCAAGGACGCCGGCGCCGTCGGCGCCCACTACACGATCCTGCGCATGCCCTGGGAAGTCAACCCGCTGTTCCAGCAATGGCTGCACACCCACTTCCCGGACCGCGCCCAGCGCGTGATGAACCGCATCAAGGACATCCGCGGCGGCAAGGAATACGACAGCGATTTCGCCAAGCGCATGCATGGCGAAGGCATCTGGGCCGACCTGATCCGCCAGCGCTTCACCAAGGCCATCAAGCGCCTCGGCATGGATGGCTATACCGGCCGCTTCAGCCAGCTCGACGGTTCGCAGTTCCGGCGCCCGCTGGTGGTGCCGAAGCCGGCGGTCAAGCCGACCGCGGCTGCGGCAGCGCAGATGGATCTGTTCTGAGATCGCCCGGCACGAGGGAAAAGACGTGGGCGGCCACCGGCGCGCCGTGCAGCACCAGGCGATTGCGCGCCAGGCATTCGTGGACGGCACCGGCCTTGCGCGCCACGCCGAGGCTGGCATCGTTGCCTTCGGCGACGACGATTTCCACCCGCGTCTGGTGCAGGTCGCGAAAGGCATGCTGCGCCAGCGCCACTACCGCGGCGGAGGCAGCGCCTTGCCGCTGTGCCGAGGTGCGCACCCAGTAACCGAGGTTGCACAGGGCGTGCGCCGGATTAAGCTGGTTCAGGCCGGCGCCGCCGACAAACACGCCTTTGCGGAAGATGCCGAACTCGTGACTGCTGCCGTCCGCGCGGGCGGCGTCGCAGGCGGCAAACCAGGCCAGGGCTTGCGCTTCGTCGAAGCCGGACTCGGCCCAGGGCATCCACGGGGCGAGCGTCGCCATCGATTCCTGCACCGCGGCGGCAAAGGCAGGGGCGTCGTCGGCAAGGAAGGAACGGAGCACGAAGCCGGCGCTGGTCAGTTCGGTCATGGTGGCGGCTTGCCGGCATGACACCGGCAATGGTGGCGGTCACACGAGTGTAGCACTGCGGTGTAGCACCGCGACATGATTGCTGAGCTGTAAATGCCGAGTTGTCTGTGGCTGTAGCGTCGGCTAGGATGCGTGTTTTCATCTTCGGACGGCACTATGGTGGAGCAGGTACAACAAGCAGAAACACGGGAAGCGCAGCGCGTGGTCTTCGTCGGCGCCGAGTCGACCGGCAAATCGACCTTGTCGGAGTACCTGGCGCGCGCCTACGGCACCGTCTCCGTTCCCGAGATCGGCCGCTTCATCTGGGAAGAAAAGCAGGGCAGGCTGGATGCCGGCGACTATGTCGAGATCGCCGTCAAGCACCGCCAGGCCGAAGACGCCGCCTTGCCGCATGCGCGCCGCTGGCTGTTCGTCGATACCAATGCACTCACCACGCTGCTACTCGGCATCCAGTTCCGCCAGGTCGGCGATCCGCCGCCGGCCGAGCTGCTGCGCTGCGCCGACGATTGCCGCACCCGCTACGCGCACACCTTCGTCTGCGCCGACGACATCCCTTATGAAGAACAGGACGTGCGCGAGAACGAAGCGTGGCGCGGCCGCATCCAGCGGCTGGTCATCGAGGACCTGCAGGCGCGCGGCATTCTCCATACCGTCGTGCGCGGCAGCGTCGAGCAGCGGGCGGCGCAGGTGCGGCGCGTGCTGAAGGGCAGTAGCGCCTGACGCGGACAGCGCACGCGGCGCGACAGGCGCTTGACTTCATCGAGTTCCAAGTATATCTTAAGATGTATCTTACGATATAAAAGGAAACCTCATGCCACGTCACGACCATCATCACCCGCACCATCACCACGATCATGGCCACCATCACGGTCACCATGAGCATCATGAGCAGCACGCGGCGCCGGACGGTCCGCAGCGCGGTCCCCGCGGCCACGGTCCCGGTCCGCGCGGCGGCCGCGGCGGCGGTTTCGGATTCGACGAAGGCGGTCCACGCGGACGCAAATTGTCGTCCGACGACCTGCAATTGCTGCTGCTGGCCCTGATCGGCGAGCAGCCCAGCCACGGTTACGAACTGATCAAGGCGCTCGAACAGCGTTCCAGCGGTTTCTATGTGCCGAGTCCGGGCATGATGTATCCGGCACTGAGCTGCATGGAAGACCGCGGCCACGTCAGCATCCAGGCCGAAGGCAACCGCAAGCGCTATGCGCTGTCGGACGACGGCCGGGCCCACCTGGAGGCGAATCGCGCGCACGTCGACGGGTTGCTCGCCAAGCTGGACGCCGCCGCCGAAAAGATGCGCCTGATGCGCAGCGCGCTGGCCGAAGGCGGGGAGGACGGCGGCGGCAAGCGCTGGACCGCCGAACTCGCCGACGCCCGCCATGCGCTCAAGCATGCGCTGCAAGAACGCGCCGGGGCGCCGGCCGAAGAGCAGGGGCGCATTGCCGCCATCCTTGCACGCGCTAAGGCCGAGATCGAAGCGGTGCCGGCCGCGGCGCAGCAGTAGGCGTCCGCGCCGCGCGCAGCGCCAGCAGGCGGTCGCGCAGCCGCAGCGCCGGCCGCTCGACGCTCCAGTACAGCAGGGCGGCGACTGCGAGCGCGGCCAGGTTGTACAGGACGAAGGCCGTCAGCGGCGCGGCGGCCGGCATTCCGTCCAGCCGCGCATCCAGCCAGGCATACACCTGCCGGTGCGTCAGGTAGAGGCTGAACGCCAGCAAGGCGGCTTGCCGGCATCCAGGCAGCCGCACACGGGAGAACGGCAGGCGCGGGCTCAGCACTGCCGCGACCAGGCAGGCGAAACCGAGCGCTGCCAGCGGAAACTGGACGACGGCGCCGGTCCGGCCCAGCGGATCGATCGCGATCACGGCGGCGACGCATGCTGCGCCAAGGATCAGCAGCAGGGGCCCCTGGCACTGTACGCGCGCCCACCAGGCCGGGCGGAAGGCGCGCATGGTTGCGAGCAGCACGCCGGCCAGCAAGCCGTCGAGCCGGTGCCAGGTCGGGTCGTAGATCCGTTCGACGTAGCCCGTGATCGCCAGGCCCGGATCGCCGCCCGCGCCGAGATGCGGTGCCACGCTGCGCTGCCAGGTCCAGTCGCGCGACAGCATGCCGCCCACCACCAGCAGTGCTGCAAGCGCAAGCACCTTGCGCGGTCCCGGACGGCGCGCGAGCAGCGTGGCCGCCAGCGGCAACAGCAGATAGAAATGTTCTTCGACGCACAGCGACCACGCGTGCGAATAGGCGCGGGCTCGTTCCCAGTCCGGAAACAGGTTCACCGTGAAGGTGAAGAACTGCCACAGCGGCGGCAAGCGCTCGGCTTCGCGCCATGCCGGCACGGCCAGGTACAGGCCGAGCACCGCCAGGTAGGCCGGCAGCACGCGCAGGGTCCGGCTCAGCATGAAGCCCGGCCAGTCGGGACGTTTGCCGTCGGCGTAGCGGCGCACGACCTGCCAGCCGATCAGGTAGCCGCTCAGCACGAAAAACAGGTCCACGCCCAGCCAGCCATGGTGTCCGAACCCGTCCAGTGCAAAGCCGTGGCTGGCCAGATGGTAGAGCATGACCGTGAGGATGGCGCCGGCGCGCAGCAGGTCGAGGCCGGGCGCACGGCCGCCGGCGGTGGTGTGATTCGTCATGGGACGCGAGTCTAGCCGATGCGGGCAGGGCAAAACGCTGCCATTGTCGTGATTGCCGTATGCTGGCGGCTGTTCCAACAAACGCCAACTAAGCCCAGCCTGCCATGCCAGCCGATCCTGTCGTCGCCACCAGTAAATTGTTGAGTTACGTCCTGCGCCACCGGCCGGACAGCATCGGGCTGTCGCTCGATGCCCATGGCTGGACCGGCGTCGACGCGCTGCTGGAGCGCCTTGCCGCTGCCGGCCACGCGGTCGACCGGGCGCTGCTCGAGCGCGTGGTGGCCGACAACGACAAGCAGCGCTTTGCCTTCAATGACGACCGCACGCGCATTCGCGCCAGCCAGGGCCATTCGATCCAGGTCGACCTGGCGCTGGTCCAGTCCGAGCCGCCGCAGGTGCTGTACCACGGCACCGCCAGCCGCTTCCTGAAATCGATCCTGGCCGAAGGGCTGCGCGCTTCGGGGCGGCATCACGTCCACCTGTCGGCCGATATCGACACCGCCAGGCGGGTCGGGGCACGCCACGGCTTTCCCGCCATCCTGCGCGTCGATACCCGGCGCATGCGCGCCGACGGGCTCGTGTTCTACCGCTCGGACAACGGCGTGTGGCTGACCGAGGCGGTATTGCCGAGATATCTGGAAGTGATGAGCGGGACGTAACGAGCGGCGCCTGACGCCGGCGCGGATCAGCGCTCGCCGGTCGCCGCGGCCAGCAGTTCCAGGGTGTCCGCGGCGCCCATCTTGCGGGCGGCATCGACCATCGAATTGCCGTCGGCATCGCGGTGGAAGGGATCGGCGCCGCGTGCCAGCATCAGGCGGGCGATCTCGACGCGGTTGAACATGACGGCGAACATCAGCGCCGTCTTGCCGTTGGGTCCGGCGTTGTCGACTTGCGCGCCGCGGTCCAGCAGCAGGGTGACGACCGCCAGGTCGCCCTTGAAGGCGGCGCCGGCGAGCGGTGTCTGGCCGGCGTCGTTCATGATTTCCGGGTCGGCGCCATGGTCCAGCAGCACGCGTGCGGCGTCCAGGCGGCCGTGGTAGCAGGCCAGCATCAGCAGGCTGTCGCCGCGCTCGTTGCGCAGGTTGGGCGGCAGGCCGTGGCCCAGGTACATGCCCAGCTCTTCCGCGTCGCCGGCGCGGGCATGGCCGAACACCTTGCGCACGAAGGCGAGGGTATCCTCGTCGAGATCCTTGGGTGTGGCCGGGCGTGCGCTCGGTTGCTGATCCTGATCGTGTTGCTGGTCCTGCTGCTGCATCGTGCTCTCCTGTCGTGCATATCGGCTGAATGTGATGCCAATTAGATCACAAAGCACGGCGCACCGTCCGCGCGCACGGCAGGACGCACCGCCCCCTTGCGCGGATCGGTGCGGCCGGTTCAGGCCTGGAACTCGGCCAGGTGGCGCTCGATCTCAAACACGTGCGGATCGAATTTGCCCAGCTCGCGCAAGGCCCTGGCCAGCTCCAGCAGGTATTCGCTGTTGGGGCCGCTCGGCCCGCGGGCGCCGGCGATCTGGCGCGCGATCTCGCGCTCGCTGGCGGGGCCGAGCCAGGCCGCGTTTTCGTGGGTGGCGATGTAGACGATACCGTGGGCCGCGCTGCCGTCCTCGAAATGGATGTCGGTGGCCAGGCGCAGGTAGCCGTTCTTTTCGCGGTAATCGAGGTGGGCGAATTCCTCGGGCGTGACCAGGTAGGCCATGCCGTGGCAGACGGCGCCGTCCTCGGGCGCCAGGGTGACGACGCGGCCCGGCGCCGTTTCCGTGCCGCGGTGGTCGTGCGAGCCCTGCCAGAAGCGCCGGGTCCAGCCGCCGATGTGCGCCGGGCGCCGCTCGAGGAAGGGGAAGTCGGCCTTGAAGATCAGGGAGCCGTAGCCGAACAGCCAGACGCTGTCGTGGCCGTCGAACCGGTCCATGCGCTGATTGATCGCGATGGTGTTGTGAGACATCGTGCCTGTATGCGGTGACGTGAGATGGCCACATTCTAGCGCGGCGGTTGACGATGCAGCGTGGGTGGTCATGCTTGCAATGTTCGCAAGCGCACGGTCGGAACTGGCGATCGTCTGGCTCAATAGCGTTTGTGCAACGCGACACAGGCCGGGGCAGCATTTTTGAAGGATTGTTCTAATTCCCGGCGCAGGGTACGCAGTACAAAAAAACCGTTTGTACGAACGTTCGTTTTCAGTTGTAATAGCGGCAATAATTGCAACTATGAAAGAAAAAGCATGAAACTCGCTACCCTGAAGACCGGCGGCCGCGACGGTACGCTGGTCGTGGTCAGTCGTGACCTGGTCACTTGCCAGGCGGTGCCCGGCATCGCGCCTACCCTGCAGGCTGCGCTAGATGACTGGGAGCGCGTCGCGCCGCAGCTGCGTGCCGTCTACGAAGTGCTGAATGCCGGCACCGCGCCGGACGCCGCCTCCTTCATCGAGCAGGAATGCGCGTCGCCGCTGCCGCGCGCCTTCCAGTGGGCCGACGGTTCGGCCTACATCAACCACGTGGAGCTGGTGCGCAAGGCGCGCGGCGCCACGGTGCCGCCGTCCTTCTATACCGATCCGCTGATGTACCAGGGCGGGTCCGATTCCTTTGCCGGGCCGTGCGATCCGATCGCCGTGCTGTCCGAGGACTGGGGCGTCGACCTCGAGGCCGAAGTGGCGGTCGTCACCGGCGACGTGCCGATGGGCGCCACGCTCGAGCAGGCCGCGGCCGCCGTGCGCCTGGTCATGCTGGTCAACGACGTTTCGCTGCGCAACCTGATTCCAAAGGAACTGGAGAAGGGCTTCGGCTTCTTCCAGTCGAAACCGGCCAGCGCGTTCTCGCCGGTCGCGGTCACGCCGGACGAACTCGGCAGCGCCTGGCACGACAGCAAATTGCGCCTGCCGCTGCAAGTCACGCTCAATGGCGAACCCTTCGGCCGCCCCAACGCGGGCGACGACATGACGTTCAGCTTCGCCCAGCTGATCGCGCACGCGGCCACAACGCGCGAACTGGTGGCCGGCAGCATCATCGGCTCCGGCACGGTCTCCAACAAGCAGGGCAGCCTGCATGGCTCGAGCATCGCCAACGGCGGTGTCGGCTATTGCTGCCTGGCCGAGCTGCGCATGTACGAAACCATCGAGCAGGGCGCGCCGCAGACGGCGTACCTGCGTTTCGGCGACACGGTCCGCATCGAGATGACGGGCGCGGACGGCGCGAGCATATTCGGGGCGATCGACCAGGAGGTCGCCCACTATCACGGGAGGAAAGAATGAGGCTTTACACGTATTTCCGCAGCTCTGCCGCCTACAGGGTGCGCATCGCCCTGAACCTGAAGGGACTGGCGTACGAAGCGATCCCGGTGCACCTGCTGCGCGACGGCGGCGAGCAGCTGCAGACGCAGTACCGCGCCATCAATCCGAGCGGGCTGGTGCCGGCCTTTCAGGACGATTACCTGACGCTGACCCAGTCGATGGCGATCCTGGAATACCTCGAGGACGAGCATCCGAAGGTGCCGCTGATGCCGAAGAACGCCGCCGGGCGCGCGCGCGTGCGCGAACTGGCGCAGATCGTCGCCTGCGACATCCACCCGGTCAACAACCTGCGCGTGCTGCGCTACCTGACGGACGAGCTGAAGGTGAGCGAGGAGGTCAAGAAAGAGTGGTACCGCCACTGGCTGGTCAGCGGTCTCGAGGTGCTGGAAACCCACCTGGCGCGCGACCCGAGTTCCGGCCCGCTGTGTCACGGCCACACCCCGACCATCGCCGACTGCTGCCTGGTGCCGCAGGTGTACAACGCCCAGCGCCACGGCATCGACGTGTCGATCTACCCGCACATCGCGCGCATCAATGCGCTGTGCAGCGAGATGCCGGCCTTCGTTGCGGCGCATCCGTCGAACCAGCCGGACGCGGAGTAAGGTCGCTGCATATCAGCGTCGCCCCCGCGAAGGCGGAACAGTGCCATCGGCACTGTTCCCCCAAGTTTACACTGCGTAAACGCGTGGTATCAATGCCGCGTCTCGGTCCCCACGGTCGACCGGTCCGGCTCCGCCGGCGTCGAAATCTCTTCCAGCGTATGGTCGATCCCGGCCGAATGCTTGGCCGCCATGTCGCCCAGCGACACGATACCGATCACTTCCTGCGATTGCCGGTCCAGCACCGGCAGCCGCCGGATCTGGACGTCGCCCATCTGGTCCAGCACTTCGTCGACGCTCTGGTCCGGCGCGCAGGTGCGCACGTCGACGCTCATCACGTCGCCCACGCGGGTCTGGCCGGGGGCCTGGCCGGCGGCGGTCGAGCGTACCGTGATGTCGCGGTCGGTGATCATGCCGACCAGCTTGCGGCCGTCGAGCACGGGAATCGCGCCGACGTTCAGTTCATCCATCATCTGGGCGGCGCGCTGCACGGTTTCCTGCGGCGCGATGCTTTGCACGTCGCGGGTCATCACATCCTGAATGGTTTGCATTTGCCTCTCCTTGTCAACAGGGTTCAACCGGCAAAATCATGCGCCGATTCCTGAAATCCGGACGCCACCTTGACGTGCGGAACAGCTCGCGAAAAAAGCCGTGCGCGCGGCTTGCGAACGGCCGGCTCGGCTACAATCTGGCTCCCTTCAGCCCACGCTTTGCGCCATGCCAGAGTCCACCGCAGTGTCTACCGTCCCCGCCGCCATCCTCGACGCCCTGCAACTGGCCGACGCATCCTGGCGCCCGCACCTGGCCGCGGGCCTGGAAGCGATGATGCGCGCCACGCCCGACTACCTGCCGGCGCTGGCCGGCGACGATTACCTGCCGACCGGCGGCCGCCTGTTCGCCGCGTTCTCGCTGCCGCTGGACCGGGTGCGCTACGTGCTGGTGGGGGAGGGGCCGTATCCGCGCGCGGAAAGCGCGACCGGCGTCTGTTTCATGGATGGGGCGGTGGGCGAGCTATGGTCGGACACCGGCCTGTCGAAGCCGGTCAACCGTGCGACTTCGTTGCGCAACTTCATGAAGATGCTGCTGGTGGCCGACGGCAGCCTGCAGGCCGACGATACCGGCGGCGCCGCGCTGGCGCCGATCGCCAGGGCGGCGCGTGCGGGCGGCGCGATCCAGACCCTGGCCGAACTGCAGGACAAGCTGCTCGGCCAGGGCTTCCTGCTGCTGAATGCCTCGCTGGTGTTCCGCAAGCACGTCGCCCCGGTTATCGATGCGCGCGCCTGGGTGCCGTTCCAGCAAGCGGTGTTCGCGGCCCTGGCCGCATGCCGGGACAAGCCGACCCTGGTCTTGTGGGGCAAGATCGCCGAGCAACTTAAAAAAGTGCCGGAAAGCGAGGTTTTCCCCAAGATCCAGGCCGAGCACCCGTACAACCTCAGCTTCATCGGCCACGAAGGCATGCACCGGCTGTTCGGTCCGATGCGGCTGCTGCGCAAGGATTGAAGTGCACCCCTGCCGTGCGCAGCCGCCCTGGGCCTGGGCAAGGGCCGCCACATTGTTGTGCAAATTACAATTTAAGATATGCGGTAATAATTCACAGACAAGTTTGTGAAATCTAGTGCATTTGATTAATTGACATAGAGTACACGTCCTCGCAGCATGGGGAAGCCGGTCGCCGCTAGGGGCAGCCTGCGCATCCATCCACCATCCACGAGGAACACATGAAGACAGCACTTGCCGGGCTCGCACTCACTCTCCTGTCCGCCCTGACGACGGCCAACGCAGGCACGACCGTCGACTTTTCGCATGGGTTGCAGGGCTGGGACAACCAGCCGGCCTATGACGGCGAGGCCGGTGCCTGGATCGATTCGTCCTACGGTTCGCCGGCGCTGCACACGATCAATCCGGAGACCTTCGGCATGACCTGGTCGAACAGCACGAATCCGGCCTTCGTCGGCAACTACGGCGCCTCGCCGTCGGTCACGCTCGGCATCGACATCCTGACCAACTCGATCGTCTACTGGGGCACCGGCATGGAAGTGACGCGCAACCTGGTGGTCGAGCTGCGCGACTACGACAACCCGTACCAGGGCATGCCTTACACCAGCGTCTGGTACAACCTGGGCACGATCGGCGCCGGCATGGGCTGGCAGCATTTCGAGGTGACCATCGGCGATACCGGGTCGAACGCGCTGCCGGGCGGCTGGGGCGGCTATGGTATCGACGATACCGAAACCGGCGGCGTGCCGGCGCTGCCGCCGGACCGCAGCTTCGCCGACGTCCTGGCCAGCGTCGACGAGATCGCCTTCACGACCTACGTGCCGGGCTATTTCTACGGCTGGACGGGGTATGACGTGGTGGTCGACAACCTCTCGGTCGCCGCCGCCGCGGCCGAGGTACCGGAACCGGGCAGCCTGGCGATGCTGGCCGGCGGCCTCGGCATGCTGGGCCTGGCGCGGCGCCGCCGTACGACGGGTGCGCACAGCCGCACTTGAGATTTGCAGTGGTAAACAAATGTGAAGGGTAGGGTATCGCGCCCTGCGCTTGCGGCCCGGTCAGTGGCAGATCGGGCCGTTTTGCATTTTGGGGGCGCCAAGACAAACACCGCCGAATGCGCTATACTTGACTAAATCAATC
This sequence comes from Herbaspirillum sp. SJZ107, assembly GCF_006715485.1. GTDB lineage: Bacteria > Pseudomonadota > Gammaproteobacteria > Burkholderiales > Burkholderiaceae_D > Telluria. Next base: position 1,491,256 of record NZ_VFNH01000002.1, read on the forward strand.
AACTAATCAGGTTTTTATCTCGATGTCCACAAGACATTGCAAGCTGAGCGGTTGAAGAGAAGCAAGATTTTAACACTTGTATGGAAACCAAACCGGGGTTGTGATGCGTCTGACCACCAAAGGCCGTTTTGCTGTAACTGCGATGATCGATCTTGCCCTGCGCCAGGGCAACGGTCCGGTCACGCTGTCGGGCATCAGCCAGCGCCAGGCCATTTCGCTGTCCTACCTGGAGCAGCTGTTCGGCAAGCTGCGCCGGCACGAGATCGTCGAGTCGGTGCGTGGTCCCGGCGGCGGCTACAGCCTGGCGCGCAGTGCCGAAAAGGTGACCGTGGCCGACATCATCATCGCCGTCGACGAGCCGCTCGATGCGACCCAGTGCGGCGGCAAGGAAAACTGCCACGGCGCGGATGCCGCCGCCGGCACGCGCTGCATGACCCACGAGCTGTGGGCCACGCTCAACGCCAAGATGGTGGACTATCTCGATTCGGTGACCCTGCATGACCTGGTCGAACAGCAAAAGCTGAAAGAACAGAAAGAACAGAACGTCGTGGTGATGCACCGCCACGCCGCCGTCGGACAAAACTGAAGAGCAAACTGGAGTGAACTGATGAACGCGCCTTTGGACAAAAAAATCGAGCAGAGCTTCGTGACTGCGCCTCATTTCCCGATCTACATGGACTATTCGGCCACCACGCCGATCGATCCACGCGTCGCCGACAAGATGATTCCGTTCCTGCGCGAGCAGTTCGGCAATCCGGCGTCGCGCAGCCACGCCTACGGCTGGAGTGCCGAGGCGGCGGTCGAGGAAGCGCGCGCCAACGTCGCGGCCCTGGTCGGCGCCGACCCGCGCGAGATCATCTGGACCTCCGGCGCCACCGAATCGAACAACCTGGCGATCAAGGGTGCCGCCCACTTCTACCAGTCGAAGGGCAAGCACATCATCACCGTCAAGACCGAGCACAAGGCCGTGCTGGACACCGTGCGCGAACTCGAGCGCGAAGGTTTCGAAGCGACCTACCTCGAACCGCAGGAAAACGGCCTGATCACGCTCGCGCAGCTGGAAGCCGCGATGCGCCCGGATACCATCCTGGTCTCGGTGATGCTGGTGAATAACGAGATCGGCGTGGTCCAGCCGATCAAGGAAATCGGCGAACTGTGCCGCTCGAAAGGCATCATCTTCCACAGCGACGCGGCCCAGGCCACCGGCAAGGTCCACATCAACCTGGCCGACCTGAAAGTCGACCTGATGAGCTTCAGCGCGCACAAGACCTACGGTCCGAAGGGCATCGGCGCCCTGTACGTGCGCCGCAAGCCGCGCGTGCGCCTGGAAGCCCAGATGCACGGCGGCGGCCACGAGCGCGGCCTGCGCTCGGGCACGCTGGCACCGCACCAGATCGTCGGCATGGGCGAAGCCTTCCGCATCGCCCGCGAAGAGATGGACACCGAACTGGCAAAGACCAAGGCGCTGCGCGACCGCCTGGCCAAGGGCCTGATGGAGATCGAAGAGGTCTACGTCAACGGCGACATGGAAAACCGCGTGCCGCACAACCTGAACGTCTCGTTCAACTTCGTCGAAGGCGAGTCGCTGATCATGGCGGTCAAGGATATCGCCGTATCGTCGGGTTCGGCCTGCACCTCGGCCTCGCTGGAACCGTCGTACGTGCTGCGCGCCCTGGGCCGCAGCGACGAACTGGCGCACAGCTCGATCCGCTTCACCATCGGCCGTTTCACGACCGAGGAAGACATCGACTTCGCGGTCGAGCTGCTGAAGGCGAAAGTCGGCAAGCTGCGCGAACTGTCGCCGCTGTGGGACATGCACAAGGAAGGGATCGACCTGAATTCGATCCAATGGGCAGCACACTAATCACCGCATACGAATTCTAGGAGAACCACCATGGCATATTCCGATAAAGTCCTCGACCACTACGAAAACCCGCGCAACGTCGGCGCCTTCGACAAGAACGCCGACGATGTCGGCACCGGCATGGTCGGCGCCCCGGCCTGCGGCGACGTGATGAAGCTGCAGATCAAGGTCAACGAAGCCGGCGTCATCGAAGACGCGAAGTTCAAGACCTACGGCTGCGGTTCGGCGATCGCGTCGAGCTCGCTGGTGACCGAATGGGTCAAGGGCAAGTCGCTGGACGAGGCGCTGGCCATCAAGAACACCCAGATCGCCGAAGAACTGGCGCTGCCGCCGGTGAAGATCCACTGCTCGATCCTGGCAGAGGACGCGATCAAGGCGGCCGTGGCCGACTACAAGACCAAGCACGCGACCGAAGTCAAAGCCGCGTAATGGTAGGGTGGACGAGGACGCCTAGTCGGCTTCGCCGTCCACCCTACGTAGCAAACGTAATTAAGCTGGAGATAGAAACAATGGCAATCACCCTGACCGAAAAAGCCGCCCGTCACATCACCCGTTACCTCGAACGCCGGGGCAAGGGTGTCGGCTTGCGTTTCGGTGTGCGCACCACGGGCTGCTCCGGCCTGGCCTACAAGCTGGAATACGTCGACGAGCCGGCGGGCGAGGACAACATCTTCGAATCGCACGGCGTGAAGGTGTTCGTCGATCCGAAGAGCCTGCCGTACATCGACGGCACCGAACTCGATTTCGCCCGCGAAGGCCTGAACGAAGGCTTCCGCTTCAACAACCCGAACGTCAAGGACAATTGCGGTTGCGGCGAGAGCTTCCGTATCTGAGCGCAGAGTCGTCATCCACGATGCAGAATCACTTCGAGCTGTTCCAACTCCCGGCCCGCTTCGACGTCGACATGGACGCGCTGGACGCGGCCTACCGCGAAGTCCAGGGCCGTGTCCACCCGGACCGTTTCGTGAACGCCAGCGACGCCGAGAAGCGCGTCGCGATGCAGTGGGCGACGCGCGCCAACGAGGCCTACCAAACGCTGCGCAATCCGCAAAAGCGCGCACAATACCTGTGCGAATTGAACGGCGTCGACCTGCAGACCGAGTCCAACACGGCGATGCCGATGGATTTCCTGATGCAGCAGATGGAGCTGCGCGAGGCCCTGGCCGACGCGCGCGCATCGAAGGACGCCGGCGCGCTGGACGAACTCGACGCCCAGGTGCGCGCGGAGCGCAAGGGGCGCCTGGCCCAGGTCGGCAAGCTGCTGGACGCCGGCGACTACCAGAACGCGGCCCAGGGCGTGCGCGCGCTGATGTTCCTCGACAAGTTCGGCGACGAATTGCATTACGCGTTCGAGGCACTTGACTCGTAATCCGGCGTCGTAATCCGCCCGCGTGCCTGCGCGCGCGGGCACCTCTAATAAAAACACCCAGGTAACACGATCATGGCACTCTTGCAGATTTCCGAACCCGGCATGTCGACCGCCCCGCACCAGCACCGCCTGGCAGTGGGCATCGACCTCGGCACCACCAATTCCCTCGTCGCCACCGTCCGCAACAGCATCCCGGAAGTGCTCAGCGACGAGGAGGGCCGCTCGCTGCTGCCGTCGATCGTGCGTTACCTGCCGAACGGCCACGCCAACATCGGCTTCAAGGCCCAGGCGGCCCGCACCACCGACCCGAAGAACACCATCGTCTCGGTCAAGCGCTTCATGGGGCGCGGCCTGAAGGACATCGCGCACGCCGAGAACATGCCCTACGACTTCGTCGACGGACCCGGCATGGTGCAGCTGAAAACCGTCGCCGGCGTGAAAAGCCCGGTCGAGACCTCGGCCCAGATCCTGGCCACGCTGCGCCAGCGCGCCGAAGATGCGCTGGGCGACGAACTGGTCGGCGCCGTGATCACCGTGCCGGCCTACTTCGACGATGCCCAGCGCCAGGCGACCAAGGATGCGGCCCAGCTGGCCGGCCTGAACGTGCTGCGCCTGCTGTCCGAGCCGACCGCGGCCGCCATCGCCTATGGCCTCGACCATGGCAAGGAAGGCGTGTTCGCCGTGTACGACCTGGGCGGCGGCACCTTCGACATCTCGATCCTCAAGTTGTCGAAAGGCGTGTTCGAAGTGCTGTCGACCGGCGGCGACTCGGCCCTGGGCGGCGACGATTTCGACCAGCGCCTGTTCTGCCACATCACCCAGCAGGCCGGCCTGTCTCCGCTGTCCGACGTCGATACCGCGACCCTGATGGTCAAGGCGCGCCAGGCCAAGGAGCTGCTGTCGACGAATGCCGAGACCACGGTCGAGGCGATCCTGAAGTCGGGCGAACTCGTGCAGGTGACCGTCACCGCCGAGACCTTCGCCGAGATCACCCAGCCGCTGGTGGCGAAAACCATGAACGCGATCCGCAAGGCGATGCGCGATGCCGACGTGACGGTCGAAGACGTCGACGGCGTGGTGCTGGTCGGCGGCGCCACGCGCATGCCGCACATCCGCCGCGCGGTGGGCGACTACTTCAAGACCATCCCGCACGCCAACATCGACCCGGACAAGGTGGTGGCGCTGGGCGCCGCCGTGCAGGCCAACCTGCTGGCCGGTAACCGCGCCGCCGGCGACGACTGGCTGCTGCTGGACGTGACCCCGCTGTCGCTCGGCATCGAAACCATGGGCGGCCTGGTCGAGAAGATCATTCCGCGCAACTCGACCATCCCGTGCGCCCGCGCCCAGGAATTCACGACCTTCAAGGATGGCCAGACTGCGCTGGCCGTGCATGTGGTGCAGGGCGAGCGCGAGCTGGTGGCGGACTGCCGTTCGCTGGCGCGCTTCGAGCTGCGCGGCATCCCGCCGATGGCGGCCGGTGCGGCGCGCATCCGCGTGACCTACCAGGTCGATGCCGACGGGCTGCTGTCGGTGTCGGCGCGCGAGACGCGCTCGGGCGTGGAAGCCTCGATCACGGTCAAGCCGTCCTACGGCCTGGGCGACGACGAGGTGGCGCGCATGCTGCAGGACTCGTACACTGCCGCCTCGAGCGACATGGCGGCGCGTGCCCTGCGCGAAGAACAGGTCGAGGCCGAGCGCATCCTGCTGGCGACCCAGTCGGCGCTGGAACTCGATGCCGACCTGCTGAGCGAGGAAGAGCGCGCGGCGATCGCGGCGCTGGAAGAGGGCGTGCGCGCGGCGCAGGTCCGCTCGGGCGACGAGACGGTCGGCCACGACGAGCGCCAGAACAAGCTGCACGATGCGGTGCAGGCACTGGCGCACGGGACCGAGGAATTCGCGGCAAGGCGCATGGACAAGAACGTGCGCAAGGTGCTGGCGGGGAAATCGCTGGATCAGGTATAAAACAAATCAAAGAGGTCAAGAAGTGCCACAAATCGTCATCCTTCCCCATCCCGTGTTCTGCCCCGAAGGCGCCGTCCTCGACGGCCAGCAGGGCAAGTCGATCTGCGACACCCTGCTCGAGAACGACATCGACATCGAACACGCCTGCGACCGCGTGTGCGCCTGCACCACCTGCCACGTGATCGTGCGCGAAGGTTTCGATTCGCTGAACGAGCAGGAAGAAAAAGAAGAAGACATGCTCGACAAGGCCTGGGGCCTGGAGCCGAATTCGCGCCTGTCGTGCCAGGCCATCATCGCGGAGGAAGACCTGGTGGTCGAGATCCCGAAATACACGATCAACCACGCAGCCGAAAAGAACCATTGACGGCACGACCCATGAAAAAGCAAGCCCCCGCGCCCACGATCTACGAGCAGCTCCCCGAGATCAAGCCCGGCCAGTCGATCGAGCTGCTCAAGGAGCTGCACATCCTCACGCGCGAGGGCAAGCTGAACCAGGACAGCCGGCGCAAGCTGAAGCAGGTCTACCACCTGGTCCAGTTCATCGAGCCGCTGGTGAAGGACGTGCAGCAGGACCACCCGAACGTGACCCTGGTCGACCACGGCGCCGGCAAATCCTACCTCGGCTTCATCCTGTACGACCTGCTGTTCAAGGGCAAGGGCGACGATTCGCACATCTACGGCATCGAGACCCGCGAAGAGCTGGTGCAGAAGTCGACCGAGCTGGCGCAGCGCCTGGCGTTCCCGGGCATGTCCTTCCTGAACCTGTCGGTCGCCGACTCCACCGTCTCCGGGCAGCTGCCGCCGACCATCGACGTGGTCACCGCGCTGCACGCCTGTAACACCGCCACCGACGACGCCATCGACTTCGCGCTCAAGAAGCATGCGAAGCACATCGTGCTGGTGCCGTGCTGCCAGGCCGAGATCGCGTCGGTGCTGCGCAAGAACAAGGGCAAGGACCTGGGCCGCAGCGTGCTCACCGAGATCTGGCGCCATCCGATCCACACGCGCGAGTTCGGCAGCCAGATCACCAACGTGCTGCGCTGCCTGCAGCTGGAGGCGCATGGCTACCAGGTCACGGTGACGGAACTGGTCGGCTGGGAGCACTCGATGAAGAACGAGCTGATCGTCGCGACCTACAAGAACCTGCCGCGCAAGCGGCCCGCCGAGCGCCTGCAGCAGGTGCTGGCCGAGCTGGGACTGGAAGAGATGGCCCAGCGTTTCTATACCGAATCGAAATCCGCAGCACTCACCGACTGATAGAGCCCATGAGCGAACAACACTGGATCGACCTGCGCAGCGACACCGTCACCCAACCCTCCGCCGCCATGCGTGCCGCCATGGCGGCCGCGCCGGTGGGCGACGACGTGTACGGCGACGACCCTACCGTCAACCGCCTGCAGGATTTCGCGGCCGACCTGTTCGGCTTCGAAGCCGGCATGTTCGCACCGTCGGGCACGCAGACCAACCTGATCGCGCTGATGACCCACTGCGGCCGCGGCGACGAATACCTGGTCGGCCAGGAAGCGCACACCTATAAATATGAAGGCGGCGGCGCCGCGGTGCTGGGCAGCATCCAGCCGCAGCCGATCGCCAACCAGGCGGACGGTTCGATCGCAGTCAGCGACATCGCGGCCTACATCAAGCCGGACGACATGCACTTCGCGCGTTCGCGCCTGCTGGCGCTGGAAAACACCATCGGCGGCCGCGTGCTGCCGCAGGATTACGTCAAGGCCGCGACCGACTTCGCGCATGCGAAAGGCCTGGCGACCCACCTCGACGGCGCCCGCGTCTGCAACGCCGCCGTCAAGAACGGCACCAGCCTGCGCGCCGCCGTCGCCGGTTTCGACACCGTCTCGGTGTGCCTGTCGAAAGGCCTGGGCGCGCCGGTCGGTTCGGTGCTGCTGGGACCGAAAGCCTTCATCGAGCAGGGCAAGCGCTGGCGCAAGATGTTGGGCGGCGGCATGCGCCAGGCCGGCGTGATCGCGGCCGCGGCCCACCATGCGCTGGAACACAACGTCGAGCGCCTGGCCGAGGATCACCAGAACGCACTCGACCTGTCGCAGGGCCTGGGCCGCATCGAAGGCCTGAGCGTGACCACGCCGCAGACCAACATCTTCTACGTCGAGATCCCGGAAGCGGCCTGCGCGCCGCTGCGCGAAGCGCTGGCCGCGCAGGGCATCCGCGCCTCGATCGGCCCGCACACGCGCCTGGTGACGCACCTGGACGTGTCGCAGGCCGACGTGCGCAAGGTCATTGCCGCGTTCGAAGCCTTCTTCAAGGATTGGCGCGCCTGATGACCGAACTCGAACATGGCGACGGCGACAGCGTCCGCCTGGCCAAGCGCGTTGCGGCGCAACTGGGCTGCTCGCGCGCCGAGGCCGAGCGCTACATCGCCGGCGGCTGGGTCAGCGTCGACGGCACGGCCGAGGAAGATCCGGCCACGCGCGTGACGCCGGAACAGCAGGTCGCGCTGCTGCCCGGCGCCACCGCCGAGGAACCGCTGCCGGTGACGATCCTGCTGCACAAGCCGGCCGGCGTCGGCACCACGGCGGCGCTGGCGGCGCTGGGTGCGGAGACGCAGTCCGGCAACGGGCGCTTCCTCAAGCGCCACCTCCATAAGCTGGTCCTGGCGACGCCGCTGGAAACCGCGGCCAGCGGGCTGGTCGTATTCACCCAGGACTGGCGCGTGCAGCGCAAGCTGGTCGAGGATGGCGCGCGGATGGAGCACGAGTACGTGCTCGAAGTCGTGGACGAATACATCAGCGAAAACGCGCTCGCCGCCATGAACGCGGCGGGCACGCCGGCTGCGCCGATCAAGGTCAGCCGCCAGAGCGAGACGCGCCTGCGCATCGCCGGCAAGGGCATTCGCGCCGGGCGCATCGAGGTCATGTGCAAACAGGCCGGCCTGGCGTTCAAGTCGCTGCGGCGCCTGCGCATCGGCCGTGTGGCACTGTCCAGCCTGCCGGCCGGGCAGTGGCGCTACCTGCAGGAATTCGAGCGCTTTTAAGAGGCTTCGGCGGCCGGGGGTGTCGGGCCCGGCGCCAGGGTGGATGCCGGCTTCGGCATCGACACCAGCCGCGTGCCCGCCAGCCGGTCATGCAGGAAGCGCCGGTCCTTGTCGAACAGGGCCGTCATGGCCCATGCCGCCACGCCGATCGCGAGTACGGCGGCCATCGTCCCCTTGCCATGCAGGCCGAACGCGGCGCACACCAGCAGCGCCGGCGCGAACCAGCCCCAGGCCAGCAGGTAGCGCAGCACGGCCGTGCGCAGCGGCACGCGCGCACCGCCGTCAGTCATCAGGCGCAGGCGCCAGGTCTTCATCGCCAGCGTGTGGCTGCTGCCGGTCCAGGCGTGGATGAAGTAGGCGCCGGTGACGAGGAACAGCCAGGCCTTCAGGCCGTGGTCGAACAGCGGCCCGTGGCGGTTCTGCGTGGCCAGCATCCACACCACCACCGCCAGCGCTTCCACCGACAGCACCAGGAAAATCTCGTAGACCATGGCGATCATGCGGCGTCTGATGCTGGGTGGCGTGTCCATGCGGCCTCTCAGGCGTTGTTCGGTGTGATGCCCCAGTTGGCGGGGGCCGGGTTGTCCTGCTGGGCCGGCGGTGTCGGTGCCGGCGGGGTGGTGGCGGGCGGTGCCGACGGCGCGGCAGCGGGCGTGCCCGGCGCCGGCGCGCTCACGCAGGGCGGCGTCGCCGACACGCTGTTGCGCACCGTGCCGGCAGGGCAGGCGCTGGCGCCCTGGCCGAGCGGCGCGACGACCTTGGCATTGGCTTGCGAAGGCACCACGGCCGGGGCCTTGCGGGTGGCGGCGGAGGCGGCCAGCTTGCGCTTTTGCTCGTCGGGCAGCTGCAGGTAGCTTTCCCAGCTCGCGGCTTTCTGGTCGGGGGCGATCTTGCGCGTGCGCGAGTAGGTCTCGCGCGCCAGTTCGCGCTGCGCCGGGGTCAGCTTGACCCAGGCGCGCATGCGCTCGTGCACGCGCTGCTGTTCTTCCGGCTTCATGGCGCCGAAGCGGCTGGCCAGCTGCAGCCAGCGCTGGCGGCGCACGCCGTCCATCGCATCCCACTCGCCCTGCAGCGGCTGCAGCGCCTGCTGCTGGGCCGGGGTGAGGGTGCGCCAGGCCGGCTTGTCGCCGGTAGTGCGTCCCTGCGCTCCAGCCTTGCCGGCAAGCGCCGGCGCGCTGGACGCGGCCGCGCCGGCACCGGAGGCAGTGCCGTCCGATGCGCCATCGTGGCGATCGCGCTGGCAGCCGACGGCGAGCACCAACACAAGGGCTGCGCCTGCTGCGCCGAAGGCAGCGGCTTTACGCTTGTTTGCCGTCATCCTTTACTGGGCTCGCTGCGGTTGTTGCAGGTTCTGTTGCTGTTGTACCAGGTAGGCGTTGAAGCCGTGGTCGGTGTAGGCGGTCAGCGGCAGTTCGTCGGACAGCACGGCGGCATCCAGCTCGGCCAGTTCGGCGCCGCGCTGTTCCTGCTGGTACTGGTAGATGCCGACCAGGCCGGCGACCATGGCGACCAATGGCGCGACCGTGGCGACGCGTGCCACCCAGGGCGTCGAGAATATTGTGGTCAGCCTGGAAACATCGAACAGCGGACGGCGCTGCGCCTGCAGCTGCTGCTGCGACGGCGCGTCGGCCTTCTTGCGCGCCAGCGCGCGTGCGCGTGCAGCGGCCAGGCGATCGGTGGTCGAGGCCGGCAGCTCGTCGAGCGTATCGTTCAGGGCATGGCGGATCTTGTACGCCAGGTTGATGTCGTCGGTGTTCATAATTTTATTCCCTTGGCCTCGAGAGCTTTCGCAAGGGTATGCGTAGCGCGAGAGCAGTGCGTTTTCACGCTGCCCTCGGAGCATCCCATCGCTTGGGCCGTTTCGGCCACGTCCATGTCCTGCCAGTAACGCATAAGGAAGGCTTCCCGTTGACGCGCCGGCAGCTTTTGTATCTCTTCTTCGATCAGGCGCAGGGTTTCGGCGCGTTCCACCTGGTCCGCGCTCGACGCGGCCGCCGCCGTTCCTTCCTCGGCTTCGTAGGATTCGAGTATATCAAAGTCCTCGTCCTCGTCTTCCCGCCGACCGAGGCCGCCAAACAGGCTGATCCAGGTATTCCGGACCTTCTCGCGCCGGAAATAATCGAGGATGGTGGTTTGCAGAATGCGCTGGAACAGCATCGGCAATTCCGCCGCCGGCTTGTCGCCGTATTTCTCTGCCAGCTTGATCATGGCGTCCTGAACGATGTCGAGGGCTGCCTCGTCCTTGCGGACTGCGTACGCCGCCTGCTTGAAGGCGCGCCGCTCGACACTCTCGAGGAAGTCGTTGAGTTCTTTGTCAGTGGCCATGCGATGAAAGGTGGTGCACGGCGCGTTGCTGTGCTTTGCCTGTGCTTTACGGAAAACTTTCGAATGCTAGCAAAAATCGGGGCAGGCCGCACCGGAAACCGGCAGCCGCACCGCATGTTGGCGTGCAAAATTATCATGAACAGAGGAAATACGGCGCTAGAATAGTTGCAACATCAACGGGGCGGAGATGGAAATGCTGCGGCTGCTTGGAAAAGACACGTCGATCAACGTGCGCAAGGTCTTGTGGACCTGCGCCGAACTCGGCATCGAATACCAGCGCGAAGACTGGGGCCTGCCGTTCCGCTCGCCCGCGGAGCCGGCATTCCTGGCGCTGAATCCGAATGCGATGGTGCCGGTCATCGTCGACAGCGACGGTACGGTGCTGTGGGAATCGAACACGATCTGCCGTTACCTCGCGGGGCGCTACGGCGACGGCAGCCTGCTGCCGCGCGACGCGGTGGCGCGTGCCCGCGTCGAGCAGTGGATGGACTGGCAGGCCGGCGAACTCAACAATTCCTGGCGCTATGCCTTCATGGCGCTGGTGCGCAACAGCCCGGCACACGCCGACGCCGCCCAGGTCGAGCACAGCATCGCGCAATGGAACCGCCACATGGGCATCCTCGAGCGCCAGCTGGACCGGACCGGCGCGTATGCGGCCGGCGCGGATTTTTCGCTGGCCGACATCGTGCTCGGCCTGTCGGCCAACCGCTGGCTGATGACGCCGATGGCGCGCCCGGACACGCCGGCGCTGCAGGCCTGGCTCGACCGGCTGCGCCGGCGCCCGGGGTGCCTTGCCTTCGCGCTGAACGGGACACCCTGACGCGGTGACCCGGCCCGTTGCACCAAAAAAGGCATTTTCCCACTTTGGGCTTGACCGGAATGGTGCAACGCAGTAAGGTATGGAACGCTTTGCAACCCCGAAGCTTTTTGTCAAGCCAGGCCGGCACACAAGGCCGCTCTCGGCATGACGCGCTTTCACATGTAGGCAGTTTGCTCCAACCCGCGCCACAAGCGCGAGAGATACGCATGCCGCTTCAGTAACTCACGCCAAACGAGTTTGCGCCCAGCGCCGGTTCGCACGCTACCTACGGATAGCGGAAAAGCCGATGTGACCGCAGAAAGAAGGGAAGCATGAGCACTGTTGCGTGACATCCGTCTCTCGTCAGGAACGAGCATCCGATCAATCTCCCTCTGGGTCTTGAAAGGAAAGACGTATATGAGCAACGACGCAACAGCTCCCATCACGGGCGCCGAGATACTCGTGCGCTGCCTGGCCGAAGAAAACGTGAAACACGTGTTCGGCTATCCGGGCGGTGCCGTCCTGTATATCTACGACGCCATCTTCAAGCAGGACAAATTCCAGCATATCCTGGTGCGCCACGAACAGGCGGCCATCCATGCGGCCGATGCCTATTCGCGCAGCTCCAACGAAGTCGGCGTGGCCCTGGTCACCTCCGGCCCGGGCGTCACCAATGCCGTCACCGGCCTGTCGACCGCGTACATGGACTCGATCCCGATGGTCGTGATTTCCGGCCAGGTGCCGACCCACGCAATCGGCCAGGACGCCTTCCAGGAATGCGACACCGTCGGCATCACCCGCCCTGTGGTCAAGCACAACTTCCTGGTCAAGGACGTGCGCGACCTGGCAGCCACGGTCAAGAAAGCCTTCTATATTGCCCGTACCGGCCGTCCAGGCCCGGTGCTGGTCGACATCCCGAAGGATGTCAGCATGCAGAAGGCGATGTACGCGTATCCGCGCGAGATCGAGATGCGCTCGTACAAGCCGGTCGACAAAGGCCATGCCGGCCAGATCCGCAAGGCGGTGCAACTGCTGCTGCAGGCCGAACGCCCGATGATCTATACCGGCGGCGGCGTGATCCTGGCCAACGCATCGAACGAACTGAACCGGCTGGTCGACAAGCTCGGCTTCCCGGTCACGAACACCCTGATGGGCCTCGGCGCCTACCGCGCGTCCAGCGGCCATTTCGTCGGCATGCCGGGCATGCACGGCACCTATGAAGCGAACATGGCGATGCAGCATTGCGACGTCCTGATCGCGATCGGCGCCCGCTTCGACGACCGCGTGATCGGCAATCCGCGCCACTTCGCCACCAATCCGCGCAAGATCATCCACATCGACATCGACCCGTCGTCGATCTCGAAGCGGGTGAAGGTCGACATCCCGATCGTCGGCAACGTCAAGGACGTGCTGGTCGAGCTGCTGTCGCAGCTGGATGCTGCCGAAGCGACCCCGGGCGGCGGCAAGCCCAACGCCCCGGCGCTGCAGAAATGGTGGCAGCAGATCGGCGAATGGCGCGGCCGCGAGTGCCTGAAGTACCCGACCTCGAACGAAGTCATCAAGCCGCAATCGGTGGTCGAGACGCTGTGGCAGGTGACCGGCGGCGACGCCTTCGTCACCTCCGACGTCGGCCAGCACCAGATGTGGGCGGCCCAGTACTACCCGTTCAACAAGCCGCGCCGCTGGATCAATTCGGGCGGCCTGGGCACGATGGGCGTGGGCCTGCCGTACGCGATGGGCGTGCAGATGGCGAACCCGGGCGCGACGGTGGCCTGCGTCACCGGCGAGGGCTCGATCCAGATGAACATCCAGGAACTGGCTACCTGCAAGCAGTACCACCTGACGCCGAAGATCATCCTCCTGAACAACCGCTTCCTGGGCATGGTGCGCCAGTGGCAGGAACTCGACTACAACTCGCGCTACTCCGAGTCGTACATGGATTCGCTGCCCGATTTCGAAAAGCTGGCCGAGGCCTACGGCCACGTCGGCATGCGCATCGAAAAGCCGGGCGACGTCGAAGGCGCGATGCGCGATGCCTTCGCCATGAAGGACCGCCTGGTGTTCATGAACTTCATCACCGACCGCAGCGAGAACGTCTGGCCGATGGTCAAGACGGGCAAGGGCCTGTCGGAGATGCTGCTGAGCGCGGAGGACCTGTAATGCGCCACATTATTTCCGTCCTGCTCGAAAACGAAGCGGGCGCCCTGTCGCGCGTGGTCGGCCTGTTCTCCGCACGCGGCTACAACATCGAGACCCTGACCGTGGCCCCGACCGAAGACGCGACGCTGTCGCGCATGACGATCGTGACCACCGGTTCGGACGACATCATCGAGCAGATCACCAAGCACCTGAACCGCCTGATCGAGGTGGTGAAGGTGGTCGACCTGACCGAAGGCCAGCACATCGAGCGCGAGCTCATGCTGATCAAGGTGAGGGCGGTCGGCAAGGAGCGCGAAGAAATGAAGCGCACCGCCGACATCTTCCGCGGCCGCATCATCGACGTGACCGAGAAGACCTACACGATCGAGCTGACCGGGGCGAAATCCAAGCTGGATGCCTTCATCGATGCCATCGACCGCGCTTCGATCCTCGAGACCGTCCGTACCGGCGGTTCGGGCATCGGCCGCGGCGAACGCATCCTGAAAGTCTGACCAAACCAAAACGTAGGGTGCTGTCGACCCAAGGGGGCGCGACAGCAAAGGTGCCACGCGTGATGCGGGCACCAACACATACAACCATATATAAAGCACAGGATCAAAAATGAAAGTTTTCTACGACAAAGACTGCGACCTCTCCCTCATCAAAGGCAAGAACGTCGCCATCATCGGCTACGGCTCGCAAGGCCATGCCCACGCCCAGAACCTGACTGAATCCGGCGTCAACGTGACCGTCGGCCTGCGCCGCGGCGGCGCCTCCTGGAACAAGGTCGAGCAGGCCGGCATCAAGGTTGCCGAAGTCAACGAGGCAGTCCAGCAAGCCGACGTCGTCATGATCCTGCTGCCGGACGAGAACATCGCCGAGGTCTACAAGCAAAACGTCGAGCCGAACATCAAGCAGGGCGCGGTGCTGGCCTTCGCCCACGGCTTCAACGTCCACTACGGCCAGGTCGTGCCGCGCGCCGACCTCGACGTCATCATGATCGCGCCGAAGGCCCCGGGCCACACCGTGCGCGGCACCTACCGCCAGGGTGGCGGCGTGCCGCACCTGATCGCGGTCTACCAGGACAAGTCGGGCGCCGCCCGCGACATCGCGCTGTCCTACGCCATGGCCAACGGCGGCGGCCGTGCCGGCATCATCGAGACCAACTTCCGCGAAGAGACCGAGACCGACCTGTTCGGCGAGCAGGCCGTGCTGTGCGGCGGTACCGTCGAACTGATCAAGGCCGGTTTCGAGACCCTGGTGGAAGCCGGCTACGCGCCGGAGATGGCTTACTTCGAGTGCCTGCACGAGCTGAAGCTGATCGTCGACCTGATCTACGAAGGCGGCATCGCCAACATGAACTACTCGATCTCGAACAACGCGGAATACGGCGAATACGTCACCGGCCCGCGCGTCGTGACCGAAGACACCAAGAACGCGATGCGCCAGTGCCTGAAGGACATCCAGACCGGCGAATACGCCAAGTCCTTCATCCTGGAAAACAAGGCCGGCGCCCCGACCCTGATCTCGCGCCGCCGCCTGACCGCCGAGCACCAGATCGAAGAAGTGGGCAGCAAGCTGCGCGCGATGATGCCGTGGATCGCCAAGAACAAGCTGGTGGACCAGTCGAAGAACTAAGTTCGATCATTACCGCTTGACCCGTCGCCCCTGCCTGCGCAGGGGCGACGTTTTCAGGGTAACAATTCAGTGAATTGTACCTATTTGCAACTTTCCATTACATACGCTCGTCCATAAGAAGAAAACCGTTATTGTTCTCCTGTCGACATCAACCCAGGAGCACAAGCATGGCCCCGTCCCGCCTCATCCTCGCCGCCATCCTCGGCCTCGCCCTCAACGCCCAGGCGCAAACCGGCGCCGCCACCGCACCCGCCTTCAGCACCAGCGGCACCCTGGTCGTCGTTCCCGCCTTCGGCGAAGTCAAGCGCGCCAACGACGAAGCCACCGTCACCTTCACCGTCGAGGAACAGGACAAGGACCGCGCCGCCGCCACTGCGCGCGTCAACCAGAAAATGAAGCAGGGCACCGACATACTGCGCCGCCAGGACCCGCAGGCCGAGCTGAAGACCGTCAACTACTACAGCTACCCGGTGTACCCGGAAGTGCCGGAGAATCCGGCGCGCCCGCTCGCCAATCCGGAGGCGCGCCGCATTCCGATCGGCTGGCGGGTCGGTCAGAGCCTCGAGATGAAGACGCGCAACCTGGCGCAATTGCCGAAGGCGGCTGCCGCCGTGCAGAAGGTGCTGGGCATCAACGGCATCGATTACCATTTGAGCCCGGAACTGGAAAAGCAGCTGGACGACGAGCGCATCGCCGCCACTTACCGCAACCTGAACCAGCGCATCGCCTCGATTGCACGCGCCATGGGGCGCAGCGTTAACGACGCCGTCATCGATACCGTCGATTTCGAGGGCAGCGGCAATTACGCGGGCGAACGTGCAGTCGAGGCGCCGGCACCGATGATGATGCGCGCCAAGAGGGGCGATGCCGACGACGTGCCGGAACCCAGCTTCGAACCCGGCGAAACCACCCTGCAGATGCGTCTGGTAGGGAAGGTAAGGTTCCGCTAACACTGTCAATTAGCTAACTGCGCACCGGCACCACTATAATGGAGCCATCCGCGCCCGGTGCGCAGCTACCCAAAACAACCATGGCTCCTCTCCCACGACGCAGAAAATCCGGCGCCGTCAAGGCATCCTTCGCCCGCTTCAAGGCCCGCCGGGCCGGTGCGCCGATCGACGGTCCGCGCGGCCGGCCGCGCCGCGGCATCTACCTGCTGCCCAACGCCTTCACCACCGCGGCCCTGTTCGGCGGTTTCTACGCCATCGTGATGGCGATGAACCAGCGCTTCGACCACGCCTGCTGGGCCGTGTTCATCGCCATGGTGCTCGACAGCCTGGACGGCCGTGTGGCGCGCCTGACCAATACCCAGTCCGAATTCGGCGCCCAGTACGATTCGCTGTCCGACATGGTCTCGTTCGGCGCCGCCCCGGCCCTCGTCATCTACGAATGGTCGCTGCGCGGCCTGGGCAAGCTGGGCTGGATCGCCGCCTTCGTCTACTGCGCCGGCGCCGCGCTGCGCCTGGCGCGCTTCAACACGAACATCGAAGTCGTCGACAAGCGCTTCTTCCAGGGCTTGCCCAGCCCGGCGGCCGCGGCGCTGGTGGTCGGTTTCGTGATGATGATGACCGACCCCGACATCAACATCAGCCCGCGCCAGGCCGACTGGATCTCGTGGGCCATCGCGCTGTTCGCCGGCCTGACGATGGTGACCAACGTGCCGTTCTACAGCTTCAAGGACGTGAACTTCCGCAAGTCGGTGCCCTTCATCGTGGTGTTCCTGATCGCGCTGGCGCTGGCGCTGCTGGCGATCGACCCGCCCAAGGTCCTGTGGCCGCTGTTCGTGCTGTACGGCCTGTCGGGCTATGCGGTGTACTTCTGGCGTTTGGCCAAGGGCAAGCCGGTCAGCATCGTGCAGACCGACGAGTACCCGGTCGATCCGAGCGAACGGCGCTGAGCGCCGGGACGGCGGCGCCGGGCCTCAGTCGCGCAGCGTCCGCCAGTTCTGCTTGCTTGCCGGCGTCTCGTGCGCCGGGCAGCTGGTGATCATCTGCTTGCCGTGCTTTTCGATCATGTCGATGCTGGTGCTGCCCGGCGGGCGTTCGGTGATGCAGTAGGTGCCGCCGCCGGTGATGATGCGGGTGCGGCGCTCGCCGGTGCCGGTATTCGGCACCAGCTCATCGATCTTCGGCGCTTCCCATGGCCGCGGCGCGGCCAGGTCGTGCGCCGCCTCCATCTTTTCGCGCATGCGGATCTGCGGGCTGTCCAATGGGGCCGCGATATACGGATTGTTTTCCTTGCGCAGCGCGCGGTCGATCTTGCCGATGTCGCGTTTGGCGCGTTTCAGGATCTCCGCCGTGCTGGGCCTGGCCGCGGCCGGCTCGGACGGCGCGGCCTGGGGTGCGTTGGCCGGGTTGTCGGTGGATGACGCTGCCGGGGTTGCCGGTGCCAGCGTGATCGGCGCCGCCTCGGGGATGGCCGCCGGCTGCGACGCGGTCGTGCGCGGCGTCGCCGCAGCAGGGGCGCGGGCAGCTGCTTGCGCCGGCTTCGGCAACTGCACTGGCTTGGGTGGCGGCGCCGGGAGCGCTTTGAGGGGCGGCAGCCGGATCCACTGGATGAGGGTGCGCTTCGGCGCCGGCCCGCTCTCCACCGGCAATGTGTGGCGGCTCATCTGCCAGCCCAGCAATAGCACTGCATGGACCAGCACGGTCAATGCCAGGCCGGCGTAGCGCCGTTCGCGCGGAAGGGGATGATATGCAGTCAACATGCGGCCGAGTATAGCGAGCGCATCCGAACCATTTCTCACACATTCTTGCGCCTAAGTTTCGCCTAAGGGCAGGGGCCGGCTGGCGTGCGCGGCCCGCGCCGGGTGGCCCTCTATACTCGGGTCATGATCTTTATCGGCAGCAATCAATGACCCGACGACTTTTCCTGGCCTGCGCCGCCGCCGTGCTGGCAGCCGCCTCCGTGGCCGCATGCTCGCCGCTGGGCGTGGTGAACGCGATCTCGCCCGATGGCGACAGCAGCGCCAGCACGGCGATCCGCTACGGCGGCGACCCGCGCAACATGCTCGACATCTACCGTCCGCAAGCCGGCAGCGGCGCGGCGCCGGTCATCGTCTTCTTTTACGGCGGCAACTGGGTCAGCGGCAAGCGCAGCGACTACGCCTTTGTCGGCCGGGCGCTGGCGGCGCGCGGCTTTGTGGTGGTGGTGCCGGATTACCGCCTGTATCCGCAGGTGCATTATCCGGACTTCCTGGCCGATGCCGCTGCTGCCGTGGCATGGACCGAACGCCATGCCGGTGCGTACGGCGGCGATCCGGCGAAAGTGTTCGTGATGGGCCACAGTGCCGGCGCCTACAACGCGGCGATGGTGGCGCTGGACCCGCGCTGGCTGGGGCAGCAGGGCATGAGGCCGGACTCGCTGCGCGGCTGGATCGGCCTGGCCGGCCCCTACGACTTCCTGCCGATCCAGAACCGGACCACGCGCCCGGTCTTCGATTATCCAAACACCCGCCCCGAGTCGCAGCCCGTGAACCACGCCGGCGCCAAGGCGCCGCCCGCGCTGCTGATCGCCGCCAACAGCGACGACCTGGTCGATCCGGCGCGCAATACCGGCGCACTGGCGAGCCGGCTGCGCACGGCCGGGGTGCCGGTGCGCGAGCTGTATTACGGCGGAGTGAATCACTACACGCTGGTGGCCTCGCTGTCGCCCACGCTGCGGCGACTGGCGCCGACGCTGGATGCGGTGCAGGCCTTCGTCAACGACACCCTCGGTGGCAGTATCAATGGTGGCGTCAGCGGAAGCGGAAGCGATCGTCGTACATCGGGTCCGGCCCGTTGATCATCTGCTGGACGATGCCTTGCTGGTCGAAGTGGACGTGCATCATCGAGTTCCACACGCCCGATTCCTTGTAGCGGTAAGACCAGACTTCGTAGTTGTGAAAGGCGACGCGCGAGGTTTCGGCCGGGTGGCCGAAGGTGCGCAGGATGTCGTCCTTGTTCCAGCGTCCGATTTTGACGATGGCAAATTTCTCGCTCGTCAGCACCTGTTCGTAAGCCACCAGCCGGCCGTCCGCGCCGATGGTGGCCATGTGCTGGAACTGGCCCATCGGCTGGCCGGCGTATTCGAGCACCTGGCCGCCGTCCGGCAAAGGGTAGGCGGCACGCGGCGTGCCGAGCCTGGCCTGCACCTCGGCCAGCGGCGCACCGGCGGGCGGCGGCTGGCGCAGCAGCTGGGCGCAGCCGCCCAGGCCCAGCGACAGGGCCACCGACAAAGACAGGGTCGCCAGCGTGGAGTTCAGCAGATTCGTCATGGTCGCTATTCCTTGTCCGCGCCGGCCGGGCGGGTAGTTACATGCCCTTGAAGCGCTCGTCGAGCACCGGGTCCGGCGTGTTTTGCAGCCGCACCACGACGCCGCGTGCGTTGAAGTAGACGTTCATCATCGAATTCCACAGCCCGTCCTGCTTGTAGCGGTAGGACCAGACTTCGCGGTCGTCGAGGCGTACGCGCCCGGTCTCGGCAGGGCGGCCGAAGTGGCGCAGGATGTCGTCGCGGTTCCAGCGGTTGACTTGCACGTTGGCGAAATTCTCGCTGGTGAGCACCTGGCCGTAGGAGATCAGCCGGCCGTCGGCGCCGATGCGCGCCATGTGCTGGAACTGTCCCATCGGCTGGCCACGGTACTCCAGCCACTGGCCGCCGTCCGGGTCGGGATAGGTGGCGGTCGGCTTGCCGAGGCGGGCAGTGACGTCGGCCGCCGGGATGCCGGCCGGCAGCTTGGTCTGCAGGCCGCCGCAGGCGCCCAGGCCGAGGGAAAGTGCCAGCAGCGCGGCCAGCGTTCTGATCTTCATTGGTTTGCTCATCCGTAAAATCCTTAGTGCATGCCATCTTGGCATCGCCATCCCATGCATTGTAACGAAAGCCAGGAAAGACTGGCTTCGCCTGCCGTTTTCACCTATACTCTCCGGTCTTGACCTGAAGGTCAGGGTTTCTTAACAATTCACGGTGCGCTGGGTTCCGACTCTTGCACCGCATGTGAAAGGTAATATCATGTCCGTAGAACACATCAACAAAGCAGCGATCATCGCCGACAACGCACGTGGCGACAAAGACACCGGTTCGCCGGAAGTGCAAGTTGCACTGCTGACCGCACGCATCAACGAACTGAACGGCCACTTCAAAGAGCACAAGAAGGACCACCACTCGCGCCGCGGCCTGATCATGATGGTCAACCGTCGTAAGAGCCTGCTGGCTTACCTGAAGAACAAAGATCTGAACCGTTACCGCGACCTGATCGCCAAGCTCGGCCTGCGTAAGTAATTCTTTACGCATTGAGCTTTCAGCGGAACGCTTAAATCAAAAATGCCTGCGTCAGTTCGACTGCCGCGGGCATTTTTCGTATTGGCGGACGCATTTGAAGCTCGGTGCAGCAATGATTCATTGGAGGAAGGCCGTTCCAACGAACGGCCCGTGGTGAGGTGAACGACAGCGCCTGAAAATCTGTCGGCAAAATGAAAGGGATACCCCATGTTTAACAAAGTTACGAAAACCTTCCAGTACGGCGAGCACACCGTTACCCTGGAAACCGGCGAAATCGCCCGTCAAGCCAGCGGCGCCGTCGTGGTGTCGGTGGAAGACACCGTCGTCCTCGCGACCGTGGTCGCCAAGAAGGATGCCAAGCCGGGCCAGGATTTCTTCCCGCTGACCGTCGATTACATCGAGAAGAGCTACGCCGCCGGCAAGATCCCGGGTGGCTTCTTCAAGCGCGAAGGCCGTCCGTCGGAAAAGGAAACGCTGACCTCGCGCCTGATCGACCGTCCGATCCGCCCGCTGTTCCCGGAAGGCTACCTGAACGAAGTCCAGGTCATCATCCACGTGCTGTCGGTCAACCCTGAAATCGATCCGGACATCCCGTCGATGATCGGCGCCTCGGCCGCCCTGTGCGTCGCCGGCATCCCGTTCAGCGGCCCGATCGGCGCCGCCCGCGTCGGCTACGCCAACGGCCAGTACATCCTGAACCCGACCACCACCCAGCTGAAGACCTCGCAGATGGACCTGGTCGTCGCCGGTACCGAACACGCCGTGCTGATGGTCGAATCCGAAGCCCAGCAGCTGTCCGAAGAAATCATGCTGGGCGCGGTTGTCTACGGCCACGAGCAGATGAAGGCCGTGATCGACGCGATCCACGCGCTGGTCGAAGAAGGCGGCAAGCCGGAAGTCGAGTGGAGCCCGGCACCGAAGAACGAAACCCTGATCGCCCAAGTCGCCCAACTGGCCGAAGCCAAGGTGCGCGATGCCTACCAGACCCGCGAAAAGTCGGCACGCCAGCAAAAGCTGAAGTCGCTGTCGGGCGAAGTCATGGCAGGCCTGCAAGAGCAGGGCATCGAAGCGGATAGCGCCGAAGTCGGCAACATTCTGTTCGACATGGAAGCCAAGGTCGTGCGTTCGCAGATCCTGGAAGGCGAGCCGCGTATCGACGGCCGCGACACCCGCACCGTGCGTCCGATCTCGATCCGCTCGAGCGTCCTGCCGCGCACCCACGGCTCGGCCCTGTTCACCCGCGGCGAAACGCAGGCGCTGGTGATCGCCACCCTGGGCACCGGCCGCGACAGCCAGAAGATCGACGCGCTGATGGGCGAGTACACCGACGACTTCATGATGCACTACAACATGCCTCCGTTCGCCACCGGCGAAACCGGCCGTGTGGGTACCCCGAAGCGCCGCGAAATCGGCCACGGCCGCCTGGCCAAGCGCGCGCTGGTCGCCGCGCTGCCGTCGCCGGAAGAGTTCAGCTACTCGGTACGCCTGGTGTCGGAAATCACCGAATCGAACGGTTCCTCGTCGATGGCGTCGGTCTGCGGCGGCTGCCTGGCACTGATGGACGCCGGCGTCCCGATGAAGGCCCACGTGGCCGGCATCGCCATGGGCCTGATCAAGGAAGGCGGCAAGTTCGCCGTCCTGACCGACATCCTGGGCGATGAAGACCACCTGGGCGACATGGACTTCAAGGTAGCGGGTACCGCCAACGGCATCACCGCGCTGCAGATGGACATCAAGATCCAGGGCATCACCAAGGAAATCATGCAGGTGGCACTGGCGCAAGCCAAGGAAGGCCGCCAGCACATCCTGGCCGAGATGCAGAAGGCCATGCCGACCGTGAATTCGCAGCTGTCGGACTTCGCACCGCGCCTGATCACCATCAAGATCAACCCGGAAAAGATCCGTGACGTGATCGGCAAGGGCGGCGCCGTCATCCGCGCGCTGACCGAAGAGACCGGCACCCAGATCGACATCACCGACGAAGGCATCGTGACCATCGCCTCGGTCGACGCCGCCGCCGGCCAGGAAGCCAAGCGCCGCATCGAAGAGCTGACCGCCTCGGTCGAAGTGGGCAAGACCTACGACGGCACCGTGCTCAAGCTGCTGGACTTCGGCGCCATCGTGCAAGTGATGCCGGGCAAGGACGGCCTGCTGCACATCTCGCAGATCGCCAACGAGCGTGTGAACGCCGTCGCCGACTACCTGAAGGAAGGCCAGCAAGTGCGCGTGAAGGTCCTCGAGACCGACGAGCGCGGCCGCCTGAAGCTGTCGATGAAGGCTGCTGCTGCGGATGATGCTGCTGCCAACGCACAGTAATCCTCCTGCGGCTGTCTAGCCGGATCAAAACCGCCAGTGCGTGAGCCTGGCGGTTTTTTTATGCCCGCGATGCGGCGCACTTCGCGGATGTCAAAACCGCTACACTAGGCTTGGCTGGTCATTCACCGATTCTTCGATCCGGAGCTTGTATGGCAAATGATTGCGCGCACTTTCACGAGGTAACTCAGCGCGAAGGCAACACCGACGGCTGCGAGGAATGCCTGCAGACCGGCGACAACTGGGTCCACCTGCGCGTCTGCCTGAGCTGCGGCCACGTCGGCTGTTGCGACGATTCCAAGAACAAGCACGCGACTCGCCATTTCCACGGGACCGGCCATCCTGTGATCCGCTCCGACGAGCCGGGCGAAACCTGGGGCTGGTGTTATCTGGACCGGGTATTCAAGGACCCCGTTTAACGCTGTTCATGCACGACATGCGTCTGCAAAGCCTTGGACTATGCGTTCTTTTGTTCTTTTCGCCTCATGCAGCCGGCGCAAAGGATGCGCAGGACATCATCGACGGATGCTGGAATGAAGGTGCTCATCCTGCCATGGCGGCCTGTGTCGACCGGCATGCGCAAGCCGCCCGGCAGCATCTGAAAGAGGCTGAAAAAACCATCCGGAAAGTCGTGACTGCAGAGACAAGCGGACATCTCGAGGCAAGCATCGCGTCGTTTGATGCGTATCGTCGTGCTGCATGCACCTTCCGCGCGTCGGTGGCGCACACGAGCAACGCCACCGATGCCATCAAGGCGGCCTGTGAAGCGGAGCTGGACGAAAGCAGGGCGCTCGCGCTGGAAGCAGACAAGGTGTGGCTGGAGTAATCCCGCAATACATCGCTCCTTGACAGCACCCACCCCAGCGCCTAGCCTTCAATGGCTCGGCCATTCCGGGCGTTACGCAACGAGGAGGCACCATGCTGCAAACCTTGCGTCCCGATCCCACTTTCCACCCATCGCCGCGGCTGGCGATGGAAGCGCCGCCCGAACAGCTTGCCTACACGGTGCTGCTGTCGCCGGACCGCTCGCGGCCCGATGCGCTGGCCGTCGTCGACGTCGATCCGCAGTCGGCGACCTACGGCGCGGTGATCAACAAGCTGGTCATGCCGCATACCGGCGACGAATTCCACCATTTCGGCTGGAATGCCTGCAGTTCCGCGCTGTCGCCGCTGTCGGGCCATGCGCATCTTCAACGCCGCTATCTCGTCATTCCCGGCATCCGCTCGTCGCGCATCTACATCGTGGACACCCAGCCCGATCCGCGCGCGCCGACGCTGGTCAAGACCATCGAGCCGGAAGAGATCATGCGCAAGACCGGCTACTCGCGTCCGCACACCGTGCATTGCGGCCCGGAAGGCATCTATATCAGTACCCTGGGCGGCGCCGGTCCGGACGGCACCCAGGGGCCGCCGGGCGTCTTCATCATGGATTGCGAAAGCTTCGAGATCCTCGGGCGCTGGGAAATCGAGCGCGGCGCGCAAAAGCTGCATTACGATTTCTGGTGGAACCTGCCGCGCGATTACATGGTGTCGAGCGAATGGGCCTTGCCGCCGCAATTCGAAAACGGCATCGTCGCCGACGACCTGCTCGCCAATAAATATGGCCACGCGGTGCATTTCTGGAACCTGCGCGAGCGCAGGCATATCCAGACCATCGACCTCGGCGCCAACCACCAGATGGCGCTCGAGATCCGCCCGGCCCACGATCCGCCACGCGAATACGGCTTCCTGGGCGTGGTGGTCGACACGAATAACCTGGAAGGGTCGATCTGGACCTGGTATCGCGACAACGGCAAGTTCCAGATCCGCAAGACCGCGACGATCCCGCCCGAACCGGCCGATCCCGACCGGTTGCCGGACCTGCTGAAAGGCTTCGGCGCGGTGCCGCCGCTGGTGACCGATATCGACCTGTCGCTCGACGACCGCTTTTTGTATGTGGCATGCTGGGGTACCGGCGAGCTGCGCCAGTACGACGTCAGCGATCCGATGCAGCCGGTACTGGCGGGCAGCGTACGCATCGGCGGCATTGCCCGGCGCGCCGCGCACCCGAACGGCCGGGCGGTCGGCGGCGGTCCGCAGATGACCGAAATCAGCCGCGACGGCAAGCGGGTGTATTTCACCAATTCGCTGTACAGCAGCTGGGACCGGCAGTTTTATCCGGCCGGCGTGCCGGGCGTGCAGATGATGTGCCATGTCGGCCCAGATGGCGGCCTCGAACTGGATCCGTCGTTCTACGTCGACTTCGGACCGGACTACGCGGCGCACCAGATCCGCCTGCAGGGCGGCGACTGCTCGACCGATTCGTTCTGCTATCCGTCGGCTTGAACCAGATCGGCTTGAACACCGGCGCGCTATGGCTCACGGTGGTCGCGCTCGGCCTGTATCACGGCCTGAACCCGGCGATGGGCTGGCCGCTGGCGGTGGCGAATGGCATGACCGACCGGCGCGCGGCATCGGTGTTTGCCACCATGCTGCCGCTCGGCGGCGGCCATTTCATGGCGATCGCGGTGGCGCTGGCGCCGTTCGCCTGGCTCGGCTGGTATCTGGAATGGAGCCGCGCCATCCGCATCGGCGCCGGCCTGGCCGTGCTGCTGTTCGGTGTCTATAAACTGCTGGGGCGGCGTCACCCGCGCATGCTGGCGCGCATTGCCCCGACCCGGCTCGCGTGGTGGTCCTTCCTGATGGCCACCGCGCATGGCGCAGGCTTGATGCTGGTGCCGTTCATGCTGGGCCTGTGCGCGCAGTCCGGGCCTGGGCATCACGCCATCATGCCGTCGATGGCGCAGGCGAACATGGGCACGGCGCTGCAGATCGCGACGGTGCATACGCTGGCGACCCTCCTGGCCGGCATCGGCGTGGCCTGGGCCGTCTACCGCTATCTCGGCCTGCGTATGCTGCAGCGTGTCTGGCTCAACCTCGATGCGGTGTGGGGCGCGAGCCTGGTGCTGGCAGGCGCGGCCGGGATCGGGCTGGCAATGATGTAAAACCGCCAGGTCGAAGCCTGGCGGTCTTGTCGCTGCGGGGCAGGGCGACGGCACCCATGAAAGCCTTCATTTGTCCGGCCGCGCCTTGAAGCGCCCGGTGAACATCGTACCCAGCGCCTGCAGCACCCGCTCGCTGACCACGGCATACACCAGGCAGACATGCATCTGCGCCTGCAGATAGCCGGCCTTGCGGCGCTTGCCTTCGCCCAGGGCCGCGTAGTACTCGAGCAGGAAATCCGTGTGCATCGGCTCGATCACGAGTTCCCAGGTCTTGCGGCGGCAAAAGAATTTCAGTACCTCGACCAGGCGGAAGCCGGGCGCGCGCTCGATCGGATGGCGGGTGCCGGGGCCGGTGTGCAGCCAGTGCAGGACGTTCAGCGAGCGCTTGCGCCAGCCGGCACTGCGCCAGCCGGGACCGCGGCGCCGGCGCGCTGCCTCGGTGTCGTAGAGATCGTCTTCCGCCAAGCCGTCGATCAGGCCGTTCAGGAACTGCATGCTGGCTTTGCTGTCCTGCTCGCTGGGCAGGACAGGAAAATCCAGGGCAGCTTGCAGGTCACGCTTCTGGTTCGCTAACTCTTCACTCATGTTGCACTCCACACAGTCGGCTGTTGAATACATCCTCGGCGGCGATCCAGGCCCGGTACAACTTCGCACCTGCGCCCGTGATCCGGTACAGTCTTCGCGGCACCACCACTGCCGCTTCCAGCTCCCTCCTCGACGTCGCATAGCCTTTTTCCTCCATCCGGCTCAGCGTGATGTAAATCGTTCCCAGCTTGAGTTTCCCCTCGGACTTCCTGACCATCTCAAGTCCGTACATTTCCCCCGCACCCATCAGCAGACTCAGTACCGCGACTTCGTTTTTCGACAAATTCATTTCTGGTGTCCTCTGCAATATCGGTTGGTTGTGTGCACTCATCCGGGTCGTGATCGGCATCCGTAAGGCTTGGATGGGTCCGGTATGAATTCATTCCCGCAAAAGACATCGTGATTGAGCGGCCTCAACCGTAGTGATGAAGGGAAACAGGGGGCGTTATGCCGACAGCAATGGCGTGCCGGCAAAGCAGTGGGTGGTGTTCAGGCGGGGAGGGAAGCGGGGACTGCAGGATGGAGCGGCTGGCTTCGTGCGCAGCCGCTAGACGCGCGGCGCCGAGTCGGCCTGCCCCGGCACCGGCAAGGGTTCCGGCTCCGAGCCGCGCGGGCGGCGCATCGGGATCCGGACCGTGAATTCGCTGCCCATGCCCGCGCCTTCGCTGCGCACTTCGATCGTTCCCTGGTGCAGCGTCACGATTTCCTTGACGACGGCCAGGCCGATGCCGAGTCCGGCGCCGCGATGCGCATCCTGGCCGTCCGCCTGGGTGAAGATGTCGAAGATCTTCGGCAGCAGGTCGGCACCGATGCCCTGGCCATCGTCCTTCAGGTAGCAGACGAAATGGGTCTGGTCGACCGTGGCCGTCATCCAGACATGGCCATCCCGCGGCGTGTACTTGATGGCGTTGTTCAGCAGGTTCATCATCACCTGTTGCAGGCGCTGGCGGTCGACTTCGATGTTGATCGGCACCGGCGGCATCACGTGCCGGACCGTGATGTTCTTGGCCGCGGCAGCGGGCTGGGCGCCGTCCAGCACTTCCAGCAGAAGCTCCTGCATGATCACCGTTTCATAGGCGAGATGCATCCTGCTGGTCTGGACGCGCGTCAGGTCGACCAGGTCTTCGACCATGCGCTCGAGGAACCCGATCTGTCGCTCCATAATCTTCATGGCATGGCCAAGCCCCGGATTGTCCACGTTCATCTGCTTGATCAGCTCGATGGCGGTCTTCAGCGGGAACAGCGGATTGCGCAGTTCATGGGCAATCGTACCGATGAACACATTCTTTTCCTGCTGCTCGGCGGCATATTCCTGGTTGACGTTTTCGAGGTATTTCATGCGCGCGCGAAGGTGTGTCACGTCACGGAATATCTTCATGAAGTCCGTTACCTCGCCATTTTTCCTGCCGAGCACGAGGCTGATGCCGCTCGACCACATGCGCGACCCGTCCTTGCGCAGGTGCCAACGCTCGTCCTCGGCAACGCCGACGACCCTGGCGGTATTGGCTTCGTGCACGTCGAGCATGCGCGCACGGTCTTCAGGCACGAACAGCATCGCGGTCGGCTGGCCCAGCACCTCGTGCGCCGCCCAGCCGGTCAGGAATTCGGCGCCCCTGTTCCAGCCGGTGATACGCAGGCCGGCATCGTAAAAAATCACACCGTATTGCTCCGTGTCGCCCAGCATGAGGCGGGCGAAGGCTACGGCTTGCTCGGGCGTCCAGCCCTGTCGGTTATCCATGCGGTCGACCTTTTTCGATGAAAAGTTACGATAGGCGCTGAAACGATAAACTTCCGTTCGGCACCCCACGTATGGCCGCACTGTTTCAGGCCAGCGTGCCTCCCGCCGTGCGGTAATGCGCCGCGAAGGTGTCGAAGGCGATCGACGGCTGCGGCGGATAGCGCCCCGTGCGTCCTTTGCCGCGTGGCAGGGCGGCCCAGCGGCGCGAGGCCTTGTCGAGGGCAGCCTCGAGGTCGCCGCGCAGGATGTCGGCGTCGGCACCGATGGTGCGCAGGATCTCGACCGCGGCCAGGTCCTGGGTGGCGGGCGAAAAATCGCGCAAGCCCATTTTGGCGCCCATCTCGCGCCAGGTCGGCCGGGTGATCTGGTACATGCCGGCGGCCGTCACCTTGCCGCCGCGTCCGGGGCCCGGATGGGTGGAATAATCGCTGAAGCGCCACGGGTCGTTGCGGCGGCCGTGCACGGCGCCGTAGCGGAAGTCGTAGCCGCCGCCTTCGGCCAGGGCAATCGCCTTGAGGAAGGCCTGCATGTTCGGATGGCGCAGCAGGGCGCGGTTCTCGAGCAGCCTGCGCGCCTCGGGCGTGGACGACGATGTGCTGGTGGTCATGGCATGCTCCCGTCGGGCCGGCGCCGGGACAAACCCGGCAGCCTCATGCAGATTATTCACCTGGCATAATCGGTATGCTTGTTCCGCCACAAGCGCTGTCACCCAGCCGAGCTTGCTTTAACGGCGTGGCCGTCTTTCGATAAATCGGCAATTTCGTGATAATTTTGATTATTCGGTAGCGTTCATGAAACAGTTCCGGCAGATATTTGGATGGGTAGGGAGTTTCCAGCTAATCGTGCCGTAGCACCAAGGCAAGGAATGGTATAGTTGGTTGTTTGACAGAATGCCCCCGCGTGCACCCGCGCGCCGCAAGGGGCTCCACTTATTACCAAGACAAGGAACGACAGATGAGCACTCAGGACTACGCGGCCCGTATCAGCCAGATCATCCAGGACCACCAGTCCGAGATCGGCGCGGAATGGGTGGCGCAGCTCGAAGCTTTGACGGTGCGCTCGAACGTTGTCTCCAAAGAGCAACTGCGCAACCATTGCCAGCAATTCCTGGCAGCCTTTGCGAATGCTGCCCGCGCCGGCGAACTGCAGAACATCGACCACCGTTCGTGGGACGAAGCGCGCGACCTGCTGGCCGATATTTCCTCGACGCGCGCGCGCGGCGGTTCGACGCCGAGCGAGACCGCGACCTTCGTGTTTTCTCTGAAGCAGCCGCTGTTCGCGCACCTGAGCAACGGCTTCGCCGGCGATGCCGAAGGCCTGGCCAATGCCTCCTGGACCGTCACCACCCTGCTCGACAAGCTGGGCCTGTTCACCATCGAAAGCTTCCAGCGCACGCGCGACCAGATCATCGTGCGCCAGCAGCAGGAACTGCTCGAACTCTCGACCCCGGTGGTCAAGCTGTGGAACGGCATCCTGGCGCTGCCCCTGATCGGCACCCTGGATTCGGCGCGTACCCAGGTCGTCATGGAAAACATCCTGCAGAAGATCGTCGACACCGGCGCCGCCATCGCCATCATCGACATCACCGGCGTGCCGACCGTCGACACCCTGGTGGCGCAGCACCTGATGAAGACCATCGCCGCCGCCCGCCTGATGGGCGCCGACTGCATCATCAGCGGCATCCGCCCGCAGATCGCCCAGACCATCGTCCACCTCGGCGTGAACCTGGAAGACGTGACGACCAAGGCCAGCCTGGCCGACGCCTTCGTGGTGGCGCTGGAGCGCACCGGTACGGCGATCATCAAGCAAGGCGGGAAGGCATAACGGCATATGGAACGCATCCCTATTCTGCGCATGGGCGACCTGCTGCTGGTGACGATCCAGGTCGACATGCATGACCGCCTGGCGATGACCCTGCAGGACGACCTGACCGAGCGTATCGTCAGCGATGGCGCCAAGGGCGTGCTGATCGATATCTCGGCGCTGGACCTGGTCGACTCCTTCATCGGCCGCATGATCAGCAACACCGCTGCCATGGCGCGCGTGCTCGATGCCCAGACCGTGGTGGTCGGCATGCAGCCGGCGGTCGCGATCACGCTGGTCGAACTGGGGCTGACCCTGCACGGCGTGAAGACCGCGCTGAACGTCGAGAAAGGCATGGCTCTGTTAGGAAAGAATCACTTCTGATGAGCGCAGCTCATAACACCGCAGTCTCGTTCGAGACCGGTCTGCTCGACAAGCACCGGGCGTGGCGCACTGCGCGCCTCAGCCTGCCGCTGCGGACCGACGAGGACGTCGTCTACCTGCGCAAGCATGTGCGCGAGCACGCGGTTGCGATCGGGCTGTCGCTGGTCGACCAGACCAAGCTGGTCACCGCCGCCAGCGAACTGGCGCGCAACACCATCAAGTACGGCGGCGGCGGCGAAGTCCACCTCGACGATCTGCTGGATGGATTCAAGAAGGGTGTCGGCCTGCACTTCGTCGACAACGGTCCCGGCATCCCCGACCTCGACCTGGCCCTGCGCGACGGCTATACCACCGGCGGCGGCCTGGGCCTGGGCCTGAGCGGCTCCAAGCGCTTGTGCGACGAATTCGAGATCGACACCCGTCCGGGAGAGGGCACGGCAGTGTCCATCGTCAAATGGAAACGCTGATCAGTTCCCTGCAGCCGCAGATCGTCTTCCCGATCCTCCATGCCAGCGACGTCGCCGCGGCGCGCCGCGCCGGCCAGAAGCTGGCGGATGCGCTCGGCTTCGCGGAAGTGCAGGCCGGCCGGCTGGCGATCGTGATCACGGAAGCCGGCACCAACATCCTCAAGCACGCGGGCGAGGGCACGCTGTACATCATGCGCGCGCAGTCCGGCGTGGACACGCCCGGCATCGACGTGCTCGCGGTCGACAGCGGGCCCGGCATCCGCGACCTCCAGACCAGCCTGCGCGACGGCGTTTCCACCGCCGGCACCGCCGGTACCGGCCTCGGTGCGCTGCACCGCCAGGCCGACGAGTTCGACGTCTGGACCGCGCGCGACCGGGGCGCCGCTTTCTTCATGCGCCTCTGGAGCACGCCGGCGCCGCCTGAACCCTGCGGCATCGAAGTCGGTGCGCTGTGCGTGCCGCTGGCCGGCGAAGACGAAAGCGGCGATGGCTGGGCGGTGTCCTGCAACCGCGACGGCGCCAGCATGCTCGGCGTGGACGGCCTCGGCCACGGGCCGGAAGCGCACAAGGCTGCCGCCGGCGCCATCGGCGCGCTCGAACGGCGCCCGGGCGCCGCGCCGGCCGAGACGCTGCAGGGGGCGCACGAGGCGCTGCGCACCACGCGCGGCGCGGCGCTGTCGGTGGCGCGCATCGATTATGCGGCGAACGCACTGCGCTTTGCCGGCATCGGCAACGTGGCCGGCGTGGTCTACGACGGCGAAGGCCGGCGCGCCATGGTGTCGCACAACGGCATCGTCGGCAACAACATGCGCAAGGTGCAGGAGTTTGCCGTCGACTGTCCGCCGGGCGCGCTGGTGATCCTGCATTCGGACGGCATCCAGACCCAGTGGGACCTGAAAGCCTATCCCGGCCTGCTCGCCCGCACGCCGGCAATCGTGGCCGGTATCCTGATGCGCGACTTCATCCGCCGCCGCGACGACGCGATGGTGCTGGTGGGCCGCCGCCGTGGAGGACACGCATGAAAACCCAGCGCGTGCTGAATCTCGCGCTCGACAACGACCAGGACGTGGTGCTGGTGCGCCAGCGCGCGCGCCAGGTGTCGCAGCTGCTCGGCTTTTCGCAGCAGGACCAGGTGCGCATCGCCACCGCCGTCTCGGAAGCGGCGCGTGCCGCCTGCCAGCTGCGCTTCGGCGGGCGCGCCGTGTTCCAGTTGCGCGATGGCGGCCGCGGGCAACAGCTGGAAGTGACGGTGGGCGCCGGCCCCGGTGCCGGCGGCGAGCTGCAGCATGACGCCGTGGTCACGGCACACCGCCTGATGGACCAGTGCGAGGCCGCGGCCGGCGCACCGTCGATCACGATGTGCAAGGCGGTGCCGCCGCAGGACTACATCGACGGCGCGCGCCTGCTGGAAATCGGCAACCAGCTGGCCAAGGACAGCCCGGTGGCGAATACCTACCTCGAGGTGCATCTGCAGAACCGCGAGCTGGCGGCGACGCTGGCCGAGCTGCGCGAGCGCCAGGAAGACCTGCTGTCGCTGACGCGCGAGCTGGAAGACACCAACCGCGGCATCGTGGCGCTGTACGCCGAGATCGAGGACAAGGCCGAGCGCCTGCGCAAGGCCGACGAGATGAAGTCGCGCTTCCTGTCCAACACCAGCCACGAGCTGCGCACGCCGCTGTCGTCGATCCGCGCGCTGGCCCAGCTGCTGCTGGGGCGCATGGACGGCGACCTCACGCTCGAGCAGGAACGCCAGGTCAAGTACATCGAAACGGCCGCCAACGACCTGTCGGAGCTGGTCAACGACCTGCTCGACCTGGCCAAGATCGAGGCCGGCAAGGTCGAGGTGTTTCCGGCGCCGGTGGTGGTCGAGAACCTGTTCCGCGCCCTCAAGGGCATGCTGCGGCCGCTGGTCGACGACGACCGCGTGGAGCTGGTGTTCGAGTCGGTCGACGACGTCGCCCCCTTCGATTCGGACGAGGGCAAGATCGCCCAGATCCTGCGCAATTTCATTTCGAATGCCCTGAAGTTCACCGAGCAGGGCACGGTGCGCGTGCTGGCCTCCGAGGATGCCGCCGGCGGCGAGATCCGCTTCCAGGTGGTCGATACCGGGATCGGCATCAGCCCGGACAACCTGCAGCTGATCTTCGAGGAGTTCAGCCAGATCGAACACCCGCTGCAGCGGCGCAGCAAGGGTACCGGCCTCGGCCTGCCGCTGTGCCGCAAGCTGGCGGACCTGCTCGGCGGCCGCGTGGAAGTGGAAAGCCGGGTCGGGCAGGGCTCGACCTTCAGCCTGATCCTGCCGCGCCGCTTCACGCCGCCGGCCGAGCCAAGCAATTGACGGACACACGACGATGAATGCCACCACCATGATCCTGAATGTCGATGACAACGACGGCGCCCGCTACGCCAAGACCCGGATCCTGCAGAGCGCCGGCTTCGGCGTGATCGAAGCCACCAACGGCACCGACGCGCTGGCGATCGTGCGCCGCGGCGAAGTGGCCCTGGTGCTGCTCGACGTCAAGCTCCCCGACATCAACGGACTTGAAGTCTGCCGCCGCATCAAGGCCGACCCCGACAGCGCAGCCGTGCTGGTGCTGCAGACCTCGGCCGCGCTGACCGGCCGCGCCGACAAGATCCGCGGCCTCGAAGGCGGCGCCGACAACTACCTGGCCGCGCCGATCGAGGCCGACGAACTGATCGCCAACGTCAACGCGCTGCTGCGCATGCGCCAGACCCAGACCGCGCTGCGCGAGAGCGAGGAGCGGTTTCGCCAGCTGACCGACAACGTCGAAGATGTGTTCTGGATGTTTTCGCTGCCCGCGCGCACGCTCGAATACGTCAGTCCGGCCTATGCTGCGATCTGGGGCCGCAGCGTCGAGGCGCTGCAGCAGCAGCCGAACAGCTGGCTCGAGGCCGTGCACGTCGACGATCGCGGCCACGTGAACGCGCTGTGGAACGCGCTCCCGGCCGAACCGCATTACGAAGCCGAGTTCCGGGTCGTGATGGAAGACGGTGGCGTGCGCTGGGTACGCGACCGCCTGTTCGCGGTGCGCGACCGCCGCGGCGAGGTGTACCGGGTGGCGCGCGTCACCAGCGACATCACCCGGCGCCGCGAGATGGAAAGCCTGCTGCGCGCGGCCGACGCCAACAAGAACGAATTCCTGGCGACGCTGGCGCACGAACTGCGCAACCCGCTGTCGCCGATCCGCAATGCGGCGGCGCTGCTGGGCGCCGCCGGACCGGGCGCGGAAGAGCGCCAGGCGCGCGCGCGCGAAGTCATCGCGCGCCAGGTCGACCACCTGGCGCACCTGGTCGACGACCTGCTCGACGTGGCGCGCATCTCGGAGGGCAAGATCGCACTGCGCAAGGAAGAGGTGGAACTGGGCAGCGTGATCGCCCAGGCGATCGAGACCGCCGGCCCGCTGATCCAGGCGCGCGAGCACACGCTGGACGTGGCCACGCCGCCGCAGCAGGTGTGGGTCGCGGGCGACCCGGTGCGCCTGGCCCAGTCGATGGGCAACCTGCTGCACAACGCCGCCAAGTTCACGCCCAAGGGCGGCCACATCCGGGTCGAGGTGACGCTGGACGGGGACGTGGTCCGCATTGCGGTGCAGGACAACGGCATCGGCATCGCCGAGGACAACCTGTCGCGCATCTTCGGCATGTTTGCACAGGCCGCGGTGCCGCCGGACCGCGCGCCGGAAGGCCTCGGGATCGGCCTGTCGCTGGTCTCGCGCCTGCTCGAGATGCATGGCGGGCGCCTGTCTGCCACCAGTCCGGGCATCGGCCTGGGCAGCACCTTCACGATGGAGCTGCCGGTGCTGCGCACCACGTCCACACAACAGGCGGCGCCGGTTGCAGAGGAGGCATCCTCTTCTGCCAGTGGCGGACGCCGCGTGCTGCTGGTGGACGACAACGTCGACGCGATGGAGATGATGGCCTTCCTGCTGGCCGAGATGGGCTACGATGCCTATACCACGGCCGATGCGAGCCACCTGGAGGCGCTGGCGCTGGAAAAGCAGCCCGACGTGATCGTGCTCGACATCGGCCTGCCGGGTGTCGACGGCTACGAGCTGGCGCGCATGCTGAAGGCGCATCCGGTGCTGAAATCGATCCGCCTGGTGGCGCATACCGGCTACGGTTCGCCGGAAGACCGGCGCAAGGCGCAGGCGGCGGGCTTCGATGCGCACCTGGTCAAGCCGGCCGAGCTTGACGACCTGGAAAAAGCGCTGCAAGGCTGATCGTTTGGCGTCCACGCGTTCAGCCATAAGGTGCGTCAACGCACCGTAACGCGGCCGGCACGGGGCTAACCTGCCTCCATCGACATCAACGATTGGAGGTCATCATGCCCCGTGGCGCCAGCCCCAAACGCGAAAAAGAGTTCAAGAAGCTCGAAACCGAGTTCAAGAAGGAGCACCGCTACCCTGGCCGCGAGGAAGAAGTCGCTTCCCGCATCGTCAACAAGCAGCGTGCCGAGCACGGCGAGACCAAGCAGTCGTCGCATGGCGGCTCCAAGCAGTCGGCGAAGAAGTAAGCAGTCGGCCGGTCTCATCAAAAAGCCTCCCGGGTTCAGCCCGGGAGGCTTTTTTTATCCCCGTGGCCAGGCCGGCGCCGGCAGGGCATGCGGGCCAGGCCCCGGATTCTGCAGTTCGTCGCATGCCGCTGGCTTGCCCGATGCCAGAAAGGCTATCCTTTTTCGCACGATGGTCTGGAACATCGGCCGGCTTGCTGGTAGTGTTTTCAGTACAACAAGAACAGGATGCGGACATGCAGATGACGATGAGAACGGCGCTGGGACTGGCGCAGGCGGGCTTCTGGGCCGCGGTCGGGATGGCGCAGGCGGCCCCTGGCGGCTATGCCGACGACCCGGCCGAGTTTGCGCGGGAAACCCGCCAGATCGATGCCCGCGTGGTGCGCGTGCGCCTGGAGGGCGTGATCGGGCTGCAGATCCGCCAGGGCGCGGCGCCGGCACTCACGCTGAGCGGCGAGCGGCGCTGGCTGGCCAAGGCCGTCACCGCCCAGAACGGTGACACCCTGAACATCGGCAGCGAGGTGCATGGCCGCATGCGCATGGGCGGCCTGCAGGCCGAGCTGACCCTGCCGGCGCTGCGCGAGGTGAGCTCCGAGAGCCTCGGCTCGACCGACATCAGCGGCTTCTCGGGCGAGGAACTGACCTTGAGGCTGGACGGCGCCGGTTCGATGCGGGTGGCCGGCCATTACCGGCTGGTGCGCGTCAACCTGGGCGGCATCGGCAGCATGCGCCTGGACGGCCTGGACGGCGACGGCGTCGAGCTGAACCTGCAGGGCGCCGGCGTCGTGACCCTGAACGGCCGCGCGCGCTGGCTGAAGGCCGACCTCGGCGGACTGGGCAGCCTGGACGCCCAGCAGTTCAACGCCGACAACGTCGACATCGACCTGTCCGGCCTGGGCAATGCCCGGGTCACGGCGCGCCAGAATGCCAGCCTCAACCTGTCCGGGCTCGGTTCGGTGACCGTGTACGGCAAGCCGCTCAACCGCAAGGTCGCGGTCGACGGCCTGGGCAAGGTGAGTTGGAAGTGAAAAAACTCGCGCTCGCCATCCTGTTCGTTCTGGGCCTGCACTGCAGTGCCATGGCCGGCTTCCTCGAGGGGGCCAGCGCCTACAACGCGCGCAACTACGCGCTCGCCCTCAGGGAAGTCACGCCGCTCGCCAGGGCCGGCAATGCCGACGCCCAGCACCTGCTCGGGCTGATGTACTACATGGGCCGCGGCGTGCCGCGCGACTACAAGCAAGCCTTTTCGTGGCATTACAAGGCCGCGCTGCAGGGCAAGGCCGACGCCCAGTACGTGATCGGCGCCATGTACTACACCGGCAACGCGGTGCCCCAGGATCACGCGCTGGCCGTGCAATGGTTCCGCAAGGCGGCCGAGCAGGGCCACCCGGATGCCCAGCACGCGCTTGGCCTGATGTACCGCTACCACGTGGCCGGCATGCCGCAGGACGTGGTGCTGGCCTACATGCTGATGAACCTGGCCGCCGCCAGCGGCCACCGCAACGCCGTCGAACAGCGTGCGGGGATCGCGCGCCAGATGAGCCAGGAGCAGATCGAGGAAGCGCAGGCGCTGTCGCGCAGCTGGAAGCCGGGCACGCCGCTGCCGGCGCAGTCGCGCACGGGCGCCGGCGCCGGCTGACTATCGATCTGATGGCAAGTGGCGGACGACATATCCTTGCGGTGCAGTCCTACATGCCGATGATGGCGAACGCATCCGTGGACGCCTAAGATGAGTTTATCTTCACCCAGCTGTTCCACGGCTCAACCAATGGAGGGCATCGTCATGGCATCGAATCAAGGCGGCAAGGGTAGCAAGGGTAACAAGCAAAGCGGCGACACCAGCAACCGCGGTTTCGCATCGATGGACCCGCAGAAGCAGCGCGAAATCGCCTCAGAAGGCGGCAAGGCGGCACACGCATCGGGCAACGCCCACGAGTTCACCTCGGAAGAGGCGCGCCGGGCCGGCTCGATGAGCCACAAGAACGACGGCAACCGCCAGAGCCAGGGCGGCAGCAGCCGGCAGGACGGCAACGAGGGCGGCGGCGGCATCCGCGGCGGCTCGCCGGAACAGCACGCCAGGGCCGGTTCGCAGAGCCACAAGAACGACAAGAAGTAATCAGTAGCTAAGTCGGGCCGTGGCCACCGCCAGCCTCGGCTGGCGGTGATCACGACCCGGTATCCTGCCAGTTTTCACCGACATGCCGCCAGCATGCCGGCTTTACTCGAAACTTACCTGTAAGACGAACCCGACTGCAGCGAACCGGCCTGCAGGTAGCCGCCACCCAGCGAACGGAACAATTCCAGCGGCACCGCCGTGCCCATCGCCTGGTAGCCGAGGTCGTTCGGGTGCAGGTGATCGCCGCTGTCGTAGGCCGGCAGGAAGCGCGCCGGGTGGCTCGGATCGCGCGTGACGCGGTCGAAATCGATCACGCCGTCGAACTCGTCGCTGGAGCGGATCCAGTTGTTGACGGCCTGGCGCACCACTTCCTTCTCGGGCGAGTAATAGCCGGCGCCCTCGAACGGGGTCAGCGTGGCCCCGAACACGGCGATCCCTTTGGCATGGGCGCGCGCGATCACCTGGCGGTAGCCGGCGATCAGGTCGTTGGCCGTCACCGGATTGGTGGCCGAGCTGTTGCCGATGTCGTTAATCCCGATCATCAGCGTCATGTAGCGCACGCCGGCGGTGGCCAGTACGTCGCGGTCGAAACGCTCCTGGATGCTGCGTCCGGCCAGCGAGCCTTCCGGCGGATTCGACAGCAGGCGGTTGCCGCTGATGCCGCGGTTGACCACGCCGAGGGCGGCATTGACGCCGGCAACCGGGTCGCGCACGATCTGCAGGCGCCGTGCCAGCCAGTCGGGCCAGCGGTTGTTGGTGTCGGGCGTGCTGCGGGTGCCGTCGGTGATCGAGTCGCCCAGCGTCACGATGGCGGCGCCATTGCCCGTCACGTCGACTTCCGTCAGGAAGGGCCAGGACAGGATCGTGCGCTGGGTCGGGAAGGTGGCGGCGCCGGTGAAATCGCCGCCCGGCAGCGACACGTAGTTGGTCTGGCTGGCGGTGCCGTGGATGGTGGTGGCGCCCTGGGTGCCCGGCAGGTACAGGCTGATGGCGAGATCGGACAGCGCCGGCACGTTCAGGTCGACCGGGTCGGACAGTACCGGCGCGCCGGGCGGGATCGTGATGCCGGGGAAGCCGCTGAAGGTCAGCGGACGGTCGCTGCCGGGCTGGATGTCGGCGCCGCCGGCACGCAGCGCGATGTGGGCGCCGCCGATGCGCAGCGGCGTCGACCCCATTTCATTCGACAGGCGGATCCGCACCCGCGTGCCGCCGATGCTGGTATGGACGATCAGGCGCACGGTCTGGTCGGTGAAGGTCTGGGTATTGGCCGGCAGCGGCGGCCCGCCCGGACCGGCACCCCAGGTGCCGACCCAGCGGTCGGCATTCCAGCCCTGGGCATAGACCGGCGGCGGCTGCCAGGACAGTACCGCGGCCAGGCCGATACCGGCCAGCAGGAAGCCGCGCCGTGCGGCCTGGGGGGTGGAAGGACGCGGCAGCCATGCCGCGAAGGTTCTGCGCCCGGCGTCCAGCAGGGCAGGCAAACTGAGCTTCATTTTTCGCTCCTTTTGTGATGCGTCCATGGCGCCGCGCGGAAAGCGCGATGCGCTATGCATGGGCTCGCCAAGCCAATCTAAGCGGGCTCGGGCATAACAGCAAGGGCAGGGCGGCGGCAATCCTTGATCTGGCGCGAACCCAGGGCGCATAGCCGTGTAAACAAGAATTTGTTAGCGTTATCAAAGGCTTGCACGGATGTGCTCGCTTGGACGCACCCGGGCGCTGGCGTACAATTGCTCTTTATTTAACTAAGGTGCGATATGCAAGCGATCGAAATAACCCAGCCCGGCGGCCCGGAAGTCCTGCAGCCGTGCGAACGTCCCCTCCCTGAACTCAAGCCGGGCGAGATCCTGATCAAGGTGCGCGCCGCCGGCGTCAACCGCCCCGACGTGTTCCAGCGTCTCGGCCAGTATCCGGTGCCGCCCGGCGCTTCCGACCTGCCGGGCCTGGAAGTGGCCGGCGAGATCGTCGACGGCGACCTCGGCGACAGCGGCTTCGAGAAAGGCGACCTGGTGTGCGCGCTGGTGCAGGGAGGCGGCTATGCCGAATACTGCGCCGCACCGCTGGCGCAATGCCTGCCGGTGCCGCAGGGCCTGAGCCTGCTGGAAGCGGCCTCGCTGCCCGAGACCTTCTTCACCGTGTGGAGCAATGTGTTCCAGCGCGCCGGCCTGAAGGAAGGCGAGACCCTGCTGGTGCAGGGCGGCAGCTCGGGCATCGGCGTCACCGCGATCCAGGTCGCGAAGGCGCTGGGTCACCGCGTGTTCGCCACCGCCGGCACGCTTGAGAAATGCCGCGCCTGCGAGGAACTCGGGGCCGAGCGCGCCATCAACTACAAGGAAGAAGACTTCGTGGCCGTGGTCAAGGAGCTGACCGGGGGCAAGGGCGTCGACGTGGTGCTCGACATGGTCGGCGGCGACTATGTCGCGCGCGAAGTGTCCTGCCTGGCCGACGACGGCCGCATCGTGATCATCGCGCTGCTGGGCGGGGCCAAGGCCAACGTCGACCTCGGCCAGGTGCTGCGCCGGCGCCTGACGATCACCGGTTCGACGCTGCGCCCGCGTCCGATCGCGTTCAAGGCGCAGATTGCGCGCGAATTGCGCGAACGCGTGTGGCCGCTGCTGGCCGCCGGTACGATCAGGCCCGTGATCTACAAAACCTTCCCCTTGAGCGCGGCTGCCGAGGCGCATGCGCTGATGGAGAGCAGCACCCACGTCGGGAAGATCATGCTGGATTTGGAAAT
This sequence comes from Herbaspirillum sp. SJZ107, assembly GCF_006715485.1. Taxonomy (GTDB): domain Bacteria; phylum Pseudomonadota; class Gammaproteobacteria; order Burkholderiales; family Burkholderiaceae_D; genus Telluria. Next base: position 1,531,273 of record NZ_VFNH01000002.1, read on the forward strand.
TGCGTAAGGAAATTGAGATGCAAGCAACATGCAAGGTCAACCAGCGTTTGACCGACTTTTCAACGACCGCTAAAATAGCGGGTTATTTGACCGTGGGGTTTTGATGCGTGCCAAACTCATCGTAGGCAATTGGAAGATGAATGGCAGCCGCGCGGGCAACGCAACGCTGCTGGCGGACATCGCCGCGGGGTTGACCGATGCGCCCGCCGCTTGCGCGGTGTGCGTGCCGTCGCCTTACCTGCAGCAATGCGAGGAAGTGCTGTCGGGCACCCCGATCGCCTGGGGTGCGCAAGATGTATCGGTGCATGGCTTCGGCGCCTTCACGGGCGAAGTCTGCGCCAGAATGCTGTCCGAGTTCGACTGCCGCTACGTGATCGTCGGCCACTCCGAGCGCCGTGCCTACCATATGGAAAGCAGCGCGATGGTGGCCAGCAAGGCACTCGCGGTGCTGCAGGAAGGCATGACGCCGATCGTGTGCGTCGGCGAAACCCTGGAGGAGCGCGAGGCGGGCCAGACCGAAGCGGTGGTCGGCGCCCAGCTCGATGCGGTGCTGGAACAGCTGGACGCGGATGCGGTGGCGAAGATCGTGGTCGCCTACGAGCCCGTATGGGCCATCGGCACCGGCAGGAATGCGACGCCGGAGATGGCGCAGGCGGTGCATGCCCACCTGCGCAGCCGCATCGCGGCACGCAACGGCGCGGCGGCGCAGCGTATCGCCATCCTGTACGGCGGCAGCATGAAGCCGGACAATGCGGCGGCATTGCTGGCGCAGCCGGACATCGACGGCGGGCTGATCGGTGGGGCAGCATTGAAAGCCCAGGATTTTCTGGGCATTATTCATGCTGCAAAGTAATTCAGTACTGAGTGATTGATGTTGTCGCCCGGGCTCAGGCCCGGGTTTGTAGTTAAACCTTGGAATGGAATAAATAATGAACGTGTTGTTCAATCTGATCGTCGTGGTGCAAGTCGTGTCGGCGCTGGCCATCATCGGCCTGGTGCTGGTCCAGCATGGCAAGGGTGCCGACATGGGTGCCGCCTTCGGTTCCGGCGCCTCCGGCAGCCTGTTCGGCGCCAGCGGCTCGTCGAACTTCCTGTCGAAGTCGACCGCGGTCGCCGCCGCCGTGTTCTTTGCATCGACGCTGGCCCTGGCCTACTTCGGCAGCAGCCGTCCGCATGCCAGCGTCCGCGGCGGCGTGATGGAGAACGTCACGATTCCGGCCCAGAAGGCGCCGGCACTGCCGGCCAACCCGGCGGACGCCGTCCCGGGCGCAGTGGCGCCGGCCAACCCGGCCGACGCCGCACCGGCTGCCGCAGCACCGGCCACGCCGGCACCGGCAGCACCGGCAGCACCGGCCAAGTAATTCCCCATCGATCGCGCCGCGCCCGGCGCGCGCATTGCCGGGCAGGCCAGAGGCCGACAGCAGACCGTCCACGACGGTTCCCTGCTGTCGGCCTTTTTCATTGGGCGCACGCCCTTGTGAAAGAGCGAATTTACGGCCCCCAAACCTGCCGCCGACCTTGCCGACGACGCCTCTTCCGTATAAGATGTCTTATATAAGACAGTAGATAGAAGTATTGATCTACAACGATGCGAAGCACGGCGTTCCGACCGCCGCGCGCACCGGTTTGCAGTGGGGCTAATTGCTCCAAAGCAGGGCGGCGGCAGCATCGGCACTTCGCAGAAGGGGTGAAGTGCGAATCCGGTATTCAAAAAGTCGAGAAAAATAGTATTTCTGCTTGTACTAGGTCAATTTGATCATTGATAAAACCTAGTAAGACAATGTAGAATACTGGTCTCCAGCCGACGTGGTGAAATTGGTAGACACGCTATCTTGAGGGGGTAGTGGCGCAAGCTGTGCGAGTTCGAGTCTCGCCGTCGGCACCAGAATACAGAAAGCCAGTTAGGGCGCATGAGCTACGCTCTTTGCCTTAACTGGCTTTTTTACGAGGATTTGTCGGAGGCTTTGAAGAACCGTCGCGAAGCGGTGGTGATTCAGGCCCGAGAAGCCCAGTCCGTACCGGGGAAGCGTTTGCTTCCACGGCGCGGCGAGCCTCGAAGGTCAGGATTGCAACGCGTAGCAGGTGATTCACAGTCTCCAGTCGCTTGTTCCTGGTGGATGGTATCGAAGCCAGGATCGAGCGATTGTGGTACTGCAGTATCTGCAGTGTTTATCAACGATCGTTCAGCCAAGGCTTCACTGTGAACCTCGAGAACTATTTCCCCGTCCTACTCTTCCTGCTGATCGGCACCGTCGTCGGTCTCGCATCGCAGTTCCTCGGCCGCGTGGTGGGTCCCCACCGTCCCGACGCAGCCAAACTGTCACCGTATGAATGCGGCTTCGAAGCCTTCGAAGATGCGCGCATGAAATTCGACGTCCGGTACTACCTGGTCGCGATCCTGTTTATTTTGTTTGATCTGGAAACGGCATTCTTCTTCCCCTGGGGCGTCTCGATGCGCGAACTGGGCTGGCAGGCGTTCTTGACGATGATGGTCTTCATCGCCGAGTTCGTCGTCGGTTTCTGGTACATCTGGAAGAAAGGTGCCCTTGATTGGGAATAAGCCATGGCTATTGAAGGCGTTTTAAACGAAGGTTTTGTTACCACCACAGCCGACAAGCTGATCAACTGGGCACGCACCGGCTCCATGTGGCCGATGACGTTCGGCCTGGCCTGCTGCGCGGTCGAGATGATGCATGCGGGCGCAGCCCGTTATGACCTCGACCGCTTCGGCGTCGTGTTCCGTCCGTCGCCGCGCCAGTCCGACGTGATGATCGTGGCCGGCACCCTGTGCAACAAGATGGCACCGGCACTGCGCAAGGTCTACGACCAGATGGCCGAACCGCGCTGGGTCATCTCGATGGGCACCTGCGCCAACGGCGGCGGTTACTACCACTACTCCTACTCCGTCGTGCGCGGCTGCGACCGCATCGTGCCGGTCGACGTGTACGTTCCCGGCTGCCCGCCGACCGCGGAAGCGCTGCTGTACGGCATCATCCAGCTGCAGAACAAGATCAAGCGCACCAACACCATCGCGCGTTAATACAAGCCGGTCCCAAACACCATGACGACAAAAATCGAAGCCCTCGAACTCGCCCTGAAGAATGCTCTGGGCGAGGGCGCTGCCATTACCGTGGCGCTGGGCGAAGTAACGGTAGTTGTGAAGGCCTCCGAGTACCTGGCCTCCATGCAGAAACTGCGCGACGATCCGGCTCTGCGTTTCGAAGAGATGATCGACCTGTGCGGCGTCGACTATTCCTCGTACGGCGAAGGCACCTGGGACGGCCTGCGCTTCGCGGTGGTCGTGCACCTGCTGTCGATCGAGCACAACTGGCGCGTACGCGTACGCGTGTTCTGCCCGGACGACGACATGCCGCTGGTCCCGTCGATCACCGGCATCTGGCGCTCCGCCAACTGGTTCGAGCGCGAAGCGTTCGACCTGTTCGGCATCCTGTTCGAAGGCCACGGCGACCTGCGCCGCATCCTGACCGACTATGGCTTCATCGGCCATCCGTTCCGCAAGGACTTCCCGATCTCGGGCTATGTCGAGATGCGCTACGACCCCGAACAGAAGCGCGTGATCTACCAACCGGTGACGATCGAACCGCGCGAAAACATTCCGCGCGTGATCCGCGAAGAAACCTACGGGATGAAATAATGGCTGAGCTTAAGAACTACACCCTGAACTTTGGTCCGCAGCACCCGGCAGCGCACGGCGTGCTGCGCCTCGTGCTCGAGCTGGACGGCGAAGTGATCCAGCGTGCCGACCCGCACATCGGACTGCTGCACCGCGGCACCGAAAAGCTGGCCGAGACCCGCACCTACCTGCAGTCCGTGCCTTACATGGACCGCCTGGACTACGTCTCGATGATGTGCAACGAGCACGGCTACGTGCTGGCGATCGAGAAGCTGCTAGGCCTCGAGGTGCCGATCCGCGCCAAGTACATCCGCACGATGTTCGACGAGATCACGCGCATCCTGAACCACCTGATGTGGCTGGGCGCGCACGCGCTGGACATCGGCGCCATGGGCCCGTTCCTGTACGCCTTCCGCGACCGCGAAGACCTGTTCGACGTGTATGAAGCGGTGTCGGGCGCGCGCATGCACGCGGCCTACTACCGCCCGGGCGGCGTGTACCGCGACCTGCCGGACCAGATGCCGCAGCACAAGCCGTCGCTGGTGCGCAGCCAGAAGGCCGTCGACGAGCTGAACGAAATCCGCCAGGGTTCGGTGCTCGACTTCATCGACGGCTTCACCAAGCGTTTCGACGGCTACGTCGACGAATACGAGACCCTGCTGACCGACAACCGCATCTGGAAGCAGCGTACCGTCGGCATCGGCGTGGTGTCGCCGGAAGACGCCAAGGCAATGGGCTTCACCGGCGCCATGCTGCGCGGTTCGGGCATCGCCTGGGACCTGCGCAAGGTGCAGCCGTACGCCGCCTACGACAAGGTCGAATTCGACATCCCGGTCGGCACCAACGGCGACTCCTACGACCGCTACCTGGTGCGCGTGGAAGAACTGCGCCAGGCCAACCGCATCATCAAGCAGTGCGTCGCCTGGCTGAAGGCCAACCCGGGTCCGGTCATGACCAGCAATCACAAGATTGCGCCGCCGTCGCGCGTGGACATGAAGACCAACATGGAATCGCTGATCCACCACTTCAAGCTGTTCACCGAAGGCTTCCACGTGCCGCCGGGCGAGGCGTATGCCGCGATCGAACATCCGAAGGGCGAGTTCGGCGTGTACATCGTGTCGGACGGCGCCAACAAGCCGTACCGCCTGAAGCTGCGCACCCCGGACTATGTCCACCTGCAAAGCCTGGATGAAATGGCGCGCGGCCACATGATCGCCGACGCCGTGACCATCATCGGCACCCAGGACATCGTGTTCGGCTCGATCGACCGCTAAGACGAACGACCGCCGACATTCAAGAGGCAGAAGAGATTATGTTATCTGAGCAGTGCTTACAAAAAATCGACCGCGAGCTGGCCAAGTACCCGGCCGACCAGCGTCAATCGGCCGTGATGGCCGCGCTGGCCCATGCGCAGGTCGAAAAGGGATGGCTGTCGCCCGAGACGATGCAGGAAGTCGCCGACTACATCGGCATGCCTGCGATCGCCGTGCAGGAAGTCGCCACCTTCTACAACATGTACAACCTGAAACCGGTTGGCAAGAACAAGATCACCGTCTGCACCAACCTGCCGTGCGCCCTGTCGGGCGGCGAGCGGGCAGGGCAGCGGCTGAAAGATGCGCTCGGCATCGATTACCGCGGCACCACCGAAGACGGCCAGTTCACGCTGGTCGAAGGCGAGTGCATGGGCGCCTGCGGCGACGCACCCGTCATGCTGGTGAATAACCACCGCATGTGCTCGTTCATGAACGACGAGAAGATCGATGCCCTGCTGGAGGAACTCAACAAATGACCAGCCTGCACAATCGTCACATCAATCCGCTGATCCTGAAGGACCTGGACGGCGACAACTGGCACCTGGCCGACTACGTCAAGCGCGGCGGCTATTCGGCCCTGCGCAAGATTCTGGAAGAAGGCATCACGCCGGAACAGATCATCGCCGACCTGAAGGCCTCGGGCCTGCGCGGCCGCGGCGGCGCCGGTTTCCCGACCGGCCTGAAGTGGAGCTTCATGCCGCGCCAGTTCCCGGGCCAGAAATACCTCGTCTGCAACACCGACGAAGGCGAGCCGGGCACGTTCAAGGACCGCGACATCATCCGCTACAACCCGCATGCGCTGATCGAAGGCATGGCCATCGGTGCGTTCGCGATGGGCATCACCGTGGGCTACAACTATATCCACGGCGAGATCTTCCAGGAATACCTGCGCTTCGAAGAGGCGCTGGAAGAGGCGCGCGCCGCCGGCTTCCTGGGCGATAACATCATGGGTTCGCAGTTCAGCTTCCAGCTGCACGCGCACCACGGCTACGGCGCCTACATCTGCGGCGAAGAAACCGCGCTGCTGGAATCGCTGGAAGGCAAGAAGGGCCAGCCGCGCTTCAAGCCGCCGTTCCCGGCCTCGTTCGGCCTGTACGGCAAGCCGACCACCATCAACAACACCGAGACCTTCGCGGCCGTGCCGTTCATCCTGAACGTCGGTCCGGAAAACTACCTCGGCATGGGCAAGCCGAACAACGGCGGCACCAAGATCTTCTCGATCTCGGGCGACGTCGAGCGTCCGGGCAACTACGAGGTGCCGCTGGGCACCCCGTTCGCCAAGCTGATGGAACTGGCCGGCGGCATGCGCGGCGGCAAGAAGATCAAGGCGGTGATCCCGGGCGGTTCGTCGGCACCGGTGATCCGCGGCGAAGTCATGATGGACACCGACCTCGACTACGACTCGATCGCGAAAGCCGGTTCGATGCTGGGTTCGGGCGCCGTGATCGTCATGGACGAGACCCGCTGCATGGTCAAGTCGCTGCTGCGCCTGTCCTACTTCTACTACGAGGAATCGTGCGGCCAGTGCACGCCGTGCCGCGAAGGCACCGGCTGGATGTACCGCATGGTGCACCGGATCGAGAATGGCCAGGGCCGCCCGGAAGACATGGATCTGCTGAACAACATCGCCTTCAACATCAAGGGCCGTACCATCTGCGCTCTGGGCGATGCCGCCGCGATGCCGGTGGAAGCCATGATCAAGAACTTCCGCGAAGAATTTGAATATCACATCGAGCACAAGCATTGCTTGGTGCCGACTTACCTCTAAGCAGGTACCGTAAAAATGGTAGAAATCGAATTAGACGGCAAGAAAGTCGAAGTCCCGCCAGGTTCCATGGTGATGGACGCCGCAAACAAACTGGGAACCTACGTTCCGCACTTCTGCTATCACAAGAAACTGTCGATCGCAGCGAACTGCCGCATGTGCCTCGTGGAAGTCGAGAAGGCACCGAAGCCGCTGCCGGCCTGCGCCACCCCGGTCTCGCCGGGCATGATCGTGCGCACCCACAGCGACAAGGCGGTGCAGGCACAGAAGTCGGTGATGGAATTCCTGCTGATTAACCACCCGCTGGATTGCCCGATCTGCGACCAGGGCGGCGAATGCCAGCTGCAGGACTTGGCGGTCGGCTACGGCAAGGGCGAATCGCGCTACGCCGAAGAAAAGCGCGTGGTGGCACCGAAGGAAGCCGGCCCGCTGATCTCGATGGAAGAGATGAGCCGCTGCATCCAGTGCACCCGCTGCGTGCGTTTCGGCCAGGAAGTGGCCGGCGTGATGGAATTCGGCATGGTCGGCCGTGGCGAACACTCGGAAATCACCACCTTCGTGGGCAAGTCGGTCGACTCGGAAGTCTCGGGCAACATGATCGATCTGTGCCCGGTGGGTGCGCTGACGTCCAAGCCGTTCCGCTACTCGGCCCGTCCGTGGGAACTGCAGCGCCGCCGCTCGGTGTCGCCGCACGACTCGCTCGGCTCGAACCTGATCGTCCAGGTCAAGGGCGGCAAGGTCATGCGCGTGCTGCCGCTGGAAAACGAAAGCATCAACGAGTGCTGGCTGTCGGACAAGGACCGCTTCTCGTACGAAGCGCTGGACAATGCCTCGCGCCTGGTCAACCCGATGGTGAAGCAGGACGGCAAGTGGATCGACACCGACTGGCAGACCGCCCTCGAGTACGTCGCCCACGGCCTGCGTAACATCCGCCACGAGCACGGCGCAGACAGCATCGCCGCGATCGGCACCGCCCACTCGACCGTGGAAGAACTGTTCCTGCTGCAAAAGGCGATGCGCGGTTTCGGCGTCGAGAACGTCGACTTCCGCCTGCGCCAGACCGACTTCGCGCTGGACGGCCAGGTCATCCCGTCGCTGGGCATGCCGATCGCCGAACTGTCGAACCTGCAGCGCGTGCTGGTGGTCGGCTCCTTCCTGCGCAAGGACCACCCGCTGGCCGCGACCCGCCTGCGTACCGCCGTCAAGTCGGGCGCCAAGCTGTCGATCGTGCACGGCTCGGCCGACGACAACCTGATCCCGACCGCCAACCGCCTGATCGCGGCGCCGTCGGACTGGCTGGCTGCGCTGTCGGAAATCGTGGTAGCGGTAGCGGCCGCCAAAGGCATCGCCGCGCCTTCCGGCTTCGAGACCATCGACGCCGGCGACGTGGCGAAAGCCATCGCCGCGACCCTGGCCGTCGAGAATGCGACCGACCTGCCGGGCGCCGTCCTGCTGGGCAACGCCGCAGCGAACCACCCGCAAGCGTCGAAGCTGCACGCTGCCGCGCAGTGGATCGCCGAGCAGACCGGCATGACCTTCGGCTACTTCGTCGAAGCCGCCAACACCGTCGGCGGTTACCTGGTCAACGCGGTGTCGAAGAACGCCGCCAACCTGTTCGCGCAGCCCAAGAAAGCCTACGTGCTGCTGAACGCCGAGCCGGAACTCGATGCCGCCAACCCGCAGCAAGCCGTCAAGGCCCTGCAGGGCGCCGAGATGGTCGTCGCGATGTCGGCCTTCAAGCACGGCATGGACTACGCCGACGTGCTGCTGCCGATCTCGCCGTTCAGCGAGACCGCCGGTACCTTCGTGAACTGCGAAGGCCGTGCACAGAGCTTCAACGGCACCGTCAAGCCGCTGGGCGAGACCCGTCCGGCCTGGAAAGTGCTGCGCGTGCTGGGCAACCTGCTGGGCCTGCAAGGTTTTGAATACGACAACTCGGAAGCGATCCGCGACGAGGCGCTGGGCAAGGGCGTGATGGATCACGCCGACAAGCTGAGCAACGTGTCGAAGCTGGGCCTGACCGCTGCCAAGTTCGGCGACGCCGGCCAACTGGAACGCCTGGCCGACGTGCCGATCTACTTCGCCGACGCCATCGCGCGCCGTTCGGAACCGCTGCTGCGCACGGCCGACGCCAATGCGCCGCTGGCGACGATCTCGGCCAAGCTGGCCGAACAGCTCGGCGTACAGGCCGGCCAGCTGGTGACCGTCTCCCAGGGGCAGGGCAGCGTACAGCTGGTCGCCAACGTCGACAGCCGCCTGCCGGCCAACGTCGTGCGCGTGGCTGCCGCCCATGAACTGACCTCGGTGCTGGGCGACATGTTCGGTGCCATCCAAGTAACCAAATCAGCCGTTGCTGCGGCAGGGGAGGCGGCATAATGTCCATGCCTGACGTACTCAACAGTTTTTATGCAGGCGGCGAAAACCTGCTGGGCCCGACCACCTGGACCTTCGCCTGGACGCTGCTGAAAATCGTGCTGGTCCTGCTGCCGCTGATGGGCCTGGTGGCCTATCTGGTGCTGTGGGAGCGCAAGCTGATCGGCTGGATCCACATCCGCGTGGGTCCGAACCGCGTCGGTCCGCTGGGCCTGCTGCAACCGATCTCCGACGCCCTGAAGCTGCTGCTGAAGGAAATCGTGACCCCGGCCAAAGCCACGCCGAGCCTGTTCGTCATCGGCCCTTTGATGACCATCATGCCGGCGCTGGCCGCCTGGTCGGTGATCCCGTTCGGCCCGGAAGTCGCGCTGGCCAACGTCAACGCCGGCCTGCTGCTGCTGCTGGCGATCACCTCGATGGAGGTCTACGGCATCATCATCGCCGGCTGGGCCTCGAACTCGAAGTACTCGTTCATGGGCGCGATGCGCGCCTCGGCCCAGATGATCTCCTACGAAATCCCGATGGGCTTCGTGATGGTGGTGGTGCTGATGGTCTCGGGTTCGCTGAACTTCTCGGACATCGTCGGCGCCCAGGCGCGCGGCTGGTTCGTCGAGCACGGCATCAACGTGCTGTCGTGGAACTGGCTGCCGCTGCTGCCGCTGTTCGTGATCTACATCGTGTCCGGCCTGGCCGAGTGCAACCGCCACCCGTTCGACGTGGTGGAAGGCGAATCGGAAATCGTGGCCGGCCACATGGTGGAATATTCGGGCATGGCCTACGCGATGTTCATGCTGGCCGAATACGCCAACATGATCCTGATCGCGGTACTGGCATCGATCATGTTCCTGGGCGGCTGGGAAGCGCCGTTCTCCTTCCTGAACATCGGCGGCGCCGCGGGCGGTTTCTTCTGGCTGTTCCTGAAGGCCTTCCTGATCGTCTCCCTGTTCATCTGGGTCCGCGGCACCTTCCCGCGTTACCGCTATGACCAGATCATGCGCCTCGGCTGGAAAGTATTCATTCCGCTGACCCTGGTGTGGCTGGTCCTGGTCGCCGGCGTGATGCAGACGCCTTGGAACATCTGGAAGTAAGGACGACAACAAAATGACACGATTGAAAGACTTCGTCGGCAGCCTGATGCTGTCCGAATTGCTCAAGGGACTGGCGCTGACCGGCAAGTATGCGTTCAAGCGCAAGATCACCGTCCAGTACCCGGAAGAAAAGACCCCGATGTCGCCGCGCTTCCGCGGCCTGCACGCGCTGCGCCGCTACCCCAACGGGGAAGAGCGCTGCATCGCCTGCAAGCTGTGCGAAGCGGTGTGCCCGGCCATGGCCATCACGATCGAATCGGCGCAGCGCGAGGACGGCACCCGCCGCACCACGCGCTACGACATCGACCTGACCAAGTGCATCTTCTGCGGTTTCTGCGAAGAGTCCTGCCCGGTCGACTCGATCGTCGAGACCCATGTGCTGGAATACCACGGCGAAAAACGCGGCGACCTGTACTACACCAAGGAAATGCTGCTGGCTGTGGGCGATCGCTACGAGAACGACATCGCTGCCGCACGCGCTGCCGATGCCAAGTACCGCTAATAACAATAAGGCCCAAGCGTAAAGTCATGGAATTTTCAACTGTTCTGTTCTACGTGTTCTCGGCAGTCATGGTGCTGTCCGGGTTGCGCGTCATTACCTCCAAGAACCCGGTGCACGCCGCGCTGTTCCTGGTGCTCGCGTTCTTCAACGCCGCCGGCATCTGGATGCTGCTGAAGGCCGAGTTCCTCGCGATCGTGCTGGTGCTGGTCTACGTCGGCGCCGTCATGGTGCTGTTCCTGTTCGTCGTGATGATGCTCGACATCAACGTCGACCGCATGCGCGAAGGCTTCTGGGGCTACCTGCCGCTGGCCTCGGGCATCGGCGCGCTGGTGGTGCTGGAAATGGCCGCCGTGCTGTGGCGCGGTTTCCTGGGCGCCGGTGACGCGCCTTCGGACGCCGCCGTGGGCCACATCGGCGGTACCAAGGAGCTGGGCCGCCTGATCTACACCCAGTACATCTACGGTTTCGAGATCGCCGGCCTGCTGCTGCTGGTCGCGATCATCGCCGCCGTGGCGCTGACCCTGCGCAAGCGCAAGGACAGCAAAGCCATCGACCCGGCCGCTGCCGTCCGTGTCAAGCGTAACGACCGCCTGCGCATCGTCAAGGTGCCGACGGTGAACCAGAAGGCGATTGACGACGCAGCCGTTGCTGCCGCTGCCGCTGCCAATGCTGCTAACAAGGAGGCTCCGTGACTCTGTCGCTCGCTCACTACCTGATCCTGGGCGCGATCCTGTTCGCGATTTCCGTGGTCGGCATTTTCCTGAACCGGAAGAACATCATCATCCTGCTGATGGCCATCGAACTGATGCTGCTGGCGGTGAACCTGAACTTCGTCGCCTTCTCGCACTATCTGGGTGATGCTGCAGGCCAGATCTTCGTGTTCTTCATCCTGACTGTCGCGGCCGCCGAATCGGCGATCGGCCTGGCGATCCTGGTGGTCCTGTTCCGTAACCTGGACACGATCAACGTGGAAGACCTCGACAGCCTGAAGGGCTAAGCGGTTTGGCTTGTCAACTCCTCGATATACAGACATAAGGTTCATAAAAAATGGCGGGGCAATTACTCAACCCTAACCTCCTGCTGGCGGTGCCTCTGGCACCACTGGCGGGCTCGGCGATCGCGGGCTTGCTGGGCACCAAGTTCTTCGGCAACGTGGTCGGCCGCACCGTGTCGCACACCGCGACCATCGGCGGCGTCCTGATCGCCATGATCATCTCGATCATGACGCTGATGGACGTCATGAACGGCTCGACCTTCAATGGCGACGTCTACACCTGGATGACCATCGGCAGCATGAAAATGACGGTCGGTTTCCAGATCGACGCGCTGTCGGCGATGATGATGTGCGTGGTGACCTCGGTGTCGCTGATGGTCCACATCTACACGATCGGCTACATGGCCGAGGATGACGGCTACAACCGCTTCTTCTCGTACATCTCGCTGTTCACGTTCTCGATGCTGATGCTGGTCATGTCCAACAACTTCCTGCAGCTGTTCTTCGGCTGGGAAGCGGTGGGCCTGGTCTCCTACCTGCTGATCGGCTTCTGGTACACCCGTCCGACCGCGATCTTCGCCAACATGAAGGCGTTCCTGGTCAACCGCGTCGGCGACTTCGGCTTCATCCTCGGTATCGGCCTGCTGCTGGCCGCCACCGGCACCATGCACTACGGCGAAACCTTCGCCCAGGCCAATGCGCTGGCCGGCATGACCGTGCCGGGCACGAGCTGGCCGCTGCTGACCGCCGCCTGCATCTGCCTGTTCATCGGCGCGATGGGCAAGTCGGCGCAGTTCCCGCTGCACGTGTGGCTGCCGGACTCGATGGAAGGCCCGACCCCGATCTCGGCACTGATCCACGCCGCGACCATGGTTACCGCCGGCATCTTCATGGTGACCCGCATGTCGCCGCTGTTCGAGCTGTCGGACACCGCGCTGTCCTTCATCATCATCATCGGTTCGATCACCGCGCTGTTCATGGGCTTCCTGGGCATCATCCAGAACGACATCAAGCGCGTGGTCGCGTACTCGACGCTGTCGCAGCTGGGCTACATGACCGTGGCGCTGGGCGTCTCGGCCTACAACGTGGCCGTGTTCCACCTGATGACCCACGCCTTCTTCAAGGCGCTGCTGTTCCTCGGCGCGGGTTCGGTCATCATCGGCATGCACCACGACCAGGACATGCGCAACATGGGCGGCCTGCGCAAGTACATGCCGATCACTTGGATCACCTCGCTGCTCGGTTCGCTGGCCCTGATCGGTACCCCGTTCTTCTCGGGCTTCTACTCGAAGGATTCGATCATCGAAGCGACTGCCGCGTCGCACCTGTGGGGTTCGGGCTTCGCCCACTTCGCGGTGCTGGCCGGCGTGTTCATCACGGCGTTCTACTCGTTCCGCATGTACTTCCTGGTGTTCCACGGCAAGGAGCGTTTCGGCCTGGCGCATGCGCACCACGGTCACGACGACCACGCGCACGCACACGACGCGCACCAGCAGAAGGTAGCGGCACATGACCACGATGCGCACGCGCTGCACGATTCGGACGCGCACCATGAGGAAGAGGAAGACGATCACGGCCACCACGGCCTGGCCCCTGGCCAGAAGCCGCACGAGTCGCCGCTGGTCGTGACCCTGCCGCTGATCCTGCTGGCGATCCCGTCGGTCATCATCGGTTTCCTGGCGATCCGCCCGATGCTGTTCGGCGACTTCTTCAACAACGTCATCTATGTCAACGCCGAGCGTCACCCGGCGATGGAAGAACTGGCGCACGAGTTCCACAGCGCCGCGGCGATGGGCGTCCACGCCTTCACCACCGCACCGTTCTGGCTGGCCCTGCTGGGCGTGGTGGCTGCGTTCTACTGCTACATGATCAATCCGCGCGTGCCGGCCTGGTTCTACGCCAAGCTGCGCCCGATCCATACGCTGTTGGACAACAAGTACTACATGGACAAGTTCAACGAGGTGGTGTTTGCCGGCGGCGCCCGCGGCCTGGGCAAGGGCCTGTGGCAGGTCGGCGACCGCGTCCTGATCGACGGCCTGGTCGTCAACGGTTCCGCCAAGCTGGTGGGCTGGTTCTCGTCGGTCATCCGCACGGGCCAGACCGGTTACATCTACCACTATGCGTTCGTGATGATCCTGGGCGTGCTGGGTACGCTGCTGTACTTCTTCCCGTTCTGGCAGGCTTAAAAGAGAGAAAAACAAGATGCAGTCCACGATTTCAACCTTTCCTCCCTACCTTAGCCTGTCGGTCTGGCTACCGATCCTGTTCGGTATCCTGATCCTCGCCGTCGGCCGCGACAGCAAGGCGGGTTTCACCCGCGTGCTGTCGCTGGTGGGCGCGGTGGTCAGCTTCCTGCCGACCATTCCGCTATTCACGCAGTTCAGCAACACCGCGCACGGCCCGCAGTTCGTCGAAAAGGCCGCCTGGATCGAACGCTTCAACATCCAGTACTACCTCGGCATCGACGGCCTGAGCCTGTGGTTCGTGCCGCTGACTGCCTTCATCACGATCATCGTGATCATCTCGGCCTGGGAAGTGATCCAGGAACGCGTGGCCCAGTACATGGGTTCGTTCCTGCTGCTGTCGGGCCTGATGATCGGCGTGTTCGTCGCCCTGGACGGCCTGCTGTTCTACTTCTTCTTCGAAGCCACCTTGATCCCGATGTTCATCATCATCGGCGTCTTCGGCGGTCCGAACCGGGTGTATGCGGCATTCAAGTTCTTCCTGTACACGTTCATGGGTTCGCTGCTGACCCTGGTCGCGATCATCTACCTGTACAACAAGTCGAACGGCTCGTTCGACATCCTGGCCTGGCACCAGCTGCCGCTGACCATGAAGGAACAGGTCCTGATCTTCCTGGCCTTCCTGATGGCCTTCGCCGTCAAGGTCCCGATGTGGCCGGTGCACACCTGGCTGCCGGACGCCCACGTGGAAGCGCCGACCGGCGGTTCCGTGGTGCTGGCCGCGATCATGCTGAAGCTGGGCGGCTACGGCTTCCTGCGGTTCTCGCTGCCGATCGCGCCTGACGCCTCGCACTACCTGGCACCGCTGATCATCGTGCTGTCGCTGGTCGCCGTGATCTACGTCGGCCTGGTGGCGATGGTCCAGAAGGACATGAAGAAACTGGTCGCCTACTCGTCGATCGCCCACATGGGCTTCGTCACGCTCGGCTTCTTCATCTTCAACGCCATCGGCGTGCAGGGCGGTATCGTCCAGATGATCTCGCACGGCTTCGTGTCGGGCGCCATGTTCCTGTGCATCGGCGTGCTGTACGACCGCATGCACTCGCGCGAAATCGCCGACTACGGCGGCGTCGTGAACCGCATGCCGAAATTCGCCGCCTTCTCGGTGCTGTTCGCGATGGCCAACTGCGGCCTGCCGGCCACCTCGGGCTTCGTCGGCGAATTCATGGTGATCCTGGGCGCCGTCCAGTTCAACTTCTGGACCGGCCTGCTGGCTGCGACCGCGCTGATCCTGGGCGCCGCCTACTCGCTGTGGATGGTCAAGCGCGTCGTGTTCGGCAAGATCGCCAACAAGCACGTGGCCGAACTGGTCGACCTGAACGGCCGCGAGTTCTTCATGCTGGGCGTGCTCGCCATCCTGACCATCTACATGGGCCTGTACCCGGCGCCGTTCACCGACTCGCTGCAAGTGTCGGTGGCCGACCTGCTGCAGCACGTCTCCGTCAGCAAGCTGGGCCAATAAACGATTATGAATCCGATGATTAACAACACTGTCGCAGCGGCGTCCTACAACATGGCGCCGCTTCACGCGGAAATCTTCCTGGTGGTCGCGGCTTGCGCAATTCTCCTGATCGACATGTTCTCGAAGGATGAAAAGCGCAACCTGACCTACATCCTGTCGCTGCTGACCCTCGCGGGCTGCGCGGTATTCACGTGGATCGACTTCAGCGCCGGCACCACGACCTACACGTTCTACAACATGTTCGTGTCGGATCCGATGGCCAACCTGCTGAAGCTGTTCACCTACCTGGCCGTGGGCGTGACCCTGGTCTACTCGCGCCAGTACGCCGGCGACCGCGGCATGATGTCCGGCCACATGGGCGGCGAGTTCTACGTGCTCGCGCTGTTCACCACGCTGGGCCAGATGATCATGATCTCCGGCAATAACATGCTGCCGATCTACCTGGGCCTGGAACTGATGTCGCTGTCGCTGTACGCGCTGGTGGCAATGCGCCGCGACCACGCGATCTCGACCGAAGCCTCGATGAAGTACTTCATCCTGGGTTCGCTGGCCTCGGGCTTCATGCTGTACGGTATCTCGATGATCTACGGCGCCACCGGTTCGCTGGACATCACCACGATCGCCCAGCGCGCCGCCGCCAACACCGCCAACCACACCATCCTGGTGTTCGGCCTGGTGTTCCTGGTCGCCGGCATGGCCTTCAAGCTGGGCGCCGTCCCGTTCCACATGTGGGTGCCGGACGTGTACCAGGGTTCGCCGACCGCCGTGACCCTACTGCTGGGCGCCGCGCCGAAGCTGGCGTCGTTCGCGATGATGTTGCGCATCCTGGTCGAAGGCCTGCTGCCGCTGGCATTCGACTGGCAGCAGATGCTGCTGGCGCTGGCCGTGCTGTCGCTCGCCGTCGGTAACCTGACCGCGATCGCCCAGACCAACCTGAAGCGCATGCTGGCCTATTCGACCATCGCCCAGCTCGGTTTCGTGATGCTGGCCATGATGTCGGGCGTGGTCGGCGGCGACGCCAGCCACGCGCCGGTCGCCTACAGCGCCGCCATGTACTACACCATCACCTACGTGCTGACCACGCTGGGCAGCTTCGGCCTGATCATGATGCTGGCGCGTGCCGGCTTCGAGGCGGAAGAGCTGTCCGACTTCCGCGGCCTGGCCAAGCGCAGCCCGTGGTTCGCGATCGTCATGACCGTCCTGATGTTCTCGCTGGCCGGCGTGCCGCCGATGATGGGCTTCATGGCCAAGTGGGCCGTGCTGCAGGCAGTGGTCGAAACCGGCCAGCTGTGGCTGGCGATCGTGGCCGTGCTGTTCTCGCTGATCGGTGCCTTCTACTACCTGCGCGTGGTCAAGACCATGTGGTTCGACGAGGTCGCCGACGCGTCCCCGATCGTGACCCCGGCCGACATGCGCGTGGTGCTGTCGCTGAACGGCGTGCTGGTGCTGGCGCTGGGCGTGATGCCGAGCGGCCTGCTGGCTGCCTGCCTGAGCGCCATGAAGGCAACCCTGGGTACCTGATCCCGCGTGGACGTATCCTTCGCTGCCTGGTTGGTGATCGCGGTCGCGATCGCGCTCGCCAACCTGCCTTTCCTTAACGAGAAGGCATTCGGTTTCGTGCCCCTCCCGCCCGGGAGGGGAGGCGCCTCGCCAGGGGCGCACACGAAACACTTCGTCATCCGCCTTCTCGAGTTGTTTGTCTTATACTTCATCGTCGGCGCACTGGCCTACGCTCTGGAATCCCGCATCGGTAACGCGTTCGCGCAGACCTGGGAGTTCTACGCGATCACCGGCTGCATGTTCGTCGTCCTGGCGTTTCCCGGTTTCGTCTATCGGTATCTGCGGAAACGCCGGATTTAATTGAGTGAACAAGCATCGGCGTCAGAGACACCGATGCTTGTTTTGCATCTATCCTCGACGTACTACCGGAGCACAGATGGACGATTCCCACCTGAGAGAAACCCGCATCGGCGGCAGCGTCGCCTACGATGGCCACTTCCTGAAAGTCTCGAACGACCGCGTGCGCCTGCCGAACGGTGCGGAGACCGGCCGCGAATACATCCGCCACCCGGGCGCGGTCGTGATCCTGTGCCTGTTCGACGACGGCCGCGTGCTGCTCGAGCGCCAGTACCGCTATCCGAACGACCGCGTGTTCATCGAACTCCCGGCCGGCAAGATCGACGACGGCGAAGACTCGCTGGTCGCCGCCAAGCGCGAGCTGGAAGAGGAAACCGGCTACACGGCCAGCGACTGGCAGTTCGTCTGCACCATCCACAACGCCATCGCCTACTCGGACGAGCACCTCGACCTGTTCATCGCGCGCGGGCTCACCGCAGGGGAAGCGAAGCTGGACGAAGGCGAGTTCCTCGACATCTTCACCAGCACCATCCCCGAGATGCTGGAGATGGTCCGGCGCGGCGAGATCACCGACGTCAAGACCATCATCGGCAGCTTCTGGCTCGAAAAGATCGCGGCCGGGAGCTGGACGCCGACCGCCTGGACGCCGAAGGCCGCCTGAGTGGGACACGCGCGGCGGGCTGCCTTTGCAGCGGTGGCGGCGCTGGCCCTGGCCAGCGCCGCCCCGGCCGGCGCGGCCCAGGCACGCTCGCCGTTCCAGCTGCGCTGCGAAGCAATGGCGGCCGCCGCCAGCGCCACCTTCACGTCGCACGATAACGGCTACCGCATCGACAACAGCATTTCCTACCGGGCGCTGACGCAGATGAAGCGGCCCAACGTCACCAGCGGCTACGTCCTGGGCCTGACCCGCACCGAGTCGCGCGTGTCGATCAAGGTCGACGGCAAGATGCTGGCCGATGCCGCCGCCGGCCTCGAATGCGTGGCCCCGCGCATCGAAGTGGCCCTGTATTACCAGCCGGTCGTGATCTACGTCGGACGCGAGTTCCAGCCGGACACCTGCGCATACCGCGAGATACTTGCGCACGAAATGCGTCACCTCAAGTCTTATATGGACTACCTGCCGAAAGTGGAAGAGCGGGCGCGCGAACGGCTCGGCCGCCGCTTTGCCGGCAAGCCGCTGTACGCGGCGTCGGGACGCGGACGCGACCTGCTGCAGGGCGAGATCGACCGCAGCTGGATGCCCTACATCAAGGCCGAGATGGCGCATGTGGAAAAGCTGCAGGCAGACATCGACAGTCCACGCGAATATGCGCGTCTCAGCAAAGTTTGCCAAGGTGAGGTACAGTCTCTTATTGGATCGACAAGACGTTCCTCCTCCTGACTCGACGATTACATGACCCAAGCACCACGTTATTTCGCATTGATCCCCGCTGCCGGCGTCGGCGCCCGCATGGGTGCAGGCAGCCCCAAGCAGTACCTCAAGCTCGGCGGCAAGCCGATGCTGCGGCACACGCTCGACGCCTTCCTGTCGAGCGACCTGATCGCCCACACCTTCGTGGTGGTGAGCCCGGACGATCCGTATATCGACGCCGTCGCGCCGAGCCACGGCGTGACCGTGCTGCGCTGCGGCGGCGCCAGCCGCATGGAATCGGTGCGCAACGGCCTGGCCGTGCTCGCCAACACGCTGGCTCCGAGCGACTGGGTGCTGGTGCATGACGCCGCACGCCCCGGCCTCACCGCCGAACTGATCGCCAAGCTGATCGCCGGCACCGGCGACCACCCAGCCGGCGGCCTGCTGGCGCTGCCGGTGGTCGACACGGTCAAGCGCTGCATCGAAGGCGAAGCCTGTGGGACCGTTCCGCGCAACAACTTGTGGCTGGCCCAGACCCCGCAAATGTTCCGCTATCAATTGTTGCGCGAAGCGCTGTCGGCGGATTCCGATCCGAATACGATTACCGATGATGCCAGCGCGGTTGAAGCACTGGGATTGACCCCAAAATTGGTGGAAGGCCACCCCCGCAACCTGAAAGTGACGCTGCCCGACGATATCCGCATCGCCGAAATGTACCTCGCAGTGTCCCAACCTGAATTCGTATAAAGACTATGGCTCTCGCATCGTACAACCCGACTCCGCCGTTCCGCATCGGGACCGGCTATGACTGCCATGCACTGGTCGAAGGGCGCAAGCTCATCGTCGGCGGCGTGACCATCCCGCACCGCCTCGGCCTGCTCGGCCACTCCGATGCCGACGTGCTGCTGCATGCGATCATCGACGCGCTGCTCGGCGCCGCCGCGCTGGGCGACATCGGCAAGCATTTCCCGGACACCGACCCGATGTTCGCCGGCGCCGATTCGCGCACGCTGCTGCGCGAAGTCGCCTCGCGCGTGCTCGCCACCGGCTACACCATCGGCAACATCGACGCCACCGTGATCGCCCAGCAGCCGAAGATGGCGCCGCACATCCCGCAGATGGTCTCGCGCATCGCCGAAGACCTGGGCGTGTCGCCGCAGCAGGTCAACATCAAGGCCAAGACCAACGAGAAGCTCGGTTTCCTCGGCCGGGAAGAGGGCATGGCGGCGCAGGCGACGGCTTTGCTGGTGAAGGCGTCGGCTTGAGCTGAGGACGGCGCTACTATATTAGGTAGCCCATGAACGTCGCCCCTGCCTGCGCAGGGGCGACGTTTTTAATGCAGCGGCCGAAAAACAACCCCAGCCGTGCAGCTTTCCCGGCAACGTGCCACACTGGCAACCATAACAAAACCGGGGAACCCACATGTCGACCACACCAGAGATGAGCCCGCGCACAGCCTGGCTCCTGATCCTGTCCGCCGCCGCCATCCTGATGCTGACCATGGCCGCGCGCCTCACCACCGGCCTGTTCCTGTCGCCGATCAACACTTCCACCGGCCTGGGCGTCGCCTCGATCAGCCTGGCGCTGGCGGTCGGCCAGTTCATGTGGGGCGCTTCGCAGCCGGTGTTCGGCGCGGTGGCCGACAAGTACGGTCCGGGGCGCGTGATCGTGCTGGGCGGCGTGATGCTGGCCGCCGGCCTGGCCGCCACGCCCTTCGTGTCGTCGCAATGGGGGCTGATGCTGACCCTGGGCATCCTGTCGGCGGCCGGGGCCGGCGCCGGCAGCTTCTCGATCCTGATCGGCGCCACGGCCCAGCGCCTGCCGCCGGCGCGCCGTCCGTTTGCCGCCGGCTTCATCAATGCCGGCGGTTCCTTCGGCCAGTTCGTCTTCGCGCCGCTGGTGCAATTCACGATTGCCGCCAGCGACTGGGTGGTGGCGATGGTGGCGCTGGCCGCGACCACGCTGCTGACCCTGCCGCTGGCCTGGCCGTTGCGCGGCAAGCCGCCGCAGGCAACGGCCACTTCTCCGCAGGACGAGCTGAGCCTCGGGCGCCAGGTGCGCGCGGCGCTGCGCGACCGCAGCTACCTGTGCCTGCACGCCGGCTTCTTCACCTGTGGCTTCCACATCGCCTTCCTGGCCACCCACCTGCCGGGCGAGGTCGCGCTGTGCGGTCTGCCGGCCGGCGTCGCCGCCACCTCGCTCGGCCTGATCGGGTTATTCAATATCGCCGGTTCGCTCACGGCCGGTGCGCTCGGCCAGCGCTACCGCATGAAGTGGCTGCTGGCGCTGATGTATGCCAGCCGCGCCGCCATCATCGGGCTGTACTTGCTGGCGCCCAAGAGTGCGCTGACGTTTTATGTGTTCGCCGCGGCGCTCGGCTTCACCTGGCTGGCGACGGTGCCGCCGACGGCCGGCCTGGTCGGCAAGCTGTTCGGCACGCGCTACCTGTCGACCCTGTTCGGCCTGACGTTGCTGTCGCACCAGGTCGGCGGTTTCTTCGGCGCCTGGCTGGGCGGGCTGGCCTTTGTCCGCTTTGGCGATTTCTCGTGGATGTGGTATGCCGACATCCTGCTGGCGCTGGCCGCGGCGCTGGTCAACCTGCCGATCCGCGAAGCGCCGGTGCACGCTGCCGCGGCAATGACGGCAAAGGCCTGAAATGGCGCGCGATCCCTGGGCTTACCGCGACGTCGCCGTCGAATCCGTACTCGACCCGCGCAGCGGCCGATTGAAAATCAAGCCGGTGGCGGGGCAGGCTTATTCCACCGCGATGCGGGTGCAGTGCTCGCGCACGCTGATCGACCCGGAACGCTACCCCGCCGGCACCCGCTTCCTGATCCGCGCCAAGCTGACCGACCGCGGCGGCGCGCCCTTCCTGTATGCCTGGCATGGCGACCCGGTCAAGGTGCTGGGGAAGCGCGAGGCGGCGTCCTTCCTCGACGAGTACCGGCGCCGCCGCATCTGAGCGCATCCGCTGCTCAGGCCAGCTTCTTCTGCAGGTGCTTTTCCAGGTCTTCCAGCGACTTGCCCCTGGTCTCGGGCAGGCAGGCCGCGACGAAGATGTAGGAGGCGACGTTGATGGCGGCGAATATGTAGAAGGTGGCGCTGCCGAAGTGCGCCATGGCGAGCGGGAACAGCAGGGCCACCAGGCCGTTGAACAGCCACTGGCAAGCCACGGCGGTGCCGGTCAGCACGCCGCGCAGGCGCATCGGGAACAGTTCCGACATCAGCAGCCAGTACACCGGCGAGATCAGCATCTGCATGAACAGCAGGAAGCACAGGATGCAGGCCAGCGCGACATAGCTTTTCAGCGGGCCGTCCGGCATCCACAGCAGCACGGTGCCGAGTGCCGCCTGGGTCGCGATCGTGAAGCCGAGTCCGGTCAACAGCATCGGACGGCGGCCGTGGCGGCCGATCAGCCAGATGCCGATGAAGGTGGCGATCACGGCGACCACGCCGTTGCCGATGGTGGCGAACAGTGCCGCGTTGGTGCCGAGGCCGGTCGACTTCAGGATGATCGGCGTGAAGTACATGAAGGCGTTGACGCCGGTCAGCTGGGCCACGAAGCCGAGGCCGATGCCGATCCACAGCAGCTTGCGGATCCAGGGCGTGCCCATCACCGCGGACCAGCCGCTCTGTTCGTGTTCGATCTTGTTGAGCTTGACCATGTCAGCCAGCTCGGCCTCGACCTGGGCATCGCTGGAGCGGATCTGCTGCAGCACCGCGCGTGCTTCCTTCATGCGGCCCTTGCTGGCCAGCCAGCGCGGCGAGGCCGGCACCAGCAGCATGCCGATACCCAGCAGCACGGCCGGCACTGCGGCGATGCCGAGCATGTGGCGCCACACGTTCGGCGAGTCCGAAAAGTGGGCCAGCAGCGCATTCAGCACGTACGCGATGAGCTGGCCGCCGACGATCATCAGTTCGTTCTGGCTGACCAGGCGCGCGCGCCGGCTCGGGCCGGCCATCTCGGCGATGAACACCGGCACCGTCGACGAGGCGCCGCCGACGGCCAGGCCGAGCACGAAGCGCATCGCGGCCATGATCGCCACCGAAGGTGCCAGCGCGGTGCCGAGCACGCCGATCATGAATACCAGCGACAGGCCCAGCAGCGTGGTGCGGCGGCCGTAGCGGTCCGACAGCGACCCTGCCATCAGCGAGCCGAAGGCGGCGCCGAACACCAGCGCCGAAGTCACGACGCCTTCGGTCAGGGGCGTCAGGCCGAGACCGCCCTGGGCGGCCGGCACGGTCATGAAGGGCAGGGCGCCGGAGATCACGCCGGTGTCGTAGCCGAAGGCCAGTGCGCCCATGGTGGCGGCGATGGCAACCTTGAAGACGAAGCGGTTTTCCTTGTTGTCGGCGGACGCGGGGGCGGCCGCCATGGGAGGTGCTGAAGACATAGTTACCTTTCCTTGAGGGTAATGCGTGAGCCGGGACAGGCGCGTCCTGCATCCGCCCGGCGCATTACCTTAGTTAATTAGCAACTACATTGTAGCCAATTATTTCGATTGGCGTACTCGACCGTGTTTTTATCCGCCGTTCACGGCAAATTGACCGCACTTGCAAACACGCTGCCGGCGCCTTCCAGGATGCGGCGCACGGCCGGATGGTCGATGCGCCGTTCCACCGTCACCGCATGGAATTGTTCGACGATCGAATCGACCGTGCCGAGCGGGCGCAAGCCGTACTCGGCGCAGATGGCGGCGGCCAGCACGGTCGGGGCGGCGATGAAGCCGGTGCCGGCGCGCGCGAACGCGTTCAGCAGGGCGCCGTCGTCGAATTCGCCGACCACGATCGGCCGCAGGCCATGCCGTTCGAACCAGGCTTGCAGCCGGCTGTGCACGGCCGCCTCGACGCCCGGCAGCAGGAAGGGCGCACCCTTCAGGCATTGCGGGAAGAGGCCGTCCCGGGCCGCGCACAGGTCGGGGTGACCGAGCACCGTCAGCGTACTGGAGCCGAGCAGGTGGGTATGGCCGCGTAGCGGGCTGCCGGGTGGCAGCCCGCGGTCGGCGATCACCAGGTCGAGCCGGTGCGCGCCGAGTTCCAGCATCAGCGCGTCGAAACCGCCCTCGCGGCAGACCAGGCGCATCGCCAGTCCGGCATCGTGGGCCGGCTGCAGCAGGCGGAAGGCCATGGTCTTCGGGATCATGTCGCACACGCCGACGCGCAGGGTCTCGGGCGCCCGGAACAGGCCGCGCCGCACGTTCTGCTCGAGTTCGTTGCCGAGGTCGAAGATGCGTTCGGCGTACAGCAGCACGGTCTTGCCGGCGTCGGTCAGCTCCAGCACGCGCCCCTTCTTGCGGAACAGCGCTTCGCCGAACTGGTCTTCGAGCAATTGCAGCTGGGTGCTGATCGCCTGCGCCGACACGTGCAGGCGCGCGGCGGCGGCGGCCACGGTCCCGCTCGTGGCAACGGTATAGAAATACTGCAGGTGCTTGTAGTTGATCAAGCAAACACTCCAAAAATATTGAGGATCGCGAAAGATTAATCGATTTTACTTTCGCATGCCGGGGCTTTAGTCTGAAGCCTCATTACATTTTTGGAGTAATACCATGCGCACCTATCCCACCGACAGTCCCAAGGCCGTGTGCCGCCTGCTGGCCCTGGCCATGATCGTGGACGGCCACCTGGCGCCGTCGGAACTGCGGGCGCTGCGCCATTCGGGCATCCTGCAGCGGGTCGGCGTGGACGAAGACCTGTTCGACGACGTCGTCCAGGAAGTGTGCGAAGACCTGCTGGCCAGTGCCGACCGCCGCCGTGCCAGCGAGGTCGAGATCGACAGCCGCATGCTCGACACCCTGCTGCGCGAGATCCGCGACCCGGCGCTGCAATTGGCGCTGATGAAGGCCATGCTCGACATCGTCCACGCCGACGAGGTGCTGGACGGCCGCGAAAGCCTGCTGATCCAGCGCGGCTTCAAGGCGTGGGGTGGGCCGCCGCCGATGCCGGCGCCGGCTGCGGTGCGATCATCAGCCGGTTCGTATACGGGCTGAAGCGGGCGCGCCCGCGGTAGGGCACCGGGGCGTACTCGTACATCAGGCAGGGCAGCAGCGAATACTGGATCACCAGCAGCAGGCGCGGGCGCGCCTGCGGCGGCACGCCCTTGTGGATGCCCTTGTTGTCGATCGCGACCGCGGTGCCGGCCGGCCCGATGATGGCGATGCTGCCGCCGTGGCGGCGCTGCACGTCCGGGTCGGCATAGCGCTGCATGCGCAGCGGCATGCGGTCGAGGTGGCTGCGCGGGACATAGTGGTGCGGCCCGGACCTGTCGTCGACGTCGGTCAGGTAGACCAGCAGCTTGATGCTGCCCGGCTCGACGTCGCGGTGAAAGTGCTGGACGTCGGCATCGCCGTCGCCGTCGACCGGAAACGACCAGCGCAGGCCCATCAGCGTGATGACCGGCGTGTAGCCGAGGTAGCCGGCTGCGAGCGCCAGCATGTCCGGGCGGTTCGCCAGATCCAGCACGTGCGGGCAGTTGACGACGGTCTCGAGCGGATAGTCGCCGATGTTGGCGTCGCGCGGCGCCGTCTCCAGCGTGAATGCGGCGCCGTTGCCGCGCGCCGCGATCAGCGGGCGCGGCCGCAGCCAGGCCAGCATCTCGGCACATTGGCACGGCGACAGCAAGCGGTCCATCCGCAGGAAACCCTGTGCGCGCAGGATCGCGACCCGCGGGCCCGGCTCGCGCGGGCGGCCGTCGCGTCCGTGCAGCGCGCCCAGCCCGGCGATCAGCGCCCGGGTGGTGACGCGCCGCAGGCGCCGGCTGGTGCAGACGCGCTGCGCGTAATAGCCGAGCAGCTTCAGACGGGCGCGCGCGCCGCCGCGGACGGACAGGTATTTTTGCATGGGCTTCCCGGTAGAGTCGAAGAACGGGTGCTGCCTGGAATAACAGGTAATTGTAGAACGGAAATATTGCAGCTTATTGACGCTGACGCGTTAAACCATGTAAATATCCGGGCCGCATTGCCAGCGCCTGCACCGGCGTGCAGCAGCGCGCCTGCTGCGTGCCTGCCGCGATCGAAAATCGCTACACTGCCAGCTCCGCACTATCATCCATCGAACGCGAAAGGACCGACATGGCAACCCGCAAGATCGCAGTACTGGTAGGCAGCCTGCGCAAGGCCTCGTTTACCCGGAAGCTGGCCAAGACCCTGATGCTCGCCGCGCCGCCTACGCTCGAACTGGACATCGTCGAGATCGGCGGCCTGCCGATGTACAACGAAGACGACGAGACCGACAGCCCGCCCCCTGGCTGGACCGAGTTCCGCGACCGCATCCGCGAAGCCGACGGCATCCTGTTCTGCACACCGGAATACAACCGTTCGCTGCCGGGCGCACTGAAGAACGCCATCGACGTCGGCTCACGTCCCTACGGCAAGGCCGCCTGGACCGGCAAGCCGTGCGCCGTGGTCAGCCAGTCGCCGGGCGCGCTGGGCGGCTTCGGCGCCAACCACGCGGTGCGCCAGACCCTGGTCTTCCTCAACATGCCCTGCATGCAGATGCCGGAGGCCTATATCGGCGGCATCGCCGGCAAGTTCGACGGCGACCAGCTCACCGACGACGGCCTGCGCAGCTTCCTGCAGCAGTTCATGGAATGCTTCGCAACCTGGGTGGAGCGCCACGCCGACTGACGCATGAGCGAAAAGCCCGATTATGTGCCCCAGGCCCCCTCGACCTACGGGCGGCCGCCGCCCGGCCTGCGCCGGCGCATGTACGACGTCATCTTCGAGGCCGACACCCCGGCCGGACGCCGCTTCGACATCGCGCTGGTGGGCGCGATCATGCTCAGCATCCTGGTGGTCGTGCTGGACAGCGTGCCCCAGCTGCACTTCGGCTACGGCTGGGTGCTGAACCGGCTGGAATGGGGATTCACGGTGCTGTTCACGGCGGAATACATCGCGCGCCTGGTGTGCGTGCGGCGCCCGTGGCGCTATGCCACCGGCTTCTACGGCGCGATCGATTTGCTGTCGGTCGTGCCCACCTATTTTTCGCTGCTGGTGCCGGGCACCGAACTGCTGATCGACATCCGCATCCTGCGCCTGCTGCGCGTGTTCCGCATCTTCAAGCTGACCCTCTACCTCGAGGAATACACGCGCCTGGGCGAGGCGCTGGCGGGAAGCCGGCGCAAGATCGCGATCTTCCTGTCGGTGGTGCTGATGGCGATCCTGATCCTCGGTACCCTGATGTACGTGGTCGAAGGCCCGAAGAACGGCTTTACCAGCATCCCGGTGGCGATGTACTGGGCCACCGTCACCATGACCACGGTCGGCTACGGCGACATCACCCCGCACACCCACCTGGGCAAGGCGATCGCCTCGTTCATGATGCTGCTCGGCTGGGGCATCCTGGCGGTGCCGACCGGGATCGTGACGGCCGAGATGTCGGCCCGGCGCGGCGACCGCCGCCACGGGCCGGCACGGGCGCTGGCCAGGGCGGTGGCGCCGCCGCAACCGCGCACTTGCGAGGACTGCGGCAGCGGCGGGCACGAGCCGAGTGCCCGCTTCTGCAAGGATTGCGGGGCGCCCCTTAAAACCTGAACCCGGCGCGCAGGTAGTAATAACCGCCGTTGATGCCGAACGGCGAGAAGCTCGGGTACACCGTCACCGCGGCGTTGTCCAGGTTGGCGCGCTGCTCGGCCAGCAGGGCGCCGTTTACCTTGTCCGGATACTGGTTGAACAGGTTGTTGGCGCCGGCCGACACGGTCCAGGCCTTGCCGATCTGGTAGCTGACCTCGAGGTCGGTGATCGCGGTCGGCTTGACCTCGGTCTCGTAGTAGGTGGCGCCGTCCGACGACTGCAGTTCCGAGGCCTTGCCGTAGAAGGCTTCGCGCAGGTTCACGGTCCACGGGCCGCTCTTCCACAGTGCCCCCAGGTTCACGCGCATGCGCGGCGAGGCGGTTTCGAGGTCCGAGATCGCGGTGCGGTCGAGCAGGGTCTGCGGCTGCAGCTGGGCCGGCGCCTGGTTGATGCGGATCACCTGCACCTTGTTGTAGTTGGCCGCCAGCGACCAGTCGACCCTGCCGGCGCTGCCGTAGTTGCTGTTCAGCGTGGCGACGAATTCCAGCCCGCGCGAGCGCGTGTTGACCGCGTTCGAGAAGATGTTGATGCCGGTCTGAACCACGCTCGGGTCGAGCACGTTGCCGTTGGCCAGGATGGCGGCGGTGACGGCCGGCGAATTGACCGCGCCGCCCGAGCCGTACAGCGAACCGGAGCCGACGATGCGGTCGCGGATCGTGATCTGGTAGGCGTCCAGCGTGATCGCCAGGTTGGCCTGCGGATTGAGCACGATGCCGGCGCTGATGTTGGTCGAGGCTTCCGGCTTCAGGCCGTCGATGCCGACCAGGCGCGCACCGGCCGAGTTCGGCGCCAGCTGCACGAAGGCGGTACGCGGGCCGACGTTGGTGGCCGAATAATAGGACTCGGCGAGGGTCGGGGCGCGGAAGCCGTTCGACCAGGTGGCGCGCACCGCGGCCGCCGGCGAAAAGTCGTAGCGGCTGGTCAGCTTGCCGACGCGGGCGCTGCCGAAGTCGCTGAAGCGTTCGTAGCGGCCGGCCAGGTCGACGGTCCAGCCCTTGACCGGTTGCCCGGCCAGGTTGACGTAGACCGCCTTGTTGTTGCGGCTGTGCTCGCCCGCATCGGTGAGCGAGAAGCCGGGGAAGGATTGCGAGCCTTCCTTGTAGCGCGAGGCGGCGTCGCCGGCGCCGATGGCGTAGGTGTCGCGCCGGTGCTCGAGGCCGACGGCGAAGGTCAGCGGCGTGGCCCAGCCGGTGTCGAATTCGTGGCTCAGGTCGAGGTTGTTGGTCCACTGGCTGGCCACGAACTGGCCTGCATGGAAGTCGAGCGGGGTGGCGCCGGTGTCGTTGAACAGCGAGATGTTGGCCGAGTGCGCGACCCCGAGGTCGGCCTTGTCCTTGCCGTAGGTGCTGGACAGGTCCCAGCGCCAGGCGCCCGGCAGCTGGCCCTTGATACCGGCGGTGAAGGCAAAGTCTTCCTCGTCGAAGGTTTCCTGCGGCGAGAAGCCGGTCGGATAGATCGACGGCAGCCGGTCCGGCGTACGGTAGTTCTCGAACGCGGCCGCCTCTTTCTTGCCGTAGGTGGCGAAGCCGTACAGGTTGAGGTTGGGCGACAGCTCGGCGCCGAAGTTGGCGGCGGCGATGTGCTGGCGGTACTGGGCGTCGCCGGAAATGTGGTTGACGTAGGGGTAGCCCGGGTGGTCGCGCAGCTGCGGGTAGCGCTGCAGGTTGGCGGCGTCGATCACGCGCGGGTCGATCCCGCCGCGGTCCGAGAAGCCGTGGTACTTGGTCTCCAGGGTCAGGCTGAGGAAGGCGTCGGTGAAGGGCGTGAGGCCGAGGTTGACGCTGCCGTCGCCGGTGCGGCCGCCGCCGTCCCCATAGCCGCCGCCGTTGACGTTGCCGGTGCCGCCCTGGTAGTTCGATTTCAGGATGATGTTGACCACGCCGGCGATGGCGTCGGTGCCGTACTGCGCGGCGGCGCCGTCCTGCAGCACCTCGACGTGGTCGATCGCCGCCACCGGGATGTAGTTCAGGTCGGCCGCGGCGCCGCCCTGGTAGGGCCCGCCCAGCACGGCCAGGTTGGCGGTGCCGTGGCGCCGCTTGCCGTTGACCAGCACCAGCGTGTTGTTCGGCGACAGCCCACGCAGGCGCGCCGACAGCGTCATGTTGGCCATGTCGCCGCCGAAGGCCTGGGCGGTCAGCGAGGGCAGGTTCTGCGACAGCGCCTGGATCAGGTCCGGCTGACCGGTGCGCGCCAGCGAGGTGGCGTCCAGCACCTGCACCGGAGAAGCGCTGTTTTCGACTTTCAGGCCGGCGGCGCGGGTGCCGGTGACGATCACGACGCCGCTGTTGGTGGGACCCGTCGCCGGCGCTGCGGCAGCGGCATCCGGCGCAACTGGCTTTTCATCGTCGGCCGCGTGGGCGAGTCCCAGGCTGCAGGACAGGACACCGGCGGCGACGCCGGAATGGAGAATGGCCTTGTGCATGTTGTACCCCTGATCTTGGAAAAACGTTGTCGTTGGAATGGGTGTCGGGCGGTGCGTTTATTTTTTGGCGGCGACCACCTCGATCTCGACCAGCCAGCCGGGATTCGACAGCGCCGCCACCTGCACCACGGCGCGTGCCGGCAGGTTGGGCTGGGGGCCGCCGAAGAAGCGGGTGTAGCCTTCCATGAAGCCGGCGACGTCGGCCTTGCCGTTCTTGGCGGGGTCGCCGACCAGGAACACCTGCATCTTGACCACGTCGCCCATCGTCAGGCCCATGCCTTTGAGGACGTCCTGGATCTTGGTGAGCACGCCGACCGTCTGGGTGCGGGTATCGCCGAAGGCGGCCAGCGAATTCGGGTCGGCCGCCTTGTCGACGGCCGGGGGCACCTGGCCGCTGATGAAGTGGATCGTGGTGCCGGCCGGCAGCGTGACCGCCTGGGCGATCGGGAAATCCGAATTCGGGATCTTGTGGCGGACGATGCCCTGGGCGCCGGCGACGGCGGGCAGCAGGCCGAATGCAGAAACGAGTACGGCAGCGAGTGCGGTGCGGGAGAGTGTCATGGTGGCTTTCGCTAGTGGGAGTTCAATGCTTGTTGCCGAAACGGCTGCGGGTGGCGGGTCCGACGCCGAGGGCGAGGCGGCGCGCGCCGACTTCCTGTTCGCCCAGCGGGGCCGCGCTGTTGCCCCAGCTGCTGCGCACGTAGCTCAGCACCTGGGCGATCTCGGCGTCGTCCAGGCTGCCGGAGAAATCGGGCATGCCGCCGCGGCCCTTGAGCAGCACGGTGGCGACGTCGTCGGGGGCGCCCTGGACGAAGCCGTTGCCGGCCAGCGCCGGAAACGCGCCCGGGATGCCCTTGCCGCTGGCCTGGTGGCAGGCGGCGCAGTTCTTGGCGAACAGGGCCTTGCCGTCCGCTGCAGGGACCGGGACCGGAGCTGCGGCCGGGGCCTGCGCCTGCGCACCGTGGGCGGCGGCCAGCAGCGCGGCCAGGGTCAGGATGTGGCGCTTCATGCGTTGCCTCCCATGGTGGCGCGCTTGTGCAGCTGTTCGATCTGCTGCCAGGCCGATTCGATGGCGCCGGCCTGCCAGCCGGTCAGGTAGCTCATGTGTTCGCCGGCCAGCAGGACGCGGCCTTCGCCTTCGAGCAGGACCGGGTAGGCGTTCTTGCGCCCGGCCTCGTCCCATTCGGCCCAGCCGCCCAGGTTGTACTGGACGCGGTGCCAGGCCACCGAGAACGCGTTCTCGAAGGAACTGCGGTAGGGCGGGAAGATCTTGGCGCCGGCGTCCAGCGCGAATTCGGTGCGCTCGGCCGGGCTCAGGGCGCTGACTTCGATCGCATCCAGCGCGTAGTGGTAGTAGCCGAGCAGCACGCCCTTCTTTTGCTGCCAGCCGGAAGAGGGCAGCGAGATCGTATTGATGCCCTTGATGTCGGTCAGCACATGGCCGCCGTAGATCTGGTCGTCCTCTTCCCAGAAGCGGCGCTTCATCTGCAGCCCGATCTTGCCGACCGGGGCGTAGGACACCGCTTTCAGGGCGGTCTTGAAGCGGTCCGAGAAATCGGTGTCGAGGGTGCGCAGGATCGACAGCGGCATCGCGCACAGGCAATAGTCGGCTTCGACGGTGGAGACCTTGCCGGAGGCCGTGTCCTTGACCGCGACCGTCACCTTGCCCGGTGTCTGGCGCAGGCTCTGCACTTCCTGGCCGTAGCGGATCTTCCTGCCGAGCCGCTTGGAAAAGGCCTGGGCGATGCGGTCCATGCCGCCGACCGGCTGGAACATGGTCGCGTGCATCGGGAATTCCTGCACTGCGCTGTACACCTTGCCGACCCGCGACGACAACAGCTCGCGGAAGCCGAGCGGGTCGTTGGGCTGGCCCGGGCGCAGGCCGGCACCGGGATTGACCGCGTAGCCGGCGCCGTTGCGGCCGCGGTAGACCAGGTCCTTCTTGGTGAGGGCGCCTTCGTGGGCGAGGTAGTCGAGCAGCAGCATGCGGTCATCGGCGGTCAGCTCGGCGTCCAGCTGCCTGGCCTGCACCGACTTGGCCAGCAGCTCGGCCACGTGGCCGCGCATGTCGGCCTTGACCTGTTCCTGGCGCATGCGCTTGCCCGAGAACGGGCCGGCGTCTTCCATATACAGCCAGGCATGGTCGTTGTCGTTGACCATGACTTCGAGCGGCACGTCGAACAGGCGCGTGTAGTACAGCGTCGACTGGTGGTCGAGCGGGATGCGCCAGGGGCCGTGGTTGATGTAGAGGCCGTCGTCGAAGCGGCAGGTCTGCGTCTCGCCGCCCAATTCCTGCAGGGCGAAACCCTTGCGCGCCGTCTGGCAGCGGCCGCCGGCGAAGGGCCGCGCTTCCAGCACCTCGACCTGGTAGCCGAGCTTGCCGAGCTCGAAGGCGGCGGTCATGCCGGCCAGGCCGGCGCCCAGGATCACGACCTTCTTGCCCTTGCCGCTGCCGGACAGTTCGGGCGGTGCATGGGTCGTCGACGCGATCCCCATGCCCCAGGCATTCATGGTGTTGAGTAAGAGGGCCGAGCCGCCGACGGCGGCAGCCCGGAACAGAAATTCGCGTCGCGTAAGCGACGGGGTCGTACTGATCATCCGCACCTCATGGGTTGTTACGGGGAATTGCTGCCTTTGTGTTTCAGCAATACCTGTGCCAACGAGATGGAGTAGACGTGTTTTTATTTAGTTGAAAATAAAGTTTTATGCTGATTCATGTAAACAGAATTCGGCAGACCATAGCTTCGACGAATAAAGTTTGAGAAACACTGCAGTGGCAGCTCTGTATGGACAGATCCATGCGGCGTACAAAAGATGACAAAAAAACTTTGTTTTGCTCGAACAAACTATGTTCGATGGTCCCGCCGCGCGCTTATGGCGTACGCATACGCCGCACCCGGATTGCCCCTTCCCGGTCGCGCAGCGCTCGTTTTGGTGCGCTGCACCAATGCGGCCCGGTATGCACCCGATTGGCAAGCGGCGCCGTGCAATGTGGCGCAACTGGCATCACAGCCTTTTCAAGAAACAAGCCCTGCGCATTTGATCCATATCAAGGGTGGCGAGCTCATCCACCGTAGTCTGCTTCGTGTTGTGCACCGCATGCGCGCCTTACCATGCGGCGTAGTGATGCAGCGCAATGATTACTGCGGCAGGTCGCTGTGGTATGTCAATAAACCGTTTATTCGATTGTTCATCCATCCATGACAGCGAGGTGAATCATGTATCCATTTCCGCATTCCGTGAACCCAGCCATGCGTTCCCACATCGACGCCCAGACCGCCTATATGAATGACGTGTCGAAGTCGATCTTCAGGTCCTTCCAGCAGATGATGGATCTCAACATCCAGCTGGCCCAGACCATGCGGGAAGAGACGGCCATGATCGGCAAGCAGATGGTCAGCGCCGACCGCCAGTCGGAGGTACTGGGGGCGGCCGCCTCGCGCGCCCAGCCGGCCAGCGACAAGCTGCGCGCCTACCAGCAGCACATCACGCGCCTGGCAGCCGATACCCAGGTCGAACTGGCCCGCGTGACCGAACAGCACGGGCAGACCACGGCCCGCACCGCCCGCGTGCTGGCCGACGAGGTGGCGCGCGACGCCACCGAGCAGACCGAACGCGGCCTGCGCGCCCAGCAGGAAACCGCGCGCCAGTTCACCGATCCGTTCACGCGCGACGGCGCTGCGCAGGCGCGCGCGGGCATGCCGAACGGGCAATCGGGCATGTCGATGGGTAATAGTGAAAGCAGCATGGCGGGGCAGTCGGTACCGGCGACCGACAAGCAGCCGGCGGGGCAGGCGGGACGCGGCGCGTCCGCGCACTAGCACCGGCATGGGGCAGCGTGCTGCCCTGAGCCGAGGTGAAAGCCGGAGTAAAAGGTAGGAAGGCAGGGCGGGTGTGGTGCATTGCACCGCACCCGCCCTGCCTTGCACTCTATTGATCAGCGTTGCAGTTCGGCTGCGCCGCTGCCGTCCTTGTCCAGCCAGTAGCTGAACTGGCCGAAACTGGGCACGGCGCCGGGGTCGCGGTCGCGGTAGAACTCGTCCAGCATCTGGCGGTAGGCGCCGCGCCGCGAAAAGGCGGGATGGGTGACGCGGTAGCGCGTGGCGGCGGTGCGGAAGGTGACACGCGTCGCGGCGTCGATGTTCAGGCCAGGCGGCTGGCCGGCCTTGCGTGGGCGCCCGCGCTTGATCCCTTCGTTGGCGCCGCGGGTCTTGCCGCGCGCACCCGAGTTGCCGTAGTCGGGCAGCAGGGCGTCGGGGGTCTGGCCGCGTTCCCAGAAACGGCGCAGGTAGCGCAGCACGCTGGGGCGCGACACGCCGTGCGTCTCGGCGCAGCGTGCCACCAGCGCGGCGCGCTCGCGCGCGTCGTACAGCGCCGGCACCTCGGCCTGCAGGCTGTGCACGATGGCCCAGGCCCGCGCCTGCAGGTCGCGGTGCTTCTGCGGCAGCAGGGGTGCCGGCGGCGGGGCGGCATACGGATCGTGCAGCAGCAGGCGGGCACGCCGCGCCAGCACCTCGCCGGCCACGGCCTGCAGCGTTTCGGCGCATGGCTGGGCATAGGGCTGGCCGAGTTCGAAGGTATATACCAGTGCGCGCGCACGGTCGATCCACAGCACGCGCACGGTGCGCTGCGGTGCAAGGTATTCGATCACATCATTGGGCAGAAACACGGCACGCTCCTTTGCAATGCAGGTAATTGAACCCTAGCAATTATCGGGCCAGCCATGGCGATTCCTTCCAATGCAAGCCGGGCACCCTTAGCGCATATCAAAGGTGAATAGTCTGTTGTCCTTAGTCTGTGAGCTTCGCCGCAGCCGCATGCGGCACTGCAGCGAAACTGCGGCGATCAGGCAGCGCCGCCCAATCACAACCAATCACTTAGCGAGGCACACCCATGTTTCCGTATCCGCAAGCCGTGAATCCTGCAGTCCGTACCCACGTCGATGCCCAGACCGCGTTCATGAACGACCTGTCGAAATCGATGTTCCGCACCTTCCAGCAAATGATCGACCTGAACATCCAGCTGACCCAGACCATGCTGGAAGAAACCACCCTGGCCAGCAAGCAGGTGCTGAGCGCCGACCGCCAGTCGGAACTGCTGAGCGCCGCTACCTCGCGTGCCCAGCCCGCCAGCGACAAGCTGCGCGCCTACCAGCAGCACATCACCCGCCTGGCTGCCGATGCTCAGGTGGAAATGGCGCGCGTGACCGAGCAGCACATCCAGAACACCAGCCGTACCGCACGTGCGCTGGCCGACGAAGTGGCGCGCGACGCCAGCGAGCAGACCGAACGCGGCCTGCGCGCCCAGCAGGAAACCGTGCGCCAGTACGCAGACCCGTTCTCGCGTGACGGCGACGGCGCCGGCCGCCAGGCACGGACCGACAGCGGTAGCGAGAACGGCTATACCGGTGGCGACGGCAGCTCGCGTCAATCGATCCAGCCGGGCCAGACGCAGGGTGGTATCCAGGGCCAGCGCGGCGCAACCTCGCACTGATCCGGCGTAATCGCGGTCCACGGCAGGGCGGTGGTGCACGGCCGCCGCTCCATGCCGGTGCCTGATCCGCCGCCTAGCGCCGCTGCAGCACCTGCTGCAGAACCGTTTCGCGGTATTGGCGGCTGCACGGCACGCTGGCGCCGTTGCGCAGAATGAGTTCGCAGTCGCCCTTGTCGCGCGGCAGTATCCGATCGATCCAATCCAGTTGTATGGCGGCACGCCGATGACAGCGCACGAAGCCCGGCCCGAGGCGCGGCAGCAGGCCGGCCAGGGTCTGGCGCAGCAGCGGGCTGCCGTCGACGGTGTGCAGGGCCACGTAGTTGTCGGCGGTTTCGATCCAGCCGATGTCGGCCACCCGCACCACCCGCGTGGCGCCGCGATCCGTTACCAGCAGCTGGCGCAGCGGACGGTCCGGCAGCCGGGGCAGGGCCTGGGCCGGCCTGTCAGCGGACTCGTCGGATTCGTCCGCCGCACGGGTATCGCGGCCCGCCTCGAGCCGCGTACGCAGGCGCTGCAGCGCCCGCTGCAGGCGCAGTTCGTCGCAGGGCTTGAGCAGGTAGTCGATGGCGTCGACCTCGAAGGCTTGCAGCGCGTAGCGGTCGTGCGCGGTGAGGAACACCACCAGCGGCGCCGGTTCGGGCAGCGATGCGGCCAGCTCGATGCCGGACAGTTCCGGCATGGCGATGTCGAGGAAGATGGCATCCGGCCAGCAAGCCTCGACCTGGGCCAGCGCTTCGAAGCCGTCGCCGGCCTCATCCACGGCGCTGATGCCGGCCTGTGCGGCTTGCTGCACCAGCAGGCGGCGCAGGCGCTCGCGCGCCGGGCGTTCGTCGTCGACGATCAGGAGCCGCATGGCAGCCTCAGCTCGACACGCACGCCGCCACCGGGGCGGGACGATAGGTCGAAGGCGGCCTGTCCGCCGTACATCGCGGCCAGCCGGGCCCGCAGGTTGGCCAGGCCGATGCCGCCCGTGGCCGTGCCCGAACCCGGACGGGCGCCCTGCGCCGGGGCGGGCACCGCATCCGGCGCGGCGCTGCCCGCCGTGCCATCCAGGCGGCCGCCATCGTCGTCCACGCGCAGCACCAGCCGGTCGGCTTCGCGCCGCGCCGACACCACGATGCGGGTCAGGCCGCGCCGCCGTTCGACCGTATGCTTGAACACGTTTTCCAGCAGCGGCTGCAGGCTCATCACCGGCACCGGCAGGGCGTCGACCGCGGCATCGACGTCCCAGTCGATCTCGACGCGGCCGGCGAAGCGCTCGGCCATCACGCCGGCGTAGCCGCGCGCCAGGCGCAGCTCGTCGCCGAACGGGGCCTGGTCGTGCTGGCCCAGGTCGAGGGTGGCGCGCAGCACCTCGGCCAGGCGCAGCAGGGTGGCGTCGGCCTTGTCGACGTCGCTGTGCATCAGCGACGAGATCGTATTCAGGGCGTTGAACAGGAAATGCGGCTGCATCTGCTGCGCCAGGCGCTGCAGCTGGGCCTGGCGCAGCAGGGCGTTGGCCCGTTCGGCATGCAGCTTCTGTTCCAGCAGCGCACGGTAGGATTCGACGCCGAAGCGCACCGCCGTGAACAGGCCGACGAAGATCGAGATCTTGATCGACTCGTACAGGAACAGCTGGGGCAGCGCGTCGTGGGTGTAGGTCTCGCCGGCCAGCCCATATACGCCGTGGCGCAGGCCGAAGGCCAGCGGCACGAAGGCGATCCAGTACATCGGCAGGAACAGCGCCTGGCGCGCGAACCAGCGCAGCGGGGTGCCGAGCAGGCGCGCATCGCCGCGCGACAGGCGCAGCTGCACCAGCGCCAGCAGCGTGCATACCAGCGCCGACGAGCCTTCCCACAGCACCGGCTTCCACAATTGCCCGGCGTGGCCGCCACGGATGAAGTCCTGTACGGCGACCCAGGTCATCATGGTCCAGAACAGGATCCAGGCGAGGGCAAACACGAGCTTGCGGTGCAGGGTCGGCATGCGAAAATCATGGGCCATGCGCGAAGGCTTGTCAAAAAAGCTTTCCTGTTCGCTATAATACCTGTCGCATTTCGCGCGACAGCGCCGAACCCATGCCGTTAGAATCGGCCTCATCCACGATCTGAATGGCAACTCCATTGATTACAATGCTCAAGGCCGGCTTGCCCGCGGTCGCCGGCCTTGTCAGCGCCCTCATCGCCATCTGCGCGCTGGCAGGCTGGGCGCTCGGCATCGGTTACCTGACTTCGGTCGTTCCCGGCCTGCCCACGATGGTGCCGATGACGGCGCTGCTGACCTTGCTGGCCTGCGCATCGCTGTGGCGCCTGCGCGAGACGGGAGGCGGGCGCGCGAACGTCGCGGCGGCGCTGCTGACGGCAGCGTCGCTGGTGATCCTGCTGGCGCATGCGACCGGCATACCCTTGCCTTTCGTCGTGCGCGGCAGCGCGGCGGGCGCGCGCAGCCTGGCCTCGCCGGTGACCGCCCTCATGTTCGGCGCACTCGGCGCCGGCCTGCTGGCGATGGGGCGCCCGCGCCACGTGCGCCACGGCCAGGTGCTGGCGCTGGGCGTGCTGCTGCTGGCGCTGCTGACCCTGGCCGGCTACGTGTTCCGCGACACCTTCCTGTACCAGCTGCTGCCCGGCAAGGGCACCTCGATCCTGACCACCACGACGCTGATCCTGCTGTCAACCGCGGTGCTGGCGCTGCGTCCCAACGAAGGGATCATGGTGGCGCTGGCCGGCCCCGACCCGGGCGCCTGGATCGCGCGCCGCCTGCTGCTGTCGGCGCTGACCATGCCGGTGCTGCTGGGCATGGCCGTCGCCGTCATGCTGCGGGTGAAGGCGATCGACGTCCCCACTGCGATCGCCTTCCTGGTCTGGGGCATGGTGGTGCTGTTCACCGTCGCGGTGTGGCGCTTCGCGCTGATGCTGTACCGGATCGAGGTGGCGCGCCGCCTGGCCGAGCTGGAACGCCAGGCCGCGCTCGAATCGCTGCGCGAGGCCGACGCCAACAAGGATGACTTCGTTGCCCTGCTGGCGCACGAGCTGAGGAATCCGCTGGCGCCGATCCGCGCCGCGGCCGAGCTGCTGCGCATCCAGAACGGCGCCGATCCGGCCCAGCTGCGCCGCACCGCAGACATCATCGCCCGCCAGACCGACCACATCGCGCACCTGGTCGACGACCTGCTGGACGCCTCGCGCGTGCGGCGCGGCCTGATCACGCTGACCCGGGTGCCGGTCGACCTGCACCGGGCCGTGTGCGATGCCGTCGAGCAGGTCAAGCCGCTGGTCGCGCAGCGGCGCCACGCGCTGCAGGTCGAGCTGGGCAAGGTCCATCCGTCCGTGCTGGGCGACCACAAGCGCCTGGTGCAGGTGGTGGCCAACCTGATCGGCAACGCCGCCAAGTACACGCCCGAGGGCGGCGCCATCCGCGTCGAGATGCGGATGGCACCGGACAGCGTCGAAGTCAGCGTGGCCGACAATGGCATCGGCATCGACGCGGCGCTGCTGCCGCGCGTGTTCGATTCCTTCATGCAGGCCACGCGCACGGCCGGACGCGCCGACGGCGGACTCGGCCTCGGGCTGGCGCTGGTGCGGCACCTCGTCGAGCTGCACGAGGGCCGGGTCGAGGCGCACAGCGCCGGGGCCGGGCAGGGCAGTACCTTCATCGTCACGCTACCGCTGCTGCAGAATTGACGTCGTCCCCGCGCAGGCGGCAACGATGGGTCAATTCTCGATCTCGTCCTCGCCCGGCTTGCGTCCACGTCCGCGGTCCAGCCCTTCCTGCATGCCATCCACCTCGCGCATGAACTGGTCGATGCCGTGGTCGGGGCTGACCCGCACCTCGGGCGGCAGCAGCACCCACATATAGAGTTCGTCGGAAAAGCGCCCGCTGCGTTGCACATTGGCGACCAGGATCAGGCACGAGCCGAGCACCGCCATCGCGGCGCAGATCCAGCGGTAGCGCAGGCGGTGGCCGGGGCGGATGGTGCACAGGTGGAAGTAGATGACGCCGGCCAGCAGCAGTGTCGCTGCGTGCGAGGCGTAATGGGTGAAGCCTTCGAGCGACAAGGCGTAGCCCAGCAGGCTGGCCAGCAGCGTGCACAGGGTCAGCGCCAGCAGGCCGCAGCCGAACACGAACAGGTGGCGTCCGAGGCGCGCGTGGCGCCCGAACAGGCGGTTGGCGAAGGCCCAGGCCCCGCTCCACAGCAGCGCCGCGCCGATGCCCCAGGCCAGGGCTTCGAAGTAGCGCACCAGCTCGAAGTACTGGATGTCGCTCAGCCAGCGCGCGAACAGGGTGGTGGCGCCCACCAGCAGCGTGCCGGCGGCGCCCGGCAGCGCCCCTTCCCAGCGGTGCAGGGTGCGGTCCGGCAGTTCCGGCGCGACTTGGAAGCCGGCCGCGCGGATGCGCAGCGCGGTGTGGCCGATGCGCACCACGGTGTCGCCGTCCAGCGCCAGTTCGGCGTGGCGCCGGCCGCGGTGGTGGATGCCGTTGCGCGAGCCGAGGTCGCGCAGCACCAGGCGCCCGCCGGCGTCCAGCTCGGCCAGCGCGTGCGCGGCGGCGGCGTAGTCGTCGTCGAGGATCACGTCGTTGCCGTAGCCGCGTCCGAGCCGGATCGGCAGCGCGTCGACGCGATGGCGCTGCAGCACTTCGCCGGCACGGGTCAGGATCTCGACGAACCAGGGACCCGCCCCCGGCGGCGCACTCGCAGCAGCATCGGCTGCCGCAGCATCGCCTGCCGCAGGACTGCCTGCCGGGACCGAAGCGATCGGCGGCCCGTTCATCGGCGCGTGCTCCGCCCGAGCGCGGCCAGGAAGGCGCGCGTGGCCCGGGTGCCGTTGTCGTAGGAAACGCCGGCCAGGTCGAGGCGGCTCTGCAGGCTGGCCTGGCCGTCGTCGGTGCTGGCGGTCAGCAGGGTGAAGTTGTACAGGCCGGCGAACTTGCGGTAGGCGCGCACGCACATCACGGCGCGCAGCGGCAGGGTGGCGGTGTGCACGAACTGCTCGCTGCAGGCGGGCCGGGTCAGGCGCGTGTCCCTGGAGGAGCCGATGCGGTCGACCCGGAAACGGCTGCTGGCCAGCACCGAGAACTGCAGCGGCTGCAGGCTGGCCGAGCGCAGGTACTGGTGGCTCATCGACACGTGGCCGGTCTGCTGGGTGTCGGAGACGTAGATCGCGGCTTCCATCGCGCAGCTGACCGCGTCCACGGTGAATTCGGCCTCGGCGCGGAAGTTGGAGCGCCCCCAGCAGCGCAACTGCTGCGATTCGCGCACCGGCACCCGGTACGGCCCCATCGCCTTGAGCGACAGCGGCTCGGCCAGCAGGCGGTCGATCATCTCGCGCTGGTGCGCCAGCAGTTGCTGGGCGATCAGCGGGTTGAAATTCCTGGGCGGATGCGCCTGCCGCGCAACCTGGGCCAACAGATCCTGGGCATACTTCACCGGCACCAGAAAGCTGACCGATTCGCCGTCGCGGCGCTTGGACACGTTGATGCCCGCCACCATGCCGCTGGCGGTCACGCTGGGACCGCCGCTCATGCCGGAATTGATCGGGCCGGTGAAGATCAGCTGTTCATAGAAGCTGCGCGTGATGGCGCCGTTGTACGCGCCTTCCGAGATGGCGAAGCCGAGGTCGAGCGGATTGCCGAGCGAGTACAGGTACTGGCCCTGGGTCAGCTGCACCGGATGCTCGGGCACCTTGAAGAACCCGCTGCCGGCACGGTCGACCCGCACCACCGCCAGGTCGTGCAGGACGTCGACCGCCATCAGCTCGATCGGCCCGCCCTTGCCGTCGGTGTCGACGTATTCGCCGATGTAGACGTCGGGATCGAGCGCCATCTGCGACACCACGTGGTAATTGGTCAGCACCAGGTTGCCGGTGCCGATCAGGAAGCCGGAGCCGACGGTGGACTGGCTGCGGCCGTTGCGCAGCAGCATGCGGATCTGCAGCAGGTCGGCGCGGGCGGCGGCGTACAGCTGCTGGGCGGCGCTGGAAGGGGTCGGCAGGGTGGCGCTGTCGTCGGTCTCGCCGGGACCGGGCGCAGGCGGCGTGGTGGCGGGCGGCGTGGCCGGCGGTGTGGCGAGTGGCGGTGCGGCCGGCTGGACGGCGGGCCGGGCACCCGGCAGGCGCTGGGCGGCAGGCACGGCGGGTGCAGCAGGCGCGGCCGGCACGATGCCGAAGGCCATGGCCGCGCAGGCGGCGGCACACAGCGCAAGGACAGCGGAGAGCGGGGCAGGGCGCATACCATCCTTTTGCTGGCAAGATGATTAAGGATCATCTTGCCACGTTTGCGCCAAACCCCGCGCCGGGCTATCCGGTCCGGACTTAGAGTTCGCCGTCCAGTGCCGGCTCGGCCGCCGGGGTCATCATGTGGCCCAGCTTGGCCTGCTTGGTGTCGAGATAGCCGGTATTGAAGGCGTTGCGGTTGACCAGCAGTGGCACGCGGTCGGCGACCTTGATGCCGAGCTTTTCCAGGGCCGCGATCTTGCGCGGGTTGTTGGTCATCAGGCGCACGGCTTCGATGCCGAACTGTTGCAGCATCGGCAGCACCAGCTCGTAGTTGCGGGCGTCGGCGTGGAAACCGAGCTGCAGGTTGGCTTCCACGGTGTCGGCGCCGGCTTCCTGCAGGCGGTAGGCGCGGATCTTGTTGACCAGGCCGATGCCGCGGCCTTCCTGGCGCAGGTAGAGCAGGATGCCGCGGCCTTCGGCAGCGATCTTCTTGAGCGCGCCTTCCAGCTGGGCGCCGCAGTCGCAGCGCTGCGAGAACATCACGTCGCCGGTCAGGCATTCCGAGTGGATGCGCGCCAGCGGCGGCTCGCCGTCCTTGATGTCGCCGAGAGTCATGGCCAGGTGTTCCTTGCCGGTTGCATGCTCGACGAAGGCGTGCAGGGTGAACTGCGCCCATGGCGTCGGCAGCGTGCACGAAGTGACGTAGTCGAGCAGGGCGGCATTGTCTGGCAGGGCGGCATTGTCTTGCATGGCGGTGTTCCCGAAACGAAGTAGTGCGATATGGAGTAACCGGAGAGTTTACCGGAAATCGGACATGGCCGTGCGGAGCAACGTTATTACTGTAAAGATATTAACTATATGCATCAGTGCTGTGCTACGCTGGCGCCCTGCATTCCGTCCTGCCAGTTTCATTCTATGCCGACCGTCCCGACCTTCTTCCACCGCCTGCTGCCGCGCGCCCTGGGTGCCTGGATGGCGCTTGCCTTTGCCCTGCTGTCCATCGTATTTACGCTGGTGCTGAGCGCCGTCATCGAGCGCAAGGCCACCGAACAGGTCAAGAGCGGCATCGGCTACGGCCTGGCCGACCGCGCGGCCCAGACTTCGGACAAGCTCGAGCGCGGCATGTTCGAGCGCTACCGCGAGGTCGGCCTGATCGCGCGCCGCCACGACCTCGGCGCCGACGTCCCGCTGGCACGCCGCCGCGAGACGCTGGAACGGGTACAGGCCAGCTACGGCTATTACAGCTGGATCGGCCTGGCCGGGATCGACGGCCGGGTGCAGGTGGCGGCACGCGGCATGCTGGAAGGCGCCGACGTGTCCAGGCGGCCGTGGTTCGACGACGCGCTCAAGGGCGACCACGTCGGCGACGTGCACGATGCCGTGCTGCTGGCGAAGCTGCTGCCGCACCAGGCCGAACCCTGGCGCT
The DNA here is from genome assembly GCF_006715485.1 of Herbaspirillum sp. SJZ107. GTDB lineage: Bacteria > Pseudomonadota > Gammaproteobacteria > Burkholderiales > Burkholderiaceae_D > Telluria. The sequence continues at coordinate 1,573,954 of NZ_VFNH01000002.1, forward strand.
TCGTCGACGTCGCCTTCCCCTATCTGGACGAACGCGGCAACACCGTCGGCGTGCTCGGTGCCCACCTGTCCTGGCAATGGGCGCGCGACGTCGAGCGCTCGGTCATGGCCGGCGTCGGCGCGCGCAGCAACGTCGAGGCGCTGATCGTCGATGCCGCCGGCAGCGTCCTGCTGGGGCCGCCGGACAGCGCCGGCCGCAAGCTGTCGCTCCCGAGCCTGGAGCTGGCGCGCAGCCAGCTCGGGAACGGCTATGTCGTCGAGCGCTGGCCGGACGGCAAGTCCTACCTGGTCGGCTATGCGCGCGGCCACGGCTATGCCGACTACCCGGGCCTGGGCTGGACCGTGCTGGTGCGCCAGGAGGTGCTCGACGCCTATGGCCCGGTACGGCGCCTGCGCGAATACGGCCTGATCGCCGGCGTCCTGCTGGCGGCGCTGTTTTCGCTGGCCGGCGTGCTGGTGGCGCGCCGCATCACCCAGCCGCTGGGCGAGCTGGCCGAGTCGGCGCGCCGCATCCGCGCCGGCGAACCGGTCAAGCTCGGGGCCGAACACGGGCGCTACGTCGAGGTGCAGGCGCTGTCCGGCACGCTCGACGCGCTGGTGGCCGACCTGATGCAGCAGCGCAAGGAATTGAAGGAACTCAACGCCACGCTGGAGCAGCGCGTCGAGCAGCGCACGCGCGAGCTGGAACAGGCGCTGGTGACGGTCAGTGCCGGCAAGCAGCGCATCGACACCATCCTCGGGACCGTGCAGGACGCCTTCGTCGCGATCGACCTGCAGGGCCGCGTGGTCGATTGGAACGCGGCCGCCGAAGCCATGCTCGGCTGGCGCCGCGACGAGGTGCTGGGCCGCCTGGCCGTCGAGCTGATGGTGCCGGCGCACCTGCGTGCCAACGCGCTGGACGCGCTGCAGCGCTTCCGCGATACCGGCGAGCTCGAGATCCAGGGCCGCCGCGTCGAACGCGTGCTGTGCCGGCGCGACGGCAGCGAAGTCGAGGTCGAAATGACGGCGGCCATTGCCGGTACCCCGGAGGGGCCGTTCTTCAGCATCTTTGCGCACGACATTTCCGGGCGTAAGCAGGTCGAGCGCATGAAGAACGAGTTCGTTTCCACCGTCTCGCACGAGCTGCGCACCCCGCTGACGTCGATCAGCGCGTCGCTGGCGCTGCTGGCCGACGGCATGGCGGGCGAACTGCCGGCCGATGCGCAGGGCCTGGTCGGCATCGCCAACGCCAGCTCCGAACGCCTGGTGCGCCTGATCGGCGACGTGCTCGACATCCAGAAGATGGACGCCGGCCGCATGGAATCCAGCCGCGAAGTCCAGCCGGTCCTGCCGGTCGCCGAAGGCGCAGTGGCGGCCATGGCCGGCCTGGCGGCGCAGGCCGGGGTGACGCTGGCCTGCGAAGCCGGCCCCGGTGCCGCGGCACTGCGCGCCGGCATCGACCGCGACCGCATCACCCAGGTGCTGGCGAACCTGCTGTCCAACGCCGTCAAGTTTTCGGAAGCGGGGACGACGGTGACGACGCGGGTCGAAGACGGCGGCGGCTGCGTACGCCTGTCGGTGACGGACCAGGGCAGCGGCATTCCGGAAGCCTTCCGCGACCGCGTGTTCCAGCGCTTCGCCCAGGCCGACGGCACCAATTCGCGGCGCAGCGGCGGCACCGGACTGGGACTATCGATCTGCAAGGCGATCGTCGAGCAGCATGGCGGGACCATCCGCTTCGACAGTGTTGCGGGGCAGGGCACGACCTTCGTGGTCGAGCTGCCGGCGGCCTGAACCCGTCCGGGCGCCGTCTTCAGCTGCAGGTGGCGGCGCTGGCCGCGGCGCCGAGTGCGATCACGGGCGCCGACTGCGGTGTCCGGCTCTGGGTATACACGAGGTAGCACTGGTCCGCCGCCGCGCTGCCGGCCAGGTCCTTGGGTACGATGACCAGCGTACCGGCATCTCCGGCGTGCACGGTGTAGCCTGGTGCCAGGCCGGCCGCTTCTGCCAGTTTGGCGTCGGCGCCGGGGTAGCCGTTCACCATCGGCAGCGGCACGTCGCCATAGGTTTGCATGCTGCCGGCGCGGATCGCGAACTGGCCGTGCACGATTGCGGATACGCTCGACAGCGAACCCTGCGCGACCTGGAGCGACGCATAGCGCGCTTCACCGGCGAGCGCCGTCAGCCGCGGCACGGCGGTGGCGCCGACGACGCCGACGACACCGAGGACTGAAATGAGTTCGATCAGGGTAAAACCGGAGGGGCCGCGTTGCGGCCGGCGGGCGCTTGGCATCGGCAGGCTTTCACAGGAAATGATGGTTATCAATAAGATAACATCAAACCGTGTACGGCATTGCACGATTGGCCAACATTACAACGTCAAATATTTACCTTAAGAAAAAAGGTGCCGGCGCATTTGACTGTGCCGGCACCCTTGCTGTGCGGTCGATATATTGCTTCGACCGGTCCGCTATTTACTCAATGATTCATTTGGCGGCGCGACGCTTCTTCATCGACGCCATCAGGCCCAGGCCGCCGAGCAGCATGGCAATGCTGGCCGGCTCGGGCACTTCGCCAGGCGCCGGATCGGTACCCGGGCCAGGACCGGGACCGGCGTCGAGGTTGGTCACGGTCAGGGTGTAGCGGCCCGTGCCGCCGTATTCCGTCAGGGCGAAGCTGCCGAGGCTGAAGGTCGGCGCGTCTTCGGAGCCGCTGTACAGCTGCGGCCCATCGCTCAACATCAGCTCGAGGTCGCCATAGTAGTCATAGATTTCCAGGCCGCCGCCGAGGTCGGCGTTATAGAACGTCAGGTCAGCGTAATCGATAGCCGATCCCGGGAAGTTGCCTTCGACGTCATAAAGAATGAACCCGGCGCCGACTGCGCCGTCATCCGGCGTCACCGTGGAATTCAGCTGCCAGCTGGCGGTGTAGTCGCCGGTCAGATTGAACTGGTACAAGGCCGCATTCGCGACGCCTGCCGAAAACAGCGCAGCAACGAGAACTGCTTTTTTGAAGCTTTTCATCAAATTCAGCGACATTGTAAAACCCCTTGTGGATGGATGAGCACCACGGGTATGCAATTGTCGTGCCTGAATTGCAATATTTACTTAGGTCATTGATTTCTTTTAGAAAATTAATAAAGTTCAATTTTGCATGACCGAGGGATGTAAAATTCATCGACAAGACATAAAACAATGCTGTCCAAAACCGTCTCAGGCCCGCGCGCCCGAGCCATATAACTGTTCGAATTCCGGCAACGGTACGGGCCGCCCCAGCAAATAGCCCTGCAGCGCATCGCAGCCGCAATCGACCATGAAGTCGCGCTGGTCTTCGTGTTCCACGCCTTCGGCCACCACCTCCAGCTTGAGCTTGCGCGCCAGCGCCACGATCGCCTCGACGATGGTGGCGCTGTTGGCGCCGGCGTCGCGCACGAAGCTGCGGTCGATCTTCAGCGAGGCCAGCGGGAAGCGCATCAGGTAGGCCAGCGACGAGGTGCCGTTGCCGAAGTCGTCCAGAGAAAAGCAGATGCCCTGCGCGCGCAGCGCCTGCATGCGCTCGATCAGTTCCTGCATGTTTTCCGCGAACACGCTCTCGGTCAGCTCCAGGCACAGCCGGTCGGCGCTGGCGCCGCTGGCGGCCAGCAATGCTTCCACGCTGGCCGCGAAACCGGGGTCGCGCAGCTGGCGCACGCTGATGTTGACCGACAGCTTGACCCGGCCGAGCAGCGGGTCGCCCGACCAGCGCGCCAGCGCGCGGCAGCTTTCCTCGAGCATCTGCTGTCCCAGTGGAATGATCAGGCCGCTGGCTTCGGCCTGGCCGATGAATTCGTGCGGCGACACCAGGCCGTGCTCGCCGTGCTGCCAGCGCGCCAGCGCCTCGGCGCCGATCAGGCGGCCTTCGGTATCGAATTGCGGCTGGCAGTACAGCACGAACTCGCGCTGCGCCAGGCCGTCGCGCAGCGCCTTGTCGAGGGCCGCCTGGCGCTCGGCGGCGGCCTGCATGCTGGGGTCGAAGAAGCGCGCGGTGTTGCGGCCGTCGGCCTTGGCGCGGTACATGGCGAGGTCGGCCTGGCGCAGCAGCTGATCGATGCCGCCCGCGCTGCCGTCGAACAGGGTAATGCCGATGCTGGGCGTGCGCGGACTCGGACTGCCGGGCAGGTCGTAGGGCTGGCCCAGCAGCGCCAGGATCTTGCGCGCGACGTGGTCGGCGTGCGGCGTTGCCTCCGCGGTGCCGGCGCCGAGGTTTTCCAGCACCACCACGAACTCGTCGCCGCCCAGGCGCGCCAGCTGGTCGCTGTCGCGCAGTGCCTGGCGCAGGCGTTCGGCCACCTGGCGCAGCAGCATGTCGCCGACGTCGTGGCCCATGGTGTCGTTGAGCAGCTTGAAGTTGTCGAGATCGATGAAGAGCAGGGCGCCGTACTGGCCGGAGCGGCTGTGGCGCGCCAGCGTCTTGTCGAGTTCCTCGATCAGGAAGCGGCGGTTCGGCAGGCCGGTGAGCGGATCGAAATACGCGAGTTCGTAGATGCGGCGCTCGGACTGCTTGCGCTCGGTGAGGTCGGTGTTGGTGCCGGACATGCGCAGCGCCTTACCGGCGGCGTCGCGCAGCACCACCCCGCGCGTCAGCACGTGCACGTAATGGCCGTCGCTGTGGCGCAGGCGCAGTTCGATGCTGTAGGCACTGCGCCCGCCGACCAGCAGGTCGGCCATGAAGGCGGTGACGTGGGGCAGGTCCTGCGGGTGCAGCAGGCGGCGCCAGGTGGCGCGGTCGAGCCGCAATTCGCCGGCGCGGTAGCCGAGCATTTCCCACCAGCGCTCTGAATAATAGGTTTCGCCGCTGACCAGGTCCCAGTCCCAGGGCGCGTCGCTGGAGCCTTCGAGCATCAGGCGCAGCCTTTCCTCGGATTTCAGCAGGCGCTGCTGGGCTTCCTTCAGCTCGGTGCAATCGGTGAAGCAGACCACGGCGCCGCGCAGCTTGCCGTCGTCGTCGGTCTCGGGATAGGCGTTGCAGATCATCCAGCAGGGCGTACGCTGGCCGGGACCGGAACCAGGGCCAGTCCGGGGCGGCAGGCCGACCACCCTGCCGGTGACCTTGTTCCCGGTGCGCAGTACCTGGTGGACCGGATATTCCTCGGGTGCCATCGGCATGCAGTTTTCGTCGGTCAGATGCCAGCCGGCGCTGTCGGCGCACATGCCGATCAGCTCGTCCTCGCTGCGTCCCAGCAGCTTGCCGGCCAGGTGGTTGGCCATGACGATGCAACCGTCGATGTCGTGCACCGTGACGCCGGACGGGAAGTGCTCGAGCACGTCATCGAGGCGCCGCCTGAGGTCGTCCGGCAGAGGAGGCGCCTTGCTTTCTCGCTGGAATTGTAGTCGCATACGCAGGGTCCGCTTTTTGAACATACTAGCAGTTACCTGTCGAAGCGGGCGCAAGCAAGCCGTGCGCGGATATGCTTAACGGATGAGACCGCCGTAGCGTGGCCGCGGGCGAAGGTTCAGGCGGGCTGGTCGAGGTAGCGGCGCAGGCGCGCCAGCAGTTCCAGCGGCTGGAAAGGCTTGATGATGAAGTCGTTGGCGCCGGCGTCGAGGGCGCGCACGGTGTCCTGCTCGCCGTTCTTGGCGGTCAGCATCAGCACCGGCACGGTTTCCCAGCCCTCGCGCGCGCGGATCAGGCCCAGCACTTCGAAACCGTCGACGAAGGGCAGCATTACGTCGAGCAGGATCAGGTCGGGTACCGGGCCGGAGACGATATGCTGGACCGCGGCGCGGCCGTCGCCGGCGTAGATCACGCGGTAACCCTGGCGCTCGAGCATGAAGGTAAGGACCTGGGCGATGTGGACGTCGTCCTCGACCACGAGGACGGTGGGTTTGGCGTTCATGATTTTGGGAACGAAAAATTGCTTTGAGGATTGATTATCACACGCAATTTAACGTTTCGCCCGCAACCATGCGAATTTGTGGCGTGCATGTGACGGTTGCCGACACATTCTCGGTCCATCGCACGCACGCTTATCGTTCAGTTACAGCCGCTTACATTTAGCTGGCCATCAACGCGGCAGGTCGAACAGCAGCACTTCGGCGTTATCGGCCTGGGCCAGTTCGACACGTGCCTCGTCGCTCAGCTTCAGCGCGTCGCCACCCTTCAGGGCCACGCCGTTGACGCTGACCTGGCCGCGCACCACGTGCACATAGCCGAGGCGGCCGCCAGCCAGCGTGTGCTCGACGCGGTCGTCGCCGTTCAGGACGGTGGCGTACAGCGACGCATCCTGGTGGATCAGCACCGAGCCTTCGCGGCCGTCGCCGGAAGCGATCACGCGCAGCTTGCCCTGCTTCTCGCCCAGCGGAATGTTCTTTTCCTCGTAGCTCGGCGCGATGCCTTTCACGTTCGGCTGGATCCAGATCTGCAGGAAATGCACCTGTTCGGTCTTGGAACCGTTGAACTCGCTGTGGCGCACGCCGTTGCCGGCGCTCATGCGCTGGACGTCGCCGTAGTGCAGCACCGAGCCGGTGCCCATGCTGTCCTTGTGCTCGAGCGCGCCATCCAGCACGTAGGAAATGATTTCCATGTCGCGGTGGCCGTGGGTGCCGAAGCCGGCGCCGGGCGCGACGCGGTCTTCGTTGATCACCAGCAGCGGACCGAAGCCGCTGTGGCGCGGATCGTAGTAGTCGGCGAAGGAAAAGCTGTGTTTCGATTGCAGCCAGCCGTGATGGGCGGCACCGCGTTCTTCACTTTTGCGAACTTCCAGCATGATCTGCTCCTTTGTCTGTTTATCCGGTTGTGGATGTTTTCGAATGCATGGATGCCAGTATAGGCGCGCCGGGCGGGCTTGAAAAACGAGTTGTTTTGCGTCCTATCATCGAAAAAATCGAATGCCAGGACGCGTGTCAGCGACGCAGTGGATCGAGCAGCCCGCGCAAGGCGTTATGGTCGAGTTCGTACATGAGTTCGAGCAGTTCTCCCAGTTCGCCCTTCGGAAAACCCTCGCGCGCGAACCAGCCCAGGTAGTGGCCGGGCAGGTCGGCGATCTTGCGGCCTTCATATTTACCGAAGGGCATCTCGCGGGTCAGCAGCAGGGTCAGGTGTTCGGGCTTCATGGCAGATGGATGGCAGATTCGGTTGGAAGGCGTGACTTTAGCAAATCGCCCAGGCGCGGTAGCATGGGCGCGGGAGGCACGCTGTCATGGATACCGATTTCAATCTCGAACGTTTCGTCGACGCCCAGGCCGGCGTCTACGACCAGGCCCTGGCGGAACTGCGCGCGGGCCGCAAGCGCAGCCACTGGATGTGGTTCATCTTTCCCCAGATCGCCGGGCTGGGGCAGAGCGACATGGCGCGCAGGTACGCGATCGCCTCGAGCGACGAAGCCGCTGCCTATCTCGCCCATCCGGTGCTGGGGCCGCGCCTGCGCACCTGCGCCGCGGCCGTCGCCGCGCACGACGACCGCCCGGCCGATGCCATCTTCGACTATCCCGACAACCTGAAATTCCACTCGTCGATGACGCTGTTCGCCGACGTGGCGCCGGACGAAGCCGTGTTCCAGACCTGCCTCGACCGCTTCTTCGACGGCGCCGGCGACCCGGCTACGCTCGAGCGGATCTGATCAAGTATCGGCGGACTGCGCGGCGACCTGAGTGGCCGCCTGGGCACTTGCCTGGGCGGTCATCTGCGCCACCCGCCGCGCCAGCGCGTCGAGCTGGAAGGGCTTGACCATCAGGCCGGTGCCTGGGTCGAAACTGCCGCGTTCGACCAGGCGCGCCTCGGCGTAGCCGGTGATGAACAGCACCTTCAGGCCGGGACGGGCCAGGCGCGCCGCCTCGGCCAGCTGGCGACCGTTCATGCCGCCGGCCAGGCCAATGTCGGTGACCATCAGGTCGACCGGCGCGCCGGTGCCGAGCAGGCGCAGGGCGGTGGCGGCATCGCCCGCCTGCACCACGCGATGGCCCTGCTGCGCCAGGGCTTCGGCCATCAGGCCGCGCAGCGGCGCCTCGTCGTCCACCAGCAGGATGCGGACCGCGGCCACGGCCAGGCGTTCTTCGGCGACGCCTGCGGGCGCCGCCGGCGCGGCCTGCGCCGCCTGCGCCACCCCCAGGTGGCGCGGCAGCAGCACGTGCATGGTGGTACCGCAGCCAGGCGCCGACTCGGCGCTCACATGCCCGCCCGACTGGCGCACGAAACCGTAGATCATCGACAGCCCGAGGCCGGTGCCCTGGCCGATCGGCTTGGTGGTATAGAAGGGATCGAAGGCCTTGGCCAGTACCTCGGGCGCCATGCCGGTGCCGGTATCGGACACGCTCACCAGCACATAGTCGCCCGCCGGCAGCTCGCTGCGCGCGGCTTGCGCGGCATCGAGCACGCTATTGGCCAGCGCGATGCGCAGGCGGCCGCCGTCGGGCATGGCGTCGCGCGCATTGATGCACAGGTTCAGCAGAGCGTTCTCGAGCTGGTTGGGGTCGACCAGGGTCGGCCACAGCCCGGGTTCGCTTTCCACCTCGAGCGCGATGGCGGGACCGATGGTACGCCGCACCAGGTCGAGCATGCCGTCGACCAGGCCGGCCGGGTCGAGCGGGCGGGCGTCGAGCGGCTGGCGCCGCGAAAACGCCAGCAGGCGGTGGGTCAGGGCGGCGGCACGCCGCACCGCGCCCTGTGCAATGCCGACGAAGCGGTCGAGGTCGTCCAGCTTGTTGCTGCGCACGCGCAGCGCCAGCAGCTCCAGGCTGCCGCCGATGCTGGCCAGCAGGTTGTTGAAATCATGGGCCAGGCCACCGGTGAGCTGGCCCACGGCTTCCATCTTGAGGCTCTGGCGCAGTTTTTCCTCGGTGTCGAGGAGGGCGGCCGCATGTTCGCGCTCGAGCGTGACGTCGCGTCCGACCGCCACCACCAGGTCGTCGCTGCGGCTGGCATTCCAGGCGATCCAGCGATAGCTGCCGTCGCGGTGGCGGTAGCGGTTCTGGAAGTTCGGCGCCAGCCGGCCGTCGTCGTCCAGGACGGCCAGTCCCTCCAGCGTCGGCGTCACGTCGTCAGGGTGGATCAGGTCGAACAGGTTGGCGCCGACCAGCTCCTGTTCTTCCCAGCCCAGGATCGTGCGCCAGGCCGGATTGACCGCCGCGATCGGACCTTCGGCGCGCGCCACCAGCATGATGTCGCCGGACAGCCGCCACATGCGGTCGCGCTCGGCGGCGCTGTCCTCGGCCAGCTGCTCGAGTTGCAGGTTGAGGGCGTGCAGCGCCTTGGCGGCATCGATGCGCGCCATCTCGGCCCAGGTGCGGTCGGCCACGCCGCGCACGAACGCGATCTCGTCGGCGGACCAGGCGCGCGGGCGGTCCTGCTGCGCCAGGAACACGCCGACCGCGCCGCTGGCATCCAGCACCGGCACATTCAGCAGCGCGCGTACCGCCAGCGTCTGGAACACGTCCCAGTGGGCGGCGGTGCGCGGGTCGGTGCCGACGTCGGCGATCGCGACGACTTCGCCGCGCCGGAGGTCGGCGTAATAGCTGCCGTAGTGGCGGAACGGATGTACGCCGACCATCGACGGCACCGCGGGCCCGGCGCGCCAGTCGCGCACCACCCGGGTCGTGGCGGCCACGGCATTGATGCGCCCGAAGCCGGCCTGGGTCACCCCGAGCGTCGCGCCGACCACCTCGCTGGCGATGGCGGCGGCTTCGTCGGCATTGTTGACCATGCGCAGGCGGTCGCCCAGCCCCAGCAGGGCGGCCTGGCGCAGTTCGCGCTGCTTGCGCGCGGTGATGTCGACGGCGGTGCCGAACCATTCGCGGATGGTGCCGTCCAGGGCCAGCAGCGGGACGGCGCGCGACAGCATCCAGCCGGACGTGCCGTCGGGCAGGCGCACCCGGTGCTCGTGCTCGAACACGCCACGGGTGCGGATCGCCTGCGTCACCGCCGGCTGGTCGTCCGGATCGATGAGGTCGCCGAGCCAGGTGCCGGACGCGGCCGCCGTATTGGCCGCGGTATCGCCCGGCGCGCCGTGTCCCGGCAGCCGGCGCATTTCGCTCCAGTCGGCGTTCATGCGATAGACCACGCTGGAGCCGGCATAGGTGTGGAAGCGTTCGTTGTTGAGCAGCAGCGCGTTGGTGGCTTTCACGTCGGCGCTGACGTCGACGGCGGTCTTGACGATGCCGCGCACCTCGCCATCGGCCCATGCCGGACTGTAGCTGAGGTCGACCCAGATCTCTTCGGGCACGCCGCTGCGCTCGACGACCAGGCGCTTGTGGCTGAAAATCCGGGTCTCGCCGCGCAGCACGTCCGGATACACCGAGCCGATGAAATCCTGCAGCTCGGGCCAGGTCGGCCGGTGCGGCTGTCCCAGCGCGTGCGGATGGCGCGCGCCGCAGATCGCGGCGTAGCCGTCGTTGTACACCTGGATCAGATCCGGTCCCCACAGCACCGCCATCGGCAACGGCGAATGGACGACCAGGTCGACCAGCGTGCGCAGCGCCGCCGGCCAGCTTTCCAGTGGTCCGAGCGGGGTGGCGGCCCAGTCATGGGCGCGAATGAGCGCGCCGAGCGCGCCGCCGCCGACGGGCCAGACAGTATAGGGAGGGGGAAGTTCCGACATGAACCGAAGGATCGAAAAAACGAAACAGGGAGCAACATATATTGTAGCCGAACTGAGGAATTTGACGAAAAATTTCGGCGCAATTTGCCTGCCGGCCACGCCAGGCTGTCCCATCCGCGCATGATTCCTCGTTTGCTGCGCCGAGCCCGGCCGCCATGTTGCGTATAATCCGCGCATAGCTTGTCCATCAATCATTACACAACAACATCATGGCTTCATCTTCCGAAAACATCAGCATGGCGGTGTTCTGCGACTTCGAGAACGTCGCGCTCGGCGTGCGCGATGCGAACTACGAGAAATTCGACATCAAGCTCGTCCTCGAACGCCTGCTTCTCAAGGGCAGCATCGTGGTCAAGAAAGCCTATTGCGACTGGGACCGCTACAAGAGCTTCAAGGGCACCATGCACGAAGCGAACTTCGAACTGATCGAGATCCCGCACGTGCGCCAGTCCGGCAAGAACTCGGCCGACATCCGCATGGTGGTGGACGCGCTCGACCTGTGCTACACCAAGGCCCACGTCGACACCTTCGTCATCGTCAGCGGCGATTCCGACTTTTCGCCGCTGGTCTCCAAGCTGCGCGAAAACGCCAAGCGCGTGATCGGCGTCGGCGTCAAGCAGTCGACCTCGGACCTGCTGGTCGCCAACTGCGACGAATTCATCTTTTATGACGACCTGGTGCGCGAAGTGCGCCGCGCCGCCGCCAAGCGCGACGAGCGCAAGGCCCAGCCGCAGGCGCAGGCGCCGCAGCAGGGCCGCCGTCCTTCCGACGAAAGCAACCGCAAGAAGGAAGAGATGGAGGCGCGCAAGCTGCAGGCGCTGGAAATGGTGGTCGAGACCTTCGACGCGCTGGTCTCGGAACGCGGCGACACCGGCAAGATCTGGGCCTCGCTGCTGAAGGACACCCTGAAGCGCCGCCGTCCGGACTTCTCGGAAACCTATTTCGGCTTCCGCACCTTCGGCAACCTGCTCGAGGAAGCGCAGACGCGCGGCCTGTTCGAATTCGGCCGCGACGAAAAATCCGGCACTTATGTATACCGCAGCGCCGCCAGCCAGCCGGCCGAGACGCTGGCCGGGGCCGACGCCGAGCAGGCCGAGCTGACCGTGCCGGAAGCGGCCGATGGCGCGCTCAATGGCATCGGTAGCGGCAGCGGCGGCGAGCTGCCGCTGGAGCAGGCGGTGGCCGAGGCGCCGGCGGCGTCGAATGGCGCCGCATCCGGCGGCCGCGAGCCGCGCCGCCGCGGTGGCCGTGGCCGCAAGGGTGGCCGCGAGCAGCAGCCGGTCCAGCAGGCGGGCGAGGACGCCGCGGCCGTGCCGGCGGCGGGCGACGACAGCGCTTTCGCCAGCTGGCCGGCGCCGACGCCGGACCTGGCGGAAGCGCCGCCGGTCGAACTGTCGCCGATCGCCGCGCTGGCTGATGCCGCCTCGGCCGCCAGCGCCGCCGCCGTGACGACGGCAGTTGACGCTGACGCTGACGCTGACGCTGCGCCGGCCGCTGCCACTGCAGCCGACGTCGTTGCCGACGCTGCCGCCGAAGCCGCCACGCCGGCCGAGCCGGCGCCGCCGGTGAAGGAACGCCGCCGCACGCCGCGCAAGCCGGCTGCGCGCAAGGCCGCCGCTGCGCCGGTAGAAGACGCTGCGCCATCGATGGAAAGCGCGGCAGAAACCCCGGCCGAAGCACCAGCCGCCGCCGTGGCGGCGCCGGACGATGCCGCGGTGGCGCTGGATGCCGCTGCGGCGGTCGAGGCGGCGGGTACGGCGACGGCAGAGGACATCGCAGCCGAGGGCGAGGACGCCCAGGGCGACAAGCCGGCCCGCAACAAGCCGACCCGTGCGCCGCACAAGGCACCGTCGCGCAAGGCGCCGCCACGGGCACGGCGTCCGGCCAAGCCGAAGACGCCGGCCGAGGGCTGAGGCATATGAACGTCGTTCCCGGCATTGCCGGAAACGACTCCCTGCCTTCGCAGGGACGACGGGGTGAAGGTTCCGTAGCGTCCTGCACCCGCGCGCCAGCCCCGCGCACACGTATGCCATAATGACAACGACGAAACACGCCCGCTCCCGGCGCCCTCGGTGTGCAACTTCCAAGGACCCATCATGCGTACGTTCACCGGACTGCTCCCCAGTGTCGCCATGCTGTTCGCGGCCGCCATCGCCCATGCCCAGCCGGCCCGGGTCCAGGCGGCGCCGTCCGCTTCCCATCCGCTGCTCGGCATCTGGACCCTGAGCATTCCCCAGCTGTCCTGTTCCGAGACCTACCACTTCCGCGGCGACGGCACGATGCTGGTCAAGAGCAAGGAAGAGGTGTCGGAAAGCGAATTCACGATCACCGAAAAGCCGAGCACCAAGGGTTTCTACAAACTCGAAGACAAGATCGTCAAGGACAACGGCAAGCAGGACTGTTCGGGCGAGATCACCGAGGTTGGCTCGCGCGTCACCAATTACGTGCGCTTCCATCCGTCCGGCGCGCGCTTCGTGATGTGCGAAGACGAGACCATGGCAACCTGCATCGGACCGTTCGAGCGGGCGCCGGCCCAGGGTATCTGACACCGGCCCGGCCGGCGCCGGCCACCCGGTGCCCGGCATCTTCTAGTATATTGCTGGGCGATTCGACCACCCCTGGAAACCTGATGTCCCCGGCTTTACTTTTCTGCATCCTCATCGGCTACTTCGCGCTGCTGCTCGGCGTCGCCTGGGCCACCGCGCGCAACGCCGACAACGACAGTTTTTTCATCGGTAACAAGAGCAGCAACTGGATGCTGGTCGCCTTCGGCATGGTCGGCACGACCCTGTCCGGCGTGACCTTCGTCAGCGTCCCCGGCGCGGTCGGCGCCGACGGTTTCGGCTACCTGCAGGTGCTGATCGGGTACGTGGCAGGCTACATCGCGGTGGTCTACCTGCTGCTGCCGCTGTACTACCGGATGAAGCTGACCTCGATTTATCACTATCTCGAGGTGCGCCTGGGCCGGCGTGCCTACCAGAGCGGCGCCGGCTTCTTCATTCTGTCGCGCCTGTTCGGCGCCACCGCGCGCCTGTACCTGGTGGTAGCGGTGCTGCAGTCGATCATCCTCGACAGCCTCGGCATCCCGTTCTGGCTGACCACCTTCGTCATCCTCGGCATGATCCTGCTGTACACCTATCAGGGCGGCGTCAAGACCATCGTCTGGACCGACACCCTGCAGACCAGCTGCATGCTGTTCGGCCTGTTCGCCTGCGCCGCCTTCCTGCTCGGCCAGCTCGATCTGTCGGTGCCGCAGGCGCTGGCGCAGATGCAGGAGCGCGGCCTGGCGCGCGTGTTCACGCTCGATCCGAACGCGCCCGGCTTCTGGCTCAAGCAGATCGTGGCCGGCGCCTTCATCACCATCACCATGACCGGCATGGACCAGGAAATGATGCAGAAGACGATTTCGGTGAAGACCCTGAAGGATTCGCAGAAGAACCTGCTCAGCCTGACCGCGGTGCTGGCGGTGGTGCTGTGCGCCTTCCTGTTCCTGGGCGGCCTGCTGTACCTGTATGCGCCGCTGGCGGGCGTGAGCGCGACCGGCGATAAAATCTTCCCGGCGACCGTCATGGGCCACCTGCCGGGAGCAGTACAGATCATCTTTTTGATCGCGCTGATCTCGGCGCTGTTCCCGAGCGCGGACGGCGCCATCACGGCGCTGACCTCGACCTTCTGCATCGACATCCTCGGCATCCAGCGCCGCCCCGGCATGAGCGAAGCCGCCCGCATGCGCCTGCGCCGCCACGTGCACCTGGCGTTCGCGCTGCTGTTCCTGGCGATGGTGATGGTCTTCAAATGGCTGAACGATCCGAGCATGATCGGCGTGGTGCTGAAGGTGGCGGGCTACACGTATGGCCCGCTGCTCGGGCTGTTCGCCTTCGGCATGATGACGACGCGGACCCTGAACGACCGCCTGGTGCCGGTCGTGACCATCGGTGCGCCGATCCTGTGCGCATTGCTTGAACATTACCAACAACTTGTGTTGGGCAGCTATCGCCTTGGCCTGGAATTGCTTATCCTGAACGGTGCGCTCGTATTTGCCGGGCTGTTCGCGATTTCGCGCCGCGCCACGGCACGGCCCGCGGGCGGCGCCGTCGCCGCCAACACCCCATTCTGAAAACCTGACCGGAGTCCAGATGTCCTTCAAGCCCTTGTCCACCCTGCGCCGCGGTATCGGCTCGCTCTGGCGCGGCCTCGACGCCACGCGCCGCTTCGTGCTGAACCTGATCTTCCTGCTGGTCCTGATCGTGCTGTTGATGGCGATCTTCGGCAGCGGTCTCAAGCCGCTGTCGCCCAAGACCGCGCTGGTGCTCGACCTCAAGGGCGAGCTGGTCGAGGAGCGCGCCGGCAGCGTGCGCGATTCCGTCGTGGCCGGCCTGAGCGGCAACGCGCGCCGCGTGGTCCAGCTGCGCGACGTGCTCACCGCGCTGGACCACGCCGGCAAGGATGACAAGATCAATACCGTCGTCCTGCTGCTCGACCAGCTCGATGGCGGCGGCCTGGCCTCGCTGCGCGAGATCGGCGCCGCCGTCGACCGCGTCAAGGCCAGGGGCAAGACCGTGGTCGCCTGGGGCGGCAGCTACGACCAGAAACGCTACCTGGTGGCTTCCCACGCCAGCGAGGTCTACCTGCACCCGATGGGCATGGTGATGATCGAAGGTTTCGGCCGCCACCGCAACTACTACCGCGACGCGCTCGACAAGGTCGGCGTCACGGTCAACCTGATGAAGGTCGGCACTTATAAAAGCTTTGCCGAGCCGTATATCGGCAACGGCCCGTCGCAGGCGGCACAGGAGGCCGACAGCTTCCTGTACAACGCGCTGTGGGCCAACTACACGGGCGAGGTCGAGAAGGCGCGCAAGCTGCCGGCGGGCAGCCTGGCCAAGGGCATCGACGAACTGCCGCAGCGCATGGCAGCGGCCAACGGCAACGCCGCCAAGGTGGCGCTCGACTGGAAGCTGGTCGACGGCCTGAAAACGCGCGACGAAGTGCGCGCCATGCTGATCAAGCGCGGCGTCTACGACGACACCAACAAAACCTTCCGCCAGATCGGCTTCGACGACTACGTGGCGCACTACCCGGACAAGAAGCTGGGCGATGCGGTGGCGGTGGTGGTCGCCGCCGGCGACATCACCGAAGGCATGGGCGGCCCGGGCATGGTCGGCGGCCTGTCGACCTCGAACCTGATCCGCGCCGCGCGCGAGGACAAGGACGTCAAGGCGCTGGTGCTGCGCGTGAATTCCCCGGGCGGCAGCGCCTTCGGCTCGGAACTGATCCGGCGCGAGCTGGAACTGACGCGCGCCGCCGGCAAGCCGGTGGTGGTGTCGATGGGCGACGTGGCGGCTTCCGGCGGCTACTGGATCTCGATGGCGGCCGACGAAGTGATCGCCGACCCGTCCACCGTGACCGGTTCGATCGGCGTGTTCGCGATCCTGCCGACCGCCGACAAGGTGGTCGACAAGCTGGGCATCCACACCGCCGGCGTGACCACCACGTGGCTGGCCGACGCCTACAATCCGCTGCGCCCGCTCGATCCGCGCTTCGGCCAGCTGATCCAGTCCAGCATCAATCATATTTATGACGAATTCACGACCAAGGCCGCGATCGCGCGCCGCACCTCGCCGGAAAAGATCGACGCGGTGGGGCAGGGCCGGGTCTGGACCGGCGCCCAGGCCAAGGAACGCGGCCTGGTCGACCGCCTCGGCAGCTACGGCGATGCGCTGCGCTCGGCCGCCCGGCGCGCCAAGCTGGGCGACGATTACCGCATCGCCTATGCCGAGCAGCCGGCGTCGCTGGCGGAGCGCTTCCTGGCAAGCCTCGGCCTGTCCGACGTGCAGGCGCTGAACGTGCAGGTGAAACTGGGCCTGCTGCCGGATCCGGTGACCGCTGCGGCCCTGTCCACCGGTGCTGCCGCAGGCATCACGCGCGACCTCGGCTGGCTGTCGCAGGTGGCCGAGCGCCGCCAGCCGTTCGCGGCGGTGACGCACTGCCTGTGCGAAGCGCCCTGAGTTTTGTAACGTCTTGTAGGCCGGCATGCAGATGCCGGCGCGACGGGCGCGGGATCTTCCGCGCCCGTTTTTGTTTTGAATGTCCGCGTATGTGGCGCGATCGGTGTTCAACGGTGTAAAGACGCGTGCCGGCTTTGTATCCGGATGTTTCGCAGGGCGCCGATGTCGCCGCCTTCTGTACGAACTGAAACATAAACACGGTGCGACGCATGGTAAAGTCGAGGGAACTTTTATTGTGCTTTTGAACACTCGGCCGCCAAGGACAAGAATGAATTCGACCGTTACCCCGGACAAGGACAAGACCACCACCACCCCGAGGCGTTCGCGCCGCTCGCGCATCATCGGCACCATCATCGCCCTGCTGGCGATGGCCGGACTCGGGTGGCTGGCCTGGCACCTGACGCACCAGGACCCGCAGGCCGGTCCCGGCGGCGCCCCCGGCGCGGGCGGACAGGGCCGCGGTGGTGCCGGTGGCGGCGGTGGCCGGGGCGGTCCCGGCGGACGCGGCATGCCGGCCACCACGGTCGGCACCGGCAAGGCCGAACGCGCCGACATCCCGATCCTGCTCGACGCCCTCGGCACCGTGACCCCGGCGGCGGTGGCGACCGTGCGCCCGCAGGTCGGCGGCGTGCTGCAGAAGATCAACTTCACCGAAGGGCAGCTGGTCAAGGAAGGCCAGGTGCTGGCCACCATCGACCCGCGGCCGTCGCAGATGGCGCTGCTGCAGGCGACCGGCCAGCGCCAGCGCGACGAAGCGCAGCTGGAAAGCGCGCGCGTGCTGCTCAAGCGCTACCAGACCCTGCTCGAGCAGGACTCGATCGCGCGCCAGGACGTCGACACCCAGGCCGCGCTGGTAAAACAGCTGGAAGGCACCGTCACCACCGACAAGGCAGCCGAAGGCATCGCCCGCATCAACCTCGGCTACACCCAGGTGCGCGCGCCGATCAGCGGCCGCGTCGGCCTGCGCACGGTCGACATCGGCAACCTGGTGAATTCGGGCGACACCAACGGCATCGCCGTGATCACCCAGCAGTCGCCGATCGACGTCGAATTCGCGGTCCCCCAAGACAATCTGCCGATGCTGCAGCAGCGTATCAACGACAACGCGACGCTGCCGGCCACGGCGCTGGACCGCACCCGCACCGACACCCTGGCCAGCGGCCGCTTCATGGCGCTGGACAACCAGGTCGACACCCAGACCGGCACCGTGCGTGCCAAGGCGCGCTTCACGAACGATGCGCTGAAACTGTTCCCGAGCCAGTTCGTGAACATCCGCCTGCAGGTCAACCTGATCAAGAATGCGGTCACGGTGCCGGTGACGGCGCTGCGCCACGGTTCCAACGGCGACTTCGTCTACGTGCTGAATCCGCAGGAGCGCACGGTGGCGCTGCGCACCGTCAAGCGCGGCCAGGCGACCGCCGAGCGCGTCGAGATCACCAGCGGCCTGCAGGGCGGCGAGACCGTGATCACCGAAGGCGCCGACCGCCTCAAGGACGGCGCCAAGGTGACGCTGCCGGGCGACCGTCCGCAGGGCATGGGCGCCGGCGGCCGCCGTGGCCAGCATGGCGGCGCTGCGGGTGCGAGCGCGCAGGGCGGCACGGCACCGGCAGCGCCCGGCGCCACCCCGGCCGCCGCAGAAGGCGCGCAGCCGCAGGGCCAGCAGGGTGGCGAGCGCCGTCAGCGCCGCCAGCAGCAGGAGGGTGCAGCGCAATGAGTGTAATCCGTACGGAGGTGCGCGCATGAGTCCATCCGCCCCATTCATCCGTCGTCCGGTCGCCACCTCGCTGCTGATGCTGGCGATTATCCTGGCCGGCCTGGTCGGGTATAAATTCCTGCCGCTGTCGGCGCTGCCGCAAGTCGATTTCCCGACCATCCAGGTGCAGACGCTGTACCCGGGCGCCAGTCCGGAAGTGATGGCGCGCACCGTGACCGCGCCGCTGGAGCGCCAGTTCGGCCAGATGTCCGGCCTGTCGCGCATGAGTTCCACCAGCGCGGCCGGCGTGTCCGTGATCACCCTGCAGTTCAGCCTCGGCGAGACGCTCGACGTCGCCGAGCAGGAAGTGCAGGCCGCGATCAATGCCGGCGGCTCGCTGCTGCCGACCGACCTGCCGGCGCCGCCGGTGTACGCCAAGGTGAATCCGGCCGACGCGCCGGTGCTGACGCTGGCGATCACCTCGGACACGATGCCTCTGACCGAGGTGCAGAACCTGGTCAATACACGCCTGGCACTCAAGATCAGCCAGGTCAGCGGCGTCGGCCTGGTCACGCTGCAGGGCGGCCAGCGGCCGGCGGTGCGGATCCAGGCGAATACCGATGCGCTGGCCTCGTACGGCCTGGGCCTGGATACGCTGCGCACCGCGATCACCAACGCCAACGCCAACAGCGCCAAGGGCAGTTTCGACGGCCCGGCGCGCGCCTATACCATCAACGCCAACGACCAGCTGGTCACGGTGCCCGACTACAAGGGCCTGATCGTCGCCTACCGCAACGGCGCCCCGGTGCGCCTGTCGGACGTGGCGCGCGTGGTCGACAGCGCCGAAAACGTCAAGCTGGGCGCCTGGGCCAACATGAAGCCGGCGATCATCCTGAACGTGCAGCGCCAGCCGGGCGCCAACGTGATCGCCACCGTGGACGCCATCAAGGAGCGCTTGCCGGAACTGCAGGCGAGCCTGCCGGCCAACATCAGCCTGAGCGTGCTGTCCGACCGCACCACCGGCATCCGCGCCTCGGTCGAGCACGTGCAGATCGAACTGGTGCTGGCCGTGGTGCTGGTGGTGCTGGTGATCTTCGCCTTCCTGCACAGCCTGCGCGCCACCATCATCGCCAGCCTGTCGGTGCCGATCTCGCTGATCGGCACCTTCGGCGTGATGTACCTGCTCGGCTACTCGCTGAACAACCTGTCGCTGATGGCGCTGACGATCGCCACCGGCTTCGTGGTCGACGACGCCATCGTCATGATCGAGAACATCGCGCGCTATATAGAAGAAGGCGAAAAGCCGATGGCGGCGGCGCTCAAGGGCGCGACCCAGATCGGCTTCACCATCATCTCGCTGACGGTGTCCCTGATCGCGGTCTTGATCCCGCTGCTGTTCATGGGCGACGTGGTGGGACGCCTGTTCCGCGAGTTCGCGGTGACGCTGGCGATCACCATCCTGATCTCGGCGGTGGTGTCGCTGACGCTGGTGCCGATGATGTCGGGACGCTGGCTCAAGGCCGAGGACAAGTCGCACGAGAGCAAGTTCGCCCGTAAATTCCAAGGCGGCTTCGACTGGGTCATCAAGCACTACGACACCAGCCTGAACTGGGTGCTGGCACGCCAGGGCCTGACCCTGCTGGTGGCGCTCGGCACGCTGGTGCTGACCGCGCTGCTGTGGACCTTCATCCCGAAAAGCCTGTTCCCGACCCAGGACACCGGCCAGCTGCAGGCGCGCGTCGAAGCGCGCCAGGCGATTTCCTACCAGGCGATGGCCGAGATGCAGCAGGCCGTGGCGCGTGAAGTGCTGGCCGACCCCGACGTGCTGTCGCTCAGCTCGACGGTAGGCGTGGATGCGGCCAACAACACCATGCTGCACACCGGCACCATGCTGATCAACCTGAAGGAAGACCGCAGCAACCAGGAAGACCTGATGGAGCGCCTGCGTTCGCGCGTGGCGCGCAACGTGGCCGGCGCCACGCTGTACCTGCAGCCGACCCAGGACCTGACCATCGATGCCGAGAGCGGCCCGACCCAGTACCGGCTGTCGATCGAAGGCGCCGACACCAAGACCGTGACCGAGTGGGCTACCAGGCTGTCGCAGGCGATGGCGCAGAGGAAGGAACTGCGCAACGTGGTCACCGACGCCGGCGCCACCGGTGCCGCGGCCTACGTCAACATCGACCGCGACAGCGCCTCGCGCCTGTCGGTGACGGCCTCCAACGTCGACGACGCCCTGTACAGCGCCTTCGGCCAGCGCATCGTGTCGACCATCTTCACCGAGACCAACCAGTACCGCGTGATCCTGGAAGCCCAGCAGGACGAGCAGATGTCGCTCGACTCGCTGTCCAACCTGCAGCTGCGCACCGGTTCCGGGTCGCCGACGCCGCTGTCCAGCATCGCCGCGATCACCGAGCAGGCGGCGCCGCTGCAGATCACCCACGTGGCGCAGTACCCGGCCACCACCGTCGGCTTCGACACCGCATCCGGCGTCAAGCTGGGCACCGCGGTCAGCGCGATCCGCGAGGTGGCCGAGCAGATCAAGCTGCCGGCCTCGGTGACGCTGACCTTCCTCGGCGCTTCCGGCGCGTACCAGAACTCGCTGTCGAACCAGCTGTGGCTGATCCTGGCGGCAGTGGTGTGCGTGTACATCGTGCTGGGCGTGCTGTACGAAAGCTATATCCACCCGCTGACCATCCTGTCGACGCTGCCGTCGGCCGGCGTCGGCGCGCTGCTGGCGCTGATGGTGACCGGGCAGGGCCTGGGCGTGATCGGCATCATCGGCATCATCCTGCTGATCGGCATCGTCAAGAAGAACGCGATCATGATGATCGACTTCGCCATCGAAGCGGAAAGGGACGAAGGCAAGGACCCGCGCACCGCGATCCACCAGGCGGCGATGCTGCGCTTCCGCCCGATCATCATGACCACGCTGGCGGCGCTGTTCGCCGCCATCCCGCTGATGTTCGGCTGGGGCGAGGGCGCCGAGCTGCGGCGTCCGCTGGGCCTGGCCATCTTCGGCGGCCTGATCGTCAGCCAGATGCTGACCCTGTTCACCACGCCGGTGATCTACCTGGCCTTCGACCGCCTGGCACGCCGCTGGGGCGGCCAGGAGCCGGCCAAGCCGTCGGGTCCGGGATCGGCGACCACGCCACAGCCCAAGGCGCCGGCGGGACAAGGCAACGAAGCCGCGCTGCTCAAGCCGCCGGTCAATGCGCGCGAGGCCGACGCATGAATTTGTCGAAGCCCTTCGTCCAGCGGCCGATCGCGACCGTGCTCCTGACCCTGGGGCTGGCGCTGGCCGGCATCGGCGCCTTCTTCGTGCTGCCGGTCTCGCCGCTGCCCCAGGTCGACTTCCCGTCGATCTCGGTCAGCGCCAACCTGCCGGGCGCCAGCCCGGACACCATGGCCAGTTCGGTGGCGACGCCGCTGGAACGCAGGCTGGGCGTGATCGCCGGCGTCAACGAGATCACCTCGAACAGCGGCAACGGCTCGACCCGCGTCAGCCTGCAGTTCGACCTGAACCGCCAGATCGATTCGGCCGCGCGCGAAGTGCAGGCCGCGATCAGCGCCTCGCGCGCCGATTTGCCGTCCACGCTGCGCAGCAACCCGACCTACCGCAAGGCCAATCCGTCGGATGCGCCGGTGATCATCCTGGCGCTGACCTCCAAGACGCGCAGCCCGGGCCAGATCTACGACGAAGTCTCGAACCTGGTGCAGCAGAAGCTGGCCCAGGTGAAGGGCGTCGGCGACGTCGAGATCGGCGGCGGCTCGCTGCCGGCGGTGCGCATCGACCTGAACCCGTACCAGCTGAACCACCATGGCGTATCGAGCGAAGACGTGCGCGCCGCGATCCAGGCCAGCAATCCGAACCGCCCGAAAGGCGCGCTGGAAGGCAGCGGCATGCGCCTGCAGATCTATTCGCAGGCGAACACCCCGACCAACGGCCGTACTGCGGCCGACTACCGCGGCCTGGTGGTCGCCTGGCGCAACGGCGCCGCGATCCGCTTGCAGGACATCGCCGAGGTCACCGACAGCGTCGAGAACATCAACACCCTCGGCCTGTTCAACGGCCAGCCGGCGGTGATCGTGCTGGTCACGCGCCAGCCGGGCGCCAACATCATCGAGACCGTCGACGGCGTGCGCGCGCTGATGCCCTCGCTGCAGGCGCAGTTGCCGCAGGACGTGAGCCTGCAGGTGGCGTCGGACTCGACCAACTCGATCCGCTCGTCGCTGCACGAGATCGAGCTGACGCTGATGATCTCGATCCTGCTGGTGGTGCTGGTGGTGAGTGTGTTCCTGCGCAGCGTGCGCGCCACCGTGGTGCCGGCGGTGGCCACCGTGGTGTCGCTGCTGGGCACCTTCGGCGTGATGTACCTGCTCGGATTTTCGCTGAATAATTTGTCGCTGATGGCGCTGACTGTCGCGACGGGCTTCGTGGTCGACGACGCCATCGTGGTGCTGGAAAATACCAGCCGCCACGTGGAAGAGGGCATGGACCGCATGAAGGCAGCCCTGCTCGGCGCCCAGGAAGTGGGCTTCACGGTGCTGTCGATCAGCCTGTCGCTGGTGGCGGTGTTCATCCCGCTGCTGTTCATGGGCGGCCAGGTCGGACGCCTGTTTCGCGAATTCGCCGTCACCCTGTCGGTGGCGGTGATGATCTCGCTGGTGATCTCGCTGACCACCACGCCGATGCTGTGCGCGCTGCTGCTCAAGCCGGGCCAGAAGCCCGAACGCAAGCCCGGCGTGCTGGCAAGGTGGTCGGAGCGCGGCTTCGACAAGATATTAAAAGGGTACGAGCACGCGCTCGACTGGGCGCTGGACGCCAAGCTGCTGGTGATGCTGATCCTGGCCTTCGTGGTCGGCCTGAACGTCTTCCTGTTCTCGGCCGCGCCCAAGGGCTTCTTCCCGCAGCAGGACACCGGCCAGATCAACGGCGGCATGCGCGCCGACCAGAGCATCTCGTTCCAGGCGATGCAGGGCAAGCTGCACCAGCTGGTCAACATCATCAAGCGCGATCCGGCGGTGGATACCGTGGTCGGCTTCACCGGCGGTTCGCGCGCCGGCGGCGGCTTCATGTTCGTCAACCTGAAGCCGGCCGCCCAGCGCAAGAAGGGCGAAAGCGGCCAGGCCGTGATCGCGCGCCTGCGTCCGCAGCTGGCACGCGTGACCGGCGTGCAGCTGTTCCTGAACCCGGTGCAGGACTTGCGCATGGGCGGGCGCCAGAGCAATTCCACCTACCAGTACACGCTCAAGAGCGACAACCGCAACGACCTGAAGGCCTGGGCCACCAAGCTGGCCGACGCCATGAAGGCGCAGAAGGCGCTGACCGACGTCGACACCGACCAGGCCGAGAACGGCGTCGAGACCTATGTCGAGATCGACAAGGACAGCGCGGCGCGCCTGGGCATCAGTGCCAAGGACGTCGACAATGCGCTGTACAACGCCTTCGGCCAGCGCCAGGTCGCCAATATCTACGACGAACTGAACCAGTACCACGTGATCATGGGCGTGGCGCAGAAGTATGCGCAGTCGCCGGAGGCGCTGGACGACGTGTACGTGCCGGCCGGGTCGACCGCGTCCTCCGCAACTGCCAACACCACCACCAACACCACCGCCGGGGCCACCGCGGCCAGCGGCACCGGCACCACCACGGGCGGCGCTACCGCCTCGACGAGCGTCGCATCGAGCACCGGTAGCAGCGGCGGCACGCCGACCAGCCCGAGCAACCTGACCGCGGCGCGCGACCCGTCCAGCGGTGCGGCGCTGGCCACCAGCGTGCGCAACATGGTGCCGCTGTCGGCCATCGCCCGCTTTGCCGAGCGCTCGACCCCGAGCTCGGTGAACCACCAGGACGGCGAACTGGCGACCACGATCTCGTTCAACCTGGCGCAAGGTTCCTCGCTGTCGGACGGCCAGGCCGCGGTGCGCCAGGCCGAAGCCGACATCGGCATGCCGGTGAATGTACGCGGCAGCTTCCAGGGCCAGGCCAAGCAAGCGCAGGAATCGAACAAGCAGCAGCCGCTGCTGATCCTGGCGGCGGTCGTCGTCATCTACATCGTGCTGGGCATCCTGTACGAGAGCCTGATCCACCCGATCACGGTGCTGTCGACGCTGCCGTCGGCGGGCGTCGGCGCGGTGCTGGCGCTCTTGATGTTCCATATGGAGTTCTCGATCATCGCGCTGATCGGCGTGTTCCTCCTGATCGGTATCGTGAAAAAGAACGCGATCCTGATCATCGACTTCGCGCTGGAAGCGGAGCGGGCGCGCGGCTTGAGCGCCACCGAGGCGGTGCGCGAAGCCTGCCTGCTGCGCTTCCGTCCGATCCTGATGACGACGCTGGCGGCGGCCCTGGGCGCCTTGCCGCTGGCGATCGGCTTCGGCGAAGGCTCGGAACTGCGCCAGCCGCTCGGCATCGCCATCATCGGCGGCCTGCTGGCGAGCCAGCTCTTGACGCTGCTCACCACGCCGGTGGTCTACGTCTACATGGACAAGCTGCGCAGCAGGAAGCCGGACGAACACGAGCTGGTGCGCCACTCCATCGAGCCCCAGCCTTCGATCACCACGAATTCATGAACAAGAACAGACCAAGCATGCGTGTAACCCGATTTGTCTTACCCTTCCGTCCGGCCTTGCTGGCGCTGGCGGCTTCCGTGTTTGCCGCCGGCTGCTCGGTGAGCCCGACCTACCAGGTGCCCGCCACGCCGGCGCCGGTGCAATTCAAGGAAATGCAGGGCTGGGTGCCGGCGGCACCTGCCGATGCGCTCGAACGCGGGCCGTGGTGGACCCTGTTCGGCGATCCGGTACTGAACGACCTGGCGGCCCAGGTCGAGGTCTCGAACCAGAACGTGGCGGCGGCCGTGGCGGCGTATGCGCAGGCGCGCGCATTGGTGGCCGAGCAGCGCGCGTCGCTGTTCCCGAGCGTGACGCTGAACGGCTCCGGCACCCGCTCGGGATCGCGCGGGGGCGGCGGTGCGGCCACGGTCGACGCCAACGGCAACATCATCGGCGGCAGCAGCGGCGGCGACGTCCGCAACAACTTCCGCCTGTCGATCGGTGGCAGCTGGGAGCCGGACGTGTGGGGCCGCCTGCGCGCCGGCGTCACCGCGGCCAGCGCCCAGGCCCAGGCCAGCGCCGCCGACCTGGCGGCCGCGCGCCTGTCGGCCCAGGGCGAGCTGGCACTCGACTACGTGTCGCTGCGCTCGGTCGACGCCCAGCGCGAACTGCTGAAGACCACCATCGAGGGCTACGAGCGCGAACTGCGCATCACCCAGAACCGCTACAACGTCGGCATCATCCCGCATTCCGACGTGTACCAGGCCGAGACCCAGCTGGCCACCGCGCGCAGCGACGAGCTGTCGTTGAGCAGCCAGCGCGCCCAGCTCGAGCACGCGATCGCGGTGCTGGTCGGCAAGGCGCCGGCCGAGTTCTCGCTGCCGGCGGCACCGTGGAACGTGACCGTCCCGGACGTCCCGGTCGGAGTGCCGGCCACGCTGCTGCAGCGCCGTCCGGATATCGCCAGCGCCGAACGCCGCGTGGCCGCCGCCAACGAGCAGATCGGCATCGCGCGCTCGGCCTACTTCCCGGACGTCGGCCTGAGCGCCAACTACGCGACCGCGGCGAGCCGCATCGGCGACCTGCTGAACGCATCGGCGGCGACCTGGTCGTTCGGCCTGTCGGCGGCCCAGACATTGTTTGATGCAGGGGCGACACGTGCACGTGTCGCCAGCGCGCGCGCCGCGCATGAGCAGGCGGCAGCGAACTACCGCCAGACCGTGCTGACCGCCTTCGCCGACGTCGAAAACCAGCTGGCCGCCACCCGCGTGCTGGCCCAGCAGCAGGACCTGCGCCGCCAGGCATCCGAAGCCGCCGACAAGGTCGAGCAACAGGTGCTGAACCGCTACCGCGCCGGCCAGGTGAGCTACACCGACGTGGTGACGGCCCAGATCACGGCACTCAACGCGCGCCGCAACCTGATCCAGTCCCAGGCCGACCGCCAGACCACGGCCGTCGCGCTGATCCAGTCGCTCGGGGGCGGCTGGCACGCGCAACCCTGATCCAACACACACCGGGCTCGGACCCCGGTTTGGGGTTTTTCAGCCTGGTCGGCGGGCCCAGCGCGCCGCCAGGATCGCGCACACCATCAGCTGGATCTGGTGGAACAGCATCACCGGCAGGATCACCATGCCGAGCGCGCTCGGGGCGAACAGGACTTTCGCCATCGGCACGCCGCTGGCCAGGCTCTTTTTCGAGCCGCAGAAGACGATGGTGATTTCGTCTTCCTTGCTGAAGCCCAGGCGGCGGCTGGTCCAGGCCGCCAGCAGCAGGGCCACCGCCAGCATCGCGCCGCACACCAGGCCGAGCGTGACCAGCGCCGACAGCGACAGCTTGTGCCACAAGCCCTCGTTCACGGACTCGCTGAAGGCCGTGTACACCACCAGCAGGATCGAGCCCTGGTCGACGATCTTCAGCATCGGTTTGTGGCGGTCGACCCAGGCGCCGATCCATGGCCGCACGAACTGGCCGGCAAGGAAGGGCAGCAGCAGCTGTTCGACGATGGTGAGGATCGCATCCAGCTGCGAGCCGCCGGCGGCGCCGCGCGCGATCAGGGTGCCGACCAGCAGCGGCGTGACGAAGATGCCGACGAAGTTCGAGGCCGAGGCGCTGCACACCGCGGCCGCCACGTTCCCGCGCGCCACCGAGGTGAAGGCGATCGACGATTGCACGGTCGAGGGCAGGGTGCACAGGAACAGGATGCCGACGTAGAGCTCCGGCTGGAGCACGGTGCCGGACAGCGGCTTCATGACGAGGCCGAGCAGCGGGAACATGACGAAGGTCGAGGCCAGCACCAGCAGGTGCAGGCGCCAGTGCGTCAAGCCTTCCACCATCGCCTCGCGCGACAGCTTGGCACCGTGCAGGAAGAACAGCAGGCCGATGGCGACGCTGGTGATCTTGCCGAGGGCGACGGCAGTCGGGCCGCTGCAGGGCAGGAGGCTGGCCAGGGCGATGGTGCCGAGCAGCCACAGGGTAAAAGTGTCGGGCGCCAGGCGGCGCAGGGTGGTGGTGGTCTGTTCTAGGAAACGGGGCATGGCGTTGCGGCGGGGCTGCTGGCGTATCGAACCCGTCATTTTATCTGCATTCGGCCGCGGTCGCAGGAAGGCGGGCGCCCAGAGCCGCGTCCGCGATTCGATCACGTCCGTGAGTCTTTTCGTTTGTCGTTTCCAGGCAATTGACCCCTGTGTATTTGCATCCAATACTGGAATGCAAATACAACAAGAACCAGGAGATGAAAATGCGGAAACCTCAATTGAAACCCATGCTGCGGGCGTGCGCACTGTTCACCATGCTCGCCGGCGCCACCCTGCAAGCCCAGGCAGCCTTCAGCGTCACTGCGACGAAGGACGCCGGCGACAAAGTCGTCAGCTACACCATCGATACCAATGCCGGCCTGGTGTTCAAGGTGCGCGGCTTCCCGACCGACACCAGCACCACCTCGCCGGGCGACCTGTCGAGCCTGGTGTACAACGGCGTCGAATACCAGGACGCGGGCAGGGGCACCCAGGTCAATACCGGCTACGACTATATTTATACGGACCAGACCGGCGTCAGCGTGAAAGCCGAGGTGGTGGATGCGAACGGCAATGCGCTGCCGGTCGCCCTGCCGGCCGCGGGCCAGAGCGCGGTCACGGCGGCCAGCGATTACATCAAGGTCACGGTCACCACCGTGGGCGGGGCGACCGGCGTCCTGACCCACTACTACCTGGTGAAGAAGGGCGAGGCCAGGATCTACATGGGCACCTATTTCACCGCCGAGCCGACCGGTTCGGCCCTGGTGCGCTTCATCGCCCGCATGCGCATCGCCGCGCTGCCCAACGGCACGCCGAGCGGCACGCCCGGCGGCCTGGTGGTGAATGCCGATCCGAACCGCCCGCCGTCCTGGCCCGACGATTTGCGCAGCACCAGCGGCGCCATCGAATCGGGCGACGTCTATGGCATCCCCAGCGGCCCGAATGCCGGCGAAACCCGCTCCAAGCATTATTCCAACATGCGCCTGAAGGACTGGGCGTACATCGGCGGCACCGGCCCGAATGTCGGCATATGGATCGCGCGCGACAACAACGAGGGCGGCTCCGGCGGCCCCTTCTATCGCAGCCTGCTCAACCAGATCACCAGCACCAATAACGAAATCACCTACATCGTCAACTACGGCGAGGGCCAGACCGAAGGCTTCCGCCTGAACCGCCTGAACGCCTACACCATGAGCTTCACCAACGGTACGGCGCCCGGTCCGGTCGACACCGCCTGGTTTTCGAAGATGAACCTGCTCGGCTACGTGCCGCCGACGGCGCGCGGCAATGTGTTCGTGCCGGCGATCTATGGCCGCAACACGGCCTTTCCTTATACCGTCGGGTTCGCCAATGCCGGTGCCCAGTACTGGGCCGACGCCGCCAGCAACGATGGCCATGTGAATGCCGATGGCATGATTCC
Source organism: Herbaspirillum sp. SJZ107 (assembly GCF_006715485.1). Lineage (GTDB taxonomy): Bacteria > Pseudomonadota > Gammaproteobacteria > Burkholderiales > Burkholderiaceae_D > Telluria. The sequence continues at coordinate 1,602,691 of NZ_VFNH01000002.1, forward strand.
CGGCACTTACACGATGACGGTGTACAAGAACGAGCTGGCGGTTTCCAGCTCCCAGGTCAGCGTCACGGCGGGCACCACCAACATCGTGCCGGCCGTGACCATCGGCGCCGATGCGCTGGCCAACGGCGACGATCCACGCGGCAAATGGCACCTCGCGAAAGGCGATCCGAGCCTGACCCAGGCCCTGTTCCGCATCGGCGAATGGGACGGCACGCCGCGGGAATTCCTGAACGGCGACAAGATCACGGTCATGCACCCGTCCGACGTGCGCATGAGTCCGTGGTTCGATACGGCCAGCGTGGCCAACCCCTACCAGGTCGGCGTCGCGACCCCGCGCGCGCAGATGCCGGCTTACCAGTGGAAGGGATTGACGAGCGCGCCGAACGGCCCGGTCACGGTCAATTTCACGCTGAAGCCGAGCCAGATCTCGGCAACGTCCACCTATCGCTTCCGCATCGGCGTGACGACCGCCCAGGCCGGCGGCCGGCCGCAGATCGCCGTCAACAACTGGACCTCGCCTTTTGTCGGCTCGCAGTCCGGCGACGTGTTCCCGCCGGCCCAGCCGTCCACCCGCACCATGACGGTCGGCAGCTATCGTGCGCGCAACATCACCTATGACTACACGATTCCGGCGAGCGCGCTGGTGGCCGGCCAGAACACGCTGAAAGTCTGGGTCGTCAGCGGTTCGACCAGCACGTCCGGCTGGCTGACGCCGGCCTACGCGTTCGACGCCCTCGACCTGATCAAGATTAACTGAGCGCCTTCTTTCATTACCAATCCTTTCAGCAGAGCCCATCGTGCATCTCAAATCCCTTTACCTGGCCGCCGCCACCGTCTTTGCCCTGGGTAGCGCCACCGCCGCCCAGGCTGCCGTCGTCACCACCTTCACCAGTGCCCAGGTCCCCGTCGACATCTGCGATACCTGCACCGTCACCTCGACGCTGACCGTCGACAGCCACGGCCGCATCCTGGACGTCGACGCGCTGGTCGACATCACCCACAGCTACGACGCGGACCTGGTGCTGCGCCTGAGCCATGGTGCCACCACCGTGCTGCTCGCCAACCGCCAGGGCGGTTCCGGCGGCGCCAACTACACCGGCACCGTGTTCGACGACCAGGCCGACATCGGCATCGACGCCGGCTATGCGTATGCGCCCTATACCGGGTCGTTCCGGCCCGAGGAGGCGCTCGCCGCCTTCATCGGCCAGGACGTCTTCGGCGACTGGACGCTGACGGTGACCGACAGCGAAGCGGGCGATGCCGGCACGATCGACGCCTGGGGCATCAGCGCCGCCGTGCCGGAGCCGGCCAGCCTGGCGCTGGTCGGCCTCGGCCTGCTGGGCCTGGCCGCACCGCGCCGCCGCAAGGCTTGATTGGCACGGTCGGGCAGGGCGTCCCATGGCGGCGTGGCGCCGTGGTTTTGTGTGACAAATGTATTTCCCGGCCAGGCGAGAGCCGATATACTCGACCTTGCTTTTTACTCAACCGGGGTACAACCTTGTTCAAATCGATCGTCCTGCCCGTCGCTCTGATGGGCGCGTTTTCCGCCGCCCACGCCGACGAGGGCCAGTGGCAGCCGCACCAGCTGCCGCAGCTGAAGTCCGAACTGAAGCGCATCGGCATCACCATCCCGGCCGAGAAACTGGCCGACCTCTCCAAGCACCCGATGAGCGCGATGGTGTCGCTGGGCGGCTGCTCGGCTTCGTTCGTGTCGCCGGACGGCCTGATCGTCACCAACCACCACTGCGCCTACGGTGCCGTGCAGCGCAACTCGACCCCGGAACACAATTACATCGTCAATGGCTACCTGGCCAAGACCCGCGACGCCGAACTGGCCGGCGGTCCCAACACGCTGGTGTACGTGACCGAGAAGGTCGAGAACGTGACCGATCGCGTGTTGAAAGGCCTGGCGCCCAACCTGTCGGGCAAGGAGCGCCACGAGCAGGTGGAAAGCCGCATCAAGGCCCTGATCGCCGAATGCGAGAGCGACAAGGCATATCGTTGCTCGGTGCCGGCCTTCCACCGCGGCGGCGAGTACTACCGCATCCGCCAGCTGATGATCCGCGACGTGCGCCTGGTGTACGCGCCGGCCGACAGCGTCGGCAACTTCGGCGGCGACATCGACAACTACGAGTTCCCGCGCCAGGCCGGCGACTTTTCCTTCCTGCGTGCCTACGTCGGCAAGGATGGCCGCCCGGCCGATCCGTCGCCGGACAACGTGCCGTATCACTCGAAGGACTTCCTGGTGGTCTCCGCCGAAGGCCTGAAGAACGGCGACCCGATCCTGCTGGCCGGCTACCCGGGCCGCACCAGCCGCTACAAGCTCCCGTCCGAAGTGCGCTTTGCGCGCGACGTCGACTATCCGGCCAAGGTCGCCTCGATCACCGCCGACCTGTCCGTGATCGCAGCAAGCACCATGGGCAACCCGAACTACGACGTGCGCTACGCCAGCGTGGCCAAGAGCCTGAACAACGTGCTGAAGAAGACCCAGGGCCTGCTCGACGGCTTCGCGCGTACCGACATCGCCGCCATCAAGGACGTGCAGGACGGCCAGTTCCGCGGCTGGTACAAGCAACATGGCAAGGGCGGCACGCTGCTGGCCGACCTCGACGCCGCCATCGGCGCCGACATGGCGGCCAGCCGCCAGGAAGCCGCCTGGGCGGAAGCCACCCACAGCGACCTCCTGAAAAGTGCGCGCACCCTGTACCGCCTGTCGCTGGAACGCCAGAAGCCGGACGCCCAGCGTGAAGCCGGCTACCAGGAGCGCGACCTCTCTTTCATCAAGGCGCGCCTGAACCGCCTCGAGCAATCCTTCGTCGCCAGCGTCGACCAGGCCCGCTACACCGCGGCGCTGAACCGCTACGCCAAGATCGATCCGAAAGCGCGCCCGCAGGGCCTCGACGGGCTGCTGCCGGCGCCGGCTGCGGTTCCGGCGCTGTACAAGTCGACCGAGCTGGCCGACACCGCCAAGCGCCTGGCCTGGATCGGCAAGGACCCGGCCGCCTTCCGCAGCTCGCAGGACCCGTTCATCCAGCTCGCCGTGCGCCTGCAGGACGTCGCGATGGCGCTGGAAGACCGCCGCAAGGAAGTCGACGGCAACCTGGAGCGCGTGATCCCGCAATACATGGAAGCGGTGATCGCCTGGAAGAAGTCGCAGGGCAAGCCGGTCTACCCGGACGCCAACTCGACCCTGCGCGTGACCTACGGCACGGTCGGTGCCTACCAGGCGCGCGACGGCGTGGTCAAGGGGCCGTTCTCGACCGTGCAGGGCATCCTCGAGAAGAACACCGGCAAGGAACCGTTCAACGCGCCGGCCAAGCTGCTGCAGGCGATCCGCGACAAGCGCTGGGGCGTGTTCAAGGATCCGGTGCTGGGCACGGTGCCGGTCGACTTCCTGTCGAGCGCCGACACCACCGGCGGCAATTCCGGTTCGGCGGTGATGAACAAGCGCGGCGAACTGGTGGGCCTGAACTTCGATTCGACCTATGAATCGATCACCAAGGACTGGTACTTCGACCCGGCCATCACGCGCGCGATCCACGTCGATATCCGCTACATGCTGTGGGTGATGAAGGAGGTCGATCATGCCGACAACCTGCTGAAGGAAATGACGGTCAAGTATCCGAAGCAGTGATCGGCGTCTTGGCGTGGAAATGGCCGCGCCATAAACCAACGTCGTCCCCGCGCAGGCGGGGACGACGTGCTTGTGCAGCAGGCCTCTGGCACAGTCAGCGTCAGCTCACCGGAAACCAGATATCGAACCGCGTCTCCCCAGCCCCGCCCGCCGCCAGCGACCACGTACACCCATGCCGGCTCAGCACCTCGCGCACGAACATCAGCCCGATCCCCTGGCCGCCTTTCTTGGTACTGAAGAAGGGCGTGAACAGCTGCCGCACCGGCGTCGCCTCCAGCAAGCCACCCGAATCCACGACTGACAACCTGACGCGCCGGCCTTCGTCGGCCAGCTCGAGCCGGATCGCGCCGCCTGACGTGCCATGCGCCGCATGCGCGGCATCGATTGCTTCCACCGCATTCTTGACGATGTTGAGCAGTGCCTGCTCGATCAGCTGCACGTCCAGCGCGAGCGGCGGTACGGCGTCGCACTGCGCCCAGCCGAGCTGGATGCCGCGGCTGGCGCAGGCGTCGCGGTTCAGCCACAGGATGTCGTCCATGACCTCGCGCAGCGCCGCCGGGCGCAGCACCGGCGGCGGCATCTTGACCACGGTGGTGAAGCGGTCGATGAATTCGCCCAGGCTCACGTTGCGGCGCTTGACGGCCAGGATCGCGGTGGCGAAATCGTCGGCGTCGGATGCCGCCAGCTGGTTGCGGTAGTTCAGCAGTGAGTCCAGCACCGAGCGCGTGGCGGCCACCGTGTTGTTGACTTCATGCGCCAGTACCCGGATCAGGCGCGCGTAGGTGGCGCGCTCGGAGTCTTCCAGTTCGGCGGTCAGTTCCTCGACCATCAGGAAGTGGCGCGCGAAGCCGCGGTCGAAGAACTGGCCGCGCTGGGCACGGTAGCGGCGCCCTTCGAGGTCGGTCAGCAGGCGGCTGTCGCCCAGCGGCAGCGCATCGAGCTGGGCGACCAGCTGGCGGCTGCGCTCGCGTGCGCGGGCGTCGAGCGTGGCGGTCCAGGCGCCGCCGCCCTCCAGCCAGTGACGCAGCGGCTGGCCGAGCGGTCGCTCCAGGCCGAGCAGCGCAGTGGCGCTCGCGTTCAGCAGGCTGATGGCGCCGTCGAAGTCGAATACGAGCACCGCGCCCGGCGTCGCTTCCAGCAGGCGGTCGAGGAAACCCTGCTGTTCGCCGATCGCCAGGCGCTCGCGGTGCAGCGCCGCGAGCATGGTATTGAAGACGCCGACCAGGTCGTCGAGTTCGTGGGTGCCGGGCGCCGCCAGCCGGTTGGCGTACTGCTGGTCCTGCAGCAGGTCGTGGAAGCGGCGCGTGTAGCCGAGCGGTTCCAGCGCGCGCCGCACCAGCCGCCAGCCCAGCGCCAGGCTGGCCAGCAGCCCGGCTTCGGCCAGCACGAACCACAGCGGCTGCGCCGGCAGCAGCAGGATGGCGCAGCCGAACAGCGGCAGGTGCAGCGCCACCAGGTAGAGTCCCAGCCGCTTACCTAGTCCGATCTCCAGCCCAACCCCAAAGGCGGCGTCAAATTTCATTCGTCCTCGTCCACGCCGCCCAGGCCGTGGCGCTCGAGGCGCCGGTACAGCGCCGTGCGCGACAGCCCGAGCGCCTTGGCCACGCGCGAGATGTTGCGGCCGTGCTGCTGCAAGGCCTGCTCGATCATGTGGCGCTCGACCTGTTCCAGCGTCATGCCGTCGACCCCGAGGCGGGCGCCGGGCATGCCGTCGTCGACCGCGCTGGTGGCCAGGAAGTCGGCCTGGCCCAGCTGGTCTTTCCCGGACAGCAGCACGGTGCGCTCCAGCGTCTGCTTGAGCTGGCGGATGTTGCCCGGCCAGGGCTGGGCCGCCAGCCAGTCCAGCGCCGCCGGCGCCAGCGCGATGCCGCCCAGGCCGTAGCTCTCGGCCACGCCGGCCACGATGTGGCGCGCCAGCAGCGGGATGTCGCTGCGCCGTTCGCGCAGGGCAGGGAGGCGGATCGTGATCAGGTTGAGGCGGTAGAACAGGTCTTCGCGGAAGTCGCCGTTCGCCACCAGTTCGGCCAGTTCGCGGTTGGTGGCCGAGACCACGCGCAGGTCGGCTTGCTGGCTGGCGCTGGCGCCGACCGGCTGGTAGTGCTGGTCCTGCAGCACGCGCAGCAGCTTCACCTGGTCGCCGCGCTGCAGTTCGCCGATCTCGTCGAGGAACAGGGTGCCGCCGGAGGCCGTGGCGACGTGGCCCTTGCGGTCGCTGCGCGCGTCGGTGAAGGCGCCGCGCACGTGGCCGAACATCTCGCTCTCGAACAGCGTCGGTGTGATCGCCCCCATGTTGATCTTGACGATGGGCTGGGCCGCGCGCGGGCTGTTGCGGTGGATGGCGTCGGCTACCAGTTCCTTGCCGGTGCCGCTCTCGCCCAGGATCAGGACCGGCGCGCGCGTGCGCGCGACCTGGCCGATGGTCTCCAGCACCTTGAGCAGCTTCGGGTGCTCGCCGACGATGGCGCCGAACTCGAAGCGGGCGTCGAGCGCCTGGCGCGTCGATTGCGGTGCAGGGGCCGGGGCAATTTGCAGCGTGGCTTCCACCAGCGCCACCAGCTGGCCGTTGTCCCAGGGCTTGGTGAAGAAGTTGGCGGCGCCGGCCTTGACCCCGCGTACCGCCAGCGCGATCGAGCCCCAGGCAGTCATCAGCAGCACCGGCAGCGCCGGATGGCGTTCCTTGATGCGCGCCAGCAGCGCCAGGCCTTCCTCGCCGCTGGTCTGCAGCGAAAAATTCATGTCCTGCAGGACCAGGTCGAAGGGGCCGTCGTCGAGCAGCTGCAGCGCCTGGCGCGGGTCGTCGGCGCAGCGCGCGTCGAAGCCGGCCTGCTTGAGCAGCAGGGCGAGCGACACCTGGACGGCGCTGTCGTCGTCGACCACCAGCACGCGCTGCCTGCGCCTGGATTCCATATAAACGGTATTCAATCTCGGATGGCGTCTTATTCGTGGTGCAGTGCTTCGGCCGGGCTGAGACGGCTGGCGCGCCAGCCCGGGTACAGGGAACACAGCAAGGATAGCAGATAGATCACCACCATCGACAGCCCCGCGGCCCCCAGGAACACTGGCCAGTTCATCATCTGGCCCAGCGCGCCGGTGAGCGGCAGCTGCACCAGCAGGACCAGGCCGAGCACGATGGCGACGGAGCTGAGCAGCAGCTGCTCGGCGACGATCTGGCGGTAGATGTCGGCGGCGCGCGCGCCGATCGCGCGGCGCAGGCCGATCTCGGGAATGCGGCGCGCGGTGTTCTGCCACAGCACCCCGAACAGCCCGAATGCCACCATGGCCAGCATGAAGGCGGCAATCACCCCGAGCACCGCCAGCGGGATCAGGAGCTCCTTCATCTGCGAAGCGCGCATGGTCGCCAGCGGCGCGATCGTGTACGACCAGTCGTTGCGCACCAGCTTCAGCTGCCGGTTCAGGCTGGCCTCGAAGCCGCGCGGCGTGCCCGGCGCGACCTTCAGCACGATGGTGCGCACGCGCGACTCGCCGGCGAGCGGCGCGAAGCGCGTCATGATGAAATTCACCGGGACCATCAGCGGGCTGCGGTGGCGGAATTCGTCGACGATGCCGACCACCTTGATCGTGCGCTTGCTGTCCTTGTCGGTGAACTCGCGGCCGAGCGCTTCCTGGCCCGGGAACATGGCCGCTGCCAGGCGCCGGTTCATGACCGCCGGGACGACCGGGGCACCTTCGTCGGTGGCGGAAAACCAGCGCCCGCGCACGACCGGGATCGCCAGCGCGGCGGCCACGTCGTCGCTGGCTTCCAGGATGTTGGTGGCGACCTCGGCGCCGGTCTGCGGCGATCGGTAGGCGTTCATCCAGGTCGAGTTGGTGTAGGGCGAGTACGAGACAAAGCCGACCTCGCGCACCTCCGGCAGCGCCTTGAGGTTGCGGCGCAGCGTGTCGTAGACGTCGGCCGGGATCGCGGACGCCTTGCTGTCGCCGGTGACGATGGCCACCGACCAGACGTCGGTGCCGTCGAAGCCGGCCGGCTCGCGGTACAGCTGCATGTAGCGCAGCGCAAAGGCGGCGATGCCGAACACGACGGCGAAGGCGAGCAGGATCTCGAGGCTCAGCATCAGGTGCCTGGACTTGCGCTTCCAGGTCAGTTTCAACAGGTGGCGCAGCATCACGCGGCTCCTTTCAGGGCGTGGACGGGGTCGAGGCGCGACATCTTCCAGGCGGGGATCACGCCGGAGAGCAGGCCGAAGATAAAGGCCAGCAGCATGCCGCAGCCAAACACGGTGGCATTCAGGTGGACTTCGAGGTAAGGGATCAGTTGCGAGGCTTCCAGCCACCACAGCACGACGCGGGTGCAGGCCAGGCCGAGCAGGCCGCCCACGAGGCACAGCAGCACGTTCTCGACCACCAGCTGGCCGACCAGCTGCAGGCTGGTGGCGCCGAAGGCCTTGCGCACGCCGATCTCGGCGCTGCGCTCGAGGATGCGGCCGGTGTTCAGGTTGACCAGGTTGAGTGCCGGCAGCAGCATGAACACCAGCATCCCGCCGCCGATCATCGTCAGCAGTTGGCCGGCGCCGGAGTCGGCCACGGCCTGGTTGCTCAGCAGGGCGCGCGCGAACACATCGAGCTTGCTGTCGGCCCAGAACTGGGTGATGGAATAGACGTGCGGGTCTTCCGTCACGAAGGCCTTTGCGGCACGCTCGACCGCCTGGCGGATGCGTGGCAGGTCGGCCGGGTCGCGCGCCAGCAGCATCGCGGCGAAGTTGCCGGTGATCTCGTTGCGGTAGTCGCTCGAGGGGAAGGTGGTGAGCGGCGCCCACATGTCGGCATAGGCATTGATCTGGAGCGCATCCTCGACCACGCCGATGACCTGGAACTGCTGGCCACTGGCCGCAACCGTTTGGCCAACTGCGTGGCCAGGCGCGCCAGCCGTGCCGAACAGCCTGCGCGCGGTGCTGGCGTTGATCACCGCCACCATGCGCCCGGCCTGTTCGTCACCGGCGTCCGGCAGGCGTCCGCCCAGCAGCTTGAAGTCGAGGATCTTCCAGTAATCGGCGTCGACGCGCCGCAGATCCACTTCGCTGACGCGGTCGCCCTGGTAGACCGATACCGAGGTTGGCGTCGTGAAGGCGGACATGCGTTCCACGCCCGAATGCGGATCGAGACCCAGCGGCTTCAAGGCTTGCTCGATCGCCTTGTAGCCCATCAGGGTGGTGCGCCAGGTCTCGCTCTTGGCGCCCTCGCTGCGGATGCCGTACACCTGCAGCATGCGCGCGCTCCTGCCTTCGACGCCGGAGGGGAAGAACGCGGTTTCCAGCAGCGCCGTGATCACCATCAGCACCACCAGCGTGAGCACGATGCAGGCCAGGTTGATCGCCGTGAACAGCTTGCGGCGCATGAAGACCTTGTAGGCGGTAAGAAGATAATTACGCAGCATGAAGGCGCTCCGGCGTCACCAGTTGGCCGTCGAACACGCGCACGATGCGATTCACGCGGCGCGCTTCCTGTTCGTCGTGGGTGACCATCACCACGGTGGTGCCCTCGGCATTCAGCTTGAGCAGGATGTCCATCACCTCGGCGCCCATCTTGCTGTCCAGGTTACCGGTGGGTTCGTCGGCCAGCAGCACCTGCGGCTGGCCGACGATGGCGCGCGCGATCGCCACGCGCTGCTGCTGGCCGCCCGACAGCTGGTTCGGGTAGTGGTCGATGCGCGCGGAGAGACCCACCCGTTCCAGCGCCTCGCGCGCCAGCCGGCGGCGCTCGCTGCTTTTTCCATCGCTGCCGCTGCGGTAGAGCAGGGGCAGCTCGACGTTGTCGATCACGCGCAGGTCCGGGATCAGGTGGAAGCTCTGGAAGATGAAGCCGAAGGTCTGGTTGCGCAGTTTCGCCAGCTGGCGGTCGCGGTAGCGGGTGATGGCGACGCCGTCGATCTCGATGCTGCCCTGGCCCGGCCGGTCGAGCAGGCCGATGAGATTCAGCAGCGTGCTCTTGCCGCAGCCGCTCGGCCCCATCATGGCCACGAATTCGCCGCGCGCGACCTGCAGGTCGATGTCCTTCAGCGCCAGCGTCTCGACCTTGTCGGTGCGGTAGGTCTTGCTGACCTTGTTCAATCTGATCATGTGAATCTCCTAGTTGGCTATGCGGATGCTGTCCAGGTCCTTGAAGGCACCCGTGTCGGATACGATGAAGCGGTCCCCCGGCCGGGCACCGGCCGCCACTTCGATGACCTTGCCGTCGCTGGCGCCGAGTTCCAGCATGGTCTTGCGCGCCACGCCGTCCCGTACCGCGAAGGCGGGCTGGCGTCCGCGGCCGTTGAAGGCGGCGCCGTTGTCGAGCACCAGCACCTGCGCGCGGTGCGCGGTCACGACGTTGACGTCCACCCGCATCTTGTTGCGCAGGTTCGGGTTGCGCGGGCTGGCCAGGTCGACCAGCAGCTTGATGCTGCCGTTCTGGATTTCGGGGAGGATGGTGTGCACGGTCCCGGCCAGGATCTCGCCGTTCTGCTCGACGCGCACCGGCTGGCCGGCGGCGAGCAGGCGCGCGTGGAAGTCCGACAAACTGGCTTCGACCCGGTAGTTGTTCAGTTCCGAGACCCGCGCCACCAGCTGGCCGGCGGCGACGCTGGCGCCTTCTTCCTCGAGCACCCAGGTCAGCATGCCGGCAAAGGGCGCGCACACGCGGGTCTGGGCCAGCAGCTGCTCCTGCTGCGCGATCTGCTTGTGCAGGATGGCCTGCTGCAGCTTGGCCGCGGCGACGCCGCCGGCGGTGGCGCGGCGCGTGTCCTCGACCAGTTCGCGCTGCTGGCGCAGCTGGATCTCGGTGCGCCTGACGTTCAGCTCCGCGGTGAGCAGGTCTTCGCCGGAGACGAGGCCGCTGGCGCGCAGCTTCTGGTTGCGCTCGTGGCGCACGCGCGCCGCCTGCAGGTCGATTTCCAGCAGCTCGATGCTGCTTCTGGTCTGCTTCAGCTTCTGGTCCATCTCGACGCCGAGGGTGGCGACGCGGTTGTCCTGTTGCGCCAGCTGTTCCTTCAGCGCTTCCAGCGCCAGCCGGATCGCGCGGTCGTCGAGTTCGAGCAGCAGGTCGCCCTGGCGCACCTGCTGGCCCGGCTTGGCGTGCACCCGCGCGACCCGGCTCGCGCCCGGGCTGGCCACCACTTCCTCGTGCACCGGGATGACCACGCCGGCGGCGTTGATCGTGTTGTCGACGTCGCCGTACCTGGCTTCGGACACCACGATCGCGCCCGCATCCACGCTCGGGCGCAGCACGCGGTTCAGGCCCCAGGCGCCTGCGCACATCGCCGCGAACAGGCAGGCGGCGCCGGCGAGGTGGTGCAGACGGCGGCGGCGCAGGGTGTCGATCGGGATGGCTTGGTCCATAGTGCAGTGCGTCGAAGTGGCTATGCTTCCTGTATTGCAAGCAGCGTGCCAGGCCGTGTCCCCGGTGAAACGGCCAGTTTGCCGGCGCTGGGCTGCCCGCTGCCGGGCAAGGGTGTCCGGAAGCGGACAGCGGCGCGGATACCGGTGCGGACAGCGGCGCCTTGCATAAAGCCGCCGCAGCTCGGATAATCGCTGACCCATCCGATACGGCGCCCGCATGAACGACAGCCTCCTCATCCTTGGATTCACGACCACGCCGCTGGAACTGATTTCCTTCGTCCTGTCGATCGCGACGGTGCTGCTGAACATCCGCCGCCTGCACTGGGCCTGGCTGTTCGCGATCGTCTCGTCGGCCATGTACGGCATCGTGTTCTTCGATGCGCGCCTGTACGGCGATGCCGGCCTGCAGGGCGTGTTCATCGCGGCCTCGCTGTGGGGCTGGACCCAGTGGCTGAAAGGGGGACGCAGCAGCGTCGACGCCGGCGCGCCGCTGGTGGTCACGCGCCTGGACCGCGCCGGCTGGACCCTGGCCCTGGCCGGCTGGGCGCTCGGCTACCTGCTGCTGTGGGCCTTCCTCGGCCACGCGACCGACACCGACGTGCCGGGCACCGACGCCTTCCTGACCGCCGGCAGCCTGCTCGGTACGCTGCTCACGGCGCGCAAGAAGGTCGAGAACTGGCACGTCTGGATCGTGGTCGACGTCATCTACGTCGGCCTGTACGTGCACAAGCACCTGTACCTGACGGCCGTGCTGTACGCGCTGTTCGTCGTGATGGCCGCGATCGGCCTGCGCACCTGGAACAGGGCGGCACGCGAGGGCGTGCAATGACGGCGCGGGCCGCGCCGCGGCGCATCGCCATTCTCGGCGCCGAGTCGACCGGCAAGTCGACCCTGGCCGATGCGCTGGCGCGCCGCTACGGCACGCTGTGGGTGCCCGAGTACCTGCGCGAGTTCGTCGACGTGCACGGCCGCGTGCCCCACGAGGACGACCAGCCCGGCATCGCGCGGACCCAGCTGGCGCGCGAGGATGCGATGGCGGCGCGGCCGGACGCGCGCGCTTTCCTGTTCTGCGACACCACGCCGCTGATGACGGCGGTCTACAGCCGCATCTACTGGGGCCGCGTGCCCCCTGCGCTGCTGGCGCTGGAGGCGGCGCACGACTACGCGCTGACGCTGGTGGCGGCGCCGGACCTGCCGTGGGTGCCGGATGGACTGATGCGCGATTCGGACGAAGTGCGGCAGCGCGTGCATGCGCAGCTGGTGGCGGTGCTGGCGGAGCGGGGGATACCGTATGTGCTGGTGGAGGGGGAGCTGGAAGAGCGGGTGGCGCGGGTTGAGGTATTACTCGATACGTTTTGAAAACCGATAGCGCATCGTTTCCACGTGAACTCAAGACCGTCATCCCCGCGCAGGCGGGGATCCAAGTTTGTTCGTGTCTCGATCACGCTTGCAGAACTTGGACCCCTGCCTTCGCAGGGGCGACGTTTACGCGCTAACGGAAAAAGGCAGGGGCACGTACTGCCCGCAATTTACAGATCAAACTGCGCCGACAACCTGAACGTCCGCGGCGCCCCGGCCAGCAGGTAGCCGCCCAGCGAAGGCGTCACGTCGCGCCAGTAGAACTTGTTGAACAGGTTGTCCACGCGCGCGCGTACGGTCACCTGCGTCGCGCCCAGCTTCAGCCCGTACGAGGCGCCGGCGCCGAACACGTGGTAGTCCGGCACGAACACGGTGTTCTGGACGTCGAAGGCCTTCTTGCCGGCGTACTGCCAGATGCCGTCCACCTTCAGGCCCGGCACCGCCGGCACCGCGTATTGCAGCCACGCGGTCGACTTGAAGGCGGGAACGTCGGTGACGCGCTTGCCGTCGATGCCGGCCTGGCCGGTGCCGTCCTGGCGCGTGTTCAGCCCCATCAGAGAGACGCCGTAGTCGAAGGCGCCGGTCCTGCCGTCGGCCGAGACCTCGAGGCCGCGATGGGTCTCGCGCCCGCCGCGCACGAAGGGATGCAGGCCATTGATGGTCTGGAACGGATCTTCGTACTCGAGGCCCTGGCGGATCTGGAACAGCGCGGCCGACAAATTCAGGCCATTCGACAGGGCGCCCTTGAGGCCGAATTCGGCCTGGCGCGAACGGGCCGGCGGCAGCACCTGGTATTGATTACTGGTCATCATGGGCGCGATGCCGCCGTGCTGCAGGCCATGGCTGAACGAACCATAGGCATTCCAGTCGCGGCCGATGCGGTAGACCAGGGCCACGCTCGGCAGCGTGAAGCTGTTGTCGGCATGGACGTAGCCGCCGTTGTCGCCGATGTCCTCGTCGAACTCGCTGCGTTTGATCTTCACGTAGCGCAGGCCGCCGTGCACGGTGAAGCCCTGGCCGAGGGTCACGATATCCTGGGCGAACAGCGCGCTTTCCTGGTCACTGCGGCGCTCGAATACGGGGCCGGTCACGCGGTCGGCCGCTACCTGCGGCGTGGTCTGCGGCTGCCGGATGTTGCTGTAGCCGACGTAGTCGTAGACGTAGTCGCCGAAGCTGTCGTGGCGCTCGTTGTACGAAGCGCCCACGGTCAGCGCATGGCGCAGCGTGCCGGTGGCGAACTTGCCCTGGACCATGGCCTGCACGCCCCACGGGCTCTTGCGCTCGCCCACGCTCTGGTAGTCGTACACGTCGTAGTCGCCGTTCGAGCAGTAGCCCGGGTAGTAGCCGTCGCCCTCGTTGCTGCAGCCGTAGGGGAAGGCGGTGTAGTCGTCGCGCTTGAACCAGTGCTTGTTGGCCGAGGCGGTGGCGGTCCAGCCCGGCGCCAGCTTGACTTCGAAGCGCAGGCCGAGGTTGGTGTCGCGCGTCTCGACCGGCTTGGTCCAGGGCTGGTCGTTCAGCAGCAGCTTGGGCGACACGTTGGTGGGCAGCACTTCGCCGCGGATCAGCTGGTAGCCGGGTGCCGTGATCTGGGACTTGCGCTGGTAATCCATGTCGAGCTGCAGCAGCGCATCCGGGGTGATCTGCCAGTCGAAGGCACCCGAGACGAACTGGCGGTCGCCGTTGGCGCCGCGCACGTAGGGATGGAGGTCGGCGGCGGCGGCGTTGATGCGGTAGCCGAAGCGGCGGTCCTCGAAGCGGCCGCCGATGTCGGCGCTGCCGTACAGCGTGCCGCGCTCGCTGACCTCGACCGTGGCCGAGCGCAGCGGCTTGTCGGTGGGACGCTTGGTGACGTAGTTGACGATGCCGCCCGGCGCCGCGATGCCGGCGGTCAGGCCGGCCAGGCCCTTCAGGATCTCGATGCGTTCCTTGTTCTCGAGCGGGATCTGGGTGTCGCCCGGGATGGCGAAGCCATCCTTGCGGTAGCTGTAGTTGTTGTCGAGCGTAAAGCCGCGGATCGAGAACTGTTCGGCGTAGCCGACCGCGTTGTAGGCGTCGCTGACCGAGGCGTCGAAGCGGACGGCTTCGGTGGTCGAGCGGATCGACAGGTCCTGCATCTGGGTGCGGCCGATCGCGATGATCGAGGCTGGGGTCTCGAACAGCGAGGCTTCGCCGAAGCCGCCGACACTGGCGCGGTCGAGGGCGATGAAACGGTTACCGGTGACGACGACTTCGTTGACCGGCTGGCCGGCGTCGGCCGGGGCCGTGGTTTGTGCCGCAGTTTGTGCTGATACCGCAAAGGCCTGCATCAGCGCGCAAGCCAGGATCGAATGCTTCAGTGGATGGTTCATGTGTTTGCTCGTTTCGCGCGCCGTCCGGCTGCGCTGCTTTATCAAAAGCCGGAGCCAACGGGGGGAAGGGCAAACAAGATGGGAACTGCGTTGCGCTTTCCTTCGCTGGCATTATCCAGATCAGGTACGAAGGGTATCTCTCACCCGGAAGCGAACTTCCAGGACCCCTAGCGAAGGCGCGAGTGTGCGCCTATGTAATACTTATGTCAATAGACGCCGGAGCGGCAGATTGCTTCCTACGCCGTTTCCAGCACCGGCGCCGGATGCTCGACGTGCACGCGCGCATGCAGCAGGTGGCGCTGCAGCGTGGCGCGCGCCGCATCGCCGATCACGCGCCAGTGCTCGCGGCGCTGGGCCGCGCGCTTGCGGTGCTTGGACGGCATGTCGGCCAGCGGCTTGACGTAGAAGGGCAGGCCGATGACGTAGCCGCTGCCGGTCTCGGTGCCGCCGAGGATCTTCCAGAAACCGTCGTAGGCGTTGGCGAAGTGCTTGTCCGGGTCCGGGTCGTAGGCGATGTGGGCATCGCTGCGGATTGCCATCACCTTGTCCATGTCGAGCGCCTGGGCGATGCCCTGCATCGCGGCAAAGCAGAAGAAGCTGGGCGAGTTGTTGGGGAAGACGTGCTCGAAGGCGTCGAAGGCGGCACCGGAATCGGCCCAGCGGCCCTGGTTGCGGGCGATGAAGGGCACCACCGGCATGTCCAGCCCGACCATGCGGCCGTCGAGCCAGCTGAAGGACAGGCGGTGCAGGCACCGGCCGTCGGCCACCAGGGCCACGCTCAGGTCGCCCTCGGCATTGCTGCGCGAGGCCATCTCGAGCTGGATCATGAAGCTGCTGAGCTGGCCGTCCACCTCGGCCTCGTGCTGCCACAGCGGCAGGCCGCGCGCACCGTACACGGCCTGCAGGTAGGCGTCGTCGAAGGTGGTTTCCTCGAAGCGGTAATGGCTCAGCACGGCCTGCACGCGGCGGCGCGGCGACAGGCCCTTGATCAGGTAGTCGCGGTGGCTGAGATGGTGGAAGGGGTCGTCGTTGGACGGCCCGGCCACGTGGCGGCGGTAGACGCCGAGGCGGTACAGGTCGCGGTGGTCGCGGTAGTAGGCCAGGACGCGTGCGCTGCGCGCGATGCACAGCAGCCAGGAGGCAAGGCCGGCCTCGCGGCGGCGGGCCATCCAGTGCTTGGTGAGATGAGCGAAAATCATGGGCGCTCCGGAATCGCTTTCGTTATCGGATGTGTTTATCTTGTCGCACCGTTAGCATAGCCACGGTGAGATTGCTCAACGGAAACAATGCGTTCAGCAGGTCAAGATCGACACCATCGAAGGTGGATTCCGTGCGTGATATTTGTTGTGGACATGTCTCTTGTTATTAATTTTTTGTCAGGCGTCGTTGCCAAACCGAAGACTAGCACGATTGCCGCGCCGAACATTCGGAATCATGCTCAATAATTGAGTCAGACCGAACAACACGAGGAGGCAGCGATGGCGTATGAACTTTTTTACTGGCCTACGATCCAGGGCCGCGGGGAATTCGTTCGCCTGGCCCTGGAAGAGGCCGGTGTCCCCTATGTCGACGTGGCGCGCGAACCGGGCGGCATGGGGCGCATGATGGCGGCCATGGATGGCCCCGACCATCCCTCCTTTGCGCCGCCCTTCCTGAAGGCGGGCGAGCTGCTGGTCGGCCAGACCGCCAATATCCTGCTGTTCCTGGGACAGCGCCACGGGCTGGCGCCGGATGACGAGCAGGGCCGGCTGTGGGTCAACCAGATCCAGCTGACCATCGCCGACCTGGTGGCCGAGGCTCACGACACCCACCACCCGATCGCGACCTCGCTGTATTACGAAGACCAGCGCCCGGAAGCCAAGCGCCGCGCGGCCGATTTCATCGAGACCCGCATTCCGAAATTCTTCGACTGGTTCGAAGGCATCCTGGGCCGCCCTGAACCGAAGGACTACCTGCTGGGCGAGCGCGTGACTTATGCCGACCTGTCGCTGTTCCAGCTGGTGGCGGGCCTGCGCTACGCCTTCCCGCAGGCGCTGGCGCGGATCGACGCCGGCTATCCGCTGCTGAGCGCACTGCACGACCGGGTGGCGCAGCGGCCGCGCATCGCGGCCTACCTGGCGTCGAAACGGCGCCTGCCATTCAACGAGGAGGGCATCTTCCGCCACTACGATGAGCTCGACCAGGTCGCGCATCCGGGGGCAGGGCACGGCGGCGGCTGAGCGCGAACGAGGAGGATGGCGCGTCTGGCGGCGGCGCGCCGGTCCCGACGTTGTTTCGATCGCGGCGCTACGGTAGGATCATCGGGTTGCACTCGTGTCTTACCTATCTACCGATCACCACCGAGGGTCCATGAAACAACGCCGCCAATTCCTGATCAACGCCCCGCTCGGCCTGCTGGCCGTGGCCGAAGCCGTCCGTGCCGAACCGCTGCCGCAAGACGGCGCCACGCCTGCCCCTGCTGCGCCTGCAAGTACCCCGGGCGCCCCGCCGACCTTCGGCGCCACCCCCGGCTTCGGCCCGGCCGTCACGCCGGCCACCTTCGCCGAAGCGGAGAAGCTGATGCAGGTGACGAATACGCCGGCGCAGCGCGCAATGATGGCGGGCAGCTGGCGCGTGTCGCTGGCGTCGACGGTGGAACGGCGCACCGGGCCGCGCAAGGTGGCGCTGGCGCCGGACCTGGCCCCGGCCACGGTGTGGAAGCCGCTCGATGCCGCCGGCGGCAGCGGCGCAGGCATCAACAAGACCGGACGCTTCGTGCGCAGCCGCGTCAACCCCGGCGCGCTGCCGGCGCGCGACGAAGACATCGCCCATGCTCCGGTGACCAGGCTGGCGCGCTGGGTCGAGACCCGTGCCATCACCTCGGAGCGCCTGACCCGCATCTATATCGAGCGCATCAAGCGCCTCGACCCCAGGCTGCGCAGCGTGATCACCCTGACCGAGGAACATGCGCTGGCGCAGGCGCGCCAGGCCGACCGCGAGATCGCCGCCGGCAAGTACCGCGGCCCGCTGCACGGGATTCCCTACGGCGTCAAGGATCTGCTGGACACCGCCGGCATCCGCACCACCTGGGGCGCCGAGTTCTACCGCGACCGCGTGCCGCAGCAGGATGCGGCCGTGGTGGCGAAGCTGAGCGCGGCCGGTGCCGTGCTGGTGGCCAAGCTGAGCCTCGGCGCGCTGGCGCTGAACGACGTCTGGTTCGGTGGCCAGACCATGAATCCGTGGCTGCTTGACGAGGGCGCGTCCGGCTCCAGCGCGGGGCCGGGTGCCGCCACCGCCGCCGCGCTGGTGGCGTTCTCGATCGGCAGCGAGACCGGCGGCAGCATCATCAGCCCGTCGATGCGCTGCGGCGTGACCGGCCTGCGCCCGACCTACGGCCGGGTGCCGCGCACGGGCGCCATGACGCTGTGCTGGTCGCTCGACAAGCTGGGGCCGATGACGCGCAGCGTCGAAGATGCGATGCTGGTGCTGCAGGCGATTTCGGGCACGGACGCGGGCGACGTCGCCGGCGTGCCGGCCAGACTCGATTTCGACGCCGGCGCCGGCGTCAAGGGCCTGAAGGTCGGCTACTTCGCCGACTGGATGAAGGAAGCCCCGGCCACCGACGTCGACCGCGCCGCGCTGGAGACCATCAAGTGTCTCGGATTGAGCCCGGTGCCGGTGACACTGCCGGACTGGCCCTATCAATCGCTGAACACCGTGCTGTTCGCCGAAGCCGCCGCCGCCTTCGAAGAAATCACGCTGGACGGCCGCGTCGACCAGCTCAAGGCGCAGGTGCCGGATGCCTGGCCCAACCTGTTCCGCGAGGCGCGCTTCCTGTCGGCGGTGGACTTCGTGCAGGCCGACCGCCTGCGGCGCAAGGTGGCGCTCGAGATGGCGCGCATCTTCCAGCAGGTCGACCTGCTGCTGGTGCCGTCGCTGCGCGACGAAATGCTGACCATCTCGAACAATACCGGCCATCCGTCGCTGACGCTGCGCACCGGCACCGTGGAAGTGGGGCAGGCGCGCAGCGACTGGGCGCCGAACCCGGCCCAGCCGCTGCCGACCTTCGCGCCGCCGCGCCGCGTGCCGCACGGCGTGACCCTGATCGGCCGCCTGTTCGACGAAGGCACCATCGCCCGTGTCGGCCTGGCGCTGGAAAAGGAAGCCGGCGTGGCGGGCGAGCGCCCGCCGGGTTTCTGAACATGTTTTTCTATCTATATTGTCGAGGAGTCCAGCGTGACTGAACATCAAGATCCGATCCTGCGCATCGCCGCCTTTTCCGATGGCGCGGTAGGGGGCAACCCGGCCGGCGTCTGGACCGGCGCCGTCCTGCCGCCGGCGGACGTCATGCAGCGCCTGGCGCACCAAGTCGGCTTTTCCGAAACCGCCTTTGCCGCGCCGGTCGACGGCGGCTGGCGCGTGCGCTACTTTTCGCCCGCGTCCGAGGTGCCGTTCTGCGGCCACGCCACCATCGCGCTGGGTGCGGCGCTGGCCGGCGCCCACGGCGACGGCGTGTATGCCTTGACCCTGAACGCGGCCGCGATCACGGTCGAGGGGCGGCGCGACGCGGGCGGCCTGGTGAGCGCGGCGCTGCAATCGCCGCCCACCTTCAGCCGCGCCGCCGACCCGGCACTGGTGCAGGCCGCGCTGGCGCTGTTCGGCTATGGCGAAGCCGATCTCGACCCGCGCATCGCGCCCGGCTTTGCGCATGCCGGCGCCGACCACCTGGTGCTGGCGCTGGCCAGCCGCGCCAAGCTGGCCGCGATGCGCTACGACCTCGAGGCCGGCCGCGCGCTGATGGCGGCGTACGGGCTGACCACGATCGTGCTGGCCTGGGCCGAAACCGGGCGCCTGTTCCATACCCGTAATCCGTTCGCGATCGGCGGCGTGTACGAGGACCCGGCCACTGGCGCCGGCACCGCCGCGCTGGCCGGCTACCTGCGCGATATCGGCTGGCCGCACGGCGGCGCCATCGACGTGGTGCAAGGCGAAGACATGGGCATGCGCTCGCGCCTGCATGCCGACATCGGCGCGCTGCCCGGCAGTTCGATCCGGGTGTCCGGCACCGCGCGTTTCATGGCGTGATGCGCACCGAAGCGGTGCAGTAGGCTGCAGTTCGTTGAATAGAAGGCAAAAGGGATGTCTTTTCGACCTTTAGGATTTTTTTAAAAGGTTGATAATTATCAACACCTCTCTCTGTTGTCATCTTATTCAAGGACTGCCCCGCCATGGAAATGAGCACCGCACACATTCTGTCTTCCCTGCCCACGGAGCGCCTGCCGTTCACGGTTCGCCGGGTCGATACCGAAGACAGCCTGTGGAAGGCGATCGGCGTCCGCCATGCCGCCTACGCACGCCATGTGCCGGAATTCGCGCGCACTCTCGCAGCGCCCGAGGCCTGCGACTACGAAGACGACAGCATTGTGCTGCTGGCCGAATCGAAGCTGGACGGCACGGCGCTCGGCACCGCGCGCATCCAGACCAATGCCTACCGTCCGCTGCACCTGGAGCAATCGATCGAACTGCCGGACTGGCTGCGGGACCGCCGCCTGGCCGAAGTCACGCGCCTGGGCGTGTCCGAAGGCCGCATCGGCCACGTGGTCAAGGTCGCGCTGATGAAGGCCTTCTTCCAGTACTGGCAGCTGAGCGGCACCGAGTATGCGATCGCCACCGGCCGCGCGCCGATCGACCGCCAGTACGAACAGCTGCTGTTCAGCGACGTGTTCGGGCCGGGCGAGCGGATCCCGCTGCGCCATGTCGGCAACATACCGCACCGTGTGATGGCTTTCGAAGTCGCTACCGCCGAAGCGCGCTGGAGCGAGGCGCGCCACCCGCTGATGAAGTACGTGTTCCACACCAACCACCCGGACATCCAGATCGGCGAGTTGCGGCCACGCCACAAGATCGTGCCGGCGGCGCGTCCGAATGCAGTTATGGAACGGGTTCCAAGCTTCGCTATGGCTTGACGGCAATATATTGCATGACGGAATTATTGCGAGCCTGTATCCTTTAGGCCGATGCTGCCGGCGGTTCGCCGGGGCCTGACAGCCTGATCGATACCCATGTTCCAACCTTTCCAGCCGTCCCCACCCACGCACAAGCCGATGTTCCTGATGGCGATTCACCGGGGCATCGAAACCACGATGCGCCTGTTGTCGGTGTATTGCGTGCCGGCCGGGGTGGCGCTGGCGTCGGTGCTGGTGCTCATGCTGTGGAACAGCCATTTCACCGGCGGCGGCGGCCAGCCGCTGGCCTTCCGCGCCGTCGCCGACCACGACGCCACCTTCATTCCTTCGGCCGCGCTGCGCGAACTGGCGCATGCGCATCCGGTCGATGCCTACGATACCCACCTGTCCGAGGTGCCGGTCTGGTTCGCCTTCCATGCGCGTGACCTCGGCGGCATCCCGGATGCGGTCGAATTCCCGTCGCGCCATATGGTCGCGCTGCGCTGCTGGGATGTCGCGACGCTGAAGATGCTGGGCAGCGCCACCCGCGGCGGCGCCGACGGTGCCCTGGCCGACGCCAAGGCCGGCTTCTCGCTGAGCCTGCCCAAGACGCGCGGGGACGTGCTGTGCCGCGCCGTCTTTTCCGGCCCGGCCCACCTGACGCTGCTGCAATGGCCGGCCGACCGGCTGGCGCTGTCGACCCAGCAGTTCCACCGCCAGTCCGGCCTGCTGGACGGCGGCATGATCGTCCTGAGCCTGTTCATCCTGGTCACCGCCGTCATCAACCGCCAGGTGCTGTACCTGCAGTTCGCGGGCTGGCTGATCCTGAACCTGCGCGTGGCGGCGCTGTCGGCCGGCTGGGACATCCAGTGGCTGGGCCAGCAGGTGCCGGTCGAATGGCTGCTGCCGAGCCGTGCGCTGACCATGGCGCTGTACGCGATCGCCACGCTCACTCTCTACATGACGCTGTTTGGCGCCGACCTGCTGCGCACCCGCTTCGCGCCGCTGCTGCGCGTGGTCCAGTGGCTGGTGCTGGCGCTGCTGCCGTGCGCGATCTGGCTTCCCTACGGCGGCTTCCTGCCGGTCATGTGGATCATCGTGGCCGGCAGCCTGTCGCTGATGATCCTGGGCCTGGTCAGCGTCATGCTGCGCTCGCAGTCGCACGTGGCGATGTGGTTCGCGGCTTCCTTCACCGTCACTTTCCTGTCCAGCCTGACCGAGGTGTTCGCGGCAGCGCTGGGCGTGCGCGAGCTGCTCGGCGTGGCCAACAGCGTGACCGCGGCCCTGACCTCGAGCATGCTGGCGGCGCTCGCCGTGGCCGAACAGATGCGGGTCGAGACCGAAAAGCGCCTGGAAGCGCAGGACAAGCTGCAGCACGCCTACGAGGCGATGCCGGTCGGCCTGTTCACGCTCGACATGTACGGCCACTTCCTGAGCGCCAACCCGGCCATGCTGAAGATGCTCGACGTGGTCGACATCATCCCCGGCCGCACTGCCTGGAAGCAGTTCTTCGCCGAGAGTTTCTGGATCACGCTGCACGAGCAGGTGCACATGCAGAGCGATGCCGAGATGCAGGTCGTCAGCCGCGACGGCAACCGTTGCTTCATGGTCAGCGCCACGCTGGCGCACGGCCGCATCGAAGCGGTGATGCAGGACGTGACGGAAAAGGTGAAAGCCACCGAACAGCTGCGCTTCATGGCCGACAACGACGCCCTGACCAAGGTCTACAACCGGCGCGGTATCGAGAAGGTGTTCGAGGATGCGGTGCAGCGGCTCGCCGGCGGCAAGCCGCTGAGCCTGGCCTACATCGACCTCGACCGGTTCAAGCTGATCAACGACCTGTTCGGCCATGCCGCCGGCGACGAAGTGCTGAAGCAGGTATGCGAGCGGATCGAAATGATGCTGGGCGGCGGCCAGAAGATCGGCCGCGTCGGCGGCGACGAATTCGTGATCGTCATGCCTGATACCGCGGTGCCGCTGGCGACCCTGATCTGCCGCGGTATCGTCGACCGCATCGGCGGCACGCCGTACCGGGTCGGCGACAAGGCGTTCCACGTGCGCAGCTCGGTCGGGCTGATCGAAGTCGCGCCGGGGATGCCGATGAAGGATGCGGTGTCGACCGCCGACCGTGCCTGCCGCGAAGCCAAGGATGGCCACAGCGACGGCCTGGTGGTCTACGAGCGCGGCTCGACCGCCTTCCAGGAGCGCGAGGCCGAGCTGAGCCTGGTCGAGCGCCTGGCCGGCCCCAACGCCACCGAAGGCATGTTCCTGGAAATGCAGCCGATCATGTCGCTGAACGCGCCGATGGAATCGCTGAACTTCGAGGTGCTGCTGCGCATGCGCGAGCGTGACGGCCGGGTCTCGCCGGCCGGCCCGCTGATCGCCGCCGCCGAGAAGAGCGGCCGCGCCGGCGTGATCGACCGCTGGGTCCTGAATACGACCCTCGGCTGGATCGAGGACAACGTCGAGAACCTGAAGAACACGCGCTTCGTCTGCATGAACCTGTCCGGCGCCTCGCTCAACGACGAGCGCTTCGTGCAGGACACGCTGGAGATCCTGTCGCGCTACACGCACGTGGCGTCGCGCCTGTGCATGGAGATCACCGAGAGCGTGGCGCTGCACGACCTCGACAACACGCGCCGCTTCATCGACCAGGTGCGCAACTTCGGCGTCAAGGTCGCACTGGACGACTTCGGTGCCGGCTACACCTCGTTCTCCTACCTGAAGGAACTGCCGGCCGACGTGCTGAAAATCGACGGCAACTTCATCGTCAACATCAATGCCCATCCGGCCAATGTCGCCATTGTCGAGGCGATCGTCAACCTGGCCGCCAACCTGGGCATGAAGACGATTGCCGAGTGGGCCGAGGACGCCGCCACGATCCGCACGCTGGCCGAGATCGGCGTCGACTACGTGCAGGGCTTCGCCATCGCGCGCTCGCAGCCGCCGGAAAAGCTGCTGGCGGCCAGCTCGTCGGCCAGCTTCATCAAGGCGGAAGACGTGCTGCAGCTGGTGCGCACGCTGGGCGCCCCGGCCAACGAGCCGGCATTGCCCGAATACTCACCACGCTGGGATCGCCACTGACACTCAGTTGAGGCCAGCCAGCGCCGGCTTCGCATCCAGCATCAGCAGGGTCTGGCGCGCCGCCTTCAGGGTCGCGACATCGCGCGACAGCGGTGCCGGGCGCTCCACGGCAGGCCGCTTCCAGGCCTCGTGACGCAGGTCGACGGCCGGCAGCACATAGCGCCGCGGCGTCGCCTGCTGTGCATTCTGGGCCGCTTCCGGTCCCAGCCGCACCGTCACCGTACCGGCGTCGCAGGGCTGGTCGGTCAACGTCACGTGGCCGCTCGAATCCACGCATTTGACGATGTCGGCGCCGGCCATCGCGGCCGGTGCCGCCAGCACGGCGGCGGCGATCATGCTTATCATCCTGGCGGTACGCTTCATGGCAATCTCCTTATCGAAATTGCATCGTGCGCCGCCAGGGCAGGGTGGTCTGTTAGGTGCCTCACCCTTTTTCGGGAGCCGGACTGCTTCGCCAGAGGAAAAAACAGGCCGTACGACTGGGCCTACCGAGCGGCGCGCCATCGATAACCCGTCGTGGCCCTTGTGGATGCCCCGACTGTCCCAACCTCTGTCTCGTAGCCATGCAGTGATGTGCTGGCTTTATCTCTGTCTCCTCCGGGCCTCTCCCGCCTGGATTATCGCCAGCCTTCGGGCTGGCGTTTTTTTTGAATTTCAGGCAAATGACGGCATCGACGAACAGTTGGTTGGTGCGTTGCAACATGCAGGGGTAATTATCTTGCCCGCCAGGGCTTTGTGGCGGACTATGCAGCTTGCACAACAAGCCGCGTAAAACTGAACAGTCGCATCGGGTCGTTCATTGCATGGGAGCTTGTGCCTGGTTATCCGTCGCAAGCCCGTTCCAGCCTGACAGTGCAATGAATATCGATGAACCCACTTTAATGGTCGTGCTCGGCGTGACCTCGGTCACCGCCAGCGCCATGTTCTTTACCTTGCATGCCGCCGCGCGCCACATTGCCGGCGTGCGCTCATGGGCATTGGCCTGCCTGTCGGTGGGGTGTGCCGTGCTGCTCGATGCGCCGCGCCTGATCGGCGACTGGCAGTGGGCTTCGCTGCTGTTCAACATCCCGTTCGATGCCGGCCACGCTTTGTTCCTGGCCGGGACAGCGCAGTTCGTAGGGCGTCCGCTTCGGCGACACGGCCTGTCGCTGCTCATCGCCATTGCCGTGCTGCTGACCATCGCATTCACGCTGTTCGTGCCGGACAGCGTCGCCCGCATCTTTACCCAATCGTTGTACCAGGCGGGCGTGAACGGGCTGACGGCATGGTATCTGTGGCGGTACCGGGAACGGCAGTCCTCCCGCGCCTACCGGGTCGCTGCCCTGGTCCTGCTGGCCGAAGCCGCAGCCTCGCTGGCACAGGGGTTCCTGGTCATCACCGCGGCCGCCCCGATTACCTACGCTGCGCCCGAGCTTCCGTTTGCGAATATCGTCACCTGGCTGGGCGTGATGGCGAATGCGCTGATCGGCAACTGGATACTTTTCCTGCTGGTCCTGCTGCGCCTGGTCGGCGAGCTGAAGGCCGTTGCGGCCCATGATCCGCTGACGGGACTATTGAACCGCCGCGGCCTACGCGCTCACATCCATTCGCTGCTGGCGCCGGGGCGACCGATCGGGTCGCTGGGCGTCCTGTTGCTCGATATCGACCATTTCAAGGCACTCAACGATCGGTATGGGCACGACGCCGGCGACAGCGTCCTGGTCATGATGGGCGACGTCATGCGCACGCTCGGCAGTCCGCACGTCATGCCATGCCGCTGGGGAGGTGAAGAGTTCTGTTTCGTCGTCGATGGCCATTCGGGCGCGTCGCTCATCGAACTTGCCGAGCGCGCCCGGCAGGAATTCCATCGGGCCAGCTGCGCGCATCCCGGCCTGCTTTCCGGCGCAACGGTCAGCATCGGGGTGGCGGCGATGCCGATCGACGGCAGCTTCGAGTTTTCCCGACTGGTTGCCCTGGCCGATGCCCAGCTCTACCTGGCGAAACGCGGCGGCCGTGATCGGGTATGCAGCGCGGCCGAAACAGATTGTGCGACTACGCTGACAAGTTGACGCGCCATGCATAACCTCGATGAGGACTTGTGGGAAAAGACCCCGGCCCAATGTGGGGCGGGTAGGGCAGCGCAGGGGTGTTGCCCGTCTCTCTGTCTCCTCCAAGTGAAAACTTGGATTGTCCCGCCTGTCGCAGCAATGCGCAGGCGGTTTTTTTTCGTGGCGTGGAAATGAAAAACGCAGTCCGCCGGATTGACAGGACTGCGTTCGTGCATGTGGCCCGCGCAGGGCGCGCTCAGGACAAGGAATCAGCTGCGGTTCGGATTGTTCGGCCGCGCATCGTAGCGGTTCGGCACGCCGTCGCCGTCACGGTCGCGCCGGCCGCCGCGGTCCCAGCGGCCGCCTTCCATCACCCAGCGGCCGTCGCGCTGGACCCAGGCCGGGGCCTGGTAGACGTAACCCGGACGTTCGCGATACCACTGGCCGGGCATCCAGACATGGTGGCCGCGGCGCCATTCCCAGTGGCCGGGCGACCAGACGTAGCCGTGGCGCGGCGCCGGCATGCGTTCGGCGCGTGGCGGCGGGGGCGGGGTGTCCACGTAGACGGCCTGGGCGCCGGCCGGCACGGTGATGCTGCCGAAGGCGCCGGCCACGAGGGCGGCAAGAAGCAGGTGTTTCATGTTGGCCTCCTTGATCGATTATTGACGACAGGACCACTCTAGATCAAGGAGGCAGGCGCGACTGTGCGGCGCCTAACGCCGCTCAGGCGACCAGTTTGGCGAAGCGCGCCAGGTCGACGTTGCCGCCGCTGATCAGGATGCCGACTCTTTTGCCTGCTACCGGATAGACACCCTGCAGCGCCGCCGCGGCGGCCAGGCAGCCGGTCGGCTCCACGACCATCTTCATGCGCTCGGCAAAGAATTTCATGGTCTCGACCAGCTGGTCATCGCTGACGGTGACGATATCGTCCACCAGGCGCCGGATCACGGCGAAGTTGTGCTGGCCCAGGTGGCTGGTCTGGGCGCCGTCGGCGATGGTCTGGGGCACGCCGATGTCGACGATCTGGCCGGTGCGCAGCGATTGCTGGCCGTCGTTGCCGGCCTCCGGCTCGACCCCGATCACTTTGCAGTTGGGCGACAGCGCGGATGCGGACAGTGCCGAGCCGGCCAGCAGGCCGCCGCCGCCGAGCGGTACCAGCAGCACGTCGAGTTCGCCGGCTTCCTCGAACAGTTCCTTCGCCGCCGTGCCCTGGCCGGCGATCACGTCCGGGTGGTCGTAGGGCGGGATCAGGGTCATGCCGCGTTCCTGGGCGAGGCGGCGGCCGATTTCTTCGCGGTTTTCGGTGTAGCGGTCGTAGAAGATCACTTCGCCGCCGTATTCCCTGGTCGCGGCCACTTTCAGTGCCGGTGCGTCGTTCGGCATGATGATGGCGGCGCGGATGCCGGCCAGCCTGGCCGACAGCGCGATCGCCTGCGCGTGGTTGCCCGACGAGTAGGTCAGGACACCGGCGCGGCGCTGTTCCTCGGTGAATCTGGCGATGGCGTTGTAGGCGCCGCGGAACTTGAAAGCCCCCATGCGCTGGAAGTTCTCGCATTTGAAGAACAGCGTGGCAGCGGCCTTGGCGTCGGCGGTGCGCGAAGTCAGGACCGGCGTGCGGTGGGCCGCGCCGTCGATGCGCGCGGCCGCCTGTTCGACGTCGCCGTACTGGAGTGGGGTTGCGTTTTCGAGCATGTCTGTCGCCTTCATTTTGTAAAAACGAAAGGCGCCAGTATAGCGGGAGCTCCTCCTAGGCGGCCAGCGGCAATGAGAAGGCGATCACCAGCCCGCCGCCGTCGCGGTTGCGGACCGACAGCTCGGCATTGTGGCGCGTGACCACCCGCTCGACGATGGCCAGGCCCAGGCCGGCGCCGTTGGCCTGGCCGCGCGCGCTGTCCAGCCGCGTGAAGGGGCGCAACAGCAGCTGGATCTGGTCTTCCGGTACGCCCACGCCGTGGTCGTTGATCTCGACTACCGCGCGCCGGCCGTGGCCGCCGAGCTTGACGTGGCAGGCGATATCGATCTCGGTGACATCCTGGCCCGGCGTCTTGCCGTAGCGGCGGGCGTTCTCGATGATGTTGTTGATCACGCGCCGCAGGTCGGTCGAGTTGGCCGGTACGTGGATGTCGCCGTCGATGTCGGCGCTGACGCGCACGTCCTGCAGGCGCGCCGCTTCGCGGGCGCAGTCCTCGAGCAGCTCGGACAGGTTGATCGGCACGAAGGTCGCGGCTTCGGTCGGGCGCGCAAAGTCGAGGAACTGGCCGATGATGGCGTCCATCTGCGCGATGTCCGACTGCATGCCCTCGCGCGCCTCGGTCGACAGCTTGGCCATCTCGAGTTCGAGCTGCATGCGCGCCAGCGGCGTGCGCAGGTCGTGCGAGATGCCGGCCAGGATCACGGCGCGGTCCTTTTCCAGCTGCTGCAGGTCGTCGATCATCTGGTTGAAGCTGCGGTTGGCCTCGACGATCTCCTTCGACCCTTTTTCCGGCAGCGGGGCAGGGCGCTTGCCCTGGGCGATCGCGCGCGCGGCCGCTGTCAGGCGCGCCAGCGGCAGGTTGACCAGGCTCGAGATCAGCGCCGCGCCCACCAGCGACAGCACGCCGACCAGGGTGGCCCAGCCGAGCCACTGGACGCCGGTCAGGCTGGCGATGCGCTCGCGTTCCAGCATCAGCCAGTACTTGTCGCCGTCGATGTCGAAGCTGACCCAGAAGCCCGGCATGTCGTTCACGCGGCGCGAGAAGCGCGTGTCCTGGCCCAGCCGGTCACGCACCCTCGCCGCGATCTCGGGCAATAGCCAGGCCGGCGGCGGTTCCACGTGGTCGGTCGGTTCCAGGGTCAGCACGCGGATGCCTTCGTTCGACACCAGCTCCATCAGCAGTTCCAGCCGCAGGTCGGGCGCCGAGTGGGTCAGCGCCGCCTTGGTGATGGTGACCACGGACACCAGCAGCTCGGCGGTCTGCTCGGCCTGCGAGCCGCGCTGGAACACGCTGAGCATGCCGATCCAGGACGCCATCGACAGCGCGGTCAGCACGGACAGCAGGAAGAAGGTGCGCCAGAACAGCCCGCTGCGTATCCAGCCGAGGCGGCGCGGTGCGGCGCGCCGTTCGGGGCGCCCGTTGGCAAACGTCGTCGACACTAGCGCGGCTGGCCTTCAGGAATGAACACGTAGCCCAGGCCCCAGACGGTCTGGATGTACAGCGGGCTGGATGGATCAGGCTCGATCAGCTTGCGCAGGCGCGAGATCTGGACGTCGAGCGAACGGTCGAAGACTTCGTATTCGCGGCCGCGCGCCAGTTCCATCAGCTTTTCGCGCGACAGCGGCTGGCGCGCATGGCGCGCGAACACCTTCAGCACCGAGAATTCGCCGGTGGTCAGGGGCACGGTCTCGCCGTTCTTCTTGAGGGTGCGCGTGCCCAGGTCGAGCACGAAGTCGCCGAACTCGAAGGTCTGCGGCGTCTCGCTCGGCGCGCCCGGGATTTCGTCGGGACCCTTGCGGCGCAGGACGGCGTTGATGCGTGCCACCAGTTCGCGCGGGTTGAAGGGCTTGGGCAGGTAATCGTCGGCGCCCATCTCGAGGCCGACGATGCGGTCGACGTCTTCGCCCTTGGCGGTCAGCATGATGATCGGGGTCTGGTCGCCGGCGCCGCGCAGGCGGCGGCAGATCGACAGGCCGTCTTCGCCGGGCAGCATCAGGTCGAGCACCAGCAGGTCGTAGCGCTCGCGCAGCCACAGCTTGTTCATGGCCGGGGCGCTTTCGGCGGTGACGACCTGGAAACCCTGTTCGGTCAGGTAGCGGCGCAGCAGGTCGCGCAGGCGGACGTCGTCGTCGACGACCATGATCTTGGAGGCGTGGCCGCCGTTGTTGGCGGTGCCGGGAGTCGGGCTTGTTGCATTCATGATTCTGTCAAGATTTGTCAGATTAATGTCGCTATGGTAACTTCATATGGCCAGCTGGACAGGGCTTACTGTTGAGGCATTACATTGTGTTACAAACTTTACCCATTTGGGCTTATACCCACAGCGGAATACACATAAACTGACCTCATCGAATCACGACTTATCATCATCGTTTTACGCAGTACAGCTTAACTTTTAAATTGGCATCGCGGAAGAGGAACACCAATGAATAGCGCGTTCATCGACAACCAGGCAGCAACGAAGGCAGTGCGCATCGCGCGCGTCGCCCTTCGCGGTGCGCTGGCATGCGCTCTGGTCCTCGGCGCCGGCACCGCGTTCGCACAGCAATATGGCGGCGACCGCCGCGACGACATGCAGCAGCAGCACCAGCCGGGCGGGCGCGAGCGCTTTTCGCTGCCGCCGCAAGACCGCGGCCAGCGTGACGCCGAGATGCGCGCCTACGAAGAGCAGCGCCGCGCCCAGCAGCAATATCAGCAACAGCAACAGCAGGCGCAGCAATACGGCCAGGGTCCGCGCGACGACGGCCGCCGTGGCAGCGGCCGCCTGACGCCGGACGAGCGGCGCGACCTGCGCCGCCAGATCAACGAAGCCGGCATGGACCTGTACCAGCGCCGCCGCTGACACCCCCTCCAGACGGCCTTTCAGGGCCGTTTTTTACGGCTGCTTCAGCTCTACCGTTCCTTTAAAACAACGTTGTTGATCGATATTTATTTATCGTCAGCAACGTGATACGCTACCAAGCTTCTGTCCTGGCCCAAACCCTGCCTGCGTGACTGGAGCTTACCGTGTCCCCTGAACATTGCATCGTCAAGCGTGCCGATGGCGTGTATGCCGATCCCGCCGTGGCGGCCAGGTTGCTGGCCGACGCCGTCGACGGACTCTATCGCAGCGGCAGCCTGCTTGCCGGCCTCGATTACCCCGCCTTCCAGCGGGTCCTGTTCAGCGACGGCGTACCGGATGTCGGCGGCGCTGCCGCCATGGTCCGCATCGCCGCCGACATCCGGCCGTTCGCGCCGGCGCGCCGTGCGCTGTACCGCCCGCTCAAGCTCGGCGGCGGGCGCGCCGAATACTATGTCGAGCCGGTCTGGCTGCCCAATCCTGGCGACCCTGATGCGCCGGGCGAGCCGACCTGCCTCGACTTCGACGAATTCGTCGCCGACCTCTGGCTCAAGGGCGTCCGCTTCGGCATCGAGGCCGCCGCCGTGCGCGCCGCCATCGCTTCCCCGAAAGCCGAGCGCCTCGTCGCCGCGCAGCGGCGCGAGCCGGTGCCCGGCGTCGACGCCCGCATCGTCGAAGTCTCCGACGACATCCACCGCAGCAATGCGCCGCGCCAGCTGGCCAACGGCCGTCTCGACCTGAACAGCTTCCAGAACCGCTTCCCGCAGATCCAGGCCGGCGTGCGCCTGCTGCAGAAGATCCCGGCCGGCGCCGGCACCGAGGGCATCGACCTGTCCGGCACCCGGCTGCCGGCCACGCCCGGCGCCGATACCGACCTGGCTTCGTACGCCGGCGCCGGCACCAGGGTCGAACGTGTCCGCGACGGCGAATTCCTGGTGGCGCAGCGCGCCGGCTTCCTGTCGGTGGACGCCAAGACCAGCCAGATGTCGATCGGCGACAAGATCGTCAGCCGCGACGGCGTCAGCGCCCGCACCACCGGCAACCTGCAGCTGACCGGCGACTACGAAGAATTCGGCGAGGTGCAGGAAAACCGCACGATCGAAGGCGAGGGCATCACCGTCCACGGCGACGTCTATGGCCGCCTGGCTTCGCGCGGCGGCCGCATCCTGCTGCGCGCCAACCTGGTCGGCGGCAGCGCCCACAGCAAGCGTGGCGACATCCGCGTGTGCGGCGTGGCCTCCGGCGCCGTGATCCAGGCGCTCGACGGCGTCGTGGTGCTGGAGCGCGCCGAGAACTGCATCGTAGCCGGCACCCGTGTCCGCATCGCACACGCGGTCAATTGCGAGATCATCGGCGACGAAGTCGCGGTCGGGCAGGCCGAGGGCAGCGCCATCGCCGGCCGCCGCGTGGCGGTGGACGGCGCCGCGCCGCGCAAGCAGGGCGAGATGCTGGTATGCGTGCTGCAGCCCGAAGGCCCGCCGGTGGCCGAGCTGATCGCGGCGGTGTCGCAGCGCATCGCCCAGTTCGGCGCACTGGCGGCGCGCCACAAGGAAGAGATGGCACGCCTGGCCGGGCGTCCCGACGTGCGCCGCTACCTGATGGTGGCGTCCAGGGTGCGCAAGAAGGAAATCACCCTGTCGTCCGAGCAGGCGCACCAGTTCCAGCGCATGGCGCAGGAGGTGGCGCCGGCGCTGAAGGAAGTGGCCGATGCGTCCGCCAGGGTCAAGGCGGCCGAGGCCGAGCAGCAGAAGGGCGCGCAGATGCTGGCCGGCCTCGAGGCGCAGCGCCTGGATGCGGCCTGCGTGGCCCAGGTCGAGGTGAAGCACGTGCGGGGCGAGACCCAGGTGAGCGTGCTCGGCTTCAGCCCCACCGGCGGCAGCCCCTACCTGATGGCGCCGCGCGAGATCCGCGCGCGGCTGCGCGGGCCGCAGCGTGGTGCGCAGCTGTTTGCCGGACAGGCGGGCAGCTTTGCCTGGAACAGCGAATCGGCCGCCGCGGAAACCGTATAAATCATTACTACAGAAGAGAGATGTGAGGACCATGCTTCAGATTCGCCCCGGTGTTGCCCTGATTCCTGCCTTGATTGCCGGCCTGTTTGCCGGTGCTGCATTTGCCTTGCCGGCCGTTGCCGCCACCAGGGCCGCTGCAAAACCCACCGTTGCCGAGGCCGAGCGCTTCATCCTCGACGCCGAGCAGCGCCTGGAGCGTCTGGGCCTGGATGCCCAGCGCGCCGAATGGGTGGCCGAGAACTTCATCACGCTCGACACCGAGACGATGACCGCCCAGTCCAACGAGCAGTTCCTGACCCTCAGCGGCGAAGTGGCGCTGCAGGCACGCCGCTTCAAGGACCTGAAGCTGCCGCAAGCCAGCGCGCGCAAGCTGCTGCTGATGCAGCGCACGCTGATGCTGCCGGAAGCCGCCGACCGGAGCAGCTACGCGCGGCTGGCGGCCGGCATGACCGGCGCCTACGGCAAGGCCAAGTACTGTCCCCCGGCACCGGCGGCCGCCGGCGCCGCCAGGCCGGCATGCATGCCGCTCGGCGAACTGGAAAAAGTGCTGGCCACCAGCCGCGATCCGGCGCGCCTGAAGGAAGTCTGGCTCGGCTGGCATGCCCAGTCGCCTTCCTACAAGCAGGATTATGCGAAGTACGTCGCCGTGTCGAACAAGGGCGCCCGCGCAATGGGCGCGCTCGACACCGGCGCGCTGTGGCGTTCTTTCTACGACATGCCGCCGGAAGCCTTCTCCGCCGAGATGGAGCGCCTGTGGCAGCAGGTCAAGCCGCTGTACGATTCGCTGCACACCTACACCCGCTACAAGCTGCGCCAGGCCTACGGCGCCGCCGCGGTGCCGGCGGATGGTCCGATCCCGGCCCACCTGCTGGGCAATATGTGGGCGCAGAGCTGGGATAACCTGTATCCGCTGCTGAAACCCGCCGGCCTGGAAAAGAGCGAAGACCTGACCGCGCTCCTGGAAGAGCGCAAGACCAGCGCGGTCGACATGACGCGCTATGCCGAAGGTTTCTATACCTCGCTCGGCATGCGCGCACTGCCCGCCACCTTCTGGGAGCGTTCGCTGCTGACCAAGCCGCGCGACCGCGACGTCGTCTGCCACGCTTCGGCCTGGGACCTGGACGGCAAGGACGACGTGCGCGTCAAGATGTGCATCACGCCGACCGCCGAGGACTTCCGCGTCATCCACCACGAGCTCGGCCACCTGTACTACGACCTCGCCTACAACGTGCAGCCGCCGCTGTTCAGGAACGGCGCCAACGATGGCTTCCACGAAGCGATCGGCGATACCGTCGCGCTCTCGATCACGCCGGCCTACCTGAAGCGCGTGGGCCTGATGAAGAACGAGCCGGATCCTTCGCAGGACATCGGTCCGCTGCTGTACACGGCGCTGCAGAAGGTTGCCTTCATGCCGTTTGCCTACAAGGTCGACAAATGGCGCTGGCAGGTCTACGGCGGCCAGGTCCAGCCGGCCGACTATGACAAGGCCTGGTGGGCGCTGACCGAGCAGTACCAGGGCGTGGCGCGTCCGGCGCCGATCGACGGCGAGCGCGGCTTCGACGCCGGCGCCAAGTTCCACGTCGCCAGCGACACGCCGTACGCGCGCTATTTCCTGGCCCACGTGCTGCAGTTCCAGTTCCATCGCGCGCTGTGCCGCGAAGCCGGCGACACCGGCCCGCTGTACCGCTGCTCGATCTACGGCAACAAGCAGGCCGGCGCCAGGTTCCAGCAGATGCTGGCAATGGGCACCAGCAAGCCGTGGCCGGAAGCCTTGAAGGCGGTGACCGGGGAAGAGCGCATGGATGCAACGGCGATGCTGGATTACTTTGCGCCGCTGAAGGCTTGGCTGGATGCGCAGAACCGGCAGTTGGCGGTGACGGACAGCGCCCTCAAATAAAGAGGTTCGGTGCGCTCGCACCGTCCATCGAACGACGTCGCCCCTGCGGAGGCAGGGCCCAAGTTTGCCGGCGCTAACGTTACGCGTACAACTTGGGCCCCTGCCTGCGCAGGGGCGACGGTCTTGAGGGTAACGCTGCAATTGCCGTGCTTGGCTCTCAGGCCGGTGCGGCCTGTTCGCGGCTCGCCACGAAAAGAGAATTGGCGGCGAGCGGCTCTCAGGCCGGGGCGGCCTGTTCGCGGCTCGCCACGAAAAGAGAATTGGCGGCGAGCGGCTCTCAGGCCGGGGCGGCCTGTTCGTGGCTCGCCGCCAGTGCCGAATAGCACTGCGCCGCATTCGGCGGCAATCCGGCGAACAGTTCCGGATTCGATTCGTCCAGCAACTCGTTTTCCACCAGCAGCCGCACCTTGCCGAGGTAGTCGGTGAGCTTGAGCAGGCGGCCGAGCGGCGACATCCGGGCACCTCTGCGCATCTCGCCCTGTTCCGACAGCGCCTGCACCACGGTCTCGGGAAAATGCCATTCACGCGCGATGCTGCAGGCCAGGCGGCGGGTGTCGCGTCCCAGCTGGGCCAGGAAGATGTCGGAGCCCAGCCGGCGTTCGCCGCGCGCCATCTGGTCCATCAGGCGCAGCGAGACGATCAGGCCGACGTTGTGCAGCAGCCCGGCCAAAAAGGCGTCGAAGGGTTCGATGCCCATCTCGGCCGCCAGCGGGCGCGCGCTGATCGCGCAGCGCTCCGCATGCTCCCACAGGCGCGGCGCCAGCCGGCGCGTATAGAAACCGGAATTCACGTCGATGATGGGGCGGAAGGCCACCGTCGTGATCAGCTGGCGCAGGCCCTCCTGGCCGATCAGGATCACCGCGTGTTCGACGCTCGTGATCGCATTGGCGGCGCCCTGGTGGCTGCTGTTGGCGAGCCGGATCACGGCCGCCACCAGCACCACGTCCGACGAGATGGTGCGCGACAGCGCGGCGCCCGAGAAGCTGTCGCTGCGCAGGCTTTGCAGAAGCTGCGGGACCAGACCGGGCATGCGCCGCACCAGTGCTGCCCCCGACTGCTGCGAGGACAGGATGGTGTCGAGCGATTCCAGTACGCGCGCCTCGGTATCGTTGATGTCCAGGCCGCGCTGGTCGTGGCGGTCGAACAGCCAGCTGTTCCAGGCCCCGTTGATATGGTCGAGCTGCTCGAACGAGACCGGCGGCTGGACCTCGCGCGCGGCAGCGCCTGACAGCGGGGCATCCGGTGGGTCGTCTTCGGGAATGCTGCGGCGGACACCGGGAGGCGTGGGAATGGGAGAGCGCGCCGGCGGCACATGTGGTCCGGCAGAGTGGGAAAAAAGCCTTTTCAGCCACCGAAACATTGTCGGCGTCCCTTTAATGTTAGAAATTATTAGATGTCTTTATTGTAAGCCGACGCCGCCTGAATGCAAGGGTAGGAATCTATTCGCGCGGGTAGGAATGTATTTAGAAAAATTGACTGTACTCAAGATTTCCTTAGGGCATTTATCTTAGCATGGGGGACCCTTAGGAGAGAATCGCCATGCACGACATGACCAGCAATGCAATCGAAGGCGGCACGCGCGCGACGCAGTACCTGAGCTTCACGCTCGGCGGCCTGGAGTACGGACTCGACTTCGCCAAGGTGCAGGAACTGCGTGTGCTCAAGGCGCTCGAGCGCTTCGCTTCCAGCGGCGAGATCATTGGCGGCGTGGCGGTGTCGCGCGGCGTGATCATGCCCCTGGTCGACATGCGCGCCGCCTTCGGCAGCACGCCGCACGCGCCCGATCCGATGACCGACGTGATCATCCTGCGCCTGACCAGCTGCGTGATGGGGATGGTGGTGGATGGCGTGACCGGCGTCGTG
This sequence comes from Herbaspirillum sp. SJZ107, assembly GCF_006715485.1. Lineage (GTDB taxonomy): Bacteria > Pseudomonadota > Gammaproteobacteria > Burkholderiales > Burkholderiaceae_D > Telluria. The sequence goes on from NZ_VFNH01000002.1 coordinate 1,638,703, forward strand.
ACCCTGCACCCGGACCAGATCGCGCCGGTGCCGGGCACCGACTGCATCGATGCCGATTACCTGATCGGGATCGCACAGAAGGGGGAACGGCGCCTGATCCTGGTCGATATCGATCGCTTGATGTCGGTGCGGAAGGACGGGGCGCGGCAGGTGGCGTGAAGCGGCCCGCGTCTCAAGCACGTCGCCTCCGCCTTCGCGGGGGCGACGTTTGAACGGTAGCGAATACAGCGTTTAAGCCATCAAGCCCTCGAGCTGCTCCTGCAACTCCAGCCACTCGTTCTCCAGGTTCCCCAGGTCGCGCGTCAGGAAGGCCTGGTCCGCCACCAGGTTCTTCAGCGCCTCCTTCTTGTCGGCCTCGTAGATGCCCGGCTCCAGCAGCCGTGCATCCACATCCGCCTTTTTCGCGTTCAGCTTGGCCATCTGCTCCTCGATGCGCTTGATGCGGTTCTCGATCGGTTTCTTCAAGCCCGCCACGCGCTGGCGCTCCTCGGCATCCTGGCGCTTCTGTTCCTTGCGGTCGGCCGGCGCGACCGGCGCCGATGGGGCGGCCGGCGCCGAGGGCACCGGCGCCGAGGGCACCGGCGCCGGGGCGGCTGCCTTGGGTTCCTTGACCGGCAGCGCGGCTGCGGTCTTGCCGGCTTCGACGGTCTTCAGCTTGGTCTTGAACAGCCAGTCCTTGTAGTCGTCCAGGTCGCCGTCGAAGGGTTGCAGGCGGCCATCGGCCACGATGATGAACTCGTCGGTGGTGGCGCGCAGCAGGTGGCGGTCGTGGGACACCACCACCAGCGTGCCCTCGAACTGGGCCAGGGCCAGCGTCAGCGCTTCGCGCGTTTCCAGATCCAGGTGGTTGGTCGGTTCATCCAGCAGCAGCAGGTTGGGGCGCTGCCACACGATCAGTGCCAGCGCCAGGCGCGCCTTTTCGCCGCCGGAGAAGGGCCGGATCGGGCTGGTCACCATGTCGCCGGGGAAGTTGAAGCCGCCCAGGAAGTTGCGCAGTTCCTGGTCGCGCACGGTCGGCGCGATCTTCTGCATGTGCCACAGCGGCGATTCGTCGTGACGCAGCATCTCGACCTGGTGCTGGGCGAAGTAGCCGACCACCAGGCCCTTGCCGAGGGTGGATTCGCCGGCGAGCGGCGCCAGTTCGCCGGCCACGGTCTTGATCAGCGTGGATTTGCCGGCGCCGTTCACGCCCAGCAGGCCGATGCGCTGGCCGATCTGCAGCGAAAAATTGATGCCGTGGACGATGGTCTTGGTATCGACCTTGTCGCCGTGCTCGTCCACGATCGGGTAGCCGGCATCGACGCCGTCCAGTACCAGCAGCGGATTCGGTGCCGACACCGGGTCGCGGAACTCGAACGAGAACTCGGCGGCGGCGCGCAGCGGTGCCAGCTCTTCCATCCGGGCCAGTGCCTTCATCCGGCTCTGGGCCTGGCGTGCCTTGGTCGCCTGGGCCTTGAAGCGGTCCACGAACGACTGCAGGTGGGCACGGGTGCGCTGCTGCTTCTCGAAGGCGGCGGCGGCCAGCACCAGGGCGGCGGCGCGCTGGCGCTCGAAGCCGCTGTAGTTGCCCGAGTAGCGTTTCAGCTTGCGGTCCTCGATGTGCACCACCACGTTCACGACTTCATCGAGGAAGTCGCGGTCGTGGGAGATGATGATCAGGGTCCCTGGATAACGCTTCAGCCAGTCTTCCAGCCAGATGATCGCGTCCAGGTCCAGGTGGTTGGTCGGCTCGTCCAGCAGCAGCAGGTCGGAAGGGCACATCAGGGCCTGGGCCAGGTTCAGGCGCATGCGCCAGCCGCCCGAGAAGCTGGCCACCGGCTGCTGCATCTGGGCCAGCGTGAAGCCCAGGCCCAGCAACAGCTGCTCGCCGCGCGACTGCACGGTGTAGGCGTCGGCGTCGGCCAGCTGGCCGTGGATCTCGCCGAGTGCGATGCCGTTTTCTTCCGTGTATTCCAGCGCTTCGACCCGTTCCAGTTCGGCCTGCAGCTTGCGCAGGTTGACGTCGCCGTCGATCGCGTACTCGAGCGCCGGACGATCCAGTGCAGGCGTTTCCTGGGCCACGTAAGCCATGCGCCAGCGCTGCGGGAAGTCGATCGACCCCTGGTCCGGATGGAGTTCGCCCCTCAACATGCCAAACAGGCTGGATTTGCCGGCGCCGTTGGCACCGATCAGGCCGATCTTGTCGCCAGGGTTGAGGGTGAGGTCGGCATCCTGGAGCAGCGGCTTGGTGCCGCGCATGAGGCTGACGTTGGAGAATCGGATCATGTGAAAACCAGGTTATCGTATGAGCCGTCGCCCCAGCCTCCGCAGGGGCGACGGTTTTTGAGCAAACTTATTTTGCCAGTTGGTCGGCGGTCAGCAGGAATACCGTATCGTCCCCGGCACTCGTGGTCAGCCAGGTCAGCCCCAGCGCCCCGAACGCCGCTTCCGCGAATTCGCGCTCGTTGCCGATCTCGACCACGAGCACGCCTTCCGGCGTCAGGCGCTCGGCGGCGCCGTCGACGATCTTGCGCACCAGGTCCATGCCATCGGTGCCGCCGGCCAGGGCGATCTGCGGCTCGCGCAGGTATTCCGGCGGCAGCTTGCCCATCGAATCCGAGTTCACGTACGGCGGGTTGGTGACGATCAGGTCGTACTTCTTGAACGGCACGTTTTCGTACAGGTCGGACTCGACCGGGTTCACGCGGCCTTCCAGCTTGTAGTCGCGGATGTTGCGCTCGGCCACGGCCAGGGCATCCTTCGAAATGTCGATGGCGTCGACCACCGCGTTCGGGAAGGCGTCGGCCAGCATGATCGCCAGGCAGCCGGAGCCGGTGCACAGCTCGAGCACGTTCTCGACGCCGTCCGGATCGGCGATCCACGGGCTGAACTGGTTCGGGATCAGCTCGGCGATGAAGGAACGCGGCACCAGCACGCGCTCGTCGACGTAGAAGTTGTAGCTGCCCAGCCAGGCTTCATTGGTGATGTAGGCGGCCGGCACGCGCTCGTTGACGCGGCGTTCGATCACGGCCAGCACCTGCAGCACCTCGTCCTGCAGCAGGCGCGCATCCAGGAAAGGGTCCAGCTTGTCGAGCGGCAGCTTCAGCGTATGCAGGATCAGGTAGGCGGCTTCGTCGAAGGCTTCGGCACTGCCGTGGCCGAAGAACAGCTTGGCGGCGTTGAAGCGGGTGACGGCGTAGCGCAGCAGGTCGCGCGGCGTGGAAAAATTCGTCGTGGTCATGTCGTATCCCTAATTAAGCGCTGACTGCGGCTGCACTGGCTGCCGGCGTGGCCGCCAGCAGGCGTTCCAGCGTGCGGCGGTAGATGTTCTTGAGCGGGTCGATGTAGCGCAGTTCGATGTGCTCGTCGATCTTGTGGATGCTGGCGTTGGGTGGCCCGAATTCTATCACCTGGGGGCAGATGCGGGCGATGAAGCGCCCGTCCGAGGTCCCGCCGGTGGTCGACAGCTCGGTCACCACGCCCAGTTCGTCGCGGATGCTGCCGCAGATCGCATCCGACAGCGTGCCCTTCGGGGTCAGGAAGGGCTGTCCCGACAGCGTCCATTTGAGGTCGTAGTCGAGGCCGTGCTTGTCGAGGATCGCATGGACGCGCGCTTCCAGCCCGTCGGCGGTGCTGGCGGTCGAGAAGCGGAAGTTGAAGTCGATCTTCAGCTGGCCCGGGATGACGTTGGTGGCGCCGGTGCCGGCCGCGATGTTCGATACCTGCCAGCTGGTCGGCGGGAAGTACTCGTTACCGTCGTCCCATTTTTCGGCAGCCAGCTCGGCCAGCGCCGGCGCCGCCTGGTGGATCGGATTGCGCGCCAGGTGCGGGTAGGCGATGTGGCCCTGCACGCCTTTGACGACCAGGCAGCCCGACAGCGAGCCGCGGCGGCCGTTCTTGATCATGTCGCCCAGCACGTGGCTGGAGGTCGGCTCGCCGACCAGGCAATAGTCGAGCTTTTCGCCGCGCTCTTCCAGCATCTCGCACACGACCACGGTACCGTCCACGGCCGGGCCTTCCTCGTCGCTGGTGATGAGCAGGGCGATCGAGCCGGCATGGCCGGCATGCTCGGCCACGAATTCCTCGACCGCGACCACGAAGGCGGCGATCGAGGTCTTCATGTCGGAGGCGCCGCGGCCATACAGCTTGCCGTCGCGCCGGGTCGGGGTGAACGGGGCGGAGTGCCACTGCTCGACCGGGCCGGACGGCACCACGTCGGTGTGGCCGGCGAACACGAACAGCGGCGCCTCGGTGCCGCGCCGTGCCCACAGGTTGGTCACGCCGTTCGAGGCGATGGTCTCGCATTGGAAGCCGAGCGGTTCGAGCAGTTCGATCAGGCGCTGCTGGCAGCCCTTGTCCTGCGGGGTGACGGAATCGAGCGCGATCAGCTCTTCGGTCAGTTCCTGGGTGCGCGATGCTTTCATGACTGGCCTCCGAACTTGGCTGCGTACTGGTCGGCCGAGAACCCGACCGACAGCGGACCGCTGCCAACCAGCACCGGGCGCTTGATCACGGACGGGTTTTCCAGCATCAGCTCGAGCGCGCTGGCTTGATCGACGATGGCTGCACGGCGCTCGTCGGACAGCTTGCGCCAGGTCGTGCCCTTGCGGTTGACCAGGGTTTCCCAGTCGAGCTGTTCGAGCCAGCCGGCGACCGTGGCGCGGTCCAGGCCCTGCTTCTTGAAGTCGTGGAAGTCGAAGGCGTGGCCGTTGTCGGCCAGCCAGGTGCGCGCTTTTTTGACGGTGTCGCAGTTGGGAATACCGTAGAGGGTTGTTTTCATGAACTGAATCGCTGTGTCGGCCGCGGTGACCGCAGGTGTTGCTGATAAATAAGGCGCGAAGGATAGCACAGGCCGCTATCTCCAGCGGATAGTTTAGCAATGGTTTCCGAGGCCGGGCGGTCGCCTGGAAAAAGACAAAAAATGGATTTCCCGTGGACAATATGTTGTGTATTGCGTAATCTATTCGTTGATCCCAGGCATCCGCATGCCGCACTTGGAGACGGTAATGAAGACATGGATTCTACTCATCGCAACGGCCACACTGGTGTCGGGATGCGTATCAACGACAACGAAGACGATCGATGCCCAAGCCCTGAGTGCGGTGCGCAACCAGAGCGTGCTGCGCACCGCGTGCGACATGCCGGATTTCGGCGAGTTGACGCCGGCGAAAGCCCCGTTTGGCCTGCTCGGTGCAGTGGCGACGATCTCCGAAGGAAACAAGACGGTGGCCACCAACCATATCGCCGACCCTGCCGTCGCGATCGCGGACGCGCTGCTGGGTGCCATGCAGTCGTCGCACGGCATGCAGGCCGTCGCGTCGCCCGTACGCATCGATAGCGAAGATCCGGCGCGCATCGCCGGGCTCGCCAGGGGCAAGGCACGCTATGTGCTGGATGTGCGCACCCTGATGTGGCAGATGATGTATTTCCCGACCGACTGGACCCATTACCAGGTCATGTACACCGCGAAGGCCCGCCTGATCGACGTCGCTGCCGGGACCGTCGTTGCGGAGGCATTCTGCAAGCAGCTTCCGGAATCGAACGCCCAGGCCCCGACCTTCGACGAGATGCTGGCCCTGAACGCCGCACGCCTGAAATCGATCAATGCCACATATGCCCGGACCTGCGCCGACAGCTTCGGACGCGACATGCTGGCCTTGCAGGGACCGGTCGGCATGCCGGTAGCGGCGCCGGCTGCAGCGAGGCCGGCGCCGCTAGCGGCACCCGTGGCGGTGTCGGCACCGGCACCGGTGCAGGCGCCGGCACCAGTGCCGGTACGGGTGCCGATGCCCGTCCAGGTCCAGGCCCAGGCCCGGGCCGGCAGCGAAGGCGCATGGCAAGGCGTCATGACCTGCAGCGCACGTGCCGACCGCAGCGCACACGCCGATGCCTACGAAGCGCGCTTCGCAGTGGACATCAAGGACAGCGTGGTCAGCCTGCACCGCCGCACGGCAGCAGTGGTGGAAAACCTGTCGGGCCTGGCCATGAATGGCCACCTCGAACTGCAGGGAACGGGACACCGTATCGGTGCGCCGGCGCGGCCGTGGCGGCTGGAAATCGGCGGCGACTTCCCGTTGGGAACCACGTCCTACCAGGGCAAGGGAAGCCTGTCGGTCGGCGGCCGCCGCCTCAGGACATGCGAGCTGAACCTGATTCAGGCTTGATGCACGGCCCCTGCCTCAATTGTCCAGCGTGAACTCGGTGAATGACGGCCCGGCCGGCGGCTCGGCCGGTTTGGCGGGTTCCTCGGCCTTGGCCGTCTGGCTGTCCGGCCCGTTATTGATCAGCCACAGCAGGTTGGTCGCCGAATCGGCATTCGCCAGCGCCTCGTCCTGGGTGATCAGGTCGGCCTGCACCAGCTCCAGCAGCGCCTTCTCGAAGGACTGCGAACCCGGCGACAGGCTCTTGTCCATCGCTTCCTTGATCTGGCCGATGTCGCCCTTTTCGATCAGGTCGGCAACGTAGCGCGTGTTGACCATGATCTCGACCGCGGCCTGGCGCCGCCCGCCAGCCTTGGCACGCACCAGGCGCTGCGAGACGATCGCCTTCACGGCGGACGACAGGTCCTGCAGCAGGGCCGGGCGGTTTTCGATCGGGTAGAAGCTGATGATGCGGTTCAGCGCGTTGTAGCTGTTGTTGGCGTGCAGCGTCGCCAGCACCAGGTGGCCGGACTGGGCGTAGGCGAGGGCGGCGGCCATGGTGTCCTTGTCGCGGATCTCGCCGATCAGGATGCAGTCCGGCGCCTGGCGCATCGAGTTGCGCAGCGCGATGTCGAAGCTGGCGGCGTCGCTGCCGATTTCCCGCTGGTTGACGATCGATTTCTTGTTCTTGAACAGGTATTCGATCGGGTCTTCCAGCGTCAGGATGTGGCCGGAGCGCTGTTCGTTGCGGTGGTCGAGCATCGAGGCGATGGTGGTCGACTTGCCGGAGCCGGTGGCGCCTACGATCAGCAGCAGGCCGCGCTTTTCCATGATCAGCTCGGACAGCACCGGCGGCAGGCCGAGTTCGCCGAGGGGCGGGATGCTGGCCGGCACGAAGCGGAACACGGCCGAGACGGTGCCGCGCTGGCGGAAGGCCGACAAGCGGAAGCGGCCCAGGTTGGGCACCGAGATGCCCATGTTGAGTTCGTTGTCGCGCGCAAGGTCGGCCATCTGCTCGGGCGTGGCGATTTCGGACAGCAGGGAATCGATGTTTTCCGGCTCCAGCTTGTGCTGGTTGATCGGGATCAGGTTGCCGTTGATTTTGATGTGAACTGGGGAATTGACCGCGAAGAACATGTCGGACGCGTTCTTTTCCTTCATCAATTGGAACAGGCGTTCCATGGCCATGGTGGTCGCTCCCTTGCTGTGCGGTAATTTTTTGCTGCTGGGAGGATTCTAACCTGTGAAGGGGAGTGCGTGGCAGGAATGGCTATTGTTAGCGAAAACGACGTTCCCAAAACAACGTCGTTCCTGCGAAGGCAGGAACGACGTTTTGGAGCTGACTAATTAATTACGGCTCGACAGATCAGATACCGCGCAGCAGCTCGTTGATACCGGTCTTCGAACGCGTCTGCGCATCCACGCGCTTGACGATCACGGCGCAGTACAGGCTGTACTTGCCGTCGGCGGACGGCAGCGAACCCGAGACCACGACCGAACCCGACGGCACGCGGCCGTAGGTGACTTCGCCGGTTTCGCGGTTGTAGATCTTGGTCGACTGGCCGATGTACACGCCCATCGAGATCACCGAGTTCTCTTCGACGATCACGCCTTCGACGATTTCCGAGCGGGCGCCGATGAAGCAGTTGTCTTCGATGATGGTCGGGTTGGCCTGCATCGGTTCCAGCACGCCGCCGATGCCGACGCCGCCGGACAGGTGGACGTTCTTGCCGATCTGGGCGCAGGAGCCGACGGTGGCCCAGGTGTCGACCATGGTGCCTTCGTCGACGTAGGCGCCGATGTTGACGTAGGACGGCATCAGGACCACGTTCTTGCCGATGAATGAACCGCGGCGGGCGACGGCCGGCGGCACCACGCGGAAGCCGCCCTTGGCGAAGTCTTCGGCGGTGTAATCCGCGAACTTGGTCGGGACCTTGTCGTAGAACTGCATGCCGCCGCCTTCGACCGGCACGTTGTTTTCCAGGCGGAACGACAGCAGCACGGCCTTCTTGATCCACTGGTTCACGACCCAGCTGCCGCTGTCCTTCTGCGCCACGCGCAGCGAACCGTCGTCAAGGCCGGCGAGGACGGTGGCGACGGCTTCGCGCACGTCGGCCGGTGCGTTCGATGGGCTGATCTCGGCGCGCTGTTCCCACGCGTTGTCGATGAGGGTCTGGAGTTGTTGAGTCATGATGTCGGTTTCAGGTTCAGTGATGGATAAAACGGTATTCAGGCGGACTTGAGGTCCTTGCAGAACTGGACGATGCGGTTGGCCGCTTCCAGTCCCTCGTCGACGCCGGCGACCAGCGCCATGCGGATGCGGTTGCGTCCCGGATTGGTCCCGTGCGCGTCGCGCGCGAGGTAGCTCCCCGGCAGGACCGTGACATTATATGCGGCGTACAGGCCCTTGGCGAACTCGGTGTCCGACAACCCGGTGCGGCGCACGTCGGCCCACAGGTAGAAACCGGCGTCCGGCAGTTCGACGTCCATCACTTGCCTCAGGAGAGGCGTGATCAGGCTGAACTTTTCCTTGTACAGGTTGCGGTTCTCCTGCACGTGGGCTTCGTCGCCCCAGGCCGCGATCGAGGCCGCCTGCACGATCGGCGACATCGCGCCGCCGCTGTAGGTGCGGTACAGCAGGTAGGTCTTCAGCAGGGCCGGGTCGCCGGCCACGAAGCCCGAGCGCATGCCCGGCACGTTGGAGCGCTTGGACAGGCTCGAGAACACGATCAGGTTCTTGTACGGCTGGTCGCCCGTGCTGCGGCCGAGCTGGTGCGCGGCTTCGAGCGCGCCCAGCGGCGGCGTGGCGCCGAAATAGATCTCGGAATAGCACTCGTCGGCGGCGATCACGAAGCCGTGGCGGTCGGACAGCGCGAACAGTTCGCGCCAGTCGTCCAGGGTCAGCACGGCGCCGGTCGGGTTGCCCGGCGAGCAGACGAAGAGCAGTTGCACGCGCTGCCATACCTCGTCGGGCACGCTGCCGTAGTCGCAGCCGAAGTTGCGCGCCGGCTCGGAATTCACGAAATAGGGCTCGGCACCCGACAGGTAGGCCGCGCCTTCGTAGATCTGATAGAACGGGTTCGGGCAGACCACCAGCGCGCCGGCCTTGCTGGCGTCGATCGTGCAGTGGGCGATCGCGAACAGCGCTTCGCGCGAGCCGTTGACCGGCAGCACCATCGTGGCCGGATCCAGCGGCGGAATGCCGTAGCGGCGCTCCAGCCAGCCCGCGATCGCGCCGCGCAGCGCTTCGCCGCCGTGCGTGGTCGGGTACACGGCCAGCCCGGCCAGGCTGTGCGTCAGCGCTTTCTGGATGAAGGCCGGCGTCGGGTGCTTGGGCTCGCCGATGCCGAGGCTGATGTGCGCATGCTCGGGGCTGGGCGTGACGCCGGCAAACAGTTGGCGCAGTTTTTCGAACGGGTAGGGGTGGAGGCGGTCGAGATGTGGATTCACGGTGGTCCAGACTGGTCGATGTGGGCGAGCAGGATCAAATAAGGTTGTCAATTATAGCCACGTGAACGAGAAGCCGCTGTTGCCGTTCAATGTCGGGTCCGATTGGATTAGTATTGACGGCATGCACTACGTCCATACCCTGACCGCCCACGCGCGCACCCGCCGCGCCGACCGCCACCTCGGCCTGGCCCTGGCCTTCGTGGCCGGCGCCATCAATGCCGGCGGGTTCCTGGCCGTGCACCGCTACACCTCGCACATGACCGGCATCGTCTCCGGCGCGGCCGACGACCTGGCGCTGGGCGCAGCCGGGCTGGCGCTGGACGCGCTCGGCGCCATGCTGTCCTTTCTGATGGGAGCTGCCTGTACCGCGCTGATGGTCAACCATGCGCGCCGCCACGCGCTGGCCAGCCTGTACGCCTTGCCGCTGCTGCTGGAGGCGCTGCTGCTGCTGGTGTTCGGCCTGCTGGGCGCGCGCCTGGCCGGCGTCGGCGGGCTGTTCGTGCCGGCCACGGTGATGCTGCTGTGCTTCATGATGGGCTTGCAGAATGCGCTGATGACCAAGCTCTCGCATGCCGAGATCCGCACCACGCACATGACCGGGATCGTCACCGATATCGGCATCGAGCTGGGCAAGCTGCTGTACTGGAATGCGGACGGCGAACGCCTGCCCAGGGTCGGCGCCAACCATGCGCGGCTGGCGCTGCTGTGCGGGCTGCTGGGCAGTTTCTTTGCCGGCGGGGTGGTGGGGGCGCTGGGATTCAGGCAGGTGGGGTCGATGGCGACGGTGCCGCTGGCTGTCTTGCTGATGGTGCTGGCGATCGGGCCGGCGCTGGAGGATTTAGGACGGTTGACCAGGCGCTTATGGTAATTGTGTGTGTCAGCTTCCGCCCGTCGCCCCTGCGAAGGCAGGGGCCCAAGTTGCACGCGTAATGGCAGCTCTTGGAAATTAGGCCCCTGCCTTCGCAGGGGCGACGTTCATCCGGCGCGGGCCGAATTGGTGCGTATACTCAGCTCAAATCAATGACAGCCGCGTCCTTGACCACGTCCCAGGCCGCCCCCACCAGCGTCGCCTCCACCCGGTTGCGCCCACCCGCCTTGGCCGCATACATGGCCCGGTCGGCGCACACGAACAGGTTCTCGATCTCGTCCAGCTGCGTCGGCACGATGGTCGCCACGCCCACCGACACGGTCAGCCACGGCGAACTCGGCGAGCGCGGATGTGCCAGCTGCAGGGCTTCCACCGCGGTGCGGATCATTTCGGCCAGGCGGGTCGCGGCGTCGAGCGGGGTTTCGCCGAACAGCAGCACGAATTCCTCGCCGCCGTAGCGCGCCGCCAGGTCGGTCGGACGCGCCGCATGGCCCTGCAGCGCCTGCGCCACCTGTTGCAGGCAGGTGTCGCCGGCGGCGTGGCCGAGGGTGTCGTTGTACAGCTTGAAGTGGTCGACGTCGAGCACCACCAGCGACAGCGGCTGGGCGTTGCGGATCGCGCGCTGCCATTCCTTTTCCAGGAAAGCGTCGAACTGGCGGCGGTTGGCGATCTTGGTCAGCGGATCGAGCATGGCGGCGCGCTGCAGCGCATCCTCGGACTGCTTGTGGTGGCTGATGTCGTGCAGCAGGGCGACGAACAGGCCGGCGTCGGCGTGCATCGGGGTCAGGGTCAGGTCCATCGCGCGCAGGCTGCCGTCGTGGTGGCGAATGTTGACTTCGCGCGTGCCCTGGGCGACGGCATGGTCGGCGGGCGCCTCGGGCTGCTCCAGCAGGTCGGCCAGGCGGCGGCCGACCAGCTCTTCCGGCTTGCAGCCCAGGTAGCGGTCGCAGGCGGGGTTGGCGTACTGGATGCGCCCGGACGCCTCGACGATCAGCAGGCCCTGGTCCATGCTGTTGACGATCATGCGCAGGCGGTCGGCCTGCGCTGTCTGGGTCTCGCTGGTGGTGCGCATGCGCAGCTGGGCGCGTACGCGCGCGCAGACTTCTTCCATGCGCAGCGGCTTCGGGATGTAGTCGGCGGCGCCGATGTCGAAGCCGGCGACGATGTCGGCGGTCTCGTCGCGCGCGCTGATGAAGATCACCGGGATGCGCGTGGTGGCCGGATGCGCCTTCAGCCTGCGGCAGGCTTCCAGGCCATCCATGCCGGGCATGACGATGTCGAGCAGCACCAGGTCCGGTTTCACGCGCAGGGCGATGTCGAGCGCGCGCTCGCCGGAAGTGGCGACGAAGGTTTGATAGCCCTGGCGCAGCATGATCGTGCGCAGCGCACCGAGGCTGTCGGGCGCGTCGTCGACGATCAGGATGGCTGGCTTGTGCGTGTCGGACAAGGACACGCTGACGGTGTTGGTCATACTAGGCCTGCAGCTGCACGAGGGAAATCGAACAAAATGATACACCTGTTGTGATTTGCTGTGTAACAATTGTTGATTATTAGGAAAAAAATTGTGCCCTCGTTGCAACCGACATTTGTTTACGTTTTTGGACAATTGTCCGAGAGATGACGGCAAATGGCGGCGTAAAAAAAGGCCGCGCAGGAGGCGCGGCCTTTTCGGCAGTGTCCGTATGCAGGCCGGGTGGCCTGCACCGATCACATCTGCTCTTTGATCAGCTTGCCGAGGATGGCGATGCCTTCGCGGATGCGTTCCGGCGGCACGGTCACGAAGGACAGGCGCAGGGTGTGGGTGTCCGGGTCGTTGGCGTAGAACGGCGCGCCCGGCACGAAGGCGACGCGCGCGGCGATTGCCTGGTCGAGCAGCTTGGTGGCGTCGATCTGCTTCGGCAGCTCGACCCAGATGAACATGCCGCCTTCCGGACGGGTCCAGGTCACGCCGGCCGGGAACTGCTCTTCCATTGCATCCAGCATTGCCTGGCACTGGTTGGCGTACAGGGTGCGGATGGTCGGGATGTGCTCGTTCAGGAAACCGTCCTTGACGACTTCGTGCACCACCATCTGGGTGAGTGTCGCGGTGTGCAGGTCGGCGGCCTGCTTGGCCAGCTCGAGGCGGCGCACCAGCGGCAGCGGGGCGCACACGTAGCCGAGGCGGATGCCCGGGGTCAGCACTTTCGAGAACGAACCCATGTAGATGACGCCGTCCGGGTTCATGTTCAGCATGCGCGGCATCGGCTCGCCCTTGTACGACAGCGCGCCGTACGGATCGTCTTCGATCAGCGGCAGGCCGAGGCGGGCGCAGGTTTCCACCAGCTCGCGGCGGCGCTCGATCGACAGCGAACGGCCGGTCGGGTTCTGGAAGTTCGGCAGCGAGTACAGCAGGCGGGCGCCTTCGGCCAGGCCTTCGATCGAGGACGGCACCAGGCCGTGGTCGTCGGTCTCGACCGAGTGGAATTCGGGACGGTACACCGAGAACGCCTGCAGCGCGCCCAGGTAGCTCGGGGTCTCGACCAGCACCTTGCTGCCTTCGTCGATCAGCACCTTGCCCAGCAGGTCGAGCGCCTGCTGCGAACCGGACACCATCAGGATCTGCTCGGGCACGATCTTGCAGTCCGGCGTGGACAGGTAACCGGCGATCCATTCACGCAGCGGCGCGTAGCCATCGGTCGGGCCGTATTGCAGCGCCTGCTTGCCGGTTTCGCTCAGCACCTTGTCGTAGGCTGCCTTCATGCGCTCGACGGGGAAGGTCAGGGGCGACGGCAGGCCGCCGGCGAAGGAAATGATTTCCGGGCGCTGGGTAATCTTCAGGATTTCGCGGATCGCCGAGCTTTGCAGCTGCGATGCGCGTTCCGAAAACTGCCACTGGATGGGGTTTGGATTTTCGATTTTCATACTGATCTCACAGAGGAAGGACCGCATTGGGTGCGTCGGCCATTATAAAGCACGCTGGATAAGCGGCTCGATTAATGAGGCCGCCTGGTAGGCAGCCCCAGTTCTGGTGCTGCCTGATCTTTTAAGCGACTTCGACGATCATTTCGATCTCGACGCAGGTGCCGCGCGGCAGCGAGGCAACGCCGAAGGCCGAGCGCGCATGCTTGCCGGCGTCGCCGAACAGCTCGCCGATCAGTTCCGAGGCGCCGTTGGTGACCAGGTGCTGTTCGTTGTATTCAGGGGTCGATGCCACCAGGCTCATCACCTTGACGATGCGCTTCACGCGCGACAGGTCGCCGCCGCAGGCTTCCTGCAGCGTGCCGACCAGGTCGATCGCGACCGAGCGTGCCGCTTCCTGGCCTTCGGCGGTGGTCTTGTCCTTGCCCAGCAGGCCGGTGTTCGGCGAACCGTCGGCGTTCTTGGCGATGTGGCCGGAGATGAAGACCAGGTTGCCGGTCTGCACGTACATGACATAGGCGGCAGCCGGGGTGGCCGGCGCGGCCAGCGTGATGTTCAATTCTTTCAGTTTGTCGTAGACGGACATGGAATCCCCTGGTTGTGTTGCTTGAAAAAGAGCCGGTATTGTACGACTTGAAAGGCGCCCCCGGGCATGCGATTTTTAACGATCCGTCGCCGCCGCCAGCACCGGCGCGAACAGCGCGGCGTCGATGTTGCCGCCGCTGAGCGGCAGGCCGAGGCGGGCGCCGTCCAGCCGGCCGGCCGCACGCAGCTGCAGCGCCCCGGCCAGCGCCGCCGCCCCGGCGCCTTCGGCCAGGTTGTGCGTGCAGCGGTAATACAGGCGCATCGCCGCCGCTACCTCGTCGTCGCTGACGGCGATCACGTCGTCGGCATGGGCCAGCACGACCGGCAGCGACAGCGGATCCGGCGTGCTGCACGCCAGGCCGTCGGCCAGCACGGTGGACGCGGGCGCCGCCACCGCCTGCCCGGCCTGGAACGACAGCCGGTAGCCCGGCGCATGCGCCGACACCACCCCGATCAGGCGCAGGTCGCGGCCGAGCGCATTGCGCGCCGCCACCGCCGCGCAGAAACCGGAACCCTGGCCGATCGGCACCAGCAGCGTGTCCAGTTCGGGCCGGGCGCGCAGCAGCTCGAGCCAGCCGGTGGCCACGCCCGCCACCAGGTCGGGGTGGTAGGAGGGGACCATGTGCAAGCCTTCTTCCCTGGCCAGCGCATGGGCGTATTCGCGGCTGGCCTGGTAATCGGCGCCGTGTTCGACCAGGCGGGCGCCGAAGGCGCGCATCGCCGCATTCTTTTCGCTGCTGTTCCCGTGCGGGACCACGATCGTCGCCGCAACGCCATGGCGGCGCGCGGCCAGCGCCACCGATTGGCCGTGGTTGCCGCGGGTGGCGGCAATCACGCCCTTCACATCCGGCTGGCGCAGCAGCAGGGCATCCAGGTAGACCAGGCCGCCGCGCACCTTGAAGGCGCCGGTGGGCGCATGGTTCTCGTGCTTGATCCAGGCTTCGATGCCGAGTGCTTCGTTCAGCAGCGGCCAGCTGTACTGGGGCGTGGGCGGCATGGCCGCATACACCAGGCGGGCGGCGGCGTCGATGTCGGCGAGGGTAGGTAGTTGCATGCGATGGGTCTCCAGTGAGCCGGCGAATCCGGTGAATCAATAATCAGCGCCGTACCTGCATGCGGCGCCCCAGCGCCACCACGGCGATCACGGCCAGCGCAAACGCGCAGTTGGCCAGGGTGAGCGGCTCGCCCAGCAGGAGGGCGGCGCCGGCCAGCGACAGGAAAGGCTGCAGCAGCTGCACCTGGCCGACACGGGCGACACCGCCCAGCGCCAGGCCGCGGTACCAGAAGATGAAGCCGACGAACATCGAAAATACCGTGACGTAGCCGAAGGCAAGCCAGGCACCCGGGCCGGCCGCCGCCAGGCGCGCCGCCTGGCCGGCATCGAGCGTCAGCGCCAGAGCCAGTGCGATCGGCGGCGCGGCCAGCAGCAGGGCCCAGCCGATGGTTTCCGGACCGCCGATGCGGCGCGCCAGGCGCCCGCCTTCGGCATAGCCGGCCGCCGCCGACGCGACGGCGCCGAACATCAGCAGGTCGGCCAGGTGCAGGCTGCCGCCGCCCTGGGCCAGCGCGAAGCCGACGACCAGCGCGGCGCCCAGCGCGGCCAGCAGCCAGAACCCGCGCGACGGCCGTTCGTGCCCGCGCAGCGCCGCATACAGCGCCGTGCACAGCGGCAGGACGCCGACCAGCACCGCACCGTGCGACGCCGGCAGCGAACGCAGCGCGATCGAGGTCAGCAGCGGAAAGCCGATCACGCAGCCGCCCGCCACGATGGCCAGGCCCCGCAGGTCGGCACGGGCAGGCAGCGGCGCCCGGGCCCGGCGCAGCCAGCAGGCGGCCAGCAGCGCCGCGCCGAGCGCGCGGCCGAGCGTCAGCAGCAGCGGATCGAAGGCGGCCACCGCCATCCGCGTGAACGGCAAGGTCAGGCTGAAGATGGCGACCCCGGCCAGCCCGAGCAGCAGGCCGCGGCTGTCGTCGCTCATCCGCAGGGCGGGCGCAAGGGTGGACGGGGCAGGGTGGCGCATGGCGGCTCCGAGGTGGATCATGGGGTGATTGCAGCAACAGGTGACCAGGGGTATGCTAGACCCGACTGCCGATACAGTCCCGATACACTCCACCTGATAAATATTGCACTGTAATGGCGAAATGACCAACACACCCGGCCTGCATTTGTTGTCGCGCGAATCTGGCGAAGCGTTGCCCGACCAGATCGTGCGCTCGATCGCCGCCCGCATCGATGCGCGCCAGCTGCGCGCCGGCGCGCGCATGCCCTCGATCCGCAACTTTGCCCAGACCCATGGCGTGTCGCCGTTCACGGTGGTGGCCGGCTACGACAAGCTGGTGGCCCAGGGCTACCTGGAGTCGCGCCGCGGCGCCGGCTTCTTCGTGCGCGAGCGTTCGGTGCTGAATGCCAGCCTGCATATCGGTCTGAAGGCAGCGCAGGACGCCACGGCGGTGCCCGAGACGCGTACGCTGGACGTGGTCTGGCTGATCCGTAACATGTTCCGCCAGTCGCCCGGCCAGCCGTCGAGCGGGTCGGGCGTCATGCCGGCCGACTGGCTGGACGGTCCCGGCATCGCGGGCGCGCTGCGCGCGGTCAGCCGCCAGCACAGCAGCCTGCTGCTCACCTACGGCACGCCGCAGGGCTACGCGCCGCTGCGCCAGCAGCTGCAGCGCAAGCTGGCCGCGCTCGACATCGAAGCGCCGCCGGAACAAATCGTCACCACGCTCGGCGCGACCCAGGCGCTGGACCTGGTGGCGCGCGAATTCTGCCGCCCCGGCGACACCGTGTTCGTCGACGACCCGGCCTGGTTCCTGATGTTCGGATCGTTCGCGGCGATGGGCCTGCAGGTGGTGGGCATCCCGCGCCTGGCCGACGGTCCCGACCTGGAACGCCTGGCGCTGCTCGCAGCCGCGCACAAGCCGCGCCTGTACGTCATCAATTCGGTGCTGCACAACCCGACCTCGACCACGCTGTCGGCGGCCAAGGCCTTCCAGCTGCTGCGCATCGCCGAGCAGCACGACATGATCGTGGTCGAGGACGATATCTACTGCGACCTGCATCCCGGCCCCGCGGTGCAGCCGGTGACGCGCCTGGCCGCGCTCGACCAGCTGCGCCGCGTGATCTACATTGGCGGCTTTTCCAAATCGCTGTCGCCCAACCTGCGCGTCGGCTTCATCGCCACCTCGCCGGACTATGCGGAGCGCCTGGCCGACCGCAAGATGCTGTCCACGCTGACCACCAGCGACATCGGCGAGCGCGTGGTCTACAAGATCCTGTCGGAGGGCTTGTACCGCAAGCACCTGGAGCGCATCCGCGCGCGCCTGGACGCGGTGCGGCCCGGCGTGCTGCGCCGCCTCGAAGGGCTGGGGCTGCGGATGGCGCCGGCGCCGGCGGCCGGCATGTTCGCCTGGCTCGATGCCGGCCGCGACACCAACGTGCTGGCGGCCCAGGCGATGGAGCAGGGCCTGCTGCTGGCGCCGGGCAGCCTGTTCTCGCCGCGCCAGCTGCCGACCACCATGATGCGGGTGAACATTGCGTCGATGGAGGATGCCGCGCTGTGGACCTTCCTGGAAAAGGCGCGCCGGGACTAGCCGGCGCCGTGCTCGTGCAACCCGGGTGACAATGCGCGTGTTTTCGTGACCGGTCCGGTGTTACATTGGGTGTTCCGCGACCTGTCAGGAGCACCCGGTGAACATGCTCAAGAGAACGTGCCTGATGCTGATGGTGCTGCTTTCCTGTGTCGGCTGTGACCAGGCAACGAAGCAGCTCGTCCGCATCCATGTACCGGAATCGGTCAGCTATTCCTTGTGGGGCGACATCATCCGGCTGCAGCATACGCAAAACCACGGTGCCTTCCTGAGCCTGGGCGCCACGTTCTCCGAATCCACGCGTTTCGCCATGTTCGTGGTCGCAGCGGCGGTCGCGCTGGCCGCCATGGTGATTTATCTGGTCCGCAAACCCGGCGTGACCGCGTTCGACATCGTCGCCGTCTCACTGGTTGTCGGCGGCGGGGCAGGCAACCTGATCGACCGGATTATTTTCCGTGGCGGCGTGACGGATTTCCTGAACCTGGGCATCGGCGGGCTGCGCACGGGCATCTTCAATATTGCCGACGTGGCGATCATGATCGGGGTCGGCATGCTCTTCTATCGCAGCTTGCGGACGGCCGGCCGAAGTCGCGCATGAGACCTTGCATAAATGTGTAGTGCTCCGCCTGCCCGTTTTTCAAGGCATACCGGAAGAACGCATCCCAGGACAGGCCGGTGAGCAGGGCGCGGATCACCTTGGCCACGAAACCATGCGCGACCAGCACGACATTGCGGCCGGCAAAATCGTTCTCCAGCGTTGCCAAGCCTGCGGCGACGCGTTCGAACACGGTCTGGATGCTTTCGCCACCCGGAGGTCCGATGTCCCACTGCCGAGTAATATCCTGTTGCCACAGATCCGGATAAGCAAGGCGCGCCTCGTCCCTGGTCAAGCCTTCATACACGCCGACATTGCGTTACGCGAATGCATCCAGGATCGTGAAAGGCACATGCCATGTTGAGGCGAGCACCTCGGCGGTTTGCACGGCGCGTAGCCGGGGCGAGCAGATGATGGTGTCGGCACGGCCCTGGAGCAGGCGTGCCAGGTCTGCCGCCTGTTGCAACCCGAGTTCATCCAGCGGCGGATCGAGTGCGCCAAGGTAGCGCTCGTCGACATTCAGGGCGGTGCGTCCATGGCGCACGACAAACAGCGAAGTCTGGGGAGGATGTTGGTATGGGTTCAAGGGTGCCTCTGGCGCGGGATTAACTGGCCCTTGCCAGCAATAGCGCCCGTTCGCGTTCGTTACGCGTCATCCCCGCCGCGCGCCGGAACTCGGCCCGCGCCTCCTCATGCCGTCCCAGCTTGGCCAGCAAATCC
This sequence comes from Herbaspirillum sp. SJZ107, assembly GCF_006715485.1. Taxonomy (GTDB): domain Bacteria; phylum Pseudomonadota; class Gammaproteobacteria; order Burkholderiales; family Burkholderiaceae_D; genus Telluria. The sequence goes on from NZ_VFNH01000002.1 coordinate 1,657,526, forward strand.
CCGCGCACGCTGGGCAGCAGGTGATAGTGGCGCAGCATCGGCTCGGCCAGCAGCGCATCCGCCAGCGCCAGCCCTTCGGCTGGCCCGTACGCCATCCCGACCGCTACCGCGCGGTTGAGTTCCACCACCGGCGAGGGCAGCAGCTGGGCCAGCGCATCGTACAGCGCCGTGATGCGCACCCAGTCGGTCGCTTCCGGACTCAGGGCGCGCGCATGGCAGGCGGCGATGGCGGCTTGCAGCGCGTACGGCCCCAGGCTGCCGCAGCCGGCCGCGCGCTCGAGGGCGTCGAGGCCGCGCCGGATCAGGAGGCGGTCCCAGCGCGTGCGGTCCTGTTCCAGCAGCAGGATCGGCGCGCCGTCCGGCCCGGTGCGCGCCCGTTCGCGCGAGGACTGGATTTCCATCAGCGCCACCAGGCCGTGGACTTCGCCTTCCGCGGGCATCAGTTCGGCCAGCACCCGGCCCAGACGCAGCGCCTCGCGGCACAGGGCGGGGCGCAGCCAGTCGGCGCCGGCGCTGGCGGCATAGCCTTCGTTGTAGATCAAATAGATCACCTGCAGCACCGACGCCAGGCGCGGCTTGCGCTCAAGGCCGGACGGCACCTCGAACGGCACCTGTGCCGCCCCCAGCGTGCGCTTGGCACGCACGATGCGCTGGGCGACCGTGGCTTCGGGCACCAGGAAGGCGCGTCCGATCTCGAGCGTGGACAGCCCGCCGACCAGTTTCAGCGTGAGCGCGGCGCGCGCCTCGGCGGAGAGCACCGGGTGGCAGGCGACGAAGATCAGGCGCAGGACGTCGTCGGCGATACCGCCGCGCGCTTCCTGCGCCAGTTCCGCCAGCTCGTCGGGCTGGCGCTGGCCGGCGCGCAGTTGTTCGTCGAATTCCCAGGATAGCTCGCCTTCCTTGCCGGCGCGCATGGACTGGTGGCGCAGATGATCGAGTGCGCGGTGCTTGGCCACCTGCATCAGCCAGGCGCCGGGGCGGTCCGGCAAGCCGTCCGCTGGCCAGGATTCCAGCGCCTGCAGCATGGCGTCCTGGGCCAGTTCCTCGGCCAGGCCGACGTCGCGCAGCATGCGGGTCAGCGCCCCGACGATGTGCGCCGACTCCATGCGCCAGACCGCTTCGACAGTGCGGCCGACGCCATGGCCTGCAGCGGCTTCGCTCATGCCCCGACCAGTTCATCCATGGTCAGCACTTCGCGGATCTCGACCTCGACTTCCGTCCCGGCATCGAGGCGGGTCGGGTAGGGCAGCTTGCGCGCCCACGCGATCGCGTCGTCGAGGGAACCGGCGCGTATCATCCAGAACCCGGCGATCAGTTCTTTCGCTTCGGCAAACGGGCCGTCGATCACGCTGACGTCGACCCGGCCGCCGCTACCGGACAGCGTGACCCGCGCCCCGCGCGCGCTCGACATCAGGCCGTCGCCGGCCAGCAGCACGCCGGCCGCCGCCTCGGCCATGTTGAAGGCGTCCAGCGCATCGAGCTTTTCCTGCTCTGGCACGGTGTCGCGTTCGGAGTCGGCGTTGGAGCGCAGCAGGATCACGTAACGGCCGGCGCTGTCGTCGTTGCCGGCCAGGCTGGATGCCACTTCGGCGCAGCCGCCCGGGCAGCCGGTCTCGCGCAGTTCCAGTGTGACCTGGCCGGTGGCGTCGGCGTCGGCCGGCGGCCACTGGCGCAGGCGCTCGATGGCAGCTTCCTTCGAATCCGCCTCGATGATGGTGAAGCCGGCCACCAGTTCCTTGGTTTCGGCAAACGGGCCGTCGGTGATGCGCTCGCCGCCCGGTCCCATTTTCAGGCGCACGGCGTGTCCGCTCGGACGCAGGCCCAGGGCCAGGCCGAGCTTGCCCTCGTCGGCGAACTGCTGGTGGAAATGCGCCATGTCCTCGATCAGCCCCGGCGCTGGCGGGAGAAGGGCTTCGGTGGCGGCATCGGCCTTGCGGATGATCATGAACTGCATGGCCGGCCTCCTTAGCGCGCGCGTTGTTCGCGCATGGCGCGCATTTGCTCTTGCTCCTGCGCGCGCAGCTCGGGCGTGAACGCCTCGCCGAAGTCGGCTTCGCTGAAGACCTGGCGGATCTCGATCTCGCTGTCGACGCCGTCGTGCGGGTTGGGGGCGCGCTTCATCCACTCGATCGCTTCTTCCTTCGAGCTGACTTCGATCAGCCAGTAGCCGGCGATCAGTTCCTTGGTCTCGGCGAAAGGGCCGTCGATGACGGTGCGCTGCTGGTCCTTGAAGCGGATGCGCGCCCCCCGGCTGCTGGGGTGCAGGCCTTCGGCGGACAGCAGCACGCCGGCCTTGACCAGCTCGTCGTTGAACTTGCCCATGTCGGTGAGCAGCTGGGTGCTCGGCATGACGCCGGCTTCGGAGGCCGCACTGGCCTTGACGATGACCATGAATTTCATTGTGCATTCCCTCCGCATTCCGATGCCGCCATCTCTTTCAGGGCCGCCTGCATGTCTTCCATGGAGACCTCACGCTGGTGGGTGGCGATCGACCAGCGATGGCCGAACGGGTCCTGGACCTGGCCGTAGCGGTCGCCCCAGAAGGCGTCGGACAGCGGCATGACCGGCGTGGCGCCGGCGGCGATCGCCTGGTCCCAGACGGCATCGGCATGGTCGACGTACAGGTGGATCACCACCGGCGACCCCTTCAGTACCAGCGGGTCGTTGCTGCCGTACTCGGGAAAGGCGTCGGCCAGCATGAGGCGCGAATCGCCGATGCGGATTTCGGCATGCCCGATTTTGCCGTTGGGCATATTCATGCGGCCGACTTCGGTGGCGCCGAAGGCCTGCTGGTAGAACGCGATGGCCGCCGCGGCGTCGCCGCACACGAGGTGGGGCGTGACGGTGCGGAAGCCTTCGGGGATGGGGCGGACTGCTTCACTCATGATAGATCTCCCTGGTTTGCTTGTTGTGGGTGCTGCTATCACTACGACGGATGGCGCTTGCAGGTTTCGACACCGGGCACGAAAAAAATTCCACTGCGCCGATACGGTATGTCGACTAGATCATGAAGTCGAGAAAAATATCAAAAGATTATGTATGTTGCATACGTCCCATGCACAATATTGCTTATCAAAAAGACCCTTGAAATAATTTTCGTTATCCCAATATTGGCCCGGTCTGTTCAACCAACGCACTAAACGAGGACACAAGATGGCTGTTGCCGAAAAAGAAACCCTTGGATTCCAAGCAGAAGTCAAGCAGCTGCTGCAGTTGATGATCCATTCCCTGTACTCGAACAAGGAAATCTTCCTGCGCGAACTGATTTCGAACGCGTCCGACGCGGCCGACAAGATGCGCTTCGAGGCCATCAACAACGATGCGCTGTACGGTAACGACCACGAACTGAAGATCAAGGTGGCGTTCGACAAGGCTGCCAGGACCGTCACCATCTCGGACAACGGCATCGGCATGAGCCGCGACGAAGTCATCTCGCACCTGGGTACGATCGCCAAGTCGGGTACCAAGGAATTCTTCAGCAAGCTGTCGGGCGACCAGCAGGCCGACGCGGCCCTGATCGGCCAGTTCGGCGTCGGCTTCTACTCGGCCTTCATCGTGGCCGACCGCGTCACCGTCGAGACCCGCCGCGCAGGCGCGCCGGCGTCGGAAGCGGTGCGCTGGGAATCGGCCGGCGAGGGCGACTACACGCTCGAACCGATCGAGAAGGCCAGCCGCGGCACCGACATCATCCTGCACCTGCGCGAAGGCGAGGACGAGCTGCTGTCGTCGTGGAAGCTGAAGTCGATCATCCGCAAGTACTCCGACCACATCTCGCTGCCGATCGTGATGCAGAAGGAAGAGTGGGACGAGGAAAAGAAGGAAACCGTCGTCAAGGACGAATTCGAGACCGTCAACCAGGCGTCGGCGCTGTGGGCGCGCTCGAAGTCGGACATCACCAAGGAACAGTACGAAGAGTTCTATAAACACGTCTCGCACGACTTCCAGCCGCCGCTGGCCTACACCCATAACCGCGTGGAAGGCCGCAGCGAGTACACCCAGCTGCTGTACGTACCGAGCGCCGCGCCGTTCGACCTGTGGGACCGCAACAAGCGCGGCGGCATCAAGCTGTACGTCAAGCGCGTGTTCATCATGGACGACGCCGAGCAGCTGATGCCGATCTACCTGCGCTTCGTGAAGGGCGTGATCGACTCCGCCGACCTGCCGCTGAACGTTTCGCGCGAGATCCTGCAGGAGTCGCGCGACGTGCGCGTGATCCGCGAAGGCTCGACCAAGCGCGTGCTGGGCATGCTGGAAGAGATGGCCAACAGCGACGAGCAGGAAGGCAAGGACAAGTACGTCACCTTCTGGAAGGAATTCGGCCAGGTGCTGAAGGAAGGCATCGGCGAGGACGCGACCAACAAGGACCGCATCGCCAAGCTGCTGCGCTTCGCCTCGACCCACGTCGATTCGGATGAGCAGACCGTTTCCTTCGCCGATTACGTGTCGCGCATGAAGGAAGGCCAGGACAAGATCTATTACGTCACCGCCGACAGCTACATCGCCGCCAAGAACAGCCCGCACCTCGAGATCTTCCGCAAGAAGGGCGTCGAAGTGCTGCTGCTGACCGACCGCGTCGACGAGTGGATGCTGTCCTTCCTGACTGAATTCGAGGGCAAGGAACTGGTGTCGGTGGCCAAGGGCGGCCTCGATCTCGGCAAGCTGGAGGACGAAGCCGAGAAGAAGGAGCACGAAGAGACCGAAGGCCAGTACAAGGACCTGGTCGAGAAGATGAAGGGCGCGCTGGCGGACAAGGCCAAGGACGTGCGCGTGACGTTCCGCTTGACGGATTCGCCGGCCTGCCTGGTGGCGGACGAGCACGAACTGTCGGCCAACCTGGTGCGCATGCTGAAGGCGGCCGGCCAGAACGCGCCGGACAGCAAGCCGATCCTCGAGATCAACCCGAACCACCCGCTGGTGACGCGCCTGAAGTACGAAGACGCGGCGAGCCCGCGCTTTGGCGACTGGGCGCACATCCTGTTCGATCAGGCGATGCTGGCCGAGGGCGGCAGCCTGACCGACCCGGCAGCGTTCGTGAAGCGTTTGAACGAGATGCTGCTGGGTGGGGCGAAGTAACTCTCAGCGATGGGTAAATGCGACGGCCGGTGCAGCAATGCCCGGCCGTTTTTTTTATCTGCATCAAACTTCATGCATGTCGGGTGACTGTCCAGCCCCCGGTGAGTGTTAGCGAACAGACCACACGGTCCAGCTGCGTTTAGATGAGGCATTGACGAAATTCTTGCTTCAGACTCACATGGACAACGATAAACGCAGCGCGCAGCCCACGGCCGCCTGGACCCGCGCCCAGGACCGGTTCTGGCTGCTGGCGCGCGAACTGCTGGTGGTCGCGCTCCCGGACGGGACGATCGAGACCGTCAACCCGATGTGGACCGAGCTGCTCGGCTATGAAGCGCACGAGATCGTCGGCACCACCTTCCTCGCCTACACCCATCCGGACGACCTGGATGCCACCGTCGACGCCTTCGCCGGCATCTTCGAACAGCCGCTGGATGTGCCTTTCGAATACCGCTTCCGCCACAAGGACGGGTCCTACCGCTGGATCGCCTGGACCGGCAACTGCAGCGAAGGCCGCGTGTATGCCGCCGGGCGCGACCTGTCGCCCGAGCGCCTGCGCGAAAAAGTCGTCAGCGATCCCGAGGAATTCTCGCGGCTGGCCCTGAATTCGGTGGGCGGCATCGGCGCCTGGACCGCCGACCTGGTCCAGGGCCGCTACGTGGCCGACGTCGCGATCGCCAGGCTGTACGGCATCGACCCGGTGCGCGCGGCCGCCGGCGTGCCCACCGCGGAGTTCCTGGGCAACGTCCATCCGGACGACCGGCCGGCGCTGCAGGCCGAGATCGCGCGCAGCCTGGTGTCGGGCAGGGACATGGCGCTGGAATACCGCCTGCGCCATCCGGACGGCACGGTGCGCTGGGTGCTGTCGCGCTGGCGCACCCATCTCGACGCCGAGGGCAAGCCCGTGCGCCGCACCGGCGTCGGCGTCGAGACCACCGGCCAGCGCAACATGGAAGAACAGCTGCGCCAGGCCCAGAAGATGGAAGCCGTGGGCCAGCTCACCGGCGGCCTGGCCCACGACTTCAACAACCTGCTGGCCGGGATCACCGGCGCGCTCGGCCTGATGCAGATCCGCATGCGCCAGGGCCGCATCGACGACCTGGAACGCTACATGACGGTGGCCCAGGGCGCGTCGCGACGGGCGGCGGCGCTGACGCACCGCCTGCTGGCGTTTTCGCGGCGCCAGACGCTCGACCCCAAGCCGACCGACGTCAACGCCCTCATCTCGGGGATGGAAGAGCTGATCCGGCGCACCATCGGGCCGCACATCGCGCTGGAAGTGGTGGGCGCGGTCGGGCTGTGGCCGTCCCTGATCGACCCCGGCCAGCTCGAGAACGCGCTGCTGAATTTGTGCATCAATGCGCGCGACGCCATGCCGGACGGCGGCCGCATCACCATCGAGACCGCCAACAAATGGCTCGATTACTCGGCGTCGGCTACCCACGACATCCCGGAAGGCCAGTACCTGTCGGTGTGCGTGACCGACACCGGCACCGGCATGACGCCCGAGGTGGTGGCGCGCGCCTTCGAACCCTTCTTCACCACCAAGCCGCTGGGCGAGGGCACCGGGCTCGGGCTGTCGATGATCCACGGCTTCGCGCGCCAGTCCGGCGGCCACGTGCGCATCTATTCGGAAGTCGGCGACGGCACCACGGTCTGCCTGTACCTGCCGCGCTACTACGGCGACGTCGAAAGCGAGGACCTGGCGCAGCGCGCGGCCGAGGTGGCGCGCGCGGGACAGGGCGAGACCGTGCTGATCGTCGACGACGAACCCTCGGTGCGCATGCTGGTGACCGAGGTGCTGGCGGACCTCGGCTATGCCGCGATCGAGGCCACCGACAGCGCGGCCGGCCTCAAGATACTGCAGTCGGAGGCGCGCATCGACCTCCTGATCACCGACGTCGGCCTGCCCGGCGGGATGAACGGACGCCAGATGGCCGATGCCGCGCTGGTGCGCCGCCCAGAGCTGCAGGTGCTGTTCATCACCGGCTACGCCGAGAACAGCCTGATCGGCAATGGGCGCCTGCAGCCGGGCATGCAGATACTCACCAAGCCGTTCGCGGTGGAGACGCTGGCAATGCGCATCCGCGACCTGATGACGATGCGGCGGGTCAATGGATCGTTATAATAATGCTTCTAGACATCAACTAACCCGGTCGCCCGGTCCGTCCTTCGAATAACGCCATTTTTCATGCACAGTTTTACATCTGAGCAACGTTATCAACTGCTGGCCAGGCATGCCGTCGAACATGCCATGATCGTGATGGATCGCCACGGCACGATCCTGGAATGGTCCGCCGGCGCCGAACGGCTGCTCGGGTGGGCTGCCGCCGAAGCAATCGGCCAGCCGGCCGCCATGATCTTCACCGAGGAAGACCGCAGCGCCAACGCCCCGGCCGAGGAATTGCATATCGCGCTGACGATGGGCCGCTCGATGGATGCGCGCTGGCATCTGCGCAACGATGGCAGCGTGGTGTTTTGCGACGGCGTCGTCAACAGGATCATGGACGAGGATGGCAGCACCGTGCTCGGCTTCGGCAAGGTCGTCCGCGAGGCCTATGCCTTGCGCAAGGCGTCATCGGACGAGCGTGCACGTGCGCGCTCCGAACAGCGCTCGTTCCTGGCCGCTGTGCTGGAAAGCGTGGACAACGGCATCGTCGCCTGCGACCGCCAGGGCAAGCTGACCTTCTTCAACGACGCGGCCCGGGAAATCCACGGCCTCGAGGAGCGGCCGCTGCGCTTCGACCAGTGGGCCGAGCATTACCGGCTGTATCGCGCCGATGGCAGTGCGCTGCTGGCGCCCGGCGAGACGCCGCTGTACCGCGCGCTTCAGGGCGAGCTGGTGCAGGACGCCAAGGTCCTGGTGCAATCGGTGGATGGACGGCGCCGGCATGTCGAGGTGTCGGGGCGTCCGCTGACCGACGGCGCCGGCCAGATCCTGGGTGCGGTGATCTCGATGAACGATGTGACCGCGCTGTACCAGGTCCAGGCGGCGCGCGACGAAACCGCACGCGAACAGGGCAAGCGGGTCGCGGTCGAAGCCGCGCAGCAGCGCCTGCGCAGCGCGCAAGCCCAGCTGCGGCTGGCCACCGAAGCCGCCCGCCTCGGCATCTGGACCTGGGACATTGACGCCGACCGGGGCACCTGGGAAAACGAGGAGATGTACCGCATCTTCAACCTCGCGCCGGGCGCAGAGATCGTCAACGGCGCCAGGATGATGGCCGACTACCTGCACCCGGACGACGTGCAGGCGTTCCGCGACGCGGTGCGCGGCACGATCGCCAACGGCGCGCGCTTTCATTTCATCGGCCGTTTCTACCGCCTGCCCAAACGCGAACTGCGCTGGATCGAACTGACCGGCATGCTGCAGACGCCCACCGGCGCGTCCACCGTCATCATCGGCACCGCCGCCGACGTCACCCAGCGCAAGCGCACCGAGGAATCCCTCGAGGAAGCGCGGCTGCGCCTGGCGGCGACGCTGGCGGCGGGCGAGGTCGCCACCTGGATCTGGGATCTCCACAACGACCGCATCATCGGCGACCACAACCTGACCCAGCTGTTCGGCTTGCCCGCGGCGGCCGTGAGCGGGGCGCCGTGGCTCACGTATGCCGAGACGATCCATCCCGACGACAGGCCGGAGGTCGAGCGCCAGATTGCCCGGGCGCTCGACGGCGACGAACCGTACCGCGCCACCTACCGCATCCTGCTGGACGGCGGCGAGCGCTGGGTCAGCGCGCGTGGCCGGATCGAGCGCGATGGCGCGGGGCGGCCCGAATTCCTGGCCGGGGTGATGCTCGACATCACCCGCCAGAAGGCAGCGCAGGATGCGCTGCGCGTGGCCGAGGAACGCTACCGCACCCTGATCACCTCGATCGACGAAGCCTTCGCCATCGTGCAGGTGCTGCTCGACGACGAGGGCCGGCCGCGCGACTACCGTTTCGAGGAAGTCAACCGAGCCTTCGAGCAGCAGTCGGGACTGGCCGAGGCGGCCGGCAAGACCATCCGCGAGATGGTGCCCGACATCGAAGCGCGCTGGATCGAGCTGTATGGCCGCGTCGCCCTGACCCGCGAGCCGGCCCGCTTTATCGAGCACTCGGGCGCGATGGGCTATTGGTGGGACGTGTACGCGATGCCAATGGGGGCGCCGGAGGAACGCCGCATCGGCATCCTGTTCACCGACATCACGGCGCGCAAGCAGGCCGAGGAAAACCTGCGCCTGCTGGCGGCCGACCTGTCCGAGAGCAACCGCCGCAAGACCGAATTCCTGGCGACGCTGGCGCACGAGCTGCGCAATCCGCTGGCGCCGATGCGCACCGGGCTGGACCTGATGCGCATGGGCGCCACTCCGGCGCCGGGCGGCGGCCGCGTGCTGGACATGATGGACCGCCAGCTCAGGCAGATGGTGCACCTGATCGACGACCTGATGGACGTCTCGCGCATCAACAGCGGCAAGATCGTGCTGCAGAAGGCGCGCGTCGACCTGAGGGCGGCGATCGCCAACGCGGTCGAAACGGCCTTGCCGGCGGTGGAGGCGGCACAGCACCGGCTGCAGGTGGACGCCGGTGCCGAGGCGCTGGCGGTCGACGCCGATGCGACCCGGCTGGCGCAGATCCTGAGCAACCTGCTGACGAATGCCGTGAAGTACACGCCCAAGGGCGGCGAGATCGTGCTGGCGGCGCGGCGCGAGGCGGGATCGGTGGTGGTCGCGGTGTCGGACAACGGCATCGGGATTCCGCTCGAGGAACAGGGACGGGTATTCGACATGTTCAGCCAGGTATCGCGCAACATGGGCCATGCACAGGGTGGACTCGGCATCGGCCTGTCGCTGGTGCGCAGCCTGGTCGACATGCATGGAGGCACGATCGCCGTCAGCAGCAGGGGCGCCGGGCAGGGCAGCACCTTCACGGTGACCTTGCCCGCGGCGGCTGCCCAGGCCGATGCCGAAAGCTGGACGGCCGCGGGCGCCGGCGGCGCGGCGGCCACGGCAGGTTTGCGCATCCTGCTCGCCGACGACAACGTCGACGCCGCCGAGATGCTGGCCAGCCTGCTGCAGGCTTCCGGCCACGAGATCGATACCGTGCACGACGGCCTGCGCGCCGTCGACCGCATCCGCGCCATCCGGCCCGACATGGCGATCCTGGATATCGGCATGCCCGGCATGAACGGCTACGAAGTGGCGGGCGCGGTGCGCGGCACGCCGGGGCTGCAGGATGTGGTGCTGGTGGCGCTGACCGGCTGGGGTGGGGAACTCGACCGCGAGCGCTCGAGCACAGCCGGCTTCGATGCCCACCTCACCAAGCCGGCCGGCCTGGACGAGATCAACCGGCTGATCGCCGGCGTGATGGGAGCTGAATCAGGCCGCACCCCGGGCTGCTGACAGCCGGTCCCGGCTCAGGGGATCGGATGCAGCGCGCGCGCCCGCGCGGCGAACAGCGCGGTCAGGCGCGCGTGCAGCACGCGCTGCAGCGCCTCGGTGAGGGGCTGCAAGCATAGCGTGGTGACGGCGATGGCGACGCCGATGGCGGCGATATCCAGCGGGCGGCCGCGTTCGACCGGCAGCGCCGCCATCCAGACGCCGATCACCAGCGCATGCGACAGGTACAGCGTGAAGGTGTGGGCCGACAGGCGCCGGATCACGGGTCCGGCGTGCAGCAGTGCGCCGAAGCCGGCATGGCGCGCGCAGGCGAAGTTCAGCAGCACCATGATGCAGACCGCATAGTCGGCCAGCACGCGGTCGGCGCTGCCCATGTGGATGCCGGGGAAGGGCCAGGCGGCGTTGGCCAGCGTGCGCAGATAAGGCTCGGGATCGAACCAGCCCCACAGCGCAACCGCCAGCACCGACAGCAGCCAGCCGGCGCGGGCCAGGCCGGCCGGCAGCGTGGCGGTCTTTTGCCAACGGTACAGCAGGACGCCACTCAGCCAGATCGGCAACAGCAGCCACAGGCGCGGCCCGACCAGCGCCAGCACGGCGGCCAGCGCCAGGGTGCGGCGGCGCCCGCGCAGGTAGCAGGCGGCGCCGAACAGCACGTAATACCAGGCTTCGTAATCGAGCGACCAGTAGGGCAGCAGCCAGGGCGGGCGCTCGGTAAAACTCCAGGCGTCGCCCAGGAACAGCAGGTGGAAGGGCAGGTAGGCCCACGGCTTGTGAAACTGGTAGGCCTCCTCAAGCGGCGTGCGGGTGATGCCCGCGGCGAGCGGCGCCAGCAAAAAGGCCAGCAGCAGCACCGGCAGCACCACCGAGTACAGGCGGGCGCAGCGCGCCGCCGCGTAGCTGGCCAGCGTCGGGTTCTTGCTCTCGGCGCTGTAGGCGATCACGAAACCCGACAGCACGAAGAACGCGATCACCGCCTCGCGCCCGAAATCCGGCAGCAGCGCGACCTGGCGCGCGTCGAAGATGTGGAAGTAGCCGAAGTGGGCGACCACCACCGCCAGCGCCGCGGCGATGCGCACCAGGTCGAGGTACAGCGAGAACCGCTGGTCGAGGGCGGGCGCGTGGCGCATGGCGGGCCGGGACGGGTCAGGGCGTCAGGTGGCGGCAGAATTCATCGAGCAGCGCTTCGCCCTGGGGCCATTCGCCGTAGCCGGTGTCGGCGTTGATGTGGCCGGCCGCGCCGATTTCCACCACGCGGCTGCCCCAGGCCGCGGCAAAGGCGTGTGCGCGGTCCAGGGTGACGTAGGGATCGTCGCTGCTGGCGACGACCAGCGACGGGAAGGGCAGCGACGCCATCGGGATCGGCTTGAAGCCGTTGGCGTCGATCGGGTAGGACGGCGCTTCGGTGTCGCTCGGCGCCACCAGGAAGGCGCCGGCCACCTTCAGCGCCGAGCCGGATTGTGCCCACTGCGCCACCAGCATGCAGCCCAAACTGTGCGCCACCAGGATCGGCATGCCCTGGCAGGCGGCAATGGCGGCATCCAGTTCGGCCACCCACTCGTCGCGCTCGGGATTGTTCCAGTCGCGGTGCGCCACCCGCTCCCATTTGGAGTACTTGCTTTCCCAGTGCGTTTGCCAGTGGTCCGGGCCAGAATTCCACAGGCCGGACAGGATCAGGATGTCGCACTTCATGGGAGGTCCTCGCGTTGATCGATAGTCATGATTGTACATGCAATATGAACGGCTGCCGCTTTTTCGGGCAGCCGTGCGCTACAGCTTCGTCCGCAGCGCGAACAGCTCGGGAAACAGCACCACGTCCAGCATCTTGCGCAGGTAGCTGACCCCCGCGGTGCCGCCGGTGCCGGTCTTGAAGCCGATGATGCGTTCCACCGTCGATACGTGGCGGAAGCGCCAGAAGCGGAAGGCGGTCTCGAGGTCGACCAGCTTTTCGGCCAGTTCGTACAGCGCCCAGTGGTGCTGCGGGTCGCGGTAGACGGCGAGCCAGGCCGCCATCACCGAGTCGTCGTGCGCCGTGGGCTGGGTGGGATCGGCGGCCAGGCGCTCGGGCGCAACCGCCAGGCCGGACCGCGCCAGCAGCATCACCGCCTCGTCGTAGATCGACGGCGCGTGCAGTTCCCGTTCGAGCGCCGCATGGTGTTCGGGATGCGGCTGGTGCACGGCCAGCAGGCTGGCGTTCTTGTTCCCGAGGATGAACTCCAGCTCGCGGTACTGGTAGGACTGGAAGCCGGACGAGGCGCCGAGATAGGGGCGGATCGCGCTGTATTCGGGCGGCGTCATGGTGGCCAGCACGTCCCAGGCGTGCACCAGCTGGTCCATGATGCGCGCCACCCGCGCCAGCATCTTGAAGGCCGGCGCCAGCTCGCCCGCCCGGATCTGGCGCCGCACCGCCTGCAGCTCGTGCAGCATCAGCTTGATCCACAGCTCGCTGGTCTGGTGCTGGACGATGAACAGCATCTCGTTGTGGTCGGGCGAGAGCGGATGCTGGGCCGACAGGATGCGGTCCAGGCCGAGGTAGTCGCCGTAGCTCATGCTGCGGCTGAAATCCATCTGGGCGCCGTGCCACTCGGCACCCTGTCCGACGTCGTCGCTCATGCATGCCTCTCAGGTCACTGCGCCACGGGTCGCGTGGATATCATAATGTTCGTTGTCGAGGATGTCGCGCAGCACTTCGACCGCATCCCAGACGTCGCTGAAGCGCGTGTACAGCGGCGTGAAGCCGAAGCGCATGATTTCCGGCTCGCGGTAGTCGCCGATCACGCCGCGCTCGATCAGCGCCGCCATCACCGCGTAGCCGTGCGGATGGGTGAAGCTGACGTGGCTGCCGCGTTCGGCGTGGGCGCGCGGCGTCACCAGGCCGAGCGGATGGCGGGCGCAGCGCGTTTCCACCAGCGCGATGAAGAGATCGGTCAGCGCCAGCGATTTGGCGCGGATCGCGGCCATGTCGGTCTGCTCGAAGACTTCCAGCCCGCATTCCACCAGCGCCAGCGACAGCACCGGCTGGGTGCCGCACAGGGCGCGCCCGATGCCGTCGGCGGCGGCGAACCCATGGTCCATCGCGAACGGTTTGGCGTGGCTCCACCAGCCGGTGAGCGGATGGCTGAACGCGGCCTGGTGCCGCTGCGGTACCCAGATGAAGGCCGGGGCGCCTGGGCCGCCGTTCAGGTATTTATAGGTGCAGCCCACGGCAAAGTCGGCACTGGTGGTGACGCCATCGCCGTGCAGGTCGAGCGGCACCGCGCCGGCCGAGTGGGCCAGGTCCCAGACCACCAGCGCGCCGCGTGCGTGGGCGAGGGCGGACAGGGCCGCCATGTCGTGCTGGCGCCCGCTGCGGTAGTTGACGTGGGTCAGCATCAGCACGGCGCAGTCCTCGTCGACCGCGGCCGCCAGTTCGTCATGCGCATCGACCAGCCGGATGCGGTAGCCCCGGTCCAGCCAGCGTGTCAGGCCGTCCGCCATATAGATATCGGTCGGGAAGTTGGCGCGCTCGGTGACGATCGTCCTGCGCGCCGGGTCTTTCCCTTCCTGGATCGCCAGCGCCGCCGCCAGCGCCTTGAACAGGTTGAGCGAGGTGGTGTCGGTGACCACGACTTCGCCGGCACGGGCGCCGATGAGCGGGGCCAGGCGGTCGCCCAGGCGCTTCGGCATGTCGAACCAGCCGGCGCTGTTCCAGCTGCGGATCAGGTCCTGGCCCCATTCCTGCGCCACCACCTGCTGGCTGCGGGCCAGCGCGGCGCGCGGGCGGGCGCCGAGCGAATTGCCGTCGAGGTAGATCACGCCGTCGGGTAGGTCGAACTGGGCGCGCAGCGGCGCCAGCGGGTCGCGCGCATCCATTGCCAGGCAGTCATCGCGGGAATTGAGGTGGGTCATGCGCTTTCCTTCGGGTTTTGAGCGGACGTGAGCGAGCGTAGGATGGCACGTACTGGACTGGCATCCATGCCGGCGAGTTTCAGGGGCAGGGCGATCAGTTCGTAGTCGCCGGGTTCGACCGCATCGAGCACCACGCCTTCGAGGATCGCCATGCGGTGGCGGTGCACGGCATGGTGGGCGTCCAGCGTCCTGGAATCCTGCGGGTCGAGCGAAGCGGCGTCGGTGCCGACCAGGATCACGCCATGGGCCGCCAGCAGGGCGATGGTGGCGGGCGCGATGGCGGGGAAGGCCGGGTCCCAGGCCTGCTGCGGGGCGCTGGCGTAGGTCCGCAGCAGCACGCGCGGCGGCGTGCCGTGCAGCCAGGGCGCCACATGCTCCGGTAGTACCGGGTTGGCGCCGATGCAGTGGATCACGCGGCAGGGGCCGAGATAGGGGGCGAGGGCGACGGCGTCGATGGCCGGACCGCCCGGGTCGAAGTGGGAAGGCGCATCGGTGTGGGCGCCGAGATGGGTGGTCATGGTCATGCGGCTGACGTGGACCGGGCAGCCATCCTTGATTTCCCAGGTGGGGCCGGCCGCGAACGGCGTATCGCCGGGCCAGACCGGGATGGCAGCCGAGATCGTCGGGCTGATGTCCCAGAGTTGAGGAGTATGCATGGGGCGCAGTGTAGCAAGCAATGCCGGGTGCTGCTTTTTTGGCATCGAAAAAATTTTTAAAAATATTTTGAAAGAACCCTAAAGTTCGCCAAAACCGATCCGATAACCAACCCAGATGCCCGGGAATGCGTGCCGGACGGGCATCCGGGAAGCGGCGGATACAAAAAAATATTTTCAAACAGCCCTAAAGTTCCCCAAAAGGTTGACGATAACCAACATAAGATGCATTTCTCTACGGCGTCTTGGGGTGTGAAAACCACGCGGTTTCAAACTTCATCATCCGCCCCTTTTCATAGGGGCGCGACCACCATCTGAAGGCGTTTGTCAGACAAACTCCTACGGATGTCTTCGCCGTTGGCGGACGAAAAATACAGACTCCCTCTGATACTCAAAAAGTTTCCTCACGGTCAGAATCTATCTCATCGGCAACACACAACGGCGCCGAAACAGATAACCGGAGAGAGAAAATGACTGCGAACGACATGATGGCTGAAATTCGTGATGCCAACCTGAGCTACCTGATGCTGGCTCAGCAGATGATCCGCGCCGACAAGGTCACCGCGATTTTCCGACTCGGTATCTCGGCCGACATCGCCGACCTGATCGAAGGCATGAGCAATGCCCAGATCCTGAAGCTTGCCGGCGGCAACATGATGCTGGCCCGCTTCCGCTTCGACGACGCCGCCATCCTCGGCATGCTCACCAGCCACAGCAAGGACCGCGCCCTGGCCCAGTCGCACGCCGCCATCCTGATGGCCGGCCAGCCTGCCGAAGAAATCGCCTGAAAACCGACGCTGTTACTGGTTTTACCGATTCTCGCCCAACCAGTGTATGCTAGAGACATAGCCCTGAGGCTTTTGCCAAAAATCGGGCGCTGACCCCGGTTTGGCTGTCGTGTGATTGGTTGGAGTGCATCATGAGTAAGAAAAGCGTCGTCTCGGAAGCCCAGGAAATCCAGCTGGCCATCGAACTGATCCAGCTCGGTGCCCGTCTCCAGCTGCTGGAGAGCGAAGTCTCGCTGTCGCGCGAGCGCCTGATCAAGCTGTACAAGGAACTCAAGGGCGTGTCGCCGCCGAAGGGCATGTTGCCGTTCTCGACCGACTGGTTCCTGACCTGGCAGCCGAACATCCATTCCTCCCTCTATATTAATATCTACAAGTTCCTGGTCGACAATGCCGGCGCCAGCGGCGTGCAGGCCGTGATGAAGGCTTACCAGCTCTACCTGGAACAGATGCCGCCGGAGCCGGGCGAAGAGCCGCTGCTGTCGCTGACCCGGGCCTGGACCCTGGTGCGTTTCTTCCAGGGCAACATGCTGGTGCTGGCACCCTGCGCCAAGTGCCAGGGCAAGTTCGTCGTCAATCCGCTCGACCTGAACGACAGCTACCACTGCGGCCTGTGCAACATGCCTTCGCGCGCCGGCAAGACGCGCAAGGCCAAGGATGCCGCCGCCTCCGCATCTTGAGCCGCACCCGACTCCCATCTCTCCCGCCGAGGGGCAGGCCATGAACACGCCTGCCCCTCGGCGTTTGCTGCAGCTGCCCGCGGTCCGGGCGCTGCTGATCCAGTTACTGGGCTTTCCGCTGACCCTGGGCACCGTCTGGCTGCTGGCGCGCGCCGGCATGCCGATGTCGTATTGGACAGTGGCGCTGCTGCAGGGCGCCTGGGCGGCACTGCTGTCGTGGCGTGCCGGCCTGGCCAGCTGGTGGCGCCTGATCGGCTTCGGTTTTGCGCCGGCGCTGCTGCTGGCGCAATCGCTGCAACTGCCGCCGGGCCTGTTCCTGGCCGCCTTCCTGGTCTTCCTGCTGGTGTACTGGTCGACCTTCCGCACCCAGGTGCCTTACTACCCGTCCGGGCGCGCGGTGTGGGACACCGTCGCCGGCCTGCTGCCGCCCGGCCGCCCGGCGCGGGCGATCGACATCGGCAGCGGCCTCGGCGGCCTGGTGCTGGAACTGGCGCGGCGCCGCCCCGACTGCGAGATCGACGGCATCGAACTGGCGCCGCTGCCGTGGCTGGCCAGCCGCCTGCGCGCGCGCCTGGCGGGCAGCCGTGCCCGCTTCTTGCGCGGCGACTACAACCGCCTCGACTTCGGCCAGTACGACCTGGTGTTCGCCTACCTGTCGCCGGCCGCGATGAGCGCCCTGTGGCGCAAGGCCGAGGCCGAAATGCGGCCGGGCAGTGTACTTGTCAGTTACGAATTCGGTATTGTCGATCGAGAACCGAATCTTGGTTTTGTGACTACTGATAGCACAAAAATGCTTTATGTCTGGCACTTTTGAACCACATTCGGCCAGATTTACTTGCCCGTAGGCCATTCTACGGCTAATCTATTCCCCTACGTAAATATTTCTCTCTGGATTTATTCGACCGATCCAGGGGCCGGGCGCGCTGCTGTCCGGATTCACGCAATCGGGAGTCCCGTGTTTGTCATTATTGGTTACATCGTCATCGTCGCGTCCGTACTCGGCGGCTTCGCCCTGGCCGGTGGCCACCTTGCGGCGCTCATGCAGCCGCTCGAAGTCCTGATGATCGGCGGCGCCGCGATCGGCGCCTTCTTTGTCGGTAACACCCCCAAGGCCGTGAAGGCCACCGTGAAAGCGCTGCCGAGCGTGCTCAAGGGTTCGGCGTACACGCGCGACATGTACATGGAACTGATGTCGCTGATGTTCGACGTGTTGTCCAAGGTACGCAAGGAAGGCCTGATGTCGATCGAAGGCGACATCGAAAGCCCGGAGCAGAGCCCGGTGTTCTCGAAATACCCGGCGGTGCTGAAGGACCATCACATCGTCGAATTCATCACCGACTACCTGCGCCTGATGGTTTCCGGCAACATGGACGCCTTCCAGATCGAAAACCTCATGGACAACGAGATCGAGACCCACCATCATGAAGGCCATGTCCCGGCCGCGTGCATCAACAAGCTGGCCGACGGCCTGCCGGCCTTCGGTATCGTGGCGGCGGTGATGGGCGTGGTGCACACGATGGAATCGGTGGGTGCGCCGCCGGCCGAACTGGGCATGCTGATTGCCCACGCGCTGGTCGGCACCTTCCTCGGCATCCTGCTGGCCTACGGCTTCGTGGCGCCGCTGGGCAGCCTGCTGGAACAGAAACTGGAGGAATCGAGCAAGATGTTCCAGACCGTGAAAGTCACGCTGCTGGCCAGCCTGAACGGCTACGCCCCGGCGCTGGCCGTCGAATTCGGCCGCAAGGTGCTGTACTCGACCGAGCGCCCGACCTTCTCCGAACTCGAAGACCACATCAAGAAAGCGAAGAGCAAGTGATAACGCTGCGCTACGCCGGAGGCTCGCATGGCTGACGAAGGCCAGAAGCCCATCATCGTCAAGCGTATCAAGAAGGGCGGCCATGGTCACCATGGCGGCGCCTGGAAGATCGCGTATGCCGACTTCGTGACGGCGATGATGGCGTTCTTCCTGCTCATGTGGCTGCTCGGCTCGACCGCCAAGGGCGACATGGAAGGCATCGCCGAATTCTTCAAGACGCCGCTGAAGGTCGCCATGGCGGGCGGCTCCGGCAGCGGCGACAGTTCGTCGATCCTGCAGGGCGGCGGCCAGGACCTGACGCGCCGTAACGGCCAGGTCAAGAAGGGCGACACCCCGGCCGACAAGAAGACCTACGACCTGAAGGCGGCCAAGGCCGCGGTGGAAGCGGCGGAAGCCGAGCGCCTGAACAAGCTCAAGCAGAAGATCGAGTCGACCATCGACGCCAATCCGCAGCTCAGGAAATACAAGAACCAGCTGCTGCTGGACATCACCCAGGAAGGCTTGCGCATCCAGATCGTCGACGAGAAGAACCGGCCGATGTTCGAATCGGCGAAGGCCGAGCTGCAGCCGTACACGCGCGACATTCTGGACGTGCTGGCGCTGGTGCTGAACGACGTGCCGAACAAACTGAGCCTGTCCGGCCACACCGATTCGACGCCCTACATGACGGAAACCGGCTACAGCAACTGGGAACTCTCGGCCGACCGCGCCAACGCCTCGCGCCGCGAAATGGTGCGCGGCGGCCTGGCCGAGAACAAGGTGCTGCGCGTGGTGGGCCTGGCCGGCGTCAACCACCTCGACCGCAAGGATCCATTCAGTCCGGTCAACCGCCGCATCAGCATCCTGGTGATGAACCAGCGCACCGAGGAAGCCCTGCTGCGCGACGGCGCCGCGGCACTTGACTTGCCGGGCGACGATGCCGATGCCGCGGTGAAGGCGGTGGCGGGCGCGACCGGTGGCGGTATTGCAGCGCCGGCGGACGGCGTCGCGGCGAAAAAGTAAGGCAGCAGGAACGGAGGATCGAATGACAAGAAAAAAGATACTCGGCTCACACGTCAAGCGCCTGCTGTCGGGCGTGTCGGACCACGGCCGGCGCCACCTGAACGAGGTCGAGACCGACCTGGTGCAGACCAATCTGCTGCTCGAGGAAGCGATCGACAAGCTGACCGGCAGTTTCATGGCGATCCACCGCACCGTCGACGCGCGCCAGGAGGCGATCGACCGCCTGCTGGCCGGCGAAGCGCCGTCGCCCGAAGACAGCGCGCGCCTGGCCGCCATGTCCGGCGAGATCGCCGGCCACGTCAACGCGGCGGTGACCAGCCTGCAGTTCCAGGACATGACCAGCCAGCTTCTCGACCGCACGCTGCGCCGCGTGAACGGCCTGCGCGAGTTCCTGGCGACGCTGAGCGCGCACGGCGACGACATCGTGCCCGAGAGCGGGGGCGAAGAAATCGTCGAGGGGCTGGGCAAGGTGAGCATGGCGCTGGCGATCCAGTCGCTCGAGCTGCGCAGCATGCTGCGCAAGTCGGTGGAACAGCGCCACCTCGAGAGCGGCGACGTCGAGTTATTTTAAAAAGATCAGGAGTACGAAATGGCTAAAACAATTCTTGCAGTCGACGATTCGAGTTCCCTGCGCCAGATGGTGGCGTTCAGCCTGAAGGCTGCCGGCTACCAGGTGGTGGAGGCGGTCGATGGCCAGGATGGCCTGGACAAGGCGCGGCAGCAGACCGTCGACCTGGTCCTGACCGACCAGAACATGCCGAAGATGGACGGCCTCACCCTGATCAAGTCGCTGCGCGGCCTGCCGACCTATGCCAAGGTGCCGATCCTGATGCTGACCACCGAATCGTCCGACGAGATGAAGGCCAAGGGCCGCGCCGCCGGCGCCAACGGCTGGCTGGTGAAACCCTTCGATCCGCAGCGCCTGATCGAGGTGGTCAAGAAGGTGATCGGCTGATCCTGCAGCGAGCAAGTACACCACCATGACCATCGACATCAGCCAGTTCTACAAGGTCTTTTTCGACGAGGCCGAAGAGCTTCTCGCCGAGAAGGAGCGTCTGCTGCTGGCCGTCGATATCGCATCGCCGGACCCGGAAGACCTGAACGCCATCTTCCGCACCGCCCACTCGATCAAGGGCGGCGCCTCCACCTTCGGCCTGAACGACATGAGCGAAGTGACGCACGTGCTCGAGTCGCTGCTGGACCGCATCCGCAAGGGCGAGATGGCGCTCACCGCGCAGCACGTGGACGCCTTTCTGGCGGCCAAGGACATCCTCAAGATGCAGCTCGACGGCCACCGCAACGGCGCCGACGTCGACGGGGAGGAAGTCGCCAACGTGCGCATGATGCTGCACGAGTTGTCCGAAGGCGTGATCGTGCCGACGCACCAGCCGACCGTGCCTTCCTTCCTGCACGCCGAGCAGAAGCAGGAAGTGCGCGAAGGCGCGCACCGCTACAAGATCGAGCTGCCGGAACTCGGCAAGCGCGACGTCGACGCACTGGTCGACGAACTCGGCCTGCTGGGCCGGGTGTCGGTGACGCCGCTGGACGGCGGCCGCACCGCCCTGATCATCACCACCCACGAAAGCCTGGACGACATCGTCGCCATCTGCTCGTTCGTGCTGGAACCGGACGACCTGAAGATCTTCGAGGCGCCGCCGCTGACGCCCGAGCAGCGCGCCATCGAAGCCGCCGAACGCGCGCGCATCGAGGATGCGCAGGGCTACGGCTTCTTCGACCCGGCCGATGCCGCCGGCGCCGCGGCCGCGCCGTCCGAGGACGACCTCGGCTACGGCTTCTTCCAGCCGATCGAAGAGATCCGGCGCGAAGCGGGTATCACGGCCGAGATCGCGGCCGAGGCGGCGCCGGCAGCGGTGCAGGCGCCGGACGCCGAGGCCGAGAAGAAAGCCGAAAAGCAGGCCGCCAAAAAGGCCGAAGCCGCCGCCCACGCCCATGCCGAAGCCGGTTCGATCCGCGTCTCGATCGAAAAGGTCGACCAGCTGATCAACCTGGTCGGCGAGCTGGTGATCACCCAGGCCATGATCGAGCAGCGCAGCTCGGGCCTGGATCCGATGCTGCACCAGAAGCTGATGCAGTCGGTGTCGCAGCTGACCCGCAACACGCGCGACCTGCAGGAAGCGGTGATGTCGATCCGCATGATGCCGATGGACTTCGTGTTCTCGCGCTTCCCGCGCATGGTGCGCGACCTGGCCGGCAAGCTCGGCAAGAAGGTCGACTTCATCACCAACGGCGCCGCCACCGAACTGGACAAGGGCCTGATCGAACGCATCGTCGATCCGCTGACCCACCTGGTGCGCAACTCGATCGACCACGGCATCGAGATGCCGGCTGCGCGCGTGGCTGCGGGCAAGTCGGAATCGGGACGCCTGTTCCTGTCGGCGGCCCACCAGGGCGGCAACATCGTGATCGAGGTGGCCGACGACGGCGGCGGCCTGAACCGCGACAGGATCCTGGCCAAGGCAGCCTCGAACGGCCTGCCGGTGTCAAGCAACATGACGGATGCCGAGGTCTGGCAGCTGATCTTCGCGCCAGGCTTCTCGACCGCCGAGATCGTCACCGACGTCTCCGGGCGCGGCGTCGGCATGGATGTCGTCAAGCGCAACATCACGGCGATGGGCGGCACCATCGACATCCGCTCGGCCAAGGGCTTCGGCACCACGATCCTGATCTCGCTGCCGCTGACGCTGGCGATCCTGGACGGCATGTCGATCCGCTGCGGCGACGAAATCTACATCCTGCCGCTCGGCTTCGTGGTCGAGTCGCTGCAACCCGCATGCGAGGACATCAAGGAGATTGCCGGACGCGGCCGCGTGGTCAAGGTGCGCGGCGAATACCTGCCGCTGATCCCGCTGTACCAGATGTTCAACATCGAACCGCGCATTACCGATCCGGCCGAAGGGATCCTGGTGATCCTCGAGACCGAAGGGCGCAAGGCGGCGCTGTTCATCGACGAACTGGTCGGCCAGCAGCAGGTCGTGGTCAAGAACCTCGAATCGAACTACCGCAAGGTGGCCGGGATCTCCGGCGCCACCATTCTCGGCGATGGCGGCGTGGCGCTGATCCTCGACGTGGCTGCGCTGCTGCGCTCGTCGCGTCAACTGACCGACGATCCGGTCGTCCAATAACACCAACGATAGAACCCATCCGACTAGGAACCCCATGTCCACTCAAGCGACCAACAAGACCCACGACACCGGCGACGGTGGCAGCGAATACCTGGCCTTCACCCTCGGTTCCGAGGAATACGGCATCGACATCCTGAAGGTGCAGGAAATCCGCGGCTACGAAGCCGTCACCCGCATCGCCAACGCCCCGGAATTCATCAAGGGCGTAATCAACCTTCGCGGCATCATCATCCCGGTGGTCGACATGCGCATCAAGTTCAACCTGGGCACCCCGACCTACGACCAGTTCACCGTCGTCATCATCCTGAACATCGGCGGCCGCATCATGGGCATGGTGGTGGACAGCGTGTCGGACGTCACCACGCTCACCCCCGAGCAGATCAAGCCGGCCCCGGAAATGGGCAGCGCCTTCAACGGCGAATACCTGATGGGCCTGGGCACCGTCGACGAACGCATGCTGATCCTGATCGACATCGACCGCCTGATGTCGTCCAGCGAGATGGGCCTGGTCGACCGGATGGCTGCCTGATCAACCGCAGCGGCGCAAGGATGCACGGGGGCCGTGTCTCCGGCCTCGCAGAAACACCAATCAAAGGTTATATAAAGTGCCGCTCACGACCAAGCAGGAAACCGGCAAGGAATTCGAATTCACGCGCCACGATTTCGAGCGTGTGCGCGGCCTGATCTACAAGCAGGCCGGCATTTCGCTGGCCGACAGCAAGCAGGAAATGGTGTACAGCCGCCTGGCGCGGCGCCTGCGCGCGACCGGGATCGCCTCCTTCGTCACCTACCTCGATGCCCTCGAAGCGGGGCGCATGGACGGTGAGTGGGAATCCTTCACCAATGCGCTGACGACCAACCTGACCTCGTTCTTCCGCGAAGCGCACCACTTCCCGCTGCTGGCGGAACACGCGCTCAAGGCGCGCCGCCAGCACGGCGGCAACCTGACGATCTGGTGCTCGGCCAGTTCCACCGGCGAGGAACCGTACTCGATCGCGATGACGCTGTGCGAAGCCTTCAACACGCTGACGCCGCCGGTCTCGATCGTCGCCACCGACATCGACACCAACGTGCTGGCCACCGCCAGCGCCGGCGTGTACCCGATGGAGCGCGTCGACAAGCTGGAGAGCGAGCGCCTGCGCCGCTTCTTCATGAAAGGGAAGGGCAGCCAGGAAGGCCTGGTGCGGGTGCGCCAGGAATTGCGCAACCTGGTCACCTTCAAGCAGCTGAACCTGCTGGCCGACGGCTGGCCGGTGCAGGGCCAGTTCGACGCGATCTTCTGCCGCAACGTGATGATCTATTTCGACAAGGCGACCCAGCGCCGCATCCTGTCGCGCTTCGTCCCGCTGATGAAGCCGGACGCGCTGCTGTTCGCCGGCCACTCCGAGAACTTCCTGTACGTGTCCGACGCGCTGCGCCTGCGCGGCAAGACGGTCTATGAACTGAGCCAGGGCTGAGCATATATATCATGGAGTCCAACAGCCATTTCGCCACCAACGTCTATTACGACCGGACCTTCGACTGCGATGCAGCCAAGATCCTGCCCGGCGAGTACTACTACACCGGCAAGGACATGCTGATCGTGACCGTGCTCGGTTCCTGCGTCTCGGCCTGCATCCGCGACCGCGTGAAAGGACTGGGCGGCATGAACCATTTCATGCTGCCTGACGGCGGCGGCGATGGCGCCAGCCCGGTGTCGGCGTCGATGCGCTACGGGACCTATGCGATGGAAGTGCTGATCAACGACCTGCTGAAAGCCGGCGCCAGGCGCGAAAACCTGGAAGCCAAGGTGTTCGGCGGCGGCGCGGTCCTGCGCGGCTTCTCGTCGATGAACGTGGGCGAGCGCAACGCCGCCTTCGTCACGCGTTTCCTGAAGACCGAGCGCATCCCGGTGCTGGCGGAAGACCTGAACGACATTTACCCGCGCAAGGTGTACTTCTTCCCGCGCACCGGCAAGGTGCTGGTGAAGAAGCTGATGCAGACCCAAAACGAGACGCTGGCCAAGCGTGAACTCGACTACGCCAGCCGCCTGAAAAAGGCGCCGGTCGGTGGTCCCATCGACCTGTTCTGAGAGGAGAGCTCCGAAGATGAGCGAAAAGAAGATCAAAGTCGTCATCGTCGACGACTCGGCCCTGATCCGCAGCGTGATGAGCGAGATCGTCAACTCGCAGCCCGACATGGAAGTCGCCGGCACCGCGCCCGATCCGCTGGTCGCGCGCGACCTGATCAAGCGCGTCAATCCGGACGTGCTGACGCTGGACGTCGAGATGCCGAAGATGGACGGCCTCGATTTCCTGGAAAAGCTGATGCGCCTGCGGCCAATGCCGGTGGTGATGGTGTCCTCGCTGACCGAGCGCGGCTCCGAGATCACGATGCGCGCGCTGGAACTCGGCGCGGTCGACTTCGTGACGAAGCCGAAGATCTCGATCCAGGCCGGCATGCGCGAGTACACCGAACTGATCACCGACAAGATCCGCGCCGCCGCGCGTGCCCGCATCAAGCCGCGCACACTGCACGCACCCAGCGCCGGCGCGGCACCGCTGCCGCAGCTGCGCAGCCCGCTGACTTCGTCGGAAAAGCTGATCATCATCGGCGCCTCCACCGGCGGCACCGAGGCGATCCGCGAATTCCTGATGCAGATGCCGTCCGACTGCCCGGGCATCCTGATCGCCCAGCACATGCCGGAAGGCTTCACGACCTCGTTCGCCCGGCGCCTCGATTCGCTATGCCGGATCAGCGTGGTCGAGTCGCAAGGCAACGAGCGGGTGCTGCCGGGCCACGCCTACATCGCGCCCGGCCATTCGCACCTGCTGCTGGCGCGTTCGGGCGCCAACTACATGACCAGGATCGAACAGACCGATCCGGTCAACCGCCACCGCCCCTCGGTCGACGTGCTGTTCCGCTCGGCGGCCCAGGCGGCCGGCAAGAATGCGGTCGGCGTGATCCTGACCGGCATGGGCAAGGACGGCGCACAAGGCATGCTGGACATGAAGGCCGCAGGAGCGTACAACTTCGCCCAGGACGAGGCCTCGTGCGTCGTGTTCGGCATGCCGCGCGAAGCGATCGCCGTCGGCGCGACGCACGAAGTGGCTGCCTTGAACGCCTTGCCGGGCCTGGTCCTTGGCCATTTGGCAACACATGGCGGCCGAGCGTTGCGCGTTTGATCCGAACCCGTTGCTTTGGCCCCCGTTTTATCGCCGTAGAGCAACAAAAATGCTATGCTAGACGCTGTTTAGGACGTGTGTTCCTGCAGTGCCGAATCCAACCAACACAGATACAGAAAGACAACGGAGTATTTCATGGCTGATCCAAAGATGCGTTTTTTAGTGGTTGACGATTTCTCGACGATGCGCCGCATCGTCCGGAACTTGTTGAAGGAACTGGGTTACTCCAATGTCGACGAAGCCGAAGACGGCGTGATGGCCCTGGCCAAGCTGCGCAGCGAGCAGTTCGACTTCGTGGTCTCGGACTGGAACATGCCGAACATGGACGGCCTGACCATGCTGCAGAACATCCGTTCCGACCCGGCGCTGGCCAAGCTGCCGGTGCTGATGGTGACCGCCGAAGCCAAGAAGGAAAACATCATCGCGGCGGCCCAGGCCGGCGCCAATGGCTACGTCGTCAAGCCGTTCACCGCGGCCACCCTGGACGAAAAGCTGAACAAGATTTTCGAAAAGATGGAAAAGGCAGCCTAAATGGCCGAATACACCGCGGATGTGGCCTCGCATGACGAGGTGCTGAGCCGGATCGGACACATGACGCGCGCGCTGCACGAAAGCCTGCGCGGCCTGGGCCTGGACAAGCTGATCGAAAAGGCCGCCAGCGACATTCCCGACGCGCGCGGTCGCCTCGATTACGTGGCGCGCCTGTCGGAAGACGCCGCCAAGCGCGTGCTGGATGCCACCGATGCGGCCAATCCGCTGCAGGACGGCATCGACAGCAGTGCCGACGACCTGTCCGGCGCCTGGCAGGCGCTGCTGGCCTCAAGCGAGGCGGCCAACATGACGCCCGAGCTGCGCGCGCTGGCCGAACGCACCGTCGCCGGCCTCGACGCCTCGCGTGCCGCTGCCGGCGCCACCAAGGGCCACCTGATGGACATCATGATGGCCCAGGACTTCCAGGACCTGACCGGGCAGGTGATCAAGCGCATCACCGGCATCGCCCAGAACCTGGAGCAGCAGCTGGTGCAGGTGCTGGTCGATTTCGCGCCGGCCGAAGTACGCCGCGAGCTCGACAACGGCCTGATGAACGGTCCCCAGATCAACCCGGAAGGCAACAGCGAAGTCGTGGCCGACCAGGGGCAGGTCGACGATCTGCTGGACAGCCTCGGTTTCTGAGCCGCGCCCCAGCCTTGGCCGTGCCGCCGCCCTGGCGGCACGCAAGTTTTACAGTTTCCAACGATAGCGTCGCCTAGAAAATGCACCAGACCAACTACATCGTCCGGGAGCCCTTGCTCGACCCGAAACAGCGTGTGATTGGCTACGAACTCTGCTGGCAGCAGAACGGACATGCGTTCGCCGACGCCGACCTCGAAGATCTGGTCGGCTTCGTCGCCGCCCACCTCGTCGACGACGAGCAGGGCTGGCTGCTGCGCGACAAGGTGCTGTTCCTCGACGCCGTGCCCGCCATGCTGTCGATCGATGCCCTGCATGCGCTGCCGCCCGAGCGCACCGTACTGTCGGTGCGTGCACGCGACCTGGCGAATGCCGACACCCGCGCCGCCGTGCAGGGCTTGCGTGCCGGCGGGGTCGGCATCTCGATCCGCGGCGCCAACCTCGACCTGCTGGGGCGCAACCTGGCGCCGCTGGCATCGTATGCCGAAGTAAAGTTCGCCGGCACCGACGTCGCCACCCAGGCCCGCACCTACGCCGCCGCCAAGCAGTCTACGCTGCGCCTGGTCGGACGTCCGGTCTCGACCTGGCAGGATTTCGACGCCTGCGCCGCGCTCGGCATCGATTCCATCGTCGGCAAGCTGCACCTGACCCCGCGTCCGGGCAATCCGGTGAAGGGCATGAACCCGGCCCAGACCATCATCCTGCAGCTGATGCAGATGGTGCAGAACAACGATGACGTGCCCAGGATCGAAGCCGTGCTCAAGCGCGACCCGGCGCTGACCTACAAGCTGCTGCGCTTCATCAATTCCGCAGGCTTCGGCGCCGGCCGCGACATCCAGTCGCTGCGCCAGGCTATCGCCATGCTCGGCTACGCGCCGCTGTACCGCTGGCTGGTGCTGCTGCTGGCGACGGCGAGCAGCAGCGGCTATTCGCCGGTGCTGATGGAAACCGCGGTGGTGCGCGCGCGCCTGTGCGAGCTGCTGGGCCAGAAGCACCTGGGCAAGGCCGACGCCGAGCACCTGTTCGTGGCCGGCATGTTCTCGCTGCTGGACCGCCTGCTGGGGCTGACGATGCAGGAAGTGCTGGACACGATCCAGCTGCCGGACGCGGTGGTGCGGGCGCTGGTGACGCGCGACGGCGCCTACGGGCCCTACCTGGCGCTGGCGGAGGCGTGCGAGCTGAATTCGAACCTGGTGGCGTCGCTGGCGGGGTCGCTGGAGATCTCGCCGGCCGAGGTCAACAAGGCGCATTTGTCGGCGCTGGCCTGGGCGCAGAATGTGGCGGCTTGAGGGGCATCAGAAAAATTGAGGCCGGCGCCCTCAAACCGTCGTTACCGCGCAGGCGGGAACGACGAGGTAGTGGTACTAAGAACAAAACGGCCCATCTGGGCCGTTTGTCATTTGAGCGAACGCATTCGCGTCATTATTTGCGCTTTTGCGCGGTATTCACCGCCCGGTCCAGCCCCTGCCGCATCTGCATGGTGATATTCGAGATCCGGCACCCCACCTGCACCTGCTGCCCCAGCAGGAAGGTCCGGAACGGCCGCAGCAGCCGCACTTCGAGGTCGGCCTTGATCGCCAGCGAATTGCCGAGCTCGAGGTCGACGCCTTCCAGTTTCTTGCCCACGTACAGCTCGTATGCCTGGTCCGGCGTCGCACGCAGGCCGACGCCGCCGCGCGAGAAATCATACAGTGGCATTTCCAGGACCTTGCCCAGCAGCGTGAAGCTGGCGCTGTAGTTGACGCCGATCGGGGTGTCCAGGCGCTGTTCGGCGCGGCGGTTCAGCACCAGGCAGGCCACCGGCAACGGCAGCTCGACCAGGTTACCCTCGCCGGGCACGATGGTCCAGTTGGCATCGAGTTCGAACTGGATCTTGGCGTTGCCGCCCAGCGAAGCCACGAAGCAGGTGCGGCCCTCGTCGAGCAGGCTGTCCTCGGCCAGGTCGAGGATCAAGGTGCGGCGCTCCGGGTCGATCGAGGCGATGCGTGCCATCACCAGGTCGCGCCCGGGCGGGTAGACCGTGACCGCTTCACCGGTCTGGGCCAGCATCGACAGCGTGTCGCCGATGTCGAACGGATCGCGCATCTCGTGCGCCACGGTGTTCAGGGTGATCCGGTCGACCGCGTCCGACAGCATGGGCGGTCCTTTGCGCATGGGCATGAAGCTGAGATCAGTCACGAAGGTTCCTTTTTACGGGGATGGGGTAAAAAGCCAAACCCCGAGTCTACCAAGTTCCGTTAATAATTTCTACAGGTAATTTTCTTATTGGAAATTATT
Organism: Herbaspirillum sp. SJZ107; assembly: GCF_006715485.1. Classification (GTDB taxonomy): domain Bacteria; phylum Pseudomonadota; class Gammaproteobacteria; order Burkholderiales; family Burkholderiaceae_D; genus Telluria. The sequence goes on from NZ_VFNH01000002.1 coordinate 1,686,548, forward strand.
CAGATCTCGAGATTATCGATCAGGCGCGTATTGCCCAGCTTGGCCGCGGCCAGGACGACGAGCGGTGCGCCGGCCGCATGTTCGTCGGCCGTCGGTGCCTGCAGGTTCATGCGCTTGCGGATCGAGACATAGTCGGGCTTCCAGCCACGCTCGGCCAGCCGGGCCATGGCGGCACGCTCCAGCGCCAGCAGGTCGGGGTGGCCGCCGCGGGTCTGCTCGGCCACCCAGTTCAGGGTCTGGTACAGGAAGGGCGCCTCGAGGCGTTCTTCGGTCGACAGGTAGCCGTTGCGCGAGGACAGTGCCAGGCCGTCGTCGGCACGGAAGGTCTCGGCACCGATGATCTCGGTGGGCATGGCGAACTGGCGCGCCATGTTACGGATGATCATCAGCTGCTGGTAATCCTTCTTGCCGAACACGGCTACGCGCGGCTGCACGCAGGAAAACAGCTTGGTGACGACCGTGCACACGCCGTTGAAGAAGCCGGGGCGGAATTCGCCTTCCAGGATGTTGCCCAGGCCGTCCGGCGGCTGCACGCGGTATTCCTGCGGTTCCGGATACAAGTCTTTCTCGGTCGGCGCGAACAGCACGTACACGCCTTCCTTTTCCAGCTTTTCGACGTCGGCCTGGAAGGTGCGCGGGTATTTGTCGAAGTCTTCGTTCGGGCCGAACTGCAGGCGGTTGACGAAGATCGATGCGACCACCGGGTCGCCGTGCTTGCGCGCCAGGCGCATCAGCGACAGATGGCCCTCGTGCAGGTTGCCCATGGTGGGCACGAAGGCGGTGCGCAGTTGGCCACTCAGCTGGTCGCGCAAGTCGTCGATGGAGGAAATGATTTTCATGGGGGACTCGGTGTGTAAAGCGTGGTACGTGAAGCGTGTTCAGGCCGGCGAATAGGCCAGCCGCACATAGATCGGCGCGAACGCTTCGGCCTGGGTAATTTCGATCAGGGTTTCCTTGGCCAGCTCGAGCATGGCCACGAAATGGACGACGACGACCGGTACGCCGGCATGGCTGTCGAACAACTCCGCGAACTCGATGAAGCGGCGCGATTGCAGTGTACGCAGGATGGCGGACATGTGCTCGCGCACGGAGAGCTCCTCGCGCCCGATCCGGTGGTGCTGGGTCAGCTTGGCGCGGCGCAGCACATCCATCCAGGCGCGTTGCAGGTCGTGCGCGTCGACGTGCGGCCAGACCGGGGCCAGGCCCTGTTCGATGGTCAGCTCGGGCCGCAGGAAGTCGCGGTCGACCTGGGGCAGGGCGCCCAGCGCCTGGGCCGCCAGCTTGATCTGTTCGTAGTCCAGCAGGCGCCGCACCAGTTCCGCGCGCGGGTCGCCGGCTTCCTCGATCAGGTCGTCCTGGCGCTTCGGCAGCAGCATGCGCGACTTGATCTCGATCAGCATCGCCGCCATCAGCAGATATTCGGCGGCCAGTTCCAGGTTGCTCTTGCGGATCTGCTCGACGTATTCCAGGTATTGCAGGGTTACCTGCGCCATCGGGATGTCGAGGATGTTGAAGTTCTGCTTGCGGATCAGGTACAGCAGCAGGTCGAGCGGACCCTCGAAGGCGTCCAGGAACACCTCGAGCGCGTCGGGCGGGATGTACAGGTCGGTGGGCAGGCGCAGCAGCGGCTCGCCGTACAGGCGTGCAATGGCCGCCTCGGCAGCATCGGCCGCGGCGTTGAGCGCATGTTCCTTGTCCGGCTGCGGCGGCCCGGCGGCCCCGTCAGTGGAGGTGCCGTCGCCGGCTATTTCTTCCGGCATCATCGGCGTCAGCCTTCGGCCCGGATCCTCAGACCTTGGTCTGGTACGGATAAGCGTTCTGGCGCAGGCGCGATTCGGCGATGCGGCGCTGCTCGTCCAGCGACAGCGGTGTCTTGTCCCACAGCAGGGAGCGGCCGGCGAGCTGGCGCTCGTCCATGCCCGGGGTCTTTTCCTTCAGTTCCTTGATGAACTTGGTGTGATCGGATTCGTAGTTGACGTGTTTCTTGAACAGGCTCATGGTTCTCTTGGCTTGACTTACAAGGAATACCGGGGCGGCGACTGGGCCGCCCGGGCGAACATGCAATGATACTGCTGCGCCGCCTTATTTGTGCAGCTCGTTGAGCTGGCGGGCGATGATGTCGTGGTTGAGCCACAGCACCGGCGCGATCTTTTCGGCGGCGCCGTGGAACATCAGCGGACCGGTGGCTTCCACCACCAGCGCCGACAGGTGATCGGTGATCAGCGCTTTCTTGTCCGTGTGCAGCGACGTGATCTCGTCCGAGGTACCGATCATCAGGTCGGCCAGTTCCGGCGTGTTGTCCATCGGCCAGGCTTCGTAGTTGCGGAAGCCGGCGCTGGTCTCGGTCTGCAGGTAGCTTTCCAGCTTGTCCAGGATCGACTGCAGCGACACGCCTTCGCCCAGCAGGGACTGGCAGGTGTCCCACTGTGCCTGTGCCCAGGCGCCGCCACCCTCTTTTTTGAGGGCGGTCAGCAGCGGGAACAGCGACAGCTCGACGCCGACGAAGATATCGGACGAGTTGGTGCGGATTTCCGGGCAGTTGAACACGGTGGCGAAGATGCCTTGCTGCCAGGCCGCCTCGGCGATCGACTCCAGGCGCATCTTGGCGTAGCCCTGGGTGTAGTTGGTGTAGGTCTGCCACTTGTACTCGTCGCCGATCAGCACTTCGGTACCGTGGTAGCCGTAGGCGGTGTAGCGCACCTGGCCGCCCTTGGCCGTGATGCGCTCGCGGATCGCGCCCGAGGCGTCGATCAGGTACTTCAGCGTGTTGGCCGAGACTTCGTCGAAGTTCATCAGGATCAGCTTGCCCAGGTCGCTGTCCAACAGGGCGCGCGAGGACATGAAGCGGTCGCCGCGGCCTTTGTAGATACGGTTGGCGATGGCCAGGAAAGCCTTGATGCGGGGAATACCGCCGGCCATGGTGTGGGCGAAGAACACGTTGGCGCCGTCCGGGATCAGCTTGTCGATCTCGGCCATGGCCTGGCTGGCCGACTCGCTGAAGCGGCGCACGCCGGCCTGGCGGCAGGCTTCGATCTTGTCCCAGTCCAGCTTGTCTTCCTGCCAGCCCTTCAGGGTGATACCGGACAGCATCTCGGTCGGGTTCTGCTCGCCGGCCGGCGCATCCATGTCGAAGCCTGCCATCAGCGGCACATTGACGATGCGGCCGCCGAGCTTGGCTTCGGCTTCGGCGTGTTCTTCGGCGGTCAGGGCGCGCAGGCTGCCGTCGTCGTTGCGGCGGCCGACGGTAATGCCGAGGATGGTCATGCCGGCGGCGCGCGCCTCGTCGACCAGGCCGTTTGCGTAGCCACGGCCGAACAGTTCGCCGAACAGGACGAACACGTCACCTTGGCGGAACAGGTTCGCGTGCGGAATGTGTCTCAGGGCTTTGTATTCGGTCATATTGTTCGCTACCTATATAAGAAGGACTGGGGCTCGGGCTGGGCCGGCCGCCTATTGGTTTATTGGTGTTGCTGATAAAGCAGGGCATTATAACGCCACTGCTTCGTAAAAAAACGATGCTGCTGAGGCAAGAAATAGCTTGCCGGAGTCACTCGCCCATGAACGTCATCCCCGCGCAGGCGGGGCGACGTTTCAAGTCACGAGGCCCGGCTCAGCGAATCCGCATCCCCGGCTGCGCACCCGACACCGGCTCCAGCACATACAGGCCCGGGTTGGACTTTTCATCCTTGGCCGATGCACACAGCACCATGCCTTCCGACACGCCGAACTTCATCTTGCGCGGCGCCAGGTTGGCGACCATCACGGTCAGCTTGCCGATCAATTGTTCAGGCTGGTAGGCCGACTTGATCCCCGAGAACACATTACGATAACGGCCTTCGCCCACGTCCAGCGTGAGGCGCAGCAGCTTGCTCGAACCTTCGACGTGCTCACAATTGACGATTTTCGCCACGCGCAGGTCGATCTTGGTGAAGTCGTCGATCGAGATTTCCGGGGCCAGTTCCTCGATATCGCCAGCTTCCGGCGCTTCGCCGGCTTCGGCTGGTGCTGCGGTCGCGGCAGCGGGCGCGGCCACGATAGGTGCGGCAACCGGCGCCGGCTTATCAAACAGATCCTCGACCATCTTGGCATCCACGCGCTGCATCAGGTGGCTGTAGGCGCCGATGGTGCGGCCCAGCATCGTTTCGTACACGGCGGCGCCGGTCGTGTCGGCCCAGGTGAAGCCGGCATCGCCCAGGAATTCCTGCACGCGCGCCGCCACGTGCGGCAGCACCGGCGACAGCAGGATGGTCAGCTGGCGGAACAGGATCAGCGCGGCGGTGCAGACGTCGTGCAGCTCGGCGATCCTGGTGTCGTCCTTGGCCAGGATCCACGGCTTGTTCTCGTCGACGTAGCGGTTGGCGACATCGGCGATCTCCATGATCTCGCGCAGCGCCTTGCCGAACTCGCGCGCCTCGAAGTTGGCCGCGATCGATGCCTGGCGCTCGCCGTGGGCACCATTAACTTCGCCGTTCAGGGCACGTGCGATCCATTCCTTCGCATTGTCGGACAGGGTCGAGGCCAGCTTGCCGTCGAACTTCTTGGCGATGAAGCCGGCGCAGCGCGAGGCGATGTTGACGTACTTGCCGATCAGGTCGCTGTTGACGCGGGCGACGAAGTCCTCGCCGGTGAAGTCCAGGTCTTCGACCTTGCTGTTCAGCTTGAACGCCAGGTAGTAGCGCAGCCACTCCGGATTCATTTTCAGGTCCAGGTAGCGCAGCGGCGAAATGCCGGTGCCGCGCGACTTCGACATCTTTTCGTTATTCACGGTCAGGTGGCCGTGGACATTGACCTTCAGCTTGTCGATGATCGGGTGGCCCGAGAAATTCAGCATCGCCGGCCAGAACAGCAGGTGGAAGGAAACGATGTCCTTGCCGATGAAGTGCACTTGCTCGGCGCCCGGGTCTTTGAGGAAGGCATCGTAGTCGAGGCCCTTCTTTTCGAAGTAATTCTTCAGCGAGGCCAGGTAGCCGACCGGCGCGTCCAGCCAGACGTAGAAGAACTTGCCCGGCGCATCCGGAATCGGGATGCCGAAGTAAGGCGCGTCGCGCGAAATATCCCAGTCGGCCAGCTTTTCGCCGTTCTCGCCCAGCCATTCGGACACTTTATTGACCATTTCCGGCTGCAGGCGGCCCGGCGTGTTCAGCCATTCCTTCAGGAACTGGAAGCAGCGCGGGTCGGACAGCTTGAAGAAATACTGTTCGGACGGTTTCAGGATCGGGGTCGAGCCGGTGAAGACCGAGTACGGATTGATCAGTTCGGTCGGCTGGTAGGCGGCGCCGCAGACTTCGCAGTTGTCGCCGTACTGGTCCTTGGCGTGGCACACCGGGCACTCGCCCTTGATGTTACGGTCGGCCAGGAACATGCCTTTCGCCGTGTCATAGAAACGGTCGACAGTCTTGGTGTAGATCAGGCCGGCATCGCGCAGACGGCGGTAGATGCCCTGCGACAGGTCGACGTTTTCCGGCGAGTCGGTCGAATACCAGTTGTCGAAGGCGATGTGGAAACCGTCCAGGTACTGGGCGCGGCCGGCGGCGATCTTGGCCACGAATTCCTGCGGCGTCACGCCTTCTTTCTCGGCGGCGATCATGATCGGCGTGCCATGGGTGTCGTCGGCGCCGACGAAGTGCACCACGCGCGGCTGACCACTGCCGTTCTCGTCCATATCATGCTGCATGCGCTGGAAGCGGACCCAGATGTCGGCCTGGATGTACTCCATCATGTGGCCGATGTGGAAGGCGGCGTTGGCATAGGGCAGGGCAGTGGTGACGAACAGCTTGCGTGTCATGGTCGGAAGGGGTGGTGAAAATATGAAAAAAGGCATTTTACCAGCGGATGTCCCTGAACGCGCAGGGGGTATTGGCGCTATTCTTGCCCCTGACCTCAGTCAATACACGGTTTTGCGCTAAACTTGCGTATCACATCCGGAGATTTACATGAGCATCACTGCAGAAGGCGTCAAAGCGGCCTTGTCCGCCGTCGTCGATCCTAATACCAATAAAGATTTCGTTTCGTCCAAGTCGGTCAAGAACATCCAGGTCGATGGCGGCAATGTCGCCCTCGACGTCGAACTCGGCTACCCGGCCAAGAGCCAGATCGCCGGCATCCGCAGCGCCGTCATCGCCGCGCTGCGCCAGCTGCCCGGCATCGAGAACGTCAGCGTCAACGTCACCCAGAAGATCATCTCGCACACCGTGCAGCGTGGCCTGAAAGTGATGCCGAACGTGAAGAACATCATTGCCGTCGCCTCCGGCAAGGGCGGTGTCGGCAAGTCGACCACCGCGGTCAATCTGGCGCTGGCCCTGGCCGCCGAAGGCGCCAGCGTCGGCCTGCTGGACGCCGACATCTATGGCCCGTCGCAGCCGATGATGCTGGGCGTGAGCGGCCGTCCGCAAACGCTGGACGGCAAGAGCATGGAGCCGCTGGAAAACCACGGCGTGCAGGTTTCCTCCATTGGTTTCCTGATCGACCCGGACGAGCCGATGGTGTGGCGCGGCCCGATGGTTACCCAGGCCCTGCAGCAGCTGCTGGAACAGACCAACTGGCGCAACCTGGATTACCTGATCGTCGACATGCCCCCGGGCACCGGCGACATCCAGCTGACCCTGGCCCAGAAAGTGCCGGTCACCGGCGCCGTGATCGTCACCACCCCGCAGGACATCGCGCTGCTCGACGCGCGCAAGGGCGTCAAGATGTTCGAGAAGGTCGGTATCCCGATCCTGGGCGTGGTGGAAAACATGAGCACCCACATCTGCTCGAACTGCGGCCACGTCGAAGCGATCTTCGGCAGCGGTGGCGGCGAGAAGATGAGCACCGATTTCAACATCGAGTTCCTGGGCAAGCTGCCGCTGCAGCTGTCGATCCGCGAGCAGACCGATTCCGGTGCGCCGACCGTGGTGGCCGAGCCGGATGGCGCGGTGGCCGGGATCTACAAGGAAATCGCGCGCAAGGTGGCGATCAAGGTGGCGGAGCAGGCGAAGGACATGAGCGCCAAGTTCCCGACGATCGTCGTGAAAAACGACTGATCGAAGGGGTCAGAGCCCGGTTTTTCCTTTGGGCTCCGACCCCGGTTTTGTGAGTTGGCTTCCGCACGTCGTCCCCGCGCAGGCGGGGATCCAAGTTGCACGCGTTGTCGAGATGCTCGCAGAACTTGGGTCCCCGCCTCCGCGGGGACGACGTTTACAAGTACCTATCCGTTCTCACGCTTAGCCCTACTCATCGTGCGCATCGAATCCATCCGCACCCGCCTGCGCGCCCTCGGCGCACTCCCGCTGCACGAAGACCGCATCCTGCGCGACTGGATCCGCGACAGCGGTCACCACCACGGCCGCCGCCGCCCCGACGATTTCCTTCCGAAGCCCGTACGCGAAGCGCTGCCGCAGATCGACGCGGAACTGGACGGCCTGGCGCGCATCCTGAGCACCCATCCCGCAGAAGACGGTTCGGCGCGCCTGCTGGTCGGCCTGCACGATGGGCAGACGGTGGAGTCGGTGCTGCTGCCGCGCGACGGCGTGTGCGTGTCGAGCCAGGTCGGCTGCGCGGTCGGCTGCCGCTTCTGCATGACCGGGCAGGGCGGCCTGGTGCGCCAGGTGACCAGCGGCGAGATCGTCGCCCAGGTGGTGCTGGCGCGGCGCCGGCGGCCCGTGAAAAAGGTCGTGTTCATGGGGATGGGCGAACCGGCGCATAACCTGGACAACGTGCTGGAAGCGATCGCGCTGCTCGGCATCGAGGGCAACATCGCGCACAAGAACCTGGTGTTCTCGACCGTCGGCGACCCGCGCGTTTTCGAGCGCCTGCCGCACGGGCGGGTGAAGCCGGCGCTGGCGCTGTCCCTGCACACGACCAAGCCGGCATTGCGCGAACACCTGCTGCCGCGCGCGCCGCGCTTCGACCCGGCCGAGCTGGTGGCCGAGGGCGAGCGCTATGCGCGCCTGACCGGGTATCCGATCCAGTACCAGTGGACGCTGCTGGACGGCGTCAACGACGGCCAGGACGAGCTGGATGCGATCGTCGGCCTGCTGCGCGGAAAGTACGCGGTGCTGAACATGATCCCGTACAACACCAACCCCGGCCTGCCGTACGCAAGGCCGGGCTGGGACAAGGCCCGGGCCATCGCGGCCCATCTGTTCGAGCGCGGCATCCTGACCAAGCTGCGCGATTCGGCCGGGCAGGATGTCGATGGCGGCTGCGGCCAGCTGCGCGCGCGGGCGGCGCAGGACCAGCCGGTGCGCCTGCACCGGCGGCAGCAGCCCGCGGCCATGCCGGCGGAAACGTCTCCGGCAGGAACCCCGCGCAAATAAGCAGAGGCTCAGGCGAAACCGAGGTGCGGCGTCAGCTGGTGCGAGCGCACCTGGTTGCGTCCACCGCGCTTGGCGTCGTACATCAGTTCGTCGGCGGCCGCGATCAGCGCTTGCGGCGTGACCGCCCTGGCGGCGGCGAAGTCGGCACTGACCACGCCGAAGCTGGCGGTGGTCGACAGGGTCGCCGCACCGAGCTGCAGCTGCTGGCCGGCGAAGGTGGCGCGTATCCGCTCGGCCAGTTCGACCGCGCCGTCCAGCGGCGTCTCCGGCAGGATGATCAGGAATTCCTCGCCGCCGTAGCGCACCACGGTGTCGACGGTGTCGCGCGTCATCGCCAGCACCAGGGTGGCGAAGCTGCGCAGCAATTCGTCGCCGGCATGGTGGCCGTGGGTGTCGTTGATGGTCTTGAAGCCGTCGAGGTCGCACATGATCAGCGACAGGTTCAGGCGGTAGCGCCGTGCGCGCGCGATCTCGCCGTCGAGCAGGGCGGCGTTCAGGTAGCGCCGGTTGTAGCAGCCGGTCAGCGGATCGCGGATCGACAGGTTGGTCAGCACCTGCTGTGCCCAGTACTGCTCGCGCCACAGGCGCGCGTGGCGGTTCGCCGCGACCACGCCGAACACGTTGGCGAACAGGATCATCAGCGTCATCGAGATCAGGTGGCGCGTGTCTTCGGTGTGCATGTACCAGGCCAGCAGCACGAAGACCATGCTGCCGCCGAGCGCGATCGGGAAGGCCGTGGGCAGACGGTTCGGGATGAAGATCAGGACAGCCAGGACCATCAGGCCGATCGCCGTCCCGTGCAGCAGCGTGTCGTACGGGCGGTAGCAGACCACGACCAGGTAGCTGGCCATCCCCAGCGTGGTGGTGAGTGTGGAGAGCCGGTAGGCGGTTTTGACCGGTGCCGCGGTATGCCGCACCATGGCCATCCCGGCCAGGGCGATCAGGGGCGGCGTCAAGCGCGCCAGCAGCGGCACGATGGCGCCGTGCAAGCCGAGCGCCATCACGTCGGTGACGCCGAACAGCCAGTAGCACAGGGCGCACAGCAGCACCGCGCGGCGCAGGTCGCGCAGGATCGTGGGCGCCTGGTGATGCAGAAACCCGACCTCTTCTGACGCATTGACGAATTCCCCACGCAGGGGCGCGATGGAGGCGGTGCTCGGATCGTTCGGCATGGTGAAAGGAGGGCGAATTGCGGAAAAAGAGGCAGAACTTTATCTAAACTTTAAGTTTCTGTAAAGTAATTATTGAAATTAACGATTTGCCATTCGAACTATGCCGACAGCGCTACGCCAGCCAGATGGCAAGGCTGTAAAATAGCTGCTTTCTCATTCATCCGACGTCGCTCCGCCGTGTTTCGCGCGAGGGCGTCGTCATTTTACTTTTATCATGACCGTCCGTACCCGTTTCGCTCCCAGCCCGACCGGCTATCTCCACCTCGGCGGCGCCCGCACCGCGCTGTATTCGTGGGCCTATGCGCGCCACTTCGGCGGCACCTTCATCCTGCGTATCGAAGACACCGACCTGGAGCGTTCGACCCCGGAAGCGGTGCAGGCCATCCTGGACGGCATGCAGTGGCTGGGTCTGAGCCACGACGAAGGTCCGTTCTACCAGATGCAGCGCATGGACCGCTACCGCGAGGTGGTGGAGGGCATGCTGGAAGCCGGCACCGCCTATCTGTGCTACTGCTCGCCGGAAGAAGTCGAGGCGATGCGCGAACGCATGCGCGCTGCCGGCGAAAAGCCGCGCTATGACGGCACCTGGCGTCCGGAACCGGGCAAGGTGCTCCCGGAAGTCCCGGCGGGCGTGAAGCCGGTCGTGCGTTTCAAGAACCCGCTCGATGGCGAAGTCACCTGGAACGACGTGGTCAAGGGTCCGATCACGATCGCCAACAAGGAACTCGACGATCTGATCATCGCGCGTCCGGACGGTACCCCGACCTACAACTTCTGCGTGTCGGTCGACGACTGGGACATGAAGATCACCCACGTGCTGCGCGGCGACGACCACGTGAACAATACGCCGCGCCAGATCAACATCCTGCGCGCGCTCGGCGCCGAACTGCCGCAGTACGGCCACCTGCCGATGATCCTGGGGCCGGATGGCCAGAAACTGTCCAAGCGCCACGGCGCGGTCAGCGTGATGCAGTATCCGGAGCAGGGCTTCCTGCCGGAAGCGATGCTCAACTATCTCGCACGCCTGGGCTGGAGCCACGGCGACGACGAGATCTTCTCGATGGAGCAATTCACCGAGTGGTTCAACCTCGAGCACCTGACCGCGTCGGCGGCCCAGTTCAACCCGGAAAAGCTGGCGTGGCTGAACAATCACTATATCAAGCAGGCCGACAACGAACGCCTGGCCGAACTGGCGCGTCCGAAGATGGCAGGCGCGGTCTTCGAAGGCGCGCCGCCGCTGGCCAGCGTGCTGGCGCTGATGAAGGAGCGCACCAACACCATCAATGAACTGGCCGATGCGGCGATGCTGTTCTACCGCACGCCGGATCCCGCGAACGCGGAATATCAGGCGCTGCTGGCGCAGCACCTGACCGATGCCGTGCGTCCGGCCCTGGCCCAGTTCGCGGAAAAGCTCGCGAGCGTGGAATGGACCAAGCCGGCCCTGTCGGCCATGATGAAGGAAGTGCTGGCCGCGAACGGCCTGAAGATGCCGCAGCTGGCCATGCCGCTGCGCCTGCTCGTCACCGGCCAGTTGCAGACGCCGGCAATCGACGCCGTGCTGGAGCTGTTCGGCCGCGAGGTCGTAGTGGCACGCGTACAAAAAGGGCTGTGACTCTTTTCAAGCTATTTGCGTAATGCAAGTCTATCCCCTATAATGCTCGCACTTCAGCGCTGCGGGGGTATAGCTCAGCTGGGAGAGCGCTTGCATGGCATGCAAGAGGTCAGCGGTTCGATCCCGCTTACCTCCACCACGTTCTGAAGTGTGCAGTAAATGGCAGGTAACAGGTAGTATCGGTAGTCCAGGGTCCCCATCGTCTAGAGGCCTAGGACATCACCCTTTCACGGTGAGTACCGGGGTTCGAATCCCCGTGGGGACGCCAGTGTTGTGAAAACGGCGCTGCATGAAGTAAAAACAGTATGTTATGATACTGTCTCTCTGAAACGGGGGTATAGCTCAGCTGGGAGAGCGCTTGCATGGCATGCAAGAGGTCAGCGGTTCGATCCCGCTTACCTCCACCAAGTTTCAGAAGGTAGTCGTAGCAGTCCAGGGTCCCCATCGTCTAGAGGCCTAGGACATCACCCTTTCACGGTGAGTACCGGGGTTCGAATCCCCGTGGGGACGCCAAGATTTTGGTAGTAGTCAGATGCCGCCACCCAGCGAGCGGTATCGATGCAGTACACAGTTTTAGGTCCCCATCGTCTAGAGGCCTAGGACATCACCCTTTCACGGTGAGTACCGGGGTTCGAATCCCCGTGGGGACGCCAGACACGCAACGCAAGGAGCCGCCTTGAAGCGGCTTTTTTATTGATGCAGTTGTCGGGTCATGAGAAGTTTTGGGGGGTATAGCTCAGCTGGGAGAGCGCTTGCATGGCATGCAAGAGGTCAGCGGTTCGATCCCGCTTACCTCCACCAAGTTGGCAGTAAATCGGTAGTTCAGGGTCCCCATCGTCTAGAGGCCTAGGACATCACCCTTTCACGGTGAGTACCGGGGTTCGAATCCCCGTGGGGACGCCAGGAATTTGCAGTAATACAGTTTTAGGTCCCCATCGTCTAGAGGCCTAGGACATCACCCTTTCACGGTGAGTACCGGGGTTCGAATCCCCGTGGGGACGCCAGTCAAAACCGGAGCAGACCAACGCGCATGCGCGTCGAGGTGCTCCGGTTTTTCATTTTCTACCAGCCAAAACCGAAGGGCATGACCGGCCCTGTCCTCTGCTGCGCACCCATCGCCATCTCCGGCATGGCGGCCGGCGCCATCGGCATCGTTCCCATCAGCGAACCCAGCATCGACTGGAAGGCTTGCTGGTTCACGCCCGGCGCCAGGCCCAGTGCGACCAGTGCATCCGGCATCCCGTAGCCGATCCGCGCCGGTGCCGCCTGGCTGACACGGCGCGCGCTCATGCGGATCAGGCGGAACAGCTGTTCCACCCGCTCGGCCGAGCGCATCCGGGCCGAAGCAGCTGAACCTGGCCGTGAAAAAGCCCTGGGCGTCGACGTCCGGGTGGATGGTCTCGACGTGGTAGCTGTCGCGCGGGAACTCGTCGATCTTGCCGACGGCCGCCACCGCCAGCACGTAGGGCGAGGCTGCCGGATACTGCACCGGCCCGCCGGAATTGCCGGCCGCGGCGATGCAGGCGACGCCGGCCCGCCGCGCGCGCAGGATCTGCTGCTCCAGCGCGGGCGAGGGCCCGGTGCCGCCGAGGCTGAGGTTGACCACGTCGATCTGGTGTTCGATGCAGTATTCGAGCGCCTGGATCAGCTGGCTGATCTGGCCGCCGGGGAACAGCTTGCAGACGTGGATCTCGGCGTCGGGCACGAAGCCGCGGATGCCGAACGCCGGATCGTAGCCGGCGATCACGCCGGCGCAGTGCGAACCGTGGCCGAGCTGGTCCTGGTTCCAGGTCTCGTAATTGTCCTTGATGACGTCGAAGCCGGCGCGGATGCGGCTGAGGTCGGCATGCGTGGTGGCGGCGCCGGAGTCGATCATGGCGACCCGGATCCCCTGGCCGCGGAACGAGGGCGGCACCTGGTCCAGGCGCATCGCGCGCGCCCCAGCAGACCGTGCTGCGGCCCGGGAAGCCCGGCATCTGCGGCCAGTCGGAGAGCGCCTGCAGCCCGACCACGTTCGGCTCGCCGGGTGCCAGGTCGGGATCGCGCTGGTAAAAGCTCCAGTAGTCGGCGCGCGGCTTCACGTACAGGCCGGTGACCGTGTGCGGCGAGTCGCCGTGCACCGTGAGCGTGAGCCGGCCCTGGTCGTCGGTCAGGCCGGCGGCCGGCAGCAGGCCACCGAACAGCGAAACTTCGGCGCCCCCCAGCGGCACGCCGTCCTTGCCCAGCACCACCAGGTCGATGTCGAAGTGCGGGCCGTCGTAGGCGGCGAAGGAATTCACCAGGGTAGGGTGGCGCGGCACCGGGTCGAGCAGGTGCAGGTGCTGGTCGCGTTCGACCACCAGCCGGCCCTGGGCTTGCTGCAGCAGGGCGCGCGCCTTGTCGTCGGTCATGCGCGCGACCAGGGTTCCGCCCGGGTTGCCGTTGCTCATGCCGGATTCCATCAGGCCGATGCTGCGGGTGCTGGCCGTGCCCACCGTGCCCACCACCTCGATGTCCGGCGCGGCGCGCAGGGCCTGTTCGACTGACTGCAGCGTGAGGGGCTGGACGCCGGGCGAGCCCAGCGCGAAGGGGCTGAGGCCAAACGGACTCAGGCCTTCCGGCGCCGGCTGCGGCGTGACCAGGAAGCGTTTCTTGCGCTCGCCCACGCGCCGTCCCGGCGGATCGCCGGCGACCGGGATCGGCGCCCCTTCCGTGCCATTGGGCCCGTCCGGCTGCCCGCCGTTTGGTATTTTGGCCATGTCTGTTCCTTTCGGATCGATGCGGCGCCGCGCTAGTCGAACAGCGACAGCGGACGGTCCGGTTCGATCATCAATTGGTTGGAAGTGCGGAACGCTTGTTCGAGCCGCTCCGCCGTCGCGGCATCGGTTTCCACCACCGCGGTGTGCGGTTGCGCCTTTGGCCCGATGGTGTCGAGCAGCCGTACGGCGGCGTCGGCTCGCAGGCTGGCGATGAAGGCGGCGAGCGCCGGACCATCGTCGACGGCGCGGATGATGTAGCGGCTGGTTTCAGCTGCGGTTGGCATGCGGATCTCCTCCTCGATCGGGTCGTTGCGCATCGGGTTTGCCGATGCGCCTTCAGTGCGACGTCGATGCCGCAAAATCAACGCGGCGGCGTCGAGATGCCGTCAATGCACGGTATTGCCCTGTGCCGACGGGGTGGTGTAGACCGGATACTGCCCCGGCTGCAGCTGCTGGCCCTGCTGCTGGGCGAGTCGCTGCAGCTGGTAGGGGTCGACCGAGAAGGGCAGCATGCCGCCCAGTTGCGAAGCGATGCCGCCGATGGTGCTGCCCAGTTGCTGGTTGCCGGCGATGCCGCCGATCAAGCCGCCCAGGGGCCGGCCGAGCTGGCTGATGGCATTGCCGAACCAGCCCTGCGGTGCCAGCTGGCCCGGCTGGCCCTGCTGCCCCTGCAGTGCCTGCTGCTGGGCCTGCTGTTGGGCCTGCTGTTGGGCCAGCTGCTGCATCTGGTAGGGATCGACCGAGAACGGCAGCATGCCGCCCAGTTGCGAAGCGATGCCGCCGATGGTGTTGCCCAGTTGCTGGTTGCCGGCCAGGCCGCCGATGAAGCTGCCCACCGGCTGGCCGAACTGCGACAGTGCATTGCCGAACCAGCCCTGCGGCGCCATCTGGCCCTGGCCTGCCTGCTGCATGGTTTGCGGCTGCTGTTGTGCCTGCTGCGGCTGCTGTTGCTGGGCGAGCTGCTGCAGCTGTTGCTGGATCTGCTGCTGGATCTGGTGCAGCTGCTGCAGTTGCTGGACCAGCGCCTGCACCTGCGGATGCTGCTGGAACTGTTGCTGCGGGCCGGCCGAGAACGGCAGCATGCCGCCCAGTTGCGAAGCGATGCCGCCGATGGTGCTGCCCAGCTGCTGGTTGCCGGCGATGCCGCCGATCAAGCCGCCCAAGGGCCGGCCGAACTGGCTGATGGCATTGCCGAACCAGCCTTGCGGGCTGAGCTGGCCTTGCCCCTGCTGCAGTTGCTGCAGTTGCTGCAGCTGTTGCTGCTGTTGCAGTTGCTGGTAGGGGTCGGCCGACAGCGGCAGGAAGCCGCCGCCGATGCCGCCGGCTGCCTGGCCGATCTGGCTGCCCAGCTGGGCATTGCCGAACAGGCCGCCAATGCCACGGCCGATCAGTCCACCGAGCGGCGCGCCCAGCACGCTGCCGAAGAACCCCTGCGGCGCGAGTTCCGGTTGAAATTGTTGTCCTGCCTGCTGTCCAACGCCGAGCTGCTGAAATTCATTCATGACCAACTCCTTGTCTGGATGCGGCCGCCGCACATCGGCTCCGATGCCGGCGGACGCGTACGATGAAAAAGACCGCCGCGGTGGAGGGTTCCCGACGCGGCGACACCGGCGGAGACCACCTGAGCGGTCCGCTTTTCTACAGGTGGCTGTTGGATAGGGTGACCCCGATGAAGTTTGTGGCCGGGTACGCAATTCATCCCGGTTATTTCGTGCTTTGCGATGGCGCATAGTGCGCCGGGATTGCACCGTTTGCTGGCGTCGATTCACCAGGTTGGTGCGCCTGCCAGGATCGGGGAATGGCGAGCAGTCTTTTGAACCCATGAAAGCCGCTACAATGGCGCCCTCACTCTCTATATTAGCTGCCCCGTTCCGAGCATGTCCCGACACCCCGACCCACCGATTTCGCTGGCCATTTTCTGCAAAGTGGTCGACAACTATGGCGACATCGGCATCTGCTGGCGCCTGGCGCGCCAGTTCCAGGCCGAACATGGCATCGCGGTGACGCTCTGGGTCGACGACCTGCGCAGTTTCCGGCGCATCTGCCCGGCGGTGGCCCCGGAAGCCGCCGAGCAGGTGGTCGAGGGCGTGCAGGTACGCCACTGGCAGGGCCAGGAAGGCAGCTTCACGGCGGCCGACGTGCCCGACATCGTGATCGAATTCTTCGGTGTCGAGATTCCGCCCGGCTATGTGGCTGCGATGGCGCGGCGCGAACCGCGCCCGGTCTGGATCAACTACGAAGGCCTGAGCGCGGAAGCCTGGGTCGAGGGTTGCCACAGGCTGCCCTCGATGCACCCGCGCCTGAAGCTGACCAAGCATTTCTTTTTCCCGGGATTCACCTCCAGCACCGGCGGCCTGCTGCGCGAGGAGGGGCTGCTCGACGTGCGCGACCGCTTCCAGGCCGACCCGGCGGCGCAGGCGGCCTTCCTTGCCGGCCTGGGCGTCACCGACGGCGAGATGGCTGCGTTCAGGGCCAGCCTGTTCTGCTATCCGCACGCACCGGTGGCACAGTTGTTCGAGGCCTGGCGCCAGGGCGAGCGCGAGGTGCTGTGCCTGGTGCCGGACGGCGTTGCGCGCGACCAGGTCGGCGCCTTCCTGGGCACCGAGCCGCATCCGGGCAGCGTTGCCACGCGCGGCCGGCTGACGGTGCGCGTGGTGCCCTTCATGCCGCAGCACGACTACGACCGCCTGTTATGGGCATGCGACCTGAATCTGGTGCGTGGCGAAGACTCCTGGGTGCGCGCGCAATGGGCCGGCAGACCCTTCGTTTGGCACATTTATCCGCAAGATGAAAACTTGCATCATGTTAAACTCCGTGCTTTCCTGGAAAAATACACCGGAGACGCTGGACATCTCGACAGCCTGACCGACTTTTCGCTGCACTGGAACGGTGCCGTCGAGGGCGGGCAGGAGGGGCGCGCGGCCGATTGGCCGGCGCTGTGGAGGTCCCTGCAAGCCGAACTGCCGACGCTGTCGGCCCGCGCCAGCATCTGGCAGGGCCTGATGTTGGCGAACGGCGACTTGGTGAGCAATCTGCTGAATTTCACCCGGTCGCTCCGGTAGGCGGCGGGTAAGGATCATGGTATGATGCTCGATTACTGCAACTCATTTTTTATCCAAAAATTTCTATGAAACCCGCAAAAGAAATCCGTGTTGGCAACATCATCATGGTCGATGAAAAGCCGTTTATCGTGCTGCGCTCCGACGTCAACGGCTCGAGCCGCACGGGCTTCACCTACAAGTGGAAGATGAAGAATCTTCTGACCAACGCCCCGCTGGAAAACGTGTTCCGCGGCGACGACAAGTTCGACGTCGTCGTGCTGGACAAGAAGCCGGTGACCTACTCGTACTTCGCCGATCCGCTGTATGTCTTCATGGATGAAGAGTACAACCAGTACGAGATCGAAGAAGAAAACATGGGCGAAGCCATCAACTACCTGAAAGACGGTATGGAATGCGAAGCCGTGTTCTACGACGGCAAGGCAATCTCGGTCGAACTGCCGATCACCATCGCTCGCCAGATCGTCTACACCGAGCCGGCCGTCAAGGGCAACACTTCGGGCAACGTGCTGAAGGAAGCCAAGATCGAAAACGCGATCGAAGGCAAGCAGTTCACCATTTCGGTGCCGCTGTTCGTCAACCAGGACGACACCATCGAGATCGACACCCGTACCGCCGAGTACAAGCGCGTGGTTCGCAACTGAGTCGAATCGCTGCTTACGAAAAAACGCTGCCCCAGGGGCAGCGTTTTTTTTTGCGTTCGCGCCCGCCCGGGCACGCCACTCATGCCAGGGGCTTCGACGGCAGGGCCGGCGCCGCCGCCTTGCCCATGTAGCGCCGCGTCAGCCACTGGCGCACCGGGATGTCGTAATACTTCAGGCAGGCATGGGCCAGCAGCACGCACAGCAGCAGGGTCGCCAGCGCGACCGGGGCGCCGTCGCGCAGCGTCACCTTATGGGTGACGACCCAGGCCGTGTAGGCGTACACGAAAGGGTAATGGGTTATATATAGCGGGTAGGAAATCCCGCCCAGGAAGTTGCACATGCGGGCGACCGGACCCGCGTGCACGCTGCCGCTCGCGCCCAGGTACACGACCAGGGGGAACACGGCGATGATGCAGACCGATTCGTACAGGCCATTCATCCATACCGCCTGTTCGCCGCCGAAGCGCGGCATGGCCAGCGCCGCCACGACGATCGCGCTGCTCAGCAGGAAAGCGTGACGGACCCGGCCGACCCTGACGATGCGCGACAGCAGCAGGCCGGCAAAGAACGGATACAGCAGGCGGGTCAGGCCGAGCCGGACCTGGGCCGGATCGAGCGACCAGCCGCCGATCACGTCGCCCTGCGGGCCGGCCACGCAGTGATGCACCAGCGCACAGCCGGCCAGGAACACGCACAGGCCCAGCGCCACCCTGGAAAACCTGCGCACCAACAGGGCGTACAGCAGGTTGCCCACATATTCATAGAACAGCGACCACGCCGGGCCGTTCAGCGGATGCATTTCGCCCCAGCCGCGCACGTCCAGTGCCGCGCCGACCGGCAGTAGCGTCATGCCGATGAACATCAGCGCCAGCATCAGCCATAGCGGCGTGTCCTGGATTTTCGGAAACGGCACACCCTGCTGGAAGTAGAACAGCGCGGCGCCGACCAGCATCGCGACCACGATCATCGGGTGCAGGCGGATCAGGCGCCGCTTGCAGAATTCGCCGACCGTCATGCTGCGCCAGCGGTCGTCGTAGGCGTAGCCGATGACGAAACCGGACAGCAGGAAAAAGAAATCGACCGCCAAGTAGCCGTGGTTGATGATCTGGACGAAGCGGCTGGCGGCATGCGCTTCGAACAAGTGGAAGGCCACTACCATCAGGGCGGCGACGCCGCGCAGGCCGTCGAGGATCGGATAGTGGCGTTTGCTGTCTGCAAAACTGGTGGACGCAGTCTGGGTGGTCATGGGCAGGGAAGTGTGGGAACGTTTCCACATTCTGCATGACAAAATATTCATTCGCAACAAAACGGACACGCATTAATTCGTGTTGCATAGGCAACTTTACTGCTATTCTTGATTTTATTTGACGCGGAGAATGGCATGGATCGCAGGGATTTCGTTCGACTCGGTGTGGCTGCCGGTGCAGCTGCCGGTGTGGCCCAACTGGCTTCGGCTGCTGCCAACGGCAGTACGGCCGGCAGTGCCATCCTCGAGGCGGGCGTGCAGGAACAACAGGCGCAGATGGCGGCCGGCAAGCTGAGCTCGAAAGCCCTGGTGCAGCAATATCTGGCCCGCATCGCGGCCATCGACAAGGCTGGTCCGACGCTCCGCGCCGTGATCGAGCTGAATCCTGATGCGCTGGCGATTGCCGAATCGCTGGACCGCGAGCGCAAGGCCGGCAAAGTGCGCGGACCGCTGCACGGCATCCCGGTGCTGATCAAGGACAATATCGCGACCGCGGACAAGATGAGCACTAGCGCCGGGTCGCTGGCGCTGGACGGCGTACGCGCCAGCAAGGATGCCTACGTCGCGCAAAAGCTGCGCGAGGCCGGCGCTGTCATCCTCGGCAAGACCAACCTGTCCGAATGGGCCAACATGCGCTCGACCCATTCGGTCAGCGGCTGGAGCGGACGCGGCGGCCAGACCCGCAATCCGTATGCGCTCGACCGCAACACCAGCGGTTCCAGCTCCGGCTCGGGCGCGGCGATGGCGGCCAGCCTGGCGACGCTGGCGATCGGCACCGAAACCGACGGCTCGATCGTGTCGCCGGCTTCGACCTGCGGCATCGTCGGCATCAAGCCGACCCTGGGCCTGGTCAGCCGCAGCGGCATCATCCCGATCGCGCATTCGCAGGACACGGCCGGCCCGATGACGCGCAGCGTGGCAGACGCCGCGCTGCTCTTGAGCGCCCTGTGCGGCGTCGACACGGCCGACGAGGCCACCGGCGCCAGCCGCGGCAAGTCCGCCGACTATGCCCGGGCCCTGCGCAAGGATGGCCTGCAGGGCAAGCGCATCGGCGTGGCGCGCAATTTCTTCGGCAGCGCCACGGCGATCGACGCCCTGATCGAGAAGGAGCTGGCGGTGCTGAAGGCGCAGGGCGCGATCCTGGTCGACGTGCAGGTGCCGAACACCGACAAGTACAACGACAGCGAACTCGAGGTGCTGCTGGGCGAATTCCGCCCCGACCTCGAAGCCTACTTGGCAGCTTATGCCGCCCATGCGCCGGTCAAGACCATGGCCGACGTCATTGCCTTCAATGAAAAGAACGCGGCGCGCGAGCTGCAGCACTTCGGCCAGGAACACCTGGTCGCGGCCCAGGCCAAGCCGGGCCTGCAGGACAAGGCTTACCGCGAAGCGCTGGCCAACAACCGCCGCTATGCGCGTGAAGAGGGGATCGACAAGATCATGCGCGAGGAAAAGCTGGATGCATTGGTGGCGCCCACCGGCGGCGTGGCCTGGCTGACCGACTACATCAACGGCGACCACTACGGCGGCAGCTTCTCGTCGCCGGCGGCGGTGGCGGGCTATCCGCACGTGACGGTGCCGGCCGGCTACGTGCACGGCTTGCCGGTCGGCCTGTCCTTCGTCGGCGGCGCCTGGAGCGAGGCGACGCTGATCGGGATGGCGTATGCCTACGAGCAGGCGACGCTGCACCGCCGGGCGCCGGCTTTCCCGGCGTCCGTCAACGTCAAGGCTTAATCGGCAGCCTGCTTGGCCTTGGTGAACACCGGGCCCCACAGCGGGTGGCCGTGTTCGCCGGGTGCCAGGTCGAACGAGGGATCGAGGCGCAAGGCCTTGTCGAAGGCCTGGCGGCACTGGGCCGGGCGCGCCGTCACGCAATAGCTGAAGGCGGTGTACTTGAGCGCGCTCAGGCGCGTCGCCAGCGGACCGTTGTTCAGGTCGCGCGCGCCCAGGCGCCTGATGGCGCCGTTGTAATCGCCTTCGTCGTACATGCGGATGCCTTCGCGCAGGCCGTCGCTTTCCTTCGGCCCGTCGTCGCGCTCGCGCTCGCGGCTGCGTTCCTTGGGACGTGCCGGCTGGTTGGGCGAGCGGTCGATCACGGTGACGGCTTTCGGGTGGCTGCCATTGCGGGCCGGCTTGCTGTCGAAGATCGGGTACTCGGCGCAGCCGCTCGCCAAAACGGCGAGCAGGGCGGCGGCCGGCAGTGTGCGTGTGAGTGTAGTCATGGGCATCATGCGCGCTTTCATTCTGCGGCGCTGAAGTCGACGACGATGCGGCCGTCGCCGGCGGACGTGTCGACCTCGAGCACGCGTTCCTGGAAATTCGGATTGGTCACGCGGACCGTGTGGCGTCCCGGCGGCAACTGCAGGCGCTTGATCGGCGGGCTGACGCCGCGGTCGACGCCGTCCACGTAGACGGTGCCCCAGGGCTGGATTTGCAGCTGGTAGGTGGCGCTGGCGTTGGGGTTGGGGTTGGCTGTGCCGGCCGCGGCCGGGGCCGTGGCGCCGGTGCCGGCCGGCATTGCCGGTAGCGGCCGCGCAGGGAGGATGCCCGGCGTTGCGGCCGGTGCGACACCTGCAGCTGCCGGCGGCTGTGCAGGCAGGGCGTTCGGGTCCTGCGCTGAAGTGGATGGGGCGGGCTGGACGGCCGGGTTGGTTGCCGGTGGCGCAGGCGCAGTCGTGGCGTCCGCCGCGGCGGCGGGAACGTTGGCCTCTGCAGGGGCCTGGGGGACGGCCTGGTCCTGCGGTGCAGCCGGCGCAGGCTGCTCATGTGGGGCCTTGTTGGGCAGCAGAGCATAGCCGGCGAGGACCATGGCCGCCAGGAGCGCGACGATGGGCCAGCGCGGCCGGCGGACCGGAGCCGCGGCCTGGGTGCCGGGGTGGGGCTGGGCGGGCGGCGCGGCGGGCGCCGCTGCCGCAGGTGCTGCCGCAGTCGCTGCAGTCGCCGCAGCCGTGCTGCTGGTGTTCGTTGCAGGCCTTTCGCTGCCTTTGCCGTCCGCGCTGGCGCGCAGCGCGTGGGCGGGGATGGCGGCTTCCGTTGGTTTCGGCTGGATATGCGGCTGCGGCATCGGGGCCGGCTTCGTCACCGGCGCGGGTTCGGTCACCGGAACAGGCTCAGCCACCGGGGCCGGTTCAGCCATCGGGACTGGTTCGGCCACCGGGAGCGGTTCAGGCAACGGGGGCGGCTCAGTCACCGCGGCCGGCTCAGCTGCCGGCGGGGATGGTTCCACCACGGGCGCCGGTTCTATCACCGGGACCGGTTCAGCAACCGCGGCTGGCTCAGCAACCGCGGCCGGCTCAGCCGGCGGGTCCGCCAGCTCCGACAAGGGCGGCGGCGGCGGCAGCGGCGCCGACCCCGGCGGCACGATGCCGAGGATGTCGCGCAGTTCCGCGACGGTTTGCGGGCGCTGCGCCGGATCGGGATCCATGCAGCGGTCGACTGCCGCGAGCAGGGTCTCGCTGTAGCCGTCGAGGCCGCGGCCGCGCAGCGGGCCGCTCGGCAGCAGTTCCTGCGTGATCGCGTAATGGATCAGCCTGGCGAGTGCAGCGAGGTCGTCGGCTTCGCTGGGCGCGGGATCGCTGGCGATCGACGGCAGCAGCAGCGGCTGGCCATTCTGGTGGAACACGACGGTGTCGGCAGTGATGACGCGATGCGGCATCTCCATCGCGTACTGGCGTTCGAGGGCCTGCAGCAGCTGGCGGAAGAGTTTGCGGCACCAGGCTTCGGTCACTTCGCCGTGCGCATGCTCGACGATGTCCCTGACGCTGCGGCCTTCCGTCCTCTCTTGCCCGGTTGTTGTTGAGCTGATCATTTTACTAATGCTCCTTTAGCAAAATGATGCCAGAACTGCTGAGCTGCCGCCCGGAAATCATTTCAACCGTGCGCGGCTTTTACAGTTGTTACAAATTCCGGGTCATGATCCTGCTCAGACCTCGATGAAACGCATCTTGAAATTGCGGCCTTTGACGCTGCCGTAGTCGGGGCCGAGCGGGTTGTTGGCGTTCAGGCGCTGGTAGGCCTGGTGCGCCACACTGCGTTCGATGGCAACGTAGCTCATGAATTCGAGGATGTTGATCTTGCCGACCTGTTCCTTGGTCAGGCCGGCATCCTTGGCCAGCGCGCCCATCAGGTCGCCCGGACGCAGCTTGTCCTTCTTGCCGCCGGCGAAGCACAGCGTGACCATCGGCGCCAGCGCGGCCAGTTCGTCGGCGGGGACGTCGACGTCGTCGAGTTCGGCCAGCGGATGCCACTCGGCGGACTGGCCCTGCAGGTCTTCGATCAGGCGCACGAAGCGTTTTTCGTTGGGCGCGGACAGGGTCACCGCCAGGCCGGTCTCGCCGGCACGGCCGGTGCGGCCGACGCGGTGCACGTGCACTTCCGGGTCCTTGGAGACGTCGACGTTCAGCACCAGTTCCAGCCCGGCGACGTCGATGCCGCGCGCGGCGACGTCGGTGGCCACCAGGACCGAGCAGCTGCGGTTGGCGAACAGCACCAGGGTCTCGTCGCGCTCGCGCTGTTCCAGTTCGCCGTACAGCGCCAGCGCCGCAAAGCCTTTGCCGCGCAGGTAGTCGACCACTTCGCGGCAGCGCGCCTTGGTGTTGCAGAAGGCGATCGCCGAGCCCGGGCGGATATGGCGCAGCACGCGCGCCGCCGCTTCTTCGCGGCCCTCGAAGCCGATTTCGTAGAAGCGCTGCTCGATCTGGGCCGGTACGTGGCGCGTTTCGACCGCGACTTCTTCCGGATTGTTCAGGAACAGCGCGGTGGCTTCGCGGATGTCGTCGGGGTAGGTGGCCGAGAACAGCAGGGTCTGGCGGCGCGCCGGGCATTCGCGCACGATGGCCGCGATCTCGTCGTAGAAGCCCATGTCGGTCATGCGGTCGGCCTCGTCCAGCACCAGTGTGCGCAGGCGCGCCAGGTCGAGGGTCTTGCGCTGCAGGTGGTCGCGGATGCGGCCCGGCGTGCCGACCACGATGTGGGCGCCGAATTCGAGCGTGGCGATCTGCGGGCGCATCGGGATGCCGCCGGTGAGCGTCACGATCTTGACGTTACCGATGCCGCGCGCCAGCCGGCGCAGTTCGTTCGCGACCTGGTCGGCCAGCTCGCGCGTCGGGCACATCACCATGCCCTGCACCGCGAACAGCGTCGGGTTCAGGCCCAGCAGCATGCCGATGCCGAAGGCGGCGGTCTTGCCGCTGCCGGTCTTGGCCTGGGCGATCAGGTCGCGTCCGGCCAGCGCCAGGGGCAGGGTGGATGCCTGCACCGGCGTCATCTGGGTATAGCCGAGCTGGGTCAGGTTGGCCAGGAAGCGCGGATCGAGCTGGAGGGAGGAGAATGCGGTATCGGTCATGGCATGAACCGCGGGTGCGGCTGGATTAGGTATCCGGTTGCCAGATCGGCAGGCCGGTGAGGTCAAGATTCGGGTCGCGCTGCCACACGGGCAGGCCGCTGGCGTCGGTTTCTTCGAGCAGCGAAATCTGCTCCTGCTTGAGCGCGATCCGGCGCGGGCGCGGACCACCGCGCTTCGGCTCGGGAGGAAGGACAACGGCATCGTCCTGGCCCGCCGGTTCGAAACCCGGCAAATCGAAGGTCGCGTTGTCTTTCTTGTCTCTCATGCGCTCTGTACTGCTAACGGCTCGCTCAAAAAACAAAGCCCAACTACAAGAGTCGGGCTCGTTTTAAAGAATTCTGGTTGCGGGGACAGGATTTGAACCTGTGACCTTCGGGTTATGAGCCCGACGAGCTGCCAGACTGCTCCACCCCGCGTCTGAGAACGCTATTGTATAACAATCGACCTGACGGTGCAAATCGAGTTTCCGCACTGATCATCGTCACGCCACACGCAGGCGCCACAAGGACGTCACCTCACGCATGCGCGCCGCCGCCAGCGGGTCGTCGGCATCGCTGGCCTTCGGATGGGTCGGGCGCACGTCGTGGCGGCCCGCCACTTCCAGGCCCGCGTCGGTGATCCACGCCAGCAACTGCTCGCGCGAACGCAGACCCAGGTGCTCGGCCAGGTCGGACAGGATCAGCCAGCCTTCGCCGTGCGCTAGCAGATGGTCTTTCAAGCCGGCCAGGAAACCCTTCAGCATGCTGCTGTCCGGATCGTAGATCGCATATTCGATCGCCGAACTCGGCTTGCCGGGCAGCCAGGGCGGGTTGCAGACCACCAGGCCGGCGCGGCCTTCCGGATACAGATCGGCCTGTACCACCTCGACCTGGTCGCTCAGGCTAAGGCGTTCGATGTTGGCGCGGGCGCAGCCGAGCGCGCGCTCGTCCATGTCGGTGGCGATCACGCCCTGCAGGCCGCGGTGGGCCAGCACCGCCGACAGTACGCCGGTGCCGGCGCCGATGTCGAAGGCGAGCGTCGCCTGCGCGGGCAGGGGCGCCTGCGCGACCAGCTCCACGTATTCGCCGCGTACCGGCGAGAACACGCCGTACCAGGGGTGGATGCGCTCGTCCAGCGCCGGGATGAACACGCCCTTGCGCCGCCACTCGTGGGCGCCGATCAGGCCCAGCAGCTCGCGCAGCGACGCCACGAAGGGTTCGCTGCCTGCGCCATAGGCTTCGTTGCAGGCCTGCTTGACGTCGGGCGCGCGCCGCAGCGGGATCGTGTAATCGGCGTCGAACGGGATCAGCAGCATGGCCAGCAGGCGCGCGCGCTGCAGCTGGGCCAGGCGATGGCGGTGGAACTGTTCGGTCAGTGTGGCGGCCGGTTTCGGCGCTTTGCGCTTGTTGCGGTCGCTCTTCTGGTCGAGCCGGCGCACCAGCGCCTGCAGCAGCTGGCGCGCATTCTGGAAGTCGCCGCGCCACAGCAGGCCGGTGCCGTCCAGCGCCAGCCGGTAGGCGGTATCGGCGTTCATGGTGTCGTCGGCCAGCACGATTTTCTTCGGCGCCGGCCAGCCGCTTTCCGAGCGCCAGACTGCCGCGCACTCTTCGCCGTTTTCAATCCACTGGATCATCTGCGCACTCAATTCGGCGCTCAATGGTGATGGTGCCAGTGCAGGTCGTTCGACTCGATGAAGGATTTGACCGCCTCCGGATTGCCGGTGGCGTGGCGCTTGATTTCGCCGCAATCGCAGATGCCCTGGTAGGGCTGGATGTGCGAGCAGGCCGAGACTTTCTGCAGCTGGACCTTGACCGGCTTGGCGCACTTGGCGCACTTGAAGGTCAGGAAGCGGGCGGGTTTGGACATGATGGATCCGAAAAAAGAAGATGCTGGAAAGGCGCGCATTTTAGCACCGGCACGCGGGGTGCCGGCGCAGCCGCAGTCGGACTTCCGTCAGGCTGCCGCCAGGCTGCGCAGCGCCGGGACCACGTCGTGCAGCGTATGCACTTCGCAGGTCGGCACCGCTGCCGACGCGTTGGCCAGCCGGTCCGGATTGAACCAGCAGCTCTCGATGCCGAAGCGGTTGGCGCCGAGGATGTCGGCATCCAGGCGGTCGCCGACGATGATGGTTTCGTGCGACGCAAAGGCGCGCGCCATCGCCGTCGTGTACGCGAAGAAGCGGCTGTCCGGCTTGGCATGGCCGCAGGCTTCCGAGGTCGCGACAAAGGAGATGTGCTCGCCCAGGCCGGAACTGGCGATGCGCCGCTTCTGGATATGCTCGACCCCGTTGGTGATGATGCCGACCTCGCCGATGGCGGCCAGCGTCGCGCACAGGCGCACGGCGCCGTCGATCAGCACCACGGTATTCGACAGCGATTCCAGGTACAGCCGGCTGGCCGCTTCCGGATCGAGGTCGAGGCCGTGCTGGGCAAAGGCCTTGCGGAAGCGCTCCACTTTCAGGAAATCCTTCGACACCGCGCCGCTCTCGAAGCTTTTCCAGAGGGCCAGGTTGATCGCCTGGTAGTCGGCGAACAGGGCGTCGATGTCGCCGCGCATGCCGAGTTCCCCCAGCGTGAGGGCGAACGAGCGCTGCTCGGACGCCTTGAAGTCGAGCAGGGTGTCGTCGAGGTCGAACAGGAAGAGGGTGTGTTTCATATTTGCTGTACTGTAACTCATTGAACTGTAATCGAGCTGCTGCCGCCACCACCGGGCCGCACCATGACCTTGGTCGCGATCCGCTCCGTCATTTCCTGCACGTGCGAAATCACGCCCACCTTGCGGCCCATCGATTGCAGCGCGTCCAGCGCATCCATGGCCACGCCCAGCGTGTCGCTGTCCAGGCTGCCGAAACCTTCGTCGATGAACAGCGATTCGACCTTGACCCGGTTCGAGGACAGCGAGGCCAGGCCCAGCGCCAGCGCCAGCGACACCAGGAAGGATTCGCCGCCGGACAGCGAGTTGACCGAGCGCACCTCGCCGCCCATGTCCTGGTCGCGCACCATCAGCGCCAGCGAAGGGCCGCTGCCGTTGGCGACGCGTTCCAGGCGGTAGCGCCGCGCCAGCTGGGCCAGGTGCTGGTTGGCGTAGCCGAGCAGCACGTCGAGCGTGAATTGCTGGGCGTAGTTGCGGAATTTCTTGCCGTCGGCGGACCCGATCAGGTCGGCCAGCCTGGCCCAGCGTTCCTCGATGGCGCGCTGGCGCTCGATCTCGGCCATCATCGAACGGGCGCGCTCGCGGCGGGCGTCGTCTTCGCGGATGCGCAGCGCCAGCGCCGCGGCGGTCTCGTGGACCGTGCGCCTTTCCTGCTCGGCCGCGGCCAGGTCCTGGGCCACGCCGGCGGCATCGCGGCTGGCCGCGTCGGGCGGCGCCAATTCCTGGTGCTGCTGGCGCTGCATGCGCCTTTCGGCCAGCACGGCCGCCGCCTGGCGTGCCTGGGAATCCAGTTCGCCCAAGGCGGTGCGCTCCTGCGCGATCCAGGCATTACCGACCGCCAGCAGCGCCGCCAGCGCCTGTTCGCTGTCGACCGGCTCCAGGTCCGGATCGTTGCCGTCGAAGTCTTCGAACCAGGCGTTCAGGCGGGCATTGGTGTCGCCCGAGGCATCCTGCAGTACGGCAATGCGTTCCTGTGTCTTGGCCTGAGCTTCGCGCACCCGGGCTTCGGATTGCGCCGCCTGCAGGCTCGCGGCCTGACCGGCGTTGACGCCTTCCCGCGCCGCCGCCACACCGGCGGCCAGCGCCTGTTCGACCTCGCGCGCGGCACGGCCGTCGAACAGTTGCGCGCGCTCGCGGCGCAGCGTCGACGATTCCAGTTCGATGCGCTCGAATTCCGCCTGCGCCTCGGCCAGCCGCCCCTGATCCTGCTGGACGCGCGCGCGCATGGCCGCATGTTCGGCCTCGAAGGTACTGATGGCGGATTCCAGGCGCGTCACGCGGGCGGCGCGCTCGGCCCATTCGCGGGCGGCGCCGGCGCGCTGCTGGCGCCAGCCGGCCGGGTCTTGCCGCCAGTCCGTCTGCCAGCCGGCGCCGCAGGCTTCCACCAGCACCGGATCGAGTTCGGCCAGCAGGCCGGCCAGGGTTTCCGCCGCGGCGTCGCGCTTGGCCGCCAGCGTGGCGATGTCGGTTTCGAGGCTGTTCAACTGGGCTTGCGCCGCCTGGGCCGCGTCGAGCAGGCGTGCCTGTTCGCGGTGGGTGCTGTCCCAGGCCTGCTGGGCAGCGTCGCGCGCCAGCTCGGCGCGGCGCAAGGCCTGCTCGCGGGCGTCGATGCCGGCGGCGCCGTCGCGCAGCAGGCCTTGCTGGGTCGTGAGCCAGGCGCCGCGGTCCTCGGCCTCCGGGGCTTCGCCGGCCAGCGGGCTGGCCGCCAGCTCTTCCTCGAGCTGGGCGATGGCATCCAGCATGCCGGTCCGTTCATCAAGCAATGCGCGCAGGCGCTCGGCGGCCGTGTCCAGCGCCGCCTGCTGCTGCGCCTGTTCGTTCAGGTTGTCGCGCTGTTCGCGGCGGCGTGCCGCCACTTCCTCCGCCATCTTGTCGAGCAGGGTGTGCAGGCGCACATCCTGGTGGCGGTAGGGGTGCTCTTCACTGCCGCACACGGGGCACGGCGTGCCGTGGCCGAGGCGGTCGCGCAAGCTTTCGACGCCGTCGGCGCAGGCCAGCTGGGCGGCTTCGAACATGCGCTCGGCCTGGGCCAGGGCGGCGTCGATGGCGCCGCCCGCGGTGCGTGCCGCTTCCAGCGCAGCGGCGGCGGCCGTTTGCGCGGCCTGCTGGCGTTCGGCCTGGACTTCGAGCTTGGCAGACTGCTTGTGCGCCGTGTCCAGGGCATTATGGATGGCGCCGAAGGCGGCCAGGCGCTCGCGCCGCGTTTCCAGCGCGCGCCGTTCGCCGCGCAGGGCGTCGGCGTCGATGCCGTCCAGCGCTTCGATTGCCTGTGCGCGCGTGGCTTCGCGTTCCTGCAGCAGCGTGGTCGCCGCGCCGAGGGCCGCGGCCGTGCGCTGGGCCGCGGCTTCGGCCTGATCGAGGCCGGTGCGGGCACGCGCCAGCGCGGCGGCGCTGGCGGTGTCCTGGGCGGCAGCCTGCTCGGCCTGCAGCAGGCGCTGTTCCCAGCGTTCCCACTGGGCCGCCAGGCCGTCGAGGTCGCGCCGCACCTCGAGCCAGGTGCGGGTGTCGGCCAGCGTGCGCCGGGCCTCGTCCAGCTCGGCCGTCTTGGCCGCCAGCACCTGGCCGGCCTGCCGGGCTTCGGCGGCAGCCGCGTCGAGCGTGCTGCGCGCCTTGGCATGAGCCGGGGCCAGCGTGGCGAGCGTGGCGTCGAGCGCCTTGGCGCGGTCGAGCAGGGGCGCCTGTTGGCGCTGGACCTGTTCGGCCGCTTCCAGCTTGCGCTCGGCGTCGATCTGGGCCTGCGCCGCGGCCTTTTGCGCATCGAGCGCGCGTGCCAGGTCCTTCTCGCCATTCTCGAGCGCGAGCTGGGCCTGGCGCTGTTCGCCGGCCAGGCGCTGCAGCTCGGCCACCAGTGCGCGCGCCGGCTGCACCGCATCCAGCGTCGCCAGATGGCGGCGGCGCTGGGCGGCGGCGTCGAGCGCCGTGGTGGCCGCGGCCAGCGCAGTGTCCGCCTGGGCTTCGCCCTGGGCCAGCTTGTCCAGCGCCTGGTACCAGCGCAGCTGCTGTTCGAGCGCGCTGCGGCGGGCGTCGACGGCAGTCAGCGCGGCTTGCGCCACCGTGTGTTCTTCGTCGAGCGTGCTGCGTTGCTCCGGTGCCAGCGGCGCCTGGTCCTGCAGGCGCCCGGCCAGGCGCCGCATCGCTTCCTGCTCGGTTCTCCAGCGCTCGAAGGCGCGGCGCGAGATCTCGCTGTAGACCGCGCTGCCGGTCAGGGTTTCGAGCAGTTCGCCGCGCTCGTTGTCGTCGGTGCGGAGAAACGCCGAGAACTCGTTCTGGGCCAGCAGGACCGAGCGCGTAAATTGTTCGAACGACAGGCCGATGCGCTTTTCGATCTCGGCCAGGGTCTCGGTCTTGGTATTGCCGAGCGGGGCCAGTTCCGGCAGCTTGTGCAGGCTCATGTTCACGCCCTGCAGCGCGCCGGTCGCCTTGTTGTAGGAGCGGCGCACGCTCCAGCGCGCGCGGTAGGCGATGCCGTCGTTGCCGATGAAGTCGACTTCGGCATAGCCCTCGGCCGCGCCGCGCCGCAGCAGGGTGCGGCGGTCGTGCGCCTGCACGGTGTCGGCGCCGACGTCGGGCACCTGGTTGCCGGCACGCGCCTTCAACAGGCGCGGGGTGGCGTCGTACAGGGCCAGGCACAGCGCGTCGAGCAGGGTGCTCTTGCCCGCGCCGGTGGGGCCGCTGATCGCGAACAGGCCGCTCGAGGCCAGCGGTTCGCTCTCGAAGTCGACCGCGAATTCGCCGGCCAGCGAGGCCAGGTTCTTGCCGCCGATGCGCAGGATCTTCATTTCCGCACCTCGCCCGCTTCTTCCGGCATCATCAGCTCGGCGAACGCGGCCAGCTGGTCATCCGGCGCATTGTCGCCGAAGCGCTGCTGCCACAGGCGGCGGAAGATCTCGTCCGGCTGCAGCGCCGCCAGCTGGTCCAGGGTCAGGGCCGCTTCGATGCCGGGCGCGGTTACCACGCGCCGGGTCGGCTCGATCTTGGCCAGGCGCACCGGCTTGCCCTGCAGGGCGGCTTCGACCTGGGCGCGCAGGCCCGGTTCCGGGCCGTCCAGCAGCACCCGCACTTCCAGGTAGGGCTGCTCGTGCGCGGGACGCTCGGGCAGGTCGAGTTCGACCAGCGCGGCGATCGCTTCCTTCAGCGGCGCCGGCGCGGCCGGGATCCGCAGCAGCTCGACCGCGCGCGGCACGGGCAAGGGCGTGATGGCGCGCGCCGCCGCGCCGTCGAGATCGATGCGCAGCACCTGGTGCTGGTAATTCACTTCCGAGAACGACAGCGGCAGCGGACTGCCGCTGTAGCGCAGGTGTTCCTGCTTGCCGACGCGCTGGGCCAGGTGCAGGTGGCCCAGCGCGGCATAGGCCAGGCCGGGATCGAACATCGAGGCCGGCAGCGCCTCGGTGCCGCCGATGACGATGCGGCGCTCGGAATCCGGCGAGGCATCGCCGCCGACCATGTGGCAGTGGCCCATCGCCAGGATCGCCTGGCCGGGCGTGCGGCGCGACGCGGCCAGCGCATAGGCTTGCCTGTAGAGCAGGGCGATGCCCTGCATGTAGGCGGCGTAGGGGTCGGCCGCTTCGCCCTCCGGCGCGGCGACGCGCGGCACGTCGCCGGGCCGCAGGAAGGGAATCGCCACGCACCAGGCTTGAATTTCTCCGTCGCGCCCGGTCAGCGGCACCAGCAGGCGCTCCAGGTCGAGCTCGCCGTCGGCGTTCTTCGCCATGTGGCCGACCACGCGCGTGCCGTGGGCGCTCAGCAGCGGTCCCGGCGCTTCAAGGCGGCCCGGCGAATCGTGGTTGCCGGCGATCACGACGATGTCGAGTTGCGGCAGGCGGGCGCGCGCCTGCTGCAGGAAATGGTACAGCTGGCGCTGCGAGGCCGCCGACGGATTCGCGTTGTCGAAGATGTCGCCCGCGATCAGCAGCGCATCGATGTCCTCGGCCACGAGGGTGTCGAGCAGCCAGTCGAGGAAGCGCTGGTGTTCCCAGGTCCGGTCGAAATTGTGCAGGGTCTGGCCGAGGTGCCAGTCGGAGGTGTGCAGCAGCCGCATGGGGTGGAAGGAACGAGTCTGGAGCGTGGATGAGCCGCTTACTATAGCGCAGACCGGAAGCGGCTGTAAAAAGTTGTCCGGCGAATGCGCGACAGTGTCAAAATGCTCATTACAATCGTGCATTGGATATTTATCAATGACTGAAACCGTCCTGACGATCGGCGCCGCGCGCGCCCTGCACCTGGCCGCCCAGGGGATGTCGCAGACCCGCCGCGCCCGCGCCAACAAGGACGACGTGCTGGCCGCGATCCGGCGCATGGGGGTGCTGCAGATCGACACCATCAGCGTGGTCGCGCGCAGCCCCTACCTGGTGCTGTGGAGCCGCCTGGGCGACTACGATCCGTGCTGGCTCGACGCCCTGCTTGAAGAAGGGAAACTGTTCGAGTACTGGGCGCACGAAGCCTGCTTCATTCCGATCGAGGATTACGGCCTGTACCGGCACCGCATGATCGATCCCGGCTCGCTCGGCTGGAAGTATGCGGCGGGGTTCCTGCGCGATCATCCGGACGTGGTCGAGCGGGTGCTGGCGCACATCCGTGCGCACGGTCCTATGCGCTCGGCCGATTTCGAACCTGATGTTGGCAAAAGCGACGGCCAGGCCGGCGGCTGGTGGGCCTGGAAGCCGGAAAAGCGCTCGCTCGAAGTCCTGTTCACGGCCGGCGTGCTGATGATCGCGCGGCGCCAGAACTTCCATCGCATCTACGACCTGGCCGAGCGCGTGCTGCCGGGCTGGGATGACAGCCGCATGCCGCCGATGGAGACCGTGCGCCGCGAGTTCGCCCTGCGCACGGTCAAGGCGCTCGGGCTGGCCAAGGCCGGCTGGATCGCCGACTATCACCGCACCAGGCCGCCGCACGTCGACCTGGCGGCACTGCATGCGGGCGGCGAACTGCTGCGCGCAAGGGTGGATGGTTGGCGCGAACCGGTATATGTGCACCCGGACCATGCGCCGCTGCTGGAGCAGGCCGCGGCCGGCACGCTGGCGGCGAGCGCGACCAGTTTGCTGTCGCCATTCGATCCGATCGTCTGGGACCGCAGGCGCGCTCTCGAACTGTTCGATTTCGATTACCGCCTGGAATGCTACACGCCGGCGGACAAGCGCCGCTACGGCTATTTCACGCTGCCGATCCTGCGCCGCGGCGCGCTGGTCGGCCGCGTCGATGCCAAGGCGCACCGCAAGGCCGGCGTGTTCGAACTGAAGGCGCTGGCGCTGGAGCCGGGCATACGCATCAGCGCCCGCCTGGCCGACGATATCGCGGCGGCAGTCGCCCGCTGCGCCCGCTGGCATGCTTGTGCGCAAGTGACGCTCGTACACGCCGAACCTGTCGCTTTTGCGCCGTTGTTACGGGCCGCGCTAGACCGGGCCGCGCCGGCTGGGCAACAGCCTGTACGGACGAGTGTGCAGGCGACGTCGGCAGCAGCCTGACGCGACGCTGACGTGCGGCCGGGCAGGGGCATAGGTTTGATACAGATCAAACGCCGCCCCGGCCCCCCTCCTTAAACTTGGTACTTCTTCAGGCCGATGACAAGAAATCAACGACAAAGTCCGGCCTGGCCAAAATCAACGCTTCCCATTCAGTTCCCCGTGCCGGCCCACCGTGCGGCGGCGCTGCGTTTGGAGAGACGACTGAGCGGAGACAGAATGCTGACGTCGACTTATACCCTCGTTGCCTTGTCGGTCGAACAGACCAAAGTGCGCGCTGCCTTGCAATCGCTGGTCGAGGACTTGCATGCGCTGCCGGGCGATACCAACACCCTGGCCCTGGGCCGGGCTGCACAGCTGTGCGCGAGCCTGCGCCAGATCTACGACAGCTGCCACTGGCGCAAGCTGGACAAATTCCTGGTGCCGGCGCTGCGCCGCCATACCGGTGCCGCCGACGGCCTGCTGCACGAGCTCGACCAGCTCAGCCGCAACGCCGCGGAAGCGATCTATGTGGCCGAGGCCTGCGTCGCCCAGCCCGACCGCCCGGTCCTGCGCGAACGCTTCTGCGATGCCGTCGAGCGCTGCGTGGCCGCGCTGCGCCACCGCCTCGAGCGCGAAGAGCACGAACTGTTTCCGCTGGCGCGCAGCGTGGTCGGCGACACCGCATGGTTCGCGATCGCCAACCAGATGCTGGCCCACGACGCCTACGCGCGCGAGCGGCGCAATGTGCCGGAGCGGCAATACGCCACGCCGGGGCTGCTCGGCCACGACAGCCATGGTCAGGCGCGCCACGTCACGCCCTTGTCGGTTGTCCACTAATCCGTACGTAAGTCGCCGACGTGTTGTTCGCACACGCCAGCCGAGTGGCGCGAAGCCATCAGGTTTCTTGCTATGATGGCGATTTTGGAAGTGCGATTTCATCATGTTCGAGTTCCTATTCAAGCGGCCGGGCGATAACAAGTCCGGCGACAAGCCGGCCGGACAGGGGCCGCAGCCGTCCGCTTCGGGCGCCGCTGCGCCGGGCGCTGCCGCCCAGTCGGGTGCCGGCGCTTCGTCTTCCGCCACCGCCGCGCGCGCGCAGCAGGCCGAGAAACTGAGCCAGGTCCAGGGCGACGAGGCTGCCGCGGTGGAATTCATACTGCAATGCGAATTCTCCGAGCTGCGGCTCACCGCCGCCGAGTTCGTCCACAGCCCGGCAGCCCTCGAGCGCGTGCACACGGCGATGCGCAATACCGACCGCCGCGTCGCCAAGCTGATGCAATCGCGCCTCGATGCCCACCGTCACCACGAAGCCGAGCACCGGCGCGCCGAGGCCGCCCTCGAGAGCGCCCGTTCGCTGCTGAAGGATGCGTTGCTGACGCCTAACCACGTTGCCGATCTCGACCGCAAGTGGGCAGTCATCGCTGCCCCCGAGCTGCAGGAAGAGTTCCAGAACGTGCGCGCCGCCCTCGGCCAGCGTCTCGAAGCCCAGGTGCAGCTGCAGCGCGCCATGATCGACCGCCTGGCGGCGCTGCGCCAGCTGTCGGCCGGTGTCGCCGCGGGCAGCTTGCCGGCGGCCGAACTGGCCGCCCGCCTCGAGGTGCTGGCCCAGGAACAGGCGGCAGCCCTGCAGGCGCCGGAACACGCCTCGCTGCCGCGCGGGCTGGGCGCCGAATTCGGCGTCGAGCACCAGAAACTGCTGGCCAGCCTGCACGCGATCGAAGCCGGGCAGAGCGCGCTGGCGGCGCGCAGCGCCTTCCTCGAACTGCAGGGAGGCAAACCGGTGGCCGAACTGGACGCCGACACCCTGCGCAAGGAGTGGAAAGCCTTGCCAGCCCTGCCGCAGGAGCGCGAGGACACCCGCGCGCAGGCGGCCGAGCTGCAGCGCCGTTTCGAGGCCGTGCTGGCCAGCCTGCCGCAGCCCGAGCCGCGCAAGCCGAAGGAAACCAGGCCGGCGCCCGAGGCCAGCGCACCCGCCGAAGCGCGAGGCGAAGCCCGCAGCGAGCCGCGCAAGCCGAAAGGCGCGGACCAGCATTTCCTCGACACCATGGATGCGATGGAAGCCGCACTGCAGCAGGGTTCGCTCGGCACCGCGGCCGAACTCGACAAGACGCTGAAGGACGCGCGCGAAAAAGGCATGCGCCTGACGCCGGCCCAGTCCGACCGCCTGGCCCACGTGCGCGCCGAACTCAAGCGCCTGTCCGACTGGGCGCGCTGGGGCGGCAACGTCTCGCGCGAAGAACTCATCAAGAACGTGGAAACGCTGGCCACCCAGAACCTGGCGATGAGCGAGCTGGCCAAGAAGGTCGGCAGCATGCGCGAGCGCTGGAAAGCCCTCGACAGCCTGTCCGGCGCCGCCCCGAAAAGCCTGTGGGAGCGTTTCGACGCCGCCTGCAGCGCCGCCTACGCGCCGGCCGCGGCCCACTTCCGCCAGCTGGCCGACGAGCGCCACGCCAACGCGGCGCGCGCCGAAAAGCTGGTCGAGGAAGCACGCGCCGAGATCGCGCGCCTGCAGTCCGGCGAAGCCGACTGGAAACATGTGGCCGGCACGGTGCAGCGCCTGCGTCTCGGCTGGAGTCACCTGGGCGCGATCGACCGCAAGGAAAAGAAGCGCCTCGACGGTTTGTTCACCGACGCCCTGAACGTGATGCAGGCGCCGCTCGAAGAGCAGCGCAAGGGCGAGATGGCCGAGCGCGAAGCGATCATCGAGGAAGCCGCCGCCATCGACCCGCACGACCGCCACGCGATCGACACCATGCGCGCGCTGCAGCAGCGCTGGCAGGAACACGCGCGCGCACTGCCGCTCGAACGCAAGAGCGAGCAGGCACTGTGGCAGCGCTTCCGTGCCGTCTGCGACGAAGTGTTCCAGCGCCGCAAGGAAAGCATGCACGAGGCCGACATCGAGCGCCGTGCCCACGAAGCCGCCAAGGAAGCCATCAGCGCGCGCCTGGAAGCGGCCGCGCCGGATGCGACGCCGGCCACGATGGGCAAGCTGCTGCGCGAGGCGCAAGCCGAATGGCAGGCCATCGGCCCGGTACCGCGCGCCCACGAAGCCCGGGTCGAAAAGCGCTACCACGCCGCCGTGGCGCTGGTGCAGCAGCACGCCGACCAGGTGCGCCGCGCCGCCGGCGTGGCCCAGGCCAACCAGCTGCGCGACAAGCTGCGCCTGGTGCAGGAACTCGAGCAGGCAGTTGCCGGCGCGGGCAAGGGCGACGGCGCCGACTGGGAAGCGCGCTGGAGCGCCTTGCCGGTCCTCGATGCTGAACTCGAGCGCACGCTGCGCGCCCGCTTCGACGCCGCCGTGCAGGCCTTCGGCGGCGACCGCGCCGCCTACGCCCGGCTGCTGGAACGCAACCGCGACATCCTGCTGCACGACCTGCTGCGCATGGAAATCGGCGCCGGCATCGACAGCGGCCCGGAATTCGCGCGCGAGCGCCTCAAACTGCAGGTCGAGGTGCTGCAATCCTCGCTCAAGTCGGGACAGAAGAACGGCACCAGTGCCACGCCCGCAGCCCAGCTGCGCGCACTGCTGGCGCTGCCGGCGCTGGCCGATGCCCGCACCGCTACCCGTATCGAGCAGTTGTCGATGCGCCTGGCGAAGGAGGGCAAATGAAGGGGGTGTTCACCGAGGTACGCGTACAGGCCGGAGATTTCGACCTCGGGGCTGAAGTCGCGCGCCTGCGCGCGGGCGACCCGCGCATCGGCGCGGTGGTCAGCTTCGTCGGTACGGTGCGCGACATGAACGACGGCGACCAGGTCGCCGAGCTCGAGCTCGAACACTACCCCGGCATGACCGAACGCTCGCTCGAAGACATCGTCGAGCAGGCGCGCGCGCGCTGGCCGCTGTACGGCGCCCTGGTGGTGCACCGCATCGGTCCGATGAAGCCGCAGGAGCAGATCGTGCTGGTGGCGGCAAGCGCGGCGCACCGCGGCGAGGCTTTCGCCGCCTGCGAGTTCATCATGGATTACCTGAAGACCGACGCGCCGTTCTGGAAGAAGGAACAGACGCCGAGCGGGGCGCGCTGGGTCGATGCGCGCAGCAGCGACGACACGGCCAAGGCCAAGTGGGCAGCGGGCTGATTAACCGCCGGCCCGCTTCGCGTCATGCCCATGCTTCTTGAGCGCGGCCAGCACCACGTCACAGTGATCGCCCTGGATTTCGATCACGCCATCCTTCACGGTGCCGCCGGCGCCGCAGGCCGTGCGCAGCTGCTTGCCCAGCGCCGCCAGCGCGGCGGCATCCAGCGCCAGGCCCTTGACCAGCGTGACTGCCTTGCCGCCGCGTCCCTTCGTCTGGCGCGACACGCGCACGATGCCGTCGCCCGGCGGCGCTGCCCTGGCCTGGGCCTTGCACCCGCATGCCGCGACCGGCTGGCGGCAATCGGGACACATGCGTCCGCTTTCAGTGGAATATACAAGGCCGCCGGTGGATCGACTCGTCATGGTGTGCTCGAATGCATCGTGAAACCCGCGAGTGTAGCTCAGAACAGGATGATGCCCCCCAGCGAAATCCCGTTCATGTGGCTCGACGCCCCGGAAAATCCCTTCGAGCGCGTGCGCCCCAGTTCACCCACCAGCGTGATCGCGGTGTTCAGCGAATAATAGGCGCCGAGGGTCACGTTCGAATTCGATTTCAGGCCGCCGGTGGTGACGGCGTCGTCGTTGTTGCGGCTCTGGCCGTAGTTGATGCCGAGCTTCAGCTTGTCGTCGGTTTTATAGGTGGCCTGCAGCAGGTAATGGGTGGTGCGGACGTTGCCCTGGTCGGCGTCCGACAGGATGCCCAGCCCTCTGCCGCGCTGGACGTTGGCGAGGAAGTTGGCGGGACCGTAGTCGAGCTGCGCGCCCAGTTCGAAGGCATTCATGCGCAGGTTGCCGGCGGTGTTGCCGACCGCTTCGAAATGCTGGGTCTTGGCGCCCAGCCAGCCCTTCAGCGGGCCATAGGTGCCGCTGAGCTGGGCCTGCACCTGCGGCGTCGACCGCGACGTGTAGCGCGCCGGCGCGACGATCGGCGTGTCGTCCACAGGGCTCATCAGGCCGAAGTCGAGCACCAGGCCGTAGGGCAGCACCTTGGGCGTGGTGTACACGACCTGGCCGTACTGGCCGGCATAGGCGTAGCCGGCGCCGATGTGGCCGAGGGCGACGCGGCCGCGCTGGGTTGCCTGGGACGGCGCGCCGGTGCCGAGCAGGGTCATGTCGGCGAGGATGATGTTGTCGCCGAAGATGCCGTAGTCGCGGCCGAGCTTGACCGTGCCGATCTGGGCATTGCCGAAGCTGAAGAAGGCCTGGCGCACGTCGACCGTGCTGTTCTGGGTGATGGCGCTGTCGGTGGCGGCGGCCACCATGATGCCGATCTGCGCCTTGACGTCGTAGCCGCCCTGGCTGGTGGTGGCGGTGGTGACCAGGCCGCTCGGCAGCAGGCCGTTGCCGACCGTGGTGCGGCGGTCTTCGCCGCCGCAGCCGATGGTGGGGCCGGCCAGCGCCAGGCCGCCGTCGAAGCTGCCCTTGCAGCGCACCAGCGTGTAGTAGGCGTTGACGTTGCCGCCGACGTTGACGGTCCAGTCGCCGGCCTTGATGTCGACCGCCCATGCAGGCTGGGCGGCGGCAGCGGCAAGCAAGCTCATCGCAAGCACTTTCTTCATCGCTATCTCCTCGTTATGGTGGCTTGGCATCGGCACA
This sequence comes from Herbaspirillum sp. SJZ107, assembly GCF_006715485.1. Classification (GTDB taxonomy): domain Bacteria; phylum Pseudomonadota; class Gammaproteobacteria; order Burkholderiales; family Burkholderiaceae_D; genus Telluria. The sequence goes on from NZ_VFNH01000002.1 coordinate 1,725,410, forward strand.
GCGGGCCGATGCATCCAACGAGCGCAATAAGCGTGCCGGGGCATGCAGAACGGGTAAGACAGGGCGATGCCCCATGAAAGGTACGGAAACTGAACACCATGCGCCGCGGGTAGTGTTCAGTTTATGAACAGCTGGGGTAGCGCGGCAGGACAGTGTTGCGGACTCAGCCGCGATCCGCGTCCTGGCTGCGGGCCTGGCGCCGCCAGGCGTCGAGTTCCCCGAGGCGCAGGTGTTCCGGCGCCCGCTTGCCGCGGCCGAATTTGCCGCGCCCGAGGCGCTGTGCGCGATAGATGCCGGTGTGCCCGGAAAACAGATAGCTGAGCACACAGGCGATGGCCGCATACACGCCGATCTCGCCGCCGAACAGTTCGATCGCCATCAGGGTCGAGGCCAGCGGCGTGTTGGCGGCGCCGGCGAACACGGCGACGAAGCCGAGTCCGGCCAGCAGGCCGAGCGGCAGGTGCAGCAGCGGCGCCAGCGCATTGCCGAGCGTGGCGCCGATGTAGAACAGCGGCGTCACTTCGCCGCCCTTGAAGCCGTTGCCGAGCGAGGCCACGGTAAGCACCAGCTTGCCGGCGAAGTCCCACGGCGCCAGCGGCTGCAGGAAGGCGGCCTGGATGGTCGGGATGCCCAGGCCCAGGTAAGGGTCGATCGGCAGTGCGGCGGCGGCGAGCGCGATCACGATGCCTCCCAGCAGCGGCCGCAGCGGCGCGTAAGCCACCTTGCGCTTGATCCAGCCGCCCAGCGCGTGGGTGCAGTCGGCGAACAGCCGTCCCGCCAGGCCGAAGGCGATGCCGGCCAGGCCGGCCGCCAGCAGCGGCCACGGCGCCGGCGGCGGGATCGCTCCGATCGCATAATGCGTGTGATGCACGCCCCACAGCAGGCAGGTGCGGTCGCCGGCGATGGCGGCCACCAGGCAGGCGAACAGGGCGTTCGAACGCAGGCGTCCGATCGCCAGCACTTCCAGGGCGAACACGGCGCCCGCGAGCGGCGTGCCGAACACCGAGGCAAAGCCGGCGCTGATGCCGGCCATCAGCAGGGTGCGCCGGTCCTCGTGCCGCAGCCTGAACACATGGGTCAGCTGGTCGGCCAGCGTGCCGCCCATCTGCACCGCGGTGCCTTCGCGCCCGACCGAGGCGCCGCACAGGTGCGACAGCACGGTCCCGCCCAGCACCAGCGGCGCCATGCGCAGCGGGATGACTTTATCCGGATCGTGGATCTGGTCGATCAACAGGTTGTTGCCGGCCTCGACGGCGCGGCCGAATCGGAGGTAGAGCCAGCCGACCGCGAACCCGGCCAGCGGCAGCAGCCAGAGCAGCCAGCGGTGGGCGAGGCGGGTGCTGGTCGCCCAGTCGAGCGCGACCAGGAAAAAGGCGGAGGCGGAACCGGCCAGCAGCCCCACCAGCAGTGCCAGCGGCAGCCATTTGGCGAGGTAGCGCAGCAGCAGGCTGGACGAGAAGCGCGGTTTCAAAGATGGTTTTGATAAGCTCATGCATGTCCTCGGTCGGGCATCCCGGACATGCAGCAGGCTGGACGGGCGAAGGCCTGCACGCCCCATGGCCAGGAGCAGTGCAGGCATCGTCGGCCCCGAGGGCGGTTTGTCGGTGGAAGAATGCCATTTCCACAGCATTATTCTAGCGCAGCCCCGCAGCGGCCGACAGTAGAATGATCCGATGCGACCCCATTTCACACTACGCGCCGCCACGGTGGCCGACATTCCCGTGCTGCAAAAACTGATCGCACGTTCCGGTATCGGCTTGTCGGCCGGCTTTTACACCCCTGAACAGGCGCACGCGGTCACGCGCGAGGTGTTCGGCGTCGACACCCAGCTGATCCAGGACGGCACCTACTTCGCCATCGAAGACGGCGCACGCATCGTCGCCTGCGGCGGCTGGAGCAAGCGCTCCACGCCCTATGGCGGCGACCAGCACAAGTCCGCCCCGGACCGTCTTCTCGATCCGGCCGGCGAGGCGGCGAAGATCCGCGCCTTCTTTGTCGATCCGGGCATGGAACGCCAGGGTCTCGGCTCGATGCTCATGCAGCACTGCAGCGCGCAGGCATCGGCGGCAGGTTTCACTGCGCTCGAGCTGACCGCGACCATGCCCGGCGTACCGCTGTACCTCGCCCACGGCTTCGTGCCCGTGCGCGACCTGAGCCTGTCGCTCGGGGGAGGCCAGGTAGCAGTGCCGCTGACGCTGATGTGCAAGGCGATCGGGTAACACCTGTTCTAAGCCAGGGTTAAGCAAAGCCCATGTTTCACATCTTGAAAACGCGTCGCCTGCCCCTAATTTAGTTCCATCCTGAAAACTAACCTTATTCACTAGGGGCACATAATATGCGGCAAGATAAATTGACGACCAAGCTCCAGGAAGCACTGGCGGACGCCCAGAGCCTGGCGGTCGGCAACGATAACCAATATATAGAACCGGTGCACCTGCTGAGTGCGCTGCTGAACCAGGACGATGGCGGCGCGCGCTCGCTGCTGCAACGCGCCGGCGTCAACGTGGGCGGTCTCGCCAACGCGCTGCGCAATGCGATGGAGCGCCTGCCGAAAGTCTCGGGCACCGGCGGCGACGTGCAGGTCGGGCGCGACCTGGTCGGCCTGCTGAACCTGGCGGACCGCGAATCGCAGCGCCGCGGCGACCAGTTCCTGTCCAGCGAAATGGTGCTGCTGGCGCTGACGGACGACAAGTCCGACGCCGGCCGCCTGGCGCGCGAACACGGCCTGACCAAGAAGTCGCTGGAATCGGCGATCCAGGCCGTGCGCGGCGGCGAATCCGTGAATTCGCAGGATGCCGAAGGCAACCGCGAAGCACTGAAGAAATACACCCTCGACCTGACCGAGCGCGCCCGCATGGGCAAGCTGGACCCGGTGATCGGCCGCGACGACGAAATCCGCCGCGCGATCCAGGTCTTGCAGCGCCGTTCCAAGAACAATCCGGTGCTGATCGGCGAACCGGGCGTGGGCAAGACCGCGATCGTGGAAGGACTGGCCCAGCGCATCGTCAACGGCGAAGTGCCGGATTCGCTCAAGGGCAAGCGCGTGCTGTCGCTCGACATGGCGGCGCTGCTGGCGGGCGCCAAGTTCCGCGGCGAATTCGAAGAGCGCCTGAAGACGGTGCTGAAGGAACTGGCGCAGGATGAAGGCCAGACCATCGTCTTCATCGACGAGATCCATACCATGGTCGGCGCCGGCAAGGCCGAAGGCGCGATGGACGCCGGCAACATGCTGAAGCCGGCGCTGGCGCGCGGCGAGCTGCATTGCGTCGGCGCGACCACGCTCGATGAGTACCGCAAGTACGTCGAGAAGGATGCCGCGCTCGAGCGCCGCTTCCAGAAGATCCTGGTCGACGAGCCGAGCGTGGAGGCGACCATCGCCATCCTGCGTGGCTTGCAGGAAAAGTACGAGCTGCACCACAAGGTCGAAATCACCGATCCGGCGATCATTGCCGCGGCCGAGCTGTCGCATCGCTACATCACCGACCGCTTCCTGCCGGACAAGGCGATCGACCTGATCGACGAGGCTGCCTCGAAGATCAAGATCGAGATCGACTCCAAGCCGGAAGTGATGGACAAGCTGGACCGCCGCATCATCCAGCTGAAGATCGAGCGCGAGGCGGTCAAGAAGGAAACCGACGAAGCGTCGCAGCGCCGGCTCGAGCTGATCAATGACGAGATCGCCCGCCTGGAGCGCGAATACAACGACTTCGAAGAGATCCTGAAGGCCGAAAAGGCGGCGGTGCAGGGCACTACCCACATCAAGGAAGAGATCGAGCGCATCCGCCTGCAGATGGATGAAGCCAAGCGCCAGAGCAACTGGCAGAAGGTGTCCGAGCTGCAGTATGGCCGCCTGCCGGAACTCGAAAAGCAGCTCAAGGATGCGGAAGCCGCCGGCGAGCAGGCCGAGGGCGAGGGCGACAGCGGCAAGCCACGTCTGCTGCGCACCCAGGTCGGCGCCGAAGAGATCGCCGAAGTGGTGTCGCGCGCAACCGGCATTCCGGTGGCGCGCATGATGCAGGGCGAGCGCGACAAGCTGCTGCACATCGAAGAGAAGCTGCACGAACGCGTGGTGGGGCAGGACGAGGCGATCGAGGCGGTGTCGGATGCGATCCGCCGCTCGCGTGCCGGCCTGGCCGACCCGAACCGTCCCTACGGTTCCTTCATGTTCCTGGGGCCGACCGGCGTCGGCAAGACCGAGCTGTGCAAGGCGCTGGCCGGCTTCCTGTTCGATACCGAGGAAGCCCTGATCCGCATCGACATGAGCGAATTCATGGAGAAGCATTCGGTGGCCCGCCTGATCGGCGCGCCGCCGGGTTACGTCGGCTATGAAGAGGGCGGCTACCTGACCGAGGCGGTGCGGCGCAAGCCCTACAGCGTGATCCTGCTGGACGAGATCGAGAAGGCGCACCCGGACGTATTCAACGTCCTGCTGCAGGCGCTCGACGACGGCCGCATGACCGATGGCCAGGGCCGCACGGTGGACTTCAAGAACACGGTGATCGTGATGACCTCGAACCTGGGTTCGCACAAGATCCAGTCGATGGACAACACCGACCCGGCGGTGGTGAAGATGGCGGTGATGGCCGAGGTGCGCGGGCACTTCCGTCCCGAGTTCATCAACCGTATCGACGAGATCGTGGTGTTCCACGCACTCGACGAGAAGAACATCGGTGCCATCGCCCGTATCCAGTTGCATGGACTGGAGCAGCGCCTGGCCAAGATGGAGATGGCGCTCGACCTCAGCGAGGCGGCCCTGCAGCTTATTGCCGAGGCCGGTTTCGATCCGGTGTATGGCGCGCGTCCGCTCAAGCGCGCGATCCAGCAGCAGATCGAGAATCCGCTGTCGAAGGCGATCCTGTCGGGCCGCTTCGGGCCGAAGGACACGATCCGCGTCGATGCTCGCAATGGGCAATTGACTTTCGGCGAGGAGCCGGCGGTCGAGTTGGCCAAGTAAGTCCCCCTTTTCTGCACAAGAAACCCTGTCGGCATGGCCGGCAGGGTTTTTTTTCGTCCACTTGATTTCCTTGTGGAACTAAAAAGCGGATGAATCAAGCGCCGCGCGCGGGAAAGACGCCATCATCGACCCGACGCCGGGCATGGCGCACCCCGGTTCCCGCATTATGAAAATCGGTTCGCCAACATGAAACGGCGTGCGCCAACGCCAGCCCTGCCATTCCCATTTTAAGAAACAGGTTTTCGTATCATGGAATGCTTAGCTTAAGTCATTGAATTTTAATGGATTAAAAATGCTCCTGTGTCTTATATAAGACTGTGGTGCACTGCACGAACCGGCCTATCATTGATCCAACAGCGCTTCCTTCCAACCCAGCTTTTTATTCATCTTCATCAGGAGAACACCATGGCAACTCGTGAACAGCAAATCGCCGCCCTGCAGCAGGAATGGGACAGCAACCCGCGCTGGCAAGGCGTGGTCCGCAATTACACGGCAGACGACGTGGTGCGCCTGCGCGGCTCGCTGCAGATCGAGCACACGCTGGCGCGCCGCGGTGCCGAGAAGTTGTGGAACCTGATCAATACCGAAGACTACGTCAACGCCCTGGGCGCACTGACCGGCAACCAGGCCATGCAGCAGGTCAAGGCCGGGCTGAAGGCGATCTACCTGTCCGGCTGGCAGGTGGCGGGCGATGCCAACGTCGCCGGCGAGATGTATCCGGACCAGTCGCTGTACCCGGCCAACTCGGTGCCACTCGTGGTGCGCCGCATCAACAACACCTTCCAGCGCGCCGACCAGATCCAGTGGTCGGAAGGCAAGGGCGACATCGATTACTTCGCGCCCATCGTGGCCGATGCCGAAGCCGGTTTCGGCGGCGTGCTGAATGCCTACGAACTGATGAAGTCGATGATCGAAGCGGGCGCTGCCGGCGTGCACTTCGAAGACCAGCTGGCCTCGGTCAAGAAATGCGGCCACATGGGCGGCAAGGTGCTGGTGCCGACCCGCGAGGCGGTCGAGAAACTGACGGCGGCGCGCCTGGCGGCCGACGTGATGGGCACGCCGACCCTGGTGATCGCGCGCACCGATGCCGAAGCGGCCGACCTGCTGACCTCGGATGTCGACGCCAACGACAAGGAATTCTGCACCGGCGAGCGCACCGTCGAGGGTTTCTTCCGGGTGCGCCCAGGCATCGAGCAGGCGATCTCGCGCGCATTGGCCTACGCCCCGGTCGCCGACCTGGTGTGGTGCGAGACCGGCAAGCCGGACCTGGCCTTCGCCAGGCGCTTCGCCGAAGCCGTCCACGCCAAGTTCCCGGGCAAGATGCTGGCCTATAACTGCTCGCCCTCGTTCAACTGGAAGAAGAACCTGGACGATGCCACCATCGCCAAGTTCCAGAAAGAACTGGGCGCCATGGGCTACAAGTTCCAGTTCATCACGCTGGCCGGCTTCCATGCGCTGAACTACAGCATGTTCAACCTGGCGCACGGCTATGCGCGGACCGGCATGTCGGCTTTCGTCGAGATGCAGGAAGCCGAGTTCGCTGCCGCCGACAAGGGCTTCACCGCGGTCAAGCACCAGCGCGAAGTCGGTACCGGTTATTTCGATGCGGTGACGCAGGCGATCCAGCAGGGCCAGAGCTCGACCACGGCGCTGCACGGCTCCACCGAAGACGAACAGTTCTTCGACGAGAAAAAGGTTGCCTAAGTAATTGCAAGGTGCATCCGAAGCCGCAGCGCGCCCCAGGCCGCTGCGGCTTTTTCTTGCCCAAAGTTGAGGCAGGCCGCCCAACTAGTGGATAATGCGCGCAATCAGGCACGATCGGACGCAACAGCGCGCCGCCGCCGCACCCTTTTTTTGGAATTCCACTATGTTTAGCTACCGCCACGCCTACCACGCGGGGAACCATGCTGATGTCCTGAAGCACTTTATCCAGGTTCAGTTGCACCAATATATGAACCAGAAGGACGTCGCGTATACCTATATCGACACCCATTCCGGTGCCGGCGTGTACGCGCTCGACAGCGCGCAGGCGCTCAAGAGCGGCGAATACGTGGACGGCATCGCGCGCCTGTGGGAGCGCGACGACTTGCCGGCCGCGCTGGCCGATTACGTGAACCTGGTCAAGGCGATGAATCCGAGCGGCCGCCTGCGCTACTACCCGGGTTCGCCCTACGTGGCGGAACAGGTGGCACGTCCGGAAGACCGGCTGCGCCTGTTCGAGCTGCACCCGGCCGATACCAAGCTGCTGGTCGATAATTTCCGCAAGCTCGACGCGCACAAGGCCGAGCAGGGCGAACGTGCCCGCGGCCGGCGCGTGCTGATCGAATACGCCGACGGCTTCCAAGCCATGAAGTCGCTGTTGCCGCCGCCGTCGCGCCGCGCGCTGGTGCTGATCGACCCGCCCTACGAAGTCAAGCTGGACTACAAGCACGTGCGCGATGCGCTCGAAGATGCGCTGGAGCGTTTCCCGACCGGCGTCTACGCGATCTGGTATCCGGTGCTGCAGCGCATGGAGTCGCGCCAGTTCGCCGACCGCCTGAAGCGCCTGCCGGCCAAGGAGTGGCTGCACGTCACGCTGACCGTGGCCACCCCGGGCCCCGACGGTACCGGCATGCACAGCAGCGGCATGTTCATCCTGAATCCGCCGTACACGCTGGAGCCGATGCTGCGCGACACCATGCCTTACCTGGTGCAGGTGCTGGGCAAGGACAGCGGCGCCACCTTCCGCATCGAGCGCGGCACCCAGGTGACCGGCGCCGGCGCCGGTGCGGTCGGCAGTGCCGGGGCCGGGCGCGCCGCGGGCAACGGTCCGCGCGTGCCGGTCGGCAATGCGCGCCGTGCCAGCCCGCTGTCCGGCGGCGGCAGCCTGCGCTTGCCGGGCCAGCCTTTCGTCGACGCGTCGGGCGCCCGCCTGAGCAAGGGCGACAAAGGCGAGGCCAAGGGGGAAAACAAGGAAGGCAGCCGTCCGGCCCGCCCGCGCGCCGGCGAATACCGTCCGCCGCAGGGCCAGCCGGGCAGCCGCAGCGCCGCCAAGACGCCGGAAGGGCGTCCGGCCGAGCGTGCCGGTGCGCCGGCCAAGCGTGCCGGCGGCGCCGACAAGGGTGGCGTCCGCTCCGACGCGGCGCGCCCGACGGGGCCGCGCGGCCCCAAGCGCGGCCGCCCCTGAGCGGCATCCGCCGGTCATCGGCAAGCCTCGGTCAATCGTTTGCGTAAGGAGGCGGCGAGGGCGCGTCAGCGCGCTCGCGTCTTCGTAACGATTTGATACGATGTCGAAATGTAAAGACTATCAGTCTGTAGTATAGTCGGTCCCGAGTTCCGGCTAGCCCGGAACCGGCACGCATTTTGCGTGCTGTAAATTGAGTCACAGGAGTTTTACATGCATGCGGTTGCAACGGCAGCGACGTCCGCGCCGTCCGATGAATTCTTTCTGGCGCGCCAGCCCATACTCGGACGCGACCAGAAGCTGGTGGCGTTCGAGCTGCTGTTTCGCGCCGCCCCGGAGCACGAGGACGCGCAGCTGACCGATTATGCCGCAGCCACCGCTGCCGTGATTTCCCACGCTTCGCAGCTCGGGATGCATCAGGTGGTTGGCGAGCAAGTGGCCTTTGTCAACGTCGACGAAGTCGTGTTGCTGAGCGACTTCGTCCGCTTCCTGCCACCGGACAAGGTCATCCTTGAAATCCTGGAAACCGTGCAGGCAACGCCGCAAGTGCTGGCGCGCGTGCGCGAGTTGAAGGAACTCGGCTTCAAGTTCGCCCTCGACGATGTTATAGACCATTCGGAGCAGGTAAGCAAGCTCATGCCATTGGTCGATGTGATCAAGGTCGACCTGCAGGGCGTCAGCCGCGAGGAGCTGGTCGAGTTGTCGCGGTCGCTGCGCGGCCCGCATCAAAAATTGTTGGCGGAAAAGGTCGAGACGGTCGAGGAGTTCCAGCTGTGCCTGGAGCTCGGCTTCGAATATTTCCAGGGCTATTACTTTGCGCGGCCGGCGATCCTGTCGGGCAAGCGCATCTCGCCGTCCGAAATGGTGGTGCTGCGCCTGCTCGACCTGATCGCCTCGAATGCCGGCAACGAGGCAATCGAGGAAGCGGTCAAGCGCGACACCCTGCTCAGCCTGAACCTGCTGCGCCTGGTGAACAGCCACCTGACCGGCACCCATGGCGGCGGCCATATCGAATCGGTGTCGGAAGCGCTGGCGCGCCTGGGGCGCAGCCAGCTGCAGCGCTGGCTGCAGATACTGCTGTACAGCGGACCGGACGGCCACGTCGAACTGGATTCGCCGCTGCTGCAGATGGCCACCACGCGCGGCCGCCTGCTCGAACTGATGACGCTGACGCTGCACCCGGGTGACATCGAAGGCGCCAACAACGCCTTCACCATCGGCATCATGTCGCTGATGGATGCGCTGTTCGCGGTGCCGATGCACGAGATCCTGGAGCGGGTCGAGGTGTCGCAGGAAGTGCGTGCGGCGCTGCTGGAGCGTGCCGGCGATTACGGGGCGATGCTGGTGGTGGCCGAGGAACTCGAGAAGACCGAATGCACGCGGGCGCTGGCGCAGGCGCTGGGACGGCTGGGGTTGTCGACCAAGCAGTTGCGGGAGATCGAGCTGGCGGCTTTCGATTGGGTGCGGGAGTTGAGTGAGGCCGAGGTGCGCTGAGGCGTGCCGAGATGCGCAACAGATAATCCGCTGCAGGGGCGACGTTTTCAGGCTAACGCAATCCTCCCGCGCCAGCATCGGCTTTCGATCTTCTTACTGCCCCAAAAACAGAAACACCGTCGGCTTCTTGTGAAAATCCGGCGCTTTATTCGCCGCCAATAAACCCTTCCACTTCGCCGCCGTCATCGTCCGGACCGACTCGCTCGGCAGCGACAAATCCGTCGCCACGCAGATCAGGGTGCCCGGCTGGCAGTTCGCCACCAGTGCTTCCAGCATCGCGCCGTTGCGGTACGGCGTTTCGATCAGCAATTGCGTCTGCTTCTCGCTGCGCGAGCGCTGTTCCAGTTGCTGGATGCGCTTGGCGCGCTGGCCGGCATCGGTCGGCAGGTAGCCGTTGAAGGCGAAGCTCTGACCGTTCAGGCCGCTTGCCATGACAGCCAGCAGCAGCGAGGACGGCCCGACCAGCGGCCGCACCGTGATGCCGTGCTGGTGCGCCAGCCGGACCAGGTCGGCGCCCGGGTCGGCCACGGCCGGTACGCCGGCTTCCGACACCAAGCCGGCGTCGCGGCCCGCCAGCAGCGGCGCCAGCAGGGCGCTGAGCGCCTCGGCCGGGGTGTTGACGTTGAGTTCGGCGATCTGGATTTCCTGCAGCGGCTTGGCCAGCGGGTGGTCGATCGCGACCAGTTTCAGGAAGGCGCGCGCCGTCTTGGCGTTCTCGGCCACGAAGTAATCGAGTTTCGAGGTGACGTCCTGTACTTGCTCGGGCAGGACGTGGGACAGGGCGTGCGCCGTGGCTTCGGTGGCGCCGAGGGTGTTCGGGATCAGGTAGAGAGTGCCGGGCATAATCAGATAAAAGCGGGGTCAAGCGCCGAAGAAGGGCACACCGGCACGGCGCAGCATGCCGGTGAGGGCGATCAGGGGCAGGCCGGTGAGGGCGGTCGGGTCGCTGCTGTCGATGCGTTCGAGCAGGGCGATGCCGAGGCCTTCGTTCTTGGCGCTGCCGGCGCAATCGTAGGGCTGCTCGATGCGCAGGTAGGCGTCGAGTTCAGGGTCGGGCAGGTCGCGGAATGTGACGAAAGTCTGCACGTTGTCGAGCTGGACCGCATCCGGCGCCGCCGGGTCCAGGCGGCTGTCCCACAGGCACAGGGCGGTGTGGAAGGTCACGCGCCGGCCGCGCATCAGTTGCAGCTGCGCCAGGGCGCGCGCATGGTCGCCCGGCTTGCCGATCTGGAGGCCGTCCAGCGTGGCGACCTGGTCCGAGCCGATCACCAGCGCTCCCGGACGCAGGCGCGCCACCGCGGCGGCTTTCTCGCGCGCCAGGCGCAGGGCGGTCTGTTCAGGGGCTTCGCCGGGGAGCGGCGTTTCGTCGATGTCGGGCGCGATCGCCTCGAAGGGGAGCTGCAGGCGCGACAATAATTCGCGGCGGTAGGCGGAACTCGACGCCAGGATGATGCCTGGAAGGGCGGAACTTGGTATCATGTCGTCCTGTCCAATATTCGTAAGCAAAACAAAGGGATGCGTCCTCGCGACGTTCGCAGCGCAATGCCCTGAAAAATGCAGCAAGTCTTTGACTACGCGGGGATAAGCCTGCTATTATCGCAGGTTTTCCGGGGAAGTTTTTCCAAATGAGCGCTTTTGTCATCGACGCCTTCGAATTTTGCCGGAACAACGGCTATCGTGAAGGCGTCACGCCGGTGGCGGAAATGACCCGGCTGGCGGCCGATTGCGCCGACCCGTCCGGCGAGATTACCTGGTCGATCCAGGGTGGACAGACCAAGCAGGGTTACCCGTCGATGACCCTGTCGGTAGAGGGCACGGTCAATCTGGTGTGCCAGCGTTGCCTCGGGCCGTTTGCATACCACATCGATTCGTCGACCATGCTGGTGCTCGGCAAGGACGACGCCGATGCGGACGAGATCGAGGAAATCCTCGACGACGAGAGCATCGACGTGATCGTCGGCAGCCACGAAGCCGATATCCGTCAGTTGCTGGAAGATGAAGCCCTGCTGGCCCTGCCGCAGGCACCGAAACACGAGGTGTGCCCCGATACCAAGTTGATCGACTCGCTGAAGTCGGATAAGGTATCGCCGTTCGCGGCACTGAAGAGCCTCAAGCCAGAATAAATAGTATTACAAAATATAAAGATTACGCATCCACGGACACCGCAAGCGGGTTCCGTGGATGCTGCAAGAACGTGTCAAACGCGTGCAGCAATCGAGTATGGCAGTGTAGTGAGTTGTACAGCAGCGTTAAACATGTCGGCCGTCGTTCATCCTGAATGATTGCCGCTGGGATACTCGATACGCATCGTTTTGCGAGTCGAATGTGTTAGAATTTTAGAACTTATGTTTAGGAGTCATCATGGCAGTTCAGCAGAATAAGAAGTCCCCGTCCAAGCGCGGCATGCACCGTTCGCACGATTTCCTGGTTGCACCGAACCTGGCCGTCGAGCCGACCACCGGCGAGACCCACCTGCGCCACCACATCAGCCCGAACGGTTTCTACCGTGGCCGTAAAGTGCTCAAGACCAAGAACGACGAGTAATCGACGTCTTGCTGTTTTGTTCGAGAAAGCGGTGTTACGTATGTTAAGTGCGTGGCACCGCTTTTTCTTTCGTATTCCATGTGACACCGGCTGCAAAACACTCTTGCACACCGTCATTTTCAATCTCGCTGACCCGGATGTGCAAGCTGCAGCGTGCCGAGGCCAGGCCGCCGCCGGCAAGCCCTGACGCCGCGGTTCATCCCGACAAATGACAATTAAAATCTCCATTGACTGCATGGGCGGCGACCACGGCCCCTCGGTTACCATTCCGGCAGCGCTCGCATTCCTCAAGCAAGAACCCGAAGCCGAACTGATCCTCGTCGGTCTCGAAGACCAGGTGCGCGCCGAACTCAAGAAACACCACGCGGCCGAGAATCCGCGCCTGTCGATCCAGCACGCCTCCGAAGTCGTGGCGATGGACGATCCGGTCGAAGTTGCGCTGCGCCGCAAGAAAGACTCGTCGATGCGGGTCGCCATCGAGCAGGTCAAGGCCGGCAATGCCGCCGTCTGCGTGTCCGCCGGCAATACCGGCGCCCTGATGGCGATCTCGCGCTACGTGCTCAAGACCATGGCCGACGTCGACCGTCCCGCCATCTGCTCGATCCTGCCGAACGTCAAGGGCCGCCCGACCTACATGCTCGACCTGGGCGCCAACGTCGACTGCGAACCGCATCACCTGCACCAGTTCGCCATCATGGGCGCAGTGCTGTTCGAGGCGATGGAACACCGCCGCCCCAGCATCGGCCTGCTCAACGTCGGCACCGAGGAAATCAAGGGTAATGAAGTGGTCAAGGCCACCGCGACCCTGCTGCGCGCCGACCACGAGCGCGGCAAGCTGAATTTCCACGGTAACGTCGAAGGCAACGACATCTTCAAGGGCACGGTCGACGTCGTCGTCTGCGACGGTTTCGTCGGCAACGTGACCCTGAAAGCCATCGAGGGCCTGTCGCGCTTCGTCAAGGCGACCCTGATGGAAACCACGCTCTCCAAGCTGGGCGCACTGATCGCCCGTAAATCGCTGAAGAAGCTGAATCCCGAAAGCTACAACGGCGCCGGCCTGCTGGGCCTGAAAGGCCTGGTCTTCAAGAGCCATGGCGGTGCCAATGCTTACGCCTACGAATGGGCTATCCGCCGCGCTTTTGACGCGGCAAAATATAATGTGCAAGATCAACTCTCGACCATGATCCACGAGTTGATGCCGCAAAGCCCTGACCCGGAAGCGCCAGGCTCAACCCTTCAGCAGGCCAAGCAATGACTGTGTACAGCAAAATCATCGGCACCGGCAGCTATCTGCCTGCCCAGCGTGTGACCAACGACGAACTGGCGGCCCGGCTCGCCGCCAAGGGCGTGGAGACCTCGGACGAGTGGATCCTCAGCCGCAGCGGCATCTCGGCGCGCCACTTCGCCGCGGCCGACGAGAACGCCTCCGACCTGGCGGTGAAGGCCGGCCGGCAAGCGCTCGACGCGGCCGGCCTGGTACCCGACGACATCGACCTGATCATCGTCGCGACCTCGACGCCTGACTTCTACGGCAATTTCCCGAGCACCGCCTGCATCGTGCAGAACAAGCTCGGCATTCGCAACAACGGCGCTGCCTTCGACGTCGCCGCCGTCTGCAGCGGCTTTGTCTACGCGATGTCGACCGCCGACGCCTTCATCAAGGCCGGCAACGCGAAAAAAGTGCTGGTGATCGGCACCGAAGTGTTTTCGCGCATCCTCGATTTCAACGACCGCACCACCTGCGTGCTGTTCGGCGACGGCGCCGGCGCGGTGGTGATGGCGGCATCCGAAGAGCCGGGCGTGCTGGCGGTCAAGCTGCACGCCGACGGCAGCCACGGCCATATCCTGTGCGGCCCGACCAACCCGAGCAATGCCGCCATCGAAGGCGAGAAATTCCTGTACATGGACGGCCCGGCGGTGTTCAAGCTGGCCGTGACGGTGCTGGAAAAGGTCGCCAACGAGGCGCTCGACCAGGCCCAGCTGCCGTCGAGCGCGATCGACTGGCTGATCCCGCACCAGGCCAACCTGCGCATCATGAGCGGCACCGCCAAGAAGCTGGGCCTGCCGCTCGAGAAGATGGTCGTCACCGTCAACGAACACGGCAATACCTCGGCCGCCTCGATCCCGCTGGCACTCGACCAGGCGGTGCGCGACGGCCGCATCCAGCCGGGCCACACCATCATGATGGAAGGCGTGGGCGGCGGCTTTACCTGGGGCGCCGTGCTGGCGCGCATGTAAGCCACAATAATAAAAAGGAAGGATTCTAGAATGAGCAAATTCGCATTCCTGTTCACGGGCCAGGGTGCCCAGGCCGTCGGCATGCTGAACGGCTTCGCCGGCAACCCGGCCGTCGAGCAGACCGTCGCCGAAGCGTCCGACGCGCTGGGCCTGGACCTCGGCAAACTGATCGCCGAAGGCCCGAAAGAAGAACTGGACCTGACCACCAACACCCAGCCGGTGATGCTGACCGCGGCCGTGGCCGTGTATCGCGCCTGGATCGCCGCCGGCGGTCCGGTGCCGAACCTGGTCGCCGGCCACAGCCTGGGCGAATACTCGGCACTGGTCGCCGCCGGCGTGATCCAGTTCAAGGATGCCGTGCCGCTGGTGCGCTTCCGCGCCCAGTCGATGCAGGATGCGGTGCCTGTGGGGCAGGGCGGCATGGCCGTCATCCTCGGCCTGCAGGCCGATGACGTGAAAGCCGTCTGTGCCGAAGCGGCCCAGGGCGAAGTGGTCGAAGCCGTCAACTTCAACGAACCGACCCAGACCGTGATCGCCGGACACAGCGCCGCGATCGACCGCGCCTGCGAGATCGCCAAGGCCAAGGGCGCCAAGCGCGCCATGAAACTGTCGGTGTCGGCGCCGTTCCACTCGTCGCTCTTGAAGCCGGCGTCGGACCGTTTGCGCGAGTACATGGACAAGCTGGATTTCGCTGCGCCACAGATCGACTTGATCAACAACGTCGACGTGGCTATCCTGAGCGATCCGGCCGCGATCAAGGATGCGCTGGTGCGCCAGGCCGCCGGTCCGGTGCGCTGGGTCGAGACCATGCAGAAGATGGCTGCCGAGGGTGTGACCCAGGTCATCGAATGCGCACCGAGCAAGACGCTGATCGGCATGGCCAAGCGCATCGATCCGGTGCTGGCCGGCGAGGCGCTGGTCGACCAGGCCTCGCTCGAACGCTTATTGGAAACGACCTTCGCCGCGGTCAAGCGCTAATATAAAGACAAATAAAAAAAGGAACGGAATGAACCTGCAAAACCAAGTCGCCCTCGTCACCGGCGCCTCGCGCGGCATCGGCAAGGCCATCGCCCTCGAGCTGGCACGCCAGGGCGCGAAAGTGGTCGGCACCGCCACCACCGAATCCGGCGCCGAAGCCATCACTGCCTACCTGGCCGAGTTCGGCGGCAAGGGCGTGATGCTGAACGTCACCGACGCCGCCCAGTGCAGCGCCGTCATCGACGACGTCACCAAGAGCGTCGGCAGCATCGGCATCCTGGTCAACAATGCCGGCATCACCCAGGATCAACTGGCGATGCGCATGAAAGACGAAGAGTGGGACAGCGTGATCGCCACCAACCTGACCGCCGTCGGCCGCCTGTCGCGCGCCGTGTTGCGCGGCATGATGAAGGCCAAGCAGGGCCGCATCATCAACATCACCTCGGTGGTCGGCTCGTCCGGCAACCCGGGCCAGATGAACTACGCCGCCGCCAAGGCCGGCGTGGCCGGCATGAGCCGCGCGCTGGCGCGCGAGATCGGCAGCCGCAACATCACCGTCAACTGCGTGGCGCCGGGCTTCATCGACACCGACATGACCAAGAACCTGGGCGAAGGCCAGCACGAAGCGCTGCTGACCCAGATCCCGCTGGGCCGCCTCGGCCAGCCGGAAGACATCGCCCACGCGGTGGCCTTCCTGGCCGGCCCGCAGGCCGCTTACATTACGGGTACCACGCTGCACGTCAACGGCGGCATGTACATGAATTGAAAATCTCAGCAGTTAGCAGTAGTTTCAGCCGAATTAGCGTCAGACGCTGAAAATAGTTTTTCAACGCGCAAACCCTGATAAAATGCGCGCACTTTCCGCAACACATACCTAATGGAGCCATAACATGTCGGATATCGAACAACGCGTTAAAAAAATCGTCGCTGAGCAACTGGGTGTTGCAGAAGCCGACATCAAAATCGATTCCTCGTTCGTTGACGACCTGGGCGCAGATTCCCTGGATACCGTTGAACTGGTGATGGCACTGGAAGACGAATTCGAAATGGAAATCCCGGACGAACAGGCTGAAAAGATCACCACCGTTCGCCAGGCTATCGAATACGCCCAGGCGCACGTCAAGGCCTGATTGGCCTGAGTATTAAGGATTTCAGGAGAAACGCTTGAGTTCACGCAACCGTCGTGTCGTTGTTACCGGCCTGGGTTGCATCTCCCCGATCGGCAATACCATTGCCGAGGCGTGGGAGGCAGCACTGGCGGGCAAGTCGGGCATTGCCAATATCACCAGGTTCGACGCTACGCCCTTTTCGACCCGTTTCGCGGGCGAAGTGAAGAACTTCAACGTCGAGGATTACCTGCCGGGCAAGGAAGGCCGCCACATGGATACCTTCATCCATTTCGGCATGGCCGCAGGCATCCAGGCGCTGCAGGATTCGGGGATCGAGGTCACCGAGGAAAATGCTGACCGTATCGGCGTGGTCGTGGGCTCGGGCATCGGCGGCTTGCCGATGATCGAAGAGACCAAGGCGGAATACGACAGCCGCGGCCCGCGCCGCATTTCGCCGTTCTTCGTGCCGGCCTCGATCATCAACATGATCTCGGGCGACCTGTCGATCAAGTTCGGCCTGCGTGGCCCGAACCTGGCGATCGTGACCGCCTGCACCACCGGCCTGCACTGCATCGGCCAGGCCGCGCGCCTGATCGAGTATGGCGATGCCGACGTGATGATCGCCGGCGGTGCGGAATCGACCGTGTCGCCGCTGGGCCTGGGCGGCTTCGCCTCGGCACGTGCGCTGTCGTCGCGCAACGACGATCCGTCCACCGCGTCTCGTCCGTGGGACCGCGACCGCGACGGCTTCGTGCTGGGCGAGGGCGCCGGTGTAATGGTGCTCGAAGAGTACGAACATGCCAAGGCGCGCGGCGCCAAGATCTATGCGGAAGTCGTCGGCTTCGGCATGAGCGCGGATGCGAATCACATCACCGCGCCGCTCGAAGACGGCAGTGGCGCGTCGCGCTGCATGGTGTCGGCAATGCAGTATGCCGGCATCAACCCGGACCAGGTGCAGTACGTGAATGCGCACGGCACCTCGACCCCGGTCGGCGACGTCGCGGAAGTCAAGGGCATCAAGCGCACCTTCGGCGATTATGCGAACAAGCTGATCGTCAACTCCACCAAGTCGATGACCGGCCACCTGCTGGGCGGCGCCGGCGGTCTGGAGTCGGTGTTCACGGTGCTCGCGATCCACAACCAGGTGTCGCCGCCGACGATCAATATCTTCAACCAGGATCCGGAATGCGACCTGGACTTCTGCGCCAACACGGCGCGGGACCTGAAGATCGATTATGCCGTGAAAAATTCGTTCGGCTTTGGTGGTACCAACGGTACCCTGGTCTTTGCCAAGATCTAAGTAAAGACTGAAAGTCCGAACTATGAACGCCCGTTCCTGTCAAAGGAGCGGGCGTTTGTCTTTTTTGGCCACCCTTTCCATCTACCCATGTCGATCGCGCTTTCCGTCATCGTCAGGCCGTCGCGCGTACACAGGCTGTTGCCGTTGGGGTGCGGCCTGGCGCAGTGTGCGGCGGCGCTTGCCGTCGGCATCGGTACGCCCGCACGTTTCCCCGGCGCGTACTGGCTGGCAGCCGTGCTGGCAGGCAGCGCGCTCACGCTGATGCTGGGTGCGGCGCGCCGTCCAAAGACGCACCGGATTGATATTTCTGGAACCGGCGAACTACGCGTGACGGTACAACAGGATGTGGGTGTCACCGGGCCTGTGACCAGTGTGCCGATGGTTTTGCTAGCGGGCTCCGTGCGCTGGCCGATGCTGGCGCTGTTGCGTTACCGGGCTGCGGACGTGCCCGGCGCGGCGACCGGCGTGCTGCCGGTCTGGCGCGACAGCGTCGACCCGGCGGCATGGCGCACCCTGGCAGTGGCGCTCGCCGTGATCGGGCGGCGTTGCGGTGGCGAAGGATTCGACAAAATTCGATGAACTTATTGCAGCGGGCCAACTCAGAAGAGGTGAGGGCGGCGCTGCGGCAAACCAAGCATGCAAAACGAGGCCTGCTCAGTGACGACCGAACGCGAGTGTGATCAACTGCTGGTTGAGCGCGTCCAGGCTGGCGATCGCCGTGCGTTCGACCTGCTCGTGTCGAAATACCAGCGCCGCCTGATGCGGCTGGTGTCGCGCCTCGTGCACGACCCGGCCGAGGCGGAAGACGTGGTGCAGGAAACCTTCATCAAGGCGTTTCGCGCGCTGCGCCATTTCCGCGGCGACTCCGCTTTTTACACATGGTTGTACCGGATCGGCATCAATACGGCAAAGAATTTTCTGGTTACGCAAGGCAGGCGGGCACCGACCTCGACCGAGACCGATGCCGAGCGTGCCGAAGGATTTGACGACGCGGACAGCTTGCGCGATATCAACACTCCGGAGTCGGTGTTGGCAAGCAAGCAGATCGCGTACACGGTGAACTCCGCGATGGAAGCGCTGCCGCTCGAATTGAGGACTGCGATCGTCCTTCGCGAAATCGAAGGTTTGAGCTACGAAGAAATCTCCGAAGTGATGGCGTGTCCAATCGGTACGGTGCGCAGCCGGATTTTCCGTGCGCGCGAAGTCATCGCCGAGAAGTTGAGGCCTCTGCTCGACATGCCCGCCGACAAGCGCCGTTAAATCACACATTTAGCGAGCGCAGCTGTACACTGGCTTCGAGGGGTACGGCAGGCAGCGAAGGCAACAGGTTTTTGGAAGTTCCCGGTAGCGATGATCGACAGTGATGACCCGGACCTGATGGAACCACGATGGACACCAACAAAAAAAACCGCGAGCATATCTCAGCCCTGAGCGACGGCGAGATCCGCGATGCCGACCAGGAACTGGCGCTGGTCGCCCTGGACACGCCCGACGGTCGCCAGGCCTGGGACCTCTACCACCGCATCGGCGACATCCTGCGCGCCGAGGCCACCGCCGACCTGTCGCCCGGCTTCAGCGAGCGCCTGGCGGCACGCCTGGCCGCCGAGCCCGCACCGGGCAAGCGCCCAGCCACCCCTCCCGAGCCGGCCGATGCCATGACCGGCAGGGTGGACGGCTCGACCGCCAGCATCTGAATCACCTCCCGGGCTTGCGCTGCCCACGCGGCGATACGCGGCGGCGCGGCTGACGCACACGCAAGCAGGGGGCGGCGTGCCCACAAGGCCCGGGCCGCCCCGGTTCGTGCCTGCGCGACAACTGTGCCTTTTTGTCATACCATTACGATCATTCCCATCTACCCACGTCGAATGACAATATGACAAGCAAAACTGCCAGCACGCTCCTGTCGGCCCTCCTGATCGCGGGCGCGGGATTCACGTCGCACCCGGCCCTGGCCGCCGCGCCCGTCACTGCCGCCGTCACCGGCCTGCCCGATTTCGCCGACCTGGTCGACAAGGTCGGTCCGGCCGTGGTCAACATCCGCACCACCGAACGCGTGCGCCAGGGCCAGGGCGCCGGCGGCGACGAGGAAATGCAGGAATTCCTGCGCCGCTTCTTCGGCGGCCAGATGGTGCCGCGTGGCGGTGGCAATAACCGGCGCGGCATGCCGCAGCAGGAAGAAGAGCAGGTGCAGCGTGGCGTCGGCTCAGGCTTCATCATCTCCGACGACGGCTATGTGCTGACCAATGCCCACGTGGTCGAAGGCGCCGACGAAGTCACGGTCACGCTGACCGACCGCCGCGAATTCAAGGCCAAGGTGCTGGGCGCCGACCGCCGCAGCGACGTCGCCGTGCTGAAGGTCGACGCGCGCAACCTGCCGAGCCTGCGCATGGGCGATTCCAACAAGATCCGCGTCGGCGAATGGGTGATCGCCATCGGCTCGCCGTTCAACCTGGAAAACACGGTCACGGCCGGCATCATCTCGGCCAAGCAGCGCGATACCGGCGAGTACCTGCCGTTGATCCAGAGCGACGTGGCAGTCAATCCGGGCAACTCGGGCGGCCCGCTGATCAACATGCGTGGCGAAGTGATCGGCATCAATTCGCAGATCGCGACCCTGTCCGGCGCCTACAACGGCATCTCGTTCGCGGTGCCGATCGACGAAGTGCTGCGTGTCACCGACCAGATCAAGAAGAGCGGCAAGGTCACGCGCGGGCGCCTGGGCGTGCAGATCAGCGAAGTCACGCGCGACGTCGCCGAATCGCTGGGCCTGGGCCGCGCGCGCGGCGCCGAGGTGGCGATGGTCGAGCCGGGCGGCCCGGCAGAAAAGGCCGGCGTGAAGGTCGGCGACATCATCCTGAAATTCAATGGCAAGGATATCGAGAAGAGTTCCGATCTGCCGCGCCAGGTCGGCGGCACCGCCGTCGGCAGCCGTGCCACCGTCACCGTGTGGCGCCGCGGCAGCCAGCTCGAGCTGCCGGTGAGCATCGTCGAACTGCAGGAAGAAAAGGCCCCAGGTGCACGCTCGACGCCGAAGAAGCCGACGCCGGAGCAAGCACCGAACGCGCTCGGCCTGCACGTGTCCGACCTGTCGGCTGCGCAAAAGCGCGAGCTCAAGATCGACGCCGGCGTGCTGGTCGAGTCTGCCGAAGGACGCGCGGCCTCGGCCGGGATCCAGCAGGGCGACCTGATCCTGCAGATCAATAACGCCGAAGTCACCAGCGCCGCCCAGTTCAACGGCCTGGTCGGCAAGCTCGATCCGAAGAAGCCGGTGGCGATCCTGGTGCGGCGCGACAATGCCTCGCAGTACCTGGTGATCAAGCCGCGCGCGCAGTAACAGAGGATCGATCCACGGTGACGCAACAGGGGCCGCATCCCAGCTCGCATTTCACCTTGTACTCGCGCAGTTATTGCCACCTGTGCGAGGACATGCTTGCGGCCCTGCGCGCCTTCATGGCGCGCAGCGGCCTGCCGTTGCACGTCGACGTGGTCGATGTTGACACTGATCCGCAACTAACCGACATATTCGACGAACTCGTGCCGGTGCTGTATGCGGGCGTTGCCAGGCTCGACGGCGCAGAACAGTCGGCGGGTGCGGCAGGGGAGGCGGCGGAGGTAGGACCAGCCGGGCAGGAAATCTGCCATTACTTCCTCGATGAAGCCGCGCTGCAGCGCTACCTGGCGCAGCATCACGGCTGACGCCGAGCCACGACCGGCTTACGCCGCCAGCCTGTACCCGCTGCCGGCGTCACGCAGCATGGCTTCCATGAATGCCCGCTTCCCGGCACTGCGTCCGCTTGCCCAGAAACTGTCCAGCCAGGCCTGCGGCGTGCCATCCAGATCCACCCGCAGCACGTAGGGCCGCCCCAGCATCTCGCTGTGCACATAGCTGGCGAAACATTCCGCAAAATCATCGTAGGGATTGGTCGCGCCGTACAGGCTGGGGAAATCGCTGCACTCCAGGCCGCTGTAGGCGGTGACGATGGCGTCGGCAAACAATTGATTGTTGCCATAAAAATCGACCACGCCACGCAATTCGAAGTCGGCGCGCGGCACGAAGCGGCCGGACGGCGAGATGACCCAGCTCAGGTCCAGGTAAGCATAGCGCCTGTCTGCAGGCACCGGCTCCCACCAGCGCGGCAGGAAATCGCCTTCTGCGCTCAAGACGTGGCCGAATTCGTGCAGCAGCAGGAACTGCAGCGCGTTCGCGCGCGTATCCTGGCCGGGCGCGGCAATGGTCGCGGCCAGCGAATAGCCGGCGCCGGTCGCGAAGGGCAGGTTTTCCTTCCACGTCGCCCAGCTATTGGCGCTGTGCGCTTCCAGCAGGTCGAGGTCGAGCAGCACCACGCAGCCGAGGGGGCGGCCCTTGGCATCGGCGACGACGTCGGTGATGCCGGACGAGCCCAGCCCACGGCCCAGGCAGACGCCGAGAAGCAGCGGGTCGACCAGCGCGCGCACCGCGTCGGGCATGCCCAGCAGCGCCTCGCGCAGGTCGGCGCGCATGCGCTCGTCAGGCAGCACCGCCGCCGGCACGGCTGCCACGCCGGTGGCAAGGTTCACCTGGTGCACGAAGTCGCGCACCTCGGCCGGCAACGGCAGGATGCGCTCGTGGAAGGGCTGGGCCTGGCGAGCGGTCCATTGCTGCGGTTGGGCGGTGAAGATCATGGTGCGTACGGGAGGGGTGGCGATGCTCCTTTAACGACGCGACCGATAAATACTTGACGGCTGGCAAGTAATTTCATGAACGTCGACGGCGCACGCACGCATGCCGCCAAAGATCATCCGCCGGGAAACCGGGCTTTCTGACCCGAAATCCGGTAAAATGGGCAGCTTCGTAATATGTCCCCGTGATGTCAGTGTGGTATCTGCAGTGCCGTTCGCAGATATTCGGGATCAAGCGCCACGCTAAAGCGCTCGTCCGGGATGGCCGCAAGGCCTCCGGTGCGGCGCTTTTTTCGCTTTTTCCGCACGCGCGCCGGGGACGCCGGCAGTTTGCCGCTCTTATTGGTTTTGAGTTCTGTTAATGAAAAACATACGTAATTTTTCCATCATCGCCCACATCGACCACGGTAAATCGACCCTGGCGGACCGCATCATCCAGCTCTGCGGCGGCCTGTCGGAACGTGAGATGGACGCGCAGGTGCTCGACTCGATGGACCTGGAGCGCGAGCGCGGCATCACCATCAAGGCCCAGACCGCGGCGCTGCAATACAAGGCGCGCGACGGCCAGGTCTACAACCTGAACCTGATCGACACCCCGGGCCACGTCGACTTCTCGTATGAAGTGTCGCGCTCGCTGTCCGCCTGCGAAGGCGCGCTGCTGGTGGTCGACGCGTCGCAGGGCGTGGAGGCGCAGACGGTCGCCAATTGCTATACCGCGCTCGACCTGGGCGTGGAAGTGGTGCCGATCCTGAACAAGATCGACCTGCCGCACGCCGACCCGGACAATGCCAAGAAGGAAATCGAGGACGTCATCGGCATCGACGCCAGCGACGCCACCGTGTGCTCGGCCAAGACCGGCCTGGGCGTCGAAGACGTGCTGGAAACCCTGATCGCGAAAGTGCCGCCGCCGGAAGGCGATCCGGACGCGCCGCTGCAGGCGCTGATCGTCGACTCCTGGTACGACCCCTACGTGGGCGTCGTGATGCTGGTGCGCGTGGTCAACGGCACCCTGCGTCCGAAGGACAAGATCCTGCTGATGGCGACCGAGTCGGTGAACCTGGTGGAAAACATCGGTGTCTTCACGCCGCGTTCGGTCTCGCTGCCGGAATTGAAGGCCGGGCAGGTGGGGTTCATCATTGCCGGCATCAAGGAACTGACGGCCGCCAAGGTAGGCGACACCGTCACCCTGGCCAACAAGCCGGCCCCGGCGCCGCTGCCGGGCTTCAAGGAAGTCCAGCCGCAGGTGTTCGCCGGCCTGTTCCCGGTGGAAGCCAACCAGTACGACGCGCTGCGCGACTCGCTCGAAAAGCTGAAGCTGAACGACGCTGCCCTGATGTACGAACCGGAAGTGTCGCAGGCGCTGGGCTTCGGCTTCCGCTGCGGCTTCCTCGGCCTGCTGCACATGGAAATCGTGCAGGAACGCCTCGAGCGCGAATTCGACATGGACCTGATCACCACGGCACCGACCGTGGTCTACGAAGTCGAGATGCGCGACGGCTCCATCGTGCGCGTCGACAACCCGTCGAAGATGCCGGAACCCTCGAAGATCAACGAAGTGCGCGAGCCGATCGTCGACGTCAATTTGTACATGCCGCAGGAATATGTGGGCGCGGTGATGACGCTGTGTAACGGCAAGCGCGGCGTGCAGATGGACATGGCCTACCACGGGCGCCAGGTCAAGCTGCACTACGAGATCCCGATGGCGGAAATCGTGCTCGACTTCTTCGACCGCCTGAAGTCGACCTCGCGCGGCTATGCCTCGATGGACTACGAGTTCAAGGAAAACCGTGCCGCCGACGTGGTGAAGGTCGACATGCTGATCAACAGCGAGAAGGTCGATGCGCTGGCGATCATCGTGCACCGTGCCAACGCGCCTTACCGCGGACGCCAGGTGGCGGCCAAGATGCGCGAACTGATCCCGCGCCAGATGTTCGACGTGGCGATCCAGGCGGCAATCGGCGCCACCATCATCTCGCGCGAAAACGTCAAGGCGCTGCGCAAGAACGTGCTGGCCAAGTGCTACGGCGGCGACGTCTCGCGCAAGAAGAAACTGCTGGAAAAGCAGAAGGCCGGTAAGAAACGCATGAAGCAGGTGGGCTCGGTGGAGATCCCGCAAGAAGCCTTCCTGGCCATCCTCCAAGTGGAAGAAAAATAATACACATGAACATGCAATTGATTCTCGGGAATTTTGCGCTGATCCTGTTCGTCCTGATGGTCGTCACGGGCGTCATCTGGTGCCTCGACGTTTTCGTGCTGTCGAAGCAGCGCCGGGCCCGTGCCGACGCTGCGCTGGCCGAATACGATGCGCGCAATGCCAAGCTGACCGCGGACGGCATCAAGGTCGACAACGGCAACCGCGCGGCGCTGGAAGCCACGATCCTGCGCCAGCCGACCTGGGTCGAGTACTCGGGCAGCTTCTTCCCCGTGATCGCCTTGGTGTTCTTTCTGCGCTCTTTCCTGTTCGAGCCGTTCAAGATCCCGTCGTCGTCGATGGTGCCGACCCTGCTGGTCGGCGACCTAATCCTGGTGAACAAGTTCGACTACGGCATCCGGCTGCCGGTGCTGAACAAGAAGGTCGTCGACGTCGGCAACCCGCAGCGCGGCGACGTCATGGTCTTCAAGTATCCGAAGGACATGAGCCAGGATTACATCAAGCGCGTCATCGGCGTGCCCGGTGATAAAATCACTTACGAGAACAAGCGCCTGACCGTCAACGGCGTGCCGGTCCAGTACGAGCCGATGGACGACTACCTCGAAGACGAGACCGTGGTCTACCAGAAGCAGTTCCGGGAAAAGCTGCCGAACACGACGCACCGCATCCTGAACACGGAAGCGGCGCGCACGTTCAACGCCGGCGCCGTGGAGGAGTTCCCCCATCGCGAGAATTGCACCTATACCTACGATAAATTTACCTGTATCGTACCTGAGGGCAATTATTTCATGATGGGCGATAACCGCGACAACAGCTCGGACAGCCGCTACTGGGGCTTCGTCCCCGACAAGAATATCGTCGGCAAGGCTGTGTTTATCTGGATGAACTTCGGTAACCTGAAGCGCATCGGCGGTATCCACTAACCTCGGGGAACGCGGATGCGTGGGCAAGCTAAACATTACCGGATCAACGCCGAGCGCGGCGTGTCGCTGTCCGGCCTGATCGTCGTCCTGGTCGTGCTCGGCGCCGTGGCGCTGGTGGCGATCAAGACGGCGCCGGCCGTGATCGAGTACCGCGCCGTGAAGCAGTCGGTCGCCAGGGCCAAGGCCAGCGGCGGCAGCAACCGCGAGATCCAGCAAGCGTTCGACAAGAATGCGGACGTCAACAGCATCGACGCCATCCAGGGCCGCGACCTGGTGATCAGCCGCGAGGGCGGGACGCCGGAAGTCAGCTTCCGCTACGAAAAGCGGGTACCGCTGGCGGGCAACGTCAGCCTGCTGTTCGATTTTTCCGGCACGACCGACCCGAGCGGCGTGGTCGCCGAGACGGCAACGGCTGCCAAGTAATATAGGCACAGGCAGGTGCGGTGGATGGGCGCCGTACGGCCCAACCAAAACGATATGACAATGAATCTTCAGTTATTGCAAACGCGCCTGGCCTACACGTTCCGGGATCCGGGCCTGCTACAGCAGGCGCTGACCCACCGTAGCCACAGCATTCTGCATAACGAGCGTCTCGAATTCCTCGGCGACTCCGTCCTCAACTGCGTGGTCGCCTCGATCCTGTACGAGCGCTTCAACGGCTTGCCCGAGGGCGACCTGTCGCGCCTGCGCGCCAACCTGGTCAAGCAGCAGTCGCTGTTCGAGATCGCCCAGAAGCTGGAACTCTCGAATTTCCTGCGCCTCGGCGAGGGCGAACTCAAGTCCGGCGGGTTCCGCCGCCCCTCGATCCTGGCCGATACGCTGGAAGCGCTGCTGGGCGCGATCTTCCTCGACAGCGGCTTCGACGCCGCGCGCGACGTGATCCGCGCCTTTTATATTCCGCTGCTGGACTCGGTCGACCCGCGCACCCTGGGCAAGGATGCCAAGACCCTGCTGCAGGAGTTTTTGCAGAGCAAGAAGATTTCGCTGCCGACGTATAACGTGGTGGCCACCCACGGCGCCGCCCACAGCCAGGAATTCGAGATCGAGTGCCTGGTGCCCAAGCTCGGCATCCAGGTGTTCGGCCGTGGCGGCAGCCGCCGCGCCGGCGAGCAGGCCGCGGCGCGGCTGGCGCTGGAAGTGGCCGAGCAGGCCGTGCAGAAAGGGCCAGGCGGCATGCGCAAGGCCCGCCAGCGCTCGGCGCAGCTGAAGCTGGCCGGGATCGGCACCGAACAAAGCGCCGACCAGACCGAGATGTCGATGCAGTCAGACGACAGCCAGTCGCGCCAATAAGCGCACCGGGCCGCCCGAACCCGGGCGCATCGCAAGAACAACGCAGCAACAGGACGCAAGCCTACTATATATGGATACCACCCCCGTCGATACCAACGCCCCGGATCAAGCCGTGCCCGAGCATTTCAAGTGCGGCTACATCGCCATCGTCGGCCGCCCCAACGTCGGCAAGTCGACGCTGATGAACGTGCTGATCGGTGCCAAGGTATCGATCACCTCGCGCAAGGCGCAAACCACGCGCCACCGCATCACCGGCATCCAGACCAAGGACGACGCCCAGTTCATCTACGTCGATACCCCGGGCTTCCAGACCCGCCACGCCAACGCGCTGAACAAGACGCTGAACAAGACCGTCTCGAACACGCTGACCGCCAGCGACGCGATCCTGTTCCTGGTCGAAGCCGGCACCTTCGGCCCGGCCGACCAGCAGGTGCTGGACCTGCTGCCGAAGAACGTGCCGGTGATCCTGGTCATCAACAAATCCGACCGCATGAAGGACAAGGCCGCGCTGATGCCATTCGCCCAAAAGGTCGCGGCGCTGCGCGATTTCACGGCCATCGTGCCGGTGTCGGCCAAGCTGCGCTTCCAGGTCGATGCGCTGGAAGGCGAGATCAAGCGCCACCTGCCGGAAAACCCGCCGATCTTCGGGCCGGACGACATCACCGACCGCAGCGAGAAATTTTTGGCGGCCGAGATCGTGCGCGAAAAAGTGTTCCGCCTGGTGGGCGACGAGCTGCCTTACACCAGCACCGTGCTGATCGAGCAATTCATCCAGGAAGGCAACCTGCGCCGCGTGTTCGCCGCCATCCTGGTCGAGCGCGATACCCACAAGGCGATGCTCATCGGTAACAAGGGAGCGCGCCTGAAAGAGATTTCGACGCAATCGCGCCTGGACATGGAAAAGCTGTTCGGCGGACCGGTCTACCTCGAGATCTGGGTCAAGGTCAAATCCGGCTGGGCCGATAACGAAGCCGGCCTGCGCGCCTACGGCTACGAATAAAGGGTATCCTGTCGCGCATGCCCGCCCAGGACGATGATCTCCCCAGCAGCGCACTCAGCGTACAGGAAACGCGCACCCCGTACGAGGTGACGCCCCTGCCGGCGGATGCGCTCGCGCCTGCCTCTCCAACGATGCCGAAACCGGTTCCGGCCCCCAAGCCGGCGCGCCGCGTGGCCGGCCGCGACGGCAAGGTGCTCGGCCAGCCCGGTTTCGTGCTGCACAGCTATCCCTATAAAGAAACCAGCCTGATCGTCGACATGTTCACGCGCGACTTCGGGCGCATCGGCGTGGTGGCGAAGGGCGCCAAGCGGCCGCTGTCCAAGCTGCGCGGGGTGCTGCAGACCTTCCAGCCGCTTTCCATTTCGTTTTCCGGCAAGTCCGAGCTGCGCACGCTGATCGACGCCGAATGGGTCGGCGGCATGCTGCCGCTGGAAAAGACCGCTCTGCTGTGCGGCTTCTATCTGAACGAATTGCTGGTGAAATTGCTGGCGCGCGACGACCCGCATCCGAAGCTGTTCGACCATTACGTGGCCACGCTCAACGAGCTGGCGCACGGCGAACCGGCACAAATCGCCTTGCGAAAATTCGAACGGGCCTTACTTAAGGAGACTGGCGTCGCTGCCGACCTCACGCGCTGCTCCAGCACGCGCACGCGGGTGGAGGCGGACGGCCAGTATGTGGTCGATCCGGAGCGCGGCGCGCGCACGGCGCTGGCCTCGGACACCTGGCCGGCGGTGTCCGGCAAGACCCTGATCGACATGGAGCGCGAAGATTACGGGGACCCGCAGACGCAGGCGCAGAGCAAGCAGCTGATGCGCTTCCTGCTGGCCTACCACCTGGGGGGCGCGCCGCTGAATACGCGCCAGATATTGATCGATCTAATGCAGCTTTAAACAAGAAAACCAACCATGAGCTTCCTGCACCCAACCGGCTCGGTCATCGACCTGGGCGTCAACATCGACCACATCGCCACCGTGCGCAATGCGCGCGGCACGCCGTATCCGGACCCGCTGCGCGCCGCGCTGCTGGCCGAGCAGGCCGGCGCCGACCTGATCACGCTGCACCTGCGCGAAGACCGCCGCCACATCAAGGATGCCGACGTGATCGCGATCCGCCCCGAGCTGACCACGCGCATGAACCTGGAAGCCGCGGTGACGCCGGAAATGATCGACTTCGCCTGCCGCGTGCGTCCGCAGGATGTGTGCCTGGTGCCGGAACGGCGCGAGGAAGTCACCACCGAAGGCGGCCTCGACGTGATCCGCTTCTACAAGGAGATCGAATCCGCGATCGCCCAGCTGAAAGGCGAGGGCATCCGCGTGTCGCTGTTCATCGACGCCGACGCCGAGCAGATCGCCGCTGCAGCTGCAGTAGGGGCCCCGGTGATCGAGCTGCACACCGGCCGCTATGCCGAAGCCGAGGACCAGGACGAGCTGGCGCTCGAACTCGAGCGCATCAAGGGCGGCGTGCGCGCCGGCGTCAAGCACGGCCTGCGCGTGAACGCCGGCCACGGCCTGCACTACACCAACGTGCAGCCGATCGCCGCGATTTCGGAAATCCACGAGCTCAACATCGGCCACGCGATCGTCGCCCATGCGCTGTTCGCCGGCTGGGAGCATGCGGTGCGCGAGATGAAGGCGATCATGGTCGATGCGCGCCTGGGGCTGGCGATCGGCAAGCGCCAGCCAGAGAACTGAGCGGGGACGATGCGATGATCTACGGCATCGGTACCGACATCGTCCAGATCTCGCGCGTCGAGGCGGCACTCGCGCGCAGCGGCCAGCGCTTCGCCGAAAAGATCCTCGGACTCCAGGAACTCGACAAATACCATGCCCGCCGCGCCAAGAACGAGGTACGCGGGCTGCGCTTCCTGGCCACCCGCTTTTCGGCCAAGGAAGCGTTCTCGAAAGCGATCGGGCTGGGCATGCGCATGCCCATGACCTGGCGCTCGGCCCAGATGCTCAACGCCCCGAGCGGCAAGCCGGTCATCGTCTGCAGCGGCGCGCTCGAGGAATTCATGCGCACCCACCGGCTCACGGCCCAGGTGACGATCAGCGACGAAGCCGATTACGGCGTCGCCTTCGTCATCGTGACGCAGGCGCCGCCCGAACCTATCAAGTGAAACACAAGTGATCCAGGACGACCAAGTTCCCGTTCAGCCCGACCCGCAGCAACCCGACATGCCAGCGGCGGCCACGCCGGCCGCCCCGCCCGAGGCTGCGCCCACGACCGAGGTGCGCGACAGCGCTGCGGCTGCCCAATCCGCCGCCGACGCCTACGCGCAAGCCGTGCAGGACAAGGTCGCGACCCTGGCCGCGGCTTCCAAGCGCAAGCACACCAAACGCCAGCCGAAAACCGCCCAGCCGGAACCGGGCGAATTGCCGGCGCCGAATCCCGGCCGCACCCGCCCCGACACCTGGCAGGCGATGAAGGAAGAGCTGAACGCGACCATCACCCGCGATGCCTCCTCACTAGTGAAACCTAGTGAGGAGGCACGCGACCTTGTGCTGGCCACCGTCGCCAAGCTGCCCGGCCTGCCGGGCGTGTACCGCTATTTCGACGCCGAAGACAAGGTCCTGTACGTCGGCAAGGCGCGCAACCTGAAAAACCGCGTGTCGAGCTATTTCCAGAAGAACCTGTCGAGCCCGCGCATCGCGATGATGGTGTCGCAGATCGCGCGCCTGGAGACCACGGTCACCAGCAGCGAAGCCGAAGCGCTGATCCTGGAAAACAACCTGATCAAGACGCTCAAGCCGCGCTACAACATCCTGTTCCGCGACGACAAGAGCTATCCCTACCTGAAGCTGACCGGCGGCGACTATCCGCGCATGGCGTATTACCGCGGCGCGCTGGACAAGAAGAACCAGTACTTCGGGCCTTTCCCGAGCGCCTGGGCGGTCAAGGAATCGATGCAGCTGCTGCAGAAGGTGTTCATGCTGCGCACCTGCGAGGACAGCGTCTTCAGCAACCGCACGCGTCCCTGCCTGCTGCACCAGATCGGCCGCTGCAGCGGACCGTGCGTCGACCTGGTCTCGCAGGAAGACTACAAGCGCGACGTCGACAACGCCGCGAAATTCCTGCGCGGACGCCAGACCGAGGTGCTGGACGAACTGCAGGCCAAGATGATCGGCTATGCCGAGAACCTGAAGTTCGAGCAGGCCGCCAGCGTGCGCAACCAGATCCAGGCGCTGTCGCGCGTGCTGCACGCGCAAAGCATGGAAACGGTGGGCGACGCCGACGTCGACATCATCGCCGTGGTGGTGCAGGGCGGCCGCGCCTGCGTCAACCTGGCCATGGTGCGCGGCGGCCGCCACCTGGGCGACCGCGCCTACTTCCCGACCCACGTCGGCGATTCGATCGAGGTCGACGACGCCATCGGCGACACCTCGATCGAAGTCGAGGTGCTGGCCGCCTTCCTGGCCCAGCACTACGCCGACAAGTTCATTCCCGGCATCCTGATCCTGAATATCGACTTCGAGATGCCGGAGCTGATCGTCGCGCTGACCGAGCAGTGCGGCCACCGCATCAGCCTGGTGTTCCAGCCGCAGGGCCAGCGCCGCCAGTGGCTCGAGATGGCCTGCAAGGGTGCCGAGATCTCGCTGGCGCGCCTGCTGTCGGAGCAAGGCTCGCAGCAGGCGCGCACGCGCGCGCTGGCCGACGCGCTGGGCCTCGACAGCGAGGACCTGGACAGCCTGCGCATCGAATGCTTCGACATCAGCCACACCGCCGGCGAAGCGACCCAGGCCTCGTGCGTGGTGTTCCACCACCACCAGATGCAGAACGGCGAATACCGCCGCTACAACATCAACGACATCACCCCGGGCGACGACTACGCGGCGATGCGCCAGGTGCTGATGCGGCGCTACGAGAAGGTGGCCGGCGGCGAGGGCGTGATGCCGGACATCGCGCTGATCGACGGCGGCAAGGGCCAGGTCGAGATGGCGCGCCAGGTCTTCACCGAACTGGGGCTGGACGTCAGCAACATCGTCGGCGTGGCCAAAGGCGAGGGCCGCCGCGTCGGCCTGGAAACCCTGATCTTCGCCGATGGCCGCGACCCGCAGGAGCTGGGCAAGGAATCGGCCGCCCTGATGCTGGTCGCGATGATCCGCGACGAAGCGCACCGCTTCGCCATCACCGGCATGCGCGCCAAGCGCGCCAAGGCGCGCCAGGCCTCGCGCCTGGAAGAGATCGAGGGCATCGGCGCCAAGCGCCGCCAGAAGCTGCTGGCGCGCTTCGGCGGCCTGCGCGGCGTGATCGACGCCAGTATCGAAGACCTGATGTCGGTGGAAGGGATCTCGAGCACGCTGGCGGAAGAGATCTACCGCCAGCTGCACTGAGCTCAACTGGTTTAAAAGGCAAGAGCCATGTAGACTAGCGGGCGCCTTCCAATGCAGATTGGAAAGCACCCGCGTATTGACGCAACCAGCTCCAGCACACGACCCGACTCTCACATGCCTTTTAACATCCCGATTCTCCTGACCTGGTTACGCGTTGCACTCATTCCCCTGGTCGTCGGCGTCTATTTCCTGCCCGAGCACTGGCTGCCGCTCGCCGACCGCAACCTGGCCGCCACCCTGGTGTTCATCGTGGCCGCCATCACCGACTGGTTCGACGGCTACCTGGCGCGGCGCTGGAACCAGACCTCGGCCTTCGGCGCCTTCCTGGATCCGGTCGCGGATAAATTGATGGTGACCGGCGCGCTGCTGGTGCTGGTACAGCTGGCCCGCGTCGACGCCATCATCGCCTTCGTCATCATCGGCCGCGAGATCACCATCTCGGCGCTGCGCGAGTGGATGGCCGAGATCGGTGCGCGCAAGTCGGTGGCGGTCAGCTCGCTGGGCAAGATCAAGACCGCGGCGCAGATGGTCGCGATCCCGATGCTGCTCTTCCATGACGAGCTGGTCGGCATCGACATGCACATCGCGGGCCTGATCCTGCTGTGGGTTGCCGGCGTGCTGACGGTGTGGTCGATGTTCTACTACCTGCGCCGTGCCTGGCCGCTGATCCGCGAAAAGTCAGGCGTCTAGGAAAGTGAAATGAGCTTTCTACCAAGTCATCCTTGACACATAGCTCAGCATCTCTATAATGCCTGCCTGTTGCGACGACATCGACGCAGCAAACGAAACGAAGCGGGAGTAGC
Source organism: Herbaspirillum sp. SJZ107 (assembly GCF_006715485.1). Classification (GTDB taxonomy): domain Bacteria; phylum Pseudomonadota; class Gammaproteobacteria; order Burkholderiales; family Burkholderiaceae_D; genus Telluria. Next base: position 1,758,351 of record NZ_VFNH01000002.1, read on the forward strand.
TCAGTTGGTAGAGCGCAACCTTGCCAAGGTTGAGGTCGAGAGTTCGAGACTCTTCTCCCGCTCCAGAGTTTGCCGGTCGGATGTAACAGCAGTATGAAGCGCGTTGTCTTGGAAGTTAGTCAAATATCTGAGATAATTGCAAACTCGGTTGTAAACGAGACGATGCGGGAGTAGCTCAGTTGGTAGAGCGCAACCTTGCCAAGGTTGAGGTCGAGAGTTCGAGACTCTTCTCCCGCTCCAGTTCAAGCTGGAGCACGTCGTAGCGGTAGTGGCAGTAAGGCAGTAAAACTCCATGCGGGAGTAGCTCAGTTGGTAGAGCGCAACCTTGCCAAGGTTGAGGTCGAGAGTTCGAGACTCTTCTCCCGCTCCAAAGTTTTGCAGCGAATGTGTTGGACTCCTAAGCGGGAGTAGCTCAGTTGGTAGAGCGCAACCTTGCCAAGGTTGAGGTCGAGAGTTCGAGACTCTTCTCCCGCTCCAAATGGTTCTTCGCAGCTGGTCGTATCGGTAGTAACTCCACGCGGGAGTAGCTCAGTTGGTAGAGCGCAACCTTGCCAAGGTTGAGGTCGAGAGTTCGAGACTCTTCTCCCGCTCCAGATTTCAGAGAAGGCTTCCCTTCTCGTGTTGATGTGGTTCGATAACCCGCCATGTCAGCATCGTCGGCAGTTCACCTCGGGCGAGGTAGCAAAGCGGTTATGCAGCGGCCTGCAAAGCCGTCTAGACGGGTTCGACTCCCGTCCTCGCCTCCATCCCATCTTCATTCCAGCACTCGCTTTTGAGTTCAAGTACGGTATTCCTTTCTGGTTCGGATGCGCGTCAGCTTTTTGTACCTGCCTCGAGCGTTCTTATTTCATTCTGACCGTTCTAGACGCTGGCCTGCCGCAAGTGCTTGAGGTGTTCGATTACCGATAGACCTCGCAGCCATTCAAATAAATTTCCTTTGAAATTATTGCTGGCTTCCAATCCACGAAAATACTTTTTCGAATCGGCCGCATACACTCGGAAAAGAGCGCATAGTGTGACGGTCATAAGCGATCTTCGGTGATCGTCCCGCTCAGAGTCAGCAATTGCTGCTCTGCCATTACCGTCAGGCATATATCAACGTAGCACTTGCCTGGCGTGTCCGCAGCTCAAAGTCTTGTCACCTTTTAAAGGTACCTCATGTATCCATACCCGCAATCCGTCAATCCGGCCGTGCGCTCGCATCTCGATGCGCAAGCCGCGTTCTTCAACGAGTTGTCCCAGACGATGGCGCGTTCCGTCCAGCAGGTCTTCCAACTCAACCTGCAACTGGGCCAGACGCTGCTCGAGGAAGCCACTCATGTCGGCCAGCGCATGCTGACCATGGAACGTCCGGCGGAGGCCATGTCGGCGGCCGCATCGAGCGCGCAGCCGGCCACCGCAAAACTGCGCGCCTACCAGCAGCAACTGACGCAGCTTGCCGCCGATACCCAGGTCGACCTGACCCGGGTGACCGAACAACATGTGCAGGATACGTCCCGCACTGCGCGCACGCTGGCGGACGAAGTGACACGCGTTGCTGCCGAAGAAACCGACAAGGGCATGCGCCAGCAAGAAGACGCCATCAAGAATTTCCGCGATCCGTTCCAGCAGGACGCTGCGCGCGCCGCCAAGGCCGGCAGCCAGCCCCGCGGCAACCTGCAAAGCGCGGGGGACGGGGCTAGCAAGGGCAGCATGCAGGGCGCGCAAGCCCAGCAGCCCACCGACAGGAACCCAGGCCAGCAACGCTGATCTTCCTTCCTATCATGGCCCTCGAGGCCATGTGCGGCGGCAAGGCCACGCGGTCTTGCCGCCGCTTTCTTACGCCATGTGGCGCGCCTGGCCGGTGGATGCCGCCGATCTGGATGCGTCACGGCTGCCCACCGTAGGCGGCCAGCCCCGGTACCGTCATGGCCTTCCTGTTCGATAGCGGCAAAACGATATATCCTGTCAACGAATTGCCTCGAAAGCGCAATCCGCGCAACAGGCTGCCACAAGACAGACGACCTGACACTCATGAGCGACAACGAACAGCATGTGCTGGACCATTTTCCATCCGATCCCGGGGTTGTGCCCAGCACGCTTGACTTTCCCGTGGTGGGTATCGGCGCCTCAGCGGGCGGCATCGTTGCGTTGCAGCGTTTCCTGACGGAGCTGCCCAGCAGCACGGGCATGGCCTTCGTCATCGTGCTGCACCTGGCACCGGACCAGGACAGTGCCATGGCGGCGATCCTGCAACTGCGCACCAGGATGCCAGTGATGCAGGTGACCGGCACCGTTGGCATCGAGCGCGACCATGTGTACGTCATTCCGCCCAAGCAGGACCTCGTCATGAACGACAGCGCCCTGCATATCGTCCCGGCGGCGCGCACCAGGGGCGTCCGTACCGCCATCGACAAGTTCTTCCGCGCCCTGGCAGAAGTGCACCGGGAGCGCGCTGTCGGCGTCATCCTGTCGGGCGCTGGTTCCGATGGCGCGGTCGGCATCGCCCGCATCAAGGAGATGGGTGGCGTGACCATGGCTCAGGCGCCGGACGACGCCGAACACGCGGGCATGCCGCAGAGCGCGATCGCGACCGGAACGGTCGACTTCGTGCTGCCGGTGGTCGAGATGCCGCAGAAGCTCATCGAACTCGCACGTAACACGCGCATGATCGTGCTGCCCAAGGCGGGCGAACTCAGCCTGGCCATCGGCCATGGTAGGAGCGTGGATGACGACGAGCACGAGCAGGCACTGCGCGATATCCTGACCATCATTCTCCAGCGTACCGGGCACGATTTCCGGCAGTACAAGCGCGCCACGATCCTGCGCCGCATCGAGCGCCGCCTGCAGGTCGCGATGCTGCCCGACGTACGGCATTACCGTAACCTGGTCGAGACCGATCCCAACGAGGTGTTTGCGCTGCTGCAGGACCTGCTCATCAGCGTCACGAATTTCTTCCGCGACCGCGAGGCATTCGAGGCCCTCGAGCGCGATGTCATTCCCCGGATTTTCCAGGCCACGCCGGCCGACGAGCAGATCCGCAGCTGGACGCTCGGTTGCGCGACCGGCGAGGAGGCGTATTCGGTGGCGATGCTGCTGGCCGACCAGAATGCGCTGCAGCCTGCCGGCGGTGCGCGTTCGCTGCAGGTGTTCGCTTCGGACATCGATGCGCGCGCGCTCGCGGTTGCGCGCGCAGGCATGTATTCCAAGTCGATTGTCACCGACCTGCCGCCCGCCCGCCTGCGCCGCTATTTCGAAATGCGTGGCGAGCACTACTGCATTAAACGCGAACTGCGGGATACCGTGCTGTTCGCGATCCACAACGTGCTGCGCGACCCACCCTTTTCGCGGGTGCACCTGTTGACCTGCCGTAACCTGCTGATCTACCTTGACCGCGATGTCCAGCGCAAGGTGTTCGAGATGATGCATTATGCGCTGCAGCCGGATGGCTTCCTGTTCCTCGGGAATGCCGAGTCGGCCGACTCGGTCCCGCATCTGTTCACCGCGGTCGACAAGCGCAATCGCATCTACCAGCCGGTCAAGAGCCGCGTCAACAAGTACATCACGCCAATGACGACACCTGGCACCATTTTTCCGGTCGCGGCCGCGCCGGCGGCGGCGCCCGTCGCCGAACGCAAGGAGCGCCCCGTCCAGCGGATCTACCTGGAGCTCATCCAGGATATCGCGCCGCCCAGCATCATGGTCGACGAGCACAACGACGTCGTGTACGCGAGCCGGTCCGCCGTCCGTTTCATGCGGCCTCTGGCCGGCGAGCCGACGCAGCAGGTGCTGGATCTCGTGCATCCCGACCTGCAGCTCGAACTGCGTGCAGCGCTGTTCCAGGCCAACAAGACCGGACAGGTCGTCGAGGCCGGTGAAATTCCCGTGAGACTCGACACCGAGACGGTCGGCCTGCATCTGAAGGTGCGACCGGACCGGCGGCAGGACGGCGGCAGCGGCATGAGCATGCTCCTGTTCGAGGCAAGGGAAATCCAGGACGACGCGCTCACGGCGCGTGCGAATGTCGCCGAACTCTCGATCGCGCGCCACCTGGAAGATGAGTTACGCAATACGAAGGAGCAGCTGCGCGGCCTGATCGACCAGTACGAGGCGACCATGGGCGACCTCAAGGCGTCGAACGAGGAACTCCAGGCGGTCAACGAGGAATTGCGTTCGGCAATGGAAGAACTCGAGACCAGCAAGGAAGAACTGCAGTCGGTCAACGAAGAGCTGTTGACAGTGAACCTCGAATTGAAGAGCAAGATCGACGAGACGACGAAGTCGAACGACGACCTGCAGAACTTCCTGGCTGCGACCGAGATTTCGACGATCTTCGTCGACCGCCAGTTCCGCATCAAGCGCTACAGCAAGCCGACCGACAAGCTGTTCAACCTGATCAGCAGCGATATCGGGCGCCCGCTGGCCGACATCACGCACCGCCTGGCGTATCCGGACCTGTTGGCCGATATCGAGGATGCGGTCGAGCACCTGCGGTCGACGGAACGCGAAGTGCGCAGCATCGACGGTGGCTGGTATCTTGCGCGCTTGCTGCCGTATCGTACTTCGGCGGACAAGATCGACGGCGTGGTCGTGACTTTCGTGAACATCAGCCAGCGCAAGGCGGCCGAGCAGCAACTGCTGGCCAGCGAACAGCGCATGCGCCTCATCGCCGCCAGCACGCAGGACTATGCGATCGCCACTCTCGACCAGCAGGGGATCGTCACCAGCTGGAACTTCGGCGCCGAGCGCGTCTTTGGTTACCCCGAGTCCGAGATGCTGGGCCGGTCCATTGATACGCTGCTGCCGCCCGAGGAACGCAGCCAAGGCCTGGCCGAGGCCGAGCTGCAGCGCGCGCTCGACGACGGACGGGTGGAGCGCGAGCGCTGGCTGTTGCGCAAGGACGGGGCCGAAGTATTTTGCAGCGACATCACCACGCTCTTGCAGGATGACCGGGTGCGCGGCTTCGTCAAGATCGCGCGCGACCTGACCGGCTCCAAGCGCATGCTCGAGCAGCAGACCGCCCAGCTGGAATGGGAAAAGCACGAACGCTCGCGCGCGGAACATGCTGCGCGTGCGCGCGATCATTTCCTGCTCGTGCTGTCCCACGAGGTGAAAGGGCCGCTGAACCAGATCCAGCTGGCCAGCGAAACCCTGCAACAGCTGTCCGGAACGGGCGACGCCGATACCCTCGCGCGCGCAGCCGCGACCATCAAGGACGCGATCCAGACCCAGGTCCGCATGATCGATGACGCGACCGACCTCACACGCCTGCGCACGGGCAGGCTGAGCATCGAGCGCGGCAGCGTCGACATGCGCGATGCGCTGCAGCAAGCGGTGGACATCATGCGGCCGAGCGCGGCGCAGCACGAGGTCACGATCACAACCGAGCTATCCGCCAACGCCCTGATCCATGGCGACGCCATTCGCATCCGGCAACTGGCCTGGAACCTGTTGCGCAATGCGATCACGCGCTCCGTGCCTGGCAGCACGGTGGCGCTGCGCTTGTCGACCGAAGGCATGCTGGTCTGCGTGGAAGTGCAGGACTCGGGCATCGGCTTTGCGCCCGCCCGTCTGCGTGACGTGTTCGAATCGTCCAGGAGCGGTGCGCTGCGGCACACCGCTGCCGCGGACATCGCCGTGCTCGGCCTGACGCTGGTGAAGGAGCTGGCGACCGGTCATGGCGGCTGGCTCGAGGTCGAGTCGGCCGACGGCGTGCCGGGGGCGCGTTTTCGGGTCTATCTGCCGCGCGTGGTGGCGGGCACGCCGGCGCCCGCGGCCGGCCAGGACCGGCCTTCCGTGCTGCAGGGCAGGCGTATCTTGTTGATCCAGGGCGACGGCCGCACATTGACATCCATGTCGAATCTGCTGGCACACGAACAGGCTGTCGTCAGCGGAGCGGGCACCGCGAGTGAGGCCCTGCAGGTCGCCAGCGAAGCCGCGACGCCGTTCGACCTGGTGTTGACGGATGTGATCTTGCCGGACATGAGCGGCCTGGAATTATTGAGCCTGTTGCGCCAGCAGCCGGGTTATGCTCAGGTGCCGGCCATCGCAATGGGAGGGCAGTTGCGCGACGGCGAGCTCGCGGCCTTGCGTTCGGCCGGTTTCGCGCGGCACCTCGGTACACCGTTTTCGCTGGCATGCCTGAACGACGCCATTGCGCAGCTCGCGCCGCATGGCCGCTGAGCGGCGCTGTCGGGCAGGGTATCCCGGTCAGGCGTCCAGCAGGTGATGCTCGATCCCATACTGCACCAGCTGGGATACCGTGCTCATGCCCATTTTCTCCAGCAGTCTCGCCTTGTACGTGCTTACTGTCTTGACCGAAATATCCATCCTGGCCGCCATCTGTTTGATGCTGTTCCCGGCCAGCAAGCAAGCGAATACCTCGCGTTCACGATCGGACAGGGCGGCATACGGCAGCGGCGCGTCGCTGAACTGCGATTCGATGACCAATTCGTCCGCCACCGCCGGATCGACGAATGGCCGGCCCAGGGCCACGCAGTGAATGGCTGTGATCAACTGCTCGGATGATGCCGACTTGTTGAGGAAACCACGGGCGCCCGCACGGAAGGCCGCGGCGGCATGGGTTCCGACATCGTATAGCGTCAACACCAGGATCGGGATCGAGGGTGCCTCGTGCTTCAGATGGCGGATCAATTCGATACCGCCGCGGCCAGGTAGTGACAGCTCGACCACCAGCACGTCGACACCGCCGTTACGCGCCAGCGCGATCGCCTCGAAGCCGTCGGTCGCCTCTGCCGCCACCGCGATGGTCGGGACCGCGCCCAGGATATGTTGCAGCCCTTCTCGCAGCAGCGCATGGCTATCGGCGATGAGGATCCGGATCATGGTCGCGACACTCGTCTGGATTGGATCGGAATGTGCACGTGATTTGTAAAGTTGGTAGAAGTCTCGGTAACATATCACGTCCGGCGCCAGCGCGGGTGCGGTTGCCCGCGATCGCCCTCGCACATGGCCGCCCTCATTCCGCCCCGGCCGCACCGGCGCTGCGCGCCAGGTGGCGGCTTATCCTGGCGAGCGCATGGATGAAGCCGTCGTCGATCTGGAAATGCAGCAGGCCGGATTCGTTCGATACCTGGTAGTTCTCCAGGAACGTTCCGGTCGTGAAGCCGCGCCACGAGGGCATGCGCCAGCTTGCCTGCACCATGTCGTCGAGTGCGTCCGCCATCGCGTCGGGGCCGGGCGCGTTGCGGCCGGTCGAGGCGTGTTCGATGCCGAGCAGCTCCATCAATTCGGACGTCGGCATCATGGTCGGCTCGCCGCGCAGCGCGATGGGATTGAGCAGGACCAGGCCCGCCAGCAGGTCGGTACTCCGGTTCGTCAGCCGGGCGTCTTCCGCCAGCAGGCGCAGTGCCCGGATGTGGTATTCGTTGGGGACCATGGGGTTCTCCTAGTGCGGCATGAGGCGTTCGAACGCGGCGGCGCTGACCGGAGGGCTGTAGAGAAAGCCTTGGCCCAGCCGGCAGCCGGCGTCCATCAGGTAGTTTGCTTCGTCCGTGGTTTCGATCCCCTCGGCGATCGTCGGCAAGCCGAGGTTTCCGGCAATCGACAGCACCGCGCGCAACAGCGCCTGGCGGCGCGGGCTTGCCGTGGCGATGCCGTGCACGAAGCTGCGATCCACTTTCAACAGGTCGACCGGAATATCGGCGAGATAGCTCAGGTTCGAGTAGCCGGTGCCGAAGTCGTCGATGGCAAGCGACATGCCGATCTCTCGCAACCGGTGCAGGATGTCGACGGCGCTGGCGACGTCGCGCATCAGGGTCGACTCGGTCAGTTCGATCTGCACGGTCGCGGGCGGGATGCCGAACTGCGTCAGGCAGTCCTCGAGATGCCCGATGAAGCCGGTCTGGCGCAGCTCCAGCGCCGAGACGTTGACGGCGATCGGCCCGGTGTCCAGGCCGCTGTCCTGCCAGGCGCGCGCCTGGCGCATGGCTTCGCGCATCACCCAGCGGCCCAGGTCCACGATCAGGCCGGATTGCTCGGCGCACCGTACCACGTCGGCGGGCGAGAAGCGTGTCCAGTCCGGATGCCGCCAGCGCAGCAGGGATTCGCATCCGCGGATCGCGCCGTCGGCCAGGCATACCTTGGGCTGGTAGAACAGTTCCAGGCCGCCGGCATCGAGCGCCAGCCTGAGTGCGTTCTCCAGTGCCCGCCTTTCGCTCACGCTGTCGAGCATCCGGTCCTGGAACATCCGGTAAGTATTGCGGCCCGCCGCCTTGGCCGCGTGCAGCGCCGTGTCGGCATGCTGCAGCAGCGTGTCCGCGGCGTGGCCATGCTCGGGATGCAGCGCGATACCGACGCTGCAGCCAACCAGCATGGTTTCGCCGTCGATCACGTGCGGCCGCGCCACGGTTTCCAGGATGCGCTGTGCGGCACCGGCCGATTCGGCCGCATTCGTCCCCGGCGCCATCAGGACCAGGAATTCGTCGCCGCCCTGGCGGCTGACCATGTCGATCGAGCGGCAGCATGTGCGCAGGCGCGCCGCGACCGATGTCAGCAGCCGGTCGCCAGCCGCATGGCCAAGGGTATCGTTGATCCACTTGAAATTGTCGAGATCCAGGTACATCACGGCCAGGCTCCAGCCATGCATGGTCGCCTGGTGCAGGATCCCGGCCAGGTGCAACTGCGCGGCGAAACGGTTCGGCAATCCGGTCAGGAAGTCGTGCCTGGCCAGGTAATCGACCTGGGACTGGAGCTGGTGCGCGGCGGTAATGTCATGGAACACCATGACCGCACCGTCGAGCTTACCGTCGGGGCGAACGATTGGCGAGGTCGAGTCGGCGATCATGATTTCGCTGCCGTCCGCGCACACCAACACCACGCCCGGCGGCAGCCTGGCGACGTGCTTCTCGCTCAGCACGCGCGCGATCGGATGCTCGACGGCCGCCAGCGTCCCGGCGTCGTGCAGCGTCATCACGTCGACCAGGCGCGCGCCCAGCATCTCGTTGCGTCCACGCAGGGTCAGGTGGCAGGCCGCATCGTTGCAATAGCCGATCGTGCCCGCGGCGTCGGTTGTGATGACGGCATCGGCCATCGCCGCCAGCACGATGTCGCCGCCGCTGCGGTCGCGCGCGCGGGCACGGACGCGTTCGATGACAGCGGCGAAGCGGGCCAGCGTGTCGAGCCGCGAATCGGTGGACAGCATCACGTCGTCTGCCAGGCCGCTGGTGAGCGCCTCGCGCGCGCTGGCGATGCCGATGGCGTCGCCGACGATCACGACCGGCACGTGGTCGAAGCCCGCTACCTCGGCCGGCGGCGTGGCGTGGCGCGCGCCGTCGGCCGCAGCCGGTACCAGCAAGAGCAGATCGAGCGCCGACGGCGTGCGCCTGGCTTCGTCCAGTGTGGACGCGAAGCGTAACGCAACGCCAGTCGGGTCGCCGGCCATGGGTTCGAACAAGAGCGTCAGGCGTGCGCGCTCGCCGGCGTCGGACGTTACGACAAGTGTACGGATATGCATGGTGATTCCTCCCGCGGCGGCGGTCCGTCGCCGGTACACGGTACCACGTCGCGGGCGCAGGCGGCGGTGCGGACGACAGAGTGGCCGGTGCGCGTCCTACGCCGGACAGGCCGTGCCGCACTGATAATGGGCCGAGATGAACAATTCTGGAGTGAACGTGACATGGATTCCTGAACAGCGGCGTGTCATGGACCCGCGCGGCGATGCCTGGCTGGAGAAGTATGGCGAGGTGATCGACCAGATCGCCTGCCCGGCGTATTGCTGCACGTCCGCCGGCGCCGTCGTGCATGGCAACCGCTCCGCGCGGCGCCTGTGGGGCAGGGCGCCGCTGCCCATCCGGGACGGCTGCTGGGACGGCTTCGCGGCCTTGTATCGCCCGGACGGCAGCCCGCTCGAAAAGTCGTCGTCGCCCGCGGCGCTGGCCGCGCGCACGGGCCTCGCACCGCCCCCGACCGAGCTGGTGGCGGAGTCGAGCGATGGCCAGAAGCGCTGCCTGGTGGTTCATGCGCGCCCGGTTCGAGGCAACGAAGGCGCCACGGTAGGCGTGCTGTGCTCGCTGACGGACATCAGCGAGCGCCGGCGCCTGGGCCAGGAGGTCCAGTGCGCCCGTGACAGCCGTGAGGGTTTCCTGCGCGTGCTGGCCCATGAATTGCGCAACCCGCTGGCCTCGGTGATGGCGGTGGCCGCGATCCTGCGGCGCCAGCCGGGCGAGCTGGGCATCGCGCGCATGGCGCGCGTGATCGAGCGCCAGACCCGTCAGCTGGCACGCTTCATCGACGATTTGCTCGACGCCTCGCGCATCGAGCAGGCTTGCGATATTCCCGTGGCGATGCGCGCCGCCAGTTTCCGCGACGTGATGGCGCTCGCGCGCGACGTTGCCGAAGGCGTCCTGCACGGGCGAGCCCAGACGCTGCGCGTCGACCTCGGCGTCGGAGAAAGCATGCTGGACGTGACGTTGTGGTGCGATCCCGAGCGGCTCGCGCAAGCCCTCGGGAACGCCTTGCTCAACGCCAGCGAATTTTCCAACGACGGTGCCGAGGTCGCGCTGGCGGTCAGGATCGACGGCGCGTTCCTGGAGATATCGGTGAGTGACGATGGCATCGGCGTCGAGGTGAGCGAACTACCGGCCATGTTCGAGCCGTTCCGCAAGCTGGCCGGGCATCCGCTGCGCGCGCCTTCCGGCGCGGGACTCGGCCTGGCGATCGCGCGCGGCATCTGCGTGGCGCATGGCGGCATGGTCTCCGCCCATAGCGCCGGGCCAGGACAGGGAACGCGCCTGAAATTCATTTTGCCGGTGGTGCAGGATGTGCAGTAGGCCTGAGGCCGTCCCCCTGTGTCAGGCCGCGGCCCCGGCATGTGCGGCCGCCAGCGGCAGCCACACGTCGAACCGGCTGCCGTGTCCGGCACCGGCGCTGCATGCGGACACGTTGCCGCCATGCGCCTCGACCAGGCTCTTGACCAGGGCAAGTCCCAGTCCAAGGCCACTGTCGCGCGCGTCCGGCGAATGTTCTGCCTGCGTGTAGAGGTCGAACAGGTGCGGCATCAAGGTGTCCGGGATGCCGATGCCGTTGTCCGAAACCCGCACCAGCAGGTCGGCGCCATTCCGCTCGGCGCGAACTTCGATCATTCCCGCGCGGGGTGTATACCGGATCGCATTCCCGAGCAGGTTGGCGACGACCTGGATCAGCCGCGTGCGGTCGCCCTCGACCATGCACGCATCGGGCGGCAGGGCGGTTTCCACGCGATGGTCCTTGGCCAGCGCGGACGCAGCCAGTTGTTCGATGGCGGCGCCGATCACATCGCGCATGTCGACGCCCTGGCGCCGGATCGATACCAGCCCGCGGCTGACGCGCGACACATCCAGCAGGTCTTCGACCAGGCGGCTCATGTGCCTGACCTGGCGTCCGACGAGCTGGCCAAGCCTGACGCTCTGGTCGGGAGTGCCGCCGGTCTCCAGCAAACCGGCGGCCATGCCCGCCGCCGAGAGCGGCCCGCGCAGTTCATGGCTCAGGATCGACAGGAATTCGTCCTTGCGGCGGTCGGCCGATACCAGCGAATCGGCCTTCTCTTTCAGCAGCACGTTCAATGCCTCGACCTGCCGGTTGGTGCGTTCCAGATGCGCGCTGACCTCGACCAGTTCGTTCTGCTTGGCTTGCAAGGCGGCGAGCGCACCGCTCAGTTCGCGGTTTTGCTGGTTTGCTTCGGACAAGGCGACGTTGCCGGGCAGATCCGCCAGGCCGTTCACTGCATCGATGAGTTCACTGGCCGGCAGGTTCGGCAACTGCGGCGGAAACGCCTTGGCGGACGTAATACTGGTGCCGCCTGCATTCGTGACGATCTCGAACTCGTCCATGAAGCGGCGCGCCGCCGACAGGCCGCCAGGCGCAGGCGTGGCATCGCCGTTGAGCGCTGCGCGAACGCGCGCGGCGGGTATGCCGCTGCCCTGGTCGTCGACCACGATGACCAGCGCCTGCTGCCGTCGCGAGGCGCCGAGAAAGAAGCGCACCGTCCCGACGCGCGCATGGACCATGGCATTGCGCGCCAGCTCGGACACGGCGGTGGCGATACGGGTCTGTTCGTTGCCGCGAAAACCGCACAGTGCTGCGATCTCGCGCGCACGCAGGCGCGAAGCGATGACATCGAGTTCGGTGTGCACCGCGACCGTCAACAAGTGGTGACACGGAGCATAGCGTTGCAGCATATGCTCGGCGGATACGCTTTCATTGTGAGGCATAAGGAGGCGCAAAGCCTGTGCTGGCAACGCGGTTGAAGGGATGTGTAAGCATTATCCTACAGACGCTTGGAGAATGTCGACCTAACGGTCATTTAAACCACATACCATGACGGATTCCCGCCGCCGGCTGTAAGAGTGCTATAGTGGCGAACTCAAGTGGTTGAGTTCCGATGCCTCCCAGGTCGGCGATGACTTTCGTGGACTGAAACAGTAAAGGGATGATCGGTCATGACCATCAACGATGGGCTTCTGCTTGCAGGACTGGTGCGCGAGCATGCGCATGCGCTCGGCACGGAATGGTACGAAGGGCATGCGGCAACGGTCCGCGTCGGCGCGAACGAGGCCGAACGGTCGCGTGATCAGTGCTTCCGATTCATGCCCGCGCTGGCCGAGGCGCTGGCTACTGCCGACCTCGACACTGTCGACGGGCGCGCCTGGGCCGACGCGAGGCGCCAGCTCGACGAGATTTCTGCCGGGCGGGCCAACGGCGGTTCGACTGCGGCGGCAACCGCCACCTTCATCTTTTTCCTCAAGCAGCCGCTGTTCGCCCTCCTGCGCGCATACTTCGCCGGCGACGCGTACACCCTGGCCCGTGTTTCCTGGACCGCCAGCGTGATCATCGACCGGTTGGGCCTATACACGCTCGAGGCCTTCCAGCGAACCCGCGACCTGATCGTGAGCCGCCAGCAGAGGGAATTGCTGGAGTTGTCGACACCGGTGATCAATCTTTGGGACGGCATCCTCGCGCTACCCCTCATCGGCACGCTCGACAGTGCACGCGCCCAGGTCGTGATGGAAAGCCTGCTCGACAAAATCGTCGCCAGTGGCGCCCATACCGCGATCATCGACATCACCGGCGTACCGACCGTGGATACCCTGGTGGCGCAGCACTTGCTGAAAACTATCGCGGCGGCGCGCCTGATGGGGGCAGAGTGCGTGCTGAGCGGCATTCGTCCGCAAATCGCCCAGACCATCGTACATCTCGGCATCGAGCTCGATACGGTGTTGACCAAGGCGACGCTGGCCGATGCCCTCGTGACCGCTGTCCAGCATGCCGGTGCCCGATCCTGATCGCACAAGCGGCCACGCCTTGGAGTCCGGCATGGCGGGAGGGCAGTGGTGACCCAGCCGGCGCCGTTGCGGGTGCTTTTCATCGATGACGATGAATTCGTGCTCGACTGTTTTCTGGTGATGGCGAAGCATTCGAATCCATTCTGGCAGGTAAGAGCCGCGCCGGATCATCACGCAGGACTGGACATCGCCGGCGAATTCATGCCGCATGTGATTTCCACCGACGTCGGACAAATGCCGAAACCCGGCTTGTCGTTCGCGCGAAGCATCCGTCGGGACCAGCAGCTCAAGAACATTTTTTTGATTGCTGTCACAGGCTGGTGCGACCCCGCGTCGATGGGGGAGATCGACAACGCCGGGTTCGACGTGCACTTGACGAAGCCTGTCGAATACAAGCTTTTCATCCAGCACATACAGGCGTGCGCGCTGGTGCGGTCCATGCTGAGGTAAGCGATCAACAGCTTTCCGGACACTCGCGAGCGGGCCGCTCAGGCGACGTAACACAGGACTGCGACGTAATGGCAGATGCTGCCGCCCAGGACGAACAAATGCCAGATGCCGTGGCCATGTCGTACCTTGTGGTCGGTGGCATAGAAAGCGATGCCGCCCGTGTATAGCATGCCGCCCGCCGCAAGCCAGCCGAAACCGTCCCAGCCGAGGGCCGCGAGCAAGGGCCGGATGCCAAGTACCGCGAGCCAGCCCATCATCATGTAAATGACGAGGGACAGGCCACGCCTGCCTTTGGCGTACAAGATTTCCTGGAAAATGCCCAGCAGCGCCAGCGACCACACGACACCGAACATCGACCAACCCCAGGCGCCGCGCAGCGTCACGAGGGTGAACGGCGTATAGCTTCCGGCGATCAGAAGATAGATCGCGCAATGGTCCATCTTGCGCAGCACGTTCTTGGCCAGGCCGCGCACGCTGTGGTACAGGCTCGACGTGAGATACAGGATCAGCAGCATCGATGTATAGATGCTGAAACTGGTGATTTTCCAGGGGTCGCCGTCGCGCGCGGCGACCGTGATCAGAACGGCACCGCCGGCCACTGCCAGGCACGCGCCGGCGGCATGGGTGATGCTGTTAAAACGTTCACCGTAGTACATGGTCGCCGTTCTCGAAAAATGCCGCGCCGCGCCAGATGCGCAGACAGTCATCTTACTTGAAATACCGACATGGACGGCGGGCGGCATGCGGCTCCCGCACTCGCGTCCGGCCAGGCATTGCGTTCGGGAGATTTCCGAAGTTTATCAGGCGTGAATATTTTTACCATTCCGTCCCGTGCACGCGACGATAAGCGCACAATGGCGCTTGTTCGAACGACCCCTTTGCAGTCAACGCTCGGGCAGTCAACGCTCGGGCAGCCAACTGCTGCTTCTCTGGTCCGTCAAGCGCTCCGTAAGGCAATTTCCACGTGACCGCATATCCTGCGGCGCAATTCCGAGGAGGTACGCCATGTATCAATTTTCTCAGTCCGATCCAGCTTTTCGATCCTATGTCGATTCCCAGTTCGCCCTCTTGAATGCTGTTTCCGGTTCGCTCCTGGGATCCGTCCGGAGCGTCTGCGACGCCAACGTCAGACTCGGTCAGACCATGGTCGAAAAGTCACTCAGCGTCGGGCAGAGCATGCTGGCAAGCGCGAGTGCCGACGGTGTGCCCGGTGCTGTCGCCGGCGGCGCCGAGGCGGCATCGGACACGCTGCCGGTCCACGAGCGGGACAGCGCCACGCAGGCCGCGGATACGCATGTGGACCCGGTCCATGCGGCACAGCGGGATGAGGAGCAAGCGTCCGGTACCGCACCTGTGTGGCCGGATCATGCCGGCCCGCAAAATGGCGGCCAAGACCCGGGCTCCGGCATGCGGTCGGAACGCCGCAAGCAGCCCGAGCGCCGGGCAAGCAAGGCTTCGCATGGCGGCCAGCCGGCCGCATGATGGCGGCGCAACCGGCATCCGCGGAATCATCGTGCGGCCCGGGATGAGATTTCGCTGTGCCCTTCGATCCAACCCGAGGACATCATCATGGATACATCACCCGTTCTACCGCCCGAGGCGGCGGCTTTCGGTATCTCGTTCGACGGACGCGTCTACCACTATGAGCAATACAGTTACGACCGGCTTGCCGACGCGCTCGACTATGCCAGGGTGGCACGGGCCAGGCCCGGCTTTCGCGAGGATCCGGCGCCACGCAACTGGAAACAATGGGCCGGACCGACACCGGAAGAGCGGCTTCGGATGGCAGCGCATGGTGTCGTCTTCGAGGGTGGCTACTATTTTTATGGTCCGTATCGTTATGACCTGCTGTCCGCCGCGCTCGATTACGCCCGGCACGAACCGGGACTTGGGCTCCCACCCGCCTGACCGGAAGTCATCTTTAACGGCACCCGGCCGACCGGGGACGTCCATACTGGATGGAGGTGATGGCGAGGGGACCAGTTTGAGGTTCAGCTTGCCGGTGGTGCAGGACGTGGTGCCGGACTGAATGCCGGCCGCTCCATATCGCCCTTGCGCTTGCCGCCTGATGTTATGATGCTGACCCATCGAAATTCGAGATGCTGACCCGCCATGAACCCCGGTGTAATGACCTACGTGCGCGAAATCGAGGCCATCGGCACGGTGCCAAGATCCTGGAAACGGTGGCTTCGCTCACCGGCCTCGGTTTCGTCGCGATCGCCCACGTCGCCGAGCACTCATGGACAGCTTGCGCCGTGTGGGACAAGCTGGATTTCGGACTGAAGGTCGGCGACGGTCTCGACGTGACCACGACCTTGTGCGAGGAAGTCCGCAGTACCCGGCACAGCATTGTCATCGATCATGTGGAAGTCAGCGAAGAATATCGCCATCACCATACGCCGCGCATTTATGGATTCCAGAGTTATTTTTCGATACCGATCCTGCGGCGCGACGGCAGCTATTTCGGCACGCTGTGCGGCATCGATCCGAAGCCGATGAAGCTATCGGCACCGGCCATGGTGTCGACGCTCGAGCTGTTCGCAGAGCTGATCTCGGCACAGCTGGAAGCCGAGCGCATCCATGCCGCCACCCAGACCGATCTGACATCCGAGCGCGAAACAGCGGAGTTGCGCGAACAGTTCATCGCCGTGCTCGGGCACGATTTGCGCACGCCGCTTGGCGCGGTGCAGAACGGCGTCGAATTGCTCGCGCTGAAGGCTGGCGATCCGGC
Source organism: Herbaspirillum sp. SJZ107 (assembly GCF_006715485.1). Classification (GTDB taxonomy): domain Bacteria; phylum Pseudomonadota; class Gammaproteobacteria; order Burkholderiales; family Burkholderiaceae_D; genus Telluria. The sequence continues at coordinate 1,774,791 of NZ_VFNH01000002.1, forward strand.
GGTCGCGCCAATTCTGCAGCGCATGCGGCGCAGCATAGGGCGGATGTCGGCCCTGGTCGACGATCTCGTGGATTTCACGCGTGGCCGCATGGGCGGCGGTATTTCCTTGAATTTTCAGCATGAGCGCGGGCTCGACGTGCAATTCGGCCAGGTGATCGCCGAGTTGCGCGAAGTTCACCCGGATGCCGACATCGTGGCGATCATCCAGCCCGATATCAGTGTGCGATGCGATGCTGGCCGGCTTTGCCAGATGTTGTCGAATCTCGTCAAGAATTCCATCGTGCATGGTGCCGCCAATAGGCCCGTGCATGTGCTGATCACCTGTTCGGGCAAGAAATTCATCATGGCGGTGACCAACGATGGCGACCCCTTGCCGCCGGTCGTGGTCCAGCAGCTGTTCAAGCCTTTCTGGCGCTCCTCGTCCAGCACATCCCACCAGGGCCTGGGACTCGGCCTTTACATCGTCGCCGAAATTGCCCGCTCCCACCGCGGCAAGATCGAAGTGACCTCGCTGGAAGGCAAGGTCTGCTTTACGTTCTCCATGCTCGACATCGACAGCGTGCATATCGCTGGCCAATGACGGTTCGGCAAACGTCACCAGAGGCGCCGCGCGTCACGGCAGGCGCCTGGTTCGCGAGCGCGTCTTTGCGTGCGCCGTTGCCGCGTCCACGTCGTTAAGATGACGCTGTCGAACCGAACAGGAGAAGGCGATGCCAAGGGGAGCCAGCCCAAGACGCGAGAGCGAAGCCAGGAAACTGGAACGCAAGTTCAAGAAAGAAAAGCGCTACGCCGGACGCGAAGAGGAAGTCGCGGCGCGGATCGTCAACAAGCAGCGCCGTGCCAGCGGCGAAACCAAGGCCGCGCACAAGCCGCCGCGCCGGTCGGCATCCCGGCGCAAGAGCCGTACCAGCCGTTCGCGGACACGGCGCAAGTCATCCGCGCGTAGTTGACCGCCGCCGCTCTTCGAGCGGATCGCAAGCGTGGGAATCGATTCATCTTGGCAATGGTGAATTAAGGTATCCTAGTCGTCCTACCGGCCGCTACGCTCGTGCATGGCGCGCGCATGCCTGGGCTTACGAAAGACGCGATCATGAACGACAGGATATTCCCGGCCCGGGCCGACAGCGGCCGCATCGCGCCGCGAATGGCGGCTTTCCAGCGCACGGCGCTCATGACGGCGCTCGCGATCGCCTTGTCCACCATGGCGCTCATGCCTGTCGCGTCCAATCAATGGCCGGGCGTCGCCTCGTTCCTGCCGGTCTATCAGGCGACCACCGTCGTCAGCTACGCCATCGTCGCCTACCTGATCTACGGCTACTTCAGGCAGACCCGCCTGCATGCGCTGTTGTACCTGTGGGGCGGCTGCGTGTACACGTCGGCCATCCTGCTGGTGCAGTTCTTCTCGTTTCCCTCCGCGTTCGTCAACGACGTTCGCCTGCTGGGCGGTACGCAGACGCCGAGCTGGCTCTGGTTTTTCTGGCACCTCGGCTCGACCGGCATGTTGTTCGGCTATGCCTGGTCCGAATGGCGCCAGCGCGGGCGCCTGGTGGCGGCCCCGATGGCCGCCTTCCGCACTTGCGCGGCGTTGACGGCCGGCGCGCTGGCGCTCAGTGTGCTCGCGGTGACGCTGTTCCACGACAGGCTGCCCGTGGTCGACGTGGCGGGCGACTTCAGCCGTATCACGCGTTCCGGCTATGCGCCCCTGATCCAGGTCATCATCGTGATGGCGCTGTTCATGCTGTGGCGCGCGACCCGCTTCGCCACGCCGATGAGCGCCTGGCTGGGCGTGGCGATCGTCGCGCTGGCGTTCGACAATGCGATCACGATGGCCGGCGGCGCGCGCCTGACGGCCGGCTGGTATGTCGGCCGACTCAACGCACTCTTCTCGGCGCTCGTCATGCTGGTGCTGTACCTGAAGGAAGTCAATCGCGTCTACCTGCGCGCCGCCGCCATGGCGGACGAGCTGGCCCGGGCGAACCAGCGCCTGGCGGGCGAGCATGCGCGCATGCTCAGTCTGTTCGAACAGGCGCCCGGATTCATGGCGGTGCTGGCCGGCCCGGACCTCCGTGTGCAGATCGTCAATGCGGCGTTCCAGCGCCTGGTCGGTGACCGCGCCGTCGTCGGCCTGCCCATCGGCCAGGCCCTGCCGGAGCTTGCGGAACAAGGCTACCTCGACTTGATCGAGGACGTGCGCCGCCGGGGCAGGGCTCATGTCGCCGCCGGCATGAAGCTATCACTGCGGCGCGGGACGGGTGCCGCCTTGGATGAGCTGCATATCGACGTGCTGTTCCAGCCCAATGTCGGCATGGAGGACGAGGCCGGCACGATCTTCATCCAGGGCAGCGACGTCACCGAACAATGGCGCGCGCGCCGCGAAGTCGGCCGGCAACAGCAGCATCTCGAAGACCTGGTGCGCGAGCGCACCCGGAAGCTCGAAGACACGCAAACCGCTCTGATGCACTCACAGAAGCTCGAAGCGATCGGCAAGCTGACCGGCGGCGTGGCGCATGATTTCAACAATGTCCTGCACATCATCAACGGGAACATCGACCTCATCAGGATGTTCACGCATGCCAACGAGAAGGTGCACCAGCGTTGCGAATCGGCGCAAACCGCCGTCCGGCGCGGCGCCAAGCTGTCGTCGCAATTGCTGGCGTTCGCGCGCAAGCAGCCGCTGCAACCGGATGCCGTCAGCCTGCCGGACGCGTTCGCGGCCATCGACCTGCTGCTGAAAAGGGCAGTGGGAGAACAGGTCGACGTGCGCTTCGTCGCCTGTCCGGAAGTATGGAACGTGCTGGTCGACCCGCAGCAACTGGAAAACGTCATCCTCAACCTGTCGCTGAATGCAAGCGATGCGATGCCCTCCGGCGGTACGCTTGTGATCCGGGTCGACAATGTCTGCAAGGAAGAGGGCGAATTCGTGCACCTGGCATTCACGGATACCGGCCACGGCATGCCGGCCGACGTGAAGGCGCGCGCGTTCGAGCCTTTCTTCTCGACCAAGGGCATCGGCAAGGGGACTGGACTCGGCCTGAGCATGGCGTATGGCTTCGTCAAGCAGAGCGGCGGCCATATCGACATCGACAGCGAAGCCGGGGAAGGGACGACGATCCATATCCTGTTGCCCCGTACCGACGGGCGGGTGGCGGACAAGAAGGCGGCGCCCGGCCTCGCCATCGAGGGCGGCACCGAAACGGTACTGGCTGTCGACGATGAGCAGGACATTCTCGACAATGTCGCCACCATGCTGCGCGACCTGGGCTACAAGGTGCTGACGGCCGGCAGCGCCGATGCCGCACTGCGGATGCTGGAGCGCCAGGATCGTATCGACCTGCTGTTCACCGACGTGATCATGCCGGGCGGCGTCAGCGCCACCGACCTGGCCGAGCGGGCGCGCCTGCGGCATCCGGGCATCGGTGTACTGTTCACGTCCGGCTATACGGAAAACGCGGTGATCCACAACGGCAGGCTGGACGAGGGGGTGAACCTGCTGAGCAAGCCCTATGGCCGGGTGGAACTGGCGAGTGCCTTGCGTACCGTGCTGGCACGGCCATCCGAGGTGCGCGAGGCCGGCATCGCGTGAGCCGGGTTCCATCTGGCGTGCGCCCGCCGCCGTGAAATGCGCGTAGGGTCGATGTGCGTGACATCATCTCCAGAGAGGCATCACGATGGAAGCCGGACCCGCGCATACCTACAGCCGCCTGCCCTTGAGCCCCGAGCAGGACAGTGAAATCAGGCACTACATCCATGGCAGGCAGCGTAGCGGCCTGCCATGGGACACGGCCGAGCTCCATGCGATGATCGCGGACATGCTCGAACCGCCCGAAGTCGACGAGGAGGACCGGCAGTCGCTGTCCGGCAGCATGGACAAGGAGAGTGCGGCGGCGCGCCTCGACGGCGACACCGACCGCGAGGAGGCTCGTCCACCTCCCGCGTCCTGATGCCGCCTCGAATGCAGCTGCCTAGTGCAGGCCGCGCCGCTTGTGCAGGTACATCTCGCGGTCGGCCAACTGCACGTAGGCGAGCAGGGGTCTGCCGTCGTCGGTATCGCATTGCACGGCGCCGGCGCTGATCGCAAGCGGGTACGTGCGCTCCTGCATCAGGTTGAATGCACGCAGGTTGTCCTTCAGCCTTGCCAGGATGGTGCGCGGATGCGCATCGTCGAGGACGAACGCGACGAACTCATCGCCCCCCAAACGGGCCAGCACGTCGGTGTCGCGCAGCGACTCGCGCAATACGGCGGCGGCATCGCGGATCAGGTTGTCGCCGGTTTCGTGCCCGAGCTGGTCGTTCACCAGTTTGAGGCCGTCGATGTCCGCGTAGATCACGGCGCAGCCGGCATGCCTGCGCCTGGCCAGTTTGAACAGGTGCTCCGCCTGCACGAAGAAACCACGCCGGTTGTTCAAGCCCGTCAGGACATCGGTCAGGGCGAGGGCGCGGATGGTGCGTTCATCTTCGTCACGGCGCGCCAGCTCGTCGGCATGCGCCTGGGCCGTACCGGCCATCTGCTCGTACTGCGTGGACACCAGATCCTCGAGTGAGGTGCGGGTCGAGATCCGGCCCAGTGTCGCCACGGATAATTCGAGAATGGTCTCGAGCAGACGCTGCCGCGTGGCCCATGCCGGGTGGTGAACGTCGTCTGTCCAGCCAGCGGCGAGCACGGCCATGCAGTCATGGGCCGGCACACCCAGCAGCAGCATGCCGGGCGCCGGCCTGGCGGCGGCGCCGGACCCACCCTCCAGCTTCTCCAGCGCGATGCGATACCAGGCGTGGCTGCGGTCGGCCCTGTGCGGCTGGCCGTGACGGTTGAAACCGATCAACTCGTCGACCTCGCCGCGGACCAGCAGCATGGCACCGTCGAACCGAGTGAGCTCGGCCATGGCACGGCCGGTCAGCGCCAGTGCCGCCAACGGCGCGTCGGCTTGCATCAGTTCGCGCGACATGGTGAGGAGGGTGCGCAATTGCCGGACTTCCGCATCGGTTTCGGTGTTTCGAGTCATCGACGACGCTCCATTGACGGTTTGGCAGGGATTGCGGTGTCAAGAGCCGTCCGGTCCGGTCGGCGTGATCGCTTCCGACACCGACTGCCCGGCGCTCTCCCGGCGGCGCAATGCCGGATGCGCCAGCACACGGACGATCACATGATCTGGAACGTTCTTGTGTTCCATGTATTGCCGGGCGAGGCCGGCGTCGCGCACTTCCAGGATGTTCAGTCCGCGCGCGACGGCGTTGGCCGTCGGCTCGTCATTGCGCCGTTGGCGCTCGTTGATGTGCATCGATACCCCTGACAAAGGATCGGAGGCCGGCATCAAGCGTCCGAGGCAGCGTTTTGCCTCCACCGCACGCCGGCGCGATTCATCATACGCCGTGCGGCGACGCCGGGCGAGCGGTTTTCGATAGACCGCTTCGGTACCGATCGGTTGCTGTCCATGAGGTTCTTGATCGTTATGCATCGATGGCGTCGTACTGCTCGTACCTGCCGACTAACTTCACGAAAACGAAACCGTATGGGTAATTGATCGAACGGGAGGCAAGGAAAGAAGGGAAGGGTGCCTAGCTCATGTGGCGCTAAACTGTGGTTCTGACCTAACTCTTTGATTCGTAAATGCTAAAACGGCCTGCAAAGCCGTCTAGACGGGTTCGACTCCCGTCCTCGCCTCCATCTATATTTTTATCGAGTACACGTTGCTACTAAATCAGGAGATGCTCCTTTTAGTTCGTGTTAGCGAGATTCGCCGCAACGACTCATAACGGTCTTATTCCACTGGCATTGTGCTCGAGGCGCGCTGCATTCAGTTGATTTCCCACGACTCTAAACGCTGACCAGTCACAAGTATTGGGACTTCTAAGTGTCTATGGATCGAGTGGCGATTTACTGCGCGGCATGCTGCGCGACTACATCGATCATGGGTGCCGATGGGGCTAAACTAAGCAGGTAGCCGTGGGCCGGTCGCACGGGGCTGTAGGCCTGCGATGGGCCGCGCGTAGTTAGTAGCCGCGTGCGGCTGACGATCGTATTGCGAAAGGAGCTGTTCCGATGCGCGCACTGCTCAAAAATTTACTGTTGGCTGGACTCGCCGGCCTGGTCGGGCTGCTGATCTTCGGCGCCAGTCCAGTCGGGTCGGTGTGGCAGACGGTTGGCATGGCGCTCCTGATGCCGGCGGCTGTCTCGTTCCTGTTCTCTGCCGGCGACCTGATTTACCTCGCTCTGCAGAGGTGGGCGAGCGCCCCCTCGAAAGCCACCGTTTTTACCCATCTATGTGCTGGGCTGATGCTACTGCTTGCGCTCGCAACCGAAAGCGACCCGCGGCTTCAAGGCAGCGCCCGCTATGTGCTGCTTGCCGGTCTGCCCTTGTCGGTCTACGTGTTCAGATGGCTTTACCGCACAATTTTGCGCAGCGAGTGAGGCGTCGTTTGCAGCCCCGGTTAGCGCGCCCACGGATATCTTTTTGCTGATCGGTTCCGCACGGCGCTCACTCCTCCGATCCCGCGTCGTCCTGATCGTATCCACGGGCCGCTGTAACTGGGCGCTGCCGGGCTTTAACGCGCAAATGCACAGTTCGTACTGCGGAACCGCGAAGTCAAGCGGGTGAAGCACCGCGCGGGTCAAACGGCGCCGCGCTCGTTTAGCGGGTCAAGCTAGCGCTGGGTGTTCTTTGCTCCTGACAGGGCGCCTTATGTCTGTTACAGAACGCCGGCAGATTCGCTTCGATCGAGCGGATGCACTTGTTTGTACTGTTTGAACCGCCCCGCCTTTCGTGTGCCCAGTTAAACAGAGGCAGTGCCTTGGGCGGTTGAGTAAGCGCTTCAGCAGGTATACCAAGTCCTTTGTGCAGCTTCCAGATCATAGGGGGTGTCAGAGGACGAATACCGTGCAGCACCTCGTAGACTCGGTCGGATCGGCCAATCATCGGCTCGACATCCTTGACGGTGAGGCCCTTCCGGTCCATTTGGAACTTGATGGCCTCAACTGGGTCTGCAATTTCCATCAGGAAGTGAGGCCCGTTCCGTTTGCAGCCAATGCCTATCCCGAAAATTTAATTTGACCTCGACTGAGCCTTAGTGAGAGGTGGAACCCAGCGGCTTGGCAGGCCGCTGCATGTGCATTCGCATGGAGATCCAAAACTGGAATTTGAATCGCTACGAGTTCAGTAGAAACACATCCAGACGAAATGTTGAGATCGACTTTGCTTGCATCCGTGATTTATATCATGTTGTAATGAATTTCAAAAAATAAAAGGAGACTTGCGAATGACCTTCACCCATCGAACCCGCACAGCCGGCCTGTTGGCCATGTTGCTGTGTTCCACCGCTGCTCAAGCACAAACCAAACCAGAGGAGACCGAGGTCTGGACTCAGGAGCCGACGCGTGTGACCCCGGCCACGGCCACGCGCGCGCCGTCGGATGCGGTGCTGCTGTTCGATGGCGCCAACCTGAACGAGTGGGTGTCGACCGCCGCGCCCGACAAACCCGCCCCCTGGACCGTCGCCGACGGCGTCTTCACCGTTCGCCCTGGCAGCGGCAACATCCAGACCCGCCGCCAGTTCGGCGATTACCAGTTGCACCTGGAATGGCGCATCCCGGCCGACATCAAGGGCACCGGCCAGGACCGCGGCAACAGCGGTTTGTTCCTTGCCTCCACCGGCGCGAACGACCGCGGCTACGAACTCCAGATCCTGGACTGCGTGAACAACAAGACCTACGTGAACGGACAGGCGGCCAGCATCTACAAGCAGTCGATCCCGCTGGTGAACGCGTGCGCGGGCGCCGGGGAATGGCAGACGTATGACGTGATCTGGAAGGCGCCGCGCTTTGCCGCCGACGGCTCGCTGGCGTCACCCGCGTACGTGACGGCGCTGCACAACGGCGTGCTGGTACAGAATCACGTGGCGCTGCGCGGGGAGACCGTGTACATCGGCAAGCCGTCGTACACGAAGCACGGGCGTGCGCCGATCAAGCTGCAGGACCACCGGCATCTGGTCAGCTTCAGGAATATGTGGGTGCGGGAGCTGGAAACGGCCAATCAGTAGCGCATCCGGGCAGTGTAGTGCGCCCACCAGGCATGGTGGGCGTGCAGGCTTCGACGCCGCGGTTCTGATGCTGCGGTGTCGTCAACCCGCCAGCTTCATGTTCACCGGATCCCATAACACGATCTTCTGCTCGAACAGGCTTTTGTTCGACGCCAGCCCTGCGGCGGCCGCGCGGAAACCGAAGACTGCATCCTCCTTCACCTTGCCGCCGGTGCGGATCGCATTGTAGAAATTGGCGTGGTGGTCGAAATGGTCGCTGTAGCCGGCCGGCGCCTTCCATTCCGAACGGCTGGTCTCGTTCTTCGATGTCTGGCCGGCGTAGTGCTGCTCGTACCAGGCCTTGAAATCTTCCTGGTTCTGCTTGTCGAAGGTGGCGTAGCTGTCCCAGCTGCCGAAGCCCGGCGCCTGCGCCATCTTGCTGCGCATGACCTCCACCGAACTGCCGCGCACGATCATCTTTCCCTCGGTGCCGACCAGTGCAATCTGTTCGCCGCCACCGCCGCCATCGATGAAATTCACGCGCACCTGCAGGTTGAACGGGCCGGATCTATCGGTCGCCGGATAGTCGTAAACGCCGGCCATCACGTCCGGCACGTCGCGGCCATCCTTCCAGTAGCGCGTGCCGCCGGACGTGTAGATGCGCGTCGGTCCGAGCGAGCTGGTAATCAGGTGCAGGCCCGAGAACAGGTGCACGAAGAGGTCGCCGGCGATGCCGGTGCCGTAATCCTGGTAGTTCCGCCAGTGGAAAAAGCGTTCGGCGTCGAACGCGCGGCGCGGCGCGTCGCCGAGGAAGCGATTCCAATCGACCGTCTGTGGTGATGCGTCGCGCGGAATCGAGTATTGCCAGGCGCCGTTTGCCGATTGGCGGTCCCAGAACGCTTCCGCCATGACCAGCTGGCCGATGGCGCCCGCCTCGTACAATTCCTTCGCTTTCAAGTAGGTGGCCGAGCTGACGCGCTGGCTGCCGACCTGGCAAATGGCGCCCGTCTGCTGTTGGGCCGCGATCATCGGCAGGCCTTGTTCCAGCCTGTGCACCATCGGCTTCTCGCAATACACGGCCTTGCCTTTCTTCATGGCTGCGATGGCGATCTTGTCGTGCCAATGGTCGGTCGTCGAAATGATGACCGCATCGATCGATTTGTTGTCGAGGATGTTTTCGAAGTGCGGGGTCGTCACCAGGTCGTTGCCGTAGACTTCCTTCGCACGTTTCAGGTGCCCCGTGTAGAGGTCGCAGGCCGCGACCAGTTTCACGCCGGGTACCTTGACCGTCGTGGCGCAATTATTGAAACCCATGATGCCCATGCCGATCGCGGCGACCTGGATCTGGTCGTTGGCGGAGCGATTTTGCGCGAGCGCGGCATAGGGCAGGGCGGACGCCAGCAGGGCGCCGCCTGCCTGTCCGAGGAATCGTCTGCGGGAATAGGTCCTGGTGTCGCTGCTCATGTGTCTCCTCGCGTTATGGTTGTTGTGACAGGCTGGGAACATTCTAGCGCCGGCCGAGGCGCCAAAGTGTCAGGAAATCGGATGAGTTTGTAATGAAATCGGCAAGCGGCATCCACATTGCCGAATTCGTTCTACGATTGCCTCTTACCCAAACCACGGAGACGCAATGCCAATACCCCTTTCCGCGCTCGTCGCGACCGGCGCGCTGCTGGTCGCCGGACTGGCCTCGGCCGAATCCATCGGCCAGTTCGCCGCCCACCAGGACATCGGCGCCGTCAAGCGCACCGGCGCCGCGGGCTACGACGACAAGCTCCAGCAATACCGCATCAGCGCGTCCGGCAAGAACACCTGGTTCGCCGACGACCAGATGCATTACGCGTACAACCAGATGCAGGGCGACTTCATCGTGACCGCGCGCGTCGCGTTCGAGGGCAAGGGCGCAGACCCGCACCGCAAGATCGGCTGGGACGTGCGCGCCAACCTGTCGAACAGCGCGGCGCACGTGGTGGCGGCCGTCCATGGCGACGGTCTCGCGTCGCTGCAGTTCCGGGAGAAGGACGGCGCCGACACGGAGGAATACCGCATGGGCGTCAATGCCCCGGACGTCATCCAGCTGGAGCGCCGCGGCGACGTTTTCATCATGAGTGCTGCGCATTTCGGCGAACCGTTCCAGGTGACCAGCGTGTCGCACGTGAAGCTCGGCGACAAGGTCTACGTGGGGCTGGCCGTCACCGCGCACAATCCCGACGCCTACGAGACCGTCACCGCTTCGAACGTGCGCATCGTCGTGCCGGCCTGGAAGGGCCTCGTACCCTACCGCGACTATCTCGGCAGCGACATCGAGATCATGGACCTGGACACGCACAATCGCCGCATCGTGCTGCGCTCGCCGGATTCGCTGCAGGCGCCGAACTGGACGCGCGATGGCCGTGCCCTCATCTACAACGCGAAGGGCCTCATGCACCGCTTCGATATCGCGAGCGGCAAGACGGCCGTCATCAGGACCGGCATCGCCACCAACAACAACAATGACCACGTGCTGTCCTGGAACGGCAAGCTGCTCGGCCTGTCCAGCCACGTGAAGCGCCCGGACGGCAGCAATTATTCGACGATCTACACGGTGCCCATCGAAGGCAGCGACAAGGCGACGCTGATCACCGACACCGACCAGGGCCACTCCTACCTGCACGGCTTCACGCCCGACGACACCCGCATGATCTTCACCGGCCAGCGCGACCCGGCCATGCGCGCGCAGCAGCCGAAGGTGCTGAACCTGTACGCGATCGACATCGCGACGAAAAAGGAAACCCAGCTCACGAAGACGCCGGCACTGGACGACGGCGCCGAATACAGCCCGGACGGCAAGAGCATCTACTTCAATTCGAATCGCACCGGGCTGATGCAGCTATGGCGCATGTCCGCGGATGGCAAGAACCCGGTCCAGCTGACCTTCGACCGTTACAACAACTGGTTCCCGCACGTGTCGCCGGACGGGAAGAAGATCGTGTTCATCACCTTCATGGACGATGTCGACCCCTACGATCACCCGTTCTACCGCCACGTCTACCTGCGCGAGATGCCGGTCGACGGCGGCGAGCCGCGGGTGATCGCCTACTTGTATGGGGGGCAGGGGAGTTTCAACGTGCCGAGCTGGTCGCCGGATGGGAAGCGGATTGCTTTTGTGAGCAATACGAAGCAGTGAGCAGGGGACGGCAGTGCGTGCCTGAGTCGATATTCCATCGGACCCAGGCCGCCGAGCTTCGCTGTCGTGCAAGTGGCCCAGCGCGCCGGCATCGCGCTGGCAAGGGCAGCGCAAACGCTGCCGAAATACTTTGCGCAATAAGCTTTATTTTCCTCGGCTGCCTGGATCCTAGAACGCCGATTTCTTGACCCCTGTCGGAACAATGCGTTGGAACGTAGTATTTCGATTCGAAAAATATCTTGCCGTTGCAACCGAATCGACCCCGGTCCATCTCGTTTCGACCCCATCAATATTGACGTTGCGCCGCTTGAGTTCCTTAAGCACCTGTTGAGTGTAATCTAGCGGCGGCTGATAATGTCCGCTGGAATTACTGATATAAATCACTCTTCCTTTAACGATTTTCCACCAGCCAGCGGCCGCGACTGGACCGCCAGCGAGAAACGCTGAGTGATGCTGCACAACAGATTTGCTTGCCGAATATATTTCGCCTGCACCACTCATCACGAAGATAAAACTATTCTGAGGACCGGCTTCGGTATCGAGTAGCACATTGCCTTGGCGCAGGAGATTTGCGTTTCCTACGGTGACCAGATACTCGTCGCGACTGCCTATCAGCGTTCCCCGCTGGGGTATTGCCTGCCGCTTGCCCCCCGGGGACGGTTCCAGGGCCGCTTGAGGTTGCGTCAGCAGATAGGGAACGCCCCGGCAGTCAGCAAGTAGATCATTCCTATCTTTTTCATACCCGCCATTTCTCAGCATGCCTATTGTCTTGTACTTGGACTTGGTGCCTGAAGCACCATCGTCGGTCACAAAGCTTTGTGCTGGCATGGGGGTCTGGCCAGCCGGCGTTATCTCGGCGAGCAACTCCTCCACGGCGCGATCGGCGTTGCGTTTGGACGCACGCCAGTTGACGCCTTCCTTGAGTGTCCACGCTGCCACCGCAGCGCGGAGCGGGCGCAGATCGCTGCCAGCCACATAGTCAAGCAGCAACTTGTCGATCTGCTTAAGCTGGGGGCTTCGAGATCTGTTCCATACTTTGGTTCGGCGTAGCCATTCAGTGGAACTGATCATGCTGGTGCCTCCAATTCGAAAACAGCGACGGTCGCTGCGGGGCTCTCCACTGCGCAGCACTGCCGCGATTGTAGTGGAACGATCGCGCAGAACACGCAGTGCGGCACCGTAAAGTGGTGGTCGACGCGAAGATGTCGGCTGGACGGGTAGCCCATCTTGCTAATCCTGCCGATGCTGATCTAATGCGCAACGTTTTGTCAAGGTGAATCGCTGCCAGTCCACCGATGTCAATTCGATCTCGACTCGAACAGGTAATCTCCGCCAGCCTGGTGCCCCGCCACAGTCAACGACCCATATGTGGGCGTCTGCGGAAACTCTTTCTTGACCCGGGCCTGCACCTCCGAAAAGATGGCGCTGCCTTGCTTCCAGTCGGTGACCGAGCCGATCACCTGCATCAGGTACCAGGTAAAGATCGAGTGACCGTCCTTGCCCGCGTCGGGCACCGGCTCGTCGCCGCCCGAGGAGAGCACGACAACGGATCGCTTCGCCAGCACATCGTCGGCTGCCACGTGCTGCCCGATGGCACCCAGGCCCTCGCGCGCGAAGGCGCCGGAGTAGCAGCTGTCCGAAATGAGCGTCACCTGTTTCGAGCGTATGCCCGACAGCAGGTGGGTGATGTCGGCGTTGGAAATCCAGCTCTTGGGATCGGTGACCGAAGCATCCGCCGCAAGCCAGTAGCCGGGAGCGTTCTTGTTCATCGATAAACCGTGTCCGGCGTAGTAGATGGCGACGCTGTCCGCGCTGCCGGCTTCCGCCGCCAGTGCGTTCAGCGTCCGGACGATCGTGGCCTTGTCCGCGTTGCGTACCACACGCACTTCATAGCCGAGTTTATCGGCAAACACTTTTCCCATCCCATCCGCGTCAGGCACGGCATTTTCCAGCTGCGGAATGTCCTTGTCGGCGTAGTCGTTGATGCCGAACAGGACAGCAATCTTGCGTTCGATCCTGGGCAAGTTCACCACCCTGGTCCTGGCGCCCTGCGGCGCGGTGGCGCCGGTGGCGGGTGCCGCCGTCTGCGCGGCCGTGGCCTGGAGCGCGGCGACCTGGGCGGGCGTGATGCGGCATGTGCCGGACGCAGCCTCGGCGGCCGTGTTGCAGGGGCGCACATCGGCCAGGCTCGGGTCGATCTCGAGCTTGTAGATCGCGTCGGCGAACAGCTTGCGCTTGAAATCCTTCCGGTACGCGATCAGGCGGCCCAGTTCGTCCTGGTTCATCGATTCGATCCGGACCGCAGTGAACATCTTTGCAGGCGCCACGGTGGAGCGGTCGAACACGGCACTGCTCACTGCCTGGGCGGTCGCCACGGAAACGGTGACCGGGACCGCGGCCTGCACCGCGACGTTGATTGCCTGGGCGCTTTCGTCCTGTGCGCGCTGCTGGGGCGCATTTGCGGGGAGGCTGGCCTTGAGTTCGAGTGCCGTGGCATTGCCGGCAGCCTGGACGAACTGGTAGTTCGCAGCCGACAGGCCGCTGCCATACACGGCGTAGGTGCCTGGTGCAGACGCGGGCGTGGCCGCGCTATCCCACTGCAGGGTGCCGGCTGTGGCGCTGGCGAGCGTGTCGCCGCCTTTGAATCCCGTTACCGAGCCGCCGAGCGAACCGATGACCAGGCCGCCCAGGCTGCTTGCGGGAGCTGCCTGGTAGACCAGCGTCGCAGGTGTGATTGTGCCGACATTGCCGGTGGCGGTGGCCTGGACGGTGCGCGCACTTCCTGTCAGCTCTGCCGCCCCGACGCGGTAGTTGGCGGCATCGGCGCCGCCGATATCGAATGCGCCGCTGGCGCTGACGCGCTTGTTCCGGCCAACGTCCGGGGTCGCGAAGCTGCCCTGCGCGGGACCGCGAACCGTTACGGTGTCGCCTGCGACGACGCCATCCAGGCGGAACGCGTCAGGTGCCAGGCTGGCCTGCAAGGTCGCATCGTATTCCTTGCGCACGTCGCCGCTCAACACGATCTCCAGCGGACGCGCGGTCACGGCGGCGGCGGTGGACGAGGGCAGGGACACGGTGTAGTTCATCGCATCGGCGCCGCCGAGCGCGCCGGTGACCGCAACGGTCTTGGCGGCACCGACGTTCTTGGTGTCGAACTGGCCGGCGGTGTCCAGCGACACCGTGTCGCCGGGCAGTGCCCCTGCGATCGAGGCGGACACGATGGCCGTCCGGGTCCCGTCGTAGACCTTGTCGAGGGCCGTCACGCCGGTGAGCGTGAGCGGGCGCGGCGTGATCGCGGCTTGCACGGTGGCGCTGCCGCCCACGGCGTAGTTGGGGGCGTCGGCACCGGCCAGCGTCGCATCGGAAATGGACACGGTCTTGCCGCTCCCGGCGTTCTTGTCGGCGAACTGCGCGCTGGCGCCGCCGACGCTGACGGCGTCGCCGGCGAGGACGCCGGCCAGGCTGCCGGAAACGGTCGCGGCGCGGGTGCCGTCGTAGACCTTGTCCAGCGCCGTGACGCCGGCCAGCGTGATCGCGCGCGGCGTGATCGATGCCTGCAGATCGTTCGCGCCGCCCAGGACATAGTTGCCGGCATCGGTTCCCGCCAGCATGGCGCCGGCAATGGACACGCTCTTGCCGGTGCCGGCGTTCTTGTCGGCGAACTGGCCGGTGGCGCCATGCAGGCTGACGGCATCGCCGGCGAGAA
>NZ_VFNH01000002.1:1789768-1881536 GCF_006715485.1 Herbaspirillum sp. SJZ107
AGCATGGCGCCGGCAATGGACACGCTCTTGCCGGTGCCGGCGTTCTTGTCGGCGAACTGGCCGGTGGCGCCATGCAGGCTGACGGCATCGCCGGCGAGAACTTCCGTGAGGCCGCCGGACAGGGTCGCGGCGCGGGTGCCGTCGTAGACCTTGTCCAGCGCCGTGACGCCGGCCAGCGTGATGGCGCGCGGCGTGATCGACGCCTGTACCGTGGCCGCGCCGCGCGGGGCGTAGTTGCGCGCATCGGCCCCGGCCAGCGTGACGCCGGAAATGGACACCGTCTTGCCGGTTCCGGCGTTCTTGTCGGCGAACTGGCCGGTGGCACGGTCCACACTGACGGCGTCGCCGGGAAGGATCTCGAGCAGGCTGCCGGAAATGGTTGCCGTGCGGGTGCCATCGTAGACCTTGTCCAGTGCCGTCAAGCCGGTGAGCGCGATCGGCAGCGGCGCGATTTCCGCCACCGGACGGCTGTCCACTTGCAGGCGGTAGTTGCCCGCATCGATGCCGCTCAGCGGATCGCCGGTCAGCGTGATGGCCTTGCCAGTGCCGGCATCCCTGGTGTCGAACAGGCCTGCCGCGCCGTCCACGCGCACATCGTCGCCTGCGATGGTGCCGGCCAGGCTGCCGGAAACGGTCGTCGCGCGGGTCCCGTCGTAGAGCTTGCTGGCTCCGGTCAGGCTGCCCGTGATCGATTTTGGCGTGATATCGGCGACATACGTCTGGTTCGCTCCATACACAGGACGGCCGTTGGCGGTGGCGATGGTGTACGGCACGGCGCCGGTACCGAACGAAATCGCCTTGCCTGCGCCGGCGTTCTTGTTCGCGAACTCGCCCTGGATGGCGCCCGCGCGGGTCTGCAGCACGAAGGCCGGCGTCAGGTCGGTAGCCAGCACGTTCGAGAACGACGCCTGCGTGCCGCCATCGTAGACGCGGTTCGCGTCCACCTGCACGCGGACATCCATGGGTGCGCGCACGATGACGCCGTTCTGGCCGGGTCCTGACAGTGCCGGCGCCTCCGTGCTGCCCGCGCCGACCTGGAGAAAGGTGTAGCCCAGCTTATCGTACAGCACTGGCGAGAAGGCGCTGGCGGTGTCGAGGTAGGTCAGCCAGCGTCCGTTCGGCGCCGTGATCCGGCTGGAGTCGGCATCCAGGCGGGCGGTCTTCAGCACGAGGGCATCACCGTCGCCGTTTGCCGATACCGTCGTGCCGTCGAGCGCCACGTTCTGCGAAGCGAGGATCTCGAGGTAGCGGCCGGCGGACAGCGTGGATTGCGCGATCGTGGCGTGACCGACGTTGAGCGAGACGAATTTCGTTCCTTGGGAAGCGTCCAGGGTGGCATGCTGCATCGTCAGGTTGCCGCCGGCGATCAGGATTGCCTCGCCCGACACCGCGCTGTTGTCGCGGATATCCACCTCGTTGCCAAGGATAAGGACGGTGCCGCCGCCGGCGTCAAGGCGGCTGCCCGCCAGCGAGACCGATTGCGCGGTGCCGTTTCCGGTGCTGTTCCCGCCGAGGGTGAGCACGCCGCCGGCGGTGAAGACCTGCGTGCCGGCGCCCAGGCGCAGGGCGCCGGTGCCATTATGCTCGAGGTCGGCGATGAGGGTCACCGGCATCGGGTTGCTCGTGTTGCCGATGCGGACCCCATCGTTCACGGTGAGGTCGTTTTGCGCCGCCAGTGTCAGCGCCGCGCCCAAAGGCGCATATTCGGTGGCATCGACGTCGGCGGTGATCTTGAGGTTGCCCGTCGACGGCGCGGCGTCCTTGCTCGCTGCTTCCACCCGCACGCGCCCGGCCTGCGCCAGGACGTCGCGCACCAGGCGGTTCGACACGACGGATTCCGGAACGGGCACGTTCGCTTCGCCGCCGCACGGCAAGCAGGGGCTGTCGGCGACGGTTACGCTGTCCGCGCGCAGCAGCCAGCTGCCGCCATCGCCTTCGGGTGCGCCGACGTCGATGTAGGAAGGCCGCGCGTCGACGAAGGCGCCGGACGTCTCGACCGCGCCGCCCTTGCCGCCGTAGATGCCGGACCTCACTTCCAGGCCGGTATATACCTGCGTCGTGCCGTCCGACCGGATGACGATGCTGCCGCCGTCGCCCGAATCAGTGGCGTTGGCGCGGATCGGGGTGCCGTAGTCGACCAGGACGCTGTCGGCATTGCGCACGGCCGGTCCGGCGGTTTCCTGCTCGGTCCCGATCAGTACCTGGCCACCGCCGGTCGTGCCCGAGGCATCGATATCCGCGCCGGAACTGACCTCGACGGCGCGCCCGAGCAGCCGGATCCGGCCGCCCGCGCGGTGCGCACCCAGGGCCGACACGCGGCCCTGAACCGTGTTCGTGCCGGCCACCGATTCGACCGTGACCGAGCCGCCGGCGGCATCGCTCTCGGCAGCTGCGCCGGCGCTGGTGTCGCTGTCGTCTCCCAGCACGACGTTGTCCTGGGCACGGATCACGATACGGCCCGTCTTGTCGTTGTCGAGGCTGGTGGCGCGCACGATGCCCTGCTGGTTCACGATGGCGCCGTGCAGGTCGATGCTGCCTCCGCCCGGTGCGAGCAGCTGCCCCAGGTTGACGACGTCGTTGCCCGGGGCGCTGACGCGCACGGTGACGTTCGGGACGCCGGAATCGACCAGGTCGACGCTCTGGCCGGCCGCGAGCACGATCTGCCCGCCCGGGCTGCTCACGCTGCCTTCATTCTGGACGGAACCACCGACCAGCCATACGTGTCCGCCGAGGCTGGTAGAGAGCGTTCCCTGGTTGCGCACCTGCCTGTCCGGCACACCGCCAGCGGCGAACGCATTGCGGCCCGCCAGGAAGTCCGTGTTCGAGATGCCCAGCGTCGATGCCACCAGCGCGCCGACGTTGACCTGCGCATTCTGGCCGAACAGCACGCCGTTCGGATTGACCAGCCAGACCTGGCCGTTCGACGTCAGGCTGCCGAGGATGCTGCTCGGGTCGTTGCCGATGACGCGGTTCAGGACCTTGCTGTTGGCATTGTCTTGCAAGAAAATTACGGTGTTCGGCTGGCCGATCGAGAACGATTGCCAGTTCAGGATCGCGTTCGGCGAATTCCTGATCACCATCCGGCCGCTGTTCGACTCGACGTCCGCGGTGCCGCTGGCGATATTCATCCCCGTCGGCAGCGCCTGCGCCTGGGCCCATGCTGCTTCGGGCGCGTGACTGAAGGCGGCGGCGAGGGCGGTTGCGAGAGCGCGCCGGGCAAGGCGGGCGCGGGGCAGTGGGCGGGCCGGACGGCGTGCGGGGAACTGGGTCATGGATGCATGCTCGGAATGTCAGAAGGCCAGGTTGAGCGCGACGTGCGCGCGTACGTTTCCCGGGGCCGATGTCGAACCATGTTCCGTGGCGCGAGCGACGTCAAGGCTCGCACTGGCCCGTCTGGGCAGGGTGACGCGGGTGCCGACGCCGGCGCTGGTCAGCCGGCACGAGGTCGCATCCAGGCCCAGGCAGGGCAGGTCGCCGCGGTTTTCCACCCATCCGTGGTCGACGAAGACATAGGGTTGCAGGCGCGCGCCCTGGGGCCATTCGATGCCTGCATGGGCCGCCTCGATCCGCACCAGGATGCCGTGGTCGCCGTTGAGCTCGCGTTCTTCGTAGCCGCGCACGCTGCCGGCGCCGCCGAGGCCGAAGCGCTCGGCCGAGATCAGCGGCGCCGCGCTGTACTGCATGTCCACGCGCGCATTCAAGGTGATGCTGGACGTCAGCGGCCGCTCGACGAAGCCGGTAGCGCGCGACAGCAGGTAGCGCCGCTTCGATCCTCCCCGGGCCGCCTCGAACGTCGTCGCGGCGCTGCCGCCGACGTTCACCGACAGGCCCGCGTTGAAACCGTATGCGAGTCCGGGACCGCCGCGCTGGCCCGTGTACGACAGGCTCAGGGGCGCGGTCGTGACGCTGACCGCCGCCGAGCCGCAGGCGGCCGAGCCGAAGTCGCCGATCGCGCAATCGTCCTTGTAGTCGCGCCGGTCCAGTCCGATGGTGACGAAATGATCGTATTCGCCGGCGCGGTCCAGGTAGAAATTGGCCCGCAGCCCCGCAATCGTGCCCCTGCCTGTGAACGACAGCGGACCGGCGGTGGTGGCGGTGGTGCCGTTGCGTACGGTGGAGTGTGCGACGAAGGCATCCAGCGATGCCGCCTGCCGGTACAGCGGCACGCGGTAGCCGCCGCTGAAGATGCGCACGCGGCCAGGCTCCTGGGGCGAGGTCTGGAACTGGAGCGTGCCGACGTGGTCGCGGTCGAACAGGTTGGCGTGTTCGATCCCGAGACTGAGGCGGCCCCGTCCCGTGGACTGCGTGCCGGTATTGTTGTAGCCGACCAGGTACTGCAGCGCCTGCGTGTCGGTGACGTCGACGTCGGCATGGATGTCGCCGGGGGCGGCGCCCGCCGTCAGGCTGACGTTCACGTGCTTGGCGGAGTTGCTGTTGGTGAGCTGGATATCGCGGTCGATCGCGCGCACCGGCGGGGTGCTGCCTTCGCGCAGGTGTGCCAGCCCGGCGCGGATGTTCGCGCTTGTGAAATGACGATTGCCGTTCACGCGCACCTCGGCCACCTTTCCCTCCACCACACGCACGACGACCGTACCGTCGGACGATTCCTGTGCCGGCAGGTAGGCCACCACGCCGCCATAGCCGGCGTCCCGGTAGGCGGACTGGATCCGCGCCGCCAGGGCATTCAACGCCGGCAGGTCCTGTTTCGTGCCCGCCACGCCGGTCGTCAGCCGGGCCAGCGTGGCCTCGGGCAGCAGCGTGTTGCCTTCGACCCGCACGGCCGCCACATCGACTGCCGGCGCCTGGGCGCACGCGATTGCGGGTAACAGTGCAAGGGCCATGCCACTTTGTAATGCGAAGCTGCGAAAGCGTCGTGCCATCGGTTTCCTGATTCTGGTTATACGATGGACATTCGCTGCCGCACGGCGACAACGCATGCACGCCATGCGCACTCATACTAAAAACATTAACGGACAACAATCTACGTGATTGTTTGTTATCGATGCAACTGCTATTTTTTCGTGTGGTGCAGTTGCAACCCTTGCCAGCCGCCGTTCTGGCCGGCCTCGATCACGCTTAAAATGCTGGGCACGGTGGTTTGAACGGCACCGCCACACAATCTACAAGGAAGAATGATGAAGATCCGACTGCTGCTGGCGGGGTATGCCCTGGCCCTCGCCATCCCTGCGTTTGCCCAGGAAGAACCAGTGATCAAGGAAGGGCAGGAGAACGTGGGGTCGCTGGTGGAAGCGTTGACGCCGAAGCCGGAGGTGCGCATGCGTGGCATCAAGATCCTGCGCCAGGAGCCCGGATCGCCGTCGATCGTGCCGCCGCCCAAGGTCTCCCTGCTCATCACCTTCGAGACCAATTCCGCGGTCCTGACCGCGCGCTCGCGCCAGTCGCTCGACGTGGTCGGCCAGGCGCTTGCCTCGGGCAAGCTCACGCCTTTCCGCTTTGCCATCGAGGGATACGCCGATCCGCGCGGCAGCTCCGCCGCCAACCTGAAACTGTCGAAGCAGCGCGCCGAATCGGTGCGCGCCTATCTGGTCGATAACCTGCGTATCGATCCGGCACGCCTGGACGCGGTTGGCAAGGGCGATCGCGAGCTGATGAACAAGGTCGACGTGGACGCACCGGAGAACCGCCGCGTCACGATCGTCAACCTGTCGCGCTGAACGCGTCGCGTCAGGGCGCGGCCTCGTCGATGACGAAGGACGCCGCGCCGTAGGTTCCCGGGCAGGGCGCGTCCTCGCAGGACGGCACGCCTGCGAACAGGGCGGTCGCGCCGCGGTAGCCGCGCTGCAGTTGCGCGGCCTGCGCGACCGGGAACATGCCGAACGGCTCGCCTTTGACCAGGCCCGCGCCCCGGAAGTCGCGCGGTGTATCGGACACGATGACGACGAAATGGTCGGTACCCGCGGGTCCGGCGGCGCCGATCGGCCAGGTCCGGCGCGGCAGGTCGAGCGTCTGGCCGGCCCGGATGCGGTTGTCGCGGTCCAGTGCGTTCGGGAACACCATATTGAAATCGGTGCGGTTACTGCTGACCATCTCGACATACACATAGCCCGCATGCGAGGCCGTAATCGCAAAGCGGATGTCCTCCCCGATCCTGACGCGGTGGTTCTTCACCCGCACCGTGACCTGGCGCTCAGGATCGGCGCCGGCCAGCACGGCGTCCAGGGCCGCGACCGGATCGAACGGCGCATCGGCCGCCGGCGCGGTGGGCGCTGCAGGTGCCGGGACGGCGGGCTTCGCGCTGGCGGCGCCGTGGTTCGCAGGGGCGGGCGCGTCGCGTCCTGCACCGAACAGCAGTGCCGCAGCGGCGCCGGCAGCGCCAAGGCCGCCCAGTACCCACACGAGTCGGCGCGGCTTGCCGGCGGCAGGCGGCGCCGGGGGTGCCGGCCCCGCCGCAGCCGGTACCGCTGCAGCGGCCGGGGCGGGGGCATCGATATCGAGCAGCGTGCGCATGGCGGCGACGCTTTGCGGGCGGTCGCCGGGCTTGAAGGCGAGCGCCTGGTCGAGCGCCTGCAGAAAGCCGAGGCTGAATTTCCCCGCGTGACGTGTTGCGAGCGGCACATAGGGATCGGACATCATGCGGCTCATGGCCGGCGGCGGCGGCGTGCCCTCGATGGCGTAGTGCATGACCGAGGCAAGCGCATAGAGGTCGGTCCACGCACCCTGGCTCATCCCGGGCATCTCGGCATATTGCTCGATCGGCGCGTAGTTCTGCTTGAGGATGACCGTGAAGGCCTGGTTGGCTGCGCCGACGGCACGCCGGGCCGCGCCAAAGTCGAGCAGCACGGGGCGGCCGTCTTCGAGCATCAGGATATTGTCGGGCGCAATATCGCGATGAAAACAATGGTCCTGGTGAATCGTCTCGAGCGCATCGAGCAGCGGGGCCAGCAAGGTTTTCAGCCAGGCTTCGTCCGGACGTTCCGGACGCGATTGCAGCACTTGCTTGAGCGTCTGTCCACGGTAATAGGGCATCACCATGTAGGCAGTGCCGTTCCCTTCCCAGAAACGGTACACCTTGACCAGCGAGGGATGGTCGAACTTTGCCAGCAGCCGCGCTTCGTTGACGAAGCTGCGCCGCCCGGCCTCGAAGCTGTCGGCGTTCTGCGCCGAGTGGACGCCGACGTGGATGCCGGTACCGCGGCGGGCAAAGGAGGGCATGTACTCCTTGAGCGCGACCTGGCGCTCGAGCAGGTGATCGTAGGCCAGGTAGACCACGCCGAATCCGCCTTCGCCGAGCACGGCCGTGAGTTCGAATTCGTCCAGGCGCGTCCCGACCGGGAGGACATGGCCGCCCTCATGTGCCGGGGACACCGGCTGGGCGCCGGATGCGTTGCCGGTCGAAAGCACGGTGAGGTCGTCGTCGGGCGGAAGATTCATTGTCGCGGTCGCTGTTCGGGTTCCTCATTATCGTTCGCCCGACATCATCCCGCTATCAATTATTTACAACAGGGCACCGAAGAATGGCCGGTCGTGGAGGCATGGTTGCTCGTTCTTCGCTTCAATAGCACATTTATTACTGGCCATTTCGGAAAAGCTGCGGTGAGTAGCAAATTAGCAACGGTTTTTTAAAAAATAATATTTCCGTTGTATTTGTTTTTTGACAGAACGTATAGTGCTGCTCTAATTGTTATTATCCAATTAACTCTACAGTTTAACGCGAGTCTTGCTTCGACGGTGCACGCTTGGATCGCGCTAGCACGAGCCTGCCGTCTTGACATCCATGACACCACCGGGGCAACGCATGTTGCTGGAGCACGAATGAGCACTATCGACATCGAGACCCTGCTGGAGCCGGTCGCGGATGAGCAACCTTGCGGCCCCAACCTGGAATACGATCCGGCATTCGTCGCATTGGAACAGGAGGCACTCGGCAAGCCTGAAGTGCAGTACGGCGACACCATCACGCCCGCCGTTCCCCCTGACTGGAAAGTGGTACGCCGCATGGCGGCCGAGCTGCTGGAGCGCAGCCGCGACCTGCGTCTGGCGGCGCACCTGGTCCGCGCCAACCTGGCATTGCACGGCATTCCCGGGCTGGCCGATGGCGTCGAACTGATCGAGCGCCTGCTCGACCGGCGCTGGGACAGCGTGCACCCGGAACTCGATCCCGACGACGACCTCGATCCGACGCTGCGCATCAATTCGCTGGCGATCATGGCCGACGGCACCACCCTGATACGCGAACTGCGCGACGCCACGCTGCTCCGCTTGCCGGGACTCGGCCCGCTGAGCATCAAGCTCATCGAAATCGCCAACGGCGAAATCGCGCCGGGCGAGGACCAGGAAAAAATCGCCATCAGTTCGATCGAGCATGCCATTGCCGACGTCGATGCGGACGAGCTGGCGCGCAGCGTGCAGACGATCGAGCGTGCCCTGAACGCCGCCGTCAACGTCGAACTCACCCTGGTACGGCAGGTCGGCAGCTCGCAAGCCTTGAACCTGGACGCCTTGACGCGCCCGCTGCGCAAGGCCTTCGACTTCCTGCGCCGCCAGCAGGACAGCGCGGATGCCGGCCAGTCCGCCGACGGCGCAGATACCGATACCGATGCCGGCACCGCGGCCACCGGCGAAGCCGCGGCGCGTGGCGCGCGTCCCGGCATCAGCGGCGAGATCGCCAACCGCGACGACGTGGTGCGCATGCTCGACAAGCTGGTGCAGTACTACAACCGGTACGAACCGTCGAGTCCGATCCCGATCCTGCTGGAGCGCGCCAAGCGCCTGGTGCCGATGAACTTCTTCGAAATCATGCAGGACATGGCGCCGGACGGCATCGCCCAGTTGAAGGTGATCCGCGGGCCGGACGGTTCCGAGACGGAAGACGAATATTAAGCAGTCGATAAAAAGTACAAACGTCGGTTTGTGGTGTTCAATTCATGGGGGTATCAATCGTGGGTAAAGAAAGTAGCCAGAAGTTCATCGCGCGCAACCGCGCGCCGCGCGTGCAGATCGAGTACGACGTCGAAGTGTACGGCACCGAAAAGAAGATCCAGCTGCCGTTCGTAATGGGTGTGATGGCCGACCTCACGGGTCAGCCGGCCGATCCGCTGGCGCCGGTCGCCGAGCGCAAATTCCTCGAGATCGACGTCGACAACTTCGACGAACGCCTGAAGGCGATGAAGCCGCGCGTGGCCGTGCAGGTGCCGAACACGCTGACCGGCGAAGGCAACCTGGCGGTCGAGATGACTTTCGAGAACATGGACGATTTCACCCCCGCTGCCATCGCCCGCAAGGTGGCGCCGCTGGCCAAGCTGCTCGAAGCGCGCACCCAGCTGTCGAACCTGATGACCTACATGGATGGCAAGACCGGCGCCGAAGACCTGATCGCCAAGCTGCTGGCCGAACCGGCGCTGATGCAGGCGTTGACCTCCGCACCGAAACCACAAGAATAACCTGACCGTCCTGGAGAACGACAATGGCTGAACAATTACTGCAAGAAGGACAGGCCGGCGGCACGCTCGAAATGAGCGATTTCGGCAGCCTGCTGCAAAAGGAATTCAAACCGCAATCGGACAAGGCCAAGGAATCGGTCGAGAGCGCGGTGCGCACGCTGGCCGAGCAAGCCCTGCAAGGCAGCAATATCATCTCCAGCGACGTGCTGGGCACGATCGAAGGCCTGATCGCCGCGCTCGACAAGAAGCTGAGCGAGCAGGTCAACCTGATCCTGCACGCTCCCGAATTCCAGTCGCTGGAAGGCGCCTGGCGCGGCCTGCACTACCTGGTCAACAACACCGAGACCGACGAAACGCTGAAGATCCGCGTGATGAACATCTCGAAGAACGACCTGGGCAAGTCGCTCAAGAAATTCAAGGGCACGGCCTGGGACCAGAGCCCGATCTTCAAGCGCATGTACGAAGAGGAATTCGGCCAGTTCGGCGGCGAGCCTTTCGGCGCCATCGTGGCCGACTACTACTTCGACAACAGTGCACCGGACGTCGAGCTGCTCTCTAGCATGGCGAAGGTGGCCGCGGCCGCCCACGCGCCTTTCATTTCGGCTGCCGCACCGTCGGTCATGCTGATGGAATCGTGGCAGGAACTGGCCAATCCGCGCGACCTGACCAAGATTTTCCAGACGCCCGAACACGCCGCCTGGCGCTCCTTCCGCGAATCCGAGGATTCGCGCTACGTCGGCCTTGCCATGCCGCGCTTCCTGGCGCGCCAGCCCTACGGCGCCAAGACCGACCCGGTCGAGGAATTCGATTTCGAGGAAGACACCGCGACGCTGGGCAGCAAGAGCTACACCTGGGCCAATGCCGCCTACGCGATGGCCGTGAACATCAACCGCTCGTTCAAGGAATACGGCTGGTGCTCGCGCATCCGCGGCATCGAGTCCGGCGGCGCGGTCGAAGGCCTGCCTGTGCACTCCTTCCCGACCGACGACGGCGGCATCGACATGCAGTGCCCGACCGAGATCGCGATCTCGGACCGGCGTGAAGCCGAACTGGCCGCCAACGGCTTCATGCCGCTGGTGCACAAGAAGAACACCGACTTTGCGGCCTTCATCGGTGCCCAGTCGCTGCACAAGCCGGCGGAGTACGACGATCCGGACGCCACCGCCAATGCCAACCTGGCCGCGCGCCTGCCGTACCTGTTCTCGACCTGCCGTTTCGCGCATTACCTCAAATGCATCGTGCGCGACAAGATCGGCTCGTTCAAGGAACGCGACGAGATGCAGCGCTGGCTGACCAACTGGATCACCCAGTATGTCGATGGCGATCCGGTCAATTCGAGCGAAAACACCAAGGCGCGCAAGCCGTTGGCCGCCGCCGAAGTGGTGCTGGAAGAAGTCGAAGGCAATCCGGGCTATTACAGTTCCAAGTTTTTCCTGCGCCCGCATTACCAGCTGGAAGGTCTGACCGTGTCGCTGCGTCTGGTGTCCAAGCTGCCGTCGGCAAAAGCCTGACCTGTAGTCGTTCGCGTCGTCAGTAACAAACCAGGGCGGGCGCCACGTGTGCCCGCCCGTCCGCTCACATCCGCCGGCAGGGATCCGGCTTACAAGGAGAATTAAAATGGCATTGGATATGTTCATCAACATGGGCGACAAGATCGTCGGCGAATCGGCCGACAAGGTCCAGGGCAAGGCCGGCGACATCGACGTGCTGGCGTGGAGCTGGGGCATGTCGCAGTCGGGCACCACCCACATGGGCTCGGGCGGCGGCGCCGGCAAGGCCAACTTCCAGGACCTGTCGTTCACCAAGTACATCGACTCGGCCAGCAATGCGCTGATGATCGCGCTGGCCAAGGGCACCCACATCCCGAAGGTCACGCTGCTCGCGCGCAAGGCCGGCGAAGGCCAGCAGAAGTACCTGACCATCGAAATGGAAGAAGTCATGGTCACTTCGCTGTCGACCGGCGGCAGCGGCGGCGAAGACCGCCTGACCGAAAACGTCACCCTCAACTTCGCCAAGGTGAAATTCGCCTACGCGCCGCAAGCCAAGACCGGCACCAAGGGCGGCGACAAGGAGTTCACCTGGGATATCGCCGGCAACGCCGACAAGTAATCAGCTGCAGTGGGCGGCGCCGTACGCCGCCCGTTTGATTTTCCGAATTCCGGCGGACGCTCATGACCCCACAACAACTCATCCGCGAAGGCAAGCTCGCCGACGCACTCGGCGCGCTGCAGGACATGGTGCGCAAGGATGCCGCGAATGCGAAGCACCGCGTGTTTTTGTTCCAGCTGCTGTGCGTGATGGGCGAGTGGAAGCGTGCGCTGAACCAGCTGAACGTGGCCAGCGAACTCGACCCGGCTACCCTGCCGATGGTGCAGACCTACCGCGAGGCGATCCAGTGCGAAGCCCTGCGCCGTGAAATCTTCAAGGCGGCCCATGCGCCGCTGATCTTCGGCCAGCCGACGCCATGGCTGGCGCTGCTGCTCGAAGCCGTCAGGCTCGACGCCGCCGGCGAGCACGAACGCGCCGCCGAGGTACGCGCGCAGGCCTTCGATGCCGCGCCGGCGAGCAGCGGCAGCATCGACGGCCAGCCCTTCGCCTGGCTCGCCGACGCCGACACGCGTCTCGGGCCGGTGCTCGAAGCCATCGTCAACGGCCGCTATTTCTGGGTGCCGATGCAGCGCATCCGCCGCATCGCCTTCGAGGCGCCGGCCGACCTGCGCGACACCGTCTGGACGCCGGCCTCGTTCACCTGGGCCAACGGCGCCGAGACGGTCGGCCTGGTGCCGACCCGCTATGCCGACACGCTGTCGCGCAAGGACGATGTGCTGCTGCTGGCGCGCCGCACCGAATGGACCGCAGAGGGTCGCGGCCTGGGCCAGCGCATGCTGGTCACCGACGCCGGCGAATATCCGCTGATGGACGTGCGCACGATCGAGTTCGACGCCGTCGACACCGACCCCGAACAGGCCGCACATGGCTGAACTGGCGCCGCGCGAACGCCTGCAGCCGTCCCTGCTGGACCGGCTGACCGACGACGACCCGGCCGCCACGGTCGAGCCGCGCGAACGGCGTGTCATGTCGCTGCGCACCCTGCGCGAGGGCGTGCTGCGCGACCTCGCGTGGCTGCTGAACACCACCAATCTGCTGTCGGTCACCACCACGCCGGCACTGCCGCACCTGGCCAATTCGGTACTGAATTACGGTGTACCCGGCCTGGCCGGCAATGCCGTGTCGAACC
This sequence comes from Herbaspirillum sp. SJZ107, assembly GCF_006715485.1. GTDB lineage: Bacteria > Pseudomonadota > Gammaproteobacteria > Burkholderiales > Burkholderiaceae_D > Telluria. The sequence goes on from NZ_VFNH01000002.1 coordinate 1,802,408, forward strand.
TGGACATCGGCGCGCTGGAGCGCGGCATCCGCCAGGCGATCTGGGATTTCGAGCCGCGCCTGATCCGCAACACGGTCAGCGTCAAGGCACTCGCCCCGCGCGCCGAAGGCCAGAACAAGCTCGATTTCGAGATCGAGGCCGACCTGTGGGCGCAGCCCTATCCGGAACGCCTGTACCTCAAGACAGAGCTCGACCTCGAGCGCGGCGCCGTGGTGGTGCTCGAGGCCAACGGCAGGAGCACCAGATGAACCCACGCTTCCTGCGTTACTACAGCCAGGAGCTGCAGCACCTGCGCGAAGCGGGCGGCGAGTTTGCCCAGGAATTCCCGAAGATCGCCGGCCGCCTCGGCCTGGACAGCTTCGAGTGCACCGACCCCTACGTGGAGCGCCTGCTGGAAGGCTTCAGCTTCATGGCCGCGCGTGTGCAGATGAAGATCGACGCCGAGTTCCCGCGGTTTACCCAGCACCTGTCGGAGCTGGTGTATCCGCACCTGCTGGCGCCGACGCCGTCGATGGCCGTGGTGCAGCTGCAGCCCGACCTGTCCAACCCGGCCCTGCAGAAGGGCTACCGCGTGGCGCGCGGCAGCGCCATGCGCAGCGTGCTGGGGCAGGGCGACAATACCGCCTGCGAATTCCGCACCGCCCACGCCGTCACCCTGTGGCCGATCGAGCTGGTGGAAGCCAGGTTCTTTACCCACGGCGGGCGCCAGGCCGGCCTGAACGTGCATCTGCCGCCGGCGGTGAAGGCGGGCGTACGGCTGCGCCTGAAAAGCACCGGCGCCGCATTCAAGGACCTTCCGCTCGACACCCTGGCGCTGCACCTGCGCGGCGCCGACGAGATGCCGGTACGGATCCTGGAAAGCCTTCTCGGCGGCGTCGAAGGGGTGCTGGTGACGCCGGTCGCGCGTCCGGCCACATGGCATCGCGTGCTGCCGAAGACGGCGCTGCGTCCGCTCGGCTTCAAGGACGACGAAGCGCTGCTGCCGGGCGGCCAGCGCAGCTTCCAGGGCTACCGGCTGCTGCAGGAGTATTTTGCTTTTCCGCAGCGTTTCCAGTTCGTCGAACTGGCCGGCCTGCAGGGCGCGCTGCGCCAGTGCGCCGAGCGCGAGATCGAGATCACGATCCTGCTGAACCGTGCCGACGTGCAGCTGGAGAAGTCGCTCGATGCCTCCAACTTCGCCCTGCACTGCACCCCGGCCATCAATTTGTTCCAGCGCCGCGCCGACCGCATCAACGTCAGCGGCGAGCAGCTCGAATACCACGTGCTGGTCGACCGCACCCGGCCGATGGACTTCGAAGTGTTCCAGGTCGAATCGGTTACCGCCTACGGTGCGGGCCCCGATTCGCAGCAGACCTTCCAGCCTTTCTACGCGGCCAAGGACATCGGGACACTTCACCAGGACCAGGCGTTCTACCAGATCCGGCGCGAAGCGCGCCAGGTGTCGCAACGGCAGCGCCGCGACGGCCCGCGTTCCAGTTACATCGGCAGCGAAACCTTCATCGCCATCGTCGACGCGCTCGAGGCCCCGTATGGCGCCGACGTGCGCCAACTCGGCCTGAGCGTCTTGTGCACCAACCGCGACCTGCCGCTGTCGTTGGCGATCGGCGTCGGCAAGACCGATTTCATTCTCGAGGACGGCGCCCCGATCACGGCCGTGCGCTGCCTCGCCGGGCCGAGCCAGCCGCATCCCTCGTTTGCCGAAGGCAGCATGGCATGGCGCCTGCTGAACCAGCTGTCGCTGAACTACCTGTCGCTGCTCGACACCGATGTGCAGCAGGGCGCCGTGGCCTTGCGCGAACTGCTGTCCCTGTATTGCCACCCCGCCGATCTGGGCCTGCAACGCCAGGTGGAAGGCGTGCGCTCGATCGCTTCCCGACCCATCACCCGGCGCATGCCGTCGCCCGGCCCGATCGCGCTGGGACGCGGCATCCAGGTCACCGTCACGCTGGACGACGCCGCCTTCGAGGGCAGCGGCGCCTTCGTGCTGGGCGCGGTACTGAGCGAATTCTTCGCGCAGTACGTGTCGATCAATTCATTCACCGAAACCGTGATCCGCACTATCGGACGTGGCGAGATCATGCGCTGGCCGGCCAGGGTGGGTGTATGCGCGATCCTGTAGAACTCGAACTGCTGCTGGAGCGGGAAGCCGCGCGCATGGATTTCTTCCAGGTGCTGCGCCTGCTGGAGAACGCCCGGCCCGACCTGCCGCGCATCGGCACCTCGCTGCGCCCGCGCGACGACGCGGTGCGCTTCGGCCAGGATCCGGCCCTGATCTTCCATCCGACCGCGCTGGCCCGCTTCACTCGTGCCGACGGCGATGCGAGGGCGCGCCTGGCCGTGAATTTCTTCGGGCTGCTGGGCGCGAACGGCCCGCTGCCCGTGCACATCACAGAATACGTGCGCGATCGCCTGCGCCACGGCGGCGACGGCACCATGCTGGCCTTTCTCGACGTGTTCCACCACCGCATGCTGGCCCTGTTCTACCGCGCCCGAGCGGTGGCCGAACCGGTCATCAGCCTGGACCGGCGCGACGCCGACCGCTTTTCGGATTTTGTCGGCAGCATGTTCGGCATCGGCGCACCCGCATTGCGCGAGCGCGACGCCATCGGCGACTTCGCCAAGCTGCACTTCGCCGGCCTGCTGGCCAACAAGACGCGCCCGGCCGCCGGCCTGGTGACGATCCTGGGCGCCTATTTCAAGGTGCCGGTCCGGGTCGAGCAATTCGTCGGCCACTGGATGCGCATCCCGGACGAGATCCGCAGCCGGCTGGGCGCGTTCGAGGACGGTAATCGCCTCGGCAGCTCGCTGATGCTGGGCCGCAGGGTGTGGGATTGCCAGAACAAGTTCCGCATCGTGATCGGCCCGCTGGACTACGCCGATTACCAGCGCTTCATGCCGGGCGGCGACAGCATGGCGCGCCTGCTGGCATGGGTCAGAACCTACGTCGGCCTGGCCCTGGACTGGGACGTGCGTCTGGTACTGAAAAAAGAACAGATGCCGCCGCTGCGCCTGGGCGGCGCCACCCGCATGGGCTGGAGCACCTGGGTGGCCAGCGCCGCGCCGCAGCACGACCTCGACCAGATGGTGACCCATCCGGCGAATGTGGAGAGCGGTACCGAACGAGCGTCATAAATCGATATAACACCAATAAGGGGAAGTCATGGCAGACATCAGCCGCGTCGCATTGTTTGGAAAACTGAACAGCCTGTGTTACCGGGCCATCGAAAGCAGCACCGTATTCTGCAAGCTGCGCGGCAATCCCTACGTTGAACTGGTGCACTGGCTGCACCAGATCCTGCAGCTGCAGGACTCGGATCTGGTGCGCATCATCCGCCAGTACGACATCGATCCGGCCACGCTGGCGCGCGACCTGACCGCGGCCCTGGACCGCCTGCCGCGCGGCGCCACCTCGGTCACCGACCTGTCGTCGCAGCTGGAAGAGACGGTCGAGCGTGCCTGGGTCTACGGCACCCTGATGTTCGGCGAATCGCAGATCCGCTCGGGCCACCTGGTCGTCGGCCTGCTCAAGACCAGCGGCCTGCGTAACGGTCTATACGGTATGTCGAAGCAGTTCGAGAAGATCAAGCTCGAGCACCTGACCGACAATTTCGCCAGGCTGCTCGCCGACTCGCCGGAAGCCAGGCTGGCCGCCACCGACGGCTTCAGCGCGGCTGCAAGCCCCGGCGAAGCCTCGGGCGCCATCGCCCCGGCGGCGATGGGCAAGCAGGAAGCCCTGAAGAAATTCACGGTCGACCTGACCGAACAGGCGAAAAGCGGCAAGATGGACCCGATCGTCGGCCGCGATGACGAGATCCGCCAGATGGTCGACATCCTGATGCGCCGCCGCCAGAACAACCCGATCATGATCGGCGAAGCGGGCGTCGGCAAGACCGCGGTGGTCGAAGGCTTTGCCCAACGCATCGCGCGCGGCGACGTGCCGCCCAGCCTGAAGGACGTGCGCCTGCTGGCGCTGGACGTGGGCCTGCTTCAGGCCGGCGCCAGCATGAAGGGCGAGTTCGAGCAGCGCTTGCGCTCGGTCATCGACGAGGTGCAGGCCAGCACCACCCCGGTCATCCTGTTCATCGACGAAACCCATACTTTGGTCGGCGCCGGCGGCGCGGCCGGCACCGGCGACGCCGCCAACCTGCTGAAACCGGCGTTGGCGCGCGGCACCCTGCGCACCATCGGCGCCACCACCTTTGCCGAATACAAGAAGCACATCGAAAAAGACCCGGCCCTGACGCGCCGCTTCCAGTCGATCCAGGTCGACGAGCCGAGCGAAGAGCGCGCTATCCTGATGATGCGCGGCGTCGCCTCCACCATGGAAAAGCACCACCAGGTACAGATCCTGGACGAAGCGCTGGAAGCAGCCGTGAAACTGAGCCACCGCTACATCCCGGCGCGCCAGCTGCCGGACAAATCGGTGAGCCTGATCGACACCGCCTGCGCGCGTGTGGCCGTCAGCCTGCACGCAACGCCAGCGGAAGTCGACGACAGCCGCAAGCGCATCGAGGCGCTGGAAGTCGAGCAGGGCATCATCGGGCGCGAAGGCGCGATCGGCATCGACACCGCCGCGCGCGCACGCGACACCGAAGCCGCGCTGGCGGCCGAAAAGACGCGCCTGGCAGGCCTCGAGCAGCGCTGGAACGACGAACGCGCGCTGGTCGACGAACTGCTGGCGCTGCGCGCGCGCCTGCGCGACGGCGGCCAGCCGGTGGAAGGCACCGGCAGCAAGCTGGAAGCCGCCGCCGGCAGCGACGCGCCTGCCGCCTTGAGCGCCGAGCAGCGCACCGAACTCATGGCGCAGCTGAAGGAAGTGCAGGCCAGGCTGGCCGACCTGCAGGGCGAAACCCCGCTGATCCTGCCCACGGTCGACTACCAGGCCGTGGCCGCCGTGGTCGGCGACTGGACCGGCATCCCGGTCGGCCGCATGGCGAAGAACGAGATGGAGACCATCCTCAACATCGCCTCGACCTTGGCCAAGCGCGTGATCGGCCAGGACCACGCGATGGAGATGATCGCCAAGCGCATCCAGACCTCGCGCGCGGGCCTGGACAACCCGAGCAAGCCGATCGGCGTGTTCATGCTGGCCGGTACCTCGGGCGTCGGCAAGACGGAAACGGCGCTGGCGCTGGCCGAGGCCCTGTACGGCGGCGAGCAGAACCTCATCACCATCAACATGAGCGAGTACCAGGAAGCGCACACGGTGTCGACACTGAAGGGCGCGCCGCCGGGCTATGTCGGCTACGGCGAGGGTGGCGTGCTGACCGAGGCGGTGCGCCGCAAGCCGTATTCCGTGGTGCTGCTGGACGAAGTCGAAAAGGCGCATCCGGACGTGCACGAGATGTTCTTCCAGGTCTTTGATAAAGGCTTCATGGAGGACGGGGAAGGGCGCTTCATCGATTTCAAGAACACCCTGATCATCCTGACCACCAACGCCGGCACCGAGCTGATCGCCGGCCTGTGCAAGGATCCGGACCTGATGCCGGATCCGGAAGGCATGGCCAAGGCGATCCGGCCGGCGCTGCTGAAAGTGTTCCCGCCGGCGCTGCTGGGACGGATGGTGGCGATTCCGTATTACCCGCTGTCGGATGCGATGCTGGGCGAGATCGTCAAGTTGCAGTTGAACCGCATCAAGAAGCGCGTCGAGGCGCGCTACAAGATTCCGTTCACTTATACCGACGACGTGGTGAAGCTGGTGGTGTCGCGCTGTACGGAAGGCGAGTCGGGCGGGCGGATGATCGATGCGATTTTGACGAATACGATGTTGCCGGATATTTCGAAGGAATTCCTGAACCAGATGATGAAAGGCGAGGCAGTCGCGCGCGTCGACGTAAGCGTCGTGGATGGCGAGTTTGCCTACGACTTTGCCTGACCTGCGTCGTTCCCAAGATACATAGGAGAGTTTTTTATGCCTACTGAATTCATGCCTGAGCTGGATCAATTGCTGATCGACCTGCGAAATGCAGCCGAGAGCAGTAACCTTCGCGACTATCAAAAGATAAAAGAGGAATTAAAAAATGTTTCATTAAAGTGGGACTTCGGAAAGTACGGTAATTTAAAAAAGGCAGCGAAGTTAGCCAGCGAGGAGGGCATTAAAAAAGGAGCTGGTTACGGTATTTCCACAGCCTATACGGTTCCGGTTGCTTCAGGAGGGATTGTGGCAACAGGTGCCGTGTTTGCTGCCGGCAGCCTTGCACCTGTTTTAGCGGTATGGATCGGCGCTGCGCAGGTAGCGAAATCGGCACAGACGTCGTTTCGCCTATGGGACCTCGTTTCGCGAGAAAAGGGCGGCGGCGGACTTTATAAGTGCACGTGCGGAAAATGCGAGGCACATGCTTACTATCTGGCTGAACGACATGATATCGGCGTAGCCAAGTTTGGTGCGTCGCTGTTTATGGTGCCGCTTCTGTATACAGTGCCGGAAAAGTTGTACAACGTGTTGAGTCCTGGTGTTAGCGCGCGAAAACGTCTGATCGCTCACGACCTTTGGCAGAGTGCACGACCAAGCTCGTTTCCTGCGCTTGAAAACGAAACCTATCGTCTCCCCAGTCATCCCAAAGGAAATAAGGTCGCCGATGCCAGCTTGCACAATATACCGCCACCTGCGGCGCCCAACTTGCCTGGCGCTCCTGAGCGCCGCAACGCCTGGCTTCCTTCAGAAAATCCTTCTGAATTGCCTGCCCAGCTCATTGGGCCGGGATGCAGGAAAGCGCAGGCAATCATCGCCAGTTTATGTAAAGAGCTGAGCGACGACCGCACGAAATACTCTAAGACTTTGGCCACGATCCTGTCCGCAGATGGCGTAAAAGCGCTAGCGTCTAAGATATATGACTGAGTTCTACGCGACCCCAGTGCGGCTAAGCATTTCTCGATTTGACCGTAGTGCCGGAAACACCTCGAACATCCGGAGATAATCTAATGGTGCAATATCTGATCTTTCAATGTGTCGCTTGTAATGCAGTTGTGGTCGGCCCAGAGGCGCCGCCGCCAGGCAAGCCAGGCCCCGAGCCAGGCAAGAGCTACGCCAAACGCCCCGGTCTGGCTTGTCCGACAAATTTATGGCATGCGAGTTTTAAATTCACGGGCACCGAGACGCGCCCACCGAAGGCGCCTCCCATGGCTGCGCCCGGCGTAAAGCAAATGCCATTGCCGAGTAAATGGGAGGCGGACGGCGACGGCAAGTTCGTCAAGACATTGCGATATGCCGACATTCCCGAAGCGGCTCAGCGTTCCCTGATCGCGGAACTCGAACCGACCTTGGGGGATAGCGAGAACAGGATCCCGCTCCTTGGCGCCAGTTTCGATCGCTTCGACCGCTACGGGGATGCTGACGATGTCGCGATCGCCAATCTCGATACGGCGGAGAAATGGCTGACGCTACCGCTCGTGCTGGGCCGCTTGCAGGATGTGTCGAAGGCTTTCGGAGGGTTCGGCCTCTGGAAGTTGGCGCGGCTCGACCGCAATTTCGGCGGCGCCGCCCTGAATCTAATGTTGCCGAGCGGCACAGGCGGGGCGACCTTCCATCTGGAACTGCTCAACGATCTCGTCAACCCGCGTGGCGGGCACTCGGTAGCGGCGGAGACCTATGCGCAAGCCATCACGAAAGCTGTTGCCCTGCGTGCCGCCAATCAGCCCGGCAATGACACCCGTGGTCCCAACCGGTCGTACTATTTCATTTCCAGCCAGGCCAAGCGCGGCGTTAATGTGGTAATGAACGGGGAAAAAATAGTATTGACGGTGTTTTATTCGAGTGCCGCTACGGCCTGGTCGACGAGGCCGATGACGCCTGAGATGAAAGCCGAACGCACGATTGCCTGATGCGAGACGTTCTCGGGAGCGCAAACAGGGGCAGTCGGCATCGGCCGCCGGACAGTGAACGGGAGAACAGCATGGGCGTAGCAGAAGCGGTAGGGAGAGCTGCCGTTGCAGAATGTGCCAATGGCGGGGCGTCGGTCGCATCGCTGCCCAAGCCCGGACAACTTGCACAGCAGCGCTGCGTTGTCTGTGACGCAGCGCTGATGTACGGTCACGCGTCGTCATTTGCCGGAGATGCGGCTTATCCTACCTGTCATGCAGTGGCATGCCGCATGGTGGTCAGCCGGCGCGACGATATGAGCGAAGCCAATTTCCGGCATTACCTGCGGCGCGAAGCGCAGCAAAAGCGCGAACAGGCGACGCTAGTGGCAGCGTGGCGCACTAGGCGGATGGAGGAGGCCGAGGCGAACGCCCGGGCATGGACAGAGTTGAATGCTTTCGCCCGCCTGCCCGCCGGGCCAGCGGCAGTGCCCTTGCAACTGCTGCTGCCATCCGGTCCGCCCCGCGCGCGGCCGCTGGCGGCAACGCGGCGCGAACGCTATCGGGCCCATTTGCAGGCGGTCGTCGATATCGCCGCCGCCCTGGCGCCAGGCACGCCGACGGCGCCTGCCGCCAGGGTCGCTGAAACCGTCTCGGATACCGCATCGCTGCTGCCCGGCCGCCTGTGCGCCCTGTGCGGCGGCGGCTGCTGCACGCGCGGGTCCGACCACGCCTACCTGGGCGCGCCGACGCTGCGCCGCTTCATGGACGCGCATCCCGGCATGTCGCCGGAAGAGGTGGTAGCCGCCTACCTGGACCGCGTGACGCACAAAACCCAGACCGGCTCCTGCATCAACCACACCCGCACCGGTTGCAGTTTGCCGCGCGACATGCGCAGCGACACCTGCAACGACTACGCCTGCGATTCGCTCGCGCAGGTCCAGGCAGCGCCGCGCGAGCAGGTGGTGCTGGTGGTGCGCCGCAAGCAGGACCAGTGGCGCCGCGATCGCGCTGACCTCGACAATGCCGTCAACGGCGCGGCGGTGCTGAGCGAAACGGGTGTGCGGCGCATGCGGGTTGGATGAGCAAAACATTGCATCCAATAAGCGCATCCTCCATACTTGCCGAACCATAGCAAACCGAAGCGCAGGGGAGAGACAACATGCCGAACCAGGTGTCGATGGGCGCCATGATGACCTGCACCTTCGGCGCGGCGCCATCGTCGCTGGTCGTGCTGCCGGCGAACAAGGTGCTGTGCGAAGGTCCCCCTGCCGCCAACATCATGGACCACAAGCCGATGGTCAACATCATGCCTTTCGGGATGTGCAGTTCGATGGCCAATCCGATGGTTATCGCCGCCACCGCCGCCGCGATGGGCGTGCCGACCCCGATGCCGTGCATCCCGGCGACCGCCGCGCCGTGGGTGCCGGGTGCCGCCACCGTCATGATCGCCAGGATGCCGGCGCTCGACAACGTCTCGAAGTGCATGTGCAACTGGGGCGGCGTGATCGCCTTCAGCATGTCCGGCACCGTCAAGACCATGATTCCCTGAATAGAAAATACCCATGCCCGCTACCCAATCGAATCGCGAAGTGTCCGTCAAGACTGCATTGGCGGACGACGTGCTTCTTTTTGCCGGCATGCAGGGCAAAGAGCAGCTTGGACGCCTGTCGGAATTCACCGTCAAGCTGGTGTCTACCGACGGTGCCGTCAAGATCGGCGACATCCTCGGCACGCCGCTGACCGTCGTCCTGACGCTCGCGGACGGCGAGAGCAAGCGCTATGTCAACGGCATCGTCACGCGCTTTCGCAGCACCGGCCGCGCCGGCGACCTGACCGCCTACGAGGCGACGGTCCACCCGGGCCTGTGGCTGCTGACGCGGGCGTCGGACTGCCGGATTTTCCAGGAGATGTCGGTGCCCGACATCGTCAAGGCAGTCTGCGACAAATATGGCAGCACCGTATCCTTGTCCGAAAGCGCACTGAGCAATACGTACGCCGCGTTGCCGTATTGCGTGCAGTACCGCGAGACCGACTTCGATTTCGTCTGCCGCCTGCTGGAAGAGGCCGGCATCTACTTCTACTTCACCCACGACGCCGACAGCCATACGATGGTGCTGGCCGATTCCTACGGCGCGCACCAGCCGATCGCGGGCTACGAGGCCCTGAAGTTCAGCGACAGGGCACCGAGGGCGACGGACAGCGGCGAAACCGTGTCTGCCTGGACCACAGGCGGTGCCATCACCGCCAGCAGGTACGTGCTGGACGATTTCGATTTCGAGAAGGCCGGCGCCAGCGCCAGCGGCGGCCTGACGTCGACGGCGACGATCGCGGCGGCGTTCGGACAGGCGTCGTACGAGATGTACGACTATCCGGGGAATTTCAGCAAGCCGGCCGACGGCAGTGCACTTGCACGTGCCCGCATCGAGAGCCTGCACGGCCAGGGCGAGCAGGTCGGTGCGACGACCAGCGCGCGCGGCCTGTATCCGGGCGGCCTGTTCACGCTGGCCGAGCATCCGCGCGCGGACCAGAACCGTGCCTACCTGGTGACGGCGGCCAGCTATCAGGTGAGCGGCAACGACTACGCCAGCGGCGGCCAGGGCTTTGCCTTCGCCTGCACCATCGACGCCATCGGCAAGGAGCACGCCTTCCGGCCGCTGCCGACCATCCCCCGGCCGGTGGTGCAGGGACCGCAGACGGCGATGGTGGTCGGCAAGGCCGGCGAAGAAATCTGGACCGACAAGTATGGCCGGGTCAAGGTGCAGTTCCACTGGGACCGGCTGGGCAAGGACGACGAAAACAGCTCATGCTGGGTGCGGGTGGCACAGGGCTGGGCCGGCAAGGGCTGGGGCGCGATGGCGATTCCGCGCATCGGCATGGAAGTGGTGGTCAGTTTTCTCGAGGGCGATCCGGACCGGCCGCTGGTGACGGGCTGCGTCTACAACTCCGACGCCATGCCGCCCTACGCGCTGCCGGACGAACAGACCATTTCGACGGTCAAGTCGCAATCCTCGAAAGGCGGCGAAGGCTTCAATGAGCTGCGCTTCGAGGACAAGAAGGGCGAGGAAGAGGTGTACCTCCACGCCGAACGCGATTTCCTGCGCGTAGTGAAGAACAACGATGCGCTCAAGGTCGGCTTCGAAACCGCCGACAAGGGTAACCAGACGATCGACATCAAGAACGACCAGACCACGACCATCGGCCACGACCAGGTCGAAAACGTCGACAACAACCAGACGGTGACGATCAAGGCCGACCAGAAGCTCGACGTCGGCGGCGACCAGTCGGTGGGCATCGACGGCGCCCAGAAGGTCAAGGTTGGTTCCACCATCGTCATCGAAGCAGGTACCTCGATCGAGTTGAAGGTCGGCGGCAGCAGCATCAAGATCGAAGCCGGCAAGATCACCATCAAGGCGCCCGAGATCGAAATCGCCGCTGACGCGAATGCGAAGGTCAAGGCGGGCGCGATGATGGAAATCAAATCCGGCGCAGTCATGACGATCGGCGGCGCCATGGTGCAAATTAACTGATGTCCGGCGTGCCGGGAAGTTGGAATGCCAGCCCGGACCCAACGTATAATTGACAATCTGTCCAGGCCGCTTTCAGCCGCGTGCGCGACCCGGCGCAAAGATGGTGCGGCGGCTACCCAACCCTATTCATCCGATGCTGCTGACCCTACGAATCCTGAGCTACCGCAACCAGCCGGTGCCGCCCGCGCCCGCCGTGCGTTTTACCGCCGCCGGCGGCAGTATCGGGCGTTCCGCCGACAATGCGCTGGTGCTCGACGATCCGAGCAAGTACATCTCGCGCGTGCATGCGCGCGTGTTGTGCCGGGGCGATACCTTCCTGCTGGAAGACCTGGGCAGCAATGCCAGCGTGCTGAACGACCGTCCGCTCGGCAAGGGCAGCCAGGCCGCGCTCGGCCATGGCGACCGCCTGGCCATCGGCGACTACCAGCTGCAGGTGCTGATCGAGGCGTCGCCGGCTGCAGCGCCGCTGGCGCCGGCACCGGTCAACGACGCCGCGCTGCCGCTGTTCGAGCCGCCGCCCCCGCCCGTGCCGGTGCAACTGCCACCGCTCGACTTCGCGCCTGCTCCGGCGGCCACGCCGGCGCCAGCTGCCGTGTTCGCCGATCCGCTCGCCGGCGCCAGCATCCTCGATGTGCTGCCTGGCCAGGGAGGCGGTCTTGCGGGTGACGATCCGCTCGGCCTGAACCTGTTCGGCAGCGCACCCCAGGCGCCCGCGCGCGCGGCGGAGAGCGACCACGTGTCGCCCGAGCTGGCCGCGTTCCCGCAACACGCAGCGGCGCCCGCGCCGTTCGCGCCGGCGCCGTCCGCACCGTCCGCACAGGCCGGCGGCTTTGCCATTCCTCACGACTACGATCCCTTGGCTGACTTTTTCGCGCCCCCGGCCGTGGCACCGGTGCCACCCACGCCTGCGCCCGCGCCAGCCGCTGTGCCCGCGGCGTTGCATGCTCCTTTGCCGGATGCCGTGCCGGATGCCGTGCTGGGTGGCGCCAACGCCGACATGACGGCACTCATTGCCCAGCCGCTGCAACCGGCACCGCTGGCGCCGCCTGCGCCGGTGCCCGCAGCGCCACCGTCCGCCACCACGGCGCCCGCGTTGGCCGGGCAGGGCAGCGCGCCGGCCAGCGACGCCGTCCTGCAGGCACTGCTGCGCGGCCTCGGCCTGCCCGGCCTGCAGCTGCAGCGGCCCGCGACCGAGGTCGCCGAGCTGGTCGGCGCGCTGCTGCGCGAGGCCACGGCCGGCACCATGGACGTGCTGATGGCACGCGCCATGACCAAGAAGGAGAGCCGCATCGACATGACCATGCTGTCGGTGCGCGCCAACAACCCCCTGAAATTCTTCCCCAATGCCGACGGCGCGCTGACCCAGATGCTGACCGGGACGATGGCCGGCTACATGGCGCCGCGCGATGCGATGGCGGGCGCCTTCGACGACTTGCGCGCGCACGAGCTGGCGGTGATCGCCGGCATGCGCGCCGCCCTGGGCGCGGTGCTGCACCGCTTCGACCCGGCCCGCATCGAAGAGCGCCTGGACAACTTGAGCGTGATGGACAAGATGCTGTCGTCGAACCGCAAGGCCAGGATGTGGGACCGGCTGGTCGAGCTGTACGCCGAGATCGCGCGCGAAGCCGACGACGACCTGCAGCGCCTGTTCGGGGAAAAATTCTCGGAAGCCTATGAAGAGCAAGTGGCGCGCCTGCGCCAGGCGAAACAATAATCTAGGGACGAAAGAAGCATTATGGCGTGGAAGAACAAGGTGGTCTGGTCCGAAGGCATGCTGCTGCAGCCGCAACACCTGCAGCAACACGACCGCTACTGGCAAAGCCAGCTCGAAACCCGCGTGGCTGCGCTGCGCCCGTACAGCTGGGGTTTCGCCGAACTGAAGATCGACGAACACCAGCTGGCGCTGGGCAAGCTTGCGCTGCAGTCCTGCACCGCGGTCCTGCCCGACGGCACGCCGTTCACTTTGCCGGCCGACGACGAATTGCCGCTGCCGCTGGATATCCCGGGTGACGCGCGCAACGTGCTCGTGGTGCTGGCGCTGCCGCTGCGCCGCCACGGCGTGGCCGAAGTGGACAATGGCGAGCAGCCGGACAACTTCGCGCGCCATCGCATGGACGACTACGAGGCATGGGACAGCAATGGCCTGGACAACAGCGCCCTGCTGCAGATCGGGAAGCTGCGCCTGCGCCTGGCCCTGGCCTCCGAAGTGGCGAATGCCTACGCCACCATCGGCGTGGCCCGCATCGTCGAGCGGCGCGCCGACAACCGCGTGGTGATCGATCCGGATTACAGCCCGCCATGCCTGGATTTCCGCGCTGCGCCTCGCCTGGCCGCGTTTGCCGACGAACTGGTGGGACTGCTGCACCAGCGCGGCGACGTGCTGGCGGCGCGCCTGTCGCAGCCGGGGGCCGCGGGCGCCGCCGAGATCGCCGATTTCCTGCTGCTGCAGTTGCTCAACCGCGTCGAGCCGCTGGTGATCCACCTGGCCGGCACCACCGGCGTGCACCCGGAAACGCTCTACCAGACGATGGTGTCGCTGGCCGGCGAACTGGCCACTTTCACCGAGCCCGGCAAGCGCACGGCCGCCTATCCGGTGTATCGCCACGATGCGCTTGCCGAGACCTTCGCGCCAGTGATCGCCGACCTGCGCCGCGCCCTGTCGACCGTGATGGACACCCAGGCCGTGCCGATCCCGCTCGACGAGCGCCAGTTCGGCATCCGCGTGGCGGTGGTGCCCGACCGCGAGTTGCTGCGTTCGGCCACCTTCGTGCTGGTGGTGAATGCGCACCTGCCGCCGGAACTGCTGCGCACCAGCTTCCCCGCGCAGGTCAAGATCGGCTCGGTGGAGAAGATCCGCGACCTGGTCAACCTGCAACTGCCCGGCATCGGCCTGCGCCCCTTGCCGGTGGCGCCGCGCCAGCTGCCGTTCTATGCCGGCTACACCTATTTCGAACTCGACAGCGGCAGCGAGTATTTCCAGCACTTGCACACCTCGGCCGGCTTCGCGATGCATGTCGCCGGCGAGTTCCCTGGATTGCAGATGCAGTTCTGGGCCATCCGGAGGTAAGCCATGAGCGATTCCGACAAGCCGGCACCGCAGCCGGGCCAGGACCCCGATGCCACGATGCTGGTGCTGAACCCCGGCGGCCGGCGTACGGCAGCGGGCGCGGCGCCCGCGCCCGCCGCCGGCGCTTCGATCCATGCCGAAAGCGCCCCGGTGCACGTGGCGCTCGCAGGCAGTGGCCTCAACCGGCTGGTGCGCGCGGCCAACCCCTTGCTCGACCTGGTGGTGCCGCTGCGCCATACGCTGCAGCCGCCCGACCTGGGCCAGCTGCGCGAGCGCCTGGCGCTGGCCATCCGCACCTTCGAATCCGACGCCGCGGCGGCCGGCGTGCCGACCGACTCGATCGCCGCCGCCCGTTATTCCCTGTGCACGCTGCTCGACGAAACCATCTCCGGCACGCCCTGGGGCAGCGGGGTATGGGGGGCGCGCAGCCTGCTGGTGGCCTTCCACAACGAAGCCTCGGGCGGCGAAAAATTCTTCCTGGTCTTGCAGCGCCTGAGCCAGGATGCCGCGAAACACCTCGATCTGCTCGAACTGATGTACCTGTGCCTGGCGCTCGGCCTGGAGGGACGCTTCCGCCTCGCCGACCAGGGCCAGGCCCAGCTGGCGACCGTACGCGAACGCCTGCTCGCCCTGATCCGCCAGCATCGCGGCGCCTTCGAGGCCGACCTGTCGCCGCACTGGCGCGGCGCGGCGGCGCCGGCGGTCTCGCCGATGCGCCGCACGCCGGTGTGGGTGATGGCGGCCGGCGCCTGCAGCCTGCTGCTGGTGGCCCAGCTGGTGGCCTCGCATGTGCTGAACCGCGATTCGGACCCGGTGTTCGCCAAACTGTCGGCGCTGCGCCAGGCGGGTGTGCCGGCCACGGTGGCCGCACCGATGCCCGTCGCGGCGCCGGCACGCACCGCCGCCTTCCTGGCGCCGGAAGTCGCCGCCGGCAAGGTCACCGTCACCGAATCGGCCGCGCGCACCACGATCACGCTGCGCGGCGAAGGCATGTTCGGCTCCGGCAGCGCCGAGGTCAACGGCGACGTCGCGGGCCTGCTCGGCCGCATCGGCGACGCCCTGAAGACGCTGCCCGGCAAGGTGCTGGTGATCGGCCATACCGACAATACCAAACCCGGCCTGTCGGCCCGCTTCCCGTCGAACTACGATTTGTCCAAGGCCCGTGCGGCGGCCGTGATGGCGGCGCTGGCCACGCGGGCCGGTCCGCCGGAACGCTACAGCGTCGAGGGACGCGGCGATGCCGAACCGCTGGTGCCGAACGACAGCCCGGCCGCGCGTGCGCGCAACCGCCGCGTCGAGCTGGTCGTGCTGGCGCCGGCCAGCGCCCCGTGAATACCCATCCTGTCATTGGCCGTACCGGCCGCATCGGCTATATATTATGAAACGTCTGTTTTCCTGGCTCTTCAAGCGCGCGGTGCTGGCCTTCATCGGCGTGCTGCTGCTGTCGCTGGTGTTCTGGTTCGAGGCGCCGCTGCTTGCCTTCGACGGCAAGGAGCCGTTTGCCGCCAGCAGCGTGCGCTGGTTCTTCGTATTCCTGATGTTCGCGGCCTGGGCCGGCTGGCTCGGCTGGAAGGCCTTGTCCGCCTGGCTGGCCAACCGCAAGCTGATCGCGAGCATGGCCGCCGCCGATGCGCCGGTGCCGGCTGGTGTCCCCGATCCGGCGGCGCTGCACGAGCAGGCGGCCCTGAAGCAGCGCATGGCGCAGGCGCTGGCGGTGCTGAAGAAGGCGGCACCCGGGAAGAAGGCGTGGGGCAGCCAGTATCTGTATCAGCTGCCGTGGTACATGTTCGTCGGCGCCCCCGGCAGCGGCAAGACCACCAGTCTGCTGCATTCGGGCCTGCGCTTCCCGCTGGCCGAGGCCATGGGGCCGGGCGCCATCGGCGGCGTCGGCGGCACGCGCCAGTGCGACTGGTGGTTCACCGACGAGGCGGTGCTGCTCGATACGGCCGGCCGCTACACTACCCAGGACAGCGATGCCCAGGCCGACCAGGCGGGCTGGCACGGTTTTCTCGCGCTGCTGAAGAAGCACCGGCCGCGCCGTCCGATCGACGGCGTCATCGTGGCGCTGTCGGTCGCCGACCTGCTGCAGCAGGGCCCCGCCGCGCGCCAGGCCCAGGCCGCGGCGATCCGTGCCCGCATCAAGGAACTGCACGAGAAGCTCGGGACCCGTTTTCCCGTGTACGTCACGGTGACCAAGTGCGACCTGCTGGCCGGTTTCACCGAATTCTTCGATCCGCTGGGGCGTGAAGAGCGTGCCCAGGTGTGGGGCATGACTTTTCCGGCGGCGACGGAAGGCGCCGCGCTGGCGGAATTTCCGGCGCGCTTCCTCGAACTCGAACAGCAGTTGCAGGCGCGGGTGCTGACGCGCATGCAGGACGAGCGCGACCTGCAGCGGCGTGCCTTGCTGTACCGTTTTCCGCAACAGTTCGCGGGCCTGGGCGAGGTGCTCGGCGGCTTCCTGGGCGCGGTGTTCGAACCGACCCGCTACGAGCCGAGCGCCCTGCTGCGCGGCGTGTACTTCACCAGCGGGACCCAGGAGGGCAGCCCGATCGACCGCGTGATGGGCGCGCTGGCCGCGACCTTCGGCCTGGACCGCAAGGTGCTGCCGCCGAATGCGGCCAGCGGCCGCAGTTATTTCATCACCAATCTGCTGCGCGAGCTGATCTTCAAGGAAGCGGGACTGGCCGGCATCGATGGCGCCTTCGAGGCACGCCAGCGGCGCCTGCGCTGGCTGGGGGCGGGCGCCGCCGGCGTGCTGTTCGCGCTGCTGGTGGCCGGCCTGGCCACCAGTTTCGTGCACAACGGGCAAACCGTGCGCGAGGTCGACGCACGCGCCGACGCGCTCGACAAGCTGGTGCGGGCCGCGCCCGCGGACGGCTCGGCACTGGGCATCCTGCCGATGCTGAACGCGGCGCGCGCACTGCCTGGCGGCCATGACGAACGCGATGCCAGCGTCCCGCTATCGAGCCGCTTCGGCCTGAACCAGCGCGACAAGCTCGGCGCCGGTGCCGAACTGGCTTACCAGCGCCTGCTGCGATCGAGCATGTTGCCGCGCGTGGCGGCGCGCCTGGAAGACGTCCTGCGCCGCGGCGACGCCAACAGCCAGGAGCAGCTCTACGAAGCGCTGCGCGTGTACCTCATGCTGGGCCAGCCGACGCATCTCGATGCCGACTCGGTCCTGGCCTGGCTGGCCTTCGACTGGCGCCGTAGCCTGCCGGATGCCAGCGCCGAGCAGCGCGACCAGCTGCTCGCCCACGCCGGCGCGCTGCTGGAGACGGCCGGCGGCGGCGCCGAGCCGCCCCTGCTGGATGCCGCCCTCGTCGCCAGGGTGCGCGCCACGCTGGCCATGATGCCGCTGCCCGAGCGCGTTTACAACCGGCTCAAGCGCATGGTCGCCCAGGCCAAACTGCCGGAGTTTTCGGTCAACCGGGCAGTGGGGCGCGACGTCTCGGCCGTGTTGGCGCGCAAGAGCGGCGAGCCGCTCACACGCGGCATCCCGGGTGTGTTCAGCGTGGCCGGCTACCGTGAACTGCTCAAGCAGTCGCCCGGCGCGCTGGCCGACATCGCCAAGGACAGCTGGGTGCTGGACCGCCGCGAAGCCGAAGGCGCCCTGGGTGCGCTCACCGGCGACCAGATGCACGCCGCCGTGCTGCAGCTGTATTACGCCGATTACATCCGGGCCTGGGACGCGATGCTGGCCGACGTGCGGATCGCGCCGTTTTCCAGCCTCGACCAGGGCGCACGCATCACCAACGCGCTGGCCGCGGCCGACTCGCCGCTCAAGGCCTTCCTGACGGCGGCCGCGCGCGAAACCACGCTCGACGGCGCAAGCGGCAAGGGGGCGGCGGCACTCGACGCCGCGGTGCGCAGCAAGCTGTCGGCCGCACGCCAGAAACTCGAAGCGGCACTCGGCGGTGGCGATGACGCGGCGCCCGAGCCGGCGGCGAAGACCGGCACCCCGGTCGACCAGCATTTCGAGACGCTGCACAAGCTGGTCGGCAGCGCTGCCGCCCCGGGACCGCTCGACGCACAGCTGGCGCTGCTCAAGGACGCCTCGCAATACTTCGATGCCGCCGACAAGGCGCGTCGCGCCGGTACGCCCGCGCCTGCCGGCGATGCGCTGCAAAAGGTCAAGCGCGCCGCCGAAGGGACGCCGGCGCCGCTGGGCGACATGCTTGCCAACGTCGACAGCGCCGGTTCGGGCCTGACGCTCGACAGCGAACGCGCGCGCATCCAGGCCTTGTGGGCGGCGGAAGCCGCGCCGTTCTGCCGCGATGCGATCGCCGGACGCTACCCAATGGTGCGCAGCGCCACCAGGGATGCCACGCCGGACGATTTCGGCAAGTTCTTTGGCCCGGGCGGTATCATGGACGATTTCTTCAGCAAGAACCTGGCCGCGCAAGTGGACATGTCGGGGCCGCAGTGGAAATGGCGCGGCACCGGCGAGGCGCCGGTCGGCATCGGCCAGGACGTGCTGAACCAGTTCCAGCGCGCCGCACGCCTGCGCGAGATGTTCTTCGGTGCCGGCGGACGCCAGCCTTCGCTGCGCTTCGAGCTGTTGCCGCAAGCGGCCGATCCGGCCTTGACGAAGGTCGTGCTCGACATCGACGGCCAGCCGGTCCTGTACAGCGCCGGCACCCCGGCACGGCCGGTCCCGGTCACGCTCCCGTCGGGCAAAGGCGGCAGCCTGGTCCACCTGGAAGCCACGCCGGCGCTGCGCGCCGACCTGCGCACCGAGGGGCCATGGGCCTGGTTCCGCATGCTGGACAAGGGCGTGCTGCAGCCTGGCGCGCAGGGCGAGCGCTACACCTTGACGTTCGACCTCGACGGCCACAAGATGACTTACCAGCTCACCGCCAGCAGCGTGATCAACCCGTTCCGGCGCGAGGCGCTGGAACAGTTCCGCTGCCCGGCGGCCTGGTGATTCCGATGGGTGCGCGGGCGCCGGGCTTCTTCGGCAAGCTGCGCAGCCATGGCGATTTCGTGTCGCGCCGGCTGCCGCCCGCCATGCAGTCGGCATTCGATGGCTGGCTGCAGGCCTCCCTGGTGCGCAGCCGGGCCGCGCTCGGCGCAGACTGGACGCCGACCTGGGCAAGCAGTCCCTTGTGGCGCTTCGTGCTGGCGCCTGGCCTGTGCGGCACCCGGGCCTGGTGCGGGATCATGATGCCCAGCGCCGACCGGGTCGGACGATGTTTTCCCCTGGTGCTGGCGGCCGGCCTGGACGACGTACCGTCGCTTGCCGACTGCCTGACAGGGCACGCCGCCTGGTTCGCGCGGCTGGAAGACCTGGCGCTGTCGTCGCTCGACGAGGGTTTTTCGATGGATGCGTTCGATACCGCGCTGCAGGCGCTGGATGGCGCGCCGCGCCCGGCAATGGCCGTGGCAAGGGCGGGGCCGGCTGGCCCGCGGGTGGCGGCCTTGCCCAGTGGCCTGGTGCCGCCCCTGGCCGGCGCCGGCATGGCCGGGTGCAGCGCCTGGTGGACCGACGGATCGGCGCAGGTCGCGCCCAGCCTGGCGCTATGCCCGGGCCTGCCGCCGGCGGCGGGATTTGCCGCGCTGCTCGACGGGCAGTGGCAAGCGCATGGATGGCCGGCGGCGCTGCCTTAGAGCGTCGGGCGCTGGCCGTTCAAGCCGGCCCGCACAGCGCGACCAGCACCGTGATGTTGTCGCGCGCGCCGTAGCGCTTGGCCGTCTCGATCAGCCGGTCGCACAGTGCCGGCAGGTTGCCGGCGTGGGCATCGGCCAGGGTAGCCTGGATTTCTCCATGCGGCACGCTGCCGTGCAGGCCGTCGCTGCACAGCATCAGGACATCGTCGGGAACCATCATGTGTGAACGCACCTCGGGCGTGACGGCGGCCGACGGCCCGACCGCCTGCAGCAGCAGGTTGCGGGCAGGGAGCCGGTCGACCATGCCGGCTTCCAGCGCCTGCTGGTACAGGGTCTGGTCGCGCGTGAGCTGTTCGAGGACGCCGCCGCGCAAGCGGTACAGGCGGCTGTCGCCGACGTGGAAGGACACCATGGGCGTGGCGAACGGATGCGGCCCGGGCGGGCGCCACAGGCCGGTCAGGGTCGCGCCCATGCCGCCGCCATCGGACCGGCCGCGCGCGCAATTCTGCGCATACAGGATGCTGTTGGCATGTTCGACCGCCGCATGCAGGAGGCGCACGGCGCCAGCCGCCGGATCGGACCAGGTGGCATCGGGATCGTCAGCTGCAATGCCGCGCGCGCTTTCCCGCGCGAGCGCCGGCGCATGCTGTGCCAGGTAGGCGCGCAAGGCCGTCAGAACGCCGGCGCTGGCCACTTCGCCGGCCGCATGGCCACCCATCCCGTCCGCCACCATCGCCACGCCGAGCGCTTCGTCGATCAGGAAGTTGTCTTCGTTGGTTTCGCGCACCGGCCCGACATCGGTGGCGCCAAAGGCCACGCCCAGCGACAGGCGATGCACGCGCATCGGAGACAGCGGAATCGGCATCGGCATGGCGTCACGGTCCTTGTTCAAGTATCGGCATCGCGCAGGAAGCGCGTGCGCTGGTCGGGGTTGTCGATGTGGCTCGCCAGCAGCCGGAGAAATTCGGCCCTGTCGCAGGTCTGCTTCATGGCGCGCCTGGCGACGATGCGCGCGATTGGCCCGATCAGGACGACCAGCCTGGTCGCGGTCGCGTCGGCCCACGCTTCATCGAAGGGAGCCGGCGCGCGGATCGCCGACGCTGCCGGCGGCAAGCTTGCGGATACCGTTCCGATCGCTCCCGGCGAACTCGCGGTCACCGGCAGACCGGCGCCGGTGCCGTTGGCCAGCAGCTTTTTCTTGAGTAGTTCGAGCGACTGCTGGAACTCGATCCGGCCCACATCGGATGGGATATGCGGCAGCAGCAGGGTGCCCAGCGCGTCGAGGCCATCGGCGCTGTCGGCGACCTTCTTGAGCAGGAACCTGGCCATCGGACCGATCTGGCGCGCC
Source organism: Herbaspirillum sp. SJZ107 (assembly GCF_006715485.1). GTDB lineage: Bacteria > Pseudomonadota > Gammaproteobacteria > Burkholderiales > Burkholderiaceae_D > Telluria. Next base: position 1,823,757 of record NZ_VFNH01000002.1, read on the forward strand.
AGGCTGGTTTCGACCTCGGGAAATGCCTGGCGCTTCCAGGGCGTCATGGTGTCCATGCCGGTACCGGTGCCTGCGGACACGACGCTGTGCGACGCGGCCAGGTCCGGCAGGCCGGCGGCGAGCACCGTGCGGTCATCGTCCGCCATGCGGGTGGCGTCCGGGTCGGCGCCGGCGCCGGCTCCCTCGCGTGCCGCGGCCAGCAGGGCCTCATGGAACGCGCGCGCCGATGGGTAGCGCTCGCCCTGTGCCTTGGCCAGCGCGGTGGTTACCACGCGGTCGAAGCGCGTGCCCAGGGCCGGTGCCAGCTGCGAGGGTGCTTGCGGATGGTCGTTGAGAATCTGCTGCATGACGACTGCGGCGCTGCCCGTAAACGGCCGCGCGCCGGTCAGCAGCTGATACAGCACGATTCCGGCCGAGAACACGTCGGAGCGGCCGTCGACCGGTTCGCCCCGAAACTGTTCGGGCGGCATGTAGCTTGGCGTGCCGACCATCGACCCGGCCTGGGTCAGGGTCGAGGACTCGATGCGGGCAATGCCGAAGTCGCTGATTTTCAGCTGGGCGGCCGAAGTGATCAACAGGTTTGCCGGTTTGATATCGCGGTGTACGACGCCGCGCGCATGCGCGTAGTCGAGTCCTTGCAGCAGGTCGCCCATCCAGGCCAGCACGCGCGGCAGGGCGGTCGGGCGGCTGGCCACGAGCAGCGTATCGAGCGCGCTGCCTTCGACGAACTCCATCGCGATGTAAGCCGATTCGTCGTCTTCGCCATAATCGAACACGGTGACGATGTTCGGATGGCTCAGGCGTCCGGCGGCCTGGGCTTCGTTCTTGAAGCGGCTGATCAGGTCGGCCTGCTGGCCATCCGTGAACAATTCCTTGCGAATGGTCTTGAGCGCCACCACGCGTTCGATCCAGGGGTCAAAGGCCTTGTAGACCACGCCCATCGCGCCTTTTCCGAGCACGCTGTCGATGCGGTATTTCCCGAGTTGCGCGATCATCGTTCTACCTTATTCCTGCAGCATCTTCATGGCCGAAGCGAGGCTGGCGCGCATGCGCGCGAACGAGCGGGCCAGGGCCGACAGTTCGTCGCTGCCGTCGACCTCGAATTCCTCGGCGTTGAATTCGCCCAGGCTGACCTGGTCGGCCAGCAGCGACATCCTGGTGATCCGGCGCGTGACGAAATAGTGGACCATGACATTCAGTGCGATGAACAGGAACACGAAGATGACCAGCATCGACAGCATGTAAGTGCGCAGCATCGCGCCGGCGCGGCGCAGCGGCACTTCCATCGGCACCGACACGACCTGCGCACCGACGATTTCCATGTGCTTCCAGCCGAAGCCGTTGTTGCGGCCGTAGATGTCGGTCATGGTTTTCGGCGCCGCATCGGGGACGCTGTGGCAACGCAGGCAGGCTTCGTTCTTGATCTGCAGCGGACGCGCCACGTACAGCGCGGGACCGATTGCCGTGTCGCGCTGGCCGACCAGTTCGGCCAGCGCAGGCTTCGCGCGCAGGGTGTTGACCAGGTCCGCTTCCCAGTCCGCGGCGCGGTCACGCAGGTTGGTCGGATTCAGCGTGGCTTCCTTGTACGTGAAGTCCGGGTATTGCTTGAGCAGTTGGCCCAGCTGTTCGGTGGCGGCAAACGAGGGAATCGATTGTGGAAGGAATTCGTACTTCAGCCGCGTGTCCAGCAGCGGCACGATCTGGGTCGCCGTATAGCTGCGTGCCGCGAGCGCGGACTGCATCAGCACGCGCGCGCTCTGCAGCGTCTCTTCCCGCGCGTTTTGCTGCAGCAGGTAGTTGGTCACGATGCATGCGGCACCGAAACCGATGCCGAAGACCGCCAGGAAGACGATATTGAATTTCGCAGCAATCGACAATTTCATGGAATGTGGTCCCGAGACAGGTTAGTGGGAGCGCGTCGGTGCAGGCGTTCAGCGTGGCGCCGGCGTGAAAGGGCTGAAGCGGCGCTGCACCTGCTGGCGCAGCGAAGGCTGTTCGGCCAGCCACGGCGCCAGTTCGGCAAAGGTAGCCCGGCGCTCGCGTCTGGGGGGCCTTGTCGGCCCTTTGACCGCCACCGGGATCAGCACGTCGAGAAACGCGCGCGGCATCCCGGCAAGAAAATCCCTGGACGGCCGCGTTGCCAGTCTCAGGGGCACAGTCCCGTTCTTGACGCCAAATTGTTCGCGCGGCACCTTGCCGCCCCGTTGCACCTTGCCGTCGGCCAGTTCGGTCACGGGCAGGTCGCTCGATTCGGGGAACAGCTCGCTCGTGCCAGGCACGACATGCAGCGTCACCGTGGCACCGGTGCTGTCGAACTGGACGCCGCCGGTCGACAGGCGCACTCCGTGCGGGACGGCCCCGCGGACCTTCAACCATCCCTTGAGCAAGACCAGCTCCATACCGCGCCCGATAAACACTTGGGAATCGGGTCCGACAGCAACGGTCGATCCTGCGAAGTCCAGCTGGATTGTCGCGTTGCCGGAATCGATCACGTCATCCGCCCGTAATGCGGTGCCGCGGCCGGCGCTGTACATGCCGGTATCGCGCACCAGGTGGACGGCCTGCTCGGCGAACGTGATTGCAATGGGAATGGGCGTTGCGGCGAAGACAGACGCCGGGGCAAAGAGGGAGCAGAGCAAGGCAGCGGGTGCGATCCAGCACGACAATCCAGGAACGCATCGACTCACATTGACTCCCGGGAGAACATCGAACAATATCGGACCATTCGGCCAGGCGCGCTGGCAGCAAAAATGTTCCATTATTCTACAGTATTGTCTACCGGATATGGAGTGATTGAGCTTCGACTGCCCGGATTGACACAAACAACCAACAGCCCGGGGCAACGGGGAACTGTGCTGACGCTTCGGCGGCAATGCCTCCCGGCCGCCGGTCAGCGTCAAGCGAGCGCATTCGCCACAGCGTCGGCATGTGAAGCGACGGCAACGCCCTCGTCAAGCCGCGTTGAGCGTTTTGTCCGGTCCAGCTGCGCAAGCACCTGCTCCAGGGGCAGGGGCCGGGCGAACAGGTAGCCTTGCATGGCCGGCGCGCCGTTGGCGGCGAGGAAGCGTGCCTGTGCCGCCGTTTCCACGCCTTCGGCGACCACTTGCAGTCCCAGGTGACCGGCCATGGCAATCACCGACTGGACAATGGCGCTGCCATTGGCGTTGCCGTGGTGCTTGCTAGCGTCATCGGTAGCGATGTCGGCGATGAAACTGCGGTCGATTTTCAGTTCGAACAGAGGCATGCGCTTGAGGTAGGCCAGGCTGGAGTAACCGGTGCCGAAATCGTCGATCGACATGCGGATGCCAAGCGCGGCAAGTTCATGCATGCGGTCGATGACGCTGTCGTGGGAGTCGACAAACAGGCCTTCGGTGACCTCGAAGATGAGTTGGTCGGCCGGCGTCGCCGTGTCGTGCAGCAGCGTTTTCACCTGGTCGATGAAATCGGGATGGCGGAACTGGGTCGGACTGACATTCACCGACAAGGGCAAGCGGTGTCCCGCATCGTTCAGGCAGTGCCAGGCGGCGCAGGCGTGGCGCAGGGCGAACTGGCCGAGCGTGACAATCAAGCCGTTTTCCTCGGCGACCGGAATGAACAGGTCGGGCGGCACAGTGCTGCCGTCGGCGCGGCGCCAGCGCATCAGCAGTTCGGCGCCGACCGGCTTGCCTTCGGCATTCACCTGCAACTGCAAGTGCATGCCGAGTTCGCCATTGTGGAGGGCTGCGGTGAGGTCTTCCTGCAAAGTCAGGCGGCACTCCATCTCGGTGCGCATCGTGGTTTCGAACAGGGCTACCCGGTTGCGCCCGCCGGCTTTGGCATGGTACATGGCCGTGTCCGCTTCGCTCAGCAGGTCCTGTACCGTGTTGGTGCGCACACCCATCAAGGTCACACCGATACTGGCAGACGACTGGTAGCCATGTCCGCCGACGGCGAACCCCTCGGCGACCGCATGGCGGATCTTTTCGGCGAGTGCGAGCGCGGTGGCGGTGGCTCGTTGCTCGTCATGGCCCAATGCGGCCAGCATGACCACGAATTCATCGCCGCCCAGCCGCGCGACGGTGTCGTACGGCCCGACCAGGCGGCACAAGCGTCCGGCAGCGGTGGTCAGCAGATCGTCACCGGTAGCATGGCCGCGCGCGTCGTTGACCACCTTGAAGTTGTCCAGGTCGATGAACATCAGCGCACCGATGCCGGCACTCGTGTTGGCCTGCTGCGCTTCCAGCCGTTCCATCAGCAGGCGCCGATTCGGCAGTCCTGTCAGTACGTCGTAAAACGCCAGATTGTGGATGTGCATTTCCGATTTTTTGCGCTCGGTGATGTCATGTGCAATCCCCACCCAATGCGTCTGTATGCCGCCCGCATCGGCAAACGGTTTCAGCTCGAATTCGATCCAGTATGGGGCGCCGCTCTTGGTGTAATACTCGAGCTGGCTGGACACCGCGACGCCCTGGTTGATGGCGGCGCCGATCCGCGCGATTTCGAGCGGATCGGAATTGGCGCCAAGGAGTACGCGCCAGCTGCCGCCCATGATCTCCGCGCGGCTGTAACCGGTACGCCGCTCGAAAGCATCGTTGACGTAGATGATCGGTTGATCGGCGTCCGGACGGTCGACAATCCGCGCGATCACGACCATGTCGCTCAGGCCTGACAGCGCCGCGGCGGTCAGGCTCAGTTCAGCGTTGGCTTCATATAGCGCGAGCTTGCCTTCTTGTAGTGAATCGGCAGTGGCATTCAATTCTACAAGCGAATCGGCAAGCCGTTTCAGCAGGAACGAACACGATAAGGTCATACCCGTGGCGAGGAAGCCGTAGGTAATGGTAATCAGCATGGCGTAGCCCAGGCTGCCTTGTGTGACGCCTTGCAACTGCACGGCGCCGATCCCGCTATAGCTGATGATAAACACCGCTGCACTGCCGATTGCGCTCGTCAACAGGGCCATTCGGGTACTCAGCAGCAAGGTTGCCATGACTGGTCCGGCGAGCAGGTACACCTGGCTGCTCGAGCCGACCGTGATCATGAGGCCGCAGCCGAATACAAGGTTCATGGCCAGGAACTGCATGACGCGCGCGCGGAACGCGATACGCTGCGCGAGAAGCAAAGCCGCTACCCAGCCCAGCGAAATGACATCGAGGACCAGGACGTCCTGCCAGTTATCGCCCAATAAAAACAGGCTGGGCGCTGCTGCCAGCAGGCCCAGCGCCAGCGTAATCGAGAGGATTTTGTTGAATAACTGGGCACGCCATCGGGCGAGATTTTCAAACGAGTTCATGTGGAAGCCTGGTTTTATGGCCATCGCGGCACGGCGCAGCGGTATGGTTGACCTTTGGCGGCAGAAATGTCTGTGAGCCGCAGTGCCTATCCGCAGCTTGGACAAGGGATCGAGCGTCCGGCTGCGTGCGCGAGGTCCTCATCATCTTCCATTTGAGGAAATTGACGATAAAGAACTAATATTACATCATAGAAACTAAATTCCTGTGCAATCCATCACAAATGTTGTTTTTCAAGCCGTCAGGCAAAAGAATTCGTCCTGACTACCCGATATGCATGAGTGCCGGCGCCCGCGCGCCAAGCCTCGTCCAGGACAACGCTGGATCAAGCCCCGGAAACCCGGCCTCGCGTGGAAGCGGCGGTGGCAGCACGGCGCGCCAGCGTCATGCCCAGCATCACGCCGGCGCCAAGGCAGAACGCGATGCACAGAGCGGCGACGATGAAAGCATGCGCGATCGCCGCCGGGTCGTCGCGCCCGCCGAGGACCGTATAGAAGATCCCGCCGATCAGGGCCACGCTGAGTGCGGTACTTATCTGCAGGGTGGCGCTGGCGATGCCGGCGATCATTCCGGAATAGGCTGGCGCCACGCGGCCGGTGATCATTTTCATCAGCGTCGGCAGCGCGAGTCCTTGTCCGAAGCCGATGAGGAACAGCAGGACGGCAAGCGGCCTGGTTGCCGGCGCCATGCCTTCCGGCGTGGCGGCGATCAGCCATGCCAGGCCGAGGAAGCCGGCGGTTTCCAGGCCCATGCCGATCGGATTGACCCACTCGCCGAGGTGGCGGCGGCAATAAGGCGTGGACAGGGGCCCCAGCAGGAAGCCGGCGCCGAAAGGCAGGAAGACCAGGCCGGCGTCCAGGGCGCTGACGTGCAGGGCCTTCTGCAGATAGATGGAAAACAGCAGGAAGAAGGAACCGATCGAATAGAAGGACAGGGCGATCAAGAGGGCGCGGCCCAGTCCCGGCGCGCGCAGGACCGCGGGATTGACCAGGGGCGCCCCGCCGGCCCGGGCCAGCCGGCCCTCGAAGCGCCAGAACAAGCGCGCCAGCAGCGGCGCCGCGGCCAGCGACAGCCAGGACCACCACGGCCAGCCGGCCTCGCGGCCCTCGATCAGCGGCACGATCAGCAGCGCCAGGGTCAGCATCGACAGGACCATGCCGCCCGGGTCCAGCTTGCCCGAGCCGCGCTCGCCGGTCCGCTTCAGGAGGGGGATGCCGAACAGGATCACCAGCAGGGCCACCGGCAGGTTGACCAGGAACACCGCGCGCCATCCCATGCCGAACAGGTCCAGCGCGATCAGGACGCCGCCCAGCGCCTGCCCGATGACCGAGGCCAGGCCGAACACCGCGCCATACAGGCTGAGCGCCAGCGGCTTTTCGGATTCCGGGAAGATGGCCTGGACCGAGGCCAGCGCCTGCGGCGCCATCACCGCGGCGCTGATGCCCTGCAGGGCGCGCCCGGCGACCAGGACCCAGGGCGACGGGGCGCAACCGCACAGCAGCGAGGCGGCGGTGAAGCCTATCAGGCCGAGGAAGAACACGCGGCTGCGGCCGAACAGGTCGCCCAGGCGCCCGCCGGTAGTCAGGGTGACCGCATACAGTGCGGCATACGCGGAAATGACCATCTGCTCGGCCGAGGACGAGGTGCCCAGGTCGCCCTGGATGGAAGGCAGCGCCACGTTGACGATGAAAAAGTCGAGCGGCGGCAGCAAGGCGCCGACCAGCAGGACGGCGAACATCGCCCAGCGGCGCGGCTCGGGCAGGGCGGGATGATTCTGTGACATGACACCTCCTTGATGAACCTTTTGGTCATGGTGAGGCGTACAAAGTTGTCTGTGAACTGCCATAAATGTATATTTCATGTACATTTATGTACGGAGCTATGCGATGGAGTGGAGTGACGTCCGGATTTTCCTGGCTGTCGTGCGCGGCGGCTCGTTCGGCGAGGCCGCGCGCATCCTGGGCGTGAGCCATCCGACGGTGGGGCGCCGGATCAAGGCGCTCGAGGACGGGGCGGAGCAGGCGCTGTTCCGTAGGACCAGGGAGGGACTGGTCCTCACCGATGCCGGGGACACGGTGCTGGCGCTGGCCGAATCGATGGAAGATGCCGCGCTGGCCATGGAGCGGCGCCTGGCGGGCAACCACGAGCGCCTCGAGGGCATCTTGCGGATATCCGCGGCGGAATGGTTTGCCGGCTACGTCCTGGCACCCGTGCTGGCCGAACTGACGCATCGCCATCCGGCCGTGGTGCCGGAGGTGATCGCAAGCTACCGCTTGTTGAACCTGGCGCGCCGTGAGGCGGACGTGGCGTTTCGCATCGTGCCGTTCAGCGAGCCGGACATCGTCCAGCGCCGCCTGGTGACGATTTCCTACGGTCTGTATGGCTCGGCCGACACGGCGTCTGCGCTGCACGACGATCCGGCCTCGGTAGGGCTGATTCTCATGAATACCGCGCAATCGCATTTCCCCGATGTCGCCTGGCTGCTCGACAGGTTCCCGCGCTCGCGGCGGGTGTTCACCAGCACGAGCCGGGCCGTTCAGGCACAGATGTGCGTGCGCGGGATGGGCATTGCGGTGCTGCCAAGGCCGCTGGGCGATGCGACAGCCGGGCTGCAGCGTATCGATATGCCGGACCAGCCGCCGGGCAGGGACGTGTGGGTCGGCTACCACCAGGACCTGCGCCACATGGACCGCCTGCGGGCGCTGCTGGACCTCGCCGATGCGATGCTGGCGCAAGGATAAATACTGCCATGCCGCAAAAAATTATATGAACTGAAACGAATCGCGGGTAGGGCACTTTATACTGGGCGGATGAACCAATCCGTCTTCACCATGGCGCCCGATCTGGTCACCGGCGTCCTCGATCCGCGCGGCCCGGTCGCCGCCGACGAATACCAGCTCCTGCAAAACGCCACCGTGGTCATGCTGGCCCTGATCGTGCCGATCATCGTATTGACCCTGGTGTTCGCGTGGTGGTTCAGGGCCGGCAACCGGCGCGCCAAGCGCAGGCCAGACTGGAGTTATTCGGGTGCGCTCGAAGTGGTGAACTGGATGGTGCCGCTGATGATCATCCTGTTCCTCGGCGGGATGGGGTGGGTCGCATCGCATGCGCTGGACCCGGCCAAGCCGCTGCCGTCGCCGGCGCCGCCCCTGAAAATCCAGGTCGTGTCGCTCGACTGGAAATGGCTGTTCATCTACCCGGATGGCGGGGTCGCCGCGGTCAATCACCTAGTCGTGCCGGCCGGGCGCGTGCTGCAGCTGCAACTGACCTCCGGTACCGTCATGAACAGCTTCTTCGTGCCGCAGCTGGGCAGCCAGATCTACACGATGGCCGGGATGACGACCACGCTCCACCTCCAGGCGGACCGGCCCGGCACCTTCCCCGGCCGCTCGGTCCAGTTCAGCGGCGACGGGTTTTCCGACATGCGCTTCGACGTCGAGGCCGTCACGCCGTCCGAGTACGAGGCCTGGCTGGCGCGCACCCGTGCAGGCGGCACCCGCCTGGACGCGAGCGCCTACGCCGCGCTGTCCCGGCCCGGCACCAGTGCCCCGCGCGCCTACCGGCTGGAGGAACCGCAGCTGTTCCAGCACATCCTGGCGGCGTCGATGGCACCGTCTTCCTCTTCTTCTCATTGAAAGCCGTTTCCATGCTGGGCAAACTAGACTGGTCTGCGATTCCCACCGACCAACCCATTCCATTGATCGCCGCCGGCATCGTCGCACTCGGCATGCTGGGCGTCGCCGTCTGGATCACCAGGCGCGGCTGGTGGACCTATTTATGGAAAGAGTGGATCACCAGCGTCGACCATAAAAGGATCGGCGTGATGTACGTACTGCTGGCACTCGTGATGCTGGTGCGCGGTTTCGTCGATGCCCTCATGATGCGCTCGCAGCAGGCGATCGCGGTGGGCGCCAACCAGGGCTTCCTGCCGCCCGAGCACTACAACCAGATCTTTTCCGCGCACGGCACCATCATGATCTTCTTCGTGGGCATGACCTTCATGGTCGGCCTGATGAACTTCGTGGTGCCGCTGCAGATCGGCGCACGCGACGTGGCGTTTCCGACCCTGAACTCGGTCAGCTTCTGGCTCACCGCCTCGGGGGTGCTGCTGCTGAACCTGTCGCTGGTCATCGGCGAGTTCGCGCGCACCGGCTGGCTGGCGTATCCTCCCTTGTCCGAGCTGGCTTACTCGCCCGGCGTCGGGGTCGATTACTACCTGTGGGCGATCCAGATCGCCGGCGTCGGCACGCTGCTGTCCGGCATCAACCTGACCGCGACCATCCTCAAGATGCGCACGATCGGCATGGGCTACATGCGGATGCCGATCTTCTGCTGGACCGCGCTGACGGCCAACCTGCTGATCATCGCGGCGTTTCCGATCCTGACCGCGACGCTGGCCATGCTGACCCTCGACCGCTACCTGGGTTTCCATTTCTTCACCAACGATTTCGGCGGCAACGCCATGATGTACATCAACCTGATCTGGGCCTGGGGCCACCCCGAGGTGTACATCCTGATCCTGCCGGCCTTCGGCGTGTTCAGCGAAGTGATCTCCACCTTTTCCGGCAAGCCGATTTTCGCCTACCGCTCGATGGCCGCGGCGGCGCTGGCGATCTGCGTGCTGTCCTTCATGGTCTGGCTGCACCATTTCTTCACCATGGGCGCCAGCGCCGACGTCAACGGCTTCTTCGGCGTCATGACGATGATCATCGCCGTGCCGACCGGCGTGAAAGTCTTCAACTGGCTGTTCACGATGTACGGCGGGAGCGTGCGGTTTTCGGTGCCGATGATGTGGGCGCTCGGCTTCATGGTCACCTTCATCATCGGCGGCATGACCGGGGTCCTGCTGGCGCTGCCGCCGGTGGACTTCGTCACCCACAACAGCCTGTTCCTGGTGGCGCACTTCCACAACGTGATCATCGGCGGGGTCATTTTCGGCGCCTATGCCGGCTACAACTACTGGTTCCCCAAGGCCTTCGGCTTCACGCTCCACGAAGGCTGGGGCCGCGCCACCTTCTGGTGCTGGCTGGTCGGCTTCTACCTCGCCTTCATGCCGCTGTACCTGCTCGGCTTGATGGGCGCGACACGGCGCATGCAGCATTATGCGGAGCCGGAGTGGCAACCCTTGATGATCGTCGCGCTGTGCGGCGCGCTGTCGATCTGCGCCGGCATCGGCTGCACGATCGTGCAGCTGGTCGTCAGCATCCGTAGCCGGGCGCACAGGCGCGACCTGAGCGGCGACCCATGGGACGGGCGCTCGCTGGAGTGGGCCACGCCGTCGCCGGCGCCGGCCTTCAACTTCGCGACCCCGGTGCAGGTGAATGGCCTCGACGCCTTCTGGACCGCCAAGCGCGCCGGCATGCCGGCGCCGGGCTGGCCCGAGATGCCGGCGCCATCCGCCATCGAGGTGCCGGTACGCACCGGCACCGGCTTCTTCGTCGCCTTCTTCGCGGTCGGCTTCGGATTCGGCATGGTATGGCACATCTGGTGGATGGCCATCGCCAGCCTGCTGGGAATCCTCGGCGTGGCATTGGCGTTTGCCTGGCGCCGGGACGACGAGCATGACATCGACGGCGATGCCGTCGCCGCCGTCTACGCGGCGCCCGCCAGGGAGGTCGCATGAGCGCCATGCTGGATGAACCGATGCAAACAATCGAGCGGCCGATACCGCGTTCGCAGCGCGGACCGGCGGCGCCGCACGTGACCACCAGCTATGGCATGTGGCTGTTCCTGCTCAGCGATATCGTCATGTTCGCCGCCTTCTTCGCCGCCTTCGTGGTCCTGCGCGACCACACGGCGGGTGGACCGGCGGGCCGCGACCTGTTCCACCGTCATACCGTGCTGATCGAGACGGGATGCCTGCTGTTTTCGAGTTTCTCGTGCGCCCTGCTGGGCGTCGGCGTCGAGTACCGCAACAAGGCGGTGACCTATATCGCCGCGGCGGTGACGCTGGCGCTCGGCGCCGCCTTCATGGTGCTGGAACTGTCCGAGTTCACGCAGATGATCGCCGATGGCGCCGGCCCCGGCCGCAGCGCCTTCCTGTCCGGTTTCTTTGCCCTGGTGGGCCTGCATGGCCTGCACGTGGCGTGCGGGATGCTGTGGCTGGTCGTCATGCTGGCGCAGGTCGCCACGCTCGGCTTTTCGCCCAAGGTGGTGCGGCGCCTGCAGTGCTTCAACCTGTTCTGGCACGCGCTCGACATCGTGTGGGTGGGTGTGTTTACCGTCGTGTATCTGGGAGCCTTCACATGAAAACCGAAACAGAGGCAAGCCGCGACGACGAACGCCCCGGCGCCGAGGGCGAACTGCGCACCAAGCTGCTGAAGTACACCGGCGGCCTGCTGCTGTCGATCCTGCTGACCGGGGTGTCGTTCTGGGTCTCGGCCACGGATGCCGTCTGGCCGGGCGGGGTGCCGGTGCTGCTGGCGGCGCTGGCGATCGCGCAGATGGGCGTGCACCTGCTGATGTTCCTGCACGTGTCCAGCGGACCGGAGAGCACCAACAACATCATGTCGCTCGCCTTCGGGGTGTTCGTGGTCGCGCTGGTGATCTTCGGATCGATGATCATCATGCACAGCCTGGATACGCGCATGAACGACATGCCCGTCGATGCGCACCGGACCATGATGGCGCCGTGACCTGAGTGCAAAAGCAGGCGGTCACCGGCGCCGCCTTAGTTGACGAGTACGGCGCTGGCAGGATCCGGTGCCATGCTTCCCTCCATGACCAGGACGCGCTGGGCGGCGGGTGCCGCGGCTGCCGCATTGGCTTGCGCGAAGGTGCGCACCGGGCCGATCATCGTGCCCGCGGCCGTGCCCTTCGCATCGGTGCGCAGCGCACCGGCCTGCTGTCCGCCGAGGTACACGGTGTACGGCGTATCGGGCTTGAGCTTGAATACGCTGATATCCAGCGCGTCGACCACGCCCAGCTGGCGCGCCACCAGCAGACCGCGGCCGGGTCCGGTGGCTGCCTTGAGCGATACCGATTGAGAATCGCCATTCACGCGTTTGCTCAGATTCTCGGCACTGCCGGGCGCGGCGACATGCGACAGGTAGACCAGGGCTTGCGGCGCCTGGCCCCCCGGCATGTGCGCGATCACGCGGTTGCTGGCCGGGTCGATCACTTCGGAGCCATCCCCGTTTTCCAGGCCGACGTAGACCCGGCTGCTGTCGTCCGAGGTCCATATCCCGTGTGGCAGCGCACCGGTCGGGATGCTGGCCACGAGTTTCGCTTCCTTGTCGGTGGTGTACACCTTGACCAGGTTCTCGCCGCCGACGCTGACGTAGGCCCGCACCTGGCCGCCCACCTTGGCAAAGGCCAGGTGGTTGGTGATGAACCCGGTGTCGATGACGCCCGTCACCGCCAACGTGCGGGTATCGATGCGGGTGACCTTGCCCACGTCCTTGTGGGTCATCCACATTTCCTTGAAGTCGGGCGTGAACTGCAGGAAGGGCGAGAACGGACTCACCACCGGAATCCGTTTGATCACCTTGTGCGCCTTGACGTCGATGACGTCGACCTCCGGGGTAAAGCTGGACACCGCAAACGCCAGCTTGCCGTCCGGCATGAACTGCACCATGCCGGGGCCGACGGCGGTCGGAATGCGGCGCGTCTCCTTGTACGTATGCGGGTCGATGACGGAAATATAGTCTTCCCCGCGCACCACGACCCAGACTTCCTTGCCGTCGGCAGTGAAGAAGCCCTCGTGCGGCGAGCGCCCCACATAGGTCTTGCCCTTGACCTTGTTGGTGGCGGTATCGATGAAGGTCACCGAGTTCGACCCGTTCGAAATCGCGATCAGGGTTTTGTGGTCGGGTGAAAAGCCCAGGCCGTGCACGTTGATCTCGCCGCGGTACAACGGCGACAGCACATCGGGACGCCCATTGCCGAGCACGATCTGGCCCAGCAGCTGGTTGGTGGACGGGTCGAACACCGACACCGTATTCGTGTTCTGGTCGGCCGTATAGACGCGGTCAGAGGCCGCGGGCAGCGCCTGCGCGGCGTGGGCGGCCCCGATCAGTCCGGCCAGGACGAGGATGCGTTTGATGGGTTTCATTTTTTCTCCTTGGTATCGTGGTGACGCGCCAGCCAGGCATGCATCACATTGATTTCGTTTTGCTGCTCGGCGATGATGCCGAGTGCGAGGTTGCGCAGTTCCGGGTCCTGATTGTTGAGCAGTATTGCCTTGGCCATGTCGATCGCGCCCTGGTGGTGCGGCAGCATCATGGTCACGAAATCGTGTCCGGGGTCGCCGTTCATCGGTGCCGCCTGCATGCCGGCATCCATGGCCGCCATCGCATCGTCCATCAGGCGGGCAAAGGACCGGTCACTGCTCGCCACGAACGGCGCCGGTGCGGGCGCGGGTTTGGTCGCCGCCGGGGACGCCGCCATGCCATGGTGCATGTGCATCTCCTGGGCATGGATCCCGGTCGCCAGGCACAAGCCCAGCGTCGTCAGCAGGGCCTTCACGGTGCAGCCCCGGCGCGCCGGATTCGGATGGATGCTTTCATGGCAGGTTCCTTTCGTGGTTGTGAAGTCAGCGTATGCGTAGCCATGTTAGGGCTGGCCGTATAACGCGAAAGTGACGTCAAAATTACGTTTGCGTAATGAAGACCGGCGGCCGGCGATCGCTGCCGATCGCGGCACCTGCTTGCATCAACGGGGAAGGGGATGAGGAGCGGCGCCGGCCATGCGTCTGCCACCCCGGTGCGCTACGGCGCTTCCTTTGCGCGAGCGCCGGAAGCCGTGTTCACAAGCGTCAGTCCAATGTGGTTGTAGCCACCCTCGCTGCGCACGAACGTGGTTCCGCCGTGCATGATCGCGACGGCGCGCACGATCGCCAGGCCCAGCCCGAAGCGGTCCCCGTACTTCACCCGTGCGCTGTCGCCGCGCCAGAAGCGGTCGAACATGCGGCGTTGGACATCTTCGGGAATCGGACTGCCCGGGTTGACGACGGCTATCCGTGCGCCTTCCGGCGTTGGCGTCAGCCTTACCGCAATCGTCGCCGCGGCGTCGGCATGGCGTGCGCCATTGGTCAGCAAATTGACGATCGCCCGGCATACCAGCGGGGCGTTCGCCATGACGTCGGCATCGCCCTCGATGGCGATGACCTGGCGCTTTTCCGCGAACACGGCTTCCACGAAGTCTGCCACCCGCCGTGTTTCTTCGCGCAGCGAACAGGGCTTGACGTTGTCCGCCATGGCGCCGCGGTCGGCGCGCGCCAGGAACAGCATGTCGTTGACCATGCCGGCCAACGAGCGCAGTTCTTCCAGGTGGCTCTCGAGCGTTTCGCGCAGCTCGGGCAGGGGGCGGTCGCGCGACAGCGCCACCTCGGCCCCGCTGATCATGATCGCCAGCGGCGTGCGCAGTTCGTGCGCCACGTCGGCGCTGAAGCCATCGAGCTGCTGCCAGGCCTGCTCCATACGGTCCAGGACTTCGTTGAAACGCTGCGCCAGCGGCAGCAGTTCGGTGCTTGCCGCGGACAGCGTCAGGCGGCGCGACATCGCGTCCGGCGTGATGCGGGCGGCGTCGGCCGACAGGGCATGGATCGGCCGCAGGCCGTGGCGTGCGGCAGCGAATACCAGCACCACGGTCAACAGCACCCCGGCGATACAGATGACGATGCTGGAATGGTCGTAGCGCTCCAGCATGACGACGCGCGGACGCGGGTCCATGCCGATGTAGACGCGCGTGTCGGGAAATACCGGATTGTCTTCGAGCAGGTAGCTGATGCCGCGCAGTGTCACGCCGTCCTGCCGCGTGATGCGGATGCGTTCC
Source organism: Herbaspirillum sp. SJZ107 (assembly GCF_006715485.1). Lineage (GTDB taxonomy): Bacteria > Pseudomonadota > Gammaproteobacteria > Burkholderiales > Burkholderiaceae_D > Telluria. The sequence goes on from NZ_VFNH01000002.1 coordinate 1,838,798, forward strand.
GGACCGGCGGCGGCGACCGGCGGGAAGGCCTCGCCATAGATCACCTTTCCGGCACTGTCGACCAGCCAGACGTTCCAGCGATAACGCCCGCCGATACCCGCGGCATCGAGGTGGCGCTTCAGCAAAGGCAGGTCGTCCTTGCTCTTGACCTCGTCGGTGAATTTGCGCACGACGCTGACCTTGGTGCGGAGGTCGGCTTCCTCGTCCAGTTGCAGGATGTGCACGAAGTCCTTGTGCAGCAAATAGATGGTCGTGGAGAACACGACCACGGCAACCGCGGCCACCATCAAGCCGATGCGCAGCGACAGCGACCGTGTGGAAGGCAGCAAGGTGGTCAAGGCTGTTCCAGCACGTAACCCATGCCGCGCACGGTCTTGAGCAGCTTGGTCTCGAAGGGATCGTCGAGTTTGGTGCGCAGGCGGCGGATTGCCACCTCGACCACGTTGGTATCGCTGTCGAAATTCATGTCCCACACCTGCTCGGCGAGGACGGTGCGCGACAGCACCTCGCCCTGGCGTCGCATCAGCAGGCTCAGAAGCAGGAATTCCTTGGCGGTCAGGTCGAGGAGCTTGCCTGCGCGCAGCGCTTTGCGGCGGATCAGGTCCAACTCGACGTCGCCGACCACGATCCGGCTTGCGGCCAGGCTGCTCGCACTGCGGATGCCGCGCCGCTGCAGCGCGGTCAGGCGCGCCAGCAGCTCGCTGAAGGCGAAGGGCTTCACGAGATAGTCATCGGCGCCTTCGCGCAGGCCGGACACACGGTCTTCCACGCTGTCGCGCGCGGTCAGCATGAGGACCGCCGTGTCCTTGCTGTTTTTGCTGTCCTTGATCGCCTTGAGCACGCCAAAGCCGTCGATGCCGGGTAGCATGATGTCGAGCACGACAAGGTCGTAGTCGCCGTTGACCGCCAGGTGCGCGCCATCGATGCCGTCGTGTGCGACGTCGACCACGTGGCCGTTCTCCGTCAAGCCTTTCTGCACATAGTTCGCCAGTTTCGGCTCGTCTTCGACAACCAGGATTCGCATGTCAGCTCCATTATCAGGGCGGGCCACCTGGCCCAATTCTATCCCGGCACTGTAACCAACCGAAGCTGACGATAGACGGACAAGCACATTACGGTTCGGTTATCTTTCAGACCGAACACGGTACCTGGTCCAGAGGCGCTCATACCTCAAAAACGTTCGGCCAGTGCCGCAGCGAAGAATTCAGTCACATGGCGCACGCGCGCCGGAATGAATTTCCGGTTCGGCCAGATCAGGCTCACATCACGCGTTTCACCGACGAACTCGTCCAGTACGGTCATGATGTCCGGCTGGCGCAGGCCATCCACCAGCGACGCCCTGTAGAACATGCCGATGCCGACACCCGCCTTGACCGCCGAAAGAATCGTTTCGACGGTATTCGAAGACAGGTTGCCATGCACCGCGACGCTGAATTTTCCCTGCGGGCCGACAAACGGCCAGTCGGACATGTTGTTGAATACAAGGCAGTTGTGGTGGACGAGTTCTTCCGGCGTCTCGGGAATGCCGTGCCGTTCGAAGTACAGCCGCGATCCGGCGCAGACCAGCGAGGTGCTGCTGACCTTCTTGACCACGGCATCGGGCTTTTGCAGCGGACTCACCCTGATCGCCAGGTCGACGCCTTCCGCAAGCAGATCCTGGACGCTGTCGGACAGCTGCAGATCGAGTTCCAGCTTCGGGTGCAGCGCCAACAGCCGCGGCAGCAGGGGCAGGACGTGCAGCCGGCCGAAGGTCGAGGATGCGGCGACCCGCACCAGACCGGCGACTTCGGCCCTGCTGCTGGCGAGTTCCCCATCCACCTGCGCCATTTCGTCGAGCAGGGGCCTCATGCGCTCGTAGTACCTGCGTCCCTGGTCGGTCAGCGTGACACTGCGTGTGCTCCTGTTAAGCAGTTGCACGCCCAGGCGCCTTTCAAGCGCACCCACGGCTTTGCTGATCGCCGACTGCGAATCGCCGGTTCGCCTTGCGGCAGCGGAAAAGCCGCCCGCTTCCACGACGGCGGCAAAGGCGGTCACTTCCTGGAATCTGTCCATCGCGTCTCCATCGCCACAACATGGGGTTCCACACGCTTACCTCATTTATTCCATTTTGGAATAGTATAAATCCTGGTTCTGCGGATTATCATCAGAATCGGCGCCAATTACGATCAATGTGCCGTCGCGTTCATGCATCACCCCAGCGACGGGCCCCCAAGGGCGGTGACCCACACATTGATGGAAGGAGCACAACCATGAGCGCAGCATTCAATCAACCGGCTGTATCGGCCTCGACCTCACCGAGCCTCTCGGGCAAGAAGGTCGTCGTTGTCGGCGGAAAAACCGGTATCGGCCTGGGCGTGGCACGTGCCGCGCTGGCGGCAGGCGCGTCGGTGCTGGTCGCCAGCCGGCGTGTCGCCTCGATCCAGGATCGTCCGGACCTGGCCGGCTTCGAGCAGGTCGGCCTGGACATGCGCGACGAGGGCAGCGTCAGGGCGGCGTTCGAGGCCATCGGCGCGTTCGATCATCTGGTCGTCACGGCTGCGCCCGATCTCGGCACCTGGGGCAACTTCATGGACGACGACATGGGTGGCGCCCGCAGCTACCTGGAAGGCAAGTTCCTGGGCAGCTGGGCCTGCGCACGCCATGCCGCGCCCTATCTGAAGGAAAACGGGTCGATCACCTTCCTGTCCGGCGGCCTGGCAGTCCGCCCGAAAATCGGCTATGCCGCCGTGACATCGGCATTCGTGGCCGTGGAAGCATTGGCGAAGTCGCTCGCGCTCGAGTTGGCGCCGACCCGTGTGAACACGATACGTCCCGGCTTTGTCGATACGGATATGTGGAGCTTCCTGCCCGGCGACGCACGCGAGTGTCTGAAAGACAAGGTGAAGGAAACCTTCCCTGCGCGGCGCGCGGGCACGGCGCAGGACATCGGCCATGCGGCATGGTTCCTGATGACCAACCCGTATGTCACCGGTACGACCATCGAAGTCTCCGGTGGCGAAAACCTGGTTCCCAGCGTTTCATGACCCGGGCCACCGGATTGTCTTCCACGGCCTTGGAGACTTGCACCCGGCACCTTTACGGGCAGTTACCGATGACATAGTAGCCGGCCGCCGTCTGCGCCAGCGTCGCCGTGTAGAAGAGATTGTCCAGTCCCATGTTCTGGTTGGAGCCGTTCGCCAGCGCATAGCCGCCGCTGTCGTGGGCACGTCCTGCCTGCACGTGGGCGTAATTGCTCGACGTGGTCGCCGTGCACGCAAAACCGGACGCCGTGCTGCCGGTCACCGCGGCCGAGCGTGCGCTTTCGACGCCGCCGTTGCCGACGGCCGAGACCTGGTAGCTGTAGCTGGTGGCCGCCGCCAGCCCGGCATCCGTATAGCCGGTCGAGGCGACCGCCGCCGCGTTCACCTTCGCCCCATTACGATAGACGTTGTAACCGGTGGCGCCGTTCGACGCGTTCCAGGTGAGGGTGATGCTAGCGGCGCTCGACCCGGCGACCGCCAGCCCTGCCGGGGCTTGCAGCGCCGGCGCGGTGCCGACCAGGAACTGCGCGATCGTGCAGGCGTTCGAGGTCAGCCCGGTCGTGCTGTCGGTGGCGCTGACGCTGCCGCTGTAATAGCCGTCGGCGCGCGCCGCATAGGCCTTGCTGAAGTTGGGGCCGCTGCCGGCCGCGGCGTCGTCCACCGGTGTCGGCCCGTTCAGCACGACGCGATAGCTGCCGATGGCGCCGCCGCTCGCCACTCCGCTGACGGTCACTGTCGAACCCGAGACGCTGGCGCTGCACGAGGCCATCACCGGCGCCGCCGCCCGCGCCACGCGCAGGTTGTTGGCGAACCAGAAATTGGTCACGAAGGCCGGGTAGTTGACCTTGGTGGCGTCGACGTAGTTGCCGTTCTGGCCCCCCGTGCCGGCCGGCCAGGCGTGGCCCATCCCCGTCACCGTCATTTCCGAGGTGCGCACCTTGCCATTGGCATCCGTGTAGGGGATATTGCTGCCGCCCGTCGGCACGCTGGCGGCCGCGCCTTTCGTGAAGCTGCCGCCGTAGGCGACACGCATCGCCGCCGCATCGAGCGGGCCGTATCCCTGCGCCACCGTATAGTCATTGGTGCCCCAGACGACGCCGGCAACCTGGGTGGCGAAGGCGGGCGCATTGGTGCCGGCCAGGTTCTTGCACTTGTTGCCGGCGCTGGTGGCGGTGGTCCCGGACGGCACGCTGCCGATTTGCGCCGTCGTCACGCCCAGGGCCGGACCGGCGTTGATACCGATGCCGGCAAAGATGTCGGGCGCCAGGCAACCCAGCACCATGGTCTCGGCGCCGCCCGAGGATAGGCCGGCCACATACACCTGGTTCGGATCGATCGCGTACTGCGGGTTGCTGACGAAACGGTTGACCAGGTCGAGCAGCACGCCCGAGTGGCCGGTCGTGCGGCTGTGGGTGGACCTGGCCCAGTCCCAGCAGTGCGTGCCGTACAGGTTGCCGGTGGCGTTCGGCGCCAGGATCACGGCGCCGTACTGGTCGGCCACGGCTTTCCAGTTGTAGCCTTTGTCGCTCGTGCCGTCGATGACGTCGCCGGCCGCGGTCTGCGCACAGCCGTGCAGCACCAGTACCAGCGCGCGCTTGCCGGCGAGTGCGGGCGCCGTCGATGGCCAGTAGTAGTAGCCGCTCAGGGCGCCGCCGTTGACGCTGTCGGTGGCCCAGGTCTGGTTGCCGCTCCAGGTGCCGGGGCCGGCCTGCACCTGGGCCTGGGCACCGATCCAGGGGGCGAGCATGAAGAACAGGACAAGCAGGCGCGCTGCCCGTGAAAAGGAAAACGCCATCGAAGCCTCCATTGCGCGGTAGCCGTGCGGGTAACTCGGGCGAGCGCAGACGCGGCGAGCGTTGGGCGCCCGCACCGGGGATCGGTGTCGGAAGAGCGAAGGCAGCCGTGTCAGGATGCGGGCGGGAACATGGGCATGGCGGGTCTCCGGTTATCGGTCTTATCGCGATGGGAATCGCCGAATCATTCTAGACCTGGGAGAGTCGGGCGCAAGGCGCGTCCGAGCATGCTGCTTGTGCGAATTTGCACACCGTCGCATTTACGCAAACAGGGGCGGGCCGCTCTTGCCCAGACGGTCCCGCATGCCGGGGTCGCGCCGCTAGGTATCGTTTCCATTCACGAAGGCCTCGAGCAGCCGGTTGAATTCCGCCGGATGCGTGACATTCATGCCATGCGACGCGCCTGCGAGGGTGCGTTTCTCGACACGTCCGATCCACTCGGCAAGCCTCTCGACGTTGTCGCGGTACATGCGCGGGCTCTTGCCTCCCGCGACCAGCAGCGTCCTGCATGTCACGCCATCCGCCGCCGCACGGGTATAGGCAGGCAAGGGATCGCGGAACTGCTTCGGCAGCGTGGCCGCGTTGTCGATCGCCATCGAGCGGAAACCGGAGGGACTCTTGCGCCAGATGCCCGGCATGCTGACCGAGTCGACGAACATTTCCAGGCCCGCCTCGACCGCGCCGCCGTCGATCAGCTCGGCAACTTGCGCGCGCAGGGCAGTGGTCGCCGGCGGCAGCGCCGCTTCCGGCGCATCATCGATCTGCAGCGGGCCGCCGGGATCGGCGAGCGTCAGCGTCTTCACGAGGTAGGGATACTCGCGCGCCAGCTGGAATGCAACGCAGCCGCCGCGCGAGTGGCCGACGAGGTGCACCGGGCCGATGTCCATCACCGTGATGAACTCGGCGAGTTCGGCGACGTGCGTGCTCCAGCTGAACGGCCCCGGGATCGAGCAATCGTCCGAAGGCCAGTAGTGGCCGAGGCTGACCGACACGCAGTGAAAGTCTTTCGACAGGACGGCCATCTGGCCGTTCCAGTAGCGGTAGTCGCACAGCGATCCGTGAACGAATACCAGCGGTTCTCCGGATCCGCGCGTCACATAGGGCATGCGGCTGCCGGAAGGCAGGGTGGCAAAGTACACCTCGGGCACTGCCAAAACGTGCTGATCGGTTCGTGCATTCATGGTCGGACTCCTTTTTTGCTACTATGCACCACAGCAAGGTCCAAGAAAATCGCATAATATTGATCGTATCAATCAGATTTTCTGAGACTTATGAAATCGCTCGATCTCGACGTCCTGGCCATGATGGTGGCCGTGGCCGACACCGGTAACATCAGCCGCGCGGCCGAGGTCGTGCATCGCTCGCAATCGGCGGTGAGCATGCAGATCAAGACATTGGAAACGGCCATCGGCAAGCCGCTCTTCGTGCGCAAGCCGCGCAGCGTCACGCCGACGCAGGATGGCGAGGTCCTGCTGACCTTCGCCCGGCGCATGCTCGCGCTGCGCGAGGAAGCCTGGGCCGCGGTGGTACGGCCGGACGTGACGGGGCGCGTCAGTATCGGCGTGCCCGACGACTATGCCTCTTCATTGCTGCCGGCGATCCTCAAGAAGTTTTCCGCGACCTATCCGAAGGTCGAGATCCAGGTCGTGGGCCTGCCGAGCGTGGCGCTGGCGCCCATGGTGAAGGACGGCTCGGTCGACCTGGTGTGCGCGACGCGTGTCAAAGGACTGTCGGGGGAGTTCGTCCGCTTCGAACCGATGGTCTGGGCTGCCGCGCCGAGCGAGCGCGAACTCTGGAAAGAAAAACCGCTGCCGATTGCCGTGTTTCTGCCTGGTAGCGTCGCGCGGGAAAACGCGATCCGCAGTCTCGAGCGGGCGAAGATCCCGTATCGCACGTCTTACGAAAGCCCGAGTCTGATGGGGCTGCTCAGCATGGTCGAAGCAGGACTGGCGGTGGCGCCGCTGGCACGCTGTGCCGTGCCGGCTCACCTGTCCCTGCTTGGACAGGCACAGGGGCTGCCTGAAATCGCGCCGCTGGAGGTCATCCTCGCGCGCAGCTCGACATCGAAGCGGCCGCCATGCGACTTCCTGGCCGAGAAGATCATGGCGGAGCTGCGCCGCTAGGACTTCACCGCCCCCATCCCGCCCGATGGCTGGTAGCTGTAATACAGCCCGACCGAGTCGTGCCGCTGCTGCGTTTCCAGTACGGTCGGGAAGGAAAAGCGGCGGCGTGAGGTGAGGTACCTGAGCGTGAGCGCATGCGGGCCGGCCACCCGGTAGCTGACCGAGGCATCGCCGCGCAGCACCCGGTCGGTACCGGCGGTTTCGGGGCTGGCGACACGGCCGTCGAAGAAGGCGCGTGCGCGCAGGTCGAACGACAGCCTGTCGCCGAGGATCAGGCGCAGGCCCAGCGCGCTCTGCGGCGCGAAGCCATAGTTGTATTGTCCGGCCGAGCTGGCGCGTATCGTGCCGGTCGAGGTATAGCCGACGCCCGCCGATGCATGGCCCTGCAGCGCCAGCCCGTCGGCCAGCCACCATTGCAGGTTGCTACCCAGCGAAACGCCGGTGCTCGCGATCCGGAACAGCTGCGGCGACAGGTAGTCGTAGCTGCCGTACAGCCCGGCGATGCCGTGCAGCTTGTTGCCGGGCGAGTAGGGCGCACCGTACAGCAGGCCGCGCGAGCTCAGGCTTTCCAGGCCGTTCACGCTCGACACGCGGGCACTGAAGGCGAAGTAGTCGAACGGCTTGTGGTAGGTATAGCCCTCTTTGCCGGGCAAGCCATATTCGAGCGCGAAATCGGCCGCCACTTCCCTGCGCTTGGTCGCCAGCGACGGGCCGGCGTTGCTGTTCGACGGGTTGCTGACACCCAGTTGCAGGCGCCCGAAGGTGGCCGGGGTGGCGCCGGCCCACAGCGCAGCGGCGCGCCGGCTCCTCCCGCTCTGGCGGTTGAAGCCCATCCCCGGCGACACGATCGCGGCGCCGGTCTCGCGCAACAGCGGCTTCGATCCGTCGCCGCCGTCCAGCACCAGGCTCGCCATCCGGTACAGGGCTTCGCCCAGGAAGCTGCCGCCGAAGCTGGTCGTGATCTGGTCGTTGCGCGAAGGCGGCGTCGTCTCGCCGGCGATTTCCCAGACCGCGCTGCCGGCGAAGGCATAGCCGAGCGATTCCCAGAACGTCAGTCCGTTGCTGCGCGCGAGGTTGTAGTACACCGAACCCTGGTACGGGTGGCCCAGCTGGTTGATTTCGAAGGGGTCGCGGTCTTCGACCCAGCTGCTGTGCAGGTTGCGCCGGATCGACCCCATGGTGACGCGATAGTCGTCCGGCTTCACGAAGGCGTGGTCGATGCGGTTCAGCGCGATCTGGAAGGCGGCGATTTCCAGCGCGGCCGCCCCGTAGCTCTTGTAGGGACGCGCATCGTCCTTGAGCAGCGGCCCCGGTGCGGCCGGCGACGCCGGTTCGCGCAGCGGGTCCCGGTTCTGGTCCTGTTCCTGAGCCTGGTCTTTGGCCGCTGCGGACGCCGCCGCAGTATCGGTGAACCAGCTTTCGGCAAACGGGGTGTCGGCGGGCGCGCCGGGTGCTGCATGGGCGGCGCCGGCGGCCAGTGCCAGCAGCAGCGCCTGCACAGGCCGGCGCAGCTTGAATGTGTAGTGTGAAGCGTTCATCTCTATTCCAGGTCGACTCGATGCGATCATGCTGTGTCCAGGCTTTGCTGCTCGCTCACCGGGAGGACTCCCGGGACGAGTGTTAGCATAAATATAATGGCTCGCAAGAAATGTCGTCGCACGAATTGCATGATGGAATGGACATGCGGGATTGCGCGCCTCGCCAAGGTGAAACGTTATCGGTTTATTCGGCGCGAATCTTGATCATTCGGGGCAAAGTGCTCCATCCGTTACAGTGGCGCCACGGTCTGCAGCCACGCCCGGTAACGTTGCGCCAGGCGCGCACCGCGCAGCTGGTCGAGTACCAGCGTGAAGGCAGGACTGTAGGCCGCCAGCGCGCCCGCACCCGCTGCCAGCGCATGCAGCCGGCGCCGTACCAGCGCCATGCGCGCCAGGCTGACCAGTGCCTTGTCCTTCCAGTCGACGGCGGGCATGGCGGCCGCCGGTTCACGGCCGGCCTGCCATGCGCACGGCAGGTCCGGCACCGCCGCCAGCGCGGTCGCGATGCCGACGATGGCGACGCCGGCTTGCAGCGCCTGCTCGGCGACCGGGCGGCGCGCGATGCCGCCGGTGGTCATCAGGGGCATGGTCGCCACCTGTGCGAGGGCGCGCGCGAACTCCAGGAAATAGGCTTCGCGCGCCAGCGTGCGGCCGTCGGCGGTGCGGCCCTGCATGGCCGGGCTCTCGTAGCTGCCGCCCGAGAGTTCGACCAGGTCGACCTGCTCGGCATTCAGCATCGCCAGTACCTCCCTGGCGTCGTTTTCGGAAAAGCCGCCGCGCTGGAAGTCGGCCGAATTCAGCTTGACGCCGACGCAGAAGGCCGGCGCGACGCGCGCCCGCACCGCGCGCACGACGTCCAGCAGCAGGCGCGCCCGCCGGGCCAGGCTGCCGCCCCAGGCGTCATCGCGGCGGTTGGTCAGCGGCGACAGGAATTGCGAGAGCAGGTAGCCGTGCGCCGCATGGATCTGCACACCCGTGAAGCCGGCCTGCTCGGCCGCGTGCGCGGTGGCCGCGAAGCGTTCGATCACCTCGGCGATGTCGGCCTCGCTCATCGCCCGCGGCTGCGCGAACATCTTGCTGTGCTTGCCCATGTCCAGCGCCACCGCCGACGGGGCCCAGGCCAGGCCGCCCATGTTGGCCATGACCTGGCGGCCGGGGTGGCTGATCTGCATCCAGGCCTGGGCGCCGCCTGCGCGCGCCGCCCGTGCCCACGCCTTGAACGGGTCGAGCGGCGTATCCGCTTCCAGCGCGATGGTGCCGGGGCCGGTCAGCGCGCGGCGGTCGACCATCACGTTGCCGGTGATGAGCAGGCCGGCACCGCCCTCGGCCCAGCGCCGGTACAAGCGGACGATGCGCGGGCCCGGCAATTGCCCGGCGTCGGCCAGGGTTTCTTCCATGGCGGCCTTGGCCAGGCGGTTGGAGACGATGGCGCCGTTCGGCAGGGTCAGGGGCGTGAAAAGCATGGGGAGGATTCCTGGGTTCGATCGAGATGCGTTATCCTAAGCTTGAAGTCAACTTCAAGGTCAAGTCTCCATGAACATGAAAATCGGCGAACTGGCGCAGCGCGCCGGCATCCCGCCATCGACCATCCGTTATTACGAAAAAGAAGGCTTGCTGCCCAAGGTGCAGCGTGGCGCCAACGGCTACCGGGTCTACCAGGCCAGTGCGCTGGAGCGGCTGGACCTCATCCAGCTGGGCCAGAAGCTGGGCTTTTCGCTGGAGACGATCCGCAGCGTGGCCGCCTTGCACGGCGCCGCATTGAAGGATGCGCTGCTCGGCCAACTGGACGCGCGGCTGCAGGAGATCGACCGCCTGCGCGCGATCCTCGACGAGCAGCGCCACGCGGTCGCCGGCGCCAGGGACAAGGTGCGGCAATCCCTGGCCGACGGCGAGTGCCGGGTGCAGGCGGCGTGGACCACGGGCGCATGCGCCGGGCGCGCCTGAAGCGCCGCCGGCCGAACTGTTGCGCCGGCACGATCGTTTAGAATAACCCGATGACGAAAGCAAGCAGATCGAAGACCGTTCCCGGCAAGGCCGAGGAAGACGGCACCCGTGCCCGCATCCTGAATGTCGCCCTCCGTGAGTTCTCCCGGCTCGGCTTGAGCGGCGCCCGCATCGATGCGATCGCGGCGGAAAGTGGGCTCAACAAGGCGATGATCTATTATCACTTCGGCAGCAAGGAGGACTTGTACGTCGCCGCGCTGGAAGAAAGCTACCGCCGCTTCCGCGACATCGAAGGCGGGCTGCATATCGACGAGACGCTGGCGCCGCTGGATGCCCTGCGCAAGCTGGTCGGGGCCAGTTTCGATTTCCATGCGGCGCATCCGGAATTCGTCCGGATGGTGATGAACGAGAACATCAACCACGGCGACTACATCGGCAAGATCCCGGCGCTGCGCGAGATCAACCGCTCGGCCATCGTCCTGCTGGAGCGGCTGTGCCGGCGCGGCGTCGCCGACGGGGTGTTCCGCGCCGATGTCGATCCAATCGACCTGCACATGTCGATCAGCGCGCTGTCGTTCTACAACGTCTCCAACCGGCATACCTTCAGCTTCATCTTCGACCGCGACCTCGGCGCCGCCGAGGTGCACGCGGCGCGCCGCGACGCCGTGATCGACACGATCCTGCGCTACGTACGCGTCCCCTGAGCGGCGCGCACGCACAGCTGCGTCAGAACGCGATTCTCAGCTGGGTGCCGAGCGCCAGCGCGTTGCGGGTCGCGCGGTAGCCGAAGGCGCCCGGATCGACCACGTACTGGACGTCGGCGCGCACGCCCAGCCAGCGCCGCGGCTGCACGCCGTAGCTCAGTTCGACCACGGTTTCGCCGGCAGGGCGTGCCGCATAGCCGCCGGCGTCGGGATCGGCGGCGGCGGCTTCGCGCAGGCGTGGATTGACCTGCGCCTGCACCACGCCCAGCGCCAGCGTATCGGCATCGCGGCCGGCAAAGGTGCCGGTCTTGACCAGGCCGGCCGCATACCAGCGCGTGATCTGCGCCGACGCCTTGGGGTTGGCCGTGAACTGGCCGAACACGGCGAGGCCGCGGCCGCGTGCCTGGCGCAGGATCGTCTGGTCGGCCAGCAGGTAGATGCCGTAGCGGCCGTCCACCGTGCCGGTCTCGCCCTGGCGCTTGGCGCGCGCCGTGTCGTAGAACACGCCGAGCTTGTAGTGGCCGGGGAGCGCCGCATCCTGCGGCGCGGAACCCGGCGCGTATTCCAGCTCCAGCGGCAGCATCATGCCGGCCGTGCCGGCGGCGAATGGCCGGAAGGCGTTGTCCCGGTCGCCGAGGTGCGGATTGTCCTGGTACACGCCGGTGCGCAGCAGCAGGTCGGGGCGGAGCCGGTAGCGCACGGCCGCGCCCCAGCGCGCATTCGGGTAGTTGTACCAGCCGCTGTTGCCCGACATCGACAGCGGGTGGGCGCAGAACGCCGCATTCACCAGCTGGCAGCCCAGGATCATGCCGCCCAGGTCATTGCCCATCGCGAAAAAGCCGAGACGGAGGTTGAGCCGGCCGGCCAGCAGGTTCTGTTCGATGCTGGCCTCGCTCAGGCGCGTGTACGGACCGCCGTAGACTTCCTGCACCGGCAGCCGGTTGCCGATGTAGTCGGCCGACACGCCGGCGCCGCGCCGGTCGTTGACGGTGAAGTGCAGGGTGGTGCCGGACCAGCCGGCGATGCGCGCCATGTCGAGATCGGCGCCCAGGCGCAGCTGCTGGGCATAGGTGCTGCCGCGGGCGCGCCCGCCGCTGACGTTGGCGAAGGTCTCGGAGACGTAGTCGCCGCGGAAGTTGACGCCGGCATCCAGATAGCGGCTGCGGGCGCCGCCCCAGTCGCCGCTCAGGGTGGCGTCATCGGCATGCGCGGCCGCCGGGGCCAGCGCCACCGCGGCCAGCAGGAAGGCGCGGCATGCATTCTCATGTTTCATACGAAGGCGCATACGGATCAGCGCTCCAGCGCATAGGCGATCACGTAGTCGCCGCGGTCCGGCGATTGCCGTGCGCCGCCGGCCGAGATCAGCACGTACTGCTTGCCGGTCTTGGGCGACACGTAGCTCATCGGCCCGCCCTGGCTGCCCACCGGCAGGCGCGCTTTCCAGACTTCCTTGCCGGTGGCGCTGTCGAAGGCGCGCAGGTAGTAGTCCTGGGTGCCGGCGATGAACACCAGGCCGCCCTGGGTCGCCAGCGTGCCGCCTAAGGTCGGCATCCCGATCGGCATTTTCATACCCATCTTGATGCCGAACGGACCGGTGTCCTGCACGGTACCGACCGGGACTTGCCATAGCACCTTGCGGGTCGTCAGGTCCACCGCCGACAGCGTGCCGAACGGCGGCTTCTGGCAGGGAATGCCGAGCGGCGACATGAAGCGGTTCTTGTTGACCGCATACGGCGTGCCCTTCAGCGGCACCGCGCCCATGCCGGTGTTGACCGCTTCGCCGCCGTTGCTGGCCGGGCCGGCATCGGTCTTTTGCGGGATCATCTGCACCCACAGGCCGAGGCGCATGTCGTTGACGAAGATGACGTGGTGATTCGGGTCGGTGGACAGGCTGCCCCAGTTCATGCCGCCCAGCGAGCCGGGGAAGCTCAGCGAGACGTCGGTGCCCGGCGCCGTGAACAGGCCTTCATAGCGCATCGATTTGAAGCTGATGCGGCACATCAGCTGGTCGAACGGGGTCGCGCCCCACATGTCCGATTCCTTCAGGGTGTCGGCGCCGATGCTCGGCATGCCGGTGGAAAAAGGTTGCGTCTGCGAGTACTGCTCCTTGAAGATGCCGGCGATCTTGACCGGACGCTCCTCGACTTGCGTGAGCGGCTTGCCGGTCAGGCGGTCGAGCACGAAGAGTTGGCCGGACTTCGAGCCGAACACCACGGCGGGCGTGGTCGCGCCGTCCTTGCCGGGAAAGTCGATCAGGCTCGGCTGCATCGGCACGTCGAAGTCCCACAGGTCGTTATGGACGGTCTGGTACACCCACTTCTGCTTGCCGGTGCCGGCGTCGAGCGCCAGAATCGAGGTGGCGTAGCGGTGATCGAGCGGGGTGCGGTTGCCGCCCCACAAATCGACCGAGGAGCTGCCCATCGGGATGAAGACGGTGTTCATTGCGGCGTCGTACGACATCGGCGCCCACGAATTCGGCGTGCTGCGGGCGAAGGTCTGGCCCGGCTGCAGGCGGGCGTTCGGATTGTCGCGGCCCGGATCGAAGGCCCAGCGCATCGCGCCGGTAACGACGTCGAAGCCGCGCAGCACGCCGCCCGGCATGTCGGTCTGCACGTTGTCGGCCACGCGCCCGCCTACCACCACGGTGGTGCCGGCCAGGGTCGGTGCGGAGGTGAGCTGGTAGGTCGGATCGTCGGCGCCGCCCAGGCCCGCCTTCAGGTCGACGAAGCCGTCCTTGCCGAAGCCCTGGCACAGGGCGCCGCTGTCGGCGTCGATGGCGACCAGGCGCGCGTCGATGGTATTCATCAAGAGGCGGCGCTGGCAGTTGGCACCAGGCGGCAGCGTGGCCGCGGCCACGGGCGAGGCGCCGGCCAGGGTCGGCTGCGCCAGGGGCTGGGTCGCATCGAAATAGGCGAGGCCGCGGCAGCGGTTCCAGACCTGCGCCTGCGCATCGATGTCGCGCTCCCAGATCTTCTTGCCGCTGTCGGCGTCGACGGCGATCACGTTGTTATGCGGCGTGCACAGGAAGATGCGGTCGCCGACCTGGAGCGGGGTTTCCTGGTCTTCGGCGCCGTTGCCGGTGGGGCTGACCGGGGTGTCGCCGGTATGGAAGGTCCACGCGATCTTCAAGCCCTTCACGTTGTCGCGCGTGATCTGGTCGATGGCGGCGAAGCGGCTGCCACCCGCCGTATTGCCGTAGTGGCTCCAGTTCTTTTGTTCCTGGCCGCGGGCAACCGGCACCAGTGGCGTGGGCGTGCCCTGGAAGGCGACGGTCGGGTGCGGCGCAAACATCTGGACGAAGGTGGCGCCCATGCCCACCGCCAGCACGGCAGCCAGCGCGTAGGCACCCTTGGCAGCGGTGGTCCGGGCCTCGCGCTTGCGCAACGACGGCCAGGCCAGCAGCGCCAGCACCATCAGGCCGGTGGGCAGCATCAGGCGCGACACCAGCGGCCAGAAATCGAAGCCGACATCGGCCAGCGCCCAGACCAGGGTGCCGGCGAATGCGGCCCCATACACGGTGACGGCGGACGATTTCAGCCGCATGAACCCGATGGCGGCGATCACGATGACCGCGCCGGCGATCAGGAAGTAGGGACTGCCGTGCAATACCGCCAGCTTGGCGCCGCCGACGAAGAAGAACAGGCCGGTAGCCAGTAAGACGAGCCCGAGCAATACACACCCGGCCTTCAGCGCCGCTGAAGGATGGGTTTCGCTTTTAGTCATTTGAATATCTCTCCGAGAACTTATCCTGCATGAAGGCGGCGCCACGCAGGGTCGAACAGGGCATCGACCGCGCCGGGGAAGGCGCGCGTTTGCGTCCGCGCTGCACAGGCAGCACGCCGGTCGTCGGGACGCTCGACCAGCACCGCAGTGTCAAGTGGGCTTGGCTGAAACAAGCCGCGGGCCATATTATAACTAACTAGTTGGTTAATTGCTGCGGATGTTGCAAAAATGGGCTGCCGGAGGTGTTCAAGATGGATCGTGCGCGTCGGCGGGCAGCGCGAACAGCACGCTCACCTTCAGGCCGCGTCCGGCCGCGCCGCCTTCACCTGCGGCGAGCGCCAGGGTGGCGCCATGCACGCCCGCGATGTCGCGCACGATGGCCAGCCCGAGTCCGGTGCCGCCGGGGTTGACGTCGAGCGTCGACTGGGCGCGGTAGAACGGCATCAGCACCTTCTCATATTCCTCCGGCGCGATGCCGGGGCCGCTGTCGATCACTTCCAGCAGCACACCGGCGTCCGCGCGGCCAAGGCGCAGCAGCACGCTGCCGCCGGCCGGCGTGTAGCGGATCGCGTTGTCGACCAGGTTGGAGACCAGCTCGTGCAGCAGCAGTTCCTGGCCGCGCACCGTCGTGTCGGCGCCGTCCGCGGCTTCCAGGGCCAGGTCGATCCCTTTCTGCACCGCGGGCAGGGCCAGCTCCAGCCCGACCCTGCCGGCGACGGCCGTCAGCGACACCGGCTCGGCATGGGCATTGCCGCTGCCGTGCTCGATGCGCGCCAGCGTCAGCAGGCGGTTCGCGAGGTGGACCGCCGAATCGGTGGTGCCGGCGATCGAGCGCACGATGGCGCGCATCGCCGCCGCGTCGTCTTCGCGCAAGGCCAGCTCGGCCTGGGTCTTGAGCACGGCGAGGGGCGTGCGCAGCTGGTGCGAGGCGTCGGCGATGAAGCGCCGCTGGCTGGCAATCAGGTCCTGCATGCGCGCCATGGTGCCGTTCATCGCCGCCACCAGCGGCCGCACTTCCTTGTGCACCAGCGCTTCGTCCATGTTCGACAGGTCGGACAGGTCGCGCGTCTCGACTTCGTTCTTCAGGCGCATCAGGGGCCGCAGCACCAGCCCGACGGCGAACCAGACCAGGGTCGCCACGGCCAGCACCAGCACCGCCTGGCGCAGCAGGGTGTTGACCAGGATGCGGCGCGACAGCGCGCGGCGGGCGTCCAGCGTTTCGCCGACCTGGATCAGGGCGATGCCGCGCATCGAATCGTCGTACACCGGCTGCAGCAGGGCCGCGATGCGTACCGGTTCGCCGTTGTAGTCGGCATGGTAGAAGCGCACCAGGGCCGGATACAGTTCCGAGCGCGGCGCATCCTTCGGCACCGGCGGCAGGTCGTCGTAGCCGGACACGGTCTCGCCGCGCAGGCCGCTGACCTTGTAATAGATGCGCCCGAGGGTGTCGGTCTCGAAGCTGTCGAGCGCCACGTAAGGCACGTCGGCCACCACCTTGCCGCCGCGCACCGACACCCGTTCCGCCAGCGCGCGCGTCGATGACAGCAGCGAGCGGTCGTAGGCGATATCGGCGGCCGCGAGCGCGTCGCGGTAGAGCGAGACCGAATTAAGCGCGACCAGCACCACCAGCGGGATGATCAGCCAGCGCAGCAGCTGGTTGCGCAGGCTGCCGAGCGGTGCCGGCTGGCCGGACGCTGCGGACGCGGCCGCAGCGGCGCGCCGGACCAGGAAGGTGCGCAAGGCCAGCATCATGGAAGACGGCCTCAGGCCGGACGTTCCTGCATCAGGTAGCCGATGCCGCGCAGCGTGGCGATGGCGGCGCCGCCGTCCGGCCGGCGGTCGAGCTTCTTGCGGATGCGGTGGATATACAGTTCGATGGCGTCGAGGTTGGCGTCGTCGTCCAGCGAGAATACGTCCTGGAACAGCTTTTCCTTGGACAGGGCGCGGCCCGGGCGCGCGATCAGCGCTTCCAGCAGGGCGTGCTCGCGCGGGGTCAGCGCCAGCGCTTCGCCGCAATAGGTGAACATGCGGGTGACGGTATCGAAGCTGAGCTGGCCGCACTGGTACACCAGCGCTTCGTTGCCGATGCTGCGCCGCAGCAGCGCCTTGACGCGCGCTTCCAGCTCGGCCAGTTCGAACGGCTTGGCCAGGTAATCGTCGGCGCCCAGGTTCAGCCCCTGCACGCGTTCCTCGAGGCCGCCGCGCGCGGTCAGGATCAGCACCGGGGTCTTGCCGCGCGCGCCGCCGCGCGCGCGCAGGCGGCGCAGCACGTCCAGCCCATCCATCCGGGGCAGCGTGAGGTCCAGGATGACGAGGGCATAGTCCTGGGTATGGAGGAGGGCGTCGGCATCGGTGCCGGTGGCCGCGCACTCGACGGTGAGCCGGGCGTCGCGCAAGGCCTTGGACACCCAGTGCGACAGCTCGACGTGGTCTTCGACTAACAGGATTCTCATGCTTTCAGTGTAAGCGCAAAGCGTTCGCTTCGGAAAGTGCTTGCCCCACTACGTGGTTTCCACAGCAGCGTCCGCTGCCACTGAAAGCTGATTGAAAGCATGCCCCGCATATAGTTGCCTCAAACACGTAGCACATAACGATTATAACTACCGGAGATAACATGACGAAGTCGGCCCTTGCGCTCGCCGTTCTGGCAGCGCTTTCCCTGAACAATTCCGCCCATGCCCAGAGCAACGTCCAGGTGTACGGCCTGATCGACGCCGGCGTCGAGGCCGTCAACCACGCGGGCGCCAACGACGGCGGCATGGTGCGCGTCATCTCGGGCGGCAAGAACACCTCGCGCTGGGGCCTGCGCGGCAGCGAAGACCTGGGCGGCGGCCTGAAGGCGGTGTTCAACCTCGAGGGCGGCATCTTGCTGGATACCGGCGCCGCCGACGGCGCGCTGTTCAAGCGCCAGGCCAACGTCGGCCTGGAAGGGCGCTTCGGCCGCGTGGTGATCGGCCGTTCCTTCACCACCACCTATGACCTGGTGATCAAGTTCGATCCGCTCGGCTTCGCACCCAACTATTCGTGGGCCACGACCGGTGCCGCCACCGGCCCGTCCAAGTACGGCATGACGACGGCCTTCGACAACCTGGTCAAGTACAGCGGCAGCACCGGCAATTTCAGCTACGGCGCCAGCGTCGGCCTCGGCGAGCAGCCCGGCAACACGCCGGACGGCCGCAAGTACGCCGTCGGCGGCGCCTGGACCGCCGGCGGCCTGTCGCTGATGGCCGCCTACGAGCAGGTCAACGGGTCGATCCTGCCGGCGACCGGCAACCGCGACAAGACCACCGCCTTCCACCTGGGCGCCGACTACAAGAGCGGCCAGTGGCGCTACGTGGCCGGCATGCGCGGCTACAAGATGGAAGCCGGCAAGGCCGCGACCCCCGACCTGCGCGGGGATACCTACTGGGGCGGCATCACCTGGGTGACCGGCAAGACCACCCTGACCGGCGCCGTCTACCACATCAACACCAGGAACCTGCCCACCGCGCGCGACGCCGACCCGACCATGATCGTGGCGCGCGCCATGTATTCGCTGTCGAAGCGCACCGACCTCTACCTGTCGGCGGCGCACGCAAGCGCCGACCATGGCCAGCTGGTCGGGCTGTCGCGCGACGACCCGGGCAGCGGCACCACCCAGACCGGCGTCACCGCCGGTATCCAGCATCGCTTCTGACGGTAGCGGCCCGGTCCCACGGCTATGATGGCGCCATGAAAACATTGCCCACATTCCTGTTATCGATCCCGCTGCTGGCCAGCCTGCCGGCCTTCGCGGGCCAGCCGGCCGCTGCCGAATGCCTGGTGCCGTCCAAGCCGGGCGGCGCCATGGACCTGAGCTGCAAGCTGGCCCGCAAAGCCCTGCTGGAAGTGCCCGGCACGCCGGCGCTGAAGTTGAGCTATATGCCGGGCGGCATCGGCGCTGTTGCCTGGCACACCATCGTGTCGCAACGCCGCGCCGAGCCGGACACCCTGGTCGCGTTCTCGGGCGGCTCGCTGCTCAACCTGGCCCAGGGAAAATTCGGCAAGGCCGGTGCGGACGACGTGCGCTGGGTCGCCGGACTCGGCGCCGACTACGGCGTGATCGCCGTGCCGGCCGATTCCCCCTACCGCACGCTGCGCGATCTGGTGCAGGCCTTGCAGCGCGATCCGCAGGCGGTCCTGATCGGCATGTCGGGCACCGTCGGCAGCCAGGACTGGATGAAGATGGCGATGCTGGCGCAGCTGGCCGGCGTCGATCCGCATCGGCTGCGCTTCGTCGCACTCGAAGGCGGCGGCGAGGAATACACGGCGATGCAGGCCGGCTACGTCCAGGCAGTGTCGAGCGACGCTTCCGAAACCTCGCTGTATGCCGACAGCGGCAAGGTGCGCGTGCTGGCCGTGCTCGCGGACAAGCGCCTGCCGGGCGTGCTGGCGGCGGTGCCGACCGCGCGCGAACAGGGTTACGACCTGGTCTGGCCCCTGATCCGCGGCCTGTGGATGGGACCCGGCGTATCCGATGCCGACTACCGGCGCTGGGTCCGGGCCTTCGACCAGGTCCAGGCGTCGCCCGAGTTCGCACGGATGCGTGCCCAGGCCGGGCTGTACCCGTTTTCCCTGACCGGCGATGCATTGACCCGCTATATCAAACAGGCCGTGGCCGACTACAAGCGGCAGGCCAGGCAGTTCAACCTCGTGCGCGAGCACTGATTTATATCCCTACAACCAGGAGACAGACATGACTTTCCAACCCACCATCGGCGCCGCCGCCATCGCCCTGGCATTCGCCGCCGCCCCGGTCCTGGCACAGGTGCCGGCCGGCTACCCGGCCACTTACCAGCAACTGATCGATGCCGCCAGGAAGGAGGGCAAGCTGGTGGTGTACGGCGCCACCGACAGCAAGGCGGTGCAGCCGCTGGTCAAGGATTTCAACGCGCTCTACCCGGGCATCACCGTCGAGTACAACGACATGAACTCGACCGAGGTGTACAACCGCTTCATCTCGGAAGCCGCAGCCGGCGGCGATACCGCCGACGCCTTGTGGTCGTCCGCGATGGACCTGCAGATCAAGCTGGCGGCCGGCGGCTACGCGCTCCCCTACAAATCGGTCGAGGCGGCCAAGATTCCAGGCTGGGCGGTGTGGAAGGACATGGCCTACGGCACCACCTACGAACCGGCCGTATTCGTCTACAACAAGCGGCTGGTGACGGGCGCGGAGATCCCGCAGACGCACGCCGACTTCGCGCGCATCATCGCCCAGCCGAAATTCAAGGACAAGGTCACCACCTACGACATCGAGAAGTCGGGCGTGGGCTTCATGTTCATGACCCAGGACGCCCAGGACTTCCCGCAGTTCGGCGCGCTGCAGCAGGCCTTCGGCGCCGCCAGGGTCCGGGTGCAGTCCTCGACCGGCACCATGCTCGAACGCATCTCGTCGGGCGAGAACCTGATCGGCTACAACGTGCTGGGCCCGTACGCGCTGGTGCGCGCCAAGAACGATCCCTCGCTGGGCGTGGTGCTGCCCAAGGACTACACCCTGGTCATGTCGCGCGTCCAGTTCATCAACAAGTCGGCCAAGCACCCGAATGCGGCCAAGCTGTGGATGGACTACATCCTGTCCAAGCGCGGCCAGACCGTCATCGCCAACGAGTCGAAGCTGTTCGCGATCCGCGCCGACGTGAGCGGCGAGACCACCTCCGCGGAGCTGATCAAGCAGGTGGGCGAAAAGAACCTGAAACCGCTGGCGGTCGGCCCGGCCGTGATGGAATACCTGGCGCCGGCCAAGCGCATGGCCTTCCTGAAGCAGTGGAAGGAAACCGCCGGCAAAAAATGAGCCGGCGCCGTCAGCCAGCACCCGGGGCGGACTTCGCGTCCGCCGTGGACCTCCTCGATCGGATATTCCCATGCCTACTTTTTCCCTGCCCGGCGCCGTCAAATCGACAGGTGCCGACGGCCAACGCGCCACGCGCCGCCCGCGCCTGAACTGGCCGCGCGCCATCGTCGTCGTCCTCACCTGCCTGGCGATCTTCCTGCCGCTGTTCCTGATCTTCTACCAGAGTGTCCTGTCGGCGCCGTTCTTCATGCCGGACAAGGTGCTGGGCCTCGACGCCTTCCGCTTCATTTTCGAGGACGCCGATTTCTGGCTCGCCTTCAAGAACGGCCTGCTGCTGGCCTCGGGCCTGGCCGCGATCGCCGTCCCGCTGGGCGGCATGCTGGCCTTCCTGATGGTGCGCACCGACCTGCCGGGCCGCGGCTGGATCGGGCCGCTGCTGCTGGTGCCGATCTTCGTCTCGCCGATGGTGATGGGCTTCGGCTACGTGGTCGCGATGGGTCCGGTGGGCTTCTATTCGACCTGGATCCACCAGTTGCTCGGCGTGATTCCGTGGAACGTGTACTCGTTCACCAGCATCGTCGTCATCGCCGGCCTGACCCACGTGCCGCACGTCTACCTGTACGCGTCGTCGGCCCTGAAGAGCCTCGGCTCGGACGTGGAGGAAGCGGCGCGCGTGTCCGGCGCCTCGCCGTGGCGCGTCATGTTCAACGTCTCGCTGCCGATGATCATGCCGGCCCTGGCGTATGCCGGCGTGCTGGTGTTCTTCCTCGGCTTCGAGGTGTTCGGCCTGGTGCTGGTGCTGGGCGACCCGGAAGGCCACCTGGTGCTGGCCACCTACCTTTATAAACTGACCAACAAGCTGGGCACGCCGTCCTACCACCTGATGGCGGCGGTGGCGGTGTGCCTGGTGGCGGTGACGATGCCGCTGGTGATGGCGCAGCGCTGGCTGCTGAAGTCGGCCAACAAGTACGTGTCGATCAAGGGCAAGGGCGCGCGCCAGAAACCGCTGCCGCTCGGTCGCTGGAAGTGGCTGGCGCTGGCCGTGATCGGCGGCTGGATCCTGGTCACCATCGTGCTGCCGCTGACCGGCATCGTGCTGCGCTCCTTCGTCCAGTACTGGGGCGAGGGCGTGAAACTGGCCGACGTGCTGACCCTGCAGCACTTCCGCGATATCTGGGAACAGCCGTCGCTGGTGCGCGGCATCGTCAACACGATCCTGATCGGCGTGATCGGCGGCGCCCTGGCGGTGGCCTGCTACACCGCGATCGCGCTGGCGATGCACCGCAAGCCGGACGGCGTGACGCGCCTGCTCGACTACAGCGTGCTGGTGCCGCGTGCGGTACCGGGCCTGCTGGCCGGCCTGTCCTTCCTGTGGGTCTTCCTGTTCGTGCCGAGCTGGCTCGACACGGTCCTGAAGGGCATGGACAACGGCGTCGCAGCCTGGCTGTCGGAACACTTCATCCCGCAACTGCGCCAGCTGCGTTCGACCATCTTCGCGCTGTGGCTGGCCTATTCGGTGGTGTGGCTGGCCTACGGCATGCGCCTGGTCTCGACTTCGCTGCTGCAGGTCGGACCCGAGCTGGAAGAGGCGGCGCGCGCGGTCGGCGCCAGCCGCGGCCGTGTCACCCGCGACGTCACGCTGCCGCTCATCAAGTTCGGCATGCTGGGCGCGTGGCTGATGGTGTTCCTGATCTTCGAACGCGAGTATTCCACCGGCGTCTACCTGCTCTCGCCCGGCACCGAAGTGATCGGCGCGATGCTGGTCTCGCTGTGGGCCGGCGGCTCGACCGACCTGGTGGCGGCCCTCTCCTTCATCAATATCACGCTCGTGGCCATCGGCCTGGGCATCGCGCTGCGCTTCGGCGTCAAGCTTCACAACTAATATAAGACGAGACCCGACCATGAACGTTTTGACCGTCAATGACCTGCACCTCGACTACGGCAGCGGCGCTTCCGCCAACCCGATCCTGAAAGGCGTCTCGATGCACCTGCAGCGCGGCGAAGTGGTGGCGCTGCTGGGACCCTCGGGCAGCGGCAAGACCACGCTGCTGCGTGCCGTCGCCGGCCTGGAAAGCCCGAAGTCGGGCACCATCGACATCGGCGAGCGCCGCGTGTTCAACGGCGGCGGCGCCGGCCGCACGCTGGAACTGCCGGCCGAGGAGCGCAACCTCGGCCTGGTGTTCCAGTCGTATGCGCTGTGGCCGCACAAGACCGTGTTCGACAACGTCGCCTACGGCCTCAGGCTGCGCAAGATGGCGGGGCGCGACATCGAACAGAAAGTGAAGGAAGTGCTGTCCCAGCTCGGCCTCGGCCACCTGGGCGAACGCTTCCCGCACCAGCTCTCGGGCGGCCAGCAGCAGCGCGTGGCGATCGCCCGCGCGCTGGTCTACAACCCGCCGGTGATCCTGCTCGACGAGCCGCTGTCCAACCTCGACGCCAAGCTGCGCGAGGAAGCGCGCGCCTTCCTGCGCGAGCTGATCGTGCGCCTGGGGCTGTCGGCCCTGATGGTGACCCACGACCAGGCCGAGGCGATGGCCATTTCGGACCGCATCCTGCTGCTCAACAACGGCAAGATCGAGCAGCAGGGCACGCCGCAATCGATGTACGAAGCGCCGGATACCCTGTTCACCGCCGAATTCATGGGCAGTAACAACCGCATCCCGGCCCAGGTGGTGCAGCGCGACGGGGCCGCGGCGCGCCTGCAGGTGGGCGGCATGGCGCTGAACGCGACCGCGCGCGGCGCCGGCGGTGCCGGCGATACGGTCGCTCTGATCCGGGTCGAGGAAGTCCGCATCGGCCGCGCCCCGGTCGACAACGGCATCCAGCTGCCGCTGTCGACCTGCATGTACCTGGGCGACCGCTGGGAATGCCTGTTCAAGAGCGGCGAAGCGAACGTGCGCGCCTATTCGCGGCACCGTATCGATCCGGGCAATTACTGGCTCGAGATGCCGGCCGAGAAGCTCTGGGTGTTCTGAACACCCGGCCGCCGGCGATGCTGCGCACCTTCGTGCCGGCCCTGGTGCTGGCCGCCATCGCCGCCATGGCCTGCGTCGCGCTCGACACGCCGCTGCCCTGGATGATCGGGCCCTTGTTCTCGACCGCGGCCGCCTGCATGCTGGGCGCGCGCCTGGCCGCGCCGGTGCAGGCGCGCGAGGCAGGGCAGTGGGCGATCGGCACCGCGCTCGGGCTGTATTTCAGTGCGCCGGTGCTGGCGGCGCTGGCGCGCAACCTGGCGTGGATCGTGCTGGCGGTGGCCTTCACCGTCTGCCTCGGCATCGCCTGCGGCGCGCTGCTGCGCCGGCTGTCCGGCTGCGACGCCGCCACCGCGTTTTTTGCGATGGCGGTCGGCGGCGCGTCCGAGATGGCGGTGCAGGCCGAGCGCCATGGCGCCGCGGTCGACCGCGTCGCCGCGGCGCACAGCCTGCGCATCATGCTGGTGGTGGCGACGATTCCGTTCACGGTGCGCTGGCTCGGCCGCCACGGCTGGGGCGATGGCCTGGATGCCTTCCTGCCGCTGGCGGCGCGGGTCGACGGCGCCGGCCTTGCCTTGCTGGCGCTGCTCACCAGCGTTTGCGCGCTCCTGCTCAAGCGCATCCGGCTGCCGAACGCCTGGGTGATCGGACCGCTGCTCATGGCCATGGCGCTGACCGCGGCCGGCATCGAGCTGTCGCGCCTGCCGGAGTGGATGGTGCGCTGCGGCCAGCTGCTGATCGGCGTTTCGCTGGGCACGCGCTTCACGCGGGCCTTCGTGCATACGGCGCCGCGCTACCTGGCTGCCGTGGCCGGGTGTACGCTGGCCATGCTGCTTCTGGCCGGGCTGTTCGCGATGGTGGTCGCGCAGGTGACGTCGCTGCATCCCGGCACCATGATCCTGGCGACCTCGCCGGGCGGGATTGCCGAGATGTCGCTCACGGCGCGCGTGCTGCACCTCGGCGTGCCGGTCGTGACGGCGTTCCACGTATCGCGCATGATGTTCGTGGTGCTGACCATTGGTCCGCTTTACCGCGGCTGGCAGCGCCTGCGCCGGCCTGCCTAGCGGGCATCGGCGGCGCCGGCGGCAATGGCAGCTCCCTTGCGGCGCAGCATTTCCGTGCGCATGCTGTCCAGGTCCTGGCGCAGATGGTCGGCGATCGCTCCATTGCCGATCCCGAACGGCAGCCAGACGCCCATCGCCGCTTCGCTGTCGTAGGTGATGAGCGTGCGTCCGTTCGACGTGGTCAGCGTGGTCGTGACGTCGCCCTTCTTGACGCTGCCCGACACGATATGCGACACCAGCCGGGTATCCGGCGTCAGCTCGACCCGCCGCACGTACTCGAACGGGACGGCAAACCACCCGAACCGCACCTTGCCCGCCTGGCGCACCAGCAGGCCGTCCCTGGTGCGCGAGAGGATGCGGCTCTCGTCCAGGTCGGGCAGGAACTGCTTCATGTGGTCATAGTCCGTCAGCACGGCAAAGGCCTGGCGCGCGTCGACGGGGACCGACAGCTGCGCATGGACGGTGACCGACTCGCCATGCCGTTCCACCTTGACCTGGATGTCGTCGTCGGCCGGTGCGGCATGGCTGCCCACCGGTGCGGCCAGCAGTAAAGCGAGGGATAAGACCGAGCGCGCGCGCCGGAGGTCGAGGGAAGCGAACATGTTGCGGGCATGGGGCTGATGGAGAAGCCCATATTATCCGCGAATCGAAGGCTGTGCCGGCCAGCGGGCTGCGCATGCCGGCAGCCGCCAGCCGGTCGATACAGGATGCCGCTGCGCAGTGGTCAGGAGCAGGCCTTGCCGTTCACGCCGTGATAGCCCTTGGCCTTGGCATCGGCTTCGGCCATGTATTCGCCCTTCTTGGTCTTGCCATAGTACTTGGTGCCGGCACAATGGTAGACCTTGCTCGCGCTGTTGACCCAGACCTTGCCGGGGCCGCCGCCAGGCGCTTCGGTGGTCTGGGTGGTCGTCTTCGCCGGCTTGGCGGGGGCGGTCTTGGCCGGGGCTTGGCTGGTAACGGCGCCCGCCGACGGGGACAGCGGGTTCGGCACGGTTGTGGTCTGGGCAAACGCGGCGGTGGCCAGCAGGGCGCTCACGAGCAGGGCCAGGGTTTTTTTCATCGTATTCTCCAATCATCGGTCATCGGGCTGGAACAGCCGGGACCTCATTCTAGTAGGGTAGGGCTGGTTTGATCGCGAACATGATTGAACTGTAATCTTGCGAATGGCCGGATCGCCCGATGGCCTGGTGCGGCCGGCATGATTGTGCAGTGCCCCGCCAAACGTCGCCTCCGCCGCACATCTGTGTAATCTTTTTCGCTGTTTTGTAAAGTTTTGCAAACAGTTCGGCATGCGCATGCGCGCTCAAGCCGGGGGAAGCCGGGCCTTACGTAAAGAAGTGTAAGCGCCGCACTGTGGTCTCCAGAAAATCCGATGAATAATCAAGGGCTTAAGTAAAAAGTTGGCCGGATAGCCATGCATGTGCGCCGCTGTTAGCATGCGTCATCGATAACCAGGGAGACGTGAATGCAACAGCTCGAATTCGGCTTCGCGGCCAGGTGCAAGGAGACGCGCGCCGTCGCCGTCCAGGGTGGTCCGGCATGGAAATGAGTGCCGCATCGTCGCAAAGGCCGGTCGCGGACTCGCGCACCGACGTGGTGGTCGGCATGCTGTTCGTCGGCCTGCTGTTCTTCATCCTCGGTTTCGTCACATGGCTGAACGGCTCGCTGATTCCGTTCCTGAAGATCGTGTGCGGCCTGAATAATTTCCAGGCCCTGTGGGTGACCTTCGCCTTCTACATCGCCTACACGGTGATGGCGCTGCCGTCCGCCGCGGTCCTGAAGCGTACCGGCTACAAGAAGGGCATGGCCCTGGGCCTGGGCCTGATGGGGGCCGGCGCCTTGCTGTTCATTCCCGCGGCCCAGACCACCTGGTATGGACTGTTCCTGGCTGCGCTGTTCACGCTGGCCACCGGCATGACCCTGATGCAGACTGCGATCAACCCGTACATCGTCTGCCTCGGTCCGCGCGAGAGTGCGGCGACCCGCATCAGCGTGATGGGCCTGTTCAACAAGGGTGCCGGCGTCGTGGTGCCGCTGGTATTCTCGTCGCTGATGCTCAAGGATATCGACAGCTTTTCGCCGGCCGGCCTGGCCGCGCTGGCGCCGGCAGCGCAGGAGGCGATGCGCGCCACGCTGGCCCAGCGCCTGGTGTTTCCGTACGCCTGCATGGCGGTGCTGCTGTTTGCGATCATGGTGTTCATCCAGTTGTCGCGCCTGCGCGAGATCCCGATGGACGCCGACGAGGCCGGGAGCAGGGTGGAAGCGGGTTCCGTGCTCCAGTTCCCCCAGCTGGTGCTGGGTGCGGCCGCGCTGTTCGGCTATGTCGGCGTCGAAGTGATCGCCGGCGACACCATCGGCCTGTATGGCCAACAGTTGAAGGTCGCCCATTTCGGTGTGCTGACCTCGTACACGATGGTGTGCATGGTGATCGGTTACCTGGTCGGCGCGGTGGCGATTCCGCGTTTCCTGTCCCAGCAGCGCGCGCTGATGCTGTCCGCCCTGGCCGGCGTGCTGTTCACGGTCGGCGTGACGACGATGTCGGCCGAGTCGACCCGCCTGTCCGAGGTGCTGGTGGGCTGGGCCGGCGTGCCGGCGGTGCCGGACACGGTGATGTGCCTGGCGCTGCTGGGCCTGGCCAACGCCCTGGTGTGGCCGTCGATCTGGCCGCTGGCCCTCGCGGGACTGGGGCGCCATACCGCCAGCGGATCGGCGGTGCTGGTGATGGCGATCGCCGGCGGCGCATTGCTGCCGCTCCTGTATGGCCACCTGTCCGATAGCGTCACGCCGCGCGCCGCCTACTGGCTGCTGCTGCCGTGCTACGGGCTGATCTTCTGGTACGCCGCCGTCGGCCACCGCATGCGCAGCTGGGGCGCCGCTTCCTGATACCGATTCACACACCAAAGGAGATGGCAATGCGTCGTGCAATGAGCGTTTCGGGTAATCGAATGGCTGCCGCGGCAGGCGTCATGGCGCTGGCGCTGGCCGGCTGCGGCGGGAAGAGCGGGGACGCGGGTGCCGGCCAGGCGGTCTCGCTGGGGCAGCAGACGAGCGCCGCCGCCGCGGTGCAGAAGTCGCCCTGGCCGGTGTGGTCGGGCCTCGACTTCCCGTACAACGAGCCGCCGCTCGCGGCGCCGCCGGCGGTGGTGTTCGGCGTCTCGCAGCTGACGCAATCGGCATCCCAGACCGTGTTCAGCGGTACCCACTCGCTGCCTGCGGGCAGCGTGCAGAACTACCGGATCGGCGTATTCCTCCACAATGACGTGTTCTACTTCCAGTCGGACGCGGTGGCCAGCATCGGCGCCGACGGCAGCTTCAGCGTGACCCTGCCGCGCGCGGTCGGCAGCGCGGACCGCGCAGTCATCATCCTCTATCCGAGCAGCTTCAACCCGCTATCAAGCAGCAACTGCAGCGCCAGTGGCAGCTACTGCAACGGCCAGACCACCTCGACCACCAAGCTCACCCTGCCGGTCGATCCGGCCGCGCTGACCGCTTACACCGCGGCCTATTTCCCGGCCGCGGCGAGCTCCGCCAACACCCAGATCGCGGGCCTGCAAAGCCTGATGAACACGCCGTTGATCACGGGCGGGCCGTATGGCGACGGACGCCTGGTGCGCAGCTTCCGCGACATGGACTCGGCCTTTCTCTACGACCAGGCGCTGGCGGTGATCGCCTTCAGCCAGGCCGGCAACCGCGCCGACGCCGAGGCCATTCTCAATGCCATGGCCAAGCTGCAGGGCCCGTCCGGTGCCTGGGTGTTCGCCTACATGACCGACGGCACGGATGCCAATGCGGGCGTGGACATGCGCATTGCCGGCGCCAACGCCTGGTTCGCCATGGCCTTGAACGCCTACCAGAAGGCATTCGCCAGCACCAAGTACCTCACCATGTCGACCCGCCTGCACGATTACCTGCTGGGCGAGCTGATGCCCATCACGATCAATAACACCGCCCAGCGCGGCCTGCGCTTTGCACCGACCAACTACGTGGCCGGCCGTGCCGGCATCTATGCGCTGGAACACCAGCTCGATGCCTACGCCGCCATGCACCAGTATTACGCCCTGAACGGCGGCAGCCAGTACCTGACCGCTTCCACCGACCTGCAGCGCATGTCGGAAAGCCTGTGGAACGGCACCCGCTTCCTGGCAGGCTACGACGCCAATACCAACTCCCTGAACAGCGGCGAACGCTATCTGGACAATTACTCGTGGTCGGTGCTGGCGCTCGGGAATACCGGCAGCAAGCGCCAGAAGTTTTCCGGTGCACTGACGGGCCTGTGCGACTACTTCAATGCCGCCGGCAAGCTCGATTACCCGTCGCGCAAGGTGAGCGGCGTGGTCGGCTTCTACGACGTCATCTACAACAACGTGCCCTCGTCCTCGCCCTTCGTCTGGAGCGAAGGCAGCCTGGGTGCGGTGATGGCGATGCGCCAGGGCGCCCCGACCATGACCTGCGGCGGCAACCTGCCGGGCGACATCCTGGAGTCGATGAACTACATGGTCGACAAGCTCCGCGGCATGCCCTACGCCACGCAGAACACCAATCCGGACTTCACCAGCACAGGCAGTGTCGCCGGTACCGCATGGCTGTACTTCGCCAACCAGAACAAGAACCCTTACGCCCACTACTGAGGAACGATCGATGCGCTTGCGCCGATGGCTTCGATGCGCCTTGCCGTTCGCCCTGCTTGCGGCGACGGCGGCGCACGCGGGTACGCTGACCATCGAAAGCTGGCGTGTCGACGACAAGCGCTTGTGGGAGGAGGTGCTGATCCCGGCCTTCCAGCGCAGCCATCCGGGTATCGAGGTGAAGTTCGTGCCGACCGCGCCCACCGAATACGATGGCGCCCTGGCCGGACGGCTGGCGGCCGGCACCGCGGGCGACCTGGTCGCCTGCCGGCCGTTCGACATGTCGCTGTCGCTGTACCGCAAAGGCTACCTGGACCGGCTCGACGGCAAGCCGGGCATGCAGAATTTCTCGCCCACCGCGATGGTGGCCTGGCAAACCGATAACGGCCGCGACACCTTCTGCATGCCGCTGGCCTCGGTAATCCACGGCTTCTTCTATAACAAGAAGATCTTCCGCCGGCTGGACTTGCAGGCGCCGCGTACCGTGGCCGATTTCTTCACCGTGCTCGAGGTGCTGAAAAAAGCCGGCGTCGCCCCGCTGGCCTTCGGTACGGCGGACAAGTGGGAATCCAGCCAGATCGTGTTCACGAATATCGGACCGAACTTCTGGCGTGGCGAGGAGGGGCGCAAGGCCCTCATCGCCGGCAAGGCGCGGCTGACCGACGCGCCTTTCGTCGATGCGCTGCGCTTCGAGGCGCGCATGGGCCGCTACCTGGAGGCGAACGCCGCCACCCAGACCTACCGCGACAGCCAGGCCCGCTTCGCAAGCGGGCAGGCCGCCATCTATCCGAGCGGTTCCTGGGACATCGCCCCGTTCAGCCGGGTGCCCAACCTGGAGCTGGGCGTGTTCGCGCCGCCGGTACGCGCGCCGGGCGGCGCCTGCTATATCTCGGACCACATGGACCTCGGCATCGGGGTGAACCGGCAGTCGAAGAACAAGGACGACGCCTACCGCTTCCTGGCCTGGGTCGGCTCGCAGGAATTCGCCGACCTTTATACCAACCGCCTGACCGGCTTTTTCACGCTGTCGAACCACCTGATCGCGGTGCGCGATCCGATCGCCAAACAGATGGCCGAATGGCGCAACAGCTGCGCCTCGACGATCCGCTTCAATGCGCAGGTGCTCAACCGCGGCCGGCCGAGCATGGAGAGCGCGCTCTGGGACATCAACGCGCGCGTTTTGAACGGCGAGATCACGCCGGAACAGGCCGCCGCCACGCTGCAGCAAGGGTTTGCCAGCTGGTACCGGCCGCAACGGAAACAAGGATGGAGAGACGATTGACCAAGCAGACGATGATAGTTGGCTGGACCCTGGGCCTGGTTTTGGCCGCACCGCTGGCCGCACTGCAGGCGCAAGCCGCCGCGGCGCCGCAAGCCGGCACTACGGTGCCGGCGGCCGTGAGCGGCTTTGCGGGCGGCGACAAGCTGGCACTGCGCTGGGAGCTGCAGCGCACCCTGTTTTCCGCGCAGGCGCCCGGCGGCCGCACGCAGGCGCGCCTGATCCTCAGCAACAAGGACAGCCGTCCGCTCCCGGCCCGGGGCTGGGCGATCTACGTCAACTTCATGGACGGCGCCGAGACCGGCGCGCTGCCCTCCGGCCTGGTGCTGGAGCAGGCCGCGGGCAACCTGTTCCGCCTGCGCCCCGGCCCCGGCTTTGCCGGCCTGGCCCCGGGACAGAGCCTGGACGTCGTCTACTACCACCCCAACCTGGTCGAGAAGCTGGCGCGGGCGCCGATCGGTCCCTATTTCGTGTACGACGCCGATCCCGAGCGCGGCGTGGCCATCGCTGATTTCCAGTGGCTGCCGATCACCCGGCCCGAGCAGCTCGACAAGGGCAGCAGCGGCGCCATCGCGCCGGTGACGCCGGCAGACACCTATCGGCGCAACCAGCGTGCCGACCTGCTGCCGGCCGCGCAGGTGCCGCCGGTGCTGCCGACGCCGCTGCAGCTGGAGAAGGGCAGCGGGATGCTGGCGCTGACCGGGCGGCCGCGGGTGGAGGCCGCCGGCGCCCTGTCCGCAGAGGTAAAGCTGGCCAATGCGCTGTTCCCGGCCGGCTTGCCGGAGGGCGGCCCGCGCCTGCGCCTGGCGGTCGGCAGCGTGCCGGGCCAGCGTTCGCCCGAAGCCTACAGCCTGAACATCCGCGCGGCCGGCGGCATCGACATCGTGGGCAACAGTGCGGCCGGCGTCGCCTATGGCCTGCAGACCCTGCGCGACCTGATGCCGCTGCCCGGGGCGAAGGGCGCGCAGCTGGCCCTGCCGGAAGTCAGCATCGTCGATGCGCCGCGTTTCGGCTACCGCGGCTTCCAGCTCGACGTGGTCCGCAATTTCCACCGCAAGGAGACGGTGTTCAAGTGGCTCGACCTGATGGCGCGCCTCAAGCTGAATACCTTGCACTTCCACCTGACCGACGATGAAGGCTGGCGCCTGGAAATCGCCGGCCTGCCGGAGCTGACATCCATCGGCGCGGTGCGCGGCCACAGCGCCAAGGCGGGCGTACGCCTGCAGCCGGCCTACGGTTCCGGACCGGATCCGAAGGACCCCGGCGGCAGCGGCTATTTCAGCCGCGCCGACTACATCGAGATCCTGCGCTATGCACAGGCGCGCCATATCGACGTGATTCCGGAAATCGAGATGCCGGGCCACGCGCGCGCGGCACTGCAGGCGATGGAAGCGCGCTACCGCCGCCTCAAGGCCGCCGGCAGCCCGGATGCCGCCAAATACCTGTTGAGCGACTTCGAAGACCGCTCGGTCTACAAGTCGCCGCAGATGTACAACGACCACGTGCTGAACCCGGGGCTGGACGCAACCTTCACCTTCATCGAACACGTGGTAGACCAGGTGGCGGCGATGCACCGCGACGCCGGCGTGCCCCTGCATACCATCCACATGGGCGGCGACGAACTGCCGAACGGCGCCTGGGAGCGCTCGCCGGCCAGCCTGGCGCGCATGAAGAAGGAAGGCCTGGCTAGCACCGCCGACCTGTGGGATTACTTCTACGACCGCGTCGACGGTATCCTGCGCAAGCGCGGGCTGTCCACCTCGGGCTGGGAAGAACTGGCCGCGCGCAAGACCACGCTGGCGGGGCGCAACAAGCTGATTCCGAATCCCCGTTTCACGCAGCGCGGCTTCACCGCCTGGGTCTGGAACAACACCGAAGGCGCCGAGGACTTCGCCTACCGGCTGGCGAACGGCGGCTACGACATCGTGCTGGCGCCGGTCACCAAGATGTACATGGACATGGCGTACAACGCCGATCCGCAGGAGCCGGGCGTGAACTGGGGCGGCTACATCGAGCTGGACACGGTCTACGATTTCATCCCCTTCGATTACCTGAAGGAGGCCGAGCCCGCCCTGCGGATCGGCAAGGACGGCCTGACCGAGTACGGCAAGGGCCACATCAAGGGCCTGGAAGCGACCCTGTTCACGGAGACCGTGCGCGATCCGGCGCGGATCGATTACCTGGTGATGCCGCGCCTGGCGGCGGTCGCGGAACGGGCCTGGGCCCAGGATCCGGCCTGGGCCCGCGAAACCGACCCGGCCAGGGCGGCGGCCCTGCACCGCACTGCCTGGTCCGGGTTCGTGAACGCGCTCGGCCAGCGCGTGCTGCCGCGCCTCGACCTCGAGCAGAGCGGCCTGGCTTACCGCATCGCGCCGCCGGGTCTGCTGCTGGACGGCGACCGGGTCCTGGTCAACCACGTCCTGCCGGGCCTGGTGCTGCGCTATACCACGGACGGCAGCGATCCGACTTCAGCCAGCAGGATCGTCGATGGTCCGATCGGCGCGCGTGGCGACATCCGCGTGGCTGCGTTCGACCGTAACGGCCGGCGTGGCCTGGTTGCCAGACTCGAGCGCCGCTGATCCGCGCGTAAAGTGTTGTTTTTACATGCATTACGCATGTGTTCGCTATAATCAATGTTTTCTGCGAGAAAACGCGAGAAAGCAAGTGATTAGGCCGTTCGTCAACGTCGTACGCGTCAGTGCCGATTGCCTGGGCAATCGCCGGCGCCGGGGCGCAGCGCGGCTGCGGCGTGCCCTGGTGTGCGGCCTGGTGGCGGCCTGCCAGACGGCGGCCGCCACGCCGCCGGCGCCGCCGGTGCCGCTCTCACCGGAAGCGGCGCCGGCCAATCTGCAGGTGCTGCACTGGTGGACCTCGGCCAGCGAGCGCAAGGCTGCCGACCTGCTGGCGGCGCGCCTGGCGGAGGAACGCATACAGTGGCAGGACGCCGCCATCCCCGGCGGCGCCGGCATCGGCGCCGGCAAGGTGCTGAAGGGCAGGGTGCTGGCCGGCGATGCCCCCGAAGTCACCCAGATGATCGGCCCATCGATCGCGGAGTGGGCCGACCTCGGCCTGCTGCTGGAGCTGGACAATGTGGCCGCCGCGGGCAACTGGAACCGCTTTTTGTTCCCTTCCATCGAAGCGCTGATCGTCCATCGCAAGCATGTGATGGCGGTGCCGCTCGGCATCCACCGGGTCAACACCCTCTATTACAACCGTGCGCTGTTCGCGCGCCTGAAACTCGCGCCGCCGCAGAACTGGGCCGAGTTCGAAGCCGTGGCAAACCGTCTGCGCCAGGCCGGGATCCTGCCGCTGGCGCAGAGCAGCGAAGCCTGGCAGGTGGCGGCGCTGTTCGAGAACCTGGTCCTGGCCGAGAGCGGCCCGGCCTTCTACCGTGAACTCTTCGTCCAGCTCAGCTCCGCGGCGGCCGCCGACCACCGTACCGGCGAGGCCTTGCGGCGCCTGCGCACCGCCAAGGGCTGGCTGCATGGCCGGCTCGAGGAGCGTTCCTGGCCCGAAGTCGTCGCCGCCTTCGCGCAGGGCCGCGCCGGGATGATGATCATGGGCGACTGGGCCAAGTCCGAGCTGGCCGAACATGGCGCCGCGCTCGACCGCGACTACGGCTGCGCGGCGGCGCCGGGCACCGCCGCCTATCATCTGTACAGCGTCGACACACTGGCGATGTTCGCCGGCGACTACCGCCGGATGCCGGCCCAGGAAAGGATGGCGCGGCTGCTGGTGACGCCGGCGCTGCAAGCCGACTTCAATGCCCTGAAAGGCGGGGTGCCGGTGCGGCGCGACGCCGATCCGGCGCGCATGGACAGTTGCGCGCGCGCGTCCTGGACCACCTTCGCGAAAGGCGTGGCGGTGCAGGCCCCGAGCCTGGTGCACCGCATGGCGACCGAAGAACCCAGCCGCGACGCGATCATCGCCGAGGTGCACCGCTTTTTCATGGACGACCGCGTGCCGGTGGCCGAGGCGCAGCGCCGGCTGGGCGCGCTGTTCCGACTCTTCAACCTCAAGAACCAAGGAGCGCCCGGTGCGCAAGATACTGATCGTAGACGATGACCAGAAAACGCGTGTGCTGCTCAAGGCTTATCTGGAAAAGAACAACTATGAAGTGATCGTCTCGCACAATGGCGAGAGCTTCCTGGCCGAACTGCATGCCTGCGGCGACCAGCTGTCGCTGGTGATCCTCGACGTCATGCTGCCGGACACCGACGGCTTCGCGCTGTGCAAGGAGGTGCGCAGCCGTTCCAACGTCCCGATCATCATGCTCACCGCCAGCTCGGACGAGACCGACCGCATCGTCGGCCTTGAGCTGGGCGCCGACGACTACATCGCCAAGCCCTACAGCCCGCGCGAGCTGCTGGCGCGCATCAAGGCGATCCTGCGGCGCTATGCCGTCGAGGTCCAGGCGGCACGCTATTACCGCTTCGTCGGTTTCACGCTGGATTCGGTGGAGCGCAAGGTGATGGACAGCGCCGGCGAGCCGGTGGCGCTGACCGGCCTCGATTTCCAGCTGCTCAAGTATTTCGTCGAGCATCCCGGCGTCGTGCTGGACCGTGGCCTGCTGTGCGAGGAAACGCGCGGGCGCGATGCCGGCCCGCTGGACCGCTCGCTCGACGTCCAGATCAGCCGCCTGCGCCTGCGCCTGAACGACGACGGCAAGCAGCCGGCGCTGATCAAGACCGTGCGCGGCGCCGGCTACGTGTTCTCCGCCGACGTGAGCGTCTCCAGTGCCTGAGGGGACCGCGATCGGCGCGCGCGGCTGGCTGCGCAGGCTGTGGCCGGCTTCCCTGCTGGGCCGGCTGACGCTGGTGATGGTGGCCGGGGTGCTGGTCACCCAGCTGGCGGCCGACGCGATCTGGGCCAGCCAGCTGCGCGCCAAGTCGCGCGTCGAGGCGAATGCCGCGGCGCAGTACATGGCGCACAGCGCGGCCGGGGCGATCCGCTTCTTCCGCAGCCTGCCGCCGGCCTACCGCAGCCTGATCATCCAGCAGCTGCGCGAGATGGGCGGCACGCGCTTCTTCGTCAACCTGAACCACGCCTACGTGCCGGTCGAGCCGATCGGCGAACAGCCGCTGGCGCGCAGCGTGATCGACACGGTCGGCGCGACGCTCAGGAGCGACCTGCCGAACTCGCCGGGTTTCCGGCTCGCCTTCGCCTGGCCCGACCACCTGGCGGTGGCCGAACACGACGTGCGCCTGAACGATCTGCCGGAATCCTGGGTCCAGCACGTGCTGCTGCTGCGGCCGGACCGCGCGCCGATCCTGGTGATCCAGACCGAGATCGAGCCCGGCAACTGGCTCTACCTGGCGGGCCTGATGCCGAATCCCTACTTCCTGCGCGGGAACGAGGCCTTCGCCTGGGATCGCCTGATGCCGCAGGTGCTGTCGCTGGCGGTGGTGCTGCTGCTCGGCCTGCTGGTGGTGCGCTCGATCACGCGGCCGCTGGCGGCGCTGTCGGAGGCGGCGCGCGCCTTCGGCCAGGGACACGACGAGGGCGCGCGGCCGCTGCCCGAGACCGGCAGCCGCGAATTCGTCACCACGGCACGCGCCTTCAGCGCCATGCGCGAGCGGATCCAGCGCTACATCGAAGACCGCGAGCGCCTGTTCATCTCGATCTCGCATGACCTGCGCACGCCGATCACCCGCCTCAAGCTGCGCGCGGAATTGCTGGACGACGAATGCCTGCGCAACGAATTCGAGGAAGACCTCGATGAGCTGGACATGATGGTGAAGGGCGCCTTGCAGTGCGTGAAGGACAGCGACATCCATGAGAACCCCACCGAGGTCAAGCTCGACGTCCTGCTGGCGCGCATGGTACGCAGCGCCCAGCTGGCCGGTCACGCGGTCGCCTACCAGCCGTCCGGCCTGACGGTGCGCGCCAAGCCGCTGGCGCTCAAGCGCGCGCTCGGCAACCTGCTCGACAACGCGCTGTTCTATGGCCAGCGCGCGGAAATCAGCGTCGACGACGAAGCGGGCAGCGTGGTGGTCAGGGTGCGCGATCATGGGCCCGGGGTGCCGGAGGAGGCGATCGCCAGCCTGTTTGACCCCTACGTGCGGCTGGAGCACGGCCGGGACCAGAACGACAACGGTCTCGGACTCGGACTGGGCATCGCGCGCGGCGTCATCGAAGCGCACGGCGGCCGGCTGGAGCTGTCGAATCACCCCGAAGGCGGCCTGGTGGCCGCCGTGCGTTTGCCCGCCTGAGAGCGCCTAACAAAACCTCCATGGCGGCGTTGCATCGCCTCGCCGTACAGTCGTACTGTCTTCGGCGATGCGCCTTGCCCTGAAGGTTTTGTTAGGCGCTCTAAGTCTGGCGCGCCATCGATTGTCGCGTCAGCGCCACGGTCCTGCGCCCGATCTCATCTGTTTTGTAATGTTACGTAAGTAAGCGTTGCGCGATCTTGCGGCCCGGCCCGCGCAAATGGCGGTGCCAGCCTGTAGCGCGGCCGGCCTCTGTAACGAAATGTAATCCAGCATCCCGCCCTGTCATGAAAATGTAATAAGAATCAATGGCTTGCGAATATGCGTTCTGCCGTTTACCCGCTTTGATGTTACGTAGATGCCGGTGTTAGCATGTTTTCTAGTAAGTAACATCTTGCTCATCCCGGGTATCGGCGTCACTAATTGGAGCGCATATGAATGTAAGGAAGAAGACAAAAATCGCCATGGCAGTCGAGCTGGCCTTCGCGTTGGCCTCGTCGACGCTGCTGGTGCTGCCTGGCGCGCATGCTGCCGGGCAGACCGATACCGGCGCCACTGCCCAGGACACCAAACCGACGGCGAAGAAGAAGGCCAACGACGGCATCGAAGAAGTCGTCGTCACCGCGCGCCGCCGCGCCGAACGCTTGCGCGACGTGCCGATCACGGTCACTGCCATCGATGGGGAGTCGCTCGAGCAGAAGAACATCGCGACGCTGCGCGACGTGGTCGAGCACTCGCCGGCGATCAGCTACCAGCAGACCGGCGACGTGCGCACCGATACGCTGTCGATCCGCGGCATCAGCTCGGTCAGCAACGTGTCCGGCGTCGAGCCGGACGCCGCCATCGTGATCGACGGCGAGACCCTGGCCCGCACCATGCAGATGAACTACGACGTGGTCGACCTCGAGCGCGTCGAGATCCTGGAAGGCCCGCAGGGCACGCTGTTCGGCAAGAACGCGGTGGCCGGCATGCTGAACGTGATCACGCGCGCGCCGAAGATCGCCGATCACAATACCTACGAGCTCAAGTTCGATGCCGCGCAGGACAAGGAATTCCGCCTGAAGGGCAGCGCCAACATCGCCGTGTCGCCCAAGTCCGCCATCTACCTGAACGCCTTCAAGGAATACCAGGGCGGCTGGGTGGAGAACGTGCACCCGGGCCAGCCCAACGCGGGCAAGGAGCAGGGCGGCGGCGGCCGGGTCCAGTACCTGTACAA
Organism: Herbaspirillum sp. SJZ107; assembly: GCF_006715485.1. Classification (GTDB taxonomy): domain Bacteria; phylum Pseudomonadota; class Gammaproteobacteria; order Burkholderiales; family Burkholderiaceae_D; genus Telluria. The sequence continues at coordinate 1,876,817 of NZ_VFNH01000002.1, forward strand.
GCCGGACGACACGCTGTCGGTGCTGGTCCGCGCCGAAGCCTCGCACAAGGACATGGGCATCATCCCGTACACCTTCAAGTCGCTGACCCAGGACGACGTCGTCAACGCCTCGATCGCGCTGTCCGGCGGTACCGCGATGGTCCCGCAGTTCAACGGCCTGCTGTCGAATTCCGGCATCAACCTGGTCAGCCCGAACGGTACGCCCACCCCGATCATCAACGGCACTAAGTCCTACCTGTACAACGACCGCAAGTGGGGCGAGATCAACAGCCACGCGGCTTCGCTCAGCGTCAAGAAGCGCAAGGGCGACGCCGAGCTGATCTACCTCGGCTCCTACCGCTACTTCAATCTGTGGAGCAACGATAACGCCTGGGGCATCTCGGCGCCGCAGCTGACCAACTCGGAATTCGGCCTGAACCGGATCGACTATGCCGGCCCCTCGCGCCAGCGGACGGTCCAGCAGGAGCTGCGCATCGAGTCGAAGACGGGCGACATGAACTACGTTGCCGGTGCCTTCTACTACTTCAACGACAACTTCCACCACGAGACCTACAAGACCTGTAACGACGCGGTGTACGGCTACTACAACGGCAGCGGCTATCCCGATCCGAACCCGGTCAACCACGTCGACAACTTCCAGTGCACCGGCGGCTACCAGGGCAATTACAGCACCAACGATTTCGTCACCAGCGTCAAGACCCATAACGAAGCCTTCTTCGGCGACGTCGACTACCACGTCTGGGCCGGCCTGAACGTGTTCGGCGGCGCGCGCATGCTGTGGGAACAGCAGAAGATGAGCCTGCAGCACCTCCCGGGCGACAATACCGCGCCTTACTTCTTCTCGAAGACCGATCCCTACAGCCCGCTGACCGTCAAGGACAGCCGGCGCGCGCTGATCCATCGTATCGGCGCCAAATACGATTTCGGTCCGGTGATGGCGTATTTCACGGAGAGCACCGGCTTCAAGGGCGCGGCCTGGACCAACTACAACCTGGTCAGCCGCGACGTCACCGCCAAGGCGCTGCCGCCGGAGCGTCCGCGCCAGTTCGAATTCGGCCTGCGCGGCGAGCATTTCAACCGCCGCCTGAACTGGCAATACTCGGCCTACCAGATCGTCGACAAGGACTTCCAGGCGCGCGTGATCTGGTTCCAGCCCGGCGCCATCAGCAACCGCGTCGTGAATGCGGGCGAGGTGCGCTCGCGCGGCCACCAGTTCGGCATCAACTGGCGCGCCACGCGCGACCTGAAGGTCGGCGCCGGCTATGCGCTGCTCGACGCGAAATTCACCAACAGCGTCCTGATCCCGCAGCGCGGCGGCACCTTTGCCGACCTGAATGGCTATACGCTGCCGAATGCGCCGCGCCGTTCCTATTCGGCCTATGCCGAATACCGGCTGCCGGACTTCATGGACGACGTGTCGTCGAACCTGAGGCTGGAAGTGCGCGGCCGCAGCGAGCAGCGCAGCACCGTGATCCCGGACCCGCTGCAGAACGTCGCGCCTTACCACGTGTTCGATGCCTACTACCGCGTGGAGGCGCCGAGCGGCCGCTGGGGCATTACGGCTTACGTGAAAAACCTGAACAACAAGCTGTATTACGCGCGTCCCTACGAGCCGGCGGTGCTGGGCTGGACCTACGGACAGATGGCCGCACTGCCGCGTGACTACCAGCGCTACTTCGGTTTTAATATCAATTACCGCTGGGATTGAGCCAGCCGCGCAAGCCGCCCGAGCTCCGTCCGCCTTTGCGCGAACGGGGCTTTTCGATTTTTTCGTGGAGTAGAGAATGACCAGGAAGTACCACTTTATTGCCGGCCTGCCCAGGTCGGGTTCGACGCTGCTGTCCGCCATCCTGCGCCAGAACCCGAAGTTCTACGCCCGCGTGACCAGTCCGCTGTATGCGATGACCGACCGCATGATCGACACGATGGGGCCGGACATGAAGTATTCGTCGTTCTTCGACGAGGAACGCCGCGTCTCGGTGCTGCGCGGCCTGTTCGACTCCTATTACCACGACTTCGATCCCGAGGGCGGCGTGGTGTTCGACACCAACCGCATGTGGACCTCCAGTGCGCCGCTGATGGAAAAGCTGTTCCCGGAATCGAAGATCATCTGCTGCGTCAGGCACGTGCATCGCATCATCGACAGTTTCGAGCGGGTCCTGCGGAACAATCCGCTCGAATACAATTCGCTGTTCGCCTTCAAGAACGAACCGACCATCTACGGCCGCGTGAAGATGATGATGAATGCGCGCGACGGCGTGATCGGCGGTCCGCATTCGGCATTGCGCAGCGTCTGGTTCACGGAGCATGCCAAGCGCCTGATCGTGGTGCGCTACGACAGCCTGGTCAAGCAACCCGAGCAGACCATGCGGTCCCTGTACCAGGCGCTGGGGCTGGAGCCGTTCGCGCACGACTTCGGCCACGTGGAATATGCGGAGCCCGAATACGACAGCCGCATCGGCCTGCCGGGCTTGCACACCACGCGCGGCGCGGTGGAATTTCGCGAAGGCCCGCTGTCGATTCCGCCGGACGTGGCCCAGAACTATTCACGCTCGAATTTCTGGGATGTGCCCCAGGAAAACGTCCATGGCGTGAAGGTGATCTGAGCCGGCTTGCCCGGCTCCCTGGATCTTATTTGCGCTGGGCGCCTTCCCGGCGCGCCTGCAGGAAGCCGACCAGCGTGGTGGCGGCGGCCGCCGGCGTGGCGGTACCGTCGATGCGGACGTCGGGGGCGAGCGGCGCCTCGTAAGGGCTGCCGATGCCGGTGAAGTTCGGGATCTGTCCGGCGCGCGCCTTGCCATACAGGCCCTTCGGATCGCGCGCCTCGCAGGTCGCCAGCGGGGTGTCGATGAAGACCTCGACGAAACGCTCGGTGCCGATGCGTTCGCGCGCCGCCTGGCGCTCGCGCTCGAAAGGCGAGATCGCGGCGCAAATGACGACCAGGCCCGCGTCCAGCATCAGGCGCGCGACTTCCGCGATACGGCGCACGTTTTCGATACGGTCGGCGTCGGAAAAGCCGAGGTCGCGATTCAGTCCCAGCCGCATGTTGTCGCCATCCAGCAGGTAGGTGCGCACGCCCAGGCCGTGCAGCGCGGCTTCGAGGGCGTTGGCGACGGTCGACTTGCCCGCGCCCGACAGGCCGGTCATCCAGATCACCGTCCCCGCATGTCCATGCAATTGCTCGCGCTGGGCCCGGGTGATCGACAGCGGCTGCTGCTGGAGGTTGCGGGCCTCGGGAAGGCCCCGGACACCGGGTTCGGGGGGCTGCGGCGGCACACCATCGAGCATGTTCATGTGGTCGTTTCTTGAGTCCGTTCAACGACTCATCCTATCATTGGGCGTCTGTCGAGGCGAGACAATTTGATGCGGCAGGATTCCCCCAGCTGTCTTCATAAATCAGGCTGGACAGGGGGCGGCGCTTGTCCCAGCCTTCGGCCTCGAGCATCGGTGCCGGATAGAACTGTTCGACATGGCCCACGCACAGCACGGCGATCGGCGCGCTGCCGTCCGGCATGGCGCACAGTTCACGCAGGCGCTGGGGATCGAACAGCGACACCCAGCCGACGCCGACGCCTTCGGCGCGCGCGGCCAGCCAGAAGTTCTGGATCGCGCAGGATGCCGACGCGAGGTCCATCTGCGGCATCGTGCGCCGCCCGAACACGTAAGGTTCCCGATCGTCCATCAGCGCGACGACCAGCAGTTCCGCACACTCCAGGATGCCTTCGACTTTCAGGCGCATGAATTCCTGCGCACGCTGGTCGAGCGCGTGCGCGGTCTGCACGCGTTCTTCCTCCACGTGGGCGTGGATCTGCCGGCGCAGCCCGCTGTCGGCAATCCGGATGAAGCGCCATGGCTGCATGAGGCCGACGCTGGGTGCCTGGTGGGCCGCGCCGATGAAGCGTTCCAGTTGTTCCGGAGCGATGGGTATGGGAAGAAAGTGGCGCATGTCGCGCCGTTCGCGAATGGCGCGGTACACGCCGTCGATTTCGGCCGGCGAAAAAGCGTTGGTATTCATGAGAGAGGATTCCTCCAGCGAATGGTCGGTATGGCACGGTCGGTAAGACACCATCGGGAGGGAATGAAGGCGGCCGCGGACAGCATCGGCGACGCGGCACCGACCCATCGACAGCGGTATCCCGTCACCCCGGGGAATGGTGCTGGCAATCTGGGCCGGTATTCTGGCTCGCCGTCTTCCTTCTCCGTGCCTTCCCGAGCATTGCTCAGTGGCGTGTGGACGGAGTCGTCAGGCTTACAGCAGCGGGGGCTGCGCCGGAATGACCGCACTCTTCATGCGGCTTCACCGGTTTCCCGTTTAACGTCATTCCCGAGCGGGAATGAACGCACCCAAGTTGCGATGTTACAACGGCACATGTCGTCCACACCAGCGACCTGCGAAGTAGCGCGCGCGTGAGCTCTTGCAGACCCGGCGCGGCTTTGCTATAGTTCGCGTCCTGCTTCTGCAGCGCATTAAAAGCTGAACGAAATCAAGTAGTTGAGTTGGGTGTTTTGATAACACCGCTGGCGCTGAAGAAAAAGATGGAGTTGACGAGTTAAGCGAAACACTGCATAATCTCACTTCTCTGCTGCTGACGAACAAAACGATTCGCAGAACGCAGCAAGGCAGCACAGAACAAAGTTCTTTAAAAATTAACAGTCGATAAGTGTGGGCGTTTGATGAAGGTGCCGGCTGACTAGTTCAGCTGATTACTTAAATTATCAA
>NZ_VFNH01000003.1 GCF_006715485.1 Herbaspirillum sp. SJZ107
GCCCCGCGCTGCCGTTCGACTTGCATGTGTAAAGCATGCCGCCAGCGTTCAATCTGAGCCAGGATCAAACTCTTCAGTTTAATCTCTGTTTGTTGGCATTTCTGCCATCGGCATTACTGCCGAGTCGCTCACTCAAAATACTGACCGTCACTCATTGCTGAGCAACGTTATACTTTTTGTGAACATTTGATAATTTAAGTAATCAGCTGAACTAGTCAGCCGGCACCTTCATCAAACGCCCACACTTATCGACTGTTAATTTTTAAAGAACTTTGTTCGGTACTGCCTTGCTGCGTTCTGCGAATCGTTTTGTTCGTCAGCAGCAGAGGAAGAAGATTATGCACTACATCGCTTAACTCGTCAACCCCGTCTTTTTCTTCAGCGCCAGCGGTGTTATCAAAACACCCAACTCAACTACTTGATTTCGTTCAGCTTTTACTACGCTACAGAAGCAGGAGGCGAACTATAGCAAAACGCGGCAGGGCCGCGCAAGCCCTTCGCGTGGAAAGTTTTAGAGGAGCCAGTCTATCGGCAGCCAGCCCAGGATGCGCACGCCGGCACGTTTCCAGAAGCCGGTACCCGGCTCTTCCTCATGCCTGCGCAGGCCCTGCCCTGTCTGCTCGAGCCAGACCATTCTGCCATCAGGCTCGATCTGGACGCGGTAGGCGTGCCGAGGCATGGACTGGGTCAAGCGAGCATCCAGCGCGGCCGCCAACGCCGGGCTGTCGATGACCAGGCCCATTTCGGTATTCAGGTCGAGCGAACGCGGATCGAAATTGAAGGACCCGACGAAGATGCGCTGCCGGTCCACGGCAAAGGTCTTGGCATGCAGGCTCGACGATGAGCTGCCGAAGCCGCTGCCGCGCTCCGCCGGCTCGGTCATGCCTTCGCGGCGCAATTCGTACAGTGCGACGCCGGCCTGCAGCAACTCGCGCCGCCTTTTCGCGTACCCCGCATGCACCGCCGGGACATCGGTGGCTTCCAGCGAATTGGTCAGGACCCTGACCGCGGTGCCCCTGGAGGCGATCGCGGCCAGCTCTGCCGTTGTCGCCTTGCCCGGCACGAAATACGGCGAGACCAGGTCGAGCTGGCGTTGCGGCTCGCCCAGCAGGGTACGCAGGCGGACGCCGACCCGTGCCTGCGCCGCGCCTTCGCCCCGTGCCTTGGCCGGGTCGTCGCTGACCAGGCGCGCCTCGCCCCATTCGAGCGGCAGGCGACGCTGCGCCAGTTGCTCGACAAACGGCAGCGCGCGCAAGGCCTGCAGATAAGCCTGTGCCGCGGGCGCCTTGCGCACGGCGGCGGCGCGCTCGGCCAGCCCCTGCACGGGCTGCCCTGCGCCGGCGTCGACCAGTGCGCCGACCGGATAGGCCGACGCACTGTTCCAGTAGCGGTCGAAATCCTGCGACACCGCCTGCACCGCCGGTCCGATTGCCATCACGTCGAGATCGGCAAACAGCACGTCGTTCGCCGCGCCGAAGTATTCGTCGCCGATATTGCGCCCGCCGACGAAGGTCACCTGGTTGTCCACCGTGAACGACTTATTGTGCATGCGCCGGTTCAGACGCGCGAAATCGGTGAGATAGCCGAGTCCGCGCCACGCGCGCGTCGTAAAAGGATTGAACAGCCGCACCTCGATGTTCGGATCGCGGTCCAGCGCCAGCAGCAGCCCATCCAGGCCGGCCGTGTTGTTATCGTCCAGCAGCAGGCGCACCCGGACGCCGCGTGCGGCCGCGGCACGCAAGGCATCCAGCATCAGCACGCCGGTGAGGTCGTTGCGCCATATATAGTATTGGAGGTCGAGACTGCGTTCGGCGCGCTGCGCCAGCAAGATCCGCGCCGCGAAGGCATCGCGTCCCTCGGCCAGCGGATAGATGCCGGACAGCGCCGGGTGGGCTTGCACCAGCGGGGCGATGGCGCCGCCTAACCGCGTCGCGCCGGTATCGGTGAAAGCGCTCGATGCGACGCGCGGGTCGAGTGGCGGCAGCGGGGGCGACAACGAAGCGCAGCCGAATACCGCCGCCGCGACCAGGACGAGCGCCGCACTTCCCTTGAGGAATGCGCCCGTCCGCATGGCGACTACATGCCTTCGAAATCCGGCTTGCGCTTTTCGAGGAAGGCCGCCATGCCCTCTTTCTGGGCCGGCGTGCCGAAGCCGGCATGGAAGAAGCGGCGCTCGTAGCGCACGCCTTCGGTCAGCGTGGTTTCGAACGCGCGGTTGACCGCGTCCTTGATCTGCATGGCGACCGATACCGGCATCTGGGCGATGGTCTGGGCCACCGCCAGTGCTTCGTCCATCACTTTGTCGGCCGGAAACACGCGCGACACCAGCCCGGTGCGCTCGGCTTCCGCCGCATCGATCATGCGCGTGGTCAGCAGCATGTCCATGGCCTTGGATTTGCCGATCGCGCGCGGCAGGCGCTGGGTGCCGCCGGCGCCCGGGGTGACGCCGACCTTGATTTCCGGCTGGCCGAATTTCGCATTGTCGGCCGCGATCAGGAAGTCGCACATCATCGCCAGTTCGCAGCCGCCGCCCAGCGCATAGCCGGACACGACGCCGATTACCGGCTTGCGGATCTCGAGGATGTGTTCCCAATTGCGGCCGATGTAGTTGCCCGGATAGGTGTCGGCGTAGGTGTAGTTGGCCATGGCGGCAATGTCGGCGCCCGCCGCGAACACTTTTTCGCTGCCGGTCAGGATGATGACGTTGACCGCCGGGTCGGCGTCGAAGCCGCGCAGCGCCTGGCCCAGCTCGTTCATCATGTTGTCGTTCAGGGCATTCATCGCCTTGGGACGGTTCAGGCGGACCACGGCCACCTTGCCATGGTTTTCGATGAGCAGGTCGGCATATTCCACGGGACACTCCTGTTAAATATAAGATGACCGTCCGATTGTAGCGCCTGCCGTAGCGTAAATTGCAAGTTCGCTTTGCTATCATCCGGAACCGATCAAAATACACCAGCCCAGGCATTCCCACTTTGTCGCCCCTCGCCTTTTTACGCCAGCTGCGTCACGACAGGCAGTTGCGCGACCCCGACTTCCGCCGCTTCTGGTTCAGCAGCATCCTCACCAACTTCGGTGCCCAGATCACGCTGCTGGCCCTGCCGATCTGCGCCGCGCTGCTGCTGCATGCGACGCCGGCCGAGATGGGCGGCCTGGCCGCGGTGGGCTCGCTGCCGTTCCTGTTATTTGGTCTACCGACCGGCGTGCTGCTCGAGCGCAGCCGGCGCCTGCCGGTGATGCTGTGCAGCGATGCGATGGTCGCCCTCAGCCTGGCCAGCATCCCGCTGGCCTGGTGGCAGGGCTGGCTGTCGGTGCACTGGGTGTACGCGGTGCAGTTCGTGATCGGCACCGGCTACGTAGTGGGCGGCGGCGCCGAGCAGGTGTTCCTCACCTTCCTGGTCGGCCGCGAAGGCCTGATCGATGCCCAGGCCAAGTTCGGCGCCACCGAATCGGCCTCGCGCCTGCTCGGCCCCGGCCTGGCCGGGCTGCTGGTGCAGGCGCTGGGAGCACCGTTCGCGATCCTGTGCAATGTGGGAGGCTTCGCGGTGTCGATCTGGAACCTGCGCCAGATCCGCAAGCAGGAACCGGCGCCGCACCCGCCGCAATCGCACGCACTGCGCGACATGCTGGACGGTTTGTCCTTCGTCTGGGGCCATCCGACGCTGCGCCTGCTGGCCTGGGTCTCGGCCTGCTGGCACCTGCTGTTCTACGGTTACACCGCGCTGTACGTGCTGTTTGCCACCCGCGTGCTCGGCATGTCGCCCGGGATGATGGGCACGGCGCAGATGCTGGGCGGCGTCGGCGTGTTCGTCGCCTCGATGCTGCTCAAGCCGCTGACGAAGCGTTTCGGCTCGGGCGGCACGACCGTGATCGGTCTGTGCGCATCCGGCATCGGCTTCGCGCTGATGCCGCTGATTCCACAGGACCTGTTCGGCAGCCCCGGCGCCAGCGCGATGGCCTACGCCGTGGTCGTGTTCTGGCTCGATTGCGGCGCCCTGCTGTTCTTCCTGCCCTACCTGGCGCTGCGCCAGCGCGTCACGCCGGACGCCTTCCTCGGCCGCATGACCTCGACCATGCGCTTCCTGACGGTGGCGACGGCGCCGCTGGGCGCGGCCGGCGCCGGCCTGCTGGGCGAGCATTTCGGCGTACGCGGCGGCCTCGGTTTCGTGGCGGCCGGCGCCATCCTGCTCACGCTGGGCACCCTGTTGGGCACCCGGCTGCGCCACGTGAAGGATTAACGCCAGATTAACGCAGATCCGCGCGCGGCAGCAGCACCCATAACTGCCCGCGCTGCTTCATGCGGCCGGCATTGTCGGGCGCCTGGCCGCCGAAGCCGAAGAAAAAGTCGGCCCGCACCGCGCCGCGGATCGCGCCGCCGGTGTCCTGTCCCATCACCAGGCGCTGCAAGGGCGTCGTGCTGGCCGGCTCGGTGGTCGCCAGGAAGATCGGCGCACCCAGCGGCAAAAAGGCCGGATCGACCGCCACCGAGCGGGTCGGCGTCAGCGGCACGCCGAGCGCGCCTTTCGGGCCGACGCTCGGGTCTGGCAAGCGCTCTTCGCGGAAGAAGATATAGCTCGGGTTGACGTTGAAGAGTTCCTGGCGCCGTTCCGGGTGCGCCGCGATCCAGGCCTTGATGCCCTGGGCCGTCGCCTCTGCCGACGTGAGTTCGCCCTGCTCGACCAGCCAGCGCCCGATGGCTTTATAGGGATGGCCGTTCTGGTCGGCGTAGGCGATGCGCACGGTCTCGCCGTCGTCGAGCTGGACCCGGCCCGAGCCCTGCACCTCGAGGAAGAAGGCTTCGACCGGGTCGTCGACCCAGACCAGTTCCTTGCCCGGCAGGCGCGCACGTTCGATCTCGGCGCGGCTGTTGTAGGGCACCACGGTCTTGCCGGACAGGCGGCCGCGCAGGCGCATGCCCTTCAGCGCCGGGTAGACGCTGGCCAGGTCGACCGTGATCAGGTCGTCCGGCACTTTGTACAAGGGCGTCTGGTTGGCGCCGCCGCGCTTGCGCGCCCCGCGCAGGAAGGGTTCGTAGTAGCCGGTGATCAGGCCGCTGTCGGCGCCGTCGGCGGCGCGCACCAGGTTGGGCACGAAATTCGTCTCGAAGTAGCGCCGGATGGCACTGCCGTCGCCGGCGTCGACCGTTCTGGACGCTGCGCACACGCTCTTCCAGTCGGCCTTGGCGCCCAGCGCGCGGCAGGATGCCTGGAAGGCCGGCCAGGCCTGGCGCAGGTCGTCCTGCTGCCAGCCCGGCAGCACCTCGAAGCTGACCGGCGTGAACAGCGGCGCGGGCGGCTGCGCAGGCGGCGTGGTCGGCGGCACGGTCACCGGCCCGACCGGCGGCGGCATCTGCACCGGCGGCTTCGGCTGGGGTTGAGGTTGTGGCTGCTGCGGCGTGGTCGTACAGGCGGTCAGCAAAGCCGCCAGCGTCAATAAAGCAGGTACACTGCGACGTGTCGAAATCATAAGGAACCCGTGATGTGGATACTGATGCTGGAAGCAGGCGTGGCGCTGTTCCTGCTCGTGTTCATCGTATGGTGGACCATGTTTGCCGGCCGCAAGCCGGAAGCGCGGCCGCCGGCACCGCCGCAGGTGCGCAAGCACGACGGCGAGGAGCCGCCGGCTTCTTGAATCAGTGCAGGCTGCGCGGCAGCGACAGCACGAATTCGGGAATCGTCACCTCGAAACGGTGCCCATCCTCGGCCACGAAGAAGTATTCGCCGGTCATCGAGCCGTAATTGGTCTCGAACTGGGTGCCGCTCGAGTATTCGAACTGTTCGCCCGGCTGCAGCAGCGGCTGGTGGCCGACCACGCCCAGGCCCTTCACTTCCTGCACCTTGTTGTTGGCGTCGGTGATCACCCAGTGGCGCGAGATCAGCTGGGCTGCGACCGTGCCGGTATTCTTGATCGTGATCGTGTAGGAAAACACGTGCTGCATCCGATCCGGGCTGGACTGTTCCGGCAGGTATTGGGTCCTGACGGTGATCGCGAAATCGTAGGCGGGCATGGTTTTCCTTATAAGCGGTATCAAAACAAGCGATAACAAAACGGCACCCGACATCATACAACGCCGGCAAAAAGCGCGGCGGCGCGGCCGCGTCCATGCGGAGCGAAGTACAATGGCGGTCTCAGAATTCACAAGCAAACCCGGCAGCCACCATGACCACCTACCGCATCGCTCCCAGCATCCTGTCCGCAGACTTCGCCCGCCTGGGCGAGGAAGTGCGCAATGTCGTCGCCGCCGGCGCCGACATCATCCACTTCGACGTGATGGACAACCACTATGTCCCGAACCTGACCATCGGCCCGCTGGTGTGCCAGGCCATCCGTCCGCACGTGCAGGTGCCGATCGACGTCCACCTGATGGTCAAGCCGGTCGACCGCATCATCCCGGATTTCGCCAAGGCCGGCGCCGACATCATCACCTTCCACCCGGAAGCCTCGGAACACATCGACCGTACCCTGCAGCTGATCCGCGACAACGGCTGCAAGGCCGGCCTGGTATTCAACCCGGGCACGCCGATGCACTACCTGGAACACGTGATGGACAAGATCGACATCATCCTGATCATGTCGGTGAATCCCGGCTTCGGGGGCCAGTCCTTCATTCCGGAAGCGCTGAAGAAGATCGCGATCGCGCGCCGCATGATCGACGAATCCGGCCGTGACATCATGCTGGAAGTCGACGGCGGCATCAAGGCCGACAATATCGCCGCCGCGGCAGCCGCCGGCGCCGACACCTTCGTGGCCGGCTCCGCCATCTTCGGCAAGCCGGACTACAAGGCGGTGATCGACGCCATGCGCGCCGAGCTGGCCGGCACCAACGTCCAGGCGTCGCTGTAATGCGGGCGGGCGCCAAGGCCATCAAGGCCGCCATCGTCGACCTGGACGGCACCATGCTGGACACCGTGCCGGATTTCGAACTGGCCCTGAACGGCATGCGCGCCGACTTCGGCCTGGCGCCGATCACGGCAGAGATCATCGAACCGATGGTCGGCAAGGGATCAGAAAAGCTGATCCGCGACGTGCTGGCGCTCGACTATGACGCGACGCGCATCGACGCCGTCTTCGACGACGCGATGGCGGCCTACCAGCGGCACTACCTGGCCATCAACGGCGAGCGCAGCACGCTGTATCCGGACGTGGTCGAAGGCTTGCAGGCCCTCAAGGCGCTGGGCCTGCGCTTGGCCTGCGTGACCAACAAGCCGATCGCCTTCACCACCCCGCTGCTGGCGCAAAAAGGCCTGGCGCCGTATTTCGAGCTGGTCTACGGCGGCGATTCGCTGCCGAAAAAGAAACCCGATCCGCTGCCGCTGCTGCAGGTCTGCCGCGACTTCGACCTGGCGCCATCGAAGGTGGTGGCGATCGGCGACTCCAGCAACGATGCCGAAGCGGCGCGTGCGGCCGGTTGCTTCGTGCTGACGGTACCATATGGTTATAACCACGGAAGGCCTGTGCAAACAATTAATTCCGATGGTATAGTTGATTCGCTGCTCGACGCGGCGAAGCTGATATCTGTTCACAACAGCACTTCAAACTAACTTATCTATACATGTTTTTCACCAAAAAACACACCGTCAACCAAACCGGCGCCCTCGAGGCCTGGCTGTGGCGACGCTGGCAATCCTGGGCTAACTGACCCACGCTGATTGCTGCCGGTGCGCACCCGATGTGCATCACCGGCAGGTTTTTTGTAGAAAACGCCGCCCGACCTCCCCTTTTCGGCCGGCCCGGAGAAAAGCATGACCGAACTCGAATTCAAATCGCTTGCCACGCAAGGCTACAACCGTATTCCCCTGATCGCGGAAGCATTCGCCGACCTGGAAACGCCGCTCACGCTGTACCTGAAGCTGGCCCAGAGCCAGGGCGCCGGCAAGCACACCTTCCTGCTGGAGTCCGTCGTCGGCGGCGAACGCTTTGGCCGCTACTCCTTCATCGGCCTGCCGGCGAAGACGCTGCTGCGCACGCACGGCAACGTGACCACGATCGAAAAGGACGGCCGCGTCATCGAGACGCATGAGGGCAATCCGCTCGACTTCATCGAAAGCTACCAGTCGCGCTTCAAGGTCGCGCTGCGTCCCGGCATGCCGCGCTTCTGCGGCGGCCTGGCCGGCTATTTCGGCTACGACACCGTGCGCCACATCGAGAAGAAGCTGGCGAATTCCGCACCCAAGGACGATCTCGGCCTGCCGGAAATCCAGCTGATGCTGACCGAAGAGCTGGCGGTGATCGACAACCTGTCGGGCAAGCTGTACCTGATCGTCTATGCCGACCCGGCCCAGCCCGAAGCCTATTCGAAGGCCAAGCAGCGCCTGAAGGACCTGCGCATGATGCTGCGCCGGAGCGTGGATGCGCCGGTTACCTCGGCGTCGGTGCGCACCGAAGCGATCCGCGACTTCAGCAAGGAGGATTACCTGAAGGCGGTGGCAGTGGCCAAGGAATACGTGATGGCCGGCGACCTGATGCAGGTGCAAATCGGCCAGCGCATCCGCAAGCCCTACGTGGATTCGCCGCTGTCGCTGTACCGCTCGCTGCGTTCCCTGAACCCGTCGCCGTATATGTATTACTACAACTTCGGCGACATGCAGATCGTGGGCTCGTCGCCCGAGATCCTGGTCAGGAACGAACAGGAAGCCGACGGCCAGCGCAAGGTCACGCTGCGCCCGATCGCCGGCACCCGCCCGCGCGGTTCGACACCGGAACGCGATGCCGAACTGGCGCACGAACTGCTGAACGACCCCAAGGAAGTGGCCGAGCACGTGATGCTGATCGACCTGGCGCGCAACGACATCGGCCGCATCGCCACCACCGGCAGCGTCAAGGTCACCGACAAGATGGTGATCGAGAAGTACTCGCACGTGCAGCACATCGTCTCCAACGTCGAAGGCACGCTGCAGGACAAGCTGTCGAACCTGGACGTGCTGCGCGCCACCTTCCCGGCCGGCACCCTGACCGGTGCGCCCAAGGTGCGGGCAATGGAAATCATCGACGAGCTCGAGCCGGTCAAGCGCGGCATCTACGGCGGCGCCTGCGGTTATCTCTCCTTCGGTGGCGAGATGGACGTCGCCATCGCGATCCGTACCGGCGTGATCAAGGACGGCAACCTGTACGTGCAGGCGGCGGCAGGCATCGTGGCCGATTCCATCCCCGAGATGGAATGGCTGGAAACCGAAAACAAAGCGCGCGCCGTGCTGCGCGCCGCCGAGCAAGTCCAGGACGGCCTGGACGGGGAGATCTGACATGCTTCTCATGATCGACAACTACGATTCCTTCACCTACAACATCGTCCAGTACTTCGGCGAGCTGGGTGAAAACGTGCACACCGTGCGCAACGACGAAATCTCGCTGGAGCAGATCGCCGACCTCAATCCAGACCGCATCTGCGTGTCGCCGGGTCCGAAGTCGCCCAAGGATGCCGGCGTCTCGGTCGACGTGCTGAAGGAGTTCGCGGGCAAGAAGCCGATCCTCGGCGTGTGCCTCGGCCACCAGGCCATCGGCGAAGCCTTTGGCGGCAAGATCATCCGCGCCAAGCAGGTCATGCACGGCAAGACCTCCAAGATTGCCCACACAGGCGAAGGCGTATTCAAGGGCTTGCCCAGCCCCTTTACCGTGATCCGCTACCACTCGCTGGCGATCGAACGCGCGTCGCTGCCGGCCTGCCTGGAAGTGACGGCATGGACCGACGACGGCGAGATCATGGGCGTGCGCCACAAGGAGTTCGACATCGAGGGCGTGCAGTTCCACCCGGAGTCGATCCTGTCCGAGCACGGACACGCGATGCTGAAGAATTTCCTCGAGCGCTGAGCCGTGATCATGATTACCCCCCAAGAAGCCCTGCTGCGCTGCATCGAACACCGTGAAATCTTCCACGACGAGATGCTGCACCTGTTCCGCCAGATCATGTCGGGCGAGATGTCCCCGACCATGGTCGCCGCCCTCACCATGGGCCTGCGCGTAAAAAAGGAAACCATCGGCGAGATCACCGCCGCGGCGCAGGTGATGCGCGAGTTTTCGACCAAGGTGCCGATGGCCGACACCACGAACCTGCTCGACATCGTCGGCACCGGTGGCGACGGCGCCCACACCTTCAACATCTCGACCGCCTCGATGTTCGTGGCCGCCGCCGCCGGCGCGCGCGTGGCCAAGCACGGCGGTCGCAGCGTGTCGTCGTCGAGCGGCAGCGCCGACCTGATCGAATCGCTGGGCGCGCAGATCGACCTGAAACCCGAGCAGATCGCGCAATCGATCGCCCAGACCGGGATCGGCTTCATGTTCGCGCCGAACCACCATGCCGCCATGCGCCACGTGGCGCCGGTGCGCAAGGAACTCGGCGTGCGCAGCATCTTCAATATCCTGGGCCCGCTGACCAATCCGGCCGGCGCCCCGAATATCCTGATGGGCGTGTTCCACCCCGACCTGGTCGGCATCCAGGTGCGCGTGCTGCAGCGCCTCGGCGCCCAGCATGCGATGGTGGTCTGGGGCCGCGACAACATGGACGAAGTCTCGCTCGGCGCCGGCACCCTGGTCGGCGAGCTGGTGAACGGCGAGATCCGCGAGTACGAGATCCATCCGGAAGACTTCGGCCTCTCGATGATCGCCAGCCGCAACCTGAAGGTGGCGGACGCCGCCGAATCCAAGCTGCGTGTGCTGGAAGCGCTGCGCGGCGAACCGGGTCCGGCGACCGACATCGTGGCCCTGAACGCCGGCACCGCGCTGTACGCGGCGGGCGTCGCCGGCTCGATCGAAGACGGCCTGCAGAAAGCGCGCGCCGCCATCGACTCCGGTGCGGCGCTGGCCAAGCTGGACCAGTTCGTCAGCGTCACGCGCCAGCTGGGCGCGAACAATCCATAAGATTCCACCATGTCCGACATCCTCAACAAGATCCTCGCGGTCAAGGCCGACGAGGTCGCCGCTGCCAAGAAATACCAGGACTTCCACAGCCTGCGCCGCGACGTCGAAAGCAATGCCGAACTGCGCGCCGGCGTACGCGGCTTCGAAGCCGGCCTGCGCCGCAGCATCGAGGCGGGCCGTGCCGGCGTGATCGCCGAAGTCAAGAAGGCGTCGCCGTCGAAGGGCGTGCTGCGCGCGGATTTCCAGCCGGCGGCCATCGCCGAAAGCTACGAACAGGGCGGCGCGTCCTGCCTGTCGGTGCTGACCGACCGCCAGTTCTTCCAGGGCGCGCCCGCCTACCTGCAGCAGGCGCGCGCCGCCTGCGCGCTGCCGGTGATCCGCAAGGACTTCATCGTCGACCCGTACCAGGTGTACGAAGCGCGCGCGATGGGCGCCGACGCGATCCTCTTGATCGTCTCTGCGCTGGATCATGGCTTGATGGCGGACCTTGAGGCATGTGCGCAGGAACTCGGTATGGACGTGCTGGTCGAAGTGCATGACGGCGATGAGTTGACCGCGGCACTGCGCCTGAAAACGCGCCTGCTCGGCATCAACAACCGCAACCTGCGCACCTTCGAAGTCACGCTCGACACCACCATCGGCCTGCTGCCGCGCATTCCGGCGGAGCGCCTGGTCGTTACCGAGTCCGGCATCCTCGGGCAGGCCGACGTCAAGCGCATGCGCGACGCCAACGTGCATGCCTTCCTGGTGGGCGAGGCCTTCATGCGCGCGCCCGATCCTGGCACGGAATTGCGGCGCCTGTTCGACTGAGCCTGTAGCGGCAGGCCCTCGAAAAACCGGCGTCGCAGGTTTTTCGAGGGATCCTGTCATGAAGACGATCGTCGGCGCCGGGGTTACCGGATGCGTTGCGGGTTGCCTGCTGCTGTCGGCGGGCCTGAGCGGATGCGCGACCGTCCAGACAGCCGCCTCCAGCGTCACGGCCTCGATCGGCAGCGTCGTCGAACGCCTCGCCCATCCCGAGCCGGCCACCTCGCCCTACCTTGCCTCCTCCGCCGGTCTCGACAGTTACAAGACCGAAGTCGCCCAGCACGTGGTGCGGCACAATCCCGAGCACAATTTCAGCGGCCAGTTGCCGCCGCTGCTGCCGGCCATCGTCGTGCTCGAAATCACGGTCGACCGCGACGGCCAGCTGGCCAGGGTCGCCGTACAGCGCTCGCGCAATCCCGATGCTGCCGAGGTCGCGCTGGCCGCCATGCGCCGCAGTACGCCCCTGCCCAAGCCGCAGCAGCTGGCGCAGGCGACCGGCAAACTCACGTTTTCCGAGACCTTCCTGTTCGCCGACCGCGAGCGCTACCAGCTGCGCAGCCTGGCCGGGCCGCAAGCCTCGGAGTGACGCCGCGCGCCAGGCCGGCCTTCGACCGCGATGTTCAGCCCGCGCTAGGCCGCACGAAGCCCTGCGTCTTGCGCGTCCCCGGCAGCGGCGCGATCGTGATGCCCGGCACGCGGTCGCCCTGCAGCGTCACCTCGAAAGTCATCAGCTCGTCGCGCCGGAAGGCATGCACGGTCACCGTGTCGCCGACGCGGTAGCGCGCGAACAGGCCATCCAGGTTGGACGGGTTGCCGTTGACGCGCAGGCCGTCGACGGCGATCACGATGTCGCCGGCCGACAGGCCGGCCTGGTGCGCGGCGCCGCCCTCGTGGACTTGCGTCAGCTTGGCGCCGCCGGCGTCGCGGCCGATGCCGGCATCGAGCGAAGGCTTGCTGTTCTTGCGCTCGTCGCTGACCTTGACGCCGAAGGGCGCGTACAGCTTGGCCAGCGGGACGTCTTCGGTACCGCGGATGTAGCGTTCGAAAATGCTTTTCAGGCGCACGCCGCTGACTTCGTCGAACAGGGCTTCGACTTCCTTCTCGGTCACGCCACGGGCGCCGCCGTCATAGAAGTCGCGGCCGTAGCGTTCCCACAGCGCGCGCATCACGTCGTCCAGCGACCTGGCGCCGCCGGTCTTGGCGCGGATCGTCAGGTCGAAGGCCAGGCCGATCAGCGAACCCTTGGTGTAATAGCTGATGATGGCGTTCGGCGCGTTCTCGTCCTGGCGGTAGTACTTGCTCCAGGCATCGAAGCTGGACTCGGCCACGCTCTGCTTGGTGCGGCCGCTGCCGCGCAGGACGCTGCCCACGGTTTTACCCAGCAACTTGAAATACGTCGCTTCGCTGATGATGCCGCTGCGCACCAGCATCAGGTCGTCGTAGTAGCTGGTGAACCCTTCGAACAGCCACAGCAGCGGCGTGTAGTTCTCGACCTGGAGGTCGTAAGGCGCGAACACGGCCGGCTTGATACGTTTGACGTTCCAGGTATGGAAGTATTCGTGGCTGCACAGGCCAAGGAATTTGGTGTAGCCCTCATTCGGTTCGGCGGTCTTCGGTGCGGCCGTGGTCGGCAGGTCGGCGCGTGCGCAGATCAGCGCGGTCGAGGCGCGGTGTTCGAGGCCGCCATAGCCGTCGCCGACCGCCATCGTCAGGAACACGTAGCGGTCCATCGGCGCCTTTTTCGTCTTCGGCTCGAAGAAGGCGATCTGCGCTTCGCAGATGGCTTTCAGGTCTTGCTGCAGGCGCGCCATGTCGAGATTCGGCACGCGTCCGGTGATCACGATGTCGTGCTGGATGCCATGGGCCTTGAAGGTGCCGAGCGCGAAATCGGCCATCTCGACCGGGTGGTCGATCAGTTCGTCGTAGTCGGCCGCGATGTAGGTGCCGAAGCCGTAGCGCTTGGCGCCCAGTTCCGGCAGCGAGGTGGCGACGCGCCAGTCGCTGGCCGCCGGGTCGCCCGGACGCTGGATGTCGACCTGGTGCGGCGTGTTTTCCTGGCCCAGCACGCGCAGGAACACGCTGGTGCCGTTGAAGAAGCCGTGGGTCTGGTCGAGGTGGGCGGCGCGCACCGACAGGTCCCAGGCATACACTTCATAGTGGAGGCTGAGCGGACCGTCGACGGGGGCCGCCTGCCAGGCATGCTTGTCGAGCTTGGTCAGCGCCACCGCCTGCCCGCCCGACTCGGCGCGGATGCGCACGATGTTGCGGGCGAATTCGCGGATCATGTAGCTGCCCGGGATCCAGGCCGGCAGCGCGAAGACCTGGCCCTCGCTGGCCGGGGCGGCAACCGTGACGGTGACATTGAACAGGTGCCCGGCAAGATCTTTGGGCACGATGGTGTACTGGACTGCCGGTGGGTTCTTTTGTTTGGCTTTTTTCATGTTTGTGAACAAACTCTCTCCGATACGCCCAAGTGTAATCGGATTCTTCAGCCGGAGCGAGTTCACGCCATGGATCGTTCACACCGTGGATAAATCGGCCGGCGTGTCGATATCGAGGAAGATGCCGCGGTCCTGCACCGCCACTTCCGTCACCGGGCAGGTTTGCAGCAGGCGGCGCGCGCCCTGGTCGCCCTGCAGCGCAAGCAGCGCGTCCAGGTGCACGCGGCCGAAGCCGACCGGATTGCCGCGCCGGCCAGCGTGGACCGGGGCCACGATCGGGGCGCCGGCGGCCAGCGCGTCGCGCAATGCGGCCAGGGTAGACGGTGCCACATGCGGCATGTCGCCCAGCGCCACCAGCCAGGCATCCGGCGCCTCGCCCGCAGCGGACAGTGAATCGCGCAATGAATAGCGTAGTGCATGCACCAGCGACGCCGCCATGCCGCTGTCCGCATCCGCGCAGACGGTGACGTCGCAGCCCAGCCCCGCCAGCAGCGCGGCCACGCCGCCGTCAAGAGGCGGCACCACCGCGACCACGCGCGGCATGACGGCCAGCAGCTTGCGCGCGCTGGCCACCACCACCGGGTCGCCCGACGGCAGTACTTGCAGCAGCTTGTTGCGGGCGCCGGCAGGATCGAAGCGCCGCCCCCTGCCCGCGGCCATCAGGATTCCAACCGGCGCAAAGCCGAGGGCGCCCATGCTCGCGGGATTACTGCTTGATCGACTGCAGTTTCTTCTCGAGCGTCGGCAGGTCGACCGCGCCCGGGATGCGGCTGCCGTCGGTAAAGAAGATCGCCGGGGTGCCGGTGATCCGCAGTTGCTGG
This sequence comes from Herbaspirillum sp. SJZ107, assembly GCF_006715485.1. Classification (GTDB taxonomy): domain Bacteria; phylum Pseudomonadota; class Gammaproteobacteria; order Burkholderiales; family Burkholderiaceae_D; genus Telluria. The sequence goes on from NZ_VFNH01000003.1 coordinate 14,921, forward strand.
CCGAGCGCCACGATCTTGTCGTTCGGGGTCTCGCAGCTGGCGGGGGCCGCCGGCGCTGCCTTGCCGCTGATCATCCAGTCGTCCCAGGCCTTGGCGCGGTCCGGCGAACACCAGATGTTCTTCGATTTCACGAACGAGTCGTCCGACAGGATGTTGTACATGAAGGTGTAGACCGTCACGTTGTCCAGGTTCTTGAGCGTGGTCTGGCGCAGGCGCTTGCAGTAGCCGCAGTTCGGATCCTCGAACACGGCGATCACGCGCTTGCCGTCGCCCTTGACCTGCTTGATCGCCGAGCTCAGCGGCAGGTCGGAGAACTTGATCTTGTTGATATCCTGGATGCGTTCGCTGGTCAGGTCGCGCGTGGTCTTGGCATCGTAGACGTGGCCGATGACCAGGTATTCGCCCTTCTTGTCGGTGTACATGATGTCGCCGGCAACGCGCAGCTCGTACAGGCCGGAATACGGGGTTTCCTTGATCGATTCGATCTTGGCGCCGCCCAGGCGCGGCTCGATGTTCTTCTTGATGGTCGCCTCGACCGAGTTCTGCGCCTCGACGCAGGACGTGATCAGGCCGGTCGCCAGCAAGAGGGCGAGCTTGGTTTTGAACATGACTGAATTCCTAATGACGGTATGTGGAAATTATTTGCCGGCCGGGCTGCCGAGCGCATGGGCAATCAAACGACGCTTGACCAGAGGCAATTTATCCAGCAAGTTTAAGCCCAAATTGCGCACCACGCGCAGCGGTTCCAGGTTAGTACTGAACAAGCGCTCCAGACCGTCGGTAGCAAGTTGCATCAGCAACACATCTTCCTTGCGTGCGCGGGCGTAGCGCGCCAGCACGCGCTCGTCGCCGATGCCGTGGTGCGCTTCGCGTGCGCCAAGCACCTCCAGCAAGTCGACGATGTCGCCGAAGCCCAGGTTCATGCCATGGCCGGCCAGCGGATGCACCACGTGGGCGGCATCGCCGATCAGCACCACGTGCGGCGCCGTCACCGCATGCGGACGCACCAGCGCCAGCGGCAGCGCCTTCACCGCTTCCGGCTGCAGCGGCTTCAGCAGGCCGAGCTTCTCGTCGGCGTGTTCGCCGAGGCGGATCGCGAGCTCGCCCAGCGATTCGTTCATGATGGTGTCGGCCAGGGTATCCGGCGCCGACCACACCAGCGACACCTGGTTGCCCGGCAGCGGTAGCAAGGCGATGATGCCTTCCTTGCAGGTGAACCACTGGTGGGCGACGTTGTGGTGCGGCTTGTCGCAGGAAAAATTGGCGACGATCGCGCGCTGGTGATAGGGGCGGTAATCGATGCCGATGTCGCACTGGCCGCGCACCCAGGATTCGCGCCCGTCGGCGCCGACCACCAGCTGGGCGTCGATGTGGCTGCCGTCTTCCAGCTCGATGCGGGCGCCGTCCGGGCTGCAGGCCAGCCGGGTGGCGCTGCCACCGACCACCTCGACGTTCTGGGCGAAGCGCAGCGCGGCATCCAGCGCCCCGTTCAGGTTGCTGTCCTCGACGATCCAGGCCAGCGTGCCGGTGTGGGCGCCGAAGGCATCGAAGCCGAGCTGGCCACCGTTCTCGCCGTCGCCATGCACGTCCATCGCATCGACCGGTGCCACGCGCGCCAGGTCGAGCGCGCCCCACACCTTGAGCGAGGACAGCAGTTCGTGCGCCGTATGGTTGAGCGCGTACACGCGCACGTCCCAGGGGGCCTCGCCGGCCACGGCCGCGACTGCGGGGCGGCGCGGTGGCGTCAGGAGCGTGACGCTGTGCCCGGCCTGCGACAAGCCCAGGGCAGCGGTCTTGGCAATCGCGCCGTCGCCGACGATGCAGACGTCGCTTCTGCGGCGGTCGCTACGGCTGTTGCGCACTTGTGCGGTGGAAGTGATTTGTGTGGTCATGACACCATTATAGCCCCTTCATTGCGCGCACTTTTCACCGGGCTGGACGGCCTGACCGGACGCTTTCCTGAAAAAATTGCCTGACAGGACTTGCAGGGGCGCGAAGCGCTGGCTATAATCATGCCTCTCTTGGCCTGGTAGCTCAGTTGGTAGAGCAGAGGATTGAAAATCCTTGTGTCGGTGGTTCGATTCCGCCCCGGGCCACCAAGAATTCCGCAGCACCTGCGCTGCCTGCAAGACGCCACCTCCGGGTGGCGTTTTTGTTTTCAAGGTTCCTCATGTCGATCCTGCCGCCCTGCCCCGCATGCCAGTCCGTTTACACCTATGAGGACGGCAGCGGCCAATATGCCTGTCCCGAATGCGCGCACGAGTGGCCGGTGCAGGCCGCCGCGCCCGAAACCGCCCGGGTCTGGCGCGATGCGTCCGGCAACATCCTGCAGGATGGCGATACGGTCACCGTCATCAAGGACCTGAAACCCAAGGGTTCCGGCGGCGTCATCAAGCAGGGCACCAAGGTCAAGAACATCCGCCTGGTCGACGCCGACCACGATATCGACTGCAAGATCGACGGCTTCGGCGCGATGAGCCTCAAGACGGAATTCGTGCGCAAGGCGTAACCGGCGTTTGCTGCAACTCAGCATTGCACCCCGCATATTTATGGTCTAACTTGTAATTCCGGTCATGCCCGAAGCGCGCCCGGCCGGAACGATTCGGTACGCTGCGTCCTGGGCGAACCTCACTTCCCATTACAAGGAGACAAATATGCCACGCTATATGGTTGAACGCACTTTTCCGGATGGCCTCAACGTCCCGGTCGACGCGACCGGGGCAGAAGCCCTGAGCAGGATTGTCCAGGCCAACAGCGAACAGGGCGTCACCTGGGTCCATTCCTATGTCAGCGGCGACAAGACGCGTACCTTCTGCATCTACGATGCGCCCACGCCCGAGGCCATCCGCCAGGTTGCCGAGCGCAATGGCCTGCCCGTCAACAGCATCACCGAAGTATCGGTGCTGGCGCCCTATTTCTATCACTGAGCTACCACTGAGCCGTCCCTCTGCTGCCGCGCCGGCGCACGGCCGGGCACGCCGGTGCACGCCAGTGCGCCGGCCAATCGTGAACCCGGGCTATACTGAGTTGTAACCATTTCGCCACGGCGATGATGTTGCCACAGGCGATTGCCGGTCCCATAGCGGCTGCGCTCGTTTGCAGCGTGGCCAACCACGTTCACGTTTTTGACAGGGGGTAATATGCAAACAACCTGGATTATTGCGGCCAATGCTGGCCGGGCAAGGTTCTTTTCCGAAGCCGATTCCGCAGAACCATTGCAAGAACTCGAAGACATGGTCAATTCCGTCGCGCACCTGCGTACGGCGGACACCGAAACCGACAGGCTCGGTCCGACCTCGGCCAGTGGCAGCAGCCACAATATCGGCAACCCCCAGGGCACGGGCGGCGCGCACAACGGCCAGGCGGGCGCACCCAACAAGCAATACCAGCCGGCCCAGACCCCGGCCCAGCATGCAGCCGAGAAATTCGCAAAAGATATTTCGCAGTATCTGCTGGAGGCGCACCGCGACGGCCGCTACAAGCAGCTGGTGGTGGCGGCATCACCCGAATTCCTGGGTACCCTGCGTTCCAATCTCGATCCGCAGCTGAAACCGCTGATCAAGTTTGAAGTCAACAAGGATTACACGCACTCCAACCCGCAGCAATTGCGCGAGCAGCTGCGCGAACAGCAGGCCAAGTCGCATTGAGTCAAATGCCAGGCTGATCAACCTGAGCCCCATCAACATGCCACCCGGGGGCTGGCATGTCGATGGGAACCTCGGTATGGCAGAGCAGTCCAAACGCTGTGTGCATCGAACTCTGAACGGAGTCTCCATGAAACCAGTCCTTCCCGCGCTCGCCTGCTTCCTTGGCTTCCTCACCCTTCCCCTCCTCGCCGCCGCCCAGGCGCCGCTCAAGAAAGCGGATGGCGTCCTCGTCGATGCCAAGGGCATGACGGTCTACACCTTCGACAAGGACAGCGCCAACAGCGGCAAGAGCGCCTGTACCGGCCGCTGGGCCGAAAACTGGCCGCCGGTGCCGGCAACCGAAGCCCAACCGGCAGCGCCCTACGCCACCGTCACGCGCGAGGACGGCAGCAAGCAGCTGGCCTACAAGGGCAAGCCGCTGTACACCTTCGTCAAGGACAAGAAACCGGGCGACAAGAGCGGCGACAAGGCCATGAATGCCTGGCACGCCGTGACCGACTGAGCGCTGGCAGGCCGCGTCGCCGTTCGCCGGCGTTGGCGTTCAGGTCGCCTGCGCCGCCCGCAAGCGCTTCTCTTCGCGCGCCATCAGCCAGATCGTGCGCATGTTGACGATCGCGATCACGGTCTCCAGCGCTGTGCCGCCGACCGAACCCGCAATCAGGTTGTTGCCGATCCACAGGAAGGTCCCGCACAGCATGACCAGGCGCATCCGCACGCCGCGCAGCAGGAACAAGGCCAGCGTGCCGATGCAGGACGCTGCCAGCGGCAGCCAGGCGGCGGCGCTGGTGGCCAGATACAGGCCGAGGGCGATGTTGGCGGCGACGATGACCAGTGCTATCCACAGCGCGCGCGTACGCAGCGCCAGCACCGAACGCAGCAGCGACATGGTCGAGCTGGCGACAGCGGTCGGGATGCCGAGCAGCGCAAAGTGGACGATGTAGGCGAAGCATTGCGCCGCCATGAATTGCTTGAGGCGGCGGTCATCCCTTTGCAGGAAAGACGTCACGCCGAGCACGAACGCAACATAACCGACGCATTGCGCCGGCGAGAACCAATCGATCGTCATCGAAAGCGTCGGAAAAAGACAGGAAGCGGCCTGGGGCAGGCATTATAGCGCCCGCGTTCTCTGCCTGGATGAGGGCAAGCCGGTTAGTCCGTCGACATGAAAAATGGCGGCGCGCTTGCCGCTGCTCAGGTGGCAGGGTCGTGGTCGATGGCGCGGTGTCCGGGATCGAGGCTGATGCCTGCACCGCCACCGCCACCTTCCATGCCGCCGCCGCCGTTACCCCCTCCACCGCCTCCACCGCCTTTACCACCGCCGCCCTTGTCGCCATCGCCCTTGCCGCGTCCGCCGCCGCTGCCCTGGGTCCGCGTCGGCCCCTGCAGCGGCACGCGCGCATCGTCCGGCAGCGGCCCCAGGTCGAGCGCTTCGCGGATGAAGCTGCGCAGCGAGATCACCAGGTCGGCGGTGTGGATCGGGCGCCCGGCCGCCATGTCGCGCGCGGCTTGCGCCGCCAGGCGGCAGTGCTCTTCGGTGCCGAGCAGCAGGATGTCGGCCAGGGCCGCTTCGACCGCATCGCGGATGCGCCGCGCACGGTCGGAGTTGGTGGGGGCTGCGTCAGGCCGGGCCGCGTCAGGCCGGCCTTCGTCGGCCTCCGCAGGTGGCGCCATGCGCAGCTCGCGCAGGTGGCTCGGGTCCACCGTCAGCTGGCCGGTGAACGAGCCGCCCAGCGTGCGGTAGGCCGAGATCAGCGTGCGCAGGCGCTCGTTGATCTGGCGGTTCATGCGCTCGCGGCGCTGCTGCACCGTCTGCATCATCAGCACGCGGATGCCGACGCCGAGCAGGGTAAAGACGGCAAGGCTGAGGAAGGTCGTCAGGACCGCCTGCCAGGAACTGAAATCCAGGTAGCGCACATTCACTCCAAGTCGTCATGGAAGCTGTAGTGTAGCGGCCGCCCGGCAGCGGCAACGTTAGCACACGAACGTCTGTCCCGAATGTAACTTTTCGTATTGAAATATTTACGATACATCTTGTCTTTACGCTGTCGGCAATTTTTACAAATCCATTCCAGCCGATCGTCGACATCTTGAACAAAGCCCTTCTATTCAGGAGAAATGCTCTAGAGGCATGGAATTTGCACGTCAAAGAGGACTTCGCCTCATCTTGAGAGCGGGGCAATCTGAATTATCAGGAGACAACATGCACACCTCTCGTACCCTGCGCCGCCTCGGCACCTCCCTGTTCGCCAGCCTCGCTTTCGGCGCCGTTGCTGTACCGGCCTCGGCCACTACAACCATCCTGTTCATCGGCAACAGCTTTACTTATGGCGAACCAGCCGGCGCCGCGCCGATCGTCCAGTATTACCAGCCGAACACTGTCACCGACCTCAACGGCTCGGGCATCGGCGGCGTGCCGGCCCTGTTCAAGGCCATGACGGTCCAGGCCGGCCTGGATTACAAGGTCAGTCTGGAAACCATTCCCGGCGTCGGCCTCGACACCCACTACAACACCAAGCTGGCCACCATCCTGGCCCCCTACGACAAGGTGGTCATGCAGAGCTACAGCACGCTGGATGCCGCCAAGCCCGGCGATCCGGCCAAGCTGATCCAGTATTCCGGGCTGCTGGCCCAAGCCTTCCACGGCCTCAACCCGGACGTGAACATCCTGCTGGACGCGACCTGGTCGCGCGCCGACCTCACCTACCGGACCAACAGCCCGTGGCTGGGCCAGTCGATCTTCCAGATGGCACTCGACATCCGCAAGGGCTACGACGCCGCCGACGCCGCGTCCGACCTGATCGACGGCGTGATCCCGGTCGGCCAGGCCTGGAACCGCGCCATCGCCGGCGGCCTGGCCGACGCCAACCCGTACGACGGCATCGGCGACGGCCAGATCGACCTGTGGGCGCCGGAGAACTACCATGCCAGCCCCTACGGCTACTACCTGGAAGCGCTGACCATGTTCGGCAGCATCACCGGTCTCGATCCGACCTCGCTCGGCGCCGGCGACACCGTCGCACGCGACCTCGGCATCAGCGCCGCGAATGCCGCCGCGCTGCAGCGCTTTGCATCCGAGCAGCTGGCCGCCGAAGTGCCGGAGCCGGGTACGGTGGCGATGTTCCTGACGCTGGGCGGCCTGATGTGCGTGGCGCGCCGCCGCAAGTCGCCGCGCGGCTGATCCGGCTGGACAAAACGGCCGGCAGGCGGAATACTTGTTTGGAAATTTTACAAGGACCATCATGCCGGCCCAGCTTACTGCCCTGCCTTCCGTGCGCCGCCTGCTCGGCGGCGCCACCCTCGCCGCCCTCGCCGCCGGCGCCGGCGCGGCGCCGGCCACCACCGTCCTGTTCGTCGGCAACAGTTTCACCTTCGGCGAGCCGGCCGGCGCCCCGGCGCCGTCGGTCAAGGCCTACCGGCCGGACACGGTCACCGACCTCAACGGCGCCGGCATCGGCGGCGTGCCGGCCCTGTTCAAGACCTTCACCGAGGAAGCCGGCCTGCACTACGACGTCAGCCTGGAAACCATTCCCGGCGCCGGCCTGCACGACCATTACCACAAGAAGCTGGGCACCATCGCGAAAGCCTGGGACCTGGTGCTGCTGCAGAGCTACAGCACGCTCGACGCCAAACATCCCGGCAATCCGGACATGCTGGTCAAATATTCGGGCCTGCTGGCCGAAGCCTTCCACGACAAGAATCCCAAGGTGCGCGTGATGCTGACCGCGACCTGGTCGCGCGCGGACCAGACCTGGAAGCCGGAAGGCGCCTGGTACGGCAAGCCGATCGCCCAGATGGCAGTGGACGTGCGCCACGGCTACGATGCCGCCGACGCTGCCTCGCCCCTGATCGACGGCGTGATTCCGGTCGGCGAAGCCTGGAACCGTGCGATTGCCGGCGGCCTGGCCGACCCGAACCCCTACGACGGCATCACCGCCGGCCAGATCAACCTGTGGGCGCCGGACAACTACCACGGCAGCATCCACGGCTATTACCTGGAAGCGCTGACCGTCTTCGGGGCCGTCACCGGCAAGGACCCGCGCTCGCTGGGCGCCAGCGAGCGCGCGGCGCACGAGCTCGGCATCGATCCGGCCACCGCCACGGCGCTGCAGCGCATCGCCGCCGCGCAACTGGCACAGCCGAACGCGCACTGAAAGACGCCGCGCGCCGTATCAGCGCATGACTTGCAGCTTGACCTTCTTGCCGTCGCGGTAGGTGTACAGGGTCAGCGCGGCATTCAGCAGGTCGCCGTGGGGGTCGAAGGCGATGGTGCCGGTGACGCCCTGGTGCCTGACCTTCGCCAGCGCAGGCAGGAATTTCGCAGGGTCGCTGGAGCCGGCCTGCTGCATCGCCTGCGCAAACACCATCACGGCGTCGTAGGCGTAAGGCGCATAGGTCTGCAGTTCCATCTTGTAGCGCTGGCGGTAACGGTCGCTGAAGGCCTTGGCCGCCGCCTCCTCGGGACCGGTGACGCCGCCCGCCACCACGCACAGCACGTGGTCGTTGCCGAGCGCGTCGCCCGCCAGCTGCGGCAGCTTTTCCGAGCAGATGCCGTCGCCCGACACCAGCTTCGCCCCCATGCCGAGCGCCTTCATCTGCTTCAGCAGCGGGCCCGCCACCGCGTCCATGCCGCCGTAGAACACCACGTCCGGCTTGCGCGCGCGGATCTGGGTCAGGATCGCATTGAAGTCGGTCGCCTTGTCGTTGGTGAACTGGCGGCTGACCACCTCGGCCCCGCCGGCCGCCTTGACGCCCTTCACGAATTCGTCGGCCAGGCCCTGGCCGAAGGCGGTGCGGTCGTCGATCACGGCAATCTTCGTCGCATGCAGGGTCTTGATCGAATAGGTGGCCAGCGTGCGTCCGACCAGGCCGTCGTTGGCGACCACGCGGAAGGCGGTTTTATAACCCTGGCGGGTGTACAGCGGGGTGGTGGCCGCCGGCGAGATCTGCGGAATGCCGGCGCTGTTATAGATCTTCGAGGCCGGCACCGTGGTGCCGGAATTCAGGTGTCCGACCACGGCCACGGCGCCGGCGTCGACCAGCTTCTGCGCGGCCGCGGTGCCCATCTTCGGGTCGGCGCCGTCGTCCTCGGGCTGCAGCACCCACTTGACCTTCTTGCCGCCGACCGGCGTGCCCTTGGCGTTGAGTTCGTCGATCGCCATGCGCGCGCCGTTTTCGATGTCCTTGCCCTGGTGGGCGCCGGAGCCGGACAGCGGCGACACCGTGCCGATCTTTACGGTCGTCTGGGCCTGTACGGCGGGCGCGGCGGCGAGGACGAACAGGCAGGGCAGGAGAATGGAGCGACGCATGACAGGCTTCCCTTTGCTTTCGGTTGGATGCCTGATTGTAATGCCATGTTGGCAAGATCAGTCGTTCGCCTGGCGCACTCCCCCGGATGCCTCGAAATACGCCGTATCGCGCGCGACCGCCGGCGGCAGGTGCTGCTTGAGCAGGTCGATCCAGGCGCGCGTCTTGGCATCCACGAAGCGGCCCGAGGGCAGCAGCGCGAAGATGCCGATCTCGGGCGAGCGCCAGCCCGGCAGCACCTGCACCAGGCGGCCGCGCTGCAGGTCGTCGACCACGCTGTAGGCCGGCAGCATGACGATGCCGAGTCCGCTCAGTGCGCCGTCCAGCAGCACTTCGACGGTGTTCCCGACCAGCGGGCCTTCGGGCTCGAGCGTGAAGCGCTGCCGGCCCTGTTCCAGTTCCCAGGTCGAGCTGAACGAGGCATTCACCAGGCGCAGGCAGGTGTGGCCCGCGAGCGCCTGCGGCGACGCCGGCACGCCCTGGCGCGCCAGGTAGCCGGGTGCCGCGCACAGCACCGAGAACATGCGGCCGAGCCTGAGCGCGACCAGGGCCGAATCGGGCAGCGCCTGCGCCAGGTAGATGCTGACGTCGATGCCTTCGGCCAGCAGGTCGGGCGGGTTTTGCGAGGAATGGTATTCGACGGTGACGCGCGGATTGGCCGCGCAATAGGTGGCGACCAGCGGCGTGATGTAGCGGTTGCCGAAGCCGGTCATGCTCATCACCCGCAGGCGGCCGCTCGACTGGTGCGCGGCGCCGCCGGCCTCGCCTTCGGCCTCGGCCACCAGGTCGAGGATGGCCTTGCATTGTTCGGCATAGCGTTCGCCGACGCTGGTGGCGGCGATGCGGCGGGTGGTCCGCTGCAGCAGCTTGGTCTGCAGGCGGTTTTCCAGCAGGGTCACCAGGCGCGACACCTGAGCCTTGGTGATGCCCATGTGCTGCGCCGCAGCGGTGAAGCTGCCGCCGTCCATGACGTGCACGAAGGCGCTCATGGCATGCAGCAGGCCGTAATCGAGATCCTTGCGCATAGAGCCAGTATTCTACCCGGCCCGGCAGGATCAGTTATTCGCGTACAGCGGGTTGTCGGCCACGTAGGCGGTCACGCGGTGATGCAGCACGTCCTTCGGAAGGATCCGTTCGAGGTCGAACGGTGCCAGGTGGGCGCTGCCGTTCTCGAAGGTCCAGGCGAAACTGCGGTCGCCGGCGATGAAGCGCACGGTCTCGCCGCCGGTGACGTTGATGTAGCGGGTGGCGTCGGACAGGACGATGACCTCGTCGGCCCTGGCCTGGGCCGGTGCGGCGTTGCCGAGGAAGCTGACCGGTTGTTCGGCCGCGCCGGCGGCCAGGGTGGTGACGAGCAATGCAGTGAGGAGCAATGGGGATTTCATGATGGTCGATCCGGTAAGTGTTGACCAAGACATGGTAATCACCGCAACCGGATCGAAAAATAGCGGCTGGAAAGATTATTCGTTACGCATGACGTAACAATCGATCCGCCCGCGTCCCCCTGCCGTCATTGGCCGACGACCTTGATCTGCTTGACCTCGAGCGTCGATTCGCCGAAGGTTTCCTTGTCGAACTCGCCGACCAGTTCGACCTGAGTGTTCTGGTCGATCTTCACGCCCGCTGGAAAGTGCTTGGCGTCGATCTCGACCGTCATCTTGCCGCTGGCGTCGCTGAACTCGTAGTCTTCGCCCCCCTTGTGGCCGGTCAGCTTGCCGCGCAGGCGCGCGTACTGGTCGTCCTTGCCGCTGTCGAGCAAGGCCTTGGCGGTCACCAGCGGCACGCTCGACGGGCCGGCATAGCCGCTTGGTGCGGCCTGGGTCGATGGGCCGCTGTAGGCGCCGGACTGGGCGCCGGCGGCGGCCGAGGCGGCCAGCAGGGTGACGATGCAGGCGATGCGGGTGATGGTGGTCATGGTCGGCTCCTGTCGTGTGGGAATGGCCCCATTACACACAGCCGACATTAAATGTATCTTAAGGAAAGTCCAGGAACACCCCTAGCCCGCGCCCATCCAGGCCGCTGCCGAAGCCGAGCGCGATGCCGTGCAGGTCGGCGATGCGCTTGACGATCGACAGCCCGAGCCCGCTGCCGGCCTGGCCCTGCCCCAGCACGCGGAAGAAACGCTCGGTCAGGCGTGCACGGCTGGCCTCGTCGACGCCGGTGCCGTCGTCGCGCACGGCGATGCGGGCGCTGCCGCCTTCAATGCCCGCTTCGATCTCGATCCGGCTGCCGTCCGGGCAATAGCGCAGCGCATTGTCGAGCAGGTTGCGCAGCACGATCTCGAGCATCGCCGGATCGGCCTGCACCGTGTCCAGTTCGCAGCGTACCCTCAGCCGGATGTTGCGCCGCGCCGCCTCCGGCGCGTGGATTGCCAGCAGGCGCTCCAGCAAGGGCGCCAGCGCCACCGGCTGGCGCACCAGCTGGGTGTTAGCCAGCGGATCCAGGCGCGCCAGCAGCAGCAGGCTGTCGACCAGCGCCGTGATGCGCGCGATGTCCTGGCGCAGCTTCCGGAACGGCGCCGCCAGCGCGGGCTGCGGATGCTGGCGCTGCAGCAGCTGCACGTGCATGTGCAGGCCGGCCAGCGGCGTGCGCAGTTCGTGGGCGGCATCGGCGGTGAAGCGGCGCTCGGCCTGCAGTGCCGCGTCGAGCCGCCCCAGCACGCCGTTCAGCGCCTGCACGATCGGCAGCACCTCGTGCGGCTGGCCGGTGGCCGGCACCAGCGCCAGGTCGCTCGGGGTCTTGGCGGCGATGGCCGCGGCGGTGCGGCGCAGCGGCTGCAGCACGTGCCCGATCAGGAACCAGCACACCAGGGCCAGCAGCGCCAGCATGCCGAGGACCGGCGGCCACAGGTGTTCGGCCAGTTCTTCCAGGATCTCGTAGCGGTCCGACGCGCGCTGGCCCACCTGCACCTCGACGTGGCGGTCCTGGTCGCGCACCACGAACACGCGCCAGCGGTGGCCCCCGGCATCGGTGTCGGCGAAGCCGTGGCTGTCGTCGCTGTCCTCGCCATCGACGACAAAAGGCGCGGACGGCGCGCCGCCGGTGCGCTGCAGTACCCTGCCCTGCACCACGACCTGATACTGCATGTCGGCCTTGCGCGCCGCGGCGCCCGGACGCGGCGGGATGGCCAGGCCGCGCTCGTTCCAGTCGGTGGTGGCGGCCATGATCATGTAGCCCGCCTCTTCCAGCGCGTCGTCGAACACCTCGCTGGTTTCATGCCAGGCGACCGCGGTAGCGATGCCGAGGCTGGCCAGCCACAGCACGGCGCTGGCGGCCAGGATCGCCCCCAGCAGGCGCCGCCGCAGCGACCAGGATGCGGATTCAGGCTTCATCGTGCTTCATGCGGTAGCCGAGGCCGCGCACGGTGACGATGCTGTCGCCGCCCAGCTTCTTGCGCAGGTTGTGGATATACACCTCGATCGCATTGCTCTCGACCTCGTCGCCCCAGCCGTACAGCGTTTCCTCGATCTGGGCGCGGGTCACGATCGCGTTCCTGCGCAGCAGCAGCGCGTACAGCACATGGTATTCGCGCGCGGTCAGCGCCACCGGCTGGCCGGCCAGGGTGACCTGCCTGGTATCGGGGTCGAGCGCGATGGCGCCATGTGCCAGCGCATTGCTGGCGCGGTTGACGCCGCGCCGCGCCGCGGCCCGGATGCGTGCCGACATCTCTTCCAGCTCGAAGGGCTTGACCAGGTAATCGTCGGCGCCCAGGTCGAGTCCTTCGACGCGGTCGGCCAGCGCATTGAAGGCGGTGATCAGGATCACCGGCACGGCGTTGCCGGCCGCGCGCAGGCTGGCCAGCAGGGCGTCGCCGCTCAGGCCGGGCAAGCCGCGGTCGAGCAGCACGCAGTCGTAATGGTGGGTCCTGATGGCGGTGTCGGCCGAGTCGCCGCGCTCGACCCAGTCGACGGCGTGGCCGTCCAGGCGCAGCCAGGCCTGGATGGTGCCGCCGAGGGAAATGTCGTCTTCTACGAGCAGGATGCGCATGCCGGCCGACCTTACGTTGAATGGATGAAGCCAATCTTAAAGCGAACGAGATGCGCCAACAGGAAGCGCCGAATGAAAAACGCCAGCCCCCGGGCTGGCGTCGGTCGCCCCGGCCCTGCCGGTTACCAGAAGATCACGCGCTGTTCCGGCGCCAGGTACATCCTGTCGCCCGGCTTGACGTCGAAGGCTTCGTAATAGCCGGGGTGGTTGCGCAGGCTGCCGTTGACGCGGAATTCGGACGGCGAATGCGGGTCCGATTTGACCTGCGCGATCAGGGCGGCGTCGCGCGCCTTGCCGCGGCGCGCTTGGGCCATGCCCATGAAGATGCGCTGTTCGGCGGTGTAGCCGTCGATCACCGGCGCCGGCTTGCCCTTCAGCGAGATCCGGTAGGCGCGGCTGGCCATGATGGCGCCGGCGTTGTCGGCGATGTTCTCGCCCAGCGTCAGTTCGCCGTTCAGGTGGTAGCCTTCGACCGGGCTGTAGGCGGCGTACTGCGACACCAGCACCTTGCCCTTGGCGGCGAATTTTTCCCCGTCCTGTTTCGTCCACCAGTTGCGCAAATTGCCGTCGCCGTCGTACTGGGCGCCCTGGTCGTCGAAGGCGTGGCTGATCTCGTGGCCGATCGAGATGCCGACGGCACCGTAGTTGATGGCCGGCTCGGCATTCGCATCGTAGAGCGGCGACTGCAGGCGCGCGGCCGGGAACACGACTTCGTTCATCTCCGGGCTGTAGTAGGCGTTCACGGTCTGCGGCGTCATGTGCCATTCGCCGCGGTTGACCGGCTGGCCCAGCTTGTTGACGCCGTACTGGTGGGCGAACTCGCGCGCGCGCATCACGTTGCCGGCCAGGTCGCCGCGCTTGATGAGCAGCGCCGAATAATCGCGCCACTGGTCCGGATAACCCACCTTGACCGAGATCTTGGCCAGCTTGGCCTGTGCCTGCTTCTTGGTCTCGGGACTCATCCAGTCCAGCGTGTCGATGCGTTCCTTGTAGGCCAGCAGGAAGTTGTTCACCATGTCCTGGACCTGCGCCTTGCGCTCGGCCGGGAAGTAGTTTTTCACGTAGACCTTGCCGACGACCTCGCCGAGGTCGCGGTTGATCTGGGCGATCGCCAGCTTCTCGACCGGACGGTTGACCTTGGCGCCCGACAGCACGCTGCCGCGGAAGGCGAAGCTCTCGTCGACGAAGGGCTGCGACAGGTAAGGCGCGTAGCTGCTCAGCAGACGGAACGTGAAGTAGGATTTCCAGGTGTCGACCGGGGTGGCGGCGATGATCCCGTCCAGCGCCTGCAGGTAGCTCGGCTGGCTGACGTTCACTTCCGTTACCTTGCCGGCAATGCCTTGTTCCTTCATCCAGCCATCCCAGTCGAAGCCCGGTGCCAGCGCCTTCAGCTGGGCGATCGTCATCTTGTTGTAGGTCTTGACCGGATCGCGGTTCTGCACTGCGCTCCACTGGGCCGTGGCGATCCGGGTCTCCAGCGCCACGATGCGCGCAGCCTGTCCGGCCGGGTCGGGCTGGCCGGCCAGCGCCAGCAGTTTTTCGACGTGCGCCTGGTATTTGGCGCGGGTGTCCATCAGCTTGGCGTCGCCGGTCTGGATATAGAAATCGCGGTTCGGCATGCCCAGGCCCGACTGCGCAATATCGACCAGGTAGCGCGTCGACTGCTTGCTGTCCTGGCCCACGCTCATGGCGACCGGGCTGCCGGCGCCGATGCGGCCGGCATGCGCGGCCAGGGCGCCCAGGCCCCGCTTGTCTTCCAGCGCGGCGATGCGTGCCAGCTCGACCGTCAGGGGCGTGACGCCGAGCGCATTGCGCTGCGCCTGGTCGACGTAGCTGGCGTAGTAATCGCCCATCTTCTGGTTGTCGGAACCGGTCTTTGCCGCCTTGTCCTGCGCCGCCCCCTCGATCAGCGTGCGGATCTGGCCTTCGACGTTTTCCTGGGCCACGTTGAAGGCACCCCAGCTCGAGCGGTCGTTCGGGATCTCGACGTCCTTCAGCCACTTCCCTTGGGAGTAACGGAAAAAGTCGTCCTGCGGACGCACCGCCGCGTCGAACGCGCTCTTGTCGACGCCGGACACCGGCGCGGCAGCAGTCGCGCCAGGGGTGGTGGCGGCAGACACGGCGGCCATCGGGGCGGCAAAGGCCGCGCCGGCGAACAGGCCGGCAATCAGGGCGCTGCCCAGGGTAGGCTTCATACAATGTCTCCTCATCAATGAAGCAAGGAATGCTAAATTAATCCTTACCCCTTGCCAAGGATTCATTGTGGGTAAGGCGGGCGCCCCCATCTGCCGACGCATGTCGCGTGCTTTCGCTCTCCCCGCTTCCCTGCACCCTGCCGCCGCCGGCCTCGCCCTGGCCGCCGCCGCCGTGCTGCTGAGTCCTGCCCCGGCGCATGCCGACGAACTGGCCGACCTGGTGAACGCCTACCGCGCCGCGCCCGCCGGCTGCGATGGCCGTCCCGCGGCGCCGCCGCTGGTGCCGGAAGCCGCGCTGGCACGCGTGGAGGTCGGCACCGGCACCTTCCTCGAATCGGCGCTGCAGCGCCTAGGCTACCGCGCCGACCGCGCCGAAGCGATCTCGCTGACCGGCCCCAGGGATGCGCCGGCGGCCATGGCAGTGCTGCGCCAGAAATACTGCGTCACGCTGCTCGACCCGGGCCTGGCCGCGATCGGCACCGCACGCCGCGGCGATGCCTGGCAGGTGGTGCTGGCGCATCCGCTGATCCTGCCCGAGCTGCCTGGCTGGGAAGCCGCCGGGGCCGAGATCCTCGACGGGGTCAACCGCGCGCGGGCGCAGCCGCGCAGCTGCGGCACGCAGTCGTTCGCGGCGGCGCCGCCGGTCGTGTGGAACGGGCGCTTGGGCCTGGCCGCGCTGGCCCACAGCACCAATATGGCCGAGGGCCATTATTTCAGTCACAAGGAAAAAGACGGCAGCGAGGCGGCCGACCGCGCCACCCGCGCCGGCTACACCTGGCGCACGGTGGGCGAGAACATCGCGTCCGGTAACCGCACGCCGCAGGAAGCGGTCGCCGCCTGGCTCGACAGCCCGGGCCACTGCGCCAACATCATGAACCCGAATTTCACCGAGATGGGGGCGGCGTATGCGATCAACCCGGAGAACGAGAACCGCACGCCCTACTGGACCCAGGTGTTCGCCCGCCCGCGCTGAACCAGGCCGCATTCACCCCGGCCGATAAATTGCATCGATCCCGGCTATCGCTTTCATCGAAAATAATAAATAGCGCGCTATTTAATTGTGCGCTATAGTTTTACCCATGGAAGCGCCACACTGCTGGCACCCCACCGGAATCACGAACTATTCTCAAACCATTGAAAGGGTAACGCCATGACCACCAAGCTCGACAAAGTCCTGTACACCGCCAAAGCCCACACCACCGGCGGCCGCGAAGGCCGTTCGACCACCGACGACGGCCTGCTGGACGTGACCCTGCAGCCGCCGAAGGAAATGGGCGGCAAGGGTGGCGCGACCAACCCGGAACAGCTGTTCGCAGCCGGCTACTCGGCCTGCTTCATCGGCGCCCTGAAGTTCGTGGCAGGCCAGAAGAAAATCGCGGTGCCGGCCGATACCGCCGTCGACGCCAGCGTGGCGATCGGCCCGATCCCCAACGGTTTCGGCCTGGCCGTGGAACTGGCCGTCAGCCTGCCGGGCATGGACCGTGCCGCTGCGCAGGAACTGGTCGAGGCCGCCCACGTCGTCTGCCCGTACTCGAACGCGACCCGCGGCAACATCGACGTGACCCTGACCGTCGTATAAGTCTTGCGATCACCCCGCAACCCGCGAGGATGTCGAATACAAAAAAGGCGCTGTCCCTGCGGGGACGGCGCCTTTTGTCTTGTCGGTGGCCTGCGTGTTTCCGGCGCATGTGCGCGCTGCCGGGCGCGCACATGGTCTCAGGCCGCTTGCGGAAACGGCACCGCTTCCACCGCCCGCACCAGCGCCTCGAAGCAGTCGGCATCGAGCGCCGTGCCGACCGTCTTGCGCATGATCTCGAGCGCCTGCGGGATCGGGATCGCGCCGCGGTAGGGACGCTCGGCCGTGATCGCGTCGAAGATGTCGGCGGTGGTGATGATGCGCGTCTCGATCGAAATCTGGTCCGCGCTGAGGCCGCGCGGGTAGCCGGTGCCGTCCAGTTTTTCGTGGTGGGCGCCGGCGATGGCCGCCAGCTCGCGGAAGGCGCCGATGCTGCCGAGGATGGTTTCCGTGTAGCGCGCGTGTTCCTTGACCGCTTCCCACTCGTCCGGATCGAGCTTGCCGGCCTTGTCCAGCACGCTGTTGCTGACGCCCAGCTTGCCGACGTCGTGCAGCAGCGCGCCGCGCTTGAGCCAGCGGCGCCGTTCTTCCGACAGGCCCAGCGATTCCGCGATCATGTCGGTGTACAGCGCGACGCGTGCGCTGTGGCCGCTGGTGTACGGGCTCTTGGCATCGACCACCTGGCCGAAGGCGGTGGCGATGTCGTCCAGGTAGTCGTCGTCGAGGACGTACTGGCGGTCGAGGGCGGCCGCCGGCAGGCCGGTCACGGCGCGTTCGATGTCGGGCGCGCCCAGCGTGTGCCAGAACGTGTCCGCGGCGGCGACCTGCTCGAAGGCCGCCACCAGGCGCGGGTCGAACCACTGGCCGGCGCGGCTGCGCACTTCCTTCAGCGCGGCCTCACGCCCGCTTTCGGTGTGGAACACGTCGACCACCTGCGCCATCAGCGCGATGCGCGAATACAGCGGGATGTCGTCGCCCTGCAGGCGCTCCGGCTTGCCGTTGCCGTTGAAATGCTCGTCCAGGCTGTAGATGCCCTTCGATACCGATTCCGGGAAGCGCAGCAGGCGCGCGATCTCGGCGCCGCGCTGGCAGCGGGTGGCGACGAATTCGTCCTGCAGCGTGCGGCCGTCGCGCACGATGCGCATCACGTTGCGGAAGCGCTCGGCCAGGCCCGCCTTCAGGCCGGTGTGCTTGAGCACGAAGCCGAGCACCTTGTGCAGGCTGTCGTCGACCAGCATCCAGTCGCGCTTGAAATTGCGGTCGTCGGTGAGATACATCTCGCAGATGCGCGCGGCATTGCTGCTGCAGCCCAGGTCCTTGAGCAGCACCACGTAGTAGAGCTCCCACAGTTCCCTGTCGCTGAGTCCGGCCTGGCGGCCGATGTGCATGGCGACCCAGCAGCAGCGCAGGCAGTGGCCCGGCGACTGCCCTTCGGTAATGTCGAGGGCGTAACTGAGCGAGGCGATCAGCTCCGATAATTTGAGCGTGCAAGACGACGAAGGGGATGGATTCATGGCGCGACAAACTGCCGAAAAAGCAAAATTTGATGAATTAAAGCAATATGATACCCATCAATAGATGCAGCATGGCATCAAAAATTGCAAAATATTGATACGTGACGTCAATAAATTGACAATTGTGGCGCCCTGGCCTCAGGCGGCCTCTGCAAACGGTACCTGCTCCACTGCGCGCACCAGCGCCTCGAAGCATTCCGGGTCGAGCACGCTGCCGACCGTCTTGCGCATCATCTCGAGCGCCTGCGGGATCGGGATCGCGCCGCGGTACGGGCGCTCGGCCGTGATCGCGTCGAAGATGTCGGCGGTGGTGATGATGCGGGTCTCGATGCGGATGTCTTCCGCCGTCAGGCCGCGCGGGTAGCCGTTGCCGTCGAGGCGCTCGTGGTGGGCCGCGGCAATCGCCGCCAGTTCGCGGAAGGGTTCGATACGGCCGAGGATGGTCTCGGTGAATTCCGCGTGCAGCTTGACCGCGTCCCACTCGGCGCGGTCGAGGGCGCCGGCCTTGTCCAGCACGCTGTTGCTGACGCCCAGCTTGCCCACGTCGTGCAGCAGCGCCCCACGCTTGAGCCAGCGGCGGCGCTGGCTCGACAGGCCCAGCGCTTCGCCGATCATGTCGGTGTACAGCGCCACCCGCGCGCTGTGGCCGCTGGTGTACGGGCTCTTGGCATCGACCACCTGGCCGAAGGCGGCGGCGATATCGTCCAGGTAATCCTCGTCAAGCGCATGCTCGCGGCCCTGCCCGTCCGGCTGGATGGCGGCCACGGCGGCGTCGATGCCTGATCCGGCCAGCACCTCCCAGAAATCGGCCGACTGCGCCACCTGGCCGAAGGCATCCACTAGCGCTGGATCGAACCACTGGCCGCTGCGCGCCTGGACTTCTTCCAGCGCCGCCGCGCGTCCGCCTTCGGTATGGAAGACGTCGATCACCTGGGCCAGCAGCGCGATGCGCGAATACACGGGGATCGCCTCGCCGGCCAGGCGCGCCGGCTTGCCGTTGCCATTGAAATGTTCGTCCAGCGAATAGATGCCGTCGGAAACGCCTTGCGGAAAGCGCAGCAGGCTGGCGATCTCGGCGCCACGCTGGCAGCGCGTGGCCACCAGGTCGCGCGCGATTTCCGGACCGTCGCGCAGGATGGTCATCACGCTGCGGAAGCGCTCGGCCAGGCCGGCTTTCAAACCGGTGTGCTTGAGCACGAAGCCGAGCACCTGCGGCAGGCTGTCGCCGACCGTCTTGTAGTCGCGCTTGAAGTCGAGGTCGTCAGTGAGGTAGAGCTCGCAGATGCGCGCCGCATTGCTGCTGCAGCCCAGGTCTTTCAGCAGCAAGGTGTAGTAAAGCTCCCACAACTGCGCTTCCGGCAAGCCGATCCGGCGCCCGATGTGCATGCCGATCCAGCAGCAGCGCACGCAATGGCCGGGCGGCTGGCCCTCGGTAATGTCGAGGGCGTAGCTGAGTGCAGCAATCAGTTCCGATAGTTTCAGGGCGCTGGAGGGAGTGGGAACGGCATACATGACGATTTCTCTACAATAATAAATGATGAATTTGAGAAATACATTACACATATGTGATTCTGTAGGTAAATTAATTTTACCTATCTCATCCATACAAATTGATAGTTTGCTTAGATGAGTCAGACACTCTACCATGGCATATATAGATCGCAGCTATCGAAATATGTAAATCGATAGTCAATAACCTAGCCAATGAAAGAGACGAACATGCGCAACCTCACTACCGCTTCCGGCATCCCCGTCGTCGACAACCAGAACTCGATCACCGCCGGCCCGCGCGGCCCGGTCCTGCTGCAGGATTTCCACCTGATCGAAAAGCTGCAGCACTTCAATCGCGAGCGCATCCCCGAGCGCGTGGTCCATGCAAAAGGTTCGGGCGCCTACGGCACCTTCATCGTGACGCACGACATCAGCCGCTACACCAGCGCCAAAGTGTTCGACACCGTTGCCAAGCAGACCGAGACCTTCCTGCGTTTCTCGACCGTGGGCGGCGAAAAAGGTTCGGCCGATACCGAGCGCGATCCGCGCGGCTTCGCCCTGCGCTTCTATACCGAAGACGGCAACTGGGACCTGGTCGGCAATAACACCCCGACTTTCTTCCTGAAGGACGGCATCAAGTTCCCGGACTTCATCCACACCCAGAAACGCGATCCGCAGACCAACCTCAAGTCCGCCCAGATGATGTGGGATTTCTGGAGCCGCGCACCGGAAAGCCTGCACCAGGTGACGATCCTGTTCTCGGACCGCGGCACCCCGGACGGCTACCGCCACATGGACGGTTTCGGCAGCCACACCTACAGCCTGATCAATGCCGACGGCGAGCGCCACTGGGTGAAATGGCACTTCAAGACCCAGCAGGGCATCAAGAACCTGAGCGCTGCCGAAGCAGTGCGCCTGGCCGGCACCGACCCGGACTACGCCCAGCGCGATTTGTTCAACGCGATTGCACGCGGCGATTTCCCGCGCTGGAGCGTCGAGATGCAGGTCATGAACGACGCCCAGCGCGCCGCCTGGGAAGCCAGGACCGGCTGGGACGCGTTCGACCTGACGAAAGTCTGGCCGCAGGGCGAGTTCCCGCGCCTCCCGGTCGGCATCCTGGAACTGAACCGCAACCCGGACAACTACCACCAGGACGTCGAGCAGGCCGCGCTGTCGCCGTCGAACATCGTGCCGGGCCTGGGCTACAGCCCGGACAAGATGCTGCAGGCACGCCTGTTCGCCTACCACGACGCCCAGCTGTACCGCGTCGGCACCAACCACCAGCACCTGCCCGTGAACCGTCCGCGCTGCCCCATCCACAACCAGCAGCGCGACGGCGCGATGGCGCTCTTCAACGGCGGTTCGGCGGCCAACTATGATCCCGTCCAGAACGGTGCCATGCCGGCGGCCGGCGGCTTCGGCCACGGCGACGCAGGCTGGCAGCTGGAAGGCACGGCGGGCCGCTACGACACCCGCGCCACCGACGACCACTACACCCAGGCCGGCAACCTGTTCCGCCTGTTGACGATTGATGCCAAGCGCAACCTGATCGAGAACATCGCCGGCGCCCTGAGCCAGGCAGATGCCACGATCCAGGACCGCCAGATCGGTCACTTCCTGAAGGCCGATCCGGCCTACGGTCAGGGCGTGTCGGCTGCGATCAGCCGCATCCTGAACCGGGCCTAAGCCTCATCCTGCCGGCCGCCTCGACCGGGACACCGCGAGGTCGGCCAGCAGGGCCAGCGCAAAGGCCGCGACCGCCACCAGGTAGATCGCCCGGTAATCGCCGCCGCTGTGCGCGAATATCCAGGAAAAGCCATAGCCCGACACGGCCTGGGACAGCGCGAACATCGTGGTCGAGCGGCTCCAGGCCGCATGCTGCGCATCGTGGTCGTGTGCCATCAGCTCGTGCAGCCGGCCGATGACGAGCGTGACCACGCCCGGCGTGAATGCGCCCAGGAGCAGGCTGGCCAGCACCAGCGACGGCGTATGCGGCAGTTCGGCCAGGAGCAGCGACGCCAGGCCCGACAGAAGCAAGCCGAGCCGCAATGCATTGCCGAAGCCGGCGCGATCCGCCACCAAGCCGTAGGCCATCGGTCCCGCGGCCGCCCCTGCCCCGTACAGTATCCAGTACAGCGCGCCATGCGCCGCACCCTCGTGCAGGCCGCGCGCCACGAAGTCCACCAGGAACACTGCCGCCGGCACCAGACCGGCTGCCACCGCGGCATATTCGAGGTACAGCACCCGCACCGCCAGCGGTGCCGGTCGGGACGCGGCTGGCGCCGCATAGCCGGTGGCATGCGCCTGCGCCGGCGCCATGTGGGCAGGCCAGGCGCGCCAGGTCAGCGCCGTCAACAGGCCGCTGAACACGGCCAGCCCGATCCAGCAGCTCGCCAGGCCCAGGCGCAGGAGCGGCGGCAGCAGCGTGCCCGACACCACGATGCCGGCGCCGATGCCCATGAAGATGGCGCCGCTGGCGATCCCTCGCCGTGACAGGGCGACCAGCGGCAGCACGGTCTGCGCCACCAGGACCATCACCACCGCCCCGGCAAAGCCGGACAGGAAGCGCCACGCGAAGAACCACGGCAGCGACAACGGCCAGGCGCAGGCGAGGAAGGCCAGGCTCGCCAGCAGCATCATCGCGCGCAGCGCGGCGCGCGGGCCGGTGCGCGCCGCGAGCGGCCGTCCGCACAGGGCGCCCACGAAGTAGCCCGCGAAATTGGCCGCGCCAAGGTAGACGACGTCGCTGGCGGCAAACCAGTGCGCCTGGATCAGGAGCGGAATCAGGGGGGTATAGGCGAAACGCGCCAGGCCGATCGCGACCAGGCTGGCGCACATGCCGGCCACGATGGCATAGGCCGGCGAGATGACCTGCCCGGCGGATGGAACGGGCGCGTGGGCGGCGCGCATGCTCATGGCATGGTCTCGTAATTGGCCGGGATCCAGCGGTAAGCGGCGCCGTCCTGGCGGATATGTCCCAGGCCCGGGAAGGCGATATGCGCGGCACCGACCCATAGATGTTCCTGCGCGGCCCGCGCCAGCAGCGCGCGCCGTGTGCGCTGGGCGGCACCGGCGCTGCTGTCGTACTTGAGCGTGACCTGCGGATCCCGCAACTGGACCGGGGCGACGTGCACGATATCGCCCCACACCAGCAGGCGCTGGCCGCGGCTCTCGACCAGGTAGGCGGTGTGGCCGGGCGTATGGCCAGGCGCGCTCAGGGTGCGGATGCCGGGCACCAGTTCGGTGTCAAGCGCGAAAGGCCGCAGGCGCCCGGCCTCGGCATAGGGTGCCAGCATCGCGCTGGCGCTGTCGAAGAAGCTGCGCAGGAATTCGGGCGCACGCGCGCGGCTCGCCGGGTCGCGCCAGTAATCGGCATCCGCGCGGGCCACGCGCAGCACCGCGTTCGGGAACGCGATGTTCCCGGCGCGCAGCACCCCGCCCACATGGTCCTTGTGCAAGTGGGTCAACAGGATCTCGTCGACCTGCCCGGGCGCATAGCCGGCTGCCCGCAGGTTCGCCAGCAGCTGGCCGCAGCAGGCGCCGTACAGGGCCCCTGCCCCGGTATCGATCAGCACCAGCCTGGTGCCGGTATTGACCAGGAAGGCGTTGATCGAACCCTGCAGCGGCAACTTCAGGTCATCGGCGGCGAGCGCGTGCGCCACCGCCTCGGGCGAGGTGCCGGCCATCACGCTCTCGACCGGGAAAGGATGGGTGCCGTCGGACAGCGCGACGACTTCGAAGTCGCCCAGCATCATGCGGTAGTAGCCGGGGTTCGGCGCGTGCGCCCGGGGCGCGGCGGCATCGGCGGCGGGCGCACCCAGCAGGGCCGCCGCCAGCGTGACGCACAAGTACAGGCACCAGGACCGGAACAGCGGATCCCTGCCGGTCCGCCAGTGGTGTTCTTTGCCATTGAGGTTCATGCGCTTCTCCTGGATTGCGATACCGCGATCTTTCGGCACAACGCGCACGGCGCCAACTATCCAAAGGCCAGGAAGCGCGGGTAGAGGACAGTGGCCACGGACAGCGCGCCGTCAGCGGCCTTCCGGCAGCTCGAAGATGACGCTGCAGCCGCAGGGCTGCCCGGCCTCGGCGCGGATGGTGCCGCCGTGCGCCTCGATGATGGAACGGCACACCGCCAGTCCCATGCCGATGCCGTCCGGCTTGGTGCTCACGAACGGTTCGAACATGGTGTCGACGACGGATGCCTCCACGCCGACGCCATTGTCCTCGAAGCGCATGCCGATCCGGCCGTTCCCGCCGCGCGATACGATCCGCAGCACCCGGCGGCGTGCCAGGACCGGCGTCATCGCCTCCATGGCATTGTTGACCAGATTGACCAGGACTTGCCGCAGCTGGACGGCGTCGCCGTCGATGCGGCTGGCAAGCGCCTCCAGCTCGAGTTCGAGCGCGACGGCGTGCCGCTGCAGGTCGGCGCGCGCCAGCGCCAGCGTCTCGCGCAGCAGCACGTGCAGGTCGACCGCGCCGAACTGCGGACTGCGGTGCCCCAGCTCCTGCAGGGTCTGGATGATTTTACCGGCGCGCTGGCTTTGTCCCCCGATCTCCTGCAGCAGGCCGTCCACCCGGTCCAGGTCAGGCGGCGCGCGCTGCAGCCAGCGCAATGCGGCGCCGGCGTTCGCCGAGATCGACATCAGGGGCTGGTTGACTTCATGGGCGACCGCCGCCGTCAGCTGGCCCACGGTCGCCACCCGCGCGCCGTGCGCCAGCTCGGCCTGGGCCGTGCGCAGCGCTTCCTCGTCGATACGGTGGCGCGTGATGTCGCTGACCGTACCGACGAACACGCCGTCGATGTCGTCCGCCGGCTGGCCGACGACGGACAGGTAGCGCACCCGGCCGTCGCCGGCGGCCACGCGGTGTTCGAAACGCATGGGGCGCCGCGCGCCGGCGGCGTCGTTGATCACCCGTGCCACGTTGTCGCGGTCTTCCGGATGGATGCGCGCCATCAGGGTACCGAGCGCGATCCGGTCCGGCGCCGGGTCCAGCCCGAAGATGCGGCAGCATTCCGCTGAACAGTCGAGCGTACCGCGTTCCACGTCCCAGATCCAGCTGCCGCTGCGGTTGATGCGCTCACCGAGCAGCAGCATCGCGCGGCTCTCGCGCAAGGCTTTCTCGACCCGGCGGCGTTCGCGGTTTTCCTCCAGCAGCTCGGCATACAGCTGCGCGGTCTCGAGCGATACCGCGGCCTGGGCTGCCAGCAACGACAGCACCTGGGTATGCTCGCCGGTGAAGCCGTAGGAGGACAAACGGTTTTCCAGGTACAGCATGCCGACCAGTTGCGCCCGCTTCATCATCGGGATCGCGATCGCCGCGCAGCGCGGGTAGGCCGCCAGGTAGGGATCCCTGGCGTACGGCGCCGGGCGCAGGCTGTCGCTGACGCTGAGCGGCTGGCGCGTGCGCATGACCGTGTTGACCATGGTGAGCGGGAGGTCTTGCGCGGTCGGCGCGACCAGACCCATGTCGACTTCGATGCCGTCCGCGGTCAGGCGCGCGCTGGCCTGGACCAGCATGCCGTCGTTTTCGCGCCGGATCAGGATGCCGCGCTGGGCATTCGCGGTCTGCAATGCGATCTTCATGAGCGTCTGCACCAGCGGCACCGCATGGATCTCCTCCGACAACGCGCGCGCCGAGCGGATGACGCTGTCGATGTCGCGGATCGCCGCGGTGTTCGCGTGCAGCGCGAGCACCGCGCCGTCGCCCTGCGCAGCCAGCGGCGGGAACGCTGCTTCGAGCAGCGCCACCTTGCCCAGTGCGCCCCAGCGGCGGTAGGCCCGCGACGCCGCCTGCGCATGCGCACCCGCCGCGGTCGGCTGGCGCCGGCGCGCCGCTAGCGCTGCCGCGCGTTCGTGCGCGATACCGGCGATGTGCTCGACACCGTAGGTACGCGCATGTTCGGCCGCACGTTCGTAGCAGTCCTGCGCACCCGCATCGTCGCCGTCGAATTCGCGCAGCGCGCCCTCGGCCAGCGCCAGCTTGTCGGCAAACGTGACGGGGTTGCTGTCGGCCCAGGTGCGGATCTGCGCCAGGTGACCAGCAGCGCGCACGCGCCGCGCCGCCGTTTCCCCCGCGTCCTGTCCGCACAGGGCCAGCACGCTGAACAGGTGAAGGTCCAGCAGGTGGATATAGGCCGGGGCCGACCACGCCAGCAGGGCCGCTTCGTCGAGACAGGCCAGCGTGCGCTCCAGGTCGCCTTCAAGGTAGCGTGCGATGGCAAGGTAGATCCAGCGCCAGAAGCGCAGCGGCGCCATGGCGTTGGCGGCGCCGGGCATGTCGCGCTCGAGGTCGGGTGCGCCGCCCTCCTCGGCGACGGTGCGCAGGTGGTCGACATAGTAAAGCTGGGTGCGCAGGACCGTTTCGACGTCGGCGAAGCCGGCATGGACGACGAAAGCGTGCGCCTGCTCGACCGCTTCGCGTACCGTGTCCAGGTGGTCGCCGCGCGCCAGCAACAGGCAGGTGCGGTGGCAGGCCGCGAAGCAGGCGGTCGTGAAATCGCCCTGCGCGCGGCCGGCCGCGAACCCGTCCTGCGCGCACTCGAGGGAAAACTCGAGCGGCTGGGTCCAGACACTGAGCTGGTCGAGCGCCAGCAGCACCTGCGCCTCGTGCGAGGCATAGCCGTGCTGCTTCACCAGCTTGCGCGCCGCCTGCCCGTACGCGAACCCGTCCTCGTAGGCCTGGTAGTGTTCGCACACGCGCACGCCGAACCAGGCCAGCACGGCCACCGAGTCGGCCGTCATGCCGTGGCGCAGGGTCAGCTGCAGGGTTGCGCACATCTGCATGAACAACAGACGCGGCGCGGTCAGGGCCGCCGCCACCATGGCGCTGGTCAGCAGCTGGAATGCCACCGCGATATCGGCGTCGGCCAGCGGCGGCAACGCCTGCAGGCACGCCTGCGGGTCGGTGCCCAGGCCCGCGCGCACGGCCGCGTAGGCGCGGTCGCCTTCCTCTTTACCGGGGTCGGCCGGGATATCGATGCCGGCCTCGCGCAACGCGCCGAGGGCGATCCGGCTGGCCTCGCGATAGCGTCCGCGCCGCACTTCGAGGTCGACCGCCAGGCTGTGCAGCTGGCCACGCGCCCGGTACCCGGCGGGTCCCGCCAGCAGGCGCTCGACCAGCGCGGCGCAGTCTTCCAGGCGCCCCGTCAGGAACAGGCACTGGGCAAGCTCGTACTCGAATTCGAAGGCCAGCGCCGCCCCGGCGCTCGCGTCCGGCGCCCGGGCCAGCAATTGCAGGGCCTGGCCGAGATAGTTGACCGCCGCCGTGTAGGCGCAGCTGCGGCGCGCGTGCTGGCCGGCGCGCGCGGCCAGCTGTGCGCAAGCCAGCGCCTCCCCTGGCTCGACCAGCGCCTGCGCATGGGCCAGGTGGCCGGCGGCGCGAAACAGCGTGTCGTCATGCCCGTCCAGCGCCGCCTGTCCGGCCAGCAGGCGCCCCAGCAGGTAGTGCAGCCGGGGTCGCGCCGCCGCGTCGAGCAGCTGGTAGGCCGCTTCCTGCAGGCGGTCGTGGGTAAAGGCGTAGGCGTCGCCGTCGCGCACCAGCACTTCCGCCGCCAGCGCCGGCGCCAGGCTTGCCGCCAGCTGCACCGCGTCCACCTCGAAGACGCGCACCAGCAGGCTGCTGCTGGCCGGCTGGCCAAGGATGGCGATCGTGCCCAGCACCGGATTGAGCGTGACCGGCAGGCGCGCCAGCCGCTGCAGCGCCAGGCCGGCCATGTTGTCGGTAAAGCCGCGCGCGGCGATCTGGTCCAGGTCGAAGCGCCAGGCGCCGGCGGCGTGCCTGACCTGTCCGTCGTCGGCGATCGCCTGCACGAACTGGCGCACGAAATAAGGATGGCCGGCGGTCTTGTGGCGTACCAGCGCAGCCAGGGCGGCGATGCCGGGCTGGGCGCCGAAGATGTCGGTCAGCAGGCGTTCGAGCACCGGCAGCGGCAAGCCGTCCAGCGCGACCTCATGGAAAAATGCGGCGCGTCCGGCCAGGCGTGTGCCGAGCGCGGCGTGCCTGCCCGGGGCACCGCCCATGTGCGAACGCACGGCGAGCAGCAGCATCACCGGCAGATCGGCCGCCAGGCCCACGACCTGTTCGAGCAGGAGCACCGCCGCCGGATCGAGCCATTGGACGTTGTCGACCACCAGCACCAGCGGCCGCTCGGGCGTGGCGAATGCGCGCAGCAGCCTCAGCACGGTGTCGGCCACGCGCGCGCCGCCTTCGATAGCGGCGGCCGGCGATCCGGCGGCCGGCGAACCGGCGGCCGGCGACCCGGCCACCGGCAGCGCCCCGTCCAGCAGCAGCGCCAGCTCGGGCACCAGGACCAGCGCCGGCGCCGGGTCGCGCAGCGCGGCGGCGACCCGCGCGCGCCAATGGGCGACCGCGGACTCGCTGTGCGCGAGGATGCCGGTCACCAGCCGGCGCAGGCCGTCGGCCAGCGCGGCGTAAGGCGCTTCGCCGCCATACTGGTCGGCACGGGCCCGGATCACGACGGCGCGGCGCAGGCGCGGATCGTCCAGGAAGGCGCCCAGCAGCGCGGTCTTGCCGCTGCCCGAGGGCCCGTGCACGACCGAGACGCCGAGCGTACCTTCGGTGCGCACCCGCGCGTAGGCCGCCGTGAGGTCGGCCAGGGCGCCGTCGCGGCCGTACAGGCGGGCCGGGAACGCCAGCACGGCGCCCTGCTCGTCGGCGCCAAGCGTGAAGACCGGAATTTCACGGTGCGCGGCCCAGGCGCGCTGGCAGCGCGCCAGGTCGGCCGCCAGCGCTTGCGCGCCCTGGTAGCGCTCCTCGGGCGCTTTCGCCAGCAGCCGTGCCAGGATGCGGCACAGCATGGGCGGCAGCTCGGGGCGCACCTGCGATGCCGATGCCGGCTCGGAAGCGAGGTGGGCGTGGACCCAGCCGGCGGCGGACGCCGGCTCGGCGATCCTGAACGGCATCTTGCCGGTGGCGCACTGGAACAGGATCACGCCCAGCGAATACAGGTCGCTGCGGGCGTCGACCGGCAAGCCGGTACGGCCGCTGTGCTCCGGCGACATGGTCTGCGGCGGCATGACCGGCAAGACGGACGGCGCCGTGGGCGGCGTCCGCCGCGCGGTCGCCTCGATCGGTGCGGCCTGGCCGAATCCGGCCAGCCGGCAATTGCCCTCCCGGTCGAACAGGTAACTCGACGGCGCCAGGGCGCGGTGATTGACGCCGGCCGCGTGCGCCGCCGCCAGGGTCCGCGCCATTGCCACCGCGTACCCGAAAAACCGGTCCAGTTCGAATCCGGCGCCGGGGGGCGGCGCCAGCGGTACGGCGCCGTCGTCGGGGTAGACCAGCACCATGGCGCCGCCGTGCCAGGCCGAGGCGGCGGGTACGCGCGCCCAGGCCGGGTCGAGGCGCTCGCGCAGGGACAGTTCGTTGTCCAGCCAGCCGGTTGCGGTGCGCACCGCCGCCTCCGACACCGCGCCGACGATCAGGATGGTGCCGGAATCGCCGCTACGGCTACCGCGCCAGGTGGCCAGCACCGCGTCGCGCCGCACCAGCTCGAAACGGTAGCCGTCGAGCGCGTCATGCGAGCGGTCGCCGCCCGGCCCCGTCATTGGGACGCCGTGCGCCGCTGCAGCGCATCCTCGATCAGTTCGAGCAGGCGGTCCGGGTCGACCGGTTTGCGCAGCAGCTCGAGCGCGCCGGCGTCGAGGGCGCGCTGCTCCATCGCGCGGTCGCTGTGCCCGCTGATCAGCAGTGCGGGAATCGCGCGCGCTTCGGCCGTGGTGCGTTCGCGAAAGCGTTCCAGCAGCGTGAAGCCGCTCATGCCGCGCAGCTTGACGTCGAACACGGCCACGTCGATCCGCGCCAGTTCCCCCGCAGCCAGCAAGGCTTCGCCGGATTCGAAGGCCAGCACGTCGTAGCCCCCGGCCTCGAGCAGGTTGCACAGGGCGTGGCGCACCGCGGCGTCGTCGTCGACCACGCAGATACGTGCGCAGGCGGCGTGGTCATCTTGTGGCCGGGTCATCGGGCTGCCTGTTCGAGCGCAGGGCCTCAGGCGCCGCGCTCGGGTGGCGCCTTGCCGGGAACGGGATCGGCGGGCGCCGCGGCCTTCGGCGGCACGCCGGTGATCTGGGCCACGCATTCGCTGCGCAGCCAGGCCGCCGTGACGGGCTCGCGGCCCAGCAGCTTCTTTGCGACCGGCAGCGCCTGCTCGCCGATCAGCATCCCGAGCAGGCCGACCAGCGCGATGGCCGGCGGCGCCGGCGAACGCACCTGCAACAAGGCGTAGATCAGGCCGACCAGCACCCCGGCGGCCAGCGACACGATGTAGATCTTCATGGCATCTCCTGAAAAGGGAGCAAGGCGGGCGCACCCGGCGCCGGCCCTGCCCCGCTTCGTGCTGTGCTGGGTAGCGCTGCTCAGCGGGCCGGTACCGGCGCCAGTACTTCGTGCTCGCCGCTGGCGCGCTGTGGCGCCTTGTGCACCATCGTGTAGGCGTAGTCGATGCCCATGCCATAGGCGCCGGAGTGCTCCTTGGCGACCGCCACCACGCCATCGTAGGTTTCCTTGCGGGCCCAGTCGCGCTGCCATTCGAGCAGCACCTGCTGCCAGGTGACCGGGACCACGCCGGCCTGGATCATGCGCTGCATGGCGAAGTCGTGCGCTTCCTTGGTGGTGCCGCCCGAGGCGTCGGCCACCATGTAGATCTCGTAGTCGCCCTCCAGCATCGCGCACAGGGCGAAGGTGGTGTTGCACACCTCGGTCCACAGGCCGGCCACGACCACCTTCTTGCGGCCGTTGGCGGCCAGGGCGTCGCGTACCTTCTGGTCGTCCCACGAATTCATCGAGGTGCGCTCGAGGATTTGCTTGCCCGGGAATACGTCGAGCAGCTCCGGATAGGTCGGGCCCGAAAATCCCTGCGTCTCGACGGTGGTGATGGTGGTCGGAATGTCGAAGACCTTCGCGGCCTTGGCCAGGCCGACCACGTTGTTCTTGAGGGTCTGGCGGTCGATCGACTGGACGCCGAAGGCCATCTGCGGCTGCTGGTCGATGAAGATCAGCTGGCTGTTGGCGGGTGTCAGCACTTCAAGTTTTGGATTGCTCATGGTTTTCCCCATTTGGATAGCGATATGGCGGCGCGATGCCGTTGGAATCCTAGCCCCCGGCCCCCTGTGGCAATAGTATCCACAGGTATACCTGGTGCTAGGACGCGTTGGCCCGCTTCTGCCCCGCCGGCACCGGCGCCTCGAGCGCCAGCAGGCCGAGCAGAATCAGGACCGGGACCACCAGCGCGGCGAAGCCGAACCGGTGAAAAGCGAATGCGGCGGCGATGCAGCCCGCCGCGAAGGCCGCGAGCGGCCAGGCGAACTTGGCGAGCCTGGCGCCAAGGCCGGGATCGTCGGCGCCGCGCAGGCAGTCGACGGCGTCGATCACGATCTGCGTGACGTTGCCGGTCATCATGGAGGTCGGCGCCAGGTGGCCCAGCAGCAACCGGCTGGCGGCGCTGTGCGCGCCCATGGCGGCTGCGCCCAGCAGGCCGGCCGCCATTGCCAGCGGCCCGGCTTCGGCGCCGACCGGCGCGGCCGCCAGCCCGCAGCCCATGAAGCCCAGCAGCAGCACCAGTTGCAGCAGCAGGGCCGGCCGCAGGGCGGCGGCGCCGCGCCTTTCGACCACCACGACCAGCAGGCGCGCCGCGGCCACCCCGGCGATGAAGGCCGGGAAGGCCAGGAATTTCAGCAGGACCGAGGCGCGGCCCGGGTCGGCGAGCGCGGCGCCGATCAGGATGAAGTTGCCGGTCACATGGGCCGTGAACAGGCCGAACAGCGCCAGGAATCCGAGCGTATCGACATAGCCTGCGAAAAAGCCCAGCGCGGTGCCCTGCAGCCGTCCATGGTATGCATCGTTCATGCCTGTCCTCCGTATGTGAAAGCCCGGCCATGCTAGTGCCGGGCCGCGCCGCGCGCCCATCCCATTTGGCCAGTTGCCCCCTTCCGCAGGCATATCCCTTCGTATAGCTAGACCGGGATCGGGACCCGCGCCGACAATCTCCGCCGGAGGACAGCCATGGACAAGCCCACAATCTCGCTGGTCATCGCCGATGACCACCCCCTCATCCTTGCCGGCATCGCGACCCTGATCGAATCCGAGCCGGGCTTCGAGCTGCTTGGCCAGGCGGTCAATGCGGCCCAGGCGGTCGAGCTCTACGAGCGCCTGCGCCCGGACGTGCTGCTGATCGACCTGAACATGCCGGGCGGCGGACTGGAAGCCATCGCCCAGGTCAGGAAGCGTCATGCCGAGGCCAAAGTCGTGATCCTGACCACCTACGAAGGCGACGAGAACGTCCATCGTGCGCTGCATGCCGGCGCCTCGGCCTATTTGCTCAAGCAGGCCGGCTTCGAAGAGATCGTGCATTGCGTACGGCAAGTGGCGAGCCATCGCCGCTACCTGCCGCCGCAGCTGGCCGAAAAGCTGGCGCAGCGCATCCATGCCAGCGAACTGTCGCGCCGCGAGCTCGACATCCTGGCCCACCTGAGTGCAGGAAAAAGCAACAAGGTCATCGCGCGCGACGCCGGCATCGGCGTCGGCACCGTCAAATACCACGTCAACAACATCCTGTCGAAGCTGAACGTCTCGTGCCGGACCGAGGCGGCCTGCGTGGCCCAGCAGCGCGGGCTGCTGCACCCCTTCTAACCATCATTCACACAGAGACGTCTCCATGAACGCATCCACGCTCATCCTGTTCAACGGCTGCTTCCACACGGTCGACCGGCAGAACCCCCAGGCCAGCGCCGTCGCCATCCGTGACGGCAGATTCCTCGCCGTCGGCGACACCGACGAGGTCATGCGCCACCGCACGCCCGACAGCCAGGTGATCGACCTGAACGGCCGTACCGTGATCCCCGGCCTCAACGATTCGCACCTGCACCTGATCCGCGGCGGCCTGAACTACAACCTCGAGCTGCGCTGGGAAGGGGTGCCCTCCCTTGGCGATGCACTGCGCATGCTGAAGGAGCAGGCGCAGCGCACCCCGCATCCGCAATGGGTGCGCGTGGTGGGCGGCTGGAACGAATTCCAGTTCGCCGAACGGCGCATGCCGACCATCGAGGAAATCAATGCGGCGGCGCCGGACACCCCGGTGTTCGTGCTGCACCTGTACGACCGCGCCCTGCTCAACCGCGCCGCCCTGCGCGCCGTCGGCTACGACCGCGACACCCCGGCGCCGCCGGGCGGCGAGATCGTGCGCGACAGCGCCGGCAACCCGACCGGGATGCTGATCGCGCGTCCCAACGCGATGATCCTGTACGCCACCCTGGCCAAGGGTCCCACGCTGCCGCAGGACCTGCAGGTGAATTCGACCCGCCAGTTCATGCGCGAACTGAACCGCCTGGGCGTGACCAGCGCGATCGATGCCGGTGGCGGCTTCCAGAATTACCCGGAAGACTACGCGGTGATCGAGGAACTGGCGCGCGAAGAGCAGCTCACCATCCGCATCGCCTACAACCTGTTCACCCAGAACAAGGGCAAGGAGCTGGGCGATTTCGAACGCTGGACCGGCATGGTCAAGCCCGGCGACGGCAGCGACTTCTACCGCCACAACGGCGCCGGCGAGATGCTGGTATTTTCGGCCGCCGATTTCGAGGACTTCCTGGAGCCGCGCCCCGAACTGGCCGCCGGCATGGAAGACGAGCTGGAAAAGGTGGTGCGCCACCTGGTCGAGAACCGCTGGCCGTTCCGCCTGCACGCCACCTACGACGAATCCATTTCGCGCATGCTCGACGTGTTCGAGAAGGTCGACCGCGAGATCCCTTTCGCCGGCCTGTCCTGGTTCTTCGATCATGCCGAGACCATCAGCCCGCGCAACATCGAGCGCGTGAAGGCCCTGGGTGGCGGCATCGCGATCCAGCACCGCATGGCCTTCCAGGGCGAATTCTTCGTCGAGCGCTATGGCGCCGAGGCGGCCAAGGCCACGCCGCCGGTGGCGCGCATGCTGGAAATGGGCGTGCCGGTCGGCGCCGGCACCGATGCCACCCGGGTCGCCAGCTACAACCCCTGGACCGCGCTGTACTGGCTGGTGTCGGGCCGCACCGTCGGCGGCCTGCGCCTGTACGACGCCGCGCAGCGCCTGCCGCGCGCCACCGCGCTCGAACTCTGGACCAGCGGCAGCGCCTGGTTCTCGAGCGAGAGCGGCAAGAAGGGCCGCATCCGCGAAGGCATGCTGGCCGACCTCGCGGTGCTGTCCGCCGACTTCTTCCGCATCGACGAAGAGGCGATCAAGGGCATCGAATCGGTGCTGACCGTCGTCGGCGGCAAGATCGTCCACGGCCAGGCCGAGTTCTCCACCCTGGGTCCGCCGCCGCTGCCGGTGCTGCCCGAATGGTCGCCGGTGCGCGGCTTCGGCGGCCACTACCGCAGCGCAGCGCCGCGCCCGCCGGCCAGCCTGGCGCACCAGTGCCAGGGCGCCTGCGGCGTGCACGGACACGCCCACGACCGCGCCCGCAAGTCGGGCGTGCCGGTGTCCGATTTCTCGAGCTTCTGGGGCGCTTTCGGCTGCAGCTGCTTCGCTTTTTGACCCACCCACCGAAACAACGAAAGGAACAGCATGACCATCTCGTACAAAGACAATACCGTCACCACCCACGACGGCACCCGCATCCACGTCACCGACTGGGGCCACGGCGTCCCGGTGGTGTTCAGCCACGGCTGGCCGCTGTCGGGCGACGCCTGGGAAGACCAGATGATGTTCCTGGCCGACCACGGCTACCGCGTGATCGCCCACGATCGCCGCGGCCACGGCCGCTCGGGCAAGGCCTGGCACGGCAACGACATGAACACCTACGCCGACGACCTGGGCGCCGTGCTGGAAGCGCTGGACATCACCGGCGCCACCCTGGTCGGCCACTCCACCGGCGGCGGCGAAGTGGCGCGCTACATCGGGCGCCACGGCACCGGCCGCGTCGCCAAGGCGGTGCTGGTCGGCGCCGTGACCCCGCAGATGGTGGTCTCGCCCGCCAATCCGGACGGCGTGCCGCTGTCGGTGTTCGACGGCATCCGCGAAGGCGTGCGCCTCGACCGCGCCCAGTACTTCCTCGACCTGGCCGTGCCCTTCTACGGCTTCAACCGACCGGATGCCAAGACCTCGCAGGGCCTGGTCCAGAACTTCATGAACCTGGGCATGCAGTGCAGCCTGAAAAGCGCCTACGCCTGCGTCAAGCAGTTCTCCGAAACCGACTTCACCGACGACCTGAAGAAAATGACGATCCCGACCCTGGTCATCCACGGCGACGACGACCAGATCGTGCCGATCGCCAGCACCGGCCGCCGCGCGGTCGAGCTGCTGCCGCAGGGCCGCCTGTCGGTGTTCGAAGGCGCCCCGCACGGCCTGCCGTCGACCCACAAGGACAAGCTCAACGCCGAACTGCTGGCCTTCCTGCGCAGCTAAATCAAAACCCGCGCCTTCGATACCGCGCCCCGGACGGGAGCGGTATCCGGCGCATCCCTCTTCTTCTCAACGAGGCTGGGTGTAGTTCACCGGCACCCAGCGGTATCCCTTGCCCTGCTCCACCAGATGGCCCAGCCCCGGGAACTGCAGGTGCGCGCCGGCCACCAGTTCGCCCTCCCTGGCAGCGCCATCGAAGAACTGCTTGCGCGAAGCAAAGGCCGCCCTGGCATCGCTGTCGAAGCCGATCGTCACTTCGGGATTGTCAATCTGGACTTGCGCGACGTGGACCAGGTCGCCGATCAGGAGCAGCTTCTTGCCTCGGCTCTGGACCAGGTAGACCGTGTGGCCGGGCGTGTGCCCGGCGGCCGCCATGGCGCGGATGCCCGGCACCAGTTCGCCGTCGCGCTCGATCGCCTTGAACTTGCCGGCCTGGACGTACGGCGCCAGCGACTGCATGGCCGGCTGGAAGAAGCCTTTCTTGTCGGCCGCGGCCTGGCCGGCATTGGCCTGGCTCAGCCAGTACTCGCTGTCCGCCCTGGCGGCGCGCACGATGGCGTTCGGGAACACGCGCCGGCCGTTGCTGGCCAGGCCGCCCACGTGGTCGGGGTGCAGGTGCGTGATGTAGACCTCGTCGACCTGTTCCGGCTGGTAGCCGGCGGCTTTCAGGTTGGCGGCCAGCTTGCCGAGGGTCGGCCCGAAGTAGGCGCCCGAGCCGGTATCGACCAGCACCAGCCTGGCCCCGGTATTGATCAGGAAGGCGTTGGTCGAGGTTTCCAGAGGCAGCGCCAGGAAATTCTTCTGCAGCGCCGCGCGCGTGGCCTCGGCCTTCTGTTGCAACAGCTGGTCCATCGGCAGGTCGGCGGTGCCGTCGCTCAGCGGCGTGATTTCGAAGTCGCCGAGTGTGATGCGAGCGTAGCCGGGCGCAGGGGTCTTCGCCAGCGGCGCGGCGGCCCGGGCGCATGGAATGAAGGCGGCCGTGGCAAAGGCGGCGGCCAGGAGCATGTGCTTGCGTTTGGTGGTCATGGTGTCCTCGAAATGGAAAGTCGTCGTACCGGGGGTACGATGGCGATGATCCGGCCTCGGGCACGGTGCGTCACTGGTCTCAAGTTATGGCGCGGGGCGCGCCATCCACGCATATAATCGGCGCTCGACCACCGATGCACACTGCCATGCCGTCGCCCCTGCCTATCCGCGTCCTGATCGCCGACGACCACCCCCTGATGCTGGACGGGATCGCCAGATCGTTGCTGGCGCAGGGTGGCATCGAGGTCGCCGCCCTGGCGCGCGACGGCAAGGAGGCGATCGCGCTGTTCGCGCGCCAGCGGCCCGATGTCTGCCTGCTCGACCTGCAGATGCCGGACCACGATGGCTTCGAAGCGCTGCGCGGCATCCGCGCCCTTCAGCCGGACGCACGCCTGATCGTCCTGACCACCTACGGCGGCGACGCCCGGATCCAGGCCGCGCTCGATGCCGGCGCCGCGGCCTACCTGCTCAAGGATGCGCTCGGCGAGGAACTGGCGAACGCGGTCCGCCGCGTCCACGCCGGCGCGCACGTGTTCGGGCCGCAGGCGCGCGCGGACATGCACGGCCATTACGCCGCCGACCGGCTGTCGCCGCGCGAACTGGACGTGCTGCAGCTAGTCGCCGGCGGCCACACCAACCGCACGATCGGCGACATGCTCGGCATCAGCGAGCCGACCGTGAAGTCGCACATGAGCACGATCCTCGTGAAGCTCGGCGCCAACGACCG
The DNA here is from genome assembly GCF_006715485.1 of Herbaspirillum sp. SJZ107. Classification (GTDB taxonomy): domain Bacteria; phylum Pseudomonadota; class Gammaproteobacteria; order Burkholderiales; family Burkholderiaceae_D; genus Telluria. The sequence continues at coordinate 51,788 of NZ_VFNH01000003.1, forward strand.
CACCCATGCCGTCACCATGGCCGCCAAGCGCGGCTACATCAGCCTGTAGATCACCGCGATTTAGTTCCTCCTTGCACTAGTCGGTAAGATAAAATTCGATACATCTCAGACAACGTTCTCCAGGGAGACCACGTGGCCGCACGCGTACTCCGTTTCACCGGCGTCCGGCGGCGCGTCCTGCTCCTGCCCGCGCTGCTGGCCGCTGCGCTGCACCTGCCCGCCCGCCCGGCGGCCGCCGACCTCGTTCAGGCCACCGCGCGGCCGACGCTCGGCGACTACCACCACACGCGCTGGACGCTGGACGACGGCGCCCCGCCGGCGATCCTGGCCATGGCCCAGACCACCGACGGCTGGCTCTGGCTGGGCACCCTGGACGGCCTCTACCGTTTCGATGGCGTGCGCTTTTACCGCCACCCGCTGCCGCCCGGCCTGGGCCTGAACCGCAACCTGATCCGCTACCTGCATGCCGGCCCGCGCGGCGAGCTGTACATCAGCCAGGCCGGCGAAGGCATCGCCGTCCTGCAGCCCGATGGCCGTATGCAGGAATTGCCCCCGGGGCCGGCCCGGGGCAGCATGGTCGACGCCGTGGCGGTCGACACCGACGGCAGCGTCTGGGTCGTCGCCAAGGGCATCTATCGCCTGCACGCGGGAAGCTGGCACACCGTCGAGACAGGCCCCGCGTGGTCGGCGCAGGACATGCGCAGTTTCATGCTCGACGCGCAGGGCCAGTTGTGGATCAGCCGGAACGGCAGTACCTGGCGTCTGAACCGGCGCAGCGGCCATTTCGAGCAGGTCCTGGCGCAGGGCGGCGAACTGCTGCCCGCCCCCGACGGGCGCCTGTGGCTGATCTCCCCGGACGGCGTGCTGCGGCTGATGGCCGGGGGCGGCGGCGTCGGCGATCCCGCGCCCGCCCGCGCCGCCGAGTCGTTCGGCACCGGCCAGTTTGCGCCCGACGGCACGCTCTGGCTGCTGCAATGCCCGGAGCGTCCCTGTGTCCTGCCGGACGCCGCGCGCCGCCGGGAAACCGCCTACCGGGTCGGCCCGGCGCCAGGCGCCGCCACGCAGGACACGGTCCAGATGTCGGGCAAGAGTCCCAGCATGCTGATCGTGGATCGCGAGGGCAATACCTGGATCGCCTCCGAAAACGGACTCGACCGGTTCCGCCGCAAACGCATCCTCCCCACCGGGCTGGCCGGGGATGGCATCGGCTACAGCCTGGCGTCCGATGCCGGCGGCCGGGTCTGGGCAGCGCATGCCGAAAGCGGCAAGCTGTGGCAGCTGCAGCCGGAGCGCGTGACGGAAGTACAGCCCAGGCACCCGCTGACCTTGCTGGCGCGCGATCCCGCCGGCCGATTGCTGTTTGGCGGCAGGCACGGCATCTGGCGCGAGAACGGCGGCGCGCCGCAGGAGATGCCGCTGCCGCCCGGCCCGGACGGCCGGCCGGTACCGAGGCGCATGCTGGGCATCCTGGACGACGGCAAGGTCCTGTGGACGGCTACGGTCGAGACCGGGCTGCTGGCCTGGCAGGACGGACGCTGGCATCTGTCGCAGGGTTTCAACATGCCGTCCAAGAAGATCTACCAGTCGGCCTTGGCGGGCCCCGGCCGGCTGTGGCTGGCCACCGGCGACGGCGAACTGTTTCACTACGACGTCGCCTCGAAGACCAGCCGCCCCCCGCTCGACATCCGCGCCCTCGGCATGACCGCGGCCATCTTTCCCGGCGCCGAGCTGGTGCTCAGCGGCGACAACGGCACCGGCGTGGTGCGCGGCGGCCACCTGGCCATGCTGCGCGCCGCCGATCCGGACGCCCTGCGCAACGTCTCCGGCCTGGTCACCACCGCCGACGGCGACCGCTGGCTGAACGGCGCCGCCGGCCTGGTGCACGTGCGCGCCGCCGACTGGCAGCGCAGCATCGCGGATCCCGCGCTGGCGCTGCGCTACGAGGTGTTCGACGGCCTGGACGGCTATCCCGGCCGTGCCGTGTTCGAGAGCCGCCGCTACAGCGCCTGGAGCGCCGACGGCCGCACCCTGTGGCTGATCGCGACCGGCGGCGTGGTGCGGGTCGATACCGCGCACCTGGACCGCAACCGCGTCGCGCCCGTACCGGTCATCCTGTCGCTGGCGACCGACACGGCGGCCTACCGCGCCGACACCCCGGACCGCGCCCCACTGCGCCTGGCGCCCGGCACCGAGCGCTTCCGCGTCGACTTCACCACGCCCTCGCTGCGCATGCCGGAGCGCGTGCGTTTCGAATACATGCTCGAAGGCGTGGACGCCCGGTGGCAGGATGCCGGCACCCAGCGTATGACCTCGTACACCAGCGTGAAGCCGGGCGACTATGTGTTCCGCCTGCGCGCCGTCAACGAAGACGGCGTGCGCAGCAGCGCGGATGCGGTCCTGAAGCTGAGCGTCGAGCCGATGGCGTGGCAGACCGGCTGGTTCAAGCTGCTCGCCGCCCTGCTGCTGGCGGGCGCGCTGGCCCTGGCCTACCGCTTGCGGGTGCGCTACCTGACCCGGCGCCTGGCCGAACGCCTGAACGTCAGGATGGCCGAGCGCGAACGCATCGCGCGCACCCTGCACGATACGTTCCTGCAGACCGTGCAAAGCCTGCTGCTGCGCGTGGATGCGATCGCCGCCAGGCTGCCGCAGGACAGCGGGGTGCGGGGCGCGCTCGAAGAAGTCATCGGCCAGGCCGGCAGCGCCCTCGGCGAAGGCCGAGCCCAGCTCCAGGAACTGCGTTCCGGCGGCAACAATGAACTCGAAGACCTGCTGCACGACATCGTCGGGCAGCTGCGGGCGGTCCATGCCGGCATCGTCATCGGCTTGCGCATCGACGGGCAGCGCCGCCCGATCGAGCCGGAGGTCGCGGTGGAAGCCGCCGCCATCGCGCGCGAAGCCCTGCACAATGCCTGCATCCACGCCCAGGCCGGCCAGGTCCGCGCCCTGCTCGACTACGGCCCCGGCGTTCTGGCCTTGACCGTGGCCGACGATGGCCGCGGCATCGATGCCGAGGTGCTGCGCACGGGCGCCGCCAGGGGCCGCTGGGGCCTGGTCGGCATGCGCGAGCGGGCCCAGCGCATCGGCGCGCTGTTGAGCATCGCCGAGGGCAGCGAAGGCGGCACCGTCGTCAAGCTGAGTATCCCCGGGGGACGGGCATACGGCGCCTGAGGGTGTCCCCGCCCCCGCAGGCCGGCCGGGCCCGGCGCCATCAGGCGGCACCGCTGGCCACTGCCGCGCGGCGCAAGAGCCTGCGCACATGCGTGCTGAAGAGGCATTTGCGCTTGCCTTGATGAAAGAACTCGTGAATGCCGCGCACGATATTTCCATCGATGAAGGTGACTTCGAAGCCGACCGGTTCGCACGCCGCCCGGTCGGCCCAGCGCGCCAGCACGCGGTCGGCCGCTTCGCATTCGGCCAGCAAGGCGGTCGCATGCGCCCGGTTCCACAAGCGGATGCGGAGAATCTCGGTCGGTGCGTCATCGGCGTCCATGTTGTCCCCTGGTGGTTGACGGTCCCGGAAATGGTAGCGGGCGCCCTGGCGTCGATCCCGTATCGTTCGATCAGTAGCTGCGCGACAAAATTGCGTTTCGATACAACTATCGTATGAAAGCCCGCCGCAGCTTCGCCGCCATAATGCGACTGTTAGCGCCTAAACCCTGCGCTGAATCAACATCGCATCGATGGAAGCACGTATATGAGCCTGGCCCATAATGATCTCTCGCAGCCGACTCTCGCGTTTCAACCGGGTCGGCCCGCCTCCGGCGCCACATGCCCGCACAGCGTCGGCGATGCGGCCTGCATGCAGGCCTTCGAACGTCTGCGGGTGCTCGCGCCCGGCTTCTGGCAGACCCTGCCGGTCTGCGGCGCGGATACCATGCAGGGCTTCGATGCCGTGCTCGAGGCGGCGCTGTCCGCACCCACCGATGCCTTCCCCTATGCTGCCATCGCGGCCGAAGCCGAGCGTGCGCTCGGCCGCGGCCTGCGCGGCGCGACGCCGGTGGCCCTGCTCCTGCTGGCCGCCCTGGCGCTCGGCCGCGAAGGCACCGGTGCGCGGGCGCTGGCCGGGACGGCACGCGAGATCGCGGCCAGGCTCGGCGAACGTACCCGGCACACGGTGCAGACCCTGCACGCGGCGCTGATCGGCCCGTTCGGCGGCGCGCCGGAGCAGGCTGCCGCCGACCTTGCCGCGCTGTGCGAAGCCGAGACCGGGCCCGCCTGCGCCCATCTGTACCTGGCCGGCAACGGTCTCATCGCGGGCATGGCCTTGCCCAAGATGACGCGCCATGTGGAACGGGCGGCCGGCTTGCCGCCGGCGGACGCCCATGTCGCCGCACTGCACGCCGAACTGGCGGCCCGCGCGCTGCTGCTGCGCGGCCTGGCGCAGGAGCAGCCCCTGCCCGCCGTCGAGATGCCGGTGCCGGCCGCGCAGCGCGCACGGTTCGGCGTCTGGATTACCCGCCTGCAGGCCACCATGTATCGCGGCGAGCATGCCGCGGCCCTGCAGGCGGCGGCACAGGCCGAAGCCTTGAACGGCCCGCTGCTGCCGGTCGGCGACCGCACGGTGCTGCACCTGTTCGCGGCGCTGGCCCTGGCGCCGTCGAACGATCCCGCAACATGCGCACGGCTCGCGCTGCACTGCGCGGCCCTGCGCCGCCTGGCGCGCCAGTTGCCCGCCTGCGCCCGCGTCCTGGTGCAGTGCGCGGATGCGGCATGCGCCCGCCATGATGGCTGCCAGCTGGATGCGCTGCGCGGCTTCGAGGGCGCCGCCGCAGCCGCTGCCAGCCATGACCTGCATGGACTCGCGGCCCTGGCCTGGGAGCAGGCGGCGCAGCAGGCCCAGGCCTGCGGCCTGGGCGCGGCGGTGCTGCATTACCGGCGCCAGGCCCTGGCCAGTTGCGCGCAATGGGGCGCCGGCGGCCGCGCCGCGGCCCTGCGCCGGGCCTGGGGCATGGAAGCCGATAGCGACGGCGGCGCCGAGCGCGATCGCGCCCTGCCTGGGGTCGGCGAACTCGGGATGTCGATCGCGCACGAGGTCAACCAGCCGCTGGCAGCGATATCGCTGCATGCGGCGGCGGCCCGCAAATGGCTGCGCCGGCCCGAGCCGGATATCGAGCGCGCCCTGTCGTCGCTGTCGCTGATCGGCGAAGCAGGCCGGCATGCGGGCGACATCGTCCGCAGCATCCAGCGCATGGCCTCGCGCAAGGAACAGGAGATGGGCAGCGTGGCACTGGACCAGGCCATCGCCGACACCCTGCGCCTGCTGCACCGGCGGCTGCGCAAGCACGGGATCGAGGTCGAGCTGGCGCTCGGCCTGGGCGAGCGCGCCATCCACGCCAGCCGCGTCCAGCTGCAGCAAGTGCTTACCAACCTGGTGGTCAACGCCATCGAGGCGCTTGCAGGGGGTTCCCCGGGCGGCGATGCGCGCCGGATCCGCATCGCATCGCGCCCCCACGGCGAGCACGAGGTCGAGATTGCCGTGGCCGACAACGGCCCCGGCATCGCCCCCCAGCATGCGGACCGCGTGTTCGGCAGCATGTTCAGTACCAAGCCCGACAGCACCGGCATGGGCCTGTCGATCAGCCTGGCGATCGTGCGTGCGCATGGCGGGCATATCGAATACGAACCCTGCGCACCGCATGGCGCCTGCTTCCGTTTCCGCCTGCCGGTACAATCCAGCCATCCATGAACCTCCCTTCACAAGCATGATCCGCATCCTGATTGCCGACGACCACCCGATGATGCGCGAGGGGATCGCCGCCACCCTGCAGGCCCAGGGCGACATGGAAATCGTCGGCATCGCCGCCAACGGCGAGGAAGCGATCGCGCAGTTCGCGCGCCACCGCCCGGACGTCTCGCTGCTCGACCTGCAAATGCCGGTGAAGGATGGACTCGAGGCCATCGTCGGCATCCGCGCGCTCCACGCCGATGCCCGCATCGTCGTGCTGACTACCTTCAGCGGCGATGCCCGCGTGATCGGCGCGCTCAAGGCCGGCGCCAAGGCCTACCTGCTGAAGGACGTGCCGGGCGACGAACTGGCCGAGACGGTCCGCCGCGTGTACACGGGCTCCAGCGTGGTCGCCCGCATCGCCCAGCAGGAGGTCGACCATCACAGTCCTGCCGACAAGCTGTCGGCGCGCGAGCTGGACGTACTGCGGCTGGCGGCAAACGGCAATTCGAATCGCGCGATCGGCGAGATCCTCAGCATCAGCGAGCCGACCGTCAAGACCCATATGAGCACCATCCTGGTCAAGCTGGGCGCGAGCGACCGCACCCACGCGGTCACGCTGGCCCTGAAGCGCGGCTACATCAGCCTCTAGGCAGGACACCGAGGCGGCCCGGCCTGGCCTTTTAGCCGGGGCCAGGCGCGGCCTTTCTTTCTACACTGGGCCAGCCCTGCAGATCGTCGGCAGGTTTCATCCCTCCTGAAAGGACCCGTCATGTCGAACCAACCTTCCCTGTCGCGACGCTCGCTGCTGGCCGGCGCCGCCACCTCCGCCATGGGCGCTGGCCTGGCCGTTGCCGGCAGCAGCAGCGCCGCGGCAGCCAAGCCGCCCGCGGCCAGCCCCGGCGCCCGCGCCGGCAACTTCCTGACGGTGGCCGACGGCACCGTCATCCATTACAAGGACTGGGGCAGCGGCCAGCCGGTCGTGTTCAGCCACGGCTGGCCGCTCCAGGGCGACGCCTGGGAAGACCAGATGTTCTTCCTGGCCTCGCACGGCTACCGCGTGATCGCCCACGACCGCCGTGGCCACGGCCTGTCGAGCCAGCCCTGGAACGGCAACGACATGGACCACTATGCCGACGACCTGGCGGCGCTGATGAACCACCTCGACCTGAAGAATGCGGTGCTGGTCGGCCACTCGACCGGCGGTGGCGAGGTCGCCCACTACCTCGGCCGCCACGGCAGCAAGCGCGTGGCCAAGGCGGTGCTGGTAGGCGCCGTGCCGCCGCAGATGGTGAAGTCGCCGACCAACCCGGGCGGGTTGCCGATGGACGTGTTCGACGGCATCCGCAAGTCGGTGGTCGAGGACCGCTCGCAGTTCTTCATGGACCTGAGCATGCCCTTCTACGGCTACAACCGACCGGGCGCCAAGCCCTCGCAGGGCGTACGCGACACCTTCTGGGCCCAAGGCATGCAGTGCGGGATCAAGAACGCCTACGACTGCATCAAGCAGTTCTCGGAAGTGGACTACACGCCCGACCTGAAGAAGATCGACGTGCCGGTGCTGGTGGTGCATGGCTCGGACGACCAGATCGTCCCGATCGATGCCGCCGGCCGTGCCTCGGCGAAGATCATCAAGAACGCCAAGCTGCTGGTCTACGAAGGCGCACCGCACGGCCTGCCGACCACCCACAAGCACCGCCTCAACGAAGACCTGCTGGCCTTCATCAAGGCGTAGGCAATGCGAGATCAGCGGTTCTGGTAGCCGCCGTAGGTGGCTACCGGGCTCCAGGCCGGCGACACCGCCGGCAATCGCGGCGCCAGCGGTGCGAAAGCGCCGGCGCCGTACACCACCTTCCCGTTCACCACCGTCAGCACGCTTTCCATGCGCTTGATGCGCTCGGCGTCGACCGTGAACACGTCCTCCGGCAGCACCACGAAGTCGGCGTACTGGCCGCGCTTGAGCGTGCCCTTGACCTTTTCCTCGCCGCTCATCCAGGCCGAACCGGTGGTGATCAGCTTCAGCGCTTCGAAGCGGCTGAGGACATCCCTGCCCTGCCAGATCGGCATGCCGCCGGCGGTCTTGCCGGTGACCGCCCAGTACACCGACGGCCAGGGGTTGTAGCTCGAGACCCGGGTGCCGTCCGTGCCCAGGCCGACCGGCAGTTTCAAATCCAGCATCTTGCGGATCGGCGGCATCTGGCGCGCCTGCTCGCCGTAGCGCTTCCAGTAGGCTTCGCCCTGGAAGTGCATGCGGTCCTGTACCGCGATGCCGCCGCCGAGACGCTTGATGCGCGCCAGCTGGGCGTCGGTCATGGTCTCGCCATGGTCGATGATGAAGCGCAGGCCGCGCAGCGGCGTCTTCGCGTTCACCTTCTCGATCACGGCCAGGTCACGGTCGATGCTCTCGCCATAGGTGGCATGCAGGCGGAACGGCCAGCGGTTCTTCACCAGCAGCGCCACCACCGGTTCCAGGTCCGCTTCCATCGCTTGCGGCAAGTCCGGCCGCGGCTCGAGGAAGTTCTCGAAATCGGCCGCGCTGGCCACCAGGTTCTCGCCGCCGCCCTCGGCCGAGAAGCCGTTCGCATAGAACATGTGGTCGTTCTTGTCCGGGTGGGTCATGCCCAGCCAGCGCTGGAAGTCTTCCAGTTCCTTGCCGGCGCGCTGGGCGAACAGGTAATACGAGGTGCGCACCGTCAGCTTGCCTTCCTTCGCCAGCTGCAGCGACACGCCGTAGTCGTCCGGGTAGTTCTGGAAGCCGCCGCCGGCGTCGATCGCGCTGGTCACGCCCAGGCGGTTCAGTTCGCGGTAGAAGTGCAGCGTCGAATTGACCTGGTCGTCGCGGCCGAGCTTGTTCGTTTTCGCCAGCGTCGAATACAGGATCAGGGCGTTCGGTTTGGCGATCAGCTTGCCGGTCGGACGACCGTTGGCATCGAGTTCCACTTCGCCGTCCTTGTACTTCGTGTTCCTGTCGTAGCCGAGGGTCTGGATGCCCTTCTGGTTGAGGAAGCCCAGGCCGTACAGGTAGAGGATGAAGACCGGCTTGTCCGGCACCGCGGCATTGATTTCTTCCAGGGTCGGCAGCCGCTTTTCCTCGAACTGGTATTCGTTCCAGCCGCCGACCACCTTCACCCATGCGCCGTCCGGGGTGCGCGCCGCCTGCTCCTTCAGCATCTCGAGGGCGCGCTTGAGCGAGGTGACGCCGTCCCAGCGCAATTCCATGTTGTAGTTCAGGCCCTCGCGGATCACGTGCAGGTGCGAATCGTTCAGGCCCGGGATCACGGTGCGCCCGCCGGCGTCGACCACCTGGGTCGCTGCGCTCTTGAGCTTGAGGATGCGGGCATTGGTGCCGGTGGCCAGCACCTTGCCGTCCTTGACCGCGAGCGCCTGCACGAACTCGCCCTCCCTGGCCATGGTGGCGATCTTGCCGTTGGTAAGGATCAGGTCGGCCTGCGCCTGGGCGCTGCCGGCGGCCAGGAAGGCGCCGGCGACGGCAGCGGCGATGGCAAGCCTGGCGGTGCGTGTCGAGGAGGTCATGGTTGTCGTCTTTTGTCGGTTGCGGCAAGGGCCGGGATGGTGACGGTATCCCGGCCGGCGGCGAATGGCCCCTGTCTTTTTCCAGAGTCTCAGGCGGTGCGGCCGCGCAGCAGTCGGGCGCCGGCGCCGCTGCGCGCCTTGTAGCGTTGCTGCTCGATGTCGAACACGATCAGCATGCCGCCCAGGATCGCCACGTTTTTCAGGAAGTGGTTCAGCTGGTTCTGCAGCTCGGCCGCATCGGCATGCCAGAAGCCGTGGAAGATCAGGGTCACCGGCACCAGGAACAGGGCCAGCGCCGCCGCCGCGAAGCGCGCCTGGAAGCCCGTGATCAGCGCCAGCCCGGCGCCGACTTCGAGCAGGATCGTCAGCGCCAGCAGCACGCCCGCCGCCGGCAGTCCGCTGCTGCTCATCCAGCCGGCCACATAGGAAAAGCCCAGGATCTTGTTGATGCCGGAAACCAGGAACAGCAGGCCTGCCAGGGCGCGGCCGACCGGATAGAGTTTGTTGGTGTCCATGATGTTGTCCTTTCAGTTCATTTGGATAATTTCGTTCGAACCATTCGAACGTCCTTACTGCCGTGCAGCGGCATGAAAAACATTATGGATACGGACAGTCCGGATGAAAAACGAGTTATTTCCAGTTTTATCATCAATTTTTTCGATAGCGCCTTCCCTACCCATGGATAGTGTTTTTGCGGACAGCGGATCACTACGATGGACAACGATGCAACCCATCCATTCACCGCGAAAAGCTGCCATGACCCACTTCACCACCGCCTCCGGCATCCCCGTCGTCGACAACCAGAACTCGATTACCGCCGGCCCGCGCGGCCCGGTCCTGCTGCAGGATTTCCACCTGATCGAAAAGCTGCAACACTTCAATCGCGAGCGCATCCCCGAACGCGTGGTCCATGCGAAGGGGTCGGGCGCCTACGGCAGCTTTACCGTCACCCACGACATCGGCCGCTATACCACGGCAAAGCTGTTCGCGGTCGTCGGCAAGCAGACCGAGACCTTCCTGCGCTTCTCGACCGTGGGCGGCGAAAAAGGTTCGGCCGATACCGCACGCGATCCGCGCGGCTTCGCCCTGCGCTTCTATACCGAAGACGGCAACTGGGACTTGGTCGGCAACAACACCCCGACCTTCTTCCTGAAGGACGGCATCAAGTTCCCGGACTTCATCCACACCCAGAAACGCGATCCGCAGACCAACCTCAAGTCCGCCCAGATGATGTGGGATTTCTGGAGCAGCGCACCGGAAAGCCTGCACCAGGTGACGATCCTGTTCTCGGACCGCGGCACTCCGGACGGCTACCGCCACATGGACGGTTTCGGCAGCCACACCTACAGCCTGATCAATGCCGACGGCGAGCGCCACTGGGTGAAATGGCACTTCAAGACCCAGCAGGGCATCAAGAACCTGAGCGCTGCCGAAGCAGTGCGCCTGGCCGGCACCGACCCTGACTACGCCCAGCGCGATTTGTTCAACGCGATTGCACGCGGCGATTTCCCGCGCTGGAGCGTCGAGATGCAGGTCATGAACGACGCCCAGCGCGCCGCCTGGGAAGCCAGGACCGGCTGGGACGCGTTCGACCTGACGAAAGTCTGGCCGCAGGGCGAGTTCCCGCGCATCCCGGTCGGCATCCTGGAACTGAACCGCAACCCGGACAACTACCACCAGGACGTCGAGCAGGCCGCGCTGTCGCCGTCGAACATCGTGCCGGGCCTGGGCTACAGCCCGGACAAGATGCTGCAGGCGCGCCTGTTCGCCTACCACGACGCCCAGTTGTACCGCGTCGGCACCAACCACCAGCACCTGCCGGTGAACCGTCCGCGCTGCCCCATCCACAACCAGCAGCGCGACGGCGCGATGGCGCTCTTCAACGGCGGCTCGGCGGCCAACTATGATCCCGTCCAGAACGGTCCCATGCCGGCGGCCGGCGGCTTCGGCCACGGCGACGCCGGCTGGCAGCTGGAAGGCACGGCGGGCCGCTACGACACCCGTGCCACCGACGACCACTTCACCCAGGCCGGCAACCTGTTCCGCCTGTTGACGATTGATGCCAAGCGCAACCTGATCGAGAACATCGCCGGCGCCCTGAGCCAGGCCGATGCCGCGATCCAGGACCGCCAGATCGGCCACTTCCTGAAGGCCGATCCGGCCTACGGCCAGGGCGTGTCGGCTGCGCTCAGCCGCATCAGCGCCGGCGCCACCACAGCGGCACCAGATGGCCCGGCATCCGCAATGAAAACTGGTAGGCCAGCTCGGCCGGAAGCGTGACGCCGATGGCCGTGCCTTCGCCGGCCACGCTCTTCAAGTCGAAGCGCGCGCCGAGGGCGGCCGCACGCTCGCGCATGCCCGGCAGGCCCCAGTGACCGGGCCGGTGCCCCGTACTCGCCACGTCCTCGTCCAGGCCGCAGCCGTCGTCACGGATGCACAGGGTGAATGCCTCCCTGCCGTAGTCGAGCGCCAGCACCACCTTGCCCGCATTCGCGTAGCGCGAGGCATTGAACAGCGCTTCGCGCCCGATCGCATACACCTCGTCGCTCACGTGCGGCCGCAAAGGCCGCGCCCTCCCGGTAATGCGCAGCTCGAAGGCATTGCCGCTGTACTCGGCGAGCTCCTTGCCGAAGGCCTGCAGCGCGAGGCGCATGTCGTCGGGCGAGGCCGAGGCGCGCAAGTCCATGATCTGGTCGCGTCCCTCCACCAGCATGCGTCCCGCCAGGTCCAGGGTGCGCTCCAGGTTGGCGCGCTCGCGCGAGCCCGGCGGAATCTGGTGCATGTGGGCGTTGAAGGACATCAGCAGGCCCTGCACGCTCTGCAGCAGGGTGTCGTGCAGCGAGCGCGCGATGCGCGAGCGCTCCTCGAGCCGTCCCTGCAGGCGCGCCTGCATGCGCCGGGTCAGGGTGCGGATCCGCAGCGCGTACGCCGCATACAGCAGCAGCGCGGCCGCCGCCGCCAGCATCAGCAGGAACCAGCGGCTCTGCACGAAGGTCGGCGCGATCCGGATCTCGAGCACCGCGGGCTGCGGATTCCATACGCCGTCCTCGTTGGCGGCGCTCACCTCGAAACGGTAGCTGCCCGGCGCCAGGTTGGTATACGAGACGGCGCGCCAGCCGATCGGTCCCTGCCATCCGTGGTCGACGCCTTCGAGCCGGTAGCGGAAACGCACCCGTTCCGGCATCGACAGGCCGAGTGCCGTAAAGGCCACCCGCAGGCTGTCGCTGCCCTGGGGCAGTTCCAGCGCTGCGGGCGCGGCCCGCGCGGTGCCCTCCTGCACCGGATAGCGCCGGTTGCTGGAGGTGACGCTCCGGATCAGCACCGGCGGCGGCAGCGGATTGCGCCGGATGCGGGCCGGATCGAGCAGTGCGATCGCGCTGCCGGTCGAGAACCACAGCATGCCGTCCGCGGTCCGCAGCAGCGACGGCGTCGGCCGGGTCTGGGGCGCATGGCCGCGCAGGCCGTCGAGCGCATCGAAGCGTTCGAAGGCCACCTCGCGCGCCGGCGCAGATGCCGCATCGCGCAGCCAGTCCGCCAGGGCGGCGGCAGTGATATGGTAGATGCCCTCGGCGCCATGCAGCCACAGGTCGCCGTCCGGCAGGCGCACGATGCCGGACACGCCGCGGAAGCTTTCGCCGCCGGCGCCGCGCAGCGCCGCAAAGCGCCCGCCGCGGTACAGCATGATTCCGCGTTCGCCGCCGGCCCACATGTCATGGCCGTCGGGCGCCAGGGTCAGCACCGTGCCGAGCTGCAGTCCGGCGGCGGCGTCGAGCCGGCGCACGCTGTCCGGTCCGGCAGCGCCGCCGACGACACTGATGTGGTTGCGCGCATGGCCCATCCAGACATTGCCCTGGGCGTCCATCGCCATCGCGGTGGCTTGCGGCGCCGCGAAGCCCTGCAAGCCGCCGTCGCGCGTCCATTGCCCGCGCTCGAGGCGGAACAGCCCGCGGCCGGAAAACGAGACCCATAGCCGGCCCTGGCGGTCCTGCTGGATCGCCTGCGGATCGAAGCCACGCAAATTGTCCGGCGGCGCGACCAGCTCCACCGTGCCGTCCGGCGCCCGCCGCCACAGGCCGCGCGCGTCGCCGATCCAGAGCACGCCGTCGGGCGCCCAGTGGCTGGCCTCGAAGCCGCTTTTGAGCACCGTGTCGTGCAAGCCGGCGGCGCTGGCCTTGTGGACGTGGTTGATGGCATCGCCGACCCAGACGCCGCCGTCCGGCGCGCGCACCATGCCGGGGTGGTCGAGTTCGACGGCGGTCGGCAGCAGCGCCAGCCGGTTGCGCCGCAGCCGGTCGAGGCCGGCCGAGGTGCCGATCCAGATATTCCCTTCGCGGTCCTGGAAAAAACTCTGCGGCAGCGCCCCGCTCAAGCCGCTCGCTTGCGTCAGGCGCTGGGCCGGTACGCGCGCCGGATGCAGATCCAGCTTGCGCTCGACGCCATCGGTCTGGGCCAGCCACATGACGCCGTCGCGGTCGAACCACATGCCGCTGCCTTTCAGCGCCGGCGCGGGTGGCGCCTTGATCGGGGGCGGCGCGGTGCGCACCCGGTAGTAGCGGTTGCGGTCGTCCGAAGCCCACAAGGTGCCGTCCGGGCTTTCCGCCATCGCCATCAGCGTCATCCGCGGCCACGCATGCGTAAAGGCACGCTCGCCGGGCCGGCGGAAGAACACCCCGTCCATGCCGGCGATCCACTGGGTGCCGTCGCGGCCGAACAGGATCTGGAAAAAGCGGTTGGCGGGCAGGCCGAGCGTGCGTTCGTGGCGCACGAAGCGGTCGGCCCCCGGCGCCAGGCTGGCGATGCCATCGCGCGCCGCCACCCAGACCGTGCCGTCGGGCGCGGCCTCGATGTGGAAGATGGAACCGCCCGGCAGTCCGTCGGCTTCCATGTAGGTGCGGGCGCCGCCGGGGCGCAGCACGGTCACGCCGCCGAAGCGGTAGCCGACCCAGAGCGCGCCATCCCTGGCCGCCATCAGGCCCAGCACGTCGCTGGAATACAGCGGGTGGCCGTACACGCTGTCGGTGCGCTCGAACTGCACGCCGTCGTAGCGGTACAGGCCGGTCGCGGTGGCGATCCACAGCCAGCCGTCGCGGCTCTGGGCGAATTTCAGGACATCGACCGGCGCCCCCTGCAGTCCGCCCCATGCGCTATGGGTATAGTCCGACAACAACGGCGCGGGCGCGGCAGTCGCAGCGCCGTTGTGGAGGTGACACACCACCAGAAGGGCGGCGGCGATGCGCCGCGCGTACGAATCGATTCTCACATCAGACAGCCAGTAATTGCTCAGCAGGCTGGATTGTGCCATGCAACACAAAATCCGTGTGGCCCGGCCATTTTGCAGGGGGCCGGTGCGGCGCAAGCGCCTAGCATGCCGGGCAAGGATCCCGTTTTTTACCAGCCATCGCTACCATGACACTCACACGCTTGACGGCGGCAGTCCTGGCACTGCTCTCGCACCATGCCTTCGCCCAGGACGGCGCGCTCCAGATCTACGGGCGGCTCAACATCGGCCTCGAAGCCATGCACGGCGACGGCGTGCGCGGCGGCCAAGCCGCGCAGCGCCTGTCGAACTACCGCTCGGTACTGGGTTTCCGCGGCAGCGAAGACCTCGGCGGCGGGCTGAAGCTGGTGTTCCAGGTGGAGGGTACGCTGGCGCCCGACACCGGCGCCGGCGTCATCGCGGCGCGCGATACCCGCATCGGCCTCCAGGGCCGCTGGGGCAGCCTGTTCGGGGGCAACTGGCCGACGCCCTACAACACGGCCACGTCCGGCCTCGACCCGTTCTACCCCACCACCGCCGGCTACATGAGTACCATGGGCAATGGCTCTGCGCCCAGCGCCAGCAACGTCAGCGACACCACCTCCTTCGACCGCCGCCAGCAGAACAGCCTGCACTACTGGACACCGGCCTGGCAGGGCATGACGCTGCGCCTGGCACACGGTTTCAACGAGGAAGCGCCGCCCAGCGGCGCCAGGCCGTCGCTGGATTCGGCCGCGCTGGTACTCGAGCGCGGCCCGCTCTACGCCGCGCTGGCCCACGAGCGCCATCACGGCTACCAGGGCCCGGGCCTGGACGACCATGGCAGTAAAGTGGCGCTGGCCTGGCAGTTCGGGCCGCAGCTGGGACAGGTGCGGCTGGCCGCGATTGCCGAAAAATTGCGCTACGCGACCGCGCGCGGGAATCTGGAGCGCGTTGCCTACTACGTATCGCTGACCCGCCAGTTCGGCGCGCACGGCATCCGCTTCGGCCTGGCAAGGGCCGGCGACGGCAAGGGCAGCGCGGGCACGCGGCTGGGCTTCATCCAGGCCGGTCCGGACACCGGCGCCACCCACGCCACCTTGGGCTACGACTACACGCTGTCGAAACGCAGCGCCGTCTTCGCTTTTTATACCCGCCTGCGCAACGACGGCCGCGGCACCTACGACTTCGCGATCAATGGCCTGGATGCGGCGCCCGGCACGCGCCTGGGCGGTGCCGCGCTCGGCATCCGCCACAGTTTTTGACAGGCACGCGCTAGCGGCTGCGCGTCCGCGTGATGTGCAGCCGTTCGGCGGAGCGCACCAGGTCGGGCAGCGAGCGTGCGCCCATCTTTTCCATCACCTTGCGCTTGTGGGTCTTGGCCATGATTTCGCTGACGCCCAGCGCATCGGCCACCTGCTTGTTGAGCAGGCCGCCGATCACCAGTTCCATGGTCTCGCGCTCTCGCGGCGTCAGGCTGGCGTGGCGCTGCCGCAGGTCGGCCAGTTCGCGCCGCGCCGCCAGCCCGGCCTGGTCCGCGGCCAGTGCATCGCGCACGGCCGCCAGCAGCGCTTCCGGCGCCACCGGCTTGGTGAGGAATTCCATGGCGCCGGCCTTCATGGCCTGCACCGACATCGGGATCGAACCGAAGCCGGTCATGAAGATGATCGGGATACCGGTGCCCCGGCGTGCCAGCCCGGCCGCCACTTCCAGTCCGTCCGGGCCGGGCATATGCATGTCGCAGACCAGGCAGGACGCCGTGCCGAGGCCTTCCGTGCCGGAAAACGCGTCGAAGACGTCGAAGAAGGCGCCGGCGGCGGCGAAACCGCGCGCATCGTAGCCTTCAGCCGCGAGCAGGTTCAGGACCGACGCGCGTACCGCGTCGTCGTCATCGACGACGAACACCGCCGGCGTCATGGTTGCCGCGCCGGCGAAGCCGTGCCGGAATCGAAGCCGGTTGCCCGGCGGCCGCCGGCCTCGGGCAGGTCGAGTGTGCCATGGCGCGCCGCCGCGTCGTCGTCGGCCACGCGGAACCGCGTCAGCGCCACCTCCTCACCTGCCCCACTCATCCTGCGCCGCTCCTTTGCCGTCGTTTTGGTTCTGCACCAGGCCGCGCACGGTTCGTGGTCCGCGCCTGCCACTGTCCATTATACGTATCGCGGCGGGCGCGGTCGCGTTGCCCTCCCAGGACCTGGCGGGCGATGGAGATGGCCTGGCAATTGGCCGCGTTCAGCAGCGCGGGTGGTGGCTTGCTCATGATGTCTCCTTGCGAGGTTGGGATGGATTGGCCTGCTGCCGCCCCGCCGGCGCCGGGGCTTCCGCTACCAGCAGGCCGAGCAGAATCAAGGCCGGGACCACCAGCGCGGCAAAGCCGAACCGGTGAAAAGCGAAAGCCGCCGCCACACAGCCGGCGGCAAAGGCGGCCAGCGGCCAGATGAATTTGCCGCAGCGCGCCTTCAGGCCGGGGTCGTCGGCGCCGCGGGCGGCGTCGACCAGGTCGATCACGATCTGGGTGACGTTCCCGGTCATCATCGAGGTCGGCGCCAGGTGGCCCAGCAGCAGGCGGCTGGTGGCGCTGTGGGCGCCCATGGCGGCCGCGCCCAGCAGGCCGGCTGCCGTGGCCAGCGGTCCCGGCTCGTTGCCAAGCGGCGTGGCCGCCAGGCCGCACGCCATGAACCCCAGCAGCAGCACCAGCTGCAGCAGCAATGCCGGCCGCAGCGCAGGCGCGCCGCGCTTCTCGATGATCACGACCAGGATGCGCGCCAGCGCCACGCCGGCGATAAAGGCTGGAAAGGCCAGCAGTTTCAGCAGCACGCCTTCGCGCGCGGGATCGGCGAGCGATGCGCCGATCAGGATGAAGTTGCCGGTCACGTGCGCGGTGAACAGGCCGAACAGCGCCAGGAAGCCCAGCGTGTCCACATACCCCGCCAGGAAGGCCAGTGCGATGCCCTGCAGCCGCCCATGGTTTTGCTCGCTCATGCCTGCCTCCGCCTGGTGCGCCGCGCCTCGATGCGGCCAGTGTCGCCGATTCCGGCGCCGCCGGCTGCATATCCATTGGTATAGCTAGACCTGGCGGCGCTCTTGCAGGTCGAGCCACGCCACCAGCAGAAAGGCGCCGGCCAGTCCCAGATGTTCGAAGAAGCCGTTTTCCGACATCGTGCGGGCCGTGCCCGCCAGCTCCCAGAATCGGTTCGCCACCAGGTTGGCCATCAGCGTGAACAAGCCCAGGTAGAGGGCGCCCGCCCAGCGCTGGATGCCGGCCAGCACCAGCACGGATGCGCCCAGCTCGCCGACGATGGTCAGCAGGGCCAGGGGGCCGGCGGGCGTCATGCCGAAGTGGCGCATCTCGGCCACGGCGGCCGGAAAATCGAAGGCCTTGTCCAGCCCGCCCTGCAGATATGCCGAGCACAGGAGCAGCAGGCAGCACCAGCGGACGGCGCCATGGCGGGTGGCCGGTGCATGTTGCCGGGTGACGGTAGGGATATGGCTGATCATGATTGTCCTCAAAAGTTGTCCAAAAATGGTAGCGGGCACCCCGTTCTCGAGCCCGTATCCTTTGGCCGGTTGAATATCGGCCGCCGGTACAACTATCGTATGAAAGACCAGGCCACGGCAGATGCCATCATGCAGCCGTAAGCGCCGAATCCTGCGCCGCGTCATCACCGCAGAGGAGAGCAGCCATGACCCTGGCCCGACACGATGTTCCGCGTTCCCGTCCCGCGCCGGCAGGCAGGCATCGCGCCGCCTATACGGCCGGACACCCGGCAGACGACACGCCCGGCGACGGCAAGGCGGCCTGCCTGCGCCTGTTCAGCCGCCTGAGCGGCTTCACGCCTGCGTCCTGGCTGGCACTGCCGGCCGCCGCCGAGGACGAAGCCGACGAGAACGCGCTCGAACGGGTGCTCGCCGGCGCTGCCCTCACGCATGCGTATGCCTATGCAGCCATCGCCGCCGAAGCCGGGCGCGCGCGCCGGCACGGCGTGCGCGACGCGACACCGCCGGCGCTGCTGCTGCTGGCCGCCGTGGCGCACGGGCAGAATGGCTGCAGTGACAGCCATGGCCGCACCACGCTGCAGATGGCCGCCAGCGCGCTCGCGCTGGCGCAGCGTCAGGGGCACCTGCAGCATGAGCGTGCCCGGGCGCTGCATGCGGCGCTGCTGCCGCCCGGCCCGGCAGCGGATGCGTCCGGCCACTTTGGCACGCTCGCTGCAGCGGCCCGGGCGCACCGTGCCGGCCGCCCGCTCGACGCGCTGGGCGGGTTCGAAAGCGCCGGCGCCAGCGCCGGCCGCGATGGCCTGTACTGGCTGGCCGGCCTGGCGTGGGAGCAAGCGGCGCTGCTGGCCGGCGAAAGTGGCCTCGGCACGGCCATGCAGCACTACCGGCGGCTGGCCCTGGCCAGCTACGGGCGTGCCGGGGCGCCAGGCCGGATCGGCACGCTGCGGCGCGCCTGGGGCGAAGACGGCACGGCCGATGCGGGGGACGCCGATGCGGGCGCGGCCACCGCGCTCGAAGGCGAGCGGGAGCGCCTCCTGCGCGCCGGCAGCATCGGCGACATCGGCCTGTCGATCGCGCACGAAGTCAACCAGCCGCTGGCGGCGATTTCCCTGCATGCCGCCGCCGCCCGCAAATGGCTGCGCCGGCCGCAGCCGGACATCGAACGCGCCCTCGCCTCCCTGTTGCTGATCAGCGCCGCCGGCCGCCATGCGGGCGACATCGTGCGCAGCGTGCAGCGCCTCGCCTCGCGTCAGGACACCGAGATGGGCAAGGTCCCCGTCGACCAGACCATCGCCGACACCCTGCAGTTGCTGCAGCGGCCACTCCGCAAGCATGGCATCGAGATCGACCTGGCGCTGGGCCTGGGCGAATGCATCATCCAGGCCAGCCGCGTCCAGTTGCAGCAGGTCGTGACCAACCTGCTGATGAACGCGATCGAGGCACTGTCCGGACAAGGCGGGCGCGTGCTGGCGGAGGGGGCGTCTGCCGCACGCCGCATCCACGTACAGAGCCGCCACGTCGGCACCGACGAAGTCGAGATCAGCGTCGCCGACAACGGTCCCGGCATCGCGCAGCAGAACCGGGCACGGATCTTCGGCAGCCTGTTCAGCACCAAGCCGAACAGCACCGGCATGGGCTTGTCGATCAGCCTGGCGATCGTGCGTGCGCACGGCGGCCAGATCGGCTACGAGCCGGGCCAGCCGCATGGCGCCTGCTTCCGCTTCCGCCTGCCGGTCAACGCACGCGGCGCCGCATGATGAGCGCTGTCCGCATCAGTCCGCGTAGCTTGACAGCCAGGGCAGGATCACCTCGAGCAGGCGCTGCGGCGCCTCGATCGGAATCATGTGGCCGCTGTCTTCGATGACCGCCAGGCTGGCCTCCGGAATCCCGGCCTGCAGCTCGCGCGCCTCTTCCAGGCTGCGCAGCTGGTCCTGGGCCGCCGCGACCACCAGCGTCGGGCAGCGGATCTCACCCAGGCGGTCGATGTCGCCCGGCCGCTCCAGCACCGACTGGCGCCGGAACACCTCGCCGCCCAGGCGCATGCCCATCGCGCGCACGCGCTCGATCATCGCCTCGTTGTGCT
The DNA here is from genome assembly GCF_006715485.1 of Herbaspirillum sp. SJZ107. Taxonomy (GTDB): domain Bacteria; phylum Pseudomonadota; class Gammaproteobacteria; order Burkholderiales; family Burkholderiaceae_D; genus Telluria. The sequence continues at coordinate 71,801 of NZ_VFNH01000003.1, forward strand.
TGTCCTTCGGATGCAGCGAGCTGGCCACCGCGATGCGGCTCAAGCCGCTGAAGGCCACCGAAGGCGCGGCATGCCCGACCGCGCCCTTGCGCTGGCGCATCGCCGGCGTGTCGGGGCGGGTCGAGGTGGCCACCAGTACCAGCGCTTTGACCCGCTTGCCGTATGCCGGCGCCAGGCGGGCGATGTCGCGCGCGACGTAGCCGCCCATCGAAAAGCCGACCAGCAGGAAGGATGGCGGCGCCGCCGCCAGCGCACGGCGCGCCATCGCCTCGACCGAGGTGTCGTGGCGCAGGTCGGCATGCAGGACCGGACCGAAGCGCGCCAGCGCGGCGCTCATGTCGTTCCACAGGGTTTCGTCGGCCATGAAGCCGGGGACAAGTAGGAGAGCCATGGGGGCATCCTAGCAGAAGCGGATAAGCGAAGAAGTGTTGTAATTACAGACGATAGGTTGCCCTAAGGAATTATTCTGTTCAAAATGATTGGCTATCGCGCCGATCCGGCGCTTTCTCGCATTCACAAGGAACGACCGTGTCCTCTTCCCGTACGTCCAGCGTCCGCAGCCAGCTCAGGCTGACGTTCGCCATCATCATCATTCTCTCCTTCGTCTCGACCGCCGTCGCGATCTGGCGCCTGCAGGTGCTGGCAAACGATACCCGGGCACTCACCGAACGTCCGCTGGCGACGGAAAGGCTCATCTCGAGCTGGCTGACGAACACCTCGGTCGGCGTCAAGCGCACCGCCGTGATCACGCGCGCGGCCGATCCCGGCCTCGGCAAGCTGTATGCGGAAGAAGCGAAGGAATCGACGGCGCGCGTCGGCGAGATGCTCAAGAAAGTCGGCGAACTGCTCGATACCCCGCAAGAGCGCGCGATGCTCGACCAGATCGCCGCCCTGCGCCAGAAGTACACCGACGTGCGCAACCAGGTTGCCGCCCTCAAGGCCGAAGGCAAGGACGAGGAAGCGCGCGTCCTGTTCGACCAGGCTTATACGCCGGCGGCGGACACCTACGTTGCCAAGGCAAACGAACTGCTGAGCATGCAGCAGCGTGCGATCGATGCCCGCGTGGCCACCGTGCTCGCCAGCGCCAACCGCAGCAGCAACGTCCTGATCGCCCTGTGCCTGGCGACGCTGGTGTTCAGCGTTCTGGCAGGCGCCATATTCGTGCGTGCACTGTTCCGCCGCCTGGGCGGCGAACCGTCCAGCGCCGCCGCCGTGGCCAGCGAGATCGCCGCCGGCAACCTGCGCGTGGCGGTACCGCTGCGCGCCGGCGACCAGGACAGCCTGATGGCCACGCTGGAAAGCATGCGCGCCAGCCTGGCCGATATCGTCGGCCAGGTGCGCCACGGCGCCACCAGCATCGGCGCCTCGATCGCCACCATGGCGGGCGAGACCCGCGACCTGTCGCAGCGTACCGAAAGCCAGGCGTCGGCGCTGGAAGAAACCGCCTCCTCGATGGAAGAACTGACCCAGACCGTCGGCCACAGCGCCGCCAGCGCCGAGCAGGCCAACCGCCTGGCGGCGGATGCCGCCGACGTGGCGCGCCAGGGCGGCGCCATGGTTGGCCAGCTGGTCGACACCATGGGCGCGATCGATGCGTCGTCGGCACGCATCGTCGACATCATTTCGGTCATCGACGGCATCGCCTTCCAGACCAACATCCTGGCGCTGAACGCCGCGGTGGAAGCGGCCCGCGCCGGCGAACAGGGCCGCGGCTTCGCCGTCGTCGCTGCCGAAGTGAGGGCACTGGCGCAGCGCTCGGCCGGCGCCGCCAAGGAAATCAAGGACCTGATCGACGCCTCGACCCGGCGCGTCGCGCAAGGCTCGACGCTGGCCGCCGAGGCCGGCGATACCATGCAGGGCATCGTCGACGGCATCACGCGCGTATCAAGCATCATGAACGAGATCGTCAGCTCCAGCCGCGAGCAGGCCAGCGGCATCGCCCAGGTCAACCAGGCGATCGTGCAGATGGACGGCAGCACCCAGCAGAACGCGGCACTGGTCGAGGCATCGGCCGCCGCCACGCGCTCGATGCAGGAGCAGGCCAGCCAGCTGGCGCGGGTGGTGGCGCTGTTCCAGATCGATGGCGTGGCCGCCGCGCCACAGCCGGTGGCACCTGCGCCGGCCCCCGTCAAGACACGCCCTGCCCTGGCGGCGGCACGCCCTGCTCCCGCCCCTGCTCCCGCCCCGGCCACGGCCCGCAAGACGGCAGTGCGCAGGGAAGCGGTGGCCAGCAGCGGCGACTGGGAAGAGTTCTGACGCGGGAAGGCCATGACGCGTTAGACTGTCCTCTTTCCACCCATTACTGTTCGACGAGCCTGCCATGACCCTGCCCGCCCACCAACTCACGATGACGGTCCTGATGACGCCGGACACCGCGAACTTTTCCGGCAACGTCCACGGCGGCCACATCCTCAAACTGCTGGACCAGGTGGCCTACGCCTGCGCCAGCCGCTACGCCGCCACCTACGTCGTCACCATGAGCGTCGACCAGGTCACTTTCCGCCAGCCGATCCTGGTCGGCGAACTGGTCACCTTCCTGGCGGCGGTCAACTACACCGGCCGCACCTCGATGGAAATCGGCATCAAGGTGCTGGCCGAGAATATCCGCACCCAGGAAGTGCGCCACGTGAACAGCTGCTTCTTCACGATGGTGGCGGTCGGCGAAGACAAGCAGCCGGTGCCGGTGCCGCCGCTGCGTCCGTTCACGCCGGACGAGCAGCGCCGCCACGAAGAAGCCAAGGGCCGCAAGGAAGCGCGCCTGGCGCTGGACCGGCAGCATGCGGAGCGCGCCAAGGCGCGCGGCTGAAGGCCCGGCTGCGCTTCAGGCGCGCGCGTGGCGGATCCGGCCGAGGCTGATGCACAGCGCCATGGCGGTCGACGCCACTGCAATCGCAAGGCAGAGCCGGATCGCGTGCATGCCGGCCGCGCCGCCGCCCAGGTCGCGGTCAAAGGTCGACAGCACGATCCCCACCACCGCGGTGCCGCAGCACTGGCCGAAGGTGCGCATGATGGCCAGGATGCCGGACGCGGCGCCGCTGCGTGCGCGTGCCACGTTCGACAGCATCTCGCGGTTGTTCGGGCTCTGGAAGAAACCGAAACCGATCCCGCACAGCAGGTTGCGCCAGGCGATGTCCCAGGCCTGTGCCCCCATCGGCAGCAGCGCCAGGGACAGCAGTCCGGCTGCCAGCAGCGCCAGCCCGACCGACGACAGGATCGCCGCCGGATAGCGGTCGGCGAGCCGGCCGGCATGCGGCGCGGCCAGCATGATGCCGATCGGCCAGGGCGTGAACAGCAGCGCCGAGTGGAGCGCGGAATCGCCGTACACGGTCTGGAACAGGAAGGGCAAGGCGACGAAGGTGATGCCCTGCCCGACGAAGGACGCCACCGAGGTCAGCGCAGCCATGGAAAACCGCCTGGAGGCGAACATGTCGAGCGGGACCAGCGGGGCTGCTGCACGGCGCTGGCGCCACACGAAACCCCAGCCGGCCGCGACGGCAATCGATCCATAGACAAGCAGTGCCCCGTGCGTCCGGTCCGCCGTCCCCAGGTGGGCGCAGGCATCGGCGGCCATGATGAAGGCGCCCATGGCGGCCGCCGACAGCACGGCGCCGGCGCTGTCGAAACGCGCTGACGCCGGCTGCGGGTTGTCGGGCACCGCCCGCCCCAGCGCCAGCGCGATGGCGCCCAGCGGCACGTTGATCGCGAACAGCCAGGGCCAGCCGAGCCAGGACAGCAACGCACCGCCCAGCGTGGGGCCGACCGCAGTGCTGGCGGCGACCAGCAGCGCGTTCAGGCCCAGGACGCGTCCCAGCAGGCGGTTCGGGAAGATGGTGCGCAGGATCGCCGGCCCGATGCTCAGGCATGCCGCCCCGCCGATCCCCTGCAGCACGCGCAGCGCCGTCAGCATCGCCAGCGACGACGACAATGCGCAGCCGAGCGACGCCAGCGTGAACACGGCCAGGCCGCCGGCAAACAGGCGGCGGTAGCCGAGCCGGTCCGCCAGCGCGGCGAAGATCGCCAGCGTCATGGCGACCGCCAGCAGGTAGGCGTTGGCCACCCACAGCGCGCCGCCGGCGGGCGCATCGAGGGCGCGGGCGATCTGTGGCAGCGCGACGTTCAGCATGCTGCCGTCCAGCACCGTCATGGCCGTCGCCGTCGTCAGGGCGATCATCGCCAGGCGGCGCCTGGGACCGGGCAAGCCTTCGTCGCCCGGCAAATCGGAAAACAATGTCATGAATGCTTTCTGGCGCCACTGCGCCTTTGAGGTCGACATGTCGACTATAGCGACCCGGGCGGCATGGCGCACGCGCTGCAGTGCCGGCAGCGCACGCTGGTGCTGTCAGGAACAAAATTATGGACATCTCATAACTCTGTGCTATACTTCGCCGCCTTGGCCTGGTAGCTCAGTTGGTAGAGCAGAGGATTGAAAATCCTTGTGTCGGTGGTTCGATTCCGCCCCGGGCCACCAAGAATATCCAAGCAAAAACGCCAACCCATGCAGGTTGGCGTTTTTGTTTCAAGGTTAGAAATCCTGGCGTCCGGTCGATTTCCGATAACCCCCCTACCTCAACGACAATTTCCACTTTCCGCCAAATGCTGTGCTTGCCGCCTCATTGTCATGGCGGCCCTCAAGCTCAGTCCCGTCCAATGTGCCAACTTGGAAGATTGACAATCTGCGACAGTTCCGGGCGTCGTCCGATTTCAGAAGTCGTCAGTGCACGAAGTATGTTCGGGATAACTTTGTCTAATATTAAATTTTTTGATAGCTCATCGGGTGACCTCCACCCCGCTCCAAAGGCAAGGTAATCCATTTTCGCCAAACCTGTCGTTGCGAGGACGTCTCTTACCTCTGCCTCGGTTAGCCGTATGGAAGTTTGAATAGCTGGCTCATCCGTTCGCCATACTGCAAGCTTCTCCACTGTCCCAGTGGTCCGATCAGCCGTGAACGCTCGCGGAATACCCTGCAGCAGCAGGTACCAGTCATCTAAATCTTGCAAGTAGAGACTCCAGGGCTCAAAGCAGGCCTTCGAGAACGCAAGTTCGATCGCAGCAGCAATTCGCCGGCCTTTGGCGGCTTTTTCTTTTCGGTAGGCGGCAAGCTTGACTGAGTCGAACGCGCCTGGAACTGAACCGTCGTCGATCGGCTTGATTTTGTCAAATTCTGGATAGTTACACAGCACGCGGACAGGCCTGTCCTCATGGAGGGCAAGTGCCATGCGGGCGGCTGCATTGCGTATATCCGATGCAGCCGCTACAAAGTAATCGCCAGCGATGTCTAGATCAAGCTTCTCATCGTGTTCTACCGTTTCCGTCAACTGTGTGACGCGTGTTTGCAGGATTCGTCCTGCCTCAATTTGCGCCAATGCCTCTGCTTCCGCCTGTTTTTTCCAGTTTTTCAATACGCCAACTGTGTATCTGGCTGGGTCCACATCGATGAGCTTGGAGCAGGACTGGCACAGCCATATACCATTGCTGATGTGAGCGCGCTGCTCCGGTGACATAAATTTCTCATAACGTGGGCCACCTTCAGACGCCGCATGGATATGTGCGGCGACCCCGATGCTCACCGCCTTGCTATCATCTGAGCTCGGTCCACTAGTAGGCTGTCGACACCCGGGATTCGAACATTTTGCACCGGCACGCTTGCTTAGCATGTCCTTCGTTTGCTGGTTAAAGTCATCTCTCATCTTTTTAGCTCCCCCGTGACGGGTGACGCAAGTCAGCCTGGCCCTCCGTCAGTCTGCCTGTCCTCACCACCACTTAGCAGGTTCGCAGCAGATCCTCTGAAGGGGAGCTATCAAGTTCGACAGTAGCCCATCGGCATAAATTAGGATTGCTATTCTCCTATCCTCGCCATTGGTAGCGGTCATGCGACATGGAGCAATGATTGAAAATCCTTGTGTCGGTGGTTCGATTCCGCCCCGGGCCACCAAGATTCGGCACATAGCATGTGCAAGCAAAAACGCCACCCTCGGGTGGCGTTTTTGTTTTATCCGCTATAGATTTACCGGTCCCAAAAAAAGCCCGGTATGGCGTCAGCTGCCATGCCGGGCTTTCCTGTGTACGGCAACAGGCCGTTATTGCTTGGCCGACACGCGCCAGATCACATTACCGACGTCATCCGCGATCAGCAGCGCACCCGCTGCATCCTGGGTCAGTCCCACCGGGGCGCCGTACAGGTCTTTTTCGTCGGCCGAATGGAAGCCGGTCACGATCGGCTCGGCACTACCGGTTGGTTTGCCATTTGCGAACGGCACATACACCACCTGGTAACCGCTCAGGGGCGTGCGGTCCCAGCTGCCGTGTTCGCTCACGAAGGCACCGCCGCGGTATTTCTCCGGCAGGCCGGTACCGGTGTAGAACCACAGTCCCAGTGCGGCCACGTGCGAGCCCAGGGCGAAGTCCGGCTTGATGGCTTTCGCGACGAGGTCCGGACGCTGCTGCTTGATGCGGATATCGACGTGCTGGCCGTAATAGCTGTAAGGCCAGCCGTAGAAACCGTGTTCCTGCACCGACGTCATGTAATCCGGCACCAGGTCCGCACCGATCTCGTCGCGCTCATTGACGATGGCCCAGAGCTTCCCGCTAGTCGGTTCGAACTGCAGGCCGGTCGGATTGCGCAGGCCCGATGCGAAGATACGGCTGGCGCCGCTTTCGACATCCACTTCGAGCACGGCAGCGCGGCGGTATTCGACCGCCATGCTGTTTTCGGCGATGTTGCTGTTGGAACCCGAGCCGACGTAGAGCTTCTTGCCGTCCGCACTTGCCACCATGGCCTTGGTCCAATGGTGGTTGACCGTATCCGGCAGGTCGGCCAGCTCGGTGCCCGGATCGGTAATTTTGGTATCGCCGGTGTTGTAGTGATACTTCATGATATTGCCGGTATTGGCAACATACAGCGTATCGCCGATCAGCTGAACGCCGAAGGGCGAGTGCAGTTTTTCCAGGAAGACGTGCTTTTCCCATTCACCGGCGGCACCCTCTTTCTTGCGCAGCAGGGTAATCCGGTTGCCGCCCTTGCCGCCCTTGCCGGAACGGCCTTTGACGACACCGGCAATCAGCTGTTTCGGCGTCGTGACGGCTTCCTGTCCCGGACCATTCGATTCCACCACCAGGATGTCGCCATTCGGCAGGGCCAGAAGCTGGCGCGGATGCAGCAGTCCGGAGGCGATCTTTTCGATGCCCAGGCCGGCCACGACCTTGGGCGCCTGACCGTCCTTCCAGCCGACGCCGCCGGGAACCTGCATCGGCGGCATCAGGAAGTTCTGCGCGCCCGGCATCTCCGGATTGGCGCCGATTTGCTTCGAAATATCCACCTTTGCGCTATTGTCGCAAGCGCTCAGCACCAGCGACGAGACCACCGCCATGCCCACCACACCCAACAAACCATGTTTATTCTTATTCATGGCCGAACTCCTTGAAACTGATATTTTGCCAAGCCAGCACGATGCGTCCGATGGCCATCAGGACCACCGTCGCAACGGACAGCCACAGCGCGTCTGGAATCGCCGCATACGAGTCCCGGCTATGCACGAACGCGTTGACCAGCGCCGTGACGATGGCAACCAGGTTCAGCCAGAAGTCGAGCTTCACGGCCGGTGCGACGCGGCGCTTGCCGAACCAGACAAAACCGAGATTGATCAGGCGCGGCACGATGGCAAAAATCAGGCCCAGGCTGACCAGCCAGGCCGCGCTTTTCACCCACAGCACCTCGGCGGTATTGGCATAGACGAAATCAAAAATCATCACAGCCACGAAAAGACCGAAAGGTACCGGGTTCAGCAAATTGAAAACCGCTGACGCCACCTTGAATGTTGACGATGTATTCTCTGCTCTCATTAAGTTGCACTCTTCTCAAAAATGATTGGTCTGAAATGACAATTCGACGTCTGGTCGATGGCCAGGGAAGAGATCGATGCCCAAATCGGCGGCGAGTGTAGTCCTGCGCCTCTTCGCCTGTCAACACATCTGTCTTATATAAGACATATACACCAGGCGTATGAGCTTGACGTGTTCAATTGGATTTTTCGGTCACTCTTGCAGCGAAACTTGAACCATCCTGGACGGGTCGCCGGGTATCGAAAACGGTCTTGCAATCGTCCGAAGCTCCCCAAAATCACGCCTGTCACTTCGTGGTTTCGTTGTAGACGGGGTGCATTGGCAAGCAACTTTCTGGGAGTACAGACATGGGCGCGAAGACAGGTTCTGGCAGCAAAGGCACGGCAAACGACACGGGCAAATCCGGCAATGACTCCGGCAGCAGGGTCAAGGAAGCACGGGGTCCGTCCTACGAGCACCGGCAAGGGGAAACCCCATCGGACAAGAGCGAGCAGCACCAGGGCAAGCATCCTCCGAACACCATCTACAAGGGTCCGAAGGACTTGCACCCGTCCAGTGACCCGGACCGGGGCAACCGCCAGTCCGACAAGGGCTAGCTGCATCGGATGCCAAAAATAAAAACGCCAACCTGCATGGGTTGGCGTTTTGATGTACCGGCCTTGGCTACGCTTATTCTTTCTTTTCGCGGAATTCACCCTCGATCACGTTGTCGTCCGTGCTTTTGGAAGCATTTTTACCGGCGAACCCGAAGACCGACGACGACATGCGGCCGGCTACAGCGCGCCTCAACCAGGGGAAGCCTAGGAGAAACGCGATGGCGAAACCCGTAAACCCTGCAGGCACATAGTCGCCTTGCGACAGGAAGTGCAGCAGGCAGAGTGCCAGCAAGCTCGCCATGACGGGCCGGCGCGCAGGTGCAGGCAACAGGCCGACAATGCGCAGCTTCCTGTTACTTACCCAGGGGAACCTGGCAAACAGAACGGCAAGCAGCAGTCCTGCCATGCCGCGGCCGGTGCCGAGATAATCGGCCAGCACGCCGACGACAAGGTAGCCGGTGTAGGTCAGGGTGCCGGCCAGGGCTGCCAGCACGCATAGTGCGGCGGCGATCGTCAGCTTTGGCGCACGCATTACCGCTGTAAGTAAAAAAGGTAGGATTTGTGGTCTCCTGCAAATCGAGATGGGAAGGCGAGCGCGCATCTTAACAGCCTCGCCCATGTCGGGCGTTTCGATCCGGTGCCCATCTCCCTTCCCGCTCAGGGTTGCGCCGCGGCCCGCGCCTGCGCGATCCAGCCATCGAACAGTTGCTGGTGGTACTTGATCCAGCCTGCCGTATGGCGCGCGATGTCGGCCTGGGTGTTTTCGCCTTGCCGCATGCGCTCGTTTTGCGCATTGATGTCGGCAATCGGCAAGCGCATGACTTCAAACAGCTTGACGGCCGCCGGATTCTTGTCGGCCCAGGCCCGATTCACGACGATACGCGTCGTGTTGACGGAAAATCCGTAGTCGCTGCCATCGCCGAGACGGGTATTCGCCTTGTCGGGATTCGCCGAGAAGGGCACTTGCAGCCAGACGACATCCTTGCCCGGCACCAGCACCCCGCTCACCCAGTAAGGCGTCCATGTGTAGTACAGGATGGACTCGCCCCGCTGGTAGCGGCCGATGGTGTCGGCGATCAGTGCGGCATAGCTGCCCTGCACGTGCTTGACCGTCGGGCGCAGCTTGTAGGCATCCATGTGGTGTTCGATCATCGCCTCGCAGCCCCAGCCCGGGTTGCAGCCGGTCAGGTCGGCCTTGCCGTCGCCGTCATGGTCGAACAGCCTGGCCAGTGCCGGATCGCGCAGCTGGCTGATATTGGTGATGTGGTACTTGTCGGCCGTTGCCTTGTCGATCAGGTAGCCCTGCGCGGCCGGTCCGGCATAGGCGCCCACGCGCAGCAGCCTGGCGTCGCCGCCGGCATTGTTGAAATAGTCCTTGTGCAGAGGATCCCAATGCGCCGCCAGGAAGGTCGCGTCGCCGTTGGCAATCGCGATGTGCGCGGTCGGATAGTCGACTTCCTTGATCGGCTGCGGCGCGTAGCCCAGCTGTTCGAGCGCGCGGTCCACGAGCATGGTCTGGAAGGTTTCCTCGGCGATCGGGCTTTGCAGCGCCTGCACCTTGATGCCCTTGCCGGGCAGGCCGGCAGCCGGCGTGTGCGCCATGGCCAGGCTGGTGCTCAATGCGAGCGCGGCAATCGCCAGGGCCGACAACCAGCGGAAGCGGCGCCGCATGGCAACCGTGGCGTTGAAGTGGTCGAGTTGATGCATGTGTTCCTTTCTTGTTATTGCGCGCGCATGGACGTGGTCGGCGCAGCCGCTTTGCCGCGCGCCGGATTGCCACGCACCAGGCGCAGGATGACACCAAGCGGGCCGGTCTGGTACCAATGACGCCCATTGCGGCGCGCTTGCCCCATGGCTTGCGTCAGGCGGTCCAGCGTGATGGCGAGCAGCACGATCCCGAGACCGCCCACGGTGGCCAGCCCCATGTCCAGGCGGCCAATCCCGCGCAGCACCATCTGGCCCAGGCCACCGACTGCGATCATCGACGCGATCACCACCATCGACAGCGACAGCATCAGCGACTGGTTGATGCCGGCCATGATCGATGGCATGGCCAGCGGCAGCTGCACGCGGGTCAGCAGCTGCCACGGCGAGGCCCCGTAGGCGCGCGCCGCTTCGACCAGGTCGGGACGGACCTGGCGGATGCCGAGATTGGTCAGGCGCACCAGCGGCGGCAGCGCGAAGATGATGGTCACGATCACGCCGGGCGCGTCCCCGATACCGAACAACATCACCACCGGCACCAGGTACACGAAGGCAGGCGTGGTCTGCATGGCGTCCAGCAGCGGACGCAGGAGATTTTGTGCGCGGTCGCTGCTGGCCAGGAAGATCCCCAGGGGCAAGCCGATCGCCAGGCAGAACGCAAGCGAGGTCAACACCAGCGACAGGGTCACCATCGCTTCCGGCCAGACGCCCAGTATCGACAGGCCCAGCAGCGCCAGCACGGTACCGATCGCCAGCGCACGGCTGGTGAATTGCCAGGCCAGCAAACCGATGATGGCGATCACCACCGGCGCGGGCGCGGCCAGCAGCACGTCGCTGGCGCCGGCCAGCGTCGCGTCGATCGGCGCCCGCACGGCCTGGAAAAACGGCCGGCAATGGGCGACGACCCAGCCCAGGCCCCCGTTGATCCAGGTTTCCAGCGGCAGCGAGCCATCGAAGAGGTGTGTCAGTGGCGAGCCGCCGGCTTGCCCGGCTTTAGCGGCCGGCGTTGCGGCGTCGAGCCAGGCCGTGTCGGCCGGCGGCGTCGGCAGCCACGGGTTGACCTGGGAGGGTGCGCTGTTCGGAGTCATGCTTGTCCTTTCTGAATATGTTGCTCGGCAATGGCCGGCGTATCGCGGTCGAGGAACTTCAGCAAGGTGGTCTTGCTGATGGCGCCGCGGAAGCTGCCGTCGCCCGCCACGACCGGCACTGCGTACGGCAGTTGCGCCACCTGGCCGAACAGGCCTGCAACGGGCTCGTCCGCGTTGATGGTCTGCACATCCGGCAGGTAGGCATGCGCCAGGCCCAGCGGCCCGACGTGGCCGTCGAGCGCACTGCGCAGCGAATCGGCCGACACCACGCCGAGGAATTCGCGGCGCGGATTGACGACATAGGCATAGGCCCGGTCCTGCTCTTCCAGCATCGACAACGCCGCACGCGAACCGCGGGTCGGCGATTCCGACACCACGACCTGGCTCTTGCGGGCGATGTCGCCGGCCTTGAACACGGCCGCCGCATCGACGCCGCGCACGAAGTTGCGCACGTACTCGTTGGCGGGCTTGCGCAGGATTTCTTCCGGCGTGCCCACCTGCACCACATGGCCATCCTTCATGATGGCGACGCGGTCGCCGATGCGCATGGCTTCGTCGAGGTCGTGCGAAATGAAGACGATGGTGCGGCGCTTGATCTGCTGCAGGCGCAGCAGCTCCGACTGCATTTCCGTGCGCATGATGGGGTCGAGCGCGGAAAACGCCTCGTCCATCAGCAGGATCGACGGATCGCAGGCCAGTGCGCGGGCCAGGCCCACGCGCTGCTGCATGCCGCCGGACAGTTCGTCGGGATAACTGGCGCCATACGCCGCGAGGCCGACCTGTTCCAGTGCCTGCCGGGCCAGCGCATGGCGCTCGGCCTTGGGGATGCCGGCCAGTTCCATGCCGAAGGCCGTGTTGTCGAGCACGCTAACGTGCGGCAGCAGCGCAAACGACTGGAACACCATGCTGATGTCCTTGCGGCGCAAGGCGCGCAACTGCGCGTCCGGCAGGGTATTGATGTCGGTGCCGTCGATCAGGATGCGGCCATCGGTCGGCTCGATCAGGCGGTTCAGCATCCGCACCAGGGTCGACTTGCCCGAACCGGACAGGCCCATGATGACGAAGATTTCTCCGGCTTCGATGGTGAAGGTGGCGTCGAACACGCCGATCGTGCACCCGGTTTTGGCCAGGATATCCTGCTTGCCGGCACCCTGGCGGACCAGGGCCAGCGCTTCTTGCGGCTGATCGCCGTAGACCTTGAAGACATGGTCGATGATGATTTGTTTTGCCATGGGCTGGTTCTCCTTCGAGTTGGCAAATGCGATGAGACCCGCCAGCCATGGGGCGTCGAACGGGAATCATCGAACCCTGAGCCGTCGGCGCTGCACGGGCGTACCAGCGTACGCAAGCGGCGAACGGAAACGCGGCACGCTATTCCGGCAAACGATGCCGGGGCCAGGGTGTGGATGCGTGTTAAAAGAGGCTGGGTTCAGGACTTTTAATCACGCAGGCGCATGCAAATGCATGGCACCAGGGAATCGGGCGCATGGCCCAAGAATATTTTCCGGGCGTGGCCAGGAAAATGCTGTGCAGCAGAGGTCGTACTGAAGAATTTATTGTATAGACACCAATTATATTGCAAGCAAATGTAATTGTCCAGTAGCTTTTCCAATCGGGATATGCTACGGACGTCTTCGCTCCATGGTGCCTTGTGGGAATGTGCGCATTTTTGGCGGCTGCACGCATGCTACCTTTCGCGGCTTATACCAATAACATTTTCCATAAGGGATAACTATGCTGCGCCTGATCGCTTCCACCCTCCTCTGCCTTGCCCTGACCGGCTGCGCCACCGTCAACCAGATGGCCTTCGACAAGAAAAGCACCTCCATCGACACCCGCGAAAAATCGGTGGTCCTGATGACCGTCGACGTGTCCCGTTCGGACGGCAGCCGCTTCGTGCCCGAACCCTTCGTCGTCAAGCTTGCCAGGCCGAACGCGCAGAGCAAGGAAGAGCGCCAGAACTTCAAGCTCGACAAGGACGTCGATGCGGTGCAGGAAAACGGGCACAGCATCTACCTGGTGCGCGCCTCGCTGGCGCCGGGCGAGTACAAGCTGCAGGAAGTGATGGGCCTGGCCAAGGGCTTCCCGATCATGGGGACCTTCATCGTGCCGCTGAATACCGACCTCAAGGTCAAGCCCGGCTCGATCGTGTATATCGGCCGCATCAAGGCCACGCTGCGCGACCGCGTCGGCAACGAATTCCGCGCCGGCCCGCTGCTGCCTCTGCTCGACCAGTCGGTGGCAGGCATGTCGGGCGGCACCTGGGATGTGACCTACGAGAACCTGGCCGACAAGGATATCGGCCTGTTCCGCGCCGCCTATCCGGTGCTCGGCAATGTGAACGTCGAGACCGCGCCGCTGCCGGCATTCGACCGCGCCGCGGCCCAGCGCCAGTGGGAAGGCGAAGAAAAGGACGTGCCGAAAGAGGTCGCCGCAAAATAAGCCGGCCAGGCGCCGCCGCGCGGCGGCGCCTGTTTCCCCCTCCCGCCCTTCCCTGCATCATTCCAGCACGATGCGCCCGTTCGCCAGGCGCCCGCCGCCATTGCCCGCTGCCCCGCGCGCGTTGTCGTAGTCGACCACCTCGCGCTTGCTGGCCGGATCGGCATGCCAGATCTTCAGCGCAAACCGGCCCTGCCCGCCTTCGGGCAGCGTTGCCGACGTGGACAGCCTGAACCTGTAGCCACCGGCGCCCCTGACGCTGCCGCTGCCCTCGAACACATGCCAGGCGCCCTGCCGGCCCAGCATGCGCACGTCCCGGCTGCGGAACTGCAGGCCCGGCAGGTCGAAGTGCAGCCTGCCAGGCATGCCGGCTGCCGCTGCCGATCCAGTCCCAGCCAAAGGTGCGGCCAGCGGCGCGACCAGGCTGAAGCGTGCCGTGCCCGCATACAGTGGCGCCTGCCTCAACGCCCCTGGCGGCGACGTCACCGCCCCGCTGCCGGCCACCATCCCGCCCCCCGCCGCCGTCACGACGACCTCATGGCTGACCGCGGTGCTGCGGCCCTTGCGGTCGACCACCGTGGCCGTGACCCGGTACACGCCGGGCATGGCAAAGCTGTGGCTGGCGCTGGCGTTGCCGGCGCCGCCGCGCTCGCTCACCCGGCCGGCCTGGGCGCTGCTGCCGTCGCCCCACGACCAGCTGACGCTACGCGTGCCGGCCCCGTCCTCGTCGATGAAACCGAGCGCAGCCTGCAGCGGCACGCCGGCCTTGACCAGGGCCGGTGCCACGACCGGGCCGAGCAGGTGGCCGCATCCGCGCCCCTTGTCCGGCCGCAGCAGCACCAGCCCGGCATTCGAGGTCGCCACGATCGCGCCGCTGTCGTTGATCGCGAGCGCATCGTCCAGCACCAGGCCGGGCGGCGCACGGCGCAGGTAGCGGTTCAGGTCGAGCATGCCCTGCCTTGCGGTCCAGACGAAGGCGCGCCGCTCGCCGGCCCTGGTTTCCGCAAAGCCGACGATCTGCCCGGCGGCGTTGACGCCGTCCGCGCGCGACGACGTACCGCCGAGCGTGCCGAGATTGCGCATGCCGCCGCTGCGCGTCCAGGACATCGCACGCTGGACGTCGTCGCCAAAATTGATCAGGCCCGCCATGTGCAGGCCGGGTGTCATGGCGGTCACGAAAGCCGCGCTGCCGCCGGCCGTCCCGAGGTCGCGCATGCCGCCGGCGCGCGTCCACAGGAAGGGGCGGTATTCGATGGCGTCGAGCGAGGGAATATGGTTGCCGGCTACCTCGCCGTTGGCGCCGACGGCCACCACCAGTGCATCGTAGCTGTTCAGGGTGTCGATATCGACGATGCCGCTGCTGCGGGTCCAGGCGAAGGCATGGCGGCTGCCGTCGGCGGTGGCCGACGAACCTGCGATCAGGCCGGCATCGTTGAGGGCGCCGGCGAAGGAGGCGCTGCCCAGGCCCGGCGTCAGGGCGCCCAGGCTTTCGTTGCCGCTCGCGGCGCTCCAGCGGAAGGCGCGCGGCAGGAAGTCGGCGTAGGAGCCGCCGGTGACGACGCCATGGCGGTTGATGGCCGTGCCGCTCGACTCGCCGCCGCCGGTGGGCGTGCCGATGTCGAGCATGCCGGTGACGGCACGCCAGACGAAGGCATGCTGGACGCCGCCGGCGGTGACGGCGCTGCCGGTCACCTGTCCCAGGTCGTTCAGGTCGTTTGCGAGGGTCTCGCCGCCGAGCGTGCCGATATCCTGCACGCTGCTGCCGTCATAGAAGTAACCCACCGCACCGGCGTCGGCCTGCATCGAGAACGCGACCTGGCCCCGGGCATTGATGCGCGGGAGCGTGGCGAGCAGGCCGGGGGCCAGGTTGATCACGCGGTAGCTTGTACTCGTGCCGGCGTGCTTGCCGTCTGTTTCCCCGGCCGGCTGTGACTGCCGTGCCTGCTGAGCGGCTGCCGTGCCCGCCACCGCCAGGGCGATCAGCAGCATGGGCAGGCGCGGCAGCGGCCACCCTGGACGGCCGGCCGCCAGGTCGTTTTCCCGAACGCGTAGCATGTTTTCTCCACATGAGGATGAGGATGAAAACGATCATGCACTCCGCATGGCGCGGCGGTTTGCGGGGCGACAAGCGGCCTTAGGCGCGCTCGGAAAACAAAGCGCCACCCGAGGGTGGCGCGTCTGTTTCGATTTTCTTCATTGTCGCATCGGATCAATGGAAGAACAGATAGATCAGAACCAGCACGATTGCAGGCACGCCCATGATCCAGGCCAAGAAATATTTACCCATGATGCTCTCCTTCTGGTGTGGTGTTTGTGATAACGGTTCCAGAATGCCAGCGGCGAGCAGGGCCGTCCGTTAGTTACACCACGCTGGAAAGAATTTCTTGGCAAAACTGCATTCTTCTTGAGCCTGGCTGCGGCAACTCAAGGGCTGCCTGCGGTCACACCTTCTTCAGCGCACTCGCCTTGTGCGCCGCCTCGGCGCCGGTCTTGTCGCTGACCACCAGGTATTCGGGATTTTCCTGCGACGCCGCCACCTCGTGGCCCTTGATGGTGGTATGCGCCGTCAGCTTTTTCTTGACCGTGCCGTGCACCGTGCCTTGCGGCGAATGCCATTGCACCTTGTCGCCCGCCTTGAACGTGTCCGTCATGCCGTGCCTCGCTGGATGGTGGTTGGGCGGCTATTTGAACATGGATCGCATGCAGGCCCTGCACGTTAGGGCGCATCGCGCGGACACAGCGTGCGCATTTGCCATGCATAAAAAAAAGCGCCTCGCGGGCGCTTTCCAAGAATTCGGGGTGGCGTCTGTTCCGTCCGGATGACGCCATATGATGGGGACGCGTTCGATGTTCTCGTAGCGGCCCCGTGCATTGGAAACATTATGAGCATTCATGTAAACATATGGCAGGGCATACGGGTGATATGATTTATTCCTGATAGGAATGAATAAGCGACTATGGACCGGCTGCGTTTGATGGAAACCTTTTGCCGTGTCGTCGAGCGGGGCAGCTTTTCGGCGGTAGCGCGCGAGGAAATGACGACCCAGTCGGCGATCAGCAAGCAGATGCAGGCGCTGGAAGCCCAGCTCGGGGCCACCCTGCTGGTACGTTCCACGCGCAGCCATTCGCTGACCGAGGCCGGCCAGCTGTATTACGCACGCTGCCGCCAGGTGCTCGATGCGCTCGAAGATGCACGCATCGAGGTGCAGCGCGCCGAACACGACATCGCGGGCATGCTGCGCGTGGCGGCGCCGGCCGCCTTCGGGCGCCAGCACATCGTGCCGCGGCTGCACGGCTTTTATGCGCGCTATCCCAAGGTCAAGATCGACCTGCTGCTCGACGACAGCTTCGTCGACCTGGTCGCGGCCGGCGTGGACGTCGCCTTCCGGGTGGGCGAGCTGAAGGACAGCCAACTGGTCGCGCGCCGCATCGGCACGGCCCACCGCGCCGCGCTGGCGTCGCCCGCCTACCTGGCGCGCCACGGCGAACCGCAGCATCCGTCCGACCTCGCCGGGCACCAGTGCGTGGTCTACACCGGCCTGGCCGCGCCCAACGAATGGACCTTCCTCGACGAAAGCGGCATCCCGCTCACGGTCAAGGTCAATGGCTGCTTCCAGTCGAACAGTTCGGAAGCGATGCGCCAGGCCGTATGCGAAGGCCTCGGCATCGGTTACTCGACGCTGTGGCTGTACGGCGCCGACATCCGCAGCGGCCGCGTCAAGCCGGTCCTGACGCGCTTCCGCCTGCCGCCGCTGCCGCTGAACGTGGTGTTCCAGCCGGCGCGGCGGCCGTCGCTGAAGGTGAACCACTTCGTGGATTACTTTGCCGAGGCATTTGCGCAGGATCCGGATATTGCCGACATGCTGGAGTCCGATGCCGGCATGCCTGAACAAACGCGCCGTTTCGGCAGACCGAAGTAGTATGCACACAACTTCAACAGCCTCGACCTGCCATGCGCTTACGTTCACGACATGCAATTCTCCTGCTCGGCCTGGCCGGTGCGGCCGCCGCCGTACTGGCCGCCGGCCAGGCCAGGCGCCAGCCCGGCGTCACGCCCGTTCCTGCCATCGATGTGCCGCGCTACATGGGCACCTGGTACGAGATCGCCAAATACCCGAACCGTTTCCAGAAGCAGTGCGCCGGCGCCACCACGGCGTCCTATCGCCTGCGGCCGGACAAGACCGTGGAAGTCGTCAACCGCTGCCGCCGCGCCGATGGCCGCTTCGAGGACGCCACCGGCACGGCGCGCCAGATCGGTGGTCCTGATTCCCCGGTCCTCGAAGTGCGTTTCGCGCCGGCCTGGCTGTCCTTCCTGCCGCAGGTATGGGGCGACTACTGGGTGATCGACCTCGATCCCGACTACCAGCTGGCCGCGGTCAGCGAGCCGAGCCGGGAATACCTGTGGATACTCTCGCGTACCCCGAGCGTGCCGCGCGAAGCCTATGCGGCCCTGCTGGCGCGGCTGGAGCGCCAGGGTTTCGACCTGGCGAAACTGCAGCGCACGCCGCAGGAGTGAGGCTGCGCCGGGCAGAGACCTGGCGTAACTAGCCAAAATACAACATAACTACGTAGATAATTCTCTAACGTAAATATATGTTGAAAATCAATATTTTCAAATGTATAAAGGTTTCTCCAATTAAACGACCGTTAAGCAAACGGCAAAATCCTGGGAGAAACAAATGCATCAACCATTCATGCGCGCCGCCCTGATGGCGGCGGTTTTGGCAGGCGCTGCCGGCCTGACCGGCTGCGCCTCGATCGTCAGCGGTACCAGCCAGGTGGTCTCGGTCGAGACCTTGCACCCCAGCGGCAATGTCGCCGGTGCGACCTGCAAGCTGGAGAACGACAAGGGCGTGTATTACGTCACCACGCCGGGCACCGTCACGGTCCACCGCGCCTATGGCGACATGAACGTCAAGTGCGAAAAGCCGGGCTACGATGCCGGCCTGGCCACCTTCAAGTCCTCGACCAAGGGCATGATGGCCGGGAACATCCTGTTTGGCGGCATCATCGGTGCCGGTGTCGATGCCTCCACCGGGGCCGCCTACGACTACCCTGCCCTGTTCCAGGTCGTGCTGGGCCAGCAGGCAGGCATGCCGGCCGTTGCACCGGCTGCGGCGCCGGCCGGCGCCGCGACTCCAGCCCCGGTCGGCGCCTCGGCACCCTGACCCGGCTTACCAGGTAAAGTCGTCCGGGATCTTGAAGTCGGCGTAAGGATCGTCCGCGTCGACTTCGGTGCTGGCCTTGTTGACCCGCACCACGCTCTCGGGCGCGCGTTCGGCGATCTTGTCGGCGATGACCTTCGGCACCAGTTCGAAGCCGCCCTGCTGGGCGACGATGGCCAGGCGCCCCGCCACCAGATGGCCGCGCACTTTTTCCGACACGTGGATGCGCTCGATCTTGGTGCCGAGCGTGAAGTTGTAGGCGATGTCGCCGTTGCCCTTCGGCTGGCGGTTCTGCTGCACCATCTGGGCGATCTGGGCGGCCACGGCCTTCTGGGCGGCGGCGGCGTCGCGCTGGGCGTTCAGTTCGCGGGCGCGTTCGGCCTGCTGGCGCTGGGCTTCGAGCGCCGCTTCCCTGGTCTCGTTGACGCTCTGCACCCCGGTGCGGCGGTCGATCTTCTGCTGCTTGCTCTTTTCCTGGTTGGCCACCTTGACCTTCTTCTTGTCGACCAGGCCGGCCTTCATCAGCTGCTCTTGCAGGGAAACCATGTTTATAACTCCATATAGTAGATGGCCGGCCGCTGCATCGCCGGACCGGGCTGGAAACCCGTTAGCATAGCAAGCCGGCTGCCCGGCCGGAAGAGGCGGTCAAGGCCGCTGCGCCAGGAAAAAGCGCAGCATCTCGGCCGAGGCATTCGGTCCGCCCGCCTCGGCATACGAACCGGCGGTGCTGCCGCCCGACCAGGCATGGCCGCCGCCGTGCAGTACCCAGTGCTCGGCCACCGCGCGCCCATCCGCGTCCAGTAGCACCGTACGCGTATGGCTGCGCCCGCTGCCATCCTGGCCGCGCTCTTCGACTTCGCGCAGCGGCGCGCCCTGGGTGAACTGGCGCAGCACCGCTTCGCCATTCGACGCGTGGACCGTCCCGTCGGCATCGCCGTGGAACACGATGGCCGGCAGCCGTCCTGCTACGCCGTGCTTCGCAGCCGCCTTGCGCCCGCGCGTGCCCTTCATTGCATTCAGCGCCGACATCAGGTCGTGCGCGCTGCCGGCCGCCAGGCCGGAATGCACACCCACCGCCGCATACAGCTCGGGATAGGCCGCGCCCAGGATCGCCGCCATCGCGCCGCCGGCCGACAGGCCGGCCACGAACACGCGGCCGGGATCGCCGCCATGCTCGCGCAGGACCTCGCGCGTCATGCCGGCCAGGAGCGCCGGTTCGCCCCCCTCGCGGCCCTGGTGCGCGGCCTCGAACCAGTTCCAGCAGCCATTCGCATTGGCGCTGCGGGGCTGCTCGGGATACAGCACCAGGCAGCCATGTTCCTCGGCCAGCGCATTCATCGTGGTGCCGGCGGCAAAGTCCTGCGCATGCTGGGTGCAGCCGTGCAGCATGACCACCAGCGGACGCGGGCCGGCGGCGGCGCGCGCCGGCACGTACAGCCGGTAGGCACGGGTGCCGGCCGCATTGCTGAAGCTGCCGTGCAGGAATTCGCCCGGTTCCGCCGCCAGGTTGCGCGGCGCTGGCGCCTGGTGGGATGCGGCCTGGCCGGCCTGGAAAGCCTTGAATTGCGCGGCCCAGCCGGCCATCTTGCCGGCATCGAAGCCCGGGAAGCCGGCAAAGCCGGTGCCGCCGCCCGCTGCGGTCTCTGCGGCTGCGCCGGCGTCGTCCGGCGTAGCCGCCGGCTTGCGCGCCCACGCCGGGGCCGCGTTCAGGTCGACGAAAGACGGGTTCTGCGCCTGCGGCTGCGGCGGCGGCATGCCGGGCAGCAGCCCGGCGCTCTTGAGTGCATCCTGCACCAGGCCGCTGACGGCGCCGGGATCGGTACGGGCGGTGCCGGCCGCCTTCAGGATGTTGGCGACAAATTGTTCGTAGGGTTTCATAATTTTCTTCATCAGATATGGATGCGGTCGGCAAGGGCAGCCTTGACCGCATTGGAGGCGACGAAGGCCCCGAGCACCCAGATCGAAGCGATCGCTGCGGTGGCCAGTTCGGGGGCGACGTCGTCGTCGATGGAAGCCAGGCCGAGCACGTGGATCTCGAGGCGCTCGCCGGCGGCGACACTGCGTTCCAGCTCGGCTTTCGTATAGCGCTGCAGGCCGACCACGAAGCGCTTGCGCACCACGGTCTGGCGGATGTCCTCGCCATGCCGCTCGAGCTGGTTGCGGATGGCGGTGCGCACGAAGTCGGTGCGGTTGGTATAGAAACCTTCTTCGATCAGCAAGTCCATCTGGGCCAGGTCGACCAGCCCCAGATTAATCGTGACTTTTTCGGTTTCCGGCAGTTTTTGCTTGATATTGACGATGTTCATGGCGCTCGGCTTGTGCATTGATACTCCCGTTATACTCCAATTGGAGTATGAGTGGAGGATAAACAAGCCCTCGCGTCAAATAAATGCGACAGTTCAGAATGCCGGCGGGCACTATGCCAGCCGGCAGGGACGAGGCGCGGACGCGCGCTCAGCGGCGGAAAAGCCAGAGGATGAGGGAGATGACGATCGAGACGACGATGCAGCTGACGATCGGGAAACTGAAGCTGAAGCCTTCCCGGACGACGTGGATGTCGCCGGGAAGGCGGCCCAGCGGCAGGCGCCGCAGCCAGGGCCAGGCCAGCCCGGCGCCGAGCAGCACCAGGCCAATAATGATCAGGAACTTTTGCATGCCGGTAGTGTAGCGTCAGCCGCCGGCGGCTTCAGGCTGCCGAAGCGCCACCCTTGCCGGTCGGCGGCGGGATCGCACCGCTGCTGGGATCGCCGCCGGTGAGAGAAGCGCCCTCGCCGCTGCTGATGCCGGTACGGGTGTCGTCGGCGCTGTTCGCCTCGCCCAGGCCGATGCCGCCGGCAACCGCCGCGCCCGCCCCCGGACCGATATTGCCTTCGACGTTGCCGCCCGGGCTGCCCGGTGCGCCGGCGCCTTCGCCACCCTGTCCGCGCAGGCCGCTGCCGCCGTCACCGCCCATGCTGGCGCCGGCTGCGGCATCGGTACCGCCGGCGGCACCTGCAATCTGGGCGCCGGTCTTGCCGGATTCCGAGCGGCCCTGGACCGGCTGGGCGCCGGCCGGGGCCGTGGTATCGCTGCGCGTTGGCGCGCCCTGCGTCGTTGCCTGGGTATCTTTTTGCTGGTTGCTCATGACTTACTCCTCCGCAATTCGAATCGGGATGCGGTCCGGCCGGGCCAGCGCCGGGACCATGCCGGCTTCATTCTGCCGAACTCGATGCGGAGGGGGCGCGACGTATCCTGAAAGATTCAGAACGCTTCCCAGCCATCGTCCGTGCCCGCCGCCACCGCAGGCCGCGCCGTGACGGCAGGCGCCGGACGGCGTACGCTGCGCGCCGCGGCCGGTGCTGCCGGCAGTGCGCGCGCCGGTGCCTGGACCGCACGCCGTGCCGGCACCGCGGCGGGTGCGCTGCCCTGTGCCAGCCTGAACACGCTGACCGCCTCGGCCAGGCTGTGCGCCTGCTCCTGCATCGATTCGGTCGCCGCTGCGGCCTGCTCGACCAGCGCCGCGTTCTGCTGGGTCACCTGGTCCATCTGGGTGATGGCGTCGTTGACCTGGGCGATGCCGGCGCTCTGTTCGCGCGACGCCGCCGAGATCTCGGCCATGATGGTGGTCACCTGGCGCACGCTGGCCACCACTTCCTGCATGGTGGCGCCGGCTTCGTCGACCAGGCGCGAACCGGTGCCGACCTTCTCGACCGAATCGTCGATCAGGGTCTTGATTTCCTTGGCCGCCGCGGCCGAGCGCTGGGCCAGGGTGCGCACCTCGCCCGCCACCACCGCGAAGCCGCGTCCCTGCTCGCCGGCGCGCGCCGCTTCGACCGCCGCGTTCAGGGCCAGGATATTGGTCTGGAAGGCGATGCCGTCGATGACCGTGATGATGTCGACGATCTTGTGCGCCGAGGCGTTGATGGCGCCCATGGTCTCGACCACCTGAGACACGACCTCGCCGCCGCGGCTGGCGATATCCGACGCCGATGCCGCCATGCGGTTGCCCTGCTGGGCATTGTCGGCGTTCTGCTTGACGGTGCTGGTCAGCTCTTCCATCGACGAGGCGCTTTCTTCCAGCGAGCCGGCTTGCTGCTCGGTGCGGCTCGACAGGTCCTGGTTGCCGGCCGCGACTTCACCGGCGGCGGTGGCGATGCTGTCGGCGCCGCTGCGCACGCGCGTGACCAGGGCATTCAGGTTCTCGTTCATCGATTTCAGGGCCGTCATCAACTCGCCGGTTTCGTCGCTCGATTGCACCTCGATGCGCGACGACAGGTCGCCCTGGGCCACGGCGTTGGCCACCGCGACGGCCTCGCGCAGCGGACGGGTGATGCTGCGGGTGAGCATCCAGGCCAGGGCCACACCGAGGGCCAGCGCGATCACGGTAAAGGCCGCCAGTACCTTGATGCCGGCCGCATAGGCCTGGGCCACCGCATCGCGCGCCTGGGCGGCCATGTCGCTCTGGCGCCCGGACAGGGCCTGCAAGGCTTCTTCGTAGGCATTCATTGCCGGGGTGACTTCGCTGTCGAGCATGCGCTTGAGCGCGGCCGGATCGGCGCTGCCGCTGTCCTGCGCGCCAAACAGCTTGTCGCGCGCAGCGACATACGCCTTGCGCTTTTCCGCGATCGTGGCCAGCATTGCCCGCCCCGCAGGCAGGACCACGAGCTTGTCCAGTTCCTGCTGGATCCCGGATACGCTGGCACTGATGTCCTTCATCCTTTTGGCCATGGCCTGGACGTCGGCGGCATCGGCGCCGCGCAGGCGCGCCTCGCCGTAGCCACGATTGGCCTGGATGGAGGCAAGCCAGCGGTCCGCCAGGCGCATCTTGTGGACGGCACCGACCATGTTTTCGGTTGTGCTCGCCACTTCATGCAGGCGCAGCACGCCGACAGTGGCGAGCAGGATGGCCAGCGCCAGGACGGCGGCAAATGCCAGGCCGAGGCGGGCGCCGATTTTCAGATTCTTGATATGCATTTTCACCCCAGAGGAAAGACAAAGAAGGCTGACCAGGCCGGCGTCAGCAAACTGGCGGGCGCGAACCTGGTGGACTGAAGGCGGGGATTTGGCCTGACGGCATACGAAAGTTGCCGTGTCACAATTCCGACATATTATCTCAATCCAGTAAATTCCGCATTACGGGTTGCAGACAAGCAACGAAATTTCGGAAATATGGTAATCGGAGTACGCGCTCTGCATCATGGATGACGTTAAAATGCCAGGTTGTTTCCCTCCGACAGGACTGTTATGCCCTACCGCCACGCCACCCACGCCGTGATCCGCGCCCTCGCCTGTTCGCTGCTGCTCGGCGGGCTGGCACAGGCCGCCGGCGTACGGCCGGTCCTGCTCGGCATCGATGGCGAATTCGGCCTCGACAACAGCACGTCGGCGCAGGCGGTGGAACTCGGCATGCGCACGGCGGTCCAGGAAATCAATGCGGCCGGCGGCGTGCTGCACGGCCGCCCGCTGCAAGTCGTCGTCAAGGACCACCGTTCGATTCCGGCGCGCGGCATCCGCAACATCCAGGAATTCGCGAAGATGCCGGACCTGGTGGCGGTGTTCGGCGGGCGTTTCAGTCCGGTCGTGATCGAGGAACTCCCGACCCTGAAGGCGATCCGCCTGCCGTTCATGGCCGCATGGTCGTCGGCCGACGCCATCGTCGACAACGCGATGCAGCCGAACTACGTGTACCGGCTGTCGCTGCGCGATTCGCTGGCCATGCCGACGCTGCTGGCGGCGGCCAGGCGGCGCAGGCTCGAGCGCGTCGGCCTGCTGATGACCAACACGTCCTGGGGCCGCAGCAATGCCGCCGCGGCCGAGCGCGCGCTGCCGAAACTGCCCGGCATGAAAATCGTCGGCACCTCCTGGTACAACTGGCGCGATGCCTCGCTGGTCGCCAAATACAGCCAGCTGCGCGCGGCCGGTGCCCAGGCCATCGTACTGGTCGCCAACGACGACGAGGCCGCGGTGCTGGTGCGCGAAGTCGCGGCGCTGCCCAAGGCGCAGCGCCTGCCGATCCTGAGCCATTGGGGCGTGACCGGCGGCGAATTCACCGCCCAGGCCGGGCCGGCGCTGCAGCAGGTCGACTTTTCCGTGATCCAGACCTTCAGCTTCTACAAGGCCGATCCGGCACGGGTCAAGCGCTTCCTGGCCAGCGCGGCCACGGTGTCGAACGTCAAGCGCATCGAAGACATCCAGGGTCCGGTCGGCGTCGCCCATGCCTACGACCTGACCCATATCCTGGCGCGCGCGATCGACCTGGCCGGCAGCACCGACCGCCGCGCCGTGCGCGACGCGCTGGAACGGGTCGGCAGCCATCGCGGCCTGGTCAAGGATTACGCGCCGCCGTTCACGCCGGCGCGCCACGAAGCGCTGGGACCGGAACAGCTGCTGATGGCACGCTACCGCGCCGACGGCGTGCTGGTGCCGGCGCAGGACTGAACATGCTGCGCCAATTCGGAAAAACCCCGGCGGCCACGCGCGCCGCGCCGCCGGCCAGCCTGTCGCGCCGCTTCGCGATCGCGGCCGCGATCCTGACCGCGTGCGCGGTACTGCTGATCTCCATCGTCTCGTTCTGGCTGATCGACCGCCAGCGCGAGCAGGCCAACGCGCTGCTGCAGCAGCGCGAGGTCGCCTTCCACGCCACCACCGTCGGCACCAACCTGGAAGCGCTGACCACGCGCCTGGCCGAAGTGGCGAACAGCCCGATCCTGGCCAACGCGCTGGTCGACAGCGCCGGCAAGGAAACCTACCTGCGGCCTTATCTGCATGGGCTACGCCAGATCAACGGCATTCCGCTGCAGCTGATGTTCACCGACTTCGAAGGCGTCGCCATTGCCGACAACGGCGCCGCCGGCTTCAATGCGGACGACGTCGCCTGGCTGCGCCAGCGCATCGACAGCGGCGACGAGCGCGCCGCGCTGCGCACCGGCCCCCAGGGCCAGGAACTGATCGGCGTGAACCTGCTGCGCTATTCGCGCACCCGCACCCCGGAAGGCGCACTGGTCTATAAAGTGCGCCTGGCCGACCTGAAACCGGTGCAGTGGGCGGCGTTCCGCCACCTCGGCGGCGCCGGCCACGCGCGCGAGATCGACGCCGCCGTGCCGCTGCCGGCCGGCCTGCGCCACCTGGGCCTGGTGCTGCACGAAGACGAACGGCGGCTGGCGGCCCCGATGGTGGTGCCGGGGCCGCAGTACCTGGCGATCCTGGCCATCACGGCGCTGCTGGCGCTGGTGGTGTTCCTGCTGGCGTCGCGCCTGGCGCATGGCCTGACCGGCGACCTGCGCCGCCTCGAGGCCTTCTCCGGCAGCCTCGGCGACGGCGACGGCGGCACCGCCAGCGGCGATGCGCAGCGCGCACCGCTGGCCGGCAGCCGCGAAGTGGTCAGCCTGGCCGGCGCCATCAACCGCATGCTGGACCGCCTGTACGAACAGCATGCGCGCCTGGAAGCCGAGCGGCGCCGCTTCCTGCAGCTGTCGAACAACATCCCGCAGCTGGTGTGGATGGCCGATGCGGACGGCACCATCACCTGGTTCAACCAGCGCTGGTACGAATTCACCGGCGCCGCCCCCGGCACGCTGGCGCCGCACGACTGGCGCGAATTCCACGATCCGGCGGTCCTGCCGCAGGTGGCGCAGCGCTGGAACGAGGCGCTGGCCACCGGCAACACGGCGCAGATGACCTTTCCGCTGCGCGGCGCCGATGGCGCCTACCGCAGCATTTTCGCCTCGGTGGCGCCGCTGCGCGATCCCGGCGGCAAGATCGTCCAGTGGTTCGGCACCGGTACCGACGTCAGCGAACTGGAACGCGCCGAGAGCGCGCTGCGCTACAGCGAGGACCGCCTGCGCCAGGGCCTGGTGGCGGCCCACATGGCGGTGTGGGAACGCGATCCGTGCACCGGCGCCGTGAGTTTCTCGGCCAACCTGCACAGCGTGTTCGGCAAGGACTGGCACAACGTCAGCGAAGTGTGGGAGCTGTACCATCCGGAGGACCGCCAGATGGTGCTCGATTGCCACGCCCAGGTGATGCGCGACGGCGGCGACTACCACCTCACGCCGCGCATCCTGCGCGCCGACGACGGCAGCGTCGCATGGATCGACCTGCGCGGCCACCTCGGCCCCGGCATCGACGGACGCACCGTGGTGCACGCGGTGGCGATCGACATCACCGAGCGCAAGCGTGCCGAGGAAGCGCTGCGCCTGGCCGACCGCCGCAAGGACGAGTTCCTGGCGATGCTGGCGCACGAACTGCGCAACCCGCTGGCGCCGATCGCCAGCGCCGCCGACATGCTGCGCATCGCCTACGCCAACGAAGCGCGCATCAAGCAGATCAGCGAGATCGTCGCACGCCAGGTGGCCCACATGCGCCACCTGGTCGACGACCTGCTGGACGTGTCGCGGGTGACGCGCGGCCTGGTCACGGTCGCGCGCAAGCCGCTCGACCTGGGACGGGTGCTGAACGAGGCGGTCGAGCAGTCGCGGCCGCTGGTCGACGCGCGCCGCCACGTGCTGTCGGTCGCGCCGCCGTCCGGCCCCTTGACGGTCGACGGCGACCACACGCGCCTGGTGCAGGTCGTGGCCAACCTGGTGACCAACGCCGCCAAGTACACGCCGGAAGGCGGCCGCATCGACGTCACCCTGGCCGCCGAAGATACCCAGGCGGTCCTGACCGTCCACGACAACGGCAGCGGCATCGGCCCCGACCTGCTGCCGGTGGTGTTCGACCTGTTCACCCAGGGCACGCGCACCCTCGACCGCGCCCAGGGCGGCCTCGGCCTCGGCCTGGCGCTGGTGCGCAAACTGGTCGAACTGCACGGCGGCACTGTCACCGCCGCCAGCCCCGGTCCCGGCCATGGCAGCACCTTCACCGTCAGGCTCCCCCTGCTCGCGGGTTAAGCTCGGGAATTGCAACGCGGCATTGCTTTTGACCGGAGGCGGGATTCATTGGAACATGGCATCCACACTAACGAATCCATGATCCCATGTCTCCCGAGCTCGGCCTGGTCTGCATCACCGTGTCCAAGGACATCCGCTACCGCACCGTCACCCGCAAGCGCCTGCTCGAGCAGTCGGATGCCGGCCAGCGCAAGATCCTGGACGAGATCTACCGCGACAACATCCAGACCCTCGACGGCGCCCTGAATTACTGCCAGCGCGAAGGCATCCGCCTGTATCGCATGCCGTCCTCGATCTTCCCCTTCTTCGACGAGGACATCGGCCGCGAGGTGATGCAGCCGCTGGCCCCCGCACTGGCGCGCACCGGCGCGCGCGCGACGCAACTGGGCCTGCGCCTGGTGATGCATCCGGACCAGTTCGTGGTGCTCAGTTCCGACTCGCCCGAGGTGGTGGCCAACAGCATCAAGATCCTGCAGATGCATGCCGACATCATGGAGCTGTTGCAGCAGCCGCGCTCGCCGTGGGCGCTGCTCGAGATCCACGGCGGCAAGGCCAACCGCAGCGACGCACTGGTGGCGCGCATCCGCGACCTGCCGGATCCGATCCGCCTGCGCCTGTGCCTGGAGAACGATGAATACAGTTACGGCGCCCTCGACATCCACGACGTCTGCGTGAGGAGCGGCGTGCCGATGATCTTCGACGCCCACCACCACATCGTGCACGACAAGCTGTCCAGCTACGACGACCCGAGCGTGGCCGAGATGCTGGCCCGGGCGAGAGAAACCTGGGCCGAGCCGGCCCACCAGGTGGTCCACATCTCGAACGGCCGCGAGGACTTCAACGACCGCCAGCACTCGGACCTGATCGCGACCATGCCGGCCTCGTACGCCGGCGCGCCCTGGATCGAGATCGAGGCCAAGCTGAAGGAAGAAGCGATCGCCGGCCTGCGCGGCTGGAAAGCGGTGCAGGCCGGCCAGGCGGCCGTCGTCGGATAAGGCAATACGTCGCCCCTACGAAGGCAGGGGTCTAAGTTGCACGCATTTCGGCGACGTATCGAACTTGGGCCCCTGCCTTCGCAGGGGCGACGTTCCAGCATTGCAGACTACCGGTTGACGGCCGCCATCTGTGCCTCGGGATAGCGCGTCCCGGCCGCCGCGCCGCGCGGGAAGATCGCTTCCAGTTCGGTCAGCTGCGACGGCCCGATATCCAGGTCGACCGCTTCCACGTTCTGCTCCAGGTATTTACGGCGCTTGGTGCCCGGGATCGGCACGATGTCCGGTCCCTGCGCCAGCACCCAGGCCAGCGCCAGCTGGCCCGGCGTGCAGCCGGCTTCGTGTGCCAGCTCGCGCACCTTGTCCACCAGCGCGATGTTCCGGGCAAAATTCTCGCCCTGGAAGCGCGGGCTATTGCGGCGGTAGTCGTTCGGCGCGAAGTCTTCCGGCGTGCGGATCTCGCCGGTGAGGAAGCCGCGTCCGAGCGGGCTGTAGGGCACGAAGCCGATGCCATGGCGGCGGCAGGCATCCAGCACGCCCTCCTCCGGATCGCGCGTCCACAGCGAATACTCGCTTTGCAGCGCCGTCACCGGATGCACTTTCACGGCGCGTTCGATGGTCTCGACGGAGGCTTCCGACAGTCCGATATGACGGATCTTGCCGGCGCGGACCAGGTCGGCCAGCGCGCCCATGGTGTCCTCGATCGGCGTGCCCGGGTCGACCCGGTGCTGGTAATACAGGTCGATCGCATCGATGCCAAGGCGCGTCAGGCTGCCTTCGACCGCCTGGCGGATGTAGTCCGGACTGCCGTTGACGCGGTAGTCGGTGGGGTTCTGCGGCGTGCGCATGACGCCGAACTTGGTGGCGATGACCAGGCCCTCGCGGCGCCCGCGGATCGCCCGGCCCAGCAGTTCCTCGTTGGTGTGCGGGCCATACATGTCGGCGGTGTCGAACAGCGTCACCCCGAGGTCGATGGCACGCTGGATGGTGGCGATCGATTCGGCGTCGTCGCGGTTGGCGTAAAAATCGCTCATGCCCATGCAGCCCAGGCCGATGCTCGAGACCTGCAATCCGGTATTGCCCAACTGGCGCGTCTTCATTTGACTGACTCCGTGTTTG
The DNA here is from genome assembly GCF_006715485.1 of Herbaspirillum sp. SJZ107. Classification (GTDB taxonomy): domain Bacteria; phylum Pseudomonadota; class Gammaproteobacteria; order Burkholderiales; family Burkholderiaceae_D; genus Telluria. Next base: position 101,613 of record NZ_VFNH01000003.1, read on the forward strand.
ATAACGTGACGCCCACCATACGTGACCCTGCCCGGATACGGCACACGGCTCACGCTGCAATGCACCATTCAGGTGCAGCATACCCGCCATCAGGAATCGTAATTAGGCATTCGGGTGCTTGAGGCGCAAAATAAAACGGTCGTTTCCAAACGAACGCGGGCCACTTCCGGCCTGCCGCGGAATGGAGCGACCGACCGTATGAAGAAGCAAAAGTGATGAACCACCCCTGCCTGCCCGACCCGATCTTCCTCCCGTTTGCGCCACCGCGGCGGGCCAGCGCATGATCGTCCGCGACCGCCCGAACGGCCTGCGCCTGTTCCTGGTCATGCGCGGCTCGATCCTGCCGAGTATCTGGAAGAGCCTCGCCTTCACCACCCTGCTGGCGATCGCCGTCACCCTGCTTGATGGCCGCATCGACGGCGTCAAGATCACGGTCAGCGCCATCCCGTTCACGCTGATGGGACTGCCGCTGGCGATCTTCCTCGGCTTCCGCAACAACGCCGCCTACGACCGCTTCTGGGAAGGCCGCAAGCAGTGGGGCGAACTGGTACTGCGCAGCCGTACGCTGGCGCGCCAGTGCCTGTCGCTGGTTGGTGCAGATGCGGACGCGGACGACGGTGGCGTGCTGCGCGAGCGCATGCTCCGGCGTACCGTCGCCTATGCCCACGCCCTGCGCCACCACCTGCGCAAGACCGATCCCGCGGCCGACGTCGCACCCTGGCTGGCGCCGGACGAATGGGAAGGCATCCGCAGCCTGCCCAACCTGCCGCATGCGCTGATGCTGGCGATGGGCGCCGACCTGGCGCTGTGCCTGCGCGAGCGCCGCCTCGACCCGATGCTGGCGGCGCCGATCGACGCCACGCTGTCGAACATGACCGGCGTGGCCGCCGCCTGCGAACGCATCCGCGGCACGCCGATCCCGTTTTCGTACACCCTGCTGCTGCACCGCACCGCCCACCTGTACTGCATGTTCCTGCCTTTCGGCCTGGTCGACACCATCGGCTACCTGACGCCGCTGGTGGCCGCCATCGTCGCCTACACCTTCTTCGGCCTGGATGCCCTCGGCGACGAGATCGAGGAACCGTTCGGCCACTCCGACAACGACCTGCCGCTCGACGCCATCTGCCGCACGATCGAGATCGACCTGCGCACGGCGCTGGGCGAGCGGGACTTGCCCCCACAGCTGCTGCCTGAAAATTACCGGCTCAGCTGATTTCAAAAGAGTAGAGAGATGAAAACGGAATACCTGGATCGCATCCGCTGCGCGCAACTGCGCAAGCGCGTCACCGGCGCCCAAGAGGCCGCCACCTGGATCAAGGACGGCATGACCGTCGGCATGAGCGGCTTCACCCGCGCCGGCGACGTCAAGCTGGTCCCGGCCGCGCTGGCCGAACGCGCCAGGCTGGAGCCGCTGAAGATCACGCTGCTGACCGGCGCCTCGCTCGGCAACGACACGGACAAGCGGCTCACCGAAGCCGGCGCGCTGGCGCGGCGCATGCCCTTCCAGGTCGACCCGGTGCTGCGCGCCGCGATCAACCGCGGCGAGGTGATGTACATCGACCAGCACCTGTCGGAAACCGTCGAGCAGCTGCGCAGCCGCCACATCGCCCCGGTCGACGTCGCCGTGGTCGAGGCGGTAGCGATCACGGAAACCGGCGCCATCATCCCGACCACCTCGGTCGGCAACAGCGCCAGCTTCGCGATCCTGGCCGACAAGGTCATCGTCGAGATCAACCTGGCGCAGCCGACCGGCCTGGAAGGCCTGCACGACGTCTGGATTCCGAAAAAACGGCCGATGCGCGAGCCGATCCCGATCATGTCGGTCGAGCAGCGCGTGGGTACCACCGCGATCGAGATCCCGCCCGAGAAGATCGTCGCGATCGTGATCTCGGACCAGCCGGACAGCACCTCCTCGGTGCTGCCGCCGGATGCCGAGACCGCCGCCATCGCCGGCCACCTGGTGCGCTTCTTCGAAGACGAGATCCTGGCCGGGCGCCTGACCAACAGCCTGCTGCCGCTGCAGGCAGGCATCGGCACCATCGCCAACGCGGTGCTGGCCGGCTTCGTCGACAGCCCCTTCCACGGCCTCACCATGTATTCCGAAGTGCTGCAGGACTCGACCTTCGACCTGTTCGATGCCGGCAAGCTCGATTTCGCGTCCGGCTCCTCGATCACGCTGTCGCCCGAAAAGAGCGCGCAGGTGTTCCGCGGCTTCGAGCACTACCGCGACCGCCTGGTGCTGCGCCCGCAGGAAGTGTCGAATCACCCGGAAGTGATCCGGCGCCTCGGCATCATCGCGATCAACACCGCGCTCGAAGCCGACATCTACGGCAACATCAACTCGACCCACGTGAGCGGCACCCACATGATGAACGGCATCGGCGGCTCTGGCGATTTCGCGCGCAACGCCTACCTGTCGATCTTCGCGACCAAGGCCACCGCCAAGGGCGGCAAGGTGTCCTCGATCGTGCCGATGGTGACGCACGTGGATCATACGGAACACGACGTCGACATCATCGTCACCGAATACGGCCTGGCCGATCTGCGCGGGCTGGCGCCGCGCGAGCGCGCCGACGTGATCATCGAGAAGTGCGTGGCCGAGCCGTACCGCAGCATGCTGCGCGACTACCTGGCGGAAGCGAAGCTGCGCGGCGGCCAGACGCCGCATGTGCTGGAGAAGGCGTTTGCGTGGCATGAACGGTATCGGGAGACGGGGTCGATGCTGGAAGCGTAATTAATACTGTCGACATTAAAACCGTCGCCCCTGCGAAGGCAGGGGCCCAAGTTTTCAGCGCAGTCGAAACGCGACGAACTTGGGCCCCTGCCTTCGCAGGGGCGACGAGCTTACGCTAACTCATAAAGCCACACGCCCAGCCACCCACCCCTCGAACTCCCGCGCCGGCATCGCCTGGTGATATAAAAACCCCTGCGCCATGTCGCAGCCGTGCGCCCGCAGAAAACCTTTCTCGGCCTCGGTCTCCACCCCTTCCGCCACCACGTCCAGCCGCAGGCTGCGCGCCATCGCCAGCGCCGCCACCACGATGCCGGCCCGCTCGGCATCCGCATCGACGTTGGTCACCAGCGACTTGTCCAGCTTCAGCTCGTCCGGGCGCAGCCGGCTGATGTAGCTGAGCGAGGAATAGCCGGTGCCGAAATCGTCGATCGCGACCAGCACCCCGAGCGCGCGCAGGCTGTCCATGACGGCGCGGGTCTGGTCGGTGTCGGCCAGCTGCAGCTGTTCGGTGATCTCGATGCACAGCAGGTGGCTGGGCAGGCCGCTGGCGTGCAGCGCGCGTTCGACGGTCTGGGCCAGGCGGCCGGCCTTGAACTGGGCCGCGGTGACGTTGACGCCGATGCGCAGCGGTCCGTGCGCCAGACCCGGCCCCTCGTCATTCCACAGCGCGCCCTGGCGGCAGGCTTCGAAGATGGCCCAGCTGCCGATCGCCTCGCCCATCGACGCTTCTTCCAGCAGCGGCAGGAACACGTCCGGCATCACCAGTCCCAGCTCGGGATGATGCCAGCGCACCAGCGCCTCCACCGCCGCCGGGCGGTCGCCGTCGAGGGCGACGATCGGCTGGTAATACAGTTCCAGTTCGTGCCGTTCGAGCGCCAGGCGCAGGCCGGCGCCGAGGCGGGTGCGCATCTCCATGCGCGCGGTGAGTTCGGGGTGGTAGAACTGGACGTTGTTGCGGCCTTCTCCCTTGGCATGGTACAGGGCGCTGTCGGCGAAGCGCAGCAGCGTGCGGAAGTCCTGGGCATCGTCCGGGTACAGGCTGACGCCGGTGCTGATCGCGATGCGCAGCTCGTGGCCGTCGAAGTGCACCGGCTTGCCGCATTCGATGCGCAGCTTTTCGGTCAATGCCAGCACCGCCGCCGCGTCGCTGACCTCGGACAGCACCACCACGAACTCATCGCCGCCCATGCGGCCCACGATGTCGATCTCGCGCACCGTGCGGCTCAGGCGCGCGGCGGTTTCCTTGAGCACGGCGTCGTCCGCTTCGTGGCCGTAGCTGTCGTTGATGTGCTTGAAGTAGTCGATGTCGATGAACACCACCGCCAGGCGCGTGCGGTGGCGGCGCGCCACCGCGATGCCGTGGTCGACTTCCTCGTTCAGCAGCGCGCGGTTGGCGGCGCTGGTCAGGGCGTCGTGGTGGGCCAGGTGGGCCAGGTCTTCCTCGGCGCGCTTGCGCTGGGTGAGGTCGTTGATCTGGATGAGAAAATGCTGGGGCTCGCCGTCGGCCGGCAGCAGCGTGGCCGAGACCAGCGCCCACAGCAGGCGTCCGTCGCGCGTACGGTAGCGGCGCTCGTACTGGACCGCGTCGCTGCGCCCGGCCAGCAGGTCCTGCTGGTATTCCCTTTCGATGGCGTTGTCGCTGGCGTCGCCGAACGCGGCCTGGTCGCTGCCCAGCAGCTGGCCGGCCTCGAGCCCGAGCAGGCGGCACAGGGCGCGGTTGACGCGCACGAAGCGGTTGTCGCGGTCCAGCAGCGCCAGCCCGAGCGGGGCATTGTCGAAGGCGCCGCGGAAGCGCCGCTCGCTGTACGCCAGGCGCAGCTCGGCGGCGACCCGTTCGCGCATGTCGTGCAGCACGATCGCGACGCCGGTCAGGTGCTCGCCTTCGTCGCAGATCGGGCCGGCCGAGAAATCGACCGGGATGCGCTGGCCGTCGTGCTCGACCAGCATGGCAGCGCCGGCGCGCGGCAGGCCGCCCGGCGCCAGCGGCACCGCTCCGCCGCCGGCCGGGTCTTCCAGGCGCACCACCTCGGCCGCCGCCCGCCCGCGCAGTCCGCCGTGCAGCGTGCTTCCCTTGAGCAGGGCTTCGGCCGCCGGGTTGGCCAGCCCGACGATGCCGCCGGCATCGGTGGCGATGACGGCGTCACCGACCCCGCGCAGCACGGCAGCGAGCCAGCGCTCCGAATTGCGCACCATGCGCTCGACCGCGGCCTTGCGCAGCGCCACCTCGATGCCGGCGCGCAGCTCGCGGTTCTGGAACGGTTTCGTCAGGTAGCCGTAGGGCCAGGCATCGGCCGCGCGCTCGACGGTCTGGTCGTCGCTGTAGGCGCTCAGGAACAGCACCGGGATGTGCAGCTCCTTGCCGATGACGGAGGCGGCGGCGATGCCGTCCATGTCGCCCTTGAGCACGATGTCCATCAGGATCAGGTCGGGGCGCTCGGTGCGGGCGCGGGCGATGGCGTCGCGGCCGTTGTCGACGCAGCCGCACACCTGGTAGCCCATGTCGTGCAGCTGGCCGTCGAGATCCATGGCCACCAGCGACTCGTCCTCGACCACGAGCAGGATGGGCGCGGCCTGGGCGCGTGAGGCGACTGCTTCCTGCATCATGACGATCCTCGATGGGCGGGAATGCTGAACACCAGGGTGGCCAGCACGCCGCCGCCCTCGTCCGGCGATGGATCGATGGTGAATCGGGCGCGCAATTGGCCGCTCAAGGCAGAAACAAGTCTCAGACCAAGCGTGTGCGAGAAAGTTCGATCGAAGCCAGGCGGCAGGCCAACGCCGTCGTCGGCCACCGTCAGGCGCATGGTGCCGGCGCCGGCGCCGGGCTCGCTCACCAGGCACACCAAAATGCGGCCGTGCCGGCCTTCGGGAAAGCCGTGCTTCAGGCTGTTGGACACCAGCTCGTTCAGCAGCAGGCCGAGCGGCACCGCGACGTCGAGTCCGATCTCGACCGGCGCCGCCTCGACCCGCACCGCGATGCCGCGCTGCGCCGCCGAGGCCGCACCGGCCAGCTGCTCGCACAGCTCGGCGATGTAGGCGTCCAGCGCGATCGAGGACAGGGTGCGCGACTGGTACAGGCGCTCGTGCACCAGCGCCATCGTGCGCACCCGGCCGGCCGCCTCCAGCAGCGCCTGGCGCGCTTCGCTGTCGCGCAGGCCGCGGGTCTGCAGGTTGAACATGCTGATGATCAGCTGCAGGTTGTTCTTCACACGGTGGTACAGCTCCTTGAGCAGCGTGCTCTTGTCCTCCAGCGTGCGGCGCAGCGCTTCGTCCTGTTCCCAGCTGGCGGTCATGTCGCGCACGGTCACGATCACCAGCGCGCGCTCGCGCAGCGGGCTGGCCATGGCGTCGGCCGGAAAGCTGCTGCCGTCGCGGCGGCGGCCGTGCAGCTGGGCCGTGCCGTCGACGCCGCGCCGCAGCGGCGCCGCGCGCACGCGCTCGCACAGCGGCTGCGCCTGCGGCCCGGTCTCGTATAACAGGTCGTCGATCGCGATCCCGGCCATCGCCCCCTGCGCATAGCCGAACAACTGCTCGCCCTGGGCATTCGCGCGCGTGACCCGGCAGTCGAGGCCGACCAGCAGCACCCATCCGGGGTTTCCTCGAAGATCCCGCGCAAAAAGGCTTCACTGCGTTCGATTTCCTGGTTGGCGTCGCTCAGGCGCCGGCGGTCGCGCTCGGCGTCGTCGCGCTGGCGGGTGCGTTCGTGCAGCAGCGCGGCGGCCTGCACCAGCGCCTGGCCGACGTCGCGGGTCTCGCGCAGGTGCAGCGGCGGCAGCGTCACCGGTTCGCCGTAGCCGAGCGCGATCGCGGGGGGCACCAGCCCGCGGATCGAGCGTTCGATATGGCTGCCGATCGCGCGCACCAGCGCCAGGCCGAGCGTGAACATGGCCAGCGCGCCGAGCGCGATCCAGGCCAGCGAGCGCCACAGCGCGGCATTCAGGGCGCCGCGCGGCAAGGCGATCGCCACCGTCCAGTTGGACACCGCCGAGCGGCTGAACACGGTCACGTAAGGCACGCTGTCGGGACCGGGCTCGTCGACGATGCCTTCCGGCTCCAGCAGCAGGCCGCCCGCCAGGCCGGGATCGGCACGCCGGCCGACGTCGGCGCGCGAGCCGCGGCTGCGCCAGACGATGCGGGCAGTGCTGTCGTAGATGGTGGCGGTGACGTCGGGCGGGATGTTCTGGCGCGTCAGGATCGCGCCCAGGCGCTCGCCGACATACTGCATCGACAGCAGGTAGCGCACCTCCCCGCGGCGCAGCACCGGCACGTCGACGCTGGTCAGCAGCCGCCCCACGATCGGCGCGAAGTAGAGGTCGGACACCAGCGGCCGTCCGCTGTCGATCACGCGCCGCAGCTGCAGCGGATTGCCGTGCATCGGCAGCGGCGCACCGTAGGGCACGTGGGTGTTCACCACCTGGCGGCCGTCGCGTCCGACCAGCAGCAGGGTGTTGCCCGGCCGGTCGTGCAGCACCTCGGTGGCCTGGCCGTAGAAGGCGTGCAGGTCGGCGTGGTCGAGGTTGGGCGAAGTCGCCAGCGCCTGCATCGCGCCCTGGGCGCTGGCCAGTTCGCGGTCGATGGCCTGGGTGAGCGCGCGCGTGACGTCGAGCGTGGCGCGCTCGATGCCGGCACGTTCGCGCTGGTAGGAGTACAGGAAAAGCACGACGACGGCGCCGGCTGCCGGCACCATGCATGCAGCCAGCAGCATCGCCAGCCACTGGCGGATGGTGGGCGCTCGCCGCATCAGGTCGCGCAGGCGCATGGGGCGGTCTCCGGAGCCAAGACCGACAATCTAGGCCGATGCCCGCCGCCTGGCAAGCACGGCCCGGACTAGCAGCCGTGTATCAGAACCCCGCTTCGCGCCAGAACAGGCTGGCCAGTGCGCGCACGAAGCGCGTGCCCGGCGCTTCCCAGTCGCCGGCGATCACGACCTTGCCGCGCCAGGCGTGGCCGGCCAGCTGCGGCGCCTGCTGGTCGACGCTGAAGGTGACGCGGTACACGGCATGGTCCGGGTACCAGGCGCCCTGCTTTTCGCGCGCCGGCACCTGGCCGCCCTGCTGGGCCGCCCACAGGCCGCTCGGCAGCGTGCGGGTGGCGTCGCGGTCGATGCCGGCCACCGTCAGGCGCAGCGCCGGGCCGCCGGCGCCGTCGAGATAGAAGGTGGCATGGTCGCCCACGGCCACCCGGCGCACGGTGTCTTCGTCGAGGTAGGTGCTGGCGTCGAGCGCGCCCTCGCCCACCAGCACCGCGACGCGCTCGTTCTTGCCGACCCAGGTGCCGGGCCGGAGCTCCGGATCGAGATCGCGCAGCGTGCCGGCGAAGGGCGCCAGCGGACGGTAGCGCGCCGCGTCCTCGTCCAGCGCCGCCAGCTGGGCCTCGGCGGTGGCCAGCTGCTCGCGCAGCACCACGCTGTTGGCGCGCTGCTCGGCATCGAAGCCGGCCGATCCGGCCTGCCAGCGCAGGCGTTCTATTTCCGCTTGCAGCGCCTGGCGGCGGCTGCCGTTTTCCGGCACCGCGAACTGGACCAGCAGCTGGCCCGCCTCCACCTGCGCGCCTTCGCGCAGCGGCAGCCCGCTCACCTGGGCGTGGTCCGGCGCATGCACCGCGAATACCTTGGCCGGCTTGAGGACCGCCCCGCCCTGCACCCGGGTCGGCCAGGGCACGGCAAACAGGACCAGCAGCAGCAGCGCCAGCACGATGGTGCGGCGTCCGCGCGCACTGTTGCGGATCTGCGGCCACAGGCTGCGCCACACCTTGACTTCGCCCGCGATCGGGCGGATGACGAACCAGCTCATTTCAATGCAAAAAAGGAACAGACCGACCAGCTTGATGAAGAAGTGGTACACCAGCAGTGCGATGCCCACGAACACGGTAATACGATAGAGCCAGACCGCCCAGGCGAACAGGATCAGGCCGACGTGGCGACGGCGCGGAAAGTACTCGGGCGGCTCGGCCTTGAAGCCGAACAGGCGCTCGCGCAGGTCCCAGCGCGCCAGCGCAAAGGCGCGCGCATGCAGGTTCGGCATGTCGAGCCAGTCGGCCAGCACGAAGTAGCCGTCGAAGCGCATGAACGGGCTGGCGTTCACCGCCAGCGTCGCGATCCAGGTGGTGGTGGCGAGCGGGAACACGATCTCGCGCAGCATCCCGTCCGGCAGTACGGCCCAGGCCAGCGTCGCCCAGACGGCGATCAGGAGTTCGGTGGCGACGCCGGCCATCGCGACCTGCTGGCGCCAGGATCGCTTGTCGAGGCGCCAGACGTCGTTGGTATCGGTGTACGGCACCGGCCACAGCACCAGGAAGGCCAGGCCCATCGCCGGCACCCGGCAGCCGCGCCGCTTGGCGGTGACCGCGTGCCCGAGTTCGTGCGCGCATTTTACGAGCGTCAGCGCCACCGCGTAGGCGAACAGGCCGCCGGGCGTGAACGAGCCGGCCAGCGTGGTGCTGAATACGTCCCACTGGCGCCACACCAGCGTGGCGCCGAGCAGCAGCGCCAGCAGCGTCATCACGGCAAAGCCGCGCGAGAACACCCATTCGAAGGCGGGCGCGGCACGCGTCAGCCAGCGGTCCGGTTTCACCAGCGGGATGCGGAAGAACAGGTAATGGTGCAGCAGCTGCGTATGCCACTTGCCGGCCGCGGCCCGGTGGCGCGCCGCCATCGCTTTACTGGAGGCGACCGGATCGGGCCGCAGCAGCTGGTTATCGTGCAGGAACTTCTGCACGGCCTCGACGTCGGCACGCTCCAGGTCGAGGGGCGTGTCGGCGCGCAGCGACAGCAGGATGTCGTCCGGGTTGCCGAGCGACCAGCGGCACAGGATCTCGAAGGTGGTCCAGTCGATGCGGAAGAACTGGTTGCGCACCGGGTCTTCCAGCGTATGGCTGGGCTCCCCGGTCGCCAGTGCCGGGCCGCGGTGCAGGCCGAGCTCTTCGCGCAGCGGCGGTAGCGTGTAGTAACTCATATTAATCAGAGACCACGGGTCACAAGCCGATCATTTGGCGCATCGCCGCCAGCGGCCGGCGCAGGATCCAGTAGGCCAGCGGCGCCCAGGCCCCGGACAGCTTCGCCGTGCCCTTCAGGCCGACGCGCTGGCCGGTGTCGCCGTCCAGCCTGGCGCGCACGCGGTAGGCATAGCTGCCGTCCGGACGCGCCTGCGCTTCATAGGCCACGTAGCGCACCGTGGCCGTCACCGGATCGAGCGGGCTCGATGCCAGGTACAGCTTGAGCGGCGCGCCGCTCTCGAGCGGGAGCGCATCGCCCACCGCCAGCCAGGCCTCGACCTCGACATCGCGCGGCGAGGCGATGCGCATGATGCGCTCGCCGGTGCCGACCGGACGCCCGCTCCACTCGCCGGCATCGTCGAACAGCGCGATGCCGTCGCGCGGCGACAGTACGGTCGAGCGTTCCAGCTGGCCGTGCACGAAGCCGGCTTCGGCGCGCCTTTCCTCGATCTTGCCCTGCAGCACGGCCAGCTGGTTGCGCGACTTGCCGTCGGCCAGTACCTGCTGCAGCGCCTGGCGGTACTCGGCTTCGGCGGTGGCCAGTGCCTGCGCCGCCACCGCGTCGCGGCTTTCCAGCTGCGCCTGGTCGAAGTGGAACAGCGGATCGCCCTTTTTGACCGCCTGGTTCGGCTTGACGTCGATGGCGGCGATTACGCCTTCCAGCGGCGAACGGATCGCGGCCGGATTGGCCGGCACCAGTTCGCCCGGCGCCAGCACGGTCAGGCGCACCGGCACGCACAGCAGCGCGGCAATCGCCAGCGCTACCTGCGGCACGCGCCGGCGCCACCAGGGCAGGCGCTGCGCCGCCTCGTGCGCGCGGCGCCGGCGCAGGCGCGCGCGCAGGGCCAGCGGCGACAAGGCCAGCGGCGGCGTGCGCGCCGTCCAGGCGTGGCGCAGGATGTCGGCCCACTCCGTGAGCAGCGGCAGTTCGCTGTCCAGCCAGGGGATGTCGCGCGCCAGCAGCAGGCCGCCGCGCGCCGGGTGGCCTTGCGCACCGGGCGCGATCGGCAGCCACAGCGCGTAGGCCGGCAGCCAGTCGGCCCATTCCTGCGCCAGTTCCGGCGCCACCTCGGCGGCGCCCAGCGCACGCGCCTGCCCGTCCTGCTGCAGCGCCGCCACCAGCCGGCCCAGCCACTGCACATAAGGCGCATTCGCCTCGATCTGCACCACGCCGGACAGCGCGCACACGCCGCGGTCCTCGAACCACAGCGCGGCCTGGCGGTACGGCGCCAGCGCATGGCTGCCATTCACGGCCAGGAAATCCAGTTCGACCGCCTCGCCGGCATGGCGCGCGCGGTGCGCCAGGTCCAGCAGGGTGGCCAGCGGGGTACTGGCGTCAGGGTGTCTGTCCATCGCTCATCTCATTCCATTAACCGCGCGCCATGCTGCGGGCGCGCAGCTGGGCGCTCAGCCCGGCCTTGCCGGCCGGCGCACGCAGTTCGCCCGTGCTGCGCTGCACCCCATCTTGCTGCCCGGTGCGCTGCTGGCCCACGTTGATGCGGAACAGCGCAACCGCCTCGCGCCCGCCGAGGTCGCGTGCAATCAGCTTGATCTTCAGTTCGCCTTGCAGTCCCTTCGGCACGTCGCCGGTGAACTGGCCGGTCTGGCCGTTGAACTGGACCCAGGCCGGCAGCGGACGGCCATCCTGCTGCACCGCGACCAGGCGCACCGTCGCATTCGGCTGGGTGTGCGCAAAGGCATCGGCCGGTATCGTCATCGACAGGTCGTGGCCGCTCTCCGCGAACTGGTCGGGCACGCCCTGGAACAACACCAGCGCCGGTTCCTCGGCCTTGGCGACCACGGTGCGGAAGCCTTCGGTGCGGGTATAGATGTCCGACAGCGCGGCGGCGCGCAAGTCGATGACCGGCTGCTCGGCGGCGCGTGTGCCCACGCCGTAGCCCAGCTGCACGCTGTCGCCGGCGGCCAGGCTGCCCGGTGCCGATTCGCTGCGCACGCGGCTGTCGGCGGCCTGGCTGACCGGGGTCGGTTCCGCCACCGGCGTCGGCGCCGATGCCGCCACGGCGACCGGCGCGGCGGGCTGCACCAGCGGCGCTGCCACGGGGGCCTGCAGCGGCGGGCTCACGCTCACGAGACCGGTATTGGTGCCGCTGCCCACGTTGCCGGCCGGGTCGGTGATGGTGGCCGTGACGTCGTAGTTGCGGCCCACGGTCAGGGGCGCCGCGGTGCCGGATACCGGCGTGGCGCTGGCCAGGTCGAGCGACCAGCTGCCGTTCGCGGCCGCGACCTCGTAGGTGGCGCCGTTGATGGTCACGCGCAAGGTCTCGCCCGCAGCCGGATTGGCGCTGCCGTTCAGCACTGGCGTGGCACTGGTGGTGGTGAGGTCGTTCACGGTCGGCGCTGCGGGCGCCACGGTGTCGAGCACGACCGCGCGCGTTGCCGTCGTGCCATCCAGGCCGGCGGCCAGGTTGGTCACGCGCGCCTCGATAGTCCAGTTGCCGGTATGCGCGCCGTTGTCGGTCACGCTCCAGGTCGTGCCCGAGGTGGCGGCGGTGGTCCAGGTGGCGCCGCCGTCGAACGATACCTGCACCGCCTCGTTGCGGCCGAGCGGCGCGCCGATGCTGCCGCTGACGGTACGGCCGGCCGAGCCGTCGCTGGTGATGAAGTCGGTGGCGGAGACGCCGGTGTCCTTGTCCATCGAGCCGATCGTCAGCGGCTGCCCCGGGACCCGTGGATTGCCGACCTCGATCGTGACCCTGGCCGTCGCCGCCGATGCGCCGTCCGAACCGTTGACGACCACCTCATGGGTCCCGGCGCTGCCGCGCGGCGGCGTGCCGGTGAAGGTGCGCGTGGCCGGGTCGAAAGCCAGCCAGGACGGCAGCGGCGAACCATCGGCCAGCGTGGCCGTGTAAGCGAGCGCCGGGCCGTCGACGTCGGTGAACGCCGGAACGCCGAGCGGCGCCATCGGCTCGCCGACGGTGCCGTTGCCGGCCGCGCCGCCGTGCGCCACCGGGGCGTCGTTGACCGCGGCGATGGTCACCGACACCGTGTAGGTGTTGCTGCCGCCCTTGCCGTCGGCAACGCTGTAGCGGAAGCTGTCGGCGCCGTTGTAGTCGGCGGCCGGCGTATAGGTATAGCGGCCGTCGGCGTCGATGACGACGCTGCCGTGCACCGGCGCACCGGCCAGCGCATAGGCGACGCGGTCGCCGTCGGCGTCACTGGCGACCGGCAGGTTGCCGGACACCGGGGTGTCTTCGCGCGTGGCGATGGCGGTATCGCGGGCAACCGGGACGTCGTTCACCGGCGTGACGTCGACAGCGACCGTATGGGTGTTGCTGCCGCCGTGGCCGTCGCTCACGGTATAGGTGAAACTGTCGGCACCGCTGTAATTCGCGGCCGGGGTATAGGTATAGCTGCCGTCGGCGTCGATGCGGACCGTGCCGTGTGCCGGGTCGCCGGCCCTGGCGTAGGTGACCGTATCGCGCTCGGCATCGGTGGCGCCTGGCAGCGTACCCGTTTTGACCGTGTCTTCCCGCGTCGTGATCGCGCTATCCGCCGCGATGGGCGCATCGTTCACCGGCGTCACGTCGATGTCGACGGTATAGGTGTTGCTGCCGCCGTGGCCGTCGCTGACGGTGTAGGTGAAACGGTCGGTGCCGAAGTAGTTCGCGGCCGGGGTGTAGGTGTAGCGGCCGTCGGCGCCGATGCCGACCGTGCCGTGCGCCGGGTCGGCGGCCTTGGCGTAGGTTACCGTATCGCGGTCGATGTCGGTAGCCGGCGGCAGGGTACCGGTTGCCGCCGTATCCTCGGCCGTCACGATCGTCGCGCCGGCGGCGACCGGCGCATCGTTGGCCGGGTTGACCGTCACCTCGACGGTGTAGGTGTTGCTGCCGCCGTGGCCGTCGCTGACCGTGTATTGGAAACTGTCGGCGCCGTTGTAGTTTGCGCCGGGGGTATAGGTGTAGCGGCCGTCTGCGTCGACGCTGACGGTGCCGTGCGCCGGGCCGCCGGCCTTGGCGTAGGTGACCGTATCGGACTCGACGTCGGTAGCGCGTGGCAGCGTGCCCGTTTTTACCGTGTCTTCCACCGTCGTGATCGCGCTATCCGCAGCGACGGGCGCGTCGTTTACCGGCGTCACGTCGATGTCGACGGTATACGTGTTGCTGCCGCCATGGCCGTCGCTGACGGTGTAGGTGAAGCTGTCGCTGCCGTTGTAGTGCGCGGCCGGGGTGTAGACATAGCTGCCGCCGGCGTCGATGCTGACGGTGCCGTGCGCCGGGTCGGCGGCCTTGGCATAGGTGACCGTGTCATGATCGAGGTCGGTGGCCTGCGGCAGCGTGCCGCGCTTGACCGTGCCTTCGGCGGTGACGATCGCGGTATCCGCAGCGACTGGCGCATCGTTGTCCGGGTTGACCGTCACCTCGACCGTATAGGTGTTGCTGCCGCCGTGGCCGTCGCTGACGGTGTAGGTGAAACTGTCGGCGCCGTTGTAGTTCGCGGCAGGGGTGTAGGTGTAGCGGCCGTCGGCATCGATGACGACGGTGCCGTGCGCCGGGTCGCCGGCCCTGGCGTAGGTGACGGCGTCGCGGTCGGCGTCGGTGGCCACGGGCAGCGTACCCGATGCCGGCGTGTCCTCTGCCACCGTGATGCGGGTGCCGGCACCCAGCGGCGCGTCGTTGACCGGGGTGACCGTCACGCTGACCGTGTAGGTGTTGCTGCCGCCATGGCCGTCGCTGACGCTGTAGCGGAAACTGTCGCTGCCGTTGTAGTCGGCGGTCGGGGTGTAGATATAGCTGCCGTCGGCATCGATGCTGACCGTGCCGTGCGCCGGGTCGCCGGCCTTGGCATAGGTGACCGTGTCATGATCGAGGTCGGTGGCCGGCGGCAGCGTGCCGCGCTTGGCCGTGTCTTCGGCCGTGGCGATCGCGGTGTCCGCGGCGAAAGGCGCATCGTTGCCCGCATTGACCGTCACCTCGACCGTGTAGGTATTGCTGCCGCCGTGGCCATCGCTGACGGTGTAGGTGAAACTGTCGGCGCCGTTGTAGTCGGCGGCCGGGGTATAAGTGTAGCCGCCGGCCGGTGTGATGACGACCGTGCCGTGCGCCGGATCGCCGGCCTTGGCGTAGATGACCGGTTCGTTCTCGGCGTCGGTGGCCACGGGCAGCGTGCCCGACACCGGCGTGTCCTCTTGCGCCGTGATGCGGGTACCGCTTGCCACCGGCGCGTCGTTGACCGGGGTGACCGTCACGCTGATCGTATAGGTGTTGCTGCCGCCGTGGCCGTCGCTGACGCTGTAGCGGAAACTGTCGCTGCCGTTGTAGTCGGCCGCCGGGGTATAGGTATAGCTGCCGTCGGCGTCGATGCGGACGGTGCCGTGTGCCGGATCGCCGGCCTTGGCATAGGTGACGGTGTCGTGATCGAGGTCGATGGCCGGCGGCAGCATGCCGGTCTGCGCCGTGTCTTCGGCCGTGACGATCGCGCCGTCGGCGGCAACCGGCACTTCGTTCACGTTGGTCACCGTGACCGTCACGTCCTGCAGGCTGGCGTTGCCGGCGGCATCCACTGCGCGCACCTGCACCAGGTAGGTGTTGCGGCCGTTGGTGGCGCCGTCCTGCGGCAGTTCGTAGTCGGGCGCGTCGCGGAACGCCAGGGCACCGGCCGGCGTGATCGTGAAGCGCTCGGCGTCTTCGCCGCCCGCCAGCGACCACGTCACGCTTTCGTTCGCGGTGAAGGTGTGCAGCGCGAGCGTGCCTTCGGGTACGCTCAGCCGGCTGGTGATGCCGCCCGCGCCGCCCGGTCCGCCGATCTGCGGTGCGGCGGTGTCCACCGCCAGGGTCAGGCTGGCCGGCGCGGTATTGTCGTTGTGTGCCAGGTCGGTCACCTTGCCGGCGGCGATGCGCACCTGCACATCGGTCGCCGCCACGCCGTCCGCCGGGGTGTAGAGCGCCGTATAGCTGGTCGGGCCGAGCTGCGTGAGCGGGCCGATCGTGCCCGAATCCACGGTCACGTCGTCCTGCGTGAAACTGGTGCCGACGTCTTCGCTGAAGGTGAAGGTCAGCATCTTGCTGCCACCCGCCTTGATGACGCCGTCGGCGGCGCCGATGGTGACGGTCGGCGCGATCTCGTCGACGTCGCCCACCGTGACCGTCACTGCGCGCTCGCTCTGGTTGCCGCTGTCGTCGCGCGCGGTCACGGTGAAGCTGTAGGTGCGCTTGGCTTCGAAGTCGAGGTTGCCGGCGGCCAGGCGCACCGCGCCGCCGGCGTCGATGGACAGCAGGCCGGCATCGCCCACGCCGGACTTGAGGCCGTAGGTCACGGCGCCGTTGGTGAAGTCGACGGCATCGGTGGCCGCGGCCGTGTACAGCAGCGGCTGGTTTTCCAGCGGGTTCGCCGTCGTGCCCGAGGTGAAGGTCGGGGCAATGTCGTCGACGTTGGCCAGGTTCAGCGTGACGCTGGTGGCATTCGACCAGTTGCCGGCCAGGTCACGCGCCTGCACCGCGTAGGTGAAGCTGTTGGCGCCGGTCTCGTAGTCGTTGCTGGCGGCGCCGGCAGCGCGGCCGTTCGCGGTCAGCGTGATGTTGCCGCTGCCGTCGATGGCGAACCAGCCGTCGGCGCTGGTGGCGCTGCCGCCGGTCGCGCCGGCGTTGGCGAAGCGGAAGCCGGTCACGCCGGTGTCGTCGGCGGCGGCCACCGTGCCGATGGCACCGGCGCCCGCGCTGCGGTTCTCGGTGTACGCGAAGGCCTGGCCGGCAGCCACGACCGGCGCGATGGTGTCCGGTGGCGGGTTGTTGAAGTCGATGCCGAGGTCGGCCCGGCTGGAACCGGTGACGGCGCTCGCAAGGTTGCTGGTGAAGGCGCCATTGTTGAATGTGACGCCGAAGTTGCCGATGTCGTTGGCGTCGGTGTGCGCCAGTGCATTGCCGCTGAAACTCAGCTGGGCGGTGGTGGCACTCGTGCGCGTGACGTGGGCAGTCAAGCCGGCCGGCAGGTTCGAGAAGCTGGCGTCCAGCTCCTGGCCGTTGACGCCGGCAAAAGTCGCCGCGCTGCCGCCGGCATTGCTGCCGGACAGGGTGATGGTCGTGGACATGACCGCACCGTTGTTGGCGTCGGTTTCCGTGAGCGTGGTGTTGGCGTAGCTCAGCTTGGGCGCCGGGCTGGCGATTTTCGTGGCGCCCCAGTCGTGCAGTTCGAAATCGAGGTAGAAATAAGCGGTGCCGTTGAAGGTGCCGCTCGCCGCCGCGACCGCCCCGGTACGGATCTGGAACGAATTCATCGAGTCGTAGAACACCTGCACGCGGTAGTTGTTGTTACGCGTGTCGGTGTTGTTGGTCGGCGTGCCGCTGGCCGGGTCGTACTGGAAGCGCACCGAGCCGTCGCTCTGCACCTGGGTCTTGAGCTCCGAACCGGACTGGTAATAGGCGAAGCCGCGGAATTCCTGGTACTGCCGGTCCGAGCTCGTATTGGTCACACCATCGATGTCGTACGAGTTGACCACCACATTCTGCAGCGTGGCCTGGGCACCGGACGTGGTATAGAAGTTCACCGTGAACGTGGCCCCGCCGCCTGCCTGGGTCACTTTCATCTGGGGCTGGAACGAGGCGATCTCGCTGGCCGTCGAATTGGCATCGGTAAAATCGTAGCTGGTGATGTTGGCGCGGTCCAGGGTGGTCGTGATCTCGGCGTTGATCTGTTGGCCGCCGATAGTGATCACATTGCTGAAGCGGACCACGTCGCCCGTCCTGGTTCCCGGATTCGATGTATCGCCCAGGCCGCCTACGCGGGCCACCAGCACGCCACCCTGGAAGCTCAGTTGCCGCTGCTGGGCATCGAACACCGTGGTCTCGAGTTCGCCCTGCCACCCTGCCCTGTCGAGCTCGATCGCCTGCGCCTCCACCGTGCCGGCCCGGGTTTCCAGCGTCCAGTTGCCGCCAAAGGCCTTCGACCCGGTGATGTCGGTCGATGCCGCCACATCGGCGCCGGTGAACTGCGCCATGCGCGAGACGAAGCCGCTGCCGCTGTCGCCCTGGCCGACGTCGCAACCATAGATCAGGATGTCGCCACCGGCCGCCAGGTGCGTGCCCAGCGCGGCCAGCCGGCCGGCATGGGCATCCAGGTTGTCGACCGACAGGCGCTCGCTGCCGAGGTCGACCTGCCCGGCCGCGCCGTGCGTCACCAGGTGCAGCGCATCGACCGGCGCATGGCCGTCCAGCGCCGCGATCATCTGCTGCAGGCCATCCTTCGTATGGTCCAGCACTACCACCTCGACACCCGGCTGCACCGCGGCCGCCAGCTTCTGGTAGTCCGGCACGTTATCCTCGATGAAGACGATTTCCTGGCGCGGCGTGTCCGCCGGCAGTACGGCCGCGGCGACATGGGTGTCCTGCTGCGCCACGGCAGGGTGCGCGGCGCTGCGCTCGGCCGGCAGGTCGGCCGGCACTGCGGCTGCCGCCTTGGCTGCGGCCACCGCGGCATCGGCGGTGGCGCCGTCGAACATCACGCGCGGTTCCAGCGCCAGCGGCGCCGGGCCGCGGCGGTTCAGGGCGCGGCGCGGCCTGGCCGGCCGGGTCGGATCGAAGTCGTTGTGGTCGAGGGCGGGGATGGATTTCATGCAGGTCTGGACGATGTGATTGTTTTTGTAAGACGTGTTACTGGCCGGCCGGGGCGGTGAGCGCGACGCGGCCGCTCATGCCGGCGATCAGCTCGGGAAAGCGGCCGTCGATCGCGGCGGAGAGCTTGATCGACTGGCTGACCGGATCGACGCGGGCACCGATGCGCTGCACCTTGGCCGGGTAGGTCTTGCCGGTTTCGTCGATGCGCACCTGGAAGGCGTAGCCGGGCTTGACCCAGGCCAGCCAGCGCGACGGCACCAGGAATTCGAGTTCGAGCACGGAATCGTCGAGGATCTCGAGCAGCGCCTGGCCCGGCTGCACGTACTGCTGTTCGCGCACCTTCTGCTCGGCCACGCGGCCGGAAAACGGCGCGGGAATCGCGCACTTGGACAGCAGCACGGTGTTGGCGGCGACGTCGGCCCTGGCCTTGCCGAGTTCGGCCTCGGAGGCTTGCAGCTCGACCTTGCCGACCGAGTTCAACTCGTCCAGTCGCTTGTTGGCGCTGAAGGTGCGCTCGGCCGCGCCCAGCACGGCCTTCGCTTTCTGCAACTGCGCCTGCTGCAGCGAGCAGTCGAAGGACACCAGCACCTGGCCGGCGCGGAAGGCGCTGCCTTCGGCCACGGCCACGCGGCTGACCTTGGCACCGATCTCGGCGGCCACCGTGGTGAAACGGCGTGGCGCCAGCTGGGCGCGGATGTCCTGCTTTTCCAGTGCCGGACGGGCAGGCGCAGCCGCCGCCGGGGCGGCTGCCGATGCCCCCTGGGCCGCGCACAGGGCAGCCACGGCCAGCAGCCATTCGAATGATGCTTTCATGACGGTATTCCGGTGAGGGTTATTTGACCTGCTGCCACTCGCGCATCGAGGCGCCGACGTCCTTGGTCAGCTGTTCCAGCGACAGTTCGCCGACGCTGCCCAGGCGCGGCTCGAGGCCGGTGGTCGCCTGCAGCTTGCTGGCCGCGCCCTGCAACTGGGCCAGCGACTGGTAGCGGCGCAGCAGCGACAGGATCGCCGTGGTGTTGTTGGCGACCAGTTCGAGCTGGCTCTGGGCCTCGACCTGCTGGCGGTTGCGCACGTGCTCGGCGATCTTGGCGTCGGCCTGCCAGATCTGGTCGGCGCGCAGGTACTGGCGGTAGGCGATCTGGTACTGCAGGCGCGACAGGTGCACCTGGGTCAGCACCGACATCTGGGTGGCGACGCGGCGCTGGTCGGCCAGCTTGACGCCGGCTTCGGCCAGGCGCTTCTGGGCCGGCCCCGAGAGCAGATTCATCACGTTCCACGACAGGTGCAGGCCGGCGTCGTTCCAGTGGTTGTTGATCAGGTATTTGTCGGTGTCGTAGCGCAGGTCGTAGTTGAACGACAGGTTCGGGAACAGGCGCAGCATGGTCTTGCGCGTTTCCTCGACCGCGATGCGGCCGTTGTAGAACTGCTCGCGCAGGTCGGCGTTCTGGGTCACGGCCAGCTCTTCCAGGCGCGCGACCGGGATCTCCATCAGGTGCGCCTGGCTGCCGTCTTCCTGCGGCTCGGCCACTTCGAAGCCCTGCTCCAGCGGCGCATTGATCAGGCTTGCCAGTTCGACGCGGCCACTGGCCAGTTCCTGTTCGATGCTCTCGAGCAGGCGCAGGTTTTCCAGCAGCTGGCGCTGGTAGCGCAGCGTGTCGACCGGCGAACGCAGGCGCTCGCTCTCGGCCTTGCGCGCATCGGTCAGCGCGGCCTCGGCCATGTCGATGGTCTGCTTGACGTCCTTGCGCAGTTTCTGGGCGCTGACGGTGCGCCAGAACGCGGTGCGGACGTCGGCGATCAGCACGTGCATTGCCTTGCGGCGGCGTTCGGCGGCGATCAGCACGCGGTCGGCGCTCTGTTTCGCGGTCAGGTAGGACATGCCGAAGTCGAGCATGTTCCAGGTCAGCCCGAGGTCGTACGCGGCGTGGCTGCGCTCGGTCGAGATATAGGGATTGGCAAGCGATGGCAGCCCGGTCACGGAGTCGACGCTGCGCGTGATCAGTTCCTGGTCGCGCCAGCTGTAGCCGGCATTCGCCATTACCCGCGGCAGCATGTCGAGGTTGGCGGTGTCGAGCTGGTTCATGGCCAGCGCCTCTTCCATCAGGCGGGTACGGCGGTCGAGGTTGTACTTGAGGGCGCGCGCAATCGCCTCGTCCATGGTCAGCTGGCCGGCAATCGGCGGCACGCCGGTGCGTGCGGCCTGGCGGTCGCTGCTTGCCTGTTTCTGGATCGCGTCGGCGCTCAGGGGCTGGACCTGCACGGTGCCGCAACCGGCAAGCAGCGCGGCAGCCAGCATGGCGGTGCCCAGGGCAGCCGTTTTTTTAGGCAAAAGGGGGGTAAACCGGCCTGGCCGGGTCGCTGAAATGGACATGGTGATATCGTTCGGTGGTGGGCGCCGTTAGGCGTCGGCAGGGCTTTATTCGTGCAACGGCAACTTGTGTGGACAAAAGAATTTTAACTGGGAGTTGTCACACATCAACAGTCCTAACAGGGCCCACTGTATTTATTTGTGGCCGCCGGGCAACGATTGATTCCGAACGATTTCCTTGAATTAACAAATCCAGCAAATACGGTAACTTTCTGCCATGAGTTTGGCAGAAATGACAACACCAGCCCGCAGGCTGGTGTCGTGACTTTCATTATGCCCCGTCAGGCGCCGGCGGCGCAGACAGGCCAGGCTTGTTCCGCGGATCAGTAGCCGCGGCTGCCGGTACCGGCGCCACCGCTGGTGGTGCTGGAGCCGGTGCTGCCGGTGCCGCTGGCGCCGCTGGTGCCGCTACCCGAGCTGCCGCTGCCCATCGAACCGCTGGACCCCGACGAACCCACGCCCGAAGTGCCGCCGGAGCCGGTGCTGCCGCCCAGGCCGCTCGAGCCCGAGGCGCCCGACGAACCGGTGCCGCCGGTGCCCATCGAATCGCTCGAACCGGAAGTGCCGCCCGAACCGGTCACGCCGGTGCCCGACGAACCCGACCCCATCGAGCCGCTGGAGCCGCTGGAGCCGCTGGAACCGCTCGAACCGCTGCTGGAGCCGCTCGAACCGGTGCCCATCGAGCCGCTGGAACCCGAACCGCTGTTGCTGCCGCTGCCGCCGGCGCCGCTGGAGTTGCTCGAGCCGCTGGTGCCCATGCTGCCGCTACCCGAGGTACCGCCGCTTTGCGAACCGCTGCTGCTGGAGCCGCTGGAACCCGAGCTGCCGCTCGAACCATGCTTTTTCGACGAATGTTTCTTTTTACTGGAGCTGCTCGACGAGCTGCCCGAGCTTTGGTCCTGCGAGCTCGCGCTGCTGCCGCCGCTGGTGGACGAGCTGCCGCTGGTTTGTGCCTGGGCATTGATGGCGCCGCACATTGCCACGGCGACGGACGCACCCAACAGGCCTTTCAGTAACTTATTCATTTTCATGTCGTTCTCCTAATCGATTTTATGGGGCAGAAAGCTCAACAATATCAAGAAGATAAATTGAGGAAGCGAAGTGTAAGACGACAACCGCAAAGGGTGCGCGCGTTAGCCGACAGGCAACTTAAATCATCTACCTTCAGTTGCAAAACCGACATGAAAGCGGACCATTTCTCCATTTTTGGGCGCGCCGCACGCGAATAAATCGATCGGCGTATGATGATGGACATGATTCCATTCTCCATACTCGACCTCGCCCCGATCACGGAAGGCAGCACCGCCGCCGATTCGTTCCGCAACTCGCTCGACCTTGCACAGCACGGCGAACGGTGGGGCTACAACCGCTTCTGGCTGGCCGAACACCACGGCATGCCGGGCATCGCCAGTGCAGCGACCGCAGTGCTGATGAGCCACGTGGCGAACGGCACCTCGACCATCCGCATCGGCGCCGGCGGCATCATGCTGCCGAACCATTCTCCGCTCGTGATCGCCGAACAGTTCGGCACCCTGGCGTCGCTGTTTCCCGGCCGTATCGACCTCGGCCTCGGCCGCGCTCCCGGTTCCGACCACACCACCGCGCGTGCCCTGCGCCGCAACCTGGCGTCGGACGCCGACGAGTTCCCGCAGGACGTGGTCGAACTGATGGATTACTTTGCCGGCTCGTCGCGCCGCCAGGTGCGCGCGGTGCCGGGCGCCGGCCTCGATGTGCCGGTCTGGATCCTCGGTTCCAGCCTGTTCGGCGCCCAGCTCGCCGCCGCGCTCGGCCTGCCCTACGCTTTCGCGTCGCACTTCGCGCCGCAGATGATGATGCAGGCGATCGAGATCTACCGCGCCACCTTCCGCCCGTCGGCCCAGCTCGACAAGCCGCACGTGATGCTCGGCTTTAACGTGTTCGCCGCGGACACCGATGCCGAAGCCCACCTGCGCGCAACCTCGATGCAGCAGGCTTTCGTCAACCTGCGCACCGGCAACCCGACCAAGCTGAAGCCGCCGGTCGAAGGCTACCTCGACCTGCTCGGCCCGGCGGAACGCGGCATGCTCGATTCGGTGCTGTCGTGCTCCGCAATCGGCTCGCCGGCCACCGTCGCCCAGCAGCTGAAGGCCTTCATCGAGCGCACCGGCGCCGACGAGCTGATGATCACCTCGCAGATCTTCGACCACAAGGCGCGCCTGCGTTCCTACGAGATCACCGCCGACATCCAGCGCGGCAGCTGAGCCCGCCATATTGTTTCAATTGTTTCTATCGTGGGGTGCCGCACATTCAAGTGCGGCACCCCGCACTACTCTAAGGTCATCGAGCGGCATTGGCGCCGCCGCATGAACAGGAGAACAACATGAACACCAAACTCGCCCTTGCATCCATCATCGTTTCGCTGCCGCTGGCATTCGCCTCGGGCGGCGCTGCCGCCAAGCCGGGCTGCCTGAAAGGCGCCGCCGTGGGCGCGGTCGGCGGCCACTTCCTCGGCAAGCACCACGTGCTGGGTGCAGCCGCCGGTTGCGCCGTGGGCCACCACATGGCCAAGAAGCAGGAGCGTCAACAGCAGCAGGCACAGGCGCAAGCCAATGCGCAGGCCCAGGCTCAGGCCAATGCGCAGGCCCAGGCTGCGCGTAATCAGCAGGCAAATGGCCGCCGATAAGATCGCTGTCATATGAACCGTCGCCCCTGCCAAGGCAGGGGCCCAAGGCTGCATGCGCTAAGGTAACGCAACTAACTTGGCCCCCTGCCTTTGCAGGGGCGACGTGCAAGGGTTCACGCAACAATGGAGGCGCGATGATTCAAGCGTCCCCCGTCCCCGCCTGCAGCGCATCGATCACCTCCCGCATCGAGCGCACTTTCCCCATTGTCCTGAACGCGTTCTCGCACGCAAAATTGTGCGCTTCCGCCTTCATGCTGCTCATCGCATCCTCCACGAACACCAGCGCATAACCGCGGTCGAACGCCGCGCGTGCGGTCGACTCCACGCCGTAATTGGTGGCGATCCCGCCGAGGATGATGGTCTTGATGTTGCGCCGGCGCAGCAGCTGGTCCAGCTCGGTCCCGTAGAACGCGCCCCACTGGCGCTTGGTCACCACATGGTCGGTGGCCTGCACCTGCGCTTCCGGCGCGAAGTACAACGCGTCCGGCGGTGGCGCAGGGGTGCCGGGCTTCGTCATCGGCGCATCCGCGGGCAGCGCCAGCAACTGGTCGGCCAGCACGCGCACGTAGATGACCATGGCGCCGCGGTCGCGCATCTCGCCGGCCAGCATCGCGCAATTGCCGGCCACGCGCTCGGCCGGATGCGGCGCCAGCGCGCGTTGTACATTAAAGTTCTGCAAGTCGATGAGCACCAGCGCGGTGCGGGCGATATCGATCGTCAAGTCGCTCATGAATGAATCCTCCTTGGCCCCAAGTATTCAGTAACTGGAAGTTTGGCGGCGCGCGTGCGGCGTGATAAATTTCTCAGATGAAAAAAGCCGCCACCGCCCTCGCCTGTTCCCTTCTGACCGCCTGCGCCACGCAGCCGGCCCTCACCGAGCTCACCGTCAACTCCGGCGTCGCCCGCAATCCCGACCAGCTGGCCCTCGAGTTCGACAAAGCCGACCTGCAGCTGCGCGTGGAACCCGCCAGCCGCAGCATCCGCGGCGATGCCCTGCTGACCTTCGGCACCCGGGCGCCGCTCGACCGCATCGACCTCGACCTCGACCGCAACCTGCCGATCGACGCCATCGAGGTCGACGGCCAGCCGCTGCCGGCGGCGCGCTGGCGCAATCCCGAGGGCCGCCTGGCGATCGACCTGCCGCGGCGGCTGGAGCCGGGCAGGCAGGTGACGATCCGGGTGCGCTACCACGGCCAGCCGCACGTGGCAAAGAAAGCGCCCTGGGACGGCGGCTTCGTCTGGTCGGCCACGCCCGACGGCCAGCCGTGGGTCGCCAGCGCCGTCGAAGGCGAAGGCTGCGACCTGTTCTGGCCCTGCATCGACCACCCGATGGGCAAGCCCAAGCAGGTCGACGAGCACATCACGGTGCCGGCGCCGCTGGTGGCGGCCGGCAACGGCGTCGCCATGGGCGTGACCGATGCCGATGGCTGGCGCACCTGGCACTGGCGCGCAAAAAACCCGAGCACCTACGGCGTCTCGATCAACGTCGGCCCCTACAAGCTGCTGGAAGGCAGCTACGCCAGCCGCTTCGGCAACACGATCCCGCTGCGCATGTGGTACCTGCCGCAAAGCGAAAAAGGCGCAAGGGAACTGTTTGCGGAATTCCCGCAGATGCTGGACTTCTTCGAGGGCACGATCGGCCCCTACCCCTTCGGCGACGAAAAAATGGGCGTGGTGGAAACCCCGCACAAGGGCATGGAGCACCAGACCATCAATGCCTACGGCAACGGCTACGCCAAGACGCCCTACGGCTACGACGACCTGCTGCAGCACGAATTCGCCCACGAATGGTTCGGCAACCAGCTGACCAATGCCGACTGGGACGACATGTGGCTGCATGAAGGCCTGGGCAGCTACATGCAGCCGCTGTACATGCAGTCGCTGCGCGGCGACCAGGAATATTTTGCCGCCCTGCTGCAGCAGCGCGCCGCCATCCGCAACAAGGCGCCGATCGTGTCGGGCAAGCCGCGCCGCGAGGAAGACGTCTACGTCATCGAGCGCGGCGGCCCCGGCCAGGACATCTACTACAAGGGCTCGCTGGTGATGCACACGCTGCGCGGCCTGATCGGCGACGACGCCTTTTTCCGCACCGTGCGCGAAGCCGTGTACGGCACCGCCGACCCGCGCCCCGGCAACTTCACGCCGCGCTACGGCACCACGCCGGAATTCATGGCGATCGCCAGGCGCGTGAGCGGCCGCGACCTCGACTGGTTCTTCCAGGCGTATCTCTATCAGGCGGCCCTGCCCGACCTGCAGGCGACGCGCAGCGGCGACACCCTGCAACTGGCGTGGAAAACCGAAAAGAACACCCCGTTCCCGATGCCGGTCGAGGTGCGCGTGGGACAGCGCATGGTGAGCCTGCCAATGACCGGTGGGCGCGGCAGCGTGGCCATCGGCAAGGGCGAGAGCTGGACGCTGGATCCGCATTCGAAGGTGTTGCGGCGCGAGCTGCGGTTCGAGCGGTATCAGCAGTATCTGGATGAGCAGAAGAAAAAGAAGGCGAGTAAATAAGGCCGGCGCTCGACGATATACGTAACCCTTGCCCGTCGCCCCTGCGAAGGCAGGGGCGACGGGCTCAGGCCAACAATATTACGCGCGTTACTTGCTCATCAAAAATTCGTCTCCATCGTCACCCGCAACTTCGGCCCGCTCTGATAATCCCAACGCCGCTTCTGCAGGTTCCCGGCCCCGTCCAGGTAAGCGATCGCCGACCCTTCATCCTCGCCCAGGATATTCGCCAGCGCCACCCGCCATTGCAGCTTCGGCCCCGCCTTCCACACCACGTAGGCATCCAGGTCGCGCCGGGCCCAGGCATAGGCCCAGCGGTCGGCCGCCACCCGTGCCCGCACCGCATCCTTGAAGGCGAAGCTGCCGCCCATGCTCCAGGCGCCGCGCCGGTAGTCGAGCGCCAGCAGGGCCGACAGCGGCACCTGCTGTTCCATGCGGTTGTCCGGCCCCGGGATCGAATCGACGCGCGACCAGTTGCGGCTGAGGCTGGCGCGCAGGTCCAGCGCTGGCGCGCCTTCGATTATGGTTTTCAAAGGGAAGCGCGTCTCCAGCTCGACGCTCCGGGTCTCGGCGCGGGCTTCGTTGACCGGAGTCATGACCCAGCGGTAGCCATCGAAGTACACGCGGTTGCTGGTGTAATTGCCGATGCGGCGCAGCGAGGTGCCGAGCGAGACCATGGCCTCCTTGGCCCAGTAATGCTCCCAGGCGGCGTCCAGGCCCCAGGCCAGTTCCGGGCGCAGGTTCGGGTTGCCCTGGAAGTCGGCTTCGGTCGGGCTGTTGTTTTCGTAGGTCTGGCGGCGCGGCAATAAATTGCCCAGAAAAGGCGCTTTATAGGTGCGGCTGAGGGCGACGCGCAACTGGCTGGCCTTGCCCTCCTCGGCTTTGGCGCCGGGCAGTTTCCATAGCAACTGGGCGAGCGGACTCCAGACGCTGGACCGGATCGTGGTCGTGTCGAACACATTGCCGGAGGCCCGTGTGCGCAACCCTTCCCAGCGTATGCCGGCGTAGGCCGACAGCGCCTCGCCCAGCTTCCATTCGTCCTGCCCGTACAACGCCAGGCGGCGCAGGTTGACATGGAAGAGTTCATCGGGGAGGACGCCCGGCACCAGCGGCTGCAGCGTATCGCGTTCGGCGCGCGTCTCGCGGTGCCGGCTGACAGCGCCGTCCCAACCGACGCTGAGCGCATGCCCGCTGTCGAGTTTGACGGTGTATTTGCCGGTGGAAGTGATGCCGCGTTCGCGCAGGCCGGCCTCGACGCTGTCGTCGGTCACCGGCTGCCCGCCGATGCCATTGCCGGAGCGTAGCTGCAGGTTGCGGCCCTCGGCCCCCTCCAGCCCTACCCTGGCCTCCAGCGTCGATCCGGAGGCGAAGGCATGGGTCCACGCCAGCGTCGAGCGCAGCGCCGTATAGTCCGCTTCCATGGCGCTGACGAAGTCGGGCACCGGCGGCGGGCTGCCGGTCTCGGTCGTGATCAGCGTGTGAATGTGGTTGCGGAAGCGCCTGCCATTGAGCAGGGTCTGCCATTCCAGCGTGTCGCCGCCGTCGAGGGTCCAATTGAATTTCGGGCTGAAGCCGAAGCGGTTCATGCGGCCATCCTCGGGCATCGCACTGGCACGCCGCAGGGTGACGGCGCCGCCGGGTGCCACCGTTTCCTCGGTCGCGGAGACGTGCGGGCGCGACAGGCTGTCGTGCTCGGCATTGGCGGCCACCGAGTACGAGGACTTGTCGCCGCGTTCGGCCATGTCGAAGGACGCCCGCGGACCCTGGAAATCGCTGGAAGCCAGGTAGCCCAGCTTGGCCTCGCGTTGCGTCTTGCGCACGCTGCGCCGCAACACGATATTGATGGTGCCGGCGATGCCCTGCGCCGAATATTCCGCCGTCTGCGCACGCAGCACCTCGATGCGCTCGATCAGCTCGGGCGACAGCGCATCCAGCGTATACCCGGACGGCATGCGCTCGCCGTTGACCAGTACCTGGGTATAGCCGCCGCCCAGGCCGCGCATCTGTACCTGGGTGTCGCGGCCGCTGGTGGTGACCGTCAGGCCGGGGATACGCCGGAAGACGTCGAGCACGTTGCTGTCGCCATACCGCTCCAGGTCCTGGCGTCCGATCACGATTCTCATGGCGGTATCGTCGCGCCGCGCATCGTAGTCGCTGCCCTTGATTTCCACCTGCGGCACCGGCTTGGGCGTGTCCGCTTGCTGGGCATGGGCAAGCAGAGCGACAGGCGCGAGCGTTGCCAGCATGGCCAGCTGGCGCGTATGTGAAGCGGAAACGACAGGCATGTAATCTCCCCGAAACGGATATTAAGCACTTAGTGGAACAACAATATGCCAGTTCGGTAACGATTACAACGTTTACATGGAAATTTATTTGCTATTAACTAGCAATTCAGATTACTTTAATGAGGAATTCCATGGCGCGGACACACAACAAAAAGCCCCCGGGCTAGCGGGGGCTTCGGTCGCTTCGCTCGCGCGAAGCAGAAATCAGGTAAAACGGCGGCAGCTTACAGCGGCGGCAGGAAACCATCCTTGTAAGGCGCGCCAGCCAGTTCGAGGGCGCGGCGCACTTCCTTGCGGAAGCTTTCCAGGAAACGGCTCAGGCCGGATTTGGTGACGGTCGGGTTCGATGCGGTGGTGGTGGCATTCATTTGCAACTCCTTGAATTCATTAACGTTCAGCGATGAATCAAGTGTAGTCGCCCACAAGATATACGTCCAATTTCAATTTCAGATCACATCGATAAACCGAACGTATATCTTGTCGAAACTCCATCTGCTGCACCGCACAACCGATATCACGGCTGTGCATTTCTCATGGGCAATTTTTCGAAAAATCAGGGCAGCGGCTTCCCATCCACATCCAGCCTGCGCACCTCGCCCAGGTTCAGCGCCCTGATCTCCTTTTCGATCTTGCTCATGTCGCCCACCACGACCCACACCAGCTGGTTCGGCACGATGGTGCGGGCTGCCAGCGCATTGATCTGCGCCGGCGTCTGCGCCAGGGCTTTTTCCGTAAAGGTGTTGTAGTAATCGACCGGCAACTGGTACTGCAGGATGGTCGAGTAGGCACTGCTGAGCTGTTCGACGGTTTCGAAGCGGCCCGGCAGGCTCAGGGTTTCGCTGGCCTGGGCATCCTTCAATTCCTTGGCAGTGACCGGACGCGGACCGGTGATGTCCTTGTATTCACGCGCCAGTTCGCGCAGGGAATCCGCGGTCTTGTCGGTCTGGACCGGCGAAGCGCTCATATAGAGTCGCTGGCCCAGCGCCGGCACCATCGATGCATTCATGCCGTATGACCAGTGCTTGTCCTCGCGCAGGTTCATGTTCATGCGCGAGTTGAAGGTGCCGCCGAGCACGTCGTTCATCAGGGTCAGCGGGATCGCATCCGGCGAATTGCGCGGCGGCGCCAGCTGGGCACCGATGATGTCGCTCTGCAGCGCGCCCGGACGGTCGATCAGGTAGACCACGGTCTTGGCGGGCTGGGCGACGGTGGCGAGGTTCTTCTTCGGTACCTCGCCGGCCTGCCAGCCGCCGAAGGCTTTTTCCAGCAGCGGCTTGATTTCAGCCAGCGTGGTGTCGCCGACCACCAGCAGCGTCGCGTTATTCGGACGGAACCAGGTCTGGTGATAGCGCTGCAGGTCGGCGCGGGTCATGCGCTCGACCGCCGCTTCGGTCCCGCTGCCGGTCAGCGGCAGGGAGTAGGCATGGCCGGGGCCGTACAGCAGCTCGGGCAGCACGCGCATGGCGATCGCGCGCGGCACCGTCTTCTCGCGCGCGATCGCGGCCAGGCGGTCCTTGCGCAGGCGTTCGAAATCGGATGCCGGGAAGGCCGGGTGCAGCACCACGTCGGCGTACAGGTCGAGCGAACGCGACAGCGTCGGCTTGAGCAGGTTCATGGTGACGAAGCCGCCGTCCAGGTTGCTGCCGGTGCCGAAGGTGGCGCCCAGCGCTTCCAGTTCGCGGCTGATCTCCAGCGATGAACGTTCGCCTTTATTCGATTTCGTCCCCTCTTCCAGCATGCGCAAGGTCAGGCTCGCCAGGCCCGGCAATTCCTTCGAGTCGGATGCGTAGCCGCCGTCCAGCATCAGCGACAGGTTGACCACCGGCGCCGCATGGCTTTCGGCCAGCACCACTTTCAAGCCGTTGGACAGGGTCGCCGACTGCATCGGCGGCAGGCGCAGCGTTTCCGGATGGCCGAGCGAGGCACCCTTGGTGCGGTCGAGCTTGGTCGTCTCGGCGCTCAGGCCGGTCGGGAAAGGATTCACCTGCAAGACGTAGTCGCCGTCGCTCAGCCAGTCGACCATGGCCTGGCGCACCTGCGCCGGCGTCGCCGCCTTGATGCGCTGCAGATAGGTTTTATAGCAGTCCGGGTTGCCGGTGAAGGTGGTGCAACTGGCCAGCAGGTCGCTCTTGCCGCCGAAGCCGCCGACGCGCTCGACCACGCGGGTAAACTCGGCCAGGATGCCGGTCTTGGCCAGGCGCAATTCATCGTCGGTCGGACCGCGCTTCATCAGCGCGCGCAATTCCTCATCGGCCACGCTTTCCATGCGCGCGACGTCGGCCCCGGGACGGGCGGTCAGCGTCAGGTCGAACTGGCCGCCGATTTCGCTGGTGCCGTCGGACGCATTGGCCGAGGTCGCCAACTGCTCCTTGACCACCAGGCGCTGGTACAGGCGCGAGGTCTTGCCGCCGCCGAGCACGCGCGCCGCCAGGTCGAGCAAGGGTTCTTCCGGCGTATTCGCGCCCGGCACGTTCCAGGTGCGGTAGATGCGCGCCTGCGGCACGCGGTCCTGCAGCGTGCCGCGATGGGTGCCGCTGCGCTTGGCGATCCATTCACGCTGCTTGGCCACCGGCGGGCCGGGCGGGATGTCGCCATAGTATTTCTCGACCTTTTCGCGCGCCTGCTGCGGCGTGATGTCGCCGGCCAGCACCAGCACCACGTTGCTCGGACCGTAGTTGTTCTTGAACCAGTCGGTGACGTCCGTCATCGAGGCGGCGTCGAGGTCGGTCATGGAACCGATCACGGTCCAGGAATACGGGTGGTTCGCCGGATAGGTATTCTCGACGATGGTCTGGTAGACCAGGCCATACGGCTGGTTCTCGCGCTGGCGCTTTTCGTTCTGCACCACGCCGCGCTGCAGGTCGAGCTTCTTCTGGTCGAGCACGCCGAGCAGGTGGCCCATGCGGTCGCTCTCGGCAAACAGCGCATAGTCCAGCATCGAGGTCGGCACGGTCTCGAAATAATTGGTGCGGTCCTGGTTCGTGGTGCCGTTCAGGTCGGTGGAGCCGATGCTTTGCAGGGCCGAGATAAAGGTTTCATTGAAGTTGCTGCTGCCCGAAAACATCAAGTGCTCGAACAGGTGGGCAAAGCCGGTCTTGCCCGGTTTTTCGTTCTTGGAACCGACGTGGTACCAGGTATTCACGGCCACCACCGGCGCCTTGTGGTCTTCGTGCACCAGGACCGTCAAGCCATTTTTCAGCACGAATCTGGTGTAGGGGATGTCCGGGATCGGAATCTCGGCCGGCGCGGCCAGGGCAGCCGCCCTGGCTGGTGCTGCCTGTACCGGCCAGGCGATGGAAACAGCGGCGACGACCGGCGCCAGCGCCAGGGTCAACGAACGTTTGCTGATACGCATTCTCTTCCTTTGTCCGCTACGCCTCGCGGCAAATGCCGATCTATATGCATATACGGCATACGCATGCGGTGGCGTGTGACCGCATCCGGCGACCGAATATTCTATGACAGGAAGACAATGCTGTGTTCAAGAAACATTTCATTTCCGTGTAGTTCTGGGCTGACAGACAGCTTGGCGTTCCTCTCTCTGCACGTTTTACGCATGAGGCGTATCATGAAGTGCTCGCAAACAGCATAAGGAAAGCCTCATGAACCAACGACGCTCCTTTCTGAAAAGCTCTGCCGTACTGGCATCGGTCCTGGCTGCACCGGCAGTCAAAGCCGCCTCGAAGACGGCACCGGTGGTCGCACCGGCTGCGGCAGTACCGAACGAACGCATCGTGCGTCTCTACAATACCCACACCGGGGAAAGCCTGCGCAGCATCTTCTGGGCCGAAGGCAAGTTCATCCCGGATGCGCTGCAGGACATCAACAAGCTGCTGCGCGACCACCGCAACAACAAGATCGCCGCCATCGATCCGCAGTTGCTGGTACTGCTGGACAAGGTGAGCGCCCAGTTCGGCGACCACCCGACCATGCACATCATCTCGGGCTACCGCTCGCCGGAAAGCAATGCCAAGCTGCACGCGAACACCAGCGGCGTGGCCAAGCACAGCCTGCACATGGAAGGCCAGGCCATCGACGTGCGCATTCCCGGCAAGGACCTGGCCAAGCTGCACAAGGTGGCGATGGCACAAAAGGCCGGCGGGGTCGGCTATTACCCGGATTCGGAATTCGTGCATATGGACGTCGGCCGCGTCCGTTACTGGTGATGGCCTTGCCGATGCGGGGCCTGATCGGTAGTTTGACGATGGTAAACATGATGGCGCTGGCTGTGCTGCCCGTGCATGCGCAGGAAACGCAGCCGGCAAGCAAGCCGCAAACCGTCACCGTCACCAGTACGCGCGACCCGGTCGACAAGTCCTACCGCAAGATGATCCGCGGCATGGAGCGCTTCGAGCGCGAGCATGCGCTGGCACCCCAGGCGACCCTGCGCTTCCGCCTGCTGCCACGCCTGCCGACGGTGAACATGCGCGGCATCACGCTGAAAGTCGTGGGCGACCGCATCACGGTGCCGGTCCCGGTGGCCGAGGACAATGGCTTCACGCTGCCGCGCAACGAACAGGCGCTGCGCGAAGACGCGGCCGTGATCGCCAACCGCAAGACCACCAGCATGACCTGGCGCGCCCAGGTCGTCACCCCGGGCTTGCCGCCCGATACGCGCCGCCTCGGCGACCTGCGCCTGGAATGCCTGGTCGGCGTGGAAGCGGGCCTGGTCTCGAACAGCTCGCCGCTGTTCGGCTGGATCTCGAAGGCGCTGAACAGCCCGGAGCAGGTCTGCAACAGCCCGGACGGCAATTTCCTGTTCTTCACGGAGCGCCCGCTGTTCTCGGTGACCCTGCGCGCCGGCGAGCGCACCGAAATCCTGCCCTTCCGCATGCTGTACGCCGGCGGCGAACAGACGCGCGACGAGCTGCAGTACTGCGATTGCCAGGTCATGCTCGACCGCACCTATTACGCGCCGATCTGGGACCGCAGCTGGCCGGACGATACCCTGGTCAGCTTCGCGTACATGGAGGATGCGCCGGCGCCGGCATCCGCACCTGCGGAGGGCACGCCATGAAGCATTTACCTGCATGCCTCATCGGCGCCCTGCTGCTGGCCGGCTGCGCCACCCAGGCGCCACCGCCCGGCACGGTGGTCGCGCCCGAGCGCTTCGGCCAGCTCGTGGTACCCGGCCGCACCACGCGCGAAGAACTGCTGGCAGCCTTCGGGCCGACCCGCTCCGTATCCTTCGACAGCGGCTACCAGGCGTGGGTGTATTCGGCCGGCGGCGGCGGCGGTGCTAGTGGCAAAGGCGGCGAGGAACTGGTGCTGCTGCTGGACCGCGACGGCATCGTGCGCAAGATGCGGCGCCGGCCGGCTTATCCGACGGATGGCCAGCGCTGAGCTAGAATGGCAAGCCCGATCCACGCTTGCCAGTCTCGTCATGTTCGATTCCGATTCTCCAGCCGCCGTCGTCCAGCGCCAGCTCGATGCCTACAACGCCCGCGACGTCGACGCCCTGCTCGCCACCTACGCGCCCGACGCGCGCCAGTACGAACACCCTGCCACGCTGCTGGTCACCGGCCATGAGGCCATGCGCGGCCGTTTCGCCGCCCGCTTCCAGGAGCCCGACCTGCACGCGCGCCTGGTGCAGCGCGTGGTGCTGGACAACCTGGTGGTCGACCACGAAATCGTGACGCGCAATTTCCCCGAAGGCAAAGGCGCCCTGGAACTGGTAGCGATCTACGAAGTGGTCGATGGCCTGATCCGCAGCCAGGTGGTGAAGCTGGGTGCCAAGCGGCTCGATTGACATGAAACAGCGTTTACATCCGGGATGGCGGACGCGTCTGCTGGCGATGGCCGCCGGCCTCGGCTGCGCATTGTCGGTCCTGGCGCAGGATACGCCCTTCGCCGGGCGCTGGCTGCTCGACGAGCAGCCGGGCGCCGCAGCGGCCGCCTATCCGGTCCTCACGATCAAGGGCGACAGGATGTCATGGGGCGGGCCGACCAGATCGGCCCCGGCCTGTGTCCAGCAATTCGTGCTGCAGAACGAAAAGCCGGGCACGATGTACGTGAACGGACGCGGGACCAAGTTCATCGCCGGCGTCGCGGGCAGCCTGCCCACCTATCTGCTCAAGCTGCGCGCCAACGGCTGCGCGGGCGGCGCCGATGCGGTGCGCATCATTTATCCGACCGTGTACGGGAGCCGGCAGATCGAGGTGCTCGAATATGTAAATGGCAAGGTGGTCAGCGCGCGGCGCTTGCATCGCAAGCAGTGACTGGTCGTCATCGTGCGCAAGGCGTTACACGGGCTCGGCAGGCGTTCTTGCCCGTAGCTCATCGAAGGTCACCACCTCGCCGTTCTCCATCGTATAGCGCAGGTTCTCGGGCGGCACGCCGATGCGTTGGCAGGTGTACAGCAATTTGCCTACGCCCATGTAGGGCGCATTCACGATCGGCTCGATCACCAGAATGAAGTCCGGATCCCGTTGCAGCGCCGCTTTGAGCACGTCGGCAATTTCCTCTCGCTCAACAAGCTTGCGCCCCTCGATCAGGATGCTCTCATCGTCCGGGATGATTGCCTTGATTTGATTGTCCATAGCCTCTCTATATGAAGTGTGCCACAGCCACGATCAGCATTGCGGCCGGCAACAGCAGCACCTGCGCCGCCAGCGTCCCGGCCAGCCGGCTGCCCACCAGCCAGACCACCGCCTGCCTGAACTGTCCCTCGCCGATCTTGCCTTCGACCACGTCGTCGGTCATGCCCGACATGTGCGGATCGATGAAGACCGCCATCATGATGGTGGCGCCGCCGTTGATGATCGACGACAGCGTGCTCGACGTGACCCGGACCGACGGATCGAGCACGCCGGCGTACAGCGCCGCAAATACGCCGACCGTCCATAGCGCCGTCGCGCCGACATTCAACACGGTAATCCGGCCGGATACGCCATGGCGCGCACGCAGTTCGGTGAGATTGCGTGCCGCAGGCATGCTGGCCGCATCTTTTACGTAAGACAGGCCACCCTTGAAAAACCCGTGCATGATCAGCTTCGGCATCGAGCGGTGCACCTGGAAATGCAGGACGGCGCGGCAAAACACGCGCTGGAAGGTCGGAATCAACAGCGCGCCCGCGATCGTTGCCAGGCTGGCCGATACCAGCAGCCAGCGAAAATCGCCAAGCAGGGCATGGTTCGCCAAGGTGTCGAGATTGCTTTCCACCCGTTTCGCCAGGAACGGGCCGAGGAAGGAATTCGAGGTCCGCGATACCAGCATCAGGATGCTGAACAGGGCCAGCGAGACGGCGATCCGCCGGGTCCGCACGCCGGCGATCCTCACCGAATACGCCAGCGTCCCGATCAGGTGAATGACGAAGGTGAGGAAGCAGATCAGCAGCAGTTGGGTGTCCACGTGTCCTTGACGAGCGTGTGAGTTCAGCACTACAACATAGCATACGGACAATGCAAGAAATGCACGCATTCTCACCGCGCCGGCGGGCGCGCCGGCCACCTGCCCGAATCGTGTACAGTTGAGCATCATTATTCTCGAGGAAGACCACGATGCGCAGGACGATGGGCTGGCTGCTCGCCACGGCGGCGCTGGCTGGCAGCACGGAGACGACAACGGTGGCGGCCCAGACCCTAGACCCGGTCGAGCAGCGCATCGTGGCCGAAGTCCGGTCGCATGCGCCGCAGGCGCTGGACCTGCTCAGGCAAAGCGTCCTGATCAACAGCGGCACGATGAACGCGGGCGGCGTGCGCGAGGTTGGGCAATTGTTCCGCAGTCAGTTCGATGCGCTCGGCTCCCAGGCCCGCTGGGTCGACATGCCACCTGCGATGCGCCGTGCCGGCCACCTGCTGGCCACCCGCGCGGGTGCACCGGGCAAAGGCAAGCGCCTGCTGCTGCTCGGCCACCTCGACACCGTGTTCGAGCCCGGCAGCGCAGTGCCGATGTGGGAACAGAAAGACGGCCGCATCCGCGGCCAGGGCGTGGCCGACATGAAAGGCGGCGACGTGATCGTGATCGCCGCCCTGCAAGCCCTGCAGCGCGCCGGTGCGCTCGAGGGCGCCACGATTGCCGTCCTGTTCAGCGGCGACGAAGAAGACGCCGGCGAGCCGATCGCCACCTCGCGCGCCACGATGCGCGAGCTGGCGCAGCGCAGCGACGCCGCGCTCAGCTTCGAGAGCAGCATCCCCGACCAGGATGGGCGCACCACCGCCACCGTCGGCCGCCGTGCCACCGCCTCGTGGGAGTTGCAGGTGAGCGGACGCCAGGGCCATTCGATGAATGTGTTCGGCGCCAATGGCTACGGCGCCGTGTACGAGGCGGCGCGCATCCTCGACGCCTTCCGCCGCGAGGTGGCCGAGCCGGGCCTGACCTTCAATCCCGGCCTGATCCTGGGCGGTACCGAAGTGGAACGCGACGCCGCCAATGCACGCGGCAGCGCCTTCGGCAAGACCAACGTGATCGCGAACAGCGTGGCCGTCAGTGGCGACCTGCGCTACCTCGACTACGCCCAGCGCGACCGTGCCCAGGCGCGCATGCGCGCGATCGTGGCCCGGCACCTGCCCGGCGCCGGCGCCAGCATCGCGTTCCAGGAAGCCTACCCGCCGATGGCGGTCACGCCCGGCAACCTGAAGCTGCTCGAGCTGTACGCGCGCGCCAGCCGCGATGCCGGCCTGGGGCCGATCGGCGCGCTGCCGGCCGAGGCGCGCGGCGCCGGCGACATTCAGTTCGTGGCGCCGCTGGTCGACAGCCTGGACGGCCTGGGCGCGAGCGGCAACGGCGCCCACTCCCCCAACGAGGACCTGGATCCGGCCTCGATCGAACGCGGCGCGATCCGGGCCGCACTCCTGATCTACAGGCTCACCCGATAAAGAATGGCGGGACATTTGATCCCCGTCGAATTTTGGCAATCAAGCGACTTACCCTCACGGGATAAAATCAAGACATGGCACGATTACAGCTCAACTTCCCAGACGACCAGTACTGCTACACGACGATGCTGACGGTGCGCGCCACCGACATCAATGCCGGCAACCACCTGGGCAACGATTCGATGATCTCGATGATCTCCGAGGCGCGCGCCCTGTTCCTGTTCGAGTATGGCGTTGCCGAAACCGAGCCGGACGGCACCGGCATCATCGTCACCGACCTGGCCACGATGTACCGCGCCGAGGCGCACGCGCGCGACCAGCTGCTGTTCGAAGTCGGCGTGATGGATTTCAACAAGTACGGCGGCGACGTCATCTTCCGCATCACCCGGCCGAAGGACAAGAAATTGATCGCCATGGCCAAGCAGGGCTTCGTCTTCTTCAATTACAAGACCAGCCAGGTGGTGGCGATGCCGGAAGAGTTCGAAAGCAAGTTCGAGCGGGTGAACTGGATCGACTGAAGGCCGCGGAATGCAAAAAGCCGGACGGCACGCTGTGTAGCGTGCCGTCCGGCTATACCGTCATGGAACTGCCGGGCCGCGCGTGGCGCCCGGCATGGACCGATTACACCATCGGCGGATCGGTCTCGCGCGCAAAGGCGCGGTGGCCGGCCAGGGCCTCGATGAAGGATGCCAGCGGCGCATCCACCAGCAGGCCCGGGTCGTCCGAACCGTCCGGCAGGGCCGTCGGCACCATGGCCTTGGCCAGCAGGCCGGCGCCGGCGCCCAGCACCAGGATCGGCTTGCAGTGGCGGTACTGCTCGCGCACGAAGTCGATCGCGTGGGCATTGCGTCCCAGCGCCGCCACGGCCTGGTCGCCGTCCGGCACGATCATGGCGTCGTAGATCACCGACGGGCCGGCTTCCAGCGAGACTTCGACGCCGAGCGGATCGCCGGCGGACGTCTTGACCTTGCCCAGCATGTTGCCGACCAGGCGCGGCACGGCGCCGGCAGCCAGCAGCTCGTCATACAGGGCGCGGACCGCATTGCCATCCATGCCCGGTGCCACCAGGATCGCCACGCGGCGGGTGCGCACGCCGGTCTGGCCGGGGCGGGCCATCAGCGACAGCGACGGCGACGGCGCATACTCGGGCACCGGCGCATTGCTGACGCGCGGCAGCGGGGCCGGCACGTCCATGCCGAGGCCTTCGGCGACCTTGGCCACCAGACCGTCATCGACGTTGGCCAGCAGTGCCAGGATGCGCTCGCGCACCATCGGGGTCTGCACGCGGGTCAGCTCGAAGCGGAAGGCGTTGGCGATGTGTTCCTGCTCGACCGCGGTCTGGCTTTGATAGAACAGGCGCGCCTGGCCATAGTGCTCGGCGAACAGCTCGGGATTGCCGCGCACCTTATCGACGCTGGCGATCGGTTCCGGGAAGCTGGTGAAACCGGCGCTGCCGGCCTGGTACGGCACACCGCCGCCCAGCGAGTTCGGCTCGTAGTTCACGCGGCCGCGCGCGATGGCCTGGCGGTGGAAACCGTCGCGCTGGTTGTTCTGGATCTGCACGATCGGCGTATTGATCGGGATCTCGTGGAAGTTCGGGCCGCCCAGGCGGGTCAGCTGGGTATCCTGGTACGAGAAGTTACGGCCCTGCAGCAGCGGGTCATTGGAAAAATCGATGCCCGGCACCACGTGCGAGGTGCAGAACGCGACCTGCTCGGTCTCGGCAAAGAAGTTGTCCGGGTTACGGTTCAGCACCATGCGGCCGATCGGGGTCACCGGCACCAGTTCTTCCGGCACGATCTTGGTTGCATCCAGGATGTCGAACGGGAAGGACGCGGCCTGTTCTTCAGTGAAGATCTGCACGCCCAGTTCCCATTCCGGGAAGTTGCCCGACTCGATCGCTTCCCACAGGTCGCGGCGGTGGAAGTCCGGATCGGCGCCCGAGATGCGCACCGCTTCGTCCCACACCAGCGAGTGGGTGCCCTGCAGCGGGTTCCAGTGGAATTTGACGAAGCGCGACTCGCCCTGCGCATTGACCAGGCGGAAGGTGTGTACGCCGAAGCCCTGCATCGTGCGGTAGCTGCGCGGAATGGCACGGTCCGACATGATCCACATCAGCATGTGTGCGATTTCCGGCGACAGGCCGGCGAAATCCCAGAAGGTGTCGTGCGCGGTGGCTGCCTGCGGCATGGCGTGGTGCGGTTCCGGCTTGGCGGCGTGCACCAGGTCCGGGAACTTGATCGCATCCTGGATGAAGAACACCGGGATGTTATTGCCGACCAGGTCCCAGTTGCCTTGCTCGGTATAGAACTTGACGGCGAAGCCGCGCACGTCGCGCGCGGTGTCGGTCGAACCGCGCTCGCCGGCCACGGTCGAGAAGCGCACGAACACCGGGGTACGCTTGCCCTTGGCGGCGAACGGCACGGCGCGCGTCAGGGCGCTGAAATCGTCGTACGCTTCGAAGAAGCCGTGCGCGGCCGAACCGCGCGCGTGCACCACGCGCTCCGGAATGCGCTCATGGTCGAAGTGCATGATCTTTTCGCGCAGGATGAAATCTTCCAGCGCGGTCGGGCCGCGCAGGCCGATCTTCAGCGAGTGCTGGTTGTCGGCAATGGGCACACCCTGGTTGGTGGTCAGGTGGCGGTCGGCCGGGTCCACGCGCACGCGGTCGAGCGGGGCGACGGTCGGGTTCTCGCCCTCTGGCGGCGTGCCGCTGCCGACTTTTTCCGAGCTGGCGATCTCGCTGCTGGTGCTGCCGGTGGCGGCGTGGGTCGCCGGCTTGTGATGGTCGCCCTCGAGCGGGATGGCGGATGCCTGGCCGTATTCGGACGGCTTGTTCGGGTTGGACGGCATCGCGGCTGCCAGCTGCTTTTCGGCGCTGGTTTTCTCGAGCAGGCGATCGCCGACCGGGTTGCTGCTACCGAGGCTGGATGGCGGCGTCGGATCCGACGGGCCGGCCATGGTGCTCAGTACGGAGCCTGCGCCGTCGGTGGAAGCAACTGGTTTCTTCTTGGAAGGCATTTCTATCCTCGCTAATTGATTAATTTGATTGCTCAGGTATCAACCAACACCATAGCTCAGCCAGGCAGAATGAAATGTGAAGTGCTTAACATATATTTAATATATCATTGCAATCATTACTATCGCCTCAATAGATTTTAAAAATGAGAAGGCAGTAAAAAAGCGCTGTCCTTGCGAACAGCGCCTGCAATGACGAAGAACACGCCGGCTCAGCGGTGGCGCCGGTTCGGCAGCGGTGCGATGGTCTTGTCGAACCAATCGTCGATCATCCGTTTTTCATAGCGCAGCGGCTCGCTGTCCGAGATGAGGAGCGAGCCTTGCTGATAATTCATGTCCGCCAGCCTGGCTTCGCCACTCCTGATCACCTGGCCGTTCTGTTCGACCGCATAGCGCAGTTCCATGCGCGGCCAGTCGGCGCGGCCGGTCATCACGCGCAGGTCGCGGCCCGCGCGCGCATTCGGGATCAGGCGCCCGGCCGGATCGAAATCGGTGACTTCGATGCGCAGGTCCTGCCCTTGCGGCAACGCCTTGCCGAGTTGCTGGAAGTGGTCGGTGATCTGGCCCAGCATCTCGTCGCGCTCCCAGGTCGCGAACGGCAGGTCGTAGAATTTTTCGGGGTGGTCATAGACCACGCTCACCGCGGCCGAAGCGGCTCCGGTGCTCAGCGCCAGCAGGCCCGCCAGCGCCCATCGTGTCGACGGTTTCATGTTTTTTCCTCTTTTGTTCACAGGTCCCAGATGGGAATATACGCCGCTTTTTACAGCGTCGTCCGTCTGCCGAACGTCCTGAGTTTGTATCGAAATGTTAGTCCCCGCACAGGCCGTCGCGGGGGGGCTGGCGCACAATCGGACCCGACAGTAAATGCCCAGGAGTCCGCCGTGCCCGAAGGCCCATCGCTGTATATATTGAAGGAGCAGACCGCCCAGTTCGTGGGCAAGGAAATCGTGCGCGCCGAGGGCAATACCTGGGCCATCGACACGACGCGCATGGTGGGCCAGCCCATCGTGTCGCTGCGTACCTGGGGCAAGCATTTCCTGATCGAGATGCCAACCATGGTCGTGCGGATCCACTTCCTGCTGTTCGGCACCTACCGCGTCAATGAAGGACGCGACAAGCCGCCGCGGCTGTCGCTCGGCTTCGCCGACGGCAGCGTGCTGAATTTCTATGCCTGCTCGGTGAAGGAAATCGACCAGGACATCGACGTCATGTACGACTGGGCCGCCGACGTCATGTCCGATGCCTGGGACCCGGCCAAGGCGCGCAAGAAGCTGCGCGCCTGCCCAGACATGCTGGCCTGCGACGCCCTGCTCGACCAGGACATCTTCTCGGGGGTCGGCAACATCATCAAGAACGAGGTGCTGTTCCGCATCCGGGTCGACCCGCGCTCCACGGTCGGCGCCCTGCCGCCGGCCAAGCTGCGCGCGCTGGTGCAGGAAGCGCGCCAGTACAGCTTCGATTTCCTCGGCTGGAAAAAGGAATTCACCCTCAAGCAGCACTGGCTGGCGCACGCCCAGAAAACCTGCCCGCGCTGCCACATCCCCTTCCACAAGGCCAACCTCGGCAAGAGCAACCGGCGCAGCTTCTGGTGCGAACGCTGCCAGAAACTTTACGGCTGACCCCGGTGTGTTGTAGAGGGGCGAACATTTGTGGACTGTGTTCAATATTTCCTGTTGTTAATAACAAGTTCTGATACTACAATCGTTTCCATCCATCTTGCTTTAGCACAAGCTTTTGATCTGACACATTCACGATACTGGATCGTCTTATGTCATTCCTGTCTTCAGCCGCGCCGAAACTCGCTCCCTGGAAGGTTCTGCTCGTCGACGACGAACCGGACATCCACGACATCACCAAGCTGACGCTGACGCGTTTCCGCCTGGACGGCCGCGCCCTCACCTTCCTGCACGCCTACAGCGGCGCCGAAGCCAAGGAAGTGCTGGCGCGCGAGAAGGACATCGCGCTGGTGTTCCTGGACGTGGTGATGGAGCGGGAAGACAGCGGCCTGGAAGTCGCGCGCTGGCTGCGCCAGGACCTCGACAACCAGTTCACCCGCATCGTGCTGCGCACCGGCCAGCCCGGCCAGGCGCCGGAAGAGCGCGTGATCGTCGACTACGACATCAACGATTACAAGGAAAAGACGGAACTCGACCGCACCAAGCTGTTCACCACGACCTTCGCGGCGCTGCGCGCCTACCGCGACATCATGAAGGTCGAGGAGGCGCGCCGCACCCAGCAGAATTACCGCGAGGGCCTGGAGCGCGTGATCGCCGCGTCCGGCCACCTGTTCCGCCAGCGCAGCCTGAAGGATTTCGCCAGCGGCCTGCTGCAGCAGGTGGTGGCGCTGCTGCAGCTCGAGCAGAGCATGCTGCTGCGCGTGGCCGGCGCCAGCGTGATCGCCGGCGAGAGCCGCTACGAGGTGCTGGCCCGGATCGGCGACGTCGGCGAAGAGGACATCGGTCCCGAGCTGATCGCCCGGCTCGACGAGGCGCGCCACAACCGCATCTCCAAGCTGCATGGCGACACCTATGTCGGCTACTTCCCCAACAACAGCGGCAAGGCCTCGCTGCTGGTGCTGAAAGGCGTGGACGAGCTGTCCGAGATCGACGTCCAGCTGCTCGACGTGTTCTGCACCGGCGTGGCGATCGCCTTCGACAACATCCTGCTGAACCAGGAAATCACCGATACCCAGGCCGAGCTGATCCTGCGCCTGGGCGACGTGGTCGAGTCGCGCTCGCACGAAGCCGGCAACCATGTGCGCCGCATGGCCCAGATCTGCCACATGCTGGCGCTGGAATCGGGCATGACGGAAGAAGAGACCGCGGTACTGATGCACGCGGCGCCGATGCACGACATCGGCAAGATCGCGACCCCGGACGCGGTGCTGCTGAAACCCGGCCGCCTCACGCCCGAGGAATGGGAAATCATGAAGCAGCACCCGACCGTCGGCCTGCAGATCCTGGACGGCTCCCAGCGTCCGATCCTGAAGGCGGCCGCCGTGATCGCCCACCAGCACCACGAGAAATGGGACGGCAGCGGCTATCCGCAAGGCCTGAAGGGCGCGCAGATCCATCCGTATGCGCGCATCGTGGCGGTAGCCGACGTGTTCGACGCCCTTACCCACGCGCGCTGCTACAAGGAGGCGTGGCCGATCGGCCAAGTGCGCGACTATCTGCGCGAAGTCGCCGGCAAGCACCTCGATCCGGACTACGTCGACATCCTGATCAGGAACATCGACAAGGCCGACGAAGTCAACCGGCGCTGGCCGGACTGACAACCAGACAATCCGGCCATTTGTCGGGTAGTATTCGGCATCCTGCACCGCCCTGTCGAGGCGGCCGACTTTCACGATGCGTATCCGAACCCGACTGCTGATCATCATCCTCGCCATCCTGGTGCCCGCCTTCGCGGCGGCGGCGCTGGCGGTCGGCTACGTCTACATCGAGGAGCGGCGGGCCCAGGAAAACAGCGTGACCGAGGCAGTGCGCGCCTTCGCCCTGCTGGTCCAGAACGACTTGCAGACCCGCGAAGGCATCCTGCATGCGCTGGCCGCCTCGCCGGCACTGGCCCAGGGCGAGCTCGGCGAGTTCTCCCAGCATGCCAGGCTGCTGGCGCCGACGCGCGACAGCGCCATCATCCTGCTCGAACCGACCGGCCGCCAGCTGATGAACACGCGCGCGGCACCGGACCAGGCGCTGCCGGAGCGGCGCCGCTCGAACATCCAGGCGCTGATCGCCAAATACGGTCCCGACCGCACACTGGTGTCCGACCTGTTTCCGGCGCCGTTCAGCGGGCAGCACGACTTCGTGATCCAGGTCCCGGTGCGCCTCGGGGGCCAGCTGCGTTATTTCCTGAGCATGAGCGAAGACGCCGGGCGCCTGCAACACCTGCTCGAAATCCAGCGCTTCCCGGCCGACTGGCAGGCGGTGATCGTCGACCGCAGCAACCGCATCATCGCGCGCACGCGCGAACCCGAGCACTTCCGCGGCCGCACCGTCAGCGCCGAGGCGCAGCGTCAGTTCGCAGCCCGGCGCGAGGGCATCTTCAACGGCACCAACCTGGCCGGCACCCCGGTGCAGGGCTTCTTCGGCACGGTGCCGGACGTCGACTGGAAAGTGATGGTCACCATTCCCCAGGCCGAACTGCGGCGCGTGCCGCTGCACGCCGCCGCCTTCCTGGCCGCGATGATGGCGCTGCTGCTGGCGCTGGCACTGGCGGGCGCGCGCTGGGTCGGCCGCCGCGCGATCGCACCGATCGAGCAGCTGGGCCGCAGCGCCGACGACCTGGGCAAAGGCGTCGAAGTGGCGTATGCGCCGCAGGAAGTGGCCGAGCTGGATGCGGTGGCGCGGCGCATGGCCGACGCCAGCGTCGAGATCCGCCGCGCGCGCCACGAGATGGAAGCGCGCGTGGCCGAGGCGGTGGCTGCCAGCGAGCAGGCGCAGCGGGCGCTGATGCACAGCCAGAAGCTGGAAGCGCTGGGCCGGCTCACCGGCGGCATTGCCCACGAATTCAACAACCTGCTGCAGACGCTGACCACCGCCCTGCAGCTGGCCGCGCTGACCTCGAACCAGCCCAAGGTGCAGTCGCTGATCGACACCTGCAAGCGCACCGTCGGCCGTGCCAACGCGCTGACCACGCGCCTCGGCTCCTTCGGCCGTCTGCAGGATGCGCGGCTGCTGACCGTCGATCCGGCCGAACAGGTGCGCAATT
This sequence comes from Herbaspirillum sp. SJZ107, assembly GCF_006715485.1. Classification (GTDB taxonomy): domain Bacteria; phylum Pseudomonadota; class Gammaproteobacteria; order Burkholderiales; family Burkholderiaceae_D; genus Telluria. Next base: position 146,274 of record NZ_VFNH01000003.1, read on the forward strand.
CGCTGCAGCTGATCCGCGGCGTACTGCGCCACGGCATCACGCTCGACATCGATTGCGAGGACGGCGCCTGGCCGGTGACCATCGATCCGCTGCAGTTCGACCTGGCCCTGCTGAACCTCGCCATCAACGCGCGCGATGCCATGGCCGACGGCGGCCGCCTGCAGATCCGCGTGCGCAACACGAAGGTGGAGCCGACCATGGAACGCACCGGCGGCGACTACGTGGTGGTGACGGTCGCCGACAGCGGCAGCGGCATGCCGCCCGAGGTGCTGGCGCGCGCGCTCGACCCCTTCTTCACCACCAAGGCGCCGGGCGAAGGCACCGGCCTCGGCCTGCCCCAGGCGTATGCCTTCGCGAACCAGTCGCAGGGCTTCCTGGCGCTGGCCAGCAGCGTGGGCGTCGGCACCACGATCGACCTCTACCTGCCGCGCTCGGCACAGCCGCTGTCCCACAGCCCGGCCAGCGGTACGGATACCGGCACAGCAATGCCGCAGGCGAGCGGTCGCGTGCTGTTCGTCGAAGACGATCCGCTGGTGCGCGAAGCGGTGGTCGGCGGCCTCGAAGACGCCGGCTTCGACGTGGTGGTCGCGGCCAGCGGCGACCAGGCGCTGGCGATGATCGAGAAAGGGCTCGATACCGAGGTCGTGTTTTCCGATATCGTGATGCCCGGCCAGGTCAGCGGCATCGACCTCGCCGCCCTGCTGCGCGAGCGCCGTCCCGGCCTGCCGGTGGTGCTGGCGACCGGCTACACCGACCAGCGCGCCGTGGTGCCGGGCGTGCAGGTGCTGGCCAAACCCTACGAGATCGGCCAGCTGGTGGAATTGCTGGCCGGCCTGACGCGGCCGCGCTAGCTTACAGGGTCAGCCGGACCCGTTCGCCGGCGAAGGCGACCAGGCAGGTCGTGCCCGACAGCGCGCGTCCGCTCACGGTGGCGCAGCTGGCATGCACCGGCTTGCCCTGGAAGCTGCCGCTGAAATCGCCATCGCCCTTGAGCAGCGACACATTGTCTTCGATGACCTTGGCGTTGTTGACGTAGATGCGCACGTTGCTGCTGTCAACCAGCTCGCCGCGGATTTGCAGCGCGCCATCGGTGCTGGCATAGTGATTTCCGGTTACAGGCGTGATCGTGGTCGAGCAGGCCGAGAGCAGCGCGAGCGCGCCGGCAAGAATTGTAATTTTTTGCAACATTTCCGTATATTCCGTATTTTTTTATGGATGTCTTTCAGGACAACCCTATGATAATCGGTCTGTGTGGAAACAATCTATCCAATTCTTACAAAATTAATGAGTTTTAAGAATCTTAAATTTACCAATTGCAATCTCAATATTGTTGACGCAAGGAAACTATTGGTTTCGATGGCAATGTTGCGGCCAGCATGGAGATGACGATGGAAGCGCTGCCTTTACGTTTTTCGGCCGGTACCGACCTGCGGGCGGCGCTCGACGCCATCCCGCGCCTGCATGGGGTCGACGCGGCCTTCGTGGTGCAGGGAATCGGCAGCCTGAGCGTGGCGTGCCTCCGCTATGCCGGCAAGCCGGAAGCCGCCGAACTGCGCGGCGACCTCGAGATCCTGACGCTGGGCGGGTCGCTGGGACCGGACGGGCCGCACCTGCACATCTCGGTGGCGGATGGCGAAGGCCGCGTGTTCGGCGGCCATATGGGAGAGGGGTGCGTGGTGCGGACCACGGCCGAGGTGCTGGTGGCGCTGCTGCCGGGGCACCGTTTCAGCCGCGAGCACGATCCCGCGACTGGCTACAAGGAATTGTGCGTCACGCAGCGGCCAGCAGCGGCCTCTTCTTGAGGTTTTGCGGGAAGCGCAGGTAGTAGCGCAGGCCCTGCCCCGGGCTGCTCTCGACCCGCAGCGTGCCTTTCAGGGCCCCGGTCACCAGGTTGAACAGGATGTGCCCGCCGAGGCCGCTGCCGCCGCTGCCGCGCTTGGTGGTGAAGAAGGGGTCGAACAGCTTGGCCAGCGTCTCGGCATCCATGCCGGCGCCGTCGTCGCCGTATTGGAAATCCACCATGCCCTCGGCGTCGAGCGCCGCACGCACATGAATGCGGCCGGGCTGGTCGTGCTCGAAGCCATGCAGCAGCGAGTTGACCACCATGTTGGTGACGATCTGCGACACCGCGCCCGGAAAGCTTTCCAGCACCAGGTCCGGCGCGCACGCCACCTCGACCGCGACCTTGCGCCCTTTCAGTTTCGGCTGCAGCGACAGCAGCACTTCGTTCAGGTAGGTGCCCAGCGCGAAGCTGCGGATGTCATCCGAGGACTGGTCCACCGCCACCTGCTTGAAGCTGCGCACCAGGCTGGCCGCGCGCTGGGTATTGGTGGTCATGATGCGCAGCGACTGGTCGACCACGTCGAAGAAGGCGCCGAGGCTGTCCTCGGTCATCTCGCCTGCCGCCAGCTCCTCGCGCGTCAGCTTCAATTCCTGCACCAGGTGGCTGGTGGCGGTGACGCAGATGCCGAGCGGGGTGTTGATCTCGTGCGCCACGCCGGCCACCATCTGGCCGAGCGACGCCAGTTTTTCCTGGCGCACCAGTTCCGACTGCGCTTCCTTCAGCTGGTGCAGGGCCTGGGCCAGCGCCGCGTTCTGCTGTTCCAGGCTGTCCTTGGCCTTGCGCACGGCGCGGTCGGCCTGCATGCGCGCGAGCGCCACCGCCACGTGGCTGGCGATGAAGGCCAGCAGGTCGAGTTCGCTCTTGGTATACACCACGGTCGGGTCGTAGCTTTGCACCACCAGCACGCCATAGGCCTGGTCGTGCGCCAGCATCGGCGCGCCGATCCAGCTGGTGACGTCGATGTTCCCGAGCGGCTCCCGGACCTTGCCGGCGGCGCGCAGGCGCGCCACGCTGCCGGCGTCGTGCAGCTGCGCCTGGCGCGTCTGCAGCACGTGCGACACCATGCCGGCGCCGATCGGGAAGCGCTGGTTGGGGGTGTAGGTGTCGCGCTCGTCGGCGTAGTACGGCACGCTGATCTCGCCGCTGGACGGATGCGCCAGCGCGATCAGGAAGTTCTTCGCCACCATCAGCTCGCCGACGATGCGGTGCAGGTTGGCCGCCAGCGCCTCGGGCTCGATGGCGGAAGCCGACAGGTCGGCGATCTGGTACAGCGCGTGCTGGACCTGCTCGGCGCGGCGGCGCTCGGCCACTTCGCGCGCCAGCGCGCGCGTGCGCTCCTGCACCGCGCGTTCCAGCCGGTCCATGCTTTGCAGGCCCTGCAGGGCATTCGAGACGTGGTTGGCGATCAGCGCGAACAGCGCTTCGTCTTCCGCGCCGTACGTGTGTTGAGGTAAATGGCTCTGGATTACGATGGCGCCCAGTACGTCATGCTGCTGGTCGAACAGCGGACAGCCCATCCAATGTTCGGAAATGCTTCCGCGTCCCCAGTTGCGGCCGTTGTCGCGTGCGCGCATCTGGTCGGCGGTGATCGACATCGCCTTCTTGTTGAGCATGACCCAGGCCGTCGGCGACTGCTCGGGCGAGGCCAGCGCCACCCGTTCGTTCGGACTCGGGCCCTGGTCGACGGTATCGACGAAGTAGACGAAGCGGACGGTGTTGTCCTCGCGCTCGGCGAGGGCTACATAGAAGTTATCCGCATACATGATGCGGCCCAGCGCGCGGTGGACGGCGCCGATGAATTCGGTGATGTCGGTGCAGCTTGCGGACAGCTGCCCGATTTCGAGCAACATGGACTGCACCGCTTCCAGGCGGTCAAGACGGCTTTCCATCGATCTCCCATTCAGCATATAAATGCACTAGAGAAATATTATCAGGTCAGCGCGCCTCATAGATCATTGTGTTGCGGAAATATTTCAGCCCAGCGATACGTTCAGCGCGGCGCCCGGAAATCGTTGTCGACCCAGGTCATGGCCGAGGACGGCGACAATTTGAAGGTCGGCTGCACGCGCACCTGCGCCACCTGCTCGCCCATCTGGTCGACGGCGGTCAGCACGGCATACGGGTTGTCTTCGTCCGGCACGATGTCGAGCGTGATCTTCAGCTCGCCCTGCTCGGTGGAGACGACAGTGCTCTTGTGCAATTGCGCGTGCAATTGCTGCTCGTGGCGCCGGATCACCTCGGAGGCGGTCTTGACCAGCGTGTGGAAAGCGTTGATGTCGAGCGGCTTCGGGTTCTTCTTGTCGCGCCCCATGGTCCAGGGGCCGACCAGGGCCGGTTCGGATTCGCCATCCTTGTACATGGCCACGGCCCAGCCGTCGTCGTCTTCGTTCTTGATGACGCGCGCGGTCCAGCCGTTGCCCTGCCACAGGCGCGCTTCCTGCACCGGAGCGTCATCGTCGCGGTCGGATACTTCGTCGTTCATGTGTCGGTCTCAATAGGGTAGGACAATTCCTAAAGAACAGATCATAGGAAATTCCGGCCCATGAAACAAGCTTTGACCACATTTAAAACGCACCGGATCGGCGCATCCGGTGCGCGCGGGCACCGGAAGGCGGGTTGGATGGAGCCTGCCTACATGCGCAGCATGGGGATGCCCGGCGGCAAAATGGGTGGGCGGGGCGGCGCCTCGAGCGGGTCGATCGGCGGCGGTACCGGAATGATCCGGTTGAACGGGTTGATGATGATGGGTGGAATGGCAGGTGGCGCCGAGGGCGGATTTTTGTGTCCGGCCGCATCGGCCCATGCCATCTCGAATGTCATCCGATGATGCAGGCATTGAACGATGTGCATAAGATCCTCCTGCGACAGAGCAGGCTGTCAGTATAGACGCCGAGCCCCGCATTGCAAGGCTTGATTTGGCGCAAGGCTGGGCTCGATGGCGCCCCCAATTCGCCATCCGTTCATCCTGCCTGCCGCCGCTTCGGCCCCGCCAACATGCAGCCCGTCGCACCGGGCTGGAGGTGCCGTGGCCGCTGCCGGTACATTGGTGCCATGTCCACAAGCCACCCGAGAGGAGCCACCATGAAAGACCGCACCGCCATCATCCTGCTGTTCCTGTTTGCCCTGCTGTGCTGGAGCGTCTTCGACGGCCACGGCACCCTGTTCATGGTGGACGGCGACCCGGCCGACGGTCCGCTGGAGGCGCTGATCGGGCTCGTGTTCGCGGGCAGCGGCATCGTGCTGGCCGGCTTCGTCCTGCTGCTGGTGGGCGGCCTGCTGGCCATGGTGTTCGCCGGCGTCGGCATCGTGTGCGCCGGCAGCCTGGCCTTCGGCGCACTGGTGGTGGCGCTGGTCGTCGCGCCCTTCCTGCTGCCGTTGCTGCTGCCGCTGGCCGTCGTCTGGTACCTGGCACGCCGCGCGCGCCGCCAGCCGCGGATTGCCTGAACCTTCTATAAGCCTTCCACCAGGCGCATCGCGAACACGATCGGCAGGCCGGCCGCGATCACCTTGCGCGCCGCCGCGCCATGGTCGTACGGCACCCGGAAATAGGTGACCGCACGGGCCTCGTCGTCGAAGATCGCGTAGGCCGCCATGTTGTTGTGATCGCGCGGCTGGCCCACCGCGCCGGGCAGCACGAGGTACTGGTGCTGCGGCTGCAGGGCGATGCGCTGGCCGGCCGAGGGCACGTGGCGCCCCATGCGGCCGTCGTCGGCGCGCCGGTACAGGGCCGGCGCATGCACGTGGCCGGAAAACACGATCCGGCCGCGGCTGGCGCGCAGCGAGCGTTCGGCTTCCCCGACGCCATAGACGTATTCCCAGCGCGCCGGATCATGGGCGCTGGCATGCACGAAGCAGGCGTTGCCGTGGTGCTGGACCAGCGGCAGCGCCGCCAGGAAGTCGAGCTGCGCCGTGTCGAGCTGGCGGCGCGTCCACTCGATCGTCTCGCGCGCTTCCGCGTGCATCGAAGGGCGCAGCGCGCGCGTCACCGCATGATCGTGGTTGCCCTGCACCGCCACCGCGCCGCGCGCCACGTAATCCATTACCGTGCGCACGACCCAGCCCGGGTCGGCGCCGTAGCCGACGAAATCGCCCGTGAAGGCATACTGGTCGACGCCCTGCCCTTCAGCGTGCGCCAGGCAGGCTTCCAGCGCCTCGCGGTTGGCGTGCAGGTCGGTGAGATGCGCGAGGCGCATGGCGCGCAGCCTGGATGGTCAGGCTTTGTTGCCTTCCTGCGCGCGCTCCTGCGCGTACTGGGCGTAGCCGCGCGCGCGCAGCGCGCAGGCCGGGCACACGCCGCAGCCGTAACCCCAGTCGTGGGCGGCGCCGCGCTCGCCCAGGTAGCAGGTGTGGGTGTCGAAGCGGATCAGGTCGACCAGCGCCTGGCCGCCGCACTGCTCCGCCAGTTCCCAGGTCTGCTTCTTGTCGATCCACATCAGCGGGGTCTCGACCTTCAGGCGCGTGGCCATGCCGAGGTTGAGCGCGACCTGCAGCGCCTTCATGGTGTCGTCGCGGCAGTCCGGATAGCCGGAGAAATCGGTCTCGCACATGCCGCCCACCAGCACGTTCAGCCCGCGGCGGTAGGCAACGGTGGCGGCCACCGTCATGAACATCAGGTTGCGGCCGGGGACGAAGGTGTTCGGCAAGCCGTTTTCCTGCATCTTGATCTCGACGTCGCTGGTCAGCGCGGTATCCGAGATCTTGCCGATCAGCGACAGGTCGATCATGTGGTCTTCGCCCAGGCGCGCATCCCATTCGGGCGACAACGCGCGCATTTTCGACAGGACGGTCGGGCGCACCGCGAGTTCGATCGCATGGCGCTGGCCGTAGTCGAAGCCGATGGTCTCGACGCGGGCATAGCGCTGCAGCGCCCAGGCCAGGCAGGTGGTGGAATCTTGTCCGCCACTGAACAATACGAGAGCGGTGTCTGCTTGAAGCATATTGATATTTCCGAAATTATTTTGCGAAACAAACCGTCCGCCATCAAATTTGACAATACATTAAGATGTGGTCGGTATACAGAGATAACTGGAGTGACATGTTTTCCGCACGACCCAAACGAATGGCTGCGATGGCGCCGGCGCGACCACGAATTTTGGCACAAATCGTGCTGGGCGTGAACGCGCTGTGCTTTGCCGCCGGGGCACTGGCCCAGGACAAGTCCCAGGACCCGGCGCGCGATCCGGCCCAGGCCGAAGCAAAAACCGGCCTCGACTACACCGTGCGGATCGATGCTCCGCGCAACCTGCGCGAACTGCTGGAAAACAATCTCGACCTGATGCGCTGGCGCGGCAATGCACGCATGGACCTCGAACAGCTGCAGCGCCTGGTCCGGGTGGCGCCGGAACAGGTGAAAACCCTGATCGCCACCGAAGGCTACTACACCCCGCAGGTCTCCGCCGGCCTCGACACCTCGGGGTCGAAACCGGTCGCGCGCGTGATCGTCGAACCGGGCCAGCCGGTCAACGTGACCGACGTCGACATCGAACTGCGCGGCTTCGCGGCCGCCGACAAGGGCACCGGCTCCACGACGGCGCCGCTGGATGCGGCCGCCCTGCGCACCACCTGGACGCTGCCGGTGGGCGAGCGCTTCCGCACCGCCGACTGGGAAGGCGCCAAGCGCGGCCTGCTGCGCCGGGTGACGCAGACGCGCTTCCCGCGCGCCCAGCTGCTCGATTCCAGCGCCACCGTCGATCCGGACAAGCACAGCGCCGTGCTCAAGGTGGTGCTCGACAGCGGCCCCGAGGTGCGCCTGGGCGCACTGAAAATCGAAGGCCTGAAACGCTACCCGGCCAGCATCATCGAGAACCTGAACCAGATCCACCCGGGCGACGAATACAGCGAAGCGACGCTGCAGGCGCTGCAGGGCCGTCTGCAGGACACCGGCTACTTCAGCACGGTCGAAGTCAGCGCCGACATGTCGTCGGTGCTGAGCGAGCAGATCGGCGACCTGAACCAGGGCCAGGGACCGCAGCAGTCCGCCGCGACCGGCCCGACCACGCTGCCTGTGCTGGTGCGCGTGAGCGAAAACAAGCGCAAGAACCTGTCGCTCGGCGTCGGTTATTCGACCAACACCGGCGCCCGCCTGCAGGCCAACTACGACGACCTGTTCGTGTTCGGCAAGCGCATGAAATCGAGCGTCCTGTACGAACAGAAGCGCCAGAGCGCGCGCACCGATTTTTATTGGCCGACCACGTCCAACGGCTACAGCAACAGCCTGGGCGGCGGCTACAAGCGCGAAGACCTCGAAGGCCAGATCACCCGCACCACCGACATCACGGCCAAGCGTTCCTGGGGCTCGCCGCTGCTCGAGCGCACCCTGACGCTGGCGGCGCTGACCGAACAGGTCACCATCGAAGGCGACACCGAGCCGACCTCGCGCGTGAAAAGCGTGCCGCTGACCTTCTCGATCACCAAGCGCGCGCTGGACAGCCTGGTGCTGCCGACCCGCGGCTACGTCGCCAACGCCCAGCTGGGCGGCGCCCTGCTGCCGGTCCTGACCGACGAAAAATTCGTGCGCCTGTACCTGCACGGCGTCGCCTACAAGCCGGTGGGGCCGTCGGGCACCCTGATCGTGCGCGGCGAATTCGGCGCCGTCGGTTCCGGCGACAAGGCCGGCGTGCCGTCCACCTTCCTGTTCCGCGCCGGCGGCGACCAGTCGGTGCGCGGCTACGCCTACCAGGAACTGGGTGTCCCGGTCGGCAACGCCATCACCGGCGGCCGCTACCTGTTCACCGCCAGCGCCGAATACGACTGGTGGTTCAAGCCGCCCTACGGCGCGGCCATCTTCTACGACGCGGGTAACGCGGCCGACAACTTCAGCGACCTGAAGCCGAAGGTCGGCTACGGCATCGGCGCGCGCTGGCGCAGCCCGGTCGGCCCGCTGGCGGTCGACGTCGCCCGTGGCCAGGCGGTGAAAAAAGTCCGCCTGCACTTCTCACTTGGATTTACTTTCTGATGAACGCCGAAAACCAAACCCCGGATCCCGACACGCCCGCCGCGGCGGCGCACCCGCGCCGCTGGCCGCGCCGGGTCGCGATCGGCGTGGTCGTCACCGGCGTCGTGCTCGGCGGCGCCGTCTGGTACCTGGGCCGCGAGACCACGCTGCAGATGATCGCCCAGCGCGTTGCCAACGCCAGCGGCGGCAAGCTCACGCTGAGCGGCGTGAGCGGCTCGCTGTACGGCCACATGCATGTCCAGCACGTCGTGTTTCGCACCGAGACCTCGGTCATCACCGCCGACAACATCGACATCGACTGGAAGCCCTGGCAATACCTGTCGCGCGGCGTCGAGATCAACAAGCTGTACGCGCAGTCGCTGCGCATGGAGACGCTCAAGGAAACCGACGAGCCGGCCACCATGCCCGAGCGCCTGGCGCCACCCTTCAAGATCGCGGTCGAAGACGCGCGCCTGGCCAGGCTGGTCATGGTCAACAAGGGCGTCGAGACGCCGATCGAGAATATCCGCGCCGGCCTGCACGGCGACAAGCAGCAGTGGAAGCTCGATTACGCGTCCGCCAGCACGCCGTGGGGCCAGGTGGCGGCCAACGGCACCATCAACAACGCCAAGCCGTACAAGCTGGCCGCTGACGCCACCCTGTCGCAGGACAAAACCCAGCCCGGCTCGGTCGGCGCCCAGCTGAAACTGCACGCCGGCGGCGACCTGCAGCGCACCGTGCTGGACGCCAGCGGCCAGGCCGCGCGCGCCCAGGGTACCGCCAACCTGGTATTGTCGCCGTTCGCCGAGATCCCGCTGCAGGCCCTCACGCTGAATGCGCGCAACATCGATCCGGGCTTCTTCAACCCGTCGCTGCCGACCGCGGACCTGAACCTGGCCGTGTCGGCCAAGCTCGACCCGAACCGCAACGTCAGCGGCAGCGTCGATCTCGTCAACGACGGCCCGCAGGGCACCATCGACCAGCAGCGGCTGCCGCTGCGCGCGATGCGCGGCAAGCTGGGCGGCAACCTGTCGGCGATGCAGCTCGGCGACGTGCTGCTCGACCTGGGCGGCGCCGGGCGCTTCACGGGCAGCGGCAGCGTGCAGCGCGGGCCGGAAGAAAAAGGCATCGGCACCGCGCAATTCACCCTGCATACCGACAGGATCGACCTCAAGCAGATCCATTCGAGCATGAAGCCGACGGCGATCGCCGGCGACCTCAAGATCGCCAACGAACAGGACACGCAGACCCTCAACGTCAACCTGAGCGACGCCGGCCTGCGCCTGGTGGCCGAAGCCGCGCTGGCCCACAACGAACTGACCGTGCGCCAGGCGCGCCTGTCGGCCGGCAAGGGCAGCGTGGCCCTCACCGGCAACGCCAGCCTGCTGGACAAGAAGCCGTTCAAGGTCAATGCGGTGGCCAGCCATCTCGATCCGGCCGCCTTCGGCGACTTCCCGAAGGCCGACATCAATGCCGACATCAATGCCGCCGGCGCGCTGGCGCCGCAGTGGCAGGTCGCGGCCGACTTCGCGCTGCGTCCGAGCCGCCTGTTCGACCAGGCGCTCAGCGGTCGCGGCAAGCTGGCAGCCGATGCCGGCACCGGCGCACAGGGCAGCAATTCAGCGGGCAGCAACTCGGCGGCCGGCCTGCACGTGCATGACGTGAATGCCACGCTGGCGCTGGGCCAGAACGCGGTCGACCTGCGCGGCGCTTTCGGCCGACCGGGCGAAACGCTGTCCTGGCGCCTCGACGGCAAGCAGCTGAACGCCGTGCGCGCCGACCTGTACGGTTCCCTGCTGGCCAGCGGCGTCGTCAGCGGCAGCATGGCGGCCCCGCGCACCACCTTCGACGTCGACGCGCGCGGCCTGGGCTGGGTCCCGGCCCAGCGCAAGAACAACAACGGCAGCCTGCGCGCCACCGGCGAGGCCTGGCTGGCTGGCCCGGAGAGTGCGCGCGTGGTCGAGGTGAAAGCCAAGGGCGGCATGCAGCGCCTGAACCCGGCCGCCTTCGGCGCGCCGCTGGCCGGCAGCATCAGCGGCAATTTCGATGCGACCGGCCGCACCGGCGCCAACATGGGCGGTTCGGTCAACCTCGACATCCTGCGCGAGTCGACGCTCTCGAATTCGCCGCTGTGGGGCTACGCGAAACTCACGGCGGATAAACGCCACGTGTCGAACGCCGACGTCGACCTGCACCTGGGCGCCAACGTGATCGCCGCGAAAGGCGCGTTCGGCTCCGGCAAGGACACGCTGAACTGGCGCATCGATGCGCCGCAGCTGGCGGCAGTCGGCCCCGATTTCGGCGGCAGCCTGCGCGGCTCGGGCGCGCTGTCCGGCACCATGGACATGCCTTCGCTGAGCGCGGCGCTGGAAGGCCAGAACATCCGCCTGATGGGCACCCAGAACCTGCGCAGCCTGCGTGCCACGGCCAACCTCGGCGCCGGCCGCGGCGCTGCCGATCCGCTGGCGCTGGACGTGCAGGTGACGGATTACGCCAGCGGCGACACCCGCATCGCCGCGGCGCGCCTGCAATCGACCGGCACCCGAGGCGCCCACACCATCACGGCGTCGGCGCGCAGCGATACCTTCGACGCCGCCGTCGAAGTGCGCGGCGGCCTGTCCACCGACAAGAGGAACAACAGCGTCTGGGCCGGCACCCTGCAGACCCTGCAGAACCGCGGCCGCTACGCCTTGACGCTGGCGGCACCGACGCCGATCCGCATCGCCGCGGCGCCCGGTGCCGGCATCGCCGGCCTGGCCAAGCCCGAGCAGATCGCCTTCAACGGCGCCGTGGTGCGGCTGCCGGCCGGCGCCATCACGGTCGAATCGCTCTCCAAGGTGGGGCCGCGCTGGAGCTCGCGCGGCAGCGCCACCGGGGTGCCGGTCAGCTACCTGGCACAAGCCTCGGATGCGGTGCGCCAGAACCTGCGCGGCGACATGACGCTCGGCGCGCAATGGGCGCTCGACATGCAAATGCCCGCCGCCGCGAATGCCGTGCCGGCGCTGAACGGCAACCTGCACGTGTTCCGCGAAAAGGGCGACCTGATCGCCGGCGAGACCGCGCCGGTGGTGCTCGGCCTGCGCCAGCTCGACCTGCGCGCCGATGTCGCCGGCGGCGCGCTGCGTGCCCAGCTGGCCCTGGACGGCAGCCGGGTCGGCAGCGCGCGCGTCGACGCCACCGCGCAGATGATCCGCGGCCGCATCGACAACGACAGCCCGCTGCGCGTCATCGCCAACGCCAACCTCGGCTCGCTGGCCTGGGTCTCGCCGCTGATCGGCCAGCCGGGCCTGGAACTGGACGGCGCGCTGAACCTGGCCGTCAACGGCGCCGGCACCGTCGGCGCCCCTACCCTGAACGGCAACGTCAACGGCGACAACCTGTCGGCGCGCTGGCCGGACCAGGGCATCCGCCTGCAGCGAGGTCAACTGCGCGCGGTGCTGGCCGGCGACCAGCTGCAGCTGCAGCGCCTGACGCTGGAAGGCGCCAGCGGCCGCGCCACCGCCGACGGCAACATCCGCTTTGCCGGCGGCGAAGCGACCATGAACCTGCGCCTGGTGGCGGATAAACTGGCGGCGCTGTCGCGCCCGGACCGCACCCTGATCCTGAGCGGCCAGGCCAGCGTGGTGCGCGACGCCAGCCGCTTCGCGGTCGAAGGCAAGTTCAAGGCCGACCGCGCGCTGATCGAACTGGCGCCGGTGGACCGTCCGACCATCTCGGACGACGTGATCGTGCTCGGCCGAGGCAAAGAAGCCAACGCCAAGCCGGCGCCGAAAGCGAAGGAAGTGCCGCTGACGATCGACCTGGCGGCCGACCTGGGCGACGACTTCCACCTGCGCGGCATGGGTGCCGACGCCTACCTGGCCGGCGCGGTGCAGGTGCGCATGGTGGGCGACAAGCCGCCGCGCATCACCGGCAGCGTACGCACCGTCAGCGGCACTTACGCCGCCTACGGCCAGCGCCTGAGCATCGAGCGCGGCGTGGTGAGTTTCAACGGCGCCTACGACAACCCGTCGATCGACATCCTGGCGGTGCGCAAGCGCCCCGATGGCGATCAGCTGAGCGAGACCAACGTCGAAGCCGGCGTGCAGGTGCGCGGTACGGCGCTGGCGCCGGTCGCCAAGCTGGTCTCGACGCCGAACGTGCAGGACAGCGAGAAACTGTCCTGGCTGGTGCTCGGCCACGGCATGGAAGGCACCACCGGCAACGAAGCCGACGTCCTCAGCGCCGCCGCCGGCGCCCTGCTCGGCGGCAAGGGCGGCACCGGCGGCATCCAGAGCAAGATCGCCAACTCGCTCGGCCTCGACGAACTCGGCGTGCGCCAGGGCCAGGGCCAGGCGACCGGCCTGGAAAACACCGTGGTCACGGTGGGCAAGCGCATCTCGTCGCGCCTGTACCTCGGCTTCGAGCAGGGCGCGGGCACCGCGAGCAGCCTGGTGCGGCTGCGCTACAAGATCAATCCGCGCATCACGCTGCAGCTGCAGACGGGGACGAATACGGCGCTAGATGTGCTTTATTCGTGGGCCTTCGATTGATCCTCAGCTTGTAAACGTCGCCCCTGCCTGCGCAGGGGCGACGGTGTTTGAAGCGACGTGCTGATCAAGCCGGAAAGTAGCGTTCGCTGTCCACCTCCTCCAGCAGCCTCCCCTCCCCCGGCACCCACCCCAGCACCTCGCGCGTCCACGCGCTCGACGCCGGCGCATCCAGCCCGGCGAACGTCCCGAACCACGCAAAATGCGCCGCCGGCCTGCTTTCCACCGGCACGCCAAGCCGGCGTCCGATGGCCGCCGCGATCTCGCGGAACGGCACGCCCTCTTCGGCCGCCGCGTGATACGTCGCCCCGCGTGCGCCGCGCTCCAGCGCCAGCCGGAACACGCGCGCCGCATCGAAGCGGTGCACCGAGGACCACAGGTTGGCGCATTCACCGATGTAGGCCGACACACCCTTCTCGCGCGCAAACCCGATCAGCATCGGCACGAATCCATGGTCGCCCTCGCCGTGCACCGACGGCGGCAGGCGCACCACCGACGCGTGCACGCCCCGTTCGGCCAGCGCCATCGCGGTTTGCTCGGAAGCGCGGGGGTAATGGACGCTCGCCGGCGGCGCCGGGTCGGTTTCCAGGAGCGTACGACCCCGTGCCAGTCCGAGCAGGCCGGCAGTGACGACCAGCGGCCGGCCCGAGCCGCGCAGTGCCTCGCCCAGCGCCCCGATCGCGGCCTGGTCCTGCTCGCAATTGGCGGCGAACTTCGAAAAGTCGTGGTCGAAGGCGGTGTGGATGACGCCGTCGCTATCCGCCGCGCCGCGGCGCAGGCTGTCCAGGTCCTCGAGCGCGCCGTGGTGGACCGCGGCACCGGCCGCGCGCAGCGCCGCCGCGCCGGCTTCCGAACGGGCCAGGCCGACGACGGCATGGCCAGCGCCGAGCAATTCCCCGACGACCGCCGAGCCGACGAAGCCGGTGGCGCCGGTAACGAATACACGCATGATGTTCTCCTGATCGGTTACGAATGCGTCTACTATCCCGGTCAGGCGCATGCGGGTAAAGTAGTGACGACATACCGGTATAAGGACTAACAGCATGGAACTGGGCGACTACCTGAAGGACCGGCACGCACGCATCGATGCGGCGTCGCTCGGCTATCCGGCCGCACGCCGGCGTACGCCCGGCCTGCGGCGCGAGGAAGTGGCGCAGCGCGCCAACATCAGCGCCACCTGGTACACCTGGCTGGAACAGGGACGCGGCGGCGCCCCGTCGGATGAGGTGCTGGAGCGGATTGCCGGTGCGCTGATGCTGACCGGGGCCGAACGCGAACACCTGTTCCTGCTCGGCCTGGGCCGCCCGCCGGAACCGCGCTTCCAGGCGGAGGCCAGCCTGTCGCCGCGCCTGCAGCGCGTGCTCGACGCGTTTCCGGTCAGCCCGGCACTGGTCAAGACCCTGACCTGGGACCTGGTCGCCTGGAACCGCCCCGCCGCCGCCGTGTTCGGCTACAACGGCGGGCCGGACGAGCAGCGCAACATCCTGCGCCGCATCTTCCTCGACCCACGCAACAAAAGCATGCAGCTCGACTGGGACAGCGTGGCCCGCTTCGTGGTGGCGGCCCTGCGCGCCGACCTCGCGCGCGCGGGCGCCGGAGCGCGTACGCAAGCCGAGTCGCTGGTGCGCGACCTGTGCGCGCACAGTCCGGAATTCGAGGCGATGTGGCAGGCGCAGGATGTGCGTGCCTACGGCGAAGGCAGCAAGCAGCTGCGCCATCCGGTGGTCGGCCTGCTGTCCATGGAATATTCCTCGTTCGCCGTGGAAGGCCGGCCCGACCTGGGCATGGTGATCTACAACCCCGCCACGCCTGAGGATGCGGACAAGGTGCGTAAGCTCATGGGAGGGTCGGCATGACCCCGACCCTCCACTTCATGTGCGGCAAGATGGCCGCCGGTAAAAGCACCCTGTCGCGCCAACTGGCCGAACAGCACGGGGCGGTACTGATCTGCGAGGACATCTGGCTGCAGCAGCTCTATCCCACCGAGATCCGTGGCTTCGACGATTATCTCGCCTATGCGCGCCGCCTGAAGGCCGTCGTTGCGCCGCACGTGCTGCAGCTGCTGCGCGCGGGCGTGCCGGTGGTGCTGGATTTTCCGGCCAACGTGCCGGCGCAGCGCGCCTGGTTCCGCAGCCTGCTCGACGAGGCCGGCGCCGGCGTCGGCCACGTGATGCATTTCGTCGACACGCCGCATGCGCGCTGCATCGAACAGCTGCACCAGCGCAACCGCGACAAGCCGCCGGGGTCGATGGCCATGTCGGTCGAACAGTTCGAAGCGATCAGCGCGCTGTTCGTGCCGCCCGCGCCCGAGGAAGGTTTTACGGTCAGGACGTATCGCTGAGCGCCGGGCGCGGCAGGACTGGATGCGGATCAGTGCAGCGTGCGGGCAATGCTCGGATTCGGATCGATCGGCGGCTCGTCGTTGAGCGGCGTACGGATCGGCGGCTGGTGCGGATCGCTGCCATCGAAGGGATCGGGTGGCGGTTCCTCGGAAGGAACCGGATCGGGTGCGCGATGCGCCTGGATGGGGACTGAAATCATCTGTTAATCTCCTGAAAACATGGTCAAAAGACTACCACGGCCTTTGGATTAATGACGCCCACCTGCATTACAATGGCGGATTCGACTGAAAGGAACCGTCATGCTGCCGACTCCCATCGTTGCCGCCGTGGTCGCCCCGCTCGTGCTGTGGCGCGTGTACAGCCGTATCAAGCGCCTGACGAGCCGCCAGCAGTCGAAGACCTGGCGTCACCGCACGACCCTGGTGTTTTTCCCGCTGCTGGTGCTGGCGCTCGCCGCCGGCGCCGTCCTGACCGGCGCGCTGCCGCTGATCGCGCTGGCGGCCGGCCTGCCGCTGGGGGTGGTGCTGGGCCGCATCGCGATCGGCAAGACCCGCTTCGAACAGGTCGGCGACACCTATTATTTCACGCCGCACGCGCCGATCGGCATGGTGATCGCCCTGCTGTTCATGGGCCGCATGGCCTACCGCGCCTATGAATACTATGCCCTGGGCTCGCTGCAGCACCACGAATTCGTGACCAGCCCGCTGACCCTGTTCATCTTCGGCCTGCTGGCCGGCTATTACATGCGCTACGCCTTCGGCCTTCTGGCCTGGCGCCGCAAGGCCGCACTTTCCGCACCTCTTCTGAATCCGCAATGAGCCTGACTACCCTCGCACTGATCGCCCTCGTTCCGCTCCTGATCTGGCGCATCTACCAGCGCCTGAAAACCCAGATGGGACGCCAGCGTTCCATCCTGTCGCGCCACTACACCGGCCTGTTCGTGTTCAGCGCGATGCTGCTGGTGCCGGCCTCCGAACTGGCCGACCGTCCGCTCGAGCTGGCGGCGCTGGCCGCCGGCGCCATCGGCGGCATCGCGCTGGGCAGCTACGGCCTGCGCCGCACCCGCTTCGAAACCACGCCCGAAGGCTACTTCTTCTCGGTGCCGCAGCGCATGAGCATCCTGGTGGCGATGCTGCTGGTGGCGCGCGTGGTCTACCTCGGCATCGAGATCTACATGAACCAGGGCAGCAACCAGCCGAACCCCCGCTTCACCGACAGCCCGGTGACCATGGTCTGCCTCGGCATCACGGCCGCCTACTTCGCCACCTTCTCGTTCCACCTGATGCGCTGGCGCAAGCAGAAGCGCAAGGAAATCGACAGCGTCTGAGGCTGGCACCCTGAGGGCTAGCGCACCTCGACCGTCCGCGTCAGCCGGATGTCGGCCGAGGACTCGCCCAGCATCAGCCGCACCGGCACCCGCTCCACTTCGTAGGCGCCGCGCGCGGCGTTCCACCAGGCCAGCCTGCGTGCCTCGAGCGGGATGCGCACGGTGCGCGTCTCGCCCGGCTTCAGGCTCACGCGCTGGAAGCCGACCAGCATCTTCTGCGGCCGGCTCACGGCGGACTTCGGCCAGGCCGCATACAGCTGCACCACGCTGTCGCCCGCCACCTTGCCGGTGTTGGCCACCTCGACCTCGACGTTCAGCGCGCCGTCCCTCGGCAGCGCCGCGGCATCGGTGCGCAGCCTGGTGTAGCGGAAGCTGGTGTAGCTGAGGCCATGCCCGAACGGGAACAGCGGTTCGCCCCTGGCGTACATGTAGGTGCGGCCATGGCGGATGTCGTAGTCCATCATCGGCGGCAGTTGGTCCATCGAGGCCGGCCAGGTGGCGACCAGCTTGCCGCCCGGGTTGTAGTCGCCGAACAGTACCTGCGCCAGCGCGCTGCCCTGGTCCTGCGAGGAATGCGCCATCTGCACGATCGCGGGCACGTGCTGTTTCGACCAGTTGATCGTGTACGGGAAGCTTGACATCAGCACCATCACCGTCTTCGGGTTCGCCGCCAGCACCTGCCTGACCAGGGCTTCCTGGGCCAGCGTCAGCGTTTCGCGGTCGCGGCCTTCGCGGCCGTCGCCGGGGTCGGCGCAGGGCTTGGTGCCGGCGTCGGTCCATTCCTTGCCCATGTTGGGGCCGCAGGTCGGATCGTTGCCGACCAGGACCACCGCCACGTCGGCCGCGCGCGCCGCACGTTCGGCCGCGCCGCCGCCATTGTCGGGGACGTAGTCGATCTGCACGCCGGGCCCCAGGGCGGCACGGATGCCGTCCAGCGCCGTCACTTTATATGGCGGGATGCCGCCGTACCAGTCCCAGTGCACGCTGTCGGCGTGGGGGCCGATCACGGCGATGCGCTTGATACCCGTCTTCGACAGCGGCAGCGTGTGCTGTTCGTTCTTCATCAGCACGATCGATTCCAGCGCCATCTGCAGCGACACCGCCTTATGCGAGGCGCTGTCCCAGGGCGCCGCGCCATCCTTGATGGCGGCGTAGGGGTTGCCCTGGGCCGGATCGAGCAGGCCCAGCTTGAGCGTGATGCGGAACTTGCGCGCCAGCGCCGCATCGAGTTCGGCCTCGGTAATCGCCCCTTCCTTGAACGCCGCGCGCAGCTCGTCCTTGTAGGTGTCGAGGTACTGGTTGATGCCGGCCTTCAGGCCCGCCACCGCGGCTTCCTTCTGGCTGGGATAGCGTTTATACAGTTTGACCAGGTTGCCGATCGCGCCGCCATCGCTGGAGACCACGTCGACGCCCCACTGCTTGATCACGAGGCTGTTCAGGAGCGGATGCACGCCCATCGGCGTGCCGTTCCAGGCGTTGTAGGCGGCCATTACGCCGCGCGCGCCGCCCTCTTCGAAGCCCATGCGGAAGGGCTCCGCATAATATTCCCGGAACAGGCGCTCGTCGAAGTCGGACGACGAGTTGCCGCGCCCGTTCTCGTTGCTGTTGGCGAGGAAGTGCTTGAGCAGCGCGGCGCCGCGCCAGTAGGTCGGGTCGTCGCCCTGGATGCCGCGGGTGAACGCCACCGCCATGGTCCCGGCCAGGAACGGGTCCTCGCCGTACACCTCTTCGCTGCGGCCCCAGCGCGGATCGCGCGCGAGGTCGGCCTGCGGGCCCCATTGCATCAGCATAGGCTGCACGCCCGGCTGCATGCCCGGCTTCTGGTACGCCGCGCTCTGGGTGATGTAGCGCGCCTCGGTCGACTGTACCGCGCCGGCCCGGCGCACCAGTGCCGGGTCCCAGCTGGCGCCCATGCCGGGCGGCTGCGGAAACTGGGTAGTGGTGATGCGCGCCTTTTGATGGTCCTGGTCGCCGCGCTGCACCACGCCATGGATGCCCTCGGTGCTGCCGAAGCTGGGAATGCCCAGGCGCGCCACGCCGGAATCGGTGGACAGCGCATCGATCTTTTCGTCGACCGTCATCAGGGACAGCATGTTGGCGATGCGCGCTTCCGGCGCCAGCGCGGTGTCTTGAAAGGGGTAGCCGGCCGCGCCGGCCTGGCCGGCCCATAGTGCAGTGGCCAGTAAGACCGCTGTGCGGATTCGGGTGGTGTTTTTGCCCTGCATAATCCTGTCTCCTCTTTTATGTATGTCAATTTTTGGTATAACATCATTTATACACAAAAACGGTTAGCGCAAACATACTTGCCGCCCAAAATAAAGGAGACCCATGAATACCCGATTCTTCGTCCTGCCCCTGCTGGCGGCATGCGCATCCGCGCACGCCGCCGATCCCGGTTTCGCACGCGTCTTCAGCGACCACGCGGTGCTGCAGCGCGACCAGCCGATCACCGTCTGGGGCACGGCCGATGCCGGACAGGCGCTGACGCTGACGCTGAACGGCCGCAGCGTCAGCGGCAAGGCGGACAAGAACGGCAAATGGCGCCTGCAGCTGCCGGCCATGCCCGCGGGCGGTCCCTACACCCTGGACCTGGCTGCGGCAGGGTCGGCGGCCAGCCTCAAGGACATCATGGTCGGCGACGTCTACCTGTGCTCCGGCCAGTCGAACATGGAATTCGCGGTGCGCAACGCGACCAAT
Organism: Herbaspirillum sp. SJZ107; assembly: GCF_006715485.1. Taxonomy (GTDB): domain Bacteria; phylum Pseudomonadota; class Gammaproteobacteria; order Burkholderiales; family Burkholderiaceae_D; genus Telluria. The sequence continues at coordinate 165,946 of NZ_VFNH01000003.1, forward strand.
GCCTGGGCCACCACCAACAACTCGGCCAACCCACGCCTGCGCTTCCTGAACGTCGAAAAGTCGAGCGCCCTCGTCCCGCAGGATGAGCTCAAGCAGCCGGCCGCCTGGAAGGTGGCGGGACCCGACACCATCGGCGACGCTTCCGCCGTGTGCTACTTCATGGCGCGCTCGCTGCAGCAGCGCTACGCGGTGCCGATCGGCTTCATCAACGCCAGCTGGGGCGGCACCACGATCCAGGGCTGGATCGGGCGCGACTCGCTGCGTACCCTGCCGGCCTACACCGCGGGCGCCGACCTGGTGCAGGAACTCGCCACCCACCCGGCGCGCGCCATGCAGCGCGAGGACAAGCGCGTCGAAGCCTGGTGGGATGCACACGATCCGTCCGCCGCGCGCGAGCGCGCCTTCAAGGCGCCCGGCTTCGACGACAGCGCCTGGCCGCAGCTGACGCCGGCCGGTTCGTGGAAGGACAGCGGCATCGCCGCCTTCAAGGATTTCGACGGCGTCGCCTGGTTCCGCACCACGGTCGAGCTGACCGAAGCCCAGGCCAGGAGCGCCAACGCGCTGCAGCTCGGCCCGGTCGAGACCTACGACACCGCCTGGGTCAACGGCGTGCGCGTGGGCGGCGGCAGCACCGGCTGGGCGTGGCGCGACTATCCGGTCCAGCCGGGCGTGTTCAAGCCCGGACGCAACGTGATCGCGCTGCGCGTGCTGAGCGGCGGCAGTGCCGGCGGCCTGACCGGCCAGCCGGCCACCCGCGGCGTGCGCACGGCGGACGGCCAGCTCGTCGCGCTGTCGGCGGCGTGGAAGTACCGCCTCGGCACCCCGCTCAAGGGCCAGTCGGTGGCGCCGTCGCCGTGGGACGTGCCGACCAGCTTCACCACGCTGTACAACGGCATGCTCGCGCCGCTGGCCGGCTACAAGTTCAAGCTGGCGGCCTGGTACCAGGGCGAATCGAATGCCGGGGCCGGCGAAGAATACCGCACGCTGCTGCCGCTCCTGATGCGCGACTGGCGGCGCGGGTTCGGCCAGGCCGACCTGCCCTTCCTCATCGTGCAGCTGCCCGGCTACGGCGCCGCGCCGAAGTCACCCGGCAATTCGGGCTGGGCCGAACTGCGCGAGGCCGAGGCCATGACCGTCAAGAACGATGCGCATGCCGCCCTGGCGGTCACGCTCGACCTCGGCGACCGTTTCGACATCCACCCGACCCAGAAGACCATCGTCGGCGACCGCCTGGCACGCGCCGCGCGTGTCGTGGCCTATGGCGACAAGGATATCGCCCCGGGCGGGCCGGAAGCAGTGGCGGCGACGCGCGAAGGCGGCGACATCGTGGTCGCCTTCCGCCAGACCAACGGCGGCCTGCTCACCTATGCGTCGAATCGCGCGATCGGCTTCGAGACCTGCGCCGGCGCGGTCTGCACCTATGCCGATGCCGTCGTCGCCGGAGACCGGGTGGTGCTGAAGGGCGCCAACGCGGCGGGCGTGACGCAGGTGCGCTATGCCTGGGCCGACGCGCCTTTCGTCAACCTGTTCGGCGCCGACGATGTGCCGGCGGCGCCGTTCCGCATGGACGTCAAGTGAGCCTATACTCCCCGCATACCATCACCATCGGGGAGAGAACATGACACTGAACCGCCGCGGCTTCCTGGGCGCCGTACCGATCGCTTCGCTGGCACTGGCATCGAGCCGCACGCAGGCGCAATACGCAGCTGCGCCGGTAGCGGCAGCGGCGCCCATCAGCGACTACGACACGCTGGTGCAGCTGTCCGGCGACGCCCTGCCGCGCAATCCGATGGCGGAGCCGGCGCGCCTGCAGGCGCTGCTGGACAAGCATGCGAAACCGGTGGATGGCTACCTGGCCGGGGGTGCGGTGGCCGAACTGGAAGCCAAATTTTCCGCCCTGCTCGGCAAGGAAGACACGGTGTTCATGCCGACCGGGACCCTGGCCAACCACCTCGCCCTGCGCCTGCTGTGCGGCGAAGCGAAGCACGCGCTGGTGCAGCAGGAAAGCCACGTCTACCGCGACGAGTCGAACACGGTGACCACCCTCAGCGGCATTAACCTGGTGCCGCTGGCGCCGGGGCGGGCCGCACCCACGCTGGATGAAGTCGGCGCCGCGATCGAGCGCGCCGAGGTCGGGCCGTATCCGATCAAGGTCGGCGCCATCGCGCTGGAAAGCCCGGTGCGGCGGGCGCAAGGTGCCACGTTGTCCCCCTCGCTGGTGGCCGATATCGCCAGACTCGCGCGTGCGAAGAACATCCGGCTGCACCTGGACGGCGCCCGCCTGCTGCTCATGAGCGGCATGCCGGGCTTCGGCGTGCAGCCGTATTGCGCGCACTTCGATACGGTCTACGTCTCGCTGTATAAATACCTGGGGGCGCCGTTCGGCGGCGTGCTGTCCGGCCCGAAGCCCTTGATGGCAAAGGCGCGCGAGCTGCGCCATATCTTCGGCGGGACGATCTACCACGGCTGGCAGGCGGCGCTGCCGGCGCTCGATGCGCTGGACGGCGTGGAGGCCCGCTTCGCCAGCGTGCGCGCGGCCGGCGACAAGCTGCTGGCGGCGCTAGAGCGTACTTCCGGTTTCAAGGTGCAGCGGATCGACAAGGGCAGCAACCTCGTCACGCTGGAGATTGCGCCGGCACGCCTGGCGGGGCTGGAAGCCCGGCTGCAGCAGGCCAATGTGCGGATCGGGAAGGTGAACGAGGGCAAGGTACAGCTGGGCTTCAACGAATCGATCCTGCGCCGGGATACCGCTTACCTGTTGAAAGCACTGGCTGGATGATGATGTAAGGAAGCTGTCAGTCGGAAATATTTACATTCGGTAAATACATGGTGCATACCCGGAGTTAAGCCACTGTTAATAAAGAACAATTTCTTTGTGGCATAGCAATTGCTACTTATGGGAAACCACAAACGACAAAGGGGTGTTCCATGTTCCGGTTTCAATCTTCCAGGTTTCTGAAGCTCGCAGTTGCCGCCGCCGCCTTCGTTTCGCATGCCGCATTTGCGGCGCCGGTCGACATTTCCGGCGCGCTGACCGCATCGGACCCGACCTACAACCGGCCGTTCACGCTGAGCGCGCTGAGCACCATCGGGACCAATGTCGCCTATGACCTCTACGGCTTCCATGTGAGCGCCACCGGGACGTATTCGATCGAGGTAACGGCGTTCGGCGGACCGAGTGCCGATACGTTCCTCGCCCTGTACCGGGGCGCCTTCAATCCCGCCTCCCCGTTGACCAACCTCGTGCAGGTCGATGACGACAGCGGCACCGGTTTGCTGTCCCTGCTGACCAGCTCGCTGCAAGCCGACACCCAGTATTTCGTCGCGCTCTCTTCCTACGGGAACGGCCAGTACGGCAGCTACACGGGCCGTTTCAACACGGTTTCCGGCGGCGGCCAGGTGATCCTCGGCGCCCTCGACGTGCCCGGCACGCCGGGCCAGGTGCCGGAACCGGCCACGCTGGCCCTGCTGCCGCTCGCGCTGGCAGGCATGACGCTGGCGCGCCGCCGCAAGCGCGCCTGAGCATCAACACATAACCACAACCAAAAGGGGTGTTCCATGTTTCGCTTCCAGTCCTCCAGGTTCCTCAAGCTCGCAGTCGCCGCCATCGCGTTCGTTTCGCATGCCGCCTTCGCGGCGCCGGTCAACTTTTCCGGCGAGCTGACCGCTTCCGACCCGAAGTTCAACCGTCCGCTCTCGCTGACCACGCTCAGTGGGGTCGGCACCAACGTCGCCTACGACGTCTACGGCTTCCATGTCACTGCCAACGGTACGTATTCGGTGGAATCGACGTCCTTCAGCGCGCCAGGATCGGATACCTTCCTGTACCTGTACAGGGGCGCGTTCAATCCTGCCGCTCCGCTGACCAACTTACTGGCACTGGATGACGACAGTGGCGCCGGCGCACTGTCATTGATCAACAGCGCACTGCTCGCCAACACGCAGTACTACCTCGTTTTCGCGGCGTACTACAACGGCGACTTTGGCACGTACACGGGCGTGTTCAATACGGCTGCCGGCAGCGGCCAGGTCATCCTCGACGTGCCCGTTACGCCCGGTACGCCGGGCCAGGTGCCGGAACCGGCCACGCTGGCCCTGCTGCCGCTGGCGCTGGCGGGCATGACGCTGGCACGGCGCCGCCGCGGCTGAACGCTGCCCGAACGCTGCCCGAGCGCCAAAACAAACGGCCGGTGTTCCTGCGAACACCGGCCGTTTTTCATGCATCGTCTTCAGGGCAGAGAGCTCAAGCCGCCTGCGCCACCTTCTTTTCCGCCCTCCTCTGCAGCACGAAGATCGGCTGCGCCCACTGGCTGTCCTTCTTCTTCTTGCTGGTAATGAGGGTCAGGTCCGACGGATCGTAGACGTCGGTATTGTGCGTCAGCGGCGTCGTCATCAGGTACTGGGCGTCGGTATTCTTGAGGAACTCGCCGACCAGCTGGATGTTGCGGATGTCCAGGTGGGCGAAGGGTTCGTCGATGAACACGAAGCCGCCCGAGCCTTCTTCCGATTTCAACAGGCCGATCAGGAGCACCAGCGACTTCATCACCTGCTGGCCGCCGGACGCCTCGCCGTCGTTCATGCCGATCTGGCCCTTGCCGTCGAACTTGAAGCGCACGTGCAGGCCGGCCTGGGCCAGCTGGATGTCGTCGTTCTCGAGGCGCACCGGGTCGACGTTGACTTCGATGTTGGCCAATTCTCCCAGCTCCTTGATGTTCTTGGAGTAGGTCTTGATCGTATAGCGCAGGCGCTCGATGTAGGCGCCGCGCGCGTTGTCCGTGGCCTCGATCGCGCGGTTGTTCTGGTAGCGGCGCTCTTCGGTCTCGAGCTGGCGGCCGGACAGCTGGTCGTTCAGGCGCGCGTACTGGTCGATCACGGTAGGGTCGATTTCCCAGTCGGCGCGCGCCAGCGAGTGATCCAGCGAGCCGACGCGCAGCTTGACCTGGTGCGCATTGTGGTGGCTGGCCACCAGCGCGGCCCGCTGCTGCGGATTGCGCCAGCTCTTGGGCACGTGGCGCCAGTCGCGCCGCAGCGCCAGCAGGTCGCGCGCGTGTTCGCTGCGCTGGTCGATCTGGCGGCGGTGGTTCAGGCGCATGCCCGCTTCCGCTTCCGACAGCGCCATGCGCGCGTTCTGCCACACGGTGTCAGCGCGGGTGCGGGTCACGGTGGCGTTCTTGATCAGGACCTGCAGCTCGCCCAGGCGCGCGCCGACCTGCAGGCGCTCGGCCCGCAAAGGCTCCAGCGCGCGCACGGCTTCCTCGAATTCAGCCTGGCGCGCCGCCAGTTCCTTGGCAGCGTCGACGCCGGCGATGCGCACGCGCAGCGCCGACACTTCGGCCGCCAGCTTGCTGATGGCGAGGGTCAGCGTGTCTTCCTGCGCCTCCAGGCTCGGCAGCAGCTTCTGGATCGCTTCCAGGCGCTGGGTTTTACCGGCGGCGCCGAAGCGGTAGCGCGAGGGCTCGACGAACAGCGAGCGTCCGCCGCGCCGTTCGCGGTGATAGGCGTCCGGCGTGATCCACTCGTCCGAGTCGCTCTTGAAGCCGGCATCGACCGACTCCACGCGCTCGATGCGCTCGAGCTGGTCGATCAGCCAGCCCGGCGCCGCGCTGGAAAAGCGCACCACCGACAGCAGGGTATCGTCCTTGACCACCGGCGCGTCGACGCAATCCGGCACGATGAAGTGGCGGTACCTTTCTTTTTCGGCCAGTTTGTAGGCAGCCGGCGCATCCTTGGCGCGTTCCAGCAGCACCACCGACGCATAGCCGCCCAGCACACCCTCGACCGCGCCCTGCCACTTCGGATCGGTCACTTCGACGATGTCCGACAGCATGGCGTGCGGGATGCCGGCGTCACGCAAGGCGCGGCGCATCTGGCGCTGGGCTTCCGGCTCGGGCATGGTGGTCTTGCCCTGCAGCGCCGAGATGGTCGACATCTCGCCGGCGATGCGGGTCGACAGCGCCTCGCGTTCCTGGCGTTTCTTCTGCAGCTCGGCTTCTTTCGCTTGCAGCTGGGTCGCCACTTCGGCAATGTCGGCACCCGAATCCGCCGCCAGCTTCTGCAGGCGTTCCTTCTGCTCGAGCAGGCTTTCCAGCGGCTTCAGTTTGCCGTTCAACCCGGTCAGGCGGCCGGCCAGTTCGCCGGCTTCCTTTTCCAGCGCGACTTCCTGCTGCTGGGCCTCGGTCAGCGCGCGCTGCTGGGCCGACAGCTGATTGCGCTTTTCGGCCAGCTGCGAGTCGGCCTGGGCCAAGGGTTTGCGCGCTTCGCGCAGCTGGCGGCTGACGTTGCCCGCCTTTTCGCGCGCCTCGTGGTATTCCAGGCTGGGCAGCACTTCCTCGACCAGGGTCTTGCGCTCCTTGTTCAGGCCTTCCCACTGGTGGTAGTTGGCGACGCGCAGGCGCAAGCCTTCGAGGTTGGTGCGCGACGCTTCCAGCTCGGCCTCGAAGCGTTTCAGTTCGCTTTCGGTGTCGCGCTGGTGGCGCTTGGCTTCGTCGTAGGCGTCCAGCACTTCCTTGTCGCCGAACACCTGGAACACCAGGTCCAGCAGCTGGCGCGGCGAGTACTCGCACAGCTTATCGGTCTCGCCCTGCTCCAGCGCCAGCACCTTCGACATCGCCGGCGACAGGCCAGCTGAAGCTAAGCGCTTCCGGTAGTTCTCGACGCCGAGCCAGTCGGTGGCTTCGGTGACTTCCTCGATCTCGATATTCCCGGGGCGCATCAGGTACTGGCGCTTCCAGTCGCCGCCGTTCTTCTGCACCTGGCAGAACAGCGTGACTTCGTCGTCGCTGAAGAAGCCGGAATGGCGGAACGGGCGGTTCGACAGCTGGCGCCCGCTCGGCTTGTTGTCGACCACGGCGCGCAGCCAGGCGCTCTGCTGGCCGGAGTGGCGCGCATAGTGCTTATAGGTGCGGCCCATCGAGCAATCGAGGCCGAACAGGGTGCGCATCGCATCCAGCAGCGTGGTCTTGCCGGAGCCGTTCTGGCCGGCGATGGTGATGATCTTGGCGTCGAGCGGGATGTTCTTGATCCGCTGCCAGTAGTCCCAGTGGACCAGCTCGAGAGATTTAATGTGGAACATGCGGGTCTTTACGCTTGAGTATCGGGTGCGGCGGTATCGGCCGGCGCATCGGTCACGGCGGGTTCAGCCACTGCGGGCTCTGCATCGTTGGCCGCTTCATTGACCGGACGGCGGCGCGCCACCGCCAGCGGCGCGCGCTTGAACACCTCGGCCAGCGCGCCGTTGATGATGCGTTCCTTGAGCAGGTCGGTGTCCATCAGGAGGTCGAGCAGCGGACCTTCCAGCACCACGTCGCCGCGGCGCTCGATGAAACCGAGCTTCGACAGCAGGCCGAGGTTCATGTCCATGCGCGTCTTCTTGCCGAGCTTGTCGCCGAAGTCGGCCAGCAGCGCGGTGTAGGAGATGCCGATCGAGGTGTCTTCGGCGCGCGGGATCGGCGCGTCCTTGTCGAACATGTCGGACTGGTCGACGTCGATCGCCTGGTGGGTTTCCTGTCTCTGGCGCTTGGGCAGGATGATCTGCGCCCACAGCACCACCAGCAGCGCCACGCCGTCGCGCGTCAGGCCGAAGTTGTTGTTCTGCCAGATGTCCTTGGCGCCGAAGATCTTCGGTTCGACGTTGCGGTGCAGCGCCAGCGTGACGTGGTCCGCATACACGTTGTCGATCAGCTTCAGGCCGGATTCCAGCAGGCGCTTGTCGACTTCGGCGCGGAACAGGTCGTCGGACAGCGCGCGCTTGACCATCTTGTCGTCGCGGCGCAGGGTCTGGTGCGTGAGCAGGCGCGCGATCAGGATTTGGGCGTCGTCATTCATCGGTCTTGCTTTCCGGTTGGGCTGGGCTTTCCAGGTTCAGGTCGAAGGCGGGTGGGATCAGGGGGCCGGGCAGCGCCACGGGCGGCGCGATCGACAGCGTCGCGCGCGACATCGCCGCCACGTGCGGGTCGTCCAGCTCGACCAGTTCGTCTTCCGAATCGAAGCGCACCGGCAGGCGCGCCAGTTCGGCGGTCGCCCCCTGCAGGCTGGCCTCGGCGGCGTCGCCCAGCAGCGGCAGCATCGAGGCGCGGTAGGACGCCACCGCGAAGCTGGCCGGCAGCAGCGAATCCTGGATCGGCACGCTGCGCGGGGCGCCTTCGGCCACCACCGGGAAATTGTCCAGGTTGGCGAAATCGGACAGGCGCTTGAGCCAGTCGTCCAGCTCGGCCTGCATCGCCGGGTTGTCGTTGATGGTCAGCGGCGCATCTTCGCCGCTCGGCAGGCCGCCCGGCGCGATGTTGGCGGCGCGTTCCAGCAGCAGCTCGGTCTCGGCGACGTCGATCATCTCGGCCGGCGTGATGAACAGCGGCAGGAGCGGCCGCTCGATCGCCTCCTCGGCCAGGCTGGCCAGGTCGTCGTGGGCCAGCAGCCAGCGCTTGATGTCGGTGGTCGACAGGCCGGACTGGCCCAGGTGCACGCGCTGGCGCTCGATCTGGTTCAGCGCGCGCGAGAACATGCCCTGCATGTTCAGCAATTGCGACTGGGCGCGGCCGATCGCCTGTGCCGCGCGGTGGGTGGCCGAATCGGCACGCTCGTCGGAGGTGATGGCGCGCAGGATCACGGAGCCCTTCTCGACCCAGTCGCACGCCATGTGCCACTTGGCCTGGGAAGCGCGCAGGCGGAACTCGGAACCGGAAGCGATGGCGTCGCGGAATTCCTCGGTCAGCTCGACCAGGCGGCCCAGCAGGTGCTTCAGCTGCTCGACCGTGACGCCGCCGACCGCCTGGGCGCCGGCCACCTGCGACAGCAGGAAGCCCATCTCGGCTTCGTCTTCTTCGGGACGCGCCAGCGCCAGCAGCGTGTCGAGCGCGGCCAGCACGTTGCGCGCCAGCGGCGTGATGCGGTACACGGCGGCCGGGTTGTCCCATGCCAGCAGGCCGTGGCCGCGCAGGCGGCCCAGCACCGTTTCCAGGCTTTCCGGGATCAGGTAGGCGAACTTCTGGTTGATGTCGGCACGCGAGAAAGCGGAGTCGTTGGCGTCGGCCGCCAGTTCGCGCAGCACCAGCAGGCGCACGATGACGCCGTCCTGGCCGCCGTGGAACAGCGCCGTGAACGCCTGCAGCATCGGCTGCGCGCGCTTGAGCAGATAGACCTGTTCGATCTCGTCCGGCGCAATGCCCTCGTGGAAGTGGGCTTGCAGCGGATCGATCTCGTCCAGCGCGGAGGATAGGGAATCGGCGGGGACAGCGCCTGCCAGGTTGTCGATCATCGTGAGGCTTAGCAATATTGCATCTTGCGCACGCGGCCAGGTGGACGGCGCGGGGGCGTCAGTATAACAGTTAAGACTAGGCAACTTATAAGGAATGGCCGCCGGGATTTCATGACTGGTGAATATGCAACGGATTGCCCGCCTTCCTTGACTTGTAGTTTTTGCAAGAAATGTGGGGCGGCAGCCGCGCGCTCCCTCTGGCGCTGTCGAGGGATAATGAACGTTGTGATCTTGACATTACGAAATTCGCATTGCCACCTTTGCATTTCTACCTTTGCATTGCGAAGTTCGTTTCATTGATAAGGAGATTGCCATGCAACGAGCACTCGCCCGCGCGGTCCTGGTCCTGGCCGCCTGTCTCGCCTCCCACGCCGCCCTTGCGGCACCCACGCCCAAGCAGCAAAACGGCATCAGCTACGTCAACGGCGGCGTCGGCGAGGACGAACAGTCGGCCATGCGCGCCCAGCGTGGCGACTACAACCTGCTGCTCACCTTCGCCACGAAGCAGAGCGGCGCCTACCGCTCCGACGTCCAGCTCGACATCATGGACACCAAGGGCAACACCCTGCTGAGCGCGGCGAACAGCGGCCCGATGTTCTATGCCAGGCTGCCCGCCGGCACCTACCGCATCAGCGCCGCGGCGGAAGGCAAGGTGTTCAAGCGCAGCGTCAGGATCGGGACGGCGCTGAAGGAGATGACACTGCACTGGGAGAACGATTCAGTGGACGATCCGGGTCTGCAGGAGTAACGCCCGCCTCGTAGGCGGCAAGGTGCACCACGGCCGCCAGGCGCCGCACCAGTGCATCCATGCGCTCGGCCGGCACCTGGGCATAGCCCAGCATCAGGCCGTTCCACGGCGCGCCGCCGCCCAGCGCGTGAAACGACAGCGGATTGACGATGATGCCTTCGGCGCGCGCACGCGCCGCGATGGCCACGTCCGACAGCCGCTCGTCCGGCAAACGCAGGGCCAGGTGCATGCCGGCCGAGGCGCCGTGTACCTCGGCGATGCGGCCCAGGTGGCGCGCCAGCGCCGCTACCAGCGCATCGCGCCGCTGGCGGTACAGCCGGCGCATGCGGCGCAGGTGCGCCATGAATTCGCCGCTGCGCAGGAAGCCGGCCAGCGCCAGCTGCTCGGCCGCGCGGCCGCTGGCGGACGACTGCGCGCGCATCGCCGCCAGCGGCCCTGCCAGGCCCGGCGGCGCCACCACGAAGCCGATGCGCAGCCCCGGGAACATGGTCTTGCTGAAGGTGCCGCAATACAGGACCGGCGCATCCGGCACCAGGCCCTGCATCGCCGCCAGCGGCGGCCCCTCGTGGCGGAATTCGCTGTCGTAGTCGTCCTCGACGATCAGGGCGCCGGCCTGGCGCGCATCCTCGATCAGCGCCAGGCGCCGTGCCAGCGACATCACCACGCCCACCGGGTACTGGTGCGAAGGCGTCACGTAGACCAGCTTCGGGCGCCGCGCCTGCCAGTCATGCGGCGTGGGTGCCAGGCCTTCCAGGTCGACCTTGATCCCTTCGAGCGCCAGTCCGGCGCCGCGAAATGCCGCCAGCGCGCCGCCATAGCCCGGATCTTCGATCCATACGGTGTCGCCTTCGTCGGCACAGGCGCGCGCGCACAGGTCGAGGCTGGACTGGGTGCCGTCGGTGATGAACACCTGGCCGGCCTCGCACACCACGCCGCGCGAGGCGCGCAGGTAGTCGGCAATCGCTGCGCGCAGCGCCGCTTCGCCGGCCGGGTCGCCGTAGTTGAGCTGGGCCGGGCCGAGGCTGCGCCAGGCGCGCTCCAGGTGGCGCCGCCACGAGGCCAGCGGAAAGGCATGCAGGTCGGGCACCCCGGGCACGAAGGCCAGGCCTTCGCTGGCGACGTTGGCCATGCTGCGCAAGTCGCGCGCACGGCGCGCCAGGCCGGCCTGCGGCAAGGGCGCCGCCTGGCTGCGCTGCGTGCCGGCGAGCGCGGCCACCACGGTGCCGCGCCGGTCGGACACCACGAAGCCTTCGCTGGCCAGTTGTTCATAGGCGTACAGCACCGTATTGCGGGCGATGCCGAGTTCGCCCGCCAGCGTGCGCGTGGCCGCCAGGCGCGTGCCGGCGGCCAGGGTGCCGTCGCGGATCGCCGCGCGCAGGCATTCGTGCAGCAAGCGCTGGCGTGGCCAGGCGCGCCCGGCATGGATGCGGCCGAAGGTGTCGAGCAGCAGCGCGTAATCCATCGTGGCTCCATGAAATCGACAGCGCCTGGACCTGTTCCTGGAGCCATGCCGGCCATTATAGTTGCCGTTCCGTTACTTCAGCCACATCGACATCGAGACCATGCATACCGCCCCTTCCCCCCGCACCCAGGTCAAGCGCATCGCGCGCAATGCGTCCTACGACCCCGCCCTGCTGCACGCGATCGTCGACGCCGCTTACCTCTGCCACATCGCCTTTGCCGACGCCCAGGGCAATCACTGCATCCCGACCGCCTGCTGGCGCAGCGGCGACTATCTATATATCCACGGATCGAACGGCAGCCGCATGCTGAAAGCATTGGCGGCGCAGGAGTGCTGTGTGACGATCACGCACCTGGACGGCCTGGTCATGGCGCGCGCCGCTTTCAATCACTCGATGAATTACCGCAGCGCGATGATCTATGGCCGTTTCGAGACCGTCGAGGAAGCGGGCAAGCGCCCGGCGCTGGAAGCCTTCATGGACCACCTGGCGCCGGGACGGCAGGCGCAGGTGCGTGCGGGGAACGAGCAGGAATACGCGGCCACGACGGTCATGCGCATCGCGCTGCTGGAAGCGGCCTGCAAGGTGCGCAGCGGGCCGCCGAACGACGACGACGCCGACCTGGGGATCGCCGTGTGGGCCGGCGTCCTGCCGCTGGCGCTGGCGCGCGGGGCGCCGCAGCCGGACGCGCGCGGCACCGCACCGCTATCGGCGCAGTTGCCGGCGCAGTTGCCAGATTACGTGCACGCCTGGCAGGACTGAGGCCTATTTGCGGACGACCTTTTCCAGCACCTGCTCGATGTAATCGCGGTCATTGTCGGTAAAGCGCAGCTTGACCGGATACCATTCCTGCGACGGCGCCAGCCACAAATCTAGGGTCTGGTCCTTGGAGCCCGGCGGCGTTTCGCGCAGCACGTGCACGGCATCGACGGTGCCGATGGCGGCGCCGACCTGGACTTTTTCGCGGCCGACCACGCGGAAGGTCCACGGATCGGCATCGCGCGGGCCCACCACGAAGAACTGCCATTCCGAACCCGGCTTGAACTTGTCCTTGGCCGCCCGCGCCACGGCCGCCAGCTGCCACGAGATCGAGACGCGGTCCTGCTCGCCGCCCTTGATCGGGTAGGTGTGCTTGCCGTCGCTGAAGGTGATGGTCTTGCTGTCGCGCTCGAAGCTGGCGCTTTCCTGCGCCTTGCGGAAGCGTTTTTCGGTGAACTCGCTTGGGGCCAGGCCATAGCTGTCGACCGTGCCCTGGCTGTGGTTCTCGGTCAGCTTGCCGACCAGCGCCACGCGCGACTCGGCGCCGATGCTGTACTTGCCGCCGCCGACGCGCCAGGTCAGGGTGGCGTCGCCGTTCAGGTTGAAGCCGCGCTGGCGCGCAGAGATCGAATACGTCAGGTCGGCCGAGGGCGGAAAATCGACGGCGCGCTTGGCCGCCGGGTGATCGTCGTCGGGCGCCGCAGATGCATGTACGTTCGCCAGTGCCGCCAGCATCAGGCCGCTTACGGCCAGTTTCAGAGTGTTTTTGATCATTGACTTCCTGGTTCTTTCATTACGATATTGCTTGCCGTCTGCGTAGTCACCGCCCCGCTCGCCTCGACGTTGCGTATCTGGACCGGCAGCCAGCCGTACCCCGGCGCCAGCCACACCTCCAGGCGCGAATGGTAGGACCCGGGCTTGGGCGGCCGCACCAGGTGCCAGGCGAGGAGCCGTCCGAGACGGGTATCGATCTGTTCCTGCCCTGCCACCGTAAAACTGAAAACGTTTGCGTCGCGGTCTTCGCCGACAAGGATATCGATATTGCCCGACATTTGCCGGGGATCGCCGCGTCCGATCGCCGCCAGCTGCAGCGGCAGGCTCGCCTTGTCCTGGGTGCCCGGCACCAGCGCCACCCTGGCTTGCGACGCCGAAAACGTCAGCACGCCATCCTTGCGGTTGAAGTGCGTGGCCGTCATCGCTCGTCCACGCCGCTTCTCAGTCATCGATATGGGGACGAATCCCTCGTCTCCAACCGTGCCTTCGCTCGCCAGCGTTAGCAGGTTCACGCGCGCGAACACGACCCGGATGCCGGCCTCGACGTCGATCCGGTAAGCGGCCCCGGTGCGGCGCCACGACAGCCGGGCCTCGCCGCTCCAGCGGGTACCGTCGGCATCGATGCGGGCGACGTCGAGCGTGATGTCGGCCGGCGGCGGCAGTTCGACCTTGTAGCGTCTTTGCTCGGGCTCGGGCGCGGGTGCGGGTGCTGCCGGCGGCGCTTCGGCCGGGCTGGCGGCCTCGACCGGCACTGGCACTGGCACTGGCGCTGGCGCTGGCGCTGGCGCTGGCGCTGGCGCTGGCGATTGTACGTCGGCAGGGATGGGTATGGCGCGCTCGAGTTCGCCTGCGGCCGCGGTGGCGCCGCCGCTGTCCGTTACCCCGGCAGTACCTGTGCCGGGGCCGCCGGCGGATGCGGCGTCGGCTGCAGGGCCGGCCACCTCGACCGGTTCGGGCGGCAAGCTTGGCAGCGGCGGCGGCGCAAGCTTCGGGGACAGGTCGAGCGCCGGCGGCGGCACCGGAACCGGCGCCCCTGTCTGGATCAATTGTGCCAGCATCGGTACGGGCGGCGCAGGCACGAGATCCTCGCGCCGCCGTCCGAGCTGGCCGCCCAGCCAGTCGAACACGAGCAGGTGCAGCAACACAACGAGCGCGCCGAAGACGAGCGGACGGCGCGGGTGGCGGACCAGGACGTTGGTGGAAGTCATGCGACCAGTGTAGATGGACAGTCCGTCGGCACTGCTGCAACGCACTATACGTGCATCTATGAGTGGTGTTGGTTATCTGTTAGGCTAGGCCGATCTACCAAGGAGAAGACCATGCTGAAACCACCGCCATCCGGCACCATCCCCGGCGTCACGGACACGCTGGACTTCGTCAAGAACCTGTGGGGATCGATGAACATCCCCGGCGCCGGGATGTCCGGCATGGCGGGCATGGCCAGCCCGGCCATGTCGGTCGAGGATCTCGACAAGCGCATCGCCGACATGAAGGCCGTCGAATCGTGGCTGAACCTGAATCTGACCATGCTGCGCGGAACCATCCAGGCGATGGAAGTGCAGCGCAGCACCCTTGTCACCCTGAAATCGATGGGGGCGTCGATGGCGGAAGCGATGCGCCAGTCAGGCGTCAGCGCCGAGAAAATGGCGAACACGCCGTTTGCGTCCTTCTTCGGACAATCCGCGGGGCCGGCCGCTGCGACCGGCGCGGCCAAACCGGGAGGTGCAGGCGGCGCTTCGGCCCAGCCGGGCACGGCTTCCGCCTCCGGCGCAGCGGCAGGAAGCGCACCCGGCGCGGACGCCGGCGCTGCCATGGGTATGCCAGCTGCAATGGCGTGGTGGAACATGTTGCAGGATCAATTCACACAGGCAGTTGCGACGGCAATGACGCCGCCCGCGACGTCCGGCACCGGCGGCAGCGCCGACGGCAAGGATGCCGGCCCAGCGGCCACACCGCAGTCGCCGCCCCAACCTGCAGCGCCGGACCCATCCACGGAGAATGGCAATGGCAAGCCGCGTGGAAAACCGAAGGCCGACAAGGCCTGAACTCAGTAATTCTGCAACTCTTCTTCAAGCGCAGCCAGCAAAGCGTCCACCGTCAAGGTCACGCCTTTGCTGGCCGGCGTGACAAACACGGCCGGCAAGATCCCTTCCCGCTTGAATTGTGCAAGCAATATGCCCATGAAATCATCCAAGGGAATCGAGCGCGCTTCATAGCCCGCCCACGCATCGATGGCACACAGCTCGGCGTAGTCCCTGGCGGGCCAGAGTGGAAAAGCCCTTGTGCCGTCATCCGCGCCGACCAGCGCCCAGCCGTCCTTGTACAAGCTCCAGACCTGCAGCCGATCGGCGATCACTTTGATCGCGTGTTTGAAGCGCGCCGGGGCGGGCAGCGCAAGGATGGCCGCCATTTGCCTGGGATTGATTTGCATGGATCGGGCTCCGTGACTTGTTTGAACGTCGGACCCCATTGATTTTACCTGTCAGGCCACCGGCTGCAACTGCGCCAGCTGCTCCATCAACTGCGCAAAGCGCTGCTGCCCCGGCAGCAAATGGTCGACGTGGTGCAGGATCTCGTAGGCCTCGGCGGACAGTGCCGCATCGTAGCCCTGCTGCTGCAGGCAGGACACCATCACCTGGGCCGCATTGAACAGGATGCGCTGGTTGTTCGGCACCGCCTTGCGCGCGTCGCGCATCCAGGCCACTGCTTCGCCCAGCTTGCCGGTCTTCCACAGCAACACGCCCTGGTTCATCAGGTCCGCCGCTTCCTTCTTCGAGGCGCGGATCATGACCAGGCCTTCCTCGCCCATGCGCGCCTTGTCGAAGATTTTCTGGATCTCGTCCAGCAGCAGCGGATTGTCGTGGTTGTTGCGGATCACGTAGCGCAGCAGTTCGACCGGCGCTTCCTTCACGCCCACCGCGAACAGCAGGGTGGCCAGTTCCAGGCAGGTCGGGATGTCGGGCCGCGCCGGCGATGCTTTCAGCATGGCCTCGAGGTCGTCGCCGGCCTTGCGCGCACGCCGGTAGTCGCCGCTCTCATGGTAGACCAGGCCTTCGGTGATCTTGGCGCGCAGCTGGATGTCGGCGTGCTCGTGGACGAATTCGCGCTGCGCCAGCAGCAGCAATTGCAGCGCCTCCTTCGGATCGTTCTTCTGGCCGCACACGCGCGCCAGCCCGAGATAGGCGTCCGGCGTCTTCATGATCGAGTATTCGCCGATGGCGATGCACTTCCTGAACGCCTTCTCGGCCATCGGCATGTTGCCCAGCTTGAGCGCAAGATGGCCCAGGTTGCGCTGGCGCGTGACGGAATTCGGCGACAGTTTCGCCGCACGCTCCAGGATCGCGCAGGCTTCTTCCAGCTTGCCCATGTTCTGGTAGGACAGCGCCAGCTGGTCGTAGGCGTCGATGTAATAGCGGTTCTCCGCGATCACGCCCTGGAAGGCTTGCCGCGCCTGTTCGAATTCGCCGTTGGCCATGCGGATCTTGGCCAGGCCGGCACGCGCCCACTGGTATTCGCGCTGCGCGAGCACGCGCTCGTAGACTTCGCGCGCGCGCGTGGGCTGGCCGCTTCTCTCCATCAGCCTGGCCTTCATGCGCAGCAGGTCGAGTTCATGCACCTTGTCGACCGCGATCTGGTCGTCGCACAGCCGGGCGGCGCGCAGGTAATCCTTCTCGGCGCAGGCCTGGTCGATCAGGCGGAATACCTGCTTTCTGTGCCACACCCGGTTCAGGCGGCTCAACAGCACGCCTTCGGTGATCGGCTTGATCAGGTAGGCGTCCGGCTGGTGCTCGGCCGCGCCCATCACCGATTCCACGCTCTTCTCGGCCGACACCATTAGCCACACCGTGCTCGGATTGACCAGGTTGCGCACGCGCGCCTCTTCCAGCACCTGCTGGCCGTTCTTGCCGTCGCCCAGGTTGTAGTCGCACAGGACCACGTCGTAGCGGACCCGCGCCAGCAGCCCCATCGCCTCGCCGCCGGACGAAGCCTGGTCGATGTTTTTGGCGCCCAGGCTGCGCAGGCTCTCGCGCAGCAGCTGGCGCACGCCGACGAAATCGTCGACCACCAGGTAGTGCTTGTCGGCCCAGTCGACCTGGTCGATACTGGCCGGCGTCACCGACAGCAGCGGTGTTGCGACGGACTGCGCGATGGCATTCATGGCAGGCGCAGGATGAAACAGCCGCCGCCGTACCGGCCGCCGTTTTCCAGGCGCAGCGTGCCGTGGCGTCCGCGATGGCGGTGCATCTTGGCGACTTCGCTGGAAAAGTACAGGCCCAGGCCGGCGCTGTTGGTGAGGAAGTTGACGCCGCCGGCGGTCTCGCGGGTGGCGATCTCGCCCGCTTTCAAGAGCGCCGGCGGGTAGCCCGGGCCGTTGTCCTCGACCCGCAGTTCGAGCCAGCCGTCCTGCTCGCGGATCGCCAGGCGCACGCGGTCGCAGGTGTAGTGGATGGCATTGTTGACCGCATGCGACAGCACGCCGACCACCAGGTCTTCGTCGAGGTGCCAGATCAGTTGCGGGTCGCAGTCGAGTTCCAGCTGGATGCCGCGCGACTGCAGCAGCACCCGTTCGATCGACACCACCTGGTCGACCAGGTGCCCCAGCGCGAGCGGCTGGACGTCGAACGGGTAGGCCGGCGTGCCGACCTGCTTGTACAGGGCCAGCAGCTGCATCAGGTTGTCGTTCAGGCGCTTGGTCTGGTACAGCATGTGCGCCATCTGCGGGTAGGCCGATTCGGTGCGCGGGGACGCATCCACGAGCAGGCGCTCCAGCGTGCCGGACAGCACGCTGATCGAATTCTTCATGTCGTGCGCGGTCGATGCCAGGAACAGGAACAGCTCGTGCGCGTTCGGCGTGTCGTCCATGCCCACCCCATTCGTAAAATATTGCCCTAAGCCAATTATACCTTTGGCGGACAAAATTTCTCGGTGGAAATCAAACGTCGTTTGCTTGCGGTCCTCGCGGATTGCGGCGTGCGCGCAACACGAAGCGCGCTGGATCGAGCGCATCGACCAGCGTCATCTCCAGCGGCAGCGGCTCGCCCTCGATCTGCGCGGCCAGCAGTTCGGCGCCCAGGCCGGCCCAGATCAGGCCGCGCGAGGCATAGCCCAGCAGCGCGTACAGGCCGGGATGGCGCGGCACGTCGCGCAGGCGCTCGGTGCTGCCGGCGGCATCGAAATCGGGCAGGCGGCCGACCAGCGGCAGGCGGTCCGGCGCAATGCAGCGGAACCCGACGCGGCCCTGCAGCGGCGCGCCCTCGGCGGCATGCGGATCGGACAGCAGGCCGCGCAAACGCTCCAGGTTTTCCTGGTGGCTGGCGGGGGACAGCGCCGGATCCGGATCGAGGTCGTAGGTGGCGCCTGCGCTGCAGATGCCATCCGACGCGGGTGTCAGGTAGGCTTCGCGGCACAGCACTACGGGCAGCGCCGGCAGCATCCCGGCCGGCACATGGCTGACCTGGCCGCGCAGTGCGCTCAGGGGCAGGCGTGCCGCCTGCGGGATGCGGACCGCGCCGGCGCCGTTCGCCAGGATCAGGTTGGGCGCGTGGGCGACCAGCTCGCCCCTGGCGTCCCTGACTTCCCACTGGCCGCCGACCCGCTCGACCGTCACGCTGCCGACGCCGAAACGCTGCTCGACACGCCGTCCGCATGCGGCCAGCAGCGCATCGCAGACGCTGCCGGGCCGCGCCCAGCCACCCTGGCGGAACAGCCAGCCGCCATCCGGCGCCGGCAGCCCGAGCAGCGCCTCGGCCTGCGGCCGCTCCAGCCACTCGGCGAATTCGGCAGGGTAATCTGCATCGAGCGCGATGGCGCGCTGGACCGCGGCATGCTCGGCATCGCGCGCCAGCTGCAGCACGCCGCAGGCCTGGCCCTCGATCGCCGCGCCGACGCCGCCGAGTCTGGCCCAGTGGCGCAGCGCGAACAGATAGGCGGCGCGGGTCAGGCGCGTCGGGATATTGTCGTCGCGCGACAGCAGCGGCATGAAGATGCCGGCGCGGTTGCCGGACGCTTCCATCGCCGGCCGCGCATGGCGCTCGACCAGCGTCACCTGCCAGCCGCGCGCGCACAGGCGCTCGCAGGCGGCGCTACCTGCAATGCCGGCCCCGAGCACGATCGCGCGCCGCTCCGGCACCGGCGGCGCGGGCGGCCGCGGCTTGCGGCTGGCGAAACGCGCGCAGCGCACGCCGGGGCCGGTCTTGGTGTCGACCGCGTCGAACACGAAGCCCTGCCCTTCCAGTGCGGCGATCTGCGCCGCGGTGAGTCCCTGGCCGACCAGGCGCGCATCGCCCGTCGCCAGCCGCGCCACCGACCGCACGAAGCCTTCGCCGGCGTCTTCCAGGCCGCGCAGGCGGAACAGATCGACGCGTGCGGCGAGCTGGGCCAGCGCGGTGTCGATGGGCGCGTTGACCAGGTCGACCGTCAAACCCGGCTCGGCCTGCGGCATGCGGTGCATACCGGGCATCAGGTGGCCGCACAGCGCGATCACGTGCAGGTGCGGCGAGCGCTGCGGATCGGTGCGCCATACGTCGATCAGGACCTTCAGGCGCTCTTCGTCGTGGGTCGCATCGAGGACGGTACAGCGCTCGCGGCCATGCCATACGCTGCGGTAATCCATGTTCACCTCGTCAACGCCGCTGGCGGCAGAAGCAGGCGCGGTCGTGGTCGTCGACCATCCCGATCCCCTGCATGTAGGCATACACGATGGTCGAGCCGACGAACTTGAACCCGCGTTTCGCCAGGTCCTTCGACAAGCGGTCGGACAGCTCGGTCCTGGCCGGACGATCGCCATCCGGCCAGTCGTTCACGACCGGCGCGTGGCCGACCCAGGACCACAGGTAACGGTCGAGGCTCAGGCCTTCCTCGCGCAGGCGCAGGTAGGCGCGCGCATTGTTGATCGCGGCCGCCACCTTCAGGCGGTTGCGCACGATGCCGGGGTTGGCCAGCAGCTCGGCCACCTTGGCGTCGTCGTAGCCGGCGATTTTTGCCGCATCCCAGCCGTCGAAGGCGATGCGGTAGTTGTCGCGCTTGTTGAGGATGGTCTCCCACGACAGCCCGGCCTGCGCGCCTTCGAGGTTCATCATCTCGAACAGCGTGGTCTCGTCGTGGCAGGGCACGCCCCACTCGTTGTCGTGGTAGGCGAGGTAGCGTGGATTGGCCATGTTGGCCCAGGTGCAGCGGGTCGGGTTCATGGCGCCAGTATAAACCCCGGCCCTGGCCATGGGGACCTCAGGCAGCCACGTCGACCCCGGCACGCTGCAGCAGCGCCTGGCTGCGTGGCGACAGGTGCACCACCTGCAAGTGTTTGCCCGCCTTTTCGTAACGCTCGTACAGGCTCTCCATGGCGGCAATGGCCGAATGGTCCGCCATGTGCAGGTGGCGACAGTCGAGGACGACCCGCGCCGGGTCGCTCGCCAGCGCGAACAGTTCCTGGAAACGGGCTGCCGACGCAAAGAACAGGGTGCCATGCGGGCGGTAGGTGCGCACGCCGGCTGCGCCGTCGTCGACCTCGGCACGCATCTCCAGCGCATGCTGCCAGGCGAAGCTGAGCGCGGCGATCACGATGCCGCACAGGACGGCCGTCGCCAGGTCGGTGAACACGGTGATGACGGTCACGGCGACGATGACGATCGCGTCCTGCTTCGGCACCTTGCCGAGCACGCGCAGCGAGCCCCAGGCAAAGGTTTCCTGCGCCACCACGAACATCACGCCGACCAGCGCCGCCAGCGGGATATGCGCGATCAGCGGCGACAGGAACAGCACGAACAGCAGGATCATCACGCCGGCCACCAGACCGGACAGGCGCGAGCGGCCGCCCGAACTCAGGTTGATCATGGTCTGGCCGATCATGGCACAGCCGCCCATGCCGCCGAACAGGCCGGAGGCGATGTTCGCGGCACCGAGGGCGATGCATTCGCGGTTGGGCTGGCCGCGGGTGTTGGTGATGTCGTCGGTCAGGTTGAAGGTCAGCAGCGTCTCGAGCAGGCCGACCAGCGCCATCAACGAG
This sequence comes from Herbaspirillum sp. SJZ107, assembly GCF_006715485.1. Taxonomy (GTDB): domain Bacteria; phylum Pseudomonadota; class Gammaproteobacteria; order Burkholderiales; family Burkholderiaceae_D; genus Telluria. The sequence continues at coordinate 186,942 of NZ_VFNH01000003.1, forward strand.
GCGTACGGCAGGATGATGCGCAGCGTCTCCAGCGTCAGCGGCACGGTCGGGATGTGCAGGGCCGGCAGGCCGCCGGCCATCTGCGCCAGGTCGCCCAGGGTCCGGGTCGGCAGATGCAGACTGTAGCCGAGCAGGCCGACGCCGAGGATGGCGACCAGCGCCGGCGGCACCGCCCTGGTGACGCGCGGCAGCAGGTAGACGATGGCCATGGTCAGCGCGACCAGGCCGCACATGATCCCCAGCGGCGTGCCCTGCAGCCACTGGTGGCCCTGCGGCGTCGCCTCGCGGAAGTGTTCCAGCTGGGCCATCGCGATGATGATCGCCAGGCCGTTGACGAAGCCGAGCATGACCGGATGCGGCACCATGCGGATCAACTTGCCGAGCCGGAGCAGGCCGAACGCCGCCATCAGGATGCCGCCCAGGACCACCGTCGCCAGCAGGTACTGCACGCCGTGCTGGACGACCAGGGCGACGATCACCACCGCCATCGAGCCGGCCGCCCCGGAAATCATGCCGGGCCGGCCACCGAAGATGGCGGTCAGCGCGCAGATGATGAAGGCGCCGTACAGGCCCATCAGCGGATTGAGCTGGGCGACCAGGGCGAAGGCGATGCATTCGGGGACCAGCGCGAACGCGGTGGTGAGGCCGGCCAGGAGGTTTTTTTGCGGGTTCGAGAACCATTCTTCTCGAAAGGCGTTACTAATCATCGATGACAATCCGGAATCGGTACGTGCAATGAATATTGAATGCGCACGCAAGCCGAAGCGATGCGCGCGCCCATGCCTGGGAACCTCCGCATTGGAAGCCGTGTTGAACGGTTGGGAGGTTCGCTTGTCGCTACATGGGTATGAGGAAAGGGCGGTAGAAATCCAGGGACGCGATCGCGTCCCTGATGCAGTTAGCATTATACAAGACGAGGCCGGCGTGCCGGACCAAGGGTGGCCGTCGTCAATAATCGACGGGATAATCCTTCTTGAAAGTTTGCCCGGCAAACGCCTTCTTCTGCGTCCAGTCCTGCGCCGCGCTGGTCCAGTACGAATCCGTGGCCGGCAGCCCCAGCGCCAAAAAGCTCTCGGATGCGATGTACATGCTGCCGTTGTTCGAATACCAGTCGCCCAGCGCCGGCTGGTGCCCGACGAAGCCGATGGTCAGATACCCATCCTTCGTAAAATTACTCGGCTCGCTCCACACCGCCCGGTGCACCGCCTGCAGCGCCGCCCGCACCTGCCCTTCCGGCAGGCTGGCCGGCAGCTGCTTGCGCCAGGCCAGCAGCGCCAGCGGCTGGAAGGCGGCGGTGCGGTAGGTCAGCGAGCGGCCGATCGGCGGGTACGAACCGGTCGGCGAGATGAAGCGCTCCAGGTGTTCGGCATAGCGCTGCATGCGCTTCAGCGCCTGGGCGCGCAGCTCGGCCGGCTTGCCGTTCCAGAACGGCGCCTTGTGCTGCTCCAGCACTTCCAGGATCTCGAGCAGCATCGGCTGCATCACGAAGGCGCTGTAGTAATCGAAGTGGAAGGCTTCGCCGTCCTTGATCCAGCCGTCGCCGACGTACCACTCGTTGATCTTGCGGATGGCGACGTTGGTGCGCATCGGGTCGGCTTCTTCGCCGATCGACAGCAGCCAGGCTTCGTTCATCGCGGCGAACAGCATCCAGTTGATGTAGGGCGGCTCGATGCGGCGCAGCCCCTTGATTTCGGCGACGATGCGCGCCTTGGTAGTGGCGTCGAGCGGCTCCCACAAGGCTTTCGGCGCGCGCATCAGGGCGTTGGTAAAGTATGCCGAATCGACCAGCGCCTGGCCGTGGCCACGCCAGGCCAGGTAGTCGGGGCTGTTGGGGTCGACCGAGTGCACGTAGCTCTGCAGCGCCGCCTGGCGCAGGCGCGCGCGGGTGCGGCCTTCTGGCGTGGCGTCGTCGGGCAGCGCCAGCCAGGGGGCGAGGCCGGCGATCAGGCGGCCGAAGCATTCGAGGTAGGCGACTTTCGGGTCGCGCCCGTCCCAGGTCGGGCTCAATTCGAGCGCGAAGTTTTTATGCAGCTCGCCGCGCGCCATGTTGGTCAGCACCGGATCGGCCATCTTTTGCAGCAGGTTCACCATGTAGGCGCGGTCGTTGCCCGCTGCGGATGCGGGCGGGGTGGCTGCAGCAGCGTCCACGATGCCCGCGCCGGCCGTGGCCAGGCTGCCGGCCATCAGCGATCCCATGAAGTGTCGTCGTTTCATCCAGTCTCCTGTTATTAGTTGCCCGTGACCAGCCGCTCGCCCACGTAGGCGCGGTAATGCCGGATGCGGCCGGTCACGTCGTCCCTGCCCTGGCGCGGCGTGTAGCGCAGGCCGGTCACCTCGACGCTCTTGCCGAGGTCGATCACGATGCGGTGCGGGTGTTTCGCATTGCCGCTGCTGTACGCCGTGTGCCAGTAGTCGCTGTTCTGGCCGTTGATCGCATTCAGCGCGCCGCCGTCTTCCTTGTTCGCTTCCTCGCTGCTCACGTAGGCGATGGTCCAGCCGGACTGCTCGATGGTCTTGCCGTCGGTGCCCAGCAGCGCCAGCTCGGCCACGGCCGCGTATTGCTTGCCGTCGAAGGCGTCAAGCGACTCCAGGCAGAACTGGCGGCCATTCACCGGCGCCGCAAAGCGCACGTCCTGCGTGCTGGAGCCGGGTGCGAACTCTCCCTCGTGTACCGGCTTCACGCCGTCCAGATGCAGCGCCGCCGTGCTGGGCGGATGCGGCAGGTCGCGCTCGCGGTGCAGCTGGTCGAGGATCGGCTCGGCGAGGCCGGCAATGCGCGCCTCGCGCGGGCCGGTCAGGTCCAGCACCACGACCTCGTTGCGGCCGCGCCGCAGCCACGGCCCCGGCAGGTACATGGTCTGGGTCGGCCCGATGCTCCAGTAGCGGCCGAGGCAGCGCCCGTTGATCCAGACGATGCCCTGGCCCCAGCCGGACATGTCGAGGAACGTATCCGCCGTGCGCGCCGCGTCGAAGCCGCCGCGCCAGAACGCGGCACCCTTGCTGCGGCCGCGCTTGAACGGCAGCGCCGGCAGCACCCCATCGGCATCGAAGTCGATCGCACGGATCTCCCAGCTCTCGACCGGCGTCGCCGAACCGTCGGCAGCCCGGAACACGACCGGCCCGTGCAGCCCCTTGCGGTCGTGGACCTCGATCCCGAAGTTCACACGCGCGATCGTGTACAGCAGGATGTCGACGACCGCCGGTTTGCTGCGCGCCGGGATGTCGACCTTGAAGCGGCGGTATCTCGTGTCCATGGTGCCGGCCGGCTTGCCGTCGACCTCGACCCAGGCCAGGTCGCGCACCCAGGCCGCTTCCAGCACGCCGGCCGGTCCGGCCGGCAGCGTCACCCGGTAGGCGACCAGGCCACGGCTGATGTCGTACTGCTCGATCGGGCGCGGCGATACGTCCTTGATGGCGCGCGCCGGCAGGCTGGCCGACACCGGCACCGACTCGTTCAGCGCAAACGGTGGAATGGTCATCACGGCCATGCGCGGCGGCGGCGGCAGCGTCTCGCCGGGCGCCAGGAAAGGCGTCATCGCCTTGCGGTAGGCGTCGAACTTTTCGCCGATCCAGCCGGCTTCGCCGATCGGGGCGTCGTAGTCGTAGCTGGTGGTGTCGGGCCGGAACGGGCGGTCGCAGCCGCCCCACAGGCCGAAGGTGGTGCCGCCGTGCGCCATGTACAGGCTGAACGAGCCGTTCGCCTTCAGCATGGCGGCGATGTCGGCGACTGCCCCTTCGACGCCGCCGCGGCGGTGCGGCGCGCCCCAGGTGTCGAACCAGCCCGAGTAGTATTCGCCGCACATCAGCGGCCCTTTCTGCAGCGCGGCCAGCGTCTTGAAGCCAGTGGCCGGGTCGGTGCCGAAGTTCGCCACCGAGAACAGTTCCGGGATGTGGGTCTTGGCCACCGCATTCGTCGGATTGCACTGGAACAGCGGCACGTCGAAGCCGGCATCCAACGTGGCCTGGCGCAGCACGCGCATGTAATCCAGGTCGTTGCCGAAGAAGCCGTATTCGTTCTCGACCTGCACCATCAGGATGGGGCCGCCATGCGTCACCTGCTGCGCGCCCAGTACGCGCCCGACTTCGCGCAGCCAGCGCCGCGCCGGCTGCATGAAGGCGTCGCTGCGGGTACGCAAAAAGGCGTCGCCGGGCTGTTTCAGCAGCCACCACGGCAGGCCACCCATTTCCCATTCGGCGCAGGCATACGGGCCGGGGCGCAGGATCACCCACAGGCCTTCCTGCTGCGCGAGGCGGCAGAACGCCGCGGCGTCGCGCTGGCCAATCCAGTCGTACTTCCCTTCGCGCCATTCGTGGTAGTTCCAGAACAGGTAGGCGCACACGGTGTTCAGGCCCATCGCCTTGATCAGCTTCAGGCGGTGCTGCCAGTACTCGCGCGGCACGCGTGCGAAGTGCATTTCGCCGCAGCGGATCTGCAGCGGCTTGCCGTCGAGGAGGAAGTCCTGGTCGCCGATGGCGAAGCGCTGCGAGCCGGCGGCCAGCACGCTTGCGCTCAGCGGCAGCAGCGCCGAACCTGCGGCGGCGGCTGCACCCTGCAGCAGGCGGCGGCGTGGAAGATCTGTGGTCATCCGCACTCCATCCGGTTATTGTGGGGCCAGGCGCGCCATCTCGGACGCGGCCAGCAGGAAGGCACCTACGCCGAAGGGGGCGGTCGAATCCTGGTTGACCACCTGGCCGGGAATCGCGCGTTCGCCGATCGGCTGGACGTAGCCGACCTTGCCGTCGGCCTGCAGCGCGACCTCGCTCAGGAAGCGCCAGCCGCGCAGCGCCACCGGCATGTAGTCCGCCTTGTCGAGGTAGCCGTTGTTGATACCCCAGGCATAAGCATAGGTGAAGAAGGCGGTGCCGCTGCTTTCCGGTCCCGGCGCCTGGGCCGGATCGAGCAGGCTGCGGGTCCAGTAGCCGTCCGCCTGCTGCACCGGCTTCAACGCAGCCGCCATGCGCTTGAAGCGCTCGACGAACAGCGGCCGTGCCGGATCGTCGGCAGGCAGGTCGGCCAGCACCTTGGCCAGGCCGGCGAACACCCAGCCGTCGCCGCGCGCCCAGAAGTCCCTGCCGCCGTTGGCCGCCTTGTGCTTCGGGTAGATGTACTTGGCGTCGCGGTAGTACAGGCCGGCCTCGACGTCGTACATCAGCTTGTCCGCATAGCTGAAGTATTCGCGCAGCTTGTCGAGATAGCGGCGGTCGCCGGTGGCCTTGTACAGCTTGGTCATCACCGGCATCACCATGTACAGGCCGTCGGCCCACCACCAGTAATCGCTGTTCGCCGTGCTCATTTCGTATTCCATCACCTCGCGCGCGCGGGCGATGCGGCGCGGGTCCTTGCGGCCGTCGAATTCGTACAGGTCGATATAGGTCTGGAAGCAGACCTGCCAGTCGCCGAACAGCACGTGCTCGGGCGTTTCGCCGTAGGTGTACTTCCAGGCCGACTTGTCGTCGGAGGCGGCGCCGCGCCAGCGGTTGTGCTCCGCCCAGGCGGTGGAATAGGCGCGGTACGCTTCATTGCGGGTCAGCGCGTAGGCCGCCATGTTGCCGGTGTGGTAGGCGGCCACGTCCCAGAACGGCCATTGCTCGGGTTTGTTGTTGCGCTGCCAGTAGGCGTTGGCGCGGGCCAGCGCGGCCAGCACCTGGGCGCGCGCGACCGGGGCGGTGGACAAGGCCAGGGCGCCGCCGCTGGCGGCAAGGGCCATGCCGGCCACGGCAAGTTTCAGGGTGAGTCGTCTCGTCATTTGCGTGAAATCCTTATCGTTGGGGCGGCTGCCACTGCAGCACGCGCACCGTGGAGGGCGGGACGCTGGCCACCCCTTCGCCGTCGACCTGCCGCACCGGCTGGACGAACAGGTGCAGCACGCCCTGGCGCCGCCATAATTCGCTGTCATAGGTCGGTTCCCAGGCGCCGACCGCCGCACTGTCCAGGTCCGCGACGCTCCAGCGCGGATGCGTAAAACTGGCCACCCGCGCCACCGACACCCGTTCGCCGCGCTCGGCATCGCGGAACACCAGCAGCCCGCCCGGATCGGTGCCAGTCTGGTCGACCAGGATCTGCGGCCGCGCGACCGGGATCGCCTTGGTGCCCATGCCGCTCAGGGAAAACGGCGTGCGGCGGAAATCCAGGTCGAGCCGGCGCCATGCGGTGCCGGTGTGATGCAGCACGCGGTACTGCGGTACCTTGCTACCAGGGTCGCGCCAGTAGCTGGCGATGTAGGGATGGCCGGCACCGTCCGCCGCCATCGAGGTCTGGTTGATCAATTCGCTGTTCTGCGGGATGCGCGCGGCATAGCTCGCACTGGCGGCGGTGATCGGCAGGGCATACGGTTTGCCGTCGGCGTCTTCCCAGCTGGCGCCGCCGTCGCGCGAGCGGGCGTAAGCCATGTCGTGGTTGCTGGCCACGTCCGGCGTCTCGCGCCATACCCAGGACACGTGAATCGTGCCCTGGGCATCGACGCAGGCCTGCCAGTAGGCGTTGCGGCGCCCTTCCCCGCTGATCAGGTTGTCGGCGACGCGGCGCCAGCCGCCCGCGCCCTCGTACCTGTTCAGCACCAGGTTGCCGCGCCCCGAGCCGCCGTCGCGGTACAGGAACAGCAGGCCGCCGTCCGGCAGGCGGAAGAATTCCGGGTAGGACACCGATCGTTCGTCGCGCCCGACCATCTTCGCCTCGCGCAGATCCAGGCTGCCCGGCGCCACGCCCCGCGCATAGTGCAGGCCGTTGTTGTGGTGGTCCCAGGCCATGTGCAGCACGCCGGCGCCGTCGACCATGATGCTGATCGCATTGTGGGCGTCCAGCAGGCTGCCGCGATGGCCGGTGCGCTGCAATCTCCAGGCATCGCTGCCGAGCCGGCGCTGGCCCAGCACGACGTGACCGTCCGCATCGTAATAAGCGATGTACTGGAACCTGCCGTCGCTCACCAGCGCATTCTTGCGGAACACCGCCACGTTGACCGAATTGCCGGCCCAGCCCTGCCCTACCTCGCTGAACGTGACCGGAGACTGCGCAGCGCAACCACCCAGCAGGCAGGTGGCCACTAACAGACAAGCCCCGCGCATCACAGCTTGCCGCGGATGCCGATCTTGATCGTGCGCCCGTCGTACTTCGCATAGTCCATGCGGGTGCGCTTGCCCTCGCCGTAGCGGCCGGTCGCATCCTCGAAGTAATCGTAGGCCAGCGTGTTGGTGATGTTCAGGGCGTCGAGGCGCAGTTCCAGGTTCTCGGTCAGCTTGTAGCTGATCGTGCCGTCCAGGTAGCCGCGCGGACCGCGCCAGCGGATCAGGTCATCGCCGTTGTTCTTCGGGTTGTCGCCGTGCAGCGACTTGCCCTTGTAGTTGTACGAGAGGCGCATCGCCAGTGGTCCGCGCTCGTAGTAGCTGGTGAAGCTGTAGGCGTACTTCGGCACCGAGTTGACTTCGATTTCCTTGCCCGCATTGGTAATCCACTTCATGCTGTTGAAGGGATCGATGTGGGTGTAGCTGGCCAGCGCGCCGAAGCCCTTGAAGGGATCGGGCAGGAAGGTGAAATCCTGCTGGTACGACAGCTCATAGCCCTTCAGGGTCTGCTTGCCGGCATTGGTGTAGGTGCGCAGCGTCATCGGCAGGTTCGGGTCGACGCGGCCGTTGGCATCCTGGAAGATGGCGCCGAGCGCGGTGTCGGGCAGGCCGAGGGCGCCGAAGGTGGTCTGGGTCGTGGTCGACACGGTGGCGTCGGTCAGCTCCTTGCGGAACAGCGCCGCCGACAGCAGGCTGCCCGGCTTGAAGTACCACTCCAGGCTCGAATCCAGGTTCTTCGACTGCTGCGGCTTCAGGTTCGGGTTGCCCGAGGTCGCGCTGTTGTCGAACATGTTCGGAATCACCGTCTGGGCCGCGATGATCGACAGCGAGGCGCGGCTGATGGTCTTGCCGTAGGATGCGCGCCAGATCAGGGTGTCGGTCAGGTCGTAGGCCGCGCTGACTGCCGGCAGCAGGTTTTTATACTTGCCCTTGGCGTGGTTCGGCTCGTAGACGGCGCCGTTCTTCTGGAAATTGTCGATATCGAGTTCGGTCTGCGACCAGCGCACGCCGGCATTCACGCGCAGCTCGCGCGCCAGCACTTCGCCCTTGAAGTCGGATTGAATAAAACCGGTCGACACCTTCTCGGCCGCGGTGAAGCTCTGCGCCGGGGTAAAGGCGGCGCCGGTGTTGTAGGCCAGCGGATCGTAGGTGCCGAAGGCATAGCCGCGCGTGAAGGTGCCGAACTGGTGCGGCCAGCCGGCGCCCATGTCGAGGTTCGAGATCGGCAGCGTCGACACCATGCTGCCGCGCACGCTGGCGTCGCCCAGCCCCACCATCTTCGCCTTCATGGCGGCGCTGCCGTTGCGCTTTTCGACGCCCTTGCTGGTGTCGACGTAGACCAGGCCGGTCTTCAGGTGGCCGGTCCAGCCGGCGAACAGGTCGTAGTCGTAGTCCAGCACCAGGCGCGCCTGGCGGCCTTTATCCGTTTCGCGGGTCCAGCCGGTGGTGACGTCGAAGCCGCTGAAGTTGGCCGGATTGGTGTAGTCGATGTTCGAGGACATCGACGGGTAAACGTGGTCGGAGCCGTAGTCGATGGTGGAATCGACGCCGAAGATCTGGCCCGACAGCGTATCCGAATAGCTGGTGGCGTCGCTGTTGTTGGCGCTCAGCTGGCCGGTCACCACCATACCGGGACGCGCGGCCCAGCGCCCGTTCAGCGCCAGGTAGCCGAACTTGGTCTTGTCCTCGCCATAGGTCACGCCGCTGCTGTACGAGGTATTGCCGAAGGTACCGGTCAGCAGGTTCGAGGCCGGGTCGATGTGCACGTCGAGCGGCACGAAGCCGCTGTGGCCGGTCTGGCCGGCGGGCGCGTTGCGGTTGGTGGTCTTGCTGTTGCGGACCAGGATGCCGTAATACAGTTCGTCGCGGCTGTTCTTCAGCTGCGAGGCCAGGCCGTCCAGGCTGAGGTTCAGGTTGCCTTCCTTGAACTGCAGCGAAGTCACCAGGCCGTCGCGCTCGCGCCGGTTCTGCGAGCCGTAGAAGCGGTAGATGCGCGGCAGGAAGGCATTGTCGATCTGGTCGCGGGTATAGCCGGACAGGTTGGCGCGCGGGTCGTCATAGTCGAGGGTGTAGGCGAAATTGCCCTTCACCGGCGTCATGCTGCCGTTGCGCGAGCTGTTGTAGCCGCCGGTGGCTTCGAAGCCGGAGCGGTTGTTGACCGCCTTGGAGTGGGCCACGCCGGCCAGGAAGCCCCACGAACCCCAGGTGTTCGAGTACAGCGCGAAGCCGGCCGGGTCGAGCTTTTCGGAACTCGTGTTGTAGCTCCCGGTCACGGCATAGCGCAAGGTGCGCTTCGGGCTGTCGAACGGACGCGGGGTCTGCAAATCGACCACGCCGCCCATGCCGCCTTCGCTCAGTTCCGCCAGCGGCGACTTGTAGAAGTCCACCCGCCCGAACAGTTCCGACGCGAACACGTCGTAGTTGAAGCCGCGCGCGGCGCTGCCGATGGTGCTGGTGGACGTGGTGTTGACCGGCGCGCCGTTCAGCGTGGTGACGGAGTATTCGGTCGGCAGGCCGCGGATCGAGATGCGCTGGCCCTCGCCCGAGCTGTCGTCGCGGTTCAGGATCACGCCCGGCACCCGCTGCAGCGATTCGGCCACGTTCGATTCCGGGAACTTGCCGATGTCCTCGGCCACGATCGAATCGCGCACGCCGATCGCCTGCTGCTTCAGGTTCAGCGCCTTTTGCAGGCTGGAGCGAAAGCCGGAGATGACCACCGTGTTCGAGACCGGTGCGCCGCTAGCGGCGGTGTCGCCGGTGGCGACCGGATTGGCGGCGCCGTCCTGCGGCGCGGCCTCGGGACCCGCCGCGGGCGCCACCGTGGGCGCATCCGCTGGCGCTGTCGAGGTCTGCGCCAGCGCCGGATTGCCATACGCGGCGGCCAGGGCCAGCGGCAGCACCGTGGCCAGGATCTTCTTTCTCATGTTGTCTCCTCTGCGGGCATCGATGTGCCTGCTTGTTATGGGGAATGAAGCATGTGACGCCGGGCCGGCGCTGCCGGGCAGTGAGCCCTGTGCGCAGCCGTATGGTTACGTTACCACCTGTCGTGTATTGACTCAACAACATCGATTTGGCTATCGTGTTGCTGTGTAAGCGCCTGATTTGTATGAAAAATGCGCGATTTTTGCTGAAAAGGATGTGGTATCGTAACCACAATTCGGCGCAGAAACGCCGCATCCCCGCCCCCCATCGGGTCGAACCGCCGCAAATACTCAACAAGATGATCGTTTCTACAGACCCATGCGCAAAGCCAGCAAACTGAGCGAAGTGGCGCGGCTGGCCGGCGTATCGCCGATCACCGCGTCGCGCGCCATCCGCGGCACCGGTTACGTGTCGAGCGAGGCGCGCGAGCGCATCATGGCGGCCGCCGCCCAGCTCAACTACACGCCGGACATGCTGGCGCGCCGCATGCGCGGCGACAAAAGCAAGCTGATCGGCGTCTTCCTGAACAACTACGGCCCGGTCGTGCTGCACGAACTGGTGCGCCACATCGGCGAGCAGGCCAGGAAACTCGATTACGACCTGTTGCTGTTCAACGCCGACCGTTTCGACAGTCCCGAGCGCATGGTCACCTGCGGCACGCTGGCCAAGCTGTGCGACGGCCTGCTGCTGGTGATGCCGACCGCCGGCGACGGCTTCCTCGACCTGGCCGCGCGCCAGCAGCTGTCCTGCGCCCTGGTCTGCTTCGATGCCGGGCAGCTGGCGCTGCCGACGCTGGTGCTGGAAAACCGCGCCGGCGCGCGCGCCGCGGTCGAGCACCTGCTCGGCCTCGGCCACCGCCGCATCGGCTTCATCGCCGGCTCGGCGCGTACCGGCCAGAGCCTCGAGCGCGAACGCGGCTATGCCGATGCGCTGGCCGCCGCCGGCATCGCCTTCGATGCGGCGCTGGTGCGCGAGGGCGGCTTCAACCAGCCGGGCGGTTTCGCGGCCGCCGGACAGCTGCTCGACCTGGCCCGGCCGCCCAGCGCCATCTTTGCCGCCAACGACGAGATGGCCTTCGGTGCGATCGACGCCATCGCCAGCCGCGGGCTGAAGGTGCCGGGCGACGTGTCCGTGGCCGGCTTCGACGACATCCCGACCGCGAGCTACGTGTTCCCGCGCCTGACCACGATGCGCCCGCCCTACGAGGCGCTGGCCGCGCGCGCGGTGCGCGAAGTGGTCGACCTGATCGAAGGCGGGGTGCCGGCCGCCGCGCGCATCCCCTTCGCCACCGAGCTGGTGGTGCGCGACTCGACCGCACCGGCCAGGGACTGACGCCGCCCATGGCGACCGACACGCGCTTCCGCGCCGGCACGCTCCACTACGGCTTGTGGGGCTTGCTGGCGCTGGTGGGCTGGCTGCTGGTCGGGGAACTCGGCATCGCCGTGCGCGAACGCTGGGCCCAGCCGATCGGCCTGGTCGTGCTGCGCAACGTCGGCGCCTCGGACACCAGCATCGCGCTGCTGCTGTCGACCGTCCCTGCCGTCATCAGCCTGCTGCTGGTGCCTGCCATCGGGCTGCGCTCGGACCGCTGCCGCAGCCCGTGGGGACGGCGCCGCCCTTATCTATTGGTGAGCGCGCCGCTGGGCGCCGGCGCGATGCTGTGCGTGGCCGCCGCGCCGGCGCTGGCGGCATGGAGCCACGCGCTGCTGGGTGCGTGGTCGCCCGGCCTGCGCGCGCTCGACCTCGGCTTCTTCTGCCTGTTCTGGACCGTGTTCGAAGCGGCCGCCATGACCACCGTCGCCCTGTTCAACGGCCTGGTCAACGACGTCATGCCGCACGGGCTGCTGGGCCGCCTGTATGCGGTGCTGCGCATCGCCGGCCTGGGCGTGGCGATCTTTTTCAATATGTCGCTGTTCGCGCTGGCCGATACCCGGCTGTTCGAACTGCTGTTGACGATCGCGCTGGTGTTCGGGCTGTCGATCCCGCTGATGTGCCTGATGGTGCGCGAGGGTGTGTATCCGGCGCCGGCGGCGCCGCCGGTCCGGGCGATGGCGCCCCAGGTATCGGCGCACACCCAGCTGCTGCAATGCTGCACCCAGCGCCGCCACCTGTGGGCCTTCGGCGCCTTCATGCTGGCCGCCGTCACCTTCGGCCCCTTCAACACCTTTTCGCAGAACTATGCGCTCGGCCTGGGCCTGTCCAAGGCCGAACTCGGCACGCTGACCGCCACCGGCTACGCCGTCTCGATCGCCAGCGCCTTCGGCATCGGCTGGCTGGCCGACCGTTTCGGCTCGGTGCGGGTGGCAACCGTGATGATGGGGCTGTACAGCCTGATCGCGCTGGGCGGCTGCCTGCTGGTGCGCGACGGCGCCGCCTTCCGCGGCTTTTACCTGGCCCACGTGGTGGTGTCGGGCGCATATTTCACGGCGGCGGCGGCGATGCCGATGGACGTGTTCCCGCGCGCCGAATTCGTACGCTACAACGCCAGCAAGGACATCATGGTCGCGCTGGCCAGCATCCTGGTCGGCACCAGCCTCGGGCCGCTGCTCGACCTGTCCGGCCACGACTACCGCCTGACGCTGGCCAGCGCCGCGCTGTTCTCGCTGCTGTGCCTCGGCTGCCTGGGACGCTTGCTGGTGCGCGCGCCGATTACAGCCACGGAAGCCGCCACGGAAGCGGCCTGCACCCTGCCCTGAAACGGACGCTCAGGCGCAGCCGGGCACCAGCAGGATCGGCACGCTGTTCCACGAAACCGCCACCAGCGACAGCGCCGCGAACATGAAAGCCGCCCATTGCCACAGGCCGGCCCGGCCCGGACGCGCCAGCACGCCGCGCGCGCGCCACACCAGCCATGCCAGCACGGCAAGGGCAAGGACGGTGGCGATGCCCATGAGGGTGCGGTCCGGCCCACCCTCGCGCATCGCGGCCGGGGTGCACTGGGCCGCCGCCAGCCCGTAGCAGAAGGCGAAGTGCAGCAGCCACACCAGCAGCGGCAGGATCGCGCCCAGCAGGCGGCGGAAGAAGTGTTCGTTGGCACGGCTCATGTTCACTCCATCAGCAGCGGCACCAGGCGCACCGCCGACATCCAGGCAATGCCCTGCAGCGTCGTGTAGTGCCAGACCAGCGCGATGTTGTCGAGGGTGGCGCGGCTGCGCGCCGTCAGGTGGCCGCGCCAGCCGCGCAGCGCCAGGTAGGGCGCCATGATCGCCAGCAGCACGATGTGCAGGCCCTGGTAGGACGCCAGGGCGGCGACCGCCGCGGCCCAGGCGCTCTCGCTCGGCGCCAGGTCGGCCGCGCGCAGGCCGTAGACATCGACGCCGAAGGCCGCCAGCGCGCACGCCAGCGCCGCCAGCACCAGCCAGGGCAGGCGGCGCCGGCCGAGCGCGCGCGTGGCCAGCCACACCAGCAGCGAGCCGGCCGCCAGCAGGGCTGCCGACAGCCAGGCCAGCTCCACCGGGGGCAGCGAGCTGCCCGGCGGCGGGCACACCTGCAGGCGCATCGACACGTGCAGGTAGGCGAAGGCGAACGAGGCGAAGATGCTGGCGTCGACCACCAGCATGATGATCGTGGCCCACCACGAGTGCGAGGCGGTGCCGCGCGCGCCGACCGGCAGCACGATGCCGCCGCCGGCGTCCACCGAGGTCTCTGGCACGCCGCGGTCGGATTCCCACAGCCAGGCGATAGTGCCGACCACCGCCATGACGCCGCACAGCGTGGCCAGCAGGTTCAGCTTCATGGTCAGCAGCAGGAAGAAGCCGGCGGTGCCGGCCGCGGCGATCAGCGGCAGCCAGCTGTCGCCCGGCAGCACCAGCAGGTAGCGCGGCTCGGCGCCGACCGGGCTGGTGGCGATGGTCTCGCGGTGGCCGGTGGCGGTCTGCGGCAGGTAGTAAGCGCCCTCGTCCACGTCGCGCGACAGGGTCGGCTGGTCCCACAGCGGATTCGGCGACACCACGCGCGGGATGCTGCGGTTGCCGTAATCCTCGGACGTCAGCCATTCCAGCGTGGCCGCGTTCCACGGATTGCCGACCGGCTGCGTGCGGCGCTTCAGGGTGCGCACGACGTCGAACGCGAACAGCACCACCCCGAGCGCGAAGGCGAAGGCGCCGACCGTCGACAGCATGTTCAAGCCGTTCCAGCCGAGGTCCGGCGCATAGGTGTAGACCCGGCGCGGCATGCCCAGCAGGCCGGTGATGTGCATCGGGAAGAAGGCGACATTGAAGCCGCCGAACATCAGCCAGAACACCCATTTGGCCCAGCGTTCGGACAAGCGGTTGCCGTTGATCAGCGGTATCCAGTAATACATGGCCGCGAACACCGGGAACACCATCCCGCCGATCAGGACGTAGTGGAAGTGGGCGACGATGAAATAGGTGTCGTGCACCTGCCAGTCGAACGGGATCACCGCCACCATCACGCCGGTCAGGCCGCCCAGCACGAAGATGAACATGAAGCCGAGCAGGAACAGCGTCGGTGCGCCGCGCTGGACCTTGCCCTTCCACAGCGTGCAGATCCAGGCAAACACCTGGATCGCGGTCGGCACCGCCACCGCCATGCTGGCGGCCGACACGAAACTCATCTCGAGCACGCCCAGGCCGGCCGTGAACATGTGGTGCGCCCACAGGCCGAAGCTGAACACGCCGACGCCGACCAGGGCGGCGATCACCGCGCGCCGGCCGACCAGCGAGGTGCCGGCGATGGTCGGGATCATGGTCGACACCATGCCGGCGGCCGGCAGGAAGATGATGTAGACCTCGGGGTGGCCGAAGAACCAGAACAGGTGCTGCCACAGCAGCGGGTCGCCGCCGCGTTCGGGAATGAAGAAGGGCCAGTCGAAGGCGCGCTCCAGCTCCAGCAGCGCGGTGCCGGCGATCACCGCCGGGAAGGCGAACACGATCATCACGGCCACCACCAGCATGGCCCAGGCGTACACCGGCATGCGGCCCAGCGTCATCCCCGGTGCGCGCGTAAACAGGATGCCGATGATCAGTTCGATCGCGCCGGCGATCGCTGAGATCTCGATGAAGCCGATCCCCAGCAGCCAGAAATCGGCATTCAGCCCCGGCGAATACTTGGTGCCGGTGAGCGGCGGGTACATGAACCAGCCGCCGTCCGGCGCCAGGCCCACGAACAGGGTGCAGAAGAAGGCCAGCCCGCCGATCGCATAGGCCCAGTAGGCGTACGCGGACAGGCGCGGGAACGGCAGGTCGCGTGCGCCCAGCATGTTCGGCAGCAGGTACACCGCGAGCGCTTCCACCACGGGAATCGCGAACAGGAACATCATCACCGTGCCGTGCATGGTGAACACCTGGTTGTAGGTGCCGGCGCTGAGGAAGCCATTCTCGGGCACCGCCAGCTGGGTGCGGATCAGCAGGCCCAGGATCCCGGCCAGCACGAAGAACAGCATCGCGGTGCCGATGTACAGCAGGCCGATGCTGGTGTTGTTCACGCTGGATAAAAAACGCCAGCCGCGCGGGGTGCGCCAGACGTCCTCCAGGCGTTCGAGTTCGCCCTCGGGACGCGGCACCGGGTTGGGTAACTGCGCGGTTGACTGATTCGGGAGCGGCGAGTTCATTTCAGGGCCTCGAGATAAGCGGCCAGCGCACGCAGCGATTCGCCGTCGATGCCGGACGCCGCCGGCATCAGCACCCCCGGCTTGGCGTTCTGCGGATTGGCGACCCAGCCGGCCAGCGTGTCCTGCTGCTTATTGGCGTGGATAGGGAGGGTGCCGGCGCCGATGTATGCACGGCTGCCGACGTGGGTCAGGTCGGGACCCAGGTTGTTGTCCTCGGCGACGCCGCGGATCGTGTGGCAGGCCTGGCAGCGCTGGTCGAAGAAGGCGGCGCGGCCGCGCTGCAACAAGGCGTCGGCGGGCTGCACCGCGGGCCGGGCCTGGGCCGCCAGCCAGGCATCGAACTCGGCCTGCGGATGCGCCACCACGTGCAGCGCCATGCGCGCATGCTGGATGCCGCAGTATTCGGCGCACTGGCCGCGGTAGATGCCCGGCTTGTCGGCGCGCAGGGTCAGGCCGGTGACGCGGCCGGGAATCATGTCGCGCTTGCCGGCCAGCGCCGGGATCCACAGGCTGTGGATGACGTCGGCCGCGTTCAGGCCGAGGTAGACGTTCTTCCCGACCGGGATGTGGATTTCGTTGGCGGCGGCGATCTCGCGCCCGCTGGCCGGATCGCGGTAGCGCACTTCCCACCACCACATCTTGCCGGTGACGGAGATCGCCAGCGCGCCGTTCGAGGTCTGTGGACGCAGTTGCGCGCTGCGCCAGGTGCTCCAGCCCAGCAGCAGGCTCAGGACGATCACCGGGAAGGCGACGCCGGCGCCGGCGATCCAGACGGCCGGCCGCAGCGGGCGCGCGTGATGGCGCAGGCTCATTGCCAGCAGCAGCATCACGGCCGCGAAGATCAGCGTGCCGGCGATGGTCATGCCCCAGGTCAGCTCGCCGATCACGGCGGCGTCGCTGCCGCCGTGGTGCAAGACGGATTGCAGCGGCGTGTCCGCCGCACTGCCCTGCCCCGCCCTCACCGCAGCGTGTACAGGTAAGCCGCCATGTGGCGCGCCTCCTGCTCGGTCAGGCCCATCGACGGCATCCGGGTGCCGGGTTTCAGTGCGGGCGGGTTCAGCAGCCATGCCACCATGCGGTCCGGCTGGTTGGGGATGCCGCCGGCGATATAGCTCAGGCGCCCGACCTTCTCCAGCGAGGGGCCAGCGTCGCCATTCGGCCCCGGCACCTGGGGAATGACGTGGCAGGTGGTGCACTGGTACTGGGTCATCAGGCGCTTGCCGGTGTCGGCGTCGCCGCCGCGCACGTGGCGGGTATCGGTCTGTCCGCTGCAACCGGCCAGGCCGATGCCGACGAAGGCAAGCGCAGCCAGCGCCGGCGCGGCAAGGTGGCGGGAAACGCTAGGTGTTAGAAGGCTGGGCACGGTTGAATTCACAATGTTGCAATGACTTCTATAATACAGGACGTATTTATATCTTTTTGACACGATACTTTTTGACAATATTTTGATGGCTGAGGCATCCACCCGTTTGATCGTCAAGACCGCCGTGCTGACCCTGCTGGCCGCGGGCACCCTGAGCGCAGCCACCGGCCTGGTCGTCTGGCGCGCCGGCTGGTACAACATCGGCGCCACCACGTCCCACTTCGGCATCGTCTACAAGGGCCTGGAACAGGCGATGCGCTACTCGGTGCAGCACCACGCGCGCAAGGTGGCGGTGCCGGCGCTGGGCCAGGCCGACGTCGCGCGCGGCGCTCTCGTGTATCGCGACAATTGCGCCCAGTGCCATGGCGGTCCCGGCGTCGCCCCGAATATCCACGGCCTGAGCATGCAGCCGGCGCCCGGTCCGCTGGTCGATGCCGCCATGCGCTGGCAATCGCGCGAGCTGTACTGGATCACGCGCCACGGCGTCAAGATGAGCGGCATGCCGGCTTGGGAATTCCGCCTGAGCGATGCCGACACCTGGGCGGTGGTCGCCTTCATGAACCGGATGCCGGCAATGACCGTGGCCGATTACAAGACGCTGACCGCGATGGCGCCTGCCGAGGACCAGGCGCAGGCACGCGACCCGGCAGCAGGAGAAGCACGATGAAGACGCTGCGCACCTTCGCGGCCTTGCTGGCCGCATCGGCCTGCCTGCTGGCCGGCTGCGACAGCGGTCCCAAGCCGCCGCCGGGCGTCGTCGGCGACCCCGGCCTGGGCAAGCTGGCACTGACCCAGTATGCCTGCCAGTCCTGCCACAAGATCCCTGGCGTGATCGGTTCCGACACCTTCGTCGGCCGTCCGCTCGAAGGCCTGGGCAAGCGCCCCTTCATTGCCGGCAACCTGCTCAACAACCAGGCCAACCTGATGCACTGGATCCGCGACCCGCAGGCGATCGATCCGACCACCGCGATGCCGAACCTGGGCGTGAGCGAAAAGGATGCGCGCGACATCAGCGCCTATCTGCTGACGCTGGACTGATCCGTGCACGGAACAGCACAGGAAACGGAATCGTAAACGGCAGCAGGCGGCACCCGGTCGCTCACCGGGTGCCGCCCTTCCCTTTACAACCTATGAACCGGCCCGGGGCTTATTTGCCCGAGGTGGTACCCGACTTGGTGGATGCCATCTGCTGGGCGGCCTTCAGGTGCTGCTCGACCACCGGCATGTGCTGGTCGGCCACGGCCTTGACGTCCGGATCCTTGATCTTCTTGGCGTCGCTCATCAGCTTGGCGTGGGTGTCCTTGTGGTCCTTCACGCCGGCGCCGGCCATGTAGGCCTTGTCGAAGTCGGCACCGCTCAGTTTTTCCAGCTTGGCCGACATCGCCTTGTGCTTGGCATCGAGTTCGGTCGGCAGGGTCACGCCACGGGCCTGGGCCACGGACTGCACCTTGGCCAGGGCCTGGCCGTGGTCGTCGACCATCTGCTGGCCGAAGGCTTTCACCTCGGCGCTCTGGGCCTTGCTGACGGCCAGCTTGCCGGTGGCGACTTCGGCCATGTCGGCCATCGCCATGTCCTTCAGGGCTTTCTGGTCGCCTGCGCTCAGCTTGGCGCCGGCTGCGGCAGCGGTGCCGCCGGCGGCGGTCTGGCCGGCAGCAGCGGTCGAACCGCTCTGCATGGCGCCGTTGTTGACGCTACCGGCACTGTGGGTCATGCCGGACGCGGTATTGCGCGATTCCATGCCGGTGCTGTTGGTGTTGTCCATTGCGCCATCCTTGCTGACCTTGCCGGCCTGGTTCGGATTGGTGCTGGTGGTGGCGGTCTGCGCCTGGACGCCGAAGGCGCTGAACATGGCGGCGACTGCCGACACAGCCAGCAGCCCTTTCAAGGTTTTGTTCTTTTGCATTTTGCTCTCCTGATTCGTGGATATGAAAGTTGGCGTTTGGCGGCTAAGTGGCTCCATACCGCGCGCAAGCACGTGTTCTAATGACAACGGCCATGGCAGAGTGTAGTGCGCCGAGTTTCTACACAGCGCACGTTAGCCGGTAGGCAACTTTATATATGCAATAAATGCGCAAGACGCAAAAAAGCGGCCTCGAGGGCCGCTTGGAGATGCCGTAAAACCGGGCTCAGCGGAAGCTGAGGGTGGCGCTCAGGTCGCCCGGCCCGCGCGCACCGCGTGCCGCAAAAGCGGCGTCGCGTGCCGCCAGGCTGTCCAGCAGCGGCAGGCCGTGCAGGCGCGTGATGAAACGCATGATCGAGGTCGTGTCGTAGAAATTGTGGTCGACCGCGCCCTTCCTGGCGTATGGCGAGACCACGATCGCCGGGATGCGCGAGCCCGGACCCCAGCGGTCGCCTTTGGGCGGCGCTACGTGGTCCCACCAGCCGCCGTTCTCGTCGAAGGTGATCACCACCACCATGTCCTGCCATTGCGGCGACTTTTTCAGGTGCTCGATCACGTTGGCGACGTGGGCGTCGCCCGACTCGATGTCGGAATAGCCGGCGTGGAGGTTGAGGTTGCCCTGCGGCTTGTAGAAGGTGACGGCCGGCAGCTTGCCGGCGATGGCGTCGGCGATGAACTTGTTCGAGATCGGGCTGTCGCCCAGGCCGCCGTCGCGCAGGTGCTCGGCGCGCGCGGCGGTGCCCGGCGCGAATTGCTTGAAGTAATTGAAGGGCTGGTGGTGGAACTGGAAGTTCGGACGCGTGCCTTCGCCGCGGCCGTCCAGGGCCGCCTGGAAGCCGCCGCCATACCAGGCCCAGCTGACGCCCTGGCGCGACAGCAGGTCGCCGATGGTGTCGTAGGTTTGCGGCGGCAGCACCGATGGATCCTGCGGATCGGCGCTGGCGACATCGCCGCCCGGCGCCGGACGCACCCAGCTCGGCTGGTAGGGTGGCGCCATGGTGTTGACCGCGTAGCCATCCGGCGTGATGGCGCCGTTGTTGACGAATTTCGGCTTGCCTTCCAGCGCCGACTTCGGCGAATCCGGCGCCAGCGCCAGGCGCATGCCCTGCGGACCGTCTTCCAGCACCGCGATCTTGCGCTTGGCCGGGGTATCCTTGGCGTTGAAGTATTCGGGCACGCGGCCGCTGATCAGGAACTGGTGGTTCAGGTAGGAGCCGCCGAAGGCCGCCATGAAGAAGTTGTCGCACAGCGTGTACTCGCCGGCGATCTGCCACAGGCCCAGGTTCTTGCGGGTCTCGCCGTAATGACCCATCACCAGTCCACCGCTGTCGCCATACGCCACGAAGGCGTCGTTCTTGCCGCCGTTGATCTGCATCTGGTTGTGATAGAAGGCGTGCACCAGGTCGCGCGTGACCAGGCCTTCCGGCAGCGGCTTGCCGGCACCGTCCGTCAGCTTGAACGGCGCATTCGGCAGGTGCTGGATGTCGTCTTCCTTGATCAGGTAATCCTTGCCGCCGATGTTCTGGCGTGCCGGCACCATGCCGCCCCAGATCTTCGGCAGTTCGCCCAGGACCGACCCGTCGCGGTCGCGCTGCACCGTGGCCGCCGCCGGTACCGCGGACAGCGGCTGGGCCAGGCCCGGGAAGTCGGCGAACAGGTTGTTGAAGCTGCGGTTTTCCAGGTAGATCACGACCACGTTCTTGACGTGCGCCTTGAGCTTGGCATCCAGCGAGCCTGCTGCCGGCTTGCGTGCCCTGGCCGGGGCCGCGGCCTGCGTGACGGGTAGCTGGGTGCCGAGGCCGACCGCGGCAGCGGCCTGGAAAATGCGGCGGCGTGCCGGGCTGGCCGGCTGGTCGGCCTGCTTGGCCGGGTCTTGGTCGTGATCTTGCACGGAATGGCTCCTGAAGACGGCGGCGCGTCGCCGCAAAGGAATGATTATCGGTGCATTTTGCCGTAAGGAACAAGTACCAGAAGCGGGCGACTGCCGGGCGTTGCCTATGAGGCATGGACACACTGGCGGCTGTGTTTACGTCGCGCCTTTACTTCCATTTACCTGCGCCTTACATCGATTAACAGCCCGGCGCGCGAGAATGCCTGCATGGAAAAGGAGCACGCATGACACCCACCCCGCATCGCAAGTCCGCCGCCGTTGCCGCGGCTGTCGCCACCGTACTGGCCTGCACGCTGCCGGCACGGGCTGCCGAATCGATCCCGGCCCCGGCCCCCGCCTCGACAGCGACCGTGACCAGTTCCCTGCCCCTGCCGCAGGAGGAAATGGAAAAGCTGCTGGCCGCCTACGCCCTGATCAAGCGCAATTACGTCGGCCAGGCCGACGACAAAAAACTGTTCGACGGCGCCATCGCCGGCATGCTGGGCTCGCTCGACGCCCATTCCCAGTACATGAACAGCGAGGACATGCGCGACCTCGACCGCGAGAATTCGGGCGAATACGTCGGCATCGGCATCGAGGTCCAGCTCGACCGCGACCGCATGCGCGTGGTATCGGCCGGCGCCGGCAGCCCTGCCGCCCGCGCCGGCATCCGCGCCGGCGACGTCATCGCCTCGATCGACGGCACCGCCCTGGCCGGCCTGTCCAGCAGCGAGGTCGGGCGGCGCATGCGTGGCGCGCCGGGCAGCGTGGTGACGGTGGGCCTGATGCAAGGCAGCAGCCGCGAAGGCAAGCCGCATACGCTGCGCATCACGCGCGCGGCGCTGCACGACGCCACCGTGACCGCGCGCATGGCGGCGCCGGGGCTGGCCTGGATCCGCATCTCGGCATTCGGCGGCGCCACCGGGTCCGACCTGGCGGCGGCGCTGAAGAAGCTCGACGGCAAGTCGCCGCCACGCGGCCTGGTCCTCGACCTGCGCAACGACCCGGGCGGGCTGGTGCCGGCCGCGGTCGGCGTCGCCGGCGCCTTCCTGGCGCCGGGCAGCGTGGTCTTCAGCGCGCGCGGCAACGCGCCCGGCGCCAACGCCACCGTGACCGTCGACCCGCGCTACTACCGCGAGCAGGGCGAGGCCGACGTGCTGGACGGCCTGCCCGCCTGGACCCGCACCGTGCCGCTGACGGTGCTGGTCAACGGCGCCTCGGCCTCGGCTGCGGAACTGGTGGCCGGCGCGCTGCAGGACAACCGCCGCGCCACCATCGTCGGCAGCCGCACCTTCGGCAAAGGCTCGATCCAGTCGGTGGTTCCGCTGGGCGCGGACGACGGCATCAAGTTCACGGTGGCGCGCTACTTCACGCCCAAGGGCCACGAGATCCAGGCGCGCGGCGTGACGCCCGACGTCGCCGTGGCCCCGCCCGCCGGCGCGGACGACGAGCCGATGCTGCGCGAGGCCGACCTGGCCAACCACCTGCCGCCGGCGGATGGCGCACAGGCGGTGGCCGCGGCAAGCGCCCGCGAACCGGTGGAGAGCACGCGCACCTTCGGCAGCCGCGACGACAAGGCCCTGCAGGCGGCACTCGGCCTGCTTGCGCCGGAACAGGCGCATGGGCCGTCGCTGGCCGGACTGCTGCAGAAACTGGCGGCGGACCTGAAGCCCGCCAGCGCCGGCGTGCCTTGAGGCGAGCGTCACGCAAACGTCACGACGGCGTCAAACGGATGTCACATTCGGCCGCCACAATGTGCCTTGTCTCCCCAGCGGGACACGGCGGCACGGCCGCCCTACCGGCGTCGGCGGTAGGAAAAGATACCGGCACCATATTCACAGTGTGTTGTGGCAGGATGGTGGTCTCAACCAGGAGACCGCTTTGAACCCCAGCCTCAAGACCCTGCTCGACGAACTGGCCGCCTTCGGCGACGCCCACGACGGCGATAGCGCCAACCGCGCCACCCGCATGCTCAACATCACGCCGGACACCGGCGCATTCCTGGCGCTGCTGGTGAAAGCCACGCAAGCCCGCCGCATCCTCGAAATCGGCACCTCGAACGGCTATTCGACACTGTGGCTGGCCGACGCGGCCGCTGCCATCGGCGGCGCAGTGACCACGGTGGAGCTGTCGCCTGAAAAGATCGCACTGGCGCGCACCAACTTCGCCCGCGCGGGACTCGCCGGCCGCATCACCCAGCACGAAGGCGATGCCGGCGCGCTGCTGGCAACGCTGGACGACGCCGGCTTCGACCTGGTGTTCCTCGATTCGCAGCGCAGCGCCTATCCCGGCTGGTGGCCGCACCTGAAGCGGGTCCTGCGCGCCGGCGGCCTGCTGGTGGTCGACAACGCCACCTCGCATGCGCACGAGATGGCGGATTTCATGGCGGCGGTCGCGGCCGATGGCGGGTTCAGCACCAGCCTGGTGCCGGTCGGTAAAGGGGAGTTCTTGGCGGTGAAGGCCTAGAACCGCGCCTTGTCCCGCAGGCGCGCCTTCACATGCCGGCGCGCGCGCGGCAAGGCATCCGCCTCGCGCTCGGCCAGCACGCCCTCGATGAAGCCCAGCAGCGCCACTTCCTGCGGCACCCGGTCGCGCAGCTGCGCCACCAGCTCGCGCGCCACCGCGCTGTCGTTGATCGTGCCCAGTTCGTCCTGCATGCCGGCCAGCAGGTCGTGGCGGCGTGCCGCACGCTTGCCGTGGCCCACGGCGTCGAAGAACTCGCGCGCATAGCGTTCCTTCTTGGCCGCGATGCGCACCTTGTGCAGGCATTCGGGGCGGTGCAGGTCGTAGGCGCGGGCGCGCTTGCGCACGCGCGCGGCGGCGTGCTGGACCAGCTGCGGGGCCGCCTTGCGCACGGCCTGCGCCAGCGGTTCCGACGGCAGGCCGGCCTGCTTCCACCCTTCGCCGGCGATCCAGGCGCCCAGCGCCAGCAGCAGCGCGGTGTAGCGCGCACTGCCCACCGCCGCCTTGACCTTGTTGCGATGGCGCTCGGCTTCTTCGCGCGAGGCCACCAGCACCCGCTCCATGCCCGGCCGGTGCGCCTCGGGCAGCGGCAGGGCGGGCAATACGGATTCGATGAACACGTCCCAGTTGCGGGCGTCGCCCAGTTCGCCGGCCAGCCATTCGATGTCGGCGCCGACGGCTTCCGGCAGCTGGATCATGTCGCGCACCATCGCCAGCGCGGCGCGCAGGCGGCGCAGGCCGACCCGCATCTGGTGCAGGCTCTCGACGTCGCCGGCGATCACGCCGCGTTCGTTGGCGCCCATCTGCTCCAGGCAGTTGGCCAGGATCGCGCCCAGCGCCTCGCCCATGCTGGCCTTGCGCCGCAATGCGACCGGGGTCGCCTTGACCGCCTTGGGCTTCACCGCCCCGGCCAGCACATAGCCGCGTTCGGCCTTGCTGACGTGCTCGAGATGCACCGGCAGCGCCGCATGCACCTGCTGCGCCAGCCCGTACAGGACCGCGGGCGGCCCCTGCTTGATTTCCAGTTCCAGCTCGCGCACCGGAACGCTGCGCTCGCCATGCTGCAATTCGCCGACGTCGAGCGCGCACTCGATCTGCACACCGTCCGGCAGCGCGATCATCCAGCTGCTGCGCTTGCTGCGGTTGACGAATACCGGCGCCAGCGCCGGCAAGCCCTCCTTCGCCAGGTGCGGCAGCACGTCGCGCAGCTGGCGTGCGAACAGGTCGAGGTCGGGCGCCTCGGTATCGATCTCGCTCTCGAGCTCGGTGCGCTGGTGCAGGCCGGCCAGCGCGCTGCCGCCGCCCTTGAGCGTCTGCACATGGCGGCTGCCGGCGCTGCGCACGCGCAGGGCGAAACCGTGGCGCAGCAGGTCGAAGCCGCTGCTGTCGTAGTAGCGGTCGACGTGTTCCTGTTCGCGGGGTTCGGACACGGCGTGTTCGCGCAGGACCGGCAGTTTCCTGACCTGCGCCACGCCGGCGGCATCGAGGGCCAGCTTGATTTCGGCTTCCATTCATTCTCCTTAGATTGTGCTCACGGCTCCGGGCATGCTAACGCCTGTTTGTGTCAGCAGTATGGCGCACGCAGAAGGAGGGAGGAGGTTTCTCGCGAAATGTCACATTCATGAAAGAGCGACAACGCGGGTCAGACTAAGCAGAATAGCTGTGCTTGCCTAGTACGCACAATAGAAATCGTCATTATTTTACTTATTTGCAACACATTTTAGTTAACATTTGTCCATATCCGACTGGTCTCGCTAGACTGGGCTCGCGCCGAACCTGCACCATCCCGGTGCAAGACGGCATCCGATAACGACGATGAGAGATCCAGGATGACGACTCCTACAGCCTTGCCCGGTTTTACCCGTACCCTGCTCGCTGCTTCCCTGCTGCTGGCGTTTGCGCCGGCCTGGTCCCAGCAGGCCGCCGATGCGCCTGCCGGTACGTCCGCCGCCGCTGCGGCCCCGGCTGCGACGCCCGCGGCCGACGCTACCCCCGCCACCGCCTCGGTGATCGTGCTCGGCTCGCGCGGCGCTGCCCGCACCGCCCTCGATGCCGCCGCGCCGGTCGGCCTGATCAGCCTCAAGGACATGCAGATGGCCGGACCGCTGGAGCTGGGCAAGCTGCTGCAGACGCTCGACCCCTCCTTCAATTTCTCGTCGACCTTCATCAGCGACGGCACCGACATCATCCGCCCGGCCACGCTGCGCTCGCTCGGCCCCGACCAGCTGCTGGTGCTGGTCAACGGCAAGCGCCGCCACCAGCAGGCGCTGGTCAACGTGCAGCAGACCATCGGCCGCGGTTCGGCCGGCACCGACATCAATGCGATCCCGATGTCGGCGATCCAGCGCATCGAAGTGCTGCGCGACGGCGCCGCCGCCCAGTACGGCTCGGATGCCATCGCCGGCGTGATCAACATCGTGCTCAAGCAGCAGACCGGCAGCACCCAGCTGTCCGGCAGCGTCGGCGGCGCCACCGAAGGCGGCGGCGCGCTGCGCTCGGCCAGTGCCAACACCGGCTGGGCGATCGGCGACGGCGGCTACGTCAACCTCACCGTCGAAGGCCGCCGCCGCGGCGAGACCAACCGCGCCGGCCTCGACACCCTGCGCGTCGATCCGCCGCGCGTCACCCAGCGCATCGGCGACAGCCTGGCCAAGGACAAGTACTTCTGGTGGAACGCGGCGCTGCCGGCCGCCGGCGGCGAGTTCTACAGCTTTGGCGGCGTCTCGCACCGGACCGGCGATTCGGCCGGCTTCTTCCGCACCGCCGAGGACGGCCGCAACGTGCCTTCGGTGTACCCGAACGGCTTCCTGCCGAACATCCGCACCACGGTCAAGGACGGCTCGTTCGCGGTCGGCTACCGGCGCGACCTGGCCGATGGCTGGAAAGCCGACCTGTCGCTCAACCACGGCCGCAGCGAGCTCGATTTCCATGAAAAGGAAACCATCAACATCAGCTACTGGTACGAGCCGAAGCCGGGCGGCGGCATCTACGCCGAGTCGCCGCTGGAGGCGGATACCGGGGCCTTGAAATTCAGGCAGACCACCGTCAACGCCGACCTGCGCGGCCCGATCCGGATCGGCGGGCGCGAGATCTCGTTCGCCACCGGTTTCGAATACCGCCGCGACGGCTACGGCATCGATGCCGGCGATCCGGTCTCCTACCAGTACGGCCGCACCAACAATCCGGCGATCGTGATCCGCGACCAGACGGGCGGCGTGGCGGCCTCCGGCACCCAGGGCTTCCCCGGCTACACGCCGGCCACCGTGGTCGACGACAGCCGCCACAACATCGCGCTCTACCTGGATGCCGAACACAAGCTGACGCGCGAACTGCTGCTGGGCGCTGCCGTGCGCTGGGAAAAATACTCGGACTTCGGCAGCACCACCACCGGCAAGTTGTCGCTGCGCTACGATCCGTCGAAGACCGTCGGCCTGCGCTCCACCGTCTCGACCGGCTTCCGTGCACCCGGCGTGCAGCAGAAGTTCTACAGCTCGGTCTCGACCAACCTGAACGCGGCCGGCGTGCTGACCGAAACGCTCACCGCACGCGAAGGCAGCACCGTGACGCGCGCCTTCGGCATCCCCAACCTGAAGCAGGAGACCTCGAAGAACGCCAGCGTCGGCCTGGTGCTGCGGCCGATGCCGAACTTCTCGCTGACGGCCGACCTGTGGGGCATCGACATCGACGACCGCATCGTGTTCTCGTCCAACATCGCCCCCGAATCCGGCGCCTGCGCGACCGCGGCGGCCTGCCCGATCCGCGCCATCCTCGATCCGCTGAAGGTCGGCCAGGCGCAGTTCTTCACCAACGCCATCGACACCCGGACGCGTGGCCTCGACATCGTCGCCGAGCACACCACGCGCTGGCCGGGATCGACGCTGGTGCTGTCCGGCCAGTTCGATTTCAACCGCACCAAGGTGGTGGGCCGCCACTCCGACTCGCCGGTCCTGAGCGGCACCCAGCTGTTCGACGACGCCCAGGTGACCCTGATCGAACGCGGCCAGCCACGCCAGCACCACGTACTGTCGGCCGACTACACGCGCGGCGCCTGGAACGGCAACGTCCGTGCCAATTACTACGGCGAAGTGCAGGGCCAGGGCTTTACGGCACCATTCGTGCAGACCTGGGATGCGAAGTGGATCCTGGACGCGACGCTGCGCTACAACGTCAGCAAGGCCACCAGCCTGACCGTCGGCGCCAACAACCTGTTCAACACCTTCCCGACCAAATGGGACCCGGTGCGCGCCGCCCCCTTCCCGCAGCTGGGCTTCACCTACTGCTGGGAGACCTGCCCGTTCGGCATCAACGGGCGCTCGTGGTATGCGCGGGTCGACGTGACGCTGTAAATCGCGCGATCAGGTGTGCGTCGGCATGTGCCGGCGCTGCGCCGGGTACCAGCCTGTGAACCAGGCCGCCGCGGCCAGCGCCGCCACCGTCGCCACCAGGCTGCCGGCGTGCGGCAGCGCCGGCACGTAGACCATCATCAGGTCGGCCAGCACCAGCACGCCGAAAGCGGCCGCCCAGGCTGCGCTGATCACGTAATTCACGCGCAGGAACGCGGGACTGTCCCAGTGCTCGCGCGCTACCTGCTCGCGCGCGTACTGCAGCGAGAACGGCTGGCGCAGCACCATCGAAGCCAGCACGATCAGCATCAGGCCGGCGTCCACGCGCAGGCGCACGGCGGCGATCGGCCATTGCGGGTGCATCGCCAGCGCATACAGGGTGAGCAGGCCGAACAGGAAGAAGGTGCCGAGTTCGAGCAGCTTGATGCCGCGCCCGGGCGTGAGCAGGTCGCGGATCAGCAGGTAGGCCGAGACGGCGGCGGCGGCGCCCAGCCCGGCGGCGATGCCGGCCAGGCGCTCGGCGACCACGAAGACGATGAAGGGGGCGAATGCCAGCAGCAGGTTCATGTTGCGTCTCCTCGCGGCCTGGGCAGGCGCTACCCAGGCCGGGTCACCGTTGGAGGCCGCGCCGTCGCCGCGAGTTCCCGCGCGCGTGCAGGCATGGCGGCCGATATCGCACTGAAAACATGTACGTCTGACATGTTGCGGCATTCATAAGCTGTTGTTTTGCTGAATGATTTTTATTGACAGTACATACAAGAGTAAATAAAGTGCGGGGCCGTGTAACGACAGTTCCACGAAGCAAGATATAGAACACATGATACGAAAAGCAAGCGCCGGCAAGCGCAAGCTGATAAACCAGGAAACGCAATGAAAAAGACTTTCGCCGCACTCGCGGTGCTTGGTGTCTCCATGTCGAACGCGTCCGCGCAATCGAATGTCACCGTGTACGGGATTATCGACGCCGGCATCAGCCGGGTCATCAACAGCAACGGCACCCGCACCTTGGTCGAACCGGGTCAAATGCTGCCCTCGCGCTGGGGCTTTCGCGGCGAGGAAAACCTTGGCGGCGGCCTGAAGGCGCGCTTCGGCCTCGAAGGCTTGCTGCAGAACGATGTCGGCGGGGCAGGCGTACCGACCGGGACCCCCTCCACGACCGCGCTGTTCGACCGTGAAGCGACGGTTGGCCTGAGCGGCGGTTTCGGCGCTGTCAACATGGGACGACAGAATTCCCTCTCCATGATTGCGATCATCCCGACCGATCCGCAGGGCGTGGCGTTCGCAGCGAGCAACCCGAACATTCTGTTTTCGGCGGGGAACAGCGCCCCTGCCTTCGGGGCCTACGGCGCCAACAATGGCGGCTCGGCCGTGCGCCAGAGTAACTCGATCAGGTACACCTCCCCGTACTACAAGAACTTCGGCTTCGCCGTGATGCGCGCCTTCGGCGAGCAGCCCGGCTCGACCGAGAAAAACAAGTATGAAAGCGTGGCGGGCTTCTATCATACCGGTCCGCTCAACGTGGCCGCCGTGGCTACGCGCATGAAGAACATCACCGCTGGCGAGGAAGTCAAGTCCTACATCGTCGGCGCACGCTACGTCCGATCGCGCGTCACGCTGCGCTCGACCTATAGCACCAGTCGCGTCGACACCACACGCCGCAAGATCAGCGTATTCGGCGTCGGCGCCGACTACCTGGTGGCGCCGGCCGTGACCCTGACCGCCGCCGCCTACAACATCCGCCGCACCGGCGACATGAACGACGACGCGCAGGAGGCCATCGTGATCGCCAAGTACGCGCTCAGCAAGCGCAGCAACCTCTATGCCACGATCGGGGCCGCGCGCACCGGTAACGTCGTCACCGCCACCCAGGTCGACCTGGCGCAGAACTACGTCGCGGTCGGCAGCGATTCGGCGAAACGCTTTACGACGGGTATGCAGCACTTCTTCTGAGCTAATGCGGCGGCGCGCGCCAGTCGCCGCCGATGCTGTAGTTCGGATCGGGGTCGACGTAGACCGGCAGTGGCCGGCCCAGCACGCCGGGCGGCGCCACCCGGTTCAGGTCGAACACCTGCACCAGCGGCGACACGTGGAAGTCCCAGCCGAATTCGCTGCCGCCGGCCACGAAGCGGACGGTGTCGCCGCCGGTGACGTTGACCCAGCGGGTGTCAGGGGTGATGACCACGCTGTGGGCGGCGGCGGATGCCGGGATCGCCATGCCGAGCAGGTCGGCGCGCTGCTGGACCGGGGCGCAGGCGCCCAGCAGCGCAAGGAAGGAACAGACGAACAGTCGCATGGCACGCTCCGCCAAAACCGGCGCCCGGCCGTGCTGGCCGGGTTACCGTTGGAGGCCATGCGCCCGCCACGAGTTCCCGGCGCCTTTCACACCACGCCGCGTGCCTTCAGCCCGGCCAGCCTGTCCTCGTCCAGCCCCAGCAGATCGCGCAGCACTTCCTGCGTGCCCTCCCCCAGTTGCGGCGGCGCCCGCCGTACCGGCAGCCGCTCGCCGTCGAACCGGTAGGGCGACGCCATCACGTGCACGCTGCCCACTTCCGGGTGGTCCATCGTGTTCACCAGCCCGCCCTCGACCGCGCGGCGCGAGGTCAGCGCCTCGTGCAGGCCCGCCACTTCGCCGCACGGGATACCGACCTTGCTCATGCGCTCGAGCAGCTCGGCGCGCTTGCGCGAGGCCAGTTCGCGCCGGATTTCCGGCATCAGCTCGTCGCGGTGCACGGTGCGCGTGATGTTGGTTCTAAAACGCTCGTCGCTGGCGAGATCCGGGCGGTCGATCACGTCGGTGCAGAAGCGCAGGTACTGGCCGTTGTTGCCGACCGCGACCACCAGCGGACCGTCCGCCGCCTCGTACACGCCATACGGCATGATCGACGGGTGGCCATTGCCGAAGCGCGGCGGATCGTTCCCGCGCAGCAGGGCTTCCAGGCCGTAGTAGGCGCTGATCATCAGGCCGCAGTCGAACAGCGCCATGCCGACGTGGCGCCCCTGCCCCGTCTTTTCGCGCTGGAACAGCGCCGCCAGCACGGCCTGGGCCGCATACATCCCGGTCATCATGTCGACCGCGGCGACGCCGAATTTCAGCGGCGGCTGGGTCGGCTCGCCGTTCAGCGCCATCAGGCCGGCCTCGCCCTGGATCACCAGGTCGTAGCCGGGACGCGCCGCTTCCGGGCCGGTGCGGTCGTAGCCGGTGATCGAGCAGTACACGAGGCCGGGCTGTTCCTTGCTCATCTCCTCGTAGCCGAGGCCGAGCCGCTCGATGTCGCCGAACTTGAAGTTCTGGATCACGACGTCGCTCTTGCGGATCAGCGCACGCGCCAGTTCCTGGCCTTCCGGCGTCTTCAGGTCCAGGCACACCGAGCGCTTGTTGCGGTTGACGCTATTGAAATAGGCGGTCTCGGTGGAGCCGATGCGCATGCCCCAGTCGCGCGTGTCGTCGCCGCGCTGCGGATGCTCGACCTTGATCACTTCGGCGCCAAGGTCGCCCAGCGCCATGGCGCACCAGGGACCGGCCAGCACGCGCGACAGGTCGAGCACCCGCACGCCCGCCAGCGGCAGCTTGCCCAGCTTGCTATCGGTGGTCACGGTCGTCCCCTCACGCCGCCAGGCGGCGGCCGAGCGCGATGTAGCGCGCCAGGTGATGGTCTTCGTCACCGAGCTGGTGATCGATCATCACCAGGCGCTTGGCGTAGTGGGCCAGCGGCAGTTCCCAGGTCATGCCGATGCCGCCGTGCAGCTGGATGCATTCCTCGGCCACCAGGGTGCCGATGCGGCCGATGCTGGCCTTGGCCGCCGACAGCGCGCGCTCGCGCACGATACGGTCGCCGTCCAGCACGGCCGCGGCATTGATCACCGCCGAACGCGCCTGCTCGATTTCCAGCAGCAGGTCGGCCATGCGGTGCTGCAGCGCCTGGAAGCTGCCGATCGGCACGCCGAACTGCTTGCGGGTGCGCAGGTAGTCCAGGGTCGCGGCCTTGGCCGCTTCCATCGCGCCCAGGCTTTCCGCGCACAGCGCCAGCACGCCGCGGCCGACGGCGCGTTCCAGCACCGCGTAGCCCTGCCCCTCTGCGCCCAGCAGCGCGCCGGCGTCCAGCTGGACGTCGTTGAAACGCAGCTCGGCCACGCGGCCGCCGTCGATGGTCGGCGATCCCACGATCTGCACGCCAGGCGCATCCCTGGCCACCAGGAACAGCGAGATGCCGGCTTCGTCGTCGACGGCGCCGGCGCTGCGTGCCGACACCACGAACCAGTCCGCCGCTTCGCCCTGCGCCACCACGGCCTTGGCGCCGTTCAATACCCAGCCCTCGCCGCCCCGTTCGGCGCGCGTCTGCACCCGCGCCAGTTCGTAATGCGTTTCCGGTTCGTCGTGGGCAAAGCCGGCGATGGCGCTGCCGTCGGCGATGGATGCCAGCCGGGCCTTCTGCTCGTCGCTGCCGGCGGCGGCGATGGCCTCGGCGGCCAGCACCGCGCTGCCGAGGAAGGGCTCGATCACCAGGCCGCGGCCGAGCGCCTCGAACACCACGGCGATGTCGAAACCGCCGCCGCCGAAGCCGCCATCCTCTTCGCGCAGCAGGGCGCCGATCACGCCCAGCTCGGCGAACTGCTGCCACATGGCTTTGGAATATCCCTCGCTTGATGCGGCGATGCGATCGCGCGTCTCGAAGCCGTACTGTTCGGCGATAAAGCGGTTCAGGCTGTCCGCCAGCATGCGCCGTTCTTCAGTGTGTTCGAAGTTCATGGTCTTGCCCTCACAGTCCGAGGATCATCTTGGAGATGATGTTCTTCTGGATTTCGTTGGAGCCGCCGAAGATCGACAGCTTGCGGTTGTTGAAGTACTGGGCCGAGGCGGCTGCCGCGAAGTCCGGGCCGAACTGCGGGCCGTCGTAGGCGGCGTCCAGCATGTCCTGGCTGAACGGGCGCGCATACACGCCCATCGCGCGGCGTGCCAGCGCATTGATCTCCTGGCGGATCTCGGTGCCGCGGATCTTCAGCATCGAGCTTTCCGCACCCGGCACGCCGCCGCCGGCGACCGCCGCGATCACGCGCAGGTTGGTGGTCTTCATGTTCTCGAGGTCGATCTCGACCCGCGCCAGGCGCGCCGCGAATGCCGGGTCGTCCAGCAGCGGCTTGCCGTTGCGGGTCTGTTCAAAGGCAATGCGCTTCAGGCGTTCCAGCCCGGCCACCGAGAAGCCGACGCCGGCGATGTTGGTGCGCTCGTAGGTCAGCAGGTACTTGGCGCAGGTCCAGCCGCGGTTTTCCTGGCCGACCAGGTTGTCGACCGGCACGCGGACGTCGGTAAAGAAGACTTCATTGACTTCATGCTCGCCGTCGAGCAGGACGATCGGGCGCACTTCGACGCCGGGCGTGTTCATGTCGATCAGCAGGAAGCTGATGCCTTCCTGCTTCTTGGCCTCGCGGTCGGTGCGCACCAGGCAGAAGATCATGTTGGCGTGCTGGCCGAGCGTGGTCCAGGTCTTCTGGCCGTTGACGATGTAGTGCTCGCCCTGCGCATCGACGCCGCGCACGGCGGTGGTCTTGACCGCCGCCAGGTCGGAGCCGGCGCCCGGTTCCGAATAGCCCTGGCACCACCAGTCGGACCCGTCGAGGATGCGCGGCAGCCAATAGCGCTTCTGCGCTTCGTTGCCGTACTTGATCAGCACCGGGCCCAGCATGTTGACGCCGAAGGGCACGATGCGCGGCGCATTCGCCAGCGCGCACTCGTTCTCGAAAATGAATTTTTCGACGGCGGTCCAGCCCGGGCCGCCGTATTCCTCGGGCCAGTGGTTGGCCAGCCAGCCGCGCTCGTTCAGGATGGCGTGCCATTCCTGCATGTCGGCCTTGCTCAAGTGCTTGCCGTTGGCGACCTTGTCGGACAGGCGTTGGGGGAGCTTCTCGGCCAGGAAGGCGCGCACTTCGGCGCGGAAGGCTTCTTCTTCGGGGGTGAAATTCAGGTCCATGGAATCCTCGTACTCGTACGATCAATAAATCTCGAACAGGCCGGCCGCACCCATGCCGCCGGCGACGCACATCGTGACCACGGCATACTTCGCGCCGCGCCGCCGGCCTTCCAGCAGCACGTGCCCGGCCAGGCGCGCACCGGTCATGCCGAACGGGTGGCCGATCGAGATCGCGCCGCCGTTCACGTTCAGGCGTTCCGACGGGATGCCGAGGCGCTGCTGGCAATAGATCCACTGCGAGGCAAAGGCTTCGTTCAGCTCCCAGAGGTCGATGTCGTCGACTTTGAGACCGTGGCGTTCGAGCAGCTTGGGCACCGCGAATACCGGGCCGATGCCCATTTCGTCGGGCTCGCAGCCGGCCAGCGCCAGGCCGCGGAAAGCGCCCAGCGGATTCAGGCCGGCGCGCTCGGCGGCCTTGGCTTCCATCATCACGCAGGCCGAAGCGCCGTCCGACAGCTGCGACGCATTGCCGGCGGTGACGAATTTATCCGCCCCCATCACCGGCGCCAGCTTGGCCAGCGCCTCGTAGGTGGTGCCGCGGCGGTTGCAGGTGTCCTGGTCGACCGTCACCTCAACCTGGGAGACGGCGCCGGTTTCCTTGTCCTTGACCGCCATCGTGGTGGTGCATGCGACGATCTCGTCCTTGTAGCGGCCGGCCAGCTGTGCTTCCTCGGTGCGCCGCTGGCTCTCGGCCGAGAAGCGGTCCTGGGCTTCGCGCGAGATGCCGTAGCGGGCGGCGACCACGTCGGCGGTGTCGATCATCGCCATGTAGAGGTCCGGCTTGTGCTGCTGGATCCACGGGTCCATGCCGGAATTGCCGTCGTCGCGCGAGCGGATCTGCGAGATGCTCTCGACGCCGCCGGCGATCATGGCCGGGGCGCCGTCGACGACGATGCGGCCGGCCGCGATCGCGATCGCCTGCAGGCCGGAGGCGCAGAAACGGTTGACGGTGGCGCCGGCGATCGAGATCGGCAAGCCGGCGCGGATCACGGTCTGGCGCGCGACGTTGCGGCCGGTGGTGCCTTCCGGGTAGCCGCAGCCGAGGATCATGTCCTCGATGCTGGCCGGGTCGATGCGCGCGCGTTCGACCGCGGCGCGCACCGCGAAGCTGGCGAGCGCCGGCCCCGAGGTGATGTTGAATTCGCCGCGGTGCGCCTTGGTCAGCGGCGTGCGGGCGGTTGAAACGATGACGGCTTCGCGCATGGCGAGTCTCCGGTGGTGTATTGTTTATTTGGTCTGGTTCAGGCTGGCGAAATCGGCGCCGCGCTCGACCAGCTCGACCAGCAGCGGCGCCGGTTGCCAGAACAGCGGGTCTTCCTTGGCGAACGCGCGGATGTCGGCCAGCACCTGCGGCAGGCCGACGGTGTCGGCATACTTCATCGGACCGCCGCGGTAGCGCGGGAAGCCGTAGCCGTGCACGAAGGTGACGTCGACGTCGAGCGGACGCAGCGCGATCTTCTCGGCCACCACCTTGGCGCCTTCGTTGATCATCGCGGCCATGTAGCGGCGCATGATCTCCTCATCCGTGAAGCTGCGCGGCGTGACGCCGGCACGCTGGCGCTCGGCGTCGACGATGGCGCCGACTTCCGGGTCGGGCGTGCCGGTGCGGGCGCCGCCTTCATACAGATAGTAGCCGCGCCCGGTCTTCTGGCCGAACCAGCCGCGTTCGCACAGGCGGTCGGCGATCTGCACGTAGCGGGCGCGCGGATCGCGCGTGGGGGCGCGGCGCTTGCGCGTGGCCCAGCCGATGTCGCCGCCGGCCAGGTCCGACATCTGGTAGGGACCCATCGGGAAGCCGAAGTCGCGCACCGCCTTGTCGATCTGGTAGGGTGAGGCGCCGTTTTCCATCATGGCGTCGGCCGCCTGGCGGTACACGGCCAGGATGCGGTTGCCGATGAAGCCGTCGCACACGCCGGCGCGCACCGGGGTCTTGCGCAGCTTTTTGGCCAGCTCGAAGGCGGTGGCGACGACGTCCGCAGACACCTTGGCCGGCACCACGATCTCCAGCAGCTTCATGATGTTTGCCGGCGAGAAGAAGTGCAGGCCGATCACGTCCTGCGGGCGAGAAATGGAAGCGGCCAGCGCGTCGATGTCGAGGTAGGAGGTGTTGGTGGCGAGCACCGCACCCGGCTTGCAGACGCGGTCGAGCTCAGCGAACACCGCCTTCTTGACGTCCATGTCCTCGAACACCGCTTCGATGACGAGGTCGGCGTCCGCCAGGGCGTCGTAGGCGGTGCTGCCGTTCCAGCGCGCCATCACGGCGCTGCGCGCGTCTTCCGTCATGCGGCCCTTGGCCACCAGGCCGGCATACACCTTGTCGACATTGGCGCGGCCGCGTGCCAGCGCCTCCTCGTCGCGCTCGATCATGGTCACCGGCAGGCCGGCATCCAGGCAGGAGACGGCAATGCCGGCGCCCATGGTGCCGCCGCCGACCACGCCGATGCGCGCGACCGGGCGCGGCTGGCTCGATTGCGTCTCGGGCGACTTGGCCGCTTCGCGCTCGGCAAAGAAGGCGTGCACCAGGCCGGCGCGCTGCGGGCTGTCCAGGCATTCCAGGAACAGCTTGCGTTCCAGCGCCAGGCCCTCGTCGAACGGCAGGTCGACGGCGCCCTGCACCGCTTCCACGATTTTCAAAGGCGAGAACAGGCCGCGCGATTTCTTTGCAGTGTCCGTACGTGCCTGCTCGATGGCGGCGCCTTGCGTGTCGCGGTCGGCCAGCGCTGCAGCATCGCGCGTGCGGCGCACCGGCGCGCCCTGCGCCAGCAGTTCGCGCGCATACGCCAGACCGGCCTCGATCGGGTCGCCCTCTCCGGCCAGGCGGTCGACCAGCCCGAGCTTGTGCGCTTCGGCGGCGCCCAGGTGGCGGCCGCTGAGCATCATTTCGAGCGCCGCCGCGGCGCCGACCAGGCGCGGGGTGCGCTGGGTGCCGCCGGCGCCCGGCAGCAGGCCGAGCTGCACTTCGGGCAGGCCCACTTTCGCCGCCGGCAGCGCGATGCGGTAGTGGGCGGCCAGCGCCACTTCGAGGCCGCCGCCGAGGGCCGGGCCGTGGATGGCGGCGACCACCGGCTTGGTGCAGGCTTCGATGCGGTTGCAGACGTCGGGCAAGGCCGGCGGCAGCGGCGGCTTGCCGAATTCGCGGATGTCGGCGCCGCCGATGAAGGTGCGGCCGCTGCCGGCGATCAGCACGGCGGCCACCGCCGGATCGGCGTCGGCTGCCTCGATCGCCGCCAGCAGGCCGGCGCGCACGTCGGCGCCGAGGGCGTTGACCGGCGGGTTGTCGATAGTGACCAGCAGGACGTCGCCGCGCTGCTCGCGCCGGACGACGGCGTTGGGTGCCCCGGAACTCATCAATCTATCTCCTTGTTTTTGCTTTGCTTGGTTCGCTGTGCGGAATTGTGTTTTGCATTTCAGGCGGAGCCAACGATACCGCATTTCGTTTGACGATGTAAAGCCGCTACGTGAGCCGGAAATCACGGCGTCGCCGCAGATGCAACACGTAATGACAAAATGCAGTTCCGCACAGCGAACCGTCATTTCACAAAACTGTTGACACTGATCTTTTGTGTGTGTGAACATCAGTTCAACCCGGCCGTAGCGGCAGCGCGACGAGCACGGGACCACGACACGAGATCACGACGGGATCGAGGAGACATGCGACATGAATGACGACATCCGGTCATTCGACGACGAGGACATCGCCAAGGACCGCCAGTTCGTGACGGCGCTGGCGCGCGGCCTCGAGATCCTGCGCTGCTTCCGGCCCGGCGAAGCGGCCCTCAGCAACAGCGAGATGGCGAAACGCACCGGCATGCCCAAGCCGACCATCTCGCGCCTGACCTACACGCTGACCCGCCTCGGCTACCTGAACTACGCCGCCGACCAGGGCCGCTACCAGCTCGGCGCCGCCGTGCTGGCGCTCGGCCACACCCTGCTGGCCAACCTCGACGTGCGCAAGCTGGCGCGTCCCGGCATGCAGGCGCTGGCCGAGTATGCCCAGTGCAGCGTGGCCACCGGCATCCGCGACCGCCTGAACATGGTGTATGTGGAAGCCTGCCGCGGCAGCGCCGCCGTCACCCTGCGCCGCGATGCCGGCTCGCGCATCCCGCTGGCCACCACGGCGATGGGCAAGGCGTATTTGTGCGGCCTGCCCCAGGACGAGCGCGACTTCCTGATGGATCACATCCGGATGCATACCGAGGCCAACTGGCCGAAGATCAAGGCCGACATCGAACAGAGTTTCAAGGACTACCAGGACCGCGGCTTCTGCCTGTCGTCCGGCCTGTGGGACGCCAACATCAGCGCCGTCGGCGTGCCGCTGGTCGACCCCGATCCGGCGCGCACGGTGGCCTTCAATTGCGGCGGCCCGGCCTTCCTGCTGCCGCGCGAGCGGCTGGTGGAGGATCTCGGACCGCGCCTGGTGCAGATGGTGCGCAACGTGGAAGTGAGCATGGGCCGTCATATCGACTGATGCCCGACTATTCAAACCTATTAGAGAGGTGGAGACAATGAACAAAGCAAGAATGATCGCCGTCGCCGCGGTCGTCGCAAGCGCGGCGGCCGCCATGGGTGCGGCCCATGCCGACGAACTGCTGGTCGGCGTCGAGATTCCGCTGACCGGGCCGCTGGCCCGGGTCGGCATGGGTACCCAGGAAGGCATCCGCGTCGCCGCCGAGGTCTTCAACAAGACCAACGGCAAGCACACCATCAAGCTGGTCACCGTCGACGACGAGTCGGCGCCGGCCAAGGCGGTGGCGGCGGTCGAGAAGCTGGCCAGCCAGAACGTGGTGGCGATCACCGGCGGCTACGGCTCGAACAACATCGCGCCGGCCGCGGATGCCGCCGGCAAGCTGAACCTGGTCTACGTCAGCTCGGGCGGCGTCGACGACAGCCTGGTCAACGGCGGCCGCAAGAACTTCTTCCGCATCAATAACACCGCCGGCTACCAGAAGGCGCTGGTCGGCCTGCTGGGCGACCTGAACGTCAAGTCGGTGTCGATCATCCACTCGACCAAGGAAGCGACCCAGGGCCTGGCCACTGCGGTGCAGAAGACCCTCGGCGGCAAGGGCGTGAAGGTCGAGATGCATGCGTTCGACCCGGCGATCACCGACTTCAAGCCGATCATCAACAAGGTCAAGCTGCGCGACCGTTCCGAATTCATCGTCATGGTGGGCTACGAAAACGACTACGTCGGCATCCTGCGCGCCGCGCGCGTGCTCAAGCCTTCCGTGAAAGGCATCGCCGGCGTGTGGTCGCTGGCCACGCCCAAGATGGCGGCCGACTTCCCCGACCTGATGCCGAACGTGTACGGCACCGCCGTGCTGCCCTACCCGGTTGCCTTCAGCACGCCGGACGGCAAGGCTTTCGCCGACGGCTACCGCAAGCTGTACAACAAGGAACCCGACTACCTCGGCCAGTTCGGCTACGTGCAGTCGATGCTGCTGTTCGAAGCGATCGCGCGCGCTGCCGACAAGGGCACGCTCAAGAAGGGCGGCGTGGCCGAGGAAATGCGCAAGACCGACCGCCAGACCCTGATCGGCCGCGTCCAGTTCAACGCCAACGGCGACAACCCGAATTTCACGCAACGCATGGGCCAGCACCAGGGCAAGGGCGTGGCGCTGGTGTGGCCGAAGGAAGCCGCCACCGCCAAGCCGGCATACCCTGGCGTCCCCTGGTAAGCGCAGCGATGGAACGGGCGGGCCAGTCCCGCCTGAAGTCAACGGGAATGGAATGCAGAAATGACTGAATTGATCATGCAGTCCTTGTATTCCGGGTTGCTGCAGGGCGGGTCCTACGCCCTGATCGCACTCGGGCTGGCGCTGGTGTTCGGCGCCATGAAGGTGATTAACCTGGCGCACGGCGAGCTGGTGCTGCTGGCCGCCTACATCGGCTATACGGTGGAGAGCAAACTGGGCGTCAATCCGCTGCTGGCGATCCCGGTGGCGGTGGTGCTGGTCACGCTGGCCTCGGCAGGCATCTACCTGCTGGTCGGGCGCATCAAGACCAACCGCGAGATCAACTCGCTGACGCTGACCTATGGCGTCGGCGTCATCATCACCAACCTGGCACTCCTGATCTGGAGCGCCGACGTGCGCGCGACCAGCTCCTCGTGGATGCAGGAAGCCTTTGTCGTGGGACCGCTGTACAGCATGCGCAGCGAAGTGCTGTTCTTCGGCGTCAGCGTGGTGCTGATCGCCGGCCTGTGGTGGTGGCTGTCGCGCAGCTGGTACGGGCGCGCGGTGCGCGCCGTGTCGAGCAACCGCGACGCCGCCAAGCTGATGGGCATCAATCCCGGCTTCACCGAACTGGTG
This sequence comes from Herbaspirillum sp. SJZ107, assembly GCF_006715485.1. Taxonomy (GTDB): domain Bacteria; phylum Pseudomonadota; class Gammaproteobacteria; order Burkholderiales; family Burkholderiaceae_D; genus Telluria. The sequence continues at coordinate 226,708 of NZ_VFNH01000003.1, forward strand.
TCGTTCATCGTGGCCGGCATCATGGCCGCCTTTGCCGGCGTGGCCCTGTTCAGCTATGGCGTGATCACCCCGGCCTTCGGCGGCGTGCTGACGGTGAAAGCCTTCATCATCACGGTCCTGGCCGGGATCGGCTCGATCCCCGGCGTCCTGATCGGCGCGGTGCTGCTCGGGATCGCCGAGGCGCTGACCGTGACCCTGGCCAGTTCGGCGCTGCAGGAACTGGCCGGCATGGGCCTGTTCCTGCTGGTGCTGTTCGTGATGCCCAACGGCCTGTTCGGCGCGGCCCGGAGGCGCGGATGAAACAATATAAATGGTTGATTCCCGCGCTGCTGGCGGTGTACGTGGCGGTGCCGCTGGTGTTCGGCAGCGACAATTACGTGATGAGCCTGGTGATCGCCTCGCTGGTCATCGGCGGCATCGCCCTGTCGTGGGCGCTGCTGGGCAACCTGGGCGGCATGGTCAGCTTCGGCCACTCGGCCTTCTTTGGCGTCGGCGCCTATGCGTCGGCGGTGCTGACGATGCAGCATGGGGTGCCGGTGTTCCTGGCGATCCTGCTGGCCGGCGTGGCGGCGATCGTGTCGGCGATCCTGATGCTGCCGGTGCTGCGCCTGCGCGGCCCCTACTTCGCGCTGGCGATCCTGGCCTATGCCCACATCTTCCGCATCCTCGCCACCGAATGGACCTCGGTCACCGGCGGCTCGGCCGGCATCGCCAACATCCCGCGCCTGCCGGCGATCGCCGGCTTCGACTTCGGCAGCAAGACCGGCAACTACCTGGTGATCCTTACCATCGTGCTGGTGTTCGCCGCCATCTACGACATGATCCGCCGCAGCCCGCACGGCCTGGCGCTGCGCGCGATGCACGACAGCGACGACGCCACCCGCGTGGTCGGCGTGAACAACACCCTGCTCAAGGGCCTGATGCTGCTGGTGTCGAGCTTCATGTGCGGCGTCGTCGGCGCCTTCAACGTCCACTACATCAACTTCCTGGAGCCGGACTACGCCTTCAGCACGCTGTGGGTGACGATCCCGATCGTGGCGGCGATCTTCGGCGGCTACCGCACCATCATCGGCCCGCTGGTCGGCGCCGTGGTGGTCTACCTGGTCGACCAGCTGGTCGTGAAAAGCATCATCCCGACCGGCCACCAGCTGGTGCTGGGCGTGGTGCTGGTCGCAATGATCATCGCCAGCCCGGACGGCCTGCTGGCGCTGGCGCGCAAGTTCATGAGGAAAAAAGATGCTGCAGCTTGAAAACGTCACGGTGCGCTTCGGCGGCCTCACCGCGGTCAACAACGTCTCGCTGCAAGTCGGCAGCGGCGACGTGGTCGGCCTGGTGGGCGCCAACGGCGCCGGCAAGACCACCCTGTTCAACGCCATCTCCGGCCTGGCGCGCGCCGGCGGGCGCATCGTGTTCGACGGCCGCGACGTGCTGCGTGCGCCGATGTACCAGCGCGCCCGCATGGGCATCGGCCGCACCTTCCAGATCCCGCAGCCGATGCACGAGCTGACCGTGCGCCAGAACCTGACGGTGGCGCAGCGCTTCGGCACTGGCACCACCGATGCGCGCCGCATCGACGAGATCCTGGAATTCACCAACCTGAGCGCCAAGGCCGGGCGCGATGCCGCCACCGGCCTCGCATTGAGCGAACTGAAGGCGCTGGAAGTGGCCAAGGCGCTCGCCACCAACCCCAAACTGCTGCTGCTCGACGAAGTGCTGGCCGGCCTGGAAACCAACGGCAAGCGCCACTTCATGAACATGCTCAAGCAGATGCACGAAGCCTTCAAGGTCGGCATCCTGATCATCGAGCACGACATCGAGACCATCAGCAACCTGTGCCAGCGGGTGGCGGTGCTGAACTTCGGCCAGCTGATCGCCGAGGGCACGCCGGCCGAGGTCTTCAGCAACCCGGAAGTGGTAAAGAGCTATACGGGAGCCGAGCATGCTTGAGATAAAGGACGTGCGCGCCGGCTATGGCGCCATCAACGTGCTGTGGGACCTGTCGCTCACCATCCAGCCGGGCAAGCTGACCACCATCATCGGCCCCAACGGCGCCGGCAAGACCACGCTGCTGCGCGCGGTGATGGGCCTGATCAAGCCCTCGCAAGGCACGATCTCGCTGAATGGCGCACCTTTGACCGGCACCCCGACCTGGAAGATGACCGACGTCTCGATGGCGATGATCCCGGAAGGCCGCATGACTTTCCGCGACATGACGGTCGAGGAAAACCTCATGATGGGCGCATTCGCGCCGCAGCACCGGAGCAAGGCCGCCGCCAACCTGGAAAAGTCGTACCAGATGTTCCCGCGCCTGCGCGAGCGCCGCAAGCAGCTGGCCGGCTCGCTGTCCGGCGGCGAAGCGCAGATGCTGGCGATGGCGCGCGGCCTGATGAGCGATCCGGAGCTCCTGATCATCGACGAGCCTTCGCTCGGCCTGGCGCCGGTGATGGTCAACGAACTGTTCGAGATCCTGGGGCGTCTCAAGCAGGACGGGCGCACCATCGTGCTGGTGGAGCAGAACACGCACCGCGCGGTCGGCGTGGCCGACCACGTGTACCTGATGCAGAGCGGGAAAGTCGTGCTGTCGCAGCCGGCGGCCCAGGTCGACCTCGACCACCTGCACAAACTGTATTTTGCCCGCTGATTTCGCGCGCTGAGGACGCATCATGGACCTGCTTGAAGAATACGGCCCGCGCGAGGCCATGGAATACGACGTGGTGATCGTCGGCGGCGGCCCGGCCGGGCTGTCCGCCGCGATCCGCCTGAAACAGCTGGCGGCGGAACGGGGCCGCGAGGTCTCGGTCTGCGTGCTGGAAAAAGGCGGCGAGCTCGGCGCCCACATCCTGTCGGGCGCGGTGATGGACCCGCGTGCGCTGAGCGAGCTGTTCCCGGACTGGAAGGCACGCGGCGCGCCGCTGCACACCCCGGTGACCGAGGACCGCTTCCTGTTCCTGAGCGAGACCGGCGCCCGCGCCACGCCCGCCTTCATGCTGCCCAAGGCGCTGAGCAACCACGGCAACTACGTGGTGTCGCTGGCCAACGTGGTGCGCTGGCTGGGCCAGCAGGCGGAAAACCTGGGCGTCGAGATCTTCCCCGGTTTTCCGGCGGCCGAAATCCTGTACAACGAGGACGGCGCCGTCAAGGGTGTCGCCACCGGCAACATGGGCGTCGACCGCCAGGGCGAACCGACCGACGCGTTCCAGTTGGGTATGGAGCTGCACGCCAAATACACGCTGTTCGCCGAAGGCTCGCGCGGCCATCTCGGCAAGCAGCTGATCGCAAAGTATGCGCTCGACCAGGGCAAGGATCCGCAGACCTACGCCATCGGCATCAAGGAGCTGTGGGAAATCGACCCAGGCAAGCACAAGCCGGGCCTGGTGATGCATACGGCCGGCTGGCCGCTGGATGCTTCCACCTACGGCGGCTCCTTCCTCTACCACCTGGAAAACAACCAGGTCGCGGTCGGCTTCATCGTCGGCCTGGCCTACCAGAACCCGTATCTGTCGCCGTACGAGGAATTCCAGCGCTATAAAACCCATCCGGCGATCCGCGGCTTCTTCGAAGGCGGCAAGCGCATCTCGTACGGCGCGCGTGCGATCACCGCCGGCGGGCTGCAATCGCTGCCCAAGACCGTGTTCCCGGGCGGCGCGCTGATCGGCTGCGATGCCGGCTTCCTGAACGTCAGCCGCATCAAGGGCAGCCATGGCGCCATCAAGACCGGCATGCTGGCTGCCGATGCCGCCTTTGCCGCGCTGGGCGAAGACCGCCGGCACGACGAACTGGCGAGCTACCCGGCCGCCTTCGAACAGTCCTGGCTGCACGAGGAACTGCACGTGGCGCGCAACTTCAAGCCGTGGATGAGCAAGGGGCTGTACCTGGGCACGCTGATGACCGGCATCGACCAGATCCTGTTCCGGGGCAAGGCGCCGTGGACGCTGCGCCACAAGCATGCCGACCACGAGAGCCTGCGCCCGGCGTCCGAGTTCACCCCGATCGTGTATCCGAAGCCGGACGGCAAGCTGACTTTCGACCGCCTGTCCTCGGTGTTCATCTCGAACACCAACCACGCCGAAGACCAGCCGGTGCACCTGACGCTGAAGAACGCGAGCGTGCCTGTGAACGTCAACCTGGCCACCTATGCGGGGCCCGAGCAGCGCTACTGCCCGGCCGGCGTGTACGAGTTCGTGAAGACGGACGCGGGCCAGGACCGGCTGCAGATCAACGCCCAGAACTGCGTGCACTGCAAGACCTGCGACATCAAGGACCCGACCCAGAACATCGTCTGGGTGACGCCGGAAGGCGGCGGCGGACCGAATTATCCGAACATGTAACCACTCCTGAAACAGAAACCATCATGGCCAACAAAACCGCATTCCACTGGGACGACCCGCTGCTGCTGAACGAACAGCTGACCGACGACGAGCGCATGGTGCGCGACGCCGCCGCCGCGTACTGCCAGGACAAGCTGCAGCCGCGCGTGCTCGACGCCTTCCGCCACGAAGCCATGGACACCAGCATCTTCCGCGAGATGGGTGAGCTGGGCCTGCTCGGTCCGACCATCCCCGAGCAGTACGGCGGCCCGGGCCTGAACTACGTCAGCTACGGCCTGATCGCGCGCGAAGTCGAGCGCGTCGATTCCGGCTACCGCTCGATGATGAGCGTGCAATCCTCGCTGGTGATGGTCCCCATCCACGAATTCGGCAGCGAAGCGACCAGGCAGAAATACCTGCCCAAGCTCGTCACCGGCGAGTGGATCGGCTGCTTCGGCCTGACCGAGCCGAACCACGGTTCCGATCCGGGTTCGATGGTCACGCGCGCGCGCAAGGTCGAGGGTGGCTATTCGCTGAGCGGCTCGAAAATGTGGATCACCAACTCCCCGGTGGCCGACGTGTTCGTGGTCTGGGCCAAGGACGACGAGGGCGCGATCCGCGGCTTCGTGCTCGAAAAAGGCTGGAAGGGACTCTCGGCACCGGCGATCCACGGCAAGTTCGGCCTGCGCACGTCCGTCACCGGCGAGATCGTCATGGACGAGGTGTTCTGCCCCGAAGAAAACGCCTTCCCGGACGTGCGCGGCCTGAAAGGTCCGTTCACCTGCCTGAATTCGGCCCGCTACGGCATCGCCTGGGGCGCACTCGGCGCCGCCGAAGCATGCTGGCACACCGCGCGCCAGTACGTCATCGACCGCAAGCAGTTCGGCAAGCCGCTCGCCGCCAACCAGCTGGTGCAGAAGAAGCTGGCCGACATGCAGACCGAGATCACCCTCGGCCTGCAGGGCGTGCTGCGCCTGGGCCGCATGAAGGACGAGGGTACCGCGGCCGTGGAAATCACGTCGATCATGAAGCGCAATTCCTGCGGCAAGGCGCTGGACGTGGCGCGCCTGGCGCGCGACATGCTGGGCGGGAACGGCATCTCGGACGAGTTCGGGATCATCCGCCACATGGTCAACCTGGAAGTGGTGAATACCTATGAAGGCACGCATGACATCCACGCGCTGATCCTGGGACGCGCGCAGACCGGCATCCAGGCTTTCCAGTAATACCCCCTTCCATCGGTTCGTATCGCAGCACACGGTTCCACTTCGGAACCGTGTGCGCGGTCGCATGCCTACCCAGTCTTTCCTGTTGCTAAGCTGTTGTTTTACTGAGTGATTCCTGTTGACAGTACTTACAGGAAAAAATACAGTTTCAATAACGCGGCAATGGTTTTATCAAGCAAAACCGTGCCGCATAAAACATAAAACCAGGAGACACCCATGAAACAGACTCTGATCGCGCTGGCGGTGCTTGGCGCCTGCATGTCGAACGCGTCGGCGCAATCCGCCGTCACCATCTACGGCATCATCGATGCCGGCGTCACCCGGGTCATCAACGACAGCGGCAGCAACGGCAGCCGCACCACGGTCGAAGCCGGCCAGATGCAGGTGTCGCGCTGGGGCTTCCGCGGCGAAGAAGACCTCGGCGGCGGCCTGAAGGCGCGCTTCAACCTCGAAGGCACGCTGCTGAACGACACCGGCGGTGCCGGCGTGCCGACCGGTACGCCGTCTGCTACCGCCCTGTTCGACCGCGAAGCGACGGTCGGCCTGGCGGGCAACTTCGGCGCCCTCACCCTGGGCCGCCAGAACATCCTCGGCATCAATTCGGTCGGCATGGCCGACCCGATGGGCTTGGCCTTCGCGGCGACCAGCCCCAACGTGCTGTTTGCGGCGCTGAACAGCGCCGCCGTCTACGGGGGCTACGGCGCCAACAATGGCGGCTCCGCCCTGCGCCAGAGTAACTCGATCAAGTACGTGTCGCCTTACTGGCACAACCTCGGCATCGGCCTGATGCGCGCCTTCGGCGAGCAGCCCGGCTCGGTCCAGAAAAACAAGTACGAAGGCGTCTCGGCCTTCTACCACACCGGCCCGTTCGGCGCGGCCGCCGTGTATGCGCGCCTGAAGAACATCACCGCCAGCGAAGAACTCAAGTCGTGGGCCTTCGGTGCGCGCTACACCGGCACGCGCTTCTCGCTGCGCTCGACCTATGCCAGCAACGAAACCGACACCACGGGCCGCAAGATCACTGTGTTCGGCGTCGGCGTCGACGTCCCGGTGGCCTCTGCCGTCACCCTGACCGGCGCCGTCTACAACACCCGCCACACCGGCGACGCCCACGACGATTCGCAGCAGTACATCGCGATCGCCAAGTACGCCTTCAGCAAGCGCACCACCGGCTATGCCTCGATCGGGCATGCGCGTACCGATACCGTCGTCACCGCTACCCAGATCAACCTGGCGCAGGGTTTCGTGTCGGTGGGCAGCGATTCGGCGAACCGGATCACTACGGGTGTGATGCACTTCTTCTGAGCGGCGCCCGCTGCGCTACGCACGTCGTCTCCGTCTCCGCGGGGAGTCGTTTCCGGCAGTGCCGGAAACGACGGTCCTTCGCGGCCACGTCGGCTTATTGCGCCGCCGGGCGCCCCTGTAACGCACGCCACTGCACCTTGCCGGTCGCCGACTTCGGCAGCGTCTCGCAGAACTCCACGATGCGCGGGCTCTTGTAGGCGGCCATGTTCTGGTGCGCCCAGTCGACGATGTCCTGTTCGCGCACGCTGTCGCCGAAGCCATCCTTCAGCGCCACCACCGCCTTGACGGTCTCCCCGCGGCGCGGGTCGACGCAGGCCACCACGCATACTTCGCGGATCGCCGGATGCCGGTACATCAGCGCTTCCACCTCGGCCGGCCAGACTTTATAGCCCGAGGCGTTGATCATGCGCTTGAGGCGGTCGACCATGAAGAAATAGCCGTCCTCGTCGAGCCGCGCCAGGTCGCCGGTGCGCAGAAAGCGCTTGCCGTCGATCTCGACGAAAGTCTCGCGGTCGGCTTGCGGATTGTTCCAGTAGCCCCGCATCACCTGCGGCCCGTGCACCACCACCTCGCCGACCTCGCCGGGCGCGAGTTCGCGCATCGTGTCGGGGTCGACCACGCGCGCGTCGACGTCGAAGATCGGGATACCGAGGCACTGCTTCTTCGGCTGCGCACCCGGGTTGATGTGGGTCGGCGCCATGGTTTCCGACATGCCGTAGCCCTCGACGTAAGGGATGCCCAGCAAGTCCTGCAGCTTGCGCGCGATCGCGTCCGGCATGGCGGCGCCGCCGCCGCTCATGCGGGTCAGGCTCGACAGATCGTATTCGCCCACGCGCGGGCTCGAGAGCAGGTCGACCACCATGGTCGAGATCAGCTGCACCGCCGTGACCCGGTAGCGGCGGATGCACTCGGCGGCCGTGTCGCGGTCCCAGCGCGCCATCAGCACCACGGTGGCGCCGGTGAAGATCGGCCCGTTCATCCCGCCCTGCATGCCGGTCACGTGGAACAGCGGCAGCACTGCCAGCGTCACCGTGTCCTGCTGCGAACCGAACCACTGCATGCCGCCGACCGCGGTGAACATCACGCTCGCATGCGTGTGCATGCAGCCCTTCGGATTGCCGGTGGTGCCCGAGGTGTAGGGCATCACGCACAGGTCGTCCGGTCCCGCCAGCAGCGGGCCGGGCACGCAGTCCTGCGCCAGCACGGCGTGCCACGCCACCACCCCGCCGGCGTCGCCCAGGTCGCGGCGCGGCGCGGTCACGAACTCGGGCACGCGCAGGTCGGTCGGACGCTTCAGGTAATCGGCATAGGTCGCCACCACGGCGTGGCGCAGGCCCTGCCCCAGCAGCGGTTCGACCTGCGGCATCAGGTCCTGCGCCGCGAAGATGACGGCAGCGCCGGTGTCGTCCACGTAATGGCGCAGCTCCTCGGTCAGGTTCATCGGATTGACCGGCACCACCACGGCATTCGCGCGCAGGATCGCATAGTAGGCCAGCATGAACTGGGGGCTGTTCTGCATGTACAGCAGCACCCGGTCGCCCTGCCGGACGCCGCAATACTGCTGCAGGTAGCCGGCGATGCGCTCGGTCTCGCCCTTGAATTCGGCGTAGGTGAGCGGCGTATCGTAGAACAGCAAAAAGGGCTTGTCCGGATAGCGCGCGCTCGAGACCTCGAGGTTGTAGAACAGATTGGTCCGCGGTGCGGACAAGTGGCGCGGCAAGCCCTTGGGCCAGGCCGCGAAATGGCGCTGCGACATGCGGGTGTCTCCTAGTCGTTTTTGAATACCGCATCGAGAAACGTGGTTTCGCTGGAGACGATCCTAGCAGTGACAAAAAAGATTGTAAACGCGAGCAAAGCGCGTCATTACGCAGGGTGGACACACCATTGACAGTGCCGGACCCTTGTTTTACTGTGCAGAACAAATATATAAAACGTAAAACAAGGAAGCCGTACCAGATGACGCATCAAGCCAACGCCGAAGCAGTCCCGCCAGGATTCGAACCGCTGCAGCGTGGCGGCCCGTATGCCGCCGCCCTTGGCCCGCTGTACCTGCGCTACGGTGGCAACAACAGTGGCGAGCGGATCGTGATCGCGCTGCGGGTCGAGCAGCGCCACACCAACATGCGTGGCATCGCCCACGGCGGCATGCTGGCCAGCCTCGCCGATTGCGCGCTCGGCATCGGCCTGGCAATCGCCTGCGACGGCCGCCATTCCTTCGTCACGGTCAACCTGAGCAACGATTTCCTCGACGCCGCGCGGCCCGGCGACTGGCTCGAAGGCCATGTCGAGGTGCAGCGTATCGGACGGCGCATGGCCTTCGCCAACGGCTGGCTGCAGGTCGGCGAAAAACGCATCCTGCGCAGCAGCGGCGTGTTCGCGACGATGGACCCGCTGACGCCGGAGCAACTGGCGGCGGGCTATTAAATAGGCCGAATCAGGACTCGAGGCGCTTGGCGATCTCGATCAGGCGCGGACGCACCTCGTTCAGCAGGAATTCGGTCGACACGCTGGTGGACGGCCCGCCACAGTTGATCGCCATGATCTGGTTGCCGCCGATCGGCAGGAAGCCGACCGCGATGCCGTTGACTTCCTTCTGCCACTCGCCGAAGGCGGTGGTGCAGCCGTATTGCGCCTGGTCGCGCAGGGCCTTGTCGAAGCCCTGGCGCAGGCTCTGGTACGCCATCTCGTCGAGTTCGTGGCAGCGCTCGAAGATATCCTTGCGCTCCTGCTCCGGCGCGCGCACCAGGTAGGCGCGTCCGATCGCGGACGCCGCCAGCGGCATGCGCGACCCCACCTGCACCGACAGCGACAGCGCCGCCGTGCTGCGGCAGACTTCCACGTAGATCATCGACAGGCGGTCGCGCACCGCAATCGACACCGTGGTGCCGGAAAAATCGGCCAGCTCCTGCATCATCGGCCGCGCCAGCTGGCGGATGTCGAGACGCGCCAGCATGGCGCTGCCCAGGCCCAGGGTCGCGGTGCCGAGACCGTAGCGGCCGGTCTCGTCGTCCTGCACCAAGTAACCGAGGCGGGTCAATGTGTAGGTGAAGCGCGTGACGGTCGATTTCGGCAGGCCGCAGCGTTCGGCGATCTGCTGGTTGGTCAAGCCCTTATCGGCCGAGCGGAAGCACGACAGCACCTCGAGCCCGCGCGCCAGGGCCGTGATGAAATAGCGGTCCTCGGCGTTGCGCGACGGCTCGACGGCGTCGTCGACGCCATCGGCGGGGAGAATGCTGCTGGGCTGGTTGACTTGCATGGAATACCTGGGGCCTCGAAGTGGCGAATGCAGGACGCATTCTGGACATTCCATTTTACACGGGATTGTTTCGCCCAGAAAAACCCTCAGTCGAACTTGCTGAAGTCCGGCTTGCGCTTCTCGAAGAAGGCGGTGAACGCTTCCTTGGCCTCGGCGCCGGTCAGCATCGCGCTGAAACGCTCGTTCTCGACCGCGATCGTTTCCTTGACCAGCGCCGCGCGCGAGCGCTTCATCAGTGCCTTGGTGGTGCGGACCGATACCGGCGGCAGTTTCACGAGTTTGGCGGCCTGGCCCTGCGCAAAGGCCAGCAGTTCGGCGGCCGGCAGCACCTTGGTGACGATGCCCATCTCGAAGGCTTCCTGGGCCGGGAAGGCTTCGCCCAGCAGCAGTTTTTCGGCGGCGCGGGCATGGCCGGCGGCTTGCGCGACCAGCAGCGAGGACGCGAATTCCGGGCACAGGCCGAGCTGGGTGAAGGGCATCGAAAACTTGGCGCTGTCGGCGGCGTAGACCAGGTCGCAGTGCATCAGCAGCGTACTGCCGATGCCGACCGCCAGGCCGCTCACTGCCGCGATGACCGGCTTGCTGCAGCCTTCGAGCGCCTGCATGAACTGGAACACCGGGCGGTCTTCGGTCATGGCGCCGACACCGACGTTGTTGAGGAAGTCGTCGAGGTCGTTACCGGCGGTGAAGATCTCGGGCTTGCCGGTGATGAGGATGGCGCGCACCGATGGGTCCTGTTCGGCGTTGCGCAGGGCGGTGGCCAGCGTGCTGTACATGGCGCCGGTGATGGCGTTCTTGCGCTCGGGGCGGTTGAATTCGAGGGTCAATACGCCGTTGGCGGTGGTGCTGAGGATGTCCATTCAGGTCTCCGTTTTTTGGGTAATAAAAAAGGGTGGGGACGGTTTTCCGTACCCCACCCTTCTATCTGCTAAGCGATGCTTACACGCGCTCGATGATGCCCGCCGCACCCATGCCGGCGCCGACGCACATGGTCACCATGCCGTACTTCTGGTTGTTGCGGCGCAGGCCGTGCACGACGGTGGCGGCGCGGATGGCGCCGGTTGCGCCCAGCGGGTGGCCGAGGGCGATGGCGCCGCCCAGCGGGTTCACCTTCGACTGGTCCAGGCCCAGGTCGCGGATCACGGCCAGCGCCTGTGCGGCGAAGGCTTCGTTCAGCTCGATCCAGTCCAGCTGGTCCTGGGTGATGCCGGCGGCGGCCAGCGCTGCCGGAATCGCGACCTTCGGGCCGATGCCCATGATTTCCGGCGGCACGCCGCGCACGGCGAACGAGGAGAACTTGGCCAGCGGCGTCAGGTTGTGCTCCCTCAGGAACTTTTCGCTGACGACGATCAGCGCGCCGGCGCCGTCCGACATCTGCGACGAGGTCGCTGCCGTCACGCTGCCCTTGGCGGCGAACACCGGCTTCAGCTTGGCCATCGATTCCATGCTGGCGTCGGCGCGCGGGCCCTCGTCGGTGTCGACGGTGCGGCGCTTGACGTCGACTTCGCCGGTGGCCAGGTTCGGCGTGCGGGTGGTGATCTCGACCGGGGTGATCTCATCCTTGAAGTGGCCGGCCTGCTGGGCGGCGATGGCGCGGCGGTGCGATTCCAGGCCGAAGGCGTCCTGGTCTTCGCGCGACACCTTCCACTGGGCGGCGACCTTCTCGGCGGTCAGGCCCATGCCGTAGGCCAGGCCGACGTTCTCGTCGTCGAACACGCGCATGTTGATCGACGGGTGGTGGCCCATCATCGGCACCATCGACATCGATTCGACGCCGCCGGCGATCATGACGTCGGCTTCACCGACGCGGATGCGGTCGGCCGCCATTGCCAGGGCGGTGATGCCCGAGGCGCAGTAGCGGTTGACGGTGACGCCACCGACGGTGTTCGGCAGGCCGGCCATGACCACGGCCTGGCGTGCGATATTGAAACCCTGCTCGGCTTCCGGGAACGAGCAGCCGATCACGGCGTCGACGATCAGCGCCGGGTCCAGGTTCGGCACGGCGGCCATTGCGCCCTTGATGGCGGCGATCAGCAGGTCGTCCGGGCGGGTCTTGTTGAACATGCCGCGCGGCGCCTTGCCGATCGGGGTGCGGGTCGCTGCGACGATGTATGCGTCTTGAAGTTGTTTGCTCATGTCAGTAGTCCTGTTTTGTCCGCGACTTAGTTGCGCACCGGTTTGCCGGTCTGCATCATGCCCATGATGCGTTCCTGGGTCTTCGGATTGTTCAGCAGCGAGATGAAGGCCTTGCGCTCCATGTCCAGCAGCCACTGTTCGGAAACATAGCTGCCCTGGTCGATGTCGCCGCCGGTCACGATCTCCGCGATGGTGTCGCCCAGGTGGTAGTCGTAGGCCGAGATGAAGCCGCCGTCGCGCATGTTGACCAGCTGGCCGCGGATGGTCGCCCAGCCGTAGCGGCCGGTCACCGGCACCGGACGGCGCAGCGGTGCACGGTAGCCGGCGTCGAACATCGCACGCGCGGTGACCTTCGCCACGTGCAGCAGCTCGTACGGGTTGAACACGATGACGTCGTCTTCCTTCAGGTAGCCCATCGCCTTGGCTTCCAGCGCCGATTTCGATACCTGTGCGGTGGCGGCATTGGTGAAGCCGGTCTTCAGGAATTGCAGGATGTCGTTGCCCTTGGCTTCGTTCGCCGCGCGCAGCGCCGCTTCCTTCAGGCCGCCGCCGGCCGGCACCAGGCCGACGCCGACTTCCACCAGGCCGATGTAGGACTCGATCGAGGCCACGCGCTTCGACGCATGCAGCGCCATTTCGCAGCCGCCGCCCAGGGCCAGGCCGGCAACCGCTGCCACCACCGGGATGTTCGAGTACTTCATCTGCATGAAGGTGTCCTGCAGCTCGCGCACGATCGGTTCCATCGCTTTCGCGCCGCCGGTCATGAATGCCGGCAGGGCCGATTGCAGGTCGGCGCCGGCCGAGAACGCGCCGCCTTCGGCTGCGTCGGTATTCCAGATCACCAGGCCCTTGTAGCCTTTCGAGGCTTCTTCCATGCCGCGCTTGAGGCCCTTGATGACGCCGTCGCCGATCACGTGCATCTTGGTCTTCAGCGAGATCACCAGCACCTCGTCGTCCGAGTGCCACAGGCGCACCGATTCGTCCTCGAACACGGTGGTGCCGGCGGTCTTCGGATCGGCAGTGGTGCTGCCGACGACCGGTGCGCGGAACTGCTGGCGTTGATACACCGGCAGGTCGGACAGCGGCACGTAGGCGTTCTTGGTCACCGAGTACGAACCCTCGGCGGTGTGCACGCCCTTCTCGGCGACCGGACCTTCGAATACCCAGGCCGGGAGCGGTGCATCGGTCAGCGCCTTACCGGCGTCGATGTCTTCCTTGACCCACTGTGCGATCTGGGTCCAGCCGGCGGCTTGCCAGGTCTCGAACGGACCGACGCTCCAGCCGAAGCCCCAGCGCATCGCGAAGTCGACGTCGCGCGCATTGTCGGCGATGGTGTCGAGGTGGAAGGCGATGTAGTGGAAGGCGTCGCGGAAGATCGCCCACAGGAACTGGGCCTGCGGGTTCGACGATTCGCGCATCGCCTTGAATTTCTTGACCGGGTCCTTTTCTTTCAGGATGCGGCCGACGATGTCGGCGGCCTTGGCGCCGCCCGCCACGTAGTCGCCGGTGGCGAAGTCGAGGCGCTGGATATCCTTGCCGACCTTTTTATAGAAGCCGGCGCCGGTCTTCTGGCCCAGCGCGCCCTTCTCGATCAGCTTCGTCAGCACTTCAGGGGTCTTGTAGACGCCGAAGAACGGATCGTCCTGCAGGGTGTCCTGCATGGTCTTGATCACGTGGCCCATGGTGTCCAGGCCGACCACGTCCGCGGTGCGGAAGGTACCCGACTTGGCGCGGCCCAGCTTGGCGCCGGTCAGGTCGTCGACCACGTCCACCGACAGGCCGAACTTCTCGGCTTCGTGGATGGTGGCCAGCATGCCGAAGATGCCGACGCGGTTGGCGATGAAGTTCGGGGTGTCCTTGGCGCGTACCACGCCCTTGCCCAGGGTCGAGGTCAGGAAGGTTTCCAGCTGGTCCAGGATTTCCGGACGGGTCGACGGGGTCGGGATCAGCTCGACCAGGTGCATGTAGCGCGGCGGGTTGAAGAAGTGGACGCCGCAGAAGCGCGCCTTCAGTTCTTCATCAAAACCTTCGGCCAGCTTGCCGATGGAGAGGCCCGACGTGTTCGACGCGAAAATGGCGTTGGCGCCGATGTGCGGCGCGACCTTCTTGTACAGGTCGTGCTTCCAGTCCATGCGCTCGGCGATCGCTTCGATGATCAGGTCGCAGCCGGCCAGCAGGTCGAGGTTGTCCTCGTAGTTGGCGGCTTCGATCAGGGATGCGTCTTCCTTGTTGCCGAGCGGGGCTGGCGACAGTTTTTTCAGGTTCTCGATGGCTTTCAGGACGATGCCGTTTTTATTGCCCTCTTTGGCGGGCAAATCGAACAGCACGACCGGGACCTTGGCGTTGACGCAGTGCGCGGCAATCTGCGCGCCCATCACGCCGGCGCCCAGCACGGCGACTTTTTTGACGATGAAGTTGGACATATCGTTATCCTTTGATTGATCGTCGTCCCTGCGAAGGCAGGGACCCAAGTTCTACGCGATTCACGCAACTTGGGCCCCTGCCTGCGCAGGGGCGACGGTACATAGTGCAGCTCAGTGAACGTTCGTTAAAACGGTTCTGCGTGATGGGTCGTTTAGAACAGGTCCGCGTCCAGCGCCAGCAGGTTGTTCGCACCCGAACGCGCCTGGCGGATCAGCATCGCGGTTTCTGGGTACAGGCGTGCGAAGTAGAAGCGTGCGGTCGCCAGCTTCGACTCGTAGAACTTGTCGCCCGAGTCCAGCTTGGCCAGTGCGATCTTCGCCATCTGGGCGAAGAAGTAGCTGTACACCAGGTGGCCGACCACGCGCAGGTAAGGCACGGCGGCGGCGCCGACTTCGTCCGGGCTCTGGAAGGCTTTCATGCCGATTTCCATGGTCAGCTTGGTGACCTTCTCGCCGAGCTCGCCCAGCGGGGTGATGAACTCGGACAGCTGCTCGTCCAGGCCGTTCTCTTCGACGAAGGACTTGATCTTCTCGCCGAACTTGCGCAGCTTGGCGCCGTTGTCCATCAGGATCTTGCGGCCCAGGAGGTCCAGCGACTGGATCGTGTTGGTGCCTTCATAGATCATGTTGATGCGGGCATCGCGCACGTACTGCTCCATGCCCCACTCGCTGATGTAGCCGTGGCCGCCGTACACCTGCAGCGCTTCCGAGGTGGCGATCCAGGCGTTGTCGGTGATGAAGGCCTTGATGATCGGGGTCAGCAGCGCGACTTCGTCGGCGGCGTCCTTGCGCACGTCTTCGTCCGGGTGGTGCAGTTCGCGGTCGATCTGCAGCGCGACGTACGACGAGAAGGCGCGCGCGGCTTCGGCATAGGCTTTACCGGTCAGCAGCATACGGCGCACGTCCGGGTGCACGATAATCGGGTCGGCCGGCTTGTCCGGTGCCTTCGGGCCCGACAGGCTGCGCATCTGGATGCGGTCTTTGGCGTAGGTCAGCGCGTTCTGGTAGGCGACTTCGGTCAGGCCCAGCGACTGCATGCCGACGCCGAGGCGGGCGGCGTTCATGAACACGAACATCGCGTTCAGGCCTTTGTGCGGCTGGCCGATCAGGGTGCCGACCGCGCCGTCCAGGTTCATCTGGCAGGTGGCGTTGCCGTGGATGCCCATCTTTTCTTCGATTGCGCCGCAGAAGATCGGGTTGCGCTCGCCCGGCTGGCCGTCGGCGGTCGGCAGGAACTTCGGCACCAGGAACAGCGAGATGCCTTTCGAGCCTTCCGGCGCGTCCGGCAGGCGTGCCAGCACCAGGTGGATGATGTTGTCGGCGACGTCATGCTCGCCGGCCGAGATGAAGATCTTGGAGCCGGTGATCTTGTAGGTGCCGTCGCCTTGCGGCTCGGCCTTCGAGCGCAGCAGGCCCAGGTCGGTGCCGCAGTGCGCTTCGGTCAGGCACATGGTGCCGGTCCACTCGCCCGACGCCAGCTTCGGCAGGTAGACCGATTTCTGCTCGTCGGTGCCGTGTTCCTTCAGGCACTCGTAGGCGCCGTGCGACAGGCCCGGGTACATCGACCAGGCCTGGTTCGAGGAGTTCAGCATCTCGTAGAACGAGTTGTTCAGCGCCACCGGCAGGCCCTGGCCGCCGTATTCCGGATCGCAGGCCAGTGCCGCCCAGCCGCCTTCGACGTACTGCTTGTACGCTTCCTTGAAGCCCTTCGGGGTGGTCACGGTCTTGGTGGCGGCGTCGTAGTGGCAGCCCTCGCGGTCACCGGTGTGGTTCAGCGGGAACAGCACTTCCTGGGTGAACTTCGCACCCTCTTCCAGCACCTGGTTGATGATGTCGGCATCGACGTCTTCGTAGCGGGGCATGCCCTTGTATTCTTCCGAGACGTTCAGGAACTCGTGCAGAACGAACTGCATATCCCGAAGTGGCGCGACGTACTGACCCATGTTGATCTCCTGACGAAGGTAATGATTTATTTAGTGAGCGGGATTGCGGTAGTTTTCGATCAGGCGCGCGAAGCCGCGGTGGGCGCGGTCGACGGCACCGGGGAGGCGCAGGAAACGCGCATCGTGATGCACTGCCAGCACCAGGCCGTACATCTCGTAGACCAGCTGGTCGGCGTCGGTGCCGGCCTTGAGGTCGCCGCAATCGATGGCTTGCTGGGCACAGCGGACCAGCGCGCCCTGCCAGATGCGCACCATGCCGACCAGTTCCTCGCGGATCGGGCCGGGACGGTCGTCGTATTCGACGGCGCCGCTGATGTAGATGCAGCCGGAAGCGATCTCGACCGACACGCGCTTGAGCCAGCGATTGAACATCGCTTCCAGGCGCGGCAGGCCGCGTGCTTCCTTGATACTGGGAAAAAAGACTTCGTGCTCGAAGCGGCGGTGATACAGCTTGAGCACTTCGATCTGCAGGTCTTCGCGCGAACCGAAGTGGGCAAAGACGCCCGACTTGCTCATGCTCATGCGGTCTGCGAGCAGGCCGATGGTCAAGCCCTCGAGACCGTCACGGCTGGCGAGCTCGAGCGCAACGTCGAGAATCGCTGCCCGCGTCATCTCGCCCTTGCGCATGCTCATGGATTTGGCTGAAGTGCTGATAATATCCCCGCGTGAATCGAAAAAATCCGAACGCTCGTACTATTATCTACCAGCCGTGAAATGTCAAACGGGAAGTTTAGAGGTGGGGTTCTACTCCATCACCCGCCTGCGCGGGTGATGGCCCGGCGGTCGCGCTTGGTCGGCCGGCCCTTGATCGAGCTGCCCGGCTCGGGGAACATGCGGCGCGCCTCCTGGTCGTTGGCGCGTTTCTGGATACTGACCTCGGTTTCGCGGTACAGCGCCTGCGCCACCGGTGCCGAACCGCGCGTGCCCGACAAGCCCTGCACGATCACTTCCCAGCGGGTCGAGCCGTTATCGATGAGGATCTTGTCACCCACCTTCACCGAGCGCGCCGGCTTGACGTTCTCGGCGTTGATCTTGATTCTGCCACGGTCGACCGCCTCGGCCGCCAGCGTGCGCGTCTTGAAAAAGCGCGCTGCCCACAGCCATTTGTCGATGCGTACGTTGTCGTTTTCTGTCATTGGAGTCGATCAGGTAATCCCGACTCATGCGTAGCCAATGGTAAAGATACGCATGGTCAGTTTATATAAGAAATAAGCCGTCTCGTGCCCGCAACGCCGTACCCACGACAGCTTGCGCAGGTCTTCCAGTCCGACCGGCACGCCATCGGCGATGCCGTTCTGGATCTGCTGCGCCATGCTGGTGGCAAACCGGGCGTCGCGCACCACGACATTGGCTTCCTGATTGATAAATAGTGACAAGGCATCGCAATTACTAGACCCCACCGTGGCCCAGATGTCGTCGACCACCGCGACTTTCGCATGCAACTGGGTCTTGCGGTACTCGACGATGCGCACCCCCGCCTCCAGCAGCTCCCGATAAAAGGAGGCGGCCACCGCATCCTGCACCCGGAATTCGCCGACGCCGATCAGCAGGCAGACGTCGACGCCGCGCCGCGCCGCCTTGCACATGGCGTCGCGGAACTTGCGTCCCGGCGCGAAGTACGGCGTGGCCATCAGCACCCGCTTGCGCGCCTGGCCGATCGCCTGCAGGTAGGCGCGCTGGATGGTGCGCCGGTTGCGCAGGTTGTCGCGCACCACGAAACCGGCACGCATCGGCCGCTCGCCCTGGGCCGGCGGCTTCTTGCGCATTTCCTTGAACAGTTTCACGCGGCGGCCCAGCGCCAGGTGGCCGGTGCGCGCCCATTGCGCCTGCGCTTCGCGGTGGATCTCGTCGACCAGCGGCCCGCGCACGCGCACCGCGAAGTCCCAGCGCGGCGCCGGCAGCGGCTCGTGCGGCTCGTAGTCGCACAGCATGTCGTCGTTGGTATTGATGCCGCCGACGAAGGCGACTTCATTGTCGACCACGGTGACCTTGCGGTGGCTGCGCGCGGCGCCGCGCTTGAACCAGGGATTGAACATGCGGTAATGGACGCCGGCCGCCGCGAAGGTTTCGCCCAGGCGGCAGGCGACCCGGTTGCCGGTGCCGAACCAGTCGGTCACCACGCGCACCTTGACCCCGCGCCTGGCGGCCGCGATCAGCGCCTCGGTGATCGCGCGCGCGGTCTCGTCCTCCGCGTAGATATAGGTTTCGTACAGGATTTCCTGCCTGGCCGCATGCAGGGCCTCCAGCAGGGCCGGCAGGTAGGTACTGCCGCTTTCGAGAAGGGTAACGTCGTTGTTCGCTACGTAGGCAACCGAGCGCATGACCCTATGCCAGCTGCAGGTTGGCGACGATCGGCGCGTGATCCGACAAGCGCGCCCACTGCGGGCCGTGCAGCACTTCGGCATGCTCGACCTTGAAGCCGCGCACGTACATCCGGTCCAGGCGGAACCAGGGCAAGGCCGCCGGGAAGGTGCGTGCCGGCACCAGGCGCTGCTGGCGCCCCGCCACGTTGCGCACCAGGTCGCCGATGCGCGACGAACGCCGCTCCAGCTCGTCGAAGACTTCGACCACGCCCAGCTTCAGGCGCAGGCAATCGCTCAGGGTATTGCGCCAGTCGTTGAAGTCGCCGGCGATGATGACCGGCTCGTTTTCACCAGCCGATTCCTTTACGCAATTGACCAGAGCATCTGTCTGGCGCCGCCGGCTGCCTTCGAACAAGCCCAGGTGGACGACGTAGCAATGGATGTTACCGGCCTCGGTTTCCAAGATGCAATGCAGGATGCCGCGCTGCTCGTAGGCGTGATCGGAAATGTCGTGGTTGTGCATGTTCGCGATCGGGTACGCGGACAGCAGCGCATTGCCGTGATGGCCGTGGTCGTACACCGCGTTCATGCCGTAGGCCGCGTGCAGCGATTCGCCCGCGAAGAATTCGTGCTGCGCCGCTTCCGGCCAGTGGTGATGGGGACTGCGCACCTTTTCGCCATAGCGGGCCTGATAGCGATCGTGGCGTCCCTGCACTTCCTGCAGGAACACGACGTTCGCATCGAACAGGCCGATGGCCTTTTTCAGCGCCAGTACACGCGGCGTGCTGCGGAACGACGACACGCCCTTATGAATGTTATAAGTCGCAACACGTATTTTCATAAGAACATTTTAACCCCATCACTCGGAGTTTCTCGTCCGTGGCATGGCAATCGTGCGGCGGGGTAGAGCGGCGCGTGTGTCGCCTGCAAACAGACAGGGTGCGCGAGGCCGTGGGCCTGGAGACGGAAGGCCTGGAAATGGAAGGTAGCGGGATACTGCGGACCGCTCCAGCATCACCGGAGCGGTAATGGCTGGAAAGCCTCAGGAAGCGACAGCGGGGTGGAATTCGCCTGACGGCAAGGTGCGAGCTTCAGGCGGTACGACAGGATCGCGGTAGATCGGCTTGGTGCGTAGCGGGCCCATCAGACGGAGGCCATTTAACAATTCGATGCAAAGGCAATCGTTATCGACACCGACATCTTTTACTTTTTGCTCGGATTTGCGTTCGCTCATAGTTTCTCCAGTATCCCCGTTTGAACTTTACAAAACGTTAAGTCGACCCTGACGTCACTCTTGACATTAAACAAATATTTAATCGCCGTCAACCCAGCAAATATATTGTGTTGGATCAATATATGCAAATTAAATTCTGTTACAAATCGTGAAAATCAGATACATATAAACACAAATATATTTACGTGTGGCGCTTTTTTTACCTTTTTTCCTTGCTGTATTAAATATCCAACACCCTGTCGAGCACCTTTTGCTCCAGGGAACCGAAATCGACACTGCCACGTGCACGCGGCCGTCCCAGGGCCACTTCCTGGTCGAGTGCCAGCCGCCCTTCCTGGATCAGCAGGATGCGGTCGGCCAGCACCACGGCCTCCTGTACGTCGTGGGTCACCAGCACTGCCGTGAAGCCGCGCCGGGTCCAGAGCGTTTCGATCAATTGCTGCATTTCGATGCGGGTCAGCGCATCCAGCGCACCGAGCGGCTCGTCCAGCAGCAGGAGCTGCGGTTCGTGCACCAGTGCGCGCGCCAGGGCCACGCGCTGGCGCTGTCCGCCCGACAGCACCGCCGGCCAGTCGCCGGCACGTTCGGCCAGGCCGACGCTGGCCAATGCCGCGCGCGCCCTCTCTTCGCCATCGGCCAGGCCCAGCGCCACGTTCTGCAGCACGGTTTTCCAGGGCAGCAGGCGCGCATCCTGGAACATCATGCGCACTTCGGGCTGGCCGTCGCCGCTGCCGATGCGGAGCTGGCCGCCATCCGGCCGTTCCAGCCCGGCGATAGCGCGCAGCAGCGTGCTCTTGCCGCAGCCGCTGCGTCCGACCACGGCGACGAATTCGCCCGGCGCGATCTCGAGGTCGATCGCGTCGAGCACGGTGCGCCCGCCGTACTGCTTGCTGAGACCGCGCAGGCTCAGGGGCACGCCGTGCAGCGCCTGGTCGACCGTGCGGCTGACCTGTTTTTCTTCGATGGGATTGATTTGCATGACTGCCTCAGTACTCATTGATATGCAGGATTCCAGCGCAGGAAATGCCGCTCCAGCCCGCGTGCCGCCCAGTCGGCTGCCTTGCCCAGCAGCGCGTACAGCAGCACGCCGACCAGCACCACGTCGGTCTGCAGGAACTCGCGCGCATTCATGGTCATGTAGCCGATGCCGGCCTGGGCCGAGATGGTTTCGGCGACGATCAGGAGCACCCACACCAGCCCCAGCGAAAAGCGTACGCCGACCAGGATCGAGGGCAGCGCCCCGGGCAGGATCACGTCGCGGTACAGTGCCCAGCCGGACAGGCCGTAGCTGCGCGCCATTTCGATCAGGCCGGCATCGACCGAGCGGATGCCGTGGAAGGTGTTCAGGTACATCGGGAAAAACACGCCGATCGACAGCAGGAACAGCTTGGCCGCCTCGTCGATGCCGAACCACAGGATCACCAGCGGGATCAGGGCCAGGGCCGGGATGTTGCGGATCATCTGCAGGGTGGTGTCGAGCAGGGTCGCGGCGCGCCGGCTGCTGCCGTTGAGCAGGCCCAGCAGCAAGCCGAGGCCGGCACCGACCGCGAAACCCGCGATCGCGCGCCACAGGCTCACCTTCAGGTGGGTCCACAGTTCACCCGACAGCGCCAGGTTCCAGAACGCCGTCGCCACGGCCCAGGGTTCGGGCAGGATGCGGCTGGACAGCAGGCCGGTGTGCGCCGCCGCCTGCCATACGACCACCAGCAGGATCGGCAGTGCCCAGGGTGCCAGCGCGGCCGATAGTCGTGCAAATGCGCGCTGCGGCGCCAACACCGCCATCACGCCACCTTCTTGTCTTTTGGCACGCCGTCTTTTGGCAGGATGTCGCTGGCCATCACTTCGCCGAACGGCCCGGTCAGCGAGAGTTCCCCGCCCTGCTTGCCTTTACCCAGCAGCGGGAATACCAGCTCGGCGAAGCGGTAGGATTCTTCCAGGTGCGGATAGCCGGACAGGATGAAGGTCTCGATGCCGAGGTCGGCATACTCGCGCATGCGCGCCGCCACCGTTTCCGGATCGCCCACCAGCGCGGTACCGGCGCCGCCGCGCACCAGGCCGACCCCGGCCCACAGGTTGGGCGAGACTTCCAGCTTGTCGCGGCGCCCGCCGTGCAGGGCCGCCATGCGGCGCTGGCCGACCGAATCCATCTTCGCGAACGCGGCCTGGGCCTTGGCGATGACGTCGTCGTCCAGGTGGCTGATCAATTCGTCGGCGGCCTTCCACGCTTCTTCATTGGTCTCGCGCACGATCACGTGCAGGCGGATGCCGAACTTCAGCGTGCGGCCGTGCTTCGCGGCGCGGGCGCGGATGTCGTTCAGCTTCTCGGCCACGGCGGCCGGCGGCTCGCCCCAGGTCAGATACACGTCCATCTGCTCGGCGGCCAGCTCGTGCGCGGCTTCCGACGAGCCGCCGAAGTACAGCAGCGGATAGGGTTTCTGCACCGCCGGATACAGCGTGCGCGCGCCCTTCACGGTGATGTGCTTGCCCTCGAAATCGTAGCCCTTGGCGCCGCCCTCCCCTGCCATCGAGGCGCGCCAGACGCGGAAGAATTCGTCCGAGATCTCGTAGCGCTCGGCGTGGTCGGCGAACAGGCCGTCGGCTTCCAGTTCGCCCTGGTCGCCGCCGGTCACCACGTTGATCAGCAAACGCCCGCCGGACAGGCGGTCGAAGGTCGAGGCCATGCGCACCGACAGGCCGGGCGTGGACAGGCCGGGACGGATCGCCACCAGGAACTTGAGTTTGCGGGTTTCGTGGATCAGCGACGAGGCCACGATCCAGGCATCCTCGCACGAGCGCCCGGTCGGCAGCAGCACGCCCTCGTAGCCGAGAGTATCGGCGGCCACCGCGACCTGGCGCAGGTAGTCGCCGTCGACCGTGCGCGCGCCGCGGCTGGTGCCGAGATAGCGGCTGTCGCCGTGGGTGGGGAGGAACCAGAAAATATTCGGGGTCGACGGCATGATTCAATCCTTGGCCAGGAGTTCGGTGGGCGGCTGCGCTTCGCGCACCGCGATCGGTTTCGGTATCAGCTTGAGCTGGTAAAAGGCGTCGGCGATGTTTTGCTGCGCGCGCAGCACTTCCGGCGTGACGGCTTTCACGCCATACGCATAGCGCGCGCCCGCCAGCGCCACCACGTCGGCCGGCAAGCCGGTCTGCGCCGTCAGGATCGCGCTGACTTCCTGCGGATGGTCCTTGCCCCAGGCGTCGACCTTGCCGATCTCGTCGAGCACGAGGCGCACCACGTCCGGGTGCTGGCGCGCGAAGTCGCGCGAGGACAGATAAAACTGGTGGTTGGCGACCAGGCCCTGGCCGGTCGCCAGCACGCGTGCGCCGAGCTGCTTTTCGGCGGCGGCCAGGAACGGATCCCAGATCGCCCAGGCATCCACGGCGCCGCGCTCGAAGGCGGCGCGCGCGTCGGCGGGAGGCAGGTACACCGGCTGGATGTCGCGCCAGGCCACGCCCGCCTTTTCCAGCGCTTTCACTAATAAGTAGTGGACGTTGGAACCCTTGTTCAGGACGATCTTCTTGCCCTTCAGGTCGGCCAGCGAACGCAGCGTGGAGTTTTTCGGCACCACGATCGCTTCCGAGTTGGGCGACGGCGGTTCGTTGCCGACATAGGCCAGGCCGGCACCGGCCGCCTGGGCAAAGATCGGCGGCGCTTCGCCGACGGTGCCGAAATCGATGCTGCCGACGTTCAGGCCTTCGAGCAGCTGCGGCCCGGCCGGGAACTCGGTCCACTTGACCTTGATGCCTTTCGCCGCCAGGCGCGGCTCGAGCGTGGCGCGGCCCTTGAGCAGGGTCAGCGTGCCGTATTTCTGGTAGCCGATGCGGATTTCCTGCAGCGGTGCCGCGGCGACGCGGCCGGCGCTGCCGGCGAGTACAGCACCGGATGCGGCGGCAAACAGCAGGCCGAGCGTGCGCCGGCGCTGGCGCGCATGTTCGATATGGTCGGTCATGGTGTTCCTGTCAGGCGTGGAGGGTTGCGGAGGCGGGTGCCAGCGCAGACAGCGAACCCGCCGCCTTGCGCAGCAGTGCACCTTCCAGTTCGTGGGCCAGCTGCTCGACACCGGCGTCGATGCGCGCACCGATGACCGAGACCGGCAGCACGCCCTTGTCGGGATCCCAGGGCAGCTGTGCCGCGGTGGCATAGATGCTGGGAAGGATGTGGCGCGGCGCCAGCGAGGCCAGCACTGGCCGCAGCGCGTAATCGAGGGCCAGCATGTGCGACTGGCTGCCGCCGGTGGCCAGCGGCAGCACCAGCTTGCCCGCCAGCCCATCCTGCGGCAGCAGGTCGAGGAATACTTTCAGGACGCCGCTGAACGAAGCTTTATACACAGGCGTGCCGACGACGATGGCATCGGCCTCGTGGACCAGGGCTACCGCTTCGGCAATGGCGGGATCGCTGGTGTCGGCACGCAGCAAGGCTTGCGCCGGCAGGTCGCGCACTTGCAGCGCATTCGTGCGATGGCCGAGCGCAGCCAGGCGCGCACCGACGAGCTGTTGCAGGCGCCAGGTCGTCGACGGCGCGGATGGGCTTCCGCCCAGCAGAAGAACATTCATGATCGATATAGGTCAAGGAAACCATCACAGGCTACCGTCCATGCGACGCGGCTGGAACGAATGGTTTCGTCGTTGGATATGATCTTTTTGTTAAAACATTGGACGCATATCGATGTGCAGGAAATGTAGGAAAATCGAGGCACGCCAGCCGGGACAAGCCGGCCAACAAGGAGAAAAAATGGATGACGTGACGCGAGCGGGACTCATCGAAACGGGCTGGGAAGTCCACGGTGTGGTCGAAGACGCGCTGCTTCGCCACCCTGCCGTCAAAGGCAGCGGCGCGGACTGGCTGGACAAGCAGCGCCTGCTGCTGGCCGACATGGCGGTGCATTTGCTGCAGACGGCGCTCAAGCCCGGCCAGATCGAGCTGGACAAGCTCAGCAACAGCCTGCATGCGATCCTGACGATCTCGGATCAGTTCTTGCCGCATGCCGAACTCAAGGAGGCTACCAGGAAGATATACAGGGAGGTGGGCGAGCCGCGGCTTTAATGGAACCGTTCTAGCCGAGCTTGGGCCAATGCCAAGTTTTAGACGGCAGGAGTAACACGCCGCGGCAACTGCAGGATGGCCTCGGCATTCGAACTGGAAAAGCACCGGTCCGCCGCCTCCAGCAGCGGCAGCCACGCGTACTGCACGTGCTCGCGCGGCGCCAGCACGATCGGGATGTCGCGCGGGACGCAGACCGAAAAGACGTGCTCGGTGTTGTGGGTGATGCCGGGCGCATAGCGGTGGCGCCAGGTGGGGTAGATTTCGTAGATGTTGGACAGCTGCCAGTCGTGCAGCTTGATGCGTTCGCCGTCGGCGACGATGCCGGTTTCCTCGAACAGCTCGCGGGTTGCGGTCTGATGCAGCGGTTCGTCGAGCGCGTCGAGCGAGCCGGTGACCGATTGCCAGAAGCCGGGACGGTCGGCGCGTTCGATCAGCAGGACTTCCAGGTCGGCGGTGTGAATGACGACCAGGACGGATTCGGGGATCTTGTAAGCCATGGTCAGCATTGTAACGCTAGCTTAAAAACGTCGCCCCTGCGAAGGCAGGGGTCCAAGTTCTGCGCAGCGCGGCAAAGCGTGCAACTTGGACCCCTGCCTGCGCAGGGGCGACGGATCTTCTGCTAACTGATTACCAGGCGATCAAGCGACCTTCGGCTGCTCGCCACGCAGACGGATATGCAGCTCCTTCAGCTGCTTCTCGTCCACTTCCGACGGCGCATTGGTCAGCAGATCCTGCGCGCGCTGGGTTTTCGGGAAGGCGATCACGTCGCGGATCGAGGTCGAGCCGGTCATCAGCGTGATCAGGCGGTCCAGGCCGAAGGCCAGGCCACCGTGCGGCGGCGCGCCGTATTGCAGGGCGTCGAGCAGGAAGCCGAACTTCAGCTGGGCTTCTTCGGCGTCGATCTTCAGCGCACGGAACACCTTGCTCTGGACTTCTTCGCGGTGGATACGGATCGAGCCGCCGCCCAGTTCCCAGCCGTTCAGGACCATGTCGTAGGCCTTGGCGATGCAGGCGCCCGGGTTGGTCTCGAGCATGTCTTCGTGGCCGTCCTTCGGTGCGGTGAACGGGTGGTGGGTCGCGGTCCAGCGGTCGGCTTCGTCGTCGTACTCGAACATCGGGAAGTCGATCACCCACAGCGGCGACCAGACGTCGTCGAACAGGCCGGCCTTCTTGCCGAATTCCGAGTGGCCGATCTTCACGCGCAGCGCGCCCATGGCGTCGTTGACGACTTTGGCCTTGTCCGCACCGAAGAAGATCAGGTCGCCGTCTTCGGCGCCGGTCAGCGCCAGGATCTGGGTCAGCACGTCGTCCGACAGGTTTTTCACGATCGGCGACTGCAGGCCGTCACGGCCTTTCGCCTTCTCGTTGACCTTGATGTAGGCCAGGCCCTTGGCGCCGTAGATGGCGACGAACTGGGTGTACGCGTCGATTTCCGAACGCGGCATCGAACCGCCCTGCGGCACGCGCAGGCCGACCACGCGGCCGTTCGGCAGGTTGGCGGCGCTGTTGAAGACCTTGAATTCGACCGACTTCATCAGCTCGGTCAGTTCGGTGAACTGCAGCTTGACGCGCATGTCCGGCTTGTCCGAACCGTAGGAACCCATGGCGGTGGCGAAGTCCATCACCGGGAACGGGTTCGGCAGGTCGATGCCGGCCGCGTTCTTGAAGACGGTGCGCATCATGTCTTCGAACAGGTCACGGATTTCCTGCTCGGTCAGGAACGAGGTTTCGCAGTCGATCTGGGTGAATTCCGGCTGGCGGTCGGCGCGCAGGTCTTCGTCGCGGAAGCACTTGGTGATCTGGTAGTAGCGGTCGAAGTTGGCGACCATCAGCAGCTGCTTGAACAGTTGCGGCGACTGCGGCAGCGCAAAGAACGTGCCCGGGTTGACGCGCGACGGCACCAGGTAGTCGCGGGCGCCTTCCGGGGTCGACTTGCCCAGCATCGGGGTTTCGATGTCGATGAAGCCCAGGTTGTCCAGGTACTTGCGCACTTCCATCGAGACTTTGTAGCGCAGGCGCAGGTTGTGCTGCATCTGGTCGCGGCGCAGGTCGAGCACGCGGTGGGTCAGGCGGGTGGTTTCCGACAGGTTGTCGTCGTCCAGCTGGAACGGCACCGGCACCGAGGCGTTCAGCACTTCGACTTGCGAGGCGTTGATCTCGATCTTGCCCGACTTCAGGTTGGCGTTGGCGGTGCCTTCCAGGCGGTTCACGACGGTGCCGACGATGCGCAGGCAGTACTCGTTGCGCACGTGCTCGGCGGCCTTGAAGACGTCGGCGTTGTCCGGGTGGCAGACCACCTGCACCAGGCCCTCACGGTCGCGCAGGTCGATGAAGATCACACCGCCGTGGTCGCGGCGGCGGTGCACCCAGCCGCACAGGCTGACGGTTTGGCCCAGCAGTTCCTCGGTGACGAGGCCGCAGTAGTGAGTACGCATGGAGGACATAGTTTTTCGATCCAGGTTGGTTATTCGGTCGCCCGCTTCGCAGGCGTTTGATTCGGTTTGATTCTTCTAGTTTTTTATTTCAAGGGCCGCCGCATGCTCCGGGACGGCAGTGGCGGCGGTGGCGACCAGGTCCGGCGGCGCCACGACACCCATCGACACGATGTACTTCAGCGCCGCATCGACGCTCATGTCCAGCTCGACCACGCGGCTGCGTTCCAGCATCAGGAAGAAGCCGGAGGTCGGGTTCGGCG
Organism: Herbaspirillum sp. SJZ107; assembly: GCF_006715485.1. Classification (GTDB taxonomy): domain Bacteria; phylum Pseudomonadota; class Gammaproteobacteria; order Burkholderiales; family Burkholderiaceae_D; genus Telluria. The sequence continues at coordinate 254,583 of NZ_VFNH01000003.1, forward strand.
TCGTCGGCACGTACACGCTCACGTAATCGCCCACCAGGTGGTTCTTGACGTCGCCGCCCGGCACGCCGGTGAGGAAGCCGATCGTGTACGAGTTCTCGTGCGGATACGGGATCAGCACCGCCTTGCGGAAGGCATTGCCCGAGGACGAGAACAGCGTGTCCGATACCTGCTTGACGCTGCCGTAGATCGAATTGACCACCGGGATGCGGTGCAGCAGGCGCTCCCACAGGCGCACCACGTACTTGCCAACCAGGTTGTTGGCCAGCAGGCCGGTCAGGAACACGACCACCAGCGTGATGATCGCACCCAGGCCCGGGATGTGCGTGCGCGGTTGCCACTGCTGGGGCACCAGCAGCAGCGACTGGTCGAGCGTGCCGATCACCAGGTTCAGGACCCAGAGGGTGATCGCCAGCGGGACCAGGACCAGCAGGCCGGTGATGAAATATTTACGCATCGCGGTCGTGTCGTCTCTCGTTGCCGGTTCAGCTGCTGCTGCCGTCCTTGGCAGGCGCTGGCGCCGGTGCGGCTGCGGGCGCCGCAGCCGGCGCTTCCTTGGCGGCCGGCGTGCTGCCCTCGGCAGGGGCCGACGGTGCCGTCCCGGTCGCCGGTGCGCTGCCACCGCGGAAGTCGGTCACGTACCAGCCGGTGCCCTTGAGCTGGAAACCGGCGGCAGTCACCTGCTTCTTGAACGATGACTTGCCGCAGTTCGGGCAGACGGTCAGAACCGGATCGGAAATCTTTTGCAGTACATCCTTGGCAAAACCGCATTCATCGCAGCGGTAGGCGTAAATCGGCATCTGAATACTCCGCAAAAATCATCAAAACCCTGAATTATAAAGCTTTTACAGAGGAAGTTGCCTTTTGCGGCAGCCTGGGTGGCGCCGATGCGTTTTGGACAAGTGCTGCATTCATGCAACATGTTGTTTTTCATCACAGCCGTGTGCGGTTGCGTTTGCCGTTCATCAACTTACCTGTTTAAATAGCACCTCTCAGCTGATTCAGCTGAACCAAGAAACAGAAGTTTGCGCAGCCGGTCTTGCCGGTGCGCCGCAAAGCCATAAAAGAACGACTTCAAATCGGGCCCGCAATGCGGGCCTTTCTTTTTTCCGTCTCAAGCAAAGTGCCAGTTGGCCATGATGTGCATCGCTGCCGCATACAGCGCCGCCGCGCTGGCGACGCAAGCGACGACCGTCATCAGGCGATTCATGCGGCGCTGCGCCTTCAGCACTTCGGCCAGCAGCTCGCTGATGTCGGCCACCGGATGGGCCTTGCGGTCCAGCACCTGGTGCGCCAGGCGCGGCAGTTGCGGGAAGATCTGGGCGAAGCGCGGCGCCTCGGCCTTCAGGCGCTCGACCATGCCGCGCCAGCCGACCTGCTCGGCCATCCAGCGCTCCAGGTAGGGTTTTGCGGTCTTCCACAGGTCCAGGTCCGGATCGAGCTGGCGCCCCAGGCCCTCGATGTTGAGCATGGTCTTTTGCAGCAGCACCAGCTGCGGCTGCACTTCGACGTTGAAGCGGCGCGAGGTCTGGAACAGGCGCAGCAGCACTTGGCCAAAAGAAATATCTTTCAGCGGACGGTCGAAGATCGGCTCGCAGGTGGCGCGCACCGCCGCTTCCAGCTCGTCGACGCGGGTGTCGCGCGGCGCCCAGCCGGATTCGATGTGGGCTTCGGCCACCCGTTTGTAGTCGCGGCGGAAGAAGGCCAGGAAGTTCTGCGACAGGTAATCCTTGTCGAAATCGTTGAGGGTGCCGACGATACCGAAGTCGAGCGCGATGTAGCGGCCGAAGGTCGCCTCGTCGATCGAGACCAAAATATTACCCGGGTGCATGTCCGCATGGAAAAAGCCGTCGCGGAAGACCTGGGTGAAGAAAATCTCGACGCCGTCGCTCGACAGCTTTTTGAGGTCGACGCCGGCGGCGGCCAGGCGGTCGATCTGCGAGATCGGGATGCCGTTCATGCGCTCCATCACGATCACGTTGCTGGTGCAGTAATCCCAGTGCATTTCCGGGACCATCAGCAGGTCCGATCCTGCAAAGTTACGGCGCAGCTGGCTGGCGTTCGCCGCCTCGCGCATCAGGTCGAGCTCGTCGTGCAGGTATTTGTCGAACTCGGCCACGACTTCGCGCGGCTTCAGGCGGCGGCTGTCCGGCCATACGCGTTCGATCAGGCCGGCCGCCGTCTGCATCAGGGCCAGGTCTTCGCCGATGGTGGTGTTCATGCCGGGACGCAGCACTTTCACTGCCACCTGCTTGCCGTTCTTCAGCGTGGCAAAGTGCACCTGCGCGATCGAGGCCGAGGCCACCGGGGTGTGCTCGAAGGTGGCGAACAGTTCGTCCGGATGGGCGCCCAGCGAGCGCGTGATCTGGGCGATCGCCTGCTCGGACGGGAACGGCGGCACGCGGTCCTGCAGCAGCGACAGCTCGGCCACGATATCCGGCGGCATCAGGTCGGGCCGGGTCGACAGCACCTGGCCGAACTTGACGAAGATCGGCCCCAGTTCTTCCAGCGCCAGGCGCAGGCGGATCGCACGCGGCGACGTGATGTTGCGCCAGAAAAAGACAGTATTCAGCAGGCGCGTGGTGCGCGGCACGCGGAACCCGGACATGGCGATCTCATCCAGGCCGTAACGGGTGGCAACGGTCAGGATTTTCAGCAGGCGCAGGAATTTCAGGATCATCAGGAATTCGACTTCGGTTCGGGGAGCAGTGGCACGGCCGCGGGAGCGGGCAACGCCGGGGGCGCGGAAGCGGCATTGCGCTGCAGCTTCTGGTCCAGTTGTTGTTCGAGCTTGGCGATGCGCTTGGCGCTGCGCTCGACGTCGTCGCGCAGGCGGCTGACCTCGGCGGCAAAGCCGTCGACGTGGTTCGGGCGCACCACCACGCGTTTTTCTTCCAGCAGGAATTCGGCCACGTTCTCGGCCAGGCGCCGTCCGGCCGAGGTGGCGGCGCCAAAGGCACCGCGCGCGCCGCCGACCAGGCGCACCGCACCGATCGGACCGATGAGGCGCTCGAGGTCGTGCTCGGCATCCCAGCGCAGGCCTTTCGACAGCTGCGAGATCGTGTTGGCGAACTCGGCATCGCCATCGATGCGCACATAGGAAAAGGCGCGCTCGCTGTTCTGCAGGATCAGCGGCAGGTCGCTCAGCTTGACGTGGATCGTGACGCTGGGCACGTCCTCGGCCTCGGCGGTCTCGAGCATGCCATCGCGCGCCACCCGCATGCACAGGCGCAGGTGGCCGGTATCGATGCAGGCGGTCTTGCCGGCATGGCGCATCAGGGACTCGCGCGCCCAGGCTTCCTGGGCCAGCAGGTGGTTGACGGTGGCGACGGCAGGTGCGCTCAAATTGGGAGTCAGGGCCATGGATTCATATCTACAAAAGAAAAACCGCCCGGAATGCGGGCGGTTTCGATCTTACCAGTTCACCGGAGCACAAACCCGGCAGCACGAACGGCGCGCACCAGGTCTGGCAAAATAAAGTCAGGTGATTTGCTGGATACCGGCCAACACCCAGCCGCCATTCCCGTTCAGCGGCTTGGACAGGTTCCAGACTTCGACGAACGGCTCGGCCGGCGCATTCGGCGCATTGCGCATCATGCCGTTGAACTGCACGCTCGCCAGGTAGTCGCGTTCGGTGGTTTCGATGCCGAGCAGCTGGGCATCGATCGAGACCACGTCGGTGAAGTCGGCATTGCCGCCACGTTCCTGGATCTGCATCGACAGCTCGCCGTAGACTTCGGGCGAGGTGAACTCGCGCAGGTCGGCGGTGTCGCCGCGGTCCCAGGAAGCCTGCATGCGGATGAACGAGGCCTTGGCATGGCGCAGGAAGGCGTCAACATCGAAGCCGGCCGGCACGCCCCATTGCTGGTGCGCATTGCCGCCCTTGTCGAGCGAGAGGCCGCCGCTGGCGCCGCCGAGCGGGTAGCCGGGCTGGGCATTGTCCTGATAGCTGTCGCGCTGGTAGCCGCCGTTCAGGCCGGAACCGATTTCAGGGGTACCCGTGGCCGGCACCGGGGTCTGGTTATAGCCGGAGAAGGTCGGTGCAGCCGGGGTCGACTTGCGGCGGAACATGCGCACGATGAACATCACGGCCAGGGCCAGCAGCACGATCATCAGGATCGACGACAGCATGCTGGCGGCGGCACCGCCGATGCCCAGGTGCGAGAACAGGGCGCCCAGGCCGAGGCCGAGCAGCGCGCCGCCCAGGATGCCCTTCCACATGCTCGGACGCTGCTGCGGCACTTGCGGACGCGGCGCGGCGGCGGCCGGCGGCACCGCCTGGCGCTGGTACGGCTGTTGATAGCTCGGTGCCGGGGCCGGCGCCGGAGCGCGCATCTGGCGCACCGACTGCGACTGGCGACCGATCGAGCGGCCGCCGCCGACCGGGCGTGCGAACGCCTCGGCCACCGACGACAAGGCCGTCACCGCGATTAACATGCTGGCCAAGAATTTTTTCATGGTCATACCCTCAGAATTTGATACCGGTGTGTAATGCGGCCACACCCGCCGTCAGGTTGAAATACTGCACCCGATCCAGTCCTGCCGTTTCCATCATCGATTTCAGTGTGTCCTGGTCGGGATGCATGCGAATCGATTCGGCCAGGTAGCGGTAGCTCTCGGCATCGTTGGCGATGCGCTGGCCCAGCCATGGCAGCACCGAGAACGAATACACGTCGTAGGGCTTCTGCAGCGGCGCAGCCACTTTCGAGAACTCCAGCACCAGCAACTTGCCGCCCGGCTTCAGCACGCGGCGCATTTCCGCCAGTGCCTGGTCCTTGTGCGTCATGTTGCGCAGGCCGAAGGCCACGCTGACCCGGTCGAAATAATTGTCTGGAAATGGCAATTTTTCTGCGTCACACAGCAAGGTGGGGGTCACCAGGCCTTTATTCAAGAGACGGTCGCGGCCGACGCGCAGCATCGACTCGTTGATGTCGGTGAGCCAGACCTCGCCGCTCGGCCCCGCCTGCTTGGCAAAGGCCTTGGACAGGTCGCCGGTACCGCCGGCGATGTCGAGCACCTTGAAGCCCGGGCGGATGCCGGCCTGGGCGATGGTGAACGCCTTCCAGATCCGGTGCAGGCCGCCCGACATCAAGTCGTTCATCACGTCGTACTTGGACGCGACCGAGTGGAATACCTTGGCGACTTCGTGGACTTTGTCGTCCTCGGAAACGGTCTTGTAGCCGAAATGGGTGGTGTTAGTCATAGTGCTCTGCCGGTTGATCTTGACGCATTATACAAGCGGCATGCATGAGCGAGCGCGCGGGGGAACGGCTGGCAGGGAAAACGTTTGCTTATGGCGCTGTTGTTTTCTACATGAAGTATCGAAAAAAAGTCGCACAAATCGTGCCCCATTCTTCCAAAACAGTCTTTATAATAATTTAACTTTGTCAGCGCAGTCCTTGCATCACCGATGCTTTCACGCGTAGTGGCAAAGTTTTAAACCTACTACACTTGTGAGAATTAAAAATGGCGACTGGTATTGTTAAATGGTTCAATGACGCAAAAGGCTTCGGCTTCATCACCCCGGACGGCGGCGGCGAAGACCTGTTTGCGCACTTCTCGGCGATCAACGCTCAAGGCTTCAAATCGCTGCAAGAGAACCAGCGTGTGAGCTTCGAAGTGACCACCGGCCCGAAAGGCAAGCAGGCTTCGAACATCCAGCCGCAGTAATTCTCCCGCAGGGATACCCTCCCGAGCGCCGGTCCATTCGACCGGCATGAAAAAAGCGCCGGGCACATCATGTGCCGGCGCTTTTTTCGTTTCGACGCGCATGACTGCGCGTCTGGTGCGTAGCGCGTCAGTGGCAACCGCAGCTGCCGCTGCCGCAACCGCCGCCCGACTTGGCGCCGGCCGGTTCGGCCACCGGCTCGCGGCCGCTGTCGCCGAAATAACCGGCGGCGTGCAGGCGGCCAACGTAGTCGTGCCAGAGTTCCTTCTGTTCCTTGCCCAGCTTGTAAAGATAATCCCAGGTGTAGATGCCGGATTCGTGGCCGTCGGTGAACAGCGGCTTGACGCCGTAGTTGCCGACCGGCTCGACGGCTTTGATGCCGACGTCACGCTTGCCGATCTGCAACGTTTCCTGGCCGGGGCCGTGGCCTTGCACGGCGGCCGAGGGCGAGTAGACGCGCAGCAGTTCGAACGGGATCGAGAAATTGGCGCCGTCGTCGAAGGCGATGTCGAAGCGTTTGGATTGTTGGTGGACGGTGAGTTCGGTGGGGATGGCCATGATGTCAGGTACGTGTTGATAGCGAAAATGGTTATTTCCGCAAATGAGAACCGTCGCCCCTGCGAAGGCAGGGGCCCAAGTTCTTCATGAGCCGTCGAAATGCGCGCAACTTGGGCCCCTGCCTTCGCAGGGGCGACGATGGAATAAGCGTATTTTACTGCTTGGCGAACCGCCGTGTGATCGCCTCTACCAATCGCGGCAATAGCGCCCGGCGCGCCTCCAGCACCGCCGCATCGGTCGCGCGCACCGCCTGCGCCCACACCGGCGCCGGGAAATGGGCGTCGTCGGCGTAGCGCGGAATCACGTGCCAGTGCAGATGCGGCACCACGTTGCCGAGGCTGGCTACATTCACTTTCAGGGGCTGCATGACCTCGCGCACCGCCAATTCCAGCTGCCACACGGCCTCGTTCAGCAGCAGGCGGTCTTCATCGAGCAGGTCGCTGACTTCGCGCACATGATCCTTCCAGATCACGCGCGCGAAGCCCGGGTAATTGGGCTCGTCCGCCAGGATTACGGCGAACTTGTCGTTTTCGACTACCCTGGAAACGGCAAGTTCGCACAGTTCGCAGCCGGCGAGCCGGGTCATACCAGCACCCTTTCGATACCGCCGTTGTTGGCCTTGGCGACGTACTCCGGCAGCCAGTTCTCGCCCAGCAGGTGCTTGGCCATCTCGACCACGATGTAGTCGGCGGTGGTGCCGGCATCCTCGTTGTAGCGCGACAGGCCCTGCAGGCAGGACGGGCAGCTGGTCAGGATCTTGACCTGGCCGTCGAAGCCGTCGGCGCGCAGTTTATCGGCCCCCTTCTCCATTTCCTGCTCCTTGCGGAAGCGGACCTGGGTCGAGATGTCCGGGCGCGACACGGCAAAGGTGCCGGACTCGCCGCAGCAGCGGTCGTTCTTCTCGATCTTGACGTTGTCGACGGTCTGCACCAGCGCATTTACCGTCTTCATCGGATCCTGCAGCTTCATCGGCGTGTGGCAGGGATCGTGGTACATGTAGCGGGTACCGCTCACGCCTTCCAGCTTGACGCCCTTCTCCAGCAGGTATTCGTGGATGTCGACGATGCGGCAGCCCGGGAAGATCTTCTCGAACTCGTAGCCCGCCAGCGAGTCGTAGCAGGTGCCGCAGGAGACCACGACCGTCTTGATGTCCAGATAATTGAGCGTGTTGGCCATGCGGTGGAACAGCACGCGGTTATCGGTCACCATCTTGTCGGCCTTGTCGAACTGGCCGGCACCGCGTTGCGGGTAGCCGCAGCACAAATAGCCCGGCGGCATCACGGTCTGCACGCCGACTTCCCACAGCATCGCCTGGGTCGCCAGGCCGACCTGCGAGAACAGGCGCTCCGAGCCGCAGCCCGGGAAGTAGAACACGGCTTCGGTATCGGCCGTCGTCACCTTCGGGTTGCGGATGATCGGGATGACCTTGTCGTCCTCGATGTCCAGCAGCGCGCGCGCCGTCTTCTTCGGCAAATTGCCCGGCATCTTCTTGTTGACGAAGTGGATCACCTGCTCGCGCACCGGCAGCTTGCCGGTAGTCGGCGGCGGCGCCTTGGTCGTCTCTTTCGCCAGGCCCTTCAGCAGCGTGTTGCCCAGGCGCTGGGCCTTGAAGCCGAAGTCCACCATCGCCTTGCGGGTGGCGTTGATCGTGGTCGGATCGGTCGCGTTCAGGAAGAACATCGCCGCGCGGTTGGCCGGCTTGAAGCTGCGCTTGTCCATCTTGCGCAGCAGGTTACGCATGTTCATCGAGACGTCGCCGAAGTCGATGTTGACCGGGCACGGCGTCACGCACTTGTGGCACACGGTGCAGTGGTCGGACACGTCCTCGAACTCTTCCCAGTGGCGGATCGACACGCCGCGCCTGGTCTGCTCTTCATACAAAAAGGCTTCGATCAGGGCGGACGTCGCCAGGATCTTGTCGCGCGGCGAATACAGCAGGTTCGATTGCGGCACGTGGGTCGTGCACACCGGCTTGCACTTGCCGCAGCGCAGGCAGTCCTTGATGCTGTTGGCGATCTCGCCGATATCGCTCTGCTGCATGATCAGCGACTCGTGGCCCATCAGGCCGAACGACGGCGTGTACGCATTGGTGAGATCGGCCGCCACCGCCGTGGTATTCAGCAGCTTGCCTTTATTAAAACGGCCTTCCGGGTCGACGCGCTGCTTGTACTCGCGGAATTCGCGGATCTCGTCGTCGGTCAGGAATTCCAGTTTGGTGATGCCGATGCCGTGCTCGCCCGAGATCACGCCGTCCAGCGAACGCGCCAATTTCATGATGCGCTCGACGGCTTTATGGGCGTCCTGCAGCATCGCGTAATCGTCGGAATTCACCGGCAGGTTGGTGTGCACGTTGCCGTCGCCGGCGTGCATGTGCAGCGCCACGAACACGCGCGAACGCAGCACGCGCTTGTGGATGGCAGTCGCTTCATCCAGGATCGGTTTATAGGCCGCGCCGTTGAAGATCTGGCGCAGCGGCGCGCGGATGTCGTTCTTCCACGAGACGCGCACCGTGTGATCCTGCACCACGTCGAACAGGGTCGCGCCCGGCTGATGGGACACGCGCTGCTCGACCGTGTCGTACAGCGTCGACAGGCCGAAGTCGGCCAGCTTGGTCCGGACCTCGGTCAGCGGCTGGTCGAGGTTGGCCAGCAGCCAGCCCCAGCGCGCCGCGACCTGCCCCAGCAGCTCGTCGGCCTGTTGCGGACGGTCGCCCAGGATCTCTTCCTTCGACACGCCTTCGCCGGTCGCATCGTCGGCCTTGGTCACTTCCAGCTGGCCGGACGTGAACCAGGCATGCAGTTCCTCGACCAGCTGCAGCTTGTTCTTGATCGACAGCTCGACGTTGATGCGCTCGATGCCATCCGTGTACTCGCCCATGCGATTGAGCGGGATGACCACGTCCTCGTTGATCTTGAAGGCGTTGGTGTGGCGCGCGATCGCCGCGGTGCGCGAGCGGTCGAGCCAGAATTTCTTGCGCGCTTCCGGGCTGACGGCGACGAAACCTTCGCCGACGCGCGTGTTCGCCAGGCGCACCACTTCCGAGGCCGCCAGCGCCACCGCATTCTCGTCGTCGCCGACGATGTCGCCGAACAGCGCCATCTTGGGCAGCGTGCCGCGCTTGGATTTGGTGGCGTAGCCGACCGCGCGCAGGTAGCGCTCGTCGAGGTGTTCGAGGCCGGCCAGGCGCAGGCTTTCGAATTCCGGCTTGCCGCTCTTCGGCAGGCTGTCCAGGTAATCCTTGATCTCGACGATCGACGGGATCGCATCGCGCGCCTGGCCGAAGAATTCCAGGGCCACGGTGCGCGTAAACTTCGGCATCTTGTGCAGGATCCAGCGGCCCGAGGTGATCAAGCCGTCGGTGCCCTCTTTCTGCACGCCCGGCAGGCCGGCCAGGAACTTGTCGGTGACGTCCTTGCCCAGGCCTTCCTTGCGGAAGCGGCGGCCTTCGATCGACAGGGTCTCGGTGCGGAAGGGTTCACCTTTCGGTGCGCCCTTTTCCGACGGATGCGTCCATTCCAGCTTGAAGGTCGCGACCGGGGTGTCGTGGATCTTGCCCAGGTTGTGGTCGACGCGCGTGACCTCGAGCCAGTCGCCGTTCGGGTCGACCATGCGCCACGAAGCCAGGTTGTCGAGCGCGGTGCCCCACAGGACGGCCTTCTTGCCGCCGGCGTTCATCGCGATGTTGCCGCCGATGCAGGAGGCGTGCGCCGAGGTCGGGTCGACCGCGAACACGAAGCCGGCCTTCTCGGCCGCCTGCGACACGCGCTGGGTGACCACGCCGGCGCCGGTGTAGATGGTCGCGTACTCGCGGTCCACGCCCGGCAGGCGGGTCAGCTCGACCTCGCTCATGTGGATCAGCTTTTCGGTGTTGATCACGGCCGACATCGGCGACAGCGGAATCGCGCCGCCGGTGTAGCCGGTGCCGCCGCCTCGCGGGATGATGGTCAGCCCGAGTTCGATGCAGCCCTTGACCAGGCCGGCCATCTCCTCTTCGCTGTCCGGCAGCACCACCAGGAACGGGTATTCGACGCGCCAGTCGGTGGCGTCGGTCACGTGCGAGGTGCGGTGCATGCCGTCGAAGCGGATGTTGCGCTTGTCGGTATAGCGGCCCAGCACGGCCTTGGCGCGCTTGCGCAGGTCGTACATGTCGGAAAATTCGCGGCCGAAATCGTCGACCGCCTTGCGCGCGGCGGCCAGCAGCTGCTCGACCGCGCTGCTGCGGGCGGCATCGGCATTCTCGCCGGCGTCGATCGTCAGGCGGCGCTTGTCGACCTCGGCCAGGCGGTGGTGCAGGGCCTCGATCAGCTTGGCGCGCCGCTTGGGGTTGTCCAGCATGTCGTCCTGTAGATACGGGTTGCGGCGCACCACCCAGATGTCGCCCAGCACCTCGTACAGCATGCGTGCCGAACGGCCGGTCTGGCGCGCACCGCGCAATTCGTCGAGCAGGCGCCACGAGGACTCGCCCAGCAGCCGGATCACGATCTCGCGATCGGAAAACGAGGTGTAGTTATAGGGGATTTCACGCAGGCGGGCCGGCGCGTTCTCTTCGAGCAGGGCGTGGATATTTGCGGGAGCGTTCATGGGAAAGTCGACTGGCGTACTGACGCGTAGGACATCCATTCTAGCTTAATGCGGTGCACCACGCTGGACCACGAGCGATTTGGCAAGGGCTTTCGGAGCAGAAACAACGGAAAACCGCGGTTCGCTGCAAATTTCTTTTTGGTAAATCCGGCTTTTTGCACCGAAAAATCGGCTGCATGATGGTGAAGGCATCTTCCCTTCGCTTGCCGCCTTACCCGAACACGCGGCTGCTCATGTCGCCGAGCCACTTCCACCAACCGTCGGGCACATACAGCAGCGTGGCGGTCATGAAGATGTAGCGTCCGAACTTGCCGATTGCCATATACACCACGCTCGGCCAGAACGGCAGGTGCAGCCATCCCGCCAGCGTGCACAGCGGATCGCCGATGCCCGGCACCCAGGACAGCAGCATGGTCTTGGCGCCATACCTGGCCAGCCAGTGGAACCAGCGCGACTTGCGCTCCTTGGCAAACGCCACCTTGGCGCGGTAGCCGATCCAGTAGTCGACGATGCCGCCCAGCGTGTTGCCGAGGGTGGCGACCAGGATCGCCGGCCAGAACATCGCCGGATTGGCCTTGACCACCGCGAACACGGCCGGCTCGGAACCGAGCGGCAGCAGGGTCGCCGACACGAAGCTGATCAGGAAGACCGACGTGAGGCCGACACTTGGCGCGGCAAGGATTTTCAGCAGCCAGAGGACGGCGGATTCGATCATCGATAGTCGTTAGTTTGAGGAAATGGGCGGGTCCGGACGCGTCCATTATAATGAGACGCACCTTATCGTAACGACACGGTTGAGCGCGCCCTATCCCTGCGCCGCCCGCCGTACTGCACAAGCCTCGGTTACCCGCCAAGCAGGACAGTCCCAGTCGCCCGGAACCCAGTAACGAAACCATCCGCCATGACCACCGACTACCTCAAGAAAATCCTGACCGCGCGCGTCTACGACGTGGCCGAAGAATCCCCGCTCGAACTGGCACCGACGCTGTCGCAGCGCATCGGCAACCGCATCTATTTCAAGCGCGAGGACATGCAGAGCGTGTTTTCGTTCAAGCTGCGTGGCGCTTACAACAAGATGGCGCACCTGTCGTCCGAGCAGCTCAAGCGCGGTGTGATCTGCGCCTCGGCCGGCAACCATGCGCAGGGCGTCGCGCTGTCGGCCAGCCGCCTCGGCTGCCGTGCGCTGATCGTGATGCCGACCACCACGCCGCCGGTGAAGATCAATGCGGTCAAGGCGCGCGGCGGCGCCAACGTCGAGATCGTGCTGCACGGCGATTCCTATACCGATGCCTACAACCACGCGCTGAGCCTGGAACGCGAGCAGAAGCTGACCTTCGTACACCCGTTCGACGATCCCGACGTGATCGCCGGCCAGGGCACGATCGGCATGGAGATCCTGCGCCAGCACGCCGGTCCGATCCACGCGATCTTCGTCGCGATCGGCGGCGGCGGGCTGGTGGCCGGCGTCGGCGCCTATGTGAAAGCGGTGCGGCCGGACATCAAGATCATCGGCGTGCAGACCATCGATTCGGATGCGATGGCCAGGAGCCTGAAGGCCGGCGAGCGCATTACCCTGCCCGACGTCGGCCTGTTCTCGGACGGCACCGCGGTGCGCCTGGTGGGCGAGGAAACCTTCCGCATCGCCAAGGAGGTCGTGGACGAGGTGATCATCGTCGACACCGATGCCGTCTGCGCCGCGATCCAGGACGTGTTCCAGGACACGCGCAGCATCCTGGAACCGGCCGGCGCACTGGCCGTCGCCGGCGCCAAGGCCTATGTGGAACGCGCGCAGATGTCGCGCCAGCCGGTGAAGAACGAGACGCTGGTGGCGGTGGCCTGCGGCGCCAACATGAATTTCGACCGCCTGCGCTTCGTGGCCGAGCGCGCCGAGGTGGGCGAAGCGCGCGAAGCCGTGTTCGCGGTGACGATTCCCGAACAGCGCGGCAGCTTCAAGCGCTTCTGCAGCCTGGTCGGCCCGCGCAACGTGACGGAGTTCATCTATCGCATCAGCGACGAGCGCGTGGCCCATGTGTTCGTCGGGGTGCAGGTGGGCAACCGCAGCGAGTCAAGCATGGTCGGGCGTACCTTCGAGGAACATGGTTTCCGTAGCCTTGACCTGACGCAGGATGAACTGGCCAAGCAGCACGTACGCCACCTGGTCGGCGGCAAGAGTCCGCTGGCGCATGACGAGTTGCTGTACCGCTTCGAGTTTCCGGAACGCCCCGGCGCGCTGTTGCGTTTCCTGGACAGTCTGGCGCCGAACTGGAACATCTCTCTGTTCCACTATCGCAACCAGGGTGGTGACGTGGGACGCATCCTGGTCGGGTTGCAGGTGCCGGCGGGCGAGATGGATGAGTTCCGGCAATTCCTGGCGACGATGGGCTACCGCCATTGGGACGAGAGCACGAATCCGGTCTACAAGCTGTTCCTGTAATGCATGCGCCCGCATGGCGGCGGAAAGGTGTACGATACGCCGCTTTGCCGCCGCCGGGCCGGCATCCGGAGCGTTCCCGGCACATCGAGACAGGACCATGACCAATACACCCGATCAATCGCCGCTCGGCAAAACCTCGGCCTACCAGACCCAGTACGCACCCGAGCTGCTGTTTCCCATTCCGCGCCAGCAAAAACGCGACGAGCTCGGCCTGAGCGGCACGCTGCCCTTCTTCGGCGTCGACATCTGGAATGCCTATGAGCTGTCGTGGCTGAACATGCGCGGCAAGCCGCAGGTCGCGATCGCAACGATCAGCGCGCCGGCCGATTCGCCGAATATCGTCGAGTCGAAATCGTTCAAGCTGTACCTGAATTCCTTCAACCAGACCCGCCTGGCCAATCACGAGGCCCTGCTGGCCCTGCTGCGCGAAGACTTGTCGAATGCCTTCGGCGCGCCGGTGCACGTGGCGCTGACCCCGGCCGAGGATTTCGGCAAGCTCAAGATGGGCGAGCTGGACGGTCTGTTGCTGGACCGCCTGGATATCGAGGTCGACAATTACAGCCCGGCACCGGAATTGCTAAAAGCTAATTTCGAAGAAGCCACGGTGGAAGAAACCCTGGTGTCGCATCTGCTGAAATCGAATTGCCTGGTCACCGGCCAGCCCGACTGGGGCAGCGTGCAAATCCATTATGTCGGTCCGCAAATCGACCAGGAAAGCCTGCTGCGCTACCTGATCGGCTTCCGCGAGCACAACGAATTCCACGAGCAATGCGTGGAGCGCATTTTTATCGATATCTTGCGCCAGTGTAAGCCGAGCAAATTGTCGGTGTATGCCCGCTACACCCGGCGCGGCGGCCTCGACATCAACCCGTGGCGCGCCAACTTCAGCACCGGCAAACCATCGAATTTGCGCACCGCGCGTCAATAATTCGCCACACCACCTGTTACGCCGGACAATCGACACTATATATTGTCCGTTTCCGGCGACACGAAGCGGCAGATTGCATGGCTGCTTCGGCAATCCGGTGCGGCATCTCTATATTTCATAACGGAATTTATTCCGCTAGAAAAATTGGCGAAACCGTCCCGGTGTAAGCATTTTGTGCGCGAAATCCTCAGTTTCGTTTAGGAAATTGCGTACGGCCTTTTGTTGGCTACGATGCCCGCTGATTACCGTATACGGCGTGGTTGAAACACCCGATCAACCCAGTGCGAAATCGAATTACACGGCCATAAAACAGGCCTATAATTCCCGCTCGCAAGCACTTGTGGTGCACCGCAATATCGAAGCGTGTTATGACTAACTTAAGCAAAATCCTCTCGCTCGAAAACGTCCAGCTCGACCTGGAAGTCTCCAGCAAGAAACGCGCCTTTGAACAGGCTGGCCTGATTTTCGAAAACAACTGCGGCATCGCCCGCTCGACCGTCTCGGAGAACCTGTTCGCGCGCGAGCGCCTCGGCTCCACAGGTCTGGGCCATGGCGTGGCTGTCCCGCACGGGCGCATCAAGGGCAGCAAGAGCCTGAAGGCACCGCTGGCCGCCTTCGTGCGCCTGGTCGAACCGATCCCGTTCGAATCGCCGGACGGGCAACCGGTCAAGCTCTTGTTCTTCCTCCTGATTCCCGACCACGTGACCCAGCAGCACCTGGAAATCCTGTCGGAGATCGCCGAGCTGTTCTCCGACGAGGCGATCCGCACGGCGCTGGCCACCGATATGGACCCGCGGTCGGTGCATGAACGCATCATCAACTGGCAGCCGAGCCTGCAAGCGCTGGGCTGATACGTGCCTATGTTGCAGACACCGCTGACCATCCAAAGGCTGTACGACGATAACCGCGACACGCTGCAACTCGGCTGGTTCGCCGGTTTCCCGGGCGGCGAACGCCTGATCTCGGGCGACGCCGTCTCGGCCGCCGACCAGGTCGGCCACCTGAACCTGATCCACCCGGGCCGCATCCAGGTGTTCGGCCACCAGGAGCTGAACTATTACCAGCGCCTGAAATCCGGTTCGCGCAGCCACGTGATCGGCGAGCTGATCGCGGGCGGCCCGCCGGCCCTGATCATCGCGCAGGGCCTGGACACGCCGCCCGACATCCTCGCCATCTGCGACGAGCAGAACATTCCGCTGTTCTCGACGCCGCTGCCGGCGGCGCAGGTGATCGACTTCCTGCGCGTCTATCTGTCCAAGAAACTGGCGCAACGCGTGATCATGCATGGCGTGTTCATGGACGTGCTCGGCGTGGGCGTGCTGATCACCGGCGATTCCGGCCTCGGCAAGAGCGAGCTGGGCCTGGAACTGATCTCGCGCTCGCACGGCCTGGTGGCCGACGATGCGGTGGAATTTTCGCGCATCGCGCCCAACATGATCGAGGGCCGCTGTCCGCCGCTGCTGCAGAACCTGCTCGAAGTGCGCGGTCTTGGCTTGCTCGACATCAAGGCGATCTTCGGCGAGACCGCAGTGCGCCGCAAGATGCGGCTGAAGCTGATCGTGCACCTGGTCAAGCGCGGCGCGCTCGACGAGGAAGTGGAACGCCTGCCGTTTCACTTCCCGACCGAAGACGTGCTGGGCCTGCCGATCCGCAAGGTCGTGATCCCGGTGGCGGCCGGCCGCAACATCGCGGTGCTGCTCGAGGCTGCGGTGCGCAATACCATTCTGCAACTGCGCGGCATCGATACGCTGCAGGAGTTCATGGAGCGGCAGCGACAGGCGATGAGTAGCGATTAAGCGCCGTAACTGCGGTATCATTGCCGCATGCGCATCGTCCTCCTCACCGGTATCTCGGGCTCCGGCAAATCCGTGGCCCTGAACGTCCTCGAAGACGCAGGTTATTATTGCGTCGACAATCTCCCTCCTGCCCTGTTGCCGGCGCTGGTCAAGACCATCGACGGCGACAAGAACAAGTGTGTCGCCGTCGCGGTCGATGCGCGCAGCGCCGAATCGCTGGCGGAACTGCCGTCGACGGTCCAGTCGCTGCGCAGCGAAGACCATGAAGTGCGCGTGATCTTCCTGACCGCCAGCACCCATTCGCTGGTGGCGCGCTTCTCGGAAACGCGGCGCAGCCATCCGCTGTCGCACGAGCTGCGTCCGGGCGAGAACCCGTCGTCGCGCCGCACCCTGATCGAATGCATCCTGGAAGAGCGCGAGCGCCTGCTGCCGATCGAAAAGCTGGGCCACGTGATCGACACCTCGGAACTGTCGGCCAACAAGCTGCGTGCCTGGGTCAAGGAACTCACCGAGATCGAATACGCGCCGCTGACGCTGTACTTCGAATCCTTCGCCTTCAAGCACGGCGTGCCGCTGGACGCCGACTTCGTGTTCGACGTGCGCGCCGTGCCGAACCCGTATTACGACCTGACGCTGCGCCCGCTGACCGGCAAGGACGCGCCCGTGATCGCCTTCCTCGACGCCCAGCCGCAGGCGGTCGAACTGCTGTCCGACATCCGCGCCTTCGTCGCCAAGTGGCTGCCTTCGTTCAAGAAGGACAACCGCAGCTACCTGACGGTGGCGGTCGGCTGCACCGGTGGCCAGCACCGTTCGGTGTACATGGCCGAGCGCCTCGGGGCTTACTTCGGCGATACCGAGCGGGTGGTGGTGCGGCACCGGGAGAAGCACCACGGCTTGCATTGATCCGCAGCGAGTAACGTCGTCCCCGCGCAGGAAGTCAACGTCGTCCCCGCGCAGGCGGGGACCCAAGTTCTGCGTGAATTGACGAAACGCGAACAAACTTGGATCCCCGCCTGCGCGGGGATGACGTGCTAATGCAGCGGACTATCGTGACGGCAGCGGACTCGCCTACACCCACCCGGTCAAATAAAACACCCCGATCACGAAGAACACCGCCAGCGTCTTGATGATCGTCACCGCAAAAATCTCGCGGTACGACTCGCGGTG
This sequence comes from Herbaspirillum sp. SJZ107, assembly GCF_006715485.1. GTDB lineage: Bacteria > Pseudomonadota > Gammaproteobacteria > Burkholderiales > Burkholderiaceae_D > Telluria. The sequence goes on from NZ_VFNH01000003.1 coordinate 271,712, forward strand.
CGTCAGCCCGGTCACCGCCAGCAGCGTGATCACCGCCCCGTTGTGCGGCAGCGTGTCCATGCCGCCGCTGGCCATCGACACCACCCGGTGCAGCACTTCCATCGGGATCTGCGCAGCCTCGGCGCCGCGGATGAACAGGTCGGACATGGCGGCCAGCGCGATGCTCATGCCGCCCGAGGCCGAACCGGTGATGCCGGCCAGCGAGCTGACCGACACCGCCGCATTCACCAGCGGATTCGGGATCCCTTTCAAGGCATCGCTGACGACGATGAAGCCGGGCAGCGCGGCGATCACGCCGCCGAAGCCATACTCCGACGCCGTGTTCATCGCCGCCAGCAGCGCGCCGCCGACGGCGGTCTTCGAGCCATCCGCGAACGTCTTGCTGATGCGGCGGAACGCGCTCAAGACCACCAGCAGGATCCCCAGCAGCAGCGCCGCTTCGACCGCCCAGATCGCGACCACGGTCTTCACGGTCGCCGTCACCGGCGCATGCACGCCCGGCAGCACCGACGCCGGCACCGTATAGGCGTCGCTGCCGTACCAGACCGGGATCATGCGCGTGAACACGAAGTTGGCCACGCCGACCAGGATCAGCGGCAGGATGGCGATGGCCGGATGCGGCAGGGCCTCGGTGTCCATGGTCTGCGGCTCGTTGGCCAGCGACGTTCCATACCCTTCCCCGCTGGCCATCGCGGCGCGGCGGCGCCATTCCAGGTAGGCCAGGCCGACCACGATGATGAACAGCGAACCGATCGTGCCCAGCACCGGCGCGGCCCAGCCGGTGGTCTTGAAGAAGGTGGTCGGGATGATGTTCTGGATCTGCGGGGTGCCCGGCAGCGAATCCATCGTGAACGAGAATGCGCCCAGCGCGAGCGCGCCCGGCATCAGGCGCTTGGGGATGTTGCTCTGCCGGTAAAGCTCGGCCGCGAACGGGTACACGGCGAACACCACCACGAACAGCGACACCCCGCCGTAGGTCAGCAGCGCGCACACGGCGACGATCACGGCATTCGCGCGCGAACGGCCGATGTAGCGGATCGCTGCCTGCACGATCGATTTCGAAAAGCCCGACATCTCGATCACCTTGCCGAACACGGCGCCGAGCATGAAGACCGGGAAGTACAGCTTCAGGAAGCCGACCATTTTCTCCATGAAGATGCCGGAGAATACCGGCGCCACGGCCGAGGGCTCGGTGAGCAGCACCGCGCCGAGCGCGGCGACCGGTGCGAACAAAATGACGCTGTAGCCGCGGTAGGCGGCAAGCATCAGGAACGCCAGGGCGGCGAGGACGATCAAGAACGACATGGGGTCTCCTTCTACTTTTCTATGAATTATTTGGCGGCCAGCTGGCGCAGGCGGCGCGCCTTCAGGTCCGCGATACGGTCCTCGTCCCAGATATAGAAGCCCTGGCCGCTGGCGACGCCGAGCTCTCCCTTGTCCACGTGGGCGCGCATCAGGTCGAGCACGTCCTCGTCCTTGGCCAGTTCGGGCATCAGGTTGGCGCCGATCCCCGCCAGGGTATGCAGGCCGCCCAGGTCGGCGCTTTCGAACGGCCCCATGATGCTGTAGCGGCGCCCGAGACAGGCTTTCATCACGGCGTCCACGGTCTCCGGCGTGGCCGCGCCCGAGCGCACGATGTGCAGGGCTTCGCGCAGCACGGCGAATTGCAGGCGGTTGCCGATGAAGCCCGGGATCGCGGCCTGCAGCACCACCGGCTCGGCCCCGATGCCGGCCAGCAGTCCCACGCTGCGTTCGACCACGGCGGCATCGGTGGCGCTGCCCGGCACCACCTCGACCAGCGGGATCGCATGCGGCGGATTCCAGAAGTGGGCGACCAGGAAGCGTGCGCGCCGCTGCATGTGTGCGGCCAGCGCGTCCGGCGGAAAACCGCTGGTGTTGCTGGCGATGATGGCATCCGGCGCCAGCACCGCCTCCAGCTGCGCATACAGCGCGTGCTTGGCCGCCAGCACCTCGGGGATCGCCTCGATGACGAGGGCGGCGCCGGCCAGCGCATCGGGCGCGCCGGCGACGCGCAGGCGCGCCAGTGCCGCATCGCGCCGTGCCGCATCGATGACGCCGGCGTCCAGCAGGTCCGCCAGGATCCCTGCGGCCACGGCCGGGATGCCGGCGGCGCGCTCCGCGCTTGACTCGGCCACCACCACCGCGTGGCCGGCCAGCGCGAACCTGGCGGCGATGCCGACGCCCATCAGGCCGCCGCCGGCCACGCCGACGATCTCTTGGTATGCCATATGTCTTGCTCCTCTCAGAAAAACTCGTCCAGCAGGCGGTAGAAGCTAGTACGCGCCGGGTCGGGCTGCGCACCGTACTCGCGCAGGAAAGGCGCGACCCACTCGGGTCCCAGCACCTCGCCGATATCGCGCGTGGCCAGGGCCAGGTCTTGCCAGCGGTCGGCCACGCCGAGGCGTCCGCAATCGATCCAGCCGCTGATCCGCTCATGCTGCTCATGCTGCACGATCAGGTTCGGCAGGCAGGCGTCGCCGTGCGTAACCACCAGGTCCTCGCGCGCGGGCGCCTGCGCCTGCAGGCGCGCGAACAGGTCGGCCGGTGCCAGGCCGCGATGCGCATCATCGAGGTCGTCCTCGTCGACCAGGCCTGCCCGCAGGCGCGCTTCGGCGTGGCCGATGCGCAGCGCAGCGCGGTGGTCGAACGGGCAGCCGGCGACGTCCAGCGCATGCAGGCTACGCAGCGCCGCGGCCATCAGGCGCACTTTACACGCGGGGTCAAACGCGGCGTCTTCCAGGTTGCGTCCGCGCAGTTCGCCCAGCAACATCCAGTAGCGCCCCGCCTCTTGCTCCCACCCGAGCACCGGGGCGCAGGGAATGCCGGCGGCGGCCAGCCAGCGCAGGCGCTCGGCTTCGCCCGGCAGTTCGGCCAGCAGCCCGGCCGGCTCGGTCTTGAGGTACAGCGACGGCTGGCCGGGCGTGTCGAGCCGGAACACCGACGCTGCCGAACAGCCCTCGAGCGCTTCGGTCCAGCGGTAGCCCTGCAGGCGTGCGCGCCAGCCGGCCGGCGGCTGAAATGAGGTGGGGTCCACGGCGCTAGTCGAGATGGCGCAGTGGATGCGCATGCGCCGGCCACACCGGCGCAAAGAAGTCCGCCACCATCCCGAGCGTGACCTGCTCCAGCGCCGGCGGATTCCAGTGCGGCGCATTGTCCTTGTCGATGACGAGGGCGCGTACGCCTTCCAGGATCTCGCCATGCTCGAAGGTGCGGCGCACCAGCGCGCGTTCCAGGCGCAGGCAATCGGCGACGCCGAGCGACGCGCCGCGCACCAGCAGTTCGTCAGTCACGCACATCATCAGCGGCGAGCGCTGGCGCATCGCGGCCAGCGCCTTGTGCGCGAACGGGTCGGTTTCCTGTTCTAGTGCGGCCATGGTGTCCGCCACCGAGGCGGCGCCGAAGCAGCGGTCGATCAGCGCTCGCTGCGCCTGCAGTTCGCTGCTGCCGGCCTGGCCCGCGAACGATGCGGCAAACCTGCGGATCGCAGCGGGCACATCCGAGCCGGGCGTCGACGCCAGCAGCGCATCCAGGGCCGGCAGCTGTGCCGACGGGACGAACACATCGGCCAGGCCCACGTAGAGCGCGTCGGCGGCGCCGATGGTGGCGCCGCTGAGGCCGAGGTACCAGCCCAGCCGTCCCGGCGCGTGCGACAGGAAATGGCTGCCGCCGACGTCGGGGAACATGCCGATGTTCACCTCGGGCATCGCCATTTTCGTGCGCTCGGTAACGATGCGCAGCGCGCACTCCGGGCCGCCCTGGGAAATGCCCATGCCGCCGCCCATCACCACGCCATCCATCAGCGCAATATACGGTTTCGGATAGAAATGAATCAGGTGATTCAGTGCGTATTCTTCGGTGAAGAAATCCTCGAGCAGCGCACTGCCGCCCTGCGGTGGCAACTGCCCGACCTGGTGAAAGAAACGGATGTCGCCGCCGGCGCACAGGGCTTTTTCGCTGCTGCTGCGGATGAGTACCGCCGCCACGGCAGTATCGTCGCGCCAGGCCAGCAGTGCTTCGGTCAATGCCCGCACCATGTCGAGCGACAGCGAATTCAGGGCTTTCGGCCGGTTCAGGGTAATGATGCCGGTGCCATTGGCGATCCGGGTCTCCACGGTTTCACTCATGTTATTTTTTTATGGATTTTAAAATAACATTGTAACGTGCAGAGGGCGCCAAAAAGCAAAAAGGGCGCCGATGTGCGCCCTTAGTCTACGGTGCTGCAGCCGGCAGTCTATGCCGTGGCCGGAGCCTCGCCTCCTTCTTCAGTCAGGCGCTTGAGCGCGGTGTGACTATGATTTTGCAGCATCTGTTTGTATTTGACGACCTGGCGGTCGAGGCGGTCCATCAACATGTCGATCGCGGCGTACAGGTCATGCGCGGCGCTCGTGATATGGAGGATCTTGCCGGCAACACGCAGGTTGATCTCGGCCTTCTGGCGTTTGTCTTTCTGGGTAAGATTGTCGATGCAGAGGATGACGTGGGAGTCGATCACTTGATCGAAATGGCGGGTAATGCGTTCCAGCTTGTTCTGTACGTATTCACGGATGGCGGGGGTGACATCGAGATGATGACCACTGATGGTGAGATTCATACACACTCCTCCTGAAAATGCGCGGCTGTCCGAACGCTGATAAAAAGTGCGCGCAGCGGACAGCTGCTGTTACAGAGATTTGCGGAGGCTGACGGGCGGGATTTTTAACGCTTCGCGATACTTTGCGACCGTACGGCGCGCAATGACCATTCCCTGTTCCCCCAGCATTTCCGCGATCTTGCTATCGGATAATGGATTCTTGGGGTCTTCGGCTCCTGTGAGTTGCACGATGAGCGCACGAATCGCCGTCGAGGAGGCTTCGCCCCCTGCTTCGGTCGCCACGTGGCTCCCAAAAAAGTACTTCAGCTCGAACATGCCGTGCGGTGTCAGCATGTATTTCTGCGTTGTTACGCGAGAGATCGTGCTCTCGTGTAGACCTAGTGTATCAGCTATCTCGCGTAAAACAAGGGGCCGCATGGCAACCGCGCCGTGCGAGAAAAAGTTGCGCTGGCGGTCGACGATGGCCTGGGCCACGCGCAGGATGGTGTCGAAACGCTGGCGCATGTTCTTGATGAGCCACTTCGCTTCCTGCAGTTGCGCGCCCAGCTGGGTCTCCGATTTGCCCTGCTTGAGCGCCTGCGCGTACAGGCTGTTGACGCGCAGGCGCGGCATCACGTCGGGATTCAGCTGCACGCTCCAGCCGTCCTTGGCGCGGCGCACGATCACGTCCGGCACCACGTAGTCGGACACGTCGGACGCGAAGGCCGCGCCCGGGTGCGGATTGCACTGGCGGATGACGGCCTGGGCTTCGCGCAGGTCTTCGTCGTCGCAGTCGAGCGCCTTTTTCAGCTTGTTGAATTCGCGCTGCGCGAACCAGGTGAGGTACTTTTCGACGATGGTCAGCGCCATGCGCCGGGTGACCAGCGGCACGCCCGGCATGCGGCGGATCTGCAGCGCCAGGCACTCGGCCGCGCTGCGCGCGCCCACGCCCGGCGGGTCCATGCTCTGCACCATCGCCAGTGCGGTGCGCAGCTCGTCGAATTCGATTTCCAGCTCTTCCGGCAGGCGTGCGTAAATGTCGTCCAGCGGTTCTTCCAGGTAGCCGTTGTCGTCGAGCGCGTCGACCACCAGCTCGACCAGCGCACAGTCGCGCGCCGCGCTGCAGGTCATGCGCACCTGTTCCATCAGATGTTCGCGCAGGGTGACCGGGCTGGCTTCGAGCTGCGGGCGGCCATCTTCGTCGTCGCCGCCGCTGCCGCGGCCGGGCTCGCCCCAGTCGCCGCCATCGCCGTCGCCGCTGCCGCCGTCGTCTGCGCCGCCTTCCGGCGCTTCGCCTTCGCTGCCGTTGCCGCTGCCGTTGCCCTCTTCCCCATTCGCGGCCTGGCCCGGCGCCGGCGCCTCGCCCGGCGTGGCGGCATTGTGGTTGATGGCGCCGTCGGCCAGCAGGCGCACCGAACGGTCGAGCGGATCGTCGAGCCGCTCGAGCAGCGGGTTATCGCTCAGGACCTGCTCGATCTCCTGGTGCAATTCGAGGGTGGACAGCTGCAGCAGCCGGATCGACTGCTGCAGTTGCGGGGTCAGTGCAAGGTGCTGTGATGTCTTGAGTTGCAGCGTCTGTTTCATGACTACATCCGGAAATGTTCACCCAGGTAGACGCGGCGGACCGATTCATTGGCGATGATATCGTCGGGGCGTCCGGATGCGAGCACCGCGCCCTGGTTGATGATGTAAGCGCGGTCGCAGATACCGAGCGTCTCGCGCACGTTGTGGTCCGTGATCAGGACGCCGATGCCGCGCTCCTTCAGGAAGCGCACGATGCGCTGGATCTCGATCACCGCGATCGGATCGACGCCGGCGAACGGTTCGTCGAGCAGCACGAAGCGCGGGTTGGTCGCCAGCGCGCGCGCGATCTCGACGCGGCGCCGCTCGCCGCCCGACAGCGACAGCGCCGGGTTCTCGCGCAGCTTCTCGATCTGCAGTTCGGCGAGCAGTTCGTTCAGGCGCTCGGTGATGCGCGCCTTGGACAAGGCCTTGCCGTTCTCGCGCTGCAGTTCCAGCACGGCGCGGATGTTTTCTTCGACCGTCAGCTTGCGGAACACCGAGGCTTCCTGCGGCAGGTAGGACAGGCCGAGCAAGGCGCGGCGGTGGATCGGCAGGCCGGTGACGTCGTTGCCGTTGATGTCGATGCTGCCGGCGTCCGACGGCACCAGGCCGACGATCATGTAGAACGAGGTGGTCTTGCCGGCGCCGTTCGGGCCCAGCAGGCCGACCACTTCGCCGCAGGCGACCTGCAGCGAGACGTCGCGGACCACCAGGCGCTTGCCGTAGCTTTTCTGGAGGCCCTTGGCGGTCAGGGTGCTGCTGCCGGCCTGGATGGCGGTGGCTTCTGCGCGTAATTCCATTATTGCTTTCCTGAAGACGAAGACGACTCTGCCGGATTGCCCGCGGCCGGCGCCGGGGTGGCCGCCGGTGCGGCCGCGCCGCGGCGCGGTGCAAGGATCAGCGTGTTGCGGCCCTGCCCCGGCTGGCTCTGGCCACCGGCATTGCCGCCGACGTTCGCCTGTTCGGTGCGGTTGTCGTAGGAGATGAAGGCGCCGTTCACTTCGCTCGACAGGCGGCCGTTCTCGAGCTGGCGCACAGTGGCGTCCGAGAACAGCTTCACGAGTTCGGTGCGCTCGTCGTATTCGATGCGCTGGGCCTGGCCCTCGACCCACAGGTTGGGGCCGCCGTCGCGCTTCTGGCGGAAGGTGGCGACCTTGCCCGGCGCCGCCGTCAGGGTCAGGACCATATAGCCTTCGGGCGATTCCTTGAGCACCGCCTTGTCCGACTTGACCGTCAGGGTACCGCGCGTGAGCACCACCCGCCCGGTCAGCGTGCGGATCTGGGTGACTTCGTCGATGTGGGCCTGGTCGAACTCGATGGCGGCCTGCTTTTGCGCATCCGCGCGTTCGGCCGCGGCGTTCAGGGCCGCCAGCGACAGCGCGACGACGGCGATTGTTTTTTTCATTGAATGCAGGTCCTTGTAGATATCAGCGCACCACGGCCGGCGCGGCCGGGGCAGCGGCCGCGGTCTTGCGCAGCGGCTGGTAGATCATGGTGCCGCGGCCCTTGCCGGGCACGCTGGCGCCGGTGGGGTCGTTGTACCCGACCAGCAGTTCCTTGCGGCTGTCGTAGGCGATGTATTCGCTGTCCATTTCCTGGGTCACCGTCGGGCCTTCGCTCTGTTTGATGACGGCCTTCGAGAACAGTTTCACCAGTTCGGCGCGGTCGTCGTATTCGATGCGCTCGGCCCGCCCTTCGAACCACTGGTCGGGACCGCGGTCGCTCTTCTGGCGGAAGCTCACGAACTTGCCCGGCGCCGCGGTCAGGGTCAGGTAGCTGTAGCCGTCGGGCGTCTCGGTGGCCACCGCCTTGTCGGCCATCACCGTGAGCGTGCCGCGGGTCAGCACCACGCCGCCGGTGAAGGTGCGGGTCTGGGTGGCCTCGTCGATGTGGGCATCGGCGAACTTGATGGAAGTCGGCTTGAGCGAATCGGCGCGTTCCGCCGACGCAGGCAGGCTGGCCACGGCCAGGGGCACGAACAGTGCTGCGGTGGCAAAGATCTTGTTCATTGGATGCGGTTCCTCATTGCGTGCATATCAGCGTGCGCTGCGTGGCGGGAAGACGATCTTCCCGCGTCCGCCCAGCTCCACCTGTTGCGTGGCGTTGTTGGCGACCATGCCGACGCCGTGCGCGGTCGCCGTGCCCACCTTCATTTCGATCGCCCGGTCGGTCTTGGCGATGTCCTCGTCGGGCAGGAAGGTCAGCGCCTGGGTGCGCACGCGCAGCGGCCGTGCGTTGGCGGCGCCGGGCCGCTGGATGTCGACGTCGCCGCTCAGGTCGACCTGGTTCTGGTTCTGGCTGACCAGCGCGTGCTGGGCGGTCATGGTCATCGGCGGATGCTCGGTGTTCAGGCCCTGCACCACCGGCTTCTCGATCACCGAGCTGTTGTCGGCCGGGCGGTGGGTCAGGCGCTCGCCCGAGATCACGTAGCGCGGCTTGCCGGTTTCGGCCATGCGCACGAAGCTGAAGTTCTCGACGATGTAGTCGGGATCGTTGCCCACGTTGACCGGTCCGCCGCCGCCGTCGCTGCTCATGATCTGCAGCAGCCAGAAGCTGCCGAAGGCGAAGAACAGCGCGCTCAGCATCAGGGCCAGGAGCTTGCCCCGGTGCGCGGTCCGTTTGTAGTGTGCCGGTGCCATGACGTTATCCGTTATCCGTGGGTTCGATCAACCGAAATACGGCGCGAGCGCCTGGTCGTAGGTGCCCTGGGCGCGCATCACCAGGTCGCACACTTCGCGCACGGCGCCGCGTCCGCCCGGGTTTTTGGTCACGTAGTGCGCGCGGTGCTGCACTTCCGGATGGCCGCTCGGCACCGTGACCGCGAAGCCGACGCGGGTGAGCAGCGGCAGGTCGATCACGTCGTCGCCGATGTAGCCGCACTCTTCGGCCGTCACGCCGGTCTTCTCGAGCAGCTCGGCAAACGCGATGCGCTTGTCGTGCTGGCCCTGGAACACGTGGGTGATCCCGAGGTCGGCCGCGCGCTTGACGACGATCGGCGAATTCCTGGCGCTGATGATCGCCGTGCGCACGCCGGTGCGGTTCAGCAGCTGGATGCCGAGGCCGTCCAGCACGAAGAAGGTCTTGGTGATTTCGCCGTCGGCGTTGTAGGTCAGGCTGCCGTCGGTCAGTACGCCGTCGACGTCGAAGATCATGACCTTGACACGCGCCGCGCGTTCCATGTGGGCTAAAGGCGTGACCATCAGATCACCTTGGCGCGGGTCAGGTCGTGGATGTGCAGCGCACCGACCAGTTTATCGTCGGCGTCGACCACCAGCATCTGGTTGATGCGGAACTCTTCCATCACGGCGACGGCGTCGACCGCCAGCTGCTCCGGGTGGATGCGGCGCGGATCGGCGTGCATGACGTCGCGGATCACGACCTTGCTGAAATCCTGGACCTTGGCGATCAGGCGGCGCAGGTCGCCATCGGTGAATACGCCGACCGGACGGCCATCGGCGTCGACGACCGCGGTCATGCCCATGCCCTTGTTCGAGATTTCCAGCAGCGCATCGAGCAGGAGCGCATCCGGGGCAACCTTCGGCACCGCGTCGCCGCTGCGCATCACGTCGGCGACGCGCGTCAGCAGACGGCGTCCCAGCGCGCCGCCCGGGTGCGACAATGCAAAATCTTCGGACTTGAAGCCGCGCAGCTCGAGCAGCGCCACCGCGAGCGCATCGCCCAGCGCCAGCGTGACCGTGGTGCTGGCGGTCGGCGCCAGGTTCAGCGGGCAGGCTTCCTTCTCGACCGAGACGTCGAGGTGCACGTCGGCGATGGTCGCCAGGCGCGATTCCGGCTTGCCGGTCATCGCGATCACGGGCACGCCCATGCGCTTGACCGCCGGGATCACCACCGCCAGCTCGCTGCTCTCGCCGGAATACGAAATCGCGATCAGCACGTCCTGCGGGGTGACCATGCCGAGGTCGCCGTGGGCGGCTTCGGCCGGGTGCAGGAACAGCGCCGGGGTGCCGGTCGAGGCCAGCGTCGCGGCGATCTTGCGCCCGATGTGGCCGGACTTGCCGATGCCCGAGACCACCACGCGGCCCTTGCAGGCTTCCATCAGCGCCACCGCGCGCGGCACGCTGTCGTCCTGGCCGAGACGCTCGGTCAGTTTGCGGATTGCCTCGCCCTCGATCTGCAGGGCGTCGCGGGCCAGGTCCAGTGCGCGCTGGGCCTTTGCCGCGTCAAAACTTGTCAGCATTATTTTTTCATGGGTTACACTCATATGGAAAGTATATCCGAATTGGGAAAGCAAGAAACTTGCCAGTCGTAACAAACAACAACATTCCCGGACAAGGCGGGTTGACCGGATGACTTCAGGCCTCGAACTCACCCTACTTTTACTGGGCAGCGCCGTGCTCGGCGTGGTCGCCTTCCGCATGCTGCACCTGCCGCCGATGCTGGGTTACCTGGCGGTGGGCGTCCTGATCGGGCCGAACGCCTTGAAGCTGGCCGACAACGGCCCCACGACCCACGGCCTGGCCGAATTCGGCGTCGTGTTCCTGATGTTTTCGATCGGCCTCGAGTTTTCGCTGGCCCAGCTGCGCGCGATGCGGCGCATCGTGTTCGGACTCGGGCTGGCCCAGGTGGCGCTGACGATCCTGGTGACGGTGCTGGGCGCGCTCGCGCTGCAGTATCTGCCGCTGCCGGTCCACATCGGCTGGCAGGCCGCGCTGGCCCTGGGCGGCGCGCTGGCGATGTCCTCCACCGCCATCGTCTCCAAACTCCTGACCGAGCGCCTGGAGCTGGAAAGCCAGCACGGACGGCGCATCATCGGCATCCTGCTGTTCCAGGACCTCGCCGTGGTGCCGCTGCTGATCCTGATCCCGTCGCTGGCCAGGCCGGCCGAGGAACTGGCCATGACCCTGGGCTGGGCCGCGGTCAAGGCCGCCGCCGTGCTGGCGCTGCTGCTGTTCTTCGGCCAGAAGCTGATGCGCAGCTGGTTCACCATCGTGGTCAAGCGCCGCTCGCAGGAACTGTTCATGCTGAACCTGCTCCTGGTGACGCTGGGCGCGGCCTGGATTACCGAACACGCGGGCCTGTCGATGGCACTCGGCGCTTTTGTCGCCGGCATGCTGATCTCCGAGACGCCCTACAAGCATCAGGTGGAAGAAGACATCAAACCCTTCCGCGACGTGCTGCTCGGCCTGTTCTTCATCACCATCGGCATGCTGCTCGACCTGCGCCTGGTGCTGCAGAACTGGTATGTCGTGCTGCTGTTGCTGGTGCTGCCGGTACTGCTCAAATTCGCCCTGATCGCGGCGCTGGCCAAGGCCTTCGGCTCCTCGGACGGCGTGGCCATGCGTACCGGCCTGGCGCTGGCCCAGGCCGGCGAATTCGGCTTCGTGCTGCTGAACCTGGCATCCGGCTCGAAGCTGATCGATCCCTTCCTGATCCAGCTGGTGCTGGCCTCGATGGTGCTGTCGATGCTGGCCGCGCCCTTCATCATCGCCAACATGGACAAGATCGCGATGAAGGTCGCGTCCAACGAATGGATGCTGCAATCGCTGCAATTGACGCAGCTGGCCAGCCGCACGATGGCGGCCCAGAAGCACGTGATCATCGCCGGCTTCGGGCGCAGCGGCCAGAGCCTGGCGACGCTGCTGTCCGAGGAAAAGCTGCCGTGGTACGCGCTCGACCTCGATCCCGAACGGGTGCAGGAAGCGCGCACCGCCGGCGTCAACGTCTCGTACGGCGACTGCACGCGGCGCGAAAGCCTGATCGCGGCCGGTATCAACCGCGCCAGCGCCCTGGTGATCACCTTTGCCGACACCCGCCTGGCGGTCAAGGTGCTGCACCTGGTGCACGAACTGGCGCCCGCGCTGCCGGTGATCGTGCGCGCCCACGACGACACCGAACTCGAGGTGCTGAAAAAGGCCGGGGCCACCGAGGTGGTGCCGGAAGCGCTGGAATCGAGCCTGATGCTGGCCTCGCACGCGCTGGTGGTGATGGGCGTGCCGCTGCGGCGCGTGGTGCACCGGGTGCAGGCCGCGCGCGACGAACGCTATGCCTCGCTGCGCGGCTTCTTCCACGGCGCCGGCGACGTCTCGGACGATCCCGAGCACAGCTGGGTCAGGCTGCATTCGGTGACGCTGAAGGACGATGCCGGCGCGGTCGGGCGCTGCATCGCCGAGCTGCAATTGGACGAAGTCGGGGCCGAGGTGACGGCGGTGCGGCGCGGGCAGGAGCGGATCGAGCCGGGGCGGGATACCGAGTTGCGGGCCGGGGATGTGGTGGTGCTGCGCGGGACCGGGTCGGCCGTCACGCGGGCCGAAGGCCGCTTATTAAGGTAGCACCAGGGTAGCGTCAGCCGTAGGCGACGACGCGGTTGCGGCCGTTGACCTTGGCGGCGTACAGCGCCTGGTCGGCCTGCGCCACCAGCTGCTGCGCCACGCCCTCGATCGGATGGTCGCGCTCGAAATCGTCCAGCGTCGCCACGCCGATCGAGACCGATACCGACAGCATCTGCCCCTCCCCCACCACGAACGGCTGGTCGGCGACGCTGGCGCGGATGCGCTGGGCGACCAGGCTGGCGCTGTCCAGGTCGGCGTCGATCAGCACCACCACGAATTCCTCGCCGCCGAAGCGGCCGAGCGCATCCGACATGCGCAGCTCGGCCTTGATCCGGGCCGCGACTTCGCGCAGCACGTCGTCGCCGGACTGGTGGCCCCAGGTGTCATTGACCTGCTTGAAATGATCGACGTCGATGTACATGCACGAGAGCCGGTAGGCCTGGCGCCGCGCACGCGCGATCTCCTCGCCCAGGCGCCGGTCCATGTAGCGCCGGTTGTAGACGCCGGTCAGCGCATCGGTCAGGCCGATGTACTTCAGCATCTCGTTGCTGATCACGTTTTCCAGGCAGATTGCGATGATCGACCCCATGTGCTCGACGAAATCGGTGCCGAGGATGGGCGTGAAGCGGCCCGGGTCGCGGCTGCCGAGGTTCAGGCTGCCCAGCAGGCGCTTGTTGCGCAGCAGCGGCACCAGCGCGACGCTGGCCAGTCCTGCCGGAGGCTGCGGAAACGCCATGTTGTGCAGCGCCGGGTTGTACAGGCCCAGGACCGGCTTGGGGGTGGCGCCCGCCAGGTCGTAGCCGAGCGCGTCCTGGTATTCGCAGAACAGCAGGTCAGGCAGGGTCTCGAAATCCATGCCCAGCTTGTGCATCACGGTATAGATGTCGGCGCCGGTGTCGACCAGCGACAGGGTCACGATGTCGAGGCTGGAAACGATCGGCAACTCGCGGAAGATGGTCTCGACCAGCTCGCGGAAGCTGCCGGCGCCGACCAGTTCGAGGTCGAAGGCCTGGTGCCGCATCATGATGGCGTGGTTGCTCTCGGCCTGGTCGATCAGGCTGGAAAGCTGGCGCCGCAAAGCCTCGTTCTCGGCGATTAACTCGCGCACACTGGCGCCACGCTCATGCATTGTTCGTTCCCTCTCAGCAATAACCTCAAACATTACGCTAACTCGGCCGCCTTGGAAACCGAAAAGGCGTAAAGATGAGGCAAGCGTTGCCGGAACGTCAGATCGGCGCCAATCGCGGCGGCCGTGCCAGGGCATTGATTGCGGCTTCCACGATTGGCGGCGCCAGCATGTGCACCGCACGCGGCACCAGGTCGAGGTGCACGTCGGCCCCGAGTTCGGCCAGGCGCGCGGCCGCGCGGCGGCTGTGATCGGCCGGCACGGTGCCATCCATCGTGCCGTGGACCAGGCTGACTGCCGTGCGCCCTTCCCATGCGTCGGGCAGCGGTGCGAAGCGGCCGGCGATGGCGACCACGTGGCGCGCCAGCCAGGTATCCGTGCATGCCGCCAGCGCCATGATTGCGCCCTGCGAGAATCCGGCCAGCACGGTGTTCTCGGGCGCCGCGCCGTGCGCGCGCTGCAGGCCGCGGATGGTGTCGACGAAAGCGGGTAACGCAGCCTGGATGCGCGCCGGGCGATTGTCCTCGGTGATGCCGTCGACCGAGAACCATTGATGACCCTGTTCGCCCAGGTCGTAGGGCAAGGCGGCTGGCGGTGCGGCGATCACGGCCCCGGGCAGCGCCAATGCGATCCGGTCGGCCAGCGGCGCCATCGCGGCAGGGGTGCTGCCGACGCCGTGCAGCAGAATCACTAGCGGACGTGCCGCCATCAAAAGGCAAGCTCCGCGTCCAGCACCTGCCCCACGCGCAATTCGGTGCCGGCCCCACGCACCACGATGCAGTTCATGCCGATGCACACCGCGCCTTCCATGCGGGCGTTGGCGCGGTAGGTCTGCAGGATGTCGAGCGGGTCGGGGCCGGGGATGGCGGTGGCCTGGTCGATCGACGGGATCGGGCAGCGCGCGCAGGGCTTTACCGGCCGGATCGCGAGGTCCGCGTCGTGCAGCGCTTCCAGGTAATCCTCTTCGAAGGCTTCCAGGCCGTCGACCACCAGGTTGGGGCGGAAGCGGTCCATCGGCAGCGGCGCCCGTCCGGCGCCACGCAGACGCACATTCAGGTCGTCGAGCGAGGCCTGGCCGATCAGCAGCAGCGGATAGCCGTCGGCGAAGCGGGTCTGCGAGGCGACGCCGCCGGTCCACTTGACGCTGGTCGGCCGGTGGATGTCGCGGCGGAAGCGCACCAGGCGGCAGGCGGTGCCGAGCGCCGCACTGAACCAGGCGGCCGCGGCCTCGCCGCAATCGGCGGCGTCGACCAGGTCGTCCCAGACGCGGACCCGGCGCGGCGTTTCGGTGCCGCTCCAGGCCAGCGGCAGTTTGATGTCGGGCTGGCCGGGCATGCTCACGTGCAGAGAGTCGCCGTCCGGACGAGGCCTGATCAGCGCCATGCGCGGGTATTCGCGCTGGGTGAGGAACTGGCCGTCTTCCAGCACCACCATCCATTCGCGGTCGTGCACGCCCTGCGCGGACAGGCCGGCATCGAGCAGCGTGGCGGCAGGGACCGGCATGCCGGCGCAGGATTTGATCGGGTAGAGGATGAGTTGGGTAAGCGTGGGCATGGTGGTGCGGGCGGATGGCAGGACAAACAGGCAGGCGGATAGTATCGCATACGATGGATTGCCATCTTTTAAAAACCGACGTACACTCCGCTCGTCGCCTTCGATTTGCATGAAGCGACAACAACGCTAGGGGTCCTGCGCCATCAACCGCGCGGGTGAGACATACCCTTCGAACCTGATCTGGATAATGCCAGCGAAGGGAAGCTACAGAGTCTGCATGCACGCGCCTCCCGGCCGGCAAGCCTGCTCCGCACTCCTCACGCTGGATCGCCGATCCTCAGTGACCAAAGGAGTGCACTTGAACGCCGATCCGAAATTCCTCTCCGCCAGCGCCACCGTCGATGCCGCTGCCATCAACCCGTTGCCGAACTCGCGCAAGGTGTATGTCACGGGCAGCCGTCCCGACATCCGCGTGCCGATGCGCGAAATCCGCCAGGCCGACACGCCGGCGTCGTTCGGCCATGAACCGAATCCGCCGCTGTGGGTGTACGACACCTCCGGTCCCTACACCGACCCCGAGGCGCGCATCGACATCCGCTCCGGCCTGGCCCCGCTGCGCGCCGGCTGGATCGGCGAGCGCGGCGACACCGTCGAACTGCCCGGCCCCACTTCTGACTACGGCAACGCGCGCCTGAACGACCCCAAGCTGGCCGAGCTGCGCTTCCACCTGCAGCGCAAGCCGCGCCGCGCCCTCCCCGGCCGCAACGTCACCCAGATGCATTACGCGCGCCAGGGGATCGTCACGCCCGAGATGGAATTTGTCGCCGTGCGCGAAAACCTGCGGCGCCAGGAATACCTCGCCACGCTGGAAGCGGCCGGCCCCACCGGCAAGCGCATGGCCCAGATGATCGGGCGCCAGCATGCGGGCCAGTCGTTCGGCGCAGCGATCCCGCGCGAGATCACCCCCGAATTCGTGCGCGACGAGATCGCCCGCGGCCGTGCCATCCTGCCGAACAACATCAACCACCCGGAATCGGAGCCGATGATCATCGGCCGCAACTTCCTGGTGAAAATCAACGCCAATATCGGCAACTCGGCGGTCACCTCCTCGATCGGCGAGGAAGTCGAAAAGATGACCTGGGCCATCCGCTGGGGCGGCGACACCGTGATGGACCTCTCCACCGGCAAGCATATCCACGAGACGCGCGAGTGGATCCTGCGTAACAGCCCGGTCCCGATCGGCACCGTACCGCTGTACCAGGCGCTGGAAAAGGTGAACGGCAAGGCCGAGGACCTGACCTGGGAGATGTACCGCGACACCCTGATCGAACAGGCCGAGCAAGGCGTCGACTACTTCACCATCCACGCCGGCGTGCGCCTGCCCTTCGTGCCGATGACGGCGAACCGCCTGACCGGCATCGTCTCGCGCGGCGGCTCGATCATGGCCAAGTGGTGCCTGGCGCATCACAAGGAATCCTTCCTGTACACGCACTTCGAAGAGATCTGCGAAATCATGAAGGCCTACGACGTCGCCTTCAGCCTGGGCGATGGCCTGCGCCCGGGCTCGATCTACGACGCCAACGACGACGCCCAGCTGGCAGAACTGCGCACCCTCGGCGAACTCACGCAGATCGCCTGGAAGCACGACGTGCAGACCATGATCGAGGGTCCGGGCCACGTGCCGCTGCACCTGATCAAGGAGAACATGGACCTGCAGCTGGAGCAGTGCCACGAAGCGCCCTTCTACACCCTGGGCCCGCTGACCACCGACATCGCCCCCGGCTACGACCACATCACCTCCGGCATCGGCGCCGCCAACATCGGCTGGTACGGCACCGCCATGCTGTGCTACGTGACGCCCAAGGAGCACCTCGGCCTGCCCGACAAGGACGACGTCAAGGACGGCATCATCACGTACAAGATCGCGGCGCACGCGGCCGACCTGGGCAAGGGCCATCCGGGCGCCCAGATCCGCGACAACGCGCTGTCGAAAGCGCGCTTCGAATTCCGCTGGGAAGACCAGTTCAACATCGGCCTCGACCCGGACAAGGCGAAAGCCTTCCACGACGAGACCCTGCCCAAGGAATCCAGCAAGGTGGCCCACTTCTGCTCGATGTGCGGCCCGCACTTCTGCTCGATGAAGATCACGCAGGAAGTGCGCGACTACGCGGCGCAGGGCATGCAGGTGAAGGCGGTCGAGTTCATGCGCAACGGCGCAGAGCTGTACCAGAAGGCGTGAGCATGCTGGAAATCGAATTGAACGGCGCCGTCCACGCGGTGCCCGCAGGCGGCAGCCTGCACGACCTGGTCGCCTCGCTCGGGCTGGCCGGGCAAGCATTGGCGCTGGCCGTGAACCGCAGCGTGGTGCCGCGCGAGCGCTGGGCCGCGACACCGCTGGCGGCGCACGACAAGGTCGACGTGGTGCGTGCCATCGGCGGCGGCTGAATCCTGTACGGAGACTATTATGAATGACAACATGCGTGAAGACCGGCCCTTGACCATCGCCGGCAAGCAGTACCGTTCCCGCCTGCTGGTTGGCAGCGGCAAATACCGCGACCTCGAGCAGACGCGCGCTGCCCTTGATGCGGCCGAAGCGGAGATCATCACCGTGGCGATCCGCCGCGTGAACATCGGCCAGGACCCGAATGCGCCGAACCTGCTCGACGTGGTTCCGCCGTCGCGCTACACCATCCTGCCCAACACGGCGGGCTGCTACACCGCCAAGGATGCGGTCTACACGCTGCAGCTGGCGCGCGAACTGCTCGGCGGGCACAAGCTGGTCAAGCTCGAAGTGCTGGGCGACGACAAGACCCTGTTCCCGAACATGCCGGAAACCCTGCGCGCTGCCGAGACCCTGGTGCGCGACGGCTTCGACGTGATGGTCTACTGCAGCGACGACCCGATCCAGGCCAGGATGCTGGAGGAGATCGGCTGCGTGGCGGTGATGCCGCTGGCCTCGCTGATCGGCTCCGGGATGGGCATCCTCAACCCGTGGAACCTGTCGCTGATCATCGACCAGGCCAGGGTGCCGGTACTGGTCGACGCCGGCGTCGGCACCGCGTCCGACGCGGCGGTGGCGATGGAACTGGGCTGCGATGGCGTGCTGATGAACAGCGCCATCGCGCTGGCGCAGGACCCGGTGCGGATGGCGCGCGCGATGTGCCTGGCGGTCGAAGCCGGGCGCGAAGCGTATCTGGCCGGCCGCATGGCACGGCGCTTCGCGGCCTCGCCCTCGTCGCCGATGGCGGGACGGGTGTGATGGCTGAAGCGGCCCGGCCCTGCGTGCTGGTGTTCGCCGGCCTCGACCCGTCGGGCGGGGCCGGCATCCAGGCCGACATCGAGGCGATTTCGGCGCAGGGTGTGCATGCGCTGGCCATCGTCACCGCGCTCACCGTGCAGGACAACAACCGCGTGCACGAGGTGGTGCCGGTCGATGCCGGCCTGCTGACGCGCCAGGCCACCCTGCTGGCCGCGAGCATGCCGATCTGCGCGGTCAAGGCCGGCATTCCGGGCAACCGGGCGAATGCCGAGGCCATCGCCGCCATCGTCGCGCGCCTGCGCGAGCGCGACCCGGTGCTGCCGCTGGTGCTCGACCCGGTGCTGGCCAGCGGCCACGGCGACCCACTGGCGCGCGGCAATGCGCTGGCGGCATTGGCGCCGCTGCTGGCGCTGGCCACGGTGCTGGTGCCGAACGGGCCGGAAGCGGCGGCAATCGGCGCGGTCGATTGTCCGCACGTGCTGGTGACCGGCGGCCATGGCGATGGCGACGAGGTCGTCAACCGCTGGACCGGCGCCGGGAATGGTCGCGCGTGGCGCTGGCCACGCCTGCCCGGCGAATTCCATGGCAGCGGCTGCACGCTGGCATCCGCCATCGCGGCCCGGCTGGCGCTGGGCGAGGCCATGGCAGTCGCGCTGGAAAACGCCCAGCGCTACTGCCACCAGGCGCTGGCCACTTCTTACATGATCGCACCGGGCCAGCGCATCCCGCGCCGGCTCCACGCTTGAGGAGATGACAATGCGAGGACTCTATCTAGTCACGCCCGACTGGGACGACACCGACCGCCTGCTGGAGGCGACACGGCGCGCACTGGAGGGCGGCGCGGCGCTGGTCCAGTACCGCCACAAGACGGCATCCGAACCGCTGCGCGCGGAACAGGCGGGCGCCCTGCTCGCGCTGTGCCGCCGCCACGAGCGGCCGCTGGTGATCAACGACCACCTGGACCTGTGCCTGCGGCTGGATGCGGACGGGGTACACGTGGGCGGAACCGATGCGTCGGTGGCGCAGGTGCGGGCGGCGCTGGGGCCGGACAAGATCGTCGGGGCGTCGTGCTACGGGCAGTTCGAGCTGGCCTTGGCGGCGCAGGCGGCGGGGGCGAGCTATGTGGCGTTCGGCGGGTTCTATCCGTCGCGCGTGAAGGTGTATGAGGTCAGTACGCCGCCCGATATCGTGGCGCGGGCGAAGGAAGCGTTGCAGGTGCCGGTGGTGGTGATCGGCGGGATGACGGTGGAGAATGCGCGGCCGCTGGTGGAGCGCGGGGCGGATATGGTGGCGGCGATCAGCAGTGTGTATGGCGCGGAGGAGCCGTACGAAGCTGCGCGGAAGTTTGCTGGATTGTTTACCTGAAAACGTCGTTCCCGCGAAGGCGGGAACCCAAGTTTTTCGAGCCGTCGAATTGCAGGCAGAACTTGGATCCCCGCCTACGCGGGGATGACGTCGTATCGACGGGAGCGACGGCTTATCGGCCGACGACTTCGATCACGCCTTGGCCAACTTGAACTGGCTCAGATCCGCAGTCAGATACCCGACCGCCGCGCCGAACTTGTTCTTGTAGTTGGCCTTCACCAGCGGATCCAGCGTGTCCTTCACCTTGGCGTGCAGGCTGCTGCTCCAGTCGCCCGGGTGCTGGAAGTTGCTCATGATGTAGGTCCAGCCGTTGATGTCGTCGACCGCATGCAGGCCGGTCGATTCGGCGCCCGACGGCGTCGACAGGATGCGGGTCAGCGCCTTGGTGTCGACGTTGTAGGCCCACAGGAAGTTGTTGACGTGGTTGCCGCTGTCCTCGCCGATGAACAGGGTGCGCATCTTTTCCGAGAACTTCAGGTTGTCCGGGCTGGCGATCTTGTCCGGGTTGGCGGTGTTGCCGAGGGCGTCGGCGGCGATGTCTTCGCCGACCAGCAGCGCCTTGGTATCGACCGGCATCCACTCGCTGTTGATGGTGCCGCCCGCGATGTCCTTCTGGCCGCCCTTCAGGTTCAGCATCATCACCGCACCGGCGGTCAGCGCCTTCGGGATCGAGATGCCGTTGCCTGGCACGTTGGTCGAGCTGCCGGCCACCATCGAGCCGTTGCAGTTGGCCAGCGCCGAGTAGGCCACCTTGTCCTTCAGGTTGACGGTCGTGCCTTCCATCTTGGTGAAGCCCATCGACGCGCCGACCAGCGCGGCGTAGCGGTGGGTTTCCAGGAAGGCGGCGGCCTTCTCCATGCCCTGCTTCAGCTTGAGCCACTCGACACGGCCGTTGGAAGTGACCTTGGAATAGGTCGCGTCCTGCGGGTCGGCGGTCCTGACGTCCATGATGTCGGTCGGCTTGGTCGATGCGGCCAGCGCGCGGATCTCGTCGCTGGTGGCCGAGCCGAGCTTGATCCAGGTGAGCGGCGCGGCGGCGGCGGCCGGGTCCAGCGAGAAGCCGGCACCGACCTTGGCCACGTACAGCGAACCCGAGGACAGGTCTTTTTCCTTGTCGGCCACGAACACGAAGTAGCCGCTGTTGGTGGCGTCGTCGCCCATCAGCACGGTGCGGTTGTCGCCCATCACCTGCACCAGCTCGTGCGAGATGCGGCCCATGCAGTAGTGCTTCTTGATGCTGCCGGTGCCGTCCGGGTTGACGGTGATTTCCGGGAGGTGGCCGTAGTTGTACGGATTGGCCTTGGTCTCGTCGCCGTACAGGTTCTTGCTGTAGGCCTTGAACTGGGCGTCGCTGGCGGCCGTAAAGGCGTTCGGCTCGTATTCCTCGCTCGACAGGTGGGTGCCCCACGGCGACAGGCTGGCGCCGCAGGTGATCCACAGGCCGTTCACGCCGGAGGTGTCGACGTTGTGGTACTTCACCAGCGACAGCTTGCCGCTGCTCTTGTCCTGGTCCAGGGTCAGCACGGCGATCGGCGACGGCAGGCGGCCGTACATGTCGGTCTTGGCGTCCTGGGCGAAGCTGGTGTACTCGAACTGCACCACGGCGAACACCGGGTTGCCCTTGATGCCGGCCACGCTGGCGTTCGGGACGGTCAGCAGCGAGGTGCCGTCCGGCGAATCCGAGAAGAACTGGCGTTCGCTGCCGGCCACGGTGGTGTCGATGATCGGCTTGTTGTTGATGTCGTAGTAGCCGCCGGCGACGATGGTGCCGCCGCTGCCGTTCGGGACCGCGTCGCCGGTGATGAAGAAGGGTTTGTAGGACAGCTTGAAATCGAGCTTGCTGCTGTCGCTGAAATTGACCGTCATGGTCGAGCCGACCGTGGTCGTGGCCATCGCGGCGGCATCCGCCAGCGACGGCGCCGCCATCGCGCTGAATGACACGCCGGCCAGGGTCACCGTCGGCGTGGTCTGGGTCGGCGGCGTGGTGCTTGCCGGGCTGTCGTCACCGCCGCCGCAGGCGGACAGCATGGCAGCCACGCTGCCGGCGCCGATCGGCAGCATCGGCGTGGCGCCGAGGAGACGCAGCAGGCGGCGGCGGGACAGATCGGTATTCGCGTTCATTCTTCAAAGCTCCTGGATTCAATGGGAGGGCCGCGCAATGGGGCACGGAATCCGGGAGAGCTTAGTGGCCGCGTATGTCACCTTCATGACACGAATTTAACCGCTGTGTGACATCGAAAAATTTGAAGTGTTGTAAATACCTCAGTCTCGCCGCCTGCTGGCCTTGATGCATCGCAACTGTTTTAGCTGAGACGGAACTGTGACATTTCCCTTGGATTATTTTTCAGGGGTACTCCCACTGCATTGCCCGACTGGCGCGCTCACCCGAGGAGGCTGCATATGTCCACCCGTCCCCACCCCACTCCATCCCGCGGCTACCCTGCCCCCGGCCCGCAATCGCCGGGCGCCGGCCAGCTCATCGGCAACGCCTACTGCACCGGCTGGCAACAGGTGCAGGCCGCGCACTACGATGTCATCGTGATCGGCACCGGCCCCGCCGGCGTCGCCTTCATCGAACGCACGCTGGCACGCAACCCGCACGCCGCGATCCTGGTGCTGGAACGCGGCGGCTACTGGCTGCCGGCCCACGTGCAGACGCTGCCCGCCGCCTTGCGCGCCATCGCCGGCGACGCCACCACCTACCCCTGGACCCGCAGCGCGGCGATGGCAACCGACGCCCACCTGACCCAGGACGGGATGATCCCGATGCTGGGTGGCCGCTCCACCTGCTGGCACGGCTGGTGCACGGCGCCGCAGCCGGACCAGTTGCGCGGCTGGCCGCAAGCCCTGGTCGAGCGCACCGTAAAACCCGGCTTCTGGGACGATGCGCGCGCTTTCCTGCACGTGACCGGCGCCGACTGCATCGACGACAGCGTCTACGGCAGCCTGCAGCGCCAGCTCGACACCCGCCTGCGCGAAAATTTCAAACGCTGCGTGCCCTCGGCGCTGGACGCCGGCGCGGCGCCGCTGGCGGTGCAGCACGACGAGCGCCCGGGCGCCGGCTTCCACAAATTCTCCACCGTCGGCACCCTGCTCGGCCTGCAGCAGCGCCAGAAAGCATTGGCAGCCTGCGGACAGGGCCGCGAGCTGGCGATCGTCGACCGCTGCACGGTCGAACTGCTGCTGCACGACGGCGACGGCCGCGTGACGACGCTGGAAACCGGCTGCGGCCCGATCCGCATCGGTGATGCGAAGATCGTGCTGGCGATGGGCGCGATCCCGTCGGCGACGCTGCTGATGAATTCCTTCGGCGCCCTGCTGCCGAACGCCGGCAAGCGCTATACCGGCCACCTGATGTCGCGCTTCACGGCGCGGGTGCCGCGCTCGGCGTTTCGCCAGGCCGGGGCGCTGGAACTGGGAGCGCATGTGCTGCTTGGGCGGGCGGAGAATGGCTTGCAGTATCAGGTGCAGGTGAGTGCCTTTGCTTCTTCGGATCCGGCGCGTGACGCGGCCACGATTGCGGCCGAGGCGCCGGATGCCGTGCCGTCGCTGGCCCAATTTCAGGGATCGGAGGACTGGGTGCTGTTCGCGTGCACGGCGCTGGGGGAAATCGGCGAGGCGCATGGCGACAACTGGATGCGGCTGGATGGCGGCACCGATCCGACCACGAATATGACGGTACAGCTGCAGGCGGGGCCGATGGAAGCGGCCTTATGGGATGTGATGGACGACGCGGTATGCCAGACGATCGCCGCACTGGCCAGCCGCGATGCGGCGGCGCCTAGCGCTGTCGAATACTGGATCGACGAAGGCCAGTCGGGTTGCTGGCATGATGTGCGGCCGCCACGCCGCCAGGTACGCTCGCACCTGGTCGTGGACGAGGCATCGCCGCTGTGGATCGGCGAGGACCCGTCAGGCTCGGTGGTGGGACTGGATTACCGGCCGCACGGGGTAGCCAACGTGCATGTCACCGGCGCGGCGCTGTTCCCGACGGCCGGGGCGTGGAATCCGACCCTGGCCGTGTGCGGGCTGGCGCAGGACCTGGCGGACCGGATTGCCTGAACTGTGCCGCACGATGGCTATACAATGTTTGTATGAAGATGCGCAAAAAATCCGAGCTGCCGTGCAAGACGTGCGCGCACTGCGCCCTGCCGTTCTCATGGCGCAAGAAATGGGCGCGCGACTGGGAGAACGTCAAGTACTGCTCGGAACGGTGCCGTCGTGCTACCGGGCCGGCAAGCGCCAGGGCCGTGCAGGACGAGGATTGATGTTCGAGACGCAAAGCCGGTTCTGCCCTCAGGAAAAGGGGGTCGTTTCCGCAGGCGAACCAGATGCCAGGTGCCGGCTTACACGTTGAACAGGAAGTTCAACACATCCCCATCCTTGACGATGCATTCTTGCCCTCAGCCCGCATCTTGCCAGCCCCTTTCGCGCCCGACTCACCCTTGTACGCGATGTAGTCATGAAACGAGGTAGATCAGCGCCATCTGCTCGGCAGCTGCTGCACGACTGCGAAGGCCGCGTGACGACGCTGGAAACCGGCTGCGGCCCGATCCGCGTTGGCGATGTACGTGACCGGCGCGGCGCTGTTCCCGACAGTGGGGTCGTGGGATTCGACCCTCGCCGTGTGCGGACTGGCGCAGGACTTGGCGGACCGGCTGGCCTGATCAGGCCTTGCGCGCCTGGATCAGGACCGTATCGACGGTAAAGCTGCCGTCCGCCTCGATCCGGAAATGGTCGCGCACCTCGTTTGACGCTCGCTGCTGCAGCGAACGGATCGCCGCGACGTGGACCTCGGGCGTGCGCATGCGCTTGATCCACGGTCCGAACGCCAGCCGCAGTTTATAGGTCGCCACCTGCTCCACCGCGAAGCCGGCAGCCGCCAGCGCCGCCTGCCACTCCGCCAGCGAGGCATTGCGCACATGCGAAGGGTCGCGCAGCAGCTCGATGGCCTGCAGCCAGGTATCCAACAAGGGCTGGCCGGGCGACACGACATCCATGAAGATCCCGATGCCGCCGGGCTTCACGGTACGCGCCATCTGCGCCAAGCCCGCAGCGACATCGCCCCAGTGATGCGCGCTGTAGCGGGTGGCGACCACGTCGAACGAGGCCGATGGGCAGGGCAGCGCCTCGGCCGCGCTCTGCTCCGTGACGATATTGTCCAGGCCGCGCTTGCGCGCCTCCGCGGCGACGGTATCCAGCATCGCCGCCGACAAGTCACAGGCGACGACCTTGCTCACCAGCGGCGCCAGCCGGAACGCGACGTGGCCGCCGCCACATCCCATGTCCAGCGCCACCGCATCCGGACGTTGCCCGACCAGGCTTGCCATCAAGGCCAGGTCCTCGCCCTGCGCGTGCACGGCACTGGACAGGTAGGCCTGGGCCCGGGAATCGTATTGTTCGAGCACTGCGGCGTTGTGCGTATCGCTTGTCATGAGGTCTCCGGAAAAGAAGGGTGGAAACCGATTGTCGGCCGGCTGTTTAACTGTTACAAGGAGCCTGGTTATCCTGGTATAAATAACGCCATGAACGATGCAGAACAACGGCAGATGCTCGGTGCCTTCATCCGCGCCCATCGCGAACGCCTGACGCCGGCCAGGACGGGCGGCCGCCGCCGCACGCCCGGATTGCGGCGCGAGGAACTGGCCGACGCGGCCGGGCTGGGCGTCACCTGGATCACCTGGCTGGAACAGGGCCGCGAGGTGCGCGCATCAAGCGCCGCGCTGGCGCGCCTGGCCGAGGCGCTGCAACTGTCCGCGGCCGAACGGGCATCGCTGTTCGACCTGGCGGGCAAGAAGGATCCCAGCGCTGCCGACGAAGCGGTCGACGGACTGTCCCCGGCCCTGCTGGCGCTGCCGGAGTTGATGTCCGTGCCTTCTTACCTGCTCGACCATGCGTGGACGGCGCGCGCCTGGAACGATGCCGCGTCTGAGCTGTTCGCCGGCTGGCTGGATGAGCAGGCGCAGGACCGGAACCTGCTGCGCTACGTGTTCCTGTCGCCGGTGGCGCGGGCCCTCATCGCGGATTGGGAGACCCGTGCGGCGCGGCTGGCGGCCGAGTTCCGGGCGGATTTTCATCGGCGGCCGGGGGATGTGGAGATGAAGGCGCTGGTGGATGCGTTGTGCCGGGACAGCGCATTGTTTGCGCAGTGCTGGCACAGGCAGGACGTGCTGGGACGGGAAGGCGGAGAGCGGCAGTTCCGGCACCCGGTGCGGGGAACCTTGACGTTCGTGCAGACGACGCTGCTGGTGGCTGCGCAGCGGGAGATCAAGCTGGTGTGCCTGGCGCCGGCGGCATGAAAAAAGCCCGGCTTCGCGGGAAGACCGGGCTTTTGTCTGCCGGCATTTGCCGGCAATCGGTGTTGCTTAGACGTTGAACGGCAAGTAGCAGCTTTAGCCTTTGATTTTTAAGACGTCAGCCGCTTACCGACCCATTTCATACCCGGTGTTGTACCCGGTTTAACACTCTCGAACGCTGTCATGCTCCCGAATCCTTGGCAGTGGCGAAAATCGCAAACAACAGCTGGCACCTCATGGCTGATTCGTCAGCTCTCATTGCAAACGATTTCTTCATCGCTAATAAAAGTCAGCGTAGTCCAGCAAACAAGACTCAATTTCTGGCATTCTTTCCTCGGCCCTGGATGCGCCTGATACTTTTCCATGCGGCCAAACCGAGGGCCAGTCCAGCGGCCCCGCCCACTACAACGGGCCAGACCGGTGCAGAAACAAGACCAAGTGAAAGTGCTGTAGCACCAAGAGTGCTCGACCCGAATACGGTTACGGAGCTTGCGGCGATAGCACTTCCAATAGCAGCGCCTCCGATAGCGGTGGCGCCTCCCGTTCCATATGCTGATGGACTTTCAGCGAATTCCTGTAGCAAGCGTTGCAGGTCATCCCAGGTTGCGATCACCACCTCCGACGCCTGCGGAGCTAATTTGATAACACCGTCTCCAAATTTTGATGCTGTGGCCAGAACTCGTTCGTCTCGCACGATGCGCCGAGCACCATCAATCATAAGGGCCACACCGACTGCGACAATCGCCCCGCCAGACAACAACTCAGCGAATCCTTTGGGCGGGTGGAGCACTCTGCCGATCATATCCCCGATAACGTAACCAAAGCTGCCAAGGATTGTCGCCCCGCCGCCAATCAATGCAATCGCTGGAATGCACGTAACGCCCGCAACCAACCCGACTCCGCCAACGAAAACCCCCTTGAGCAGCGTTGCCGCCAGCGCGGTTGCTCCGGCCGCCCCGCCCCCAATCCCTACCATGCCACCAATGTCAGCAAGCCTGCTCGCTTCCAAGTCGTGCCCTAGTACAACTTGCCCGCTCATGACTCCCCAAGAGAGCACTGCTGCTCCAAGTGCCATCTCCATTGCGCCTACTTCAACTTGGTGCTCAGCAGTCCACGCTCGGCATTGACCGAGGGCGCGTTCGAATGCAGACAGATCCTTCTCACGCAAAACAACGTCACTCATTTGTTCTTCTCATCGCCAAGTTAGACATGAAACACTCCCTTTTCTTGCTCATCATACAACGCATGGATGGGGTTCTTGTGCCGATGGTTCGTTTTCATCTCGGCTACCAAAAGCGCCCCAGCAAAAAGCAATCTAGCTCGCTGACATAGTGTGTCAGGAATATAGTCGAGCAAGCTATTCGGCACGGAAGATGTCAACTTTCGTTTCGAGACACTTACGAAGGGAAAGATCGTTTGCCCCCACTTCAAACCAACCACTAGGCTTCTGATAGAAATCCAGACCGCGACCAATCTTGATGACCCACCCATTGTCGAGCCGGATTTCACGGTCATGAATGTTTGGGTTTAGCTTCACGTCTAGCTCGACATCCAACTCCAAGAGACTCTGCTTGAGCTCGTCGAGCTTTTCGGCAATGTCAACCAACTGGGTCTTGTCGTCGTATCCAGTGATCAGACTGATTTTCTTTACCGATCCTGCCTTCAAAATCGTTTCGCAGAAGCGAACGAAGTTCTGAATTTGATGTTGTAACCGGATGTACGGGTCTTCGATCACAACTGACTTCGCCCCGCGCAAGTAGGGGCCGAGGATGGACTCATAGCTGTATCCGGTATCGCCATAGAGGATAGTGAAGTGCTGCTCCTTGAGCTCTAACGATGACAACGCAACCTCTGCAGCAGGCGTAGCAACAGGTGGCTGCGCGCTTGTAGGTTTCGCTGCAGGCGACTCCAGCAGCGTTTCGGCTGCACCACTGAGTTGGCCATCCGCCCTATTCAGGCGACGACGAGCCGGCTCTTGCGTCGCAGACGCGTCCTTAGACTCGGGGCAAAAAACCACCACCTCTTCACCGCTGGCTTTGAAGTAGGAAAGATTAATCTTCGCAAATTCGTCATCCGGCTTGCGCTTGTTCATCTGCTCCTTGACCCGACGACGACACTCCGTTGCGTAGGCAACGTATTCCTCGAATTCCTCGTCCGAGGGCGGCCCATGTGGATGAAGTATCTTCAAGAAGGCGCAGACAGTCTTTTTAATGCCCTTTTCGTCACGCCCTTCGATATTCTGTCCAAGTCGAATGCGCTTATTAACCTCCTCATAGCGATTCGTGTGCTTGAACTGATAGTGGAAGGCCTCTGCCAAGTAATCGGTGATAAATCCGTAGTTATTGGTCAGGAACTCGCTACTATTCTTCGGCATTTCCCAGCCTGGAATATACGCTGCAAAGCGGTCCATGACTGCCAAGTCCAGCTCAGGCGGAAGCGGTTGGAAAAGGTCATGCTCGTTAGAGTTCACAACCTGCTGCACCGAGACATCAATATTCCCAACGAAGCTCAAACTTGCATCAGCAATGACTTCGGCTCCACGCGAAAAACGTCCGTTAGCCATGAAGTCTTTCATAATCTGGATGGTGTCTGGATCGCGCACCTTAATGCCGCCAACTTCGTCAAAGGCGACCGTGTCCCAAAAGCCGACCAACCCCACCTTGCGCCGCGCATTGTTGTAGAACAGCGTGGCCTTGGTCGCTTGACCGCCCGAAATCAAAGTAGCGTAGGGAGAAAACTCACTGAAGAAGTAAGACTTACCAGTGCCGCGCGGCCCCAACTCGATGTAGTTGTAATTAGGCTCGACCAGAGCGGCCAACCTGGCGATGAAATGCATTTGGACGCGCTTTGAGAGCTTGCTGGGCTCCAGACCCACTGAACGTAGAACCGCCGCAAGCCACTCATCACGGGTGAAAGATGACCGGCCTTCTGTATAGCGACCAAAGTCGAAACGTGTTAATTGAATTGGGCGTAGGTCCTCGATAGAAAAAGCGTAATCGTCTTCGTCGATGTCGTTATGAGCTAATGTAACTTCTGCCCAGATGCCACCTTCGAGCAGCCTGTCGTTATCGCGATAGAACTTTTCCCCAATCGCGATGCGTTGTGAGTTGAAGTTCTCCAATGATGCCCAGTGGCGCTTCTCTTTCTCGACATACCGGACATGGACCTTGTCGATAAAGCGATGCTTGCCCTTGGTGGCCACTTTAGATTGAGCTGCATTAGCCTCGTCTGGCCTAACATAGTTTTCCTGCAGCGACGAAAGTACGGCCTCCATGCCGGCGTCCATCTCTGCCTGATCGTTGCTAGCGCAATACTTGGCGAGTAAAAACTCTAAGACGAACGTTGGAACGTTGGTACCTTTCTTGATCCGATGCAGCAAGTCCTTACGGAGAACCTTGCCGTCGAAAGCAGCGTTTAGCTTTTGGTCGAGTTCATCCATATAGTTTATTCCGTATAATCGGTTTCAAGCGCCAAATTGTTGTAGGCAGCCAAGGTTGTTGGGTTAAGCGCCTTGATCGAGAACTTACCCCGGAACTCATCATCCATCCTTAGGGCAATCTGCTTGCGCTGACCAGGCATCAGGGTCACGGTCCGCGTCGCTGGATTTACGTCCCCACTTGGGCGCGGCTCACCCACCACATTACCTTTGCTATCCTGCGCTTCGAGCAGAATCTCCACGCTTGTGCCTTGGGAAAACATATCGTCGGCAACTAGTGTCACTTCGATGACTGGCAATCGTGTAGTTATTCGTTTGGCGCCATTTTTATAGCTCAACTCCACCACCACCTTGCGTATTTCCGCATTGGTGGCGGTATCCAAGCGTGCAACCAGCACAGGGACGACTGCCTCGGCCAAGGAGGCTCCGCCGTGGAAGTACAGATGCCCCGAGCGATAGGGTGCCATGCTGCGTGGTAAGGCCACTTGGTTGAAATTGCCGTGGATACCAACCTTCTCTGCACTAATGACCAAGTTATGGCTGTCTGCTGTGCCATCACCCAACATCATGCGATCATGTGCCGTCACAGGCCATTTGCCCTGCGGCTTAACACACACATCTCCGGCCTCGGCTTGAGCATTGAGGAAGAAGCCGTGGTCGGTCACGATAACTGCCTCCTTGAAGCCCATACCACGCAGCTTGTGTAGGGCGACTCGGATCAGCTTCAGCGTGCCAGGGATCAGCCCCAGGGTCGTTTCGGGATTGCTCTCAAGCTGGCTATCGATCTCTGTGGAGCGCAGCACCAGCAGGTCGACGGTCTCCGCAATTTTTGGTTTTCCGCGTACGAAATCGTTGAGCGGCATTTCCGTAAAGCGGTCTCCATAACGTTTGGTCAGGACGCTCATACGCTGCACGACGTTGCTGACAGTCGCCCCGTCGAGCTTCGGTACAAGTGAATCGTTCTCCAGCGACAGGGTCAACCCTGTGCGCGCGCCAGGTAGCAAGCTGGCCATACCCACCAGAGTGATGGTGGGCAGCTGCGCATACGCTGCTTGTAGCTCGACTGGCCCGTCTTCCGCCAGCAATTTTTCAAGAGCCACGCCCAACTCATACCGCAGGGCGTCCACCATGAGGTAAGCCACCTTACGGCCATTTTCTTTAAGGCGATCAGTCACAAGGCGATCAAAAGCGTCGGCATTCGCAAACCGCCCGGCCGGCGGCCATCCCCCGGACTCGACGTGTTTCATAAACACGCTCTGGACCTTTTCAACCAAGCGTCGATAACGTGCGCGCGCTTGGCTGATCACATCGTGCATTAAACCGTGCTGGTCCAAGAAGTCACCTGCAGCCTGCTCGAACTCACGCTGCAAGCGGTCTGCTTCACGCAGGCTGCTCAGGTAGAAGTCAATTAAATCTGCTTGCGAGCGAGCGTGGTCTGGCAACTGCCGCTCAAAATCCTCGCAGGCTTCAACCAGACTCAGACTTGACCGCACCAACTCCCACTGAGCCTGACTTTCGCCCTTACCCAGCCACACGGAGCTCCTATGCCGGGTCAGCACCTGACGTGCGGCATCCGTTTCGCCGGTAACGATGGCCTTGATCGCCGTGCGCAGAAAAGTCCGCTCCTCAAAGGGGAACGTATCGCGTTCGCCGAGATCGTCAATTGCGCCGCACAGGTCGGTCAAATTGAGATTCGCTTCAATAGCTTCAGCCCGCTCAATATAAGCAGCAAGTGCCTTGGGATCGCTGCGCAGACGGTCACACACATCCTCAACGATAGGTCTGGCTTCCATCGGTGCGTGCGGCACACCCTTCAGGGTGTCTGGCAGCGCCACCGGTAAGTCAAAGACGAACTCACTAAACAGCACATAACGCCATAGCTCATCTGCCAGCGCAGACCAAGCAGTACTGCGCGTTTTGACGCTAAGGCCTAAAGTGGCGCGCAGGAAGTCACGCGCCTCTTGGGCCCAGCCTTCTTGTCTGTTGAGAGCTTCGGTTTGGTTAGGAGTCGGTGCTAGAAGCGCGGCGAGAATTTCGCGTCCCGATTCCACATGCAGGGTTGCTCGCAACTGGGGCCAGTTCACGCCTCCACCGATAGCGTCAATTACTGCGAAGGTTGGCCCAGAGGGAGATCCGGCGAACACTTGCCGAATCTCGGTAGCGTGATCCGGCCTGGCGCGCAAGCAAAGGCTCAGGTATTCGTCGCCATCGTCTTGTGGGAACACCGCGCCACATTCCCCGTACAGGGCAAACGGGTCAGCCTGCTTCTGCTCATCGGTTTCAGGCCGCTGGGTCGGTACATAGACCAACACTCCTTCGAGGAGAGCCTTAGGCTGCCCGACCTCGCGGAGTGCCAGCAGGGCTGCCTCGCGACTTTCTATGCTGCTTTCCGACGCGTCGATGACGCACACCTTGTCTGCCGCCAAGTCGAAGCATTGCTCACGGTAGCGCCTATCGGCGTCGTACACCACTAAGCAGCCGGCTTGCTTCAGACGCGGCCGCAATACACTCTCTCGGATGAATTCTGCAATGCTCATACTACTGCCTCCGCATTTGCTGTGCTTTTGATCTGGTGCGTTTGCCACAACGTTTCGAGTGTCGGGTTATTTCCATCAGTAAGCGATGTCATCGCCCTAACTACCAAGTTAGCTCGATCCCGCAAGAATTCGTTGAAATTAGTCGCCAGCTTCTGCTTGAACGCTGCACCTTCCACGCCTGCATAGTGTGCTTTCGAAAGTAGATCGAACGAAATAAGATGAGACTTCAATCTCTCCCGCACGACACTCTCATCGGCCCAGTCGATACGTTCCTGCAGATACTCTAGCGGATCTTTTCGCCCCAGCATTCGATTGGTCTTCCATGTGATCAAGGCACAGTTCAGTGCCAAGTAGCTAGGTATTTCAGCCTCTGCAAGCAGGGCGTCTGGAAACACATGGTGGTACTCACGGTTCTGAATACTGTCGTAGGTTGCCGACTTGTGGTCTGCAAAGTCGATTGCACCAAAGTACGTGGTCACCGCCAAAATTGCACGTGCCTCAATCCCAGCCCCCTTTGGCCATCCAGCTGCCATCAACGAATCGACATCCGCCAGCGGGTATTCCAAACGATTAAGCACAGGCACCGTGGGCAGATCCGCATCGGTAAACACTGGGTTCCTCAACAGCGCCTTGAGTGCTTTAAAGTCAGAAAATGCCCTTGATGCCGCTGTATTTTCGTACCGGTCGGTGAAGAATGCGGACCACAGGTAGCGACGAAGCAGCTTTTCTGCTTTGGCTAGAAAGTCGCCGTCTTCCGGGATCAGCTCGTACGCTGCAGCTATCACAGCGAGTACGGCATTAGTCGGTAGTCGAGCTTGATCAAATACACCCTGGCTCTCTAAAAGCGACGCCATACGTTCAACGCCACGCTCGAGCTTTGGCCAATTGACCAGAAGCTGTTTTTTATCCATCTCGATCATGCCCCTCGTATTGGGCAGCTTTTCCTGCAGCAGTGCCGACGTGGACAGGATGAGGTCAGATACATCGCCGTAGCGCCCAGCTTTCGGGCATTTATCGGTTAGACTGGCTTCGAGCGCGTGAAGGGACTTCTCAGCCACGCTTTCTACTTCCGCCACGATGATGTCATAGAGTGACAATGGCTTGCTGTTGGTGTTCATGTTGATGAAGACCTGCAAAGCTACATCCTTGCTGGTATTAGCCGGGAGCGATAAGTATGGTAGGTTGAAATGGGTTACGCGTTCGCGTAGCACCGTGATCTCAGCCTTTATCGTGGCACGCATCTCCATGTATGCCCTGTATTTGGCGAGCGCTTGCGGATCATGATCAGTGGGCTCCAGCGACTTGGTTGCGTCACTCAACCAAAAATCGATCTGCGCCGAAAGATCGCCGGGTTTCAATAGCGATACCGGGATCAATCCCCGCTCGAGGCACTTCGCCGGTTCTTCAGCCCAGCGGGGCATACGTAGCTCGTGGTTGTTAACCCAGCGGGGGATGCAACGGATTTCCACTTCGGCACCAGACTTGCTCTCGCTCCGATCAAATTGCGGCAAATAGACAAAGAATGTTTCCCATTCGTAGTTGTTTTGCATCGAGCGCCAAAACGCTGTCAATCGTTGCTGACCATCGAGCAAATGTTGTGTCACTGTGCCTGCGAACACGGGTTCAGCAGTGGAGATATAGCGGGACTCGAATTTCTCCTGTCCAGCCACCTCCAGCGCCAACGTTACGCCTACCGGGAGGTTATTGATAATAGTGTTCAGGAAGCTACTAATTCGTCCCCGATCCCACGCCTCGAAGCGCTGAAAACGCGGGAGCTTAACCATGCCCTGTTGGATATGTTGGAACCAGACGCCCAGGGTTCTGTCCTGCGCCTTGCTCGACTGCTGCATGATGCTCATTCACCGCCCCCCGCTTTCTTCTTACCGCGCGCCTTCTTGGGTTGAACCTCCGGCTCGATGTACAACTCCTCCAGACCATGTGCGATAGCCAGTGACCTGTCAGTCTTACACTTCTCCCGCACGCTTTCCGGCCAGTAGTTCATGGCTAGGTGCGCCCAGTGGTAGTCGCCTTTTTCCAGCTTGGCCCATGTATCCTTGAGTACCTTCTGCCATGGCTTGTGGCGAAACAGCGGCCACAACGGTGCTGCACTAATCTGCACGCCATCGTCGTGATTGGGCTTGTAGGTAGGCGCGAGCCTGAGCAGGGTGTCGCGCAGTTCGATCAACTCCAACTCGAAAGCTTGCAGAGTTTCGAACTGCTTCTCGTCATCTCGGGCGCGCCCCGATCCCTTATTGCGCAGCGTCGCTACATCGCCGCTGACCTGCTTAAGCTTGGGCTCGACGAAGTCGTTGATGGCGGTGTACAGCGTCTGGCTCGTAAGGCTGGGGTAGTAGATCCACAGCGTGTAGTTCCCGGACGTCGTGCTCAGCGGCCAGTAAATGGGCGCCTTACGGCGGCTCTTAGAATAGCGCTGTAGATGAAAAGCAAAGAAGTCCCGCTGCAGCCAGCGACGGACGTCGTCGGGAACAGTGACATCTACCCGGGCAAGAACTTCCTCAATCAAACGCACGAGGTCGCAAGGGTGTCCCTGATCATCCACCAGGATGCCAGAATGTGCAAGAAATGGGCTGGATTCATCCGGCAACATTCCAGGACTCTTTGCCGGCAGAGCAGAGAAGGGGTCTGGCTCCGGTGGAGCCTTGCGTTCTCCAGTAGCCAGACGCCAATCGAAGCGACCAAAAACCACGCCCCCAGCCCAAGAAAGCAGTGCATCCGCCGGAGGTGCTTCAGCTTCGACGATCTCAGTTTCATCATCCTCTGCGTCGTCTGCAGGTGCTTGTTCTCCAGCACTTTGCCCCAATGCTGCATGACGGTCCGCTTCAGTAAAGTCGTAGAGATCAAAGGCAATGTCATTAATTTCGCGTTGTATCTGGAGAAGTTCAGTCTCAATTGCCCGGCGATCATAAGTATCTGTACGCGAGCGCAGAACAATCGGCAGCAAGAAGGCGTGGGATGTCTCTTCAACAGTGTCGAGTGTTCTTTTTAGAGACCAAGCACGTCTTGCAAGCGAGGCTAATGTGTAACGTGTAGCGCTACTCAAAGCCGGAATAGGGGTTCTCTGCATGACTCCGACTTCATAAGAACCAAAGGCAACCTGGAGAGACACCAGTAATGCGAATGAACTGCTGTTTAATACCGCTAACAATGCCAGCAATTCTTCAGGGTCATTTCTGTCTAGGAATGCAGCCGGCCCTTTATCGGCGAAAATACATCTGGCTGGCATTGCACGCATGCTCAACCCTCCTTGGGTACGGCGCGGCCAAGTGAGGCCTGGGCGCATGTAGTACTGGGGATTCTTCGCAACAAACTCGGCGTTTCCATTAAGGTATGGGTAGCGCTGACAGATGCCCGCTTTTATTTCCGCCCCATTAGCCCCCCAATTAGTGAGCAAATAGACATCGGCATAAAAGCGAGAGAAAGCTCCGCCTTTGGCGAAAGCGACCCAGTGAGAGCTTTTTGACTCCCACCAGGCGCGAACAAATCGAAAGTCCTCAGCCGTTGTCAAACCTTGCCGTGCGGTTCGTTCAATGTCCTCTAATGGACGAAGTGTTACAAATACATTACGAACGGCGTCACTGACCCAATATGCAAATGGTTTACCGGGAACAGCGTCAAACGATTCTGCTGGAATATCAAAATGTCGAGGGTCTGGGTCGCCCTTACGCAGGCGCGAGCAGGCTGTTGCAAGTGCCCCAGCTTTATCCGCTTCCGTCAACAACCGCAAAAAATCAGTCATGCTCGTTTCTCCAACACGTATGCTGCAGCTTCAACCATTGCGTCATCCATTACTCCTAAGCCGAGATCCGCGACAGCTTTTGGCTCAGAGAGACCAAGCACAACCTCTTCCCTCCACTTACGATAATCGGACAAATAGAAGCAGGCACGCGATGTAATTGCACCAAGCCTTCCTCCCCCGCGAAGCAGACCCAAGCCCCGCTCAACAAAAATGGCAAGTAAATCATTTTTGCTACGCGGGAAAGCCTTGGTGAGTTGTGCTTTCGTGCCTGCTGCAAGTGCCCCGAAAGGCGGATTCATCACCACGACGTCGAACACCTCACGACACAAATCAATGAGTCGGAGGCCCTGCAACGCATCCTGAGCAAACAACCGCCCCTGATAGGTGGATTTCGCAGCCTGGGCAAAGTCGGTAAGAGCTTCGCGCAGGCGCGCCTCGGCCTGCTGCCAGTTGTCTCGCTCCTGTTGCGCAAATAAGTCAGTCCCCTTGCCCACATAGACCTGGCGAATCAAGTGCGGCAGGTCCTGTTCAACCTGAAGCAGCACGCCCAGTTCCGGCAGCCCCTTGAGCAATTGCAGAGTCTTCTCAAACAGCTCCGCATCGCTCCGGTCCAGGTTCGCCGCGAACTGTTGGCGTAATTCGCGCTCTGCCGGTGGCGCAATGGCCGCAACCACATGCCCCCTTCCGAGCAGCGGACGGTCTTTAGCTCTGACGCCAGCGTCGTGCCAAGCACGTTGTGCCCGCAGCCATAGCGCCAACGCGGCGATCTGAGCGGCACGCGGGTCGATGTCAACACCGTAGATGTTGTGCTCGATGATCAGGCGTGGCAGGTCGCGCAGGAATTCTGCCTCACTTCCGTAGGTCTGACGCAGCGGCTTGAGCACCGCCTGAGGATGGGTGGAGACATCCAACGAGCCAGGCCCATGTTGGTCCTCCCAGGCCCAGGCCTCGCGGTAGATTTCGACGAACAAATCAAATGCATAAAGGCCGAAGTGCATGGATCCGCAGGCCGGGTCTAGAAGTTTGAGCGTGCGCGGATCGCGCAGCCTGGTAGCTGCCTGAGGCGTTTCATCGGGCTTGACCAGCAGATACTGGCAGCGCTCCCGCAGATGAGTCTCGCCGCCACACGCGTCAAACCATAGACGCCCTAAGGTGTTGTCAACCAGGAACTCGACCACGTAGCGCGGAGTAAAGAACTGGTTGCGCACCGCTAGCTCGCGGCTGTTACGCGGCGCTTGCGAGGCATCCCGCATAGCCTTTCGTTCCTCTTTCGAATTGAAATACTGGTAGATCCAGCCAATGGTTTCGTCCTCGCTCCATAGTAGGGCGATGTCGGCGTCGTTGATCAGGTTCAGCACCTGCAACAGGGCGACCTCACGCGGAAAGAGCCGTCCTTGCGGCGAGTAGCGGTCAAAAAGGCCCGGCAGGTCTTGCGCAAGTTCATCGAACACGCTGAACAGGTACACTCGGTAGGCATCCCCCGTTTCGCCTAAGGCAGTGCCGACCAGGCGCGCGTAGAGTTGAAATCCCTTGGCCTGGAATCCATTTCCCACCGATTCAACTAACAGGCCACGCGCCTCCGCCATGCGGAGCGCGGCCAAGCGATTGAGCACGGTAAACGCTTGCTCGCGCACAATGCGATCGAGACCCTGTGCAGCATTTAGGTCGCCACTGGCTGTATAGTGCGCCAAGGTGGCGCGCAGGATGCGGGCAGTCTCGTGCTGAGCATCATTGATATGGCGTAGACTGGTGAGTTCAGCGACATTGCCCGAATTCGGGTCCATGCCGCAGTCGTTCTGGAGCTGCCGGGTAAATTCCTCTTCCAGCACACGGCGGGCGTCATTGACAAAGCGTTGCAGGCGGTTTCTTGTAGGTTGGTCGAAAGCCATTAGTCAATTCCTATTGTTCTGTGACCGGCGCTTGCCAGTCCTGGCCAAAGTGAGTGCGCAAGCTCTCGATCACTGTCGGTAAGGTGCCCTCACAGGCCACGCCAAGGTAGGTCGCCGCCCTGGTAGTGCCGACGTACAAATATTTGTCGAACAGCGCCGGGTGCTTTGCCGCGAGTTGGTCAATACCGATGAAGAAAACCGCTTCGAACTCCAGCCCCTTGATGTGTTGAATATCAAACACGCGCACATTGCTCTCCTGGCCAACGACCTGTCCCTCGCGACAAGCAACGACCTGGATGTTGTGCTCGACCAGTGCTGCATTCAGTGCATCAGCTAGGGGCGCGACATCGTCTTCGCTGTGCACGAAGATAGCGGTAGACGGCAACTGACCGACAAAACGCTCGATTTCTCGAATGCGATCTGCCAACCAACCAACCACGACATCAGTGCTTGCGGCATGTTCCTTCAGTGCTGGCGCTACGCCGGCACTGTCCACGTGGGCAGGTAGGCTGATATTCTGCTCAGTGCCGCCCACCACTTGAATCATGGCGCGAGCCAAATCGTTCAGTTGCTTGCTCTGTCGATAAGAGACCGTGATCTCCTTGATATCGAAGTCCGCAAAAACCCATTTCAAATCGGTAGCCGAGCGCGTGCCCCAGGTCGTGAGGCGCTGGTTGAAATCGCCACAGGCAAAGAACGAGCGCAACCGTGGATGGGATAGCGCGGCCATACAGGCAAGTTGAACGGGGGAAAAGTCCGTCGCTTCATCCACTAGAATCTGATTTCGGTAGTGGCCAAGGAACGGCTGAAGCGAGGACCAAGCGGGGTTATCGATGTCACGCAGAACATTGGCACGACTGATTAGATCGCCCGCCGCGCGCAAAATTGCGAGCAGCACAATGTCGAGCTCGAGGGGATGAATATCCCGGGCCTCGAAGCCATCGCTTTGGTACCAAGCTCCAGTTTGTTGGCGTTCGCGTCGGAATGCCCGGTAGCGCTTGGGAACACCATCAAGGTATCGTTTGACAGGGTTCGCAAAGCGGCGGAGGTTTGCCTGCACCAGCAGGCTAGGACCTACTTCTGCGTAGTCCATCTCTGTTAGGCCACGATCGCGAAGCCACTCGATGATCTTGCCATTACGGGACGACTTACTGACTGCCCGCTTGGATACAACTGCTCGAGCTTGCGCGCGCATAGCTTGCATGTAAGCGTTGGCTGCTGCGGCGCGACCAGTGCGCGGTGCTGCGGAGTCGTCGTCTTCATCCACATCGAGGTCGTCTTGCTCGTCGGTGTCCGGTGCTTGTGCATGTTGCAAGCCATCGATGAAATGTGCCAACTCATCGACGAATGATCGGTTGCGATTGAGTTGCAGGTTTAGCGAGGCCTTGATTTTGTTGTCGGATGCTTCCTTCAAACTGGCGGCGAGTGCTTGCACCTTAGGAAGCTCTGCTGCCAGTGATGCGAACGTAGAAGCCAACGAGCCGTCTGCCGTTTGCCCCACGATGCTTTGGAATCGTTCCCCCAGACTTTGTACTGCCGGCGCCGTGGCCTCGCGGAGCATAGTGGCGGCTTCATGCAGTTCTTTCGCATAGAAACCGCGCTGCCACATGTTGAAGTCATCAAACCAATGAATGGGACGATCTTGCGCCTCTGCACGCAAGCTTGGCAGATTGTCCTTTAGAACAAAGGTACCGCCGCCCGTGGTTGTTCTCAGCACACCGAATGCCTTCCTGGCCAACTCTCGCCGGTATTCATGCCAAGTTTTAATTCGCTGATCGGAGGCAGGAACGCCTTCGCGGGCAAAAGCCTCCTTGAGATATTGCTTGAGCAACTCAGTAGGCGTGAACATCAGCCAGCTGTTCGCGTGTGTGACGCCTTGCGCCGTGCCCAACATCTCAACCACGCGCTGTTCGTCTTCATCTAGAAAAGCGCTGTCGAGCTTTTGGCCTAAGCGGCGAATCAAGGTCGTGGTCTTGCCCGTACCCGGAGGGCCAAGGATCAACAGACGTTTGTCGAGAGGAAGGCGGAAAATCTCGTCCTGGTACTGATCTAGAACGGGCTGATCCCGCAGTCCCATCTTAGTGATGACGCTACGGCGCACGCCGTCAATGATATTGGATTTAACAGTCTCCTCGGCCAGCAACTGGCCAAGGATGTCTTCAGTGAGTTCGTCGACGGCGACCTTCGTCAACAGCTCACGCAGCGACTCGATGGTTAGTGGGCCGAAATGCTCAGCCTCAACCACCGTACCGATGGAATCCCAACCGTTGACGAGTGCGGCAGGCCTAAGTTGGGTGCGCTCCAAAACCTCGACAACTGAGCCGTTAGGCAATGTAAATTCGGCCCCGATTGCTAAGGAGGCCAAGCGGCCGACTGGTGCGCGATAGCTGGCGAGATTTGGGAAACCCGAGACCGGCGTGGTACGGCAGATGTAATAGGTGCGATTTTCACCTTCCTCGTCCAATACGACAACACGAGCAATCGCCGGCTCGCCTGCCAGTATTTGGTAGCTTTCGCGGTTTTCCAGATTAATTTGATCCAGTTTATGAATCGCGGCTCTGGACGCCATCGTGTTAATGCTCGCCAACGAATCAGCGCCGAGAGCGCGCCCATCGCGAAGTTCACTCTTGGCCGCAGAAGCAATGCTGTTGAGTTGAGCTAATGCTTCATCTGCGACCAGTCTCAAGTGTTGGTTAGACTCGGCGGTCAATTCCATTGTCATCCCCCTTTTTGCTCTTTTTCGATAATTTTTACCGCGCGCCACCCAGTTTTGCCCTGCTTGTTGGTTCGTTTAATGGCTAAGCAAGTCACGTCGTATTGCTGCCCCGGAGCGAATGTCTTAGCTAACTCCGTAGGCACAAAAACGTCTTCTGGAACGGCCCGGATGAAAGCGAAGTCTTTCCCCTCGGATCGCCGCA
The DNA here is from genome assembly GCF_006715485.1 of Herbaspirillum sp. SJZ107. Taxonomy (GTDB): domain Bacteria; phylum Pseudomonadota; class Gammaproteobacteria; order Burkholderiales; family Burkholderiaceae_D; genus Telluria. Next base: position 312,233 of record NZ_VFNH01000003.1, read on the forward strand.
AACTGCCAAGCAGTGTTTCACACAAGCCTGGCAGTGACTTTATTTCCGTCAGCCGCCAGTCTGCGGGCAGTCCCTGCTGCTCGGTGCATCCAACTTCTACAATCGTGCCCGGCGTTAGGGACGCCACCTTAGGGAATTTGCGATGGGAAAGCCCGAAACCGGTATCGTGTGCGGTTACAACGTAACTAAGCGCTTTTTCAGCATTGATGTGGTCGATGACACCCTGAACATAAGTAAGGCTTTGGCGATCCAATTTTCTTAGCATGGCCCTTGCGTCGTCCGCCACATCGGGCAAGCGCTGCATGCTGTTGTTGGTTACCGCCTGCTGGTACCAGCCACTACTGAGCAGCTGTGCCAATTCCTGAGGGATTCTGTAGCCATGCTGTTCTCGAAAGTAAGCTGCCTGCTGAGTTTGTTGTGCGGCTTCGTTGTAACGCTCAGCGAGGGAAAGTCGTTGCGCCAAGTGAATACGGACCTTTGCTACTTCTTGTTCTTCACGCGCGAGTTGTGTTGCATACGCGTAGCACGTCAGTGCATCTTCAGGTCGTGACGCCTCTAGGATTTCTCCCAGTAGCGCCCAAGGCCAAGCAGCTTTGGATTGTCGATGCAGCACTGGTACCAAGCGCTTGGTCGCCTGTTCTGCTTCGCCATAGGCGAGATGCAATTTGCTTTGATAGTAGTTGAGCCATTGATCGTTAGGCTCGGTCTGCAGTGCCTGGGCAAGAATGCCTTTACCCCACTCTACCCAACCCGGGTTCGCCTGAGCCTCATTTGCACCTGCCGCGGCTTCCCGGCAGATGGCACGTATGAAGCGCTTCTTTAGACTGTCGATGGATTTTCCCTGATCATTGACGAACGGCTTTTTATCGTCGTCGGAAAAGTCGTCGACACCAGCCCATCGTGCAAAGCCAAGAAATTCGCGCCAATCCTTGGATGCTACGCATGCAAGACGAAGCATTTGCGAGAAAGTGCTATCGCCTCGCAGTAAGTTACCCACCCGCGCAAACTCACGCATGTAGGGCGATAGCTGGCCCGATAATGCAGTGTGTGAAAGTTGCTTTGCCTCGTAACGGTCGATGAGGATTTTTGCGTGGTCATACAATGCCCAGGCATAGGCGCGCAGAAACCAGACGTCATCGCTGTTCTGTGGGTACTCGGCGCGCGCCATTTTTAGGGCATCGGCAGCGCGCCTCTGCTTGCGCAGAGCAAATATTTCACTTGTGCTCATTGCTGCTTCTCCTGATGGGCAAGCATCAGGCGCTGCACTTCATCGTATAAACCGTGGCTATTGCCAGGGCCACCAACTTCCTGAGCAGCCGTCCAGGTAGAAGAGCCGTCGTAGGTGAAATCGATATCGCCCCTGCGGTAAGCATCGGCAAAACTTACCCGTAAGCGATAAGGCATGGATTTATGCCCAGCACGCCGTATGGCCGAGCTGCTCAAGGCCACATCCAAACGTTCAAGAAACTCCTGAATAAACTGCTCAGGCTGCCCCGAATATTGCTGATTTGAAAGCGCATGAAGAGAAGTCAGCGCGTCATTAGCTAACTGGCTATCAGATAGCGCACCAGGAGCGGTGTCTGCGCGGCCTATGCGATATTTCTTGTCATAGTAATACTGCACAGTGGCGTGTCTGCCGCCCCGTACCAAAGTATAACGTTCACAATATTGCAAATGCTGGAGCTGCTCGATGGCAATTCCTTGAACCTGCCACGCCGAGCGCAGCTGACGATGCGTTAGTATCAGCTGTGCGGTTGCGGCCGAAAACGACAAGCGGTGCCAGTCTGGATCTGCACTCAAGTCCTCCTGGCGCGGCTGATTTGCGGTGGCGACGGCCACTGTCGACTGCGTCCAATCTATCCCGTTGAACGCGGTGAAATCGGGCGGATTAACCACTATGAGCTTCTTTGCTGCACGGGTAATTGCCGTGTAGGCCCAGCGGAAAAACGATGCGTTGCGAACACCCACCTGGCCTGCGAAATCAACAATTGCCGTGTTCCATTCGCCGCCCTGCGCCTTATGACAAGTCATCGCGTAGCCATACTTGACTTGAAGGGCGTTAAAGTAGGGATCCTGCCGAATAGCCTTTCGGAACTCACTCGACTTGGGGTGCAAGTTGGGATGACGCCTGCGGAAGTCGACTAACAATGCCCGCTGCTCTAGCGGAGAGAGCTCACGATGTGGAGAATCGAGCAGATTTTCCAACATAAGGCAGGAGGTCTGGATGGCAGTTCCATCACCGGCACGGTAGGCCACAACGACACCACGGAAACAGAGTTCGACTTGGTGTCCGCCCTTAAGGCTCACCGGAACTCTACTTGCTTCCGGGTCGACCTGAACGGCCTTGACCAGATCACCATTACTCAACAAATGCATGGTCGAGTTTCTGTTGACCAGCAACGTGTCACCTACCTGTATAGGCCGGTTTGCATCACCCCACAAGCGCTCACGGATGCTGCGGTTGTAATCGAGCGCCGTTGCGTTGGAATGCACGACCACAACATTCGAGTCCCTGCTCTGCAATCCTTGAACGATCAAGTTAGTTGCGTTGCTTGCATCGATCTGCTCGATATCTTGCGTATTAGGCCGTAGGGAGAAGGTATTGAACCGATTAGCAAGCAATGCATCGCGCAGCTCCGATGCGCGATCTAGAATGGCGCTGCCCTGTGCCTGACGCATCACTGTTTTCAGGTCGAACGAGCCAACCCGAAGCTTATATTCCTCCCTAAGATAGTCACTGGATAAGGCTGGTGATGAGTTCTCGCCGACTGGGGGAAGCTGAGCCGGGTCGCCAACAAAGAGCAGCTTCGTGAGATGGTCCGACGTACGGCCCGGCCGTCTCATCCGTGCGAAGGTCACGATGTCCTTCAGCAGTCGCCCAGAGCCGAATTGTATGAAGTCACCCTGGCTCTCCTTGTCGCCGACCATTGACGACTCATCGATGACAAAGAGCGACACTGAAGCTTCCTCCTCCTTCAGCGGGAAGATCATCCGCACTCCGGGATCATTGGCAGTTTCCGCTTCTTCGTTCACCTCGACCTGAGTCAACGTATAGATCGCTCGATGGATAGTCGAGCTTTCATATTGATTCGTACCGGTGATCTGATGAATCTTATTCCCAAGAATCCGGGCGGCTCGCCCCGTTGGCGCCAACAGGGCACACGAAAGATTCATCTCTTCCAACGTAGTGACCAGTTTGGCGACGAGCGTAGTTTTCCCTGTGCCGGCACTACCGCGCAGCACGAAGGCATCCTGCGCGTCGTCACGCAAAAAATTCGTAATGGCATCCAGCGCGGTGGACTGCTCTGGAGTCAATCGAATATCCCCCGCAGTCACCGCGCACCGTCGTTCAGGACAATCGTGATTTCGTTTTCCGCATACAGACTAAGCTGCGCCTTGATCTCATTGAGCTGCTGGATTAAGGCGTCGATCTCCGCAGCCGATGTCAACTTTACCGGTACCGTGATCGACTTCGTGAACTTAGCTGGACCTTGTTCGCCGACCATATTGCGCGCCTCTTCGATACGCTGACGCAGACGTTCCTGACCTTGACGCTGTATCGAGCGTTTCAGCTCTTCCAGGGTGCTATTGATGTCGTAGTCGCGGGCCAACAATTTTTTGAGGCCGACCAAGTCCTGAGTGGCAGCCAGAGAGAGACTGTCCAAGCTACTGACGGCGTTGCCGCGCTCTTCCTGCGTGAGCTCTTCCCACTCGGGGATGCGCTGCAGGTCCTCAACACCTTCCTTCAAGCGCAGCTTCTGCTGCTCAGCCAAGCTGATAACAGCATCGCGCACGCGTCCCTTTAGGTGGGTGAGCTGCGAATTGAAGTCGGCAGTATGTTTGTAGAAGTCCTCTTTGGACAAGCGCTGCGCCAGGCTATCCAAGTCTTCAGCGACCTCCTTGCGTAGCTCACCCGGTACGCCAGTATTGGGCAAAGCCTCGATATCGCGGCGATGGGCTTGTAGCTCTCGCAGGGTCGCGTCAAGACCGTTGTCGAGCACGCGCTTTGCCTCAAGCGCCCACTTGAGATTGTCGTAAAGGGCAGAGGTCTCGGCGCCCAGACGTTGAGGGGCATCGGAGGCATCAGTGAACAAGACGTCGGCAATGTCCTGATTCAAGGTTCGGACCAGGTCGCCGCCCGCGAGCCCGAGACCATTGAGTTTTTCAGCTAAAGACCCGTAGTCGTGCTGGAAGCGGGGAAAGTACTTCGCTGCTGCTTTACTAATCTCTTGCTCTAGCGGAATGACCATGTCGCCGACCAGTTCAGAGAGTCTCTCTGCCGCCCGTCCGAGCATCTCGATGGACGGACGTTCATCTCGCAAAGCGACGCCAGTCTGCTTGAATGAGTTGTTGGTCTTCAGCGCATCGATCGCCTGCAGGCCAGCGGCAGTGACCTCGCGCCCCGACACCTTGAGCTTGATCTCACCGGCTATAAGCATGGCGGCGACAATGTAACGCGTAGTGTCGGGCGACCAGCCGAACGGGTCACTGCTGAAATCGTCAAGCAGACGCTTCCCGTCAACCGTACCGCGTTTGTCGATGTAGTCACGAATGCTGATCATCGCCTTATGATCGGTCTTGAAGGATGCACGACCCGCCACGGTTTGCACCAGACCGAGTGGGTCCAGGCTACTTCCGATGGCTGCAGGATTGGCCACCTTCAAAAACTTCTCGGCAGTATCTGTTGCCACCCGCACGGGAGCTTCGGCATAGCGGTCGAACACTTGGTCAGCCACATCGGAAAGCAGCTTTTTGGCTGCTTCCAGCAGGTCGGCATCCAGAGCAGATACCGCAGTAGCTTGGCCACGGAAGACAAATGAACCGGTCTGCAGGGTTTGCTTGATCTTGCTCTGTAGTTGGGTGGCGAGCTTGGTGGCACGCTCAAGCTGGATGGTGCAGTAGTCCTTGACCTCTTGGTCAGTATCGTTTCGATGCAGTTCAGCGATGCGTTCACAGCGATAGATCTCGTTTGCAAAATCGTCGAGGTCAGAGTTGGACCGTGCCAACAATCCAATAACATTCCGTCCCGCTCGACTGCGGGAATCATCCAACGTCCGGTTCTTGGCGGTCTCGTAATCGCTGGCGGACACCAGTTCAACGACGGTTTGGATAGTGCTCTGATCACCGGCGAGGCTGGCGATGGCGCTACCAGTCTGCACCTTCAGGCCCGTTGCGACAGCCATCGTGCCGTGGAGGCTCACGCGAGGCAGCGGATCGAAGGACTCACGCAGCGCATCGTTGAAGATGCGCTTTACATCCACCGTGCGCAATGCAAGGGCACCACGCTCCTGCTCGATATCCCGCAGCTTCTCGCTAAGAAAGACGAGGTTACCATCCTTCTCTCCGAGCGGCACATACACATCGCCCAGCATTTCTTCCACAGCCTTCTTCACGGTGTCGAGCTGCGATGGGGCAGTGACAGATGGGTGCATCAGGCTCGCAACGTTCTGGACCGAAACCGGGAGGTTACCCAGGATCTGCAGAACGGCCACAGATTTGGCGATGTCCTTATGAAGCTGCGAGTCCGGGAAGCGAATCTGGACCTTGCCAACTGCCTGATGAATGGACGTGAAGGCACGGCGGATATCTTTCTCCAGTTCGTCGTAAAGCGTGACAGTGGTGGCAAGCCAGCCGACTGGCTGATCGGCCATGGCTTTGGAGCCCCCTTCACCTTTCAGAACGTCTTGGATCACTTTGATGGCAGAGCGAAGCCCGATGCCGCCGGTGGATTTGGCCAGAGCGCCCAGCAGGTGAAGCAGGATGTCGAAGTGAGCCGGCAGGAATGGATAGAGGTTGGTGAAACTCTCTTTGCTGAAGTCAGCGTCGTAATACTTGGCGTTTTGCAGCTTGGTGTTATGCCGCAATGCCTGGCCGTGGGAATCGAACAGTTTACCGAGCTCGGCCTCGCCTCCCGGCGATTTGCCGAGCAAACGACGGTAGCAAATTTCCTTGATGTCGCTTGATTCGAGGTCAATCTGGATCGGGAATCGATCCTTGAGCTTGTAGAGCTTGTCCGAATTCAGCGCTGCGCGCGGATCGTCTTCGGTAAGTGTTTGCTGCGCGGTGGAGATGATCCAGACCTTACCATCCCCCAACCGCTTGAGGTTTTTGGCGAGACCATCAAGGTTAAGGATCAGGTTGTCGCGCGAAGCAACGTACTGTCCCACCTCGTCCACGATGAAGACGATGTTCTGCTTACCGCTTTTCTCGCGGACAATGTCAATCATCTCTTGGACGCGCTGGTCTTCGAACTGGAAGAATCCCTCAGTGCTGGACGAAAAGGACTTAGTCTCCGGGAAGAGCGCGGGGTACATTTCGTGGGCGATCTTCGGGATCAACCCATCGATGGCTAACGGATTGTTTTGCACGCGCACCCAGGTTGCACCCGGCAACGCCTTGGCAATGCGCTCATGCAGCTCCGGCGTGCGGCCATCTTTCTCAACCATACGTTCAAAAGCAGCAACCTTGAGGTTGCGCGAATAACCGGCCCACTGGAGCACTTTGAAATAGAGGACAGTGGAAACGTCCTCCATCGTGGCGCCAGCAAGCATTTCACTGGCGAGATCCAGCATGACCACAGCAGCCGGGAAGCGCTGCGTCACTGTGCTCAGAAGAGCTCTAGTCTGTGGCCTGTGCAGACGATCCTGCAGGTACTTGATGAACGGCGTGCCGTCGATAATGCGTTGATCATCAAATGCCAACCCAAGGTACTTAGTAAACGAACTCTTACCGGAGCCGTAGAAGCCCGAGACCCACACACCGATCTCGTTCTCCCCGCCGGCCTCCATCGCCAGTTGCATGTTATCGAGGAGCCTGCGGAACTGCTCTTCAATGCTCTCGGTGACCACGTATTCCGAGATCTCAGCCTTCAGGCGGCCTTCCTGCGAAGCGCCGTAAGTGATGACCTTCTCGATGGTCCGGTGGATGTCCTTGCTTGGATCGAAAAGCGAGCGAATGGTCATAATTTGTCCCAGGTTCCTTTGTCTGTGTCAGCCGCCGACGTGGACGGACCGGTAATTACCGTCTTCCGGGTAAAAGCCGAGAAACTTCAAGCGCGTTTTTCCTGTCCGCACACCGGGGTACAGAAAAATCGTCGGTACGTGAAATTTGCCCTGGAGCTGACTTTCGATCGCGCCAATGCGCATAAATGGATGCAGCGCCTCGAGATCAGTTACCAAGAGCAGCGTATTCCGTTGCCCTTCGAGTGGTTGCAGAACATCCTCCAAGCGCTTCAACAGTCCGTTATCTGCCGTCAAGATATCAGCCAATGCTTTGTTAGTTCGCGGCCAATCCAACGGGGCTGATTTGTCTTCCATCACGCAGAGCGCCCAAAACGGATCGTCCTTGAGCAGCGCCCAGATTTGCTCTGTAATGGAAAACGTATGCACATCCCATCCTTCCTGGTGCAGCTTAGCCACCCAGGCAGGCGTCTGTCGTTTGACCTCGAGGATCTGCTCAGGCGGGAAGATCAGGTAGTAAATCGGCTCGAAGCTCGCATGGCCAAGCTCACGCCCATGCCGGATGCGTTCGCGCAGTTCGTCAAAATCAGCCTTGAGTGAGGACATCGCAAAGCGTCTCCATGTTTTGTAGTTTCCAGCTAATTCGAATCACATCACCCGCCGCTTGGACGATGAGTAACCCTTTCAGCGAAAGCCGCTTGATCTCTTCCAGCACGTCTTCACGTGCCAGACCAAACAGCTGCCAGTCTTCGTGTGTCAGCAGAGCATTGTCGCCAACACCAGAAAAATGCAGTTCGTAGGCTAGATAAGCGGCGACTGATGGTGAAATACGGAACGGCAGTATGCGTCGGCTCGAACGTAGTCCCCGCTCAAGCATTCCATAGTCGGCGCAGCATCCGGTCAGATAACCGGAGACGCGCCGCACTGTGGTTTCAGACCAGCGTTTAGCGGTCTTGCCGTCGTCAATACTACGCTCAACAAAAGTTCGAGCATCAGCATTAATAAGCTGGGTATAACCGCCTGCGTACCGAGCCCAATAAACCTGGCGAACAAAGTCACCGAGGATTGGGTTTGCTCGACTTGTGAACACAAGCATGAGCTGCGTGAGGTCAGCCGTTGAGATCGTCCCGGATAGCTGCTTAAGGTGCGTTGCCGGTGCGCCCCCCCCTATGAGATATCGCGGGGCGAAGCACTCAACAACGATATTACGGAGTCGGCGTGCAGTGACAGTCGGAAATCGACCTGATCCCAACGCGACCTGGTGCAATTGGTTCGCTGATATGCCGGGCAACCACAGGTCAAGCAGTGTCTTAGTCTCGTTGACGAGTCCGAGGCCTGCCTGCAATTGGGTTGTGTAGAACTTCTTATCAGCCACAGCTATCCAACAAGATAAGGATAAGTTTGAAAGTTTTGCGAGAAACCTGAGGAATAAGCACCAGCTATGGCGCGCAAAATATCAGCAGATTGAATATCTTTAATACTGCCAATAGCCGTTGGGCCTACGTTAAACGTCATGCCAGTGACCGCAAGCTTATCCAAAGCGCCGAGTGCCTCGTCTCTATTTTTTGGCGTCGGGCTAGCAAACTCACCAGTGCTATGTTGCACAAGCAGATGAAGATCCTGTTCGACCTCTTCCGGCAGGCGGAACAAATGGTAGCTACCGACATTTAAGTGCTCATCGTGAAGGCGACGTGCAGCCTCTAGCACACCGTGGTACTGAGCCAAGGCAGTGGTCTTGGAAAAAACCGGCTCCAAGAAGAGGCGACTCGACGCCTCATAAAAAGCCGTTGGCCACCAAGCAAAGTTCGCGCGCTCGCCGAGATATCCAATCAGGACGCGCAATTGCAGAAGTTTTGAAAGATATGATTCCGTCATCTCGTCTTATCCAGTAACTATTGCTTCATCGACAATCCGCACACGGTCAACTTTCGTCTGTGGATTTGCTTTCGTCAGCTGCACCAGACTTCACCCATGCATCAACGTCCAGACGCTGGAACTTCCAGAAACGCCCTACTCGATGAGCCGGCATCTCTTTTTTTGAGATCCATGCGTAGACACTATCCTTGCTAACTCCGAGATATTCAGCAATCTCCTCAACTGACAACCAACGGTCTGACATAGCGTTGCCTCATCAATAGGAATTCAGCCATGATCTCACGAAGATTGCCCAATGTAAATGGGATTTGACCGGATTAGATGGGATTACGAACGGCAAACATTTTGCAAAAACACAACAAGACACGATACTCAGGTAACGACCGGTTGCACAGCAAAGCTTAAGCAAATACCTGCGCAATGCCGCTTTAAAACTCAGCATTGCCGAAGCTGCGCCAGTGATCAAACAGGTTCGGGACACTCGACCGTGTACCTTACGTCCGAGGTGATAAGCCACACAGGCCGTATCGACATGTTCACGGCTTTGGCTGGCCAGCAAAGAATAAGGCGCGCATGGCGGAGCCACTTGCACAGCAAGCTGGCCACGTAACATGGACACTTCATCCCGAAAGTGTTCGACGTCTGTATCCAGCCGGGTCAGAGCAGCGGCTAGCGTGTCGCGCTCGCGAGCCAGAATGGTGAGGGTGTCGGAGAGTTGGGTAAGCGCCTGAAATAGCGAATCGTCCATGGCGGCAGTCTACGCTGGTGTCGAGCGACGAAAGCGCAGTCGACACATGCACTCCTAGCGTTACTTTCGCAGCTTCAGCCCAACCGCACTCCGCCCAGTCCCGGCCAATTCAGTCCGAGGATCACAAACAGTCGGGCGGTAATCTGAACGACCGCGCATGATGAAGGTGGATTGATGGGTGAGTTAGTCGGCGAGTGTTCTTTCTCCAGTTTTCTGCTTAGCCGTGTCTCCAGACGAGTCAGCTCATCCACCTTCACCAGACAGAGCTTGAGTTCGCAGTAGCAGAAAGTTAAGATGTCTGTTAGGAAAGGCTAGATTGGAGCTGTTGTCTCGAGCCGCCCCGACACTAGAGGAAATCCAGGTATCAACAACACTTCTGGACGCCGCCATGCCCCCGACAGTCAACTCCAGTACTCTCATCGTGTTTCCCTGCTGTGCCGCCAAGGCTAGCGGTGGCACCATTGTTGCGATGCAGGACCCGTTGATTACAAGCCTACCTGATACCGCGTACGCTCAGCTATGTCGGGCCCGCCGCGCTGTGCTGACCGGGATACAGAACGACCCTATCTTGCAAAGTGATGCTTTCACCAAGAATCGCGCGCTATCCGATGGCCCGGACCTCGGCGGCCTTGCCAGTTCTGGTCGCTATCTGCCTGCCCTCGAACGCTACACCGGCAACCTGTACGCCGTACCTGGCCTGCGAGCGAAGCTCTACGCCAGCGTCGCTGACCGCAATGCGCCGCGCGTGTTAATCCTGTCGGCCTTGTATGGCCCCTTACACCCGCTTAGCCCGATCCAAGATTACAACCTGCGGATGGACCAAGCGCCGGCCCGCATTTGGCGGACAGCTTTCCTGCCCATGCTGGACCAGTATGTCAGCACGCAGGGCATCCGATCCATCGTCTTACTCGTCGGCTCAGAGACGGCATACTATCGGGTAGCAAGCCGGGCGGCGTCCGACCTGCTACGCCGCAGCCGCATCATGGAAGCGAGCCAATATCACATCCTCGACGGTAACACTCGCGCCACCCCGGTCGAACACGGCCGCATCCTCCTTGATCTGCTAAGCGGCCGCCAACCGAGCTCGACAAGAATCGAACGCCGAAGCATCGACGGCGTGCAGCGTGCTGTACCGTATCGATCGCTGACGGTTACCATTAACGTTCCCACGCCTGTGCCCAATGCCGCGTCGCCGCGCAACGCACCAGCAACGGAGGCCTCGCCACGCATGCGGCGCGCTCCACCACCCAACGCCAGCGCTACTGAAGTCGCCCGCGTCGCAGCGCGCAATATGCTCACCGTGACCAATGCTGTATCGGCTCAGGGGCCTATCGCGCAACCGCGAGTTGGGTCATCGCCTCCGACAATCCCTCATCCAGCGATGACAACTGCCACGCCTTCACAGCCGGCCAGAATACTGGCACCGATACAGGCGCTGAGCATCGCGGGTAGAAGCGCGCATCGGACCCGTTTTGGCGAGCTCATGCGCCGCCTGATGACAGGGGCCGATCAGGGCCTTCCACTCGCCCGGTTGCTCGAGGGCGGCCGTTTACCCGAACGCGGAGTGTATTTTTTCCTCGATCCGACAACGTCGAATGAACAGGACCAATGGCGTATTTGCCGCGTTGGCACGCACGCAGTCAGCCTTGGGTCGAAGTCGACCTTACGAGCGCGTTTACGCGCGCACCTCGGCACGCGCAGCGGCAGCGGGAACCACCGCGGCTCCATCTTCCGTCTCCACGTCGGCAACGCCCTTTTACGACGCGACCAGCGCGAGATTGCTACCTGGGGTATTGGCTCAGTCGCGCCGCCTGCGCTGCGCACGAGCGAGGTCTTACGCGAAGCGGAAGCCCGGCATGAACAGCAGGTCTCGAACTATATCGGCCAACTTCCGGTGCTGTGGGTGGCGGTACCAGATGAAGCGTCGCCTGCGAGCGAGCGCAGTATCATTGAGCGTAATGCCATCGCCCTGCTCTCACAGGACGCACAACGAAGTGTGATGCCTGCCAATGGATGGCTCGGCGAACACAGCCCCCGCCGCGAAATTCGTGAGAGCCGCTTGTGGAACCTTAATTACGTAGACGACGATTACAACCCTGACTTTCTTGCGGTGCTCGAGCGCTCAGTGGCACGTACCCTGGCGTCGTAGGCTGAGATGAATTAGCCACACAAAACCTAGGTACGTGCGGCGCCATAGTCACTTTGCTGTGGCAGCAAGCTTGCCATGCACTCATGCGCGCCGCACTTGCGCGACGCTCTCTTGTTCCAGCTCCCACGCCCCCAAGCGTAAGGTAGCCTTTATCGCATCGGCAGCGCTAACTTTTCCCTGCGACTCCATCAGCGCGAGCAGTTGCTCTGGATCTGAGACGCCGATAAGCATCCGGTACAAGGCTCGACCGCTTTCCAGCTTCCGTAACACTTCTGCCTCCCGGCTGCCTGGGGTAGTTAAGTAAAACTGGACCGTTCTAGCACCATCCACTTGCCACCACGGCGACATCTCGTTCGCATTTTTTAACCCCTCAGCAAGCTGCCCAATCGCCGACCATACGCTCCCACCACTTGGCACCTCAGCGCACACTGGGTTCACGGCGAGCGCGCGTCGAATGGACAGACCCGCGTAGCGGTCGACGCGCCCTTCCCGCTGCTCCAACTCGACCGGCCCGCGTGCAGGATCCCAGTGCGCAATGCTGCGGCACCATGGGTGAAAGTCCAGTCCCTCCTGACCAACCGAAGTTGTCACTAGCACGTTCGGCCAGAATGGTGTATTGAATGCATGCCGGACCTGGTCAGGACGTGGCGCTGTTTCACTCCCCTCATCCTCTGCACCCGTCTTCTTATCTTTAGCAAAGTCCGCCTCCACAGTTTTCGCCTGATGAAGCGGTAATGCCACATGACAGCGGATGCGTGCATCGGTCGCGTTCTCGGTTGGCTTGTGAATTAAAGTTCGGCCCCCGTTCAGCTCAAGAGATCCGGCCAATTGGCTAATGCGCTTTGGCCAGGACTCATTGCTCGTCATGGAGACAAGCCAGAAATGCTCATCAAGAACTGACTCGAAATTGCCATCGATGACCGCGCGGCGCAGAACCGTCGCATAGTCATCCTTTGCTGTCTCGCCAAGCGCTGCGGCGAACCAAGGCCGATCGATATATTCGCGCAAGCTGTTGGCGGCAAGCGCCTGGACGACATGCCGAGGCGAAGATGACCTAACCTCAGCTTCACTCGACAAGGCTTGCGGCCAATGTCGCTGTAGTGCCCGAGCCAGCACGATAGCGGGCGAGTCCAACGCGAGCGCGGCCAGCGCGTCAAATTCTTGTGACGACAGCGCCGGTAACCAGTCCGGCGCCGCCGCTTCCCATAAACCTAACACTGTGTCCACCGAGTTTTCTGCCGTCCCTTGGGTCGCCCCAGCCAGCGCAGCGCACCAGGCAGCCCTTTCCTCCCTCCAGAAACCGCACTGTCGGGACAAAGCAATCAGTAAGAGATGCAGCGGTCGAGGCCGGCGCCGCGTGTCCTTATCGATTAAGACGTCGTGCTTACGCAAGGCGTCTTTGAGACCATGTGCGATGACGCGCCGTGCTGTCCGGCGAGTGGCTGGGTTACCATCAACCAGCGGGTCGATTCCGACGAGAAGCGTCGAAATAAAAAAAAGCTGAAAAGCCTCTGGGCTGGCCTGGGGTTTGCTGTACTTGTGTTTCGACCATGCTCCGTAACTACCGGAGCGCAACTTTTTTCCTTTTCCTTCGCGCAGTTCGCATTCCAAATTAAAACTCGTCAAAGCCGCGACCGAGCCAGGTACCGCAGCAAAACGGCTGAACACGAGCACTTTGCCATCGGCGTGCTCGCGTGCGGATTGGCCCGCCCAGCCGCCGCCAAGCTGCCACCATGTGCGCGATGGTCGCACCCATGGCATCGAGAGCAGCGCGGTGGGGAGGGTTTTGAGCAGTGCACGTGCCTTGACGCTGGGCCAAGTAACAGGCTTTCTCCACTCCTTGATGCCCGAGGCGCTTAGGGCTTCGGCGCACTTACGCGGCTTCGGGGCATTTTTCCAGCACAAGTATTTCTCGCCCAAGGTTTGTCCAGGCAACGGAACAGAGGTCCACAGCGGTACGGCCCAATAACCATCTTTCGGCAGTAGCGACTGCGCAAATGTTCGAAACACCTTCATGTCTGACGCTTGCAGCGGCACCTCGACCACTTCGCACACATTGCCGCTCGAGTTGTCCGCGCGATACCGCTCGCGCTCGGTCCGACACATAACTACGCTCAATAGCTCCGTTAATTTTGCGCGCGCCGTCACGGCCGCCGGAGACAGTGGGCGGCCCTGCCGCATCTGCTCACCGATCACGTTAAAGCAGTGGCGCACCTCCGCGCCACGCTTCTGACCATTCAACAAGTGGTGATGTAAGAAATCCAATACCGCAAAGAAGTCATTCTGCTCGGGTCCGTTTTTTGCAGGAGCCTGCACTTGCAATGCTTCATATGGGGTGGCGGAAAGCAACAGTAGCTTCGCATCGCCGATCCCGCCTGTTACGATCCGCAGGATGCGCGCGTTCAGCCGCGAGAGTGGCGAGTCGTCGTGGGCTTCCGATGACTCGCGCATAACGTTACGAAAGCGCTGGAACTCGTCGAAGATCACCAGTTTTGGCGCCAAGCCCGCCAACGCGGCCGCGGCTAGCGCGTTACGACAAATTGCGGTCAGCAAGCCCTTGCGTTCGATCTGCCTTAAATGGGCCAGCGTCGCCGGAGTATCCTCTAGTTGAAACGCATCATTCAGTGCCGTATGGAACTGATTGAGTACCCCGAACGCCCTGGTGTCCCCCACCTTGATCAGGGGCCGCAAGCGTGCCAGGCAATCAGCAACGTGGCGGTCAAAGCTGGCGGTATTCCAGGACAACAGGTCGCGTAACCATGGAATGGACCGACCGCCGTTCAGTTCGAACAGGGCGTAAGCTAGGGCACGTTCCTGCACTTTGCCCTGCCCTAGATTGCGCTTTACGCTCGACGAAAGCGTTCCTGGGGTAATCGGGTACAGGTTTAGCTTCCGATGTACGGGCGCCGGGAACAATGGGATCAGCCCCGGGCGGTCAGCCTTGGTCATCGCGCCAGAGCGGGTTTCCTCGTCAAGAAACGCTACGAGCTGTTGCATGTTTTGCGATGCAATCGCTTGATTGTTACACATGTAAAACACCACCAGCGGATGCCGTGATGGCCGTTCTACCATCTCCTTAATCACGCCGCGCGCCACGACGGTTTTGCCGAGTCCGGCTTCATCTGCAACCATGAAACGGCGCGGGCCGTTAGGGTCGTCGAAACTGCGCAAAACTGCGCGGATCGTGGCTGACTGAAATTCTTTAGGGGGGAATGCAGACTGTCCACTCATCGCAGGTGCGCCTCCAATACGGCCCAGCTCTTAAGAAACGACCGCAATCGCGCTCGCGCCTCATGGTCGTCCTGATCGTTGCCGGCATAGCCGCGTGCCATTTCCATGACCGCTCGCGCCTCTTTCAGCGTCGCAGGATCGCGCACCCAAGCGGCGAGCACTGCCTCAACTGAAAACGGCAGTGACTCGGCGCGTTTCGTTTGCGGCTTCTTAGTATCATTGTCATCCCAGTCGCGTCCTTTGCCGCTCCCATCCCCTGCTCCCGCAAGCACTTCAGCCAGCCAGTCGAGCAGTCCGTTCAGACCAAGGAACGATTGCAGCAAAGGCAAGTCCCGTTCCGCCTCGCCTAATGGCGGCACGAAAGGAGCATGCTGCAGCCACGCGACCTCCTGTCCACCAGCACTGATTACGAGGTGCAAGAAGTCACTGTTTTCGTAACGTGGCGCTGCTGGAAGCACCAACGGCGTCGAGGTAGACGGCCACGGCACGGCGATGTCACCAATCCTCGAGATCGATAGGCTGACGCCGGTTCCCAGCGCCGGGGAGCCGGCCGATGTGATGGTCACAGTCTGATCCGGTTCCAGACGCTGGGTTGCCCCGAGCGAGGCAGCTAGCATTTTGCGTTGCTGCTCCAGCAATTGCTCGACTGCGTTGTCGACAGGCTGCGGCAGCGTCGACACGTCCACGCGTGCGCAGCTGGCACGAAACCGGGCCATGCCCTCGTAGACGTTTTTCGCCGCTGCTGACGAACCTGGTCTAGCAATATCAAGCGTGACATAAGCCTCCGCGCTTCGGCGCCAGCCGCGCTCGGTCAGGTTTGGGCTGCCAAGATGCAGAGTCGCACCGTCGCGGTGCTCGAACCAGAGAAACTTCGCGTGCAGTCCACCCATTTCGGGTTCTTCATCGTCACCGCTGGCCTCCTTGTCGTCGGCGAGTACGTCCTGAGAACCTGGCGGCAGATAGTGCAGTGCGAACATATCAGCCCAGCCGGCTTGCCTTGCCTCCACGGCAATAGACTCTTCCAACGAGACGAGGGTGCGGGAAGCACCGGGCGTGGCCATAGCCAGCCGACGTAATTCGCCTGCTTCGATGAATGGGGCGACTGCGAGTACGCTGTGTACGTCCGTCGGCACCTCCGGTAGGGCATGCCGCTCTTCTTTCGGCAACAACAGGTGAACAGCGCGTACTTTCATCCCCTTCGGGACCTGCCAGCGCACTGACTTCAGTTGGCTGAGCGCCTTGGCCCACTCGGCTTGCTTGCGGGCCTGGCCTGCGAGTTTACCGGCCAGCGTATCGACGCCAATAATCAACTGTCCCCCGTTTTGCGCAGGGTCGCTGCTCAACGAGAAGCCAATGTCCCAGGATCCGTCGCGGGTGAAATTGCGGCTGCCGATCCATAGCTTCCAGAACGATTGTTGCCCCTTTACTGCCTTGGCATCAGGTGAGTACTCAATCAGGCAGATTTTGGGATGCCACGAGGCCCCTTCGCGTGTGCGCTCGTCGAAGTTTATCGGGACGATGAAGCGATCGAGCATACCAAGCACTGCGCGGCGCGCTCGCGGTGCGGCGAGGCGGCCGTGCTGGATCAGGAACTGGACCTTGCCCTTCAAGTTACGCATCGCGCGCGCCAACAGGACACGCGAGCCGCTGCCGTGCGCGTTGACGTTGCCGTTCATCGCCATCAGCATTGCCGCAAGTACGGAAGACTGCGCCGAGTAGGAGGCACACAAGGCACGTTCGACATGCCAGCCTGCCGGAGGCGACAGGAAGTCCAGTAGGGCCGTCATCGGGAAATGTTTCCCCTCTCCGGGCTCGGAAGTTTCGTTCGCGGAGCTCAACGCATGTTCCCCAAATGAAGGTCGTTCAACAGGCGCTTAACGTTCGGCCAGCGAAAATGCAACCGGTCCGCCAGCGCCGTTCCTTCGTAGCGCACCCAGTCGCGCCTACGTACGTCCGCGGCTTGCGTATCGGGCAACCGTGCCCGTTCATTCTTCCGTTTTTTTTCGCAATGCAGGTATAGCGACTTCAGGCCGGCGACACTACCCGCTTTTGGTATCCAAGCCTGGGTCGCGCGCAGTAGGGCAACCACATGAGTGTCGTCAAGGCCCACCTCTCCTTGCGGGCGGTCATCGAGATCGAGCCTCATGGCAGCGTTGCCATATTCGGCCACCAGCCATTCCAGCCGGCCGCGGTGAATCCGGGTCATCGGCAAGCCCTGTTTGCGGCACGCCTCCTCCAGCATCGCGAGATAAACGCCTCGCGCAATGCCCGCCAGCGCCGAAATGCCCTCCGCGAAACGCAGCAGCTTCCGGTCGGAATCGTCGACGAGCGCAAGCACGCGTGCATCCTGCCACGGCATGTCTGCCTCGAGACCGACCCTTTTGTTAGCCAGCAACGCCAGCAACGAAGGCCGCTCATCGCCGGGACGCATCACGGATAACAGGCGGTTGCGCAGAAATGTATGCTCCTTCGACGTCAATACAAAAGTCATCGGAGTGCCTTGCTCAAGGAGACCTGGAGGCTCATCGGGGAGGCCTGCAAACAGCGGCGGGGCTGCATAGATCGGGTTACCAAGCTCATCTTTGGCTAAATGACGCTGATCCCGTGTGGCCTCATGCAAAATGCGCATGGCATGGTCGCGAGAGATCCCACGCCGCGTATCGACAGCACCCAGGATGTGCCAGGTTGACAGTGCAGTCCAGTATGCGAAGGATGGAGGCTGGGCAGCAGGCGCACCACTACGCTTGTAGACGCGTCCGCCGATGATGCCTCTCAGTCCGGCATCCGCTTCAGTGACTGCTCCTACCAGCTGGCCCGTCAGGCGAAGTTCCATGTCACGTAGCACCGTTGTGTGCGACCTTGGATGCTGAGCGGCAGCGCGTCGGATAAGCCACGGCACAAACAGCGCATAACGCAATCTTGTGTGCAGAACCGATGTTCCGGGGAAAAGTCGGTCGGAAATCGCCTGATGGATTGACAGCAAGCCAATCTCATCTCGCACACCCTTACCTTCGCCAAGTAGCGCCTGTTCAGCGCGTGCGACCTCGCGACGTGAAATTTGAACCCAACCAATCATCGGGACCTACCTAGAAGTGAACGGCAATAATGACAATTTGGTTCAGACATACATTGTTACGGCGGGTCGTTTTGTAGGTATCTGTAAAGATACTAATCGGAAATGCTTGAAGCAAATCTCTCCAAAGTTCACGCTGGGCAAAAATCAGCCACACGGTAATCAGGAGGTATAGGCGAGAGCTCGGTCTTTTGCGCCTATGGCGATGGCAATGTCCAACTGTTCCGCCGCGTGGATGTTTTAGGCGTGCGCGAGTGCGCGGTAACGACATTGCGGTCGAAGAGGCAAGCTGCGGCGCATGTCGATGTTGAGTGTAAATGATGCCACGCACTCGTTAATGCCGAGCACTGACCTCTTCGCCGCTGTTCAGGTTGACTTGGCGCTCCTGCTACTGTCTAAGGTCGAGTGGCTTTCGACCTCATGTACCCTAGCCGCCAGGGGTGTGCCGGTCGAAGTAGCAACACGCGTGCTGCCCCTGGCCCGTGATACCAGCCTTAGGGCTCTTTCGGGTCTCACCTAAAACGGACCCATCGCCGACAGGTTTCTCAGCCGTCGGCTGCAGTAAAAATATTTCCAAATCACATTAAATTGTGTAATTATTGGTTCATTAAAACCAACGGAGTATTACGTGCTGCAGCTCATAGGCGGAATAATTGCACTGGTGCTTGCCCTGGCGTTGATAGGTTTTCTGTTCCGGCTTGCGCTCGGTTTGATCGGCATCGCGCTAGTTGTCGCCCTCACTATACTGTGTGGCGTGCAGGGCGTGATTGCTCTTGCTTTCGAACGGATATTCCGCCTGTTGCGTCTGCGACTGTTTTTTGCAGTGCTGCTGTTTGCCGGGTGCGCAGCCATGTTCGCTTCATTGCTGGCCGGGCTACATCCTGCTGTGGCGCCGATCGGCTGGGCCTCGTTGAAATACTCCTTACCGCTGCTGTTGCTGGGTTTGTCTCTGCTGCACCATCGTAAACGTGTCGGAGCCCAGAACCTGAGTGTGGCTATCGAATTTTTCTCGATTGCCGACCGTGACTTCTTCCGTCTGTTCTTTGCGTCCTGCCTCATTTTCGCTACTGCCTGCGCTAGTGAAGGCGTCAACGCCTGGAGCGACTGGCTTCTCAGCACCGTGTACTGGGTCATCTGCGTGGGCGCTGTCGGCTACTTATTGCAGCAGGAAGTCAATTGCCGCAAATTGTTGGAAGCTGTGCATCAGAAAATGCTGTCGGCCCAGACATTGAACTCCACAGCTTATCTGGGTGAGCTGTTGAAAAGCGACGACCTGTCTGCCAAAAAGACTGAACCGCTGTACCACGGCGTACTCATGCTGATGCTGGAACAGCAGCACGTGCAGGAGTTGGAACTGGGTGACAGTGTCTGGTTGTTCAATCGCGCGTGGTATGAAGCACAGTGCACTAAGCTGTACGCCGCCGTAGAAAGCCAGCCGCGCATGGAGGAGCAGCACTTTATCGCATTGATTAAAGCCCTGCTGAATTTATCCGACGAGAACAGCAGCGATTATGCGGAGCGGCATTTTGCGCACGGCGAGCGCTATGAGTTCAGCGAGCAGAATTACTACATCCACTACAAGCACGCGCATCTGTATCACAAGTGCACCGCATGTGGCGTCGCAGACGAAAAGCCGCAGGAAGAGGATAGCCAGCATAGCGACTGGTACTGCTCGGACTTGTGCCGCCAGACTGAGAGCGCCTGCGAGGAAATCCGCGAAACCGAATATGGCAAATTCTTGGCCGACGCGACCACCTCCGGCCTAATCATCATGGAAGGCGCCAGCGCCTGGCGCGACAACCATAAGATCTTTGCTGCCAACGGCCAGGGGCATGGCTTTGCTGCCGAGCGGGCCAACCATCGCCTGGACACACTGAGCGGTAAAAACGCCATTCTGGCCGGCGATAATAACGCGAAGGATGGCGCGGACCGCATCGTCGGCGGTCAGCATATCCAGACGAAGTATTGCAGCACGGCGCAACGCAGCGTGAATGCTGCCTTCAACGGCGACGAAGGGCAGTACCGCTACGTTGATCCGAATGGCCAGCCGATGCAGCTCGAAGTGCCCAAGGACCAGTATGACAAAGCGGTCGAGACCATGGCCAATAAGATCAAGGCCGGCAAAGTAGACGGCGTGAGCGATCCCGCAGAGGCCAGCAAACTCGTACGCAAAGGCCATCTAACCTATGAACAAGCTAGGAACATCACCAAGTTCGGCACCGTCGAATCGCTGACTTACGATCTGGCCGAAGGCACGATCGTTGGACTGACAGCAGGTGGCATCAGCTTCGGCATCACCGCCTGTCTGTTCTACCTGCAGACGGGGGACAGGGAAATCGCCCTGCGCGTGGCTGTAGTCCAAGGCGGAAAAACCTTCGGCAAATCCTTGGCCGTCTATGTGGGCACGCAGCAGCTACACCGGCTGGAAAGCGTGCAGTTATTGTTGAAGGTGGTGGATGCGGAGAAGTTATCGCCTGGCGTACGCCAATTCCTGGAGCAGGGATTTGGCGTCAGCCGCAATGGCGTGTCCAACGCATTGCGTGGCACTATCGTTACCTCGGTCGTATTGATTGCGGTGACGACAGGGCCAGATCTGATCAAGCTGATCAGGGGGTCTATCTCCAAAGCACAATTCCTGAAAAATGTGGCGGTCGCTTCGTCCAGTGTAGCCGGCGGTATCGCTGGATCGCTGATCGGCGCTGCCGCCGGCAGTCCGTTTGGTCCCGCAGGCATGTGGGTAGGCCGGTTCGTCGGCGGCGCTATTGGTGGCGCAGTCGCAGGGACCATCACCAATCATATTACCGGCAAATTGATGGAAGATGATCGACAGCGCATGCTGCGCATCATCCGTTCCCAGACCGAATATCTGGCGCGTAACTTCGTGCTGACAGAACTCGAAATGAACAACCTCAGCGCCAATCTCGATCAAGCCGTGACGCCGAAGAGTCTGGAAGTGCTGCATGCCGCGCCTAACCGGCGCGCGATGGCCAACGCCATCATCAAGCCGCTGGTGGTCGGCGTGGTCAAGCAACGCCCAGCCTTCGACTACGACGCCGAGCACATTGTAGACGCCTGCGAGAAGCTGGCCGCATGAAAATAGGCGCCTGCTTAACCGACGCGGCCTCTTGGATTTCGGCGCTAACTTGGCTGTTAACCACCACTCGCTTACCAAGCTCATACCGAGGTGTAAACAAGTTTTCTACTTGGGGAAATGTGAATTCTTGGTATCCGTCCTATGGTGTAACTTCAAATGTAACTTCTTCAATGTAACCGTGTTGGCTTCCAAGGCAGCCCAACCGTCCACATTGCGCCTAGGATCCCGCTCTTCGTTACGCGTTGCCGAGACCATAGCGATTCGCCACCGCCCCCGGGGCCTCGAGGTACTGTTGCGACTCAAGCTCGAACCAAAATCCGAACTTGCCCTCGTATTCACCGTTGCGTTGCTTTTCGCAAGCGACGATGCACGTTGGCTCGCCTTTGCCATCCCGCTCCGCTTTCTTGTTGCGCCAAACGATAAACACGTTGTCTACCATATCCGTGATCGCACCAGCGCCCTTGATGTCGAACTTCCCGGGTGCGCTCATTTCGCTCTCGCCCTTGCGGACGTGGTGGACCAGGTGGATATGCACCTGGTGCGTTTGGGCGAATGCGCACAGCTCGTTCACAAAATCCTTCTGCGCGTTGTAATCATCCTCGCCGCGGACACACTTCATCAGGCTGTCGATCACGAAGTGCGTGATGCCGAACGTGCGGACCGCATAGCGCATCACAGCAATCAACTTTCGCCATTCCACGGACCCCACGTGGTCATACATCCACAGGCGTCCATCGGTCCAGCGATGAAAATCACATAAGAACTGGCGCGTCGGATCGCGACCGGCATACGCTTGGCGGCTCATGCGCTGCACTGCTTGACCGGCTTCATCTCGAACGAAGCGACCATCACTCGTTCGCCCTGATAGCACAGGTCCAGTTCTACCTGTGACAGAAACATACTCTTGCCGTGACCGTTGATGCCCGCCCACACGGAAACCTCGCCGCGGCGAAACGCCACTTTCGAGCGCGTTTTTTGCCACAGCATGGTCGGCACAGCACTGGTATCGGGAGGGGCGTAGAAGGCGTCAATGGTGTCCTGCAGCCAGTCCGATGCAGGGCGTACAGCATGCGCCTCCTGTTCCTCCATGTAGGCAGCGAAATCGATATCGTCAGGGATCAACTGCATAAGGCACACCTCCGGGGCCACGCGCATAGGTGCGGCCGGTCAAAAAATCGTTGTTTTGAAAGTCCATCCACTCTAGGAAGTCCAGCTCGCGGATCCACATCGACACCGGCTTGTCCACATCCTCTGCGGTCGGCACCAAGTAGACATGCGCGCCCCAGTTGCCGTCCGGGTTCCACACGTCTAGGTTCGTGGGCTCTGCCAGTGCGATAGCCCTTAAGGTCAACGCCCAGTTGTCCAGGTCATGCACATACACGCATACGTCGAGCCCGCGTACCCAGCGCCAGTCGTACGCCATGCCCGGCTCTGCCAGCACGAGCGGCTGCTGCGTCAGTACTCGACCACGCAGGGAAACGATAACCAGACCGGCCGGGCGCAAGCCCTTCATGCGAGCGTGCACGATCGGTGCTGCGTTCTGCGGAAGTGGCAGCGTCATTCCCAGTCCCTCCCGTTACCCTTGCTGGAGAAGTCGAGCTCACCCACGTAATTCGCGAATTTCGTCGCGTTAAACAATGTGACCGGACGCAGGTACTCGCGCATTTTGTCGTCGTGCTTCCAGGCCGCGACCTTGGCGTCGATGACCGCACGGCATTCTTCGATCGACGACTCGCGCAGGCGAGCCGCGATCAGGGAAACAGTCGCCTTGAGCGGCCTGTAGCGCCTGCCGGTCTTCTCGTTCAGGTAATCGAGGATGGCGATGACGTCCGGGGTGCCGGACAATGTTTTACTTCCTTTAGACTCCTTTCCATTCCGTGGGCGAGTACTCGTCGACTGCGCGTCGATAATTCGGCGAGTAGTCGGCGATTTGTCGTCGACTACTCCGCGAGTACTCGGCGAGTAATCGACTTGTACTTGCGCTTCCGGGACTGGATGGCGATAAGTAGGCTTCTCGATTTTCTGGTGCCTCGCCCAGCCGGTGACCTGCCAGTAGCCCTTCCCGTCGACTTGATAGGGATACAGCAGCCCCGCCACCACCAATTCGTCGATCATGGCCTGGATCGTGCCATCGCCGATCTGGTCGGACGGGAACACTTCCATCTTCAAGCGCTTGGTGGAAGCCGGGTGCACCCCGTGGTCGTCGCAAAAGGTCCAGATCCCGATGAACAGGAGACGCGCGAACACCGAGCAGTCGGCGACTTGCTCCGAAGTCCAGAACTCGGGTTTGATCGTGCGAATACGGGCCATGACTAGAACCCGCACTCGCGTGCGATAGCACGCATCGCAGCCTCGTATTCCGTCGGCTTGGCCCCCGGATTGGCCTTCACCCAAGCAGCCTTTTTCGCTTCATACATTGCGAAGTCGGGCTCCTGCACCTCGTCTTTGCATTGATATTGTTCGAACATGTGCCCCTCCGTTAGACCGACTTGATCAGGGCGCGGATATCTTCGACGCGCCACATCGTGCAGCGGCCTAGCTTGACCGGTTTCGGGAAGCGTCCCGTGCGGACGCCATCCCACCAGCAGGACTTCTTGACGGGGATGATCGGGGGGATCGGCGGCACCGCCTTGGTGTCGCCGATGATCTGGGGGAGTCGGAGGAAGCCGGTTTCAGGGAGTTGGTTCATTTGCAGCCGTCCTTATATGGTTGGGAACGGTCTACATCATATGAACGCGGACAACATAAATCCGCTAGTGCCATACGCCCGCAAATTCGGGCGCATGGCACTACTGGAGGTCGGGAGCTTGCTGCTTCGCTTTGATGATGATGTCGCGCCAAGTCAGCTCGTCGCGTACCAGTCGAAGATCATCACCTATCAGCTTAAGAATTCTGATCGCGTTCGATGTGTATCCAAAGAATGAGTCCCCAGTCGCTGCAGCTGGGATTCCTTGCTCCTGCAGGACTCGTAGCACTCGAAGTGCCAACTCGACAGCAACGGCATGTTGCTTGTCCATAGGTTTTTTTGCCTTACTCATCTGTTCCACAAGGTCGGAAACAGCTTCTACGTGCTTAGCCATCAAGGCAATTTGGTCGGCACAGCCAAGCGGATCGGCATCGACACCCAGCAGACGGTCCAGATCTGGTGACAAATTGCGGAGCTTGCGTTCCGTCGCAAGCAAGCTCTTCAACATGTCTGCATGCTCGACACGAACCTCGGCCTTCGTGCTCTCGAATTCTTGCGCATGCAGAGCGGACTTTGCCCACCATGCCTCACTCAGAACCGCTTCAACGAATGCGTCAGCAGGATGCCCCCACACTGGGTCCGCTTCTACATTTTGGTCTGGATAAAAAGCTCGCAGTTTCTGTCGCAGGTTATCGCTGAAATCCGGGATGCGCTTGCCGCTCCCGTCACCCATATACTTCGCTTTTGCGGTCGACATTGCCGTACCTTTAAACTGTCGTATGGTTAATGGAAACTGCTTTTTCTTGACTGTTTTTCCATGAGTCCAACATGTCCGCCCATGCCTGCATCATCTTTACTCGGTCAGTCATGTGTTCCGCATGGTTGTACGTGCGCCGTACTGCGTTCGGCTCTGCATGCGCTAACTGCCGCTCGATCCAATCCGACGCAAAGCCCATCTCGTTCAGCCGTGTGCTGCCGGTCGTCCTGGTCGCGTGCGGGCTGTACTTGCCGCCCCAACCCAGCACATTCAACATCTGCCTGAACGATGCCGTCACCATCGGTTTTGACCTGTCGTCTCGGTGAGGGAACAGATGTTCACGGTGCCCCGTGATGCCGTGGAGCGCGCGCAGCATGACGACGGCTTGCCGGGGCAGCGGCACCACATGCACCTTCCGCTTTTTCATGCGTTCGGCCGGTATCCGCCAGATCGCCGCGTCGAGGTCGAACTCTGCCCATTTGGCTTCGACTGCCTCACTTGGCCTGCACAAGGTCAACCACATGAGCCGAAATGCCACGATAGTCTCGTGGCGCCCGCCATGCCCCTCGACGTCACGCAGAAGCTGGCCAATTTCGTCTTGGTCGAGCGGTCGCTTGTGCTGGGTCTTGTTCGCGGGCAGTGCCTTCCTCACCGGGTACACCGGATCGGTATCAGCACGCAGGGTCGACACTGCGAGCTCGAACACCCCGGACATGGTCCGCTTGGCCTCGGCCGCGACGGTTAGACCGTTCTTCTTGGCCGCGTTGTTCAGCACGTCGAGGATATGCGTAGGAGTGATGCTCTTGACCGGCAAGGCGCCGATTTTCGGGAATACGACACGCGCAAGCATATCGAGGCGACGGGCCTTGGTCGTGGCCATCCAGTCCTTCATGGCCAGCCACTCTTTCGCGACGGCCTCGAACGTGGTGGCGCTCTCCTGTTCCCGCTTAATGCGATCCAGTTGCCGCCTGTGGGCCGGGTTGATGCCCTGCTTGACCAGCGCCCGCGCCTTGGCACGCTCGTCCCGCGCCTCGGCTAGGGTAAAGCTACCGCCGGCGCGTCGTGCCTGGGCTTCCTCCTGCGTTTCGCCGCGGGGAGCGACTACGTAGTCGCCTACCGCGAACAGGCTTTCCTTGACGGTCTCGCCCTCTCGCAGCTCGAAGCGATAACGCCAGGCCTTCACGCCATTCGGCTTCACCTCTAGATATAGCCCCTTCCCGTCTGGCAGCCTATAGGGCTTTTCCTTGGGCTTCGCGTTGCGGCATTGGGTATCGGTCAGCATGGCCACCTCCGAGGTCGAGCCATACCCGGTTTTTGATTCCGGGTCCATGACTCCGTACCCGGTATCGTACCCGGCGATTAAGAGGATGGCAACGGCCTCGGCCGGACAAGTATGGCGAAAAAAAGCCCCGGCACCACAGGGGCGTCGGGGCTTTAGTTGTCCGCCGGAATCCGCCGGATTCCGACCTCATGCTTAGACGTTGAACAGGAAGTTCAACACATCCCCATCCTTGACGATGTATTCCTTGCCCTCGGCCCGCATCTTGCCAGCCTCTTTCGCGCCCGACTCACCCTTGTAAGCGATGTAGTCATCAAACGAAATGGTCTGCGCACGAATGAAACCACGCTCGAAGTCGGTGTGGATCACACCAGCCGCCTGCGGCGCAGTCGCACCAATGGCCACGGTCCAGGCGCGCACTTCCTTCACGCCGGCAGTGAAATAGGTCTGCAGGCCCAGCAGCTTGAACGCCGCGCGGATCAGGCGGTCCAGGCCCGGCTCTTCCATGCCGAGGTCGGCCAGGAATTCGAGCTTGTCGGCGTCGTCCAGGTTGGCGATTTCGGCTTCGATGGCGGCCGAGATGGCGACGATCGGGGCGTTCTGCTTGTTGGCGAACTCGGTCAGCTGGTCCAGCAGCGGGTTGTCGGTGAAGCCGCTTTCCGACACGTTGGCCACGTACATGGCCGGCTTGGCCGTGATCAGGTGCAGCGGGTAGATCAGCGCCATCTGCTCGGCGTCCAGGCCCAGGGTGCGGACCGGCAGGCCTTCGTTCAGGTGCGGCAGCACTTTTTCCAGCAGCGCGACCAGCTTGGCGGCGTCCTTGTCGCCCGAACGCGCTTTCTTGTTCTCGCGGTGGATCGCCTTTTCGACGGTGCCGAGGTCGGCCAGCGCCAGTTCGGTCTGGATCACGATGATGTCGTCGATCGGGCTGACTTTACCCGCGACGTGGATCACGTTCGGGTCTTCGAAGCAGCGCACCACGTTGACGATGGCGTCGGTCTCGCGGATGTGCGACAGGAACTGGTTGCCCAGGCCCTCGCCTTTCGAGGCGCCGGCCACCAGGCCCGCGATGTCGACGAACTCGACGATCGCTTTCACGATGCGCTCGGGCTTGACGATCTCGGCCAATTGGTCGATGCGCGGATCCGGCACCTCGACCACGCCGACGTTCGGCTCGATGGTGCAGAACGGGTAGTTTTCAGCCGGGATGCCGGCCTTGGTCAGGGCGTTGAACAGGGTGGACTTGCCGACGTTGGGCAGGCCGACGATGCCGCATTTGAGGCTCATGGGGAAACTTTCAGGGTCGAATTTACTAAACCTCGTATTTTACCTCTGCTCGCTGCCAAAGCGCCCGCTTTTGCCAGCTTGCGTCGTTTATAGAGGACGAATCTGCGCAATATCCGGCTTTTCAACGAAGGCAGCGAAGGCGTCACGCAAGCGCTCCCCTTCTTCCATCGCCTGGCGCCAGGCCAGGATGCGCGCATCGTGGTTCAAGCCGTAAAATTTGAAATCGCTACGGTCGATCAATTTCCCGCGCGGCAGACCACCCAAAAATTCCCGGCTGGGCGCCACGATCAGCACGTTGTCCAGCCAGCCACGGTTGGGGCCGCGCGCCGCACGGCGCCACGGCAACGCCTTGTCGAGCCACCCCGGCACGATGTGCTCGCTGAAATGCGGATACAGCACGATCGATCCCGGTTCCTGCCGGGCCAGGCGCGCGTACGGCAGCGCCAGGTTGTAGTCGATGATGCCGCCGTCCCAGTAATGGCCGGGCGGCGCGCCGGCGATGTCGCGTACCGGTTTCATGAGCATCGGCAGTGTGCCGGACGCCAGCAGCCCGGCAGCAAGATTCTCGGCCGTCAGCGGGGCAAACTGCGTCGAAAACGTGTCGAAACGCTCGCGCAGCCAGGGCGCATCGGCGCGGCGGTCGCCGATCACCACCCGGTCCATCAGCTGCGCCAGCCGGTCGCGCGATGCCAGGTTGTGCAACGCTGCTGCCGCAAAGCCGCGCATCTCGGCGTATTTGTGACCGGGCGCGGCCAGGCCGCGCTTGCCGCGCACCGTGATCAGGTGCAGGCGGTAATCGGGATGGCTGACGATGTCTTCCTCGTGGCCGCGCACGAATTCGCCCAATAGACCCTGCACCACCTCGTCGATCTGCGCCTGCGAGGGCTTGGTGCTGGTGTAACGCTGGCCGCTGTACAGATTGCCCAGGCGCTCGAAGGCGCGCACCGGATCGCGCTGGCAGGCGGCCGCCATGCGCCAGGCGCCGATCGAGGAACCGATCAAAATGCGTTCGCGCGGCGCGCGCGGGAACCAGTCGCCAAAAAGCCACTGGTCGAGCGCGCGGAAGATCAGGCCCTTGGGACCGCCGGCCGCGGCCGGCACCACGGCGATGTCCTGGGGGCGCAGGCCGTGCGCGCGGATCTGGGCCAGGGCCAGCGGCCCGGCGTGGAAGGTCAATGCACTCATCCGGAAATTATCGCAGGAAGGCGATCACCACACCGGTCACATGCATATGTTGACCAAGTGGCGCAGCAAAGTTACATTGTGACAATAAGTGAGTATTTATAGTATCGGAATCGCATAGACTCGATTATCAATCGCAAAGGAGTGCCCATGGCCACGCAAGCGCTGTTCGATATCGGTAATGTCTTTCTGGAACCCTCTTCCACATTCGCCCGCCTGAAGGCCAAGACGCATGCCTGGCTGCCGCTGCTGCTCCTGATCGTGCTGAGCGTGGGTGTCATGTACTGGTGGATCACGACCGTCGATTTCCCGTGGCTGGTCGAGCGCATGGCGTCGGCGCAGACCAAGCCGGAAGTGCAGGCGGCGATGCGCCACATGACGCAACAATCGATGATGCTGACCACGGTGATCGGCGGCGTCATCGGTTCGCTGATCGTGTATGCCTTCAGCGGCTTGTATTACCTGATCGCGGGCAAGGTGCTCGGCAGCAGCATCGGCTACGGCAAATGGTTCGGCTTCTCGGTCTGGACCAGCGTGCCGAGCCTGCTCAGCGTGCCGCTGACGGCGGTCCAGATCATCAGTTCGCGCGGTCACGTCGTGGCCGAGGACTTGAACATGGTGTCGCTGAATTACTTGCTGCTGCACCTGCCGGCCTCGCATCCGTGGGCGGGCTTTGCCAACGGCGTCAACCTGACCAGCCTGTGGTGCATTTTCCTGGCGGTGATCGGCCTGAAAGCCTGGACCGGCCGTTCGACCGGCACCTGCGTGGCGGTCGCCCTGCTGCCTTACGTGCTCATCTACGGCCTGTGGGCTGCCAAGATCGCCCTGCTGGGATAAGCAATGAAGAAGAAACTGATGGGCGCCGCCGTCGTGGTGGCTTTCCTGGCGATCCCGGTGGCGATCAAGTTTTCGGGCAAGACGGCGCAGCACGAAGCCGAGCTGGCGCAGGTTCAAAAGCTCGAGATCCACCCGTCGATCCTCGCCACCGGCAACCTGGTGTTCCGCCAGGAGGTGCAGCTGTCGGCAGAGGTCATCGGCAAGGTGGCCGCGGTGCTGGTCAAGGAAGGCGACAAGGTGGCGCGCGGCCAGACCCTGCTGCGGCTCGATCCGACCGTGTACGTGGCCGAGGTGGCGCAGCAGGAAGCCAACCGCCGCAACGCCGCGATCGCGATCGAACGGGCCCAGATCAACCTGGCCAACCAGGAGCGCGGCCTGGAGCGCACCGGCCAGCTGTACAAGGCCAAGTACATCGACATCTCGAAGTACGACGACGCCGTGCACCAGGTCGACCTGGCCAAGGTCGAGCTGCGCGCCAGCCGCGAGACGCTGGAGCAGGCGGCGGCGCTGCTGTCGCAGTCGCGCGAGCACCTGGCCAAGACCGAGGTGCGGGCGCCGATCGACGGTACCGTGACCGCGGTGCCGATCAAGATCGGCGAGACGGCAGTCGCCAGCGCCACCGGCATCGCCGGCTCGTCGCTGATGACGATCGCCGACGTCGGCTCCATCATGGCCGAGGTCAACGTCGACGAAGCCGACGTCGCCCGGGTCGCGGTCGGCCAGCAGGCCAAGGTGTTCCCGGCGGCCTTTCCCGACCAGCCGGTGAGCGGCCACGTCGAGAGCGTCGCCATGGCGCCGAAAAGCGCGCTGCCGGGCGCCCAGAGCCAGGGCCGCAGCTACGTGGTCAAGCTGCGCCTCGACGATCCGAAACTGGCGCTGCGTTCGGGCATGACCTGCCGCGTCGAGATCGTGGTCGGCAACAGCGCGCCCAGGCCGGCGGTGCCGATCCAGGCGGTGCTGAACGAGGAAATCGCCAGTTCCGAGGGCAACAGCGGCGGCAAGGACAAGGAGCACGTGAAAAACGTCAGTTATGTGTACGTGGTCCAGGACGGCAAGGTCAAGAAGACGACCGTGGAGCTGGGCCTGTCCGACGACGCCAACCAGGAAGTGACCAAGGGACTGGCGCCCGGCCAGACCATCGCGGTGGGGCCGGCGCGGCTGCTGCGCGAACTGCACGACGGCGACCTGGTGACCGCCAGGAAGGCGGCCGACGTCAAGACCGCGGAGGCGTCGCGGTGATCCGCCTGCAAGCCGTCCGGAAGCAGTACCAGATGGGCGACCAGACCGTCCACGCGCTGCAGGGCGTCGACCTGCACATCCGGCGCAACGAGCTGGTCGCCTTCATCGGCGCCTCGGGGTCCGGCAAGTCGACCATGATGAACATCGTCGGCTGCCTCGACCGCCCCAGCAGCGGCGAATACTGGCTCAACGGCCGCGAAGTGGCGACCATGAGCAGCGACGAGCTGGCCCTGGTGCGCAACCAGGAGATCGGCTTCATCTTCCAGAGTTTTCATTTGCTGCCGCGCGCCAGTGCGCTCGACAACGTGGCGCAGCCGCTGATCTACCGCGGCATCAAGCTGCGCGAGCGCCTGGCGCTGGCCGAACAAGCGCTCACGAAGGTCGGCCTCGGCACGCGCCTGCACCACCGCCCCAACGAACTCTCGGGCGGCCAGCGCCAGCGGGTGGCGATCGCGCGCGCGCTGGTCGGCAAGCCGTCGATCCTGCTGGCCGACGAACCGACCGGCAACCTCGATTCGACCACCAGCCTCGAAATCCTGGAGCTGATCAAGGAAGTGCATGGGGGCGGACAGACCGTCGTGATGGTAACCCACGAACCCGAGATCGCCGAGCAGTGCCAGCGCATCGTGCGCCTGCGCGACGGCGTGATCATGTCGGATACCGGCGTGCGCAGCGGCGCGGGCACCGGCGCGGCGTCGCCCTCGGCGCCGGGGAGCGCGGCATGAACCTGTTCCTGGAAAGCGTGCGCTCGGCGCTGGCCTCGATCCGCGCGCACCGCCTGCGCAGTTTTCTCACCTCGCTCGGCATCATCATCGGGGTGGCTTCGGTGATCACGGTGATCTCGCTGATCCAAGGCTTGTCCAAGAGCGTCAGCGACCAGTTCATGGGGCTCGGCGGCAACGGCCTGACGGTCCAGCCGCACAACGAGTTCAAGGAAGTCATGCGCGGCAAGATCAATTTCCTGCGCTTCGAGGACGTCGAGCAGCTGCGCCTGCGCGTCGACGAGATCCGCGACCTCAGCCCGGTCTTCGTCCCCGGCATGTCCGAAGTGCGCTTCACCGGCCAGTCCACCGTGGCGCAGGTGACCGCCACCACCGCCAGCTACCAGGAAGTCAACCAGCGCTATGCGCGCCTGGGCCGCTTCATCAGCCATTCCGACGATGCCGGTGCGCGCCGCGTGGCCGTGATCGGCGAAAAGCTGATCGAGGACCTGCACCTGCCGGCCAACCCGGTCGGGCAATTCATCCTGTACGCCAACGAGTGGTTCAAGATCGTCGGGGTGATGGAAAAGCGCGGCGAGGTCTTCGGCATGTCGCAGGACAGCGTGCTGATCATTCCTTACAAGACCGGCCAAAGCATCATCGGCAACAACACGCGCCCGCAATTGCGCATCACGGTGGCGGTACGCGACCTGTCCCGGCTCGACGCCACGCGCAGCCGCATGCGCGCGGTGATGCGCCAGGCGCACCGCCTGAAACCCGACGAGCGCGACGATTTCGAGATCGAATCGGCCGACCAGGTCGCAAAAACCTTCGACAAGATCAGCAGCACGGTAACGCTGGTGATGGGCGGCGTGGTCAGCATCGCGCTGCTGGTGGGCGGCATCGGCATCATGAACATCATGCTGGTATCGGTGAAGGAGCGCACGCGCGAGATCGGCATCTGCAAGGCGATCGGCGCGCGCAGCCGCGACATCCTGCTGCAGTTCCTGATCGAGGCGGTGACGCTGTCGCTGCTGGGCGGGCTGATCGGGCTGGTGATCGGCTACGGGCTCGGCGTGGCGATCGCGGCCATGATCCCGGACTTCCCGCCGGCCGTGGTGCCGTGGTGGGCGGTGGCCTTGTCGGTGCTGTTTTCGGGTTCGGTGGGTGTGGTTTTCGGGGTGGTGCCTGCCAGCCAGGCCGCACGGCTGGATCCGATCGAGGCCTTGCGGTACGAATAGGGCATGTTTGTCCAGCAGGGCACGCTTGCGCTGGCTCAAGGGTGGGGACTTGAGCCAACGTAACATGATCCGGTCGCTTGTCCTGACGCGTCCGGAGCCTGCATGCTTTATAGATATTGCGCAATGCTATTGTTGAGTGTCCTGCTCTTCTGCGGGCCGGCGCTGGCGCATGAGGCCGACCAAGACACCGGCACCGATCCCGCGATCGTGATCGACCGCCATATCCAGCATTACGTGGTCGAGCCCAGCGGCGCTTACCTGCTCACCGTCGATGCCGCAAAAACCATCGTCGAGCAGCGTGCCGTGCAGGAGCATGGCCAGTACTACATCAGCTACAACAAGACGCTCGACGAGGTCGTCGCCATCGACGCCTATACGCTGAAGCCCGACGGGCGGCGGGTAGCGCTGCGGCCGGACCAGATCAAGGACCAGCAGGAAGCCGCGTCCACCGACGCCCCGATGTTCCAGGACACGCGTCTGAAGATCATCGTCTTTCCCGAGGTGGCGGCGGGCGACCAGCTGGTGGTCAGGTACACGGTCCGGCGCGGCACGCCGCTGTTTCCCGGCCATTTCGAAGACCTGTCGTCATCGCCGTTCTACCTGAATAAAAACTTCGTGCTGGTCTACGACATGCCGGCATCGATGCCGCTGCACGCGGATGCGGTCGGCTTCGTGCCGGTGCCGCTGTCGCCGCGCGACGTCGTCCCGGCGGGGCACAGGCGCTACCAGTGGCGCTACGCCGGCGGCGGCAACCAGCGCCTGGAAGCCGATGCGGTCAGCTATCTCGACTACGGCAAGCGGCTGGCAGTGTCGACGTTTGCGGACTATGCCGACTTTGCGCGTGCCTTCCGTGCCAATACCCTTCCCGCGACCGGCAGCGCCGCGGTACCCTCCCCCGCCATCGCCGCGCTGGCGCGCCAGCTCACGGCCGGCCTGTCGGATGCGCGCGCCCGGACACTGGCGCTGTCCGACTGGGTACGCCGCAACATCCGCTACGTCGGCGTCTACATCGGCCCCGGCGGCGTGGTCGCGCACCCGGCCGCCACCGTGCTCGACAACCGCTACGGCGACTGCAAGGACCACGCCGCCCTGCTCGAAGCGATGCTGGCGGCGGTCGGCATCGGCAGCACCGGTGCGCTGGTCAACAGCGGCAACGCCTACCAGCTGCCGGACACGCCGACGCTGGGCGTGTTCAACCACATGATCACCTACGTGCCCAGCCTCGACCTCTACCTCGATCCGACCGCGGAATCGACGATGGCCGGCTACCTGCCCGCAGGCATCCTCGGCAAGCCGGCGCTGCTGCTGGCGAGCGGCAGCTTCGCCATGACGCCGATCCTGCAGCCGGAGCGCAGCCGCACCACCACCTGGTTCGACATCGGGCGCGACGGCCGCAGCCGCTTCAAGGTCAGCAAGACCGCCAGCGGCGCCAGCGCCGAGCCCTGGCGCAAGACGGTGCGCGAGACCCGCCTGGCCGAGCGCGACCAGTTCGTGCGGCGCATGCTGCAGGGCCTCGGCCAGAAGGGACAGGGCGTGTTCGACGCCGGCAAGGTGGATAGTCCAGGCAAGGACGGGAGCGACGAATACAGCCTGTCGGTTTCAGGAAGCAGCGAGCATTTCCTCGACCTGCCCGGACCGAGCGCGCTGGCCACCACCTACGATGTCTGGGGTGGCCTGGGCGAAGCCGTGTTCACGCTCGGCCAGGAAAAGGAGCGCCACCAGGCCTTCGTCTGCCCCGCCGTCGATGCCGAGGACGAAACCGGCTTTCGCCTGCCGAAGGGTGTGCGCGTGCTGGCGCTGCCGAAACCGACCAGCCTGATGCACGGCGGCATCCATTACCAGTCAAGCTATGCGCGCCGGGGCAGCGCGATCGTGGTCAAGCGCCGCTTCACCTTCCGCCACGGCCGCGCCACCTGCACGCCGGACGACTACCGCGCCATGCAGCCGGCGCTGGAACGCATCATGCGCGATCTGCGCAGCCAGGTCGTGGTCAGCGGGCGCTGATCGTCTCAGTCCTGCTTTCTGCGCGCAACCGGTCTACCGCCTCGTCGCTCAGCTCGAAGCGCAGGTCGACGCGGTCGCGCCCGGAACGGTAGCCGCCCGGCCAGCGCGCGATCTCGACGAAGCCGCAACGCTGGAAGAAGCCGGCCGTGTGAGGGTGGGTGTCCACCGTCACGTAGCGTGGCCGGCCTTTGCGGCCGGCCATGTGCAGCAGCCGGTAGTGCAGGAGCGCGCGGCCGATGCCGGTGCCGTGGCGGTCCGCGCGCACCAGGCCGAACACCAGGGTGCCGAGGTTATAGAAATCGGAGAGCTCGTAGCCGCCGAACGCGATCACCTGGTCGCCTTCGACGGCCACGAACAGCGGCCCGTCCGGCTCGTCGAGGGCCGAGCGCAACCAGGCTTCTTCGGATGCTGGGAAGTGGTCGGGCACGTTGGTGCGGAAGGCGGCGAGGACCGACTTGCGGTCGTCCGGGCGGTAGCGCCTGATACGTATCTTCATGTTTTTACAAGGAAAAATAAATCAGAAATCATTAGGTGAATCGGTGCAAGACCTGTATATTCCATCTCGCACTACATCAAGTCGTCGTTACCGTTGGTCTCCTTCCTGTTTCGCCTTCACGGCATTCCTGTTCGATTCTCCGCTGTTTCTATCTTGGTCGCATGTGCGTTCCCGGGCATCGCTTTGCTGTCCGTGCTTTCAACACACTCATATAAGAGGTATCAAATGGCTACTCAAACCGGCACCGTGAAATGGTTCAACGATTCCAAGGGCTTCGGCTTCATCGCGCCTGATGCAGGCGGCGACGACCTGTTCGCGCACTTCAAGGACATCCAGTCGGACGGCTTCAAGAGCCTGGCCGAAAACCAGCGCGTCTCGTTCGAACGCTCGCCGAGCCCGAAGGGCGAAAAGGCGAGCAACATTCGCGCAATCTAAAGCGTCTAACAAAACCTTCAGGGCAAGGCGCAACGTCGAAGACAGTACGCTAGTACAGCGAGACGATGCAACGCAGCCATGGAGGTTCTTGTTAGGCGCTTTAACAGGCTTGCCTGACGGGCGGCCGCACCACGCAGATAGCATGGGCGCTCCGCACTGACAGGCAGACCCTCGAAAAACCCGCTGCGGCGGGTTTTTTGTCGTTGGCGCGCCGTATTCCTGGACGTGATCAGGCACACAACGAATCGTGCTCCTTGTTCACTTGTCCATTGACCGTTACATTACGGCCATGGGAGCCGACGAAACCATCATCGTGGAAGACGCCGTGCAGGTGCTGGCCATGGTCGGCGACCTGAGCATGGGGCTGCCGTCCGACCATTCGATCCGCACCGCGCGCCTGGCATCCAAGCTGGCCGAGGAAAACGGCGACGAAGCCGATGCCTGCACCAGCACGCGCCTGGTGGCGCTGCTGCGCTGGTCGGGCAGCACCGCCACCGCCGGCGGTTTCGCCAGCCTGCTCGGGGACGACGTCGCCGGGCGCCATGCGATGATCACGCGCACCCTGCCCGGCAATCCCAACCTGACGCTGCCCAACGTGCTGCCCCTCGCCCAGATGCAGTGCGAGGTGGCGGGCGACATCGCGGTCCTGCTCGGCCTGTCCGCCGATGTCGAGGACAGCCTGCGCCACCTGTTCGGCAGCCCGCAGCGCGGCGACATGCAGGACGTGATGTTCGCGCCTAACTTGCCGCGCTCGGTGTTCTACGTGCGCCTGGCCGGCGACCTGGAAATGCTGGCGCCGGCCCACGGCACCGAAGGCGCGCTGCGCCTGGTCCAGGAGCGCGCCGGCGTCAAGTATCCGGCGACGCTGGTAAGTAAGCTGCTGCCGCATGCGCAGGCCTGGCTGGACGCCCTCGAAGAACCTTCGTGCGCCGCCAATTACGCGGGCCACGACCGCCTGGTCCCGCTGAGCATCATCGCCGACGTGATCGAGCTCAAGCTGCCCTGGCTGGCCGGTTACTCGCGCCGCGTGGCCGAACTGGCGCGCCGCAGCGCGGCACTGGCCGGCATGCTGGCGCTCGAAGAAAAACCCTTGCAACGCGCCGCCCTGCTGCATGGCATCGGCCGCGTGACCGTGCCGAACGCGGTATGGATGCGCAGCACCAAACTGGAAGCGGCCGACTGGGACAAGGTGAGAAAAGTACCGTTCTGGACCGCACGCGCCGGCACCCAGGTCGCGGCGATCGCGTCGGACGCCACGCTCGGTTCGCTCATCTACGAGCGGCTGGACGGCAGCGGCTACTACCGCAAGCTGCGCGGCGACAGCCTCGGCATGCAGGAGCGACTGCTGGCGGCGGCCGCCGCCGTCACCGCCCTGTGCTCGGCGCGGCCCTGGCGCCATGCGCACGGCTTGCCGGCGGCGGCGACGCTGATGACGGCGCAGGCGGCGGCCGGACGCTTCGACCGCCATGCCGTGGCGGCCGTGATCGAAGCGGCGCGCGCGCCGGCGCCGAAGAACGGCGGGGCACGGCCGCTACGGGATGGGCTGCTGTCGGAGCGCGAGATCGAGGTCTTGCGCCACGTCAGCCTCGGCGAAAGCAGCCGCGAAGCGGCGCGCGCCATGAAGATCAGCCCGGCGAGCGTGCGCGCGCATGTCGACACCATTTTTCAGAAACTCGAATCGCACTCGCGGCCGGCAATGACGCTGAAAGCCCTGGCACGCGGCTTGATCTGATACGTCAATCCGTATGCAGCTGCATGGTGGCTGCATTCATCTTGCCTTCGCACACCATCGGAATGATGCGCAAGGCCTTGTCGATCGCTTCTTCGATCAGCGTCTGTTCTTCGCGCCGCGGCCGGTGCAGCACGAAGTCGGCGACGGCCTGCTGCAAGCCCAGCGTGCGCGGATGGCCGATGCCCAGGCGCAGGCGCCAGTAATCCTGGGTGCCGAGCGCCGACGTGATGTCCTTCAGGCCGTTGTGCCCGCCCGACGAGCCGCCGCGCTTGAGCTTGGCCGCGCCCGGCGGCAGGTCGAGTTCGTCATGCACGACCAGGATTTCTTCCGGCGCCACCTTGAAGAAACGCGCCAGCGCGCCGACCGACTGGCCGGAGCGGTTCATGTAGGTCAGCGGCTCGAGCAGCCAGACATCCTTGCCGCCGATCGAGGTCTTGGCGACCATGGCGTTGAAGCGCGATTCGCGCTGCAGGTGGCAGCCGGGCAGCGAATTGGCGAGATTATCGACCAGCCAGAAGCCGGCGTTGTGGCGGGTTTGTTCGTATTCGGGGCCGGGGTTGCCGAGGCCGACGATCAGGCGGATATGCATAGATAAGCGTCAATGGAATCGTGAGGCTCGATTATCGCGGAAAACGGAGCCGGCAGGCGACAGACAAGGACGATGAAAAAAATAGAGGAAGGATAAGAAAAAAACCCGCCGCAACTTGCGTCGCGGCGGGTTTTTCTGATGACTGCCCGCCGAAGCGGGCAGCCGTCGATGCGAGAATTACTCGGCAGCAGCGTCAGTCGAAGCAGCACCGCGCGGGATCGACGAGGTGGCAACGGTCTGGTCGTCGCCGTGGGCGACGATGGTGACGCCTTCCGGCAGGGCCAGCTCGGACACGTGGATCGATGCACCGGCTTCCAGCTTGCTCAGGTCGACGGTGATGAATTCCGGCAGTTGGCCCGGCAGGCAGGACACTTCCAGTTCGTTCAGCACGTGCGAGATGATCGCGCCGCCCAGCTTGACAGCCGGCGAGACGTCGGCGTTGACGAAGTGCAGGGCGACCTTGGTGTGGATCGGCTGCGATGCATCGACGCGCTGGAAGTCCACGTGCAGGACCAGTTGCTTGTATGCGTGCATCTGGAAGTCACGCAGCAGGACTTGCTGGGTCTGACCTTCGATTTCCAGGTCCAGCACGGAACCGTGGAATGCTTCTTTCTTGAGCGCGTGCCAGAGGGCGTTGCCGTCGACGGCGATCAGTGCCGGGGCAGCGGCGCCACCGTAGATGATGCCCGGGGTCTGGCCAGCGTTACGCAGGCGGCGGCTCGCTCCGGTCCCCTGCTGTTCGCGGGTAAATGCGACTACTTTCATGTGAAACTCCAATGATGAAGGGTCCGAATGCTGGATGCGTCCAGCCCGTAACCCGGTTGTGGAAGCCCCCGCGACCAGGGGCTTCCGTGGAATGAGCACGCAATGACGCGCTCAAGAAAAACCTAAACGTCGCCCCTGCGGAGGCAGGGGCGACGTACTCAATCTATTCTTTAATCGACGAACAGCGAAATAACCGAATCGCCCTTGACGATACGCTTGAAGGTCTCGGCCAGCAGCGGTGCGCAGGTCAGTTGGCGGATCTTGCCGCAAGCCTGGGCAGCCGGGCTCAGCGGGATCGTGTCGGTCACGACCAGCTCGTCCAGCGGCGAATTCGAAATGCGGTCGATCGCCGGGCCGGACAGGACCGGGTGCGTGCAGTAGGCCACGACTTTCTTGGCGCCACGTTCTTTCAGGACTTCGGCGGCCTTGGTCAGCGTGCCTGCGGTGTCGACCATGTCGTCCATGATCACGCAGTTGCGGCCTTCGACTTCACCGATGATGTTCATGACTTCCGACACGTTCGCCTTCGGACGGCGCTTGTCGATGATCGCCAGGTCGCAGCCGAGGCGCTTGGCCAGCGCACGGGCGCGCACCACGCCGCCGACGTCCGGCGACACGACCAGCAGGTCGTCGTAGTTCTTGCGCTGCAGGTCGCCCAACAGCAGCGGCGATGCGTAGATGTTGTCGACCGGAATATCGAAGAAACCCTGGATCTGGTCGGCGTGCACGTCCATGATCAGGACGCGCTCGACGCCGGCTTCTTCCAGCATGTTGGCGACGACCTTGGCCGAGATCGCGACACGCGCCGAACGCGGGCGGCGGTCCTGGCGCGCATAACCATAGTATGGAATCGCCGCGGTGATACGGCCAGCCGATGCGCGCTTGAGAGCGTCGACCATCAGGATGATTTCCATCAGGTTGTCATTGGTAGGCGCGCAGGTCGATTGGAGGACGAAGACGTCCTTGCCACGGACGTTCTCGTTGATCTCGACCATGACTTCGCCGTCGGAGAATTTCGAGACGACAGCTTTGCCGAGAGGAATACCGAGGCTTTTTGCGACCCCTTCTGCTAGCGCCGGATTGGCATTGCCGGTAAAAACCATCAGGTTTTCGTAAGCCATGGGAGTCCCAGAGATGTAAGCGTTGAAAGAAACCTTGGGCCGCTCACCGAGAGGGATAAAGCGACACTACAAAAAAAATGGGCCGCTCGAGGCGGCTCCACTTTAGATTGCCTGCTGGAGCACGAGTCATCGACAGCCCAGGCAAAGAAACTTTGGCAGGGGAACAAGGATTCGAACCTTGGTATGCCGGAATCAAAATCCGGTGCCTTAACCAGCTTGGCGATTCCCCTACGCTGAAACTTTACTTCCTTATCGCTACCGCAACTTTATATCGCTGCTGCATCGACAGGCAAGATTTTATTCTACAACTCGTTGATTTGCAAGAGCGATTTTATCGGATGTTTCGTTAGCGACTTTGCTTTCCATGCTTTCCACTGGGGCGGCACTTTCTCAAGTACTGCTTCAGCTTCTTGCTCACTGGAAAACGCGCTGAACACGCACGCTCCGGAACCAGTCATCCTGGCCGCTCCGTAACCGCTCAACCATTCGATCGCCTGTGCTACCGGCGGGAACAATCTCGCTGCCACGTCCTGCAAATCATTTTTCCCGAAGCCAATCTGATCGTGTAGATCATCATGTCGCCTGGAAAAGTCCGCTATTATGATGGGCTTCGTATTTCTTGTCAAATCTGGCGCCGTAAAAATTGCGGCAGTCGGGACCGATACGCCAGGCTCGACCACGACATACCAGCAATCCGGGCCTGGCACTGCCTGCAGCGCCTCCCCTACCCCTTCCGCAAACGCGGTTTCGCCGAACAGGAAGAAGGGAATGTCCGCGCCCAGCGGCAAGCCCAGCGCCATCAGTTCCGGGGTCGACAAGCCTGCCTTCCATAAATGGTTGGCCGCCATCAGCGCAGTGGCCGCATCCGACGAGCCGCCGCCGAGGCCGCCGCCCATGGGCAGGCGTTTCTCGATGGCGACGTCGATGCCGGGCGGCAGGCTGCCGTGGCGGCGCCGATATTCGGCCTGCAACGCACGCAGCGCGCGCACGATCAGGTCCTGCTCTTCCAGCACGCCTGGCACGTTGGTGGTGCGGACGATACGGTCGTCGCCGCGCAGGTCGAAGTGCAGCGTGTCGCCGTGGTCGATCAGCTGGAATACCGATTGCAGCAGGTGGTAGCCGTCGGGCCGGCGGCCGGTCACGTGCAGGAACAGGTTCAGCTTGGCCGGGGCCGGGCAGTCGTGCAACCGGGTGAGCAATGAAACCTGTGCCATTCAAGCCGCCGGATCGATGACGATGGTGAGCGCCAGCTCGTCGCTGGTGGCGCTCGCGCTGCGCTCGGCATTGATGCGGCGCGGCATCGGCACCGGCGTGCCATCCGGCGCCTTGCCGCCCTGCCACTCGGCAAAGCGCAGACGCCAGCCATCCCTGGTGACGACGTTGTCGTTGGCCGGCGACGCCGAGAACGGCTTGCCCTGGGCATCGGTGGCGTGGCCCTGCAGCCAGTCGCGCAAGCCGCTCACCGGCAGCGTCCAGCCCAGCGTCTGGGCGGTCAGCGTGTCGATGTCGGCGGCGCTGCGCGTCTTGCCGTCGTTCAGCGTCAGCGTGGCGGCCTGGGGCGTGACATGGAGCACTGCCTGGGTCTGGCGCAGCGGTCCGAAGATTTCCACGTCGATGCTGCCCGGACGCTGGGTCCAGGTATAGGCACCGTTCAGGCGTTGCGGTTGCCCGTCCTTCTGGTAAGTCACTGCCAGTTTGCCGCTGAGGTCGATGGTGTCGCGGTAGGCGGCCACCGGGACGTTGGGCACCGGCAGGCTGGGGCCGGACGTGGCGCAGCCGGCCAGGACGGCGCTGAGCGCCAGGACAGGCAGCAAACGAAGGGAGGAATGAATCTGCATCTTGATATGAGGGGTTCTCAAAAATGAGAACCGGCGGACAAGGCTGCCGGTCCGTTCGGTTTAATTTAATATTATTTCAGATCGATACGCGCAGGCGGGTCAGCGTGCTCTTCAGGGCATCGTTGCGCGGGTCCTTGGCCTTGGCTTCGCGCCACAGCTTGCGGGCATCTTCCTGCTGGCCCATCTTCCACAGCACCTCGCCGAGGTGGACGGCGATTTCCGGATCGTTGCGCAGCGAATACGCCTTGCGCAGATGGGCGGCGGCTTCGGTCAGGTTACCCATCCGATATTGCACCCAGCCCATGCTGTCCATGATGAAGGGATCGTTGGGCGCCATGCCGAGCGCTTTCTGGATCAATTCATGGGCTTCCTTGAGACGCACGTTGCGCTCCGCCAGCGAATAGCCGAGGGCGTTGTAGGCGTGCTGGTTGTCGGGCACCTTGGCGATCACCTGGCGCAGCGATTTTTCCATCACGTCGACCTTGCCGAGCTTTTCGGCCATCAGCGCGTAGTCGTACAGGAAATCCATGTTGTCCGGGAAGCGCTTGACGCCATCCTGCATCAGCTTGAAGGCTTCCTGGTTCTTGCCGGCGTCGCGCAGGATCTGGGACTCGACCAGCACCACCTGCGCCTGCTCGGCCTTGTCGCTCGGCTGCAGCGTGGCCAGCTGCTTACGCGCCCCGGCCAGGTCGCCGCCCTTGGCCAGCAGCTGGGCGCGGCGCAGGGCAACGCTGAGCTGGACTTTCGGATCGTCGCTGTCCATGCGGTCGAGCCAATCGGTGGCGGCCTTGATGTCGCCGCGTTCCTCGGCCAGCTGCGACAGGATCAGCAGCGCCTTGGTCGGATCGTTCTCCTGGTCCGGCGTCTTGTCGGTGATGTCGACGAAGCGCGCGAAGTAACCCTCGGCGCCGCGCGCATCGTTCATCTGCATCGACAGCACGCCCAGCGCATACAGGGTGGCGGGGTCGTTCGGCCGCGACTTGTCGAGCACCAGGAATTCCTTGCGCGCGGCGTCGAACTGCTTGTTGTTGACCAGCAGGCGCGCATGGGCGGTGCGCACTTCGCGTGCCTCCGGGTGGGTCGCCAGGAAGTCCTGCAGGATCTTCGTGGTGCGGGCTTCGTCTTCGGTGACCTGGGCCAGGGTCAGGACCGCGATTTCGGAATCTGGTTTGATCTGGAGCGCGGTCTGCGCTTCGCGCACGGCATCCTGCTTGTTGCCCTTGGCCAGTGCGGCCTGGGCCAGCACCACGTGGGTTTCCATCATGTTGCCGTAGGGTGCGACCAGGCGCTGCAGCATGGCGATGGCGGCATCCTTGTCGCGCGCGCGCAGCACCAGCTGCTGCATCTGGAACATCACCAGGCCGCGGGCGCCGGGCGTGGCCTCGGCCAGGCGCTGGGTCAGGAGTTTTTCTGCTTCGGCCAGGTTGTCGGACAGGATCACCAGCCCCAGATAGTACTGGTTGGCCTCATCGGAGCCGGGTGCGTAGTCGCGCCACAGGCGCACCGCGGCGAGGGCGTCGTCGGGCTGCTTGGCCGACAGCGCCATCTCGGCGGCCCGCTTGGCCAGGCGCGGGTCCCTGGTCTGCTGCGCCAGGCTCATCATGGTGAGGTAGGGGCCCTGCCAGTCGCCGTTCTTGAAGGCCATTTCGGCTTTCAGCAACTGCTGCATCATGGCGCTGGTCATTTGCACGTTCGGCAGCTTGTCCTCGCTCTGCTCGGCCGGCGGCACCGGAGCGCCGGCCGCAGGCGTGCCGGCCTTGGCCTCGGCGGCGGCCAGCGGCTGGTCCGACGTGTCCTGCGCCGGCTGCTTGGGCGCTACAGCACAGGCCGACAACAATGCGGAGAGAGTTACAATGGCGAAAGCGTTTTTCAAGGCAAATCCCACGTCAAAAAGATTGTCCGATTCTACGCCGAACGCCTGCCGCGCGTACGAGACCGCAACACGTTTTTACATTCCTGTCATCTTTTCTTCCCATCGCTCATGCCTGAACTCCCGGAAGTCGAAGTCACCCGGCGCGGCGTCGCGCCGCACCTGGAAGACCGTATCGTCGAAGACGTCATCCTGCGCCGCGACGGCTTGCGCTGGCCCTTCCCGCCCGACCTGCCCGCCTTGCTGAAAGGACGGCGCATCCTGTCCACTGGCCGGCGCGGCAAATATCTTTTGATCAATTTCGAGCATGGCGTGCTGATCGTCCACCTCGGCATGTCCGGCCACCTGCGCGTGCTGCCCGAGGGCATCGAGCTGAAGAAGCACGACCATTTCGACCTGATCGTAAGCGGCGGCCCGGAAGGCCGGCGCGTGCTG
Organism: Herbaspirillum sp. SJZ107; assembly: GCF_006715485.1. Lineage (GTDB taxonomy): Bacteria > Pseudomonadota > Gammaproteobacteria > Burkholderiales > Burkholderiaceae_D > Telluria. The sequence continues at coordinate 355,856 of NZ_VFNH01000003.1, forward strand.
CGCCTGCACGACCCGCGCCGTTTCGGCGCCGTGCTGTGGCATGCCCACGACGATGGCGAACTCGAGCAGCACATCCTGCTGCGCGGGCTCGGCGTCGAACCCTTGCTCGACGGTTTCGACGGTGCCCTGCTGTACCGCGAGACGCGCAAGCGCAACGCCCCGATCAAGCAAGTGTTATTAAGCGGCGACATCGTGGTCGGCGTCGGCAACATCTACGCCTGCGAAAGCCTGTTCCGCGCCGGCATCAGTCCGAAAACGGCGGCCTCGCGCATCAGCCGTGCGCGCTACGACAAGCTGGCCGAGGCGATCCGCGACATCCTTGCCGCCGCCATCGTGCAGGGCGGCAGCACATTGCGTGACTTTATTGCGGTAAATGGTCAATCTGGATATTTCCAGCAGACATATTTCGTCTATGATCGTGCAGGAGTGCCTTGCCGCAACTGCAGTACGCCGGTACGCCAGATCAAGCAGGGCCAGCGCTCCACCTTCTACTGCGCCGTTTGCCAGCGCTAAGCTCGCCGAGACAACACCACGGTCAACGATCATGCAAGATCTACAACAATATAGTGCGTGGCGCGAACGCGTCGCCACGGCGCTGGAACAGTACCGCAGCTGGGTGCAGGCGGCCGAGCTGCTGGATGCCGAGGCCGGCCAGCGCCTGGCGCGCGCGCTGGCGCGGGTGCGCGACGACCGCCTGTCGGTCGCCTTCGTGGCCGAGTTCTCGCGCGGTAAATCCGAGCTGATCAACGCGATCTTCTTTGCCGACTACGGCCAGCGCATCGTGCCGTCCAGTCCGGGCCGCACCACCATGTGTCCGACCGAGCTGGCCTGGGACCCTGCCCTGCCGCCGTGCATCCGCCTGCTGCCGATCGAGACCCGCGCCGCGCACCTGGCGACGAGCGACTACCGCGACGACCCGGCCGCCTGGACCGTGCTGCCGCTCGACCTCGATGCGCCCGAGCGCATGATCGACACTTTCAAGCAGGTCAGCTTGACGCGCCGCGTGAGCAAGGACGAGGCGTCCGGCTTCGGCCTGTACGACGCCGGCGATCCCGACCTGGCGGCGACCGTGGGCGACGACGGCCTGGTCGAGATCCCGCAGTGGCGCCACGCGCTGATCAACTTCCCGCACCCGCTGCTGAAGCAGGGCCTGGTGATCCTCGACACGCCCGGCCTGAACGCCATCGGCACCGAGCCGGAACTGACGCTGAACCTGATCCCGAATGCGCACGCGGTGCTGTTCGTGCTGGGCGCCGAGACCGGCGTGACCAAAAGCGATATCGAGGTCTGGCGCACCCACATCGGCGCAGAATCGGGAAACAACGCGGGACGGCTCGTGGTGCTGAACAAGATCGACGCCATGTGGGACGAGCTCAAATCGCCGCAGGAGAACGACGCCGCGATCGCGCACCAGCAGGCCAGCGTGGCCCAGCTGCTGGGCGTGGCGGACACCCAGGTGTTCCCGGTCTCGGCCCAGAAAGCCCTGGTCGGCAAGATCAACGGCGACCTGGCGCTGTTCGGGAAGAGCCGCCTCGGCCGGCTCGAGACCGCGCTGTTCGACGAACTGGTGCCGGCACGCCAGGACATCCTGCGCAGCCAGCTGCGCCAGGACATGGACCTGCTGCTGGCCGGCCAGCAGGCGCTGCTCGGCACCCGCATCCGCGACCTGGTCGAGCAACAGCAAGAGTTGCAAAGCCTGCGCGGCAAGAACCAGGGCGTGATCACCCACATGATGCGCCGCGTCGAGATGGAAAAGAAGGAATTCGACGCCAGCCTGTTCAAGCTGCAGGGCACGCGCGCCGTGTTCACGACCCTGTCGACGGAGCTGTACAGCAGCATCGGCATGGACGTGGTGCAGGGCCAGGTCGACGCCGTGCGCGCGGCGATGCAGGCCGCGCGCTTCGGCACCGGCACGCGGCCGCCGGTGCGCGCCTTCTTCGAGGCGGTGCGCGCCAACCTGGACGCGTCGAGCGCCAAGATCGGTGAGATCAACGCCATGATGGATTCGATGTACCGCAAATTCTCGGCCGAGCACGGCCTGAGCATGGCGGTGCCGATGCGGCTGTCGCTGCAGCGTTATCGCGAAGAGATCGACGCCATCGAAGCCATCTACATGAAACAGTTCGGCACCGCGACGCTCTTGATCACCAGCCGCGGCACGCTGCTCGAGCGCTTCTTCGACTCGATCGCCTCGCGCGTGCGCCAGAGCTTCCGCGCGGCGAATGCCGACATCGAAGCCTGGCTGAAGGTGATCATGGCACCGCTGGAAGCGCAGATCCGCCAGCACCGCGAGCAGCTGCGCGGGCGCCAGACCTCGATCCAGCGCATCCTCGAGGCCACCGACACCCTGGAACAGAAGATCGCCGCCTTCGAAGCCGCCCAGCAAGACCTGGAGAAGGTCAAGGGCCGCCTGAGCGGGCTGTCCGGCGCCGTCACGCGCGCGCTGGACGCCGACCTCCCCCAACTGGAAGCTGCATGAAACGCCTCACCGAATTCGATATTTCAGAACTGGAAGACCCCAGCTTTTCGCGCGCCGTCATCGAATGGCAAAAGCAGCACGGCCGCCACGCCCTGCCCTGGCAGAACACGCGCGACGCCTACCGCATCTGGCTGTCCGAGATCATGCTGCAGCAAACGCAAGTGACGGCGGTGCTCGGCTATTACGCGCGCTTCCTGGAGCGCTTCCCGACCGTCGCCGCGCTGGCCGAGGCGCCGCTGGAAGACGTGATGGCGCACTGGAGCGGCCTCGGTTACTACACCCGCGCGCGCAACCTGCACGCCTGCGCCAGGCGCGTGGTCGAGCAGTACGGCGGCGTGTTCCCGTCCGACCCGGCACTGCTGGCCGAACTGCCCGGCATCGGCCGCTCGACCGCCGCCGCCATCTCCGCCTTCTCCAGCGGCACCCGCGCCGCGATCCTGGACGGTAACGTCAAGCGCGTGTTTGCGCGCGTGTTCGGCGTCGACCAGTATCCGGGCCTGAAACCGGTCGAAGACGCGCTGTGGCGCCGCGCCGAAGCGCTGACCCCGGCGGATGGCGGCATCGAAGCCTATACGCAAGGCTTGATGGACCTGGGCGCTACGCTGTGCACGCGTTCGCGTCCCGACTGCGAGCGTTGCCCGCTGCAGGCGCGTTGCGTGGCCTATGCCACCGGCCGCACTGCCGAACTGCCAGTGCGCAAACCGAAAAAGGAAACACCGGAAAAGCGCGCGCTGATGCTGGCCGTGGTCGAGGGTGGCCAGGTGCTGTTGCAGCAGCGGCCGGAATCCGGCATCTGGGGCGGCCTGCTGTCGCTGCCGGAATTCGACGGCCACGTCGGCGTCGACGAGGCCGAGGATGCCGACGTGGCGGTGCTGGCGAATGCCGCCGGCGAGTTCGGGACGGTCGACGAGGTGGAACCGCTGCTGCCGCTGGTGCATGGTTTTACCCATTACAAGCTGCATATCCAGCCGTTCCGGGTCGGCTTGGCCAAGCGCGCGGAGACGCCGGCCGGGCATGTGTGGTGGGACCTGGCGGCGATCGGCGAGGCGCCCTTGCCGGCGCCGGTAAAGAAGCTGCTGGGGCAGCTGGCGGCGCCGACCTTGTTCGGCTGAGCGGCGATGGCACGCGCCGACCGCTTGCTCGCGCTGCTGCAGGCGCTGCGCCGGCACCGCTATCCGGTCACCGGCGAGGCGCTCGCCGCCCAGCTGTCGGTCAGCCTGCGCACGCTGTACCGCGACATCGCCACCCTGCGTGGGCAAGGTGCCCATATCGAAGGGGAAGCCGGACTGGGTTATGTGCTCAAGCCGGGCTTTTTGCTGCCGCCATTGATGTTCACACAGGAGGAGATCGAGGCGCTGGTGCTGGGCGGGCGCTGGGTTGCGCAGCACGGCGATGCGGTGCTCGGCGCCGCTGCGCGTGAGGCCGTCGATAAGATCGCCGCCGTCCTGCCGGAAGCGCTGCGGCGCAATCTCGACGGCACCGGCCTGCTGGTGGCCCGCCCAAGTGCGGATGCGCCCGCGGCGCCGGACATGGGGCCGATCCGCGTCGCCATGCGCGACGAATGCAAGCTGGTGCTGGACTACCGCGACGCCGGCGGTGCCACCTCGCAACGCACGGTCTGGCCCGTCGCGATCGGCTTCTTCGAACAGACTCGCATCCTGGTCGCCTGGTGCGAGCTGCGCCAGGCTTTCCGTCATTTCCGCCTCGACCGCATTGCGGCGCTGGAAGTCAGCGCCGCACGCTACCCGCGCCATCGCCAGGCCCTGCTGCAGGCATGGCATGCCAGCGAAGGCATTCCCGAACAGTGACGTGGCCGACGCAGGCTGCTGACAGAAACTGACAGTCCCCGCCCCTACACTGGCCGCTCTGTCAACCACTGAAGGAGCACGCCATGTTAAGCCCGCAATACACCATCCTCTACGTCGCCGATCCCGCCGCCAGCGCGCGCCTGTATGCCGGCCTGCTCGGGGCCGAAGCGATGGAAGTCATGCCGACCTTTTCCCTGTTCGCCCTGGAAAATGGCCGCATGCTCGGCCTGTGGGCGCGCGACAGCGTCCGGCCGGACGGCGACCTTGAAGGCAGCGCCAACGAACTCGCCTTCCGCGTGACGGATACGGCGCAGGTTGACGCCCTGCACGCCGACTGGCGCGCACGCGGTCTTGCGATCCTGCAGGCGCCGGTCACGCTGGACTTCGGCTATACCTTCACCGCAGCCGATCCGGACGGGCATCGACTGCGCGTGTTTGCGCGCAGCGAATGAGCGATTACAGCTCGTCGAGCGAGAAGATCCGCTTGTGCTCGCGGATCGCATAGCGGTCCGTCATCCCCGCGATGTAATCGGCGATCTTGCGCGCCTGCTTGTGCTTGTCGCCGCCGGCCACCTGGTAATCGAAAGGTAAAAGCACCGGATCCGTCATGAAGGCCTCGAACAGCTCGCGCACGATGCGGCTCGCCTTGACCCGCATGCGGTTCACCTTGTAGTGGCGGTACAGGTTGGCGTACAGGAAGCGCTTCAGGGCCGTGGTCTCGGCGCGCATGGTCGCCGAGAAGCGGATCAGCGGCGGGCTGTTGCGTACATCGTCGATGCTTTGCGGATTGGCTTCCTTGATCAGGCGGCACGACTCATCCACCAGGTCGGCCGTCATTGCCGTGATCATCAGGCGGATCGTCTCGTACAGCTCGCGCCGGCCCGGCAGGCCCGGGTACTGCTGCACCACCTGGCGGTGCAGGCGCGCGAACAGCTCGACCTCTTCCATCTGCTTCATGGTGAGCAGGCCGGAGCGCAGGCCGTCGTCGATGTCGTGGTTGTTGTAGGCGATTTCGTCGGCCAGGTTGGTCAGCTGGGCTTCCAGGCTGGGTTGCGTCTTGTCGATGAAGCGCAGGCCGAGCTCGCCCAGCTGGCGCGCATTCGTCAGCGAGCAATGCTTCAGGATGCCCTCGCGCGTCTCGAATGTCAGGTTCAGGCCGTCGAAAGCGCCGTAGTGCTCTTCCAGGTGATCGACCACGCGCAGGCTTTGCAGGTTGTGCTCGAAGCCGCCGTACTCCTTCATGCATTCGTTCAGCACGTCCTGGCCGACGTGGCCGAACGGCGTGTGGCCGAGGTCGTGCGACAGCGCGGTGGCTTCGACCAGGTCTTCGTTCAGGCGCAGGCTGCGCGCCAGCGTGCGCGCGATCTGGGCCACTTCGATCGAGTGGGTCAGGCGGGTGCGGAACAGGTCGCCCTCGTGGTTGAGGAAGACCTGGGTCTTGTATTCCAGCCGGCGGAAGGCGGTCGAGTGGATGATCCGGTCGCGGTCGCGCTGGAATTCGCTGCGCGAACCGGCGGCCGGCTCCGGATGGCGACGCCCGCGGCTCTTGGAGGAGTGCGCCGCATAGGGCGCCAGGTGGGCGTCGAAGTCGATCATGCTGCCGGCCTTTCCACGGTGGCGGCGAGCGTCGCTTCCAGCTGCTCGCGCGGGGCGCCGGTGATGCTCGGGCTGCCCAGGGGTTTCAGCAGGATGAACTTGATCGCCCCGCCCTCGTTCTTCTTGTCGACTTCCATCAGCTCGATCCAGCGTTCCAGGCCGAGGTCCGGCGCCACCGTCGGCAGGCGCGCCGCCCGGGCCAGCGCGCGCAGGCGCTCGACGCTGGCGCTGTCGATCAGGCCCATGCGGTGCGACAGGTCGGCCGCCATCACCATGCCGCAGCCGACCGCTTCGCCGTGCAGCCAGGCGCCGTAGCCGAGGCCGTTCTCGATCGCGTGGCCGAAGGTGTGGCCGAAGTTCAGTACCGCGCGCAGGCCGCCTTCGCGCTCGTCGCGTTTGACCACGTCGGCCTTGATCTCGCACGAGCGCAGGATCGCGTGCGCCAGCGCGTCGTGGTCGCGCGCGACCAGCTTGCCGATGTTCTGCTCGATCCAGTCGAAGAAGCCGGCGTCGAGGATGGCGCCGTGCTTGATGACCTCGGCCAGGCCGGCCGACAGTTCGCGGTCGGGCAAGGTGTCGAGCGTCGCGGTATCGGCGATCACGGCGCGCGGCTGATAAAAGGCGCCGATCATGTTTTTACCGAGGGGATGGTTGATGCCGGTCTTGCCGCCCACCGAGGAATCCACCTGCGCCAGCAGCGTGGTCGGGATCTGCACGAAGGGCACGCCGCGCATGTAGCTGGCCGCCGCATAGCCGGTCAGGTCGCCGATCACGCCGCCGCCGAGCGCCACCAGCGTGGTCTTGCGGTCGCACTTGTTGGCCAGCAGCGCGTCGAACACCAGGTTCAGGCTCTCCCAGTTTTTGTATTCTTCGCCGTCCGGCAGGATGATCGTCACCACCTCGCGCCCGGCGGCGCGCAGCGGTGCCGCGACTTTGTCGAGGTAGAGCGGCGCCACCGTCGTGTTGGTGACGATCGCCACCTTGCCGCTGCCGCTGATATGGCGCGTCAGCAGCGCGCCGTCGTCGAGCAAGCCGCGGCCGATCACGATCGGATAGCTGCGCTCGCCCAGTTCGACGTCAAGTGAAATGCATGCCTGTTCATTCATGTTGGTTCTTGCCTTGCGCGCGCGTGCCGTTTCCAGCTGCGCAATCTGGTCGATGATGGTCTGGACCATCGATTGTACGTTAGGGCGGCCGGTATCGATGATCAGGTCGGCAATCTCGCGGTAGAGCGGCTCGCGCTGGGCCGTCAGGTCTTCCAGTTTCTTGCGCGGGTCGGCGGTCTGCAGCAGCGGCCGGTTCTTGTCGTGCGAAGTGCGCTGCAGGATGCTGCTCACGCTGGCGCGCAGGTAGACCACGGTGCCGCGCTCGGCCAGCAGCGCGCGGCTGGAAGGGTTCAGCACGGCGCCGCCGCCGGTGGCCAGCACGATGCCGCGCTGCGCGGTCAGGTCGCGGATCACGTCGGCTTCGCGCCGGCGGAAGCTGGGCTCGCCCTCGATTTCGAAGATCCACGGGATCGAGGCGCCGGTGCGCGCTTCGATCTCGTGGTCGGAGTCGATGAAGGCCATGTTCAGGCGCCGCGCCAGCAGGCGACCGATGGTGGTCTTGCCGGCACCCATCAAACCGACGAGGAAGATGTTGTTGTTCTTGCAGTCAGGCACTATTTCGATCGCTCAAAATGCAGACGGCCAGGATAACCTGGCCGCCGCGTGTCATTCAGTCAACCTTATTTTAAGGGCAGGTGAACGACAGTTTAAACGGAATGCTGGTCACTGCGCCGGATGGCGTAGTGACGGTCACGTTGAACGAGGCCTGTGTCGCGTTCTTGCAGTCGGTTGGCTGGGTGCTGGCGATGCGGAACGTGTGGATCGAACCCTGGTTGCCGGCGATGGTGGCGCCGGTGGCGTCGTCGGCGCCGCTGGCGTTGTGGGGCGCAATGTTCGGTACCGTGGCCGGGGATACCCCCGCCGCATTACCGTTGAGCATGCTCGTGATTTCGACGCGCGAACCGGCCGGCATCGGGTTCTGGTTGACGTCGCTGATCTGCAACTGGAACGAGCGGGTCTCTCCGGAACCGACGTGACCCAAGTCGACTTCTGCGCCCGACAGTTTGCTGCCGTTCATATAGAAGACGGCCGTGCTGCCGCTCAGGAACACTGCGGTCCTGGCGGCCAGGGTCTGGCTGCCGTCGGTGGTACTGGCGCAGATGGTCGCCATGCCCGCGCGGGTGATGTCCGGGATGACGGCGTTGCACGCGGTTTTCGGCAGGCCGGGCGTCGGCGTGCGCGGTTCCTGGGCGCGGAAGTCGACCGTGCAGCTGCCATTGACGGTGTTGCAACCGCCCGAGCTGGAGGTGCCGACGGCGCCGACGTTGGTCTGGAACACGATCGGGGTGCCATCCGGGACCAGGTTGCCGTTGGCGTCGCCCAGGCTGACCGTGATGTGGGCGGCCGGCGTGGTGCCCGAGGTGTTGATGGTCAGGCCTTCCACGTTGAAGGTGTCGGTGCCGATCGAGAACGCGCTCTGCACCGGCAGGCCATTGGTGACGACGATCGAGTCCGACAGGGTCGAGATGTCGGTCGGGTTGGCGGCGGTGGCGGTACCCGGCAGGGTCGCCAGCACGCGGAACGAGGTCGGAGTCGTACCCGAGTTGACAGTGGTGCTCACGCTGCCGGTGGCATCGGTGGTGTCGCTGGCCTTGTTGACCGTGACCAGGTTGGTCGACGGCGTGAAGTTGACCTGCTTGCCGGCCAGCGGCGCGCCGGTGTTGTCGACCACTTTATAGACCAGCGTTGCCGTTTCGGTGCGGCCGTTGCCGCCCTGGCCGCGGATTACGATCGCCTGGTTGACCGGGGCCGCGCTGACGAACTGCACCGAGGCGGCGGCCGGCGCCGCGATGTCCAGGGTAGTGGTGACCGACTTGGCGACGCTGTCGGAGGAGGCGGTGACGATGTCGGTGTTGGCGCAACCCTTGTCGCGGTACACGGTCGAAGCGGTGCCGCCGTTGGTGGCGACTGTGCTCGACACCGTCGCCTTGCCGGCCGTGATGCAGGCCGAGCTGAAGTTCACGTTGACTTGCTGGTCGGTGTACTTGGCCGAACCGGAAAGCAGGTCGACCGACAGCACGGTGGTACCGTAGGCTTGCAGCTTGGGTTCCTTGGCGCTCAAGGTACCGAAGCTCAACGCGGTGGCGCCCACCGCATAGTTGCCGGTGCCAGTGACGATGGCGTCGGCCACGGTGGTGCTGGCAGTGACGGCAGCAGCGCCGCCGGCGGCCAGGCTTGCCGCGCGCATGGTCACGGTGGCCACGCCATTGGCGTCGGTCAGGGCGGTGCCCGCACTCGGCGAGAACGTGGCCAGTTTATTATCGGTGGCGAAGGTGACGATCGCGTTCTGGACCGGCTTCTTGTCCTTGTCCAGCACGGTCGCCTTGACCGTCAGCGGGGTGGCGCCGGTCAGGTTGTTACTGCTGGCACCGGTGCTGCTGGTGAAGGCCACGGCAACGGTCGGGGTGGCGGCCGGGACCGTGGTGCCGGTGCCGCCGGGCGTTGCGGTGCCGCCGCCGGCGCCGCCGGTGACGGCGCCCGGATTGCCGCCGCCACCGCCACAGGCGGAAAGCAGCATGGCGGCCAGCAGGGCGGCAACTTGGAATCCGCGGCCTGCGTTCACATTCTGGTGGTTTTTCATCTCAGTCATTTGTTGTTGGTTGTTCTTACGATGGAGCGCCACGCCGTCCCGGCATCAGCGCCCGCCCTGCACCCGTTCGGCGACGATGCGCGGCGTGATGAAGACCAGCAGTTCGGTCTTGGTCGTCGCCCGCGAATTCGTCTTGAACAGGTTCCCCACGACGGGAATATTGCCCAGCACCGGCACCTGGGTGGTGTCGTTGGTTTCGCTCTGCTGGTAGATACCGCCCAGCACCACGGTGCCGCCGTTTTCCACCATCACCTTGGTCTTCACGTGCTGGGTGTTGATGGCCGGGCCGGCGGTGGTGTTCTCGCCGCGCGAATCCTTGGCCACGTCAACGTCCAGCACCACATTGCCGTCCGGCGTCACCTGCGGCGTGACTTCCAGGCGCAGGCTGGCCTTGCGGAAGGCGATCGAGGTCGCGCCGCTGCTGGTGGCCTGCTGGTACGGCAGTTCGACGCCCTGCTCGATCACGGCCGGGATGTTGTCCTCGGTGACCACGCGCGGGCTGGAAATGATCTTGCCCTTGCCGTCGGCTTCCAGCGCCGACAGCTCCAGGTTCAGGAAGCGGTTGGCGGCCGAGGAGAACAGCGAGAACGCGATCGTGCTCGGCGATGCGCCGTTGATGCCGGCGGCCGGCAGGTTGACCAGGGTGCTGTTGGTGGTGGCGTCGGCGGCCGCGGTCTGGCCGGTGACGCTGGTCACGCCGGCCAGGTTGCCGCCGATCGCCACGCGCTGGTTGCCGTTGATCTGGTAGCCGGGGTCGCCGCCGCGGACGCCGCGCAGGTCGGTGAAGCCGAGCTTGGCGCCGAGGTTGCGCGAGAAGCCGTCGTTGGCCTCGACCAGGCGCGCCTCGACCAGCACCTGCTTGGTGGCGACGTCGACCTTCTGGATCAGCTTGCGGATGTCTTCCAGGCGCGCCGCGATGTCGGTCACGAACAGCTGGTTGGTGCGCGGGTCGATGATGGCGCTGCCGCGCTTGGACAGCACGCGGTTGTTGCCGCCGCCGCTGCTGGCACCCGACGCATCCAGGCCGAACACGGTGCGGAAGGCTTCGGCCTTCTGGTAGTTCAGCTGGAAGATCTCGGAGCGCAGCGGTTCCAGGTCGGAGATCTGGGCCTTCTGTTCGAGCTCGATCTTTTCCTTGGTCAGCAGTTCTTCCTTGGGCGCGATCCACAGCACGGTGCCGTTCTTGCGCATGTCCAGGCCCTTTGCCTGCAGCACCACGTCGAGCGCCTGGTCCCACGGCACGTCCTTCAGGCGCAGCGTCAGGTTGCCGCTGACGGAGTCGCTGGTGATGATGTTCAGCCCCGAGATGTCGGCGATCGCCTGCAGCGCCGCGCGCACTTCGACGTTCTGGAAGTTGAACGACAGCTTTTCGCCGCGGTAGCCCTGGGCGCCGTTGCCGCCCGGACGGTTCGGGTCTTCCTTGACCGGCTTGACGTCGATCACGAGCTGGGTGTCGCTCTGGTAGACGCTCTGCTCCCAGGCGCCCTGGGCGTCGATGGTCATGCGCACGTTGTCGCCCTGCGGCGTGGTGGTGATGCGCGACACCGGGGTGCCGAAGTCGCTGACGTCGAGGCGGCGGCGCAGCGTGGCCGGCACGCCGATCTTCAGGAAGTCGACCAGGATCTGGTTGCCGGCCTGGCGCACGTCGACCGCGACCTGGCCGTTGGGCAGGTCGACCACGACGCGGCCTTCGCCGTTGCTGCCGCGGCGGAAGTCGAGGTCGCGCAGGGTCGGGGAAGCGGATCGTGCGCCCGGGGTCCCGGCCGGCGCCGCGGCCACCGGCGTGGCTTGTGCCAGCCCGCCCGAACCTTCGACGGTGACGACCACGGCCTTGCCGTCGATCGCGGCGGCGTAGTTCAGCGCGCGCTTCAGGTTCAGCACCAGGCGCGTGCGTTCGCCGGCCTGCACCACGTTCACGCCGCGCACGTCGCCCACGTTGATGTCCTGGACACTCTTGCCGGTGGCATTCGCGGTGGCGCCGAAGTCGAGCGCGATGCGCGCCGGATTGGTGATCGAAAAGCCGATCGGCAGCCTGGTCGGGGCTTCCTTCATCGCCACCCGGATCACGACGTTGCTGCCCTGCGGGCTGGCGCTGATCGATTCGATCGCGTTGCTCTGTGCGTACGCGGTACCGGCGGCGAACATCAGGCTGCCCAGGAAGGCGCACACCATCATTTTAAAACGGGTCATTTTCCTGTCTCCTTGCTTTGCAGCTCCAGCTTCGCCATGCGCTCGACCCACTCGCCGGCGGCATCCTGCACGACTTCACGGATATCGATGGCGCCATCGCTGACGCGGGTGACGACGCCGAAATTCTGGCCGACGCGCTGGCCGGCCCGGATCTGGTACAACGAACGGTCGATCTGCAGCAGCGCATAGCGGGCGCCGCCCTTTTCCATCGTCCCGACCATGACCATGGTGTCCAGGGGGAATGTTTCGAGGAGTTCGCGCGGGCGCGCCGTATCCGGCTTGTTCGGGTTGTCCGAGACCGCCGCGGCCTTGGCCAGCTCGCCCAGCAGCTTGGTCTGGCTGAACGGGTCGAGCGCCTCCCTGGCGCCGTAGGCGTAGGGAATGAAGGTCTTGGGTTCGGCCAGCGGCTTGACGGTCGGATGGGTCTCGCGCTGGACCTGCGCCATCCAGTCGCGCACTTCGCGCACGTCGCTGTCGCCGCAGCCGGCCAGCAGCACGGCGCTCAGGGCGCCGGCGATCATCGGGGAATACCGGGTCATGCTTCGCCTTCCTTCTTGGCTGCGCCCTTCTTTTTCGCCTTGCGCGCCTTGGCCTGGGCGTCGAGCTCTTCCTGGTCGAGGTAGCGGAAGGTCTTGGCCACCGCTTCCAGCGACAGCGTGCCTTCCTTCTCGGTGCCGAGCGCCAGGTTGTTCAGCGTGACGATGCGCGACATCTTGGCCATGTCGGCCGCGAATTCGCCGATCTCGTGGTAGCCGCCGGTGACCTTGATGTCGATCGGCAGCTCGGCATAGTAATCCTTGACCACCACCGAGCCCGGCTTGAACAGCTCGAACTGCAGGCCGCGGCCGATGCCGGCCTGGTTGATGTCGGACAGCAGCGCATCCATGTCGGCCTTGCTCGGCAGCTGCTTCTCGAGGCGCTCGACGTAGCGGTTGACCTGCTGCTGCTGGGCTTCCAGCGCGTCCAGGTTGATCGCCTGCCCCATCTTGAGCCGGTAGGCGTCGCGCAGCGTGGTTTCCTCGGCCGCCAGGCTGTCCTGCTGTTCGAACTGGCCGCTCCAGTAAAAGAAGTAGCCGAGGCCGAGCACGGCCACCATGACGCCAGCCGCGCACAGGAGGCGCGGCGCCAGCGGCCACAGGCCCGGATGACGGCCCTGCAAGCCCTCGAACTGGGCCGACAGGTCGGCGAATGATTGTTTCAGGTCAATGTTCATGAGTGTGCTCCGGCGCTTGCCGCGGCGCCCGGCCTGGCGGCGCCGGCCTTGTCGTCGTCCGTGGTGCGCGCACGCTTGATCGCCACGCCCAGCAGGAATTCGACGACCCGGCGTCCGCTCTTGCTCTGGGCCAGCGGCACCGCCTTCACTTCGCTCAGCTCGGGGCGCTCCAGCCAGGGCGAATTGCCGGACAGGTTGCGCAGCAGTTCGGCCACCCGTTCCTGCGATTGCGCATAGCCGTTCAGCACCACCTTCTGGCCGTCCTGCTTGAAACTCTTCAGGTAGACGCCGTCCGGCATCTGGCGCACCAGTTCGTCGAGCAGGTAGACCGGCTGGTTGCGGTCGCCCTGCAGGTCCTCGACCGCCTGCTGGCGCGCCTTGAGCGCCTCGATCTCGGATTTCAGGCTGGCGATCTTGCTGATCTTCTTGTCGAGTTCGGCATTCGCTTCCTTCAGCACGGTGTTGCGTTCGTTCTGGGTGGCGATGCGGCTGGCGTTGTAGGCGCCGATCAGCAGCACCAGCGCGGCGCCGGCCAGCGCGCCGAGCGCCATCAGGGCCACGAAGGCTTGCTGCTTCTGCTTGCGCTTGGCTTCCCGGTGGGGAAGCAGGTTAATCCGGATCATCAGCCAAACCTCCGCAGGGCCAGTCCACAGGCGACCAGGTAGGCCGGCGCCTCGTTGCGCAGCTGCTGTTCGCGCACCGACGGGCCGAGCTGCATGCCCCTGAACGGTGCCACCACGGCGCTGGGGATGCGGGTGCGGCTGGCGATGATCTCGAGCAGGCCCGGCACCAGCGCGCAGCCGCCGGCCAGGTAGATCTGGTCGATGCGGGTGTACGGAGTCGAGGTGAAGAAGAACTGGATCGCGCGCGTGACTTCGAGGGCCGCATTTTCCAGGAACGGGGCCAGCAGGTCGGCCGCGTAATTGTCGGGCAAATCGCCGGCCTTCTTGCGCGCTTCCGCCTCCTCGAACGACAGGCCGTAGGCACGGACCACGTCCTGGGTCAGCTGGATGCCGCCGAAGGGCTGCTCGCGCTCGTAGACGGTGTCGCCGTTTTGAAGCACCGAAATGTGGGTCGACTGGGCGCCGATCTGGAACAGGGCCACGATCTGGTCCGGCCCGCTACCCGCCATGCCTTCGATGGCGCGGTGCACGGCGGCGCGCGCCGCGTACGACTCGATGTCCATCACGGTGGCGCTCAAGCCGGCGGCTTCGGCGATCGCGACGCGGTCCTCGACCTTTTCGCGGCGCGCCGCGGCCAGCATGACTTCCATGTCCTCGACCGAGTTGGCGGCCGGGCCGATCACGTCGAAGTCGAGGCTTACCTCGTCCAGCGCAAACGGGATATACTGGCTCGCCTCCGACTCGACCTGCACTTCGAGCTGGTCTTCCGGCAGCCCGGCGGGCAGGATGATTTTCTTGGTGATGACGGCGGCCGGCGGCATGCCGAGCGCGACGTGGCGGACCTTGGTCCCGCTTTTCTTCCAGACGCGCAGGACCGCATCCGACACCGATTCGATGTTTTCGATGTTACCGTCGACGACGGCGCCGCGCGGCAGCGGCTCGGAAGCGTAACGCTCCAGGCGCAGCACACCCTTGCCGGCGTCGGCCAACTCCACCAGGCGCACGCCGGATGTGCTGATGTCGAGCCCGACCAATGGCGGGCTGGACTGTCCGAACAAGGAACCTAGACTGATCACGAACGTACTCCCTTTTGCTGCTGCTATGCGTTCTAACGTAGAACGGCTGTGGAAAACCCCGGCTGCCGAGGTTTGCTTTTGAACGCCCGCGAAGGGGAAATCGTTGAATAACCTGATGGTTGGTATGAGGTAGTCAGGCACTGCCCACAAATCGTAGCAATACTAGTGACTACAGACAAGAAATTTCTACACGGGAATATAGTGCAACGAAGCATGAAAACGACACTTGGTTTTCGAGCTTGATGGATCGATATTGCAAGCCTTTTCACACCTGTTGTGCTCTTGTCCAGTCGTGTTTCCAGACCGGCACTGACTTATAATGAATCTGATCCATACAGCGAACCCTACCTCCGCATGAAAGCTTCTCGAACCGGGGCGTCCGCTCCGCCGCCGCACGATCGGCACCCGCCCAAACGACACTCGCCCAAGCGCATCCTCTTCACCCTGCTGGCCGGTGTGGCCGGCCTCGCCGTGTGCGGCGTGCTGGTGGTGGTGTTCGCCCTGGCCATGGCCTATCCGAACCTGCCCGCACTCGATACCCTGACCGACTACCGTCCGAAGATGCCGCTGCGCATTTTTACCGCCGATAACGTCCTGATCGGCGAATTCGGCGAGGAACGCCGTACCCTGGTCCACTTCAAGGACATCCCGGACGTCATGAAGAAGGCCGTGCTGGCGATCGAAGACACCGGCTTCTACGAGCACGGCGGCGTCGACTACCTGGGCATCGTGCGCGCGGCCGTGCACAACGCCACCGGCGGCGCGCGCCAGGGCGCCTCCACCATCACCCAGCAGGTGGCGCGCAACTTCTTCCTGTCGAGCGAACAGACCCTCAAGCGCAAGGCCTACGAAGCGCTGCTGGCCTGGAAGATCGAGAAGAACCTGACCAAGGACCAGATCCTCGAGGTCTACATGAACCAGATCTACCTGGGCCAGCGCGCCTTCGGCTTCTCGTCGGCGGCCCAGATTTATTTTGGCAAGGACCTGAAGGACATCACGGTGGCGGAAGCGGCGATGCTGGCCGGCCTGCCGAAAGCGCCCTCGGCCTACAACCCGGTGGTCAATCCGAAGCGCGCGCGCATGCGCCAGCAGTACATCCTGCAGCGCATGCACGACCTGCGCTACATCACCGACGCCCAGTACGCCGAAGCCAAGGATGAACAACTCAAGATCAAGACCGACAGCACCGCCTTCGGCGTGCATGCCGAATACGTGGCCGAAATGGCGCGCCAGCTGGTCTACGAACAGTTCAAGGAAGACACCTATACGCGCGGCCTGAACGTGTTCACCACCATCACCAAGGCCGACCAGGACGCCGCCTACCTGGCGCTGCGCCGCGGCGTGATGGACTACGAGCGCCGCCACACCTACCGCGGCCCGGAAAAATACATCGAGATCCCTAAAACGAAGGCCGACGCCGACGAAGCCATCGAAGCCGAGCTGGCCGAGCACCCGGATTCGGACGACATCGTCGCCGCCATCGTGCTGCAGGCGGCGCCGAGCGGCGTCACCGCGGTGCTGGCCTCGGGCGAGGAAATCCGGATCCAGGGCAGCGGCCTGTCCTTCGCCCAGGGCTGGCTGTCGCCGAAAGCGGCCGAGACCCGCCGCATCCGCCGCGGCGCCGTGATCCGCGTCAGCCAGGACGGCGGCTCGTCCTGGAACATCACGCAGTTGCCGGAAGTGGAATCGGCCTTCGTCGCGGTCGATCCGTCCGACGGCCAGATCCGCGCGCTGGTGGGCGGCTTCGACTACAACCGCAGCAAGTTCAACCACGTCACGCAGGCCTGGCGCCAGCCGGGTTCCTCGTTCAAGCCGTTCATTTATTCGGCATCGCTGGAGCGCGGCTTCTCGCCGGCCACCCTGATCAACGACGCCCCGATCTCCTTCGACGCCGGCTCGACCGGCGGCCAGGCCTGGGAGCCGAAGAACTACGACGCCAAGTACGAAGGCCCGATGACGATGCGGCGCGGCCTGACCAAGTCGAAGAACATGATCTCGATCCGCATCCTGAACAAGATCGGCGCCCGCTACGGCCAGGAATATGCGACCCGCTTCGGCTTCGACGCCGACAAGAACCCGCCCTACCTGACGCTGGCGCTGGGCGCGGGCGCGACCACGCCGCTGCAGATGTCGGGCGCCTATTCCGTGTTCGCCAACGGCGGCTACCGCATCAGTCCTTACCTGATTTCCAAGGTGACCGATGCCGACGGCAAGGTGCTGTCGGAAGCGCGTCCGGAACGCGCCGGCGTCGAAGCCAACCGCGTGATCGACGAGCGCAACGCCTACCTGATGGACAGCATGCTGCGCGACGTGGCGCGCTACGGCACCGCGGCCAAGGCCCAGGCCACCCTCAAGCGCCCCGACATCGGCGGCAAGACCGGCACCACCAACGATTCGATGGATGCCTGGTTCGCCGGCTACACGCCGCACCTGGTCGGCATCGCCTGGATGGGCTACGACCAGCCGCGCAACCTCGGCAACAAGGAAACCGGCGGCGGCCTGGCGCTGCCGATCTGGATCGGCTTCATGCAGAAGGCGTTGAAGGGCGTGCCGGTCGAGGAGCGCACCGTGCCGGGCGGGCTGGTGCAGTACGGCGACGAGTACTACTACGCCGAAAATCCGCCGGGCACGGGCGTGCAGTCGCTGGACGTGGGTACGCCGTCGCCGCAGGGCGAGCAAAAGACGCGCGATGCCGTGCGTAACGAGCTGTTCTAGGCCTCACGCGCACACAGGGCGGATGGCAAGCGCCGTCCGCCAGCATTATTCTCCACCGGTGCCCGACACCACGTTCCGCCGCTTCATGCACCTTTCCCCTGTTTTCATGCATGCCGAATGGCAGGCTTCGTCATGCAATGCCCCTGATGGCCAGGCATGTGGTTTTTATGACAATCGTGCCCGGCATGTATTTACACAGATACTGTCTTGGTTAAAATGACACCACCATAAGAATCGTCTGATGCCATGGGAAAAAATCCTAGGCACAGATAAAGATGCCAAGGGGTGTCCATGTCCGATGTCTTGCTGCACAAGCATGCCTTCAGGCTGCTTGCGGTGCCTCTCATGCTTGCCATATCGGCTTGCTCGACCGTGATGAATCCCTACCTGGACACCGGCCAGGCCGCCAACAGGCCGGCCTGCGCGAGCACGCAGACCTGTACGCCGCGCGAGCGCTTCATCGCGGTCCGGAATGCGGCCGAAGCGGCCCAGGACCGGGCTCGCACAGGCTATGTCGAACGCGCGCGCATCAACTCGTGGAGCTCGGCACTCGCCCTGCCGCTGACCGGCGCGCTGCTGTATGGCGGGGCGACCCGCTCGTCCGAGGGCGCGCGCAAGGGCCTTCTCGGGCTGGGGCTGGCCGTGGCCTCGGGGTACGAAGCACGCAATATCCTGTTGTCGGGTTCGCCGGAAGGCGTCTACATGCTGGCCGAGGTGCGTCTTGCCTGCGTGGTGGACGAAGCCTACAAATATAACCTGGCGCCGGTGAGCGGCGGCTGCGAAGGACGGCAAACTGCGCTGGCGGAGCAGATCAAGGCGGTCCAGAAACTCAAGCCGACAGCGGAAATGAGCGTCAAGCGCGACGCCTACCTGGCAAGGGCCAACGGCGCGCTGACCCAGTACGAGCAACTCGACCAGACGATTTCGGCCGCCGCCGACCATATGCAGGCGGCGACGCGTACGATCGTTGCCGATAGCAACTTCCAGATCAAGACCGCCAGCCTCTCGCCCAGCGCCGCCACCGCGCTGCTGAAGTCCGAGCTGGCCGTCATCAACCCCGGCAGCAAACTGGATCCGAGCAAGGCCGGTTCGCCCACAGGCGACGACGACACCACCCCGGACAAGGATGTCATCGACGCGCTGAACCTTCTGGTGGACCGTCTCGGTGAATTCGCCCAGGCCTGCGTCAAGCCGCAGCCAAGCTCGCCGGCCGCGTTCGACGCCTGCACCACCTATTCGCCGGCGGTGCCGCCGGCGCCGACGCTGACGACCACGCTGCCCGCCAACGCCTTCGAGATGTCGCCGGGCGCCACCGTCAGCTTCACCGTCACCAGCAAGCCGAGCGGCACACCCTGGGCCGATTTCAGCGGCGACGTCGCCAGCGCGACGGCCGCACTGGGCCGCCCGCAGATCGTCACGCTGACGCCGACACAATCGCAAATCACCCTGAGCTATGCGAAGGCGGTGTCCAAGGAAACCACGGTCGTGCTGAGCCTGACCACGCTCGGCGTGGCCGGCAACGTGCTGCCCCTGACCATCACACTCATGCCGGATGCGGCGCCCACGGATGCCGGCAAGGCGACGGCAATGGCCGTGACGACGCGCGACCAGAAATTCGACCGCCTGAAAGGCGATGCTTGCTTGATGGGGATACTGAAGGTGCCCGATCCCTACAAACCGGACGACATCAAGGAAAAGCTGGCAATGCAGTGGCGCAACACTGCGTCGGGCGAACCGACCGACGAGCAGCTGACCTCCGACGTCTTCATCGGCAAGCTGAAGGCCAGTCCCACGCTCAATCCGGGCAAGTGCAACTGAACCATGGTCAATCCCATCAAGATCTGGAACCGGGCCGTGCCCAACATGGTCGGCACCGTCAGCTGTCTGGTCAGGTGGCGGAACCAGTACGCGGTGCTCGGGGTGGCGCACGTGCTGACGCCCACCTGCCTCGGCACCAGTCCATCCGCCCGTCCCATCGTGGAATGCGGCGTGAGTCCGGTGTCCGAAATCGGCGTGATCGGCAATTGGAACTTGGCGGTCAGCAATAACGGCATGCCCCGAGACAGCTCAACGGATGCGGCGGTGGCCACGATCGACAGCGATACAGCCGCGAAACTGGTACGTCAGCAGGATTTCCTGCCCAGCGGCATACGAAGAACGCCGCTGACGGCGGACGAGCCCCTGTTCTTCACCGGCGCGGCCAGCGGGACGTCGCATACGACGGTGCTTCACGACGCCAACGCACAGGCGCCTTTCGGGTACTTCGTCTATGAATTGGGAAAAGTCCGCCCAGCAAGGACCGTGAATGTGATGCTGCACGGGTTGATACAGACCGACAGACGGAACGCAGTCCGCGGCGACAGCGGTTCCCTGCTGCGCGACGAACGCGGCCAGGCGATCGGGATCCTGGTCGGCATGGACCGGGATGAGACTTATTGTTATTTTTCGCCGCTCGGCCCCATCCTCGGCGACTTCGCGGCCGAACTGGTGACGCAGGACGATCCACTGTCGAAACAGATGAGGGTCGCCTAGGATGCCGAGCACCGTGGATTTCATCGTCAGCATGGTGCTGGTCTTCGCCGTGTTCGCCGTGCTGGTCAGCACGTTTACCGAGATATGGCATACCGTGCGCAACCAGCGCGCCCGCTGCCTGTGGGCCGGCGTCGCGCGCATGCTGGGAGACGACGCCGCCGGGCGCCAGATCGTCGACGACCTGAAACGGCATCCGGCGCTGTGCGCCATGGCAAGCGGCGACAAGGACCTGGCGTCCTACCTGCCTTCGCAGCTTTTTGCGGCCGCGCTGGTCGATGTGCTGATGGCGATGCCGGCCCAGTCCCGTTCCGAACCGCATGGCCTTGGCGACGCGATCGCGGCGGCGGTCCAGGAAAGCGACCAGGCCGGCGCGGTGCTGGGGTTCCTGTGGCGGCGTGCCGGTGCCGACCCGGCGCTGTTCCAGCAGCAGGTCGCGGCCTATTTCGACCAGTTGATGGACCGGGTCAGCGGTTGGTACAAGCGCGGCAGTGCGCGGCGCTGTTTCCTGGCCGGCCTGCTGTGCGCCATCGCATTCAACATCGATGCCGTGCATCTGGCCAGGGCGCTCTGGAACGATCCCCACCTGGCACAGGCTTATGCTGCCAATGGCGAACGGACGCTGCTCGCGTACTCGCAGGATGGCGGCGCCGGGCCAGCGGCGGATCCGAACAGGGTGGTCCAGGCGGGGCTGGCCATGGAGTTGCCGATCGGCTGGCCGGCGAAGTGGTACCAGGAACGGCAAGGACAAGAGCGTGGCGTGCCGCTGTCGGAGTACGTCTGGACAGCGCTCGGGTTTCTCATCATGGCCTGCGCCTGCCTGATCGGCGCGCCGCTCTGGTTCCAGTTGCTCGCCGCCTTGATGCCGCTCAGGATGGCGGGCAAGGTGCCTGCGCGTGCGGCACCGCCGCAGGAGTTGCCCGACGCCGTGCCGGCACCCACCGCGCCACCGGTGGGCAGCAGCAGCGGCGACGAAGCCTTGAATTACATCGAGCACAAGCTGGTCCGGAACGGCGACGTCGACGTGCTCCAGCGCGCCCTGGGCGTCAAGGAAACGGGTGGCTTCGATACCGCCACCCGCAGTGCGATCGATCGCCGCCAAGGCGAATTCGGCTTCGAAAGAACCGGCCAGGTGACGCGCATGTTCCTCAAAAAACTGGGCATCGACGACCTGGCCGCGAAGCCATGACGCGCCTGCCGCGCCGTATCAGCCCAGCTTGACCGGCGCCCCGCCCTGCTGGCTGGCGAAGTCCGACAGCGCGGTGAAGAATTCGCTGTCGTCGCGCGTGTTGCGCCATTCGTCGCCGACGCGCTTGTAGTGGAAGCCGCCGGCGCGCGCCGCGATCCACATCTCCTGCAGCGGCGCCTGGCTGTTGACGATGATTTTCGAACCATTGTCGACGAACTCGATTTCGAGCACGTTGCCATTCCGCTTGCATTCGACGTCGACGACATCCTGCTCGAACAGGCGGTCGAACGCTTGCTCGATCCGGTCCAGGGTGGACTCGGCGAGGTCCAAAAATTCGGTTTCGGTCATGCTACACTCCAAGGTCTGCTAATCAAACCGTGATTCTAATCGTGAAGTCCTCATTTGCGCTGCCTGCCGCTCTGGCAACCCTGCTGACGCTGTCCGCCTGCGGCCAGACCGGTCCGCTGTACATGCCCAAGCCGCCGAAGCACAAGGGTGCCGCGCCCGCCGGTCCGGCCGCACCGGCGCCGGCGCCGGCCACCATCGCCGTGCCGCCAGCACCGGCCGCGGGCACCGCCGTGCCGGCCGCCGAGTCGAACGCCAACAACACCCAGGCCACGATGCCGCCGTCTTCCGTTCCTGCTTCCCAATAAGTTCCCATCGCCATGTCGCATTTCTCGTACCAGAACGGCGTGCTGCACGCCGAAAGCGTTGCCCTGTCCGATATCGCCACCCGGTTCGGCACCCCGGCCTACGTCTATTCCAAAGCCCAGCTGCTGGAAAACTTCACCGGCTATGCCGCCCCGGCCAAGGGTCGCGATGCACTGGTCTGCTATGCGATGAAGGCCAATTCGAACCTGGCCATCCTCGACCTGCTGGCGCGCGAAGGCGCCGGCTTCGACATCGTCTCGGGCGGCGAACTGCTGCGCGTGATCGCCGCCGGCGGCGACCCGGGCAAGGTGATCTTCTCGGGCGTGGGCAAGACCGTGCAGGAAATCGAGCTGGCGCTGGAAGAGGGCATCCTGTGCTTCAACGTCGAGTCGATCCCCGAGCTGGACCGCATCAACGAAGTCGCCGGCCGCCTCGGCAAGCGCGCGCCGGTATCGCTGCGCGTGAATCCGAACGTCGACGCCAAGACCCACCCGTACATCGCGACCGGCCTGAAGGCCAGCAAGTTCGGCGTGGCGTTCTCGGATGCGCTGGCCACCTACCGCAGCGCCGCCGCCCTTCCGCACCTGGACGTGGTCGGCATCGATTGCCACATCGGCTCGCAACTGCTGGACGATGCGCCGCTGCTGGAAGCGCTGGATAAACTGATCGAGCTGATCGACACCCTGGCGCTGGAAGGCATCCATTTGCACCACCTCGACGTTGGCGGCGGCCTGGGCATCGACTACGGCAGCGCCGATGGCCAGCCGGTGCCGATCGGCGATTACGTCAGCCGCGTGTTCGCGCGCGTGGACGCCTGGCGCGCCGCAAAATACGACGGCAAGCCGATCAAGGTGATCTTCGAGCCGGGCCGTTCGATCGTCGGCAATGCCGGCGTGCTCTTGATGTCGGTCGAGTTCCTGAAGCCGGGCGAAGAAAAGAACTTCTGCGTGGTCGACGCCGCCATGAACGACATGGCGCGTCCGGCCATGTACCAGGCCTGGATGGACGTCAAGCCGGTCGTGCCGCGCGAAGGCGATGCCCCGGTCTACGACCTGGTCGGTCCGGTATGCGAATCGGGCGACTGGCTGGCGCGCGACCGCGCCCTTGCCGTGCAGCCGGGCGACGTGCTGGCGATGATGGCGGCCGGCGCCTACGGCTTCACCATGTCCTCGAACTACAACACGCGCGGCCGCGCCGCCGAGCTGCTGGTCGACGGCGACAAGGTGCACCTGATCCGCCGCCGCGAGACGCCGGCAGAGCTGTTTGCGCTGGAAACGCTGGTCAAATAAAACGCCGCTGAAGTCCCCTTCGCGCTTGCGTGAATGATAATATTTCCGGAAAGATACTCCGGAGGTTGTTCATGCAAGCGCACTATCCTGCCGATTCCCCCACCCTGCCCGTCCCGGCATCGCCGCGCACCGGTGCCCGCCGTATTACGCTGGGGCTGCTGCAAGGCCTGTTTCTCTATATTCTGTACCGCGCCACCCAGCAACAGGTGTGGCCGGCCACCTCGCCCCTGGCGTTCGCGCCGATGCTGCTGGCCGGGCTGTACGTGCCGCTGATCGCGATCTCGGGACTGGGCCACATGGACCGGCGCCGCCTTGCGCTGTGGGTCGGCAGCGCCGCCGTGCTGCTGGCCGGCCTGGCCTGCTACGACGCCTGGCGCGTGGCCGACCTGCCGCTGTGGCGCGACACGGTGCCGGGGCCGTCCCCACTGCGCCGCTCCGCCGAGCCCTCGGCCGCCCTGCTGTTCTACGGCGCCGCCGGCCTGTTCATCGCCCATGCGCTGGTCCTGGCCGCCGTGCGCGACGGGCGCCGCATCGCCACCTATCCCACCCACTTCGACATCGCCTGGAAGCTCGGCGTGCAGATCGCCTTCAGCGTGCTGTTCACCGGCGTCACCTGGCTGGTGCTGCTGCTCGGCGCCCAGCTGTTCGAGCTGGTGAAGCTGCATTTCCTGAGCCGGATCATGCACGAAGCCTGGTTCGGCATCCCGGTCACTGCCTTCGCATTCGCCTGCGCCATGCACCTGACCGACGTGCGTCCGGCCATCGTGCGCGGCATCCGCGGGCTGCTGCTGGTGCTGCTGTCCTGGCTGCTGCCGGTGACGGTGCTGCTGGTCGGCGGTTTCCTGGCGGCGCTGCCCTTCACCGGCTTGGCGCCGCTGTGGAGCACGCGCCATGCGGCGGCAGTGCTGCTGTGCGCGGCGGCCGCCTTCGTGATCCTCATCAACGCCGCCTGGCAACAGGGCGGCGACGGCAAGGACGTCGCGCGCGTGGTGCGGGTGGCGGCGCGTATTGCGGCCCTGCTGCTGGCACCGCTGGTGCTGATCGCCGCCTATGCGCTATTGCTGCGCGTGCGTGACTACGGCTGGACCGGCGACCGTGTCGCTGCCGCCGCCTGCATCCTGGTGGCCGCCTGCTATGCGGCCGGCTATTTCCGCGCCGGTTTGCGGCCCGGCTGGCTGCCAGCGCTGGCGAAGGTGAACATCGCGGCCGCCTTCGTGGTCATCGGCGTGCTGCTGGCCTTGTTCTCGCCGCTGCTCGATCCGGCGCGCATCTCGGTCGGCAGCCAGGTGGCACGCCTGGGCACCGGCCAGGTCAAGGCCGACAAGTTCGACTTTGCCTTCCTGCGCTTCGACGGCGCGCGCTTCGGACGTGCCGCGCTGGACCGGCTCGAACGCGAGGCGGCCGGTGCCGATGCCGCACTGGTACGCGCGCGCATTGCCGCGGCGCGCGCACTGCATTACCGTGGCGAGACGCCAAAGCAGGCAGCGCCGACGGCACTCGACCTGGCGGCCAACCTGCGCATGCGCAGCCCGCAGGCCGCGCTGCCCGACAGCTTCCTGCGCACCGACTGGAGCCGCAAGCCGAGGATGCACCAGTATCCGGATTGCCTGCGCAGGCGCGGCACCCGGTGCGACGTCTACATGCTGGACCTGAACGGCGACGGCAGGCTCGAGGTGCTGGTGGTCGGCAACCGCGGCCTGGAGTCGGTCGTGATCGGAGAAGATGCGCAGGGACAATGGAGTGCGCTGGCCACCGTCGCCTTCGACGCGGCGCCCTGCGACAGCCTGCTGCAGGGCCTGGCCGCCGGCCAGGTGCGCGCGGTGGCGCCGGTCCTCAGCGATATCGAGATCGGCGGTTTGCACGGCCGGCTGTCGCCATTCTCACCGGTGGCGGGCTGCAAGCCGTCAGGCGCTGCGCCCTATCCCGTACAGGGCGACTAATCCCGCCCGCGCGAGCGGTCTTCCGGCCAGGCCTGCGACGCGCAGGCCGCGGCCTGCTCGGACCAGCGGCCGTCGAGGTCGAGGCAGCGGTCGACCGCCAGGGAATAGCGGCCGCGCGAACCCGCCAGCACCAGCACGAGCACCAGGACCACCAGCAGCAGGATCGCTCCGATCGGCTTCATCACGTCAGGACCTCGCCGAAGACGTGGTGGCCTGGCGGGTGCGGTTCCAGCTCCAGAACACCCGCAGGCCGAGCAGCATGGCCACCACGCAGCCCCAGACGATCGGCTGCTCGAAATTGTGCTTGCCCGCCTTCATCCACCAGTAGTGCAGGATCGCCAGCGGCGCGATCGCGTAGATCAGCTTGTGCAGGCGCGCCCAGTTGCGCCCCAAACGCTTGATCATGGCCTGGGTGCTGGTGGCGGCCAGCGGGATCAGGAGCACGAAAGCGATGAAGCCGACCGTGATGAAGGGCCGCTTGAGCACGTCGCGCCACATCGCCGCCAGGTCGAAGAAATGGTCGAACCACAGGAAAGCCAGGAAGTGCAGGAAGGCGTAGAAGAAGGTGTACAAACCCAGCATGCGCCGCAGGCGCACCAGCCAGTTCCAGCCGGTGAAGCGGCGCAGCGGCGTCACGGCGAGCGTGGCGCACAGCAGGTACAGCGCCCAGTCGCCGCTGCCGTGGGTGATGAATTCGACCGGGTCGACCGGCACCTGCATGGCAACCAGCGCGGCGATGCGCAGGAAAGGCAGCAGCGCCAGAACGAAGACCAGCGCCTTGATCGCCTTCAGTTGCTTGGGTGTCGGATTGAAAGCCGCCATGAATGAATGCTTTTAATAGAACTTCTTGAGATCCATGCCAGTGTACAGCGAGGCGACCTCGTTGTAGCCATTGAACATCAGGGTCTTGCGCTTGGGCGTGAACAGGCCGCCTTCGCCGATGCGGCGCTCGGTCGCCTGTGACCAGCGCGGGTGGTCGACGTTCGGGTTGACGTTCGAATAGAAACCGTATTCGTTGGCAGCGATGCCGTTCCAGGCGGTCTTTGGCTGGTCTTTCACGAAACGGATGCGGACGATCGACTTGGCCGACTTGAAACCGTACTTCCAAGGCACGACGATGCGCACCGGGGCGCCGTTCTGGTTGGGCAGCACCTGGCCGTACATGCCGACCGTGAGCAGGGTCAGGGGATGCATGGCTTCGTCCATGCGCAAGCCTTCGACGTAGGGCCAGTCGAGCACGCGGCTCTTGACGCCCGGCATCTGGGCGCGGTCGGCCAGGGTGACGAATTCGACGTACTTGGCGTTGCCGGTCGGCTCGACCTGTTTGATCAGGTTGGACAGCGAATAGCCGACCCAGGGGATCACCATCGACCAGCCTTCGACGCAGCGCAGGCGGTACACGCGCTCTTCCAGCGGCGCCAGCCTGGTCAGCCGGTCGATGTCGATCGTCATCGGCTTCTTGACTTCGCCGTCGATCTGTACCGTCCACGGCCGCGTGCGCAGCGTGTGCGCATTCTCGGCCGGATCGGATTTGTCGGTGCCGAACTCGTAGTAATTGTTGTAGTGGGTGGCGTCGTTGAACGAGGTCTGGTTTTCGTTCGTCGAGAAGCCGGCGTTGCGCGTGGCCGCCAGCTTGGGCAGGGCCGCACCCTGGGCAAACGCTTCGCGATTGGCCATTTCCCACAGCGAAGAGCCGACCACGGCGGTGGCCGCCACGCGCGCCAGGAAGGCGCGCCGCTCTTCGTACACCGCTTGCGGCGTGATTTCAGATGAGAACGGCAAATCGATGCCGTTTGGATTACGTTTGATCAACATGGCGGTTCCTGCCTGCGCTAAATGACGCGTTTCGCGTCCGACATGTCAACCTTACACTATCCGCCACGACTAGGCCGGTCCGGTACACATTCCTACAGCTTGCCGTAGGAATGCAGGCCCGACAGGAACATGTTCACGCCCAGGAAAGCGAAGGTCGTCACCACCAGGCCCACCAGCGCCCACCATGCCGCCGGGCGCCCGCGCAGGCCGGACATGAGGCGCATGTGCAGCCAGGCCGCGTAGTTGAGCCAGACGATGAGTGCCCAGGTTTCCTTCGGGTCCCACGACCAGTAGCCGCCCCAGGCCTCGGCCGCCCACAGCGCGCCCAGGATGGTGGCCACCGTGAAGAAGGCGAAGCCGACCGAGATCGACTTGTACATGACGTCGTCCAGCACCTCCAGCGACGGCAGGCGGTCGGCGAGAATACCGTGCGACTTCAGCAGATAGGCCGAGCCGACCATCGCCGCCAGCGCGAAGGTGCCGTAGCCGATAAAGTTGGCCGGTACGTGGATCTTCATCCACCAGCTCTGCAGCGCCGGCACCAGCGGCTGGATCTCGGCGGCGTCGCGCGCCACCGTGTACCACAGCAGGAAGCCGACCGCGGCCGAGATCACCAGCAGCACGAAGGGTCCCAGCTGGCGGGTGGCGTAGCGCTGCTCGTAGTACAGGTAGAACAGCGCGGTGATCATCGAGAACAGGATGAACACTTCGTACAGGTTCGACACCGGGATGTGGCCAACGTCGGCGCCGACCAGGTAGGACTCGTACCAGCGCACCATCATGCCGGTGAAGCCGAGCACCACCGCCGCCCAGCACAGCTTGGAGCCGACGCTGCCGCCGAAAGGCGAGCGCGCCACCAAACCGATCCAGTAGAACACGGTCGAGAACACGAACAGCGCGCTCATCCACAGGATCGCGGACTGGCTCGACAGCATGTACTTGAGGAAGAATTTCTGGTTGGCGGCATCCAGCGCCCCGCCGTACAGCGACACCGCCCACAGCGCCAGCACGGCGATCAGCGGCATCAGCCAGCGCACCGGCTTCCAGCCCCAGCCCAGCAGTGCAAAGGTCGGCGCGGCCAGCACCAGGATCGCCTGTTCGTAGACGTCCATGAAGTGACCGAAGCGCTGCAGCGCGAACAGGCTGGCGGCCAGCAAGCCGGCGCCGAACAGCCAGTCGAGCGCCGTCAGGCGCCTGAAGAAGCCTTGCGGGCGGGCGTATTTT
The DNA here is from genome assembly GCF_006715485.1 of Herbaspirillum sp. SJZ107. Taxonomy (GTDB): domain Bacteria; phylum Pseudomonadota; class Gammaproteobacteria; order Burkholderiales; family Burkholderiaceae_D; genus Telluria. The sequence goes on from NZ_VFNH01000003.1 coordinate 383,889, forward strand.
TCCGCCGCCTTGAGGGCCGCGCTTGCTTGCGATGCGGGTGACATATCCATTCTCTTCTCCACTTACGCCGATTGCGGTAGGACTGTTTTCAAATCTTCGAACTCGCGCTCGAAATCGAGCGTCTTGCGCTGGGTGCTCATCGCCATCATGGCATGGGCGCCGCCCTGGTCGTCGCCGCGCACCCAGACCCAGATGCGGCGCTCGCGGATGTAGAACATCGCAAAGATGCCCAGCACCAGCAGCAGGCAGCCGAGGTAGACGACTTTCTTGCCCGGCGAGCGCGTCACCTGCAGCCCGGACGCTTTCACCTCGGTGAATTCGTCGAGCGCCAGGTAGACCGGCGCGCCATAGAAAAAGCTGTCCGACAGCGCGTTGGTCGCCAGCTGCAGGAAGCGGCCGTGGGCTTCGGTCGGCTCGGCCGGTCCCTCGCCGGCACGTGCCCGCGCTGCCTGCCACAGTTCCCACAGGGCGCCGTTGAGCATCTTCATGAACACGTTGGCGGCCTTTTCCTGCTCGGCCTTGGGGATGCGTTCCAGGAACTTCGATACGCCCATAAAGCCGCCCTCGCCCTGCCCCTCGTCGCCGGCGAACAGGCCCAGGGTCTTGGCCGCCGACTCCTGCAGCTGGGCCGCCAGGGCGGCATTCGCATTCGGCTGGGGCAGCGCGCGCTCGGCATAGCGGCGCGCCGCTTCCTGGCGCAGTGCCGGATCGGCCAGCGCGGCGCGCAGGCGCATCCATTCGCGTACGCCGTGCTGGTCGTCGGCCGGGATGCGCAGGTAGCTGAAGGCATCGGACGGATTGTTGCGCACGCCGGCCAGGTAGACCTGCGCGCCCTCCAGCGTCACCGGCTGCATGTAGTTCAGGAATTCGCGCGCCTGGCCGGTCTTGTCGCGCAGCTTGTATTGCACGCTGGGGCCGACGTTTTTCAGGTCCTTGTTGTTGGCATTCTTGGCGGCCGAGCCCGAGTGCTGGGACAGCGCCTGGGCAAACTGTTCATCGAAGGATTGCGTCTTGCTGACCTTGCGCAGGTCGCCCTCGGTATTCATGTTCTCGACGTTGAACGGACGGAAGCCGGACCACTCGACCGTGTATTCGTTGCCGCTGCCCTTCAGGGTCGTCGTACTGTTGACCTCACCGTCGATGGCGAAAGTGGCGTCGCCGGTGCCGGTCATCGGGTAGCCGGTGAGCTTCAGCTTGCTGCCGCCGTCGTCGACGCCGGACTGGTAGACCGCCACGCCGCGGTAGATCAGCGGCTCGTTGACGCGGATCTTGGCCGGGAAGGTCTTGCCGGTCTCGTGGTCGCGGATCGTGACTTCGCTCGAGAACAGCTTGGGCATGCCGGTCGAGTAAAAGTCGATGATGAACTTGTTCAGCGTGATCGTGAACGGCAGGTCCTGCAGCAGGATGCCGTCGGCGCGCGGGATCACGACGGTATTGCTGGACTTGCCTTCGGCGATGTTGGTGGTGCCGCGGAAGCTGGGATTGCTTAGACCGAGCCGGTTGCGCGTCGTCAGTTCACCGCTGGTATAGGGCGTCTTGCCCATGAACCATTCCTGGAAACGGATCGGGAGGTTCGAATCGAGCAGGCCGCCGAGCAGGATCACGATGATCGCCGTGTGCGCAAAGATGTAGCCGAACTTGTTGCCGGCGCCCTTCTTGGCCGCCACCAGCACGCCGCCGGCTTTATCTACCAGTTTGACGCGGTAGCCGGCATTGCCGAGGCGCTGGGCGGTCTGGGTGGCCAGCGGCACCGCGGCCAGGCCGGAGGTCCATTCCGTCTTGTGGTGGAAATTGCGCAACGATTCTTCGCGCACGCTGTCGCGCCAGCTGCGCATGTCGCGCAGCATGCGCGGCGCATTGCGCGTCACGCACAGCGCGGTCGAGACGATCAATACCGCCAGGATCAGCAGGAACCACCAGGCCGAGTACACGCTGTACAGGCCGATCCTGTCGAACACCGTGGCCCAGAACGGACCGAACTGGTTGATGTAGTCGGGCGTAGGCTGGTCCTGCTTCATGACGGTGCCGATGATGGCGGCGATCGCGATCATCATCAGCAAGGCGATGGCAAAACGCATCGACGACACCAGTTCGACCGCCTCGGCCAAACCGCGGCGCCGCGTTTTCAATTCAATTCCGGTGGTGCTCATCGATGGCTGCTTCTTTCAGTTGCGACATTCTGGCGCGAGGATACAGTAAAAAGGGCAGCCTGCCAGTATGCAGCTGCCCTTTCCGCCGGCGCCTTTCGTGGCAGAAGTCTACTTCAAGCCGGCGATATAGTCGGCCACTGCCTTCATTTCCTCGTCCGACATGCGCTTGGACAGCGTGACCATCTGCACGCTGTTGTTGCGCGCGCCGGTCTTGAACGCCTGCAGCTGGGCGACGGTGTAGTCCTGGTGCTGGCCGGCGAGGCGCGGGTACTGGATCGGGATGCCGGATCCGGTGGCGCCGTGGCAGCTGGAGCAGGCGGCCACGCCGCGCTCGGCGATGCCGCCGCGGTAGATCTTGCGGCCCATGTCCAGGGCATCCTTGTTGCGCGCCGCACCGCCCTTCGGCTGCTGGGTGGCGAGCCAGGCGGCGATGTTCTTCTTTTCGTCCTCGGACAGCATCTTGGCGTAGGTCGTCATCACCGGCTGGTTGCGGTTGGGCGTGGTGAAATCGACCAGCTGCTTGTGGATGTAGCTCTCGCTCTGGCCGGACAGCTTGGGATTGGCGACGATGGTCGAATTGCCGCCGGCGCCGTGGCAGGACACGCAGGCCGGCAGGCCGCGCGCGTTGTCGCCCGTATCGTAGAGGGAACCGCCCTTGGCCGGATCGAGTTTCGGGACGGCCGCCGGGGCATGGGCTGCGTCCGCCGCCAGGGCATTGGCGGCGAAGAGGGTCAACAAGGAGGTCACGAATGCCGCACGCGCGGCCGGTAAGAACACACGATTCATTCAAGCACCCTGAAAAAGTCAAATCTATGAAGAACTTGCAGTTACAGTGCGGCGGCCATGCTCGTGCCCCGGGCGCGCAGCGCCAGGTAACTCCCTATTGTACAATAGCTTGCTTTCCAGACCGCTTTTTTAGTTGTCTTTTCAGCTTCATTTTCGTTTCCTCCGCTCATTTCGATCGCCCCCATGTCCAAACTCTGGCAAGCCCGCTTCTTCACGACCGTCAACCAGCTGCGGGATCTTCCCAAGACGCAGGTGCCGGAAATCGCCTTCGCCGGCCGGTCCAATGCGGGCAAATCGACGGCGATCAACATTCTCACCAACCAGAAGGGCCTGGCCTTCGCGTCCAAGACGCCGGGCCGCACCCAGCACATCAACTTCTTCTCGATCGGCGGCGCCCACGTGGCGATGCACCGCAAGGACCCGACCAAGGTCGAGGAGATCCGTGCACTGCTGGTCGACCTGCCCGGCTACGGTTATGCCGAAGTGTCCGGCGACGCCAAGCTGCACTGGCAAAAGCTGCTGGGCGACTACGTGCAGCGGCGCGACCAGCTGGCCGCGCTGGTCCTGATCATGGACTCGCGCCGCCCGTTCACCGACCTGGACGTGCAGATGCTGGAATGGTTCGCCCCGACCGGCAAGCCGATCCACTGCATCCTGACCAAGGTCGACAAGCTGAACCGCAACGAATCGGTCAACGTGCTGCGCCAGGCAAAACAGATCCTCGACAGCTACGTCGACGAGGACGGCGAAGGCTTCCCGTTCACGGTGCAGCTGTTCTCGGCGCTCAAGCGCGTGGGCATCGAGGAAGCGAACGACAAGATCATCGAATTGCTGGGTTTGCAAGATTCGTTGCATGACGACGAAGCCGGCGAAGAACACACCGGAGACGACACCGCGGCCCCGGGACCGGACGACGACCAGTCCGGCCAGGCCGATTGACCATCCACAAGGACATCTCATGCCGATCATTACCCCCAATGCCTACCCCGCCGTCCGCATGCGCCGCATGCGCCGCGACCCCTTCTCGCGCGCGCTGATGCGCGAAAACACCGTCACCGCGTCCGACCTGATCTACCCGGTCTTCATCCTCGACGGCGAGAACCAGCGCCAGCAGGTCGCCTCGATGCCGGGCGTGGAGCGTGTTTCCGTCGATCTGCTGCTGAAAGTGGCCGAGGAAGCCGTCAGCCTGGGCATCCCGGTGCTGGCCCTGTTCCCGGTCATCGACGCCGCGCTGAAGACTTATGACGGCGTCGAAGCCACCAACCCGGAAGGCCTGATCCCGCGTGCGGTCAAGGCGCTCAAGCGCGAATTCCCGCAGCTCGGCCTGATGACCGACGTCGCGCTCGACCCCTACACCACCCACGGCCAGGACGGCTTGCCGGACGAGAACGGCTACATCGTCAACGAAAAGACGATCGAGATGCTGATCCGCCAGGCGATGGCCCAGGCCGAAGCCGGGGTCGACATCGTGGCGCCGTCGGACATGATGGACGGCCGCATCGGCGCGATCCGCGTGGCGCTGGAAGAACAGAACCTGATCCATACCCGTATCATGGCCTACTCGGCCAAGTACGCATCGGCCTACTACGGCCCGTTCCGCGACGCGGTCGGCTCCGCCGCCAACCTGGGCAAGGCCGACAAGAACACCTACCAGATGGACCCGGCCAACACCGACGAAGCCCTGCGCGAAGTGGCGCTGGACATCGCCGAAGGCGCCGACATGGTCATGGTCAAGCCCGGCATGCCCTACCTGGACGTGGTGCGTCGTGTAAAAGACGAGTTCAAGGTGCCGACCTTTGCCTACCAGGTCAGCGGCGAGTATGCGATGCTGCAGGCGGCGTTCCAGAACGGCTGGCTGGACAAGGACAAGATCATCATGGAGACCATGATGTCGTTCAAGCGGGCTGGGGCGGATGGGGTGCTGACCTATTTTGCGCTGGATGTAGCGCGCCGCTTGAAGGCTGGGGCTTGATCCCGGTTTTGCTCAGCTAATAAAAAACCGCGCCGGGTGCGCGGTTTTTTACGTTATCGGTACGCGGCGAACTTGGGCCCCTGCCTTCGCAGGGGCGACGTGCTGAGGGAGCTGGCCACAATGGCTTGACCTAGCTGTTTGCCGCAAGACCGTCGCCCCTGCGAAGGCAGGGGCCCAAGTTGCACGCCGGCCAGCTACCTTATTTAGCCACCCCTACGCGGCGGCTTGTACTCCGGGAACATCTCCTTGAACAGGAAATCCATCAATTCCTGGGTATCCTGCGGCCGCGCCGACAAGGTCACCACCCGGTTCAGGCGATGCGAATCCCATTCGAAGTCGCCGGTCTTTTCCTTGCGGATCAGCTCGATCATCTTCTTGACGATCGCGGTCTCGATGTCCGGATCGCCGCCGCGCTCGACCGTCACGGCGGTCAGCCAGCGGCGCTTGAAGTTCGGGTTCCAGCCGCGGAACTTGACGTCGGCGCTGTTGAAGGTCTTGTTGCTGACGCTGAACACGCCGCCGGTTTCGTTCGGGTCCTGGCCGCCGCGGCCATTGATGGCGCCGATGTTGGCGAGCGCATTGCGCATGCCCTTGGCCGACTGGCTTTCCTCGGTGGAGTCGCTCTGGCTCGGTGCGCCGCGCGCCTTGCGCTTGGCATCGATGTAGGCCTGCATGTCGGTGACTTCCGGCTCCACCTTGGCCACTTCCTTCGGTGGCGGCGGGGTGTCCTCGACCGGCTTTTCCTTCGGCAGCGTGATCGTGTTCGGCAGGCGTTTGACCTGGGTCACGCGCGGCGGCGTCACCCTGCTCGGTGCGGACGGCTTCGCCGCCTTCTGGGCCGGTTCGGCCTTCGGCTTCGGCGTCGGTTTGCTGGGCGCCAGCGGCGGCAGCCAGACGATGGCTTCGCCGGACCTGGCGGCGGCATGCTGCGGCTTGACCTTGGGCTGGAAATACCAGATCGCGACCAGCAGCACGTGCACCGCGATGGCGACGATCAGGCCGTAGCGGCGGTTGCCGTCCTGCTCGCCGTAAGCGATCACCTTCCGTCCGGGCAGGGGTTGGCCGCAATGTGCGCAGACATCGCTGTCGTCCAGTGGGCTGTGGGAATGGTCACGCAAGATCGTCGAAATATTAGGAAAAACGGCAAAATGGGGCAGTCCAGTGCGGCAGTCTAACCTGTTTGACTTCCCGGCGCACGCTTGTTGGACCTTTGCCAACAGCTTACAAGCTGATGAAATTGATGGTTGTTACAACATGTATCAGGGATCCCCGATCCCCGATCCATGCGCCGGATGGGTACATTATATGGCGGCCGTAACGCCAGAACCCAACATGGCGGGAATGTAATGCAAGGCGCTGGATGCGCCCCGCACTGCTTACGCCGCCTTGTTCAGCACCACCGTCGGCGCCACATGGTGCGCCGCTTCGTCCACCACGGCGCCCGTCATCGGCCCGTTGCCGCTGTAGCGATCCAGATACAGGTAGATCACCGGGGTGATGTACAGCGTGATCACCTGCGAGAAGATCAGGCCGCCGCACACCGCCAGCCCCAGCGGCTGGCGCAGTTCGGCGCCGGCGCCGAGGCCGAGGGCGATCGGCAGCGCGCCCATCAGCGCGGCCAGCGTCGTCATCATGATCGGACGGAAGCGCAGGATGCACGCTTCGCGGATCGCCTGCTCCGGGGTCATGCCGGCGTTGCGCTGGGCGTCCAGGGCAAAGTCGATCATCATGATCGCGTTCTTTTTCACGATACCGATCAGCATCAGGATGCCGATCATGGCGATCATCGTCAGGTCCATGTTGAACAGGCGCAGCGTCAGCAGCGCACCCACCGCCGCCGACGGCAGGCCGGCCAGGATGGTCAGCGGGTGGATGAAGCTTTCGTACAGCACGCCCAGCAGCACGTAGATCACGCCGACCGCCGCGATGATCAGGATCAACTGGCTCGACTGCGAATCCTGGAACACCGCGGCGTCGCCGCCGTATTTGGTGATGATCGAGGCCGGCAGCTTCATGTCGCGCCCCATCTGCTCGATGGCCGCGGTCGCTTCGCCCAGCGGCGCATCCGGCGCCAGGTTGAAGGACAGCGTGATGGCCTGCAGCTGGCCCTGGTGGTTGACCGCGATCGGACCGACCGTGCGCTTGACCTTCGCCAGGCTGGACAGCTGCACCAGGCGGCCATCCTTGCTGCGCACCGACAGGCGCGACAGCGCATCCTCGAACTGGCGGTCTTCGTTGGCGGTTTCCAGGATCACGTAATAGCTGGCCGCGCTCGAATAAATGGTCGAGACCTGGCGCTCGCCGAAGGCGGCGTACAGCGCGGTGCGCACGTCGCCCAGCGACACGCCGAGCGAGTTGGCCTTGTCGCGGTCGATGTCGAGCGTGGCCTGCAGGCCCTTTTCCTGGGTGTCGCTGGTGACGTCGCGGAACAGCGGATTGTTACGCATGCGCTCCATGAAATCGTTGGCGTACTGGTTGATGTCGCCGCCGGACACGCTCTGCAGCGTGTACTGGTAGCGGCTCTTGCTCTGGCGGCCGCCCAATTGCAGGTTCTGCACCGGCGCCATGTAGACGTTGATGCCGGCAACCTTTCGCGTCGACTTGCGCAGGCGCTCGAGCACCTGCGGCATCTTGTCGCGCTGCTCGCGCGCCTTGAGCACCACGAACATGCGCCCGCCGTTGCCGCCACCGGAGAACGCGGTCACGTCCTGCACCGCCGGATCGGCCTGGATCGTGGCCGCCACCCGTGCCTGCAGCGCCATCATGGCCGACGACGAGATGTCTTCCGCGGCCTCGGTGCTCACGCGCAGCTGGCCGATGTCTTCCTCGGGGAAGAAACCCTTCGGAATCGTGGTGTACATCACGGCCGTCAGCGCGAACGTGCCGAGTGCGATCATCAGCACGATGAAGCGGTACTTCAAGGCGATGTCGAGCGTCTTTTCGTAGCCGTTGCGCACGCTGGTGAAAGCGGCTTCGAAATGGCGGCCGATGAAGCTTTTCTCTTCGGTGTGATCATGCCCATGCGCCGGAAGCAGGCGCGACGCCAGCATCGGCACCAGCGTCAGCGACACCACCGCCGACACCAGGATCGCCAGGCCGACGATCACCGCGAATTCGTGGAACAGCAGGCCGATCACGCCCGGCATGAAGAAGATCGGGATGAACACGGCGATCAGCGAGATCGAGATCGAGATGATCGTGAAACCCATCTCGCGCGAACCCTCGAGCGCGGCGCGCATCGGCTTCTTGCCCATCTCGATGTGGCGCACGATGTTTTCCAGCACCACGATGGCGTCGTCGACCACCAGGCCCACGGCCAGCGTGATGCCGAGCAGCGAGATGTTGTCCAGGCTGTAGCCGAGCCAGTACAGCAGCGACAAGGCGCCGAGCAGGGAAATCGGCATCGTGACGGCCGGGATGAAGGTGGCCGAGGCGCGGTGCAGGAACAGGAAGATCACCATCACCACCAGGCCGACGGTCAGCGCCAGCGTGAAATTCACGTCGTGCAGCGCTTCGCGGATCGAGACCGAGCGGTCGTTGACCAGGTTGATCTTGATCGAGCTGGGGAGCTGCGATTCGAAGCGCGGCAGCAGGTGGCGCACGTGGTCGACCACGGCGACGGTGTTGGCGTCCGGCTGGCGCTGCACCAGCAGCACGATGGCGCGCTCGCCGTTGTAGGCGCCGTAGGCCTTGGTCGACTGGTAGCTGTCCTCGACCTCGGCCACGTCCTTCAGGCGCACCGGCTGGCCGTCGCGGGTGGCGACGATCAGTTCGCGGAAGTCGGCCGCCTTCATCATCTGCGGCGGGCCCTGGATGGTCAGCGTCTGCTGCGGACCGTCGAGGATGCCGAGCGCCGAATTCGAGTTGGCCGAGCGCAGCGCGGTCGCCAGCTCGTCCATCGTTAGGTTGCGCGCGTTCATCAGGTCGGTCTTGGCACGCACGCGCACGGCGAATTTCTTGCCGCCGTTGACCTGTACCTGGGCCACGCCCGGCAACGTCGAAATCGCCGGCGACACCAGGTTCTCGGCGTAGTCGTTCAGTTCCGACAGGTTCATCGACGGCGAGCTCATGGTCATGAACAGCACCGGGGCATCGGCCGGATTGACCTTGCGGTAGGACGGCAGGTCGGTCATTTCCTGCGGCAGCTGGCGCTGGGCCGCCAGCAGCGCGGCCTGGACGTCGACCGCGGCGGCGTTGATGTCGATCGTGGTGTCGAATTCCAGCGTCAGCGAGGTATTGCCCTGGGTGCTGGTCGAGGTGATCAGGTTGATGCCGGGGATGGTCGAGAACTGCTTCTCGAGCGGCAGCGCCACCGACGACGCCATCGTCTCCGGGCTGGCGCCGGATAGGTTGGCGTTGACGTTGATGACCGGCGTGTTATAGCTGGGCAGTGCGGCGACCGGGATATGCGAATAGGCCAGGATGCCGACCAGGATCAGGCTGATCGACAGCAGCACCACCATGATCGGCCGGCGGATGCACAGTTCGGACAGGTTCATCGCGCTCAGCCTTTATGTGCGCCGGCTTCGGCGGTCAGGGTATGTCCTTCCTTGCCGTCTTTGTTTTTGGCACCGCCCTTGTCCATCTCGGACGCGAGGCGCACCTTGCCGCCCGGGCGCACGTTCTGCTTGCCCTCGGTGATGATGGTCTCGCTGCCGCTCAAGCCGCTGACGGCGGCGTCGACGCCGAAGCCGTAGATGCGCTCCACTGGCACCTGCCTGGCCGAGCGGTCCTTGTCCAGCACGTACACGAAGGTGCCCTGGGCGCTGGTGATGATGGCGCTCTGCGGCACCACCACGGCATCCTTGATGGTCTGCACCGTGACCTTGGTGTTGACGTACTGGCCCGGCCACAGCGTGGTCTCGCGGTTGTCGAATTCGGCTTTCACCTTGATGGTGCCGGCGGTCGGGTCGACCGTGTTGTCAACGAAGCTCAGCACGCCGCTCACCGGAGACAAGCCAGCGCCCGGCAGGGCCTGCACCTCGACCTTGCCGCGCTTCTGCGCCGCCAGCAGCGCCGGCAGACTCGATTCCGGCAGGGTGAAGGCGACGTTGATCGGATCCAGCTGGGTGACCGTGGTCAGCGAGGTCGTCGGCTGCACCAGGCTGCCCGGATAGACGCCGATGCCGCCGACGCGGCCCGACATCGGCGCCCGGATCGCGGTATAGCTGGTGCTGACGCCGGCCGCGCGCGCAGCCGCGATGTCGGCCTGCAGCGTGGCGCGCGCGCCGTCGACCTGGGCGCGCAGCGTGTCGACCGCGCTCTGCGAGAAGAACTTCTGCGCCAGCAGGTCCTGGCTGCGTTTGTATTGGCGTTCGAGGTCGGCCAGCGAGGCGCGGTCGCGCTCGACCTGGGCTTGCGCCTTGTCCTGGTTGGCGCGGTCGGCGCGGTCGTCCAGCGAGAACATCAGCTCGCCCTGCTTCACGAACTGGCCTTCCTTGATGTGGACCGTGCGGATGGTGGCGGTGGTCTGCGGATGCAGGTCGACGGTGCGGATCGGGGTGACGGTGCCGTTGGCGACCTGCAGCACCGGCACGTCCTGGCGTTGCGGCGCTACCACGTTGACCACGGCCGGCGGCTGCGCACCACCCTTGCCTCCGGGGCCGCCTTCCTTGCCCGCGCCTTCGGCATGGGCGGCGTCGCCGTGATTGACGTACCACAGGCCGGCGCCGGCGGCGACGACCACGGCGGCGATGACGCCGAGATTCTTGTTCTTCATTCCACTCCCTGTGCCGCCTTGCCGGCGGCTTCGTTTTTATAGGTATTCAGCGGCTCAAAGCCGGCGATTGTCGCACACCGGCATGACAGCGGCGTGTCATCATTTGCCGGGGTAGTACTCGGGCAGCATCAGTGTCGCTTCCAAGCCACCTTCCGGGTGGTTGACCAGGCGGATGCTGCCGCCGTGCTGCTCGGCGATGTTGCGTGCGATCGTCAGGCCCAGGCCGGTGCCGCCCGACTCGCGCGAGCGCGAGGTCTCGACGCGGTAGAACGGATCGAACACCCGTCCCAGTTCGGTGGCGGGGATGCCGGGGCCGGCGTCGCGCACGCGGATGCGCGCGGCGCCGTTGATGCGGTCGACCGTCACCTTGGCCGCATGGCCATATTTGACGGCGTTGTCGATCAGGTTGACCAGGCAGCGGCGCAGGTCGAGCGGGCGGCCCAGCAGCGCCATGCCGGCATGGCCGACCAGGTCCACGCGCTGGCGGGCGTCGACGGCGTCGGCGCACACCGAATCGAGCAGCGAGTCGAGGTCGAGCATCTGCATGGTCTCGCTGGTGTCCATGCTGCGCGCCAGGTCGAGGCCTTCCTTGACCATCGCCTGCATGGCCGACAGGTCGCCGATCAGGCGTTCCTGCAGCTCTGGCTCGGAGACCTTTTCCAGGCGCAGGCGCATCCTGGTCAGGGGCGTCTGCAAATCGTGGGTGATCGCGGCCAGCATCTGGGTGCGCTGGAAGATGTACTGGCGGATGCGCGCCTGCATCGCGTTGAAGGCGGCGCTGGCCTGGCGGATCTCGTCGGCGCCGGTCAGGTCCAGCGGCGGGTGGTTGATGTCGTTGCCGAGGTCTTTCGCCGCCTGGGCCAGCTGCTTCAGCGGACGGGTGGTCATGCCTGCCACGACGTAGGCCAGGGCGCCGATGCTGGCCAGGAACAGCGCGATGGTCCAGGTGTAGTCGGTACGTTCCGGCGAGGTGGCGTAGCGCGGCGGCAGCACCGACAGCAGCAGTTCGCTGCGGTCGCGCAGGCGCACGGCGACGCTTTCGCAGGTGCCGTGCCACTTCATGCGCAGCAGGCCGAACACCACCGGCTGGTCGAGCGCGGTATCGCAGGCGCTCGGGCGCGTGGCCACCGAGCGCAGCTGGTAAGCGGGCCCCAGGCGCGCGGCCAGCGCATGCGTGAATTCGGTCTGGGACGGCGCCAGCGCCGGCGGCGGCGCGCCGCCGATGATTTCGGTCAGTTCCACGCCGGGACGGTTGGCGACTTCGAGATAGGCGGTGCGCGCCGATTGCGGCACGATCTCGGTGGCCATGATCAGCTGTTCGGCGCGGTCGAGCCAGTGCAGTTCGCGGTACTCGTCGATCACGCGCTGGCGCTCGGCGTCCGCCAGCAGCTGGGTCAGCGCCGCGGTAATCAGGATCCCCAGCAACAGCGTGCCGAATACGCGGCCCGTCATCGAGCCGAGGAAGGCTCTCACGCAGCGGGCTCCACGCTGACCTGGCCGGCCAGCACGTAGCCGCCGTTGCGCACGGTCTTGATAATCTGCGGCATGCGCGCGTCCTCGCCCAGCTTCTGGCGCAGGCGGCTGATCTGGATGTCGATCGAGCGGTCGAACGGATCGGCGTCGCGGCCCTGGGTCAGGTTCAGCAGCTGGTCGCGGTTGAGCACGCGGTTCGGGTGTTCCAGGAACACGCGCAGCAGGCGGAATTCGGCGCCCGACAGCATGATCACCACGCCCTGGGGATTGACCAGGTGGCGCGCGGTCAGGTCCAGGGTCCAGCCCGAGAATTTCATCTGCTGCACGTTTTCCGTCTGCGAGTTCGGCGGCATCGCGTGGCTGCGGCGCAGCACGCTGCGGATGCGCGCCAGCAGCTCGCGCGGCTCGAAGGGCTTCGGCAGGTAGTCGTCGGCGCCCATCTCGAGGCCGAGGATGCGGTCGAGCGGCTCGTTGCGCGCGGTGAGCATGATCACCGGCAGGGTCGAGTTCGCGCGCAGCTTGCGGCACAGCGTCAGGCCGTCGTCGCCCGGCAGGTTCAGGTCGAGCACGATCAGGTCGGGGCGCGACTCGTCGAGCATTTTCCACATGGCATTGCCGTCGCCGGCAGCCAGCGCGCGGTAGCCGTTGGCTTCCAGGTAGTCGGCCAGCAGCGACCGGATATCGCGGTCATCGTCGACGATCAGAATGGTTGATTGCGTATCCATGGCGTCATTATCCTGACTTCGCGCACCCCTGAACAGCCACTTTGTATCGGCGTGTATATGGATGCATAGGCGAAACAAATTGATACAAAGAGTGGGACAGCGGACACGCCCGGCTTACATCTGCCACCGATGATATGTCCATGCCGCGAGCCTTTTCGCGGCGGGCCGCGGCGGCCTGATCCGCCGCCCTCACCTACTAGGGACATACAACATGACTACCTTTCGCAAAAACCTCCTGAGCGCACTGGCTGCACTGTCGATGGGCGCGGCTGCCCTGGGCGCCCATGCCCAGACCCAGGCCCCGGACGGCGCCAACCAGGGCCGCTACGGCCATGCCGTCAGCCAGGAACAGCGTGCCGCGTTCAAGGCCAAGCGGGCCGAGTTCCAGGCCAAGCGCGTGGCGCAACTGCACGACGAGCTGAAGATCACGCCGGCGCAGGAAACCGCCTGGAACGCCTTCGTCGCCTCGATGAAGCCGCAGGCCCGCGGCGCACGTCCGGACCGCGCTGCGCAGGCCGGCCTCAGCGCCCCGCAGCGCCTGGCGCAGCACATCGAACGCCAGAAGCAGCGCACTGCCATGATGGAGCAGCGCCTGGGCGCCGTGAACAGCTTCTATGCCGTGCTGACGCCGGAGCAGAAGAAGACCTTCGACGACAAGGCGGCGCGCCTGCAGGGCCATGGCGGCAAGCATGGCGGCCGCGGCGGCTGGCAGCATCGCGGCGCTGGCGCCGCCGATAGCGCACGCGGCTGATCCGCTTTCTGCAACATCCTGACGAGGGAGGCTCCGGCCTCCCTTTTTCATGCGCGGCTGCCTGTCCTTGAGCATGCCCAAGTCCCCGCCTCCACTTGACGCACTGCATGGCCGGCCCATGCAGACAATACCATAATTATTTCCCATAAGAAATTTACTGGGAAAACTGATGCCCCGTTCGTCCGCCGCCGTGATCTTCGCCTGCGCTGCCGTGGCGATCGTGCCTGCGCGCGCCGCCGACCCGCTGGCCGGCGTGGTGCTGGACCAGACGGTCACGGTGGCCGGGCATGCGTTCTACCAAGCCTTCTGCATGTTCTGGCACGACAAGCCGATGAGCGACATATTCGCGGTCGCGGTACGCGAACTGCCGTCGGCACGGCGCGGCAGCCAGGTCGTGGTCGAGCATGCGGGGCGGACCGTGTTCCGCAGCGTGCTGCCGCCGGCACGTGCCGAGGTGGCGCCGCTGGGCCAGCAGGCAGTCGACCTGTCCTACGACGCAGTGGCGAATGCGGAGGTGGGCCGCCTGCTGTTCAGCCAGGATGAACTGGCACCGGATGAATTCTGAGGAGACGACCATGGGAGCAGGCAGAACCACCCGGCTGGCGGCTGCAGGCGCGCTGCTGGCAGTGACGATCGCGTTGTCCGGCCCTGCGCCGGCGAGCGAACTGGTGTACGTGCCGACCAACCCCGCCTTCGGCGGCAGCCCGCTGAATGCCAGCGGCTTCCTCAGCATGGCGCAGATGACCAACAAGCACAAGGACGCCAGCGACGCCGCGTCGGGCAAGCAGAGCGGGCTGGAGCAGTTTACCGACATGCTGGAGCGTTCGGTGCTGAGCCAGCTGTCGGCGGCCGCCACCGCCGGCGTGATGGGCTCGGGCGGCAAGCTGCATCCGGGTTCGGTCGAAACCGGCAACTTCCGGATCGACATCGTCGATGCCGGCGGCGGCGTGCTGGTGATCACCACCACCGACAAGACCACCGGCCAGTCGACCTCGTTCCAGATCGGGAGCCAATGATGATCGGCGCCCGTGTCCTTGCGGCGTGCACCCTGCTGCTGTCGGCGTGCAGCATCAGCCATCCGCCTGCGGTGGCGAATGCAGGCGCGCAGCTGACGCCGGCCACGAACCTGACGCGCGAACTGACGCGCCTGCCCCAGCCGAAAGGCAAGATCGTCGTCGCCGTGTACGGCTTCCGCGACCAGACCGGGCAGTACAAGCCGGCGCCCGACAGTTCGTTTTCGACCGCCGTCACCCAAAGCGCCGCCTCGATCCTGATCAAGGCCCTGCTCGATTCCGGCTGGTTCATCCCGGTAGAGCGGGAAAACCTGCAGAACCTGCTGACCGAGCGCAAGGTCGTGCGGGCGCTCGAGGCACCGGACAAGTCGCAGCCGCCGGTATCGGTGCCGCAACTGCTGCCGGCCTCGGTGATCGTCGAAGGCGGCATCACTGCCTACGAGAGCAATGTCCGCACCGGCGGGCTCGGCGCGAATTACCTGGGCGTCGGCCTGTCGACCCAGTACCGCGTCGACCAGGTGACGGTCGGCCTGCGCACCGTCGACATCCGCAGCGGCAAGGTGCTGAACAGCATTTCGACCACCAAGGCGATCTATTCCTACGAAATCCGGCCGACCGTGTTCAAGTTCGTCAACTTCAAGGACCTGGTGCAGTTCGAGGCCGGGATGACCCGCAACGAACCGGCCCAGCTGTGCGTGCGCGAAGCGATCGAGGCGGCGGTCATGCACCTGGTGGCGCAGGGCATCGAGGACGGCCAGTGGTCCCTGAAAGACGATAGCGAACGCGACGGCACCCTGCTGCGCCGTTACGGGCGCCACGCCGAATCCTGATTTTTCCCCCACACCCAAAGGAGTTTCACCATGATGGAGCATGAGCGGATGCGCGGCTGGCGCGCGGCCGGTATCGGCGGTTGGCTGGCGCTGGCGGCGCTGGCGCTGGGTGCGAGCGCGCCAGCAGCGGCCGGCGACCTGGCCGGACCGGAATTCGCAGCCGGCAGCGGGCTGGACGCATCGATTTCGCAGCGCGGCTGGCACAACCGCGCTGCCGTCGAGCAGCGCGGCATCGACCAGCTTGCCCGGCTCGGCCAGCAGGGCATCGGCAACCGGATCGATGTCTCCCAGAACGGCTACCACAACAGCGCGCAAGTGAATCAGCAGGGCAACGGCAATCTCGTCAGCCTCGACCAGCGCGGCGGCGCCAACCTGGCCAACATTACGCAACGCGGCGACGAGCGCGTCGCCCAGATCGAACAGTTCGGCGATCACAACCGGGTCAACCTCGTGCAGGGCCCGCACTCGCCGAACATCAGCCTGAGCCAGCGTGGCAACGGCAACGTAGCAAACCTGGTCCAGTACTAGGCAACGGATCTTCGCAACCGTCTTTCTTCCCTATCCCACTTCAAGGAGCCCATCATGAAACAGCTGTCCTCTTTTGCCGCCTGCGCCATCGTCCTCGCCATCGCCGCGGCCCCGGCCGGCGCCCAGGACTCGGCCTTCATCCAGCAAGTCGAAGCGAACGCCAGCATGGCCACCATCGATCAGATCGGCTCGCTCGGCAACAACTACGCCACCATCGACCAGGTACCCGGCGCCTTCGGCGGCAACAACGGCAACGACGCCCGCGTCTTTCAGAGCAACGTCGGCAATGCGGATGCCCGCATCTATCAATCGGGCGACATGAACAGCTACGCGATCTGGCAGACCAATGGCCAGGGCTTGCGCGCCGCCATCAACGCCTTCGGCGCGGAGATGGGCGACTCGGGCGGCCAGTCCAACAATGCAAGGATCGACCAGACCGGGGTCGAGTCGGGCGCCGCGATCGACGTTGCCGGCTACAGCAGCTTCAACCGCGCCGACATCATGCAGAGCGGCGGCTATAACCAGGCCGGTATCCGCCAGCTCTACACCAGCAACAACAACGCCTCGATCTACCAGGCGGGATACGGCCAGCAGGCCACGATCGACCAGCGCGGCGGCGGCGGCAACATGGCCATGATCCGCCAGGGTTATTGAATCCGGCGCCGGGCCGGGTTGCAGGCGGGGTTGTCCCCGCCTTTTTTCATGGCGCCGCGTGTGCAGTCGTTACTGAAGTTTTCCGAGCGAGCCCAGGAATTTGTTGGTGTCCTGGTAGCCGATCACGCGGCTGTCCGCGATTTCGCGGCCCTGGCGGTCGAACAGGATGATCCCCGGCGGCCCGAACAGCCCGAAGCGCTTGAGCAGCGCACGGTCGGCGGCATCGTTGGCGGTGACGTCGACCTGCAGCAGCAGGGTGTTCGCCAGGCGCGCCTTGACCGCGGGATCGACGAAGGTCAGCTTTTCCATCTCCTTGCACGACACGCACCAGTCCGCATAGAAATCGAGCATGGCGGTTTTTCCACCGGTCCGGGCCAGCGCGGCATCGAGCTGCTCGACGGTCTTGATGCGGGTGAAGGCCAGCGGCTGCGCCGGCGCGCCGCCGCGCGTGAGGTGGGCCAGCGGCGCCAGCGGATCGCGGCCGCCGCTGGCGATGCCGACCAGCTGGGTCGCGCCCAGCACCGCGCATGCAGCGCCCAGGGCCATGGCGGCCCAGTGGCCCTTGCCCTTCAACAGATAAAAGCCGTAGCCGAGCAGCAGCGCGGCCCACAGCACCATCTGCGCCAAGGCCGGCAGCACCGGCGTCACCATCCACAGGGCCATCGCCAGCATCAGCACGCCGAAGAAGCGCTTCACCGATTCCATCCACATGCCGGCGCGCGGCAGCAGCGAACCGGCCGACACGCCGACCAGCAGCAACGGGATGCTCATCCCGGCCGCCATCGCGAACAGCGCGGCACCGCCGATCAGGACGTCGCGGGTCTGGCTGATGTAGACCAGCGCGCCGGCCAGCGGCGCAGCCACGCAGGGACCGACGATCAGGGCCGAGATCGCGCCCATGACGAACACGCCGGCCAGCTTGCCGCCGGACTGGCGCCCGGAGGCGCTCGCCAGGCGCGACTGCAGGCTGGCGGGCACCTGCAGCTGGTAGACGTTGAACATCGACAGGGCCATCACCACGATCAGCAGCGCGAAGGCGGACAGTACCCAGGGATTCTGCAGCGCCGCCGACAGGCCCTCGCCGACCAGGCCGGCGGCCACGCCGAGCGCGGTGTAGACGATGGCCATGCCGAGCGAATAGGCGACCGACAGGATGAAGCCGCGCGCTTTCTTGACCTGCTTGCCCTCGCCGACGATGATCGACGACAGGATCGGCACCATCGGCAGCACGCAGGGGGTGAAGGCCAGGCCCAGTCCGAGCAGGACGAAGGCCGGCACGATGGCGAGCAGGCGGCCGCCCTGCAGCAGGCTGGCGATGCCGGACAGCTCGGACGGGGCCGCTGCCGGTGCCGGTGCCGGTGCCGAAGCGGCGCTCGCCGCGCCGGCTGGAGCTGCCGGCGGCTGGCTGGCCGGGGTGTCGACCTGCGGTGCGGCCTGGCCCGGCAGCGAGAACTGCGGCGCATTGCCGAGGCCGCTGCCCTGCCCGCCCTGGCCGAGCGGCAGGCCAGGCTGCGCCGCAGCCGCCACGCTGCCTGCCACCAACTGGACCGACGCATCCTGAGGCGGATAGCACAGGCCCTTGTCGGCGCAGCCCTGGCCGGTGGCATTCAGCGTAAAGGGCCCGTTGCCCTCGACCGGGATGCGGATCTCGACGCCCTTGTGATAGGTCTCGACGTTCTTGTTGAAGGTCTCGTCGAACTTGATCTTGCCCGGCGGGACCAGGGGCGCGCCCAGCTGGGCGCCGGTGGCGGTGAACTTGAAGCGCTCGCGGTACATGTAGTAGCCGTCGGCGATCGCGTAGTTCACCACGACGGTGTGGGCGTCCAGCATGCGCGCAGAGAACTGGAAAGCCTGTTCGGGCGGCAGGAAATCGTCGTCGGCGCGGGCAGGCGCGGCCAGCAGTGCGGCCCAGGACAACAGCAAGGCGAATATAAATCGGGACATGGATGGCTTATCAGGATTCTGCGCAGCGGAAATGGTACACCGCTCGAGCATGCGACGCATGAAGGCGAAAAAAAACCAGGCACGCGGCCTGGTTCCTTTGATGCTACCGGTCGATTACTCGGCGGTCGGTGCGCTCTCGTCGACGCCGACTTCCGGACGGTCAACCAGTTCCACGTAGGCCATCGGTGCATTGTCGCCAACGCGGAAGCCCATCTTCAGGATACGGGTGTAACCGCCGTTGCGGTTGGCGAAGCGCGGGCCGATTTCGGCGAACAGCTTCTGGACGATCTCGCGGTCCCGCAGGCGGGCGAAGGCCAGGCGCTTGTTGGCCAGGTTGTCGTTCTTGCCCAGGGTGATGATCGGCTCGACGACTTTGCGCAGTTCCTTGGCTTTCGGAACGGTGGTCTTGATCGCTTCGTGACGCAGCAGCGAAACGGTCATGTTGCGCAGCATGGCCAGGCGGTGGGACGAAGTACGGTTCAGCTTACGGAGGCCGTGACGGTGACGCATGGTAAATCCTTTCGAGTGTTTTAAATTCCAGTTCTTCGATCGTTCATGCGCATCGACGCATGACCGCGGACCGGTTCTAAGGGGTTATAAACCGCCCGTGCGGAATTGCACGGGCGGCGGTACTGCAAATTACTTCTCCAGACCAGCCGGCGGCCAGTTCTCGAGTTTCATGCCGAGGGTCAGACCGCGGGAAGCCAGGACTTCCTTGATCTCGTTCAGCGACTTGCGGCCCAGGTTCGGGGTCTTCAGCAGTTCGTTTTCCGAACGCTGGATCAGGTCGCCGATGTAGTAGATGTTCTCGGCCTTCAGGCAGTTTGCCGAACGGACGGTCAGTTCCAGGTCGTCGACCGGACGCAGCAGGATCGGATCGACCAGCGGTGCGCGCGACGGCGCTTCCGCAGCGGCTTCGGTGCCTTCCAGGGCGGCGAACACGTTCAGCTGGTCGACCAGCACGCGTGCCGACTGGCGGATCGCCTCTTCCGGGGTGATGACGCCGTTGGTCTCGATGTTGATGATCAGCTTGTCCAGGTCGGTACGCTGTTCGACGCGGGCCGATTCCACCGCGTAGGACACGCGGCGCACCGGCGAGAACGATGCATCCAGGATGATGCGGCCGATGGTCTTGTTGGTGTCTTCCGACAGGCGGCGGACGTTACCCGGCACGTAGCCACGGCCTTTTTCGACCTTGATCTGCATGTCCAGCTTGCCGCCGGCGGTCAGGTGGGCGATCACGTGCTCCGGATTGATCAGTTCCACGTCATGCGGCAGATCGATGTCGGAAGCCAGGACCGGACCTTCGCCGTCCTTCTTGAGGGTCAGCGTCACGGAGTCACGATTGTGCACCTTGAACACGACGCCCTTCAGGTTCAGCAGCAGGTCGACCACGTCTTCCTGCACGCCGTCCAGCGACGAGTACTCGTGCACGACGCCGGCGATCGTCACTTCGGTCGGCGCGTAGCCGATCATCGACGACAGCAGGACGCGGCGCAGCGCGTTACCCAGCGTGTGACCATAACCACGTTCGAACGGCTCCATCACGACTTTCGCGTGGCCGGCGCCGAGAGCTTCGACGTCGATGATACGTGGCTTCAACAAACTATTTTGCATGGGTGTCCTCTTCAATACCCTCGGCTCGTTACACCGATAAGGCTGATGGCATCAGTGAAAACGCCTGCTTCTTCGAGCAGGCGGTGAAACGAATTCGGTGTTTTGACGGCGCAGCTGGTACACCGTCGTCCCCGCGCAGGCGGGGACCCAAGTTGGCTTTCGTACTAATCAACCAAACTTGGGCCCCCGCCTTCGCGGGGGTGACAAATCGGGCGCCGCGGCGCCTCGATTTGTCAATTAACGCGAGTACAGTTCGACGATCAGCGCTTCGTTGACGTCAGCAGCGATCTCGTTACGCTCCGGGAACGAACGGAAGGTGCCTTCCATCTTCTTGGCGTCGACCGAAACCCAGCTCGGCATGCCGACTTGTTCGGCCAGCGACAGGGCTTCCAGGATACGGGTCTGCTTCTTGGCCTTTTCGCGCACGGCGACGACGTCACCGGCCTTGACCTGGTACGAAGCGATGTTCACGACCTGGCCGTTGACGGTGAAGGCCTTGTGGCTCACCAGCTGGCGCGCTTCGGCGCGGGTCGAGCCGAAGCCCATGCGGTAAGCGACGTTGTCGAGACGTGCTTCCAGCAGCTTCAGCAGGGTTTCACCGGTGTTGCCCTTGCGGCGCGACGCTTCGGCGAAGTAGCGGCGGAACTGACGCTCCAGCACGCCGTAGATACGCTTGACCTTCTGCTTTTCACGCAGCTGGTTGCCGTAGTCCGAGGTACGGGCGCCCGACTTCACGCCGTGTTGACCCGGCTTGACGTCCAGCTTGCACTTCGAATCCAGCGAGCGGCGTGCGCTCTTCAGGAACAGGTCGGTGCCTTCACGGCGAGCCAGTTTTGCTTTTGGTCCGATATAACGTGCCACGTTGTACTTCCTTTATTTGAATGATCACGCCCCGGATGCGGATGGAATCCCGCAACAGGCGCTAGTCCGGTTCTGCATGAGACCGGACGTGGCTTACAAAAAGCCTCCAATCGGGACGATCGGAGGCGACAATAGCCGGGCAGTATAACCCAATTACGGGTTAACTGCACCGGCGATCATTGACCACAAGGGTGCGGTCAAAGCGCGTGGTATCCACACAACAGGCGGGCGAGCCCGCCCATCAACTTAGATACGACGACGCTTCGGCGGACGGCAACCGTTGTGCGGTACCGGCGTCACGTCCTGGATCTCGGTGATCTTGATGCCCAGGTTGTTCAGCGCGCGCACAGCCGATTCACGGCCAGGGCCCGGGCCCTTGATGCGCACTTCCAGGTTCTTCACGCCGTATTCCTGAGCGACCTTGCCAGCAGCTTCAGCTGCGACCTGCGCCGCAAACGGGGTCGACTTACGCGAACCCTTGAAGCCGGCGCCGCCGGAAGTTGCCCACGACAGGGCGTTGCCCTGGCGATCGGTGATCGTGATGATGGTGTTGTTGAACGATGCGTGGACGTGTGCGATGCCTTCGGCGACGTTCTTTTTGACTTTCTTGCGGATGCGGGCTGCAGCCGCCGAGCTTTGTTGCTTAGCCATGGTCGGTTCCTAGATTATTTCTTCAGCGATTGAGCGGCCTTGCGCGGGCCCTTGCGGGTACGTGCATTGGTACGGGTACGCTGACCGCGGACCGGCAGGCCCTTGCGGTGACGCATGCCACGGTAGCAGCCCAGGTCCATCAAACGCTTGATGTTCATGGACAGCTCACGGCGCAGATCGCCTTCGACGGTGAACTTGCCGACTGCGTCACGCAGCTTTTCCAGTTCGTTGTCGTCCAGGTCCTTGACCTTCTTGTTGGTTGCAACACCAGTGGTTTCGCAGATCTTTTGCGAGCGGGTGCGACCGATACCGTAGATTGCCGTCAGGCCGATCACGGTGTGCTGATGATTGGGGACGTTGACCCCTGCAATACGTGCCATTCGATATTCCTCGTATTAACCTTGACGCTGCTTGTGACGCGGCTCGACGCAGATCACACGGACCACGCCCTTGCGCTTGATGATCTTGCAGTTGCGGCAGATCCGCTTGACTGAAGCATTAACTTTCATTTTGCACTCTCTTCCAGATTCAGATACTTAAATGTTTTACTTGGTGCGGAACACGATGCGGGCCCGGGACAGGTCGTACGGCGTCAACTCCACCGTCACCTTGTCGCCTGGGAGAATGCGGATGTAATTCATGCGCATTTTACCCGAGATGTGTCCCAATACCACGTGCCCGTTTTCCAGCTTCACGCGAAACGTCGCGTTCGGGAGATTCTCGAGAATCTCCCCTTGCATTTGGATGACGTCGTCTTTTGCCATTCGGTCTATACACTCCTGGGCGCTCGCCGCTCAACGCGACGGGATGCCGCCCTTGAAATTAGCCTTGCGCAGCAGCGATTCATATTGCTGCGACATGACGTAGTTCTGCACTTGCGCCATGAAATCCATCGTGACGACCACGATGATCAGGAGCGAAGTACCGCCGAAGTAGAAAGGTACTTTCCACTGGCTCTGCATGAACTCCGGCAGCAGGCACACTGCCGTGATATAGACCGCACCGGCCAGGGTCAGGCGCATCAGGATCTTGTCGATGTAGCGCGCAGTCTGCTCGCCCGGACGGATGCCCGGAACGAATGCGCCGCTCTTCTTCAAGTTGTCCGCCGTTTCCTTGCTGTTGAATACCAGCGCCGTATAGAAGAAGCAGAAGAACACGATCGCCACCGCATACAGCAACGCATGGATCGGTTCGCCGGCTGTCAGCGACGCGGCCAGGTCCTTCAGGAAGCCGATGAACGGATTCGAAGTGTCCTTGCCACGGGTGAACCAGTCGACGATCGTGGCCGGGAACAGGATGATCGACGAAGCGAAGATGGGCGGAATGACGCCGGCCATGTTCAACTTCAGCGGCAGGTGGCTGGTTTGGCCACCGTAGATCTTGTTACCGACCTGGCGTTTCGCGTAATTCACCAGGATCTTGCGCTGGCCGCGTTCTACGAACACGACCGCGTAGGTCACGAGGGCCACCAGAATCACGATGAAGATTGCGGCGAAGCTGCTGATCGAACCGTTCGACACCAGGGTGAACAGGCTACCCAGTGCGTTCGGCAGACCGGCTGCGATACCGGCAAAAATGATGATCGAGATACCGTTGCCAAGACCACGTTCGGTGATCTGCTCGCCCAGCCACATGAGGAACATGGTGCCGGTCAGCAGCGTCACGACGGTCACGAAGCGGAAAGCGATGCCCGGGTCGATCACGAGGCCCTGCTGGGCCTCGAGGGCGACCGCGATGCCGAACGCCTGGAACAGAGCCAGCAGCACCGTGAAGTAACGGGTGTACTGGGTGATCTTGCGGCGACCGGCCTCGCCTTCTTTCTTCAGTGCCTCCATCTGCGGCGAGACGATCGACACCAGCTGCATGATGATCGAAGCCGAAATGTAAGGCGTGATGCCAAGAGCGAACACGGCAAAGCGGGACAGTGCGCCACCCGAGAACATGTTGAACATGCCCAGGATGCCGCCCTCGTTCTGCTTGAACAGCTGGGCCATGGCGACCGGGTCAATCCCGGGGACCGGGATATGAGCACCGATACGGTACACGACCAACGCGCCAAGCAAGAACCACAGCCGGCCCCAGGGGAAACCGGATGCTGCACTTTTACCAAGTTGTGAATTAGTCGCCAATTTTTGCTCCGATCAGGCAGCGGCCGCTTTAGGCGACCGAACCGCCAGCTGCTTCGATCGCTGCTTTCGCGCCAGCGGTCGCCTTGATACCCTTGAGGTTCACCGCTTTGGTGATCTCGCCGGACAGGATGACACGCACGTCGCGAGCGACCACCGGCAGCACGCCGGCTTGCTTGAGCACCAGGATGTCGACGTCGCCGACGGCCAGGGCGTTCAGGTCCGACAGACGGACTTCAGCCTTGAACGTAGCGTTCAGCGACTTGAAGCCACGCTTCGGCAGGCGGCGCTGCAGCGGCATCTGACCGCCTTCGAAACCGACCTTGTGGAAACCGCCCGAACGCGACTTCTGACCTTTGTGACCACGGCCGGCAGTCTTGCCCAGGCCGGAGCCGATACCGCGACCGACGCGGCGCTTCGCATGCTTGGCGCCGTCTGCAGGTTGAATGGTATTGAGTTGCATAGATTTTCTCCGTTGACCAAGCCGCGGCTTAGTCGACAACTTTGACGAGGTAGTTGACCTTGTTGATCATACCGCGGACCGACGGGGTGTCTTGCAGCTCGGAGACCGAGTTGACGCGACGCAGACCCAGACCACGCACGGTGGCGCGGTGATCCTGACGGGTACCGATCAGGCCTTTGACCAGCTTGACTTTGATGGTGTTTGCCATGGTAATTCCCCTTAACCCAGGATTTCTTCGACCGACTTGCCGCGCTTGGCAGCGATGTCAGCCGGGGTGCTCATTTTCGCCAGACCGTCGAGGGTAGCGCGAACCAGGTTGTACGGGTTCGAGGAACCGGTCGACTTGGCGACCACGTCGGTCACGCCCATCACTTCGAAGATAGCGCGCATTGCACCGCCGGCGATCACGCCGGTACCCGGCTTGGCCGGGGCCATCAGGACGCGCGAGGCGCCGTGGCGGCCGGTAACGGTGTGCTGCAGGGTACCGTTCTTGAGGGGCACCTTGATCAGGTTGCGGCGGGCTTCTTCCATCGCTTTTTGCACGCCGACCGGAACTTCCTTCGACTTGCCTTTGCCCATGCCGATGCGGCCATCGCCGTCACCGACAACGGTCAGCGCTGCAAAACCCATGATACGACCACCCTTGACCACTTTGGTCACGCGGTTGATCGCGATCATTTTTTCGCGCATGCCATCATCCGGCTTGTCGCTTGCCATTTTCGCTTGCATTTTTGCCATGACGATTCTTCCTTAGAACTTCAGACCGGCTTCGCGGGCAGCTTCTGCCAGCGCTTTGACACGGCCGTGGTAACGGAAACCCGAACGGTCGAAAGCGACCTCGGTGATCCCTGCTTGCAGTGCTTTCTCTGCGACGCGCTTGCCGACCAGGGCAGCCGCGGCAGCGTTGCCGCCTGCGCCAGTCTTGCCAGCCAGTTCGGCGCGCACGTCTGCTTCCAGCGTCGAAGCCGAAACCAGGACCTTCGCATCCGGGCTGATCAGGTTCGCATAGATGTGCAGGTTGGTGCGGTGAATCGACAGGCGATTCACGCCCAGCTGGGCGATCTTGATGCGGGTTTGGCGTCCGCGACGCAGACGCGATTGTTTCTTGTCCATGTCAGCTCCGATTATTTCTTCTTGGTTTCTTTAAGCTTCACCACTTCGTCCGAATAACGGACACCCTTGCCTTTGTAAGGCTCAGGCGAGCGGTAAGCGCGCACTTCCGCGGCGACCTGGCCGACCTTTTGACGATCGATACCCTTGATCAGGATCTCGGTCGGGGTCGGGGTGGTTGCGGTGACGCCTTCCGGCATCGCGTGCAGAACCGGGTGCGAGAAGCCCAGCGACAGGTTCAGGGCGTTGCCCTGCACTGCTGCCTTGTAGCCCACGCCGACCAGGTTCAGCTTGCGCTCGAAGCCCTTGGTCACGCCGGTCACCATGTTGTTGACCAGAGCACGCAGGGTGCCCGACATCGCGTTCGATTCGCGGGAATCGTCGATGACGTCGAACGACAGCGTGCCGTTGTTGTTTTCTACTTTGACCAGGCCGTTCAGCGGCTGGGTCAGGGTGCCCAGCGGGCCCTTGACGGTGATCGACGACGCGTTGATCGCGACATCGGTACCGGCCGGGACGGCGATTGGCATCTTAGCTACTCGAGACATCGTCTACTCCTTAAGCCACGTAGCAAATCACTTCGCCACCGACACCGGTTGCGCGTGCTTTGCGGTCGGTCATCACGCCCTGCGGGGTCGAGATGATTGCCACGCCCAGGCCGTTCATGACCTGAGGGATTTCATCCTTGCCCTTGTAGATGCGCAGGCCAGGACGGGAGACGCGCTCGATGCGCTCGATGACCGGACGGCCGGTGTAATACTTCAAACCGATTTGCAGTTCCGACTTGCCACCTTCGGTGGACACGGCGAAATCTTCGATGTAACCCTCGTCCTTCAGGACGTTGGCGATCGCAACTTTCACTTTCGACGACGGCATCGACACGTTGGTCTTTTGCACGCCCTGTGCGTTACGAATGCGGGTCAGCATATCGGCGATAGGATCGCTCATACTCATTGCTTGTTCTCCTATTACCAGCTAGCTTTGGTCATACCCGGGATTTCGCCTTTCATGGCGAATTCGCGGATCTTGGTACGGGCCAGACCGAATTTACGGAAAGTGCCACGCGGACGGCCGGTCATTGCGCAACGGTTGCGCTGACGGGTCGGGGCCGAGTTACGCGGCAGGGCCTGCAGTTTCAGGCGCGCTTCGTAACGCTCTTCTTCGGTCTTCGACTGGTCGTCGATGATTGCTTTCAGAGCGGCACGCTTTGCGGCGAATTTCTCCACCAGGTCTGCACGCTTCTGTTCGCGGTTAATCAGTGCAAGTTTTGCCATGCTCTTAGTTCCTGAACGGGAATTTGAAGGCGGCGAGCAGCGCTTTGGCTTCTTCGTCGGTCTTGGCGGTGGTGGTGATCGAGATGTTCATGCCACGCAGCGCATCGATCTTGTCGTAATCGATTTCCGGGAAGATGATCTGCTCTTTGACGCCGATGTTGTAGTTGCCGCGACCGTCGAACGATTTGCCGCTGACACCGCGGAAGTCACGCACGCGCGGCAGAGCCACGGTGATGAAGCGGTCCAGGAATTCGTACATGCGGTTGCCGCGCAGGGTCACCATCGTGCCGATCGGGTAGCCTTCGCGGATCTTGAAACCTGCGATTGCCTTGCGAGCCTTGGTCACGACCGGCTTCTGGCCGGCGATCTTGGTCAGGTCGCCGGTAGCGTGCTCGATGATCTTCTTGTCGGCGACTGCTTCCGACAGACCCATGTTCAGGGTGATCTTGGTCAGGCGCGGAACTTCCATCACCGATTTGTAACCGAATTTCTCGGTCAGCTCGGCGACGACTTTGTCTTTATACAGTTGTTGGAGACGGGCCATTTCTTATTACCCTTTCACTACTTCGCCGTTCGACTTGAAGACGCGGACTTTTTTGCCATCCACATCTTTGTAGCCAACGCGATCTGCCTTGCCGGTCGCTGCATTGAACAGCGCGACGTTCGACACGTGAATCGGCATGGTCTTGTCGACGATACCACCAGTGACACCAGTCATCGGGTTCGGCTTGACGGCCTTCTTGGCCACATTCACGCCTTCGACGATAACGTGTTCAGCATCAACGCGCTGCTGGACGACGCCGCGCTTGCCTTTGTCTTTACCGGCCAGAACGATGACTTCGTCGTTTTTACGAATCTTAGACATTACGACTCCCTTACAGAACTTCAGGTGCCAGGGACACGATCTTCATGAACTTTTCGGTACGCAGTTCGCGCGTTACCGGTCCGAAGATACGGGTGCCGATCGGCTCCAGCTTGGCGTTCAGCAGAACGGCGGCATTGCCGTCGAACTTCACCAGGGAACCGTCTTGGCGGCGCACACCCTTGGCGGTACGCACAACCACGGCATTGTAGATTTCACCTTTCTTGACGCGGCCGCGCGGAGCGGCTTGCTTCACGGTGACCTTGATCACGTCGCCAATGCTGGCGTAACGGCGCTTGGAGCCGCCCAATACCTTGATGCACAGAACTTCTTTTGCACCGGTATTGTCGGCCACTTCGAGCCGGCTTTCGGTTTGAATCATGATATTTTCTTTCCCAACTTAAGCCGTAGTAATCCCCACGGAAACCGTGGGCCTGCGGTCAGTCTTGGTCCCGCCGCACCGCCCCTGCTGGAGCAATACGTTTGGGTGATTGGACTTTCCAATGTACTTCATTTGCAGGCCGCAGCAATCGCGGAGACCAACTGCGGCGACACATGAACGAAGCCCGCTAGTATCTCAGATACCAGCGGGCGTCGCAAGACAAATTTTAGTGCTTACAGTACTTGTGCGACTTGCACAACACGCGTCAGCGTCCAAGCTTTGGTCTTCGAGATCGGACGACCTTCCGCGATCTCGACCGTGTCACCGATCTTGGCCTGGTTGGTCTCGTCGTGCGCGTGGTACTTGTTCGAGCGCACGATGATCTTGCCGTACAGCGGGTGCTTGACGTGACGTTCGATCAGCACGGTCACCGTCTTGTCCATTTTGTCGGACACGACTTTGCCGACCAGCGTACGCTTCAGCGCCGTTTTAGTGGTGTCGTTCATTTGGCTTCCTTCTGGTTCATCACGGTCTTGACACGCGCGATATCGCGGCGCACCTTCTTGAGCTGCGCGGTGTTGGTCAGTTGCTGGGTCGCGACTTGCATACGCAGACCGAACTGGGCCTTCAGCAGTTCGCTCAGCTCTTTCTTCAGAGCGTCCTGGTCCTTGCCGCGGAGTTCTGTTGCTTTCATTCTTAACTCCTGTTATTGGCCGACTTGACGCACGACGAAGGTCGTGGCCAGCGGCAGTTTGGCGGCAGCCAGGCGGAATGCTTCGCGCGCCAGTTCTTCAGCGACGCCGTCCATCTCGTACAGGACTTTGCCCGGCTGGATTTCAGCGACGTAGTACTCCGGGTTACCCTTACCGTTACCCATACGGACTTCGGCCGGCTTGTTCGAAATCGGCTTGTCCGGGAAGATACGGATCCAGATACGGCCGCCACGCTTGATGTGACGGGTCATGGCACGACGGGCAGCTTCGATCTGGCGTGCGGTGATACGGCCGCGGGCAACTGCCTTCAGACCGAATTCACCGAACGACACTGCGGTGCCGCGGGTGTGCGAAATGCCGGTGTTACGGCCTTTCTGCTCTTTACGATACTTTCTGCGGGATGGCTGCAGCATGCTTATTCTCCTGCTTTCTCAGCTGCCGGCTTGGCAGCAGCGCGGCGACCGGCTGGAGCGGTACCTGGTTTGGCGCCTGGACGCGGACGGCCGCCCGGCTTGCCATCATCGCGGCGCGGGCCGCGTGGCTTTTTCTCGTCGGCCGGGACGTCGATCACAGGAGCTTCGCCCGTTGCCGAACGGTCGCCCTTGTAGACCCACACCTTGACGCCGATGATGCCGTAGGTGGTCGATGCTTCGCTGGTGCCGTAGTCGATATCGGCGCGCAGGGTGTGCAGCGGCACACGGCCTTCGCGGTACCATTCGGTACGTGCGATCTCGATGCCGTTCAGGCGGCCCGACGACATGATCTTGATGCCGACAGCGCCCAGGCGCATGGCGTTCTGCATCGCGCGCTTCATGGCGCGGCGGAACATGATGCGCTTTTCGAGCTGCTGCGAGATCGAATCGGCGATCAGCTGCGAGTCGATTTCCGGCTTGCGGATCTCTTCGATATTGACGTGCACCGGCACGCCCATGATCTTGGTCAGCGACGACTTCAGGACTTCGATGTCTTCGCCTTTCTTACCGATGACCACGCCCGGACGCGACGAGTAGATCGTGAAGCGTGCGTTCTTGGCAGGACGCTCGATGACGATGCGGCCGACCGAAGCGTTCTTCAGCTTCTTCTTCAGGAAGACGCGTGCTTCCAGGTCTTCCTTCAGCATGTCGGCGAAGTTGCCGTTGCCAGCGTACCAGCGCGATGCCCAGTTACGGGTGACCGCCAGGCGGAAGCCGGTTGGGTGGATTTTCTGACCCATCGTATGCCCCTTAGTTACCGACAGTCACGTAGACGTGACAGGATTGTTTCGAAATGCGATCACCGCGGCCTTTGGCGCGAGCCGTAAAGCGCTTCAGGATCGGGCCCTTTTCGACATAGATCTGAACCACTTTCAGTTCGTCGATGTCGGCACCATCGTTGTGCTCGGCGTTCGCGATTGCGGACTCCAGCACTTTCTTGATGATGGTCGCGCCTTTTTTCGGGCTGAATTGCAGGATGTTCAGCGCAGCGTCGACTTTCTTGCCGCGGATCAGGTCCGCAACCAGGCGGCCCTTCTGCTCCGACAGGCGTACGCCTTTGAGGATAGCTTTAGTTTCCATTATTTCTTCGCCTTCTTGTCAGCGGCGTGGCCCTTGAACGTGCGGGTCAGGGCGAATTCGCCCAGCTTGTGACCGACCATGTTCTCGGAGACGTACACCGGCACGTGCACCTTGCCGTTGTGGACAGCGATCGTCAGACCGATGAAGTCCGGGGTGATCGTCGAGCGGCGCGACCAGGTTTTGACTGGCTTCTTGTCTTTGGTCGCTTGCGCGGTCTCGACTTTTTTCACCAGGTGGGCGTCAATGAACGGCCCTTTTTTCAATGAACGAGTCATGTCTTATCCTTATTTCTTGCCGCGGCGCGAAACGATCATCGAAGACGTGCGCTTGTTCGAACGCGTCTTCTTGCCCTTCGTCTGCTGGCCCCATGGGGAGACCGGGTGACGACCCGCAGCCGTACGACCTTCACCACCACCGTGCGGGTGGTCGATCGGGTTCATGACCACACCGCGGACGGTCGGGCGGACACCGCGCCAACGCATCGCACCGGCTTTACCGATCTTGCGCAGGCTGTGTTCTGCATTGCCGACTTCGCCGATGGTGGCGCGGCACTCGATGTGCACGCGACGCACTTCACCCGAACGCAGGCGGACCTGGGCGTAGGTGCCTTCGCGTGCCATCAGCACGACGCCGGCGCCAGCGGTACGCGCCATCTGCGCGCCCTTACCCGGCAGCATTTCGACGCAGTGCATCACGGTACCAACCGGGATGTTGCGGATCGGCAGGCAGTTGCCCGACTTGATCGCAGCTTCCGAGCCGTTCATGACGCTGTCGCCGACAGCCATGCCTTTGGTGGCGATGATGTACTGACGCTCGCCGTCCGCGTAGCACAGCAGAGCGATGTGCGCGGTACGGTTCGGGTCGTATTCGATACGCTCGACCTTGGCCGGAATACCGTCCTTGTTGCGCTTGAAGTCAACGATACGGTAGTGTTGCTTGTGACCACCGCCGATGTGGCGGGTGGTGATGTGGCCGTTGTTGTTACGACCAGCAGTCTTCGATTTCTTCTCAACCAGGGCTGCGAACGGACGACCTTTGTACAGGTCGCTGTTCACAACCTTCACCATGCCGCGGCGGCCTGGGGAGGTTGGCTTCATCTTAACGAGTGCCATTATTGAGCCTCCTCGACAAAGTTAATTTCCTGACCCGGCTTCAGGGCCACGAAAGCGCGCTTGGTGTGGTTGCGGCGACCGGTGAAACGGCCCGAACGCTTGACTTTGCCTTCGCGGTTCACGGTCTGCACCGATTCCACTTCGACTTTGAACAGCAGTTCGACGGCAGCTTTGATTTCCGGCTTGGTCGCGTCAGGCAGGACCTTGAACACGATCTGTTCGTTCTTTTCCGCGACGAAGGTCGCCTTTTCGGAAA
This sequence comes from Herbaspirillum sp. SJZ107, assembly GCF_006715485.1. Classification (GTDB taxonomy): domain Bacteria; phylum Pseudomonadota; class Gammaproteobacteria; order Burkholderiales; family Burkholderiaceae_D; genus Telluria. The sequence continues at coordinate 415,414 of NZ_VFNH01000003.1, forward strand.
TGACCGGAGCCAGCAGCACCTTCATCAGGCGCTCTTCGCTGAATTTGATTGCGGCGCTCATGCGTACATCTCCTCGATCTTGGCCAGAGCAGCTTTGGTGACCAGGACTTTCTTGTAGAACACCAGCGACATCGGGTCGGCGTGCTTCGGCTCGACAACCAGCACGTTCGGCAGGTTGCGCGATGCCAGCAGCAGGTTTTCGTCGATGGTGTCGGTGATCACCAGGACCGATTCCAGGCCCATGCTCTGCAGCTTCTGCGACAGCAGCTTGGTCTTCGGGGCTTCGATCGACAGGTTTTCGACGACGCTCAGGCGCTCTTCGCGGGCCAGCTGCGACAGGATCGAGCACATGCCGGCGCGATACATCTTCTTGTTGACCTTGTGCGAGAAGTTCTCGTCAGGCGAGTTCGGGAAGATGCGACCACCACCACGCCACAGCGGCGACGACGACATACCGGCACGGGCGCGGCCGGTGCCTTTCTGGCGCCAAGGCTTCTTGGTCGTGTGGGAGACTTCTTCACGATCCTTCTGCTTGCGGTTACCGCTGCGCGCGTTGGCGGCGTAGGCGACCACGATCTGGTGGATCAGTGCTTCGTTGTAATCGCGACCGAAGACTTCATCGGTGGCGTTCACGTTCGAGCCGGCTTGGCCTTGCTCGTTCAGGAGCTTCAGTTCCATCTTTTACGCTCCTTTCTTTGCTTTGACCTTGACGGCCGGCTTGACAACCACTTGGCCGTTCTTGGCGCCAGGAACGGCACCCTTGACCAGCAGCAGTTGACGCTCGGCGTCGATACGGGCGATTTCCAGGTTCTGGGTGGTGACGGTTTCGTCGCCCATGTGACCGGTCATGCGCTTACCAGGGAACACGCGGCCCGGATCCTGCGCCATACCGATGGAGCCAGGAACGTTGTGCGAACGCGAGTTACCGTGGGTTTGACGGCCCGAAGCAAAGTTGTGACGCTTGATGGTACCGGCGTAGCCTTTACCGATCGAGGTGCCTTGCACGTCGATTTTCTGGCCGACTTCGAACAGGGATACATTGACTGCGTCGCCAGCCTTGAAACCAGCGGCTTGCTCGGCGTCGATGCGGAATTCCTTCAGCAGCGTACCGGCTTCGACACCAGCTTTGGCGTAGTGACCCGCACTGGCCTTGTTCACGCGGGAAGCGCGACGTTGACCGAATACGACCTGAACAGCGGAATAACCGTCGGTTTCAGGAGTTTTGATTTGCGCAACACGGTTGTTCGACACGTCCAGCACGGTGACCGGGATCGAATCCCCGTCATCCGTGAAGATGCGCATCATGCCAACCTTGCGACCGAGAAGGCCCAGGCTCATTTTTTCTCCAATTCCCACCTGCGATTGGGCGGGGATAGTTGAACTACAAAACGCATGGGCAAAAAAAGACATGCCCATACCGAAGCCGGCTAGTATAGCGCCCGCATCGGAAGGACGCAACAGGAGAATGCGAAGAGTTGACGCGGCCTGTTGCGTTTCACGCTGAAGTTCTGGAGAAGAAAGGAATCTGACCTGGCTGGTCAGCACAGAAAAGGCACACTGCTGCGCCTTTTCTCTACAGGCGCTCGTGAAGCTGAGGCCTGCGCTATGAAGAAATTCTGGTGGGCGGTGCAGGATTCGAACCTGCGACCCCTTGGATGTCGACCAAGTATTCTAACCAGCTGAACTAACCGCCCGGGGAGTCGCATTATACGAGCAACAATCCGGAAAGCGCAATACCCGGATGCAAAATCTTGTGCGCTGCACGAGACCGTTACAATTGGCCGCTCGATAAGCAGTACGTTGGAAAGGATGATTGCATGGATCTGGTGTTTTTCAATAACACGACACTGGTGTGGCTGACGGCGCTCGGCGTCGCCGCCGCGGTGATGCTCGCGCTCTACGTGACCAAGAAAGTGGTGGTGCACCACCTGCGCCGGCTGGCCGAGCGCACCGAGACCCGGCTCGACGACATCGCCGTCGAAACCCTGGATGCGACACGGATGTTCGTGATCGTCGTGATGGGACTGTTCGCCGGCAGCAAGCTGCTGGTCTTGCCCGAGTACGTGCACCAGCTGGTGACGCGGGTCGCCATCGTGGCCGGCCTGATCCAGACGGCGCTGTGGGGCAATCGCGCCCTGCGCGCCTGGCTGACGGAGTATTACCGCAACCGCTCGGACGAACCCGGCCGCGCAACCTCGGCGGCCGCCGTCAGCTTCATTGCGCGCATGGTGCTGTGGATCGTGATCCTGCTGATGATTCTGGATAACCTGGGCGTCAACATCACGACCCTGGTCGCCTCGCTCGGCATCGGCGGCGTGGCGGTCGCGCTGGCGGTGCAGAACATCCTGGGCGACCTGTTCGCTTCGCTGTCGATCGTACTGGACAAACCCTTCGTGATCGGCGACTTCGTGATCGTCGACAAATACCTGGGCACGGTCGAATACGTGGGCCTCAAGACCACGCGCATCCGCAGCCTCGGTGGCGAAGAACTGATCTTCGCCAACGGCGACTTGTTAAAAAGCCGGCTCCAGAACATGACCCGCATGCAGCGGCGCCGCATCGTGTTCTCGATCAGCGTGACCTTCGACACGCCGCGCGACAAGCTGGCGGCGATCCCGCCGATGCTGACCGAGATCGTCAAGGCGCAGCAGACGGTGACCTTCGACCGCGCCCACTTCCAGGGTATCGGCCCGGCGTCGATGAATTTCGAGGTCGTGTACTGGGTCGAATCGCCGGACTACAACCGCTTCATGGACATCCAGCAGGACATCCTGCTGCAGATCGTCGACGGCCTGGCGGCGCGCGACATCCGCCTTGCCTACCCCACCCAGGTGCTGCACACGCCGGACCTGCGGGGCGCGGCCGAAGCCGCAGCCGCGGCGGCGCAGCGCAATGCCGCGCCGGCGGATGCGCACGGCGGCGTGCTGCCGGCGCGGCGCGCCTGAACCGGGGCCTGCATTACAGCAGCGGGCCGGTCGAGGCCCGCACCACCAGCGTGCTGCTCAGCGCCGTGGCGCGCAGCGGCGCGTGCAGGCCCTTGATGCGGTCGATCAGCTGCTCGATCGCCAGGCTTGCCATCTCGCGCTTGGGCGGCGCCACCGTCGTCAGCGGCGGGTTGGTGTAATTGGCACCGTCGATGTCGTCGTAGCCGATCACCGACAGTTCGCCCGGGATGTTCACGCCGGCGCGCCCGGCCGCGCACAGGGCGCCCAGGGCCATCAGGTCGCTGGCGACGAACACCGCGCTGGGCGGATGCGGCTGGCCCAGCAGGCGGGCAAAGGCGGCGTGGCCGCCGGCACTGGTGAATTCGTCGTGCACGATACGCCCGGGCGGCACCGGCAGGCCGGCTTCCGCCATCGCGCGCAGGTAGCCGGCCACGCGCTGGCGCGCCCGCGGCAGGTCGGGCGGACCGGACACGCAGGCGATCGCGCGGTGCCCGAGGCCGATCAGGTGGCGCGTGGCCTGGTAGGCGCCCTCCTCCTGCCCGGCCAGCACCAGGTCCGCATCCAGGCCCGGCAGCGCACGCTCGAGCTGGACGATAGGCACCGCTTCGTGGCGCAGCATCAAGTCGCGCTCGTCGTCGTCGCCGCTGGCGACCAGGACCAGGCCGTCGATGCGCTTTCCCATCAGCAGGCGCAGGTAGGCGGCCTGCTTGCGCGCGCCGCCATGGGCGTTACACGGGATCATGTTGTAGCCGCGCTGGAAGGCGGCGTCCTCGATCCATCCGATCAGCTCGGCAAAATAGGGATTCGAACTGTCGGGCACCAGCACGCCGATGGTGTTGGTCTTGTCGTTCTTGAGACTGCGCGCGACGGCGCTCGGGATGTAGCGCAGTTCATCGATCACGCCCTGCACCCGCTCGCGCACGTCGCTGCTGACGACGCGCGTGTTGTTGATGACGTGCGACACCGTCGAGATCGAAACCCCGGCAAGCTGTGCGACCTGCTTCATTGTGGTCATCGCGATCTCCCCAATACGTGACCAGATCTGTTTTATTGTTGCCGTTCGCTGCGCACCGCCCGGATGAGGCGATCGGGCTGGTCGACGTACAGGAATACGCAAGCCAGGCCGGTCCGCTCCACGCCGAGGTGTGTCAGGCGCACGCGGCTGTCCGGTTTCAACATGAGGGCTGTGTTCGGCTTGTCAAGAGGTGAAGCCGCCAGCGTACGGTGGCGCTCGATGCCTTCGCGGCGGCACCAGGTGTGCGTCTCGACATCGATGCGCCGGCAATCGGCAATGGCCGCCAGCGGGATGGTGCCGCCCGTGCGGGCACCGACGCGCAGTTCAAGCCCGTCCGCGGTCAGTACGTGACAGCCGCGGCCGATATGCCAGCGATCGCCCAGCACCCAGACCAGGGTCCACAGGACGCCGATCGCCAGCACTGCGTGCAATACGTGCACCTTGTGCGGATCGACCAGGGTCGGCGGCAGCAGCGGCAGCAAGGCTGCGTCGAGCGGCAGTTCGAACAGGGCCGCCATCAGCGCGATGACGATGCCGGTGCGGTAAGCGCCGCGCTCGAGATAGCTAAAGGCCTGGCCGGCCGGCGGCGCAGGTTGCGGACGCCGCCTCAGCCACTGCACGAAACCGTGGCGCAGCGCCGCATCCAGCCGCAGCAGACCGATCAGCTCGGGCGGCCAGCATGCCTGCAGCATGCTCGCCCAGGCACGGTTGGCGATGGCGGCGCGCAGGCGCGCCAGGGCGTCCGGCCAGTGCGACAGGTCTTTGGCGATGAAGGGCAGCAGCGGCGCGACCGGGATCAGCGGGCGCATGCCGTCCCTGAGGCCGGCGGGCAGCAGCCACTTCAGCAGCAGCATGCTCAACAGGATCAACCAGGCGCACTTGGCCATGTCGCGCCAGCTGTGGGTGCGCAGGCGCTGGGCCATCTGGGCAACCTGCGGGAAAGCGGCGGCGGTCATGGCAGTCCTTGTGACGGTTTCCCGAAGCAGGCGCTACGGTATTGACATATTGTCACAGAATTGTTTAGTACGTGCGGCTAAATAGGCGCACGACGCCGCCGCAATGAAAACGGGGCCGGTCCGCAAAGCGGTACCGGCCCCGGGGGTCATGACGGCCAGCGGCCGGCATGACGGAATTTTGACGAGCGGATTACTGCAGCTTGATTTCGACGTCGACGCCAGCCGGCAGGTCCAGCTTCATCAGTGCGTCAACGGTCTTGTCGGTCGGGTCCACGATGTCCATCAGACGCTGGTGCGTACGGATTTCGAACTGGTCGCGCGAGGTCTTGTTGACGTGCGGGGAACGCAGGATGTCGAAGCGCTGGATGCGGGTCGGCAGCGGGACCGGGCCCTTGACGACGGCGCCGGTGCGCTTGGCGGTGTCGACGATTTCCAGAGCGGACTGGTCGATCAATTTGTAGTCGAACGCTTTCAGGCGGATACGGATTTTCTGATTCGGAGCGGACATGCTATTTCCTTAAAAAAGAACGAACCGGCGTAATGCCGGCAATCATGTAAAGGTGAGGCTGTACTGCAGGAGGGACGGCAGTATAACACTGAACTCCCCCGGTGTTTCAGGCACTGTCACAAAAAAGGGACAGAACCGAAGTTCTGTCCCTCTTCCGTTACCTACTCACGTAGGCAGATCGAAGGCGATTAGGCCAGGATCTTGGCAACCACGCCGGCGCCGACGGTACGGCCGCCTTCGCGGATTGCGAAGCGCAGACCTTCTTCCATCGCGATCGGAGCGATCAGCTTGACGGTGATCGACACGTTGTCGCCTGGCATGACCATTTCCTTGTCTGCCGGCAGTTCGATCGAACCGGTCACGTCAGTCGTACGGAAGTAGAACTGCGGACGGTAGTTGTTGAAGAACGGGGTGTGACGGCCGCCTTCGTCTTTCGACAGAACGTAGATCTCGCCGGTGAAGTGGTTGTGCGGCTTGATCGAGCCCGGCTTGGCCAGAACCTGGCCACGCTGGACGTCTTCACGCTTGGTGCCGCGCAGCAGCAGGCCGACGTTGTCGCCAGCTTGACCCTGGTCCAGCAGCTTGCGGAACATTTCCACGCCGGTGCAGGTGGTCTTCACGGTGTCGATGATACCGACGATTTCGATCTCTTCGCCGACCTTGATGATGCCGCGCTCGACACGACCGGTCACCACGGTACCGCGGCCCGAGATCGAGAACACGTCTTCCACCGGCATCAGGAAGGCGCCGTCAACGGCACGTTCCGGGGTCGGGATGTAGCGGGCCAGGGCGTCGGGCAGGCGCTCGATGCACGCTTCGCCCATTTCGCCCGGCTGGCATTCCAGCGCCATACGTGCCGAACCTTTGATGATCGGCAGGTCGTCGCCAGGGAACTCGTACTTCGACAGCAGTTCGCGGACTTCCATTTCGACCAGTTCCAGCAGTTCTGCGTCGTCGACCAGGTCGCACTTGTTCAGGAACACGATGATGTACGGAACGCCAACCTGACGCGCCAGCAGGATGTGCTCGCGGGTCTGCGGCATCGGGCCGTCAGCGGCCGAGCACACCAGGATCGCGCCGTCCATCTGGGCAGCACCGGTGATCATGTTCTTGATGTAGTCGGCGTGGCCCGGGCAGTCGACGTGCGCGTAGTGACGGTTCGCGGTTTCGTACTCGACGTGCGCGGTGTTGATGGTGATGCCGCGTGCTTTTTCTTCCGGAGCCGCGTCGATCTGGTCGTAGGCCTTGGCTTCGCCGCCGAATTTCTTCGACAGAACGGTTGCGATTGCAGCCGTCAGGGTGGTTTTGCCGTGGTCAACGTGACCGATGGTGCCGACGTTGACGTGCGGCTTGGTCCGTTCGAATTTACCTTTTGCCATTTTGATCTTCCTTTAAAAGAACAATTTACTTCGTTTTTTGTTTGTTGAATCAGGGGCGGGACACGTGCCCCGCCCCCTGATTGTCATTACTTGGCTTTCGCGGTGACGATAGCGTCCATCACGTGCTTCGGTGCTTCCGAATAGTGCTTGAATTCCATCGTGTAGGTCGCACGGCCCTGGGTTGCCGAACGCAGCACGGTCGAGTAACCGAACATTTCCGACAGCGGGACTTCGGCCTTGATGATCTTGCCGCCGCCGCCCGGGATTTCGTCCATGCCCTGCACCATACCGCGGCGGGACGACAGGTCGCCCATCACGGTACCGGCGTAGTCTTCCGGCGTTTCCACTTCCACGGCCATCATCGGCTCGAGGATGACCGGGTTGGCTTTACGGCAGCCATCCTTGAATGCCATCGAACCGGCCATGCGGAACGCGTTTTCGTTCGAGTCCACGTCGTGGTACGAACCGAAGGTCAGCGTCACTTTGACGTCGACCACCGGGTAGCCGGCCATCACGCCGCTCGACAGGGTTTCACGCACACCCTTCTCGACTGCCGGGATGAATTCGCGAGGAATCACACCGCCCTTGATGGCGTCGATGAATTCGAAGCCCTTGCCCGGTTCTTGCGGTTCGATCGACAGCACGGCGTGGCCGTACTGGCCGCGGCCGCCCGACTGCTTGACGAACTTGCCTTCGACGTCGGTAACACCCTTGCGGATGGTTTCGCGGTAGGCAACCTGCGGCTTGCCGACGGTCGCTTCCACGCCGAATTCACGCTTCATGCGGTCGACGATAATTTCCAGGTGCAGCTCGCCCATACCACCGATGATGGTCTGGCCCGATTCTTCGTCGGTACGCACGCGGAACGACGGGTCTTCCTGCGCCAGGCGGTTCAGGGCCAGGCCCATCTTTTCCTGGTCGGCCTTGGTCTTCGGCTCGACTGCCTGCTGGATCACCGGCTCCGGGAACACCATCTTTTCCAGGATGATCGGTGCCGACGGGTCGCACAGGGTTTCGCCGGTGGTCGCTTCTTTCAGGCCGACTGCAGCGGCGATGTCGCCGGCACGGACTTCCTTGATCTCTTCACGCTGGTTGGCGTGCATCTGCAGAATACGGCCGACGCGTTCCTTCTTGCCCTTGATCGGGTTGAACACGGTGTCGCCCGACTTGATGACGCCCGAGTACACGCGGAAGAAGATCAGCTGGCCGACGAACGGGTCGGTCATGATCTTGAATGCCAGCGCTGCGAACTTTTCGTCGTCCGATGCGGTACGGGTGACCGGCTGGTCATCTTCATCGGTACCACCGACCGGCGGAATGTCCACTGGCGACGGCAGGTATTCGATGACGGCATCCAGCATGGCCTGCACGCCCTTGTTCTTGAACGCGGTGCCGCACATCATCGGAACGATTTCCGAAGCGATGGTGCGCTGGCGCAGTGCGGCCTTGATCTCGGCTTCGGTCAGCTCGCCCTCTTCGAGGTACTTGTTCATCAGCTCTTCCGACGCTTCAGCGGCGGTTTCGACCAGCTTCTCGCGCCATTCGTTGGCGGTGTCCACCAGTTCGGCCGGGATGTCGCGGTAGTCGAACTTCATGCCCTGGGACGCGTCGTCCCAGTAGATCGCCTGCATCTTGACCAGGTCGACCACGCCCAGGAAGTTGTCTTCGGCGCCGATCGGGATCTGCAGCGGGATCGGGTTGGCCTTCAGGCGGGCGCGCATCTGCTCGTACACCTTGAAGAAGTTCGCACCGGTACGGTCCATCTTGTTGACGAATGCCAGACGCGGGACTTTGTACTTGTTAGCCTGACGCCACACGGTTTCCGACTGCGGCTGCACGCCACCGACTGCACAGTAAACCATGCAGGCGCCGTCCAGAACGCGCATCGAACGCTCCACCTCGATGGTGAAGTCGACGTGGCCCGGGGTATCGATGATGTTGAAGCGGTGCGGCTCGAAGTTGTTGGCCATACCCTTCCAGAAGCAGGTCGTCGCTGCCGAGGTAATGGTAATGCCGCGTTCCTGCTCCTGCTCCATCCAGTCCATGGTAGCGGCGCCGTCGTGCACTTCACCGATCTTGTGGTTCACACCCGTGTAGAACAGGATGCGCTCGGTGGTGGTGGTCTTACCGGCGTCGATGTGAGCGGAAATACCGATATTGCGGTAGCGCTCAATGGGGGTAGTGCGTGCCATAATTTTTCCTAAATCTTTGAATGGACAAAACCGAGCAACATCTTGGTTATCAAAATGAGCTCGGCCTGAACAACAGATATTACTAAGGGGCCAATCCCGGGGCGACCTGCCCATGGATCGGCTGGTCCTTTTTTAGAAGCGGAAGTGCGAGAACGCCTTGTTCGCTTCAGCCATACGGTGCACTTCGTCACGACGCTTCATCGCGCCGCCGCGGCCTTCCGCCGCTTCCATCAGCTCACCACCCAGGCGTTGCGGCATGGACTTCTCGCTACGCTTGTTTGCGGCTTCGCGCAACCAACGCATAGACAGAGCCATACGGCGAACTGGACGAACTTCAACCGGCACCTGGTAGTTGGCGCCACCGACGCGGCGGGACTTCACCTCGACCATCGGCTTGGCGTTGTTGATCGCGGTAACGAAGACTTCCAGCGGGTCCTTGCCCGATTTGGTCTGGATGTATTCGAACGCACCGTAGATGATGTTTTCTGCGACCGACTTCTTGCCGGACAGCATCAGAACGTTGACGAACTTGGCGACATCGGTATTGCCGAATTTCGGATCCGGCAGAATCTCGCGCTTGGGTACTTCACGACGACGTGGCATTTCAATTCCTTCCTGTCTTCAGTTGAGTGCTTGAACCGCACTCGCGAAAAACCCTCATGGTTTTTCACTTACTCGGCCTTCCGGCCGGCTCAACTCAACAAATTAATTAAGCGAAAGTGCTAAGAATTACTTCTTGGCGGCTTTAGCGCGCTTGGCACCGTACTTCGAACGGGCCTGCTTACGGTCTTTCACGCCCTGGGTATCCAGTGCACCGCGGACCATGTGGTAACGCACACCCGGCAAGTCCTTCACACGGCCGCCGCGCAGCAGCACGACCGAGTGTTCCTGCAGGTTGTGGCCTTCACCGCCGATGTACGAAATGACTTCGAAACCGTTGGTCAGGCGGACTTTGGCGACTTTACGCAGTGCCGAGTTCGGCTTCTTCGGGGTCGTCGTGTAGACACGGGTGCAAACACCGCGCTTTTGCGGGCAGTTTTCCAGTGCCGGCGACTTGCTCTTCACAACCGCGGCTTCACGCGGCTTGCGAATCAGTTGATTGATGGTTGGCATCGTTCTTAATCCAACAAAGTTACTACGTTGATGACCCGGACTCATCAGGTGCTTCCGGGGACTGAAACCTAGTCTCGGCTTTACTGCCCCGACAGGCGCCAAAAGCCACTCACCAATGGGAGCGGCTGAATTGACGTATACGAAGACCAGAGTAAAACGAGAACTCGCAAGTATAGACCTGATATGGGACGGGGTCAACCGCGTGGTCACTCTCGGCAGGCCCAGATGGCGAAAGGATGCCTGATTGCCAAAGAATGTCGTGATTGAGATACAACAAACAATCGCCGGCCAGCATTTTGCAAGCCGTTACGCGCAGTTGCGGGAAAGAAATAGCGTGTCTTGCGGCAAAGAAGACATAATAGCCGACTTCGTCTGCCGGCCCTGCCACCACCCTTGCTCCCGTTTCCGATGCGTTTTCTGCCGCGCTTCCTGCCCCGTGTTCTGCCGCGTTTCCTGCTGCGTCCGCGTAACCTGGCCGTCCTGCTGAGCTACCTGCTGCTGTCCTGCATGCCTTTCGTGCCGGCCCTGTTCGGCCTGCCGCTCGAGCATCCGGGCAAGGTGCTCGGCATCGAGCTGATGGCTTGGAGCGGCGTCTGGGCGCTGCTGAAACGCCCGGCCTGGTTTCACTGGCTGCTGCTGCCGGCCTTCCTGGCGCTGCCGGTAGAGCTCTATTTATATGCGTTCTACGGCCAGGGCATCTCCACCCACCACCTCGGCATCATCGCCGAGACCAGCCCGGCCGAGGCAATGGAATTCCTCGGCAACAAGGTGTGGCTGCTGATCGCCGTCTTCATCGGCGTGCTGGCCTGGTTCGCCGCCAGCTGGGTCGCAGCCTGGCGCACGCGCGATCTCGACTGGACCGACGTCTCGCGCCCAGTGGTGCTGGGCGTGCTGGCGATCGGCACGGCGGTGTTCGCGTATGGCGTCGAATTCGGGGTGGCGGCGCCACCGCTGGCGGCCGCCTCCTCCGCGCGCCCGGCTGTGCAGCTGGCCGGGACGGCGCCGTCGAAGGACGAGGGCGCCGAAAAAACCGCCGCGCCGCGTCCCGGCAGCGTGCCGCCGCGCCCCGCCCTGCCGCCGCTGGCGCACTGGGCGAGATTGCCGTTCGACCTGGATGCCTTCGCCCATTCCTGGCCCTTCGGCCTGATGGCGCGCGGCGTCGACTTTTACAAGGAGCGCGTCTATCTGGCGGAACTCAACCGCAGCAGCGCGCAGTTCCGCTTCCACGCCACCTCGGCCCTCGCCGCGGACGAGGCGCAGACCGTGGTGATGGTGATCGGCGAATCCTCGCGCTACGACCGCTGGAGCCTGAACGGCTATGCGCGCGACACCAATCCGCTGCTGTCGCAGCAGGCCAATCTGGTGACGCTGCCGGACATGATCACCTCGGTGTCGGCGACGCGGCTGTCGGTGCCGGTGATCATCTCGCGCAAGCCGGCGACCGAGAGCCTGAAGGATGGCTTCTCGGAAAAATCCTTCATTTCCGCCTTCAAGGAAGCCGGCTATAAAACCTTCTGGCTGTCGAACCAGATCTCGTTCGGCAAGTTCGATACGCCGGTGTCGGTGTTCGCCAAGGAAGCGGACGTCGTCGATTTCCTGAACCTGGGCGGTTTCACCGACAATTCCAACTACGACGAGATCCTGTTCGGCCCCCTGAAGCATGCGGTGGCCGATCCCGCGCCGAAAAAACTGATCGTGCTGCACACGCTGGGCAGCCACTGGAACTACAGCCACCGCTACCCGAAGCAGTTCGACAAATGGCTGCCCTCGCTGTACGGCATCGACAAGCCGGTCTACACCGACATCCGCATCAAGGCCCAGCTCAACAACAGCTACGACAGTTCGATCCTGTACACCGACTGGTTCCTCGACGGCGTGGTCAAGCGCCTGAAAGAGAACGCCGGGCCGGCCGCGCTGCTGTACGTGGCCGATCACGGCCAGACCCTGTACGACAACAGCTGCCGCCTGGCCTTCCACGGCCACAATACCCAGTACGAATTCCACGTGCCCGCCTTTGCCTGGTATTCGGACGCCTATGCCGAGCGCCACCCCGACAAGGTCGGCCAGCTGCGCCGCCACCGCAAGGCCAGGCTGGCCACCGAAAACGTGTTCCACACCCTGCTCGATCTGGCCGACGTGCACTACCCGGGCGAACGCCTCGACTGGAGCGTCGTCAACCCGGCTTTCCGCCAGCACAAGCGCTACGTCGACAGCTACGGCTGGACCGACTACGACAACGCCACCATCAAGGGCGAATGCCACGAAGTCATCGCCAAAGGCAAGCCGCTCCCGCGCCACTGATGCGCCCGGAAACGTGAATCTGCCGAATTTGTCGAACGGACTCGACATTAGTGAGTTCGCAAACAGACAACACCAATTGTCTGCGTAAAGATGGCCCGGTCCCTCCCCCGACCGATCCACTTTCCGAAAGCGAGCACGCGATGAAACGTCCTCTCATGGCCCTGCTGTGCCTGACCGTTACCGGTGCCTGGGCCCAGCAAGGCGACGGCACCCGGTACAGCGCCGAAAACAATATCTTCAAACCCGACAAGGTCGAGCCCACGCCGCAGCGCATGGCCGGCATCAAGGCGCCGCCGGGCTTCACGGTGACGCCTTTCGCCACCGGCCTGAAAAACGCCCGCATCATCGCGGTGGCGCCGAACGGCAACGTCTACGTGAGCCGGCGCGACCAGGGCGACGTCGTGCTGCTGCGCGATGCCAACGGCGACGGCCGTGCCGACGGCCAGCCGGAGATCGTGGTCAGCCGCGCCGGCGCGCACGGCCTGGCAATCCGCGACAACAAGCTGTACCTGGTGACGGTGAAAGAGCTGTTCGTGGCCGACATCCAGCCCGACGGCCGCCTCGGCGCGCCGAAGATGCTGATCGGCGACCTGCCCGACGCCGGCCAGCACGCCAACCGCACCATCGCCTTCGGCCCGGACGGGATGCTGTACCTGACCGTCGGCAGCACCTGCAACGCCTGCAATGAAAACAACCAGGAAAACGCGACCATCCTGCGCATCACCCCGGACGGCAGCAGCCGCACGATCGTCGCCACCGGCCTGCGCAATACCATCGGTTTCGACTGGCAGCCGCGGACCGGCGAGCTGTGGGGCTTCGACCACGGCATCGACTTCCTCGGCGACGAGGAACAGCCGGAAGAGCTCAACAAGATCGAACAGGGTAAACAATACGGCTGGCCGCACGTGGTCGGCGCCGGCACCATCTACCCGCAGAGCACCCCGATCGGCGACATCAGCAAGCAGGACTGGAAGGCGCACAGCACGCCGATGGTGCTGGGCTACGCCGCCCACGCGGCGCCGATGCAGCTGGTGTTCTACAAGGGCACCGCCTTCCCGGCCGAATACCAGGGCGACGCCTTCGTCACCATGCGCGGCTCCTGGAACCGCAAGGTCCCTTCCGGCTACGAGATCGTGCGCGTGCGCTTCCAGGACGGCCAGGCACGCTCGATCGAACCCTTCGTGACCGGCTTCCTCACCGACGGCAACAAGACCCACATCGCGCGTCCGGTCGGCCTGGCGATGGCCAGGGATGGCGCGCTGCTGATGGCGGACGACGCCAACGGCGTGATCTACCGCGTCGCCTACACCGGCAACGCCGCCAAGCCCGCGAGCGAACTGCAGGCGCCGGCCGGCCCGATGCAGCAGCAGGCGAACAAGGGCAGCGGCGTGCCGATCGCCTTTACCCGCGCGCAGACCCAGGCCAAGGGCACGCTCACCGTCAGTTCGTCCAGCTTCGTGCGCGGCGGCGAGATCCCGGCCAAGTACAGCGAATACGCGGACGGCGTGGCGCCGGCGCTGAGCTGGACCGCGGTGCCGAATGCGAAATCCTACGTCGTCGTCATGGAAGACCCGGACGCCAAGCCGGTCACGCCGGTGGTGCACTGGCTGGCCTGGAACATCCCGGCCAGCCTGACCCGCCTGCCCGAGGGCCTGCAGGAGCAGCCGCGCCTGACCGACCCGGACGGTGTGCTGCAGGGCCGCACCACGCACGGCTCGACCGGCTGGTACGGCATGCATCCGCCGGTGGGCGACAAGCCGCACCACTATCACTTCCAGGTGTATGCGCTGGACCGGATGCTGGACGTGCCCTGGGGTGCCGAGCGCGACCAGTTGCTGGAGGCGATGCAGGGGCACGTGCTGGCCAAGGGGGAGCTGGTCGGGACGTTTGCGCAGAAGCAGAAGCCGCAGAAGTAACGAGCCAGCCTCGTCGTCCCCGCGAAGGGCGGGGACGACGTTCTCGTGTTCCTGGCCGTATCAGACGTCAACCTACCCCATCATCCAGCAAATCCGCCCCGGCACCGCCACCCCGCTGCCCCGCCAGCCAGCGCGCCACCTTCTCGGCCTTGTCCTGCACCGCCGTCCCGAACCCGTGCCCGGCCAGCAGCGCAATCCCGTTGGTCCGCCCCAGCACGCCCGGTTCCAGCCGCAGCACGCCATCGTCGCCCGTCCCGACCCGCCACGGCGCCAGCCGGTGCGCCAGCAAGGGTCCCAGCACCAGGTTATGCGAAGACACGACCACCAGCGCCTGCGCCGCCAGTTCGTCCAGCACCGCCGCCGCCGCCGATACCGATTCCTCGTGGTTGGTGCCGCGGAAGATCTCGTCGACCAGGCACACCACCGGGCGTGCAGTGGCGGCCGCCAGCAGTTCCCTGGCGCGCGCCAGTTCGGCGATGTAGAGGCTCTGCCCGCCCAGCAGCGAATCCTCGTTCTGCATGCTGGCGACGACAGGCAGCGCCGGCAACATGGCGCGGCGCGCGTAGCAAAAGCCGAAGGCGCGCGCCGCCGCCAGGTTGAGGCCCAGCGTGCGCAGGAAGGTGCTCTTGCCGACGCCGTTCTGGCCCGACAGGAAGGCACCCTTGCCGTCGAGCGCGATCGACAGCGCGCTGGCGCCCTCGACCAGCGGATGCACGCCCTCGTCCAGTGCCAGCGAGCGCGCAGCGCTGCGCCCGGCCCAGCACCACAGCGGCGTGGCCAGCAGGTGGCGCGCCAGCGCCACGTCGGCTTCGAGGTTGGCGCACAGGTCGTAGCATTCGCACAGGAAGGCGCGCTGTGCGAAGGCCAGGCGCACACTCCTGAAGTAATGGCGGACGTTGGCCAGCATGAACCAGTGCTGGTAATCCTTGACCAGCGGCGCCCCGTCGACCAGCGGCGACGGCTTCAGGCGCCGGCTGATCCAGCCGGCTCGTTTGCCGCGGCCCGTGAAATCCTCGGCCAGCGGATGGCCGCTGCCGTCCAGCAGCGCGCACACGCGCAGCAGCATCTGCAGCGCGCCGCCCAGCCGGCTCCATTCCTCCATGCGCTCGCGGTAGCGCATCTGCGGCGCCACCAATAGATACATCGCGACGGCGGTAGCGAGCCAGGCCAGCGGCGACAGCAGCAGGGCCGCCGCGATCGAGGCCGCCAGCAGCAGCGGGATCAGGAACCAGACCCGCAGCCAGGCCGGCCGGGGCGGCGCGGTGATATCCGCATCAAACAGCAGCCCGGCCACCTCGATGTCGGCATGGCGCAGCGCGCGCAAGCCGTGGTGCAGCCGCGCCAGGCGCCCGGGATCGGCCAGCAGGGTCTCGACGCGGGTACGGCGCAGGGCCGCCTCGTCCTCGCTGCTGCCGTTGCGCAGGCGGCGGTACAGCACCTGGCGGCCGAAGATGCTGGTCTCGGCAGAGACCAGTTCGCCGTAGCGCTCGAGCAGCAGGTCGCGCCAGGTCGGATCGTCCAGCGCAGCGTCGGCATCGCCCGCGGTGACACGCTGCAGCCGGGCGACGTCGCCGGGCGCGAACGGATAATCCTGCGGTTCCGGTTCAGCAGGCGTCGTCAAGCCAGCCACACGCGCCAGCAGCGGGCGCCAATAGCCCGGCAGGCGAAACACGGTAAAGGACATAGGCGCTTTCCACGGCCGGGCCGGATAGTGATGCCGGGAAATTATGAACGCTTTATAAAATATCAAGGGAGCGCCGGCAAAAGAGTGTCCGCCCTGTCCGTCCGCCTGCCGGACGGACAGCGAGCGGACGGCGCGTTCATCCGGGCGGACACCAATCGAATCAAAGACTTAAGAGTTGGCACGGTTCCTGCAGATACCGCTGTGTCCAAACCCGAATGTCCACACCATGATCCGCGACACCTCCCAACAAGACGCCATCATCGCCCCGGCGGCCGGCGCCGGCCTCAAGCGCGGCGCCATCTGGATCGGCGCCGGCGCCGCCGTGCTGGCCGTCTGCGCCTTCCTGCTGTCGTCCTGGCACGGCAGCGAAGCCTCGGTCAGCGCGGCGCGCCTGCGCGTCGCCGAGGTCACCCGCGGCACGCTGGTGCGCGACGCGTCCGTCAACGGCCGCGTGGTGGCCGCCGTCAGCCCGACCCTGTATGCCAAGGCGCCGTCCACCGTCAACCTGAAGGTCGCGGCGGGCGACACGGTGAAAAAGGACCAGGTCCTGGCCGTGCTGGAATCGCCCGACCTGTCCGATGCGCTGAAGCGCGAAGTGTCGACGTACGAGCAATTGAAGGCGGAAGTGGCACGCCAGCAGATCCTGGCCCGAAAACAGAAGCTGCTGGCGCAGCGCGAAGCCGACACCGCCGAGATCGACCGCCTGTCGGCCCAGCGCACGCTGGAACGCTACCAGAGCGTCGGCGATCTCGGCATCATCGCCAAGATCGACTTCCAGAAGGCCAAGGATGCCGTGAAGTCGAGCGAGATCCGCGCCAGGCACGCGGCCCAGGCGGCGGCGCTCGAAGGCGACGACGTCCAGCTGGCCCTCAAAACCAAGGCCAACGAGCTGGAACGGGCGCGCCTGGCAATGGCGGAAGCCCAGCGCCGTGTGGATGAGTTGACCGTGCGCGCCCCGGTCGACGGTTTCATCGGCACCCTGAACGTGCAGAACCGGATGGTGGTCGCCGCCAATGCGCCGCTGATGACCCTGGTCGACCTGTCCAAGCTCGAAGTCGAGATCGAAGTGCCGGAGACCTATGTGGCTGACCTCGGCCTGGGCATGAACGCCGAGGTCCAGCTGCCGTCCGGGACCGCCACCGGCAAGCTGTCGGCGCTGTCGCCGGAAGTGGTGCGCGGCATGGTGCTGGCCCGGGTCCGCTTCGATGATGACCAGCGTGGCGAGCAGCCGAAGGGCCTGCGCCAGAGCCAGCGGGTCACCGCGCGCCTGCTGGTCGAGGAAAAGCCGAACGTCCTGATGCTGCCGCGCGGCCCCTTCGTCGAAAGCGAGGGCGGACGTTATGCCTACGTGGTGCGCGACGGCATCGCGACCCGCACCCCGATCCGCGTCGGCGCCACCAGCATCTCGGCAGTCGAGATCCAGTCCGGCCTGCAGCAGGGCGACAAGGTCGTGGTGGCCGGCACCGACGCCTTCAACAACGCCAGCCGCATCTCGATCAATAACTGAAAACATCACTGAAAGGACACAGCCATGCTGCGCATGACCAACCTGAACAAGGTGTACCGCACCCACATGATCGAGACCCACGCGCTGCGCGGCTTCGAGATCGACGTCCGCGAAGGCGAGTTCGTCACCGTCACCGGCCCGTCCGGTTCGGGTAAAACCAGCTTTCTCAACATCGCCGGCCTGCTCGAGGAATTCACCTCGGGCGACTACATCCTCGACGGCGTCAACGTGAAAGGCCTGGGCGACAATGCGCGCTCGCGCCTGCGCAACGAAAAGCTCGGCTTCATCTTCCAGGGTTTTAATCTGATCCCGGACCTGAACCTGTTCGACAACGTCGACGTCCCATTGCGTTACCGCGGCTTCAATGCAACCGAGCGCAAGAAGCGCATCGAGGATGCGCTGGCCAAGGTCGGCCTGGCCTCGCGCATGAAGCACTATCCGGCCGAACTGTCCGGTGGCCAGCAGCAGCGCGTGGCGATCGCGCGCGCACTGGCCGGCTCGCCCAAGCTCCTGCTGGCCGACGAACCGACCGGCAACCTGGATACGCAGATGGCGCGCGGCGTGATGGAACTGCTGGAAGAGATCAACGCCGCCGGCACCACGATCCTGATGGTGACCCACGATCCCGAGCTGGCGGTGCGCACCACGCGCAACGTGCACATCATCGACGGCCAGGTGTCGGACCTGGTGCGCAAAGGGCCGTCGCTGGTCCAGACCCCGGTCACCGCCTGAGGAGTCCACGACCATGTTCGGCTATTACTTCAAGCTCGGCCTGCGCAGCCTGCGCCGCAACCGCGCGCTTACCGCACTGATGGTATTGACTCTGGCCGTCGGCGTCGCCGCCAGCGTCTCGACCCTGACCATACTGCACATGATGTCGGGCGACCCGATCCCCGAAAAGAGCGACCGCCTGCTGGTGCCGCAGGTCGACAACGGCCCGCTCGAAGGCTGGTCGCCGGGCGACGAGCCGAACGACGTACAGATGAGCTACCAGGATGCCGCCAACCTGCTGAAAAGCGGCCAGGGCGAGCGCCGCACTGCGCTGTTCGGTGTCGCCGGGCCGCTCGAGCCGCCGCGCAAGGACCTGTCGGCCTTCATGGTGTCCGGCATGGCGCCGACGCGCGACTTCTTCGCCATGTTCAACGTCCGCTTCCTCCATGGCCAGGCCTGGAGCGAAGCCGACGATGCCCGTGGCGCCGATGTCGTGGTGCTCGGCCGCGCCATGGCCGAAAAGCTGTTCGGCGAGGCCGATCCGGTCGGCCGGCAGGTGCGCCTGATGGGTTTCCCGTTCACCGTGAGCGGCGTGCTCGACACCTGGAACCCGCGCCCGCGCTACTACAAGCTGGTCGGCGGCGACACCTTCGGCGATGCGGACGACTACTTCATTCCCTTCTCCACTGCGATCCGCCACGAATCCGACAACAACGGCGGCATGAACTGCAGCGCCAGGCGCGACCCGGGCTATGCCGCCCTGCTGGCGTCGGAGTGCACCTGGATCCAGTTCTGGTTCGAGACCCGCGCGGCGAGCGACCGCGCCGATCTGCAGGCTTGGCTCGACAACTATGTGCGCGACCAGAAAAAGCTCGGCCGCTTCAAGCGCAATGCGCCGAACCACCTGTACGACGTGATGGAGTGGATGGACGTGCTGAAGATCGTCGACAACGACAGCAAGCTGTCGGTCTGGCTGGCGTTCGGCTTCCTGGCGCTGTGCCTGGTGAACACCATCGGCCTGCTGCTGGCCAAGTTCTCGGTGCGCGCGTCCGAGATCGGCGTGCGCCGCGCGCTCGGCGCCTCGCGCCGCGAGATCTTCCGCCAGTTCCTGGTCGAGACCGGCGTCATCGGCCTGGCCGGCGGCGTGCTCGGGCTGCTGCTCGCCTTCGGCGCGCTGGCGCTGATCGGCATGCAGGGCAAGGAAGTCGCGGCCATGGCGCACATGGACTGGCAGATGCTGGGCCTGACCTTCGTGCTGTCGGTGGCGGCGGCGCTGCTGGCCGGCCTGCTGCCGACCTGGCGCGCCTGCCAGGTGACGCCGGCGATCCAGCTCAAATCGCAGTAATTTTCATAAGAGAGAGACGACATGGAAATCCGTCCCATCCTGTCCGCGCTGCTGCGCAACAAGACCGGTCCGATCCTGGTGGCGCTGCAGGTGGCGCTGAGCCTGGCGATCCTGGCCAACGCCGTGTACATCGTCAACGAGCGGCGCACCGTGATCGCGCGCCCGTCCGGCATCGCCGACGAACATGCGACCTTCTACATCAAGGCGCGCAACCTGGATACCGACGGTCCCGAACAGCGCCTGGCCACCTTCAAGCACGAGGCCGATGTGCTGCGCGCGGTACCCGGCGTGGCCTCGGTGGCCAACGTGTCGCAGATGCCGCTGTCGCAAAGCGGCTGGAACAGCACCGTCAGTATCGACCGCAAGCAGGACCGCGGCAGCGCCCTGGCCTCGATGTACATGTCGGGCGACTCGGTCATCAAGACCTTCGGCCTGAATGTCGTGGAAGGCCGCGATTTCCTGCCCCAGGAACTGGTGGATATCAACGAGAAGGAGAAGAAGGACACGCCGCCGCAGATCATCGTCACCCGGGCGCTGGCCGGCAAGCTGTGGCCGGGCACATCCCCGATCGGCAAGACCCTGTATTTCGGGCGCAACGAGCAGGCCGAGGGCACCCAGGTGGTCGGCGTGGTCGAGCGCCTGCAGACCCAATCGGCGCAAACCGGTGAAAAAGGCGAGTTCGCGGTGATCATCCCGGCACGCCTGTACGGCGGCTCGCGTGCCATGTATGCGGTGCGCACCGAGCCGGGCCAGCGCGACCGCGTGATGAAGGAAGCGGAAAGCGCACTGCGCAAATCCACGGCCACCCCGATGATTCTGGAGATGCGCACTGTCGACGAGGACCGCAAGGACCGCTACCGCAGCGACGTCGCGCTGCAGTGGATGCTGGTCACGGTCAGTTTGCTGATGCTGCTGATTACCTGCTCCGGCATCGTCGGCATGGCCAGCCTGTGGGTGACCCAGCGCCGCAAGCAGATCGGCGTACGGCGCGCGCTCGGCGCCCGCCGCATCGACATCCTGCGCTACTTCATCCTTGAAAACGTGATGATCACCAGCGCCGGCGTGTTCGGCGGTGCGGCGCTGGGGCTGGCGCTGAACCAGTTGCTGGTGAGCAAACTGGAGATGACGCGCCTGCCGGCGGGCTACCTGGCGGGCGGCGCGCTGCTGTTCTGGCTGATCGGCGTGCTTGCCGCCTACGGGCCGGCGTGGAAGGCGGCCAGCATCTCGCCGGCCACGGCTACCCGCAGCGTGTAGTGTTATTCTATTGTCCATGCCTACTGTCTTGATCATCGATGACAACGCCGCCGTCGGCATCGCGCTCGACGTCCTGTTCTCCCTGCACGACATCGCGGCGCTGCACGCGGCCTCGCCCGAGGAGGGCCTGGCCCTGCTGGCACGCCAGCCGGTCGACCTGGTGATCCAGGACATGAACTTCACCGCCGACACCACCTCCGGCGAAGAAGGCGTGGCGCTGTTCCGCGCGATCCGCAGGCAGTACCCGGACCTGCCGGTGATCCTGCTGACCGCCTGGACCCATCTCGACGCCGCGGTCGACCTGATCAAGGCCGGCGCCGCCGATTACCTGTCCAAGCCGTGGAACGACGAGCGCCTGCTGGCGACGGTCACCAACCTGATCGAACTGGGCCAGGCCAACCGCGCGCTGGCCCAGCGCCTGCAGCGCGAACGCCGCGCCAAGCGCGAACTGGAACAGAATTTCGATTTGCGCGGCCTGGTGTGGGCCGACCCGGCCACAGAGCGGGTGCTGAGCCTGGCCTGCCAGGTGGCGCGCGCCGACGTGCCGGTGCTGATCACGGGACCCAACGGCACCGGCAAGGAACGCATCGCCGAGATCATCCAGGCCAATTCGGCGGTGAAGGATGGTCCCTTCGTGGTGCTGAATTGCGGCGCCCTGCCTTCGGAACTGATCGAGGCCGAGCTGTTCGGCGCCGACGCCGGCGCCTACACCGGCGCCTCCAGGGCACGCGAAGGCAAATTCGAGGCGGCCGACGGCGGCACGCTGTTCCTCGACGAAATCGGCAACCTGCCGCTGGCCGGGCAGATGAAGCTGTTGCGGGTGCTGGAAACCGGGCGCTTCGAGCGCCTCGGCTCGAACCGCGAACGCCAGGTCAAGGTGCGCGTGATCAGCGCCACCAACGCCGACCTGCAGGCGATGATCCGCGCCGGGACCTTCCGCGAAGACCTGTTCTACCGCCTCAACCTGATCGAATTGAAACTGCCGCCGCTGGCGGCGCGGCCGGGCGACATCCTGCCGCTGGCGCGCAGCTTCCTGGCGCCGGGCAAGCGGCTCGACCCCAGTGCGGAAAGCGCGCTGGCGGCGCATGGCTGGCCCGGCAACGTGCGCGAGCTGAAGAACGTGATGGCGCGCGCCTCGCTGCTGGCGCGCGACGAGACCATCAAGCCGCTCGATCTCGGCCTGCCGCTGGCGGTTGCCGCCGTCCCCGATGCGGAGCCGGACCGCGACGCCATCGCCGCGGCGCTGGCGCGCGCCGGCGGCGTCATCGCCCAGGCGGCGGCCGAACTCGGGCTGTCGCGCCAGGCACTGTACCGGCGCATGGAGCGCCTCGGCATCGCGCGCTCGGCATGAACGCGGCGCCGGGGCCGGGAAACGCGGGCTGGTTCAGGCGCTGGCGCCTTTCGCTGGTCACGCGCTGGTCGGCGCTGGTGGCGACGCTGCTGGCGCTCGGCATCGGCATCGCGCTGGCGCTCGACCACCTGTTGCCGGGGCAGCCGCTGCTGGTGCTCGGCGCCTGCCTGCTGTGCGTGGTGCCGATCGCGGTCATCACCCTGCGCGCCCAGGTGCAGCCGGTCCTGTCGCTGTTCCGCGCGCTGGAAGGCACCGTGACGAGCTACCGCGACGGCGATTTTTCGTTCAGCCTGCACTGGCCGCAGAACGACGAGCTGTCCGACCTGGTCGCCGCCCACAATGCGCTCGGCGAGGTGCTGCGCGAACAGCGCCTCGGCCTGGTCCAGCGCGAGCTGCTGCTCGACACCATGGTGCAGAACACGCCGGTGGCGATGCTGCTGGTGGCCGATACGGCGGCCGGCGCCCGCACCATCGTCTACGCCAACCTGGCCGCGCGCCAGCTGCTGGCGCACGGCAGCAAGCTGGAAGGCCACGCCCTGCAGACGGTATTGGCGACGGCGGCGCCGGCACTGGTCGAGGCGCTGGCGCGCGGCGGCGACGGCCTGTTTTCCGCGGGCGAAGGCGAGGACGAAGAGGTGTACCACCTGGCGCGGCGCGACTTCAGCCTGAACGGACGGCGCCACGAACTGCTGCTGCTGCGCCAGCTGACCGCCGAGCTGCGGCGCCAGGAAGTGCAGACCTGGAAGAAGGTCATCCGCGTCATCAGCCACGAATTGAACAATTCGCTGGCGCCGCTGGCCTCGCTCGCCCACTCCGGCGCGGAACTGGTGCGGCGCGGCCAGACCGAGCGCCTGCCGCAGATCCTGGAAACCATCGGCGAGCGCACGCGCCACCTGGAAACCTTCATCCTCGGCTACGCGCGCTTCGCCAAGCTGCCGACGCCGCGCCTGGAGCGCTGCGCCTGGGATGCCCTGGTGGCGCGGCTGGCGGCGCAGGTCAGCTTCCGCCTCGACGGCGAGCTGCCGCCCGAGCCGGCCCTGATCGACGTCGCCCAGATGGAGCAGGCCTTGTTGAACCTGCTGAAGAACGCCCACGAATCCGGCTCGCGCGCGGAAGACGTCGGACTCCAGATCCGCCGGGTGCAAAACCTGGTGCGCATCGACGTGCTGGACCGCGGCAGCGGCATGAACGACGCGGTGCTGACCAACGCGCTGGTGCCCTTCTATTCCACCAAGCGCAGCGGCACCGGCCTGGGCCTGGCACTGGCGCGCGAGATCGCCGAAGCGCATGGCGGGCGCATCACGCTGAACAACCGCGAAGGCGGCGGGCTGGCGGTGACGCTGATCCTGCCGGCCTGATAAGATTCCCCCATGTCCGTCCCCACTTCTCCCCGCTTTTCCCAGCCCGGCCATCCGCCGGCCACCATCACCGAATTCGAAGGCGTGCGCTCGCTCCACCTCGGCACTTCCTGGGTCCAGGGCGCGATGCGCCTGAGCCGGCCGGATGCGATCGAGCTCGAATACGTGCAGATGATGATGATGTGGATGCTGTTCGTGCAGCAGCCGCGCCGCATCGTGCAGCTCGGCCTGGGCAGCGCCGCGCTCACCAAGTTCTGCTACCAGCGCTTCCCGCAGGCGCGCGTGACCGCGGCCGAACTGAATCCGAACGTGATCGCGATCTGCCGCGATCATTTCGGCCTGCCGCCGGACGACGCCCGCCTCGACGTGCGCGAAATGGATGCCCTCGACTTCGTGATGGATCCCGCCAACCACGGCACGGTCGACGTGCTGCAGGTCGATTTGTACGACGAGGAAGCGCGCGGCCCGGTGCTGGACACCCCCGAGTTCTACCAGGCCTGCGCCGATTGCCTGGGGCCCGATGGCGTCATGACCGCCAACGTGTTCGGCGACTTCATCAACTACGACAAGAACCTGCAGGCGATGGAACAGGCCTTCGACGCCGTGGTCTGGCTGCCCGAAGTCCACGACGCGAATATCGTCGTGATCGCCTTCAAGCAGTCGCCCCAGCTCGACTTCGCGCTGCTGTACGAACGCGCCGCCGACATCAAGCGGCGCTATAACCTGCCGGCCAAGAACTGGGTCAATGGCTTGAAGGAGTGGATGCGCGACCACCTGGCGTGAGCGCGGCCGGCCGCTTCCCTGTTGTATAAACCGCACATGCACATCGTCTCCACGGTCAAGCTACGCCTCATGGGTTGTGGCCGCTCAATTTCCCTCTGCAGCAGCACGCGCAAGATGGCTGGGTCTCTAACCGAGCTCAGCCTTGAGGGAAATGATCATGGACAAGAATTTCCGACATACATTGCTCGCATCCGCCGTACTGGCGGCCTGCGCGCCGGCCGCGGCCCTGCAGGCGGATGACGCCGAACCCACAACGAGCAAGGTGGTCGTGGTCGGTTCGCGCAGCGCCCCCAAGAGCGCGCTCGACACCGCGGTCCCGGTCGGCCTGATCGGCCAGAAAGAACTGCAGTCGACCGGCACCGCGGAACTCGGCAAGGCGCTGCAGGCGCTCGACCCTTCGTTCAACTTCAGCACCACCTTCATCAGCGACGGCACCGACATCATCCGCCCTGCCACCCTGCGCGGCCTGGGGCCGGACCAGCTGCTGGTGCTGGTCAACGGCAAGCGCCGCCACCAGCAGGCGCTGGTCAACGTGCAGCAGACCATCGGCCGCGGCTCGGCCGGCACCGACATCAATGCGATTCCGGTCTGGGCCATCGACCACATCGAGATCCTGCGCGACGGCGCCAGCGCCCAGTACGGCTCGGATGCCATCGCCGGCGTGATCAACATCGTGCTCAAGGGCGGCGCCGACGTCGACGGCATGGGCGCGCTGGTCAGCACCACGGGCGAGGGCGACGGACGCACGTTCAGCCTCGGCGAGAACCACAGCTTCGCGCTGGGCCGCGACGGCGGCTACCTGACGCTGACGGCCGAGGGCCGGCGCCGCGGCGAAACCAACCGTGCCGGCCCCGACCCCCTGCGCACCAATCCGCCGCGCGTGACCCAGCGCATCGGCGACTCGCTGGCCGCCGACAGCCACCTGTGGTTCAACAGCCTGCTGCCCGTGAGCGACAAAGGCGAACTGTATGCCTTCGGCGGCTTCTCGCGCCGCATCGGCGATGCCGCCGGCTTCTTCCGCCCGCGCGGCGACGGCCGCAACGTGCCGGCCGTGTACCCGGACGGCATGCTGCCCAGCATCCGCACCACGGTCAAGGATGCCTCGCTGGCGCTCGGCTACCGCCACAGCCTGCCGAAGGGCTGGCAGCTGGACGCCAGCGTCAACCAGGGCTTCAGCGAACTCGGCTTCTTCGAATACAACTCGATCAACGTCAGTTACTGGTACGAGCCGACCTGCGGCTGCAATCACGCCCACGAATCGCCGACCGGCGGCAACACCGGCAAGCTGCGCTTCACCCAGACCACGGCCAACCTCGACCTGCGCGGACCGGTGTCGGTGTTCGGCCGCACCGTGCAGCTGGCCGCCGGCCTCGAATACCGGCGCGACGGCTACCGCATCTTCGCCGGCGACCCGGTCACCTACCAGTATGGCCGCACCAATAATCCAGCGATCCCGATCTACGACCAGAACGGCAACATCGCGCAGGCCGGCATCCAGGGCTTCCCCGGCTACACGCCGGCGACCGAGGTCGATGCCGGCCGCCACAATACCGCGCTCTACCTCGACGCCGAACACAAGCTGGCGGCGCCGGTCACGCTGGGCGCGGCCGTGCGCCACGAGCGCTACTCGGATTTCGGCGCCACCACGACCGGCAAGCTCACGCTGCGCTACGACCCGAGCCGCACGATCGGCCTGCGCGCCAGCGCCTCGACCGGTTTCCGTGCGCCCGGCGTGCAGCAGAAGTACTACAGCTCGGTCTCGACCAACCTGAACACGGCCGGCGTGCTGACCGAAACCCTGACCGCGCGCGAAGGCAGCGCCGTCACCCGGCTACTGGGCATCGCGCCGCTGAAGGAAGAAACCTCGCGCAGCGCCAGCCTCGGCCTGGTGCTGCGCCCGGCCCCGGACTTCTCGATCACCGCGGATGCCTGGCGTACCCGCATCGCCGACCGCATCGTCTTTTCCAGCACGATCGCGCCCGAGGCCGGTCCCTGCCCCACGCCCGCCAGCTGTCCGGTGCGCGCCGTGCTCGATCCGCTGCGGATCGGCCAGGCGCAGTTCTTCACGAATGCGGTCGGTACCACGACCGACGGGCTGGACCTGGTGGCGGAAAAGACGCTGCGCCGCGTCGCCGGCGGGTCGCTGGTGCTGTCCGGCCAGCTCGGCTTCAACCGCACGCGCGTGAATGCGCGCCATTCCTCGTCGCCGCTGCTGTCCGGCAGCCAGCTGTTCGACGACGCCCAGGTCACGCTGATCGAACGCGGCCAGCCGCGCCGGCACCACGTGCTGTCGGCCGACTACACGCGCGGCGCCTGGAACGCCAACCTGCGCGCCAATTACTACGGCGAAGTCGCGGGCCAGGGTTTTACGGCACCCTACGTCCAGACCTGGGCCGCGCGCTGGCTGACGGACCTGTCGCTGCGCTATGCGATCAACCGCCGGCTCAGCCTGAGCGCCGGGGTCGACAATGTGTTCGATACCTACCCGAGCCGCTGGGACCCGGTGAAGGCGGCGCCGTTCCCGCAGATGGGCTTTACGTATTGCTGGGAAACCTGCCCGTTCGGGATCAATGGGCGGTCCTTGTATGCGAAGGTGGATTACCGGTTCTGAGATAGTTCCCGCTCACCCGCCGAACATAACTGAGCTAACGCAACCTCACCGCGCCTGCCACTGGCATCGTCAAGCTTCGTCATCCGCTCATCTGACGGAGTTCAAACATGAATGTGCTAATGGTTGGCGCCGGTAACGCCGGCTGCGCGCTCGGGGGCTTGCTTGCACTGGACGGCCACCACGTCGTCCTGCTCAAGACTTCGCACGCCCTGCACGACGACAATTTCGACACGGTACGCGAAACCAGGACCATCACCGTCGTCAGCCATCCCGACGGCGGCGTCACGCGCCGGGCGCGGCTGGCACTGGCCACGCGCGATGTCGCCGAAGCGTTTTCTACCGCCCCGGATGCCGTGATCGTCACCACCCAGACCCAGTTCCACCCGCAGGTAGCAAGCCTGCTCGGCCCCCGGCTCGACGCGCGCCCGCTGGTGCTGCTGGCCCCGGGGAACATGGGCTCGTGCTACTTCCTGCCGTGGCAGGAGCGCGCCGGCTTCCTGCTGGCCGAGGGCGAGAGCCTGCCCTACGATGCGCGCCTGGCTGCGCCGGGCGTGGTCGACGTCCTGTTCCGCAACGTGCGCAACGCGCTCGCCTTCGTGCCGCGTGCGCGTGCCGGCGAAGGCCTGGAGCGCGCCGCGCGCCTGTTCCCGACCTATGTGGCCACGCGCAGCAACGTGGTCGAGTCGGCGCTGCACAACCCGAACCTGATCGTGCACACGATCGGCACCCTGCTCTCGGCCAGCCGCATCGAATATGCGCAGGGCGAATTCTGGATGTACCGCGAAGCCTTCACGCCCTCGGTGCTGCGCCTGCTGGCGCGGCTCGATGCCGAGAAAAACGCGGTGATCGAAGCCAGCGGCGGCACGCCCTCGCCCTACTTCGACGAGTGCCGCTTCCGCAACGAGGAAGACCTGACGCGTCCCGGCCTGGAGGTATTCCGCCGCTATGCGCGCGAGGGCGGACCGAAGGGCCCGAACCGCCTCGACACCCGCTTCCTCACCGAGGACGTGCCGATGGGCCTGGCGCTGATGGCGTCGATCGGGCGCCTGATGGCCGTGCCGACGCCGGTGGCCGACGCCCTGATCGTGATTGCCGGCGGTCTGCTCGGACGCGACTTCGCACGCGAGGGACGGACCCTGGCCAGCCTCGGCCTCGGCCACCTGTCGGCGGTCGCCTTCCGCCGGCTCGTCAACGGCTAGGCAATGGCGGCGCAAGCCTGGCTGGCGGCACGCGTGGGCGCCGGCTATTACGCGTGGCGCCGCTTCCTGCCCGCGCGCGTCCTGTACCACCCCGATTTCTTCCGGGTGCAGGCACTGCTGGCGCAGGATGACATCCGGGTCGCACAGGAAGCGCGGCGGCGTTTGCGCCGGGTGCTGGTGCACGCGCTCGCCTACGTGCCCTGGTACCGGCGCAACGTCCGGCTGGGTGCTCACGAGGCGGCGCACGAGCCGCTGGAGCAGGTGCTGGCCTGCTTCCCCTATCTGAGCAAGGACGAGGTGATGGCGCAGCAGCGCGACTTCCTCGATTGCCGCGCCGATCCCGATAAACTGCTGTACGCGACCAGCGGCGGCTCGTCCGGCCAGGGCATCGGCATGTGGCGCAGCAAGCGCCTGGCCGACATCGAAAAAGCCTTTTTTACCCATGAGTGGGGCCGGTTCGGCTTTTCCTTCGACAAGGCGCGCATCCTGCGCATCGGTGCCGACGCGCGCCGCCTGGCGCACGAAGCGCCCACGCGCGTGGCCGGCAACCGCCTGATGCTGTCGCCCTACCACCTCGACGCCGCGCACCGCGGCGCGATCGTGGATGCCATCGCACGCTTCCGCCCGGCCTACGTGCACGCCTACCCGAGTTCGGCCGCGGCGCTGGCCGAGCTGCTGCAGCCCGGCGACCTGGCATTGCAGGTGCGGGCCGTGCTGCTGGCCTCGGAACCGGCCACGCCGGCCCAGCTGGCGGCGATCCGGCGCTTGTTCCGCTGCCCGGTGTCGCTCAACTACGGCCTGTCCGAGCGCACCAACCTGGCGTTTGCCGGCTACGACGACGAAGGCCTGGGCGGCTACCGTTTCCAGCCGCTGTACGGCTGGTCCGAGAACCGCATCGACGAGGACCGCTGCGAGATCGTCGGCACCTCGCTGTGGAACGACCTGATGCCGCTGATCCGCTACCGCACCGGCGACTACGGCCGCATCGGCGCCGGCGGACGCTGCGCCGCGATCGACGGCCGCGGCCAGGACTTCCTGGTCGACCGCAGCGGCCGCCGCATCCCCGGCCTGGCCATCGTCATCGACGAAGTCACCTGGGACTTCGTGCGCCTGTACCAGGTGCGCCAGCGCCGCCCCGGCGCGATCACGCTGGCGGTGGTGCCGCGCCACGGCGTCCTCAGCGCCGACCAGCGCGCCTTCGTGCTGGACGCCCAGCGGCGCCGCTGGGGCGGTTTCTTCGATATCGCGCTGCAGGAAGAGTGCGACATCCCGCTGGCGCCGAACGGCAAACGCAAGCTGGTGGTCAGCGCGCTGGCGTGACAATCCGCGTATTTTCCGCATGGACAGCACGTGTATGCTGCTGCATCCGGAAACCATAATCACGCCATGAAGATCGTCCGCCTCGCCGCAGTTTCTCTCCCCTTTGCGCTCGCCTGCGCCGGCTTCGCCGCCCACGCCCAGGACGCCGGCCAGATCCCGATGCCCACGAGCGGCACGCCGGCCGCGCCCAGCAAGGCCATCGCCCCGCCGACGGTCGCCGCCGCTTCACCCGCCGTCGAGAATTCCGTCGTCAAGATCTTCTCCAGCCTGCGCCGCCCCGATCCCTACAAACCCTGGACCAAGGCGACGCCGCAGGAGGTTACCGGTTCCGGCGTCGTCATCGAGGGCAAGCGCATCCTCACCAATGCCCACGTGGTCGGCTACGCCAGCCAGGTGCAAGTGCAGGCCAGCCAGGACGGCGACAAGATCGGCGCCACCGTGGTCGCGATCGCGCCGGGCATGGACCTGGCGGTGCTCAAGCTCGACGACGAATCCTTCTTCGACAAGCACAAGCCGGTGCCGCGCGCCAGCGTGCTGCCGGACGTGCGCGAAGCCGTGATGGCCTACGGCTATCCGCTGGGCGGCAACTCGCTGTCGATCACCAAGGGCATCGTCTCGCGCGTCGAATTCGTGCCCTACTTCGGCGGCAACGCCGGCCTGCGCGTGCAGATCGACGCCCCGATCAACCCCGGCAACAGCGGCGGCCCGGTGATCGCCGGCGACAAGATGATCGGCCTGGCCTACATGGTGGCCGCCAACGCCCAGAACATCGGCTACGTGATCCCGAACGAGGAAGTCGAATTGTTCCTCCGCGACGTCGCCGACGGCCGCTACGACGGCAAGCCGCAGCTGGTCGACGACGTCCAGACGCTGGAAAACCCGGTACTGCGCCAGTACCTGAAACTGGATAAATCGGTCGAGGGCGCGCTGGTGCACCGCCCGGCGCGCAGCGACGCCGCCTACCCGCTCAAGGAATGGGACATCATCACCCGCGTCGGCGACTACCCGGTCGACAACCAGGGCATGGTCAAGCTGGGTCCGAACCTGCGGGTGCGCTTCCAGTACCGCGTGCAGCAGGTGGCACGCGACGGCAAGGTGCCTTTGACCATCGTCCGCGACGGCAGGCCGCTGCAGGTGCAGGTCCCGGTCGGCAACCGCCGCGGCATGCTGATCCCGAGCCTGGACGGCAGCTACCCGTCGTATTTCGTGTATGGCCCGATCGTGTTCTCGCGCGCCACCAACGAGTTCCTGGCGGCGCTCAATGCCAACGCCGCCACCATGAATGCGATGAGCTACCTCGGCAGCCCGCTGGTGACGCGCCGCGGCGACGAGCCCGACGCCCAGCACGAGGAACTGGTGGTGATCAGTTCGCCGTTCTTCCCGCACAAGCTGGTGGCCGGCTACTCGAACCGCTTCGGCGCGGTGGTGGAATCGGTCAACGGCGTGCCGGTGCGCAGCCTGCGCCACCTGGTGTCGCTGCTGCGCGACCAGAAGGACGAACTGATCGTGCTGCGCTTCGCCCAGCGCGCCGGCGAAACCATGGTCCTGCCGCGCAAGGCGATGCTGGAGGCGACCGAGGGCGTCCTGTCGGACAACGGCATCCGCTCCCAGGGCTCGCCCGACATGATGGACGTCTGGAACGGCAAGAAGCTGTGACGCTGCGCGCCGCGATCCTCTCTGCCGCGGCCGGGCTGGCCGCGACCGCATGCGGGCCGGCGGCGCAGGCGGCCGAACCCGACATGGGCCGGCTCATGGCCCAGGCCTTTCCCGGCTGGGACGACAGCGCGGCCGGCCACGTCCGGACCGTGACCGTGCCGCACCTCCCCGGCGTGACCGATGTCCGCGGCGCCAACTGGGAAACCGGCGCCCAGCGCGTGCTGGCCGCGCCCGAACTGGTGCTGCGTACCGACGCCACCCACCTGACCCTGGTTGCCGGCCTGGTGCCGGCCGGCGCGGACGGCAAGCCAGCGGCCGCGCACACCGTGCCGCGGGCGCTGGCAGCCTACCAGTTCGCACGCCGCGGCGGCGCATGGACGCTGGCGGCCAGCCAGGGCATCTTTGCACTGCGCGGCTTCTTCGGCGAGGCCAGCCTGCACCGGGTCGCGCTGTCGGGGCAGCGCCAGGGCGTGGCCGTGGAATACGGCAGTTGCTGGGGCGGTTATTGCGGTACCTGGCTGGCGCTGTACGAACTGCAGGGTCCCACGGTACAGGGCACGCCGGTGGTCGAGATGGCGCTGTCGGGCACCAACGTCAACGCCGCGCTCGACTGCGCACGGCGCCTGCAGCCGCTGGTCAAGGCGCCGCCGCAGGATAGCGGCCTGCACGACAGCGGCACCCCGCCCGACAACCACGACTGCTATACGATCGACGGCAACTGGCAAGTCGACCCGGCGCGCGCCCAGCCGGGCGACCTGGTGGTCCACTACCATGGCGCCATCAGCCGCGCCGAGGCGCATGCGGCGGCGCCGGCGGCGATCGACCAGCGGCAGGTACTGCGCTATCAGGGTGGGCGGTATCGGGCGGTAGCGGGGTTCAATCCGGTGCCGCCGATCTGAAATAACACTTGTTACTCGAGTTGACTTGCAGACGGGCCAACGTAACGGGTACAAACGCCTTATTGGCTCTTCTTCACCGGCGTAAAGTTCAAATCCTGGAAGTCGTAGCTGAAATCCGTTTCCGTCGACATCGGCTGCATCTTCATGCGCTCGATGCTCCCGTCCGGATTCAGCGCAAACGTCACATACGCATCCGCATTGAAGTTGCGTTCCTTCCAGCGCACGATGAAGGTGTCGTGCTGGAAGTGCTGGAGTTCCCCGGTCAGGTCGGGCGTACGCGCAAATGACAGGATCTGCTTGCCGCCGGCATGCTTGATGGTGGCGATGCCGTACCACGGGTCCTGGTAGTCGCCGTCGTAGGCGGTGCGTGCCAGCGACGGCTGCGATTTCGCGGCGCGCGCGGCCTTGGTGGTGGCCAGGCGGGCCTGTTCCTTGGCGTGGTTCTCGTTCTCGACCGCGGCGACGGCACCGATCCAGTCGGGCGCGTTCGGCGTCCCGAGGTAATGGTCGACCAGCTGGTACTGCAGCGCGTTGATCGAACCGCCGCTTTCGGCGTTGGTGAGAATCGCGATGCCCAGCTTCGCTTCCGGCACCAGCACCACTTTCGAATAGAAGCCCTGCAGCGCGCCGCTGTGCAGCGCCATCAGCTTGCCCTGCCAGTCGCGCAGCTGGAAGCCGAGGCCGTAGGCGGCGAAATGCGGCTTGGTGCCGGCCAGCTTCGGATTCGGGGTGCTGATGCGCATCGGCGTCTGCGCGGTCCACATTTCCTGCGCCTGCTTGGCGCTGAACAGGCGCGCTTCGCTGCCGTTCGCGTCCTTGCCCAGGCTGCCGCCTGCGAGCAGGACGTTCATCCAGCGCGCGATGTCTTCGGCATTGGTGTTGATGCCGACCGCGCCGACCGCGTTCGGCACCGGCATCGACTTGACGGCGGCGATCTTGCCGTCGATCTTGCTGTGCGCGTTGGCGACGTTCGGATTCCCGGCATTCTCCGCCAGGCTGGTGGTGGTGGTGGTCATGCCCACCGGGCCCAGGATGCGCTCGTGAATGGTCTCGCCCCAGGTCTTGCCGGACTTCGCCGCGATGATCTTGCCGGCCACGATGTACAGCAGGTTGTCGTAGGCGTAGCTGCTGCGGAAGCTGGTGCTCGGCGCGATGAAGCGCAGCTTGTGGATGATCTCGTCGGTCGAAAAGTTGGTGGTCGGCCACCACAGCAGGTCGCCGGCGCCGAGACCCAGGCCGCTGCGGTGGGTCAGCAGATCGCGCACCGTCATTTCGTGGGTGACGTAGGCATCGTACATCTGGAAGTCGGGCAGGTGCTTGGTGACCGGATCGTCCCATGCCAGCTTGCCCTCGTCGACCAGCATCGCCAGCGCGGCCGCCGTAAAGGCTTTCGAATTCGAGGCCACTTCGAACAGGGTTTTCGCATCGACCTTCTCCGGCGCGCCGAGCTTGCGCACGCCGAAGCCCTGCGCGGCGACGACCTTGCCATCCTTGACCACCGCGATCGCGATGCCCGGCACGTCGAACAGCTTCATGGCGCGGGTGACGTCGGCTTCCAGGCTGTAGGCCGCTGCGCTTGCGGTGGCGATGGTCGCCGGGGCAGCGGGGACGGCGGCCGGCGCCTGGGCAAAAGCGGCGCCGGAAAAGGCGATCAAGACGGCTGCTGCGATGCGATTCATGGATTGCACGTTCGGTTTCCTGTATTGACTTGCTGGCGCGGCGCCAGCCATGGGCGCGAGCAGGATAGCATTTTTCTCTGTTATGATCCGGCCTTTTCGCCCGGTCCCCGCATGGACGCCTTTCTCGTTTCAACCGGCATCGTCGCCCTCGCCGAAATCGGCGACAAGACCCAGCTGCTCGCCTTTTTGCTCGCTGCCCGCTTCCGCCGCCCGCTGCCGATCGTGCTCGGCATTTTCGTCGCCACCATCGCCAACCACGCGTTCGCCGCCGCGGTCGGCGCACTGGCCGGGAAGCTGCTCGGCCCGGACGTGATGCGCTGGGTGCTCGGTATCGGCTTCATCGCGATGGCGGCCTGGATCATGGTGCCCGACGATATCGACGGCGACGAGGCGCCGCGCGCCAGGTTCGGCGTCTTCCTGACCACGGTACTGGCCTTCTTCATGGCCGAGATGGGCGACAAGACCCAGGTGGCGACGGTGGCGCTGGCGGCGCGCTATGCGTCGGCGGTGTGGGTCGTGGCCGGGACCACGCTGGGCATGATGCTGGCGAATGTGCCGGCGGTGTATTTTGGGGATCGCATCTCGGGCAAGGCGCCGTTGCAGCTGGTGCACGGGATTGCGGCGCTGATCTTTGTGGTGCTGGGGGTGGCGACACTGCTGGGTGCAGGGCGCAATCTCGGATTCTGATTAAGGCCGTCGCACTTAAAACCGTCGCCCCTGCGAAGGCAGGGGCGACGTGCATGAGCAGCGGACATCAAGGCTTGATCGCCGGCGCCACCTGATTCACCCACACCGGCGCCGACCACAAGACATTCCCATCGTCCTGCGTCAGCTTCACATAATAGAAGTGCTGCCCCGGCGCCGGCACGATGCTCACCTCGGCCTGCGCCGCCACCTGCGTCACCGTGCCATTCCGTCCCGGCACGCCCTCCATCACCGCCACCGACGCCACCCGCTTGCCGCCATCGCTGGCGTAATGCGCCTTCAAAACCAGCGGGCCGCTGTTGTCGAAGCGTTCGCCCATCAGGCGGCCGTTCGCCGTGAAGACCAGCTGCGCATGCTTGTCCATGGTGGCGAACACGCGGCGCGCGCGCAGGGCCTCGACGAAGCTGTCGCGCGTCAGCGGCACGCCGTTCGGCACCAGCACGGCGGTGCGGTTGGTATAGGACGCGCCCCAGTTGGCGCAGTGGTTGTCCTGGTTGCTGCTGAAGGCCACGTGGTAGCCGGCTTCCAGCGCCTTGTTGCAGGCCTGCTCGAAGTTGCTGCGGCGGGTCTCCTGCTCCTTGTCGTTGGTCGAGAAGGCCGAGGTGTTCAGCACTTCGCACAGCGCCATCGCGGCGTCGCCGTCAGGCGTGTAGCCGAGCGCCACGCCGTTCACCACGAACTGGCCGCCGTTGGCCGGGTGGTTGAACTGGCCGATCCAGCCGCGCTCCTTCATCAGCGTGTACAGCGCGCCGTAGTCGCTGCGCGCGGTCGCGGTGTCGGCCAGCAGGTCGCCGCGCCCATTCTTTTCCCAGCCCAGCAATTCGTCGCTGTTGAAGATGTTCAGGTGGCCGCCCTTGCTGATCACGCCCCACTCCATGCCGTACAGCGCCAGGAAGCCGGGATGCGCCGCATTGAAGCCACGCGCCGCCTGCAGCCCCGATTGGTACAGGGCTTTCGCCACAGCCGGGTCGGCGCCGCTGTCGGTGCCGTCGGAACCGTCGTACATGTGGTTGTGTTCCGAGACCATCAGCAGGTCCAGCCCACGGTCGCGGGCGTACGGGTAGGCGGCATCCGGGCCGTAGGGTGCGGTCTGCGGCTCTTGCGCGCCCTTGCAGTTGTCGAGCGGCGCGCCGCCGTCGCTGTGGCTGGTCTGGCTATGCAGGTTGCCGTAGTAGACCGTGTACGGCAGGCTGGCGGGTGCCGGCGCGGCGCCCATGCCGGGGTGCGCGGTCGGCAGCGGTGCAAAGGCGGGCATCAGGGGTGCCGGCAGCTGGCCGACGGCGATCTCCCAGCTCTGCTCGACCGTCTCGTCGGCGACTGCGTGCAGGCGCACGCGGTAGATGCCGGGCGCCGGCCTGCGTCCGTTCAGGCGGCCCTGCCAGCGCACGGTCACGTCGCGCGGCCGGCCGGCGAGCTGCACGCTGCCCTGCCAGCGCTGCACCGTGCGGCCGCCGGGCGCCACCAGTTCCAGCTGCCAGCGCGCACCCAGGCCTTGCTGCAAGCCGGGATAATCAAAGGAGAGCGTGAAGCTGCGCGCGTCCGGCTGGCCACGGACGGTACCGTCGCCGTGGTAAGGCGCGTTCAGCGTTGCCTCGAATTCGCTGTGCTCGTGCTGCGCGGCGGCGATGACGGCCGGCGCAGCCTTTGCAGCCGGCAGCTTCACGGGGTTGAACAAGCTGGCGGCGGCCAGCACCAGGAATGAGAGTCGGAATGAGGTTTTCATGATGCAATTTTTGCAATTGCATCAATTCCCGCCTTGATGTGCGGATCACCCCAATGTCAATTAATCAATATCTCTTTGACAAATATTGACTCGTTTGCAATAACCCTCAGAAATGGTATTCGGCCCGCACCATCGGCGTACTGGCACGCTGGCCGCGGTTGCCGGTGGTGGCCGACGTGTTGCCGAACTTGTTGTTCCAGAACTGGTATTCGACGCCGACCCGGAAGCGGTTCTTCGGCTGGCCGAAGCGGCTGCCGAGGTCGTACATCAGCTGCATGTCGAGGTTGGTCTCGGCGCCGGTCGAGTTGCCGACTTCATCGCGGCCCTTGGCACCGATGTAGTTCAGGTAGCCTTCGAAACCCCAGCCCTGGGCCCAGTCGCCGAGCAGGTTCGCCGGCAGCGGAATGCCCCAGCTGGCCGAGAACATGGCGTGGGTGTCGTAGGTATAGCGCCCGTTGACCTGCGAAATCGGCGGGAAGGCGCCGCTCGGCGCATTGCTCTCGTGGATCAGCAGCAGGCCAGTGCTGAGGAAACCGGGCACGTCCCACATCAGGGTCGGGCCGGCCACCAGC
Source organism: Herbaspirillum sp. SJZ107 (assembly GCF_006715485.1). Lineage (GTDB taxonomy): Bacteria > Pseudomonadota > Gammaproteobacteria > Burkholderiales > Burkholderiaceae_D > Telluria. Next base: position 452,096 of record NZ_VFNH01000003.1, read on the forward strand.
ATGCGCTTGCGCGAGTTGTAGCCGACGTCGTTCTTGGTGTTCCAGTCGAAGCCGAGCACCAGGCCCAGGCCCTTCACCTTGCCGTACTGGATCGGCGCGCCGCGCAGGGCACCGATGTCGAGCGTATGGCGGTAGACCACATAGGCTTCCTGTGCGCCTTCGTCCTGGGTCAAGGAAGCGGGGTCGTTCTTGTCCGACTGCAGCAGGTCGAGGTTGAAATAGTTGGAGCCGTATTTGTAGCCACTGGCGTGGGTCAGCGCAAAGATGTTCTTCTTGATATCGGACGGGTTGACCGGTTCGCGGTAGCGGGTGCCGTAGCGCCAGCTGATGGCGGTATCGCTCCAGTCGGCGGCAATTGCAGGTGCGGATGCCGACATCGCCAGCAGGATCAGGGCGGCGGCATTCGTTGTTGTGAGTCTCATCATTTTTCGCAGGTCGTGTCGTGGGCGGGGCCGGTCGCGACAGGGTCGGCGGCGCCGCAGGCGACCGTCAGTTCCACCTTGTGCAGCTTGCCGTCGTCCACCAGCGCGATCGACGCATCGTCTTGCGGCAAACCGTCCACGATCAGCGCAGCATCGGTGCCTTTGCGCACCTCGATCGTGTATGTACTGCCGCGGTAACGGTAGTGTAGCCGGAAGCCATCCCAACCGGTAGGCAGTTGTGGCGTCAGCGCCAAGCGTTCGCCGCTTCGCGCCACGCCAAGCAACGATTCGACGATCAGGCGCAGCATCCAGCCGGCCGAACCGGTGGTCCAGCTCCAGCCGCCCCGCCCCAGGTGCTGCGGCGCCGCGCTGACGTCGGCCGCCATCACGTAGGGTTCGGCCATGTAGCGCGCGCAGGCTTGCGGATCGCGCGCGTGGTTAACCGGATTGATCATGCGCAGCAGTTCCCAGGCGCGCTCGCTGTCGCCCAGGCCGGCAAACGCCATCGTGGCCCAGATCGCGGCGTGGGTGTACTGGCCGCCGTTCTCGCGCAGGCCGGGCGCATAGCCGCCGATATAGCCGGGGTCGGGGCCGGCGCCGTCGAAGGGCGGATCGAGCAGCTGGACCAGGCCGGCGTCGCGCCGCACCAGGTGGGCGTCGACCGCGTCCATCGCCGCGCGTGCGCGGGCCGGATCGGCGGCGCCGGACAGCACGCCCCAGCTCTGCGCGATCGAATCGATGCGGCATTCCTGGTTGTCGCGCGCGCCGAGCGTGGTGCCGTCGTCGAACCAGGCGCGCCGGTACCATTCGCCGTCCCAGGCGTGTTCCTCGATATTCAGCGACAGCACCTGGGCCGCGCTGCGGCAGGTGGTGGCAAAGCCGTAGTCGGCCTGGCCCTCGGCCAGCGTGGCGAAGCGCTGCAGCACCTCATATAAAAAGAAGCCGAGCCAGACGCTCTCGCCCTGCCCCTGCGCGCCGACGCGGTCCATGCCGTCGTTCCAGTCGCCGCTGCCGATCAGCGGCAGGCCGTGGCCGCCGAACACCAGCGCGCGCCGGATCGCGCGCGCGCAGTGCTCGTACAGGCTGCCCTGCTGGCTGGAGTGCTCCGGCAAGTCATACGAGGCGGCTTCGTCGGGCCGCAGTTCCCGTCCCTCGATGAAGGGCACGACCTGGTCCAGCAGCGCCGTATCGCCGGTGACTTCCACGTAGCGGCACACGGCCAGCGGCAGCCACAGATAATCGTCCGAGCTGCGCGTGCGCACACCGCGGCCGTGGGGCGGATGCCACCAGTGCTGGACGTCGCCGTCGACGAACTGGTGGCCGGCGAACAGCAGCAGGTGGTCGCGCAGCAGCTCGGGACGCGCGTGCACCGTCGCCATCGCATCCTGCAGCTGGTCGCGGAAACCGTAGGCGCCGCTCGACTGGTGGTAGCCGGTGCGCGCCCACAGGCGGCAGGCGATGGTCTGGTACAACAGCCAGCCGTTGGCGAGCGCGTCCAGCGCCGGTTCCGGCGTCTCGATGCGCACGGCGCCGAGCGTCTCGTCCCACCAGTCGCGCATGCGGGCGAAGCTGTCGTGGGCGTTGCTTGCGCCGGCATGGCGCTGCACCATGCCGGCTGCGTCCAGGTTGCGGCGGCCGCCGACGCCCAGCATGAACACCAGCTCCTGCTCCTCGCCGGGCGCCAGTTCGACCACCGTCTGCAGCGCGGCGCACGGGTCGAGCGCGGCGCCGCTGCGGCCCGAGAGGCCGGCACGTTCAAGGGCCGCCGGACTGGCCAGGCTGCGGTGGCGTCCGATGAATTCGAGGCGGTCGCAGGTGTACGAAACCTGTTCGGCATCCAGGTGGAAGAAGGCGACCCGGCCCGAGAAATCGGTGTTGTAGGCATTGCGGGCAAACAGCGCGCCGCTGGCCGGATCGTGCTCGGTGACCACGTGCAGGGCCGACGTCTCGCGCAGGTCGCCCAGCACCCATTCGACGTAGCCGGTGACCGACAGGCGCCGCCGCGACGTGCCCTCGTTGCGCAGCTTGACGACCACGTACTTGAGCGGCGCATCCAGCGCCACATGGGTCTGCAGTTCGCTGCGGATGCCATGCGCCGCGTGCTCGAACACGCTGTAGCCGAAGCCGTGGCGCGTCAGGTAATCGGCGCCGGACGGCGCCGGCAAGGCGGTCGGCGACCAGAACACGCCGCTCTCTTCGTCGCGTATATAAAAGGCTTCGCCGCCGGGGTCCGATACCGGGTCGTTGTGCCAGGGCGTGAGGCGGAATTCGTGGGCGTTCTGGTTCCAGCTGTAGACTTGCCCGCTTTCCGAGACCACGCTGCCGAACATCGGGCTGGCCAGCACGTTCGACCAGGGCGCCGGCGTCGGCCGGCCGGGGCCGATGCGGATGACATATTCGCGGCCGTCGGCGCTGAAGCCGCCGATGCCGTTGTCGAGCTGCAGCGGGGGCACCGCCAGCGGCTGCGGCTGCGCGGCGGGCACCTGCGCTGGCGGCACGGTCTCCAACCGCGGCGGCAGGTTCGGCTTCTGCAGGCCGCCACGGCGCAGCTGGTCGGCCAGGCTGCCGCGCTCGTCCGACAGCACCACCCGCGCCACTGATTGCATCAGGATCCGGTCCTCGTTCGGGATCTGTTCGAGCGCGCGCACGAACACGCCGCCGGGGCGGTCGAGCGACTGCGCATCGAGTCCGGCGGCGATCAGGTTCATGATCTGGTCGCGCAAGCCCTGGCGGTAGCCGCCGGCGCCGCCGCTATCGCCGTCGCCGCACCAGATCACCAGGTCCACCGTCAGGCCCTTCAGGCGCCACCAGGCATGCGCCTGCACCAGCTGGCGCGCCAGCTCGATATTGGCGCTGTCGCGCAGCTGCAGCAGCACGATCGGCCAGTCGCCCGACACTGCATACGCCCACAGCCCCGACTGGCCGCGGCCGTTGCGCGCGATCAGGGCCGGGTCGGCGCGCAGCGCGGCCTGCGGATACAGCACGGCACCGGCCAGGCAGCCGTACAGCTGGGCGTCCGGCTCGCTCGCGTTCAGCTGGCGCAGCACCGCCTGGCCGTGGGTCCAGGCCAGCTCGAACACGCGGTCGGCCAGCGGGTTGCCAGCTTCCTGGGCCTGGTATTTGTCGACGAGCTGCATCGCTCCCTCGCGCGTGGCGGCCACGCCCAGCACCACGTCCACCGTGATTTCCTGTCCGGGCGCCAAGGTCAGGACACGCCGGATCGCCACCGCTGGATCGAGCACCGTGCCCGCATGCGCGCCGAGCGGGCCGCTGTCCGCCAGCGCGGCCGGCAGCGCATTGCGCCGGCCGCGGCCGATGAAGGCGGCGCGGCTGGTCTCGAAGCTTGCCGCGTCACCCTCATCCACTGCGGCACCATGCACCGCCATCAGGTTCAGCAGGACCGGCGGCCGCTCGTCCGGCGTCTGCGGCCGGCGCGTGCACAGGATGGCGCCGCGTTCGGGCAGGATCTCGGTCTGCACGAACATCCTGGAAAACACCGGGTGCGCAGCGTCGATGGCGGCAGATGCCAGCACCACTTCGGCGTAGCCGGTCAGCTCGATGCGGCGCACCCGGCCCGATTTATTCGCGATGCGGGTGCGGCGCAGCTCGATGTCGTCTTCCGGCGAGACCACGATCTCGGTGTGCAGATCGATGCCGTGGTCGCTGCGGCGGAATTCGGCGCGGCCTTCCGAGAACACGGCTTCGTAGCGCTCCGGCGCGGCCTGCACCGGCTGGCGCGTGGTCGACCAGACGGCGCCGCCGTCGAGGTCGCGCACATAGCAGAAATGGCCGCTGTCGTCGGCGCTCGGATCTTCGCGCCAGCGCGTCACGGCCAGGCCGTTCCAGTGGCTGTAGCCGGTGCCGGCGGCGCTCACCATCACGTGGTAGCGGCCGTTCGACAGCAGCTGCACTTCCGGATGGCCGGCATCGGCATCGGTCACGCTGCGCGCTACCGCGTTCGCCGTGCCGGCGGCCTGGGCCGGCTGGCGCAAGGCCGGATGATCGGCGCCCGACGGCTCGGCGGCGCCGGACCTGGGCACGCGTTCCTGCAGCAGCGGCAGCGTGGCGCGCAGCTGCGGGTCGCTCTCGAAGCGGCGCTGCATCGGTCGCCCATGCAGCAGGTGGGACAGCGCCAGCAAGCCCATGCCCTGGTGCTGCACCATGAAGGCACGCACCACGGCGCTGGCCTGGCCGGGCGGCAGGCGCGCCGGCGTGTAGTCGACCGCCTCATAAAACCCGTAGCGGCCGCTGAAACCGAGCGCCGCCATGCGCTGCAGGTTGGCGCAGGCCAGCGCCGGCTCGACCATCAGCGCCAGCATGCCGGCATACGGCGCGACGACCAGGTCTTCGCCCAGGTCGCGGCGCGCGCCGGTGCCGGGCACGCCGAAGGCGCGGTACTGGTACTGCATGGCGGCGTCCACCGTGTTGTAGCCGGACCCGGACATGCCCCAGGGGATGCCGCGGCGGCCCGCATACGCGGCCTGGGCGCGCACGATGCCCCGGTAGGTCTGGTCGAGCAGCGTGCCGCGCTGGCCGGGCATCAGCAGCAGCGGCATCAGGTATTCGGCCATGGTGCCGTTCCAGGACAGCAGCACCTGCTCGCCTTCCGCCAGGGACAGCTGGCGTCCCATCGCGTACCAGTGCTCCTGCGGCAGCTGGTCCTGGGCGATGCCGACGAAGCTCGCCAGCCGCGCTTCCGACGCCAATAGATCGTGGCTGCCGCCGTCGAGGCGGCGCTCGCTGACGTTGTAGCCGGTCGCCAGCAGGCCGGTGTCGCGCCGGTACAGGAAACCGAAGTCCATGGCGGCGAACTCGCGCGCCAGGCGCGCCAGCAGGCGCAGCTCGTCCAGGCGCGCACGCGCGTGAGCGGCGCCCTCCTCCACCATCGCGGCCAGCGCATCGTCGGCCGGCAGGCGCACGCCGCCTTCCGCCAGTTCGCGCAGGGTCGGGATGCGGGTCAGGCTCGAATCCAGCACGTAGGCCTGGGCGGCGCGCATCCACGGCGTGCTCAGGAGCAGGTCGGCGTGGAAGGCGTGGGATTGCGCGGCCAGCTTGCCGGTCCAGCTGCGCAGCTCGGCGCCGGCATCGTCGGCGACGGCCTGTTCGATGGCCACGGCAGCGCGCGCCAGCGCCGCCAGGCAGTCGAGCAGGCCGGGCAGCGTGTCGAGGCTGCGCCAGCGCTCGGGGCCGAGCTGCAGGCGCATGGCGGCGATCGCGTCCCTGAGCGGCGCCGGGCCGGCTTCGGCCAGCTCGGCGACGATGTCCAGGGTGTCGCCGATGCCGTCCAGCGCGCGGCTGGACGCGGCTGGGCGATCGGCCAGCTGTTCCAGCCCCGCGGCCAGGGTCAGCAGGTGGCCGGCCAGGTTGCCGCTGTCGGCCGTCGACACCACCATCGGCAGCAGCGGCGCCAGGCTGCGGGTGTCGTACCACTGATAGAAGTGACCGCGGTGACGCTCCATGCGGCCCATGGTCTGCAGGGTGGCGCGGGTGCGCGCCAGCAGGTCGGGGGTGGCGGCGTAGCCGAAATCCCAGGCGCTCAGGTTGGCCAGCAGCGCCAGCCCGAGGTTGGTGGGCGAAGTGCGCTGTGCCACCCGCGGCGCCGGATGCTCCTGCATGCTGTCGGGCGGGAGCCAGTTGTCCTCGGGGCCGACGTGGTCTTCGAAGAAGGCCCAGGTGCGGCGCGCCAGCCTGTGCAGAAAGCGGCGCTGGCCGGCGTCGATGGCGGGCGCGGGCCGCGCCACGGGCAGGCTGATCCACCAGGCGACGACCGGCGACAGGAACCACAGCAGCAGCAGCGGCGCCGCCGCGAACAGTGCCAGCGGATTGGCAAACGACAGCAGCAGCGCGGTGCCGATCGCGAACCCCGGTGCGAACGTCATGTTGTGCCAGTTGCTTTCCAGGTCGGTACTGGAACGCGCCAGGCTGGACGCCTTCCACTCCAGCAGGCGGCGCCGGCTCACGCCCAGGCGCCAGGCGCTGCGCGCGATCGCGTCGAGGCTGTACCAGGCTTCGTGGGGCAGGAAGCTCACGTCGAGGATGGCACGCACGACGCCGCTGCACGTGTCCTGGGCCCAGTTCAGCAGGTGCTGGCGCAGCGTGACGTCGTGCGCCTTGCCGGCCAGGCGGATCAGGGCCTGGAAGAACACCGGCAGGAAAAAGATCGCGAGCACCGCGGCGCTCCAGAACGCCGGCCCTTCCAGCTGCGCCCAGCACAGCAGCAGGAGTGCGCTAAGCACCGGCGCCACCAGGCTGCGGCGCAGATTATCGAACAGCTTCCAGCGCGACAGCGGCGACAGCGGATTCGGCACCCGGCGGCCGTCAGGAGCCGGCACGCGCGCGCCCAGCCAGCCGGCCAGCTGCCAGTCGCCGCGGATCCAGCGGTGGCGGCGGCCGACGTCGTCGCTGTAGCGCGCCGGGCAGGCTTCGTGGAGCTGGACGTCGTCCAGCAGGCCGGAGCGGACGTAACACCCTTCCAGCAGGTCGTGCGACAGCACCCGGTCGTCCGGGAAGCGGCCCTGGAGCATGCGCTCGAACACCTCGAGGTCGTAGATGCCCTTGCCGATGAAGGAGCCTTCGCCGAACAGGTTCTGGTAGACGTCGTGCTCGGCACGCGTGTACGGATCGATGCCGGGCTCGCCGCTGCACAGGCGCTGGTAGCGCGACGCATTTTCCGGCGCCAGCGAGGCGCTCACGCGCGGCTGCAGCAGGCCGTAGCCTTCGGCCACGCGGCTGCCATCCTCGTTCAGCACTGGCGTGTTCAGCGGGTGCGCCATCGCGGCCACCAGCGCACGCGCGGTGTTGCGCGGCAGCCGGGTGTCGGCGTCGAGCACGATCACGTAGCGCGTTTCGGCCAGGCCGTCGGCGCTGCCTTCGACCACGCTGAACGGCGTCCGCGCGCCGCTGCGCAGGAAGGCGTTCAGATCGGCCAGCTTGCCGCGCTTGCGCTCGCGCCCGATCCAGGCGCCCTCGCCCTCGTTCCAGACACGCTGGCGGTGCAGGAACAGGAAGGGGTCGTGTGCGTACTTGGCGTTCAGGGCGGCGATGGCGGCGCGCGCCTGCTCGACCAGTTCGGCGTCGCCCGGCATGTCCTGCAGCGGTGCGTCGAGCAGGTCGGTCACCAGGCAGAAGCGCAGGTGCGGATCGCGGTTGGCCAGGTAGCGCACCTCGAGGTCGTCGCACAGCGCGGCCACGTTGTCGCCGCTGTACAGCAGTGCGGGCACCGCCACCACGGCCTGGGCATCGGCCGGGATGCCGGCGCTGAAATCCATGCGCGGCAGCGGTTTCGGACGCACCAGGCGCGCCGCCAGCAGGTTGACCAGGGAAAGCGCCAGCTGGCTGGCGCCGAACGCGGCCAGCACGGCAAGCGCGAACAGCAGCGCGTCGCCGGCGCCGCCGGCCTGCGCGTGGATCACGGCGGCGGCCGTGAACAATGCCGTCAGGATGGCGGCCGCGCCCAGATAAAAAGGCAGCGGCAGGCGGCGCAGCATGCGGCGCACCGAGCGGTGCGCGGCCGTGCCCAGCTTCAGGCGCCGTTCCAGACGCGCCAGGCCGCTACCGGCCAGGTAGAAACCGACGTGACGTTCGCGCTGGCCTTGTGCGCTTTCGCCCGCCAGCGCCAGCGCCTCGCCGGCGACCTCGGTTTCGCTGCGCCGGCTGGCGCGCGCCAGGCGCTCGATGGTGTGGCGGTAGTGGTCGCGCGTGGCGAAATCCATCTTGCCGTAGACGCCGGCTGGATCCTGGCGCAGCGCCTGTTCGACCGCGCTCAGGGTCTCGACGAACTCGCGCCAGTCCATGGTGCCGAGCAGGCGCAGGCTGCCGATGCTGTTGGCCACCGAGACCTGGTCGGCGGACTGGCGCGCGATGTCGGTCTGCACCGACTGCTCGATGGTGCGCTCGTCGTCGGCCAGGCGGGTCGCGACCCATTGCAGGGCCTGGGTCAGCGGGCCGCTGCGGCCCTGCAGGCGGCGCGTCAGTTCGGCCACGAAGCTGGCGTCCATCGCCGGGACCTCGCGCGCCATATCGGCCACCAGCAATATCAGGTCGCCCGGACGCTGGTCGGCCTGGCCGGCCAGGCGGTCGGCCCAGCGGTTGGCCAGCGCACGCTGCCTGCAGGTGTGCGCCTGGCGCGCGGCGATGCGGCGCACGTTTTCGAGCAGCGCCAAGCGCAGCATGATCGGCACCGCCCACAGTTCGCCCAGCGCCAGCGGCGCGCCTTCCTGGTAGGCGGCGACGAAGCGTGCCAGGCTTTCGGGCTCGACCCGGCCGTCGCCATGCGCGACGGCTTCCAGCGCCAGCCGGTAGACGCGCGGGTGGCTGTCCGCCTCGTCCTCCCCCGGCGCCAGGGCCAGGCAGGGCAAGGCACGGCTGTAATGACGCGGCAGGTGGCTGTGCGCCAGGCGCACCTGCTCCTCGATCATGTAGCGGTGATCGAGCAGCCATTCGGCGGCCGGCGCCAGGCGCACGCCATCGCGCGCCGCCAGCGTCAGCGCGCTGCAGGCCTCGAGGATGACGGCGGCATTCTCCGCCAAGCGGTCGAGCAGGCGCGCGCTGCCCGGCTGCGTGCCCAGCTGGTGCTCGGCCGCGAGCCTGCGCCCGTGCACCGCCATCTGGGCGGCGGAGAACAGGTCGGCACGCAGTGGCGCGGCATCGTCTGGGCGGTGGCGTTCGTCTTTCAACAGGGACCTCGATGTTGGCGTGCGCAGCCGATTGCTGGCAAGCGGGATCGAGGGCGCACGGCTGCCGCCATGCTAAGAGATCAGGTCTTCAGTGACAGTGCGTTAGCGTACGCTCGCCTTGCAAGCGGCGTACGTACGCGTTCCGCATGGGATCACTGCGCCAGCGCGATCCCGCCGGCGAGCGTCCACGCCTGCGCGTGGCCGGCGCGGCGCAGGGCCAGCGCGGCGCGGGCGCTGCGGTTGCCGCTGCGGCACACGAACACCAGCGGCCGTTCGGGCGTGGCCAGCAGGTATGCCAGGTGCTCGGCCAGGCGCGACAGCGGCAGGTTGAGCGCGCTGCGGCCATGCAGTGCGCATGCGCCGGCGTCGGCTTCCGGCTGTTCGCGCACGTCGACCAGCAAGGCATCGGCGTGGGTTTTCAAAAAGGCCGCCAGTTCCGCCGGCGCCAGCTGCGCGGTGGCGCCCTCGGCGGTGGTGGCGGCCCCGGTGCGGAATGCCTGGCCGTCGAGATCGACGCCATGGCACAGCAAGGCCGCAGGCCGCGGCAGATTGTCGGTATCGCCGGTAAAGGCGATACAGCCGCCGTCGGCCGCCTCCAGCAGGTAAGCCATGCGCGTGCCGCTCGACGCCAGGCGCGCCAGCACCCGGCCACCGATCGCGATCGCGGCTTCGCTGTCCGGCCAGCCCAGCGGCCCGGGATCGGCCGGTGCCTGTCCCAGCGCCGCACGCAGGGCCGCACGGGCCGTCGCCCCCTCCGCATCGGCGCCGGTCCCCAGCACCGCCGCCACGCGCAGGCCGCGCGCGCCAACCAGGGCCGCGATGCGCGGCGCCAGCGCCAGCGGCGGATCGATCGCCACGCCGACGCCGGCATCGAGGTCGAAGGCGATCCAGCCGTGGCGGCCTTCGGCGCTCACCTGCAGCAGGCCGTGCGCGGCGCCGCTCAAGGGTGACGGCGCCAGCAGCGGCGCGCGCAGCGCCTGGCCGCAGCGGCGGATGCGCGCACAGGCTTCGTCGATGAAATCGTCGCCGGCCGTCGGACCGAACGACAGGCGCACGGCGCCGCTGCTGCGCCACAGCGGCAAGCCCATCGCCGCCAGCACGTAGCTGGGCGCGGCCTTGGCCGCCGAGCAGGCCGACCCCGCACTGACGCGCAGGCCGGCGGCATCGAACAGGTCGAGCAGGTCTTTCGACGCCAGGCCCGGCACCGCGAAGTTCAGCGTGGTCGGCAGCGCCTGCGCCAGCGGCGCGTTGAACACGATGCCGGGGAAGGCGTCAAGCAGCGCCGCTGCCAGCCGGTCGCGCATGGCCGCCATCCCGGCGTGGCTGCGGAAGGCCGTGCCCTGCTCCAGTTCGGCCAGCACCGCGCCCAGCGCGGCGATGCCGGCCATGTTCTCGGTGCCGGAACGCTGCCCGGCTTCCTGGCCGCCGCCGATCATCAGCGGCGTGTAGGGCGCGCCGTCGCGTACGTACAGCATGCCGATGCCCTTCGGCGCATACAGCTTGTGGCCGGAGAACGGTGCGTAGTCGATGCGGGTCGCGGCCAGGTCGAGCGGCAGCTTGCCGAGCGCCTGCACGCAGTCGACCATCCAGTAGGCGCGCGGCCCTTGTTCGCGCAGCGTGCGTGCGATGCCGTCCAGGTCGGAGATGACGCCGGTCTCGTTGTTGGCCGCCATCGTGCATACCAGGGCCGCGCGTGGCGCCAGTTCGCGCAGGATGTCGAGGCGGTGGCGGCCATCGGCATCGACCGGCAGCGCCTGCAGGGTCAAGCCGGTGCCGAGCAGGCGGTTCCAGTGCGCCAGGCTTTCCGACACGGCCTTGTGCTCGGTGGCGCCATACACCAGCAGGTCGCCGCAGGTATCGCCTGCAGCCAGGCGTTCGCGGATCGCGCACAGCGCCGACAGCACGGCGGTCTGGATGCCCTCGGTGGCGCCGCTGGTGAACAGCACCCGGCCCGGCCCTGCTTTCATCACGCGGCGCGCCCTTGCGCGGGTGTCGTCGAGGATCTGTTTGGCGCGCAGTCCAGCCGCATGGCTGCTGCTGGGATTACCGAAGCGGCCGCCCATGGCATCCAGCGCGGCCGCGATGGCGGCGGGCAGCACGGGCGAGGTGGCGTTGGCGTCGAGATAGAGTTCGTCAGCGTGGGAAAGGTGGCTCATGAAATAATTGCCAAAAGTCCAAAAATAATCGTGCGCGAGTGGCGCCATATTGAGTAATATGTTACGGACTCATGCAGGATAAGATGTACTAAAATCTCATCAGTTTTGCCAGCCTCACAGAACAATTATTCTCATACCGGCAGGAAAATAAAATGAACTCACTCGACAAATACGATTGCGCCATCCTCGCGGCGCTGCAGGCGGATGCCACCCTGTCGATTTCCGGGCTGAGCGAGAAGGTCGGGCTGTCCAGCACCCCCTGCTGGAAGCGGGTCAAGCGCCTGGAAGAAGAGGGGTATATCGAGAGCCGGGTCAGCATCGTCAACCGCAACAAGGTGGGTCTGCCGGTGACGGTGTTCGTCAGCGTGCGCACTGTCGAACACGACGAAAAATGGCTGGAGCGCTTCGCCGCGGCCGTGATTGCCCTGCCCGAAGTGCTCGAATTCCACCGCATGAGCGGCGACGTCGACTACCTGCTGAAGGTGGTCACCACCGACATCGGCGGCTACGACCGCTTTTATAAAAAGCTGATCAAGACCGCGCAGCTGTCCGGCGTCTCGTCGGCGTTCTCGATGGAGCAGATCAAGTACACCACCGCGCTGCCGCTGGACCTGATCTCGCACGGCCTGCCGGCCTGATGCCGCGGCCAGCGCGAATCGTGCGATGATGGCGCCCGTCGGAATCTAGAACGGAGATGCGTCAAGAATGAAAATCGCTTCACTCGCACTGGCCGCAACGCTGCTGGCCACTGCTTCCCATGGCGCCCTGGCCCAGGACCAGCCCGTGCGCATCGGCCTCAGCGGCCCGCTGACCGGCGCCAACGCATTTGCCGGCAAGGACAACGAGAACGGCGTGCGCCTCGCGCTCGAGGAACTCAACGCCCGCAAGATCAAGGCCGGCGGCAAGACCCTGCGTTTCGAACTGATGTCCGAGGATGACCAGGGCGACCCGAAATCCGGCGTCAACGTGGCCCAGAAGTTCGCCGACGCCGGCGTCAAGTTCGTGCTCGGCCCCTACAACTCGGGCGTGGCGATTCCGGCCTCGCGCGTCTACCACGATGCCGGCATCCTGATGTCGACCGTCGGCACCAGCCCCAAGATCACGCAGGCGCGCTATCCGAACGTGTTCCGCATCGTGGCCAGCGACACCCAGGTCGGCGCCTCGATGGCCTCGTACGCGGCCAAGGCGCTCAAGATCAGGACGGTCGGCGTGATCGACGACCGCACCGCCTTCGGCCAAGGCATCGCCGACGAATTCGCACGTCAGGCACGCGCTTCCGGCCTCACCGTCGCCGGCCGCGAATTCACCAACGACAAGGCGAGCGACTTCGCCTCGATCCTGACCTCGTTCCGCACCAAGAAGGTCGACGCCATCTTCTTCGGCGGCTACGCCCCGCAGGGCGCGCCGATGGCACGCCAGATGAAGCAGCTCGGCATGGCGAACGTGCGCCTGCTCGGCGGCGACACCCTGTGCAGCCCCGAGATGGCCAAGCTAGGCGGCGACGCGGTCGGCGCCAACGTACTGTGCGCCCAGGCCGGCGCCATGCTCGACAAGCAGGCCGGCGGCCCGGCCTTCAAGACCCGCTACAAGGGGCGCTTCGGGCGCGAGCCGGACGTGTACGCGCCGGCCTTCTACGACCAGACCATGTTCATCGCCAAGGCGATCCAGGATGCGAACAGCGTCGACGCCGGCGCGGTCGGCAAGGTCCTGCACAGCGCCAGCTACACGGGCGTGGCCGGCACCTACGGCTACGATGCCAGCGGCAACCTGAAACAGACCGCGGTCACGGTGTACACCTTCAAGGGTGGCCAGCTGGCGCCGCTGGCAAACTACTGATTTTCCAGTAAAGACTGGGCGACGGGCGGTGCAAGGGTTATCCTTGTGCCGCCTTATTTTTCCCACCAAGCAGATCACCTATGAAGAACTTCCTGAAGCTGGGCGCGATCGCCGCCGCCTGCCTCATCGCCTGCGCGCCCGCCGGCGCCGTCCAGACCAGCGCCAAGCCGGCCGGCGCCAGCACTGCCGCCAGCCCCGCATCGAAGCAACTGGCCAAGCTGGGCGACGACTACTGGAACGCGCAAGCGCGCTTCGATCCCGTCATGGCCGGCGAAGCGGGCGACCCGCGCTTCCCCGACCAGATCGGCATGTCGATCGCACCCGACATGCGCGCGCGCCAGTTCGCGCTGTACAAGGACATGCTGAAGCGCCTGCACGCGATCCGCCGCGACCGCCTGGCGCAGCGCGACCAGACCAGCTACGACATCCTCGACTTCGACCTGCGCACCACGCTGCGCATGGAAGCCTTCCCCGAGCACCTGCTGCCGCTGAACCAGATGGACGCGATGCCGGTGACGCTGGCGAACTACTCCAGCGGCCAGGGCGCGCAGCCGCTGGCGACCGTCAAGGATTACCAGGCTTACCTGAGCCGCCTGAACCAGCTCACGCCCTGGATCGACCAGGCCATCGCCAACATGCGCGAGGGGATGAAGCGTGGCGTCGTGCTGCAGAAGGCGGTCATGGTCTCGGCCCTGCCCCAGTTCAAGCAGCTGGTCGCGGCCAAGGCCGAGGACAGCATTTATTACGCGCCGGTAAAGCACTTCCCATCGACCTTCTCGGACGCCGACAAGAAGAAGCTGGCCGACGCCTACCGTGCCACCATCGACGGCAAGCTGAACGCGGCGCTGGCGCGCCTGTCGGCCTTCCTCGAGACCGAATACCTGCCGGCCTGCCGCACCAGCACCGGCTGGAGCGCGCTTCCCCAGGGCATGGACTGGTACCTGGCGCGCGTCGCCAGCCAGACCACCACCGACCTGCAGCCGGAACAGATCCACCAGATGGGCCTGAAGGAAGTGGCGCGCATCCAGGGCGAATACGCGCGCATCGGCCCGCAGATGGGTTATACGGGTGCGCCCAGCGGCCTGCCGACCTGGGTCGGCGAACAGGCCAAGTACAAGCCGTTCAAGACCGAAGCCGAGATCATCGCCGTCTACCGCAAGCTGAACGCCACCCTGAACACCAAGCTGCCGGCGCTGTTCTCGCTGCGGCCGAAGACCCCGCTCGACATCCGCCTGGAACCGGAACTGACGCGCGCCACCGCGTCCGACCACTACACTCCGCCGGCCACCGACGGTTCGCGTCCGGGCGTGTTCTGGTCGGTCGTCAACGACCCGACCCAGTACGGCGACACCGGCATGGTCACGCTGTTCCTGCACGAAGGCCAGCCGGGCCACCACTTCCACATCGCGCTGACCCAGGAACTGGGCCTGCCGACCTTCCGCCAGTACTATTTTAATAATGCCTTTACCGAAGGCTGGGCGCTGTACGCCGAAACCCTGGGCAAGGAAATGGGCCTGTTCGACAAGCCGGAAGATTATTTCGGCCACCTGAACGACGAGATGCTGCGCGCGGTGCGCCTGGTGGTCGACACCGGCATGCATGCGAAGGGCTGGACCCGCGAGCAGTCGATCCAGTACATGCGCGACACCCTGGGCTATCCGGAATCGATCGCCCGCAGCGAGACCGAGCGCTACATGGCGTGGCCGGGCCAGGCGCTGGGCTACAAGATCGGTGCCTTGAAAATCCAGGAACTGCGCGCGCGCGCGCAGGCGGCGCTGGGCGACAAGTTCAGCCTGCCGGCGTTCCACGCCATCGTGCTGGGGGAAGGTACGCTGCCGCTGGCGCTGCTGGAGAAGAAGGTGGATCGGTGGATTGCCGAGTCCAAGTGATCAAGGAATAGTGGCGAAATATGCCAACGTCGTCCCCGCGAAGGCGGGGACCCAAGTTCTGCCTGCGTTACGTCGGCGCGTAAAACTTGGGGGGATAGCGCAGCTATCCCCCTGCGCGGGAACGACGTTCATGCGGAAACGCTTAAAGAGGCGTTATAACTTCTCCGGCGCCACGCGCCACACCAGCCCGCCCGCATCGTCCACCACCAGCAGCGCCCCATCCGCGGCCACCGTCACCGCCGCCGGCCGCCCCCACACATCGCGGTCGCTCAGCACCATGCCGGTCATGAAGTCCTGGTACTGCCCGGTCGGCACGCCGTTCTTCATCATCACGCGAATCACCTTGTAGCCGGTGCGGATGCCGCGGTTCCACGAGCCGTGCAGGGCCAGGAAGATGTCGCCGTCGTACTCTTTCGGGAAAGCGTTTTTCGCACCCGCCGGGGCGTGGTACACCACCATGCCCAGCGGCGCCGAGTGGGCCTGGATCAGGGTGTCGGGCATGATCGCCTTGCCTTTCAAATCGGGGCGGATGCCCTTCAGGCGCGGGTCTTCGTGGTCGCCCAGGTAGTACCACGGCCAGCCATAGAAACCGCCCTGTTTTACGCGCGTGACGTAATCGGGCGGCAGGTTGTCGCCCAGTTCGTCGCGCTCGTTCACGCTGCAGTACAAATCGCCGGTATCCGGGTGCACCAGCATGCCGACGCAGTTGCGCAGGCCGTTGGCGAAGTTGCGGCGGTTCTTGCCGTCGGGGTCGAAGGCCAGCACCGTGGCGCGGTCGGTCTCTTCGGCCCAGGCGCCGCCCAGGCCATGGCGTTTTTCCCACTCGGGCAAGGCGAGCGGCGGCTTGTTGCCGATGCCGGACGCGATGTTGGTGGCCGACCCGACCGACACGAACAGGGTCTTGTCGTCTTTTGAAAACGCCAGCGTGCGCGTGGTGTGGCCGCCGGTGGTGTCGCTCAGCTTGTCGACGATGGTTTCCGGCTCGCCCTTGGCCTTCAGGTCGCCCGGCGCATACGGGATGCGCACCACCGAGTTCACGTTGGCCACGTACAGGTACTTCGGATTCGGGCCGGACGGCCACAGCGCCATGCCGTAGGGGCGCGACAGGCCGCTGGCGAACACGCTGGCGCTGTCGGCCTTGTCGCCGCCGCCCTTGGCGCGCAGGATCGTGATCTGGCCCTTGCCGGTGTCGGCCAGCAGGATGTCGCCGTTGGGCGCGCGCAGCGCCAGGCGTGCCTTGCCGCTATCCGCCGCGAAGGTGGTGACCTTGAAGCCTTTCGGCACCGCCGGCAGCGCGCCGTCCGGACGCGCCGCCACTTTCGGGCCGTTGCCGGCGCTCTCGCTGGCGAAAGGCTGTACCAGGCTGGCGACGGTGATATGGTGCAGGTCGCCCGGCTTGTCTTCGGTCCAGGCGCCGGCCTTGTCGCCGCCGGCCGCCTTCGGCGCGGCTGCCGTGGCGGCAGCGGCCACCTTGCCGTGTTGACCGGCCAGGTAATCGATCACGGCGGCGCGCTGTTTCGCGTCGGCGATCCCGATCGGCATCGCGGTGCCCGGCACGTCCTTGCTGGGGTCGCGCAGGAAGACGTCGAGTTCCTCCCTGGTCCAGGTCTTGCCGGCAGCGCCGGCCTTGGACAGCGCGTCGGTGTAGTTGAAGCCGGGGACGCCCGCCGCCTTGCGCCCGACCACGTTGAACAGGCCGGGGCCGGCGCGCGAGCCCATGCTTGCATCCGCCGTGTGGCAGCTGGCGCAGTTGCGCTCGAAATAAGTCTGGCCAGCCGAGGGAGCGGCCGCGGCGGCGCCGGCGATGGCCAGCCAGCCGAAGGTGGCGGTCAGCGCCGCCGGAATCGTTTTATGCATGTCTCCTCTTTCCTCTACAAGATTAATCGATCATGAAGACCGGATAACGGCCCCACTCCGGCTCGCGCCAGCGCGCGCAGTTGGCGAAGATGAAGTCGAGCACCGCGCCCTGGTCCTGCAGCAGCGCCGGGTTGGCGGCCTTCCAGTCGGCGAACTTCGCCGCCAGCGCAGGTTCCTCGCGCAGCAGCTTTTCGGCCTCGTCCTCGAATACGTAATCCGAATATGCTTCCTTCTTTTCCAGGACGCTGTTGAAGAAGCCCCAGCGGAAGAAGCTGTCGTGGCCCAGCGGTTCCAGCATCTCGACCGCATAGCGCGCATTGTCCTGGTCGAGCCAGACGATGTGGTCGCCGGCACGCAGGGTGACGCTGGCGCAGCCGCGCTCCAGTTGCACGTCGTCGTGGAACATGTGGCCTTCGTAGGCGTTCGGGCGCGAGGTCACCGACTTCACGTGGTAGCACGCCACTTCCTGCTCGCGCTCGGACTCGACGCGCTCCATGCGCACGCCGTTCCACTGCAGGCGCTCGATCACTTCGCGCCACTGCTGCGGCACCACGTAGGCGCGCGGCGCGTAGACCACGATGTCGGCCGGGAAGCGGTTGTAGTACGGGATGTCCTTTTCGTAGGGCGCGCTGCGGTCGTACCACAGGCGCTGGTAGTCGCCCAGCAGGCTGGGTTTGTACTTTGCCTCGTAGCCCTTGAAGCGGAAGCTGGATGGGCTGGATGCGTCCATGTTCCAGTGGATCGGCCACTCGCGGCGGGTGCGGCCCTGGTCCTTGGCGGCGCGGCGCAACGCGACGATCCGCTCGCCATGTGCGACCGTGAAGCCGAGCGCCGTCTCGACCAGCGCGCGCATCGAGTGGTAGCGGTCGGCGAAGGGCTTCAGCATGTGGGTCTCGGGCATGAAGCCGATCGTGTGGTGCAGGGCCGCGTAGCCGGTCGAGAAGCGCGCGGTCTCCAGGAACTCGGCGATGCCATCGTCCGGGCTGTCCTTGACCGGGTTCACGTAGGGGCAGGTCGGCCAGCCGCGCCGGTCCATCTCGGCGTACATGTGCGGCAGCATGGTATCGCGCAGAAAATCGCCCAGATCTCCGCCCAGCTTGTCGGCCTGGGTGTGGATCAGCGTCATCGTGTAGGCGTAGTCGGCGCCGTTGGAGGTATGGGTGTCGACCATCACGTCCGGGTCCCAGGCCGTGAAGAATTCGTTGA
This sequence comes from Herbaspirillum sp. SJZ107, assembly GCF_006715485.1. Classification (GTDB taxonomy): domain Bacteria; phylum Pseudomonadota; class Gammaproteobacteria; order Burkholderiales; family Burkholderiaceae_D; genus Telluria. Next base: position 470,137 of record NZ_VFNH01000003.1, read on the forward strand.
ACACGCGCGCAGTGAGGGTGTCGCACTTGACGAAGTCGCGGTTCAGGTCGAGGTGGCGGCTGTTGCCGCGGAAGCCGAACTGCTCGGGGCCGTCCTGGTTCACGCGCGAGGTATTGTTGCGGTTGAAGGCGCCGTCGACGTTGTACAGCGGGATGAAGATGAACACGGTCTTGCCCAGCGCGGCCAGGCGCTGCGGCTCCAGGCAGAAGTCGCGCACCAGCGCCATGCAGGCGTCGACGCCTTCCGGTTCGCCCGGGTGGATGCCGTTATTGTTGAAGAACACCGGCCGCCCTTCGCGCTTGATCTCGCCGCAATTGAAGGCGCCATCGCTGCTGACCACGCCGGCGTGGATCGGCACGCCCGCATCCGAGGTGCCGATCCGGGAAAAGCGCAGTACGCGCGGATGCTGGCGCGCCAGGTCTTCGTACCAGGCGATGCAGTCGGCCCAGGTGGTGGTCTGGTTCTGGTTGCCCTTCTCGAAAGGCGTCTTCAATTCATTGGACATGGTGTGTGCGGTGAGGGTGTTTCCAAGATCGCTAAGATACCTCAGAAGCACCCCCGAGTGGCAGCGCGATCGCCACCAGCGTGCCCTCGCCCGGGGTCGAGCGTACCTGGATGCTGCCGCCGAGCGCGAACACGCGCTCGCGCATGCCGATGATGCCGATGCCTTCCGACGCCAGCGCCGGATCGAAACCTTCGCCATCGTCCTGCACCTCGATCTGCAGCGCATCGCTGGCCTCGGACAGCACCAGGCTGACGCGCGCGTAACCGGCGCCGGCATGCTTCATGATGTTCGACAGCGCTTCCTGCACGATGCGGTAGGCGGAAATCGCCAGCTCGTTGCCGATCTTCGAAAAATCGCCTTCGGTATGGAAATCGAACACCACGCCGGCGCTGCGGTAGTGATTCACCATTTCCTCGACCGCGCCGTGCAGGCCCAGCATGTCCAGCACTTCCGGCCGCAGCCTGCGCACCAGGCGCCGGCCGTTGGCGTACAGGTCGAGCGCCAGCTTGGTGATGGCCTGGGCTTTCGCGGCGATCTGCTCGACTTCCGGTCCGGCAGGCGCCTTGTTGGCCAGCAGCTGGATGGTCTGCGATTCCAGGCGCACCGCGATCAGGGAAGCGTTGAGTTCATCGTGGATCTCGACCGCGATCGACTTGCGCTCGTCCTCGATGATGCTGTTGACCTTCTGGATCAGTTTTCTCTTGTCGGCGTCGGCGCGCAGCGCTTCGTTGCGCGAGGCCAGCAGGTCGCGGGTGCGCTCGGCCACCCGGTTTTCCAGGTCCCGCCTGGCGTCGTCGAGCGCCACCGACATCTCGCCGATCGAAGCCTGCAGCTCGCCGACCTCGCCGCCGGTCGTCACCGGCAGCTGCACCCGCACGTTGCCGCCGCGGATGCGGCGCAGCACCGCGATCGCTTCGCGCAGCGGCACCGTCAGGCTGCGTGCCAGGATGAAAGCCAGCGCGCCGCTGGCGATCAGGGCCAGCGCCGCCATCGCCAGCTCGATGCGGAAGCGCTGCACCTGCTTGGCCAGCATGTTGGTCGGCGACATCGTCACGCGCACGCGGCCGACCACTTCGCTGGTCATCGTCGGCGGGCGGATGTCGCTCGAGGCCGAGACGTGCGGCGTGCCGTTATCCGAGAACAGGTTGATCCACACCACCTGCTTGCGGATCGGCGCTTCGTACCAGCGCCCCCCGGGCTGCGGCAGGATCGGGTGCTCGGACACCACGCCGACCCGGTTGCGGCCGGCGGTGTCGACCACGTCGATGCGGTACACGCTGGTGTCCGACTGGACCAGGCCGTTGATGGTGAGATGCAGGTCGGACAGGTTGCCGGAGATGACGTTGTACTCGCTGGTCTCGGCCAGCGCGCGCGCCAGGATGCGGCCGCGTTCGGCCAGTTCCTCGTCGACCTGGGCCCGGTGCGCGTACCAGGAGTAGCCGACGAAGGCCGAGAACAGCAGTGCCACCGGCAGCATGGTGATGAAGGCCATGCGCAGGCCGATGCTCCAGCCGCGCCAGAAGCGCAGTGTCATGGCGGCGGCGCCGGTTTCGCGCCCGGAGGACGCCGGGCGAAGTGGCGCGCCGCGTCGTCCACGGTCACGTCGAGCGACTTCGCCACCCCCTCGTTGACGATGGTGCGGAAGTAATGCGGGAACTGCGGCGCCGGCAGCTGGCCGCCGGCGACGTAGGCGGCCGCGATCTCGGCCACTTGCGTGTTGATGTCCTCGACTTCGGAATAGGTCGTGCCGAGCGCGCCGGCCTTGACCATGTCGGCGGAAAAGCCGATCACGCCCTGCTTGTGGCGGTAGGTCGAGAGCAGGATGTTGCGGAAGTTCTCGGCGTTGTAGATGGCGGCGTCGGGCAGCGCCAGCAGCACGTCGGTCTGGGCGATGCGGTTCAGCAGGTCGTTGATGTCGTCGCCGCTCCTGCCGCCGCTGTTGTCTCCCTGGCCGGCGTCCAGCACCGTGACCTTGTCGAGCGCCAGCGCCGGCTTCAGGAAGGCGGTGTCGGCGCCCAGCAGCGCCGCCACCCGCACCGGCCGCCGGTACAGCAGCGCGGCCAGGCGCAGCTGGTCGGCGGGGGCCGGTTCGGCGTACACCGCCGTGATCGCCGCCGCCTGCGTCGGCGCCAGCCGGGCGGCGATGGTGCGGTAGACCTGGCTCGATGTGAAGGCGGAAACGACCACGCAATCGCAGCGGCGCGCCGCCACGTCGCGCAGCGCGCTGGGGCCGATGGCGACGTACAGGGTGCGGCGGCGCTGGGCCAGTTCGGTGCGGAACTTGCCGAAGATCGGGACCAGGCGCTTGACCAGGTCTTCGCTGATGCGGCGGGTGATGGCGCTGTCGTCGGCGGCCACGATCTGGAAGCCGTAGTCGTGGACGGGGTCGGGTTTGGCGGCTTGGGCGCTCGTGGCCGCCAACAGGAGCAATGTGCCGAGCAGCTGACGCACAGCGGTCAGGGCTCGATCAACCCATGCTTCACCGCCAGCTTGGTGATGTAAGCCTGGCGATGCACCCCCAGCTTCTCCTTCACCGACTGGCTGATATTGCTGATCGTCTTGCTCGACAAATTCAGCCGCTCCGCGATCTCGTTGTTGGTCAGCCCTTCCGCCATCAGCCGGAAGATCTCCAGGCTGCGCTCGTCCAGCTGCGATTGCGGCGAGACGTCGCCGCGGACCGCGATGCTGGCCAGGCGCTCGGCGATCTGCGGCGGGAAGTACAGCTTGCCGCCATGCGCGTGGCGCACCGCGTCGGCCAGGTCGGCCGGGTCGCAATCCTTGGTGACGAAGGCGTGGGCGCCGAGGCGGTAGGTTTCCTTGATCAGGCTATCCTGGTCGAACTGGCTGAGGAAGACGATCTTCGCCTGCGGATCGGCCTTCAGGATGTTCTGCGCCGCGTCCATGCCGGTCAGCTCGGTACCGAAGCGGATGTCGAGCACCGCCACGTCGGGCTTCTGTTCCGCATACATGGCCACCGCCTCGCTCGGGGTCTTGGCCTGGCCCACGACTTCCATGCCCTGGGCCGCCAGCGACATGGCGAAACCGGTCATCACGATCGGGTGGTCGTCCGCCAGCATCACGCGGATCGGCTTCTGGTCTTTCTGCACTTTACATTCTCCGGGCATTCGTCGACTTGGGCTTGCCAATCTCTGGCACCTGCACCTACCACGGCATCGAAGCCGCAGCAGGCGCGCCCCGATTATTCCATACAAAGCCCGCAGAAGCGATCTGACAACTTGTGGAATTACAGACTACTATTAAATCCCTTTGCAAATTGCTAGGACCTAGCATATAGTAATTCCAACACCTACCAACAAGGAGGATGGCCATGCAGTTTTCTCATACCAACGAGGGTGGCAACAAGGCCGGCAAGTTCCTGCTGGTCGCCGGGCTGCATGTCGCAATCGGCGCGCTGTTCATCCACGCCATGAACAGCCGCCACATTTCCCTGTCGCGGATCAACGAGCAAGTGCTGGTCATGCTCGATCCGCAGCGCGTCGACCCGCCACCGCCGCAGCCGCCGTTGCCGATGCCGCCGCAATTGCTGCCGAAGATCGTGCCGCCCACGCTGGTGATGCCGGAACCCGAAGTGTCCGTGTCAGCGCCGCCGGATGCGGCGCCGGTGCATGCCACTACCACGCCCGACCCCGCGCCGGCGACGGCCGGACCGGCACATGCGGTGCCGGATACGGCGCCCGCCGGGTCGCAGGCCAAGGCTGCTGGCAATCCGGTACGCACGGCGGTGCTGGCCGACCCGAACGCCTGCGCCCTGCCCGACTACCCGGTGCGCGCCGCCCGCGAAGGCATCAGCGGCACCACCCTGCTGGCGCTGCTGGTCGGCACCGACGGCCGCGTGACCTCGTCGCGCATCGAGCGGTCCAGCGGCTCGCGCGACCTCGACCGCGCCGCCGTGAATGCCCTCAGCCTGTGCCGCTTCAAGCCGGCCTCGAACAACGGCGTGGCGGAAGCCGGCTGGGCGCAGCTGGCCTACGTCTGGACCCTCGATTAGCGCGACCGCCTCACCGAAGGTCATCGAACCCGTTTTTGCCCGCCCTACCCCCTCGGACCGGCGGGCTTTTTTTATGCCAAGGGAACCAGCATGCGTCACGATCCAACTCTGCCCGGCATGCCGGGCGTGAATCCTGCCGCCGTGGCGCTGTCGCTGGCGGTGCTCGCCGTCCTGATCGGCTGGCTGTCGCTGCGCCCCCATGCAGTCCCTGCACCGGCCGCAGCGCCTGCATCCGGCTTCGTGGCGGCGCGCGCGCTGGCCCACGTGAACGCGCTGGCGCAGGCGCCGCGGCCGGCCGGCAGCCGCGCCAACGCCGCCGCGCGCGACTACATCGCCGCACAGGTACGCAGCCTGGGCCTGGAACCCGCGATCCAGACCGAGACCGTGCAGACGGCGGCGGAGGGTCCGATGCGCACCGTGCGCGTGACGCTGGCGACGGTGCACAATATCGTGGTGCGCAAGCCCGGCCGCGCATCCAAAGGCCATGCAGCGGGCGCCGGCGACGCCCCGGCCATCATGGCCACCGCCCACTACGATTCCGGCGCAGGCACGCTGGGCGCGGCCGACGGCGCCATGTCCGCCGCGGCGCTGCTGGAAGCGCTGCGCGTGCTGCAGGCTGGAGCGCCGCTCGACAACGACGTGCTGTTCGTGTTCACCGACGCCGACAGCGGCGAAGCGCTCGGCACGCGCGGCTTCCTGGCCTCGCATCCGTGGGCACGCCGCGTACGCCTGCTGCTGCGCTTCGATAACCCGGGCAACCGCGGGCCGCTGGCGCTGGTCGATGCAGCGCACGCGGACGGCATCGCCCTGGCCGCCTTTGCGCGCGCCGCACCGGCGCCCCAGGGGAATTCGTTCATGGCCGAGCTGTATGCCGACATCCGGCCGCGCAACACCGATGGACTGCTGCATGCGAACAGCGCTTCCGTGCTGCAGTTCGCGACCGGCGGCGGCACCCTCGGACGCGGCGCCGTCCACGACATCCCGCAGCGCCTGTCCGGCGCCAGCCTGCAGCACGAGGGCAACACCATGCTGGCCCTGCTGCGCGAGGCCGGCAACAGGCCGCTGCCGGCACCGGGTGCACGCGGCCAGGTGTTCTTTGCCGTACCCGGCCTGGGCATCGTGCATTACCCGTATGCGCTGGTCTGGCCCCTGACCGTGCTGGCGTGCGTGCTGAGCGTGCTGGTGTGCCGCAGCACCATGCGCCGCGCCCGCGTCGCCGGCACCGACATCATCCACGCCGGCTTCAATTTCCTGTTCATGGGTGCCCTGGTCACCTTCATCGTCCACCTCGGCCACGGCGCGCTGCCGGGCCTGGATTGGCGCTGGGACGCCGCCGTGCTGGCCGACGACGAAGGCATCCGCTGGCAGGTGCTGGCCTTTGCCCTGCTGCTGGCGGCCGGCTTCATCGTGGTGCAGCGCAGGCTGCAGGCACGGCTCGGCGCCCTGTGCATGCTGCTGGGCGTACTCTGCGTCGCCACGCTGGCGCTGGTGGCCGTGAGCTGGGGCGCGCCCGGCGCCAGCTATCTGCTGGCGTGGCCGCTGCTGGCGGCGCAGGGCGCCTTGCTGATGCTGCTGTCGAAGCGCTTTGCGAACCACAGGGTCGCGCTGCCGGCGCTGGCGGCGCTGCCGGCCGCGGTGCTGATCGTGCCCGCCCTGCGCGACAGCCTGGGGCTGGTATCGCCCACCTGGCTGGTGCTGCCGGCGGCGCTGGTCTTCACCCTGCTCGGGCTGTGCGGCCTGCTGCTGCACGAGGCCGGCGCGCGCTTCGTCGTGCGTCCGCTGCTGCTGGCCGCCGCAGCATCGATTGTCCTCGCCTACCTGGCCACGCCGCGGGTGCCGGAAATGCCGACGCCGAACCAGATGGTGTATTTCAAGGACACCCCGAGCTGGCGCGCGTTCTGGCTGTATCCGCCGGTGCCGCTCGATCCCTGGACCCGCAGCGTGTTCCCGAACACCCTGCATCCCTACCAGCTGCCCTATCTGTTCGGCCCCAGTGGCAAACGGGTCTGGTATGCGGCAGCGCCGCGCAACGACGCCATCGCCTATCCCCACCTGCTCATCGAAAAGCTCGAATGGCGCGGCGATACCAAGCACGTGGAATTCCTGCTGCGCTCGAAGAACCGTGCGCCGCATATCGCGCTGCGCATCGACGGCGCCGGGCCGAAGCAGGCCAGCCTGAATGGCCGCGTGCTGACCGACACCTTCTACCGCGGCTGGCGCATCGACCTGTACGGCATGGAAGACCAGGACCTGCGCTTCGCCTTCGATTTCTACGGCGATCCGGCGTTCACGGTCTTCGTCCAGGAATATCTGCCGGGGGTGCCGGAGCGCGACCTGCCGCCGCGTCCCGCCGCCATGCGCCCGGCGCTGCTGCCGCTCACCGGCACCACGATATCGGCCGACATCCTGCGCATCGAGTGATTTTGAAGGGAAGCGTATGCAATACAATGCATGCGCCTTTCACTCATTCACGCGTCAGGATTCCATGCACAAGATCGTTCGCACCGCCGTCGCCGCCAGCCTTGCGCTGGCTTTTGCCGCCCACGCAGCCGGCGCCCCTGCCAACAGGGCCGGCGTGGTCCAGGAAGCGCCGCTGCGCGCCCACCTGGCCACCCTGTCGTCCGATGCCTTCGAAGGCCGCGGCACCGGCCAGCGCGGCGGCGAGCTGACCGTCGTCTACCTCGAGAACCAGGCACTGGCCGCCGGCCTGCAGCCGGCCAACGGCAGCAGCTACCGCCAGAGCGTCAGGATCGCCGGCGTCAAGGCGCAGCCGCAGGACAGCTCGGTGGCCCTGGCCGCCGGCGGCAAGCCGCTGCCGCTCGCCTTCGCCAGGGACTGGGTGTGGGCGCCCGGCGACGCCAAACCGGTGCACGCGATGGATGCCGAACTGGTGTTCGTCGGCTACGGCATCCAGGCGCCGGAAGAAGGCGGCTGGGACGACTACAAGGGCGTCGACATGAAGGGCAAGCTGCTGGTCATGCTGGTCAACGACCCGGCGCCGACGGCGGCGGAGCCGAACCGCTTCAACGGCCGCGGCCTCACTTATTATGGCCGCTGGACCTACAAATTCGAGGAAGCCGCGCGCCGCGGCGCCGCCGGCGTGCTCCTCATCCACACCGATGCCTCGGCCTCCTACGGCTGGAGCGTGGTACAGAACAGCTGGACCGCCGAGCGCTTCCAGCTGGCCGACGCCGACCTCGGCACCGGCATGCAGGGCTGGATGACGGAAGCGGCCGCGCGCAGCCTGTTCGCCGCCGCCGGCCAGGACCTCGACAAGCTGCGCGCCGCGGCCGAAGACAAGTCGTTCAAGCCGGTCGTGCTGAACGCGCGCGTGCAGGGCGAAACCAAAGCGGCGGTGCGCACCCTCGAACAATTCAACGTGGCCGGCATCGTACCCGGCACCGACCCGAAGCTGAAGGACGAAGTCGTCATCTACAGCGCGCACTGGGACCACCTCGGCAAGCAGGGTGACAGTGGCGACACCATCTTCAACGGCGCGGTCGACAACGCCTCCGGCAGCGCCGGCCTGCTGGCGATGGCCCAGCAGGCAGCGCTGCATCCGGCCAAGCGCAGCCAGATGTTCCTGTGGGTCGCGGCCGAAGAGCAAGGCCTGCTGGGCAGCGCCGCCTACGCCGCCCGTCCGCTGTGGCCCCTGAACAAGACCGCGGCCGCGCTCAACCTGGACAGCCTGAACTTCGTCGCCGCCGCCACCGACATCGGCGTGCAGGGCAGCGAGCGCAGCGACCTGGGCGCGATGGCCGCCGCCACCGCCAAGGCAATGCGCCTGAGCGTGGCGCCGGCGCGTCCCGACCTCGGCGGCGGCTACTTCCGCAGCGACCACTTCAGCTTCGCCAAGGCCGGCGTGCCGGCGTTCTCGATCGAGGGCGGCCACGCCTGGGTCAAGGACAAGGAAGCGAACGATGCCAAGCGCAAGGCCTATGGCCCGCGCTACCACCAGGTCGGCGACGAATACGATCCGAACTGGGATTTGTCGGGGATGGTGCAGCAGGCGCAATTCGCGCTGAACCTGGGGCGGATGATCGCGGATGCGCCCAAGATGCCGGGGTGGAAGGCTGGGGACCAGTTTGGGAAGGTGAAGCGGTAAGCCACAACCCGTGACACCAGCCCGCTACCTTTGAACGTCGCCCCTGCGAAGGCAGGGGCGACGGATCGACGGATCAGACGACGCTGGCCAGAATTTGCGTCAACTTCCCGATCTCCACCGGCTTCACCAGATGGTAATCGAAGCCCGCCTGCTGCGACAGCTCGCGGTCGCGCTGCTGGCCGTAGCCGGTCAGCGCCACGAACACCGCCTTTTCGTGCGCGGGCTTGCGGCGCAGGCGGCGCGCCAGTTCGTAGCCGGTCATGTCCGGCAGGCCGATGTCGAGGATGAAGACCTGGGTGGCGGCGTCCGCCCCGTCCAGCGTCGACACGGCATCCTCGTGCACCTGCACCACGTGACCATGCGCGCGCAGCAGCACGGCGAGCGACTGGCCGGCATCCAGGTTGTCGTCGACGATGGTGACGTTCAGCGGACGGGTCTCGGTGCTGCCCTCGCCCGAGCGGATCACCTGGCCGACTTCGGCATCCGCCAGCGGCAGCGTCACCGTCATGGTGGTGCCCTGCTGGGGGCCGTCGCTGTAGGCCGCGACCTGGCCGTTGTGCATGCGCACGATGCTTTTCACCAGCGCCAGCCCGATCCCGAGGCCGCCCTGCGAGCGGTCCGGCGTGCGGTCGGCCTGGGTGAACAGGTCGAACACGTGCGGCAGCAGTCCGGCGTCGATGCCGCTGCCGTTGTCGCGCACCGCCGCCGTGGCCGCCCCGCCCGTGGCATCGGCCGCCACGCTCACCGTCAACCCGATGCGGCCGCCCGGCGGCGTGTACTTGGCCGAATTGTTGAGCAGGTTGACCAGCACCTGGATCAGGCGCGTGCGGTCGCCCTCGACCGGCACCGCCTGCGGCGGCAGGTCCACGCTCAGGGTGTGGCCGCGCTCTTCGATGTGGGGCCGCGCCTGCTCCACCGCGGCAATCGCGACCTTGTTCAGGTCGAGCACCTCGTTTTCCAATTTGACCAGCCCGCGCGTGACGCGCGAGACGTCGAGCAGGTCGTCCACCAGTTCCGTCATGTGGCGCACCTGGCGCGAGATGATGTTGCTGGCCTTCAGGCGCAGGCCTTCGCTGACCTCCGGCAGGCGCAGCAGCTGGGCCGCGCTGGTGATTGGCGCCAGCGGATTGCGCAGCTCGTGCGCCAGCATCGCCAGGAACTCGTCCTTCATCTTGTTGTGGCGCTCGGCCTCGGCGCGGGCGGCGCGTTCGCTGGTCAGGATCTGCTCGCGCTCCTGAGCGGTGTCCACGAAAGTCGCCAGTACGCCCTGCGGTACGCCGGCGTCGCCGTAGACCGGGCTGTAGATGTCGTTGAAGCGGCAGGTTTCGATGTAGCCGGCGCGGTCGATGTCGAGCACCAGGCCGGCGCCTTCGGCCGGCTCGCCGCGTTTTACGCGCGCCACGATCCGGTCGATGTCCGGCACCAGCGCGCGCCAGCTGTCACGCGAGTCAAGGCCGAGCGGATGCGGGTGGTGGTCCTTGATCAGCGGCAGGCAGGCGTCGTTGAAGAATTGGGTGCATTCGGTGCCCCAGGCCAGCACCATCGGCAGCGAGGAATCGAGCAGCGCACGCACCGCCAGTTTCAGGGCGAGCGGCCACTGCGCCACGGGTCCGGCCCCGGTCGACTCCCACGGATGGGACCGCATCTGCAGTTCCATGTGGCTTACGGACCGCGCCAATACGGGCGTGGGCGCAGCGGGATCAAAAGGCCAGGGCATGTCGTTCCATTCAGGGTTTGAGCGGGGTTGAGGCTCAACTGTTGATGATATCAGGCATCATCAATAGAAAACATGCATATGTTAAATGGCGAGTGAAACTGTGGCAAATTTGGCCACAGTCCCCTGCCCGGCCCGGTGTTCGACCGGCTTACTGGATCACGCCGCAGGCGATGCGCGCCCCCCCGCCGCCCAGCGGCGCCGGCTTGTCGGCGTAGTTGTCGCCGCCGGCGTGGATCATGAGGGCCTTGCCCTTGACGTCGGCCAGCTTGGTCAGGCGCGGCGCCGTCACCGCGACACTGGCGCCGCCGTTGCCGCCCACCACCAGCGGCGGCAGGTCGCCCATGTGGCCGTCGCCGGTGGGTCCGGCGTGGTGCTTGCTGGTGGTCGGATCGTAGTGGCCGCCGGCCGCGCCGGCCGGCACCGGCTTGCCATCCTTCTGGTTGGCGTCGCAGCTGCCGGTCTCGTGCACGTGGAAGCCATGCGGTCCGGCCGGCAGATCGGTCAGCGCCGGCGTGAAGACCAGGCCATCCTTCGATTCCGTGACCGTCACCGTGCCGATCATCTTGCCGGGACCGCTGGGCGTTGCCAGGCTCATCGGCGCCTGCAGCTTGTCGGTGGACTGGGCGTTGGCGCCGGAGGCGGCTGCGACGAGTGCAGATGCCAGCAGGATGCCGGCCGATCGAATGTTCATGGTGTGTCCTTTCAGGTTGGGATGATCGAGCCGGGATAGTGTAAATCACGCAATGGATGGGTGGCGGACGCCAGCGCGGGACTATTTATAGACTGCTAGAAATTTCGAACCGTTTCCATTTAACGCTTCGCAAATTCGATTGGAACGCCGTTGGAATCGCCCTCAAGTTGGCGTACAGTGCCGTGGTCCTGAAGGAGACACAACATGACTACCACAACGACGTCGATGAACCCGAACACCCTGGGCACGCTCGGGGTGCAGGCACTCAAGGATATGGACCGCAGCCGCCTCGAGCGCGGCAAGATGCTGGACCGCGCCGGCTATGGTCCGCAGCAGACCCCGTCCACGATCCTCCACACCGAACCCGGCCTCAGGCTGCGCCGCTTCGGCCCCGACGACAGCGACGGCCCGGCCGTGCTGCTGGTGCCGGCCCCCATCAAGCGCGCCTACATCTGGGACCTGACGCCCGAGGTGAGCGTCGTGCGGCGCTGGCTCGAGCGCGGCTACCGGGTCTACCAGGCCGAATGGGTGCCGGTGCACGACGCCGGCGATGGCGCCGACGAAGGTGCTGCGCAGGGTGCCGCTCAGCGTGCCGACTTTGGCCTGGCCCACTACGGCGACCGCCTGCTGTCCGCCTGCCAGAAGGCCATCGAGGCCGACAGCGGCGAAGCGCGCATGGTCATCGCCGGCCATTCGCTCGGCGGCGTGCTGGCCGCGATCTACAGCTGCATGCACCCGGAGCGGGTAGCCGCCACCATCCTGCTGGAATCGCCGCTGCATTTCGAACCCGCCACCTGCTGCTTCAACCGCCTGGTGCAAGCCACCCCGCACGCGCGCGACATCGCCGACAGCTTCAACCACGTGCCGGGCGCCTTCCTCAACATGATGAGCGCCATCGCCGAACCCCATGCCTTCCAGTGGGAGCGCATCATGGACCGCACGCTGTCGATGTTCGACCCGGTGGCGCTGTCGACCCACATGCGCGTCGAGCGCTGGACCCACGACGAGTTCCCGATGCCGGGCCGGCTGTTCACCGACATCGTCGAGTCGCTGTACCGCAACGACGACTTCATGCAGGGCCGCCTCATGATCAACGGCCGCAGCATCGGCCCGCAGGATCTGCACGCGCCGCTGGCCAGCGTGGTCGACCCGCGCAGCAAGGTAATCCCCCTGCAGGCCGTGGTGCCGTTCAACCAGGCGGCTGCCAGCTCTCATAAACTGGTGCTCGAGTACGAGGGCGATATCGGCGTCAACCTGCAGCACGTCGGGGTGCTGGTGGGACGCAATGCGCATGCGCGGATCTGGCCGGCGATTTTCGCGTGGCTGGAAACCACAGTGAAATGATGAGATTGGATAAGTAAAACCCAGGTTCGTCCGGAAAGCTGCGTAGGGAAGAGAAACCGCAACGCGATGGAAGCACGTCTTCCCTAGCATTGATTTCCCCTACACAACTTTCTGGACGACATGAAAAAATTCGCGATTGCGACCGCCGTCATGACCCTGCTTGCAGCCTGCGGCGGTGGCGGCAGTTCGGCCACCGGCAGCGGCACTGCACCCACGAGCAATGCGGCACCAACGACGCCCGGCACGACGACGCCGGCGCCTACCCAAACCATCGTGGCTGCGCCGGTGGCGCCCGCGTCGGCCCTGCATCTGACGGCAAATGGTTATACGGAAGGCAGCAGCGGGCAAACGACCGTCGTCAAGTTCAATAACGCGGCCAACCTGACGCTGTCCGGGCAACTTGCGAACCTCTGGATCGATGCCGCACAAGCGGGTGGCGGCGTCACGATCAGTGGCAAGCTCAACACGCTCGTGTTCGCGCCGGGATTGGATACCACGGTTACCGTCACCGACACCGCATCCGGCAATACTATCTACCTGCCGGTGGGATCGGCGATCAAGGTGGCCGGGGCTGGCGCGGCGGGAACGACCGTCTTGTACTACAAACCCTGATCGTTGGCCGTTCGGCCAGCCATGGGAAACGGCACCGCGAGGTGCCGTTTTCTTTTTCGGCGCATCGTTTCGTCAGTGCTTTCCCGTTGCCGCGTGCAATAGCTTTCCACTGCAAAATTGCCTGTACGCCTCATGCATGTACCTTGATCCGGCCCAGACCGTCGCAATCCCGTCTGCCAAGCCTGACCCTTCTCAACTGTACAGTCCGCTTCCTCACTACACTCGAATGTAAAGGATTGCAGTTTTTATAACTAATAGGCAACAGGCGCCACCATGCCTCATCCAGCCCGCAGTCTCCTGGTCCCGCTCCTTTCATCGCTGCTGGCCGCGTGGCCGGCCTGCGCTGCAACGGCACCGGCACCGGCGGTCACGGATGCCACTGTCCAGGAACCGCTGACGGAAGCCTGGGGCATCGTCACCAGCCAGATGGTCACCGTGGCCGGCCACGAATTCGCCAATCACTTCATCGCCGAATGGCGCGACAAGCCCGGCGGCGAACGCTACACGCTGGCGCTGCGCGAACGCCCGTCGGCGCGCTGGGGCAGCCTGGTCTGGATCGAATTCGGCCAGCAGCGCGTGCTCCAGCTGCAGCTGCCGCCGGCGCGTGCCGGGCTGAAGACGCTGGCAGAAAGCGCCGCCGAAAGCGCCTATCAAACCATCCTCGACATCGAACGCCAGCGCCGCCTCGTCAGCGACGCCGACCTCGCCGCCGACGAATTCTGACCTGTCATCAAGGAGACCGCCATGTCGCATCGAGTCACCTCGCGAGTCACCCCGCGAATCACCACGGCCATCGTCTGCGGACTCGCCCTGTGGGCCGGCGGCGCCGGCGCAAGCGAGCTGGTCTACGTACCCGTCAACCCGAACTTCGGCGGCGCGCCGAACAACGCGCCCGGCCTGCTCGCCGCCGCCTCGGCCACCAACAAGCACGGCCTGCAATCCGGACTGGGCGGCTCGTCGCTGAACCAGACGCCGCTGCAGCAGTTCAACCAGACGCTCGAGCGCATGGTGCTGAGCCAGCTCGCCTCCTCGGCCACCTCCAAGCTCCTGGGCCAGGACGGCAAGCTGATCCCCGGCACCTTTTCCACTGAAAACTTCGTGATCACCGTGACCGACCTCGGCGGCGGCATCCTGCGCGTGACCACCACCGAAAAGGCGACCGGCGTCGTGACTTCCTTCGAGGTGGGACAATGAAAATCCAGCTGCTTCTGCCCCTGGCCGCCCTGCTGCTTGCAACCGGCTGCGCGCATCAACCGTCCGGCGTGCGCAACAACGCCCAGCTGACGCCCGATACCGCCATCACGCGCGACCTGCTGGCCCTGCCTGCGCCGAAGGGAAAGATTGCCGTGGCCGTGTACGGCATCCGCGACCAGACCGGCCAGTACAAGCCGGCGCCGGATAGTTCATTCTCGACCGCGGTGACGCAGGGCGCCTCGTCGATGCTGATCCGCGCGCTGCAGGATTCCGGCTGGTTCATCCCGGTCGAGCGCGAGAACCTGCAGAACCTGCTCACCGAACGCAAGATCGTGCGTGCGCTCGAGATGCCGCAGCCGGCCGGCACGCCGCCGGTACAGGTGCCGCCGCTGCTGGGAGCGTCGGTGCTGATCGAGGGCGGCATCGTCGCCTTCGAAAGCAACGTGCGTACCGGCGGCGTCGGCGCGCGCTTCCTCGGCATCGGCCTGTCGACGCAATACCGGGTCGACCAGGTGACAGTCAACCTGCGCATCGTCGACATCCGCGGCGGCCAGATCCTGCAGAGCGTGTCGACCACCAAGACCATCTATTCGTACGAGCTGCATCCGAGCGTCTTCAAATTCGTCAACGTGAAGGACCTGGCTGAGTTCGAGGCCGGCACCACGCGCAACGAGCCGACCCAGCTGTGCGTCAGCGAGGCGATTGAGGCGGCAGTAACGCACCTGGTCGCGCAGGGCATCCAGGCCGGTAACTGGACGCTGCAGAACGACGCCGACCGGGCCAATCCGGTGCTGCGGCGCTACCTGGCGCAGGCGCCGGCACGGCGTACAGCCGCGGTGACGTCTGCGACGGCGCAGGATGCCGGCACGGACGGCCGCGTGGCGGCGACCGGCAGCGGGAGCGCGCCATGAACGCGCAGCGCGGCTTGTCGATGCTGTGCGCGCTGCTGGCGTGCACCTGCGCCGGCGCCGGCGACCTGGCGCCGTCCGAACTCGCCGTCCCTGCCCGGTCGAAGCCGGCCGCTGACACTGCCGCCGTCCGCGCCTACGCCGCCCTGGCCGGCCAGCAGAATCAGATAGCGGTATCGCAGGACGGCCTGGCCAACAGCGCCAGCCTGCTGCAGGGCGGGCTGGACAACCAGGCCTTCGTGCAGCAGCTGGGCCAGCAGAACGAGGCGACCATCGTGCAGGCCGGCCAGGGCAACCGCGCCGGCATCGAACAGCATGGCGTGCTGAACAGCGGACGCATCGAACAATACGGGCAACAGGGTGCCGCGCGCATCACCCAGTACGGCAACGGCAAGACCGCCACCATCATCCAGTACTAGGAGCGCTGGGTAGATGTCCGCCATGCCCTGATCACTTCGAGGAGCCGTTCCATGAAAGCCGCACGCTCGACCATCTTCACCGGCGTCATCCTGGCATGTGCCTGCCACGCCGCTTTCGCGCAGGACTTTACCGGCAACATCACCGTGACGCAGCAGGGCAAGGGCAACACGTCCTACGCTGAACAAGCCGGCGGTCCGTCGTTTCCTGTCAGAGCGGCCATCACGATCGCCCAGGCCGGCAACGACAACCACGTGGGCGGCCCCGGCGCGGCGACCGGCGGCGTACTCCAGCGCGATAATGGCGGGCTGATATCGGCGCTGATCCAGCAGACCGGCACCGGCAACGACGCCGGCATCACGCAAACCGGCAACGGTGGCTCGCTGCCGAACTCGGCCCGGATCACGCAGCTCGGCATGGACAACACCGCCCAGCTCAGGCAATACGGCTCCTCCGACAGCAGCGTCGCCATCGACCAGAGCG
Source organism: Herbaspirillum sp. SJZ107 (assembly GCF_006715485.1). GTDB lineage: Bacteria > Pseudomonadota > Gammaproteobacteria > Burkholderiales > Burkholderiaceae_D > Telluria. The sequence goes on from NZ_VFNH01000003.1 coordinate 486,122, forward strand.
GCAGCGGCAACGTCGCCGACGTCGCCCACAACGGCGGCACCGCTTTACTGCGCACAAGCCAGAACGGGGCCGGCAACCGTTTGACGATCGACTACAGCAATGGCCCCTTCGGCGGACCGAACGTGACGCAGGACGGCGAAGGCAATACCGCAACGGTGATCGGGTACGGCGTGACCATCGGCGGCGGCCCGCGCATCGAGCAGAGCGGCAGCTTCAACAGCGTCATCACCGTGCAGAACCTGCTGTCCGAGTCGAGCCACCGGATCCGCCAACAGGGCACCGGCAACCAGGCCGACGCGACACAGACCGGCGATTTCCAGCGCCTCTCGATCGACCAGGAGGGCAACGGCAACCTCGCCAGCGTCAGCCAGACCGGCATGAGCCCGGGCGGCGTCAACGACGGCAATGCGGTGCTCCTGTCCCAGCTCGGCAACGGCAATACGGCCATCGTGCGCCAGGCCGGTCTCGGCTATCGCGCCGATGTCCGCCAGCTCGGCGCAAACAACGGCACGACCATCTACCAGCACTGAGCGGCCCACCGCCGCTCAGTGCGCGGCCGTCCAGCATCGGGGCACTGGATGAGCGTCGTCACGCCCCTGCTTTTGAGGAGTCATTCATGAAATCCAGATTCTCGGCAGTTGTCCTCGCCCTCGGCATGGGCCTGGTGTGCCACGCCGCGTCGGCCCAGGACAACACCTCGAACGTGACGGTGACGCAGCAGGGCAATGGCAATACCGCGTACGCCGAACAATACGCCATCACGACGGTGACCGGGGTCCAAGCGACGATCACCCAGATCGGCGACAACAACCACGTGGGCGGCCTGGGCGGCACCAGTAGCGGCCTCATCCAGAGTAACGCGCCGATCGGTCCGGTCATCGCCGAGGTCTTGCAAACCGGCAGGGGCAATAACGCCGGCCTCATCCAGGATAACAACGGCAATGCCGCACTCGCAGCCTCTGCCCGCATCACGCAGACCGGCATCGGCAACGACGCCACGTTCAGGCAGTTCACTACCTCGTATGCCGAAGCCATCATCGAGCAGAGCGGCGACGGCAACATCGCCCGCATCGAGCAGACCTTCAGTGGCGACAGCAGTCTGCGGTCGGTACAGAACGGCACCGGCAACCAGGTCACGATCAGCCAGAGCGGCGCCACCTATGGCGGCCCGAATGTCACCCAGGACGGCGATGGCAATACCGCGTCGGTGGTCACGGTGGGTGCGATCGGCGGTGGGCCATCCATCGTGCAAACCGGCAGCCTGAACAGCGCAACCGTCGTACAGAACATCAATGGCTTCGATTCCGGCACCGCGATCCGGCAGCAGGGCATGGCCAACCAGGCCGATACCAACCTGACCGGCGAGGGGCAACGCACGGACATCACGCAGACCGGCAACGGCAACCTGGCGAGCGTCGCCCAGACCGGGGTGCCGGCGAGCCTGCTGGGGAACTTTACGGTGATTGCCCAGCTTGGCAACAGCAACACGGCCATCGTGCGCCAGGTCGGTGCGGGCTACAACGCCAACGTCAGCCAGACCGGCTCGGGCAATTACACGAACATCTACCAGCATTGATTCCCCACGCAGTACTACTTCGAGGAGTTCATCATGCAGTCCAGATTCTCGTTATCGGTCATCGCCGCTGCACTCGGCCTGGCACTCACCCTGGCCTCCCAGGCTGCCTCGGCCCAGGACACCAGTTCCACCGTCACCGTGACGCAGCAGGGCAATGGCAATACCTCCTATGCCGAGCAGACCACCGGCGTCTACGATTTCAATAACGTGACGGCGACGATCACCCAGATCGGCAACAACAATCATGTCGGCGGTCCCGGGTCGACCACCGGTGGCCTGCTTCAGCTGAACAGTGGCGGCAATCTCGAAGCGCAGATTCGCCAGACCGGCAACGGCAACAATGCGGGGATCACGCAAATCGACATCGTCGCGTCGACCTTTCCGGTAACGGCCGAGATCACGCAGACGGGCAGCTACAACACCGCCACGCTGCGCCAGACGCTGACCTCGGATCTGAGCGCAGTGCTTATCCAGAACGGCAACGGCAACATTTCCGCCGTCGAGCAGCAGGAATCCATTCCGGGTACGGCGCGCACCACGCAAAACGGCAATGACAACATCGCGGTCGTCAGCCAGCGCGGCACCGGCTATGCCAGCCCGCGTATCACCCAGGAAGGCGACGGCAATATCGCATCGGCGAACGTCGACCTCAACGTGTTCGGCGGCCCCCTGATCGAGCAGGCCGGTGTCGCGAACTATGCCAGCACCTTGCAGACCGATACCGAAGCCGCCGACATCCGGATCCGGCAAACCGGCAGCGATAACCAGGCGGAAGCAAGCCAGACCGGTACCCGTGAACATATTGCCGATATCGACCAGAACGGCGTCGGCAACCTGGCGATCGTCAGCCAGACCGGTACCGGCCCCGTCACCTTCGGCATCGGCAATTCGGCTACCGTTGCCCAGCTCGGCAACAGCAACACGGCGATCGTGCGCCAGGTCGGGCAGAATTATGTCGCCAACGTGAGCCAGACCGGATCGGGGAATTACACGAATATCTATCAGCACTGAGCAGTGCTGGATTTCCAGATACGAATCGGCGGACCAGTCTGTTCCGCTGATTCGCATTTCGTGACGCAGTCCCTGCAATCTGTCGCAATTCCGCTTGTTCGCGTGCGAGGATGAGGCAAAGTCATACGCTCCATTCATGCATATTCAACAGCATCCATGCCAGGCCCGAACCCCCATACGCCCTCCCCGACACCTTTTCCGCAAATCAGCTTTTTGAAGAATGTCGTGACCCGCCCGAACATCGAGATCGGCGAGTACACCTATTACGACGATCCGGACGGTGCCCACCATTTCGAAAACAACGTCCTGTACCACTTCGATTTCATCGGCGACCGCCTGCGCATCGGCAAATTCTGTGCGATCGCGCGTGGCGTGAAATTCATCATGAATGGCGCCAACCACCAGATGAACGGCATCTCCACGTATCCGTTCTTCATCTTCGGCAATGGCTGGGAAACCGCGGCGCCCCAGCCGGGAGAATTGCCGTACAAGGGCGATACCGTGGTCGGCAACGATGTCTGGATCGGCTATGACGCGCTGATCATGCCTGGGGTGACGATCGGCGACGGTGCCATCATCGCGGCGCGCTCGGTGGTGACGGCGGACGTGCCGCCGTATGCCATCGTCGGTGGCAATCCGGCGCAAATACTGCGCGAACGTTTCGATGCAGACAGCGTGCGGCGCCTGCTGGCGATTGCGTGGTGGGACCGGCCGGTGGAGTGGATTACCCGCCATCTGAAGTTGATTCGCAGCGGTGACATCGGGGCACTGGAAGCCGCGGCACGCTGACGACGGACCAAAAAAAAAACGGCACCCCAAGAGGTGCCGTTTTTGTTAGCTATCTAAGCTAAAGCTGAAGCGAAAATTACTCGCCATCGCCCTGATGCTGCTCGGCATGCGCCGCAGCCTGCTGCTGGTCTTCCATCGCCTGCAGTTCGGCAGCCATGTTGGCCTTCTCCTGCTGCAGCAGTGCCTGGCGCTCTTCCGCTTCCCACTGCTCCTTCTCCTTGCGAGCGCGGTGGAAGGCCAGACCGGTACCGCCCGGGATCAGGCGGCCGACGATGACGTTTTCCTTCAGGCCGCGCAGACCGTCGCGCTTGCCCATGATCGCCGCTTCGGTCAGCACGCGGGTGGTTTCCTGGAACGATGCGGCCGAGATGAACGAGTCGGTCGACAGCGATGCCTTGGTAATACCCAGCAGCACGTTTTCGTACTGTGCCGGCAGTTTCGCGACAGCGTTCATGCGGTCGTTCTCTTCCAGCAGTTCCGAACGCTCCACCTGCTCGCCGACGATGTAGTCGGTGTCGCCGGCATCGACGATCTGGACACGGCGCAGCATCTGGCGAACGATCACCTCGATGTGCTTGTCGTTGATCTTCACGCCCTGCAGACGGTACACGTCCTGGACTTCGTCGACGATGTAGCGGGCCAGCGCTTCGATACCCAGCAGGCGCAGGATGTCTTGCGGATCGGCCGGGCCGTCCACGATCATCTCGCCCTTGTTCACCACCTGGCCGTCGTGCACCAGCACTTGCTTGTCCTTGGTGATCAGGAACTCGTGCTTGTTGCCGTCCATGTCGGTGATTTCCAGGCGCTGCTTGCCCTTGGTCTCTTTACCGAATGCGACCGTACCGGTGACTTCCGCCAGCATGCCGGCATCTTTCGGCGAACGGGCTTCGAACAGCTCGGCAACGCGCGGCAGACCACCGGTAATGTCACGGGTCTTCTGCGATTCGGTCGGGATACGTGCAAGCACTTCACCCACCGACGCCTGCTGGCCATCCTTCACCATGATCAGTGCGCCAACCTGGAAACCGATCGTCACGGCGTGCTCGGTGCCGGCGATCTTGACTTCCTGGCCGTTCTCGTTCAGCAGCTTGACCTGCGGACGCAGTGCCTTGCCCGAACCGCGACGCTTCGGATCGATTGCCACCAGGGTCGACAGGCCGGTCACTTCGTCCACCTGGCGAGCGACGGTGACGCCCTCTTCCACGTTTTCGAACTTGATCGTGCCGCCGTATTCCGTGATGATCGGACGGGTCAGCGGATCCCAGGTTGCCAGCGGCACGCCTGCTTTCACGACCATGCCGTCATGCACGGCCAGGGTCGCGCCGTACGGCACCTTGTGGCGCTCGCGCTCGCGGCCGTGGTCGTCGGTGATCAGCACTTCGCCCGAACGCGAGATGACGATCTGGGCGCCCTTGCCGTTGGTCACGTAACGCATGGTCGCGGTGAAGCGGACCGTACCGTTCGACTTGGCTTCGACCGACGATGCCACTGCTGCACGCGATGCCGCACCACCGATGTGGAAGGTACGCATGGTCAGCTGGGTACCCGGCTCACCGATCGACTGTGCAGCCACGACGCCGACTGCTTCGCCGCTGTTCACCAGCATGCCGCGGCCGAGGTCACGGCCGTAGCACTTGGCGCACAGGCCGTAGCGCGTGTCGCAGTTCAGCGGGGTACGGACCTTGACTTCGTCGATGCCCAGGCGCTCGATTTCTTCGACCATGTCTTCGTCCAGCAGCGTGCCGGCTTCGTACAGGGTCTCTTGCGTTTCCGGATTGACGACGTCGGTACCGGTCACGCGGCCGAGGATACGGTCGCGCAGCGGCTCGATGACTTCACCGCCTTCGACCATCGCCTTCATGTGCGTGCCGTTGTTGGTGCCGCAATCGTCCTCGATCACCACCAGATCCTGGGTCACGTCGACCAGGCGGCGGGTCAGGTAACCCGAGTTTGCCGTCTTCAGCGCGGTGTCGGCCAGACCTTTACGGGCGCCGTGCGTCGAGATGAAGTACTGCAGAACGTTCAGGCCTTCGCGGAAGTTCGCGGTAATCGGCGTTTCGATAATCGAACCGTCCGGCTTCGCCATCAGGCCGCGCATACCGGCCAGCTGGCGGATCTGGGCTGCCGAACCACGGGCGCCCGAGTCGGCCATCATGTAAATCGCGTTGAACGATTCCTGCGTGCCTTCGGTGCCGTCACGCTTGGTGACCGGTTCCACTTTCAGCTGGTCCATCATCGCCTTGCCGACTTCGTCGGAGGTCTTGCCCCAGATGTCGACGACCTTGTTGTAACGCTCGCCGGCGGTGACCAGACCCGAGGCGTACTGCTGCTCGATCTGCTTCACTTCCGCTTCGGCGGTCGCGATCATGGTCTTCTTGACGTCCGGGATCAGCATGTCGTCGACGGCGATCGAGATGCCGGCGCGGGTCGCCAGGCGGAAGCCCGACTGCATCAGCTTGTCGGCAAACACGACGGTCGCACGCAGGCCGCACTTGCGGAACGACGTGTTGATCAGCTTCGAGATTTCCTTCTTCTTCAGGGCGCGGTTCAGCACCGAGAACGGCAGGCCATGCGGCAGGATCTCGGACAGGATGGCGCGGCCGACGGTGGTCTCGTAGCGGGTCACGGTGCGGTCGAAGCCGCCTTGCTCGTTCTTCGGATGCTCGACGATACGCACGGTGATGCGGGTCGCCAGTTCGACTTCCTTGTTGTCGTACGCGCGGATGACTTCCGACACGTTCGGGAACAGCATGCCTTCGCCCTTGGCGTTGATCGCTTCGCGGGTCGCGTAGTACAGACCCAGCACGATATCCTGCGACGGGACGATCGACGGCTCGCCGTTCGACGGGAACAGGATGTTGTTCGAGGCCAGCATCAGGGTGCGGGCTTCCATCTGTGCTTCGATCGACAGCGGGACGTGGACTGCCATCTGGTCACCGTCGAAGTCGGCGTTGAACGCCGCGCAGACCAGCGGGTGCAGCTGGATTGCCTTGCCTTCGATCAGCACCGGCTCGAACGCCTGGATACCCAGACGGTGCAGGGTCGGCGCACGGTTCAGCATGACCGGGTGTTCCTTGATGACTTCTTCCAGGATGTCCCAGACCACCGGTTCCTGCTGCTCGACCAGCTTCTTGGCCGCCTTGATGGTCGTGGCCAGACCCATCAGTTCCAGCTTGTTGAAGATGAACGGCTTGAACAGTTCCAGGGCCATCAGCTTCGGCAGGCCGCACTGGTGCAGTTTCAGCTGCGGACCCACCACGATGACCGAACGGCCCGAGTAGTCGACGCGCTTGCCCAGCAGGTTCTGACGGAAACGGCCGCCCTTACCCTTGATCATTTCAGCCAGCGACTTCAGCGGACGCTTGTTGGCGCCGGTCATCGCCTTGCCGCGACGGCCGTTGTCCAGCAGCGAGTCCACTGCTTCCTGCAGCATGCGCTTTTCGTTACGCGTAATGATTTCCGGCGCGCGCAGTTCCATCAGGCGCTTCAGGCGGTTATTACGGTTGATGACGCGGCGGTACAGGTCGTTCAGGTCGGAGGTCGCGAAACGGCCGCCGTCCAGCGGGACGAGCGGACGCAGCTCCGGCGGCAGAACCGGGAGCACTTCCATGATCATCCAGTCGGGCTTGATGCCCGAACGCTGGAAGGCCTCGAGCACTTTCAGGCGCTTGGCGTATTTCTTGATCTTGGCTTCGGACTTCGACTCTTTCAGCTCGACGCGCAGGGCTTCGGCTTCGCGGTCGATGTCGATCGAGCGCAGCAGTTCACGGATGCCTTCGGCGCCCATGAATGCGGTGAAGTCGTCGCCGTACTCTTCGTACTTGGCGGCGTAGTCGTCTTCCGACATGATCTGCGACTTCTTCAGCGGGGTCATGCCCGGATCGGTGACCACGTATGCTTCGAAGTACAGCACGCGCTCGATGTCGCGCAGGGTCATGTCCAGGACCATGCCCAGACGCGACGGCAGCGACTTCAGGAACCAGATGTGCGCGGTCGGCGAGGCCAGCTCGATGTGGCCCATGCGCTCACGGCGGACTTTTGCCAGCGTGACTTCGACGCCGCACTTCTCGCAGATGACGCCGCGGTGCTTCAGGCGCTTGTACTTGCCGCACAGGCATTCGTAGTCCTTGATCGGACCAAAGATCTTGGCGCAGAACAGGCCGTCGCGTTCCGGCTTGAACGTACGGTAGTTGATGGTTTCCGGCTTCTTGACTTCGCCGAACGACCACGAACGGATTTTTTCGGGCGACGCCAGGCCAATCTTGATGGCGTCGAAGCTCTCGTTTTGCTGAACTTGCTTGAATAGATCGAGCAGTGCTTTCATTTATCACTCCGGGTGATTGAATTCTGTACTAACTACTACCGCCGCTTCTCACTGATTTTCGCCAGTGTTTGCTGAACCGTATTGTATCCCTTGAAAAACGTCATCCCCGCGCAGGCGGGGATCCAAGTTTGCCGGCGTTTCCGCCGGGCTTGCGCCCCAGCCTGCGCCGGGGCGACGATTGTCGAGGTCACGGGCCAGCCCGAAGGCTGGCGGCCATGCCGGCCTGCTTAGCTGCGCTCGAGATCGATATCGATACCCAGCGAGCGGATTTCCTTGACCAGCACGTTGAACGATTCCGGCATACCGGCATCGATCACGTGGTCGCCCTTGACCAGGTTCTCGTACACCTTGGTACGGCCATTCACGTCGTCCGACTTCACGGTCAGCATTTCCTGCAGCACGTAGGACGCGCCGTAGGCTTCCAGTGCCCACACTTCCATCTCACCGAAGCGCTGGCCACCGAACTGGGCTTTACCGCCCAGCGGCTGCTGCGTCACCAGCGAGTACGGACCGGTCGAACGCGCGTGCATCTTGTCGTCGACCAGGTGGTGCAGCTTCAGCATGTGCATGAAGCCGACGGTGACCTTGCGCTCGAATGCTTCGCCGGTACGGCCGTCGAACATCGTGACCTGGTTCTTCGACGGGGTCATGCCCAGGTGCTTCGCGATCGGGTCGGGGAAGGCCAGGTCCAGCATGCGCCGGATTTCTTCCTCGTGCGCACCGTCGAACACCGGGGTCGCGAACGGCACGCCGTTCTTGAGGTTGTTCGCCAGCGAGACGATTTCCTCGTCGCTGAAGTTGTCCAGGTCTTCCTTCTTGCCGGTCTCGTTGTAGATCTTGCCCAGGAACGCGCGCAGTTGCTCGGTTTCTGCCTTGGCCTTAATCATTTCGCCCAGACGCAGGCCCAGACCCTTCGCTGCCCAACCCAGGTGGGTTTCCAGGATCTGGCCGACGTTCATACGCGACGGCACGCCCAGCGGGTTCAGCACGACGTCGGCCGGGGTACCGTCGGCCATGAACGGCATGTCTTCCACCGGCACGATACGCGAGACCACACCCTTGTTACCGTGGCGGCCTGCCATCTTGTCGCCCGACTGCAGGCGGCGCTTGACGGCCAGGTATACCTTGACCATCTTCTGCACGCCAGGCTGCAGCTCGTCGCCCTGCGTCAGCTTCTTGCGCTTCTCTTCGAAGGCCAGGTCGAACTGGTGGCGCTTCTCGTTGATCGATTCCTTCATCGCTTCCAGCGCGTTGGCGGTCTCGTCGTCAGCCGGGCGGATGTCGAACCAGTGGAACTTGTCCAGGTCAGCCAGGTAAGCGGCGTCGATAACGGCGCCTTTCGCCAGCTTCTTCGGACCGCCGTTCACGGTCTTGCCCACCAGCAGACGCTCCAGACGCTGGAAGGCATCGCCTTCCACGATACGCAGCTGGTCGTTCAGGTCCAGGCGGAAGCGCTTCAGCTCGTCGTCGATGATCTGCTGGGCGCGCTTGTCGCGGACGATGCCTTCGCGGGTGAACACTTGGACGTCGATCACGGTGCCGACCATGCCCGACGGCACGCGCAGCGAGGTGTCTTTCACGTCCGACGCTTTTTCGCCGAAGATCGCGCGCAGCAGCTTCTCTTCCGGGGTCAGCTGGGTTTCGCCTTTCGGGGTCACCTTGCCGACCAGCACGTCACCGGCCTGCACTTCGGCGCCGATGTAGACGATGCCCGATTCGTCCAGGCGCGCCAGTTGGTTCTCGGCCAGGTTCGAAATGTCGCGGGTGATCTCTTCCGGTCCCAGCTTGGTGTCGCGTGCCACGACCGACAGTTCCTCGATGTGGATCGAGGTGTAGCGGTCGTCCTTGACGACATTCTCCGAGATGAGGATCGAGTCCTCGAAGTTCAAGCCGTTCCACGGCATGAACGCCACCAGCATGTTCTGGCCCAGTGCCAGCTCGCCCAGGTCGGTCGAGGCGCCGTCGGCGATGACGTCGCCCCGTGCCACGCGATCGCCCACTTGCACGATCGGACGCTGGTTGATGTTGGTGTTCTGGTTGGAACGGGTGTACTTGATCAGGTTGTAGATGTCCACACCGACTTCGCCGGCTTGCGCCTCGTCGTCGTTGACGCGGATCACCACACGGCCTGCATCGACGTAGTCCACCAGACCGCCACGGGTCGCCTGCACGGTGGTGCCGGAGTCGACTGCCACGGTGCGCTCGATACCGGTGCCGACGAAGGCTTTTTCCGGACGCAGGCAAGGCACGGCCTGGCGCTGCATGTTGGCGCCCATCAGTGCACGGTTCGCGTCATCGTGCTCGAGGAACGGAATCAGCGAAGCTGCCACCGACACGACCTGGCCCGGGGCCACGTCCATGTACTGGATGCGCTCGGGCGAGACCAGGATGGTTTCGCCGGCTTCACGTGCCGACACCAGTTCGTCGACCAGCTGGCCTTCTTCGTTGATCGCGGCGTTTGCCTGGGCGATGATGTAACGGCCTTCTTCGATCGCCGACAGGTATTCGATCTTGTCGGTGACTTTCGAACCGTCGACCTTGCGGTACGGGGTTTCCAGGAAGCCGTATTCGTTCAGGCGGGCGTACAGTGCCAGCGAGTTGATCAGGCCGATGTTCGGGCCTTCAGGCGTTTCGATCGGGCACACGCGGCCGTAGTGGGTCGGGTGCACGTCGCGCACCTCGAAGCCGGCGCGTTCGCGGGTCAGACCGCCCGGGCCAAGGGCCGACACACGGCGCTTGTGGGTGATTTCCGACAGCGGGTTGGTCTGGTCCATGAACTGCGACAGCTGCGACGAACCGAAGAACTCACGGATAGCTGCCGAAATCGGCTTGGAGTTAATCAGATCGTGCGGCATCAGGTTGTCGGCTTCGGCCTGGCCCAGGCGCTCCTTGACGGCGCGCTCGACACGCACGAGACCGGCGCGGAACTGGTTTTCGGCCAGTTCGCCCACGCAACGCACGCGGCGGTTACCCAGGTGATCGATGTCGTCGACTTCGCCGCGGCCATTGCGCAGCTCGACCAGGATCTTGATCACGGCCAGGATGTCTTCGTTCGACAGGGTCATGTCGCCGACCAGTTCGTCACGGCCGATACGGCGGTTGAACTTCATGCGGCCGACTGCCGACAGGTCATAGCGTTCCGGCATGTAGAACAGGCCGTTGAACAGCGCTTCGACCGATTCTTCGGTCGGCGGTTCGCCAGGACGCATCATGCGATAGATCGCCACGCGTGCGGCGGTCTGGTCGGCGGTGTCGTCGGTGCGCAGGGTCTGCGAGATGTAGCCGCCCTGGTCCAGGTCGTTGGTGTACAGGGTCTGGATCGACTCGATGTTGGCGTCGCGCAGCTTGGCCAGCAGTTCGTCGGTCAGCTCGTCGTTGGCATTGGCGATGATCTCGCCGGTGTCGGTGTCGACGACGTTCTTGGCCAGCACGCGGCCGACCAGGTAGTCTTCCGGTACCGAGATGTAGGTGATGCCGGCGTTTTCGACGTCACGGACGTTCTTCGCGTTGATACGCTTGTCCTTGGTGACGATGGTCTTGCCCGACTTCGGATCGACGATGTCGAAGCGCGCGACCTCGCCTCGCAGGCGCTCGGCCACGAATTCGAGTTCCGCGCCTTCCGAGCGCAGGTTGAAGTTGTCGAAGACGAAGAAGTTCGCCAGGATCTGTTCCGGCGTCATACCGATCGCCTTCAGCAGGATCGTCACCGGCATCTTGCGGCGGCGGTCGACGCGGAAGAACAGGATGTCCTTCGGGTCGAACTCGAAGTCCAGCCACGAGCCGCGGTAAGGAATGATACGTGCCGAGAACAGCAGCTTGCCCGACGAGTGCGTCTTGCCGCGGTCGTGCTCGAAGAACACGCCCGGCGAACGGTGCAGCTGCGAGACGATCACGCGCTCGGTACCGTTGATGACAAACGAACCGTTGGCGGTCATGAGCGGCAGTTCGCCCATGTACACTTCCTGCTCTTTCATTTCCTTGACGACCGGCTTGGTCGGCGATTCCTTGTCCAGGATCACCAGACGCACCTTGGCGCGCAGCGGCGACGCGAAGGTCAGGCCGCGCTGTTGGCATTCCTTGACGTCGAAGGCAGGGTCACCCAACACGTAGGAGAGGAATTCCAGGCGCGCGAAGCCGTTGTGCGACACGATCGGGAAAATGGAGGTGAAAGCCGACTGCAGGCCTTCGTTCTTGCGGACGGAGGGACCAGCGTCCGCCTGCAAGAAGTTCTCGTAGGACTCCAACTGGGTGGCCAGGAGATAGGGAACGTTGTGAACGTTGGCGCGCTTCGCGAACGATTTGCGAATGCGTTTCTTCTCAGTAAATGAGTAGTGCATGGACACTCCGTGAGTGACAGAAAGGATGAGAATTCAGGGATTGCCAGTGGCCAGCCGGACGGCGCACCACATACAAGGCCTCAAATCTCGCCCTCCCCTGTCATGATGAAAAGGGCAACTCGAACTGCTGTGTTACGATACTGCTGTGCTTCCACTGCTTTTACAGCAGGGTAATGCGCATTGTGTTGCAGGGACGACAAAAGAGCCAAAGCCGCATCCCCCACTTTTCAGCAGGGATTTGCAAGCTTTGACTCCGGCGCCGGGCACCGTGTCCGGTGCCCATTGCGTATGTATTACTTGAGCTCGGCCTTGGCGCCAGCTTCTTCCAGCTTCTTCTTAGCGGCTTCAGCGTCAGCTTTCGGCAGGGCTTCCTTGACGGTCTTCGGTGCGCCGTCAACGACGTCCTTGGCTTCTTTCAGGCCCAGGCCGGTGATTTCACGGACGGCCTTGATGACGCCGACCTTGTTCGCGCCGACTTCGGTCAGCACGACGTTGAACTCGGTCTGCTCTTCAGCAGCCGGAGCAGCAGCGCCGCCGCCAGCAGCCGGTGCCGACATTGCAGCTGCCGACACGCCGAACTTCTCTTCGAAAGCCTTGACCAGGTCGTTCAGTTCCATGACCGACATTGCGCCAACTGCGTCCAGGAACTCTTCTTTGCTAATTGCCATTTGAAACTCCAGATATTTGTATATGTAGATTAATGCTCGAAAAAAAAGACGTCAGCTTATTCAGCTGCTGCGGTTTCTTCAGCCGGAGCTGCCGAACCTTCGCCTTTTTGTGCTGCGACTGCAGCCAGAACACGTGCAAAGCCGGAAACCGGAGCCTGCATGACGCCCAGCAGCTGGGCGATGAGGACTTCACGGCTCGGGATGCTTGCCAGCGCGCTGACGCCGGCCACATCCAGGTTCTTACCAGCGTAGTTACCGCCCTTGACGACCAGCTTGTCGTTGGTCTTCGAGAAGTCGGAAATCACTTTGGCTGCTGCAACGGCGTCATCCGAGATCGAGTAGATCAGCGGACCAACCATCGAATCAGCCAGCGGTGCGAACTGGGTACCTTCGACCGCACGACGGGCCAGCGTGTTCTTCAGAACACGCAGGTACACGCCTTGCGAACGAGCGGTTGCACGGAGTTTCGTCAAAGCACTAACCTGGATGCCACGGTATTCGGCCACGACGATGGTTTGCGCAGTTGCTACTTTTGCGGAAACTTCTTCGACGACGACCTTTTTGTCATTCAGATTAAGACCCACGGTCAATCTCCTTAAATGATGCAAGGAAAATTCCCCACATCGGTTCGAACACGGCGTCCGAAGTTAAGAAGCGAGACTAGCGGATGAAACTTCGCAGCATCGACTACAAAACTTGTTCGGGTTCGCCATCTGCGTTGGGTGTTCTATTAACCTCCTGCCCAACCACTGCATTCGGCCCAACGGTCTTTGATTGCCTGGCAGCTTTCACTGCCAGCCCAAAGATCTGCCCCGTGGTGTTCTACGGGGACTTAATTCTTTATTGCTTAGGCAGCCAGAGTGCCGTGGTCAACGCGGACGCCAGCGCCCATGGTCGACGACAGAGCAACCTTGCGCAGGTAGATACCCTTCGACGAAGCCGGCTTGGCTTTGTTCAGGGCGTCGATCAGCGCGACCAGGTTGGTCTTCAGCTGGTCGTCCGAGAACGACTTGCGGCCGATGGTGGCGTGCACGATACCAGCCTTGTCGGTACGGTACTGAACCTGACCGGCCTTGGCGTTCTTGACGGCGCCAGCCACGTCCGGGGTCACGGTGCCGACCTTCGGGTTCGGCATCAGGCCGCGCGGGCCCAGGATCTGACCCAGGGTACCGACGATACGCATGGTGTCCGGCGAAGCGATCACGATGTCGAACGGCATGTCGCCGGCCTTCACGCGGTCAGCCAGGTCTTCCATACCGACGATGTCGGCGCCGGCGGCACGTGCCTGCTCGGCTTTTTCGCCCTGGGCGAACACGGCGACGCGGACGGTCTTGCCGGTACCAGCCGGCAGAACCACGGAACCGCGGACGACCTGGTCCGACTTCTTCGGATCCACGCCCAGTTGCACGGCGACGTCGATCGACTCGTTGAACTTGGCGGTAGCGAATTCTTTAACGATCGCAACGGCGTTGTCGAAAGCGTAGACCTTGTTACGGTCGACTTTGGCTTTCATTTCTTTTGCGCGCTTGGACAGCTTAGCCATTTAGATACCCTCCACCGTGATGCCCATCGAACGTGCCGAGCCGGCGATGATGCGCACTGCTGCATCCATGTCGGCAGCGGTCAGGTCCGGCTGCTTGGTTTTTGCGATTTCTTCCGCTTGGGCACGGGTCAGCGTGCCGACCTTGTCGGTGTGCGGCTTGGCCGAACCTTTGGTGATGCCAGCGTACTTCTTGATCAGGTAGGTTGCCGGCGGAGTCTTCATCTCGAAGGTGAAGGACTTGTCCGCGAAGGCGGTGATCACCACCGGAATCGGCATACCCGGCTCCATGCCTTGGGTACGGGCGTTGAACGCCTTGCAGAATTCCATGATGTTCAGACCGCGCTGGCCGAGTGCCGGGCCGATCGGAGGGGATGGGTTTGCCTTACCAGCTGCCACTTGCAGCTTGATAAAACCGACGATTTTCTTTGCCATGATAGGCTCCTTGTCGATTATGAGTGGTAGCGCTCCGACCGATACCACTTATCCGGCGGAGCTCCTCTTATCGGATTCCGCCTTGCTGCTGCGACGCTCCGATTGGGCGCTTTAGACTTTCTCTACCTGCCCGAACTCCAGTTCCACCGGAGTTGCGCGGCCGAAGATGGTGACAGTGACACGCACCTTCGATTTTTCGTAGTTGACTTCTTCGACGTTGCCGTTGAAGTCGGTGAACGGGCCTTCCTTGATACGCACCTGCTCGCCCACTTCGTACAGCACTTTCGGACGCGGCTTTTCGACGCCTTCCTGCACCTGCTGCATGATCTTGTCGATCTCGCGGGCTGGAATCGGGGTCGGCTTGTTGCTCTTGCCGCCGATGAAGCCGGTGACTTTCGGCGTATTCTTGACCAGGTGCCACGACTCGTCGGTCATTTCCATCTCGACCAGCACGTAGCCCGGGAAGAAACGGCGCTCGGTGACCGACTTGCTGCCATTCTTGACCTCGACCACTTCTTCGGTCGGGACCAGAATGCGGCCGAATTGTTCCTGCATGCCGCCGCGCTCGATACGCTCGGTCAGGCCACGCATCACGCTCTTTTCCATGCCCGAGTAGACATGCACGACGTACCAGCGCTTGGTGCTGACCGGGACACTCAGGGGCGCACCAGCGTCTGCTGCCGGAGCATCGCCCGGCACGTCATCTTGTACGTTTTCGCTCATTATTGTTTCCACCCCAGAACAACGTCGTACATCAGGAATTCGAGAATCTTATCCGTGCCCCACAGGAAAATCGCCATCACGAGGACAAAGCCGAACACCACCAGGGTGATCTGCGTTGCTTCCTTGCGGGTGGGCCAGACAACCTTCTTCGTCTCGCGTACGGACTCTTTGGCGAAGCCCAGGAAATCGCGACCGGTAGCGGAAGTCCACAACAGCAGGACGGCAACGACAAGACCAGCCACGAGTGCGCCTGCGCACATCAGAGCTGGTTTGTTCTGGCCTTTCAGGATGAAGAAGCCAACCACGCCTGCAATCGTAGCAACCACTGCCAGTGCAACCTTGAACTTGTCATTCGAGGTGCTGACGGTTTGCACGGATTGATTAGACATACTTATTTTACTTTCGGGTGCCTGGCACCGAATTCGGTGGCAGGGGAGGAGGGAATCGAACCCGCGACCTTCGGTTTTGGAGACCGACGCTCTGCCAATTGAGCTACTCCCCTACATAAACTGCTCGTTGAATCGAACATTATACGCGATGTGTAGGCATCGCACAATGTTCTGTTGTTGGGCGGAACAGGAACGTTCCGCCCGACGGCAAGGCAGGGAATTCACGGGACAAGGTCCCGTGCCTGCCGAGCGGCCTGCCCTTGCAGGGCAGGCCAACTACTTCTACTTGCTTCTGGCTGATTAGGCCAGGATCTTGGCAACCACGCCGGCACCGACGGTACGGCCGCCTTCGCGGATTGCGAAGCGCAGACCTTCTTCCATCGCGATCGGAGCGATCAGCTTGACGGTGATCGACACGTTGTCGCCTGGCATGACCATTTCCTTGTCTGCCGGCAGTTCGATCGAACCGGTCACGTCAGTCGTACGGAAGTAGAACTGCGGACGGTAGTTGTTGAAGAACGGGGTGTGACGGCCGCCTTCGTCTTTCGACAGAACGTAGATCTCGCCGGTGAAGTGGTTGTGCGGCTTGATCGAGCCCGGCTTGGCCAGAACCTGGCCACGCTGGACGTCTTCACGCTTGGTGCCGCGCAGCAGCAGGCCGACGTTGTCGCCAGCTTGACCCTGGTCCAGCAGCTTGCGGAACATTTCCACGCCGGTGCAGGTGGTCTTCACGGTGTCGATGATACCGACGATTTCGATCTCTTCGCCGACCTTGATGATGCCGCGCTCGACACGACCGGTCACCACGGTACCGCGGCCCGAGATCGAGAACACGTCTTCCACCGGCATCAGGAAGGCGCCGTCAACGGCACGTTCCGGGGTCGGGATGTAGCTGTCCAGGGCTTCGGCCAGGCGCTCGATGCACGCTTCGCCCATTTCGCCCGGCTGGCCTTCCAGCGCCATACGTGCCGAACCTTTGATGATCGGCAGGTCGTCGCCAGGGAACTCGTACTTCGACAGCAGTTCGCGGACTTCCATTTCGACCAGTTCCAGCAGTTCTGCGTCGTCGACCAGGTCGCACTTGTTCAGGAACACGATGATGTACGGAACGCCAACCTGACGCGCCAGCAGGATGTGCTCGCGGGTCTGCGGCATCGGGCCGTCAGCGGCCGAGCACACCAGGATCGCGCCGTCCATCTGGGCAGCACCGGTGATCATGTTCTTGATGTAGTCGGCGTGGCCCGGGCAGTCGACGTGCGCGTAGTGACGGTTCGCGGTTTCGTACTCGACGTGCGCGGTGTTGATGGTGATGCCGCGTGCTTTTTCTTCCGGAGCCGCGTCGATCTGGTCGTAGGCCTTGGCTTCGCCGCCGAATTTCTTCGACAGAACGGTTGCGATTGCAGCCGTCAGGGTGGTTTTGCCGTGGTCAACGTGACCGATGGTGCCGACGTTGACGTGCGGCTTGGTCCGTTCGAATTTACCTTTTGCCATTTCTTGACTCCTAACGATGTTTGAAATTACCAGGCACGCCTGACGGGCGAGTACTACGACTGCCGCTTTGAATTCTGGTGCCCTTGACGTGGATTGAACACGTGGCCTCTCCCTTACCAAGGGAGTGCTCTACCACTGAGCTACAAGGGCTTATTTGAAACTGGAGCGGGTGAAGGGAATCGAACCCTCGTCATAAGCTTGGAAGGCTTCAGCTCTACCATTGAGCTACACCCGCACGAGGTACTTCTTCAACTCACTTCTATTCGATTCAACTTCACGACTTCTTCAATTTGGTGGTGGGGGCTGGATTCGAACCAGCGTACTCAGAGAGGGCAGATTTACAGTCTGCTGCCTTTAACCACTCGGCCACCCCACCGCGAAGAACCGCAGAGTATGAAGAACGAACAATCTATTGTCAACTAAATCTACTTCTTCTGATTCAGCTCACATAGTTGCTGTTGCTTCGGGGCGTGATTGTAGCGACCCGACTGCAGTTCTGCAAGGGTGTTTTTTCAGGAACTGCAAGAAAGTTGAATAACCTTAGAAGAAAAGCGCCGCTCAGCTTCCCGACAGCGCCGCCAGCACCTGCCCCTTGAGCGCCTTGATCAGGGCAGTCTCGTCCGGGGGCACGCCTTCCGGCGCCGGCACCGCGCGGTCCGCATAGAACAGTCCCAGCTGCGCCTTGCCCAGCACTAGCGGCAATACGATGAAGCTGCGGGCGTCCGGCAGCAGGGTCTTGTGCCAGGCCGGCAGCAGGTCGCGGATCTTGGGGCTGGATGCGTCCGCGATCATCAGGTCGGCGTCGTTCTCCATCGCCAGGTGGAAGAGATCGCGGCTGGAGACGGTGGAAAAGGCAAAGCCGGCCTGCTGCCCGGCCGGCGCCGCGCCGAACGAGACGCGCGCACGGAACTGGCCGGCCCTGGGATCGCGCAGCACCACGGTGGCGAAGCGGAACCCCAGCGCCGTGTACAGGGTTTCGAGCACGGCGCGCACCACGTCGTTGACCTTGCCCTGCCCCGAGGCGCGCAGTTGGGTCACGTCCTGCACCCCGGCCAGCAGCAGCTCGCGCGCATTCTTCGGCTTGCCGCTCGGGTGGCTGCCCTGCTCTTCCCCGTTGCCGAGGGTGGCCAGCAGCAGCACGTTGGGCAGGCCGCCGCTCTCGCCTTCCTTGTCTTCCTGCGGACGCGGCAGCGGCTCCAGGTTCATGCTCTGCAGCAGCGCGCTCATTTCGCGGGCGACATTGCCGAACAATTCGTCGAGCTGGCGCGCATCGAGGTTGAGGGCATTGCCGTAACGCGCCAGCAGGGCCTGCGCCTGGGCACTGCCGGCCGGATCGGCGCCATGGGCCAGCAGGCGCGCCACGTCGAGGCTGAACGAGGCCACCTGGCGCATCCATTCGCCGCGGTTCAGCGCGGTCTTCAGCACGCCGTCGGGCAGCGCGCGCTGGGCCCGCAGGATCACATCCGGGATCTGCCACTCGCCCAGCACCGCTTCGGACAGCGCGTCGTAGCTGCAGCCGAGGATCATCTGGGCCGCCTGGACCGGCGTGTGCCTGGCGCCGGCGGTCAGCGCATTGATCTCGCGGTAGCGCTCGTGCGCATGCGAGGCCACCAGCAGCGGCCCCAGGTTCTTGAACAGGGCGCCGATCGACGCTTCCTCGGCGCCCTGGTAAAAGCTGTGGCGCGCCATCTCGCGCCCGACCAGGCTGGCGCACAGCGAGGCTTCCAGTTCGACCCGCACGCTGTACACGTGCTCGCTGCTGCCGAGCGCGTCGACCAGCAGCATCGCCAGCGCGGTGGTCTTGACGTTGTCGAAACCGAGCAGCGCAATCGCACGCGAGATCGTGGTCACCGAGGTGCCGGACGCGGTGCGGTACTTGACCGTGTTGGCCAGGCGCAGGATGCGCTGGGTCAGGGCGACGTCGGACAGCACGTAATAGGCAAGGTCGTGGGTGCCCTGGTCGTCCGAGGACGCCATCTGCACCACCCGTGCGACCGAGCTGCCGAGGGCGAACATGTCTTCGTCGCCGCAGACCTTGTTCAGCAGCGCGGCGCGCACCCGGCGCCGTTCCGATGCATCGTCGACAGTAGCTGCATTGGCCATGAGGCGTTACCCGGCTTTCTTCGGTTGCGGGACCGGCGAACCCTTGCCGTACTTCTTGAGGATCTGCTGGTGCAGCCCGGCCAGTGCCGGCAGTTTCGGGTTGACCGGGTCGAGGCGGCGCACGCCGGCGATGTAGCCGAGCGCCTGCTGGCCAAGGCGCTCGTCCCAGCCGCCGTTGTCCAGGTATTTCAGTACGGCCAGCGCAGCGTTGAACACGACCTGCGGATTGTCGGGCAGCTTGCCCACGGCTTCCTGCATCAGCACCACGGCACCCTTGAAATCGCCTTCGCGCGCACGCGCGGCACCGCCGGCGACCAGGTCGACCACCTGCTGGCGGCTTTCCTGCGCCAGCTTCTGGGCCAGCTCGGCCTGGCCGGCCTGCTCGAACACGGCCATCGCGCGCGCGACCCCGGCACCGTTGCGGGCGTTGCGCATGACTTCGCGCACCACTTCGGCGGCGCCCTCCTCCATCCGGTTCTCGATCGCGACCCGGGCCAGTTCGAGCTTGAGTTCCGGACGCAGCTCGGGGGCATCGCGGCTGCCGGCCAGGGCGCTGGCCAGGGCTTCGTTCAGGCGCGCTTCGTTGCCGGTGTACTCGTGCACCATGCTGGAGGCGATCGCGCTGCAGACGGTGGTGTGCTTCTGGAAGGCCATCGACTTGTCGAGGTCGCGGATCACCGCGGCGGCCTGCACCGGATCGCCCTTGCGCACCAGGGTCTGCACCAACAGGACGTGGTCTTGCGGATCGCGGAATTCGGAATACTTGGCCTTGCTCACGACCTGCTTCAGGATCTTTTCGGCGGTGTCGTGGTCACCAGCTTCGAGCGCGGTTTCGCCCAGCTTGCGCAGGCGCCGCACCGCGTGCGGCGACACGCCCACCGCGTCGGTGAGCACCTCCTGCGCCTTGTCGAGCGCGCCGACCGCCTCATGGGTGCGCGCCAGCCAGTCGTAGGCGTCGACGAAGTTCTTGTTGCTGTCGACCAGGTGTTCCAGGATGTCCTGGGCTTCGCCATAGCGTTCGCGCAGGAACAGCGTCTTGGCCAGGCCCAGCCGCGCCCAGGCGATCGCCTTGGTCTCGATCAGCTTGCGGTAGAGCGGTTCGGCCTGCTCCGGTTCGCCCAGGAACATGTGCAGCTCGGCGCGCAGGCGCATGAAGTCGACCAGGTAGCGCGGGTGCCGGGCTTCGCCGGCGAGGCAGGCGTCGATCGCTTCGCGCTGGCTGCCGGCCTCCATCAGGCGGTACACCGGCAGGAACACGTTGCGCTTGTCGAGGGCGCGCGCGATGCGCTCCAGCAGGCGGTCGGCGGTGAAGGGTTTCAGGATGTAGTCGGTAGGACCGAGCTCGGCGGCGCTGACGACCTTGCCGTAGTCGCCCTCGGCGGTGACCATGAAGAACATGGTCGCCAGCGGCATCAGCTTGTGGTGGCGGATGTCTTCCAGCAGTTGCTGGCCATCCTGGCCGCCCTCGAGCGCGTATTCGCACAGGATCAGGTCGTAGGGCTTGCTGCCGAGGTGCTTGATCGCCTGGTTGGAACTGCCCACGTGGTCGACCTTGCTCAAGCCGCACAGGGTGAGCATGTTGTGGATGGTCGCACGCATTCCGGCATGCGGCTCGATGATCAGCGCGCTGAGGCCGTCAAGTTCATTCATGGTTCCGGTCGTTTCCGTATTTGCCTGCGTCGGGCCTGGCAGGCTGCATGGGCCCGCTGCTGGACCAGTATATTACGTCCAGGAATCAAATTACTTGAATCGGCAAGGGGTTGACGAGAGGAAATTCTCTTAAAACCACACTTTGCGGCAGAAATGGGACAAACGGGGATTCAGGCCAGCGCCGGGCGGCGCGCACCGGTGCATTCGGCGCGCGGCGCGCCGACCAGGATGTTCTGGTAGCGCACTTCGTACTTGCCGGCGGCCAGCTTGTCGATCAGGAATTTGGTACGGCCGAGCACGTAGGCATGACGCACGTTAGAGCGGCGGTCGAGGTCGTACAGCTTGACCAGCACCGGCGATGGATTGTTGCTGTTATCGACCAGCACCTGCATTTCCTCGCCCTGGTTGCCGAGCGGGTAGCCGTCGATGTAGCCGGACTGGGACGGCCACGGCTCGCCGTTCGGCGACACCTGGCTCTGCAGGTCGGTATCGCAATCCGGGGCGCGCGCCGGTACCACCAGCTGGGTCACGGCGAGCGCCTTGACGTCGGCCGGGGCATCGGACTGGCCGGCCGGGCGGGCCCAGCCGTCGCTGCCGGTGTCGGCGGGCGCATCGGCTGACGACGCCGGCACCGCGCCCGAAGCGGAGACGGCGGCCACCGCGGCAGCCGATGAGGCCGATGCAGCCGGCGGCTTGCCGGCCCAGGCCAGTGCCGCCGGCAGCGCGCGCGGCGGATCGGACAGCAGGAAGGTCAGGCCGGCGCCGCCGGCGAAGAACAGCAGCATCGCGCCCCACCAGCGCGGATCGCGCAGCACCTGCCAGCGTGCCGGCGCCTCGACCTGACGCGGTTCCCAGTGGGCGTCGCCGCGCGGCTTGTCGCGGCCCTCGTCGCCATGGGTGCTTTCCAGCCACTCGACTTCCCACTCTTCCGCCGCGATCCAGTCGTCGTGCTCCTTGCGGCGCACGGGATCGGACAGGATGTTGTAGGCGGTATTCACGATCGCCATGATGCGGGCAGCGCGCTCGTCGCCCTGGTTCTTGTCGGGATGGTATTTCTGGCTCAACGCCTTGTAGGCCGCGCGAATGACTTCCTGCGGTGCGTGGCGCGACACCTTCAGGTTGTCATAATGGGTATGGATCTTGGCCATGGCTCGAGGTCGGGTTTAGCTCAGGGAGGCGCGCAGTACAGCATAGCCGTGTTTGTGTCCAAAACGCAAGATATCACAGGCGGTGCGAACGGTCGGCGCGCACGATCGCCGGATCGAGTTCGACATCCTTTCCGACCACCAGCACCTTGAACAATTCCCCCATCTCGGCCGGCGACACCAGCTTTTGCACCGCCTTCGATTGCGGCAGGTAGCGCAGCGCATCCTCGGGGTCGGTCCGCATCAGCAGTTCGCCGATGCCGGCGGCCAGCAGGAAGCTGGCCTGACTCATGTAGCCCAGCACCTCGAGTCCGGCATCCTGGGCGGCCAGCGCCATCGCCGTGAAATCGACGTGGGCGGTGATGTCCTGCAGGCCCGGCAAATAAAAGGGGTCGGGATGGGCATGGTGGCGGTAATGACACATCAGGGTGCCGCCGGTGCGCTCGTCGAAATAGTATTCGTGGGCCGGGAAGCCGTAGTCGACCAGGATCGCGGCGCCCTTGCCACCTTCGAACATGGTGGCCAGCGAGCGCATGAAGCCGCAGGCGACCGGGTGGATCTCGGTCAGGTAACCGTCCTGCAGGGTAGCGGCGTCCGGAATCTGGCGCTCGATCTGTTGCAGCAGTGCCGCGTCGGCCTCGGCCGGCAGCAGCGTGAAGGCACCCTCGCGGATGCCGACCATCTGGCGCCGCCACGCGCTGCCCTCCTTGACCACCAGCTCGACCGGCATCGCGTCCAGCACTTCGTTGCCCAGCACCACGCCGCGGAAGGCATCCGGAAAGCCGCTGAGCCAGCGCACCTGCGGAAATTCCTTGAGCGCTTCCTGCTGGCGCGCCTGCAATTCGCCGGACAGCTCGACGATCGTGTAGCTGTCGACCTGCACGCCCATGTCAGCCAGCGCGTTCAGCACGTCGCGCGCCAGTTTGCCGGTGCCGGCGCCGAATTCGATGATGTTGGGGCCACTTTGCGCCATAATAGCGGCGGCCGCGCGCGCCAGCGTGGCGCCGTACAGGGGGCTGATCTCGGGGGCGGTGGTGAAGTCGCCGTCCTCGCCGAGCTTGGCCGCGCCGCCGCTGTAATAGCCGAGCCGCGGCGCATACAGCGCCAGCTCCATGAAGCGCGCAAAGGGAATGGCGCCGCCTTGTTCGGCGATCTCGGCAGCGATGGCTTGCTGCAGGGCTTGGGACGCGGCCAGCGCGTCGCTATTCGGTGCGGGTAGGGACATCCGGCCATTGTAGCCAACATCACCACGGATCAACAACGCGGCGTCCTCCGGCGCCGCATCGACAAGATGAGTATGCAAGGACAGGAACGCGCGCCGGTCGCGCTGGTCACCGGCGCCGGCCGCCGCATCGGACGCGCGATCGCGCTCGGCATGGCACAGGCCGGCTGGGACGTCGCGGTCCACTACCGCCAGTCGGAAGCCGAGGCGCAGGAAGTGGTGGCGGCGATCCAGGCCCTCGGCCGCCGCGCCGTCGCCCTGCATGCCGACCTGGCCAATGAAGCCGCGGTACGGGCCCTGCCCGGCCAGGCGGTCCACCTGCTGGGCCGCCTGGATTGCATCGTGAACAACGCCTCGTTGTTCGAATACGACAAGCCCGACGATTTTTCACCGGCGCTGCTGACGACCCACATGCAGTGCAATGTGGCTGCCCCGCTGCTGCTGGCGCAGGCCCTGCATGCGCACGTCGCCGATGGCGAGCAGGCCGTGGTCGTCAACCTGCTGGACCAGAAACTGTACAATCTCAACCCGGATTTTTTGTCGTACACGCTGTCCAAGGCGGCACTGCACACCGCCACCACGATGCTGGCGCAGGCGCTGGCGCCGAAGCTGCGCGTGGTCGGCGTCGCCCCCGGCATCACCATGGTGTCCGGCGACCAGAGCGAGGACGGTTTCGAGCGCGCCCACACGGTGACGCCGCTGGGACGCTCGTCGACGCCGCAAGACATCGTCGACGCCGTGTGCTACGCAGCCCGGGCGGCGGCCCTGACCGGCACCACCCTGCTGGTCGACGGCGGCCAGCACCTGGTGCCGCTGCAGCGCGACGTGATGTTTTTAACTAAATAAAGGTAAGTCCTATGTTGTCCGCCCTGTCCCACCCGCAGCTGCGCGATTGCCGCCGGCTGTTCCTGCGCAATTACGAAGTCATGATCAACATCGGGGTGCATGACTTCGAGAAAAAGGGCGAGCAACGCGTCCTGATCAATGTTGACCTGTACATTCCACTCGCGCAATCGACGCCGAAGGACGACCAGCTCGAGGAAGTGGTCGACTACGACTTCATGCGCGAGACCATCGCCCGCCGCATGGCGCAGGGCCACGTGCAGCTGCAGGAAACCCTGTGCGACGACGTGGTCAAGGCGATGCTGGCGCATCCGCGCGTGCGTGCGGTGCAGGTGTCGACCATGAAGCCGGACGTGTATCCCGACTGCGAAGGCGTCGGTGTCGAAGTATTCCAGATCAAGGATCAAGCATGAGTGAAGTGATTGAGCAGGCCGTGCCGGCTGCGGACAAGCAGGCCGAGAAGCAGGCGTACGAAAACAACAAGCTGCACAAGCGCCTGTGCCGCCTGGTCGGCCAGGCCATCGGCGATTTCAACATGATCGAGGATGGCGACAAGATCATGGTCTGCCTGTCCGGCGGCAAGGACAGCTACGCCCTGCTCGACATCCTGATGACGCTGCGCGAGCGCGCGCCGATCAAGTTCGAGCTGGTCGCCGTCAACCTCGACCAGAAACAGCCGAACTTCCCGGCCGACGTGCTGCCGGCCTACCTGGACAAGCTGGGCGTTCCGTACCACATCGAGAACCAGGACACCTACAGCATCGTCAAGCGCCTGATCCCGGAAGGCAAGACCACCTGCTCGCTCTGTTCCAGGCTGCGGCGCGGCATCCTGTACCGCGTCGCGGACGAACTCGGCTGCAACAAGATCGCCCTCGGCCACCACCGCGACGACATCCTCGAAACCTTCTTCCTGAACATGTTCTTCGGCGCGAAGATCAAGGGCATGCCGGCCAAGCTGGTGTCCGACGACGGCAAGCACATGGTGATCCGCCCGCTGGCCTACGTGAAGGAAGCCGATACCGAGCGCTATGCGGAAGTAAAAGGTTTCCCGATCATTCCGTGCGATTTGTGCGGTTCCCAGGAAAACCTGCAGCGCAAGCAGATCAAGGCGATGCTGCGCGACTGGGAAAAGAAACACCCGGGCCGCGTGGAAAACATCTTCTCGTCGCTGTCGACCGTGGTGCCGTCGCACCTGATGGATCGTAACGCCTTCGGCTTCGTCGACCTGAAGACCGACGGCGTGGCCAATCCGGACGGCGACATCGCCTTCGACGAGGAGCCGTGCTCGACGCCGGCGGCCTCGAGCTCGACCATCTCGCTGCAGCGCATCGATTCCTGAGCGCTGCGCAGCCTAGGTGCCCGGCATCAGGATGTCGGGCGCCGGCACCGGTGCCGGCGCGGGCAAGCCCTCGGCGTGCGCCGGCCTGCCCTTCCCTTCGCCCGCCGCATTCAGCGGAAACGGCACCCCCAGATAGAGGTTGTTCATCGCGACCACGTTCGACGACGTGCTGTCCACATAAATTCCGCCGCGCGTCGATCCCATGAAGGTGTTGTTCGAGATCAGCGTGCGGCTGCCGTAGGTATAGGCCAGCTGGATGTGATATTGGAAGCGGCTCGGCGTGGTGCCGCCGCTGCGCCGGTTCAGCACGGAATAGGTGCAGTTCGAATCCATCAGGTTCGACATGATCGTATGGCCGCCGGTATCGGTGTACTTGGTGCGGTCGCCGCCGCCGTACAACTGGATGCCGTTGCCTTCGTTATTCGACAGCAGGTTGCCGTAGACCGTGCACTTGCTGGTGCCGTCATCCAGGCCGATGCCGACGCCTTCCGTGCCATTGTCGAGCGGACCGCCGTAGTTGATATTAAAACGGCAGACGTTCAAGCGTATCGTATGGCCGGATACGGCATCCTGCCCAGCCACCGACGACAGTTCGATGCCGCGGCCGTAATAGTTCGGGCTGAGGGTGCCGCCATTCGCATTGCAGGTATTGCCTTCGATAAGGAAGGCCCTGGCCACGCCGTTGATGTGAATGCCGAAATTCATGTTGTTGCTGCAGTTGTTGTAGCCGACGTAATTGCTATCCCCGTTATTGATGAAAATCCCCGTCAGCATGCCGGTCACGGTATTCCGCTCCAGCGTAGCGCTCGCACCGCGCACCAGGTAGATGCCGTTCGCCCCGCGGTTGCGGCTGTAAGCGGTGCCGGGCGGCGGCGACACGCGGTTGCCGCTGATGACGAGACGCGTGAGGAACAGCGTGGCCGCATAGGTTTCGCAGCGGATGCCATGGGAAGTGCTGGTGCCGCCGCCGCGGTGATAGATCGTATTGCCGGCGATCCGGATACTGTCGATCGCGACGTTGCCGGCCACCAGGATGCCGTGATTCGCATAGGCGGCGCTGTTGTTGACGACGTCGAGCACGCAGCCGGATACCGTCACCCGGCTTTTTTCGAACATGTAGATGCCGGCGCAATTCGAGGTGACGTTGCTGTTCTCGAAGATGCAGTCGTTGCCGAGCCAGATGATCGCGACGTCGCTCGCTTCCGGCAATGCGGTATTGCGGATGTCGAGGTTGCGGTAAGTGATGAAGTCGCGCTCCTGGCGGTACACCGCGATCGAAGCGCCGTTTGCCGGCGTGGTGGGCGCGCCCGGCAGCAGGATGACCGGTTTTGGCCGCGATGGGTCGTCGCTGCCGTCGGCACCGTAATACGCCCCGACCGTGATGCGCTGGGTGGCGGTCCCGCTCGCCGCCAGCCGGAACACGCCGGCATAGGTGGTGCCGCGCTTTTGCAGGTAGGTATTGCCGGGCGCCCAGGTGACGCCCGTCCATGACCTGAAAGGGCTGGCCAGCGTGCCGTTGCCCGGACCGGGGACGGAGGGATCGATGTAATAGGTCGCCATGTTGTTCACCCATTTGGAGTCGGTAAAAGGGCCAGTCGCCCGGCAATACCAGACTAGAGCGTATGCAGGATGGGTTCCTTATCGGGCATCAAGCAAGCGTCGAGCTCGCTCCTGTCGGGTTTCTCGACCATGCCGATAAGCAGAATGGCTGTAGTTTCACTAACACGAGCAGGGTTTTCAGCGTATTTACTGAAACGTTCCGCCGTGCGTGGACGCCACCACTTTGTTAAATCGATGTACTATTCCTACTAGCTCGGCAGTAGGACTGGCCGGGCAGACCCATTGCACCACTACCGGACTTCCCCCATGCAAATCGGCCATCCTGCCGGCGCTGCCCAGACCCGCAGCACCTCCGCGCCCGCCCCCGTCAACGCCAATGCCAACGTTGCCAGCCTGCGCGTCTTCGTATTCGCCCTGTTCTTCATCTTCGGCGGCATCACCAGCCTGAACGACGTCATCATCCCCAAGCTGAAAGACCTGTTCACCCTGAGCTATGCCCAGGCGATGCTGGTGCAATCGGCCTTCTTCGCCGCCTATTTCGTCGTTTCCCTGCCGGCCGCCGCCATCGTGCGCCGCTTCGGCTACATGCGCACCGCCGTCGTCGGCCTGCTGACCATGACCGCCGGCTGCCTGCTGTTCATTCCCGCGGCCTCGTCCGGCTTGTTCGTCACCTTCCTGGCGGCGCTGTTCGTGCTGGCGGCCGGCATCACCATCGTGCAGGTGGTGGCCAATCCGCTGATCTCGATGCTGGGCGCATCCGATACGGCATCCAGCCGCCTGACCTTCGCGCAGGCCTTCAATTCGCTCGGCACCACGGTGTTTCCGTATGTCGGCGCGATGGTGATCCTGGGTTCGCTGGCCAAGGTCGACCAGGCGACGCTGAGCGGCGCCGCCCTGGGCGCCTACCGCGCCGCCGAAAGCCAGGTGGTGGTGCACACCTACCTCGGACTGGCCATCGCGCTGGCAGTGGTCGCGGCGCTGGTCTGGATGAACCGCAACAAGCTGGTCGAGCATGCCAGCCCGGAAGGCAGCATCCTGAAGGCCTTCGGCCTGCTCAGGCAGCCGCGCTTCGCCTTCGGTACCCTGTGCATCTTCCTGTACGTGGGCGCGGAAGTCGCGGTCGGCTCGCTGATCGTGAATTACCTGATGCAGGCCGACGTGCTGGGCCTGGGCGACGAAGCCGCCGGCAAGCACGTGTCGCTGTACTGGGGCGGCGCCATGGTCGGCCGTTTTCTCGGCGCCTATGTCCTGCGCATCTGCTCGCCGGGCAAGGTGCTGGCCTCGGCCGGCGCCATCGCCGCCGGACTGCTGCTGGTGTCCGCCACCAATACCGGCGCGCTGGCCGGCTGGTCACTGCTGGCCATCGGCCTGGTCAACTCCATCATGTTCCCGACCATCTTCACGCTGGCGTCGGAAGGCCTGGGCGAACGCGCAGCCGAAGGCTCGGGCCTGATCTGCATGGCCATCGTCGGCGGCGCCATCGTGCCGCTGCTGACCGGGTATGCAGCCGACATGTCGAGCCTGCGCATGGCGCTGGCCGTGCCCGCCGTGTGCTACCTGCTGATCCTGGTCTTCGGCTGGTACGCGCGCCGTCCGCTGCAGCGCTGCTGACGGCGCGCGGCCTTCATGGCCGTCTTCAACTGCGGCCTTCATGGCCGTCCTCGACTGCGGCCTTCATGGCCGCAGGTCGTTTTCGGCAGGCGCCGGCGCGGCAGGCCGGCTGCGCGTCAGTCCGGCTTCCCTGAGTGCCCGTGCATTGATGCGGTCGCGCTCCGGGTCGCGCACCCATCCCCACTTATTAAAATAGCGCGCCGCCGACACCATGTGGTGCCAGAGCAGCCGCCAGTTGCGGTAGGAGCCGCGCCCGTAATCGTGGACGATGGCCACGTGCGGCACGAACACCGTGCGCGCCACGCGGCCGACCCGGCGCGACAGGTCGACGTCTTCGAAGTACAGGAAGAAGCGCTCGTCGAACAGGCCGACGCGCAGCACGGTCTCGACCCGCATCAGCATGAAGCAGCCGGACAGCGCCGGCACGTCCATCACCTGGCTGTAGCCGCTGCCGTGCAGTTCGTAGCGCGCCAGCCGCCCACTCGATCGGTGCAGCAGCGGAAAGAAGCGGCGCACCGCCAGTTCCAGCGGGTGCGGCAGCAGTTTGCAGAGCGGCTGCAGGCGGCCGTCCGGGTAATGCACGCGCGGCGCCAGCAGGCCGACGTCGGGATGGGCTTCCATGTAGGCGAGCAGCTTGCCGATGCCGTCCAGCGGCAGCTGCACGTCGGGATTCAGCACCAGGTGGTAGCGGCTGCCGGCCGCGGCCGCCGCGTTCAGGGCCCAGTTGTGGGCGCGCGCATAGCCCGGATTGTCCGGCTGGTGGCGGTAGACCGCGCCGGCGCGGCCGGCCAGGGCGCGCAGCGCGTCGGTGCGCGAATTGTCGACCAGGTACACCAGCATGCGCGGCCTGGCCATGGTGACGCTGGCCAGCAGCCGTTCCACCTGGTCGGGTGGGTTGTGGTAGCAGACGATGCAGCAGCTGGCTTCCACGGCCGGCGTCTTCATTTGCGCGGCTCTCGCAAGTGGAAGAAGGCCATGTGCGTGAACCAGGCATCTTCCCAGCCGTGGCAGTTCGGATGGACTTCGGGCAGGATACGCGGCCGGCCGTTGCCGCGCGACTCGGGCCGGCCGATCGAGATGTCGTGGAACCACACCTCGACCTCGCCGAACCAGCGTTTGAAATCGCCGACCACCTCCGGAATGTCCTGGGTGCCGAAGGCGACGTCGCATACGCTGTTGGTGCCGGCCGCATCCCAGCGGTTCTCGAACCAGCGCGCGTGCAGGCGGTCGAGGTGGTGCACGTCGAGCAGGAAGGATTCGTTGGCCGGCGGCGCCGAGGTGCGGCAGTACGGGTAGTACCTGGAGAAGAAGAACTGCAGCGTGGCGCAGCCGTCCGGACGCAGGATGCGCACGATGTCGTCGAGGATGGCGGCGCGGGTATCGTGCACGCAGATGTGCTGCATCGAGATCGCGCAGTAGGCGAAATCGTAGCTCGAGGACGGCGCGCCGCCGCAGTCGGTCCCGGCACTGAGGAAGATTTCCGAACCGGGCGTACGGGAACGCGCCGCGCGTACCATTTTTTCGGAGATGTCGGCGCCGTCGACCTGGCGCAGCAGGCGCGCCATGCGCCGGATCATGCGCCCTTCGCCGCAGCCGATCTCGAAGCCGCGCGCGCGTGACGGATCGGCCAGCACCGGCTTGCGGATGTCGCCGTATCGGTGCAGCAGATGGGTCTCGTACGGGAAATTCTCGTGATAATCGTAATTGCCGACGATTTCCTCGACCGAAGCCGGGGTCGCGTCGTAGAACAGTTTCTGCATGCTCGCATACTGTTTCAGGTAGTCGCTCATTGCCTTTCCTCCACATCAAGCATCGCAAGCATCGGGGCGTACATGAGTTCAGAGCGTCCGGCTGCTGGACGGTTGCAGCGGAATCGCGCCGGATTGCGCAAGATCAGTCGGCGCTGCCGAGGCTCCCGGACAATCTGCGCTTCAGCCACCCTGCCTGCATATCATGTTCCTGACTGAACGCAATCCCGGCGCGGGCGCCGGCAGCCCGGCATTGAGCGACCTCGGCCGCGCTATGCGGCTGCTGCACGTGATCGCCTTCATGGCCGCCGGCGACCTGCGCGCGCGCTACCGCAGGAGCGTGCTGGGCCCGTTCTGGATGACGCTCGGCACTGCCGCCGGCACCCTCGGCCTGGGCCTGGTATGGAGCGAGCTGCTGCACATCGACCGTGCCAGCTTCGTGCCCTCGCTCACCGCCGGGCTGATCATGTGGCAGCTGCTCAGCGGCTGCATCGGCGAAGCCACCACCACCTACTGGCGCCAGAGCGCGATCCTGCGCAACCTCAGCGTCCCGCTGTCGATGCCGCCGATCCAGATGCTGCTCAAGCACCTGATCAATTTCCTGCACAACTTGCCGGTGCTGGTCGCCGTGCTCCTGATCTTCCGGCTGCCAGTCACCTGGGCCACGCTGCTGGCCGTCCCCTGCCTGGCGCTGGTGGCGGTCAACCTGCTCTGGATCAGCCTGCTGCTGTCGATGCTGGGGGCGCGCTTCCGCGACCTCGAATACGTGGTCAATGCGGCCATGCCGCTGCTGATGTTCCTCAGTCCCGTGTTCTACCGGCCCAGCTACCTGCCCTTCAACGGCCATGTCGTCTGGTTCAACCCGCTGAGCCACCTGATCGAGATCGTGCGCTATCCGCTGCTGGGCACGGCGCCGCCCGGCTTCGTGGTGCTGACCACCTGCCTGCTGGCGCTGGCGGGCTGGCTGTTCACGCTGTGGCTGTTCAATGCCAAGCGCGACCGCATCGCCTACTGGCTGTGAGCGGATCGCGCCATGGCCCTGCTCGAATTCCACGATGTCACCGTGCAATACCCGGTGTACGACGTGCGCGCCAAGTCGCTGCGCTCGCGCCTGGTGAGCATTTCCACCGGCGGGCGCATCGAGCGCGAATCGTCGGGGGTGCAGATCGTCACCGCGCTGCGCGACGTCAGCTTCACGCTGCGCGACGGCGACGCGGTCGGCCTGGTCGGCCACAACGGCGCCGGCAAGAGCACCCTGCTGCGCACCATGGCCGGCGTCTACCAGCCGGCCTGGGGCAGCGTGCGGCGCAGCGGCCGCATCGCCACCGTGTTCGAGCTCGGCGCCGGCATGGATGGCGAACTGAGCGGCTACGAAAACATCCAGCGCATGGGCCTGCTGATGGGCATTGACCAAAGCGAGATCCGCGCGCGCATGGACGACATCGAGGCCTTTACCCAGCTCGGGCCCTTCCTCGGCCTGCCGGTGCGCACCTATTCGGCCGGTATGGCCACGCGCCTGATGTTCGCGGTGGCGACATCGACCCGGCCCGACATCCTGCTGGTCGACGAGGTCTTCGGCGCCGGCGACGCCGAATTCCAGGAAAAGGCGGCGCAGCGCATGGAATCCCTGATTTCCACCGTCAGCATCTTCGTGTTCGCCTCGCACGACAGCGCCGCCCTGAAACGCTACTGCAGCCGCTTCCTGCGCCTGGAACATGGCCAGGTCACGGAAATCGATGCGTCCGCGCTTTGATCGAGCACGATAGATGTGGATCAGCAAAGCACCAGTTTGTGCGGGCTATGCTCGGCGCATGAAACGACTGATCATCGACCTCGACGAAACCATCGCGCTGACGGCGCCCGCCGACGTGGCGGCGCCCGGCGCGGCGATGCCCGGCGCGGCATCCCCCGAGCCGGCGCCGGCCCGCTATGCGCATGCGCTGCCCAACCTGGCGCTGATCGCGCGCCTGCGCGAATACCGCGCCAACGGCTTCGACATCGTCATCAGCACCAGCCGCAACATGCGCACCTTCGACGGCAACATCGGCAAGATCAACGCGCACACGCTGCCGGCCATCCTCGACTGGCTGGACCGGCACGACGTCCCCTTCGACGAAATCTACGTCGGCAAACCGTGGTGCGGCCTGGAAGGGTTCTACGTGGACGACAAGTCGATCCGGCCATCGGAATTCCTGCGCTATTCGCTGCCGGCCATCCACGCCCTGCTTGCCGCCGAAAAGGCCGGTGCCTGAATGCTGCTCATTACCTCCGGCGCCTACGTCGAAAGCGAACTCGCGGCCGAGTTCGGGCGCATCCCGCCGGCCTTCCTGCCGGTCGGGAACCGCCGCCTGTACACCTACCAGATCGGCCAGTTCGGCCGCCTGCACGAGCGCGTCTGCCTGACGGTGCCGGACGACTTCCGCCTCGACGAAGCCGACACGCTGTGGCTGCGCGAGCACCGCGTCGACGTGCTGCGCACCACGCCGGGCGCGGCGCTGGGGGCCGCCGTGCGCGAATTCCTCGAGGTCGTCCCCCCGACGGGCGCCGCCGGCCCGCTCGACATCCTGTATGGCGACACCCTGATCACCGATCCGCTGCGCGAAGGCAGCGACTGGCTGGCGGTCGGCCACACCGACGAGTACTACGACTGGTACCAGGAAGCGCCGTCCAGCGGCCAGCCGGGCGGCACCTGGACCGGGCTGTTCTCGTTTGCCGACGCCGGCCTGCTGCGCACCCAGCTCGAGACGACCGACGACTTCATCGCCGCCGTGCGCGCCTACGACCGCGCCGTCGGCGGGCTGGCGCACTGGACGGTGTCGCGCTGGCTCGACTTCGGCCACGTGCACACCTATTTCGATTCCAAGCGCATCATCACCACCCAGCGCCATTTCAACCAGCTGCGGGTGGCGGACGGCGTAGTCACCAAGTCCGGCAGCGACAACGCCAAGATCATGGCCGAGGCGAGCTGGTTCGAGCAGGCGCCGGCGCAAATCAAACCCTACCTGGCGCCCTACATCTGCCGCACCACCGCGGACGACGGCAATGGCGGCGCCTGTGCCTACCAGCTCGAATACCTGCACCTGGCCGCGCTGAACGAGCTGTACGTGTTCGGCCGCCTGCCCGAGCGCGTCTGGCACCGCATCTTCCGCGCCTGCGACGCCTACCTGCGTACGGCCGGCAGCCTGGCGGCATCGCGGCTGGACGCTGTCCGGCTGGATGACGACATGCTGCGCCAGACCTGGGTCGACAAGACCGTACAACGCCTGCAGGCCTATGCCGGGCAGGCCGGCGTCGACCTGGACGCGCCCTGGACCCTCAACGGACGCCCGGCACCGTCGCTGCGCGCGATCGCCGCGCATGCCGCCACGGCCCTGCTGGCGACACCGCCGGTGCCGGCCTTCCTGCATGGGGACTTTTGCTTCAGCAATATCCTGTTCGACTTCCGCGCCGGCCGCGTCAAGATGGTCGACCCGCGCGGTACCGATGCCCTCGGCCGTCCGGCCCGCTTCGGCGACCTGCGCTACGACCTCGGCAAGCTGGCGCATTCGGTACTGGGGCTGTACGACTTCATCGTCGCCGGCTTCTATCTGCTGCGGGCGGAGGGCCAGGCCCTGCAGTTCCGCGTGCTGTCCGAACGCTGCCTGGCGGTGCAGCGCCTGTTCGCCGCGACGTCCTTTGCCGGGCAGCGGCCCGCGCAGTGGCAGTGCCATCCGGCGATGGTGCTGCTGTTCCTGTCGATGCTTCCCCTGCATGCGGACGACCCGCGGCGCCAGCAGGCGCTGATGGCGAACGGCATCAGGCTCTACCTGGAATGGAAATCCGATGATCGTCATCCCGATGGCGGGCCAGAGCCGGCGCTTCCGTGAAGCCGGCTACGACCGTCCCAAGTACGAACTGCCGCTGCAGGGCGAGTCGCTGTTCGCCTGCTGCATGCGCTCGTTCGAACGTTATTTCGATAGCGAGCGCTTCCTGTTCGTGGCGCGCGCCGGCTGCAGCGCCGAAGCGTTCATCGGCGCCGAGTGCGAACGCCTGGGCATCGCCGACCGCTGCGTCGTCACGCTGGCCGCGCCCACGCGCGGCCAGGCCGAAACCGTACTGCTCGGGCTGCGCGAAGCGGGCTGTCCCGCCAGCGACGCGATCCTGATCTTCAACATCGACACCATCCGCCCCGGCTACCGCTTTCCCGCGGAGGCGGCGCACAGCGACGGCTATCTCGACGTCGTGCACGCGCCCGGCGAGCACTGGTCCTTCGTGCGTCCGGCCGCTTCGTTCACCCGGCGCGTCGCCGAAACCGCCGAAAAACGCCGCATCTCCGGCCTGTGCTGTACCGGCCTGTATTATTTTGCGCGCGCCGCCGATTTCGCCGCCGCCTGCGAAGTGGCGCTGCACGACCCGGCCGCCTACCTGGAACGCTGGGGCGAACTGTACGTGGCGCCGCTGTACAACACGCTGATCGAAGCGGGGCGCCACATCGTGTACGACGAAGCGCCGGCCAGCCGCGTGCATTTCGCCGGCACCCCGGCCGAATACGGGGCACTGGTGGCCTCGCACCGGAGCCTGCCTTGATCTGCGTCTCGCTGCCCGTGCACACGCGTCCCGCCGTGATCGCCGGGCAGCTGGCCAACTTCGCCGCCTTCCTGCCGGCGGCGCAGGTGGTGCTGCACGTCTCCGCCGACGCCCGCTTCACGCCGGCCCAGCTGGAAGCCGCGCTGGCCGCCGGCGGCTGCGCCAACGCCGTCGTCAATCCGCAGCGCCTGGCCACCGGCTGGGGCAATATCCTTCTGGCGCACCTCGCCAACATCGCCTGGATCCGGCGCCAGCTGCCGGCCTGCACGCGCATCTGCCTGCACTCCTCGAACGACATGCTGGTGCGGCACGGCCTGGGCAGCCATCTCGACAAGGCTGGCAGCTTCCTGCACCGGCGCCCGATCCGGCCGGGCAGCCGCTGGCGCTTTGCCGGGGCGGCACTAGGCGACCAGCCGCTGCTGGCGCTGCGCAGGCGCCTGGGCGATGCGCCCGCGCTCGGGTCCCAGGTCGAAGGATCGAGCTACGACGCCACCCTGCTCTACGAGATCGCCGACATCGTCAAGCACGCCGCCCGGCAGCCGGCGCCGGTGCCGTATCCGCGCGAGGAAGTGTGGCTGTCGACGGTCGCCCATGCCTGCGGTGCGGCGGTTGCCGGCACGCCCTACGTGTTTTCGGAAGTGCACCGCTTCGACCGCGTGTTCTGGCGCGTGCTGGCCGTGGTCGACCCCTTCATCGGGCGCCGCGGCGATGCACGCTGGCTGCCGCGGCGCGCGCTGGAATTCCTGATGATCCGTTCCGGCTTCCACCGCATCGACCAGGGCTGGGTCGAGCGCATTGCCCACGACCGTGCCGAAGCGCTGGCGCCCTACGAGTGGCTGTCCGACGGCCACGGCAAATGGCGCGTGTTCGACCGCCACGGGCTGTACGGCGTCAAGCGCGTGCCGCGGCGGGCCGATGCGCCGCTGCGCCGCTATATAGATCAGCTGGGCAGTCAACCCGATCGATCGAGCACGCAACCCCAGGATAGGCGCGCCCATGAAGACCACTGACATCACGCTGGTGTTCCAAGGCGCCGTCAAACCCTATGTCACGCGCGAGCACGACGACTTCGCGCGCAATATCCGGCTCACGCGCAAGGTGCTGCCGGGAGCGCGCATCGTCCTGTCCACCTGGGCCGGCACCGAACTGCCGCCGGGGCTGCAGGTGGATGCGGTGGTGGAGAGCGCGGACCCGGGCGGCCTGGCGCCGCTGAAACTCGGCGACAGCAAGGCCAACAACATCAACCGCCAGCTGCTGAGCACGCGCGCCGGGCTGGCCGCGGTCGAGACCCCGTATGCGGCCAAGCTGCGCACCGACTGCCGCCTCGAGCATGGCGGCTTCATCGACTATTACCGCGAGCAGCTTGCCCTCGACGACGGCCGCGACCGCCTGCTGGCCTCGTCCTTCTTCACGCTCGATCCGAGCATGTTCGAACGGCTGCCCTTCCACCTGAGCGACTGGTTCCAGTTCGGCCCGACGCCGCTGCTGCGCGACTACTGGGCGGCACCGCCGATGTCGGCCAAGGATGCGCGCCTGTACGAAAGCCAGGACCACGCCGCCGGCTCCACCGTGTTCGAGCGCCAGTTCCGTGCGCGCTTTGCAGTCGAACAGCACCTGTGCCTGCATTTCGCGCATGGGCGCGGCTATACCGTACCAAGCTTCCTGAACGACGTGTCCGATACCGTGCTGATGGATTACCGGCGCTTCCTGGCGCAGGACGCGATGCTGCTCGACCCGTGGCAGATCGGCTTGCGCTTCGATAAATACGGCTGGGTCGGCAACTCGCCGTTCCAGCGCCTCAACAACCTGATGCACCTGGACTGGCTGGCGCTGGCCAATCCGACGCTGGCCGGGGTGGCCGATCCGGCCCCGCTGCATGCGCTGATCGAGGCGCGCCGGCGCCAGAAAGCGCTGGCACGCGGCGCCTTCGCGCATAGCCGCGCGCTGCACGGGCTGCTGTTCGACCCGAACCGGCCACACCACCCGGTGCGCCGGCTGGCGGCCCGGATGGTACGGCACCTGGCGCGCGGCTGAGCGCCATTCGAACGGACACAGCATGCGCGTCGCCGCCGTCCTCGTCACCCACAACCGTCCGCAGCTGCTGCTGCAGGCGCTGGCCGCGCTGCGTGCCCAGACCCGGCCGCTGGATGCCATCTATGTCGTCGACAATGCCAGCGACCCGCCCTGCATGCCGGCCACGATCGGCGCGGCCGGGAATGGTGCGGACAGTAATGGCGCAGCCGGCAGTGGGGCCGCCGGCACACCAGGTGCAACCGGCACAAGCGGCGCAGCCGGGGCGGCACGCCGGCATCCGGTGACACTGCTGCGTTCCGACACCAACCTCGGCGGCGCCGGCGGCTTTGCGCTCGGCATGACGCACGCCTTCGCGGACGGCCACGACTGGATCTGGCTGCTGGACGACGATGCGATGGCGCGCCCGGATGCGCTGGCGCAATTGCTCGACGTGGTGGCCGGCACAGATGCCCGCATCGGCGCCCTGTGCGGCACGGTGCGCGAATTCGGCGACATCGCCCTGCGCCACCGGCGCCGCTACCACCTGCCGAGCGCCATCGAACTGCCGCTGCCGCGTGCCGCCTACGACGGGCCGCCCTGCCGCGTCGATACCGCGTCCTTTGTCGGCTTCCTGGTCGCGGCGGCTTCCATCGCCGAGGTCGGCATGCCCGAGCGCGGCTTTTTCCTCGGCTACGACGACACCGAATATGCGCTGCGCCTGGGACGCGCCGGACGATCCGTGTGGCTGGTGCCCGCCAGCGTGGTCGAACATTTGCGGGCACGCCGCGCCCGCCTGCGCGCGGGACCGTTCGGCCCCAAGCACTATTTCACCATCCGCAACCGCATCGCCGTGGCGCGCGCCTATGCCACGCTGCCCGTGGTGCCGACCGTGGTCACGCTGCTGTTCGGCCTGGCGCTGTGGGGCGCCAGCGGCGGCCGCCTGCGCCGCGGTGCCGTCGCTATCCTGCTGCGCGCGATCGGCGACGGCCTCCATGGGCGGCTGGGACCGTTCCCGGAAACGCTGGCCCGGCTGCCAACGCGTCCTGCCGGTCCACACCGGGGCACAGCCGATCCGCCGCGCGCTGCGACCGGTCCAGCGCAAGCCATGACCGGTCCGTCTCAGGACCCGGCCGACATCGGTCCCGGCCGCGCTTGACCGGCCTGCATCATGCCGGGAGCCGTGTCAGCCGCTAGCTTGTCTGCCGTGCCGGCAGTTGCGTCGTCGATGGCGCCGTCGGTCGCACCGCCGGTCAGCCTGCTGTCCGCACTGGCCCCGGCTTCCTCGTCCACCAGGCACCAGCCCATCAGCAGGAACACCATCAAAGCATAGAACAGGCTGCCCTTCATCGACCAGAATATGACTTCGCTCAGGCCGAAGGCGGCATAGGCCAGCACCACCAGCATGCCGGCCAGCGCCGCCGACTGGCGCTGGGTCGGTCGCGCGCGCGGTTCCGCCTCCGGCGCACGTGCCAGCCGGGCCCGGAAGAACAGGAAAGGCAGCAGCAGGATCCCGGCCCAGGCGCACAAGCCGGGAATGCCGCGCGTGACCAGGGCCTGCAGGGCATCGTTGTGCATGTGCGGCGGTTCCGGCGGGGCGAACACGGCCGGACTGAGCTCGCCTGCGGCGACCCATGCGTGCATGCGGCGTTTATAGGCCGGCGTGTCGAGGCCGCGCCACGGGTGTTCCGCGGCGAGGCGCAGGCCCGCCTTCCATAGATCGAGGCGTACGCCGATCGAAGTGGCGACCGGGCTGCCGGCCAGGTAGCGCTGGACGTCCTCGACGCCGACCGCGACGCGCGCATGCACCCCGGTCTGCGGCACGGCATAGGCAGCGAGCGCCAGCGCGCAGGCCAGCACGGGCACGCCGAGTACCAGGCGGCGCGGCAGCAATGCCTGCCGCCTGGCCGCCGCCAGCAGCATGAAGGCGGCCGGCAGCGCCAGCCAGCCGCCGCGGCTGCCGGTCAGCAGCGAGGCTGCCAGCCCGGACACCACGCCCAGCGCCGCGATCGCGCGCAGCGCAGCGTGGCGTACTGCGGCCGCGCCGACCAGCGCCAGCAGGGACAGACACAGCGCCAGATCGCCGAAGGTGATCGGATTGAGCAACCCGCCCGGCCGTTCCATGCCCAGCGCCAGGCGCTGCCAGCCGACGAAACCGGCCCCCAGCAGCGCGCCGCCGGCCACGCCCAGCCACAGTGCACGCAAGGATGGCCGGCCGGCCTGCACCACCAGCATGGCGGCGCCGGCGCTGCACATGCGCAGCGGTCCGTCGACCGCATTGGCGCCGTGCGTGCGTCCCAGCGCCAGCGCCAGCACGCAAGCCAGGTGCAGCAGGAAGGCCAGCAGCACCCAGCGCGTCTGCGGCCAGTACGCGCGCAAGGCAGCCAGGCAGCCGCGCCACCACAGGCAGGCAGTGAACAGGAACAGGAAACCGGCCAGGCCGATGCCGAAACCGGTGACCAGGCTCAGCAAGGGAAACGTCAGCACCAGGAGCGCAGCCCAGGCCTGGCGGACATCGCGCCGCTGAACGGGCCAATCAAAAAACCAATGAGGCCGATGAAGCCGATGAAGGAGGCGATGCATGGGCGAAGACCATGAAGGCAATCGCCCCAGTCTAGCGCGCACCCTCGGGTGCGCGCGTGGACATGCATCAGGGGTGAGGCGCTTTACAGCACGCGCATCACAGCACGCTGTCGGTGCGCATCACCGGGTACAGGTTCAGGCGCTCGTCCCAGGACGGGTGGCGGCGCGCGAAGAATTCGAGGCGCGCGTGCGGGTTCTTGGCAAACGCGGCGTCGGTCTCGACCTTCTTGCGAAATTCCGCGGCCAGTGCCGGATCCTTTGCCATCTGCGCGCGCGCGACGTCTTCGGCCACGTACTCTTCCATGTATTCCTTGCGCTCGAAGGCGTTGTTGAACTCGCCCCAGGCCAGCAGCGAATCCGGCCCCTGCGGCTCGAACAGCGCCATCACCAATCTCGCCTTGGGCTGGGCGATCGGCACGAACAGCGCACCCTTGGCCAGCGTGCGCGGCTCGCGTTTCCAGCTGCCTTCGACCTTCAGGCGCTGGTGCGATTCGAACGACGTCGGCGCAAAGCTGGCCTTGTCGGCGCGGAAGGTGTCGACGGCGGCGCCGTCCACCGCCTTGTCCAGGGTACGGTAGCCGATGCCGTGCTGGACCAGCTTGGCCGCGACGATCTGCGCCCAGGCCGCCGGCACCACGTAGCCGGCACCCGGCGCTTTTACCTGCAGGTCTTCGACCACCTCGTCGCGCAACGGCACGTGCCAGACCTGCGGCTTGCTTTCGTCGTAGCGGGTCATCAGCATGCCGGACACGTCGGACATGGTGCGCGTATAGGCATAGCCCTGGAAGTCGACCATCGTGGTCTTGTCGGTGGTTTTATAGGTCAGCGCCACCGGCTGGCCGGCGATCTTCGTCGCGCGCGCGTCCGCATCGAGCGCGGCCTGCTGCCAGGCCTGGCCATGACGCGCCACCTGCTGCAACACCGACACGAACGAGTTATGGGTGATGCGCACCCGGGTCGGGTAATCCTTCCACGAGTGGGTCTCGACCAGCATCGCCATCCGGTTGCGCAGCTGGAAATAGCCGGTCGAAAAGCGCGGGTCGGACACGCTGTCGACGAAGCCCGAGGCCGGGTCGTCGGTTTCCTTGAACGACATGTAATACGACTGTGGCGACGAGCCCTGCTTGCTGATGTCCTCGATCACGCCGGCGCGCAGCGCCAGGCCGGCCTGGCGGAAGGCCGGGTCGCCCGAATACACCGGCTCGACCTGGATCGAGACGTCGTGCTGGAACATGGCGCCGTCGGTCACGTGCAGGTCGACATAAGTCAGCGGATCCCAGGCATTGACCATGGCCAGCATGGCTTGCATCTCGGGCGCATCGGCCTTGACGTAGTCGCGGTTCAAATTGAAATTCTGGGCGGTGGTGCGCCAGCCCATCTCGACCGGGCCGCGCTGGTTGGGACGGTTCCATTTGGCGAAGCGCTCGTGGCCGTCGACGTTGAACACCGGCACGAACAGCAGCACCTGCTTGTCGAGCACACCCGGGGCGATCTTGTTGTCCAGCATTTCGCGCAGCGCCAGGAAGCCGGCGTCCTTGCCGTCGATCTCGCCGGCGTGGATGCCGCCCTGGATCAGCGTCACCGGCAGCTTGTGGCGGCGCGCGGCCTCGGGCGTGAACACGCCCCTGGCGTTGACCGCCAGCGCCAGCATCGGCCGGCCTTCCGGGGTGGTGCCGAACTGGAAGCATTTGACCTGCTTCGGATAGGCTTGCTGGAAGGCGCTGCACAGCTTGACCACTTCGTCGTAACGGCCGGTGGCGGTGAAGCCGGAACGTTCGGAAACGGTGACGAGGTCGGGGGCGGCGTGCAGTACGGGGGTGGCGGCAAGCAGGGCGAGCAGGAATGCGGAACGCAACATCAGGAGGACTCCGGCGGGTTGGGGATGAGCCGGAAATTATAAACTGGCAATAGATGCAAACAGGCAGTGTCGGGAAGAACAGTTAGTCCATGAACGTCGCCCCCGCGAAGAAGGGAGCCCAAGTTCTGCATGCGCCGTCGAAACGCGTGCAACTTGGGCCCCCGCCTGCGCGGGGGCGACGGTCTTTCGGTCAACACGAATATCAATGCTGCAGCTGCAACACCTTAACCTCCTTCGCCGCCGGCCGCACCAGCTTCAGCGGCAGCGCGCTCGCGCGGCTGGTCGGGCAAGCCTTGCCGGTGCGGTAAGCCAGCGCCGCCGCCAGCAAGCCTTCCGAGGTATCGCCCGGGGCATGCGCAAAGTCGTCGGCCACGGTGCAGGTCGGCGCGAAGCCGTCGGCGTAGTCGCCGAAGTTCTTCGCGTTCACGCCCTGGAACTCGATCGAGAAATACGTCGTGCCGCAGTTGTCGACCGGGGTGAAGCCGTAGGGCTTGCCACAGGTGGCGCCGCCGATGATGTCGACCTGCACGTCGATGCCGCGCAAGCCGTTGATCACCGATTCGCTGGCCGAGCAGGTGTCGCCCGTGGTCAGCACGGTCACGTGCTTCAGGCCGAGGTAAGGCAGGACCTGGCCGCTGCTGACCGCGTTCGGCGCACTGTAGCCGTAGGCCTTGGTGGCGAAGGTGAAGGGTGCGTCCGGCGCGGTCTTGCTGTTGTAGATCAGGCGCTCGAAGGTCTGGTTGGCCGCGGCCGGTCCCGCCACCATGTAGCCGAGCTCGGCGGCGATGCCGAGCAGGCCGCCGCCGTTGTAGCGCATGTCGATCACCAGGTCGCTCACGCCCTGGCCCTGGAACAGGGTGAAGGCGTCGATCAGCTGCTTTTCGGCGGTCGCATTGAAATCGTTGAACGTCAGGTAGGCAACCTTGCCGGTCGGGGTATCGATCACCTTGGCATTCTGCACCGAGGCCGACGTCACCACGGCCGCGCTCAAGCTGACGTCCAGGGTGACGCCGCCGCGCTTGAGGCCGAAACGGTGCGTCTCGCCGCTGTGGGTCGGATACAGGCCGGCGTTGATCGTGTCGATGCCGGCATCGGTGTTGGTGTTGACGAAGTCGACGCCATCCACGGTCGCCAGCATGTCGCCCCGCTGCAGGCCGGCGCTTGCGGCCGGCGAGTTCGGTTCGACCGCGGCCACGATCCAGGTGCGCGGCGCCTTCGACGCATTCGCGGCCCAGGTCACGCCGTAGCCGGTTTCCTGGCTCGCCGTGCTGAGCGCATTCCATTCCGCCGTCGTGTAGGTAAAGTGGAACTGGTCCTTCGGCTTGCCGGATGCGGTGGTGGCCGGGGTTTTCAGTTTGTCGAAATAATCGAGCGTGCTGGTGAAATCCGCCATGTAGAAATTGGTCGGGATTTCGTTGAACCACAGATAATTGCGGTCGGCCCAGCCGCGCAGGAATTTCATTTCATCCAGCAGCGTGCCCTGGCGGTCCGGGAAGGTCTGGCCGGTGATGGCGTCGACGCCGCTGCGCGGCTTGGCGCACAGGTTGGCGTAGGCCTGGTAATCGTTCGGGATCACGTCCGGGGTGCGGATCGTGCCCGGCGTGGTGGTCCCCGGGGTGGTGCCGGTCGTGGTACCCGGCGCCACCGAGCTGCCTCCGCCTCCCCCACCGCCGCCGCAGGCGCTGAGCAGGATGGCAGCCGCGAGCGCGCAGGCGCCCAGACGAGGCGCGGTCGAATGACCGGCCAATGCAATGCGGGTAGGAAGGAGCGAATTCATGCGTCTGATTATAGTCGCGCCGCTTTTGCTTGAATCCAACCAAAAGTAACAGTGGGATAAAAATACAACGGCCGTGTTCGCGCTGTGACGACAGCGGCGACACGGCCGTTGCATGCCGGACCTGCTCTAGCGGATCAGGCTGCGCGCGGTGCGACCCCCGGCGTATGGAAAGCCGCCACCAGCTCCGCCTCCTTGCGCTTGGCCGCCGCCAGGTGGCGCTCCTTGACGTGCCCGAAGCCGCGGATGTCTTCCGGCACGCTGGCAATCGCCACCGCCTGCGCCAGGTTCTCGGCCGTCAGCTTCGGCAGCAGCGCCGCCACGGTGTTGCGGTAGTCGCCGATGAGCGCCCGCTCCATGCGCCGCTCCTCGGTGCGGCCGAACGGATCCAGCGCGGTGCCGCGCAAACCTTTCATTTTGGCCAGCACGCCGAAAGCCTTCATCATCCATGGCCCGAATTCCTGCTTGACCAGGTGGCCCTGCTTGTCCTTCTTCGCCATGAGCGGTGGCGCCAGGTGGAATTTCAATGTGACGTCGCCTTCGAACATGCCGTTGATCTTGTCCATGAAGGCCGGGTCGGTGTACAGGCGCGCGACTTCGTACTCGTCCTTGTAGGCCATCAGTTTGTGCAGGTAGCGCGCCACCGCTTCGGTCAGGCGCGTGCCCTTGCCCAGCTTTGCCTCGGCGGCGCGCACCCCGTCGACGAAGCCTTTGTATTGCTGCGCGTAGGCCGCGTTCTGGTAGGCGGTGAGCAGTTCGACGCGGCGGTTCACGAGGTCGTCCAGGCTTTGCGCGCGCTTGAATTCGATCACTTTTGCGGGTGTCGTCAGGCGCGTGACCGAGGCCAGGTCGTGCGCGGCAGTGCGGCCCCACTCGAACGCGGCTTTATTGAAACCGACCGACACGCCGTTCAATTCGATCGCCTTGATGATCGAGGAGGCCAAGAGCGGCACATGGCCCTTCTGGAAGGCGTAGCCGAGCATGAACATGTTGGTGGCGATGGCGTCGCCCATCAGGCTGGTGGCGATCTGCCCGGCGTCGAGGAAATCGACGTTGTCCGCGCCGCAAGCCTGCAGGATGGCGCCGCGCGAGCCTTCGCCCGGGAATTGCCAGTCCGGATTCTTGATGAAGGCAGCGGTGGTGGCGCCGCTGGCGTTCACCGCGGCCCAGGTGCGCCCTTCTCCCATGCGCGACAGCGCGTCGCGGCTGGCGGTGACGATCTGGTCACAGCCGATGACGAGGTCGGCGTTGCCGGTGCCGACGCGGGTCGAGTGCAGGTCGGCCTGGCGGTCGGCCAGGCGCACGTGCGACATCACCGGACCGCCCTTCTGGGCCAGGCCGCTCATGTCCAGCACCAGCGCGCCCTTGTTTTCGACGTGGGCCGCCATCGCCAGGATCTGGCC
Source organism: Herbaspirillum sp. SJZ107 (assembly GCF_006715485.1). Taxonomy (GTDB): domain Bacteria; phylum Pseudomonadota; class Gammaproteobacteria; order Burkholderiales; family Burkholderiaceae_D; genus Telluria. The sequence continues at coordinate 530,820 of NZ_VFNH01000003.1, forward strand.
GACGGTGACCACGCCGGTGCCGCCGATGCCGGTGACCAGGATGCCGAACGGCGTCTCGGTCGACGGGATGCGCGGCACCGGCAGCAGCGGCGGTTTAACATCAGAAGTGCTTGCGCCGACGGCTTTCGCCGCCGGCTTGGGCTTTTTCAGCCCACCGCCCTCGACGGTGACGAAACTCGGGCAGAAGCCGGTCACGCACGAAAAATCCTTGTTGCAGGACGACTGGTTGATCTGGCGCTTGCGGCCCAGTTCCGTCTCCAGCGGCTCGACCGACAGGCAGTTCGACTGCTTCGAGCAATCGCCGCAGCCTTCGCACACGGCTTCGTTGATCACGGCGCGCTTGGCCGGGTCGGGGTACTCGCCTTTTTTGCGGCGGCGGCGCTTCTCGGAGGCGCAGGTCTGGTCGTAGATCATGGCCGACACGCCCGGCATCTCGCGCAATTCCTTCTGCACGTCCATCAGCTCGAGGCGGTGGCGCACGGTGACGCCTTCGGCCCACGGATAATCGGCCGGGTATTTTTCCGGCTCGTCGGTGACGACGATGATCGGTTTCACCCCTTCGGCGGCGAGCTGGCGGCTGATCTTGGCCGGGTCGAGCGGACCGTCGTGGGTCTGGCCGCCGGTCATCGCCACCGCGTCGTTGTACAGAATCTTGTAGGTGATATTGACCTTGGCCGCGACCGAGGCGCGGATCGCCAGCACGCCCGAGTGGAAGTAGGTGCCGTCGCCCAGGTTGGCGAACACGTGTTTTTCATCGGTGAACGGCGCCTGGCCGATCCAGGTCGTGCCTTCGGCGCCCATGTGCGTAAACGTCGAGGTTTCGCGGTCCATCCACAGCACCATGTAGTGGCAGCCGATGCCGGCCAGGGCGCGCGAGCCTTCCGGCACCTTGGTCGAGCTGTTGTGCGGGCAGCCCGAGCAAAAATAAGGGATGCGGTCGGTGTCCGGGTTGGCCTTGGCCGGGATTGCCTTCAGCACCAGCTCCTTCGCTTCGAGGAAGGCGATGCGCTCGCGCACGCGTTCGGCGACCGGGTGGCCGGCGCAGTAGTGCGAGATGCGCGAGGCGATCGCGCGCGCGATCTGGGCCGGGTTCAGTTCGTAGGTGCCGGGCAGCAGCCAGTCGCCCTGGCCGGAGCGGGTCTTGACGCTCCATTCGCCGCTGTCGTCGAATTTTCCCACCACGCGCGGGCGCTGGCCGTCGGGCAGGTTGTACAGCTCTTCCTTCAGTGCGTATTCCAGCACTTGGCGCTTTTCCTCGACCACCAGGATCTCGTCCAGGCCCTGGGCGAATTCGTGCACGCCGATCGAATCCAGCGGCCAGGTCATGCCGACTTTGTACACGCGCAGGCCGATCTCGCGCGCGGCCTGCTCGTCGATGCCGAGGTCGGCCAGCGCCTGGCGCGTGTCGAGGTAGGATTTGCCGGCGGTGATGATGCCGATCTTCGGATTCGGGCTGTCCCAGACCAGCTGGTTCAGCTTGTTCGCACGCGCATAGGCCAGGGCGGCGTACCATTTATAGTTGTTCATCCGCACTTCCTGGTCGAGCACGGCATCCGGCCAGCGGATGTTGAGGCCGCCCGGCGGCATCTCGAAGTCGGTCGGGATGACGGTTTGCACGCGCTCCGGGTCGAGGTCGACCACGGCGCCGGATTCGATGATGTCGGTGACGCATTTCATCGACACCCATAGCCCGCTGAAGCGGCTCATGGCCCAGGCATGCAGGCCGTAGTCGATGTATTCCTGCACCGACGACGGGTACAGCACCGGCATGCCGACGTGGTGCAGGATGTGGTCGGACTGGTGCGCGGTCGACGAGGATTTGGCGGCATGGTCGTCGCCGGCCAGCACGATCACGCCGCCGTGGGCGGCGCTGCCGGCGGCGTTGCCGTGTTTAAAAACGTCGCCGCAGCGGTCCACGCCCGGGCCCTTGCCGTACCACATGGCGAATACGCCATCGTACTTGGCATCCTTGAACAAGTTGGTTTGCTGGGTGCCCCAGACCGCGGTCGCGGCCAGGTCTTCGTTCATGCCCGGGTGGAAGTGGACGTGGTGGGCGTCCAGGTGTTTTTTCGCCTTCCACGCGGTCTGGTCGACCTGGGTGACCGGCGACCCGCGGTAGCCGGTGATGTAGCCGGCGGTGTTCAGCCCGGCCCGCAAGTCGCGCTCGCGCTGCAGCATCGGCAGGCGGATCAGCGCCTGGGTGCCGGTCATGAAGGCGCGGCCGCGCTCGAGCGTCCATTTGTCGTCGAGGGTGATATCTTGCTGAGGCTGCGCCGGTTCCAGCTGGGAGCGGTCCAGGGGTGCATTCATGCTTGTGTCTCCGTTGTCATCGGTTTTGCGCGGTGTCCGCGTCATTGTTCCGGCCAGTATAGGCCGCTATCGCAAGCATTAAATTTCAATCAATTCCCCCCGCCGGATGATTTGCGCAATAAAATTGCGGTACACCTGACCGACTAGGGGGATTCATGTCAAAAATCGAGCTGGATAAAACCGACCGCAAGATCCTGGCCATCCTGCAATCGGATGGCCGGCTGTCCAACCAGGACGTGGCGGAGCGCGTCAGCCTGTCGCCGTCGCCCTGCCTGCGCCGCATCAAGCGGCTGGAAGAGGCCGGTGTGATCCGCCAGTACGTGGCGCTGCTCGATCCCGACAAGCTGGGCCTGGGCCTGCTGGCCTATGTGAACGTGCGCCTGGAAAAGCACGCCGAGGGCGCGCCGAATGCGCGGGTGCCGGCGACCTCGCCGCGCTTCGAGTTCGCCCAGGCGGTGTCGTCCTGGCCGGAAGTGATCGCCTGCTATGCAATGACGGGAGAAATGGATTTCCTGCTGCGCGTGCACGTGGAGGACATGGAGCACTTTTCGCGCTTCATGATGGGCACGCTGTTGCGGCACCCGGCGGTGCTGGACGTGAAGTCGAGCTTTGCGCTGCAGCGGATCAAGGAGACCACGGCGCTGCCGCTGGTGTGAATAAAACGGTCAAATGAGCACGTAGCCGCACTCATTTGACCGGGTCTTACCCTGTTACGGCTTTTTCAAACGCAGCACTACCACGCCATGCGCCGGCACCGTCACCTCCAGGCGCTTGCCGGTATCGCCGGTCTTGCCGGTCCAGGCATCCGTCCAGCGGTACGTCGTTTTCCTGAAGTCGGCTTCGCGCTTGCTCAGATCGTCGCCGATCGTGTGCTGCTGCCAGTCGTAGCGATACGCCAGCGGCGCCTCGCCGCGGTTCAGGATCATGAACGCCCACTCGTCGTTCGCCATCGGCTTGGCCCACAGCTCGACCTGGCCCTGGTTGTAGAAACGCAGCGCCTGCACGCCGAGCGGGTCCTGGTTGATGGCGATGACCTCGCGCCGCCCGATGATGCTGCGTACCGACGCCGGCATCGAGCGCAGATCGTTGCCGAGGATGAGCGGTGAATTCATCATCGCCCAGATCGAGAAGTGGGCACGGTCCTCGTCTTCCGTCATGCCCATGCCGACTTCCAGCATGTCCATGTCGTTCCAGTGGCCCGGCCCCGCGTACTTGCGCAAACCGGCCTGTTTATCCAGGATGCGCAGGATGCCCAGCGCCGACCACGACCCGTGGCTCATCTCGCAATCCCAGCACGGGTAGATGTCGCCGGTGGTGCGCCAGGAATGGCCGATGGGCGATGCCCATTCCCACGGCTTGTTCTCGCCCCACTCGCACATGCTCAGCAACATCGGCCGCTGGCTGGCCCGGATCGCATCGCTGATAGTCTGGTAGGCGCCCTGGGCACTCAAACCCTTGCTGTCGCACCAGTCGTACTTGATGTAGTCGACGCCCCAGGCCGCATAGGTGCGCGCGTCCTGGTATTCGTGGCCGCGGCTGCCCGGACGCCCGCCGCAGGTGGTGTTGCCGACGTCCGAATAGATGCCCAGCTTGAGGCCGCGCGCGTGCACGTAATCGGCCAGCGCCTTCATCCCGGACGGAAAGCGCTGCGGGTCCGGGTGCATCTCGCCGTTGGCATCGCGCGCGCCGTGCCAGCAATCGTCGATGTTGACGTACTGGTAGCCGGCATCCTTCAGGCCCAGTTTCACCATCGCGTCGGCGGTCTCGCGGATCAGCTTTTCGTCGATGTTGCAGGCGAATTTGTTCCAGCTGTTCCAGCCCATCTGCGGGGTCGTGGCCAGGCCTTCGGCTTTCTGGGCCCAGGCCGGCGCCACGCTCACGGCTGTCATCAGGAGAGTGGCAAAGGCGCGCTTCATCGCTTGCCTCCTTCCAAGCCATGCAGGCGCTGCGCCGCAGCACCGATCACCTTCAGCGTGGCGGCGTCGCTGTCGAACACCGAGTACAGGCCCTGCTCTTCCTGCGGCGGGTCGCCGACGAAATCGTTCCCCGGCTTCCACCAGTAATCCGCATTCGCGGCGCGCCCCGCCCCGCCCCAGGCCCAGAAGTTCCAGCCGGCGACCGGGTCGCCCTGGGCCGCGCGTTGCTGGATCAGTCCGAACACCTCGCCGTAGAAGCGGTCGCGCACGGTGGTGCCGGACCCGATGGCGAAGGATGCGCCATCGCGGTTCAGGCCGAACTCCTCCAGCACGATCGGCTTGCCCAGCCGCTTCGCATCGTCGATGTGCAGGTTCAGGTAATGCAGGCTCTTGTCCATCATGCCGGCCCAGGTCTGGTCCGCCCGTTTCGGATCGAACCAGCCCCAGTTGGCCGGCCACAGGTGGTAAGTCAGGTAGGCGATGTCCGGGGTGCGGTGCGCGTCCAGGTAGAGCTGCTCGTCCTGGCTTGAGCCGGCCAGGCCTTCGCTGCCGCTGCTGACCATGTGCCTGGCATCGAGCGAACGGATGTAACGGGCGGTGTCGGCGATCCATTTGATATAAACCGTTTTCTCCGCCTTTGTGGCCTTGCTGTTGCCGGGCCGCGGTTCGTTGGCCAGCTGCCACGACAGGATGGCCGGGTCGTCGCGGTAGGCGCGGCCGGTCACCGTGTTGACGCGCCCGACGATATGCGCGATGACCTGCCGGTATGCGGCCTGCGCCTTGTCGTTGCTGTAGAAGCGCGCGTTCTCGGCCATGAAGCGCTCGTAATCCTTGCTCGCGTTCGGATCGTGCGCCGGGCTGCCCGTGAACCAGTTCAGGTACTGGGTCATGCCGCCCGACCACTGCCAGAAATTGTTCAGGTAGAGCACCGCCGTCATGTCGCGCTTGCCCAGTTCCGCCATCAGGAAGTCCAGGCCCTTCAGCAACTGCTCGTCGTACTCTCCCGGCGCCGCCGTGGTGGCCGGGCTGACGGCGCTCTTCATCGCCGTCTTTTCGGACACTGCCAGCACGCGCACGTTATTGATGCCGAGCGCTTTCAGGCGGTCGAGTTCCCGGGTCAAACGCGCGCGCTGGCCGACGCCGCTCGGCGCGCCCAGATAGCCCCCGTACCACAGGTTGGTGCCGGCGATGTAGTAGGGCTGGCCCTTGCGCACGAAATGGCTGCCCTTGACGGCGACGAAGCCGTCCTCGCCCGGCGCCGCCTGCGCAGCGGCGCCCCCGATGCTCGCCAACCCGGCAAGGGTGGCGAACACGATCCTGCCGAGTTGAACTTGCATACCGCCTCCGGTTCAGCGCGCGCGGCCGCGTACGTCCAGCGTGCTGGCCGGCAGGTCCACGGTCACGCTGCTGGCGCCGGTGCCGGCTGCATCCTGGGCCAGCATCAGCTTGTACTTGCCCTTGCCAATGCGCCAGGTGCGCGAGGTCTCGTCGAAGGTGCCGAGCACGCGCGGCTCCACCGCCACCTCGACTTCCTTCGATTCACCAGGCTGCAGCGCTACCTTGTCCCAGCCGGCCAGGCGCTTCGGCGCCTCCCACTTGGCGCCGCCGGTTGGCGACACGTACACCTGCGGCACGTCCTTGCCGGCGACGCTGCCGGTGTTGGTGACCTTGAAGCGCACATGCAGGCGGCCGTTCTTGACCTGGCTGCTCAGGCCCGAGTACGAGAAGGTGGTGTACGACAGGCCGTGCCCGAACGGGAACAGCGGCTTGTGGCCCTTCAGGTCGAACCATTTGTAGCCGAGCGCCGCGCCTTCGGTGTAAGTCACGGCGAACTGCATCTCGGGCTGCTTCGGATCGCCGTCCACCGTCGCCCGCGGCAGCTGCTGCTCGGATGCCGGGAAGGTCGCCGGCAGGTGGCCGGACGGGTTCACCGCGCCGAACAGCACGTTGGCGATCGCTTCGCCGCCGCTGGTGCCCGGATACCAGGTTTCCAGCACCGCCGGCACCTTGTTCAGCCACGGCATCGTGACCGGGCCGCCATTTTCGAGCACGACCACGGTGCGCGCATTGGCGCCGGCCACGGTCGTGATCAGGTCGTCCTGGCGGTCCGGCAGCGCCAGCGAGGTGGCGTCCAGCGCCTCGCCGACCCACTGGGTCGCGAACACCAGCGCCACGTCGGCCTGGCCCGCCACGCGTGCCGCGCGGGCCGGGTCGGTGCCGTCGTCATAGACCACTTTGGCATTCGGCGCCTGCGCCTGGATCGCGCGCAGCGGCGACGAGTTGTGGTACATCACCGGGCCCGGCCAGGTGGCCGGCAGCAAGCCCTTGACCGCATTGCCGCCGCGCGGATACACCAGCGACGAACCGCCGCCGGCCAGCACGCCGGCATCCGCATGGCCGCCGATCACGGCGATGGTGCGCACCGTCTTCGCCAGCGGCAGCACGCGATTGTCGTTCTTCAGCAGCACCATGCCTTCTTCGGCGGTCTGGCGGCTGACCGCGTTGTTCCTGGCGACGTCGATCGCGCCGCCTTCCTTGACCGGGTTGTCGACCACGCCCTTGGCGAACATGGTGCGCAGGATGCGCGTGACCATGTCGTCCAGGCGCGACTGCGGCACGGCGCCGGTCTTGACCGCTTCCAGCAGCGCACCGGCAAAGTACGGCGACTTGTCGAATTCATGGCCGGACTGCTGGTCCAGGCCATTGTTGGCGGCGGCCACGGTGCTGTGGGTTGCGCCCCAGTCGGACATCACGAAGCCCTTGAAACCCCAGTCGCGCTTGAGGACGTCGTTCAGCAGCCAGCTGTTTTCGCAGGCATACGGACCGTTGACGCGGTTGTACGAGCACATGACGGAACCGGCATCCGACTGTTCCAGCGCCAGTTCCATCGCCAGCAGGTCGGACATGCGGAAGGCCGCCTTGTCGATGCGCGCATCGAGTTCGTTGCGGCCGGTTTCCTGGTCGTTCAGGGCGTAGTGCTTCAGGGTCGAGATGATGTTGTTCGATTCGATGCCCTTGATGGCCTGGCCCACCATGGTGCCGGCCAGCAGCGGGTCTTCGCCGGCGTATTCGAAGTTGCGGCCGTTGCGCGGTTCGCGCATCAGGTTCACGCCGCCGGCCAGCATCACGTTGAAGCCGGAGGCGCGCGCCTCCGAACCGATCATCGCGCCGCCGGCATACGCCACCTTCGGATCCCAGGTCGAGGCCGTGGCCAGGCCCGACGGCAGCGAGGTGCGCTCGCGCACGTTGGGGCCGGCCTGCGAGGCCACGCCGAGGCCGGCGTCGGTCTCGAACAGCGCCGGCAGGCCGAGGCGCGGCGAACCCGGCACGTAGCCGGCCGATTGCGGCAGCGCTTCCGGAATGCGCTTGCCCTTGCCGAAGTCATGGCCGAAGTAAGACATCACCCACACCAGCTTTTCCTGCTGGGTCATGGCCTTGACGGCCAGCTGGGCGCGCTGGTCGGCGCTCAGCGAGCGGTCGAGCCAGGGTTTCTGGGCCGGTTCGGCCGCGGCATTCGGGGCCGCATCGGCCGCAGTTGCGAAAACAGGGAAGGCGGCGGCCAGTGCGGCCACGAGGGTCAGGCTAGGAAAACGCATAGGGTGTCTCACTTTGTTTTATGAAATCGGTTTCTTACACATAAAATATAGCCGGGATTACACTGTTTAGTAAAGACGGCTACACTTATCCGATCCAACAAAACGATAAAACGACCATGTCCGCAGACACGAGCCCACAAGACAGCGTGAATCCGGATGCCCCGCGCAGTGCCCCCGACCCGGGCGGCATCGACGGTGGCCAGCGTGGCGGCGAACGGCCGCCGGTGACGGTGCGCGACCTGGCGCGCCATGCCGGCGTCTCGACCGGCACCATCTCGCGCGCCCTCAAGAACGAGCCCGGCCTGACCGAAGCGACGCGCCAGCGCGTGTTGCAGGCGGCCCACGAACTGGGCTACGACTTCTGCAAGCTGCGCCGCAAGCGCATCCGCCGCCTGGCCTTCCTGCTGCACCGCCAACACGACACCGCCGCCAGCAGCCCCTTCTATTCACCGGTGCTGCACGGCGCCGAGGAAGCCTGCCGCGCGCGCGGCGTGGTGCTGTCCTTCCTGGCGGTGGGGCCGGCCGACGGCCTCAACGATCAATTGCGCATGCACGCGCCGGACGCCATCGTCTGCGCCGGCTTCTTCGAGCCTGAACTGCTGGCCGCGCTGCGCGCCACCGGCAAGCCGCTGGTCCTGATCGACATGAAGCTGCGCGGCTACAGCTCCGTCAACCCGGACAACCTGATGGGCGGCCAGCTCGCCACCCGCCACCTGATCAAGCTGGGACGCGAGCGCATCGCGATGATTTCCGGCCCGCTGAGCCACTACAGCGTGCGCGAACGCAACCGCGGCTACCGCCAGGCGCTGTTCGAGGCCGGGGTGCTGGCCGATCCGCGCCTGGACGTGACGCTGGCCGACGGCGTCGACCTCGAAACCGGCGCCTACGAGGCGATGCAGACCCTGCTCGCCCTGCCGCATCCGCCGGATGCCGTGTTCTGCTACAACGACGCCGCCGCGCTGGCGGCGATGCGCTGCTGCCTGGCGGCTGGCCTGAGCGTCCCGCACGATGTCTCGATCGTCGGCTTCGACGACATCCCGGGCGCCCTGCTCGGCCACCGCCCGCTGACCACGCTGCGCATCGACAAAAAGGAACTCGGCGCGCTCGGCGTCGAACTGCTGCTGCGCGATCCCGAGGAACCGGCCCAGGCCGTCGAAAAAGTCGCGCCGGTCGAACTGATCGTGCGCGCCAGCACCGTCTACGAAGATCCGCGCCGGCGTCCACATTATTGAGACGAGACTTACCCTACAACGAGACGCATCACAACAATAACCCATGCATCCAGACTTCCAATCGCGCGCCGTGCTGCTGCAGCACATCCGCCATACCCGCAGCTTCTACGATCCGCGCTGCGTCGACCCGAGCGGCGGCTTCTACCATTTCTACAAGGACGACGGCAGCGTCTACGATGCCCGCACCCGCCACCTGGTCAGCAGCACCCGCTTCGTGTTCAACTTCGCCATGGCGTGGCGCCAGTTCGGCGAGGCGGCCGACCGCGCGCGCGTGCTGCACGGCCTGCGCTTTCTGAGAGATGCGCACCGCAACCCGGCGACCGGCGGCTATGCATGGACGCTCGACTGGAACGAAGGTACGAAGACCGTCACCGACGACACCAACCACTGCTACGGCCTGGCCTTCGTGCTGCTGGCCTATGCACACGGGCTGATGGCCGGCGTGGCCGAGGCGCGCGCCTGGCTGGATGAAACCTTCGACCTGATGGAGCAGCGCTTCTGGGAGCCGCAGCACGGCCTGTACGCCGACGAAGCCAGCGGTGACTGGTCGCGCCTCGACGGCTACCGAGGCCAGAACGCCAACATGCACGCCTGCGAGGCGATGCTGGCCGCCTTCGACGCCACCGGCGACCTGCGCTACCTGGCACGCGCCGAGACGCTGGCGCACAACATCACCGTGCGCCAGGCCGGCCTGTACGGCAACCTGGTGTGGGAACACTACAACGCCGACTGGTCGGTCGACCCCGACTACAACCGCCACGACAGCACCAACATCTTCCGTCCCTGGGGCTACCAGCCGGGGCACCTGGCCGAATGGGCCAAGCTGCTGCTCATCCTGGAACGGCACAGTGCTCAATTGAGCAATCCGGCCGACTGGCTGCTGCCGCGCGCGCGCGCGCTGTTCGACGCTGCCCTGACCAAGGCCTGGGATGGCAAACATGGCGGGATCTACTACGGCTTTGCGCCGGACGGCAGCATCTGCGATCCGCAAAAATACTTCTGGGTGCAGGCCGAGAGCCTGGCGGCGGCGGCCCTGCTGGGTGCGCGCACCGGCGACGCCGCGTATTGGGACTGGTACGACCGCATCTGGGCCTACAGCTGGGCCCACTTCGTCGACCACCAGCACGGCGCCTGGTACCGCATCCTGGGACCGGCCAACCAAAAGCTGACCGACGAGAAAAGCCCGGCCGGCAAGGTCGACTATCACACCATGGGTGCGTGCTACGAGGTGCTGAACGTACTCGACAAGTAAGTGGAGCTTACTTTTTCGGGCTGAACAGGCGGAAAGCGGCGCGCGCATTCGCCTTCACCGCGTAATCGATCTTGGCGATCTGCTCTTCCAGCGCCTCCGCCAGCACGCTCGAGGGACTGGGCGGCGGCAGGTGCAGGTGGGCGTCGGCTTCGCCGTATTCGCGGTGGATTTCCATGCCCGCCTTCTTGGCGATGTGCATCATGGTGCGGTTCGAGGACAGGCACTGCATGTACAGGGTGTCGACGTCGACATTGCGGCAGTGGGTGGCGGCGCGCTCGAACAAGCGCGTGCCGACGCCCTGCCCGCGCGCCGATGTCGACACCGATACGCCGAACTCGGCCACCTTTTCCTTGTCGGTGTAGTGGATGCTGTCCGGGTGCGCCTCTTTCGACGTAACCGCCAGATGGCCGACGCCGACCAGCTGGAACACACGGTTGTAGACGCCGAACACGATGTCCCTGGCGAAATCGAGCTTCGCCACGTAGGCTTCCACGCGCTCGTCGGGGAGCATGCTGCCGAAGCGCAGCAGGCGGTCGTTGCTGTCGAGGGCCATGAAGTGGCGCAGGACGCGGCGGCGGTCGCGCTCGCTCAAGGCCTTGACGAGGACCGGCTGGCGGCCGTTCTTGCCCTTCAGACTTTTCAGCCAGCGGCGGAGGGGATTGTCCTGCGGTGTCATGGGGAGGAAAGGTTTTGTGCGGTGCACCAATCCTTCCATTGTAATGGATTGGTGTTCGTCCGTCGTTTCCGACGATTCAGTCGCGCACATCCCCCAGCGCCGCCTTCACTGCCGCTACCCTGGCTGCATGCACCGCTTCCGGAATCCGTGCCTTGTCCGCGGCGAAGCGTTCCGCGACCTCGCCCGCGTTCACGGCGCGCGCCGCCGCCAGCGCCCGCAACAAATAGGGTCCCTGCGGATAATCGCGATAGCGCATGTCGTGGGTCTCGTGCCCGCGCCCGCGCGCGTCGCATTCGGATGCCAGCAGCATCTGGGCGAAGCGCTCGGGCTTGCGGAAGGCGTCGCAGCGTTCGAACAGGGTCACGATGGTCTTCGGCCGCAATTCCATGGCGCGGCTGACGTTGCCGTGTTCGCGCGCAGTCATGACCGCCAGGTCACGACAATCGGTCGGCACGCGCAGGCGTTTGCATAAGTCGGTGATCAGGCGCGGCCCCATGCCTTCGTGGCCATGGTGCTTGGGCCAATGCTCGGCCGGCGTCACGCCCTTGCCGAGGTCGTGCATCAGGGCGGCAAAGCGGATCGGCAAGTCGAAGCCGCGCTCGGCCGCATAGTCGATCACCAGCATCATGTGGACGCCGGTATCGACTTCCGGGTGGTGCAACGGCGGCTGCGGCACACCCCACAGCGCATCCAGCTCGGGCAGGATGCGGGCCAGGGCGCCGCAATCGCGCAGCACCGCAAACATGCGCGACGGTTTCTGTTCCATCAGCCCGCGCGACAGTTCCTGCCACACGCGTTCCGGCACCAGTGCGTCGACCTCGCCCTCGTCCACCATCCTGCGCATCAGGACGTTGGTCGCGTCCGCCACACGGAAATCCGGAAAGCGGGCGGCAAAGCGCGCCAGGCGCAGGATGCGGACCGGATCTTCCGCAAAGGCTTCGGAGACATGGCGGAACACGCGCTCGCGCAAATCCTGCTGTCCGCCGTAGGGATCGACGATGCTGCCGTCCTCGGCACGCGCCATCGCATTGATGGTGAGATCGCGCCTTATTAAATCGTCTTCCAGCCTGACCTCGGGCGAGGTGTGGAACACGAAGCCGTGGTAGCCCGGCGCGGTCTTGCGTTCGGTGCGCGCCAGCGCGTATTCCTCCTGCGTTTGCGGGTGCAGGAAGACTGGAAAATCCTTGCCGACCGGACGGAAACCCTGGGCAATCATCTGATCCGGGGTGGCGCCGACCACGACCCAGTCGTGGTCCTGCACCGGCAGCCCCAGCAATTCATCGCGCACCGCGCCGCCGACGACGTAAATCTGCATCGGCATCAGTCCGGCAAGTCGTCTTCGTGGCCGGCGGCGATCTCGGTTTCCTGCAGCGCTTCCTCGACCCAGCGCGCCACCGCCGGATGGGCCTGCATGCGGTCGCAATACGCCTGCAGCGCCGGCGCCAGCGCCACGCCATAGGTTTTGAAACGCATCACGACCGGCGCATAGAAGGCGTCGGCAATCGAGAAATCGCCGAACAGGAAGCGGTGGTGGCCGAAGCGCGCCAGGCACTCTTCCCAGATTTCGCAGATGCGGCCGATGTCGGCCTGGGCGCCCGGCGTGCGGCCGCGGCCCGGCAATTTGGCCTTGATGTTCATCGACATCGCCATGCGCAGGTCGGGGAAACCCGAATGCATCTCGGCCACGACCGAGCGCGCCAGGGCGCGCGCCGCCACGTCTTGCGGCCACAAATGTTTATCGGGAAATTGCTCAGCCAAGTATTCGCAAATCGCGAGGCTGTCCCAGATCGTCATCTCGCCGGCCAGCAGGACCGGCACCCGGCCGGCGGCCGAGAAGCGGGCGATGTTGGCCGAGGTATCGGGCTGGTCGAGCAGGACGCGCACTTCGGTAAACGGGATGCCGGCCGCCACCGCCGCCACCCACGGGCGCATCGACCACGACGAGTAATTCTTGTTGCCGATGACCAGGGTCAGGCCGGCCTGGCGGGCCTGGTCGAGGGTTTGCGTGAGCGTCGGGTCGAGTTCGATTGTCTGCATGGCGCGCTGGGGCTTTCGGGTCTGGATGCGGTCTTCAGGTTAGCGTCCGGCGCGGGCGCGCAGGACGTCGATGCGGCCGGTCGGCGACAGATACTGCGGCGCGACGGCCTCGAGCGCCGTGAGCTTGATTCCCAGCGCCTCGGCTGTCAAGACCTGCATAGACGGATTTACAACTTTATTGACGACATTATCGACTTTCATCGAGTCCAGGTTGTCGCGGCTGATCAGCGGCGTGCCGGGCAACAGCTCGAAGAACATGGCCTGCAGCCGCGCCAGGCCATCCGGCAAGCCGATGACTTTGCGCTCGTGGCCGCTGTAGCGTCCGGCCAGGTGTACCAGCTCGGCCAGGGTGTAGACGCGCGGCCCGCCCAGTTCATAAGTCTTGCCGGCCGTGTGGCGATCGAACAGCGCCCGCACGAAGGCATCGGCAACGTCGCCGACGTACACCGGCTGGAAGCGCGCCCTGGCGCAGGCCAGCGGCACGATTGGCACGTGGCGCTGCAGCCGTGCAAACATGTTCAGGAAATTGTCTTCCTCGCCGAACACGACCGAAGGACGGAAGATCGTCGCCGCCACCGCCGGGTTGGCGGATGCGGCGCGTTCGCCGTCGGCCTTGGAACGCTGGTACATCGACGGCCCCTGCGGATCGGCGCCCAGCGCACTCATGTGCAGATAGCGCGGCACGCCGGCGGCGGCGCAGGCCTCGACTATGCGGCGCGGCAACTCGACGTGGGCGCGCCGGAATCCTTCGCCATACGGCGTGCCGCGTTGCGCATACAGGATGCCGACCAGGTTGATCACCGCGCTCTTGCCGGCCACCAGGCGGCGCAGCGTGGCGTCGTCGTGGATGTTCGCTTCGACGATGTCGACGCCGAGCGGCATCAGGTGCATCGCATGTGCTTCGTGGCGCGTCGGTACCGCGATGCTCACGCCCTTCTCCGCCAGCCGTGCCGCCACGTGACTGCCGATGAATCCACTTCCTCCAATCAACAGCACCGACAGCTCGGCCATGGTCGTCCCCTTGTCGTATTAATCGATCCTCATGGCAGGCCGAGGGCGTTGCCGCGCGGCGTGATCGTGCCCAGGCGGGCCTTGAGCGATTGCGGACGCTTTTCGAACAGCGCCGCATAGTTCGTTGCGTTCGACATCACATTGCGCACGTAGTTGCGGGTTTCTTCGAAAGGAATGGATTCGACGAACACCGCCCCTTCCATCGGCGCCGCCAGCAGCCCGCGCCAGTTGCGTGCCCGCCCCGGACCGGCATTGTAAGCGGCTGTCGCCAGCACCTGCGAACCGTCGGCGTTGTTCAGCACCATGTTCAAGTAATTAGTGCCAAGCAAGATATTCGTGCGGATATCGTTCAGCATGCCGTGGCCATAGTCGTCCAGGCCGATCTTGCCAGCCACCCATTTCGCGGTCGACGGCATCACCTGCATCAATCCGGATGCCCCGACGCCGGACTGGGCATCGGTAATGAAACGCGATTCCTGGCGGATCAGGCCGTACACCCAGGCCTGGTCCAGGCCCAGTCCCTGCGCGGTCGGGTGCAGGATGTCGTTGTGCGGCGCCGGGAAGCGCTGGGTGTAATCGAACTCGGTGCGGGTGCGCTCCGAGGTGTTGACCATGCGGTCCAGGATCTGGTTCTGGCGCGCATACTCGGCTGCCGCGAGCAACTGGCGCTCGGAAAGATTGCTCACCGTCCAGTTCCACTCGCGCGTCCCCTCGAAGCGCATGCGCATGCCGAAGAATTTCAGGGCGCGCTTGAATCCCGGATTGGCGGCGGCCTGCGCTACTTCGACCGGGGTCAAGGGCGCTGCGCCAGGCGGGATCGTCACCTGCATGCCGACTTCTTCCATCGCCAGCTGACCATAAAAACTGTTCTGGTCAGCAATGCGACGATACAGCGCCTGGGCATCCTCGGTGCGGCCCTGGGCCTGCATGGCGCGCCCCAGCCAGTAGGTCCAGGCCGTCAGCGCCTGCTGGTCGGGCGGCATCGATTCGATAGTGGCGCGCACCGTCTTCCAGTCGCCGCGGCGCAGCGCGATCCGGGTCTTCCACTCGAGCTGGGTTTCCGACAGTGGGGCGCCGGCCGCGCGCTGCCAGTAATCGTAGGCGTCGGGTGCCAGCGTCAGCGACGCCGCCAGCGCGATGTTCGACCAGCCGATCGCACGCTCCTCGGCCGACAGTGTCGATGCATTCTTGTCCAGCGCCACCGTCGCCAGCTTCAGGCTGGTGCGCGCCATGCGGCCGATCGCGACCAGGTAGATTTCGTGCTCGGCGCGCGTGTTGCCGATGCCGCGCGCCATCGCCAGCGCCGGTACGTCGACCGCCTGCGCCGCGCGCGTGTCCGACGCACCCAGCAGCAATGCGGTACGGCGCGCGGGCCCGGTCGCGTGCATCTCGCCGGCCAGGCGCAGTTGGGCCAGCAGGTCGGCCTGGTTGAATTGTCCGGACTGGGCCAGCTGCGCCACCAGCGCCGCGCAGGCCTCGCCGTACTGGGGCGGATTGTCGAGCAGCGCGCGCGCCTCGGCCGCCACCCGTTCGCCCTTGATGGCGCGCGACAGCAGTGCGTAGCACTTGACCTGGTAGTCGTCTTTCTTGACGAAAAGGGGCAGCTCGCGGTCGAAATTCACCCAGTCGCGCTTGCGGCCGAGCTCGAGCAGCCAGTCGTTGCGCATGCGGTCGGCAATGGCGCTGCCTTCGTAGCGCTTCAGGAAATCGAGCACCTCGGCGTCGCTGGCGTCGCGCAGGCGCGGTTTGAGCCGATAATAGTCGACATATGAGGGAATCGCGTAGTTCGGCAGCCGCGAGGCGAGTCCGGCCGCGCGGTTGGCGTCGCCCTGGCGGGCGGCGTCGCGCAATTGCAGGAAGATCTCGTCCTGTTCGCGGCTGGCATCGTTGGCGACCAGTAGCACGGTGCCGGCAGGCGCGGCAGCGCTGGCGGCCGGCATTGCTGCGGCCGGCGCTCCGGTGGCCGGCGCTCCGGCGGCCGGCGCTCCGGTGGCTGGCACGCCAGCGGCTGGGGTGCCCGTGGCTGGGGCCGAGGTGGCGGGCGCTGTGGTGGGAGCAATTGGCGCTGCGGCCTGGGCCGAGGCAGCGGAAGCAACGACAAACGAGATCAAGCCCGTGGCGGCAAGACTGGCGCCGGCAAACAGTTTTTGCGGAAACATCAATCCAACTTTCAATTTACGCTTCATATCATCCATGACCGGCGAATCAAGAATACCATGCGGCTCCGACGGCTTGCCAGACTCCAGTGCAAGCGTGGCGGGGGCGGAACAGACGACTTCACAACAGGCGGCCAAGACGGCCTTGCGCAAAGCGCTCAGAGCAGCACGTGGGGCTCTCGATCCAGCAATCAAGGTCCAGTGGGATGGCCATATCGGCGCCCAGGTGCTGGCCTGGTGGCGCTTGCGCCAGGTCGCCGGCATCGGCGTCTACTGGCCGCTGGCCGGCGAACCCGACCTGCGCGCCGCCTACGGCGAACTGGCCAAGGCCGGCGTGCGACTGGCGCTGCCGGTCGTCATGGAACGCGGCACCGCCCTCTCCTTTGTCGAATGGACGCCGGGCGAACCGATGATGCCGGACGAGATGGGCATACAGGTACCGGCCGACCTGCGCTTCGTGGCACGCCCATCGGCCTTGCTGGTGCCCTGCCTGGGATTCAACGACGAGAATTACCGGCTGGGCTATGGCGGCGGCTATTACGACCGCACGCTGGAGACGGCACCGCGCCCCCACACGCTGGGCATTGCCTATAGTAACCAGCGCGCCGTGTTCTCGCACGCTGCGCACGATGTGCCGCTGGATGTGATTGTGACGGAAACGACACAGATCACCTGACGCGGCTTACTTGATACAACGGGCGATCGAATGAAACATGCCCGCGGGCCGGTGGGCGCGCGGGCATCGGGGCTTTTGCCGGCCTTGGTTCAGGCTCAGGCCGACTGCAGGCGTTGCCAGATCGCGGTCGTGGCCGCGGCCTGGTTCATGCTGTAGAAGTGCAGGCCCGGCGCGCCGCCGGCGAGCAGGCGTTCGCACAGGCTGCTCACCACGTCGAGGCCGAAGGCCTTGATCGAGGCCGAATCGTCACCGAAGCTGGCCAGCTTGAGTCGGATCCAGCGCGGGATCTCGGCACCGCACATTTCCGAGAAGCGCATCAGCTGCGTGTAGTTCGTGATCGGCATGATGCCGGCCACGATCGGCACGTCCACGCCGAGTTTGTGGACGTTGTCCACGAACTGGAAATAGGCGTCCGGATTGTAGAAGTACTGGGTGATCGCCGCGTTGGCGCCGGCTTGCACCTTGCGCGCGAAATTCTGCAGGTCGTCCTGCGGCGATTTCGCTTGCGGGTGCATCTCGGGATAGGCCGCGACTTCGATATGGAACCAGTCGCCGGTCTCGGCACGGATGAACTCGACCAGCTCGCTGGCATAGCGCAGTTCGCCCGCGCCGCCGTAACCGCTCGGCAAGTCGCCGCGCAGGGCAACCAGGCGGCGCACGTTCTTCGCCTGGAATTCCTGCAGGATGGCGCGGATCGACGCGCGCGTGGCACCGACGCAGGACAAGTGCGGCGCCCCCTCGTGCCCTTCGGCCTGGATCTCGAGGACGGTCGCCAGCGTACCCTGCTGGGTACTGCCGCCGGCGCCGAAGGTCACCGAAAAGTATTTGGGATTGAGCTCGGCCAGTTTCTGCCGCGCCACACGCAGTTTGTCCGCACCCTCGGGGGTCTTGGGCGGGAAAAACTCGATACTGAGATTAGGGGTTTCCATCATTTTTGAGGAGTAAGGTGGAAAGCGCCCACGAAATCACGCTGTACAGGATCGCCGCCACGAAGGCCGACCCGAATCCTGTGACATGGAAGCCCGCCACCAGGTGCGATACCAGCCAGAACAGCAGCGCATTGATCACCAGGATGAACAACCCCAGGGACAGCAGCGTCACGGGCAGGGTCAGCACGACCAGCACGGGACGGATCAGGGTATTGACCAGGCCCAGCACCAGCGCAGCCACGAGGGCGGCGCCGATGTTGGTCACGGTCACGGAATTCATCAGGTAAGGCAGCGCCATCAGGGCGGCGGCATTGATCAGCCAGGTCAGGAGCAAACGCATGTCGGTGTCTTTCGTGAGGGCGAGCCGGTCCGGCTGTCCCACGACGACACCCTGGCACAGGGGCCGCCCTAGGGCAGCGAACCGGACCGCTGGGGATGGTCCGGAGCGCCGGCGTACACGGGCGCACCGCCCGCGCCGCCAGGCGCCAAATCACGGAAGATTACCAGATTAGTAACGATAATGATCCGGCTTGTACGGACCTTCCTTGCTCACCGAGATGTACGCGGCTTGCTCTTCGGTCAGCGTGGTCAGCTGAGCGTTCAGCTTCTTCAGCTGCAGGCGCGCGACCTTTTCGTCCAGGTGCTTCGGCAGCGTGTAGACGCCGACCGGGTACTTGTCGGTGTTGGCGAACAGCTCGATCTGGGCGATGGTCTGGTTCGCGAACGACGAGCTCATCACGTACGACGGGTGACCGGTACCGCAGCCCAGGTTCACCAGGCGGCCTTCAGCCAGCAGGATGATGCGCTTGCCGTCCGGGAAGATGATGTGGTCGACCTGCGGCTTGATGTTTTCCCACTCGTACTTCTTGAGTGCAGCGACTTCGATCTCGTTGTCGAAGTGGCCGATGTTGCAGACGATCGCCTGATCCTTCATCTTGAGCATGTGCTGCTCGGTAATGACGTGGTAGTTGCCGGTGCAGGTGACGAAGATGTCGCCGTGCTCGGCCGCGTAATCCATGGTCACGACACGGTAGCCTTCCATCGCCGCCTGCAGTGCGCAGATCGGGTCGATTTCGGTAACCCAGACCTGGGCCGACAGCGCGCGCATGGCTTGCGCCGAACCCTTGCCCACGTCGCCGTAGCCGGCGATGACGGCCACCTTGCCGGCGACCATGACGTCGGTCGCGCGCTTGATGCCGTCGACCAGCGATTCGCGGCAGCCGTACAGGTTGTCGAACTTCGACTTGGTGACGGAGTCGTTGACGTTGATCGCCGGGAATGCCAGCTTGCCTTCCTGGTGCATCTGGTACAGGCGGTGCACGCCGGTAGTGGTTTCTTCGGTCACGCCCTTGATTTCCGGCAGACGCTTCGAGTACCACTGCGGATCACGTGCCAGGCGGCCCTTGATCGCATTGAACAGGCAGATTTCTTCTTCCGAACCCGGCTTGTCCAGCACCGAGATGTCCTTTTCGGCACGCACGCCCAGGTGCAGCAGCAAGGTCGCGTCGCCACCGTCGTCCAGGATCATGTTGGCGTGATTGTCGCCCGGCCATTCGAAGATGCGGTGGGTGTATTCCCAGTACTCGTCCAGGGTCTCGCCCTTGATGGCGAACACCGGGGTGCCGACCGACGCGATGGCGGCAGCAGCGTGGTCC
This sequence comes from Herbaspirillum sp. SJZ107, assembly GCF_006715485.1. Lineage (GTDB taxonomy): Bacteria > Pseudomonadota > Gammaproteobacteria > Burkholderiales > Burkholderiaceae_D > Telluria. The sequence continues at coordinate 550,266 of NZ_VFNH01000003.1, forward strand.
TGGGTCGAGTAGATATTGCACGAGGCCCAACGCACTTGCGCGCCAAGGGCTTCCAGCGTGCGGATCAGCACGGCGGTCTGGATGGTCATGTGCAGCGAACCGGCAATGCGCGCGCCCTTCAGGGGCTGGCTGGCCGCGTATTCTTCGCGGATGGCCATCAGGCCAGGCATTTCGGTTTCGGCGATGCGGATTTCCTTCTCGCCCCACGAGGCGAGGCCGATGTCGGCAACGAGGTAATCCTGGGTGGTGTCTTTGAGTACGGCGCTCATCACGCCCTCCTTTCAAGTTAAGAAAAAAGTAACGTGAGCGCGGTGTTGATGATCCGAGCCTGGCGAAAGAGAATTCTTTCGTCGCAACGCTCCTCGGAATTCATAAGTTTAACACGGGTGGGCTCGGAAATGGCCTGTTGTGTTGTATTGCTGGATGGGTGGGTGTGCTTCCGCTGACGTTACCCGCAATTGAACGTGGTGCGCTACGAACTTGAGTCCCCGCCTGCGCGGGGACGACGTGCCGAGGCAGTCGATTAACGCAACGTATTTCCAAGCCCGCCACCTTGGAACGTCATCCCCGCGAAGGCGGGGATCCAAGTTATAGGCGTAGACGCTTACGCCAGCCCGGCCTCGGCGCGCAGCAGCGCGGCCTTGTCGGTGCGCTCCCAAGTGAACTCCGGCTCTTCGCGGCCGAAGTGGCCGTAGGCTGCCGATTTCTGGTAGATCGGGCGCAGCAGGTCGAGCATCTGCACGATGCCTTTCGGGCGCAGGTCGAAGTGTTCCATCACCAGTTCGGCGATCTTCTCGTCCGAGATGACACCGGTGCCTTCGGTGTAGACCGTGATGTTGATCGGACGGGCCACGCCGATCGCGTAGCTGACCTGCACCTGGCACTGGCGCGCCAGGCCGGCGGCGACCACGTTCTTGGCGACGTAGCGGGCCGCATAGGCGGCCGAGCGGTCGACCTTGGACGGGTCCTTGCCCGAGAAGGCGCCGCCGCCGTGCGGCGCCGCGCCGCCGTAGGTGTCGACGATGATCTTGCGGCCGGTCAGGCCGCAATCGCCCTGCGGGCCGCCGATGACGAAGCGGCCGGTCGGGTTGACCAGGTAGCGGGTGTCCTGCAGCCATTCCTTCGGCAGCACCGGCTTGATGATCTCTTCGATCACGGCTTCCTCGATCTGGCTGTGGCTGATTTCCGGCGCGTGCTGGGTCGACAGCACCACGGTGTTCACCGACACCGGACGGCCGTTCACGTAGCGCAGCGTAACCTGCGACTTGGCATCCGGACGCAGCCACGGCAGGCGGCCATCCTTGCGCAGCTGCGACTGGCGCTCGACCAGGCGGTGTGCGTAATAAATCGCGGCCGGCATCAATTCCGGGGTTTCGTCGCAGGCATAGCCGAACATCAGGCCCTGGTCGCCCGCGCCCTGGTCGAGGTCGATGCCGGCGCCTTCGTCCACGCCCTGGGCGATGTCCGGCGACTGCTTGTCGTAGGCGACCAGCACGGCGCAACCTTTGTAGTCGATGCCGAAGTCGGTATTGTCGTAACCGATGCGCTTGATGGTGTTGCGTGCAACTTGAATATAATCGACGTTCGCATGCGTCGTGATCTCTCCGGCCAGCACCACCAGGCCCGTGTTGCACAGGGTTTCGGCGGCCACGCGCGCGGTCGGATCCTGTTCCAGGATCGCGTCGAGGATGGCGTCGGAAATCTGGTCGGCAACTTTGTCCGGATGGCCTTCCGAAACGGATTCGGAAGTGAAGAGATAGTCGTTGGAAGACATGAAGTAAGGCTCCTGATACTGTTTAAATAATTGCCGCAGTACCAATGCCTGCGACGCTTTAGCGATATTTGTATTCCGCTTCGCAAGTTGTCATTAACTCCGCGGATCCTGCTCGGCGCGCTAATCAATCTTCAAGGAAAGACGTATTGCCGCAGGCGATACGCTGGTATGGCCAGACGATACAACCCGGCCATGAAGTTTTGTTAGGCGCTCTAAAGTGGTATTTTACGCTCCTTGAAAAATTTTGGTGAGCAAGCCGTCGCTTGTCTACCCTGAATCAATCCATGCTTGTTCTCTTGTTCCGCCTCCTGTCGGTGCTGCCTCTATCTGTGCTACATGCGCTGGGGGCGGCGCTTGGCTGGCTGGTTTACCTGGTTTCCCCCTCTTATCGCCGGCGCCTGCGCAGCAACCTGGACGGTGCCGGTTATGCCGGCCAGCTGCATACCGCCATCGCCGAATCCGGCAAGGCGATCCTCGAACTGCCGTTTGTATGGTGCGCGCAACAGGAGCGTGTCACCCGCCACGTCACGATGGAAAACTGGGAACTGGTCCAGCGCCAGCTCGACAGTGGCAAGGGCATCGTCTTCCTCACGCCGCACCTCGGCTGCTTCGAACTGACCGCGCAACAGGTGTCGCTGCGCGTCGAGCTGACCGTGATGTACCGCCCGCCGCGCAAGAGCGCGCTCAAGCCGCTGGTCGAAGGCGCCCGTGCGCGCCAGCACATGCACCTGGCGCCGGCCAACCTGTCCGGCGTGCGCATGCTGGTCAAGGCGCTGCGCGGCGGCCAGCCGGTCGGCGTGTTGCCAGACCAGGTACCGCAGGAAGGCGAAGGCGTGTGGGCGCCCTTCTTCGGCCGCGACGCCTACACCATGACCCTGCCGTCCAAGCTGGCCCAGCTGGGCAAGGCCGACATCCTGCTGGTGTATGCCGAGCGCCTGCCGCGTGGACGCGGTTACGCGATCCGCTTCGTGCCCTTCGAAGGCGATCTGTCCGGCACCGCTGCCGAACAGGCCGCCAGCATCAACCGCGCAATGGAGCAATTGATTGCGCGTTGTCCGTCCCAGTATTTCTGGAGCTATAACCGCTACAAGCGTCCGCAGGGCGTCGCAGCACCTGACGCCGAGACCGTCGCATGAAATTCCTGATCGCCCTCCTGTGGCTGCTGCACTGGCTGCCGCTGCCCATCCTCGGCCGTATCGGCACCGCCGTCGGCACCCTGATGTATTACGCCATCCCCAAGCGCCGCAAGATCGCCATGACCAACCTGCGCCTGTGCATGCCCGAGCTGAGCGAGGCGCAGCGCAGGGACATCGTCATGCGCCACTTCCAGGGGTATTCGCGCAGCATCCTGGAGCGCTCGCTGATCTGGTGGGCGTCATTCGAGCGCATCCACGGTCTGATCGAAGTCGTGCCGGCGGTGCCGAAGGCACAAATGGAAAGCGGTCCGACGATCCTGTTCTGTCCGCATTTCGTCTGCCTCGACGTCGGCGGCGTCGCCGCGCGCGTGATGCCGCTCGCCACGATCTATTCGCCGCAGAAAAACAAGGCTTTCGACGACTTGTTGCGCTACGGGCGCGAGCGTTACGGTCCGGTTCGCTTGTTCACACGCGAAGAAGGCGTCAAACCGATCCTGCGCGCGCTGCGCGACGGCTTGCCCTACTACATGCTGCCGGATATGGATTTCGGCGAAAAGGACGCCACTTTCGTGCCCTTCTTCGGTATCCAGGCCGCGACCCTGACTGCCATGGCGCGCCTGGCCGGCGCGACCGGGGCCAAGGTGATCCCGATCATCGCCACCTTCCTGCCGAACTACAAGGGCTATCGGGTCGAATTCTTCCCGGCATGGGAAAATTACCCGGGCGACGATATCGTCGCAGCCACCCGCCGCATGAATGCCTTCATCGAAGACCGTGTGCGCGAACATCCTGCCGAATATTTCTGGACACATAAACGCTTCAAGACCCGGCCGCCAGGCGAACCTCCGCTCTACGATTGATCGACATAATGAAACTGAAATTCACCAAGATGCACGGCGCCGGCAACGACTTCGTCGTGATCGACGCCATCAGCCAGCCCATCGACTTCGGCCCCGAACAGTGGCGCCGCCTGGCCGACCGCCGTTTCGGCATCGGCGCCGACCAGATCCTGGTGGTCGAGCGCCCGACCCTGCCCGGCTGCGACTTCCGCTACCGCATCTTCAATAATGACGGCGGCGAAGTCGAGCAGTGTGGCAATGGCTCGCGCGCCTTTGTCCGCTTCGTCAGCGACAAGGGCTTGACGGCCAAGGATGCGATCCGCGTGGAGACCATGGCCGGCATCATCACCCCGCGCCTGGAAGCGGACGGCAGCATCACCGTGGACATGGGCGCGCCGGTGCTGGAAGCGGCCCGGGTCCCGTTCGACGCCGCCGGTCTGGCAGGCGTGCCCGAGGGCCGCGACACCCTGTGGCCGGTCACGCTGCGCCAGGACGGCCAGGAAGTGGAAGTCCTGCTGTCGGTCGTGTCGATGGGCAATCCACATGCGGTGCAGGTGGTCGACGACGTCGACACCGCGCCGGTGTCCGAGACCGGCCCGCAGATCGAGCGCCACCCGCGCTTTCCGCGGCGCGTCAACGCCGGCTACCTGCAAGTGCTGGCGCGCAGCCACGTCAAACTGCGCGTGTACGAGCGCGGTGCCGGCGAAACGCTGGCGTGCGGCACCGGCGCCTGCGCAGCAGTCGTGGCCGGCATCCGCCGCGGTTTGCTCGATTCGCCGGTCCGGGTCGATGCGCGCGGGGGCCAGCTCAGCATCAGCTGGGCCGGCGAAGGCGAACCGGTCTACCTGAGCGGCCCGGCCGTCACCGTGTTCGAAGGCGAAATCGACATGTGAAGCATGCCTGGCCGCCGCGCTAGGCGGCCAGGTTGTAATCGGCATCGTTGTCGGTGCCGCTTTCCGGCAGCAGGGTGCGCAAGCGGTACAGCCGCTGCCGATAATTGCCCTCCGGCCCGCCCGGCCCGCAGTCGACCTCGTCGAACAGCTGCGCCATGCGGTCGAGCAGCTGGCGCTCCTGCGCCGTTTCCACCAGCACCAGGCGGCGCCGGCTGCGGCCGTAGCTGGCGCGGATATCGATCACCAGGCAATGGCCGCGGTCCGCCTGCCGCACATCCAGCAGCAGGGCTTCGGCCCGGCTGAGTCCAAACGCCAGCGCCAGTTCCAGGCGCGCCGCCAGCAGCGGATGGGCCGACAGGTCGCGCCCTGCCAGCAAGGCAGCCAGCCCCGGCCAGGCATCCGGCAGGCGCGGCGCGATCTTGCGCAGGGCCGCCGCCGCCCGCGAGCATTCCTGGAGCGCCGCCTTCTGCAGCCAGAACACAGCGCGCACATCATTGCTTTCGTTTTCCCGGCGCGCCCGCCAGGCGGCGTTGCCGCATTCGAGCTGGGCGTCGCGGTACCCCATTTCCGCAGCCCGCTCCAGGTACTTCTGCGCTTCCACGACATTACGCTGTGAAAACTCCGGCTTGATATAGATACGCGACAGGGCGTACCAGGCTTCGGCCAGGCCCTGCTCGCCGGCCTGCACCAGCCAGCGCACGGCTTTCTTGAAGTTGGCCGCGCCGCCGCTGCCGGGTATGCGCTTGCCGTCCACCTGCATGCGCGCGCTCCACAGGCCAAGCGAGAACTGGGCATGGCGGTCCTGCTCGGCTGCAGCCAGTTCCCAGAACGTGTGCAATTCGTCAGGCGTGACGTCATGGGGCAAGCCGCCCTCGGCCGCCAGGCGGGCGCAGCGCGACAGCAGCGTCACCTCGTCGGGGGCGAGGCGGGCGCAGGCACCGTCGCGGGCGGCATCGGAACCGGCCATGCTGCGGGCCAGCGGCAGCGCACGCCGCAGGTAGGCGGCATGGTCGCCGGCCTGCCATGCCTGTTCCAGCAGCGCGAACTGGGCCGGGGCGACGCCGCTGTCCGCCGCCTGACGGAGCCAGCGCTGGCCTGCCGGCGCGACGCTGCCCGGCATGCCCGGCGACTGTGGCGCCTGCGCTTCGGCACCGGCCGGCGCCACCGCGCCATGCTCGCCCGCCAGCAGCCACTGCGCCTGGGAAAAGCCGGCGCGGCCGGCATCTTCGAGTGCGCGCAGGGCCTTGGTACGCTGGGCCTGCCCCGCCGGCGTCGTGCGCGCGCCCAGCACCAGCTGGGCATAGACCAGCCCGGCCCGCACCAGTCCGCCGTCGTACGCACGCTCGTACCAGGCAGTGACCGGATGTGGACTCTGCTGCGCCAGCTCGAACGGAATATGGTTGCCGATCAGCTGCCAGGCTTCCGTACAACCTTGCTGGGCGGCGCGGTCCAGCCAGTGCAGGGCCGTAGGCAGGCTCTTCGGCAAGCCGTTGCTGCCGAACAGGTACAGCCGTCCCAGTGCCAGCTGGGCCTCGGCGCGGCCGGCACGGGCGCCGCGAATGATCGCTAACTCTTCACGATTTGCCATCGCTCATTTTCTGGAAGTAAAAGACGTCTTGGAAATACGCGCAGAAGATGCACGTTGGCGCCCGAAGCACCCACAGGACAGGCGATACGGGCGGTGACGTCGGATGGGCCAGAGTCTAAAGCCGCGTTGGCACGATTCGATTGCAATTCTTCACGGGTTTGAGGCTGCACAAATCGCGTTACAAGACAGCAATAATATGATGCTGCATGGAAACTTAAACCATGCTTAGGGTTGTCTGTCTGTACAGGATGAGCCGTTTCGAAAATACAACAGCACAATTGGATTTATTGGCTTTCGACCAAGTGCAACGGTCATAATTGACAAATCCGACATTCTTGACGCATTAAGCATTTAAGGTTCACACATCCGAGTGTTCAGAAACTACAACAAATCTCAATGCTCTCCGGATCCTGCGATCGACTTTATAAGGAAATAATTAGATGAAAAAATCACTCGTGGCAGTCGCTCTGCTGGGTGGCTTCGCCGCTGTGGCGCAAGCTCAGACCGCTGTTCAGATCTACGGCAACCTGGATGCCGGCCTGGTCAAGCGTACCAACCAGACCGTTGCCATCGGCAAGCGCGCCGCCAACACCCTGGGCTTCAAGGGGACTGAAGACCTGGGCAATGGCCTGAAAGCACTGTTCCAGCTGGAAATCCGTTACGAGCCGGACACCGGCACCGTTGAAAACGGTAACCGTCCGCTGTTCCAGGGCCAGAGCCGCGTCGGCCTGCAGGGTGATTTCGGTATGGTCCGCATCGGTCGCGGCCTGACCCCGTTCCAGGAAGTCGTCGGTTCGTTCGAGCCGTTCCACGGCTTGCCGACCCCGGCCGGTTTCTATACCGACATCAGCGTCGCCGGCTTCAACTCGGCACCGCTGGATGGCACCGCGAACGCAGCCACCGGCGCCACCACCGCGAACAGCAACCGTATCTCGAACGCCGTGTTCTACAACACCCCGGTCGTCAACGGTTTCCAGCTGAACGCATCGTGGGCAACCAAGGAAGCCAACGGCGGTACCCTGACCGGCACCAACGGCGGCGCGAGCTACCTGACCGTCAACGGCGCGGCACCGCAAGGCTCGACCAACCCGTTCTCGGTCGCTGCGACCTACAACAACGGTCCGGCCGCCGCAATGCTGGCCTACGAGCGTAATGCTGTCGAGTCGAAGGTCTGGTCGGGCGCCGGTTCGTTCGCGCTGACCCCGGAACTGAAGCTGATGGCGACCTACTCCAAGCAGAACGCCGAGCACATCAATCCGGTCCTGTCGGACACCAAGGCATGGGTGATCGGCGCGACCTACGCCATGGGCCCGGGCAAGCTGCTGGCTGGCTACGGCCAGAAGCAACTGGAAAACACCCCGAAGACCAAGCAGTTCTCGCTGGGCTACGAATACAGCCTGTCGAAGCGTACCTACCTGTACGTCGATGCCTCGCGCAAGAAGAACATCGTGAACGTGGGCGGTACCAATATCGGCCAACTGGCGCTGGTTCCGACCGTCAACCACTACGACGTGGGCCTGAACCACTCGTTCTAAGCTGATGCGGGGCACGCCCCCGCCAAAAGCTGATCCGCAAGGGCGGGCCTGGGCAACCAGGTCCGCCCTTGCTGCATCTGGGGCCTGTGCGATTTGCACAACGCTTGAGCCGGGTGCCCGGCACTGCCCGCGCAAACGGCATCATCCGTGCGCTGTTGCCGCCCCGGCTGTCTGCACTGTTGTCTTGTTGCTTGTTATTGCCGTCCGTCCAACCATGGAGAATGCGATGAACAAGTTCCTGCCGGCCGCGCTCGCCGGCACCTGTCTTTCCACCTGCCTGGCGGCGCCCGCACTCGCCCAGAGCAGCGTCCAGATCTACGGTATCGCCGATGCCGGCGTCATGTGGCAGCGCGGCAGCCGGGTCAAGGTCATCAGCGGCGGCGCCGACGGTTCGCGCCTCGGCTTCAAGGGCAGCGAAGATCTCGGGCGCGGCCTGAAAGCCATCTTCAACCTCGAGGCGCGCATCGAGCTCGATAACGGCACCCAGGTGCCGACCCTGGTCAACGAAAACCAGGGTTATTACCTGACGCGCAACATGGGCGCCCTGCCCGCCCCGGTGCTGGCGGCCGTGCGCCAGGCACTGCAGCCGCCCGGCGGACCGGCCGTGAATCCCGAGCGTGCGCTGTTCGACCGCACTGCCATGGTCGGCATGGTCACGCCGCTCGGCGCGGTCCTGCTGGGGCGCATGTACACGCCGGGCTATGAGGTGTTCGCGGCCGCCGATACCTTCGAAGTCGGCACCGGCGGCACCTGGGGCAGCATCACCGGCGGCACCGGCGGTTTTACGGTACTGGGGGCCGACATCCGCTCGCAGCGCGCGCTGCAGTACCGCATTGCGCTGCCCTCCGGCCTGGGCGGCTCGGTCATGGTCGCCGGCAAGGGTTCCGGCTACCTCGGCCTGTACAACAAATTCTGGGGCGCGGCGCTCACCTATAAAGCGCGCGGCTGGGACATCGGCATCGGCCACAACCACGCCTACGACCCGGCCGGGCGGCCCAGCCTGCGCACCACCACCGTGGGCGGCTCGTATGCCTGGGGCCAGTGGAAGTTCTTCGCCGGCTGGCACGACCAGTACGACCGCAATGCATCCCTGCTGCCGACTTATATCGCCGGCTGGGATGCGCAGATCGCCCCGCAGCTGGCGCCGCTGGGCGCCGCCACGGCCACCGCCCTGCGCACCGTGTTCGTCAACAACATCACCATCAACAGCCGGCAGGATGCGTTCAGCGTCCAGGCCGGGCTGCACTACCGCATCGGCGCGGGACGGATCGTGGCCTCGGTCGCGCACCAGCACGACCGCAGCTCGTCCGAAAACGATGCCATGTTGTTTGCGCTCGGCTACAACTACTTTTTATCCAAGCGCACCGACCTGTATGCGGTGGCGTCGTTCATCCGGAACGACAACGAAGCCCAGTACAGTCCGGCAACGGCCGGGGCGCCGGGCGGCTTTACCAAGGCGCCCGGCGACGACGGACGGGCCTTCCAGTTGGGTGTACGCCACCGTTTCTGACGACGCGGTCAACGCGGCGGCGTTTTCCTGCTTTGCGTGCTTGCGGTCGAGTAAAATGGGCGGTCCAACTCTTTCGTACGACCATTCATGACCGCACCACTGGATTCCGCCGCCGTCGCCCAATACCTGGCCGACCATCCGCAATTCTTTGTCGAGCACGCCGGTTTGCTGGGCGAAGTAAAACTGTCGAGCCCGCTGACCGGTCGCGCAGTGTCGCTGCAGGAACGGCAGATGGAAGTGATGCGCGACAAGTACAAGGCACTGGAACTGCGCATGGCCGACCTGCTGCGCCGCGCCGAGGAAAACATGGCGATCGCCAACCGTTTCCATGGCTGGACCCAGGGCCTGCTGCGCGCGGCCACGCCGGCGGCGATGCCGGATGCCGTGGTCCAGGGCCTGATCGAGCATTTCAGCGTGCCGCAAGCCAGCCTGCGCCTGTGGAACCTGGCACCGGACTACGCCGACGCGCCGTTCGCCCGCGGCGTCAGCGACGACGTGCGCCTGTTCGCCAACAGCCTGCGCGCCCCCTATTGCGGTCCGAACAAGGATTTCGAGGCGGTGCGCTGGCTCGACGATGGTGTCGAGGTCGGATCAAACGTGCGCTCGACGGTGCTGCTGACGCTGCGCGCCGGCGGCAACGCCTTTGGCCTGCTGGTGCTCGGTTCGCCGGATCCCGATCGCTTCAACGCCACGATGGCGACCGATTTCCTGGTCCACATCGGCGAAACCGCCAGCGCCGCGCTGGCACCGCTGCGGGCCTGATGGACACCCCGGCCACCGACGACCTGGCCGGCCGCTACCTGGCCGAGCTGGCCACCCAGCGCCAGCTCTCCCCGCACACGATCGCCGCCTACCGGCGCGACCTGGCCGAACTGGCCGCCCTGAGCGGGCATACCGACTGGCCGAAGCTCACCCACTTCGATATCCGGCGCTTTGCCGCCAAGCTGCACGCCGAAGGCCAGGGACCGGGCTCGATCGCACGCAAGCTGTCCGGCTGGCGCGGCTTCTTCGACTGGCTGTCGCGCCAGGTCGCGCTGGACGCCAACCCGGTCGACGGCGTACGCGCGCCGCGCCGCGCCAAGCGCCTGCCCAAGGCGCTCGCCGTCGACGATGCGGTGCAATTAATGGAAGGCAAACCAGGCGCCGGTTCCGGCGCTGCCGAAGCCTTCGACCTGTGCAACCGCGCGATGTTCGAACTGCTGTACTCGAGCGGCCTGCGGGTGTCGGAACTGGCCGGCCTCGACCTGCACTACGTGGCGGCGCACGACGGCGCCCCGGCCTCGCTCGGCTGGCTGGAAGCGGATGGCAGCGAAGTGGTGGTCACCGGCAAGGGCAACAAGATGCGCCGGGTGCCGGTCGGCGGACCGGCGCGCACGGCGATCGCGGCCTGGCTGGCGGTACGGCCGCCGGCACGCGACGCCAGTTGCGCCCTGTTCCTGTCCGAGCGCGGCACCCGGGTCAGCCCGCGCGTGGTGCAGTCGCGCCTCAAGGTCCATGCCCAGAAAACAGGGGCGCCGGTCCACGTGCACCCGCACGTGCTGCGCCATTCCTTTGCCTCGCACCTGCTGCAATCCTCGGGCGACCTGCGCGCGGTACAGGAACTGCTGGGCCATGCCAGCATCACCTCGACCCAGATCTATACGGCGCTCGACTTCCAGCACCTGGCGGCCGTGTACGACCGCACCCATCCGCGCGCCAAGGTCAAATAAGGTCGGCAGGCTGGCTGACGGGCGGTGCGCTACGCCTTGCGAGCACGTCGGTGGTGACATTTCGTAAATTCCGGCATAATCTTCCGATTCTCTGGCGCCCCATGGGGCGCCTTCATTAGGCAGCGAGATATGGAACTTATTCCCAGCACCATCCTGACCGGCTTCCTCGGCGCCGGCAAAACCACCCTGCTCAACCGCATTCTGCAGGAAGAGCACGGCATGCGGATCGCCGTCATCGAAAACGAATTTGGCCAGGAAAACATCGACAACGAGATCCTGGTACAGGATGCGAGCGAACAGATCGTCGAGATGAACAACGGCTGCATCTGCTGCACCGTGCGCGGCGACCTGATCGTGGCGCTGACCAACCTGGCGCGCAAGCGCGACGCCGGCGAAATCCAGTTCGACCGCGTGGTCATCGAGACCACCGGCCTGGCTAATCCCGGCCCGGTGGCCCAGACCTTCTTCGTGGACGAGGAAGTCGGTGCCCACTACCTGCTCGACGCGGTCGTGACCGTGGTCGACGCGCGCCATGCGATGGACCAGCTGGACCGCCAGGAAGAAGCGCAGCGCCAGGTCGGGTTTGCCGACAAGATCCTGCTGTCCAAGACCGACCTGGTCGATGCCGCCGCACTGGATGCGCTGAAGGCACGCATTCGCCGCATCAATCCGCGTGCGCCGATCAGCGTGTCGGATTTTGGCCGCGCCCCGATCAGCGAGGTGCTCGACCTGCGCGGCTTCAACCTGAACGACAAGCTGGAACTCGATCCGGCCTTCCTGACGGCCGACGAAGCGCACGACCATGATCATCATGAGCATGACCACGATCACGTGCACACCGAGGCATGCGACCACAGCCACGATCACCACCACGGCCATCACGCCGACGACATCGCGGCCTTCGTGTTCAAGAGCGAGCGCGCCTTCGATCCCGAGCGTCTGGATCAATTCCTTGGCAGCATGGTCCAAGTCTTCGGCCCGAATATGCTGCGCTACAAAGGTGTGCTGTCGATGGCTGGCGCGGACCGCAAGGTGGTATTCCAAGGCGTGCATCAAATCATGGGCAGCGACCTCGGTGCAAAGTGGTCGGATGATGAGGCCCGTGGCAGCAAGATGGTGTTTATTGGTAAAAATTTACCAAAAGATGTGTTTATCCGCGGACTGGAACAGTGTTTGGTATAAACTACTGCGGTTCTGTATTTGCACATTCGGCAGGCGCGGCTTGCAACCGGTCCCGGTTGACTGGCCCGCCATCACGGCAGCCGGCCGGCGCGCACCGTAACTGGTAACTGCTGAGCTAGCTGATAAAATGGAAACTCTGTCGTATCAAAGGTAAGTGAAGTCATGACTAAAACAACGAAACCGAATACCGTGGCGCAGCCCGAAGAACGCCTCTTGACGGACGAAGAGATTCGGGCGATGAGCGACGAGGACTACATGAACCCGGCACAGCTGGCGTTCTTCAAGAACCGCCTGCAGGAGCTCGAAAAGGAGCTGCTGAAGAATGCCGGCGAGACTACGGAACACCTGCGCGAAACCGTGCTCGTGCCCGATCCGGCCGACCGCGCCACGATCGAGGAAGAGCACGCGCTCGAACTGCGCACCCGCGACCGCGAACGCAAGCTGCTCAAGAAAGTCCAGCAGTCGCTGGCCTCGATCGAGTCCGGCGAATACGGCTGGTGCGAAGAAACCGGCGAGCCGATCGGCATCCCGCGCCTGATCGCGCGTCCGACCGCGACCCTGTCGCTGGAAGCCCAGCAGCGCCGCGAGCTGAAGCAGAAGCTGTACGGCGACTGATCGCTCGCCCTGCCTTGCCGCTCCCCGCGCCGCGCGCGGGTGGCGCTGAACGCACCCACGAAAAAGCATGCGCCTGCCGCATGCTTTTTTCATTTCCGGCCCTGCGCATGGGTGCACATGTTCACGTAAAAAAGTTTCCCATCGGATACACTAACGCTGGCCTGCCGGATGCTTGATGCAACTCAGGCGTGCGCACCACTCCTGGCGCGCCGCCATGCTACTGTCTCGACCGGCGAAGACAGTAAAGGAACGATGTGGGATTGTTCTCCTTTCTCAAGAAAAAGAGCGATGCGCCGCCAGCGCCGGCGCAGGCACGCCCGCGTCCGGCCGCGGCCAGTCCCAGCACGCGCATGCCCCTCGATACCGAGGCCGAACGCGAACGCCAGCGCGAAATCGCGCGTGCCACCGCGGCCAAGATCGACGAGATCGAACTCGAGATGGCGTCCGACATCTTCGACGACGATGCCTGGAGCAGCCCGCGCCGGGCCCCGGCCGCGGTGGCGGCACTGGCTGCCGGCGCCGGCAGCGCAGGCGTCCCGGGTGCCGCCGGCACCTGGGCAGCCGGCGCGGCGCCGGCCACGCTGCTGGACGGCGGCCTGAATACCGACGGCCTGTCCGGACTCGACAGCGCCCTGGGCGCGGCCGCCGCACCGTCCAGCGCGCCGGCCGTCGAGGAAGCGGCGATCCTGTACGCCAACGGCCAGTCCGACGCCGCCGAACAGTCGCTGCGCGCCAGCCTGGACAGCAACGGCAATGACCGCATGCCGTGGTGGATGCTGTTCGATCTGTACCAGGCCGGCGCGCGCGAAGAAGCCTTCGACAGCATCGCGATCGATTACGCCAGCCACTTCGAGACCTCGCCGCCGGCCTACCGCGCACCGGCCGGCACTGCCCCGGGGGCCGGCGCCGGCCCGGGCAGCGCGGCGTTTTCCGGCGTCACCCCGACCGCCAGCCTGAGTGGCTGCCTCGACGCCGGCGCCGGCGCCCGGCTGGCGCGGCTGCAGATGCCGGCAGCCGCGCCGTTGTCTGCGTCGAGTGGCGCTTGCGCCCCGCCGGTGCGGATCGAATTCAGCGCCGTCACCGGCGCCACACCGGAAGGCTGTGCGGTGCTGCTGGATACGCTGCAAGCCTTGCGCCGCGCCGGACGCGAACTGGTGCTGGCCGGGGCCGACCACCTGGTCGGTGTGCTGCGTCCGATGCTGGCCATCGGCGAAGGCACGGCCAGCCAGGCGCCTTGGCTGCTGCTGCTCGAACTGCTGCTCCTGATGAACCGCGAAAAGGATTTCGAAGAGACGGCGATGGATTATTGCGTCACCTTCGAAGTGTCCCCACCCTCGTTCGAGGCGCCGGCGCGGACCGCGCTCAGCATCAGCACCGACGACAGTGCCGGCAGCAACGCCGGCATCGAGGGCGACCGCTTCCTGCTGCCCGCCGTCATCGAAGGCGGCAGCCCGGCCCTGCTGGCCGCCATCGATGCCTATGCCCAGGAGCGCCCCCTGCTGGTGCTGGACTGTTCGCACCTGGCGCGCATCGACTACGGCGCCGCCGCCATGCTGGTGACGCGGCTGCGTGCGCTTGCCGAAGACGGCGGCGACAGTCCGCGCCGGATCGAACTGCGCGACCTGAATCACCTCGTCGCCGCCCTGCTGCGCCTGCTTGGGGCCGGCGAGCCGATCCGGCTGTACACGCACCGCTATTGAAACGCGCCAGGGCCGCCATGGGCGTCCGTCGACCTGCACTTCATGTTTCTTCTTGTAATTCCACATCGCATCCCCAATTGCGGTGGGCAGATTAATCACGAGGCAAATATGGAACAATTTCACGGCACGACGATCGTCAGCGTAAGGCGCGGCAACCAGGTTGCATTGGGTGGCGATGGACAAGTCACCTTGGGCAACGTCGTCATGAAGGGCTCGGCACGCAAGGTGCGCAAGCTCTACCAGAACAAGGTGCTGTGCGGCTTTGCCGGCGGCACGGCCGACGCGTTTACCCTGCTCGACCGCTTCGAAGCGAAACTGGAAAAACACCAGGGCAACCTGCTGCGCGCCTCGGTCGAACTCGCCAAGGACTGGCGCACCGACCGCGTGCTGCGCCGCCTGGAAGCGATGCTGCTGGTAGCCGACCGCGAGAAAACCCTGATCATCACCGGCAACGGCGACGTGCTCGAACCCGAAGACGGCATCGGCGCGATCGGCTCCGGCGGCATCTATGCCCAATCGGCCGCCAAGGCGTTGCAGGAAAACACGGATTTCGCCCCAGCGGACGTGGTCAAGAAAGCACTGACCATCGCCGGCGAGCTGTGCATCTATACGAACATGTCGCACATCATCGAAACGCTCGACTGAGCGTGCGAGCAAAAGGCAAGCAAATGCAAATTAGCAAGATCATGAACATGACCCCCGCCGAAATCGTCTCGGAACTCGACAAGCACGTGGTAGGCCAGGGCAAGGCCAAGCGCGCGGTCTCGATCGCGCTGCGTAACCGCTGGCGCCGCCAGCAGGTCGACGAGCCGCTGCGCCACGAAATCACCCCGAAGAACATCCTGATGATCGGCCCGACCGGCGTCGGCAAGACCGAGATCGCGCGCCGCCTGGCGAAGCTGGCCGATGCGCCCTTCATCAAGGTCGAAGCGACCAAGTTCACCGAAGTCGGCTATGTCGGCCGCGACGTCGACACCATCATCCGCGACCTGATCGACATCGGCGTCAAGCAGACCCGCGCCAGCGAAATGAAGAAGATGCGCCAGCGTGCCGAAGACGCGGCCGAAGACCGCATCATCGACATCCTGGTGCCGCCGGCGCGCGATTTCGGCTTCAACGTCAGCGCCGCCGAAAGCAAGGATGGCGACACCACCCGCCAGACTTTCCGCAAGCGCCTGCGCGAAGGCGCGCTCGACGACAAGGAAGTCGAGATCGACGTCGCCGAGGCAGCGCCGCAGATGGAAATCATGGCGCCGCCGGGCATGGAAGAAATGACCGAACAGATCAAGTCGATGTTCGCCGGCGCCGGTGGCAGCCGCAAGAAGGCGCGCAAGATGAAGGTCAAGGAAGCGATGAAGATCCTGATCGACGAGGAAGCCGCCAAGCTCGTCAACGAAGACGAGATGAAGCAGAAGGCGATCGCCAACGTCGAGCAGAACGGCATCGTGTTCCTGGACGAGGTCGACAAGATCGCCACCCGTTCGGAACATGGCGGTCCCGACGTCTCGCGTGCCGGCGTGCAGCGCGACCTGCTGCCGCTGGTCGAAGGCACCACGGTGAACACCAAGTACGGCATGATCAAGACCGATCACATCCTGTTCATCGCCTCGGGCGCGTTCCACCTGTCGAAGCCGTCGGACCTGATCCCGGAACTGCAGGGGCGCTTCCCGATCCGCGTCGAACTGGAAGCGCTGTCGGTCGACGACTTCAAGAGCATCCTGACCTCGACCGACGCCAGCCTGACCAAGCAATACGAGGCTTTGCTGGCGACCGAAGGCGTCAAGCTCGAATTCGCCGACGACGGCATCCATCGCCTGGCCGAGATCGCTTATTCGGTCAACGAGCGCACCGAGAACATCGGCGCGCGCCGCCTGTACACGGTGATGGAAAAGCTGCTGGAAGAGATCTCGTACTCGGCCACCGACAAGTCGGGCCAGACCCTGGTCATCGACAGCGCCTACGTGAACGAGCGGCTGGATGCGCTGGCGGTCAACGAAGACCTGTCGCGCTACGTATTGTAATCAGCAAGGTATCGAAGGAAAGGAAGCGGCAATGGCGAATAAAGCACTGGCAACCCGACAAAAGATGCGTCTGCGCGCCACGCCGGCGCCACTTCCGGCCCTGAAACCGCGCAACCCGTTCGCGGGTTTCGCCAAGGCGCGTGCGGCCGGGCCGCATGCCAAGCCCGAGGCCAGCGAACGGCTGGCCGCCAAGCGGGCGCTGAAGAAGGCCAAGCTGGAACCCGAGGACGAATAAGGTCGCAAGCAACATCCTTTGCGGCGCCACTAGACGTGCCTATAGGCAATGTTTTTGGTCTTGAACTGACCTCCCATCTTCTGTACATTCGATGACTTGGAGTAATCCCACCAAGTCATGAATGCACAAATCCCATGAGCTCCCCCGACATGCTGCTGGATGTGCTGCGCGCCGAACTGCGTGCCGCGGGCATCACCTATAAAACCCTGGCCGAGCGTATCGCGATGAGCGAATCCAGCATCAAACGCATGTTCGGCCAGAAGGACATGACGCTGTCGCGCCTGGCGCAGATCTGCCAGGCGGCCGGCATCGCCATGGAAGACGTGCTGCGCCGTGCGGCCGATGCCCGGCCCCAGGCCGACACGCTGACCCTGGTGCAGGAAAACGCGCTGATCGCCAATCCGCGCCTGCTGCTGGTGGCGATTTGCTGCCTCGGCCACTGGAGCCTGGAGCAAGTCGTCGAAACCTACCGTTTGACGCAAGCCGAATGCATCGGCTTGCTGGTGGAACTCGACCGTCTCGGCGTGATCGAACTGAAACCGTTGAACCGCTACAGCCTGCGCGTCTCGAATGCTTTCCGCTGGTTGCCGGATGGTCCGGTGCAACGCTTTTTCCGCGACAACGTCGTCGGCGATTATTTCAACGGCCGCTTCGATGGTCCCGGCGAAACGCTGATGTGCCTGCCGGCGCGGCTGTCGCTGGCGAGCGCAGGCGAACTGGCCGAGCGCATCCACCAGCTGGCCGGCGAACTGGCGCGCATGCACCGTAACGACCGGCGGCTCCCGCCGCAGGAGCGCGATGGCTTTACTTTGCTGGTGGGATTCAGGTCGTGGGAATTTGCGGCGTTCACGGCCTTGCGGCGCTGAGACTTACTGGGTGGCGGTCGGGACCTGGCCCGGGGTCGCCGCCCCCCGCGTCGGCGGTGCCATCTGCACCGGCGCCGAGGGTGCGTTGTTCTGGGCCGGGGCCTGGCCCGACGGCCCGATCTGGCCGCTAGCCGGCATTTGCGAGGACACGGCGCCCGGCGACATCGGCGGCTCGGGCGGTGGGTTGTCGGCCGGGGCTGCGCCCGGTGGAATCGCCGCGCCGAGTGCCGGTCCGGCATCGCCGGCCGGGGTTTGCGGTCCCTGCGGCGCCATCATCCCATTGTTGACGCCCTGGTTGGCGCCCCCTGCAGCGCCCGCGGCGCCGATCGGCGCCACCGACTTGGTATCGGCCGGCAAATCGATACGCTTCATCACGCCGCCATCGGACAGCATCACATAGCGCGGATAGACTTCGGCCAGCTTGATGCCCGACGACAGTTCTTTACCTACCCGCAAGGCTTTCGGCGGCGCCCCGTCGGCGACGATGATCGCCACGCTGTCGCGCCCGGCGTACACGATGCCGGTCAATTGGTAATTGGTGGCGGTGGCCACCGCCACCTGTCCGCCGAACAAACCAGCGGCGGCATTGATGTCCGGATTCGGCGGGGCGCTGTGCGGCACCGCTGCCAGCGGACGCTGCGGCGGCTGGTAGAGCTGCAGGATCCAGTAGGCGAGCGAAGCCGCCAGCAGGATCAGGCCGGCCAGGCTCAGAATTAAGGGCAAGCGCTTGTTCATCTATTTCCTTGTCACCGCACCAACTGGTTGATTTCAATAATCGGCATCAGCACCGCCAGCACGATCAGCAGCACGACCAGGCCCATGGCCAGGATCAGCACCGGTTCGAGCAGGCCGGCGATGGTCAGCGTGCGCCGCTCGAGGTCGGCCTGCTGCGAATTCGAGGCGCGCTCGAGCATGGCCGGCAGTTCGCCGGTGATCTCGCCGGCGCGGATCATGTGCACCAGCATTGGCGGGAACAGCTTTTGCGCCGACAGCGCGCGTGCCAGGCTGACGCCTTCGCGCACGCTGGCGGTCGCCGATTCCACCAGTTCCTTCATGGCCACGTTCGACAGCGTGTCGCGGCTGGTTTCCAGGGCGCGCAGGATCGGCACTCCGGAGCCGGTGGTGATGGCCAGCGTGCTGGCAAAGCGCGTCGTGTTCAGGCTGCGTTCGAACTTGCCGTACACCGGTGCCGTCAGCAGCCAGGTATGCCAGCGCCGCTTGAGCACCGGGTTTTGCAGGGCCCGGCGCCAGCTGAACCAGGCCGCGATGACGATCAATGCGACGTAGATGCCATAAGCGCGCGTAAAGTTCGATACGCCCAGCATGATCACGGTCAGTACCGGCAGCTTTTGCTTGGTGTTGGCGAACACCGAGACGATCTGCGGCACCACATAGGTCAGCAGGAAGATGACGATGGCGAACGCGACCACGGTGACGATGGCCGGATAGGTAAATGCCAGGCGCACCCGCTGTACCAGCGCGTTGCGGCGTTCGATGTAATCCGCCAGGCGCGAGAGCACGCGCGACAGCTGGCCGATCTGTTCGCCGGACGACACCAGCGCGCGGTAGATCTCGGCGAAATCGCGCGGATGGCGCGCCAGCGCACTCGAAAACGAGGCGCCGCCCATGACTTCGGAGCGGATCGAGGCGATCAGGTCGCGCACATACGGACGCTCGGCCTGTTCCAGCAATGCGGTGAACGCCTGCTCGAGCGGCAGGCCCGCTTCCAGCAGGCTGGCCAGCTGGCGCGTGAACAGGGCCAGCTCGACCTGCGACAGGCGCTCGCCGAAGCCGCGTGCCTTGGCCGCCCCGCTCTCGTCGAGCTGGGCGCTGATGGCTTCGACCGCGAGCGGCGTCAGTCCCTGCAGGCGCAGGTCGGCACGCGCGGCACGCGGACTGTCGGCGTTGAGGACGCCCTTGCGGGTGATGCCGCCGGTATCGACGGCTTCGTAGCGGAAGGCGGGCATGCGTCAGTCCGCCTTCGTCACGCGCAGCAGTTCGGCTTCGGTGGTGATGCCTTCGCGCACCCAGCGTTCGCCATCCTCGCGCATCGTCTGCATGCCCGACGCGATCGCGGCGTCGCGGATCTCGGCTTCCGACACCTGGTTGTGGATCTGCGCACGAATTTTCTCGTTGGTTTCGAGCAGTTCGTAGACGCCGACCCGGCCTTGGTAGCCGGTGTGGCCGCAGCGGTCGCAGCCGACCGCATGCCAGGTGCCGCCTTCCTGTTTCTTGCAGTAAGGGCACAGCTTGCGGACCAGGCGCTGCGCCATCACGCCCAGCAGCGACGACGACAGCAGGAAGGGTTCGATGCCCATGTCGAGCAGGCGGGTCACCGCCGACGGCGCGTCGTTGGTGTGCAGGGTCGCCAGCACCAGGTGGCCGGTGAGCGAGGCCTGCACCGCGATCTGCGCCGTTTCCAAATCTCGGATCTCGCCGATCATGATCACGTCCGGGTCCTGGCGCAGGATCGCGCGCAGGGCCTTGCCGAAGGTCATGTCGATGCGGGCATTGACCTGGGTCTGGCCGATGCCGGTGAGGTCGTACTCGATCGGGTCTTCCACCGTCATGATGTTGGTGGTCGAGGCGTTCAGGCGCGACAGCGCCGCGTACAGGGTAGTCGTCTTGCCGGAGCCGGTCGGGCCGGTCACCAGCACGATGCCGTGCGGCTGATTGATGAGCTTGTCGAACTTCGGCAGCATCCGCTCGCTCATGCCGAGGTGGCTCAGATCGAGGCGGCCGGCTTCCTTGTCGAGCAGACGCAGCACGGCGCGTTCGCCATGGCCGGTCGGCAAGGTCGAGACGCGCACGTCGACCGGCTTGCCGCCGATGCGCAGCGTGATGCGCCCGTCCTGCGGCAGGCGTTTTTCGGCAATGTCCAACGCCGACATGATCTTGATACGCGAGATCAGCGACGCGTGGATCGCTTTACGGGGACGCACGATGTCGCGCAGCGCGCCGTCGATGCGGAAGCGCACCACCGAGGTTTGCTCGAACGGTTCGATGTGGATATCGGAGGCGCCCTCGCGCAGCGACTGCGTCAGCAGCGCATTGATCATGCGGATGACCGGGGCGTCGTCGGACGATTCGAGCAGGTCTTCGATCGCCGGGACGTCCTGCAGCAGCTTGGTAAGATCGAGGTCGGCATCGAACTCGTCGGCCACCTGGGAGGCGTCGCCGCCTCCGGACTGGTAGGCGGACGCGATCTCGGCCTCGAGGTCGGCGCGTTCCATGCGGCGCAGCGCGATGCGGCCGAAGCGGCGCGAGACTTCCGCGATCGCCGCCGGCTTGGTTGCATTCGACACCAGCACTTCGACGGCTTGCGCCGGGTCGCCGTTGGAACGCGCCAGCACGCCATAGTCACGTGCGAATGCGTAAGGCAACAGGTTGTTCATGGTTCCTCGATTCTGCTTGGTTCTGCTGGTTCTACTGGATTGCGCTTAGTTTTGCTGGGCCGGACGGTAATCCGACGGCGACGGCTGTGCCGGCCGATAGTCCGGCTGGCCGGGCTGCACCGGCCGGACCGGCTGGCCCGTGCCCGTGCCCGTGCCGGTGGCCTGGCCCGGACGCGGCGCGACCGGCGCCGGCGGCGGCATCGTCGCCATCGTGCCGTTGCCGACCGGCGGCTGGCCGTTGGTCAGCGGCGGCAGCACCGGCGTGCCGAGATCGCGCAGCATGATGTTGCCGTCGTTGTTCTGCTGGAGCTCGGTACCGGCGGCGCGCATGTAGTCGTAGCGGTCCATCGAAATGCTGCTGTTCTGTTCCTTGCTGCGCACCACGACCGGACGCAGGAACACCATCAGGTTGCGCTTGGTACGGTTGCGGGTGCGGTACTTGAACAGGTTGCCCACCACCGGGATGCTGGACAAGCCGGGCACCCGCTCTTCGTTGCTGCTCTGGTCGTCCGAGATCAGGCCGCCCAGCACCACGATCTGGCCGTCGTCGGCGATGATGTTGTTTTCGATCGCGCGCACCGTGGTCACGATGCCCGAAGTCGAGGCGACCGAATTGTCGATGCCCGAGTTCTCGTGGTAGATCGCCATCTTGATCGTACCCCCTTCGGAAATTTGCGGGCGCACTTTCAGGAGCAGGCCGATGTCCTTGCGGTCGATGGTCTGGAACGGGTTGCTGGAACCGCTGGCCGTGGTCGTGAACGAACCGGTCAGGATCGGAATGTTCTGACCGACCTTGATCGTCGCCAGTTCGTTGTCCAGCGTGATGATGTTCGGAGTCGACAGGATGTTGGTGTCGCCGTCGGTTTCCAGCACGTGGGCGATCGCGCCCAGGCCGAGTGCGCCGTTGATCTGGCGGAACACGCCGACCGACAGCCCGCCCAGGGTCGGTATCGAGCTGCCGCTCGTACCGCTGAGGCCGCTTCGAGCGGCCACGGCCAGGTTGACGATGTTGTTGCTGCCGTTGGTATTAAAGGATTGCAGCGCGCCGACGCGGTACTTGCTGGCGTCGTTGCCGGACAGGCCCAGCCACTGCACGCCCAGCTCCGATGCCTTGGCAGCATTGACTTCGACCACCAGCGCTTCGATGTAGACCTGGGCGCGGCGCACGTCGAGCTGGTCGATGACCGAGCGCAGGTTGCGGTACAGCGCGTCCGGCGCGGTGATGATCAGGCTGTTGGTCGAGGCATCGGCCTGGATGAAGCCGGAGCCCTGGCCGCCGCCGGCGCCGCCGGCCGTGGCCTGGCTCTGCTGGGCGAAGGTGCCGCCGGTGCCGCCGGCACCGATGCTGCTCTGCTGCTGATTGCCGCCAAGGCCGCCGCCCAGGCCGCCGCTGCCGGTGCCGCCGGCGCCCGCGGTGCCGGACTGGATCGAGCCGCCCGCGGTGCCCTGCTGCTGCACCGGCACCGCCGACGAATCCTGCGACACCACCGCGCGCAGGGTCTGGGCGACCTTGCTGGCGTCGGCATTCTTGAGGTACACCACGTGGATGTTGCCGAGTTCGGTCGTCGGCTGGTCGAGCTTGGCGATCAGGCTCTTGGCCATGTTGGCGCGTCCGGCCGAGGGCGCGCGCACGACCACCGAATTGGTGCGGGCATCGGCCAGCACGGTGACGCGGCCGGAATCGCCGCCGGCACTCGGTTCCATCAGGCGCGTGACCAGGGTGGCGACGTCGCTGGCGATGCCGTTGCGGATCGGGATCACGTCGAGGTCGGAGGTGGCCGGGCCGTCCAGCGCGGCGATGATCTTCGACAGGCGGCGCAGGTTGTCGGCGTAATCGGTGATCACCAGGCTGTTGTTGCCCGGGTCGGCCATGATCGAGTTGTTCGGCGAGATCAGCGGCCGCAGCACCGCGGTGAGGTTGGCCGCCGACTCGTGCTGCAGGCGATAGACCTGGGTCGCGATCTGGTCGCCGCGCACGCGCGAACCGCCGACCCCGACCTGGGTCGGCG
Source organism: Herbaspirillum sp. SJZ107 (assembly GCF_006715485.1). Lineage (GTDB taxonomy): Bacteria > Pseudomonadota > Gammaproteobacteria > Burkholderiales > Burkholderiaceae_D > Telluria. The sequence goes on from NZ_VFNH01000003.1 coordinate 573,273, forward strand.
AGGATTGCAGCTTGGCTTCCGCTTCCGGCACCACCTTGGCGAAGCCGTCGCCGGTGACCACCGCGTAACCCTGCAGGCGCAGCTGCGAAGTCAGCAGCGCGAAAGCCTGGGCCTTGGTGAGCGAGCGTTCCGACACCAGGCTCATCGTGCCTTTCACGCGCGGGTCGACGATGAAGGTCATGCCGGTGTAATGGCCGACCGCCTTGATCACCGATTCCATGTCGGCATTCACGAAGTTGAGCGCCGCGCCGCTGCCCTCCTGGGCCAGGGCGGTCACCGGCGAGATTGCCGAGAGGATGGCGCAGCACAACATGGCGCCCGCTGCGATACGGCGCAAGGCCGGGACTTGCGGATTATTTTTCATTATCTAAACTCGAGTGCGATTATGTTCTTGCCGTTCACCATTCGGCGCTGGCCCAGCAGGTTGAGCAGGTTGCCCAGCGTGTCTTCATATCCTTCGGCCGCTTGAGCCTGTCCCGAAAAGCGCAGGCGCCCATTTTCCAGTGCACCACTACCAGACAACAAAAGGGCGCCGCGGACCGTGCGCAGGGTCAAGTCGGCCTGCTGGCCGCGCCAGTCCATCGCCATCTCGTAGCTGCCCAGCGGTTTGATCGGGCTGATGCGCGATCCCATGTCGCTCATGGACAGCACCGTGCGCCCGCTCACCGCCACCGCCTGCCCCTGGCGTGCGATATCCAGCAGGTTCCAGGACAGCTTGATGGTGCCCGACGGCGCCAGCGTGTTCAGCGGCGCACCCAGGCCGGACAAGCCTTCGGCCGGCAGCAGCAGTTCGCCGGCGCTGACCTGCCACTGCGACCAGCTGCCGCTGATGCGGACCGGCTGCGCCAGCGCCTCGCCGTTGGCCAGGTCCATGCTGACCTGGCCGAACAGCACCAGCGGCGACAGGCGCCAGCTGAAGCGGCCCGGCAGCAGCGGCGTGACCGCCCCGCCCTCGCCCGGCGCGCCACCCACGAAGGCTGAGCCGCGCCACAGCGTACCCTGCGCATCCCCCAGAGTCAAACGGCCGCCGGTCTGGCGCTCGACCATCGGCCCCAGCCACGCGGCCGGCAGGAACGCCAGGATCGTGACGGCCACCGCCAGCGCGGCCAGCACACCCCACAGTACGGCCCGCTTCATTGGGCCGCGCCGGTGTTCTGCCGCAGCGTCAGGCTGGCGTCGACCTGGCCGGCCGTGGGCAGCGCGGTGACGGTGGCGTCCTGCACCAGCACCCGGTTGGCACGGCGCTGCTCGTCGAGCCAGTTGGCGAGGCCTGCGAACGGTACGTTATTCAGCTGCAGCTTGATGTATTCGCCGGTCATCGCCAGCGATTGCGGCTTCAGGCCGCGGCTGTTCAGGCTGGTGTCGACGGCTTCGCGCGTGATCGGCGGGATCTGGGTCGCGGGCGCGCGCGCCAGCGCGCCGGCTTCCTGGGCCATGGCCTGCAGTTCGGCCGCCTGCTGGCGCAGCTGCGGCAGCTGGCGGCGCAGCATGGCACGGCCCTCGACCGCGGGATCGACCAGCAGCAGGTACAGCACGGCCAGCAGCACGACGGCGCCGCCGACGGTCAGGAAGCGGCGCTCCTGCTCGGTGCGCGCGAGCCAGAGCGCATTGGCGCGCTCGCGGTACTGGGCGATGGTGGTGGCAAGGCTCATTGCGTGGCTCCTGTACTGCCTGCGGTGTTTCCTGTGCCGGTACCGCGTGCGCCGCTGCGGATGACCCAGGTGCCCGGCGTGGTGTCGTCGAGGGTCAGGGCGCGCGCGGCCAGGGCCGTGCGCAGTTGCCCGGTCAAGCCGGGGTCGGCCGTTCCTGGTTTGACTTTGACCGACAGCGCGCGTTCGCGGTATTCGATTGATGCAATGCCGGGTTCGCGTCCGGTGGCACGTGCAGCTTCGCCGAACGCCGCCGCCAGGTAAGTGAATTCGTCGGGCGACAGCTCGCCGGTGCCGGCCCGGGCACGCGCCATGTTCTGGCGCATCTGGACCACCGGATCGACCACCGGGTCGCGCGGGTACACCTGGCGGAAGGTCTGGGTCATCGACTGCTGCACGGTGGCGGCTTCGCGCTTCAGGCGCAGCCAGTCGAGATTCAGGCCGGCCAGGTTGACCGCCAGCGCCAGCAGGATCAGGCGCAGCGGCCAGCGCCAGCGGCGCCAGTCGCGCACCGGGGTGCCGGCCGCGCCGAGGCCGCTGACCAGGTCGAGCGCGGTGCTGCGCGAGGCGGCGATCCAGTGCGCCCAGTCGTCGGTCTCGAGCGTGATGCCGGGGCCGGCTTCCTGGGCCAGCACCTGGTATTCGCCGAGCAGGGCACGCGGCACGTACAGCACCAGCGGCGCGTCGCCGCTGAAGGCGCGCGCGGTCTGCAGCACAACGGCCGGGACCGCTTCAAGGGCCAGGCCGAAGCCCTGGAACAGGCCTTGTCTCAGGGTCAGCTCGGCGCCGTCGACGGCAGCCGACACGCTGCCCGGCTGCAGCGGCAGGCACAGCTGGGCCGGGATGGCGGCGACCGAGCGCGCGCCCTGGGCCAGCAGCGCGCGCACGATGGCTTCCAGCCAGTCGCGGTCGGCCACGGCGATCGGACGGGTGCCGTCGGGCTGCTCGGGTGCGGCCACCAGCACCGAATCCTCGGGGTCGCCCAGGATGTGTTCCTCGACCAGGGCCGGCAGCGCCGCCTTCAGGCGCGCGCCCGTCAGCGGCGGCGCCTGCACCGACAGCAGGGAGACGTCGGCGCCGGCCAGCAGCAGCACGACCCGGCGCGCGGTGCCGACCAGGTCGCCCAGGTTGCGCAGCGGGCCTTCGCCCTGCTGCTCGATGACACCGCCGTCGTTGACGAGGGCGAAGCGGCTCAGCGCATGTTCGCCTTCCGCGCGGGCCGGGTGCCGGATATAGAGTGTAGTCAAACCGTCTCGCTTTCTTGTTAGTTCTCGCGGGTCCACATCACGCGGGTACCGCCGGCGACCGGCGTCGACGGCCGGTAGATCAGCGACTGCGCATCCAGCGCGGCGCGGTCGAGCCGGATGCGGCTGTCGACCAGGAACCATTCGCTCGTCACTGCCGCCGAATTTGCCGCCGTCACCACGCGTCCACTCAATGCATTCGTAAAGTAGCTCATGTCCTTCCACGGCGCCTGCTTGCGCTGCGCCACCAGGGTGTTGGCCTCCGAGATCGACAGGTTGACGACCATGGCCGACAACAATTCCGGCGGGGCCGTGTTCACGTTCACTGTCGTTAAGGTATTTCCTGACGGTAGCACGATCACGAAGGGCCGCAAGCGTTCGACCATTTCCTGCGAAATACCGGGTATCGCCAGCAAATCATCCACTTGCAGCAGGCTGATCGGCTTGCCGGCCACCGTGCTGCGCTGCACCGGCGGCGTCGTCGGCGGCTGGCCGTTCCCGGTACCGGGCGGCGTTGCCGGCGCCGGCGGCAGGGTGGCATACACGTAAGTCGCAATCCGGTCGCCAAGCGACTGGTCCAGTTGCAGGTTGCGCAGCAGATTCTTGAAGAGCGCGACCTGATCCGGGACCGGCCCGTTGCTGTCAGCCAGATTGCGTAAATTGTAACGCGCCGACGCGTCCGTGACATTGCCGGCCAAGGTTGCCTCGAAATTTTCGCCCTCGACCCGCTCGCGCTCAATATATTGGTCGAGCCGGGTTTCGGCCACCGGCAACGCCCAAGCCTGGTCGAGGCTGGTGTAGCCGCCTCTGAACGTGTCCAGGATCAGGGACGTATAGTCGAGCGCGCCGCGCAGGATCCACTTGGTCTGCAGGTGCAATCTCTGGTTTTCCATCGAGCGCACCTGCACCTGCTGCTGCCAGAACAGGCTGGCCACGATGGCCACCGCCAGCGTGGTCAGCAACAGTGCAGTGATCACCGCAACCCCGCGCTGGCGCCAGCGGCGCCGCTTCAAGCGTACCGGCATCATGGCTCCCCTATCAGGAAGAATTTGCTCAACGGTACTTCCTGGCCCTGCTGCTGCAAGGCCACCTGCAGGCCGGTCGCTTCCTGCGAAACGCCGGTCGCACTCTGCGCCACGCTATTGATCGTCGCGACCGCCTGGCGCCAGCCGTCGTTCTGCCACACCAGCACCTGCATGCCGGCGACGCCGCCCTGCAGTGGCACGGCGCCGCCCGTATCGGTGTCGCTGGTGGAGGCCTGCCACAGGGCGTCGAGTTCGGCCAGGTCGCGGGTGACGTTCGATTCGCGCCGCATCAGGGTGCCGTTGACGATGCGGTAGGCCACCACCTGCAGGCGCGATGGCTGGTTTTCCGTGAACACGTCGCGCACCATGGTGATACGGCCGTTGCCGATCAACAGGTAGGGCCGGCCGTTGAGGATCTCGGGACGGGTGATGTGCTCGCAGTCGCTCTGCAGCTGGGCAAAGGCGAGCTGCATGCCGCGCGTGACTTCCATCTGCGTGGTGAGCGAGGAGCGGGCGCGCACGATGCTGTCCAGGCCGCGCCAGCCGAGCACGGCGACGATGGCCAGGATGCTGATCGCGACCAGCAGTTCGACCAGGGTGAAGCCGCGCGGGCGGTTCAGGTGCCTCATGTCCGCCTCAGCACCACTTGTATCAGCTTGACGATGCGCCGGTTCGGGTTGGCGATGTCGAACACCGACACCTCGACCCGGCGCACACGCGGATTCGGGCTGGAAAAGACTTCTTCCTGGCATACCAGGTGCAGGTCGCCTTGCGGGCAGTCGAAGCTGCGCTTGCCGATCTCCAGGAATTGCCGGCTCAGGCGGATCTGCACCAGGCGGTTCTCGGCCGACCAGGTCGCCATCATCGCCGTGCGCAGGCCGGCGCTGTTCGTGCTCAGGCTGCCGACCGCGCGCAGGCCGGCACCCAATGCGGTGCCGACGATGACCAGCGCCACCAGCACTTCGAGCAGGGTGAAGCCGCGCTGCCGCGATGGAATACGCAGGTTCATGGGCTCATTCGACCGTGAAATGACCGACGCCGTCGGCCCGGATCGCGACGCGGATGTCGCCGCTGGCCAGGGTCAGCAGGAAGGGTTTGTCGACCGGTTCGCGGCCGAAGGTGATGCGCAATGGATTGGCGGTGCCGGCGCTGCCCGGTTCCAGCAGCAGGGTCAGCGGCGCATTGCGGAAGTCGCGCTCGCGTAGCAGGTCGTCGCTGGTGATCGGGTCCCAGCGCGTTTCATTACGCACCAGGAAGTGGTAGCGCTCGGGTGTGGCTTCGAAGGTGACCGGGCGGTTGCGCACGATCGCCTCGTCGCGCGCCAGCTGCAGCAGCAGGGACAGGCGGCGCGCCTCGTCCTGCAGGTCCTGGCGCGGACTCGGGATGGCGTTGATCGATACCAGTCCCAGCGTGATGCCGATGATGACCATCACGACCATGATTTCCACCAGGGTGAAGCCGTGGGCTGGCGCAGCTTTCCGGCGCAACAGCCCGCGCGCGCGCGTGGTCATCGGAATAAGGGCTCCTTACTGGCTCACTTACTTATTGTCCCAGGAACCGACGTCGGCATCTTCGCCGGTACCGCCCGGCTGGCCATCCGCGCCCAGCGACATGATTTCGACTTCGCCGCCATGGATGCCCGGCGACAGGTATTGGTAAGCATTGCCCCACGGGTCTTTCGGCAGGCGTTCGACGTAGCCGCCTTCCTTCCAGCCGTTGGCCGCCGGGCCGGTGGTCGGCTTCTGGATCAGCGCCTGCAGGCCCTGTTCGGTGGTCGGGTAGCGCTGGTTGTCGAGCTTGTACAGTTTCAGGGCCGACATCAGGGTCGAGATGTCGACGCGGGCGGCGGTCACGCGCGACTCGCCGGTACGGCCCAGCAGCTTGGGCACGACCAGGGCGCCGAGGATGCCGATGATGACCACGACCACCATGATCTCGACGAGGGTGAAGCCGCGCTGGCGGCGCTGGCCCTTCAGGCGTTGCGAAACATTTTGCATATGGCTCAATCTATGGATAAGAGTCGGTAAAAACGATCTAGTATAAGTCGGTTTGACTGGCAAAGACCACCTTACAAGCTTTTCCAATTGTAAGGCAGGCGGTCGTGAATGACACCTTTATCGGTCGCTGCGCGGGACGGCGCGGCCCGCGCACACCGGACAGGCGGGATTGCGCGCCACCCTCACCTCGCTCCATTCCATGGCCCGGCCATCCAGCATCTGCAGGCGCCCGGCCAGCGACGGCGCGATGCCGACCACCAGCTTCAGCGCTTCGGCGGCCTGCACGGCGCCGACGACCCCGACCAGGGGTGCGAATACGCCCATCGTGCTGCAGGCAACGTCTTCGAAACGGCTGTCCGGCGGGAACAGGCAGGCGTAGCAGGGCGAAGCCGGATCGCGCATGTCGTAGACCGACAGTTGGCCGTCGAAGCGGATCACGGCGCCGGCCACCAGCGGCACCCCGGCGGCGACGCAGGCGCGGTTGACCGCATGGCGGGTCGCGAAATTGTCGCTGCAGTCGAGTACGACAGTGGCGCTTGCCACGAGTTCCGCCAGGCGGGCCGGCCCCACGCGTTCGCGCAAGGCCACGACGGCGATGTCGGGATTGATCTGCAACAGGGCTTCACGGCCGGACTCGACCTTGGGCTGGCCGACGCGCGCCGTCGTGTGCATCACCTGGCGCTGCAGGTTGGTCAGATCGACCGTGTCGTCGTCGACCAGCGTGATGCGGCCGACGCCGCTGGCGGCCAGGTACATGGCGGCCGGCGAGCCGAGGCCGCCGGCGCCGATGACCAGCGCATGCGCATCGAGCATGCGTTGCTGGCCTTCGATGCCGATCTCGTCGAGCAGGATATGGCGCGAATAGCGCAGCAGTTGCTGGTCGTGCATTATTTTTTCGGCGCGCCCTTGAGCTCGGGCGGCTTCTGCTCTTCGCCCGGCAACTGCGCCGGCGCCGCCTTGTCGCCCTCCGCATCCACTTTCGCCAGGCGTACCGGCAAGCCCTTGAAGTGGTTGATGGCTTGCGCCAGCTGGAAATCGTCCTTGCCGCCGAACTCGAGCGGCTTGGCATTCTTCAGCAGGGCCAGGGCGCGCTGCTCTTCTTCCAGCTCGTCGCGCCGCGCTTTCGCCTTGGCGGCGGAGGCTGCGGCGGTCGATACCGTGACGCCCTTCTCGCCCTCGTTGACCAGATGATGGTCGAGGTCGGCTTCACGCACCTGCATCGCGTTCAGGCCGTCGCCTTCCGCGGTCTCGTCGACTTTCAGGTCGGGCACGATGCCGAGCGCCTGGATCGAGCGGCCTTTCGGCGTGTAGTAGCGCGCCGTGGTCAGTTTGACGGCGGTGTCTTCGGTCAGCTGGCGCAGCGTCTGCACCGAGCCCTTGCCGAAGGTCTGGCTGCCCAGCACGATGGCGCGCTTGTAATCCTGCAGCGCGCCGGCCACGATTTCCGAGGCCGATGCCGAACCGGTGTTCACCAGCACCACCATCGGCACGGTTTTCAGGGCGGCCGGCAGTTTCGAGAGCGGATCGGCGCCCGGCTTCATCGCATAGAACTCGCGCCGGCCGTAGAAGGTCGCGTTCGATTCGGCCAGCTGGCCCTTGGTCGAGACGATGACTTCGTTCTGCGGCAGGAAGGCAGCGGACACGCCGATCGCGCTCGGCAGCAGGCCGCCCGGATCGTTGCGCAGGTCCAGCACCAGGCCCTTGATGGCCGGGTTCTGGGCATACAGCTCCTTGATCTTGGCGGCCAGCTCGTCCACGGTCTCTTCCTGGAACTGGCTGATGCGCAGCCAGGCGTAGCCCGGCTCGACGATCTTGCCCTTGACGCTGGCGACCTTGATTTCCTCGCGCTCGACCGGCACCACCCAGGGCGCGTCGGCGCCGCGGCGGGCGATGGTCAGCATCACCTTGCTGTGCGCCTCGCCGCGCATGCGCTTGATGGCGTCGTCCAGCGACAGGCCCTTGACCGGCACGTTGTCGATACGGGTGATCAGGTCGCCGGCCTTGATGCCGGCGCGGTAGGCGGGCGTGTCCTCGATCGGGGTCACGATCTTGACGTAGCCGTCTTCCATCGCGACTTCGACGCCGACGCCGACGAATTTGCCCTCGACCTCTTCCTGCATCTCGGCGAAGTCCTTCTGGTCGAGGTAGACCGAGTGCGGGTCGAGCGAGGCGACCATGCCGGCGATGGCGTCCGACAGCAGTTTCTTGTCGTCGACCTTTTCGACGTAGTCGCTCTTGATCAGGCCGTACACGTCGGCCAGCTGGCGCAGTTCGTCCAGCGGCAACGGCGATTCCGCAGCCTTTTGCGCAAACGCCGAGAACTGCACGGTGGCAGCCACGCCGGCGACCATGCCGATGCCGATCAGGCCAAGGTTCTTGAGTTTGTTACCCATGTGCTTCCTAGATCCTAGAAGTTGACCCAGCCGGCCGGGTCGATCGGCTTGCCCAGATGCCTGAGCTCGAAGTATAGCCCCGATTCCTCGTTGCCGCCGGTATTCCCGGCACTGGCAATGACGTCGCCCGCCTTCACAGTATCGCCTTCGTGCTTGAGCAGCGTCTCATTGAAACCGTAGATCGACAGGTATTCGCCGCCATGGTTGATGATGATCACATTGCCCCAGCCGCGCATGCCGCGCGCGTAGGCGATCCGGCCGGGCGCGACCGCGCGCACGTCGGTGCCCTGCGGCGCCTTGACGAACACGCCGCGCCAGGCCGGGCCGTCGGCGCGCTTGGTGCCGAAGCGGGCGGCGACACGGCCGGCGACCGGCGCCGGCATGCGGCCGCGCAGGCTTTCGAAGGCGCCGCTCGGCAGGTTCGAGGCCAGCGCGGTATCGGCGCGGCGTTGCGGCGGCGGCGCTTTCTCTTCCGCCGGCTCGGCCGCCACCTTCGGCTCTTCCGGCACCGGCAGCGGTTTCGCCGGCTTGCCGGTCCTGGCCGCTTCGCGGGCCAGGCGTTCGCGCTCCGCCTGCAGCGCCTTGGCACGCGCCAGCGCGCGCGCCTTGGCTTCGGCGGCGGCCTTGGCGCGCGCCTCGGCCAGCGCCTGCTGGCGCTTGCGCTCGGCGGCGGCGGCGATTTCCTGTTCGCGGATGATGCGGGTCAGCTCGTCGACCAGGCCGCTCATGCGCTGTTCGTCGCGCTCCAGGCTGCTGGCCTGCTTGCGCTGGTTGACCAGCTTGCTCGACAGGTTGGCCAGCAGGGTGGCGCGTTTCGCCTTTTCCTTTTCCAGCAGCGCCTTCTGGTCGCGCTGCTCGCCGGCGATCTCTTCGAGTTCATCCTTGGCGTTCTGGGTCGATGCGTGGTTGGCCTCGACCGCCGCCAGGTTGCCGCGCAGCGAAGTCAGCAGCTTGGCCTGGGCCTGCGAGACGTAGGCCATCAATTGCAGGTCGCGGTTGATCCGGTTCGGGTTGTCGCCCGACAGCAGCAGCTTGATGCGGTCTTCGTTACCCGCAACGTAGTGTTCGCGCAGCATCTTGGTCAGTTGCTGCTTCTGGGATGCGATGGTCTTGGCCAGACGCTCCTGCTCGTTGGCCAGGTCTTTCAGCTTGGCATTGGTCGCAGCCTGTTCTTCGGCCAGTTCGCGCAAGGCGCGGGTGGCGTCCGAGATTTTTTCTTCGGATTCGGACAGCTCGTCGGCCGCGTCTTCCTTTTCGCTCTCGGTACGGCTGATGTCCTTCTTCAGCGCGCCGAGTTTTTGCTGGATGGCGGCGCGCGAGGCTTCGGCGGCTGCCTTCTGCTTGCTGCGCTCGGTTTGACGAGACCTGGCCTTCGGATCCGCGTGAGCGGCGCCCAAGGCCAGTACACAAGCTATCAAGCCGCACAGCAGCTTGCCGGCGGCGGATCGTGATACGGGGAAGCGCAAGACTTACTTCGCCTTCCCTTGGTTGGCCACGGCAGCCATCTTGGCGGCGATCGCGTCCTGGTCGCCCAGGTAGTAATGGCGGATCGGCTTCAGGTCGGCATCCAGTTCGTACACCAGCGGGGTGCCGTTCGGGATGTTGAGGCCGACGATGTCGGCGTCGCTGATGTTGTCCAGCATCTTGATCAGCGCGCGCAGGCTGTTGCCGTGGGCCGAGATCAGGATCTTCTTGCCGGCGCGGATGGCAGGGGCGATTTCCTCGTCCCAGGCCGGCATCACGCGCGCCACGGTGTCCTTCAGGCATTCGGTCAGGGGAATGCTTGCACGGTCGAGGCCGGCATAGCGCGGATCGGCGAACGAGGTACGCTCGTCATTCTCGTCGAGGGCCGGCGGCGGGGTGTCGTAGCTGCGGCGCCAGACCAGCACCTGCTCGTCGCCGAACTTGGCGGCGGTCTCGCCTTTGTCCAGGCCCTGCAGGGCGCCGTAGTGACGCTCGTTCAGGCGCCAATCGTTCTTGACTGGCAGCCACATCATGTCCATTTCGTCCATGGCCAGCCACAGGGTGCGGATCGCACGCGTCAATACCGAGGTATAGGCCAGGTCGAAGGTGAAGCCGGCCTCGCGCAGCTGGCGGCCCGCGGTTTTCGCCTCTTCGATACCCTTGGCGGTGAGATCGACGTCGGTCCAGCCGGTGAAACGGTTTTCGAGATTCCAGGTGGACTCGCCGTGGCGCATGAATACGATTTTGTACATAAGCTCTTACTTAAAGAAAGTTCGTAGAAAAATGTCCGGCAACTTCTATTTTATAATGCGCGGATTCAGTTCAACCAACGGAACATTCGTGAATTTCATCCTTGACCATCTTCCCACCGTTGCGGTCGCCGTGATTTCCGGCGCCGCCCTGCTCTGGACGTCGCTGACGCCGCGCGGCCGCCTGGCCTCGACCATGCAGGTTACCCAGATGATCAACCGCGGCAAGACCACCGCCGTGATCGATGTGCGCACTGCCGACGAGTTCGCCGCCGGCCACCTGCGCGACGCGAAAAACATTCCGCTGGCAGACTTGGGCGCTCGCGTCGGCGAACTCGACAAGGCCAAAATCAAGACCGTGATCGTGGTCGACCAGAACGGCAGCCGCGCCGCCAAGGCCGAGCGCCTGTTGAAAACGGCAGGGTTTGCAGATATCTATAGCCTGGAAGGCGGTATCGCAGCCTGGACGGCTGCCGGCCTGCCCGTGACCAAATAACATCGAAAGGAATTACCATGACAGCCCACGTCGTTCTTTATCACACCGCCAGCTGCCCGTATTGCGTGCGTGCCGAGCGCCTGCTCGAAGCCAAGGGCGTCACCGAAATCGAACGCATCCGCGTCGACCTCGACCCGGAACAGCGCGTCATCATGATGCAGCGCACCGGCCGCCGCACCGTGCCGCAGATCTACGTGGGCGACACCCACGTCGGCGGCTTCGACGACCTGTACGCGCTCGACCAGGCCGGCCGCCTGGATCCCCTGCTGAAGGGCGAAGCGGCCTGAGGTAATAAGGGAACGGGCCGCCGCCGGGCCGCTTTCATGGGCCTCGGCGCGCGCCGCAGCAGTCTGCCTGCCCGCGCGGAAGTTGTCTGACAATGGCTATTGCAACCTAATTGGTTTTGATACAATTGCCGACGCTTTGATCCACGCATCCGAGCATCCGGGATAGCGACAGCTGTTCTTCTTACAATTAAACGAAAGCGTTCCATGGCTGACGAAAACCTGCAACCCGTATTCCAAATCCAGCGTATTTACCTGAAGGATCTGTCGCTGGAACAACCGAATTCCCCGGCGATCTTCCTCGAGCAGGAAGCCCCGACCATCGAGGTCTCGCTGGACGTCGGCGCCGAAGCGATTGCCGATGGCATCTACGAATCGACCGTGACCATCACCGTGACCGCCAAGGTCAAGGACAAGGTCGCTTTCCTGGTCGAAGGCAAGCAGGGTGGTATCTTCGAAGCCCGTAACATCCCGGCTGACCAGATGGATCCGCTGCTGGGCATCGGCTGCCCGAACATCATCTATCCTTACCTGCGCAGCAACATCGCCGACGTGATCACCCGTGCCGGTTTCCCGCCGGTCCACCTGGCCGAGATCAACTTCGAAGTGTTCTACCAGCAGCGTCGCCAGGCCCTGGCCGAGCAGGCAGCAACCGCCGGCACCCCGATCGGCAACCAGTAATACCGTCGTATCGTAGTAGATGTCTACTTGGTGCCGGTTGTCTTCCTGCTGGAAGGCCACCGGCACCTGCCCTGCCTTTCGGCGTCTTTCGTCTTCCCAAAGGCCCGCATGCCGTCCATCCGCAAGCGCTTTTCTCCCCGCCTGATCCTCGGTAGCTGTCTGCTGCTGGCGTCGTTCGCCGCCAGTGCCTTCGACTTCAAGAGCGTCGGCGCCCGTTCCGTGATTCTTTACGATGCCCCGTCGGTCAAGGGCAGCAAACTGTTCGTCGCCCCCAGCGGCATGCCGGTCGAAGTCGTGCTCAGCTACGGCGACTGGGTCAAGGTGCGCGATGCCGCCGGCGACATGGCCTGGACCGAAATCAAAGGCCTGTCCGCGAAACGCAACGTGATCGTCAAGGCCGCTTCCGCCAAGGTGCGGGCGACGCCCGACGATGCGGCGCCGGTCCTCATGACGGCCGACAAGAATGTCTTGCTCGAACTGGTCGATCCGGAAGCCGGTCCGTGGGTGCGCGTGCGCCACCGCGACGGCGTCAGCGGCTACGTCAGGGCGTCCGACGTCTGGGGTATCTGATGAGCATGCACGATAAACCAGCACAGAACATTACCGTCCTCGGTGCCGGCGCCTGGGGCACGGCGGTCGCGATCGCGCTGGCAGCACGCCATGACGTGCTGCTGTGGGGACGCAACCCGGCGCAAATGGAACGCAGCGCCGCGGCGCGCGAGAACACCGATTACCTGCCCGGTTTCCCGTTTCCCGAGGGATTGCAGGTCAGCGCCGATTTCGAGGCTGCAATTGCCCACGTAGCCGGCGCGGCTTCGTCCTCCGATGCCACCCCGCTGCTGATCGCCGCCTGTCCGGTGGCCGGCCTGCGCCCGCTGCTGCAGGCGCTGAAGGGGCGCCCGATCCCGAACATCGTCTGGCTGTGCAAAGGTTTTGAATACGACACCGGCCTGTTGCCGCACCAGGTCGTGCATGAGGTACTGGGCAATGGCGTAACCGGCGCAGCCCTGTCCGGCCCCTCGTTCGCCCAGGAAGTGGCGCGCGGACTGCCGTGCGCGCTGACCGTGGCCTCGGCCTCGGCGGAACTGCGCGAACGCGTGGTCAGCCTGGTACATGGCGGCAATATGCGCGTGTATGCCTGCGACGACATGGTCGGCGTGGAAGTCGGCGGCGCCGTAAAAAATATCCTGGCAATCGCCACCGGCGCGGCCGATGGCCTCGGCCTCGGCCTGAATGCGCGCGCGGCACTGATCACGCGCGGCCTGGCCGAGATCACCCGGCTCGGCACCGCACTGGGCGGGCATGCCGGCACCTTCATGGGGCTGACCGGGATGGGCGACCTGATCCTGACCTGCACCGGGGATTTGTCGCGCAACCGCCGCGTCGGGCTGGCGCTGGCCGAAGGCAAGCAGCTGGACACCATCGTGCGCGAGCTGGGGCACGTGGCGGAAGGCGTGCCGTGTGCCAAGGCAGTGCGCGAACTGGCGCGCCGGATGGGCGTCGACATGCCGATCACGAATGCGGTGGCGGGCGTGTTGTTCGACGGGATTCCGGCGGCCGAGATGGCCGGGCAGTTGCTGGCGCGGGATCCGCGCAATGAATTGGCCTAAACGGTTTACCCAGGTTGCGGTGAGTGATGCCTGGGCATCAATCACCGCAACCCATCCCTACCATTATGCGCTCGTGGTGCGCGACGTCGGGCCGCCGCTATTGTCGCCCGGGTGCAGCAGGATGGTCATCAGGCCCACCGCGTCTTCGTTGGCGCTGATCGCGTGCGGTTCGCCGCCGGCCAGGTAGACCATTTCATTCGGCTTCAGGATCGTGCTGCGGCCGTGGGCCTGAAACACGATCTCGCCTTCCAGGCACAGCAGGGTCATTTCGCCCTCGACCCAGTGTTCCGGCATGGGCTTGTCCTTCGGCAGCACCAGCCGGATCAATTCCATGTGATCGGTCTTGATCAACGCGATCGACGTGAAGTTGGCGATGTCGTCTTCGCCGCGCTGTAGTGCGATCCGTTCACCCGATACTGCATGTTGCAAGGCCATGTTTCTCTCCAATCATTACTCGTCGTAAGTTTGCGGCACCCCGCGCAGCCAGTTCACCAGCGCGGTGGCATCCTTGAATCCCTGCGCGAGCTGGGGCACCAGTTTGTCCGGCGCATTGATGTCCAGCTTCATCTCGATCCAGACGAAATAGCTCTTGAGCTTCAGGTATTCGATCAGCGGATGGTTCGGATCGAAGCCTTTCGGCGGACGTTGCAGCTTGTCTTCCGGATTCAGGTCGCCATAGGTCTCGCGCAGATGTTTATTCTTCAACATTTTCGAGAAACCTGTCGCATCGTTGACCACGTGTTCGCGGATCGCCTTCAGGCGCGCCGCCGGCGGCAGGTATTCGCCAGCGCCGAACAGCAGCGTCCCGTTGGCTTCGATGTGGAAATAATAGGTCGGGCCGCCGCCTTCGCTGGGACGCCGTTTATTCCCCGGCGCGATGCCGGCCGAAAAATGGTTTTTATACGGCGTCTTGTCGTTGGAAAAGCGGGTATCGCGCTGGAAACGGAACATCGCCTTCTTCGGGTCGCAGGCCGCGACCTGGTGGTCGAACTTGGCGATTTCCTGGATCAGTTCGGTCAGCACTTCCACGAACTCGGCCCGCAGGATGTCGTAGCGGGGCTTGTTCATGATGAACCAGGGGCGCGTGTTGTTGTCTTTGAGTTCGGTCAGGAATTGCGTCAGGTCACGCAGGTGCATGGAGGTTCCGGTAACAGGTTATAAAGAATCAGGGCGTCTGGCGCGGCCGCCGTCCGACCGTCACCGCCAGCGTCGTTTCGCGGTTCTTGCGCATCACGGTCATCGGCGCCTTTTCTCCTGGCGGCAGTGCGGCGATCAGGTTCATCATGTCGTTGGTATTGCCAACCTTGCGCCCTTTCACCGCCAGCAGGATGTCGCCCGGACGCATGCCGGCACGGTCGGCCGGCCCGCCGCGCACGACCCCGGCGATGATGGCGCCGCTGTCGCGGCCGAGGCCGAAATTACCGGCCAGTTCCGGCGTGATGTCCTGGGATTCGATGCCGATCCAGCCGCGCACCACCTGGCCGTGCTTGACGATCGAGTCCAGCACCGTCTTCGCAGTCGACACCGGAATCGCGAACCCGATGCCGACCGAGCCGCCGGTCTGCGAATAGATCGCCGAATTGATGCCGAGCAGGTTGCCGCGGCTGTCGACCAGCGCCCCGCCCGAGTTGCCGAAGTTGATGGCGGCGTCGGTCTGGATGAAATTCTCGAAGTGGTTGATGTGCAGGTTGTTGCGCCCCAGCGCCGAGATGATGCCCAGGGTGACGGTCTGGCCGACGCCGAACGGGTTGCCGATCGCCAGCACGACATCCCCTACCCTCGCCTGGTCCGGTTCGCCGAGCACGATCACCGGCAGGTTTTTCTCTTTGATGCGGATCACGGCCAGGTCGGTTTCCGGATCGGTACCGACCACGCTGGCCTCGGCCTTCCTGCCGTCGGCCAGGCCGACCTCGATCTCGTCGGCGCCCTCGACCACGTGGTTATTGGTCAGGATGTAGCCCTCGGCACTGACGATCACGCCCGAACCGAGGCTGGCCATCTGTTCCTGCGGCGGCATCTTGTCGCCGAAAAAACGTCTAAAAAAGGGATCTTTCAACAGCGGATGGGTCTCGCGCAGCGCCTTGCTGGTCAGGATGTTGACCACGGCCGGCATCGCCCTGCCGGCCGCGTCGCGGTAGCTGTTCGGCGCGCCGCCGCCCGGCGCCTGCAGCACCGGGATCGCGCGCCCCGGCGTGCCGATCCCGACCTGGGCCGGCGCCCGTTCCAGCCATGCCGGGCGCAGCGCCGCGATCACCGCATACACGCCGAGCGCGATGGTGACGGTTTGCGCGAACAGGAGCCAGTAGCGGCGCATGGCGTGAGCCTGGAATCTATTTTTTCAGGGAGTCGCGGATTTCGCGCAGCAACAGGATGTCTTCCGGCGGCGCCGGCGGCACGGCCGGCTTGTCCTCGTCCGGATGATGGAAGGAGTTGCGCAGGCGGTTCATCAGACGCACCATCTGGAAGATCACGAAGGCCAGGATCAGGAAGTTCAGCAGGATGGTGAGAAAGTTACCGTAGGCCAGCACGGCGCCGGCCTTCTTCGCTTCGGCCAGCGGCAAGCCATAGGCCTGGTGGTTCAGCGGAATATAGTAACTGGCGAAATCGAGACCGCCGAACAGCTTGCCGATCGGCGGCATGATGACGTCCTGCACCAGCGAATCGACGATGCGGCCGAAGGCGCCGCCGATGATCACGCCCACCGCCAGGTCGACCACGTTGCCCTTGATCGCGAATTTCCTGAATTCTTCCAGCATGGCCATCCGGAGCCCTCCTTGTTCTTTGA
Organism: Herbaspirillum sp. SJZ107; assembly: GCF_006715485.1. GTDB lineage: Bacteria > Pseudomonadota > Gammaproteobacteria > Burkholderiales > Burkholderiaceae_D > Telluria. Next base: position 589,650 of record NZ_VFNH01000003.1, read on the forward strand.
TTATCTCGTGGCGATGATACAGGAAGGTGCGCCAACCCGACGGCAGCGGTGGGCGCGCGACGCGCATTGCAGAGTTCGCGGCAGGCACGTTTTTTCTTTAATTTGCAAAACTGTTCACATATAATCGATTGTTGCAATATTGGCTTTTACTGTATTGCAATGCATTGCAGTGCAACATTTCGCATTTGACGAATGGAGTTGGTATGAGTAATGAGAAGCAGGTCGATTCAGGCCGGCGAGGCTTGCTCGTGGCTACATGCGCGGCGGGTGGTGTCGTCGGTGTTTCAACGGCCGGAGTTCTGGTCAGTACCCTTCAACCTTCCGAACGGGCCAAGGCGGCCGGTGCTCCAGTCGAGGTCGATATCTCGGACGTCAAACCCGGCGAAATGAAAGTGGCCGAATGGCGCGGCAAGCCGGTATGGATCCTGCGCCGCACGCCCGAAATGCTGGCCAGCCTCAAGCAGAACGACAACCTTGTCGCCGATCCGGCTTCCGACAAGACCTTCCAGCTCGATATGCCGAAGTACGCCAAGAACGAATTCCGCGCGTACGACAAGCACAAGGAAGTGCTGGTGGTGGTCGGCATCTGCTCGCACCTGGGCTGCTCGCCGTCGGCGCGCTTCCAGGAAGGCGCGCAGCCGAACCTGCCGGACGACTGGCACGGCGGTTTCCTGTGCCCCTGCCATGGGTCGACCTTCGACCTGTCCGGCCGCGTATTCAAGAACAAGCCGGCGCCGGTGAACCTCGATGTCCCCCCGTACATGTATCTAACCGATAACAGGATCGTGATCGGCAAAGACGAGAAAGGCGAGGCATAAGATGGGCGCTGCATTCAAGGAAACCAAGCTCCCGGCCAATGCGCCGAAGAGCCAGAAGGCCCTGGCCTGGATCGACGACCGCTTTCCGCTGTCGAAGCTGTGGCAGGAACAGTGGGGCCGCTACTACGCACCGAAGAATTTCAACGTCTGGTACATCTTCGGCTCGCTGGCGATGCTGGTGCTGGTGATCCAGATCGTCACCGGCATCTTCCTGACGATGCACTACAAGCCGGATTCCAACCTGGCGTTCGGCTCGGTCGAATACATCATGAAGGAAGTCCCGTGGGGCTGGCTGGTGCGCTACATGCACTCGACCGGCGCCTCGGCCTTCTTCATCGTGGTCTACCTGCACATGACGCGGGCGCTGATGTACGGCTCCTACCGCAAGCCGCGCGAACTGATCTGGCTGTTCGGCTTCGCCACCTTCCTGTGCCTGATGGCCGAAGCCTTCTTCGGCTACCTGCTGCCCTGGGGCCAGATGTCGTACTGGGGCGCGCAGGTGATCGTCAACCTGTTCAGCGCCATCCCCGTCATCGGCCAGGACCTGTCGCTGTGGATCCGCGGCGACTACGTGGTGTCGGATGCGACCCTGAACCGCTTCTTCGCCTTCCACGTGATCGCGATCCCGCTGGTGCTGCTGGGCCTGGTGGCGGCGCACCTGATCGCGCTGCACGAAGTCGGCTCGAACAACCCGGACGGCATCGAAGTGAAGGAAAACCTCGGTCCGGACGGCCACGGCGTCGATACGATCCCGTCGCATCCCTACTACACGACCAAGGATTTCTTCGGCGTCTCGGTGTTCCTGCTGATCTACAGCGCGATCGTGTTCTTTGCGCCAGAGATGGGCGGTTACTTCCTGGAATACAACAACTTCCTGCCGGCCGACTCCCTCAAGACCCCGCCGCACATCGCGCCGACCTGGTACTTCACGCCGTTCTACTCGGTGCTGCGCGCCACCACCTCCGACTTCATGTGGGTGGTGATGGCCGGCCTGGCCGCCTACGTCGTGTTCATCTGGCTGCGCTCGCGCCTGTCCTATAAAACCAAGATCGCGATCACGGTGCTGGCCGTGCTGGTCGAGATCGGCATGCTGCCGCAAGTGCTGGACGCGAAATTCTGGGGCGTGGTGCTGTTCGGCTCGGCCGTCGTGATCCTGGCCCTGCTGCCCTGGCTGGATCACTCGCCGGTGCGTTCGATCCGCTACCGCCCGGGCTGGCACAAGGCCGTGTATGGCGTGTTCTTCGTCTGCTTCCTGGTGCTCGGCTACCTCGGCACCCAGCTGCCGACCCCGGCCTACACGCTGATCGCCCAGCTGGCGACGCTGTTGTACTTCAGCTTCTTCCTCCTGATGCCATGGTGGAGCACGATGGGCCGCTTCAAGCCGCTGCCCAAGCGTGTGACCTGGACCGCGCATTGACTTGGATTGAGCCAAAGGACAACCATGAATCTTACGAAGAAACTGCTCGCGGTGCTGGCCCTGGTGCCCGGCTTCGTGTTCGCCAACGAAGCCGGCTTCGCGCTCGACCGCGCGCCCGAACGTACCGACATCGCTTCGCTGCAAAACGGTGCCAAGTTGTTCGTCAACTATTGCCTGAACTGTCATTCGGCATCGTCGATGCGCTACAATCGCCTGCGGGACCTGGGTTTGAGCGAAGACCAGATCAAGGGCAACCTGCTGTTCTCGGGCGAGAAGGTGGGCGACATGATGAAAGTCGCGATGCGTGCGGACGACGCCAAGGCCTGGTTCGGCGCAGTACCGCCGGACCTGTCGGTGATTACGCGTGCGCGCGCATCGGGCGCCGGCACCGGCGGCGACTATCTGTATACCTACCTGCGCACCTTCTACAAGGACGACACCCGTCCCACCGGATGGAACAACCTGGTGGTGCCGAACGTCGCCATGCCGCACGTACTGTGGCAACTGCAGGGGGTGCGTACCGTGAAAATGGTCGAGGAACCCGATCCGCACGAAAAGGGCAAGACGATGCACCGTTTCGCCGGTTTCGAGCAGGTCACGCCGGGCAGCCTGAGCCAGCCGGAGTTCGACACCCAGGTCGCCGACCTGGTGGCATACATGGAATGGATGGCCGAACCGACCCGCGACCTGCGCAAGCGCCTGGGTGCGGTCGTGGTACTGTTCCTGTCCTTGTTCGCTTTCCTTGCCTGGCGTCTGAATGCTTCTTATTGGAAAGATGTAAAGTGATTTGATTGCCCGGTTATAATGCGGGCAATGTCTATTCGGGGTGAGCCATTTGGCCTTCACCCCTTTGTTTCTTGAAGGAACTATAAACCATGATGGTTCTCTACTCCGGCACCACGTGCCCGTTCTCCCAGCGCTGCCGCCTGGTCCTGTTCGAAAAGGGCATGGACTTCGAAGTGCGCGACGTGGACCTGTTCAACAAGCCCGAGGACATCTCGACGATGAACCCGTACGGCCAGGTGCCGATCCTGGTCGAGCGTGAGCTGATCCTGTACGAATCGAACATCATCAACGAGTACATCGACGAGCGCTTCCCGCATCCGCAGCTGATGCCGGCCGACCCGCTGATGCGCGCGCGTGCGCGCCTGATGCTGTTCAACTTCGAAAAAGAGCTGTTCGTGCACGTGAACACGCTCGAGAACGAGCGCAACAAGGTCACCGACAAGAGCCACGACCGCGCCCGCGCCGAAATCCGCGACCGCCTGACCACGCTGGCACCGCTGTTCCTGAAGAACAAGTACATGCTGGGCGACGAGTTCTCGATGCTGGACGTGGCGATCGCTCCGCTGCTGTGGCGCCTCGACCATTACGGCATCGAGCTGTCGAAGACCGCGGCGCCGCTGATGAAGTACGCCGAGCGCATCTTCTCGCGCCCGGCCTACATCGAAGCGCTGACGCCTTCCGAAAAGGTCATGCGCCGTTAAGCGCACGCGTCCCGTTCGCGGGATACCGTTGCACGCCAGTTGTTCGACGCCCTGCGGCGATTCGGATTACACTGGCGTGCAATTCGATGCAACCCGAATGCCGAACATGCCAGACATCTCTACCAAGCCGTACCTGCTGCGCGCCATCTACGAATGGTGCACGGACAGCGGCCATACGCCCTATCTGGCGGTCAAAGTCGACGCCGCGACCACGGTTCCGATGGAATACGTGAAGAAGGGCGAGATCATCCTCAACATCAGCTACGGCGCCACCTCGGGCCTGAAGATGGACAACGACGCCATCACCTTCCGTGCACGCTTCAACGGCGTGTCGCGCGAGCTGTACATTCCGGTGCAGAACGTGCTGGCGATCTATGCCAACGAAAACGGCCAGGGCATGGCGTTCGAGGTGAACACGACGGCGGCCGAGATGGCACCGCCGGCCCCTGCCCCGACGCTGGCCCCCGCGCCGGCACCGGCCCCCGCCGCCGAGCCGGCAGCGCCGGGATTGGCTGCAGTCCCCGCCAAGACGGCGTCGGAAGTGTCGCATCTGCCCGACGGCGACAATGAGCCACCGAAAAAAGGTGGCCGGCCTACGTTGACCCGCATCAAATAGCGGTATAATTCTGGCCACATTGCCGGCTTAGCTCATCAGGTAGAGCAGTTGATTTGTAATCATCAGGTGGCGGGTTCGAGTCCTGCAGCCGGCACCAAGAATCGTGCGAAAGCCCAGCCTACATGGTTGGGCTTTTTGCTTTCTGGACTGCTCGACACGCCGCTTACAGCTGCGCCAACGCCGGCTCCCCGCCCTTCCCCAGCCAGGTCGTCTCGAAACGCCGCTGCGCCAGCTGCAGCGACACCGCATCCCCGCGCTGCCGGTACACCTCCATCAAGCCGCGCAGCGCCCAGCCATTGCTCGGCGTGCGCGCCAGCGATGCGCGGAACACGTCTTCCGCATCGTCCAGCCGGCCGGCGCGCAGCAAGGCCACGCCCAGCGACTGCCGCGCCGGGTAGTACCAGTATGGCGGCTCCATGTAGGGCAGTCCGTCCTGCACCGCGACCGCCTGGCGGTAGGCGGCCAGCGCCAGCGGCAGGTCGCCGCGTGCATCGGCCAGGCGGCCGGTGGCGACGTAGCGGGCGGTCCGGACGATGTCCTGGGCCGGGATGCCCCATTGGTCAAACGGCTTGAAGTCGGCGCTGCGCTCCATGGTGGCCAGGGCATCGATCTCGCGTCGGCTCTCGGGCGCCATGCCCTTGCGCGCGAAGCCGACGGCGCGTGCGTAATGCCACATCGCCTGCACCAGCACCAGGTCCGGGCCGGGGTCCGGCAGGGCCACCAGCGTGTCGGCACTGCTGAACTGCACGTGCGAGAAGTATGGCGCTGCCTTCACCGGCTGGATCAGCGGGAATGTCGCCACCAGTTCGGCCGGTAACGATTTATCCAGTTTATGTGCGGCGTCCAGTGCGGTCTTGCCGTCGCCGCCCATCAAGGCAGAGACCATCACGAAGTGGATGTTGTGCGGGTAGTAGGCGCCCTTGTAGACCGGATCGCTGCCCGAGCGGCCGAAGTAGCGCTCGTCGACGGCCACCGCCTGCAGGTTGGCGTCCAGCGACTCTTTATACAGGCCGAGCCGGTAATAGATATGCGAGGGCATGTGCACGATGTGGCCGGCGCCGGGGATCTGCCTTGCCAGCAGGCGCGCGTAGGGCAAGGCGCGCTCGGGGTTGGACGAGGCTTCCACCGCGTGGATGTAGTAGTGGGCGGCGCCCGGGTGGTTCGGGTTGTGCGCCAGCACGCGCTCGAGGGCGGCGATCATCTCCGGCGTGCGGCCCTTGGGCTGGGTACCGCCGGCCTGCCAGTAATCCCAGGGCGACAGGTCCATCAGTGCTTCGGCGTACAGAACCTGGATCGTGTCGTGGCTGGGAAAGGCGCGCGCCGCCTCGCCCATCGCGTCGGCATAGGCCTGGTCGAGCGGCTTGCGGTCTGCCGGCGGCGCCTCGGCGTAGCGTTTGGCGACGGCGCGGATCACGGCCTGCTCGTGCGGCGTGACCGCGTCAAGCAGGGTGACGGCCTTGCTGGCCGCGGCGTAGGCCGGGGCCACCGCCTGCGGGAACATCGGCGCATTGATGTTGGGCCCCAGCACCAGCGCCTCTCCCCAGTAGCACATGGCGCAGCCGGGATCGGCCTGCTGGGCGGCGCGGAAGGCGCGCGCGGCTTCGGCATGGTTGAAGGCAAAGGCCAGGCGGATGCCCTGGTCGAAATAGGCCTGGGCCGGCCTGCTGCGGGTGGTGATCGGCAGGTGGAATTTACCCAGGTCCTTGTACAGCGGCGGCGGGCTGTCGGCGCTGCCGTCGGCTTGCGCGGGCAATTGCTGGCCGGGCTGGAAGGGACGCGTTTCGGTCGGCGGCGGTTGGAGCTGGTTCTGGACTTGCAGCAGGCTGGCGAGCAGGACCGGACGGCCGGCCTGGGCCGGGGTGCAGCTGGCGCCGCGGGCGAACAGGGGATCGAATGCAGACGGTGCCGTGCCCTGCTCGGCGGAGGTCGGGGACAGGGCCAGCAGCGTGGCGGCACCGGCAGCCGCCAACGCGGCCAGGATTCCAGGATTTCGCATGATCTACTCCTCCACATCATCGACGTCGACGCTTTTTGCCGACAGAAGGAAGCGCAACGCGTGTCATGGAAGCTGGATGTGCATTAGAGCGCGGCTTGCATGGCCGGTTCCGTGGATATATGGAAGGCATGGGGTCAGTCAAACATGTGCAAGACATCATGAGTGTTTGACGGCAGCATCGTTGCCGGATAAGTTATGGAACAAGCATTCGCCCACCCATCCACGAGGTCATGCATGCAGGAGCCCGACCGGCACACGCACCGCGTTCACGCCACTTCCAGCCGCGACCTGGTCGACGGTCAGGTCCGCTATGCATGGAAAAAATCGCTCTGGTTCAGTGCGATGGCACTGGCGGCGCTTGGCGGCGGCGTCGTGTATGCAAGCTGGCGCGGCCTGCTGCTGTTTGCGCTGTCGACCGCCGCCGTGCTGCTGCTCGGGCACTCGCTGGGCAGCCACCGCAAGCTGATCCACGACAGTTTTCAATGCCCGGCCTGGCTCGGCTATGGTCTGATCTGGTGCGGGGTACTGGTCGGCCTCGCCGGTCCACTCGGCCTGCTGCGCCAGCACGAACTGCGCGACTATGCCCAGCGCCAGCCAGATTGCCATCCTTACCTGCGCCACGGCGCCGGATTCTGGCACGATTTCTGGTGGCAGGTGCATTGCGACCTGGTGCTCGCGCGCGAACCGGCCGTGGTGCTCGAGCCGCGCATCGCCGGCGACCGCGTGCTGGCCTGGCTGGAGCGCACCTGGATGCTGCAGCAGCTGCCGCCGGCGCTGCTGCTGTATGCCTGGTGCGGCTGGGGTTTTGTCGTCTGGGGCGTGTGTGCGCGGGTGACGGCCGGCATCCTCGGCCATTGGCTGATCGGTTACTTTGCCCACAACCACGGCAGCATGCACCACGAGGTACAAGGCGCTGCGGTCCAGGGCCGCAATATCCGCTTCACGTCGCTGCTGACGATGGGCGAGTGCTGGCACAACAACCATCATGCGTTTCCGGGATCGGCGCGCCTGGGTTTGTACGCGGGTGAATGGGACCCGGGCTGGTGGCTGCTGTGCGGCCTGCGCCGCCTGGGACTGGTGTGGGCATTGCGCCTGCCCGAAGACTTGCCGCCGCGGCCGGAACTGAAGCGGCTGCGCGACGCCGGCTGGCGCCCAACCGCTGCCTGAGGCCAGCCTGGCGTCAGCGCGGCTCGACCACGCAGCAATCGAGGCCGTCGCGGTGCGTGAAGCTGAAGCGCACCGGCAGGAACAGCTCGATCACCTGGGCGTTGGTGCGCGCATGCAGCGAAGCCTGGTCTACCGTGAAGCCGCCGCCGCCCGCCAGTGCCAGCGGCAGCATCAGCTGGTCGCCCAGGTATTCGGCGACGGCGGCGCCGCTGGCGATATAGCGGCGCGCCTGGCCGACCGCCTGGCGCGCGACGTTTTCCGCGGTGACCGACTTTTCGCCGAAGGTGGTGAAGACTTCGGTCACGTGCTCGTACTCGAGGGTCAGCATCAGCGCATTGCCCGGCCCCTGCTCGTCGGGCAGGCGGCGCGCAAACAGCTGGTCGTCACCCCAGTTCATGCCCTGGCCGACGCACTCGAGTTCGCGCTGGGCGACGCGTGCCGGGATGCCGGCCGTGAAGCTCTCGACATACCCCTGCCTGCGCTCGCCGCGCGTCATCCATTCGCGCGGCGCCAGTCGGGCACACGGCTGGACCGTGGCGACCACTTCGCCGCCGCCGGCCGGATAGAAGCCGAAGCGCGCCAGCTGCAGGTCGATCTGCGCGCCCATCTCGGCCATGCGCGGGCACCAGGCGCGCTGCAGGAACTGCACCGGCGGCGCCATCGGGTTGTGGGTGCCGCCGCACACGCGCAGCGTCGACGGCGCCTCGGCATGCAGGAGCGCCGGCAGCACTGTCTGCAGCACCAGCGTGCAGCTGCCGGCGCTGCCGATCGCGAAGCGGTAGTCGCCGCCGCGCAGCGTGCCCGGAATGAATTCCAGGTCCTGGCTGCCGAGGCTTGCCCCGCTCACGTCGGCGCCGCAGACCTGGGCGGCGGCCTGCACCGCCACCAGGTGCTGGCGCATCAGGCCCGGCTTGCTGCGGTTGGCGCGGATGCGCTTGATGCGGAACGGCTGACCGGTGATCATGGCCAGCGTCAGCGACGTGCGCAGGATCTGGCCGCCGCCCTCGCCCAATGCGCCATCCAGTTCGATCATCCCCATCTCCTTTACCCCTTCACGCATACGATCTGCTTGAGCGTATGCACCACTTCGACCAGGTCGCTCTGCGCCTGCATCACGGCGTCGATGTCCTTGTAGGCCATCGGGATCTCGTCGATCACGGCGGCATCCTTGCGGCATTCGACGCCCTCGGTGGCGCGTACCTGGTCCTCGACCGAGTAGCGGCGCTTGGCCTCGGTGCGGCTCATCGTGCGCCCGGCGCCGTGGCTGCAGCTGTGGAAGCTGTCCGGATTGCCCTTGCCGCGCACAATATAACTCTTCGCGCCCATCGAGCCCGGAATGATGCCCAGCTCGCCTGCACGCGCCGACACCGCGCCCTTGCGCGTGACCAGCACTTCCTGGCCGAAGTGCTGCTCCTTCTGGACGTAGTTGTGGTGGCAGTTCACCGCTTCCAGGTGCGTCTCGAACGGTTTATGAATCACCGTGCGCACGGCCGCGATCAGGTTGCGCATCATGACTTCGCGGTTCATGCGCGCGAACTTCTGCGCCCAGCCGACCGCCTCGACGTAGTCGTCGTAGTGCTGCGTACCCTCCTTCAGGTAGGCCAGGTCCTTGTCGGGCAGGTTGGCGATGTGGGTACGCATGTCCTGCTTGGCCACCTCGATGAAATGGCTGCCGATCGCATTGCCGACGCCGCGCGAGCCCGAGTGCAGCATGAACCAGACGAAGCCTTCTTCATCGAGGCAGATCTCGATGAAGTGGTTGCCGGTGCCGAGCGTGCCGAGGTGCTTGTAGTTATTCGTGTTCTTCAGCTTCGGGGTCTTCTGGCAGATGACGTCGAATTCGTCCTTCAGCGCCATCCAGGCCGTGTCGACCGCCTGCGGCGGCGTGTCCCACGAACCTTTGTCGCGGCCTTTGAAGCCACGCGTCTTGGGCGACATCCCGTGCGGCACCGAGCGCTCGATCGCGCTGCGCAGCGGTCCCAGGTTGTCCGGCAGGTCGCGTGCAGCGAGCGTGGTCTTGGCCGCCATCATGCCGCAGCCGATGTCGACGCCGACCGCGGCCGGGATTACCGCGCCCAGGGTCGGGATCACGCTGCCGATGGTCGATCCTTTGCCCAGGTGGACGTCGGGCATGGCCGCCATGTGCTTGTAGATGAAGGGCATGCGCGCGGTGTTCGCCAGCTGCTGTTTGGCTTCTTCTTCGACCGGGACGCCGCGGGTCCACATCTTGACCGGGCGGCCGCCGGCCACCTCGAGGGTATCGTAGTGCTGGTCTTTGTATGCTTGGTTCATGATCGTGTTCTCTCGTGTCGACTGCATTGCTTGTCTGTGACTTATTCGGTATCGGCCAGCGTGGTCAGCAGGTTGCGCCAGATGCGCCGTGCCTGCCAGGCCGGGATTGCGCCGGCGTCGTCGAACACCTTGATGCGGGCCGGTACGCCTTGTACGTCGATGCTGACCGACACGACCTGGTCGCCTGTCTGTGCGTTTTTTTGTTGCGTTGCGCTGCCGGCCCTGCCGACGCTGATAATCCAGCCCATGATCGCTCTCCCTCTCGTTGATCTCGTTTATCTTGTTTGCTCCTTCTCTTTTGCAAGCGGCGTGCCAGCGCCTGGACGGCAGCCGGTGGGAACGCCAAGTGCTTGATTGGCAAGCAAAAATGTTTCACGAGGGTTGACAGGGACGATCTTGGATTCCAATATGGAATATTCAGAATTTATACGACCGTATAAACCTTTATAAAATGAAGAACAAGAAAATCGTCGTGATCGGTTTCGTCGGGACCCAGCTCGACAGCGGCAAGGGCAGCGCGCGCTGGGAAAAGTGGCGGCCGTCCGTCGCCCTCACCCAGCATGAGGATGTGGTCATCGACCGTTTCGAACTGCTGTGCAATCGCGGCTACGAGGGGCTGGTGCGGCAGGTGATCGAGGATATGGGGGCGGTGTCGCCGGAAACCCAGGTGGTGCCGCACACGCTGGCGCTGGACGACCCCTGGGATTTCGAGCAGGTCTACAGTGCGCTGTTCGATTTTGCCAGGGACTACCCCTTCGATCCCGAGCGCGAGGAATACTGGGTCCACATCACTACCGGCACCCACGTGGTCCAGATCTGCATGTTCCTGATGACCGAGGCGAATTATTTTCCCGGGCGCCTGCTGCAGACCTCGCCCCCGCGCCGCCATGCGCCCGGCGCGCCGGGTTCGTTTGCGCTGATCGACCTCGATCTGTCGAAGTACGACCAGATCGCGCAGCGCTTTTCGCACGAGCAGCAGGAAGGCGTGGCTTTCCTGAAATCGGGCATCGCGACCCGCAATCCTCGCTTCAACGCGATGATCGACGAGATCGATCGGGTGGCGATCAAGTCGCGCGCGCCGATGCTGCTGATGGGTCCCACCGGTGCCGGCAAGTCCTTCCTGGCGCGGCGCCTGTATGAATTGAAGAAGGCGCGGCGCCAGCTCGACGGCAGGTTCGTCGAGATCAACTGCGCCACCCTGCACGGCGACGGGGCGGCGTCGACGCTGTTCGGCCACGTCAAGGGCGCTTTCACGGGCGCGGCCAGCGAGCGCGCCGGCCTGCTGCGCAGTGCCGGCAAGGGCCTGCTGTTCCTGGACGAGATCGGCGAACTGGGCCTGGACGAGCAGGCCATGCTGCTCAAGGCGATCGAGGAAAAGCGCTTCCTGCCGGTCGGCGCCGACCATGAGGTGCACAGCGATTTCCAGCTGATCGCCGGCACCAACCGCGACCTGGCGCGCGAAGTCGCGCGCGGGCGCTTCCGCGACGACCTGTTCGCGCGCATCAACCTGTGGACCTACGAATTGCCCGGACTGGCCGAGCGCCGCGAAGACATCGAGCCGAACATCGATTACCTGCTGCGCGCGTTCGGCGCCGAGCATGGGCAGATGGTCCGTTTCAACAAGGAGGCGCGCGACCGCTACATGCGCTTCGCCATGTCGGCACAGGCGCGCTGGAGCGGCAACTTCCGTGACCTGTCGGCTTCGGTGACGCGCATGGCCACGCTGGCCGAGGTCGGGCGCATCACCGGCGAGATCGTCGATGCCGAAGCGCTGCGCCTGGCGCGCCTGTGGCAGCCGGCCGTTGCCGGACCGGCGGACGGCTTGCAGGCCGGGGACGGCGATGCGGTCGATCTGGATACGCTGCTGGGCGAGGCCGCGGCGGCGCAGCTCGACCGCTTCGATGCGCTGCAGCTGCAGGCGGTGGTGCGCGTGTGCCGCGCATCGAAGTCGCTGTCGGAGGCGGGACGCAGCCTGTTCGCCGTCTCGCGCGAGGCCAAGCGCCAGCCGAACGATGCCGACCGGCTCAAGAAATACCTGGCCAGGTTCGGGCTGGCGTGGGACGCGCTGCACGCCTGAAACCGCCGGATATGACGTTCCATGCCGCCGATGGCGCAGCCTGTCGCAATTGCGCTGCCGGAGCTGTGGGGCGTGCCTATAGTGGCTACAAGCGATCACTACTGGAGACATCCCATGAACAATATCCTCGGCAGCGCCCTGCTGGCCACCACCCTGTCGCTGGCGATGCACGGCGCCGTGGCCGACGACGTCGTGCGGGAAACCCGCAACATCGACGCCGCCGTCTCGAAAGTCCACCTGGGCGGCGTCATCCGCCTCAACCTGCGCCAGGGACCGCCGTCGCTGGTACTGTCCGGCGAACGCCGCTACCTGGCGAAGATCAAGACTGTCCAGCGCGGCGACACGCTGGTCATCGACATGGACGACAACCTGCGCGTCAACGGCAGTGCCGGCGACCTGCGCGCCGACCTGACGGTGCCGAACCTGCAGGAATTCGTGTCGCAGGGCCTCGGCTCGAGCGAGCTGTCGGGCTTCAGCGGCAACCGCGTGACCCTGTCGCTGGACGGCGCCGGCGCGGTGCGGTTCACGGGGCAGTACCGCGACGTCGATGCGCGCCTGGGCGGGGTCGGCGGCCTGACGCTCGATCCGGGACAGGCGGAACGGGTCGAGCTGCACCTGGGCGGCGCCGGCCACATCACGGTCAGCGGCAGGACCCGGTTGCTGCGCGCGCACCTGGGCGGCATCGGCGGGCTGGATGCGCAGGGGCTGCGTGCGGATACGGTCGACCTGGACATGTCGGGCCTGGGCGGTGCCAGCGTGTTCGCCAGGACCGCCGCCAACATCAGCATGAGCGGTATGGGTTCGGCCACCGTGTATGGCAAGCCGGCGACGCGCAATGCCACCACCAACGGCTTCGGCAAGGTCAGCTGGCAGTGAGCCGAAACGTGAAATAAAAAAACAGGCGGCACTGGCCGCCTGTTTTTCTGGTAATGCGGACCTTAGCGGACGACCGTGTCGTTCTTGACCGACTTCACACCCTTGATGCCGCGTGCCAGTTCGACGGCACGGCGGGCGCTCTCAGGCGAGTCGACGAAGCCGCTCAGCTGCACGGTGCCCTTGAAGGTTTCCACCTGCACCTGGGTCGCCTTGACCGTCGGGTCGGCGGCATAGGCGGCTTTCACCTTGGCGGTGATGACGGAATCGTCGACGTATTCGCCGGTGCCTTCACGGGTGGCGGTCGGGGCGCAGGCGACGACCGAGACCAGCAGGGTGCCGGCGATAACGGATTGAGCAATGGCGGACTGGAAACGACGAGTAAAGGTCATGGCAATTCTCCCGAATTTATTGAAGTTCAATTATTCCCAATTTCGGCTAAGTCTGGCGCCCGATATCGTTGCAAAAAAGTCACTCCCGCATCAAGGCGTACTTGCCATGGCGGTGGCGCTGCCGGCTCCCGGCCGGTAGGCAAGCCGCTGCGGCGCCAGGTCGTGGCCGATCACCATGCGCACGTCGGCGCGTCCAGCCATCCTGACTTCGACCGGGGCGGCGGCGCCGAAGCGCCGTGCCAGGCGCTCGGCCAGCTCGCGGAAGGCGGGCTGGTATTCGATCCGGGTCTGGCGCACCTTGTACCCCTTTTCGTTGCTCAGGCGCACAATTTTCACGCCGGGATCGCGGATCTGGCGCGACACCAGCCTGGCCATGCCCGGGCGTCCGTTGCCGTTGCTGATCTCGAGCGCGGCGACAATGGCCGGCTGTGCCGGATCCGGCAGCGACGGCGGCGGCGCTTTCGGCGCCGGTGCCGAGGGCAGCACGCGGCGCAGTTCGAGCACGCCGCTTGATGCCCGGGTCACTTCGACGAACGCCCATGCTTGGTCCGGCTGCGCCTGTACCGCCTGCGTGGCTTGCACCGCCCGCTCGAGCACGGGCATGCGGCTACCGCCGCCGGCCGCTGCATAGTCGGCCTGGAAATCGTGCTCGCGCAGGGCGCTGGCCTGGCTCAGCATCTGGCGCGCGCGCTCGTCCTGGCCGAGCTTCTGCAGGGTCTCGCCCAGGTACTGCCACGAGCGCGCGTTGAGCGGGTCGAGCAGGCAGGCCTTTTCGAGCGCGACCTGGGCTTCGTCGTAGTTACCGGCCAGGAAATAGGCGTAGCCCAGGTTACCGAACAGGAACGCGGTAGCCCGTCCCGAGCCCATGTGCGCGCCCTGGGTCAGCGCACGCCAGATCGGGATCGCTTTGGCGAAGTCGCGCTGCTCGGCATAGGCGATCGCCAGGCCGTTGTTGGCGTTGACATGGCCGGAATTGGCCTGCAGCGCGGCCTGGTAAGCGGCGATCGCTTCGCCATAGCGGCGCTCGAGGTGCAGGTTGCGGCCGCGCAGATAGGCGTCGTCGGCGGACGACATGACGGGTGCCGCCGCGTCCTCACGCAGCAGCGCGCTGCCGCAGCCGGCCAGCAGGACGCCGCTGCACAGCAAGGGCAAGGCACTCAAAAGGATTCGGGTACGCATAAGACTCTCCACTCATGTCAATTGGTGCCGCCGACGGCGCTGAACACGCGCCGAAGCTGGATGCCCGCAGGACCCACCAGCACCATCAGCAGCGTCGGGAAGATGCAGAAGATGAGCGGGAACAGCAGTTTCAGGCCGATTTTGGCGGCCGCTTCCTCGGCGATCATGCGGCGCTTGTTGCGCAGGTTGTCGGAATACACGCGCAGGGCATCGCCGATGCTGGTGCCGAAGCGCTCCGACTGGATCAGCATGGCCACCAGCGAATCGACGTCGTCGAGGCCGATGCGCAAGGCGAAGTTGCGCATCGCCTTCTCCTTGCTGAAGCCGGCGCGCATTTCCATCAGAGCCAGTTGCAATTCCTGCGCCAGGGTCACGCTTTTGATGTGGATCTCGCCCGCGACCTTGACCATGGCACGCTCCAGGCTCAGGCCGGCCTCGACGCAGACGGTGAGCAGATCGAGCGCATCGGGGATGGTTTCGAAGATCTCGCGCTTGCGGCGCTCGACCATGCGCCTCAGCACCACGTTGGGCAGGTAGTAGCCACAGGACGCCATCAGCAGCAGGAGCAGCACGTTGGTACTGGCCGTGGGCGCCGGCTTGAAGGCCAGCACGATGCCGGCCAGGGCCGGCAGGCACAGTGCCAGCATGGTCTTGGAGGCGAAGTACAGCGCCGGCGCCGACGGGTTGCGCCAGCCGGCGTTCATGAACCGGGTACGCAACGGCGATTTTTCCCAGCCCTCTTCCGGCACCGACAGCCGGCTCAGCGGCCGCACCACCCGCGCGACGCGCTCTGTCCAGCTGCTGCGGTCGGCCTGGCTGTCGTCGGTGCCGCCCTTGAAGCTGGCCAGACGCGCCTGCAGGGCGCCGGGCGCGAACAGCATCATGCCCACGCCCACCAGGCCGCAGACGACCGCGAACACGATCAACAGGAACAGTAACTGTGCGCTTGTCATCGACGGCTCCTCAGATGTGAATGCGGATCATCTTGCGCAGCCAGAGCACGCCGATGACGATCATGATCAGCGCGGCCCAGACCAGCTTGATACCGGTCGGGTCGGTCCACAGGATGCCGATATAGTCCGGATTGGTCAGCACCAGCATGCCGCCCACGCCAAACGGCAGCAGGCCCAGGATCCAGGCCGACATCCGGCCTTCGGCCGACAGCACGCGCACCCTGTCCACCAGCTTCAGGCGTTCGCGGATGATGTGGCTGATGCTGGTGAGGATTTCGGCCAGGTTGCCGCCGGTCTCGCGCTGGATCAGGACGGCGATGATCAGGTAGCGCAGGTCGGTCAGCGGAATCCGCGCCGCCATGTTGTGCAGCGCTTCGGCCATCGGCACGCCGTAGTTGATTTCCTCGCGGGTGATGCGGAAATCCGCGCTGAGCGGCTCCGGCAGCTCGTTGCCGACGATTTGCAGAACGTTGGTGAACGAGTGGCCGGCGCGCAGCGCGCGTGCAATGAAATCGGCGGCCTCCGGCAACTGCTGCTCGATGCGCGCCAGGCGCCGCCGGCGCGCGCGCTTGACCAGCAACATGGGGATGATCGAGCACAGCAGCGCCAGCCCGATGCGCAGCGCCCACGGCAAGGGCCACTGCGCAGTCAGGAAAGCGCCTGCGAGCAGCGCCGTACCCGACCACAGCAGGAACTTCTGGACCGACCACTTGCCCCCCGACTGCACCAGCAGCCGGTCGATGCGATGGGCCAGCGCGATGCGGTGCAGCAGCCGGTCGGCCAGGTCGTTGCGGGCGAAGCGGCGCTGCTTCAGGATCGAGATGCGCTCGGAGCGGCCTGCGGTCCCCGACATCAGCTGCAGGCGGCGCGCCACCCGCTGTGCGGCCGCGCCATGCGTGCCTATCCACCACAGGTACACGCCTTCGATGCCGAGGATGACGGCAGCGAACAGGAAGACGACGAAACCGTAGAACAGGATGTCCATGCGAGACTCCGCGGCAGCTGCCGGCTAGGTGAAGATACGGTCCGGGTCGAAGGTATCTTCCGGCACCGGCGCGCCGAACATCCTGAGACGATCGGCGAAGCGCGGCCGCACGCCGGTGGCACAGAAATGGCCTTGAACCTTGCCGTCGGTGTCGACCCCGGTCTGCTCGAAGCGGAAGATTTCCTGCATCGAGATGATGTCACCTTCCATGCCGGTGACTTCCTGCATGCTGACCACTTTGCGCGTGCCGTCGGTCAGGCGCGTGGCCTGCAGGATCACGGTAATGGCCGAGCAGATCTGCTGGCGGATCGCGCGCGGCGTCAGGCTCACGCCTGCCATGCCGACCATGTTCTCCAGTCGCGCCAGCGCGTCGCGCGCGGTGTTGGCGTGGATCGTCGCCAGCGAGCCTTCGTGACCGGTGTTCATCGCCTGCAGCATGTCGAGCGCTTCGGGTCCGCGTACTTCGCCCAGGATGATGCGGTCGGGGCGCATGCGCAGCGAGTTGCGGACCAGTGCGCGCTGCGTGACTTCGCCCTTGCCCTCGATGTTGGGCGGGCGTGTCTCCAGGCGTACCACGTGCGGCTGGCGCAGCTGCAGCTCGGCCGCGTCCTCGATCGTCACGATGCGCTCGTTGCCGGGGATGAAACCGGAGATCAGGTTCAGCATGGTGGTCTTGCCGCTGCCGGTGCCGCCCGAAATCAGGATGTTCACCTTGGCCAGGCCCAGGCTTTCCATCACCTTGACCATCGGCGGCGTGACGCTCTTGTAGTCGAGCAGGTTCTGCACCGTGAGCGGTGTCGCACCGAAGCGGCGGATCGAGACCAGTGGCCCATCTACCGCCAGCGGCGGGATGATCGCATTGACGCGCGAGCCGTCAGGCAGGCGCGCATCGACCATCGGACTCGACTCGTCGACGCGGCGGCCGACGCGCGAGACGATTTTCTCGATGATCTTCATCAGGTGGGCGTTGTCGTGGAAGGCGATGTCGGTGAGCTCGAGGCGGCCGCGCCGTTCGACGTACACCTTGTTATGCGTGTTGACCAGGATGTCGGACACGGTCGGATCGTTCAGCAGCGGCTCGAGCGGGCCGAAGCCCAGCATCTCGTGCTGGATGTCGAGCACCAGGTTATGGCGCTCCTGCTGGTTCAGCACGATGCGTTCTTCCTCGACGATGCGCTGTACCAGCAGCGCCAGCTCGTGCTTGAACTGCTCGGTGGTGAGGCGCTTCAGGCGCTCCAGATCGATCCTGTCGAGGATCAGCTGGTGCATCGTCTTTTTCAGCTCCTGGTAGGCGTGCTGGGCTACCACAGGCATGGCTTGGTATTGGCGTTCCTCGTCCGTTCCGGACAGGCGCTCGCGCAGGGACATGGACGGCTCCTTGGAGAGTTAATAATCGCCTTCGCCGCGTCCAAACAGGCGGTCGAACAGACCGCCCCTGGATTCGACGATACGGCGCTCGGTCACGATCTCGACCAGGTCGGCCAGGCTGCGCGCGGCGGCGCTGCCGCGTGCCAGCTGCAGCACCGGGATGCCCTGGTTGACCGAATCGGTGACAGCGACATAATCATTGGGAATGGTGTGCAGCACCTCGGCGCCGAGCGCTGCGTTCAAGTCCTGCAGGCGCAGCTTGCCGCCTTTTTCGTAACGGTTGACGATCAGCCGGATCTGGTCGGTGAGGTAGCCTAGCGAACGGAAGATATCCAGCAGGCGGCGCGCATCGCGGATGTCGGGCAAGGCCAGCTGCAGCACCGGATAGATCGCATCGGTGCTGTCGAGCGCGCGCAGCGAAACCGCGTCGATCTGGCGCCCGACGTCGAGCAGGATGTAATCGTAATGCTGACGCGCGACGCGCAGGATGGTGTCGATGTGGTCGGGCTTGGCCTCGCTGGTCTGGCCAGGATCGTCCGCGGCAGCCAGCACGCCGAAGCCGGGTGCCACGTGCACCAGGCACGAATCCAGGAACGGGCCGTCGATACGCGCGATCTGCTGGCAGACGTCGGCCAGCGTCATGACCGGCTTCTGGTCCGAGACGTACAGCGTGGCATCGCCGAACTGGCGGTGCAGGTCGATCAGCAGTACCTTCTTGTCGGCCAGGGTCGCCAGCGCGTAGCCGAAATTGGTCGAGATGAAGGTCGCGCCGCTGCCGCCCTTGCAGGCGATGAAGGCCAGTACCTTGCCGTCGTGGACCGACGCCACGCCGGCGCTGGCGGCGATGCGGTCGATCGCTTCATGCAGGGCACTGTGCAGCAACGGCAGTTGCAGCACCTCGCGCACACCGACTCGCATGGCGCGTATCAGGATCTCGGGATGGTGGTTATCGGTCAGCAGCATGAAATGCGCCGCTGCGTAATGGCGGGTCAGCCGTTCCAGGAGGTCGCCGTCGGCGGCATCGGCGTCGCTGACGTCGACCACGACCAGCGCCGGCGCCTCCGCCAGCGGACGATCGAGCGCTTCACGCAGGCTGGCGCGGCTGGCGCCGACATTCAGCGGCGGCACGCGCGCCGCCCCTTGGGAGGCGATCTCCGCGTAAAGCTGGGTGTCGCGGCTGATCAAGAGGGCTTTCATCGGGTTCCTCGGGGCGGCGGGCGATCGTATCGATGCTGGGTGCGGGCGGTGCTGCGTGCTCGGGCCGGAGCCACGCGCGCTGCATCACTGGGCGCCGTTCCCATTGACCAGCGAACGGTCGGCACTGGTATCCTTGTCCTTGAACGAGCGCTGATAGCGCTCCTGGGCCGCGTGGGCGGCAACGCCGTCCACGCCGATGGCGGGATTGGCATTCGCCGACGCCGCCGGGTTGATGACCTGGGCAGAAAGATTGGCGCGCATGGCAGCACCGAAGTGGTCGTTGAAGCGCGGGGTCGAACTGCAGCCCTGCAGCGTCGCGCCCAGCAGCAGCGCCAGCGACACCGGCAGCACCGGCAGATTGCGTCGGATCGTCATTCTCGCCTCCTATTTCAGTTCGAAGCCGCCGCTGCTGTGCGACGCGGGCGGCACCAGCGCCGGTGCGGACTGGGCGGCGCTGGTGGTTTCGGGTGCAGGACCATCCAGCCGTCCGCCGAGCAGGATCGCGCCGCGCGACGGCACGCCGATCTTGTCGGTCGGCAGTTCATAGCCTGCACCCGGCAGCGGCTTGACCAGGCGTGCGGTGATCACGAATACCAGTTCGGTGCGGTCCTGCTGGTAATCGGTGCTGCGGAACAGCGCGCCCAGGATCGGCACTTCGCCAAGCACCGGCAAGCCTTTCAGGTTGGACACCAGGTTGTTCTTGACCAGGCCGCCGATCGCGAAGCTCTGGCCGTCGTACAGCTGAACAGTAGTGCTGGCGCGGCGCGTGGTCACGACCGGTAGCACTGCCACGCCATTAAAGCCGTTGACCGAGATACCGATGCCGTCGCGCGACAATTCCGACACCTCCGGCGCCACACGCAGGTTGATGCGGCCGCCGGAGAGCACGGTCGGTGTGAAACGCAGGCCGACGCCGAACTCCTTCTCGGCCAGCGTGACCCGGTTGTTATCCTGGGCTACGGGTATGTAGAATTTGCCGCCCGCGAGGAAAGTGCCTTCCTGACCGCTGATCGCCATCACGTTCGGTTCGGCCAGGATGCGCACCAGGCCGTCCTGGCGTTCGGCCGCGGCTTTGACGCCGTTAGTGACACCTTTGGTGGCGTTGAGGGTACTGCTGGCTTTCCCGCTGATGAAATCCGTTGCCAGCGTCGCAGCCCAGCTGCCGGAACCGAAACGCCAGGCGGCGCCGGCTTCCAGGCGCTCGAGCAGGGTCTTGGACACTTCGGCGACCTTGACCTCGAGCTGGACCTGCTGCGGGGCGCTCACATTGAGCAGGTTGACGATACGGGTACTGGCCGCCTGAGTGGCGCTGGCGCTGGCATCCTTGGATTCGGTTTCTTCCTTGTCGGGCTTGGGCACGGCCAGTGCGCGCAAGGGCCGGCGTACGTAGGCGTTGGCCAGTTCGACAACCCGCGAGGCGGCGGCGGCGTCGCTCACGCTGCCACTCAGGACCAGCGTGTCGGCTGCCGCCATGACCTTGATGTCGCGCTCTTCGGGCATGACCGCCGCCAGCGTGGCCTGCAGCGGTGCGGGATCGATCGCGACCGTGATGTCGAGCATGCTGCACACGCCGCTGCGGCCCTGCACGATCATGTTGGTGGTGCCGACGTCGACGCCGGCGATATACAGCGTGTCCGGTGCCACCAGCAGCGCCTGCACCACGGCCGGATTACCGACGCTGCGGTGCTGGACCACCTCGGGCAGGCGCATCAGGCTTGACTTGCCGACCTGCAGGGCCAGCTGGGCCGGCCTGGCGGCCGTACCCTGGCAGTTAGGGCCAACTTCGGTTCGCGCCGGCGCCGCCTGGGCCGTCTCGTCCACGTTCTGCGCCTTGGCCTTGGCTGCGCACGCGGGTCCGGCGGCCGCCAGAGCCAGGCCAGCGGCGACCAGGCAGCGGAACATCGGTGTTTGCATCAGGCTTGCGTTCATGGCCTCACCCCGGGATAGATTCAGAAGCATTCCTGCGTCATGCGCAGACCGTTCAATACGCTGACGCAATCGCGCCGCACCGGTGCCGCCGCCTTGACCACCACCGGACGCGGTGCCGCGGCCGGCCTGGGCACGGGCTTCGGGGCCGGCTTCGGCGGCACCGGCGTTGCCGGCGGCAGCAGCGTCACCTTGGTGGCACCCTCGGTCGCAGCCGACTGCGGGTCGACCTGGTTGCGCAGGGCCAGCGACAGCGTGCCGACACTGCGCGCCAGATCGAGTTTTTCGGCCTGTTCCGGCGTGACTTCGAGCGTGACCGCATTGACGACCTTCGGTTTGGTCTCGTCACGGCTGACTTCCTGCGCGACCGCCAGTACAAGAATCCGTTCCAGCACGATCTTCGAAATGCTCTGCTCGCGCCCTTCGGCGCCGGGCTGCATGTCCTTCTGGGTGCTGACGATGATGTCGACGTAGTTGCCCGGCAGCGCGAAGCCGGCGACCCCGATCACGTCGTTGACGCGCACCGTGATCGCACGCTTGCCTTCGGTGATCAGGGCGGACAAACCGCCCAGGGTGCCGGCCGGCGCCAGCTTGGCTTCGGTAACCGGTTCGCCCATGACCAGGTTGCTCTTGAGGACACGGCCGTTGAGCCGTTGTGGATCGGTGAACGCGTCTTTCGGCAGACTGCCGGACGGCCACTCGGTCAGCTTGAACATCTCGGGCGCGAGGCGCTGGCCGAGGCTGATGTCGGCACTGGCCACCAGGATGCGGCCGTTCGCGCCGCCCGGCTGGGTCAGCAACCAGCGCGATGCGAACACCACCGCGGCGAGGCCGAACAGGATGGCAACTACCATCAGGATGAGAGCACGCTTGTTCTTCATTCAAGCCTCCACGTCGCTGGCAATGAACATGCTGCGCCAGGCCTGCTCGACTGCCGCCATCGTCAGGCGCGCCTCGCTGCCGGCAAAGCCGGCGAAATCGGCGACCCGGTCCAGCAGTTCGCCTGGGTAGCAGGCCAGCAGCGCACGCCCGGACTGCGGATGCAGGCGCTCGACCAGGTGGTCGGCTGCGCCTTCGTCGTAGTCGATGCGGCGCAGCCGGCATTGGCGCCGCAACAGGGTGCGATAGGCATTCGGCGACCACGCCCCGATGGCGGTCTTGTAGCCGATGCGGCGCAGTGCGGCGTCGTCGAACACCATGGCCGGATTCAGGTTGGTCGCGAACACGACGGCAGCGTCGAACGGCACGATCTCGGTCTGGCCACCCTGCAGCGCCAGCTGGTCGGTGCCGGCATCGAGCGGGCCGATGAAACGGTTGAGCAGCTCGGCGGCCGGCATGCGCTGGCGGCCGACGTCGTCGACCACCAGCATGCCGTTGTTGGCCTGCAGGTGCGGCGGCGCGTGGTACACCCCCTGTTCGGCGTCGTAGCGCAGCTCGAGCGTCTCGCGGGCCATCTCGGCGCCGACGTGGACCAGCGGCCGTTGCGACACCGCCCAGCGGGCATCGCTGCTGCGGCGCTCTTCCTGGGTACTGCCGCGCGCCGACGGCGGAGGTGCGACGTGGATGGCAGGGTCGAACAAGCGGATCACCTGGCCACTGACGATCAGGGCATGCGGCACGGCGATCGCCCCGGGCAACAGGCGCCCGAGCTTGCGTGCCAGCTGGGTCTTGCCGCTGCCCGATGGGCCATACAGCAGCAGCGAACGCCGTGCGTACAGCGCGGCGCCCAGCGTGGCGCGCGCATCCGCTGCCAGGCCATCCTCGCCGAGCACGGCCGCGAGCTGGGCAGGGGTAATGCGCTCGGCATCGGCATGGCGCAGCGCCTGGCGTTCGACCATCGCACGGTAGGCTGCCAGCGTCACTGGCGCCGGTCCGACGTAGCGGCAACGCGCGAGCGCGTCAGCGGCGGTGCGCTGCCCGATCGGGGTCAACTGGTACTGCATGTCGATATCGGATTCGCCGCACCAGGCGACGTCCACCTGCTGCTCGGCGATCAGCGGGTTGAGCACCTCGCGCAGCACGCTGATCGAGAGACGCAGCTTGCCCGCCAGGAGCGGCAGCGGCGCCTTGCCGCTGGCCTCGATCGCCTTGAGCACCAGGTCCGCCACGAAGCGCGGCTCGAGACCGGTGTCGCGCACTGTCTTGGCCTGGCGGGGCAGGATCGGCATGACGTCCGATGCGTCCGCCATACTGCCCTGGAGCGTGCGCGAGGCCGTCGCGGTATTGCCTGTCGATAGCGTTTCAAACATCGGAATCCCCTAGAAACCTTCATGTTTTCTGAAAGAGGTCGGATTGATTCTAGCGACCGCCTTCCAGTCCACCCTTGCGCTTTGCCAAAGGCAGACTCAACCGTAGTGACGAAGCAGGACCGTGATCGTGCCGACCGCGATGGCCAGCCCATATGGAATGGAACCGGCGCTCTGCTGGAGCGGCATGTCGGTCATATGGATGCCCGGTACCATGAAGCCGGATAACAGGTAGCGGATGTTGGTAAAGGCCAGCCGCAGGCGGCCATTCATCAGCACGACGCACAGTGACATGACGCCGCCGACGCACCACGTCAGCACGGCGACCTCGAATGCTTCCTCAGGACCAATGAATGCCCCCGCGACGGCGATCAGCTTGACGTCGCCGGCCGCCATGCCGCGCAGCAGATAAAACGGCAGAAATATCGCGAAGCCGACCCCCATGCCGGAAAATGCTTTCAGCACGGATGCGCCAGGGCTTGCAGAGAGCAGATGCAATAACAGGGCACAAGCCAGGCCGGTCAGCAACAACCGGTTTGGAATGCGGCGCGTCGCCAGATCATTGATGGCAGCAATGCAAACCAGCAAAAGGAGACTCAAGTCCAGATATGGTTCGATTGGCATAGCATCCTCGAAACAAAAAAGCCCTCCGGGCCGAATGTCCCGGAGGGCAAGTGCTACTTACTTATTCTGGAGCGCAGTGCTGATCTCTCCGAACAAAGTCTTCAGATCGCCACCCACGGTCTTGGCGGCACCGGCGATCACCACGCCGATCAGTGCAGCGATCAGGCCGTACTCGATCGCGGTCACACCGTTTTCGTCAGCAACGAAGGTTTTGACTGCAGAGATGAAGTTGCTCATAACGTACTCCCATATGGTAGGTTGATGAAACACTGACCGGAGGGCGCTGACTGCGACAACTGCGCTTCTTGCGACTGGCTGCTTCGCGTTCCGTGTCAGTGAGTTCACTATAAGATGTGATGCCGTACGGCAATTTGATTACGCGCAATTTTTTCCTTAGAGAATTATTTTTTGGTATGAGGAATTTTTTTAGCACCTTTAAACAGCACGCTGCTGTCCAAAAATTCGTAAAAATCAAACACACCTAGAGAAATTTTATTTGCATAATTGAAATTAATGTAGAAAGCCGTTATGCTGATTTTATTGCTTTAGTGAAATGCCAGATGCATAGGCGCCCGACAGGGACATGGTTCATGCGCCAGCTTCTGGATTACATAGCCGGGAACGACATGGACTCGCTTCTGAAACATATGGTGGACATGACCGGCCACCGCGACCACGCAATGCTCGACATTTCCGTGATCTCGGCGGTGCGGGAGTTGGCCGGGGCCGTGCAGACCCGCATCCTGAGCATTGCCTCCGTGTCGGGGCAACAAGTCCTGCGTGCCCGCGCATCGATCCGCAGAGGCAGCCCTGCCCGCCTCGAGGACGCACACGAGGGTGGCCCCGGCGAAGCACTGGCCAGCCATCCGGTACTGATGCAGTGTCTGATGGCGCGCCGGCCCAGCGCCGAAGCGCTCGACGGCGACGGCATGCGCACGCTATGGCTGCCGATCTGGTTCGGCGACAAGGCCGGCACCTGCCTCGAAATCCGCGACGACAAACCGTTCGCCGACGTCACCGTCCACATGGTCGGCGGCATCGTCGGCGTGTACCGCAACTTCCAGAACCTGCTCGACTACAGCGAACGCGATTCCCTCACCGGCCTGCTCAACCGCAAGACCTTCGACGACCAGCTGGCGCGCATGCTGCACAGCGCGCAGCAGCAGGATGCGCGCCTGCCCGGTCTCCCGGAACGGCGTCAGATCAATGGTCAGGAAAAGCAGTGGCTGGCAGTGGTCGACGTCGATCACTTCAAGGCGGTCAACGACCGGTTCGGCCACCTGTACGGCGACGAAGTGCTGATCCTGATCGCCAACCTGCTGCAATCCTCGTTTCGCGCCCAGGACCGCGTATTCCGCTTCGGCGGCGAAGAATTCGTCGTGCTGCTGCGCTCGACCACGCTGGACAATACCTGGAAGATCATCGAACGCTTCCGCGCCGGCGTGGCCAATCACAGCTTCCCGCAAGTGGGGCGGGTGACCGTCAGCGTCGGCTTCGTCGCGATCAGCGCCTTCGAATCGCCGGTAATGACGCTCGGCCATGCCGACCAGGCGCTGTACCACGCCAAGAGCAGCGGCCGCAATCGCGCCTGCCACTACGACGATCTGGTCTCGCACGGCATGGTGCAGGCAGCGGCCTCGAACGATACCGCCGAATTCTTCTGATGCCGTGCAGGATGCTGCGCCGGCTCAGGCCAGTGACAGGAAGCGCAGCGGGTCGACCTGCCACTTGTCGGGAGACTCGTGGCGCACAATACGGTCGCCCCCGCCGAAGCCCAGTCCGCGCGCCAGGTCGACCAGTTCCGGCTTGATATAGGCCTGGCTGCGGGTACTGTAGAACACCCTGACCTTGGGCGTGAGCAGGCTCGTTTCGTGCGGTTCGATCACCACGCCGAGGCGTCCCGATTCCAGCAGCACCAGCGTGCCGACCGGGTAGATGCCGACGCAGCGCATGAATGCCTGGACCAGCGCCGGCTCGAACTGGGTGCTGCTCCACTCGTACATCTTGCGCAGCGCTTCGGCCGGCGGGATGCCCTTGTGGTAGCAGCGGTCGGCTGTGATGGCGTCGTAGACGTCGACGATGGCCGCCATCTGCGCCAGTTCGCTGATCGCCGCGCCGCCCTGGCGCTCCGGATAGCCGGCGCCGTCGCGCCGCTCGTGGTGGTGCAGCGTGATGTCGAGCGGGATCGTGCCGATGCCCGGCGTACGCGCCAGGATGTCGTGGCCGTCCTGCGGATGGCGGCGCACGACGGCGAATTCCTCTTCGGTCAGGCGCCCCGGCTTGTTCAGGATGGCATCCGGAATCAGGGCCTTGCCGGTATCGTGCAGCAGTCCGCCGATGCCGGCCTGATAAATGGTCTCGGCATCCATCCCGCGCGCGCGGCAGAACGCCACCAGCAGGGTGCACACGCTGACCGAATGCAGGAAGGTGTAGTCGTCCTTGCTCTTGATGACGGACAGCCCGAGCAAGGCGCCGGCGTTGCGCAGGATCGAGCCGGTGATGTTCTCGACGACCGGCGACACCTGATCGAGTTCGACCGCCCGCCCCATGCGCGCATCCTGCATCACGGTCTTGACCAGGCCGGCGGCCTGGCGCCGGATCGCCAGCGCGCGATCGAATTCATCGGCCAGGGTGCTGCGCGGCGCCACTACCGGACGGGCGCCGATGGCGGCGATCCCGGCGTCGACCTTGGCCTCGGCTTCGGCCACGGTCGGCGCATCGTCGGCATCCAGGCCGAGGCTGCAATCGATGGTCACGGACTGGATACGCGCTGCCAAGATCTTGCGGATTTCGTCATCGTGCGTAATCTTGAAACGGTTGCGCAGGAAGGGATGCGTCATCCAGCCACAGTCGAGCGCATGGATGAACATCCCGACGCGCAGCTGCGAGGGATCAACTTTCTTCAGCATGGGGGGAGGCGCAGGTCGGTTGCCGGTAAATCGCGGTGGGTCTCAGGGTATGTTAATGTCGCCGCGTTTCGCGGCGCTCAAGTATAGCTACTCTGGGGTGTTTAGTTGCCAGATGAAAACAATTCCTGATCAATATGTGTCTATAAAGATACAAATATTTCGTAATGGAACTTAGACAACTCCGCTATTTCGTTGCCATCGTCGATCACGGCTCGCTATCGCGCGCGGCCCTGGTGCTGCATGTGGCGCAACCGGCGCTGACCCAGCAGTTGCGCCAGCTGGAAGACGAACTGGGCGTGCAGCTGCTGCACCGTACCGCCCAGGGTGTGCTCAGCACCGACGCCGGCAAGGTGTTCTACGAGCACGCGCAGGCGATCCTGAAACAGGTCGCGGATGCCCAGGCCGCCGTGGTGCAGTCGGCCGAGCGGCCGTCGGGCAGCGTCACGCTGGGCCTGCCGCACAGCATTTCGAGCGCGCTGGCGCTGCCGCTCCTGCGCGCCATCCGCCAGAGATACCCGGAAATCACGCTGCAGCTGACCGAGGAATTGACCGGCAACCTGGCCGAGCAGCTGCGCGCCGGCCGCGTCAATCTCGCCGTACTGCTCGACGACGGCCAGCTGGGCGGCTTCGCCACCACCCCGCTGGTCGAGGAAGAATTGCGCTACATCTGCCGCGACGATGCGCCGCTGGCGAGCGG
Organism: Herbaspirillum sp. SJZ107; assembly: GCF_006715485.1. Classification (GTDB taxonomy): domain Bacteria; phylum Pseudomonadota; class Gammaproteobacteria; order Burkholderiales; family Burkholderiaceae_D; genus Telluria. The sequence goes on from NZ_VFNH01000003.1 coordinate 616,869, forward strand.
GCGCGACAGCGTGTCCCTGCGCGAAGTGCTGGACACCACCCTGATCCTGCCCGGCCTGCAGCATGGCGTACGGCCGCGCATCGAAAGCACGGCGCGCGGCGCCGGCCTGCACGCGCGCGACGTCATCGAAATCAATTCGATCGCCATCCTGAAATCGGCGATCCTGGCCGGCATGGGCGCGACCATCCTGCCGGTGGCGCCGGTGCTGGCCGAAGTCGAACGCGGCGCGATGCGCGCGCTGCCGATCCATGGCCCGGCGATCGCACGCACCGTGGTGCTGTGCGCCTCGCGCAATATCCCGCTCACGAATGCGGCCGCCGCAGTCGGCCGCCTGGTAGCCCAGGTGGCGCACGATTTGTGCGACAGCGGAGGCTGGGTCGGCGCCCGTCCCCTCCCCTGAACTGTCCCTGACAAGCCCTCTCCGGGCTTTTTGATGTGCATCAAAGATTTTTCCGCTTGGGAAAACTAACCTCGCGTCATCGCTCCATTATCAGATCTAGCTACACGTAGTTTGCGCACGCTCAAATCTGCCGTTGGAGCATTTTGAAGGCGCACACCATGCACACTCTTTCCAAGCACGCGCTGCGCACACCGCGCCGCAGCAACCTGGCCTTGACGCTGGCCGTGACCATCGCCGTCAAGTGCCTGGCGCTGTACGGCCTCTGGTACGCCTGTTTCTCGCATCCGCAAACCAAGCACATGCTGCTGCCGGCCGGCCAGGTGGAACGCCACCTGTTCGCCATCCCGGCTGCGCGTGATTCCCTCCCCAACAAATAAAAGCAGGTCCCACCATGCCTCCGCTCGACGATGTCGTAGCCCTCTCGCGGCTACAGTTCGCAGCCACCGCGCTGTATCACTTCCTGTTCGTTCCCCTGACCCTGGGCCTGGCCTGGATCCTGTTCATCATGGAATCTAGCTACGTCATGACCGGCCGCCAGGTGTACAAGGACATGACCCAGTTCTGGGGCAAACTGTTCGGCATTAACTTCGCGATGGGCGTCACCACCGGCATCACGATGGAATTCCAGTTCGGCACCAACTGGGCCTACTATTCCCACTACGTCGGCGACATCTTCGGTGCGCCGCTGGCGATCGAAGGCTTGATGGCCTTCTTCCTCGAATCGACCATGGTCGGCCTGTTCTTCCTCGGCTGGAACCGCCTCTCTCCGCGCAAGCACCTGATGGTGACCTTCTTCGTGGCGCTCGGCTCCAGCCTGTCGGCACTGTGGATCCTGATCGCCAACGGCTGGATGAACCACCCGGTCGGCGCCGCATTCAACTTCGACACCATGCGCATGGAGCTGGTCTCGATCTCGGAAGTGATCTTCAATCCGGTGGCGCAGGTCAAGTTCGTGCACACCGCCGCCGCCGGCTACGTGACGGCCTCGATGTTCGTGCTCGGTATCTCGGCGCTGTACCTGCTCAAGGCGCGCGACGTGCCGTTCGCGCTGCGCTCGTTCGCCATCGCCGCCGCCTTCGGCCTGGCCTCGACCCTGTCCGTGATCGTGCTGGGCGACGAATCCGGCTACACCGCCGGCGAAGTCAACAAGGTGAAACTGGCCGCCATCGAAGCGGCCTGGGAAACCCAGCCGGCGCCGGCGGGCCTCACGCTCTTCGGTTTTCCCGACGACGAGAAACAAACAACCGACTACTCGGTCGAGCTGCCCTGGGTGCTGGGCCTGATCGCTACCCGTTCCTACGACGGCAAGGTGACCGGCCTGAAGGAACTGCGCATGGAAAACGAAGCGCGCATCCGTACCGGCATGACGGCCTACGCCGCCTTGCTGCGCCTGAAGGGCGGCGACAAGTCGCCTGAAGCGAAAGCCGCCTTCGAAGCGGTCAAGGCCGACCTCGGCTACGGCTTGCTGCTGAAGAAGTACACGCCGAACGTGGTCGACGCCAGCGAAGCGCAGATCAAGCAGGCCGCCGCCGACACCATTCCGAAAGTGGCGCCGCTGTTCTGGTCCTTCCGCGGCATGGTCTTCCTCGGCTTCCTGTTCCTGTTCATCTTCTGCGCTTCGGTGTGGTTCATGGTGCGCCGCAACCTGGCGCCGCAGCGCTGGCTGTTGAAACTGTGCGTGATCTCGATCCCGCTGCCTTGGGTCGCTGCCGAACTGGGCTGGATCGTGGCCGAATACGGCCGCCAGCCCTGGACCATCGCCGGCGTGCTGCCGACCCATCTGTCGGCATCGAGCCTGAGCCCGGGCAGCCTGTGGTTTTCGCTGTTCGGCTTCCTCGGCTTCTACACGCTGCTGCTGGTGGTCGAGATGGGCCTGATGATCAAGTACGCCAGGATCGGCCCGGCCAGCCTGCATACCGGCCGCTATCACGGGGAGCCGGGCGGCGAAGCGGGCACGGATAAACCCGGGCACCTGGCGGACGACCAGATCGCCGCCGTATAAATCAAAGGAACCATCATGCTGTTCGATTACGAGACTTATAAACTGATCTGGTGGGCCTTCGTCGGCGTGCTGCTGCTCGGCTTCGCGCTGACCGACGGCTTCGACTTCGGCGTCGGCATCGCATTGCCCTTCGTCGGCCGTACCGACACCGAGCGCCGCATCGTCATCAATTCGATCGGCGCCACCTGGGAAGGCAACCAGACCTGGCTGATCACCGCCGGCGGCGCCCTGTTCGCGGCCTGGCCGCTGGTGTACGCGGCCGCGTTTTCCGGCTTCTACGTCGCCCTGCTGCTGTGCCTGTTCGCGCTGTTCTTCCGCCCGGTCGGCTTCGACTACCGCAACAAGCTGCAGGACCCGCGCTGGAGAAGCACCTGGGACTGGTGCCTGTTCGCCGGCGGCTTCGTCCCGCCGGTCATCTTCGGCGTCGCCTTCGGCAATCTGCTGCAGGGCGTCCCTTTCAGATACGACGACATGCTGCGCCTCGAATACACGGGCAGCTTCTTCGACCTGCTGAATCCCTTCGGCCTGCTGTGCGGCGTGCTGTCCCTTGCCATGCTGGCGCTGCACGGCGCGACTTGGCTGCAGCAAAAGACCGAAGGCGCCGTAGCCGAACGGGCGCGCCTGATGGCGATGGGCGCAGCGATGCTGACCATCGCACTGTTCGCGGCCGGCGGGCTGTGGATCGCCACCGGCATCGAGGGTTATCGGATTGCCGCCATGCCGGATGCGAACAGCGTGTTCCTGCCCGCCGCCAAGACGGTGACCCGGGCCACCGGGGCCTGGCTCGACAACTTCGGCCGCTGGCCGCTGCTGTGGGTCCTGCCGATCATGGGCCTGGGCGGCGCGCTTCTTTCCTGCGTGTTCAGCGCCGTGCGCCGTTCGCTGCCGGCTTTCCTGTCCAGCGGCCTGGCAGTGACCGGCGTCGTGTTGACCGCCGGTGCCGCCATGTTCCCGTTCGTGATGCCCTCCTCGCTGCTGCCGGCCCACAGCCTGACCGCCTGGGATGCGGTGTCCAGCCACCGCACCCTGTCCGTGATGTTCTGGGTCGTGATCGTGATGCTGCCGATCGTCAGCTTGTATACGGGCTGGGTGTACCGCGTCATGCGCGGCAAGGTCACGCACCAGCACATCCAGGACAACCAGCACACCGCTTATTAATTCATAAAGAACGAAGGAATACGATCATGTGGTACTTCTCATGGATGCTCGGCCTCGGCTTCGCCATCACGGTCGCCATCATCAATGCCATCTGGCTCGAGACCAACTATGCGTTCGGCCAGCGCACCGAAGCCGGTACGGAGATGCGCTTCCAGGAAGAGCGCCGCAAGCGGAAACGCTGAGCAGCACCGGGGGCATCATTTTTTCTTATACCCCCATCCCCAATCGGTATTTCCGTATACGTCAACTCGTGGCTACACTCCAATAAAAGCCGCAAAAGCGGATGACGGCCCGCCCCGCCAGGCGCCTACCCGGCGCTGGAGCGAAGGCGGGCCAGTTCACCATACCATTGGAGACACCATGCCCGACACCGTCCTCGGCCAAGGCGCGCACGCGCCTGCCGTCCCCCCTGCCACGCCTGCGCAGACGCCCGCACGCAAAGACGTCAGCCTCGACGACAAGTACACCGCTACAGAAGGCAGGATCTTCCTGTCCGGGATCCAGGCGCTGGTGCGCCTGCCGATGATCCAGAAGCTGCGCGACGAACAGGCGGGCTTGAACACGGCCGGCTTCGTGTCCGGCTACCGCGGCTCGCCGCTGGGTGGCCTGGACGAAAACTTGTGGAAGGCCAAGGGACACCTGGAAGCCAAAAGCATCCAGTTCGTGCCGGGCGTGAACGAAGACCTGGCCGCCACCGCCGTCTGGGGTACCCAGACCGTCGACCTGATCGGCCCGGCCAAGCACGACGGCGTATTCGCCATGTGGTATGCCAAAGGTCCGGGCGTGGACCGCTGCGGCGACGTTTTCAAACACATGAACCATGCCGGCACCAGCAGGCATGGCGGCGTGCTGCTGGTGGCCGGCGACGACCACGGCGCCTATTCCTCGACCCTGCCGCACCAGTCCGACCACATCTTCGCCGCCTGCATGATCCCGGTCCTGTACCCGTCCAATGTGCAGGAATACCTGGACCTGGGCGTGCACGGCTGGGCGATGTCGCGCTTTTCCGGCTGCGCGGTGGCTTTCAAGGCGCTGGCCGACACGGTCGAATCGAGCGCCTCGGTCGATGCCGATCCGTTCCGGGTCGAGGTCAGGATCCCGCAGGACTTTGCGATGCCGGAAGGCGGCCTGAATGCGCGCCTCTCGTCGGTGCCGCTGGGGACCCAGGCGCGCAACCAGGAAGCGCTGATGCAGGACTATAAGATCTACGCAGCCCTGGCCTATGCGCGCGAAAATAAACTGAACCGCACCGTCATCGACAGTCCGGATGCCAAGCTCGGCATCATCGCCTCCGGCAAGTCCTACGTCGACGTGCTGGAAGCCCTCGAAGAACTCGGGATCGACGAAGCGATGGCGGCCCAGGTCGGCCTGCGCGTGTACAAGGTCGCCATGATCTGGCCGCTGGAGCCGGAAGGCGTGCGCGAATTCGCCCAGGGTCTCGAGGAGATCCTGGTGGTCGAGGAAAAGCGCCAGGTCGTCGAATACCAGCTCAAGGAACAGCTGTACAACTGGCGCGACGACGTCCGGCCGCACATCGTCGGCAAGTTCGACGACAAGGGCGAATGGGTATCGCCGCGCGGCGAATGGCTGCTGCCGCCCAAGGCCGATTTCTCGGTGGCGCAAGTGGCGCGCGTGATCGCCGGCCGCATCGCGCGCCTGAACCTGGACGAGCGCACGCGCGACCTCATCAAAGCCCGCCTGGCCTTCTTGGAAGCCAAGGACGCGGTGCTGATGAAAGCCGTGAGCACGCCCTTCCGCCCCGCCTTCTATTGCTCCGGCTGCCCGCACAACACCTCGACCAAGGTGCCGGACGGCTCGTTCGCGCTGGCGGGCATCGGCTGCCACGTGATGGCGACCTCGATCTATCCGGAGATGAACAAGCTGACCACCCACATGGGCGGCGAAGGCACGCCCTGGATCGGCCAGGCCGCGTTCTCGAAGGTGCCGCACGTGTTCCAGAACCTGGGCGACGGCACCTATTTCCACTCGGGCTATCTCGCCATCCGCGCGGCAATCGCGGCCAGGGTGAACATCACCTATAAAATCCTGTACAACGATGCGGTGGCGATGACCGGCGGCCAGCCGGTCGACGGCGTCACCTCGGTGCCGCTGATCGCCCAGCAGATGGCGGCCGAAGGGGTAAAACGCATCGCCCTGGTCACCGAAGACCTGTCGCGCTACGAAGACCGTTCTTCGTTGCCGGCGCTGGTCACGATCCACGATCGCAAGCACATGGATGACGTGCAGCGCGAATTGCGCGAACTGCCCGGCGTGACGGTCCTGATCTATGACCAGACCTGCGCCGCCGAGAAGCGCCGCCGTCGTAAGAAAAACGAATTTCCGGACGTGGCGAAACGCATGGTGATCAACGAAGCCGTGTGCGAAGGCTGCGGCGATTGCGGCGTGCAGTCGAACTGCGTCTCGATCCTGCCCAAGGAAACGGAATTCGGCCGCAAGCGCAGCATCGACCAGTCTTCCTGCAACAAGGATTATTCGTGCGCCAAGGGTTTTTGTCCGAGCTTCGTCACCGTCGAAGGCGGCACGCTGAAGAAGAACAAGGCCGGCGTCAGCAAGGGCGACATCGACGACGGCTGGGGTGCGCTGCCCGAACCGACCCTGCCCTCGATCGCACATCCGTACAACATCCTGATCAACGGCATCGGCGGCACCGGCGTGATCACCGTCGGCGCCCTGATGGGCATGGCGGCCCACCTGGAAGGCAAGGGTGCGTCGGTGCTGGACATGACCGGCATGAGCCAGAAGAACGGCTCGGTCACCTCGCACGTGAAAATCGCCGAGACGCCGGAACGCCTGCGCGCCCAGCGCATCGCCACCGGCGAAGCGGACCTGGTGCTGGGCTGCGACATGCTGACCGCAGGGGCGGCGGACGCGATCTCGAAGATGCGTCCGGGCCGCACGGTGGCCGTGGTCAACCTGCACGAACAGCCGACCGGCACCTTTGCGCAACAGCGCGACTGGGAATTCCCGGCGGCGCAGGTGCGTGCCCTGATCGAGGAAGCTGTCGGCGGTGCTGCTGGCGTCGACTTCCTCGATGCGACCAAGCTGGCGACCGCGCTGATGGGCGATTCGATCGCGGCCAACCTGTTCATGCTCGGCTATGCCTGGCAAAAAGGCCTGGTGCCGCTGGCGGAAGCTTCCTTGCAACGGGCGATCGAGCTGAATGGCGTGGCCGTCGCCTCCAACCAGCGCAGCTTCCTGTGGGGCCGCCGTGCAGCCGCCGACCTGGCGCGTGTCGACAAGGTCGCCATGCCGGCCCAGGCGGTGGTGGTGCAGATGCCGCAAGGCCTGGATGCAATCATCCACAAGCGCGCCGAGTTCCTGACCGGCTACCAGGATGCCGCCTATGCCGCGCAATACGAATCGGTGGTCACGCGCGTGCGCGAGGCCGAGCGTGCAGCCGGCCTGGGCAACAAGCTGACGACGGCGGTGGCCAGGTCACTGTTCAAGCTGATGGCCTACAAGGACGAGTACGAAGTGGCGCGCCTGTATACCGACGGCCGCTTCGTCGAACAGCTGAAAACCCAGTTCGAAGGCGATTTCTCGCTGAAGTTCAACCTGGCGCCGCCGCTGTTCGCCAAAAAGGATGCCAGGGGCCATCTGGTGAAAGCCGAATTCGGATCGTGGATGTGGACCGCCTTCAAGCTGCTGGCGAAACTGAAAGGCTTGCGCGGCGGTGCCTTCGACGTGTTCGGCTACAGCGCCGAGCGCAGGATGGAACGGGCGCTGATCGCGGAATACCGCGCCATGGTCGAGGGCCTGCTGCCGGCGCTGGATGCGGCAAACCACGCGGCCGCGGTCGAGCTGGCGGCGCTGCCGGAACAGATCCGCGGCTTCGGGCACGTCAAGGAGAAAGCGGTGGCCGAATACCGCATGCGCAAGGCCGAGCTGCTCAGCGGCAATTTGAAGAAACGCGCCGCCTGATCCGGCCGCCAACGCAAGCACGTGTTCCAGCTCACCGTCCTATTCTTGACGTTAACGTTAACGTCATATACCGTACAAGAACACCTGTTCGCTTCCGACCCTCAAGGAACACCATGAACGACATCACCCCCGCCGCCAGGCTCGAGCTCCCGGAACAGCCGAAACTGGCCAACAAAGTGCGCTTCGTCACCGCAGCCTCGCTGTTCGACGGCCATGACGCCTCGATCAACATCATGCGCCGCATCCTGCAATCGAACGGCGCCGAAGTCGTCCACCTGGGCCACAACCGTTCGGTCGACGAAGTCGTCACCGCGGCGCTGGCCGAAGACGTGCAAGGCATCGCCATCTCCAGCTACCAGGGCGGCCACGTCGAATATTTCAAGTACATGATCGACCTGCTGCGCCAGCGCGGCGGCGCCCACATCAAGGTGTTCGGCGGCGGCGGCGGCGTGATCGTCCCGGCCGAGATCGAGGAACTGCATGCCTATGGCGTGACCCGCATCTTCAGCCCGGAAGACGGCCAGCGAATGGGCCTGGTCGGCATGATCCGCTCGATGCTGGAAGCCTGCGACGTCGACCTCTCCCCGTATGCGCCGACCACGGTCGAACCGCTGCAAACGGGCCCGCTCGAAGCCCGCCACCGGCCGCTGGCCCAGCTGATCACGGCGCTCGAAAACGGCAAAGTGGATGGCGCCCTGCGCAAGCAGGTGATGGACCTGAGCGAAGGGTTGAAGGTGCCCGTGCTCGGCATCACCGGCACCGGCGGCGCGGGTAAATCCTCGCTGACCGATGAACTCATCCGCCGCATCCGCCTCGACCAGAACGACCGCCTGCACATCGCCGTCATCTCGATCGATCCGTCGCGCCGCAAGTCCGGCGGCGCCCTGCTCGGCGACCGCATCCGCATGAACGCGATCAATCCGTGGAATGGGCAAACCCGCGTGTTCATGCGCTCGCTGGCCACGCGCGAGGCAGGGTCCGAGATCTCGCAGGCACTCCCTAGCGTGATCGCCGCCTGCAAGCTGGCCGGCTTCGATCTGGTGATCGTCGAAACCTCGGGCATCGGCCAGGGCGACGCCGCCATCGTGCCGCACGTCGACCTGTCGATGTACGTGATGACCCCGGAATTCGGCGCCGCCTCGCAGCTGGAAAAGATCGACATGCTCGATTTCGCCGATTTCATCGCCATCAACAAGTTCGACCGCAAGGGTGCCCAGGATGCACTGCGCGACGTGGCGAAACAGTACCAGCGCAACCGCGAGCTGTGGAGCCTGAGCCCCGAGCAGATGCCGGTGTACGGCACCCAGGCTTCGCGCTTCAACGACGACGGCGTCACCGCGCTGTACCACGGCCTGCTGCCGGCGCTGGCCCGGCTCGGCCTGCAGGTCGAGACGCCGAAGCTGCCGCAGCCGGCACAGCACTACTCGAGCGGCAAGCACGTGATCGTGCCCCCGGCACGCATCCGCTACCTGGCCGAGATCGCCGACACCGTGCGCGGCTACCACCGCAATGTCGGCAAGCAGGTGAAGCTGGCACGCGAGCGCCAGCAGCTGAGCGAGACCAAGCGCATGCTGGCGCTCGTGAACCGGGAAGTGGTCCTCGACGACCTGATCACGGAACGCGACAGCGCCATGGATGCCGGCGCCAAAAAGCTGCTGGCGATGTGGCCGGACATGCAGGCGGCCTACGCCGGCGACGATTACGTGGTGAAAATCCGCGACAAGGAAATCCGCACCCGGCTGGTACAGAAAACCCTGTCCGGCACCGCCATCCGCAAGGTGGCGCTGCCGAAGTACGAAGACCACGGCGAAGTACTGCGCTTCCTGATGCTGGAAAACGTGCCCGGCTCCTTCCCGTTCACGGCCGGCGTGTTCGCTTTCAAGCGCGAAGGCGAGGACCCGACCCGCATGTTCGCCGGCGAAGGCGATGCTTTCCGCACCAACCGCCGCTTCAAGCTGGTATCGACCGGCATGGAGGCGAAGCGCCTGTCGACCGCCTTCGACTCTGTCACCCTGTACGGCGCCGACCCGGCGCTGCGTCCGGACATCTACGGCAAGGTCGGCAACTCGGGCGTCTCGATCGCGACACTGGACGACATGAAGGTGCTGTACGACGGTTTCGACCTGTGCAGCCCGAGCACGTCCGTCTCGATGACCATCAACGGTCCAGCGCCGACCATCCTGGCGATGTTCATGAACACCGCCATCGACCAGCAGATCGACCGGTTCGTGCGCGACAACGGGCGCCAGCCGACCGCCGACGAAGCGGCCAAGATCAAGGAGTGGGTGCTGGCCAACGTGCGCGGCACCGTGCAGGCCGACATCCTGAAGGAAGACCAGGGCCAGAACACCTGCATCTTCTCGACCGAGTTCTCGCTGAAGGTGATGGGCGACATCCAGGAATATTTCGTGCACCACCAGGTGCGCAACTTTTACTCGGTCTCGATCTCGGGCTACCACATTGCCGAAGCCGGCGCGAATCCGATCTCGCAGCTGGCATTCACCCTGTCGAACGGCTTTACTTTCGTCGAAGCGTATCTGGCGCGCGGCATGCACATCGACGATTTCGCGCCCAACCTGTCGTTCTTCTTCTCGAACGGCATGGACCCGGAATACACGGTGCTGGGCCGCGTGGCGCGCCGCATCTGGGCGGTCGCCATGCGCGACAAATACGGCGCCAACGACCGTTCGCAAAAGCTGAAGTACCACGTGCAGACCTCCGGCCGCTCGCTGCATGCCCAGGAAATCGACTTCAACGACATCCGCACCACGCTGCAGGCGCTGATCGCGATCTACGACAACTGCAACTCGCTGCACACCAATGCGTATGACGAAGCGATCACCACGCCGACCGACGAATCGGTGCGGCGCGCCCTGGCGATCCAATTGATCATCAACCGCGAGTGGGGCCTGGCCAAGAACGAGAATCCGAACCAGGGCGCCTTCGTCATCGACGAACTGACCGACCTGGTCGAGGAAGCGGTGCTGCAGGAGTTCGAGCGCATCGCCGAGCGCGGCGGCGTGCTGGGCGCGATGGAAACCGGCTACCAGCGCGGCAAGATCCAGGAAGAGTCGATGCTCTACGAGCACAAGAAGCACGACGGCTCGCTGCCCATCATCGGCGTCAACACCTTCCGCAACCCGAAAGGCGAAGGCGCGCCGGCCGTCATCGAACTGGCACGCTCGACCGACGACGAAAAGCAGTCGCAGCTGGCGCGCCTGGACGCCTTCCACGCCCGCAACGCCCAGGCGGCGCCCGCAGCCCTGGCGGCGCTGCAGCAGGCGGCGATCGACAACGACAACGTGTTCGCGCGCCTGATGGATGCCGTGCGCGTGTGCTCGCTGGGGCAGATCACGACGGCGCTGTTCGAAGTCGGCGGCCAGTACCGCCGCAATATGTAAGGGATTGACGCAGGGTGGGCCGCCGCCCACCCTGCGTCAATCCTGTGGGCAATGCTCGACGGCGTGGCCTAGAATGGTTCCGCCACCACCACGGAGCCTTGCCATGCCGATCAAGCCGGAAGACCTCACCGCCCTGATGCAGGAAGTCGAGCAGGAAGACCCGATCGATTTCGCCGACCTGCCCTTCCCCGAAGACGAACTGCGCCAGCTCGTCGCCATCCAGCTGTGCGAGATGGCGGCGTCGATGGACAGTTTCAGTACCGAAGACAAGTTGATGACCCTGCTGGCCGTGTCGGCCAAGCTGGTGCTGGAGAACATGGTGCTACATATACAACTACTGCGCCGCGATGGTTTACCAGTCGGCAACGACGTCGAGGCCCTGCTCCAGCGCTTGAAAAAAGGCGAAAATGATGAGGGCCAGTAATTGGTATCTCGAATAAGCGACAAACTGCCGTAAACGGTGGCGCATCCGCCACTACTGTGTTTACAAATGATCGATTTGTACGGCATAGCCTGCCAAGGCGGCTTAAAATCTGTTCCTTAAGGTATTATTGTTGTGAGGAATCCGCTCAGCCAGCGCTTCTCATCCCTATCCTCGAGGAATCCCGAATGCCGCGTCACGCCAACAAGCTCAAACTCACCGCTGCACTAGTTTCCAGCGCTTTCCTGATCGCAGGCCTGGGTGCCTGCGGCAAGACCCAGACTACCGAGTCGCTGCTTGCCGAAGCCCAGCAATACCAGCAGAAAGGCGACGTCAAGGCAGCCCTGATCCAGTTGAAGAATGCGGTCGAGAAGAGCCCGGAGAACGGCGAAGCCCGTATCGCACTCGGCAATCTCGAACTGGCCATGGGCGACGTACCCTCGGCCGAGAAGGAATTCCGCAAGGCGCGCTCGCTCGGCATCCCTGCCGAGCGTGTCCTGCCGATGATGGGCAAGGCGATGGCGCAGCAAGGCAAATTCAAGGACATCCTGCAGGAAGTCACGCCGGAGATGGCGGCCAAGTCGGCGCCGCTGATGTCCCTGCGCGGCGAAGCCCTGCTGACCACCGGCCAGCCCGGCGATGCCAAGGCGGCCTTCGAACAGGCGCTGGCGATCAATCCGAACTCGGGCGATGCCCTGCTGGGCCTGGCCCGTCTGGCCGTGCTGGCGAAGGACCGCGACGCGACCGAGCGCTACGTGAACGAGGCAGTGGCCAAGGATCCGAAGAATCCCGAAGTCTTCATGGCCCAAGGTACCCTGCTGCGCATGCAGAACAAGCCGGACGAGGCGCTGGCTGCGTTCAACCGGACGCTGGCGCTGGACCCGGCCCACCGCACCGCCCACATCGAGAAAGCCTATATCGAGATCGGCCGCGGCAAGTTCCCGGCAGCGAAGACGGAAATCGATGCCGCACAAAAGAATGCGCCGGGCAACCTGCTGGTCACCTACACCAGCGCGCTGTATGAATTCACCCAAGGTAAATTCTCTGCCGCCCAGGAACACCTGCAGCGCGTGTTGAAAGTGGCGCCGGATCACATGCCGAGCGTCTTGCTGGCTGGTGCATCGGAACTGCAGCTGGGCGCGACCCAGCAGGCCGAACAGCACCTGCGCAAGTACCTGGAGGCGGCGCCCAACGACACCTATGCGCGCAAGCTGCTGGCCCAGGTCCAGCTGAAGAATGCCCAGCCGGCCGATGCCGCCGCCACGCTGGCGCCGGCACTGAAGAACGACGCCGCCGATCCGCAGCTGCTGGCCCTGGCCGGTGAATCCTACATGCAGGTGCGCGATTTCAACAAGGCCAGCGGCTACCTGGAAAAAGCCGCCGAACTGGCGCCGAAAGCGGCCGGCGTGCGTACCTCGCTCGGCCTGTCCAAACTGGCCAGGGGCGACCAGTCGGGCGGCTTGAGCGACCTCGAAATGGCGACCTCGCTCGATCCCAAGTCCTCGCGTGCCACCATGGCGCTGGTGCAGACCGAAATGGGCCTCAAGCACTACGACAAGGCGCTGGCCGCGGCCGACGCCCTGGCCAAGCAGGAACCGAAGAACCCGCAGGTCTACAACCTGAAGGCTGCGGTCAACATGGTCAAGGGCGACATCCCGGCCGCGCGCACTGCCCTCGACCAGGCGCTGGCGCTCGATCCGACCTTCGCACCGGCCGTGAAGAACATGGCGCGCCTGGATCTGATGGAGAAAAAGCCGGATGCCGCCAAGCAGCGCTATGAAAAAGTCCTGGAAAAGGACAAGAACAACGTCGATGCGATGACCTCGCTGGGCCAGCTGGCCATGCTGCAGAACCGTCCTGAAGAAGCCACCTCGTGGTTCGAAAAGGCCAGCAACGCCAGCCCGAACGCGGTGAACCCGGCGGTCACGCTCGGCATGCATTACCTGCGTACCAACCAGCCGGCCAAGGCCCTGAGCCTGGCGCGCAAGCTCCAGACCACCAATGCCACCAACCCCGAGCTGCTGGACATGCTGGGTCAGGCGCAAGTCGCCAACAAGGACTTGAATGGTGCGCTGGAAACCTACAGCAAGATGTCCAACGTCGTGCCGAAGTCGGCCACGCCGCAGATGCGCCTGGCCGCCGTCCACATGGCGATGAAGAATAATGCCGCCGCCACCGAGGACCTCAAGCGTGCCGTCGAGCTGCAGCCTGAACTGGTGCCGGCGCGCATGGCCCAGGTCGAGATGGCGATGCGCAGCGGCCGTCCGGACGAAGCGCTCGGCATCGCACGCCAGATGCAGAAGATGAACGACAAGTCGCCGGTCGGCTATGCCACCGAAGGCGACATCCTGCTGGCGCAGCACAAGGCGGCGCAGGCGGTGCCGGCTTACGACAAGGCACTTTCCCTGGCCAAATCGCCGCAGCTGCTGGTGCGCTCGATGCAGGCACTGAACATGGCAGGCAAGGGCAAGGAAGCCGAGGCGCGCGGCAACCAGTGGCTGAAAGAGCACCCGAGCGATCCGATGGTCACGATGTTTGTCGCGGAAACCAACCTGGCGCGCAAGGACTACCCGACCGCGATCCGGATGCTGGAAGCCGTGGCCAAGCAGACTCCGGACAATGCAGCTGCCCTGAACAACCTGGCGTACGCCTACCAGCAGGTCAAGGATCCGCGTGCACTCCCGACCGCCGAACAGGCATTCAAGCTGGCCAGCACCAATGCGGGCGTCATGGATACCCTCGGCTGGATGCTGGTGGAACAAGGGAATACCAGCCGCGGTTTGCCGCTGCTGCAAAAAGCCAGCAGCCTGGCGCCGAATGCAACCGAAATCCGCTATCACCTTGCGGTCGGTCTGCATAAATCCGGCGACAAGCAAGGCGCGCGCAAGCAACTGGATACCCTGCTCGCCGACGGCAAGCCGTTCCCGCAAGCCGACGACGCACGCGCATTGCTAAAGACCTTGTAACTGGTTAATATACGTTATTCATAATAAAACAATAAGCCACGCCAGGATGGACGTGGCGAGCTAACCTGGCGCCGGCGCCACCGCCGGCGTTTCTCAATGGGGAATCCTGCGATGGCGACTTTTGACGATTTCAAGGACCCAGAGGGTGAATCGGCCGTATCCCTATCGGACGCTCATGATTTCAATGATCGCGATAATATTACGCCCTCTCAATATGAGGATGTGATCGTGAACCACGATTCGTACGGAATCCGGCTTACCGATACGGCGGACGGGCGTAATTCAGCAAGCATGTTAATCAACAAGATGTATGCCTGGCGTGGCTACGCCGGTACGCATCAGCTGACTGACGACCCCAATCGCATCACCCTCACGGCAACCGACAAGGGCGAAGTGGTGGGCACGCTCACCATCGGCATCGACTCCCCGATCGGCCTGATGGCCGACCAGATTTTCAAGGAAGAACTCGATTTTCATCGCAACAAGGGCGCGCGCCTGTGCGAGTTCACCAAACTGGCCTTCGATCCTTCGGTGCGCTCGAAAACCTCGCTGGCCAACCTGTTTCACCTGGCCGTGATCTACGGCCGCGATATCCATAAATGCACCGATATCGTGATCGAAGTCAATCCGCGTCACCGCCGTTTTTACGAGCGCATGCTGGGCTTCAAGCAGGAAGGCGATTTGAAAATCAATCCGCGCGTCGATGCGCCGGCCTTTCTGCTGCGCGTCAACCTGGAATACGTGACCGAGCAAATCGAAAAATTCGGCGGCACCTTCACTGCCGACAATAACGTCACCGAACGTTCGTTCTATCCGTATTTCTTTTCGCCGCGCGAAGAAATGGGTATTCGCAACCGTCTGCTGCGCATGGACGACCAGCACGCGGGATGACATTGCGCACAGGCGCCGGGCATTCCCGATCCCGGCGCATCCTCGTCTCGCAATTCTCTTCTGACCTTCTGTATCTCCCCATCGATGAACAATCCGTTCCGCTATGAACAGGCGTTTTCACGCAATATTGGCTGGGTCACGCCGGCAGAACAATCCACGCTGCGCGGCAAGCGCGTCGCCATCGCCGGCGGCGGCGGGGTCGGCGGTGTCCACCTGCTGACCCTGGCGCGCCTGGGCGTCTCCCGTTTCCATATCGCCGATTTCGACAGCTTCGACGTCGTCAACTTCAACCGCCAGGTCGGCGCCATGATGTCGACCGTCGGCCAGCCCAAGGCCGAGGTACTGGCGCGGATGGCCAAGGACATCAACCCCGAGATCGACATCAAGATCTTCGACCAGGGCGTCAACAAGGACAACCTGAACGATTTCCTGGCCGGCGTCGACCTGTACGTCGACGCACTCGATTTCTTCGCCTTCGACGCGCGCCAGCAGACTTTCGCGGCCTGCGCCCGGCTCGGCATTCCGGCCACCACGGCGGCGCCGCTCGGCATGGGGGCTGCCCTGCTCAACTTCATGCCGGGCCAGATGACCTTCGAGGAATATTTCCAGTGGGGCGACCTGCCCGAGCTGGACAAGGCGATCCGGTTCGTGGTCGGCCTTGCCCCGGCGGGCCTGCACCGGCCTTACCTGGTGGTCCCGGAAGCCGTCAATTTCGCCGAGCGCCGCGGTCCGTCGACCTTCATGGCCTGCCAGCTGTGCGCCGGCATCGTCGCCACCGAGGCCTTGAAGATCCTTCTCGAGCGCGGAAAGATCCTGGCGGCGCCGCATGGCATGCAGTTCGACGCCTACCGCAACAAGCTCAGCCATACCTGGCGTCCCGGCGGCAACGGCAATCCGCTGCACCGCCTGATGATCGGCGTCGCCAAGCGCCAGATGACCAAGCAACTGGCGCCGCAAGCATGAACATCCCGCCGAGCCTCCACCGCATCCTCGAACTGGCGCGCTGGGCGCCGAGCGGTGACAATACCCAGTGCTGGCGCTTCGAAATCGCCGCGCCCGACCATCTGGTCATCCACGCCTACGATACCCGGCACGACACCGTCTACGACCTGGATGGCCATCCGAGCCAGATTTCCATGGGTGCGCTGCTGGAAACCATCGACATCGCCGCCAGCGAGCAGGGCTTGCGCGCCCACACCGTGCGCCGTGCCGACAGCGCGCCCGACCGCCCCGTGTTCGACGTGCGCTTCAGCCCCGATGCCACGGTGGCGCCGAGCCCCCTGCTCGGCGCCATCGAAACGCGCACGGTGCAGCGCCGCCCGATGCGCACGCGCCCACTGACTGCGGCCGAGAAGCGCGAGCTGGAAACCTGCGTCGGTCCCGATTTCGCCGTGACCTGGATCGAAGGCTTCGGCCCCAAGCTCAAGGCGGCACGCCTGATGTTCAATAACGCCAGGCTGCGTTTGACCATGCCGGAAGCCTTCGAGGTGCACCGCCGCATCATCGACTGGAATGCCAGGTACAGCCCGGACAAGGTGCCGGACCAGGCGCTCGGCGTCGACAAGGCGACGCTGAAACTGATGAAATGGGCGATGGTGAGCTGGAAGCGGATGTCGACCATCAACACCCTGATGGGCACCTGGGCGCCGCGCCTGCAGATGGATTTGCTGCCGGGGATCGCCTGCGCGGCCCACTTCGTGCTGAAGGCCAGGCGCCAACCGCAGACGATCGACGATTACGTGCAGGCCGGGCGCGCGGTCCAGCGCTTCTGGCTGACCCTGACCCGGCTCGGACTGTTCATGCAGCCGGAGATGACGCCGCTGATCTTTGCCAAGTACGTGCGCGAAAACACATCCTTTACGCGCGAGACACGCCTGCATGCGCCGGCGCGCCGCCTGCAGCAGCAAGGTGCCGAACTGATCTTCAACGACGCACTGTATCCGGTCTACATGGGCCGCCTGGGTGCCGGCCCCGCCCCTGCCGCACGGTCGCAGCGCCTGCCGGTCGAGCAATTGCTGAAACGCTGACGGCGGCATCGAGACCGGCCGTCGGCGGGGTCTCGTTTGGTTTGCTTTTTTGTTTCGGGAATAAAAAAAGAGCAGGAAATCCTGCTCTTTTTTTATTGCCATATTTATCCGGTCAAATGACCGGATAAATATTATGCCTTTTTGCTACGATTAGGCCTTCTTGTTGCGCTTGCGTGCTGCAACGCCGGCGCCCAGCATGGCGATGCCGAACAGGGCCAGCGAGCCCGGCTCAGGCACTTCAGCCAGTTTGAACTGACCGTTGTTGCTGACGAAGAAGTTCTGGCCCGGGGTCGGGGTGTAGGTGGTACCGGTGGTGCAGCCTGCGCCAGTGTAGCCGCCGAATTGGCAAGCGACTTCCGACACCAGGTTTTGGGTGATGTTGCTCACGCCGTTGGCGTTGGTGAAGGCGAAGGCCAGGATGTCTTCCGAGCTCAGGTCTTGACCGTTTTCACGGAAGAAGTAGCCCGATGCCAGGTCGCCGGCGTTAGCCTTGGCGTACACGGTCACTTGGCCGTTGCTGATCGGGTTGCCCGATGCGTCGACGTTGCCGCCGCCGCCTACCAGCACGTCGAAGCTGGCGATCAGCTTGCCGTCGTCAGCACCGTAGATGCCAGTGGTCGAACCGTAGTTGGCAACGGCATCCTGGTAGATGTTGATGGTGCCGCCGGTGAACTGGAAGGCGCCGCTGAAGGTGCCGGAGCCAGTCGCCGCGAAGGTCGCGGTGATGTTACCGCCCGGGTAGGTAACCGGGAACAGCAGACCGTTGCTGTCAGCCTGGACGATGTTGAAAACAGCGTTTTCCTGGAAGCTGAAGGTGTTGTTGCCGGTATTGGCGATCTGGATGAAGGCGTTGCCGTTCACGTCCAGGTATTCGCCGATGGTCTGGCCGCTCGAATAACCGCCGCCGACCGGGTTGAAGACCCAGTTTTGCAGCACGTCTTCTGCATGCGCAGCACCGGCCATGGAAAGAGCTACAGCTGCAGCGCACGACAGTTTTTTCAGAAATTTCATGATTCGTTTTCCTCGCTTAGTTGATCGGTGGTGCTATGCCTCTGTATAAGCAAGCCGTGTGCCAGCTTTTGGAAAATGTTTAATATCAATGACTTATCCGCAATCAATTAAACCCAAAAGAACCGACTGTAAAAAATGCCGACAGAAAATTTGACCAATAATTTCGATATGGAAATTATATTGTCTGTTGCCATCTATTAAGACGATTGTTTCCTGGAGAGGAAGGCCTTGTGAAACAGGTGGCGTGCCAGCATCAGCGGCGGCATGCGCAGCCAGTTGCCGCGCACGTACAGCGCAAAACGCGCGGCGCCGGTGAACGCGTCGGTGCAGCTGGCATGCATCGGCAGCAGCGCGCGTTCGAACAGGGCATCCATCATGGCCAGCAGCGCGCGGTTCGGCGCGGCCGCGGCAAGCGCATCCACCACCGCCTCCGGCACCGGCGTGCCGAGCAGGCGCCGGCTGTAGCGCAGCGCATAGAACAGCGGCCGTTCCAGTTCGAGCGCGCGCGCCCGTGCCGGCAGCGCTTCCCAGAAGCCGGCACGGACGCCGAACTCGCGGAACAGGAAGTGCAAGTCGAGCAGGTCGCGCAAGCCCTTGTCGAATTCGCCGTCGAAGAACAGGTGTACCGCGCTGTGCAGCACCATGTCGGCCGGCGCCAGCGTGGCCAGGCCGGGCGCATGCGCGATCGGCACGGCGGCGGCACGCAACAATGCCGGATCGGGGTGCACGGGCGCGGTCTGCGGCAGGATCGCGTGGTGGACGTCGATGCTGCTCTGCCGGCGCACGTGCTGCATCGGCGGCAGTTCGTGCATCCACTGGCGGTAGTAGCGCTGGTCGTAGGCGTCGGCCTGGCTGCTGGCCCAGCCATGCAGCATCAGCGCCGATTCCACATCGTCCAGGCGCGCCTGCGGCACCATGATGTCGATGTCGCCGAACAGGCGGCCGGCACCGGCGCGCAGGCCGGCCATCGCGTAGGCTGCGCCTTTCAACAGCAGCAGCGGCGCCACGCCGTTCACTTTCGCAAGCGCGGCCTGGATGCATTCGACCTCGAAACCCACCGCCTGGCGGTGGCGCCTGGCCAGCGCGCGCGCGCAGTCCAGGTGGGCGCGCGGCTGCGCCGGCACGGTGTCGAGCAGGCCGTGCTCCTCGATCAGCGCCAGCAGTGTCGGACTCAGGTTGGCGCTGGTCGACTGGCGCAGCAGCAGGTCCCAGTCGGCCAGGCGCAGGCCTGGCAGCAGGCCGGGGTCGCGCAGGACCGCGACCAGGATCGGCAGGCGCTTCACCGCGGCGCCTCCAGCGCGGCGAACAGCGCCATCGCTTCGTCCAGGTTGCTGTAGCGGAAATCGTAGCTGGCGCAGCCTTCGATCGCGCCGGCCAGGGTGGCGAATCCGCACGCGCCCATGTGGCTGTAATTGAAGGCATTCTCGGCCACGCGGAAAAAGGCGCGGGCGCGCGGGATCGGGGTGAGCGAGGTGGCAGCGCCGGCTTCGTACTTGGGAAACACGATCCAGGCCGGGCGCGCGGTCTCGTGCGCGCGCGCGACGCTGTCCGCCGGCGCCTTCAGGTGCGCCACCGTGCCCTTGGTGGTGTTGGTGACCGGGCGGCTCAGCACGGCGTCGGCGACGTAGCCGCGGATCACGTCGATCGAGCGGTTCTTGAGGCTGACCGGACGCGGCACCGGCACCAGCAGGCCATCTTCCGGACGGAACAGCGCCAGCTCGTCGGACAGCAGGCGCCAGCCGCGGTTGACCAGCGCCGCGCACAGCGTGCTCTTGCCCGATCCCGGCGGCGCCGGCAGGATCGCCGCCAGGCCGCCGCGCTCGACCACCGCGGCATGGATCATCAGGTAGGCATGGGCGCGCGTCGAAATGCACCAGTTCAGGCCCCATTCCAGCATCGGGAAGGCGTGCGCTTCGGGCAGCGGCTCGAACGGCAGCTGGCCGTCGAGGTCGAAATTCACCTGCGGCTGGTACCAGCGGCGCAGCCCGCCCGGGTACTGCAGGCCGACGTGGAAATCGGCGAAGCCGTCCGCGCCATGGATCGGGTAGTCGCCGTACAGCAGCGCGATGCCGTCGGCCACGTGGCGGATCGGCGAACGGATGCGGCTGACGAAGGCGCCGGTCTGCACCAGCAGGCCGGGACCGGCCAGGCGCGTTTCGAGCTGGCGGCGGCTGAGCGATGCGACCGTCAGCATGCGAGCGTGTCGATGAGGTTCAGGTGTTGCAGGTCGTGCAGCAAGGTGCCGGTCTCGAGGTCGAGTTCGGCCGGCTCGAGGTCGAATTCGGCCTGCAGGACGGCAGCCAGCGCAGCGCGCGTGGCCGGGCCGCGGCGCAGCGCCAGCAGCAGTTCGATGGCGCCGTCACCCAGAAGGTGGGTGTCGCCGGACAAATCGTTATACAGGATGCACTCGCCGTCCCACTGCCGGTACTGCAGGGTCTGTCCGGGCCGCAGGCGCCATGTCTCGCTGGCGGCCACCGGATCAATCCATGGTGCCGTACAGGTAAGCGACGATGTCGTTGGCATACCACTTCTGGCCAGCCATCGGCGCGTAGTAGCCTTTCGCGACCCATTCGCTCCATACGCTGCGCAAGGACTCGATGGTGAGGAAGTTGACGCGGCCCGACAACACGTTCAGGTAAGCGGCCAGCATGTACTTGGCCATCTTGGTACTGTCGAAAGGGGCGCCGTGCATGATCTGGTTGCAACTCGCCCCAGCGTAAGCGCTGCCGATATTGCAGCTGAAATGCTTGGAAAAAGCATCGGTCGGGGAGCAGCCAGCCGGCCAGGCCATCTTGCTCCAGGCAAGCGGATCAAGGCCATTGCACACCGGCGCCGGACCGTGGTGGCTGAGTGTGCCAACGGCCTTGTTCTGGCCGACCGCCGACACCGCCGCCGAAGCCGAAACGCCGCAGTAGGTACATGCCATACCGGGCTGGCTGTGCAGGGTGAGCAGCACGCCTGCGGCGCCGGCACCGGCCCGGGTAAAGCGCCGGCGTGAAGCGCCCTTGGCCGACAGCGAGTCCAATGCCGCGGGCTGCGCAGCATCCGCTTGCGGAATCGATGCGACAGAATCAGTTTCGCTCGGGTGACGGTCTTGGGTAGCCACGTGGGTCCTCTTCGGTTTTCAGCACAGTCGGGCAGCAGCACAATGCCAGATCACGCAAAAACAAGCAATCCTTGTGCCAGAAACAAGCTGCCCAAAAGCAACGCTTAATAATCAGCAACTTAGGCAGCGTGCGACGGCTGCCCTTATTTCGCTATGCTAATCGACTGTAAAGAAAACTGACAGCGATCAGAAATAGCTTTCCGGGATCACCAGCACGTCGCCCGGACGTACCGGCACATTGGCCGAGATGTCGCCATCCTTGACCAGATCGTCGATGCGCACATTGAACTTCTGTTGTTTGCCATCGACAGTACGCACCAGGCTGGCGCGGTTACCGGCTGCAAATTCAGTGGTGCCGCCGACGGCGATCATCACATCCATCAGGCTCATGTCGCGGCGGTAAGGGAGCGCCTGCGGACGGGCGGCCTGGCCGATCACGCGGATCTGCTCGCCGTAGGTGCCGACGAAACTCGACACGACCACGGTCACGACCGGCTGCTGGATGAACTTGGCCAGCGCTTTTTCGATGTCGCGCGCCAGTTCGGTCGAGGTCTTGCCGGACGCCGGCAGGTCTTCGACCAGCGGCGTGGTGATCTTGCCGTCCGGACGTACCGGAACCGACATCGAGACTTCCGGATTGCGCCAGACGATGATGTTAATGCTGTCGCCCGGTCCGATCAGGTAGTCCGGATTGGCCGTCACCTGTGCCTCGGTCGGTGCCGGCAGCGGGCGGGTGGCACAGCCGCCCAGCGCCAGCGTGCTGGCAGCGACGAGCGCGATTGTCGAATATTTGATCAGGTTCGCCTTGTACTTGCCCACGTGAGATCCCTCTCGGATTGTTATTAAGCCATCAACAGCCGCGTATTGTATATCAATGTGCTTTAGGACAAGGGTGCGCACGATACAAATTGTTTCTCAATATTTATTTCTGTTGCAACAGCTCGCGCACATAATTCCCTGGTACGGCATAGGTGATGCCGCTCGGGTTGGTGATCGCGCTTTCCTTCAGTCCCTTGACGAATACCGCGTTGATCACGCCCCACACCTTGCCGCTGGCGGGATCATACAAGGGGCTGCCGCTGTTGCCGGGATAGGCGGTCGCGTCGAGCTGGAAGATATTGAAGGGCGCGCGCTGTAGCTGCACCAGCTGGCGCACGTCCAGCTTGCGCGAGTTGAGCGACGGCGTGACTACCGGCGTGATGGCGGCCAGGGTGGCGCGGTGGGTGGCGGCATGCAGGCCCAGCACCATGCCCAGCGGATAGCCGGTGAATGCCAGTGCCTGCCCTTCGAGCGCCTTGTCCGAATCGACCAGCTCGAGCGCCGGTAGCGGCGTGCCGGTGAGGCGCAGGTGCGCCAGGTCATGTTCGGCGTCGCGCGCCACCAGCTGGGCCGGACGGAAGCGCACCATGTCGCCGTCCGCGGTCACGATGCCGATCTGTTCCATGCGTTCCGAATCGACCGTGGCCGGCACCACGTGGGAATTGGTAATGACGCTGAGGCCGTCGCCGACCACGAAGCCGGTGCCGACGAACACCGTGGCCGGACTGCGCGTGCGCTCGAAGGTGCCGACACCGACCACCGAACGCTTGACGGTCGGAACCACGGCGGTGAGGTCGGCAGCCTGCGCCGCGCCTGGCAGCGTCGGCAAAAAAGCAACAGCAGCACAGAGCAGCGCAACGCCAGGCAGACGCGTCTTTACCCGGGCACGCAGTCGGCGGATGAAATTAATATTTCGATAAGGCAGCAAACGTGCACCCCCTTTTGCATTTAAGACATTACAATTAAGCGCTTGTTCTGGAGCAAAGCATCCAACGCAAGTCTACGCGATGACATCTTATCCTGCACGGATAAGGTGTTGATTTCATGCAATAAAAAGCTGTGATTTTATTAACACGGCAGAAATAATTGCTGAAATACAATGCAAACGACATGTGGTTTTGGGATGCAGGAACAGGATTTGTGTTGTAGCGAGGGCACGACTGACCGAGCACTTCACATTTTTCTCGTGCGTAATTGCAATTGCTCCCACTACAAGCGATCATGCGACGTATTTGATTATTTTTCTGACCCGGCTCACCGAGCTTATGGGTCATCTATCGCGAGACTGACGAGATGGCAGAAATTACCGCCGTACTTCTAAACTTCCTGAAAGCAATCGGCAAGTACCGCTGGTACGCGGTCGTCATCGCCTGGACCGTGGCCCTGATCGGCTGGGCCGTGGTGTTGCGCCTGCCGCCCCAATATGAAGCATCGGCACGGGTGTATGTCGACACCCAGAGCATGCTGCGTCCGCTGTTGTCCGGCATGACCAGCATGCCCGACGTCAACCAGCAGGTGATGTTCATGCGCCGCACCTTGCTCAGCCGCCCGAACATCGAGCGCCTGATGCGCGACGTCGACCTCGACGTCAAAGCCAAGAACACCAAGGAACATGACAGGATCGTCAATGAACTGATGTCCAATCTCAGGCTCGGCGGCACCGAACGCGACGACATTTACACGATCAGCTATGTGTCGGACAACCCGCAGCTGGGCAAGGCCGTCGTACAGGGCTTGCTGACCATCTTCGTCGAAGGCAGCTTCGGCGGCAAGAAACAGGATTCCGACAAGGCGATCCAGTTCATCGACGAGCAGATCAAGACCTACGAAGACAAGCTGGCTGCCGCAGAAAATTCCCTGAAGGAATTCAAGATCAAGAACATGGGCATGCTGCCCGGCTCCGGCGACTTCAACGGCCAGCTGAGCACGGTCACCGACCAGCTCAACCAGGCTCGCCTGGAACTGGCCGAGGCCGAGCAGGCGCGCAATGCGATCCGCCGCCAGATCAACGGCGAGCCGGCCCAGCCCGGCACCAAGACGATCGATCCGGCGCTGCTCGACCCCGAACTGGAAGGCCGCATCCAGACGGTCCAGAAGAACCTGGACAGCCTGCGCCTGCAATACACCGAGCAGCACCCCGACGTGGTCGCCAACAAGCGCCTGCTCGAGCAGTTGCTGGCGCAGAAGGCGGACCTGTCCAAGACCAAGAAACGCAGTAGCGATCCGGGCGCCGGCTACAGCCCGATGCTGCAGCAACTGACCGTGGCCCTGTCGGCTGCCGAAGCACGCGTGGCCTCGATGCGTGCCCGCGTCGACGAATTCTCGGCCCGCATGGCGCGCCTGCGCGCGCAGAGCACCACGGCGCCGGAAATCGAAGTCCAGCTGACCCAGCTGAACCGCGACTATGACGTCAACAAGGCCAATTACCAGCGCCTGGTCGAGCGCCGCGAACAGGCCCGCCTGTCGGGCGACCTGACCTCGGCCACCGACATGCTGGCCTTCCGCATCATCGATCCGCCGACCGTGCCGAACCAGCCGAGCGGCCCGAACCGCCTGCGCCTGTTCTCGATGGTGTTCGGCGGCGCGCTGGTAGCCGGCCTGGCCGTCGCTTTCCTGATGAGCCAGTTCCGTCCGACCTTCATGAGCCAGACCGCGTTGCGCGACACGACCGGCCTGCCGGTGCTCGGTTCGATCGGCATGAACTGGACCAACGAACAGACCGTCCGCCGCAAGCGCCGCCTGGTCGCCGTCGGGGTATCGGTGCTGCTGCTGCTGGGCGCCTATGCCGCCGGCGTGGCCGCCATCCTGGTCCGCCCCACGCTTTAACGCGACGATTGCAAGGAGTACACCGTGAGCATTATTGAAAAAGCAGCAAGCCGGATCGACCAGCAGCGCAGCGCCGCCGCGACCGCCACCGGCACTGCCACCGTGCCGGACACCGATGCCGTCCGCGCCATTCCCCCGGTCGCCGTCGCCGCCCCACCCGCCGTCCCGCCCGCCCCCGCCGTCGTGATGCCGGCTGCCGAGCCGGTCGCGGTGCCGGCCGCCGCGCCGGCCCAGCCGGCGAAGGAAGCCGAGCGCCCGCCCCAGAAGTTTTCGACCCGCCGCGTCGAACTCGACCTGGCGCGCATGCGCGACCTGGGCATGGTCACCGCCGCCGCCGGCCGCACCCGCCTGCTGGAAGACTTCCGCGTGATCAAGCGTCCGCTGCTGCAGCGCGCCTTCATCGAACGCGCGCCGGGCGCCCGTCCGAACAACCTGATCATGATCACCAGCTCGCTGCCGGGCGAAGGCAAGACCTATTGCGCGATCAACCTGGCGATGAGCATCGCCATGGAACTCGACCACACCGTGCTGCTGGTCGACGCCGACGTGGCGCGCCCGTCGGTGCTGCGCACGCTCGGCCTGCCGGCGCACCGCGGCCTGATGGATATCCTGGTCGACGACAAGCTCGACATGGCTGACGTGATGCTGCGCACCAACGTCGACACGCTGTCGAT
The DNA here is from genome assembly GCF_006715485.1 of Herbaspirillum sp. SJZ107. Classification (GTDB taxonomy): domain Bacteria; phylum Pseudomonadota; class Gammaproteobacteria; order Burkholderiales; family Burkholderiaceae_D; genus Telluria. Next base: position 642,513 of record NZ_VFNH01000003.1, read on the forward strand.
CCTGCCGGCCGGCACGAATACCCCGCGCGCTACCGAACTGCTGGCCAGCTCGACCATGACCAACCTGGTGCACGAGATCGCCAACCGCTATCCGGACCGGATCGTGATCTTCGATTCGCCGCCGCTGCTGCTCACCTCGGAATCGCACGTGCTGGCTTCGCACATGGGCCAGATCGTGGTGATGGTCGAAGCCCAGACCACCACCCAGCATGCGGTCAAGGAAGCACTCCAGCAGCTGGAAGGCTACCCGAACGTGAATCTCATTTATAACAAGACCAGGGAAATCCCGGGCATCGAAGAAACGTATGACTATCACTACGGCTAAGATGCCGATTTCCGGGCCGGCACTCAGGCTGCTGCCGCTGGCCCTGGCCGCGATGCTGATGTCGGCCGAATGCCATGCGCAATGGCGCGTCACTCCCCGGATCGACCTGCGCGAAACATATTCCGACAACGTCGGCCTGCAGAACAGCGCCGACGCGCGCAGCAGCTTCGTCAGCGAAGCCGATCCCGGCATCAGCATCACCAAGGTCGGGCCGCGCCTGAAGGTGAGTGCGGATGCCGGCTGGCGCCTGTATTCGTACAGCAACAACGATGCACCGAATCTGCGTAACAGCGAACGCCATTACAGTGGCGCCATGCAGGCGATGGTGGTCGACCAGTTGCTGTTCGTCGACGCCAACGCCAGCGGATCGCGCCAGGCCGTGTCGGCCTTCGGCCCGGTATCGAACAACACGTTCTCGAACGCCAACCGCACCGACATCAGCACCTGGCGCGTCAGCCCTTACCTGCGCCACCGTTTCGGTTCGACCGCGGACATGACGCTGCGCTACATGCGCGACTCGGTCGACAGCGGCGTGGGCGGCTACGGCAGCAGCAGGGCCAGCACGCGCTCGGCCGACCTGAGCAGCGGCACTGCATTCGACACCCTCGGCTGGAACCTGTCGTATTACCACCAGGACCTGAGCGAACGCCTGGACAATGTCGGCACCGTGCCCGGCAGCGTGCCCGGCACCGTGCCCACGCTGGCCAACGATTCGATGTCCGAGAACAGCTCGGCCGGGCTGCGCTGGCGCCTGATCCGCCGCCTTGCCCTGACCGCCAGCGTCGGCTACGACAAGTACGAATACCCGACCCTCGGCGAAGCCACCAGTGGCCGCAGCTGGTTGGGCGGTTTCATCTGGACGCCGTCCACCCGTACCAGCGTGCAGGCCTCGTTCGGCCGGCGCTATTTCGGCAAGACCGGCTCCCTGGTCTCGAGTTACCGCACCCAGCGCAGCATCTGGAACCTGAACTACAGCGACGCCGTTACCACCACCCGCTCGCAATTCGTGCTGCCGGCCGCGATCGACACCGCCTCCATGCTCGACAGCCTGTTTGCCGCCAGCATCCCGGATGCGGTGCAGCGCCAGCAGGCGGTGCAGGCCTACATCGCCGCCGCCGGCCTGCCGCCGACGCTGGCCAACAGCATCAATTACCTGAGTAACCGCTACATCCGGATCCAGCGCCTGCAGGGCGCGGCCATCTTCCGTGGTCCGCGCAGCAACCTGACCTTCAGCGTGTTCAACGAAAAGCGCCTCGCACTGTCGAGCCAGGAAAGCGACAGCGCCCTGCTGCTGGGGCAACTGGCCTCGCTGAACGACGACACCAGCCAGCGCGGCGCCACCGCGAATCTGGACTACCGGCTGTCGCCGCGCTCGAGTGCCTACGGCGCCCTGTCGCTGTCGCGGGTGCACTCGCTGTCGGCGGATTTCTCCAGCAACAACAGCGAAATGCGCCTGGGGCTGAATCACCGCTTCGCACAGCGGATGCAGGGCAGCGTCGAGCTTCGCCACACGCGCGGGCGCCAGAAACTGGTCAACAGCGACACCTACCGCGAGAACGCGCTGGTCGCGACTCTTTCCGTCGTCTATTAAGCGGAGTCCATCAAGATGTACGAAACCTATTACGGATTATCCGCCAAGCCCTTCCAGCTGCGTCCCGACCCGCACTTCTTCTACGGCAGCAAGGGGCACAAGCGCGCCATGGCCTACCTCGAGTACGGCCTGTCGCAGGGCGAAGGCTTCATCGTCATCACCGGCGAGGTCGGCGCGGGCAAGACCACGCTGGTGCGCAGCCTGTTCAACCGGCTGCCGTCGGACCAGATCGTGGCCGCCCACATCGTCAACACCCACCTGGATCCGGACGACACCCTGCGGATGGTGGTGTCGGCGTTCGGCCTGCCCTACGAGGGGGCCAGCAAGACCGACCTCTTGACGCGCCTGGAGCGCTTCCTGTGCGACGTCGACCACCAGGGCAAGCGCGCCCTGCTGGTCATCGACGAAGCCCAGAACCTGTCGGCGCGCACGGTGGAAGAACTGCGCATGCTGTCGAATTTCCAGACCGACGACAAGTCGCTGCTGCAGACCTTCCTGCTCGGCCAGCCCGAATTCCGCGCCACCCTGCACAGCCCCGGCATGCAGCAGCTGCGCCAGCGCGTGATCGCCAGCTACCACCTGGGCCCGATGGATGCGCAGGAAACCCACGCCTACATCGAGCACCGCCTCGCCACCGTCGGCTGGAAGAACGACCCTTCCTTCGACGACGGCGCCCATGCGGCGATCTTCGCCTACAGCGGCGGCATCCCGCGCAAGGTCAACACGCTGATGGACCGCGTGCTGCTGATGGGTTACCTGGAAGAGATGCACACGTTCACGGAAGAAGACATCAATACCGTGATCCGCGACATCAACGAAGAATACAAGGTGCCCGAAATCATGGGCACGCCGGCCGAGGACGCCATGCCGGCGCATGCGGGCCTGGACGACGACCTGCGTGCCGGCGGCATGCGCATGATCGACCAGCGCACCGGCGACCGCCGTGCCAACAGCGTCGAAATGCTGGACGAACGCATGATGCGGCTCGAAAAATCGATCGTGTCGGTGCTGTCGATCCTCAAGAAGATCGTGGCCACGCCCCAGGGCGCGGCCCCTCATCACGTGGACAACCAAGAATGAACATGTACGAACTCGCCGCGCGCCCCGCGCCGGCCCCGGGTGAACGCATCCGCAACGCCATGACCTGCGACGTCGAGGATTACTTCCAGGTCTCGGCCTTCGCGCCCTACATCGACCGCGCCAGCTGGCCGAACCGCGAATGCCGCGTCGAAGCCAACATGGACCGCATCCTGGCCCTGTTCGAGCGCACCGGCGTGCGCGCCACCTTCTTCACGCTGGGCTGGATCGCAGAGCGCTACCCGAACGTGGTGAAACGCATCGTCGCCGGCGGCCACGAGCTGGCCAGCCACGGCTACGGCCACCTGCGCGCCTCCGACCAGACCCGCGCCGAATTCGACAACGACATCCGCTCGGCCAAGGCCCTGCTGGAAGACATCGGCGGCCAGGCGGTGCTCGGCTACCGCGCCCCGAGCTTCTCGATCGGCCGCGACAACCTGTGGGCGCTCGACGCGCTGCTCGAAGCCGGCTACCGCTACAGCTCGAGCATCTACCCGGTGCAGCACGACCACTACGGCATGCCGGAAGCGCCGCGCTTCGCGTTCTATCCGAACGGTACCGACGGCCTGCTGGAAGTGCCGATCACCACGGTGCAGATGATGGGCCGCAACCTGCCGGCCGGCGGCGGCGGCTATTTCCGCCTGCTGCCGTACGCGCTGTCGCGCTGGATGATGGCCAAGGTCAACCAGGACGACCGCCAGCCGGCCCTGTTCTACTTCCACCCGTGGGAAATCGACACCGAGCAGCCACGCCCCGAAGGCGTCGGCGCCAAGTCGCGCTTCCGCCACTACGTCAACATCGAGCGCATGGAAAGCCGCATCGAAGCCCTGGCCCGCGATTTCGCGTGGGACCGGATGGACCGCATCTTCTTGAACCAAAAATGAATTCGATCATCGAAGCCGCGCAGGCCAAACGCGCCGGCCCGGCGCCGGACGCGCCTGTCGCGCCGGCGCCCCTGACCCTGCACCTGCTGCAGCGCGCCGACTATCCCCGCTGGGACGCCTTCGTGCGCGCCTGCCCCGACGCCACCTTCTTCCACCTGTCCGGCTGGCAGAGCGTGATCGAGCAGTCGTTCGGCATCAAGACCTTCTTCTATTACGTCGAGCAGGACGGCCAGATCCAGGGCGTGCTGCCGCTGGCCGAGATCAAGAGCCGCCTGTTCGGCCACTCGCTCGGCGCGATGCCGTTCTGCGTGTACGGCGGCCCGGTCGCGGCCGGCCCGGAAGCACGTGCGATGCTGGACCGGGCCGCGCATGAACTGGCGCAGAAACTCGGCGTCGGCCACCTCGAATACCGCGGCATGGCGCGCTTCCACCCGGAAGACCCGGCCTGGCACTCGAAGGAACTGTACGTGACCTTCCGCAAGGAGATCACGGGCGACGACGAGACCAACATGAACGCGATCCCGCGCAAGCAGCGCGCGATGGTCCGCAAGGGCATCAAGCTGGGCCTGCGCGGCGAAATCGACGCCAACGTCGACCGCATGTTCGAGGCCTATGCGCGCAGCGTGCACCGCCTCGGCACCCCAGTGTTCCCGAAAAAATACTTCGCCCTGCTGCAGCAGACCTTCGGCGACGAGTGCGAAGTGCGCACCATCGTCACCGACGACAACCGCCTGGTGGCGGCCGTGCTGTCGTTCTACTGGCGCGACGAAGTCGTGCCCTACTACGGCGGCGGCACCGACCTGGCGCGCGAAGTGGCCGGCAACGACTTCATGTACTGGAACCTGATGCAGGCCGCCGCCGCGCGCGGCTGCCGCCTGTTCGATTTCGGCCGCAGCAAGCTGGGCACCGGCGCCTACGATTTCAAGAAGAACTGGGGTTTCACGGCCCAGCACCTGCCCTACGAATACAAGCTGTACGGCGCGGAGGCGCTGCCCGACAACAACCCGCTGAATCCGAAGTACCAGCTGTTCATCAAGATGTGGAAAAAGCTGCCGCTGCCGTTGGCGAATTTCATGGGGCCGTACATCGTCCGTAACCTGGGCTGATGGCTGATACATCGTGGAAGACCTGCTCCTGCTGATCCACCGGATCCCCTACCCGCCCAACAAGGGCGACAAGATCCGTTCCTACCACCTGCTGAAGCACCTGGCGCGCCATTACCGTGTGCACCTGGCCACCTTCGTCGACGATCCGGACGACTGGCAGTACGTGCCGCACGTCGAGGCGCTGTGCGCGAGCAGCCATTTCGCCGCCATGAAACCCCTGGTCGCGCGCGTAAAAAGCCTGGGGGCGCTGCTGAAGAACCGCTCGCTGTCGCTCGAGTACTACCGCGACAAGAGCGTCGAGCGCTGGGTCAGGCAGGCCGTGGCCGCGCACGGCATCGAGCGCGTGCTGGTGTTCTCGTCGGCGATGGCGCAGTACGCCGATCCGTATCGCGCGGCGCGCCGCGTGGTCGATTTCGTCGACGTCGATTCCGACAAGTGGCGCCAGTACGCGGAAAAGAAATCCTTCCCGATGAGCTGGCTGTACCAGTACGAAGCGCAGCGCCTGCTCAGCTACGAGCGCCAGGTGGCGCGCGACTACGATGCCTCGCTGTTCGTGTCGGCTCCCGAGGCCGAGCTGTTCCGCCAGCTGGCGCCGGAAAGCAGCGTCAAGATCGGCCACTTCAGCAACGGCGTCGATACCGATTATTTTTCGCCGCACGACAACCACGTCAGCCCCTACGCGGCCGGCGAGCGCGCGCTGGTGTTCACCGGCGCCATGGATTACTGGCCCAACGTGGATGCGGTGCAGTGGTTCTGCGACGAAGTGTTCCCGCAGCTGCGCACGCGCTTCCCGGAACTGCGCTTTTATATTGTCGGCTCGCGCCCGTCACCTGCTGTGCAAGCACTCGGACAACGGCCGGGCGTCAAAGTCACCGGCACCGTGCCCGACGTGCGGCCCTACATCGCCCACGCCGCGGTCGCGGTGGCACCGCTGCGGATCGCGCGCGGCATCCAGAACAAGGTGCTGGAAGCGATGGCGATGGCGACCCCGGTGGTGGTGTCGCCGCAGGCGCTGGAAGGCATCGACGCCGTTCCCGGCAGCGAACTGGTGCTGGCCGAGGATGCGGCGGCCTTCGCCGACGCCGTCGCCACCCTGCTGACGGGTCTGGACAGCGCGGCCAGCGCGATCGGCCAGGCGGCGCGTGCCAAGGTACAGAGTCAATACAGCTGGTCGAGCAATCTTGCCTGCATAGGAGAGAACCTGGAATGTTCCTGAAACCTCCCCCCGGCGTCGCCGGTAGCGCCACCGCAGTGCCGGCGATGCCGCTCACGCGCACCAGCATGGTCCTGATCGCGCTGGCCCTGCTGGCGCCGTTCGTCCTGTATTTCGGCACCGTGCGCTCGATCGTCTCGATCTGGAACAGTTCCGAGACCTTCGCCCACGGCTACATCATCCTGCCGATCAGCCTGTGGCTGCTGTGGCGCAAGCGCGAGAATTTCACCCTGTATCCGCCCAAGCCCTACGCGCCGGCGCTGGCCGCGCTGGCAGTGCTGGGCCTGGGCTGGCTGGCGGCCCAGCTGGGCGAGGTGCAGTTCGTATCCCAGTACGCCTTCGTGGCCATGCTGCCGGTGATCGCGCTGGCCCTGCTCGGCCCGCGCCTGGCCGGCTCGCTCGCCTTCCCGCTGCTGTTCTTGCTGTTCGCGGTGCCGTTCGGCGACGTGTTCGTGGCGCCGCTGATCCAGTTCACCGCCGATTTCACCGTGTGGGCCGTGCGCGCCACCGGCATCCCGGTGCTGCGCAGCGGCACCCGCTTCGAACTCCCGACCGGCAACTGGTCGGTGGTCGAGGCCTGCAGCGGCGTGCGCTACCTGATTTCCTCGATCACGCTGGGCTGCCTGTACGCCTACCTGACTTACCGTTCGACCATGCGCCGCGTGCTGTTCATCGGCCTGGCGATGATCGTGCCGATCATCGCCAACGGCTTGCGCGCCTACATGATCGTGATGATCGGCCACCTGTCCGGCATGGAGCTGGCGACCGGCGTCGACCACCTGATCTACGGCTGGCTGTTCTTCGGCCTGGTCATGTTCGTCATGTTCTGGATCGGCAGCTACTGGCGCGAGGACGCCCCCGAGGCATCCGGCGCGACCGGCACCGGCGCCGGCGCCGCAACGGCAGCGCCGTCCGGCATGCATCCGGCCGGCGCCCCGCAAGGCCGCTTCGCCGCCATGACCGCCGCCGTGCTGGCGCTGGCCGCCCTGTGGCCCGCTTCCGCCCTGATCGGCGAGCGCGTCAACCACAACCCGGCCCCGGTCGCCCTCGGCCAGATCGCGGTGAACCTGCCGCCGGCGCCCGACTTCGCTGACTGGAAGCCCGATTACATGACGCCGAGCGCGCGCTTCCACCGCGTCTACCAGAACGGCAGCGTGCCGGTCGCGCTGACCGTGCTGTACTACCGCAACCAGGACCGCGACCAGGCCCTGATCAGCTCCATCAACCGCCTGACGGCCTATGAAGACACCTGGCACGAGATCGACGCCACCACGCGTACCGAAAACGTGGCCGGCCACCCGGTCGCGGTGCGCGAAACCACGCTGCGCAGCGGCACCCGCACGCTGCTGGTCTGGTCCTGGAAATGGATCGGCGGCCAGTACACCAACAGCGACATCGCCGGCAAGCTGCTGCAGGCGCGCGCCAAGGCGCTGCTGCAGGGCGACGACGGCGCCGCCGTGATGCTGTACGCGCCGGCCGACGACAACCCGGACGCGGCGCGCCGCGCCCTGGGCGGCTTCCTGGCGCAACAGGGTGCGGCGCTGGACACGGCCCTGCGCGCGGAACGGACACGATGAACGCTGCCGTACCGCATCCGGTCGCCAACGGCGCCGATACCCGCCCGCTGGTCGTGCACCTGGTGTACGCGCTCGGCGTCGGCGGGCTGGAGACGCTGCTGGTCGACTGCATCAACCGCATGCCGGCCTGGCGCCACGCGGTGGTCTGCCTGACCCGCTACACCGACTTCGCCGACCGCATCCAGCGTCCGGACGTGACGCTGCACGCGCTCGGCAAGGCGCCCGGCCTGGGCCTGGGCACCCATCTCGATTTCTGGCGCCTGATGCGCAAGCTGCGGCCGACCGTGCTGCATACCTATAACCTGGCGGCGCTCGAATACGCGTTCACCGCCAGCATGGCCGGGGTGCCGGTGCGCATCCACGCCGAGCATGGACGCGACGCCGGCGATCCGCACGGCCTGAACCCGAAGCACAACTTCCTGCGCCGCCGCATCGCGCCCTTCGTCGACCGTTTCATTCCGGTTTCGGAAGACCTGAACCGCTGGCTGGGCGAAGTGGTGAAAATCGCGCCGGCCAAGACCCTGTTCATCAAGAACGGCGTCGACACCGATAAATACGCCCCGGGCGGCGCCCCTGCCGCGGATTCGCCCTGGCAGCCGGGCGACATCGTGATCGGCACCGTGGCGCGGGTACAGGACGTCAAGAACCACCGCCTGCTGGTAGAGGCACTGGCGCGCCTGCACGCAAGCCATCCGGAACTGGCGGCCCGCGTAAAACTGTCGATCGTCGGCGACGGTCCGCTGCTGCCTGCGGTGCGCCAGCAGGTGCAGGACCTGGGCCTGCAGGATGCCGTGTGGCTGCCGGGCGCACGCGTGGACGTCAAGTCCCTGCTGCATACGTTTACAATGTTCGCCCTGCCGTCGCTGGCCGAAGGCACGCCGGTGTCGATGCTGGAGGCGATGGCCTGCGGCCTGCCGGTGGTGGCCTCGCGCGTGGGCGGCATCCCGGAAGTGGTCGACGACGGCGTCCAGGGCCTGCTGGTGCCGGTCGGCGACGTCGAGGCACTGGCGCAGGCCATGGCGCGTTACGCGGGCGACGCCGACCTGCGCGCGCGCCACGGGCGCGCCGCCCGCGCACGCGTGGAGGAACGCTTCAGCATGCGCGCCATGCTGGCCGCCTATGGCGACCTGTACGCCGGCCTGTGTCGCCGCAAGGCAGGACTTGCCGTGACGGCCTGACTTTACTACGAATCGAAAAGAGCAACCATGTGCGGAATAGTCGGCATCTTTGATACCCACGGCAACCGGGACATCGACCGCGAAGCCTTGCGGCGCATGAACGAGAGCCAGCACCACCGCGGCCCCGACGAGGGCGAGCTGTACCTGGAAAAGGGCCTGGGCATGGGCCACCGCCGGCTGTCGGTGATCGACCTGGCCACCGGCCAGCAGCCCTTCCTCAACCCCGCGCGCGACGTCGCCCTGGTGTTCAATGGCGAAATCTACAACTACCGGCTGCTGCGCGACGAACTGATCGCGCTCGGCCACGTGTTCCGCACCAAGTCCGACACCGAAGTCGTGCTGCAGTCGTGGCTGGCCTGGGGTCCGGACTGCGTGCGCCGCCTGCGCGGCATGTTCGCCTTCGCCATCTGGGACCGCAGCCAACAGACGCTGTTCCTGGCGCGCGACCACGTCGGCGTCAAGCCGATGTTCTATTCCCTGCTGCCGAACGGCCTGTTCGTGTTCGGCTCGGAACTGAAGTCGATCATGACCTTCCCCGAGCTGTCGCGCGAATTGAACCCGCGCGCGGTCGAGGATTATTTCGCCTACGGTTACGTGCCGGAGCCGAAGACCATCTTCAATAACGCCTATAAACTCAGCCCGGGCCACTGCATCACCCTGAAAGTCGGCGACCGCGCGGTGCAGCCGCAGCGCTGGTGGGACCTGGCCTTCCGCCCGGCACCGCAGCGTCCGGACGCCGAAGTCCAGGAAGAGCTGATCGAACGCCTGCGCGAGACCGTGCACAGCCAGATGGAATCCGAAGTGCCGCTCGGCGCCTTCCTGTCGGGCGGCGTCGATTCCAGCGCGGTGGTGGCGATGATGGCCGGCGACAAGCCGGTGACCACCTGCTCGATCGGCTTCGACGATCCGGAATTCGACGAGTCCGAATACGCGAACCAGGTGGCGCGCCGCTACGCGACCGTCCACCACGGGCAGGTCGTCGACAAGGACGACTACGGCCTGGTCGATACGCTGGCCCACCTGTACGACGAACCGTTCGCCGACAGTTCCGCGATCCCGACCTACCGCGTGTGCCAGCTGGCGCGGCGCCACGTAACGGTGGCGCTGTCGGGCGACGGCGGCGACGAGAACTTTGCCGGCTACCGCCGCTACCGCTTCGCGATGGCCGAGCACAGCGTGCGCTCGAAACTGCCGGAAGCGATCCGCAAGCCGCTGTTCGGCACGCTGGGCAGCCTGTACCCGAAGGCCGACTGGGCGCCGCGCATGTTCCGCGCCAAGACCACCTTCGAGGCGCTGGCGCGCGACCTGGTCGAGGGCTACTTCCACGGCGTGTCGCGCCTGACCGACCGCCAGCGGGATCAGTTGTTTTCGGATGGCTTCCGCGACGACCTGCAGGGCTACCGCGCGATCGACGTGATGCGCGAGCACGCCGCGCGCGCGCCGACCGACGATCCGCTGTCGCTGATCCAGTACCTCGATTTCAAGACCTGGCTGCCGGGCGACATTCTCACCAAGGTCGACCGCGCCAGCATGGCCCATTCGCTGGAAGTGCGCGTGCCCCTGCTCGACCACACCTTCTGCGAATACGCGGCCACGCTGCCGAACGACCTGAAACTGCGCGGCGGCGAAGGCAAGTACGTGCTCAAGAAGGCACTCGAGCCGCACCTGCCGCATGACATCATGTACCGCGCCAAGAAAGGGTTTTCGATCCCGCTGGCGGACTGGCTGCGCGGTCCGCTGCGCCAGGCCGTGCGCGATGGCGTGCTCGGCGCGCGCCTGCTCGATACCGGCATCTTCAACCGCCGCTACCTGGAACAGCTGGTCAGCCAGCACGAGTCCGGCGCGGCCGACCACAGCGTGGCGCTGTGGTCGCTGCTGATGTTCGAATCTTTCCTGCGGGTATCGGTGGCGTCATGACAACGCTACGGTTGGATCCGCCTGTTTCATTGCAAATAAGATAGTATGCTGTTGAATTCAGGCATGAACAGCTCGATCCACCCGGCACCCGATGCCGCCTCCAATGTTGACGACATAAGAATGCGTGCTCCTTTTTCCGCCCCGGTTTCGGTGCACCCGGCTGGGCGCCCGACCGGAAACGCCAGCGTTTCCCATGTCCTGCCGCGGTTCACCGCCAGCATGGTGCGCACGGCGGGCGACCTGATTGCGCCCCGTGGCAAGGGTGCCGGCCGCCTCTGCATCCTGAGTTACCACCGCATCCTGGCCAATCCCGATCCGCTGATCGACGGCGATCCGGACGTGGAGACCTTCCGCTGGCAGATGCGCCTGCTGGCCGAATGCTTCAACGTGATGCCGCTGCACGATGCGGTGCAGGCGATGGCAAGCGAGCGCATGCCGCCGCGCGCCGTCGCCATCACCTTCGACGACGGCTACAGCTCGTTCCACGACCTGGCGCTGCCGGTCCTGACGGAATACGGGCTGCCGGCGACGGTCTTCGTCACCACCGGCCACATGCAGGCGAAGGGCAGCATGTGGAACGACATGATCCTGGAAGCGGTGCGCCGCATGCCGCCGACCTCGCTCGACCTGCGCGAGATCGGCCTGGGCGAGCTGCCGCTGCGCACCGCCGAACAGCGCCGCCGGACGGCCCAGGTGCTGACCGACCGCTGCAAGTACATGGCGCTGCCGGAACGCGATGCCTTCACCGCCCTGCTGCAGCGCCATGCCGGCGTCGCCCTGCAGCAGGACCTGATGCTCGACGACGACATGCTGCGCACGCTGGTCAAGCACCGCATCGAGATCGGCGGCCATACGGTGAGCCACCCGATCCTGGCGAAGATCGACGACGATGCGGCGCGCGCCGAGATCGTCGACAACAAGCGCGTGCTGGAAGCGATCATCGGCCAGCCGCTGCGCCTGTTCGCCTACCCCAACGGCAAGCGGCGCGCCGACTATACCGCCGCCCACGTGCAGATGCTGGAAGAAGCCGGCTACAGCGCCGCCTTCACGACCGAGACCGGGGCCGCCACGCGCGCGCATCCGCGCTTCGAACTGCCGCGTGCGCGGCCATGGGATGCCACGCCGGGAATGTTCGCCGCGCGCCTGCTGCGCTGGCTCGCCGGCCTGATCTGACGGGGCCACGATGACTTTCCCCTCTTCGTCTTCTCAGGTCGCGCCGCTGGCGCCGGTCGAGCCGCTCCACGAACAGCATGCGCGGCCGGGCCCGTCGCACGGCTCCGGCCGCGCACGCAGCGGCGGCGCGCTGCGGGTGGCCTTCTGCGAAAACGGCGCCGGCTATGGCGGCGCCGTCATCTCGCTCGAAGCGCTGCTGGAAAAGCTGCCGCCCGACTTCGTCCCGCATATCTATACCGGGCTGGCGATCGATCCCTATCCGCGCCTGGCGCGGCTGGGCCGCTGGCGCCACCTGCGCGCGGTGCGCGTGCTGAGCCAGCAGTGGCTGCGCCGGCGCCGCATCCCGGCCGCTTCGGCGATCGACAACCTGGTCAACATCCTGCCGACCGCGCTCGGTTACTACTGGCGTTTCAAGCGCGACGGCATCGACCTGGTCTACCTGAACAACGACGCCAGCTGCAATCTTGCGGCCGCGCTGGGCGCCACCCTGGCCGGACTGCCGACGGTGCTGCACGCGCGCGGCTTCAACGTCGATACCCGCGGCAACCGCTGGGTCCTGTCCAAGCTGCGCCACTGCATCCCGGTGTCGACCGCGGTGCAGGCCGAATTGCTGACGCTCGGGCTGGCGCCGGAAAAATGCACGGTGGTGGCCGAAGGCCTCGACCTCGATGCCTTTTCGCCGCGCGCGCCCCTGCCCGGCCTGCGTGCCGAACTCGGCATCGGCAGCGACGAGCCGGTGATCACGCTGGTCGGCGGCCTGGTCGACTGGAAAGGCCAGGACGTGCTGCTCGACGCCGCGCCGCGCATCCTGGAACGCTGTCCGCACGCCCACCTGCTGCTGGTGGGCGGCGCCTACGGCAAGGACCGTGCGTTCGCCGACGAGGTTGCGCGCCGCGCCGCCGCCCCCGCCCTCCAGGGCCGCGTGCGCCTGCTCGGCATGCGCAGCGACGTGCCCGACATCCTGGCACTGAGCACCATCGTGCTGCACGCCTCGACCAAGCCGGAACCCTTCGGCCGTACCTTCCTGGAAGGGATGGCGCTCGGCAAGGCGGTGATCGCCTCGAACGAAGGCGGTCCGCTCGACGTCATCGAGGATGGGGTCGACGGCCTCCTGATCCCCCCGCGCGACCCGCAGCGGCTGGCCGACGCCGTGCTGCGCCTGCTCGACCAGCCGGCCTTCGCGGCCGCGCTCGGCAACCGCGCCGCACTCAAGGCACGCGACTATTCGATCGAACGGCACACCGAAGCGGTGTGCGCCGTCCTGCACCGCGTCATGCGCGGCGATTGATTTTATAAACTTTTATATTGGCAGCAACAGTGCGCATTCTTTACCACCACCGTACCCGCTCGAAGGATGGGCAATACGTCCACATTGAGGAAATGATCAATGCGCTGCGCGCGCTCGGCCACGAAGTCATCGTGGTCGCGCCGCCCAGCGCCGACACCGAAGCCTTCGGTGCCGATGCCGGCCTGGTGGCCGTCCTCAAGCGCCACCTGCCGAAATGGTTCTATGAAGTGATGGAACTGGGTTACTCGCTGGTAGCCTACCGGCGCCTGGCGGCGGCGGTGCGCAAATACAAACCGGACTGCCTGTACGAACGCTACAACCTGTTCCTGCCGGCCGGCGTCTGGCTGGCGCGCCGCTTCCGCCTGCCGATGCTGCTCGAGATCAATGCACCGATCCTGGAGGAGCGCAGCCGCTACGACGGCCTGTCGCTCAAGCGCCTGGCGCGCTGGTCGCAGGCCTATTGCTGGCGCAATGCAGACCTGGTGCTGCCGGTCACCCAGGTGCTGGGCGACATCGTGGCATCCTACGGGGTCGACCCGAAAAAGATCGTGGTGATCCCGAACGGCATCAATTCCGACCGTTTCCAGGCCAATCCCGACGTCGAAGCCGCCAAGCGCGCCCTCGGCCTGGAAGGCAGCCTGGTGCTCGGCTTCACCGGCTTCGTGCGCGACTGGCATGGCCTGGACAAGGTGATCGACATGATCGCCCAGGATCCGCCGGAATCGCGCCGCCACCTGCTGGTCGTCGGCGACGGCCCGGCGCGCGCCGACCTGGAACAGCAGGCGCGCCGCCTCGGCATCGACAGCCGCGTCACCTTCACCGGCATCATCGGCCGCGACGACGTGGCGCGCTACGTCGCCGCCTTCGACGTCGCCCTGCAGCCGGCGGTGGTGGCCTATGCCTCGCCGCTCAAGCTGTTCGAATACCTGGCCCTGGGCAAGGCCATCGTGGCCCCGGACCAGCCGAACATCAAGGAAATCCTGACCGACGAGCACAACGCGGTGCTGTTCGATCCGAAACAGAGCGGCGGCCTGGCCGACGCCACCGGCCGCCTGTGCGCCGACGACCTGTTGCGCACCAAGGTCGCGGCCAATGCGCGCCGCGCCATCGGCGAGCAGAAACTGACCTGGAAAGCCAACGCCCAGCGCGTGGTGGAACTGTTCGGGACTTTGCGCACCCATGCGTGACCTCGTCATTTTCGGCATCATCTTCGGATTGCTGCCTTTCGTCTTCAAGCGGCCGGCATTGGGCGCCCTGCTGTTCACCTGGGTCAGCTTGATGAACCCGCACCGCCTCGCCTACGGCGCGGCGTACAACTTCCAGTTCGCAGCGGTGGTGGCGGGTGTCACGATCCTGAGCATGCTGATGTCGAAGGAGCCGAAACGCTTCCCGCTCACGCCGGTCACCGTCATGCTGCTGCTGTTCTATGCCTGGATGAACCTCACCAGCCAGTTCGCCCTTGAACCGGGCCTGGTCTGGAGAGAATGGGACCGGGTGACCAAGACCTTCCTCATGGTCGCCATCACCCTGATGGTCATCAACACTGAAAAGAACATCAAGCTGTTCGTGTGGGTCGTCGCCTTGTCGCTCGGTATCTACGGACTGAAAGGCGGCCTGTTCACGATCGCCTCCGGCGGCCACTACCGCGTGTTCGGTCCGGACGGCAGCTACATCGCGGAAAACAACAGCATGGCGCTGGCGCTGGTGGTGGCCCTGCCGATGATCTGGTACCTGCGCAGCCAGGTCAAGAGCAAATTGGTCTCGATGGGCCTGCTGGCGGTCGTGATCTTCACGTCGGTGTCGGCAATGGGCTCCTATTCGCGCGGCGCATTGCTCGGCGGCGCCGCGATGCTGGTGTTCCTGTGGCTGAAGAGCCCGAAGAAGGCGCAGACCGGCCTGGCGGTGGTCGTGATCGGCGTCCTGATTGCCTGCATCATGCCGGAAGCATGGTATGCGCGCATGGACACGATCAACGACTACCAGGAAGACAGCTCGGCGCTGGGCCGCATCAACGCCTGGTATTTCGCCATCAATATCGCCAACAGCCACCTGCTGGGTGGCGGCTTCAATGTCTTCACGCCACGGCTGTTCCTGCAGTACGCGCCCGATCCGCTCGGCTACCACGTGGCGCACAGTATCTATTTCCAGGTACTGGGCGATCACGGCTACGTCGGCCTGATCATGTTCCTGCTGTTGATGTTCTTCAGCTGGCGCACCGGCACGCGCATCATCAAGTTCTGCGGGAAGAATCCCGAGCTGAAGTGGGCTTCGGACCTGGCCAAGATGGCCCAGGTCAGCATCATCGGCTATGCCGTCAGCGGCGCCTTCCTGTCGCTTGCCTACTTCGACCTGTATTACGACATCATCATCATCCTGGTCCTGCTCGAAAAGCTGCTGCTCCTGAAGAAACCCCTGTCCTTCGGCGAGCGGATGCAGGCGGCGCAGGTACCAGGTGACCAGCATGTCCCGGCCAAACTGACCAAAGAATTACCATGTCCAGCACCGCACCCACCCTCAGTCTAGTCATCCCCACGTACAACAGGGCGTCGCTGATCGGCGCCACGCTGGACAGCGCGCTGGCCCAGCACCTGCCGTTCCTGGAGATCATCGTGGTCGACGACGGTTCGACCGACGACACGGCCCGGGTACTCGCGCAGTACGCGGGACGGATCCGGGTGATCCGGCTGGCCAACGGCGGCGTGCAGAAGGCCCGCAACACCGGCGTGGAAGCGGCCGGCGGCGACTATGTCGTGCTGATGGACTCCGACGACCTGTTCGAGCCGGCGTACACGCAGACGATCGCGGCCTGGCTGGCCCGGCATCCCGACTACGATGCCGTGTACACCAATTTCACGACCTTCGACGAACGCGGCGCCCATGCCGACAAGTTTTCGCTGGCGCCGGCCGGCTTCTTCGACGGCGCGCAGCAGAGCGACGGTTTCTGGGTCGGCATCCCGGACCTGTACCTGCGCACCCTGTCCTACCAGCCGCTGTTCCCTTCGGGCAGCGTGATCCGCAAGACCCTGTACCAGCGTATCGGTGGCTACGACGTGCGCTTCAACGGCGTCGGCGCCGAAGACTGGGAATTCACGCTGCGCCTGATCGGCCAGGCGCGCCTGGCCTTGTGCGCCACGCCGCTGGTACGCGTGCGCAAGCACGCCACCAACGATTCGGGCGACAACATCCGCACCGTCAGCGGCTGCGTGCACATCCTCGAATTCGCCCTCGACGAGCACCCGTACGCCGCCCCCTACCGCGAGGCCATCCTGCGCGAGATCGACGTGCGCCGCCTGGACGTGTTCGACGGCGCCTTTGCGCGCGGCGCCTTCGATACGGCAGGCGACATGCTGGCGCGCATGCGGCGCCGGCCTCAGGACCGCAAATTCCGCCTGAAGGCATTCATTACCGCTCTGCCCGGCCTGCTCCGCAAGCCGTTATGGCAGTTGACTCAGCGCGGCTGACCCGTCCCCGAGCGTCTAGACCAGGACTTCGAGCGGCGCCGGGTGTCCCAGGAAAGCGGTCGGGCTGGCCGACAGGCCGTATGCACCCGATTGAAATACCACCACCAGGTCGCCCACGTCGGCCCGCGCCAGGTCCATGCGCTCGGCCAGCACGTCGAGCGGCGTGCACAGCGGGCCCACCACCGACACCGTCTCGCGTGCTTGCGCCGCCATGCGGTTGCCGATCGCGGCCGGGTAGTTCTTGCGGATCACCTGGCCGAAATTCCCTGAGGCCGCCAGGTGGTGGTGCAGGCCGCCGTCGGTGACCAGGAACACCTGGCCACGCGAGACCTTGCGGTCAATGACGCGCGCCACATACACGCCGGCTTCGCCGACCAGGTAGCGCCCCGACTCCACCGACACGCGCGTGCCCGGCAGTTCACGTTCGACCCGTGCCATGCACTGCGCCAGGTTGTCGCCGATCGGCGCCAGGTCGAGCCGCTGCTCGCCGGGGAAATAGGGAATGCCGAAACCGGCGCCCAGGTACAGGGCCGGCAGCGGCTGGCGCGCTTCGCCCGCCAGTTGCAGGGCCAGCTCGACGCTGCGCGCATGCGACTCGGCGATCGCCTCGGCCTTCAGGCTCTGGGAGCCGCTGAAGATGTGGAAGCCTTGCAGCGCGATGCCGAGCGCCGCCAGTTGGCGCAGGCAGTCCGGGACCTGTTCGGCGTCGATGCCGAAGGGCTTGGCGCCGCCGCCCATGCGCATGCCCGACCCCTTCAGCTCGAAGTCCGGGTTCACGCGCAGCACGATGCGCGGCGCGATCCCGAGCGCGTCGCCGATGCGCGCCGCGCGCCCGATTTCATTCGGCGACTCGGCGTTCAGCGTGACGCCGGCGGCAATCGCCTGCGTCAGCTCCGCGTCGGTCTTGCCGGGACCGGCGAAGCTGACGTGGGCCGGATCGAAGCCGGTATCGAGCGCCGTCCGGAGTTCGCCGGCGGAAGCCACGTCGAGGCCGTCGACCAGGGTGGCCATGTGCTGTACCAGCGCCGGCATCGGATTGGCCTTGACCGAATAATGCAGGCGTAGCGGCGCCGGCAGGTGGGCGCGCACATGCTGGACGCGCGCCGTCAGCAGGGCCCGGTCATAGGCATAGAAAGGGGTGCGGCCGACACGCTGGGCGAGCCGGGTCAGCGGCACGCCGCCGACCTGCAGTTCGCCGCCGTCGACGGCAAACTGGGTCATCCCGGCGTGGACAGGCTTGGTGGTGCTCATGATGAACGGTCTTCGAACAGGGTGAGGAATGGAAGCGCCAGCCCCTTGCGGTCGATCTTGCCGTTCGGGTTGCGCGGGAACGGTTCGCTGCGGACTTCGACATGCGACGGCACCATCCAGGCCGGCAGGCGGCGCTGGCAGGCCCGGCGCAGCAGCTCGGGCGTGGGCGCATCGGGGCCGGCGGCGCTGGCCAGCAGCACGATGGCCTGGCCCAGTTCCGGATGCGGCACGCCGAAGGCCACCGCCTCGTCGACCGTGCCGAGGCCGTACAACGCTTCTTCCAGCTCGGTCGGACTGACGCGGTAGCCGGACACCTTGATCAGGTCGTCGGCGCGGCCGATGTAATACAGATAGCCGTCGCCGTCGCGGCGCACGGTATCGCCCGACCACACCGCAATCTCGGTCAGCGGCAGCGCCGGATCCTGGCCGGGGGCCGGGCGGAAACGCTCGGCGGTCTTGGCCGGATCGTTCCAGTAGCCGAGCGAGACCAGCGCGCCGCGGTGCACCAGCTCGCCCGGCTCGTCGGTATCGCACGGGCTGCCGTCGGGGCGCACCACCATGATCTCGGCATTCGGGATCGCACGCCCCATCGAACCGGGGCGGCGATCGATCTCCGCCGGCGGCAGGTAAGTGGAACGGAAGGCTTCGGTCAGGCCATACATCAGGAACACCTGGGCGTGCGGCAGGGCGGCGCGCAGGACCGCCAGGGTCGCGCCCGGCATCGCCCCGCCCGAATTGGTGAGGTAGCGCAGCGTGCACTCCTGCGGCCAGTCCAGGCGCGCCAGCTGGTTCCACAGCGGCGGCACCGCGGCCAGGCCGGTGATGCCATGCGCGGCCACCGCATCGACGACGTCGCGCGCGAACAGGTGGTTCAGCAGCACGGCGCTGGCGCCGCTCAGGAAGGCGCAGGTGAGCTGGCTCAATCCATAGTCGAAGCTGAGCGGCAGCACCGCCAGCAGGCGGTCGGACGGGACCAGTTCGAGATAGCTGGCGACGCTGCGGGCGCCGGTCACCATGTTCCGGTGCGACAGCACCACGCCCTTCGGCTTGCCGGTGCTGCCCGAGGTGTACAGGATGGCGGCGACATCGCCGTCGATGCGGCGGTGCGGCGCCAGATCGGTGCCGGCTTCATGCAGCGCCGCATCCCAGGCACGCAGGGCCAGCGTCGTGTGCGCGCCCGCCGCAGCCAGGTCCGGCGTACCGGTGAGCAGCACCAGGCGCAGGTCGGGGCAGGCCGCCAGCTGCGGTGCCAGCTGCGCCAGCCGTTCGCCGGAGGTGAGCAGCACCCGCACGTTGCAGTCGGCCAGGATGTGCGCCACCTGCTCCGGCTTGAGCAGGGGATTGACCGGGACGAACACAGCGCCGGCCAGAGAAGCGCCGAACATCGCGGCCACGTTCTCGATGCGCTTCTCGAGATACACCGCGACCCGCTCGCCACGCTGCAGGCCGGCGCCGAGGAAGACCTGGGCGGCGCGCCGGACGTGGTCCGCCAGTGCCGCATAATCGAGCCGCAGGTTGCCGTGGACAAGCGCCTGCGCAGCCGGCGTACGGCGCGCCGCCGTGAAAATGAAGTCGTGGATCAGGTCGCTCATAAGGACGAGGACGTACTCGGGAAAACCAAACTGCAATGTTACCATTCCACTTGCGCAACGTCGAAGCCGCATCACCGAATACCGATCAACGATCCCGGAACCAACCCATCATGTCCTTGTCCCCTTCTGCCGCGCCGGCCGCGCAGCCCCTGCCCGCCCGGCCGCATGTGCCGCTGGTACCGGTGCTGTCGGGCGCTTCGTTCCGTCCTGCGCGCGGACAGCGTCTGGGTTCCGTGCTGGACGCAGCGCACGTGCGCCTGGTGACCAGCGGCCGCATCGCCCTGGCGCTGGCGCTGCGCGAACTCGGCGTGGGCGCGGGCGACAGCGTGCTGCTGCCGGCCTACCACAGCCTGTCGATGGTGCCGCCGGTACTGTGGCTGCAAGCCACGCCGATTTTCTATCGGGTCGATGGCGACGCGCGCGCCGACCTGGACGACATCGCGGCCCTGTGCGGCCCCGGCGTCAAGGCCCTAGTAGCCACCCATTATTTCGGCTTCCCGCAAGACCTGGCGGCGCTGCGCGCCTTGTGCGACGCGCGCGGCATCGCCCTGATTGAGGATTGCGCCCACGCCTTCTTCGGCGAATACGCCGGCCGTCCGCTCGGCAGCCATGGCGATTATGCGATCGCCAGCAGCATGAAATTCTTCCCGATGTACGAAGGCGGGGCGCTGGTGTCGGCGCGCCACGCCCTGGACCGTGTCGTGCTGCGTTCGGCCGGCAAGGGCTTCGAAGCCAAGGTGGTCCTGAATACGCTCGAGCACAGCTTCCGCTACGGCCGCCTGCCGGCCCTCAAGGCCCTGCTCGCGCTGCCGATGCGCGCCAAGGACCTGCTGTGGCGCCGCATCAAGTCCAGCCGCCCCGTGGCGGCGGCGGGTGGGCTGGCGCCTGGTTCCTCGGACAGCGATTTCAGCTTCGATACGCGCTGGCTCGACAAGCGTTCCTCGCTGTTCGCACGCCTGCTGCTCCGGCGCGTGTCGGCCGGACGCATCGTGGCCCTGCGCCGCCGCCACTACCAGCGCCTGCAGGCGGCACTGGCCAAGCTGCCGGGCTGCCGCCCGCTGCATGCGGCGCTGCCGGACGGCGTCTGCCCCTGGCTGTTCCCGCTGGTCGTCGATGATGCCGAAACGGCTTTCGCGCGCATCCGACAACGCGGGTTGCCGGTCGTGCGCTTCGCCGACACGCTGTGGCCGGGCGTGGACGCAGCGCGCTGCCCCGACAGTGTGCACCTGTCGCGCCACGTGCTGGCCTTCCCCTGCCACCAGGAGCTGAGCGCACAGGAACTCGACTGGTTGTGCACCTGCCTAGCCGAGGTGCTGGCGCCATGAAATGGACCTTCCTGCCGGCTGCCGGTTTCTCCACGATCTCTCCGCAATGGGATGCCTTGCGTGCGCTTGGACCGGCGGCGCCGATGCTGGCCGCCGATTTCGTCGCCGCCCTGCTGGCCGCCTTCGGCACCGGGCGGGAACGCATCGCCCTGTGCCGTGACGGCGAGGCATTGCTGGCCGCGGCGCTGCTGGTGCCGCAAGGCCGCGCCAGCTGGGCCACCTTCCAGCCGGCCCAGGCGCCGGTCGGCTGCTGGCTGCAGCGTCCGGACAGCGATCCGCAAGCGCTGCTGGCAAGCCTGGTGCGCGCACTGCCCGGGTGTGCGCTGCTGGTCGGCCTGAGCCAGTGCGATCCCTTCCTGCTGGGCCGGCCGGCCAATGGCCCCGGCATGCAGACCGCCGACTACATCGATACCGCGCGCATCGTGGTCGATGGCACTTTCGATGCGTGGTGGGAAGGCCGCGGCAAGAATCTGCGCGCCAATCTCAAGAAGCAGCGCAACCGCCTCGCCGCGGCGGGCGTCGCCACCCGGCTCGATACCTGGCGCGCACCGCACCAGGTGGCGCAAGCCATTGCCGACTATGGCCGCCTGGAGAGCACCGGCTGGAAAGGACGTGCCGGCACTGCAGTCGCCGCCGACAACGACCAGGGCCGCTTTTACCGGCATATGCTGGAAGCATTCTGCGCCCGCGGCCAGGCGAGCATCTACCGCTATTTCTTCGGCGACCAGCTGGTCGCGATGGACCTGTGCATCGAGGATGGCGATTGCATCGTGATCCTCAAGACCACCTATGACGAGAGCATACCGAAGCATTATTCACCGGCCCTGCTGATGCGCGAGGAAGCCTGCCGCCGCGTGTTCGAGGAAGGACGGCGGCGCCGTATCGAGTTCTACGGCAAGGTCATGGAATGGCATACGCGCTGGACCGAGGACGTTCGTACGCTGTATCACCTGAACTGTTACCGTTGGCCCCTGCTGCTGCGCCTGCATGCGCGATTGCAGCAGGCACCGGTATCCACGGCAGCCGATTGATCATTTCCCTTTATGGGATGTCGATATCGGCCCGGCAATATCGTCAGGTCGCATACAGCGTGCAATGCAAGCAGCGGCAATAGCACGGCAGTCTGCAATTCGCGTCGAGCAATGGATCACCTTTCTTTTAAAGTGTCTTGATAGAGAATGGATCTACGCTAGATATTGATAGACAGTAATTTCGCCGTCGCTTATTTGAACATCAAAATTATTTTGGTGTTATCGAATGACGTGATTCCTTGGTGAGCGACTCTCCTGATATTTACGACACAGTTGCAATTAAGCATCGGTTGTAAGCATCGCGTATCACTACCGCTTACTCTTTCCTATTGGCATGCTTTCAAGGTGAACGGACGCCATGTCCGCTCTTCCCCGATAGCGCTGCCGGTTTCAGGCTAAAAAAAAGAATGGATTGCTAAGTATCCATTCCTTTCTTTTATCAACCACTTCATAATGCGCTTCTTTTTATTGAACATAGACAAAAAAGTTGTCACTCCATAACGCTTAATGCTTAATTAAAATAACAAGATATTTTTAAAATTATAACAGTTGTGATTATTTATGAAAGTATCGTGAAAATATAGAAATTTTTATGCTGTTTTGGCATAGCACACCGGTCAATATTTTTCATTTGATTCTTAAGCTCAAATAAACTTTCGGTATCAAAAGTGATATTTTTTGTTGTTTTTGTGTGGAATCTCGGCATTTTTGTCCTAAAACAGAACACTAACTTTATTGACTGGAGTAAAGTTTGATTCTCTCGTGAAATTTCTTACGGCAAATAAATGACCGTGAGACACGGAACAGAATTCTTATTTACCCATTCCATTCCTCCAGATCATGCGCTCGACTACCCATACTCCTACCTTGCGTTTTATTGCTGTCTTATCAGTAGCCGCTCTGCTGGTTGCCTGTGGCGGCGGCGGCGCATCCGGTGCATCCACCGACAGCGCGGTCTCGCTGGCAACGGTCAGCAGCGGTCATGCCCTGACCCCGATCGGTACCACCCCGACCACGCCTGTCGTCACCCCGCCGGTTGTGACGACGCCGACCGTCATCGGCACCCCGTTGACCGACGTGCGCCTGGAGAGCACCGGCAGTGCCCAGACCAACATGCCATTCACGTTCGGTCAGGTGTTTACCCCGGGTGCCCTGAGCGTAACCGATGGCGTCGCTGCCAAGCTGGCCGATGGCACCGTGCTGCCGCTGCAGATCAACGTCAAGGCGACGCATGCCGACGGCTCGGTGCGTCATGCCATCATCTCCGGCGTGCTGCCTTCGCTTGCTGCCGGCCAGACCCAGACCCTGAACCTGGTCAAGTCGACCCCCTCTGCCACGGCCACGGTGACGCTGCAAGGCCTGCTCAGCGCCGGCCTGACCGGCAAGACGACGATCTCGCTCAACGGCGTGAAATACAGTGCAACGCTGGCCGATGCCGTGGCGCAGTCGACGCCGATCGCCTGGCTGTCGGGTACGGTCGCCAACGAATGGATCGTCAGCGCGCCGCTGAAGGATGCGAACGGCAATGCCCACCCGCAACTGACCGCGCGCTTCGACGTGCGCTGGTATTCGGGCTTGAACAAGCAGGCACGCGTCGAGTTCGTGGTCGAAAACAACAAAACCTGGGTGCCCGGCATCAAAGTCAATTATGACGTCAACCTCGAACTGAACGGTCAGTCGGTGTACAGCAAGACCGGCATGGACCACTATCACCACTCGCGCTGGCACCAGTATGCCTGGTGGGATGCCTCGCGCCAGCCGGCGGTGAACGTGAAACTCAATACGGCTTATCTGATCGCCACCAAGGCGGTTCCCAACTACGACACCAGCTTCGCCCCTGGCGAAGGCGAGCTGAGCTCGATGGCCCAGAGCATCAACGGCGGCAATACCGGTCCGATGACCATCGGTCCCGTGACCGCCTACATGCCGACCACCGGCGGACGCAACGATATCGGCTCACTGCCTTCCTGGTCGGTGATGTGGCTGCTGTCGATGGACCAGCGCGCCTGGAAAGTGATGATGGCCGCGGCCGATGGCGCGGGCAGCTGGTCGATCCACTATCGCGATGAAAAGACGGGGCGCCCGGTTCGTACCGACAACGATACGAACAAGAACATCACGACCCACTTCAATCTGCGCGACAGGGGGCCGCTGCCGGTGCCGCGCTACGTGAACGACGACCTGGGCCATTCATGGACGCCGTACACGGACGATACCGCCCACCAGCCGTCGCTGGATTACCTGCCTTACCTGGTCACGGGTGACTATTACTACCTGGAAGAACTGCAGTTCTGGGCAGCTTCCAATCCGCTCGGCACCGACCCGAACAATTCGGGTAACGGCAGGGGCCTGGTGCGCTGGCTGCAGGTACGTGGCCAGGCATGGTCGCTGCGCACCCTGGGTCAGGTGGCCTATATCACGCCTGACGCCGATCCGATGAAGGATTATTTCGTCCAGCAGCTGGGCAATAACCTGGACTTCTACAAGCAGACCTATGTCGTCGGCCAGCCGAACAAACTGGGTGCCTACGACGGCTCGGGTGAAGGCGCGTTCAACGATGCCGACAATTTCGGTGCCTGGCAGGATGACTTCCTGACCTGGAGCTTCGGTTACCTGAGCGAACTCGGCTTCAACAAGGCCGATCCGATCGTGCAATGGAAAGCGAAATACCCCGTGGGCCGCATGACGGCGCCGGGCTTCTGCTGGGTCGGCGCCTCGGCGTACATCCTGAACATCCGTCCTAGCCGCTCGGCGCCGCTGTATGACAGCTTTGCCGGTGTGTATGCGGCCACCTTCGGCGGCGACATGATGTTCAATGACGACATGCGTGTGGTATCGACCAGCCGAAATGGCAAGAAGTTCGTCGACATGACTTGCGGCAGCAATGAACAGGCGGACTTCCTCGGCTCGATCAACGGCTATGAATGGCAGGTCGGCCGCATGATGGGTTATGCCGACGGTGCAATGGGTTACCCGGCCAACATGCAACCGGCACTTGCGGTCGCCGCCCAGATGGGTGGCGCCGATGCCAAGAAGGCGTGGACGATCTTCACGAACCGCACCGCCAAGCCGAACTACCGTTCGGCACCGCAGTGGGCCATCCTGCCGCGCTGAACCTCGGCATCGCATAATCCCCAGCCCGCCCCGGGCTGAACCGAGCCGGACTTCCTTGACAGGGAGTCCGGTTTTTCTTTGGCGCTACATTGTTGGCAAGAATTTAATAGAAAAAACCCGCAAGCTCACGTGTGCGTGCCGCGTTGCAGCATATAATGTAATGCGATATAGCAAGGAACTTGCACTTTAGCAGGTCATATGGGAGTTAGTAAGGATGTCTTTATTCAACAAGGCCATGGGGCGTGCCAAGCGTGATTATTGGCGCTGGAAGTACCACAGGGTTGCCCGGCAAATCCTGGGAACCCGCCCTCTCGAACCGGGCGTGCTGCCGTTTACCCTGTTATCGATGGTGCACCAGCGCGACGTCTCGTCGTACCTGGTTGCCGTCAAGTCCTTCGCGCATTTCCTCAATCCGGCCAAGATCGTCGTGGTTTGCGATCCATCGATCGACCATGCCGACCGCGCCGTCCTGAAACGCCACCTGCCCCATGTCGAACTGCGCGAAGCCCACGAATTCGTGCATCCGGATATCCCGCGCGGCGGTACCTGGGAACGCCTGTTCGCGATTGCCCACTACGTCGAGGATAGCTACGTGGTGCAGCTGGACGCTGACACCTTGACCGTGCGACCGGTGCCGGAAGTGCTGGACGCGGTCCGCAACGGCACCGGTTTCGTGCTCGGCGAGATGCCGGATACGCCGATCCGCTCGCTGCAGGCGACCCGCGAGAATGCCTTGCCCTGGCTGGCGCCGTGGGCGCACGTCCAAGCGATCGCCGAAACCGAGATGGTCAACGTCGGCTTGCCGCAGGATGCCCGCTACATTCGCGGCTGCTCGGGCTTCACCGGCTTCCCGCGCTCGTCCACGATGCGCGACACCATGACCGATTATTCGCGCCGCATGGGCGCCAAGCTCGGCGACAACTGGAAGCGCTGGGGCACCGAGCAAGTCACCTCGAACTACCTGGTCAGCAACATGCCAGGCGTCCAGCCTCTGCCTTTCCCCAAGTACGGCACCCCGGATTGCGCGACGGCGGACACCGCGTTCTACCATTTCATCGGGTCGATGCGCTTCATCAATAACAAATACGAGGCTGCCTCCCGGCACGCCATCCGCCTGATTAACAGTGCGCCAGCGTAAATCGTTGCCGTTCTCTCTATAGTGCGCAGTTGTTTTTATGGCAGATCTCCGTCGCTCGCTGGTCATTAATTTCTTCTCGACGTCGGGGGCAGCAATGCTCCAGTTCATCGTCAGCATCATCCTGGCCCGCATCCTCAGCCCCAGCGAGATCGGTATTTATTCGATGACGGCGGTGGTCGTCAATCTGGGCCACGTATTCCGCGATTTCGGCGTCACCAACTACATCCAGCGCGAAAAAGAGCTGACGCCGGACAAGCTGCGCTCGGTTACCGGCGTCGTGTTCACTACCTCCTGGATCATCGCCACGGTCCTGCTGCTGGCCAGCGGCTGGATCGGTGAATGGTTCCGGGAACCGAAGCTGGTGCCAGTGATGCGTGTGTTGGCCGTCGGCTTCTTCTTCATTCCCTTCGGGTCGATCACCAACTCGCTGCTGGCCCGTAATTTCGAAGCCAAGAAGGAAGCCGTACTGTGGGCAATCGGTACCGGCAGCTTCTGCATCAGCTGTATCACCCTGGCCAAGCTCGGCTTCGGCAGCATGGCGCTGGCGTATGCCAACTTGATCAACATCATCGCCTGCGGCATCGGCTGCGCTTTCATGCGGCCCAAGGATTTGCCGTGGCTGCCTTCGTTCAAGCACTGGCGCGAGGTCGCTCACTTCGGCGTGGGCTCGCTGCTGTCGAGCTGCGCCGGCTCTCTGAACAATGCCGTTCCCGACCTGCTGCTGGGCAAGCTCGGCAGCCCGCGCCTGGTCGGCCTGCTCAGCCGCGCGAATTCGACCGTGGCGATCTTCACCTACATCGCCGGTTCTACCGTCAACTACGGCGCCGTAGCCTACCTGGCCCAGACTTACCACCGCGGCGAGTCCCTGGCACCAACGCTGTCGCGCGCCACCGCCCTGCTGACCGGCGTGGGCTGGGCCGCCCTGCTGCTGACTGCCATTCTTGGGCACGACATCGTGCTGGCGCTGTACGGACCGAGCTGGCTCGAGGCCGTACCCGCGATCCCGGCCCTGACCCTGGCTGCCGCGGTCGGCATGATGTACCACTACGTGCCGATGGCGGTGACCGCGATCGGCCGGCCCTACCTGAGCACGGTGCCGATCATGGTGTCGGTGCTGACCCGCATCGGCTTTGGCGTGCTGCTGTTCAACGGCAGCCTGGTCCACTTTGCCTGGGCGCTGTGCATCGCGACCATCGTCACCGCACCCGTCATTGGCCTCCAGCAGAGCCGCCATCTCGGCTACCCGACTGGCGTCATGGTGCGCGCACTGACGCCGAGCGCACTGGTCGCCCTCGGCACCGGCGCGGCCGGCTACCTGCTGCAACTGGCGCTGCCGTCCTCGCTGCCGGCACTGGCGCGCCTGCTGATCATGCTGGTGCCGCTGGCCGCCGTCTGGTACCTGCTGCTGCGCGTCACGCGCCACGTGCTGCTCGAGGAAATACACCGCTTGGCGGCGCCGATCGGGATCAGGCTCGGACTGCTGCGCCCGAATGTATAATCGCCTCCTGACCGGAATGACGAATAGATTATGTACCTCAACCAAGTTAAGACGATCCTGATTGACGTGCTGGGCTTGGGCGAAGCAGGCAGCCGCTTGGATGCCGACTCGCCTTTGCTGGGCAGTCTTCCCGAACTCGATTCGATGGCAGTGGTCAGCCTGATCGCCGCGCTCGAAGAACAGTTCGACATCGCGATCGACGATGACGAGATCAGCGCCAGCACCTTCGAAACCTTGGGGAGCCTGGCCGCGTTCGTCGCACATAAACGCGGCGAATGAGCGCCGTGCCGAGCCAACCGGCCGAGCCTTTCTTTCTGGAAAGTGCCCCCGGCCGACGGTTCTGCCTGTTCCACCCGCCCGTGGGCGTCTGCCGCGGCGCGGTCCTGTATGTTCACCCGTTTGCCGAGGAAATGAACCGTTCGCGCCGGATGGCAGCGCTGCAGGCGCGCGCCCTGGCGGCCTGCGGCTATGGCGTTCTGCAGCTCGACCTGTACGGCTGCGGCGACAGCAGCGGCGACTTCGGCGATGCCCGCTGGACGATCTGGAAATCGGACCTGGCGGCC
The DNA here is from genome assembly GCF_006715485.1 of Herbaspirillum sp. SJZ107. Lineage (GTDB taxonomy): Bacteria > Pseudomonadota > Gammaproteobacteria > Burkholderiales > Burkholderiaceae_D > Telluria. Next base: position 670,815 of record NZ_VFNH01000003.1, read on the forward strand.
GGCGCGGCCTGGCTGCAGCGGCGGCTCGCGCGCCCTCTCACCTTGTGGGGACTGCGTCTGGGCGCCCTGCTTGCGCTTGATTATGCGCGCGAGGCTCCTGAAACACCGCATTCGCTGATCCTGTGGCAACCGGTGCTGAACGGTGCCAGCTACCTGACGCAGTTCCTGCGCCTGCGCGTCGCCGGCGCCATGTTCGACGAGGGGGCGCAGACCAGCACCAGTATGCTGCGCCAGGCCCTGCAAAACGGCGCAACCCTGGAAATCGCCGGCTACGACCTGGCGTCCGAGCTGGCCATGGCCATCGATACGCTGCCGCCAGCGGACAGCCTGGCACCCGCCTGCCGGGTGGACTGGTTCGAAGCGCTGGCGACGCCCGATGCCGCCCTGGGGGCTGGCACTACCCGCGTCAGCACCGAATGGCAGCGCCGCGGCGTCGACCTGCACCTGCATGCGCTGGCCTGCCCATCGTTCTGGATTACCCCCGAGATCACGGAGTCGGAAGCCTGGCTGCAGGCGACCGTGGCGGTCCTGCAGGAGAGCGCCGATGTCGATTGAAGACTGCGACGACCGCGCCCTCGCTTTCCGCTGCGGGGACGACTGGCTGTACGGGGTACTCAGCATGCCGGGCAGAATGCCGACCCAGGGTGTCCTGATCGTTGTCGGCGGACCGCAATACCGCGCCGGCAGTCACCGCCAGTTCACCCTGCTGGCGCGCAGCCTGGCCGCGAACGGCATCGCCGCCATGCGCTTCGACTACCGCGGCATGGGCGACAGCGAAGGCGCACTGCGCGACTTCGAGACCATCACCAGCGACTTGCGCGCCGCCATCGATGCCTTTACAAAAGCCGTGCCGGGCATGCGGGAGCTCGTGCTGTGGGGCTTGTGCGATGCAGCCTCGGCGATTGCCATTTACGCGCCCAGCGATGCGCGCGTGAGTGGCGTGGTGATGCTGAACCCGTGGGTCCGCACGGACGACGGCCTGGCGCGCGCCACCCTCAAGCATTACTACCGCGGCCGGCTGTTGGAGCGCGACTTCTGGCGCAAGCTGCTGAGCGGTCGCTTCGACCTGGCGGGCTCGCTGGCATCGATGGCGAAGCTGGCTCGCAGCGCCTTCAGTCCGGGCAAGCCGGATGCCGGCGCCGGTTCGCTCTCCTCCCCGCTGCCGCAGCGCATTCTTGCCGGCATGCAGGCCTTTCGGGGGCGGGTGCTCGTCATTACCAGCGGTGCCGATCTGACCGCACGTGAATTCTGCGACGTCGCCGCTGCCATGCCGGCCTGGAAAAGCCTGCTGGAAGCGCCGCGCGTGACCCGCCGCCAGATCGACAAGGCGGACCACACGTTTTCGCGCCGCATGTGGCGTGATCAGGTGGCGGACTGGACCTGCGCTTGGGTCCGTGGGGAATAAAACTGTAATACAACGAGTTGTGATGCAAATGACCGACAAAACATCAAAAATAGTGGTTTTCTTATCCTGAATCACGACGTGCAAATCGATTTCTTCGTGTTAGACTTGCAACATTCCTTGGGTTTATGTCCCACACTCTAATCTGTCCGTAATGTCGCTCAAATCCCTCCTGATCCCATCGCTGAATCGTCCACCCGCGCGCGAATACATCGCTGCACTCCCCGAGGGCACGTCGATCCCACGCATCATTCACCAAGTAGGCATGCGTCCGGCCTTTGAAAACCGCCAGATCCCGCCGCTGTTCGAAAAGAACATCGAAAAGATGAAGGCGCTGAATCCCGGATGGGAATTCCGTTTCTACGGCGACGACGAGATCGAAGCCTTCATCAAAGGTAACTATCCGCCGGAGATCTGGGCGTATTACGAGCGCATCGACCCGCGTTACGGCCCGGCCCGCGCCGACCTGTTCCGCTACCTGCTGCTGTACAAGGTCGGTGGCGTCTATCTCGACATTAAGAGCAGCGCCACCCTGCCGCTGGATTCGGTGCTGCGCCCGGACGACCGCTACATCCTGTCGAAATGGCACAGCGCCGATGGCCAGTTCGAGCACTGGGGCCTGGTGTTCGACCTGCGCGACCTGTTGGGCGGCGAATTCCAGCAATGGCATGTGATCAGCGCGCCGGGACATCCCTACCTGAAAGCGGTGATCGAGCAGGTATTGTTCAACATCGACCATTACCTGCCCTCCCTGCACCAGGCCGGCAAGAACGGTACCCTGCGTCTGACGGGTCCGATTCCATACACGCTGGCGATCGAACGCATCCGCGAGAAGCACCCGCACCGCATGGTCGACGGGCGCAACGTGTTCGGCCTCGAGTACAACATCATCGATGGCGACCAGGGACACGCGAAGATTTTCAAGGGCCATTACACGCGCCAGACCGCGCCGGTGGTCCGCTTGACGCCGTTCAAGCACGTCAGCAACCAGTTCTACAAGCTGGTCCAGCTGACCTACGACCATACCCTGCGTCGCTACACGGACGCCAAGCTGGCGCCGATCGACAAACCGGCATCGGTCCTGGCACGTGAAGCAGCGGAAATCGCGAAACGCGAAGAAGCCAAGCGCGCGGAAAAGGAAATGAGCAAGGCCCAGCGCCGCTGAAGCGCCCGTCCGCCGCCGTCAAGGCGTGCGGCGGCACTCGGCAAAGTCGTCGAAGGCGCCGTAGGCCCCCACGGGTCCGGTGCCGCACAAGTTCAAGCCCTTGCGGCCGCCCTCGCGCTGCGGTGCCTTCTCCTTCCAGGAAAAATCCCCCTCCGACGCCGCACGGAACAGCGCCCGTACCGGGTGGTCGCCCAGATAGGCGTGCCACAACGGCACCGTGCGGTCGTCGCCCAGGTGCAGCAAACCGCCATCGCGGGCGCGGATCGGACCATCCACCAGGTTGCCATCCAGCTGCGCGCTGCTGGTTGCGAAGCGCACGTCGATGCCAGTCGTGTCGACCAGTGTATTGTCTTCCACGCGGCTGTCGGCGGCGCTGTTCAGATACACCCCCACGTCCGAACAGGATGCCACCAGGTTGGCGCGGATGACGCCCCCCTGTTGCTCGGTGATGCATTTGCGGTCGCGGCACCACTCGGCGCCGGTACCGCCGCCGCCCAGCGACAAGCCGACCCGCTGGCCCGGCTGCCCGCGCAGTTTGTCTTCGCACCACACCAGATTGCGCTCGAACACGTTAGCGCTGCCTGCGCCCTTGGCAAAACCACCGTAACTGACCTGGTTGCCCTCGAGCTTGACGAAATCCTTGATGACGTTGGTGCGGATGGTCCAGCGGCTGGCCGCCACCAAATCGATCGGCACCACCGGGTTGCCGGTCCGGCGCGCGTGGGTGTTGTACAGCGTGTTCGATTCGATCAGGCCATCGTCCGGGAAATTCTCGCCGCCGCCGTTGATCTTGAAGTGGGCATTGAAGTCGGCGATCCTGTTGTTGACGGCGGCGAAATGGCGGCCGGCGCCGACCACGTGGAAGGCGTGTTCGCAATACGTGTCGTCGCCGCAGACACCGCGGATCGCCAGGTTCTCGAAGCGCCACCATGGCGCGCTCACGCGAAACCCTTCCTGCTGGTCGAACTCGACCTGCACGCTGCCCGGCTGTGCGGCACGCACGACGATCGGATGGTCGGGGCGGCCCGGGCGGTCGGCATCGATCGCCCGCCCGGAGAAGCGGTAGGTGCCGGGCAGCAGGGTGATCACGTCGCCGGCCTCGGCCTTGCCGATGGCGGCGCGCAGTTCGTCGGGCGTGCCGACCAGGACACCGCCCGGCCGCTGGCCGCCGGCCGGGTGCGCCTGGGCGCCCAGGACCAGCGCCAGTTCGGGAGGCGGCAGCGCCGGGGCGCCGCGGTCCAGTTCCAGCAAGGTCCGGCTGGCAAACTGGCCCAGTCCGACGATGGTGGGGTTGTGGCCGCTGCTGCGTTTTTCGACATAGGGCGCGAGCGTGCGCGGCGCCACGCCCAGGTGCTCGATCACGACCGCGGCGCCGACCAGTCCGGCCACGGCCAGTGCGGCGGCGCCCAGCAGCAGGCGGCGGCCGGTGCGGCTGCGCTTGCCGCTGGGCTTTTTTCCCGTCACGCGCTTCAAGCGTTGACCTTGATGCCGTGCCGGCCCATCAGGTCGTACATGGTCGGACGGCTGATGCCCAGCACCTCGGACGCCTTGACGATGTTGCCGTCGGTACGGGCCAGCGCCTTGACGATGGCTTTATACTCGGCCTCGTCGCGCACCTGGCGCAGGTTGAGCGGCTCTTCCTCGGCGCCGCTCTCGGGCAGGCCGAGGTCGTCGGCAACGATGGTGTTGCCGTCGGCCATGATGACGGCGCGCTTGATGCAGTTTTCCATCTCGCGCACGTTGCCGGGCCAGGCATAGCCCTCGATCGCCGCCAGCGCGTCCGGCGCGAAGTGCAGCGACGCGCGCGATTCCTGGGCGCAGAATTTATTCTTGAAATGGTGGGCCAGCAGCGCGGCGTCGCCTTCCCTCTGGCGCATCGGCGGGATGTTGACCACGATTTCCGACAGGCGGTAATACAGGTCTTCGCGGAAGCGGCCCTGGGCGCACAGGTCCTTCAGCTTCTGGTGGGTCGCGCACACGATGCGCACGTCGACCGGGATTTCCTCATGGCCGCCGACGCGCTCGATCACGCGCTCCTGCAGGAAGCGCAGCAGCTTCGCCTGCAGCGCCATCGGCAGATCGCCGACCTCGTCGAGGAAGAAGGTGCCGCCGTGGGCCAGTTCGACTTTACCCTTGGTCTGCTTGGCGGCGCCGGTGAAGGCGCCCTTTTCGTAGCCGAACAGTTCGCTTTCGAGCAGGTTTTCCGGAATCGCCGCGCAGTTGATCGCCATGAAGCGGCCCTTGGCGCGCGGCGACAGCGCGTGCACCGCGCGCGCCAGCACCTCTTTACCGGTGCCGGATTCGCCCAGCAGCATCACCGAGGCCGAGGTCGGCGCGACCTTCTCCACCGTGCGGCACACCTTCAGCATGCCCGGGTCGCGCGAAATCACGCCGGACAGCGGCGAATCCGCCTGCGATTGCTGCATGCGGCGGTTTTCCTGCTGCAGGGTGTGCAGGAAGAAGGCGCGCTGGATCACCAGGTTCAGCACTTCCGGATCGACCGGCTTCTGGTGGAAATCGTAGGCGCCCATGCCGATCGCTTTGACCGCGTTGGCATGGTCCTGGTTGCCGGTCAGGACGATCACGCGCGTGTCCGGCGCCAGCGCCAGGATCTGCTGCAGCGTGGCCAGGCCTTCGGTCGAGCCGTCCGGATCGGGCGGCAGGCCGAGGTCCATGGTGCACACGGCCGGTTCGTGGCGGCGGATCTGGGTCAGTGCCGCCTCGCGGTCGCCGGCGACGACCACGTCGTAGGCATCCAGGCTCCAGCGCAGCTGCTTCTGCAGGCCCGGATCGTCTTCAATGATGAGCAGTTTCGGTTTGGTTTGGGTCACGGATGTCCTCTGGTCAAACGGGCGTTCAGGTCATGGCCGGCGCCGCTTCGCGGTAAGGCGGCAGCACGACCCGGAACGTGGTGCCGAGCGAGGGACGGCTGCTCACTTCCAGCGCCCCGCCCAGCTCGGTGATGTATTCGCGGCTCTCGAACACGCCAATGCCCATGCCGGCCGACTTGGTCGAGTCGAAGGGCTTGAACAGGCGCTCGCGGATGAACTCTTCGCTCATGCCTTCCCCGGTGTCGCTGATTTCGATCTCGACCGCGTCCTGCGGACGCTTGTCGTCCTTGCGGATGCCGACACGGATCATGACATGGCCATCGCGCGGCGTGGCCTCGATCGCATTCTGGATCAGGTGCCCGACCACGCGCTCGAGGCGTTCGCGGTCGGCCAGCACCTTCAGGCCGGGCGCCTCGATCACCAGCTGCGGGTGCGGCTCGAAGGCGCTCTTGAGCGCCACCGCGCCGCGCACCACCTGGTCGATCGCCAGCGGCAGCTTGTTGTCGGCATTCTCGGTGCGCGACAGCTTCTGCAGCAGCAGCTTCATCTTCTGCACCGAGTGGTTCAGTGTTTCCAGCATGTCCTGCTGGAACTCGGGATTGTTCTTGTGCTTCTCGGCGTTGGCGTTCATCAGCGACAGCTGGGCCACCAGGTTTTTCAGGTCGTGCACGACGAAGGTCGACATCCGGTTGAAGGATTCGAACTGGCGCGCCACCATCAGCGCATTGGCCGCGTCTTCCTGGGCCAGGTGGCTGGCGGCCTGGCTGCCGGCGATTTCCAGCAGGTCGAAGATTTCCCAGTTCAGCTTGAGCGGGCTGCGCGCGCGCTGCAGCACCACGAAGCCGAACAGCTTTTCGTGCAGCATCAGCGGCACCACGATCCAGCGTCGCGGCAGGTCCAGTATCCAGTCGGGCACGGCCAGACCCTCATATTTGTCGGGGCTGTCGACATACTCGTCGAGGTCGATGACCCACTGGGTGCTTTCCAGGAACTGGCAGAACGGCGAATGCTCCGGCTCGACCGCGTCGGCCGCCGGCGCCTGCCAGTAGGCACGCGGCGCGAAATGGACGCCCTCGCGCTGCCACAGCACGCCACCCGGGCTTTCCACCAGCGCCGCCAGCGCCTGGATCGCACGGTCGCCCAGGTTCGGCCCGCGCTCCGACAGCGTGCGCGTGAACCGCATCCACTCTTCGCGGTAGTCGTAGTTGTAGCGGAAAAAATGCTTGCTGATCGAGACCTTCAGCCAAGAGCGCGCCGTGCCCGAGAACAGGATCACGCCCAGCAGGCAGACCGCGCCGAACAGGAAGCCGGTCTGCATCACCGTGCCCCAGCGTCCGCCGACGTAGCGCAGGTAATAGCCGACCGTCCCCATCGCCAGCAGGTAGATCGCGGAGCCGAACAGGGCAGCCGAATGGAACATCACGCGGCGCGACACCGAGAACGAGGTGGTCCAGGAACGGCGGCGCGCCAGCGAGGCCGCCACCAGCGGCACCGTCAGGGCATTGACGACGCCGCGCGCGGTCCACAGGTCGGGATTCGGCTCGCGGAACAGCATGGTATTGCTGTACATATAAAAATCATAGGCGAACATGCCGCACACGCCGAGGCAGACGAACTTGGTGGCCCAGCGCTCTTCGATGGTTTTATTGCGGTAGGCCTGTTCCACCAGCAGCATGCCGTACACCGACAGGCCGACGAAGGCGGCCAGCATCGGCAGGCTGCCGAACGCGACCAGGAAACCGGTGCCGTGGCCGACCAGCGCCAGGGCGAGCAGCACCACCAGCGTCAGGTAGCAGGCGGCGGCGATGGCCAGCGAGCGGCGCAGGCGGCCGGCCTGGTTGCGCCAGTGGCCGTGCAGCGCCACCAGGAACAATGCCCAGGCACCGTCGCGCACCACTTCGAGCAGGCCCGACAAGGGGCTCCACAGCACCCCGCGTCCCGCTTCCCAGGACAGCACCCCGGCCCACAGCGCGCTGGCCAGGCAGGCCAGGGGCAGCGTGATGCGCTGGGCACGCCCGCGCCAGCCCGACAGCACGGGCAGGCCCAGCACCAGGAAACCGATGGCGGCCAGCAGGTAACTCGAGGCAGCGATGTTGGTCACGCGATCTTAGTCACGGATAGGAACGATGAACGGCCGCACAGGCGGCCGCAAGGATGAGCAAAACCGTCGGCCCGATCAGCGGCCACTGCGGAACAGCACGACCTTCAGGGTATCGATCAGGATCAGGACGTCGAGGAACAGGCTGTTGTTCTTCACGTAATACAGGTCGTATTGCAGTTTCTGCAATGCGTCCTCGGCCGACGAACCATAGCCGTAGCGCACTTGGGCCCAGCCGGTGATGCCCGGCTTGACGCTGTGGCGCACGTTGTAATACGGGACCACCTCGATCAGCTGCTCGACGAAGTACTGGCGCTCCGGACGCGGGCCGACGAAGGACATCTCGCCCTTGAACACGTTGAGGATCTGCGGCAGCTCGTCGATACGGGTCTTGCGCATGAAGTTGCCGACGCGCGTGATGCGCGGGTCGTTCTGCTGCGCCCACTGCGGCTTGCCGCCCTTTTCGGCGTCGATGCGCATGCTGCGGAATTTATGCACACGGAAGATCTCGCCATCCATGCCGACGCGCTCCTGCGAGTAGAACACCGGACCGCGGTCTTCGAACCACACCGCCAGCATCGCACCCAGCATCAGCGGGAAGGTCAGCACCAGGATGAGGGTACTGCAGATGATGTCGAAGCTGCGCTTCATGAAGGTACGCACGAAGCTCTGGTCGAAGCCGCCGCCGAACACCAGCCACGACGGCTGCAGCGAGTCGACCCGGATCTGGCAGGTTTCGCGCTCGAAGAAGGTGGCGGCATCGGTCACCTTCAGGCCGGCCAGCTTGCACTCCAGCAGTTCCTTGATCGGGAAGCCGCCGCGGCGGTTCTGCACCGACACCACGATTTCCTGCACGTTGTGGCGGCGCGCCAGCGCCACCAGCGACTCGTTCTCGCGCGCCGACAGCAGGCCGGTGGACGGCACGCACAGCTCTTCGGTCGGGGTCGGGATGAAGCCGGTGATGTGGTAGCGGTGGTAGCTGGCGCTCTGCTGGGCCAAGTCGCTGCATTCCTTGGCCAGCGGGCCGCTGCCGAGGAACAGGATGCGGGTTTCGAGGAAGCGCAGTTCGGACGTCTTGAAGAACACCATGCGCGACACGACGATGCCGACGCCGCCGATGCCGAACACCAGCGCCAGGATGCCGCGCCCGAAGTACAGGTCGGGCGCCACGTAGAACACCAGGGTCAGGATCAGGAAGCCCATCACGAACGAGGGCATCAGTTTCATGAGGAAGGGGTTGCGCAGCCCTTCGTTGAAGTCGAGCTGGTACATGCCCATCGCGCTCATGCTGAAGATGATGGCGACCGTAAACGCGATGGCCGAAGTCAGGAAGTGGTCGATGTTCGGCAGCGAAGCCCCCGGGCCCAGCTCCATGAAACGCACCGTCGCCCCGATGTAGGCTGCGCCAAGCAGCACCAGCACCTCGACGAACAGCAGAACGAATACGATCTTCGACACGTAGTGATTAGAAATCCTAAACACGATAACTCCCGGGCTTCTTCTTGATTATTTGGAAAACATGGGCGGTGTTGAGTGCCCTGGACATGTCCGCCTGCGAGTGCCGTGCATCGCCGCGGCGGAAATCGGCGTATTCCGGGCCCCGTGCAGCGGCATGCGCAAAGTTCCCGGACAGCAAAGCGTTCATCATACCGTACACGCCGTCGAGCACGCTACGAACGCACGCCAAAGCGTTGTAGACTTGATTCAAAGCATCATTCTTGGCAATCATTATCAAACGCATGCCATTCTTATAAGCGCCAGACGCTGTAGCCTGCCTGGCTGAAGGTTTTCGGGTCGAACTGCGCCTTCACGTCGATGAAACAGCCACCGTCGTTGAGCTTGGCGCAGAACTCGTCGGACGAGTGCTCCATCACTTCGCGGTGCCCGACCGCCACCACCATCGCGTCGCCGCGCGGCAGGCTGTCCCAGTTCTCCAGCTCGATCCCGTACTCGTGGCGCGCCTGGCCCGGATCGGCCAGCGGGTCGTGCACGTGCACGTCGCAGCCATAGGACGCCAGCTCGTGCACGATGTCGGCCACCTTGGAATTGCGCAGGTCCGAGCAGTTTTCCTTGAACGTCAGGCCGACCACGTTGACGGTCGAGCCCTTGACGTGGAAACCCGACGAGATCATCGACTTGACGGTTTTCTCGGCCACGAACTTGGCCATGCCGTCATTGATGCGGCGGCCGGCCAGGATCACCTGGGGGTGGTAACCGACCATCTCGGCCTTGTGCGTCAGGTAATACGGATCGACGCCGATGCAATGACCGCCGACCAGCCCCGGACGGAAGGGCATGAAATTCCATTTGGTGCCGGCCGCGCGCAGCACGTCGCTGGTATCGATCCCGATCTTGTCGAAAATGATCGCCAGTTCGTTCATCAGCGCGATGTTCAGGTCGCGCTGGGTGTTCTCGATGACTTTCGCCGCCTCGGCCACCTTGATCGCGGACGCCCGGTGCACGCCGGCCTCGACCACCGATTCATACAGCGCGGCGATCCGGGCCAGCGTGGCGTCGTCGTCGCCGGACACCACTTTCGGAACGGTCGCCAGCGTATGCTCGCGATCGCCCGGATTGATGCGTTCCGGCGAAAACCCGACGTGGAAGTCATGCCGCCAGCGCATGCCGGACTGGCGCTCGAGGATCGGAATGCAGATTTCCTCGGTGGCGCCTGGATACACGGTCGACTCGAACACCACGGTCGCACCGGGCTTCATGTGACGGCCGATCAGCGTGGTGGCGCCGGCCAGCGGCGTGAAATCAGGCTGGTGGGCGCCGTCGACCGGGGTCGGCACCGCGACGATGATGAAATCGGCGGCGTCCAGGCACGCCGGATCGGTCGTGAATTCGAGCTGCGCCGCCGCAGCCAGGTCGGCAGCCGCGACTTCCCCGCTGGGATCGACGCCGCTGCGATAATGTGCAATCTTGGTGGCGGACAAATCGAAGCCGAGCGTCCTGCCCCGCTTGCCGAATGCGACCGCCAGTGGCAAACCAACGTACCCGAGTCCAACTACTGCAACGACTGCTTCTGCATTCATTTTATCGGTTCCGATCCAATTTTTGCAAATTGTACAACATTTAATATAACACGGAAAAACCGATACTTCCCAGCAAAAGTACATGAATTGTTAAACAGAAACAACAAGTTACCGGCCCCTTGTCAGGCCCTCCAACCTCCACCCACGAGGTCTGGTCAACGCGGACGCAAGAAAAATACTGCAATTTTCCTAAGGGAAGTATTTGGCTGCCGTGAACTTTTGGGCAACATTGTTATGCCCAGAGCATGCAATAGTACCATTTCGACGGCGCGACCGCGCAGCGCTCATCTATCGTGCGCGAAGTCAGAGCGCATCACGCGGCAGCGCAAAGCCAGGGAAGCGCGCTTGCTTCACTGGCTTAATGGATGTGCAGTCCTTGCTACAAGCTGCCGCAGCATGCTGCGGAAAAAAGCCACGCGGCACTCGGTAAGCTGAGCAAGCAAGAAAATTCCTATCGATAACTCAGCATAAAATTGAAATGGACTCATTCCCGGCTGATACAGCTCCCCGAGTGGTCCATGAAATGCATACATCGAAAACGAAAGACCGGCGAGATAACGGATCGGGCCTTCGAAGCGGGTCAACCAGTCAAGGCTGGACATGATATTGGCGGCGGCGCTCAGATGCGCGGTGACCACCACGCCGAGTACGAGGTCATACAGCATCTGTGTCGAATGATGCGCACGCCAGGCAGGTGGGAACACATCATAAAGCCACGCCCGCAACAGCTCTGAAATATCGAACCGCCACAGCAGTACAGCTGCAATCAGGGTGGCTGCATAGATTGCCAGCGCCGGGCCCTTGTCCAGTACCGGCATTTTCCGATACAGCCATACACCCATCAACCATATTGGAAACAACAGCACGATCTTTGGTCCGGCAATCAGTGCCGTCAGGCCCGTCAGTACGATCCGGTAGCGGGGCGCCGAGAATATCCAGGCAGCGAAGATCAGGTAATACCAGACTTCATAGTTGAGCGACCAGAAAGCAACATTCAGTGGCGCTTCGGTCCATCCAAGACCGGATTGCCCAAGGAAGAACATGTTGGTCAGTGTCGCTGCAAGCGGTAATTCGCCCTTCGCCATCGACAGTATCAGCCCAACCAACAGGGCTGCCCACGCGACCGGGACGATGCGGGCAATCCGGTGTTGCAAATAAGTGGACAGGGTCATCCCGGGACGCGACGTCGTATGCGTGATGACGTAGCCGGACAACACAAAAAATACGACAACGGCCTCATGGCCCGGAAATTCAAGGGGGGCAAACTGCAAAAACGTATGGTGCAAGACCACACTCAACGCTGCAAGAAACCTCAATAAATCAAGATAGATAGAAAACGCTCTCGGGATCTCGTTTCTTACCTTCGAATTTGCAGTGGACAAGGACTGAAGCGCCGCCATCATGGTTGAAAACCATCCATGAGGGCATAGGCGATTGATGATGCGTATGCGTAAAACATATTTCTATGTAGGTAGATTTATATGTAATGACGATACCACGGCGAAAATATAGTGGCAAACTATTAATTGCAGATTGGAATGAGTACAGACTGCGCTGCGCCGACCAGAAATCGCCCAGAACGCTAGCGATGCGGAAAACTCAGCATGAATGAAGAAGAAATACGAGAGGTTCGAACGCCACGAGCGGTGCGATCGGATGGCGCAGGCGGTAAGCCCGGGTCGAAGATGCAAGGACTTGCCCATCTTCTGAAGTGGCGCGGCTGGCTGGGATCGAACCAGCGACCCTTGGCTTCGGAGGCCAATACTCTATCCACTGAGCTACAGCCGCGCTGAGAGTGATGCGAAGGATACAGTCTTTCCCGACCGTCGTCTATGGGAACCGGCGCTGCCGGCCAGTAATTGCGTTTCCATTAACGATTTTTGGGTCTATAATCGGGCGCGGATGGTATTGCAAACAAGCATCCGCAGCGCAGGAGACAGGTTTTTTTAATTAGATTAAGGAAATCATGAGCGACGCACACAATGAACAGCAATCCCTGATCCAGACACCCAAGCAACTCATCGTTGCGGTCGCAGGTTTCTTCCTCGTCATCGTCATCGGCATCATCCTGCTCGTCACCTTCGTCACCAATACCCATCTGCAGGGGGCCGGCTCGGAACAGACCGCGCAAGCCATCGGCGCCCGCATCCGCCCGGTGGCCGACGAAGGTTTCACCTTCAAGGACGCCAACGCCCCGAAAGTCCTGCAGAGCGGCCAGGCCGTGTACACCGCGGTATGCGCGGCCTGCCACGGCAGCGGCGCCGCCGGCGCCCCCAAGCTGGGCGATGCCGGCGCCTGGGCCGCGCGCATCAAGCAGGGTTACGACACGCTGGTCCAGCACGCCGTGCAGGGGATCCGCCTGATGCCGGCCAAGGGCGGCAATCCGGACCTGGACGACATCGAAGTGGCACGTGCCGTGGTCTACATGAGCAACCAGGCGGGCGCCAAGTTCAAGGAACCGGAAGCCCCGGCCCCCACCCAGCAGGCGGCGGCCCCTGCGGCTGGCGCTCCTGCTGCGGCTGCGCCTGCTGCGGCGGCCGCACCCGCCGCTGCCGTGGCACCGGCCGCGGCACCCGCCCCGGCTGCAGCAGCGGCGCCGGCTGCAGCAGCGCCGGCAGCCGCCCCTGCCAGTGCCAGCGCCGATACCGGCAAGGCCCTGTTCAACACGGCCTGCATCGCCTGCCACGGCGCCGGCATCGCGGGCGCGCCGAAGGTCGGCGACAAGGCCAACTGGGCACCGCGCATCGCCCAGGGCAATGCGGTGCTGTACGACCATGCGCTCAAGGGTTTCCAGGGCAAGGCTGGCGTGATGCCGCCGAAAGGCGGTTCGGCGGCGCCGGATGCCGACGTCCGAGCGGCCGTCGACTACATGGTGGCGGCGGCAAAATAAGCCGCCTGCCGGGCCGCCGGGCGCGGGCCGCCGGGCGCGGGCCGCCGGGCGCGGGCCGCCGGCTACGACGCGGCCTGGCGGCGCGTAAACACGGCGTACTTCGACATGGCGAAGTTGAACATCAGCGCAACGGCCGAGCCGGCCGCAACGGCCAGGAACAGGTTCAGCGTGCTGTGGTCGGTCAGCCAGAGCCAGATCGTATAGACGATCACGTTGATGCCGCCGCCGAGGCTGGTCAGCAGCAGATACTGCGCCCATTCGCGCAGCGAGCCCTGCCCCTGCTGGACGAAGGTGAAATGCCGGTTGACCTTCCAGGTCACGGTGGCGGCAATCACGAACGAGAGGAGCCGGCCGCTGACCGTTCCCAGTCCCAGCACCTTGACGCCCAGGTACAGCATGGAAAAGTCGGTGACGAAGCCGAGCGCACCGACCATGCAAAAGCGCAGGAACTGTTTCAAGTCCGTTTTCCAAGCATGGCACCGACCGAGGGCACCGTGAGGTAAGCCAGGCGCTTCAGTTCACGCCGCCCGTGGGTGACCGTGTCCAGGATCAGGCCGCAGGTGAGCGCCAGGAAGCCCAGCAGCATCGTGCTTGCCGCCAGCACGGCGGTCGGCAGGCGCGGCACCAGGCCGGTCTCGAGGTAGGTCAGCAGCACCGGCAGCGACAAGCCCAGCGACAGCAGGGCCAGCAGCGCGAAAATGATGGTGAAGAAGAACAGCGGGCGCTCGTTCTTGAACAGCTTGGTGATCATCAGCAGGATGCGGAAGCCGTCGCGGTAGGTCGACAGCTTGCTGGTCGAGCCTTCCAGGCGTGCGCCGTAGGGCGTATTCAGTTCGCCGATCGGCATGCGCAGCTGGAGCGCGTGCACGGTCAGTTCGGTCTCGATCTCGAAGCCGTTCGACAGCGCCGGGAAGGATTTCACGTAACGGCGCGAGAACACGCGGTAGCCGGACAGGATGTCGGTGAAGCGGTTGCCGAACAGGTTGGCGACGAAGCCCGTAAACAAGGCGTTGCCGAAGCGGTGGCCGGCGCGGTAGGCGGCGGCTTCCGAGTCGACGCGGCAACCAACCACCATGTCCAGGTTTTCCGCGATCAGCTTGGCGATCAGGGCGGGTGCGCTGGCGGCATCATAGGTGATGTCGCCGTCGCACATCAGGTAGATGTCGGCGTCGACGTCGGCGAACATGCGGCGCACGACATTGCCTTTGCCTTGCAGGGTTTCGGTGCGCACGATGGCGCCGGCGGCGGCGGCGACCTGGGACGTCTTGTCCTTCGAATTGTTGTCGTAGACATAAATCCGGGCTTGCGGCAGTTCACGGCGGAAGCCTTCGACGACGGCGCCGATGGCCGCTTCCTCGTTGTAGCAGGGCAAGATGACTGCGATCTCGAACCCGGCGAGGGAGGCATGCGTCACGTCCATCGGCACGACATTCTGCGGGGTTCTCAAAGTGGATTCCATGTTGTTCCTTACTGCTGTAATTGGGTTAGCTTGCTGGCTTTGGCGGGAATGCCCATTTCGCGGACGGCCGCGATGTCGGGGGTGACGATGCCGCTGGCTTCGTAGACTTCCGTCACGCCGTCGCGGTACTGGTGCGGCAGGCGCCGGGTCAACACGAAGCCGGAATCCCGGCCCATCAGCGCGTCGCGCATCTGGGTGCTATGGGGATAAGCCGGATTATTGTTCTGGCGCACGATGACGACGTGCTGCACACCGAGGCGGTTCAGCGCCGCCAGTACCTGCCCGGCATTGCTGTACTTGAGGGTGTAGCTGCTGCCCATGAAATTCGAATCGGCCAGCAGCTTGGATGCGCGGATCACATAGCCCTGCAGGCGGCTGTCGTGCACCGCCATCTCGGCGATAAAGGCGCCTTCCGCGCCGGCCGGGCCGTCGATCACGGTCAGCGTCGGGCGGTTGGCGGGCGCCAGCGCCTGCGACAGCAGCCCGATACCGGTGTCGGCCTTGGGCGGGCGCGCCGCCAGGTGCATCACGCCGGGCACCGCCATCACCACCGCCAGCACGGCAGCGGCAAGCGCCGCGGCCGGCCTGGCGCCGCGTTGCGCCAGCATGGCCAGCAGATGCTGGGCACCGAGGATGGCCAGCACCACCACCGCCGGCAGGGCCGGCGCCATGTAGCGGTCGACGATATCGACCGGCACCAGCGACTGCAGCAGCAGCGTGGCCAGCACCAGGCTGAGGATGCAGCTGACGATCGACCAGCGCAGCGCCGAGCGCGCACGCTGGCGGAATTCGGCCACCACGGCGAACAGGGCCAGCAGCACGCCGGCCGGCGTCAGGTTGTGCGACAGCGTGAGCAGGTTGGCCAGCAGCGCCTGCGATGCATACGGGAGGCCTGCCTGGTAATTGAAGCCGTCGGCGGCGATTTTTGCCGTCAGCAGGTACCACGGCACCACCAGCAGCGCCATCAGCACGGCGGCGACGTACGGCTTGATGGAGAGCAGCTGCTTCCAGTTGGCGGTCAGCGCGATATGAAAGACCGGAATGAACACCACCAGCCAGCCATTGCCCTTCATGAGCACGGCCAGCGCAGCCAGCAGCGCAAAGCCGATCGCCTTGCCCCAGCCCGGGGCCGCCGCATACGCGATCCACACGGCGGTGGCGGCCACCAGGCAGGCGGCCAGCGGCTGGTCGACCATGAACATCGCGTGGCCCTCGAGCACCAGCGGCGTCAGCGCGTACACCAGCACGCCGATGATGGCGGCGCGGCGATCCGCCAGCAGGCTCAGCGCAGCGGCGATGCCGATTGCCGGCAGCGCGGCCAGCAACACATTCAGCGCGAACACGACCGGCATGGTCGGCGGCAGCACCATGAACAGCAGCCCCAGGAAACCGTAATAGGCGGGCGGCCAATGGCCTATCGAGATCTTCGGATAGTGGATATAGAAATCGGCCGCGGCCGCCATCGGATTGGCGCCCAGGTGGGTACTCAGGTAGTTCGCGATGAAATAGCCGTTGAGGAAGTGGGAAGGTTCGTCTGCGCCGGAAAAACCTGATTGGTAGGCCCTGGCGAGGACCATGGCAAACGTCCCGACGGCGACGGCGGCCAGATAGGCCAGGAACAGGAAGGAAGCCGATGGCCTCTTGGTAAGAGCTTGCATTCAGGAGGTCGAGGTGGACAATTAATAATGCTTCAGGTCAAATTTTATACGGATTTGTGTTTTTTATATATTCGTAACGAATTCTGTTGTATTTGGTAAAACTGGAAGAATATTGAACAGCGGAAATTGACTCGCTGATGGCGTTGCGGCCGTCGTATCGACGGCCGCAAGCATGGCAAGTTGACAGCAGGGCGTGGCTTGCCCTGCTGGACAGGCGGATCACATGCGGGACTGGCGGCGACGGCGCATTGCCAGGGCAGCCAGCAGGCCTGCACAGCACAGCAGGATGCTGCCCGGTTCCGGCACCGAATTCTGCATCACGTGGGTCACGTAGAAATCGAAGGTGATACTGGCCACGTCCTGGCCACCGATCTCGCTCACGAACAGACTCGTCGCAGGGGTCGGCAAGCTGCCGTCCCAAGGCTGGCTTTGAACGGCAAGTCCGGCCAGGTTATCCGATGCAAATATCACATTGCCAGCAAGGTCGAGCATGGTAATGCGCGCATCATAAAGATTCACGGGGAATGCCAGGTCGAGTACGTCGAGGGTCCCCACGCCCAGGTAGGCACCTTCATTGAAAACCGGAAACAAATCACCGTTCGTGCTCAGGTTGATGGAAATGTGGTTGGTGACATCGCTGAGGATGGTATCGGATTCACTGACCGTCACCACCAGGCCGTCGCGCATGAAGGTGGCCGGCGTGTCGTCGAAGACGCTGATGGGGATAGCAGGGTTGCCGCTGAATTCACCCTCCAGGTAAACACCGTAAGTAGAACCGGTGACGACGACAGCCCATGCGGAGCCTGTCGCACCCAAAGATGCAATGAGTAACATCAAAGAAACAAATATTTTTTTCACACACCTCTCCTATTTGAACAATTACCAATCATGACAAGAACATAAGCAAGTTGCATTCCATAAGAATTTTTTGTTTCTTATCAATGAGTTATTTTTTGGCTTTGAGCACTTCAAATTTGTCGTGTAAAAAAAATCGACGCCCCTATCAGTATCAAACAGGTAAAAACCCTAGTTACAAAAGATAAAAAATAGAATTTTTATATTAAATTTTGTTGTAATAAATAATATTTATTCTTCTTCAGACAATCTTCAAAGATGCCAGGAAACAACATCAAATAAAGTTTCGCGATAAAAATTTTGAGTGGCTGAAGGAAGCAGAATTAGACGACTTATATCGCTACCGGCCTCGCCTGGCGCACGTGCAGGGGATTCATACTCGATCAAGTAGTTTCCGTAGGAAAAAATTACAGGCAGCCTCGGATTCAGGAAAGATTTAGGCGGCGTTATCGAAAAATAAATAGAAATGGCAGTAATTGCATGGTTATTTATTACATATTCTTCGTTACAAATACTTACAAACCACGTTTCTCAAATCTCGTAAGCTCCTATCTTTCCAGCAGGAATAACTGCTCAAAAGAATTTTCATTTACGAGGAAACGACATGCAACAGCGCAACACCGGCTCCATCGCCGCCCGCCTGGCCCCTGCCCTGGTGGTCTCGCTGCTGGCGGCAACCGGCGCATCTGCCGCGACCCTGTCGGTCGGTCCCGGCAAACAATATGCCGCACCGTGCGCGGCATTCAACGCTGCCCGCGATGGCGACACCATCGAAATCAGCGGCAACAATATTTACAAGGGCGATGTCTGCGGCATTTCCCGCAATAACCTGACCATTCGCGGCGTCAACGGCCGTCCGATGATCGATGCCAACGGCGCCAATGCCATGGGCAAGGCGATCTGGGTGGTCGGCGGCAACAACATCACCATCGAAAACGTCGAAATGTACGGTGCCCGGGTGCCGGACCAGAACGGCGCCGCACTGCGCCTGGAAGGCACCGGTTTCACGCTGCGCCAGAGCTTCCTGCACGATAACGAAAACGGCATTCTGAGCGGCGCCAATACCGCCAGCGATATCCTGATCGAGTACAGTGAATTCGGCCACAACGGTTTCGGCGACGGCTATAGCCACAACCTGTATATCGGCAACGTCCGCAGCCTCACCTTCCGCTACAGCTATTCGCACGACGCCAACGTCGGCCACAACCTGAAGTCGCGCGCCCAGGTCAACACGATCTACAACAACCGCTTCTCCAGCACCGCGCCGGGCCAGACCAGCAGCACCGCAGCGGGCAGCCCGAGCTACGAAGTCGACCTGCCCAACGCCGGCACCTCGTACGTCATCGGCAACGTGATCGAACAGCCGGCCGCCAACAGCAACCCGAACATCCTGGCCTATGGCGAGGAAGGTGCGAGCAACCCGGGCAAGGACCTGTATGTGGTCAACAATACTTTCCTGAACGATGCCGGTTCGGGCACTTTCGTGATGATCGGCTCCGGTGTGAGCACCCCTGCCCTGATTCAGAACAACGTCTTTGCGGGCGCCGGCAGCGTGACCAGCCAGGGCAATGCGACACTCAGGACCAACCACAGCGCCGCCGCACCGGCCTTCGTCAACCGCGCCACCTACGACCTGCATCCGGCCGCCGGTTCGCCGATGATCAATGCCGCCTCGGCGCCCGGCACCGCACCGACCGGCTTCGTGCTGGCCCCGATTGCGCAATACCAGCACGTGGCTTCGGGCGAAGCCCGCATCAACGTCAACGACATCGGCGCCTACGCCTCCAACGGCGCCGCCGCCACGCCGCCCGCAACGACGGGCTGGACCCAGTGCGCCAACGAAGGCGGCACCTGCACCTTCAGCGGCACCCGCGAAGTGCGCTACGGCTCGGGCACGACCTTCGTGTCGCGCACCGTGAGCGGTTCGGTCGCCTGCAGCAACGCCGTGTTCGGCGACCCGACCCCGAACGTGGCCAAGACCTGCAGCTATGCGGCCACCGCCTGGACCCAGTGCGCCAACGAAGGCGGTACCTGCTCGTTCAGCGGCACCCATGAAGTGCGCTACGGCTCGGGCACGACCTTCGTGTCGCGCACCGTCACCGGTTCGGTCGCCTGCAGCAACGCGGTGTTCGGCGACCCGACCCCGAACGTGGCCAAGACCTGCAGCTACGCCGCCGACAGCAGCACTGCACCGGCAGCGGAAACCTGGAACACCTGCGCCGGCGAGGGCGCCCTGTGCACCTTCAGCGGCACCCGCGACGTCCGCTACGGCGCCGGCAGCAGCTTCGTGACCCGGACCTTCACGGGCTCGGTCCTGTGCTCGAACGCCGTGTTCGGCGACCCGGCCCTGGGCGTGGTCAAGTCGTGCAGCGTGTCCAGCCTGACAAAATAAGCGGATGACCTGAGTACTGCGTCGACGTAAAAAAAGGCCGCGAACTTCGCGGCCTTTTTCATTGTCGACGACGCATTACCAGATGATCACGCGGTCCTTCGGCGCCAGGTACATCTTGTCGCCCGGCTTCACGCCGAAAGCTTCGTAGTAGCCCGGCTGGTTCTTGAGGGTGCCGTTGGCGCGGTACTGGCCCGGCGAGTGCGGGTCGGTCTTCACCTGCACGATCTGCTGCTGTTCGCGCATCTTCGAACGCCACACCTGTGCCCAGCCCATGTACAGGCGCTGGTCGCCGCTCAAGCCGTCGATGACCGGCGCCTTCTTGCCCTTCAGCGAGATGTGATAGGCCTTGTAGGCGATGGCCAGGCCCGAGTTGTCGGCGATGTTCTCGCCCAGGGTCAGCTCGCCGTTGACGTGGTAGCCCGGCAGCGGCTCGAAGGCGTTGTACTGGTTGACCAGCATCGCGGTCTTGGCCTTGAAGTTCTTGTGGTCGGACGCGGTCCACCAGTCGCGCAGGTTGCCCTTGCCGTCGTACTGGGCGCCCTGGTCGTCGAAGCCGTGGCTGATCTCGTGGCCGATCACCGCGCCGATGCCGCCGTAGTTGACTGCGTCATCCGCATTGGCGTCGAAGAACGGCGGCTGCAGGATCGCGGCCGGGAACACGATCTCGTTCATCTCCGGGTTGTAGTAGGCGTTGATGGTCTGCGGCGTCATGCCCCACTCGTCGCGGTCGATCGGGCGGCCCAGCTTGTTCAGCTCGCGGTCGGCTTCGACCACGCGCGAACGCATCACGTTGCCGACCAGGTCGTCACGCTTGACGGTCAGGGCCGAGTAGTCCTTCCACTTGTTCGGGTAGCCGATCTTCGGGTTGAAGGTGGCCAGCTTGGCTTGCGCTTCCTTCTTGGTGGCCGGGCTCATCCAGTCAAGCTTGTCGATCGACTGTTTATAGGCGGCCAGCAGGTTCTTGACCAGCGCTTCCATGCGCGCCTTGCGCTCGGCCGGGAAGTATTCGGCCACGTACAGCTTGCCCAGCGCTTCGCCCTGCGCACGCTCGACCGCGCCGACGCCGCGCTTCCAGCGCGGTTCCTGCTCCTTCACGCCCGACAGGGTGCGGCCGTAGAAATCGAAACGCTCGTCGGCGAAGTTCTTCGACAGGAAGCTGCCGTAGGATTCGATCAGGTGCAGCGACAGGTAGGCTTTCCAGGTCTCGATCGGGGTCTTGTTCGACAGCTCGACGAAGCCCTTCAGGTAGGTCGGCTGGCCGACGATCACGTAGCTCGCCTTGGCGCCGATGCCGGTGGTGTCGAACCAGGTCTTCCAGTCGAAGCCCGGCGCGGTCTTGTCCATGTCGGCCAGGTTGACCTTGTTGTAGGCCTTGATCGGATCGCGCAGTTCGACCTTGGTCCACTGCACGCGGGCGATCTCGGTTTCGAAGGCGACGATGGCTTTCGCATTGGCGGCGGCGTTCTTGTCGCCGGCCATGCCCAGCATCTTCTCGACGTGGGCCTGGTACTTGGCCTTGGTGTCGGCCAGCTTGGCGTCGTCCGCCTTCAGGTAGTAGTCGCGGTCCGGCATGCCCAGGCCACCCTGGCCGATGTCGGCGACGTACTTGGTCGAATCCTTGTTGTCCTGGTGGATGCCGAAGTCGAACGGCACGCCGACGCCGATTTTACCCAGGCGGGCCAGCATCGCCGGCAGCTCGGACTTGTCCTTCAGGGCAGCGATCTTGTCGAGTTCCGGCTTCAGCGGGGCCACGCCCAGCTGCTCCAGGCGCGCCTCGTCCATGAAGCTGGCGTAAAAATCGCCGATGCGCTGGGCGTCGGTGCCGGCGGACGGGTTGGTCGAGGCGGTTTTTTCGATGATGCCGCGCAGCTGCGGCAGGGTGTTCTCGCGCAGCTCCATGAACGAACCCCAGCTCGACTTGTCCGCCGGGATCTCGACCGTCTTGAGCCACTTGCCGTTCAGGTATTCGAAGAAGTCGTCCTGCGGGCGCACGGACGGCTCGATGTATTGGGTGGCGATGCCGGCGCTCAGGGTCTGGCCGCTCTTGGCTGCGGTGCTCTTGGCCGCGGCGGCGCCTTCGGCCGCGTGGCCCAGGCTGGAGATCAGCGCCAGGGTCAGGGCGCTCAACAGGTATTGTTTTTTCATCTCTTTGGTCTCTCGGATTGTGGTCAATCGGCCGGCGGGATCACCGCCGGCCCGGGTCGTGCGGGTGCAGCTTACCAGATGCCGATCACCAGATCGTCACGCGGTCTTCCGGCTTCAGGTACATCTTGTCGCCTTCCTTGATGCCGAAGGCTTCATAGAAGGCGGCCTGGTTGCGCAGCGTGCCGTTGGCGCGGAACTGGCCCGGCGAGTGCGGGTCGGTCTTCACCTGGTTGATCGCCGCTTCGTCGCGCATCTTCGAGCGCCACACCTGGCCGAAGCCCATGAAGAAGCGCTGGTCGCCGGTGAGGCCGTCGATGACCGGGGCCGGCTGGCCGTGCAGCGAGATCTTGTAGGCTTTATAGGCGATGGCGAGGCCCGAGTTGTCGCCGATGTTCTCGCCCAGAGTCAGCGCACCGTTGACGTGGTAGCCCGGCACCGGCTCGAAGGCGTCGTACTGCTTGACCAGCATGTCGGTCTTGGCCTTGAAGCGCGCCTCGTCTTCCTCCGTCCACCAGTTGCGCAGGTTGCCCTGGCCGTCAGACTGGCTGCCCTTGTCGTCGAAGC
The DNA here is from genome assembly GCF_006715485.1 of Herbaspirillum sp. SJZ107. Lineage (GTDB taxonomy): Bacteria > Pseudomonadota > Gammaproteobacteria > Burkholderiales > Burkholderiaceae_D > Telluria. The sequence continues at coordinate 693,312 of NZ_VFNH01000003.1, forward strand.
CGTGGCCGATCTCGTGGCCGATCACGGCGCCGATCGCGCCGTAGTTCACGGCATCGTCGGCTTCGGCATTGAAGAACGGCGGCTGCAGGATCGCGGCCGGGAACACGATCTCGTTCAGGCGCGAGTTGTAGTAGGCGTTGATGGTCTGCGGCGTCATGCCCCATTCCTCGCGGTCGATCGGCTTGCCCAGCTTGTTGATGTTGCGGTTGTAGGCGAAGGTCGAGGCGCGCATCACGTTGCCGACCAGGTCATCGGATTTGACCGCCAGTTTCGTATAGTCGCGCCACTTGTTCGGGTAGCCGATCTTCGGGTTGAAGGTGGCCAGCTTGGCCTGCGCTTCCTTCTTGGTGGCCGCGCCCATCCAGTCGAGGCCGTCGATCGACTCTTTATAAGCGGCCAGCACGTTCTTGACCAGCGCGTCCATGCGCGCTTTTCTCTCCGGCGGGAAGTACTTGGCCACGTATTCGCGGCCCAGCGCTTCGCCCAGCGCGCCTTCCACCGTCGACACGGCGCGCTTCCAGCGCGGACGGTTCTCGGTGACGCCGGTCAGCGTGGTGCCGTAGAAGTAGAAGTTGGCGTCCACGAAGCCCTTGCTCAGGTAAGGCGAGTATTCGCGCAGCAGCTGCCACTGGAAATAGGCCTTGACGGTCTCGAGGTCGGTGTCGTTCAGCACCTTGTTGAAGCCGGTGACGTAGCTCGGCTGGCCGACGATCACGTAGTCGGCCTTGTTACCGACGCCGGCGGCGGCCAGCGCGCTCTTCCAGTCGTAGTCCGGCGCCAGGGTCGACAGCTCGGCCACGCTCATCTTGTTGTAGCCCTTGTTCGGATCGCGCAGCTCGACGCGGTTCCACTGGACTTCGGCCAGCTTCGTCTCGAAGGCCACGATCGCTTTCGCCTTGGCGGCGGCGTCCTTTTCTCCGGCCAGGCCGAGGATGGTGGCGACATGCGCTTCGTACTTGGCGCGGATGCCGGCCATGCGCTTGTCGTCCAGCTTCAGGTAGTAATCGCGGTCCGGCATGCCCAGGCCGCCCTGGCGGATGTAGGTCGCGTAGCGGGTCGATGCCTTGGCGTCCTGCGCCACGCCGATGCCGTAGGGCGTGGCCACCCCGATCTGCGACAAGTGCGCGACCAGGGCCGGCACGCCCTTCTTGTCCTTCAGCGTGCGGATGCGCTGCAGCTCGCCGGCGAGCGGCTTGGTGCCGAGGGCTTCCAGCTTGTTCTCGTCCATGAAGCTGGCGTACAGGTCGCCGATCTTGCGGGCATCGGTCCCCGGCTTGGCCTTGGCTTGCTGGTCGGCTTCGATGATCTCGCGCAGCTGCGGCGTGGTGTCGTCGCGCAGCTTCATGAAGGTGCCCCAGCTCGACTTGTCAGCCGGGATCTCGGCGGTTTTCAGCCACTTGCCGTTGAGGTATTCGAAAAAGTCGTCCTGGGCGCGTACGGTCGGGTCGATGTACTGCGTCTCGATGCCGGACTTGGCTGCGGATGCAGCGGGTGCCGGGGCATTCTCCGCAGCGCTGGCGAAAGCGGCCAGCAGGGACAGGGTCAGGGTGCTCAACAGGTAACGTTTCACAAGGAAGTCCTTCATTGCATAGGGAAAAGAGCGGCTTGTGGCCATCGGCAAATGTAACACAGCCCGGCTTGGCAAAACCGGGCTGTTGTCTGACAGGCACTTCTTCGTCGTCCCTGCCCCATGTTGCCGACTAGATCGAGGAAATTCTATCCGGGAAGGGTAAGGCCATTACACGAAAACACGCTTTTTTACTTTTCGATACATCATGCATATGTGAGCACCGCGGCGGGTCTTAGCCGCCGATGTTGATCGAGGCGCCGCCCGGTCCCGTGGCGCCCGCGCCGCCGGCGCCACCCATGCCGCCCATGCCGCGGCCGCCACGTCCGCCACGCCGCTCTCCCCGTTCGCCGCCACGCTCGCCAGCACCGCCCGGCCGCCCTTCCGGCACCACGCGCACCAGCTGCTCGCCCAGGAACACCGCAAGCTGGGCACGCTGCTTGTCGTCGAGGGCATCGTTCACGCCCAGCCACAGCTCACGCAGCTGCCTGTCTTCCGCACTGGAAGCCGCGCTTTCCGCTTCCACCAGTTTATTCAGTTCACGCAGTTCGACGTCCGGCCTGGCCAGCATCGTTTTCGCCTGTTCCTGCAGCGTGTCGCGGCGGTGCTGGCGCTCGCGCAGCACGCTGCGGGTACGGCCCTCGACTTGGTTCCACAGGGTTTGCTGGTTGGTGCTCAGGTGCATCGACGATTTCAGGTCCGACGCCATGAACATCAGGTCTTCGACGCGCATGTCCATCAGCGGGACGGCGAACGAGGGCGTGGCAGCACCGACGGCAAGGGCCAGCACGCAGGCACGGAACAGACGGGTTCTTAACATACTGCAAATCTCCTGGGCATAAAAAAGCCCACGGTGGGTACCGTGGGCAAAGACCACTTCAAGAGTGGAGAGAGAGAAAAACTGAGATCGACTATATGCCTCTCGCCCTGCCCTGTCCGGGCCCTTTACAAATACTTACCCTACGTTGGAGACGGAATACAAGGATTTACAAGAACATCGAACTTGTATTGACGCCGCTGCCAATAAAAAAGGCTGCCGCGGCAGCCCTTTCGATGGCGAAGGCCAGGCACTCAGGAATTGAGCTGCTTGGCATCGCCCAGGTTGTCCTTGTACGAATCGAAGATCTTGCGCAGCGCATCCTGCATCGAGACCTGCGGCTGCCAGCCCAGCTCCGACTCGGTATTCTCGATCTTCGGCACCCGGTTCTGCACGTCCTGGTAGCCGGCGCCGTAGTAGGCGCCCGAGCTGGTGTCGACCAGCTTGACCTGCTTCGCGGTCTCGCGGTATTCCGGGTACTCGGCCGCCAGGTCCAGCATCATGGTCGCCAGTTCGCGGATCGAGTAATTGTTGACCGGGTTGCCGACGTTATAAATCTTGCCGGTGGCCTTGCCGTCCTTGTTCTCGATGATCTTCATCAGCGCCGAGATGCCGTCGTCGACATAGGTGAACGAGCGCTTCTGGGCACCGCCGTCGACCAGCTGGATCGGTTCGCCGCGCACGATGTGGCCCAGGAACTGGGTCAGCACGCGCGACGAGCCTTCCTTCGGGGTGTGAATCGAATCGAGGCCGGCGCCGATCCAGTTGAACGGACGGAACAGCGTGAAATTCAGGCCTTCCATGCCGTAGCCCCAGATCACGCGGTCCATCAACTGCTTGGCGCAGGCGTAGATCCAGCGCGGCTTGTTGATCGGGCCGTAGACCAGGCTCGAGTTTTCCGGATCGAATTCGGCGTCCGGGCTCATGCCGTAGACTTCCGAGGTCGACGGGAAGATCAGGTGTTTTTTATACTTCGCGGCCGAGCGCACGATCGGCAGGTTGGCCTCGAAATCCAGCTCGAACACGCGCAGCGGTTCTTTCACGTAGGTCGAGGGCGTGGCGATCGCCACCAGCGGCAGGATCACGTCGCACTTCTTGACGTGGTACTCGACCCATTCCTTGTTGATCGTGATGTCGCCCTCGAAGAAGTGCATGCGCGGATTGGACAGCAGGTCGCCCAGGCGCTCGCACTGCATGTCCATCCCATACACTTCCCAGTCGGTCGTCTCCAGAATGCGCTTGGACAGGTGGTGGCCAATAAAACCGTTGACGCCGAGGATGAGGACTTTTTTCATTTCAGATAGGAAACATTTGCCTTGGTCGCCTGATTATACCATCGTGCAAATTCGCCCAATCCGGTCGCCAGGGAGGTGGTCGGCTTGTAGCCGACCCAGTCCTGCAGCTTGTTCGTGTCGGCATGCGTGGCCGGCACGTCGCCCGGCTGCATCGGCTGGAAATCCAGCGCGGCCTTGACGCCGACCGCCCCTTCCAGCGTGCGGATGAAGTCCAGCACCTGTACCGGGTTGTTGTTGCCGATATTAAAGATCGAGTGCGGCGGCTGGCCTTCCCGGATCGACGGCTTGAACAGCAGGCGCACCACGCCTTCGACGATGTCGTCGATGTAGGTGAAGTCGCGGTACAGCTTGCCTTCGGCAAAGACCGGGATGCTTTCCCCGGCCAGCATCTTGCGCGCGAAGCTGAAATACGCCATGTCGGGCCGGCCCCACGGGCCGTAGACCGTGAAGAAGCGCAGCCCGGTGATCGGCAGACCGTACAGGTGGCTATAGGTATGCGCCATCAGCTCGTTCGCCTTCTTGGTGGCCGCGTACAGCGACACCGGGGCGTCGGTCTGGTCGGTTTCGCTGAACGGGGTCTTGGCGTTGGCGCCGTAGACGCTGCTGCTGCTCGCGTACAGCAGGTGCTGGGTGTTGAACTTGCGGCAGCCTTCCAGGATGTGGCCGAAGGCCACCAGGTTGGCCTGCACGTAGGCGGCCGGGTTCTTCAGCGAATAGCGCACGCCGGCCTGGGCGGCCAGGTGCACCACCAGCGCCGGTTTCACGCGCTCGAACAGGGCGGCGGTCTGTTCGCCGTCGCTCAGTTCGACCGTCTCGCAAGGCACGCCGGCCGGGCCCAGCAGGGCCTCGACGCGGTGGTGCTTGAGCGCCGGGTCGTAGTAATCGTTGAAGTTGTCGCAGCCGACCACGCGGTAGCCCATGCCGGCCAGGCGCACCGCTACCGCGCTGCCGATGAAGCCGGCGGCGCCGGTCACCAGCACCGTCTGCTTGTCCGTGCCTTGCACTGCGTCGGTCATTGTTCCACTTTCTTCGAACGGCGGCCGATGCCTTCGTAGGCCAGGCCGGCGGCCGCGAACGCTTCCGGATCGTAGATGTTACGACCGTCGAACACCGCCTTCAGTTTCAGCTTGTCGGCCAGGAAAGGCAGGTCCGGCGCGCGGAATTCCTTCCATTCGGTGACCAGCACCAGCACGTCGGCGCCTTCGACCGCGGCCTTGGCCGAATCGACGATGCGCAGGCGTTCCTGGCACAGCGCTTCGCCATGCTCGGCCACCAGCACGCGCTGGGCTTCGGTGCTGGCGACCGGGTCGTAGGCGATCACGCTGGCGCCGGCGGCGAACAGCGAACGGATCAGGATACGGCTCGGCGCTTCGCGCATGTCGTCGGTGTTCGGCTTGAACGACAGGCCCCACAATGCGATGGTCTTGCCCTGCAGCGCCTGTTCCGAGCCGAAGAAACGCACCAGCTTGGTGAACAGCACGTTCTTCTGGGCGTCGTTGACGGTTTCGGTGGCGGTAAGCAGGTGCAGGTGGCGGTCGTGGCCGCTGGCGGTCTTGATCAGCGCCTTGACGTCCTTCGGGAAGCAGGAGCCGCCGTAGCCCATGCCGGCGTACAGGAAATCGGGACCGATGCGCGGGTCCATGCCGATGCCCATGCGTACCGCTTCGATGTCGGCGCCCAGCAGTTCGGACAGGTTGGCCAGTTCGTTCATGAAGCTGATGCGGGTGGCCAGCATGGCATTCGCCGCGTACTTGGTCAGCTCGGCGCTGCGCACGTCCATCTCGACGAATTTTTCGTGGTTGCGGCTGAACGGCGCGTACAGCTTGCGCATCTGCTTCATCGCTTCCGCTTCGTCGCCGCCGACCACGATGCGGTCGGGCTTCATGAAGTCTTCGATCGCCGCGCCTTCCTTCAGGAATTCGGGGTTGCTGACCACGCTGAAGGCGACGTCCACGCCGCGCTTTTCCAGCTCGCCGGCAATCGCGCGCTTGACCTTCTCGGCGGTACCGACCGGCACCGTCGACTTGTCGACGATCACCGCCGGCTTGGTCAGGCGCTGGCCGATGCTGCGCGCGGCCGACAGGATGTGGGTGAGATCGGCGCTGCCGTCTTCGTCCGGCGGGGTGCCCACGGCCAGGAAGATGATGTCGGCGTGGTTGACCGCATCGTCATAGTCCGACGAGAACAGCAGACGGCCGGCGGCGGCATTGCGCTGCACCAGGCTGTCCAGGCCAGGTTCGTGGATCGGGATGACGCCATCCTTGAGCATCGTGATTTTGCGCGTGTCGACGTCGAGGCACAGCACGGTGTTGCCGACGTCGGCAAAGCAGGCGCCTGACACCAGGCCAACGTAACCAGTCCCGATAACGGAAATTTTCATAATATATGCAGTAGGTGAAGCACGCGATGCCCGCGCCGCCGGCCGGAACATCCCATGAAAGTGAAGGCTAGCGGAAAGACAAGCAGACTTTCCTCTAGGCTAGGAACCGGTCGAATTTATCATAAATTTCTACTGAGCACGTTACGCACGTTACATTTTTGCTATTAAGCGACGTTACGTTCCGTTAGAAAAGACAGGTGTTGCGTTATGTAACATAATAGCCCCCTGCCCGGCCCGCCCCGGCCGCCACTTATTACGCCGCCCCATGAAGCTTCTCACATTCAGCACGCTGTTTCCCAACACGGTCAAGCCCAGCCACGGCATCTTCGTCGAAACCCGCCTGCGCTACCTGCTGGGCAGTGGCAAAGTCGCTTCCAAAGTGGTGGCGCCGGTACCCTGGTTCCCGTCGTCGAACCCGCGTTTCGGCAGCTATGCCGCCTTTGCCGGGGTGCCGCGGCGCGAAACGCGCTACGACATCGACGTGCGCCATCCGCGTTATGCCGTGATTCCGAAGGTCGGGATGACGGTGGCGCCCTGGCTGCTGGCCCAGTCGGCGAAGCAGGAAATCGGCCGCATCATCGACGAGGGCTACGACTTCGACGCCATCGATGCCCACTATTTCTATCCGGATGGCGTGGCCGCGGTCATGCTCGGCAAATATTTCAACAAGCCGGTCGTGATCACCGCACGCGGCACCGACATCAACCTGATTCCGCAATACGCGCTGCCGCGCAAGCAGCTGATGTGGGCGGCGGAGAACGCCGCCGGCATGATCACGGTGTGCAATGCGCTGCGCGATGAAATGGTCCAGCTCGGCATGCCGGGCGAACGCATCGTCCCGCTGCGCAACGGCGTCGACCTGCAGCGCTTCCAGCCGATGGACCGGCAAGCCGCGCGCACCAAGCTCGGCATCGACGGTTTTACCCTGGTCTCGGTCGGCCTGCTCGATACCCGCAAGGCGCACGACCTGACGATCGGCGCCCTGCCCCTGATGCCGGACGCGAAACTGCTGATCGCCGGCACCGGCCCGGAACGCAAGAACCTGGAAATGCAAGCCCAGCGCCTGGGCGTGGCGGACCGCGTCACCTTCCTCGGATCGGTGGCCCAGCCGCAGCTGAAGGAGTATTACAACGCCGCCGACGCCATGGTGCTGGCGTCCAGCCGCGAGGGCTGGGCCAATGTGCTGCTGGAATCGATGGCCTGCGGCACCCCGGTGGTGGCCAGCAACGTGTGGGGCACGCCGGAAGTCGTGGCCGCGCCCGAGGCCGGCGTGCTGATGCCGGAGCGCACCTCGGAAGGCATCGCCCGTGCCGTGCGTACCCTGCGCGAGAACTATCCGGACCACGCCGCCACCCGCCGCTATGCCGAGAATTTCAGCTGGGATGCGACCACCGAAGGCCAGATCCAGCTGTTTTCGCGCATCATCGGGGCCGCGCGCCCCTTGTCGAGCGGCCGGCGCGTCGCAGCCTGAGCGAGTATACTGAGCCGGCATCCACATTTCCGGACCGGTATTCAGTAATGGGCTCTTCCCTCAAGCACTACGGCCTCGTCGCCCTCGGGGTGATCCTCGGGGTCGGGGTGACGATGCAGTTTTCCTCGCTGGCGAACAAGCCGGTCGAGGATGGCATGCCGGTCGACGCCCTGCGCCAGGTGGCCAGCGTCTACCGCCTGATCGAGGCCGATTACGTGGAACCGGTCGACCAGCGAAAACTCATCACCCAGGCCGTGGCGGGCATGGTCGACGCGCTCGACCCCCATTCGGCCTACCTCGACCGCGCCGCCTGGCGCGAGCTGCGCGAGGGCACCGAGGGAAAATTTGTCGGCCTCGGCATCGAAATCGGCCAGAGCGACGAGGGCTACATCAAGATCACCTCCCCGATCGAGGATTCGCCGGCGGCGCGCGCCGGCATCCAGGCCGGCGACCTGATTTCCCACATCGACGGCGCCGCGGTCAAGCAGATGGATATGGACACCGCCATCAAGCGCATGCGCGGGGCGCCGCACAGCAGCGTGGTGCTGACCATCGTCCGCCAGGACGCCCCTGCCCCCTTGCAGTTCAACATCGTGCGCGAAGAAATCGTGCAGAAGAGCGTCAAGGGGAAGATCGTGGCGCCCGGCTATGCCTGGATCCGCATCGCGCAATTCCAGGAACCAACCGTGGACGACCTGGCGAATAAGCTGGCGGCGCTGGCGCGCGAAGAACCGGCATTGAAAGGCCTGGTGCTCGACCTGCGCAACGACCCGGGCGGCCTGCTGCAGGGCGCGATCGGCGTGTCCGCCGCCTTTTTGCCGGCCGGCGCCGAAGTGGTCTCGACCAACGGCCAGCTCGAGGAATCGCGCGCCCGTTTCTATGGCCGCCCCGAGTACTACATGACGGGACGCGGCATCGACCCGCTGGCCAAGGTGCCGGCCCTGTTCAAGACGGTGCCGATGGTGGTGCTGGTGAACACCGGCTCGGCCTCGGCCTCGGAAATCGTGGCCGGCGCGCTGCAGGACTACAAGCGCGCCACCATCGTCGGCAGCCCGACCTTCGGCAAGGGTTCGGTGCAGACCATCCGCCCGCTGTCCGGCGACGCCGCCGTGAAACTCACCACGGCGCGCTACTACACCCCGGGCGGGCGCTCGATCCAGGCGCGCGGCATCCTGCCCGACGTCGCGGTCGACGAAACCGCCGAGGGCGACGGCCTGAACGCGCTGCGCATGCGCGAAGCCGACCTGCAGCGCCACCTGTCGAACGATCGTGACCATGAAGAAGCCACGCGCCACGACGACATCCAGGAACAGATCCGCATCCTGGCCGAGGCGCGCCGCCGCAAGCCGCTCGACTTCGGCAGCGCCGACGATTTTCAATTGGCGCAAGCGCTGCGCCAGCTGCAGGGCTTGCCGGTACAGCTGTCGAAGCGGGCAACCACGGCAGCGGCGCCGCTGGCCCAGCAGGCACACTGATCCCGCGCAAAGCCTGTCCCCACAGGCTTCCTGCCTAATAAGCATAGTCCGGCGGCGGCGATTCCCACGGCCACGACGATTGTGTAGAATCGCCAGATTCTCCGGGAGTTGCCTCCCGTTATCACCTTGGAAAGCCAAACATGAAATCTGTCGTCATCAGCGGCACCGGCCTGTTCACCCCTCCGCATGCCATCTCGAACGATGAGCTGGTGACCGCCTTCAATGCCTACGTCGAACTGTTCAATGCCGAAAACGCGGACCGGATCGCGGCCGGCGACGTGAACGCGCTGGAACCGTCCAGCAGCGCCTTCATCGAAAAAGCCTCGGGCATCAAGTCGCGCTACGTGATGGAAAAAGCCGGCATCCTCGATCCGGCCCACATGACCCCGCGCATCAAGGAACGCGCCGACGACGAACTGTCGCTGCAGGCCGAGATCTGCGTCGCCGCCGCGCGCCAGGCGCTCGAGCGCGCCGGCCGCACCGCTGCCGACATCGACATGGTGCTGGTCGCGGCCAGCAACATGCAGCGCGCCTACCCGGCGATGGCGGTCGAGGTGCAGGATGCGCTCGGCATCGAGGGCTTCGGTTTCGACATGAACGTGGCCTGCTCGTCGGCCACCTTCGCGATCCAGACCGCGGCCGGCGCCGTGCAGACCGGCCAGGCGCGTGCGGTGCTGGTGCTGAATCCGGAAATCACCAGCGCCCACCTGAATTTCCGCGACCGCGACAGCCATTTCATCTTCGGCGACGCCTGCACGGCGATGGTCATCGAGGCGGCCGATACGGCCACCAGCGCGCACCAGTTCGAAATCTTGGATTCCAAGCTGAAGACCAAGTTCTCGAACAACATCCGCAACAACTTCGGCTTCATGAACCGCTTCGACGAAGCCGGCGTCGGCCTGGCCGATAAACTGTTCCGCCAGCAGGGCCGCAAGGTGTTCAAGGAAGTCTGCCCGATGGCGGCCGAGATGATCCGCGAGACCGTGCAGGGCGCCGGCCTGCAGATCGGCGACATCTCGCGCTTCTGGCTGCACCAGGCCAACCTGAGCATGAACCAGCTGATCATCCGCACCCTGCTCGGCCGCGATGCCGACGCCAACGAGGCGCCGGTGATCCTGGATGCCTATGCGAATACCTCGTCGGCCGGTTCGATCATCGCCTTCCACTCGTACCAGGACGACCTGCCGAGCGGCGCCCAGGGCGTGATCTGCTCGTTCGGTGCCGGTTACTCGATCGGCTGCGTGGTCGTGCGCAAAAAATAAATTCTACCTGAGACAACTCGGCAGTAACCATCATTCTCAATTCCACCGAGAATGATGGTAGTTCTACTCCTACAAAGGTGCGCTCCCTGTTCCTCTGGAACACGGGCTTCCCGGCGCGCATGATCTTCCTGTCAGCGCTTCAGCAGCGCAGCACTTGAGGAGGATCAACATGACCAAGCAAAAAGGACCGGACAGCGTCCGTGCACGCGGCATCGCCAAGGAAAAGGCCGTGACCATGACGGTGGCCGAGGGCAGCCAGCAACCGCGTGCGCCGGGCTGGGTCGCGCCGGGCGGCGCCAGCGTGCAGTCGGCGAATATCGAACAGCAGGGTGCGGCGCTGCGGGCACGCGGTTCGCTGCAGGGCGGTAGCGGCGGTGGCGATGCGAACGTCGGCACCCAGCGCGGCGGCGGCGGTGCCCAGCAGGCCGGCTGGAGCGCCCGCCAGAGCGCGCAGCGGATGCAGGCGCGCGGCGAGGAAGACCGCCTGAACGCCTCGCGCCAGTCAGGGTATGGCGGCATGGAACAGCAGCAGAAAGCGGGCTCGCAGGAATCGCCGACCGGACCGGCTGGTTCGCTGCAGACCGGGGCCGGCGGTTCGCGCCAGCTTGACCAGACGAGGCAGCCGGCCTCGGATTACGCCAGCCGGCCGAGCAAGAAGGGCAGCAGCGGCGCCGGACAGGATTGAATCACTTTGGTTGGTGGTAGTGGCCGGGTGGAAGTTCACCCGGCCATTTTTTTGCCCGCGCCGGACGCGCTCCTTACACCGGATAGCTCTCCGGCGAACGCAGCTCGGCAAACTGCTCGAGGCTGCCGATGCGCACCGTGACCGGGTTCAGGCTGGCCTGCGGCGACATCGAGCGCCAGGCGAATTTCCACTCCTTTTCGCGTGCTTCGGCGGCGGTTTTCGAGAACGCCAGGCCGAGGCGCGAGCGCACGCCGTATTCGACCGGGCCGTCGATGCCGGCCCAGTTGGGCAGCGTGCGCTGCACGGCGCGGTGCAGGCGTTCGCCGAAGGCCTCCGCGTCATGGATGACCAGGCAGCTGTCGGCCGGGCCGAGCACGGTGAACAATTCCTTGTTCCACTCCTGCGCGAAGGAGACCACCAGGAAGCCGTTGGCGGGCACCAGGCGGAACTGGCCGGCGCTGAGCGCCTGTTCCAGTTCGCTGCGCAGGCCGTAGCGGTACAGGGTCGGGGGTCGTTGGTAGTCTTGCATGGTGATTCGATGCTTTCAAAAGGGGGTCAATGCGTCGTCGTCATCTGCTGCGGCTCGGGCGCCGGCGTGTCGTGCAGGTGCATGCGCATGTAGCGGAACGAGACGAAGACTTCGCGCAACAGGAAGGTGAAGCTGGCAATCAGGGCAATCATGGCGATCACGAACATGCCGGCGATATAGCGGTCGAGCGGCAGGTTGGCGGTGTCGCCGAGGAACAGGCAGGCAATGACCACGCAGATCAGGAAGCCGCACAGGGTGCTGGCGGTGAGCGCGTAGTTGATCAGCTGCCAGCGCACGTACAGCACATCCAGCTCTTCGTGGCATTCGGGATTCGGCCCCTTGCGCAACTGCTCCTTGAGCACGCGCGTGCGGTCGATGATGCGCCCCAGGCGGTTCATCAGCACGGTGAGCTTGGTGGCGACGCCGGTCAGCAGGAACACGGGCGCGATCGACAGCTGGATCACGTGGCCGATGTCGTTGGTCTGGATGTTCATGGCTTTCCTCAGTCGAAGCGGCCGTGGCGTTTGAACTGTTCGGTGGCGCCGACCAGCGCACGCGCGATGCCGGTTTCGAGCGCGCCGTGGCCGGCGTCCGGGATCATGCGCATGCGCGATCCCGGCCAGGCCTGCTGCAGGCGGTAGGCCGCCAGCGGCGGGCAGATCACGTCGTAGCGCCCCTGCACGATCACGCCCGGCAGGTGCGCGATCCGCCCCATGTTGCGGATCAGCTGGTCGTCTTCGAGGAAGGCGCCGTTCGCCATGTAGTGCGCTTCCAGGCGGCCGACGCCGAGGTCGAGCGTGTCCGACGAGCTTTCCTCTTCCTGCGGCAGCAGGAACACGCGGCGGCCCTCGAAGCGGCTCCAGGCGCGCGCCGCCGGCCAGAACTGCTGCGGATCGTCGCACAGCAGGCGGGTCGCATAGGCCTTGAGCAGGTCGCCGCGTTCCTCGAGCGGGATCGGGGCGATGAACTCGTCGTACAGCTCCGGATAGAACCACTGCACGCCGTACAGGAAGAAGTCGATCTCGGCCGGGGTGCACAGGAAGATCCCGCGCAGCACGAAGCCGAGGCAGCGTTGCGGGTGCGCCTGCCCGTAGGCCAGCGCCAGCGTCGAACCCCAGGAACCGCCGAACACCAGCCAGCGCTCGATGCCGAACATGGCGCGCAGGCGCTCGATGTCCTCGATCAGCAACTGGGTCGTGTTGTTGCGCCATTCGCCCAGCGGAGTCGATTTGCCGGCGCCGCGCTGGTCGAACAGGATCACGCGGTAGGCGCTCGGATCGAAGAAGCGGCGATGCTGGGGAGATAAACCCGCGCCCGGCCCGCCGTGCAGGAAGATCACCGGGATGCCGTTCGGGTTACCCACCTCTTCCCAGTAGATCGTGTGCAGGTCGTCGACGGCGAGCATGCCGTGGCGGTTGGGCAGGATGGGCGGGAACAGCGACTGCGGGGTGGCGGGCATGGGATACGTTCTGGTTGAAGCGACAATTGATTGTAACTTAATGCTGGACGGCTTCAGAAGAAGGTATTGCAGGCCCCGCGCACCAGGTAATCGTCGTCGACTGCCAGCAGCAGCGGCCAGCGGTCGAAGGTGGTGCAGGGATGCGAGATGCCGCAGCCGACCAGGTCGCCCACCGCCAGCCCGTCGCGCAGCGGCCCTTCGGGCAGGCGCAGGTAGGCGTGCTGGTCGTTCATCTTGACGATGGCGCAGCCCGGCGGCAGCGCATGCGGCGTGCCGGGCCCCGGGCGATGCGTCAGCAAAGGCAGCGGCAGGCCGGCATCCTGCGAGGCGTCGCGCTTGCCCATGTCCAGGATGGCGAGATCGGCCTCGGGACGCGATTGCACCACGCTCCAGATTTCCAGCGCCGGGCGCAGGCCCTGCCCGGCGTCGTAGCCGGCGCGCGCATCGAGCTCGGCCAGGGCGTCATGGTACAAACCATGGTCACTGGTGACGTAGCAGCCGCTGCGCAGCACCGGCTGCAAGGGCCGCGACAAGCCGTGCAGTGTGCCCAGGCCGCGCGCCACCAGATCGAAATAGGTCGAGCCGCCGGCCGACACCAGGATCGTGCTGCCGGTGAACAGCCCCTCGTCGTCGGCTTCCAGCACCAGCCCGCACAGCTGGTCGACGAAGGCGCCGACCGCGCGCAAATCGGCCGCGCGGTCGTCCGACACCAGCAGCCCTTCGTAGCCCTCGAAGCCGGCCAGCGTCAGCCCGGGCGCGCCGGCGACGGCACGCGCCACCGTCAACGCCTGTTCCGGCGTGCGGCAGCCGCTGCGCTTGCCCTGCAGGCCCAGCTCGACCAATACCGGCAGCGGCCGTGCCAGCGCGCGCTGCGCCACCTCCTCGGCCAGGCGCGCCACGCCGGCCAGGGCATCGACCAGCACGCTGCATTCGAAATCGGGATCGTCGTGCAGCAGCTGCAGCAGCGCGCGGATGTCGCTGCGCGCGACCGGCTGGTTGGCGAGCAGCACGCGGCGTACGCCGAAGCGGTGTGCCACCTGCACCTGCGGCACGGTCGCCAGCGTGATGCCCCAGGCGCCGTGCGCCAGCTGGGCGCCGAACAGCTGCGGGCACATGGTGGTCTTGCCGTGCGGCGCCAGCAGCACCCCATGGCGCGCGCAAAAATCGCGCATCCACGCCAGGTTGTGTTCCAGCGCCCTCAGCTTCAGCACGCCGACCGGGAAGCCGGTGTCGCCATGCAGCACGTTCCAGCCCTGCACGCCGATCGCGCCCTGGCGCAAGGGTGCGCTGATCGGCAAGCCCTTGATGCCCGGCTGCAGCCATTGTTCTTCCAGGCTCGACAGAGACAAGGAACCGTGAGGCAGGATCATGGCGTCTCCCCTTCGGCACCGCGGCGCCGGATTTCATCGTCGAGGTCGGCGCGCAGCAGCCCGGCCGTCGGCATCACGTCGCGTGCGCCGGGCGTATAGAACACGCCGGTGACGATGCCGTCCTGCTCCAGCTGCGGCAGCAGTTCCGTCATCAGTTCGTCCAGCGCGAAGGATTGCGGCGCATAGCCCGTCCATTCGTAGTCGGCGCAGACCTGCGCGAATTCGCTGTCCGGCCACAGCGGGAACACCAGCGTGCCGTCTTCCTTCTTGGCCAGCGCCCAGCCCTGGCGGTACAGGCTCCAGACCACGCCGGTCTCGGCCACGCGCTTGACGAAATATTCGTAGCGCTGCGGTCCCGGCAGCATCACCACCGCCTGCAGTTGTCGGGTATCGATCGCCATCGCCGCCTTTCAATATATGGGTACGGATCGTGTATACGCAGCATACGACAAGCTGCGCCAAGTGAGGCGCGAGACTCCTGTTGCTCAGCAGCGTCAATATAGACGTGTCGAGGCCGAAAATAATTACAGCTATTATCAAAATTTAATGCTTTGTTGCAAAAGTTTGCGATAATTATCGATCGCACTTGCTTTATACCTATTTCTTACTTGACCTCATCATGCAGCCCAAATTCTCCGCTTACCTGGACATAGTACGGTTTCTGGCTGCCTTGACGGTGTTCCTGGGTCACGCCGCCGGCACCAACTGGACCCAAGGATTCCTGTGGCAGCTGGGCGCCTATGGCGATACTTGCGTGGTCATTTTCTTCGTCTTGTCCGGTTTCGTGATCGCCTGGGTGGCCGAAAACAAGGAAGGCAACTGGTGGACATATGGCGCCAACCGCGTTGCAAGGCTGTGGTCGGTCATCATCCCGGCCCTGGTCCTGACCTTCGTGATCGATTACGTCGGTGTCAGGATGGCGCCCGCGCTGTACATCGACCGGCCCTGGTTCAACGGCGACCATCTCGCCCTGCGCTATCTGGCATCCCTGTTCATGGTGCAGGAGGTATGGCACATCAACTACACACCGGGCATCAATCTGCCGTTCTGGTCGCTTGGTTACGAAGCATTTTATTACCTCGCCTTTGGCGTGTTGACGTTTTGTAGTGGATACAAGAAATACCTGGTGCTGGCGGCCCTGTTCCTGCTCGGCGGGCCGCTGATGCTGGCGTTGTTCCCAGTGTGGATGAGCGGCGTCCTCGCCCATCGCACCTGCAGGAACCGGAGCTTGCCGGTACCGGCTGCGCTCGCCATTTTCGTAGCAAGCGGCTTGCTGCTGCTGATGTCGCCGACGTTGCGCCACGCAGCCAGCTTCCAGTGGATGGACCAGGATCTCGGTGGCCGTTATTTCGACGCCATCCTCTTCTTCGCGAACCTGGTCGCAGCCCATGGCCTGTTCAAGCAGAATGCGCCATTGCCGCCGCGCATGGCCCATGCCATCAAGAAGATCGCCGCCACGACTTTCGTGCTCTACCTGTTCCACCGGCCCTTGATCCAGTTGTTCAGCTACATCGGCCCCGCGGATGCAGGCAGCTGGGGCAGGCGCGTGCTGGTCATCGGCGCCACCCTGGTCATCGTCGCGGTGGCGACGCCCATGTGCGAACAATTCCAGCGCGTTTTACGCGCCTTGTGGCTGCGCTGGCTGACGCCGCGGCCGGCCAGCCGTCCGGCGGTGCTGCCGGTGCATGCCGTCAACGATCCGCTGGCACCGGAATACGAACTGCTCAAGCACGACTGATCACGGCCCGGCAGCCCCCGCCTGTTCGCCGTCCGGCGGATACGGTCCGGCGCTGGGCCGCATGGCGGCGCCAGACAAGAAAACACCGCCCGCAGGCGGTGTCGAGTGGCATTACCCTACGCTACAACGATTACTGCATGTGCTGGCCGCCGTTGATGGCGATGTTGGCCCCGGTCACGAATGCGGCTTCGTCCGACGACAGGTACGCGACCAGGCCGGCGACTTCTTCCGGCTTGCCCAGGCGGCCCATCGGGATCTGCGGCAGGATCTTGCTTTCCAGGACTTCGCTCGGGATGTCGGTCACCATCTTGGTGCCGATATAGCCCGGCGAGATCGTGTTCACAGTCACGCCCTTGCGCGCCACTTCCAGCGCCAGGGCCTTGGTGAAGCCGTGGATGCCGGCCTTGGCTGCCGAATAGTTGGTCTGGCCGAAAGCACCCTTCTGGCCGTTGACCGACGAGATGTTGATGATGCGGCCCCAGCCGCGTTCGACCATGCCGTCGGCGACCGGCTTGGTCATGTTGAACACGGAATCCAGGTTGGTCTTCATGACCGCATCCCAATTGACCTTGTCCATTTTCTTGAAGGTCATGTCGCGCGTGATGCCGGCGTTATTCACCAGCACGTCGACCGGCCCCACTTCCTGGGTCACCTTGGCCACGCAAGCCTGGGCCGAATCGTAGTCGGCCACGTCGCACTCGTAGGCCTTGAAGTCCTGGCCCTGCTCGCGCATCGTGGCCAGCCAGCCTTCCGCCTTCTTGCTGCCCGGAGAATACGTCGTCACGACCGTATAGCCGAGCGCCGCCAGCTTGATGCAGATCGCTTCACCCAGGCCGCCCATCCCGCCCGTTACCAATGCCACTCGATTCGTCATCGTCTTCTCCTAGTTTTTCAAAAACTGTTTTAGGAACTGCCTGTTCTGGTAATCGCCCTGTCCTATCCAATACTGCGGTAACGCACTTGCCCGTTTCAGCGCTCGACCGCCAGCGCCACGCCCATGCCGCCGCCGATGCACAGGCTGGCCAGGCCCTTCTTGGCGTCGCGCCGCACCATTTCGTGCAGCAGGGTCACCAGCACGCGCGCGCCGGAGGCGCCGATCGGGTGGCCGAGCGCGATCGCGCCGCCGTTGACGTTGATCTTCGACGTATCCCAGCCCATCTGCTTGTTGACGGCGACGGCCTGGGCGGCGAATGCTTCGTTGATTTCCATCAGATCCACGTCTTCATGGGTCCAGCCGGCCTTTTCCAGGCAGGCGCGTGCGGCCGGTACCGGGCCCATGCCCATGATCGACGGGTCCAGGCCGGACAGCGAATAGGCCTTGATGCGGGCCAGCGGGGTCAGGCCGAGCTGCTGGGCCTTGGAAGCCGACATCAGGATCACGGCGGCGGCGCCGTCGTTCAGGCCGGAGGCGTTGCCGGCGGTGACGGTGCCTTCCTTGTTGAAGGCCGGACGCAGGCTGGCCAGGCCTTCCAGCGTGGCGCCGTGCTTCGGATACTCGTCGGTGTCGAACACCGTGGTGCCCTTCTTGGACGCGATCTCGATCGGCAGGATCTCGTCCTTGAAGCGGCCTTCCTTCATGGCGGCTTCGGCCTTGTTCTGCGACTGCAGCGCGAATTCGTCCTGCTCGGCGCGCGCGACTTCGTACTTGCGGGCGACGTTCTCGGCGGTGACGCCCATGTGGTACTGGTTGTAGACGTCCCACAGGCCGTCGACGATCATGGTGTCGGTCAGTTTGGCATCGCCCATGCGGAAGCCGTCGCGCGAGCCGTTCAGCACGTGCGGCGAGGCGCTCATGTTTTCCTGGCCGCCGGCGATCACGATCTCGGCGTCGCCGCATTTGATGGCTTGCGCCGCCAGGTGGACGGCGCGCAGGCCGCTGCCGCACACCACGTTCAGGGTCGAGGCCGGCACGCTGTCCGGCAGGCCGGCCTTGATCACGGCCTGGCGCGCCGGGTTCTGGCCGGCGCCCGCGGTCAGCACCTGGCCCATGATGACTTCGCTTACCGATGCCGGGTCGATGCCGGTCTTGGCCAGCAGCTGCTTGATGACCTGTGCGCCCAGCTCGGTTGCGGGAATTTTAGCGAGCGTACCGCCGAACTTGCCGATTGCAGTGCGGCCGGCGGCCACGATAACGACGTCTTCCATGATGATCTCCGAGTGCCCGGCCTGGACCGGGGTTGTAATGAATGCAGCCAGCTGGCCGAAGTCCTAGCGCGCCTCTATTGGGACGCGGGTTGGAAAGCCAACAATGTTAGATATTCAGCTTATACATTGTTTGAGCAAAATCAATCTTATCAGCTTATTTATCAAACAGACTCTGCATTTAAGTCAATTCCCCTATGAAAAGACGAACTTTTTCCTGTTCATTTTTTTGTATGGAAATACTCATTGCCCCCTATTACCAAAGGGTCAAAAGCCTTTCCCGTTCATGGAAATTTCAAAGTAGAATGCACGGGCTTGTGCCAACCAGAACTATCTATGTCCAAGAGCCCGACATCCCTTCCCATCGAAATCAAGATCTCCACGGTCGTCGCCATTTCGACCATTCTGCATTCGGCCGATCCGATTGCGATCGATGCCGCACTGAAGCAGATGACCGGCGGGGTGGCCGACTTTTTCGAAGATGAGTTTGCCGTCATCGACATTGCCGCGATCGCCGAAGAGGCCGGACAGATCGATTGGGAATCCCTGGTTCGCCTGCTCAAGAAATACCGCCTGAATGCGGTCGCCGTGCGCGGCGCGCCGGCCGGGCTGCACGACATCATCCGTGCCCATGACCTGTTCCTCGACGATGGCTCGAGCGGCCCGCGTACGGGCGGCGCGCGCGACCATGCGTCGGCGGCGGCGAACGCGGCCGAACCTGTGCCGGCACCGGCGCCGGTGGTACCGGTTCCCGCGCCTGCCCCGGCCGCGCCGTCGGCCCCGGCCCAGGCCCTGATCATCGACACCCCGGTGCGTGCCGGGCAGCGCATCTATGCGCGCGGTACCGACCTGATCATCACCGCAGTGGTCAACAACGGCGCCGAAATCATCGCCGACGGCAGTATCCACGTGTATGCGCCGCTGCACGGGCGCGCCCTGGCGGGCGCCTCGGGCAATGCCGATGCGCGTATCTTCGCATTGCAGCTGGAACCGGAACTGGTGTCGATCGCGGGCGTGTACCGGACCTTCGACGAAGGCGTGCCGGCCGACATGGCGCGCACGCCGGTACAAATCCGTTTGGTCGGCGACCGAATCGATATATCATCGCTGGGTTCGGCCAATCGGCATTGAGTGCTTACGCATCCAGCATTGACCAGATCCAAAATAATTAAGGACATCTATTTGTCATGGCAAGAATTATCGTTGTAACGTCCGGCAAGGGCGGTGTGGGCAAGACTACTTCCAGCGCGAGCTTCTCGACCGGCCTGGCGCTGCGCGGTCACAAGACCGCCGTCCTCGACTTCGACGTCGGCCTGCGTAACCTCGACCTGATCATGGGCTGCGAACGCCGCGTGGTGTACGACCTGATCAACGTGATCAACAAGGAAGCCACGCTGACCCAGGCGCTGATCAAGGACAAGCACTGCGAGAACCTGTTCATCCTGCCGGCCTCGCAGACGCGCGACAAGGACGCCCTGAGCGAAGACGGCGTCGAGCGCGTACTGAACGAACTGGTGCAGATGGGCTTCGAATACATCATCTGCGATTCGCCGGCCGGCATCGAGCACGGCGCGCTGATGGCGCTGACCTTCGCGGACGAGGCGATCATCGTGACCAATCCGGAAGTCTCGTCGGTGCGCGACTCCGACCGTATCCTCGGCATCCTGCAGGCCAAGTCGCGCCGCGCCCAGAGCGGCGGCGAGCCGGTCAAGGAACATTTGCTGATCACGCGCTATTCGCCGCGCCGCGTCGAAGCCGACGAAATGCTGTCCTACCAGGACGTGCAGGAAATCCTGCGCATCCCGCTGATCGGCATCATTCCGGAATCGGAAGCCGTGCTGCACGCGTCGAACCAGGGCAATCCGGCAATCCACTTCAAGGATACCGATGTCGCGCAAGCCTACCAGGACGTGGTCGGCCGCTTCCTTGGCGAAGAGATTCCGTTGCGCTTCACCAATTACGAAAAACCAGGCCTGATGAAGCGCCTGTTTGGAGTAAAGTGATATGGCTTTGCTTTCATTCCTGTTTCCTCAGAAACAGAAAAGTGCGACAGCGGCCAAGGAACGGCTGCAGATCATCATCGCCCGCGAGCGCACCGACCGCGCCGGGCCGGATTTCCTGCCGGCCCTGCACCGCGAACTGATCGAAGTGATTTCGAAGTACACCAAGGTCAGCGCCGAAGACATCAAGATCTCGCTCGACCGCCAGGGCAACCTGGAAGTGCTCGACGTTAACGTTGTCTTGCCGGACGCCTGATCCGGCCCTGCACCGCATCCTGACGCACCGACCGCCGCCAGCCTGAGCTGCCGGCGGTTTTTCCGTTTCAGACCGGCCCGTGCGGCACCTTGTCCGCCACCTCGCGCGCGACCCGGACGCAGGCTTCCACGTGCTGGTTTCCCATCTGGCGGAACAGCGCAAAGCCGATCGCGGCCGAAGCGATCTGGCCGGCCAGCGGCACCACCTTGGCGGCCGATTTCGCGGCCAGCCTGGCACCCGACTTCTGCAGCAGTTTAAGCACCAGTTCGCGCGTCACCAGCTTACCCACCAGCATCCCGCCCAGCGCCCCCACCGCCTCGTAGGCGGCCACGCGCATGCGCGGCTGCAGGCGTTCGATCTGTTCCGGCGTCAGGCCGAAGGCGCGGTTGATGTCTTCGACCATCGAAGCGAAGCTGCCGAGGTCGGCCACCATGTCGATGCCGGGCAGCGGCACCGCGCCCACGCCGGCCGAAATCATGGCGCGCTTGCGCACCAGGGCACGGCAGTGCGCGCGTACCCGTTCGATGTCCGCGCTGGCCACCGGCAGTAAAACCTGTTCAGCATCTTTTTTCTTTTTCAGAAACATGTAAACTCCTATCCTGATGGTCGATATGATTGTAACCACGAGTTTTATGCTAAACGGACACAAGTGTGACGCAATTCACCAACGGAAATGTGAATTTTGATTGCAGCTGTGTGGCTTTATTTTAAAAGTCTGTTATATTCGGAAATAAGTTGTAGGATCGTTCCTACACCTGGGCTTCACGCAGTCCCACCTCCCAAGCCGAGACCGCCTTATTATGCGAATTGCAGTACTGGATAACGACACCACCCAAGCAGATTTGATCTGCCAAGTCCTGAATGGCGCCGGCCACAGCTGCCAATCGTTTGACAGTGGCAAAGAGCTTCTTGGTAACCTTCGCAAGGACAGCACCGACCTGCTGATCCTCGACTGGCAGATCAACGATGTACCGGCACAGGAAGTGCTGCGCCGTGCCAAGGAAAAAATGGCGGCGAATACGCCCACCATGTTCCTGGCCGGCAGCGCCGCCGAGGACGACATCGTGGCCGGCGTCACCGCCGGTGCCGACGACTACCTAGTCAAGCCGCTGCGCCGCGGCGAACTGGTGGCGCGCGTACAAGCCCTGCTGCGCCGTGCCTACCCGTCTCAGAATGGCGCTGAACAATTGCAATTTGGTCCTTATATCTTTGAAACCCGTCCCGGCCGCCTGATGATGGATGGTGAACAGGTGGATGTGACCCATAAGGAATTCAACCTGGCATTGCTGTTTTTCCGCAATCTCGGCCGTCCGCTGTCGCGCGCCTACATCCACGAATCGATCTGGGTGCGCGAAACCGCGGTACCGTCGCGCACCATGGACACCCACGTCTCGCGCGTGCGCAATAAACTGCGCCTGCGCCCGGAGAACGGTTTCCGCCTGGTGCCGGTGTACAGCTATGGTTACCGTCTGGAAAAATTGGGCGCTTGAGGGCGCCCTCGCCCCTGGCTTGAGGCTGCCCTGAAACCCTGCGCACATCAGGGTATAATGAGCGGACTGCCCGTTTTTTGATCACCCATGCAACTCCTTGCCGTTGGCCTCAATCACACCACCGCCCCGGTCTCGCTACGCGAGCAACTGGCGCTGGCGCCTGAGCAGCTGGGCGAGGCGGTGCAAGCGGCGCGCGGCTGGTTTTCGCGTTTCAATACCCACGGCGAAGACGAAGCGGCCCTGCTCTCGACCTGCAACCGCACCGAGATGTATGCCGCCAGCGGCGCGCCCGATCCGCTCGACGCTTCTGCGCGCTTCCTCGCCGATTACCACCAGCTGAATTTTTCCGAACTGCGTCCGCACCTGTACATGCTGCCGCAGCACGACGCCGTGCGCCACGCCTTCCGTGTCGCATCCGGCCTCGATTCGATGGTCCTCGGCGAAGCCCAGATCCTGGGCCAGATGAAGGATGCCGTGCGCGTGGCCGACCAGGCCGGCGGCCTCGGCACCTACCTGCACCAGCTGTTCCAGCGCAGCTTCGCGGTGGCGAAGGAAGTGCGCAGCACCACCGAGATCGGGGCCCACAGCGTGTCGATGGCGGCGGCGGCGGTGCGCCTGTCGGAGCGCATCTTCGACAGCGTCAGCGAACAGAACGTGCTGTTCATCGGTGCCGGCGAAATGATCGAGTTGTGCGCGACCCATTTTGCGGCCCAGAACCCGAAATCGATCACGATCGCCAACCGCACGCTGGAGCGCGGCGAAACCCTGGCCAACCGTTTTTCCGGCCGCGCGATCCGCCTGGCCGATTTGCCGGAATTGCTGCCGCAGTTCGACATCGTGATCTCGTCGACGGCCTCGACCCTGCCGCTGATCGGCAAGGGCCTGGTCGAACGCGCCATCAAGGCGCGCCGCCACCGGCCGATGTTCATGGTCGACCTGGCGGTCCCGCGCGACATCGAACCCGAAGTCGGCAAGCTGAACGACGTGTTCCTGTACACCGTCGACGACCTGGCCGACGTCGTGCGCAGCGGCGTCGAAAGCCGCCAAGCCGCCGTGGCCCAGGCCGAAGCCATCATCGAAACACGCGTGCAATCGTTCATGCACTGGGTCGGCGACCGCGCCGTGGTGCCGGTCATCCGCGACCTGCACGAGTCCAGCGAAGTCCTGCGCCTGGCCGAACTGGAGCGCGCGAAAAAGCTGCTGGCCAAGGGCGAAGACATCGACGCGGTGCTGGAAGCGCTGTCGAAGGGTCTCACCGCCAAGTTCCTGCACGGCCCGCAGCAGGCGCTGCACCGCGCCCAGGGCGACGAGCGCGCGCGCCTGGCCAGCCTGCTGCCCCAGCTGTTCCGCGGCCGCCGTTAGCGTCTTCCTCTGTCGTTTGCCCATGTGCGCGGCAGCGATCGTGCCGCGCGCCCTGCCGCCCTGCGCGGCCCGTCCGTCCTATCTCGTCTACTACACTATGAAACCATCCATGCTGGCCAAGCTGGACCAACTGGCCAACCGCCTCGTCGAACTGGACGAGCTCCTGATGTCCGAAGGCGCCACCGCCAACATGGACAATTTCAGGAAGATGAACCGCGAGCACGCCGAACTGGGCCCGCTGGTGGCCGTGTATCACCAGTACCAGACCGCCCAGGGCGACATCGCCGCGGCGCAGGAGATGCTGCTCGACCCGGAGATGAAGGAATTCGCCCAGGACGAGATCGAAGCCGCCAAGGGCCGCCTGTCCCAGCTCGACCTCGAGCTGCAGACCATGCTGCTGCCGAAGGACGAGAACGACGAGCGCAACATCTTCCTCGAGATCCGCGCCGGCACCGGCGGCGACGAATCGGCGCTGTTTGCCGGCGACCTGCTGCGCATGTACACGCGCTACGCGGAGCGTAACCGCTGGCAGGTGGAAATCGTGTCGGAGTCGAGCTCGGACTTGGGCGGCTACCGCGAAGTCATCGCGCGCATCATCGGCAACGGCGTGTACTCGAAACTGAAATTCGAATCCGGCGGCCACCGCGTGCAGCGCGTGCCGGCCACCGAGACCCAGGGCCGCATCCACACCTCGGCCTGCACGGTGGCAGTGATGCCGGAGGCGGACGAAGTCGAGGACGTCAACATCAACCCGGCCGACCTGCGCATCGACACCTATCGCGCGTCCGGCGCCGGCGGCCAGCATATCAACAAGACCGACTCGGCGGTGCGCATCACCCACCTGCCTACCGGGATCGTGGTCGAGTGCCAGGACGACCGCAGCCAGCACAAGAACAAGGCGCAGGCCATGAAAGTCCTGGCCGCGCGCATCAAGGACGTGCAGCTGCGCGAACAGCAAAGGGAAGAAGCCGCCACCCGTAAAAGCCTGATCGGCTCCGGCGACCGCAGCGAGCGCATCCGCACCTACAACTTCCCCCAGGGCCGCCTGACCGACCACCGCATCAACCTGACGCTGTATAAACTCGACATGATCATGGACGGCGACCTGAACGAACTGACGACCGCGCTGTCGGCCGAGCACCAGGCCGAACTGCTGGCCGCGCTGGGCGATTGATAAACCCGGTTCGATGAGACGCGATGTGCGAAAATCGCACGATTGACATTGCCATTTATAACAGGAACGCCCAGATGCCCGCCTCCCGCAAGATCCTGCTTCTCATCGCTGCCGTCAGCCTCGCCCTGGTCGGCGCGGCCCTGTATCTGCAGCACGCGAAAGACATGCTGCCCTGCCCCCTGTGCATCATCCAGCGCTACCTGTTCCTGGGCGTGGCCGTCTTCAGCCTGATCGCGGCCTTTGCCGGCAAGGTCAAAGTGTGGACCGGCGTGGCCCTGCTGTCGGCGCTGGGCGGACTCGGCGTGGCCGGCAAGCACCTGTACGTGCTCGCGCATCCGGGCTTTTCCTGCGGTATCGATCCGATGGAGACGGTGCTGAACAAGATCCCGACCGCGACCCTGCTGCCCTGGGTGTTCCGCGCCGACGGCCTGTGCGAGGCGGCACTGGACGACGTGCTCGGCCTGTCGGTGCCGCAGTGGTCGGCGCTGTGGTTCGTGATCCTGGGCCTGTCCCTGGTCTGGGTGCTGGCGCGCCGCGCACGCTGATGGCCGTGCAATCTCCCGTCCTTTCCGGCACCACGGTCGGCGCGGCGCAGGCAGCGCTGCCGCTCGACCCGCTCGAAAACCGCATCCTGCTGTGCCACGCGACCGGATTGACGCGGGTCCAGTTGATCACCCAGGCCGGGCGCGCGCTGGACCAGGATGAAGCGGCGCGCCTGAACGCGCTGGTGCGGCGCCGGCTCGAGGGCGAGCCGATCGCCTACATCGTCGGCAAGCGCGAATTCTTCGGCCTCGATTTCCAGGTCAGCGAAGCCGTCCTGATCCCGCGCCCCGACACCGAACTGATCGTCGAACTGGCGCTCGAACGCCTGCCGCAACCGGGACAGCGCAGCCGCGTGCTCGACATGGGCACCGGCAGCGGCGCCATCGCGGTGGCGCTGGCCCACACCCGGCCCGATGCCGCGGTCAGCGCGCTCGACGTCAGCCCGGCCGCGCTGGCGGTGGCGCAGGCGAATGCGGATGCCAACGGCGCCCGCGTACGCTTCCTGCAAAGCGACTGGTTCGCGGCCCTGGCGGCGGGCGAGACCTTCGATCTGATCGCCTCGAATCCGCCCTATATCGCGGCCGGCGACGAACACCTGTCCCAGGGCGATTTGCGCTTCGAACCGAGTGGCGCCCTGACCGATTTCGGCGACGGCCTGTCGGCGCTGCGCATCATCGCCGAGGGCGCGCAGGCGCGCCTGGAACCGGGCGCCTGGCTGCTGCTGGAACACGGCTACGACCAGGCGGCCGCGGTGCGCACGCTGCTGCAAGAACACGGCTACACCGAGGTGCAGAGCTGGCGCGACCTCGGTGATATAGAGAGAGTCAGCGGCGGACGCGCGCCGCAATAAGCCTTACTCGTAGCGCAGCGCGTCGGCCGGGTGCAATCTGGACGCCGACCAGCTCGGATACAGCGTCGCCACGAACGCCAGCAGGATCGACACCCCGCCGCTCCAGCCCACGTCCGCCCAGCGCAGCTGGGACGGGATCTCGCTGATGAAATAAATGTCCTTCGACAGGAAGTGCAGGCCGAACACGCGTTCGATGAAGGGCACGATCACGTCGACGTTGAGCGCCACCAGCACCCCGAGGCCGACCCCGAGCAGGGTGCCCAGAACGCCGACCAGCGTGCCCTGCACCACGAAGATCTTCATGATCGAGCGCGGCGACGCCCCCAGGGTGCGCAGGATCGCGATATCCGCCTGCTTGTCGCGCACCGCCATCACCAGCGTCGACACCAGGTTGAAGGCCGCCACCGCCACGATCATCGTGATGATGATGAACATCATGCGCTTCTGCGAGCCGACCGCCGCGAACCAGATCGCGTTCACCTGCGACCAGTCGCGCATGATCAGCTCCCCGGACATGCTGTGCTGCAGGTCGGCCGCCACCTGGGGTGCCGCATACAGGTCGGCCAGGTGCAGGCGCAGGCCGGACGGCGCCGGCAGGCCCTGCACGGCCATCGCGTCTTCCAGGCTGACGAAGGCGAGCGAGGAATCGAACTGGTAATGGCCGGCCGCGAAGGTGCCGGCCACCGTGAAGGTGCGCGAGCGCGGCGCACCGGCCAGCTGTCCGCCCTGCACCGCCTGTCCCTGCGCCCCGCCCGGCGGCAGCAGCATGGTCAGGCGGTCGCCGGCTTTCACGCCGAGCGCCTCGGCCAGCGCATTGCCCAGCACGATGTTGAACGATCCCGGCTGCAGCGCCGCGAACGCGGTCGACTGCTGCGCCACCTTCGACACCTTGGCTTCCTCGGCGGGCAGCACGCCGCGCACCAGCGCCGGCTTCATGGTGCCGTCGACCACCAGCATGCCCTGCATGTCGACGAAGGGCGCGGCGGCGCGCACGCCCGGGTTGCGCAGCGCCTCGCTGGCCGACCGGCGCCAGTCGGGCAGCACGCCGCGCGCGTCGAACACTTCGATGTGCGCCACCACCGACAGCATGCGGTCGGTGACTTCCTTCTGAAAACCGTTCATCACCGACAGCACCACGATCAGCGCCGCCACCCCGAGCGCGATGCCGGCCACCGAGATCCATGAAATGAAGGAGATGAAACGGTTACGCCCGCTGCGCTTGCCGGCGCGCGTGTAGCGCAGGCCGACCCACCATTCATAGGGCATGTCTTTAATGATGCTCATGGTTTCCTGACAAATAATCAATCCGGCGCAGTGTGCCACACAATGCGCGCGCACGGGATGGCCGAGGCCACCCGGCGCAGCCCGTTTTACGCCTTTGTTACAATGGGTGCCCCATCCCCGGAGCCCCGCATGCCTCGAACCCGACTGCCCGCGGCCCGGCAGCGCGCGGCGCGGCTGCTGGCGGCCGCGCTGCCGCTGTTGCTGACCCCGCTGCTGTCGACGTCGCTGTCGATCCCCCTGCTGCTGGCGCCGCTGCCGGCAAGCGCCACCGAACTTCCTGCCGACGTCCCCAGCCAGGCGCGCGCCCTGTTCGAGCGCGACTGGCAATGGCGCCTGAAGCACCAGCCGGCATTCGCCACCGCCGTCGGCGACCACCGCTACGATGCCCAGCTGGCCGACAGCTCGCTGGCCGGCGCGCTGAAAGCGGCCGAGCACGAGCGCCGCATGCTCGAGCTGGCGCGCCAGCTCGACCCGGCCCAGCTGAACGCGCGCGAGCGCCTGTCCTGGGAGCTGTTCGTGGCCGACAAGGAAAGGCGCCTGGCCGTCGCCGCCGTCGTGCCCTTCGATCCGCAGCCGATCAGCGTCCAGGACGGCATCCAGTTCCGCTTTCCGCGCCTGGTCGCCCAGATGCCCTACGTTACCGAAGCCGACTACCGCAACTACCTGGCGCGCCTGCAGGCGCTGCCGCGCCACATCGACGGCATCGTCGAGCAGCTGCATGAAGGGATGCGCACCGGCTGGGTCGCGCCGAAGCGCATCATGGCCGGCGTGCCGGACCAGCTGCGCAGCCTGCGCGAGCACCTGGCCGACGGCGCCGTCTCCGCGCCCCTGCGGCGCCTGCCGGCCACCATCCCCGAGGAGGTGCGCGCCCAGCTGGCCGCCGACGGCGCTGCTGCCCTGCAGGCGCTGGCGCCGGCGCTGCAAAAGCTGGAAGACGTGGTCCGCAACGACTATCTGCCGGCGGCGCGCCCCACGATCGCCGCATCGAGCCTGCCCGGCGGTCCGTCCTGGTACGCGCTGCTGGTAAAGAACGCCACCACCACCGCCCTGACGCCGGCCGAGATCCACGCGCTCGGCCTGAAGGAAGTGGCACGCATCCGCGCCGAGATGGCGCCGGCCATCCAGCGCACCGGTTTTCGCGGCACCCTGCCCCAGTTCTTCGTCTTTGCGCGCAGCGATCCGCGCCTGTTCACTACCGATGCAGACGCGCTGCTGAACCGCTACCGGCGCACCCTGGCCCGCGTCTACGCCCACCTGCCGCTGCTGTTTGCGACGATTCCGCCCGACGAGCTGGCGGTCAAGCCGCTGCAGGATGCGCAGGCCGGCCAGGGCGGCGCCGCCTACGAGGCGGGCAACGCCGCGCGCATGGCGGCGCTGGTGGTCAACACGGCGCGCCTGGACACGCGTCCGCTGTGGGAAGTCGAGACCCTGGCCCTGCACGAGGGCGTGCCCGGCCACCACCTGCAGGTGGCACGGGCCCAGGCGATTCCCGACCTGCCGCCGTTCCGCCGCAATGCCTGGTACGCCGCCTACGGCGAAGGCTGGGCGCTGTATGCCGAAGGCCTCGGCCCCGAACTGGGCCTGATGCGCGATCCGTTTTCGGATTTCGGACGCCTGGCCGACGAATTGCTGCGCGCCGCCCGCCTGGTGATCGACACCGGCATCCATGCGCGCGGCTGGACCCGGCAGCAGGCGCTCGACTACCTGAACGCGACCACCGCCAATCCGCCGTTCGACAACGAGGCCGAAGTCGACCGCGCGATTGCCCATCCGGGCGAACTGCTGGCCTATAAAATCGGCCAGCTGCGCATCCTGGCGCTGCGGCGCAAGGCGCAGGCGGCGCTGGGCGGGCGTTTCGACGTGCGCGCCTTCCACGAGGCCGTGCTGGGCCAGGGCGCGCTGCCGCTCGACCTGCTGGAGCGGGAAGTCGAACGCTGGATCGCAACCCAGGCCACGCAGCCGCCGCCGGCACCGCCCGCCCAGGGACCCGATCCGGCGCCGCTGCCGGTGCCCGCGCAGGGCAGCGCCCAGGTGCCCGATCAGATGCCCGATCAGGCGCTGTTCGGGGCGCCGCAGCCGGCGCCAGGTTAATACAATCGTCATATTGAGCGGTGCCCGGCGCGCTTGGCCGTTTTCGGTTACTCTCTGCACCTTCAAAGCAGTACAGTATAAGAAAGGAAATCCCGTGTCGAACCAACTGACCCGCCGCCTGGCCCTGCTGGACGACGATGCCCACCGCGGCCTGCTGTTGCAGGGCCTGCGCGGCATCGAGCGCGAGACGCTGCGCGTCGACAGCCAGGGCCGTCTGGCGCGGACACCGCACCCGGTCCAACTCGGCGCCGCCCTGACCCATGCGCAGATCACCACCGATTACGCGGAAGCCCTGCTCGAATTCATCACGCCGGCCGAGCACGACATCGGCCTGGCCCTGAACCGCCTGGACGCGATCCACCGCTACGCCTACACCAAGCTCGACGGCGAGATGCTGTGGAGCCAGTCGATGCCGTGCGACCTGCCGTCCGAAGAAGAGATCGAGATCGCCTGGTACGGCACATCGAACATCGGCATGCTCAAGCACGTGTACCGGCGCGGCCTGGCCCTGCGCTACGGCAAGGCCATGCAATGCATCGCCGGCATCCACTACAACTACTCGCTGCCCGAGCAGTTGTGGAAAGTGCTGGCCGAGAGCGAAGGCATCGCCGAGGAACGCCGCCATGCGCTGCGCGATTTCCAGTCCGAGAGCTACATCGCGATGATCCGCAACTTCCGCCGCTACAGCTGGCTGCTGATGTACCTGTTCGGCGCTTCTCCGGTGCTGGCCACGGGCTTCCTGCGCGGCCGCGAGCACAATCTCGAAAAGCTGTCCGACGACACCCTGTACCTGCCTTGGGCGACCAGCCTGCGCATGAGCGACCTGGGTTACCAGAACGACGCCCAGTCCGGCCTGCGTCCGCACGAAAACAGCCTGGAAAGCTACGTCACCTCGCTGATGGACGCGGTCAACCGCCCGTATCCGCCGTACGCCGACGTCGGCACCAAGAAGGATGGCGAATGGGTGCAGCTGTCGACCAACATCCTGCAGATCGAGAACGAATACTATTCGACCATCCGTCCCAAGCGCGTGATCCGTACCGGCGAACGTCCGGTGCAGGCGCTGTGCAACCGCGGCGTGCAGTACATCGAGGTGCGCTGCCTCGACATCGACCCGTTCGAGCCGGTCGGCGTGGCGCTGGAAACCGGGCGCTTCCTGGACGCCTTCCTGCTGTTCTGCGCGCTCGAGGAAAGCCCGCTGATCAATGCGATGGAAGGACAGGTCCATGCCCGCAACTTCGCGCGCACCGTCAAGGAAGGCCGCCGCCCGGGCCTGACGCTGACCCGCAACGACGCCGAAGTGCCGCTGCTGGAGTGGGCCGCCGAGCTGCTCGAACGCATCCGCCCGCTCGCCGAACTGCTCGACAGCGAACACAATTACGCCGGCGCGCACGTGTCCGCGCTCGAACTGCAGAAGGCCAAGGTGGCGAACCCGGACAAGACCCCGTCGGCCCGCGTGCTGGAAGAAGTGCGCGCGCTCGGCTCCTTTGCCAGATTCGGCCTGCAGCAGAGCGAACTGCACGCCCGGGCGCTGCGCGCCGAACCGCTGATGCCGGCGGAAGTGGCGCTGTTCGACGAAACCGCGAAAGCATCGCTGGACGAGCAGGCCAGGATCGAGGCGGCCGACAGCGGCAGCTTCGACGATTTCGTGGCGGCGTACAACAGCAGTACACTGTGCAGTAATCACCAGGGCTGAAACGGCCTTGCGTCGTCCCCGCCTGCGCGGGGACGACGTTGAGTAGGTTTTCGTTCCACCTGCGGAGCCCCCTTGCTCACCTTCTTCAACGAACACCATGCCCACCACGGCCCGCGCGCCGTCCCCCGGCCCGGCGCCCCGCTCCCCTGTTCCGAGATACCCGAGCGCCTCGACCTCATCGTGGCCGAACTGCACGGCCGCGGCCTGGGCCAGATCGTCACCCCGCACGGCGTGTCCCTGGCCTCGCTCGAGCGCGTGCACACGCCGCGCTACCTGCACTTCCTGCGCAGCGCCTGGAGCGCGTGGCTGGCCCTCGATCCGCGCAACGCCGGCAGGGACATCCAGCCCGCCGTGTGGCCGGCGCGCATGCAGCGCCACGACATCGAACCCGACGATTTCACGGGCCGCCTCGGCCTGTATGCGATGGACGGCATCACCCCGCTCACGGCCGGCACCTGGATCGCCGCCAAGACCGGGGCCGATTGCGCGATCAATGCGGCCCACGCGCTGCGCCTGGGCGAACATGCCAGCTTCGCCCTGACCCGCCCGCCCGGCCACCACGCCGGCGCCGACCATTTCGGCGGCGGCTGCTTCCTCAACAATGCGGCGCTGGCGGCCCAGCACCTGCTGGACGACGGCCTCGAACGCGTCGCCATCCTCGACCTCGACGCCCACCACGGCAACGGTACCCAGGGCATTTTCTATGGCCGCGGCGACGTGCTGTTCGTCTCGATCCACGCCGACCCGCACGCTGCCTACCCGTATTACTCGGGCCACGCCGACGAGACCGGGGCCGGACCGGGGGCCGGTGCCAACATGAACCTGCCGCTGGCGCGCGGCGCCGGCAGCACGCAGTGGTTTGCGGCACTGGAGACGGCATGCCTTAAAATGGCGGGCTTCGCGCCGCAGGCGCTGGTGGTGTCGCTCGGCGTGCAGTCGCACTTCGGACTGGGGACGGGCGACTTCCTGCGCCTCGGCGAACGCCTCGGCTACCTCGGCCTGCCCACTGCCTTCATGCTCGAAGGCGGCGACGCCGGCCCGGCGCTCGGCGTCGACGTGGTGAACGTGCTCGACGGCTTCGAGACCGTCGCTTGAGCGTGCTCTGACAACCCCAACCTGATAGAACGAGAACGATGATTGAATGGCAGTGGAGCCGCTTCGCCGACCTGACGGCGGCGCAGCTGTATGAGATGCTGGCGCTGCGCCAGCAAGTGTTCGTGCTGGAACAGACTTGCCTGTATCCGGACATCGACGGCCTGGACCCGGGCGCCCACCACCTGCTCGGCTGGAGAACGGTGAACGGGAAACGCGAACTGGCGGCCACCCTGCGCTGCCTGGCGCCGGGCGCCAAGTACGCCGAGATGTCGCTCGGCCGCGTGGTCACCAGTCCGGCCATGCGCGGCACCGGGCTGGGACGCGAGCTGGTTGCGCAGGGCATCGCCTGCGCCGTGCGCCTGCACCAGGGCCACGCGATTCGTATCGGCGCCCAGGCGCATCTGGAGAATTTCTACGGCAGCTTCGGGTTCGTCACCGTGTCCGCACCCTACGACGAAGACGGGATCATGCACATCGACATGATCCGCGCCGCGGAACCGCTTATTTGAGGTGACCCGAGCGGGTCGGGTCCGGCATCCGGAACGCCACGATCGCGGCCAGCAGGCACATGAAGCTGACGTACCAGTAGAAGTGCGATTCGGTGCCGGCCTGCTTGAACCACAGCGCCACGTATTCGGCCGAGCCGCCAAAGATGGCGTTGGCGACCGCGTAGGACAGGCCCACGCCCAGCGCACGCACCTCGACCGGGAACATCTCGGCTTTGATCAGGCCCGAGATCGAGGTGTACAGGCTGACGATCGCCAGTGCGCACACGATCAGCACGCCGGCCATGAACGGGCTTTGCACGCCGCGCAGCGCGAACATGATCGGTGCGGTGCAGAGCGTGGCCAGCACGCCGAAGCCGATCATCGAATTCTTGCGGCCGATGCGGTCCGACAGGGCGCCGAACACCGGCTGCAGGAACATGTAGATCAGCAGGCAGACGGTCATCACGCCGCTGGCGGTCTTGGTGCTCATGCCGACCGTGTTGACCAGGTACTTCTGCATGTAGGTGGTGAACGCGTAGAAGATCAGCGAGCCGCCGGCGGTGAAGCCGAGCACGGTGATGAAGGCACGTCCATGGTTGCGCAGCAGCGCGCTGACGCTGCCCGCGGATTCGCTCTTGCGCGCACTGGCGGTGGTGGTTTCGTGCAGCGAACGGCGCAGCCACAGCGAGACCAGGGCCGACGCGGCGCCGACCACGAACGGAATGCGCCAGCCCCAGGCCACCAGTTCCTCATGGCTCAGCAGCAGTTGCAGGATGCCCAGCACCAGCAGCGCCGACAACTGGCCGCCGATCAGGGTCACATACTGGAAGGACGCATAAAAACCCTTGCGGCCGGGTTCCGCCACCTCGCTCATGTAGGTGGCGCTGGTGCCGTACTCGCCGCCCACCGACAGGCCCTGGAACAGGCGTGCCAGCAGCAGCAGCGCCGGCGCCGCGGTACCGATCGTGGCGTAGGTCGGCAGCACGGCGATCATCAGCGAGCCGCCGCACATCATGAGCACCGAGATCATCATCGAATTCTTGCGGCCGTAGCGGTCGGCGATGCGGCCGAACATCCAGCCGCCGATCGGACGCATCAGGAAGCCGGCGGCGAACACGCCGGCCGTGTTCAGCAGCTGGGTGGTGGGGTCGCCCTTGGGGAAGAACGCCGACGAGAAGTACAGCGCGCAGAACGAGTAGATGTAAAAGTCGAACCACTCGACCAGGTTGCCCGATGAGGCGCCGACGATGGCGAACACGCGCTGGCGCGGCGTGAGGTCGTGGATGGCTTGGGCTTCCGTACTGTCTGTTGCTGTCATTGCGATCTCCAGGTTTTCGTTGGTACGCCAGGGCGTGGCTGACGAATTCCCGGGTGGATCCGCTACGGCCGACGCGGCCAGGCGGCCTAGGATAGCATTTCCACATGATCGACGCTGTATGTACGGTGTCAGAAAGTTATCACCGAAGAGCGCCGCGCCCGATCGGACGTGCGTAGCACGCCAAGCGGCAAGAAAAGGAGATCGTGCTGCGCCATGCGCTGGCGGCGCTGGCGCTCAGGGAATAACTTATTTGACGGCGGTGAGTTCGATGTCGAACACCAGGCCGGCGTTCGGCGGAATGACCGGACGCGAGCCGGCGCTGCCGTAGCCGAGGTCGGACGGCACCAGCACGGTGCGCTTGCCGCCGACCTTCATGCCCGTCACGCCCTGGTCGAATCCCTTGATGTAATTGGTCGAGCCGACGGTATAGGACAGGGTACCGCCGTCGAACCTGGTGCCCTTGTGGTCGGCCGCGGTGGCGCTGTACAGCCAGCCGGTATAGGTGACGGTGGCGGTCTTGCCGCTGGTGGCTTCGGCGCCGGTGCCGACCGTGGTGTCGGTCTTGGTGAACGACGCCGGGTTGGCGACCACCACGTTGCTGCCGGCGTCGTCATCGCCGCCGCCGCAGGCGGTCAGGCTCAGGGCGAGGGAAGCGGCCAGCAGCACGCCGGCGAGGGGAGACTTCAGTTTCATGCGGGTCCTTGGTAAGAAAACCTCAACCTTACCTGCAGACCGCATGCCACATGTACATTTTTTGTAATGCCGTGTCGTGCAAGCGTCCTTAAATTTCCACCTGCGTCCCCAGCTCGATCACCCGGTTGGCCGGGATCTGGTAGTAGTCGGCGGCGGTGCGCGCATTCCTCTGCATCGCCACGTACAGGTGTTCGCGCCACGGCATCATGCCCTGCCCCGGCACCGAGATCACAGTCTGGCGCGCGATGAAGAACGAGGTTTCCATCATCTCGAATTCGAGGTCCTTCATGGCGCACAGGCGCATGATGTCGGGAATGTTGGCCTCGTCCTTGAAGCCGTAGCTGACGTTCAGCTGGAAGCAGTTGTGGCCCAGCGCCGTCACCTGCAGCTGCTCGGACTGGGACACATACGGCTCTTCACGGATGTGCACGGTCAGGAACACCACGCGCTCGTGCAGCACCTTGTTGTGCAGCAGGTTGTGCAGCAGCGCGTGCGGCACGCCGTCGGTTTCGCCGCGCAGGAAGATGGCGGTGCCGGCCACCCGCGCCGGCGGCGCCACGAACAGCGACTGCAGGAAGTCCTCGAGCGGGATCGCATGCTTTTCCAGGTTCTCGAACACCAGTTCGCGGCCGCGCTTCCAGGTCAGCATGGTGGTCAGCAGCACCGCGCCCAGCAGCAGCGGGAACCAGCCGCCGTGCAACAGTTTCAGCGTGCTGGCCGAGAACAGCATCACGTCCATGACCATGAAGAAGCCGGTGGCGCCGATGCACAGCCACAGCGGCAGGTGCCAGCGGTAGCGGATCACGAAGAAGGTGAGGAAGGTCGTGGCGAACATGGTCGCCGTGACCGCGATGCCGTAGGCACCGGCCAGCTTGTCCGAGGAGCCGAAGCCGACCACCGCGATCAGTACCACGATCAGCTGCAGCCAGTTCACGGCCGGGATGTAGATCTGGCCGATCTCGCTTTCCGAGGTGTGCATCACGCGCATGCGCGGCAGCAGCCCCAGCGCGATCGCCTGCTTGGTCATCGAGAAGGTGCCGGAAATCGTCGCCTGCGAGGCGATCACCGCCGCCATGGTCGACAGCACCACCAGCGGCAGCACGCTCCAGCTGTCGAGCTGGTGGAAGAACGGGTTCTCGACCGCTTCCGGATGCATGATCAGGAGGCCGCCCTGGCCCAGGTAGTTCAGCGCCAGCGCCGGGAACACGACCATGAACCAGGCCATGCGGATCGGCTTCTTGCCGAAGTGGCCCATGTCGGCATACAGGGCCTCGGCGCCGGTCAGCGACAGCACCACCGCACCCAGTGCGACGAAGGCGATGAACTTGTTGCGCACCATGAATTCGATGGCGTGCCACGGATTCAGCGCCTGCAGGATCACCGGCGCCTGCACGATGTTGATGATGCCCATCACCGCCAGTACGACGAACCAGACGATCATGATCGGGCCGAAGAAGCGGCCGATGCCGGCGGTGCCATGTTTCTGGACGCTGTACAGGACCAGCAGCACGGCGATGGTCAGCGGCACCACGTATTTTTCCAGGCCCGGCGTGGCCACTTCCAGGCCCTCGATCGCGCCCAGCACGGAAATCGCCGGTGTGATCACGCTGTCGCCGTAGAACATGGTGGCGCCGATCACGCCGATCACCATCAGGACGTAATGCCAGCGCGAGTGGCGCGTGACCGAATTCATGGCCAGCGCCATCAGCGCCATGACGCCGCCCTCGCCGCGGTTGTCGGCGCGCAGCACCAGCGTCACGTACTTGAGCGACACGATCATCGTCAAGCCCCAGAAGATCAGCGACACGATGCCCAGCAGGTTCGGCGTGTTCAGCGGCAGGCCATGGGTCGGATCGAAGATGGTTTTCAGCGTGTACAGCGGGCTGGTGCCGATGTCGCCATAGACGATGCCGACCGCCGCCAGGGTCAGCGCGGCCAGGCTGCTTTTGTTATGTTGCGACAAGTTTTCACCTTGGTTGTTCCGGTGCGTTGCACAATAGAATAATAGACAAGGAAAGACAAGCCGGGCCTTCTGGCAAGCGGCTTATTTTTCCAACATTTTCTCAAAGTTTTAGTTCAGGCAAGACCGCAGTCTGCCCCATCTGCCGGCGCATGGGCGCGCGACTCGGCAGCGATCCCGGCAGCATAAATACGGGGGCCCAGCAGAGTGGCGCCACTTCGGGGATAATGTCGACCCAATAATTTTTTCATCTTTCCATGCGCACCGGCATCCTGTCCGCTGCCCTCGCCTTCCTGTGCTGGGGCCTGTTTCCACTGTATTTCCACGCCATCGGCGAAGTGCCGCCGCTGCAGATCCTGGCCCACCGCATGCTGTGGTCGCTGCTGTTCCTGGTGATCGTGCTGGTGCTGCGCCGCCAGTGGGCCTGGCTGTCGCTGGTACGCCAGCCACGCGTGTTCGGCAGCTTTGCCGCGTCCGCCTTGCTGCTCAGCATCAATTGGCTGATCTATATCTGGGCCGTGAACAACGGCCACGTGATCGAAGCCAGCCTGGGTTACTTCATCAACCCGCTGGTCAACATCATGTTCGGCTACGTGCTGCTGAACGAACGCCTGCGCCGCGCGCAGTGGATGGCGATCGCGGTGGCCGCCCTCGGCGTCGCCTGGCTGACCTGGCAGGCCGGCACCGTGCCTTGGATCGCGCTGGCGCTCGCGGCATCGTTCGGCGGCTACGGTTTGCTGCGCAAGACGGCCAAGCTGGGGGCATTGGAAGGCTTGTCGTTCGAGACCATGGTGCTGTTCCCGCTGGCAGCCGGCTACGTGACCTGGCTGACCATACATGGCCAGAACGCCTTCATCAACACCCCGTCCGACACCACCCGCCTGCTCCTGATCGCGGCCGGTCCGATCACCGCGATCCCGCTGCTGCTGTTCGCCTCGGGCGCGCGCCAGATCCCCTTATCGGTGCTGGGTTTGCTGCAATACCTGTCGCCGACGCTGCAATTCCTGCTCGGCGTCTGGCTGTTCCACGAAGCCTTCACGGCGGACCGCCTGGTCGGCTTTGCCCTGATCTGGCTGGCGCTGGCCCTGTTCGCCATCGAAGGCTTGCTGCGCCGCCCGCCGCTACCGGCCAAGGCTTGACCGACAACGTAAAAGTTGTGCTCTGACCCCGAATTTTTACAGTATCCTGTCGTCCTTATTTCACATCGAATCACTCATCACATGGCCAATTACGTCTACACCATGAACCGCGTGGGCAAGATCGTCCCACCGAAGCGTCAGATCTTGAAGGATATTTCCCTGTCCTTCTTCCCGGGCGCGAAGATCGGCGTGCTGGGCCTGAACGGCTCCGGCAAATCGACGCTGCTGAAGATCATGGCGGGCATCGACACCGACATCCAGGGCGAAGCGCGCCCGATGCCGGGCCTGAACATCGGCTACCTGCCCCAGGAGCCGCAGCTGGACCCGGAAAAGACCGTACGCCAGGAGGTCGAAAGCGGCCTCGGCGAAGCTTTCGAGGCGCAAGCCAAGCTGGAAGCCGTGTACGCCGCGTACGCGGAAGAAGACGCCGACTTCGACGCGCTGGCGAAAGAGCAGGAGCGCCTGGAAGCGATCATCGCCGCGGCCGACGGCGGCAACCTGAACCTGCAGCTGGAAATGGCGGCCGATGCGCTGCGCCTGCCGCCGTGGGATGCCAAGGTCGGCGTGCTGTCCGGCGGCGAGAAGCGCCGCGTGGCGCTGTGCAAGCTGCTGCTGAGTAAACCCGACATGCTGCTGCTGGACGAGCCGACCAACCACCTGGACGCCGAATCGGTCGAGTGGCTGGAGCAGTTCCTGCTGCGCTTCCCGGGCACCGTGGTCGGCATCACCCACGACCGCTACTTCCTCGACAACGCCGCCGAATGGATCCTGGAACTGGACCGCGGCGCCGGCATTCCGTGGAAGGGTAACTACTCGTCCTGGCTGGATCAGAAACAGGCACGCCTGAAGCAGGAAGAAGCGACCGAATCGGCACGTCAGAAAGCCCTCGCGAAAGAGCTGGAGTGGGCGCGCCAGAATCCGAAGGCCCGTCAAGCCAAGTCGAAGGCGCGCCTGGCCCGCTTCAACGAGCTGAGCGAATACGAATACCAGAAGCGCAACGAGACCCAAGAGATCTTTATCCCGGTGGCGGAACGCCTGGGCAACGAAGTCATCGAGTTCAAGAACGTCTCCAAAGCCTTCGGCGACCGTCTGCTGATCGACAATGTCTCGTTCACGATTCCGCCGGGCGCGATCGTCGGCATCATCGGCCCCAACGGCGCCGGTAAATCGACCCTGTTCAAGATGATCGCCGGCCTCGAGCAGCCGGACAGCGGCGAAGTCAAGATCGGCCAGACGGCGAAGGTGTCGCTGGTCGCCCAGACCCGCGAAGACCTCAGCAATACCAAGACCGTGTTCGAGGACGTCACCGGCGGCGCCGACATGCTGAGCGTCGGCCGCTTCGAGATGCCGTCGCGCGCCTATCTCGGCCGCTTCAATTTCAAGGGCGGCGACCAGCAGAAGGTGGTCGGCAACCTGTCGGGCGGCGAACGCGGCCGCCTGCACCTGGCGAAAACCCTGCTGCAGGGCGGCAACGTACTGCTGCTGGACGAACCGTCGAACGACCTCGACGTCGAAACCCTGCGCGCGCTGGAAGATGCGCTGCTGGAATTCGCCGGCAGCGTGATGGTGATCTCGCACGACCGCTGGTTCCTGGACCGCATCGCGACGCACATCCTGGCCTTCGAAGGCAATTCGCAGGTGACCTTCTTCGACGGTAACTACCAGGAATACGAAGCCGACAAGAAGAAGCGCCTGGGCGAAGAAGGCGCCAAGCCGAAGCGTATCCGCTACAAGCCGCTGACGGCGTAAGCCGAGTCGTATCCGCGCCACAGCGGAACGGCAATCCGAAAAAAACCCAGGCATCGATCCGGTGCCTGGGTTTTTTTGTTATTAAATACCTCGATATGCGCCGCATCTGTAGATAATTTTCGCGCGGAAATGAACCGGCCTCATTTTGAAGCCATGTGTAGAATCGACCGACGTTGAGATTGTTCAAGCCTCGCTTGACACCAGGTTCATGACCCATTACCGCGATAACCGCGTTCCAGGCGGGACGTTCTTCTTCACGGTGCGCTTGTTGGACCGCAACAGCACCTTGCTGACAGACCACTTCTCCGCATTTGGCGAAGCCATGCGCCAGGCCCGGACCCGCAAGCCCTTCCACGTCGATGCCTGGGTCGTCCTGCCCAATCATGCTCACACGATCTGGACCCTGCCCCCGGGCGACCAGGATTGCGCGATGCGCTGGCGCGCCGTCAAGATCGCTTTTTCGAAAGCCCTGAACAAAGCCTGCCTGCCGGGCTTGCGCGTGGCCGGCAGCGGCGAAGCGATCTGGGAACGCCATTACCACGACCACCTGATTGCCGACGACGACGAATACACGGCCTTGATCGATTACCTGCACGGCAACCCGGTACGCCACGGCTTGTGCCAGCATGCATCCGAGTGGCAGTGGTCGTCGGTGCACCGCTTCCTTGCCTCCGGTTTCAAGCCGCCCGCATCGCCCCTGCCGCCGCCGCCTTGGATGCGCTCCGGCGTATCGCAGGCGCTGCCCTACCCGAATCCTTTGCGCTGATGGTCAGGCGAAGCAAGCAATAAAAAAGGGACCCGCAGGTCCCTTTTTCTATTTGCGATATTCCGCTTGCGCCGGCATCAGAAGCTGTAGCGTGCACCCACGGTCAGGACGTTCGGGCTGGCGCCGAAGTCCTTGCTCTTGCCGTAGCGCTCGTATTCGGCAACCAGGCCAACCTGCTGGTTCACCTTGTACTGCACGCCGACTGCGCCGTAGGCGTCGGTTGCGTGGTCCTTGGTGGTCAGGCCGGCGATGCTCAGTTCACGCTGGCTGTTCTGCAGGCCCAGCTTGCCGTACACGTCGAACTTTTCGTTGATCGGTTTGGTTGCCTTGGCAGCGACGTAGTAGCCGTAGCCCTTGGTTTCGCCACGGGCGGTCGCGGTGTTCACGTCAGCCTTGCGGAAGTCGGTGTAACCGGCTTCGACGCCCCAGTTCTGGTTGAATTCATAGCCACCGAAGATCTTGCCCGAGGCCTTGTAGCCGTCGCTGTTGAAACCGTTGCCGTCTTCATGGTCGGCGCTGGCAACACCCACGCCCAGGTAGGCGTGGCCAGGGGTGGTAGTGTCCTGTGCTTGTGCTGCGGACATGGCGGCGGCGCCGGCGATCAGGGCCACGATGAGCTTTTTCATGACGAATCCTTTTGCTTTGTTGGTCTGGTTCGCGATGCAAAGTGAATCGCGATGTAGCCAAGATAGCACCAGGGTTCGTTTGCGTCCGTGCCCATTTGGTAAGAACTGTAAGCAGCTGTAACTTAATGACCCTTCGTTCAGTTAAATTTTGCCGATGAATGCTGAAACTTAAGCGGTACTTAAGCGACGTACCGAAAAGTCAGGTTAAGACGTGCACCGATTGGTTTTGCAGTTTTATTTATGCCATGCAACCAGTATTTCTGGAGTTCACCTGCCATCAATAACAGGCTGGCGTCCCTCAGATCGATCTTGACGGTGCGTTTGTTCAGCTTGTGGCGCAGGACGAAGGTGCGGGTGGCCCCCAGGCTGAGCGATGCGATGGCCGGTGCCGGGCCGAGTTCCGGCTCGTCGTCGCTGTGCATGCCCATGCTGTCGGCGCCGTCGCGGTAGTAATTCAGCAGCACGCTGTTGTAGCGGTGGCCGGTAAGGTCTTCGACCGTGCTGCGCAAGCCGTTCAACAGCGGCGTCATCGGTGCGGGCGCCAGCGTCAGGCCGGAATAAGTGTAGGCCGCTTCGCCGAACCAGGCCGTCAGGCGCGGCTGCAGGAAGCGCTTGCCGTACAGGACGATCGTTTCGGCGCGCCACGTTGTTTCTTGAATCAATTGTTCCAATACTTGGGCCGGACTGGCCGGCAGCGGCATGCGCGCCAGCATGGCAAGTTCCCCGTCTTCGATCGGGATTGGCACCAGGCTGGCATCGTCGGAGAATAAATCCATTGAGACACCAATCAGACTATGATGGACCAGCCATCGACTTCGTATTTTCTCATGCGTATTTTATGAACAAACGCCAGTTCCTGGGCGCGGCCATCGCCGGCGCCCTGCCGCTCGCCTCTGACGCTGCCGCGGCGCCCGACCGTGGCCCGGCCTCGCGCGGCCCGGCCCTGCTGACCGTCACCGGCGCCATCGCCCGTGCCAACCGCGGGCCGTTCGACCCGGTACTCGACCAGATGATGCACAAGCAGGGCCTCGGCTTCGCCAAGGCTTACACTTTCGACCATGCCGCCCTGCTGCAACTGGCGCCGCACACGATCCGGCCGACGCTCGAATACGACGGCAAGCCGCACACGCTGCGCGGCCCGTTGCTGCTGGACGTACTGGGGAACGCCGGCGCCAGGGTCGGCGACCGGACCATCCTGGTATTGCGGGCGGTGGATGGCTATAACGTCGAACTGAGCGGTGCCCAGGCAAGTGCGCGGGGCGTCATCGTGGCCACCCATATCGACGGGGCGCCGATGCCGCTGGGAGGATTGGGACCGCTGTGGGCCGTCTACGATGCCGACCGGATCCCGGAGTTGGCGGCGCTGCCGCTGGCACAGCGTTTTACGGCATGCCCGTGGGCGCTCTACCACATCGACGTGCGCGCATGACCATGTCGATGTCCATGCGCAGGGCCGGCACCGGCCGGCCCGGGATGGCTCAAGCGTAGGCTTCTGCGAGGCTCATTACACGCGGCACCACCTTGATGCCGACGTTACCGAACAGGGAATCGATGGCCGCCAGGTTGTTGCTGCACTCGTCCGCCTTCCAGCCATTGAACAGATCGGTGCCGTTCTTCTGGAAATGCAGGTCGAGCACCTTGCCTTTGTCCCTGTGGACATAGTTTTGCTGGTGGGTGGGTTCGAAGCCGAGCTCGGCCAGCGCGGTCAGCACGGCGTTCGGCGGATTGTCGGGATCGGTCGCCATGAAGATGCCGAAAGTCTTGCCCGGAGGCTTGGCCGCCACGTCGACTTCATAAATGCCCGGTGCCTTGGTGACACTGGTGCTCTTCAAAAACAGCATGCTGTCCTCCTCCATCCGCCAAGCGGCTTGACGGGCCGCCGGGGTGTTGAATAAATTAGTTGAACTGAGGCAACTAGCTTATTGCAGCACGCCGGCTTTGTCGACGTTTTGCTGATCGAGTTTTGCTTTGGTGCAACAGATACCGTCCTAGGCTTGCTGCAGCAGGCCGATGGCGCTGCCGGCCACCAGCGCGCCGCACGCCAGCATGCCGATGATGAAGCCGGCTTCGCGCTTGGCCGGATCGCGGTAATAGCCGAGCGCATACAGGATGCGGCCAAAGCACCACAGCAGCCCGCCCGCGGCGGCCCAGGTGTCGCCCAGCGCCTGGCCGCACAGCCACAGCGGTACCAGCACCAGTGGCAGCTGTTCGAGGGTATTCGCCTGCACCCGCTGGGCACTCTGGAACGGCAGCGGGCCGTCCATCGACGGCGCCGCCACGCCATACTTGACGCGCGCCCAGCCGGCCATCACGCCGGTCCAGAAGTAGACGCCAAGTACGGCCAGCATGGTCCACTCGGTTAGTTGCATTTTAGAAGTTCCTTTTGATAAAACGGAAGAATCAGGGACGGCGCCGGGCCAGGCCGCGGGTGGCCTCGGCCAGCGCGCCGTACAGGCGTCCGCTGGCGCCGTCCCAGGCATCGACGGCGGCCTGCTGGCGAGAGACCGTGGCCTCGTCGCCGCGTGCGATCGGACCGGACAGCGCCTGTGCGGCGCCCAATCTCAGCACGTTGGCCAGGGTCTCGGCGGCCAGCGGGCCGGCCAGCTCGCGCGCCACCGGTTCCGGGATGCCGGCCGCCTGGTAGGCGCGCAGTGCGGCATCCAGCACCGTGGTCAGGTAGTTCGAAGCAAACACCGAGGCCGCGTGGTACACGGTCTTGGCGGCGGCGTCGATGGCGACGATGCGCGCGCCGGCCGCTTCGAAGGCCGGTACCAGCCGTGCCAGCGCGGCAGCGTCGCCTTCGACCCCGCACCAGGTACCGTCGAACTGCGATGCCACGCCGGCCGGGTCGGCAAAGCTGCGCACCGGGTGCACGCTGGCGACCGCTGCGCCCCTGAGGCGCAGCGGTTCGAGTTCACTGGAGGCCTTGGCGCCGCTGCAGTGGAACACGACGGCGCCTTCGATGTCATGGGCCTGGGCCAGCGCCGCCGCCACCTCGCCGATGCGGTCGTCCGACACCGCCAGCATCCAGACGTCGGCCGGCCGCATCCAGCCGAGCGCGTCGACCGGGTGGCCGGCGCCGATGAAGGCGCAGGCGGCCTGGGCGCCGGCCTGGGAGCGGGTCAGTACGTCCTGCACCCGATAAATGCCGCGCGCGGTGAACACGCGCC
This sequence comes from Herbaspirillum sp. SJZ107, assembly GCF_006715485.1. Taxonomy (GTDB): domain Bacteria; phylum Pseudomonadota; class Gammaproteobacteria; order Burkholderiales; family Burkholderiaceae_D; genus Telluria. Next base: position 737,252 of record NZ_VFNH01000003.1, read on the forward strand.
CGAGGGCGCGGCCGACGTGGCCGGCACCGACGATGTTCAGGAAAGGCGCCATGTCAGAAGCGCGAACCCGGCTGCTGCAGGAAAGCCAGCTCTTCCGGCGTCGACATGCGTCCGAGGATGGCGTTACGGTGCGGGAAGCGGCCGAAGCGGGCGATCACGCCGCGGTGGCGGTGCGCGTAGTCGAGCATCTCGTCAAAGCCCGGGTGTTCCGCGGCCAGCATCGAGAACAGCTCGACCGCCCGTTCCTGCATATACGGGTCTTCGGCATGCTCGAACGGCATGTAGACAAAGGCGCGCCGCAGCGGAGAGAGTGCGCGGTCGGCGCCCGTCTCCACCAGCTGCTGGGCGGCGGCCAGCGCCAGCGCATCGCCGGCAAAGGATTGCGCGGTGTTGCGGTAAGCGTTGCGGGTGAACTGGTCGAGCACCAGCAGGCGCGCCAGCACGCCGTCCGGGCCGCTCGCATCCCACTCGCGCAGGCCGCCCGCGACGGCGGCGTCGATGGCGGCGCCGAAGCGTTCGCGGATGACGGCATCGAAGGCGTCGTTCTTGACGAACCATTCGCGGCGCGGCTGTCCGTCAATGGCGCTGCCGGGCGCGCCGAACCAGAAATCGAGTATCTCGTGTGGGGTCATGCGGTGTCCCATTAATTACGGGCGTGCGACAGCGAGTAGCCGTCCACGCCTTCGACCGACGACAGCTCGCCCGCCAGCGACGACAGCGGCGCGCCGTTCTGGCCGGCCAGCGCCAGCGCCACGAAGCGCCATTCCTGGGCATTCTTTTCGCTGCCGATGGTGAGCGAGCCGCCGGCGATCTCGTAGCCGCGCTCGAGCGCGGCCTTGCGCAATACTTCTTCTTCGGGGCGGATGCCGGGCTTGAAGCGCAATGTCACCGCCACCGCGCGGCGCGAAGGCAGCATGCCGACTGCGCGGTTCAGGTAGATCATGATCATGGCCGAAAAGAAGGCCAGGCCCATCGCGGCCAGGTAAAAGCCGACGCCGACCATGATGCCGATCACCGACGAAGCCCAGATCGAGGCCGCGGTCGTGAGGCCGCTGATGGTAAAACCGGAGCGCATGATGACGCCGGCGCCGAGGAAGCCGATGCCCGTGACCACGCCCTGGATCACGCGCGTGGGGTCGACCAGCGCGGTGGCGGCGCCATGCCCGCCGTACCAGTAGTTCGGGTAGCCGGCGATGATGGTCAATCCGGCCGAGGCCATGCACACCAGGCCATAGGTGCGCATGCCGGCGGCGCGGCCGTGATAGGAGCGCTCGTAGCCGACCATCAGGCCGAGCAGCAGGGCCCCGGCCAGGTTCAGCAAGATCAGGCCATTGGTCACCAGTTCGGCCGGCGACCAGTAGGCCGCGATCAGGCTCGACACCGTCATGCCGGACTCGGTCACGATCGCCTGGTTAGTCAATCTTTTTCCTGACCAGCTGTTTCTCGAACTCGAGATCGTTCTTGCTGACGCGCTTGACTTCCTGCGGTCCGAGGCCGTTCACGAAGGCGACGAAATCGTCCATCTCGAGCGGCGCGCACAGCGGCGGCGCGCCCGGTTTTTCGGACAGGAAGAACAGGCCGTCGCCGGTGCGCGCCATCGAATACGAGGTGACGCCGCTGCGGCGCTTGAGGCGGTCGACGGCGGCGCTGGCGCGGGTGGAGCGGGAACTGGCCATGATCAGATTTCCTTCGTGCGTAATTCGAGCCAGTCGCGCGCGGCGCCGCTCACGCGTGGCAGCAGGCGCGCACGGACCGTGCGGTGGTAATCGTTCAGCCAGGCGACTTCGTCGCCGCGCATCAGCTTGACGTCGATGCAGCGGGTGTCGATCGGGCACAGGGTGAGCGTCTCGAAGCCGAGGAATTCGCCGAACTCGCCGTTTTCAACCGGCTGCGCCAGCACCAGGTTCTCGATGCGGATGCCCCAGTGGCCGGGGCGGTAGATGCCCGGTTCGTTGGAGGTGATCATGCCCGGTTCGATCGCCGTATGCGGTTCCGGCAGCGCGGTCGGCGAGATCACCTGCGGACCTTCGTGCACGTTGAGGAAGTAGCCGACGCCGTGGCCGGTGCCGTGGCCGTAGTCGATGCCGGCGGCCCAGATCGGCGCGCGCGCCAGCGCATCCAGCATCGGTCCTTTGGTACCGCGCGGGAAACGCGCGATCGACAGGTTGATCATCCCTTTCAGCACCAGCGTGAAGTCGCGTTTCTGCGCCGCCGAGACGGTGCCGACCGGGACCACGCGCGTGATGTCGGTGGTGCCGCCCAGGTACTGGCCGCCGGAATCGATCAACAGCAGGCCGTCGCCTTCGATGGCTGCGTGCGACTCCGGCGTGGCGCGGTAGTGCATGATGGCGCCGTTGGCATTGAAGCCGGCGATGGTGCCGAAGCTGGGGCTGACGAAGCCGGGACGGCGCGCGCGCGCGGCCGTGATCTGTTCGTCGATCGTGACTTCGGTCAGCGGCGTGCCTCCTTCCAAGGCGTGCTCGAGCCAGGCGAAGAATTCGCACAGGGCGGCGCCATCCTGTTCCATGGTCTCTCGCACATGGTCGGCTTCCTGCGGCAGCTTGCGCGACTTGGCGAAGGTGGTCGGGTTGATCGCTTCCACCACGCGCACACCCTGTGGCACCGCGGCGCGCATGCCGGCGGTGATGCGGCGCGGATCGACCAGCAGCGTCGAATCTTCCCGGATCGCCGCCAGCGCGGCGGCGGCATCGGCGTACGGCGCGACATGCACGCCGTCGCGCGCCAGGCGTTCGCGCAGTGCGGGCGGTACCTTGCCGTCGGCGACGAACAGCGTGGCGCGGCTGGACTCGACCAGCGCGTGCGCCAGGAACACCGGGTTGTAGCTGACGTCGGCGCCGCGCAGGTTGAACAGGTAGGCGATGTCGTCCAGGGTCGAGATGAAATGGACATGCGCGCCCAGCTTCGCCATCGCGTTGCGGGTAGCGTGCAGTTTATCCGCGCGCTCCTGCACCGCATACGGCGCCACGTGCTCGAACACCGGCTCGGGCGGCAGGCCGGGACGGTCTTCCCAGATATCGTCCAGCAGGTCGAGGTCGGTGCGCAGCTTGATGCCGCGCGCCGTCAACGCGTCACCCAGCAGGCGCGCCACGGCCAGGCCCAGCACGCGGGCATCGACCGCCACCGTCTGGCCGGCGTCGAGGTTCTCGGCCAGCCAGTCGATGTGCAGCAGGCTGGCGCCGGACGGGATCTTCATCAGCCGGATTTCGGTGCCGGCCAGTTCGCTGTCGGCCTGGGTGTAGTAGCGGCCATCGGTCCAGACACCGGCGAAATCCGCGGTGGCGATGAAGGTGCCGACCGAGCCGGTGAAGCCGGACAGCCATTCGCGGCCCTTCCAGCGGCCGGGCAGGTATTCGGACAGGTGCGGATCGGCGGACGGCACGATGAAGGCATCGACCTGGTGGCGCGCCATCGCGGCGCGCAACTGGGCAAGGCGGGCGGCGCGCACGCCGGTGGTGTCAGGAGCAGGCATGGTCAAAAAAAGGAGATATTCAAATGTTATTCCAAGCCCCGTATCATACGCGCCTCCAGGCGGAACGCGGTTCCCATCATTCTGGCGGATAATTCATTCGACCCTTTTTAGACAGACAGACCATGCAAGACTTTCATTACACCCGTGCGCGCGAACTGATGGCCAATGCCGAGGAAATCGTCAGCGCTGACAAGGTAGCGGCCGCCGTCGGCAACGTGGCCGCCGTGCTGAACCAGCGTTTCGACAACGACGAGACCGGCGCCTTCCCGCTGGTGCTCGGCGTGATGGGCGGCGCGGTGGTATTCACTGGCAACCTGCTGCCCCAGCTGACCTTCCCGCTCGAATTCGACTACATCCACGTGACCCGCTACGGCGACCTGGACAAGGGCGGCGAAGTCGTCTGGAAAGTCATCCCGCGCCAGAACGTGGCCGGGCGCATCATCATCGTGGTCGACGACATCCTCGACGAGGGCGAGACCCTGGCGCACGTGAAACAGCGCCTGCTCGACATGGGCGCGGCCGAGGTGGTCCTGGCCGTGTTCGCCGACAAGGACCTGGGTAAAACCAAGCCGGTGCAGGCCGATATCGTCGGCCTGAGCATTCCGAACCGTTTCGTCGTCGGGTTCGGGATGGATGCGCATGGGTACTGGCGGAATTTGCCGGGCTTGTGGGTGATTAAGGATACGGACAAGAAGGTGGAAGCGGAACAGAACGACACGCCCTGACCCGCGCAGTCTGCACGTCATCCCCGCGCAGGCGGGGATCCAAGTTCGTCGCGCATGGCGAACGTGTGCAATAACTCATCGTAAACTTGGATTCCCGCCTGCGCGGGAACGACGTTCAGGGGCTAACGCAAAGAGAGACGGCCACGCGCCGCCTCGTACTGCGCTTTCAGGCGCGCCACCATCTCTTCCACCGTCGGCACATCCTCCATCAAGCCCACGCCCTGCCCTGCGCCCCAGATATCGCGCCAGGCCTTGGCACTGGCCGAACCGAAACTCATCTTGCTCTTGTCCGACACCGGCAGATTGTCCGGATCCAGCCCGGCCGCCACGATCGATTTCTTGAGGTAGTTGCCGTGCACGCCGGTGAACAGGTTGGTGTACACCACGTCGGCCGCGCTCGAGTCGACGATCGCATCCCGGTACGCATCGCTGACGTTCGACTCCCGGGTCGCCAGCCAGCGCGAGCCGATGTAGGCGAAGTCGGCGCCCATGGCCTGGGCCGCGAGGATGGCATCGCCGGTGGCGATGGCGCCGGACAGCGCGATCGGGCCGTCGAAGAATTTACGCACTTCGCCCACCAGCGCGAACGGCGACAGCGCACCGGCATGGCCGCCGGCGCCGGCCGCCACCAGGATCAGGCCGTCGACGCCCGCCTCCAGCGCCTTTTCGGCGTGGCGGATCGAGATCACGTCGTGCAGCACGATGCCGCCGTAGCTGTGCACCGCGTCCAGCATCTCCGGCGGCGGTGCGCGCAGCGAGGAGATGATGATCGGCACCTGGTGCTTGACGCATACCTCGACGTCGTGCGCCAGGCGGTCGTTCGACTGGTGCACGATCTGGTTGACCGCGATCGGACCCACTTTTTTATCGGGGTGGGCGTCCTGGTAGGCCTGCAATTCGTTCTGCAGATCGGTCAGCCACACGTCGAGCTGCTCGGCCGGACGCGCGTTCAGGGCCGGGAACGAGCCGACGATGCCGGCCTTGCACTGTGCGGCCACCAGCGCGGGGCCGCTGGCGATGAACATCGGCGAGGCGATGACGGGTAGGGACAGGTCTTGCAGGACGGTGGGCAGCGCCATGGAGGTCTCTCACGGTAGGTTGATCGAAGCAGCCCGGCGATTATGGCGCAGAAAAGAACGACCGTGCTAGATTTCCGACTCTAAATCATTTATGCAGCCAATTCAGTCGTCAAAGGGCAGGTCCTGTTCGCGACGGCGGATCGCGGCCCACACCTGGCGCTTGAAAGCGTCGTCGGCGCTGCTCCAGGCGACGATCTCGTCGATGGTGCGCAGGCAGCCCTCGCACAAGCCGGTGTCATTCGACATCTTGCACAGGCTGATGCAGGGAGAAGGAACGGGGCTCTGGTCTTCCGGATTCATGCGCGCAGCGTAACCCATTCGGCACAGTCGCGCCACGCATACACTTTGTAAGGTTGACGCAAGCTTAACAACAAAGACTGGGCGCCGGCCCACCGGAAAGGAGCGCCCCATGAGTCTCAGCCATAAACTGCTGGCGCAGCTACGCGCCGCGGCACAGGCGGTGATGCCGCACGATCGTACCGACGCCGCCCCGCATCCACCCCACGAGGATCCCGTTTCCGACCTGCTCGCCACCCTCGGCCGTATCGGCCAGCCCGGCAGCAACCCGTTTTATTTTCCGCCGCCGGCGGGCGGGGTCGGCGCCGCCGGGCTGCCCGGCCATGTCGTCGATGCCTCTTATACCAACGATGCCGGTACCCGCAGCTACAAGCTGTACGTGCCCGCCACCTATACGGCAGGTCCCGGCCCGCTGCTGGTGATGCTGCACGGCTGCACCCAGAATCCCGACGACTTCGCGCTCGGCACCGGCATGAACGCGCTGGCCGAGGAGTGCGGCTGCCTGGTCGCCTATCCGGCCCAGTCGCAGCAGGCCAACCCGTCGCGCTGCTGGAACTGGTTCAACGCCTTCGACCAGCAGCATGGGCAAGGCGAACCCTCGATCATCGCCGGCCTGACGCGCGACATCATGGGAAGATATGCGGTCGACCCGAAGCAGGTGTACGTGGCCGGATTGTCGGCGGGCGGCGCGATGGCGGCCATCATGGGCACGCTGTACCCGGACCTGTACGCGGCGGTCGGTGTCCATTCCGGCCTGCCGTTCGCGGCGGCGCACGACCTGGCGTCGGCGGTGGCCGCGATGAAGGGCGATTTGCGCCGCCATCATGGCTCAATGCGGGGGCCCGGACGCCCGCTCCCGATCATCGTGTTCCACGGCGACCGCGACACCACCGTGCATCCGGCCAATGGCGACGAGCTGATCCAGCGGCGGCGGCGCCACCCGGCGGAAGCGGTCGAAGTCGAGCCGGGCCAGGTGCCGCACGGCCACGCCTATACACGCACGCTGCACCGCCGTCCCGACGGCAGCATTCACGCCGAACACTGGGTGGTGCACGGTTCGGGCCACGCCTGGTCGGGCGGCGATGCGCGCGGCAGCTATACCGACGGCAGGGGTCCCAGCGCCAGCCAGGCAATGATGCGCTTTTTCCGCACAGCACGTTGAGACGGCAGCGTCATCCGGGTGGCGTCGTGGCAGGCGCCACCGCATGCGATTGCGCGATATGCTGTTCCAGACAGGTCGGGCACCAGCAGCCGGGTGCCGGCGCGCCGGCGTCCAGCGACGGCAGCGCGACGACCGGCGGCAGTGCCGTGCACCAGCACGGGCCGGTGCCGCCGTCGGCCATCGCACAGCCGAAGGACGCGCCGCAGCGGGTACAGGTACTCATGGAGGTGAAAGGATTCATGGCCGGTTCACCTTAACGGCGCCTGCAAAAAATTTCAACAGATGTCTCTATAATGCCCACTGCGATGGCCTGTTGCCTGTAAAATCTCGCAAATTCTTTTTGGACCCCCATGAACGCTACGCTGAACCCATTGGGCGACGACCAGAACAATGACCTGACTGCGGTCTCGCCGCAGATCAAGGCGCAGATCCTGGCCGAAGCACTCCCCTACATCCGTAATTTCCACGGTAAAACCATCGTCATCAAATACGGCGGCAACGCGATGACCGACGAGCGCCTGAAGCACGGCTTCGCGCGCGACGTCATCCTGCTGAAGCTGGTCGGCATGAACCCGGTGGTGGTGCACGGCGGCGGTCCCCAGATCGACAACGCCCTGAAAAAGATCGGCAAGCAAGGCACCTTCGTGCAAGGCATGCGCATCACCGACGAAGAGACCATGGAAGTGGTCGAGTGGGTGCTGGGCGGCGAAGTCCAGCAGGACATCGTCATGCTGATCAACCACTACGGCGGCCAGGCAGTCGGCCTGACCGGCAAAGACGGCGGCCTGATCCGCGCGCGCCGGATGGCCATGCCGGACAAGGAAAAGCCGGGCGAATTCCTCGACATCGGCTTCGTCGGCGAAATCGAGGCGATCAATCCGGCGGTGGTGAAAGCCCTGCAGGACGATGCCTTCATCCCGATCATCTCGCCGATCGGCTTCGGCCAGGACGGGCAAGCCTACAACATCAATGCCGACGTCGTCGCCGGCAAGATCGCGGAAATCCTGAAAGCCGAAAAGCTGATCATGATGACCAACATCGCCGGCGTGCAGGACAAGCAGGGTAACCTGGTCACCGACCTGTCGGCGCGCGAGATCGACGAGATGTTCGCGGACGGTACGATTTCGGGCGGCATGCTGCCGAAAATCTCGTCGGCACTCGATGCCGCCAAGTCCGGCGTCAATACGGTGCACATCATCGATGGCCGTATCGAGCACTCTTTATTGCTGGAAGTCTTGACCGAACAGGCTTTTGGCACTATGATCCGCTCGCACTGAAATTTTGTGGCGACAAGTCGCCGCAGAATGTGAATGCCCTTGTAGCTCAGTGGTAGAGCACTCCCTTGGTAAGGGAGAGGCCACGTGTTCAATCCACGTCAAGGGCACCAGTCTGGAGCGGTAGTTCAGTTGGTTAGAATACCGGCCTGTCACGCCGGGGGTCGCGGGTTCGAGCCCCGTCCGCTCCGCCAGAACATGAAGTAAAAGCTGTAAGAAAAATGCCTCCGCTTGCGGAGGCATTTTTTTTAATACAGTCGCTCAATAGTCACGCCGCGCTCCTGCAGTAAAGCCGGTACGCTGCCTGTCCCCAGCAAGTGCAGCACGCCCACGGCCGCCACCGTCTTCTGTTCCGCCTCCAGCAACCGCACCAGCTTGTCGGCAAGCTTCCGGTTCCGCTCCTTCAGCAGGACCGCATTCACGAACTGCCCCGACACGCTGCGGTCGGCCTCGCAGCGCGCCGCGATCGCATCCAGCGCAGTGCGGTCGGCCGTGCTCCAGGCCTGCACCATGGCGCGCGCATCGCTGCGCAGCGCGCCGGATTCGATCGCCCCCATCATCTCGTCGAGGAAGCGCCAGCGCTCCGGCACGCTCAGGCGGTCGAGCAGGGACAGCTGGGCGGACAGCGATTCCAGTTCGAGCACGCGGACGTCGGCGGCGCGCGCGGTACGGGCCAGCCAGGCTTCGCTCGACCAGTCGCCGCGATACCCCTGCCTGGTGTATTCGGCCAGCGCCAGCAGGGTCGCCAGCAGCACCGGCTTGTAGTCCAGCACCGTGCCGGCATCCAGGCCGCCCTGCAGGATCAGCGCATCGAGGCGGCGCTTCTGCGCGCTCGGCATGGCGCCGTAATCGTCTTCGCCCGGCACCAGCATGCCGTGGCTGCGCACCGCCCGCTGCAGGGCCGCGCGCGGCTGGGCCGGGTCCATTTCGAGCGCCAGTGTGGACGCCGCCGCCAGCGCCTGCGCGATGCGCGGCTCGAGCGGATAAAAACCGGACTGGCCGACGTGCAGGGTGCCGAACAGCAGCATCGTATGGCCGTTGAGGGTGGCGCTGAACAGGGCGCCGCGCTCGGCCGGGCTGCGCTCGGCAGCGTGCACGGCCAGGGTGAACAGGACAAGCAGGAAGGCAAGGACAGGACGACGCATGGGACACTCCTGACAGGTTGGAAATATTTCCTGAGGGTATCCATATCGGGTAAGCCCTCCTGTCGATTATCAGCAAGCTCATCCGTAGCGACCTGCGCCAGCGCAGTCCCCGGGCCAGAGCCGGATCAGCATCTGCGAAGCGCCTGCGCGCAGCCGATATAATCGCGGCTGCTCCCTTTTATCTTCGTCCTCCGGTGCCCAAGCTCCCCTCCCCCGTCTGGCTGTTCGACCTCGACAACACGCTGCACGACGCCTCGCATGCGATCTTCCCGGCGATCAGCGCCAACATGAACACGTATATCGGGCGCGTGCTCGGCGACGGCGTCACGCCGGCCAGCCGCGAGGCGGTGAACGCGGCGCGCATCGGCTACTGGAAGAAGTACGGCGCCACCCTGCTCGGCATGATCCGCCACCACCAGGTCGACGCCGCCGACTTCCTGCGTGAAACCCACGACCTCGGTGCGCTGCAGGAGATGGTCCGCTTCGAGCGCGGCCTGGCGCGCCTGCTGCGCCGCCTGCCCGGCCGCAAGATCCTGCTGACCAACGCGCCGCTCGACTATTCGACCGACGTGATGCGCCACCTCGGGCTGCAGCGCCACTTCGCCCACCACATCGCGATCGAAGACATGCGCGTGCATGGGCAGCTGCGTCCGAAGCCGTCGAAGCTGATGCTGCGCCGCCTGCTGCGCCGCCACGGCCTGGCAGCGCAGCGCTGCATCCTGGTCGAAGACACGCTGGTCAACCTGAAGCACGCCAAGCAGCTCGGCCTGCGCACCGCCTGGGTCACCCAGTACCTGCGCTACAGCGATCCAATAGGAAAAGCGCCCTTGCCGAAGATGGTCAAACGCCCCGGTTACGTCGATGTCAAAGTAAAATCCGTGCTTCGCCTGCCGGCGCAACTGCACCGGCTGCGCGCCCATAAATAAAACATCCAGGGAATCCGAAACAGATATGCCAAGCACCAAGCCGGGCCAGCGCAAACTTCAAATTCTCCAGGCCCTGGCGGCCATGCTCGAACATCCGAAAGGCGACAAGATCACGACCGCGGCGCTGGCCGCCAAGCTGACCGTCTCCGAAGCCGCGCTGTACCGTCATTTCGCCAGCAAGGCGCAGATGTTCGAGGGCTTGATCGAGTTCATCGAATCGAGCGTGTTCGGGGTGATCAACCAGATCAGCGAACGCGAAGAACAGGGCGTGGCGCAGGCGCATGCGATGCTGCAGATGCTGCTGACCTTTGCCGCCAGCAACCCGGGCATGACGCGGGTGCTGATCGGCGATGCGCTGGTCGGCGAAGACGAGCGCCTGCAGCTGCGCATGAACGGGTTCTACGACAAGGTCGAACTGGCTTTCAAACAGGCCTTGCGCGTGGCCGCCAGCCAGGGCCACGGCCGCGAGGAAGACGTCGCCGCGCGCGCCGCACTGCTGGTGTCCTACGTGGCCGGCCGCTGGCACCGCTATGCCAAGAGCGGTTTCAAGCAGCACCCGGCCGAGAACAGCGCGCTGCAGCTGTCGCTGCTGCTGGCCGCCTGAAGCACGCTCCGGACGCCACCATGGATGCCTCCCCGCCCATCTACGCCCTGCTGGACAACGCCAGCCCGAGTGCCGGCCCCGGCGGCTGGCACCAGGCCCGTTCGCGCCTGTACCGCGATTACGCCGGCACCCTGGCCTGCCACACAATCGCCGAGTGGCCGCCCCTGCTGGCGCGCCTGCAGGCCGCGCTGGCGCGTGGCCTGTACGCGGTGCCGGTGCTGGCCTACGAACTGGGCGAGCAGCTGCTCGGCGTGGCCGCAGGCGCGCCCCGCGCCGCCGACGCGCCGCTGGCGCAAGTGCTGCTGTTCGAGCGCTACGAGGCGCTGGATGCGGATGGCGTGACAGCCTGGCTCGACGAACGTGCCGCCGCAGACGACGGCGGCCCGGCCGGTATCGCCGCGGTGCGCCCCAACGTCGACAACGCCGCGTTTGCGCGCGCCATCGACGCCATCCACGCCTACATCGAGGCCGGCGATACCTACCAGGTGAACTACACCTACAGGCTGCGCTTCGACGCCTTCGGTTCGGTGTTCGCGCTGTATGCTCGCCTGCGCGCGCGCCAGCCGGTGCCCTACGGGGCGCTGGTCGGCCTGCCCGACGGGCGCACGGTGCTGTCGCTGTCGCCGGAACTGTTCGTGCGCCACGACGCCGGACGCCTGCTGGCGCGGCCGATGAAGGGGACGGCACGCGTCGGCAGCGACGACGCCGAGACTGCCGTGCGTGCCACGGCGCTGGCCGCCGACCCCAAGAACCGCGCCGAAAACCTGATGATCGTCGACCTGCTGCGCAACGACCTGGGCCGCATCGCGCGCACCGGCAGCGTCGGCGTGCCGGCACTGTTCGAGGTGCGCCCCTACGGCCGTGTGCTGCAGATGACCTCCACCATCCAGGCCCAGCTCGCGCCCGGCGTCGGCCTGGCCGGCATCTTCGACGCGCTGTATCCGTGCGGGTCGATCACCGGCGCCCCCAAGCGCCGCACGATGGAAATCATCCGCGAACTGGAACCGGCGGCGCGCGGCATCTATACGGGGGGACTGGGCTGGATCGATCCTCCCGCTTCCCAGCCTGGGATAGGCGGTGCCGAGGTCGGCGACTTCTGCCTGGCGGTGCCGATCCGCACCCTGGTGCTGCAGCCGGAACACGGCGGCGTGCGCCATGGAGAATTGGGCGTGGGCGCCGGCATCGTCCACGACAGCATTGCCGCCGACGAGTATGCCGAATGCCAGCTGAAGGCCGGCTTCCTGACCGGGCTGCCGAACGATTTCGACCTGTTCGAGACGATGTACGCCACGCGCGAGGATGGCTGCCGCCACCTGGAACGCCACCTGGCGCGGCTGCAGGCCTCGAGCAGCTACTTCGGCTATCCGCTGCGTCTTGAGCTGGCGCGTGCCGGCGTGCAGGCCGCCTGCAGCGTGCTGCCGGCCGGCCAGCCGCACCGCCTGCGCCTGTCGCTGCGGGCCGATGGCGAGATCGTGGTGCAGAGCGGCCTGCTGGCGCCGCTGCAGGAGCCGGTGCGCCTGCTGCTGGCGGACGATCCGGTCGATGCCGACGACCTGTTCCTGCGCCATAAGACCAGCATCCGCAGCCGTTACGACGCCGCCTGGAAAGCCGCCGAAAGCGTGGGCGCCTTCGACACCCTGTTCTTCAACCGACGCGGCGAGCTCACCGAAGGTGGCCGCAGCAACGTGTTCGTTCGCGTAAAAGGACGCTGGTACACGCCGCCGCTGTCGGCCGGCGTGCTGCCGGGCGTGATGCGCGGCGTGCTGCTGGACGATCCGGCCTGGAACGCGATCGAAGTGCCGATCACGCGCGCGACCCTGCTGCGGGCCCAGGAGATCGTCGTCTGCAATGCGCTGCGCGGACCGCTGCGGGCGGTATTGGCCGATTGAATGGCGGACCGGCTGCGCGCATAAAAAAGCCGGCACCAGGCCGGCAACGCTTGGAGGAAGCGAAACCTGTCGCAGGGAAGGTCAGAACCGGTAACCGAGGCCGACGCCAACCAGCACCGGATCGACCTTCACCCGGCTGGCGCGCGCCCCGCCGATCTCGACGTCGCTGCGGATCTGCACCTTCTTGACGTCGATGTTGACCGACCAGCGGTCGTCGAGGCGGAAGTCGGCGCCGGCCTGCAGCGCCAGCCCGACGCTGTCGTGTTCGAGGCGCGCCGCGCCATCCAGCAGTTTTACTTTCGACATCAGCGTGTAATTCACGCCCGCGCCCACGTAGGGATCGATGGTGGCGCCGGGGATGAAATGGTATTGCGCGGTGAGCGTCGGCGGCAGGTGCTTGAAGGTGCCGATCCGGGTGCCGTCGAGGGTGACGTCGTGCTTCTGCGGATAGGTGAGGATCAGTTCCGCGGCCCAGTGCGGGGTGAAGTAATACGCGATGTCGACTTCGGGAATCCACTTGTCGCTCACGTGCAGGCGGTCGCGCGCGCCGCTGCCGCCGACCGGATCGGATTTGTCGGCCGGGTCGATGTGGACCGCGCGTGCCCGCACCAGCCAGGGCGATTCCTGTGCCTGCGCCAGGTTGTGGGTGGCTATCAGGCCCAGGGCGGCAAGGGTCAGGATCAGCAGCGGCTTGTTCATGGTGTTACCTTTCTTCGCGTTGTTGTTCAGCGAATGTAAGGTTATTGATTCACCTCAACAAAATCGTTGATGTGGATCAAAATCACCATGAAGAGTGCGGCTTAGGAAAAAAGCGCCGCGTGACTGCCTCGCAGTCATCAGCACGTCGTCCCCGCGCAGGCGGGGACCCAAGTTCGGCGCGGACTGTTAACTTCTGCCGCAGGTCCTCACGCAAACCCGGGTTTCCGCCTTCGCGGGAACCCAGGTCAGTCAACCACCCAGCGCCTGCTCGATCTTGCCCACCAGCGCCGGATCCTCCGGCGTCACCTTGCTCGGGAAGTACTCCACCACTTTCCCGTTACGGTCGATCAGGTACTTATTGAAATTCCACTTCGGCTGGTTGCCGGTCGCCTTGATCAGCTCCGCATACAGCGGGTTGGCGCCGGTCCCGCTCACCACGGTGGTGGCGAACATCGGGAATTTCACGCCATAGGTGTTGTAGCACAGGTCGGCGATCTTTTTGGAATCGGCATCTTCCTGCTTGAAATCGTTCGACGGGAAGCCCAGCACCACCAGGCCGCGGGTGCCGTATTTGCTGTATAACTTTTCCAGGCCTTCGTACTGCTTGGTGAAGCCGCAGTAGCTGGCGGTGTTCACCACCAGCACCACCTTGCCGGCGTACTGGCACAGGTCCTGCGGCGCTTCATCCTGCAGGCGTTTAAAACTGTGCTTCAGCACGGCCGGGCACGAGGCCGGCGCGGATTTCACGGCGGGTGCCGCGGCCTGGGCCAGGGCGGGCGCCGGCATGGAGATGGCGGCGATGGCGGCGCCGAGGGAGAGCAGCAGAGCGGTGGTCTTGGACATGGGATGGTCGGCCGGTGGCGTTGACGAACGGTAAAGGAGCTTCATTTTAGCTCAGTCTATCCGGACCTTCGACAGGTCGGCCTTCGGTGCCGGCCAGTCCAGCTTCATGCCCTGCAAGGTCTCGAGCAGCAGGTGGGCGACGATCAGGTTGCGGTGGGTCTTGGAATCGGCCGGCACGATGTACCAGGGCGCGTGGTCGGCGTCGGTGGCCTCGATCGCGTCCTGATAGGCATGCCGGTAGTCGTCCCATTTCTCGCGCGCGGTGAGGTCGGCCGGGTCGAACTTCCAGTGCTTTTCCGGATCGTCCAGCCGCGCCTGCAGGCGCTCGCGCTGCTCGTCCTTCGAGATGTGCAGGAACACCTTCATGACCGTGGTGCCGGTTTCATGCAGCATGCGTTCGAAGTCGCGGATGTGGCCGTAGCGGCGCTTGATTTCCTTGCCGTCGATGTCGCCCAGCACGCGCGGCACCAGCACGTCCTCGTAATGGCTGCGGTTGAAGATCGCGATTTCTCCGTTGCCGGGCACGTGGGCATGCACGCGCCACAGGTAGTCGCGCGACTTTTCGCGCACGGTCGGGGCGGCGAAGGCGGTGGCGCGCAATCCCATCGGATTGATCTGCGAGAACAGCGCGCTCACGGTGCCGTCCTTGCCCGAGGTGTCCATCCCCTGCAGGATCAACAGCAGCTTGTGCTCGCGCGCGGCGTACAGTTTTTCCTGCAGCTGGGCGGATTGCCCGGTCAGCTCGGCAGTCAGCGCGCGCTCGCGCTCCTTGATGGCGCCGTTTTTCAGCTTGCCGCCGTCGTCGTCACGCAATGGCTTGTCGCCGGCACGCGCATCGTCCAGCACCAGGTTTTTGGGCGCGCGGAAGCGTTCCAGCATCTTCATGCGGCACCTGCGTCCAGCTTGCGGTGCTCGATCAGCATGCAGTGGTTCATCACCACGTCCAGGCCGGCCGCGCGCGCCAGATCGGCTGCCTTGCGGTTCTCGATGTCGAGCTGCATCCACAGGGTGCCGGCGCGCACCGCAATGGCTTCCTTGGCGATCGGTGGGATGTCTTCGGACTTGCGGAAGCAGTCGACCACGTCGATGCGCTGGCCGTTCTGCGCCAGCGCATCTGCCGCGTCCTGCAGGGTCGCGTGCACGGTCTCGCCGAGGATCTGCTGGCCGGCATACACCGGGTTCACCGGGATGATGTGGTAGCCCTGCTGCTGCAGGTATTGCGCCACGTGGTGGCTGGTGCGTTCGGGGTTGCTGGACAGCCCGACCACGGCCACGTTGCTGGCGGTACGGAGGATTTGCTCGATGGTGCGCATGGGGTTCCCGTGTTCTGATGACGCTGTTGTCGTTGACATCAGCTTATCAGATTCATATTGGCGGGCGGCGCAGGACATGGCTGGCGAACGGCCGGCGCCAATAAAAAAGGCAGCCCGCAGGCTGCCTTTTCATCGATCGCCAAACCAGCCGGCGATCAGCGTCCCTTGTGACGCAGCTTGGCGATGGCCGCCAGCTGGGCGATCGCCGCCGCCAGTTCGGCTTGCGCCTTGGCGTAGTCGATCTGGGTGTCCTTGGACTGCATCAGCTCTTCGGCCTTGCGCTTGGCTTCCTGGGCTTTCGCCTCGTCCAGGTCGGCGCCGCGGATCGCGGTGTCGGCCAGGACGGTCACGCCTTTCGGCTGGACTTCCAGGATGCCACCGGCCACGAAGACGAATTCCTCGTCCGAGCGGCCAGCAACTTTGATGCGCACGGCACCCGGGCGGATGCGCGTGATCAAGGGGGTGTGCATCGGGTAGATACCCAGCTCACCCGATTCACCCGGCAACGCGACGAATTCGGCTTCGCCCGTGAAGATCAACTCTTCGGCCGAAACGACGTCTACGTGAAGTGTGTTTGCCATAAGTGTCCTTTGAAGAGGCGGTCGGAATTAACCGGCAGCCAGCTTCTTGGCCTTTTCGATCGCTTCTTCGATGGTGCCGACCATGTAGAACGCCTGCTCCGGCAGGTGGTCCAGTTCGCCCGACGCGATCATCTTGAAGCCCTTGATCGTGTCTTTCAGCGAAACGTACTTGCCCGGTGCGCCGGTGAACACTTCAGCGACGTGGAACGGCTGCGACAGGAAACGCTGCATCTTGCGGGCACGGGCGACGACCAGCTTGTCTTCCGGTGCCAGTTCGTCCATGCCCAGAATCGCGATGATGTCGCGCAGTTCCTTGTAGCGCTGCAGGGTGCCCTGCACGGCGCGCGCGGTGGTGTAGTGCTCTTCGCCGACGACCAGCGGGTCCAGCTGGCGCGAGGTCGAGTCCAGCGGATCGACGGCCGGGTAGATACCCAGCGACGCGATGTCACGCGACAGCACGACGGTCGAGTCCAGGTGGGCGAAGGTGGTGGCCGGCGACGGGTCGGTCAAGTCGTCCGCAGGGACGTACACGGCCTGGATCGAGGTGATCGAACCGGTCTTGGTCGAGGTGATGCGCTCCTGCAGGCGGCCCATCTCTTCGGCCAGGGTCGGCTGGTAGCCCACCGCCGACGGCATACGGCCCAGCAGTGCCGACACTTCGGTACCGGCCAGGGTGTAGCGGTAGATATTGTCGACGAAGAACAGCACGTCCTTGCCTTCGTCACGGAAGGCTTCGGCCATGGTCAGGCCGGTCAGCGCGACGCGCAGACGGTTGCCCGGCGGTTCGTTCATCTGGCCGTAGACCATCGCGACCTTCGAGTTGCCCAGGTTGTCGAGGTCGACGACCTTGGCATCGGCCATTTCGTGGTAGAAGTCGTTACCTTCGCGGGTACGCTCGCCCACGCCGGCGAACACGGACAGACCCGAGTGCGCCTTGGCGATGTTGTTGATCAGTTCCATCATGTTGACGGTTTTACCCACGCCGGCGCCGCCGAACAGGCCGACTTTACCGCCCTTGGCGAACGGGCACACCAGGTCGATCACCTTGATGCCGGTTTCCAGCAGGTCTTGCGACGGCGACAGCTCGTCGTACACCGGTGCGCTGCGGTGGATCGATGCGGTGCGCTCGGCGCTGACCGGGCCGCGCTCGTCGATCGGGTTGCCCAGCACGTCCATGATGCGGCCCAGGGTTGCCTGGCCGACCGGCACCATGATCGGGTTGCCGGTGTTCTGGATCATCATGCCGCGACGCAGACCTTCCGAGCTGCCCAGCGCGATGGTACGGACGATGCCGTCGCCCAGCTGTTGCTGGACTTCCAGGGTCAGTTCCGAGCCTTCCATTTTCAGTGCGTCGTACACCTTCGGCATCGCGTTGCGCGGGAATTCCACGTCAACCACAGCGCCGATACACTGAACGATTTTGCCATCAGCCATGTTCGTTCCTTCAGATATAGTTTTAATGTCGTTTCGGGAGATCGCCGGTGCCGCTTAGCCGCTGATTGCAGCTGCGCCCGACACGATCTCGGAGAGTTCTTTGGTAATCGCCGCCTGGCGGGTCTTGTTGTAGACCAGCTTCAGCTCGCCGATGACGCTGCCCGCGTTGTCGGTCGCGGCCTTCATCGCCACCATGCGCGCCGACTGCTCGGACGCCAGGTTCTCGGCCACACCCTGGTAGATCAGCGCTTCGACGTAACGCACCAGCAGCTCGTCGATGACCACTTGCGCGTCCGGCTCGTAGATGTAATCCCAAGCGTGGGTGCCGCGGTCGGCTTCCAGGTGCTGGGCCGGCAGCGGGAGCAGCTGCTCGACCACCGGTTCCTGGCGCATGGTGTTGATGAACTTGGTGTAGCACAGGTACACCGCGTCCAGCTGACCATCCTGGTAAGCGTCGAGCATGACCTTGATCGGGCCGATCAGCTTTTCCAGGTGCGGGGTGTCGCCGATCTGCGTCACGTGCGAAACCACTTTCACGCCGATGCGGTTCAGGAAGCCCAGACCCTTGTTGCCGATTGCAACGACTTCAATGCGATTGCCCGCGGCTTCCAGCTCGCGGGTCTTCTGCGTCACCTGGCGCAACACGTTGGTGTTCATGCCGCCGCACAGACCCTTGTCGGTCGTGACGACGATGAAGCCGACGGCTTTCGCCTTGACGTCCTTGGCTTGCGCCATGAACGCGTGGGTGTACTCCGGGTTCGCAGTGGCGAGGTTGGCCGTGATGTTACGGACCTTCTCGCTGTAGGGACGGGCGGCGCGCATCCGGTCCTGCGCCTTGCGCATCTTGGATGCGGCGACCATTTCCATCGCCTTGGTGATCTTCTTCGTATTTTCTACGCTCTTGATCTTGCCACGTATCTCTTTGCCTGCTGCCATGAGCCCTTACTCCTTGTGAGGACGGGGGCATGACGCCCCCATCCCGCATTCCGTCAGAATGCGCTTAGAACGACTTCTTGAAGTCGGCGACGGCGGCGGCCAGTGCCGCTTCGCCATCCTTGTCCAGCGCCTTGGCCTGTTCGATCTTCGACAGCAGGCCGGCATGGCTCGACTTCAGGTAGTTGTGCAGGCCATGTTCGAAGTCCAGCACGCGCTTGACGTCGATGCTGTCGAAATAGCCCTTGTTGACTGCGAACAGCGATGCCGCCATCAGCGAGATCGGCAGCGGCGAGTACTGCTTCTGCTTCAGCAGTTCGGTCACGCGTGCGCCGCGGTCCAGCTGCTTGCGGGTCGACTCGTCCAGGTCCGATGCGAACTGCGCGAACGCAGCCAGCTCACGGTACTGTGCCAGGTCGGTACGGATACCGCCGGACAGGTTCTTGATGACCTTGGTCTGGGCCGCACCACCGACGCGCGACACCGAGATACCGGCGTTGATCGCAGGACGGATACCGGCGTTGAACAGCGAGGTCTCCAGGAAGATCTGGCCGTCGGTAATCGAGATCACGTTGGTCGGCACGAAGGCCGAGACGTCGCCCGCTTGCGTTTCGATGATCGGCAGTGCGGTCAGCGAACCGGTTTTACCCGTCACGGCGCCGTTGGTGAAGGCGGACACGTAGTCGGCGTTCACGCGAGCGGCACGCTCCAGCAGGCGGCTGTGCAGGTAGAACACGTCGCCCGGGTAGGCTTCGCGGCCCGGCGGACGGCGCAGCAGCAGCGAGATCTGGCGGTAGGCGACTGCCTGCTTCGACAGGTCGTCGTACACGATCAGCGCGTCTTCGCCGCGGTCGCGGAAGTATTCGCCCATCGCGCAGCCGGAATATGCCGAGATGTACTGCATGGCAGCCGATTCGGATGCCGATGCGGCGACCACGATCGTGTATTCCATCGCGCCGTGCTCTTCCAGCGAGCGCACGATGTTCTTGATGGTCGAGGCCTTCTGGCCGATCGCGACGTACACGCAGGTGACGCCCTGGCCCTTCTGGTTGATGATCGCATCGACAGCCACGGCCGACTTGCCGGTCTGGCGGTCGCCGATGATCAGCTCGCGCTGGCCACGGCCGATCGGCACCATCGCGTCGATCGACTTGATACCGGTCTGCAGCGGCTGCGACACGGATTCGCGGGCGATCACGCCCGGGGCGATCTTTTCGATCGGGGCGGTCAGCTGGGTGGTGACCGGACCCTTGCCGTCGATCGGCTGGCCCAGTGCGTTGACGACGCGGCCGCGCAGTTCCGGACCGATCGGCACTTCCAGGATGCGGCCGGTGGTTTTGACGGTGTCGCCTTCCGAGATGTGCTCGTAGGCGCCCAGGATCACGGCGCCGACCGAGTCGCGCTCGAGGTTCATCGCCAGACCGAAGGTGTTGCCCGGGAATTCCAGCATCTCGCCCTGCATCACGTCCGACAGACCATGGATGCGGCAGATACCGTCGGCGACGGAGATCACCGTGCCTTGGTTGCGAACATCAGCCTGACCTTCGAGGCCCTGGATACGGCTCTTGATCAGTTCGCTGATTTCAGATGAATTAAGTTGCATGAGTGCTAACTCCTAATAGTTTCTTGATGCGTAGGGCAAGGGCGCGGATGCGGTGACTGTGCGATCTCAGGCTACCAGCGCGGCGTGCATCTGCTGCAGCTTGGCGCGGACCGAGGTATCGAGCACTTCATCACCGACCACCACGCGCACACCACCGATCAGCGAGGGGTCGACTTCGACCGTGGGGTTCAGCTTGCGGCCAAATTTCTTTTCCAGCGAGGCGACCAGCGGGTTGAGCTGGTCGGCCGACAGGTCGAAGGCACTGTAGACGATCGCGTCGGCGGCACCCTGTAGTGCATTTTTGAGCACGGCGTACTGGGCCCCGATTTCCGGCAGCAGGGCGATGCGGCCGTTTTCGGCCAGCATCGCGATAAAGTTGTGCGCTTCGGCGTTGAGCGGCGACTTGACCAGCGACGCAATCGTCTCGGCCAGCTGGGCCGGCGTGACGTTCGGATTGCTGGCGAAAGCCTGCAGGTCCGGGTTGGCGCCGATCTGCGCCAGTTCAGCGACGAGGCCGGACCAGGCATTCAGGTCGCCGTTCTGGGCGACACGGAACAGCGCTTCGGCGTAAGGGCGGGCGACGGTTGCGAGTTCAGCCATGATCAGAGCTCGGTCGACAGTTGCGACAGCAGGTCGGCGTGGGCCGCTGCGTTCACTTCACGCTTCAGGATCTGCTCGGCGCCTTTGACGGCGAGGGCAGCCACCTGGCCGCGCAGTTCTTCGCGCGCACGCGTGACCTGCTGCTCGGCGTCGGCCTTGGCGCCTTCGACGATGCGGGCAGCTTCGACGTTGGCGTTCTGCTTGGCTTCTTCGATGATCGCCTGGGCACGCTTTTCGGCGTCGGCGATGCGCTTGGCGCTTTCGTCACGGGTCGCGGCCAGTTCGGCGGCGATGCGCTTTTCGGCGGCGGCCATTTCTGCCTTGCCACGATCAGCTGCGGCCAGGCCATTCGCGATCCTCTCGGCGCGCTCGTCGAGCGCTTTCATCACCGGCGGCCACACGAATTTCATCGTGACGAACACCAGGACGAAGAAGACCACGAACTGAACAATCAAGGTTGCGTTCAAGTTCACGGTTAGATTCCTTCTTACAAAAACGGATGCCGAACCGGTTCGGGTTCGGCGCTTCAGATCATCGTCTTGAGAATCTATTAGCTGGTGAACGGCTTGCCGAACACGAACAGCATGGCGATACCAACACCGATCAGGAATGCCGCGTCGATCAGGCCGGCCAGCAGGAACATCTTGGTCTGCAGGGTGTTCATCAGTTCAGGCTGACGGGCCGAGGCTTCCAGGTATTTACCGCCCATGATCGCGATACCGATACATGCGCCGATAGCACCCAGGCCGATGATCAGACCGCAAGCCAGTGCAACGAAAGAAACGTCAGTCATGAGAATTACTCCAAAAGTAAAATTAAAAAACTAAGAAATTTACAACTTCTTTACTACCACTATCTTGTACGTCTTGCGATCGCGTCGGTCAGTGGCTCTCGTGGGCCTGACCGATATACACCAGCGTCAGCATCATGAAGATGAATGCCTGGAGGAGCACGATCAGGATGTGGAAGATTGCCCAGATCGAACCAGCAATCACATGTCCGACGACGCCGAACGGGGTTGCCATGGCGCCGAGCAGCGCAATCAACAGGAACAACAGCTCGCCGGCGTACATGTTGCCGAACAGTCGCATACCAAGCGACACGGTGCGGGCTGCGTATTCGATCAGGTTCAACAGGAAGTTGAACGGCGCCAGCCAGATGCCGAACGGTGCGGCGAACAGTTCATGGATCCAGCCGCCGATACCCTTGATTTTCACGTTGTAGTACAGAACCACGGCCAGCACGCCCAGCGCCATGCCCAGCGGACCGTTCAGGTCGGCGGTCGGGACGATACGGAAGTGCGGTTCGCCCATGCCCAGTGCGCGGAAGATACCTGCGAACATGTCGACCGGCAGGAAGTCCAGGCAATTCATGAGGAACACCCAGACGAACACGGTCAGTGCCAGCGGGGCGATGAAGCGGCGGTCGCCGTGGATGATCGACTTGGCCTGGTCGTCGACCATTTCGACGACGGCTTCGATGGCGCCCTGGAAGCGGCCCGGGACGCCCGAGGTGGCACGGCGGGTGCCCAGCCACAGGACGAACACGCCGATCACGCCCATCAGGATCGACCAGAACACGGTATCGTAGTTGATGACCTTGAAATCGACGATGAAGCCCTGGTGGATATTGGTCAGGTGACCCAGGTGGTGATTAATGTACTCGCCCGCGGTAGGCGCATGCGCCGTCGCGGTTTCTGCCGTTGGACTCATCATTGTCAGTGCCTAAATAATAAAATAATGTAACTTTTAAGCGCCACGATGAACCCGCACAAAAGTGCCAGCCAGTTCAGATCGTGATACAGCCGCGCCGTTGCGATCAGCAGCGCAAGCGTTAAAGCAATCTTTACAAATTCCCAGATGAAGAAAGTGGCGGGGTTGGCACCGCCGACTTTCTGCGTACCGGCGAACAGGCGCAAGGCCATGATGCCGTTTGGTACGACACAACAGATTCCGCCGAGTACCGCCGATAACATCGCACTCCACCCACCGAGCAGTCCGGCGATGACGCCGGTGATCAGTGTTGCGATCATTTGCAGGGAGACCAAGCGCAGCATTGTTGTTGTTCTTTCGCGCCAGCCGTGGTGGAACCGTATTACGGAATGGTAATTACATGAATCAGCGGGATTATAAAGCGTGATAACAGCTACAGTCAAACTGTTCCGTCCGACCGTGCACCATGAATGAATGTAAAAACGACAAAGAAAATCGTGTAAAAAATCGGAACTTTGCTACGAAATTCGGTCTTTTTACAACATTGCCAACAATCCGCGCGCTGCGTCGATACATACGTGTCATTGTTGTTTTCTGCGCCACGCTTGTGCACAACTGTGGTTTTATGCACAAGCGTGGGGAGGATGCCGATACCCCGGGGTTGCGGTGGTGGGCTCAGGCGCGCAGGCGCGCCAGCACGCTGTCGAGGATATCGAGGTCGGCGAAGTCGATGATCATCTGTCCCCTGCCCTCCTTCCCCATCTTGAACACGACCGGGGTCGCCAGGCGGTCGGACAGTTCTTCCTCGAGGCGGACGATGTCGCCCGACTTTTCCTTCTGGCGTGCGCTGGCCGCGGGCGCGTTCTGCTCTTCCAGCGCGCGCGCCACCAGCTTTTCGGTTTCGCGGACCGACAGGCGTTTGGCGATCACCTGGTTGGCGAGCGCGATCTGGCTGGCGTTGTCGACCGCCAGCAGCGCGCGCGCGTGGCCCATGTCGATGTCGCCCGCCATCAGCATGGTCTGCACCGGCGAGGCCAGGTTCACCAGGCGCAGCAGGTTCGACACCGCGCTGCGCGAGCGGCCGACGGCATTCGCCGCCTGCTCGTGCGTAAAATCGAATTCCGAGATCAGGCGCGCGATGCCCTGCGCCTCTTCCAGCGGATTCAGGTCTTCGCGCTGGATGTTCTCGATCAGTGCCATCGCGGCGGCGTTCTGGTCGTCGACTTCGCGCACCAGCACCGGGATCTCGTCCAGGCCGGCCAGCTGGGCCGCGCGGAAGCGGCGTTCGCCGGCGATGATTTCGTAACCGACCTTGCCCTGCCCTTCGATCGGCCGCACCAGCACCGGCTGCATGATGCCCTGGGTCTTGATCGAGGCCGCCAGTTCGGACAGCGAGCCGTCGTCCATGCGCGTGCGCGGCTGGTACTTGCCGGCCTGGATCTGGGTCACGTGCAGCGTGGACGGCGCGCGTTCGGGCGTCGCCGGTGCGTCGTCGGCCATGCCGCCGCCGAGCAGGGCGTCGAGACCGCGGCCCAGACCCTTGAGTTTTTTGGTTGCCATGATTGAGTTCCGCTCCGTTCGACTGGGTTACATCGTCTTGATGCGCTCGACCATCTCGGCACCGAAGGCGATGTACGCCTGCGCCCCCTTCGACGAGGGATCGAAGGTCACGCCCGGGATGCCGTACGACGGCGCCTCGGCCAGGCGCACGTTGCGCGGGATGATGGTTTTGAAAACCTTGTCGCCGAAGTGCTGCTCGAGCTGGCTCGACACCTGTTGCGACAGCGTCATGCGCGGATCGAACATCACGCGCAGCAGGCCGATGATCTTCAGGTCGTGGTTCAGGTTGGCGTGCACCTTCTTGATGGTGTTCACCAGGTCGGACAGGCCTTCCAGCGCGTAGTACTCGCACTGCATCGGGATGATCACGCCGTGCGCCGACACCAGGCCGTTCAGGGTCAGCATCGACAAGGCCGGCGGACAGTCGATCAAGATGAAGTCGTAGTCGGCATCGACCTTGGCCAGCGCTTCCTTCAGGCGGCGCTCGCGGTTGGCCAGCTCCACCATCTCGACTTCGGCGCCGGCCAGCTCGCGGTTGGCCGGCAGCACGTCGAAGCGCCCTGCCTCGCTGCGCAGGCGCGCACCCGCCACGTCGGCTTCGCCCAGCAGCACTTCATAGATGGATGCCTCCAGCCCGGCCTTGTTGATGCCGGCGCCCATGGTGGCGTTGCCCTGCGGGTCGAGGTCGACCAGCAGCACGCGCTGGTCCAGCTTGGCGAGGCCGGCCGAGAGGTTGACGCTGGTGGTCGTCTTGCCCACCCCGCCCTTCTGGTTTGCTACGCAAAATATTTTCGCCATGTATGCTCTTTACATATATACCGTTCATATCGTTAAAACGATTTATACGGTTTGTATGGTTTTAACTGTATAAACGATTTATATTGTTTATACGGTTATTTCCGATTTCGATTTTTCGGTCGGTTTCGCTCAGCTGCGTTCTATATAAACGAGGTGGCGTTCCGCACCCAGCCGGGGCACCTGCAAAGGCTCCACTTTCGTCACCTTCCATTCCTGGGGCACCCGCTCCTGCTCATCCTTGGGCGCCGTGCCTTTCAAGGCGATATACCTGCCCTGCTCTGCCAGCAGGTGCGCAGACCAGTTGACGAAATCGGACAGGTCGGCAAAAGCACGCGAGGTGATGACGTCGAATGGCCCGCCGGTTTTGTTGCCCGCCTGCAGCTGCTGCACCTGCATCGTGTAAACGGTGACGTTGGCAAGGTTCAGTTCCGCCTTGACCTGGTTCAAAAACGCGGTCTTCTTGTGCACGGTGTCGATCATCGACACTTTCATGTCCGGCCGCACGATGGCCAGCACGATGCCGGGCAGCCCGCCGCCGGAACCGACGTCGAGCACGTTGACGGCATCCTTGAACGCCGGCACCGCCGCCAGCGAATCGAGCAGGTGGTGGGTCACCATCTGCACCGGGTCGCGCAGCGACGTCAGGTTATAGACCGAGTTCCACTTGAACATCAGGGCCAGGTAATCCATCAGCTGGTCCTGCTGGGCCGCATTCACGTCCAGCCCCATGTCGCGGATGCCTTCGGCCAGCAGCGTCTGCAGGCCTGGTCGATCGAAATTCTTCATCCGGCGACTTCCTCGGTAGGCGGCGCCTGGGTAAATCCCTTGGCGCCGCGTTTTTTCAGGTGCACCAGCAGCAGAGATATTGCTGCCGGGGTCACGCCGGAAATGCGCGAAGCCTGGCCCAGGGTTTCCGGGCGCTGCTTGTCGAGTTTCTGGCGCACTTCGATCGAGAGCGCCGTGATCTCGTGGTAATTCAGGTTTTCCGGCAACTTGAGGTTTTCGTAGTAGTCATGGCGTTCGACTTCACGCGCCTGGCGGTCGATATAGCCCGAATATTTCAGCTGGATCTCGACCTGTTCCTTCACTGCCGGATCTGCCACGCCAGGACCGGCCAGCGGCTGGCCTTCGTTACCCTGCAGGCTCATCAGTTTTTCGTAGTCGACGCCCGGCCGTCTGAGCAGGTCGGCCAGGTTGTACTCGCGCTCGATCGCTTGGCCGATCACGCGTTCGGATTCGGCAGCGGCCAGGATGCGCGGATTGACCCAGGTCGAACGCAGGCGTTCCAGCTCGAGGGCGACGGCTTCGCGCTTGCGCTCGAAGGCTTCCCACTGCGCATCGCCGACCACGCCCAGCTTGCGGCCGATTTCGGTCAGGCGCATGTCGGCATTGTCTTCGCGCAGGCTGAGGCGATATTCGGCGCGGCTGGTGAACATGCGGTAGGGTTCGGCCACACCTTGGGTGGTCAAATCGTCGACCAGCACGCCAAGGTAGGCTTCCGAACGGCCCGGGGTCCAGGCTTCCTTGCCCTGGGTTTGCAGGGCGGCGTTGATACCGGCCAGCATGCCCTGGGCGGCGGCTTCTTCGTAACCGGTGGTGCCGTTGATCTGGCCCGCGAAGAACAGCCCGCCGATCGCCTTGGTTTCCAGCGACGCCTTCAAGCCGCGCGGGTCGAAGTAATCGTATTCGATCGCATAGCCGGGACGCAGGATGAAGGCGTTTTCCAGGCCGCGCATCGAGCGCACCAGGTTCAGCTGCACGTCGAACGGCAGGCTGGTCGAGATTCCGTTCGGATAAAACTCGTTGGTGGTGAGACCTTCCGGCTCGAGGAAGATCTGGTGCGACTCTTTCGACGAGAAGCGGTGGATCTTGTCTTCGATCGACGGACAATAGCGCGGACCGACGCCTTCGATCACGCCGGTGTACATCGGGCTGCGATCGAGACCGGCGCGGATGATGTCGTGGGTCTGGGCGTTCGTGTGCGTGACCCAGCACGGTACCTGCTTCGGGTGCATGGCGGCATTGCCCATGTACGAAAAGACCGGGACCGGATCGAGGTCACCCGGCTGTTCGCTCATCACCGAAAAGTCGATGCTGCGGCCATCGATGCGCGGCGGCGTGCCGGTTTTCAGGCGGCCCTGCGGCAGCTTGAGTTCCTTCAGGCGCGCCGACAGCGACAGCGCGGTCGGGTCGCCGGCACGGCCGGCCGCATAGTTCTGCAGGCCGACGTGCACTTTACCGTCGAGGAAAGTGCCGGCGGTCAGGACCACGGCACGGGCGCGGAACTGCAAGCCGATCTGGGTGGTGGCGCCGACCACGCGTTCGCCTTCGACGATCAGGTCGTCGACGGCCTGCTGGAACAGCCACAGGTTGTTCTGGTTTTCCAGGCGCGAGCGGATCGCCTGCTTGTACAAGGCACGGTCAGCCTGGGCACGGGTAGCGCGTACGGCCGGACCTTTGGACGAATTCAGGATGCGGAACTGGATGCCGGCTTCGTCGGTGGCGATCGCCATCGCGCCGCCCATGGCGTCGACTTCCTTGACCAGGTGGCCCTTGCCGATGCCGCCAATGGATGGGTTGCAAGACATCGCACCCAGGGTTTCGATATTGTGAGTGAGCAACAGGGTCTTCTGCCCCATGCGTGCGGATGCAAGTGCCGCTTCGGTGCCGGCATGGCCGCCGCCAACGACGATCACGTCGAATTCTGTCGGATATAGCATGATGGATTGTGCTGCAAGGAGGAGTTGCGGGAGTTAAGCCCGGATTATAGATTCTTTTTTCTATCGGGCTCCGACATGGGCTCGAAAACGACAGATTTTGTTTCACGTGAAACCATGGAGGCCTGGTCTGATCAGCGCAGCGCTGTTTCACGTGAAACAGTCAGAACCCCAGGTGCCTCACCGTATCGTAGGCCGTCTTTACAATCAGCACCGAGACAACTACCAGGAACAGCTTGCGCACGAAGCCACTGCCATGCTTCAGCGCCAGCCGCGTGCCGATCAGGGAGCCGCCGATCTGGCACACCGCCATCAACCCTGCCAGCTTCCAGATCAGGTGGCCGCTGTACCCGAACCACAGCAGTGCCGAGACATTGCAGGCGACGTTGACGACCTTGGCCGCCGCCGACGCGCCCAGGAAATCGAAACCGAAAAAGCGCACGAACAGGAACAGCAGGAAGCTGCCGGTACCGGGGCCGAAGAAGCCGTCATAAAACCCGATGGCAGCACCGACGCCCATCGCCAGCCAGCGCTCCTTCATGCCGCTGTGCAGCGGCGCGTGAGTCGAACCGAAATCCTTTTTCTTGAACGTGTAGACCGCGACCGCCAGCAGGATCAAAGGCAGCAGGCTGCGCACAAAGTCGCCCGGGACCCGTGTCACGGCAAAGGCGCCGACACAGGCAAACAGGAAAGCCGTCACCGCGGCCGGTGCCGCCGTGCTCCACGCGACATTCACCCGGCGCGTGTACTTGGCCGCCGCGACCACCGTGCCGCACATCGATGCCAGTTTATTCGTACCGAGCAGCGTGGCCGGCACGTCTCTCGGGAACACCGCAAAGATGGCCGGGATCTGGATCAAACCGCCACCGCCGACGACAGCATCAACGAGACCGGCAAGAAAGGCCGCGCAGGCCAGCAGGGTGAAATCGAACATGGGGAGGCGGACCAAGGGAAAAGCAATATTTTACGGTAAGCAAACATCGCAACCGTAAGCTTTGCTGTTCCCTCCTCCACCTCAGGCAGCAGCCGCCGAATGCGAACGGCTGCCGAGAAAATCGAGCAGCAGGCGGTTGACCTGTTCGTGCGCCGTCAACTGCAGCCAGTGGTCGGCGTCGTGGATGCGCTCGAAGCGGAATTCGGCGTCGACGTAGCGCGCCGAATCACGCATCTGCTTTTCGCCCAGGGCCGGATCGCAATCGCTCCAGATGCCCATCACCGGCACCCGCACCCGTGGGTAGCCCTTGGGCAGTGCCAGCCCGACATTCGCGCGGTAATAATTGAGCGCCGCCGTCAGGCGACCGGGCGGCGACAGGTCGCGTTTCCAATGCTCGGCCTGGCCGGGCTCGCCGGTGAACTGGCGCATCATGAACCAGTCGCCGGCGCGCAGCATCTGCTCGGCGATGCCGGGCAGCATAAAACCGAGGACATAGGTCATGCGCAGATGCTGGATCAGGCCGGCGCGGGCGATCGCCGACGGGTGTCCGGTCGACAGCGCCACCAGGCGTTCGATGCGCTGCGGCGCCAGTGCCGCCAGTTGCCAGCCGATCAGGCCACCCCAGTCGTGACCGACCAGGCTGACCTTGTCGATCTTCAGCGCATCCAACAAGCCCAGGACGTCACCGCGCAGCTTTTCCAGCGTGTAGTCGTAGACACCACCCGGCGCATCGCTGCGGCCATAGCCGCGCAAGTCCGGCACCAGCACGCGGTAGCCGGCGGCGGCCAGTACCCCGACCTGCTTGCGCCAGACGAGGTGGGTGTCGGGAAAGCCGTGCAGCAGCAGCACCGGCGGCCCCTGCCCGGTCATGGTGGTATGCATGCGGATGCCATTTACATCCAGCATCAGGGATTCGTCGATCACGCGCGTCTCCTCGAATAGGCATGGGCCAGTTCGCCGACGATACCGCGGCGGAACAACAGCACGGAGGCAACGAAGATCAGCCCGGTGACGATGCCCACCGATTCGCCCAGCGACGCAAACCATTCTACATGGGTCGCGCCGGCGAGGAAGTTCCCGAGGTCGCCCAGCTTGTTTTCCAGCGCAACCACGAGGAAGGCACCGAGGATCGGCCCGGCCAGCGTGCCCATGCCGCCGACCAGGGTCATCAGGATGACGAGGCCGGACATGGTCCAGTGGACGTCGGTCAAGGTCTCGAAGCCGAGCACGACCGCCTTGAGCGCACCGGCCAGCCCGGCCAGCGCGGCCGACAAGACGAAGGCCAGCAATTTGTAGCGGTCGACGTCGTAGCCGAGGGAGATGGCGCGCGGCTCGTTTTCCTTGATCGCGCGCAGCACCTGGCCAAACGGCGAGTGGATCGTGCGCACGATCAGGGCGAAGCCGGCGGCGGTAATGGCCAGCACCACGTAGTACAAAGTGAGGTCGCTGCCGAGGTCAAACGAGCCCAGCAGGCGGCCGCGCGGGATCCCCTGCAGCCCGTCTTCGCCGTGGGTGAACGGTGCGCGCAGCGCCGAGAAATACACCATCTGTGCCAGTGCCAGCGTGATCATCGCAAAATAAATGCCCTGGCGGCGGATTGCCAGCGCGCCCATCACGAGGCCGAGCAGCGCCGCCGCCAGCACCCCGAGCAGGATGCCGAGTTCGAACGGCAGGCCCAACGTCGCCAGCGCATAGCCGGCCACGTAGCCGGCGCCGCCGAAAAACGCGGCGTGGCCGAAGGACAGCAAGCCGGCGTAGCCGATCAGCAAATTAAAAGCACAGGCGAACAGGCCGAAGCACAGCAGCTTCATCAGGAATACCGGGTAGCCTACGAAAGGCGCCACCAGGGCCGCCAGCAGGACAAGGGCATAGACGATTTTCTTGGACATTATTTTTCCTTGCCGAACAGGCCGGCGGGACGCAGCAGCAGCACGATCACCATCACCATGAACACCACCACTTCCGACGCTTCCGGATACCAGACCCGGGTCAAGCCCTCGATCACGCCCAGGCCGAGGCCGGTCAGAATGGCGCCGAGGATGGAACCCATGCCGCCGATCACGACCACGGCGAACACGACGATGATCAGGTTGGAGCCCATCAGCGGGGTGACGTTGATGACCGGCGCCGCCAGCACCCCGGCCAGGCCGGCCAGCGCCACCCCGAAGCCGTAGGTCAGCATCACCATGCGCGGCACGTTGACGCCGAAGGCTTCGACCAGTTTCGGGTTCTCGGTGCCGGCGCGCAGGGTCGCTCCCAGGCGCGTCTTTTCGATCACGAACCAGGTTGCCAGGCAGACCGCGAGCGAGGCTGCCACCACCCAGGCGCGGTAGTTCGGCAGGATCATGAAGCCGAGGTCGGTGGCGCCGGCCAGCATGTCCGGCACGTCGAGGGTCTGGCCCGACACCCCGTAAAAGGAGCGGAACAAGCCCTCCAGCAGCAGCGTGATGCCGAAGGTCAGCAACAAGCCATACAGGTGGTCGAGCCGGTACAGGCGGCGCAGCATGGCGCGCTCGACCAGGATGCCAAACAGGCCCACCGCCAGCGGCGCCAGCACCAGCATCGCCCAGTAGTTCAGGCCGAAGCTGGTGACGCCGATGAAGGCGGCGAACGCGCCCATCATGTACAGCGCCCCGTGCGCGAAATTGATCACGTTGAGCAGGCCGAAGATGACGGCCAGGCCGAGCGACAGCATCGCATAGAAGGAGCCGTTGACCAGCCCCAGCAGCAGCTGGCTCAGCAGGGCCGGCAGGGGAACGCCGAAGAGTTCCATCGCCCTACTTCCACAGCGCGCACTTGGTTTCGGCCTTGGTGGTGTAGGCCTGGGCACCCGGGATCGTCGCCACCACCTTGTAGTAATCCCACGCTCCTTTCGATTCCTTCGGCGTTTTGACTTGCATCAGGTACATGTCGTAAACCATGCGGCCGTCCGGACGGATCTCGCCGTTCTTGGTGAACATGTCGTTGATGCGCGTTTTCTTGAGCTGGGCCATGACCTTGTCGGCGTCGTCGCTGCCGAGGGTCTTGACGGCATTCAGGTAGTTGGTGGCGGCCGAATAATCGGCCGCCTGCAGCATCGACGGCTGCTTCTTCATCTTGGCAAAGTAGCGCTTGGCCCAGGCGCGGCTGGCGTCGTTCTGGTCCCAGTACCAGCCGTCGGTGAGGTACAGGCCCTGGGTCGTGTTCAGGCCGAGGGTGTGGATATCGTTGATGAAGACCAGCAGCCCGGCGACTTTCATTTTCTTGGTCAGGCCGAATTCGTTGGCCGCCTTGACGGCGTTGATGAAATCGCCGCCGGCATTCGCCAGGCCCAGCACCTGCGCCTTGGCGCCCTGGGCCTGCAGCAGGAAGGACGAGAAATCGGAAGCCGACAGCGGGTGGCGCACGCTGCCGAGTACGCTGCCGCCGTTGGCCTTGACGACGTCGGTGGTGTCCTTTTCCAGCGACTGGCCGAAGGCATAGTCGGCGGTCAGGAAATACCAGGACTTGCCGCCCTGCTTCACCATGGTGGCGCCGGTGCCGCGCGCCAGCGCCACGGTGTCGTAGGCGTAGTGCACGGTGTAGGGCGAGCACTGCTCGTTGGTCAGTTGTGCGGTGCCGGAACCGATCGCAATGAACACTTTTTTCTTTTCACGTGCGACTTTTGCCATGGCCAGGCTGGCGCCCGAATTGGTGCCGCCGATCAGCATGTCGACGCCCTGCTGGTCGAACCATTCGCGTGCGCGGCTGGCGGCGATGTCCGGTTTGTTCTGGTGGTCGGCGACCACGAACTCGATTTTTTTGCCATTGATGGCGCCGCCCATATCGGCGATCGCCATCCGCACCGCTTCCGCGCCGCCATTGCCGTCGACATCGGAATACACGCCGGACAGATCGGTGATCATGCCGATCTTGATGGTGTCGCCCGAGACTTGGGCCTGGGCCGGCAGGGACAGGGCCGCGCTGGCGGCAAGGGCGATCGCTGTGATTTTCATTCTGGTCTCCGTTGTAAAAAAATCGCTTGTGATGTTCTTGCCCGGGTTCAGACGCCGAGCAGTTCCGTCAGTGCCGGCATGCTGGCCTGCAGTTGTGAAGCCGCAATCGTGCTGACGATGCGGCCGTGTTCCATGACATAAAAGCGGTCGGCCAGCGGCGCCGCAAAGCGGAAGTTCTGTTCCACCATCACGATCGTGTAGCCGCGTTCCTTCAGCGTGAGGATGGTGCGCGCCAGCGCCTGCACGATGACCGGCGCCAGTCCTTCCGAGATTTCATCGAGCAAGAGCAGGCGCGCACCGGTGCGCAGGATGCGCGCCACCGCCAGCATCTGCTGTTCGCCGCCGGACAGGCGCGTGCCCTGGCTGTGGCGGCGCTCGTACAGGTTGGGAAACATGGCATAGATCTCGTCGACGCTCATGGCGGCGCTCATCGGCTGACCCGCCCCGCTGCCATTACCCTGCAGCCGCGGCGGCAGCATCAGGTTTTCTTCGGTCGACAGCGCCGAGAAAATGCCGCGCTCTTCCGGGCAATAGCCGATGCCGAGATGGGCGATCCGGTGCGTCGGCAGAGAAATCGCCTCGACGCCGTCGACCTTGATCGAGCCCGAACGGGCACCGGTCAGGCCCATGATGGCGCGCAAGGTCGTGGTGCGGCCGGCGCCGTTACGCCCGAGCAAGGTCACGACTTCGCCGCGGGCGACGCTGAAACTGACGTCGTGCAGGATGTGCGATTCGCCATACCAGGCTTGGACACCCGTCAATTCGAGCGCGGCCGTCATTCGTGCGCTCCCTGCAAGGCGGCATCGGCGCTGCCCATATAGGCTTCCATCACCTGCGGATTTTTCGCTACCTCGGCATAGCTGCCCTCGGCAAGGATGGCGCCGCGCTGCAGCACCGAGATGCGGTCGCAGATGCCGGACACCACGTTCATGTTGTGCTCGACCATCAGCACCGTGCGGCCCTGCGCCACCTTCTTGATCAGCGCCGTCACCCGGTGCACGTCTTCATGGCCCATGCCCTGGGTCGGCTCGTCGAGCAGCATCAGTTCCGGCTCCATTCCCAGCGTCGTGGCGATCTCGAGCGCGCGCTTGCGGCCATACGGCAAGTCGGCGGTGACGGTGTCGGCGAAGCCGGCCAGGTCGACCTCGGCCAGCAGTTCGCGCGCGCGTTCGTCCAGCACCCCGAGGGAGCGCCCGCTGCGCCAGAACTGGTAACTGGTGCCGAGCCGGCGCTGCAGGCCGACGCGCACGTTCTGCAGCACCGTCAGGTGCGGGAACACCGCCGAAATCTGGAACGAACGCACGATGCCCATGCGCGCCACCCGGGCCGGCGGCACCCGGCTGATGTCGCGGCCGTTGAACAGGATCTGGCCCGATGTCGGCGCCAGGAAGCGCGTCAGCAAGTTGAAACAGGTGGTTTTGCCGGCACCGTTGGGGCCGATCAGTGCATGGATATGGCCGCGCCGCACCTGCAAATCGACGGCGTCGACCGCCGTAAAACCCTTGAATTCCTTGCTGAGCTTGCGCGTTTCGAGAATGATGTCCGCGTCGGCCATGCCGGTCGTCTCCTTATATTGTCGTCTCCGCTGTCGTCTGCGCGGTGGTTTCGAGAATCCATTGCGCCGCCTGTTCGGCGATCATCAGGGTCGGTGAATTCGTGTTGCCGGACGTGATCCACGGCATGACGGAGGCGTCGACCACGCGCAATCCGGCCACGCCGTTGACCCGCAGGCGGCTGTCGAGCACCGACAAGGGATCGCCGGCAGGACCCATGCGGCAGGTGCCGACCGGGTGGAAAATCGTGGTGCCGATCAGGCCGGCCGCTTCGGCCAGCTCTTCCTCGGTGCGGTAATGCGGTCCCGGCTTGAACTCTTCGGGCCGGTATTTCGCCAGCGCGGGAGACGCAACGATACGCCGCGTCAGCGCCAGCGCATCGGCTGCGACCTTGCGGTCTTCGGCCGTGCTCAGGTAATTCGGCGTGATCTTCGGTGCTACGTAACTGTCGTTCGAGGCAAGGCGGACATGGCCGCGCGAGCTCGGGCGCAGGTTGCAGACGCTGGCCGTGAACGCTGGAAAACCGTGCAGGGGATCGCCGAATTTTTCCAGAGACAGCGGCTGCACGTGGTATTGCAGGTTGGGCGTGGCCTGGGACGGGTCGGAGCGGGCAAACGCCCCCAGCTGCGACGGCGCCATCGACATCGGCCCGCTCTGCGACAGCACGTATTGCAGCCCGATCAGCATCTTGCCGTACCAGGAAGCGGCGCTGGTGTTCAGCGAACGCGCGCCGCTGATGCGGTAGACCATGCGCAATTGCAGGTGATCCTGCAGGTTGGCGCCGACGCCGGGGGCATCGACGCGCGGCCGGATGCCGTGCGCGTGCAGCAAGGCAGCCGGCCCGATGCCGGACAATTGCAGGATGTGCGGCGAGCCGATGGCGCCGGCGGCGAGCAGGGTTTCGCGGCGCGCGGTGGCGCTGAACGCCCTGCCCCCGCCCGTAAAACGCACGCCGCGGCAGACCTGGCCGTGTTCGCTGTCCTCGATCAGCAGCCGCTCGACGTGGCAGCCGGTCATGATGGTCAGATTCGGGCGCCGCGCCGCCGGCCGCAAGAAGGCCTTGGCCGTGTTCAGGCGGATGCCGCGGCGCTGGTTGACGTCGAAATAGGCGCAGCCGGCGTTATCGCCGCCATTGAAATCGTCGATTTTGGGGATGCCGTTCTCGGCCGCCGCTTCGCGGAACGCATCCAGGATCTCCCAGGACAGGCGCTGGCGCTCGACGCGCCACTCGCCGCCGCTGCCGTGGATGGCGCTGGCGCCGCCGTGATGGTCTTCGCTGCGTTTAAAAACCGGCAGCACGGCATCCCAGCGCCAGGATGGATCGCCGGTGAACGCGGCCCAGCGGTCGTAGTCGCCGGCCTGGCCGCGCATGTAGATCATGCCGTTGATCGAGGAACTGCCGCCCAGTACTTTACCGCGTGGATACAGGAGGGTGCGGCCGCCCAGGCCCGCTTCGATTTCGGTGCGGAACAGCCAGTCGGTGCGCGGATTGTCGATGCAGTAGAGGTAGCCGACCGGGATGTGGATCCACAGGTAGTCATCCTTGCCGCCGGCTTCGATCAGCAAGACCCGGGTGTCCGAGCGGCGCGTGAGACGGTTGGCCAGCAGGCAGCCGGCGGTGCCGGCGCCGACGATGACGTAATCGTATTCTCCCGCCGATTCCATGCCGCGCCTCTCGATCCGTATACGTCGATCAGGTAATGCCGCTCAGGATGCAGATCAGAACTTCGTGGAGGCAAGCTTACCAGATGATTAAGGTTTACAGGCACTCATCCGTTGTGGATAAGGGTTTGCATATCCACAGGTATCGATTGTGGGGAACGCCGCTTTTGTTCGTGGTCGAAAATCTTGTCCAGTTTTTCCACGAGGCACATACAAGGTCGACCCACTGCCTTATACGGCACGTAAACGATTGATCTTGTGGATAAAACCTGGCTTATCCACAGAGGATGGGGGTCGTTAACTATTACCATTATTCTGTATACAAGCTTTTGGTTGTAAACCTGACGACGCGCTTTGCGCATGTGGCCGCGTTCAAAAAAAAAGCCGCCTTCGGGCGGCGTTAACGCTGTCGAACCGGTCAACCAAAAAGCGGCCGTCACCGGACAAAAAAATCTCACGGCGCCGATCCAGTTCCCGCCCTGGATCGCAATCCTGCTTCGACGGCCTTGCCGGCTACCTGAAAACCCGGTTTACCAATAAAAACCAGCGCCGCTGTGGATAAGCCCATGCATATCAACAGGATCGAATGTGCGGAACTGCCCCGCTCGTCCACAGCCTGATTTTTGTCCAGTTAACGTCCTCGCCAGACACAAGGCTTGTTCAGCTGCTTGAAACACAGGTAAACCATTGAGGCTGTGAAGAAAATCCGGCTTATCCACAGACAGGCAGGCGTTTACTATCACTACCAATTTATATATTTATCCAAGTTAACTAAAACAACGACGCGGTGCGCGTGGACAAACGACTGCGGCCTGGCCGCTTGATTGCATGCTTTCATTTGTCTACAGGAAGAACGCGATGCGAACCCATCGCAGGGAAGCTGGTTAACGGGTGATCGAAAACGGGTTGCCGAACATGGCATGCACAACCAGGACGGCCGGTCAGAACCGCCGGCAGGTTACCGGCATGGTTTACGGCAGCGCCATTCCTGCAAAACTGGTTCTGAAGACAACAAATCCAGCCCTTCCGACAGGCGTCTGTGGAGAAAGCCCTGCATATCCACAGGACTGGATGTGCAGAAGACGTCTTTTCTGGTTAACGCCGCTTTTTGTCCACGAACGGTTCAGCTTAGATACAATCCTTTTCCAGCGTATACGCCGTCACGTAAACCGTTGATGCTGTAGACAAATCCGGCTTTATCCACAGACGAAGCCGCGTTTACTATCTACTACCAGTTTTTATATATATCTTTGGTCTATTAAAACAAAAACCGGCAAGCAGAGGAGCAGGACGGCAAACGGCGTAAACGACCACTACTGGCGTAAACATGCGTATACGCCGAACGCATAGGTCAGCAATGAAGTACCTATACATCCAGCGTATGAGCACGACAGCAGGCATGTATGCGTCCGGCGTATACACCGTTAACATCACCTTCAACCCCTTCCAGGACGGTCAATTTATGCGGTTAGGCATCATCAGCGCCTTGCACGAAGAACAGCAGGGCCTCGTGGAAGCCATGCAGAGCCCCTACAAGATCATCCATGGCATGCGTGAGGTCTGGGTCGGACAACTGTGGGAAATCGACGCTGTGTGCGTTTTATCGCGAATTGGCAAGGTTGCCGCTGCCATGACGGCGACACTGCTTGTGGAAAAATTTGGTGTTACCCACATCCTGTTCACGGGCGTGGCCGGCAGTGCCGACAAATCGGTGCATGTCGGCGACATCGTGGTCGCGGAATCGCTGGTTCAGCACGACATGGATGCGAGTCCCTTGTTTCCACGTCATGAAGTGCCGTTAACCGGGATCAGCCACTTCGCGTCGGACCAGACCATGGCGCTGCAACTGCTCCAGGCAGCCGGCGATTTCCTCGACACCGAACTGGCAACAAGCATCGATGCCCAGGAAAGGGCCGTATTCGCGCTCCAGGCGCCGCGCGTCCATCGAGGCCTCATCGGTAGCGGCGACCAGTTCGTGGGCAGCAGAGAGCGCATACAGGCCCTTGGCGCGGCTCTGCCGGGTTTGCTGGCGGTCGAGATGGAAGGTGCTGCCGTGGCCCAGGTGTGTTTCGAGCTCGGCATACCGTTCGGCGTGATCCGCACGATTTCCGACAATGCCAATGAAAACGCGGCCACCGATTTCATGCGCTTCGTGAAATCGGTGGCCGCGCGTTATGCATTTTGTATCGTCCGCCAGTTCTGCCGGCAACTGGGGGCAGGCGTTCAGCCCAATAAAGTGTCTGCCGGCACGTAGTCGTAGCCGAGGTCCCAGGCCACGGCCTGGTGCGTGATCTTGCCCTGGCAGACGTTCAGGCCATTCCTGAGGTGGGGATCGTCGCGCAGCGCCCCCTGCCAGCCTTTGTTGGCCAGCGCGATCGCGTGCGCGATGGTGGCGTTGTTCAGCGCAAAGGTCGAGGTCCGCGCCACCGCGCCCGGCATGTTCGCCACGCAGTAATGGACGACGCCGTCGACCATGAAGGTCGGGTCGGCGTGGGTGGTCGGGTGCGAGGTCTCGAAGCAGCCGCCCTGGTCGATCGCGACGTCGACCATGACTGCCCCCTTTTTCATGCGCGACACCATCGCCCGCGTGACCAGCTTCGGCGCCGCCGCGCCCGGCACCAGCACGCCGCCGACGACCAGGTCGGCCGACAGCACCGCTTCCTCGATCGCGTGCGCATTCGAATACAGGGTCGAGATGCGGTTGCCGAACACCAGGTCGAGCTGGCGCAGGCGGTCGACGTTCTTATCGAGCACGGTGACGCGGGCGCCGCTGCCGACCGCCATCTGCAGTGCATTGGTGCCGACCACGCCGGCGCCGATGACGACCACGTGGCCGGCCGCCACGCCGGGTACGCCGCCCAGCAGCAGGCCCATGCCGCCCTTCGACTTTTCCAGGTGGCTGGCGCCGGCCTGGATCGCCATCCGCCCCGCCACCTCGCTCATCGGCGCCAGCAGCGGCAAACCGCCGCCGGGGCCGGTGATGGTTTCGTAGGCGATGCAGACGGCGCTGGCATCGATCAGCGCCGCGGTCTGCTCCGGATCCGGCGCCAGGTGCAGATAGGTGTACAGGATCTGGCCCGGGCGCAGCATGGCGCATTCGCCCGGCTGCGGTTCCTTGACCTTCACGATCATGTCGGCCTGCGCGAAGATGGCGCGCGCATCGCCGGCGATGCTGGCGCCGGCCGCCTGGTATTGCGCATCGGTCAGGCCGATCTCGGCACCGGCGCCGGTCTGCACCATCACCTGGTGGCCGCGCGCCACCAGCTCATGCACGCTGGGTGGCGTCAGGCCGACCCGGTACTCGTGGTTTTTGATTTCTTTGGGAACGCCTACTAGCATGTCTTCCTCCAAGTTATGCTAACTACAGGACTACAGAATTCGGGGCTCCCGGATGATCACACTCCCAGCGTCATCAGGCTTGCGTTACCCCCAGCCGCGGTCGTGTTGACGCACAGCGCGCGTTCCGCCACCAGGCGCCACAGGGCGACCGGCGCGTTCTCGCGGGTGTCGACGATGCCGACGATGGCGCCCGGACGGCCTGCCAGCCGGTCATGCAGCGTGTTCGATGCGCCGGCCTCGACCAGCGCCATCGCGACATCGCTGCCTTCCAGCCTGGCGGCGCCGATCACGCGCAGCTGCGCCTGTACGCCGGCCGGCAGGTTGGCCGGCAGCAGCGCGCGGCCCTCTTCCAGCACCAGCGCACGGTTGCCGGTGGCGAACACCGCCGCCAGCTGGTTCAGCAGTCCGGCGGTCGACGCGGCGGCGCACAGGACCGTACCGCGCGGGACGAAGGCGAGCCGGTTGCGCTCGCCGGTCGGACCCGGCAATTCCAGCTCGATGCCGTCCAGCGTGGTCTGCATGTAGCCGTCGGCCAGCGTGGCGAGCGCGGCATGGCCGTTGGCGCGCGCCCAGGCCAGCAGCGCGTCCAGCGCGGCATTGCTGCGGCGCTCGTGGGTGAGGAGCGGCGCCGCATCCTGTTGCAGGCGCTTCAGGTAGAGCGGACCGCCGGCCTTGGGGCCGGTGCCGGATTTGCCTTCTCCGCCGAAGGGCTGCACGCCGACCACGGCACCGACGATGTTGCGGTTGACGTAGATGTTGCCGACGTGGGCGCGCGTGGCGATGAAGTCGATGGTCTCGTCGATGCGCGAATGCACGCCCAGCGTCAGGCCGTAGCCGGTGGCGTTGATGGTGTCGACCACTTGCCCCAGGTCGGCGCGGCGGTAGCGCACGATGTGCAGTACCGGGCCGAACACTTCGCGCTGCAGCTCGGCCAGCGAACCGATTTCCAGCACCGTCGGCGGCACGAAGGTGCCCTGCTGCGCCAGGCCATCCGGCAGCGACAGCGAGAAATGCTGTTTCGCATTCGCCTTCATGCGCTCGATGTGGCCCAGCAGGTTGCCCTGCGCTTCGGCATCGATCACCGGGCCGATATCGGTGGCCAGGCGGTCCGGCACGCCGACGCGCAATTCCTGCATCGCGCCCTTCAGCATGCGGATCGTCTTATCGGCGATATCGTCCTGCAGGAACAGCACGCGCAGCGCCGAGCAGCGCTGGCCGGCACTGTCGAAGGCCGAGCTCAGGACGTCCTGCACCACCTGTTCCGGCAGCGCCGAGGAATCGACGATCAGGGCGTTCTGGCCACCGGTTTCCGCAATCAGCGGAATGTCGCCGCCCTCGCGCACGGCGCGCTGGGCCAGCGTGCGGTTGATCAATTGGGCGACTTCGGTCGAGCCGGTAAAAATCACGCCGTTTACGCGCGCATCGTCGGTCAAGGCGGCGCCGACGGTTTCGCCGCGGCCCGGCAGCAGCTGCAGCGCGCCGGCCGGCACACCGGCCTCGTGAAACAGCTGCACCGCGCGGAAGGCGATCAGTGGCGTCTGTTCGGCCGGTTTTGCCAGCACGGTGTTGCCGGCGGCCAGCGCGGCCGCGACCTGGCCGGTAAAAATCGCCAGCGGGAAGTTCCATGGGCTGATGCATGTCACGGGTCCCAGCGCCCGGCTGGTGCTGGCGCTGCGGATCTCGGCCGCGTAATAGCGCAGGAAGTCGACGGCTTCGCGGATTTCCGCGATCGCGTTGGGCAGCGATTTACCGGCTTCGCGCACGGCCAGCGCCATCAGTTCGGCCTGGTGCCGTTCGAACAGATCGCCCACGCGCAGCAGGATGTCGGCACGCGCGGCGTTGCCGAGACCCTCCCACGCCGGTGCGGCGGCCACGGCGGCATCCAGCGCGGTATCGACGTCGCCGACTGTCGCTTCGGTAATTTGGCCGACGATATCGGCCGACTGCGCCGGGTTCACGATATTCAGCGCGCCCGCCGCTTCGAGTTGGCCATCGATCAATGGCGCTGCCACGTAGGGACGCGCAGTGCCCAGTTCGCCTGCCAGGGCGGCCAGTACGTCTTCGTTGGCGAGATCCAGGCCGCTGGAATTCCTGCGGCCGTCCGGATACAGCGCCTGCGGCAGCGGGATGCGCGGATGCGGCAGGCAGTTGGCGGCACGGGCGGCGTCGAACGGGTCGGTCAACAGCGTCTCGATCGGCACGCTTTCGTCGACGATCTGGTTGACGAACGACGAATTGGCGCCGTTTTCCAGCAGCCGGCGCACCAGGTAGGCCAGCAGGGTTTCGTGCGAACCGACCGGCGCATAGATGCGGCAGGCTTTATCCAGATTCTCGGCACCGACGACCTGGTCGTACAGCGTCTCTCCCATGCCGTGCAGGCACTGGAATTCGTAATTCTGCACATTGTCCGCCTTGGCCCAGGTGTAGATCACGGACAGGGTATGGGCGTTGTGGGTGGCGAACTGGGCGTAGATGACGTCGGTCGCGCCCAAGAGCTTGCGCGCGCAGGTGAGGTAGGAAACGTCGGTGTACACCTTTCTCGTGTACACCGGGTAACCCGGCAGGCCGTCGACCTGGGCGCGCTTGATCTCGGCATCCCAGTACGCGCCCTTGACCAGGCGCACCATGAACTTGCGGCCGCTGCGGCGCGCCAGGTCGACCACGAAGTCGATCACGAACGGGCAGCGTTTTTGATAGCCCTGCACCACCAGGCCGATGCCCTCGAAGCCGGCCAGGTCGGGGTCGAAGGCCAGCGCTTCCAGCATGTCGAGCGAAATCTCGAGGCGGTCGGCTTCTTCGGCGTCGATGTTGATGCCGATGTTGTAGCCCTTGGCGAGCAGCACCAGCTGGCGCACGCGCGGCAGCAGTTCCGCCATCACGCGCGCATACTGGGCCCGGCTGTAGCGTGGATGCAGCGCCGACAGCTTGATGGAGATGCCCGGACCGTCCTTGATGCCGCGGCCATTCGAGGCTTTACCGATCGCGTGGATCGCCGCTTCGTACGAGGCGTAGTAATGCTGCGCATCGAGCTCGGTCAGCGCGGCTTCGCCCAGCATGTCGTAGGAGTAGCGGTAGCCGCGGGTTTCGTTGTCGCGGCTGTTCTTCAGCGCTTCCTCGATGGTCTGGCCGGTTACGAACTGGTTGCCGAGCATGCGCATCGCCAGGTCGACGCCCTTGCGGATCAGCGGTTCGCCGCCCTTCGCGATCATCCGCGTCAGCGCGGCGCCCAGGCCTTTTTCACTACTCGACCCCACCAGCTTGCCGGTGACCAATAAACCCCAGGTGGCGGCGTTCACGAACAGCGACGGCGATTCGCCCAGGTGCTTTTTCCAGTCGCCCTTGCTGATCTTGTCGGCGATCAGGCGGTCGGCCGTCTCGCTGTCCGGGATGCGCAGCAGCGCTTCGGCGAGGCACATCAGGGCTACGCCTTCCTCGGACGACAGCGAGAATTCGTGCATCAGCGCATCCACCCCGGACGCGCGGGTGCGCTTGGCACGCACCGCGCTCACCAGGCGATGCGCCAGGCCGTGCGCGTCCGCATGCGCGCGCGCGCCCTGCGCCAGCAGCCATTCCACCGCGGTGGTCTCGTCGCGGCGGTAGGCGGCGGTGATCGCGGCACGCAGTGGCGCCTGGGCGCTGCGGGTCTCGGCTTGCAGGGCGTCGAAAGGAACGAAGGTGGTGGCCGGGGCGGCGGCAATGTTCATGGAAACTCGAAAAAAAGTGAAGAATCGGGGTCAATCAGGGGCTAGCTGCGCATGGCAAAACGCGCCGCACCGTAAATACGGCCGGCGCGAGTCGGAATGCGGAAACATGATTCGATTGTAGAGAGAATTCTTCTTGATTAATTCTGTTTTTACAGAAGACTAGCAATAGATAGTTTTTGGTGAGAGAATTTCACCAAATAATATTTATAGTGGAGAGTGAACCAAGATGCTGGACAAGATCAGCAAGAAAATCCTTGCCGAGCTACAAAGCGACGGGCGCATCAGCAACGTCGAACTGGCGGCACGGGTCAACCTGTCGCCGGCAGCCTGCCTGGAACGGGTGCGCAAGTTGCACGAGTCCGGCTACATCATGGGCTATACGGCCCAGTTGAATCCGCAGCTGCTGGACGTGTCGCTGCTGGTCTTCATCGAAGTGGTGCTGGACCGCACGACGCCCGAGGTGTTCGACGCCTTCAAGCAGAGCGTGCAGCTGATTCCGGAAGTGCTCGAGTGCCACATGGTGGCGGGCGGTTTCGACTACCTGGTCAAGGCGCGTGTCAAGGACATGGCGGCTTACCGCGAGTTCCTTGGTAAGACATTGCTGCAGAAGGGGGTGCGCGAGACGCACACGTATGCGGTGATGGAAGAGGTCAAGAATACGACCAAGTTGCCGATCAAATAAAAAACAGACGTTGATACATGCACGTCGCCCCTGCGAAGGCAGGGGCGACGTTTACATTGACGTGGCGAAGGTGACGAGCATTCAGCACACTCGCTTTACGCCACCTTCTCCATCCGCTCATTCGTCTCCGACTTCTGCGGCAGCGTCTTCTGGGCCGAGGCCGACATGCTTTCCAGGTTGTTGCGCAGCCAGCGGTGAGCCGGGCTGCGGCCATCGCGTTCGTGCCACAGCATGTCGAGGTGCACGGCCGGCAGTTGGAACGGCAGTTCGCGCCACACCAGCGCATCGGCGGCGCCGGTGGAGGCGATCAGGTGCTTGGGCAGCACGGTGACCAGGTCGGAGTTGGCGACCACGCGGCCGGCGGTGAAGAACTGGTTGACGGTCAGCAGGATGCGGCGTTCGCGGCCGATCTGGGCCAGCGCCTCGTCGACCAGGCCGTGCGCACGGCCGGAGAAGCTCACCAGCAGGTGGTCGGCCTTGCAGTAGCTGTCGAGTTCGAGCTTGCCCTGCGCCAGCGGGTGGTTCTTGCGCATCACGGCCACGTACTCGCCCGAATACAGGCGCTCGTGGCGGATCGGCGAACCGGTCTCGTAGGACAGCTGGGCGGCAACGCCGGGGAAGAAGCCGACGGCCAGGTCGATGTCGCCACGCAGCAACATCGGGCGCGGTTCGCGCGTGGTCAGCGGCACCATGCGGATGTTGACGCCGGGTGCCTCTTTTTCGATCGAGCGCACCAGCGACGGCAGCCACAGCGCGGCGGTGGCGTCGGCCATGGCCAGGCGGAAGGTGGCCTGGGCCTTGGAGACGTCGAAGGTTTCCGGCATCACGGCCGCTTCCAGCGCGGCCAGCGCCTGGCGCACCGAGGGCCACAGCGCTTCGGCGCGCGGCGTCGGCTTGACGCCATAGGCGGTCCGGATCAGCAATTCGTCGCCGAGACTCTCGCGCAGGCGCTTGATGGCGTTCGAGACGGCAGGTTGCGTCATGGCCAGGTGGCCGGCGGCCCGGGTCAGGTTTTGCTCGGTCATGACAGCGTCGAAGACACGGAGCAGGTTCAGGTCAAGCGTAAGAAAGCTCATGGCGATTCGGCGCTAAAGGGTAAACAAGGTGATGACAGTGTACCTGATTTCCCATTCACGAACAGCATGAGCACTATCAGGGAACGTAATTAGATTTATATGTTGCGTTGCACTATAGTGATATGGAACTCATCGATATCCTATATATAAGCCATGTCTTTCGCTGACACCCTGTTCCAAGCGCCGCTGACCGCCGTTCCCTTTGCCCACCTGGTGACCGGCATGGTCCAGTTGACCGTGCTGG
This sequence comes from Herbaspirillum sp. SJZ107, assembly GCF_006715485.1. Lineage (GTDB taxonomy): Bacteria > Pseudomonadota > Gammaproteobacteria > Burkholderiales > Burkholderiaceae_D > Telluria. The sequence goes on from NZ_VFNH01000003.1 coordinate 781,804, forward strand.
GTGCCGTGCTGATGTTCTTCCGCCCGCTGCTGATCGGCATCGCCCGTGCGCTGGTGCTGGTGGTGCGCCCGCGCCCGACCAAGGACCAGCTGGCAGCGCGCCGCAAGCTGAACGCGGCCAAGCAGGCCGACCTCGAGCTCGATACCCCAAGCGTGCGGGCCATGGGTTCGCGCTCCTGATAGAATTTACCCGCTTCCTCCAAGAAAACGGCGCCCGGTAACGGGCGCCGTTTTTTTTCGCCCGTCCGGGCCGTTCCTATCCCCTGTCTAGCCTGCCGCCATTCGCCCTCGTCTGCCGGCCAGGGTAAGCGATTCTCGTTGTCCACCCCTGATTTCCGGTTACCCGGGTTTTGGTGGATTTTTTCGGCCGGTTGATTTAACAATTAGTCGATAGACGATGTAGTGTGCATAAATTCGATTATGCGCTCAATCGAAAGATGCGCCATTAATGGAAGATAATGAATGTAAAATACGCGATATTGATGAGCTACTCCGGTTTGACGCGTACCCCGGTTTGGGATGATATAAAAATCATAGATAAGAGTAATTGCAGGAACATGCATGAGGTATGGGCTGATAATCGTAGGTTTTGGATGAAGTTCATAGTAAGTTGCGCATTATGGATGATCTACGGTTACTTTCGATAACATCGAAGATAGGGCCTGCCAGTGGCGTCGGGATGGCGGATGCAGGGGACCCCTACCCCGAAAAAATGGCAGTCGCGCAGTCAAAAAACCGGGGCGAAAAAAAACGCGGCCGCCGGTTGCCCGGGGCCGCGTTTTGGAAGGGAAAAGTAAAGCCTAGCGGGCGTCGCCCAGCAGCGCCGGCTTGAGCGAGCGGTCGACCGGCTTGTCGCCCAGCCAGATGCGCAGCAGCGCGTTATAGAAATTGACGTCGGGGACGCTTTCGATCAGTTTTTTGCCGTTCAGCTCGCACACGGTGCCGCTGCCCGGAATCCAGTCGATGTGCAGCACGTCGCCCTTCTTGAGGCCGTCGACGCCGGCAAACATTTCACCGAACTTGCCGATCTGGGCCACGATCTTCTGCTTTTCGGCCTTGTCGACGTTATCGTTGAGGCCATCCATGAAGGCCTTGCCGAAATCCTCGGACGAGACGTCGCGCGCCATCTGCAGGGTGATGCGGCGTGGGCCGTCCTGTTTCAGGATCTCGGCCAGCGCCTTCGATTTTTCCGGCAGGTACAGGCCGGCGGCATAGACTTTGATGACGAACTTGGTGCGCATGCCGGCACCGTTCAATTTCAAGTCCTTGCCCGCGACCTTGTTCGTGTCCTCGAATCTATAACCGCTGACATCGACGGCAGCGGCAGCAGGCAGGGCCATCGTCACGGTGAGAAAGGCGCCGACGGCGAGCGTATGCATCCAACGCATGGGGTGTCTCCTTCTAGTGAATTCAAGCAAGCAAAATGCTGCTTTAGCGCACTCTATCCACAGCGCAGCCAATCGGCAACACCTTGGTGTCAATCGTCGGACTTGCGGGTGCGCTCCCCTGCTTCGCCGTAGGGGTCGTCGTTTTTGCTCTCGATCGCTTCGAGCACGGCTTTCGGATCGGCCGGCTTGGCCAGTTCCTCGGCTTCCCGGTCGACTTCCGAGCGGACATTCGGCAGGTCGCGCCGCAGCTGGTCGATCAGTTCGATGATCTTGCTGGTCTTTTCTTCGGTGAGCAGGTTGACTTGCAGATCGAGGTGGGCGTGATGATCGGCCAGGCGCGACATGCGGTTCTGGCGGATCAGCACTGTTGTCGAGATGACGAAGGCGTTCAGGGTGATGATGCCTTGCAGCAGCGAAAACGGTGGCGGGTCGAAGGTCTTGAAATGCAGGTCGGTGGCCGTGATGTTAATCAGGATCCAGCACAGGATGAAGCCGATGTTGCCGGCGATGTAAACCGGACTGCCCAGGAACAGCGCGACCTTTTCCATGAGGCGCTGGGTGGTGGTGACATGTTCTTCATGCCGTGCATAAAACTCGGCAATGGTGCCGATGTTTTCGCTGACCGAAGACGGCAGCGCGGAGTGCTGGTCGGTTTCGTCCTTCATGGAACCAGCATAGCACGAAGCAAGAAACCCTTTTATATCTCGTATATTGCGAGCGCAATCAAACATAAATTGCGTATGCAATCAAACGCGGCATGGTTATTCAGCTTGCATGAAGCGGACCCGGGATCGATAGCGAAACGGCAGACAAAAAAATGCCGGCCTCGAAGGACCGGCATGCTTTGAAGCTTCAGGCTGCCTTGGCAGCGGTCAGGCGTTCGTACTTGGCCTGGAGTTGTTCGCGGCTTTCGCGCCAAGCGGGATCGAAGGGGATGCAGGCGACGGGGCAGAGTTGCTGGCACTGGGGTTCGTCGAAATGGCCGACGCATTCGGTGCACTTGTGCGGATCGATCTGGTAAAACTCCGCGCCCATCGAGATTGCGTCGTTCGGGCACTCGGGCTCGCACACGTCGCAATTGATACAGTCGTCGGTAATCAGCAAAGCCATGGATAACTCGGTCGTTATGCCTTCGGAGCGGTCGATGCCGCCGCCGCTGCAGCGGCATTGGCCGCGATTTTCTTCTGCAGCCAGCGGTCGACCGAAGGGAAGACGAATTTGGAGACATCCCCGCCCAGCATGGCGATCTCGCGCACGATGGTGCCCGAGATGAACTGGTACTGGTCGGACGGGGTCAGGAACAGCGTTTCGACATCGGGCAGCAGGTAGCGGTTCATGCCCGCCATCTGGAACTCGTATTCGAAGTCGGACACGGCGCGCAGGCCGCGCACGATCACGCGGGCATCGTGCTTGCGCACGAAATCCTTGAGCAGGCCGGAAAAGCTTTCGACCTGCACGTTCGGATAATGCCCGAGCACTTCGTTGGCGATTTCCAGGCGCTCGTCCAGCGAAAAGAAGGGTTTCTTGTTCTTGCTGTCGGCCACGCCCACCACCAGGGTGTCGAACAGGCCCGATGCGCGACGCACCAAATCCTCATGGCCGCGGGTCAGCGGATCGAAAGTACCTGGATAAACGGCTACAACCATTGCGGCTCCCTGGAAAATGCACCTGAATAGACGCGCATTATGCCTGAAATTTCGGCAGCCGCCCCGGTTCAGGGCGGATGTTGCGGTGTTTTAGTGCAACTTCAAGAGGTGGAAGTGCACCATGCCGGCTTTGTCGCCACGCACCAGTTCCCATTGTGCCAGCCATTCGGGCAGCGCGTCTTCTGCGCCGGCGGTTTCCGGGAACGGCAGGCGGTCGCCCGATTCCGCATATACCAGGCCGCCCGGCTTCAGCAACTGCGCGCACAGCGGCAAGGCCTGGGCCAGGAAATCCTGCTGGTAAGGCGGGTCTAGGAAGATCAGGTCGAAACGCTGGCCGCGCTGCGCCAGGTCGCGCGCCGCGCTCATGGCATCGGCGCGCAGCACGCGCACCTTGTCGGCCTTCAGTTTGTCCTTGATCGTTTCCAGCTGGCGCACGACCGGGCCGAGGGTATCGATCATGGTGATGGCGTTGGCGCCGCGGCTGGCGGCTTCGAAGCCGAGGGCGCCGCTGCCGGCGAACAGGTCGAGGCAGTCCAGCTGGTCCCAGTCGCCGTCGATCTGGTGCGTGATCCAGTTGAACACGGTTTCGCGGACGCGGTCCGGGGTCGGGCGCAGGCCGAAGGCGTCGAGGACGGGCAGCGGGGTGCGTTTCCAGGTGCCGCCGATGATGCGGACTTGTTGCGGCGGGCCGGGACGGCGGGGATACGAGGGGGAGGAGGACTTCTTCTTTTGCATGGGGCGACTATAGCATGCGCGTTTGGCGCATTGGCCGCCCCATGCAAAACGCGGCCATCACGGCCGCGTTGTCGATTGACTTGATAACTTATTTGCCCTGGGCCAGCGCGTTGAAATCGCTGATCCAGCCCTGCATGCGTTTCTGTGCATGGGCTTTCTGTTCCGGCGTGGTCAGGCGGATTGCCGTGACGATGAATTTCGCCGTGTTGTCCACATAGGCGTCGAAGAAGGCTTTGCGGTCGGGCGCGTCCATGCGGTCGAACATGTCGCGCAGCAGGTTGTGGATGGCCGACATGGTCTGTTCCTTGTTCAGCTTTTCCTGTTGCACGCGGCGCAGCAGCGCCACGATTTTCTTCTGGCGCAGCGTGCGTTCCTGCAGCCAGATCTCGTTATCCAGCGGACGCGCATCGGAGGCCTTGTGCAGCGCCGCTTCCTGGTCGCGGCTGAAACTGCCGAACCACAGTTCGAACTGTTCCATCGATTTCTTGAAACGCGCATCCTGCTGGTCCTGCACGCTGCCGCTCATGAATTTCTTGCGGAAGTCGGCATTATTTTTGGCGAATTTCTTTTCCATCTGGGCGATCTGGTCGGGCTTGATCGACATCGCGAGATCGGCCAGCTGCGGCAAGGCTTTGAAGGCCAGCAATTCGGTGCGCGCCTTGATGTCGCGGTAATCGGCCAGCAATTCGTCCTGGGTCACGTTGCCGTCGCCGAGCTGGCGCTGCATCTTGGTCATCAGCCCGGCATAGTCGCGCAGCTGGGTGCTGCGGTGCCACTGGAACAGGCTGTCGATGTCTTTCTTGACCCAGTCGGACTGGTCGCTATCGATATCGATGTAAGCATTCAACCAGTAGTACAACAAGGTGTCGCCGTGGTTATACGTAAACCGGATCGAACTGCAGCCGGCGGCCAATACCACGACAAACGCCAGGAACAGCAGGCGCACGCGCTGGAGCAATTGGGGGTGCGTGTTAAACTTTTTCATTTGGTAATCACTTCAACTTATTCAACTCATCCGAGATCGGCTTATGAACGTTGTCATCCTCGCCGCAGGCATGGGAAAGCGCATGCAATCCGCACTGCCGAAAGTCTTGCATCCGCTGGCCGGCAAGCCGCTGCTGCAGCATGTTATCAACACCGCACTCAGCCTCCAGCCGAGTAAATTATGCGTGATTTACGGACACGGCGGCGCAGCGGTGCCGAGTGCGGTTGCCGGGTGGAACGGTAGCGCCGGCATCGTCATCGATACCGCCCTGCAGCAGCCGCAGCTGGGCACAGGTCACGCCGTCATGCAGGCGCTGCCGCAGATCGATCCGGACGCGCCGACGCTGGTGCTGTACGGCGACGTGCCGCTGACCACCGCCGCCTCGCTGCAGCGCCTGGTCGAAGCGGCGGGCAGCGACAAGCTGGCGATCCTCACCGTGGTCCAAGACAACCCCTTTGGCCTGGGCCGCATCGTGCGCGAAGATGGCCGCATCGTGCGCATCGTGGAAGAAAAGGACGCGACCGAAGCCGAGCGCGCGATCAAGGAAATCAACAGCGGCATCATGGTCATCCCGACCCAGTACCTGGGCGGCTGGCTCGATTCCCTGCAGAACAACAATGCCCAAGGCGAGTATTACCTGACCGATATCGTGGCCAAGGCCGTTGCCGCCGGGGTACCGGTGGTGTCGGCCCAGCCGGCGGCCGAATGGGAAGTGGCGGGCGTGAATTCCAAGGTGCAGCTGGCCGAACTGGAACGCCGCCACCAGCTGAATATCGCCCATGCCCTGCTGGAAGGGGGCGTGACCCTGATGGACCCGGCGCGCATCGACGTGCGCGGCACCCTGCAATGCGGACGCGACGTCACCATCGACGTCGGCTGCGTGTTCGAGGGCAAGGTCACGCTGGGCGATGGGGTGACGATCGGCGCCCACAGCGTGCTGGTGAACACGACGGTCGCGGCCGGCGCCCAGGTCAAACCGTTCTGCCACTTCGAAGATGCCGTGGTCGGCGAGCAATCGGTCATCGGCCCGTACGCGCGCCTGCGCCCGGGCACGGAACTCGGCCAGGATGTCCACATCGGCAACTTCGTCGAAGTCAAGAACAGCAAGATCGCCGCCCACAGCAAGGCGAATCACCTGGCCTATGTCGGCGATGCCGACGTCGGTTCGCGCGTGAACATCGGCGCCGGTACCATCACCTGCAACTACGATGGCGCGAATAAATTCCGCACCACCATCGAAGACGATGCCTTCATCGGCAGCGACAGCCAGCTGGTGGCGCCGGTCACCGTCGGCAAGGGCGCGACCCTGGGCGCCGGCACCACGCTGACCAAGGATGCGCCGGCCGGCAAGCTGACCATTTCGCGGCCCAAGCAATTGACCGTGGAAGGCTGGCAGCGCCCGGTCAAGGTCAAGAAGTAAAGCGCGTAATCCACCCTGTGCACAGCAAAACCACAGGCTGTGCACAGGGCTTACTTGCCCTCTTCCACAATCCTGTCCACATCCTTGTCCACAGGATGTCAGCCGTCCTGATGGGGCGGCAGCAGCGCCAGCCCGTGCGCCACCTCATGGCGTGCGGCGCGGATCGCCGGCACCAGTGCGGCCAGCAGGCAGGCCGCCGCTAGCGCCACCAGCGCCGCCAGCGGCAGCAAGGCGCCGGATGCGGGCAGCGGCGCCGCCTGCCCCGGCAGCAGATGCGGCGGGCCGACGCTGCGCCCGCTACCCCAGGCCGCGATGGCGCCGAGCGCCAGTCCCGGCAACGCGCCGCCACAAGTTATCCACAGCGCTTCCAGCTCCAGCATCCACACCAGGGCCGGTCCCGACATGCCGAGCGCACGCAGCGTTGCCAGTTCGCGCCGTCGTGCCAGCGTCTGCAGTGCCATGTGGGCGGCGCTGGCACAGGCGGCCAGGGACAGCGCATGCAACCATCCGGCACCGAGCTCGAGCATGCAGGCGGCGGCGCCGATCGCCGATAGCGCGGCCCAGGCGCGCAGCCAGCCGCGGCGCACCGTGCACAATGCCAGGCGCGCCGGCGTCACGCCTCCACCCGCGCAGCGTGGAGGGATGCCGGGCGCGGATAGTGGCGCGGCAGGTCGGCCTGGCGCGCGCCGATCCGGCCATCGCTGAGCTGCAGCGTGCGCGAGGCGCGCACCAGCTGGCGCTGGTCGCGGGTGGTGATCACGAAGGCCGTGCCCTGCTCGCGCTGGCAGGCAGTCCACAGTTCCAGCACCATGCGCAGCGCGCTGCCGTCGAGGCGCGAGGTTGGTTCGTCGGCGACCACCAGGCGCGGCCGCGTGACCAGGGCACGCGCGATCGCCACCCGCTGGCATTGGCCCGGATCCAGGCGCGCCGGCCGGTGGTGCAGGTGCGACGCCAGGCCGACCCGGGCCAGCAGTTCGGTGGCCAGGGCCAGGGCATCGGCACGCTCCGCACGCGTCAGGCGGCGCTGCAGCAGCAGCGGCAGCAGGACGTTGTCGCGTGCCGTCAGGCCCGGTATCAATGTAAAACACTGGTAGACGGCGCCGATGAGGCGTGCGCGCAGGACGGCACGCTCGGCCGCGCCCAGCCCGGCGGCGTCGACCCCGTCGAGCAGCAGGCGGCCGCCGCTGGGTGGTTCGAGCAGGCCGATGATATTGGTCAGGGTGGTTTTACCGTGGCCGGATGGGCCGCACACGGCCACCATCTCGCCGGCGCCGACCTGCAGCTCGATGCCGCACAGCGCATGCACGTCAAATTCGCCATGACGGTAGTGCTTGTGGATGCCGGATAAGCTCAGCAGCGTCGACGCGCCGCCCATCGCTTCGGTGTGCACGATCGCCTCGCCGGATGCAGGAAAGACCTTCAGTAGACCCGGTTTGCCGTGGCGCACGGTTGAGCATGCTCAACGGCAACTTATACGATAATGCGTGTCTCGAACTTGCTACGGAAGGTCGAGAAATACGCCTTCACGTTACGCACGTTGCTGTGGGTGGTAAATAAACGGTGCGCCAGCGCGTGGTAGGCCGGCATGTCGGCCACCTGCACTACCAGCACGAAGTCGGGTCCGGGCGCAACGCGGTAGCACTGCAGCACGGCCGCCTCCAGCGCCACCACGTGTTCGAACTCTTCCATGCGATCGGCCGCCTGCACGTCCAGCGTGATCTCGACGATGGCAGTCAGGCGCGCACCCACCTGTTCCGGTGTGACCAGCGCAACTTGCCGTTCGATAACACCGTTATCCATCAGCTGCTTGACGCGACGCAGGCAAGTGGGCGGCGACACGTGTACCAGGGCTGCCAACTCGGCATTGGTATGCGAGGCGTCAACCTGCAGGGCGTTGAGAATGCGACGATCGATTTCGTCCAATGGGTAGGCGTCACTCGGCATTTTTATAAAAATAACTTCAAAAAATGAAAGGAAATTTCATCGTTAGCATAGCATGAAATATTCTTTCAAAATTCACTAAAGTACGACAGCTTATTTCATGGCAACTGTTCTACATTAGTGACATCAGACAACTTTTCGGAGATTTACCATGTGCGGCATCGTCGGGGCAGTTGCCCAACGCAACATTACCCCCATCCTGATCGAAGGCTTGAAGCGCCTCGAATACCGCGGCTACGATTCCTGCGGCGTCGCCCTGCACGTGGATGGCCACCTCGCGCGCTCGCGCAGCACCTCGCGCGTGGCCGATCTCGAAACGCAAATCGCCGAAACCCATTTGCAAGGTTTTACGGGCATCGCCCACACGCGCTGGGCCACCCACGGCGCCCCGGCCACCCGCAACGCCCACCCGCACTTCTCGCCGAGCGAAGACAACGCCCGCATCGCGCTGGTCCACAATGGCATCATCGAAAACCACGACGAGCTGCGTGCCGAACTGACCGGCCTCGGCTACGTGTTCCAGAGCCAGACCGACACCGAAGTCATCGCCCACCTGGTCGACCACATGTACAGCGGCGATCTGTTCGAGACGGTGCAGCAGGCCGTAAAACGCCTGCATGGCGCCTACGCGATCGCCGTGTTCTGCCGCGAAGAACCGCACCGCGTGGTGGCCGCACGCCAGGGTTCGCCGCTGATCGTCGGCGTCGGCAAGGGCGAGAATTTCGTCGCCTCGGATGCGATGGCGCTGGCCGGCACCACCGACCAGATCATCTACCTGGAAGAAGGCGACGTGGTCGACCTGCAGCTGGCGAGATATTGGATCGTCGACGCCGAAGGCCGCCCGGCCGAACGCGAAGTGAAGACCGTGCATGCGCACACCGGCGCCGCCGAACTGGGCCCGTACCGCCACTACATGCAGAAGGAAATCTTTGAACAACCGCGCGTGGTCGGCGACACCCTGGAAGGCGTCACCGGCATCATGCCGGAACTGTTCGGCGACCAGGCCTATCGCGTATTCAAGGAAATCGACCGCGTGCTGATCCTGGCTTGCGGCACCAGCTATTACGCCGGCCTCACCGCCAAGTACTGGATCGAATCGGTGGCCAAGGTGCCGGTGAACGTCGAGATCGCCAGCGAATACCGCTATCGCGACAGCGTGCCGCACCCGTCGACCCTGGTGGTGACGATCTCGCAATCGGGAGAGACGGCCGACACCCTGGCCGCACTGAAGCACGCGCGCAGCCTCGGCATGCAGCACACGCTGACCATCTGCAACGTCGCCACCAGCGCCATGGTGCGCGAATGCAAGCTGGCCTACATCACCCGCGCCGGCGTCGAAGTCGGCGTCGCCTCGACCAAGGCGTTTACCACGCAGCTGGCCGCGCTGTTCCTGTTGACCCTGACGCTGGCGCAAGTCAACGGCCGCCTCGACGACGAGCAGGAAGCGAATTACCTGAAGCAGATGCGCCACCTGCCGGTTGCGCTGAGCGCGGTGTTGGCGCTGGAGCCGCAGATCATCGCCTGGGCCGAGGATTTCGCGCGCAAGGAAAACGCGCTGTTCCTGGGCCGCGGCATCCACTACCCGATCGCCCTCGAAGGCGCCCTGAAACTGAAGGAAATCTCGTACATCCACGCCGAAGCCTACCCGGCAGGCGAGCTGAAACACGGCCCGCTGGCGCTGGTGACCGAAGAGATGCCGGTGGTGACCATCGCCCCCAACGACGCACTGCTGGAAAAGCTGAAGTCGAACATGCAGGAAGTGCGCGCCCGCGGCGGCCAGCTGTACGTGTTTGCCGACGTCGACACCCACATCACCTCGAGCGACGGCCTGCATGTGATCCGCCTGCCGGAACACTACGGCCTGCTGTCGCCGATCCTGCACGTGGCGGCGCTGCAGCTGCTGGCGTATCACACGGCGCTGGCGCGCGGTACCGACGTCGACAAGCCGCGTAATCTGGCGAAGTCGGTGACGGTGGAATAAGTGTGCATCCCGGCGCTATAACGCTGCGGATGACGGACCCGGGTCACGTGGGCCGGTCGCCCGGCCGATGACTTTTAGCGTTTGCCGTTACCGGGTCAGTTTGACCAGCTGCTTGCCGAAGTTCTGCCCCTTCAGCAGGCCCAGGAATGCCGTGGGCGCGTTGGCCAGGTCTTGCGCGATCGTTTCGCGGTACTTGAGCTTGCCCGACGCGACGAGCGTGCCCAGTTCGTTCAAGCCCTGGGGCCAGAACTCCATGTGCTCGCCGACGATGAAGCCGCGCACGGTCAGGCGCATGACCAGCACCGCGCTGAAATTATTCACTGGAACAGGCTCGCCGTCATACCCGGCGATCAGGCCGCAGACGGCGATCCGGCCGAACGGATTCATGCGCGCCAGCGAGGCGTCCAGCACCGCGCCGCCGACGTTTTCGAACACCGCGTCGATCCCGTCCGGCGTGGCCGCCGCCAGGTCGGCCGCCAGCTTGCCCGCCTTGTAGTCGACGCAGGCATCGAAGCCAAGCTCGTCGACCACGTAATCGCACTTTTCCTTGCCGCCCGCGATGCCGACCACGCGGCAGCCCTGCAGCTTGGCCAGCTGGCCGGCGGCGCTGCCGACCGCGCCGCTGGCGGCCGAGATCACCACGGTGTTGCCGGGTTGCGGGGCCATGATCTGGTTCAGGCCGTACCAGGCGGTCATGCCCGGCATGCCCACCACGCCGAGATAGGCTTGCAGCGGGACCTTGCCGGCATCGACCTTGCGCATGCCGCTGCCGTCCGACACGCCCATTTCGGTCCAGCCCAGGTTGGCGAAGACCTTGTCGCCGACGGCGAATGCCGGGTTCTTCGACGCCACCACTTCGCCCACCGTGCCGCCGGGCATGGTGGCATTCAGTTGCGCCGGCGGCATGTAGCTTTTGCCTTCGTTCATGAGTGAGCGCATGTATGGGTCGACCGTCAGGTACTCGTTGCGGACCAGCACCTCGCCGTCCTTCAGCGCGGGCACCTCGACGGTTTCGAGTCGGAAATTCTCTAATGTGGCCTCGCCGGTGGGACGCGAGGCCAGCACGATGCGTTGGAACGTGGTCATGTTCATACCTCCTGTATGGGGACAAGTAACCGCAATACTAATGCGCCAATGATGTCGCCGCCTCGCACGCTTGACGGCGCCACCGCATGGAACGGGTTCTGGCGCAGAGGTCGGGTAGAATCACCGGTCATGACAGCGCCAGCCGGCGCCTCCTCTTGTCCACAATGGCTTCTGCTCCTCTGTTCTCAGGTACGGACGAACTCGCTTCACGCATGGCCCACCATGACTGGGCCGCCTCCGTCCTCGGCGTGCCGGATGCCTGGCCGGCCGCCATCCGGACCGTGGTCCGCCTGATGCTCGACGCCAAGCATGCGATGTTCGTGTTCTGGGGACCGCAACTCGGCCTGGTCTACAACCAGCCGTATGCGCAGTTCTTGCAGGACAAGCACCCGCGGGCGCTGGGCCGCCCTTTTCGCGATACCTGGCCGGAATTGTGGCCGCAGCTGGGGCCCCTGATCGAACGTGCGCTTGCCGGCGAGTCGATCTACATCGAGGACATGCCGCTGGTGATGTTCAGGAACGGCCGTCACGAGCAGACCTGGTTCACGTTTTCCTATTCGCCGATCTACGACGACGGCGGCGCCATCGTCGGCCTGTACGGCACCGGTACCGACACCACGCGGCGGGTGACGACCGAGCGCCGCCTCGCCTTCCAGCTGCGCATGGCCGACCAGCTGCGTGGACTGGCCGATCCGCTCGAGGTCGCGCGGCGCGGCAGCCGCCTGCTCGGCGAAGAACTCGGGGTCGGCCGGGTGCTGTTCGGCGAAATCCTGGAAGACGGTGCCCATGGCATCTTTCACTCGAACCATACCGACGGTTCACTGGATGAATTGCATGGCATGTTCGACACGGACAACTTCGGCGCCAGCCTGTTCGCCACGCTGCGCAGCGGCCGCACCAGCGTGCACAAGGACATCGATGCCGAACTCGGCACGACCGACCCGCAGGCAGCGCGCCAGTTCCGCGCCCTCGATACGCGGGCCGAGATCAGCGTGCCGGTGCTGCGCGAAGGCCGGTTGACCAGCATCCTGATCGTCAACGACCGCGCGCCGCGCATCTGGACGCCCTACGAAATCGAACTGGTGGAAGACATGGCGGAGCGCACCTGGAATGCGGTCGAGCGCGCCCGTGCCGAAGCCGCGCTGCACCAGGCCAACCACCGGCTGGAAGACCTGCTCAGCCAACGCACGGCCGAGCGCGACCGGCTCTGGGACATGGCGCAGGAGATCCTGGCCATCGCCACCACCGAAGGCTATTTCCTCAACTGTAACCCGGCAATGACCGAGACCCTCGGCTGGACCGAACGCGAGTTGCAGGTGGTGCCGTTCGCGGGTTTTGCCCATCCCGATCAGATCGACGAACTGGCTGGCGTCATGGCGCAGCTGGCAGCCGGCAAGACCGTCACGCGCTACGAAATCCGTACCCGGCACCGCGACGGCAGTTATCGCTGGCTGTCGTGGACGGTCGTGCCGCGCGCCAGGCTGCTGTACATGGCGGGACGCGACGTCACCGAGGAAAAGCAGGGCCAGGAAGCCTTGCGCCAGGCCGAGGACGCGCTGCGCCAGGCGCAAAAGATGGAAGCGATCGGGCAGCTCACCGGCGGCATCGCCCACGATTTCAACAATATGCTGGGCACCATCGTCGGCAACATCGAGCTGGCCCGTTTCCACCTGAAGGCGGGCCGCGCCGACAACCTGTACCGCTACCTCGACGGCGCCTCGCAGTCGGCCAACCGGGCCGCGACGCTGACCCATCGCCTGCTGGCCTTCGCGCGCCGCCAGACCCTCGACCCCAAGCCGACCGACGTCAACCAGCTGGTGACCTCGATGAACGAAATGATCGCGCGGACGGTGGGGCCGGCGATCGCCATCGACCTGGAACTGGAAAGCGCATGGCGCGTCACGTCCTGCGACCCGAACCAGCTCGAGAATGCCCTGCTCAACCTGGCGATCAATGCGCGCGACGCCATGCCCGGCGGCGGCCGTCTCCTGATCAGCACCTGCGACCTCGGCCGCGAGTTGCCGCAACACCCGGCCGGCCTGGCCGCCGCCGAATTCATCCGCATCAGCGTCAGCGATACCGGCACCGGCATGGATGCCGATACCGCCGCCCGCGCCTTCGATCCTTTTTTCACGACCAAGCCGCTCGGCCAGGGCACCGGCCTGGGTTTGTCGATGGTGTTCGGCTTCGTCAGCCAGAGCAACGGCCACGTCAGCCTCGACTCGGCGCCGGGATGCGGTACCTCGGTGCATATCGACCTGGCGCGTTGTACCGATGCGCTGCCGGCGGCGCCGGACGCCGCGCCGGCGGCGGAGCCGTCCGGCACACCGCGCAGCATGACCATTCTGCTGGTCGACGACGAAGCCGCGCTGCGCCAGGTATTGGCCGAGGTGCTGCGCGGCGCCGGCCACACCGTGTTCGAAGCCGGCGATGCCGCCACCGCGCTGGCGAAACTGCGCCATATCGACCGGGTCGACCTGCTGGTGACGGATATCGGCTTGCCGGGCGGCGTGAACGGGCGCCAGCTGGCCGACACCGTCCGCGGCGACAGCCCCGCGACCCGGGTGCTGCTGATCACCGGCTATGCCGAGTCGAGCGTGCTGGACAAGGGAGCGCCCGCACCGGACATGGGACTGCTCACCAAACCCTTTGCCCTCAAGGATTTCATGGCGCGGGTGGCCGCCATCGTCGCCGGCCTGCAGGACTGAGCCAGTCCCTGGTCAGCCCTGGGTCTCCAGTGCAAAGCGCAGGCCGTAATTGTTCAAGGTCCCCGGCAACCGCCCCGGCACCATCTTCTGCCCCGACACCAGCGTCGGTTCGCGTCCGTCGATCAGGGCCGCCAGCAGCGCACTCGACAGCATCTGCACCAGATGCCGCGCCGGACACACCGCCGGCCCCGCGCTGAACGGCACCAGCGGCCATTCCTGGTCGCTGCGCGCATGCAGCCACAAGGCCGGCGTGAAGCGGTGCGCATACGCCAGGCGCTGGTCGTCGCGGTGGAAGAAGGGCGCGAACACCAGCACGCCGGTGCGCGCCGGCATGGTGCCGCCTTCCCATTCGGTATCCCGGGTGGTCTGGCGCAGGATTGCCGGCGTGGTCGGCCACAGGCGTACCGCTTCCAGCAGCGTGGCGCGCAGGAAGGGTAAAAATTTGCGTTCGATGCCGGGTTTGGCGCAGATTTCGGCACGCGCTTCCTGCGCCTGTTCCGGATGGGTCGCCAGCAGCGCCAGCGCGCGGAAGGTGGCCATGCCGGCGGCGTCGAAGGCGAACAGCCATTGCGGCACCTGCTGCTCCGGTTTGGTGTCGGCGCTTTGTGGGGTGCGCGCGATGACGGCGGCCAGGCTGCCGGGTTCGGCGCGCTCGAGGTAGTGCTGAATACGGGCGAAGAAACGCGCCTGGGTTGCCTTCTTTTTCGGGTGCAGGAAGGCCCAGTTGGCCGCTTTGCGCAGGGCGACCGTCATGTCGTTGAGTTCCTGGTCGTCGCTGGCGCCGTCGCCGAACACCACGCGCCGCGCCAGGCGGTACCAGCCCTGGGCGAAGGCATCCCAGTCGAGTTCGCCTTTAGCGCGGGCCGCCGCCAGGATGCGTGCGGCTTCTTCGTCGACGATCGGCAGGAAGCGCTCGGCCATGTGGTGCACCGCCTGGTTCGATTCGAGCACGGCGTCGTTGAACTGGCGGCGCTCGGTGCGCAGCGTGCCTTGCGAGATCAGCACGCCTTCCGGCTCGAAGTGCGACAGCGCGGCGCGCTTTTCGCTGCTGGCCGGCGAAAACGGCTCCGGCGATTCGTTCAGGACGCGGTAGACGTGTTGCGGAGACAGCACGACCGCCTGCTTGCGAATCGGCAGCGGCAGCATCAGCGGCCCCTGGCCGTACTTGTTGCGCAGCTTTTGCAGGCGCTGCACCGCGCGCGTATCGAGTTGCCATTGCTCGGCCAGCGCCACGGCGCCGGGGCGGCGGATGATCACGCCCTTGGCGAAGGTCGGCGCCAGCACGTCGACTGCCAGGGCCACGGTATCGAGCAGGCTGGCCTGCGGCAGGGTGTCAGGCGCTTGCGTGCGCGATGCCGCCACCATCCTGCCGAGCGCATAGCCGCCGAGCAGCCCCAGCGCACCGGCGGCCAGGGCCAGGTTTTCATTTCGTTTCGTCATTGAGTACGCCTTCCTTGGTTGCAGATTGCATAACAGCGCTATCTGCCCCAGTGTGGCATAGCTCTCGCCTACCCGAATTCAATTGTGTGCGGGCAGGCTCTCTCTTAAAACACGGCCGCCACGGTCAGCGTGAATCCCTTGCGCTCGTGTTCGGGCTGGGCCACGGTGCCGGCGTACTGGCCGTTGGCGGTCACGCCCGCATCGCCGCTGCGCGGCGTCTTGAGCCAGTCGTAACGGCCGCGCACTTCGAGCCAGGGCGCGGCTGCCGGGCGCAGGGCGGCGCCCAGGCGCACGCCGTAGGAACGGCGGGTGTCGAACGCCACCGGATCGAGCACGCCGGAAAAGCCGACGTGCAGGCGTTCCGGTGCGGCCAGCACCGCGGCGGCATCGACGCTGACCTTGCCGGCGGCCGGCTGCCAGGTTTTAGCGGCGCCGGCCACCAGCCGCGTCGAGCGATAGCTTTCCTGCAGCCCGGCGGCGGCGGCCGTGCCGCGGATGTCGCGCTTCCAGCGGTCGACCTCGATCGCGGCCTGCACCGCATAATCGGCGGGCAGCGCGTAGGCGGCGCCGATGCGCCCCGCCGCCAGGCCGGTCGCCGTCCTGGAGGATGCCGCGGCGCCGTTCTGGGTCTGGCCCTGGTAGTCGATGTTGCCGTGGTACCAGTCGGCGCCGGCGAACCAGGTGAGCTTGCCGCTGCGGTAGCCGGCCTGCAGCGCCACGCCGGGCAGCCAGCCGTCTTCTTTGACCAGGCGGCGCCCGCCGGGGGCGGTTTCGGTATGCGTTACGTTGCGCACGCTCGGGCCGATGCTGCCTTCCCATTGGGCGCAGGCAGGATGGATCAGCGAAGCATACAGGGCTGCGGCGAGGCCGGCGCGAAGGATCGATGTCATTTGCTTATTATAGGGTGAGGAAAAGCGGGGCACATGAAACGACACAGCCAGCCAGGACGCGCATGGCGTCCTGGCTGGCTGGCATCGGTCCGACCGGCTCAGGCCGGCCGGGAGTCGAGCGGATCGATCAGATCGACGACAGGAAGGCAGCCCACGCCACCGTTTCGGTGTTCGTGATCGTGCCGTTGCCCGAAGCGCTGAAGTCCACGCGCACGCCGTTCGGGACGACGGTCGCGGTGACCGACGACGCATTGCCGGTGACGATCAGCGAGCCGCTGCTCGGTACCACGGCGGTCGGGCTGCTGAAGACGAAATCTGCCAGGCTCTTCACGGTGTACGAGAAGGTGCCGAGTTTCGGGCTGGTGCCGGACAGGCCGAAGTTGGCGCCGCTGGACTCGACGCCGTTTTCGGTTTTGCCTTTCACCGTGTAGGCGGTGACGGTGCGGTTCACAACCGCCGCGCTGCCCTGCTGCTCGGTGGTCTGCAGCGAATTGCCGGACAGGACGATGGTGTTGTTGTTGGCGCTGGTCTGGTTCAGCACGACCTTCATGTCGCCGTTGACGCCGACCTTGTCGGTGCCGCTGACAATGCTGAAGTTGGTGAAGGTGCTGTCCATCGTGACGCCGAAGACGGGGGTGTTGATGTCGCCGGTCACGCCCGAGAAATTGACCGTGAATGCGCCGCTCAGGGTGTCGGTGCCATCGACGCAGTTATTCGCCGTGACTTTCAGGATGTCGCCATTGCTGACATTGTTCGCGTTGCTGATGGTGGCATCGATGGTCAGGGAACCGCCGCCCGGGCATTGCTGGGTCTGGGTCTGGGTGACGCCGGTCAGCAGTTGCTGGCCGCCGTAGGCACGCTTGACCAGCTTGAGCAGTGGCGCCACGGTGTTGATGTTGGCACGGTTGACGTTGACGCCGGTCAGGATGTCGGTCAGCGAAGTCGACGACGCGCCGACCGAGGTCGTGGCGGCGTAGGCATTGCTGGCTGCGCTGGTCGCGTTGGCGGCAGTGATCGACGATTGGGTCGACGTGGCCGGCGGCGGCGTGGTCGTCACCGGCGGCGTGGTGGTACCGCCGCCCGTGCTGCCACCGCCACCACCACCGCCGCAGGCGGACAGCACCATGGCGGAACCGAGGGCAAGGACCAGGAGTGGTTTGTTCATAGTTGTTCTCTCTTAATGACGCACGCCTTGGCCGGCGTGGGCAGGCGGCAGCGTAGTTCAGTGTTATTAGGTAAAGGGTACGGGCAAATGGTAACGGGTACTTTCCGCGCACACACTATCAAATTGTCACAAAATAATTCCGGATGAGGCGCGCGTTTGAACGGCAACGTTCCATGCATGAGGGAATCAAATTGATAAGCTTGCCGGTACTGACAAAAAATATCGAACGATACGTATTAATACGAATAAAACGCTAAATATATCCGGTATTCACAAATATAATTTTTATTCAGGTATTTGGACGAATATAATTTCGCATCCTTAAAGGATTTGTCCTGCTCAATGGACGCCAAGAACGTGCAGGTCTGGCCGTCTGGCCAACGCGTTCTTGTCTCGTTCGCCTCTTGTTCGGTCCCGCCCGGAAACCCGGTTTCCAGGCCTGGCCGGCGATGTTGCCCTCGTTACGCGTCGTGTCGCGAGCCCCGTGGCTCTGCCCCATGCTTTAGCTGAAAGACTTTCGTCTGTACTAAAGCCATTGAAGCCTGTTTCTTCAATCAGCTTGTTAGTTAATTAGTTAATAAGACGTATGCGTAAGACACTATCGTTAGCAGTCGCACTCTCCTGCCTGGCCCTGACTTCCTGCAGCCGCACCCCGCCCGCCTCGTCGGACAAGCCGCTCGACGTGGTCCTGATCGGCGGCGGCGTGATGAGTGCCACCCTCGGCACCCTGCTCGAGGAATTGCAGCCCAACCTGTCCATCGAGATGGTCGAGCGCCTCGATTCGGTCGGCGCCGAAAGCTCGGACACGATGAACAACGCCGGCACCGGCCACTCCGGTTTCGCCGAAATGAACTACACGCCGGAAAACCCGGACGGCAGCGTCGGCGCCAGCAAGGCAGTGGAGATCAACGAGCAGTTCGAGATCTCGAAGCAGTTCTGGGCCTACCAGGTGCAAAAGAATTACCTGGGCAACCCGCGCACCTTCATCAACAACGTGCCCCACATGGCCTTCGTCTGGGGCGACAACGTCGACTTCCTGCGCAAGCGCTACGCCGCGCTGACCCATGAAAACCTGTTCAAGGGCATGCTGTACAGCGAAGACCCGGAACAGATCCGCCAGTGGGCACCGCTGGTGATGAACGGCCGCGACAAGAACCAGCGCATCGCCGCCACCCGCATGGACATCGGCACCGACGTCAACTACGGCGTGCTGACCCGCAGCATGGTCAAGCACCTGACCGACACCGGCATGACGCTGAAGCTGCGCCACCAGGTCGAGGACATCAAGCGCGGCGCCGACGGCATCTGGAACATCAGCATCAAGAACCTGGCCGACAACACCACGCAAAACGTGCGTACCAAGTTCGTCTTCATCGGTGCCGGCGGCGCCGCGCTGCCGCTGCTCGAGAAGACCCAGATTCCGGAAGCCCACGGCTACGGCGGCTTCCCGGTCGGCGGCCAGTGGCTGGTCACCACCAACCAGGAAGTGATCAAGCAGCACTGGGCCAAAGTCTACGGCAAGGCCTCGGTCGGTTCGCCGCCGATGTCGGTGCCGCACCTGGACACCCGCCTGGTCAACGGCAAGCCGGCCCTGCTGTTCGGCCCGTTCGCGACCTTCTCGACCAAGTACCTGAAAAACGGTTCCTGGATCGACATGCCGTCCTCGGTCAACACCGGCAACGTCCGTCCGATGCTGCAGGCCGGCTGGGACAACATGCCACTGACCAAGTACCTGATCCAGCAGGTGCAGCTGACGCCGGAAGAGCGCCTGGCCACCCTGCGCGAGTACCTGCCGAACGCGAAGATGGAAGACTGGACCCTGCAGAACGCCGGCCAGCGCGTGCAGATCATCAAGGACGATCCGAAGAAGGGCGGCATCCTGCAGTTCGGTACCGAAGTGGTGGCATCCGCCGACGGTTCCGTGACCGCGCTGCTGGGCGCCTCGCCGGGCGCATCGACCGCCGCGCCGATCATGATGAAGGTGCTCGAGAAGTCGGCCTTCCGCGACCAGCTCAAGACGCCCGAGTGGCAAGCCAAGATGCATGAAATGGTGCCGTCGTACGGCCGCAAGCTGAACCCGGACGCGGCGTTCGCCAACCAGATCCGCCAGTACAGCAGCGGCGTGCTGGGCCTGAAGGCGTTCAACCTGAACGTGGCCGATCCGTCACAGGCACCGGCCGCGGCGCAAGTGCCGGCCGCGACGCCGACGCCGGTGATCGCACAAAAGTAATCCGCTACCCTGCCCCGGCGGCGGCAAGCTTGCCGCCGCCGGGATGCTGAAGCCGCCGCCCACCCGGGCGGCTTTTTTTTGCCTCTCAGCCTACGAATCGTGGTGTTATTTTGTGGCGCTAGAGCAAGATTTTAGTGGCTCTACACAACAGCTTATGCCAGACTGTAGATTGTTTGTTATTCCTCAATGTAGACCATAACTGGTTCTGCTCATTCAAATGGATGCCACCAGCGACACCGAACACGATACCCCCGAGCTGGCGCAGCCGTTCAAGCATTACCGCCTGGGCCGGCAACTGGGCGCCGGCGGTTTCGGTGAAGTGCGCGAAGCCTGGGACGAACACCTGAGGCGCAAGGTCGCGATCAAGCGCCTCAAGAGCGGCGCCGTCCTCGGCCGGCCCGACAGCCTGCTGCGCGAAGCGCGCCTGGCCGCCTCGCTCGAGCACCCGGCCTTCGTCCGGATCCATTCGATCGAGGAAGACGGCAGCAGCCATGCGATCGTCATGGAACTGATCGCCGGCACCACACTGCGCGAGCTGGTCGGGCGCGGCCCGCTGGCGCTCGACACCGTGCTGGATCTGGCTGGCCAGGCGGCCGCGGCCATGGCGGCGGCCCACGCGTGCGGACTGGTGCACGGCGACCTGAAGCCGTCCAACCTGATGGTCGACGCCGGCGGGCGGCTGCGCATCCTCGACCTCGGCCTGGCCTTCCACGACGATCCGCAGGCCACCACCTCCGTCATGCAGCTCGAGCAGCAGGGCACGATCGCCTACATGGCGCCCGAGTGCCTGCTGGGGCAGGCGCCGAACCGCCAGTCCGACGTCTACGCGCTGGGCGTGGTGTGCTACGAGATGATCTGCGGCGAGCGCCCGTTCGGCAATCTGTCCGGGCTGGCGCTGGCGGCCGCGCAAATGCAGTCGAGCTCGGCATCGTGGGTGTTTCCGGCGGCGACGCCGGCACCGCTGATCGCACTGGTGCGGGCGATGACGGCGCGCCGGCCGGAACAGCGTCCGGCCGGCATGCCGGAGGTGGAGGCGGCGCTGCGTGCCGTGCGGGCGGGCATGCCTGCCGTGGCGCCGGCATCCGCGCCGGCGCTGCTGCCCGAGCCGGCGCCAAAGGCAGAAACCAAGCCGGAACCGGTGGCCGCAGCCGCAGGTGCGCCGTTCGGCGCACGCTGGCGCAAGGCCGGGCTCGGTGCCGCGCTGGTACTGGCGCTGGGCCTGGGCGGCTGGTATGCGATGCAGCATGGGCAGGCACCGGCACCGTTCTCGCGTTCGGCGACCATCGCCCGCGCCCTGCATGCGCTGGAATCCTTCGACCAGCCCGAGCGCCTGGAAGCGGCGCGTGCCGATTTCGAAGCCCTGCTGGCCAGGGATCCGAACAATGCCGCCGCGGTGGCCGGCATGTCGCTGGTGGCCGTTTTCCGCTACAGCGCCGACACCCAGGACGAGACCTGGCTGCGCCGTGCCGACGCTGCCGCCCAGCAGGCGTTGCGGCTGGAACCGGCGCTGGCGCTGGGCCATGTGGCGCACGCCTGGGTTTTACGGCATCAGGGAAAAATCGAACAGGCATTGGCAGAGGCTGAACGGGCGCTGGCGCTGGATCCAGACAATTTTTTTGCCGCTTACGGCAAGATGTACTTTTTGAATGCCATGCGCCGCAACGACGCAGCGCTGGCCTGGGGCCACGCCATGTTGCGCCGCTTCCCGACGCAGCGCGCATTTGCCGACGAACTCGGGACTGTTTATTACCGGCAAGGAAATGACAAGGCAGCCGAGCAGGCATTTCGACTCAGCATCAAGCTGCAGCCCGATTCGGGTCTTGGCTACGCCAACCTGAACGCCGCACTGCTGCGCCAGGGCCGCGCGGACGAAGCCTTGCGCGTGGTCCAGCAGGGTTTGCAGGTGCGTCCGAACGCCGCCCTGTATTCGAACCTGGGGCTGGCGCTGTTCCAGCGTGGCGATTACGTGGGCGCGGCAGACGCTTATCAGCGTGCCGTCAGCGCGCCGGCAGGCAACCCGAACGATTACCTGGGCTGGGCCAATCTCGGCGATACGCTGTTGTGGATACCCGGCCGCGCAGGCGCGGCGCGTGATGCCTATCGAAAGGCGCGGCAATTGCTTTCACCCAAACTCGTCCTCAGGCCCGGCGATGCGACCTTGCTGTCTCGCATGGGTTTATATGCGGCGCGCAGTGCCGACACCGAGGAAGCCATGACCCTGACGGCCAAGGCGCTGGCTGCGGCGCCCGACAGTCCAGATGTCTATTTCCGCGCAGCGCTTGCGTACGAGTTGTTGAAGCGGCGCGAACTGGCGCTGCAGGCGCTGGCACAGGCGAAACGTTACGGTTACCCGGCCGCTGCCATCGACGCCGAGCCGGATTTTGTCGCGTTGCGACGCGACCCGCGTTATCCCAACTGAAATGGAATCCTGACATGTCATCATGACCGTGGCGATCAAGCGGGCAAACGGTCTCGAGTACCGTGTATTTGCTTTCGATCCGGAGGCACAGGTAGGCAGCGGCGCCGGCCCGACCGCCCCGTTCGGCACCAGCCCGGCTCCGGACGGCAACGCCGTGTCCACCAACCCGGCAAGCTGACGCTAGCCCAGCAGGCTCAGCCCACGCAAATGGCGGCGCAAGGCCTCTGCCGGCGTGAGCAGCAAAGCGGCACAGCGTTTGATGTCGGCGCCGCTTTGCTGCAACGCCTGCTGCAAGGTCTCCAGCCCGATCGCTTCGGGCCGGCGAATTGCCGGGTGGGCTTCGATCAGCTTGTACATCGATGGCCGTGAAATGCCCAGTTCAGCCGCCGCCCCCTGGATCTGCCAACCGTTGTTGTGCAGCGCCGCCACGACCTCGTCATCGCTGAGTTGGTCCAGTGCGCGCCGCCTGGCCGGTGCCGGCACCGGTGCCGCCGCTGCCACTACCGATGCTGGCGTTACTGCATGGCGCACCCCCACCAGCGCCTCGAACAGTGGCAACTGCCCGGCCTGCGCCAGCAGCAGCGCGCGTGCCAGCACGTGCGACAGCTGGCGCACATTGCCGGGCCAGTCGTAGTTGGCGCAAGCGCTGACGAAGGCGAACGGCAGCGCCGGCAACTCGGCGCCACCCGCGCTGCGCGCCTGTGCCAGCGCATGCACGATCAATACCCCGATATCCTCGCGCCGCGCACGCAGCGGCGGCAAGGTGATCACGAAACGCTCCAGCCGGCGCAGCAGGGCCTGGCTGAAATCCTGGCCCGACAGATCCTGGTCGGTGGCGGCGATCACGCGCGCGCTGCTGCGGCGGTCGGTGTCGCCGCCGACCACGCGGTATTGCCCGCTTTCCAGCACGCGCAGCAGCATCGGCTGTACCGCCGCCGGGGTGTTGCCGATCTCGTCGAGGAACAGGGTGGCGCCGTCGGCCTCGGCGAACAGGCCGCTGCGGGCCGACTGGGCGCCGGTGTAGGCGCCGCGCGCGGTGCCGAACAGTTCGGCCGCCGCCAGGCCTTCGTTCATGACCGCCATGTTGACCGCCACCAGCGGCCGATCGGCACGCTGGCCGAGGGCGTGGAGCGCTCGTGCCGCCACTTCCTTGCCGGTGCCGGTCTCGCCCAGCAGCAGCACCGGCAGTTCGGTCGGCGCCACGGTGCGGATCAGTTCGCGGACCTGGATCGCGGCCGCGCTGACGCCGAGCAGGCCGGCCACCGGGTTATCGCGCGGCAGGCGGTCGGTCCAGTGCACGCACAGCAGGATCGAACGGCCCAGCCCGAGCACGATGCCGCGGTCGAGCTGGGCCGGTTCGAGGACGACCGCTTGCGCGATCTCGCTACCGTTGACTTCGACCGTCATGCGGCTGTCGGGCGGCGTCAGGGACAGCCGGCCGCCGGCCGCGCGCGCCAGGCGCAATGGCTGGCGCGAGACGCTGCCGTGGCCGAGTGCGAGGCCATCGCGGCCGGGATGGGCGAACAGCGGGAAAAAGCGGCTCACTTCCAGCGCCCCCTCGGCGTCCGCCTGCAGGTATTGCTCGCCGATGCGCGCCAGGTCCGGATGCCAGAGCACGGTCAGCGCCAGCACCGGCGCGCCGGCATACGGGGTGCCGGTCAGCGGCGAGGTAAAAGTGTGGTCCGAGTCGAACATCGCTGCTGTCAATCCATTGTTTCTGCATGTAAAAAACAATGTAAGGCGTGGCTGTTGACATGTCAATTTGTCTGTTTTGACAGCCGATCCGCCCCGTTTACCGGCCCTGGACACCGGTTTGGCGTGGCACGTCATTTGCAAAAGAGACTGCGCGCAACACGGCAAGCGCCGCCACGCGTTTGTCCGTGCATGCCCGACGACTGCATCACGATTGTCGATCGACCCGAAACAACAGGTGAACCGATGCAGTACCACCCCCTGGCCCAGCCCCCGCCTGCTCCCCGATTCGAAGCGCGCCAGCCCGCCGCGGGCAGCGCGCTGCTGTTCCATATCGAAGCCGGCAAGCTGTGCATGATGCGCGAAGTCTTTCACCCGGTGCGCGGCTGGCAGTGCCACGACTTGAGCAGTGCGCGCATCGCCCGCGACCTGCCGGGCGGCCGCAGCACGGCCTTCGCCAGCGCGCTGTCGGTGGCGGTGCCCTGGCGCATGCAGATGCTGCACCTGGCGCTGGTGGTGAGCGATGGCGCGGGCGACCATTTGTATCTGAGCCTGTCGAATCCGGCGGCGGACCTGCCGCCCATGGCGGCGCACAGCGTGGTCCGGGGCGCGGCGCCGGCCTGGACCGCCTGCCCTTTCGATGCGGGTCCGGCGCCGGGGCGGCTGGCGATTACCCGGGTGCAGATCGGCGACGCCAGCGACCGCGCTTTCGTGGTGGTCGACGCCGTGCTCGATGCGGACGGTGCGCGCCGGCCGGCACGCTATGCGATCGATCTCGGCCGCGGCGCCAGCCGCAGCGCCGGACCGCGCTGGATCGAGCACCGGCTGCCGCTCGACGGCGGCCGCGTGCTGGCGTCCTGCCTCGGGCGCTGCCGCGGCGGCTGGGACGTGGACGGGCTGTACCTGGCAGGCATGGCCGGTACCGACGCGCAACTGCTGTACGCGCCGCTGTACAACCCCTTCAATCCGATGCAACCGCGCTGGGCGCGCCATCTGGCATTGCCGCGCGGCCGCAGCGCCGACGCGATCGCCGCCTGCCGCAATGCGGACAATACCTCCGGCCTGTACGTCGCCGCGCAGGGCACGCTGTATTATTTTTCCGCCACCAACCAGAACGAAGGCGCACAGGCGCTGGCGCTCGGCAGCGGGCCGGCCTTCGACGGCATGCGCAGCCTGTTTGCGGCGGCCACCGGCGAGCGCGTCACGATATGGGGATTGAACGGGGCGGGCCAGGTGATCTGCACGGGCGCACCCCAGGTCCATGTCGCCGATCCAGGCGCCTGGAGCGTCCCGGTGGTGATCCTGTCGGATGTGGAGGCAATCGCGCCGTCACCGGACGGCGACGGCATCGATTACACCTTGTTTGCGCAGTCCGGCGCCAGCCTGGTCAGGGTGACCAAGGCGCCGGGCAGTGGCGGCTGGACCCGCGAGGACGTGGGTCCGTTCCAGCATTGACGGCTGTGCTTCGCAGCTCAGCGCGAACCGTTGCCGGCCGGCGCGCCGCCATCGGGACCGGCACCATGGATGCCCTGGCTCGAGGCGTCGTCGTCGCTGCCCTGGCGCGTGCCCGGGTTGCCGCCTGCGGCAGTTGCCCCCATGCCGGCTTGGGCGTTACGGCTGGCCTGGTACTGGCCCTCGACGCCGCCCGGCAGCGGTCCGGTGGCGCTGCCGTGGCTGTTCTGGGGTGCGCCCGGCGGATTGACGTTACTTTCCGGGTTGGCGTGCTGGAAGTTGGTATAGACACCGGACGACGAGGCGCGGGCGCCGCTCTGGCGGTTCTGGCTGCCGCTGCCGCCATTGCCGCCGTCTTCCGGCGTAAACCCGACGCCGCTCTGGTCCGGCACGTCCGGGCGCCAGGCCTGGCCGTTGGAAG
This sequence comes from Herbaspirillum sp. SJZ107, assembly GCF_006715485.1. Lineage (GTDB taxonomy): Bacteria > Pseudomonadota > Gammaproteobacteria > Burkholderiales > Burkholderiaceae_D > Telluria. Next base: position 807,402 of record NZ_VFNH01000003.1, read on the forward strand.
CGCCGGCATCCTGGCCCGGATCGTCTTTCTGACGGTTGGCTTCGCCTGCCGGCGTGCCGCCCGCATTGCCCTGCTGCTTATCCGATTGCTCGTTGCCGGTGAAGCCGACACCGCTCTTGTCGGCCACCTTGTTGCTGCCCACGTCGCTGTGGCCCCAGTCATTGTGTTGATTTCCAGCCATCATGATCTCCTTTGCATACTGTCAGTAGACATGATGGTAGCCACCTGGGCGACCATTCCAATCGGCGCGCGTGCCCTACCGTTGTAGGACTGGCCTTATTGGCGCGCTTTGATGATGGTCCAAATGGCGCCGCTATCGGTCAATAGATACAGCTCGCCCTGCCCATCCTGGCCGAACGAGACGATGCGGCCGACGTTGGTGAGATTCCAGTCGCGCTGCTCGGTTGCCGTCCTGCCGCTGACCAGGAAACTGCGCACGAAACCGGCGCAATAGTCCGAATAAAAATAGTGCCCGGCCAGCTCCGGCATGGCGCTGCCGCGGTAGACGAAGCCGCCGGTGATCGAACAGGGGCTGCTGGTGGCGCTCGTATGGGGATAGTCGAACACCGGCAGGGTCAGGCCGTTCTGGTCGCAGGTCTGCGCCCCGTAGCAGGCCGTGCCTTCCATGCGCGGCCAGCCGTAATTCAGCCCGCCCTGGGTTGCCGCCTCGACGTCGACCTCTTCGCGCGCATCCTGGCCGACGTCGGCGATATAGATCTGGCCGCCGGCGAGCGCGCCGCGGTCGAAGCTGAAGCGCCACGGATTGCGCAGGCCCGAGGCCCAGATCTCGGCGCGGTTGCCGGACCCGTTGACGTAGGGGTTGGTCGGCGGGATGCGGTAGGGTTCGGCGGCGCTGGCGGCGCTGACGTCCAGGCGCAGCAGCTTGCCCAGTAGCGACCCCGGGTTCTGGGCGTTGCGGTTCGGATCGCCGGCGCCGCCGCCGTCGCCGGTGCCCAGGTACAGGTAGCCGTCGGGGCCGAACGCGACCGTGCCGCCCACGTGGTTCTGGTAGGTCGGGTGCGGGATCCGGATGATGGTCAGCGCGGAGGCCGGATCGGCCACGTCGGCATTGCTGGAGACCGTATAGCGCTCGACCACGATGTCGCCGCTCAGATCGGTGCGGTAGACGTAGAAGCGGCCGTTGCTGGCATAGCCGGGATCGAAGGCCATCGACAGCAGGCCGCCTTCGCCGGCGGTGCTGACGCCCGTGCGGATATCGAGGAAAGGCCGGGCCAGCGCGCTGCCGCTGCGCATGACCAGGATGCGGCCGGCACGCTCGGTGACGAACTGGCGCGTGTCGCCGGGCGGCGCGGTCAGGTAGGTGGGCGCGTTCAGGCCGCTGGCATAGGGACCGAGCGCCAGGTTGATCGTCACCGGCGGTTGCGGGGTGGGGGTGGTGACGGGTGGCGTCGTGCCGCCACCTGTGCCGCCACCGCCGCCGCCACCGCACGAGACCAGCAGGCCGGCGGCCAGGGGGAGCGTAAAAGACAAGGGCTTGATCGACATCGCGGCCTCCTCAGGCTGGCTTTGCCTCAACCATACTCCGATTTTTTCCCTTGTCCATACGCGCACGAAAGCGTGTGCGCGGACAGTCCAGCCTCAGTGCTGGGTTTCGAGGGCCGGCTGCTCGGCCAGCGATTGCAGCGGTTTCGATGCCTGCAAGGGCGCCAGCCCGGCCGGCAGCGGCACCCGTACCGGGCGGCTGTGCAGGTTCGCCGAGGACGGCACCTTGTCCGTGATGGCGGGCGCGGCATCCCAGACCGGCGCGTCGATGCCTTCGAACACGGCTTTCAGCTGCTGGCCCCAGGCGATGCGCAGGCGCTGGAAATACTGGTTCTGTTCGTCGATGGTGACGAAGCGCGTGAGCGCCAGGCTGCCGTTTTCATACACCAGCAGGTCGAGCGGCAGGCCGACCGCGACGTTCGAGCGCAGCGTCGAATCCATCGACACCAGCGCGCACTTGGCGGCATCGTCGAGCGAGGTCTGGGGCGTGATCACGCGGTCCAGGATCGGCTTGCCGTACTTGGCTTCGCCGATCTGGAAATACGGGTTCTCGTCGTGCGACTCGATGAAATTGCCGGCCGAGTAGATATAGAACAGGCGGCAGCGTTCGGTGCCGATCTGGCCGCCGAAGATCAGGCTGATATTGAAGTCGACGCCGAACTCGGTCAGCTTGGCCGCGTCTTCCTTGTGCACGCTGCGCACGGCTTCGCCGACGATGCGCGCCGCTTCGTACATGGTGGGCGCGGTCCAGATCGTGGTGCCGTCCTGGGTGACGTAGCTGGAAATGGTCTGGCGCACCGCTTGCGAGATCGACAGGTTCCCGGCCGTCATCAGGACCATCATGCGCTCGCCCGGGTTTTCGAAGACGCTCAGCTTGCGGGCCGTGCTGACCTGGTCGATACCGGCGTTGGTGCGCGAATCGGCCAGGAAGACCAGGCCGGCCTCCAGGCGCATGCCTACACAATAAGTCATGGCTGGGATTTCCTAAGTGAAATTTTTATTCTACACGGGCATTTCAGGCCGGCACAATGCAGGCTTCACCATGGGGGCTGTGTCCACCCCCGCCGTGTCGCATTCCGGGCACAGGTGCCGCACCACTTCGGTACGCGACTGCACCGAAGCCGTGCGTGCCCAGGAGGCATCTCACTCGCCCAGCGGGACCAGGAAATCGCGGCTGATGCCGTTGCCCAGCTTGTAGATGTTTTCCATGAAGCGGCCGAGGGTCTGGTCGAGTCCGGTTTCCAGGATATCCTCGATGCGCGCGAACTGCAGTTCCGCATGCATCTTGCCGGCCAGCCTTTCGGTGTTCGCGGAGACGTCATTGCGCACCGCCTTCAGGTTGTGGACGACCCGTTCCATGCAGGCCAGCAGCGAGCGCGGCATGTCGGCGCGCAGCATCAGGAGTTCGGCCACGCGTGCCGGCGTGATCGAATCGCGGTACACCTTGCGGTAGGTCTCGAAGCCGGCCACCGAGCGCAGCAGTGCGGCCCAATAGTAAAACTCGCGCTGGGTCAGCATCTCGTGGGTCGCATTGCCCTTGGCAGCGTGGTACTTGACGTCGAGGATGCGCGCGGTGCTGTCGGCCCGTTCCAGGAAGGTGCCGAGGCTGATGAACACCATCGCCTCGTCGGCCAGCATGGTGCCCAGCGTGACGCCGCGCGCCAAGTGGCAGCGGTGCTTGACCCATTCGAAGAATTCGCCGGGATCGCCGTCGTGGGCCACGCGCTCGCGCAGGTCGAGCCAGGTCGCATTCTGCGTTTCCCAGACTTCGGTGGTGAGCACGCCGCGCACCGCACGCGCGTTTTCGCGCGCCGCGGTCAGGCAGGACACGATCGACGAGGGGTTCGCGGTGTCGCTGACCATGAAGGCGAGCACATTTTTGGCGTCGAGCGTCTCGTATTTGGCATCGAAGGCGCCCTGCAGTTCGGAGATGCCGAGCATGGCGCGCCAGGTCTGTTCGGCGTCGAACTGCGATTGCGGCAACATCGCCGTCTGCAATGCCACGTCGAGCATGCGCGCGGTGTTTTCGGCACGCTCGGTATAGCGCGCCATCCAGTACAGGTGGTCTGCGGTGCGGCTCAGCATGCTTGTTACTCCTTATTCCTCGAGAATCCAGGTGTCCTTGGTGCCGCCGCCCTGCGACGAGTTCACCACCAGCGAGCCTTCCTGCAGCGCCACCCGGGTCAGTCCGCCCGGCACCATTGAAATCGTCTTGCCCGACAGGACGAACGGGCGCAGGTCGATGTGGCGCGGCGCGATGCCGTTTTCCACATAGGTCGGGCAGGCCGACAGGGCCAGCGTCGGCTGGGCGATGTAGCCTTCCGGCTTGGCGATCAGGCGCCGCCTGAAATCCTCGATCTGCTGTTTGCTGGCGGCCGGGCCGATCAGCATGCCGTAGCCGCCGGCGCCGTGCACTTCCTTTACCACCAGCTTGTCGAGATTGGCCAGCGTGTACGACAGGTCGTCCGGCTTGCGGCATTGCCAGGTCGGCACGTTGTTCAGCAGCGGCTGCTCCGATAAATAGAATTTGATCATGTCGGGCACGAAGGGGTAGATCGACTTGTCGTCGGCGACGCCGGTGCCGATCGCATTCGCCAGCGTGACCCGCCCCGCGCGGTAGGCCGACAGCAGGCCCGGCACGCCCAGGCTCGAATCCGGGCGGAACGCCAGCGGATCGAGGAAATCGTCGTCGAGGCGGCGGTAGATGACGTCGACGCGCTTGGGGCCGCGGATGGTGCGCATCCAGACCTGGTCGGCGTCGACGAACAGATCCTTGCCCTCGACCAGCTCGACGCCCATCTGCTGCGCCAGGAAGGCGTGCTCGAAATAGGCCGAGTTGTACATGCCCGGCGTCATGACGACCACGGTCGGGTCGTTGACGCCGGTCGGCGCCACCGAGCGCAGGTTTTCCAGCAGCATGTCCGGGTAATGCTCGACCGGGGCGATGCGGTGGTGCGCGAACAGTTCCGGGAACAGGCGCATCATCATCTTGCGGTCTTCCAGCATGTAGGAGACGCCCGAGGGCACGCGCAGGTTGTCTTCCAGCACATAGAATTCGCCCTGGCCGGCGCGCACGATGTCGACCCCGGCGATGTGGGCGTAGATGTCGGACGGCACGCTGATGCCCTGCATCTCGGGGCGGTACTGGGCGTTCTGGACGATCTGCTGGGCCGGCATGATGCCGGCCTTGATGATGTTCTGGTCGTGGTAGATGTCGTGCACGAACATGTTGAGCGCCTGGACGCGTTGGGCCAGGCCGGCCTGCAGGGCGGTCCACTCGTGCGCGGGGATGATGCGCGGGATGGTATCGAAGGGAATCAGGCGCTCGGTGCCGGCGCCGTCGCCGTACACGGCAAAGGTGATGCCGACGCGGCGGAAGGTCAGATCGGCCTCGGCGCGCTTGCGCTCGATACGCTCCGGCGGCTGGCGCTGCAGCCAGGCGTCGAAGGCATGGTAGTGCTCGCGGACCTGGCCCGATTCGCCGCCTACCATTTCGTTGAAATATGCCGCCATCATGCTGCTCCTCCTGTATCGACAGGTTCTTCGTATCAAGAAACGTGCCAAGAAAACATGATCAAAATTGCACTGCCGTGGTGCGGCACGGGTGCCGCATGGCGGCGCGTATGGCGACGCCTGAAGCGGCCGGGTGCGTAAAAGGTGGTATCCGCACCAAAGGTCGGGCATAATATGGCGCTTGTCTTCTGTCTTATATAAGACTTGGCCTCCAAACCCCGCTATGTTTGCGATCCGGGATCGGTTAGGATCGACGTCTGGCGAGCAGGCCATGAATTTTGAGTACCAACCGAGGAAAATGCGCATGAGCAGCGATCAGACCATCATCTACACCTTGACCGACGAGGCGCCCCTGCTGGCGACCCACGCATTCCTGCCGGTCATCGAAACCTTTACCAAGCCGGCCGGTATCACGATCGAGCAGAGCGACATTTCCGTTGCCGCCCGTATCCTGGCCAACTTCGCCGACTACCTGACCCCGGAGCAGCGCGTCCCCGACGCCCTGGCCGACCTCGGCAAGAAGACGCTGACCCCGGAAGCCAACATCATCAAGCTGCCGAACATCAGCGCCTCGGTGGGCCAGCTGCAGGCAGCCATCAAGGAACTGCAAGCCAAGGGCTACAACCTGCCGGACTACCCGGCCGATCCGAAGACCGACGAAGAAAAGGCGATCAAGGCCCGTTACAGCAAGTGCACCGGTTCCGCCGTGAACCCGGTCCTGCGCGAAGGTAACTCCGACCGCCGCGCGCCGAAGGCCGTCAAGGAATACGCACGCAAGAACCCGCACTCGATGGGCGAATGGTCGCCGGCCTCGCGCACCCACGTGTCGCACATGACCGGTGGCGACTTTTATCATGGCGAAAAGTCGATGACGCTGGACAAGGCGCGCGACGTCAAGATGGAACTGGTCACCAAGAGCGGCCAGACCATCGTGCTGAAGCCGAAAGTGGCGCTGCAGGACGGCGAGATCATCGATTCGATGTTCATGAGCCGCAAGGCCCTGCTGGCCTTCTACGAGCAGCAGATCGAAGACGCGAAGAACACCGGCGTGCTGTTCTCGCTGCACGTCAAGGCGACCATGATGAAGGTCTCGCACCCGATCGTGTTCGGCCACTGCGTGCGCACCTTCTACAAGGATGCGTTCGAGAAGCACGGCGCCCTGTTCGACAGCCTGGGCGTGAACGTCAACAACGGCATGGCTGACCTGTACAACAAGATCGCCACCCTGCCCGATTCGCAGCGCGAAGAAATCATCCGTGACATCCACGCCTGCCAGGAACACCGTCCGGCGCTGGCGATGGTCGACTCGGCCAAGGGCATCACCAACTTCCACTCGCCGAACGACGTGATCGTCGACGCCTCGATGCCTGCGATGATCCGCGCCGGCGGCAAGATGTACGGCGCCGACGGCCGCCTGAAGGAAGTCAAGGCGGTCATTCCGGAATCGACCTTCGCCCGTATCTACCAGGAGATCATCAACTTCTGCAAATGGCACGGCGCCTTCGACCCGCGCACCATGGGCACCGTCCCGAACGTGGGCCTGATGGCGCAGCAGGCCGAGGAATACGGTTCGCACGACAAGACCTTCGAGATCGCGGAAGACGGCGTCGCCAACATCACCGACCTGGCCACCGGCGAAGTGCTGATGAGCCAGAACGTCGAGCAGGGCGACATCTGGCGCATGTGCCAGGTGAAGGATGCCCCGATCCGCGACTGGGTCAAGCTGGCGGTCACCCGTGCGCGCAACTCGGGCATGCCTGCCGTGTTCTGGCTGGACCCGTACCGTCCGCACGAGAACGAACTGATCAAGAAGGTCAAGACCTACCTGCAGGACTACGACACCGAAGGCCTGGACATTCAGATCATGTCGCAGGTGCGCGCGATGCGCTACACCCTGGAGCGCGTGGCACGCGGCCTGGACACCATCTCGGTGACCGGCAACATCCTGCGCGACTACCTGACCGACCTGTTCCCGATCCTGGAACTGGGCACCAGCGCCAAGATGCTGTCGATCGTCCCGCTGATGGCCGGCGGCGGCATGTACGAAACCGGCGCCGGCGGTTCGGCACCGAAGCACGTGCAGCAGCTGACCGAGGAAAACCACCTGCGCTGGGATTCGCTGGGCGAGTTCCTGGCGCTGGCAGTGAGCCTGGAAGACATGGGCATCAAGACCGGCAACGCACGCGCCAAGCTGCTGTCGAAGACCCTCGATTCGGCCACCGGCAAGCTGCTGGACAACCGCAAGTCGCCGTCGCCGAAGACCGGAGAATTGGACAACCGCGGCAGCCAGTTCTACCTGTCGCTGTACTGGGCCCAGGAACTGGCCGCGCAGACCGAGGACGCCGAACTGGCCGCCTTCTTCAAGCCGCTGGCGCAGCAACTGGCGGACAACGAGCAGAAGATCGTCGCCGAGCTGCTGGAAGTGCAGGGCAAGCCGGTCGACATCGGCGGCTACTACCAGCCGGATGCAGCGAAGGTCAAGGCCGCGATGCGTCCGAGCGCGACCTTCAACCAGATCATCGGTTCGGCTGCCTGAGCGGGCGACCTGCCGTGTTAAAGAATGCCAGCCTTCGGGCTGGCATTTTTTTTGGTCCGGTTGATTGCTCAGTACGCTTTGGCACAGCGCAAGCAGACTCATGCGTCGTGGATGCCGTAGCGTACATCGTTGCGGTCGTGTGCCTGCGGCCCCTCGACCAGGTAGGCATCCCACCCCAGCCGCCCGCGCTTCTGCTGCGGTTCCATGGTGACGCTGCGCACGTCCGCCGCCCGCAGCACCAGCGCCACCTCGTATTCCAGCGTCACCCCGGTGAACATCCGCACCAGGCTGGCCAGGGCCCGCGCTGCCCGCCCGCCGGGCAGGAAGGCGGCGAACCCTGCATGGTCGAGCGGACCGATCACCAGCCGCAGGCGCAGGTCGCGCTGCCACACCCGGGCGCCGGCCATGGCGCTGCTGCCCAGCACCGCGGTCGGGCAGCCCAGCACGGTCTGCTGCGCCGGCGGCACGTCGTACCAGCTGCCGACGAACTGCTCGGCATGCACCGGCTGCCCGAAATATTCGGACAGCACGCGCGCCATCTGCACCGCCGACGCCGGACGGTGCCGCAGCGAGCCGGCGAAATAGCCGATCGATTCGTCCAGCACGGCGCCATCGTCGTCGTGCGCCAGGCGCCGGCGCAGCGATGCGCTGCCCACGCCAGCCAGGCTCAGCAGCAGGGGCAGGAAGCCATCCTTGCCACCGACCTGGTATTTCAGGGCCAGCCGGTACTTGCACCATGCCTGGTAGAACAGCGCCAGCGAGCGGTTCGAAAAGGTGTCCAGCAAGGCTCGCGCGCCGTCGTCGCGCTGCGCGGCCTGGTGCTCGGCGATGCGCTCGGTGTAATGGACTGGCAGCACGCCGTGGCCGCCCAGCAAGCCCATGAAGGCAGGGGTGACGCGTACGTAGCGCAGCGTGCCCGCCTGCAGCGCTTCACTCAGCGAACGTGCGTCGCGAAGGAGTTCGGGCGGCTCGGTACCGATCGCTTCCAGCTGGCTGGGCGGGAAGCCGAGCGAGGTCGAGTTCTGGAAGCGCAGGTAGTTGGCGACCACGCCCTGCTGCGGCGCGCCATGTTTCCTGAGCCAGAGCTCGAGCATGCGCACTGCCTGGAAATATTCGAAGCGCCAGGGCGCCTCGAACAGGCGCTGGATTACAGCAGGCTCAAATCGCCGCTTCGGGGTGAACATGTCAATAAATCCTCGCCCGACTTGTTGGAGACCACGACCAAGCGCGTAAAACTGTTGGCGTGCACGTACAGCGCCAGGAAGCGCTCGACGATGTGGGCAAAGGCGTGGATGCCGCTGCCGACGAAGGCTTCCTCGTCGATGCTCAGGCGCACGTCGACGCCGCGCACCAGGCAGGTAAACGGATTGCCGGACAGCCAGGCGCTGGCGGGACGCTGCTCGATGCCGGCAATGCCGCCGATCTGGCGCTGCGACGACGCCGAACGCGGCAAGTCGTACAGCGCCAGCATCTCGCGGAAGGCCTCGACGACGCCGTCGGCCAGCGACAGGTGGTTCAGTGCGAGGTGGGAAATCAGGCGCCAGTGCGCGTTGTGCCCGCGTTCGAAGCGGTACGACAAACTGGGCTTACGCAGGAAGCTGATCGCGCGCACACTCGAGCCGCCTTCGAGGAACAAATCGCCGCCGCGCTGGCCATACGGCAGCAGGGCCGGCAGGTCGCGGTTGGAGCAGGTCAGTTCCAGGTTCAGGGTATCGGTTTCGACCTCGGCCGGGTCGAAATCGATGTCGACGATCGAGATCTGCGCCTCGAAGCCGGGGCTGCGCTCGAGCAGCGTATCGTCGCGCCGCATGGCCCAGTAATGGCCGTTCTGCTCCGGTGTCTGCGCGTGCCGGAGCGAATAAAAGGGACGGAACTGGACGATGGTTTCGCCCTGCGGCGTCTGGCGCACCAGGTGCACCGAATCGATCGAGACGACCTCGTAGGCAAAGGCACGGCGGGCGTCGGCCAGCACCGGATAGCTGGCCGTCGTATGCGTCAGGCGGATCGGCTCGCCGCGCTGGTGGAACAGATTGATCACCGGCGTGCAGCCGAGCAGCACGTTGTTGGTCGACAAGGTGCCCAGCATGCGCGCCGTGTTGGAGTCGGCACGCACCCCGCCCAGCGCCAGGTGCAGCGTGACGGTCCTGGTCGCGGCGGGGAGCACTGCCGCCAGCGCACCCAGGTCGACGTCGAAGAAATTGAATTTCTCGGGGAAGCAAAAGTATTCGGTCAGCAGACGGTAGGCTGGATGGGCGCGCGCCGGAAAATCGATCAGCGCCTCGTCGTCGCCGAAGCCGGCCGCACGGATCGGCACGGCCGGCAAGGCGATCCAGCGGCCATCGTGGTCGGCTTCGGCCCAGGCCGCCAGGCCGCGCATGAACAGGGCATCGCGCAGGGCGGCGCAGAACGAGGGTTCGCCGTCGATGAACAGGCGCAGGGTATCGATGCCGAGCTGGCCGGCGCCAGCCTGTTCGGCGCTGCTGCTGAAGCTCAGGCTCAGGCTGGACGATGCGCCCGCCGGCGCGCGCACCGCGTCCGGGGTGTCGAGGATGGCAGCGAAACTGGCCCCGCTCAGCGTCAGCGGCGCCACCGTCACCGGATACACGGTGCGGAAGGTGCAGGCGGCGCCGCGCACCGGCCGCGTATTCAGCTCGGTGCCGCGCGCGATCACGCTGGCGCCGGTCTGCTGCTTGGCCACGCCGCCGCAATCGAAGTGCGCGATCGAGCAGGAGGGAAAGGGCCGCAGGTAATGCGGATACAGCACCTCGAACAGGGCTTCCGTGAATTGCGGGTAATCGTCGTCGAGGCGTTTGGCAATGCGCGCATTCAGCAGCGCGAACGATTCGATCATGCGCTCGACGTGCGGATCTTCGCAGACTTCGCCGCTGATCAGGAGACGCCCGGCGATCTTCGGATAGCGCTCGGCGAAATCGCGCAGGTTGCGGCGCAGGTAGCCGAGCTCGCTTTCATAGTACGGGAGTAATTGTTCCAAGCTCAGGCTCCTCCTGGCGTGGCTGCCGGTCCGGCAGCAGTGCGGCCGGTCTTGCTGATGCTGTACTGCAGCGTCGACGGCTGCAGCACCGCATCGAAGTTGACCGGCTCCTCGGACGCGCTGGCAACCAGCAATCCCGTGATCGAAAAGTTCAGGCGGTTGATGGTGCCCTCGCGCATCTCGAGCAAGGCCTTGACCTCGCGCAGGCGCGGCTCGTGGCAGGCAATCGTCTTTTCGATGCAGGCGCAGATATGGGCACGGTCGGAAGGGCTCGAGAGCGACAGGTCGGCGAAGTCGATCATGCCGTAGCTGACGATCGATTCGCTGCACTCGGGGTAAGCCTTCAGCAAGCCCTCGGGGAGCACCGAGCGCGTATTCAGCAAGGCTTCGAGGTCGCGCGCGACGGCATCCTTCATGTCCTCGACCGACATGCGCAGCAGCGTGGTGCCGGCCGCGTGGCGCACCGGCGTGCCCAGCAGGCGGTCAAAGAACCCAGGCGTAAAACCCTTCATCGGATCCCCTTCATGGTGGCGTGCGCAGCGCGCAAACCGCCATCTTCACACACGCCGTCCCGAAAAAATAGTTCATTTAGGCACGCCACACTCGCGCTTGAGCGAACGCAAAATTGACTATTGTTGGGATGCAAGAGTGGACTTGAAAGGCTATGTTGCTCATTTAGTTGCTCGCTTAGCGCTGAGCGATGCCATCGACAACATGGGAGGAAAGATGAGCGGCAAAGTACTCTGGGGCGAAGGCTTGCTGCTGCGTCCCCAGCATTTCCAGCGCCAGGACGCATACCATGAACACCGGCTGCACAAAGGCATCCGCGCGGCGCATCCGTATGCCTGGGGCGTGGAGCGCCTGCAGATCGACCGCGAAGCGCTGGCCGACAACGTCTTGCGCCTGCTCGACCTGTCGCTGCGCTTCCAGGACGGCGAACTGCTCGATGCGCCCGCCATCGACGAACTGCCGCCCGCCATCGACCTGGACCAGCTCACGCACGCGCAGCAAAGCGTGACGTATTACGCCGCCCTGCCCGGCCTGAAACCCTTTACCGGCAATTTCGTGCAGCCGGGCCAGGCCAGCAACACGGCGCGCTTCGTGCAGGCCAATCAGGAAACACCGGACCTGTACACCCAGGCTGCCCCGGTGCAACTGGCTTACCTCAAGAAGACGATGCGCCTGGTGTCCGAATTCGAACCGCGCGACGCGTATGTCCACTTCCCGCTGCTGCGGCTGCGCCGCGCCACCACCGGCGGCTTCGAGATGGACCCGGCCTTCGTGCCGCCCAGCCTGTCGGTCGAGGCGGCGCCGGCACTGTTCCTGCAACTGCGGCGCCTGCTCGACGCGCTGCAGGCCAAGGTCAGCGCCCTGTACGGCCATCAGCGCGAACCGAGCCGCAACGTGATCGAATTCCGCTCCGGCGACATGTCCTCGTTCTGGCTGCTGCACACGGCCAGTGCCGCCCATGCGACGCTGACACATCACTTCCACCATCCGTCGCTGCACCCGGAACGGCTGTACGAACAATTGCTGGCGGTGGCCGGCGGCCTGATGACGTTTTCCAAGAGCTGGACCCTGGCCGACCTGCCGCCCTACCAGCATGGCGACCCCGGCCCGGGCTTCGCCAAGCTGCACCAGATCATCCGCGAATTGCTGGACACCGTGATCTCGTCGAAGTATTTCGCCATCGCGCTGAACGAGGCGCGGCCTTCGTACCACCTTGGCATGCTCGACTCCGGCAAGATCGACGACAAGACCACCTTTTATATCGCGGTCTCGGCCGACATCGCGGCGCTGGAACTGGTCGACGTGGTGCCGCTGCGTTTCAAGGTCGGCGCCCCGGACGACGTCGAGAAATGCGTGCTGGCCGCCCTGCCCGGCGTGCGCCTGCAATACGCGCCCCAATTGCCGGCCGCGGTACCGGTGCGGCCCGACACCTGTTATTTCACGCTGGATCCGAAAGGCCACATGTACGAGCGCATGCTGCAGGCGCAGTCGATCTCGATTTACGTGCCGTCGGGCATGAAGGGATTGAAGCTGGAATTGATGGCGGTGGCATCCTGAAGCGGCAAGGGAATTTCGCGGCAGGCCAAGCCGCGAAATTCCTGTTCCGGCAATCAGCTCGCGTCCGGCGTCTTGATCAATTCCTGGCCATCCACCACCATTTTCCACTGACCTCCCACCTGGTACGGCGGTTTGTCGACGACAAATGTCGTCGCCATCGGACCGACGCCCACGTCGAAATTATCTCCTTCAAATCCCTTGAGCGGCCCGTCGATCGAGGTCGTGCTGCCATTCTTGATGCGTTTATAAGTGACCGATCCATCCTCGGTAATCAGCAGATACATGTTCGCTTCCTGCCATTCTCCAACGTAGGCCAGCTTTTCCTTCGGCACCGGCTTGCCGCAGCCGGCCAATACCGCCAATGCAAACAAGGGAACAAATAAAGCCTGTTTTTTCATCGTGATCTCCAAGCACGGTGGGGAAACTAAATTGTTGCCAAGTTACACCATCCGAATTGGCCATTTTTGCGCCGAATCATTTGAATTGCCTACAGCCACTATTCACGCTTCCTTACTGTCAAACTGTTTTATGGCAGTGATTGACCATCAAAAGAAAGGATGCCGGCATGGCAGGGCCATTGATCAGAAAGGGCGACAAGACGTCCCACGGCGGCGCCGTTCTGGAAGCCTCATCTCACAGCGATATCGCCGGGACCGGCATTGCACGCATGGGCGATAAGGTGAGTTGTCCCAAGCACGGCAACAACACCATCGCCAGCGGCGATACGACCATGATCGTCGACGGTAAACCGGTTGCACGGCACGGCGATAAAACAGCGTGCGGTGCCACCCTGATCGCAGGCCAGCAAACCACCATCGACAATATCTAGGACCATGGCTTCGACCATTTCATCCCTCCCGAAAACGCCTGCCTGGATCGTCAACAGCCTGATTGGCGGCTTTGTTTTCCTGGCCTGCTGGGGTATCTCGATTGCTTATTGGCGCTCGACCCGGAGTTCGCCCGACTCGGGCGAATTCGTCGCCTTTCTATTTGCGATTCCACTGGCGCTGACATGCATCGCATGGCTCGGCGCCAGGTTGATCCTGCCGCGCATCGCCGCTTCCATCCCGGCGCCGGTGTCCGCCAAGCCGGCAGCCGCGCCCCCCGCACCTCCAACAGCAATGCCGCTCGCCTTGTTGGCCAGTGCGTTGCGCTCACCGCATGGCGCATCGGCCGAAGAACTGGCAGCCGCCATCGCCGGCGGCAAGGCCCGTGCGGACCTGGATCGTGAACTGATCGACGACGACGGTTTCCCGGTCATGACGGCGCGCAGCGACGCCGCCGGCGATGCGGCCCTGCAGGAAGAGATCGCCGCATGGCTGGCGCAGTGCGGCATGGCGGACCTGCAGTTCAGCGACGCCCAATGGCGCGCGCTGATCCTGGCCAGCGCCGTTACCGGCGACCTGACGCTGTCCGCGATCGGCGCATTCGCTGGTATCGAAGGCGCGCTGCCGATGCTGCAACTGGTGCCGCTCCTGCCCCTGGACTGGCATGCTGACCAGCGCCAGGCAGCCGCTGCATGGCTCAAGCATATGGTCGAACGGTCCGGCTGGGCATCCGATGCCCTAATGACACCCGCCGAAGCGCCGCTCAATCCAGGCGCGCCGGCGCCATCGGCCGTGTTCAGCCGTCTGGCCCACGACACCCTGCAAAAAGCGCAGCCGCTGGCGGCACTGGTCGTCGCCTGCGCCTCGCACATCGATCAGGAGACTGTCGATAAATGGGCCGCCGAAGGCAAGCTGTTTACGTCTTCCCGGCCGCAGGGCCTGATTCCCGGCGAAGGCGCGGCCGGCCTGGTGCTCGCCGATCTGGCGCAGGCGCATGCCCGGCAGCTGACCGATTTCGTATTGCTGGATCCGGTAGAGGAAGCGCAGCACGGCGTGTCGGCCGACGACATGAAACGCGTCGACCCGAATGTATTGGAAGAACTCACCAAACGCGCCATCAAGCGCCGCAATATCGACTTCACCGATGTGGTGATGATCGTCGCCGATACCGGCCACCGCTCGAGCCGCGTGCTGGAATTGATGGGATACGCATCGGTCACGATGCCCCAGCTCGACGAGGCGGGCGACATCGTCTGCGTGGGCGTGGCATGCGGCAGCAGCGGCACCGTGCCGTTCATCACGGCGCTGGCGTTGGCGCGGCACTATGTGCTCGAGCGTTTCGGGCCGGTGGTCTGTGTGAGTAATGAGGATGCGCAGCTGCGGCAGGCTGCTTTGGTTCAGCAGGATGGGGCTGTGCCTGGATAACTTAAATGTGAGCCACGATATGAAAACAGCTCTGATGCGTCGACAGCTCGTCGCCGCATGTTTTGCCTACAGCGGTTTGCCTATGTCTACGATTGGCGCTGCAGCCGCAGCGTCACCGCAAGCGGCGTCGCCTCCTGCCTCTGTCGAGACCCGGGTGCAGGCACTTCTCACGAAAGTGAAGGGTTCGCTTCGGCCGCTCAAGGGCGGGACGTTCGACATGGGCGATTGGGGCAATGGCGCTGGCCAGTATTACGATATCGACACGTATTCCAGGCCGCTGCATAAGGTGACGCTGGATGGGTTTTCGATGTTGGCGTACAAGGTCACGTACGAGGATTTTGATGTATTCACGGATGCCACCGGTAAGCAACGTATCAACATGGATGAGCTGGGCATCCGGGACCGGGCACCCAAGCGTCCGGCAGGCGTGAGCTGGTATGGCGCCAAGGCCTATTGCCAGTGGCTCGGAACGTTGACCCATCTTCCGTTTGATTTGCCGACAGAGGCTCAGTGGGAATATGCGGCGCGGTCTGGCGGCAAACGTGTGCTGTTTGCAACCGATAACGGGAAGATCGAAAGGCCTAGGAATTTTCCGAAGGAATGGACGGATGAGGAAGAACAACCGCCTTTACCCGCTGTTGGAAGTTATCCATCGAATCCCGCCGGGTTGTATGGCATGTCCGAAAACACATATGAATGGGTAGAAGATTGGTTCGACGAAAATTATTATAAAAATTCTCCCAAAAAAAACCCGACTGGACCCGGAAAGGGCATTGAGAAAGTAAAGCGTGGCAGCGTTGGCGGGAAAGCTGAAATTTCCGCAATGGTATTCATGCGGACAAAAGCAGTGCCCCAACCAATGGAAACAACCTATCCCAACGGTCCAGACTACGAAAAGCGCGTTATGTTGCCGTTCCCTGGCTACTCCAGTTATCCCACTACGAATTTTCGGTGTGTAGTTAATTCGTTGCCAAAAAAAATTAAGTGAGATATCCAGGATGATGCAAGGGAAATGTCGTTGCAAGAAATTCAGGTGCATCGTTTCGTAAAAAAGGACGACCCATCATTGGGGCACTGGATGCCAAACGCACTTCACAACGATTGATACAGTTTTCATAAGGAGTGTCTGCGGTTATCGATTCAATCATTTTCACCGAAAGGCTCCGGTCTGATTTTTTCCCAATGTCAACTGTGATCCTATCTAAAGTATTTTCGAGATGTGCAATCGACTGGACGGTTGCCATGAGTTCGTTGATCGAAAAGGCAGCCATTTTTCTTAAGTCTCTATTTGGAGAGTGGTTGAAACAATCAATGATGCTTTTTATGGTAGCGCCTCGAGATTCTGGTGGCATATAGGCATACCAACCCCAGCCAGATACTAACTGGCTTTCTATTCTTCTTATGAATGCATCATGCATTTCTCTAATTGAGTTACTAACCTTGGTATATTCTCGTTGAATATCTATAAGTTCGTGCCCAACAAAGGTTTCAAGCGCCCGGCTACTCGCAAAGGTCATGTATAGAAGCTGATTAAAAGCGAAAAATGCTGTCTTATTAATCAGTCTTACCATTTTCTTGTAATCCGATTGCTTCAGCTGATGTGCGATACACATGAAAAACTGTGCTATCTGTTCAACTCCTACTTTTGCGGCAACATTTCCAGAACCGCCGAGTCCAAGACAAGCGCCTGCCTTGGCTGCAACCACAAAGTGACCATTTCGGTAATCGCATTCAAACCCTAATGTCGCAGCCAATCCTTGGATCAAGGCAACGTCCCCGCTGATGCTCGCCATATCGACATAGGCAGCGATTGCCTTGTTCATATCCACTTTCTTCGGTCCACTTGGATTGATCATCCCTTCCGGATTTAGCCACTGCAATGCGCCGGAAAGCTGTATGCCTTCTTTTAGGCCAGCAAATATCTTGGCTTCACCTTTCGCGCCGACCTTAGCCTTGGCACTGGTACGGGCTGGTGTGCCCCTCAAGCCTTGTCTTCCCTCGGTTACCATCAGCGCCGCCCCAGCCTCTAGTGCCACGCTGGCGCCTGCCAGTGCGTACAAGGTCAAATCGCTGCGTAGACGGAAATAACCAAAATCGAGTAGCAGATCGCTATTGGCGACGTTGACGTGCCACCCGGCGGCATGGGGCAAATAAAGGATGGTTTCGACCTTCGCTTCGCCAACGGCAAAAGAGGCTTCGGCATTAGCCTTGATACTGAATTGTGCTGCCTTGCCGGCACGCTTGAAGCGCTGGCTCCAGTTCTTGTCGCGCTTGTCGAAGAAGTTGCCTTGACACGGCATGAAAGTCGCTTCGGCTCCGGCGCCAGCGGACCAGCGCATGAATTGCGCTTCGGGTTTCAGGTCGACGATGCGATAAGGATTATTCGGATCGATATTTTCCTTACCAAGCAGGCCCTCGGCGAGTTCCTTCTGTCCGCGTTCAAGAAAGGCCGTGGCGTTCGCACCCATGACCTTTGCCCAATCGGTGAGGATGCCGCTGAACTGGTCTGCATCTTTGGGTGCCAATTTCCATTTCTTTTCGAACTTTGCCTTGTCCTGTACCTGATTCAGGATGCGATTCCTCACTTCCCGGTGATTCAACACGGCACCGTTGAACAGCTTTTCTTTCGGCGGTTTTGCACGTTCCGCAGCGCCCTCGACAAGATAGATGCGCTTGTCAGCCAGTGCACTTTTGAGCTTATGGGCGCTGACATAGATGGGGGTATGGGTGCGTCCCTCCATGCGCTTCATCGTCAGCGGTAGAAGTTCGACCAGCTTGTTGGGATCGGTCTTCTGGCTCGTGATGGCTTCAACCCGCTGTTTGGCGGCTTCGCTTTTTTTCGTCAAGTTATTCAGTGCGATGTCGAGATCCTTTTGCGCCTGCGCGAGATCTGCTTTTGCCGAGTTGGGCTGCTGCAGAAGGTGTTGCAGGGCCAGTGATTTTTCAGTGACTGCGCGGTTAGCTTCCTGCAGCTCTTCGATGGCAGTCTTGTTCTGATGGCCTTCGACACGACAGGCCAGCCATTCGTCCGGATACAAAGCGATGAACGAATTGTCATCTGGACGATAAAGAAGCACACCGTCCGTCAGCGTATGCGAGACCTCGACAAACGTATCGCGAGGCGTCGTCGTAGGCGCGGTCTTAACCGCGGCATGGGTTTCACTCATGGTTTTTCCTGAGAGATAAAACAGTGGTCGACTTCATTCGTCTTGGGCCAGGTGCAGCGTCAGCACTTCGCTCTTCGACGTAAAGATGCGCTGGGTCCGCCCTTGCGCATCGGTGATGCCCTCGACCTGTACGCCGCTTGCCGATTCGAGCCGGTAGCGAACGTGGGCGATAGGTTGTTTGGTCTCTTCGTCCAGAACGACGAAAGCTTCGTTATAGATGTCTTTGGCGGTGGGCATGACCGGCGGCGTCAGACTGCCATCCTTCGGCCCGGCCAGCTCCTTCATGCTCGCCTTGAACTCCACCTTCCCCGGCGCATGCAGCATGATGTCCCCGCCCTCGAGCTTCAGATAGGCCCCCTGCGCCGTCAGCAGCACGTGGGTCTTGGCAGCCACCGTCACGCTCTCGCTCACGCTGGCCACCGTGACGCCCTTGTCCGCCGTCAGACGCGTCGCATCCGACTGGCTCTGGCTGCTCACCTTCCCGCTCGCCGCGTGCAGCCGGATCCCGGTCTCCTGATTCGGCTTGTCGTTCGCACTCGCCTTGCCAAAGGTGAACAGACTGATCCCATCCTTCACCGCATGCCCGCTGCACCCCTGCGCCACGAAATTCAGATCCTGGCCTGCCGTTATGCTGCTGGTATGGCCGGCAGCGATCACCGCATCGGCCGGGGTGCAGGCGACGATGCCGGCGGGGCTCGACAATTGCAGCTGCGGTTCGCTGAAGGCGGTCACGTGCCGTTCCCCGGTGCTTTCCAGCACCTCGATGCCGTGCCGCAAAGCGCTCACCGCAGGCAGTTTTTCCGGCGCAGGCTCGGCGGGCAGTACGGCCTTGTACGCGCGCGCTGTCGTCGCCATCGATATTTGCAACGCATGGCTTTGTTCGATCACAGCTACAGCTGCACGCACATCAAGCTGGTTGCCGCTGGAACCGTCGGTCGACAGCAACAAACCCTGGCCGGCGCGCAGCGCGGCCGCATGCGCGGTCTTGAGCTCGGCGCCGAAGCCGGTGGGCGCCAGGCGCTGGTTGTCGGTTTGATGGCGCAGGCTGCCCAGGTTGAGCTCGGCCGTGCCCTTGTGGGCACCGGCATGGCTTTGCAGGGCGACTCTTGCCTGGCCGGGACTGTCGTCGAAGACCAGTTGCTGATAGGCGCCGCTGCCGTCCTGGCTGCTGCTCAGGGCCTGGCTCTTGATGCCGGACAGGACTGCTGCATGGGCGTGGCCATCGTTCTCGCCGGGGAACCAGGCTGGGGCGTTGCCGGTCGCATTGCCGGCACCGTGGGCGACGCTGTTGTGCTGGGCGTCGGGCTGGCCTTTGCCGTTGTACAGGCTGCCGATGACGACCGGGCGGTCGATGTCGCCGTCGATGAAGTCGACCAGCACTTCGCTGCCGACGCGCGGTACGGCGACGGCGCCCCAGTTGGCGCCGGCGATCGGTGCCAGCGGCGTGGCGATGCGGATCCAGGTGCCGGCGCGGTCGTCGGCCGGTGCGCCGGCCTGGCCGTCGGGGGCCGGATGGTCCAGGCGGCTGTGGCTGAGGTGGCCATCGCCGGCGTTGCGTTGCCAGTGGAATTGCACCTTGATGCGGTGATCGCGGTCGGTGTGGATGACGGCGCCGGGCGGGCCGACCACGATCGCGGTCTGCTGCCCGCTGATCGTCGGACGCGGGTGCAGCCGCACGCCGTGGCCGTCGGCGCCGCTGCTGCGGTAAGGGACCGTGCTGCGGATCGCCTCGAAGCGGTTGCGGTACAGTGGGCGCTCGCCGGGCGCCGTGTCCGTGGCGCGCACTTCCTCATCGCCGAAGGGACTGCTGCCGAGCGCCTGCGTCACCGCGGCGCGCAAGTCGGCCGCCAGGTTGTTGTGGGCCAGGTGCCAGACGCGCAGCAGCGTGAAGCGGGCCGCGTCCTGGTCGGCAGCGTCGAAGCGCGCATGGCCGGACAAGGTGAAGGTCGTGCCCGGCATAAAGGTGCGCACGGTACCGGTACCGGTGTGGATTTCCTTGCTGACTTGTAGCGCCTGCAATTGGTTGTCGGCGATGCGCTGGCCCTGGGCGCGCGTCGGGTAGGCATAGCTTCCCGGCGTGTCTGTGCTGGCCGGAAACAGTTTATGGTCGCCGCTGCCGGCGCTGACCCGGCGCGATCCGAGGCTGCGGTAGTCCCAGCTCTGGATGTCGATCGTGGCCGGGACCGGGCGCGACAGCGTATGCCAGCGGTCGACGCTGTCCTCGCGCATCACCGCGTCCGGTTGCGTGAAGCGGACCCCGGCTTGCGGATTCGTCGGGAAGCTGCCGTTGTGGTCGGCGATGACGAGGGTGTGGCTGCCGAGTTGCACGCTGTCGGGGGCGGCGCTGTGCTCGACGTAATAAAACAGGCTCGCTTCGTGCATCAGGCGCTGGACGAAGGCCAGGTTCGATTCCTGATACTGGCAGGTCAGCGAACGCACCGGATAACTGTCGCGGTCGGCGATCTCGTAGCGCCAGGCCGGCACCAGGGTCCCCCGGTCCGGCCAGGCCTGGAGCACGGCATCGAGGATATCGAATACGGTCTTGTCCTGGAAGATGCGGCTGTCGCGGCCGAGCGCCAGGAAGGCAAACCAGGGTTCGATCGTCAGGCCATAGCGGGCAAAGCCGCCATTCGCGCCGATCAATTGTGCGGAAGTGATGTGGCCGTGGAAGGGGCGCAGCGGCATTCCGGGCACCGCCGTCAGCACTTCCAGCAGGACAGGCTGGCCGAGCAGCGATTTGAGCGGGATCATCGCATCCAGCGACAATGCCGAGACCTGCAGGCGATAGGGACGGTCCAGGCTTTCCCCGCCGCGCACCGATTCGGCCAGCAGGCGTTCGGGGCCGAGCGGGGTGGACAGGCGTAGCAGACGGGTGTCCTGGGTAAAGCGTGGGAAGAGTTCCGGCACTTGCGGCTCCTGTGAGCGCTGACATCATCAACAAGTGAAGCGACCGATCGATGCGATCGCGGCGGTGACAAGCAGGCATTGTCACGCGCAAGTGCCTAGAAGCTATTGATTAGCGGCAAAATCAGCTATGCCACCGTGGCCAACCGTACAACAATTAAAAGTGGATAAGTCTTGGGATAACTTGCGCACAAGAGCAGGATAAGCCCGTAAAAATCGTGGAAAAGCCTTTGGGCAAGTTGTGGAAAAGCCGTTGGATAAACGGAGGCACAAGGCGTGCACAAACCCTGTATAAGAATGGGATAAGGCAGGGATAAGCCCCGGATAAGTGGAGGATAAGTTTGCCTCCACCTCAGGTCTGTTTCGGCGATATCACCAGTTCCGGCTGCGGCCGCGGCGCATGTGCCGACAGATCCGCATGCCGGATCTGTTCCGGAATCGCCAGGATGCCCTGCCACAGGATGTCGCCGGCTACCCGGCTTTCCCGGCTGAGGCGGTAGGCCGGCAGCGCCGCGTCAGCCTGTGCCTGCCACATTGCCGCATACGAAGGCGCCAGCCGGGTGTCGTGCCAGGCATCGGCGAGCGGCGCCAGCGTGTCCTGCAGGACTGCCGCCGTGCTGCGCATGCGCACCCAGCGGTGGTTCAACCAGCCGTTCTCCGCCGCGACCGGGTCGAGGAAGCGGCCTATGATGGCGCGCGCGGCGAGGCTGCCGCTGCGGCTCATCAGGCCGATCGCCTTGCGGTCCATGTTCAGGTTCAAGCCGCCTTCCGATTTCTTGTGGCGGATCAGGACCACGCGGTCGCGGTAGCCCGGCGTGCGCGTCAGCGCTTCGTCGCGCCAGGTGCGGATGGTCTGCAGGATGGCGGTGGCGAAGCGCGCCAGCGACGGCAACTGGGCGGCGTCGTCGACCGCGACATAGGCCGGGGTCGCGCCCTGGTTGTTGTTGGACGGCAGGGTGACGCGCAGCACCGGTCCGGGCGATGCGGATGGATCTTGATGCGGGTCCTCGTGCAGATCGTCGCGCAGGATCACGCCAAAGGTCGGGCGGGTCGGCAGGATCGCATCGAAAAAGTGGATCGGGAAATTGCTCGTTAAGCCGCCATCGGAAAACCAGACGCGCAGCAGCTCGACCTTGCTGCCGGCTACCGGCAGCGTGCGGATGCGGTACAGGGGCACGGCTTGCAGCAGCACCGGAAAGCTCAGGCTCATGCGGGCGGCGACCACCACCGGCAAGGCGTCGGCATCGGGCATGAAATAATAATCCGCGCCCTGGTCGTTCAAACCTTGCAGCAGATCCAGGGTCTGCTGGCGATGATGGGTATGCTGCGACGCCTGTTTCATCCACTCCACGATATCTGGTGGAAACAGATGCGCCAGTTCGGACGCGCGGAACACCAGGTCGGCGCTCGCATGCGGCAGGCGGTGGGCGCGCAGTTCGCTCAAGCCGGTGCTCATCAGGGCCAGTTCGATCGGCGGCGTCGACTGGCGCAGGTGGCCGAAGGTCAGCGGCTGGTCCGCGGGCAGGCCGGCAATGTCCTGCACCAGCGCGTGCAGCCATTCGGTCAGCGCCGGCGGATTGCCGGGCCGGGTGCGCAGGCCGGAACAGATGCCGCAGCGGTTGTGGCGCAGGCCGCGCCAGGCGCCCAGCACGAATTGCAGCGCCGCGAAGCCCAGGGCGCTGGCCAGCATCGACAGCCCGAACCACAGGCCACTGGCCAGCCAGTACGCGACGCCGCTACGCCAATGTCCACCCAGCAAGCCACTGCTGACGAGATAGCCGAGCATCCACAGGGCGGCGCCGAGCAAGGCGCCCAGCGGAAAATTCCACAGCAATGCCAGGGCGATGCGCGCGACCACTTTCGGTTTGATACCGGCATTCAGTCCGGCGACGATGACGCGGAAATGCGGTGCCATTGCCGCACTGGGCTGGAACAGCGACAGCAGGCGTGTGGTGTTACCCACCGATTCGCGCAGGCGCCGCGGCAGCAGGGCGATTTTATAGAAGCCATCGTCACTGCCGGTGCCGGCCTGGCGCACGCGGTTGCGCTTGTACTGGGCAGCGGCCGCGGCAATGGCGGCGATGGCGCCGACGCTGGCGCCGCCGATCGAGCGCAGGGTAAATTTTTTCGCCAGCCGGGCCACGAAGGTGGGATACACGACGCCCGAGGTCACGCCGCCTTCCATCACGATATCGCATTCGTCCGGTAAAAAATTCTCCATCGCCATTTCCCCATCGATCAGCCATCTGATGGGATTATGCGGTGCTTCCGGCCATTGCAGCTTATCGAATCGTCACGCCGGCCCGAGGTTTGCTAATCTGGACCGTATGCAGATCGGAACCCTTCAAGCATTGACCCTACGTACCACCCGCCATGCGCCGCCGCGCCAGGTCGATTGCGCCGATGCGGTCGCGGAGCGCGGCCTGCTCGGCGACGCCCATGCCGACCGTTATTCGCCACGCCAGCTGCTGCTGGCCGATGCCGGCGTCTACCGCGACCTGGCTTTGCCAGCGCACGCCTTGCGCGAGAACCTGCTGGTCGATATCGATACCGCTGCACTCGCGTCGGGCATGGTGCTACAG
The DNA here is from genome assembly GCF_006715485.1 of Herbaspirillum sp. SJZ107. Lineage (GTDB taxonomy): Bacteria > Pseudomonadota > Gammaproteobacteria > Burkholderiales > Burkholderiaceae_D > Telluria. The sequence continues at coordinate 830,918 of NZ_VFNH01000003.1, forward strand.
GTCGGCAACGACGTCCTGCTCAGGCTGATGTTTCAATGCGAAGCCTGCGGCAACCTGGATGCCTTCCGCCCCGGCCTGTCACGCCTGCTGGATGATCGGCGCGGCATGCTGGCGCGCGTGCTTACCGGCGGCACGTTGCGCCCCGGCGACCCCATCCGCGATTTGCGCCTGTCGTTGCCGGCTTGGTCCGACGACTGGCATGAGCGGGTGCTGATGGTGCTGGATGCGCTGCCCCTGGACGCGGTGATCGAGTACCGTGACCTGGCACGTTTGGCTGGCGTGCAGTCGAGCTATTGCCGCGCCTTTCCGCGCATGATCCGCAATTTGGGACCCGATTACGCCGGCAGGGCGGTGGCGGCGAACGATTCGTCGACGGCACCGCGCTGGAAGGGAGACGGTCTGTTCGACCACGCGCCGATCCTGCACCTGGTCGAATGACGCAGCAACTTACCCGGGCACGCCGACGATCACGCTGGACGCCTTGAACATGGCAGTGGCTTCCTTGCCCTCGGCCAGTTCCAGCATCTGCGCGCTGTCGTTGGTGATGACGGCCGCCACCGTGCCGCCGCCCGGCAGGTCGAGCACGACTTCGGTGTTGACCGCGCCCGGCGTCAGGCGAGAAATTGTTCCGCGCAACTGGTTACGTGCCGAAAAGCGGGCGCCCTCGGTTTGCGTCGCCAGGATCACGGATGCGCTTTTAATCAGGGCAAATGCCTGGCGGCCCGGCTGCAGGCCCAGGCTTTCGGTGCTTTCGCGGGTGACGATGGCGACCAGGCGCTGGCCGCCGGCGATGTCGAGTTCGATCTCGTCGTTGACCGCCCCGGCCTGGACGCGCGAGACGGTACCGAAGAACTGGTTGCGTGCGCTGGTTTTCATGTTCAGCCTGCTGATCAGAGTGAAATCGTCGGCGACGCCCGCCGCTTGCCGGTTGAGTTGTTCGACAAAATCGCGGTGCACTTGTTCGAGCAATCGGAAGTTTTTCACCAGTTGCTCGCCGCGGGCCGTCAGGCGGGTACCGCCGCCGCCCTTGCCGCCGGTCAGGCGCTCGACCAGGGCTTCGCCGGCCAGGTTGTTCATCGCGTCGATGGCGTCCCAGGCTGCCTTGTAGCTCATCTTGATGGCCTTGGCGGCCTGGCTGATCGAACCGGTCTCGGCGATCTTGGCCAGCAGGTCCACCCGGCCCGGGCCGCCGAAATTCTGGCCGCCGACCGTCATCCAGACACTGCCCTGCAATGTGATTGGTTCGTCCATGGCCGGCACGATAGCAGATTCCGCGATGCAAGCGTTCGCTATATACTGCGGTATATAACGCTATCCACGGAGAATATTGCATGACACGCATTGCCGGCCTGCTGGCCACGCTCGTCCTTGCCACCGGCACCCAGGCCCACGCCGGCGAAGTGCAGGTGGCAGTCGCCGCCAATTTCACGGCGCCGATGCAAAAGATCGCCGCCGCCTTCGAACAGGACACCGGCAACAAGGCGGTGCTGGCCTTCGGCGCCACCGGCAAGTTTTATGCGCAGATCCATAACGGCGCGCCGTTCGAGATCCTGCTCGCGGCCGACGACGAGACGCCGGCGAAACTGGACCAGGAAAAGCAGACCGTGGCGGGCTCGCGTTTTACTTACGCCACCGGGCGCCTGGTGCTGTGGTCGGCCAAGGATCACTACGTCGATGGCCAGGGCAAGGTGCTGCAGAGCGGCACCTTCAAGCACCTGTCGATCGCGAATCCGAAAGCCGCACCGTATGGCGCCGCAGCGGTCGAGACATTGACCAAACTCAAGCTGATGGCAACGCTGCAGCCGAAAATCGTGCAGGGTGAAAACATCGCGCAGGCATATCAGTTCGTCGGCACCGGCAACGCCGAACTCGGCTTCGTGGCGCTGTCGCAGGTGGCGCGCGACGGCAAGTTCAGCGCGGGATCGGGCTGGATCGTCCCGGACGCGATGCACAGCCCGATCCGCCAGGATGCCGTGATCCTCATCAAGGGCGCTGCCAACCCGGCGGCCACGGCATTGATGGCTTACCTGAAGTCCGACAAGGCCAAAGGCATCATCCGCGCCTTCGGCTACGAGTTATAAGCGCATCAGCGGGATGGACGACGCCGACCTCGCAGCCATCTGGCTGACCCTCAAGCTGGCCACTGTCGTCACGCTGCTGCTGCTGGCGATCGGCACTCCGGTCGCCTGGTGGTTGGCGCGCACGCGCTCGCGCCTGAAACACGCCGTGGCGGCGGTGGTCGCCTTGCCGCTGGTGCTGCCGCCGACCGTGATCGGCTTTTATTTGTTGCTGGCGCTGGGGCCGAACGGGTGGGTCGGCCGGCTGACGTCTGCGCTCGGCCTGGGCCTGCTGCCTTTTACGTTCGCCGGGCTGGTGCTGGCCTCGGTGCTGTATTCGATGCCCTTCGTGGTGCAGCCGCTGCAGAATGCTTTCGACGCCATCGGCGAGCGCCCGCTGGAAGTCGCGGCGACGCTGCGCGCCAGCCCCTGGGACACCTTCTGGACGGTGGCGGTGCCGCTGGCCCGGCCCGGCTTCCTGTCGGCGGCCGTGCTCGGCTTTGCGCATACGGTCGGCGAATTCGGTGTCGTGCTGATGATCGGCGGGAATATTCCAGACAAGACGCGGGTGGTGTCGGTGCAGATCTATGACCACGTCGAGGCGCTCGAGTATGCGCAGGCGCACTGGCTGTCCGGCGCCATGCTGGTGTTCAGTTTCCTGGTGCTGCTGGCGCTGTACACGGTGAACCCGCAGGCAGTGAAGGGGCGGCGCTGATGGACGACATCCAGGTACGCCTGCACATCGACCGCGGCGGATTCCGGCTCGACGTCGACTTGACTCTGCCCGGACGCGGCATCACGGCGCTGTTCGGACCGTCAGGGTCCGGCAAGACCACCTGCCTGCGCGCGATCGCCGGGCTGGAGCACGTGAACGATGGCTACGTGGCCGTCGGCGGCGCCGTGTGGCAGGACGAAGCGCGCCGCATCTTCGTGCCGACCCATCGCAGGTCGCTGGGTTACGTATTCCAGGAAGCCAGCCTGTTTGCGCACCTGAGCGTGCGCGCCAACCTCGAATTCGGCATGAAACGGGTGCCGCGCAGCGAACGCCGCTTCGAACCCGACGAGGTGGCGCGTTTGCTCGGCATCCGGGAATTGCTGGAACGCCGGCCGGACCGGCTGTCGGGCGGCGAGCGCCAGCGGGTGGCGATCGCGCGCGCCCTGCTCGCCTCGCCGCGCCTGCTGCTGATGGACGAACCGCTGGCCGCGCTCGACCTGCGCCGCAAGCAGGAGATCCTGCCCTATCTGGAGCGCATGCACGACGCGCTGTCGATCCCGATCATCTACGTCAGCCACGCGCCGGACGAGGTGGCGCGCCTGGCCGACCACCTGGTACTGCTGGATGGCGGCCGCATGGTGGCCAGCGGCCCGCTGAGCGAGACGCTGGCGCGCGCCGATCTGCCGCCCAGTTTCGCCGACGATGCCGGCGTGGTGCTCGATACGGTGCTGGAGGGGCATGAAGCCGATGCGCTGTCGCGCCTGCGCTTCGACGGCGGCGTGCTGTACGTCGGCCAGCGCAGGGAAGCCATCGGCACCCACCTGCGCTGCCGCATCCACGCGCGCGACGTCAGCCTGGCGCTGCAGCGCCCCGGCGGGACCAGCATCGTCAACCTGCTGCCGGCGCGGGTAACGGCCTGCACCGCCACCGACACCCCGGGCCACGTGCTGGTGCAGCTGCGCATGGGCCCGGCGCCGCTGCTGGCGCGCATCACGGAACGCTCGCGCCGCGAACTCGATATCGTTCCCGGGCGCGAACTGTGGGTGCAGATCAAAGGCGTGGCGCTGCTGGGCTGAACCCGAATGTCAAGGTCAGCGCACGCGGCGGAGCGACGAGACGCGGTCGTTCATCCGGTCCAGGCCGGGATAGCGGCCGGGGCCGTAGACGGCGCAGAAACCGCGGAAGTCGCTGTCTTCGCACAGTTCCCAGCGGCCTTCGCGGATGATCATCGAGCTGGCACGGTCGTTGAAGCCGACGTCGTTCAGCGCGCGCATGTTGCCGGCCAGGGCCACTTCGGCGCCGCCGAAATTCGCGTCGGTGAACAGGATGACGTCGCCACCACCCCCGCGGCGGTCGTCACCGCGGCGATCGTCCCCACGCCAGTCGCCGCCACGGCGGTCGTCACGGTCACCGCGCCAGCCGCCGTCACGATAGCCGCCGTCGCGATAGCCATCGTTGCGATAGCCGCCATCGCGGTAATCGCCGCGGTCGCGACCCGGTCCGCCGCGCGTCACTTCCCGTACCGAGGAGATGCTGTCGTTGAAGCGCGGCAGGCCGCGGTATTCGCCGGGACCGAATTCGGCGCAGTAGCCGCCGAAGCCGGCGTGTTCGCACACCAGCCACACCCCGGATTGCACGATCATGCTCGACACGCGATCGTTCATGCCGACGCGGTTCAGGTCGGGCACGTCGCGCTGGACCGTCACGCGGGCGCCGCGGAAGTCGCTGTCGGCGAACAGGGTCAGCTCGCCGGCAAATGCGGCATGGGAGCACAGTGCCAGCACGGCGGCGGCAGCGAACAGGCGTTTCATGATTTCTCCATCGATCGTTGTATGTCGCGCCAGCAGGGGGGCGCCTGCGTGGTTAACGCGGCAGCCCTGCCATCGGCAGACATTTTCTTGTAACAAATTCCTACCTTAGCAGGCGGATTGGGCGGCAACGGTGCGCTTACACACCCACCCGCGCCGGTGGAATTTGTTCTTCCTCGAGGATGCCGACGATGTGCGCGCTCAAGGCGTCCAGCTCGCTCCGGCTCGACAGGTTGCGGATGCGCTGCTGCATGCTGCGGTGTTCCTCGACGAAGATCGACCAGTCGAGCGCCTGGCCGTCATAGCCCTGGTGCGGGCCGCACATGCTGGCGCAGCCGATCATGAAGCTGCGCTCTTCCGGCAGCGCGTATTCGATCAGCCAGCCCCAGTCCTCGGGTGCCGGGTAGCTGGTCGCGATGCCGCGCCGGCCCAGCGCCTGCGCCAGCCACAGGGCCAGCTCGAAGCCGTACACGCCGGGATTGCTCTGGCATGCGACCGGCAAGGTGGGGAGGAATTTCGCCGACGAGAATTCGATACGCCACATCATGGTGTCCTCACGCGATGGTCTCGAGCTGCGCATCCAGCGGACAGCCCGCGCCCGGCCGTTCGAGTTCGCACCGGCAGGCCGCTTTTTTCGTGGAAGCGCAGGGTATTCCGGCTCGAGCCGGTGGCGCACGCCAGTTCTCCGATCTGCATGATCCGGTGATGTGGGTTGGACTTGACCTTAAAGTGTACTCCACGCCCAGTGTGCGCCTCGGACGTTACGACGGCGTGACACGCTTGCTGTTTTCGGCCTGGATGGCATGGACACTGGCCGCCACCGGCGCCCCCTTATTGTGGCTGTTCGTGGTGCCGGAACTGGCCTGGGGCATGCTCCAGTGGCTGCCCCTCGCCCGCGCTCATGCCGATGGCAGCGGCAGCAGCACCGCGCGCGCCGCTTTCACAAGCGCCGCCCCCATGCGCTCCAGCCGCGGCGGCTGAATGCGCCAGGCATGCCAGAACAGGGGCACGTCGACATACAAATCCGGGGTCAGGTCGACCAGCTGGCCGGCTTCCAGCATCGTCGCGCACTGCTCGAGCGGCAGCAGGCCGTAGCCGAGGCCGAGGCGGATCGATTGCACGTACGGATCGCTGGCCGGCACATAATGAAAAGGATACGCGCCCTCGGGCAGCCCGAAATGCTGGAGCAGGAAGGCGCTCTGCAGCGTGTCCTTGCGGTCGAACACCATCACCGGCGCGCGCCGGGCGGCATCGCGCCGGATGCCGTCCGGGAACCAGCGCACCGCAAAGCCAGGCGCCGCCACCATCCGGTAGCGCATCGTGCCCAGCGGCGTGACCGTGCAGCCGCGCATCGGCGCCGCCTCGCCCGACACGCAGGCCAGCGCCAGCCCCTGCTCCAGCAAAGCGAAGGTGTGGCCCTGGTTGTCGAGCACGAATTCGACCAGTAAACCTTCGGCAATCAGCAGCGGCGCCAGCGCCGGCAGCAGCCAGGTCGCCAGCGTGTCGTTGTTGACCGCCAGCGTGATCCGCACCGGACCCGTCTCGTCGGCCTGCTCGGCCAGGAATTCCGCTTCCAGCAGCGCGCGCCGGCGCAGGAATTGCAGCAGGCGCATGCCCGGCGCCGTCGGACGGCAGGGCCGCGAACGCACCAGCAGCGGCGTGCCGAGGTCCTGCTCGAGGGCCGTGATCCGCTGCGACACCGCCGACGGCGTGATCTTGAGTTGGCTGGCCGCCGCTTCCAGGCTGCCGCCGTCGATGGCGGCCATAAAGGCCTCACTGCGGCGCGGATCGAGGTTCATGGATTAGCCCGGCTTAATCGACATTAGATTTCATTAATATAATTGATGAGATCACCTCTCTGCAGCGATCATGGCGGCTTTTTGACCGGGGAAGTGACGATGTTTTCGCAACAGGTATTCCTGCAGGGGCTGGGCATGGGTGCCAGCCTGATCATGCCGATCGGCGCCCAGAACGCGCACGTGATCCGCACCGGCGTGCGCGGCCGCCACCTGCTGCTGACGGTGGCCACCTGCGTGCTGATCGACATTACCTTGATTGGGTTCGGCATGTCGGGCTTCGGCGCGCTGGTCGAAGCCTCTCCGCTGTTGCTGGCGATCTGCCGCTGGGGCGGCGCCCTGTTCCTGGTGTGGTACGGCTGCCGCTGCCTGAAAAGCGCCTGGCAGACGCACACGGCGCCGGTCCAGCAGGATGGCGCCCGGGCCGGCAGCGCGCGCCAGGCGTTCACGCTGGTGCTGGCGATGTCGCTGCTGAATCCGCACGTCTACCTGGATACGGTGGTGCTGCTGGGGGCGGTCGGCAGCAGCCTGGCGGCGGGCCACCGCACCTCGTTCGCGGCCGGCGCCATGCTGGCCTCGCTGCTGTGGTTTTCCGGCCTGGGATTATTGGCGCGGCGCTGCGCCTTCGTGCTGGAGCGACCAAGCGTCTGGCGCGCCGTCGAAGTGTTCACGGGCGCGACGATGCTGGTGCTGGCCGCGCTGTTGCTGCGACCGTAATAAAGCTCAGGCCGCCTTGGCCTCGAACGCCAGCGGATTCGCCGGCACGTTGTTCGCCAGCGCTTTACCCCCCTCCACCGTCATCTGCTGCGGCAGCGGCACGCCGTTTTTGACCGCCGTCAGCTCGGCCAGGATCGACACCGCGATCTCGTATGGCGTCTTGCTGCCGATATAGATGCCGATCGGGCCGTGCAGCTTGGCGATCTGCTCGTCCGTCAGGTCGAATTCGCGCAGGCGCTCGCGGCGCCGCGCATTGTTGACGCGCGAACCGATCGCGCCGACGTAGAAGGCACCGGTCTTGAGCGCTTCCATCAGGCCCATGTCGTCCAGCTTCGGGTCGTGGGTGAGCGCGATCACGGCGCTGCGGTTATCCAGTTTCATCGCCAGCACGACGTCGTCCGGCATCTCGTGCACGACCTCCACGCCCGGCAGGCTCCAGCTGCCGCGGTACTCTTCGCGCGGGTCGCAGATCGTGACCTGGTATTCGAGACCGACCGCGATCTGGGCCAGGAATTGCGACAGCTGGCCGGCGCCGATGATCAGCATGCGCAGGCGCGGCCCGTGCAGGGTCACGAGGCGCTGCTTGTCCTTGTCCATGTGCAGCTGCTGGTCGGCCGCGCCCTCGTCCAGCTCGACCGCGCCGGTGGCGAGATCGAGCGTGCGCCGGGTCAATACGCGGCGCTGGGCCAGCGCCAGCAACTGGTCGATGCGGCTGTGCGCGCCGAGCGGCTCGACCACCAGCTGGATGGTGCCGCCGCAAGGCAGGCCGAAGCGGTGCGCCTCGTCGGCGCTGATGCCGTAGGTGAGCACTTCGGGGCTGGTGCGCACGATGCCGTGTTCGCGCACCGCGGCGATCAGGTCGTCTTCGATGCAGCCGCCGGACACCGAACCGACCACCAGGCCGTCCGAACGGATCGCCATGGTCGCGCCTTCCGGACGCGGGCTCGAGCCCCAGGTGCGCACCACCGTCACGTATTCGCAGCGGTAGCCGGCGCGCAGCCACTGGTCGCAGGCGTGCAGCACTTCGAGGTCGATACTGTCCATAGGGCTATCCTTCAAGCGTTATTCGTCAACCAGTCCAATCCTAACGCAAACGGCGATAAGCCAGCGCCACGCCCGGCCATACGGTGTAAAACCGGGTCAACCTGCTCGGCATTGGCGCGTTGCTGGCATACTATGTGGCCGCTATCGATATGGCCGCAATTCGCCTGCCTCTGGAGTCAGCCTTGAAAAAATTCGCATCCGTCGTGCTAGGCGTGGCCCTGCTCGGCGCCACCGCCGCCCAAGCCGCCATCCCCGTGTACGGCTTCGTGGTCAAGAACACCTATCCGCACGACCCCGCCGCCTTTACCCAGGGCCTGTTCTTCCGCGACGGCCAGCTGTACGAAAGCACCGGCCAGAAGGGCCAGTCGACACTCCGCAAGGTCGACCTCAAGACCGGCAAGGTGCAGCAGAAGAAGGCGCTGGCGGACGAATACTTCGGCGAGGGTTCCACCGCGGTGGGCGACAGCATCGTCACCCTGACGTGGCAGTCGAACGTCGGCTTCGTCTACGACGCCAAGACCTTTGCGCTGAAAAGCCGCTTCAATTACAAGGGCGAAGGCTGGGGCCTGGCCAGCGATGCCAGACACGTCTACATGAGCGACGGCAGCAACGAGATCCGCGTGCTGGACCCGAAGACCCTGGAAGAGCAGCGCCGCATCCCGGTGACCGCCGAGGGCAAGCCGGTCGGGCAGCTGAACGAGCTGGAAGTGGTCGACGGCGAGATCTACGCCAACGTCTGGGGCTACGACGTGATCGCGCGCATCGACCCGGACAGCGGCAAGGTGGTCGGCTGGATCAACCTGGCCGGCCTGCTGCCGCCGGAACAGCGCGGTACCAGTTCGGTGGATGCGGTGCTGAACGGGATTGCCTGGGATGGCCGGCAGAAGAAGTTATATGTGACCGGCAAGCTGTGGCCGAAGCTGTTCGAGATCGAGCTGGTGAAAATCCAGAAGTAAGGGACGTTCGGGCGCTGGAACGTCGTCCCTGCGAAGGCAGGGACCCAAGTTTTCAGAACAGTCTGCTGTACATGCTGACGGTACGCGACGAACTTGGACCCCTGCCTGGGCAGGGGCGACGGATCTGGCGCCAACGGTCAGTCTGGGTGTACCGCGTTCACTCCCCCACCGCAATCACCACCTTCCCGAAGTGCGCCCCCGACTCCATGTAGCGGTACGCGGCCTGCGCCTCCTCGAACGGGAACACCCGGTCCACCACCGGCTGCAGCCCGGCCCCATCGGCAAAGCGCATCACCTTCTCCAGCATGGTGCGGCTGCCGACGTAGATGCCGACCAGGCGCCGGGCGCTGGCCAGCAGCGAGGCCGGATTGACTTCGCCGCCGAAGCCGCTGACGCCGCCGATGACGGCGATGCTGCCGCCCATCGCGGCGGACGCGATCGAGCGGTTGACGGTGCCCTGGCCGCCGACTTCGAGCACCACGTGGGCGCCGGTGCCGCCGGTCACGCGCAGCACCTCTTCCTGCCATTCAGGATGGGTGCGGTAGTTGATGGTGTGGGCGGCGCCCAGTTCCCTGGCGCGCGCCAGCTTGTCGTCGCTGGACGAGGTGATGATGGCTTGCAGGCCCGCCGCCTTGGCCAGCTGCAGGCCGAGCACGGACACGCCGCCGGTGCCGAGCAGCAGCACGGTGTCGCCGGGACGGATGTTGTTGCTGGATTCGAAGATGGCGTTCCAGGCCGTGACGCCCGCGCACGGCATGGTGGACGCGTCGATGAAGCTCATCCCGGCCGGGATCCTGGCCAGCGCATCTTCGTGCAGGATCACTTCTTCGGCCAGCATGCCGTCGATGTCGCCGCCGAGCGCGTGGCGCACTTTATCCGGGGCGGCGGGGCCGTCGTGCCAGTAAGGGAAGAACGAAGCGGCGACGCGGTCGCCGACCTGTATCCGGCTCACGCCCGGCCCCACGGCCAGCACTTCACCGGCGCCGTCGGAACAGGGAATGATGGACTCGTCGACATTGACCAGGTAATTGCCGCTCGCGACCATCAGGTCGCGGTAGTTCAGCGACACCGCGCGCACGCGGACGCGCACTTCGCCGGTGCCCAGTTCGCGGTCGGGATAGTCGACGCTCTGCAGTCCGTCGATGCCCGCGCCGGGTAAGATCTGATAAGCCCGCATTGTTTTCTCCGTGTAGATGGGTAGATGAACGCACGCCTTCGCCAGGCGTAAAAAAACCCGTTCTTCCGGCTGGAAGAACGGGTTCCGTAAAGACCGTCAGAAGCGGCCCGGCACCGTACCGTTATAGGTCCGCTTGGCCATGAATTTTTTCCACAGAAAACCGGCAACTGCCATGAAAATCATCTTGCGCATCGTATCCTCCGAATGGTGAGCCTGGCGGCCGTCCTGGCCGCAACAGTGTCAACCTTACCGTGGATCGCGCCCGGCATGGCGCAGCTTACCGCTGGTTAATATTCGCGCGCTCATCGGCTCACTTCATTGGCTCACTTCGCCGCCTTTTGCGCCGGAATGAAATCCTCCAGCACCGCCTGCTTCATCAGCTCGGGCGGCAGGATGCCCTGGGCGATGATGAAATCATTGAACGCTTTCAAGTTGAAACGTTCGCCCAGTTCGATCTCGGCGAGCGTCTTCAGGGCGCGCAGCTTCACGTAGCCATAATAGTAGGCGGTGGCCTGGCCCGGGCTGCGGTAGGAATAGCGGTCGACCTCGGACTGGGCGAAGGGTTCGGACAGCACCACTTCCTTCATCAGGAAGGCCTTGGCCTGCTCGGGCGTCATGCGGCCGGTGTTGATCATCGGGTCGAGCATCGCGCGCGCCATGCGCAGCAGGCGGATCTGCAGCGCGGCCAGCTGGCCTTCGGGCGGCATGTAGGGCAGCACCAGCGCTTCCGAATACAGGCCCCAGCCTTCGACGTTGGCGCTGTTGAAGGCGAAGCGGGCGCGCGCCACCGACATGCCCTGCTCCACCATCGATGCGAACTGCAGCTCGTGGCCCGGGCGCGCCTCGTGCGCGGTCACGCCCCACGACACCGCGGCGTAGTCGAAGTCGTCCATCCTCTCCTTAGACTTCGCGTTCGGGTTGGCCAGCGGGATCACGAACTCGCCGTATTCTCCGGTGTTGCCGATCATGCGCGGCGGGTTCATGAAGGGCGCCGGGGTGCGCGCCGCCTCGGCCGGGCTGGCGGTGCGGATGTTGGCCTCGCGCGCCGGCAGCGTCACCAGGTTGTGGGCGCGGATGATGCCCTCGATATCCTTCAAACGCTCGCGGTAGTACGGCAGCAGCTGGTCGGCGGGGATCGAGGTCTTTTTCAGTTCGCGCATCACGTCGCGGTAATCGGGCGACAGCAGTTTCCTTTGCGCGGCGATGGTGCCCGCCACCACCTGCATCTGGTCGCGCACTTCCTGGAAGTCGAAGCTGGCGCGCTCGATCATCTGGCCCGGGGTGATGTCGACGCCGACATTCACCAGGCGGTTGACGTAGACCGGTTCCGGCAGGCGCACTTCCTTGCGCGCGCGCGGCAGGATGCGGCTCCGTACCCACTCGTCGTAGGCTTTCACTTGCGCCTTCAGCGCCGCGAAGTCGGCTTCCCAGCCGCTGAGGCCATCCTTTTTCAGCAGTTCTTCGATGCCGTTCATGTAGGTGGCGTTGTTGTTCAGCCCTTCCTCGACTTCGCCCACATAGGGACCGATCAAGCCCTTGTTGGCCAGGCGTTCCTCGGTACGGGCGCGCACCAGCGTGGCCATCGGCGTATAGCCGCTTTCCGTGCCCGCATAGCGCTTCAGGCGCACCAGCGCCAGCTTCTGGCGGGCCGGCTTGTTGCGGGTGTCGAGCAGGGCACGCAGGCCGCCGTACACCAGTTCGCCCACGTTCACGTAGTTCAGCAGGTACTGGCGTTCCAGCTTCATGCTGGCGATAAGTTTTTCGCGTGAGTCGATCAGGATGTCGAGGTCTTGCCGCACCTTGACGTCTTTTTCAGCCGCGCGCTCGCGGCGCAGCGCCTGCAGGCGCTTTTCGGTGTCGGCCAGCTGGCGTTCGTAGTCGCGCGGCTTGAAGTCAGCCACCCCGGTGTCGAAGCTCTCGTCGCCCAGCTCGGTCGATTCCTCGGGCTGGTACTTGCCGGTGTCCTTCAGCACGGGTTGGGTGTAGGCGTCGCTGCGTGCGACCCATTCCGGGGTGGCGGCGAAGACGCCGCCGGAAGCCAGCAGGACGGCGATACCGAAGCTGAGACGAGACATGGATTTCCTTTCGAATCTGATTGAATTGTTCACACCGGCTTGGCCACCATGAACCAGAAGATGAACACGAAGGCGATGAAGGCCGGGATCCCGAGCGCCACCCAGGTTTTGAACAAGGTCCAGTACTGCGGCGGCAGGGCCGTATTATCGCGCGCCGCCGCGGCTGCCAGGTCGCGCAGGCGGATCTGGATCCACACCACCGGCAGCCAGCAGGCGCCGGCCAGCACGTACAGGATCACCGACCACATGATCCAGTGGCTGGTGAGCGGATAGCCGGCCAGGTGCGCCATGTAGAAGCCGGTGGCCGGCTGGATGACGGCGGTGGTGGCGGTGAACAGCCAGTCGGCGATCACCACGTACTTGCTGACGACGGCGATCGCGCGCACGTCCTTGCTCACGTTGGCGAACAACATGTACCAGGCCGACCCGAGTCCGGTGCCGAACAGGAGCGTCGACGACAGGATGTGCAGCCACTTGATGCCAAGGTATTCCATTACTTTTCCTTTCCGTCCAACTCATACAATAGCCAGATGGCCGCCAGCATCGGCAGGTTCTTGGTCAGCGGTCCGTAGGGATGCACCAGGAACTCCGGCAGCTTGAACGCGATCACGACCGTATAAAAGCCGATCAGCGCCAGCTGCGCCAGCCACAGCCAGCGGCGCCGCTTCAGCAACAGGATGCCGAGGCCAAACAGCAGGTCCAGCGCCGATGCGCCGTACAGCATCAGCGGCCGCAGGGATTCGGGGATGCCGGTCCGTGCCAGCAGCGCGAGGCTGTCCTCGACCGGATACACGAAGCCCGACACGATCGCGGTGAAGATCCAGACCACGACGATAGCCCAGCGCAGCGGCGGCAGCAGCCAGTCGAGTTTGGCGCGGGCGCGCTCGGCGCGCGGCTCCACGATGAACGAGGCGATGCTGCGTGCCGGACGCCCCAGCAGGCGCAGCGTCGGCCCCGGGTCGGCCGTGTTGCCGCGGTCGAGCATGCGCAGCGCGTCCGGATCGAGCAGGCCGCCCGGCAGCCAGCGCCCGCAGCGGGCCAGCAGGCGCCCGCTGCCGGCGGACAGCTTCAGCACGCGCAGGCGGCCCATGCCCATCGCCGTGCGCAGGCTCGCCAGGTAGTCGGTGAAAGGCAGCGCCTGCGGCCCGGCCAGCGCCAGCCGGCGTGCGGTGCGCAAGGGGACGATGCCGGGCAACAGCGGCTGGTCGATGTGCAGGCGCTGGCGCAGCAGGCAGACGATCGCCGCCACCACGTCGTCGACGTGGATCGGCTGCACCAGTTGCGGCGCATCGCCGAAACGCAGCGCGAACGGCATCGAGGCCAGCGCCTTGAACACGCGCGCGCTGGTGCCGTCGGCGCCGTACACCAGCGACGGCTGGACGATGCAGGCGCGGATCGGCAGCGAGGCGAGGTAGTCGTCGGCCGCCTTTTTCGACAGGTGGTAGGGGGTGTCGGCGCCGTCGTCGGCGCCCAGCGCCGACAGCTGCAGCACCATGTGCACGTCGTCCGATTCGGCGCAGGCGGCGAACAGCGCGCGCGGTGCCCGGGTATGCAGGTTCTCGAAGGTCTGGGCGCCGCTTTCGCGGAAGATGCCGACCGTGTTGACCACCGCGTCGATCCCGGTCAGGCGTGCCAGCCAGGTGGATTTATCGATGTCTTTGCTGAAATCGGCATGGATGTAGCTCAGGCGCGGATCGCTGCTCGGCTTGACGGCGCGCACGGCGCACACGACCTGGTGGCCTTCCGCCAGCAGCGCGTGCAGCAGGTGTTGCCCGATGAATCCGCTTGCGCCCGTCAACAAAATCCGCATGCATGCTCCTGTTCAAACACCGGTCAAGGATCCTCGTGTCATTGGCGGTGGCGTACGCAGGCCTGGGCCCGGCACTGGGCGGTGCCAAGCCACAGTTGACTAAATTGTAATGCAGATGGGGAATATGTGTTGAATCCGCAGGGTGGAAAGGGGCGGATGGAAGAAATAAAAGAAATAAAGGGTGGACGGTAAGCTGTCCACCCTTTATCGGCATCCCGTTAAGCTAGGCGCGTCATCGCACCCAATAACGATCAGAAGGTATAGTTGGCGCGCGCGTAGATGTAACGCCCGCTGTTGCCGAACGGCGTGTAGTTCGAGAACGGCGCGTTGTTGGTGGTGTTCACGCGGAACGGCAGCGTTTCCGAATACTGGTCGAACACGTTGTCTGCGCCCACCGCCAGGCTCAGCTGCTTGGTGAGCGCGATGCGGCCTTCCAGGTCGACGATGGTGTGCGGATCGAGCGGGAAGTCGTTGGCGGCCGTGGTCCCGGGCGACAGCACCTTGCCGTAGCGGGTGGCGCGCGCGGTCACGCCCCATTGCGCCAGCTTCCAGTTGGCGCTGGCGACGATCTTGTTCTTCGGCTGGCCTTGCTCCAGCACCAGCACGTTGATGCGGTCGAACAGCACCGGCGCCGGGTTCAGCGCCGCCAGTTGGGCGGTGGTCGGCACTTTGGTGACCTTGGTGCGGTTGACGTTGCCGGCCAGCGTGAAGTCGAAGCGGCCCACGGCGCCGGCATTCCACGGCAGGTTGGCGACCACGTCGACGCCCTCGCTGCGGGTGCTGACGCCGTTGATGAAGAAGCGGCCGCCGCCGACGCCGGCGAAGCCCTGCGACACGATGTAGTTGCGCACCGCGGTCGAGGTCAGGTTTTCGGACAGCACGATGCGGTCGCGCACGTTGATGCGGTAGGCGTCCACCGTGATGCTGACCGGATCGAAGCGCAGCACCGCGCCGAGCGAGTAGTTGGTCGACTTCTCGGCCTTCAGCGGCTTGGCGCCGAGCGCGACCGCCACCGGATCCGACGGTTTGAAGGTCGTGATCTCGTACGGGACGCCGTCGATGAAGTTGGTCGAAGTCGAGGTGAAGTTCTGCTGCTGCAGCGAGGGTGCGCGGAAGCCGTTCTGCACCGCGCCGCGCAGCGCGAAGGTCTTGGCGAAGTCGTAGCGGGCCGACAGCTTGCCGGACAGGTTGCTGCCGAAGTCGTTGTAGCGCTCGCCGCGCACTGCGGCCGATGCCAGCAGTTTATCGGTGAGATTCGCCTCCAGGTCGGCGAACACGCCGAGCGCGGTGCGCGAACTGTCGGAGGCGTTCTGCGGACGGAAGCCCGGGAACACCTGGGCACCCGACGGGGCGGCGGCGCCGTTGACCCGCACGCCGCCATTGTTCCAAGAGGTCGGCTCGCCGGCATGCAATTCGTAGCCTTCGCGGCGCGCCTCGAGGCCGAGCGCCAGGTTCAGCGGCGAGGCCAGGCCGCCGACGTCGAACTTGCGCACGCCGGTCAGGTTGTAGACCAGCTGCTTGTAGGTAAAGCCGCCGGCGTCGAAACTGGTCTTGCTGGCCGCGCCGTAGGACGCGTTCAGGGTGTTCTCGACGTCGTAGTTCATCCGGTTCTGGCCGTACACCAGCGAGGTGTCGAGGTCCCAGTCGCCGACCGTCCAGCTGATGCCGGCGGCGGCGCTGAAGTCTTCGACGGTCGGTGCGATGATCGGCAGGAAGCCGTCCGGATAGATGGCCTGCACGTTGCGCACGTCCTGCGCCGGGCGGAAGTAGCCGGCCGAGCGGGCGTCGCGCAGCTGGTAGCTGCTCCAGCCGTAGACCTTGACGTCGCCCGACAGGTTGTTGCCGGCATTGACGAACAGGGTCTTCTGCTTCATCTCCGGCTCGCCGTACCAGGCGTTGTAGCGGTTGACGGTCTGCTCGCGCGGGTCGTAGGCGCCCTTCACGCCGTTCACCAGTGCATACTGCTGGCGCAGGTCGTAGCCGCTGCGCTCGGTGTGTTCCTGGCTTTTCACTTCGCCGGCGATGGTGATGTAGCCGGTCTCGCCCCACGGCAGGCCTTTCCAGGCGCTCAGGGTGCGGCTCTGGCCGTCGGTGCGCGAGCGCGAGGTCGGACCGGGACCCCAGGTGGCATCCGTCGGCGCGCCACCGTTGAGCATGCTGTAATCGGTCTTGCGCTCGCCGAAGGTGAAGGTGCCTTCGCCGCCGCTGCGGTCGGTGCGCAGGCGGACGTTGATCACGCCGGAAATCGCATCCGAGCCGTACTGGGCGGCCGCGCCGTCGCGCAGCACTTCGATGCTGCGCACGATGGCGGACGGGATCGTGTTGAGGTCGACCGCGGATGCGCCGCGCCCGATGCTGCCGTTCAGGTTGACCAGCGAGGCCGCATGGCGGCGCTTGGAATTGACCAGCACCAGGCTCTGGTCGGGAGACATGCCGCGCAGCGTGGCCGGGCGCACGGTGTCGGTGCCGTCGGTGATCGCCGGGCGCGGGAAGTTCAGCGCCGGCAGCGCCACCGCCAGCGACTGGTTCAGGTCGGTGGACCCGGTATTCTTGAGGGTGTCGGCCGAGATGACGTCGACCGGCGAGGCGGTGTCGAGCGCGCTGCGGTTGGCGACCCGGGTGCCGGTCACGACCACGGTGGCGGCGCTACCTGCGCCCGCCGTGTCCTGGGCCTGAGCCTGGGCCGAGCCCGCGGCGCACAGGGTGGCAATCGCCAGGGCGAGTGCGGTCTTTTCCGGTACAAATCGTTGTTGCATCGTTGCTTCCTTATTCTTGTCTGCGAATGAAATGAAGCCGTGCGGTCATGCCTGATGGGAACGTGACACGGAGGTCAGGGCTTTACTGGTGGCAAGCCCTATATTGATACTGGGCTGTGGGTATGATCGTTGTCAAACAAATCAGCTTGCTTGTTTGTAATGGCGCAACACATGATCATGCATGGTGCATGACGTGCGTGGGCAGCGAGCGTGCCCGGTGGGCCGCGCACCGGGATGGGGCAGCGCTCAGGACAGCTGGCGCAACTGGCCGACCGCGTAACCCTGGGCGTAATCGATGCCGAGTGCGCGCACCGCTGCCAGGGTTTCCGTGTCTTCGACGTATTCGGCCACGGTACGGATGCCCATCACGTGGCCGACCTCGTTGATGGCTTTGACCAGCGCCCGGTTGATGTCGTTGCCGGCGATGCCGCGGATGAACAGGCCGTCGATCTTGAGGTAGTCGACCGGCAGGGTGCGCAGGTAGGCGAACGAAGACAGCCCGCTGCCGAAATCGTCGAGCGAGAAATGGCAGCCCAGCGCGCGCAGCGAAGCGATGAATTCCTGGGCCTTGGGCAGGTTGGCGATGACGGCGGTCTCCGTGATCTCGAAGCACAGCTGGCCGGGATCGATGCCGTGGGCCGCGATTTCGGACTGGATGTGGGCCAGCATGCCGTCGTCGCCGAGCGAGCTGCCTGACAGGTTGACCGAATACATGGGGGCGTACAGCTGGGCCTTGCGGCTGCCGTCGGCGCGGCGCCGTTCGGCCTGGATATGGCGGCAGACGTGGGTGACCACCCAGCGGTCGAGCGGCACGATCAGGTCGTAGCGTTCGGCGGCGGGAATGAAGGCGCCGGGCAGGATCAGGCCGTCGCCGCTCGCGCCCGGATCGAGGCGGCCGGCGCCGGCGATGCGCAGCAGGACTTCCTGGTGCCCGGCGGCGTGGCCGTTGGCGGCGCCGTTGACGCTGCCGTTGAGTGCCACGATCGGCTGCGAGAACAGGCGGAACTGGTTCTTTTCCAGCGCCTCGGTCAGGCGCGACACCCAGTGCAGCTCGCCCTGGCGGCGCGCCAGCATGGCGTCGCTCTCGCGGTACACGTGCACGCGGTTGCGGCCCTGCTCCTTGGCCATGTAGCAGGCCTGGTCGGCGGCGATCAGGAGTTCCGTCATCGATTTACTGTGCTCGCTGATCTCGACCATGCCGATCGAGACCCCGATCTCGAACACGCGTTCGCCCCAGACGAAGCGGAAATCCTTGACCGCCTGGCGCAGTTCGTCGGCCAGCGCCAGCGCGCGCGGCAACGGGCAGAACGACAGGATCACGCCCATCTCGTCGCCGCCCAGCCGCGCCAGCACGTCGCTCTCGCGCATGCGGCGCTGCAGCAGCTGGGACAAGGTCTGCAGCAGCAGGTCGCCGGCGCCGTGGCCGCAGGTATCGTTGACGATTTTAAAGCGGTCGAGGTCCATGTACAGCAGCGCGTGATGGTGGCCGTGGTCCTTGGCGCTGCGCAGCGCATCGGCCACCGCCACCTCGAAGGCGCGCCGGTTGATCAGACCGGTCAGCGGATCGTGCGATGCCTGCCAGCTGAGCTGGTGCGCCAGCTTGCGTTCGTGGGTGACGTCGTGCAGCACCACCACCGCGCCCAGCACCGTGCCGTCGCGGCCCCAGATCGGTGCCGAGGAATCCTCGATGGCCATGCGCCGGCCGTCGCGCGCCAGCAGCTGGGCATGCGAGCTCACGCCGACGGCATGCCGTTCGCGCAGGCAGCGGTGTACCGGGTTTTCCATCTCGCTGCCGTCGGCCTCGTCCAGCAGCCGCACCACGTGGGCGACGTCGATGCCGGCGGCCTGCTCGCCGTTCCAGCTGGTGAGTTCCTCGGCGACCCGGTTCATGAAGCGCACGCGCCCGCGCGCATCGGTGGCGATCACGCCGTCGCCGATCGAGCCGAGCGTCACTTCGGCCAGCTCCTTCTGTTCGGCCAGCTCGGCTTCCTGCTGCTTGCGTGGCGAATCATCCCAGATCAGGCCGAGCGTGCGCACGGGAATCCCATCCTCGTAGACGGCCATGCCGCGGCAGCCGATCCAGCGCACCATGCCGTCCGGCATCAGCACGCGGTATTCGCAATGGTAGGGAGCGCCCTGGTCGACGCGCAGCTGCATGTACTGAACCAGGTGTGCGCGTTCGTCCGGATGGACCCGCGCCAGGAAGTCGAGATAGTGTTGCTGCTGCTCGACCGGGGCCAGGCCGATCAGCGCGGCACCGTCGGGCGACCACGAGACGATGCCGTCGGTGACCTTGCTGTCGACGACCGTGGCATCCCAGGTCGACATCCGCGCCGCACCGAGAGCCAGGTGCAGGCGCAAGCGGGTTTCCTGCATGACGCAGCCTCCTCCTTTTGCCTTGGAGTCGGCGCGCCCGGAAAGGTTCTTTTCAGTACAAGGTCAGTGCTTGCCGCGCAGGCGCTGCACCAATGTCACCACCAGCAGTACCACGGCGCCGACGACGACGCCGGCCACGGCATCGATCACGGTCGGGGTGACCGCCGCCAGCAGGCCGCCGACCGCCGGCACGCCGGACACCGCGTGGGCCGCGCTCTCGGCCAGGTGGTGCAGTGGTTCCACTGCGTGGCCGATGATGCCGCCGCCGACCATGAACATGGCCACCGTGCCGATCACCGACAGCGCTTTCATGAGGCGCGGCGCCGCCGCCAGCAGCAGGTTGCCGAGGCCGCGCGCGAGGGCGCCGCTCTTCTTGCTCAGCCACAGGCCGACGTCGTCCATCTTGACGATCGCCGCTACCAGGCCGTACACGCCGACCGTCATCGCGATGGCAACTGCGACCAGCGCCGCGACCTGGGCGCCGAAGCTGGCGCCGCCTTCGTTGACGACGCCGAGCGCGATCACGATGATTTCCGCCGACAAAATAAAGTCGGTGCGCACCGCGCCCTTGATCTTGTCCTGCTCGACCGTACGCATGTCGGCGCCGGCGGCCAGCGCCGTGACCAGTTCTTCCTCATGCGCGGCATCCTCGGATGCGCTGTGCATGTATTTGTGGGCCAGCTTCTCGAAACCCTCGAAGCATAGATAGGCGCCGCCCAGCATCAGCAGCGGCGTGATCGCCTGCGGCAGGAAGGCCGAGATCGCCAGCGCGGCCGGTACCAGGATCGCCTTGTTGCGCAGCGAACCGAGCGCCACCGACCACACCACCGGCAGTTCGCGGTCGGCATTCACGCCGGTGACCTGCTGGGCATTCAGGGCCAGGTCGTCGCCCAGCACACCGGCGGTTTTCTTGGCCGCCACTTTGCTCATCAGGGCGACGTCGTCGAGCACGCTGGCGATATCGTCGATCAACGCTAGTAAACTTCCTGCAGCCATTGGCCTACCTCCAAATGTCAATATGGCCACATCTTAACCGACATGCATCGCCCCCTTGCACACGCTTCGGGCGTCATGCGTGCACGCGCCTGAGACGCTTTATTTGCGTTTCATCCCCGCAAATCTGCAACTCGTCGCTTTCCACGCCGCCATGGGGAGCGAATACGTATAGTTGGACCATCGGCTGCGGTGCAGCAGCCTTTACCGACCAAAGGAGATGCAATGAACAGCAATGTCGACCTGCCGACCGCACCCCGCCGCCGCACCCGTCCGCCGAAGCGCAAGACCCGCATCACCATCTACCTGGATGACGAGGTGCTGGACGAGTTCCGCTCACGCGCCGAGCGCACCGGGACCGGCTACCAGACGCTGATCAATGCTGCCCTGCGCGGGCGCCTCGAGGGGGCCCCGGCCGCCGCTTGAATGGCCGGCACGGCAGAAACCGCGTCAGTAAAGGGCTTACGGCCGACCCGTAGCCCTGTAGAACATTACATATAGCAATTAATTATGCTAATCTTCCGGCTCTTTTACCCCCGGAGGATTTATGAAGAAAGGCGAACTGATCGCTGAATTTGCGAAGCGTACCGAGATGTCGGGTGCCGCTGCCAACGACGCAGTGAACACCGTCATCGAGATCATCACCGAGCGCCTGAAAAAAGGCGACACGGTCGGGATCACCGGCTTCGGCACCTTCTCGGTCACCAAGCGCGCTGCCCGCCAGGGCCGCAACCCGGCCACCGGCGAAGCGATGAAGATCGCTGCGTCGAAGACCCCGCGCTTCGCAGCCGGCGCCACCCTGAAGGCCGCCGTCAACCCGAAGAAAAAGAAGTAATTGCCGTACCAGAGAGGCCGCAACGCACCGATGACCGGGCGTTGCGCCTCTTTTTCCTTCCTCATTCCCAGATTCCTTTCCCAGCATGAGCTTCGCCACCTGGATCGCTTTCGTCATCGCCGGCACCCTGATCGCCATTTCTCCCGGTTCGGGCGCGGTGCTGTCGATGTCGCACGGCCTCGCCTACGGCGTCCGTAAAGCCAGTGCCACCGTGCTGGGACTGCAGCTCGGCCTGATCCTGGTGCTGGTCATCGCCGGTGCCGGCGTCGGCTCGCTGCTGCTGGCGTCCGAAGTGGCGTTCACCGTGGTCAAGACCATCGGCGCCCTGTACCTGATCTGGCTCGGCATCGGCCAGTGGCGCGCCAAGGCGCACGCCACCAACGTGTCGACCGCCGGCATGGCGGCCCACCCGAGCTTCGGCCGGCGCGTGCTGACCGGCTTCCTGACCAACGCCACCAACCCGAAAGGGATCATCTTCATGGTCGCGGTGCTGCCGAGTTTCATTTCGCCGACGGCGCCGGTGCTGCCGCAGCTGGCGATCCTGGCCGTGACCATGGTCACCATCGACGCCACCGTGATGCACGGCTACGCCTTCCTGGCCTCGTCGATGCAGCGTTTTTTCCGCGACGAGCGCGCGGTCAAGGCCCAGAACCGTTTCTTTGGCGGCGTGCTGATCATGGTCGGCGCCCTGCTGTTCTTCGTCAAGCGCCACGCCGCCTGAGGCGTCTTTCGCGTGCCGGATCGTGCGGCCGATTGTGCGGTTGCGACGGTTTTCGCAACCGTTTGTAACGCACGTTGTCCTTTCGAACGCTCGTGCGTTGTAATCAGGTAGACGCGCTGCGTCCATACAAACAGCAAGCCCGAGCCTGGAGAGACCATGCGCAACCGAGTCCTACCTTCCCTGACCCTGCTGGCCCTGGCCGGCCTGACTTCGCTGGCGCTGGCCGCCGACCCGGACGATGTCCCGGCCCAGGTCGGCCGGGTGGCGCTGACCCAGGGCCAGGTCAGCATCGCCGACGACGTCGGCGCCGAAATGATGGCGGCGCAGGTCAACTGGCCGGTTACCTCGGGCAACATGATCAGTACCGCGCCGGGCGCCCGCACCGAGCTGCGCATCGGCTCGACCTCGATCCGCCTGGACGGCGATTCCTCGCTCGAGATCCTGCAGCTGGACGACGCCACCCTGCGCCTGCGCCTGCACTACGGCAGCGCCAACATCCGCGTGCGCAACCCGGATCTGCTGCCCGGCTTCGAACTGGCGACGGCGCAGGCGCGCGTCCAGCTGCAGCAGCCCGGCAGCCTGCGCATCGACGCCGAGCGCGTGCGCGACACCAGCAGCGTGAACGTGTTCGACGGCGTGGCGCTGGTCGAGGGCGGCGGCTCGCAGCTGACGGTGCGCGCCGGCAAGGGCGCCGATTTCAGCGACGACGACGTACGCACCCTCGCCGCCCAGCGCGACGCCTTCGACGACTGGGCGGCCGGGCGCGACCGCATCGAAGAAACCTCGGTCTCGGCGCGCTACGTCGGCACCGAAATGACCGGCTACGAAGACCTCGACCGCTACGGCAGCTGGAGCACCGACGCCG
The DNA here is from genome assembly GCF_006715485.1 of Herbaspirillum sp. SJZ107. Lineage (GTDB taxonomy): Bacteria > Pseudomonadota > Gammaproteobacteria > Burkholderiales > Burkholderiaceae_D > Telluria. The sequence goes on from NZ_VFNH01000003.1 coordinate 853,619, forward strand.
AATACGGCCCGATCTGGCTGCCCACCGTCGCCACCACCTGGGTGCCCTACCGCGACGGCAGCTGGACCTGGCTCGATCCATGGGGCTGGACTTGGGTCGACAACGCGCCCTGGGGCTATGCGCCCTTCCACTACGGCCGCTGGATCCAGGTGCGCAACCGCTGGGCCTGGGCACCGGGCCGCCGCGAAGGCCGTCCGGTATGGGCGCCGGCGCTGGTCGGCTGGGTCGGCGGCGCCGGCTGGGATATCACCTTCCGCGACCGCACCCGCGCGCCGGGCTACGGCTGGTACCCGCTGTCGTGGCACGACCGCTACGTGCCGGGTTACCGCACCTCGGACAACCACCTGCGCTGGCTCAACGGGCACGTGCGCAACGATCCGCGCGCTGGCCATGAGCGCGACCGCGGCCGCGATTTTCGGCCGCAGGGCTTGACGGTGGTGCCGCAGGACCGCTTCCGCCAGCCGGGCCGGATCAATGTCTCGCGCGCGCCGATCGCCACCGCGCCGCCGGTGCTGAACACCAACATGGGCGCTGGCGTGCCGCTGGCCAGCGCGCCGCCGGCGCCGCCGAACCGTCCGCAGCGCGGCGAGCGGCCGGGCTGGGAGCGCCGTGATGGCGACCGTGGGAGCGAGCGCCGCTTCGGTGACCGCGGCGACCGTGGTGAGCGTTTCGAGGGGCGCCGTGGCGATGAGCGTGCCGACGCCAACCGCATCGATACCGGCCGCGTCGAGCGCGACGGCTTCGTGCGCCAGGGCAGCGGACTGGGGGCGCTGATGTCGCAGACGCAGCGGCAGACGCAGTCGGCCCAGGGCCTGTCGGTCGTCAGCCCGCCGCCACGCCAGTCGCCGCAGGCGGGCACCATCGTCAGCCCGCCGCCGCGCCAGCCGGCGCCGGCGCCGATCACGACCGTGCCGCCGCAGGGCGTGATGCAGCCGGGCCAGATCGAGGGCCGTGTTGATCAACGCAGCGATCCCCGTGCCGAGTGGCGCAGCCAGGGCTGGCAGCGTTCGGACCGGCGCGAGCAGATGGAAGAACTGCGCCGCAACCGGCCGGCGCAGAGCGCACCGGTCCAGGCGATACCCGCGCCGGCGCAACCGGTGCTGGAAGCACGCACCGAGCCGCGTTTCGAGCAGCGCCCCGAGCGCGGCCACCGCGGCGACGGCGAGCGTCCGCAGCGCTTCACACCGCCGCCGGCAGCGCCCGCCCCCGCCCCGGCCGCCGTGGCGCCGGCGCCGCGTGCGGCCATGCCGGCACCGCCGCCGGTGGCGGCCGCGCGCCCTGCTCCGCCACCTGCAGCGGTCCAGCGCGCCGATGCCGGCCAGCGTGCGCATGGCGAGGCGCGCGGGCGGGACCAGCGCGAGCGCTGAGCCATCCAGTTCACTGGGCCTTCGCGGCACCTGCGAAGATCATCAAAGCCTTGCCGTGGAAACGCGACAAGGCTTTTTTGTTTGCGCTAGGAAATATATTTGCTCCAAATCTGCCAGTTATTCAGCATATGTATTATAAATAAGTTGTTATTTTAGAAATTATATACCAAAAATTACATGCAAACAGAACAAGCGAAACAAAAGAAAAAACCTGAAAATACAGTAAAAAAGAAATAACCAAAGGAATCGAAACGCCTCGACCAGCCTTCCCGGCGCCCTGCCAACGCCGTGTCCCGAGTTTGGCTACAATGCACTTTTAAATGGAGCGGCCATGGACCCCAAAGAATCCCTCATCGAATACCCCAGCGATTTCCCGATCAAGGTGATGGGCGCCACGCATGACGCCTTTGCCGACACCATCCACGAAGTGATCCTCGTCCACGATCCGGAGTTCCACAAAGGCAAGATGGAAGTCCGCCCGTCGGGCAAGGGCAACTACACGAGCCTGACCGTGACCGTGCGCGCCACCAGCCGCGAGCAGCTGGATGCCCTGTATACCGCCCTGTCCGGCCACCCGATGGTCAAGATCGTGCTGTAACAGCGCAACGTCTCATCTGCCCGGCCAAGCAAAGGCGGGCACAGGAAATGCGGCTGGCTTATAATGACGGGGCAGCCCATTTCCCTTCTAAATTCCATGCAAGCGAATCGTCCCGCCGCTCCGGTCGTTGGCAGCCCCTTCATTGGTGGCCCGATCATCCGCGAGCTTGGCCGTGCCGACTACGAGAGCGTCTTCGCCGACATGCGCGCGTTTACCGATGCGCGCACGCCGGAGACGCGCGACGAGTTGTGGATCGTCGAGCACCCGCCGGTGTTCACCCTCGGCCTCGGTGCCGACCGCGGCCACCTGCTGAGCGGACCCGGCGTCCCGGCGCACGATGTGCCCGTGGTGCAGACCGACCGCGGCGGCGAAGTGACCTACCACGGACCGGGCCAGGTCGTGATCTACCTGTTGATGGACCTGCGCCGCAACAAGCCCGGCGGCAAGCTGTATGCGCGCCAGTTCGTGAACAAGATCGAGCAGGCGGTCATCGATGTGCTGGCGGCGTATAATCTGGCGGGTGAACGCGTCGAAGGCGCGCCCGGCATCTACATCGCCGAAGGTCCACGCCGTGGGGCCAAGATCGCCGCGCTGGGCCTGAAAGTGCGCGGCAACGGCTGCACCTACCACGGCGTCTCGCTGAACGTGGCGATGGACCTGTCTCCTTTTACATGGATTAACCCGTGCGGCTATTCCGGACTGGCTACCGTGGACATGCGCACCATGGGCGTGGAAGCGCCGCTGGCCGATGTCCAGCAGGCCCTGGCGCATGCCCTGGTGCGGCACCTGGCAACCACCGAGGCGGTCTCCACGCCGGCACCTGAAGCTGCAACGATCAACTCCAACTGACACCCTTTGGGGCAAGAGCAAATGACTTCCGAAATCGATACCGGCATCGCTGCAGCAGTGGCAGCACCCGTAGCCGCACCCGTCACCGAACCCGCCGCCTACAACGCCAGCGACAAGCAGAAGGGCGCCAGCAAGACCTCGCGCATCCCGATCAAGATCGTCCCGCTCGAGCAGCACGAGCGCCTGAAAAAGCCGGACTGGATCCGCGTGAAAGCCGCCACGGCGTCGTCGCGCTTCTACGAGATCAAGGACATCCTGCGCGCGAACAACCTGGTCACTGTTTGCGAGGAAGCCAGCTGCCCGAACATCGGCGAATGCTTCGGCAAGGGCACCGCGACCTTCATGATCATGGGCGACAAGTGCACCCGCCGCTGCCCGTTCTGCGACGTCGGCCACGGCCGTCCGGACCCGCTCGACGTCAACGAGCCGGGCAACCTGGCCAAGACCATCGCCGACCTGCGCTTGTCGTATGTCGTGATCACTTCGGTCGACCGCGACGACCTGCGTGACGGCGGCGCCGGCCACTTCGTCGAGTGCATCAGCAAGACGCGCGCGCTGTCGCCGAACACCAAGATCGAAGTGCTGGTGCCGGACTTCCGCGGCCGTCTGGAGAAGGCGCTGAACATCTTCGCCGACGGCTTGCCTGACGTGATGAACCACAACCTGGAAACCGTGCCGCGCCTGTACAAGGAAGCGCGTCCGGGCGCCGATTACCAGCACTCGCTGACCCTGCTGAAAGACTTCAAGGCCAAGTACCCGAACGCCGTCACCAAGTCGGGCCTGATGGTCGGCCTGGGCGAGACCGACGAGGAAATCCTGGAAGTCATGCGCGACATGCGCGCCCACGACATCGACATGCTGACCATCGGCCAGTACCTGGCACCGTCGAACTCGCACCTGCCGGTGCGCCGCTACGTGCACCCGGACGTCTTCAAGATGTTCGAAGAAAAGGCCTACGAGATGGGCTTCGTGCACGCGGCCGTCGGCGCGATGGTGCGTTCGTCGTACCACGCCGACCAGCAGGCGCACGAAGCCGGCGTCGCGGCTTAAGAGCTTAAGCCTCGGCCTCAGCCGGCATCCCCGCCGGTATCCTCATCCTTCGGCACCGAGGTATTCTCCGCCACCGGCAACTCCTGCCGGCGGCGGTGCCGGGTCATCGCATCCAGCACGATCGGCGCCAGGCCGGCGCCTTCCTCGCGGTCCATGTGCTCGTACAGCCGTACCCGCATGCGCGGCGCCCAGTAGCGCTCGATGTGGGTGGCGATGCCTACCTGCGCTTCTTCGCGGTCCGGGAAGGAAGCGAAGAAGCCGCCGATCTGGTTGGCCATCGTGACCAGGTGGTCGATATTCATCCTTGTGTTCTCCTCAGATGGTCACGTTGGCATCGGGTAGCCGCACCTCGGCCAGCTGCAGCTGTTCGGCATTGAAGCGCCGGTAGGCCTGCTGCCACTCGGACGGCTGCTGCACCGGCATCACCTGCACCGCCGTCACCTTGTATTCGGGGCAGTTGGTGGCCCAGTCCGAATTCTCCGTCGTGATCACGTTGGCGCCCGATTCCGGGAAGTGGAAGGTGGTGTAGACCACGCCCGGCTGCATGCGCTCGGTGACCAGCGCGCGCAGCACCGTGGCACCGGCACGGCTCTCGATGCCGACCCAGTCGCCCTCTGCAATGCCGCGTTCCTGGGCATCGTGCGGGTGGATCTCGATGCGGTCTTCGGCGTGCCACTGCACGTTCTCGGTCCGCCGCGTCTGCGCCCCCACGTTGTACTGCGACAGGATGCGGCCGGTGGTCAGAATCAGCGGATACTTGCGCGTCACCTTTTCGGACGTGCCGACGTACTGGGTGATGATGAAGCGCCCCTTGCCGCGCACGAATTCCTTGATGTGCATGGTCGGCGTGCCTTCCGGCGCGTCGGCGTTGCACGGCCACTGGATGCTGCCCAGTTGGTCCAGGCGCGCGTAGCTGACGCCGGTGAAGGTCGGGGTCAGCATCGCGATCTCGTCCATGATCTCGGATGGGTGGCGGTAGTCCATCGGATAGCCCAGACGGTTCGACAGCGCCACCGTCACTTCCCAGTCGGCGTAGCCGGCGCGTGGCGGCATCACCTTGCGCACGCGCGAGATGCGCCGTTCGGCGTTGGTGAAGGTGCCGTCCTTTTCCAGGAACGACGAGCCGGGCAGCAGCACGTGGGCGAACTTCGCGGTCTCGTTGAGGAAGATGTCCTGCACCACCACGCACTCCATCGCCTGCAGCGCGGCGGTCACGTGCTGGGTGTTGGGGTCGGACTGGACGATGTCCTCGCCCTGGCAGTACAGGCCGAGGAAGCTGCCGTCCAGCGCGGCTTCGAACATGTTCGGGATGCGCAGGCCCGGCTCGGCCTGCAGCGGCACGCCCCAGGCCTGCTCGAACACGCCGCGCACGGTGCTGTCGGACACGTGGCGGTAGCCCGGCAGCTCGTGCGGGAAGGAACCGATGTCGCACGAACCCTGCACGTTGTTCTGGCCGCGCAGCGGATTCACGCCGACGCCTTCGCGGCCCACGTTCCCGGTCGCCATGGCCAGGTTGGCGATCGCCATCACGGCGGTCGAACCCTGCGCGTGCTCGGTCACGCCCAGGCCGTAGAAGATGGCGGCGTTGCCGCCCGTCGCATACAGGCGCGCCGCCTCCCGCACCAGCTGGGCCGGCACGCCGGTGACGTCGGCCATCGCTTCCGGCGAATTCTCCGGCTGCGCCACGAAATCGCGCCACTGGGAAAACGCGCGTTCCTCGCAGCGCTCGGCGATGAACGCTTCGTTCAGCAGACCCTCGGTGACGATCACGTGCGCCAGCGACGACAGGATGGCGACGTTGGTGCCGGGTTTCAGTTGCAGGTGGTAGTCGGCGCGCACGTGCGGCGATTTGATCAGGTCGATGCGGCGCGGATCGATCACGATCAGGCGCGCGCCCTGGCGCAAGCGCCGCTTCATGCGCGAGCCGAACACCGGGTGGCCATCGGTCGGGTTGGCGCCGATGACCAGCACCACGTCGCACTGCTCGATCGACTTGAAGCTCTGGGTGCCGGCCGATTCGCCCAGCGTCTGCTTTAAACCATAGCCGGTCGGCGAGTGGCACACGCGGGCGCAGGTGTCGACGTTGTTGTTGCCGAATGCCGCGCGCACCAGCTTCTGCACCAGGTAGCCTTCCTCGTTGGTGCAGCGCGACGAGACGATGCCGCCGATCGAATCGACGCCGTATTTCGCCTGGATGCGCTTGAACTCGGACGCGGCGTAGTCGAGCGCTTCGTCCCAGCTGACTTCCTTCCACGGATCGGTGATCTTCGAGCGGATCATCGGTTTCAGTATGCGGTCCTTGTGCGTGGCGTAACCCCAGGCGAAGCGGCCTTTTACGCACGCATGGCCCTCGTTGGCCTTGCCGTCCTTGGCCGGCACCATGCGCACCACCTCGTTGCCCTTCATCTCGGCATTCAGCGAGCAGCCGACGCCGCAATAGGCGCAGGTCGTGGTCACGCTGTGCTCGCCCTGGCCGAGCCAGATCACCGATTTTTCCTGCAGCGTGGCGGTCGGGCAGGCTTCCACGCAGGCGCCGCAGGACACGCATTCGGATGCCATGAAGGGCTCGTTCTGGCCGGCCGAGACGCGCGAATCGAAGCCGCGTCCCGAGATCGTCAGTGCGAAGGTGCCTTGCGTTTCCTCGCAGGCGCGTACGCAGCGGTTGCAGACGATGCACTTGGAGGAATCGAAGGTGAAGTAGGGGTTCGATTCGTCCTTCTTCAGTTTTAAATGGTTCTCGCCGTCGTAACCGTAGCGCACTTCGCGAAGGCCGGTGACGCCGGCCATGTCCTGCAGTTCGCAATTGCCGTTGGCGGGGCAGGTGAGGCAGTCGAGCGGGTGGTCGGAGATGTACAGCTCCATCACGCCTTTTCTGAGCTGCTGCAGCTTCGACGATTGGGTGCGCACCACCATGCCGGGTTCGACCGGCGTGGTGCAGGAAGCCGGATAGCCGCGCCGGCCCTCGATCTCCACCAGGCACAGGCGGCAGGAGCCGAAGGGCTCCAGGCTGTCGGTGGCGCACAGTTTCGGGATGTTGATGTCGGCCAGGGCAGCGGCGCGCATCACCGACGTGCCGGCGGGGACGGTGACGCGCTCGCCATCGATTTCCAGCGTGACGTATTCGATATCGGCGTCCGCGAAGACGGCGGCAGGCGGCGTGCCCAGGTCGCGTTTGAGGATGGTTTCGATCATCTTGTTCTCCTAGGCGGCGCGCTCGCCCGCACTGGGCTGGCCGAAGTCTTCCGGAAAGTGGTTCAGTGCCGACAGCACGGGATACGGTGTCATGCCGCCCATCGCGCACAGCGAGCCGTACAGCATGGTGTCGCACAGGTCGCGCAGCAGCACCACTTGCTGCGCCGGTTGCGTGCCGGCGCGGATCTTGTCGATCACCTCGACGCCACGCGTCGAGCCGATGCGGCAGGGCGTGCACTTGCCGCAGGATTCCACCGCGCAGAATTCCATCGCATAGCGCGCCAGTTTTGCCATGTCGGCGCTGTCGTCATGGACCACGATGCCGCCGTGGCCCAGCACCGCCCACAGCGAAGCAAAGGCTTCGTAGTCGAGCGGCGTGTCCCACTGCGATTCCGGCAGGTAGGCGCCGAGCGGACCGCCGACCTGCACCGCCTTGATCGGACAGCCGGAGGCGCTGCCGCCGCCGTAGTCATATAAAATTTCGCGCAGCGTGACGCCGAAGGCGAGTTCGATCAGCCCACCATGCTTGATGTTCCCGGCAAGCTGGATCGGGAGGGTCCCGCGCGAGCGCCCCATGCCGTAGTCCTGGTAGTACTGCGCCCCCTTGTCGAGGATGATCGGCACGGTCGCCAGCGACAGCACGTTGTTGATCACGGTCGGCTTGCCGAACAGGCCGGCCAGCGCCGGCAGCGGCGGCTTTGCGCGCACGATGCCGCGCTTGCCTTCCAGGCTTTCCAGAAGCGCGGTCTCTTCGCCGCAGATGTAGGCGCCGGCGCCCTTGCGCACTTCGAGCTCGAAGCTGCGGCCTGAGCTGAGCAGGCTGCGCCCCAGGTAGCCGCGCTGCGTGGCCGTCGCGATCGCCGCTTCCAGCTGCCGGATCGAGTGCGGGTATTCGCTGCGCACGTAGATGTAGCCGCGCGTGGCGCCGACGGCGATGCCGGCGATGGTCATCCCTTCGATCAGCACGTAAGGGTCGCTTTCCATCACGATGCGGTCGGCGAAGGTGCCGGAATCGCCCTCGTCGGCATTGCAGACGATGTATTTTTCCGGGCCCGGCGCTTTCAGCACGGTGTTCCACTTGATCCCGGTAGGGAAGGCCGCGCCGCCGCGGCCGCGCAGGCCGGAGGCCGTCACGGCGGCGACGATTTCTTCCGGCGTCTTCAGGAGCGCATTGCGCAGCCCGCGGTAGCCGCCGTGCGCTTCGTAGTCGTCGAGCGAGAGCGGATCGGTGATGCCGGCGCGGGCAAAGGTCAAGCGCTGCTGGTGCGCCAGGTAGGGGATCTGTTCGACCAGGCCGAGCGCCAGCGCATGGCTGCCGTCGAACCCGGCGTGGAAGCCGGCCTCGAACAGGCCGGCGACGTCGCCGGCATCGACCGGACCGAAGCCGATGCGGCCCTGCGGCGTCTCGACTTCGACCAGCGGCTCCAGCCACAGCAGGCCGCGGGTGCCGTTGCGGACGATCTCGATGTCGAGTCCGCGCCGGGTGGCTTCGGCGGCGATCCTGGCCGCTACCGCATCGGCGCCGACGGCCAGCGCCGCCGAATCGCAGGGCACATAGATGCGCGTGCTCATACGGCCTCCGCGGTCTGGGCATGCGTCACATCGGCGAGCACGGCATCGAAGCGCGCCGGCGTCACGCGTGCGAACACCCGGTCGTCGACCGTCATGGCCGGCGCGCTGGCGCACAGGCCCAGGCAGTAGACGGGTTCGAGCGCGAAGCTGTCGTCCGCGCTGTGGCCGTGCAAGCCGCAACCGAGCGCCTGCTGCGCATGCGCCAGCAGCCGGTCGCCGCTCATGCTCTGGCAGGCCTCGGCACGGCACAGTTTTACGACGCACCGGGCCGGCGCTGCGCTGCGGAAGTCGTGATAAAAGGTGATCACGCCATGCACTTCGGCGCGCGACAAATTGAAATGCTGCGCGATCGGCTGGACGAGACTGGGTGGGACGTAGCCGAGGCGGTCCTGCAGCGCGTGCAGCAGGGGCAGCAGCTGGTCCTGGCGCGTGCCGTGGCGTGCGCACAGGTCGTCAAGGATGGCGTCCGGGTCGGATGGTGTGTGCATGGCGTCTCCATGTTGGCCCGCTTATGTTCGCTGCTGCATATGCGGGGCCGGTTTTGATGTTATAAATCCAGCCTAGCACCCGCAAAATTCTGAATCAATAGGAAATAATTTGCATATGCGCTCCTCGAAAAACCGTCGCGAGCGGCGGCCAGCGTGGTTGAGAAGCGCAGCTGTACGAAAGTACAGTGAGCATCGCAAACCGCGCTGGCAACGCGCAGTAGGTTTTTCGAGGAGTGCATATGCTGAAGGTCGAAATCCGTCCAGACTGGATTCTCAGAGATGCGCGCGGCACGCCCACTGCCTTGCCGGCGCTGCTGTCGCTGCTGACGGCGGTGAGCCAGAGCGGCAGCATCAGCAAGGCGGCCACGGCCTGCGGCATGTCCTACCGCCACGCCTGGGGCTTGCTGGAACAGTTCGGCGACCAGTTCGGCGCCCAGCTGGTGCACAAGGTGAGAGGGCAGGGCACGCTGCTTTCTCCGCTGGCGGAAAAGCTGATCTGGGCCGACCGCCGCATCAGCGCGCGCTTGAGCCCGCTGCTCGACAGCCTGGCGTCCGAACTGCAGCAGGAGCTGGCGCGCGTGCTGGCCCTCGAAGCGCAGGTGCTGCGCCTGACGGCCTCGCACGGCTTCGCGGTGGCGGCGCTGGTCGCGCAGCTGGGCGGGCAGGGCGTCGCAGTCGACATCAAGTACCGCAGCAGCACCGAAGCCGTGGCGGCGCTGGCGCACGACGAATGCGACCTGGCCGGCTTCCACCTCCCGATGGGCAAGTTCGAAGCGGCCGCCGCCGCGGCGCACCGGCAATGGCTGGACCCGGCGCGCCATGCCTTCCTGCACCTCGCCTGTCGCCAGCAGGGCCTGTTCGTCGCGAAGGGCAACCCGAAACGTATCGGCGGACTGGACGACCTGGTGCGTCCGGACATCCGTTTCGTCAACCGCCAGCACGGCTCCGGCACACGCGTGCTGCTGGAGCTGCTGCTGGCCGACCGCGCGCTCGATACCGCCCGCATCGCCGGCTTCGACAGCGCCGAATTCACGCATGCGGCGGTGGCGGCTTTTGTTGCCAGCGGCATGGCCGACGTCAGCTTCGGCGTCGAGACCGCGGCGCGCCGCTTCGACCTCGATTTCATTCCGATCTGCCGCGAGCGCTACTTCCTGGCCTGCGACCGCGCCGCACTCGATACGCCGCTGCTGCAGGCTGCGCGCGACGCCATGGCGAGCGCCGCCTTCCGCCAGGTACTGGACGGTTTGCCGGGCTACGACGGCACTGCCTCCGGCGCCCTGGAAACCCTGTTCTGACACGCGGATTTTGCAAATCTTGACCCGGGTCAAGTGGACTTTCCGGGCCGGTTGGCTAAGATGGCCCGGCATCGCCACATATAAATAAAACATCGGAGGAGACTGGGAATGAGCAAGGCACTCGAAGGCGTCCGGATTCTCGATTTCACTCACGTCCAGTCGGGGCCGACCTGCACCCAGTTGCTGGCCTGGTTCGGCGCCGACGTCATCAAGGTAGAACGGGCCGGCGAGGGCGACGCCACCCGCGCCCAGCTGCGCGACATCCCCGGCGTCGACAGCCTGTACTTCACGATGCTGAACCATAACAAACGCTCGATCACGCTGAATGCCAAGCACCCGGCCGGCAAGGAAGTGCTGGAAACCCTGATCCGCGATTGCGACGTGCTGGTCGAGAATTTCGCCCCCGGCGCCCTCGACCGCATGGGTTTTGGATGGGAGCGCATCCAGGAGCTCAATCCGCGCATGATCGTGGCGTCCGTCAAAGGCTTCGGGCCGGGGCCGTACGAGCACTGCAAGGTGTACGAGAACGTGGCGCAGTGTACCGGCGGGGCGGCGTCCACCACCGGTTTCGAGGACGGTCCGCCGGTCGTCACCGGCGCCCAGATCGGCGACAGCGGCAGCGGCCTGCACCTGGCGCTGGGCATCGTCACCGCGCTCTACCAGAGACAAGTCACCGGCCGCGGCCAGCGCGTGCTGACGGCGATGCAGGATGCGGTGCTGAACCTGTGTCGCGTCAAGCTGCGCGACCAGCAGCGGCTCGAGCGCAATGGCGTGATGGAAGAATATCCGCAGTATCCGGAAGGGACCTTCGGCGACGCCGTGCCGCGCGCCGGCAATGCCTCCGGCGGCGGCCAGCCGGGCTGGATCCTGAAGTGCAAGGGCTGGGAAGACGACCCCAATGCCTACATCTATTTCATCACGCAGGCGGCGGTGTGGCCGGCGATCTGCAAGGTGATCGGGCGCGAGGAGTGGATCACCGACCCCGACTACGCCACGCCGCGCGCGCGCCTGCCGCGCCTGATGCAGGTGTTCGCCACCATCGAGGAATGGACCCGCGAGCACACCAAGTTCGAGGTGATGGATATCCTCAACCAGTACGACATCCCGTGCGGCCCGATCCTGTCGATGAAGGAGATCGCCGAGGAACCGTCGCTGCGCGCCACCGGTACCATCGTCGAGGTCGATCATCCGGAGCGCGGACCGTATCTGACGGTGGGCAATCCGATCAAGCTGTCGGACAGCCCGACCGAGGTGCGCCGCTCGCCGCTGCTGGGCGAGCATACCGAGGAGGTGCTGGGGCAGCTGGGCTACAGTTCGGAGCAGATTGCGGCGCTGCGCTCCGTACACGCTATATGATTCGTCGCCCCTACCGAATCCAATAATCCGGCCGGGCATACGCCGCCTTCAAGGTATCGATGAACGCCCGCACCCGCGCCGGCAAATGCCGCTGCTGCATGTACACTGCCATGATGTCGTAGTCCGGCAGGGCGTAGTCGTCCAGCACCGTCACCAGCTCGCCCGAGGCCAGCTGCGACTGGATTTCCCAGGTCGAGCGCCAGGCCAGTCCCAGACCCTCGCTGGCCCAGCGGTGCAGCAGTTCGCCGTCGTTGCAATCGAGCTTGCCGTCCACCTTGACGGCGACCGGCTTGCCCTCCTTCTGGAAATACCAGCCGCGCTGCTGGCCGCCCTGCAGGTTAAAGGCGAGGCAGTTGTGCCTGGCCAGGTCGTCCAGCGTGCGCGGGGTGCCGCAGCGCGCAAAATAGGCCGGCGTGCCGCACACCACGCGCCGGTTGGCGCTAAGGCGCACCGCCACGAAACTCGGGTCGATCGCGCCGCCGATGCGGATGCCGAGTTCGTAGCCTTCGCGCACCAGGTCGACGACCTGGTCGGTCAGGTTGAACGAGATCCGCACCTTCGGGTGCGCCGCCAGGAAGGCCGGCGCATGCGGCGCCACGTGCAGCCTGCCGAACGCCGCCGGCGCCGACACGATCAGGTGGCCGCTGGCTTCATCGCGCCCTTCGGAGACGATGGTCTCGGCCGTCTCGACGCCGGCCAGCAGCTTGCGGCAGTGCTCGAGGAACAGGGTGCCGGATTCGGTCAGCGCCAGGTGGCGCGTGGTGCGGTGCAGCAGCTTGACGCCGAGGCGGCGCTCGAGCGCGTCGATGCGCCGGCCCAGCATCACCGGGGTGACGTGCTGGGCCAGGGCGGCACGCGCCAGGCTGCCCTGGTCGACGGCCTCGACGAATGCGCTCATCTCGCGGAACTTATCCATATAAACAGTATTCCATATTCCTGGTATCGAATCACACGATTTTTTGTGGGCTTATCAAGCACGCCGCCACGTCCTAGCATGCCACTATCTACTCAACCGATACGGGAGACGACATGGCCAGGATGACCGCAGCAGAAGCAGCCGTGCGGGTAATGGAAAAGGAAGGCGTGCAGGTGGCTTTCGGCGTGCCCGGCGCGGCAATCAACCCGCTGTACGCCGCGTTGCGCAAGCGCGACAGCATCCGCCATATCCTGGCGCGCCACGTCGAGGGCGCCTCGCACATGGCCGAAGGTTTTACCCGCGCGCAGGCCGGGAATATCGGCGTGTGCATCGGCACCTCGGGCCCGGCCGGGACCGACATGATCACCGGCCTGTACGCGGCGCATGCCGATTCGATCCCGATCCTGTGCATTACCGGCCAGGCGCCGCGTGCGCGCCTGTACAAGGAAGATTTCCAGGCGGTCGACATCGAATCGATTTCGAAACCTGTCACCAAATGGTCGGTGACGGTGCGCGAGCCGGCGCTGGTGCCGCAGGTGTTCCAGCAGGCCTTCCACCTGATGCGCTCGTCGCGTCCGGGTCCGGTGCTGATCGACCTGCCGCTCGACGTGCAGCTGGCCCAGATCGAGTTCGACCCCGACACCTATGCGCCGCTGCCTGCCTACAAGCCGGCCGCCACCCGCGCCCAGGTCGAAAAAGCGCTGCACATGCTGAACGAGGCGCAGCGGCCCCTGATCACGGCCGGCGGCGGCATCATCAATGCCGATGCCTCCGAACTGCTGGTCGAGTTTGCCGAGATTACCGGGGTGCCGGTGATCCCGACGCTGATGGGATGGGGTTCGATCCCCGACGACCACCCGCAGATGGCGGGCATGGCGGGCCTGCAGACCAGCCACCGCTACGGCAACGCGACGCTGCTGGCGTCCGACTTCGTGCTCGGCATCGGCAACCGCTGGGCCAACCGCCATACCGGCAGCGTCGACGTATTTACGAAAGACCGGCAATTCGTCCATATCGACATCGAACCGACCCAGATCGGCCGCGTGTTCGGTCCCGACCTCGGCATCGTCTCGGATGCGAAGGCAGCGTTAACTTTACTGGTGCAAGTGGCGCGCGAGTGGAAGGCCGATGGCCGCCTGGCGGACCATGGGGCCTGGCTGGCCGACTGCCAGGAACGCAAGCGCACGCTGCTGCGCCGCAGCGATTACGACAGCGTGCCGGTGCATCCGCTGCGCGTCTACCACGAGATGAACGCCTATTTTGGACGCGACGTGCGCTACGTGGCCTCGATCGGCCTGTCGCAGATCGCCGCTGCCCAGTTTTTGCACGTGCAGCATCCGCGCCACTGGATCAATTGCGGCCAGGCCGGCCCGCTCGGCTGGACCATCCCGGCCGCGCTCGGCGTGCGCGTGGCCGATCCCGACGCCGACATCGTCGCCATCTCGGGCGACTACGATTTCCAGTTCCTGATCGAAGAACTGGCCGTGGCCGCGCAGTTCAAGCTGCCCTACATCCACGTGCTGGTGAATAACGCCTACCTCGGCCTGATCCGCCAGGCCCAGCGCGGCTTCGAGATGGATTACTGCGTGCAGCTCTCGTTCGAGAACGTCAACGCGCCCGAGCTGGAAGGCTATGGTGTCGACCACGTGGCGGTGGTCGAGGGCCTGGGCTGCAAGGCGATCCGCGTGTTCCGCCCGGACGACATCATCCCCGCCTTCGAGCGCGCGCGCGAACTGATGCGCCAGTACCGCGTGCCGGTAGTGGTCGAGGTCATCCTCGAGCGCGTGACGAATATCGCGATGGGGACCGAGATCAATGCGCTCAACGAATTCAACGATGTCCTCACCGTGGAGTAAGACATGAAACTGGCTGCCAACCTGACCATGCTGTTCAATGAGGTCGATTTCCTGGACCGTTTCGAAAAGGCGGCGCAGGCCGGCTTCCGCGGCGTGGAATTCCTGTTCCCGTACGCGTATCCGGCGCAGGCGATCGCCGAGCAGCTGGACAAGCACCGCCTGCAACTGGTGCTGCACAACCTGCCGCCCGGCGACTGGGCCGGCGGCGAGCGCGGCATCGCCTGCCACCCCGGACGGCGCGCCGAATTCGAGGCCGGGGTCAAGCTCGCCGTCGATTATGCGCGCACGCTCGGCGTCAGGCAGCTGAACTGCCTGGCCGGCATCGTGCCGCGCAGCGCCGACCCCGAGCAGGCCCGTGCCGTGCTGGTGGCGAACCTGCGCTTTGCCGCCGCGCGCCTGAAGGAAGAGGGCATCGCGCTGCTGATCGAGCCGATCAACACCGTCGACATCCCCGGTTTCTTTTTGCACGGCACGCGCCAGGCGCGCGACATCATCCGTGCGACAGGTTCGGACAACCTGTTTCTGCAGTACGACATCTATCACATGCAGCGCATGGAAGGCGAGCTGGCTGCCACCATCGAAGCCAATTTGCCGCTGATCCGCCACATCCAGCTGGCCGACAACCCGGGCCGCGGCGAGCCCGGCACCGGCGAGATCAATTACCGCTACCTGTTGGAACGGCTGGACGTGATCGGCTACGACGGCTGGGTCGGCTGTGAATACAAGCCGCGCAGCAGCACCGCCGAGGGCCTGGCATGGCTGGCCCGGCACGGCATCTGATTCCGCAACCATTCAAGGAGACGATCATGACCAAAGTGGGATTCATCGGCCTGGGCATCATGGGCGGCCCGATGGCCGGCCACCTGCAGGCGGGCGGCTGCAAGCTGTACCTGCACGACGTGAAAAATCCGCCGCTGGCGCTGGTGGAGGGCGGCGCCACCGTCTGCACCAATGCCGGCGAGGTGGCCAAGCGCGCCGACATCATCATCGTGATGGTGCCGGACACGCCGCAGGTGGAACAGGTGCTGTTCGGCGAGAACGGCGTGGCGGCAGCGCTTACGCCGGGCAAGATCGTGGTCGACATGAGTTCGATCTCGCCGCTCGCCACCAAGGACTTCGCAAAGAAGATCAACAAGCGCGATTGCGACTACCTCGATGCGCCGGTCTCGGGCGGCGAGGTCGGCGCCAAGGCAGCGTCGCTGACCATCATGGCCGGCGGTTCGCAGGAAGCCTTCGACCGGGTGCTGCCGCTGTTCCAGATGATGGGCAAGAACATCACGCTGGTCGGCGCCAACGGCGACGGCCAGACCGCCAAGGTGGCCAACCAGATCATCGTGGCGCTGACGATCCAGGCGGTGGCCGAGGCGCTGCTGTTCGCCTCGAAGGCCGGCGCCGATCCGGCCAAGGTGAGGGAAGCGCTGATGGGCGGCTTTGCGGCCTCGCGCATCCTGGAAGTGCACGGCGAACGCATGGTCAAGCGCACGTTTTCTCCGGGCTTTCGCATTGCACTGCACCAGAAGGATCTGAACCTGGCGCTGCAGGGTGCGAAAAGCCTCGGCGTCTCGCTGCCGAACACGGCGGCCACCCAGGAGCTGATGAATTCCTGCGCCGCGCATGGACTGGCCCAGCTCGATCATTCGGCGCTGTGCCAGGCGATCGAGCGCATGGCGAATCACGCGATCGCCGCCGGTTGAAGGACAGGCCATGGCAACGATGGTGATGTTTCATCCGGACTGCCTCGAGCACCGGCCGGGCGCGGGCCACCCGGAATCGCCGCGCCGCCTGCACGCGGTGTTGCAGGCGCTGCAGCAGCCCGAGTTCGCGCAGCTGGCGTGGCGCGAAGCGCCGCTGGGCACGCGCGAGCAGGTGCTGCGGGTGCACACGCCGCACTACGTCGAGCTGATCGAGACGGTGGCGGAATCGGTGGCCGCATCGGCTGCATCAGGCCGCGGCCTGGTGCAGCTGGATGGCGGCGATACCGTGATGTCGTCCGGCTCATGGAATGCGGTCATGCGCTGCGTCGGCGCCGCCTGTGCCGGCGTCGATGCGGTGCTGGCGGGCGCAGCGCGCAACGTGTTCTGCGCCACCCGGCCCTGCGGCCACCATGCGGAGCCGGGGCAGGCCATGGGCTTCTGCATCTTCAACCAGGTGGCGATCGCGGCCCTGCATGCGCTCGACGTGCACGGCTTGCAGAAGGTCGCCGTGATCGACTTCGACGTCCATCACGGCAACGGCACCCAGGCCGCCTTCTATCACCGGCCCGAACTGTTCTTCGGCTCCAGCCACCAGTCGCCGCTGTACCCCGGCACCGGCGCGGCCGACGAGCGCGGCGACAGCGGCAACATCGTCAACCTGCCCCTGCCGCCAGGCTGTGCCTCGGCACTGTTCCGCGCGCGCGTGGAAGCCGATCTGCTGCCGGCGCTGCGCCGCTTTGCACCCGAGCTGATCCTGGTGTCGGCCGGTTTCGATGCGCACCGTCTCGATCCGCTGGCGCAGATGGCGCTCGAAGACGCCGACTTCGGCTGGATCACGCAGAAGGTAATGGCCATCGCCGACGCCGTGTGCGAGGGCCGCATCGTGTCGGTGCTGGAGGGCGGCTACAGCGGCGAGGGGCTCGGTGGCGGCTGTGCCGCGCACGTGAGGGCACTGATGCAGCATTGAGAAACTACGCTTGCTGCCAGGGCGCCGGAATCAGCGCCGCGATCCGCTGCGCGCCTTCGTCCAGTAAAAATTGGTGGAAGGCGCGCGCCACCGGCGGCAAGCGCTTTTCGCGGCGGTGCACAACGTACCAGTGCAGCATCAGCGGAAAGCCGTCCACCTGCAGCACCGTCAGGCTGCGGTCGGTAAGCTCGCGCCCGATCGTGTGGGCCGACAGGAAGCCCAGTCCCATGCCGGCGATGACGGCCTGCTTGATCGTCTCGGTGCTGCGGATCTCCATCGCGACCTGCAGTTCGGCCAGGTGCGCACCGAACGCATCCTCCATCGAATGCCAGGTGTCCGAGCCGCGCTCGCGCACCACGAACGGGTGGCGCAGCAGCGCCGCCATGCCGATGTGCGCCTGTCCGGCCAGCGGGTGGTCGGGTGCCGCCACGATCACGTAGGGGTGCGGCGCAAAGGCGTCGTGCTGCACGTCGTCCTGCGCCGGCGGGCGCACCATCACCGCGAGGTCGGTGCGGTTGGCGGCCAGCTGGCCCAGCAGCTCTTCGCGGTTGTGCACGGTCAGGTTCAGCTGCACGCCCGGATGGCGGCGCGCGAACGCCACCATCAGCTGCGGGAAAAAATAATCGCCGGCGCTGATCACCGCCACATTCAGGCGGCCGCTGGCGATGCCCTTGTAATGCGCCATGGCGGCCTCGGCATCCTCGAACTGGCGGATGATCGCGCGCGCGAAATCGAGCAGTTCGGTGCCGGCCTGGGTCAGGTAGGTCTTCTTCCCCAGCTGCTCGAACAGCGGCAGGCCGGCGTGGTCTTCCAGCATGCGGATCTGGGTCGACACGGCCGGCTGCGTGAGGTGCAGTTCGGTGGCGGCGCGCGAAAAACTGAGGTGGCGGGCGACCGCCTCGAAGGCTTTCAGCTGGCGCAGCGTGGCGTGCTTCATGGGCGTCTCCTGGCGCCTTCGATGTATCAGCGCTCGCTAATGATTATCCCTAAAAAATATGAATTTTACGAATCCTTCGATGCGCCTACTATCGTCGACAGCGAGTTGCCCACTTCACTGGAGCCTGCGATGAACGACCTCACCATCACCAGCATCACCAACGTCACCACGCCACATGGCGACCCCGGCCATGAGGCTGAAGTCCGCCGCAATGCCTACAACGCCGCCTTCTACGAACTCGGGCTCGGATGGTTCTGGGAAGCCGGCTGCCACCAGGCCGGTCCAGCCGGCGAGCGTGCCTGCGTGCGCGAGTACCTGGCGCAGCACCAGCCGCATCTGCTGACGGCCTACGACGCCGACTTCCTGGTCGATGCGATCCTGGCCGCGAAAGAGCGCTGCGCGCCGCACTTCGCGGCCGGTGTCCGGCCCGCCGCAACGATCGACTGGCGCGAGCTGCAGCAGCGCCAGATCGGGATATGAGATTTTCGAATCTTAACCGCGGTCAAGGATATGAAAAATCCGTTCTTCCACAATCGGCCCAGCTGTTGAACTTTGACCAAGGGTTCCAGGCTACCCTGAGCATCGATCCGTTTCGTCACGCGCCAAAAAATCAAAGCAAGGGAGACATCGCATGAAAACCGAAACATTGGTATCCGAAAGGCCAGCGTCCTTCCGCTGGATGCAACTGGTCATGGGCATCATCTGCATGGCCATGATCGCCAACCTGCAGTACGGCTGGACCCTGTTCGTCAATCCGCTGTCGGAAGCGCACGGCTGGTCGAAAGCGGCGATCCAGGTAGCGTTTACGATCTTCATCCTGACCGAAACCTGGCTGGTCCCGATCGAGGGCTGGGCGGTCGACAAATGGGGGCCGCGCCCGGTGGTGCTGTTCGGCGGCCTGTTGTGCGGCATCGGCTGGGTGATGAACTCATTCGCTTCGACGCTGTTCGTGCTGTACGTCGCCGCCGCCATCAGCGGCATCGGCGCCGGCGCGGTGTACGGCACCTGCGTCGGCTCGGCCCTGAAATGGTTTCCCGACCGGCGCGGCCTGGCGGCAGGCCTGACCGCGGCCGGCTTCGGCGCCGGTTCGGCAGCCACCATCATTCCGATCTCGAAAATGATCGAGAGCAGCGGCTATGCCGACACCTTTCTCTACTTCGGCATCGGCCAGGGCCTGGTGGTGATCCTGCTGGCCCTCATGATGGCGCGTCCGCCGCACCAGGGCGCCGCCAGCACCAAGAAGAAGAACCCGCACGTGCTGCAGACCACGGCCAACTTCACGCCCTCGCAGATCGTGCGCACGCCGGTGTTCTGGGTGATGTACGTGATGTTCGTGCTGGTCGCCGCCGGCGGCCTGATGGCCACCGCGCAGATGGGACCGATCGCGAAAGACTTCGCCATCGACGGCGTGAAATTCAACGTGATGGGCATGGTGCTGCCGGCACTGACCTTCGCCCTGGCGATCGACCGCGTGCTGAACGGCCTGACGCGTCCCTTCTTCGGCTGGGTATCGGACCGGATCGGCCGCGAGCAGACCATGTTCATCGCGTTTGCGCTGGAATCGGTCGGCATCATCGCGCTGTACTACCTGGGGCGCGACCCGATCATGTTCGTGATCCTGACCGGCCTGGTGTTCTTTGCCTGGGGCGAGATCTACAGCCTGTTCCCGGCCACCACGGCCGACACCTTCGGCACCCGCAACGCCGCCGGCAACGCCGGCCTGATGTACACCGCCAAGGGAACGGCCTCGATCTTCGTGCCGATCTCGAGCATGATCATGGCCGCCAGCGGCACCTGGGAATCGGTGTTCTTCATCGGCTGCGCGATGAATGCCGCCGCCGCGATCCTGGCCTGGTGGGTGCTGCGCCCGATGCGCAGGCGCTTCATCGAGCAGTCGATCGGTGCGGTCAGCGTGGTCGAGGGCGAGCAGCTTCCCGGCGCCTCCGGCACCGCCCCCGGCGCGGCCGGCGCACGCATGGTCAACTGATCGCGTAGAAGGGGCTTCCCATGATCCAGCACTGGATACGCTTCCTGCACCTCGACACGGTCCGCTTCGGCACCATCGAGGGCGACAAGATCCGGGTCTTCAAGGGCGACATGTTCGACAGTCCGCGCCGCACCGACATCGCGATCAACCTGGCGGAAGCGACGCTGCTCACGCCCGTGGTACCCGGCAAGGTGCTGGCCCTATGGAACAATTATCACGCACTGGGCCGCAAGCTCGGCCTGGCGCCGCCGGGCGAGCCGCTGTACCTGATGAAGCCGCCGAACACGTACCTGGCACCCGGCGCCACGATCCGCAAGCCGCGCGTGGCGGACAGCGGGGCCAAGGTAGCCTTCGAGGGCGAGCTGGCGATCGTGATCGGCAGCACCTGCAGCGGCGTCACGCCGGACAGCGCGCCGGACCACATTTTCGGCTACACCTGCGCCAACGACGTCACGGTGAACGAGATCATCGGGCGCGATCCCACGTTTCCGCAGTGGGTGCGCGCCAAGGGCTTCGATACCTTCTGTCCGTTCGGCCCGGTGGTCGCCACCGGGCTGAACCCGGCGATGCTGGTGGTGCGCACCCTGCTGAATGGCGAGGTGCGCCAGGACTACCCGGTCAACGACATGGTCTTCAGCGCGGCCGAGCTGGTCAGCCGGATCTCGCAGGACATGACGCTCGAACCGGGCGACCTGATCCTGTGCGGCACCTCGGTCGGCGTCGGCTCGATGCGGCCGGGCAGCACGATCGAGGTCGAGATCGACGGCATCGGCACGCTCACCAATCGTTACGAATAAAACGGTTTCCAGTAAAACCAAAGGGGTGTGTCATGAAGATCGCAGTGATAGGGGCGGGCGCCATCGGTGGGCTCGTCGGTGCGAGGCTGGCGCTCGCGGGTGAGGAGGTGAGTTTCATGGTGCGCGGCGCCAACCTGGAGGCCATCCGCGCACGCGGTATCCGGCTGGTGGAAATGGATGGCGAGGCGAAGACCGCGACACAGGTCAAGGCCTTCGACGACTATGCCGCCGCCGGGCCGCAGGACATCGTCGTGCTGGCGGTGAAGGCGCACCAGGTGGCGGGCGTGGCGGGCCGCATCGGCCAGCTGTTCGGGCCGGACACGACCGTGGTGACCATGCAGAACGGCATACCGTTCTGGTACTTCCACCGCCACGGCGGCGAGTACGAGGGCCGCAGCGTGCACAGCGTCGATGCGGATGGGGCGCTGGCACGGGCGATCCCGCCGGAGCGGATCCTGGGCTGCGTGGTGTACCCGGCGGCCGAACTGACGGCGCCGGGCGCGATCCGCCACATCGAGGGCAATCGCTTTCCGCTGGGCGAGCTGGATGGCAGCACCAGCGAACGCGTCGTGCGGGTCAGCGCCTGCTTCGAGCGGGCGGGCTTCAAGTCGCCGGTACTGGACGACATCCGCGCCGAGATCTGGCTGAAGCTGTGGGGGAATCTCTCGTTCAACCCGATCAGCGCGCTGGCGCATTCGACCCTGGTCGACATCTGCCAGTACCCGCTCACGCGCGAGCTGGCGGCCAACATGATGCGCGAGGCGGAAGGGGTGGCGGCGCGGCTGGGGATCTCGTTCCGCGTCAGCCTGGAGCGGCGCATCGCCGGCGCCGAAAAGATCGGCAAGCACAAGACCTCGATGCTGCAGGACGTGGAAGCGGGCCGCGAGCCGGAGATCGATGCCTTGGTCGGCTCGGTGATCGAACTGGCGCGCATGACCGGCACGCCGACGCCGCACATCGATTCGGCCTATGCGCTGATGAAGCTGCTGGAGCAGACGATGGCGCAGGCGCGCGGCGGAGTGCGGCTGCAGGCGGCCGCGCTGGCGTAAAGCGGGCGTAAAAAAACCGGCGGGGCGTTCGGCCCGGCCGGTTGTTCTCGACTACCAGTGACTGGATTACATGCCCCAGGTGTGGGCGCCGTCGTCCTGGTTGTTCGCGCTGAGCTTGTCGCGCAGGTTCAGCTGGAAAAGAAAGGCGATCAGGGCGCCGAAGGAGAACGAAGAACCAGTTTGCTGCGATGCGGTGTTACCGATGCTATTCATGGTGCTGCTCCTTGAAGAGTTCAAAAACGGTAGGGATGACCTATGCCTTTGATTCTACAAGCAGTAGCTGGCCCGTCCAATTGAAGGACGTGATATTCGACATTCGGGCTGTAAATATCTTGCTATGAAAAGAGGCAGAAACCGGTAGTGAAAATAGTTGCGCTACCGCGTTGCAGCAAGGGCACACAGTCAGATCTTGCCCTGGTGCTTCAGGCGGCTCAGCGTTTCCGGCGACAGGTTCAGGTAAGCCGCCAGTTCCTTCTTCGGCAGCCGCTCGAACAGCTCGGGATGCTTGCGGATGAAGCGGTGCACGCGGCCGGGCGCGTCGAGCAGGTGCAGGGTGATGGTGTGGGCCATGATGGCGCTCATCAGGTTCATCACCTCGTGTTCGAAGGCCTGCTTGCCGATGCTGTGGCTCTGCAGGAATTCGACCCACTGGTTGAGCGGCATCTTGGCCACGCGCGCCTTGGTGACGCAGACGATGCTGTAGGGCGTGGGGGTCTTGAGGCACCAGGCGGCATAGCTGGTTTCGATGTCGCGCTCGGCCGAGAAGCGCAGGATCATTTCCTTGGCTTCGTGGTTGGTGACCTGGCGCTTGAGGATGCCGTCGAGGATGAAGTACTGCTCCATCTCGTACACGCCCTGGTTCAGCAGCAGGTCGCCTTTCTGGTGGTTGACGACCGTGAGGTAGGGCTCGAGCGCGGCCATTTCACTGTCGCGCAATGTCTTGAGAATGACATTCTGCTTCAGCTGCACACGAATGATATTGCGTTCCGGGTGATTGGCAATGAGCGTCATGGCGAATCGGAGATTGTCAGGCGTCCCGACATCATGCGGCGAAACTTGACCGTGGTCAATGATTCAAATCAGAGGGCATCGCTATGATGATTTCAGCTCAAAACACCTGGCCAGGTCACCCGGAGCAACGATCAAAACACTGGAGACAATCATGACCCATAACGTATCGGTGGAAGTCACCGACGGCTTCCACCTGGTGATCGACGCGCTCAAGCACAACGACATCGACACGATCTTCGGCCTGGTCGGCATTCCGATCACCGACCTGGCCCGCCTGGCGCAAGCCGAGGGGATGCGCTTCATCGGCTTCCGCCACGAACAGAACGCGGGCAATGCCGCCGCCATCGCCGGCTTCATCACCCAAAAGCCGGGCATCTGCCTGACCGTGTCGGCGCCGGGCTTCCTGAACGGCCTGACGGCGCTGGCGAACGCCACCACCAACTGCTTCCCGATGATCCTGATCTCCGGGTCCAGCGAGCGCGAGATCGTCGACCTGCAGCAGGGCGACTACGAAGAGATGGACCAGCTCAACGCGGCGAAACCGTATGCGAAGGCGGCCTACCGCATCAACAAGGCGGAAGACATCGGCATCGGCGTGGCACGTGCGATCCGCGCCGCGGTGTCGGGCCGGCCGGGCGGCGTCTACCTCGACCTGCCGGCGCAGCTGCTGGCGCAGACCATCGAGACCGCGCACGCCAAGCGCTCGCTGGTGAAAGTCGTGGATCCGGTGCCGCGCCAGATCCCGGCACCGGATGCGGTGCAGCGCGCGCTGGCGCTGCTGAAGGGTGCGCAGAAGCCGCTGATCCTGCTCGGCAAGGGCGCCGCCTATGCCCAGGCCGACGACGAGATCCGCGCACTGGTCGAGCGCACCGGCATCCCGTATTTGCCGATGTCGATGGCCAAGGGCCTGCTGCCCGACACCCACGCGCAATCGGCCTCCGCCGCGCGCTCCTACGTGCTGGCCGAAGCCGACGTCGTGGTGCTGATCGGCGCCCGCCTGAACTGGCTGCTGGCGCACGGCAAGGGCAAAACCTGGGGCAAGCCGAAACAGTTTATCCAGATCGACATCGCGCCCACCGAAATCGACAGCAACGTGGCGATCGCGGCGCCGCTGATCGGCGACGTCGGCTCCTGCGTGGCGGCGCTGCTGCAGGGCCTCGATGGTGCCGGCATCGGGCGTGCCGATGGCGAGTGGGTGCAATCGATAAGCCAGCGCAAGGAACAGAACCAGGCCAAGATGGCGGCGCTGCTGGACAAGAACCCGGAGCCGATGAATTTTCATAGCGCGCTGCGCGCGATCCGCGACGTGCTGCGCGAGCACCCGGACATCAACCTGGTCAACGAAGGCGCCAACACGCTCGACTACGCCCGCAGCATCATCGACCAGTACCAGCCCCGCAAGCGTTTCGACTCGGGCACCTGGGGCATCATGGGCATCGGCATGGGCTACGCCATCGGCGCCGCCGTGGTCAGCGGCAAGCCGGTGGTGGCGGTCGAAGGCGACAGCGCCTTCGGCTTCTCCGGCATGGAACTGGAAACCATCTGCCGCTACCAGCTGCCGGTGACGACCATCGTGTTCAACAACAACGGCGTCTACCGCGGCACCGACGTCAACCCCACCGGCGGCAAGGATGTGGCGCCCACCGTGTTCGTCAAGAACGCCCGCTACGACAAGATGATCGAGGCCTTCGGGGGCATCGGCTACCACGCCACCACGCCGGAAGAACTCACGCGCGCCCTGAACGAGGCCATCGCGGCCGGCAAGCCGGCGCTGATCAATGCCGTGATCGACGAGACCGCGGGCACCGAGAGCGGTCGCCTGACCAACCTGAATCCGCAGAGCGCAGCCAAGAAGACGCCCTGAAGCGCCGCCCGATTTGCAGACATCGAAGACAATCGACAAGGAGACCCGCATCATGAGCAAACCACTGGAAGGCATCAAGATCATCGACTTCACGCACGTGCAGGCAGGGCCGGCGTGCACGCAAATGCTGGCCTGGTTCGGCGCCGACGTGATCAAGGTCGAGCGCCCGGGCGCCGGCGACGTCACCCGCTCCCAGCTGCGCGACATCCCGGGCGTCGACGCCCTGTATTTCACCATGTTGAACAGCAATAAGCGTTCGCTGACGCTGGACACCAAGACCGCCGAGGGCAAGGAAATCCTGACGAAGCTGATCAAGGAATCCGACGTGCTGGTCGAGAACTTCGGCCCCGGCGCCCTCGACCGCATGGGCTTTACCTGGGAACACATCAGGGAACTGAACCCCGGCATGATCGTCGCTTCCGTCAAAGGCTTCAGCGAAGGCCACCATTACGAAGACCTGAAGGTGTATGAAAACGTGGCCCAGTGCGCCGGTGGCGCCGCCTCGACCACCGGCTTCGACGACGGTCCGCCGACCGTGTCCGCCGCCGCGCTGGGCGACAGCAACACCGGGATGCACCTGGCGATCGGCATCCTGACCGCGCTGCGTGCGCGCGACAAGACCGGTAAAGGCCAGAAGGTGGCGGTGTCGATGCAGGACAGCGTGCTGAACCTGTGCCGCGTCAAGATGCGCGACCAGCAGCGCCTGGACCGCGTTGGCTACCTGGAAGAGTATCCGCAATACCCGCACGGAAGCTTCTCGGACGTGGTGCCGCGCGGCGGCAATGCGGGCGGCGGCGGCCAGCCGGGCTGGGTCCTGAAGTGCAAGGGCTGGGAGACCGACCCCAACGCGTATATCTACTTCACGATCCAGGGCCATGCCTGGGCGCCGATCTGCCGCGCCATCGGCAAGGAAGAATGGATCGACGATCCGGCCTACATGACGGCTCAAGCGCGCCAGGACAAGATCTTCGACATCTTCGCCGTCATCGAGGACTGGCTGAAAGATAAAACCAAGTTCGAGGCGGTCGACATCCTGCGCAAGTTCGACATCCCGTGCTCGCCGGTGCTGACGATGAAGGAACTGGCCAACGATCCGTCGCTGCGCGCCAGCGGCACCATCGTCGAAGTCGACCACAAGGAACGCGGCAAGTATCTCACCGTGGGCAGCCCGATCAAGTTCTCGGACCTGAAGGTGGACATCAAGGGGTCGCCGCTGCTGGGCGAGCACACCGACGAGATCCTGGAAAGCATGGGCTACAGCCAGCAGCAGATCGCGGCCCTGCACGAGCGGCGCGTGGTGTGATCGTGGCGCAGCTCGATTTCGAGCAGTTGGTGCAGGCCTTCGGCGACGGCGTGATCGTCTGCGACGCCGCCGGCACCATCGTGTTCTGGAACGACGCGGCCACCCGCATCTTCGGTTTCACGCAAGAAGATGCGCTCGGCCAGTCGCTCGACCTGATCGTCCCCCAGCGCCAGCAGGAGCGGCACTGGGACGGCTATCACAAGACGATGGCGACCGGCGAGACGCGCTACGGCACCGACCTGCTGCGGGTGCCGGCGCTGCACAAGGAAGGCAAGCCGCTGTCGATCGCGTTCACGGTGGCGCTGCTGCATGGGCCTGACGGCAAGGTATCCGGGATCGCCGCGGTGGTGCGCGACGACACCGCGCGCTGGAACGACGAGCGCGCCTTGAAGGCGCGCGTGCGCGAGCTGGAGACGGCGCTGCGCTGAGTTTTGTGTACGGGCGGATATGCGTGCCGGGCAGGACGCGTATCCGCTAATATGCTGCCAACAAGTTATCACCGGCAGCCTCATGAACCAATACCGCAACAACCACGATTCCGATTCCGACAGTCAACTCGGCGACGACGACGCCTTCCTCGAACACGACCTGAAACTGGCCGCGCGCGGCGCCGAGCTGGTCAAGCTCGAAGGCCGCGTATTCCTGCGTTTTTCGGGTGCGGTGCGGGTCGACGGCCTGCACGTCGAATACCGCCTGGTGCCGGCGCGCGGCGTGCTGGCCAAGCCGAGCAAATGGCGCAAGATGGACCTCGCTGCGCGGCGCGAACTGATCGAGGAACGCGCCACGCGCGACGCCATGGATGACCTCAACCAGGAAGTCGAGGAATTCGTGCGCGACGTCGCCGACCAGTGCGAGGAGGCGGGATTCGATCCGATGCTGTTCCTGCACGTGCTGGAAGAACTGGAGACGTCGGAGCCGGCCGAATACGTGTTCGGCCGCATCCAGCAGCGCCTCGAGCACGCCGTCGAGCGCGAGCAGGAAGAGCGCCACGCCGCGCGCACCAAGGAAAGCATCAACCTGGCCGAATACCCGGCGTCGTTCGAGACCGCGCGCAAGATGGCGCGCCGTTTCATCGCCCTGCTGGGTCCCACCAACTCGGGTAAGACCCACAAGGCGATGGAAGCGCTGGCGCAGGCCGACAGCGGGGTCTACCTGGCGCCGCTGCGCCTGCTGGCGCTGGAAAACTACGAGCGCCTGCAGAACGTGGTGCGCGAAGATGGCGAGCCGCTCGCCGTCAGCCTGATCACTGGCGAGGAGCGGCGCCTGGCCGAGAACGCGACCCACGTCGCCAGCACCGTGGAGATGCTGGATACGAAGACGCCAGTACAGGTGGCGGTGATCGACGAAATCCAGATGCTGGCCGACCGCGACCGCGGCGCCGCCTGGACCGCCGCCGTGTGCGGCGCGCCGGCTTCGGTTGTCTACCTGGTCGGGGCGCCGGAAGCGAGAAGGGCGATCGAGGCGCTGGCCGAGCGCCTGGAGTGTCCGCTCGAAGTGCACGTGCTGAAACGCAAGGCGCCGCTGTCGATGGAGCCTTCGGCCGTCCGTAAAATCCGCAACCTGCGGCGCGGCGATGCGGTGATCGCCTTCTCGCGCCGCAACGTGCTGATGTGGCGCGACATGATCACCGAGATGGGACTGTCGGTGGCGACCGTGTACGGCAACCTGTCGCCGGAAGTGCGGCGTGCCCAGGCCGAGCGTTTCCGCGAAGGGCAGGCCGACATCGTGGTCGGTACCGATGCCATCGCCATGGGCTTGAACATGCCGATCCAGCGCATCGTGATGACGACCGCGGTCAAGTACAACGGCTACGAAGAGGAAGAGATTTCGGCGGCGCTGGCCAGGCAGATCGCCGGCCGCGCCGGGCGCTACGGCGTGCATGAAGAGGGCTTCGTTGCCGGCTACGACGACGATACCCACGAGATCATGCGCTCGCTGATGAAGGAAAAGATCCCGCCGGTCAAGGCCAGCGGTTTTGCGGTAGCACCTTCGATCGAGCAATTGCACAGGATTTCGTCGGTGACCGGCGAAACCTCGCTGGTGAAACTATTAAAACGCTTCGTCCACAACATCGACGTGCCGGACGGCTTTTTTTATCCGCGCATTACCGAGGAACAGAACGAGCGCGCCGAGTGGCTCGATACGCTGGACCTGAGCGTGGCCGACAAATTCACGCTGTCTCTGGTGCCGATCTCGACCAGGGTGCCGGCGCTGGAAACCGCCTGGACCCACTGGGCGCAATCGCTGGCCCGTAAAAAGGTGTGTAAGCTGCAGGTACAGGAGCAGGAATTGTTCTGGCAGAACCTGCAGGAAGTCGAGGATACCTGCCGCATGTATTCGGCTTATGCCTGGCTCGCCTACCGCATGCCGGAATACTTTCCGAGCCTCGAGCTGGCGCAGCAGCTGGCAAGGGAGGCGTCGGAGCGGGTCGATGCGCTGTTGCAGCAGCAGAATGCGGCGGCGCGCAAGCGGCAGTCGAAGAAGGAGAAGGGGCGCTGGTAAGGCGGGCGCTCAGCGCCGAGCCCACTTATTTACCCTGCACCACCTTGCCGACCGCTTCCAGCCATGCTTGCCACAGGGCCGGGTCGGCCGGGCGGCCATCCGCGCCGAGCCGGTATTCGCTGACCAGGTCGGCCAGGTCGCTGGATTCGGTGAGTTCCACTTCGCGCTGCAGGAAAGCCAGCATCGCCTGGTAAGCCTGCGCCGCCGTGATGCTGTCGTTGTGTTGGTCCATCGCCGCCTCCGGGCCTGATCGATCGGGATCGACAGTGTAACGCCGGCATGGCATGCACAGCGCCCGGCTCGGCGCCCCCGGCCCGGCGCCCCCGGCTAGGCGCCCCCGGCTAGGGCAGGCAGCTGGACGCGATCCCCGTGCCGCCGAGGCCGGCAAGCGGAATATCCGATGGCGGATAACCATTGCCCAGCACCATGGTCTGGCCACCGTCGTAGCGCAGAGTCAATTCATCGCCGGAATAGTCGGGCAAGCCGCGCGGGATATAAATGGCGAAGCGGTAATCCAGTCCGCCATAAAAGCCGTGCCGGAAGACCTGGCTCGACGGACCTTCCTGGATTTCCATGGCGATGGCCTGGGCAATGGCCGGGGTGTCGGCGCGGGTATTCAGGTCGGTCGTGTTGTCGAGACGCAGGGTCCAGGGACGCAGCGGTCCGAAGTCTTGCTTGCCGTAGCGCACATGGAAACGGTCGACGTCGAAATAGAAGCTGGGAACATACGCGCCGCTCGCATCCACGCTGCACAGCAGGAATACGGCCCAGAATCCCTGCGATTCCAGCGGCAGCACCGCGTCCACCGGACTGCTGCGCCGCGCTAGAACCAGAGGGCTGGAAAAATCGATGCGGTGGACGTTGGCGACGTGCTGGTAGTGCAGGACGACCGTGTGACGCAGACCGCGATCGACGCTGGTGCAGCCGGCCGCCAGCAGGCAGGCGAGTGCAGGGGCATACCTGATCAGCTTGCGCATGGATAGTCTCCTTGGCCGCGCCAGTGTGGAACAGCGTCAGCGGGCGCGTCAAGCTTGGAGCAATCGGCCGGGGCGTCTTTGCGCGCGCTCAGGCTTGCGTGTGCAGCGACTTTTCCAGCAGCGCGTGCAGCGAGGCGAAATCGGGCTCGCCCAGGTAGCGCTTGAGGATCTTGCCATCCTTGCCGATGACGAAGGTGGTCGGCGTCATCGCGACGTCGCCGAACTGCCTGGCCAGGTCGCCGCCCGCGTCGAGCGCGACCTTGAACGGCAGCTGGCGCGTGGCCGCATAGTTCAGCACGTAGTCGGGGCGGTCGTAGCTCATCGCCACGGCGACGAATTCCAGGCCTTGTCCCTTGTACTTGTTGTAGGTCTCGACCATCTGCGGCATTTCCTTCACGCAGGTAGTGCAGGAGGTGGCCCAGAAATTGATCATCACGACCTTGCCGCGCAAGTCTTGCGAGCTGATCTTCTGGCCATCGATACCGATGAAGGTGACGTCGGGCGCCTGCTGCTGGCTGAAGACGGCGACGTAGGCGCCGCCGGCAAGCGCCAGCACGGCCGCGCCGATGGCGGCCGGCTTGATCCAGGAACGCGTGGAAGCAGTCATGGTCTCATCTCATCCATAAGAGGGGATGGTCCATTATAGTCCCGCCCCCTCATCCTTGCCGTATCCGGCCAGCGTTTACTGGGCTTGCGCCTGCTGCGGCTGGAGCGAGCGCAGGTCTTCTTCGCTGATGTATTCGAAGATCTTGGTCACGCGCATGACGCCGGCCACACCCTGTGCCACCTGGGCCGCGATATTGCCTTCGCGCTGGGTCACCAGACCCATCAGGTAGACATTGCCGCGTTCGGTCACGACCTTGAACGAGGTGGCCTTGATGGTGTTCTTGTCGGCCAGGCTGAGCTTGACCTTGCTGGTGATCAGCGCATCGCTGGAGCGCGAGGTGTAGCTCGACGGGCCGGCGATTTCCAGTTCGTTGCTCACGGTATCGACGTTGGCGATGCTGCGCACCTCGTTCTCGACCGCGCGCTTCATCGCTTCGTCGCGCACCTCGCCGGTCAGCAGCACCTTGCGGTTGTAGCTGTTGACGTTGACGTGGCCGGCGTCGCCGACGATGCCCGGCAGGCGGGTGTCGGCCTTGACGGCGATCGCCTTGTCTTCGGTCTGCGCGCCCAGCGAGCGGCGGTCGACGGTGGCAAACGCGCCGCCCACGGCGGCGCCCGCCACGACCGCGATGCAGCCTTGCAGCGAAGACAGCAGGGCGACGCACAGCACGGCCTTGGACAGGGGACGCAGCACTTGGAGGGCAGCGGGTTTAACTTGCATCTTCTTCTCCGAACAGGGCGACGTCGAGACCGTCGCAGATACTGTGGATCGCTACCAGGTGCACTTCCTGGATGCGGGCGGTACGCGCATGCTGCACGTTGATGTGGACGTCGGCTTCGGTCAGCAGCTGGCCGAGCTTGCCGCCATCCTTGCCGGTCAGGGCGACGACGCGCATTTCGCGCTCGAGCGCCGCTTCGGCCGCGGCCAGCACGTTGCCGGAGTTACCGGAGGTCGAGATCGCCAGCAGGATGTCGCCGGACTGGCCGAGCGCCTGCACCTGCTTGCTGAAGATCTCGTTGAAACTGTAGTCGTTGCCGACCGCCGTGATGATCGAGGTGTCGGTGCTGAGCGAGATCGCCGGCAGCGGGAAACGCTCGCGCTCGAAGCGGCCAACCAGCTCGGCGGCGAAGTGCTGGGCATCGCCGGCCGAGCCGCCGTTGCCGCAGGCAAGGATCTTGTTGCCATTGGAAAGCGCATTGAACATCAGTTCGATGGCTTCGGAAATGGGTTGTGCCAGCAGCGCGCCCGACTTCAGTTTGAGGTCGGCGCTTTCCTGGAAATGAGCGAGGATGCGTTGAGTATTCATGGTCGAAGATTATAGTGCAGTGGCAACGGCAGACGATCAAGTGCTGCAAAAAATGCTTACACTTGAAAAGGTGGCAAGCCTGCCAGTAAAGGCAGTCCGGTCAGCCCTCGATGGCATTCTTGAGCCATTCAATGCGGCCGCCGTCGATCGCGACGACATCGATGCGGCAGGGCGGCATGCGTGGGCAGCGCTGCAGGTAGACCTGGGCGGCGCGCACGATGCGGCGGATCTTGGCGGGGCCGATGCTGGCCGCGGCACCGACCTGTGCACCGGCGGCGCGCTGGCGGACTTCGACGAAGACCAGGGTGCTGCCTTCGCGCATGATCAAATCGATCTCGCCGAGCTTACACCGGAAATTTGCTTCGATCAGCACCAAACCGTGACGCTGAAGATACAGCTGCGCCGTATTTTCCCACTGCCGACCCTGTTCCTGCTTGTGCGACAGGCGGGCCGGCCACATGTCAGGGTCCCGCTTCGACCGGCGTGAAGTTGCCGTCGCGATAGATGGCAGCCGCTTCGCGCCGGGTCAGGCCGGCGTTGGCGCCGAAGGTCAGCCGGCCGGTGACGCCGTCGATGCTCGACGCTGCCGCGGGCGCCGCAGCCTGCTGCGCGGCGAGCTGGCGTGCAACCAGGAAGGCGTCGATGCCGAGCGCGTACAGGCGCTGCATGTACAGTGGGGTTTCCGGATCGGCCTGGCGCGGGTAGACCATCACGGCCGGGTGGTCCGGCAGCACCAGCCAGGGCAGGTCGACCACGTGGATGCCGTCCAGCTCGGTGGCGCCGAGGCCGGGCGTGCGGCCGGGATTGATCGACGCGCCGCCGTACACGGGCAGCGTGGCGCCGACGAAGGTGCGGACCTGGCGCAATTCGGCCACGTCGACGGCGGCGAACAGCAGCTCGGGCGGATCGACTTCCAGGCGTGCCTTGAGGTCTTGCAACAGGGCCGGGTCGACCCGGCCGTCGCTCGAGGGCAGGGCGAAGCGCTGGCCGGTATGGCCGAGTTCGCTCCAGCGCGCTTCGAAGGCGCCGGCGGCGCGCTGGGCCCAGGCCGGGCTGCCGGTCAGGATCAATACCCGTCCGTGCGGATGTTCGCGCGCCGCCCATTCGGCGGCCTGGCGCGCCTCGTCCTCGATCGACAGGCCGGCGACCAGCATGCGCGGCGGCAGCGTGCCGCGCACTTCGGGGTGGTTCAGGGCGACGGTCGGCTTGTCGGCCTTGCCGCTGGCGATCAGCGCACCAACTGCCGGGCGCGACAGCGGGCCGACGATGATATCGTGGGCGGCGCCGGCGCGCGTGTAGGTGGCCAGCGCCTCGTCGGGATTGTCGCTGGTGGGCACGACGTCGACTTGGATGCCGGCGCCGTCGCGCTCGGCCGCGGCCATGAAGCCGGCACGCACCGCTTCGGCGGCGCCGCCCAGGCTCGGGGAATTCAGCGGCAGCAGCAGGGCGATGCGCGCCGTGCCGGCGGCCGGACTGACGGCAGGATTGGCGGCACGGGCCGTCCCGGCATCCTGGCCGGGCAGGTAGATCGGTGCGGTGCGGACCGGGTCCACCGGTTCGAGCGCCGGTGCAGGAGCGGGTGCCGCTGCGGGCACTTCTGGCGCCAGCACGGCGGAGGCGCGCGGATGCAGGCTTGTGTTTGCGTTGCCGGACGCGCACAATTCCTCCGGCTCGAGGCATACCGTGCTGCAGCCCGACAGCAGCAGGCCAGCGAACAAGCAAGCGAACCATGCGCGCATCAGGCCGGATTCACCGTCCCTGCGCCAGGCCTTGAGACTTTTTATCAGCATCCGATCTCCAAATGACAGAATCCCAGTCCACCCAGATTGCCAACTTGCCCGTACTGGGCGAAGCCGCCCAGCAGTCCTATCCTACCGCAACGCTGTACGTGGTGGCCACACCCATCGGTAACGTCACCGACATCACCCTGCGCGCGCTGCACGTGCTGCTGCTGGCCGACGTGGTGGCCTGCGAAGACACGCGCAAGACCGGTGCCCTGCTCACGCGCTTCGGTTTAGCCAAGCACATGGTCGCGGCGCACCAGCACAACGAACGCGAAGCGGCCGAGAAGCTGATCGCACGCCTGCACGCGGGCGAGCGCGTGGCGCTGGTGTCGGACGCCGGCACCCCGGCCGTGTCCGACCCGGGCGCACGCATCGTCGACGCCGTGCGCGCGGCCGGCCTGAACGTGGTGCCGGTGCCGGGTGCGTCGGCGGCGATCGCGGCGCTGTCCGCCAGCGGCCTGGTGAACGACCGCTTCCATTTTGTCGGCTTCCTGCCGGCCAAGGCCAAGCAGCGCGAATCGGAACTGAGTACGCTCAAGTCGATGGCGGCGACGCTCGTGATCTATGAGGCACCGCATCGCATCGTCGACTGTGTCGAGGCATTGGGAGCAGTGTTCGAGCCGGGACGGCAGGTGGTGTTTGCGCGCGAACTGTCGAAGCTGTTCGAAGAGATCCACCGCTGCACGATCGGCGAGGCGCTGGCCTGGGTCAAGGCCGACGCCAACCGCGAACGCGGCGAGTTCGTGGTGCTGGTCGAGGGCGCGACGCAGGACACCGATGCCGGCGACACCGAGGCCGAGCGCATCCTCAACATCCTGCTGGCCGAGTGCTCGGTGAAGCAGGCGGCCAGCCTGGCGGCGCAAATCACGGGCAAGAAAAAGAACGCGCTGTACGAACGGGCGCTGCAGATCAAGGGCGAGTAGTCGCCGTTTGCAGCGGCGGCGTTCTTCGTACCGGCGCTACGGTTGTGCCGGAAAACCGCATTTGCACCGCATTTGCATATTTATCGGCACTTTCCTTGACCGAATCTATTCGGAAGGCTATGATGACTGTCTTCGGAGTGTAGCGCAGCCCGGTAGCGCATCTGGTTTGGGACCAGAGGGTCCAAGGTTCGAATCCTTGTACTCCGACCAGTATTCAGCAGTAAGCATGAAAAAAGCCGACGAGAAATCGTCGGCTTTTTCATTTCTGCGGCGTCAATTTGTCGGGTGGGCACGGGGTGCCCACCCGACACCATCACCCACCCCTCTTGGCCAACAACGCGTTTCCGACCCGGCTCACGCCCTTGCGCCCGAGCTGCTGCGAAATGAAGGCCCCCGCATCCACCACCTGGTCGAGGTCGATCCCGGTCTCGATCCCGAGACCGTTCAGCATGTAGATCACGTCCTCGGTCGCCACGTTGCCGGTCGCGCCCTTCGCATACGGGCAGCCGCCCAGGCCCGACACCGACGAGTGGAAGATCGCCACGCCGACTTCCAGGCTGGCATAGATGTTCGCCAAGGCCTGGCCGTAGGTATCGTGGAAGTGGCCGGCGATGCGCGCCAGGTCGAAGGCGCGTGCCGCGGTTTCCATCACGGCTTGCGTCTTGCGCGGCGTCGAGACGCCGATGGTGTCGGCGATGTCGATCTCGTCACAGCCCAGGTCGCGCATGCGGCCGACCACGTCGGCCACCGCTTCCAAGGGCACCTCGCCCTGGTAGGGGCAGCCGAACGAACAGCTGATGCTGCCGCGCAGGCGCAAACCGTTGTCCTTTGCTGCGCGCGCCACCGGTTCGAAACGGGCGATCGATTCCGCGATCGAGCAGTTGATGTTCTTCTGCGAAAAGGCTTCCGAGGCCGAGCCGAAGATCACGACTTCATCGGCGCGCGCCGCGAGGGCCGCCTCGAAGCCCTGCATGTTCGGGGTCAGCGCCGAATACAGCGTGTCCGGACGGCGGGTGATGCCGGCCATGACCTCGCTGCTGGTCGCCATCTGCGGGACCCATTTCGGCGAGACGAAGGAAGCCGCCTCGATGTTGGGAAAGCCTGCGCGTGACAGGCGGTCGACCAGTTCGATCTTGACGGCCGCCGATAGCGCTTCCTTTTCGTTCTGCAGCCCGTCGCGCGGGCCGACTTCGACGATCTTGACGTAGCCTGGCAGGTTCATGATGTCAGTATCCTCTCTGAAGGTCGACCACGTCGGCGACCGTCTCGCCCTGGTCGAGCAGCTTGATCTTGGCCGCGATCTGGCGCACGGCTTCCTCGCGCAGCGTGAGCGCGGAAATGTGCGGCGTGATCGTGATGCGCGGCTCGCCCCAGAACGGATGCGGCGCCGGCAGCGGCTCGTTGCGGAACACGTCGAGCGTGGCGCCGGCGATGTGGCCGGCGCGGATCAGCGCCAGCAGGTCCGGTTCGGCCACCAGGGCACCGCGCGCGACGTTGATCAGGTAGGCGCCTTCGGGCAGCCGCGACAGGCGCGCACGGTCGAGCAGGTTGCCCGTCTCCGGCGTCAGCGGCAGCATGCAGACCAGCACCCGGGTGCCGGCCAGGAAGTCGTCCAGCTGGTCCATGCCGGCGTAGCAGGCGACGCCGGGCAAGTCTTTCGGCGTGCGGCTCCAGCCGCGCACCGGAAAGCCGAGCTGGCGCAGCGTGCGCACCACCGGTGCGCCGAGCTTGCCGAGGCCCAGCACGCCGACCGTGAAGGTCTTCTTGTCCTGCAGCGCGAGCGGGCGCCAGAGGCCCTCGCGCGCCTGCCGTTCGTAATCGTCGAAACGGCGGAAGTAGCGCAGCACCGCATGCGCGACGTAGTCCGCCATCTGCTCGGCCATGCCGGCATCGCCCAGGCGGACGATCGGCACCGGCGGCAGGGCATCGCCGAATTTCAGCAGGGCGTCGACCCCGGCGCCCATCAGGAAAATCGCTTTCACATTCCAGAGCTGGTCGAGCAGGGCGGGCGTCGGTGCCCACAGCACGGCGTAGTCACACGGCGCGGCGCGTTCCCCTTCCTGCCAGACCACGGTCTCGGCATGCGGCAGCTCGGCGGCGAAGTCACGGGCCCACGCCTCGATGACGCCATCGCCCCGATACAGCAAGATGCGCATGGTTGTTGTCCCCTAATTATTTATATTATTTATTGCGTTTTGCATCAGGCCGCTGCCTTGAAGGCCAGCAGCGGCGCACCGTCGGCCACCTGGTCGCCGACCTGGTACAGGATTTCCTCGACCAGGCCGTCGCTCGGCGCCGCGATCGTGTGTTCCATCTTCATGGCTTCCATGATCACCAGCGGCTCGCCCTTCTTGACCTGCTGGCCGCCGCTGGCGATCACCGCCACCACCTTGCCCGGCATCGGCGCGGTCAGGCGTCCGCCCGCGGCTTCGTGCTCGCCGGCATGGGCCAGCGGATCTTCCCACGCCAGCACATGGTGCAGGCCGCCGCTGAACACGTGTACCAGCTCGCCCTCGCGCCGCACCGTGCCCTGCACCGCATGGCCGTCCAGGCGCAGCGCATGGCGGCTGCCGCTGCGTGCGACCGGCGCCAGCGCATGCTTGTTGCCGTCGAGGTCGAGCGTCCAGCCTTTCGGATGATACGTCACGCCCAGTGCATAGGCTTTGCTGCCGAGCGTGGCCACTGCATACTCGTCCGTGAACGACAATTGACGGCGATAGGTGCCGTTCATGCGCCAGCCGTGCGTATGCGTCCACGGATCGGTCGGCTGGCCGTGTCGGGCTTGCCCTTGCTCATCCGCAAGCAGGGCGGCGGCGGCCAGTGCCAGCACACTGACCGGGGCCGGACCGGCGGCCGGGAACAGCGTCGCACTGTTGCGCTCGATCAAACCGGTGTCGAGATCGGCGCTCGCAAATGCCTGGCCCTCGACCAGGCGTTTCAGGAAGGCGATGTTGGTGGCCAGGCCGACGATGTGGAATTCGCTGAGTGCCTGCGCCATGCGCGCCAGCGCCTGCGCGCGGTCGGCGCCCCAGACGATCAGCTTGGCGATCATCGGGTCGTAGAACGGAGAAATGGCATCGCCTTCGCGCACGCCCGAATCGATGCGCACGGCAGCAGGCAGTCCCGCCGTGCCGCCCAGTTCGAAGGCGACGTGCGCCGGCGTGGCCATGTAGTGCAGGGTGCCGATCGACGGCAAGAAACCCTTCTCGGGATTCTCGGCATACACGCGCGCTTCGATCGCGTGGCCGTGGATCGCCAGTTCGTGCTGCTGCTTCGGCAGCGGCTCGCCAAAGGCCACGCGCAGCTGCCATTCGACCAGGTCGGTGCCGGTGATCATTTCGGTCACCGGATGCTCGACCTGCAGGCGCGTGTTCATTTCCATGAAATAGAACGAACCGTCCTGGTTGGCGATGAATTCAACGGTGCCGGCGCCGACGTAGCCGACCGCGCGCGCCGCCGCCACAGCAGCCTCGCCCATCGCGGCGCGGCGCTCCGGCGGCATGCCGGGCGCCGGCGCTTCTTCCAGCACTTTCTGGTGGCGGCGCTGCACCGAGCAGTCGCGCTCGTGCAGGTAGACGCAGTTGCCGTGGGTGTCGGCAAACACCTGGATCTCGATATGGCGCGGACGCTGCAGGTATTTTTCGACCAGCACCTTGTCGTCGCCGAACGAGCTGATCGCTTCACGCTTGCAGGAGGCCAGCGCCGCCTGGAAATCGTCGGACCGTTCCACCACGCGCATGCCCTTGCCGCCGCCGCCGGCGCTGGCCTTGAGCAGCACCGGATAGCCGATGCGGTCGGCCTCGCGCTGCAGCAGGGCCGGGTCCTGGTCGTCGCCGTGGTAGCCCGGCACCAGCGGCACCCTGGCACCTTCCATCAGCTGCTTGGCGGCCGATTTCGAACCCATCGCCCGCATCGAGCTGCCCGGCGGGCCGATGAACACCAGGCCGGCGGCGGCGCAGGCTTGCGCGAATTCGGCGTTCTCCGACAGGAAGCCGTAGCCCGGATGGATCGCCTGCGCGCCATGGGCCCTGGCCACCTCGATGATCCTGTCGCCGCGCAGGTAGCTGTCCTTGGCGGCCGCGGGGCCGATCAGGACGGCTTCGTCGCAGACGGCGACGTGCTTGGCGCCGGCGTCGGCTTCCGAATAGACGGCAACGGTACGGATGCCCAGCCGGCGCGCGGTGGCCGCGACCCGGCAGGCGATTTCGCCACGGTTGGCGATCAGGATCTTGGTGAACATGTGGTGTCTCGTTTATTTAGTTTTAAGTGTTATCCGTGAGACCGTCGCCCCTGCGAAGGCAGGGGTCCAAGTTTGCAACTGAGCCACGAACTTGGATCCCTGCCTTCGCAGGGACGACGGTTCTACGTGCGCGGCTCTCATGTATCTAACTTCAATCAGCAGCCGCAACGCTCCTTCGGCGCCGACTCCAGCGTCGCCGAACGCGTCTTGAGGCCCAGCTTTTCCAGCAGCGCGCGGTCCTCGTCCGCTTCCGGGTTGTTGGTGGTCAGCAGCTTGTCGCCGTAGAAGATCGAATTCGCGCCGGCCATGAAGCACATCGCCTGCACCGCTTCGCCCAGCTGGCGGCGCCCGGCCGACAAACGCACGCGCGCCTTCGGCATGGTGATGCGGGCCACGGCGATGGTACGCACGAATTCGATCGGGTCCAGCGGCGGCAGGCCGTGCAGCGGGGTACCCTCGACCTGCACCAGGTGGTTGACCGGGACCGATTCCGGATACGGGTTCATGTTGGCCAGCTGGGCGATCAGGCCGGCGCGCTGGGCCCGGGTCTCGCCCATGCCGACGATGCCGCCGCAGCAGACTTTCAGGCCGGCGTCGCGCACGCGGCCGAGGGTATCCAGGCGGTCGTGGTAGTCGCGGGTCGAGATGATGTCGCCGTAGAAGTCGGGAGCGGTGTCGATGTTGTGGTTGTAGTAATCGAGGCCGGCCTGTTTCAGCTGCTCGGCCTGGCCCTCTTCCAGCATGCCCAGCGTGGCGCAGGTTTCCATGCCCAGCGCTTTCACGCCGCGCACCATCGCTTCGACCTTTTCCATGTCGCGCTCTTTCGGGCTGCGCCAGGCGGCGCCCATGCAGAAGCGGGTCGCGCCCTTGGCCTTGGCTTCGCTGGCTGCAGCCAGCACGACGTCGAGGTCGAGGATTTTTTTCGCTTCGACGCCGGTGTCGTAGCGCGCCGCCTGCGGGCAGTAGCCGCAGTCTTCTTCGCAGCCGCCGGTCTTGATCGACAGCAGCGTGGCCAGTTCGACGTCGCCGTCGGGGAAGTTGGCGCGGTGCGCCTGCTGGGCGCGGAACATCAGTTCCGGCATCGGCAGGTCGAACAGGGCCAGCACGTCGGGCAGCGGCCAGGTGGCGTCCTTGGGCAGGGTGACCGGTGCGACCGGCGGGTGGAGGTTGATGACTTGCGACATAAAAGTTCCTTGTTTTGGCGTTGCTTGTTCAGGCACGCGTGGCCGGCCATCCCGGCAGGCCCGCGAGTTCGATGAATGCGGCTGCTTGCGCAGCCGAAGGGTTGTCCAGGCGCGGCACGCGTCCCAGCAGGGGTGCCGGCATGCGTTGTTCCAGCGCGCTGATGTTCTCGTCGACGAAGCGCATGTCGGGGTCGACCAGGTTGGCGACCCAGCCGGCCAGCACCAGGCCGCGCGAGATGATCGCTTCGGCGGTGAGCAGGGCGTGGCTGATGCAGCCCAGGCGCATGCCGACCACCATAACCACCGGCAGGTTCAGCTGTACCGCCAGGCCGGCGCTGTCGAAATCGTCGGAAAACGGCACGCAGAAGCCGCCCACGCCTTCGACCACGGTGGCGTCGGACGCACCCAGGATCTCGGCATAGGCGGTCAGGATCGTCACCGGCTCGATGGTCACGCCTTCCAGTGCGGCCGCGATGTGCGGTGCGCACGGCTCGCGCAGCATGAAGGGCGTGGTGATGCGCTGCGGCAGGTTGACGTTGCCGGCGGCGCGCAGCATGGCGGCGTCCTCGTTGTGCAGCTCGCCGTCGCGCTCGTCGGCCCCGGCGGCGATCGGCTTCATGCCGCAGGCACGCACGCCCGTCTGCACCAGTTTATGGAGAATCGCGCTGGAGACCAGCGTCTTGCCGATCTCGGTGTCGGTGCCGGTGACGAAGCAGGCGAAGCGGGTTGGCACGCCTTCCGCCGCCAGCGCGGCCGGCACGGCGGCAGGCACTGCAGCGGCGGTGGTGACGGCAGGTTCGGCAAGGCCGGTTTCCTGCGCGGGTGCGCCCGGTTGTTCGGGGTCGTTGAGCATCATGCGGATGTCCTTTCCAGTTCCAGCTCCAGGTTGTTGAGCGCAGCGGCAAGCTGCGCGACATCTTGACGGGTGTGCGCCGCGGACAAGGTCACGCGCAGGCGCGCCGTGCCCGGCGCCACGGTCGGCGGACGGATCGCCGGCACCCACAGGCCCTGCTCGTGCAGGCGCGCGGCCGCGCGCAGGGCGTCGTCGTTGGCGCCGATGACGATCGGCTGGATCGCGGTGGGCGAGGGCGGGCGCTGCCAGCGCGCCAGGCGCAATTCGCTGTCCAGTTGCGCGATCAGGCTGCTCAAATGCGCACGCCGTTCGCGGCCTTCGGCGCCTTCGATGATGTCGAGGCTGGCCAGCAGCGCATGCGCCAGCGCCG
Source organism: Herbaspirillum sp. SJZ107 (assembly GCF_006715485.1). GTDB lineage: Bacteria > Pseudomonadota > Gammaproteobacteria > Burkholderiales > Burkholderiaceae_D > Telluria. The sequence goes on from NZ_VFNH01000003.1 coordinate 894,513, forward strand.
GCGGCGCCGCCGTCGTGTAGATATAAGGGCGGGCGCGCTGCACCAGCAGTTCGATCACCGACCGGTGCGCCGCCACGAAGGCGCCGCCGACGCCGGCTGCCTTGCCCAGGGTGCCGACGTAGACCAGGTTGGGCGAACGCAGGTCGAAATGCTCGAGCGCGCCGCGGCCGTTGTGTCCCAGCACGCCGAAGCCGTGCGCATCGTCGACGACAAGCCAGGCGCCGTGGCGCTCGCACAGGGCCAGCAGTGCCGGCAGCGGGGCCAGGTCGCCGTCCATGCTGAACACGCTGTCGGTGACGACGATTTTCGTCGACGCCTGGCTCGCAAGCAGCTTGGCTTCCAGCGCTTGCACGTCGCCATGCGGATACACGGTGACGCCGGCGCGGGCCAGGCGCGCGCCGTCGATCAGCGAGGCGTGGTTCAGCGCCTCCGAAAAAATCATCGCATCGGCATCAAGACCGAGCGCGGTGAGGGTGGCCAGGTTGGCCATGTAGCCGGTACAGAAGTACAGCGCCCCGGCGTCCACCAGGTGCGGCGCCTCGAAGGCGGCCAGGCGCTCTTCCAGCAGCGCGTGCGCGCGGCTGTGGCCGGACACCAGGTGAGAGGCGCCGCTGCCGGCGCCGTACAGCGCGGCCCCTTCGCGCAGCGCCGCCACCACCCGCGGATGCGCGGCCAGGCCCAGGTAATCGTTGCTGCAAAAAGCCAGCATTGGGCGGCCGTCGACGGTCTGACGCGGCGCGCACGGGGTGTCGGCGGTACGCCGCTTGCGTGTCAGGCTTTGCGCGGCCAGCGCATCCAGCCTGGTTTGCACGTGTGCGATCAAATCCATGCCGTCAGCTCGCGATCACCGATTCGAACACCTTGCGGGTGCGCGCGGCCAGGCCGACGATCTCTTCCTCGTTCAGCACATACGGCGGCATCAGGTAGACGGTGCGGCCGATCGGGCGCAGCAGCAGTTCGTTCTCGACCGCGCTGGTGAAGAATCGGCGCGAGAAGGTCGATGCGCGCGCGCTGTCCGGCTCGACCGCGTCGAAGGCCAGGATCATGCCGCGCTGGCGGAAGTTGGTGACGCGCTCGTGGTCGAGCAGCGGCGCCAGTTCCAGCATCAGGCGGGTCGCGGTTTCGCGGTTCCTGGCCAGCACGTCGTCTTCCTGGAAGATCTGCAGCGTGGCCAGCGCCGCGCGGCAGGCCAGCGCGTTGCCGGTGTAGGAGTGCGAATGCAGGAAGCCGCGCGTGATGTCTTCGCTGTAGAAGGCTTCGTAGATTTTATCCGTGCTGAGCACCAGCGACAGCGGCAGGTAGCCGCCGCTGATGCCCTTCGACAGGCACAGGAAGTCGGGCCAGATGGCGGCCTGTTCGCAGGCAAAGAAAGTGCCGGTGCGGCCGCAGCCGACCGCGATCTCGTCGGCGATCAGGTGCACATGGTAGCGGTCGCACAGCTCGCGCAGGCGTTGCAGGTAGAGCGGATCGTGCATCGCCATGCCGGTGGCGCACTGTACCAGCGGCTCGACGATGATGGCGGCGATGGTATCGCCCTTTTCCGCGAACAGCGCTTCGACATCCTTGACCGCGCGCAGCGCCACGTCCTGGGCCGACTCGCCATCGACCGCGTTGCGCGCATCCGGCGAGGCCACGGTGCGCGCCGCGCGCAGCAGCGGACCGTAGGCATCCTTGAACAGGGCGACGTCGGTCACGGCCAGCGCGCCGATGGTCTCGCCGTGGTAGGACCCCTGCAGGCAGACGAATTCCTGCTTCTTGGCGTAGCCGGCGTTGCGCCAGTAGTGGAAACTCATCTTGAGCGCGATCTCGACCGCCGAGGCACCGTCGGACGCATAGAAGGCGTGGCCGAGCGCGTGCCCGGTGAGGGCGGCCAGCCGCTCGGACAGTTCGACCACCGGCTCGTGGGTAAAGCCGGCCAGCATCGCGTGCTCCAGCGTGTCCAGCTGGTCTTTCAAGGCCGCGTTGATGCGCGGGTTGGCGTGGCCGAACAAATTGACCCACCACGAGCTGATGCCGTCCAGGTAGCGCTTGCCCTCGTGGTCATACAGCCACGGTCCCTTGCCGTGATGGACGGCGATCAGCGGCACCTCTTCGTGGTGCTGCATTTGCGTGCATGGATGCCAGACGCTGCGCAGGCTGCGGGCGATCCAGTCGGAGGACGTGGTCTGATTCAAGATGATTCCTAACTAACTAAACGATATAAACTGATTGTACTAAGTCAGCCATGACGGCTTGCGTTTTTCCAGGAAGGCCGCGACGCCTTCGCGTCCTTCATCGGACGCGCGGATGGCGGCGATGCGGCCGGCGGTGTCGGCCAGCAGCACGTCGTCGATCGGCAGGCCGGCGATGTCGCGCACCAGGGCTTTCGCTTCGCGCACCGCGTTCGGGCTGTTGCCGACCAGGGCCTTTACGATCTCGCCGACCTTGGCGTCCAGCTGGGCGGCCGGCACCACCTCGTGCGCCAGGCCGAGGCGGTGCGCTTCGCGCGCGTCGAAGCGTTCGGCGCTGAGGAAGTAGCGGCGCGCGGCTTGGTCGCCCATCGCCTTGATCACGTAGGGAGAAATCGTGGCCGGGATCAGGCCCAGCTTCACTTCCGACAGGCAGAAGCTGACGCCTTCCGCCACCACCACGATGTCGCAGGCTGCCACCAGGCCCATGCCGCCGGCGTAGCAGTCGCCCTGCACCCTGGCCACCACCGGCTTCGGGCTGTAGTAGATGGTGCGCAGCATGTCGGCCAGGCGCAGCGCGTCGGCTTCGTTCTCGGCCGCGGAGTAGCCGGCCATCTTCTTCATCCAGTTCAGGTCGGCGCCGGCGCAAAAGGCGGGGCCGTTGGCGGCCAGCACGATGGCGCGCACGTCCTTGTCCTGGCTGGCTTCGTCGAAGGCCATGGTCAGGTCGGTGATCGCATTCTCGTTGAAGGCATTGCGCAGCTGCGGGCGGTTCAGCGTGATGGTCGCGACCCTGTCGGCGACGGTAATCTCGAGGGTTTCATAGGTGTCCATGTCTTCTCCTCCATTACATCCGGAACACGCCGAACTTCGTGTCTTCGATCGGCGCATTCAGCGCGGCGGACAGGCCCAGGCCCAGCACCATGCGCGTGTCGGCCGGATCGATCACGCCATCGTCCCACAGGCGCGCACTGGCGTAGTAGGGGTGGCCCTGGTGTTCGTACTGGTCCTTGATCGGCTGCTTGAACGCGGCTTCCTCATCCGCGGACCACTGGCCGCCCTTGGCTTCGATGCCGTCGCGCTTGACCGTCGCCAGCACCGAGGCCGCCTGGTCGCCGCCCATCACCGAGATGCGCGCATTCGGCCACATCCACAGGAAGCGCGGCGAAAAGGCGCGGCCGCACATGCCGTAATTGCCGGCGCCGAAGGAGCCGCCGATGATCACGGTAAATTTCGGCACCGAGGCCGTCGCCACCGCCGTCACCATCTTGGCGCCGTTGCGGGCGATGCCCTCGTTCTCGTACTTGCGGCCGACCATGAAGCCGGTGATATTTTGCAGGAACACCAGCGGGATCTTGCGCTGGCAGCACAGCTCGATGAAGTGGCTGCCCTTCAGCGCCGATTCCGAGAACAGGATGCCGTTGTTGGCGATGATGCCGACCTTCATGCCGAAGATATGGGCGAAGCCGCATACCAGCGTGGTGCCGTATCGCGCCTTGAATTCGTCGAATTCGCTGCCGTCGACGATGCGGGCGATGACCTCGCGCACGTCGAAAGGCTTGCGGGTATCGACCGGAATCACGCCGTACAGTTCTTCAGCCGCGTATTTGGGTTCGACGGACTCGCGCAGCGCGCCCTGCAGCGGTTTCACGCGGTTCAGGTTCGACACGATGGTGCGCGCCAGCGACAGCGCGTGGGTGTCGTTCTGCGCCAGGTGGTCGGCCACGCCGGACAAGCGGGTGTGGACGTCGCCGCCGCCCAGGTCTTCGGCGGTCACGACCTCGCCGGTGGCCGCCTTGACCAGCGGCGGGCCGCCCAGGAAGATCGTGCCCTGTTCCTTGACGATGATCGATTCGTCGCTCATCGCCGGCACGTAGGCGCCGCCGGCCGTGCAGGACCCCATCACCACCGCGATCTGCGGGATGCACTTGGCGGACAGGTTCGCCTGGTTATAGAAGATGCGGCCGAAATGGTCGCGGTCGGGGAAGACCTCGTCCTGGTTCGGCAGGTTGGCGCCGCCCGAGTCGACCAGGTAGATGCACGGTAAATTGTTCTGCTCGGCGATTTCCTGGGCGCGCAGGTGCTTTTTGACCGTCATCGGGTAATAGGTACCGCCCTTGACGGTGGCATCGTTGCAGACAATCACGCATTCCTGCCCGCTCACCCTGCCGATGCCGGTGATGATGCCGGCGCTGGGCGCGGCGCCGTCGTACATGGCATACGCCGCCAGCTGGGAAAACTCGAGGAAGGGTGTGCCCGGATCGAGCAGCATCTGCACCCGGTCGCGCGGCAGCAGCTTGCCGCGCGCAACGTGTTTTGCACTGGCCGCTTCGCCGCCGCCCTGGGCGATGGCCGCGACCCTGGCGCGCAAGTCGTCGACCACGGCGTGCATGGCGGCGGCGTTGGCTTTGAAATCCTCGCCGCGCGGGTTGAGTTGACTTTCGATCTGGGGCATTGCGTCTCCTGCGTTTTTATTCGGGGAAACTGCCGTCCAGGTAGAACCAACGCATCTTGCCCTTGAGCTCAGGGTCCGGCTCGCGCACGAAGTTGCTGATTTCGTGCAGGCGCTGGGCGCGGCCGTTCCCCGCCAATTTGAAGCGGGCGACGAATTCGACGGTGTCCTGGTCTGGATTGTCCGGCAGGTCTGCTTTACGTTGACGTAAACGTAAAGCAGATTTTATCTCAAGTCCGAGCCATTGAATCTTTTCATTTTTGTCGATGATCGGTTCGGAAGGCCGGGTGCTCGGATGCCAGGTGGCACGCAGGTAGTCTTCCTGCTGCATCGTGTAGGCGGTGTAGCGGGAACGCATCAGGGCTTCGGCCGTCGGCGGCAGTTCGGCGCCGGCAATATAGGGGCCGCAGCAGCGCAGGATTGGCGAGCCGCTGCCGCAAGGGCAGGATGGAGTGGGAGCGCGGGTGGACATGGCGGCAATTATCCGCCATTTCGTGTGCCTGAGTCAGGCATAAAGGGTTTTCAGAATCGGGAAGATGGGGCCATCTTGGGTGGAGTTGGTGCAACTTCGGCTAAAGATTGCTGAACATAAATAAAACGGTCGACAATTGCATTGCAAAAATTCGGGATACCGATGCTAAGACAGGGTCAGGCCGTCCAACGCGATCGGCGGTTCGTGTCCGCGCATCAGGTCCGTCAGCAGGCTGGCCGTGCCACAGGCGAAGGTGAATCCGAGCGGGCCGTGGCCGACGTTCAGCCACAGATTCGCATACGGCGTCGGCCCGACGATCGGTGCCGAGTTGGGCGTCGCCGGCCGCAGCCCGGCCCAGGGCGTGACGCTGGCGTAGTCGGCCGCGCGCGGCATGGTCGCGCGCACCTGACGCGTCAGCGAGGCCAGGCGGCGCGCGTCCAGGCGCAGGTCTTCGCCGACCATGTCGACCATCGCCGCCACCCGCAACTGGTCGCCGATGCGCGCGTACAGCACTTTGCGCTCGAAATCGGTGACGCTGATCTGCGGTGCGACGTCGCCGGAGCGGATCGGCGCACTCAGGCTGTAGCCCTTGAGCGGATACAGCGGCAGCGCGATGCCGGCCGTCAGCGCCAGCGTGCGGCTCTGCATGCCGGCCGCCAGCACGTAGGCGTCGGCCGCCAGCCGGCCGGCGCTGGTATCCAGGCCCGTCACGCGGCCGCGGTCGGTCACGAGGCGCGCCGCCTGGCCCTGGATGAACCCCCCGAAACGCGGATGCGCCCGCACGCGCTCGGCCAGCGCCACGCAAAAGGCGTAACAGTCGGCCACCGCTTCGCCACTGTTATAAATACCGCCGGCCAGGCGATCCCCGACCGCCGCCAGCGCCGGTTCATGCGCGACGCACTCGGCCGCGCTCCAGATCTGGCGCGTGGCGGCACCGTCCGCCCTGGCGGTGGCGGCCTCGAATACCTTGCGGCTGCGGTACACCACCAGCTTGCCGGCATCGCGCCACCCGAATTCGGCCGGCGGGACGACCGGCGCCAGCTGCGCCATGCCGCGCCGCGACAGTTCGCCCAGCTGCAGCAGTTTTTGCGTGGTCCTGCGGTTGGCGTCGGCCCGGCAATTGGCGAGGAAGGCGGCCAGCCAGCGCCACTGGTGCGGATCGGCCTGCAGGCGCAGGCGCAGCGGACCGTGTTCCTGGAACAGCCAGCGCAGGGCCTTCAGCGGCACCCCGGCATCGGCCAGCGGCGACACGTAGCGGTAGCTCAGCTGGCCGCCATTGGCGTAGCTGGTGCCGCTGCCCACCTGCGCCGCGCGTTCCAGCAGCGTGACCCGGTAGCCTGCCTCGAGCAGCCACCAGGCCGAGGTCAGGCCGACGACGCCGGCGCCGATCACGATGATTTGTTGCATCAGGCCACACGATTGATCATTGAGATGACCCGCAAGCTTAAGGGGCCGGCAGCCGGCTCGGCCAATGAATGTAGCGACGCCGGGCATAACCGGCGTTCATGTTTGACGTGCGGACGGCTCCCTGTCGCGGCAGTAGGTATCATGCAGGCAGGGACACGGACTCTGCGCACCCTGTCATGACAGCCGCTCCGCATAACTTTTTGGCATGAGCGCGACCGATCCTTTCATGACAGGCTGTCGTGCCTTGCCATTACACTGGTCATATCGATAACGTCGTCACGCACCATCACGGATTGATTGCACTGCGATGCTGAATACCGAAACACCTGCCGCCCAACACGCGTCCCTCGATCAATACCCGACCGTCGAACTGGTGAACGTGCTGGTCGACGACCAGTTCCGGGCCGTCGAGGCGGTGCGCGCCGCCGGGCCGCGCCTCGCCGCCGCCGTCACCGCCGCGCTGCCGCGCATGCAAGCGGGCGGGCGCCTGGTCTACGTCGGCGCCGGCACCTCGGGCCGGCTGGGCGTGCTGGACAGCGTGGAACTGTACCCCACCTTTTCCTGGCCGCGCGAACGCGCCGAGGCGCTGCTGGCCGGCGGCAGGGAAGCGATGTTCGTCGCCGTCGAGGGTGCGGAAGACGACAGCGGGCAGGGGGCCGACGATATCGGCCGGATCGGGGTGGGCAGCAAGGATGTGGTGCTCCTGATCGCGGCTTCGGGCAGCACGCCCTACGTGCTCGGCGCCCTGCGCGCGGCACGCACGGCCGGGGCGCTGACGATCGGCTTCGCCAACAATCCGGACGCCCCGGTCGCCCGCGAAGCGGAAATCGGCGTCACCCTCGACACCGGCCCGGAAGCCATCTCCGGCAGCACCCGTCTGAAAGCCGGCACCTCGCAAAAGATCGCCCTGAACACCTTTTCGAGCGCTTTGATGGTGCGTTTGAACAAGGTTTATGGCAACCTGATGGTAGACTTGAAGGCGACCAACGCCAAGCTGGTGCGGCGCGCGATCCGCCTGACGACCTTCGCCACCGGCGCCGGCGAGGACGAGGCGCGCGCGGTGCTGGAACAGTGCGGCTTCCAGGTCAAGGTCGCGATCGTGGCCTTGTCCAAGAATATCCCGGTCGAGCAGGCGCGTGCCTTGCTGGAGACGACGGGCGGCAGCGTGCGCGCCTCCCTGGCCAACTGAGTTGCCGCCCCAGTCGCCTCCAAGGCGCGTGGTCCCCGCCCGGCCACGAAAGAATTATGCAAACTTCGCAAGCAAAGAACCCGTGGCTGTGGGTGCCCTCGCTCTACTTCGGCCAGGCGATTCCCTACATCGTCGCCAATAACCTGTCCGTCGTGATGTACAAGGACATGGGCGTGTCCAACGCCGACATCGCCTTGTATACCAGCCTGCTGTATCTACCCTGGGTGATCAAGCCGCTGTGGTCGCCGCTGGTCGACCTGAAAGGCACCAAGCGCGGCTGGACCGTCTCGCTACAGCTGGTGCTGGCCGCCGCACTCGGCGCGGTCGGGGCGACGCTGCACCTGCCTGCCTATTTCATGGTCAGCCTGGCGGTGATGTGGGTCATGGCCTTCGCCTCGGCCACCCACGACATCTCGGCCGACGGCTTTTATATGCTCGGCCTGCGCCAGCAGCAGCAGGCATCGATGGTCGGCGTGCGCTCCACCTTCTACCGCCTGGCGACGCTGGCCGGGCAGGGACCGCTGGTGGTGCTGGCCGGGGTGCTGGCGGTGTCGCTGGGCGACGTGCGCCAGGCCTGGGCCATCGTCTTCTTCGTGCTGGCCGGCCTGTTCTTCGCCTTCTTCGCCTGGCACCAGAAGATCCTGCCGCGTCCGGACCTGGACCACCAGGCGCCCGCAGGCGGCAATGTCCTTGAAGGCTTCGGCAAGACCTTCGCCACCTTCTTCGCCAAGCGCGACATCTGGCTGATCCTCGGTTTTATATTGACCTTCCGCCTGGGCGAGGCCCAGCTGCTGAAACTGATCGCGCCTTTCCTGAAGGACCCGCTGGACAAGGGCGGCCTCGGCCTGAGCACCGTGCAGTACGGCCTGGCCTATGGCACCATCGGCATCGTCGCGCTGACCATCGGCGGCCTGTGCGGCGGTTGGCTGATTTCGCGCTGGGGGCTGAAGCGCTGCCTGTGGCTGATGGTGTTCGCCGTGCACCTGCCGGACCTGGTGTTCGTCTACCTGTCACAGGTGCAGCCGCAGAACTTCGGCGTGATCTGCGGCTTCCTGGCGATCGAGCAGTTCGGCTACGGCTTCGGCTTCACCGCGATGATGATGTACATGATCATGGTGGCCGACGGCCCCTATAAAACCGCGCATTACGCGATCTGCACCGGCCTGATGGCGCTGGGGATGATGGTGCCGGGGATGTGGAGCGGGAAGCTGCAGGAAATGATCGGCTACCAGCATTTCTTCGTGTGGACCTGTCTGGCGACGATCCCGGCGTTTATCATGGCGGCGCTGGTGAAAATCGATCCGGAATTCGGCAAAAAGTAAGCGCTAAAAAGTAAGTCAATACGAGGTGGTTTTGGAACTCGATCAGAAACAAAAACAACGACGTGCGTTCGCACTGGCCGGCGTGGCCGGTGCGATGGCGATGAGTGGCCTGTTCTCGGCCTGTACCAGTACGCAGCCGGGCATCGCGCCGGTGGTGACCGGCGGCACCGGCGGCGATGTGCCGCCGCCCGCACCGCGCGAATTCCGCGCCGCCTGGGTCTCGACGGTCGCCAACATCGACTGGCCCAGCAAGCCGAACCTGAACGCGGAAAAACAGCAGGCCGAGGCCATCGCCATCCTGGACCGCGCCAAGGCACTCAACCTGAATGCGATCGTGCTGCAGGTAAGGCCGTCGGCCGATGCCATCTACCCGTCGAAGCTGGAGCCGTGGTCGGAATATCTCACCGGACTGCAGGGCCAGGCGCCGCAGCCGTGGTACGACCCCCTGAAATTCTGGATCACGCAGGCGCACGCGCGCGGCCTCGAGCTGCACGCCTGGTTCAATCCCTACCGCGCCCGCAACAACGGCGCGCGCTCGCCGGCGGCGCCGAACCACATCACCCGCACCAACCCGGCCGCGGTGAAAAGCTACGGTAAATACCTGTGGATGGATCCGGGCGAGGACAGCGCGGTCAAGCAGACGCTGGACGTGGTGCTGGACGTGGTGCGCCGCTACGACATCGACGGCGTCCACATCGACGATTATTTTTATCCGTACCCGATCGAAGCGCCCGGCGCCAGCGGCGCCGAGAGCCTGGCGCTGGAAGGCAAGGCCGGCAAGGGCGAGCTGGACTTCCCGGACGGTCCGTCCTTCCAGCGCTACGTCAGCGGCGGCGGCAGGCTGGACCGCGCCGGCTGGCGGCGCCAGAACGTCAATAAACTGATCGAGGCACTGAACGAAGAAATCCACCGCGAAAAGAGCTGGGTGCGCTTCGGCATCAGCCCGTTCGGCATCGGCCGCCCGGACCGCCGCCCGCATGGCATCAACGGTTTTTCGCAGTACGACAAGCTGTACGCGGATGTCGAGACCTGGCTGCAAAACGGCTGGCTCGATTACTTCACGCCGCAGCTGTACTGGGCGATCCGCCAGCCGGGCCAGGCCTACGGCACGCTGCTCGACTACTGGGTCACCCAGAACACCCGCGGCCGCCACCTGTGGCCGGGCCTGTTCACCAGCCGCATCGGCGCGGCCAGCAAGGAATACCTGCCGCAGGAAATCATCGAACAGATCGGCGTGACGCGCACGCGCCCGGCCGCTTCCGGCCACGTTCACTTCAGCATGGTCGCGCTGATGCAGAACCGCAAGGGCATCGGCGACCAGTTGCGCACCGGCTGCTATTCGTCGCCGGCGCTGGTGCCGGCCACGCCCTGGCTCGGCAGAACCACACCGGGCACGCCCTCGGTCGCGGCCGTGCGCAAGGGCAATGGCGTGCTGCTGAAGCTGGCCGCCGGCAGCGCCAACGCGACCTATGCGATCTGGTCGCGCCATGGCGGCCGCTGGCAATTCGCGGTGGCGCCGGCGTCGCGCGTGGACTGGACGGTGCCGGACGACGTCAAGCTGGGCCCGGCCGATGCGGTGGTGGTCAGCGCGGTCGACCGCCTCGGCAACGAGAGCGCGCGCGTGCAGGCCTGGCGCAAGGCATAAGCAATACATAACCATCCTCATTCATGCGCGGTGGATCGGCGCGACGGCGTACACTTCGCTTTGATCATGATTCATTCACAACACGCACCGGAGTCCGGGTTGGCTGCCGAGTTCGGCCTCGGCATCGACGCCGGCGGCACCGAGACGCGCTGGGCGCTCGCCGCTCCCGGCGGCGCCATCGTGGCCGAAGGCAGCGTGGATGGCCTGTCCGCGCTGCAGATGGGCAGCCAGGCCGGGCGCGATGCTGTGCATGCGACCTTCGCCCGGCTGGCGGTGGCGGTATTGCCGCACGGCGCGCCGGCGCGCGTGTGGGCCGGCCTTACCGGTTTCGGCGGCGACAGCGAACTGCTGCAACGCTGGCTGGCCGAGCTGCTGCACCTGGCGCCGGCGGCCATCCACTTCTGCAGCGACATCGAGATCGCCTACCGCGCCAGTTTCGATCCCGGCCAAGGCTACCTGGTGTACGCCGGCACCGGCTCGATCGGCGCCTTCATCGACACCGATGGCCAGTTCCACCGGGCCGGCGGCCGCGGCGTGGTGCTGGACGATGGCGGCGGCGGCTTCTGGATCGCGCGCGAAGCCATGCGCCACATCTGGCGCAACGAGGACGAGCGTCCCGGCGCCTGGCGCACCTCGCCGATGGCACAGGCGGTATTCGATTACGTCGGCGGCGCCGACTGGGCATACTCGCGCCAGTTCATCTACGGCCAGGAGCGCGGCGCCGTCGGCAAGCTGGCGCTGGCCGTGGCCGCCAGCGCAGACCGGGATCCGGTCGCGGCCGGGATCCTGCGCGAAGCCGGCCGCGAACTGGCGCGCCTGGCCCGGGCCCTGGCCGAGCGCTTCGGCCCGCGTCCGGTGGCGCTGTCCGGGCGCGCGGCCGGGCTGCATCCGCTCATCCTCGAGGCCATGCGCGCAGACCTGGCGCCGGATACGGTACTGACCCAAGCCACAGCCGGCGCCCACCATGCGGCCGCGCGCCTGGCACTGACCCCAATTAACAACAATACGAACCCACCATGAAGACTCTCGTTGCCACCTTGCTGCTTGCTCTGCTGGCCGGCTGCGCCACGCCACCGTCCGGCCCGCAATACGACCGCAGCTACACCGCCAAGGGCCAGGCCAGCCGTGCGCGTTTCCTGGTGCTGCACTACACCGTGGGCGACCGCGCCTCTTCGCTCACCACGCTGACCCAGCAGGAAGTCAGCGCGCATTACCTGGTTACCGACGATCCGGTCCCGCACATTTATAACCTGGTCGACGAAAAGAACGCTGCCTGGCATGCGGGCAACTCGAGCTGGAAGAACTTCACGCAGCTGAACAACAGCTCGATCGGCATCGAGATCGTCAACCCGGGCTGGAAGGACACCCCGGGCGGCCGCGTCTACACGCCGTTCGCGCAGTCGCAGATCGACGCCCTGATCCCGCTGGTGCGCGACATCGTCACGCGCCACCACATCGCGCCGGAAAACGTGCTCGGCCACAGCGACATCGCGCCGCTGCGCAAGCAGGACCCGGGTCCGATGTTCCCGTGGCGCCAGCTGGCCGCCGCCGGCCTGGTCGCCTGGCCGGACGCCAACCGCGTGGCCGCGCTGACGCCGATCTTCCAGTTGCAGCTGCCTGACGTCGCCTGGTACCAGAAGAAGTTGGCGGCCTGGGGCTACGGCCTGGTCCAGTCCGGCAACCTGGACGAGCAAACCCGCACCGTGCTGTCCGCCTTCCAGATGAAATACCGTCCAACCAACATCGACGGCTTGCCGGACCTGGAAACGGCGGTGCTGCTGGAAGCGCTGACCAATCCGCGCGGCGCGCTGCCGCAGCCGTTCCCGGCGCCGGCGCCGCACTATCAGTACCAGCCGGTGCAGTCGCAGTATCAGCCGGCGCAGCCGCAGCCGCAGTATCAGCCGGTACAGCCGCAGGCGCCGGCCACGCAGCCGCAGCCCGCACCGGCCGCGCCGCCGCTGCCGACCACCCCGCCGGCCGCGGCGCCGGGCAGCCCGACTGCCGTTCCCGCAACACCGCCGGTGCCGGTCCAGCAGTGAGGCTTTTCTGCCCGGCGGGTTTTCCGCTAAGCTTGGCGATTCCGCGCGCCTGAGGCGCGGCGGTCGTCCAAGCCAAGGAACAGCATGCGTCTGCGTCATATCGAAGTTTTCCACGCCATCATGCAGGTAGGCACCATCAGCGGCGCCGCCCAGGTGCTGCACATCTCCCAGCCGGCGGTGACCAAGGTGCTGCAGCACGCCGAGCTGCAGCTGGGCATGCCGCTGTTCGAGCGCGTGCGCGGCAAGCTCTACCCGAAGCCGGAAGCGCACCGCCTGTTCGCCGAAACCGAAAAGCTGCACCGCGACCTGCAAGGGATCCGCCGCCTCGCCGCCAGCCTGAAAAACCGCGCCTGCGAGACGGTGCGCCTGGTGGCCACGCCCACCGTCGCGATCAGCGTGCTGCCGGCCGCGCTGACCGACTGGCGCCGCGATTTTTCGCAGACCCGCTGCGAACTGGCCACGTTTCATACCAGCGAGATCGTGAACGCCTTGCGCCTGGGCGAAGCCGACCTGGCGCTGTCGCTGCAGGACCCGCGCCACCCCGGCATCGAGGCCGAAGCGATCGCACAGGGCGCGCTGACCGTGATGGCGCCGGCCGGCACCTGGAGCGCAGCCGAATGCGCCGAACCGGTCACGCCGGCGGCACTCGTCGACACCATGCACGGCGAACTGATCGGCCTGGCCGACGGCGACCCGATCGGCGAGATGGTGGTCGCCGCCTGCGAAGCCCAGGACGTGCGTCCGGTCTTTCACACCGTGGTGCAGACTTACCAGATCGCGCGGGCGCTGGTGGAAGCGGGTGCCGGCTGCGCCGTGCTCGATCCGTTCACGGCCGCGTCCGGTACGCGCGACAAGGTGCAGTGCCGCCCGTGGGCGCCGGCGATGCCGGTACAGCTGTACCTGCTCACTGCCAGCCATGCGCCGCTGTCGCACGGCGCGCGCGAACTGGCCAACTGCATCGGCGCCGCTGCACGGGCACTGATCGAAAAGAGATGACGATGGGTTCGACCATAGCTAGCGAAGACATTGCCGGCGATCCGGCGTTCCGCCACCTGTCCACCATTGCCGGCATCGGCGTCGACCTGCGCTACGCGACCCCGCACAATTTCACCGGCCGCGATCTGTATTCGCCGTTCGACTGCGCCTGGCTGCACCGCGACGCCGCCGCCGCGCTCGAGCGGGCGGTGGCCTGGCTGGCCCGGCACGCGCCCGGCCACACGCTGCTGGTGCTGGACGCCCTGCGTCCGCAGCGCGTCCAGCAGCAGCTGTGGGATGCACTCGACGGCACCGGCCTGCGTATCTACCTGGCCGACCCGGCGCGCGGCTCCATTCACTCCTACGGCATGGCGCTCGACGTCACGCTGCTCGATCCGGCCGGCCGTGAACTCGACATGGGCACCGGTTTCGACGACATGACGGAACTGTCGCACCCGGCGCTGGAAGAAGGCTTCCTGCGTGCGGGGGCGCTGACCGACCAGCAGGTGGCGCAGCGCCGGCTGCTGCGCGACGCCATGGTCCAGGCCGGCTTCGTCGGCATCAATACCGAGTGGTGGCACTTCGATTGCGGCGACCGCGACCATGTGCGCCAGACCTTCCGCCGCGTGCTCTGAACGGAACCCACGCCGCTGTCGCGCCACGCTGACGCTCAAACCAAACGCTTGAGCAAACGCAGTCTCCGGCGCATCGAGCGCCGGAAAATCGCACCATCAATGCAGGGCGGGTAACCGTCCCCAAAACATGGGAGGTGCATATGAAAGGCTCGATATGGGCGGGTGCCGGCATGCTGGCGGCCATGGCGGCGCTGGCCACCGGCTGCAGCACCGGCAACGGCGGCAACAACCTGGCCGCACGCGATACGACGGTCGAGTACTACCGCGTATTCGACATCAAGACCGAAGCCCCCGCCGAGACGGTGGCCAAGGCCGCCAGCAACGGCATCAACCGCAACGTCAAGGACGCCCAGGTCAGCACGCCGGCCGGGGTGCAGGTCACCGACCTCCCGGGCCACTTCAAGATCGCCGATCCGACTGCCGCGGCGCCGGGCACCGCCGTCGACAAGGGCCCGAGCTGCGACGGCGCTTCCTGGACCGCCAAGGCGGCGCCCAAGGTGCACGGCAGCGACAACATGAACCTGGTCGCCTGCCTGTTCCCCTACAAGAGCGGCTACCACCTCGACATGTACGGGGTCTTTACCAAGCCCGAAGGCGGCTGGCTGGCCTGGCCGCGCCGGGTCGGCGGCATGGTGCTGGGCACCCCGGAAAAATTCACCGAATCGACCATGATGGACCTGGTGCGCGCGATCCGCGAAGGCACCGGCGCCAACGTGTCGCTGGTCGAGGCCAAGCCGAACCTGGCTGGTACGCCGTGGCTGGAGCCGGGCAAGAATGGCAGTGCGCAGGCCAGTACGGCGGCACCGGCGGCGGCCGTGCCGACATCGGGCACGGCTGCACCGGTCAAATAGCTTACGGCTGCGTGGCCGGAACGGGTGGCGCTGCCGGCAGCGCCTGTATCGGCTGCACCGGCTGCACCGGTTGCGGCGCATCCATCCGCGCCACCCAGTCGACCAGCGTGTCCAGCACCATGCGGCCACGTCCGTTGCTGACCAGGTCGCTGTTGATCATGGCCACCACGACGCACTGGCGTCCGCTCGCATCCGGCACATAGCCGGCCAGTGCCACCACATTCTTGAGGGTGCCGGTCTTCATGCGCGCGCGGCCGGCCGCCGGGCTGTCGTGCAGGCGGCGGCGCATGGTGCCGTCGATGGCGACGATCGGCATGCTGGCCTGGAATTCGGGCGCCCAGTTGCTGCGCTGGCCGGCCAGCAGCACGCCGGCCAGCTGCACCGGGGTGACGCGTTCGATGCGTGACAGGCCCGAGCCGTTTTCCAGCACCAGGCCGGTGTCGTCGATGCCGTGGGCGCGCAGCCAGGTGCGGACCGTGGCCTGGGCCCGCGCCAGGGTCGGCTCGAGACTGCCCGGCAGCGGACGGCTGCCCAGCACCGGGTCCGGCGCCAGCGCGCCCAGGCTCAGGAACAGGGTACGCGCCAGCAAATTGTCCGAGGGTTTGTTGGTGTCGCGGACCAGTTCCGGCAAAGCGCGCGACACATGTTCGGCCAGCAGCTTGGCATCGGATGGCGCCGCGCCTTCGATCGTGCTGCCGTCGATGGTGCCGCCGAGGGCGGACCAGACGGTGCGCACCATGCGGCCGACGTAATCCTGGCGGTCGACCACGTTGATCGATTCGCTGGCGACGCAATTTTTCGGGAAGGTCCCGTGCAGCATCACGCGCAGGCGCCCGTCTGCTTGGGTCTGGACGTCCGGGTGTTGCCAGCCGGCGTCCCAGTTGCCGCAATCGCCGTTCACCAGGCGCATGTCGGAATCGACGCTGACGCCATCCATCTCGGGCAGCGAGGATATCTTCAGGCGGCCACCCGTGGAGCGCAGGTCCAGCTGCAGCATGTTCTTGTTGAGCAGCAGGGCGTCGGGGATGACGTTGTAATAGGACTCGGGCGATTCGTCGAAGGGCGGCGCGCCGAGGTCGGCACGCGCCGGGTTGAACAGCTGGCGGTCGAGCACCAGGTTGCCGTCGATCCGGCGGATGCCCTGGTAGCGCAGGCTGCGCAGCATGGTGGTCAGGGCTTCGGTCGTGAAGTCGATGTCGGCGCCGCCGCGCAGCACCAGGTCGCCCTTGAGCGTGTCGCCTTGTACCTGGCCGTTACTGCGCAGCTCGGTGCGGCCGCGGAACACCGGCCCCAGCACGTCCAGGCTGACCAGGGTCGTGATCAGTTTCATGGTCGAGGCCGGATGCGCCGGGCGGTCGGCCAAGTGCGACAGCACGGTCTGGTTGTCGCGCAGGACGACCACGCTCAGCGCTTCCTCGGGAATCGTGGTGCTGCGCAGGGCGCCGACCACCGGTGCCGGCAACTGGGCGCGGGCCGGCAGCCAGGCGGCCAGCAGGGCAGGGAAGGCAAGGGCAAGGAGTCTGCTTCGGAACATGCTCATCCTGATTTATCCAAAGAACACATAGGCGACGGAAATGGCGGCGATGATACCGGCCAGGTCCGCGATCAGCCCGCACGAAATGGCATAGCGCGTCTTGCGCACGCCGACCGAACCGAAATACAGGGCGACGATATAAAAGGTGGTGTCGGCCGAGCCCTGGAAGATGCAGGCCAGGCGGCCGACGAAGGAATCCACGCCGTAGGTCTTCATGGCGTCGATCATCAGCGCGCGCGAACCGCTGCCAGACAACGGTTTCATCAATGCGGTCGGCAGTGCCGGCGTAAAGGCGGTGTCCAGGCCCACCATGCGGATCACCCATTCCAGGCCCTGCACGACAAAGCCGAGCACGCCCGAATTGCGGATCACGGAAATCGCCACCAGCATGCCGACCAGGTAGGGAATGATGGTCAGCGAAGTCTGGATGCCGCCCTTGGCGCCTTCGATGAAGGCTTCATAGACGTTCACGCCCTTGCGCAGCGCGCCGACGATGAACACGACGATGATCGTGAACAGGATCAGGTTGCTCGCGACCTTGGACACGGTCTCGATTTCCGGCTTGGTGAGATAGTTCGTGAAGTAAAAAATCATCAGGCCGATCGCGGCCGTGATGCCGCCCAGCCAGCTCAGCACCACGCCATTGATCAGGTTGATGCGCTGGCGGATCGAGACCGCGATGATGCCGGCCACGGTGGCGACATAGGTCGCGACCATGCAGGGAATGAAGATGTCGGACGGGTCCCTGGCGCCCAGGATGGCGCGCTGGGCCATGATGGCCAGCGGAATCAGGGTCAGGCCCGAGGTGTGCAGCACCAGGAACATGATTTGCGCGTTGCTGGCGGTATCTTTCTGCGGGTTTAAGCTCTGCAGGCTTTCCATCGCTTTCAGGCCGAACGGCGTTGCCGCATTGTCCAGGCCGAGCAGGTTGGCCGAGAAATTCATCACCATGTGGCCGGTGGCCGGGTGGTCTTTCGGCACGTCCGGGAAGATGCGCGAAAAGAAGGGAGAGATGAGTTTCGCCAGCCAGCCGATGGCGCCGGCCTTTTCGCCGACGTTCATGAGGCCGAGCCATAAGGTCATCACGCCGGCCAGCGGCAGGGCGATGTCCATCACCGCCATCTTGGACGAGTCGAAGGTGCCGTCGATGATGCGCTTGAAGATTTCGGTATCGCCAAGAAAGATCCATTGGGCGAGCGCCGCAATAAAACCAACCAGGAAGAAGCCGATCCAGATGTAATTCAGTGCCATGGGAAATGTCGTTCGGGTCGCGTGCAGGGAAGAGTATAGGCGTACAGCCCACTGCCACGATGAAAGAATGCTGCAAGGCTATGTTTAAAAGTTATATTGCATGGGCCTCTATTGCCGCCGGATGCGCTTGGAGGCGCTTCCTGGGCCTATAATTCGCAACGCTTCCTGGACCTCTGCCATGCCGATCTTCCGCCCCGCTGCCCTTGCTGCTGCTGCCCTGCTGTCGACCCTGCTTCACGCCTCGGCCACCGTGCCGGCCCGGGCCGCCACCACCACTACCGCCGCCGGCGAGGGCAAGGTCCTGCACATGTTCCTGTCCACCAGCGAAGCCGGCCTCGACCCGGCGGTCGGTTCCGACCTCGCCAGCCTGTCGCTGCTGGAAAACCTGTTCGATCCGCTGCTGCGCTACGACTACCT
Organism: Herbaspirillum sp. SJZ107; assembly: GCF_006715485.1. GTDB lineage: Bacteria > Pseudomonadota > Gammaproteobacteria > Burkholderiales > Burkholderiaceae_D > Telluria. The sequence continues at coordinate 912,870 of NZ_VFNH01000003.1, forward strand.
GGCGCGCCCGCTCAAATTGCAGGGCAATACCGCGACGGCGCTGCCGATTGTCGAGGAGGGCGGGCGCAGCTACACCTTCCACATCCGTCCCGGCATTTATTTCACGCCCGACCCGGCGTTCAAGGGGAAGCAGCGCGAAGTGACCGCCCAGGATTACGTCTACAGCCTCACGCGCCTGTACGATCCGGCGCTGAAATCGCCCTGGTCTTTCCTGTTTGACGGCAAGCTGCTGGGCGATGCCGCCCTGAAGACCAATTTTAGTGTGGACACCCGAATTCCCGGCTTGCAGGCGCTCGACCGCTACACGCTGCGGATCCGCTTGACGGAAGCTGATAACAATTTCCTGTTCTATATGGCGACCCCGGCCACCGGCGTGGTGGCGCGCGAAGTGATCGAGGCTTACCCGGGCCAGGCCGGCAACCACCCGGTCGGCACCGGGCCCTTCATGCTGGGCGAGTGGAAGCACAGCGACCGCATCGTCCTGCTGAAGAATCCGGCCTCCACCGCCGTGTTCCATGGCACGCCCGGCAATGGACCGGGCACAAGCGCGGCCGACGGGGCGATCGGCGCTGCGCTCGAAGGCAAGACCCTGCCGCGCGTGGACCGGGTCGAAGTGAAAATCGCGGAAGAATTCCAGGGCCGCATGCTGGGCTTCCTCAACGGCGAATACGATTACCTGGAGCAGGTGCCGGAATCGATGACGGAGATGGTGATCCAGAACGGCAAGCTGAAGCCGGCGCTGGCCGCGCGCGGCATGGAACTGTACCGCTTCCCGGTGCTGCAGACCTATTACATGTGGATGAACATGCAGGACCCGCTCATCGGCGGCTATGGCAAGGACAAGCTGGCGCTGCGGCGCGCGATCGCGCTGAGCTACAACAGCGCGGAGGACATTGCGCTGTTAAAGAAAGGGTTTGCGATCAAGGCCGAGTCGCCGTTGCCGCCGAACGTGCTCGGCTACGATCCGAACTACCGCAGCCCGGTCCGCTACGATCCGGCGCTGGCGAATGCCCTGCTCGACAAATATGGTTACGCCAGGCGCGACCCGGACGGTTTCAGGACGCAGCCGAATGGCGCCAACCTGACCCTGCAGATGAGCAGCGAAGCCACGGTCAGCGGCCGCCTGCGCGACGAACTGTGGCGCAAGTGCCTGAATGCGATCGGCTTGCGGGTCGTGTTCAAATCGGACAAGAAGACCGAGATCATCAAGGCGTCGCGCCTCGGCAAGGTGCAGATGTTCGAGAGTAACTGGGTGGCCGACTTCCCGGACGGCGAGAATTTCTACCAGCTGCTGTACGGCCCGAACGCCGGCCGCGCCAATTACGCGCGCTTCAATCTGCCGGCCTATAACGAACGCTACGAACAGGCGCGGCTGCTGACCGACGGTCCGGCCCGCCAAAAGCTGTACTTCGAGATGAACCAGCTGATCCACGCCTACAACCCGTGGGTGCCGCTGACCCAGGTGCTGTCGGCCGATATCCGCCAACCGTGGTTGAAAAACTACAAACGCCACCCGGTCGAACTGACGCAGTGGCGTTATCTGGATGTCGATGTTGCAGAAAGTGCACGCACGCTCCGGGCAAAGTGATTCTTTTGCCAGTTTTTCCTTAGCTAAACATTCCCTCTAGTTATACTCAGCGCCGGAATTTTCATTGGCTGGCGCGGCACGCCTGCGCTTACCTTTGAGATGACCAATATCGTAATGCAAACACATTACCGGCATATGAAACGCGCGCGGCAAGTACCCAAGGAGAGAGGCGTGAAGCTCAAGACGTTAACCCACATGATTGCCCTGATCGGCGCCGTCAGCCCGGCTTTCGCCCAGCAGGTGGCATCGCAACAGCCGATGCAGCGCGTCGAAATCACGGGCAGCAGCATCCGGCGCATCAACCTGGAAGGCGCGCTGCCGGTCCAGACCATCACGCTGGACCAGCTCGACAAGCAGGGCATCAACAACGCCGAACAGTTGATGACGCTGATCTCGGCCAACGGCACCGGCGCCGACAACATGACCTCGGGGAACAACGTGTTCGGCGCCGACTCCGACCGCGTCAGCGGCGGCGGTTCCTTCGCGTCGCTGCGCGGCCTCGGCCCGAGCGGCACGCTGGTGCTGATCAACGGCCGCCGCATCGCCGGCTATGGCCTGTCCAGCAAGGCGGTCGACCTGAACACGATCCCGCTGGCAGCCATCGCCCGCGTCGAGGTGCTGAAGGATGGCGCGTCGGCGATCTACGGTACCGATGCGGTCGGCGGCGTCATCAACTTCATCCTGAAGACCGATTTCGAAGGCGTGCAGGCGAGCGCCAGCGGCAACTTCACCGAAGCCGGCGGCGGCGCCACCCGGCGCCTGGGCCTGACGGCCGGCAAGGGGAGGCTGGACACCGACCGCTACAACGTCATGTTCGCCCTCGGCCACGACAAGAACGACCGCCTCGATTCCAGCCAGCGCAGCTTTTCCAATGGCTACCAGCCGCAGCGCGGCCTGTCGCCGGACACCACCGGCACCCCGGTCGCCAACCAGCTGACCGGTGCCGGCAGCGCGCTGGGCACCGGTTTCAAGATGCCGGGCGACCCCAGCACCTACCTGCAGGCCGGCCTGCTGAGCCTGCAAGGCAAGTGCGACACCGTCCCGGGCATGAACCAGTACACCAGCAGCCTGTGGGCCAAGACCACCTCGCCGCTGCGCTCGACCTATTCCTGTACCTACGACTACGGCGGCGACTACGTGATGCAGCTGCCGACCGAGCGCACCAATTTCGTGGCGCGCGGCACGTTCCAGCTGGCGCCGGAGCACCGCCTGTACGCCGAGGCCGTGGGCGCGCACACCAATGCCCTGGCGATCCTGACCCCGGCCCAGATCTCGACCACGCTGGCGGCCGGCAATGCCTATCCGGTGGGCGGTCCGTACTACCAGAACCTGCAGGCCTACATTCCCAGCTACGATCCGACCAAGCCGATCCTGTACAAATGGCGCGCCTGGCCGCTCGGCGACCGCACCCAGCAATACAGCACCGACACCGCGCGCCTGCTGCTGGGCGCCGAAGGCACGCTGGCAAGCAAATGGGATTACCGGGTCGACCTGTCGCACAGCTTCAGCCGCACCACGACCGACCTGCTGGACGGCTACGCGAATACCCGGGCGCTGTATTCGGTGCTGGGCAGCGGCATCGTCAATCCGTGGGCCTCGCCCGAGCAGGGCCAGAGCGACGCCGCCATGGCGGCGCTGAACGCGACCAAGTTCTACGGCCGCCTGCAGCAGGGCAAGACCACGCTGACCCAGCTGAACGGCTCGATCTCGGGCGAGATCTTCCAGCTGCCGGCCGGCGCCGTCTCGGGCGCGATCGGCACCGACCTGCGCCGCGAAAGCTACGCCTTCCACCAGGACGTCGACGCCACCCAGATCCTGCTGGCGCCGGGCAACGCCAACCAGAACCGCGTGGCGCGCAACATCAAGGCGGTCTATGCCGAGCTGGTGGTGCCGGTCATCAAGGACCTGGAACTGCAGCTGGCGCTGCGCCGCGACGATTACAGCCTGATCGGCGCCACCACCAATCCGAAGGTCGCCTTCAGCTACCGTCCGGCCAGCTGGGTGATGCTGCGCGGTTCGGCGAACAAAGGCTTCCTGGCGCCGAGCTTCGGCCAGCTGTACAGCGGCCGCCTGAGCCAGGAGCTGCCGAACGGCGTGTCCGACCCGGTCGGCTGCGCGGCCCACCCGAACGACCCGCGCTACTGCGCGATCGAGCGCCTCGATTATTTCAGCGGCGGCAATCCGAACCTGCGTCCGGAAACCGCGAAGCAGGGCACGCTGGGCATCATCCTCGAGCCGAGCCCGAACTTCTCGGTGTCGGTCGACTACTGGGCGATCAACGTTAAGGACCGCATCCTGAACCGCACCCCGCAAGTGGTGCTGGCGAACGCCGCCGCGCTGCCGGAATACATCCATCGCAACGGCGAAGGCATCATCGAGTACATCGACGCCGGCTGGATCAATGCGGCCGGCCTCAAGACGCGCGGCGCCGACGTCGGCCTGCGCGGCCGCGGCAGCCTGCCGGGCGGCTGGCGCTGGAATGCGGGCCTGGACGGCACCTGGACCCAGAGCTACCAGTTCGCCGAGTTCGAGGGCCAGCCCTACGTCGAATATGTCGGCAATTTTTATACGCGCGACCTGTACCTGCGTTGGAAGCACAACGCGACCTTCAGCGTGAGCAAGGGACCGTGGAGCTTCCTGCTGAGTAACCTGTACCGCGACGGCTACAAGGACCAGCTGCCGGATGCGGGCAAGAGCGCGCCGCCGGCCGGCTTCAAGCCGCACGTGAGCAGCTACACCACCTTCGGCCTGTCGACCACCTACACCGGCTTCAGGAACACCGCGATCACGGTCGGCATCCAGAACCTGTTCGACCGCGACCCGCCGTTCACGGCGCACAACGTGGACGAAGTCGTGGGTGCCGGCTGGGACCCGCGCGTGGCGGATCCGCGTGGGCGGGCGCTGAATTTCAACGTGCGTTACACGTTCTTCTGATAGTCCGGGCGATCCACTACGTCGTCCCTGCGAAGGCAGGGACCCAAGTTGCAAGCGTATCGTTAACGCAAGCAGAACTTGGGTCCCTGCCTCCGCAGGGACGACGTCAACGATGGTCCCTATCCGCATGTCGAGCAAAATCCGTATGAGCAGGCGCCGTTTCGGCGGCGCACTGGCCGCCTCCCTGGCATTGCCTGCCGCCGCCTCTTCTTCCCCCGCCATGCCACCCCTGATCAAACCCCCGCGCCTGCGCAAGGGCGACGTCATCGGCCTGGTCGCCCCCGGCGGCTACACCAGCGACGACGCCATCGAGAAGGCAGTAAAACACATCGAAGGCCTCGGTTTCCGGGTGAAGCAGGGCGCCTGGCTGCGCGAAGTCTGGGGCAACTACGGCGGCACGGTGGCCGCCCGCATCGCCGACCTGCATGCCATGTTCCGCGATCCGGAGGTCAAGGCGATCTGGGCGATCCGCGGCGGCTCCGGCTGCATCTCGCTGCTGCAGCACCTCGATTACGGCCTGATCCGCAGCCATCCCAAGATCCTGCTCGGCTATTCCGACATCACGGCGCTGCATCTCGCCATCCGGCGTCACGCCGGCCTGGTGACCTTCCACGGGCCGGTCGCGAGCAGCACGCCGTCCGCGTATTCGGACGAGCACATGCTGGCGGTGCTGGTGGACCCGCGCGCCAGCTACACGATCCCGATGGCGGCGGAGAACGCCCTGAAAGCGCAGCAGGAACCTCAGTACGGCGTGCGCACCGTGCACGGCGGCGTCGCCAGCGGGCGGCTCGTCGGCGGCAACCTGTCCCTGGTGAGCGCGCTGGCCGGCACGCCGTATGCCGCCGATTACCGCGACAGCATCCTGTTCATCGAGGAAGTCAACGAGGAACCGTACCGGATCGACCGCTGGCTGACCCAGCTCGATTTGTCGCTGCCGCTGGCAGGGGCGGCCGCCGTCATGATCGGCATCTGCGAGAACTGCGGGCCGCAGGGAGAAGGACCGTCGCTGACGCTGGACCAGACCCTCGACGTGCACCTGCAGCCCTTGCAGGTGCCGGCGGTGAGCGGCTATTCGTTCGGCCACATCCGCCACCAGTTCACCATGCCGCTGGGCGTGCGCGCCACGCTCGATACGGCTGCGCAGACGTTGACGCTGCTGGAGCCGGCGGTCAGCTAGCAGCGGTCAGCGCGCGCCGAACACCAGGCAGGTGGTCGTCGCATGCGCGTACAGCCGGCCCTGCGCATCGACGATCCTGCCCTCGGCGGTCGCCAGCTGGCGGCCGCAATGCAGCACCTTGCCGATCGCGCGCAGGGGCCCGCCATCCAGGCGCGCGCCGCGCACCAGGTTGACGCTCAGCTCCGCCGTCGTGTAGCCCTGGCCCGGCGCCAGCATGGTCTGCACCGCGCAGCCGACCGCCGAATCGAGCAGGGTCGCATACCAGCCGCCGTGCACGGTGCCCATCGGGTTCAGGTGGCCGGGCAGGGGCGTGCCCTGGAAGGTTGCCTGGCCTCCCTCCACCTCGACCAGGAAGAAGTCCAGCGTCTCGGCGATCGGCGCATACGGAAAGCGACCGGCCAGCAGCGCCTGCATGATCTCGAGGCCGCTCATGGCGCGCGCCGCTTCCGCCGGCACCACGCCCGGCTTGCCGCCGGCCTGCGCCACGCGGGCGCGCACCTCGCGCAGCTGTCGTTCCCATTGTTCTGCCGTTGTCGATGCGGTGTTCATGCGCTGTCCTCGGTGAGTGCGTAGGCACGGATTGGTACGACGATTATGCCCGGGTTCCGCCGTGTTATCCGGCGCTCTTCAACTTCCCGCCAGCGCCTGGCAGCGCGCCACCAGGAATTCGCGCAGCACCCGCACCGCCGGCGATACCTGCCGGCGGTTGGCCAGCACCATATACAAGGGCACGTTGCTCCCTTGCCAATCCGGACATACCTGGCGCAGCCGGCCGGCGGCGAGGTCGGCCTGCACGTCGATGCGCGAGCGGTAGCAGATGCCGAGTCCTTCCAGCGCCCAGCGCCGCACGATCTCGGAATCGTCGGCCACGCGGTCGCCCTGCACCGTGACCTCGATGTCCTCGCCGTCCTTGCTGAAACCCCAGCGGTCGTTGACCGCCTCGTCCAGCATGAAGCACAGGCAGTTGTGGTCACCCAGCGCGTGGGGCGAGGCCGGCACCCCGCGCCTGGCGAGGTAGGCGGGCGCCGCGCACAGCACGCGCCGGTTATCCTGCAGCAGCGGCAGCGCCACCATGCTCGATCCGGGCGGCTTCCCGAAGCGCAGGCCGATGTCGACCGGCTCGCGGTAGATGTCGGCCACGCGGTCGGTCAGCTGCAGGCGCAGGCGCACGCCCGGATGGCGCGCCTGGAAGTCGTTCAGCCAGGGCAGCACCACGTGGCGGCCGAGGTCGGACGGCATCGAGATGTGCAGCTGGCCCTCGACGCCGTCGCCGCCGGCGCGCAGTTCGTCCTCGGCCTCGCGCAAGCCGTCCAGCAGCGCCTTGCTGCGCCCCAGCAGGCGTTCGCCGGCCAGGGTCAGGCGCATGCTGCGCGTGGTGCGCACGAACAGGGCGGCGCCGAGGTCGGCCTCCAGGCGCTTCAGGCCGGCACTGGCCACGGCCGGCGACAGCGCGAGCTGGCGTGCCGCCGCCGACAGGCTGCCGTGGTCGGCCGTCGCCACGAAGATTTCCAGGTCCTGGACACTACGTATTTTCAATGCGATTTTCAAAGGATCGTTGAAAGTGAATTCGAGATTATCCAGTTTATCAAAAAAGCGAAACTGGTCAGAATGACAGCCATCCACAATCAACCTGCATAAGGAGCCCCCATGAAAGCCATCGGATACCAGACCAGCCTCCCCATCGACGACGCCCAGGCGCTGGTCGACATCACCCTGCCGGACCCGGTCGCGCAAGGCCATGACCTGCTGGTCGAGGTGCGCGCGGTGTCGGTCAACCCGGTCGACACCAAGGTGCGCAAGAGCGCCACGCCGGAAGCCGGCGAATGGAAGGTGCTGGGCTGGGATGCGACCGGCATCGTCAAGGCGGTCGGTCCCGACGTGACCCTGTTCCAGCCGGGCGACTGCGTCTGGTACGCCGGCTCGATCGCGCGCGCCGGCAGCAACAGCGAGCTGCAGCTGGTGGACGAGCGCATCGTCGGCCACATGCCGGCATCGCTCGACTTCGGTCCGGCCGCGGCGCTGCCGCTGACCGGCCTGACGGCCTGGGAAATGCTGTTCGACCGCCTGGAGGTGCCGACCGGCGACGGGGGCAAAGGTAAAACCCTGCTGGTGATCGGCGCCGCCGGCGGCGTCGGCTCGATCCTGCTGCAGCTGGCGCGCCAGCTGACGCAGGTGACCGTGATCGGCACCGCCTCGCGTCCGGAAACCCGCGACTGGGCCTTGCAACTGGGCGCCCACCACGTGATCGACCACAGCAAGCCGCTGGGCGAGGAACTGGCGCAGGCCGGGCTGCCGGCCCCGGACTACGTGATCAGCCTGACCCACACCGAGCATCACTTCGACCAGATCGTCGACCTGATCGCGCCGCAGGGCAAATTCGGCCTGATCGACGACCCGGCCCCGATCGACGTGCGCAAGTTCAAGCGAAAAGCGGTGTCGCTGCACTGGGAGCTGATGTTCACCCGTTCGCTGTTCAATACCGCCGACATGGCCGAGCAGAACCGCATCCTGAACCGCATCGCCGAGCTGGTCGACGCCGGCACGATCAAGACCACGGTCAACCAGAACTTCGGCGTCATCAACGCCGACAACCTGAAGCGCGCGCATGCGCTGCTCGAGTCGAACCGGGCGCAGGGCAAGATCGTGCTGGAAGGGTTCTAAGCGCGCTGCCCGGCGCGGGTCACCAGACCAGTTGGAACTTGACGTGCAGCGGATACATCATTTCGCATGGCGCGCCGTGGCACTTGGCGGGCTTGTAGTGCTCCCCCATGGCGGCCGCGGCGACATAGCGGGTGGCTTCGGCGTCGAAGTCGCCCAGCTTGACCACCTGTTTCGCCACGCCGTCGGCGCCGACCAGCACGTTCAGGTGCAGCTCGCTGGTGTCGCCGTAGCGGCCACCGGCCGCACGCACCACCTTGTAGATGCCGCCCGGACCGTGTTCCGGATAAGGTGGATCGTCGCCTTCCTCGAGTGCCGGATACTGGCTGCGGAACTGTTCTTTTTCTTCTTCGGTCAGCATTGCCCAGCCAACGTTGCTGGGTAGTGAGCCGGTACTGTTGACGCGGCGGAAGTTGGTACCCACTCGCGCTTCGTCCTCGCGTGTCTTGAAGGTCTTGTCGGCAGTGGGCTTCGGGCGGGCTGCTTTCTGCGCGAGCGTCTCCAGGTCTTCGGTACGGCCGCTGCCGGCATACACCATCTTGCCCCTGGTCGGCTTGCCGTCGACGAATTCGCCTTCGATACTGCCGCCAAGCACAAAGCTCAGGCGTCCCTGGCCGTTCGGCCGGTCGTTGCTGAACTGGCCCTGGTAGACGTTGCCGTTGACGTAGATTTGCGTGCCTTTCCCTTCGCGCACCATCATCTTCAGACCGCCTTCATACTGCAGGCCGTCGGCATACTTCAGGTAGCCCTCACCGTCGGGGAAGCCGTCGCGCAGCGAACCGATGTAGGTGAGCTTGTCGCCGACACGCAGCTTGGCTTCGCCGGCGACGGCGCCGCGCAGGAGCCGTCCCTGCAGCCGCATGGCGGTGCCGTCCGCGGTCTTCCATGTGAGGATGCCGACGCCATCGGCAAAGCCATCCTGGCACTTGCCGCTCCACTGCACCGCGGTCGCCGGCGCGGGCAGCAGCTTGGCGATCCTGCAATCGGCGGCGCCATAGGTGATGGGCGCATCTTGCGCCAGGGCGGCGCTGCCTGCGCTCAGCGCCAGGCTCAGGACAATCATGGATTTCATGTGGACTCGGCTGATAAAGTTTATGAAAACGCAAGCATTTCCACTCTAGCACGCGGCCACAGGAATGTTAACAAAAGGGAAAATTATTGTTGCTGCGGCGCCGCTGCCGGTCAACCCAGCGGCAAGGTCATGTAGCACAGGTCGTAGCTGGCGCCATCGACCCTGACCATATCCTCGATGCGCGCGATCATGCGGAAGTCGGCACGCAGGTAAAGCGCAACGGCAGGCCGGTTATCGGCCAGCACTTCCAGGTCGATCCAGTCGATGCCGGCTTCCCGGCGCGCCCACTCGACGGCGGTGCCGACCAGCTGCACGCCCAGGCCGCGCCGCCGGTACAGGCGCTGCACGCCCATTCCCAGCATCGCCCGGTGCGCGGCCGCGGATTCCGGCCGCGCGCGCAGGTCGATGTGGCCGGCGATATTGCCGGTCGGCCCGAGCGCCAGCCACAGGCGGCGCCAGCCGGGCTGGCCGACCGCCAGGTGCAAACCCTTGATGAAGGCCAGGCGCAGCCCGGCCGGCATGCGCGACTGGTCGCGCGGCAGCGGCTGGAACAGCGGCGTGCCGCCGGCGCCGTTGTCGCGCAGGTGGTCGTCCAGGTAGGCGAAGAAGGGCGCCAGGTCGGCTTCGACGGCTGGGCGGATATTCAGCTTCGCTATCTGTTCGTCCGATGCATTCATGACGCCATCATAACGCCCTTGCAATCAAAATCTTCTGGATGTCGCTGGTGCCCTCGTAGATCTGGCACACGCGCACGTCGCGGTAGATGCGCTCGATCGGGAAATCGGCCACGTAGCCGTAGCCGCCGAACACCTGCATCGCGCTCGAGACCACGCGCTCGGCCATCTCCGAGGCGAACAGCTTGGCCATCGCGGCTTCCTTCAGGCAGGGTAATCCCGCATCCTTCATCGATGCCGCATGCAGGATCAGCTGGCGCGCGGCTTCGATCCCCATCGCCATCTCGGCCAGGCGGAACTGCACCGCCTGGTGGTCGAAGATCGGGCTGCCGAAGCTGGTGCGTTCCTTTGCATAGGCGAGGGCGGCCTCGTAGGCAGCGCGCGCCATGCCGACCGATTGCGAGGCGATGCCGATGCGGCCGCCCTCGAGGCCGGACAGTGCGATCTTGTAGCCTTGCCCTTCTTCGCCGATCAGGTTGTCAAGCGGGACGCGGCAGTTGTCGAACACGATCTGCGCCGTGTCCGAGGAATGCTGGCCCATCTTGTGCTCGATGCCGGCGACGATGTAGCCGGGCGTGTCGGTCGGCACCCAGAACGCGCTGATGCCTTTCTTGCCGGCGGCCTTGTCCGTGACCGCCATCACGATCGCCACGTCGCCGTTCTTGCCGCTGGTGATGAACTGCTTGGTGCCGTTGATGACGTAATGATCGCCGTCGCGGGTGGCCGTCGTGCGCAGGGCGGCGGCATCGCTGCCGGTATGCGGTTCGGTGAGAGCAAAGGCGCCTAATAACTCCCCTTGGGCGAGCGGACGCAGCCAGCGCTGTTTCTGCGCTTCGCTGGCGTAGGTCATGCCGATCGAGCATACCGGGCAGTTGTTCACCGAGATGACGGTCGAGGTGCCGCCGTCGCCGGCCGCGATTTCTTCCAGCACCAGGGCCAGCGCCACGTAGTCGAGGCCGGCGCCGCCGTACTGTTCGGGCACCGCCACACCGAAGGCGCCCAGTTGCGCCAGTTCCTTCAGCTCTTCCTTCGGGAAATGGTGCTCGCGGTCCCAGCGCGCGGCGTTGGGCGCCAGGCGCTCCTGCGAGAAAGCGCGCAGGGCGTCGCGGATCATCTGGTGTTCTTCGCTCAGTATCATCGTGTCTCGTCTGTATTGTTATCGCGGCGCCGCTGCCTGCCTGTGCGTTACCAGGGGATCGGACCGCCGTCGTAGTTCAGGAAGGAACCGTTCCGGCCGTGGCCGACGCCAGCCAGGGTCGCGCGCAGCGTACCTACGCTTTCTTCCACCGTCAGGGTGGCGCCGGCACCGCCCATGTCGGTCTGGACCCAGCCGGGGTGGAAGCTGACGCAGGTGACGCCCTGCGGGCCGAAGGTGAGGGCGGTATCGGCCAGGATGGAGTTGAGCGCGGCCTTGCTCGCGCGGTACAGCGAGCCGTCGGCGCTGCGGCGCTCGCCGATCGAACCCATGCGCGAGGAGATTACTGCCAGCTTGCCGCGCGTGGCGGCGACCAGCGGCGCGACGATCGGCAGCAGGCGCATCGCGGCCAGCACGTTGGTGTGCATGACCTGGTCGAATTCCTGCTCGGTCGGGAAGCCGTTGTGGGTAGGGCCGTAGACGCCGGCCACCAGCCAGGCGGCATCGATCTTTTCGTCGTCCAGCTGCCAGCCGAGGCCGGCGATGGATTCGGCGTTGGTCACGTCCAGCCGCAGCGCCTGGGCGCCCAGCTGCGCGAGTTCGTCGCAGTCGGCCTGCTTGCGCGCGGTGGCGATCACGCGCCAGCCGTCGGCGCGGTATTGACGGACCAGTTCGTGGCCGATGCCGCGCGAAGCGCCTAAGATGAGAACGGTGGACATGGTGCAGCTCCTTACGGTATGGATGACAAGCTGTCACCATACCGTGTTTTGGCGGCGCGCGTGTTTCAGGCCATCTCGATCGCCATCGCGGTGGCTTCACCGCCGCCGATGCACAGCGAGGCCACGCCGCGCTTGCCGCCGGTCTTCTTCAGCGCACCGAGCAGGGTGACGACGATGCGCGCGCCCGAGGCGCCGATCGGGTGGCCCAGCGCGCAGGCGCCGCCGTGGATGTTGACCTTGCTGTGCGGGATGTCGAGGTCGCGCATGGCAGCCATCGGCACCGCGGCAAAGGCTTCGTTGATCTCGAACAGGTCGACGTCGCCGCTGGTCCAGCCGGTCTTGGCGAACAGTTTGCGCATCGCGCCGATCGGGGCGGTGGTGAACAGGTTCGGTTCCTGCGCGTGGGTGGCGTGGCCGATCACGCGCGCGATCGGCGCCAGGCCCAGTTCCTTGGCCGTCGATTCGCGCATCATCACCAGCGCGGCGGCGCCGTCGTTGATCGAGGACGAGGAGGCGGCGGTCACGGTGCCTTCCTTCTTGAAGGCGGGCTTCAGGGAAGGGATCTTGTCGGTGCGCGCTTTCAGCGGGCCTTCGTCCTTTTCGATGATCTGCTCGCCCAGGCGATTCGCCACGCTCACCGGCGCGATTTCCCAGTCGAAGGTGCCGTCGTTGTTGGCGGCCTGCGCGCGCTTGACCGATTCGATCGCGAACGCGTCCTGGTCTTCGCGCGTGAACTGGTAAGTCGCCACGCATTCCTCGGCGAAGGTACCCATCGAGCGGCCCTCTCCGGTCTTTTCGTTGCGCGAGTAGGCGTCTTCGAGGCCGTCCAGCATCATGTGGTCGAACATCGGCGCGTGGCCGATGCGGTAGCCGCCGCGCGCTTTCGGGATCAGGTAGGGCGCGTTGGTCATCGATTCCATGCCGCCGGCCACGACGATGTCGGCGCTGCCGGCTTTCAGCTGGTCGTGGGCGAAGATCGCGGCCTGCATCGCCGAGCCGCACATCTTGGAGAGGGTCACGGCGCCGGTCGAGACGGGCAGCCCCGCCTTGATGAGCGCCTGGCGTGCCGGGGCCTGGCCCTGGCCGGCCATCAGGCAGTTGCCGAAGTAGACGTGTTCGACCTTGCTGGCGTCGACGCCGGCGCGTTCGACCGCGGCCTTGATCGCCACGGCGCCCAGGTCGCTGGCGGATTTCGAGGAAAAGTCGCCCTGGAAGGCGCCCATCGGGGTGCGGGCGGCGCCGACGATGACGATCGGATCGTTATTCATGTGTGTCTCCAGTCAGGATGAGGGTGGCGATGGCATCGCCGTGTTTTGAGAATGTCGAACGGCTGTAACTGGGAAGAGGGACCACCAGCCCGTCGTTCCCGCGCAGGCGGGAACCCAAGTTCTGCGGCTATTCAGGCAAAATTGGGTTCCCGCCTTCGCGGGAACGACGTTCATCGGTGACGGGCTTGCGGCGGTCTTTGCGACTCTTCTTGTGGCCTTTTCGGCTCTACGACGCAGCCCGCGTCTCCACTCCACTTCTCCTGCTTAAACTGTTACATGGTCTCGCCAAACAGCTCGCGCCCGATCAGCATGCGCCGGATCTCGCTGGTGCCCGCGCCGATTTCGTACAGCTTGGCATCGCGCCACAGGCGGCCGACCGGGTACTCGTTGATGTAGCCGTTGCCGCCCAGCGCCTGGATCGCCTCGCCGGCCATCCAGGTCGCCTTTTCGGCGCTGTACAGGATGGCGCCGGCGGCGTCCTTGCGCAGGGCGCGCACCTGTTCCGGGCCGGTGGCGCGGTCGCAGGCCTGGCCGACCGCATAGACGTAGGCGCGGCAGGCCATCATGGTGGAATACATGTCGGCGATCTTGCCCTGCATGAGCTGGAATTCGCCGATCGCCTGGCCGAACTGTTTTCGTTCGTGGATGTAGGGAACGACCACGTCCATGCAGGCCGACATGATGCCGAGCGGGCCGCCGGAGAGGACGGTGCGCTCGAAGTCCAGGCCCGACATCAGCACCTTGACGCCATTACCCACGCCGCCCAGCACGTTCTCCACAGGTACTTCGCAATCCTGGAACACCAGTTCGCCGGTATGCGAGCCGCGCATGCCCAATTTGTCCAGCTTTTGCGCGATCGAGAAACCCTTAAAACCTTTTTCGATGAGGAAGGCGGTCATGCCGCGCGGGCCGGCGTCGATGTCGGTCTTGGCATAGACCACCAGGGTGTCGGCGTCGGGGCCGTTGGTGATCCACATCTTGGTGCCGTTCAGGACGTAGCGGTCACCCTTCAGCTCGGCGCGCAGCTTCATGCTGACGACATCGGAACCGGCGTTCGGTTCGGACATGGCCAGCGCGCCGACGTGCTCGCCCGAGATCAGCTTCGGCAGGTAGGTGCGCTTCTGTTCTTCGCTGCCGTTGCGCTTGATCTGGTTCACGCACAGATTGGAGTGGGCGCCGTACGACAGGCCGACCGAGGCCGAGGCGCGCGAGATTTCTTCCATGGCGACGATGTGGGCCAGGTAGCCCATGTTGGCGCCGCCGTACTCCTCGCCGACGGTGATGCCCAGCAGGCCCAGTTCGCCCATCTTCTTCCACAGGTCCATCGGGAACTGGTCGGTGCGGTCGATCTCGGCAGCGCGCGGCGCGATTTCGCTGGCCGCGAACTGTTGCACCGCTTCGCGCAGCGCGGCGATGTCTTCGCCGTGGTCAAAGGTCAAGCCTGGAAGGTGCAGCATGTCGTCCTCGTCTCCATGATGTTATACAGTGCATGATAACGCGGAGTGACGTTAACGTAAACGTCAAGTGACGCGGCTGTTGCGTCAGGCGGCGTTGCGCTCCGGCGCGTCCTGCACGCCGGCTTCTTCCAGCAAGCGCTTGCACTCGTCCTCGTGCACGGCGATCTCGGCCAGCGACATCTCGATGTCCGCGCGCTGCTGCTCGAGGGTCCGGCGCTGGTGCGCCAGCACGTCGAGGAAACGGTCGATCTGGGCCACGGTATCTTTCGGCGACTCGTACATGTCGATGATGCTCTTGATCTCCGACAGGGTCAGACCCAATCTCTTGCCGCGCAGCGTCAGTTTCAGGCGCGTGCGGTCGCGCGGCGTGTACACGCGGTTGCGTCCGCCCTGGCCCTCGCGTTTCGGGCTCAATAAACCCTGGTCTTCATAGAAGCGGATGGCGCGGGCGGTGATGTCGAATTCGCGTGCCAGTTCGGCGATGGTATAGGTCGTGGCCATGGTGTCCTGCGGGCAAAGTGTGACGGCGCCGGGAATCGCTTAAAATCCAGGCTGGCGCCGCTTTCCGTTTACGTCAACGTAATCTCATTGGCGGTGATTGTAGCGCGCCGCGTCCGTCATATCACGAAAGACCTGCGCATGAACGCTCTCGAATCCCAGCTGGCCTATCCTTTCGGCGACACCGTCCCGGCCCTCGGCACCGTGCTCGACGTCGCACCTGCGCCGGCCGCACCCGGCATCAAATGGCTGCGCATGCCGCTGCCGTTCGCGCTCGACCATATCAACCTGTGGCTGCTGGACGACGAGATCGACGGCCGGCGCGGCTGGTCGCTGATCGACTGCGGCGCCGGCACCGATGCCACCCGCGCCGCTTGGGAACAGCTGATCACCGGCGCCCTGGACGGGCGGCCGCTGCTGCGCGTATTCGCGACGCATTGCCACCCGGACCACGTCGGCCTGTCCGGCTGGCTGTGCGAGCGTTTCGATGCGCCGTTCTGGACCAGCGCCGCCGAGTTCGCCTTCGCGCGCATGATGGCGGCGGCCTTGCCCGGCGTCGACGGCCCGTCGGCGATCCCGCATTTCCGGCTGCACGGACTGGCCGATGCCGCCATGCTCGAGCAGATGGCCAGCCGCAAGAATTACTATCCGTCGCTGGTACCGTCGGTGCCGCACGCCTACACCCGTCTGCAGGATGGCCAGCAGGTCGCGATCGGCGGCTGCGCGTGGCGCGTGATCACCGGCTTCGGCCATTCGCCCGAACATGTGTCGCTCTACAGCGAAGCGCTGAACGTGCTGGTGTCGGGCGACATGGTATTGCCGCGCATCTCGACCAACGTCTCGGTGTTCGCAGTCGAGCCCGAGGGCAACCCGCTGCAGCTGTACCTGGATTCGCTCGCCAAGTTCGGCGACCTGCCGGACGACGTGCTGGTCCTGCCTTCGCACGGCAAGCCGTTCCGCGGCCTGCACACCCGCATCCGCCAGCTGCGCGACCACCATGCGGCGCGGCTGGACGAAGTCCAGGCCGCCTGCGCCACGCCGCGATCGGCGGTTGACATTGTGCCGATCATGTTCCGGCGCCCGCTCGATGCCCACCAGCTGAGCTTTGCCCTGGGCGAAGCACTGGCCCATTTGCATGCTTTGTGGCAAAACGGTCACTTGCGCCGTGTAACCGGTGCCGACGGCATCATCCGCTTCCAGGTCACCTGAGCAATCACTTACTTTCATCGTAGGCGGCTTGCATAAGCGGCCGCCGGTCCCATCCCATACTCAATGGGCATTCATTGCGATTGCCTTGGTATTGCCACGTGTGAAATCATTTCGGCAAACGTTTTCTTTTTCCTGTAGGATATTTTTCACACTTGCATAATCAGGGACCGAAAACGTGGGGAATTGCTGGACAGCATGTGAGAATCGATCAATACTCACACTTTTGTTACGTCCAGCCTGTCCTGTCGTCACAGACGGTCTGACTAAAGGAGCGACCAATGACGGCTTTGCATGAACCATTAATGCCACCCATGAATTCGACCAACGAACGGGAGAGCTTCAGCGAGCGCCTGCAGCAAGCCCTGAAAAATGCCCATTATTCGCCGGATAGCCCTACGCGGTTGGCACGGGAATTTAACATTCGCTTCGAAGGCCGCCCGATCACCGTCCACGCTGCGCGCAAGTGGCTGGTCGGCGAAGCCATCCCGACCCAGGAAAAACTGCGCATGATCGCCCAATGGCTGGGCGTGCCGGCCGACTGGCTGCGTTTCGGCGGCTCGGAAAACGCCGCCAGCAATGGCGACAGCGGCGAAGGCGCCGCCCGTTTCGAATCGGCCGACGTCAAACTGATCGCCGACCTGCAGCGCCTGGACGAACACCACAAGCAACTGGCACGCGAATTCATTCGCATGCTGGTGCGCATGCACCACCAGCAAAAATAAGTCTCTGGCACGCTGCCCGGCAGCGGACAGGAACGGTAACAAGCCCGGCGGATTTCCGACCGGGCTTTTTTATTTCCTGGTATCCGCGATTTTTGTTCAAGCGAACGGCACAAACTGCAGAGTCTCGCGCATAATCGGTATCGTTATCAGTCAACAAGGATGCAGCGACCTCATGATTAATAACTACAGCAATACCGCGCAGTTGAAGGATTTGATGACCGCGCCGCCGATGACGGCGCAGCAACATGCAGAAATCATGCGCAAGCGTAACGAGCAGCGCAGGAAGATCGAAGACGCAAGAGAGGCCAGGCAGGCCGAAAAAGAGCGCTACGGCGACCGTTAGTCGGCCGTGGCATTGTCCCCGCGCATGCCGGCCCAGCGCGGTGCCAGGCTGTTGTCCACGCCGAGCAGGTCCATCACGCGCGCGACCGTGTGGTCGACCATCTCGTCGATGCTGGCCGGCAGGTTATAGAAGCTGGGTAAGGGCGGGAACACGATGCCGCCCATTTCGGTGACGGCGGTCATGTTGCGCAGGTGCGCCAGGTTGAAAGGCGTCTCGCGCACCATCAGCACCAGGCGCCGGCGTTCTTTCAATATGACGTCGGCGGCGCGCGTGATCAGGTTGTCCGACAGCCCGTGCGCCACCGCGGCCAGGGTTTTCATCGAACAGGGTGCGATCACCATGCCGTCGGTCTGGAACGAGCCGCTGGCGATCGAGGCGCCGATCTCGCGGTTGCGGTGCACCACGTGGGCGAGCGCTTCCACGTCGCGCTTTTGCAAGCCGACTTCCTGGTGCAGGGTGAGGGACGCGGCGTCGGAGACGACCAGATGGGTCTCGACGCCGGGACAGGCGCCGAGCCGCTGCAGCAGCCGCACGCCGTAGACCGCGCCGGTCGCGCCGGTGATGGCGACGACAATACGACGCGGCCTGGTATCAGCCATTTTCAGCCGTTCTTCTTCAGCAGGGCAGCCAGTTCGCCGGACTCGTACATTTCCGTCATGATGTCGGAACCGCCGATGAATTCGCCGTTCACGTACAGCTGCGGCACGGTCGGCCAGTTCGAGTAATCCTTGATGCCCTGGCGGACTTCCGCATCTTCCAGCACGTTGACGGTGGCGATGTTATCGACGCCGCAGGCTTTCAGGATTTGGATGGCGCGGCCGGAAAAGCCGCACTGCGGGAACTGGGCGGTGCCCTTCATGAACAGCACGACAGGCGTGTTGGTCACGGTTTCTTTGATCCAGGTTTGTACGTCGCTCATGGTTGTCGCCTCAGGTAATTAATCGTGGATGCCGGCATTTTATAAGAAAATGAACCGGCAGGTTTACCACCGGTTCACCCCTGCGAAGGCAGGGGCCCAAGTTTTAAGGTGCAGGGCCATTCTCCCGCTTTCATAAACCGCATGAGCTTATCTGAACTTGGTCTAGCGCTGCCGTTGACGGTAACTTTCGCAGCGGCGTAAAGTTATCAGCTCTTCAATTGCTGATGGGAACACGATGGACATCGCTCGACCAGATGCCGACGCGCCGGCAGCGGCGCCGGCGTCACCGCGCAGGCGCCGCTTCATCGCGCGCGGCGCCGTGGCCTCGCTGGCCGCCGCCGGCGGCAGCGCCATGGCGGACAACCTGCCGCCGAATGTGCCGCAATGGATGCGCGAGCCCGGCGCCGGCTTCCTGAACCCGGCCTACGGCTTGCCCTCGCCATTCGAAAAGAACGTGCTGCGCAAGCTGCCGGACCAGCCGTCGCCGTTTCCCACCGCCACCCGCACCCCCTTGCAAAGCCTGTTCGGCACGAATACGCCGAACGGCCTGTTTTTCGAGCGCCACCACGCCGGCGTGCCGGCCATCGATCCGGCCCAGCACCGGCTGATGCTGCATGGCCTGGTCGAGCGGCCGCTGTTGCTCAGCATGAAGGACCTGCTGCGCTTTCCTGCCGTCTCGCGCAGCCATTTCATCGAGTGTTCCGGCAACAGCATGGCCGAATTCAAGGCGCCCGGCAAAGGCAGCGTGCAGGACATCCACGGCTTGATCAGCGGCGCCGAATGGACTGGCGTGCGCCTGGCCGACGTGCTGCGCGAAGCCGGCCTGCAACCATCAGCCAGCTGGATCCTGGCCGAAGGCGCCGACGCCGCAGCGATGACGCGCAGCATCCCGCTGGCCAAGGCGCTCGACGATGCGCTGCTGGTCTACGGCCAGAACGGCGAGATGCTGCGCCCGGAGCAGGGCTACCCCTTGCGCCTGCTGCTGCCTGGCTTCGAGGGCAACATGAACATCAAGTGGCTGCGCCGCCTGAAGGTGGGCGACGCGCCGTTCCAGACGCGCGAGGAAACCGCCAAGTACACCGACTTGATGCCGGACGGGACGGCGCGCCAGTTCACCTTCGCGATGGGGGTGAAATCGGTGATCACGTCGCCTTCGGCACGCCAGGTGCTGGACGGCCACGGTTTCCGCGAAATCACCGGCCTGGCCTGGAGCGGGCATGGACGCATCAGCCGGGTCGAGGTGTCGCTCGACGGCGGCCGGCAGTGGCAGGCGGCGACGCTGGACGGGCCGGTGCAAAGCCGGGCCCTGACGCGCTTTCGCTTGCCGTGGGTATGGTCGGGACAGGAAGCGATCCTGCAAAGCCGCGCCGTCGACGAAGCGGGGAACGTGCAGCCGACCCGCGCGGCATTGATCGGGACCGACGGCCAGAACTCGATCTATCACTACAACGCCATCCAGAGCTGGAAAGTGGCATCGAATGGCGAGGTGTCGAATGTCCACGTCTAACACCTGCGCTGTGCTGGCCGTGGCGGGTGCGGCTGCCGTGGCGCTGGTCGCCTGTGCGCCGGCGGCCCCGCGCCACGAAATGGGAAAACGCGCAGGACCACGCGAGGCGACGCGCCTGGGACTGGGCCAGACGCCCGGCGCCGACCAGATCCGCGGCTGGGATATCGACGTGCGCGCCGACGGCGCCGGGCTGCCGCCCGGTTCCGGCTCGGTGGCCCGGGGGCGGGCGATCTACGAGGCGCGCTGCCTGTCGTGCCACGGCGCCAACGGCGACAAGGGGATCGCGCCGCGTCTGGCGGGCGGGCAGGGCACGCTGGCCAGCAAGGCACCGGTGCTCACGGTCGGCAGCTACTGGCCATATGCCACCACGCTGTACGACTACATCCACCGTGCCATGCCGCTCGACAGCCCGCAATCGCTGACGCCCGACGAGGTGTATGCGGTGACCGCCTACACGCTGCACCTGAACGGCATCCTGAAAGCCGACGCGGTGCTGGATGCGGCGTCGCTGGCTGCGATCCGGATGCCGAACCGGGACGGGTTCAAGCCAGTATTGAAATAACCGGTCAGGCTGACCGGCAGCGCTTGCCGAAACACACGGCTTCCGGCCGTCCGGCGTACTTGCCGTAATTCGGTATCACCCGGTAGCCATGTTTTTCGTAAAAGGCGACCGCGCGCGCGTTGACCCTGCGCGTCTCCAGCCACACCTCGGTGTAGCCGAAGCCGGCGGCCTGGCGCTCCAGCGCCGCCAGCAGGTGCACGCCGGCGCCGCTGCCGGGCCGCGCATACATCCGCTTGAGCTCGGCCACCGATCCCGACAGCGGGCGCAGCGCGCCGCAGCCGGCCGGCTTGCCATCCGCGTCGCGCGCCAGCAGGAAGCAGCCCCCCGGCTCGCGCACGCCGGCGGCATCGAAGGAGGCTGTGCCGTCGCTGCCGGTGATCGCCGCCAGCGCCGCGCCCAGTTCCGCCAGCAGCTCGCAGGCATCAAGCGATGCGGGGTCGGCGGGGGCGATCGCGAACACGCTTATTTCTTGAGCTTGGCGAATGCCGCCGCCATGGCGCCACCCGCAGCCGCCGGCGCCGAGCGTTCCTGGCGCTGCTGTTGCTTATTTTGGTGATCAGCCATGCGCTTGCGGTCGTCGCGGTCGCCACGCTGCTGCGGTTGCGAACCTGCCTGCGGCGCGCTGTCCGACAAACGCATGGTCAGCGCGATACGCTTGCGCTTGACGTCGACTTCCAGCACTTTGACTTTCACCACCTGGCCGGCCTTGACCACCGTGTGCGGATCCTTCACGAAGGTGTTCGACAGCGCCGAGATATGCACCAGGCCATCCTGGTGCACGCCGATGTCGACAAAGGCGCCGAAGTTGGCGACGTTGGTCACCACGCCTTCCAGGATCATGTCCGGACGCAGATCGGAAATCTCTTCCACGCCTTCTTTAAAGGTCGCGGTGGTGAATTCCGGACGCGGATCGCGTCCCGGCTTTTCCAGTTCCTTCAGGATGTCGGACACGGTCGGCACGCCGAATTTTTCATCGGCATACTTAGCCGGGTTCAGCGACTTCACCAGCGCGCCGTCGCCGATCACGTGCTTGATGTCGCGCTGGATGTCCAGCAGAATCTTCTGCACCACCGGATACGATTCCGGGTGCACCGCCGACGCGTCCAGCGGATTCTCGCCGCCCATCACGCGCAGGAAGCCGGCCGCCTGCTCGAAGGTCTTGTCGCCCAGGCGCGGGACACTCTTCAGGGCCGCGCGCGAGGCGAACGCGCCCTTTGCATCGCGATAGTTGACGATGCTCTGGGCCACGCTGGCCGACAGACCGGATACGCGCGCCAGCAGCGGCGCCGACGCCGTGTTGACGTCCACGCCGACCGCGTTCACGCAATCCTCGACCACGGCGTCGAGCTGGCGCGCGAGCTGGGTCTGCGACACGTCGTGCTGGTACTGGCCGACGCCGATGCTCTTGGGGTCGATTTTCACCAGTTCCGCCAGCGGGTCCTGCAGGCGGCGCGCGATCGAGACCGCGCCGCGGATCGACACGTCGAGGTCGGGCAGCTCGCGCGACGCGAACTCCGAGGCCGAATACACCGAGGCGCCGGCTTCCGAGACCACGATCTTGGTCAGATTCAGGTCGGGCTGCTGTTTGATCAGGTCCTGCGCCAGTTTATCGGTCTCGCGCGACGCGGTGCCGTTGCCGATCGAGATCAGGGACACCTTGTGCTTGGCCGCGAGTTTCGCCAGCGTGTGCAGTGAGCCGTCCCAGTCGTTGCGCGGCGCGTGCGGATAGATGGTAGCGGTGTCCACGACTTTACCGGTCGGGTCGACCACGGCGACCTTGACGCCGGTGCGCAGGCCCGGGTCCAGGCCCATGGTGGCGCGCGGGCCGGCCGGCGCCGCCAGCAGCAGGGCCTTCAAATTGCGCGCGAAGACCTGGATCGCATCGGTTTCCGCCTTGTCGCGCAGCAGGCCCATCAGCTCGGTCTCGATGTACATGAAGCTTTTTACGCGCCAGGTCCAGCGCGCCGTGTCCTGCAGCCATTTGTCGGCCGGGCGGCCGGCGCCCTTGATGCCGAAGCGCGCGGCGATGCGGCTTTCGCACGGGTTCAGCGGCGCGTCCCACTTCGGTTTTTCGGCTTCGCTATCGAGGCGCAGCGTCACGTCGAGGATGCCTTCGCGGCGGCCGCGCATCAGTGCGAGCGCGCGGTGCGAGGGCACGGTCGACAGGGTTTCCGAGTAATCGAAGTAGTCGGCGAACTTTTCGCCTTCTTCCTGCTTGCCTTCGACCACCTTGGATTCGACCACGCCGTGTTCCTGCACGTATTCGCGCAGCGACTGCAGCAGTTCGGCGTCTTCGGCAAAACGTTCCATCAGGATCTGGCGCGCGCCGTCGAGCGCAGCCTTGGTGTCGGCCACGCCCGGGTTGTTGACGCCGTCGGCATTGGTGAAGGCCTCGCGCAGGTACTGGGTGGCGACGGTTTCCGGATGCTGCGACGGATCGGCCAGCAGGGTGTCCGCCAGCGGTGCCAGCCCGGCTTCGATCGCGATCTGGGCCTTGGTACGGCGCTTCTGTTTATACGGCAGGTAGAGATCTTCCAGGCGGGTCTTGTCTTCGGCCAGCGCCAGCGCCTGCAGCAGTTCCGGCGTCATCTTGTTCTGCTCGGTGATCGAGGCGATCACGGCAGCGCGCCGGTCTTCCAGTTCGCGCAGGTAGCGCAGGCGCTCTTCCAGCAGGCGCAGCTGGACGTCGTCCAGGCCGCCGGTGGCTTCCTTGCGGTAGCGGGCAATGAAGGGGACGGTCGCGCCCTCATCGAGAAGGGCGATGGCGGCGGCCACCTGCACCGGTTTGGCGGACAGTTCTTGGGCGAGGCGTTGTTCGATCGAAGGCAGCATGGTGCTTGGGTCAGTCAGTCGGTGAGTCGAACGGGCAATGATACGCAAACGCGGGCATTACGCCAGTCTTGACAGGCGCCCCGTTCTACCATCCGTCTCAATTCCGCCTCGGTGCCGCCCTAGGCGATCACGCTTGCATACCGCGCCAGCGCATCGCTGAGCGACGGCAGCAGGACCTGGCGCTCGCTGCGCAGGGCGCTGAAGGCCGGCCGTGGCGCCGCCTGGCGCAGTTCGGCGCAGGCGACGCGGCGCAGGCCGCGCGTATCGACCCCGGCCAGGACGCAGGCGCGTGCCGCCAGCTCGGCCCAACTGAGCGCTTCGCCATTGGTCATATGCCAGATGCCGCTTTCGCCGTCGATCAACAGATCCAGGCAGGCACCTGCCAGGTCCGGCAGGTAGGTCGGCGACACCATGGTGTCGGCGTCCGCCGTGAAACGGCCGCCTTCGGCCAGCGTCGACAGCGCCCGTGTCACGAAGTTGTGCTCGTCCCAAGGACCGAACAAGGCGCTGGTGCGCACCACCAGGGTCTTGGGGGCGACACCGAGGATGCGCTGCTCGGCCCTGGCCTGGCTGCGGCCGTATACGTTGAGAGGCGCCACCGGACTCGATTCCACGTAGGGCGCCGCGCTGGCGCCGTCGAATACCTGGTCGCTCGAGAAGGTCAGCAGGCGCAGCTGGTAGCGTTCGCAGGCCAGCGCCAGCACCGTCGGGCCATCGGAGTTGGCGCGGAAGCAGCGCGCGGCATCGCGTTCGGCGCCGTCGATGCTGGCGTAGCCGCCGGCGTTGACGATGGCCCAGGGCCGGTAGCGCCGGATCGCTGCCTCGACCGATGCCGGATCGGCGATGTCCATCTCGTCGTGGCCAACCAGGCGGCAGGCGAGGCTGCGCTGCAGGCACAAGCGCGCGAAGGCGCGGCCGAGCTTGCCCGCGGCGCCGGCAATCAGGATCGGCTGGGCCGAGGACGCGTGCTGGCGCGGGCCGTAGCCGTTGGTCGCCAGCGTATGCGCGACCGGCTTGCAGAGGATGCGCCCCGGGCGGCGCCACCAGCCCGGCCCCTGCAGCACCGGATGCGCCAGCGGCCGGCCGGTGGCCAGGCGCCGCATCAGGTCGGCCAGCGCGGTGGCGCGCGGTTTGTTGCCGCGCACGTCGAACGGACCCGGCTCGTAATAGCCCCTGCATTCGGTGACCAGACAGTTCCAGTCGTAGGAGCCGAGCAGGGCCCAGACGGTCACGGCGCGGATGTCGGCGCCGCGGTCGCGCGCCTGGCGTGCCGCGTCCCAGATCTCGAGCAGCCAGCGCAGCTGGTCTTCGCGGTTGGCGTCGACGTGGGCTTCGGTCACCGCCACCGGCAGCCGGTAGCGTTCCCAGGTCTCGTGCAGCAGCGGGCCGATGCCCGGCGTCGGCGTGGCCAGCACGCGCGGCGTTTCGATATCGGCGTAGGCCAGGCCCTTGTACTCATTGTGGTAGTGCTCGGGATAGCGCGCCGGCCGGTGGTCGAGCCAGCGCTCGCTGGTGGTGTAGTAATTGACGCCGACCACGTCGGGCGGGCAGGGGTGGTCGCGGAACCACAGTAGCTCGTCGGCGGTGGCACCGGCGGCCAGCAGGTAATCCCATAAGGCGTGTCCGGGCTCGATCATGCCGCACAGCA
Source organism: Herbaspirillum sp. SJZ107 (assembly GCF_006715485.1). GTDB lineage: Bacteria > Pseudomonadota > Gammaproteobacteria > Burkholderiales > Burkholderiaceae_D > Telluria. Next base: position 937,792 of record NZ_VFNH01000003.1, read on the forward strand.
GGTCCCACGACAGCCAGCGCCGCTCGTTGAAAAAGGTGACCAGCTCCGCCATCTCGGGAGTGCCGTAGGTTTTACTCAGGTCGTCGGTCTGCACCAGCTTCGCATCCGGATTCACCTGCCGGATCGCAGCCATCGCCAGCACCGTCGCGCGGCACTGGTTGAGCAGGGCGCGTACGAAGGTGGCGTCATCCTCGCCGTGCGGGTACCACACGCCGTACAGGCCGGAAAAGCGCGCCGTGGTCAACGGTTCGTTGACCGGCGTGTAGTGGTCCACCCAGGGATAGCGCGCCGCTACTGCACCGGCATATTCGGCCAGCTGGTCCGGGAAGGCCGGGTCGACCAGGCTCGTATGGCGCGGACCGCTGCCGTGGTGCAGCAGGCCGACGATGGGCGTCACGCCCAGTTCGCGCAAGGCCGGCAGGCGCAGGTCGGACCAGGACCAGTCGGCCTTGTCCAGCCCATCCGGGGCAGTGCGTTCCCACAGCACCGGGTAGCGGATCGCCTTGATGCCGAGCGAGGCAAAGCGTTCGAGGTCCTGCAGCCGCTCGGCGTGGCCGTTGCGTTCCATCTGGCTGAAGTACTGGTCGCGCACGCGGTTCACGGTGCACTCGAGGCCGCCCCACAGTGCGGGACCGCGGCCGGGTGTCTGGTAATTGGTCATGATGCTGGCTCCTGCCGTATTCGATTGACCCCAGTCTAGTGTCCGGCAGAAGCCAGCTATGTCGGCATCCCGACATACGGCGGCTTTTAATAAAAATTCTTTTCTTCAATCAGAACACAAGTAACTTTCGCTAATCAGCGGCTTATTCCGCTATTTTGTTGCGCGCTGGATTCGTGTCGGAGGAGGGCGCGGCTTCGTGCTAGCCTCGTCTCATGAATATATCTACGGGCTTATTGCCGACCATTGATTGCCCCAACCGCTTGCTGCGCATGCTGGACGAAGACGCCTACCGTGCGCTGATGCCCGCCATGAGCCGGCGCCGCCTGCATGTCGGCGACGTGGTCGGCCCGCGTGGCGAAGCGGCATCGAACGTCTATTTTCCCTGCCATGGCGTGCTGTCGGTGCTGACCCTGATGCGCGACGGGACGATGGTCGAAACCGGCACCATCGGCAACGAGGGCTTTGCCGGTATCGACGTGCTGCTCGGCTGCGAATACTGGACCGATACCGTGTTCTGCCAGGTCGAGGGCGACTGCCTGTGGATGACGGCCGAGGCCTTTCACTAGGCTGTCGCGGCGCTGCCCTCCCTGCGCCGTGCGACCCAGCGTTTCGTGGCGGCTTACCTCAGCCTGGTGGCGCAGTCGGCCGCCTGCAACCGCCTGCACAAGGTCGAAGAGCGCTTCGCGCGCTGGATGCTGATGACGGGCGACCGCGTCGGCGGCGACGGTTTTTACCTGACCCACGAATTCATCTCGCAGTGCTGGGCGTGCACCGGGCCAGCGTCAGCACCGTGGCCAGCGCCTTCCAGCAGGCTGGCCTGATCCGCTACACGCGCGGCCACGTGACCCTGCTCGACCGTCCCGGCCTGGAGCGGGCCAGCTGCGAATGCTATGCGGTATGCGCACGCCAGATCGAGGATCTGCTGCGCCCTGGCCCTTAGCGGCTCATTTCACGCCGCGCCACCATGGCCGCCCGGCATGCGGCTGCACCAGGTCGAGCTGTTCTCCGATCTCCGGCGTCGACAGGGCCACGCCGCGCGCTTGCGCCAGCGCCGAGATGCGCTCGAACGGATCCTGCCAGCGGTGCAGGCTGAGGTCGAAGGTGCCGTTGTGGATCGGCACCAGCCATTTGCCTTTCAGGTCGAGGAAGGCTTGCAGGGTTTCCTCGGGCTGCATGTGGACGTCCGGCCATTGCTTGTCGTAGGCGCCGGTTTCCAGCAGGGCCACGTCGAACGGGCCATATTTGGCGCCGATGTCCTTGAAACCGCTGAAGTAGCCGCTGTCGCCGCTGAAGAACACACGCAGGTCCCCGTGCAGGATGACCCAGGAGGCCCACAGCGTCGAATTGCGGTCGCCCAGGCCGCGGCCCGAGAAATGCTGGGACGGCGTCGCCACGAAGCGTACCCCATCGATCTCGGTGCCTTGCCACCAGTCGAACTGGTGGATCTTGGCGGCATCGATGCCCCAGCCGGCCAGGCGGTCACCCACGCCCAGCGGCGCCAGGAAATGGGCGGTCTTGCCGGCGAGCGCCTTGACCGCGGCTTCGTCGAGGTGGTCGTAATGGTCGTGCGACAGGATCACGGCCTTGATCGGCGGCAGGTCCTCGATCGCGATCGGCGGCGCGTGGAAGCGTGCCGGTCCGGCCCACTGCACCGGAGACGCCCGCTTCGAGAACACCGGGTCGGTCAGATAAAACTCGCCTGCCAGCTTGAACAGGAGGGTCGAGTGGCCGAGGCGGAACAGGGTGTTGTCGGGCGCCGCCAGCAGGTCGGCCCGGCTCAGGGCGCGTACCGGAATCGCGCCTTCCGGTACGGTGCCGGCCGGCTTGTTGAACATGAAGTTCCACCACAGACGCGCCATCTCGCCGACGCTGTGCTCGTGCATCGGCGCCGGGTTGCGGAATTTCCCGTCGTGGAATTGGGGAGAGGTCGCGGGGGCAGGCGTCGACGCCAGGGTAGAACCGGTCATGAGCAGGACTCCAAAAAGGGCACTCGTCAGAAGGCGCATCGCGTTGGATAAATGTAAATGTACACTACACAGTGTAGTTTCCGTTTTTGAGAAAGTAAACTGGTAAGTGTAGAATTATCCGATGGACGCACCGACCCGCCTTACCGACCGCAAGCGCCAGGCCATTTTGAAGGCCGCCGCCGAACAATTCCGTGCCTGTGGCTTCGAGGCCACCAGCGTGGACCGGATCGCTGCGGCTGCAGGGGTGTCCAAGCGCACCGTGTACAACCATTTCCCGAGCAAGGACGAGCTGTTCGCGGAAACGCTGGTGCAATTGTTCCAGAGCGAGGCCGAGGCGCTCGACCTGCCTTATCGCCGCGACCTCGGCTTGCGCGAGCAATTGACCGAGCTGTTGGCGCACAAGCTGCGCACGCTGGCCGAGCGCGATTTCATCGATCTGGCCCGGGTCGCGGTGGCCGAAGCGATCCATGCCCCTGCACACGCGCGCGCCGTGTTCGACCGCATCGGCGAACGCGAGGAGGGCCTCACCGCCTGGATCCGCGCCGCCCAGGCCGACGGCAGGCTGAAACCGGGCGATCCTTCATTTGTTTCCACCCTGCTGCAGGGCCAGATCAAGACCTTCGCGTTCTGGCCGCAGGTCACCTTGGGCGCCGCACCGCTGGACGCGGAGGCGCAGGCGCGCCTCATCGAGGCGTCGGTGTCGATGTTCCTCGCCTACTTCGGTAGCGGCGCCGACTGAGGCTTGCGAACCGGCTGCCGCTGTCGGAAGGCCGCCAAAACGCGCGCAAGCTTGCTCAATCTCCCAACAATCGATGTTTACGAGTGCAGGTGCTAGAAAAAACCTGCGGAAGAGTGTAACTTTTACTCCTTTCGGCTTGTAAAGTTTCATCCTGCTACGTGCGATCACGAACAAAACAGTTCTGTCCGTATAGAGGATAATAAACATTGTTGTTTTTTCAAATCCCAGATTCCTGAGACCCCATGCACACAGTTGATTTTCCTCGCGACGATACCAGCGACGCCCCGCCGGCTCGAGCGCCCGCACGCGCACCTGTCCTGCCCGCCCCGGTATTGAGCTGGCTGCAAAGGGTCGAAGCGGCAGCGCATCCGCAACCCAAGCTGACCGCCGAAGTGGCTGACCCCAAGGCTGTCCAGTACAAATTCGTTTATGTCATGGCCCCGACCAGCGGTGGCCGCCATGTCGCGGTGTGCCTGTGCAAGGCGCGCCTGCGTCCGAACGGGGACGTGGCGTCGGCCAGCCCGGTCGGCGAAGTGTTCTCGCTGCTGTCGGCGCCGCCCGCCTATCTCGAAGGGGATGACGAGGATCTGGTGCGTTTCTTCATCGCCATGCGCAGCGGTTCCAACCAGAGCACCAGCGCCACCGAGCCCAAGGGCAAGGTCGGTGCCATCCTGCTGCAGCAGTTGCTGGCGCAAGGTAAATTGCTTTGGGCTAATTCTTGGTCGGACATGAGCAACGGTTTGCTGTATCCGCTGCAGGCCGGCCCGGAGCGCCAGGCCAGCCTTACCTGGCGCGACGAAGGCCGTACCGCCAAGCTCGGCTGGTCGGTGGAACCGGCCAAGGGCGCCAACCACCCGGGCGCCGACCTGGTCGACTACATGCTGCCGACCGATCCGCCGTGGTACATCGACAACCTGTCCTGCGGTCCCCTGGCCCTGAACCGTGGCGGCATCGACATTTCGCTGGCCGACCTGCAGGCCCTGGTGTCGCAGGCGCCGCCGCTGGCGGGCAACGACAAGAAGCGCGTGTCGCAACTTCTGCTGGCGCATGGCCTGCAGCAGCTGATGCCGCTGCCGCAGCCACTCACCCAGCGCATCCGTACCGACGTCAAGCCGCAGCCGCACCTGCTGCTGGATGCGGTGCAGGTGGCCGACGGCACGACCCAGCGCTGGCAGGATTTCGCCGTGCTGTCGTTCGACTACGACGGCCAGCGCGTGTCCTTCGATCCGGCCCAGCGCGTGGTGCGCCAGATCGGCGACGTCACCGAAGTGATCCAGCGCAACGAGGCATTCGAAGCCGCGGCGCTCGACATGCTGCACGAGATCGGTTTCCGCAAGCCGGCCACGGCGCCGCTGTCGGCCCTGGCCGGTGCGCAGTTGCTGGACAGCCAGGCGCACTGGCTGCGTTTTGCCGAAAACGAACTGGATGCGCTGTCCGACATCGGCTGGCATGTGCAGAAGTCGCCCAAGTACCGCTACGACGTGGTGCCGGTCGAGGAGTGGTACGCCCAGATCGACGAGCCGGCCGAGGCGGGTAACGCCTGGTTCGAACTGGAACTCGGCATCGTGGTCAACCGCAAGCGCGTGCCGCTGCTGCCGGTGCTGGTGCAACTCATCCGCAGCACGCCGCTCGATTTCAATCCGGAAGTGCTGGCCTTCCACGGCGAAGCCGACCAGATGCTGGCGACCCTGCCCGACGGCCTGCGCGTGGCGCTGCCCTGGGGCCGCGTCAAACCGATCCTGTCGACGCTGGGCGAGCTGTATTTCAACGACAAGATCAAGAGCAAGGTGCGCCTGTCGACGCTGGACGCGGCGCGCCTCGAAGAGCTGGCGCGCGGCGCCGCCTTCAGCTGGACCGGCGGCGAACGCCTGCGCGAGACCGGCCGCAAGCTGAGCCAGTTCGGCAAAGTGAAAAAGGTCGATGCGCCGAAGGGCTTGCAGGCGACCCTGCGCGACTACCAGCTGGACGGCCTGGCCTGGATGCAGTTCCTGCGCGAGTACGACCTCGGTGGCATCCTGGCCGACGACATGGGTCTCGGTAAAACCGTGCAGACCATCGCCCACATCCTCACCGAGAAGGAAGCCGGCCGCCTGACCGCGCCGGCACTGGTGATCGCCCCGACCAGCCTGATGGCCAACTGGATGGAAGAATCGGCACGCTTCGCGCCCGACCTGAAGGTGCTGCTGCTGCAGGGCAAGGAGCGCATGGACCTGTTCGACCAGATCGACAAGGCCGACATCGTGCTGACCACCTATGCGCTGCTGCCGCGCGACGAGGAAAAGCTGCGCGAGCACGAGTACCACCTGGTGATCCTGGACGAATCGCACTACATCAAGAACACCCGCTCGAAGGCGGCACAGACGGCCGGTTCGCTGAACGCGCGCCATCGCCTGTGCCTGTCCGGCACGCCGCTGGAAAACCACCTGGGCGAGCTGTGGTCGCAATTCCACTTCCTGCTGCCGGGCCTGCTCGGCGACGAGAAGACCTTCAACAGCCAGTTCCGCCATCCGATCGAACGCCAGGACGACCCGGTGCGGCGCACGCTGCTGAACCGCCGCATCAAACCCTTCCTGCTGCGCCGGACCAAGGACAATGTGGCCAAGGAACTGCCGCAAAAGACCGAAATGATCCGCCGCATCGAGATCAGCGGCCCGCAGCGCGACCTGTACGAAACCGTGCGCCTGGCGATGGACAAGAAGGTGCGCGAGGAAATCGACCGCAAGGGCGTGGCGCGCAGCCAGATCGTCATCCTGGAAGCGCTGCTGAAGCTGCGCCAGGTCTGCTGCGACCCGCGTCTGGTCAAGGCGATGCCGGCCAAGAAGAACACGGCCGCCGTCTCCGCCAAGCTGACCGACCTGATGCAGATGGTCGACGACCTGCTCGGCGAAGGCCGCAAGATCCTGGTGTTCTCGCAATTCACCAGCATGCTCGGCCTGATCGAGGAAGAACTGGACGCACGCAATATCCCGTACGCCATCCTCACCGGCGAGACGCGCGACCGTTCGGCGCAAGTTGCCGCCTTCCAGCAGGGCGCGGTGCCGATCTTCCTGATCAGCCTGAAAGCCGGCGGCGTCGGCCTCAACCTGACCGCGGCCGACACCGTGATCCACTACGACCCGTGGTGGAACCCGGCAGCCGAAAACCAGGCCACCGACCGCGCCTGGCGCATCGGGCAGGACAAGCCGGTGTTCGTCTATAAATTGATCGCGAAGGGTACGCTGGAAGAAAAGATCCAGCTGCTGCAGCAGAAGAAGTCGGAGCTGGCGCAATCGATCCTGGCGGAAGGCGAGTCGCAGAAGATGGCGCTGACGCAGGAAGATTTGCAGGCGATTTTTGCACCGCTGGAAGACTGAACAGTCTGCTTCGCTGACTGAAATGCAACGCCGTCACCGCCTGCGCGGGACGGCGTTTTTGTATTTACGTATCTCACCCGCGCAACGGTCTAGAGTGGTTTGCCTAGTCAACTGTTGAGTCAGCGCACTATACTTGGCGACCTTGGCAGCCGTTTTGATTCCGACTGCAATCACTCATCCGGAAGGTTTCCATGACCCGCAGCGCTTCCGTCCACCAAGCCGGCCCGGCGCTGGCGACGGCGGACGCCTTCCGTACCATCGCCGAGCTCGGCGGTGACCTTGCCTTCATCCTCGACTGCGCCACCGGCACTTTCGTTTATCTCAGCCCTGGTGTCGACGACTTGCTGGGCTATGGTCTTGTGGATATTGAACAACAGTTGGCCGAGGGTGGTGACGGTCCCCTGTCGGCCTTGTGCGGCGGCTTGCCGGAGCGCCTACGCCGCTTTGCCGCCGGCGACGGATCGCGCCTGCGCGTGACGCGCGCGGTCGAGGTGCGCCGGCCGGATGGCCGCACCACCCCGGTCGAAGTGATCTCGACCCTGCTGGCGGATGCCGACGGCCAGCCGCGTTCGCTGGCCGGCCTGGTGCGCGACCTGTCGGCGCGGCGTGCGCGCGAACTCGAGCAGAAGCGCTTCGCCAGCATGCTGAACCACGAATTCCGCACCCCGCTGTCGACCATCGACGGCGCCATCCAGCGCCTCGAAGCGACCGCCACCAACGCCGACGAGCCGACGCGCCAGCGCTACCGCAAGATCGCCGTCGCCACCGACCGCCTGATCGGCATGCTGGACGACTACCTGTCGCCGGAACGGATGGCGGCGCTGGGGCGCCAGCGCCAGCCGCATGCGGTGGCGCCACGCTTGCTGCTGGAAGAACTGGTGGCCCAGGCACGGGTGGCGGGGCGGCCGGTCAGCTTCGATGCGGCCGGCTTGCCGGCGGCGCTGCGCGGCGAACCGGCCGGCCTGCGCCTGGCGCTCAAGCTGATGCTGGAGAATGCGCTGCGCCACACGCCGGCCGGCAGTCCGCTGCACGTCAGCGGGCGCCGCAGCGGCGGCGGCATCGAACTGGCGCTGCGCGACGAGGGGCCGGGGGTGGCGCCGGCCGACCAGCCACACATTTTCGACAAGGGCTACCGCGGCGCCAACGCGGCCGCGACGCCCGGCAAGGGACTCGGCCTGTACATGGCGCGTTCGGTGGTCGAGGTCCACGGTGGTTCGCTCGGGATGGTGACGCCGGCCAGCGGCGGCGCCGAGTTCCGGCTATGGCTGCCGGCCCAGGAAAGCGCCCCTGATGCCGCCGCGAAAAATCTTGCTTCCAGCGGGACCAGCAGTGATAATCGGGCAGGCAACGGGGATGGCCACCCGACAACAATGCCGGGGAACACGTAATAATAGAAACATGGCACACCCATGACGCAAATACTGATTGTTGAAGACAATGGCGACTATGCCGGCGACATGGCCGACTTCCTCAGGGAACTGGGTCACGAGGTGACGATCGCGACCACCGCCGGCGACATGTGGGCGGCCCTGACCCGCACCCCGGCCGCCGTGGTCGTACTCGACCTTGGCCTGCCCGACGAAGACGGTTTCAATGTCATCCCGCGCATGCGCCAGCTGTATCCCGAAATCGGCCTGCTGGTGCTGACCGGCCGGGTCGCGTTCGACAACCGCATCCTCGGCCTGCGCCTCGGCGCCGACCACTATCTCACCAAGCCGATCAAGTTCCCGGAACTGGCCGCCCACATCGAAGCCCTGGATCGCCGCGTGCGGCCGGCCGAGCCGGCGCCGGCGCCGAGCAAGTGGATGCTGCGCGTCTCGGCGCGCCAGCTCGAGCTGATGGGCAAGGTGATCGACCTGACCGAAAAAGAGTGCAATTTCCTGCACCTGCTGACCATCAACACCCGCCCGGTGCCGCGCCAGGTGATCGTGGCCGGCATGGGCGGCGACGATCCGGATGCGAGCCGCCGCGTCGACATGCTGGTGTATCGTTTGCGTAAGAAGGCGCGCACCGGCCTGGGCCAGGACCTGCCGCTGCGCAGTGCCTATGGCGAAGGGTATAGCCTGTCTGCCGGATTCACGCTGGCCTGATTGCCAAGTTAGCGCTACATTGGGCGCTTTCCCGTATCGAGTGAGACGGCCATGCCAGGTCCTTGTCCTTGGGAAGCAGTCGCCAGCTTCCGCAGCCCGGTCGAATTCCGCAGCTTCGAACGCTGGATGACCGGCCAGGTCAGCGCCGGCATGGCGCGCCAGGTGCCGGTCGGCGCGCCTTATCTCGAGGATGCCGCGTGCATCGAAGTCTGGTACCTGCACCTCAGGAGCCGCGAAGTCTGGCGGCTGGTGTGGCCGGAACCGCCGTTCAGCGGCGTCTTCGTGCAGGTCGCATCAAGGAATTAACTGAATCGCCGCCATGGCCCGCCAACCCCGACTGATCCTCCCGCACCAGCCGCACCACCTGGTCCAGCGCGGCAACGACAACATCACCATCTTCCGCGACGACGAGGATTACGCGCGCTTCCTCGGCTGGCTGAAGGAAAGCGCCCGGTTTTACCACGTCGCCATCCACGCCTACGTGCTGCTGCCGGACCACCTGCAGCTGCTGGCCACGCCAGCCGACGAAGACGGGCTGGCGCTGATGATGCAGAAAGTCGGGCGCCTGTACGTGCCCTGGTTCAATGCCAGGCACGGCCGCTCGGGCACGCTGTTCGGCGGGCGCTTCCGCACCGCCGTCATCGATCCAGTCCAGTACTTCCTGGCCTGCATGCGCTATATCGAACTGCATCCGGTGCGCGTGCAGCAGGCGGGCAGCGCGGTCGATTACCCCTGGTCGAGCTACGCCCACCACGCCGGCGTGCGCGCCGATCCGCTGATCACCGACCATGCCAAATACTGGGACCTGGGCAATACGCCGTTCCAGCGCGAAGCCGCGTACATCGCGCTGGCACAGCAGGGCCTGTCGATGGATGAACTGGACACCATCGACGCGGCGGTGCTGAAGGGTGGGGCGCTCGGCTCGCATGCGTTCAAGGCGGCACTGGAAAAAAAGACCAAACGCCAGATCCTGCCGGCCAAGCGCGGACGCCCTTTCAAAATCAAGCCGGCGGACGCTTGAAGGCGCAGGCACACCCTGCCGTCAGAAGGCGAAAGGTATGCGCACCGTCAAGCCGATGTCGGGCGCATCGCGCGTCAGGCCGGCGCCGACCGACACATTGATCGTACGCTGAGGATCGAGACGGTAGGAAAACCCTGCCATGAGCGTGCCCAGCTGGGTACGCAGCGAATCCGGCAGTGTCCGGCCGTTCTGTTTGGCCCGCGTGATTGCAATATGGTCGTAACCCAAACTGACCGTAGTCTTTTCATTCAAGGCAAATCCGACGCCGGCATTGAAGCCGAATGAATCGGGCGGCGTAATCTCGCCCAGGAATTCGCTTTGTCCATTCAAAATCTTGCGGCTCAGATTACTGCGTTTGAAATTGTGCATATAACTGAAAGTGCCGAAAAAGGTGGCGGGTCGGGAAGGCATGAACCAGGCGATATTCGGTTCCAGCGCATAAAATCCGGAACCGGTCGGCAGGTCGAGTTGAAGAGCGGTGCCGGCGGCGCCGGGACCCGTGCAACGCGTCGTGCAATCGGTCGTGACTTCGAATGGGTCGCGCCCGGTCCGCGATTTGAAACGCAGGCCGGCGACGAAATACGGTTTATTCAGGCCGCCTTCGTTCAATTGATAGCGCGCCGCGAACTCGGCATCCCCGATGGCTTTGCCGCTGGCATCGGAAACACGATTCGTTGCGATGCCGCCGGTCACATCCCGGCTGACCATCGCATCGCTGCGATAGATATACGGCACCCGCAATTCGACTTCGAAACGGTTCGTGATGCCGCGCCTGGCCGTCAGGCTGGCGATAGTGCTGTTGCGCCTGACTTCGCGTACGTCGACGCGCGGCATCTGCAAGGTCGCGATCAGCGCATAGCCCGCGATCGCGATCCGGTCGCTCGACGAATAGGCGTATTGGACGGCAGGTTCCAGCACATAGGTACCACGCGGCGTCAGTACGCCGGGTTGCTCGAACAAGGGCGCTACCTTGGGCGGACGCTGGCCGAGGTCGTCGTCGGGCGTGACCTGCGCCGGCGTCGGGCGAGAAAACAGCATGAGCATGCCGCCGATAAAGAAATACACCGGCCTTGCAGAAGGGCGCATGGGTTCGAATCCTTTTGAAAATGCATTTAATATTTTCCGCATGGTTATGGCAATACGAAAATAAAAACCATGGCAATGGACATAAAATGTTGAGCCCGCGCGGGATTTGAATTTTGAGCGTTCGCAATGACTGACGAGCCGGCTGCGTATGTTGAGCCATCACATCGGGAATCTATTTGCACGCTTGAGCGAAAGCCCGGGCAGTGTTAGCGTCAATCGAGCGAGATTTTGCCGATTCCCTGGCCCGGTCAAATGATTAGCCCATCGACAATTGGAACGAAGCAATCCAACTGCGCCGGCCGCACAGTGAGGGATATTGTCGAACGCAATCCGGAAATGGTGACTGAAGTATGGTGCCGCAATATCTTCCGGCAATTGCTTCAGGTATTGGAAAGGCAGTACACGCTGCAATTGCCGCACCGGGTGATTTCGCCCGATACCGTCATCTTTCACGACGACGGTTCGCCTGCGCTGCTGCCCTCGCTCATCAGCGATCCGAAACCCGACCTTGCCGACGACCTGACGGCACTGGCCAGGACGGTTCACTATGCGATCACGCGCGAACCGGTTCCCGCCGCGCCGCTGCACGGCCGCGCCCTGGAAGGCTACAGCGAGTCGCTCATGACGGCGATCGACCGCAGCCTGGCGTTCGATCCGGCCAGGCGGCCGCGCACGATCGGCGAATTGCGCGACCTGCTCGGGATCGTCGCCTTCAAACCGGCGCTGCGGGCAGGGCAGGTGGCCCCGGCCACGCATGCCGCACCGCGCGATACGATGGCGAGGGCGGCGCCGGCACGGCACCCGGCGCCGTCCGCGCGCCTGCGCAAGCGCCATCGATACTGGACCGCTGCGGGTATCCTGCTGGCCATGGGAATCGGCGGCGTCGCCGTGCTGCATCGTCCGGCGGGCGTCGAACCCGTGGCGCCGGTGCCACCGGCGGCGCATGTCGTTCCGGATGCCGCGCGGGGCAGGTATCCGTCAGTGCCAGCCGTCGCTGCCCCGGCGCCGGCAGCACCGTCCCCGCCGGGCGGCCACGAAGGCACGATGCCCGGCGATGCCCGGGTGGCAGCAGGCAGCGGGCAAGCCACCCTGCCGGCACAGGGCGGCCCTGCGCTGGCAGGGCGCCACATGGAAGCCAGGAGCGGCACGCCGGCGCCACGCAGCCGCAGTCCGCGCGCAAGTCCGCCCGCGCCCGCTGCCTGGCTGCCGTCCACGGATCGCTTGCCGGCGCAGCCGCAAGCTGCGCCGGCTCCCGCCGCCCAGTCACCCGCTGCCGACGCCGTCTTCAGTCTGCGCATCCGGCCCTGGGGCATCGTGTACGTGGATGTGGTCAGGCGCGGCATCAGCCCGCCTCTTAAGCAATTGGTCCTGGCACCGGGACGCCATGCGCTGCGGGTGACCAATCCGGAAGCCGGGAAACGCGTGCTCGAGGTCGACACGGCCGGGGGCGGCGGCCACATCGACGTCGACTTCGACCGCGGGCCACGATGAGCATCCACGCCATGCGCCACGCCCGGCTTTGCTGCATCCTGCTCCCCTTGCTGGGGGCCGGCTGCGCCGACCTGCGTCCGGATGGCGCGCCGGCGCGTTCCGGGGCGCCTGGCCGGGCCGGATACGAGGACGTGAGCAAGGCGGCCGCCACCCTGCTCGAAGGCATCCGGCTGTACGAAAACGGCAATTTCAAGGAAGCCATCGCGGCACTCGGGGCGCCGGATGTGCAGGCGGCGCCGCCAGCCATCCGGGTCGATGCGCTCAAATACACCGCCTTCAGCTATTGCGTACTGGAGAACTACGCGCAATGCCGCCATGCGTTCGACCTGGCGCTCGGCCTCGATCCGGACTTCGCATTGCGGTCCAGCGAACACGGTCATCCGATGTGGGGACCCGTGTTCGATGCTGCAAAAGCGACCAGCGAACAGGACCGGACCCATACCTCGCTCGACCGCGAACGCGAGCGCTGGCGCGGTGTCGACCTGTGGCGCGCCAGGTAATCCGCTACCCGGCCAGTCCTGCAATGCCCCCTGCATCGACGCTAATTCCTTGATTCAATTCAGGTATCCGTTCGATCATTGCATCCGCTTTGACCATGTCCCCATTTATTTATTCGGCGGTCATCCGCTGGTTTAATTTGACTCCGACCCTAATTATTGTGATTGATGTTTACCTGACTCTGCTCTATTCTCGACTTTCGATATTCATAAAATGCTGCGGAGCCCCACATGATTGCCCAAGGTTTGTACGATCCCGCCAATGAACACGACGCCTGCGGCGTCGGTTTCATCGCCCACATCAAGGGCAACAAAAGCCATTCCATCATCGAGCAAGGCCTGCTCATCCTAAAAAACCTGGACCACCGCGGTGCGGTCGGCGCCGATGCGCTGATGGGCGACGGTGCCGGCATCCTGATCCAGATTCCGGACCAGTACTACCGCGACGAGATGGGCAAGCAGGGCGTCGAACTGCCGCCGCCGGGCGAGTATGGCGTCGGCATGATCTTCCTGCCGAAAGAGCACGCCTCGCGCATCGCCTGCGAACAGGAAATCGAGCGCGCCGTGCGCGCCGAAGGCCAGGTCGTGCTGGGCTGGCGCAATGTGCCGGTCGACGACACCATGCCGATGTCGCCCACCGTGCGCGCCAAGGAACCGGTGATCCGCCAGATCTTCATCGGCCGCGGCCCGGACGTGATGGTCACCGATGCGCTCGAGCGCAAGCTGTACGTGATCCGCAAGTCGTCGGGCCACGCCATCCAGGCCCTGAAGCTCATGCACGGCAAGGAATTCTTCGTGCCGTCGATGTCGGCGCGCACCGTGGTCTATAAAGGCCTGCTGCTGGCCGACCAGGTCGGCGTCTACTATAAAGACCTGCAGGATCCGCGCTGCGTGTCGGCCCTGTCGCTGGTGCACCAGCGCTTCTCGACCAATACCTTCCCGGAATGGCCGCTGGCCCACCCGTACCGCCTGATCGCACACAACGGCGAGATCAACACCGTCAAGGGCAATTTTAATTGGACCCGCGCCCGCGAAGGCGTCATGAAGTCGGCCGTGCTGGGCGACGACCTGAACAAACTGTTCCCGCTGATCTATGAAGGCCAGTCGGACACCGCCTGCTTCGACAATGCGCTCGAACTGCTGGTCATGGCCGGCTACCCGATCGCCCAGGCGATGATGATGATGATCCCGGAAGCCTGGGAAAACCACGCGACGATGGACGAGAACCGCCGCGCGTTCTATGAATACCACGCCGCCATGATGGAGCCGTGGGACGGCCCGGCCGCGATGGCCTTCACCGACGGCCGCCACATCGGCGGTACGCTGGACCGCAACGGCCTGCGTCCGGCCCGCTACGTCGTCACCGACGACGACCTGGTCGTGATGGCATCGGAATCCGGCGTGCTGCCGATCCCGGAATCGCGCATCGTGAAAAAGTGGCGCCTGCAGCCGGGTAAAATGTTCCTGATCGACCTCGAAGCCGGCCGCATCATCGACGACAAGGAACTCAAGGACACCTACTCGAACGCCAAGCCGTACAAGGCATGGATCAAGTCGGTGCGCATCAAGCTGAACGAAATCAAGCTGTCGGAATCGCAACTGGCCCAGAGCCGCGCCAAGGACATGCCGGCCCAGGGCGAAAAAGCGCCCCTCTCGCTGCTGGACCGCCAGCAAGCCTTCGGCTACACCCAGGAAGACTTGAAATTCCTGATGTCGCCGATGGCCGTGCTGGGCGAAGAAGCCACCGGTTCGATGGGCAACGACTCGCCGCTCGCCGTGATGTCCAACAAGCTGAAGCCGCTGTATGCGTACTTCAAGCAGCTGTTCGCGCAGGTGACCAACCCGCCGATCGACCCGATCCGCGAAGCGATGGTGATGTCGCTGGTCTCCTTCATCGGTCCGAAGCCGAACCTGCTGGACACCAACAACGTCAACCCGCCGATGCGCCTCGAAGTGTCGCAGCCGGTGATCGGCTTCGACGACATGGCGCGCCTGCGCAACATCAGCCTGCACACCGGCGGTAAGTTCAAGTCGTATGAGCTGAACATCTGCTACCCGGTCAGCTGGGGCAAGGAAGGCATCGAAGCCTCGCTGGCCTCGCTGTGCGCGGAAGCCGTCGACGCGGTGAAATCCGGCCACAACATCCTGATCGTGTCGGACCGCAACCTGAGCGCCGACCAGGTCGCGATCCCGGCGCTGCTGGCAACCTCCGCCGTTCACCAGCACCTGGTGATGCGCGGCCTGCGCGCCTCGACCGGCCTGGTGGTCGAAACCGGCTCGGCCCGCGAAACCCACCACTTCGCGCTGCTGGCCGGCTATGGCGCCGAAGCCGTGCACCCTTACCTGGCACTCGAAACGCTGGCCGAGCTGGCGCATTCGCTGCCGCACGAGATCGCGGTCGACAAAGTCCATTACAACTACACCAAGGCGATCGGCAAGGGCCTCATGAAGGTGATGTCGAAGATGGGCATCTCGACCTACATGTCCTACTGCGGCGCCCAGATCTTCGAAGCCGTCGGCCTCAACAAGTCGCTGGTGGACAAGTATTTCAAGGGCACCTCGTCGACCGTCGAAGGCATCGGCCTGTTCGAAGTGGCGGAAGAGGCACTGCGCCTGCACACCCTGGCCTTCGGCAACGACCCGGTGCTGGCGCATTCGCTCGACGTCGGCGGCGAGTATGCGTTCCGCGTGCGCGGCGAAGACCACCTCTGGACCCCGGATGCGATCGCCAAGCTGCAGCACTCGACCCGTGCCAACAACTTCAGCACCTATAAAGAGTACGCCCAGATCATCAACGACCAGAGCCGCCGCCACCTGACGCTGCGCGGCCTGATGGAATTCAAGATCGATCCGAGCAAGGCGATCCCGCTGGACGAAGTCGAGCCGGCCAAGGAAATCGTCAAGCGCTTCGCCACCGGTGCGATGTCGCTCGGCTCGATCTCGACCGAGGCGCATGCCACGCTGGCCGTCGCCATGAACCGTATCGGCGGCAAGAGCAACACCGGCGAGGGCGGCGAAGACCCACGCCGCTACATGGGCGAGTTCAAGGGCATCAAGATCGCCAAGGGCGAGTCCCTGGCCTCGATCCTGGGTTCGGACCGCGTGGTCGCCGACATCCCGCTGCAGGAAGGCGATTCGCTGCGCTCGAAGATCAAGCAGGTGGCATCGGGCCGCTTCGGCGTCTCGGCCGAATACCTGTCGTCGGCCGACCAGATCCAGATCAAGATGGCGCAGGGCGCCAAGCCGGGAGAAGGCGGCCAGCTGCCGGGCCACAAGGTGTCCGAGTACATCGCCTCGCTGCGCGTGTCGGTGCCGGGCGTCGGCCTGATCTCGCCGCCGCCGCACCACGACATCTATTCGATCGAGGACCTGGCGCAGCTGATCCACGACCTGAAGAACGTGAATCCGAACGCATCGATCTCGGTGAAGCTGGTGTCGGAAGTCGGCATCGGTACCGTCGCCGCGGGCGTCAGCAAAGCCAAGGCCGACCACGTGGTGGTCGCCGGCCATGACGGCGGCACCGGCGCCTCGCCGCTGTCGTCGGTGAAACACGCCGGCACGCCGTGGGAACTGGGCCTGGCCGAGACCCAGCAGACCCTGGTGCTGAACGGGCTGCGCAGCCGCATCCGCGTCCAGGCCGACGGCCAGATGCGTACCGGCCGCGACGTCGTCATCGCCGCCCTGCTGGGCGCCGACGAGATCGGCTTCGCGACCGCGCCGCTGGTGGTGGAAGGCTGCATCATGATGCGCAAGTGCCACCTGAACACCTGCCCGGTGGGCGTGGCGACCCAGGACCCGGTCCTGCGCGCCAAGTTCCAGGGCAAGCCGGAACACGTGGTGAACTACTTCTTCTTCGTTGCCGAGGAAGCGCGCCAGATCATGGCCCAGCTGGGTATCCGCACCTATGACGAGCTGATCGGCCGCGCCGACCTGCTCGACCGCAGCCGCGCCGTCGGCCACTGGAAAGCGCAAGGCCTGGACTTCAGCAACATCTTCTACCAGCCGAAGGTCGACAGCCCGCGCGCCCTGCTGCACAGCGACACCCAGGACCACGGCCTGGACAAGGCACTCGACCACAAGCTGATCGCGCAAGCCAAGGCGGCGCTGGAGAAGGGCGAGCGCGTCTCGTTCATCTCGCCGGTGAAGAACCTGAACCGCACCGTCGGCGCCATGCTGTCGGGCGAGGTCGCCAAGCGCTATGGCCACGCCGGCCTGCCGGACGACACCATCCACATCCAGTTGCAGGGTACCGCCGGCCAGTCGGCCGCGGCCTTCCTGGCGCACGGCATCACGATCGACCTGGTGGGCGAGGGCAACGACTACGTCGGCAAGGGCCTGTCGGGCGGCCGCATCATCGTGCGTCCGAACACCGAGTTCCGCGGCTGGGCCGTGGACAACATCATCGTCGGCAACACGGTGATGTACGGCGCGATCGCCGGTGAAGCCTTCTTCAACGGCGTGGCCGGCGAACGCTTCGCCGTCCGTAACTCGGGCGCGACGGCCGTCGTCGAGGGCCTGGGCGACCACGGCTGCGAATACATGACCGGCGGCACCGTCGTGGTGCTGGGCGACACCGGCCGCAACTTCGCGGCGGGCATGTCGGGCGGTGTGGCGTACGTGTACGACCCGAAGGGCGAGTTCGAGCAGAAGTGCAACACGACCATGGTCAACCTGGAGCGCGTGCTGGCCACCAAGGAGCAGGGCGACCAATCCAGCTGGCACAGCCAGACCCGTGGCGGCGCGCGCGAGTCCGACGAGGCGATCCTGAAACGCCTGATCGAGCGCCACTTCAAGCACACCGGCTCGACCCGCGCCCGCAACCTGCTGGACGACTGGGCCAACAGCCGCGGCAAGTTCGTCAAGGTCTTCCCGACCGACTACAAGCGCGCGCTGGAAGAGATGCACAACAGCAGTATGGAAGAGGCGAACGACAAGGTTGAGTTGGTGGCTTGATAAAGCGCACCGCTCGCACTTCCATTGAATTAAAACAACGTCGTCCCTGCGCAGGCGTCAAGAATGCCACTGGCATTCTTGACTCCAAGTTGCAGACGCTGACGTAACGCGTCGAACTTGGCCCCGGCCTTCGCAGGGGCGACGGAACAAGCGCTGCTGAACGGAGCAAGCGCTATTAAATGAATAAATAAGGAAAACACCGTGGGTAAAATCACCGGCTTCATGGAATTCCAGCGCCAGGAAGAAGACCACCTGGACCCCGCCGTCCGCCTGAAGAACTACAAGGAATTCACGATCACCCTGACCAACGAGCAGGCCAAGGTGCAGGGCGCCCGCTGCATGGATTGCGGCATTCCGTTCTGCAACACCGGCTGCCCGGTCAACAACCAGATCCCCGACTGGAACGACCTGGTCTACCACGGCAATTACCGCTACGCCGTCGAGAACCTGCATTCGACCAATAACTTCCCCGAGTTCACCGGCCGCATCTGCCCGGCACCGTGCGAAGCCGCCTGCACGCTCGGCATCAACGACGAGCCGGTCGGCATCAAGTCGATCGAGCGCAAGATCGCCGACATGGGCTGGGAAAACGGCTGGATCACGCCGCAGGTCGCCGCCGTCAAGACCGGCAAGAAAGTCGCGGTCGTCGGTTCCGGCCCCGCCGGCCTGGCTGCGGCCCAGCAGCTGGCGCGCGTCGGCCACGACGTCACCGTGTTCGAAAAAAGCGACCGCATCGGCGGCCTGCTGCGCTACGGCATCCCCGACTTCAAGATGGAGAAGGGCCTGATCGACCGCCGCGTGGAACAGATGCAGCTTGAAGGCGTTACTTTCCGCACCAGCACCCTGATCGGCAAGGATTTCCCGGCCACGGTCAGCAACATGGCCCGTGAAACCATCTTCCCGGAAGACCTGGCAAAAGACTACGACGCCGTCGTCATGGCCGGCGGAGCCGAAGCGCCGCGCGACCTGCCGGTGCCGGGCCGCGAACTGAAGGGCGTGCACTTCGCGATGGAATTCCTGCCGCAGCAGAACCGCGTGAATGCCGGCGACAAGGTCAAGGACCAGATCAAGGCGACCGGCAAGCACGTGGTCGTGATCGGCGGCGGCGACACCGGTTCCGACTGCGTCGGCACCTCGAACCGCCACGGCGCCGTCGGCGTCACCCAGTTCGAGCTGATGCCGATGCCGCCGGAGCACGAGAACAAGCCGCTGGTCTGGCCGTACTGGCCGACCAAGCTGCGCACCTCGTCCTCGCACGAAGAAGGCTGCGAGCGCGACTTCGCGGTCGCCACCAAGCGCTTCGAAGGCAAGGGCGGCAAGGTCGAAAAAGTCATCGCCTGCCGCGTCGAGTGGAAAGACGGCAAGATGATCGAAGTGCCGGATACCGAATTCGAAATCAAGGCCGACTTGGTGCTGCTGGCCATGGGTTTTGTTTCTCCGGTGCAGCAGGTGCTGGACGCCTTCGGCGTGCAGAAGGATGCGCGCGGCAACGCCCGTGCCACGGTCGACGGCGAAGCCTGCTACCAGACCTCGGTGCCGAAGGTGTTCACGGCGGGCGACATGCGCCGCGGCCAGTCGCTGGTGGTGTGGGCGATCCGCGAAGGACGCCAGTGCGCGCGCGCGGTCGACGAGTTCCTGATGGGGTCGTCGGAACTGCCGCGCTGACCGCCAGCGCTTCCCCCATCTGCGTGAAAGCGGCTCATGGAGCCGCTTTTTTTTCGGCTGCGAGCAGGCGCATGGCGTTACGGTTATCCTTGCCGTTCGCCCTGTGCACCTGCAAAAAATCCACCTTCCGCAACCGGCTTTTGCAAGCACGGATACCGCTTGCAAAACCTAGTTGCCGTATGGCATTTGTCATTAAAGTGTATTTGATTGCAACGGGCATCGATATGCATAAGTTAGTAAAAACAAGGACTTATGCGTCGAAAATACCTGACCCATCGTTCAGTAGTGTTGTAATATCACGTCGATAACCCAGCCGGAAATGGGTCGCCTCAAGCAGAGCTTGCCGTTTCTGCACTACAATACGAGATTCTCAAAATACCAAACTCCACCGTGTCCAACCTCGTCGAAATCCGCGATCTGCATTTTTCGTATGGAGATCGCCCCATCCTGTCGAACCTGAGCATGGATTTCCCGCGCGGCAAGCTGATTGCCGTGATGGGCGGCTCCGGCTCGGGCAAGACGACGGTGCTGCGCCTGATCGGCGGCCAGATTCGTCCGCAGCGCGGCACCGTGTCCGTGAACGGCGAGAACGTCAACCAGCTGGACACCGAGGGGCTGTACCGCCTGCGCCGCAAGATGGGCATGCTGTTCCAGTTCGGCGCGCTGTTCACCGACCTCACCGTGTTCGAGAACGTGGCCTTTCCGCTGCGCGAGCACACCGATTTGCCGGAAGAAATGCTGCGCGACCTGGTGCTGATGCGCCTGAACGCGGTCGGCCTGCGCAATGCGGCGCAATTGAAGCCGAACGAGATCTCGGGCGGCATGGCGCGCCGGGTGGCGCTGGCCCGTGCCGTCGCGCTCGATCCGCGCCTGATCATGTACGACGAGCCCTTCGCCGGCCTGGACCCGATCTCGATGGGCGTTACCGCCAACCTGATCCGCAACCTGAACGATGCCCTGGGGTCGACCTCGATCCTGGTGTCGCACGACGTCAACGAAACCTTCTCGATTGCCGATTATGTGTATTTCCTGTCTGCCGGGAAGATCGTGGCCGCCGGCACGCCGGATGAAATGCGCCGCTCGGACCACCCGTACGTGAAACAGTTCGTCAACGCCCAGCCGGACGGCCCGGTACCCTTCCATTATCCGGGCAAGTCGCTGGCCGAAGACCTGGGCCTGGGAGGCAAGCGATGAGCAACCGCTTCCTCGGCGCGATCGGCGGCTTCGTGCTCGACGTGTTCGCCCGCGTCGGTTTCGTGACCCGCTCGTTCGGCGGCCTGGCCGCCAAGCTGCCGGGCGCGCTGCGCCGTCCGGCCCTGATCTCGGAACAGATCCACTTCATCGGTAATTATTCGCTGCTGATCATCACCGTGTCCGGCCTGTTCGTCGGCATGGTGCTGGCGCTGCAGGGTTACTACACGCTGAGCCAGTTCGGCGCCGACGAAAAACTGGGCCAGCTGGTGGCGCTCTCCCTGCTGCGCGAACTGGGCCCGGTCGTCACCGCGCTGCTGTTCGCCGGCCGCGCCGGTACCTCGCTGACCGCCGAAATCGGCCTGATGAAAGCCGGCGAGCAGCTGACCGCCATGGAAATGATGGCCGTGAACCCGATCCAGCGCGTGCTGGCGCCGCGGTTCTGGGCCGGCCTGATCGCCATGCCGATCCTGGCCACCGTGTTTTCCGCCATCGGCGTGATCGGCGGCTACCTGGTCGGCGTGCAGCTGATCGGCGTCGACCCGGGTGCGTTCTGGTCGCAGATGCAGGGCAATATCGACGTGCGCCGCGACGTCATGAACGGCGTGCTGAAAAGTTTCGTTTTCGGTATCGCGGTGACCTTCACGGCGCTGTTCCAGGGCTACGAGGCCCAGCCCACGCCGGAAGGCGTGTCGCGCGCCACCACGCGTACGGTGGTGATCGCCTCGCTGATGGTGCTCGGCCTGGACTTCATCATGACCGCACTGATGTTCACGAAGTAATTAGAAGATTGGGAAAAATTTATGCATCGCAAATCTATTGACGTCTGGGTCGGACTTTTTGTATTGCTGGGTGCGGTAGCGCTCCTATTCCTGGCACTCAAGGCCGGTAACATGAGCACGATCTCGTTCAGCAAGACGTATGCGGTCAGCGCGAAATTCGACAACATCGGCGGACTGAAGCCCCAGGCACCGGTCAAGAGTGCCGGTGTGGTGGTGGGCCGCGTCGGTTCGATCACCTTCGACGACAAGACTTTCCAGGCACTGGTGCGCCTCGACCTCGACCCGGCTTTCAAGTTTCCGAAGGATAGCTCGCTGAAGATCCTGACCTCCGGCCTGCTCGGCGAGCAGTACGTCGGTATCGAGGCGGGCGGCGACACCAACAACCTGGTGCAGGGCGACCGCATCAACCGTACACAGTCGGCGACCGTGCTGGAAGACTTGATTAATCAATTTATTTATAGCAAGGCAGCCGAAGGGAAGGACGAAAGTAAATGAAATACAACAATAAAACTGCCCGCTACCGCACATCCGGCCTGGCCCTCGCCGTCGGCGCATCCCTGCTGCTGAGCGGTTGCGCCACCACGAACAATCCGAACGATCCGTTCGAGAAGTTCAACCGCGCCATGTTCACCTTCAACGATGCAGTCGACCGCAATGCGCTGAAGCCGGTGGCCACCGCCTACAAGGAAGTCACCCCGAGCTTCGTGCAGACTGGTGTGAATAATTTCTTCGGTAACTTGTCGGACCTGTGGAGCTCGGCGAACAATTTCGCCCAGTTCAAGGGCCGCGACGGTTTGAACGATCTCGGCCGTTTTGCGATGAACTCGACCCTCGGCCTGGTCGGCCTGCTGGACGTTGCCACCCCGGCCGGCCTGCGCAAGCATAACGAAGACCTGGGACAGACCCTGGGTTATTGGGGCATT
Source organism: Herbaspirillum sp. SJZ107 (assembly GCF_006715485.1). Lineage (GTDB taxonomy): Bacteria > Pseudomonadota > Gammaproteobacteria > Burkholderiales > Burkholderiaceae_D > Telluria. The sequence continues at coordinate 960,211 of NZ_VFNH01000003.1, forward strand.
CCAAGCGGTCCCTACTTGATGTTGCCGATTCTGGGCCCATCTACGGTGCGTGACACGGTCGCTTTGCCGGGCGACTGGTGGGGCGATGCCTGGACCCACGTGGACAACATCCCGTTGCGCAACAGCGGCATCCTGCTGCGCGCCGTCGACCAGCGCGCCAGCGTGCTGGATGCGTCGAACCTGCTGGAAGACGCCGCCCTCGACCGTTACGAGTTCATCCGCGACGGTTACCTGCAGCGCCGCGCCAGCAAGGTGCTCGACACCGACAAGGCGCAGGAGCGTTCCGAGAAGGTGCAGGGCCAGATCGACAAGGTCCAGGAAAAAGTGACCGAGCGGCTGGAAAAGCTGGGCGTCAAGAAGCCGGAGACGCCGGGCGTCGATACGCCTGGCCAGGATGGCGATGCGCCGGCAGCGCCGGCAGACGCCGCCCCCGCGACCGATTCGGCCCCCAACAACCCGCCGGTGCCGGCTCCTGTGTCATCCGGAGCGGCCACCAAGTAGTTAATGATGGTACAGCCAGGCAGGCAGCGACCCCGCTGAGCCGCCTGGTCCACCCCAACCAGACAAAAGGAAGCACATGAAGCCTATCGCACAACTGATCATGACCGCCGCCGTGGCGATTTCCACCAGCGCCATCGCGCCTGCATATGCCGCCGCCGAAGCGCCGGACGCGCTGGTCAAGCGCGTCAGCACCGACGTGATCGACAGCGTCAAGGCCGACAAGGATATCCAGGCCGGCAACACCAAGAAGATCATGGACCTGGTCAACAGCAAGATCCTGCCTTACGTCGATTCCGACAAGATGACCGCCCAGGCGGCCGGCCGCCACTGGCGCCAGGCCACCCCGGAGCAGCAGAAGCAGCTGTCGACCGAATTCCGCACGCTGCTGGTGTACACCTACGCCGGTGCGCTGTCGCAGATCAAGAATGAAACCGTCGAGTTCAAGCCGTTCCGCGCCGATCCGGCCGACAACGACGTCGTCGTGAAATCGCAGGTCAACCTGACCCGCGGCGAGCCGATCACCCTGGACTACCGCCTGAGCAAGGGCGCGCAGGGCTGGAAGATCTATGACATCAACGTGCTGGGCGCGTGGCTGGTGCAGACCTACACCAGCACCTTCAACTCGGAAATCAGCAAGGGCGGCGTCGACGGCCTGATCAAGAAGCTGCACGACCGCAACCAGCAGCTGGCCAGCAAGCCGCTGAAGACCACGCAGAAGTAAGCATGGCGGAAGCGAATCCCATGCTCTCGCTGGATGCCCTGACCTTCCAGAACGCCCAGGCGGCGCTGGACCAGGGCTGCGCGGCACTGGCCGCCGGCGAAACCGTGTTCGACCTCGGCGGCGTCCAGTCCGCCGATTCGTCGGCGCTGGCCCTGATGCTGGCGTGGCAGCGCCGCGCGCAGGCGCAGGGCCGCAGCCTCAGCTTCGTCAACGTGCCGGCCAACGTCGATGCGCTGGCCAAGCTGTACGGCGTCGGCGAGTTGCTGGGCCGGGCTTAACAAGCATCACCATAAACGTCGGCCCCGCCCCTGCGGCGGCGACGTTTACGGGCCATTGCCGGTCTGCTGTAGCGTTTTCTTCTATAATGGCTCGTTTCCCCGCACGGCCCTCCCATTCCCCGGGCCCACCAACGAATGACAGCCATCCAGATTGACCGCGTCGAGAAAAGCTACAAGGGTTTCAAGGCCCTGAAGGGCGTTTCGCTCAGCATCGAACAAGGCGAGTTCTTCGGCCTGCTCGGCCCGAACGGCGCCGGCAAGACCACCCTGATTTCCACCATCGCCGGCCTGATCCGCCCGGACGTGGGCAGCGTGCGCATTCACGGCCACGACGTCGTCACCGACCAGCGGCAGGCGCGCATGAAGCTCGGCGTGGTGCCGCAGGAACTGGTGTTCGATCCCTTCTTCACGGTGCGCGAGACGCTGCGCCTGCAGTCGGGCTATTTCGGCCTGAAGAACAACGACAAGTGGATCGACGAGGTCATGGAAAACCTCGACCTGACCCCGAAGGCCGACGTCAACATGCGTGCGCTGTCGGGCGGCATGAAGCGGCGCGTGCTGGTCGCGCAGGCGCTGGTCCATAAACCGCCGGTGATCGTGCTCGACGAACCCACCGCCGGCGTCGACGTCGAACTGCGCCAGACCCTGTGGAAGTTCATCTCGCGCCTGAACCGCGAGGGCCACACCGTCGTCCTCACCACCCACTACCTGGAAGAAGCGCAGGCCATGTGCCAGCGCGTGGCGATGCTCAAGACCGGCAACGTGGTCGCGCTCGACACCATGTCGCAGCTGCTGCGGCGCGTGTCCGGTTCCTCGCTGGTGGTGCACCTGAAGCACGGCACGCTGCCGGAAGGCCTGCGCCACCTGGTCGCGCACGACGAGCATGACGAGAACGCCAACAACGGCGGCAACAAGTACACGCTGCGCGTAAACGCTTACAACGAAGTCGAGGGCATCCTCGCCAAGCTGCGCGAATCCGGCGCCGAGATCGACGAGATGCAGCTGCAGCAAGCCGACCTCGAAGACATCTTCCTGCAAATCATGGATGGGGCACCTGTTCGATGAATTTTCTGTCCGTGGGTTTCCGTACCCTGTTCTACAAAGAGATCCTGCGTTTCTGGAAGGTCGCTACCCAGACCATCGCCGCACCGGTCGTCACCTCGATGCTGTACCTGCTGATCTTCGGCCATGTACTGGAAGGTAAAGTGCAGATGCTGGAAGGCGTCAACTACACGTCCTTCCTGATTCCCGGCCTGGTCATGATGAGCGTGCTGCAGAATGCGTTCGCCAACTCGTCGTCGTCGCTGATCCAGTCGAAAATCACCGGCAACCTGGTGTTCATCCTGCTGCCGCCGCTGTCGCACTGGGAAATCGTGTCGGCCTACGTATCGGCCTCGATCGTGCGCGGCCTCGTCGTCGGCGCCGGCGTGTTCATCATCACCGCCTGGTTCGCGCACCTGAGTTTCGTGGCGCCGCTGTGGATCATCGTGTTCGCGCTGCTGGGCGCCGCCATCCTCGGCACCATGGGCGTGATCGCCGGTATCTGGGCCGAAAAGTTCGACCAGCTGGCCGCGTTCCAGAATTTCTTGATCATGCCTGCAACATTTTTGGCCGGCGTGTTCTATTCCATCCAGAAACTGCCCCCGTTCTGGCTGGCAGTCTCGCATTTCAACCCGTTCTTTTATATGATTGACGGGTTCCGCTACGGCTTCTTCGGCAAGTCGGACGTCTCGCCCTGGACCAGCCTGGCCATCGTTGCCGTGTTCTTCGTGGTGCTGGCGGCCGTGGCGATCAACATGCTGCGCCGCGGATACAAGCTGCGTCATTGAACAGATTCCTGAAAAATTATGGCTACCACACCTGAACTGATCCACGGCTACATCGAGAACGGCCTGGACTGCACCCACCTCGAAGTGGAGGGCGACGGCCAGCACTTCAGCGCCGTCATCGTCTCCAATGCCTTTACGGGCAAGAGCCGCATCCAGCGCCACCAGATCGTGTACGGCGCCCTGGGCGACCGCATGCGCGAGGAAATCCATGCGCTGTCGATGAAGACCCTGACGCCCGACGAGTACGCAACCCAAGGATAAGCATGGACAAGCTCCAGATCACCGGCGGCAAGCGCCTGAACGGCGACATCCCGATTTCGGGCGCCAAGAACGCGGCCCTGCCGATCCTGTGCGCGGGTCTCCTGACCGCCGGCGACCTCGAACTGAGCAACGTGCCGCGCCTGCATGACGTGCGCACCATGCTCAAGCTGCTGGCGCAGACCGGCCTGAAGGTTACCCAGGACGATGAGAACGTCACCCTGAACGGCGCCGCCATCACCAGCCTGGAAGCGCCGTACGAGCTGGTGAAGACCATGCGCGCCTCGATCCTGGTGCTGGGCCCGATGCTGGCGCGCTTCGGCGAAGCCAAGGTCTCGCTGCCGGGCGGCTGCGCGATCGGTTCGCGTCCGGTCGACCAGCACATCAAGGGCCTGCGCGCGATGGGCGCCGAGATCACGATCGAAGGCGGCTACATCCACGCCAAGTGCCCGCGCCTGCAGGGTGCGCGCATCCTGACCGACATGATCACCGTCACCGGCACCGAGAACCTGCTGATGGCGGCGACGCTGGCGCAGGGCGAGACCATTCTGGAAAACGCCGCGCGCGAACCGGAAGTGACGGACCTGGCCAACATGCTGGTCGCGATGGGTGCGAAGATCGAGGGCATCGGCACCGACCGCCTGGTGATCCAGGGCGTCGACGCGCTGCACGGCACGGAGCACGCCGTGATCTCGGACCGCATCGAAGCCGCGACTTTCCTGTGCGCGGTGGCGGCGGCCGGCGGCGACATCCGCATCACCCGCACCCGCACCGACATCTTCGACGTCGCGCTCGATAAACTGCGCGAGATGGGCCTGCAATTGACCGTGGAAGGCGATTCGATCCGCGCGCGCATGGACGGCCGTCCGCGCCCGGTGTCGTTCCGCACCACCGAGTATCCAGGCTTCCCGACCGACATGCAGGCGCAGTTCATGGCGGTGAACATCGTCGCCGACGGCCCCAGCCGCGTGACCGAAACCATCTTCGAGAACCGCTTCATGCACGTGCAGGAAATGAACCGCCTGGGCGCGCAGATCTCGATCGAGGGCAACACCGCCTTCATGCGCGGCGTCGACCGCCTGGTCGGCGCGCCGGTGATGGCGACCGACCTGCGGGCCTCGGCGTCGCTGGTGATCGCGGGCCTGGCGGCTGCGGGTACGACCCTGGTGGACCGGATCTATCACCTGGATCGCGGGTATGACCGGATGGAAGACAAGTTGTCGGCGGTAGGTGCCGATATCGTGCGTATCAAATAAAGTTATCATTCGATCAGTACCAGCATCGAACAACGTCGTCCCTGCGAAGGCAAAGACCCAAGTTGCTGGCGCTATCGAAACGCATGAAAACTTGGACCCCTGCCTTCGCAGGGGCGACGTTCAAGCGTAGCGTTCCAAGTTCAAGCGCAGCGTTCCACATTAAAGCAGTCACATGACCATAACTACCCAGGCCGACAACCAGCAGCTGATCCTCGCCCTGTCCAAAGGCCGCATCTTCGAAGACACGCTGCCCCTGCTTGCCGCAGCCGGCATCGAAGTCACCGAAAACCCGGAAACCTCGCGCAAGCTGATCCTGGCCACCAACGACCCCGGCGTGCGCGTGCTGATCGTGCGCGCCAGCGACGTGCCGACCTATGTCCAGCATGGCGCCGCCGACTTCGGCGTGGCCGGCAAGGACGTGCTGCTCGAGCATGGCGGCGAAGGCCTGTACCAGCCGGTCGATTTGCGCATCGCCTGCTGCCGCATGTCGGTGGCGGTGAATGCCGGCTTCGACTACGAGAGCGCGGTGCGCCAGGGCGCGCGCCTGCGGGTGGCAACCAAGTTCGTGAACACGGCGCGTGAGCATTTTGCCAGTAAGGGCGTCCACGTCGACCTGATCAAGCTGTATGGTTCGATGGAACTGGCGCCGCTGGTCGGCCTGTCGGATGCCATCGTCGACGTGGTCTCGACCGGCGGCACGCTGCGCGCCAACAACCTGGTCGAAGTCGAAAAGATCATGGACATCTCCTCGCGCCTGGTGGTGAACCAGGCTGCGCTCAAGCTCAAGCGCGAGCGCCTGCAACCGATCATCGAGGCCTTCGAACGCGCCTCCAAGCTGCAAGGTTAAGCAATGAACATCACCATCCGCAAGCTCGACTCCACCGCCGACGGTTTCAAGCAGCAGCTGTCCAAACTGCTCGCCTTCGAAGCGGAGACCGATGACGCCATCGAATCCGCCGTCACCAAGATCCTGGCCGACGTGAAGGCGCGCGGCGACGCCGCCGTGCTCGAATACACGGTCAAGTTCGACCGCATTCCCGGCGGCGCCACCAGCATGGCGGCCTTCGACCTGACCCAGGAAGAACTGCAGGCCGCGCTGGATGCGCTGCCGGCCGCCCAGCGCGCCGCGCTGCAGACGGCCGCCGACCGCATCCGCGTGTTCCACGAGCGCCAGAAGCAGGAGCTGAACGGTTTTACTTATACCGAACCCGACGGCACCGTGCTGGGCCAGCGCGTGACGCCGCTGGACCGCGTCGGCATCTATGTCCCGGGCGGCAAGGCTGCGTATCCGTCGTCGGTGCTGATGAATGCGATTCCGGCACAGGTCGCCGGTGTGAAAGAGATCGTGATGGTGGTGCCGACCCCGGACGGCATCAAGAACCAGATGGTGCTGGCCGCCGCCGCGATCGCCGGCGTCACGCGCGTGATCACCATCGGCGGCGCGCAAGCCGTCGGTGCGCTGGCCTACGGCACCGAGACCATTCCCGCCGTCGACAAGATCGTCGGCCCGGGCAATGCCTACGTGGCCGCCGCCAAGCGCCGCGTGTTCGGCACCGTCGGCATCGACATGATCGCCGGCCCGTCCGAGATCCTGGTGCTGTGCGACGGCTCTACCTCCCCGGACTGGGTCGCGATGGACCTGTTCTCGCAGGCCGAGCACGACGAGCTGGCCCAGGCCATCCTGCTGTGCCCGGACGCCGATTACATCGCGCAGGTCGAAGCCAGCATCCACAAACTGCTGCCGACCATGCCGCGCAAGGACACCATCGCGACCTCGATGAGCGACCGCGGCGCCCTGATCCTGGTACGCGACATGGATGAAGCCTGCGCGATCGCCAACGACATCGCCGCCGAGCACCTGGAAATCTCCGCCGCCGAGCCGCAGCAGTGGGCCGACAAGATCCGCCATGCCGGCGCCATGTTCCTGGGCCGCTTCTCGTCGGAGTCGCTGGGCGATTACTGCTGCGGCCCGAACCACGTGCTGCCGACCTCGCGCACCGCGCGCTTCTCGTCGCCGCTGGGCGTGTACGACTTCCAGAAGCGTTCGTCGGTGCTGTTCGTCAGCGAAGCCGGCGCGCAAACGCTCGGTAAAGTCGCGGCCGAACTGGCATACGGAGAAGGCTTGCAGGCGCACGCCCGCAGCGCAGAACTGCGCATCAAGCAATCATGAGCGATTGGGTCGACCAGGTCTTCTGCGAGGATGCGCTGGCCGGCCTGGCGCGCATTCCCGACAAGTCCATCGACCTGATCCTGACCGATCCGCCCTATAACCTCGGCAAGGACTACGGCAACGATTCGGACCAGCTCAGCGTCGAGGAATACCTGGCCTGGACCGAATCCTGGATCGATCGCGCGCTGCCCAAGCTGAAGGACAACGGCAGCCTGTACCTGTTCCTGACCTGGCGCCACGCGCCGGAAATCTTCGTGATGCTGAAAAAGCGCATGACGATGATGAACGAGATCATCTGGGACCGCCGCGTACCCTCGATGGGAGGGAGTGTCCGCAGCTTCAGTTCGGTGCACGACACGATCGGCTTCTTCGTGAAGCGCAAGGATTACTATTTCGACCTGGACGCGGTGCGCATTCCCTACGACGCCGCCACCAAGAAGGCGCGCTCGCGCTCGATCTTCGTCGGCGCCAAGTGGCTCGAGGTCGGCTACAACCCGAAAGACATGTGGAGCGTATCGCGCCTGCACCGCGAGCATGCGGAGCGGGTCGATCATCCGACCCAGAAGCCGCTCGAGATCATCGAGCGCATGCTGAAGGCATCCTGCCCGCCGGGCGGCACCGTGCTCGACCCCTTCATGGGCAGCGGTACCACGGCAGTGGCGGCCAAGCGGCTGGGGCGGCACTATGCCGGGTTCGAGCTGAATCCGGCATATTGCGAGCTGATCGCGCAGCGGCTGGCAGCGCCGGAGGCGCCGGTCAAAAAACGCGCTACTGTCCGCAAAAAGGCAAAGCTTGCCTCTACCGCTGACAGTAAAACCGTCGTTCCCGCGCAGGCGGGAACCCAAGTTGCACGCATTCCGCGAAAAAACTTGGATTCCCGCCTGCGCGGGAATGACGGTTTTTCGGCTAACGACCAAGATGTAGAAAACGCTGTTCACGCACTCACCACCCAAGGAACCCCATCATGACCGACATCGACACCCTCATCGCCAACACGATCCGCGAAGACGTCCGTGCCGGCCATAGCTATAAAGTCCCGGACGCCAGCGGTTACATCAAGCTCGACGCCATGGAAAACCCGTACGCGCTGCCGGCCGACCTGCGCGAGGAGCTGGCCAGGCGCCTGGCCGACGCCGTCCTGAACCGCTACCCGGTGCCGTCGTACGCCACCCTCAAGCAGAAGATCTGCGCCAACCTGGGCGTCCCGGCCGGCTACGACGTCATCCTCGGCAACGGCTCCGACGAGATCATCTCGATTGTCGCCACCGCCTGCGCACGACAGGATAAACGCGCCGTGATCCTGGCGCCGACCCCGGCCTTCGTGATGTTCCAGCGCTCGGCCCAGTTCGCGGGCATGGATTACGTCGGCGTGCCTTTGAGGGAAGACTTTTCGCTGGACATGCCGGCCATGCTGGCCGCGATCGCCGAGCACAAGCCGGCGCTGGTGTTCCTGGCCTACCCGAACAACCCGACCGGCAACCTGTTCGCCGAAGAGGACGTGGTCGCCATCATCGAGGCGCTGGGCGAGACCGGGATCGCCGTGGTCGACGAAGCGTATCAACCGTTCGCGCGCACCAGCTTCATGGCGCGCCTGCCTGAATTCCCGAACATGGTTGTCATGCGCACGCTGTCGAAGCTGGGCCTGGCCGGTATCCGCCTCGGCTACCTGGCGGCCGAACCCAGGCTGCTGGACCAGTTCGACAAGGTGCGTCCGCCCTACAACATCAACGTGCTGACCCAGGTGGCGGCCGAATTCGCGCTCGACCACCTCGACGTGCTGGATGCGCAGGCCGCCAGCCTGAACGATGCGCGCACCGCATTGGCGCAGGCGATGGCGGCGCTGCCGGGCGTGACGGTGTACCCGTCGAGCGCGAATTTCATTACCGTGCGGGTGCCGGATGCAGACAAGACCTGCGCTACACTATTCGCCGAGAAGGTAATGATTAAAAATTTGAGTAAAATGCATGTATTGCTGGCCAATTGCATCCGTGTGACGGTCAGCACCCCGGAAGAGAATTCCGTATTCCTGAATGCCCTGAAGGCTTCCCTGTAATGACCCGCTCCGCAGAAATCACGCGCAACACCAACGAGACGCAGATCCGCGTCGCGCTCGACCTCGACGGCACCGGCCGCCAGAAACTGAACACCGGCGTGCCCTTCCTCGACCACATGCTGGACCAGATCGCCCGCCACGGCCTGATCGACCTCGAGGTCGAGGCGGTCGGCGACCTCCACATCGACGACCACCACACCGTCGAGGACACCGGCATCACGCTCGGCATGGCAGTGGCCAAGGCCATCGGCGACAAAAAGGGCATCCGCCGCTATGGCCACGCCTACGTCCCGCTGGACGAAGCGCTGTCGCGCGTGGTCATCGACTTTTCCGGCCGCCCGGGCCTGGAATGGCACGTGCCGTTCACCCGCGCCACCATCGGCCGCTTCGACGTCGACCTCACCATCGAGTTCTTCCGCGGCTTCGTCAACCATGCCGGCGTGACCCTGCACGTGGATAACCTGCGCGGCGTGAATGCGCACCACCAGTGCGAGACCGTGTTCAAGGCCTTCGGCCGCGCGCTGCGCGCCGCCACCGAGCTGGACGAGCGCGCACTGGGCGTCATCCCATCGACCAAGGGCAGCCTCTAAGCGGCGGACATCACACAATGACGAACAAGATTGTTGTGGTCGACGGCATGGGCAACCTGCGTTCCGTGGTGCAGGCGCTGCGCGCGGCCGCACCGGAAGCCGATGTGCTGGTCTCCCACGCCGCGGCCGACATCGATGCGGCCGACCGGGTGGTCCTGCCGGGCCAGGGCGCGATGCGCGACTGCATGCGCAGCCTGCGCGAATCCGGCGCCGAGGATGCCGTGCTGCGCGCCATGAAGACGCGTCCGGTGATGGGCGTGTGCGTGGGCGAGCAGATGCTGTTCGAATCGAGCGAGGAAAACGAAGGCACGCCGGGCCTGGGCCTGCTGCCCGGCCAAGTCGTGCGCTTCCGGCTGGACGGCAAGCTGCAGGCCGACGGTTCGCGCTTCAAGATCCCGCAGATGGGCTGGAACCGCGTGCGCCAGACCCGCGCGCACCCGCTGTGGGAAGGCGTCGAGGACGGCGCCTGGTTCTACTTCGTGCACAGCTATTACGCGGCACCGGCGAATCCCGAAGACACCATCGGCGAAGCCGACTATGGCGCGCCCTATTGCTGCGCCGTCGGCCGGGACAACATCGTCGCGACCCAGTTCCACCCCGAAAAGAGCGCCGCCGCCGGGCTGCGCCTGTACCGTAATTTCATCCACTGGAATCCCTGAACGTCCGCGTTCTTTTTACCCCGTCAACCAACCGACAACGACCATGCTGCTGATCCCCGCCATCGACCTGAAAGACGGTCACTGCGTTCGCCTGAAACAAGGCGATATGGACCTCGCCACCGTGTTTTCCGAAGATCCCGCCGAGATGGCGCTGCACTGGCTCAAGAAGGGTGCGCGCCGGCTGCACCTGGTCGACCTGAACGGCGCGTTCGCGGGCAAGCCGAAGAACGAAGCGGCGATCAAGTCGATCCTGCAAGTCGTGCAGGAGTATGCCGACGACAACGGCCTGGACGAGATCCCGGTCCAGCTCGGCGGCGGCATCCGCGACCTCGACACCATCGAGCGCTACCTGGACGACGGCATCACCTACATCATCGTCGGCACCGCCGCGGTGAAAAACCCGGGCTTCCTGCACGATGCCTGCGGCGCCTTCCCGGGCTCGATCATCGTCGGCCTGGACGCCAAGGACGGCAAGGTTGCCACCGACGGCTGGAGCAAGATGTCCGGCCACGAAGTCATCGACCTGGCCAAGAAGTTCGAAGGCTACGGCGTGGAATCGATCGTCTACACCGACATCGGCCGCGACGGCATGATGGGCGGCGTGAACATCGACGCCACCGTCAAGCTGGCCCAGGCGGTGCGCATCCCGATCATCGCATCGGGCGGCGTGCACAACCTGGCCGACGTCGAAGCGCTGTGCGCGGTGCAGGACGAAGGCATCGAAGGCGTGATCTGCGGCCGCTCGATCTACGAGGGCACGCTGGATCTGTCCAGCGCGCAGGAGCGTGCGGATGTGCTGACCGAAGGGGCGCAGGCTTAATCAGCCGACACCTAACCAACGTCGCCCCTGCGTAGGCAGGGGCCCAAGTTGCACGCGCCGTCGAGATGCCGGCAGAACTTGGGTCCCTGCCTTCGCAGGGACGACGGTTTGAGGCAAACACTTAATTCATATGCTCGCAAAACGCATCATCCCCTGCCTCGACGTTACCGGCGGCCGCGTCGTCAAGGGCATCAATTTCACCGAGCTGCGCGACGCCGGTGACCCGGTCGAGATCGCCCGCCGCTACGACGGCCAGGGTGCGGACGAGATCACCTTCCTCGACATCACGGCATCCAGCGACGGCCGCGACCTGATCCTGCCGATCATCGAGGCGGTGGCCTCGACCGTGTTCATCCCGCTGACCGTGGGTGGCGGCGTGCGCAAGGTCGAGGACGTGCGGCGGCTGCTGAATGCCGGCGCCGACAAGGTCTCGATGAATACCTCGGCCGTCACCAACCCGCAGCTGGTATTCGACGCCTCCCAGAAGCACGGCTCGCAGTGCATCGTGGTGGCGATCGACGCCAAGCAGGTCGCGCCCGGCAAATGGGAAGTATTCACCCACGGCGGGCGCAACCCGACCGGGCTGGACGCGGTGGAGTGGGCGCGCAAGATGGAAAGCCTGGGCGCCGGCGAGCTGCTGCTCACTTCCATGGACCGCGACGGCACCAAATCCGGATTCGACCTGGGCCTGACGCGCGCCGTGTCGGACGCGGTCGGCATCCCGGTCATCGCCTCGGGCGGCGTCGGCGGACTGAGCTGCCTGGCCGACGGCGTCCTGCAAGGCCACGCCGATGCGGTGCTGGCCGCGAGCATTTTCCACTACGGGCAGCACACGGTCGGTGAAGCCAAGCGCTTCATGGCCGATCGCGGCATTCCGATGCGCCTGGACTGACAGAGAACACATGGCAACCCCGACCACGACCCCATCGATCCCCGGCCAACCCTGGCTCAAGAAAATCAAGTGGGACGAACACGGCCTGGTGCCGGTGATCGCCCAGGAAGCGGGCAGCGGCGACATCCTGATGTTCGCCTGGATGAACCGCGAGGCCCTGGCCAAGACCGTCGAGCTGGGCGAAGCGGTGTACTGGAGCCGCTCGCGCAAGAAACTGTGGCACAAGGGCGAAGAGTCCGGCCACGTCCAGAAAGTGCTGGAGATCCGCCTCGACTGCGACGAAGACGTGGTGCTGCTGAAGGTGGAGCAGGCGGGCGGCATCGCCTGCCATACCGGACGCCACTCGTGCTTCTTCCAGAAGTTCGACAACGGCGACTGGCACAGCGTCGAGCCGGTGCTGCAGGACCCTGCCACCATTTATACGGATGCGAAAAAAGCGCACCCGAAGAAAACGCAGCCAAAGAAGGACACATGAGCTTCAACCTGGACCAACTGGCAGCCGTGATCGAGTCGCGCAAGCCGGAGCACGGCGGCGACCCTGCCACTTCCTACGTGGCGAAACTGTTCGCCAAGGGCGACGACGCGATCCTGAAAAAGATCGGCGAAGAAGCGGTCGAGACCGTGATGGCGGCCAAGGACGTGCGCGCCGGCGCCGACCCATCCAAGCTGCTGTACGAAACCGCCGACCTGTGGTTCCATTCGATGGTGCTGCTGGCGCGCTTCGGTTTGACGCCGCAGCAGGTGATCGATGAGCTGGCGCGCCGCGAAGGCGTGTCCGGTATCGCCGAAAAGGCAGCGCGTCCGGCGGACTGACCCGCCACGTCACGCTGCCGTCATGCCGGCCGGATAGACTAACGCGCCCGTCTCTTGTGGAGAGGTGGGGCCGCCACAAGATAAGCTTTTGGAGAGACTATGGATAACTGCATTTTCTGCAAGATCGCCGCGAAGCAGATTCCGGCGAGCGTGGTGTACGAAGACGACGAATTGCTCGCGTTCAAGGACATCAACCCGGCCGCGCCGGTGCACCTGCTGGTGATTCCGAAACAGCACGTGGCCTCGCTCTCCGACTGCACCGACGCCCATGCGCCGCTGCTGGGCCGGATGCTGGCGCTGGCGCCGAAACTGGCTGCCGAACATGGCATTGCCGTCCAGCAGGATGCGGACGGACAACGCAGCGGGGGCTACAAGACCCTGTTCAATGTCGGCCCGGACGGCGGGCAGGAGGTGTATCACCTGCACCTGCACGTGTATGGCGGCAAGCGTCCGTGGCGCGGCCTGGGTACCTGAGGCGCCGCGGGTCATATTTACGGTTGGAAAGAGGGCGTTCCTGCCCTGCATGGCTTATACTGCGCGTGAAAGCAAGGACTTTGCTGCACGCATATCGGGCACTTGCCCGGCAAGGAGAAAATGATGGGTGGATTGAGTATTTGGCACTGGGTGATCCTGCTGGTCGTCGTGGTGATCATTTTTGGCACCGGCAAGCTGAAAAACGCCGGCTCGGACCTGGGCAAGGCCGTCAAGGGCTTCAAGGATGGCGTGAAGGGCGATGAAGACAAGCCCGGCACCACGACCACCCAGACCCCGGTCCCGCCGCAACAGGTGGCCGACAAGGGCACCATCGACGTCGAGACCCGCGAAAAAAGCCGCTTCTGATCCGGCACCATGATCGATCTCGGTCTTACCAAACTCGCCGTGATCGGCGCGGTGGCGCTGGTCGTCATCGGGCCGGAAAAACTGCCGAAGGTGGCCCGCATGGCCGGGACGCTGTACGGCCGTGCCCAGCGCTACCTGGCACAGGTGAAGACCGAGGTGTCGCGCGAGATCGAGATGGAAGAGCTGCGCAACCTGCACAAGGAAGTGCAGGAAAGCGCGCACAGCTTCAAGTCCGGCGTCGATACCTTCAAGACCGACGTCGAGGACACGGTGTCGTCGCACATGGGCGAGGTCGAAGCGGCCTGGCGCGGTGACGACCACGGCGCATCGGCATCCACCGAGCCGGCACCGAGCTACGTATCGCAGGACGACATCGAGCGCAAGGCGCGCGAATTCCGGCGCAAGAAGCTGGTGCGCACCTCGAACGTGCCGGCCTGGTTCAAGAATCGCCAGGGAACGCGGCAGCACGTGCTGTCCGGCGCCGCACGCGTCCGGAAATTCCGCCCCGGCGTCAAATCCAACACATCCTTTTTCTGATGACCCAAGAAGCCTCGGGCGAAGAAACATTCATTTCCCACCTGGTCGAGCTGCGTGACCGCCTGGTCAAGGCTGCGATCGGCGTGGCGATCGTCTGCGCCGCGCTGTTCTCATGGCCCGGTGCGGCGGAAATCTACGATTACCTGGCCGCGCCGATGCTGGCCTCGCTGCCCGCGGGCGCCAAGATGATCGCCACCGGCGTCACCGCACCTTTCCTGGTGCCGATGAAGGTGACGCTGGTGCTGGCCCTGATCCTGTCGCTGCCCTGGGTGTTCTACCAGGCCTGGGCCTTCATCGCGCCCGGCCTGTACGCCCACGAAAAGCGGCTGGTGCTGCCGCTGGTGATCTCGTCGTCGCTGCTGTTCATGGCCGGGGTGGCGTTCTGCTACTTCTTCGTGTTCGGCCGCGTGTTCCACTTCATCGCCAATTTCGCGCCGGCCTCGATCGCGGTCATGCCGGACATCGAGAACTATCTCGATTTCGTGATGTCGATGTGCCTGGCCTTCGGCGCCACCTTCGAGGTGCCGGTGGTGGTCGTGATCCTGGTGCGCATGGGCATCGTCAGCGTCGAAAAGCTGCGCTCGATCCGTCCGTATGCGATCGTCGGCGCCTTTGCCATCGCCGCCGTGGTCACGCCGCCGGATGCGGTCAGCATGCTGGCCCTGGCAGTGCCGATGTGCCTGCTGTTCGAACTGGGACTGCTACTGGCGCCGGTATTCGTGCGTGTCAGCCAGGCGCCGCAGGAACATGCCTGAATTTTGCCTGTCGGAAAATCTTACAAAAGCTTGCCGTTTGCTTAGATGCCTTCAAGCAAGCTATTGATTTTGAAAAATATTTTCCAGTAGGCATCATTATTGCTTCATAGTATTCCCGTAACGAGTCGGAGATACTATGAAGCTGATCAAACCCACGTTTTTCCTTGGCCTGGTCGCTGGCGTGTTGAGCGCAGGCGCGATCGCGTCCAACTCACCGCTGTTCGCCGGGTCCTGGAACCTGTACAGCGGTCCGTATTATGCCGCGCCAGAACTGCCGCAGCTGTACACCGGCCAGCAAGCCGCCGCTGCCCTGTTCGGCGGCAATCCCGGTGATTACGTGATCTCGACGGCCGGCCGCGACGCCGCCACCATCGATTACCAGGCCTGGTATGACGAGTCCGGTTTCGCGCCGCATATCTTTGCCCAGGATTACACGCAAGACGGCGGCGCACCAGGTGTGTACGACGCTGGCACGATGCCTCGGCCATGGTCATGGACCATTATTACCAGGGTGCGGACCCGTATCCCTACGTGAATTACGCGTTCCGCATCAGCGCTGCCGATGCCACCGCGGACGTACCGGAACCGCTGTCGGTCGGCCTGCTGGGTGCCGGCCTGCTCGGCATGGCGCTGGTACGGCGCCGCCGTGCCGCGCGGCGCTGAGCGCAGCCCGCCAACGACAACGGCGCCCGCGGGCGCCGTTTTGCATGGTCCGTCGAGGGTATCAATTAGTGCGCAACAGGCCACCGTTGCCGAGCCCGCCATCGACCGACTGCGGCTTGTAGGCGCGCACCGCTTTCACCATCTGGTTGTACGAATCCATGAACGAGGCGGCCAGCAGCTTGCCTTCCGGTGTATTGCTGAAGCCGTTCGCACCGCCGAAGCCGTGGCGGAAGAAGGCGCCCATCGCCCCCATGTCCCAGTTGCGCGCGCTGCCCTCGGCGGCCGACAACTGCAGGCCGGAGCGGTTGTCGGTCAGCAGCAGCATGGTCGAGGCTTCGTTGGATTTGAGCGAGCCGCCCACCAGCGAGGCAACCGCACCGATGCGCCCGCCGAGCAGGCCGCTGACGCCGCTGGCGCCGCCCTGGGTGAAGGTGATCGACGGCGTCAGCGTGTAGTCGGCGGCGACCATCTGGCCCTTGCCGATGTTGCTGGTTTTGCGCAGCTCGCCTGACGCCATCAGTTGGCGTTCGCCCTGCATCTGGCGCATCGCCTGGCCGCGCTCGACGACCGCGAAGCAGTTCGATTGCTGGATGATCATGCGCAGCAGCGGCACCGTGCTCTGGGTACGGTATTGCGCCGTCAGCTGGTGCACCCAGGGCTGGTTCGACTCCTCGACGATGGCGAGCGTGCCGAGCGAGCGGTCGCAGTGCTCGAGCTGGCTGCTGGCGCCGATCGAGGTGGCGCCGGCGGCGGCGCCGGTGGCAACGGTCTTGGCGCCGGCGGCGCCGATATTCGGCGGGGTGGAGCAGGCGGACAGCAGGGCGAGCGGCAGGAGCAACAGCAGGGATGGGCGTGGCATGATGGCGGATTCCTTTCTTAATGGAAACACGCCATCGTAAGGCCGGGTGCGGCTGCTGCCCTTGTGAGCACGCAATGAATGGAAAAAAGGGACCCACGGGTCCCTCGTTTTATTGCATCAGCTGCCCGATCACGCTGACCGGCGCATTCCCGTAGCCCAGGAACTGGTCGTGGAAGGCCTTCAGGTCGAACTTGTCGCCCAGCTGCTGCTTGCGCCGTTCGCGCAAATCCATGATGTCGCTGTAGCCGCTGAAATAGCTGGTCAGCTGCACCGACGACAGCTGCGCACGCTTCCATTTTTCGGCGGCTTCCTGCGGCGTCTGGAAGGCCTGGCGCACCAGCAGGTCGAGCGCCTGTTCGCGCGTCATGCCCAGCACGTGCACGCTGTAGTCGAGGATGGTATTCGAGACGCTGCGCAGGTTCCACTTGCACCACATCAGCCACAGCTCCGGCGCGTTGTCGCCATAGCCCGACTCCAGCATCATGCGTTCGCCATACACGGCCCAGCCTTCGACCATCGCACCGTTGCCGAACAGCGCCTTCACCAGCGAGGGCGAACGGTTGGCGTTCATCAGCTGGGTGTAGTGGCCCGGGATCGCCTCGTGGATGTTCAGGATCTGCAGCATCCAGTTGTTGTACTCGCGCAGGCTGCTCTCTGCCTGTGCCGGGCTCAAGCCGTCCAGCGGCGTGACGTTGTAATAGGTCTTGTCCTTCGGACGGTAGGGACCCGGCGCATCGATGCTGGCGCCGGCCACGCCGCGCTGGTACAGCGGGGTCTCGCGCACCACCAGCGGTTTGCTGGGGTCGATCGTCACCAGGTTGTTCCTGATGACGTACTCCTGCAGCTGCGGGATCTGGCGCCGGATCTCGGGCAGGAAGTTGGCCGGCGTCGTGTGCTGCAGCGACAGGCGGTCGATCACCATGCCGATCTTTTTATAGCGGTCCTGCGGCTTGGCGGTGCGGCCCATCGTCTTGTCCCACAACCCGTCGGCCAGGCCGTCCATGCGCGTGAGCAGTTCTTCGCGCGCGGCCAGGGCCTTGCGGTAGGTTTGCTCGGCGCTGCTGGCGGACTGGATCTCGAATGCGAACTTCTGCTCGTACAGGGCCTTGCCGATGCGGAAGGAGCGGCCGCGCTGCATCTGCACCTGCGACCGATCGAGGTCGTTCAGGTAGTCGACCCAGCCCAGCACCGCGCTGCCGGCATTCGCGATGCGCTGCGCGAAGATCGTCTTTTCCTGTGCCGACAGGATCGATTCCTGGGCCGCCTTGCCGAGGTCCGCCAGCACCACCAGCGTACCCGGTGCCTGCTCGAGCGCGAGGCGGGTATGTTCGTGCGTCGGGTTGACGATCGTGCCCCGCGCCGCCTGGTAGTACGCCGGCACGTCGGCCAGGCGCTTCAGGATGGTGCGCAGGCGCTGCGGCTTGGCGGCGTATTCCGTATTCAGGATCAGGTCGAGCGGCTGGGCCACGTTGTACTGCGCCGGGTTCCACTCGAACTCGCGCAGGGTGGTCAGGCGCCAGCGGTCGGCGCGCAGTTTATTCAACAGCAGCGCCAGGTCGGTGCGCTGGTTGGGCGAGAGCTTGTCGGCATTCAGCTTGCCGAACTTGTCGAGCCACTCGTCGATAAAGGCGAGCTGCCGGGTGCGGGTGGCGACGTCGGGAAGGGTCAGCTTGGCGGCGGCGTCGAACTTGCCGACGTAGATGCCGCTCTCGGGATCGACGCGCCACAGCGCGGTCAGGAACTGCATCGACAGCGTGTCCATGAAACGGTCGTTGCGGTTCTGCGAAATCGCGGGGGCGGCGGGTGCAGTGGGGGTGTCGGCGCTGGCTGCCGCTGCCGCGGCGGCAACCGGCGCCGCGACGGCGGCCGCCTTGGCAGCCTTGGCGGTCTTGCCCGGTTTGGCTTTGGCCGATGCTTTGGCCTTGGCGCTGCTGGCGGGCTTGGCCTTGGCCGCCTTGGAAGGACGCGCCTGGACCGGCGCCAGCGCGACGCTGGCCAGCAGGACGGCAAGCGCGAGTTTGGATGTCTTCATTGATCTGTCTGCCTGATAAAGAGAAAGGGCCAGATGGCGCCCCCACCGGCGAGGCAGGCGGCGGGGCGACAGGTTAGCACCATTCGCCGGCCCTGCGGAACCTTGAAACAATACGTCACGATTGGCGACCGGTTCCTGCAAAAGGCCAATCATCACATGGATTGCCAGTCCGCGATAGAGGCCGGGCGGCTCCCCGAGAGGCCGGCCTGCAGCATGGCCAGCATGTCGGCGGGCGACATGCGCGCGGCCAGGTCGCTGCCTTCGAGCAGGCTGTCGGCCAGGTCGCGCTTGTGGCGGTGCAGGTCGACGATGCCTTCCTCGATCGTGTGGCGCGCCACCAGGCGGTAGATCGTCACCGGGCGCTGCTGGCCCATGCGGTGGGCGCGGTCCGAGGCCTGGTCTTCGACCGCCGGATTCCACCACGGGTCCATGTGGATCACATAATCCGCCGCGGTCAGGTTGATGCCGACGCCGCCCGCCTTCAGCGAAATCAGGAACAGGTCGCCGTCGCCGGCCTGGAAGGCGTCCACGCGGCGTTTACGTTCCTGCATCGGGGTGGCGCCATCCAGGTATTGATAGCGGATGCCGCGTTCGTCCAGATGCTTGCGGATCAGGGTCAGGTGGTCGACGAACTGGCTGAACACCAGCGCCTTGTGGCGGTTCTCCAGCAGTTCATCAAGCAGGCGCGCGAAGGTTTCCAGCTTGCTGCTGCGGATACCGCTGTCGGGCGCCACTAGCTGCGGATTGCAGCAGGCGCGGCGCAGCTTCATCATCTCGGCCAGGATCTGGATCTGCTTCTGGCTCTGCGGGGCCTCCAGCGTGGCCAGCCGGTCCAGCGCTTCGCGGCGCAGCGATTCGTACAGCGCCGTCTCTTCCTGGCTCAGTTCCACCGGCAGCACGATCTCGGTACGCGGCGGCAGCTCCGATAGTACCTGCGACTTGGTACGGCGCAAGATGAAAGGCTGCGTCAGGCGGCGCAGGCGCGTGCGCGCCGCCAGTTCGGCGCGCTTGTCTTGCGCCTTTTCGATCGGGCCGGCGAAGCGCAAGTTGAATTGATCGCTGCTGCCGAGCAGGCCCGGATTGATGAACCTGAACAGGTTCCACAGCTCGCCCAGGTGGTTTTCCAGCGGCGTGCCGGTGGCGACCATTCTAAAATCGCCGCGCAGCGCCATCACCGCCTGCGAGCGCCGCGTGTGCGCATTCTTGATCGCCTGCGCCTCGTCGAGCACGATGGTATGCCAGCGCGTGCCTGCAAAGCGTTCGGCTTCCAGCTGCAGCAGGCCGTAGCTGGCGACGATCACGTCGTAGGCGCCGGCCTCCTTCAGCATCGCCGCGCGGTCGCCACTGCCGAACAATTTGATGTTCAGGGTCGGCGCGAAGCGCGCGGCTTCCGCCATCCAGTTGGTCGCCACCGAGGTCGGCGCCACCACCAGCGTCGGACCGCCGGGGGCGCGCGACAGGATCAGCGCCAGCGCCTGCAGCGTTTTACCAAGACCCATGTCGTCGGCCAGGCAGGCGCCGACGCCCCAGTGCGCCAATCTCGCCAGCCATTCGAAGCCTTCGAGCTGGTAGTCGCGCAGTTCGGCCTGCAGCGTGGACGGCAGCTGCGGGCGGTAACCGGCATTCTCCTGCATGTGCTGGATGTGCTTGCGCCAGGCGGCGTCGGCATCGACTTCGCCGGCATCCTGCGCCATCTCTTCCAGCGCGAAGCTGGCCAGCGGGTGGAAGCGCAGCGCCTCGTCATCGGCATCGCTGTAGGCCGACAGGTCCATCAGGCGGCGGTGCAGTTCGTGCGTCAGCGCCAGGAACTGGTTGTCGCCGAGGGCAATGAAACGGTCTTCCTTCAGGCGCGACAGCAGGTCGCGCAAGTCCATCACTTTATTCTCGTCGACCTGCACCTCGCCGTTGGCCGCGAACCAGTCCTTGTCGCGCCGGATCTGGATGCGCACCGATTTCGAGCTCACCTTTTTGGTCACGCGGAAGGACTCGCCTTCGGGCCAGCCGACGATCACCCGGCCGGGGTCCCGCTCCTGCAACTCCTGCAGCTCGGCCAGCAGCTCCAGGCACCCGATCGGCGAGCCCAGCAGCCACTCGCCATGTTCGTCCTCGGCGGCTTCCAGCGCGCGGCAATCGGCGATCAGCTGGCGCTCGGCCTCGCGCTCGGCGTTCAGGTCGCGCCGCGCTTCCATGCGGATGCCGTTCACGTCGGCGATCACGCTCTCGGCACCGTCGCCGGGCCGCAGATACGGGCCGGCATCGGGCAGCGGGCGCACCAGGATGCGGATGCGCAAGCCCTGCTGGTAGGGCAGCAGGTGCAGGTGCAGGCGCGGGTCGGCCGCCACCTGTTCCAGGTCGCCGGGGCTGCCGCCGATGTCGGACTGCACGGTGACGACGGTGGAGATCGCGCTGATCGCCTGCAGCACGCGCCGTTCGGCTTCGAGCGGCACCACCAGGCCGTCGCCGACGATGGCGCCGATGCGGCGGTGCTCGTCGCGGATGCGCACGATGCGCAGTCGCGTCGGCGTCTCGCGCGTGACCACGACTTCGCCCTGCTGCTCGGCCAGTTTCGGCTGCAGCGTGATGTGGACCTTGCCACCGCCGGCGCGCACCATCAGCTGCGGTTCGCCCGGCAGCAGTTCGATGCGGGTGCCGGCATCCATCCAGAACAGCAGCGGGTGGCCGGCCAGCGCCGCCACCGCGCGGTCGAGGTCGAATTCGTAGCGGGTGCCGGTGCCGCTGTAGTAGCGGTGGGCGCCGATGGCGGACGCCACCTGGATATCCTGGGCAGTCAGGAAATCCAGTCCGGCGGCTTCCTCGGCCAGGCGCTTCAGGCCGATGGCGCGGCCGCGGCTCCAGCCGCCCTGGGCGTCGCGCTTCTGCTCGCGCGGTTCGATCGCACGGATGCCGAGGTGCTCGTCGTAAGCGATCATCCAGGCCAGGCGCGATTCCTTCACCACTTCCACGTTCACCGCCGGCTGCAGGTTGATCAAGGCGTTCAGCTGGCGCTCCCACGGCTCTTCGCGCTCGAACCACAGCGCCATGTCGACGAAGCGGTGCTGCTGGCGCAGCGCGATGGCGCGCTTTTCCACGCCGACCATGCCGAGCGCACCCAGCACCGAGCCGATCTGGGCCGCGATGAAGTCGAAGCCGGCTGCTTCCGCGACCGTCATCTGCTGTTCGAGCAGCGCCGCCTTGTCGACCAGCTGCGGCATCGCGAGCCAGTGGTGCAGCAGGGCGCGGAACATCACCGGCTGCAGGGCGGTCTCCCAGTTGCGCGAGGGGAGCACTTCGGCATCGACGGTGCCGCCGCGGATCTGGCGCAGCATCGACAGCTGCTGGTAGACCGCGGTGTCGTGGCTCTGCACGGCGCGGGTGGCGGCGTCGAGGTAGCCGTCGAGCGCCTTCTGGTGCTTCGGGTCGCTGCTGCGCAGCAGGGCGGTCACGTACAGGTGGCCGCCGATGCCCTCGAACACGGCTTTTCGCTTGCCGGTCTCGCGCCGCAGCAGTTTCAATGCCTTGTCGAAGCCGGCCAGGGCGTCGTCGACGTCGCCGCGCAGCAGTTGCAGCACGCTGACGTAATACAGGGCAGTGGAATCGTCGAGGTCGTGCAGCAGCGCGCGCGCGGCGTCCAGGCGGCCGCACAGGATCAGGTGTTCGGCCAGCGCGGTGCGCAGACCCATGGACGCGCCGCCCTGCGCCACCGTTTCTTCGGCGTAGTGGCGGATCGCCGGGGCGTTCGCCGGTTCGCGCTGGACCTGGTTGACCAGCACCGCCAGCACGTCGTCGCGCACGGCGCCGTTGATGCGCTCCAGCAGTTCGGGTTCGAAGGGGCGCGCGCAGATGTCGACCAGCGGGTGCAGGTAGGCCGCCTCGTGGCAGCGCAGGCAGGCGGTGAGCAGCGTCGCCACCGTCTTCGGTCCTTCGCCGCCGATCAGTGCCATGCGCAGCAGCGCCACGCCCTGGCGGTAGCTGCGCAGCATGGGCGTGCCCTGCCAGTCGGTGCGCAGCGGCGTCACCGTCTGGTACACCTCGCGCAGCGCATTGAACTGGCGCGCCTGCAGCGACCAGGCGATCGCCGGCCATGCCGCTTCCTGGGCGATCACGTAGCCGCGCGAGGGCAGTTCGCCGACCAGGCCGGCGGCGCGCAGGCGTTCCAGCGGCTCGGCCAGGTCGTCCTCAATCGCGCTTTCCTCGAGCGGCGACAGATGCTCGTGAATGCGGCGCCGGCCCATCGGCTCGCCGGCCAGCGCCAGCAGCGCCAGGATCAGCTTGTCGCGCGAATCGCAGGCGTCGACACGCTCGCGCAATGCCTCTGCGGTCGTGCCTTCGCTCATTGCGCGAGATTCTCGATCTCGACCGCCGGCAAATCCTCAGGCACCGGGATGTTGAAGACGCGCAGATAGAAAACCAGCTCGGCCTGCAAGGTACGCACGATGCTGTCCGCCTTGCGGAAGCCGTGGCCTTCGCCTTCGAGCGTCAGGTAGGCCACCGGCACGCCGCGCGCGCGCAGGGCGTCGACCATCACCTCGGATTGCGGCGGCGGCACCACCTTGTCGTCCAGGCCCTGGAAGAAGATCATCGGGCGCGCCAGCTTGTCGCTGTGGTTGATCGGCGAGCGTTCGGCATACACGGCATCGGCCTGCGCCTTGGGGGCGATCAGGTATTCGTTGTAGCGCGATTCGAACTTGTGCGAATCGGCGTCCAGCCCCTTCAGATCGGACACGCCGTAGTAGCTGGCGCCGGCCTTGAACACGTCGTGGAAGGCGAGGGCGCACAGCGTGGTGAGGCCGCCGGCGCTGCCGCCGCGGATCACCAGGCGCTCGCGGTCGACCAGGCCCTGGCCAGCTAAATACTGGGCACCGGCCACGCAATCCTCGACGTCGACCACGCCCCACCGGCCACGCAGCAGGTCGCGGTAGGCGCGGCCGAAGCCGGTGCTGCCGCCGTAGTTCACGTCGAGCACGGCGATGCCGCGGCTGGTCCAGAACTGGGTCGCCAGTTTCAGCGTGCTGGTGGCCATGCTGGTCGGGCCGCCGTGGCCGATCACCATCAGCGGCGGCAGCTCGCCCGGGAGCGGCTCGGCGTCCTGGTTCTGCGGCGGGTAATAAAAGGCGTAGGCCGTGCGGCCGTCGGCGCTGGGGTAGCGGATGCTGTGCGGGACCGACAGGTAGCCGATGTCCGGCAACTGCTCGATCGAACGGGCCAGCACCTGGCGCTGGCCGCTGCGCGCATCGATTTGCGCGATTTCGGTGGCGATGGTCGGCGCTCCGCCCAGGAAGGCGAGGGCAGTGCCCTGCACGCGCAGTTCGCGGATCTCTTCGTAGGGATTGTCGACCGGGGTGAGTGCGCCGCTGCCGGTGTCCAGGCGCGCCAGGCGGCTCACGCCATCCTCGATATAGGTGCAGGCGATCTCGCTGTCGGACATGAAACCGTACATCGCATTGCCGAACACCCAGTGCGGGCCGCCGAATTCGGCGTCGCGCGGGCACAGAGGATGGACCACGCCATGGTCGAAGCGGTACAGGTTCCACCAGCCGCTGCGGTCGGACACGAAGTGCAGCAGGCCGCCCGGCGACCATTCCGGCTGGCCGACCGATTCGTTTTCTCCGCCGGCGATCAGGCGGCCATTCACCAGCGTGCCGTCGGCGGCGATATCGGCCAGCCACAATTCGGTGCCCTGCCAGGGCATGCGCGGATGGTCCCAACTCAGCCAGGCCAGCTGGCTGCCGTCCGGCGACAGGCGCGGCGACGAATAAAAATCGTTGCCGTCGACCAGGACGGTCTCGCTGCCATCGAAGGACAATGCGCAGATCGTGTTGACCGGGTAGGTGGCGCCTTGCGAATGGTCTTCGCGTACCGACAGCAGGCGATGGCGTGCCGCGTCCAGCACAAAGTCCGCATGGCGCAGCGCGCCGCCGGCGCTGAGCGGCGCCGGCTCGCCGCCCTCGGGTCCGATGCGATAAATACGGTTGTCGGCAAAATTCGAGAACCACACCACGCCATCGGCCGCCAGCAGCGCGCCGCCGCCGTACTCGTGCACGCGGGTGCGCACGTTGAACGGCGCCGGGGTCAGCTCGGTGACGCTGTTGCCGCGCTTGCGCAGCAGCGTGGTGCGGCCGCCTTCGCTGGCGCGGCCGGCCAGCCAGTAGACGTCGCCGCCATCGAGCGCAACCGAGGACAGGGGCGTGGCGCCGGCGGCAACCACGTCGGCGGTGATCGGGGAAGTCCAGGTGCCGCAGGGCGCCTGTTTGCGGGATGGGTCTGGCATGGGATGGGGTCCTGGCAGATGGGTAGGGACACATTATAAGTGTGCTCCCTCCGGCATGTCGGCCGGCAAACGATGCGGTGCGATTGCCCGAGGAATGCGATAATAGATGTTTGCCCAGCGGTTTACCCAGCGATCTGCCCCCGCTTCCAGCGTCAGCTTTCCTTTTCAGGTTGTCATCCATGCCACAATTCGCCCCGCTCCAGAACGACACTTTCCTGCGTGCGCTGCTGCGCCAGCCGACCGACTACACGCCGGTGTGGCTGATGCGCCAGGCGGGGCGCTACCTGCCGGAATACCGCGCCAGCCGGGCGCGTGCCGGCTCCTTCCTGGGCCTGGCCAAGAGTCCGGATTTCGCCACCGAGGTGACGCTGCAGCCGATCGACCGCTACCCGCTGGACGCCTCGATCCTGTTCTCGGACATCCTGACGGTGCCCGACGCGATGGGCCTGGGCCTGTATTTCGAAGAGGGCGAAGGCCCGAAGTTCGAGCGCACCGTGCGCACCGAGGAAGACGTCGCGGCCTTGCGCGTGCCGGACATGGCATCGCTCGACTACGTCTTCAAGGCCGTGACCCAGATCCGCACCGCGCTGAACGGCCGCGTGCCGCTGATCGGCTTTTCGGGCAGCCCCTGGACCCTGGCCTGCTACATGGTCGAAGGCCAGGGCTCGCGCGAATTCCACACGGTCAAGAAGATGCTGTACTCGCGTCCCGACCTGATGCACCGCGTCCTGCAAACGAATGCCGACGCGGTGGCGCAATACCTGAACGCCCAGATCGACGCCGGCGCCCAGGCCGTCATGATCTTCGACTCCTGGGGCGGCGCGCTGGCCGACGGCGCCTACCAGGCCTTCTCGCTGCAGTACATGCAGAAGGTGGTGGCCCAGCTGCAGCGCGAGAAGGACGGCGTGCGCATCCCGGCGATCGTGTTCACCAAGGGCGGCGGCCTGTGGCTGGACGAGATGGCCGATATCGGCGCCGATGCACTCGGCCTGGACTGGACCGTGAACCTGGGCCGCGCGCGCGCCCTGGTTGGCGACCGCGTGGCCCTGCAGGGCAACCTCGACCCGGCGATCCTGTTCGCGGCGCCGGACCAGGTACGTACCGAAGTGGAAAAAGCGCTGGCCAGCTACGGCACCCCGAGCGCCGGCCACGGCCATGTGTTCAACCTGGGCCACGGCATCTCGCAGTTCACGCCACCGGAATCGGTGACGGCCATGGTCGAGGCGGTACACGACTTCAGCCGCCGTCAACGTGCTGCCTAAATCCTGCAAAATCACACTTATTCACAAAAACGCCGGCTCGCACAGGGCTGGCTGGGAAAATGTACAGTGCTTGCGCTCTCAACGTAAGTAATTGATTTTTATAGTGTTTAGCTCGTGCTGTGAACACGGTGCCAGGGCGCTTTGGAGGCCTGCAGCGCGTCCCAGGCAAACTGTTCAGTGCCTTGTTCACAAAGTTATACACAGCTTCTGTGCATAATCCCAAAAAGTGCTTCGTTTACCGGGGTTTACGGGATTTCTTCAAGTATTCCATCAAGATTTTGCTGCACTGCGCTTGAGTTCTTCACTGGAAATGCCCAGTTATGCACAGAAGCTGGCGAGCGATAAAGAATTTCACGAGCTCCGGTACTATTTTTCTAAGTCATTGAATTGAAAGAGGAAAATGTTTTGTGGACTTAGAGAATTGCCAAGTGCCTTGAGCTAACGTAAACCTTTGTCCCGGTCAAGTTTTCCATTTTCCACAAAGTTTTCCACAGTTCTCCACAGCTCGCCAGAAGGTTTTCAACACGTGCCGTACTGCATCCTGCAAATCGCCCTCGATACGCCGCTCGACAGCGTGTTCGACTACCGCTGGCCCTGCGCGCCCGGGGAAGAACCGCAAGTCGGCCAGCTGGCGCTGGTCAACTTCGGCCGGCGCGAGGCGGTGGGTGTGATCGTCGCCATCAAGCAGGACAGCGACGTCCCGGCGGACAAACTGAAGGACGCACTGGCGGTGCGCGGCCAACTGGCGCCGCTGTCCGGCAAATGGCTGGCGCTGGCACGTTTCGCCGCCGGTTATTACCACCGTCCGCTGGGCGAAGTGGCGATGCCCGGCCTGCCCAAGAACCTGCGCCTGTCGACCACGGTGGCGCTGGACCGCGCGCTGAAAAAACTGGCCAAGCTGCCGGATGCGCACGATGCCACCCCGGCCGACATGCCGGTCCTGAACCCGGAGCAGCAGCAAGCTGCCGACGCCATCGGCGGCGCCGCAGGTTTCAGCCCGCTGCTGCTGTACGGCGTCACCGGCAGCGGCAAGACCGAGGTGTACCTGCAAGCCTGCGCCCAGGTGCTGGCGCGGGACGAACACGCGCAGATCCTGGTGCTCGTCCCCGAGATCAACCTGACGCCGCAGCTCGAAGCCAATATCCGCGCGCGCTTCCCCGGCGTGATGCTGGCCACCCTGCACAGCAGCCTGTCGGAAGGCGAGCGCATGCTGCACTGGCTGGCCGCGCACCAGGGCCGCGCACGCATCGTGCTCGGCACCCGGCTGGCGATCCTGGCCTCGCTGCCGCATCTGCAGCTGATCGTCATCGACGAAGAGCATGACCCCTCGTATAAACAGCAGGAAGGCCTGCGCTATTCGGCGCGCGACCTGGCCGTGTGGCGCGCGCACCAGCTCGGGATCCCGATCGTGCTGGGGTCCGCCACGCCGTCGCTGGAGAGCTGGCACCACGCCCAGACCGGGCGTTACCGCAAGCTGGAGTTGCGCGAGCGCGCCGTGCGCGACGCCGTGCTGCCGCGCGTGTACCTGATCGACATGGAGCGCGACCGGCCGAAGGAGGGCCTGACCCCGACCCTGGTACGGGCGCTGCGCCAGCGCCTGGAACGCGGCGAACAGTCGCTGCTGTTCCTGAACCGGCGCGGCTATGCGCCGGTGCTGTGCTGCGAGTCCTGCGGCTGGATCAGCAACTGCACCCGCTGCACCGCCAACATGGTGCTGCACCGCCCCGAGCGCCGCCTGCGCTGCCACCACTGCAGCCTGGAGCTGCGCATCCCGCACGCCTGCCCGACCTGCGGCAACATCGACCTGCAGCCGCTGGGACGCGGCACCCAGCGCATCGAGGAAGGGCTGCAGGCACTGTTCCCGGAAGCGCGCATCCTGCGCATCGACGCCGATTCGACGCGCCACAAGGGCAGCGCCCAGGCCGCGTTCGACACCGTGCACCGCGGCGAGGTCGATATCCTGATCGGCACCCAGATGGTGGCCAAGGGCCACGACTTCAAAAAGCTGACGCTGGTCGGCGTGCTGAACCCGGACACCGCCCTGTTCTCGCAGGACTACCGGGCCAGCGAGCGCCTGTTCGCCCAGTTGATGCAGGTGGCGGGGCGGGCCGGGCGCGCCGGGCTGGAATCGGAAGTGCTGATCCAGTCGCGCTATTGCACCCACCCGCTGTACGGGGCGGTGATGCGCCACGACTACGACCGCTTTGCCGGCGACCTGCTGGCAGAACGCCACCAGGCTGCGCTGCCGCCCTATATGTACCAGGCGCTGCTGCGCGCCGAGGCACCCGAGCTGGCGACCGCCATCGAATTCCTGGAGGGCGCGCGCGACGCCGTGGCGTCCGATGCGGTGACCGTCAACGATCCCATCCCGATGACCATGACCCGCGTGCACAACGTCGAGCGCGCCCAGCTGCTGGTCGAGTCGAATTCGCGCCCGGCGCTGCAAGCCTTCCTGACCGCCTGGGTCGATGCCCTGCGCGCGATGAAGAGCCGGGTGCGCTGGTCGCTGGAAGTCGATCCGCTCGATATTTGAAGAGATATAGCTTTTCTTTATTGCTGAGATCAGAAACGATCATTGGACATATATTTTGCGCTGCGTCATGATTGCACCTGTCTCCTCTATTCTCCACAAGGAATAGATTCAAGCCCGCTCTCGAGCGGGCTTTTTTTTATCCTGCGTGGCTCAGCGCTTGAAAATGGCGTATCGTCATGGCGCGAAAACCAGCGGAGAAACACATGCAGATACTGAAGGTCGACGTCGCCGTGATCGGCGCCGGCACGGCGGGACTGGTGGCCTACCGCGCCGCCAGGGCACAGGGCGCGCGCACCGTGATGATCGAAGGCGGCCATTACGGCACCACCTGCGCCAGGGTCGGCTGCATGCCGAGCAAGCTCCTGATCGCGGCGGCCGAGGCGGCGCACATGCTCGATGCGGCGGCGGGGTTCGGCGTGCACGCAGGGGAAAAGCGCATCGATGGGGTGGCCGTGATGGACCGCGTGCGGCGCGAGCGCGACCGCTTCGTCGGTTTCGTGCTGGATGGCGTCGACAGCATCCCGGACGCCGACAAGCTGCGTGGCCATGCGCGTTTCACGGGACCGCACACGCTGGTGGTTGACGACGGCGCCGGCAGGGTCAGCGAAGTGGAAGCGGCGCGCGTGGTGATCGCCAGCGGCTCCACGCCGACCCGCCTGCCGAAGCTGGAGAACGTCGGCCCCGGCGTGATCACCAGCGACGAGGTGTTCGACTGGCACGATCTGCCGCGCTCGGTCGCCGTGATCGGCACCGGCGTGATCGGCCTGGAACTGGGCCAGGCGCTGGCGCGCCTGGGCGTGCGCGTGAGCCTGTACGCGCGCGGCGGCAGCGTCGCCCAACTGACCGACCCGGTGGTGCTGCGCAAGGCCGGCCAAGTGCTGCGCGAAGAGATCGACCTGCATTTCCAGACCGAGATCGTGAAGGCGGAACAGGATGGCGACGAGGTGGTGCTGTGCATGCGCGAGGGCGGCGAAGAGCGCTGCGCGCGCTTCCAGTACGTGCTGATGGCCGCCGGGCGCACGCCCAACGTGGCCGATATCGGCATCGAGCACGCC
Source organism: Herbaspirillum sp. SJZ107 (assembly GCF_006715485.1). Taxonomy (GTDB): domain Bacteria; phylum Pseudomonadota; class Gammaproteobacteria; order Burkholderiales; family Burkholderiaceae_D; genus Telluria. Next base: position 989,855 of record NZ_VFNH01000003.1, read on the forward strand.
GGACTGGCGCTGGGGACCAACGGCGTGCCGCTGTTCGACAGCCGCACCATGCAGTGCGGGACCAGCCACATCTTCATCGCCGGCGACGCCAACAACGAGCGCCCGGTGCTGCCGGAAGCGGCCGACCACGGCAAGATCGCCGGCGACAATGCCGGCCGCTACCCGGACATCCGCCCCGGCCTGCGCCGCGCGCCGCTGACCGCCGCGTTCACCGAACCGAACATCGTCACGCTGGGGGCCAGCTACAAAAGCCTGTGCGAGCCGGGCAAGCCGAAATTCGCGATCGGCCAGGTGTCGTTCGAGAACCAGGGCCGCAGCCGCGTCATGTTGCAGAACAAGGGCATGCTGCGCGTGTATGGGGAATATGGCAGCGGGCGCTTTCTGGGCGCCGAGATGATCGCGCCGCGCGGCGAGCATCTCGGGCATTTGCTGGCCTGGGCGGTGCAGGCGCGGATGACGGTGGACCAGATGCTGGAGATGCCGTTCTACCATCCGGTGATCGAGGAGGGCGTGCGCACGGCCCTGCGCGATCTGGCGACCGAACTGGCGAAGGATGCCAGCAGCACCGATCCGGCCGAGATGGAGCCGGGGACTTAATTCAGATAACTGGCGTCCAGCTTGCCCTCGGACGCCAGCTGGCGCACGATCTTGATCGTATCGATATCGGCTTCCTGGTAGGCCGATTTCTTGAAATCCTCGTACATCTTGCTCATCTCGTCGGTCGCGGCGGCATTCCCGTCGTCGTAGGTGAAGCGCACCAGCAACATGGCATTGCCAGGCGCTTCGATGCGCATGGTCAGCTGCGATTGCGCAATATCGCCCTGGGCCGGCACTTCGAAGCGCACTTCTTCCAGCGGGGTCAGGTGCACATGGTCGTCGATCCACAGCTCGCCGAAACGCTGGCGGCGCGTGAAGCTGCCGCTTTCGCGCTCGCCGATGATGCACTCGTCCAGGTGCGGAATGAAACGCTTCGGGTCTTCGGCGCGCAGCACCAGGCCGCGCCACAGCTGCTCGCGTGTGATGGTGTCGATCAGCGGGTTGAGCGGGTCGTTAATTTCGATCAGGTGTTCGAATTTCATCGTGCGTTCTCTTGTCGTGTTCAGCAAATGGGGTATGTGGTGGCGCCAGGCCGTTTTCACAAGCATAGCCGACTACAACGTCGCCGTTTGCATACAGCCTTTTACGTGCATAGCCCGCCTCCTTTACAATGCTGAGCTAGCCCTCCAGAAATACATCCCATGTCCACCACCCCGAATTTCGGCCTCAACGGTCCGCAAAGCGAAGCCGCGCTTTATCTCGACGGTCCCTGCCTGGTGCTGGCCGGCGCCGGCTCGGGCAAGACGCGCGTGATCACCCAGAAGATCGCCTACATGATCGAGCACCGCGGCTACGATCCGCGCACGATCGCCGCACTCACCTTCACCAACAAGGCCGCGCTCGAGATGCAGGAGCGTATCGGCAAGCTGCTCAAGCAGCCCAAGCAGGCCAAGCAGCTGACGGTATCGACCTTCCACTCGCTGGGCGTCAAGATCCTGCGCCAGGAAGCGGCCGGCGTCGGCCTCAAGGACCGTTTTTCGATCATGGACGCCGACGACTGCTACACCGTCGTGTCCGATCTGGCGCTGACCACCGACAAGCAGGAAATCCGCAGCATCCAGAACGCCATTTCGCTGTGGAAGAACGGCCTGGTCGACCCGGAAGATGCGATCCGCGACGCCAAGGACGAGGACGAAGCGCAAGCCGGCCGCATCTACCGCAGCTACCTGGCGACGCTGCAGGCCTACCAGGCGGTCGACTTCGATGATCTGATCCGCCTGCCGGTGGAACTGTTCCGCAATAACGAGCAGATCCGCGACCGCTGGCAGCGCCGCCTGCGCTATCTGTTGATGGACGAGTACCAGGACACCAACACCTGCCAATACGAGCTGGTGAAGCTGATGGTGACCGGCCTCGGCAAGAAGCCGATGTTCACCGCGGTGGGCGACGACGACCAGGCGATCTATGCCTGGCGCGGCGCCTCGGTCGAAAACCTCAAGACGCTGCAGACCGATTTCCCGGACCTGCGCGTGATCAAGCTGGAGCAGAACTACCGCTCGACCACGCGCATCCTGCAGGCGGCCAATGCGGTCATCGGCAACAACCCGAAGCTGTTCGAGAAGTCGCTGTGGTCCGAACACGGCCTGGGCGAGCCGATCAAGGTGCTGGGCATGCCGAACGACGAGATGGAAGCCGACCAGGTCGCCATCATGATTTCGTCGGAACATTTCCAGCGCAAGAACAAATGGTCGGACTACGCGATCCTGTACCGCGGCAACCACCAGGCGCGCGTGATCGAGCAGGCGCTGCGCAAGGAACGCATTCCGTACACCATCTCGGGCGGCCAGAGCTTTTTCGACAAGGCCGAGATCAAGGACATCATCGCTTACCTGCGCCTGATCGCCAACGAGGGCGACGACCCGGCCTTCATCCGCGCCATCACCACGCCCAAGCGCGGCGTCGGCATGGCGACCATCGAAGCGCTCGGCGAGTTCTCGAAGCAGTGGAACTGCTCGCTGTTCGAGGCGGCGCTGAAGGGCGGCATCGAAGCCAAGCTGTCCGAGCGCCAGCTGTATCCGCTGCGCGAGTTCTGCCATTTCATCAACGACATGGAATCGCGCGCGACCCGGCCCGGTCCGTCCGGCAGCGGCGACAACGCCGCCGAGCTGCTCGACGACATGATGAAAGAGATCAACTACGAGCACTACCTGTACGAGAACTTCGACGACCGCGCCGCCCAGAGCAAGTGGCAGAACGTGCTGGAATTTACCAACTGGCTGAAGGAACGCGGCCGCGGCGGACGCGACCGCGACGGCGAGGAAAAGAACCTGCTCGAACTGACGCAGATGGTGGCGCTGATGTCGATGTTGGAAGGCAAGGACGAAGAGCCGGACGCGATCCGCATGTCGACCCTGCACGCCTCCAAGGGCCTGGAGTATCCGCACGTGTTCCTGGTCGGCGTCGAGGAAGGCATCCTGCCGCACAAGGGCGACCCCGACGATGCGATCGAAAAGATCGCCGCGCGCATCCAGGAAGAGCGGCGCCTGATGTACGTGGGCATCACGCGCGCCCAGCGCACCCTGCACGTGACCTGGTGCAAGAAGAGAAAGCGCGCTGGCGAACTGGTGCATTGCGATCCGTCGCGCTTCATCAAGGAAATGGCGCTGGAAGTCGGCGATGCCGCGCCCAAGGAAACCGAAGTGATGACCCCGAAAGAACGGCTGGCCAACTTGAAGGCCCTGCTGGCCACGCCCAAGGTGTAATGGACAGGCGCCGCTTATTATCGCGGCGTCACCTGTTGTTGTGCCCAATCGTCAATAAGTCGTAGCTGCGTGACATGATGAGTTGCGCATAAGCCTTGAAGCGGATGCAAGGAGTCCGCACGATTCAAATTCTTATTTGACTTCGAGAGGGGCGCAATAAATACTTTTGACACTTCACATTTCACAAATCAATTTATCTGCCGCATTTCCGGGCATCTCGTCGATGGCAACTGTCTCTGATATCACCACTACCCCCTTGTCGGGCCTGAACCATATCGACGCCTTGCTCGATAGTGGGCCTGACTGGAATTATTTTTCGGGCAACAATACGCTGCAATACACGTTTTCCGTAACGTCCGGCACCGAAGCCGGGAAAACCGGACTACAGGCCTTTTCGGTGTCGCAGCAGGCGGCGGTACGCACGGCGTTTTCGTATATCTCGCAGCTGACCGGCATCCAGTTCCTGGAAACCGCAGTCGGTACCGATGCGCAAATCCACTTGAGCAACATCGACCTCGCCGGCGCCAACGTCACCGGCCTGTGCAGCTGGCTGAGCAACTACAGCTACAGCGGCACCCAGCTGGCCAGCTACGATGCCGATGCTTATGTGTATCTGGATAATGTCGAATGGAATCCTCAGAACAGCAACCTGACGCCGGGCGGCAGCGGCTACGAGACCCTGCTGCATGAGCTGGGCCATGCACTGGGCCTGAAGCACTCGTTCGAGACCACCGACGACAACAAGGCCGTCCTGCCCGGCTCGCAGGACAACACCAGCAATACCCTGATGTCGTACACCGACCTGGGCGGACCGTACACGACCTATCGCCAGGACGACATTGCCGCCCTCAACTGGCTGTATGGCCATGACGGCCTGGCTGGGGCCCTGGGCATCAATTCGACCACCGGGGCGCGCTACGTCACCGGCACCAATGGCGCCGACAGCCTCACCGGCACCGACGCCAACGACATGCTCGAAGGCGATGGCGGCAACGACATGCTGTTTGGCGGCAACGGCACCGACACCGCGCTCTTCCGTGGCCTGCGCAGCGAGTACACGTACACCAATCTGGCCAACGGCAACCTGCAAGTGGTCAACAACACCGGCAGCGCGAACGACGGCACCGACATCCTGTCGTCGATCGAAGTGCTGCGTTTTTCGGACGGCAGCATCCAGCGCGCCGATATCCTGTCGCCCGACACCACCGCGCCGCTGGCACCGTCGCTGGCCGTGACCAAGAACGCCGCCGGCTTCGTACAGGGCGACAAGCCGGTCGTGACCGGCTCGGCCGAAGCGAATGCCACGGTGACCGTCTACGATGCGAACAACCAGCCGGTCGGCAATGGCAAGGCGGATGCCAATGGCGCGTTCAGCCTCACGCTGAGCCACTTCGGCGACGCCCTGGGCCAGCAGATCCACGCCACCGCCACCGATGCCGCCGGCAACACCTCGCCGGCCAGCGGCATCGCCACCTTCAATGTCAACGCGGTCTATACGCCGGGCAGCATCCTGGCCGCCCTGCAGGGTGCCGGCAGCGTCGCCAGCACGATCCAGCTGGTGCACACCCTGGCCGGCATCGCCCAGCAGACCACCGGCAGCGACAACAGCGCCGGCGCGCATGCGCAGGCATCCAGCATGGCCATCGACATTCCGGAAGGGCAGGCGCAGCTGGTCGGCACGCCGCAGAACGATATCGCCCACCTGTCCCTGCTGACGGCCTGATTGCTATCAGGCGATGACTGCAGAGCCGCATGGAGACATGCGGCTTTTTGTTTTTGGGCGCTGGTATGATGCCGCCCTTATTCTTTTATCCATTCAGGAGCCGCCGTGAGTGCCGAAGACCGCTTCATCGATATCGAAATCAAGCTGGGCGAACAGGAAAACCTGGTCGACACGCTGAACCGCACCATTTATGAACAGGGCCGCCGCATCGACCAGCTGGAAGCGCTGGTGGCCAAGCTGGCCGAACACGTACGCGCGCTGCGTGATGCCGGACAGGGGCCAGTCAACGAAAAACCACCCCACTATTAACGTTAAAACAAATGTTTATGCTCGGCACTTAATTTCACACTAAAGTGTTGATGCCGAAGAAACGTGCAGTCGCTTATCGCTTTAATACTTGCCGGGGTTCATTCTATTTTGCAAAATTCTGTGTTTTTTTTGGCATCGGATTTTCCGATGTGTTGTAGTTTCGTCGGAAAAACATTGTCACCCTGCGTCACAATTGAATTATTTATTGACGGGAATATTTGCATGCGGCATCGTTCTATTGGTACGCACTTTGGCGTATGAACATCAGCCTAATAGCCAGACATTTTCCCATGACTTATCGCAGTGATATGAAGTTTAATATCTATGGCCGGCGCAAGCTCGAAGTCCGACGGGAAAACGATGGCTGGGAAGTGGTGCGCCAACCCGAAACGGTGGGGGCGGTCGACCTGTTTATTCCGTCGGTACTGGAAACCGAAGACAGCGCCACTTATCTCGACGATATCTATTACGAACTCGCCGGCTCGGGTTACGATAACAAGCTGTTATCGTAACCCGTGCGGCTGGCACTGCCGGCCGCGCCGTCTCAGATGACCGGCACATGGAGCTGGTTGTCCTCTTCCAGCACCAGGCCTTGCCAGGTCGCCGGCTTGCCAGTCAATTCGAATGCCAGGATCTGCTGCGGCGTGCGCCCCATGCCGCCCAGCACGCCGGCCATCCGGCGCTTGTCGAGTTCCGTGGCGACGGGCAGGTCCTTGATCGTCAGTTTGTCCATTTCAATCTCCTCGATGGTTTGATACGGCCAGGCACGGCGCCGGGCACACTGCAGACGATTGCAGGATGCATGCCAGTGCCGCATAGGGCGTACTGCGCAGCGCCGGCAGCGCCTTTTGTTGGGCCGGAAGCGGCAATCCCTTCCTGTCAGGTCGGCGGCCGCCCAACACCTTGCGTATGCTAAAGTGGCCGCTTACCTCAACCACCCCTCCATCGTGAAACCATGAGCAACAACAATCCTGACCAGGCGTTCTGGGAGCGCGTCAACGCCATCATCAATGCAGCGAACGCCCAGTGCGACGCGGCCGATCCGAACCATGTCACGGCCTCCACCATGTATGCGGCGGCACGCTTCAATGCCTTCATCGTTGCCAACGGCACCGGCAGTGCGGAAAACATGAAGCCCGAAAAGGAAAGGGCGCTGGATTATTTCACCGAGCAGTTCCGCCAGATGATGGCCGAAAATCTCGACGATTTCATTGCGAACTTCGACAAGTATCTGGAGCCGATTCCTCAGCAGTCATAAGATTGCACTCATGGGAATCTGCGGTACATTGGGTGGCATTGCTGTCAACGTATTGGCGCTGACAACAAGACACCCGATAACCCTTTTCCTGGCGAGATAAGATGCGAAAAACTGCTCTGGGCATGGCCTTGATGGCTTTCCTTTCCGTTGGCTGCGCACCGATGATGCCCGCACCTGCAGACAGGATCCAGACGCTTCCCGTCGTCAAGATGGGTGAAGCGTTCCCAAGCGGCACCGAGTATGTTTTGTACATTCCGGCCAACTCGCCCATTCCGATAAAAATCGCTACCCAAGGCACGTTGCTGAAGAATGAACAATCTGTCGTCGGCAGCACGAGCTTTACCAGGGACTTATACATATACAAGTATTGGTCGAGTTACGATCGAAAAACCTGGGAAAACTCGCATCGGCTTCTGAACGTCAGTTTTGCCGGCGGAATGGATGCTTCCGGCTTGAACGTGAATGTTACCTTGGACCAGAACAGATAAATCTGGCGGCCTGCTCTCATGAGCTCGGTGCTCGGCTGCATCTACGTCGACATCAACTGGAACAAGCGCCAGTCTGGAAGCTACTCCACACTTTAGGGCAGGCTCATGAAGCGATGGTGGCACACTGCATGGATCTTCTTGGCGTTTTCGCTCTTTACCCGGATCGCTGGAGCCGCCGAGAACTGTTTCGTTGAAGGCAAGAGCGCCGATGAAAAGCCTTACCACACCGCTTTATCTGCCGCGTGGACAGACCAGAGAATACTCAACGCGCTTGGGGTGAATATTCGTAAGTCCAAAATGCGTAAATCGTCAGGTCCTGACGGCGAAGCGCGGTGGTATGTGTTCGGAAAGAAAAGAATCAATATCCTGCGATCTGCTTCGACGGGCATTCATGTCATGCTTCACGTAAAAGACCACGACACGTATGTCGAATGGGACTTGCAGCCTTGTCAGGCTGATACCTCCGTACACAAGGAAGCCCATGGGTAAGAACCGCCTGGAAGCCTTCAGCGATGGCGTCATCGCCATCATCATCACCATCATGGTGCTGGAACTTAAAGTCCCGCACGAAGCCGATTTCAAGGCTTTAATCCCATTGTGGCCCGTCCTCATGAGCTACGTGCTCAGCTTCATCTACGTCGGCATCTACTGGAACAACCACCACCACATGCTGCACGCCGTCGAAGAAGTCAGCGGCAGCATCCTGTGGGCCAACCTGCACCTGCTGTTCTGGCTTTCCCTGATTCCCTTCGTCACCGCCTGGATGGGCGAAAACCATTTCGAGACCGCGCCCACCGTCGCCTATGGCATCGTGCTGTTCATGTGCGCGATGGCGTATTCGCTGCTGGTGCACAGGTTGATCCAGCACCATGACAAGAATGCGAGGCTGGCCGAAGCCATCGGCGACGATCGCAAGGGCAAGATCTCGATCGTGCTGTACCTGGTCGGCGTTGCGGCGTCCTGGTTCGTGGCCTGGCTCGGTTTCCTGGTCTATGTCGGCGTGGCCATCATGTGGCTGATCCCGGACCGGCGCATCGAGAAAAAGGTCACTGAGGAGAACCGGCGGGAAGCGTGAACTGGCCGCGCATCGAATGTGACGATGCGGCAATAACTTTGCTATGATCTTCGCGCGCATGCTGCCGGGCCCGGTCCCCGGCAGTGTTTTTTTCATGTCCGTGAAAGATCCAATGAATCGTTCTTACAGCTTCATCGTTGCCGCCGCTGCTACCGCTGCGCTGGCACAGGCAGCGATCGCCGCACCCATCCCCGCCGGCGCTTCCCTCGACGCATCGAACCCCTTCGCCAAAGTCAGCTCGCTGCCTTTCCACTATCCCGCCTTCGACAAGATCAAGGACCAGCACTTCAAGCCGGCTTTCGACGCCGGCATGCGCGAGCAGTTGCGCGAAGTCGATGCGATCGCCGCCAGCAAGGCTGCGCCGACCTTCGAGAACACGATCGTCGCGCTGGAGCGTTCGGGCCAGCTGCTGGCGCGCGTGTCGGTCACCTTCTCGAATCTGCAGGGCGCGAACACCAACGATGCGCTGGATGCGATCGACCGCGAGATGTCGCCGAAACTGGCCGCGCACCATGACGCGATCTTCATGAACGCGAAGCTGTGGCAGCGCGTGAAGACGGTCTACGACAAGCGCGACAGCTTGACACTCGACGCCGAATCGAAGCACCTGGTCGAGCGCTACCACCGCGATTTCGTGCGCGCCGGCGCCAACCTGTCCAGCGCCGACAAGGACAAGCTGAAAGCGTACAACGGCGAGATCGCCGGCCTGCAATCGCAGTTCGCGCAGAACGTGCTGAAGGAAGCCAACGCCTCGGCGCTGGTGGTCGATACCCGCGCCGAACTGGCCGGCCTGCCGGACGCCGACATCGATGCCGCCGCGGCGGAAGCCAGGAAGCGCGGCCTGGATGGCAAGTACGTGATCGCGCTGGTGAACACCACGATCCAGCCCCCGATGGCCCTGATGACCAACCGTGCCACGCGCGAGCGCCTGATGGCGGCCTCGCTGGCGCGCGGCAGCCGCGGCGGCGAATTCGACAGCCGTACGCTGGTGCAGCGCCTGGCCAGGCTACGTGCCGAAAAGGCGGCGCTGCTCGGCTACCCGACCTATGCCGCCTATTCGCTGGAAGAGGAAACCGCGAAGACGCCGGAAGCCGTGAACAAGCTGCTCGGCGAGCTGGCTGCGCCGGCCGTCAACAACGCGAAGAAGGAAGCGCTTGAAATCCAGAAGGTGATCGACGCCGAGAAGGGAGGCTTTCAGGTCGCCGCGCACGACTGGGCGTTCTACACCGACAAGGTGCGCCAGGCGAAGTACGCATTCGACGAGAGCCAGCTGAAGCCGTATTTTGAATTGAACAACGTGGTGCAGAACGGCGTGTTCTTTGCCGCGAACAAGGAATTCGGCATCAGCTTCAAGGAGCGCAAGGATCTGCCGGTGTACGACCCGGACGTGCGCACCTTCGACGTGTTCGATGCCAACGGCAAGCAGCTGGCGATCTTCATCCTGGATTACTACGCGCGTCCGAACAAGCAGGGCGGCGCCTGGATGAACGAGTACGTCACCCAGTCGAAGCTGCTGGGTAACATGCCGGTGGTGGCGAACCACCTGAACATCCCGAAGCCGGCCGCCGGCCAGCCGACGCTGCTGACCTACGATGAAGTGCGCACCGCCTTCCACGAGTTCGGCCACGCGCTGCACGGCATGTTCTCGAACGTGACCTACCCGACCTTTGGCGGCGCCAACACGCCGCGCGACTTCGTCGAGTATCCGTCGCAGGTCAACGAGATGTGGGCGACCTGGCCGGAGGTGCTGGCCAACTACGCCAGGCATTACCAGACCGGCGCGCCGATGCCGAAGGCGCTGCTGGACAAGGTGCAGGCGTCGAAGAAGTTCAACATGGGCTTCATCACGACCGAGTACCTGGCGGCCTCGCTGCTGGACCAGTGCTGGCACCAGATCACCCCGGCCCAGGTGCCGGCCGACGTGACCGGCTTCGAGGCGCAGGCGCTGAAGGATGCCGGCGTCGACTTCGCGCCGGTGCCGCCACGCTACCGCACGACCTATTTCTCGCACAGCTTCTCGGGCGGCTATTCGGCCGGTTACTACGCTTACCTGTGGAGCGAAAAGCTGGATGCCGACACCGTCGAATGGTTCAAGGAAAACGGCGGCCTGCTGCGCAAGAACGGCGACCACTTCCGCGCGACCCTGCTGTCGCGCGGCGGTTCGGCCGACGCGATGGACCTGTTCCGCAATTTCCGCGGCCGTGACGCCAGGATCGAGCCGCTGCTCGAGCGCCGCGGCCTGACCGGCAATCAATAACCACCACCGAGAGACCAAGACCATGTACCGTTCCACTCTCCTGGCATTGGCCGTGACCGCGGCCGTCGCCAACTTCGCGCACGCCGAACCGGCGTCGCTGCTGCCGGCATCCAACCCGTTTGCCAAGCCGAGCACCCTGCCGTTCAACTATCCCGCCTTCGACAAGATCAAGAACGAGGACTACGCGCCGGCGTTCGAGGAAGGCATGCGCCAGCAGTCGCTGGAAATCGAGGCCATCGCCAACAACAAGGCGGCGCCTACTTTCGAGAACACGGTGGTCGCGATGGAGCGCTCGGGCCAGCTGCTGAACCGCGTCTCGACCGTCTTCTCGAGCCTGGTCGGTGCGAATACCAACGACACCCTGAATGCACTGGACAAGGATCTGGCGCCCAAGCTGGCCGCGCACAGCGACAAGATCCGCCTCAACGAAAAGCTGTACGCACGCATCAAGACCCTGTACGACAAGCGCGACAAGCTGCACCTGGACGCCGAATCGAAATACCTGCTCGAGCGCTACCACACCGACTTCGTGCGCGCCGGTGCCAAGCTGTCCGCCGCCGACAAGGAAAAGCTGAAGGCGTACAACGGCAAGATCGCCGCCCTGCAGACCCAGTTCAGCCAGAACGTGCTGAAGGAAGCCAACGCCTCGGCGCTGGTGGTCGACACCCGCGCGGAACTGGCCGGCATGTCGGACCGGGCGATCGACGTCGCCGCGGCGGAAGCCAAAAAGCGCGGCCTGGACGGCAAGTTCGTGATCCCGGTCGTGAACACCACCCAGCAGGCGCCCCTGTCGGTGCTGACCAACCGCGCGACCCGCGAAAAGCTGCTGGCGACCTCGCTCGCACGCGGCAGCCGCGGCGGCGACTACGACAACCGCGCGCTGGTGCTGGAACTGGCCAAGGCGCGCGCCGACCGTGCCGCGCTGCTGGGCTACCCGAGCCATGCGGCCTACATGCTGGAAGACCAGACGGCGAAGACCACCGGCGCCGTCAACACGCTGCTGGCCGACTTCGCCAAGCCGGCGGTGCGCAACGCCAAGCGCGAAGCGGCCGACCTGCAGAAGGTGATCGATGCCGAAGGCGCGAATGGAGCCACCCCGTTCCAGGCAGCGGCCTACGACTGGAACTACTACAGCGACAAGGTGCGCGCCCAGCGCTACGCCTTCGACGAGAACCAGCTGCGTCCGTATTTCGAGTTCAACAACGTGCTGGTGAACGGCGTGTTCTTCGCCGCCACCAAGGAATTCGGCATCACCTTCAAGGAACGCAAGGACCTGCCGGTGTACGATCCGGACGTGCGCGTGTTCGATGTGTTCGATGCCGACGGCAAGCAGCTGGCGATCTTCCTGCACGATCCGTATGCGCGCGCCAACAAGCGCGGCGGCGCCTGGATGAATGCCTACGTCGGCCAGAACAAGCTGCTGGGCACGCACCCGGTGGTGGCGAACCACCTGAACATCCCGAAGCCCGCGGCCGGCGAGCCGACCCTGCTGACCTATGACGAAGCGCGCACCATGTTCCACGAGTTCGGCCATGCGCTGCACGGCATGTTCTCGAACGTGAAATACCCGCGCTTCTCGGGTTCGCGCGTGCCGCGCGACTACGTCGAGTTCCCGTCGCAGGTGAACGAGATGTGGATGGCCTGGCCGGAAGTGCTGGCCAACTACGCCAAGCACTACCAGACCGGCGCGCCGATGCCGAAGGAACTGCTGGACAAGGTGCAGGCCTCGAGCAAGTTCAACGAGGGCTACCGCACCACCGAGTACCTGGCGGCGTCGATCCTCGACCAGCGCTGGCACCAGCTCGGCCCGGACCAGATCCCGACCGACGTGCTGGCCTTCGAAGCCAAGGCGCTGCAGGACGCCGGCGTCGACTTCCCGCTGGTCCCGCCGCGCTACCGCACCACCTATTTCTCGCACGTGTTCTCGGGCGGCTATTCGTCCGGCTACTACGGCTACCTGTGGGCCGAGAAGCTGGACGCCGACACCGTCGAGTGGTTCAAGGAACACGGCGGCCTGACCCGCAAGAACGGCGACCATTTCCGCAAGACCCTGCTGTCGCGCGGCGGCACCATGGATGCGATGGAGATGTACCGTGGCTTCCGCGGACGCGATGCGAAGATCGAGCCGCTGCTGGAGCGGCGTGGCCTCACCGGCGAATAATGGTTGGCGGAGCAGGCAGATAATATTTCGGTCTGCTCCGTCAGCACGTCGTCCCTGCGAAGGCAGGGACCCAAGTTCCGCGAATATGCGAAAAAATTGGACCCCTGCCTCCGCAGGGGCGACGGTTTTCAAGTCACGTTTCTTTCTTCGCGCGCCAATGCTTCCCCGGCAGGTATAAACTTTCTCCAACACCCCCTATTAACATTGCCCTGCAATGAGTGTTCAAGCCTTACACGGTATTACCTTAGAATCCTTGCTGACCCGCCTGGTCGGGCACTACGGCTGGGCCGAACTCGGCCGCCGTATCGACATCAACTGCTTCATCAAGGACCCGAGCATCAAGTCGAGCCTGAAGTTCCTGCGCAAGACGCCCTGGGCCCGCGACAAGGTCGAGCAGCTGTATCTCGCGACCAGGTTCAACGATTAGAGGAACGCCATGCAGAATGAAAACGAGCAAATGCGTGAAGAAACGCGTGAAGACACCCTGAAGGCGCACCTGAAGGCCCTGCACCGCAGCCTCGAAGAGCGCGGCGAGGTCGACGACGAACTGGAAATGCTGCTGCGCCAGCTCGACGGCGACATCAACAAGGTGCTGGAGCGCCGCGCCGACGATCCGGATGCCAACACCTACGGCCTGGCCTCGCGCAGCCAGGAAATCACGGCGCGCTTCGCGGCCCGCCACCCGACGCTGGAACCGGCCCTGCGCCAGCTCGGCAACATCCTGGCCAACATGGGGATCTGAAACAACAAAAAACCCATTATGGCTGAGCCAAGTCGTTGATATTCAAGCCATTTTTGGGAGGGGGAGGAGAACATAAACTGGAATTCCGGTAGAATACCGGCCAATGAACTCCCCCACCAATCTTTTCGTGAACGTTGCCAAACGTTCCAGCCGTGCGCCCGCCGCCCCGTTCCTGCCCATGTCGCGTGCCGAGATGGACAAACTGGGCTGGGATTCGTGCGACATCATTCTGATCACCGGCGACGCCTACATCGACCACCCGAGCTTCGGGATGGCGCTGGTCGGCCGCCTGCTGGAGGCGCAGGGTTACCGCGTCGGCATCATCAGCCAGCCGGACTGGACCTCGGTCGAGCCCTTCCGCGCGCTCGGCAAGCCCAACCTGTACTGGGGCATCACCGCCGGCAACATGGACTCGATGGTCAACCGCTACACGGCCGACCGCAAGATCCGCTCGGACGACGCCTATACGCCGGACGGCGCGCCGAACAAGCGTCCCGACCGCGCCGTGACCGTGTACTGCCAGCGCGCGCGCGAAGCCTTCCCGGGCGTGCCGGTCATCGCCGGCTCGATCGAAGCCTCGCTGCGCCGCATCGCGCACTACGATTACTGGTCGGACAAGGTGCGCCGCTCGGTGCTGTTCGAATCGAAGGCGGATCTCGTCATCTTCGGCAACGCCGAGCGCGCCCTGGTCGACGTCACCCGCCGCATCGCGGCAGGCGAGAGCATCAAGAGCATCCGCGACCTGCGCGGCACCGCCTTCCTGGTGCCGCAGGGCTGGATGCCTGACGAGGAATGGACAGTCCACAACTCCACCCGCGTGGACGTGCCGGGCCGCATCGACAAGCAGCCGAACCCGTACGCGATGGCGCTGGAAGACCCGAAGCAGTGCGCGCTCGACAACGCCGCGCCCGAGCCGGTCGTCAAACCGATCGTCATCATGACGCGCGAAGAGCGCCAGGCCGCGGCCCGCGAAAAAGCGCGGAAGACCGTGGTGCGCCTGCCGAGTTTCGAGACCGTCAGCGAAGACCCGGTGATGTATGCGCACGCCTCGCGCGTGTTCCACCTGGAGTCGAACCCGGGCAATGCGCGCGCGCTGGTGCAGGCGCACGGCGACCGCGACGTCTGGCTGAACCCGCCGCCGCTGCCGCTGGCCATGGACGAGATGGACAACATCTACGACCTGCCGTACGCGCGCGCGCCGCACCCGAGCTACGGCAAGGCCCACATCCCGGCCTGGGAAATGATCCGTTATTCGGTGAACATCATGCGCGGCTGCTTCGGCGGCTGCACCTTCTGCTCGATCACCGAGCACGAAGGCCGCATCATCCAGAGCCGTTCGGAACCGTCGATCCTGCGCGAGATCGAGCTGATCCGCGACACCACGAAAAACTTCGCCGGCACCATCACCGACCTGGGCGGCCCGACCGCCAATATGTACCGGCTGTCGTGCAAGGAAAAGACGATCGAGGAATCGTGCCGCCGCCTGTCGTGCGTCTATCCCACGATCTGCTCCAACCTGGGCACCGACCACAGCAAGCTGATTTCGCTGTACCGCAAGGCGCGCGCCATCCCCGGCATCAAGAAGATCCTGATCGGCTCGGGCCTGCGCTACGACCTGGCCGTGCGCTCGCCCGAGTATGTGAAGGAACTGGTCACCCACCACGTCGGCGGCCTGCTGAAGATCGCGCCCGAGCATACCGAAGAGGGCACGCTGTCCAAGATGATGAAGCCGGGGATCGGCGCCTACGACGAGTTCAAGGCGCTGTTCGACAAGTATTCGAAGGAAGCCGGCAAGAAGCAGTACCTGATCCCGTACTTCATCGCGGCCCACCCCGGCAGCACCGACGAGGACATGCTGAACCTCGCCTTGTGGCTGAAGAAGAACAACTTCCACCTCGACCAGGTGCAGACCTTCACCCCGACCCCGATGGCGATGGCAACCACCATGTACCACAGCGGCAAGAACCCGCTGCACAAGGTGACCGAGGACTCTGAAACCGTCGAGACCGCGAAGAGCGGCAAGACCAGGAAGCTCCATAAAGCCTTCCTGCGCTACTACGATCCGGAAAACTGGCCGACCCTGCGCGAGGGTCTGCGCCGCATGGGCCGCGGCGACCTGATCGGCAATGGCGAGCGGCACCTGGTGCCGGCGCAAGGTGGCGAAGAGGCCGCCCTGCAGCAGGGGCGCGGCGATCGCCGTCCGGCGCCGAATGCGCCGATGGGGCCGCGCAGCGATGCGGTGCCGCGCGGGCGGGTGATCGAGGTGGCGCCCAAACGTGGCACTGAGCGTGGCGCTGCAGGCCGCGCCGGCGCCAAGACGCGCGGTGGCGACCGGGTCCCGGCGAGCACGCCGTTCATGGCGCCGCCGTCGAAGGTCAAGCCGTCGATCCTGTCGACCATCAAGAGCAAGCCGAAAGGCGCCCGGAAGTAAGCGTTATTCTTTTGTTGGCCGATGCACGTCGCCCCTGCGTAGGCAGGGGTCCAAGTTCTGCGAGCGTTAACGATACGCGTGCAACTTAGACCCCTGCCTTCGCAGGGGCGACGGTTTCAAGCCGCGGGCCGCTATTCAATCCCAGGCCCGGTCCGCGCC
Organism: Herbaspirillum sp. SJZ107; assembly: GCF_006715485.1. Classification (GTDB taxonomy): domain Bacteria; phylum Pseudomonadota; class Gammaproteobacteria; order Burkholderiales; family Burkholderiaceae_D; genus Telluria. Next base: position 1,005,757 of record NZ_VFNH01000003.1, read on the forward strand.
GGCATGATCCGCTCGATCTTCTGCTCCAGCACCTCCCCCCGCACCTTCAGTACCCGTTCCGCCTCGTCCACCTTCTTCTCCGTCACCGCATCCACGGCCGGTCCGTCCACGCCCACGATGCGCGGCGTGATCAGCACGATGGTCTCGGTGGTGCTGCCGCCGTCGTCGGTGCTAGAAAACGCGCGGCCCAGCAGCGGCACGTCGCTCAGCAGCGGGATGCCCTGGCGCCGGTAATTGCTGCTGCTCTTGATCAGGCCCCCGATCAGCACCGGCTGGCCGTCGTGCGCGATCAGCTGGGTGTTGACTTCGGTGGTTTTCTTGGACGGGATGCCGCCCGAGACCGAGCCCGAGCTGACTTCCGGCCGCACCTTCATCATGATGCGGCCGTCGATGTCGATCGACGGGGTCACGCGCAGGATCACGCCGGTGTCGAGGAACTGGATCGACTCGGTGGTGACGTTGTTGATGGTGGTGGTGAGACGGTAGCCGAGCTGGTCGCCGACGTTGGTGCTGGCTTCCTGGTCTTCCAGCGCCAGCAGGCGCGGCGTCGCCAGCGTGTGCACGCGGCCTTTGTTGGTCAGCGCCGTCAGGTGGGCTTCGATATTGCTGTTGACGACATTCAGGAAGAAGCGCGGGCCGACCGCGGTCGACAGCCCGGTGGCGCCCGCGTTGTTCGGCCCGTTCTCGTTGAAGATGCGGGTCCAGTCGACCCCGAAGACGTCGCTGCGGTCCAGCGTGATCTCGAGGATCTTGGCTTCGATCAGGATCTGGCGCGGCGGGCTGTCGATCTCGCGCAGCACCTTGGCCGCGCGTGCCAGGCCGGCCTCGTTCGATTCCACCACCAGCGTGCGGGTCGGCTCCAGCACCGTCACCGTGCCGTTGGCGCCGACCTGGCGCATCAGGATGTCGCCGGCCTTCTTGACGTCGGTGTAGCGCACCTTCATCGCACGCACCTGCATCGAGGCCGCCATTTCCTTCTGCGCCACCTTGGCGTCCGAGATCAGGAAGCCGCCGGCACGCTCGGTCACCGCATAGCCGCCGGCTTCGGCGATGGCCTCGATCGCCTCGCGCACCGTCATGTCGTACAGGCTGATCGACACGTTGCCGGTGACGCCGCGCGCCAGCACGATGTTGATGTGGGCGGTGTGCGCGATCATGTTGAACAGCTCGGCGATCGGCGTGTCGCGGAAGGTATAGGACATCACGTTCGCTGCTGCCGTAGGGGCGGCAGGGGTGGACGCCGTGCGTACCTCGGCATGCAGGGCCGGCGCCAGCAGGCACAGCGCCAGGAGCGATTGCCGGAGTTTCATTGCTTGTCCTTTTCAGTCATTGTCAGGAGTTGCCGCTTGCCGGCGCGCGTCACCAGCACGCCGTGGGCGTCGATGCGGACGACGGTGTAGTCGCGCGCCTGGTCGCCGGCGCCGACGATGTCGCCGTCGATGTTGGCAACCGAGCGGGCACCGTTCAGGATCACGGCGCGCAGGTGCAGCGGCGGCGGTTCGGGCGCCGGTTCGGCTGGTAGCGCAGCCGCAGGCGCCGGCGGCGGCGGTGCCGGGCGCACGAAGGGATCGCGCAGCGTGCGCAGTGCCGGCGCCGCTGCCGGCAGGGCCGCGGTGACCGGCGGGAGGGCCGCGGCCATGGTCGCCAGGGCGACGCACAGCAGCGCCAGCATGGCCATGGTGCGCATCATCGCTTCGCCTCCGCTTCATAGGCGCCGAGCTGCAGCTGCACCAGGCGGCGCGCTTCTTCCGGCACAGCGCGCAGGTTCAGGCGCACGATCCCGACCGCCGGCTGGCGCGCCTCGATCCCGTCCAGCCACTCGAGGATGGCGCCGTAGCTGCCGCTGGCCTCGATGTCGAGGGTCTGCTGGCGCAGGCCGGCGATGCTGCGCTGCGCACCCGGCACCGCGCCGCCCACCGTCAATCCGGCGGCACGGGCGCTGGCGCCGGCGGCGGCGATCAGCGCCAGCGGGGCCGGCGCCGCCGGCAGCGGCGGCAAGGACGTCTGGGTAGCGGCGGGCAGCGGTGCCGGCGCGTTCGCCTGGGCCGCGCGCAGCGACACCAGCCGTATCTGCTGCTGGCGCAGCGCCGCCAGCGGCGCCCGGATCGCCAGCGTCCACATCAGGGCGGCGACGATGGCGACGGCGCCGATCGCGACCAGGTTCAGCTGGCGCGCCGGCATGGCCGCCAGCGCTTGGCGCAGGGAAGGTGTCATGGTGTTTTTCCTTGATGGACCAGCGCGCCGGTAGCGCGGAAGTCGATGGCGCCGCCTTCGGCGATACTGCTGCTGACCAGCTGCAGGCCGGCGATGCCGGGCTGGCGTCCGAGCGTGGCCAGGAAGGCGGTGACGGCTTCGTAGCTGGCCGCCTGGCCATTCAGTTCGATGGCGCTGCGCAGGTGCCAGGTCTGGACCGGGGCGGCAGGGCTGGCGCCGGGTGCGCTGAAGGTCTCGGTGCCCTCCGGCAGCGCGGCAGCCGCCACATTGGCGGCGGCAGGGGCGCCCTGCACGTCGCGCTCGATCCGCAGGCCGGTCAGCCAGACCGCGTCGCCCAGCGATGCGTCGAGGCCCCGGGCCAGCGCCGCCAGCTCGCCCTGGCGCCGCAGCGTGCGCAGGACGGCGTGGACCTGCTCCTGGCGGCTGCGCTCGGCCTGCTGCTCGGCGCCGCGCGCACTGTCGGCCTGCGCCTGCGCGGCCACGGCCTCCAGCGCGGTCGCGCTGCGTTCCAGCGCCGCAGTGCGCCAGCGCAGGCCGACGCCGGCGACGCTACCTGCCGCGACCACCAGCGCCAAGGCGATGCCGGCCAGGCGCAGGGTGCGGCGCACGCGTACGCCGTCGCGGTATTCGCGCGGGATCATGTCGATGTCAGCCATGCACGGCTCCCCGCAGCGCCAGCCCGGACGCCAGGGCGATCTCGCGGCCGATGCGGTCCTGGTCCTTGCCCGCACCTTCATGGAAAGCGCCGAACGGATCCAGCAGGTGCACCGGCACGTCGATCAGTTCGCCGATGCGCGCCTGGATGTCCGGGTAGCGCGCCAGGCTGCCGTTCAGGTAGACGCGGCTGATGGTGCTGCCGCGCGTGCGCGAGGCCACGTACACCTGGGTGTGCGCCAGCTCGTCGGCCAGGCCCAGGCAGGCCGGATGCAGCACCTCGTGGATGGTGCGCCGTAATTCCGTGTTGGCGCCATCGGCATGGCCGCGCGTGCCCATGCCGATGCCGTGTTCGCGCAGCAGGCTGGTGGCGGTTTCCGGCGGCAGCTCGAGCGCCGCCGCCAGCGTGGCGGCCAGCTGCGCTTCGCCGAAATCGATCTCGCGGTCGAGCATCAGGCGGCGGCCCCAGATCACGGTGACGAAGCTGCGGGCGCTGCCGAAATTCAGCAGCAGGGTCGACTGGCCGATATCGCTGCCGTGGATCGCGGCCAGCAAACGCGCGATCGCGGCCGGGCCGATGTCGAGCGCCACCGGTTCCAGGCGCGCCGCTTCCAGCGTTGCCAGGTAATCCAGTACGCGCGCCTTGTCGCTTGCTGCCACCAGCACCTGGCGCCCGCTGGTGTCGCCGTCGGCGCCGCGGATCGGGTAATAATCCAGCACGGCATTGGCGGCGTCCACGCCGAGCTGCTCGGTGGCGGCCTTGGCCACGGCCTGGGCTTCGGACTGGTTCGGCGCCACCGGCAGCGTCAGCGGCAGGATGCGGACGTCGGCCGGCGGCAGCGCCGAGATCACGCGGCGGCCCTTGAACGGCGCGGATGCCAGGGCACCGGCGACGAAGCGCGCCAGCTCGGCCGGCGCCGCCAGCAGGTCGGCGCGCGGGATCGGGTAGGGCAGCGAGGCGGCCGCCATCAGGCTGAAGCCACCGTCGCGCGGTGCCGCCTGCACCAGGTTCAGGCCATGGGCGGCAAAGTCGGCGCCGATCGGCGGCGTCGGGGACCGCGCAGGCAAGGCGAACCTTGCCGCAAGCGTGCGCAGGCTCATGCGGACAGGCTCCGCTGGAAGGGCATTATTTCAATCACGGGCACAATTTGCTGAAGGTTACGTTCAGCGCCGGTTCCTGGACGGTGGGCGCCTCGCGGCTGTAGAAGGTCACGCCCTGGCCGGGGTTGGGCAGGCGCAGCAGCATGCCGTAGACTGGCTGGGTGCCGTTGTACCAGGCACTCACGAGCGCGGTCAGGTCAAGGGTGTAGCTGCTGTCGCTCCTGGCGTCGAAACTGGCGATGACCTGCGGATCGTAGTCGCCGCCGTTCCAGGCCACGCCGGGACGGGGAGTGGTCCAGGTCGCCTTGTCATCCCACTGCGTGGTCACCCGGTGCAGGTTGACCGTGCGCTTTTCGCCGCTGCTGCCGTTCTGCACCAGCGTGAGGAAGGCCGACAGGACCATGGAATCCTTGGGAATATCCTTCGTGTCCCAGAACAGCAGGGCATTCGACTGGCTTGACAGCACCAGGCTGGTGTCGGTGTTCTTCGGCGCGGTCAGGCTGGCGTCGATATAGGTGTCCCTGACCCCGCCGCCCAGCGCCTTTTGTTCGGTGCTGCCGAGGTTATAGATATCGATCGGGTTGCGCACCAGCGTGCTGGTGCTGCCGGCGGCCGTGGTCGCGGTGGCGCTGACCGCAATCTGGTGCGGCGCCACCTTGGCGACGTTGATGTTCAGCGTGGCGCCCGGCACCAGGGAAAACGCCGACGGGACGGCGTTGCCGCACTTGATCTGGTTGTACCATTTGCCGGCGGCGACGCCGGCTTCGGCCAGGTAGGCGGCGCTGCGGCGGTCGTACTCGGCGCTCACGGCCTGCACATCCATGCCGGCGGCGCGGTGCATGCCGAACGCCGCGGCCGCCATCACGGCCAGCAGCAGCGCCACCGTGAGCGCCAGCACGCCCGACTCGCGGCGCCGGGCACGCACCGGATTCGACAGCATCGGCGCCCGGCTCATGACGGGCTTCCGATGCGGATGGTCCGGCTGGCGCTGACGGTGGTGCCGTCCGGCGCACGCAGGGTCAGGTCGATCTTCAGCAGCGGCTGGCTGGCGCTGGCCGGCGCCGACAGCTTGAAGGCGATGGCATTCGACGCGATCACGCTGACGCGCGGCGGCGACGGCAGCAGCGTCGTGACGATGGCCCCCAGCAGCGACGTGGTGGTGGCGTTTTCGGTCTCGACCAGGTCGGTTCCGCTGATCGCATACGTCAGCGCCGGTGCCGGCGCGACGCCGGGCTGCAGGACCACGCCCGAGGCGTCGCTCAGGATCGAGGCCGTCGGGGCGCGGCGGGCGATGCGGTCGATGGCGAAACGCAGCTCGCCGTTCAGGCCGAGCGCGTTCTGGACGGCGGCGGCGCCGCTGGACGCATTCTGGAACATGGCGCCGAGCGGCACCATCAGGACCGCCGTGATGGCCAGGCCGAGCAGCAGCTCGACCAGGGTCATGCCGCGTTGAACAGCCTTGCATCTCATCGCGACACCAGCGTGACCAGGGTGTACGGATTGCCGTCGGCGGGATCGGCCAGGGCGACGCTCACGTACAGCAGATAATCGTCGGTTGCCCCGGGGCCGATCTTGCGGGTGCCGTTGGCACCGTAGCGCGCAATGCGCACCGTGCGCGCCGGGCAGGCGGGGTCCAGCGCCACCGGATAGGCCGAGGCATCCGCGGTCGTCGCCAGCGACAGCAGGCGGTTGTAGGGTTCGGCCAGCACGGTCTCCATCAGCGAACTGACGCAATCGAGGTTGCGCGCTGCGGTGGCGGCCACGCTTGGCGCCGCCGCCGCGTCGCGCAGCGCGCTCGCGGCGGGCAGCAGGCAGACGGCGAGCAGCATCATGGCAATGACGGCCTCGAGCAGCGTGAAACCGCCGCTGCGGCGGGTCCGATGGCGGTTCCCGGAGCTGCCCATGATCAGGAGGTGGTGACGCGGCCGTTGACGTCGACCGCGACCGTGCGGGTCACGTTGCCGGCGCCGAGCACGACGGCGCCGCTGCTGAGTGCCTGGGCCTGGTCGGACGCCGTGCCGGTACCGCGCACCGGATTGCCGTTGCCGTCGAAGGCCAGTGTCGCGGCGGTGGTGCGGTCGGCGAACTGGAAGCGGCAGCCGGTGAGCGCGATATTGCTGCCGGCAGGCGCCTGGGCCAGGTTGACCGTGTAGTCCATTTTGCTCAGTGGGTGCTTCAGCATGGTGGCGGCGGCGCCGTTGGTGTCGGGTATGTAGACCGACACCTCGTTGCGGACGGCGTCGCAGCGCAGCATGCGGTAGGCGCCGCTGCGCATGGCTTCCTGGCGCGCGAAGCGCAGTGCCTGGACGACTTCGCCGGCGGCAGTATCGGCGCGGACTTCGGTTACCGGCTGCGCCGAGGGCAGGGCGACCGCCGCAGCGATCGAGATCACGGTACATACCGCCAGCAGCTCGACCAGCGTAAGGCCGCGGCTGCGGCGGCGTTCAGGCATGCCGGAAGTTAAGATCAGTGCTGGTTGAAGGGACGGTTGTTGACGCCACCATCCGCAGCGGTATTGTTCTTGATGAACTGGCCGGTGCCGGTGCTGTATGCCCAGCCTAGGCCGGCTGCTACCGCGACTGGGGCGGCGCCGTTGGCGGGAACGGTCACAGCATTCGAATTACTGAACGGCTCGGTGGGGATGCCCTGGCGCAGGTAAGGACCGAAGCGGAAGGTGGTGTCGCCGGTCGGGCAGGCTTCACCGGCCGCGTTGGTGAACATGGACAGCTGTGCCCGCAAGGCGGCCTCGCCGACTGCTGCCGCAACCGAGTTGCCGCCGTTGTTCGGGCAGACCGTACCGCCGGCAACGGCAACCGCGCCCGGATACACGTTGCCGTTGTGCTGCACCCGATACTGCTCGATCGCGGAACGCACGGTCGCCAAGTTGGAATCAAGCGCCGACAACTGTGCATCGACGGTGCTGGACGAAAACTGCGGAATGGCAATCGCCGCCAGAATCGCCAGGATAATGACAACGATCAGCAGTTCGATCAGGGTAAAGCCGCGTGCAACGCTGCGCTTAATAACGGAGGACATATTTTGAGTTCTCATTTTGATTTGGGTCATCGGGTGACGACTTAATGTGACGAATCTGATAGTTCCGCAGAGTAACACGAAATTATTGGTAATCCTCGGCAAGTTTCTATCTATCGAGCAACTGTGGCGTAGCTTTAACAATGATGCTCAGTGGATCGCGCTGGAGAGCTTGAAAATCGGCAAAATCAGTGAACTGACGATCGTGCCGACCACGGCGCCCATCACAATCAGCATCACCGGCTCGGCCAGCTTCGACAGTTGCGCCAGCTGCCGGGTGAGATCGCGGTCGTAGGCGTCGGCGATGCGTCCCATCACGCGGCCGAGGGTGCCGGTGGCTTCGCCGGTCGCCACCATCTGGCGCACGGCCGGGGGAATGAACGGGCTGCGCTGGAAGCCGGACGAGATGCCCTTGCCTTCGGTGACGTCGCTTTCCAGCCCCAGGATGAATTGCTGCACGTCGTGGTTGGCGACCACCGCGCGGCAGGCTTCCAGCGTGGCCAGCACGGTCACGCCGCGCTCCAGCGAAATGCCCATCACGCGCAGCAGGCGGGTCAGGTAGATCTTGGCGAACACGTCGCGCAGCAGCGGCAGGCGCAGGGTGGCGCGGTCGATCGCGAGCCGGGCTTCGGGGCGGCGCGCCAGCATCCAGCCGAGTGCGCACAGGCCGGCCACGCATGCCGCCACGATGGCGCCATGCGCGGTCAGCAGCTTGCTCACGTCCATCAGCACGCGCGTGGTCCAGGGCAGCCTGTCGCGGATACCCTCGAACATCACGGCAAACTTGGGAAACACCGAGATCAGGATGAACAGCACCACCGCCACCGAAAACGTCATCAGGATCAGCGGGTACGACAGCGCCGACACCAGGGTCCGGCGCAGCCGTTCTTCCTTCTCGTCCATCTCGACCAGCTGGTCGAGCACCGCGGGCAGGAAGCCGCCGGCTTCGCTGGCCGCGACCAGGTTGACGTAGGTTGTCGGGAACAGCGCATGCCTGGTCAGCGCGCTCGAAAAACGTTCGCCGGCCAGGATATCGTCCGATATCGCCGTGATCATGGCGCGCAGCGCGGGCTGCTCGCTCTGCTCATACAGCGATTGCAGGGCGGTGTGTAGCGGCACCCCGGTCTCCAGCAGCAGCGCCAGGCGTTCGGTGAACAGCACGCGCTCGCGCACGCCCAGCGGCCGGCTTCCCAGCTTGTACCAGGGGGCCGCCGCGGTGGCTGCGGGCGCGTCCGCGCCGGCGGCAGGCAGGTCGAATTCGATCGGCATGGCTTACAGCGAATGCACCACGCGCGCGATTTCCTCGGGCGTGGTGTGGCCGTCGAAGGCGCGCGCCATGCCGTCGGCGTACAGGTCGTGGTGACCGGTGGCGGCGACGTGGGTGGCCATCTGCTCCTTGCTGGCGTTGGCGACGATCATGCGCTGCAGATCGGGGCCGACTTCCAGCAATTCGTAGATGCCCAGGCGTCCCTTGTAGCCCGAGTCGTAGCAGGCCGGGCAGCCGCGTCCGCGCACCAGGCGCAGGTCGCCCTTGCCGCGCCAGCGGTAGGCCGCCGCCATTTCCGGCGTGGCGAGATAGCTGGTGCGGCAGCCCTGGCAGACGCGCCGCACCAGGCGCTGCGCCATCACGCCGATCAGGGCCGACGACAGCAGGTACGGTTCCACCCCCATCTCCACCAGGCGCGAGACCGCGCCCAGCGTGTCGTTGGTGTGCAGCGTGGTCAGCACCAGGTGGCCGGTCAGCGCCGCCTGCACCGCGATTTCCGCGGTCTGGCGGTCGCGCACCTCGCCGATCATGATGATGTCCGGGTCCTGGCGCAGCACGTGCTTCAGGATCTTCGGGAAGGTCAAGCCGATTGCATCGTTGACCTGGTTCTGGTTGATGATGTCGAGCTGGTATTCGACCGGGTCCTCGATCGTGACGATGTTCTTTTCGATGCTCTTGAGGTGGCTGATCGCGGCGTACAGGCTGGTGGTCTTGCCGCTGCCGGTCGGGCCGGTCACCAGGATCAGGCCGTGGCTGCGCCCCAGCAGGCGCTTGAAGGAACCGACCGCGGTCTCGTTCATGCCGAGCTTGTCGACGTCGAGGATCGACTGGTTCTTGTCGAGCACGCGCAGCACCACCTTTTCGCCGTAGATGCCGGGCAGCGAGGAAAAGCGCAGGTCGACCGTGCGGCCCTGGGTCGCGACCTGGATGCGGCCGTCCTGCGGCAGGCGCCGTTCGGCGATGTCGAGGTTCGCCATCACTTTCAGGCGCGAGACGATGGCCGGGTGCTGCTCGACCTTGGGCGCCATGATCTCGTACAGCACGCCGTCGATGCGCAGGCGGATGCGCGCGCGGTTGCGCGAGATCTCGATGTGGATGTCGCTGGCGCTGTCGCGGATCGCGCGCTGGATCACCGCGTTGACCATGTTGATGACGGGGCTGGCGCCGGCCATCTCGTCGATCTGGGTGTAGTCGTCCGGGATCGTGGACTGGATCAGCTCGAGGTCGTTGGCCTCGCTGTGCACGAATTCGGGCAGGGAGCCGCCGTAGGCATCGTCGGCCAGGCGCCGGATGTCGGCCGGCGGCGCCACCACCACCCGGATCTTGCAGCCGGTGCGGGTGCGCATCTCGTCGAAGTAATGGATCGCCTGCGGCTCGGCGGTGGCCACGGTCAGCGTGCCGCGCACGCTGAACAGCGGCAGCACGTTCAGGCGGCGCGCCACGTCGCGCTCCAGCAGTGCCAGCGCGGCCGGATCGTACATGCCGGCGCGCAGGCTGACGTAGGTGAGCCCGAGCTGGTCGGCCAGCGCCTGGTACAGCACCGTCTCGGTGATCCATTTTTTCTCGACCATGATCAGGCCCATGCGCTTGCCGGTCTGGTCCTGCAGGCGCGCCGCCTCGGCCACCTGCTCGGCGCTGGCGGCGCCGCGTTCGACCAGCAGGTCGCCCAGCTTGGCGCCGGCCTGCGCCGCCTTCCTGGGCGCGCCGGTTTTCGCATCGAACAGCGGCAGCTGTTCCTGCAGGCCGGTGGCGGCCAGGATTTCCTGCAGCAGCGGACTCGGATAGGCGAGCTTGAGCCAGCCGCCCAGGCCGGCCAGGCGTTCGCCCATGTCGGCCAGCATGCCGAGCGCGCGCCCCGACAGCAGGGTCACCTTGGCCAGGTCGATCACGATCGCGACCTGGTGGCGGCCGATGCATTCGCTGAGGGCCTCCTGCAGGTCCTTCACCGCCTCGTCGGCGACCAGCGCCGCGCCGGGGGCGAGATAGGTCATCGCGCCGATGCGGCTGCGCGTGATGCTGCTCGCGCCGGCGTTGGCAGCGGCGGATAAAGCGCTGTCGTTCATGCCATCTCGGCGGCGGCCGGCGCCGGATCGCGCTGGATGCCGAAGCGCGCGATCCATTCGGGCTCGAGGCGGCACACCTGTTCGAACACGGCGATCACGCCCGGATCGAGCTGGGTGCCGGCCACGCGCACGATTTCCGCCATCGCGACCTCGTGGCTGCGGCCGGCGCGGTAGGCGCGCGAGCTGGTGATCGAATCGTAGGTGTCGGCCACCGCGATGATGCGCGCGTTGTACGGGATGTCGTTGCCGGCCAGGCCATGCGGATAGCCGGTGCCGTCGTATTTTTCCTGGTGGTGGCGCGCGCCGGGGACCGCACCGTGCAGGCGGTCGATGTGGCGCAGGATCTCGTAGCTGCGCTCCGGGTGCACCATGATGAAGGTGAACTCGTCGCGGGTCAGGCGGCCTGGTTTGCACAACACCGCGTCCGGGATGCCGATCTTGCCGACGTCGTGCAGCAGCGAGCCCCAGAACAGGTTGTCCAGCTCGCGCGCCGGCAGGCGCAGCGCGCGTCCGATCTCCATCGCGATGTGGTGCACGCGCTCGGAGTGGCCGCGCGTGTACGGGTCCTTGGCTTCCACCGCCTCGATCAGCGCCGCCGCCATCTGCTGGTTGAACTTGCTGGTCTCGGCCAGCATGCTGTGCATGCGCGACAGGCTGGACAGGTGATTGGCCAGCACCTCGCCCAGCTTGCGGTCGCTGTTGCTGAAATCTTCCTTGTGCGCGTGGTTCAGCAGCACCAGGATCGCCACCACCGACTTGTCCTGGAACACCGGGCAGCACAGGATTTTAAAGGGCATGTCGGTGAAGATGTAGGCGCGGCGCGGGTCGCCCGGCTCGTTCATGACGATCGGCTGGCGCGAGGAGTGGGCGAAGCGGTACAAATCGCCGCGCATCTCGACCAGCACCAAATCGAGGTTGTGGATCGGCTTCGACAGGTTGGTGGCCGACACGCACAGGTTCTCGCCCGGCTTGATGAAGGCGGCGACGTCGGCGTCCATGTGCTCGGCCCAGCTCTCCAGCAGGCTGCCGAACACGTCTTCGCCATTGTCCATGTCCTGTACCTGGCGGTCGATCGCGTACACCAGGTGCAGCTCTTCGTAGCGGTCGGACAGCTCGCCGGCCATCTGGTCGAGTTCGCCCTGGCGCCGGCATTCGTCGGCCAGCGCGGCGGCGACGTCTTCCAGGCCCTCGGCCAGCGCATCCCATGCGAAGGGCACGCCGCCCTCCGGCGGCGCGGCGGCTTCGCGCACGCCGATCCAGCCGGCGACTTTGCCCTTGACCGTCACCGGGGCATATAAAAGGGAGAAGCCGCCGGCGTCATGGCGCTGCATGCCGTCGCCGCTGGCGCTCCAGGCGAAACCGCCTGCGGCCAGGCCGTCCAGCCAGGCCGCCAGGTCGCCGTGCCCGGGCGCGGTCCAGCAGGGCATGCCGGCGGCATCGCAGACCAGCAGCGCGAGTTCCTTGCCGCAGCTGCGCTGCAGCCAGCGGGCGTAGCGGTCGTAGTCGAGATCGAGGTCGGGCAGGGCGGGAAGAAGGGGGGACATGGAGGCTCCAGCGGGGTTCAAGCGAAGTACCTGGCGAGGCGCGCCACCAGCTGGCGCGGACTCAGGGGCTTTTCGAGGAATTCGGTGTTGGACAAGGCACGGGCCCAGTCGCGCTCCTCGAGCGCGGTCATGGACGTCATCACGAAGATCGGGAAGTCGTGGTCCGGATAGGTGGAACGCGCGAGCGGGCACAGGGTGCGCCCGTCCATGCCGTCCATCTGGATGTCGCTGATCAGGACGTCCGGCAGCTGCTGCGCCATGCAGGCCAGCGCCGCATGGCCGTCGTGCGCGACCGTCACGGCATAGCCGGCCTTTTCCAGTGCCAGGCGCAGCACGCGCGTGACGTGGGGTTCGTCGTCGACGAGCAGGATATGTCGTTGGGTCATAAGGTCACCACGCCGGTGGCTGCCGGCGCAATCTTGAGGTGAATGGAGAAGGTGCTGCCGATGCCGGGCTCGCTGTCGAGCGCGATGCGGCCATGGTGCAGCTCGACGATCTGCGCCGCCAGGTACAGGCCGAGGCCGTGGCCGCCGCGCGCCACCTTGGCATCGCGCTCGCTGACGCGGTAGAACTTGTCGAAGACGCGCTCGCGGTCGGCGCCGGCGATGCCGATGCCGGTATCGCGCACGCTGATCACGATCTCGTGGTCTTCGTTACGGGCCGACAGCAGCACGCTGCCGCCCGGGCGGTTGTACTTGATGGCATTCGTGAGCAAGTTGTTCAGGGCGATGCGGAACAGGTCCTTGTCGATCGCCACCGCTTCCAGTTCGCGCGGCAGGTCGAGCGACACGCGCAGCTGCTTGCCTTCGGCGCGCGGCAGGGCGTGCTCGTAGGCGTCGCGCAGCAGGTCGTCGAGGCGCACGCGGTTGCGTTCCGGGCTCATGCTGCCGGTTTCCAGCTTGCTGACGTTGAGCAGGTTGCCGACCAGCGCATTCATGCGCTCGATCTCGTCCTGGATCACGTTCAGCGATTCGACGCGCAGGGTCTCGTCGTCGGCGTCGGCATCGGCCAGGGTTTCGGCGTACATGCCGATCACGTTCAGCGGCGACTTCAGTTCGTGCGAGACGTGGGCGACGAAATCGTTGCCGGCCTGGCGCGCCAGCTGTTCGCGGGTGACGTCGCGCAGCACCACCAGGGTGCCGAAGGCCATCGCGCCGTGGGCCGCCGTGAGCGGCTGTACCGTCGCCGACAGGTACTTGCCTTCGACGTTGGCCGGGGTGAAGTCGACGCTGTGCGCATGCAGGGTGTCGCGCTGGTTGCCTGCATAGCGGGCCAGCAGGGTGCGCAGCGCCGGATCGCGGCACCAGGCATCGACCGGCTGCTCGAGGATGGCGTCGACGGCCACGCCGAGCAGGGGCTCGACCTTGTCCGAGGCGAAGGTCACCAGTCCGCCCGGCGCCAGCATCAGCAGGCCGTCCGGCAGCGACTGCAGGGCGGCGGTCAGCTTCTTGCTGCCGTACTGGAGGACCTGGTTGTCGGCGCTGGCGTTCAGGCTGCCGCGTTCGAGCTGGGCGATGCGCTGGCTGGCGAATTCCAGGTAGGCCTGCAGGCTGCCGGCCAGTTCGCGCACGTCGCTGGCGCTCGCCTGTTGTGCAATTCCAACATCGCCGAGCTGGCGCAACTGGCGCCCAAGCGCATCCAGCGGCGCCATTTCGCGCTTGATCACGACATACACCAGCGGTACCAGCAGGAACATCGTCAGCGCCAGCAAGGCCAGGAACTGGACGTCGCGCGCCAGCACCGCGTAGCCCGGCTGGTGGAAGCCGACCCGCACGAAAGCCTGGCCTGCACTGCGGTCGTAGAGTGGGCCATAGAATTCGATCAGTCCGTTCGGCAGGGTGCGCTGGCCGAAGCTGGTGGCCGCTTCCGGCGGCAGTGCGGCGCCCGGCACGAAGGTGCCGCGGCCGGCGACGTCGGCCAGCGTACGACCGTTCGCATCCAGGATGGCGGCGTAAGCGAGCTCACCATTGTTCTGGTACGCGAACAGGGTATTCAGTACACTCGGACCCTGGGAGTCACTGTCGAGGTATTTGAACGGGATCCTGCTGAGCGCGCGCACGAGGCTGACGCCGCTGGCGCGCACTTCGGCGCTGCGGCTGGACTGCTGGCGATGCACGAGGAGGATGACGACCAGGGCAATGACGACCAATGCGCCTGCGATCAGGGCGATGCCGATGCGGTTGAGTTTCATTCTTTGCAACCTTGTGGCATAAATGTTTCGTCTTGGTAAGGTCTGTCACTATAGAATGGGTGGTTGCTGTAAGGCAAACTGTTTTCAAGTGTGCGCTGCTGTGAAGCAACATATGTCGCCCGGGTCGGGAATTCTGCCGTGCAACCCCCCAACTTGAAATTGTGTAATATAGTTCTTTTGGGAAATATGCGTTATATAAAATACATCGATGCTGTATGGATAGCGCCCCGAGGATAATCAGTGATCGATAATCAAACCTTCATGTTGGCGATCGGCGTCGGCAACATTGTGTTTGCCCTGCTGATGGCGGGCTACATGCGCAATGTCGACAACACCCCTGCGCTGCGCTACTGGATGTGGGCACGCCTGCTCGGCGGCGTCGGCCAGGCGTGCTGGTGGCTGGCGCCGGTCGTCAACCTGCCCGTGATCGACATACTGACGCCGTTCGCCTGGATCGGCGGCGTGATCATCGAAGTGGCCGCTTACTGCCTGTTCTTCGGCATGCCGCATTGGCGCCGCCTGGCCTACCTGGCCGCGCTGGCATCGGGACTGGTGCTGGTGGGGGCGATGGCGGCAGGCGTGTCGCGCCTGCAGATGCAATGGATCGTATCGCTCATCATGGCGTGGTTCGCCGCCTGCGCCGCGGTGCTCCTGCTGCGCGAGCGCGGGGCGTCGCTGCTGCAGCGGATCATCGGCGTCAACGACGCCCTGTTCGCGCTGGCGATCGGCGCCTGGATCGTGTTCGAGCATGGCCGGCTGGACGTCGCCATCACGCCGGTGGGCGGCGCGACCTACCTGCTCAGCTATATGATGATGATCGTCAACGGCTTCGGTTTCCTGTTGCTGTGCAAGCAAAAGGACGACCTGCAGATGCAGCGCCTGGCCACCATCGACGGCCTGACCGACACCCTGAACCGGCGCGCCTTCTTCGAACGCGCCGAAAGTGCGCGCCTGCTGGCGCTGCGCCTGCGCAAGCCGATCGCGCTGATGATGCTCGACCTCGACCATTTCAAGCGCCTGAACGACGGCTTCGGCCACGCCTGCGGCGACGAAGCCCTGCGCGTGTTCGCCGATACCGCGCGCGGCGTGCTGCGCGACCACGACCTGATGGGCCGCCTGGGCGGCGAGGAATTCGCCCTGGCGCTGCCCGGCACCGGGCTGGAGGGCGCGCTGCACGCGGCCGAACGCCTGCGCGTCGCCGTGGCCGAAGCGCCGCTGCTGTCGTGTGCCGGCAGCTACCGGATGACGGTCAGCATCGGCCTGGTGATGATCGACACGGGCGAGGAATTGACGGCGGCGCTGGCCCGCGCCGACCACGCCCTGTATGTGGCGAAGACCACTGGACGCAACCGCGTCGAAGTCGGACCGGCGATGCTGAAACGGGCGTGAACAGTCTGTAAATTGTGGAATCCGCGCGCCGGATACGTGTCGTAATTTTGCCGCAGAGCATCAAAATCCGGCAGTGCGCTGTTATACTGCCTCCGTGCTGCACCAGCCATCCGCGCTGGTTTGCAGCCTGACCGGGGCGATCCCCCGGCGTCACCAGCAAGTCTCCTGCGTCGCCGCCTCCGGCGCGCTGCTCCATCAGAAGGAATCCACCCGTGAAGAACCTCAAGATCGGTGCCCGGCTCGGCATCGGCTTTGCCATTGTCCTATCCTTGTTGCTCGTACTGACCGTGACCGCGCTGGGGCGCATGCAGTCGGCGGGCGACCTGACCTACCGCCTGGTGAATACGAGCATCAAGAACCAGCGCAACGTGGCCGAATGGGCCAAGCTCATCGAGTTGAACAGCGCGATGATCGAAACCGTGTTCGTCGCCAGCGATCCGGCGATCGTCCGCGATGTGGCGGAGCGCATGAAGGCAGCGTCGAGCCGCTCGAATGAACTGCAGGAGGCGATCGAAGGCTCGCTGCGCAACGAGGGCGTCAAGGCGCAGTTCAAGGTGGTCAAGGAAACGCGCATGACCTACCTGGCGGCGCGCGAAGCCCTGTTCAAGGCCAAGCTGGAGGCCAATGACCCACTGGCGGTCACCATCTACCGCGACCGCATGAAGCCGGCCACCGCCGCCTTCACCACAGCCATTTCCAAGCTGGCAACCATGCAGATCACGGCGGCCGACGGCGTCGCCACCACCATCCTCGACTCCTACGCCAGCACGCGCACCCTCCTGATCGTCCTCGGACTGGCCGCGATCGGCCTCGGCATCGCCTGCGCCATCCTGATCACGCGTTCGATCACGGCGCCGATCCACCAGGCCGTGGCGCTGGCCGAAAAAGTGGCGTCGGGCGACTTGAGCAGCCGCATCCAGGCCACCAGCCGCGACGAGACCGGCCAGCTGATGCGCGCGCTGGGCGCGATGAACGACAGCCTGGCCGAGATCGTCGGCCGGGTGCGCAGCGGTACCGGCACCATCACGGTTGCCGCCGGCGAGATCGCGGCCGGCAACCAGGACCTGTCCGCGCGCACCGAACAGCAGGCCGGCTCGCTCGAGGAAACCGCGGCCTCGATGGAAGAACTGACCTCCACCGTGAAGCAGAACGCGGAAAACGCGCGCCAGGCCAACACGCTGGCGGCGCAGGCGTCGAGCATCGCCGACCAGGGCGGCGCGATGGTGGCCGAAGTGGTCGCCACTATGGGATCGATCGATGCCTCGTCGCGCAAGATCGTCGACATCATCAGCGTCATCGACGGTATCGCCTTCCAGACCAATATCCTGGCCTTGAACGCGGCGGTGGAAGCGGCGCGCGCCGGCGAGCAGGGCCGCGGCTTTGCCGTGGTCGCCTCCGAGGTGCGCAACCTGGCCCAGCGTTCGGCCACCGCGGCCAAGGAAATCAAGGCCCTGATCGACGATTCGGTGCAGAAGGTGCAGGCCGGCAGCAGCCAGGTCGACCGCGCCGGCACCACCATGACCGAGATCGTCAGGAGCATCGGCCAGGTGACCGTCATCATGAACGAGATCGCCAGCGCCAGCGAAGAGCAACGCGCCGGCATCGAGCAGGTGAATCACGCGATCGTCGAGATGGACCGCGTGACCCAGCAGAATGCCGCGCTGGTCGAGCAGGCCAGCGCCGCGGCGCAGGCGATGCAGGACCAGGCCGGCGAGCTGGAACAGGTGGTCGGCACCTTCAAGCTGGCGCATGGCGACGTGCGCGGACAGGACCGGCACATGACGGCGCCGGCAGGCCGCCTGGCGCTGTCCTGATCCACATCTACAGCGGTACGCCGGGCTGCGCGTCCAGGTCCAGCGTCACGGTCGGGGCCACGCGCAGCGCCAGGTGGCTGGTCAGCACGATGCAGCCGGCGCGCGCCGCCGCGCGCCGCGCCAGGTCTTGCTGCAGCACCTCGACCGCCTGCGCATCGAGGCCGTTGAACGGCTCGTCGATCAGCAGCAGCTGCAGCGGCAGGGCCAGCGCCAGGGAAAGCTGCAGCTTTTTATACTGGCCCAGCGACAGGCCGCCGACCGGCTGGCGCGCCACGTCGGCGATGTGGAACAGGCCGAGGCGGGCCTGCAGCGCCGCCAGGTCGGCCTGCGGGTACAGCGACAGGTGCAGGTCGAGCCATTCGCCGGCCGTCAGCCAGTCGAGTTGCGGGGCTTCGCCGCCGCAATAAAAAGTGTGGCGGCGGTAGGCGAGGGCGTCGCGCCGGCTGTCCATGCCGTTCAGCCGGATGCTGCCGCCGGCCGGTGCCAGCGCCCCACCCAGCAGTTTCAACAGCGTGGTCTTGCCGCGGCCATTGCGTCCGCGCAGCCAGGTCAGGCCCGCGCCCAGGCGCAGGTCCAGGCCGGTGAACACGCTGCGTGTCTTGAAGTGGAAGGCGAGGGCGTCGACCTCGATCTCGACCTCCGTCCGCGGCTGCACGTTTTTGTCTAATTCCATATCCTGCTTCCGGTTGCGCACAACAACAGCATGCACAGCGCGACCAGCGCCGTGCGGCCACGCGGCGTGAACGGCGGCGTGCACACCAGCAGCGGTCCCATGCTCCAGGCCAGCGCCAGCCAGGCGTAGCCTGCCGTATGGGTCCAGGCGCCGGCCGCCAGCCCGCCCGCAGTGAGCGCCAGCAGCGGCAGCGCCAGGCCGGCCAGCAGCGTGGCGCGCGCGCGCCAGCCGAGCGTGCCCGCCATCAGCGGCAGGCCGGCAACCGCAGCCTGCAGCCGGACCAGCTGGCTGCGCAGCGCATCGTCGGCCTCGTGCACGAACAGTACCAGCAGCACGCTGGCCATGAGCGCGCCGGCCGGGTGCGGCAGCAGCGCCGGCCGCGCCATCCAGAGTGCGCTCGCCAGGACCGTCCCGCCCAGCAGCGCCGCCTGGCGCAGGCCGGCCAGGCTGCCCTGGCGCCACAGCGGCAGCCAGAACAGGTGGCGCCACAGGAAGCGCCATCCCGGCCGCGGCTGCGGCACATACCCGGCGCCACCGGCCGCAGCGCTGGCGGTAGACGATGCGCGTGGCGCCGGCGGGCGCAGGGCGCCGTGCACCAGCAACCCGCAGGCGCAGGCCCAGGTCAGCAGGAACGAGAACAGGGTGCCGGCGATGGCGCGCAGCGGCAGCAGCCAGGCCGGACGCGCATGCTGGAGCAGCCAGATCGCCAGCGACGCGGCATAGGCCAGCGCCAGCGGCGCCAGCAGCAGGCCGGCCACCAGCAGCGATGCGCGCAGCAGCAGGGCGGGCGGCACCGGCAGCGGCGCCAGCCAGGCCTGCACGGCGGCGGGCAGGATGCGCGGCCGCAGCAGCGCCACGGGCAGGCTCATCGCCAGCGCATGCAGTACCAGCAGACCGAGGGCGGTCACCGGTGGGCAAGAAGTGAAATACATCGGCGGCAGCGCCGCCACGGCCAGCAGGCCGAGGAGGGCCGGGCCGAGCGCCAGCACCACGATTTCGCCGGAACTGCGCAGGCGCGCCGTCAACTGCGCGAGCGTTTGCAGCGTGAGCCGGATCCGGAACCGGGTGTAGGTGTGCATCGAGATCGTATGCGCGTAAAAGTCAGAATAAACGAAGGCAGAAACGAAAAAAGGTCCGACGAATCGGACCTTTTTCGGTACTACCAAATACTGGCGGAGCGGACGGGGCTCGAACCCGCGACCCCCGGCGTGACAGGCCGGTATTCTAACCAACTGAACTACCGCTCCGTTTTACTCTGATCTTTTCTTCGTGCTTCGAGATACTGTCTGGTGGGCGCTGAGAGGCTCGAACTCCCGACCTAATCCTTGTAAGGGATCCGCTCTACCAACTGAGCTAAGCGCCCGGATTCACTATCCAGTATCTCTGTCAGGCGTTTGTCATCACGTCCGAAGAGGCACGCATCATAGCGTATCCATTTGAAATGATGCAAGGCCTTTACGGAAAAAAGTGAACATTTCCTGTGGCGGGGGCTGGGCATCGACTGTTGTATGCCTGCGTATGGACTGCGTAATTTCTTGCATAAGCTTATGTACATGCCTGACAATTATGCTTTTACAAACCGGCAATATATAGACGTCAACAAGATGCGTTGCCGGCGCAGGCCGACTTAAGGCGGCCGAAGGAAATAGCGGAGACACGCGGAATTCTTTCACCCTTCCCTTAGGAAAACTCAATGATCAAGATGTCCAAGATGCACAAGCGCGTCGTTGCCGCGCATGGTGCGGTGCTCGCACTGTCCGTCCTGCCGGCTGGCTCCGCCCTGGCCCAGGCAGCCCAGGCCAACGAGCTGCAGACGGTCACCGTGACCGCCCAGCGCCGTACCGAAAACATCAAGGAAGTGCCGGTATCGGTCAGCGCCATCAAGGGCGAACGGCTGGATGTGCTGGTATCGGGCGGCGACGACATCCGTCTGCTGGCCGGTAAGGTACCGAGCCTGAACATCGAGTCTTCCAACGGCCGCACCTTCCCGCGTTTCTATATCCGTGGCTACGGCAACACCGACTTCTCGCTGTTCGCCTCGCAGCCGGTGTCGCTGATCGTCGACGACATCGTGCAGGAAAACCCGATCCTGAAAGGCTTCCCGATCTTCGACGTCGCCGGCGTCGAAGTGCTGCGCGGCCCGCAGGGCACCCTGTTCGGCCGTAACACCCCGGCCGGCGTGGTCAAGATCGAATCCGAAAAGCCGAACCTGAAAAAGGTCGAGGGCTACTACAACCTGTCCTACGGCACCCACGGCACGGCCAACGTCGACGGCGCCGTCAACGTGCCGCTGTCGGACAAGTGGGCGATGCGCGTCTCGACCCTGCGCCAGCACCGCGACGACTACGTCGACAACTACAGCGACGTCGCGAAAACCAACAAGACCGGCGAGCTGGACGGCTACAACGAACACGCCGAGCGCGTGCAGTTCCTGTACAGCCCGGATTCGACCTTCAACGCGCTGTTCAACGTGCACCAGCGCACCACCACCGGCAGCGCGCGCCTGTTCCGCGCCAACCTGATCGGGCGCGGCACCAACGGCTTCGCACCGGGCACCGACCTCGACAGCCTGGTCAGCAACGCCTTGAACGGCCAGGACCTGAAGACGCAAGGCGCCAACATGCGCCTGTCGTGGGATCTGGGCGCGGTCAAGCTGTACTCGATCACCGGCTACGAAACCGTCAACCATTACAACAGCCGCGGCGACATCGACGGCGGCGTCCCCGGCCAGACCGGCGTGCCCTTCCAGGTGCAGACCGCCAGCCGCATGACCGACCTGAAGCAGTATTCGCAGGAATTCCGTGTCGAATCGAAGAACGCGGGTCCGCTGAACTGGCAGGCCGGCCTGTACTACTTCGATGAAGATGCGACCGGCGGCAGCGACAACTTCGACAACGCCCAGCAGCAAACCTCGCGCGTGGTCTCGAACCAGAAGAACAAGGCCTGGGCCGCCTTCGGTTCCGTGAACTACACGGTCAGCGACGACCTCACCGTGCGCGGCGGTATCCGCTACACCGACGACAAGAAGGATTTCAATACCCTCGAGCACACCAACGTCACCCTGATCGGACCGGCCGGCGTCAGCGAGAGCAAGAGCAAGGTCAGCTGGGACCTGTCGGGTACCTATAAAATCAACCGCGACGTGAACGCCTACGCCCGCGTGGCGACCGGCTTCCGCGCCCCGAGTATCGCCGCCGCTTCGGCGACCGTGCCGGTCACCGTGGCCGATGCCGAAACCATCACCTCGTACGAAGCCGGCATCAAGGCCGACCTGTTCGAGCGCCGCGCCCGCGCCAACTTCTCGATCTATGACTACGAAGTCAAGAACCAGCAGCTGACCGTGGTGGGTGGCAACTCGAACATCACCAAGCTGATCAACGCCAACAAGACCAAGGGCCAGGGCGCCGAGTTCGACGTCGAAGGCATCGTCAGCCCGTCGCTGCGCCTGACCGGCAGCGCCAGCTACAACTTCACCAAGATCGAAGACCCGAACCTGTACGTGACCCGTTCCACGACCGGTACCGTCACCGATCCGGTCGGCGCCAACGGCCTGGTGTCGATCAACGGCAACCCGCTGCCGCAGGCACCGAAGTGGATCTTCAACGCCACCGCACGCTACAGCATCCCGATGGGCGACGGCGAGTTCTTCGTCTTCACGGACTGGTCCTACCGTACGAAGATCAATTTCTTCCTGTACGAAGCAGTGGAATACACCGGCAAGCCGCTGACCGAAGGCGGCCTGCGCGTGGGCTACAACTGGGCCGGCGGCAAGTATGAAATCGCCGCCTTCGGCCGCAACATCCTCGACCAGCGCCGCATCACCGGTGCCATCGACTTCAACAACCTGACCGGTTTCACCAACGAGCCGCGCACCTACGGTGTGCAGTTCAAGGGCAACTTCTGATCCCGTCAGCTGGTTGACAAAAAGGCCGCGAGCGATCGCGGCCTTTTTTATTTGTCAAAGAACATTGAGGCGCGTTTGATATGGCTCAATACGAATGTGACATTTCGTGACGCGGGGAGCACTGGCGCGGATGTGATTTTTGGCTCTGTTTAGGCAATATTTCATTCTGTTTAGTTGATCCTGCACCGAAGAATCTAGGTTTTTGCGCTAACACCGGGTTTTTGTGTTGTATATGTATTGAATACAATTGTGAAATCCATCCACACATTGCTGAGCCGGAGTAGTCTGGTTTGTCCGCTGTCAAGACGGACGCCCGGTGCATACATGCGGTACCGGGACAATCAGATCTCAAGCATTAAAGTGCTTGCGGAAACTAAAACTTTTGTGTTTTTCTTACCTAAGGAAGAAACATGAAGTCTCAGCAATCGATGTATCCCGCAGTGTTGAAATTGTGCGCCGCAGCCGTCCTCGGCCTGGGTGCCGGGGCCGCCTTCGCGGGCGTGTCCGTGAACGACGCCGCAACCCCCGCGCGCGGCATGGCGGTCGTGGAGCAGACCGACCGCATCATCGTCAAGTACAAGGACGAAGCCGCACCGGTGGCGGTCAAGGCCGGCAAGGCTGCGGCTGCCTCCGTGCTGTCCGCTGCGCCGCTGTCGAGCGCACGCAAGGCCGTGCTCGACCGCGCCGGCCAGCAGTTCGGCTTCCTGATGAAGGAATCGCACCGCATCGGCACCGGCGCCCGCGTGATCAAGCTCGACCGCAAGACCACGCTGGCCGACGCCGCCAAGCTGGCCGCCGAAGTGGCCGCGCGCGACCCGAACGTCGAATACGCCGAGCCGGACCGCATCATGAAACCGCTGCTGACGCCGAACGATTCGATGTACAGCCAGCAATGGGATTACTTCGAAGCCACCGGCGGCATGAACCTGCCGGCGGCCTGGGACAAGTCGACCGGATCGGGCATCCGCGTCGCCGTGATCGACACCGGCTACCGCCCGCACGCCGACCTGTCCGGCCAGATCCTGGCCGGCTATGACTTCATTTCCGACGCTACCATCGCCAACGACGGCGGCGGCCGCGACAGCGACGCCAGCGACCCGGGCGACTGGACCGCCGCCGGCGAATGCGGCGCCGGCGAGCCGGCCTCGAATTCGAGCTGGCACGGCACCCACGTGGCCGGCACCATCGCCGCGCTCACCAACAACGGCAGCGGCGTGGCCGGCGTCGCCTTCGGCGCCAAGGTCGTGCCGGTGCGCGTGCTCGGCAAGTGCGGCGGCTACACGTCCGACATCGCCGACGGCATCATCTGGGCCTCGGGCGGCACCGTCTCCGGCGTGCCGAACATCGCGGCGCGCGCGCAGGTGATCAACATGTCGCTGGGCGGCGGCGGCGCCTGCGGCACCACCACCCAGAACGCGATCAACAGCGCCCGTTCGCGCGGCACCGTGGTCGTGGTCGCGGCCGGCAACGAGGCGCAGAACGCCAGCAACAGCAACCCGGCCAACTGCTCGGGCGTGATCACGGTGGCGGCAACCAACCGCTCCGGCGGCCGCGCCTCCTACTCGAACTACGGCACCGTGGTCGACGTGGCGGCACCGGGCGGCGACAGCGGCGCAGCCATCCTGTCGACCCTGAACGCCGGCACCAAGGCACCGGGCGCGGACAGCTATGCCGGCTACATGGGCACCTCGATGGCGACCCCGCACGTGGCCGGCGTGGTGGCGCTGATGCTGGCGAAAAACCCGGCACTCACCCCGGACGACGTCGAAGCCCGCCTGAAGTCGAGCGCGCGCGCCTTCCCGGCCTCGTGCAGCGGCTGCGGCGCCGGCATCGTGAATGCCTCGGCAGCGGTGGACGCCGCCACCGGCAGCGCCACCACGGCCGGCCCGACGGTCTCGGAAGCCGAGTCGAACAACACGCTTTCCACCGCCAACAGCGTGACGACCACGGGCACCACCGTCAACGGCACCCTGGCCAGCAGCTCGGACACCGACTACTTCGTGGTGCAGGTCCCGGCCGGCAAGACCCTGAGCGCCGTGTTGACCCCGAACTCGAGCTCGGACTACGACCTGTATATCTACAACAATGCGGGCACCCAGCTGGCGCTGAGCGAAAACGGCACCGGCGCGGTCGACAGCGCCAGCTCGGCCAACAGCGGCAGCACGACCGCGGCGCGCTACGTGCGCGTGGTGTACTACAGCGGCGGTACCGGTTCGACCAGCGGCAAGTACACCTTGAAACTGTCCTGGTAAATCCTTGCTGTTTTGATTAGAAGGCGCTCATTCGAGCGCCTTTTTTTATTTATATGACCACTTTTTTGTTATTAATCAATAACTTGACAAAAATTTTCCCGTTGCGAACGTCACTAAAACGGCCTCAGCGCTAGCATTCTCGGCTAGGCTTGCGGGTTCGGCTCATCAATAGTAACCCCAATAGGAAGCAGAATGACACAGCACAGCAAGATCGCCACCGTGTTGAAGTTTTGCATGGCGGCGCTCGCCGTCAGCGGCCCGCTGGCCGCCAGCGCAGGCCAGCAGGACGCGGCGAAACCGACCCGTTACATCACCCAGACCGACCGCCTGATCGTCCGCTACAAGGATGCCGTCGACACCTCGCGCCTGAAGGCGCTGGCGGCGCTACCGGCGAATGCGCTGTCGGCTGCGCGCCAGGCCGTGATCGACCGGGCCGGCCAGCAGTTCGGCATGACCCTGCGCGCGCTGCGCGCGACCGCGACCGGCGCCAACGTGCTGCAGCTCAGCCGCACCATGTCGCTGGCCGAGGCGAGGCAGCTGGCGGCCGAACTCAAGGCGCGCGACGCCAGCGTCGACTACGCCGAGCCGGACCGCATCATGACCGCGATGGCGGTCCCGAACGATCCCAGCTACAGCCAGCAATGGGACCTGTACGAAGCCACCGGCGGCATCAACGTGACCGGCGCCTGGGACCGCTCGACCGGCAGCGGCATCAACGTCGCCGTGATCGACACCGGCTACCGTCCGCACGCCGACCTGTCCGGCCAGATCCTGCAAGGCTACGACTTCATCGCCAGCACCAGCATCGCCAACGACGGCAACGGCCGCGACAGCGACGCCAGCGACCCGGGCGACTGGACCCCGGCCGGCAGCTGCGCGGCGGGCGTCCCGGGCCAGGACCAGGCCTCGAGCTGGCACGGCACCCACGTGGCCGGCACCATCGCCGCGCGCACCAACAACGGCGCGGGCATCGCCGGCATCGCCTACAACGCGAAAATCGTCCCGGCGCGCGTGCTGGGCCGCTGCGGCGGCTATACCTCCGACATCGCCGACGCCATCGTCTGGGCTTCGGGCGGCAGCGTCAACGGCGTGCCGGCCAACGCCAACAAGGCACGCGTGCTGAACCTGTCGCTGGGCGGCAGCGGCAGCTGCGACACGACCACCCAGAACGCCATCAACGGCGCCCGTTCGCGCGGCGCCGTGGTGGTGGTTGCTGCCGGCAATTCGAACATCGACGCCGCGAACTCGAGCCCGGCCAACTGCACCGGCGTGATCGCGGTGGCGGCGGTCGGCCGCAGCGGCGGCAAGGCCTCGTACTCGAACTACGGCAGCGTGGTCGACGTGGCGGCGCCGGGCGGCGACAACGGCGCCGGTATCCTGTCGACGCTCAACAGCGGTACCTCGACACCGGCCTCCGACAGCTACGCCTATTACATGGGCACCTCGATGGCGACCCCGCACGTTGCCGGCGTGGCCGCGCTGATGCTGGCGGCGAATCCGAACCTGACCCCGGACCAGGTCGAGGCGACGCTGAAATCGACCGCGCGCGCCTTCCCGGCCGCCTGCAACGGCTGCGGCGCCGGCATCGTCGATGCCCAGGCCGCCGTCAACGCGGCGCTGGCAGGTACGTCCTCGCCGGCCCCGGCCGTGACCTGGACCAGCTGCGCACCCGAAGGCGGCACCTGCTCGTTCAGCGGCACCCGCGAAGTGCGCTACGGCGCCAACAACAGCTTCGTGACGAAGGTCGTGACCGGCTCGACCGCGTGCACCAACGCCGTGTTCGGCGACCCGATCCCGAACGTGGTCAAGTCGTGCAGCTATTCGAGCGCGACCGTGGAAGCGCCGGCACCGGTGACCTGGACCGCCTGCGCGAACGAGGGCGGCACTTGCTCGTTCAGCGGCACGCGCGAGGTGCGCTACGGCGCCAACAACAGCTTCGTGTCGCGCGTGTTCACCGGCTCGGCGGCGTGCACGAATGCGACCTTCGGCGATCCGCTGCCGAACGTGGTCAAGGCGTGCAGCTATTCGAGCGCCACGCGCTGAGATTGCCGCATATCGTAGGGCGGGCTCCCCGAGCCCACCCTACGGACTTGCATCCCTGTATTAATTCAACGATACTGTATGCAATTACAGTATGAACGCTCCCGTCCGCAAGATCATCCACTGCGATTGCGATTGTTTCTACGCGTCCGTCGAGATGCGGGATGACCCGTCGCTGCGCGGCCGGCCGCTGGCGGTGGGCGGGCGCCATGACCAGCGCGGCGTGATCGCCACCTGCAATTACGAAGCGCGGCGCTACGGCATCCATTCGGCAATGGCGACGGCCCAGGCCATCAAGCTGTGCCCGGACCTGCTGGTGATCCCGCCGAACATGGAAAAGTACCGGATCGCCTCGCGCCAGATCATGGAGATCTACCAGGACTATACGGAATTGGTGGAGCCGCTGTCGCTGGACGAAGCCTATCTCGACGTGACGGCGTCGCCCCACTGCAAGGGCAGCGCCACCCTGATCGCGCAGGAGATCCGGCGCCGCATCTTCGAGACCGTCGGCATCACCGCCTCGGCCGGCGTGGCGCCGAACAAGTTCGTGGCCAAGATCGCCAGCGACTGGAACAAGCCGGACGGCCTGTTCCTGGTGCGGCCCGACGAAGTCGATGCCTTCGTCGCGGTGCTGCCGGTGAAAAAGCTGCACGGCGTCGGCAAGGTCACCGCCGCCAAGATGAACCGCCTGGGACTGGACACCTGCGGCGACCTGCGCCAATGGCCGATCGCGAAGCTGCAGGAGCATTTCGGTTCCTTCGGGACCCGGCTGTACGAGCTGAGCCGCGGGATCGACCACCGCGACGTGAATCCGGTGCGCGAGCGCAAATCGATCAGCACCGAGGAAACGTACACGCCGGACGTGCCCGACCTGGCCGCCTGCGTGGCATTGCTGCCGGAATTGATGGAGCACTTGCAGGGCCGTATCAAGCGCAACGGCGCCGAACGCTTCATCAATAAACTGTTCGTGAAAATCAAATTTTCCGACTTCCAGCAGACGACGGTCGAGTGCGTCGGCTATGCGCCGAACCTGGAGATCTATGCGCGGCTGCTGGAAACCGGCTGGCTGCGCGCCAGCCGTCCGGTGCGCCTGCTGGGCGTCGGCGTGCGCCTCGGCGACACCGAGGTCGTCGAACAGCTCAAGCTGTTTGACGAACGTGCAACACATTAAAAAAGCCTGCCCTGTCACGTGAAATGAGCCACGCGGCAGCGTGTAGAATGTCGTTCCCCTGGATTTTAGAGATAACCGAAAGCAACTTTATGTGGTTCAAGAATCTTCAGATTTACCGCCTGCCCGCTCCCTGGGCCTATACCCCTGAACAGCTGGAAGAAGCGCTGGCGTCGCAAGCCTTCGTGCCGGCCAACAGCAACGAACTGCTGCAGCAGGGCTGGGATTCGCCGCGCGGCAACGGCAAGCTGGTGCACGTGGTGAACAAGCAGATGCTGATGATGCTGGGCACCGAAAAGAAACTGCTGCCGAGCTCGGTCATCAACCAGGTCGCCAAGGCCAAGGCCGCCGAGCTGGAAGAGCAGCAGGGCTTCCCGCCGGGCAAGAAGGCGATGAAAGAACTGAAGGAACGCGTGGCCGACGAGCTGCTGCCGCGCGCATTTTCGATCCGTGGCAACACCTGGGCCTGGATCGACCCGGTCAACGGCTGGCTGGTGGTCGACGCCGCCAGCCCGAACAAGGCCGACGACATCATCAAGCTGCTGCTGAAAGCGGTCGACAAGATGCCGCTGGAATCGGTGCGCGTGCAGAGTTCGCCGGTGGCCGTCATGACCGGCTGGCTGGAATCGGACGAGGCACCGTACAACTTCACGATCGACCAGGATACGGAATTGCGCGCCACCGGCGAAAGCAAGGCCACCGTGCGTTACGTGAAGCACTCGCTGGATCCGGAAGACATCCGCCGCCACATCGCCGGCGGCAAGCAGTGCACCCGCCTGGCCATGACCTGGAACAGCCGCATCTCCTTCGTGCTGACCGAACAGCTGGCGATCAAGAGCATCAAGCCGCTGGACGTGATCAAGGAAGGCGAAACCATCACCTACAGCGACGATGAGCGTTTCGATAACGACATCATGCTGATGACCGGCGAGCTGGCCAAGATGCTGGCCGACCTGGTGGAAGCGCTGGGTGGCGAAGCCAAGGCGTAATTAACGCTCGCCACATGAAAAACGGCCCGGATTCACACCCGGGCCGTTTGCATTTTCAGATACCGACGATCATTTCGCCGCAGCCACTTCCTCGGTGGTCGACGGCTCCTTGACCCCGCCGGTGTCGCCATTCTCCTGCTGGCCGCTGGTATAGGTCGGCGCCTGGCGATTCGCGTGCGGTGCCGGCTTGCCCGGCAGCGGCGGCAGTGCTTTCGCCTTTTCCAGGTCGATGCCGGCGATCTCGGCCACGCGGCGGCCGTAGTCCTCGTCGCAATGCCACAGGTGCCAGACCATGCGCAGCTGGATCACTTCCGGGCATTTCTTGAGGTCGCCGCCGACGTTGGCGACCAGGTCGTCGCGCTCCCAGTCCTCGAAGGTGCGGTAGCGGTCGCCGGCCTGCTTGTAGTCGGCGGCGGTGCTGGTGGTCTGGTAGCGGCCCAGGTGGCCCTGCACGTACTGGTGATAGTCCTTCTCGGGCTGCGGTGCTTCCTGCAGGCCGCCGATCAGGCTCGGCTCGTAGTTCAGGTGCTTGTTCTCGCCGCCATCGTCGACGAAATACGCCATCTGGCCGTCGCGCTGGTTGGTGCGGGCGCGTGCCTTTTCTTGCGGCGCATTGATCGGCAGCTGCAGGTAGTTGGGGCCGACGCGGTAGCGCTGGGTGTCGGAATAGGACAGGGTACGTCCCTGCAGCATCTTGTCGTCCGAGAAGTCGATGCCGTCGACCAGCACGCCGGTACCGAAGGCCGACTGTTCCGTTTCAGCGAAGACGTTGTCCGGGTTCTTGTTCAGCACCATGCGGCCCACTTTCAGCAGCGGGAACTGGTCTTCCGGCCAGCGCTTGGTGTCGTCCAGCGGGTCGAAATCGAGTTCCGGGTGCTCGCCGTCGCTCATCAGCTGCACGCACAGTTCCCATTCCGGATAGTCGCCGCGTTCGATCGCATCGTACAGGTCGCGGGTGGCGTGGCTGGTGTCGTGGGCCTGGATCTCGGCGGCCTGCTGGCTCGTCAAATTGCGCACGCCCTGCTTGGGCTGCCAGTGGAATTTGACCAGATGGGCGATGCCCTGGTCGTTCACCAGCTTATAGGTGTTGACGCCGGAACCTTCCATCTCGCGGTAGTTGGCCGGGATACCCCATGGGCTCTTGACCCAGGTAACCATGTGCAGCGACTCCGGATGGTTGGCAATGAAGTCGTAGAAGCGCCACGGTTCCTGCTGGTTGGTGACCGGGTCCGGCTTGAAAGCGTGGATCATGTCCGGGAACTTGATCGCGTCGCGGATGAAGAATACTTTCAGGTTGTTGCCGACCAGGTCCCAGTTGCCCTCGACGGTTTTCAGCTTGATGGCGAAACCGCGCGGATCGCGCGCCGTTTCCGGGGATTCCTTGGCGCCGATCACGGTCGAGAAGCGCAGGAAGACAGGGGTCTGTACGCCGGTCTCGGTCAGGACCTTGGCGCGGGTGTATTTGGTGGCGGGTTCGTCGCCGATGGTGCCATAGGCTTCGAAGAAGCCGTGGGCGCCGGTGCCGCGTGCATGCACGACGCGCTCGGGGATGCGTTCGCGGTCGAAATGCGTGATCTTTTCGATGAACTGGTAGTTCTCGAGGGTCGCCGGGCCGCGTTCACCCACTGAGCGCAGCGACTGGTTGTCGCGGACGGGGTGGCCTTGGCGGGTGGTTAACGTGGGACGCTGCTCATTCATCGCTTGTTCCTCCTGCTTTCATGGGGAAGCAATTATAAAAAAGGACGAAAATGCGCAGCGTTCTGGAGCCTTTAGGAAAGGTGCATTGTCAAAGCCCCAGATTTGACGATCATGCGGCCCGGTCAGGCTGACTGGAACACGCCGGCTGCCCGGTTCTTGGTGACGTTGTCCCAACTAAAAATCTTGCCGTTCATCGCCACATACACGCCGGGCGGCAGCACCTGGGCCACGCCGCAGGCGAAGCCGAAGTTGAACAGCGCATCCGAGTTGGCGATTTCGTAGGGAATCATGGCGCCCGTGAACACGATGGTCTTGTCGCTGACGGCCGCACCCAGCACTTCGGCGGTTTCACGCATGGTGTCGGTGCCGTGCACGATGACGATCGCCTGTTCCGGCGCGGCCTGGCAGGCGCCCAGCACGCGCTGGCGGTCGGCATCCTGCATGTCGAGCGAGTCCAGCAGGGAAACGACTTCGAGCTCGACCGGGATGGTCATGCGGGTACGTTTAATAACGTCCGGCAAGTGGCTCTCGGCAAAGCCGAGTACACCGTTGAGCTCGTTGTAATGTTTGTCGAAAGTGCCGCCGGTGGCGATGATCCGCAAAGTCATGATGGTTTGGAAAGGCAGTGAAAAAAGGTGGGTAATGATAGCCGCAAACGGTAGTGTACCCCCATGGGTCTGCGCTAAAATCGGCAGGATTGGATGAGCATACTGATCGCCCCACATGAAACCCGTTGCCCCCGGAACCGTCATTTTTCACCGCCATCGCGGCTATGGCGTCATTACCCACGTCAACCTGCTGACCGGCTGGATTTCTGCACGTTTCGGCAACGAAGCGCGTCCGCTCGACCTCAATTTGTCGACCGATGACGTGCAGCACGCCGATGGCGAAGCGATCCGCTTCCGCCGCTCGCCGCCGGACCGCATGCCGCACGCGCGCCTGATGGCGATGGTGCGCGACCTGCACATGGCCGGCTATGAAAGGCTGTACCTGCATTCCTGGCCCAAGGCGTCCGGCCTGCACTGGCGCTGGCACCTGTTCACCGGCCAGCGCGACTGGATGCAGCGCCCCTGGCGCGAAGGCTGGTACGGTTCGGGCGCCGACTACAACGGCAATCCGGTGATGGGTTGGGGCGACGCCCCGGGCGCCACCACCGAGGAATTGATCCACGCGCTGGCCAAGTTCGACCCCGAAGGCCTGGCGCGCGCGCTCGGCCGCGACGAAGACCACACCGCCTGGTTCGCCGGCGTGTGCGATGCCTTGTTGCCGGGTTATATGTACAGCTTCGACATGGCGCCATCGAAAGACGGCGGCCTGATCGAGATGCCGCCGGTGCCCGTGGTGCCGGTGCGCGCCGGCTTGCCGGCCTATGCCGGGCCGGCGATTTCCTGGCCACCGGGCTGGGCCGGTTTGTGGACCCGCCGCCACGAGATGCCGATGCGCAAGCCGAATTTCACGGGCGAACCGGAGCTGGGATAAGGCATCGTCCAGTTGAACGCGTGGACAGCGGATGCATCACCGCGTCAATGCTTCCGGATTCAGAATATTGGTCGGCGTCCCGTTGGCAAAATTGACCACGTTCTCGAACGCCGCCCGGAAATACATCTCGTAACTGTCCTTCTCGACATATCCCAGGTGCGGCGTTGCCAGCACCACCGGCATCTTCAACAGGTCGGCCTCGGCCGGCAAAGGCTCGCTGGTGAACACATCCAGCGCCGCCTGCCCCGGCCGTCCCCGCTGCAGCGCCGCTTCCAGCGCACCGTCGGCCACCAGTTCGGCCCGGCTCGTGTTCACGAACAGCGCATCCGGTTTCATGCGCGCCAGGTCGGCCGCGGTGACGATGCCGCGCGTGGCATCGGCCAGGCGCAGGTGCAGGCTGAGCACGTCGGCGTCTGCGAAGAAGGCTTCGCGCGACGGCGCCGCGATAAACCCATCGGCCTCGGCCGCTGCCCGGCTCCCGTCGCTGCCCCACACCATCACCCGCATTCCGAACACCTTGCCGTACCCGGCCAGCAGACGTCCGATCTTGCCGTAACCCCAAATCCCCAGGGTACGTCCACGCAGCACCCGTCCCAGCCCGTTCAACTCGGGGTTGATCGATGCCGTCTGCCACAAGCCATCCTTCAGGTTGTTTGCGTACGGGACGATACGGCGCGACGCCGCCATGATCAGCGTCCAGGTCAGCTCGGCCGGGGCCACCGGCGAACCGACGCCTTCGGCTATCGCGATGCCGCGCTCGCTCGCCGCGGCCACGTCGACGTGGCCGGACACCTTGCCGGTCTGCGAGATCAGTTTCAGGTTCGGCAGTTTCGCCAGCAAGGCGCGCGACAGGGCGGTGCGCTCGCGGATCAGGACCAGGGCATCGAAGGGCGCCAGGCGGATCGCCATCTGGCCGAGTCCGCGTACGCTGTGCTGGAACACCTTGACCTCATGCCCATCCAATAATTTGAAACAGTCTAGCTTGCGGACCGCATCCTGGTAATCGTCGAGAATCGCTATTTTCATGGGAGTTCGCTGAAGTTTGTGTGTTGGACGTAATGAAATGACAGGATCTGAAACGGCAAAAATAGCCTACTACATTAGTCAACCAAAATTCCTACATTTTTGTTGTTGAAGCATTTGAAACGCATCGGCGCGGGTGTAGAATCGTCCAGAAATAAGAGACCGCGATGTCTGATTGATATCTTTTGCGGCCAGTACGATAGACGTCCATCGTCCGCATCGCGAACCCGCAGGGCAGCCGCGTCCGGACGAGACAACAGGGACCGCGAAACGCGGCAGCGCGCACCGCCGGACCGCATCGCCATGACGGAAGCGGACGCGCCCGGGTTTCGGAGTCGCCAAGATTTCTTTATTGGCATTGGAGTACCTCATGAATCAACCCATCATGCACGGCGTCGCCGCTCTGAACGTCCCAGCTTACATCAAGCATAACAAGCTCATCAATTGGGTGGCCGAGATCGCGGCCCTCACCAAACCCGACGCCATCTACTGGTGCGACGGCTCCGAAGAAGAATACGACCGCCTCTGCGCCCAGATGGTCGAGGCAGGCACGATGAAGCGCCTGAACCCCGAAAAACGCCCGAATTCCTATCTCGCCTGCTCCGACCCGAGCGACGTCGCCCGCGTCGAAGACCGCACCTTCATCTGCTCCGCTACCAAAGAGCAGGCCGGCCCGACCAACAACTGGACCGATCCGCAGGAAATGCGCCAGACCCTGCACGGCCTGTTCGACGGCTGCATGGCCGGCCGCACCCTGTACGTGGTGCCGTTCTCGATGGGGCCGCTGGGCTCGCCGATCGCCCACATCGGCGTCGAACTGTCTGATTCGCCCTATGTCGCCGTCAACATGCGCATCATGACCCGCATGGGCCGCGCCGTGTACGACGTGCTGGGGTCCGATGGCGACTTCGTGCCCTGCGTGCACAGCGTCGGCATGCCGCTTGCCGCCGGCCAGCAGGACGTGCGCTGGCCATGCAATGCCACCAAGTACATCGTCCACTACCCGGAAACGCGCGAGATCTGGTCGTTCGGCTCGGGCTACGGCGGCAATGCGCTGCTCGGCAAAAAGTGCTTTGCGCTGCGCATCGCCTCCAACATGGGTTACCAGGAAGCGCAACAGGGCGGCACCGGCTGGCTGGCCGAACACATGCTGATCCTGGGCGTCGAATCGCCGCAGGGCGAAAAGCAGTACGTGGCGGCCGCCTTCCCCTCGGCCTGCGGCAAGACCAATTTCGCGATGCTGATCCCGCCCGCCGGTTTCGAAGGCTGGAAAGTCACCACCATCGGCGACGACATCGCCTGGATCAAGCCGGGCGCCGACGGCAAGCTGGTTGCGATCAACCCGGAAGCCGGCTATTTCGGCGTGGCCCCGGGCACCAACGAGAAAACCAATGCCAACTGCATGGCGTCGCTGCGTGAAAACGTCATCTTCACCAACGTCGCGCTGACCGACGACGGCGACGTCTGGTGGGAAGGCATGACCAAGGAAGCCCCGGCGCACCTGATCGACTGGCAAGGCAAGGACTGGACCCCGGCGTCCGGCACCAAGGCCGCGCACCCGAACGCGCGCTTCACGGTAGCCGCGACCCAGAACCCGGTGATCGACCCGGCCTGGGACGATCCGGCCGGCGTGCCGATCTCGGCCTTCATCTTCGGTGGCCGCCGCTCGACCACGGTGCCGCTGGTGACCGAGGCGCGCGACTGGACCGAAGGCGTGTACATGGCCGCGACCATGGGTTCGGAAACCACGGCCGCCGCTGCCGGCCAGCAGGGCGTGGTGCGCCGCGATCCGTACGCGATGCTGCCCTTCATCGGCTACAACATGAGCGATTACTTCCAGCACTGGCTGGACCTCGGCAAGAAAGTACAGGCCAAGAATCCGGCCGCGCTGCCGAAGATCTTCTGCGTCAACTGGTTCCGCACCGACGACGCCGGCAACTTCGTGTGGCCGGGCTATGGCGACAACATGCGCGTGCTGAAGTGGATCCTCGACCGCGTCCAGGGCCAGGCCGGCGGCGTCGAGCACATCTTCGGCACCACGCCGTCGTACGGCGACCTGACCTGGACCGGCATCGACTTCAGCCCGGAAGCCTTCCAGCGCATCACCTCGATCGACAAGGATGCCTGGCGCGACGAACTCAAGCTGCACACCGAACTCTTCGATAAATTGGCGCATGGATTGCCTCAGGAACTGGTGGCAACCAAGCGTGCGCTGGAGGAAAGGTTGTCCAGCTAAAATGTTTCTGTCGGAGAAGTAGGAACGTCTAACAGGAGCTTCAGGGCAAGGCGTATCGTCGAAGACAGTACGATAGTACGGCGAGACGATACAACGCAGCCATGAAGGTTCTGTTAGCGTTCCAGGCGGGGAGACGACGGCTGCGGCAAATGATCGCAGCCGCGAATATCAAGAAGAAGAACGAAGAAGGGACGGGCTTTCGCCTGTCCCTTTTTTCATTTCATCGCCAGGTCACATTGCATCGGAATAATGCGCGTCACTCGATGTTCAATATTCTGGAGCAAGCATGCTGCGCACGTCCCAATCCCGTACTGCCCATACTATTTCACGTCACGCCATTGCCGGCGCCATCCTGGTGCTGCTGTCCGCTTGCGGCGGCAGCAACGACGGTCCCGACCTGACGCCAGTCAGCGTCGCCCCGGCCGCGCCGGCCGACCAGGGTGCAGCCGATACGGCGCCGGTGCCGCAGGTCACCGCCTTCGTCGACAGCGCCGCCAGCAACCAGCGCGGCGACGCCCGCTACGCGACCCTGGCCACGAATGCCGGCGTGCGCGTGCTGGGCGGCATGCTCAACGTCTGGAAACCCTTGACCGAGATCGTCGATGCCGACGTCAGCGCGCCCGCGCTGGACGGCTTCCCGGCCGTGGTCAAATCGAGCTGGACCGGCGTGCCGAACGACGGCAGCAACGGCGGCACCATTGCCAACGCCGCCGTGCACAGCGCCAACATCGACTACGTGGTCAAGGCCACCGGCAGCCGCACTGCGGCGCAGGGCCTGCAAGCCTACCTCGACGACCGCCGCAACAAGGGCTACAGCGTGACCGAAGGCATGGGTCCGCTGACCGACGCCTGGCGCAGCGCCAGCCGCGCAACGACCACCATCACCAACGTGCCGGCCGACGCCACTACCGTCAAATACGACGACGGCGGCAACAACAACGGCGTCGGCGGCGATGCCAATGCCGACTTCGGCAAGGTGGTCGACTTCGTCAATGCGATGGGCGGCAACGGGTCGACCGAACCGGCCAAGCGCTTCTACAAATACGCGCGTCCCTACCGCTGGAGCAGCCAGGTCGTGGTGCTGCCGGCGCTGGTGCCGGCCAAGAGCCCGACCCCGGTCAGCGACGGCGGCTTCCCCAGCGGCCACGCGGCCGAGGCGACCCGCAACGCGGTCGGCATGGCCTACGTGCTGCCCGAGCGCTACCAGGAACTGGTCGGCCGCGGCCTGGAACTGGGCGAAAGCCGCATCCTGGCCGGCATGCACTCGCCGCTGGACGTGATGGGCGGCCGTGTGCAGGCGCAGGCCGTCGCCGCCGCCAACATCATCGCCGCCGGCGTCACCACCCGTGCCGCCACCGTGACCCAGGCCCATACGACGCTCATCAAGCTGACCAACACCACGGCGGACACCTTCGCGGCGTATGCCGTGTCGGGCACCGCCGCCAACGACCGTTTCGCCGACTACGCTGCCAGCAAGGCCAACTACGTGCGCCGCATGACTTATGGTTTGCCGCAGACCGGCGCCACCAATGCGCCGGCCGTGGTGCCGAAAGGCGCCGAAGTGCTGCTCGAAACCCGCCTGCCTTACCTGAGCGATGCCCAGCGCCGCGTGGTGCTGAAAACCACGGCGATCGCGTCCGGCTATCCGGTGCTGGACGATGCCGAAGGCTGGGGCCGCCTGAACCTGTTCGCCGCCGCCGACGGCTACGCCGCCTTCAGCGGCAACGTGGTGCTGAACATGGATGGGAGCAAAGGCGGCTTCAACGCGTCGGACCGCTGGCGCAACGACATCGGCGGCAGCGGCAAGCTGGTCAAGCAGGGCAGCGGCACCCTGAAACTGGGCGGCAACAACAGCTGGACCGGCGGCGCCCAGGTGGAAGCCGGTACGCTCGAGGCGCTGTCAGCGACGGCCTTCGGCAGCGGCGACGTATATGTGGGCGCCGGCGCCACCGTGGCCAGCAGCGCCCCGGCGCCGGTGACCGTGGGCGGCAACTACACCCAGCTCGACAAGGGCACGCTCCAGATCACGCTGGGCGCCGCGAATGCCGGCACCCTCAGCGTGAAGGGCACCGCGACCATCGTCGGCGGCACCCTGCGCCTGAAGTTCGCGAACGGCTTCAAGCCGAGCGTCGGCACGTCGTACCAGGTGGTCAGCGCAGGCGCGCGCAAGGGCGTGTTCACCGGCGTGAGCGCCGATGGCTACAAGGCGTCGCTCGAGTACAGCAATACCGGCGTGGCGGTGCATATCGACGGCTGATCTGCCACCCGCGCAGGCAGCGGGGCTCGATGAAACGGCCGGCATGCGATGCCGGCCGTTTTGTTTTACTTCGCAGTATTTATCCTTTATTCTTGTGCGAAATGAATTGTTAGCGCAAACATTCATTTGGAGACAATCGACGCCCATAAAGGATAACAAGCATGCGATCACGTCGTACCCTGCTCGGCAGCGCCCTGGCGCTGGTTTTCGCTTCCACCCTGAATGTCCCGGCGCTGGCGGCCGATAACGCCGCCCGCCGCATTCCCATCGACCTCAACGCGCCCACGGTGGCGCGCGACCGCTTCGCCGACCTCTCGGTCGGTTCCGACTTCCCCGGCACCCTGATCCGCGACGACAGCCTGGCCCAGATCAAGACCGCGAAAGAGGAACTGGGCTTCCGCTACATCCGCTTCCACGGCATCTTCCACGACGTGCTGGGCACCTACAAGGTCGTCGGCGGCAAGCCGGTCTACGACTGGACCAGGATCGATTATTTGTACGACAAGCTGCTCGCCATGGGCATCAAGCCCTTCGTCGAACTGGGCTTCACGCCGGAAGCGATGAAGACCTCGGATAACAGCATCTTCTACTGGAAGGGCAACACCTCGCACCCGGACCACGCCCAGTGGGCGCCACTGGTCGACGCCTTCGTGCGGCACCTGCAGCAGCGCTACGGCCGGGACGAGGTGCGCACCTGGTTCTTCGAGGTGTGGAACGAGCCGAACCTGGACGGTTTCTGGGAAAAGGCCGACCAGCCGGCATACTTCGCGCTGTACGATCTGACCGCGCGCACCATCAAGGCGATCGATCCGCAGCTGCGCGTGGGCGGGCCGTCGACCGCGGGCGCGGCCTGGGTGCCGGAATTCCTGGCGCATACGCAGAAGAGCGGGGCGGCGGTCGACTTCATCACCACCCACACCTATGGCGTGGACGGCGGCTTCCTCGACGAGAACGGCAAGGGCGACACCAAGCTGTCGGCGTCCGACGACGCCATCGTCGGCGACGTGCGCAAGGTGCGGCGCGAAATCGAGGCCTCCTACCTGCCCAAGCTGCCGCTGTACTTCACCGAATGGAGCACCAGCTACACGCCGCGCGACCCGGTGCACGATTCGTACGTGAGCGCGCCCTACATCCTGAGCAAGCTGAAAGGCAGCGAAGGCCAGTTGCAGGGGATGAGCTACTGGACCTATTCCGATCTGTTCGAGGAGCCGGGTCCGCCGACCGCGCCCTTCGAGGGCGGCTTCGGCCTGATGAACCCGCAGGGCATCCGCAAGCCGGCCTGGTTCGCCTACAAATACCTGCACCAGCTGGGCGAGCAGGAAGTCAGGACGCCGGATGCGCAGTCCTGGGTCGCGCGCGACGCCAAGGGCGGGGTGCAGGTACTGGCCTGGGACTTCCAGAAGCCGGACCAGGGCAACAAGAGCAACCGGCCCTACTACACGACGGTGCAGCCGACGCGCGACGGCACCCCGCTGGCGCTGGAGCTGAAGGGGATGAAGCCGGGCACCTACACGATGCAGGTGTACCGCACCGGCTTCAAGGCCAACGATGCGCACACCACTTGGCTGGAGATGGGCAAGCCCAAGAGCCTCACTCAGTCGCAGGTCGCGCAGCTGCAGGCGCTGACCGTGGACAAGCCGGAGACGCGCCAGGTAAAGGTGGCGGCGAACGGCACGGCAAGCGTGCAGGTGCCGATGCGGGTCAACGATGTGGTGCTGGTGAAGATCGCAGCGAAGCCGTGAGACCGGGTCAGCTCCACTGCATCAGGCAAGGCGGCACCAGCAGCAGCAGGGCCAGCACCAGGTAGATCAGCTGCAGCGGAATCATCCACTTGGCCCAGGTCAGCCAGGGCACGCGCGCCAGGGCCAGCACGCCGACCGTGATGCCCGAGGTCGGCAGCATCGGCGTCGACAGCTCGCCGAGCTGGAAGGCGAGGATCGCGGTCTGGCGCGTCACGCCGACCAGGTCGGCCAGCGGCGCCATGATCGGCATGGTCAGCGCGGCCTGGCCGGTGCCCGAGTGGATGAAGAAGTTGATCACCGACTGGATCAGGTACATCTTCTGGGCCGCGAATACCGGGTGGCTCGACTGCACTAGCGGCATCAGGCCATGCAGCATGGTGTCGATGATGTGGGCGTCGCGCGCGATGATCATGGTGGCGCGCGCGATTGCGATCACCAGCGCGGTCGGCGCCAGGTCCTTCACGCCCTGCATGAAGGCGGCCACCCAGTCGTCGGTGCCGAGGCGCGCCACCAGGCCGGCGACGATCGCCATCGCCAGGAACAGGGCGGCGATCTCGTCGACGAACCAGTCGAATTTCACGACGCCGATCACCATCGCGCCCAGCGACAGCGCGAAGATCGCCAGCACCGCGACATGGCGCCCGCGCATGCGCTCATGCGGATGCTGCATGGAGAGTCCGGCCGGCTGTTCCTTGCGCTTGGCCTGGTCGAGGATGAAGGTCGGGCTGAGCGTCGGCGTGCGCTTGACCCGCGCCGCGTACCACATCAGGAAGGCGATCGTCACCGCGGTCACCGTCACCCATACGATCAGGCGGTAGCCCATCCCCGAAAACACCGGCACCCCGGCGATGCCCTGCGCGATGCCGACGTTGAACGGATTCAGAAAGGCGGCGCCGAAGCCGGCCTGCGAGCCGAGAAAGGGGATCGACACGCCGGTCACGGTGTCGTAGCCGAGCGCCAGCGCCAGCGGCACGAAGATCAGCACGAACGGAATCGACTCCTCGTTCATGCCGAAGGTGGCGCCGCCGAGCGAGAAAAGGGTGACGAAGACCGGGATCAGGGTGGCGCGGATCAGCGGCGAGTGCGCATGCGCCCTGGCGACCGAGCGGATCGCGGTATCGATCGCTTCGGTCTTCTGGATCACGGCAAAGGCGCCGCCGACGATCAGCACGAAGCCGATGATCTGCGCCGCTTCGACGAAGCCCTTGATCGGCGCCTTCATCAGCGCCACCAGGCCCTGCGGGCTGCTGGCCACGTAGTGGAAGGACGCCGGGTCGATCAGCTGCTTGCCGTTCACCAGGTGGGTCTCGTACTTCCCGCCCGGGATCAGCCAGGTGGCCAGCGCAATCAGCGCCAGGATCGCGAACAGCAGGACGAAGGTATTGGGCAGGCGCAGGCGCATGGTTACAGACTCACTGGCTTAATAGGGAACCGCTACGGAAGGGCGTGGCGCCGGCCAGCTTGCAGACCTGCATGCCGCGCAGCAGGTGGCGGTGCGCGGTAGAGGCGAACAGCAGCCCGCCGCGCTGCGCACGCAGCGTGGTGGTGGCGCCGCTGACCGGGTTGACGATGTCGGCGACCGCTTCGCCGGCCAGCACCTGGTCGCCCAGCGCCTTGAGGAACACCAGCACCCCCGACTGCGGCGCATATACAGGCTCGACGCCTTCGAGCGGGGTCGCCGCGCACAGGGCATCGGGTGCCGCCGCCGGCGGCAGGTCGAGCACGCCCTCGCGCGCCAGGTACTGCAGCAGCGCCTGCGCATCGCGCTCGGCGTAGTCGTAGCGCACGTCCATCTCGCCGCGCAGCTCCACCGTGATGGCAGCGCAGGCCGGTGGAATCGGGATCTCCGGACCGAAGTGGTCGGCCAGGTCCCACCACAGGCGGCTGCAGGCTTCGTCGAAGGGTTCGCCGCCGGAGGCGCCGGACAGCAGCAGGGCGCGCGCCCCGAGCAGGGCGGCCAGCGGCTCGGCGCGCGCGGCCAGCGCGGTGCCGGCGTACATGTGCAGCAGCGCTTCGTTGTCGCAGTGGAGGTCGAGCACGACGTCGGCGTCGATCGCCATCGACAGCAGCGTTTTCTTGAGGACCGCGGTGGCGCCGTTTGCATCCCAGCGGGCGACCGCGGCGCGTGCCTCGGCGCGGATGACGGCGACGTTCTGCGCCGCGTCGCTGCCCAGGCGGCCGGCCAGGGTGGCCGCCAGTTCGCCGGCGACGTGCAGGAAGTCGCGGTTGAAATTGATGCCGGTGCCGAGGTCGAAGCGCCCGAACGGCGTGCCCTGGATCAGCTGCGACAGGCCGATCGGGTTCGCGGCCGGTACCAGGATCACCTCGCCGTGGATGCGCCCTTCGGCATCCAGCCGTTCGAGTTCGCGCCTCAGGACGTGGGCCACCAGCATGGCCGGCACCTCGTCGGCGTGCAGCGAGGCCTGGATGTACGCCTTTTTGCCGCGGCCGGGGTTGCCGTAATGGCAGGACGTCAACCGGTAGGCGGCGATGCCGGGTTCGTCTGCAATCGGATGGGTTTGTATAGGCATGTTGCAGTCTCCGGACGCCGGTCGATGGCTTTGTTCGATCGATTATGTATGAATTTTTACACAAGGTAAATCGATGAAGGATTATTTTCAGAATCTTGTTGAGTTCTTGAATGCAACTAGATTAGAGTAAAAAAGCTAATTTTTCATCCAAGGCGACGATGACCCCTGCTGCCTCCTCCAGCGCTGCCACGCCCGACATCGGCTTTGCCGAGTCCGGGCTCGGCCAGGCCCTGCGGCACATGCTGGCCGAGGGATCGGCGTCGAATCGCGCGATCGCCGACTACCTGCTGCGCAACCAGGTGCGCGTGACCGCGCTCGGCGTCGAGGAACTGGCCGAGGCCTGCGCGGTGTCGACCGCCACCATCAGCCGCTTCGCGCGCGACCTCGGTTTCAGGAACTACGCGGCGATGCGCGGCGCGGTGGCCGAGACGCTGCAATCGGTACTGCAGCCGGTCGAGAAGCTGCGCTCCACGATCGCACGCCGCGCCGTCCAATCCCCGGCACTGGAAAGCCTGGGCTATGCCGAGGCAGCCATCACCGCCACCAGCGCCGCGCTGGCCGGCGACCGGATCGACCGTATCGGCGCCATGCTCACCAAGGCGCGCGCGGTGTACGTGCTCGGCTTCGGCCTGTCCTCGTTCCTGGCGGGGGCGCTGGCGATGCATTTGCAGCCGTTCTGCCGCCATGTGATCGACGTCGCCGTCGGCGGCGGCACCGAGGTCGCCGCCAGCCACCTGGCCACCATCACCGCCAAGGACGTGCTGGTCGTGATCTCGCTGCCGCGCTACACGCTGGATGCGGTGTCGCTGACCCGCTTCGCGCGCGACAGCGGCGCCACCATCGTGTCCATCACCGATTCGCCCGCGTCCCCGCTGGCGGCGCTCGGACACCACGTGCTGTACGCGCACAGCACGCATCCGGTGCTGCCCAGCAGCTCGAGCGCTGCGCTGGCGGTCATCGAAGCGCTGGCGGTATCGCTGATGACTTCCAATAAAGCCAATGTCGCCAAGGCGGCGCGCCATACCGGGGCGATTGCCGCCTACCTGGTTGGCGAACACCAGATCCGCAGCACCCATAAACGCGCCACCAACAAAAAATCCTGAGTCACCCACCGAGAGAGGGAGCATTGCATATGAAGCAGATGTCGAAGACCGTCCTGGCGTCGGCCGTGGCCGCCGCGCTGGGCCTGATGGGCCAGTCCGCCTGGGCGCAGGAAGCACCGAAAATGCAGCGCGTCGAGATCACCGGCTCGTCGATCAAGCGCATCGACAGCGAGACCGCGCTGCCCGTGCAGCTGATCACGCGCGAGGACATCGACAAGATGGGCGCCACCACCGCCGCCGAACTGGTCAAGAACATCAGCGCCAACACCGCGCCGCTGACCGACGGCCCGAGCATCTCGGACAGCACTTCCGGCCAGCGCGGCTTCAACGGCGCCAACATGCGCGGCATCGGCGTGTCGTCGACGCTGATCCTGCTGAACGGCCGCCGCCTGGCCAACTTCGCGTCGCCCGGCGACAACGCCGGCGTCGACCTGAACAACATCCCGGCCGGCGCGATCCAGCGCGTCGAGGTGCTGAAGGACGGCGCCTCCGCGATCTACGGCACCGACGCCATCGGCGGCGTGATCAACTTCATCACGCGCAAGGATTACACCGGCGTGGACGTGGCCGCCTCCGCCGCCGGGACCGAGCAGGGCGGCGCCGGCAAGCGCACCGCCAGCATCAGCGCCGGCACCGGCAGCCTGACGGACGACCGCTTCAACGTGTTCGGCGT
The DNA here is from genome assembly GCF_006715485.1 of Herbaspirillum sp. SJZ107. Taxonomy (GTDB): domain Bacteria; phylum Pseudomonadota; class Gammaproteobacteria; order Burkholderiales; family Burkholderiaceae_D; genus Telluria. The sequence goes on from NZ_VFNH01000003.1 coordinate 1,048,795, forward strand.
GCTCGACGTGCAGCAGCTGGATCGCATGCGCTCCAGCCAGCGCAGCTTCATCCGCGACCGTCCGCTGGCCACCACGCTGCCGGCGCAGATGTCGAGCAACACCTTCCCGGCGAATATCGACATCTCGGCCGCCCAGCGCAATGCCCTGATCGGCGCCGGCCTGCTGCCCGCCGGCAGCCGGGTCAGCCGGGTCAACCCGAGCGCACCGGACTGCAACCCGCCCGCCACCGTGTATGCCGAAAAGGGACCGGGCGGCGCGGCCGGCTGCAGCTACGACTACATGGAAGACACCGAGATCTATCCGGAGTCGCGCAAGATCGGCTTCATCGGCCGCGCCACCTTCCAGCTGGATCCGGACAACCAGCTGTTCGCGGAACTGGTGCAGACCCAGGCCCGCACCAAGTATGTGCTGTCGCCGAATCCGGTCCGCATCCGCAACCTGCCGGTCAGCATCCTGCCGACGGCCTACCGCAACGCGCTGACCGGTCCCGGCCTGCCCGATACCTTCAGCGGCATCCGCTACCGCATGGCCGAAGCCGGCAACCGCAGCAACGAAGTGACCAGCACCGGCCAGCGCCTGGTGCTGGGCGCCAGCGGCACCCTGCGGGGCTGGGACTACGACGTCGCCGTGTCGCGCGCCGAGAACCGCGCCAACGACAAGTACGTGAACGGCTACGTCCTGTACGACCAGTTCGACGCGGCAGTGCGCAACGGCACCGTCAATCCGTTTGCGCCGTCGTCGCAGGCCGGCCAGGACCTGATCGACGGCATCCGCATCAACGACGAGGCGCGCAAGGCCAAGGGCGTGTCGACTTCGCTCGACGGCAAGATGTCGCGCTCCTTGACGACGCTGGCCGGCGGCGACCTGGCACTGGCCGTCGGCGGCGAGCTGCGCCACGAGCGCCAGCAGTTCAATCCGTCGGACCTGCTCCGTTCGAACAACATCGCCGGCGACCGCGACAGCACGCTGGCACCGGGCCAGCTGGCCGACGTCGAGACGCTCGACGATGCGCGCAAGGTGGCCTCGGTGTTCACCGAGGTGATCGCACCGCTGACCAAGGAACTCGAGATGCAGTTCGCGCTGCGCTACGACCACTACAGCGAAGTCGGCAACACGACCAACCCGAAGATCGGGGTACGCTGGCAGCCGACCAAGTCGCTGCTGCTGCGCGGCTCGGCCGGCACCGGCTTCCGCGCGCCTTCGCTGTCCGACCTGAAGCGCCCGACCATCTTCGGCACCTCGGCCGGCATCCTGACCGACCCGCAGTGCGTGCGCCAGGAAGGCAGCATCGACACTTGCACCGACCAGTGGAACGTCGAGCGCCGCTCGAACCCGGATCTGAAGCCGGAGAAATCGCGCCAGTTCACGCTCGGCGCCGTGGTCGAACTGGACAAGCGCACCAATTTCTCGATCGACTACTGGAACATCGAGAAGAAGGACGTGATCAGCACGCTGGGCGAGCAGGTCATCATCGAGAATCCCGACGCCTACAACGGCAAGTACATCCAGCGCGACGAAGACGGTTTCATTTCCAACATCCTGCTGATGAAGGAAAACCAGGGCCGCCTGAAGACGTCCGGCATCGACCTCGGCGCCGACTGGCACAGCGAGCGCGGCGCCTGGGGACGGCTCGGCCTCAGCCTGTCCGGCACCTACATCCTGCGCTATGATCGCCAGTTCGGTCCGGACGAACCCTACCGCACCAACCTCGGCGTGTTCCTGAACGACCAGGTGATCCAGCGCTGGCGCCACCGCATCAGCCTGGATTGGGATGCGGGTCCCTACAGCCTGACCCTGGCGAACCAGTACTCGTCCGGCTACACCGACCAGAACACGACCTACGACCCGTACACCGACGCGCTGCTGCCGCCGAACCACGTGAAGTCGTACTCGCTGTGGGACCTGACCGGCAGCTGGGCGATCAATAAACAGTTGAAGCTGCGCGCCGGCGTGCTGAACCTGCTGAACACCGATCCGCCGTTCTCGAACCAGGCATATTTCTTCCTGGCCGGGTACGACCCGAGCTACACCGATCCGCGCGGCCGCAGCGCCTTCGTGAGCGTGAACTACTCGTTCAAGTGATGGGCCGCCCATGTTGAAGCGACTGTGTTGTGCGGTGGCGCTGGCGCTGGCCGGCGCTGCGGTGACCGGCGCGGCGGCTGCCGAGGCGCCCAAGGGATCACTGGTCATCATCGGCGGCGGCCTGCAGGCCGACAATGCCGCGGTGTGGCAAAAGATCGTCGCGCTGGCGGGCGGCAAGGGCGCGCGCATCGCGGTGCTGGCGACGGCGGCCGGCAATCCCGAACGCGAAGGGCAGCTCACCGTAACCAACCTGAACCGCCAGGGCGCGCAAGCCTTCGTGGTGCCGATCGCGCCGCGCCTGCCAGGGCGCGACGTGCGCAAGGATGCCGACGATCCGGCGCTGGCACGCGCGCTGGCGGATGCCGGCGGCGTGTTCTTCACCGGCGGCGACCAGGCCCGCATCACCGCCGCGCTGCGCCACCCCGACGGCAGCAACACCGCCGTGCTGGACGCGCTGTGGAAGCTGTACCGGCGCGGCGGCGTCATCGCCGGCACCAGCGCCGGCGCCGCCATCATGAGCAGCACCATGTTCTACGATCCGCCGGCCGAGGTGCTGCCAGTGCTGAAGAACGGTGTGGTGGACGGCAAGGACGTGGCGCCGGGCCTGGGCTTCATCGGCGACGACGTCTTCGTCGACCAGCACCTGCTGGTGCGCGGCCGCTTTGCGCGCATGCTGCCGGCGATGCTGGCCAAGCATTATGTGCTGGGACTGGGGATCGACGAGAACACCGCCGCCGTGATCGGGCCGGGACGCGACGTCACCATGATCGGCTACCGCGGCGCCATCGTGCTCGAGCTGGCGCAGGCCACCAGCGACAAGACGCAGCCCGGCTTCAACCTGGCCAACGCGCGCATCAGCTACCTGGACAGCGGCGACCGTTTCAATCTGGCCACCCGCACCTTTTATCCAGGACCGGGCAAGGAGCGCATCAACGAAGCGGTGCCCGAGCACCGCCCGCCGATTTTTTACACGGATATCCTGGGTAACACCACGGTGGTGAATCTGCTGGAGAAGCTGGTCGACAGCGACCAGCAGCGCGCGGTCGGCGTGGCCTTCGATGCGCCCGGCAGCCCGATGGCCGAGCGTGGGTTCGAGTTCACGTTCACGCGGATGCCGGACAGCGGCGAGTTTGCCACCAACCGCGAGGATGCGTTTTCGATTTACCGGATTCGGATGGATGTGCGGCCGGTGAGGGTGCGGCAGCCGTTTTATACGGTGGAGCAGGCAGCTCAATAGCCGTCGCCCCTGCGAAGGCAGGGGCCCAAGTTATACGCGTTTCGACGGCGCATCGAACTTGGGCCCCTGCCTGCGCAGGGGCGACGTATTGTGGTGACTACGGTGATACAGCCACCATGCTGATATTTACTGCTTAAGCAACGGCTTCAGGTACTTGCCAGTCACACTCTCCGGATTCTCCGCCACCTCCTCCGGCGTACCATGCGCCACGATCGTACCGCCGCCGGCACCGCCTTCCGGTCCCAGGTCGACGATCCAGTCCGCGGTCTTGATCACGTCCAGGTTGTGCTCGATGATGACGAGCGTGTTGCCCTGGTCGCGCAGGCGGTGGATCACCTTCAGCAGCAGGTCGATGTCGGCGAAGTGCAGGCCGGTGGTCGGCTCGTCCAGGATGTACAGCGTACGCCCGGTATCGCGCTTCGACAGTTCCAGCGACAGTTTGACGCGCTGCGCCTCGCCGCCCGACAGCGTGGTCGCGCTCTGGCCCAGCTTGATGTAGCCCAGGCCCACGTCCAGCAGCGTGTGCAGCTTGCGCGCGATGACCGGCACCGGCTTGAAGAACTCGTGCGCATCCTCGACCGTCATGTCCAGCACTTCGGTGATGCTCTTGCCCTTGTACTGGACTTCCAGCGTCTCGCGGTTGTAGCGCTTGCCGTGGCAGACGTCGCACGGCACGTACACGTCCGGCAGGAAGTGCATCTCGACCTTGATCACGCCATCGCCCTGGCAGGCTTCGCAGCGGCCGCCCTTGACGTTGAACGAGAAACGGCCGGCGCTGTAGCCACGTTCCTTGGCGGTCGGCACCGTCGCGAACAGGTCGCGGATCGGAGTAAACACGCCGGTGTAGGTGGCCGGGTTCGAGCGCGGGGTGCGGCCGATCGGCGCCTGGTCGACCGAGATCACCTTGTCGAAGTGCTCGAGGCCGTGGATCGCGTCGTGCGGCGCCGGCTCGGTCTGCGAACCGTACAGGTGGCGCGACAGGGCCGGGTACAGCGTGTCGTTTACCAGCGTCGATTTACCGGAACCCGAGACGCCGGTCACGCAGGTCATCAGGCCGACCGGCAGCTCCAGCGACACGTTCTTCAGGTTGTTCCCGGTGGCGCCGGTGATCACCATCTGGCGCTCCGGATCGGCCACGGTACGCTTCTTCGGCACGTGGATCTTCTTCTTGCCGGACAGGTAAGCCGCGGTCAGCGACTCCTTGTTCTTCATGATGTCCTTGAGCGAACCCTCGGCAATCACGGCGCCGCCGTGCACGCCGGCGCCCGGACCCATGTCGACGATGTAGTCGGCGGTACGGATCGCATCCTCGTCGTGCTCGACCACCAGCACGCTGTTGCCGATGTCGCGCAGGTGCTTCAGGGTCGCGATCAGGCGGTCGTTGTCGCGCTGGTGCAGGCCGATCGACGGCTCGTCCAGCACGTACATCACGCCGGTCAGGCCGGAACCGATCTGCGAGGCCAGGCGGATACGCTGCGCCTCGCCGCCCGACAGGGTGTCGGCGCTGCGGTCGAGCGACAGGTAATCCAGGCCGACGTCGTTCAGGAATTTCAGGCGCGCCACGATTTCCTTGATCACGCGCTCGGCGATGTCCTTCTTGGCGCCCGTCAGTTCGAGGCCGTCGAAGTACTTCAGGCAGTCGCGCAGCGGGGTCTTGGCGACCTCGTAGATCGCGCGCTGCTGTTCGCCGTTGCCGATCTTGACGTAACGCGCTTCGGTACGCAGGCGCGCGCCGTTGCAGGTCGGGCATTCCTTCTCGTTGATGAACTTCGCCAGCTCTTCCTTGACCGCCATCGAATCGGTCTCGCGGTAGCGGCGCTGCAGGTTGTTCACCACGCCTTCGAAGGTGTGCTCGCGGATCACGGTGCGGCCACGCTCGTTGACGTAGGCGAACGGCACCGCGGTCTTGCCGGAACCGAACAGCACGGCATCCTGGGCCGTCTTCGGCAGCTGCTCGAACGGTTTATCCAGGTCGAAGCCGTAGTGCTGCGACAGGCTGGTCAGCATCTGGAAGTAGAACTGGTTGCGGCGGTCCCAGCCCTTGACGGCGCCGGACGCCAGCGACAGGTTCGGGAAGGCCACGATGCGCTTCGGATCGAAGAACTCGATGTGGCCCAGGCCATCGCATTCCTGGCAGGCGCCCATCGGGTTATTGAAGGAGAACAGGCGCGGCTCCAGCTCCTGCAGCGAATAGCCGCAGACGTTGCAGGCGAACTTGTTCGAGAAGATGTGCTCCTTCTCGGTATCCATTTCGTAGGCCACGGCGCGGCCGTCGGCGATGCGCAGCGCGGTCTCGAAGGACTCGGCCAGGCGCTGCTTGATCTCGTCATTCACCTTGATGCGGTCGATGACGACGTCGATCGTGTGCTTTTCGGTCTTCTTCAGCTTGGGCAGGTCGTCGATCTCGTAGATCTTGGCCGTGCCGGTGCCGCTCTGGATGCGGAAGCGCACGAAGCCCTGGGCCTGCATCGCCTGGAACAGGTCGCCGTGCTCGCCCTTGCGGTTGGCCACGACCGGCGCCAGGATCATCAGCTTGGTCCCCTCCGGCATGGCCAGCACGGCATCGACCATCTGCGATACGGTCTGCGCGGCCAGCGGCTCGTGCGAGTGGTCCGGGCAGTAGGGCGTGCCGACGCGCGCGTACAGCAGGCGCAGGTAATCGTGGATCTCGGTGACGGTGCCGACGGTCGAGCGCGGATTGTGCGAGGTCGCCTTCTGCTCGATCGAGATCGCGGGCGACAGGCCCTCGATCAGGTCGACGTCCGGCTTTTCCATCAGCTGCAGGAACTGGCGTGCGTAGGCCGACAGCGATTCGACATAGCGGCGCTGGCCCTCGGCGTACAGCGTGTCGAACGCGAGCGAGGACTTGCCGGAACCCGACAGGCCGGTGATCACGATCAGCTTGTTGCGCGGCAGATCGAGGTTGATGTTCTTGAGATTGTGCGTGCGGGCGCCGCGGATTCGGATTTCTTCCATTAGCTTGTTTTGAAGCCTTTCACATGGTTTGAGGGCCGGCGCACGAGACTGTCGCGGTGGGCGGGCCAATCGGGGAGAACCGTTAACTATAGCCGGTTTCATTCTTGCCCGTACGTGCCGCTGAAGCGCTCGTGCCAGCGTGAATATCCTTGCATGGCAGTCTTGCAAGCAGACGCAACGGATTCCACAGGGACCGCATCTATGTGGGCTGTTTCAAGCGCTCTTCAATGACAAAGCGATCAAAATCTGAAAATAAATTTGTGGTGCATGGATGGCGATTCATCAAAAGTATGAATTTCTTAATGACTTTTGGTATCTGAGGCTATGGAATTGAGAGGCGTGGCGGACGGTGGAATACTTCCCGCCCTTTCATACTTCATTCCTGGCTTCAATCATGAAAACCGTTCTGGGTCCGCTTGGCCTGATGATGCTCGCCGTCGTGCAAGCCGGTTGCGGCAGCAGCGCTGACCGCGCCGCGGCCAGCCTGCCCGCGGCTACGGCGACGGCGACGGCGACGGCGCAGGTGGACGCGCCCGCCATCGTGGCGCCGCAGCCGGCGCCGGCCCGATTGACGGCGCTGTCCGCCATTCCGGGCGTGCCCGCCTGGTCGACGACCGGCGGCAATCCGGGGCACACCAACTACGTGCCCGCTACCTTCGATCCGGCAAAATTCTCGCACCGTTTCAGCTGGACGCTGCCTGCCGGCGCCTCGGTATCCCAGGCCCAGCTTGCGCTCGACGGTGGACAGGCTTTCGCCGTGGTCCGCGACGCCGGCGGGACCTGGCGCCTGCATGCGATCGACGAAGCGAGCGGCAAGCAGAACTGGACCGCACCGCTGGGCCAGCTCGACATCGTCGACCCGCCCGCCACCCATGACGGCAAGGTCATACTGAGCAGCGCCGCCGGCCTGGACGGCGACGTCCTGTGGTTCTTCGACCAGCGCACCGGAAAACTGCTCGACAAGCGGACGATGCCGGCCCGGCGTATGGCCGGCCATTCGACGGCCGACCTGCGCATGGCGCCGGTCATCGCGGGTGACGGCATCTACGTGAACGACCGCGCCGGCGGCAAACTGCTTGCGAAGTTCGATGCTGCGACGCACGCATTGCTGTGGGAAAGCGAGTGGGCCGGCGCCGCGAACCACGCCTTTGCGCCGGCCGTCGAGGGCGGCCGGGTGTACGCCGCCTTTTCCAGCGGCGGCCTGCTCGCCGTCGATGCGCGCACCGGCAAAACGGTGCTCGAGCACCACCGGCAATTCACCGATGCGCCGATGCCGGGCATGGTCTCCGATGGGACGGCGTACGCACTCGCCGCGGGTGGCCTGGTCGCGACCGACCTGAAGCGCGGCACCTTCAAGTGGCAGGGCCCGGAACTGCTGGAACTGGCCGCGCCGCCGGGACCCGTGCTGTACGGTATTGCCAGCAATGCGATCCAGGCGATCGACAGGGCAACCGGGAAGCTGCTGTGGAGCATGCCGACGCCGGCACCGACGTCGGGGGCGAACGCCATCCTGGCCACCAGGAACCTGCTGTTCGTCAGCAGCACTCCGCAGTCGGACAGCGGCACCTATGCCATCGACATCGCGACCCGCAAAGTCGTGTGGCGCACGCCGGAGGGTGGCTGGCTGTCGATCTCGCCGAACGGGGTGCTGTACATCACGCCGTTCAAAGGGGCGGTCACGGCGGTGAACCTGCAGTCATGACGCGCCATTAATTAGCGCATTGTTACCTCAAGAATTTTGACCGGTATCTCTTCCAAATGGGGCACTCCGCCCCCATTTTCGTGGTCTGAGCGGATGTCGGAAAACGGGGCGTCCGCCAGCCTGCAACACCTGCAAAAAGTTGCCTATCAGGGCAAGCAAACAGGCATAATAACGGACGCAAATCAACAGCCTCTCCGGCACTTAGTCAACACGCAGAGTCGGGGATCAACTTAGGAGTTTCACCATGGCATCAGTCAATAAGGTCATCATCGTCGGCAATCTCGGCCGCGACCCGGAAATCCGCTACATGCCGAGCGGCGACGCCATCGCCAACATCGCGGTTGCGACCTCGTACAAGTCGAAGGACCGCAACTCGGGCGAGCAGAAAGAGCTGACCGAATGGCACCGCATTTCCTTCTTCGGCCGCCTCGCCGAAATCGTCGGCCAGTACCTGAAAAAAGGTTCGTCGGTCTACGTCGAAGGCCGCCTGCAGACCCGCAAGTACACCGATAAAGACGGCATCGAACGCTACGCCACCGACATCATCGCTGAAAACATGCAGATGCTGGGCGGCCGCCAGGGCATGGGCGGCGGCGACAGCTACGGTGGCGACGACAGCTACGGCGGTGGCGGTGGCGGCTACGACGCCCCGCCGAGCCGTCCGGCACCGCAGCGCCAGGCGCCGCCGGCACCGGCAGCCCGTCCGCAGCCGAAGCCGGCTGCGAACTTCTCGGATATGGATGACGATATTCCATTCTGATCGCGCCGCGTTTTTCGCGTCCTGATTCGAAAAATCCCCGCAGCTTTCAGGCTGCGGGGATTTTTTTCATTCAAGCGGGCTTACACATCCACCACCATCTCGAACCCCCCATAAATCATCCGCTTGCCATCGAAAGGCATGCTCTCCGGTTTCATGAACTCGGCCATGCGCGGATCCTTCATCACCTTCTCGTTGACCTCGTCGCGCTTGGCCCGCGATGCGTAGACGATCCACGAAAACGCCACCACCTCCCCATCCTCCAGCATCACGCTCTGCGGAAACGAAGTCAGCTTGCCCGGCTTGACATCATCGCCGATGCATTCGCGGAACTCGAGTGCGCCGTGTTCGCGCCAGATATTGCCCGCGGCCCTGGACATGTCCTTGTAGGCGTCCAGCTTGGCCCGTGGAACAGGCACCACAAAACCATCGACATACGGCATGGCGTTCTCCTGTGATGAGTGTCCCCAATATAGACCGTTGCGGCAGCCGAAAAAATCCCGCCGCGGCAGCAAGCGGGTCAGGCACAGATCAAGGATGAAGCTCAGGCGATGTCGAAGCGCACCGGCGGCAGCCCGGCAATCTCGCCCACGACCAGGCCGGCTTCCTCGGGGAACAGCATCCCCGTGTACGAACCGGCCGTGATGACCGTCCCGGCCGGCAGCGCAATGTTCTGCGCGTTGCAATGTCCGACCAGCCAGTGCAGCAGGCGGCGCGGATCGCCGGCCGGGTTGGTGCCGGCGCCTTTGAATACGTCGCGACCGTTCAGCACCAGGTGCGCCTGCGGACTGCGGAAGTCGACGCCGGCATCGTAGGCGACGAACTCGCCGGCGATCAGCGCGCCGTGGTTCTGCAGGTCGGCGAGCTGGTTCAGCTTGGGCACGTCGGGCCAGCCTGTCAGCCGGCTCGAGACGATCTCGATCGAGGCCGCGATACCGTCGATGGCGGACAGCACCTGCTCCTCGGTCACCGCAGCGGAACCTGGAAGGAAATCGCGCCCGAAGCGGAACATGATTTCGAGCTCGATGCCGAATACCGGAAAATCGCTGCGCGCCACAGCGGCACCGGACGCGTAAATGCCCTGGCGCGGCAGCGGTGCGCCCTGGATCGGGCCGTCTTCGGACTTGGCGCCGATCTTCCAGCCGCCGATGTCGAGCCCGCGGCGTTGCAGGAAGGCTTGCTGTGCGCGGTAGGCATCGGCGCCGCTCGCCGGTTCGAGGTGCGCCGGCACGGTCACCTGTCCGGCTTTCTGTGCATGGGCATCGCTGAGCAGGATACCGAGTTCTTCAGGGGTGCTTGTCATTGTCTATCGTATTGAATTGATCGTTCAGGCCTGGATATTCGCCATGGCGTCGTCGAGCGGCGTTTTGACGTTGTGGAAGCGGTTGTCGGGCTGGATGCGGAAGCACAGCAAAACGCCGATCCCCATCAGGATGATACTGCCGACGAAAGGCAGTTCCCAGTTGCCGGTCCTGTCGATCACATAGCCGGAAATCACCGGCGACAGGATCGCGGCCATCGCCGAGCCGGTATTCATGATGCCGCTGGCGGTGCCGGAGCAGTCCGGGGCGATATCCATCGGAATGGCCCACATCGGCCCGATCGTCATTTCGGCGAAGAAGAAGCCGGCGCTCAGGCTCAGGATCGACACGGTGCGGTCGTGGGTCCACATCAGCGGCAGCAGAGAAAGCAGCGTCAGGAACATGCACACCGCGACCATGTAGCTGCGCGCTTTCCTGAGATTGCCGGTGCGTTTCAGGATGCGGTCGCTGATGATGCCGCCGAGGGTGTCGCCGATCACGCCGGCGAAGAACACGCCGGAGGCGAACAGCGCCGACTTCTTGATGTCCATGTCGTAGCTGTGCAGGAAGTACTGCGGGATCCAGCTCAGGAACAGCCACAGCGTCCAGCCGTAGCAGAAGTAGACCAGCGTCACCGGCAGCATGCGGAAGAACAGCGGCTTCCATGCCACCGTCACCTTCTTTTTCTTGGCGACCGGGAGCACGTCCAGTTCCTGCGGCGTGATGCGCGGGTGTTTCGACGGGTCTTCCGTGAACACGCGCGACCAGATCAGTACCCAGACCAGGCTGATGACGCCGCAGATATAGAAGGATTCACGCCAGCCGTAGACCGCCATGACGGCCACGACGGCGGTCGGCGCCACGGCGTTGCCGATGCGGGAAAAGGCATGCGTGATGCCCTGGGCGAAGCCGCGGTTGTCCTTCGACACCCAGCGCGACATGGCGGAGGTGGCGGCGGGGAAGGTGGCGCCTTCGCCGAAGCCGAGCAGCAGGCGCGCCAGCAGCAGCGAGACCAGGCCGCCGGCAAAGCCGGTGCAGATGGTGGCGACCGCCCACAGCAGGCCGCACCAGATCAGCGTCCTGCGCGCGCCGAACTTGTCGCTGACCCAGCCGCCGATGATCTGGAAGACGAGATAGGGGTAGGCGAATGCGGAAAAGACCAGGCCGATTTCCGTTTTCGACAGATTGAATTCCTTGCCGAAGCCGGAAGCGGCGGTACTGACGTTGACGCGGTCCAGATAGGTGATGAAATACATCAAGCAGAGCATCAACAGGACGACCGACGTCGCCCGCAAACGCAGATATTTCATGGTTGTCTCCTGATGGTGCCGGCCCGCCCTCGTCGGGGCAGGGTCTTCTCCGAGACTGATGCCCGGCACGGATTCGATGCTTGGAAAAACTGTTGGATCCGGCCCGCGGCCGGGCTGTTCGTACGAGGCGTCAGGCGGCTTTCAGCGCCGGCTTGACCTTTTGCGCGCCGAGCACCTCCATCGCCGCCAGCACGCCGCTGCCCGCGAGCGGCACGCCGGCCAGCTTCAGGCCCATTTCGCAGCCGGCCAGGGTGGCCATCAGGGTCAGATCGTTGGCTTCGCCGAGGTGGCCGATGCGGAACATCCTGCCCTTCATCTTGCCCAGGCCCGTGCCCAGCGACATGTCGAAGTGTTCGTAGATCGTCTTGCGGATCTGGTCCGCATCGAAGTCTTCGGGCACCATGACGCCGGTCAGCACCGGCGAGTAGACGGCCGGGTCGGCGCACTGGATCTCGAGGCCCCAGGCCCGCACCGCCTGGCGGCAGGCGTGGGCCAGGCGCTGGTGGCGCGCGAAGGTGTTGTCGAGACCCTCGCCGAGGATCATGTCGAGCGCTTCGGCCAGGCCGTACAGCAGGTTGGTGTTCGGGGTGTAGGGCCAGTAGCCGGTGGCGTTCATCTCGATGATCTCGGTCCAGCCCCAGAATGCCTTCGGCAGCTTCGCGGTCTTGCTGGCTTCGAGCGCCTTTTTCGAGACCGCATTGAAACTGATCCCCGGCGGCAGCATCAAGCCTTTCTGCGACCCGGACACGGTGACGTCGACGCCCCATTCGTCGTGGCGGTAATCGGCCGAGGCCAGACCGGAAATCGTGTCGACCAGCAGCAGCGCCGGGTGGCCGGCGGCGTCGATCGCCTTGCGCACCGCGGCGATGTCGGAAGTGACGCCGGTCGAGGTTTCGTTGTGGACCACGCAGACAGCCTTGATCTGGTGTGCGCCGTCCTGGCGCAGGCGCGCTTCGATCAGGTCGGGCTGCACGCCGCGGCGCCAGCCTTCGATGCCGGGCAGGCCGAGGAATTCGGGTTGCAGACCGAGGGCTTCCGCCATCTTCTTCCACAGCGTGGCGAAGTGGCCGGTTTCGTACATCAGCACGTCGTCGCCCGGGCTCAGGGTATTGACCAGCGCGGCTTCCCAGGCGCCGGTGCCGGAAGCCGGGTAGATCACGACCGGCTGCTCGGTCTTGAAGATCTTCTTGATGCCATTCAGGACCTGCAAGCCGAGCGCGCCGAATTCCGGACCGCGGTGGTCGATCGTCGGGTAGCTCATGGCGCGCAGGATGCGGTCGGGGACCGGGCTCGGCCCCGGGATCTGCAGGAAATGACGGCCGGCAGGGTGGAAATCCAGTTTCAGCATGTACTCCTCCATGAATGAATGATTTATTTTGTATTTTGCATGCAATCCAGAATAGCAGTGGGTTCTCGGCAGGACAACGCTTATTTATCAGTAACATTCGTGGGTCGGGGGAACGGTAAAGACAGCGCCGGTACATGCTAAAATGAGAACAACAGCAAGATAGGATTTTGTATGCAAAACTCGGCAGTCGAGCAGGCGCCCGTTCCTGGCGCAGCCACCATTTCCGTTCCCAAACTCGAGCGCCAGCACCTGCACGACACCGTCGTCGAGCACCTGCGCCACCTGATCGTCGAAGCGGTATTCCCGCCCGGGACCAAGCTGAACGAGCGCGAGTTGTGCGAAACGATGGGCATCTCGCGCACGCCGCTGCGCGAAGCGCTCAAGGTGCTGGCGGTGGAAGGCCTGATCGAGATCGCGCCGAACCGCGGCGCCTCGGTTTATAAAATGTCGACCCTCGAAGTGCGCGAGACCTTCGAATTCATGAGCGGCCTGGAAGCGCTGGCCGGAGAATTGGCGTGCGAGCGTATCACCGCCGAGGAACTGGCCGAGATCAAGGCGCTGCATTACGCCATGCTGACCTGCAAGGTGCAGAACGACCTGCCCGGTTATTACAGCCGCAACCAGCAGATCCACGACAAGATCAACCAGGCCGCGCGCAATTCGGTGCTGAACCAGACGTACCTGAGCATGAACCGGCGCCTGCAGGCGCTGCGCTTCAAGTCCAACTTCAAGGCCGACAAATGGGACCGCGCGGCCCACGACCACGAAGAAATGATCAAGGCCCTGGAAGCACGCGACGGCAAGCGCCTTGGCGCCATCCTGCGCCAGCATTTGCTGGATAAACGCGATGCCGTCATGGGCATGCTGGGCGCCGGCACGCCGGACTGATACCGCCATCTTGATGGCATGCCAGCCACAATCCGCGATGGCAAGACTGGCACGCCTGTTCTCATCCGTGTAATATCCCGACTTTGGGTGCGTCCATTCCCGTCCGGGGATGGCGTTAAACGGGAAACCGGTGACGCCGCATGAGAAATGCGGTCATTCCGGTGCAGCCCCCGCTGCTGTAAGCCTGACGACTCCGGCAATACGCCACTGCGATGTCCATCGTGGGAAGGCCCGGAGGAGGACGAAGGCGAGCCAGAATACCGGCCCGAATTGTCAGCACCATTCCCCGGGGTGACGGGAAGCCGCTGTCGACCGGCTTGCGCGCGTCCGCCTTCAGTCCCGCTCCCAGTCCGTCGACCGTCTTTTCAGCCTCCGTCTGGTGTCCTTATCGACCATTCGACGGGAGGTTTCGAATGCACATCATGGAAGGCTTTCTGCCGCCGGCGCATGCGCTCGGCTGGGCCGCGGTTTCCGTTCCCTTCCTGGCCTGGGGCCTGCGCTCGATGGGACGGGCCTTGGAAGCGCATCCCGAGCGGCGCATGCTGCTCGGCGTGGCCGCCGCCTTTGCCTTCCTGCTGTCGGCCCTGAAACTGCCGTCGGTGACCGGGAGTTGCTCGCACCCGACCGGCGTCGGCCTCGGCGCGCTGCTGTTCGGCCCCGCGGCGATGGTGCCGGTAGGCTTCGTCGTGCTGCTGTTCCAGGCGCTGCTGCTGGCGCACGGCGGCCTGACCACGCTCGGCGCCAACGTGTTTTCGATGGCAATCGTCGGCCCCTTCGTGTCCTACGCCGTGTTTCGCGGTGCCGCGACGCTGGGCGCGAACCGCTCGATCGCCGTGTTCCTGGCCGCCTGCCTGGGCGACCTGGCGACCTACCTCACCACGTCGGCGCAACTGGCGCTGGCCTTCCCGGATGCGGTCGGCGGCTTCGACACCTCCTTCCTCAAATTCGCCGGCATCTTTGCGCTGACCCAGGTGCCGATCGCCATCAGCGAAGGCCTGTTGACGGTGCTGGTGGTGAACGCGATGGCGCGCTTCAATGCGCATGAGCTGCGCGCGCTGCCGGTGATGGCCTTGCGCACGCGGGAGGGCGCATGAAAACGCGCAGCTGGCTGCTGTGGGGAACCATCGTCCTCTTGACCGTCTTGCCGCTGTGCCTGATCAGCGCACCGCCCGGCGCCGACCTGTTCGGCGGGTCCGACGACCGCGCCCAGCAGGTGATCGGCACCATCGCGCCGCACTATAAACCCTGGTTCGCGCCGGTGTTCGAACCGGCCAGCAGCGAGATCGCCTCGCTGCTGTTCGCGCTGCAGGCGGCCATCGGCGCCGGCGTGATCGGCTACTGGCTCGGTTTGTCGGTGGCGCGCGAGCGTGCGCGCAAGAGCGCGCATGAGGGCATCCCTTCGGAACAGGACCCACGTGCGGATTGAGACAGCCGCCTACGCCAGCCGCTGGCAGGGCGTCGCCCCGTCGGCCAAGGCCCTGTTCGCGCTGGGCGGCATGGGTGCGGCCTGGCTCGCCACGCGTCCGGGTACGCTGGCCGGACTGGCGGCCGTGCTGGCGCTCACCGCATTGATCGGCGCGCGCGTGCCGCTGCGTACCTACGTCGCCGTGGCCGTGCCCCCGCTCGGCTTCCTGCTGCTGTCCTGCCTGACCATGCTGGTGACGCCGGGCGTCGCCACGCCGGGCGTCGATGGCAGCTGGCACTGGGCCGCTTCGATGTGGCCGGCGGTGGCGCGCACCGCCGGGCGTTCGCTGGCGATGCTGGCGGCGCTGCTCGGCTTCGTGTTGACCACGCCCTTGCCCGACCTGCTGGCGCTGCTGCGCCGCCTGCGCACGCCCGAACTGCTGCTCGACCTGATGGCACTGTGCTACCGCATGCTGTTCGTACTGCGCCAGGCCTGGGAAGAGGGCGTCACGGCGCAGAGCGCGCGCCTCGGCTACCGCGGCTGGAGACACGCCTGGCGCTCGACCGGCCTGCTGGCGGGGCAGATGGCGGTGCAGGTGTGGCAGCGCGCTAGCGCCCTGCAGATGGCAGCCGATGCGCGCGGCTACCAGGGCACCTTGCGCTTCCTGCCGGCCGAGTTCCCCCAGGCGCGCCGCCAGAACGCGTGGGCGGTACTGGCTGCGGCGCTGTTGCTGCTGGCGGCAGCCGGAGACCGCGTATGAATCCCATCATCGAGATGCAGGCGGTCAGTCACGCCTTTGCCGACGGCAGCAGCGGCCTGCGCGACTGCAGCCTGGTGCTGGGCCGCGGCCGCCGCCATGCGCTGCTGGGTGCCAACGGCGCCGGCAAGACCACGCTGCTGCAGCACCTGAACGGCCTGCTGCGCCCGACTGCCGGCCGGCTGCTGCTGGACGGCCAGCCTTATGACTACAGTCGCAGCGGGCTGGCGCAGCTGCGCCGCCGCGTCGGCCTGGTGTTCCAGAATCCGGAGCGCCAGCTGTTCTCGGCCCAGGTCGAGGAAGACGTGTCCTTTGGCCCGCTGAATCTCGGCCTCGACGCCGCCACCGTGCGTGCGCGCGTAAAAGCCGCGCTCGATGCGGTCGGGCTGGGCGGGCATGCGCGGCGCGCCGTGCACCACCTCAGCTTCGGCCAAAAGAAGCGGGTCTGCATCGCCGGCGTGCTGGCGATGGCGCCGGACGTGCTGCTGCTCGACGAACCGATGGCCGGCCTCGACGCGCCGATGCAGGACGAACTGACGGCCCTGCTGGACCGCCTGGCGGCGCGCGGCACGACCATCCTGCTGTCCACCCACGACATCGACTTTGCCTACGGCTGGGCCGACGACCTGCACCTGATGGCGGGCGGGCGCGTGATCGCGTCCGGGCCGGCGCCGACGGTCGGCACCGACGTCGATGCGCTGGACGCCGCCGGCCAGCGGCCGCCGCTGGCGCTGGCGCTGCATGCGCACCTGGTCACGCGCGGCGTGCTGCCGGCCGGACAGGCGCCGCGCAGCGTGGACGCGGTGCTGGACGCGCTGCGCATCCTGCCGTTCCAACCTTTGACGAAGACAACGACATGACAATCCACATCGCCAACGACGCCGGCAAGATCTGGTTCGTCGGCGCCGGCCCCGGCGACCCCGAACTCATCACCGTGAAAGGCCGCAGCCTGCTGGAGCAGGCCGGCGCCGTGCTGTTCGCCGGTTCGCTGGTCGACCGCGCCGTGACCCTGTACGCGCCGCCCGGCTGCGCCATCCGCGATTCCAAGGATATGACGCTGGAAGAGATGACGGCCTGGCTGATCGACCAGGCGCAGCGCCACGCCACCGTGGTGCGCCTGCAGACCGGCGACCCGGCCCTGTACGGCGCCCTGATCGAGATGGCGCGCCCGCTGACGGCAGCCGGGATCGAATGGGCGGTGGTGCCGGGCGTGTCGTCGGCGATGGCGTCGATGGCGGCCGCCGGCGAATCGATGACGCTGCCGGAAGTGACCCAGACCGTGATCCTCACCCGGGTCGAGGGCCGCACGCCGATGCCGGAAGGCGAAGACCTGGCCAGCCTGGCGGCGCACCGCACCACCATCTGCATCTTCTTGTCGATCACGCTGATGTACAAGGTCGAGGCGGCGCTGCGCGCGGCCGGCTGGCCAGACGATGCGCCGATGCTGGTGGTGCACAAGGCCAGCTGGCCGGGCGAGGAAAAGATCATCCGCGGCACCCTTGCCGACATCAAGGCGCGCTGCCGCGAGGCCGGCGTCGCCAGCCAGGCGATGATCGTCGCCAGTCCCACACTGGGCGCGCTGCATTGGGAGACGCTGGTGCGCTCCAAGCTGTACGACCCCACATTCACCCATCGCTTCAGGAAGGCCAGCGCATGAATCAGATCATCTTTACTCCCTCCGTCACGCTGCACGCGGACGACACCGTGCTGGTGGTCGGCCACGGCTCGCGCGAGGATGCCGGCAACCAGGAAATCCGCGAATTCGTGGCGCAGTGGCGGGCGCGCCGGCCGGACCTGCGCATCGAACTGTGCTTCATCGAATTCGCGCCGCCGGAGCTGAACGCCGCCCTGCTGGATGCCGCGCGCAGTGCGCGCCGGGTGCTGGTGGTGCCGCTGATCCTGAATGCGGCCGGCCACGTCAAGATGGAGATCCCGGAAGCGGTCGAGCAGGCGCGCATCGCGTGCCCGCAGGCCGAGATTTTATTGGCGCCGCACCTGACCGCCTGCGATCCGATCCTGGCGATCCTGAAGCGCCGGTTGCGCCGCGCCATGGGCGCGCTCGACATGCCGGATCCGACCACCACCGGCGTGGTGGTGCTGGGCCGCGGCTCGTCCGACCGCGGCGCCAACGGCGAGATGGCCAAGATGACGCGCTGGCTGCAGGAAGAGGGGGACCATGAACTGGTCGACCTGGCCTTTACGGGCATTACCTGGCCGCGCCTGGAAAAGGTGGTGCAGCGCCAGGTGCTGCTCGGCATGCGCCAAGTCGTGGTGCTGCCGTACTACCTGTACACCGGCACGCTGATGCAGCGTATCCACCGCCAGGTCGAGCACCTGCGCGGCCAGTACCCGCAAGTGCGCTTTTTCTGCGGCGAGCATTTCGGCTTCGAAAAGGAGATCTTCGAGCTGATGGACCAGCGCGTGGCCGACCTGCGTGCCGGCGTGCCTGACAGCCGCCTGCCCTGCGACGGCTGCGGCTACCGCGAGCTCGCGCACGACCTCGGACATGGCCATTCGCATGCGCACACCCACGACCACGGTCACGCGCACCCGCATGACCACGCTCATGGGCACGACCATGCACACGATCATGACCATGCGGAGAAGCAGCCGGCATGAGCACGATTAACACCGTCACCGAACAGCTGACCCGCGCCGGCCAGGCCATCGAGCACGACAGCTTCGCGATCATCGACGCCGAAGCCGGTACGCACGCCTATACCGAACAGCAGTGGCCGATCGTGCGCCGCATGATCCATGCAAACGCCGACTTCGATTTCAACGGCCTCACCGATTTCCACCCGGATGCGGTCAGCGCAGGCATCGAGGCCATGCTGGCCGGCGGCCGCCCGGTGGTGGCCGACGTCGAGATGATCTGTTCCGGCCTGTCGCAGCCGCGCCTGGCGCACTTCGGCATGAAGACGTACCAGTTCATCAGCGACGCCGACGTGATCGAGCGCGCCAGGCAGGAAGACACCACACGCGCGGTGCAGGCGATGCGCAAGGCGGCCAGCCGCGGATTGCTGGACGGCGCTATCGTCGGCATCGGCAATGCGCCGACCGCACTGATCGAGCTGGTGCGCCTGATCCGCGAGGAGGGCGTGCGCCCGGCGCTGGTGGTGGGCATGCCGGTCGGTTTCGTGTCGGCGGCCGAGTCGAAGGACTTGATGGCCGAATTGAAGGACGTGCCCTGGATCGTGATCCGCGGGCGCAAGGGCGGTTCCACGCTGGTGGTGGCGGCGCTGCACGCGCTGCTGGCGCTGGCCGAAGCCAGGCAGAAGACCATGCAGGCGGCGCAAAAATGAAGGACAAGACGGCCGAGCGCGGCACCCGCACGGGCTTCACCACCGGCGCCTGCGCGGCGGCGGCGGCGCGCGCGGCGGTGCTGGGTCTGGCCGGCGGCGCGGTGCCGGGTGAAATCGACAGCCTGCTGCCGAACGGCACCCGGGTGCGCTTCGACGTGCACGACGGCCGCTGCGATGGCGGGCAGGCGCACGCGATGGTGATCAAGTTCGCCGGCGACGATCCGGACTGCACCGACGGCGCCCACCTGACGGTCGACCTGCGCCTGCTGCCGGGCCAGGCCGGTACCGTCACGTACGTGGCCGGCGACGGCGTCGGCACCGTGACGATGAAGGGCCTCGGCCTGGAAGTCGGCGGCCCGGCGATCAACCCGGTACCGCGCCGGAACATCGCCGACAACCTGCGCGAAGCGGCACCGCAGCTACTGATGGAACACGGCATCGAGGTCACCATCAGCGTGCCCGACGGCCAGGTCATGGCCAAAAAGACCACCAATGCCAGACTGGGCATCCTGGGCGGCATCAGCATCCTCGGCACCACCGGCATCGTCAAGCCGTATTCCACGGCCGCCTGGCGCGCCAGCGTGGTGCAGGGCGTGCAGGTGGCGGCCACCGCCGGCCATAACCTGGTGGCGCTGACCACCGGCGGCCGTACCGAGACCTTCGCCATGGCCACGCTGCGCGCCGAGCGGCCCGAACTGCCGTCGGCCTGCTTCGTGCAGATGGGCGACTTTTTACGTTATGCGCTGGACGAGGCGGCGGCGCAGGGCATCGGCCTGGTGGTGCTGGCGGTCATGGTCGGCAAGCTGACCAAGATCGCGCAGGGCGAGACCATCACCCACGCCAACCGCAGCGAGGTCGATACCGACCTGGTGGCCGAGATCGCACGCCGCATCGGCGCCGCGCCGGAGGATTGCGCCGCCATCGCCGCTGCCGAGACCGCGCGCTTCGGCGCCGAGCTGATGGTCGAGCGCGGGCTGGGCGACGCCTTTCACCACGCGCTGGCGCAGGCCGCCATCGATACCTTGACGGCGCCGGAACGCTATGGCCGCGCCTTCCAGCTGCGCGTGATCGTCACCGACTTCGAAGGCAAACAGGTGGCCGACGTGCTATCGCCGCCCGGGCTGCCGCGCGCCGCACCGGCGGCCGGCCGCACCAGCATCGACCACATCCTTGACACTGACTGATATGGACACCACCGTGCAAGACCCCAACCCCTGCCGCGTGATCGGCGTGCTCGACGACGGCGTCGCCAGCCTGAACGCCACCGCGCTGGCCTACCTGCGCAATGCCGACGTGGTGATCGGCGGCGCCCGCACGCTGGCGCTGCTGGCGCGCGAACTGAGACCCGGCGCCGTCCAGCATGACCTCACCGGCAAGCTGAAAGCGGTGCCCGAATGGGTGCGCGCGGCGCGTGCCGACCACCTGGCCTGCGTGGTGCTGGCCACCGGCGACCCGCTGTGCCACGGCATCGCGCCCTACCTGGCCCAGCACCTGTGCGTGCAGGCGCTCGACATCCTGCCGAACCTGTCGACGCTGCAGCTGGCCTGCGCGCGCATCGGGCTGGCCTGGCAGGATGCGCGCATCGTCTCGGTGCATGCCAAGGATGCCGGCGAGTGGGCGCGCGGCAGCACCCCGGAGCACGGCCTGTACGGCCTGGCCCAGGCACTGCGCCGCCATGCGCGATTGCTGGTACTGACCAGTCCCGACAATTCCCCGGACCGCATCGCGCGCCTGCTGCTGGCCGAGGGCCTGGGCGACGACTTCCACATGGCGGTGGCGGAAAACCTGCTGCAGCCGGAAGAGCGGGTGCTGGCCGAACTGAGCCCGCAGGATGCGGCTGGCATGCGCTTCGCGGCGCTGAACGTGGTGCTGCTGTGGCGCGTGACGCCGGCGCCGCGCCCGGTGCAGTTCGGCCTGGCGGATGCCGAATTCGTGCAGCGCCAGCCCGAGAAGGGCCTGATCACCAAGCAGGAAGTGCGCGCGGTGAGCCTGGCGCGCCTGCAGCTGCGGCTTGATAGCGTGGTGTGGGACATCGGTGCCGGTTCGGGTTCGGTCGGCCTGGAAGCGGCGCGCCTGTGCCCGCAGGGCCACGTCTACGCGATCGAGAAGAACGATGCCGATTTCGCCATCGCCGGCCGGAACCACGCGGCCTTCGGTGTCGGCAACTACAGTCTGCATCAGGGCAAAGCGCCGGAAGGGCTGGATGCCTGGCCGGACCCGGATGCGGTCTTCATCGGCGGCTCCGGCGGCGAACTGGCGACCTTGATCGCGATGATCGTGGCGCGCCTGCGCCCCGGCGGCAACCTGGTCATGAACTTCGTCACGCTGGAAAACCTGGCGACTGCGACAGCTACCCTCGACGCCATCGAGGGTGTAGCCTGGGACGTGCTGCAGCTGCAGGCCGCGCGCAGCAAGCCGATCCTGCACATGCATCGCATGGCGGCCGAAAACCCGGTATGGATCGTGTGCGCGCATCGTGAAGGAGGCGAGGCATGACCGGAACACTGTACGGCATCTCGCTCGGCCCCGGCGACCCCGGCCTGATCACGCGCGCCGCCTGGGAGCAACTGCAGCGCCGCGATGCGGTCTGGGTCTACCCGGCGCGCAGCGGCAAGACCCCCAGCTATGCATTCGACATCGTGCAGCGCGCCGGCCTGGCGCCGCCCGAGGAGCACGCGCTGCTGCTGTTCCCGATGACGCACGACGGCGAGAAGCTGGCGCGGGCCTGGCTGCGCGCCGCCGAGACCGTGCTGCCCTGGCTGCGCGCGGGCCGCGACGTGCTGTTCCTGGTCGAAGGCGACGCCAGCACCTATGCCACCTTCGGCCACCTGGCGCGCACCGTGCGTGCGCTCGACGCGCAGGTGGGGGTAAAAATCATCGCAGGCGTGAATGCCTTCACTGCAGCCTGCGCCGAAGTGCCGGTGCCTTTCGCCGAGCAGGACGACACGGTCGCCATCGTGCCGGCCGCCTATGGCGTGAGCGCGGTCGACCGCCTGCTGCCCGACTTCGACACGCTGGTGCTGATGAAAGTGAAGCCGCTGCTGGACGAGCTGATCGACTGGCTGGAACGGCGCGACCTGCTGGCCGGCGCCCACTTCATCGAACGCGTCGGCGCGCCCGACGAGCGCCGCTTCAGCGCGCGCGACATCCTGGCGCTGCGCGGTACCAGGGTCAGCTACCTGTCGCTGCTGATCGTCAAGCACCCGCACCGCATCCGCGGCGAACGCATCAAGGGCTGCCTCAAGAAGAGCGGCCCCTTACCTTTATTAGAGGAGAGCGCATGAGCGCACCAACCGATAACCCCCGTCTGTGCCTGGTGGCGATCACCAAGCACGGCGCCGCCCAGGCTGCGCGCCTGGCGGTCGACCTGCCCGATGCCGACATCTGCACCTCGGCCAAGTTCGCGGCCAGCTTTTCCGGCCTGCCGAACGCGATCCGCGCCTACGAAGGCGCGCTGCGCGACGAGATCGGCCCGCTGTTCGCCGGCTACGACCAGATCGTGTTTTTCGTGTCGCTGGGCGCGGTGGTGCGCCTGATCGCGCCGCACCTGCGCAGCAAGGACGAAGACCCGGGCGTGATCGTGGTCGACGACGCCGGCCAGTACGTCATTCCCGTGCTGTCCGGCCACGTCGGCGGCGCCAACGAATGGAGCGAGCGGGTGGCGCTGCTGCTGGACGCGGCGCCGGTGCTGACCACGGCCTCGGACGTGGGCCGCACCATCCCGGTCGACATCCTTGGGCGCCAGCTCGGCTGGCGCGTGGAAGCGCCGAAGATCAACATCACCCGGGTCTCGGCCCACGTGGTGAACGGCGAACCGATCGCCTTTATCCAGGATGCGGGCAGTCCCGACTGGTGGACCCGGCCGACGCCGCTGCCCGAGAATATTCACCGTTTCGCGCGGTTCGACGAGGTGCCGCTGGAGCGCTACGCCGCCCTGCTGTGGGTGACGCATGCGGAGGTGCCGGCCGAGCGCTGGGACGCGCTGAAGGAACGCCTGGTGGTATATCGCCCGCCGCAGGACGGGGTAGAGGACAGCGGCGCATGATCACCTTCGCCATCGGCCTCGGCTGCGACCGCGGCACCTCGCTGGAGACCGTGAGCAAGGCGGTCGAGGTGGCGCTGGCGCTGGTCAATGCGGTGCCCGACCAGGTCGTGGCCGCCGCCAGCATCACGCTCAAGATGGACGAAGCCGCGCTGCTGGCGCTGGCCCAGCGATACGACTGGCCGCTGCAGTTCTATCCGCCCGAGCAGCTGGCCGGGGTGCAGGTGCCGAATCCGTCCGAGACCGTGCGCCGCCATACCGGCACGCCCTCGGTCAGCGAGGCGGCGGCGCTGCTGGCCGCCGGTCCCGGCACGCCGATGAGCGCGCTGGTTGTCGAAAAATACAAATACCGGGGCGAGGATGGCCGCAATGCCACCGTCTCGATCGCAAGGAAAACCCAATGAACCAAGAACTCACGCAGGCGGCGCCCGCCGACGCAGCGGCGCCCGGCAAGATCATGCTGGTCGGGATCGGCCCCGGCAGCGTCGACCACATGACCCAGCGCGCCCGTGCGGCGATCGCCGAAGCCGACGTGGTGATCGGCTACGTCACCTACATCAAGCTGGTGGCCGACCTGGTCGAAGGCAAGGAGATCATCCGCAAGTCGATGACCGAGGAACTCGACCGCGCGGTCAGCGCCCTGGCGTCGGCGCGCGCCGGCAAGAAGGTGGCGCTGATCTCCTCGGGAGACGCCGGTGTCTACGGCATGGCCGGCCCGACCTTCGAGGTGCTGTTCCAGTCCGGCTGGACCCCGGACGACGAAGTCCAGGTCGAGATCATCCCCGGCGCCTCGGCGCTGAACAGCTGCGCCGCCCTGGTCGGCGCGCCGCTGACCCACGACTTTTGCGCGATCTCGCTGTCCGATTTGTTGACGCCATGGCCGACCATCGCCCGGCGGCTGGATGCCGTCGCCATGGCCGACTTCGTGGTGGCGCTGTACAACCCGAAGAGCGGACGCCGCACGCGCCAGATCGTCGAGGCCCAGCGCCTGTTCCTGCGCCACCGCCGCCCGGATACGCCGGTCGCCATCGTCAAGAGCGCCTACCGGCGCCGCGAGAACATCGTGTTCACCACGCTGGACAGCATGGCGGATGCCGACATCGGCATGCTCAGCACGGTCCTGATCGGCAACAGCAACACCTTCGTGCGCAACGGCCTGATGGTGACGCCGCGCGGTTACGCGAATAAATACGACATGGAAGATGGCGGCAGCACCCGCGACGGCGAAAAGGCCGGCCGCTCGCTGTCCACCGGCCTGCTCGGCTGGCTGGAAACGCTGCAGGCCGAACACGCGGCCGGCGCCGACATCGCCACCCTGGCGGCGCGCCACCGCCTGCCCGCCGACTACATCCAGGCCACGCTGGACGAACCCCTGGATGCCGCCGCGCCGGCATCCGCAACCGAAGAAAGCGAAGCATGAGCACCGAACCGATCGACAACCCGATTCCGAAACCGAAGATCGGCGACTACCGCCGCCACCTGCTGGTCTGCACCGGCCCGCGCTGCACCGAAGACGGCCAGTCGCAGGCGCTGTTCGACAGCCTGGGCGACAAGTTCAAGGCCGCCGGCCTGAACGCCGGCGACCTGCGCGTCAAACGCAGCCGGGTCAGCTGCTTTGCCGCCTGCAAGGGCGGCCCGATCGTGTGCGTCCAGCCGGACGGCACCTGGTATTACAACGTGACGCCGGGCAACATGGACCGCATCATCGACCAGCACCTGTGCAAGGGCGAGCATGTGGAAGACCTGGTGTTCCATCAAGCGAAACAGGACTGACGAACGGATTGCCGGGCCGGTTTTATTTGGACGAATGTTGCGCTTGCTTTGCCGTACAATGTGATGGCATCCGCAATTATTTTTCATTCAATTGGCATCCATGTCCGACCAGAATACGAACGACGATCTCAGCTGGCTAGCCGGCGGCGGCGAAATGGGCGCGTTGATCCGTTCGATGGACTGGTCGACCACGCCCCTCGGTCCCCTGCACACCTGGCCGCAAAGCCTGCGCACCTCGGTCAGCCTGTGCCTGTCCTCGACCTTCCCGATCCTGGTGGCCTGGGGGCCGGACGACGTCCAGATCTACAACGACGCCTACCGGCCGATCTGCGGCGACCTGCATCCGCGTTCCATGGGCGGTGCCTTCAAGGAAATCTGGGCCAGCGCGCTGCCGGTGGTGGGCGATGCCTTCGACCGCGCGCACCGGGGCGAGGGCACCTATATCCGCGACCAGCGCATGTTCCTGGACCGCCATGGCTACCTCGAGGAAGCCTTCATGACTTTCTCGTTCTCGCCGATCCGCGACGAGTCGGGCGAGGTGGGCGGCATCTTCCACCCGATCTCGGAAGCGACGCCGGCGGTGCTGAACGCGCGCCGCTCGCAGGGCTTGCGCGACCTCAGCGCCGCCATCGGCGATGCACGCGCGGTCAGCGACATCGGCAACGACATTGCGGCCCACTACCCGAACCTGGCGCTCGACCTGCCGTTCGTGGTGCTGTACCACATCGACGCCGACAGCGGCAAGCTGCACCGCTGCGGCAGCGCCGGTCTCGACGGGCACCCGGACCTGGCGCCCGAGTACCTCGCGTTCGACGACGCGCTGTGGCCGTTCGCCGCCACCGCCCAGGCGCGCAGCGCCAAGCAGGTGCATGGCCTGCGGCCGCGTTTCGGCAACGTCAAATGCGGCCCCTACGATATCGCGCCCGATGCGGCGCTGGTGCTGCCGGTGACGGTGCCGGGCCAGCAGGAGCTGTACGGCTTCGTGGTGGCCGGCGTCAGCGCGGCGCGCGCACTGGATGCCGACTACCTGAATTTCTACGGCCTGCTGGGCGCCGCCGTCAATACCGCGGTCGGCAACGTGATCGCCTACGAAAAGGAACAGCGCCGCGCCGAGGAACTGGCCCAGATCGACCGCGCCAAGACCGCCTTCTTTTCCAACGTCTCGCACGAATTCCGCACGCCGCTGACCCTGATCCTGGGGCCGCTCGACGACGCGCTGGCGGATGCCGCCGAGCCGCTGGGCCCCGGCCAGCGCAAGCGCATCGACGTCACCCACCGCAACGCGCTGCGCCTGTTGAAGCTGGTGAATTCGCTGCTCGATTTCTCGCGCATCGAAGCCGGGCGGGTGCGCGCGACCTACGAACCGGTCGACTTGGCGCGCCTGACGGCCGACCTGGCCAGCGTGTTCGAGTCGGCGATGGCCAAGGGCGGCCTGGCCTACCACCTCGACCTGCACGACTTGCAGCAGCCGGTCTGGGTCGACCGCGACATGTGGGAAAAGATCGTCTTCAACCTGCTGTCGAATGCCTTCAAGTTCACGCTGCACGGCGGCGTGACGGTGACGCTGCGCCAGCTCGACGGCATGGCGCGCCTGTCGGTCATCGACAGCGGCAGCGGCATTCCCGAAGCCGAGCTGCCGCGCGTGTTCGAGCGCTTCCACCGCATCGAGGGCACCCCCGGCCGTACCTATGAAGGCACCGGCATCGGCCTGGCGCTGATCCAGGAACTGGTGCGCCTGCACGGCGGCAGCATCGCGGTGCACAGCGTGGAGGGGCAGGGAACCCGCTTCGACGTCGACATCCCGTTCGGCCACGCGCACCTGCCCGAGGACCGCATCGTGCAGCCCGGTCCCGACGCCACCGCACCGGACGGCGACGGCGGCCGCATGGGCGCGGCCTTTGTCGAGGAAGCGCTGCGCTGGCTGCCGGACCAGGAGACTACCAACAGCCGGCCTGTCTCCCCCGCCGGGGCGGTGGAACCGACGGCCACGGTCCTGCTGCAGCCGCCGGCCGTCCTGCCGCGCATCCTGATCGCGGACGACAACAACGACATGCGCGCCTACCTGAAATCGCTGCTCGACCCGTATGCCGTGGTCAGCGCCTGCAGCGACGGCGAAGCCGCCTACGAACACCTGTTGCGCGATCCGCCCGACCTGTTGCTGAGCGACGTGATGATGCCCAAGCTGGACGGCTTCGGCCTGATCGCGCGCATCCGCGCCACCGACGCCGTGCGCCAGCTGCCGGTGATCCTGCTGTCAGCCCGTGCCGGCGAGGAAGCCAAGGTCGAGGGCCTGCAGGCCGGCGCCGACGACTACCTGGTCAAGCCCTTCGCCGCCAACGAGCTGCTGGCTCGGGTGCGCCACCAGATCGGCCTGACGCGCGAGCGGCGCCGCCACCAGGACGAGCTGGCGCAGCGCGAAACCTATTTCCGCACGCTGGTCGACAGCGCACCCATCATGCTGTGGACCACCGATGCCAGCGGCTACTGCTATTACCTGAGCCAGCGCTGGGGCGAGTTCACCGGACGGCCGGTCGAGCAGGACCTGGGCATCGGCTGGACCGAAAACATCCATCCGGACGAACTGGAACAGGCCAAGGCCACCTTCCTGGCCTGTAATGCCGCGCAGACGCCCTACGTGGCCGACTTCCGCCTGCGCCGCAAGGACGGCACTTACCGCTGGGTGGTCGACACCGGCCTGCCGCGCTACGATGACGCCGGCAACTTTGCCGGCTACGTCGGCACCGTGATCGACGTCCACGACCGTGCGCTGGCGCAGCAGGAGCAGGAGCGCCTGGCGCACGAGCTGACCGAAAAGAACCGCATGCAGAGCGAGTTCCTGTTCACGCTGGCGCACGAGCTGCGCAACCCGCTGGCGCCGATCCGCACCGGCCTGGAACTGATGCGGGTGCGGCCCGCCGCCACCAACGGCGGCAAGGTACAGGCGATGATGCAGCGCCAGGTCGACCACATGGTGCGCCTGGTCGACGACCTGCTCGACATGGCGCGCCTGTCCGAGGGCAAGGTCGAACTGCGGCGCGCCCCGGTGACGCTGCAGGAAGTGGTGCGCGACGCCGTCGAGATCAGCACGCCGCTGCTGCATGCCGGCGACCACCAGCTGGCGGTGCGCATCCCGGAGACCGAGGTCGCCCTGAGCGCCGACCGCCACCGCATCGCCCAGGTGCTGAGCAACCTGCTCAACAACGCGGCCAAGTATACGCCCGCCGGCGGACGCATCGCCGTCGAGGCGGCGCTGCAGGGGGAGGAGGTGGCGATTTCCGTCATCGACAACGGTATCGGCATCGGTCCCGAGGTGCTGCCGCACGTGTTCGACATGTACGTGCAGGCGCACGACGGCCACGCGATGGCGCAGGGCGGGCTGGGCGTCGGCCTGAACCTGGTCAAGCGCCTGGTCGAGCTGCACGGCGGCCGGGTCGGCGCCGAGAGCGGCGGGGCCGGGCAGGGCAGCCGCTTCACGGTGTGGCTGCCGCTGACGCAGCCTGCGCCGGCGCTGCCCGATGCGCCGGCAGATGCGGCTGTCCAGCCGGCCAGCCCTGCGGCTGCAGACACCCTGCGCGTGCTGGTGGTCGACGACAACGTCGACGCGGCGCAGACCATGGGCGCCCTGCTCGAGATGAGCGGCCATGCCGTGGCGCTGGCCCACGACGGTGCCGCGGCGCTGGCAGCGGCGGCAGCGCAACCGCCGCACGTCGTGTTCCTCGACATCGGCCTGCCCGACCGCAGCGGTTTCGAGGTCGCGCAGGCGATGCGTGCGCTGTCCGGCATGCAGGACGCCACGCTGGTGGCGCTGACCGGCTGGGGCGCGGAACAGGACCGCAAGCGCTCGAGCGAGGCCGGGTTCGATGCGCACCTGACCAAACCGGCGGACTTCGACAGCGTCGAACGGCTGCTGCGCGACGCCGCCGCCAGCCGAGGGCTCTAGCGCAAGCGTGCGGAGCGGCGCGGTTGGAAGGCTTACACTGGCTTTCCAACAACATTGCCCTCAAAGGAGACAACCACCATGCCGCGCCTCCATACGTCCGGTCCGCACCCCACCGAACTCTATTATTACGAACAGGGGCGGGGCCAGCCCGTGGTGCTGGTCCATGGCTGGCCGCTCAGCCATCGCATGTGGGAATCGCAGATCACCGCGCTGTCCGAAGCGGGCTACCGCGTGATCGCCTACGACCGCCGCGGCTTCGGCCAGTCCGGCCACCCGACCGCCGGCTACGACTACGACACCTTCGCGGCCGACCTGAACGACCTGATGACCAAGCTGGACCTGCGCGATGCCGTCCTCGCCGGCTTCTCGATGGGCGGCGGCGAGGTGGCGCGCTACATCGGCCGCTACGGCAGCATGCGCGTGGCCAAGGCCATGCTGCTGGGCGCCGTACCGCCCTTCCTGCTGAAGACCGGCGACAACCCGCAGGGCGTCGACGAATCCGTGTTCGCCGACATGTTCAACGCGGTCAGGCACGACCGCCTCAGCTTCCTCGGCGACTTCTTCTACAAGTTCTACAACCTGGACAAGTCCTCCGGACAGGGGCCGCAGTCCAGTAATGAGCTGCTTGCCTTCAGCAAGTGGATCGCCTGGGCGGCGTCGCCGCTGGGAACCGCGCAATGCATCGTCGCCTTCGGCGAGACCGACTTCCGCGCCGACCTGGCCAAGTTCGACGTGCCGACCCTGATCGTGCACGGCGACGCCGACCAGATCGTGCCGATCGACGTCGCGGGGCGGCGTTCGCGCGAGCTGATCCGGGGCAGCCGCCTGGAGGTGATCCAGGGCGCGCCGCACGGCTTTGCGGCGACCCATGCGCAGCAGCTGAACGCGCTGATGCTGGGCTTCCTGCGCGGCTAGGGCCTGGCTGCCGCGGCGGGCCGCTGCCCCTTGCCGGTGGCGGCCCACCAGATGCCGCCCATCAGGTGGCCCAGGTACTGCGGATCGCGGTACATCTCGGCATTGTGCCCGAGGGTGGTGACGAACACGCGGCCCTGGCCGGACTGGCCGGCCGTGCGATACCAGGCCACCGGATGCTCCGCACCCATGCCGCGCGCCACCTGGCCCGGCCAGATCCGGGTCGGGTCGTAGCTGGACTCGTCCACCTTCAGGATCGTGTGGATGGCTACCTTGTACGGATTGGTCAGCTCGTACCACTCGTCGCTCCAGATCCAGCGCTGCGGCACGCCGTAGGTGGCCGGGAACCCGCTGTCCACGGTGTCGATGGCGGCGGTCTGCACGATCGGGTGGATGGTGAAGGAGCGGCCGACCAGCTTCTCGTACCAGACCCACCCGTCCTGCGGCGCGATCATCGCGCGGTGCACGATGACGGCGTTGCCGCCGCCATTCATGTAGGCCTCGAAACGGGTGCGCTGGGCCGGATTCAGTTCTTCGCCGGCGGTGTTCAGCAGGACGATGGCCCCGTACTGCTTCAGGTCGCCCTCGAAGCTGTCGGGGCGGTTGGTGTAGACCAGGTCGAAGTTGTGCAGCCTGGCCAGCTGCTCCAGGCTGGCGCGCGCGATCGGGATGTATTCGTAGTGGTATTTGTTGGGCATTGCCAGCACCAGCAGCTTGAACTGGGTGTCGGCGGCGCCGGCCGCTGCCGCCATCGACAGTGCGGCGCCGGCGGCCAGCATCGGTAAAAGGGTGCGCATTGGGGCTCCTTGGTCGTCAGGGCGCGGGTACGCCCTCGGGCTTGCGTCCGGCCCGCGGCACCAGCCAGCCGCCGTCGGCCAGCCAGTCGGACAGGCGGTCCGGCCAGTGCTGCAGCGAGACGCGCTCGCCGCGCTGGCCCATGTTGAAGGCGTGGTCGGTGTCGGCGTACAGGTGCAGCTCGGCCGGGACGCCGGCCTGTACCAGCTGCTGGTACAGGCCGAGCGCCGGCGGCATGCAGCAGGCATCGCGTGAGCCGGCCACCAGGAAGGCGGGCGGCGCATCCTTGGCAGCCCGTGCCGGCACCCCCAGCGGACCGGGATACACCAGTACCTGGAAGTCGGGCCGGCCGCTCTGGCGGTCGAGCGCATCGCGCGGGGTGGTGGCAGCCGCCTCGGGATTGTCGGCCACCAGCGTCACCAGTTCGCCGCCGGCCGAGAAACCCATCACGCCGATCCGCTGCGGATCGATGCCGTAGTCGCGCGCATGGGCGCGCACCCAACGCACCGCGCGCCGCAGGTCGGCAGCGGCGTCGCCTTCGATACTGTAATGGGCCCCCGCGCCGGTGTCGCGCGCCAGGCGATACTTGAGCACGAAGGCAGAGACGCCCACGCGGTTCAGGGTCTTCGCGGCCAGCATGCCTTCGTTCTGGAACACCAGCATGCGGTGGCCGCCGCCCGGCACCACGATCACGGCGGCGCCGTTGGCATGGCGCGGGTCGGCCGGGACCACGGTCAACGACGGATCGTGGACGTTGCTCACATAGGCGCCGTCGGTGAGCTTTTCGGGCTCGCCGTGGCGCTGTTCCGCGCCGGGCGCCCCGTCCGGCCACAGTGCGACCACCGCGGGCGCGGCCGCTTGCTGGGCGCCGGCGCCGGCGCAGGAGATTACCAGCAGCAGGGGGAGGAAAGCGCGCACTCGCATCGGCTTATTCCACGCGCGCCGCATACAGGCTGTGGTGGGTCAGGATGAACAGCGTACGCTTGTCCGGGCCGCCGAACAGCAGCTGCAGCGGGCGCTCCGGCACGTCGATACGGCCGGTCTGCCTGCCGCCTTCGTAGACGAACACCTGGCCGTTGGCGACGTAGACCTTGCCGTCCGGCCCCAGCGCCGCGCTTTCGCCGCCGCGGTCGGCCACTGCCTTGAGATCGGTGATGGCGCCGCCCTGGCCCAGCAGGCCGCTGAAGGTGCGGTTTTCCGAGCCGTTGGTGAATACCACGCGCTCGCCCACGGCGCCCTGCACGAAACCGTGGGTGTCGAGCGTGTCCGACCAGCGGTAGCCCAGGTGGTCGGCCGGACCCTGGCGCAGCACCCGGTATGCCGGCAGTACCAGGCTGCCGTCCGGCGACACGTATTCGCGCGCCTTGGGCAGTGCGACGTCGCGCGCGAACATCTCGGCCAGCGTGGTGAATTCGTAGGTCTGCGGGTCGATCTGGTCCTTGAATTCGGCGTTCTGCCAGAAGTTGACGGGAATCGCCACGCGCGCACCCGCGCGCTGGGCCACAGGCGTCGGCTTGATCGTCGCCATCTCGGTGGCCGGCGTGCCAGGCTTGAAGGCGTACACCGTGGCTTCCGGCCCCCACGACGACAGCACCATCAAGTTGCCGCTGCGGTCGATCGCCAGGTTGACCGGGTCGAGCGGCGCGTCGCGCTCCACCGTCAGGCCTTCGCTGCGGCTCCAGCCGTGGATGCGGCGCCAGTGGCGGTCGACGAAATACAGCTTGCCCTTGCTGTCGACGGCGCCGCCGGCGATCGAGTAGAAGCCGTCGGCCAGTTTTTCGACCTTGCCGGCAGGTGCCGGTGCGGCGCTTTGCTTGCCGCTGTAGTCGAACACCGCGAATTCGCGCTCGCGCACCTGCAGGCCGCGGGTGACGTCGACGATCGACTGCTCATATGGGTACTTGGAAGCGCGCAAATAAGTAGCGCAGCCATTGTCGTCGCAGGTCGCAAAACCGCTTTCGCCGTTGACGTGGACGTTGCGGAAGCGGATGTCGCTGGAGTTGGTGATTTTCACGGCGCTGGGCGCCGGCTTGATCGAGCGCGTCACGCGGTAGGCGTGGTAGTTGGCGAACAGCAGGTTGCTCGAGTTGCGGATCTCGAGCGACACCGCATCCATGCCGTCGCGCACCTCTTCCTCGGTCTGCGGCGCCAGGAATTCCCAGTTCTTGACGCCGTCCAGCACGATCTCGGCGCGGACATGGTGCTCGGCCGAGAGTTCGTAGACGTGGCCCGGCGTGCTGGTGTTGGTGACGGTGAAGCCGGCCTGGGCGTAGCCGCTCGGGGTCCAGATGCCGGAGAAGGTGCCGCCACCGCCGTCCGTCACCCACAGGCTGGGGTACTGGCGGTCCCAGTGCGCGGTAGGGTCGAAATTGGCGTCTTTCTGGTAGGGATCGCTGCGGCGGCCGTCGGCCAGGCGGGTGCCGTGGCCGCCCTGGATGCGCACGTCGTCGACCAGCGAATTGGCGCCGGCGCGCCACAGCAGGGCCACCGCGCGCGGGTTGACCTCGCCCGTGGCCAGGCCGATGCCGGACACGATGGCGTCGCCGCCGCGCGCGCTTTCCAGCAGCGCCTTGGGACTGCCGACGCCCTCGAAGGCGGCCGCGCCGTTCGGCAGGACGATCTGGGTCAGGCCCGGATGCAGGCCGACCAGCACCGTGTCCGGCTTCATGCGGATGGTGTCCTTGACCAGATAAAAGCCGAGCGGCAGGTAGACCACACGGCTGCTGTCGATTGCCTTCTGCAGCGCCGCGGTGTCGTCGGTCTTGCCGTCGCCGCGCGCGCCGAAGCTGCGTACGTTGGCCCATTGCGCGGTCGGCGGCAGCGGCCGCAATGCCGGCGCCGCTGCCGTTGCCGTTGCCGATGAGGCGGACAGCAGCGAGGTCTTGTAATTGGTGGCGAAGCGCCCCGGCGTGCCCATGTCCTGCAGCGCCAGGCCGTAGTTGAAGGCGTCGACCTTGTAGGCGCCGCCGGCATTCGCCCCAGCCAGGGTCTTGCCGCTGTCGCGGAAGCGGACAAAGGTCGGCACCTTGCGCGCGCTGGCGTTCTCGAAGCCGACCTGGGTATACACATTGTTTTCGTTGCTGACCACCAGCGCGCTCTTTGCCACGTTCTCGAAGCGCACGTCGCGGCCCCACAGCCAGTCGCCGTAGCCGCGGTCGATCTCGATGCCGACCGGGGTGTTGCGGATATCGGTGTTCACCAGCGTCAGGCCGGCTTCGTGCTCGCGGATGGCGGCGTCGCGCTGGCCGTCGAACTGCGCGTCGAGCAGCGTGAACTGCCAGGCCGGCGAGGTCTTTTCGGCCAGGATGCCGTAGCGGCCGCCGAAGAAGCGCAGGTCGTAGGCGATGTTGCCGACCTGGTAGACGCCGGCCAGGCCCGAGCCGGTATGGAAATCGATGTGGCTCAGGTTCGAGTGCTGGGCGGTGTGCATGCGCACTGCGGCGGCGGCCGGGTTGCCGTCGCCGATCTCGAAGTCGACGTTCGACAGCGCCGAATAGAAGGTGGCGGAATTGGCGTCGCGCACCTTGCCCGTGAACGGCACTTCGCCCTGCACCGGCATCGGCACCTTGCCGACCGTGTACTGGTCGCCGCCGGTGAAGATCACCATGTTGGCCACGCCCTTCTGGAAGCCCGGCGTGTTCGCCCCCAGCACGAACACCGGGCGGGTCTTGCCGACGCCGTACACGCGCACGGCGAGCGGGATCAGGATGCTGCGCGTGATGCGGTAGCGGCCCGACGGCAGGAACACCAGTCCGCCTTCGCCCTTGTTGGCGGCGCTGTCGATCGCTGCCTGGATGGCAGCGCTGTCGTCGGCGACGCCGTCACCCCTGGCGCGCACCACGACTGCGTGCGGGTCGTCCGGCATCTGCTGGTAGGCGGAGGTGGAGGCCGGCGCGGCCGATACGGCGCCGGCGGCGAAGGCCAGGCCGAGCGCCAGTGCGAGCACCAGCGGCGCCGGGCGCGAAGTCGACATCATCTTCATTGTCATTGTCTCCTGTTTGACTTATTTGATCAGCACCGACAGCAGCAGCACGAACAGCAGCCCGAAGATCCCGACCAGCGTCTCCATCATCGACCACGAGCGGAAGGTGTCCTTCAGCGACAGGCCAAAATATTCCTTGAACATCCAGAAGCCGGAATCGTTGACGTGGCTGCACATCAGGCTGCCGGCGCCGACCGCCAGCACCATCAGGTTCGGATCGCAGCCCGAGCTCTCGACCAGCGGGCCGACCACGCCGGCGGCGGTCACGCCGGCCACGGTGGCGGAGCCGAGGCAGATGCGGATCAGCGTCGCCACCGCCCAGCCCAGCAGCAGCGGCGGCACCGGCATCTGGCTCAGCTGCTTGCCCAGTTCGGCGCTGACGCCGGAATCGACCAGCACCTGTTTCAGGGCGCCGGCGCCGGCGATGATCAGGAGGATGGGCGCGATCTCGCGCAGCGCTTCCTGGGCCGATTGCATGACCTGGGGCAGCGTCTTGCCGCGTGCCAGGCCGAGCGACCAGATCGCGACGGCGTAGGACAGCAGCATCACCACCAGCGGGTTGGACAGGAAGGCCAGCGGCTTGGTCAATTCGGGGCGGGCCAGCGTCACCAGCGTCAGCGCGGCCAGCAGTGCCACCGGCAGCAGTGCGGTGGCGAAGCTGTTGAAGGCGCCGGGCAGTTCGGTGTCCGGCACTTCGGTGTGGCGGAACATCTGCGACGGCTGGGCGCGGATATGGCCCAGCGACATGGCGAAGATCGGCCCGGCGATGATCAGGGTCGGAATCGCCACGGCGAGGCCGTAGACCAGGGTCTTGCCGATGTCGGCATGCACCGCCGCCACCAGCGCGGTGGCGGAAGGGTGGGGCGGCAGGAAGCCGTGCGCGATCGACAGGCCGGCCAGCAGCGGAATCCCGAGCGCCACCGCCGGCCGGCCCGACTGGTAGACCAGCGAGAAGATCAGCGGCACCATCAGCACGAAGCCGACGTTGTAGTACAGCGGCAGCCCGACCACGAAGCCGGTGACCGTCATCGCCACCGGGATGCGCCCCAGGCCGAGGCGCTTGACCAGGGAGCCGGCGATGCAGCGGGCGGCGCCGCTGTCGGCGATCAGCTTGCCGAACACGGACCCCAGGCAGATGATCACCACCAGGGAGCCGAGCAGGTCGCCGATGCCTTTTTCGATGGCACCCGGGATCTTCGCGGCCGGCATCCCCAACATCAGGGCCGCCACCAGCGCGGCAATCACGAAGGCGATCAGCGGCTGCACCTTGCCCCAGGCGATCATCAAGGTCAGCAGCCCGACCGCCAGCAGCACCGATAACATATTCAACACAGGTAGATCCTTTCAGAGCAGGATGCAAAAGCCCGATGCGGAGGCGTCGTTCAGGCCGCGCGCTGGGCGATGCGATCGACCAGTGCTTGCGGTGCTTCGGTGATGTCGAGGCGCAGGCCGGCTTCGCCATCGTCCAGCGGCTCGAGGTCGCGCAGCTGGCTGTCCAGCAGTGCCGGCGGCATGTAGTGGCCGCTGCGGCCGGCCATGCGTTCGGCAATCAGCGCCCGCGGGCCCTGCAGGTGCGCAAAGCGCAGGTCCGGATCGGCCTGGCGCAACAGGTCGCGGTAGCGCCGCTTGAGCGCGGAACAGGACAGCACCAGGGCGGTGCCTTGCGCGCGGGCGCTGCGGATTTCGGTGGCCAGCGCCTGCAGCCAGTCGGCGCGGTCGTGGTCGTCCAGCGGCAGGCCGGCCGACATCTTGGCCACGTTGCGGGCCGGGTGGAAGCTGTCGCCTTCGATGAAACGCAGGCCCAGGCGCGCGGCCAGCGCGGCGCCGACGGTACTCTTGCCGCAGCCGCTGACGCCCATGACGACCCAGCTTTGCGGGTGTCGTGGCGTGGGAGGGGAATTGCTTGCTGCCATGGTGTGGTCTCCGTGTGGATAGCAGTTAGCGCTATCATTTTATTTTTTACCAAGTCTTCAGCAAGTCCAAAATTTTGTAAAGCACTATCGATGTTGCATAGCACTATATTTAAAAAATCCTTTATTGGAAGCATGCGTTAATCCACCGATGCCGGCCGTAAAACCGGAAACATGGTTTGATAGCGCAATCAACCGTGACGTAGCCTGCCGCAGGACCGGGCGCTGGTAACGGCACGTATGGCTTTACGCACTCTGCATATTTGCAACTAACCGATCTCATCCTGCATATCTGGCCGAAGACCAGGCGCAGCGTGCTGTCCGGCCGTGAGGCAATCAGAAGGGAGGCAGTCAGCCCAGGCAGATGAAGTCGTTGTCGACCTGGTGGCGCCAGGTCTTGATCAGGTCGCGGTAAGCGCTGCCGACCGGACGGATGCGGCGGTCCAGGTCGTACAGGCCGTAGCGGTTCACCTTGCCCTTGTTTTCGGTGAGCGAGCTGTCCCAGTCGACCTGGTCCGTCAGGCTGTACCAAGTGAAGCCGAGCAGGGGGACGCCGTCGGATTTCAGGCGGACCAGGTTCGACCATTGCTTCTCGAGCCAGACGCGGGCATCCTTTTCGCCGTCGCCTTCGTCACGGTTATTGGTCTCGGTATGCATCACCGGCAGGCGGTAGCGTTCGTAGTACTGCTTGGTGATCATGTAGTAGCCGAACATTTCGCAGATGTCGACCTTGCCGTTGGCATACACCATGTGCTCGTTGGTGGCGTAGTAATCGTTGCCCATGATGCAGCGTGACTTGATGCTGCGGTCGAGGAAGAAATGGTATTCCTCGCGCGTCATGCCATTGTCGGCCAGGAATTCGTACATCCGTCCGCTGACATCATGGCCGTACGTCAGGTCCAGCGCCAGGAAGCGCAATTCGTTCAGGTGGCGCGCGTAGCCGATCGCTTCGGGACCGACCGGGTGATAGTACTCGGACGATTCGCTCTGGACGAAGCGGGCGGCGGGCTGGGCCTTCAGGATGGCTTCGGTCGCCAGAATGCTGGCTCGGGCCAGGTGCTTGACCGCGGTGACGAAGGCGCGCTCCGACGCCAGGCGCTCGTTCCACATGCCCAGCCGCGCCGAGAACTTGGCGGTGACGTACATCTCGTTCACCGGCGTATAGAAGGTAATCCACGGAAAGCGCTCGGCGAAGGCGCGCGCGTATTCGGCCAGCCAGCGCGGGAAGTCGGGGTTCTGGAAATTGCCGACCCAGTCGGGCACGCCGAAATGGCACAGGTCGACGATGGGCGTGATGCCGAGACGCTCCAGTTCCGCCATGACGCCGTCGGTGAATTCCCAGTCATAGCGCCCCGGTCCCAGGTGCACGCGGTGCCAGGGCGGGCCGTAGCGCAAGGCGTCGACGCCGATCTCGTGCGCCAGCTGCAGGTCTTCCCGCCAGCGCCGGTAATGATCGGTCTTTTCCATTTCATCCATGCGCAAGGGCGCGCCATCCGGTCCTTCGATCACCGGATAGCTGCTCTCGATCCCTGTCGCAAACAAAAACCTCTGCATCCATCGCCTTTCGCAGCGGCCGGCACGATGCCGGCGAGAACACATCTTAGCCGGAGCTGGCTCATGTGCATCGCACATTAACAGTGGGAAATTCATAGCGTCGTCGATGTTTGGTTTGTAACTGCATGCAGCCAAATGCAGATGTCAGAGCAGCTAAATCTGAGCATGGATTCTTGCTAGTTAGATTTTACATTTTGGTCTTTTTGGTCCGGTGAGAAGTCGGCGTACTTACACTCTGGCATTGATTATCACCAGCGCATATGGCTGATATCACGCGTCTTTTTCATCTAACTCAGCCTTAAAACCACTGATTTTTTCGATTTCTTATAAAAAAGATGCCCCATTTTCGGGCATTGTCTGCAATGTGCAACGCTTCGATGGAAGGTTACAAACTGAAAGAATTTTTTTTCCCGCAGGCAAAGCAAACTCCCGTCAAAGTGCGTAGAATTCACCTTCATCAGTTTCTCGACGCCAACTACTTATGGTTGGCGTTGTGCTTTCAGCGCCTGTTATTCAACAGTCACCCAATAAAAGAAATCTCTCAAATGCAAACTCCTCGCCGCACCAACGCCATCGCATCACGCAGCCAGTCGATGGCGCAGGCGCAACAATATGCCCTGCCGGTCCTGTTCAGCCTGTTCGGCGTGATCATGGGTTCGTGGGCCGGCCGTATCCCGTCGATGGCCGAACGCGTGCACGTGTCGCACTCCGCGCTGTCGATGGTGCTGCTGTGCGGCGGCCTGGGCGCCGTCCTGTCCTACCCGGTGTCGTCGCGCATGATGGCTTCGCTCGGTGCACGCAAGACCATGCTGTTCGCCGGCCTGGCCCTGCTGGGCGTGCTGATCGCGATCGGCGTCGCCCCGACCGTGCCGCTGCTGATGCTGGCCGTGCTGAGCCTGGGCATTACCGCCAGCACCTTCGACGTCGCCATCAACTCGTCGGCCACCGAGCGCGAAAAGCGCACCGGCAAATCGGAACTGTCGAAGCTGCACGGTCTCGGCTGTGCCGGCGGCCTGGCCGGCGCGACCCTGGGCAGCCTGATGGCCAGCCTGCACATCGCCCCGGGCACCCATTTCATGATGCTGGCGGCGCCGCTGGCCGTGGCCCTGTACTTCGCGTATTCGCTGCTGGATGCCGACGAGGTCGGCCAGAAAGTCGAGAAGAAGTCGTTCTCGCTGCCGCGCGGCCCGCTGCTGTTCCTGGGCGCAATCGGTTTCCTGGGTTCGATGGCCGAAGGCAGCATCGCCGACTGGAGCGGCGTGTTCCTGAAAGAGCATTTCGGCGCATCGGACGGCCTCGCCCCGCTGGCCCTGTCGGCCTTCTCGGTGATGATGCTGATGGCACGCCTGGTCGGCGACAAGCTGAAGACCCGCTACGGTGCGCGTCCCCTGGTCACCAGCGGCTCGATGCTGGGTGCGGCCGGCCTGTTCTTCGCCGTGCTGTCGCCGAACGCCTACCTGGCGCTGGCCGGTTTCGCGGTGGCCGGCCTGGGCCTGGCGCTGGTGTTCCCCTTCGTGTTCAGCGCCGCCGGCGCCCAGGGTCCGGCGGCACTGGCCGGCGTCGCCAGCATGGCCTACAGCGGCAGCCTGATGGGCCCGCCGGTGATCGGCGCCATCGCCCAGGGCATGGGCATGCAGGTGGCCATCGCCTACGTCGGCGGCCTGGCAGCGCTGATCGCCTTCGTGGCAAGCCGTTCGCGCATGCTGAAGTAATGCGGTGAAGTGATTCGGGTGGCACGCCTGTCGGCTTGCACGGACGTTTCACCCTGCAGTGGCAGTGAGCAGTAACAGCAAGCGTTTTTCTTTGTAGTTCTCCTCCTTTGTTCGGGGCGGTCGCCAAACGGCGCCGCCCTTTTTTTCGTTTACAGCGCATAAAAGAACATATCAGGTAGCCTGATTTGACGAAAATATGTGTATTTATAGAAACAACACGTGTTTCCTCTTGGAAAAATTGACGGATTCAACGATAATCACCAATTATTGCTTGATGAATGTTTGGAATCTCATTCAGCCACAGCTCTGGCGACGGCGCCGCCCGATGCGATCTCCCACTCTCCGTTTGCGCCGATATCGTCCCAAGAAAGTATTCACCAATGCGACACATCAGTATCAAAACTATCGTCATGTCCGTTGTTGCTTTGCTCATCGGCATCATCCTGGCAGTCGGCGCACTGGGTTACCACAGCACGCAGAGTGCGGTCGAGCTGCTCGAAGGCGTCGCCCTGCGCGACGCCCGCCAGCAAGGCATGATCAGCAACATCATGCTGCGCATGGAAACCAACCGCAGCCAGCTGCTGCAAGCCTTGCAGCACAACCCGGCAACCGATTACGCCAAGCTGCACGACCATCCGCTGACGGTGCATTTCAAACAGATCGCCGACAACACGGCTGCGCTGGAAAAGGCGCGCGACGACTTCGATGCCTCGCTGCGTACGCCGGCCGCCAAGGCGATCGTGCACAAGTGGTACGCGCAGAGCAGCGACCTGGGCATCGCGGACGTGCGCAGCGCGACCCAGGCGCTGGAAGCCGGCCAGTGGGACGAGGCCCAGCGCATCCTGATCACCCGGGTCAACCCGGCCTACAAGCGCGGCCAGTCGACGTATGACGAACTGCAGGCGCTGCTCGACGAGCGCGGCCACACCAATGCCGAACTGGCGATCAGCACCATCGGCACCAACGATGCGATCATGGTTGCGGCCATCGTGGCCGGCTGCCTGGCCGGCGTCGCCGCCGCCATGTTCCTGGCGCGCAGCATCGTCAAGCCGCTGGGCGAAGCGGTCGCGATCGCGCGCAAGGTGGCCAAGGGCGACCTCAGCGCCGACCTCCGCACCGATGCGCGCAACGAATTCGGCCAACTGCTGGGGGCGCTGGGCGAGATGAACGGCAGCCTGGCCAACATCGTCGGCGAAGTGCGCGCC
Organism: Herbaspirillum sp. SJZ107; assembly: GCF_006715485.1. Classification (GTDB taxonomy): domain Bacteria; phylum Pseudomonadota; class Gammaproteobacteria; order Burkholderiales; family Burkholderiaceae_D; genus Telluria. The sequence continues at coordinate 1,089,689 of NZ_VFNH01000003.1, forward strand.
GAGGCCGACACCATCGCCTCGGCCTCGTCCCAGATCAGCGCCGCCACCCTGGACCTGTCGGGCCGCACCGAACGGCAGGCCAGCACGCTGGAAGAAACCTCGGCCTCGGTCGAGGAACTGAGCGCGACCGTGAAGCAGAACGCCGACAACGCGCGCCAAGCCAATGCGCTGGCGGCCTCGGCCTCGGCGATCGCCGTGAAGGGCGGCGCCACGGTCGGCGCCGTGGTCGATACCATGGGCGCGATCCAGGAGTCGGCGAGCAAGATCGCCGACATCATCGGCGTGATCGACGGCATCGCCTTCCAGACCAATATCCTGGCCCTGAATGCAGCGGTCGAAGCGGCGCGCGCCGGCGAGCAGGGCCGCGGCTTCGCCGTGGTGGCGTCCGAGGTGCGCAGCCTGGCGCAGCGCTCGGCCACCGCCGCCAGGGAAATCAAGGAACTGATCAACGATTCGGTCGAGAAGGTCGACAGCGGCAGCCGCATGGTCGACCAGGCCGGCGCGACGATGCAGGAAGTCGTCGACAGCATCCGCCGCGTGGCCGACATCATGAACGAGATCACCGTGGCCAGCCAGGAGCAGAGCACCGGCATCGAACAGATCCACCAGGCCGTCAGCCAGATGGACCAGGTGACCCAGCAGAACGCCGCCATGGTCGAGGAAGCCGCCGGCGCCTCGAGTTCGCTGCAGGAACAGGCCGCCGGCCTGGCGCGCCTGGTGAGCGTGTTCCGCCTCGGCGGGCACGGCCATGGCGCCGATGCCCGGCCTGTGGCAACGACGCATGCACCGGCACGTCCCGTGGCGGCGCGCCTGCCCAGCCTGAGCGCTGCCTGATCCACGCCCGGCGCGGGCACGCGTTTGCGCTGGGCCAAGCGGCGCATGACTGACAAGAACTCCAGACCGCCTGCCGACTCCAAGCTGAGTCGCCAGTTTGCCAGAACGGAGTTGTCATGCAGTCAGAAATCGACGCCGCATCCGTCGCCGCGTTCCACGACCGCCAGTTGCATGAACGCGACTGGCCGATGCTGTCCCATGCCCAGGCGTCCGCCAGCCTGTGGCAGGCGATCGACGCCAACCACCGCTACAACGGCCTGCTCTGGCGCGAGGAAGACCGCGCGCGCCGGGTCGATGTGCCGCCGGACGAGATCGCCGCAAGCAAGCGCCTGATCGACCGCTACAACCAGCGCCGCAACGACGCCGTCGAAGCCATCGACGAAGCCCTGCTGGCCGAACTGGCCGGTGTGGCACGCCTGGCCGGCGCGCGCCTGTCGAGCGAGACCGCGGGTGCGATGATCGACCGCCTGTCGATCCTGTCCCTCAAGATCCACCACATGCGCGCCCAGGCGCGGCGCCGCGATGCCACCGATGCCCACGTGCAGGCCTGCACCGCCAAGCTCGAGCGCCTGATGGTGCAGCGCGACGACCTGCAATCCTGTTTCGACACGCTGCTGCAGGAAGCCCAGGACGGGCGCGCCTATTTCAAGCTGTACCGCCAGTTCAAGATGTACAACGATCCCGCGCTCAACCCCTACCTGAACGGGCAGGCGCAGGGTCTCGGCAGGGGCGTGCCATGAGCGCCGGCCACGATACCATCGACGTGCTGGTCCCGACCTGCAACCGTCCGGCGGCGCTGGCCGTCACGCTGGCCACGCTCGGCAGCCAGAGCTGGCCGAGGTTGCGCATCGTCGTTTCCGACCAGTCCGAACGCGCCGGCGCCTGCGAGCAGCCCGAGGTGGCCGCCGTGCTGCGCTACCTGCGCGCCACCGGCCGCAGCGTCGACACCTTCCGCCGCCTGCCGCGCCGCGGCATGGCCGAGCAGCGCGCCTTCCTGCTGTCCCAGGCCCGCGCCGCGGTGTGCCTGTTCGTCGACGACGACGTCATCCTCGAACCGGACCTGGTGGCGCGCCTGCACGGCGTACTGCGCGCGGAGGGCTGCGGCTTCGTCGGCAGCGCGCTGCACGGCCTGAGCTACCTGGGCCAGCTGCGCCCGGCACATGAAGCCGTCGAATTCTGGAACGGGCCGGTGCGTCCGGAAACCGTGCGCACGGGCAGCGCGGCCTGGGCGCGCCACCACCTGCACAGCGCCGCCAACCTGTTCCACGTGCAGACCCGTCTCGCCACCGGCGACGCCGTCAACCGGCGCTACAAGGTGGCCTGGGTCGGCGGCTGCGTGATGTTCGACACCGGCATGCTGCGCGCCGCCGGCGGGTTCGACTTCTGGCGCGAGCTGCCGTCCCAGCACTGCGGCGAAGACGTGCTGGCCCAGCAGCGCGTGATGGCACGCTACGGCGGCTGCGCGATCCTGCCTTCCGGTGCCTATCACATGGAATTGCCGACCACGGTCACGGTGCGCGCGGTGGATGCGCCGTATGTGTTGCCGCTGGAGCCAGATGGACCCGATCCGATGCAGCAGGATCGCCTGCCGCAGGGCCGGCGCTCCGGTACGCTCGAGTAAGCGATGGACCGCAGCTGGCCTCGGCTCGACGGCGTGCGCAGGATCGCGGTGCTGCGGCCGAATGCCGTCGGCGATTTCGTGTTCGCGCTGCCGGCGCTGCACGCGCTGAAGCGCACCTATCCCGACGCCGAATTGGTCTTCATCGGCAGGGCATGGCACCGCGCGTTCCTGGCCGGGCGGCCGGGGCCGGTGGACCGCGTGGCCGAGATGCCGGCGCTGCCGGGCGTGGGTGTGCCGCCCGACGCACCTGCCGACGCGCACGCCATTGCGCTGTTCATCGAGCGCATGCGCGGCGAACGGTTCGACCTGGCGCTACAGATGTTCGGCGGCGGCCTGTATTCGAATCCATTCCTGATGCAATTGCAGGCCCGGCTCACGGTCGGCATGCGCGCGCCCGATGCCCCCGCCCTGGATCGCTGGCTGCCGTATCGCGAACCAATCAACCGCAGGCTGGCGCTGCTCGAAATCGCCGGGCTGGCCGGCGCCTGGCCCGGCCCGCTGCCGATGCCGGAACTGGCCGTCACCGCCATCGACCGCGCCAAGGCGGCGCAGGCCTTGCCGCCCGGGGCGGGGGAGCGCCTGGTGATCCTGCAGCCCGGCGCCACCGACCCGCGCCGCTGCTGGCCGCCCGAGCGCTTCGCGGCACTCGGCGACATGCTGGCTGCCGAGGGCGCCCAGATCGCCATCAACGGCGCGCCGGCCGAGGCGGCGCTGGTCCAGGCCGTGGCCGGGGGCATGCGCCATCGCGCCGTGGTGCTGAGCGGCACGCCGGAAAGTGGCGGCCTCGACCTGGGCGGGCTGTGCGGCTTGCTGGAGCGGGCGGCGCTGGTGGTGTCGAACGATACCGGCCCGCTGCACCTGGCGCTGGCGCTGGGCGTGCCCAGCGTCGGCATCTTCTGGCTGACCAATCTATTGGAAGGGATGCCGCTGCGGCCGTCCGGCCTGTGGGCGGCCCTGTCGGTGCGCACGCGCTGTCCGGTGTGCGGGCAGGACAACCTGGCGCAGCGCTGTGCGCACGACGTGAGTTTCGTGGACGAGGTGAGCGTGGACGAGGTGGCCGGCCTGGCACGTGCGGCGCTGGCGGCGTCGGCAGCATGAATCGCGCCGCGGGCAGTGGTGCAGGCAGGGGCACAGGCAGGGGCACAGGCAGTAGCGCAGGCACTAACGCAGGCAGTAGCGAAGGCAGTCGTGCGAGCCGCCTGCGCTTCACCAGTACGGCCACATGCCGACCGTGCGCTGGCGGCTGGGCGCCGTGCCCGACAGCAGGGCACGCGCATGCTGCAGCACCACGGACGCCCGTTCCGCGCCCGGATCCCAGATGCAGCGGTGGGTATGGCGGTCGAGCGGCGCCCAGCGCGCGATGTCGGCCTTGCTGAAGATGACCACGCTCTTGAGTTTCAGGCCGGCGGCGATGTGCGACACGCCGGTGTCGTTGCACAGCAGCAGGCGCGCATCGCGCATCAGGGCGGCCATGGCACCGATCGAGATCGGGGCGGCGGCGTCTACCGGGGTCTGTTGCATGTGCTGCGCCACCGCGGCCGTCAGGTCGGCTTCCTGTGCCGAGCCGGTGAGCACGACCTTGACGTCGAATTCGGATGCCAGGCGGTCGCCCAGTTCGGCGAAGTGGCGTGGCGGCCAGCATTTGTCGCGCTGGCGTGCGCCGGGGTGGATGCAGATATAGCGGCCCGGTTCCAGGCCGCGGGCGACGCCGCTGGCGGCGAGTTCGTCCTCGTCCTGGCGCGACAGCGGAAATTCCAGCTGCGTGCCGGCCTCTGCCGTGGCCGCGCCGGCGCCGAGCTGTTCGACCAGCAGCAGCAGCCGTTCCGGCTCGGTGCCGGTCTCGGGATATGTCGACAGGACCATGCGTTCGCGCACGACCGCGTCGCCCCGGCAGAAACCCGCCATCGCGCCGGCACCGAAGCCGCTGACGATATCGTTGCTGACCTCGCCGCTGCCGTGCAGCTGCAGCGCCAGGTCGAAGCGGCGCTGGCACAGGCCGGTATAGAACCCGGTGAGTTCCTCGTGCCGCACCGGCTGTTCCGGCAGCAGCGGATGGCCGGGGAAGGCGATGAACTCGTCGACGTAAGCCTTGAAGCGGTCGGCGAATTGTTGCGCCCACGGCAGTCCGACGAGGGTGATATGCGCCTGCGGCAGCGCCGTGCGCAGGGCGCGCAGGGCCGGCACGGCGCACAGCATGTCGCCCAGCTGCAGGGCGCGGAACACGATGACGGATGCGGGGTCCAGCCGGTGCAGCAGCGGTCGCCGGGACATGGCGGGCTCCTCAATGCAACAGCGTGTCGAGCACGTTGCGCGTGATCCGTTCTACGCGGCGGTCGCGCGCGTTGCCGAGCACCTGCGCCCAATCGGTGGTGCCGGCCGAGAAGACGGTGCCGCCGGCCTTGCCGCTGCCTGCGCCGCCACGCCAGCCTGCGTGCCGGAACAGGCCGAGCGTGGCAGCATGCAGGCCTTCTCCGGCCGCCAGGCCTTCGCGCGGCGGCAACTCCTGCCAGCCGGCATCCAGCGGCGCCACGGCCAGCGGCTGGTAGCCGGGCGGCGTGCCGGTTGCAACAGCGCCGGCTGCCAGCCGCGCACCTTCCATGCCGTCCAGCGCATCGAGCGGTGCGCCGTCGCATTCGTAGCCGGCCAGCGGCGGCCAGGTATCGCGGCCGAACGCGTCCCCGCGCACCAGTCCGGTGCCGGCGAATACCCAGTGGCGCGGCTGCTGGACGATGAAGCCGCGCGTCGTGCGTGGCCCGTCCCACCAGCCGCCGCCGTGGCGGTAGCTGACGCCGCCGAGGCCGTCTTCCGGCCGGCCAGCGCCGCTGGCGGGCCACCAGTGATCGCGCGCGCCCTGCGGTCCGCCCTGGTGGCACACCATCGCCGCGCCGCCGTCGACCAGGTGGATGCGCCACCAGCACAGGTTGGCGCCGAAAAAGGCAAGATTGCCGCCGCCCGCAGCAAACGACTCGACCGCATTGCGCGTCGCTTCGCTCCAGTATTCGTCGTGGCCGCTCGACACCAGCAGGCGCCGTCCGTTCAGCAGGCCGGGATCGGCGTGGATGTCGAGGTCGGTGCAGAAGTCGGCCGCGTAGCCGGCACGCGCCATCCAGCGGATGAAGCGCGCATCCCAGTGGGCGAAGGACTGGCGCGGCGAGGCCGCATCGTAATGGTCGGGGGCACCCCAGACGTAGCCGCCGATGCCGCCGCCAGGACGGCGCAGCGACACGCGCGCGCCTGGCGGCTCAAGCGAGCGCGGCGGGCTGGCATAAAAGCAGGCGCCGCCGCTGCAGTTGTAGGCGTGGTAGGTGGCCAGCGGCAGCTTATACAGCAGCGACCGGCCGTTGCCGCGCACCACGAACAGGGCGGCGCCGTCACCCCGTGCCAGGTCGAAGGCGCGCTTGCGGCCTTCTTCCTCGAGGTCGGCGATCACCACGCCGGACGGCCAGCCGGCCGGGATGGCGAATGTGTAGGCAGGCCAGGCCCAGTCCTGGTCCGCGGCGCGCGCCTCGGCCTGTACACCGGGTAGCCAGTCGGAACGCTGCAGCAGTGCGGGCCCGTCGGACCAGCGCTGGAAGGCGACCCGGAAGCGCGGGCTGTCGGTCGACACGTGCAGGGTCAGCGTGCCGCCGGGCCACACGCTGGCCTGCCCCGGATAGGCGCGGATCATGCGGGCAGCTCCGGCTCGATGCGCTTGGTGACGAGGAAGGGCGGCATGGACAGTGCGTGCAGCGGCATCTGGCGGAACGCGGCGAGCGCTTCGCGCGGCGTCTCGACGATCGGTTCGTCCTTGCCGTTGAACGAGGTGTTGAGCAGGATCGGCACGCCAGTGCGCGCCTCGAAGCCGCCCAGCAGGCGGCGCAGCAGCGGATCGCCGTCGGGGCCGACCGTCTGCAGGCGCGCGGTGCCGTCGACGTGGGTGATGGCCGGCACCCGCGCCGCCATCTGCGGGCGCACCGGGGCCGCGAACTGCATGAAGGGAGACGGGCCGGGCAGGTCGAAATACGCGGGCGCACGCTCCTCGAGCACGACCGGCGCCAGCGGCCGGAACCATTCGCGCTGCTTGACGCGGGCATTGATCCAGTCGCGCATGGCGGCGCGGCGCGGGTCGGCCAGGATGCTGCGGTGGCCCAGCGCACGCGGCCCGAACTCGCTCGCTCCCTGCAGCAGGCCGAGCACACGGTTGTTGCGCAGCAGGTCGAGCATGTGGCTGCTGAGCGCGTCGAGCCCCGGCAGGTAATCGACTTTCACATCGTCGCGGTCGAGCAGGGCGGCCTCGATGTCCTGGCGGCTCGGGGCCGGGCCGAGGTCGTCGCGGGTCCAGCGGAAGGCAGGGCTTTCGTGGCACAGTTCGGCCAGGCCGTACATGGCGCAACCCAGCGCCGTGCCGGCGTCGCTCGGTGCCGGCGGGATGAAGACCTCGCGGAAGGGCGTTTCGCGCAGCAGCCTTTCGTTGGCCGAGCAGTTCAGCGCGGTGCCACCGGCAAAGCACAGCCGCGGCAGGCCGGTCTGCGCGTGCAGCCAGCGCGCCACCTCGAGCAGTGCATCCTCGAAGGCGCGCTGGCCGGCGGCCGCCAGGTTGGCGCAGTCGTCGAAGGCGGTGCCCGGCTGGCCGTAGCGGAAGCGTTCGCGCTCGTGCAGGATGGCGCGCCACGGCGCCGGGATGCTGACCTGGCCGGCTTCCACGTCGAGCGGCGGCAGGCCGAGGACGCGCGCGTTGCCGTGCGGCGCCAGGCCCATCACCTTGCCCTCGTTGCCTTCGCCGGGGAACACGGTTTGCGTCAGCAGGAAATAGAACATGCCGAGGCCGACCAGGCGCGCATCGTCGCGGTTCCAGACCTGCTTGTCGATGCACAGCACGCGTTCGCGGTCGGCGCGGTAGAACGAGGCGACTTCGCGCCAGTCGCCGGGGACGTAGGCGGCGCCGCCCCAGTGCTCGGTCAGCTCGGACACCGGGCTGCCTTGCCCGTCGACGATCATGACGGCGGCGTCGCGGAACGGCGAAGGGTGGAATACGCTGTAGACGTGCGCCAGGTGGTGCGAGATGCGCGCGCGCCGGCAGTCGGGGGCGAGGCGCAGGCTAGCGGTGAGCTCGTCTTCGTACAGCGCCAGGTTGCCGGCTTCCAGGTCCGACGAAAAGCATTCGACCACGACGTCGATCGGGCGCTCGGGCCAGGGCAGGCGCGGGCCGTAGTGGTCGCGGAAATCGCCGACCTTGCCCCAGTGGTGCTTGCGCCGCGTAAGACGCTCTTTCTGGATCGCCCACAGCAGGCGCGATCCCTGCATCAGGCAGACGCTGGCATCCTGCGTCCGGTTGATGCCAAGCACGACGGGCGCCTCGTTCATCGCTCTCTCCTGGTGGGTGCGCATGCGGGTAGTCGTATGGTCCAGCAAAGTCTTTGAACACAGCGGACGACTTTAGTTCGGCGTATCATCAGGCTAATGACCAATGGATATTCAGCCGATTTCCCATGCTGCACACGCCCGCTTCCTTCACGCCCCTGATGGCATCCCGCTCCAGCCCGGATGCCCTGTCGTTCATCTTTCACGCCGGCCGCCTGCTGGTGCGCGAAGCCGACCTGGCCCTGCCGGACGAGGCTACCGTAACCAGCCTGCGCCTCGATCCGCAGCGCCTGCAGCCGGTCGGCCTGCTGGACGAGCGTTATTGCCAGGCCGGCTGGGTCGACGACGAGGCACTGGCGCCGAGCGGCTATGGCTGGCGCGGCCTGCGCTCGCTGTTCGGCGAGCTCGACGAAGGCTTGCTGGGCGTGGCGATGCGCGCGGTGCAGATCGCGGAATGGGCGCGCACGCACCGCTTCTGCGGCGCCTGCGGCAGCGGCACCGCACTGGCCAGCGGCGAGCGCTGCTTCAAGTGCGTGAACTGCGGTCACATGGCCTATCCGCGCATCTCGCCGGCGATGATGGTGTTGATCCGCAAGGAAGACAAGGTGCTGCTGGCCCTGCATGCGCAGTCCGCCGTCCAGCGCTTCGTGCCGCTGGCCGGCTTCCTGGAAGCCGGCGAGACGATCGAGGAAGCGGTGCACCGCGAGGTGTTCGAGGAAGTCGGCCTGCGCGTGCACAACCTGAACTACTTCGGCAGCCAGTCATGGCCGTTCCCGCATTCGCTGATGATCGCCTTCACCGCCGATTATCTCGACGGCGAGATCAAGACCGATCCCAACGAAATCCTGGAAGCGCGCTGGTTCGGCCCCGGCGACGAATGGCCGGAGCGGGTGCCGCATATCTCGATTTCGAGCATCTTGGTGGATGCCCACCGGCCGAAGGCCGACTAAGGCAGGCGTGCCGGTGACGGCGTGGCCGCGATCCGGCCTTCCAGCCGCAGTCCGGGCGGGATCTCTTCCGGCTTGTTGCCGGTATTGCGCATGCGTACCAGGCGCTGCATCAGGTCGAACCAGAACGGCGCCCCGAACAGCGTGGTCGAGGCGGTCAGCAGCCAGCCCGACACCTGCAGCGCAAAGTCGGCGTTCACCTGCGGCGGGAAGCTGCGCCAGCCGATCGGCAGCGTCATGAGGGCATCGACCAGCGCCGGATCGATCGCATCCGGTACGTCCTGCAGGTGCGCCACCAGCGCCGGCTGCTGCCACAGCGTGCGGAACAGGTGGATGCTGTCGATGTTGAACAGGATCGCCAGCAGCAGCGACAGCAGGAATGAGATCAGGAGCTGGCACCGTTTATAAGTGCCGGACATGCGCGCCATCGCATTGTCGAACCAGCCGGCCAGCATGTCCTGGAACTGCTGCAGGTCGCGTGCCCGGTTGTACATGCCCTGCAGCGCGGTGCGCAGCTGCGGGTCGGGAATGGCGTCGATGGCGCCGCGCAGGGCCAGGAAGTCGCAGGGTGCCTTCCACAGGCTGTCGACCAGGGCAATCGCAAAATGCGCGGGTTCGATGTACGATGGTTTGGTGCGCAGCGACGCTTCGTCCTGCGCCGTGCCGTCGGTGTGCGGATTGACCAGCGGATGGGCGTACACGGCGCGCGCCAGGCCGTCGAAACGCGGGTCGTTGAGCATGCTCTTGACGCCGGCCAGCAAGGTATTGGCGCGCAGCCGGAACAGCGCCGCCAGCGCCTCCTGCAGGGTGCTCACGATGAGGGCGACCGTGCCGTAGCAAAACGTCAGGCCGACCGCGACTTCCAGGACAGTGCTGCCGAGCATGTTTGTCTCCCAAGCGGTGATAAGGACGTCAACAACGCTAGCGCATCGCTACAACGGATGCGTCCGGTTTGGTCAACAGTCGGCCTGCAGCCTGTAGGTCCACAGCATTTTCTATATACTCTCGGCAGTTTTATCTACACATATTTAGGGACCACCATGTCTGACAAAGAACTCTTCACCGAAAACGACTGGCGCCGCATGTTGGCCAGCATCGGCGAAGATCCCGATCGTCCGGGCTTGCACGAGACGCCGGCGCGCGTCGCCAAGGCCTGGAAACACTGGACTTCCGGCTACGACCAGGATCCGGTCGAAATCCTGAAGGCCTTCGAAGACGGCGCCGAGCAATACAACGAACTGATCGTGGTGCGCGGCATTCCGGTCTACAGCCATTGCGAACACCACCTGGCGCCGTTCTTCGGCAAGGCCACCGTCGGCTATCTGCCGAACGGCAAGATCGTCGGCCTGTCGAAACTGACCCGCCTGGTCGACGTGTTTTCCAAGCGCCTGCAGGTGCAGGAACGCCTGACCGTGCAGATCGCGAATACGCTGATGGAAGTGCTGGAGCCGAAAGCCGTCGGCGTGGTCATCAAGTGCCGCCACATGTGCATGGAAAGCCGCGGCATCCGCACCCCGGGCGAGGAAACCATCACCTCGGCCATGCTGGGCGAACTGCAGCCGAACCTGGCGCTGCGTACCGAGTTCCTGGCGCTGGCCCGCGACTGAGCGCGCGTCGGCAAAGGCGCCACGAGCGCTTTCCCCCAGGGCGGCATGCACGCCGCCCTGTCTTTCTCCCTCATTTTCCTGTATGCACTGCGAGTGCGCATGACCATGCACGCCTGCACCATCGTGGTACACAGGGATGCGGAACGCATGCTACACTCGTATTGACGAAGTTTAAAAGTCAACACGGGAGTGGTCCCATTCAGCTTCGATCGGGAACCTGTTCCGGATCGGGCGTTCCAAGTCATTTTGAGGCGAGCGACATGTCCAGGCCAATATTCCCGAGCGATGTACCGCGTGAGCAGTTCGACCAGGTGCGCGACATGCTGGAAGCGGCGCGCCGCAAGACCCGTCCGCGCAAGCACGACCTGTACGACGTATTTTGCGCTGTCCTGTATTTCCTCCACACCGGCAGCGCCTGGCGCAGCATGCCGCCCGAATTTCCGCCCTGGCGTACCGTGCACGAGTATTTCACGCAATGGACTATGCTGCGCGAGGGCGACCGCACCCTGCTCGAGCAGGCGCTCGACCGTCTCGGACGCAGCGCCGAAATCACGCGGCTGCGCCAGTTGACCGGACAACGCTAGCCAAAGGAAATCTACAGAAGATGCACACCACCGGACTTGGACAACACGGCCCGCGCGTCTCGCGCCTCGGCCTGGGCTGCATGGGCATGTCTGACCTGTACGGTCCGGCAGACCGTGACGAAAGCATCGCCACCCTGCGCGCCGCGCTCGACGCCGGCATCACGCTGCTCGATACCGGCGACTTCTATGGCATGGGCCATAACGAGATGCTGATCCGCGATGCGCTGGCCGGGCGCCCGCGCGAGAACGTGCAGATCAGCGTCAAGTTCGGCGCCCTGCGCGGCCCGGACGGGGCCTGGAACGGCTACGACTGCCGCCCCAAAGCGGTGCGCAACTTCGTCGCCTATACCCTCAAGCGCCTCGGCACCGACTACATCGACATCTACCGCCCGGCGCGCCTCGATCCCGACGTGCCGATCGAAGAGACCGTGGGCGCGATCGCCGACCTGGTCAAGGCCGGCTACGTCCGCCACATCGGCCTGTCCGAAGTCGGCGCCGACACGCTGCAGCGCGCCAGCAGCGTGCACCCGATCAGCGACCTGCAGATCGAATATTCCATCATCTCGCGCGGCATCGAAGCTGCGATCCTGCCGACTGCGCGCCGGCTCGGCATCGGCATCACCGCCTACGGCGTGCTGTCGCGCGGCCTGATCAGCGGGCACTGGAGCCGCGCGCGCGGCGGCGACAAGGATTTCCGCAGCCTCGCCAGCCCGCGCTTCCAGGGCGACAACCTGGATGCCAACCTGGCCCTGGTCGAGCGCATGCGCGCGCTGGCGCAGGACCTGGACGTGACCGTGGCCCAGCTGGCGATCGCCTGGGTGGCGGCGCAGGGCGCCGACGTGGTCCCGCTGGTCGGCGCACGCAAGCGCGACCGGCTGCAGGAAGCGCTGGGCGCGGCCGACCTGGTACTCAAGCCCGAGGACCTGGCGCGCCTGGAAGCGATCGTACCGCCGAATGCGGCCGCGGGCGAGCGCTACAACGCCGCACAGATGGCGCACCTCGACAGCGAGATGGGTTGACGAGGCAGGGTGGCGAAGCCCGGTTGATCTAGCGCAGGTTTACGGCTGAGCTCGCTCTTCCGGGCAGGACGACGGGCGTCTATAACGAAGTGATGTTCCCTAGCGAAGCCATCACTTCATCATGCTCGAACACCTGAACCTGCTGTGGTTTTCCATGCTCAACGCGGACGCCGGCCTGCATGGCTGGCGCCTCGAACTCGGCATCGCCGCCGCCAAGTACCTGATCCTGCTGGTGCCGCTCGGCCTGGCCGGCCTCTGGATCGGCGGGCAGCCGCTGCAGCGCGAAGCGGCGGTCAGGGCGCTTGCCGCCACCGCCGGCGCGCTGGCGCTGAATGCCTGCATCGGCCTGCTGTGGTTCCACGCGCGTCCCTTTGCCGGCGGCATCGGCCACAGCTTCCTGCGCCATGCGCCCGACAGTTCCTTCCCGAGCGACCACGGCACCATCATGTTCACGGTGGCGCTGGTACTGGCCGGTGCCCGGGCACCGGCAGCGCGCCGCTTCGGTGCAGCGCTGCTGCCGCTTGCCGCGGTCGTGGCCTGGGCACGGGTTTTCCTTGGGGTACATTGGCCGCTCGATATGATCGGAGCGCTCGGCGTGGCGATCGCCGTGGCCCTGCTGTTCCGCAGCACGGCCGTGGACGGACCGTGCGCGGCGCTGGCCGAGTCGATGGCGACGCTGTACCGGCGCCTGCTGGCGCGGCCCATCGCGCGCGGCTGGCTGCGCCCTTGAGCGGCTGCTACTCTCAGGCAGCGCCTTCCGCTTTCTCGAACACCAGCTTCTTCTTGCCGTCCAGGTGGAACACGCCGATCGGCTGCGCCTGCACGTCGTCTCCCGGTGCCGGCAACCGGGTACAGTTGTTGGTTTCGATCTGCCACATGTCTTCGCCTGCGCGCAGCAGGAAGGTTTCCTGGCCGGTCGAGAACAGTTCGATGTTGAGGTCGGTGAGGTCGGTCTTGCCGAAATCGAAGCGGCGCTGGCAATCGGGCAGGTGTGAGGCCAGCACGCTCAGCGATGCCTGCTTGCTCCAGAAATAATCCTGCGTGACCCTCACGATCACGGCATGGTCGCGGTCGTTATCGATGGTATAGCTGGCCGAATCGTTGACGCAGCCGGCCAGCAGCAATGTCGGCAGCAGCGTCGGCAGCAAATAAGTCAGCCTGGTAAGAGGGGAGCGCATGAGTCATTCCTGTGTGCATCACTGCCCCGAGTATAGAACCCTTCAAACGCCATCTGCAACGCTGCACGCCGCCTCCCTTTTAAAAGTTTCCACAAGCCTTTGATTTCCAAGCGGAATTGCCTCTGCCGCGCTGCGCATTTTTTTGATTTCGGCGATGATCAATAACACACTACCAACCCGAATCGAGAGACCAGCAATGCCACAAGACGACCAGACCCTGGACGCGACGGCGGTGCCGGACGCGCCTTCCTACGTCCCTCCCCAAGCGCTGACGCTGCGCATCAACGGCGCCGAACACCAGCTGAATATCGAACCGCGCGTCACCCTGCTCGACGCCCTGCGCGAAGTCACCCACCTGACCGGCACCAAGAAAGGCTGCGACCGCGGCCAGTGCGGCGCCTGCACGGTGCTGGTGGACGGCCAGCGCATCAATTCCTGCCTGACGCTCGCCGTCATGCACGACGGCCGCGAGATCACCACCGTCGAGGGCCTGGCCCACGAGGGCGAACCGCACCCGATGCAGCAGGCCTTCATGGATTGCGATGGTTTCCAGTGCGGCTACTGTACCCCCGGCCAGCTGTGTTCGGCCGTGGCCCTGCTCGACGAAGTCAAGCAGCACCAGGCCAGCGCCCTGACCGAAGGCCAGCAACTCGAACCTGGCCAGCTCAGCGACGATGAAATCCGCGAGCGCATGAGCGGCAACCTGTGCCGCTGCGGCGCCTATCCGAACATCGTCAAGGCGATCCGCAGCGTCGTCCTGCGCCAGGCCTGAGGGGGATCCATGCACTCGATATCCTATGAACGTGCGAACGACGTGGACCACGCGATCGAACTGGCGCGCCAGCCCGGCACCAAGTTCATCGGCGGCGGCACCAACCTGCTCGACCTGTACAAAAGCGGCATCGAAAAGCCGGTCCGGCTGGTGGACGTCAGCCGCCTGGCCCTGTCCGCCATCGAGGAACTGCCGGACGGCGGCCTGCGCATCGGCGCCACGGTGTCGAACACCGCCGCCGCGAACCACCCGCTGGTGCGCCAGCGCTACCGCATCCTGTCGGAAGCCATCCTGAACGGCGCCACGACCCAGCTGCGCAACATGGCGACGGTCGGCGGCAACCTGCTGCAGAGAACACGCTGCTATTACTTCACCGATCCGACTTTCGCCCACTGCAACAAGCGCAACCCGGGCTCGGGCTGCGACGCCCTCGAAGGCTACAACCGCATCCACGCGATCCTCGGTGCCAGCCCGGAGTGCATCGCCACCAATCCTTCGGACATGAGCGTGGCGCTGGTGGCGCTGGACGCCATCGTCCACCTGCAGGGCCCTGGCGGTGCGCGCCAGGTGCCGGTGGCCGAATTCCACCGCCTGCCCGAAGACCGGCCGCAGGACGATACCGTGATCCAGCCGGGCGAACTGATCGTCGCGGTCGAACTGCCGCCGGCAAAATTTACCCGGAGTTCGCACTACATCAAGGTGCGCGACCGCGCCAGCTATGCGTTTGCGCTGGTGTCGGTGGCGGCCGCCGTCGAGATGGATGGCGACCTGGTGCGCGACGCGCGCATCGTGCTGGGCGGCGTGGCCCATAAACCCTGGCGCGCGGTGGATGCTGAAAACACGCTGCGCGGCAAGCCCTTGACCGACGAGGTACTGGCCAAGGTGGCCGCGGCGGCGGTGGCCGGCGCCCATGCCTACAAGGACAACGCTTTCAAGGTCGAACTGGCCCAACGCGCAGTCGTGCGCGCTTTACAGACTGCAGCGGGAGGAAACGTATGAACGCAATCGGCGCACCCATCAACCGTACCGACGCCTGGGCCAAGGTCAGCGGCCAGGCCCGTTACTCGGCCGAGCACCCGGTCGAAGGACTGACCCACGGCGTGCTGGTCACCTCCACCATCCCGAGCGGACGCGTGCTGCGCGTCGACGACAGCGCGGCGCGCGAGGTGCCCGGCGTGCTGCTGGTCATGACGCCGCAGAACGCCATGCGCCTGCCGCAGGAAACCAAGGATGGCAAGATCCAGCCGCCGGTCGGCCGCCGCCTGACGCTGCTGCAGGAAGACGATGTCTATTACAACAACCAGCCGATCGCGGTGGTCGTGGCCGACACGCTGGAACATGCGCGCGACGCTGCCGCGCGCCTGCGCGTGGAATACGAGCACAAGCCGGCGGTGCTGGATTTCGACGTCGCCAAGCAATCCGTGCATCCGCCGGAAAAAGTCCTGACCGAGGACACCGACACCAAACGCGGCGACCTGCAGGCCGGCCTGCTGGCGGCCAGCAAGCACGTGGACGCGGTGTACACGACCCCGATCGAAAACCACAACCCGCTCGAGACCCACGCGACGATTGCGGAGTGGGACGGCGACAAGCTGACGGTGCACGACTCGACCCAGTACATGAAGGGCGTGCAGAAGATCCTGTCGGCCATCTTCGGCATCCCGCAGGACAACGTGACCGCGATCTGCCCCTACGTCGGCGGCGGTTTCGGTTCCAAGGGATCGATCTGGTCGCACGTGCCGCTGACCGCGATGGCGGCGAAGCAGCTGGGCCGCCCGGTCAAGCTGTCGCTCGACCGCAACCAGATGTTCGGCCCGGTCGGCCAGCGCCCGGTCACCGAGCAGCGCATGCGCATCGGCGCCCTGGACGATGGCCGCATGATGGCCTCCAGCCACGACACGGTCGCCTACACCTCGGTAATCGAGGACTGGATCGAGCCGACCGCGCTGATGACGCGCATGATGTACGAAAGCCCGAACCAGGAAACCTCGCACCGGCTGGCGCCCATGAACCTGGGCACGCCGACCTTCATGCGCGCGCCCGGCGAAGCCTCGGGGTCGTTCGCGCTGGAGTCGGCAATGGACGAACTGGCCTATGAGCTGGGCATGGATCCGGTCGCACTGCGCCTGAAGAACTACACCGAGATCGATCCGGGCAAGGAACTGCCGTTTTCCAGCAAATCGCTGCGCCAGTGCTACGAGATCGGCGCCGAGCGCTTCGGCTGGAAGGACCGCAATCCGCAGCCGCGTTCGATGCGCCAGGGCGACAAGCTGGTCGGCTGGGGCATGGCCACCTGCACCTATCCGACCAACCGCTCGGCCGGCCAGTGCTCGGCCAGCCTGCAGCCGGACGGCACCGCGCTGTTCCGTTCCAGCACCCAGGACCTGGGCACCGGCACCTATACGGTCATGACGCAGATCGCGGCCGATGCGCTGGGCGTGGCGGTGGAGAACGTGCGCTTCGAGCTCGGCAACTCGCAAATGCCGGAAGCGCCGGTGTCGGGCGGCTCCACCACGGTGGCCAGCGTCGGCCCGGCGGTGCAGGCGGCGGGCCATGCGCTGCGCCTGAAACTGATCGGCATCGCCGCCGCCGACGACGGCTCGCCGCTGTTCGGGGCGCTGCCGGATGCGGTCGGCGTGGAGCAGGGCGAGCTGTACCTGCTGGCCGATCCGTCCAGGCGCGCCAGCATGCTGGAGATCGCCACGCGCCACCGGCAGCGCCATGGCGAGGACGTCGAAGTCACGGCCAAGGCCGAGCCGGGCGACGCGCCGAAAAAATATTCGATGCACTCGTTCGGTGCGGTGTTCGTCGAAGTGCAGGTCGACGAAGCGCTGGGCGAGATCCGCGTGCCGCGCGTGGTCGGCGTCTACGGCGTGGGCAAGCTGATGAACGAAAAGACCGGCTACAGCCAGCTGATGGGCGGTGTGGTCTGGGGCATCAGTCTCGCCCTGTTCGAGGAAACCCTGATCGACAAGCGCAACGGCCGCGCGGTGAACGGCAACCTGGCCGAGTACCACGTGCCGACCAATGCCGACATCCAGGAAATCGACGTCCAGATCGTGGACGAGGACGACCCCCATGTGAACCCGCTGGGTGCCAAGGGCATCGGCGAGATCGGCATCACGGGCGTGGGCGCGGCGATCGCCAACGCGGTGTATCACGCAACCGGCAAGCGGGTGCGGGATCTGCCGATCACGCTGGATAAAGTTTTGTAAGCAGAAAGGAAAAAGATGACCCGTTTCAAAGAAAAAACCGTACTCGTCACCGGCGCCGCATCCGGCATCGGCCTGGCCACCGCGCGCCGCTTCCTCGATGAAGGCGCCCGTGTCGTGATGCTCGACAACGACGAAGCCAAGCTCAAGGACGCTGCCGGCGGACTGCCGCAGGAGCGCGTGCTGGTGCACGTCGGCGACACCGCCGACAAGGCCACCGCCACTGCCGCCGTCCAGGCAACCGTCGAGCGCTTCGGCGGCCTGGACATCCTGATCAACAACGCCGGTGTGGCCACCGAGGGCGACATCATGAACACGAGCGAAGAAGACTTCGAACGCGTCATGGCGGTCAACGTCGGCGGCTACTTCCACATGGCCAAGGCGGCGATGCCGGAACTGGTCAAGACGCGCGGTGCCATCGTCATGACCTCCTCGGTCTCGGGCCTGGGCGGCGACTGGGAGCTGTTCGCCTACAACACCTCGAAGGGCGCGGTCAGCAACATGGTGCGCGCGATGGCGATGGATGCGGCCAAGGATGGCGTGCGGGTGAATGCAGTGAATCCCAGCTTCACGGACACCGGGATGACCCAGGACATGATGGCCAAACCCGAACTGATCGCCGAGTTCAAGAAACGCATGCCGCTCGGGGCGCCCGAGGATCCGGAGGGTATTGCGGCTGCGATGGCGTTCCTGGCGAGCGAGGATGCGCGCCTGATTACCGGCGTGAACCTGCCGGTGGATGCGGGGTTGCGGGCTTCTAACGGGCAGCCGCACCAGTAATCAATAGAGATAAAAATAATTACGTCGCCCCTGCCTGCGCAGGGGCGACGGATCAAGTAGGGGCGGTACGCTTTATTTGGTGTGGCCTGCGTGCCCCGCCTGCGCCACATGCTCGGCCTTGCCTTCCTTCGCCTCGCCATGGCCGCCTTCATGGCCTTCGCCACCCTTCGGCCGCGCATTCTCCCAACCACCACCCAAGGCCAGGAACAGCTGCGCCTGATCCGCCGCCAGCTGCGCATCCGACGCCGCCAGCACGCTCTCGGCCGAGGCCAGCGTGCGGTCCGCATCCAGCGCCGCCAGGAAGTCGGTGCGGCCGAACTGGTACAGCTTGGCGGTCTGGCGGGCTGCCAGCGCGCTCTGGTCGCGCGCCGCGCGCAGGGCGCCGTTGCGGTCGAGTTCACGGGCATACACCGTCAGCGCGCTCTCGGTCTCGCGCAGCGCGTTCAGCACCACCGCGTCGAAGTGGGCCAGTGCGCCCGCGGTGGCGGCATTCGCCTGGGCGATGTGCGAGTGGGCCGAGCTGGTCGACGGCAGGTTCCACTGGATCAGCGGGCCGATCGAGAATTTCCAGGTGTTGGCGTTGCCGAAGTCGTCCATGAAACCGACGCCGCCGAACGAGGCGCCCAGCGTGATGTTCGGGTACAGCTCGGCGGTGGCGACGCCGATGCGGGCGGTGGCGCCGGCCAGCTGGCGCTCGGCCTGGCGCACGTCGGGACGGCGGCGCAGCAGGGCGGCGCCGTCGCCGACCGGGACTGCGCTGATCACGCGCGGCGGCGTGGTGCACTGCGCCGCCTCTTGCGGAAAGCCGCTCGGCACCTCGCCGGTCAGCACCGCCAGGCGGTACAGCGCGGTGCGCTGGCGCGCCACCAGCGGCGGCAGGTTGGCGCGCAACTGGTCGAGCTGGGCCTGGGCACGGCTGTTGTCGATGGCGATGCCGCGGCCGCGCTGGACGCGCTCGGCCGTCAGGTTGGCGAACTTCTGCTGCAGGTCGACCGACTGCTGCGCCACCTTCAGCTGGTAGCCGGCCGAGCAGGCGTCGGCATAGGCGCGCGTGGTTTCGGCCGCCACCGACACGTGGGCCAGGTCGGCGGCGGCCTGGGCGGCGTCGACGTCGGCTTCCACGGCTTCGATGGCGCGGCGGATGCGGCCGAACATGTCGAGCTGGTAGGACACCCGGATGTCGCCGTCGTAGAGGCCGGTGCGCGGCAACTGTTCCGGGATGCCGATCGATTCGCCGGCCAGGCGGCCGTACACCGGCGCCACGCTGGCCTCGGCTTCCGGACGCTTCTTCTCTTCGACTTCTTCCAGCACCGCATGCGTGCGCTGCAGGTTGGCAGCGGCGACGCGCAGGTCGGCGTTGGCGCTGAAGGCTTTCGCGATCAGTTTATCCAGCACCGGGTCCTGGTACAGGCGCCACCAGTCGGCCGGCAGCGGGTCGGATTTAAAAGCCTTGTCGGCCGCGCCCATGAACTTTGCGTTGGCCGCGTCGCGCTTGACCACGGCCTCTTTCGGCACGTGGTAGTCGGGGCCGACCGTGGTGCAGGCGGCCAGCGCCGCCGCCATCAGCGACAGGGTCAGCGCCTTCTTGATGGAGGCAGTGGAGCGATACCGGGTCATGATGAATTCCTTAATGCGCTGCCTTGGCAGCAGGTGCGGCGGCGGTAGCGGTCGCCGCAGGCGCGGCCGGAGCAGCAGCAGGTGTAGTGACAGGTGCGGCAGCAGGCGCAGGCTGCGCCGCGCCCGGCAGCACCTTCACGGTCGCGGTCTGGCCGGCGACCAGGCGCACGCTGGCCGGTACCGGATCGAGTGCGATGCGCACCGGGATGCGCTGGGCCAGGCGCACCCAGTTGAAGGTCGGGTTCACGTTCGGCAGCATGTTGGCGCCGGTCGAGCGGTCGCGGTCGGCGATGCCTTCGGCGAAGCTCTCGACGTGGCCGGAAATCGGCTGGCGCGTGCCCATCAGGGTCACCTCGACCTTGTCGCCGAGCTGGATGCCGGGCAGCTTGGTTTCCTCGAAATAGCCTTCGACATAGAAAGTGCTGCGGTCGACGATCGCCATCACCGGGTGTGCCGCGGTGGCGTAGGCGCCTTCGCGCAGGTCGAGGTTGGTGACGATGCCGTCCACCGCCGAGACCACGTGCGAGCGTTCCAGGTTCAGCTTGGCCGTGTCGCGGTTGACGATGGCCTGGGCCAGCGTGGCACGGGCCTGGTCGGTGCGGGTCTGGCCCTGTTCGCGGGTTTCCTGCGACACCAGATCGTCCAGCTGGGTATTACGCTTGTTCTCGCGGGTCGCCTGGCTCAGGGCCGCCTCGGCCGCCGTTACCTGGGCTTCACTCTGGCGCAGCGCCAGCTCGAAACGGGCGCGGTCGATCTCGAACAGCGGTTCGCCGGCGGCCACGTGCTGGTTGTCGTGCACGTACACTTTCGTTACCTGTCCCGTGACGTCCGGCGCGATCTGCACCACGTAGGCCTTGACGCGGCCATCGCGGGTCCAGGGTTCGACCTCGTAGTGGCGCCACATCTGCCAGCCCGCATAGATTGCGCCCGCAGTCACCAGCAGAGTGATACCAACCCGGCCGACCGCCGGAAGAAAATTTTTCGTCGCCATGTCAGGACCAGTTACGTGTGAAATACGTCAGCGCGCCGAGCACGATGACAAATAAAGAAAAATCGAACAGCGCGGGATGCCACACCGCGCGGTAAAAGCCGGTCCAGGCCAGGACCACTTTGAACAGGCGCGATACCACCAGTGCCGCCAGCGTGAGGAGCAGGAGCGGAGGAAGGTAGAGGCCATAGATGCTGACTTCGCCGATCATCGGATCTCCTTGGTTAAACAGCAGTCATTTGGGCGGGCTGGTACGGCGCCGCCCACGGGAGCAGGTCGCGCCGGATGCCGGTGAGGGCCGCCAGCGCTTCGCGCTGGGGCGCGTCGTGCGTGCCTTCGCAGACGGCACGCAGGGCGTTGTCGAGGGCGCCGAGCAGATGCGTCTCGCCATCCTTGTCGAGCGCGGGCAGGCGCTCGAAATGATGCGACAGCTGAGACATCAGAGGACCCAGCGCGGTGTCGCCGCGGCCGAGCTGGGCACGGACCTGCTGCAGCAGCGTCATGTTCAGGCCGACGCGCAGGTCGCGCAGCGCGTCGCGTGCCTGCAAGCCTTCCAGGTCGCCCGGGGTTGCCTGGGCGGCCAGCGCCAGGCGCGGCGCCAGCAGGCCGATGCGGTCGACCATGCGCGCCGAGAATTCCGCCAGCGTGGTCTTTTCGCCCTTGCCCAGGCGCGCCAGCTCGCGCCAGCCGGCCTTCAGCAGGCGGCGCGCGGTCCAGCCGGCACCGACGCGGCGGAACATGCTGGTGATGACGGCGGCGGCCACCAGGCCGGCGATCTGCGCCAGCATGCCGTTGGTGAACGACACCATGTCGGCAGTATCCGTGTCCATCAGCGCGAGCGTGCCGACGATACCGAACAGGAAGGGGAAGGCACGTCCGAAAGTCGCCGGCCGCGCAACGAACACGCCGACCAGCAGGAACACCGGGGCGCAGAACAGCACCAGCGTCTCGAAGTTGTGCGCCGCCGGCAGCAGCACCAGCAGGTACAGCGCCGACACCGGGATCGAATAGATGGTGTACTCCAGGAAGCCGCGGATGAAGGGCACCGGGTTGTCCTGGGTCGAGAAGAAGCAGCACAGCACGGCGGCCATCATCGGCGCGGCCGCCCCGGCCGGCCACCCGCTCAGGATCCAGAAGGCGCAGCAGACCAGCACGGCGACGATGGCGGCAAAGGCCGACAGCAGGGCCATGCCGCGGTCCAGGTGCAGCGCACTGGCCGGCACACCCGGCATGCGCCGTACTTCAGGCGGCAGGCGGCCGTGCACGCCGGCGTCGATATGCTGGCGCAGCGCACGCATCTCGACCGCGATGTCGACCAGGCGGTGCAGGCGCGCAGCCAGGTTCAGTTCGATCATGCCGGTCCAGCCCAGTCCGCGCAGCACCGGCGGCGCGAGTTCGTCGATGCGTTCGTGCAGGTTCCCGCCCGCCTTGGCGATATCGGTTTCCTTGGGCGTCTCGACCAGGGCCACGACGTCCTGCAGCAGCGCGCTCCAGTGCGCGGACACGCCGGTCGCGCCCATCTCGCGCAGCGCGGTCAGGCGGTCTTCGATACCGGACACGATGGGCACGAACTGCGACAGGCGTTCCTGCAGCGCGTTCACGGCGCTACCGGTCCAGCGCAGGCGTGAGGTATCGAACGGCAGGTGGGTACTCATCATGCGCAGCTCGGTGATGTCGGTCGCGAGCTTGCGGCGGTCGGCCACCGAGCGCGCGTCGCCGGCCGGGTTGAGGGCGTCGCGGATCCAGTGGCGCGCATCGCGTACCGCCTGGTCCAGGCGCGCCAGCAGTACCGGACCGAAGGACTGCGGCAGCACCAGGCTGTGCACGACGGTGGCGCAGGTGATGCCGAGCACGATTTCCTCGACCCGCGCCAGGGCGATGTCGAAGATGGCGCCCGGATTGCTCACGGCCGGGAAACCGATCAGGCCGGCGGTATAACCGGCCAGCATCAGCATGTAGGAACGCGGGGTGCGGTCCAGCAGCGAGAAATACAGGCAGCCGGCGATCCACAAGGCCAGCGCCAGCGACAGCAGCTCGGGAGAATTGACCAGGTGCGGCACCAGCAGGACGACCGCGGTGGCGCCGAGGATGGTGCCGCCCGCCCGGTACAGTCCCTTAGAACGGGTCGGTCCGGCGAACGGCTGGGCCACGATGTAGGCAGTCATCATGGCCCAGAAAGGACGCGGCAGTCCGATGCGCAAGGATAGATATACCGAGAGCATCGCTGCCGCGAAAGACTTGACGGAGAACAGCAGCTCCGACCTGCTAGCAAACTTCATGCGTGCATCGACTCTTCTGCGTTGTCCGAGGCAAAGGTAATGTTGGCGATCGCCGCCGGCAGGCCGGCCAGCACGCGCAGGGCGGCCTCGACGTCGGCGGGTGCAAAATCCCCGAACAATTTGCGGCGAAACGGGATCAAAGCCTGGTCCATGCGCTGGGCGGTCTGTTCGCCTTCCTGGGTCAGGCGCAGGATCTTGGCGCGGCGGTCGTGCGGATCTTCGTGGCGCTCGAGCAGGCGCGCTTCGATCAGCTGGTCGACCACGCGCACCAGCGACGACGCTTCCAGGCCCAGGGTTTCGGCCAGGATGCCGGGACGTACGCCGGCTTCGCCGAAACGGCTGATGACCAGCACCGGCAGGCCGGTCGCCTGCGACAGGCCATAGGTGGCGCCGACCTTGTCGGCGGCGGCGCGGTAAGCGCGCGAAGCGTGGGTGAGGGCGGCCGTGAGGCTACTGAGGGTCTGGTCCGACAGGGTCATGGAAGCTTCGCGTAAATATAGTTCGCTTGGATACTGTTGATATGCGAAAGTTTAGCATGCGAAGTATTTTGCTTCAACTCGGTACGCAATTTTTCTCGGGAAATGTTGTTTCTTTAGTGTAACTAGCTGGTCAGCCGATTCGGTGCAGGTCGCGCGGCGTAACGAATTCTTCCTCGCAGCCGGCCGCGCGCAGGGATTCGATGGTGGCATAGCCCCAGTGCACCGCTCCGAAGGCCACGCCGGTCCGGTGCGATGCTTCGGCATCGGTATCCTGGTCGCCGACATAGATCGCCTGGTCCGCGGCGATGCCGCTGGCCTTGAGCACCGCACGCATCCGGCTGGCCTTGCCGAACACCGACATCCCGCATTCGAATTGCGCAACCAGCCCGGCCAGTTCCGGCCCCAGCACCTGGCGCACGTTGTGTTCCGAATTCGAGGACACCACCGCCAGCCGCACACCGCCGGCAGACAGGTGGCGCAGCGAGTCGCCGACGCCGTCGAACAGCGGGATGGTGTGCGCGTTCTCCGTCATCATCCCCATGAAACTGCGCGCGACCAGCGGCAGCTTCCAGGCCGGCAGGCCGACGTGCGCCATCATGCGGCGGATGGTGTAGTGGCGGAACTGGCCGGCCCGGGACGTGTCGATGCGCTTGAAACCATGGCGGTCGGCAATGGTATTGAAGACACTCAGGAAAAACGGAAAGGAATCGGCGAGTGTGCCGTCGAAGTCGAAGAGGGCGAGGCGGTAGCTCATGGCGGGGATGATCGCATAGAAGCGATGAGCAGCGGGTGCACGATAGCGTCACCAATGTCCTGATCTATTTTATGCAAGCTATTGCTGACAAAATTTTCACCAGGCAAGCGAAATTACCGCGAAAAGACAGCGTATTGACGAAAGTTACTGAATGTAACGAGTGACCATGCTTCGGTCAGCTCAGCTATGATGCGTCGCTCGGCATTGTCTCCAAGGCAATGTTGAACGATTCGTTGTTGAGAAGGCTAGGCATGAAGTTCATACATGGAGCGGTACCCACGTCCGGATCGCAACCGGCACCCCAGAAGCAGTTTGTCCTGATTAACCTGCTCAAGGCCGGTTCGGCGCAGCTGATCGTCCTGCACCACCTGGCCTTCTACGGCCCAATGTCCGACCATGCGCGGACCATCATGCCGTCGCTGATCGACTGGCTCTACGATTACGCACGCATTGCCGTGCAAGTCTTCCTCGTCATTGGCGGCTTCCTGGCGGCGAAATCCTTGTCGCCGCTGGGGCTGCCTGGTGTCGCCAATCCCCTGCAAGCCATCTGGCGCCGCTACATGAAGCTGGCGCCGCCGTTCATCGTGGCGATGTTGCTGGCCGTCCTTGCCTCGGCCGTGGCCAGCTTGTGGATGACCGACGATTCGATTTCGGCGTCGCCGACCGTTGGCCAGTTGATGTCGCATGTGCTGTTGCTGCAGGGCGTGCTGGGCTATGAGTCCTTGTCCGCCGGCGCCTGGTATGTGGCAATCGATTTTCAACTGTATGCGCTGATGACGCTGCTGCTGTGGCTGCCGACCCGTGTCGCCGGCAAGGACGTGCAAGCCTGGCTGGCGCCTGCGCTGGTCGTGATCGGCATGAGCGCGTCGCTGCTCTACTTCAACCGTGACGCCGACTGGGATGTATGGGCGCCGTACTTCTTCGGTAGCTATGGCTTGGGCGCATTGGCATGGTGGGCCAGCGATCCCAAGCGTCAGCCCGCTGCAAGCCTGATCTTGCTACTGATGATGGTGCTGCCGGCTGCAGTGGCACTGGCGCTGGATTTCCGCAGCCGTATCGCCGTGGCCTTCGTCGTGGCCGGCGTCCTGTTGCTGTTTGGCCGTGCGCGTCTGGTGTTTTGCACGGGTGGCGCCCTGGGTCTCGTCAATCGCGTGGCAAAGATCTCGTTTTCGATCTTCCTCGTTCACTTTCCCGTGTGCCTGGTCGTGAACGCGGTGTTCGAGCGTTTCGTGTTTGAGCAGCCTTATCTGCAGGCAGTGGGCATGCTGGTCGCCTGGGCTGCCAGTGTGGCTGCCGGCGCTGTCTTTTTCCGTTGGGTGGAGGCGCCCCTCGGAAAGCTGTTCGCCAAATCGTCCCGAGCGCTGCCGATGCATGCGCTGCCGTCCAAGGCGTCGACAGTGCGCGGATAATGCTGGCGATGCGGCTGGCGCGATGCGAAATGCGCGCACATGAAAAAAGCCAGCCCGAGGGCTGGCTTTTTGTTGAGCTCGAAACATCCGATCAGACGTCAATATTCCCCGCCTGCAGCGCATTCGACTCGATGAAGTTACGACGCGGCTCCACTTCGTCGCCCATCAGGGTCGTGAAGATCTGGTCCGCAGCAATCGCATCCTCAATCTGCACTTTCAACAGACGACGCACGGTCGGATCCATGGTCGTCTCCCAAAGCTGCTCGGGATTCATCTCCCCCAGACCTTTATAGCGCTGCTTGGACACGCCACGCTCCGCCTCTTCACGCAGCCAACCCATGGCCCCGTGGAAGTCACGCACCGCAAACTCCTTCATGCGCTCGCCTTCACCACGGCGCACCAGTGCGCCTTCGCCCATCAGGCCCTGGAAGGTCGCGGCCGAGCTGGCCAGGGTGGCGTAGTCGGCGCTGTCGACGAAGTCGGCGTCGATCGACGTCACCTGCACGTTACCGTGGTGCATGCGCTCGATACGCAGCGCGTGCTTGCCGGACAGGTCGTCCGTACGTACCAGCACCTTGACCGCCGGGTCGTTGATGGTCTTGGCCATCGCCTGGGCCGTGGCTTCGGCGTTGTCCAGGGTCGTCATGTCGAGCGTGACGCCGGTCATGATGGCGGACAGGGCGGCGCGGTCGATCAGGCGGGTCAGGCGCATCATGATCGCGTTGGCCAGGTTGTACTGGCGTACCAGGCCGGCCAGGGCGTCGCCGCTGATCGGCTCGGCGCCGTCCTGCGGCACCAGTGCGGCGGTGTTCAGGGCAAAGTTCATCATGTAGCTGGCTTCCTCGACGTCGTCCTTGAGGTAGCGCTCGTCGCGGCCCGCCTTGACCTTGTACAGCGGCGGCTGGGCGATGTAGATGTGGCCGCGCTCGACCAGCTGCGGCATCTGGCGGTAGAACAGCGTCAGCAGCAGGGTACGGATGTGGGCGCCGTCGACGTCCGCGTCGGTCATGATGATGATGCGGTGGTAGCGCAGCTTGTCGACGTTGAATTCGTCCGGGCCGATCGAGGTGCCCAGCGTCGCGATCAGGGTCGTGATCTGCTCCGACGACAGCATCTTCTCGAAGCGCGCCTTTTCCACGTTCAGCACCTTGCCTCGCAGCGGCAGGATGGCCTGGAACTTGCGGTCGCGGCCCTGCTTGG
Source organism: Herbaspirillum sp. SJZ107 (assembly GCF_006715485.1). Lineage (GTDB taxonomy): Bacteria > Pseudomonadota > Gammaproteobacteria > Burkholderiales > Burkholderiaceae_D > Telluria. Next base: position 1,116,309 of record NZ_VFNH01000003.1, read on the forward strand.
CGGAGCCGCCTGCCGAGTCACCCTCGACGATGTACAGTTCGGCCAGCGCCGGGTCGCGTTCCTGGCAGTCGGCCAGTTTCGACGACAGGCCGAGGCCGTCCATCACGCCCTTGCGGCGGGTCAGGTCGCGCGCCTTGCGGGCGGCTTCGCGCGCGCGTGCGGCTTCGACGATCTTGCCGCAGATGATTTTCGCATCGTTCGGCTTTTCGTTCAGGAAGTCGGTGAGCGTCTTTGCCACGATCTCTTCGACCGGGCCGCGCACTTCCGACGACACGAGCTTGTCTTTGGTCTGCGACGAGAACTTCGGCTCCGGCACTTTCACGGACAGCACGCAGGTCAGGCCTTCGCGCATGTCGTCGCCCGAGATCTCGACCTTGGCCTTCTTGGCGAATTCGTTTTCGTCGATGTACTTGTTGATCACGCGCGTCATCGCCGCACGCAAACCGGTCAGGTGGGTGCCGCCGTCGCGCTGCGGGATATTGTTGGTGAAGCACAGCACCTGTTCGTTGTACGAGTCGTTCCACTGCATCGACACGTCCACCGAAATATTCGTGCCCTGGTCCGACTGGCGGTCGCCGGTGGCCTGGAACACGGTCGGGTGCAGCACGGCCTTGGCCTTGTTGATGTACTCGACGAAGCCGCGGGTGCCGCCCTCGAAGGCGAAGATTTCTTCCTTGCCGGTGCGCTGGTCGGACAGCTTGATGTTGACGCCGTTGTTCAGGAACGAGAGTTCGCGGATGCGCTTGCTCAGGATCTCGTAGTGGAACTCGACGTGCGTGAAGATTTCCTCGTCGGCCCAGAAGTGCACTTCGGTGCCGCGCTTGTCGGTGTCGCCGAGGACCTTCATCGGGGACACTTCGACGCCGTCGACGACTTCGATGATGCGGTCCATCGGCACGCCGCGCGAGAATTCCAGCTGGTGGATCTTGCCTTTCTGGCGCACGGTCACGCGCAGCAGCTTCGACAGCGCGTTCACGCACGACACGCCGACGCCGTGCAGGCCGCCGGACACTTTGTACGAGTTCTGGTTGAACTTGCCGCCGGCGTGCAGTTCGGTCAGGGCGATCTCGGTCGCCGAGCGCTTCGGCTCGTGCTTGTCGTCCATCTTGACGCCGGTCGGGATGCCGCGGCCGTTGTCGGTGATGGAGATCGAGTTGTCGGCGTGGATCGTGACGTGGATCTCGGTGCAGAAGCCGGCCAGGGCTTCGTCGATCGAGTTGTCCAGCACCTCGAACACCAGGTGGTGCAGGCCGGTGCCGTCCGAGGTGTCGCCAATGTACATGCCCGGACGCTTTCGCACGGCCTCCAGGCCTTCGAGGATCTGGATCGACGAGGCGCCGTACTCTTCCGCCTTGCTTGGCGTGGATTCCAAAACTGCTTGAGTGTTCTCGGACATGACTGCTTTCTCAAAAAACGGGTAAACCAGACCGCGGGCTCAGGCGCACGCGGTCTTCAGGCAACAAGACGATATGGGGTCGTTTGCGCCTTTTTTAAATACGCATCGGCATGACGACATATTTGAAGTCGCCATTTTCCGGAATCGACATCAGCGCCGACGAATTCGAATCGCCCAGCGCAATGTTCACCTGGTCGCACTTCAGGTTGTTCAGCACGTCCAGCAGGTAGGTGACGTTGAAACCGATGTCGATCACGTCGCCGCCGTAGTCGATTTCCAGTTCTTCCACCGCTTCTTCCTGGTCGGCGTTGGTCGAGCTGATCTTCATCGAGCCGGGCGAGATCATGCAGCGGACACCTTTGAATTTGTCGCTGGTCATGATCGCAGCGCGCTGCAGCGAGCGCAGCAGTTCTTCGCGGCTGATCGTGAAATCGTTCTTGTAGCCCTTCGGGATCACACGGGTGTAATCCGGGAACTTGCCTTCGACCAGCTTCGACACCAGTTCGATGTCGGCGAAGGTCAGTTTCACCTGCGAGGCGGCGATGTCCAGCTGGACAGGGTCGTCGCTTTCTTCCAGCAGGCGCTGCAGTTCGATGATGGTCTTGCGCGGGATGATGACTTCCTGGCGCTCGAAGGTCTGGTCGGTGGCCACCTGGGCGAAGGCCAGGCGGTGGCCGTCGGTGGCGACCGCGATCACATTGTTACCGTCCAGCACCAGCAGCAGGCCGTTCAGGTAGTAGCGGATGTCCTGCTGGGCCATCGCGAAGTGCACCATGTTGAACAGGTGCTTCAGCGTCTTCTGCGGCAGGGTGACGGAGGCGTTGTGGGTCTCGGCCACGTTCACGGTCGGGAACTCTTCCGCAGCCAGAGTCTGCAGCGCGAAGCGCGACTTGCCGCTCTGCACGGTCAGGCGCTTGTTCAGCAGGGTCAGGGTGACGTCGCCGGATTCCGGCAGCGCGCGCAGGATGTCCAGCAGCTTGCGCGCGGCGACCGTCGTGCCGGTCTCTTCAGGACCGGAGCCGATGTTGGCCAGGGTCGTGATCTGCACCTCGGTGTCGGTCGACAGGAAGGAGACGCTTTCGCCGTTCTTGCGGATGAGGATATTGGCCAGAATCGGCATAGTGTGCCGACGCTCGACAATACCACTCACGATCTGCAGTGGCCGGAGAAGCGTGTCTCGGGTGGATTTGACCAGTTGCATAAATATCCTCGGTAGTCATAGCAGAGACCGATTAACCTGGGCGCTACGGTTACTCGATCCCTCCTCATTGGTAAAAAATATATTCTGCGCAATATTTTGCCAGAGTAACCGGGAAAAATCCTCTTCAGTTTCCCATGTGGGCAGGGTAGGGTCCCCGCTCCGTTATCAGCCTTTCAGCGTCTGTTCCAGCACGTGCAATTCGTGGTTGCATTCGGCGTTCTTCTGGCGGTCCTGGGCGATCTTGCGCACCGCGTGCAGCACGGTGGTGTGGTCGCGGCCGCCGAACAGTTCGCCGATTTCCGGCAAACTCTTCTGGGTGAGCTCCTTCGCCAGGTACATCGCAATCTGGCGCGGGCGGGCGATGTTGGCCGGACGGCGCTTCGAGTACATGTCCGCCACCTTGATATTGAAGAAATCGGCCACCGTCTTCTGGATGTTTTCCACGGAAATCTGGCGGTTCTGCACCGACAGCAAGTCCTTCAAGGCTTCCTTCACCACGTCGATGGTGATGTCCTTGCCGTGGAAGCGCGAGTAGGCCAGGATCTTGCGCAGCGCGCCTTCCAGCTCGCGCACGTTCGAGCGCAGGTGTTTCGCCACGAAGAAGGCGACGTCGTCGTTCAGGACCACGCCTTCGGATTCCGCCTTCTTCATCAGGATCGCCACCCGCATTTCCAGTTCCGGCGGTTCGATCGCGACCGTCAGGCCGGAATCGAAGCGCGAGATCAGGCGGTCGTCCATGCCCGTAATCTCTTTCGGATAGGTATCCGAGGTGATGATGATCTGTTTCTTGGCCGCGATCAGCGCTTCGAACGCATAGAAAAACTCTTCCTGCGTGCGGCTTTTGCCGCCGAAGAACTGGATATCGTCGATCAGCAGCATGTCCAGCGAGTGGTAGTAATGCTTGAAATCGTCGAAACCCTTGCGCTGGTAAGCGGTCACCACGTCGCGCACGTACTGTTCGGCGTGGATGTAGCGGATGCGCGCGCCCGGCTGGTCGGCCATCACCTGGTTGCCGATCGCGTGGATCAGGTGGGTCTTACCGAGGCCGACGCCGCCGTAGAAGAACAGCGGGTTGTACGAGATGCCGGGGTTATTCGCGACCTGGATCGCGGCGGCGCGCGCCAGCTGGTTGGCCTTACCGGTCACGAAGTTCTCGAACGTCAGGTCCGGGTTGACGCGGCTCTGCTCGCGGCGCGGATTGTTGGCGATGACGTTGTCCGGCGTAATCACCGGCATTTCCGGCACGGTGCGGTCGGCCGCGGCATTCACGCCAATGGCGCCGCTGCCGTTGCTCGACGGCGCGGCAGGGGCGGACGTGGCCACCTTCTTCGGCGCGCTGTTCTTCGGATCGAGCACGAACAGCACGTCGACCGGCCGTTCCCAGTATTGGGAAGCCAGTTCCGTGATGCGGTTTGCAAACTGTGTCTTGACCCAGTCGAGCTTGAAACGGTTGGGTGCGGCGACACGCAGCTTGCCATCCTCATAATCGAGGGCGACGAGCGGTTTGATCCACGCGGTGTATTGCTGCGGTGTCAGCTCGAGTTCCAACTGCGAGGAACAGGTCTGCCAAAAGTTTTCCATACATCGACTAAGTTAAGCGTAACACTCTATTTTACCTGTCTTCTCGGAAGTTATCCACAGGCGATCCAGGATTTTTCCACTGAATCTCAACAGGTCTGGCCGTAAAAGCAACCGTTTGCGTACGGCAAGCAGATCGGGTTGCCGCCGTTGCAACGCAACAGTTGCCTTGACAGTGGACAGGCAAATGCTGTCTAATTCAGGGTTCCCCGCCCGTACGCATTGTCAACCTGACACTCGGCACACAGGCGAACTAGCTTTGCTGTGGCGTGACGCTGGCTTAACAACTGCGAAATGTCATTGGCGCAATGCTGACCTATGAGGGCTCAGCCCGATTTTGCATTTTAATTTGCTTTAAGCGAGACCACCATGAAACGTACTTACCAACCTTCCGTCGTTCGTCGCAAGCGCACGCACGGCTTCCGCGCACGCATGGCTACCCGTGGTGGCCGTCAAGTCCTGAACGCGCGCCGCGCCAAGGGCCGCAAGCGCCTGGCTGTCTAAGCCAAGCCTGCCTTTCGAATCGCGCTGCGGTCAGCCATGACAGGCGAAGGTTCGCACGACTTCGCGCGCGTTCGGCGTATCGTAAAAACGGATGAGTTTTCATCCGTTTTTCGTTTGCGCCCGGCACAAAAAACCGCGCATTTCGTGCTCTACACCCGACCGAATGCCCTGCCTCATGCGCGGCTGGGCGTCGTCGCGGCCAAACGTTTCGCCCCGCGCGCGGTCACGCGCAACACGATCAAGCGCGTCACGCGCGAACTGTTCCGTACCACGCCGCTACCCGGTATCGATTGCATCGTGCGCCTGGCGCGTCCGGTGAATACCAAGACCGGTCCGGCCACCAACACGGCCCTGAAGACGCTGCTGCACGCCGAACTGGCGAAGCTGTTTGCGTCGCAGGCGCCGCGCACGCGCAAGCCTGCGCCGCCGTCGAATACAGGGAATGCCACCGCTGCAGCTGCCGAACCGGCAGCTGCAGCTACGCCCCCGGGGTCGGGGCCGAGGCCATCATGAACCGGCTGCTCGTCTGGCTGTTGCGCGGTTACCAGTTACTGGTGTCTCCGATGCTCGGACAGAACTGCCGTTTCTATCCGAGCTGTTCCCATTACGCAGTCGAAGCGCTGCAAGTCCACGGTACCCTCCGCGGCAGCTGGCTGGCCGTGCGCCGGCTGGGCCGCTGCCATCCGTGGAACGACGGCGGCGTCGACCCGGTGCCGCCCGCCGGTACTGGTCAACACGCACCTTCATCACCAACCGCTTGCGGCTGCAAGCACTCCTGACTAAGACCTCAATGGAATTCAATAAACGTACCATTTTGTGGATCGTGTTCGCGGTCTCGTTGTTCGTCCTGTGGAACGATTGGATGGTCGCCAACGGCAAGCAATCGCTGCTGTCGAACGCGCCGCCGGCCAAGGTCGCGACCGCACCGGCCGCCCAGGGCAACAGCGTCCAGCCGAACACCGCCACCACGGCGGCCGTCCCGGGCGCCCCGGCCGCGGCACCGATCGCCACCCGCATCGTCACCGTCACGACCGACCTGTTCAAGGTCGACATCAACACCGCCGGCGGCGTGATCCAGCGCCTGGAGCTGCTGAAGTACCGCGACAAGGTCGATCAGAGCAAGAACCAGCTGCTGTTCCACGTCGACAGCGCCAACGGCCGCACCTACCTGGGCCAGACCGGCCTGACCGGCAACAGCCCGGCCGGTCCGATGCCGAGCCACAGCACCCCGTTCACCGTGCGTTCGGGTCCGACCGTCGACGCCAACGGCCAGGTGCAACTGGTGCTGGAAGCGGAGCAGGGCGGCGTGCGCCTGACCAAGACCTTCACCTTCAAGCGCGGCGACTACGTGATCGGCGTGCGCCACGACGTCGCCAACGTCGGCGCCGCCGCGGTGAACCCGGTGCTCTACCTGCAGCTGATGCATGACGGCAGCAAGCCGGAAGGCGACACCTTCTTCAACAGCAGCTACACCGGCCCGACCCTGTACACCTCGCAGGACAAGTACCAGAAGCTGACCTTCGACAAGATCGCCAAGGGCAGCGCCGAGCATTCGAAGACCGCCACCGACGGCTGGATCGCGATCTCGCAGCACTTCTTCGTCTCGGCCTTCGTGCCGCCGGAGAAGCTGCAGCGCGACATCGAAACCAAGAGCCTGGGCAACAACCTGTTCGCGATCCGCACCAACCTGCCGCTGGGTACCCTGCAGCCGGGCCAGACCGTGTCGAACGAGAGCCGCCTGTACTCGGGTCCGCAGGAAGAGAAGCTGCTGGAAGCCGTGACCCCGGGCCTGGACCTGGTGCGCGACTACGCCTGGGCCGCGATCATCGCCAAGCCGATCTTCGCCACCATGAACTGGCTGCATTCGATGATCGGCAACTGGGGCTGGACCATCATCGCCTTCACCATCCTGATCAAGCTGCTGTTCTTCCCGCTGTCGGCGGCCGGCTACCGCAGCATGGCCAAGATGAAGACGGTGACGCCGAAGATGCAGGCGATCCGCGAGCGCTTCAAGGACGATCCGGTCAAGATGCAGCAGGCCACCATGGAGCTGTACAAGTCCGAGAAGATCAACCCGCTGGGCGGCTGCCTGCCGATCCTGGTGCAGATGCCGGTGTTCCTGGCGCTGTATTGGGTGCTGCAGGCCGCGGTCGAGATGCGCGGCGCCTCGTGGGGCTGGGTCCCTGACCTGACCATGAAGGATCCGCTGTTCATCCTGCCGATCCTGTACGCGATCTCGATGTTCGTGACCCAGAAGCTGAACCCGCAGCCGGCCGATCCGATGCAGGCCAAGATGATGATGTTCATGCCGATCGCCTTCTCCGTGATCTTCCTGTTCTTCCCGGCCGGCCTGGTGCTGTACTGGGTGGCCAACAACCTGATCTCGATGGCGCAGCAGTATGTGATCACCAAGAAGTACGCGCCGGCGAAGTAGGCTGGTTCGTATTGATGGAAAAGGCCCGTGCTTGCACGGGCTTTTTTTATTCCACTACAATCCCCCCATGAAATTAGACACTTCCCCCATCGCCGCCATCGCCACCGCTCCCGGCCGCGGCGGCATCGGCGTCGTGCGCGCCTCCGGCAAGGCGCTGGCGCCCCTGATCGACGTCCTGTTTCCCGGCGTGACGCTGGCGTCGCGCCACGCCACCTATCTGCCGTTCAAGGATGCCGCCGGCGCCACTATCGACGAAGGCCTGGCGCTGTACTTCAAGGGTCCGCACTCCTACACAGGCGAAGACGTGCTCGAATTGCAGGGCCACGGCGGCCCGGTGGTGCTGCGCATGCTGCTGGCACGCGTGCTGGAAGCCGGCGCCGGGCTGGGCCTGCGCCTGGCCGAGCCGGGCGAATTCACGCGCCGCGCCTTCCTGAACGACAAGCTCGACCTCGCCCAGGCCGAAGCCGTGGCCGACCTGATCGACGCCTCCACCGAAGCAGCGGCGAAGTCGGCCACGCAGTCGCTGTCCGGCGCCTTTTCGAAAGTCGTGCACCAGCTGGTCGACCAGACCATCAACCTGCGCATGCTGGTCGAAGCCACGCTCGACTTTCCCGAAGAGGAGATCGACTTCCTGGAAAAATCGAACGCGCGCGGCCAGCTGAAGGGTATCGTCGCGTCGCTGGAAGCGGTGTTCCGCCAGGCGGCCCAGGGCGCGCTGCTGCGCGAAGGCTTGAACGTGGTGCTGGTCGGCCAGCCGAACGTCGGCAAATCCTCGCTGCTGAACGCGCTGGCCGGTGCCGACGTGGCGATCGTCACCCCGATCGCCGGCACCACGCGCGATAAAGTCACCGAGACCATCCAGGTCGAGGGTATCCCGCTGAACATCGTCGACACCGCCGGCATCCGCGCCATCGACGAGGGCATCGACGTGGTCGAACGCATCGGTATCGAGCGTACCTGGGGCGAGGTCGGCAAGGCCGACGTGATCCTGCACCTGCTCGACGCCAATCATGGCCCGGCCAAGGCCGACGAAGAGATCGTCGCCGCGTTCCCGCCGAACGTGCCAGTGGTGCGCATCTGGAACAAGATCGATCTGTCCGGGCACCAGCCGTCGCGCGACCAGAGTGCCGATGCGACCCACATCTACCTGTCGGCGCACGAGAAGACCGGCATCGACCTGCTGCGCGCGGAACTGCTGCGCATCGCCGGCTGGCAGCAGACCGGCGAGTCGCTGTACCTGGCGCGCGAGCGCCACCTGGTCGCGTTGCGGGCGGCGCGCGAGCACCTGCAGATGGCGGGCCTGCATGCGGCCCAGGACGACCAGTCGCTGGATTTGTTTGCGGAAGAGCTGCGGCTGGCGCAGGACCAGCTGTCCAGCATTACCGGGCAGTTCACGCCGGATGACTTGCTGGGAGTGATCTTCAGCCGGTTCTGTATCGGTAAATAAGCCTGCCGCCGCAGCTCAGATGTCCCGGTGCGGTCCCTCGAGCCAGGGCGCCAGCAGCGCCTGCGCCCAATCCATGAACGCCAGCGTGCGCGCCGGCACGTGGCGCCGCGACGGATAGACAAAGGCTAGCGGCATCGGCGCCGGCCGGTAATCCGGCAGCACTTCCACCAGCGAACCGTCGCGCAGGCGTTCGCGCAGGCCGGCTTCCGGCGCCTGGACCAGGCCCAGGCCGGCCAGGCAGGCCGCTTCGTAGGCCACCGTACCGTTGACGGTCAGGGCGGCGCCGACCGGCGCGCTGCGCGACTGTCCGGCCGCTTCATCGAACCATTCCCAGGCCGGCGCACTGCCGCCCAGCTGCGCGTCGTAGTGGATCACGCGATGGTGCGCCAGGTCGTCCAGCGTGCGCGGCGTGCCGTATGCGCGCAGGTAGCCGGGGCTGGCGCAGTTCAGCAGGCGGTAGCTGCCGAGCGGGCGCGCCACCAGCGAGGAATCCTGCAGGGTGCCGGCGCGCAGCACGCAATCGTAACCCTCGCGGATCACGTCGACGCGGCGGTCGGCGGTGCCGAGGTCGATCAGCAGGCGCGGATGGCGCGCCATGAATTCGCCAAGGTGCGGCAGCACGATGCGCGCCGCCATCGCCACCGACATGTCGATCCGCAGGCGGCCGCTGAGCACGTCGGCGCCGCCGCGGAACATCGAGCGCAGGGCGTCGAAGTCGGCCACCAGTTCGCGGCTGCGCGCATAGAAGGCTGCGCCTTCCTGGGTCAGCTGCACGCGGCGCGTGGTCCGCTGCAGCAGGCGCGTGCCCAGGCCGGCCTCGAGCTGGCGCACGGCGCTGGATACCGTCGCATTCGGCAGGCCGAGCTGGCGGGCGGCGCCGCTGAAGCTGTCGAGCTCCGCGACTTTCAGGAAGACCTGGATGTTGTCGAGTTCGTTCATCGGTCGCCGATTCTTCGCGGATTCTGTAAAGTCTATGCAGGATTGGCTAGTTTATTGGCAAAAGCGCGAAAAATATACTGGACGCCTCACCCATAAGGAGTCCCGACATGAACAAACGCATCGCAGTCATCACCGGCGGCAGCCGCGGCCTGGGCCGCAACATCGCGCTGCACCTGGCGCGCGCCGGCACCGATATCATCATCACCTGGCAAAGCAACGAGGCAGCCGCGCGCGCAGCCGTGGCCGAGATCGAGGCGCTTGGTTGCCGCGCCGCCGCGCTGCGGCTCGACGTGGCCGACAGCCGCGCCTTTGCCGCCTTCACCGACGCGGTGCGCACGCTGCTGGACGGCTGGGGGCGCGAGCGCTTCGACATCCTGGTCAACAACGCCGGCACCAGCCTGCACGTGCCGCTGATGGAAGTCACGGAACAGCAGTTCGACGACATCATTGCCGTCCACGTGAAGTCCGTGGTGTTCCTGACGCAGGCGCTGGTGCCGCTGCTGAACGAGGGCGGCCGCATCCTGAACATTTCCAGCGGGCTGGCGCGCGTCAGCCTGCCGGGATCCGGGGTGTACGGCGCCGCCAAGGGCGCGGTGGAAGTGCTGACGCGCTACCAGGCGCGCGAACTGGCCGAGCGCCGCATCACCGTCAACGTGCTGGCGCCGGGCGCCATCGAGACCGATTTCAGCGGTGGCCGCGTGCGCGACGATCCGGCGCTCAACCGCATGGTGGCCGGCATGACCGCGCTCGGCCGCGCCGGCCTGCCGGACGATATCGGCGGCGCGGCGGCGGCCCTGCTGGCGGAGGGCAGCGGCTGGATCACCGGCCAGCGCGTGGAAGCCTCGGGCGGCATGATGCTCTGAGAATGGATGTGCTACCCTCTGCCTGGCCGAACATGAGCAGACAGGGGAGGGCAGCATGGACAAGGTGGAACCGCACATCGCGCGGCGGCGTTTCTGCGCAGGCGCGCTGGCGCTGGCGGCAACCGGCCTGCTGGCTTCCTGCGCCGGCATCGTCGGACCGCGCCGCGTCGAGCTGAGCCAGGCGCGCCTGCAGGCCGGGCTGGAACGCCGCTTCCCGCTGCGCAACCGCATGCTCGACCTGTTCGACGTGCAGCTCACCCATCCGCAACTGGCGATCCTGTCGCAGAGCGAGCGCGTCGGCCTCACGCTCGACGCCTCGGTGGCGCCACCCTTCCTGCGCCAGTCCTGGCGCGGCACCGTCGGCCTGTCCGGACGGCTGGTGCTGGATGCGCCCCGGAATGCCGTATTCCTGACCGACGTCCGGGTCGACCGCTTCGACATCGACGGCATCGACGCCGGCCGCGCGCGCGACCTGCGCCAGGCCGCCGACCTGCTGCTGAACCAGATGGTGCGCGACATGGCGGTATATTCCTTCCACCCCGAGGACCTGCGCTATGCCGGCATGCAGTTCGTGCCGACCCGCCTCGAGACGGCGCCGGGCGCGCTGGTGGTGACCCTCGAACCTGCCCGCTAGCGCACTTTTCCGGCGCCGGCGTAGCAAATAAGAGACGCTGTGCGCACGATTGAACAGCCCGGCGCGGGCCTTGTCAATACTGCTATTATTTACCGCAATCGCATGGATGGGCGCCGCCTGGCCCGCTCCCTACGAGAGCGTGGCGCGACTGTTGTATCTGTAAACTTCGGCCCACATGCCGTTGCACAGCTATCGTAATCGGCGCACACTGAAAAGGTCTCGAAGGCCCGGCAGCACGCAATGCACAAGCGGCGCTTGCGCTTTCTCATGCACATGGTGTTCCACTGAAGTAATCTCAGCGTTACTGAGGTGTTGCCGGTAAGGGGGTAATCTTGGAAACAGTACAAGACAGTTTTCCCGACAAGAGCATGGCGGTCGAGCCGCTCGTTGCCGCGTCGCTGAACGCGGACAAGTTGGCGGTTTCAGTGCCTACCCGGCAAAGCCTGCCGCCGAAAGGCTCGTGCTGGTATTGCGAAAAACCGCTCGACAGCGTGCGCCGTTTCTGCGGCAAGCCATGCGCCGATGCCTTCGACGAGGAAGCGGAATATACCCGCTGACCGTCAGGTCCACTCCGCCAGCATTGCCAGCGCGCCGTCGAAGTCGAAGGCTTCGATCGTGTCCGCGAGCCGGCGGTAGCGTTGTTCTCCGAGTTGCGCCGCCAGCGTGCCTGCGGCTTCGCGCACCAGGTCGACGGCTTCGCCGTTGCCGTCGTCGAGCAGCGTGGCCAGTCGCCGTACGGTGTCGCTGCGCGCTCGTTTCCGTCCTTGTTTTGCACCTTGCGCGAGGCCCGCGCGTGCCTGTTCCTGCGCGGGCGGCGCCACGGCCGCGGCGGCATCGAGTTCGAGCAGCACACGATCCAGCGCCTGTTCCAGCCGCGCCAGGCGCTGCCACGCATCGCCGCCGCCGTCCGGCTGCCGCAGCACCTGTTCCAGCGCCTGCGCCGCGTGCCTGAGCGGTACCGCCTCGATCATCCCGGCCGCCCCTTTCAGCGTATGGACCAGGCGCAGCGCCTGCGGACCGTCGCCGTTGCCGAGCGCGGTGCGGATGCCGGCCGCGGTCTGGCGGTACTCGTTGCGGAAACGCGCCAGCACGCGCGCGAACAGCGCGTTATCTCCCATCAGACGCGCGATGCCGCCGGCGTGGTTCACCGCCGGGGCATGGGGATCGTCTTCGGGAGCCACCTTATGGGGCCGTCGTGAACGACCAGGTCTTGCTGACCGCGACGTCGTCGATCGTGCCGCTGAAGGTGACGTCGTAGCGGGTGTTCGCGGTCAGCGGCCCCAGCGGAATGATCGCGGCTACCGACTGGCTGGTCGTGTTGACCGGGTCGACGTCCTTGGTCAGCAGCCGGGTCTGCAGGTTGGCGCCACCGCTGCGCGGCCGCACCGTGAAGCTCTGGACCGTGAGCTTGCGCGTCAGGTTGGTGTGGACGCTGATCGGATAGCCGACCTGGTTGACGTCGGGGACCGGATCCGGTTCCTCGGAATCGCTGAGGAAATCGATCGGCACGCCGGTCTGGCCATCGAAGGGCCAGCTGGCCAGCGTGGTGGCGGGCAAGCCGGTGCCATAGCCATTGTTGGTCACGAAGTCGGCGGTGAAATACGCATAGCCGGCGGCGCCGGTGGCAGCGCCGGTGCCGACCTGCTGGAACACCGGTTCGAAGATCACGAAGCGGTGGTAAATGGCCGTGATCAGCTGCTCGGCCATGAAAAAGCCGGTCTGGTTCGAGGTGGCCGCAATCACTTCGCCGATGGCATTGGTGTTGCCGAAATTGTAGCCGGCCGCCTTGAAGCGGTCTTCCAGCGTCACGCCCGTGAAGCCCGGCTGGCCGCGCACCTGGTCGTGGGTGACGGTATTGTTGAGGCGCTGGTAATCGGAGTGGCCTTGCGCCACGCGGTCGACGGTGGTGTCTTGTGCCAGCGTCGACAGCCCGATCTGGCTGCGCCGGTAGTTGAGCCAGGCGCGGCCGTCGACGGCGATGTTCTTGGTCAGCGTCGGCGCCGAGCCATCCTGGCCCGAGAACCCGGTGGAGCCGCCATTGCCGCTGCCGCTGCCGCTGTCGGCGACGGGATCCTGCCAGCCGCACGCCACCAGCGCCCAGGCGGCGATACAGGTGGCAATGACGCTTTTTGCATGACGCAGGGTACTCATCTTGTAAACTCCTAAGGTTCGGCCTAGCGGGCGAAAGAGCCATCATTCTAGGCGAAATCGCGGATCGGTGACGCTCAGCGGCAGGGCTGGACCGAAAATGCGGGTGTGGTGCCAGCCCATGTAAAATGAGCCATTGCCCTGCCTTATCGAGCACATGTTGAAACCAAGTTCCCAGCGCCGCCTTGCGCGCGCCAAGTTCGCCCTTCCCAGTTTCGTGACCCTGCTGTCGATCGCCTGCGGCTTCGGCAGCATCGTCATCTCCGTCGACAACGCCCCGGTCGGGGATCCCGGCGATTACCGCCTGGCCGCCATCCTGCTGGTGCTGGCCGGCGTGTTCGATGCCCTCGACGGTTTCGTGGCGCGCGCCACCAACACCCAGTCCAACTTCGGCGTGCAGCTCGATTCGATCGCCGACGTGATGAATTTCGGCTGCGCGCCCGGGCTGCTGCTGTACTGCTACGGCTTCGCGCAGATGAGCGCCGCCCATCCGACCCTGGTGCGCATGGGCGGCCTGGCCTGCTTCGTGTTCGTCGCCTGCGGCGCGCTGCGCCTGGCGCGCTTCAACGTCATGGTCGGCAAGACCGATCCGCGCTACTTCGTCGGCATGCCGATCACGGCCGGTGCCGCCTGCGTGGCGTCGGTGGTGGTGGCCTGGCCGGATCCGGCGTACACGATGTTCCAGGCCTTCATGGTGATGGTGCTGATGGTGGCGGTGGGCACGCTGATGGTATCGACGGTCCGCTTCCCGAGTTCCAAGCAGCCGAAGTCGAAGGCGGTGTTCATCGGACTCGGGGTATGCGTGCTGCTGCTGGCGCTGCTGCAGACGCGCTTCTTTGCGCTGTTCTTCGTGTTTTATATCAGCGCGACGCTGCTGCTGAACATCGCCTGGAAGGGCGGCTGGACCGGCATCGCGCCGCCGCGCGTGTACGACGACGAGCCGGCCTGAATCAGGCGAATTTGTCGAACAGCGCCGCCAGATGGGCGGCGCTTTGTTTTGCCTCGTCGACGTCGGCGGCATTCCCGGTGTGGGTCACGATACTGGCCGTCAGCAGCTGCACGAACGAGCGGTCCAGCGCCTTGCGCGCCGCCGCCATCTGCTGGGCCACGGCGTCGCAGTCGGAGGGCGCGTCGGCCAGCGCCACCAGCTTCTGGATGCCGCGCAGCTGGCCTTCCACGCGCGCCAGGCGGTTGAGCAGATCCTTTTTCTGCTGCGCGCTCAGGGCGCGTCCCTCGACGATCTTCAGCGGCTCGGCCATGGCGGTGCCGTCACGCCACTTCGTGGCCGCGCGCCGCGCGCAGGATCGCGAACCAGTCCTGGCGCGCCAGCTGGAAGCCGGCGCCGGCCACCGCGACCTTGATCGCCTCGATGCGGCCGGACCCGGTCAGCGGGATCGGCCGCGATGGCAGCTGCATGATCCAGGCGAAGACCACGCTGGCGAAGGGCTGGTGCAGGCGGTCGGCGATGTCCTTGATCACCAGGCGCAGGTTTTCCGCGTTGGCGTCGTTGGCGGTGAACAGGCGGCCGCCGCCCAGCGGCGACCAGATCATCGGCGCGACGCCGAGGTCCTGCAGGCCGTCGAAGGTCTCGTCGAACATCGGCGCCACGTGCAGCGGCGAGAATTCGACCTGGTTGGTGGCCAGCTCGATGCGGCGGTTCAGCACCTCGAACTGGTGGCGGCTGAAGTTCGACACGCCGAAGTGCAGCACCTTGCCGGCCTGTTTCAGGCGCGTGAAGGCGTCGGCGATCTCGTCGAAGTCCATCAGCGGGTCCGGACGGTGGATCAGCAGCAGGTCGAGGCGGTCGGTGTGCAGCTGGCGCAGCGATTCCTCGGCGGACCCGATGATGTGGGCGGCCGTGGTGTCGTAGTGCTGGATGCCGTGCTGCGGGCGTTTATTCGACAGCAGCTTGATGCCGCACTTGCTGACCAGCTGCATGCGCGCGCGCAGCGAAGGCTGGGCGCGCAGCGCTTCGCCGAACAGGCTCTCGACGCCGTAGTTGCCGTAGATGTCGGCATGGTCGAACGAGGTCACGCCCAGCGCCAGGCACTGCTCGATGAAGGCGACGCGCTGCTCCACCGTCATGTTCCACTCCACCATGCGCCACATGCCGGTGACGACGCGGGACAGTTCGAGGCCGCCCGGACGGGTGGCGATGCGCGGGCAGGACAGGTCGCGGGGGAGGGCGTGGGTCATTGTGGTTTTTCCGAGGTTGGGATTGGCTTCATTATAGCTAAAGCAACCCCGGCAATTTTAGTTGCCATAAAAACGTCGTTCCCGCGGAGGCGAGAACCCAAGTTGGACGCATCTCGATGGCGCATGCAGAACTTGGGTTCCCGCCTGCGCGGGAACGACTATTGTTTGAAGCTGGCGGGAAGGATTACTTCATCCAGAGCCGCATCGAATCCCAGGTCTTGCCAAAGATGCTCGCTTCCGGCACTTCTTCCAGCGACACCACCGGCAGCGCCAGCAGCGGCTTGCCGTCGACCACCATCTTCAGCGTGCCGACGCGGCTGTTGCGTGCCAGCGGCGCGACCAGCGGGTCCTTGCGCTCGAGGACCGGCTTCATCTTCTGCGCCACGCCCTTCGGCACGGTCACCAGCACGTCGTTGAGGAAGCCGATCTTCACCTTCGATTGCGAACCCTTCCAGATTTCCGGCGTCTGGATGGCCTGGCCCTTCGAGTACAGCTTGACGGTGTCGAAGTTCTGGAAGCCCCAGTTCAGCAGCTTCTGGCTCTCGGCGGTGCGCAGGCCGTCCGAGGTGGCGCCGGACAGCACCGAGATCAGGCGGCGCTCGCCGGACGGGCCGTTTGGGCGATGGGCCGAGGCGATCATCGAGAAGCCCGAGGCTTCGGTGTGGCCGGTCTTCATGCCGTCCACGGTCGGGTCGATCCACAGCAGGCGGTTGCGGTTCTGCTGCTTGATCTTGTTATAGGTGAATTCCTTGACCGAGTCGATCTTGTAGAACTCGGGGAAGTCCTTGATCACGTGCGAGGCCAGGATCGACAGGTCGCGCGCGGTCGAGAAGTTGTCCGGGCTGGGCAGGCCGTGCGGGTTGGCGAAGCGGGTGTTCTTCATGCCCATGCGCTGCGCCTGCTCGTTCATCAGATGCACGAAGGTGGCTTCGTCGCCGGCGACCGCCTCGGCCAGCGCCACCGCCGCGTCGTTGCCCGACTGGACCATCAGGCCGTACAGCAGGTCGTTGATCTTGACCGGGGTGGCCGGGTCGATGAACATCTTCGAGCTGCTGCCGTCGACTTTCCAGGCGCGCACCGAAACGTTGACCATCTGGTCCAGCGTGATCTTCTTGTCGCGGATCGCGCCGAACACGACGTAGGCGGTCATGACCTTGGTCAGCGAGGCCGGTTCGATGCGCATGTCCGCATCCTGCGACGCGATGATCTGGCCGCTGGTGGCATCCAGCAGCGTCCACGAGCGGGCGGCGATTTGCGGGGCCGGCACTTGCTGTGCATGGGCGGCGGACATCAGGAGGGCGCTGGCGGCCAGGGCCGCGATTAACTTTTTCATGGGGAGCAAACGAGAAGATCAGTGAATGGCAAAGCGGGCAATGTCTTTACCGGGAGTTTCCGAAAGACATTGCCTGAGAATAAGACGCTTAATTATAGGCCAGTGATCGGCTCAAATGTCACGGCGCCACATTTGTGCGACGAGATTTTTAATGTGAACCAGCTTGCGATGGAAGAAGTGGTCGGCGCCCGGGATCACGGTGACGGGGATGTCGAGCGGGCGCGCCCAGTCGAACACCTGGGTGAGCGTGATCGTATCGTCAAGTTCGCCGTGGATCAGAATGGTGTCGGGCGGGACCGGCGGCATCGGCCACTTGCCGGCCGCGGTCCCGACCAGCACCAGGCGCTCGGCCGGGCGGCCTTGCGCTTCCAGGCGCTGCTGCAGCTGGGCCTGGACGAAGGTGCCGAACGAGAAGCCGCTCAAGGTGAACGGCAGGCCCGGGTATTCCTTCAGCATGTGCTCGAGCATGACTTCCATGTCGTCGACCTCGCCGCGGCCGTCGTCATACGTGCCCTCGGACTCGCCGACGCCGCGGAAGTTGAAGCGCGCCGTCGCGTAGCCGAGGCCGACGAAGGTGCGTGCCAGCGTCTGCGCCACCTTGTTGTCCATGGTGCCGCCGTACAGCGGGTGCGGGTGCGCCACCAGGGCGATGCCGCGCGGCTGCCCTTCCGGCTCGTCCAGCAGGCATTCCATCTTGCCGGCGTGGCCGGTCAGGTAAAACTTGTGCGAATTCTTGTTCATGTTCTGCCGGCTCGCGTCAGATCTTGAGGCGCTCGACGACCTCGCCCTTGACGATGTGGCGGTCGATGATCTCGTCGATGTCCGAATTGTCGACGTAGGTGTACCAGGTACCCTGCGGGTAGACCACGATGACCGGGCCTTCCTCGCAACGGTCCATGCAGCCGCCCTTGTTGATGCGCACCTTGCCGGGGGCGCTCAGGCCGAGTGCCTTGATGCGCGACTTGGCGTGCTTCTGCGCTTCCAGGGCGCCGTGCTTGCCGCAGCTGTCGCGGCAATCCTTGCCTTCGCGTTCATTCATGCAGAAGAACACGTGATGTTCGTAGAAAGGTTTGTCGTTGGTGTCCATGGGAGTATCCATTCGATTGCTGGTATCGGTCATATGATACGCGCAACTCACTGACGGTTCAGGCGATGCGAAGGCAGCAGCAGGAACCAGAGCGCGAAAATCGGCCATGCCATGCCCAGGAACTGGGCGGCGCCATTAAAGTTCAGGAATTTACCCTGCTGCCAGGCCTGGATCGTCGAGACGAAATACGGGTTGGCGGGGATCGTGTTCACCACGATCAGCGACAGCACCAGCGTTACCACCGCCAGGCGGCGCTGCGCCACCTGCGGCGCAAAGGCGAGGCCGGCCAGCATGATCAGGCCGATCAGGAAGCCGCCCTCGGCGCCCGGCGTCAGCCAGAGGAAGGCATTGTCGGGCGCGAAGAACAGCGAGCTGGCCAGCGTCTTGACGACCACGCCGGCCGCCAGCAGCGCCAGGATCAGCAGCATGCGCGGGGCGCCGCGCCGGGTCAGGCACATCAGGGTCAGTGCCGCGCCAGTCATGCCGCAGGCGGTGATGATGGTCTCGGACAGCCAGTACTGCTCGACCGACATGATGGAATCGCCGCGCAGCAGGGTCACCAGGTCGATGTCGGTGTCGAGCCAGTCGGACAGCCATTCCGACAGCAGCGGCAGCACCTGGCCGTTGCCGAACAAATAACCCTGCGGGTAGACCTGGGCCAGCGGCCACAGCGCCACCAGCACCAGGCCCTGGCTGGCGTAGGGCGAGAACCAGCGCCGCCGTAGCCGGTACAGGCGGCTCTCGTCGAGCAGCATGGAAGCGAAATAGGCGCCGACGAAGGCGCCTGCCAGGCAGCCGCCGGCATTGGTCAGCAGGTCGAGGTTCGAGGGCACGCGGCTGGGCAGGTAGTTCTGCACGGTTTCCATGGTGCCCGACACCAGCAGGCCGGCGACGCCGGTCAGCAGCACCGCCCAGATGCCGCGCACCGCCGGATACATGGACAGCATGAACAGCACGCCGAGCGGCATGTAGCCGACGATGTTGACCATGACGTCGAAGCCGGTCCAGTAGCGCTGCGGCTGCAGGTTCAGGAAGGCGAACGGCGACAGCCCGCTGCTGCGCCATCCCGAGAACGGGAACCAGCTGGCGTAGACGATCAGCAGCAGGTAGGCCAGCAGGGCCGCACGCGCCACCGGAGAGGCGCGCGGCCCGGCGTCGTCTTCCGTCGCGGTCATCGGCGTTGCAGGTTCAGCGTGCCGAGCCAGCCGGTGATGTCGGCTGCGATGGCGTCGGTGCTGGCGGCCAGCGCGCGGGCGCCGCCGGCGGCGTCCAGCGTCGTGGCCGGGGTGGTGCGGATGAAACTCTTCTGGTCGACCAGGGTATGGCCCTGGAACAGCGAGGCGCGCACCGCCACCACGCCCTGGCTCTGGGTGGCGCTCGAAAAGTCGTGGACGAAGTCGTCGACGTCGACGCGCAGGATCGGCACGCCCAGCGACGCGTCGGACTCGGACAGCACCTTGGCGCCGGCCTGGCCCATGCGGGTTTTCAGGCGCTGGGTCATCATCTGCAGCGGATTCGCGGTCCAGCGGCTGTTGGCGTAGGTACGCGCCTGCAGCGCGTCGGCGTAGCTCAGGCGGTAGAACATGCGCTCGCTGTCCAGCGCGCTGGAGCCGGTGACGTCGGTGACGACCAGTGCGCCCAGAGTGGACTGCGCCGTCTGCGTGTTCGGGGTGGCCGGGCCGAAATCGAACTGGGTGGTCGGCTGGCCCTTGTTCGAGGCGCAGCCGGACAGGGACAGCACGAAGGCGAGGGCGCAGGCGGCCAGCTTGTTATTGGTCTTGCGTGGAGTCGGATGCAGGGTCACGGGTTGCCTCATCTTCATTTGGTCGGGGGCACGAAGCCGGGCTCGCCGGGGCCGGGTGTGGCGGTCGGGGCGCCGAACAGGATGCTCTGCGGGCGGTCGCCGAGGTTGGTCACGGTGCGGCGCACGGCGCGCAGCGAGGTCTTGGCTTCGTCGGTCATCTCGACCACGTGCGGCAGCGTGTGCAGCTCGAGGTCGGCCGTCACGCCGCCGAGCGACTCGATGGCGGCGCTGGCGCGTTCGACCGGGCCGCCCGGCGCCTGCAGGCCGGTGGCCAGGCGGTCGTAGTTCTGCACGGTGCGGTTGGCGTTGGCGGCCAGGTCGTTCACCGAGCCCATGGTCTGGTCGAGCTTGTTGGTGATGGCGGGCAGGCGCGCCAGGGCCGGCTGCAGCTGCTTCGGGATCTCGCCGTAGGCTTCGGCTGCCTTGCTGATGTGGTCGATGGCACCGGTCAGCTTGTCCTGGTTCTCGGTGCTGAGGATGTTGTTCAGGCCATCGGTGATGCGTTCGGTCTTTTCCAGGATCGCCAGGCCGCGCTTTTCCAGCTGGTCGAGCAGGCCGGCGCGCAGCGGTATGCGCTGCACGTGCTGCGGGTCGCTCGCCAGTAACGGCGAGCCGGTGCGGTCGTCGTCGAGCTGGATGAAGGCGATGCCGGTCACGCCCTGGTAGCCGAGCGACGCGAAGGTGGTGGTGGTGACCGGCGCGCCTTCCTCGATCGACAGCTTGATCAGGATCTGGCCGGTCACGCGCGGGTCGAAAATGATCTCGTCGACGCGCCCGACCTCGAGGCCGCGGTAGCGCACCGTCGCCTGCGGGTTCAGGCCGGGGATGGTCTGGGTGGTGACGATCTCGTAGGGGTGGACTTCGGTGCGGTCGCGGTTCAGCCACAGGCCGACCAGGATGGCGGCCACCAGCAGGGCCACCGTGAAGAAGCCGGTCATCAGGGCGTACGATCTGTTTTCCATGTCAGTCTTCCGTATCCTTTCGCGCATAGCGTTCTTCGAGCACTTCCAGCGCCCGCTGGCCGCGGGGGCCGAGGAAAAATTGTTTGATGAAGGGATGCTGGACCCGCAGCACGTCGCAGGCCGGGCCGACCGCGAGCACGTGCTTCTCGGCCAGCACCGCGATGCGCGACGACAGCGCGAACAGGCTGTCGAGGTCGTGGGTCACCATCACCACGGTCAGTTTCAGCTCGCTGTGCAAGGTCTGGATCAGTTCGACGAAGGTGTCGGACAGGTCGGGGTCGAGGCCGGCCGTCGGCTCGTCGAGGAACAGCAGCTGCGGCTCGAGCGCCAGCGCGCGCGCCAGGGCGGCGCGCTTGATCATGCCGCCGGACAGGTCGGCCGGCATCTTGTTGATGTCGCCCGCGCCGAGCCCCACCATGTCCATCTTGAGCAGGACCGCGTCGCGGATCACGGCTTCGGGCAGCGATTTCAGTTCGCGCAGCGGCAGGGCGATGTTGTCGAACACCGTCAGCGCCGAATACAGCGCGCCCTGCTGGAACAGCATGCCCCAGTGGTTGCGCATGCGCTGCAGCTGTGCCGGGCTGGCGCTGCTGACGTCCTCGCCGAACACCTTGACGGTGCCGCTGCTGGGACGTTCCAGGCCCAGCATCTGGCGCAGCAGCACGGTCTTGCCGGTGCCGGACCCGCCGACGATGGACAGGATCTCCCCTGCGTAAATATCCAGGTTGAGGTCCTGGTGCACCACGGTGCGGCCGAAGCGCGTCCACAGGTTGCGGATCTGGACCACCGGCGGGCCGACGTCTTCGTCGGGCCGGGCGTTCAATCGTTGCGGCGGACGTTGCTTGACCTTGTCCATCAGCTGAACCCCACGCTGGAGAAGACGATCGCGAACACGGCGTTGGCCATGATGACGACGGTGATCGCGGTGACGACCGCGGTGGTGGTGCCGCGTCCCAGGCTTTCGGTGTTCGGCTTGATGCGCAGGCCGAAGTGGCAGGACACCAGCGCGATCAGGGTGCCGAACACCACGCCCTTGCCGAGACCGATCCCGTAGTTCACGATCGGCACGGCGGAAGGCAGCTTCTGCACGAAGTAGCGCAGCGACAAACCCAGCTCGAACTTGGCCGCCAGCATGCCGCCCAGCAGGGCCATGGCATCGGTCCAGACCACCAGCAGCGGCATCGCCACGGCCAGGGCCAGGATCTTCGGCATGATCAGGCGGTAGCCGTGCGAGATGCCCATCACCAGCATCGCATCGAGTTCCTCGGTCACCCGCATCACGCCCAGCTGGGCGGTGATCGAGGAGCCGGATCGGCCCGCCACCAGGATCGCGGCCAGCAGCGGACCGAGTTCGCGGATGACGGCCATGCCGAGGATGTTGACCAGGAAGATATCGCCGCCGAACATGCGCAGCTGCTGCGCCGACAGGTAGGAGAGCACGATCCCGATCAGGAAGCCGACCAGCGCGGTGATGCCGAGCGCCTGGAAGCCGGAATGGTAGATATTGGCCGAGATCTCGCGCCAGGGGCCGGTGACCGGATGGCGGATGAAGCGGAACAGGTCCTGCACCACTTGGCCGATCAGCAGGATCACGCTTTTCAGGTGTTCGAACAGCGACAGCACGCTGGCGCCCAGGGCGATGATCCAGCCCAGGGGACTGGAGCGGGTACGCGGGTAGCTGAGGTGGCTGGCGTCCTCGAGGCGCGCGAACAGTTCCTCTTGGCGCGGATCGAGGGTCAGGCGGTTGGGCCGGCGCTTGCCCCAGGCGGTCCAGAACATCTGGGCGCCGATGTGGTCAAGGCTGCTGATCCCGGACAGGTCCCACACCAGTTGCGGCTGGTCCTTGAGTGTGCCGAGCATCTTGTTGATGCCCTTGAGGGCGCCGCGATCGCTCAGCGCGTGCACCTGCCATACGCCGCGCGCCACCACGGATTGCTCCTTGGTGGACTCTGGATGTTCGATGGTTAATGTTGGCGCATTTTCAATCCGCATTGCGGCAGTGTAAAAGAGATTCGGGATGGCTGCCACCGGGGTGGCGCTAGCGTGCTCAGGCTGCGAGGTGGCGGACCTGGCGCTCGGGGGCCGCGGCCGGCTTTTGCTTGTCCTTGTTGTCAGCTTTGTCTGCGGCCTTGTCGACATTGCCGGCATAGTCGCTGGCCAGCAGGGCGGCCGCGTCAGGCTGGGTCATGCCTTTCAATTGCAGCCATTCCTGTACCAGCTTCGCCAGGCGCTCGAGGGCGATGCGGTGGGTAGCGTCGGTCCGGGTGTAGATCCAGTCCGCGAAGGCCATGAAGTTGGCGAAGGGAGCGTCACCAAGGATGGCCTTGACCGTGTGCGCAAAGCGGCCCGAGTTCGCCACCAGGTCCCAGTAGCGGGCAAAGCGCACCAGGCGCTGCATGGTGCCGAAGTCGATGCGGTCGGTCGCCAGCACGGTGTAGGGCGGATAGGGATCGAACACCATCTTGTAAGGCACGGTATGGCGGATGATCGGCGTGCCGCGCAGGCGCTTGAGGATGCCGAACTGGATCTCGTGCGGGTTCAGCGCGACCAGCTTGTCGAAGCCGGCGGCAAAACTGTCGACATCTTCGCCCGGCAGGCCGGCAATCAGGTCGACGTGCAGGTGGGCGTGCGAGTGCTCGGTCAGCCAGCGGATGTTGTCGGCCGCCTTGGCATTGTCCTGGCGCCGGCTCACCAGGGCCTGCACCTCCGGATTGAAGCTCTGGATGCCGATCTCGAACTGCAGGGCGCCCGGCGGGAACTGGGCGATGGTGCTCTTCAACGCATCGGGCAGGTGGTCGGGGACCAGCTCGAAGTGGGCATAGACCGGATCGTCGGGGTGGGCCGCCAGCTTGTCGAGGAAGAACTGCATGATCTTCAGGCTGGTCTTGACGTTCAGGTTGAAGGTGCGGTCGACGAACTTGAACAGACGTGCGCCACGCTGGTAGAGGCTTTCCATCTCGGCCAGGAAGCTCTCCAGGCCGAACGGCCAGGCCGTCTTGTCCAGCGAAGACAGGCAGAATTCGCACTTGAACGGGCAGCCGCGCGAGGCTTCCACGTAGATCGTGCGGTGCGCGATGTCCTCGTTACTATATAGAGAGTAGGGCAGGGCGATGTCGGCCATGGGCGGCTGGACGCCGGCGTGGACTTTCATCAGCGGTTTCGGACCGTTGATGATCTCGCCGCACAACTTGGGGAAGGTGATGTCGCCCCAGCCGGTGACGACGTAGTCGGCCAGGCGCACGATCTCCTGGTCGCCGGTCTCGTACGAGACCTCGGGGCCGCCCAGGACCACCGTCACCTCGGGTGCCACGCGCTTGAGCATGGCAACCACCCTGGCGGTCTCCTCCACATTCCATATATAGACACCGAAACCGACGATACGCGGCTTTTTGTTAAGCAGGCGTTCCACCACTTCAGTGGTCTTCGCACCGATCACGAATTCCATCAGTGACGTCTGTTCCTGCAGCGCACCCATATTGGCGAGCAGGTAGCGCAGGCCGAGCGAAGCGTGGGCATAGCGTGCGTTGAGAGTGGAGAGCAGGATCGTCATGGCGGGCTTGATGGCGTCGGCAAAAGCAAAGCGGGCATTGTACGCGCGGGTGAGGGCTCTTGCAGCGTTCTCCCGGCTTTGCTATCATGCTTTCCCTCGTCGCAAACGACGGCTTCTTGCACCATCGAAGCTGCTTGCAATGAGGATCGTGTCTAAAAGCCACGAGGCAAAAAAGAAGTTGACGAATTAAGCTGAACACTGCATACTCTCGCTTCTCTGCTGCTGACAAACAAAACGATTTGTCGCTAGTGGCAAGGCAGTACCGAATAAGTTCTTTAAAAATTAACAGTCGATAAGTGTGGGCGTTTGATGAAGGTGCCAGCTGACTAGTTCAGCTGATTACTTAAATTATCAAATGTTCACAAAAAGTATAACGTTGCTCAGCAATGAGTAACGGTCAGTATTTTGAGTGAGCGACCCGGTAGCAATACCGGTGACTCGAAAGAGTCAACAAACAGAGATTAAACTGAAGAGTTTGATCCTGGCTCAGATTGAACGCTGGCGGCATGCTTTACACATGCAAGTCGAACGGCAGCGCGGGGC
>NZ_VFNH01000004.1 GCF_006715485.1 Herbaspirillum sp. SJZ107
CCCATCCCGAACAGGACCGTGAAACGACTTTGCGCCGATGATAGTGCTGCAACCAGTGTGAAAGTAGGTTATCGTCAGGCTAATTAATAGCAGTAAGTAAAGTAGTAATGCAAAACCCCACTCAGCAAGCTGAGTGGGGTTTTTTGCTTTTTGTTACCGAATTTCACAACGCGCTCGCCGTATTCCCAGTATGTGTATACTCGGGATATTTCTGATGTCGTCGTCCCATGGCTGCTGATCAACAAGACAGAACATCCCGTTTGCCCGCGCGCGCGCGCCGCGCGACTGCCGCCTACGTGGCAGCGGCTCTCCTTTCATTGGCTGCCGTGGCAGGCATCCCATCCGTGTCGGCACAGGCAACCAAGCCCCCTTCACCTGCCGCTCCCGCGGCTCCGGCTGCACCCCCACCGGTCAAGCTCGACACCGTCACCGCCCAGCGCGGCGACATCCGCGACACGATCGCGGCGACCGGCAAACTGCAGCTGCACAAATGGGCCGACGTCTATCCACAGATCGGCGGCCAGGTGAAGGATGTGCCCGTGGCCATCGGCGACACGGTCAAGGCCGACCAGCCCTTGATCGAAATTACCCCCACCCAGCAGCCGACCAAGGCCGAAAGCAATCGCGCCCAGATGGCCCGGCTGCAGGCGGACCTGGCCGACCAGCGTGCGCAACTCGATTTTGCCGAACTGCAGTTCAAGCGCCAGACCCAGCTCAAAGCCCAGAACGCGACCCGCGAGGAAGCCTTCGAATCCGCACGCATGAGCGCATCCTCGGCAAGCGCGCGCGTCGATGCGATCACCGCCCAGATCCGCGAACTGGAAGCGACCTTGAAGATCGACGAGGAAGCGCGCCAGAAAACGACGGTGAAGGCGCCGATCGCGGGTACCGTCGTATCGCTGGCCGCGCGCCCCGGACAAATGGTCACGGCGGCACAACCGGCCGCGCCGCTGCTCCGCATCGCCGACCTGTCCGACATGACGGTGGCCGCGCGCGTTGCGGAAAACGACGTGACGCGGCTGCGGCCCGGCATGGACGCGAGCTTCACCACGCCGGGCTACCCCGGCAAGCACTGGTCCGGGAAGCTGCGCCAGGTGATCCCGATTCCGGCGGACGGCACCGGGGACCAGGGCAAGCAGGCTTTTTATATCGTCCTGTTCGAAGTGAAGAATCCGAATCATGCACTGATGAGCGGCATGAGTGCGCAGGTGCAGTTCGTGGTCGCGCAGGCCAGGGATGCGCTGCTGTTGCCGGCGAAAGTCCTGGGTGCGCCCGACGACGATGGCCTGTATGACGTCAACGTCGTCGACAATGCCCGGCAGATCAGTCCGCGCAAGCTGAAGGTGGGCGTGCGTACGGGCCAGCAGGCACAGATCCTGGCCGGGCTGGATGACGGCGACAAGGTGCTGGTCGGTCCGGTGCCCAGGGGGCTTGCGCTACCCGTTGCGCCGAATGCCGGCACCAGGCCGCCGGTGGCGTCGGCGCTCGAGGCGCATCAATGAGGTTGCGCGCCCTGAAGCTGCCACTGCGCGGTGTGCCGGCAGCAACGGCATTGGCACTCGCCGGCGCCGTGCTGGCCGGCTGTGCCAGCCGCGGCCCGAGCGCCGAGCCGCCGCCCAAGGTCGACCTGCCGGCCGGGTGGTCGGCTGCAGGTACGCCTGACCATGGGGCCTGGCCCGACAAGCAGTGGTGGCAGCGCTTCGGCAGCGCCGAGCTGACCCGCCTGGTCGATGAAGGCCAGGCCGGCAACCTGGAACTGGCGGGCGCGCTCGAGCGCGTCAAGCAGGCGGAAGCCGGGGCCCGCATCGCCGGCGTGTCGCTGCTGCCGACCGCGAGCTTTTCCAGCGGCGCCAACCGGTCGGTGCCGATCGGCAGCGGCAGCGGCAGCACCTCCGCCAGCAGTGCCTTGCAGGTGTCCTACGAAGTCGATTTCTGGGGCAGGAACAAGGCCAGCGTGGCATCTGCCCAAGCCTCGCTCGCGGCCAACCGTTTCGACCGCCAGACCGTCGCCCTGACCGTCACCAGCGGCATCGTCGCGACCTATCTGCAGGTGCTGTCGCTGCGCGACCGGCTTGCCGTCGCGCGCCAGCACGTGGCAAATGCCGAGCAGTTGCTGGCCCTGGTGGAAGCGCAGAAGAGCGCAGGCGCGGCGTCGTCGCTCGACCTGGCGCGCCAGCGTTCTGCCGTGGCGCAGCGCAAGTCCGACATACCGGACCTGGTGCAGCAGGAACGCGAAGCGCAGTCGGCGCTGGCGATCCTGCTCGGCAAAGCGCCGCAGACCTTTTCGGTGGCCGAGGGAGGACTGGCGGCGATCACCTTGCCCGAGGTGGCGCCGGGGCTGCCGTCGGAACTGCTGGCGCGCCGGCCCGACATCCGCCGCGCCGAGGCCGACCTGGCGGCCGCCAATGCCAACGTGGCCGTCGCCCGTGCCAACCTGTTCCCCAGCATCAGCCTGACCGGGGCGATGGGCACGCAAAGCAGCGCCTTGCTGTCGCTGCTGAACGCGCCGAACCTGGTCGCCAACGTCAGTGCCTCGCTGTTCACGCCGATCTTCGACGGCGGCCGCCTCAAGCGCGAACGCGACATCGCCATCTCGCGCAAACAGGAAGTGGTGCAGGCCTACCGTGCGACCGTGATCGCCGCCTTGTCGGAAGTGGACAACGCACTCGGCCAGGTCCACAGCCTGGATGAGCAGCAGCGCCTGAAGACGGTCGAACTCGACCAGGCACGCCAGGCCTACGACCTGGCGGAAATCCGCTACAAGCTGGGTGCCGAGGATTTCATGACGGTGCTCGATACCCAGCGTGCCTTGTCGGACGTGCAGAACGACATGGGGATCCTGAAACTGCGGCGCCTGCAGGCGACGGTGTCCCTGTACAAGGCGCTCGGCGGCGGCTGGCAGGACGAGCCGACCGCCGGCAAGCCGGCTTCCGCAAAATCCTGATCCTTGGAGTCCTGAGGCTTTGCGGCCCTAAGGCTTTGCTAAGTCGGGTTGACTACGATTGCGGGATCTTGTTTCCCTATCGCACGTCCTTGGCGACGGCGCGCACCTGTCTGGTCGACCTCATGAAATTGTTTGCTTCCGCTCTCCTGGCAGCGGGCCTGCTGGCCGCTACCGCATCCGCAGTACAAGCCCGTGACAGGCAACCCACCCCGGTGCCGCCGGCCGCGCGCCTGACGGCGCTGCGCTCGAGCGCAGTCCTCATCCTCGATCCCAAGACAAAACAGGTCCTGTACCAGAAACATGCGGATGCGGTCATGCCGATCGCATCGCTGACCAAGCTGATGACGGCGCTGGTGGTGCTGGAAGCGAAGCAGGATATGGCGCAAACGCTGGCCATCACCGCTGCCGACGTCGACCGCCTCAAGTATTCGTCGTCGCGCCTGCGCGTCGGTACGCGCCTGCCGCGTTCGACCATGCTCCACCTCGCGCTGATGAGTTCCGAGAACCGGGCGGCGTCGGCACTGGGCCGCAACTACCCGGGCGGCACCAGGAAGTTCGTCGCCGCGATGAACGCCAAGGCGCGCGCCCTCGGCATGCGCCACACGCGCTACGTCGAGCCGACCGGCCTGTCGAGCGCGAACGTCTCGACGCCGAAAGATCTTGCCAGGCTCGTGGTCGCGGTCGAAAAACATCCGCTCGTGCGGCGCTATTCGACCGACCGCGAACACACGATCAGCCAGGGCAGGGAGCGCACCGTCTACCACAACACCAATCGCCTGACCGCCAGCCGAAGCTGGAAGATCCGGATGCAGAAGACCGGCTATATCTCGGAGGCGGGTCGCTGCATGGTCCTGCATGCGGCCGTGCGCGGACGCCCGACCGTGATGGTGTTCCTGGACGCGCAGGGCACGCGCGCGCGCGTGGCCGATGCGAACCGCGTACGCGCCTGGCTGGCCAGTCTCAATCCCTGGGCACGGAATTAGCGGCAATCTCGGTTAAGATGGACCGCTATGGAATTCCGCCAGATTAACTACTTCATCGCCCTCTACGAAGAGGGCACCGTGACCCGCGCTGCGCACCGGCTCAACATCGTGCAGCCGGCCCTGAGCATGCAGATCGCCAAGCTGGAAGAGCAGCTCGGGCAGCAGTTGTTCGAGCGCTCCAAGCAGGGCATGGTGCCGACCGCGGCCGGACGGCAGATGTACCGCCTGTTCCTGCCGATCATGCGCGACTTCTCGAACGCGCACGCGCAGCTGCTCAGCAGCGACGGCGCCATCCGCGGCGAGGTGAACGTCGGCCTGATCGCCTCGGTGACCGAGGGGGTGCTGGTCGATACGCTGAGCGAGTTCTCGAACCGCTATCCGGAGGTCGACGTGTCGGTGGCCGACGGCTATACCAGCATGCTGATCGACTGGGTGACGGCAGGGCGGCTGGATGCGGCCATCATCAACAAGCCGCGCCGTCCGCTCGCGCTCGACGTCGAGCACATCGTCGACGAAGAGATGGTCCTGATCACCAGCGCCGCATCGGACCAGGGCGTGCCGCAGAGCCTGGCCCTGCGCCAGCTGTCCTCGCTGGACCTGGCGCTGGTGCTGCCGACGCGCGGGCACGGCCTGCGCGGCACCATCGACGCGTTTGCGGAAAGCGAGAACATCGAGCTGGCGCCGAAGTTCGAGATCGATTCGCTGGTGGCGACCGTCAAGCTGGTCGAGCAGGCCCGGGTGGCGACGATCGTGCCGCGCATCGCGGTGCACCGCCAGCTCAGCAGCGGTACCCTGCGCGAGCATGCGATCACGTCGCCGCGGCTGGTGCGGCGGATGGTGAGCGTGTCGCATCCGCGGCGGCCCTTGAGCCCCGCGGCACGGCTGTTCCTGTCGATGCTGGCTGCGAACCTGCGGCTGCGTGCGCCGGCCGAGCCGGCGGGCGCAGCCGAGGCGGCACCCGGGTCGGCGCCGCCGGCCTGAGAATCAGACCAGGCCCACGCTGCGGTAGATGTGCTTGGTCTCGAGGAAGTCGTTCAAGCCCTCGTAGCCGTGCAGTCGGCCCACGCCGCTGCGCCGGTAGCCGCCGGTCTCCGCTTCCGCGAACAGCCGGTTATGGTCGTTGATCCACACCGTGCCGTTGCGCAGTGCGCGCGCGACGCGCATGCCGCGGTCGCCGTCGAGGGTCCAGACGCTGGCCGACAGCCCGAACACCGTGTGGTTGGCGCGCGCCACCGCGTCTTTTTCGTCCTCGAAACGCTCCAACACCACGAAGGGGCCGAAGATCTCGTCCTGCACGAAAAAGGCGCTGCTGTCCTGGTGCGCCACCAGCGTCGGCGTCAGGAAGTGGCCGTCCGCCAGCCGGCCGCCCGGACGGCCGCCCTGCAGCACGACCTCGTCGCAGATGTCGAACGCGCGCTCGGCCGCGCCGGCCACCTGCTCCAGCGCCTGGGCATCGATCAGCGGGCCCATGCCGGCACCCGGCGTGTCGCCCGGCGCCACCACGATGCTGCTCAGGGCGTGCTTCAGCGCCTGCTTCATCTCGTCGTAGCGCGAGGCGTGGACCAGCACGCGGCGCGCGGCCGTGCATTGCTGGCCCGAGATGACGGTCGCGGCCGCCGCGATGCGCTGGGCGCTCGCGCCGATGTCGGCGTCGGGGAACACCAGGCAGCAGGATTTGCCGCCCAGTTCCAGCGACAGCTTCTTCATGGTCGGCGCTGCCGCCGCCATGATGCGCTGGCCGGTGCCGTTGGAGCCGGTGAAGCTCAGCACGTCGACGTCCTCGGAGGCCACCAGTTCCTGGGCGGCCTCGCTGCCGGTTTCCAGCACCAGGTTCACTACGCCGCGCGGCAGGGTCTCGACCGCCGCCAGTTCGCGCAGCACCTGGGCCGTGATCTGGGCGGTCTGGTGGGCCGGCTTGACGACGACGCTGCAGCCGGCCGCCAGCGCCGGTGCCAGCGAGCGGATCAGGAGCACGACCGGCGCGTTCCAGGGAATGATCAGTCCCGCCACGCCGGCCGCCTCGCGCAGCGTCGCCGAGTAGGCACCCGGCTCGACTTCCGTGAAGTGGCCCGGCATGTGGCGCGCCAGGCCGGCGTAGTAGCGGATTTCCGAGATGGCGGCGGCCATCTCGCCGCGCGACTGCGCCATCACCTTGCCGTTTTCCTGGGTCAGCAGCGCCGCCAGCTCGTGGCGCCTTTCCAGGCGCTCGGCCCATTGCAGCAGCACGTTCTGGCGCAGGCGGGCATCGTGCGGCCACAGCGAGGTGTCGAAGGCGTGGCGCGCGCTGGCGATCGCCGCGCGCGCGTCCGCCAGGCCGCCGGCCGCGAGGCTGCCGATGACGCTGCCGTCGGCCGGATTGCGGCTGGTGGCGACGCCGCCGCCCACCGCGCTCTGCCACTGGCCGTCGATGTAGTTAAGGGCGTTCAGCTGGGTCATGCTCAGCTGCCCTTGAATTGCGGTGCGCGCTTGCCGTGGAAGGCTTCGACGCCTTCGCGGAAGTCGTCGGAAGCGCGCAGGCGGCTGTAGCAATGGCCTTCCAGTTCGATCGCGATCGACAGCGGCGAATCCTCGGTGTCGTTCAGCAGCTTCTTGGCGGTGCGCTGGGCCAGCGGCGAGAACGCGACCAGTTCCTCGACCAGGCGGTCGGTGGCGGCTTCCAGTTCCGCATCCGCCACGAACTCGGTGGCGACGCCCCAGTCGTAGGCCTGCTGGCCGGGGATGCGGCGCGAACGCATCACGATGTCCTTGGTGCGGGTGATGCCGACCATCTTCTGCAGGCGCGCCGAGCCGCCCGAACCCGGGATCTGGCCGAGCTTCTGTTCCGGCAGCGCGTAGAAGGTGGTGTCGGTGACGATGCGGAAGTCGCAGGCCAGCGAGATCTCGAAGCCGACGCCGAAGCAGAAGCCGCGGTTGGCGGCGATCACCGGCTTGCTGCAGCGCGTCGGCGCCGCGATGTTCCATGCCAGCTTGGAGACGTGTTCGGGCGAGGCTTCCAGGAAGCCCTTGATGTCGCCGCCGCTGGAGAAGTGCTGGCCTTCGGCGCGCAGCACGATCACGCGCACGCGCTCGTCCTCGTCGAGCGACTCGAACACCAGGCGCAGCTGCTCGCGCTGGCGCATCGAGATGATGTTGAACTGGCCGTTGGACAGGACGATGTCGGCGCGCTGGCGCTCGGCATCGACATCCACGCGGAAGCCGTCGAGGTTCTCGAGCAGGTCGTGGGCAGGGTGTTTCAGTTGGGTCATGCTGTTCTCCTTGGTTATTCTGTGGTGTCGTTTGCTTGCTTGGATTCGGTGGTGGCGCCCCGCGGCATGCCTTCCCAGCGCCTGACCAGGCCCTCGTGCGGCAGGTCGAACAGGTCGAGCAGGCGCCCCACCGTGTGGTCGACCAGGTCGTCGAGCGAATCCGGACGGGTGTAGAAGGCCGGCACCGGCGGGAAGATGATGCCGCCCATTTCGGTCACGGCCGTCATGTTGCGCAGGTGCGCCAGGTTCAGGGGCGTCTCGCGCGCCACCAGCACCAGCCGGCGGCGTTCCTTCAGGATCACGTCGGCGGCGCGCGATACCAGGTTGTCGGCCAGTCCGTGGGCGATGCTGGCCAGCGTCTTCATCGAGCACGGCGCCACCACCATGCCGGCCGAGCGGAACGAGCCGCTGGCGATCGTGGCGCCGATGTCCTTGACGTTGTGGACCACGTCGGCCAACGCCTCGATGTCGGCGCGGCGCATGTCGAGTTCCTGCTGCGCCGTCATCACGCCGGACGACGACATCACCAGATGGGTCTCGCAGGCGCCGGACGCGCGCAGCGCCTGCAGCATGCGCACGCCGTACACCGCGCCGCTGGCGCCGGTGATGGCGACGATCAGGCGGGGCTTGCTCATTGCAAGCCCACCCCGTGCCAGTCCACCGCGGCGCCGGGCACGATTTCCTGGGCGAGGTCGATCTCGAGTTCGCCCGGGATGCGCACCTTGGTGAAGATGTAACCGCGGTAGGATACCGGGCGCGTCGCGTCCAGGCCCATCTTGGCGCCGACGCCCTGCAGGTGCGGCGGGGCCGGTTCGTCGATGTCGTGGTGGCCGGTGGCGACGGTGGTGGAGGGATCCAGCACCGAGCCCTGGGCACCGCTGATCACGATCAGGTCGCGGTCGGCCTGGAAGCGCGTGGCCACCGCCCACTCGACCTGCTGCGGATCGTGCACGTCGACGTCGTCGTCGACCACGATCACCTGCTTGATGTCGTAGTGGGCGCCGAACGCGCCGAGGATCACGTTCTTCGGCTCGCCCTCGCGCGCCTTGCGGAACTTGACGAACAGGTGGTAGCGGCCGACGCCGCCGACCGACAGGTGAACGTCCGTCACGCCCGGGAAGCTGCGCTGCAAGTGGGCCAGCATGGTCGCCTCGCGCGGGATGGAACCCAGCAGCAGGTGTTCCATCTCGGCCGGCACGATGGTGTGGAAGATCGGGTTGGTGCGGGTGGTCACGGCATCGACCACGATCACTTCGCGCTTCTCCTGGGCGCTGTAGTACTTCGGGAATTCGCCGAACGGGCCTTCGGCTTCGCGCACTTGCGGCAGCAGCCGGCCTTCGATGACGATTTCCGCATTCGCCGGCACGCGCACGGCATTCGTCGTGCATTTCACCACCGGCAGCGG
Source organism: Herbaspirillum sp. SJZ107 (assembly GCF_006715485.1). GTDB lineage: Bacteria > Pseudomonadota > Gammaproteobacteria > Burkholderiales > Burkholderiaceae_D > Telluria. The sequence goes on from NZ_VFNH01000004.1 coordinate 8,578, forward strand.
GGCGCCGTGCAGGGCGCCGGCGATTTCCAGTTCGTCGTGGTCGATCGGCGTGATCGCCTGCGACGCCAGCAGCGTGAGCGGATCGGCGCCGATGACGACCGCGACGTCGAGCGCCTGGCCTTCGGCTTCGGCCGCTTTGTAAAACGCGAGCAGGTGGCGCGGCAGCATCAGGATCGCCATGCGGTCGCGGCCGTGCACCTGGATGCGGTTGATCGAGACGTTCTGCACGCCGGTCGCCGGATTGCGCGCGATCACCAGGCCGGCCGTGATGTAGGGGCCGTTGTCATGCTCGCTGTGGGTCGGGATCGGCAGCATCGTGTTCAAATCCTTCGATGCGTCCATCGGCGTCACCACCTGCTGGCAGGGCGCCTCGCTAGACGCCACTTCGCGCCATGGCAGCGGGTGCTCGGCGGCGTGGCGGAAGGCCGCCAGCAGGCCATCCTGCTCGACGCCCATCGCCTCGGCGATCCAGCCGCGTTTCGACACGAAGCCCGACACCACCGGTATCGTGTGGCCGGCCGGCTTCGGGAAATAAGCGGCCTGCTTGCCGTCCAGGCGCTTGGCGATGGCGGCCAGGCGGTGCTTCAGCGGCACGCCCTCGCGGATCACGGCCAGGCGGCCGGTGGTCTGCAGGTGCGCGAGCCAGGTGCGCAGGTCGGTGGCCTTCGGTTTCGGCGTATCGTTTCTCATTGTTGTGCCTTTCCTTCTTCATGGGCCGGCAGGGCTTCGTAGTCGCCGGCGATCAGCTTGCGCCGCAGGATCTTCCCGACCGGCGACTTGGGGATTTCGCGCACGAACACATAGTCGCGCGGACGCTTGAAATTCTGCAGGTCCGACTGGCGCACGTGTTCGTTCAGCGCTTCCGGGCTGGTGTCGCCGCGCGGCTTGACGAAGGCGACCACGCGCTGGCCCCAGCGCTCGTCCTGCAGGCCGGCCACCGCCACCTCGTCCACGTCCGGGTGCAGCGACAGTACCGATTCGATGTCCACCGGCGAGATGTTTTCGCCGCCGCTGATGATCATGTCGTCCACGCGTCCCGTGACGAACAGGTCGCCGTCCGGGTCGAGGTAGCCGGTGTCGCCGGTGAAGTACCAGCCGGCGCGGATCGACTTGGCGTTGGCGTCGGGACGATTCCAGTAGGCCTCGAAGGCTTCGTCGCCCTGCAGTTCGCAGACGATCTGGCCTTCCTCGCCCGGTGCCACCACCTGGTCCGCGGTGTCGGCGCCGAGCGCCACCACGCGGATGCGGGTGTTGATGCCGGCGCGTCCGGCGCTGCCGGCCTTGCGGGTGGCGTCCTGGTCGAATGCGAAGGTGAAGACTTCGGACGAACCGTAGTGGTTCACGAACAGCTCGGGCTTGAAGGTCTCGTTCAGGCGCTTCAGCAGGCCGTCCTGCATCGGTGCGCCGGCGAAGCCGAGCTTGGTCACCGAGGCGATCTCGGCGCCGTGCTGCGCGCGCCATGCCAGCATGTCGTGGTACAGCGTCGGCACCAGGTACAGCGCCGTGATGCGCTCCTGCTCGATCGACTGGAAGGCGGCGGCGCAGTCGAACTTGGGCACGCACACGAACACGCCGTCGACCAGCGCCATCGCCAGCAGCGAGCGCACGCCCATCGTGTGGTACAGCGGCATGACGCCGAGCGTGCGTTCGCCGCGGCGGTACAGGTTCTGCGCCACGTGGCCGAGGGCGGCGGCGCGTTCGGCGCGGTGCTTGCGCGGCACGCCTTTCGGCTTGCCGGTGGTGCCCGAGGTGTACAGCATCAGCGAGATGTCCTCGCTGCTTGCTGCCAGCAGCGGGGCGGCCGGCGCGTGCTCGAGCAGCTGTTCGTAGCGTACGGTGCCGTCGGCGCCGCCCACGGCGATGCGGGTGAGGCGGGCCGCGGTCGGGCTGCCGGCCACCGCTTCCGCGCTGACCGGTTCGTAGACGACGGCCTTGGCCGCCGAGTCGGTGGCGCAGTATTCGACCTCGTCCGGCTTGGCGCGCCAGTTCAGCGGCGTGACGATCGCGCCCAGGAACTGGCAGGCCCAGTGGATGGTCGCCATCTCGATGCGGTTCTGCAGCACGACCATCAGGTGGTCGCCGCGTGTGACGCCGAGCACGGACAGGCCCTCGGCCACGCGTTGAATGCGCTCGTACCATTCGGCATACGTCAGGCGCTGCGCGCCGTCGACCACGGCCAGCGCATGCGGGCTGCGTTCGACGCTTTGCAGGAAGGTGCGTCCTAGATCCAGCACGGTGTTCTCCTCTATTGTCGTTGTATATAGATGTCGGTGTCGGGCGCGATGTCAGGCGTTCACGAGCCTGGCCTGCTCGGCGGCGCCGACGCCCGCATGGCCGGGCTTGTCCGCCTCCGGCGTGGCGCCGACCGGGCGGCCCAGGCGCGACGCGGCGGTCTCCAGCACCGCCTTGACGATGTTGGTGTAGCCGGTGCAGCGGCACAGGTGGCCGGACAGCATCTCGCGCACTTCCTGTTCGTTCGGATCCGGCTTGCGCGCCAGGTAGTCGGCGCAGGACATCATGATGCCGGCCGTGCAGAAGCCGCACTGCAGCGCGTGGTTGCGGCGGAAGGCTTCCTGCAGGTCGGCCAGGCCATCCTGCCCGCGATTCAGACCTTCCACGGTCTCGATGCTGCGGCCCTCGGCCTGCACCGCCAGGCTCAGGCAGGTGCGCGAGGCCACGCCGTCGATGGTGACGGTGCAGGCGCCGCACACGCCGTGCTCGCAGCCGACGTGGGTGCCGGTCGCGCCCAGCTCGTGGCGCAGGAAATCGGACAGCAGGGTGCGCGGTTCGCAGGTGCCGCTGCGGCGCTGGCCGTTCAGCACCAGTTCGATGCGCACGACGTCGTTCTTCTGGTAAGTCTTCATGACATGGCCCTGTCGATCGCGGTGCGGCCCAGGTGGCGCACCAGTTGTCTACGGAACTTGGCGGAGGCGTGGTGATCGTCCTTGGCACCCAGTTCCCATGCAAAATCGTTGATTGCCGCGTCCAGGTCGGCCCGCGACAGGCAGCCCCAGGACTTGACGCGCGGCCGGTCCGAGACGCCGCCGACCGCCAGCCGGATGCCGTCCGGGCGCACCACGGCGGCCACCGCGCAGATCGCGAAGTCGCCGTGGCGGCCGGCGAATTCCTCGAAGGCATAGCGCACGCCGGATTCCGCCAGCGGATAGCGCACTTCCTCGACCAGTTCGTCGGGCCGGCGCGCGGTCATCAGCATGCCCTGGAAAAAGTCGTCGGCAGCGACGGTGCGGCGCCCGCTGCGGCTGCGCAGCACCACCTGGCCGCCCAGCGCCAGCAGGCACAGCGGCAGTTCCGCGCTCGGGTCGGCGTGGGCGACCGAGCCGCACACGGTGCCGCGGTTGCGGATCTGGAAGTGCGAGATGTGCGGGAAGGCCTGGGCCAGCAGCGGGACTTCCGCCGCCAGGCCAGCGCGCCACTCGACGCTGCCCTGGGTGGCGGCGGCGCCGATGGCCAGCACGCCGGCCTCCTGGCGCACGTAGTCCAGGTCCGGCACGCGCGAGATGTCGATCAGCACGCTGGGCTGGGCCAGGCGCAGGTTGAGGACCGCCATCAGCGACTGGCCGCCGGCGAGGATGCGCGCGTCTTCGCCGGCATCGGCCAGCAGCGCGACCGCTTCGGCGGCGCTGTCGGGGCGGGCGTAATCGAAGGCTTGCGGTTTCATGCTTTGACTCCAAACAGGGCTTTCAGGCGCTGCCACAGGCTGCGTGGCGGCGTGGCGGCGGCGTTCCCGGTGGCGGCCGGCGCGGCGGTAGCGCCGTTCTCGTCGCGCTTGCCGCTGCCACCGGCCTCGCGGCCGAGCTGCTCGAACAGCTGGTTCAGCACGATCCTGGCCGCGCCTTCCAGCATGCGGCTGCCGACCGCCGCGACCTTGCCCGAGACGTCGGCCTCGTAGTCGTAGCGCAGCAGCGTGCCGCTACCTTGCGGTTCGAGCGTGACCAGGCCGCTGCCGCTGGCGCTGCCGACCGAAGACAGGCCGGAACCGGCCAGGCGCAGGCTGCGCGGCGGGTCGAGTTCGGACAGGGCGACTTCGGCCGAGTAGCGCGCCTTGATCATGCCGACGCCGACCGTGACGTCGGCGCGGTAGCGGTTCTCGCCGTTCGGTTCGAGTGCGTTGCAGCCGGGGATGACCTTGGCCAGCGCGGCCGGATCCAGCAGCACGCGGAACACGGCTTCCGGGGTCGCGTCGAGCACGACTTCGCCGCGCGCGCCGAGGGATTTGCCCTTGCCGGTTTTGGCGCCCTTGACCGCATCGACGGCGGCGGTCGACGGAATCGCATCGCCGCCCGCGACCGGCACCGCGCCGGTCGACGGCTGCTGTGCCTGCGCCACCGCCTTCGACGGCGGCGGTTCGTCGGCGCCGATCAGGTCCATCACCTTCGATGGCGTCAGCGGCAGCGTCAGGTCGGCCACGCCCAGGGCATCGGCGACGGCATTCGCGATGCACGGAGGCGTGCTCATGTTGTTGCCTTCGCCGAGGCCCTTGGCGCCGAGCGGCGTGAACGGGGAGGGCGTCTCGATGTGGATGATCTGCGGTTCCGGCACTTCGCAGGTGGTCGGCACCAGGTAGTCGGCGAAGGTGCCGGACTGGAAGCTGCCGTCCTCGCCGTAGCGGAACTCTTCCATCAGCGCCGCGCCCAGGCCCTGGGCGAAGGCGCCGCGGATCTGGCCGTCGGCCAGCGCCGGATTCAGGATCTTGCCGGCATCGTGGGTGGTGACGTACTTGTCGATCGTGATGCGGCCGGTGTTGCGGTCGATCTCAATGCCGCAGACGTCGAAGGCGAAGCCGTAGGCGGCCGAGGTGTTGACGCGGTCCTGCTCGTCCGGCGCGCCGAGCGATTCGGCGGTCCAGAACGCGGTTTCGCGCAGGCCCGGCTCGACCCCCTCGGGCAGCAGCGCCGGCGCCCAGTGCGGGCTGGCGGCCATGCGCAGGAAAGGCAGCGATTTACCGGGATTGGCGGGTGAGTACACCTTGCCGTCCCTGAACACGACGTCGGCGGCGGCGCAGTCGAGCTGCGGCGCGGCAATCAGGGCCAGCTTGTCGCGCAGCTTGACGGCCGCCAGGTGCAGGGTGCCGGCCACGGCGCCGGCAAAGCGGCTCGAGTAGTTGCCGGCGGCGACCGACCAGGCATCCTTCTGGGTATCGAATTCGACGTTGACCGCGACCTGGTCCGGCTGCAGCCCGAACACGTCGGCCACCACCTGGGTGCACACGGTACGGTGGCCCTGGCCGGCCGGCGCCGACGCGATCACGACGTTGATGCCGCCGAGCGGGTCGATGCCGACCGTGGCGGAGGCGATGGCGCCGTTCTTCGGGCCGGCCTTGGCGCGCGCTTCCTTGGGCAGCACCGTCGTGATGTAGCCCATGTTCGAGATCGACGGCTCGACGATGGCGGCGAAGCCGATGCCGTACAGCCGGCCTTCAGCGCGCGCCCGCTCCCTTTTCGCATAAAGGCCGGCCAGGCCGCCTTCGCTCTGCACCAGTTCCAGCGCACGCTGGTAGTTGCCGGAATCGATCAGGGCGCCGGCCGCGGCGCGGTAGGGGAAGGCGTCGGCCGGAATGAAGTTGCGGCGGTAGACCTCGAGCGGCTCGAGCTGCAGTTCGACCGCGATGCGGTGCATCAGGCGTTCCAGCGCGATGTACACCTGCGGGCCGCCGAAGCCGCGCACCAGGCCGGCCGGGGTCTTGTTGGTCAGGACCACGCGGTTGCGCACCGACAGGTTCTGGATCGCATAGGCGCCGGTGAGCACGCCGTGCATGCGGTAGAAGGTGGCCGGTTCCGGTGCGCGCAGGTAGCCGCCGACGTCGTCGAGCTGGTCGTAGTCGAGGGCCGTGATGCGGCCGTCATTCTCGACCGCGGCGCGGATCGTCGACAGGCGGTTGGTGGCCGACGTCAGGCCGACCAGGTGCTCGAGGCGGTCTTCCACCCACTTGACCGGGGCGCCGGCCTTGCGCGAGGCGAGGCACATCAGCACCGCGTACTGGAACACGGCATGCTTGACGCCGAAGCTGCCGCCCGAGTCGCGGAAGTAGCGGTGGCGCAGCTTGTGGCCGGGCACGCGCAGGGCCAGCGCCATCACGGTGTGCAGCGAGAACGGTCCCATGAAGTTGGAGCTGACGTCGTAGCCTTCTTCCTCGGACAGCCAGCCGGCGATGACGACCGCGCATTCCATCGGGGTGCACGAGTTGCGCGGATAGCGCTGGGTCAGCGACACCACGTGCGGTGCGGCGGCGAAGGCGGATTCCGGGTCGCCGTAGCGGAAGCTGCGGTCGCTGACGACGTTGCTGCCGACGCCTTCGTGCAGTACCGGTGCGTCGGCCAGGATGGCGTCGTCGATGGTGGTGACCGCCGCCAGCGGTGCGTAGTCGACCAGGATCAGGTCGGCCGCGTCTTCGGCCAGGTAGCGGGTGTCGGCGACGACGACCGCCACCGGCTCGCCGACGTAGCGCACGTGTTCGCGCGCCAGCGCCCACATCTCCATCTGCGCCTTGACGCCGACGACGAAGGGTTTCGACCAGTCGGCCAGGTCGGCGCCGGTCAGCACGGCGCGCACGCCCGGGGCGGCGTCGGCGCGGCTGCTGTCGATGCGGGTGATGGCGGCATGCGCATGCGGCGAGCGCACGATGGTCGCATGCAGGGTGCCGGGCTTGACGCCGACGTCGTCGCCGAACTGGCCGCGGCCGGTGAGCAGCGAGACGTCTTCGATGCGCTGCAGGGGGCGTCCGAGGAAGGGGCGATTCTCTGCCGCCTGTGCCGCTGATGCCTGCGCACCGTCGCCGGCGGCTGGGTGGGTTTTCATGTCCATTGTTATTGCCCTGTTACAGGTGCCTGTCTCTGTGAAACCAGTATAGGGAGACAGGCACATCACGACAAATAATGTTTGTTTATCTTACCTATCAGTGTTTGTGATTCAGTGGGCCTGAGGCTCCTGCGGCGCGTCCAGCTTGCCGACGGTCTCCGGAATCACCATTGCACCGATCAGGAACAGTACGCTGATACCGCCCAGGAACAGCGCCAGGGTGTGCGGAATGTCGGTGGGCGACGGCGAGGCCAGCGACACGAAGGTCGGCATGATGCCGCCGAGCGCGAAGCCGATGTTCCACGACAGCCCGGTGCCGGTGGCGCGGATGGTGGTGGGGAAGCGTTCGTTCAGGAAGATCAGCAGCGGCGCATAGCCGATGCTGCCGAGGGCGCCGAACGCGATCACGCACAGCGCCAGCTGCACCGTGTCGGTCACGCCGGGCATGTACAGCGCCAGTGCCGGCAGGGCGAACAGGCGCAGCAGGCCGGTGCCCAGGAAGGCCTTCTTGCGGCCGATGAAGGTGCTGAGGTGGCCCACGGCGATCGAGGCGACGATCACGCCGATGCTGGACAGCATCAGGACGAAGCCGGCGGTTTCGCTCGGGGTCTTGTTGACGACCTTCAGGTAGGTCGGAAGAAAGCCCGAGGTCAGGTAATAGCCGCTGCCGCCGCCGATGGTCAGCAGCAGGTTCACCAGCAGGATGTTGCGGTACTGGCGCGAAAACAGCGTACGCACCGGCGACACCGGCTTGCCGCCCGCGGCGGGTGCGGCCGAGGCAGCGTTCGCGGCGCTGTTCGCAGCTTTTGCGCGCGCCTTGGCTTCCTGCAGCTTCTTGAACATCGGCGATTCTTCGAGCTTGCTGAAGATGGTAATGCCCAGCACCGCGCTGATGATCCCGGTGAAGAACATGCAGCGCCAGCCCCACTCGTCGAATGCATCGCCCGGGAACAGCGCCGACATGCCGTAGAAGGTCAGCGACGCGATCAGCGCGCCGATGCCGGCACCGCCACCGCCGATCAGGCCGGAAACGGCGCCGCGGTAGCGCGGCGCCACCGATTCGGTGCCGATCGTGTGCGTGGCCGCGACCACGCCGCCGACGAACACGCCCTGGACCAGCTTCAGGACGATGAACAGGACCGGGGCCAGCACGCCGATCGTATGCACGGTCGGCAGCACGCCGAAGGCGGCGGTCGAGACGCCGACGCCGACCATCGCCGCGATCATGGCGCGCTTGCGTCCGTGGGTATCGGCGTAGGAACCGAACAGCGCCGAGCCGAGCGGGCGCATCAGCAGCGTGACGCCGAACGACGCATACACGGCCGCCAGCGACAGCATCGGGTGTTCGGACGGGAAGAACAGCCTGCCGATCACCGGTGCCACGAACAGCAGGATGAACAGGTCGTACAGGTCGAGCGCCCAACCCAGGCAGGACGCGACCACCGCCCTGAGCACGTGGCGCTGCTCCTCGCGGTCGCTGATTGCTTCTTGATTCGCTACTATAGCCATGATCGTCTCCTTGTCATTCCCGGGGATATGGCGGTGCCCCGGGTGGGGTGGGGGACCGGTTGCCGCTGTGGTTCAGCGGTCTTCTGCCAGCGCGGTCGGGCGCTGGATACCGGCGGGGTGCCGCTGCGCCAGGATGGCGCCGGCGATTTTTTCGGCCATCATGATGGTCGGAATATTGGTGTTGGCGGACGGCAGGCGCGGCATCAGCGAGGCATCCACCACGCGCAGCCCGGCGACCTTGTGCACCCGTCCTTCGCTGTCGGTGACGGCGCTCCGGTCGTGCGCCGGCCCCATGCGGCAGGTGCCGCTGGCATGCCAGACGCCGAACACGCTCTTGCGGATGAAGGCGTGCAGCGCGGCCTCGTCGGCCACCAGCGAGGCCACGGTCTGGCCACCCGTGAGGAAGCGCTCGACCAGCCAGCGCCGCAGCGGCGCCGGGGTGTCGAGCCCCAGGCCCAGGATTCTGGTCAGCCAGGCATTCGCCGGCGTGTAGCGGCTCAGCGCCTTGACGCGCGGCGAGAAGGCGGCCGGGAAGAAGTCGGCGTCATGCCGGTGCAGTTCGGTCTGCTGCACCACCTCGGCCAGGCGGCGCACGCCGATCGCCATGCGCTGCAGGTCGCGTTCGTCGTCCAGCAGGTTGAGCGCGATGTCGGCGGGCGCCAGCGGATCGTTCGAGGCCAACTGCACGCGGCCGCGCGAATAGGGCCGGTTACACCACAGGAAGAACAGGCCGAGGCGGTTGCCGAGCGCATGCCAGGCGGCGCGGGTGGCGCTCGACATGTACATGTCCGAGCCGTCGCAGGCGTCCAGCCCGGAGGAGAAGCGGGCCGCGGTCATGCTGGCGCGGCGGCGCGCCAGCGGCATGCGGAATTCGGGGTCGAGGAAATGGCAGAAGGTCAGCGACGGGTGGTCCTGCAGGTTGCGCCCGACGCCGGGCAGGTCGGCGGCCACCGGGATCGCCAGCCGCTGCAGCATGGGGCCGTCGCCGATCCCGGCATGCATCAGGAGCACCGGCGACTGCAGTGCGCCGGCCGAGACGATGACCTCGGCGCCATCCAGGCGCAGGCGGTTGCCGCTGCCGTCGATCGCCATCACTCCGCGCGCGGTGGTGCCGTCCATCAGGATGCGCTCGACGCGCATGCCGGCGAAGATACGCAGGTTGGGACGGGCGCGGGTGGCGCCGTCGAGGTAGGCCGAGGCCGTGGTCACGCGGGTGTCGTCGATGTTCGAGAAGGCCGCCGGGAACATGCCGTCGCCGAACTGGGCGTTCTGGTCGTCGAAGTAGGGCAGGCCGCTGCCGCGCAGGCCGTCCGCGAACGCATGGCAGAAGCGCGGCCAGTCGGTCGGGAAGATGCGGCGGATCGCCACCGGGCCGGTGTCGCCGTGCAGCGGCGAAGTGCCGAAATCGAGGTCGCGCTCGAGCCGGCGGAACCACGGCAGCACCTCCGGCCACGACCAGCCGGCGGCGCCGGACGCGGCCCAGTCGTCGTAGTCGCGCGGCAGGCCGCGGTTGGCGGCCTGCACGTTGATGCTGGAGCCGCCGCCCATGACGCGCCCCTGTTCGTACACCTTGAGCGGCGCCGCGGCGGTGGCGCGCGCCTTCAGCTGCGGCCAGATGAAGCGTTCGCCGCAGAACACCGGCATCGGGTAGCTGTCGCGAATCTCGGCGGGCACCGCCCCGGGCGGCGTGTCGGGGCCGGCTTCGACCAGCGCCACGCGCAGGCTCGCATCCGCCGACAGGCGGTTGGCCAGCACGCATCCGGCGGAACCGCCGCCAATGATCACATAATCGAACCGCTCGTGGGCAGCCTGCATCTTCGTCTCCTGCTGTTTTGATGCGCAGCCGGCCGAATGCCCGGATTGCCACGCTGTTGCCATAGCGTAGCGTGGATGAACCATCTATTCTAATAATGTTTATTTATGCCAAATATCAGAATAGTTGATAACGAGATGTCATTCGGAAACATGCGTGTGTGCGGCGATGAAGCGGCCGGCCGCCTCCATGACGCGGTCCGGTGCGTCGCGGTGGGGAGAATGGCCACAGGCGGGCAGCACCAGCACTTGCGCGTTTGGCACCAGGCGCCCGATCCCTTCGACCTGTTCCAATGTGCCGTACTCGTCGTCTTCGCCCTGGATGGCGAGCAGCGGCACCTCGATGCGCGCCACTTCGGCACGGATGTCCCAGCTGCGGAATGCCGGGTCGAGCCAGACGTCGTTCCAGCCCCAGAAGGCCGATTCGACGTCGGCATGATGGCGCGCCAGGCGTTCGCGCAGGGGGCCGGCGAGATAGGCGGCGCGCGCCTCGCCGATCGAGGCAATCGACAGGTCCTCGACCATGATGTGGGGCGCCGCGACGATGACGCCGCTCAGCAGCCCGCCATGGCGTGCCGCCAGCAGCAGGGCGATCGAGGCGCCGTCGCTGTGGCCGAACAGCCAGGGTTTCACCAGGCCCAGCCTGGCCAGCAGTGCCGGCACGACTTCCCAGGCCTGTTGTTGCATGAAGTCGACCGGCCAGCGCTCGTCATGCGGGCGTGCCGTGGAACGCCCGTAACCGTAGCGGGAGAAGACCAGGCCGCTCAATCCATGGGCCCGGCACAGCCGTTCCGGGAAATCCTTCCACAGCGATACCGAACCCAGGCCCTCGTGCAGGAACACCACCGGCGGATAGGCGGAGTCTGCCACGCCTACCCAGTCGAGCTCGAGCTGCAGCAGCTTGTCTCTCCAGGGAAGTTCTACGGTACGGGGGCGGGCAACGCTGGCGGAGTCGGACATGGCGGGCAAGGGCAGGAACGAAAGACGCAGTGTACCCGAGACGCATGGCGCGCCGGCAGCCGATACCGGTATCGGTATCGCAACGGATAAAAAAGTTATTGGGCGAGTATTTACTTTCTAACTTAGAATTATTCGCAAGTTAGCGCTAACAAAGTGTTTCAGAACTTGTTCGGAAAGGAGGTCCAGACACCCAACAATCGATTCGCGATCAATGGAAGTCATCGACGGCCTGGCACCGGTGAGCCACACCGGGCCATGTGGACCACTATAAGAACGGAGACACGATGCATACGCCATTCCAGAAATCCCTGGTCAGCCTCGCGGTGGCCAGCGCCTGCGCCATCCTCGCCTTGCCGGCCCATGCCCAGCAGGCCCAGGACGCCCAGCCAACCCAGCAAACCGATGCGGCGGCCACCGGCGCCGCCACCCCAGCGGCCGAAGCGGCCACCGCGGCACCCGCCACCGCTGCGCGCGACACCAGCCGCGACACGGGCGCCGTGAACACCGTCGTCGTCTCCGGCTCGCGCATCGCGACGCGCGGTTTCAACCAGCCGACGCCGACCACGACCCTGTCCACCGCCGACATCGAAAAGGCCGCCAAGCCCAACCTGTTCGATACCCTGACCGAACTGCCGGCCCTGCAGGGCAGCACCGGCCGCACCACGAATACCTTCAGCACCTCGAGCGGCATCCAGGGCCTGTCCTCGCTGTCGCTGCGCGGGCTGGGCACCATCCGCACCCTGACGCTGCTCGACGGCCAGCGCGTGGTCGGCGCCAACGTCACCGGCGTCACCGACGTCAGCCAGTTCCCGCAGCTGCTGGTCAAGCGCGTGGACGTGGTCACCGGCGGCGCCTCGGCTTCCTACGGTTCGGATGCGATCGGCGGCGTGGTCAACTTCATCACCGACAAGAAGTTCACCGGCTTCAAGGCCAACGTCGAAGGCGGCATGACCAAGTACAAGGACGACAAGAACGGCACCCTGCAGGCCGCCTGGGGCAAGGGCTTCCTCGACGACCGCCTGCACGTGACGGTGAGCGGCGAATTCACCAAGCACCAGGGTATCGATGCGCCGCGCTTCGGCCAGGTGAATGCGGGCGGGCGCTCCTGGTACGACAATCCGGCGCTGCAGGAATCGACGCCGGCGATGCAGGCCGCCGGCGCGCCGCGCTACAAGTACATCCACAACGCCCAGCACATCCAGTACGCAAAATATGGCCTGATCACCAACGGCCCGCTGCGCGGCACCGCGTTCGGGCCCGGCGGCACGCCATACCCCTTCGAATACGGTACCGATTGCATGGGCAATTTCTGCGTCGGCGGCGACCGCTCCGGCAGCGTCGGCAACGGCACCAACCTGGCCATGAACTTCAAGCGCCAGGTGGGCTACACCCGCATCTCCTGGGACCTCGACGCCGACAACGAAATCTACGTCACGGGCAACTGGGCCCAGGTGAAGTCGGTGTTCCAGCCGAATCCGGGGGCGGCCAAGCAGGGCAACCTGTCGATCGCCTGCGACAACGCCTACCTGCCGGCCAGCCTGGTCGCCGGCTGCCTGTCCGGCTACCCGAGCGGCGCGATGTCGGTGGGCACCGCCAACGCCGAGTTCCCGGCCGATATCAACGTCCATCCGACCCGCACCCAGCGCCGTTTCGTGGTGGGCGCCGACGGCCGCTTCGGCCTGTTCGGCAAGGACTGGCGCTACGACGCCTACCTGACCCACGGCGAGAACACCACCGTCATCCACGTGCAGGACATCACGCTCAACCGGCGCTACAACTTCGCCATCGATGCGGTGCGCGACGCCGCCACCGGCCAGATCGTCTGCCGCAGCGCGGCGGCGCGCGCGGCCGGCTGCCAGCCGATCAACGTGCTGGGCGACGTCCCGATCAACCTGGCGGGCTGGAACTATATCGCGCCGGTCAACGGGCCGATGCAGCATACCGATTCGAGCCAGGACGTGGCCAGCCTGAACATCAACGGCGAGGTGTGGCAGGGCTGGGCGGGACCGGTGTCGATGGCCTTCGGCGCCGAATACCGGCGCGAGAAATATGCGGTGTACGGCGACCCCTACGGCGCCGGGGTGGCGCTCGAGTCGCCGTACAGCCCGAGCTACCGGTTCGATCCGACGCTGTCGGCCACCGGCGACAACTGGTTCGCGGGTAACTATCACAACGGCAGCGGCAGCTTCAACGTGCGCGAAGCCTACGTCGAGTTCAACATCCCTTTCCTGAAGTCGGACACCTGGGGTGAAGCCAACCTGAACCTGGCCGACCGCGAGGAGAAGTACAGCACCGCCGGCAAGGCCAGCGCCTGGAAGATCGGTGCCACCTGGAAGACCCCGCTCGACGGCCTGCGCCTGCGCGCGGTGAGCTCGAAGGACGTGCGCGCGCCCAACCTGTCCGAGCTGTATGCGGCCATGACCGTCACCAACCAGGCGGTCAACAACAACCAGGGCCAGTCGGTCCAGATCCAGCAGCGCAACGTCGGCAACCCGAACCTGAAGCCCGAGGTCGCGCGCAACAATTCCTTCGGCATCGTGCTGAGCCAGCCGAGCTGGGCGCGCAACTTCAACTTCTCGGTCGACTACTTCGACATCAAGGTCGACAACGTGATCAGCTCGCTGAACCCGCAGCAGGAAGTCGACCTGTGCTACGCCGGCAACCAGGAAGTGTGCGGCTCGGTCTCGATCAACGGCCCGGCCGGCAGCAACTACGTGCTGGCGCAGAGCTTCAACTTCGCCTCGCTGCATACCCGCGGCATCGACTTCGAGACCGCCTACCGCCTGAACATGGCCGGCTGGGGCCTGCCGGGCAACGTGACCCTGCGCGGCCTGGCTTCGCGCACGATCCACGCGATCTCGGATCCGGGCGTGCCGGGCACCACCCCGAGCGAAGGCGCCGGCAACATGACCGGCGCCACGCCGAAGTGGAAGGCACTGGTGTCGCAGTCCTGGGACGGGCTGCTGGACGGCCGCCTCGGGCTGACGCTGAGCGAGCGCTGGATCGGTGCCGGCGTCTTCAACAACGAGTACATCGAGTGCCGCAGCAACTGCCCGCTGCCGACCGCCGCCCACCCGACCATCTACGACAACCACATGCCGGGCGCCGTCTACATCGACTTCGGCGGCAACTACAACATCTCGAAGCAGGTGACGGCCTACTTCAAGGTGGACAACCTGGCCGACCGGGCGCCGGTGCTGGTCCCGCAGACCAACCTCAGCCTGGCGTTGAACCCGGCCGTGTACGACGCCATCGGCCGTACCTACCGCGCCGGCGTGCGCATGACCTTCTGAAGGCGGCCGTCACGATGGATATGACATTCAAAGACAAGCCGAAACATGCGGCCAGGGCAGCGCTGGCCGTCGCCTTGGCCCTGCACGGGCTGGGCGTGGCCGCCGCGCCGCCGTCTTCGGTATCGGCCTACCAGTCGATGCCGGAGGATGCGCGCGCGGTGGTGGTGCAGGCCAGAGGCGACGGCGTCGCCGACGACAGCGACGCGATCCAGCGCGCCATCGACGGCGCCGCCAACCAGGGGCAGGGCGGCATCGTGTTCCTGCCGTCCGGGCGCTACCGCATCACCCGCAGCCTGCTGGTGCCGATCGCCGTGCGCATCTACGGCGTCGGCAAGACGCGCCCGGTGCTGGTGCTGGGGCCGCGCACGCCGGGCTTCCAGAAGGGCGTCGCCAACATGCTGATCTTCACCGGCACCGACACCTACAACATCGGCGGCGTGGCGATGCCGGTGCCGGGCGCCGTGCCCTTCGATCCGGTCAACAAGCCGGTGCGCGACGCCAATTCCTCGACCTTCTATTCGGCGCTGTCGAACGTCGACTTCGAGGTCGGCGACGGCAATCCGGCGGCTGCCGCGGTGCGCATGCACACGGCCCAGCACTCGAACCTGTCGCACATCGATTTCCGCATGGGTTCGGGGCTGGCCGGGGTCTACCAGGTCGGCAATATCGCCTACAACCTGCGCTTTTTCGGCGGCCGCTACGGCATCCTGGCCGAGAAGACCTCGCCGGCCTGGCAGTTCACGCTGCTCGACTCGACCTTCGACGGCCAGCGCGACGCCGCCATCCGCGAGCACGAAGCCGCCCTGACGCTGGCCAACACCGAGATCCGCAACACCCCGGTCGGGATCGAGATCGACCGCGGCTACGGCGACTGGCTGTGGGGGCAGGACCTGCGCCTGGAAAACGTGTCGAAGGCGGGTGTCGTCATCAGCAACGAGAACAACGTCTACACCCAGGTCGGCTTCGAGCGCGTCAGCGCGCGCAAGGTGCCGACCTTCGCGCGCTTCCGCGACAGCGGCAAGCTGGTACCCGGCAGCGGCACCGACTACCGGGTCGGCGAATTCAACCATGGCCTGAAGGTGGCCCAGGCAGGCCTGCCGGGCGCCTTCGACACCCGCTTCGTGAGCGCGGCGCTGCCGGCCAGGGAGAGCACGCGCCAGGTCATGCGCGCGCTGCCGGCCACGCGCGAGTGGGCCAGCGTGCGCAGCTTCGGTGCCAGGGGCGACGGCGTCAGCGACGACACCGCCGCCATCCAGAAGGCGATCGACAGCCGCCGCACGGTCTACCTGCCGCTCGGGATCTATGTTGTCAACGACACCATCCGCCTGAAGCCGGACACGGTGCTGATCGGCCTGCACCCGGGCCTGACCCAGCTGCGCCTGCCGAACGGCTCGCCGCTGTACCAGGGCACGGGCACGCCGCGCGCGGTGATCGAAAGCGCGCGCGGCGGCGACGCCATCGTGACCGGCATCGGCATCAACACCGGCGAAGTCAACGACCGCGCCGTGGGCCTGCTGTGGCGCGCCGGCGAACGGTCGCTGGTGGACGACATCCGCTTCCAGTGGAGCGCGGGCGCCGCCACCGATCCCTATAAAAAGGGGCCGCGCTTCGACACCAGCGCGTGGTGGGACCGCCAGGGCCCGAACCTGTGGGTCGACGGCGGCGGCGGCACCTTCACCGGCGTGTGGGCGCCGGCCGGCCACGGCCAGGCCGGCTTCTACGTGACCAATACCAAGACGCCGGGCCGCGTGTACGAGCTCTCGGCCGAGCACCATATCCGCAACGAGATCGTGCTGGACGGTGTCGAGAACTGGGAATTCCATGCGCCGCAGACCGAGGAAGAGGTGCACGACGGCGCCGACTCGGTGGCGTTGGACATCCGCAATTCGAAGAACATCCTGCTGGCCAACCTGCATTCGTACCGGGTGACGCGTTCGATCAAGCCGGCGCCGAGCGCGGTGCGGATCGCGAATTCGAGCGGCATCCGCTTCCGCAACGTCGCGGTGAATGCGGAAAGCGGCTTCCCGACCTGCGACGAGAACGGCTGCACGGCCTACCTGCGCGCCTCCAAGTACGCCTACGAGAACGCGATCACGGACGTCACCAACGGGCTGGAAGTGCGCGAGCGGATGTTCTCGGTGTTCGACTACGACGGCGCGCCGCCAGCGGCCACGCCCACTGCCACTGCCAGGGTGGACAAGCTGCAGGACGGCTTCTATTCGATCGCCGGCGGCGCGGTCGACGCCGGCGGGCGCCTGTACTTCATCGACCGCCATTTCAAGCGCATCTTCAGCTACGCCGCCGGGGAGGGCCTGAAGACGGTCAGCGACGCCCCCATCGATCCGGTCAACCTGGCGGTGGAGCGCAGCGGCAAGCTGCTGATCCTGTCTTCGAGCGGCAAAGATGCCACGGTGTATGCGCTCGATCCTGCCATGCCGGGTGCGCGGCCCGTCATCGTGGCAGCCACGCCGGCGGCGCCGCGCGCGGGCGCGCGCTTGGCCCTGCCGGTGAACTTCTGGAACAACGGCGAATTCAAGGACCAGCTGAACCTCGACACCTACGAGTTCACCACGCTGGACGAGATGTTCGCACGCGACGTGGCGCAGGCCAAGACGCGCGAGTACGTGTCGCCCGACGGCAGCCTAGTGCTGCCGGCCTTCCGCGTGGTACGCCACGGCAGCCTGGACCACCTGGGCTACCGCTGGTCGGACACGCTGGATGCCAACGGCTTCGTCACCGCGCCGGTCGGCGGGCGCGCGGTCTTCACCAATGCCTCGCGCAACCTCACCTACAGCGCGCTGGTGGGCGAGGGCGGGGCGCTCACCGGGCTGGTCAAGGTGGCCGACCGCGGCGGCGAAAGCGCAGCCCTGGGGCCGGACGGCAAGGTGTACGTGGCCAACGGCCAGGTGTTCGTCTACGGCGCTGACGGCAAGCAAGTGGGGCGCATCGACGTGCCGGCGCGTCCGCTGCAGCTGGTGTTCGGCGGACGGGACGGGCGCACGCTGTTCATCCTGACGCACCACGCGCTGTATTCGACGACGATCTGATCGTGCATGGGGGATCCGGCACGCGGGCCTATAATGGCCCCGTGTCGATTCCTGCGCGCGCCCATGCACACCTTATTGGTCTTCGATTTTGAAACGACAGGCACGGATACGGTCCGCGACCGGCCCGTCCAGTTCGCATGCGTCCGGACCGACCTCGATCTCGAGATCGTCGGCAATCCCACCACGCTGCATTGCCGGCCGACGCCGGATCACCTGCCCGATCCGGCGGCCTGCCTGCTGAACGGCATCACGCCCCAGTTCTGCCAGGACGTGGGCCTGCCCGAACTGCAGTTCGTCGATGCCGTCCACCGAGAACTGGCCGCGCCGGGCACCATCAGCTTCGGCTACAACTCGATCGCCTTCGACGACGAGATCGTGCGCTTCATGTTGTGGCGCAACCTGATGGACCCTTACGCCCGCGAATGGAAGGATGGATGCCGCCGCTGGGACCTGCTGCACCTGGTGCGCGCCACCTACGCGCTGCGCCCCGACACCCTCGAATGGCCGCGCAACGAGGACGGCACGGTCTCGTTCAGCCTGGCGCGCATGAGCGCGGCGAACGGCCTGCTGCACCAGTCGGCGCACGACGCCCTGTCCGACGTGTATGCCACGCTGTCGCTGGCGCGCCGCATCCGCGAGCGCCAGCCGCGCCTGTATGCGCATTGCTTCTCGATGATCGACAAGAACCTGGCGCTGGGCGAAATGGATGTGGCGCTGCACCAGCCCTTCATCCACGTCGGCCGCAATAGCGGGCGCGCGGCCGGCGTGCGCATCCTGCTGCCGCTGGCCCAGCATCCGGTCAACCGCAACGAAGTCATCGCCTGGGACCTGGCGGCCGATCCGCGCCAGCTGCTCGACCTCGATGCGGAAACGCTGCGCAGGCGGCTGGCGCCCGCCGGCGACGAAGGGGAGGTCGAGCCGATCCCGCTGGTCTGCATCGCTGCCAACCAGTCGCCGCCGGTGTTCCGGAACCTGAGCGTGCTGTCGCGCGAGCGCGCCGCCGAACTGGAGATCGACGTCGCGGCCGCGCTCGCCAACGTGCCGGTGACGCTGGGCGTGCTCGAGACGGTCGACCTGGCGCGGCTGCTGCAGGCCGCGTTCGACCGCCCCGCGCCCGAATGCGATCCCGAGCAGGCGCTGTATGCCGGCTTCATCGGCAATATGGACCGGCGTGCGCTGGATACGCTGCGCACCATGGACCCGGGCAACCTGGCGGCTTTCGAGCTGGAATTCAGCGACCCCAGGCTGGGCGCGCTGTTCCTGCGCTACAAGGCGCGCCATTATCCGCAGGCGCTGTCGCGGCGCGAACGGGACAAGTGGGAAGAGTACCGCTTCGACAAGCTGGTCACCGGCGAGTGCGGCAGCCGCACGGTGGCGGCGGTGCGCGCCTCGGTGGCCGGGCTGCGCGGCCAGCCGGCCGATCCTGCGGCCGCCGCGCTCCTCGACGACGTCGTGGCCTGGACCGACAGCCTGGCCGCGGAAATCGATCCTTTCGACAGCGGCACGCCGGCGCCGCCGGTCGCGCCGGAAACCCTCGCAGCGCCCGAGGCCGCGCTGCAAGCGGTGCCGCCGCAGCAGCCGGTCCAGCCCGACTTCTTCGGCGGCGCCGACACGGCGCCGGCCCCGGCCAAACGCCGCGCTACGGCGCGCCGCCGCTGAGCAGGCGCGCGACGACCAGCGCCGGGTCGGTCCCGTCGTCGAAATCGAAGCGCTGGCGCCCGGTGTCGAACACGCCGCCGGCCTGTTCCAGCAGGCGCCGGATGTCGGCGAGCCGGCTCAGGTCCTGGATCGGCAGGTTCAGGCTGCTGCCGTCCGCTTCGAGCGCGGCCAGCTGTTCGCGCAATTCCTCGTCGCTGTGCGGCGCGGGCGCTGCCGCCAGGGTAGGGAGGGGCGGCAGGTCGGGCGGGGCGCCGGCGCGCAAGCCGGCCAGCACCGGATCGGTGCCGTAGACGGCCGCCAGCCGGCCCACCAGTTGCTCGACATCGAAGCTGCCGGCGTAGCGGCGACCCGCGTGGACCCGGCACCTGAGGAACAGCCTGCCATCGTCGCCGGCTTCGAGTAGGTAGTCGTCGGCCAGGTGGTCGACGACGGCCGGGCCGCAGATGCCGACGCGGTCGATGAAGTCCGTGAGCTCGCCTTCGGCCTGCACCCGCACCGGGAAGCCGGCAGCGAATACCCGCACGTCGCCGGGATCCAGGTCCGCCAGCCCGAGCGCCTGCGTGCGGATCGCGTCGCCGACGTGCAGGGACAGTTCGCCGCGGCCATGCGCCGGCACACCGGTCGCATAGCGCACTGCGCCGGGGCTGTCGGGACGCGGCAGCAGCAGGGAGGCGAACAGCCCGGCAATGGCCTGGTCGCTGAGCACAGTGCGATAGCGCGGATCGAGGGTGGCCAGGGTGACGCCGCCGCTCAGGCCGTCGGCCAGGCAGCGCTCGCGCAGCGCACGGTAGGCCGGATCCGCCTCTAGGGCCGGCGCGGGAAAGCGCAGTTCGCGGTCGATGCGCTGGCCGTCGTAGTCGTGGACGCGCGCCGCCCGGAATTCCTCGCGGGTCGACTCGGCTGTCGGCCAGCGCTTGTGGTAGGTCGCGAAGACCTTGCCGAGGCCGATGTAATAAGACAGGTCGTGGGCGGCTTCTTGCGGGCCGAGCGGGAGTTGGAGCTGGGCCGCCGATGCCTGTGCCGGATGCGCTTTTCGCTTCATGGTCGTTCGCCTGGAAAGCTTGTTCTTTGCCTGCCAAGATACAGGATCGGCGCCGGGCCCGGCGCCGCCGTCAGGACAGCGGGCCGTCCAGCATCCTCAGCAAGGTATCGCCGAAGCCGTCGCGTGCGCGCGCCGATCCGCATTACATCGTGCCATTGATTTGCCGAATTTGAACGCTCCGGATGCGTCGGTGACAATTTCGGGGCGCGAAAACGGCGCGCCCATCGCGTCCAAATGATGAAGATGATGAAGTTCGTAGCGCCGCCCGTACGCCAGCGCGACCGTCACTGCTGCGGGCACGGCACGCGGCGCGTTCATGACGGCACCGCACCTTGGCCGGAGGTAATGCCGGATTGAACCTTTTGTATACTGCAGGGTATTTACGGCCGGGTTCCCCCAATCACGAAGTCAGTATGGCATTCAACAAGATCTCGATACCTCCCCAGGGCGCCCTGCGCCACGCCGCCATCGCCTGCGCGGCCATCGTCGGCGGCATTACCCTGTTCCTGCTGCAGGGGCACAGCGCCTCGCGCAGCGCACAACTGGCGGTGCTGATGCTGCCGGGCGTCCTTGCCCTGCTGTGGCCCTTGCCCGGCGCCCGCGCCCATGTGCTGCGCAGCGTTTTCGTCACCCTCTGGACCGGCCTGTTCCTGCTCGACGGCGCCGTGCGCTCCTATATGGGCGACGCCTATGGCGCGGCGCCGGACAGCAGCTTCGTGATCGGCGCCGTCGCCAACACCAACTGGCGCGAGGGCAGCGAATATGCGCGCACCTTCGCGCCGACGATCGGCGGCTGGGCCATCGCGCTGTGCATGGCCGTGGCCGGCGCGGCCTGGCTGGCGGCGCACGGCAACCGCCGCACCCCGGTGCCGCGGCTGGCGGCGCGGGTGCTGGTGGCGCTGCTGTGCGTGTCGGTGCTGGCCCACGCCTTCAAGCCCTGGCGCAGGCTGCAGCCTGTGGTGTTCTGGAGCGGCTGGACGCAGTCGGTGGCCGGCATGCGCGGCGAGTGGGACCGCTACGACGGCGTGCGCGCCCGCGCGCGGGCGCTGGCGGAAAGCGCGCGGCCGGCGGTGAAGGGGGATGGCCCGTCGACCGTGGTGCTGGTCCTCAGCGACAGCGTCAACCGCGACAACATGTCGCTCTACGGCTACGGCCGCGCGACGACGCCGGCGCTGGCGGCCCTCAAGCGCCAGCTCGGCGACGACATGCTGGTGATCCGCAATGCCTGGGCCGGCGAGGCGACCACGCTGCCCGCACTGAACGAACTGTTCGCCCTCGACCAGGGCAACGACGGCGGCGAGGACCTGCACCTGCTGGCGCTGGCGCGTGCCGCCGGCTACCGCACCTGGTGGATCAGCAACCACGACGACATCGGCATCGAGCAGCAGCATGCGCGCCTGGCGGACGTGGCGACCACCACCAACCGCAACCCGGGACGCTCGGGCGGCGGGCTGGACGAGGTGATCACGCACGACGTGCAGGCCGCGCTTGCCGACGGCGCGCCGCGCAAGTTCATCGTGGTGCACCTGCTCGGCGCGCATCCGTATTACAAGCTGCGCTATCCGGCCGGCACCGACGCCTTTGCCGCCGCCGATGCGGTCGATGCCGGGCTGGCTGCGGCGGGGCGTTCCTGGCGCGTCGGCACGCTGCGCAAGGAATACGATGCGGCGATCCGCTATCACGATACCGTGGTGTCGCGCATCCTCGGGCTGGTGCAGGCCGGCGCCGCGCCCCAGCCCGAGGCCAATGTGGCCTGGATGTACCTGTCCGACCACGGGCAGGAAGTCGGCCACGACGCCGACTTCGCGGGGCACAGCCCGGGCACGCCGGCCGGCTACCGGATCCCGGCCCTGGTCTGGCGCAACCGGCCGTGGCCGGCCGCGGCCGACCTGGCGAACCGCGCCTTCCGCGCCGACTGGGCCGGCTGGACGCTGGCCGACCTGCTGCAACTGCAGTGGCAGGGCCAGGCGACGCGCTACAACGTGCTGGCGGCGGACTATGCCTGGAACGAAAACCGTTTGCCCGGCCCGGTGGCGCGCGCCATTCCGGACTGATCACACCCCGAGCGCCTTGAGGCCGGCATCGACCAGCGCCTCCAGCGGATTGCGCTCACGGTAGCCGGCCTGGCCGCGCCCGGGAATCTCCTCGTACAGGTAACAGGCATCGTCCCCGGCGAAGCGGTCGTCCAGCAGCGCGCGCCGCCCCAGCATGTAGGGCAGGAAGGGCCGGGCGCGCACGGTGGAATAATGGGTGTTGGTGCTGAAGCCCAGCGTCGCATCCTGGCTGACCAGCCGTCCCGCGCCCGCGTTCTCGAGCCGGACCCCGCGCCGTCCCTTGACGATCAGCGTCGCCGGTCCTTCGAACGACAGGTAGCGCAGCTGCAGCGTCAGCCAGGCGTGCAAGGTGCCGAGCCGCCAGTGGCTGCGGATCCGGGGACGCTGGCCACGCCGGTACAGCACGCCGGCCAGGCCCCTGGCCTGCAGCACGAAGGCGGCGCCGGCCGGAATCTCGAGCAGGGCGACTTCCTCGAGCGCGTCGACGGTGGACGAGACCACGATCTCGGCCGGGCGCGGCGCGTGCAGGCGGTTCAGCAGCCACAGGTGCGCCGCGATGCTGGGCAGCCAGTAAGACCAGTCGAACAGCAGCTTGGTGCCGACTTCGACCTGTTCGGGCTGGCTCTGGCAATAAGCTGGCCGGATCAGCATCTCGTCCCCGGGACCGAGCGTGACACGCTGCGACACGGCGGAGATCTGCGGCGCGCTGCCGCGCAGGCGCCGCCAGGCGTGGAATGGCCGGTCGTCATCCGCGCGCGGGTCGGCGATGACGATGGGGCGCACCTGCGCCGCCAGCGGCGCCAGCACGAAGTAGAAGACGGCGCGGATGGCAAACGGCACCACGATCCACGACACCAGCACGGCAAGCGCGGTGCCGAGCACGGGTCGCACCGCCTTCCAGGCCTGCCACGCGATGCTCTGCGCGGCAAAGGTCTCGGCACGGCGCAGTTGCTCGGCGAGCGGGGCGGCGGCGGCGGCCAGGCGGCGCTCGTCGATTGCCAGCGTTGCCAGGTCCGGGGCGCGCGGCAGCTGCTCCACCAGCTCCTTCTGTCGACGGAAGCGCGCCAGCGCGGCATCGGTGCGCGCCGTTTGCGCCGCCACCCGGTTCTCCAGGGCGCGCACCTGCCGGCCCGCGGCCGAATACGGAAACAGGCGGCCGAACCATCCTTGCCCTGCATAGGCAGCGGCGAGCTGTTTTTTGGCGTCTTCCTGGACCTGGAATTCGCCCAGGTAGGCCAGCCGCAGGTCCTCCAGATGCCGGCGTGCCGCTTCCAGGTCGAGCGCGACGGCGAGGCGGCTGCGCAGCGTCGCCAGCCAGGCGCGCTCCTGGCGCCGCAGTTCGAGTTCGATGCCCTGCAGCGCCGCCCGTTCCAGCCGCGCGGGCAGGGCGTCCGCGCCGGCGCGCAGCAGCGCCAGCGGATCGCGCATCTGCGCCTGCTGCCGTGCGAGGCGCAGGATGTCGGCGTCGACCTCGCGCATGCGGGCGTCCAGCTGCTGCAGCGTCGCCGCCGACATCCGGCGCGCGTCCTGCATCGTCTCGGCGCGCAGCCTGGCCTGGACCGCCTCGGCGTGCTGCTGCGCGGCCCGCAGCGCCGGCAGCTCGCCGGCGACGGCGCGCACCTGCTGCCATTCGCCGCGCAGCCAGCTCCCGCACACCAGGATCAGCACGATACCGATGAACAGGAGAGCGTAACGGCGCAGCAGGGCGAAGGAGGACGACAGCAGATGACCCATGTGGCAAATCCGGCGAGGGGTGCGGCGCCGAAGCGCGATGTCGAGCTTTATATCACTGCCCGCACCGACCGGTGGTCCGGGTCAGGCAGGCAAGTGTTGTTCGCGCGCCGTCCGCACCACCTCGAGCACGTGGCGGATGCAGGCCACCTTGGGCGAAGTGATGGTGCCGGCCACGCATTTGGCGTACTCGCGGGCGATCAGGCTCGCGGCCGCGGCATCGGCCACATGGTCGCGAAACAGGGTGACCAGGCTGACGACGGCATCGTGGACCACCTGGTAGGACGCTTCGGGGATCGTCTTGCGTGGCGGGTCCTGCATCGCCGAGATCGAAATCACCTGCTCGAGCTGCTGTTCCGCGCCGACGACCGCTGTTCTTATCCGTTCGGATGTCCATGGCTGGCGCATAGTTCTGTCCCTTTCAATAATAATATTGCAACACTTTTGTTGGATCGTATACCCATCCATATAGGCGTACGATTGCAATTTGTTGCAAACCATTACACGAACGCGGGTACCTGTTAAATCCTGAACACCTGAAAATAACAATCGACCCGTATGCAGGCAAGCAACAGGTAAGATGCCCGGAAATTGACGAATTCATGGAAACGCATGACCTTTGCCAGCGATCAGAACAAGGCCCCATCCGCACTGTCCGCGAATGCCCAGCGTATGCTCGAGCTGCGCGACAAGGTATTCCGGATCTGGCTGGAGCGCGTCCGGGAAAGCGTGGCCGAGGCGCGTAACGTGGAGTCGCCCATCCTGATCGATACGCTGCCGGTCTTCTACGACAACATCGCGGAAAGTCTCAGCCCGGACTATCCGCGCACCTCCGGTGTCGACGGCACCACGGTAGCTGCCGAGCACGGCGGCGAGCGTGCGCGCATCACGGCCTATAACCAGGCTGCGCTGATCGAGGAGTACCAGATCTTCCGCGCGACGATCTTCGACGTGCTGCACCGTGAAAACGTGCTGCTCGACTTCAATGAGACCCACGCGATCAACAGTTCCATCGATTCCGGCATCCAGGAAGCGGTGGAAGCCTTTTCGCTGGTCCACAGCGGTTTCCGGGAACGCTTCGCGGCGGCGCTTACCCACGACTTGCGCGGACCGCTGGCCGCCACGATGACGGCGCTGGAACTGATCATGCTCCTCGACGATCCGGTGCGCATCAAGACCGTCGCCGCCAAGGCCCTGTCGAGCACGGCGCGGATGGCGGGCATGGTCGATGAACTGCTGCACACGATGAAGTTCCACAGCGGCGAGAAGATCGAGCTGGAGCTGGCGCGCTTCGATATCTGCGAGGTGGTCCGCGAAGTCCAGGCCGATTCGGCCTTGGGCTGGGGACAGCGCTTCGAGGTCGATGCGCGTACGGTGACGGGTTACTGGGACCGCGCCGCCCTCAAGCGCGCGCTCGAGAACCTGGTCAGCAATGCCGTCAAGTACGGCAGCGAGGGCACGCCGGTCACGATCAAGGTGGACGAGGTGTACGGGCGCCTGCTGCTGTCGGTCCACAACGAGGGCGCGCCGATCCCGCCGGACCAGCAGGAATGCATCTTCCAGATGTACCGCCGCGCGGAGTCCGCCATCAGCAGCGACAGGCAGGGATGGGGCATCGGGCTGCCCTACGTGCGCGCGGTGGCGGAAAGCCACGGCGGCAGTATCGGCCTCGACACCAGCCAGGAGCGCGGGACGACCTTCGTCATCGATATTCCCATGGATGGCAGCCTGTATCCGAACGCGCCGACCCTGAGCCAGCCTGCCTCAAGGTAGGTACAATGATATCGCCATGAACAAGACCCTCATTTCCCTTGCCTGCTGCGCGACCTTGTGCGCTTTGCTGTCCGCCTGCGACGGCAAGACGGCCGCCAACGAAAAGAATTTCGGCATCACGGTCAGCCAGTATTTCGAGAAGAAGGGCGAGATGTGCCTGGACCCGGTCACATGGCCGGTCGACGTCTACGAAACCGACCTGCGCCAGCAGAAGCTGTACCCGGACGGCGTCGCCGGCCAGATGGCGGCGCTGGCGGCGGCGGGCCTGGCCAGGGGCGAGGACGTCGAATTGCCCGGCACCCTGGCCGGCAGCAAGGTCAAGGCGCGGCGCTATACGATGGCCGATGCCGCCAGGCCCTACCTGCACGGCGCCGCGGGGCAGCCGCCGCGCCTGTGCTGGGGCCGCAAGTCGCTGGACAAGGTGGTGCGCTGGGCCGATCCGGCCAAGGCGGGCGACCACGAGGAGTCCAGCGTGATCTATACCTACCGGCTGTCGGACGTGGCCCCCTGGGCCAGGACGCCGCAGGTCAAGGAAGCGTTCCCGGTCCTGGGCCGGAGCGTCGACGGCGAACGCACGCAGCAGGAAAAGCTGTACGTCAGGTCGACGCCGCAGGGGTGGCAGGCGCTCGGCCTGAACGGCTGAGACGCGCCGCCGCCGAATCCCCCCTGGCGCACCACCCCGGTGCACCTGCCCGTGCCGCCTACGGCAGCTCGGTCGCCACTTCCGGCGCCAGCCGATTGATCACGCTGTAGTTGATGGCGGTCCACCACTCCGAGCCTTCGCCCTCGAGCGCCGCCAGCGAGGCGGCGATGGCCGGGTAGTCGGCGCCGACCAGGTAATCCTCGACGTCGTTGAGCGATGCGAACGACAGCACCGAGACGGCATCGATCCGGCTGCCTTCGGGGTCTTTCTGGGTCGAGCCGATGTTGTGCAGCTGGGCGTAGCGGCGCACCAGCTCGCGCGTGCCCGGCTGGCCCAGTACCAGCGGCGCGTGCTCGCGCAGCAGCCGGTGCTGGAACACCTCGCGCGACATGCCGGGAGCGCGCATGTGGATCATCACCAGGCTGACCGGGTCGCGGTGGCGTGCGCTCGGGACCAGTATGTATTCGCGGGTGATTTCGCGCGTCACCATGCGGAAGGCGACTTGCTCGTCGGCCACGATGCGCTTGTCGAATTTTTCCTGGCCCAGCGTGCGCTCGATGTCCGCCTCGTCGGCATAGGCGATGTAGGCGAAGCCGTCCCAGCGTGGACGCCGGTAGGCGGGCACGTGCTTTTCGGGATCGGACGGCAGCCGGCCGTCGCCGCCGACCATGGCCCGGTAGGGCGGCGGGAAGGAGGAGGAGGGGCCGGATGCCACGCGGTGTACCTGGTCGTAGCGCAGCACGGCCGCAGACGAACTGCCCGGCTCGTCCCAGGCAAACTTCGGGCCGTGTACCTTGCGCCAGTATTCGTCCCAATGCTCGTACGCCAGGTTGGGATCGCCTTCCAGCGCCAGCGCATGCGGGCGCCAGTTCGGAAAGTGCACCTCGTGGCCGTGCCGGCTTTTTGATGCGCCGGCATCCTGGGGGCGCTCGCCGCGTGCGGTGTCGTCGACGCGGCTGACGAAGGTCGGCGTGACGATCAGGGGCCTGGGGCTGGACGCCCGGGTGGCGCCCAGCGGCGGGCGGTGCTGGTTGTCGGTGCGGTCGAAATCGGTCGGCATGGGGCATCTTTCTGCTGGTGGAAGCGGAACGATACGTCGGGACAGGCGGATGCTCCGTGCGCTGCTGCACCCATGCTGCCGTCGCGGCGCTTGCCCCGATCGCGCCAGGGCGCAATGCAGGTGTGGTTTATACGCGTCCATCGCGTCGCTTGAAGCCGAATCATCCGTCGTTCGTCTGGGCGGCATCAAGGTCGCGCGCACTCGCCCGGCATGCCGGCCGGCGGCCGGCAGAATGCAGGGACATGCCGGGCCCAATCCGAGGAGATCGCGATGACGTTCCATCCTGCGCGCTTGTTCCTGCTGTCCCTGTTCATCGGCCTGCTGGTCGGCCCGCTTGCCGCCTGCAACCGCGGCGACGGCGCGCCCGGCGCCAGCGTTCCGGTCCAGCCCCAGCCGCCGGCACCGGCCGTCGGCACCCTGGTCGTGACGATCGACAATCTTCCTCCAGGCACGTCCGCATTGGTGCGGATCAGCGGTCCGGACGGTTTTGCGCGCGACCTGGGCGCCACCCAGACCTTGACCGGACTCCATCCCGGCAGCTACGCGATCACGGCGAGACCGGTGGTGGCCGGCGGCCAGACCTGGATGCCGTCCAGCGCCAGCCAGCAGGTCCTGGTCGGCGCCGGCGACACCGCCGGCGCCACCGTGCGCTATGCGGTCAACGACGTGGCGCTGGCGCTCACCCGGGTCGCCACCGGCCTCACCGAACCCGTGTACCTGAGCGCACCGCCCGGCGACACGCGCCAGTTCATCGTCGAGCGGGCAGGCCGCATCCTGGTCATGCAGGACGGCGTGCTACAGGCCCAGCCCTTCCTCGACATCCGTGTCCGCATCGATCCCATCGTGGACGGCCTGATGTCGATCGCCTTCGATCCGGGCTTTGCCGACAACGGCCATTTCTATGTCTACCGCACCGATCTCGACCGCAACATCGTGCTCGAGCGCTATACGGTGCCCTGCCATTGCGACGCGGCCGACCCCGATTCGGTCCTGACCCTGCTGCGCATTCCGCATCCGGATGCCCTGATCCATTACGGCGGCCAGGTCGCCTTTGGCCCCGACGGCTACCTGTATGTGTCGACCGGGGACGGCGGTGTCGCCAACGACGCGCCGGGCAATGCCCAGAACCTCGGGTCGCTGCTCGGCAAGCTGCTGCGCCTGGACGTCGGCGCCGCCACCGTGGCCGAGCCGTACCGGATTCCGCCCTCGAATCCTTATCTGGGCCAGCCGGGCAGGCGGCCCGAGATCTGGGCGTCCGGGCTGCGCAACCCATGGCGTTTCAGCTTCGATACGGGTGCCCCATCCGGCGCCAGCCTCTACATCGGCGACGTCGGCCAGATCGCGGTCGAGGAAATCGACCTGGTGCCGGCCTCGCAGGGCGGGCTGAACTATGGCTGGAACCGCATGGAAGGCAGCACCTGCTACCTGGCCCAGGACTGCGACCGCAGCGGTCTCACCTTGCCGGTCGCCGAATACGTCCACACCGCCGCGCTCGACACCCCTTGCGCGGTGACCGGCGGCTACGTGTATCGCGGCACGGCGATCCCGGAGCTGGCCGGGCGCTACTTCTATTCCGATTACTGCGCCGGCTTCCTGCGCAGCTTCTACGCCTACGGCACCGAGGTGTATGAGCAGCGCGAATGGAGCGTCCCCCGTCTCGGCCTGATCACGTCCTTCGGCCAGGACGGGAAGGGCGAGCTATACATGATCACGCTGACCGGCGACGTCTGGAAAATCGTCAGGGCCGTGCCCTGAGAGCGCTGCCGGCTTCAGCTGCGGCACCGTATCGCCAGCAACAACTTGAATGGCAGCGGCTGTCCATGGGCAGCCGCTGCCGTTTGCTGTTTTACAACAGCAAACGATTCACCCATCGTGCATATGCATAGTACCAATGTCAGGCCAGCGGGCGGGCCAGCCCTTCATCCCGCGGTCGCTCACCATCCCAGAGCAGACCACTTGTGGAAACGTTCCCATTGCGACGCAACATTGACGGAATTGAATAGGAAAACATCAATAAATTGGTAGTGATCTGGTATCAACCCCTTGTATATTGAACGCAGATTGGTGCTATCGCCGATAGTCCAGTCCGGCAAGCATTACCTCATCAACGAAACGGTCACCAAAGAAGCCACTCAAGGGGGAAGCAATGAAAGATTCGAAGGCAGCAGCCGGCAAGCGGCAGGGAGCACATTTCCATACCACGCTGACGCCGACGGCCTGCGCCGTCGCGCTGCTGGTGCTGGGCGCAGCCAATCCTGCGTCGGCGCAGCAGACGGCGCCCGACGATGCACCGGTCAACACGGTCGTGGTGTCCGGCATCCGTGCTTCCCTGCAGCAGTCGCTGGCGGTCAAGCGCAACGCTGCCTCGAACGTCGAAGTCATCACCGCCGAAGACGTGGGCAAGATGCCGGACAAGAACGTCGCCGACTCGCTGCAACGCCTGCCTGGCGTGAACATCAGCTCCTCGGCGGCCGGTTCCGGCGGCTTCGACGAGAACGACCGCGTCAGCCTGCGCGGCACTGCGCCCAGCCTGACCCAGACCACCATCAACGGCCATGCGCTGTCCTCGGGCGACTGGTTCGTGCTCGACCAGATCGGCGGCGCCGTCGGCCGCAGCGCCAGCTATTCGCTGCTGCCGTCCGAGATCGTCGGCCAGGTGGTCGTCCACAAGACCCCGACCGCCGACCTGATCGAAGGCGGCGTGTCCGGCACCGTCGACGTCATCACCCGCAAGCCGCTCGACTTCCGCCAGCCGCTGTCCTTCGAGGCTTCGGTGCAGGCGGTGCACTCGACGCTGGCCAAGCAGACCGACCCGCAGTTCAGCGCGCTGGTCAACTGGAAGAACGCATCGAACACCTTCGGCGTGCTGCTGCAGGGCTTTTCCGAGAAGCGCAGCCTGCGCCGCGACGGCCAGGAACTGCTGCAGTGGGCCCAGATCGCACCAGGCAGCAAGATCGCCGGCGCCCATCCGGACCTGGCCAACGTCTGGTATCCGCGCCTGATCGGTTCCTCGCTGTTCGAGCAGGAGCGCCATCGCAAGGGCGGCCTGCTCGACGTGCAGTTCAAGCCGAGCCGCGACTTCTCGCTCGACGCCACTTACTTCACGTCGAAACTGGACGCGTCGAACTACAACCGCAACTACATGACCGACATGCTGGGTTCGGGCGTGATCGGCGGCGACGTCGCGCCGGACGCCTACACGGTACGCAACGGCACCCTGACCTCGGCTTCCTGGGCCAACCGCGGCACCGCCGCCGCGCCGCTGCGCTACGGTATCGTCGACAACATCAACCGCGAAGGCGCCTACGCCAAGACCCAGTTCTTCGACCTGGCCGGCAAATGGCGCGTGACCAACGCGCTCGAGCTGAGCGCCAAGGCCGGCAAGACGCGCGGCACCGGCGCCACCCCGGCGCAGGGTGTGTACGAGGGCGACATCAACAACTCGGGCGTGAGCTACCAGCTGAATGGCCTGGGCAATCCGGCCACCGTCAAGTTCCCGAGCATTAACACGGCGAATTTCACCGGCACGATCCTGGACTGGGTGTTCGGCGCCTCGCCGGCGACCACCTTCGACGAAGAGAAATACGCGCAGATCGACGCAGCCTTCCGCCTCGACGCCGGCCCGCTGCGCGAGATCAAGTTCGGCTTGCGCGGCACCGACCACGCCCGCAGCAACCTGGAAGTGTCGCAGGGCCCGAACTGGGCCAACACCAGCCCGGGCACGGCCGACACCAACCCGGCCTGGAACGGCACCACCTACCCGGGCGACTACGCCAGCGACCTGGGCGGCGACTTCCCGCGCAACGTGTGGCAGCTCGACCCCCGCATCCTGACCGAGTGGGCCAACCTGCACTCGAACCGCGACGTCAGCCGCACCTATTACCCGGACATGTTCAACCTGAAGGAGAAGACCAAGGCGCTGTACGTCTCGGGCGACTTCGAGGGCGAGGCCTGGAGCGGCAATGCCGGCGTGCGCATCGTGCGCACCGAGGGCACTTCGAACGGCTACCAGATCCTGCCGAACCAGCTCCCGGGCGGCAACCTGCCGGCCTTCCCGTGGGGCGGCTTCGTGCAGCAGACCTCGGTCGAGAACAACAGCACCTATGCGCTGCCGAGCGCCAACGTCAAGTTCGACGTCAACAAGGACGTGGTGGCGCGCCTGGGCGTGTCGCGCACCATGACCCGGCCGGACTTCGGCGCCCTGGGCGGCACCGTCACGCTGACCGACGAGAACCACACCGGCAACGGCGGCAACGCGAAACTCAAGCCGGTCATCTCGAACAACATCGACGCCACCGTGCAGTGGTATTTCGCGCCGCGCGCGCTGGCATCGGTCGGCCTGTTCTACATGGACCTGCGCAACTACGTCGGCTACGGCCAGACCACCGGCACCTTCATCGACAGCCGCGCCTCGCAGCAGAGCGGGCAGGGCGTGTTCGCCACCTACGCCATCACCTCGCCGATCAACGTCGACGCCAGCGTCAAGGGCGCCGAGTTCAACCTGCAGCTGCCGCTGGGCGCGGGCTTCGGCACCGACGCCAACCTGACGCTGGCCGATTCCAAGCAGGATTTCGGCACCTGTCCGGCGACCCAGAACGTCACCAGCTCGGACCCGTGCGACATGCTGGGCGCGTCCAAGGTCACCGCCAACGTCGGCGCCTTCTACGAGAACGAGCGTTTCAATGCGCGCATCGGCTACGCCTGGCGCTCGTCCTACCTGGCGGCCCAGGACCGCGGCACGCCGATGTACCAGGATGCCGTCGGCCAGCTGTCGGCGTCGGTGAACTGGAACATCACCAAATACATCACCCTGACCGCCAGCGGCCAGAACCTCAACAACCCGGTCCTGAAGAACTACGTCTACAACAAGGACCAGCCGCGCAGCTTCTACGTGAACGGCGCGCAGTACTACCTGGGCGTCCGCATCAAGTATTAATATCAGGTACCGATGCACGAATACACCCACGTCGACGCCGCGCTGCTGCACGGCGAGATCGTCCCAAGGGCGGCGCCGGCCGTACTGCGCGGCGTCGCCGCCGGCTGGCCCGCCGTGCAGCGCGCCCGCGCCTCGCCCGAGGCGGTCTGCGACTACCTGCTGGCCTGCGACAGCGGCCAGCCGGTCGACGCGCTGCTGCTGGCGCCGGGCGAGAAGGGGCGCCTGTTCTACGGCCCCGGCATGGACGGCTTCAACTTCGCCCGGCGCCGGTTGCCGGTGGCGCAGGTGATCGAGCAGCTGGCGCGCTATTCGCAGTTTGCCGATCCGCCCTCGGTAGCGGTGCAGAGCGCGCCCGTCGAGTCCTGCCTGCCGCGCTTCGGGCAGGAGAACCGGCTCGACGGCTTGCTTGGCGAGTTCGATGCGCCTGCGCGCATATGGATCGGCAACGCCATCGTCACGCCGGCCCATTTCGACGAGTCGGACAACATCGCCTGCGTGGTCGCCGGCCGCCGCCGCTTCACGCTGTTCCCGCCGGAGCAGGTCGGCAACCTGTACATCGGCCCGCTGGACTACGCGCCCACGCCGACGCCGATCAGCATGGTCGATTTCAGCGCGCCCGACCTGGAACGCTTTCCGCGCTTTGCGCGCGCGCTGGAGGCGGCGCTGGTGGCCGACCTGGGGCCGGGCGACGCCATCTACATTCCGCCGCTGTGGTGGCACCACGTGCAGTCGAGCGCGCCCCTGAGCATCCTCGTCAACTACTGGTGGAAATCGGCACCGCAGCACGACAAACCGCCGCAGCCCACGCCGATGCAAGCCTTGACGGTCGCCATGGGCGCGCTGCGCGCCCTGCCGCCGGCGCAGCGCCAGGCCTGGGCCGCGCTGTTCGGCCACTACGTCTTCGATGCCGGCGTCGATCCGGCTGCCCATATCCCCGCGCACCGCCAGGGTGTGCTCGCCAAGGTCCGACCGCCATGAAACGAACGATCCTCGCTGCATTGCTGGGCGCCTCTGCACTGGCCCAGGCCGCCCCGGCCTTCGTCGCCGGTCCCTACCAGTTGCTGGCGCTGAGCGGCGGCGCGGCGCAGCCGATCCCGCACGGCACCCTGACCTGGGCCTTCGCCACCGGCGAATGCGGCGAGGAGGTCTGGCACGGCCAGGACGGCCGGCAGGTCGCGGCGCGCAACGTGGCGGCGTTCGTCAAGGCCGGCAGACCCTACATCGTCTCGACCGGCGGCGCCGAGCACAAGTTCACTTGCGCCGGCGCGGCCGGCATGGAGCGCTTCATCGCGCGCTACGATTCGCCGCAGCTGGTCGGCATCGACTTCGACATCGAGGATGGCCAGAGTCCGGCACAGGTGGACGCCCTGATGGCCGCCATCCGGGATGCGCAGCGGCGCCGCCCCCATTTGCGCTACAGCTTCACCGTCGCCACGCACGCGGCCGCCGACGGCAGCCTGGCCAGCCTGAACCCGCTCGGCGAAAGCATCCTGGCCGCGGTCAGGCGCCATGGCGTGCAGGATGCGGTGTTCAACCTGATGGTGATGGATTACGGTCCGGCCGCGCCGAACGTCTGCGTGGTAGAGGAGGGCGCGTGCGCCATGGGCCGCTCGGCGCTGCAGGCGGCGCACAACGTGCACGCCAAATACGGCATCCCGTACGAGCGCATCGCGCTGACGGCGATGATCGGCATGAACGACGTAGTGTCGAACGTGTTTTCGGTCATTGACGCGCGCACCATGGTGCACGGGGTGCGCACGCTGAAGCTGGCCGGGGTGCATTACTGGTCGCTGGGGCGCGACAAGCCGTGCGGAAAACCAATGACGGCGGCCAGCGACGCCTGCAGCGGCGTCGATGCGGCGGCCGGGGCGTTCGATACCGTGTTGTCCCTAGACCGTTAATTTCCACCTGCATCCTGAGCACGTCGCCCCTGCGAAGGCAGGGGCCCAAGTTCGGTGCGTTACTGCGCCTGCAAACTTGGGTCCCTGCCTTCGCAGGGACGACGGTTTTAGCGCTGGCGGAAAGAATCGCTTAAACCGGTCCAACAGCGCCCGCCCGAGCGGAAACGTCGTCCGACACCCTGGGCGCCTGCATCGGAATCAGCTGCGACAGCACGGCCACCGGCACTGCCGCCGCCATCACCCACAGGAAGAAATGCTGGTAGCCCAGCGCCAGCTGGATGTCGCCACTGACGTACTTGAACAACGAAAAGCCGAGCTGCATGATGCCGGTCGCAAAGGCGTAGTGCGCGGTCTGGTACTTGCCCGGCGCGACCACCTGCATCATGTACAGGATCAGGCCGACGAAGCCGAAGCCATAGCCGAACATCTCGGCCGACAGCGCCGTGCCGATGACGGCCAGGCTGTCCGGCTGCGCCATCGACAGGTAATAGAAGACGGCGTTCGGCAGGTTGACCGCCAGGATCAGCGCCAGCATCGCCCGCTTCAGGCCCAGGCGCGCGGTGAAGTAGCCGCCGGCCACGCTGCCGGCGATGAAGGCGACCGTGCCCACGGTGCCGTACACGGCGCCCACCTCCATGGTCGACAGTCCCAGGCCGCCCAGGTGGCGTGCCTCGCGCAGGAACAGCGGGCCGATGGTCTGCACCTGGGCCTCGCCGGCGCGGAACAGGATGATGAACAGGATCGAGACCCAGATCCCGGGCTTCCTGAAGAACGCGGCGATCACTTCCCACAGCGTGCCGGCGATCGCCGCGGCATTGGTGCCGACTGCCAGCGTGTTCCGGGCCGGCGGCAGCGCCCAGCTGTTGTACAGGCCGAGCGCGACCATCATCGCCGCGACGATACAGAACACGACCGTCCAGGCCGGCGCCACGCCCATGGTCTTTTCCAGCCAGCCGCCCAGCAGCAGCAGGCCGCTGGCCGAAATGAAACGGCCGGCATTGAAGAAGGTGCCGGTCCAGCCGGCGTAGCGTGCCTGACCGGTGGCGTCGAGGCTGGCGATGTACAGGCCGTCGCAGGCGACGTCGTGGGTGGCCGAACAGATCGCGACCAGCGTCAGCATGGCGACGCAGGCGCCGAACCAGAACGGCAGCTGCAGCGCCAGCCCGACCAGGCCGAGGCAGACGCCGCCGATCAGCTGGAAGCTGACCACCACCAGCTTCTTGCTGGGCGCCAGTTCGAGGAAGGGACTCCACAGCGGCTTGAAGATCCAGGCCGACATGATGGCGGCGGTCCAGTGGCCGATGGCGTCGTTGGCCAGGCCCATGCTCTTCAGCATCTGGGCGGCCACGATGGCGACGGCGTAGAAGGGCAGGCCCTGGGCGAAGTACAGGCTCGGCACCCAGCGCAGCGGGCTGTGAGGCGACGGATTCGTGTTGCTCTCCGCCGGCGCGCTCACCGGCGCACCTCGGCCACGTATTCGTAGTAGTCGCTGCGGCAGTACGAGTGGGTCAGCTCGACCGCGGCGCCGCTGTCCAGGTAGCTGACGCGGGTGATGTGCAGCATGGCGGCGCCGGGCTCGATGCCGGCCAGGCGCGCCTGTTCGGCACTGGCGTTGACGGCGCGGATGTGCTGCAGCGCGCGCGACGGAATCGCACCGCGCTGTTCCAGGTAGCCGTACAGGGAATCGACCACGCCGTGCGGGTCGGGCATGTAGACCGTCGGGATGGTGCTGGTCTCGATCGCCATGACGACGTTGTCGGCGGTGCGCAGGCGCTTCAGGCGCGCCACCGGCATCCCGGGCGACACGCCCAGCGACAGCAGCTCGAGCGGGGTGGCCATGCCGACTTCGCGCTGCAGCCAGCGCGAGCCGGCCGTGAAGCCGCGCTGCTTGAGTTCTTCGGAAAAGCTGGTGAGGCGCGACAGCGGCTGTTCCAGCTTGGGCGTGATGTAGGTGCCGGACCCGCGGCGGCGCGTCAGCATGCCGCGTTCGCACAGCATGTCGATCGCCTTGCGCGCGGTGACGCGCGAGATGTCGAGCATCTCGGACAGCGTGCGTTCGGAGGGCAGCGCCTCGTTGGCGCGCCAGTCGCCGCTGATGATGCCGCTGGAGAGCTTGTTGGCGACCTGGATGTAGAGCGGCGTGCCGCTGTTGGCATCGGGCCGGAAATCGGCAAGTTGCGCGAGCACCGTCATGTTTGATTGCCTGACTGTTCTATTGATTAGCTGTCAACGACCAAGTCCGCAGACTATAGGTTGGCAAGGTTTCCATGTCAACAGGTATTTAAGTGGTATTGCCGGGGCCGCCTGGCGCCCGGTGGCGGGCCGGATCGCCGGCGCCAGGTGGTCTGGTCCGCCGCCCGATCGGACCCGGTCAGATGCGGTCCAGGGGCAGCGCCAGCAGGAAGGTGGTGCGCGCCGGCGTGCTGTCGACGGTGATGCTGCCGCCATGCTGTTCGGCCACGGTGCGCACGTAGGGCAGGCCGATGCCCCATCCCGCAATGCCGCGCTCGCCGTCGCCGCGGGCGCGCCGGAACAGCTGGAAAATGGCTTCGGTCTGGTCCTCGGGAATCGGCGGTCCGGCGTTGCTCACGGCAATGACGGCGGCACCGTCTTTTGCATGGACGGCGACGTCGATCGGGGTCTCCCTGGTGCTGTACTTGACCGCGTTGTTGAGCAGGTTTTCGACGGCGCGGCGGATGGCCTCCGCCTGCCATTGCCCGGAGATCGGTTCGCCGTCCAGGCGGATGTCGCGGCCCGAAGAAAAGGCGACGCTGGCGACCGCCTCGCTCACCGGCTCCAGCAGCGCCGTATGGGTCACGTCGAGCACGGCCGGGCCAGCATTGAATACCATCATGTCGAGCAGGTCGCAGATCATGGTGGCGAGCCGCGCATGCTGGCGCATCGCGATCTGCGCCATCTGCTGGATGCGTACCGGATCGTCGGTCTTGTGGATGAGGGTGACCGCGGCCGTCGCCGCCGCCAGCGGGGTGCGCAGGTCATGCGTCAAGGCGCAGAAAAACTGCTCGCGGATCTGTACCTGGGCCAGCGAGAAGCCGGTCAGGGATTCGCGCAGGGCCACGTCGATCGCATGGTTCAGGCGGCCCACCTCGTCGAGGTCGAGGACGATGCCGGCCCGGTCCCAGGTATCGACGATCGCGCTGCGCAGCAACTGGAATTCGTGGACGATGGAGCCGGCATTGAAGCGCGTCACGCGGGCGCGCTGGCCACCATGTTCGGCGGCGATCCTGGCATGATCGAATGGCTCGCCGGCGCCGGTCATGGTCAGCACCAGGTGTTCGTAGAACGCCGGCAAGGTATTGACCAGAGCCGGCAGCGAAATGCTGCAAGCGTAGGGAATCTCTTTTCGAACCGCTGCCAGCCAGGCGGCAAGTACCTCGTCTTTGGCGGAAAGCAGCTGGGTGAGCCGAACGGAATGCTGGGCCGACATGTTGATCTCCAGTCGCACAAGCCCTCATTGTCCCCGCGTGAAAGCGCCCTTGCAGGCACATCGCTTGGGGCGTCCACCGCTATCGTGTTGGTATGGTTATTTACTCAAGTCATATACTACGCTTCAATAATTCTTAATTAACTAGGAGATTTCCTAAGTCAGTACTAGGAATAATCCTAATTCATCCATTCAGAATATTTTTTAGGTAAATACTAGAGAGGTATGACATGCAAGAACCGGAAAAGGCCAGCGTAGCTGAACTGGCGTTTCAACTCGGCAAGGTTACCCGGCGCGCCGTCGATCACGCGGACGGCAAGGTCGGCATGGCCGGACTGGCCGCATTCGCCAACGATCTGCTGGAAGCGGGGGAGGGAAAGGTCGCCAGCGAGCTGCTGATGATCTTCGTCGCCGGTTTCGAGGAAGGTGATCCTCCGGAGCGGCGCGCGCATCCGGAAGATCGCTGAACCGGCTCGCCCTTACGCCCGGGACGCGGCAAGCTGGCCGCCGTCCTGTTCGACGAAGGGGCGGCAGTCGACCGGGATGTCGATCAGGAAGGTGGTGCCGAGTTCCGGCGAGCTGTCCACCGTGACGCTGCCGCCGTGGCTTTCGCCCACGGCTTTCACGAACGGCAGGCCGATGCCCCAGCCGGTCGCGGACAGCGGCCCGGCTTCCCTGCGCAGGTAATCGAAGATGCGGTCGTGCTGCTCTTCCGGAATCGGATTGCCCTGGTTGTGCACGCTCAGCATCATGCGGCCGCGCGTCTGGTGCGCCAGGATGCTGACGGTGCCGCGGTCGCCATACTTGAGCGCGTTGCCGATCAGGTTTTCCAGGGCACGGCGCAGCGAGGCGCGGCACCAGTAACCCACGACCGGTTCGCCCGAGATGTCGATAGCGACGGCGTCGCCGGCGGCCGGGATGTACTGTTCGCGCGTTTCCCGCGCCAGGTCGAGGATGTCGAAGCGCGTCAGGTGCAGCGGGATCTTGGCCGCGCCTTGCAAGGTCAGGGCATCCAGCAGTTCGGCCATCATGTCTTCGAGCCGGTCCGCGTTCGATTGCACCTTGGCCGCGATCTTGCGCACCAGCGACCAGTCGTCGGTGCGGCCGAGCAGCTGGGCGCCGTTGGCGACCACCGACAGCGGCGTGCGCATGTCGTGCGACAGCGCGGCCGCCACCTTGTGGCGCAGCTCTTCGTGGCTGCGCGTGAACGAGCGGATCGCCTCGCGCGTGGCGGCGTTGATCGACTCGTCGATGATCGCCCATTCACGTTCGCCCAGCGCGACCCGGCCGCGCGCGACAAGGGCGATCGACTCGCGCAGGATCTGGTATTCGTGCACCACCTGGTCGGGCCCGAAGGGCGTCATGCGCGCACGTTCGCCGCCGTGGACCCCGGCCGCGTTGCTGCCGCTCGACGCCTGTTCGCGCGGATGGTCCGGGCTCAGGGCTTCCGCGATGTTGTCGAAAAAGGCCGGCAGGGTATTGGTCAGCACCGGACGCAGCAGGTCGCGCGCGCCGTCGACGCGCGCGCGCACTTCGCGCTCCCAGTGATCCATGACCGCGTCGCGGATGGCGATCAATTGCAGGGCGGTCGGCGACAGGCCGTGCCCGTCGGTATTTTGGTCAGTGGCCAGTGTCATGCGGTCGAAGGAAAGCGCCAGGTGGGGACAGCCTATTGTTGAACGCCAGAAACGAGCAAAACTGGCGCGAAAGTTGCTAACTTTCATTATATACGGCCATCATGCCGGGATGAAATGGCAAACGGCTATCATATTGTCGAGTTCGTTCAAACAGTGGCGTGGCCGCCACGCGCAGGGCATGGACGGCCGCGAGGACTGCTCAAGGCCGCACTGCGAGCGCGCTGCGCAGGGCATCGCGGTCGAGACTGCCGTCGCGCAGCGCCAGCACGATGCACGCCAGCCCATGCCCGAGCACGTTGGTCAGCAGCCGGCATTTCATGGTCTTGTCGATCGCGACCAGCATCGCCACCGAGTCGGCCGGCAGCACGTGCAGCAGCGCCGCCGTCGTTGCCAGCGTCGCCAGTGCCGAGCCGGCGACGCCGACCGCGCCCTTGGTGCTCAGCAGCCCGACGCCCAGCATCACGGCCAGCTCGTGCCAGCCGAGCGGGACGGCCGATGCCTCGGCCAGGAACACCAGCGCCATGGCGATATATAAATAGGTGCCGGCCAGGTTCAGCGAATACGAGAACGGCAGCACGATGTCGGTGAGCCGGCGCGGGCAGCCGAGCCGTTCGAGCTTGTCGCTCAGCGGCGCCAGCACCGCCAGCGAAGCGCCGGTGACCGCCACCAGCACCAGTTCGTCGCGCAGGAAGGCGATGAACCGCAGCAGCGGCAGGCGGATCAGGCGGGCCACGCCGCCATAGACGACGAACACGAACAGGACGCTGACCAGGTTGATGGCGAAAATGAAGCGCAGCAGCGGCAGCAGCGACGCCAGCCCGGCGCGCGCGGCCGCCGACGCCATGGCGCCGAAGGCGGCCAGCGGCGACAGCCAGAGCACGATCCTGACCGCGGCCAGCAGGATATTGCGGGCGCGGTCGACCGCGCCGAGGAAGGGCGTGCGCGCGCGCGTGCCGGCGACCAGGCCGAGCGGCAGGGCCAGCGCCAGCACCACCAGGTTGTTCGCCTGCAGCGGCGGCAGCAGATGCATCCAGTGCGGCAGCGCGTAGCCGGCAACCACTCCCGCTCCTGTACCTGCCCCCGGCTGCGCCAGCGCCGCCCCGCCGGCGGACGCGGACGCCATGCCGATGCCGGGCTCGAGCACCCAGCCGGCCAGCAGGCCGGCCACCATCGACAGCAGCGACATGGCACCGAAATAGCCCAGCATGGCCAGGCCGATACGGCCCAGGCCGCGGTTGCGGCCGAGCGCGGCGGCCCCGTCGACCAGCATGCAGAAGATCAGCGGGCACATCAGCCATCCGAGCACGCGGATGAAGGCCTCGGTCAGGACGTGCATGTGGGCGGCCGCCGCCGGCGCGGCGAGGCCGAACGCCAGCCCGGCGCCGATCGCCAGCAGCAGCGGCAAAAAGGCGAGCCGGCCCGGCAGCCGCGCGACCGCGCCCCGGCCTGCGGCCCCGGGCGCGCCGCGCACTACACGCGCCCCAGCCGCATGTTGATCGGCCAGCGCACCGCCCGCTGGCGCCCGGGGTCGCCCCACGCCGCCGCGATGTCGTCGGCAAACGCGCCCGGCAAGTCGTCGCGGCCGGCTTCGCGGGCGCTGCGCACGGCCGACCAGGTGCCGACGTAGCCGAGGAACTGGGGCAGGGTCCAGGCGCAGCGGATGTCCAGCGCCGGCGGCGCCAGTTCCTCGAAAGGGAAGTCGATCGTCGCATAGCCGGTGTCGACCAGCTTGCGCTGCGCCGGCCAGAAGGGGCCGATCTCGTAGTGGTAGAAATGCTGGAAGCGCGCGTCGAGGTCGGCGTCGAGTTCCAGGACGCCGTAGCTGACCAGCGCCAGCAGCGCACCCGGCCGCGCGATCCTGCGCACTTCGCGATAGAACGCCGGCAGGTCGAACCAGTGCGCCGCCTGCGCCGCCGTCACCAGGCTGGCGCAGCCATCGTCGACCGGCATGTGCTCGGCAGGGGCGCAGCGGTAGGCGATGCGCTCGTGCGTGCCGGCGTTGGCGATCTGGTCGGCGCTCGGATCGATGCCGATGACGTGCTCGAAGGGGGCGGCGAGCAGCTGGGTCAGCTGCCCGTTGCCGCAGCCGGCGTCGACGGCAAGCGCGCGGTCCGGCGCCGCCGCGGCCAGGAAGGCGGCGAGTGCGGGCGGATACTCGGGCCGGAAGCGGGCGTAGGCCTCGCCTCCCTGGTCGAACCAGTTGCGTGACGGCGGCGTGGGAGTCGGCATGCGTATGTTCCTCGTGCGTGGGTGTGCGCCGCCATCATAACCTGCACGGCAAGGTCAACGCACGGCCACCCGCTCCTTGACGAAGCCGCGGTAGACCAGGAAGGTGGCCAGCAGGCTGATCGCGCCGGCCCCGGCCATCCACAAACCGGGCGCCGCCTTGTCGCCGGTGGTCTCGATCAGCCAGGTCGACAGCAGCGGCGTCATGCCGCCGAACAGCGCCGTCGCCAGGCTGTAGGCCAGCGAGAAGCCGGTGGTACGGATCTGGACCGGGATGATTTCGGTGAGGGCGACGATGGTGGCGCCGTTGTAGCTGCCGTACAGGAAGGACAGCCAGAGTTCGACCATGACCATGTTGCCGAAGCTCGGGTTGGCGATCAGCCAGGACAGCGCCGGGTAGGCGGTGACCACGGTCAGGGCGGCGCACACCGCCATCACCGGCCAGCGGCCGATGCGGTCGGACAGCGCGCCCATCACCGGCAGCCAGATGAAGTTCGACACGCCGACGCACAGCGTCACCAGCAGGCTTTCCTCGGTGGACAGCTTGAGGACGCTCTTGCCGAAGGTCGGGGTGTACACGGTGATCAGGTAGAAGGCGACCGTGGTCAGCACGATCAGCATGGTGCCGGCGGTGACCAGCGGCCAGTTGGCGGCCATGGTGCGCATCATCTGGCGGAAGGTCGGACGGCTCTTCTGGGCCAGGTAGGCTTCGGTTTCCTGCAGCGACTTGCGGATGTAGAACACCACGGGGATGATCGAGCAGCCGATGAAGAACGGGATGCGCCAGCCCCAGTCGGCGATGAACTCCTTCGACAGGCCCTGGTTCAGCGCATAGCCCAGCGCGGCCGAGCAGATCACGGCGAGCTGCTGGCTGGCCGACTGCCAGCTCACGTAGAAGCCCTTGTTGCCGGGCGTGGCCATCTCGGACAGGTAGACCGACACGCCGCCCAGTTCCACGCCGGCCGAAAAGCCCTGCAGCAGGCGGCCGATCAGGACCAGCAGCGGCGCCATCAGGCCGATGCTGGCATAGCCCGGCACGAAGGCGATCAGCGCGGTGCCGGACGCCATGATCGCCAGCGTCAGCACCAGGCCCTTGCGGCGGCCGATGCGGTCGATGTAGCTGCCCAGGAAGATCGCGCCCAGCGGCCGCATGAAGAAGCCGGCGCCGAAGGTCGCGAAGGTCATCATCAGGCCCGCGTACTCGCTGGTGGCCGGGAAGAAAGCGGCGGCGATGTGGCTGGCATAGAACCCGAACAGGAAGAAGTCGTACATCTCGATGAAGTTGCCGCTGGTGACGCGGATGACGGTCGAGAGCTTCGAGTGGGAACGCGCCGGCGG
Organism: Herbaspirillum sp. SJZ107; assembly: GCF_006715485.1. Classification (GTDB taxonomy): domain Bacteria; phylum Pseudomonadota; class Gammaproteobacteria; order Burkholderiales; family Burkholderiaceae_D; genus Telluria. The sequence goes on from NZ_VFNH01000004.1 coordinate 51,460, forward strand.
CGCGGCGGGCGTTGCAACGGGCGAGGCGATTTCAGCCTTGGCGGAGGATTGGATGGACATGATGACCTCGTGGTGGTGAAGTGTTTAGTGGGCCGGGGTCGGCGGTTGATTGGGCATCTTGTTCGCGGCTTCCAGTCCGGTCGCCTCGATGGCGGCGGCGTTGGCCGGCGCGGCCAGGAAGCGCAGCAGGGCATGCGCGGCGTCGGCGTGCTGGCTGCCGCGCACCACGGCTGCGGAGAATTCGGTCTTGAGTTGCACTTCCTGCGGGAGCACGCCGACGATGTCGATGCCTTTCACCGGCTGCAGCTCGCTGCGCTGCTGGCAGCCGAAATCGGCTTCGCCGTGGGCGATGATCTCGCCGACCGGCGTGGCCGGGATCTGGGCCGCCTTGCCTTCCATCTGGCCGCGGATGCCGAGCTTGTCGAGCAGCGTGTGCTTGATGTATTCGCCGCTGGCGCTGTCGGAATAGGCCACGTGCTGCGCCTGCAGGAAAGCGGCGCGCAGGCCGTCGACGGTATGGATGTCGGGCCTGGCGGCGCCGTGGCGCACCGCGCAGGCGATCGGCGAATTGGCGAGGACGACCTTGCTGCCCGGTTCCAGGCGGCCCTCGAGCATCAGCTTGTCGAGCGCGTCGCCGACCATGATGACGACGTCGATCGGCTCGCCGCGCGCCAGCCGGGCCGGGATCGCATTCTTGGTCGCGCCCATCGACGGACCCCATTCGGCGATCAGGTGATCGCCGCTGGCGCGCTCGTAGGGGCCGGACAGGTCTTTATAGGCCTGGGCGAAGCCGCCCGAGCTGACCACGCGGATGTCGGTGGCCTGGGCCGGGGCGGCGGCCAGTGCGAAGGCGGCCAGGGCCGCGGCTGCCGTGTGCTTCAAATAGGTTGGTCGCATGGTGTCTCCTTGTCTCCGTTAGAATTTCTGCATGAGCCCGAGCGTCAGGGCGGCGCCGTGGCGGTCATTCGTGCGCGACGCCGTCAAGCCGGCGGCGTCGCCGCGCCAGGTGGTGTAGTCGGCTTCGACGTAGGCGGTGGTGCGCGGGGCCAGCGACTTTTCGATGAACAGGAATTCGCGGTCGAAGCCGTCGTCGACGAAGCCGGTGGCCGCGCGCCGCACGCCGTACCAGGCCGCGGTGACCAGCACGCCGGGGCCGGCCGGGTGGCTGACGCCGGCCGACAGCACGCGCTGCTGCACGCTGCGCGCCGGCCCCGTATCGGTGTGGTTGCGGGCGAGGTTGGCCTTGAACTGCCAGGCGTCGAGCTTGAGCGCGGCGCCGAGCGACCAGGCGTCCAGCGGCAGGCCGTCGCGGCTGCGGAACTGCATGGTGGCGCCGGACACGCTCCATGCCGGCTGCTGGTAGGCCAGCGCCACGCCGTGGCTCGACAGCGCCGCCGTCTCACCCGGCACCTCGCCGAACGAATAGGCCGCGCGCGCCTGCCACGGGCCGACGGTGGCGGTGTATTTCAGTGTGTTGTCGAGGCGGTAGAAATTGTCGGCATAGCCACTGGGGCCATACTGGGTGCCGAAGGCGTGGGTACCGAACTTCGTATTGCTCAGACCCGCGATGTTGATGTTCGGATTGAAGCTGGCGAAGCGCTTGCCGAGCGGATCGACCGGCAGCAGGGCATCCGAAAGCAGGGTCGGCTGACGGCCGAGGGCCACGGTGCCGTAGGGAGAATCGAGGCCGACCCAGGCCTGGCGGTCGAACAGGCGGTCGCTCTTGGCCGAGCTGCCGGTATCGGCATTGATGCCGCCTTCGAGCCGCAGCACGGCCTTCCAGCCGCCGCCCAGCGACTCCTGGCCGCGGATGCCCCAGCGGCTGGTGTTGTCGACGCCGCTGCTCAGGGAGTGAGTGGTGCCGGACGGCAGCGGCGTGTTGTTGGCGCTCAGGCCGTTCAGCGAACGGACACCGACATCGACGATGCCGTACAGGTCGATCCCGGACTGGGCCGGGCAGGCGCCGCTCGCGAGGAGCAGGGCAGTGAACATGCAGGAATGGCGCACGTTTGTCTCCATGGGTGTGCCTTCTTGTCGAGGCTGATTTTCGTATAACAGTTATCATCCCTGAGAATGAATGATTTGATAATTGCAATTTTCTGGCGTATTCTTGCGCTATGCGCATCAATTACGACATCCTCGACCTGCAAGCCTTCGTCGCCGTGGCCGAACGCGCCAGCTTCCGCCAGGCGGCGGCCGATTTGTTCCTGTCCCAGTCCGCGCTGAGTCGGCGCATCGACAAGCTGGAAGAAAGCCTCGGCGTCAAGCTGTTCGAGCGCACCACACGCCGGGTCCAGCTCACCAACGTCGGCGAGACCTTCCTGGTGAATGTGCGCACCGCGCTCGACGGGCTGGAAGACGCGGTGCTGGGCATCGCCGACCTGGCCGCCCACCGCACCGGTACGGTCACCTGCGCCTGCGTGCCATCTGCCGTCTGGCATTTCCTGCCCGAGGTGCTGAAGCAGTTCAGCGCGCGCTACCCGCGCATCCGCGTGCGCGTGCACGACGAGAGCGCCCAGGACGTGCTGAACCTGGTGCTGCGCGGGGAGGCGGATTTCGGGATCAACTTCGCCGGCGCGGAAAACCCGGAGATCGTGTTCGAGCCGGTGCATGTGGAAAGCTACGTGCTGGCGATGCGGCACGACCATCCGCTGGCAGGGCGCACCGTGCTGAACTGGAAGGACACGGTGGACGAACGCTATATCTCGGTCGCCAAGTCGAGCGGCAACCGCACCGTGATCGACGCCGCGCTGGCCGGCATCGAGAAGCACCCGGTCATCCTGTGCGAAGTGAATCACGTGTCCGGCGTGCTGGCGCTGGTCGAAGCCGGCATCGGCGTGGCTGCGGTGCCCGGCCTGTCGGTGCTGCCGGGACGTCCGGACGGCATCGTCGGTGTGCCGCTGGTGAACCCGGAGATCAAGCGCACGCTCGGCTTGATCACCAAGCGCGACCACAGCATGGCGCCGGCGGCGCGCACGCTGTTCGAGATGCTGTCGGAGGCGCTGCTGAAGCGCGCATCCTGAGACGGCGCGTGCCGCCCCGGACGCGCAGTGTGCCGCTTAGTCGGCCAGGGGGCGCGACGCCAGCCGTTCGGCCACGACCGCGGTAACGACGGCCTGCAGCACGTGGATCGCCCAGCGCTCGCCGGCCTTGCGCGGGCCGGCTTCGATTTCGCCTTCGGTGATGCCGAGGACCGGCGCGATGGCGCCGATGTTGACGGCATACAGCGCGGTGCCGTACAGGGCGCCCAGCGCGGCCGGGGACAGCGAGGGCGCGGCCTGGCGCAGCGCCGGCACGGCCGCCGCGAAGGCGGCCGAGGCGCCCAGGTGATTCACGAATTCCACCGCGCTGGTGCCGGCGTCGCCGATGACGGCGCGCGAACCCGAGACGCGGTCGATCCAGTCGACCGCATCGCGGTCCAGCGTCTTGGTCAGCAGGCCGGTCTTGCGGCCCACGTTCATGACCAGCGTCGTCACCACGCCCGCGACCAGGGCGCCGACGACGGCTGCTTTGTATTTTTCCATGTTAGCTCCCGTAAATTGGTGACGATACGTGCTCCCGTCGGGCATCTCAGTGCGCTGCTGCACCGAGCGTGTCAATCGTGGCGCCGCTGGGCAGCGGCATGCGCAGCGAGTATCATGCTGCAATGAAGCTCAGCCTGAAAATCGGCGCCGCGCTCGCGTTCTGTGCAGCGGCGGCGCTCGCACCCTGTTCCACCTTCGCACAACCGGCGCCCGCCACCATCCGCACCCTGGCCGTCCAGGCATCGAAGTCGTCCGCGCAGCCCACCGGCCCCTACGACGAACGCGGCTGGCTCGACCGCTTTTATGGCCCGCGCAAGTACGCGCCCGCCTGGAACCCGACGACCGCCGCCGCCGCCCTGTGGGTGCTGAACCGCGCCACGCTGCAGGGCCTCGACCCGCGCGACTACGGTGCCGATGCCTTGCAGCGGCAACTGAGCGCGGGCGGCGGCGACCCCGCCCGCTTCGACGTCGCACTGACCTCGGCGATGCTGCACTACCTGGCCGACCTGCGTGTGGGCCGCGTGCGTTCCGAATACCACACCCGCCTGCCGGACGCGCGCCTGCGCCAGTACGACCCGGTCGAGCGGCTGCGTGCCGGCCTCGCCGGCGGCAAGCTGCAGGCCGCGGTCAAGGCGGCCGAGCCGCAGCTGCGTCTTTACGGCCAGGTCAAGGCGGCGCTGGCGCACTACCGCGACCTGGCCAAGCAGCCGTATCCGGCGTTGCCGGCACCTGGCGCCAAGGTCGCCCCGGGCGGCACCTACCCGGCCGCGCGCGACCTGTTCGAGCGCCTGGTGCTGCTGGGCGACCTGCCGGCCGATGCCGCGCCGCCGCCCGATGGCACCTACAGCGAATCGATGGAAGAGGGCGTCCAGCACTTCCAGGCGCGCCACGGCCTGCTCGACGACGGCGTGCTGGGGCGCGGCACGATCGACGCGCTCAACGTGAGCCCGGCGTGGCGCGTGCGCCAGCTCGAACTGACGCTCGAGCGCCTGCGCTGGCTGCCGGAAGTCGGCCGCGGTCCGATGATCATGGTCGACCTGCCGGCCTACCGCTTGTGGGCGCTGGATAACGGCAGCGACGCCGCGCAAAGTGCCGAGGCGCCGCTCGAGATGCGCGTCGTGGTCGGCGCGCTCAAGACCGAAACCCCGCTGTTCGTCGGCCAGATGCGCTACCTCGAGTTCAACCCCTACTGGAACGTCCCGCGCAGTATCCTGGAAAAGGAAATCCTGCCCAAGATGGCGCGCAACCCCAGGTACCTCGAGCAGAACGACATGGAGACCGTGCCCGCGAACGCCTCCGTGGCCGATCTCAAGGCCGGCAAGGCCAGGGTGCGCCAGCGTCCGGGGGCGAAGAATGCGCTGGGTGCGATCAAGTTCGCGATGCCGAACCCGATGGACATCTACCTGCACTCGACGCCGGCGCGCGAAGCCTTCCAGCGCAGCCGGCGCGACCTCTCGCACGGCTGCATCCGGGTCGAGCATCCGGCGGCACTGGCGCAATTCGTGCTCGCGCGCCAGCGCCAGTGGAACGCCGACACCATCCAGGATGCGCTGCAGCCGGGACCGACGAAGCACGTCGACCTGGCGCAGTCGATCCCGGTGGTGATCTTCTATGCCACCGCCATCGTCGACACCGACGGCAGCGCGCGCTTTGCCGGGGATATCTACGGGCGCGATGCCAAGCTGCGGCAGATGCTGGCGGCGCGGCGCAGCCTCTGATCCGGTTCACCCGGTTTACTAAAACATGTAAACAGCAACGGTGCGCCGGACGCCCTTGAAATCGCTCAGGAAAGGCTCGCCCTGCGCCAAAAGCAGTGCTAGCATTCCTGTTCGATAACTCATGAGGCCAGCATGCAAGAGCAATCCGAACCCCGCCAGGCCGCCATCCCGGCGTCGCCCACCAGCGGCGCCGAAGCCGGCACCGGGATGCCGCAATCGGTGGTGGCCGGGATGCTGTTCCTCGGACTGCTGTTCTTCATCCTCGGTTTCGCCACCTGGCTGAACGGCTCGCTGGTACCTTTCCTGAAGATCGTCTGCGACCTCAACAACTTCGAGGCGCTGCTGGTCACCTCGGCCTTCTATATCGCCTACACCGTCATGGCGCTGCCGTCCGCCGCCGTGCTGAACCGGATCGGCTACAAGAACGGCATGACGCTCGGCCTGGGCCTGATGGGCGCCGGCGCGCTGCTGTTCGTGCCGGCCGCGCAGAGCCGCTACTACGGCCTGTTCCTGGCGGCCCAGTTCACGCTGGCCAGCGGCATGACGCTGATGCAGACCGCGATCAACCCCTACATCGTGCGCCTCGGTGCCCGCGAGAGCGCGGCCATGCGCATCAGTATCATGGGCCTGTTCAACAAGGGCGCCGGGGTGGTGGTGCCGCTGGTGTTCACCTCGCTGATGCTGGCCGATATCAGCCGCTTTTCCGAGAGCGAGCTGGCGGCGCTGGCCCCAAGCGCGCGCGACGCCGCGCGTGCCGTGCTGGCGCAGCGCCTGGTGTTCCCGTATGTCTGCATGGCCGGGGTGCTGTTCGCGATCATGGTGTTCATCCACTTCTCCGGCCTGCGCGACATCGCCCCCGAGACCGACGTCCAGGACGATGCCGCCACCGAGCGCGGTGGGGTGCTGCGCTTCCCGCAGCTGGTGCTGGGCGCGCTGGCGCTGTTCGCCTACGTCGGCGTCGAAGTCATCGCCGGCGACACCATCGGCCTGTACGGCCATGAGCTCAATGTGGCCAACTTCGGCGTGCTGACTTCCTACACCATGGTCTGCATGGTGATCGGCTACCTGGTCGGCGTGGTGGCGATCCCGCGCTGGCTGACGCAGGGGCGCGCGCTGCTGCTGTCTGCGGTGCTGGGCCTGCTGCTGACGGTCGGCGTCGCCACCGCCTCCAAAACCGGCACCGGCCTGTCGCAGGCGCTGCTGGGCTGGAGCGGGGTGCCGCTGGTGCCGGACAGCGTGATGTGCCTGGCGCTGCTCGGCCTGGCCAACGCGATGGTCTGGCCGGCGATCTGGCCGCTGGCGCTGCACGGGCTCGGACGCTACACCGCGCAGGGTTCGGCGCTGCTGATCATGGCGATCTGCGGGGGCGCCATCCTGCCGCTGGTGTACGGCCACCTGTCCGACCTGGCCGGTCCGCAGGCCGGCTACTGGATCATGCTGCCTTGCTACGGCATGATCTTCTGGTACGCCGCCTGGGGCTACCGCATGCGCAGCTGGGGCCGCGCGGCCGCTCCGGCCTGAGCGCGCATCGGCTCAGCGGCGGCGCCACGGCGCCGCTGCCACCATTTTCAAGCTTCAACCACCTGGAGAGACATTTGGGGAATCGACCATCCCGTGGCGGCCTGCTGGCCTTGCTGCTGCTGAGCGCATCGCTGGCGGCCAATTCATACGGCGCCGCCGCGGCCCGGCCGGCACCGGCCGCAGCCGATGCCGCCGTCGGCGGTTTCGCCAGCGCCGCCCGGATGGGGCTGCGCTGGGAACTGGCAGGGGAGGTGAGCACCCCGGAGGCCCCTGGCGGCCGCACGCGGGCGCGCCTGCGCCTGACCAACCGCGACAGCCGCCCCCTGCCGGCGCAGGGCTGGTCGCTCTACTTCAACGTCATGGACGGCGCCGTGGCCGGGCCGCTGCCGGGAAAGCTGGTGCTCGAGCACGTGGCCGGCGACCTGTTCCGCATCCGGCCGGCGCCCGGTTTTCCCGGCCTGGCCGCGGGTGCCGCGCTCGACACCGAATACAGCTATGCCTGGCGCGTCGCCAAGCTGGGCAAGGCGCTGCTCGGTCCCTACCTGGTGTACGACGCCGCACCCGGCACCGGCGTGGCGATCGGCGACTACCAGCCGCAGGCGGTCGCGCAGCCCGACCGGATGGGCAAGGGCAGCGCCACGCCGGCCGACACCTACCGCATGAACGCCGGCGCCGACCTGCTGCCGGCGGCGGCGCTGCCGCCGGTGCTGCCGACGCCCTTGCAGCTGCAGACCGGTCCCGGACGGCTAACGCTGCGCGGGCGGCCGGCGGTGAGCGCTCCGGGCGCGCTGGCGGGCGAGGCTGCGCTGGCCACATCGCTGTTCCCGGCGGCGCTGCCGGCCGGCGGTCCGCCGCTGCGCCTGAGCGTCGGCAGCGTGCCGGGCCAGTCGTCGCCGGAAGCCTACACGCTGACGATCCGCGCCGACAGCGGCATCGCCATCGTCGGCAACAGCGCGGCCGGCGTGTTCTACGGCTTGCAGAGCCTGCGCGACCTGATGCCGCTGCCCGGCAGCGCCGCGCCGACGCTGCCGGAAGCGGCCATCGTCGACGCCCCGCGCTTCGGCTACCGCGGCTTCCAGCTCGACGTGGCGCGCAACTTCCAGGACAAGCAGACCGTGTTCAAGTGGCTCGACCTGATGGCGCGCTACAAGATGAACAGCCTGCATTTCCACCTGACCGACGACGAAGGCTGGCGCCTCGAGATCGCCGGCCTGCCGGAACTGACGGACATCGGCGCGGTGCGCGGCCACGGCGAGCGTCCCGGCCTGCGCCTGCAGCCGGCCTACGGGTCCGGTCCCGACCCGCGCGACCCGCGCGGCAGCGGCTACTACACGCGCGCGGACTACATCGAGATCCTGCGCTACGCCGCCGCGCGCCACATCGACGTCATCCCGGAAATCGAGATGCCGGGCCATGCGCGCGCCGCGGTGCAGGCGATGGCGGCGCGCTACCGCCGCCTGCAGGCGGCAGGCGAGGGTGACGCTGCCCGCTACCTGCTGCACGATCCGGATGACCGCTCGGTCTACCGCTCGGCGCAGTGGTTCGGCGACAACGTGATCAACCCCGGCCTCGATTCCAGCTTCGCCTTCATCGAGCACGTGGTGACGCAGGTGGCGGCGCTGCACCGCGAGGCCGGCGTGCCGCTGCGCACCCTCCACATGGGCGGCGACGAGCTGGCCAACGGCGCCTGGGAACGCTCCCCTGCGAGCGGGGCGCGCATGCGGGAGGAGGGCCTGGAAAGCGTGGCCGACCTGTGGGACTACTTTTACGACCGCGTCGACGGCATCCTGCGCAAGCAGGGCCTGACCACGTCGGGCTGGGAAGAGCTGGCGGCGCGCAGCACGCTGCTGGACGGCCGGCGCAAGCTGATCCCGAACCCGCGCTTCAGCCAGCGCGGGTTCCGTGCCTGGGTCTGGAACAACACCGAGGGCGCCGAGGACTTCGCCTACCGCCTGGCCAACGCCGGCTACGACATCGTGCTGGCGCCGGTGACCCGGCTGTACATGGACATGGCCTACAACGCCAATTTCGACGAACCGGGCATGACCTGGGGCGCCTACATCGAGCTGGCCGACGTCTACGATTTCATCCCCTTCGACTACCTGAAGAACGCCGCTCCCGGCGCGCGCAGCGGCAAGGACGGCCTGACCGACTACGGCAAGCGCCATGTGCGCGGGCTGGAAGCGACCATCTTCGGAGAGACGCTGCGCGACCCCGGCCGCCTCGACTACATGGTGATGCCGCGCCTGCTGGCGGCCGCGGAGCGCGCCTGGGCGCCGGACCCGGCCTGGGCCACCGAAAAGGATGCGGCCAAGGCCGCGGCGCTGCACCGCGCGGCCTGGTCCGGCTTCGTGAACGCGCTGGGCCAGCGCGTGCTGCCGCGCCTCGACCTCGAGCAGCCCGGCGTCGCCTACCGCATCGCGCCGCCGGGGCTGCTGGTGGAGGGCGACGGGGTGAAGGTCAACCACGTCCTGCCCGGTATCGCCCTGCGCTACACCACCGACGGCAGCCTGCCCACGAAAAACAGTCCGCCCGTGACGGGACCGATCCGCGCGCGCGGCGTGATCCAGGCGGCCGCCTTCGACCGCAATGGCCGGCGCGGGCTGGTGGCGCGGGTCGAGCGGCGCTGAACGCTCAGGCGGCCTTGCGGCGCCAGCCGGCGGCACTCAGCGACAGCGCCGATACCAGGAAGTAGAAGGCACCGAAGCCCGCATAGCCGGCCAGGGCGGCGACGGATGGTTCGGCCGGCGCCCGTGCCTGCAGGATGAAGACCGTGCCGGCCAGTGCCGACTGGGCGCCGCTCAGGATCATCGCCCATTGCGCGCCGACGCTTTTCCAGCGGCGCAGGCCGGTGCCGAGCTGGAGCAGGCCGGACAGGATGGCCCAGATGCCGAACACGGCCAGCACCCGGTGCATGTCGGGGAGCGCGGCGCCGATGGCGACGGCGACCAGGGTGCTGGTAGCGGCGTTCCAGGCCTGGGTCCGGCTGGCGGCGAGGCCGCCGCTGCGACGGGCGTCGGCCAGGTTGGCCAGGGCATCCCAGGCGGGATAGGCGACCAGCAGGGCGGCCGCCGCCGCGCCGTGCGCGTCCACGCGTCCTACCGCGAGCACCCAGGCGAGCGAAAACGCGGCCCTGGCAAAGTAGTAGGTCTTGAGCCAGGCGGCGTGGGTGCGCTGGTCCGGCAGGGTGTTCGATGACAGCATGGTGTTCTCCTCGGGTGAATGCATCTGCAAGTTGTGTACCTACTAGTTGGTAGGCTGGGTTGGCAAAAAATGACCCCGGTGCCGCGCACGGCCTGCCGGGGCCAGGGGTCAATCTGCGGCCGCCAGGCGCGCCAGTTGCGGGTCCATGATGGTGGCGAAGATGGCGGTGTCGCCGTACGCCCGCGCCGACAGCATTGCGCCGTGCACCGCGGCCATGAAGATTTCCGCTTCGACGCGCGCCGTATCGCGCAGCGCGATGGCGCCTTGCGCCGCGCCTGCCTCCAGGACCGCCGCGAGCCATGCGGACAGGAAGCGGAAGTACGCACGGATCTCCGTCGCGATCTCCTCAGGCAGCACCGGCAGTTCGTTGGCCAGCAGGGCACACACGCAGAACGGCGCGCTGGCGTCCCCGATGCAGGCTTTCCAGTAATCGATATACGCGCGCAGCCGGCCGAGCGGGTCGGGAATCGCGCGTTCGAGGTTCTTCATGCCTTCCTCGGCCGCCTCGCGGTAGCGGGCGACCAGCGTCCTGACCAGGTCGGCCTTGCTCGGGAAGTGGTGGTGGATGCTCGGCTTGCGGATGCCGACCACGGCGGCGATGTCCGCATAGCTGAAGCTGTTGTAGCCGCCGCCGAGAATCAGGGAGCGGGCACAGGCGAGAATATCATCGGCAGTCGAAGATGTCTTGTTCATACCAATCAGCCTACCTTCTAGTAGGTCAGATGTCAAGCAGGCCCACAGTGGGTCGGTTGTTGGTATTTACCAACGTTAATTTCTTTAAGAAAAGTGTTAAAATTGGCTTGGCCGCGTATCCATGCATACCGGTCGCGCGTCGGCCCCATCCCCGCCGATATCTCAGGTCCGCGCCGCACGCGCTCTTCAGTTATCGATTTTTCATGTCACCCGCTCACCATACCCGCGTCCTCATCGTGGACGACAATCGCGATGCAGCCGACCTGCTGAGCGAGCTGTTGATCATCAATGGTTATACGACCCGCACCGCCTACGACGGCTTCATGGCCCTCGACGCTGCCATGTCTTTCGAACCGGAGATCGTCATCCTCGACCTCGGCATGCCCAAGTATTCGGGCAACGAAGTCGCGCCGATGCTACGCCAGGTCAAGAAGCTCGAAAACGCCTACATCATCGCCCTGACCGCCTGGGGCGATGCCGAAAGCCGCGCCCTGACCAGCCGCACCGGCTTCGATCTGCACCTGACCAAGTCGGTCACGATGCAGGAACTGCTGGGGGCCGTGAAAGCCGGCCGGATGCGCAGCGCGACGTTATAAAGCAGGATTTTGCAGCCGGGCGTACACTTGGCTGATGAACATCACCCGGCTCTCCACCTACCGCATCCCGCCGCGCTGGATGCTGCTGAAGATCGAGACCGACGCCGGCATCGTCGGCTGGGGCGAACCGATCGTCGAGGGACGCGCGCGGACCGTCGAGGCAGCCGTGCACGAGCTGGCCGACTACCTGGTCGGGCGCGACCCGTCCCGCATCAACGACTTGTGGCAGACCATGTACCGAGGCGGCTTCTACCGCGGCGGTCCGGTGCTGATGAGCGCGATTGCCGGCATCGACCAGGCGCTGTGGGACATCAAGGGCAAGGCGCTCGGGGTGCCGGTGTATGAACTGCTGGGCGGCCTGGTGCGCGAGCGCATGAAGACCTACAGCTGGGTCGGCGGCGACCGCCCGCACGACGTGGTCGACGGCATCGCCGCCCGGCGCGAAGTCGGCTTCGACACCTTCAAGATGAACGGCACCGACGACCTGGCCCTCATCGACAGCGCGCGCCGGATCGACGAGACCGTCAAGCGCGTCGCCAACATCCGCGCGACCTTCGGCGACGCCATCGAGTTCGGCCTCGATTTCCACGGCCGCGTGTCGCTGCCGATGGCGCGCGTGCTGCTGCGCGAGCTGGAGCCGCTGCGGCCGTTGTTCGTCGAGGAACCGGTGCTGCCCGAATTCGCCGACAGCTACCGGCGCCTGGCCGACCAGACCTCGATCCCGATCGCCGCCGGCGAGCGCATGTTCTCGCGCTTCGACTTCCGCCACGTGTTCGAGGCGGGCGGCCTGTCCATCGTCCAGCCCGACCTGTCGCATGCGGGCGGCATCACCGAGTGCCTGAAGATCGGCGCGATGGCCGAGGCCTACGGCATCGCGCTGGCGCCGCATTGCCCGCTCGGGCCGGTGGCGCTGGCGGCCTGCCTGCAGGTCGATTTCGTGTCGCACAACGCGGTGCTGCAGGAGCAGAGCATGGGCATCCACTACAACAAGGGCGGCGAGGTGCTCGACTACGTGGCCAACAAGGAAGATTTCGCCATCGTCGACGGCTACATCAAGCCGCTGCCCAAGCCCGGCCTGGGCGTCGAGATCGACGAGGCGGCCGTCGTGCAAGCCACGCAGCGCGCCATCGACTGGCGCAACCCGGTATGGCGCCACCCCGACGGCAGCATCGCCGAATGGTGACAACAGCATGAACGAGACCGCGCACCGCATCCTCGGCATCGACTGGGGCACCAGCAACCGCCGCGCCTACCTGGTCGACGCCGCCGGCACCCTGGTCGACAGCCGCGCCGACGACCAGGGCATGCTGGCGGCCGGCCCGGACTTCGGCGCCTCACTGGCCGCGCTGCTGGCGGACATGGGCATAGCCCCCGGCGTGCCGGTGCTCGCCTCGGGCATGATCGGCAGTGCCCAGGGCTGGCGCGAGACGCCGTATCTCGATGCCGCCGTCGCGCTGGAAGACTTGCCGCGGCATCTGGTGGGGGTGCCGGTGCCCGGCGATGCCCCCGCGCGTACGTGCCGGATCGTGCCCGGCTACCGCTTCCAGGATGCGGACGGCCGCGTCGACGTGATGCGCGGCGAAGAGATGCAGCTGCTCGGCGCGGTCGCCATGGGCCGGCGCAGCGGCTGGTTCGTCCTGCCGGGCACGCACAGCAAATGGGTGCGGCTGGAACAGGGCGTCATCCGCCACCTCTCGACTTTCATGACCGGCGAGTTCTTCGCGACGCTGGGGAAGCAGGGCACGCTGGCACCCTTGATGAAGGGACCCGACGACGACGCAGCCTTTGCCGCCGGCGTCGACGAGGCACGGCGGCGCGCACCCCTGACCCACGCCCTGTTCGGCGTACGCGCCCGCGCCGTCACCGGTGCCATGCCGGCAGCGCAGGTGCGCTCCTTCGTCAGCGGCCTGCTGATCGGCGCCGAGCTGGTGGCGGCGCTCGATCTCACCGGTCCGGCCGCCGGCGGCGTCACCACCGTCGCCGCGCCGAAGCTGCAGGGCATCTATGCCGCCGCCGCGGCGCGCCTGGGCATCGACCTGCAGCCGCTGGATCCGGACGCCGTCTACCGTGCGGCGCTCGGCGTTTTCCTCGACAGGATGGACCCCCATGAAGCTTCCCCACTTTGACCTGCCGCTGGTCGCCATCCTGCGCGGCCTCGCGCCGGAAGACGCAGAACCGGTCGGCCGCACCCTGTTCGATGCCGGCTTCCGTCTGATCGAGGTGCCGCTCAACCGCCCTGGCGCGATCGAGGCCATGCGCACCATCCGGGCGCTGGCGCCGCCGGATGCGCTGGTCGGCGGCGGCACCATGCTGACGCTGGCCGACGTCGACGCCGTCGCCGACGCCGGCGGCCAGATCTTCGTCGCGCCCAACTGCGATCCGCCGGTGATCGCCCATGCGGCGGCGCGCGGCCTGCTGTGCGCACCGGGCGTGGCGACGCCGAGCGAGGCGTTTGCGGCGCTGGCGGCCGGCGCCCACATACTGAAATTGTTCCCGGCCGAGATGATTGGCCCGGCAGGCCTGAAGGCGATGAAGTCGGTGCTGCCGGACGGGACGCCGCTGTGGCCGGTGGGTGGCGTGGTGCCCCAGCAGATCGGCGAATGGAAAGCGGCCGGCGCCAGTGGGGCAGGGATCGGCGGGGCGCTGTTCACGCCGGGCGTGGGACTGGATGAGCTGGCGCGGCGCGCGCAAGCCTTCGTTGCGGCGTGGCGGCAGGACTGAATGAAAAAAAGCGGGACCGAAGTCCCGCCAAGAGGGTTGAAACAGTTGAACCTGTGCAGCCGAATCAGAAGCGGTAGTTGAGCGACGCTTCCCACGAACGCCCGAAGATCGGACGCGCATTGATCGGGCCGCTGCTGGCGCCGACCAGGCGCGAGTTGCCTTCCGTCAGGCCCAGCTCGTTGCTGAGGTTGCTGCCGCTGACGCGGAACTCGAGCTTGTCCGACAGCTCGGCCAGGATGCCGACGTCGAGCGTGTTGTAGGCGGGCAGGTACTGGGTGTTCGCCTGGTCGGCCCAGCGGCTGCCGATGTGCGAATAGGTGCCGTACAGGCGCAGCGCGTAGTCGCCCATCGGGATCCGGTAGCTCGGCGAGAAGCGGTACTGGAACTTCGGCTGGCGCTGCACCAGCTTGCCGGCGATGTCCGGGTTGTCCTTGTAGGTCGAATCCTGCCAGTCGCCGGTCAGCTGCAGCTGCAGGCCTTTCAGCGGACGCACTGCCAGTTCGAATTCGACGCCCTTGCCCTTGGAGCCGCTGATCGAATACAGGATGTCGGTGGTCGTGATCTGCTGGAACGAGATGCCGCTGAAGTCGGTGAAGAAGGCATTCACGTAGGCGCTGTACAGCGGCGTCGCGGTCTTGAAGCCGACCTCGTACTGGGTCACCTTCGGGTTCGGCACGCGGTTGCGGTCGTTCAGCACGGCCTGGCTGCCGGCGTTGCGCATGTCGTCGAAGTAGATGAAGGTGTGGCCCTGGTTGGCGCGCACGAACACGCTCGCATCGCGGCTCAGCTTGTACAGGCCGCCGACCGTGAACGAATTCGCCGAATCGGTGCGCGACAGTGCGGTGTAGCTGCCGTTCGGCATCGAGGTGCCGTTGTTGTAGACGGTCAGCGGATTGTTGTCGGTGTCGGCGCTGGTCAGGTTCGAGACCGAGCCCGACAGGCGCTGGCGTTCGTGGCGCATGCCGGCGTCGACCTTGAAGCGGTCGTTGATGCGCCATTCGTCGGCGATGAACACCGCCGTGTTGTCGCCGTCATAGGAAGCGATCGGCGCGTAGTTGACGTTGCCGTCGGTGCCCTTGTTCGAGACCACCACACCATTGTTCAGGCGCACGTCGAGCAGGCTGGCGTTGGGCGTGGCCGTCATCAGGTGGCTGTTGCCCAGGTACCAGACATCCCTCGACGAGTAATTGGCGATATAGGCGCCGGCGGTGACGGTGTTGTTGCCGATCTCCCTGCTGACGCGGAACTCGTCGGTGAAGGAGCGCAGTTTCTTTTCCACCGCCCACAGGCCGGCCTGCACCACCTGCTGGTTGGCGGCGACGGCGCCGCTGCCATTCGTGTAAGTCATGCTGCCGCCGCTGGCCGGCACGCCGCCGGCCGCCGCCAGCACCGCCGCATTGCCATTGGCCGCGCCGACCGCCTGGGTCAGGTAGTCGGCCGCGCTCAGCGGGTTATTGCCGGTGAACATGGCGATCGTGTTCAGGTCGCCTTTGAAGTAGTTCAGCTTGTTCGACACGTCCCAGCCGTTGAATTTCTGCTGGAATTCGGCGCCGAGCAGGTTCGAGCTCAGGCCGCGGCCGTCGCCGAGGTCGTAGTTCAGGGTCTTGCCGGGGCCGGCTTCGACCGTGAAGTTGCGCATCTCGTTGCTCATCAGGGTGCCGGTGAGCGGATTGAAGCCGGGGAAGGACGAGATCGTGTGGCCGTTGTTCGACGAGATCAGCGGCACGCCGGTATAGAAGGCGTTCTTGTCCGAGGTGGAGCGGGCGTACAGCGTCAGTTCGCCCTGGTCCAGCTTGCGGGTCAGCGATGCCGACAGCTGGCCGCCGTCGTCGGCCGGGAAGCCGGCATCGCGCACGCCGTTCGTGGTGCGGTAGAAGCCGCCGATCATGCCGTACCAGCCTTCGGCGATCTTGCCGCTGTAGACGCCGTCGACGCGGCGCAGGTTGCCGGTGCCGGTGGTGAAGCGCAGGTTGCCTTCCGGGGTGTCGCCGCCTCGCTTCATGATGAAGTTCATGGTGGCGCCCGGCTGGCCGACCGAGTAGATCGTGCTCGGGCCGCCGCGCAGCACTTCGACGCGTTCGATGGTGTCATCGAGGCGGAAGGCCGACGAACCCTCGAAGAAGGACAGCACCGGCACCGGGAACACCGGGTTGCCGTTCAGCTGGATCGAGACGAAGGGCGAGTCGCTGCCCGACGGGAAACCGCGCACTTCGATGTTGGCGCCGGCCTGGCCGCCGGTCGATTCGGCGTACACGCCGGGGACGATCTTGAGGACGTCGGCGGTGCTGGTCGGCGCCGCCTGCTTCAATTGTTCCTCGTTGGCGGTAGTGATCGAGAAGCTGGTGTCGATCTTGCGCGTGCCGCTGGCCGACGCGGTGCCGGTCACGACGACCTGCTGGATCTCTTTCTGCACGTTGTCCTGCGGGGGGAGGGGAGAAGTTTCCTGGGCGGCGGCCTGGACCTGGGCCACGAGGGCAAGGACGGCAAGCGCGCTGGCCGACAGCTGCGGGAACTTGACTGGTTTTTTCATTGTGTTCTCTCTGATGGAGGATGGGAATCCGTGAACGGGGCGTCTCCTCCCCGTGCGCCGTCGAATCATTTGTTCGACAAGCAATGAAATCATTGAAACATTGAAATGTTATCGATGTCAACCGAATTGTTATCGATGTCATTTTTTGTCGACAACACAAACAAATCTGGCATAATGCATCCTCGTTCGCAGACTCATCCGGATTCAGCCACATGGCGCAAAACAAGGTGACGCAAGACAGGACCGCCGGCGACGGCACGGTCACTATGGAAGACCTGGCCAAAATTGCCGGCGTCTCTTCCATCACGGTCTCGCGCGCCCTGCGCGACAGTCCGCTGGTGACCGAGAAGACGCGCGAAAAGATCCGCAAGATCGCCGCCGAGCAGGGCTACCGCTTCAACATCAGCGCCCGCAACCTGCGCATGCGCCGTTCGTATTCGGTGGCGGTGGTGGTCGAGATGACGCCGGTGAAGGGCCGGCCGATGTCCGATCCGTATCCGCTGGAACTGCTGGGCGGCATCACCCAGGAACTCACCACGTCCGGCTACAGCGTCGTGCTGACCTCGAAGCAGCTGCTCGACACCGCGCCGGTGCAGGGCGCCGACGGCCTGATCCTGCTGGGCCAGGGCTCGCACGGCGAAGCGGTGCGCGCGCTGCAGGCGACCAACCTGCCGCTGGTGGTGTGGGGCGCGCCGGAGGCCGACGGCAGCTACGTCGTGGTCGGCAGCGACAATGCCAAGGGCGGCGCCAGCGCGGCCGAACGTTTCCTGGAGCTGGGACGGCGCAAGCTGGTCTTCGTCGGCGACGTCGACCACGCCGAGGTCGAAAAGCGCTGCGCCGGCTTCGTCGACGCGCTGTCCGGACGCGCCACCGTCCACATCCTGCGGCCCAAGGCATTTACCTTCGAGGCCGGCTTCGACTGCGTCAACGCGCTGCTGAAGAAGAAGGGCGGGCGCAACTGCGACGGCCTGTTTGCCGCCAGCGATTCGCTGGCCATGGGCGCCATCCGCGCCCTGACCGAAGCCGGGCTGCGCGTGCCCGACGATATTTCCGTGATCGGCTACGACGACACGCCGGGCGCCGCCAGCTTCGTGCCGCCGCTGACCAGCGTGCACCAGTACCTGCGCGACGGCGGCGTGCTGCTTGCCAAAAAAATGCTGGCCATGATCGAGGGCCAGCCGGACGTGCGCTCCGAGATGCTGCCGACGACGCTGATCGCGCGCCATACCTGAACCACCCGAACAACCCATCCGCCCCACCATAAGCGCCACGCGCAACGAGACGAGGAAAACGAAGTGCAGAATGACATCGATAACATGGGTAGCATGATTACATTGGCGGCCGAGCCCTGGTGCATCCGCGAGCGCGGTATCGATCCCGCCCGGCGCTTCCTGCACGAGACGCTGTTTACATTGGGGAATGGCTACATCGGCATGCGCGGCACCCCGGAAGAGGGCGGGCATGGCGCCAGGGACACGCTGGAAGGCACCTACCTGAACGGTTTCCACGATACCGAAGCGATCCACTATCCGGAAAACGCCTACGGCCTGGCCCGCGTCAACGAGTTCATGCTGAACGTGCCGAATGCCAAGCGCGTCGACCTGTTCGTCGACGGCGAACGCTTTGCCCCCGACAGCGGCAAGGTCGAGGCCTACGAGCGGCTGCTCGACTTCCGCACCGGTGTCCTGCGCCGCAGCCTCGAGTGGACCTCGAACTCGGGCAAGCGCGTGCGCATCGTGAGCCGGCGCCTGGTGTGCATGGGGCGCAAGCACGTGGCGGCCGTCGAATACGCCGTCACGCCGCTGAATTTTTCCGGTACGCTGCGCATCGTCTCGGCGATCGATGCCGACGTCACCAACCTGCAGGCGGGCGACGATCCGCGCGTCGGCTCGGCGATCACCGGTCCCAGCCTGCAATTGGTCGAGCGCCGCCTCCAGGACACCAGCCAGCTGGTGCTGCAGCGCACCCGCCACAGCGGCTTCCTGCTAGCCAGCGCCACCGATTCCACGCTGGCCCACGGCACGGAGGCTCTCGCAAGCGCGCTGGACGGCGGCCATGCCTTCGACGTCGATGCCCGGCAGGGCCGCACCGTCACGCTGCACAAGTTCATCGCCTACGCCAGTTCGCGCGACATGCCTGACGCGGAGGTGGCGGACTTCGCCGGCGCCGAAGCCGCGCGCGCCCGTACGGTCGGTTTCGAGGCACTGGCGGCGGAGCAGGCCGCCTACCTGGCGCAATTCTGGGACGAGGCCGACGTCGGCATCGAGGGCGACGACGCCCTGCAGCAGGGCGTGCACTTCAACCAGTTCCACCTGCTGCAATCGGTGGGGCGCGACGGCAAGACCAATATCGCCGCCAAGGGCGTGACCGGGGAAGGGTACGAGGGCCACTATTTCTGGGATACCGAGATCTATGTGTTCCCCTTCTTCCTGTTCTCGCGGCCCGAGATCGCGCGCGCCCTGCTGCAATACCGCTACAACGGCCTGCCGAAGGCGCGCGAGCGCGCACGCCAGATGGCGCACGCGAAGGGCGCGCTCTACCCCTGGCGCACCATCGCCGGCGAGGAGTGCTCGGCCTATTTCCCGGCCGGCAGCGCCCAGTACCACATCAATGCCGACGTCGCCTATTCGATCCGCCTCTACCTGCTGGCCACCGGCGATTTCGACTTCATCGCGCAGTACGGCGCCGAGATCGTGCTGGACACGGCGCGCATCTGGATCGGCCTCGGCAGCTACGACCGCCAGGGCCGCTTCTGCATCAATGAAGTGACCGGCCCGGACGAATACACGGCGCTGGTCAACAACAATTACTACACCAACGCGATGGCGCGCATGCACATGACGTTTGCCGCCGACGTCGCCGCGCGCCTGCGCGCCGAGCGCCCGGACGACTACGCCCGCGTGGCCGCCGCCATCGGCCTGGAGCCGGCCGAGCTGGACGCCTTCCGCGCCGCCTCCGCCGCCATGCACCTGCCTTACGACTTTGACCTGGGCATCCACGAGCAGGACGACAGCTTCCTCTCGAAAAAGCCCTGGGACTTTGCCGCCACGCCGAAGGAAAACTATCCGCTGCTGCTGCACTACCACCCGCTGGTGATCTACCGCCACCAGGTCTGCAAGCAGGCCGACGTGGTGCTGGCGCTGCTGCTGCTGTCCGACCAGTTCGCGCTGGACGACAAGCGCCGCGACTTCGACTTCTACGAGCGCGTGACGACCCACGATTCCTCGCTGTCGTCCTGCATCTTCAGCGTGATCGCCGCCGAGGTCGGCTACCGCGACAAGGCCTACGCCTACTTCATGGAGACGGCGCGCCTGGACCTCGACAACACCCACGGCAACACCGAGTACGGCGTGCACACGGCAGCGATGGCCGGCACCTGGCTGGGCGTGGCCTACGGCTTTGCCGGCATGCGCCTCGACGACGGCGGCTTGCGCTTCGCGCCGACGCTGCCCGGCCAGTGGCGCGGCTACCGCTTCAAGCTGCACGTGCACGGCGCGCTGCTGGAAGTGGCGGTCGACGCCGGCGGCGCCGACTACCGCCTGCTGCAGGGCGAGCGCCTGGCGCTGGCGCACCGCGGCACCGCATTCGAACTGAACGCAGCACAAAAAAGCATCCGCATGGGAGACCTGGCATGAGCACGAACAACAGCAATCACACCCGCTTCAAGGCGGTCATCTTCGACCTCGACGGCGTCATCACCGACACCGCCCACTACCACTACCTGGCCTGGAAGCGCACCGCCGACAGCATCGGCGCGCCGTTCGACGAAGCCTTCAACGAGCAGCTGAAGGGCGTCGACCGCATGGGTTCCCTGCGCCTGATCCTGGCGCGCGCGCCGCGCAGCTTCTCCGAGGAAGAACAGCTGGCCCTGGCCGACGCCAAGAACCGCCATTACCAGGAACTGATCGCCACCATGACGCCGCGCGACCTGCTGCCGGGCGCGCTGGAAGCGCTGGAAGCGGTGCGCGCCGCCGGGCTGCGCATCGGCCTTGCATCGGTCAGCAAGAACGCGTTCACGGTGCTGGACCGGCTCGGCATCCGCGACCGCTTCGACGACGTGGTCGATGCCGCCACCATCCGCAACAGCAAGCCGCATCCGGAAATCTTCCTGACCGCGGCTGAGCACCTTGGCGTGGCCCCGGCCGACTGCCTGGGCGTCGAGGACGCGGCGGCGGGCGTGGCGGCAATCAAGGACGCCGGCATGGTCGCCGTCGGCGTCGGCAGCCCGGACGTGCTGCACCGGGCCGACCGCGTGATCCGTTCGATGGAAGAGTTCGATTTGTCCGCGTACTAATAAAATACAAGACGACCACAACCAAAACAACGGCGGAGACACCGTGAACAAACGACGCATACTGCTTGCACTATTCCTGATCTATTTCGTGTTCGCCATCCTGCTCAACAGCGTGGGCACGGTGATCCTGCAGGTCATCAACAACTACGGCGTCGACAAGAGCGCCGCCAGCGTGCTGGAAGGCTTCAAGGACCTGCCGATCGCGATCGTCTCCTTCCTGGTGGCCTCGATGCTGCCGCGCTTCGGCTACAAGAAGGCGATGCTGGAAGCGCTGGCCATCGTCACCTGCGCCACGCTGGCGATGCCGCTGCTGCCGGCCTTCGCCACCGCCAAGCTGTTGTTCCTGTGCGTCGGCATCGCGTTCGCCCTGGTCAAGGTGTCGGTGTATTCGACGGTCGGCCTGATCGCCCAGGACAGCCGCCAGCATGCCGGTATCACGAACACGCTGGAAGGCTGCTTCATGCTCGGCGTGCTGAGCGCCTACTGGCTGTTCGGCCAGTTCATCGATTCGTCCGACCCCAGGTCGACGGCCTGGCTGGACGTCTACTGGCTGCTGTCGGCGCTGTGCGCGGCCACCTTCCTGCTGGTGCTGACGACGACCTTCGACGAGCGCGGCGCCGCGCCCCCGCACAACCGCGGGCTCACCGCCGAATTCGTCGAGATGCTGCGCCTGTTCATGCGCCCGCTGGTGTGCGTGTTCGTGCTGACCGCCTTCCTGTACGTACTGGTCGAGCAGGCCGTCGGCACCTGGCTGCCGACCTTCAACAACGAGATCCTGAAGCTGCCGGCGGCGATGAGCGTCCAGATGACCGGTATCTTTGCCGGCTGCCTGGCGCTGGGCCGGCTCTCGGCCGGCGTGATCATGCGCCGCCTGAACTGGTACCCGGTCCTGAGCGTCTGCATGCTGGCGATGGGCGCCACCGTGCTGCTGGCGCTGCCGCTGGCGCAGGACATCGTGCACGACCCGCACGTCGGCTGGTCGACGGCCCCGACTGCCGCCTTCCTGTTCCCGCTGATCGGCCTGTTCATGGCGCCGATCTACCCGGGCATCAATTCAGTGATGCTGAGCTCCTTGCCGCGTCACCAGCACGCGCCGATGACCGGCCTGCTGGTGATCTTCTCGGCGCTGGGCGGCACCACCGGTTCGCTCATCACGGGTTATGTGTTCGGGCGCTTCAGCGGCCACTTCGCGTTCTACCTGACCCTGGTGCCGATCGCGCTGATGCTTGTAAGCCTGTATGTGTTCAAGCGCCAGGTGCAGCGCGGGGCAGGGGTGCCGATGGCGGGCGCGGCGGGGACGGTCTAGGCGGCGATGGTCCAGGCGCGATGGTTCAGGCGATCGGGGGGCGCCGGGACTTGACGGCGGAGCGGGGCTGCGGTCTACTCTCGCGGCCATCATCTTCCAACGCCATTCATGATTCTCCAACCGGTGCTCGACCTGCTGAACGACCTCCCGCGCGACCTGATCCTGCCGCCCACCAGCCTGTTCCTGGTGATTGCCGTCGGCCTGGCGCTGTGGCGCCGCTGGCCGCGCGCCGGACGCATCGTCGCCGGCAGCGGCCTGGCGGCGCTGGCCTTCCTGTGCACCGGCGCCGGCGCCCAGCTGTTCGTGCGGCCGCTGGAAGCCATGACCGCGCCGCTGCGCGCGCCCGAGCGCGCCGGAGCCCAGGCGATCGTGGTACTGGCCGCCGGCCACGTGCGGCGCGCCCCCGAATACGAAGGCCGCGACATACCCGACTACATCGCCCTGATACGCCTGCGCTATGCGGCGCACCTGCAGCGCCGCACCGGGCTGCCGCTGCTGGTCAGCGGCGGCAACGGCGCCGACAACGGCCACCCGGCGCCGGGCCGTCCGCGCGCCTATGCCAAGGCCGACGGGATGGCCGCGGCGTTGCGCGAAGACTTCGGGGTGCCGGTCAGGTGGATCGAATGGCGCTCGCGCGATACCGCCGAAAACGCGGCCTTCAGCGCCGAGATGCTGAAAGCCGGCGGCATCAAGCGCATCCTGCTCGTCACCGACGCGATGCACATGCCGCGGGCCCATGCCGTGTTCGCGCAAGCCGGGCTCGAGGTGGTGGATGCGCCGACCATGTTCTACACCCGGCGCCCGCTGTCGCTCGATGCCTGGGTGCCGGACGCCGAGGGCATGCGGGTGTCCTGGTATGCGATCTACGAGTCGATCGGCCTGGCCTGGTACCGCGTCCGCGTGCTGCGGAACGCCTAGGCCGAGCGCGCCAGCCGCCGCGCCGCCTGCACCGGTGGCGTGTCGCCCAGCGGCAGCACGCCGGCCGCGCGCCCCAGTGCGCGCACCAGCGCCGCTTCGCCGGGGCGCAGGCCGCGCCCGTGCAGTTGCGGCAGCGAACCGACCGGCTCGGGCGCGATCTGCACGGCGGCGCGCACCAGCAGCCGCTGCAGCGGGCGCAGCGGCGCGGGCAGGATCGGTGCCTCGTGCATGATATCCAGGAATTCGGCCAGGATCGGCGAGCCCTCGAGGCCGGGGGCGGCCGCGGCCAGCATCGTTTCCCAGGCGGCCCAGGAAACCGGCACGCCGGTCGCGCCATACAGCGCAGCGGCCGGCTGGCCCTCGGCGAAGGCGGCATCCCTGTCGCGCGCGGACAAGGGCCGTACATAGCGGTGGTAAGCCTGGGTGAAGCCGAAGACGGCCGTGGCCTGCACCCAGTCGAGCAGGCGCGGATCGTTGGCATGGTAGGCGACGCCGTCCGGCGTGGTGCCTTCGACGCGGCCATGCATGCGCACCACGCGCGCGATCAGCGCTTCGGTGGCCGAGCGCGGGCCGTACACGGTCATCATCGCGGCGAAGCCGGTGCGCCGCAAACGCATCTGCGGATCGCGGCGGAAGCTGCTGTGGTCCCACACGCCGCTGCGCACCGACGGTTCGGCCAGTTCCAGCAGTACCGCCGCCACCCCGCCGACGAACAGGGCGACCGGGTTGGCGAACACCCGCCAGGCGACGCCGTCACGCGGGGCCAGCGCCGGTTCGCCGGGCGGCTGGCTGAAGTCGAAGGCCATGCCCGGCGGCGGCTGCATCAGTTCGCGTAGCGTGTCCAGCATCGCCCGGATGCGCGCACCGGCGCCGTGTTCAGGCTGCGCTGCCGCGCTGCGGCAGGTGCCAGTCCTTGCGGATGTAGTGGCAGGTATAGCCGTTCGGGCGCTTGACCAGGTAATCCTGGTGTTCCGGCTCGGCTTCCCAGAACGGGCCGGCCGGTTCGACTTCGGTCACCACCTTGCCGGGCCACAGGCCGGACGCATCGACGTCGGCGATGGTGTCCAGCGCCACCGCGCGCTGCTCGTCGCTGGTAGTGTAGATGGCCGAGCGGTAGCTGGTGCCGATGTCGTTGCCCTGGCGGTTGCGCGTGCTCGGGTCGTGGATCTGGAAGAAGAATTCCAGCAGGCGCCGGTAGCTCATCTGCTCGGGATCGAACACGATCTCGATCGCCTCGGCGTGGGTGCCGTGGTTGCGGTAGGTTGCGTTCGGCACGTCGCCGCCGGCATAGCCGACGCGGGTGGAGAGCACGCCGGGCAGCTTGCGGATCAGGTCTTGCATGCCCCAGAAACAGCCGCCGGCGAGGATTGCGGTTTCTTGTTTCATTGGAAGTCCTTTCATGGTTGCGTTGGATGCACTATAGCCGGTTTCCCGAATATCTTCCGGCAGCGTCACATAACGCCACCAGCTTGTTCTACGCCAGGTGGTCTCTGAAGCACCAAGCTTCGAGGCTACTTTGTAGTGTCAAAATTAGTGCTAATATGAGGCATATTTAGTGCAAAACTGAGGGTGTCATGAAAATTGAGCAACAGTCTCCCGTATTTGGGCAAGATTTCGACGCTTTCATGACCTATCTCCGGGATGGAGCGAGCCCGACGTTATCGCCCGCGCGTTATGGGGAAGTGCTGCATCTGGACACGCAGACCCTGGCGCAAAGTGCACAGGTGCACCGTAACACGCTGCGGCGGGCACCTCAGTCGGCCAGTGTCCAAGGGTTTCTGCGCGATTCGGTGCGCGTGCTGCGCGCCGCGACCGATCTGCATGGGAGTGTCGAGGAAGCGCTGTTCTGGTTTTCCAATCATCCACTGCCTGTTTTTGAATACAAGACGGCGCATACGCTGGTCACGGAACGCCGCACCGAGGCGCTGCTGCGCTATCTTGCATCGCTCGACGCAGGGTTCGCCGGATGAAAACCACCCGGCTCGATGCGACAGCGTATCGGGTCCATACGCCGCGCTGGGCGCATGCGCCACTCAGCGGCGCCGGCGCTGCGCGTGTAGGCGGACGTGCCAACCGACCGGGTGTGCCGGCGCTTTACCTGTCGCTTGAACTGGAAACGGCCCTCGCTGAATACCGGCAGCTCAGTCCACTCATGCCGCCTGGATTGATGGTGACCTATCTTCTCGGTCTGGGACCGCTGGTCGATTTGCGCGACGGCGTGGATGCTGCCTGGGATCCGCTGTGGAACGACTTTTACTGCGACTGGCGCGCCTTATATTTCGACAAGGGTGTCGAGCCGCCGTCATGGGTAATGGGCGACATCGCAATGGCATCCGGCACGAAGGGCATTGTGTTTCCTTCCGTGCTCGTGGCCGGTATCAACCTTGTGCTGTATACGGAGCTGCTGGATGCAAATGACCGTCTGAGTGTGTACGACCCGGACGGTGGACTGCCGCGCAACCAGCGTTCCTGGGAAGAGGACAGGGCGCCGCCGGCGCCGTGACATGCAGGTTTTGTGCCCCCCTAGCCGCGCCGTCCCGGCGCCTCGTCCAGCGCGGCCCTGGCCTGCGTCACCTGCTCGGCATCCTGGTGCAGCAGCTTGAGCCGGCGCTGCAGCGGCACCCAGCCGGCCCAGGGCGCGGCCGGCCCGCTGCGTTCGCGCGGCGGCGCCTCGCCACCCGGCGCCGCCATCCCCAGCCGGGCGCGCAGTTCGGCGAAGGTCTGTTCCAGCGCCGCCTCGACCTGCGCGCGCGGCATGTGCTCGGCGTAGCGCTGCAGCAGCAGCCGCACCGCCGCGACGTGCGCCACCAGCAGGTAATTCTGCACCGTGAAGCGGTTCAGCGCTTCCGGCGCGCGCCGCTTGGCCGCCGGTTCGTCGAGCATGCGGCCGAGCGCCGCACTGAGATTGGCCAGGCTGTCCATGAAGCCCTTGCGGCGCACCCGGTAGTGGAAATCGTCGACACTGCGACCCAGCAGCAGGTCGGCGGCGGCGTCGACGTACTTGCGGTTGGCATCCAGCACGGCGTCGATCAGGCGCGGCAGGGCCTGGTATTCCCAGCTCGGCAGCACGTAGCTGAAGAAAGTGGCGATCAGGGTGCCGAGCAGGGTGTCGAGCAGGCGCTCGTTGATGGCGCTGGCGCCGTGCGGCAGCGTCAGGCCGATCAGCAGCAGCGCCTGCATGCTGGCGGCGATCGCGGTGTAGCGGTACTTAATATAGAGGAAGGTCGGGCCGGCCGCGGTGGCGACGAACAGGAAGCCGAACAGGATCGCGGGCGCATGCACGAAGCGCAGGATGATCGCGGTCAGCACGCAGCCGATCAGGGTGCCGACCAGGCGGTCGGCGCGGCGCTGGCGCGTCATGCTGAAGCTCGGTTTCAGGATGACGGCGATGGTCAGCGCGGTCCAGTAGCCGTGCGACTGGTAGGGCAGCCATTCGGACAGCAGCAGGCCGGCCGAAATCGCCATCGCCACCCGCAGCGCGAAGCGGAAGGTCGGCGAGCTCCAGCGCAGGTTCGACAGCAGCAGGCCGATGCTGTAACGCTGCTGGGTGAGGAAGGGCGTCAGGTCGGCGCCGGGCGTGATCGGCAGCGCACCGTGGGGCGCGCGGCTGGCGGCATGCAGGCGGGCGATCATCCCGATCGTCTCGCGGATCTTGTTGGAGGTGGCGCGCAGCACGGCCTGGGCCTCGCGGGTCTTGTCGTCCTCGTCGTTGCTGGGCAGCGTGCGCAGCACCTCGGCCAGGCGGCGCAGATCGTCCTGGTAATCGACGACGCGGCGTGACGGGCGGTTGCGCGTCATGGCGTAGGCCACCGATTCGATGTCGCGCGCGGCCTTGCCGATCAGGTCCCCGAGCAGCTCGAGGACCGGGCCGCCGGTTGGTCCCTCGGCGAAATGGCGGCGCAGCAGCGCGTAGTCGGTGTGGGTCGACAGCACCACTTCGTACAGGTCGAACATGGCGTAGTGCACCTGCACCAGGCTGGTTTCGTCGGGGCCGGGTTTGCCGCGCAGGATCAGGTCGCGCGAAGCCTGCTGGCGTTCGGCCAGTACGCTCTGCTGGCGTACCAGCTTTTCCAGCTGGGACGGCAGCGGCGTGGCGATGTCGTAGCAGTTGGCCTTCAGGTTGGTATAGCTCGCCAGTTCGTACAGCGCTTCGGCCAGCACCTGCTGCTTCAGGCGCCGCTGCAGGGTCCAGACCACGGCCATCGCATACGCCATGTAGCCGGCGCCGCCCGCCAGGAACAGCGCGCCGTGGCGCAGCGCCTGCAGCGGCGTGGCCGCTTCCTCGGCCGACAGCATCATCACGAACAGCGCCGCGAACTGCAGCGGCATCGCCTTGCGCCCATACACCACCATCATGCTGGCCAGGAAGGAGACCAGCACGATCACCGTGCGCAGCAGCCACGGCACCGGCGAGCACAGGCTGATCAGCAGTGCCACCAAGGAGCACAGCAGCACCGCTGCCAGCATCTCGTTGAACTTGTGGCGCAGTGGACTGGGCATGTCCATCAGGCTGGTGCACAGCGCCCCCATCGCCACCGCCATGGCGGTGCGCAGGTCGGCGAAGGCGTAGGTGAGGCAGCTGAGGCCGACGACGCCGGTGGCGATCCGCAGGCCGGTGTAGAAGTAATGACTGAAGACGAAGGTGCGCGGCGCGAGGGCGTAATGCATGGAGTCAGGGCGGAAATGTTGCGACCATTATATCGCTGCCGCCCGCACGCCATCCGTTCGGCTGAGACTGAAAAGCGGCCAGACCGATTCCGGATCACCTGTCCAGCCAGTTGCATGCAAGAAGCATGTGGTCAGCGCGCCACATCCTCCAGAAACGACCAAGAATGT
Organism: Herbaspirillum sp. SJZ107; assembly: GCF_006715485.1. Taxonomy (GTDB): domain Bacteria; phylum Pseudomonadota; class Gammaproteobacteria; order Burkholderiales; family Burkholderiaceae_D; genus Telluria. Next base: position 79,321 of record NZ_VFNH01000004.1, read on the forward strand.
TCCTACAAAAACCTTGTTTCTAAGCACGTTTTTGTTGTCGATATAGTAAGCTCATGAACACTTCAATAAGAATCCACCAGGAGACAGGAATGAACATGCACGTCCCGGGGCGCCGCCGCGCCATCGCGCTGGCGGCCGCCCTGTGCGCAGCCCAGGTCTGCGCGCAAGCCCACGCACAATCCCAAACCGCTCAGACCAGCGATGCCGAGGCGCCCCTGCAGCAGGTCGTCGTCAGCGGCATGCGCGCCAGCCTCGAAAAGGCGCAGGACCTGAAACGCCGCGCCGACCAGGTGGTCGACTCGATCGTCGCCGACGACATCGGCAAGCTGCCCGACGCCAACGTGGCCGAAGCCCTGCAGCGCATCACCGGCGTGCAGGTGTCGCGCAACCGCGGCGAAGGCGACCAGGTGCAGATCCGCGGCCTGTCGCAGACCCAGACCCTGCTCAACGGCCGCTCGATCTTCACCGCCGGCAAGGAGCGCGGCCTGTCCTTCCAGGACGTGCCGGCCGAGCTGCTGGCCGGCGCCGACGTCTATAAGACCCCGACCGCCGACCAGGTCGAGGGCGGCATCGGCGGCCTGATCGACCTGCGCATGCGCCGGCCCTTCGACTTCAGCGGCGCCCGCATCGCCGGCACGCTCAAGGAAACCTACGCCGACTATGCGAAGAAAAAGAACCCGGAAGGTTCGATCCTGCTCAGCAACCGCTGGAAAACCGGCATCGGCGAGGTCGGCGCGCTGCTCAGCGTGGCCCACCAGAAGCGCGACTACCGCTCGGATTCGATCGAGCTGGGCGCGCCGGCGCAGCTGGCCGACGGTTCCGGCACCTACGCCCCGGTCGGCGCCTATTACTCCTACGAGATGGGCCAGCGCGAGCGCACCGGCGTGACCGCGTCGCTGCAATGGCGGCCGTCGCGCCAGCTCGACGTTTACCTGGACGGCAACTTCACCCGCCTGAAGACCGCCACCGATACCTATTCGATGTACGCCTCGCCGTACTGGGCCAACTGGAGCGCCGCGACCAATGCCGGCGCCATGTGGCCGAAGGGGACCATCGAGACCGACGGCGACGCCATCGTCAAGGGCACGGTGTGGGGTGCGCAGCTGAGCACCTCGGGCTTCATCGCCGACGACCGCACCAAAACGCAGCAGCTGGCGCTGGCCGGCAAGTGGCGCGGCCAGGACTGGACCGTGCGCTCGGAACTCGGCCATACCAAAAGCGACTACGCCCGCCTGTACCAGGAAGTGCGTCTCGGTGCCGGGACCAACGACCCCACCTTCACCTACGACATGACGACGCCGGTGCCGTCGGCTTATCCGGTGCTGGCCAACGCCAACGACCTCCTGAACCCGTCGAACTACTGGGCCGGCAATGCGCTGTACTTCCGCCAGAAGAACGAGGGCAAGGAAACCACCTGGCGCGCCGACGGCGAACGCAGCCTCGACCTCGGCGCCGTCACCCGCGTGCGTACCGGCGTGCGCTATGCCGACCGCAATGCGAACAGCGCCGAGATCAACACCATCGACAATATCTGGCGCGACGGTAATTCCAGTGCGGTGGGCGGCGCCGTGCCCGGCCTGGCCAGCCAGATCGCACCGATCCCGTACAGCGATCTTTTGCACCGCGAAGGCGGCGGCATCTACCCGCGCCAGTGGCTGTCGGTCTCGAACCTCGACTGGCTGCGCGATCCGCAGGCGGTGCGCAGCACGCTCGGCCTGAGCGTGCCGGGCTTCGACGCCGCCCAGACCTTCGACTTCTCGGAAAAATCGACGGCCCTGTATGGCATGCTCGATTTCGAATCGACGCTGTTCGGCAAGGCGCTGGGCGGCAACGTGGGGGTGCGCTACATCCACACCAAAACCGGACGCTCGTGGCAGGAAGCGGTCGCGGGCGGTGGCTACGTTACACGCACCGGCGACAGCACCGACAACGACTGGCTGCCCAGCCTGAACGCCAAGCTGGCGCTGACCGACCAGCTGCAGGCGCGCTTCTCGGCCTCCAAGGTGATCACGCGTCCGAACTTCGACCAGCTGACCCCGAGCCTGTCGCTGAACGCCAACGACCGCACCGGCTACCAGGGCAATCCGACCCTGCAGCCCCTGAGCGCGCGCCAGCTCGACGCCACGCTCGAGTACTACATGAGCAGCAGCGACTACCTTTTCGGCGCTGCCTTCTATAAAAAGGTGGACGGCTTCATCCAGACTTCGGCCACCAACCTGCAGTACGGCGGCACCTCGTACACGGTCAGCACCCCGAGCAACGGCCAGGACGGCACCATCAAGGGCCTGGAACTGGGCTACCAGGGCTTCTTCAAGAACCTGCCGGGCATGCTGCGCGGCCTCGGCGTGCAGGCCAACTTCACCTACGTCGACAGCCGCGCGCCGGGGCCGCTGGAAGGCCAGCAGACCGCGCTGGAAGGCCTGTCGCGCCAGAGCTACAACTTGGTGGCGATGTACGACTGGGAGAATTTCTCGGCGCGCCTGGCCTACAACCACCGCGGCAAGTACCTGGCCGGCACTACCAACTACTATCCGAACAACGGCAACACGATCGCGCAGACGCCGTACTACATGGACGGCTACGGCCTGGTCGACGCCTACCTGAGCTACGGCCTGAGCAAGACGCTGAAACTCGCGGTCGAGGCCAACAACCTGACCCGCACCTCGCGCCACAGCTACTACGGCGTGAGCGGGCTGCCGTTCGGGCGCTACGTGGACGACCGTCGCTTCGCGGTGAGCCTGCATGCGGACTTCTGAGGCGCGCCGCGGCGTCCTGCGCGGCCTGGCGGCGGCGCTGGCGCTGGCCTTTGGCGGACCGGCATGCGCCGCCGGCTCCACGGCGCGTGTCGCCGGCAGCCGGTTCCTCGCGGGCGGCGACGTCTCGGTCCTGGGCTGGCTCGAACGAAGCGGCGCCCGCTATCACGACCGGCGCGGCCGCCGCGGCGATGCGCTGGCCATCCTGCGCGACGCCGGCTTCGATATCGTACGCCTGCGCCTGTACGAGCAGCCCGGCCCCGGCCGCGGCCACGACGGCTGGCACTGGCCGGCCGACTGCATGAACCTGCCCGACCTGCTGGCACTGGCGCGCCGTAGCGCCGCGCTGGGCATGCAGATCCAGCTGACCTTCCACTACAGCGACTTCTGGACCAACGGCAAGGTGCAGACCGTGCCCGCGGCGTGGCAGGCCCAGCTCGATGCCTTGCCGACCGAGGCCGAGCGCTTCGAGCGTTTGCGTACGCTTGTGTACGCGCGCACGCGCGAGGTGATGCTGGCGCTGCAGGCCCAGGGCACGACGCCGCAGTTCGTCTCGATCGGCAACGAGATCGAGGGCGGCCTGCTGTTCCCGTACGGTGCATTGAATACACCGGATGGGGAAGCCAACTGGCCGCGCCTGGGCAAGCTGCTGCAGGCAGGCCACGATGCGGTGAAGTCGGTGGCGCCGGCCAGCCGCACCATCCTGCACCTCGACGACGGCGGCAACATCGGCAAGTACACCTGGTACTTCGACCACCTGCGCAGCCTCGGCGTGGACTGGGACGTGATCGGCGCCTCCTACTATCCGTTCTGGACCAGGAAGAGCGTGCCGCAACTGGCCGATTTCATCCGCGCCGTCACCGCGCGCTACGACAAGGATTTGTTCGTGATGGAGGCCGGCTTCAACTGGAGCCCGACGCTGCCGGACGGCCGGCGCGGCCAGCTGAGCGACAACGGGCCGTATCCGGCGGCCATGAGTTCGCCCGAAGGCCAGCAGCGCTTCATGCGCGAGCTGCTGTCGACGCTGCGCCGCACGCCGCGCACGCTCGGCGTGCTGTACTGGGACCCGATCATGATCGAGACCCCGGGCGTCGGCTGGGCGCTGCGCGACGCCGACGGCAAGCCGGGACCGAACGTGGTCTCGAACACCACGCTGTTCGACTTCAGGGGCAGGGCGTTGCCGGTGCTGGACAGCTGGCGCGGCAACAAATAATCCAAGCAGAGAGACGATGAAGAATACCAACCACCACCGCCATGCGGCGCTACTTGCGTGCGCGCTGCTGTTCCCGACCGCGGCCGCACTGGCCGCGTTTGATTCCGATCATTTACTGGCGGTCGACGCCAGCGCACCCGTCAACGCCCCGCTCGAGGGCCACCTGAAACAGGGCAGCAACCGCTCGCCGCAGGGCGCGACCATCGGCATCAACAGCCGCTACCTGACCCGCGCCGGCAAGCCCTGGCTGCCGGTAATGGGCGAATTCCATTACACCCGCATGCCGGCCTCGCAGTGGGAACTGGAGCTGCGCAAGATGAAGGCGGCCGGTGTCGACGTCGTCGCCAGCTACATCATCTGGAACCACCACGAGGAGCAGGAAGGCAAATTCGACTGGAGCGGCCGGCGCGACCTGCGCCGCTTCGTCGAACTGTGCCGCAAGGTCGGCCTCGACTTCGTGGTGCGGGTCGGTCCCTGGGCCCATGCCGAGGTGCGCTACGGCGGCGTCCCCGACTGGGTGGTGGATGCGATGCCGACCCGCGGCGACGATCCGCAATACCTGTCGTATGTGGAGCGCTTCTACGGCCAGATCGGCCGCCAGCTGCGCGGCCTGCTGTGGAAGGATGGCGGGCCGGTGATCGGTGTGCAGATCGAAAACGAATACAACCTGCGCGGGCCGGGGCAGGGCGCCGCCCACATCGCCAGGCTGAAAAGCCTGGTGCTGAAGGCCGGGCTGGACGTGCCGCTGTACACCGTCACCGGCTGGGACGGCACCGTGTACCCGCCGGGCGAAGTGACCCCGGTGTTCGGCGGCTACATCGACGAACCCTGGTCCACCAGCACGAAGGAGCTGCCGCCGAAGGAGACCCACGCCTTCCGCTTCGACACCCGCGTCAGCGGCGACCTCGGCGCCCAGACGGCCTCGCACGGCGTCGGCACCGCCGACCAGGAAATCGACAAGACGCCTTTCCTGGGCGCCGAATACGGCCCCGGGCTGCCCTTCATGTACCGCCGCCGTCCGGTGCTGTCGCCCGACGACGTGGCCTCGATGCTGCCGGTGCAGCTGGGATCGGGCCTGAACCTGCTCGGCTACTACATGTTCCACGGCGGGCGCAATCCGGAAGGACGCACCTGGCTGCAGGAAAGCAGCGCCAGCGGCGGCTACAACGACCTCCCGCTGATCAACTACGACTTCCAGGCGCCGCTCGGCCCGGACGGGCAGGGGCGCCCTGTGCTGGCGCGCCTGCGCCCCTTCCACTGGTTCCTGCACGATTTCGGCGCGCAGCTGGCCACCATGACGGTGCGCAAGCCGGACCTGGTGCCGGTCAATCCGGCCGACCTGAAGACGCCGCGCTTCGCCGTGCGCAGCCAGGGCAAGTCGGGCTTCGTCTTCATGAACAACCACGTGCGTCAGTACGCGATGGCGCCGCAGAAGGGCGTGCACTTCTCGGTCAGGCTGCCCGGTGAAACCCTGGTGTTCCCGAGCAAGCCGGTCGACGTGCAGGACGGCGATTACTTCATCTGGCCATTCCACCTCGACCTGGACGGCACCGACCTGCGCTACGCCACCGCGCAGCCGATGGCGCGCATCGATGCCGGCAAGGAGGGCATCGTCTACGTGTTCGCGGCGCATGAAACGATTCCGGTGGAATTCGGCTTCGATGCCGCTGCGGCGGGCAGCATCGCGCTGGCGGGCGCACAGGGGACCGCGCGCGAGGGCGCATACGTGGTGGATGCGATCACGCCCGGTACCGCGGCCGCGGTGACGATCCGTCGTCCCGGCGCACGCCCGGTACGCATCGTGGTGCTGGGCGCGGCGCAGGCCGGGCAGGTCAGCATCGAGCAGGTGGCCGGCCAGCGCCGGCTGCTCATGAGCGCCCAGCAGGTGGTGGTGGCGGACAAGGCGCTGCAGCTGCGCTCGGCCGGGCAGCCGCATTTCCGCCTTGGCGTGTTCCCGGCGCTGGGCAAGACGCTGGCCGGCACGCGCGCCGGCCAGGACGGCATCTTCCAGACCTTCGAGGCCGACCTGCCGGAGCGCCGCATCGCGGCCACCGTCACGCCGGTGCGCGCAGCGCGCGAAGCGCCGCCGGTCAGGATCGGCGGCCCCGCGCGGGCAGCCGTGGAACCCGCGCCGGAAAGCTTCAAGGCCGCCGCCAGCTGGCAGATCGCCGTGCCGCGCGCGCAGCTGAAGGGCCTCGACGATGCGCTGCTGAACGTCGACTTCGTCGGCGACGTCGGCCGCCTGTACAGCGGCGTGCACATGCTCGACGACTGGTACTACAGCGGCTACGGCTGGCAGTTCGGCCTGCGCGATGCGGAGGCGGCGCTGGACCGGCCCCTGACGCTGTCGGTGATGCCGCTGCGCGCCGATGCGCCGGTGTACATCCCGAAGGAGGGCCGGCCGGACTTCGGCGGCAAGCCGCAGGTGGCCGCGCTGCGCGGCGTGAGCGTCACGCCGGTCTACCTGCTGACCCTGACGCCGTGAGCGCCGCTTAGCGTCGCTTGATGCCACACGCGCCGGACCTGGCAGGTCCGGCGCGTGTCTGGGTACGACACAGCGTTTTGCTTCTTTTCCACCCGTCATGCATGCCAATGCAGCGCCTCCTTCCTGCCGCCCCGGTTCGATACCGGTTTTGGTATCGCGGCAACAAAAAAAGTTGTTGGCCTTCCCGTATTTACTTGGATAAATTGCTTATATATTAGTGTAGAAGCAAGAGTGACACCAAAGCAGTGCCACGCGAGAAGACAACAACAGAGGAGACAAACCATGAACAAGAACTGGAAGGGCGCCGCGCTGCGCCGGCTGGATGCCGGGCGCGGGGTTTTGGTGATGACCGTCCTGGCGGGCATGATATCGAGCGCCTACGCGCAGACGAGTGCCGCATCAGGCGCCACCGACCCGGCCGGCACGCCGGCGACGGCGCCGCAGACGGCGCCGCAGTCCACCGATACCACCCCCGACAAGGTGGCCGCCAACGCCAAGACCCCCGCCATCTCGACCGTGAACGTGAGCGGCTACCGCAGCTCGCTGGCGCTGTCGGCCAATGAAAAGCGCGACAACAACGGCTTGACCGACACCGTGTTCTCGGAAGACATCGGCAAGTTCCCCGATCCGAACATCGCCGACGCGCTCTCGCGCATGCCGGGCGTGCGGGTGCAGCGCGCCGCCATCGACGGCGAAGGCATGAGCATCTCGATCCGCGGCATGGGCCCGGCCTTCACGCGCGTGCTGCTGAACGGGGCGCCGATGGCGGCCGCGTCGGCCGGCAGCTGGGGCGGCACCATCAGCGCCAACCGCGAAGTGGACATGGACTTCCTGCCGTCCGAACTGTTCCGCAGCGCGACCGTGTACAAGAGCCAGCAGGCCGACATCATGGAAGGCGGCGTGGCCGGCACCGTCAACATGCGCAGCGTGCGCCCGTTCGACAAGGCCGGCTTCCGTTCGGCCTTCACCGCCAGCGGAAACTACCGCGACCAGGACGGCAAGTGGGGCAACACCGGCTCGGCCCTGGTCAGCAATACCTGGAACACGCGCTTCGGTAAGGTCGGCGCGCTGGCCGGCTTCGCCTGGGGCAATACCAAGTACCACACCGACGTGTTCCAGACCGTCGACATGCGCACCTTCCGCCTCAACGCCAACCAGAGGAATGGGTCGGACCCGGCCTCGCTCGGCGGCGACTACTTCAACAGTCCGGCCACCGTGCCCTCGGGATTGCCGATGAATCTGCTGCCGGATTATGCGCAGGCGGTACTCAAGCCGGGTGCGGCGATCGACCGCAACATGCTGCTGGCGCTGAACCCCGGCGCCACCATCCAGCAGATCGACAACGGCCTGATGGGCCGCCTGCCGCGCTACCTGGTCTACGACGGCGCGCGCAAGCGCCGCGGCGAAGTGCTGAGTTTCCAGTGGCAGCCGAACGAAAGCTGGGACTTCTACCTCGACGCCCTGTTCGCCCAGAAGGGCAACAAGATGACGCAGGAGTCGATGAACGTCGGCATGCGCGCCAACACCCCGATCCCGATCGGCCTGCAGTTCGACCGCAGCGATTGCTCGGCCTATTGCACGATCACCCAGGCCACGCTGGCGAATACCTTCTGGTCGCTCGAGTTCCGTCCGCTGCAGGAGAATACCCACTTCCGCAGCCTCAACCCGGGCTTCGAATGGCGCGCGACCGACAAGCTGACGGTCGACGGCCACGTCAACTACACCGACAGCGGCTTCTGGCGCGACACGCCGTCGGTGCTGGTGGCGACCCGCTCGGCGCCGTCGCTGATCAACTACAGCAACACCGATCCCGGCCAGATCCCCAAGATCACCAGCAACATCGACATCAACGACCCCAGCGCCTTCGGCTGGTACCAGGCAGGCCAGAACCTGTCCGGCCTGCGTACCGACCTGTACCAGCGCACCAACACGACCAAGGGCACGCGCCTGAACCTCAACTGGGGCGAGGAGAAGTTCGCGATCAAGGTCGGCGGCTCGTTCGACGACATCACGCGCCGCTTCACCGGCAGCGACTTCACCAATCCCGAAGCGTGGATGAACTACACCTGCGGGAACAACGTGAGCTACCAGTTCTATGCGCCGAACACCGCGCTGCAAGGGGCCTGCGACGGCCGCTCCACGCCGGGCGTGGCCGTGGCGCCGACCCTGTATCCGGGCTACGGGACCGGCGTCAGCGCCGGCCAGACCGCGCCGCTGGTCTACCTGGGCTCGAAGGTGACGAATGCCGATCTGGCCAAGTACGTGCACAAGAGCGATCACGGTTTCATCACCGTCGACTGGGACCAGTTCGCGAAGGACACCAACTACGACTATTTCAAGCAGCACATGTACGGCGTGGCCACCGCCGGCGGCGGCTACCTGCGCGAAAAGGTCAGCGCCTTTTATGTCGAGACCAACGGCCGCGTGCCGGTGTTCGGCCACACGCTGCGCTACAACGCCGGCGTGCGCTATGCCACCACCGAGCAGACCATCGGCGCGCCGCAGAACCCGGCCGATCCGCGCAACGCCGAGCAGAACCTGCAGAACGGCGGCCGCTATCCGAACGTGCAGACCTGGGTCTACGAGACCACCAAGTACCACAACGTGCTGCCGTCGTTTAACCTGTCCTACAACCTGACGCGCGACCTGATCGCGCGCGTCTCCGGTTCCAAGTCGATGACCCGCGCCAATCCGGCCGATTTGCACCAGACCCAGCTGACCATCGGCGACCAGGGCGTGAACCAGGGCAGCGTGTCGAACCCGAACCTGAAGCCGTTCAAGGCCAACGCCCTCGACCTGGCGCTGGAATGGTACTTCAGCCGCGAGGGTTACGTGGCGCTGTCCGGCTTCGCCAAGGACATCGTCAGCCGTCCGGGCCAGCGCCTGGTCGACTACACGCTGGCCCAGCTGGACCAGATCTACGGCACGGTCGGCCTGACCGACGCCCAGCAGGCGGCGGTCGATGCGGCCGGCGGGCGCGATCAGAAGCACGTGATCATCACCGAGCCTTACGACATCAACACCAAGCTCAAGGTCCGCGGTTTCGAATTCACCTGGCAGCAGCCGCTGGACATGTTGCCGGTCAAGGGCTTCGGCTTCACCGGCAACTTCACCTACACCAAGCAGACCGACGAGGTGGCCGGTTCGCCGCCGGTGGCAGGCGTGCCGCCGCGCACCAACAACCTGACCGTCTACTATGAACGCAATGGCCTGAACATGCGGGTGTCGCGCCAGTACACCTCGAGCCTGATCAGCAACACCAGCACCGGCCTGGCGCCAGGGGTGTATGCGTATTCGACCGGGCGTTCGCAAGTGGACCTGTCGGCCGGCCTGAACCTGCAGCGCATGTTCGGCTTCCGCTACAACACCGACCTGACGCTCAGCGTGTGGAACCTGAACCGGGCCAAGAGCCAGAACTACACCCAGTTCACCAACGCCGTGTACGACCAGAACGATCCGGGCCGCAGCTATACGATGTCGCTGCGGACCGCGTTCTGACTCAAGAGGATGGCGAGTGAAACCCCGGCGTTGCGGCGCCGGGGTTTTTTTATTGTCTCGGCACCGCCGCCTGCGACCACGAGAAGCGCACGCCGTCGCGCGCGTCCGGACCCGGTCCCGGACTGTCGGCGCCGATGGCGCCGGTGGCCGGATCGATGCGCAGGTAGCGCCGGGTGGCCAGCGACATCAGCAGCAGTTCGCCGTTCAGGGTCTCGCTCCACTGGAAGGCTTGCGCTTCTTTTGCCGGACCCGGCGCCAGCCCCGCGCGGCCATCCGGGCCGACCGTCAGGTAGCGCGTGCCGGCGCGCAGGGCGACGCGGCCCAGGCCCCGGTCCTCGACCGTGAACGGGGTCGGCGCCGCTGCCGACAGCCCGGCGCCGTCGGCATGCAGTCCGGCGCCGGTCCCGATGCCGGCCAGCCGGATCGGCTGGCCGTAGGGGATGGCGCGCATCAGGCCATGCGGATTCGGCTGGTAGACATCGATGCTGTCGAAGTCGGCGTGGCCGCCTTCCTTGCCCTGGGTGTTGTAGTTGAACAGGGCATAGCGCACGCCCTGGAAGGTGGTCAGCTGGAACACCATCGTGAACGGCTCGCCGATCGGCTGGAAGACCTTGCCGTCCAGCGAGTACGAGAAACTGGCCTGCTCGGTCAGGAAATCGCAGTCGGCGCGCAGCCACACGCGCGCAGTGTCGGATGAACCCGCGAGCGTGATCCGGCGGCTGGCGGCGCGCGCCTGGTCGAACAGCACGATGGCCAGGCCGGCGGCGGTCTTCTCGACGCCGAGGGTGGCGTACGGCAGGTTCAGCAAGCCCAGGCCGGCGACGTCGCCCGGCTGCATGCCGGCCGCGTCGAGCGCCACCGTGGGCGAGGAGCGCGGGCCGATGGCGCGCTGGGTCAGGCTGTTGCGCGCGTCCCGGAACGACGCCGCCGGCAGTGCGTGCAGGCGCAGGAAGCCGGGCCGTTCGGTCAGCGACCATTTGCCGTCGACCGGCACGTGGTTCCATTGCCACAGCGGCTGCAGCGCCGTGCCTGAGAAATCGTCGCTGCGTTTGAACGGCACCCGGATCGGCTGCGCCGTGTCCGTTTTCGGCTTGACCCAGGTGCGCGGCGTGCGTCCCAGATTGCCCGGCAGGCCGAACCAGGGCCAGCCATCCTTCCAGGTGACCGGCGACAGGGCGGTCAGGCGTCCGACCGCGTTCGCATCCATCATCGAGAACCCCCACCATTCGCCGGCCGGCGTCAGCACGATGCCGCCCTGGTGCAGCGGTCCGGCGGACTTGCCCGGCTGCGGCGGCGCGATCGTGAATGACTCCCCGGTCTGCTTCAGGCCGTGCCCGCCGGCCAGACCGAAGGCTTCGTCGCGGCTGATCGCCTGATTGACTTCGTAGGGGCCGAAGACGTGGTCGGCGCGCGCGGCCGGCATGCGGAAGCCGCCGGCGTAGTTGGCGCTGATGATGTAGTAGCGGCCGTCGATCTTGTAGAAGTGGGCGCCTTCGCCCATGCCGGCGGTCTTGGAGAAGACGACTTTTTCCGTCTCCGGGACGATGTCGGTCAGGTCCGCCGTCAGCTCGGCCACGTGCATGTCCTGGTGGCCCCAGACCGCGTAGGCCTTGCCGTCGTCGTCGAACAGCACGGAGAGGTCGTGCAGGCCGCGCTTCATCTCGCGGTGGGTCCAGGGACCGCGCGGATCTCGTGCGCTGTAGACCTGGGTGGCGCGCCGGTTGACGTTGCTGAAGATATAGAAGGTGCCGTCGCGGTGGCGCAGGCTCGGCGCCCAGATGCCCTGGCCGTAGATGCCCTTGCCGTCTTCCAGCCGGTAGCCGGGACCGTAGTCGAGGCGGTCGGCGGCGTAGGCGAGGAATTCCCAGTTGACCAGGTCGCGCGAGCGCAGGACCGGCAGGCCCGGCATGGTGTGCATGGTGGTCCCGGTCAGGTAGAACCAGTCGCCGACGCGGATCAGGTCGGGATCGGAGAATTCGTCGTAGAACAGCGGGTTGGTGAAGGTGCCGTTGCCGTTGTCGGCGGTCCAGGTGGCGCTCGACAGGCCGGCGGCCGGGCGCGGCACCTGCTGGGCGGCGGCGGGCAGGGCCGCCAGGATCGCGCACAGGACCAGGGGCCAGGTGCGGGGGCTGCGCGGCAGGCTGCGGCGCCGCGGGTGGGTAGGTTGTGCTTGACTCAAGTCTCCTCCATGATGCCGGTCTCAGTGCCTGCTTTCCGCTTCGAGCCGCGCAATCGCCAGCTTCGCATCCGCCATGTCGGGCCAGAAGCCGAGCACGCGCCGGTAGGCCGCGATCGCCGCGGCGTTGTCGCGCTGCCTGTCGTAGGTCATGGCGAGGTAGAACATGGCACGCCCGCTGTCCGGATACAGGCTGGTGGCAAGGCGGTAGATGTCGATTGCCTCGGCATACCGCTTCAGGTCCAGGAAGCGCTCGCCCCATGCGATCAGCGCGCGCTCTTCCGGCTTGAAGCCGGCGTCGCGCCGCCCCATGTCGCGATAGATCGTCTCGAGGTCCTTGTGGTCCTGGCGGGCATAGCGCGCGGCCAGCGTGGCCAGCGTCGCCGGTTCGCCTTCGGCGCGGTGGATGTCGACTGCCAGCAGGTGGGGCGGCACCGCGTTCGCCGCCGGCTTGTTGCCCATGAAGGCCAGGCCGGCCGCATCGCCGCGCAGGTAGGCGTCGAGGAAGGCGCGCACGTAGCGCCCCATCCAGCCGTGGGCGAGCAGGGCTTCCTCGCGCGAGTAGTCGCCGAAACGCTCGTCCGGCCCGAGCCGCAGCGCTTCCGCCTGGAAGGCGGCATGCGTCATGGTGTCCATGGTGACGTTGTACAGCGTCGCGTACTTCATCCGGTTCATCAGGCTGTAGCTTGCCGCCACCTGTTCCGAGCGGTTCATGGCCTCGGCGGTCGACGGCTTGCCGCCCAGGTACAGCATCGGCAGCGCCAGGCGTTCCGGTGTCGCATACGCGGCTTGCTGGACGACCGCCGGGTGGTAGCGCACCGACCCGTCGAGCGAGACCAGCGCCGCGATCCGGTCGTCGCGCGCGGCGGCCAGCACGTTGGCCAGGCCGCCCCAGCTGTAGCCCATGGCGGCCACGTGGCGGGCGTCGGCCTGGGGCAGGGTCGCGGCATACCCCACCAGGAAGGAGATGTCGCGTGCCTCGGATTCCGCGCTGACGAGGTCGAGGTCGATGCTGCGCGTATGCACGCCGATACTGGCGCTGGCGACGACCAGGTAACCATGGGTGACGAGGTATTCGCACAGGTCGGCGTTCTCGTGCGCGGACATGCTCGAACCCGGCGCGTAGATCACGACCGGGAACCGTCCCGCAGCCGGCCGGCCGTCGCGCCGCGCCAGCATCGGCTGGTCGAGCGCGGTCCTGGCCTGGCGCGGGTCGAGGACCGGGTAGTTGTCCTGCATGTAAGCGGCGACGAAACGCTCGACCGCCGCGGCGTCGCGCCCGAAATGGTCTTCGGTGGCCGCGGTGCGCAGGTAATCGGCGTAGCGGACCGGCGTGCCCGCCTGTTTTTCGGCCGGATACCATACCAGTGCCTGGATCGGGCGCGCGCGTTCGCCATCGGTCGGCATGCCGGTCACCATGTCCATCTTTTCCTGGTAGGCGCGCGACCTGTCGTGCAACTGCACGACGCGCAGTCCGACGGCGTATGGCCCCGGTCCGCCGGGAAAGGAGGGGTTGGCGGCAGCCGCGACGTGGGATGCCAGTCCGATTGCGAGCAACAGCAGCAGTTTGCGCATGACTTCCTTTTGGGTGTTCAGGCCAGGATGCGGCCGTCGATCTCGCGCACCGACTTCACCCCGGTCAGCACCATGCTGGTCCGCATGTCCTTTTCCAGGATCGCCAGCAGGTTGCGCACGCCGGCCGCGCCGCCCACCGCCAGCGCATAGATGAAGGCGCGGCCGATCAGCACGCCGTCCGCGCCCAGCGCCAGCAGGCGCACCACGTCGAGGCCGGTGCGAATGCCGGAGTCGGCGAAGATGGTCAGGTCGCCTTTCACGGCGGCGGCGATCGAGGGCAGGGCCCTGGCCGTGGACAGCGCGCCGTCCAGCTGGCGCCCGCCGTGGTTGGAGACCACGATGCCGTCGGCGCCGAAGGCCTTGGCGTCGCGGGCGTCGTCGGCGTCGAGGATGCCCTTGATGACCATCGGGCCGTTCCACTCGTCGCGGATCCACTGCAGGTCGGCCCAGTCGATGCCCGGGTCGAAGTTGGCGGCCAGCCAGCCCATGTAGTCGACCAGGCCGGTCGGGTTGCCGCGGTAGGCCGAGATGTTGCCGAGGTCGTGCGGGCGCCCGAACACGCCGACGTCGAAGGCCCAGCGCGGATGGGTCATCGCCTGGAACACGCGCCGCAGCGGGCCGCTGCGCCCGCTCATGCCCGAATGGGCATCGCGGTAGCGCGCGCCGGGCACCGGCATGTCGACCGTGAAGACCAGCGTCTTGATGCCCAGTTCGCGCGCGCGGCGCAGGTAGTCGCGCATGAAGCCGCGGTCCTTCAGCACGTACAGCTGGCACCAGATCGGGCGCGCCGACTGCGCCGCGACTTCCTGCAACGGGCATACCGACACGGTCGACTGGATGAAGGGGATGTTGCGCTCGGCCGCCACGTGCGCCGCCTGCACTTCGCCGCGGCGCGCATACATGCCGGCCAGGCCGATCGGCGCCAGCGCGATCGGCAGGTCCTGCTTGACGCCGAACCATTCGGTGCCGAGGTCGAGGCTTTCCGACCCCTTCAGCACGCGCTGGCGCAGCGCCACCTCCTGCAGGTCGTCGACGTTGGCACGTAGCGTGGATTCGGTGCCGGAGCCGCCGTCGAGGTAGTGGAACAGGAAGGGCGGCAGCTTGCGGCGTGCCGCTTCGCGGTAGTCGGTTGCGGAAGAAATGATCATGTTCGGGTCGGAAGATGGTAAGCCCGACAAGAATGACGGCCCGGGGCCCGGCCTGTCAACCCGGCAGCGTGCCGGACGGGGATGTGAGCAGCGAACTGATCGTTTTGCGCATATTGATATGCTTTAAATGATCGATTGACCGGCTTCCGTACCGGTTTCTCCCGGGCGCGTACTATCGGTTCTGGCGAGGTAGCAAAGAGGTTATGCAACGGCTTGCAAAGCCGTCCAGACAGGTTCAATTCCTGTCCTCGCCTTCTCCCCCTCCAGATTCACGGCACCCGGCCGTTTCGCCGCAAGTTCCGGTTCAGCGCCACACCACCCGGTTGCGCCCGGCCTGCTTGGCCCGATACAGGTGATTGTCGGCCGCTTCGAACAGCGCGGCCGCGGTTTCGGCACCGTTCGTGCCGAGCGTCGCGCCACCCACGCTGACGGTCAGCACCGGCGCCACGGGCGACGCCGCGTGCGCCAGCTGCAGCGCCGCCAGCGCCGTGCACAGGCCGTCGACCACGCTGCGTGCCTCGTCGGCGCCGGTCTCCGGCAGTATCAGCACCAGTTCCTCGCCGCCGTAGCGCGCCGCCAGGTCGGCCGGACGGCGCATCGCCGCGCGCGCCACCCGCGCCACCGCGCGCAGCGCCCGGTCGCCGGCCGGGTGGCCGTAATGGTCGTTGTACTGCTTGAAGGCGTCGATGTCGAGCAGGGCGATCGACAGCGGGGCGCCGCTGCGCTGGGCGCGCGCCCATTCCTGTGCATACACTTCGTCGAAGCGGCGCCGGTTGGCCAGTTCGGTCAGGCCGTCGACGTTGGCCAGCCGCTCGAGCATGCGGCGCTGGCGCACCATCTGCAGGTGCAGCGCCACGCGCGCCATCACCACGGTGGCGTTGAAGGGCTTGGCGATGTAGTCGGCGGCGCCCAGCTTGAGGCCATTGGCTTCGTCTTCGGGCCGGTCCAGGCCGGAAATGAAGATCACCGCCAGCTGGGCCGTGGCCGGATCGGCGCGCAGGCGGCGCAGCACGTCGAAGCCGTTCATGTCCGGCATCACCACGTCCAGCAGCAGCAGGTCGGGCATGAGACGGGCGGCCCGTTCCAGCGCCTGTTCGCCGTTCTTCGCCAGCAGCACCGTGTAATCGGGCTTCAGCAATTCCGCCAGCAGCTGGCGGTTGATCGGATCGTCGTCGCAGATCAGGACTTTCTGGGGTTCGACCGGGTTCATGCCTGGGTTTCCGTTTCGAGCTCGAGCGAGCGCACCAGTGCCGCCAGCTGCACCTGGGCGGCATCGTATTCGAGGTCGCCGATGGCATCGGTTAGCACCGCCAGGGCGGCCGCGTGGACCGGCTGCGGCAAGGCCTGCCGCAGCGCCGCCAGCGCATCGTCGGCACGGGCGTCGCCGTCGCGCAGCCAGGCTGCCAGTTCGGTGGTCAGCGTGGCAAGATCGGCTGCCGTGGCGGCCGCGGCGCCGGGCGCCGCGGCGGCCGGTACGGCGGCACGCGCCAGCCCGGCCAGCACGCCTTCCAGGGCCATGATCAGGTCCGGCACCAGCAGCGGCACGCGCGCGTGGCTGCCGGCGCGCAATTCGCCTTCCAGACTGCCGGCCAGTGCCGCCAGTGGCGTGGCGCCGATGTAGGCCGCCCCCGACTTCAGGTTGTGCGCCAGCGACGCCAGGGGCGCATAGTCGCCGTCCGCCAGCGCGTCGCGCAGCGCCTGCGGCGCGGCGCGGTATTCCTGGATGAAGCCGGCGATGCGCTTGTGCACGCGTGCCGGCTGGCCGGCGGCGCTGGCCAGCGCGCGCTGCCAGTCGATGCCGTGCACCGGCGCCAGGCCATGGCCGGCACCCACATCGGTGTCCGGCACGGCGGCCTGCGGCACGCTGCGTCCGGCCAGGCGCGCCGGGTCGATCCACTTGACCAGGGTGCGCAGCAGCAGGTCGGGGTCGATCGGCTTGACCACGTGGTCGTTCATGCCGGCCGCCAGGCTCTTGTCGCGGTCGCCGGCCATGGCATGCGCGGTCATGGCGATCACCGGCAGGTTGGCGCATTGCGGCAGCGCGCGGATGCGGCGGGTGGCGCTCAGGCCATCCAGTTCGTGCATCTGGATGTCCATCAGCACCAGGTCGTAGTCGCCCTTGGCTGCCATGCCGACCGCCTCGAGGCCGCCGCTGGCGACGTCCACCTGCATGCGCGCGGCAGCCAGGAAGTCGAGCGCCACCTCGCGGTTGTTGGCGTTGTCGTCGACCAGCAGGATGCGGGCGCCGTCCAGGCGCGCCAGCGCATCGGCGTGATTGTCGGTCGTTGCAGATGCAGCGCCTGGCGGCGCTGCATCTGCGGCCAGTTCGGGACGCAGCACCTGCACCAGGCTGTGGTAGAGCAGGGCCGGGCCGACCGGCTTGGTGAGGAAGGCCGCCAGCGGCAGCTCGCCTTCCTGGGCCAGCACGCTTTCGCGGGTGCAGGCGCTGACCATCAGGATCGCCGGCGGCGCCGCGACACCCACGACACCCGCGTCGGCGCGGATGCGGCGGATCGCCTGGACGCCGTCCATTTCCGGCATCAGGTAATCCATCAGCACCGCCTGGTAGGGCTTGCCGTCGCCGGCTGCCGCGGCCATGCTCGCCAGCGCAGCCTCGCCGGAGGCCACCGCATCGGCCTTGATGCCGAAACCGTCCAGCATGTCGACCAGTGCGCTGCGGGCGCTGGCGCAGTCGTCCACCACCAGCACGCGCATCTGCTGCAGCGCGCCGATCGACGGACGTGGGTCGGTTGCCGTGGCGCCGCCGATGCCCAGGCGCGCCGTGAAGCTGAAGCGGCTGCCCACGCCCGGGGTGCTGGCGACCTCGATGCGGCCGCCCATCAGTTCGACCAGCTGCTTCGAGATCGACAGGCCGAGGCCGGTGCCGCCGTACTTGCGGGTGATCGAGCTGTCGGCCTGGCTGAAGGACTGGAACAGGCGCGCCAGCTGGTCGTTGTCCATGCCGATGCCGGTGTCGCTGACCGAGAAGCGCAGCAGCACGCCGTCCGCCGTGCGTTCGGCCACCTCGACCGCGACCACGATCTCGCCTTCGTCGGTGAACTTGACGGCGTTGTTGGTCAGGTTGATCAGGACCTGGCCCAGGCGCAGCGGGTCGCCGACCAGGCGCGCCGGCACCCCGCGCGGCACCGAGAACACCAGTTCGACGCGCTTGTCGTCGGTCTTCAGCGCGGTCAGGCTGGACAGGTGCTCGAGCAGTTCGTCGAGGTCGAAGGGGACCGCTTCCAGCGTCATGCGGCCGGCTTCGATCTTGGAGAAATCGAGGATGTCGTTGATCACGCCGAGCAGGTGCTCGCCGGCGCCCAGGATCTTGCCGAGGTAGTTGCGCAGCTTCGGATCCGGATCCGCCATCAGGCCCAGGCGGCTCATGCCGATGATCGCGTTCATCGGGGTGCGGATCTCGTGGCTCATGTTGGCCAGGAACTCCGATTTCAGGCGCGTGGCTTCCTCGGCGCGCAGCATGGCGTCCTGGATGCCCTTGGTGCGCAGGCCGAGGATGCGCATGAACAGGATCATCTCGAAGGTGCTGCCCAGCTGCACGCCGTGCAGGGTCCAGAAACTGGCGCCGAGACGGCCCTTGATCAGTTCCGCCGCCACCACCGAGCCGGCGAAGGCGACCGCCCAGCCGATCAGGAAATAGGTGCCGACGGCGTCGCCGCGGCGGGCACGCTGGAAGGCGCCGGGCAGGCCGAGCAGCATCGGCATGATGCCCAGGCTGCCGACGATCGCGACCAGTACCTTGTCGTCGATCAGGTCGAAGCCGAAGGCGGCGGCGCCGAGCACGCACAGGACGGCGCCGGTCTTCATCAGGCGCGAGAAGATGCGGTCCATGCCGGGACGCGCCAGCGCCTGTTCGACGAACAGGTAGGCGCCGCAGGACGCCATCAGGGCGACCGTGCCGCCGGCATGGATCGTGAACCAGGCATTGCCGCCCCACAGGTAATGGGCGCCGAGGCCGAACCACGACAGGTTATAGATTGCCATGCTGCCGGTCAGCAGCGCGTACTTGCCGAACAGGTGTTCGCGCAGGTTGATCCACTGGGCCAGGCTGTACAGCAGCAGGCACAGGCTCAAGCCGCCCAGCACGCCCTGCAGCAGGAATTCGTTCATGGCCCCGCGTGCGTAGGTCGCCGGTTTCTGCAGGCTGAGCGGCAGGATCTTGGGACCGTTGGTCAGGACCCGCAGCAGCACCTCGTAGCGCGCGCCGGGCTGTAGGCGCAGCACGAAGGCCGGCGCCGGCGTGCCCAGCGATCCGCGCTGCGCCACTGCGCCGCCCGCCAGTGCGTGCTGCTCGATGCGGCCGTCGCGTGCCAGATACATGTCGACGCGCTTGAGCAGGCCGAAGTCCAGCTTCAGGACCCAGCTGCCGTCGCTGCCCGCCGCCACCTGCAGCGGTATGCGCACCCAGACCACCGCCTTTTCCATGCCGAGCGTGGCGTAGGCGCCGTCCGGGCGCGTAAACCGCTGCGGCGCCGCCAGCAGCGCTTCCGGTGCCAGGGCGGCGCCCGGGTCGCGCAGCACCGTGGCTGCCGGCCAGGCTTCGATGTGCGGCGTGGCGTCGTCCAGCAGCAGTGCCGCGGCCCATGCCGGAAAGGGCGCCGCCAGTGCCAGTACCAGGGTCAGGAACAGCGCGCTGAAAGAACGAAGGGTAGCCATCGGCATGCTCTCAGAAGCGGTAGTCGAGCCGCAGCTCGCCGGTGCGCGGATCGCTCGGCACCGTGATGCCGGTCGAGTTGATGGTCAACGGGCGTACCGCGTTCTCGAGGTTGCGCACGCGCGCCAGCAGGCTCCAGTTGGCGGCGCGAGGTTCCCAGCACAGGCGCAGGTCGGATTCGGTGTGGCCGGGGATGCGGTACACCAGTCCCTTCGACGGCACGCTCAGGATGTAGGCGGCGCTGGCGCGGGTACCGCCGCCGAGCACTAGGCTGCCGCCCGGCAGCGCGAAGCGGTGCTCGTAGCCGAGCGCCAGCGTGCGCGCCGGCGCGCGGTCGAGCCTGGTGCCTGACAGGTCGCGGGTGGCGTCCGGCCGGTAGCTGGTGTAGTGCGCATCGAGCAGGCTCAGGGCATAGGTGACGCGGTCGGCCGCCGTCACGCGCACCTGGCCGTCGGCTTCCAGGCCGCGCACCTTGGCTTCGCCGGCGTTGGTGGTTTCGTAGCGCGGCTTGCCGTTGATGACTTCCTGCGACGACAGCTGCAGGTTGCGGTAGTCGTAATGGAACACCGCCAGGTTGAGGCTGGCGCGGCTGTCCCAGAAACGGGTCTTGAGGCCGGCCTCGAGCGCGCGCAGGGTTTCCGGCTGGTACACCAGGCTGTGCGCCGGCACCGCGCTGGCGGCCGGGCAGCCGACGCCGGCCAGGCGGCCAGTGCCGACCGCGCCCGCGCTGCAGCCGTCGTTGAAGCCGCCCGACTTGTAGCCGGTGGCGAGCGAGCCGTAGAGCAGGGTGCCCGGCGCCAGGTCGTAGTCCAGGGCGAGGCGCCAGGTGGTCTTGTTGCTCGAGATCGCGCCGGCGTTCAGTTCGCGCGGGTCGGTCGCCATGTTCAGCGCCGCCGCCTGCTGGTAGCCGATATAGCCGTAGCGCGACTTGTCGTCCTCGGTATAGCGGGCGCCGGCGGTGGCGCGCAGGCGCGGACTCAAGGCGTAGGTCGCCTGGCCGAACACGGCGCGGCTCCAGGCGTCGACCGGATCGTTGTCGAACACATAGTAGGGCGTGAGGCCGGCCGCCTTCAGGTCGCGGAAGGTGTAATGGTCGCTGACGTTCTCGTGGAACCAGTACACGCCGCCCTGGGCGCTGAGCGGCCCTGCGCTGTTGGTGGCGATGCGCAGCTCGTGCGAATCCTGCTTGTAGTCGCCGTGGAAGTTCTGGCGTACCCCGAGCGCGACGCTGGGCGCCACGCGGTAGAAATAGTTATACAGGTAGTCGTGCTCGAAATTGCGGTGCGAGCCGAGCCAGCTCAGCGTGGCCGGGCCGAGGTCCCAGCTGACGTCGGCCGTCAGGCTGGACGAGGTCTTGTGCGAGAACCCCTGGTCGGGCACGTTGTTGGGGGACTTGAAGCGGTTGGTCAGGCGGCGCGCGCTGTCGTCGCCGTTCCAGACCGGCTTGCCCTGGGCCAGGCCGGAATAGAAGTTGGTGTCCGGGACGGTGCTGTCGTTGTTGGTATTGTCCAGGCCCGTTTCGTAGCGCACGATCGCGGTGATGCCGTGGCCGGGCCTCCAGCTGGCCGACAGGCGCGCGGCGCGGTCGTCGCGGTCGAGGCCGGGCCTGTAGCCCGTGCCTTGTCCATTGCGGAGATACGGATCGTGGCGGTTGGCAGTGAACGCGGCGCGCAGCGCCAGCACGTCGCTCACCGGCACGTTGACCATGCCGCCCAGCTGGCGCGTGTCGTAGCTGCCGACCGTGGCATTGGCGGCGGCCTCGAAATAGGGCACGGGGGCCTTGCTGATCACGTTGACGGCGCCGGCGGTCGTGTTGCGGCCGTACAGCGTGCCCTGCGGACCGCGCAGCACTTCGATGCGTTCGACGTCGTAGAACGATGCATTCTGGGCCTGCGGCCGCGCGACGTAGACGCCGTCGACCAGGTAGGCGGCCGACGGGTCGCCCTTTTCGGTGGCGTCGGCATTCGAGACGCCGCGCATCGTGATGCGCAGGCCGTCGTAGGAATTCTGCAGGTAAGTATTCGGCAGGCGATCGGCGATCGCACCCGGGCTGTCGATGCCCTGCTGGTCGAGCTGGGCAGCGGTGAGCACGCTCATTGCCACCGGCGTCCGCGATGCCGGCGCGGCGCTGCGCTGGGCGGTGACGATGACTTCCGGGAGCGTGCCGTCGGCGCTTGGTGCCTGCTGCGATGGCTGGGCCTGCGCGGCGGCATGGAACGGTACGGCAAACGAGGCGATGCCGGCAATCGACGCTGCCAGCAGGGTGGGGTTCAGGCGAACCCATTGCTTTTTCATGAGACTTCCCCAGCTATTTTTATGATGTTTATCCGGTTCCGTGCTTAATAAACATTGCGAACCGTCAACGTGAAATTGTGAGAGATTTTATTTCACGGCGGGGGCACTGGGCAGTTGCAGGGGGAGCTCAGATGTAAAAATAGTTCCGTAAAGCCACAAAAAAGTGGCTGAAAAGCAACTTGATAAAGTAATCAATCTTATATATGACACCGGATTGATGGGCTGGCGCTTGGCTTACAGGCTGTCGACTTGCTCAATGGGATTGATGAGCGAGCTCAACACCATGTCTTCCCATTTGCCATCGATGCGCAGGTAGGAACGCGCATAACCCTCGCGTTCGAAGCCGAGCTTGGCCAGCAGCACGGCGCTGCGCAGGTTGCGCGGCAGATGGCTGGCCATGATCCGATGCAAGCCTTGCGGCCCGAACATGTGATCGATGCCCGCCCGTGCCACCTCGTGCATCAGGCCCTGGCCCTGGCAGGCCGCCGCCACCGAAAAACCGATGTGGCAAGCCTGGAACACGCCGCGCACGATGTTGGTAAAGGAACAGCTGGCCACGATGGCGCCGCTGGCGCGCTCGCGTGCCAGGAAGTGCAGGGCGCTGCCGGCGCGGGCCTCGGCCACCGACTGCGCCAGGCGCCGCCGGGCCGCCGCCTCGGTGTAATAGTCGGCGCTGCGCGCCGGTTCCCACGGCGCCAGGTGCTCGCGGTTGTGCAGGCGGTAGGCCAGCAGCAGCGGCGCGTGTTCGGGCGCCGGCACCGTCATCACGGTGCGCGCGGTATCCAGGATCGGCAGGTCGCTCATGCGCCGATTGTAGCGGAGCTGGCGCACGACTGATACCGCGCAAACGCCGGCCGGCACCGCTGTCTATGCTGGCAGCATGTTCAAACGGCAGGAGCTTCCATGGCCCAGGTGCCCGCGGTCAGCGTGCTGATGCCCAGCTTCGAGCAGGCGGCCTTTATCGGCCGCGCGCTCGCCAGCCTGCAGGGCCAGACCCTGCACGACTGGGAAGCGCTGATCGTCGACGACGGCTCCGAGGACGGCACCGCCGGGGCAGTGGCGCCTTTCCTGGCCGATCCACGCATCCGCACCGTCCGCCTGGAGCGCAACGAGGGCCTCGGCCGCGCACTGAACACGGCGCTGGACCGGACGAGCGCGCCGCTGGTGGCCTACCTGCCCAGCGACGACGTGTTCTACCCGCGCCATCTCGAACTGCTAACCGGCGCGCTTGGCGAGACCCCGCAGGCGGTGCTGGCCTTTGCCGGCCTGCGCCATCACTACAACCGCTGGCATCCGGGCCAGCTGCCCGATGCCCCCCTGCAGCTGGTGCAGGTGATGCACCGCCGCAGCAGCCTGCGCTGGCTCGAACGGGACACCCTCGAATCGGACGACCTCGAGCGCCTGTACTGGGGCGGGCTGCGCGCGGCGGGCAGCTTCATCGGCACCGGCGAGCCGAGTTGCGAGTGGGTCGACCATCCCGGGCAGCGCCACAAGCGCATGCAGGAGCCGGTGGGCGGCATCAACCCGTTCCGCCAGCATTACCGCGTGGCGGCGCCGCTGCGCTTTCACACCACCGCCGGCAACGCGATCGACGAGGACGCCCTGTACCGCCGCCTGCGCGAACGCCCGCCGACGCCGCGCGCCACCGACGGCCTGCGCATCCTGCTGGTGGGCGAACTGGCCTACAACGCCGAGCGTGTGCTGGCGCTGGAAGAGCAGGGCCATGCCCTGTACGGCCTGTGGACCGATACGCCTTACTGGTTCAACACGGTCGGCCCGCTGCCCTTCGGACACGTGACCGAGCTGCCGCGCCAGGACTGGCGGGCGGCCATCCGCGAACTCCGCCCGGACCTCATCTACGGCCTGCTGAACTGGCAGGCCGTGCCCTTCGTGCACGCGGTGATGCTGGCCACGTCCGGCATTCCCTTCGTCTGGCATTTCAAGGAAGGGCCCTTCATCTGCATCGACAAGGGCAGCTGGCCCCAGCTGCTCGACTTGTACCGCCGCGCCGACGGCCGCATCTTCGGCAGTCCGGAAACACGCGACTGGTTCGAGCTGGCGTCGCCCGGCCTGGCGACGGCGAAGCCGGCCATGGTGCTCGACGGCGACCTGCCCAAGCGCGACTGGTTCGATGCACCGCGCAGCAGCCTGCTGGCGGCGCGCGACGGCGGCCTGCACACGGTGGTGCCGGGACGGCCGATCGGGCTGCATCCACCCGCGGTGGCGGCACTTGCGGCGCACGACATCCACCTGCATTTCTATGGAGACTTTACCCACGGCCAGTGGAAGGACTGGATCGCCAAGGCGCGCGGCCTGGCGCCGGCACACCTGCACCTGCACGCCAATGTTGCGCAGGACCGCTGGGTCGACGAATTCTCGCGCTACGATGCCGGCTGGCTGCACTGCTTCGCCAGCCGCAACGGCGGCGACCTGCGCCTGGCCGACTGGGACGACCTGAATTATCCGGCGCGCATGGCGACGCTGGCGATGGCGGGGCTGCCGATGATCCAGCGTGACAACCGCGGGGCGGCGGTGGCTGCGCAGACGCTGGCGCGCGAACTCGGCATCGGCATCTTTTACGACGACATCGACGGCCTGGCCGCGCAACTGCGCGACCCGGCGCGCATGGGCGGCCTGCGCCAGCGGGTGTGGCAGGAACGCGAGCGCTTCAGTTTCGACAGCCATGTGCCGGCGCTGCTCGGGTTCTTCCGGCAGGTGATCGCCGAAGGGGGCCACACCCGCGCATGAGTGCCAGGCGTGACCTTGAACGGCGCCCTCAGGAACGGCTCAGGGACCGCTCAGGGACGGAAGGCGGCGCACAGCTTGTTGCCGTCCGGATCGCGCACATAGGCCAGGTGCAGCGTGCCCATGCTGCTCTCGCGCGGGCCCGGCGGTGCCTCGATCGAGGTGCCGCCATTGGCGACAGCGACGTCGTGGAACTGCTTTACCTGTTCCGGCGAGCTGCATTTGAAACCGATGGTGCCGCCGTTGGCCGGCGTTGCCTGTTCGCCATTAATCGGTTCGCTTACACCGAAGCTGCTGCCGGCGTGGCGGTAGAACAGACGGGTGTGGCCCGAGGCGGCCACGTTGCGAATCGCTTCGCCCGCACCCAGCAAGCCGAGCACGGCGTCATAAAAACGTTTGGATCGTTCGATATCGTTCGAGCCGACTAAGACGTGATTGATCATCCTGATTTTCCTTTATTGGGTGGGTCCTGCAACGCGACGGCCTTGCAGCGGCGACTATAGCATCCGCCGCGGTTCTTACCCGAGCTGCATGGCGCCAACCGTTCCGCACGCTATCGTGTGGGGGTTGCTGCATCAAAATAGTCATAATACAAATGACATCGCGATTATTTTTGGAGCCCCGTTTGCCATATCACCCCCCATTTTCTGCCCGTAAAGCCGGTCCCGCACCCGGGAAGCGTGCGTCCGCATGAGGGAAGGGGAACTGATCGGATGCCACGACTGCGGCCAGGTCTACCGCTGGCGGCCGCTGGCACGGCGTGAACGGGCGCGCTGTACGCAATGCCGCAAGGAACTGTATCGCTGGCAAGCTGCGGGACCGACGCCGCATCCGAACACGATGATGGCCGTCACCCTGGGCGCGGTGCTGGTGTGGCTGATCGCGCAGTGCTTCCCGATCGTCTCGCTGAACCTCGAAGGCATGGTCACCAGCGTCACCCTGCTGCAGTCGATCGGCGTGCTGTGGCACGAACGCATGCAGATCATCGCCGCGCTGGTGTTCTTTTGCGCGATCGTGTTCCCCTTGCTCGACCTCGGCGCCCTGCTGTACGTGGCGACCGGCCTGGCGCGCGGCCGGCGCGTGCCCGGCTTCGACCTGCTGCTGCGCATCGTGCAGGCGGCGCGCCACTGGGCCATGACCGAAGTGCTGATGATGGGCATCCTGGTCACCGTGATCAAGATGACCAGCCTGGCCAGGGTGGAGCCGCATCCGGGCCTGTTCGCCTTCGGGGCGCTGACGCTGCTGTCGGCGCTGGCCATGCGCTACGAGCCGCGCGCCCTGTGGGCACTCGGCGACCAGGTGGCGCCGCGCCGCATGCAGCGGGTGCTGCCGGCGCCCGGCACGCCGACCGAATACGTCAGCTGCCACGCCTGCGGCCTGGTCAACCTGTGCGCCTGCCACGGCCCGGCGGCGCGCTGCGCGCGCTGTGCGACGCGGCTGCACCGGCGCATTCCGGACAGCATCAGGCGCACCTGGGCACTGCTGATCTCTGCCGCGCTGCTGTACATCCCGGCCAACATCCTGCCGATCATGTACACCACCTCGCTCGGCAGCGGCAGCGAGGGCGACACCATCATGAGCGGCGTCAAGCTGTTCTGGGACACCAATTCGCGCGGGCTGGCGATCATCATCTTCGTTGCCAGTATCTTCGTGCCGGTCGGGAAGCTGCTGGCATTGACCGTGCTGGTCGTCACCGCGCAATTCCGCTCGCGCCGGGCGCCGCTCAGGCGTACCCGGCTGTACCGCATCGTCGAGTTCATCGGCCGCTGGTCGATGCTCGACATCTTCGTCGTGACCCTCACCGTCGCCCTGGTGCGCTTCAACGCCGTCGCCACCATTACCGCCGGTCCCGGTGCGCTGGCCTTCGGCGTCGTCGTCGTGCTGACGATGTTCGCATCGAGCCAGTTCGACCCGCGCCTGATCTGGGACCCGATCGACCCCGGGAGCGACGCTCGTAAAGAAGGAGAAAGAACATGATTGACCAGGATGGCGGCAACGCCCCTGCGACCCAGGCAGCGCCGCCGCAGGCGCGGCAGATGCCGGAACCGCCCCCGCCCGAGATCGACAAGCCGAACCGCTGGCTGCCGTCGCTGATCTGGCTGATCCCGCTGCTGGCCGCGATCATCGGCGCTACCCAGGTCGTGACCTGGCTGTTCGACAAGGGACCGTCGATCACGGTCAGCTTCGCCACCGGCGAAGGACTCGAAGCCGGCAAGACCAAGGTCAAGTTCAAGGAAGTCGACATCGGCCAGGTGACCAAGGTGACGCTGGGGCCGGACGGCAACCGGGTCGTCGCCACGATCCAGATGGCCAAGGAAGCTGAACGCTTCACCGCCGTCGACACCAAGTTCTGGGTGGTGCGGCCGCAGATCGGCACCAGCGGCGTCACCGGCCTCGGCACACTGCTGTCGGGTGCCTACATCGGCGCCGCCGCCGGCACTTCCAAGGAAACCAATACCAGCTTCGTGGGACTGGACAAGGCGCCCGCGGTCCCGCCCGGCCTGAAGGGACGCGAATTCAAGCTGCACGGCGACAGCCTCGGCTCGCTGGCGGCCGGTGCGCCCGTGTATTACCGGCGGGTGCGCGTCGGCCAGATCGCCTCGGCCAAGCTCGATCCGGCCGGCAAGGGTGTCGATTTGTCGGTCTTCATCGAAGAACCCTACATCGGCCTGGTGGGCGCCGACACGCGCTGGTGGCACGCCAGCGGCGTCGACGTGCGCCTCGACGCCAACGGCTTCAAGCTGAACACGCAATCGCTGGCGACGCTGGTCACCGGCGGCATCGCCTTCGAATCGCCGAGCGGCGAAAAGCCCGCGGCCCCGGCCAGCGCCGACACCACCTTCCTGCTGGCCAACGACCGCAACGCGGCGCTGCGCCCGCCGGATGGCCCGGCCGTCACCACGATCATGTACTTCGACCAGTCGCTGCGCGGGCTGGCGGCCGGCGCCCCGGTCGATTTCCGCGGCATCGTGCTGGGCGAGGTGCGCACGGTCGGCATCGAGTACGACCCGGTCCGCAAGAAATTCCGCATGCCGGTGACGGCCGACCTGTATCCGAGCCGCCTCGGCCAGTCGGTGCTGAATGCGCTCGGCACCGACGCCGCCACCTCCGAACAGGCGCTGGCGCAGATGGTCACGCGCGGCTTCCGCGCCCAGTTGCGCACCGGCAGCCTGCTCACGAACCAGCTGTACCTCAACCTCGACTTCTTCCCGAAGGCGCCCAAGGTCAAGCCGGCCACGCTGGCCGCCGCCCCCGGCGTACTCGTGCTGCCGACGGTGCCGGGTCCGCTCGACGAATTGCAGAGCCAGCTGTCGCGCATCGCCGGCAAGCTCGACAAGATTCCGTTCGACGAGATCGGGAATAACCTGAACAAGACGCTGCAGCAGGCCAACGCGATGATCGCCCGCCTGGACGGCAAGGTGCTGCCGGAAATGCAGGAAGCGCTGAACGCCGCCAAGAAGACCCTGTCCAGCGCCGACGCCCTGCTGCAGCAGGATTCGCCGCTGCAATCCGAGCTGCGCCAGACGCTGCAGGACGTGCAGGGCACGGTGGAATCGCTGAACTCGCTGTCCGATTACCTCGAACGCCATCCGGAATCGCTGATCCGCGGCAAAGCAAAGGAGAAAAGCAAATGAGATCGATCCAGGCTGCGGCTTGCATCGGGATGGCCGCGCTGCTGGCGGCGTGCGCCACGACCGACAGCGACCATTTCTATACCCTGAACGGCCCGGCCGCGCCGGCGCCTACGGTCCAGGCCGCCGCACGGCCGGTCTATATCGAGATGCTGGCAGTGAACGTGCCGGCCCAGGTCAAGCGCAAGGAGCTGGTGGTCACCACCGGCGCCGGCCTGGTCGACATGCTCGACCACCACCGCTGGATCGGGCCGCTGGCGGACGAGATCGGCCACGCGCTGTCGCTGCAGGTGAGCGCCGAGCTCGGCGCGATCGATGTCTACCGCACCCCGTACCCGGCCGGGGCGGCGCCGTACCGGATCAGCACCAACGTCCAGCGCTTCGAGTCGGTGCCGGGGCAGTATGCGCTGGTCGACGCCACCTGGAGCGTGCGCCAGGTCGGCAGCGAGACCGTGCTGACCTGCCGCAGCGTGCTGCGCGAACCGGTGGGGCAGGGCTACGACGCGCTGGTGGCCGGCCACCGGGCGGCACTGGCCAAGCTGGGGAGTGCGATGGCGGCCGCGGTGCGCAAGGGGCCGGGCGCCGGCTGCTGACCGTACTACCTCAGACGCTGCGCAGCAGGGCGACCGCGGTCAGCCACAGGATGGCGCCGGTCGCCAGCAATGCCAGGGCCACGCCGTTGACGGCGCCGCCGGCCAGCAGGGCAGTACAAGCGACCACGACCAGCGCGGCCGCCGTCAGGTTGTAGGCGCGGTAGCCGAACAGCCTGGCCAGCGGAAAGAAATGCAGTCCCACGACCAGGATCACGGCCGGCAGGATCCAGGCCACATGCCCGGTCAGGTTCAGCAGCAGCACCGCCAGGCCGATGCTCGACCATTGCACGGCGTTGACCACCATGAAACCCTTGCGTACCCGCCGGCTCGCGGCGGCGTCGCCGGTCGCGGTGAAGCTGCGGCGGCGTGCGCGGAAGGTTGCGATGGCCCATGCCGTCATCAGCAGTGCCGCGATCGCGATTGCCGCCAGCAGCGGCAGGTTGGGGCCGGCATACGCGATGCTGGCGCCGCACAGCCAGGTGGCACCGAACAGGGACAGGAAGATGCCGCCCAGCGCCATGCTGGGGTGGTACGGGCTGGCAGGGATCACGGATGGCCTTTGCGTAGTCAGATGATGCAAGTTGGAGTCGATGAAATGCAGAAACGATACCAGACCTGTCATGCCAGAAATGCACACATTTCCACCAGCTGACCGGAGTAGGGCGTCAGGCGCCCGGGTTCCGAAAACAATTGTCGGGTCGAAAAACGGGGTCGAATACGCGCGCCTTGTCTTCAAAGCCATAGGACCAGCCGTACACCCGTGCGGCCTGCGCGAAGCATTGCTCGATCCACTTCCTGTAGGCTTCCATCAGGGGCGGAAAATCGTTGAAGCACACTTCGATGCTGTCGTAGCAGCGGCTGCGGATGTCGAACCAGTGCTGCATGAAATACAGCAGG
Source organism: Herbaspirillum sp. SJZ107 (assembly GCF_006715485.1). Classification (GTDB taxonomy): domain Bacteria; phylum Pseudomonadota; class Gammaproteobacteria; order Burkholderiales; family Burkholderiaceae_D; genus Telluria. Next base: position 109,003 of record NZ_VFNH01000004.1, read on the forward strand.
TAGTGGGTCTGGTCGGCCGTATCCCTGGACACGGCACCGGCCTCGAACATGAGCGCATTGCGCGGCCGGTCTTCGGCCATCCGGAAATGTTTGGCGCTCAGCCGGCCAACGCGCTCTGCATACGGCGCCGTTTTCGCCAGCTCGGCCAAGGCCGCAATCTCGGCGAAGGTCAGGTTATCTCTGATTACGAACGGCATCGGCGGATTCCCATTCAATGGGCGCTGCCGAGCAGGTCGGCACGCGGATAGGTCCAGTCCGGCACCGGATGCGGGCAGGGCGTGTCCGCCTGCGCCGCGATCTCCATGGTCGAGAAATTCGTGCTGCCGACCGGGCCCCAGCGCACGTCGGTGGCCAGGCCGCCGGCAATCGAGGGCGCCCGTGCGAAGCGCAGCCAGGCGTTCACGTGGCAATCGCGCGCCAGCGACTGCAGCTCGGCCAGGCTTTCGCGACGGTCGCCCAGCCAGGCCAGTTGCGGCGTCGCGTCTTCCGACGCGCGGCCGGCGATCGGCGCCGGGCAGGCGCGCACCGGATCGATGCCGGGCGCGACGCTGAGCAGGCCGCGCCGCAGGTGGTAGCTGCCGCCGGCGTCGTCGCGCGCCACCGTCACGAAGGACCAGCACAGCGGATTGGCGGGGTAGGCGGACAGTGCGGTGTCGAGCAGGCGCTCGCCCGGATCGAGGGTGCGCACGGCGGCCGCCAGCACGCTGCGCGCCTGCTGCAGCGCCACCGCCTGCACGCCGATAAAGGCGAGCGACACCGCCAGCCCGGCCGCCAGCGCCAGCCGGCCGCGCGCGCCGTGGCGTTCGTGCGCATGGCGCGTCACCCAGGCCAGCACCAGGCCGATCGCGACCAGGGCCGCCAGCGAACCCCATTGCAGGAAGCCGAGCAGGGTGGCCACCACCGGGATCAGGACCATCAGGCCGAGGAACAGCCAGCGCAGCCGCGGCCGCGGCACGATGGCCGCGAGCGGCGCCCCGAACGCGAACCAGAACACCGGCTCGACGATGAACACCAGGTCGCCGTAATACCAGTGGGTGTTCCAGGGCCAGAACGGGTGCACCCCGTAGACGTTCATGCCGTCCATCGACAAGTGCAGCAGCAGGCCGGCACAGGCCGCGATGACGGCGCCCCAGCGCGCAGTGGCACTGACCTGCAGCAGCCGGCGCGCGTTCGGCCACAACAGCCAGACCAGGGCCAGCAGCACGAGCACTTCGCCCAGCGCCGCCAGCAGCGTGTGGGTATGGCCGCGGTGGTGCAGCAGGTAGCCGAGCGGCGCCGGCAGGATGCGGGTATAGACCAGGTCGAGGTCCGGGAAATTGCTGGCCAGGCAGCCGACCGTCAGCAGCATGCGCTGGCGCGTGCGCTCGCGGGCGGTGTCGGGTTCCGGCGGCAGGCTGCGGTCGATCAGGGCGCCGATGCCGAGGCCGACGACCGAGTGAGTAATATTGTCCATGCTGCAATCTTACCTTGAACGCAAGCTTGGCAGGATTCGGATGAACCCGTGCGAGCTCGTCCCAAGTATTGCAACTAATCGACAAGCGGCGTCACGAACTAATTAAAAGCGCGGCCAGTCAGGCAGCGTCCGCAGCCACGGCCAGGTAACCGACGTAGCCAGCCGGCAGCGCCAGCGGAAAACAGCGACAGGCTTGCAGCACCGGCGCGCGCTCGGCACGCCACTCGTCCAGTTGCAGGCCGAGGCATTTCAGGCGCGCCTCGTGTTCGCTCCAGGCGCGCGCAAACCCGGCATCGCGCGCCGCAAAGGGCAGGGCGGCAAGCTGGGCCGCGACGGCCGGTCCGAGATAGTCGCGCGCCACCGGCTCCCAGTCCGGCACCGGCACGACCTGGCTGACGTCGATGCCGACCGCGCCGCCGTCGGCGCGGAACGCGGCCACCGAGAGCTCGCCATCGTGGCTGATCGCGAGCGCGATGCGGCGTTCGCCGCCATCCAGGGCTGCAGTCGCCCAGGGTGCGGCACCTTCGGGCGAACGCAGCCCGATGCGATCCGGACCGACGCCGCAATGCGCCGCCAGCGCGGCTGCCAGGGCGGCGCGGATGCGCAGCCGGGCCGTCTCGCGGTCCGGCTGGCCAGGCACGCCGATCACGCGCACGCCGCCCGGCCCTTCATGGACGGGATCGCCGGGCCAGGCTGGCGTGACGGGCGCGTCCATGCTCACCCCGCCGCCCGCAAGGGTGCCGCCGGCAAGCCGCTCCAGCTGGTCGCCGCCGGAATGTGCTCGCCCTTCATCACCAGCGTCAGCGGTCCGAGGCGCGCGTTGTCGCCGACCTTGGCGCTGTACAGCACGGTGCCGCGCGGGCCGACGTAGACCTTGCTGCCGATGTCGACACGGTCGATCTTCATCACCCGGTCTTCGAACAGGTGGGTCTGCGGGCAGGACAATGCATTCAGCTCGCTGTGGTCGCCGATGTGGACGCAGTCGAATTCCGTGATGTCGGTGGTGTCCATGTACACGCCCTTGCCGATGCGGCAGCCGAGCAGGCGGAAGGCGACCGGCAGCCACGGCGTGCCGCGCAGGTAGCGCATGAAGTTCGGCACCGCGATGCCTTCGTACATATTGGTCACGCCTTCGGACAGCCACACGAAGGGCGTCCACATCGGTTCCGCGCGTTTCTGGTAGCGGCCCAGCAGCAGCCATTTGAAGGCGAGCACGAACAGGTAGTTGCCGACGCCGAAGGCCAGGCCGATCAGCGCCAGGTACCAGACCACCTCGCCCCAGCGCCCCTGGCCGGCGATCGGCATCAGGTCCAGCACCACCGTGTAGCCGACCGCGATCACCACCGCGTGCGGCGCCACGATGCGGAAGGCTTCCACCAGCGCGCGGCCGAAGCGGCGCAGCGGCGAGGGGCGGTAGGTCAGGTGTTCCGGGTAGCCGCTGACCTGTTCGCGCGCCGGCAGGTGGATCGGGGGCGATCCCAGCCAGGTGTCGCCGCCGGTCATGCGTTCGTTGGCCGGGGCGTGGGTGTGCACGCCGACCAGCACGCCTTCCGGCAGGATGGTGCCGTCCGGGATGTAGCTGCCGTTGCCGACGAAAGAGCGGTTCGAGACCACGGTGGGCTCCATCGTCATCCAGCCGCCGTCGATCTGTTCGTCGCCCAGCATCACGGCGTCGGCGATGAAGGTTTCGTCGCCCAGGGTCAGCATGTCGGGTACCACGCCCAGCGCGGTCGAGATCTCGGCGTCGCGTCCGACCTTGGCGCCCAGCAGGCGGTACCAGAAGGGCGCGTACACGGTGGCGTAGATGCCGTGCAGGACATTCAGGCTGGATTCCTGGATGTGGCTGACCAGCCACTTCTTGCAGTAGGCGTTCGAGTGCACCGCGGAGCGGCCCGGCTGCATGCGCGGCAGGAAGCCCCAGCGGATCCCGGCCGACACCAGCATGGTCAGGAAGATCAGCACCGCGCTGGCCGGCAGCGCCAGCACGAAGTAGCGCACCAGCTGCCCCTGGATGGTACTGGCCTGCAGCCAGGCCAGGGTGCCGCGTTCGTCGAACCAGTCGATCAGGACGAAGCTCGGGAACACCGGCATGAAGAACAGGGTCGCCACCAGCAGGATGCCGAACACGAAGAACAGCGCTTCCCCGGCCAGGCGCCGCCGGCTGGCGCGCGGGCGCGGCGGCAGGGTCGACGGGTCGAAGGCGCCGGCGTCGCGCGCGGGCGAGCCGTTCCAGATGCGGTTGGCCGGCACCACGGCGCCGTCCTGCAGCGCCGACTGACCCTCGAGGTGGCCGCGCCGCTCGACCCGTGTGTTCCCTTCCAGGATCGCGTACGAGGACACGAAGGCGTCGTCTTCCAGCGTGACCGCGCCCAGGATCAGGCGTCCGCGCTCGACCCGCGCGTTCTCGAAGTTCACCGCGTTGCCGATGCTGACGTTGTCGCCGAAGTGCAGCAGTTCCGGCGCGCGCACCGTCATCGAACCGATCACGACGTCGCGGCCGATCCTGGCACCCAGCAGGCGCAGCCACCAGGCGTACAGCGAGGAACCGGCCAGCAGGTAGGTCGGCGCCGCCTCGACCAGGCGGTCGGCCAGCCACCAGCGGAAATACGTCCTGCCCCACAATGGGTAGACACCCGCTTTCAGACGGCCGGCCACCAGCCATTTGCCGCCGATGGCGAGCACGAATTCCATGACCGTCGCCAGCAGGAACACGCCGATCGACGCCGCGATCGCGCGCGGGATCTTGTCGCCCGGGTCGCCGGTCATGAAGTGGTAAGTAAAGAAGGGCGCCAGCCACTGCGCCATGCGCAGCGTGACCAGCACCGGCACCGTCGCCAGCTGGGCCAGGCCGCACAGCCAGCGCCGCGCCGCCGGCGGCGGAGTCCAGTCGTCTTCCATCGCGGCGGTGCCTGCGGCCTGGTCCAGGCTCGAGGCGATCGCGCCGATCTGCCGCTGCTGGTAGATGTCGCGCACCGTCATGTGGGCGAAGCGCGGGTCCTGGCGCAAGGCGGTGGCCAGGCGCGCGGCAAAGAAGGAGTGGCCGCCGAGGTCGGAAAAGAAATCCTGCTCGCGCCGGATCGCCTGGCCCGGGAACAGCCCGGCCAGTGCCGCGAACAGGGCTTCCTCGCCGGGCGTCTCGGGCGTATCGGATTCGGCCGGGTCGCTCGGCAGCGGCGCACTCAGGGCCATCGCCTTCAGGGACTTGCGGTCGATCTTGCCCGAGGTCAGGCGCGGCATCACGCTCAGGACTTCGAAGCGGCTCGGCACCATGTAGGGCGGCAGGCGGCCGGACAATGCGCGACGCAATGTGGCCGGGGCCAGCTGTTCGCCGGTGGCGCCCGCGGCCGGCACCAGGTAGGCCACCAGGCGGTCGATGCCGTCGTCCTTGCGCAGCAAGACGGCCGTGGTGCCGATGCCGTCCTGCTGGGCCAGTACCGCCTCGATCTCGCCCAGCTCGACCCGGAAACCACGGATCTTGACCTGGTCGTCGGTGCGGCCCAGGCACACCACCTGGCCGTCCGGCTCGATGCGTGCCAGGTCGCCGGTGCGGTACAGGCGCGCGTCGTCCATGCCCGAGGCCCACGGGTTGGGCAGGAATTTTTCGGCCGTCAGGTCGGGGCGGCCCAGGTAGCCGGCCGACAGGCCGGGGCCGGTGATGCACAGTTCCCCGGTATCGCCGCGCGGAAGGATCTGCAAACCCTTGTCGGTTTCGGTGGAGATGACCAGCAGGCCGTAGTTCGGCAGCGGATCGCCGATCGTGATCGTGCGCCCCGGTTCCATGCGCGCCAGGCTGGCCGACACCGTGGCCTCGGTCGGGCCGTAGGTATTGAACATCGTGCGGCCGGGCTTCGAGAAGCGCTCGACCACGGTTTCCGGGCACATCTCGCCGCCCAGGTTGATGATGCGCAGGCCCGGCACGTCCTCGGCGAACAGCGACAGCAGGGTCGGTACCGCGTGCAGCACGGTGACGCCGTTTTCCGTCAGGAGGCGCGGCAGCGCTTCCGGATCGCCCGCGCTTTCCTTGGGGCCGAGCCAGAGGGTGGCGCCGACCAGCCAGGAAATCCAGATCTCCTCGAACGACATGTCGAAGGCGACCGAGAAGCCCTGGTAGACGCGGTCGTCGGCACGCACGCCCAGCACCTCGTTTTCGCTGCGCAGGAAGTGGCAGATGCTGCGCTGGTCGATCAGGATGCCTTTCGGCTTGCCGGTCGAGCCCGAGGTGTAGATCACGTAGGCCGGTGCACTGCCCGGCACGGCGCCGCGGCGCTGCAGCACGTAGCCGTCAGCGGCCGGCAGCAGCAAGTCCTCGGCCATGTGTAGCGGCCGGGTCGCGCCAGGCTGCGTGACGCCGCCGAGGCGCTCGCGCATCCGTTCGCTGCTGACCAGCGCCGGCGAGCCGGCATCCTCCATGCACACCAGCAGGCGCTCGACCGGCGTGTCTTCGTCGACCGGCAGCCAGGCGGCGCCGGTCTTGGCGATCGCCGCTTGCATGATCAACAACTCGATCCCGCGCGGCATCCACAAGCCGACGATGTCGCCCGGCCCGATACCTGCCTCGATCAGCCGGGAAGCGGCCAGGCTGGCCTGCTCGTCGAGTTCGCGATAGCGCAGCCGGCGTTCGCCGGACACCAGCGCCAGCTGCTCGGGCGCCCGGCGCGCACTGGCTTCCAGCAGGTCGGCCAGGATTTCGTTGCGCAGCAGCTCGGGCTGGTGTGGTCCATACAGGACGTCGGGGTGCCGCGTCAGGGAAAGGTGATCGTTCATCGACGCTAAATGAGGGTAAGCATGGGTTTAAGCAAGGCCGTTGTGCAGTTAAAAACATTGGTCTGCAATCATTGCGCGCAGCGTAACTCATTTTGAACCCAGCCACGAAACCGTCTGTTTTTTTCTTCACATACGCAGGTTTCATTCGCGTTTTTGATCTAAGTCAAGGAAAATAGTTGCCGTGAGTCCATAAAATTACCATGTTTCACAAGAATTAAGGATTACCTGTGCGTACCAACCTGCCGGTCACCGGCATCGAATACCTGCTCCAGGATGGCCAGTCGATCGTCTCCAAGACCGACACCAAAGGCCGCATTACCTACGTCAACCCGGCCTTCATCGAAGTCAGCGGTTTCGCCGTCGACGAATTGCTGGGCAAGGCGCACAACATCGTGCGCCACCCGGACATGCCGCCGGAAGCCTTCGCCGACCTGTGGGCCACGCTGCAGGCCGGCGAACCCTGGACCGGCATGGTCAAGAACCGCCGCAAGAACGGCGATTTCTACTGGGTGGTGGCGAACGTGGTGCCGGTCAAGGAAAACGGCCGCGTGGTCGGCTACATGTCGGTCCGCACCCGGCCCGGGCGCGACCAGGTCAAGGCGGCCGAAGCGCTGTACCGGCGCTTCCGCGAGAAGAAAGCCGAGGGACTGGCGATCCGCCGCGGCGCCGTGGTCAAGTCCGGCTGGGCGGCGCGCCTGCTGGCCCTGCGCAGCATGCCGCTGGGACGGCGCCTCGGCCTGATGCTGGGTTCGCAGTCGGCGCTGCTGCTGGCGCTGGCCGCCGCCACCGGCGGCATCGTGTGGCGCGTGCTGGCCGGCGCCGGCGCGGTCCTGACGCTGCTGGCCTGGGCCGAGCTGCAGCGCGCCATCGTGGCGCCGCTGGGCCAGGCGCGCGACGCCGTCAATGCCCTGGCCGGCGGCGACCTGTCGCACATGCCGCCGAGGGGCCGCGACGACGAAATGGGCAGCTTGCTGCTGGCGCTGCGCCAGCTGAACGTGAACCTGACCGCGATCGTCGGCGACGTGCGCGCCAACGTCGGCTCGATCGAAGCGGCCACGCGCGAGATCGCCACCGGCAACCACGACCTGGCCCAGCGCACCGAAGCCCAGGCCGCGAGCCTGGAGCAGACCGCCGCCAGCCTGGCGCAGGTGGCTGCCGCGGCCGGACAGAACGTCGACAGCGCGGTCCGCGCCGACGGCCTGGTCGGCGCCGCCTCCAGCGTCGCCGGGCGCGGCGGCGATGCGGTGCAGGCGGTCGGCGCCACCATGGGCCAGATCAGCGGCTCGGCCACCCGCATCGTCGACATTATCGGCCTGATCGACGGCATCGCCTTCCAGACCAACATCCTGGCGCTGAACGCGGCGGTGGAAGCGGCGCGCGCCGGCGAGCAGGGGCGCGGTTTCGCGGTGGTGGCGGGCGAGGTGCGCAGCCTGGCCCAGCGCTCCGCCGGCGCGGCCAAGGAAATCAAGGCGCTGATCGAGGATTCGGTGCAGAAGGTCGGCCAGGGCAACGACCAGGTCGGCAACGCCGGCCAGACCATGCGCGAAGTGGTGGCCTCGGTGCAGGACGCCGCCGTCATCATGCACGGCATCACGCTGGCCTCGCGCGAGCAGGGGCAGGGCATCGCCCAGGTGAATGCGGCGATGGCGGAACTGGATGCGATCACGCGCCAGAACGCGGCGCTGGTCGAGGAATCGGCGGCGGCATCGTCCAGCGTGGCGGAGCAGGCGGCGCATCTGTCGCAGGCGCTGGATGTCTTCAAGATCGACACGCGTTCGCTTACTGCTTAAATAAAGGGGCTCGGCGGTTTTTGATGTAAGTCAAAGATTTAGCTGAGCCCGCTCAATAAACTCCTCGTATAGATTTCCACCTGGCATGGGTCATGTGGATCACAAGGAGTTAGTTGACATGAAACTGCACGACCTGCCGGTAGTCGAATTCGACGCCGAGCTGATTGCCCGCCTCGGCAAGTCCGGCCCCCGCTACACCTCCTACCCGACCGCCGACCGCTTCGGCGACAGCTTCGGCTACCGCGATTTCCTGCATGCCGTGGCCGACCGCCGCACGCGTGCCGGCGTCCGGCCGCTCTCGCTGTACCTGCACATCCCGTTCTGCGACACCGTCTGCTACTACTGCGCCTGCAACAAGATCGTCACCAAAAAGCGCGACAAGGCCGCCACCTACCTGGCCTACCTGAAGCGCGAGGTCGAGATGCAGGGGCGGCTGTTCGCCGGCATGAATGAAGTCGAGCAGCTGCATTTCGGCGGCGGCACGCCGACCTACCTGTCGGACGCGCAGATGGGCGAGCTGATGGACCACCTGCGGCGCTGCTTCCGTTTCGCCGGCGATGCCGCCGGCGAGTATTCGATCGAGGTCGATCCGCGCACCGTGTCGCCGGAACGCGTGCACAGCCTGCGCCGCCAGGGCTTCAACCGCATCAGCCTCGGCGTGCAGGATTTCGACGGCGCGGTCCAGCAGGCGGTCAACCGCATCCAGCCGGAGGAGGAGACGCGCGCCATCATCGCCGCCGCGCGTGCCGCCGGCTTCCGTTCGGTCAGCATCGACCTGATCTACGGCCTGCCGAAGCAGACCCCGGCCACGATGGACGCCACGCTGGACAAGGTCATCGCGGCCGACCCGGACCGCATCGCGGTCTACCATTACGCCCACATGCCGCAGCTGTTCAAGCCGCAGCGCCGCATCCTGGACGCCGACATGCCCGACAGCGATACCAAGCTGCAGATGCTGCAGCTGTGCATCGAGCGCCTGGGCCGCGCCGGCTACGTCTACATCGGCATGGACCATTTCGCCAAGCCCGGCGACGATCTGGCCCTGGCCCAGCGCCAGGGCCGCCTGCACCGCAACTTCCAGGGCTATTCGACCCACGCCGACGCCGACCTGGTGTCCTGCGGGGTGTCCGCCATCAGCGCGGTCGGCGCCACCTACAGCCAGAACGCCAAGACGCTGGACGGCTATTACGACGCCCTCGACCGCAACGAACTGCCGGTGGCGCGCGGCGTGCGCCTGAGCATGGACGACGTGCTGCGGCGGACCGTCATCCAGAAACTGATGTGCCAGTTCGAACTGTCGATCCTGGCGCTGGAGCAGGCGTTTCCGATCGTGTTCCGGCGCTATTTCGAACGCGAGCTGGACGCGCTGGCGGCGCTCGAGCGGGATGGGCTGGTGAGCGTGGGGGAGGACTGGATCAGCGTGGGCATGAAGGGGCGGCTGCTGATCCGGAATATCTGCATGGTGTTCGACCGGTACCTGGACGTCGCGGAGCCGCGCCATTCGAAGACCGTTTGAGGTACTACGGACACGCTGTATGAGCGTCGCCCCTGCGCAGGCAGGGGCCCAAGTTTTGCGCTACACCACGAACTTGGGCCCCTGCCTTCGCAGGGGCGACGTTTACGCGCTAACAACGGAAGAGCAGGGCGGCCTCACATCGTCGGCCCGCGCCCCGATCCTTCTTCCTTCTCGATCCGCTCCTGGCACTGGATGCAGGTCTGCACCGTCGGCGTCGCCAGCAGGCGCTCTTCCGGGATGTCGCAGCCGCACACCACGCAGATGCCGGCGCCACCCGATTCCAGGCGGCCGATGGCGGCGTCGATCTCGTGCAGCATGTTGGTTTCGTGTTCGGCCAGGTGCTCTTCGTTATGGCTGAGCATTTCGCCGGCCGGGGCGTCGTCGTTCTGGCCCATGTGGGCATTCGGCGAGATCGCCGGGCGGTCGTCGGTGTCGCCGTCGGTGCGGGCGTGGACGGTGGCGAGGATGTCTTCGCGGCTCTGGCGCAGGCGTTTGCCGAGTTCTTCGTGGAGTTCTGGTGAGATTGGCGGCATAGGTAAGTCCTTGATACGTTATTGATCGCGTTGTTGATCGTCTTGATAACAGTCTAGCCGATGCCTGCCGGGAGGCGCGCACGCGCGGGGAAGTTGGCTTGTATTGACGGCCGTGATAGATTGATCGGCACCGATAGCGTACGAGGCCAGACGATGAGCATGCCATCCCAGCGCCCGGCCACCGAAGCCGACCTCGCGGCCCTCTGGGCGCTGCGCACCCGCGCCGTGAGGAGCAGCTGCGCAAGCCACTATCCGCCCGAGGTCATCGACATCTGGTCCGCCGCCGCGCCGCCGGCCACCATGCCCTTGCTGGTCCGGTCCGGCGGCGGCATCGTCGCGGAAGACGCGGGCCGGCTGCTCGGCTATGCCGTGCTGGATGCCGAGACCGGCGAAGTCGATGCGGTGTTCGTCGATCCCGGCGCGCACGGGCAAGGAATCGGGCGCGCCTTGCTGGCGGCGCTGGAAGCGATGGCGCGCGCCCAGGACGTCGACCGGCTGTTCCTGTCGGCGTCGCTGAATGCGGTGCCGTTCTACGAGCGCGCCGGGTTCCGCGCGCTGCGCGAGCGGCTGGTGCCGCACCGCAGCGGGATCGCGATCCGGGCGCTGCAGATGGAAAAACGGCTTACGCCATCGGGCTGCACTGCTCCGTACCCGCCGCCATTGCCTTCAACCGGGCCGGCTCCAGCAGCACGATCTCGCGCTTGTCCACCTGCACCAGTCCCATCTTCTTGAAGCGCGACAGCAGGCGGCTGACGCTCTCGATGGTCAGGCCCAGGTAATTGCCGATGTCCTCGCGCGACATGCGCAGCTGGAAGCGGGTCGGCGAGTAGCCGCGGGCGGCGTAGCGCGACGACAGGTTGACCAGGAACACGGCAAAGCGCTGCTCGGCGCGCATGTTGCCGAGCAAGAGCATGACGTTCTGCTCGCGCGTGATTTCCTGGCTCATGATGCGGTGGAAGTGGCGCAGCAGGGCCGGTACCTGGCCGAACAGCTCTTCCAGGCGCGCGAACGGGATCTCGCAGACTTCGCTGTCTTCCAGCGCCACCGCGTCGCAGTGGTGGCGGTCGCCGCTGATCGCGTCCATGCCCAGCAGTTCGCCCGCCATCTGGAAGCCGGTGATCTGGGATTCGCCGGCCGCATTCACCTGGTAGGTCTTGAAGTGGCCGAAGCGCACCGCGTACAGGTTGCGGAAGGGTTCGTCCATCGCATACAGGCGCTCGTCGCGCACCAGGCGCCGGCGGCGGCCGATGATCTGGTCGAGGCGCTCCATGTCGGCATCTTCGAGGCCCATCGGCAGGCACAGCTGGTGCATGCTGCAGGCCGAGCATTTGACCTTCAGCGCCTGGACGTTCAGCGGCTGCTCGATGGCAGGAAAATCGGGGGAGCTCATGGGAGGGTAAGGGCCGTCAATACCCCGCCATTATAGCCTGTTCACTTTCCGCCACCCAATGCATTCGAGGCCTTGTGGCCGCTGCGCGGCCTGGATGCCAGCGCGCGCAGTTCCGGAATGTCTTCCATTTCATGGTCGAGCGGCAGCTTGATCAGCCGGTTCTCGGCCACCACCAGCGCCGCCGACCAGATGATGGCGGCCAGTCCGGCCAGCGTGGTCAGCGTGCCCAGGTATTTCAGGAACGCGGGAGCGCCGAACATCGCGCTGAGGGCAGCGATGATCAGGGTGCCGATCAACAGCATCGCCGCATACAGGCCGAGGTCGAGGGCGCGGCGCATGTAGTCGACCCGTTCACGGTACAGCGCGATCTGGTCGCGTACCGTGTCCTTGCGCTTGCCCTCGATGCCGTGCCGGAAATCGCTGATCAGCTCGCGGTAGCGTGTGAACGCGGCGGTATAGCGTCCCTGCAGCAACTGCATGAACATCCAGGAGGCGAACACCAGGCCGGCGTTCGGGCCGACCGCTTCCATTACCTTGCTGAGTTCATAGTCCATTGCTTCCTCTAAGTTTTTCCGCTGCAATGCCATCGATCGATGCAGTGTGCATGGCACGGCCACGTCAAGCAAGCGTGCGCCCCCGTTCGTTACAAAACTGCGCGCTGGCGTTGCCCGTCGTCATGAATGCGGCGGGCATGCGCTGCCACCCAAGCCGGCTGCGCATGCAAGGCGGTTCAACCGTGCGCGTCCCGTCCTTACGAGCGTCTACACTTTCCGTAAGAATTTATTAACGGGAGAACCATGGTTCCTCAGCAGCCAGACGCATCCGTCAACCTGCCGCTCGGCGGCGAGGACCAGGCGCGCGCCGATTTCTACGCCTTGCTGGCGCGCCTGCTGCTGGCGCCACCGGACAGCGGTTTGCTGGCAGCCCTGGCCGAGTCGGAGCCGATCTCTGCCGCCGGCGAGTTCGCGCTGGAAGATGCCTGGCTGAAGCTGACCCAAGCCGCCAGCGTGGTCGACGCCGGCGCGGCGTCCGACGAGTTCACGCTGCTGTTCCTGAGCACCGGCAACCCGCTGCTGAATCCCTTCGGTTCCTTCTATCTCACCGGCCACCTGAACGACGTGCCGCTGGTCCAGCTGCGCCACGACCTCGCGCGCCTGCGCCTGGCACGCGCGCCGGGTGCTGGCGAGTCGGAAGATCACCTCGGCGCCCTGTGCGAAACCATGCGCGTGCTGATCCAGGGCGCCCCGGGCATCGGCCGGCAGCCGCTGCTGGCCCAGAAACAGTTTTTCGAAGCGCACATCCGTCCCTGGTATGCGGCCTGCCTGGCCGATATCGCGCATGCCGAGGGAGCGAATTTCTACCGCGTCGTGGCCGCCGTGGCCGACGCCTTCCTGTCGATCGAAGCCCAGGCCTTTTCGGTGCTGGATGCCGATGACCTGATTGCAGCCTGAGGACACACATGGACAAGGAACAGAAACCCGACCAAATGGACGAGAACGGCATTGCTGGATCGGGCAGGCCGGCCCGCAAGCCGGCCGGCGTACCCGATCCAGCCCGACGCAGCCTGCTGAAGGCCGCGCCGCTGTGCGCCCTGGCAGTGGCCGCCGCCGCTGGTGCCAAGGAAGCCGAAGCCCCGGCTGCCGCCCCGGCGCCAGACACGGCCAAGCCGCGCGGCTACCACGAGACCGAACACATCCGTAATTACTACCGCACCGCCGCCTACTGGTAAATCGAGGAACTCTCATGACCCTGGTGAAAACATCGCGCGACAGCGGCCTCAAGCGCCGCCGCTTCCTGGTCGGGGCCGGCGTCACCGCCGGCGCCGGCGCACTCGCGCGCCACCTGCCGCTGAACATGATGCAGCCGGCCACCGCCGCCGAGCCTGTGCAGGCCGAACCCACGACCGAGATCAAGCACACCGTCTGCAGCCACTGCTCGGTCGGCTGTTCGGTCGAAGCGGTGGTCAGCAACGGCGTCTGGGTGCGCCAGGAAGCGGCCTTCGATTCGCCCATCAACATGGGCGCCCACTGCGCCAAGGGCGCGTCGGTGCGCGAGCACGGCTTCGGCGAGCACCGCCTGCGCTATCCGATGAAGCTGGTCAACGGCAAGTACGAGCGCATTTCCTGGGACCAGGCCATCAACGAGATCGGCGACAAGCTGCTGCAGCTGCGCCAGCAGTCCGGTCCGGATGCGCTGATGCTGATCGGCAGCTCCAAGCACAGCAACGAGCAGGCTTACCTGCTGCGCAAATGGGTCTCGTTCTGGGGTAGCAACAACTGCGACCACCAGGCGCGCATCTGCCACTCGACCACGGTGGCCGGCGTGGCCCAGACCTTCGGCTACGGCGCGATGACGAACTCGTTCAACGACTTGCACTATAGCAAGGCCGTGCTGTTCATCGGTTCGAATCCGGCCGAGGCCCACCCGATCTCGATGCTGCACTTCCTGCACGCCAAGGAACTGGGCGCGAAGATGATCGTGATCGACCCGCGCTTCACCCGCACCGCGCGCTTCGCGCATCACTACGTGCGCGTGCGCCCCGGCACCGACATCCCGCTGGTGTGGGGCATCGTCTGGCACATCTTCGCCAACGGCTGGGAAGACAAGGAATTCATCGCCGCCCGCACCTACGGCATGGAAGACGTGCGCAAGGAAGTGGCGAAATGGACGCCGGAAAAGGTCACTGAAGTGACCGGCGTGCCGGAATCGGCGGTGCGCATGGCGGCCGAGATGCTCGCCACCAACCGGCCGTCGTCGGTGGTGTGGTGCATGGGCATCACCCAGCACCACGTCGGCACCGCCAACGTGCGCGCGCTCTCGATCCTCCAGCTGGTGCTGGGCAATATCGGCAAGCCGGGCGGCGGCGCCAACATCTACCGCGGCCACGACAACGTGCAGGGCGCAACCGACGTCGGCCCCAACGGCGACTCGCTGCCAGGCTACTTCGGCCTGGCCGAAGGCGCCTGGAAGCACTTCGCCAACGTCTGGGGCGTCGACTACGACTGGATCAAGTCGCGCTTCGGGTCCAAGGAGCTGATGGAAAAACCGGGCATCACGGTGTCGCGCTGGTTCGATGCCGTGCTCGAGGAAAACAAGTACATCGACCAGCCGAGCAACCTGAAGGCCGTCATCTACTGGGGCCACGCGCCCAACAGCCAGACCCGCCTGCCGGACATGAAGGCGGCGATGCAAAAGCTCGACATGCTGGTCGTGGTCGACCCGTACCCAAGCATGACGGCGTCGATGCACGGGCGCCAGGACGGCGTCTACCTGCTGCCGGCGGCGTCGCAGTTCGAATCGCAGGGTTCGGTGACGGCCTCGAACCGCTCGATCCAGTGGCGCGAGCGCGTGATCCAGCCGCTGTTCGAGTGCAAGACCGACCATGAAATCATGTACCTGTTCGCCAAGAAGCTCGGCTTCGGCGAACAGCTGGTCAAGAACATCAAGGTCGTGCACAACGAACCGGTGATCGAAGACATCCTGCGCGAGATCAACCGCTCGTGCTGGACCATCGGCTACACCGGCTGCTCGCCCGAGCGCCTCAAGCTGCACATGCAGAACAAGCACACCTTCAACCCGACCACGATGCGCGCCGACGATGGCCCGTGCAAGGGCGATTACTACGGCTTGCCGTGGCCGTGCTGGGGCACGCCGGAAATGAAGCACCCGGGCACGCCCATCCTGTACGATTTGACCAAGTCCGTGGCCGAAGGCGGCCTGCCGTTCCGCGCCAACTGGGGCGTCGAGCACAACGGCGAAAGCCTGCTGGCGGCCGACGGCTCGTTCACGAAGGACAGCGAGATCGACACCGGCTACCCCGAGTTCGACCACGTGTTCCTCAAGAAGTTGGGCTGGTGGGACGATCTCACGCCGGAAGAAAAGATCGCCGCCGAGGGCAAGAACTGGAAGACCGACCTGTCGGGCGGCATCCAGCGCGTGGTGATCTCGCACGGCTGCGCGCCCTATGGCAACGCCCGCGCCCGCGCCAACGTCTGGAACTTCCCGGACCCGGTGCCGACCCACCGCGAACCGCTGCTGTCGCCGCGGCGCGACCTGGTCGCCAAGTACCCGACCTACGACGACAAGGCCGCCTTCCTGCGCCTGCCGACGCTGTACAAATCGGTGCAGCAGGTCGACTTCTCGAAGGACTTCCCGCTGATCATGACCTCCGGCCGCCTGGTGGAGTACGAGGGCGGCGGCGAGGAAACCCGTTCCAACCCGTGGCTGGCCGAACTGCAGCAGAACATGTTCTGCGAAGTGAATCCCGAGGACGCCGCCCAGATCGGTGTCAAGCTGGGCGACTTCATGTGGGTCGAGACCCCGACCGGCGCGCGCCTGAAGCTGATGGCGATGGTGACCCAGCGGGTGCCGATCGGCATCGTCTGGATGCCGTTCCACTTCGGCGGCTGGTGGATGGGCGAAGACCTCGAAAAGCACTATCCGGAAGGCGGCGCGCCGACGGTGCGCGGCGAAGCCGTCAACACCGGCTGGACCTACGGCTACGATGCCGTGACGATGATGCAGGAAACCAAGGTATCGCTGTGCCGCCTGGTACGCGCCTAAGGAAAGAGCTGAGGAAGGAGCTGACATGACGGCACGAATGAAGTTCATTTGCGACACCGAACGCTGCATCGACTGCAACGGTTGCGTGACCGCCTGCAAGAACGAACACGAAACCCCGTGGGGCGTGAACCGCCGCCGCGTGGTCACGATCAACGACGGCATCCCCGGCGAGCGCTCGGTCTCGGTGGCCTGCATGCACTGCACCGACGCCCCCTGCCTGGCGGTGTGCCCGGTCAACTGCATCTACCACACCGAGGACGGCATCGTGCTGCACTCGAAGGACCAGTGCATCGGCTGCGGCTACTGCTATTACGCCTGCCCGTTCGGCGCGCCGCAGTTCCCCGAGACCGGCCTGTTCAACCACCGCGGCAAGATGGACAAGTGCACCTTCTGCGCCGGCGGCCCGGAACCGGACACCTCGGAAGCCGAATTCAAGAAATACGGCCGCAACCGCATCGCCGAAGGCAAGCTGCCGGCTTGTGCCGAGATGTGCGGCACCAAGGCCCTGATCGGCGGCGACGCCAACGTGATCGCCGACATCTACCGCCAGCGCGTCGAGACGCGTGGCTACGGGCCGGAACTGTGGGGCTGGAAGATCGCCTACGGCAAGCCGAAACGCGGCGGCGAGATCAAGGCCACCGGCGACGCGCCGCGCGAAAACCAGAACCTCAAGGATTCGCAGAACGATGCAGGGAGGATCCCGACATGAAACGCTTGTTGCTGTTGATCGTACCGCTGTGGGTGCTGACCGGCTGCCTCGAAGTCGAGCAGCACCCGAACTGGGTCAAGGGCCAGTACGCCGGCAAGAAGGACAACCGCCCATTCGAGGTGATGTTCCACAAGGACAGGCTGGCGTGGTGGGGCACGGTTGCCAACCGCAACATGCACCAGAACGAATACAACCGGGCCAACCCGTAAAGGAACCGACATGCGAATCGATTTGCGCGCCGCGCTTCCCTCCGCTGTGTCTCCCGGTGTGTCTCCTGTTTCCTGGCTGGTCCGGTTTGTCCTGTCGAGCATGATGCTGTTCGTGTTCGCGACGCATCTGGCGCATGCCGGGGTGCCGAACAACCGCGCCGAGCCGGCCTACGCCGAAGAACAGACCATGCTGCAGCTGCAGCAGGATTCGCGCGTGCCCGAACCCGGCCTGGCCGACAAGTCCTCGGGCCGCGTTCACGTCGACCGCCACTACCTCGGCCAGTACGGCAGCACCGAAGCCAACGTGATCGTCCAGCGCGGCGGCAACCAGTGGCGCGTGTGGCGCAACGGCCCGATCGCGACCATCATGGGCAGCCTGCTGGTGCTGGTGATCGCCGTCATCTTCGTGTTCTACCGCGTGGTCGGCCCGGCGCGCACCGATGCGCCCGACACCGGACGCCGCCTGCAGCGCTTCAACGGCTGGGAGCGCTGGGTGCACTGGGCCACCGCGATCAGCTTCGTGATCCTGGCTGTCACCGGTCTCCTGATCACCTTCGGC
This sequence comes from Herbaspirillum sp. SJZ107, assembly GCF_006715485.1. Taxonomy (GTDB): domain Bacteria; phylum Pseudomonadota; class Gammaproteobacteria; order Burkholderiales; family Burkholderiaceae_D; genus Telluria. The sequence continues at coordinate 126,489 of NZ_VFNH01000004.1, forward strand.
AAGAAGCTCTTGATCCCGCTGTTCGGCCACGACGTGTTCTCGTTTTTCGCTTACGTCTCGAAGTACCTGCACAACTTCCTCGGCCCGCTGTTCATCGTCTGCTCGGTGCTGATGTTCTTCACCTTCCTGCGCCGTAACTTCCCGCGCAAGATCGACTGGCTGTGGATCAAGCAGGGCGGAGGGCTGGTCCAGCACAAGCACGTGCCGGCCGGCTTCTTCAACGCCGGCGAAAAGAGCTGGTTCTGGTTCGGCGTGGTACTGCTGGGCCTGGTGATGTCGATCAGCGGCCTGATCCTCGACTTCATCGGTTTCGGCCAGACCCGCTACATGCTGCAGGTGGCCAACTACCTGCACATGATCGGCGCCACCTTCTACATCGCCGCCGGCATGGGCCATGCCTTCATCGGCACCTGGGGCACCCCGGGCGCCTACGAGGCGATGCGCCACGGCACCGTCGACGAGACCTGGGCCAAGGCCCACCACCGCCTGTGGTACGAGGAAGTCAAGGCGGGCGTGCCGCCAGGCACCTTCGACGACCAGGTGCCGACGGACCCGCCGCCACCGGACAACCCGCCGCCCCAGGGTGGCATGCGGCCGCGACCCGGCCCGGCCCACTGAGGACAGCGGCATGAAAGCATCGACTTATCTGATACCGGGCGTACTGCTGGCCCTGGCCCTGGCAGGCTGCAAGGAGCACGGCGACGACGCCCAGATCCATACCAAATTCCCCGGCATGGTGACAGCCGGCGGCGGCACCAGCGGCCAGGTGATGGCGGCGCATGGCGGTCCGAAGACCGACGCCACCTATGCCGGCGGCACGCCGGGCATCGCCGGCGGCGCCGGCGGCAACACCGGGGGCGCCGGTACCGGCGGCACCACCACCGAGACCGGCCAGGGCCCGAGTTCCGGTGTCAGCAACCCGGGTGCCGCGAGCGGCACCACCCAGCAGCAATCCGGCGACAACAAGCCGGCCCCGTCCGCACCCACGCCGGAATCGGGCAACGGCGCGCCGCAGCCGGCTGCCGCCCACCGCGACCCGGGCGCCAGCCAGGCTGCGCCGGGACGTTGAGGAGAACGCAATGACCACCAAGACCATGATGCTGGCCGCGGCCCTGCTGGCGGCGGCCTCGGCCTCCCTGCCGGCCTGGGCCGCACTGCCGGCCCCGACCCCGGCCCAGCAGCAGGCCGCGGACGCCAAGAAAGCCCAGGCCGCTGCGCAGGCGGCGAAAGACAAGGAAAGCCTGACCGCCTCGATGGATGCGCTCAGCAGCCGCTGGCGCGGCCGCGCTGCCCAGCAGGGCTGGAAAACGCATCCGCCGGTGGCGATTGCCGCTGCCGCGCCGGCCGCTGCAGCCCCAGGATCTGCGGCGCCGGCGGGCGCATCCGCCGGCGGCATCGTGACCGCGGCCGGCGCCGGCGGCCAGCAGGCCGGCCAATTGCCGGCTTCGCCCGCCAACCCGATCGTCAAGAGCGAAAAATGGGGCACCGCGCCGCCGAGCGAGGACCAGAAGGCAGGCCCGACCAAGGCCGTGCCGCATGGCACCGAGCCGACGGTCCAGAAAGGGTCGCCAGAGAACGTGAGCAAGAAAAAATGAAAATGGGAAGCATGCCGATCGCGGTGCTGATGCAGCGCCGCAGCGTCCAGCACCGCTGGGCCGATGAAGCCTGGGCCGCCGTCGGCATCGTGCCCGACCGCGGCAACCTGCCGCCGGTCCAGATGCTGAGCCAGTCGCCCGAGCGCGACTATTACCTGGTCTCCGGCCTGGAGCTGGAACTCTACCCGGACGAAAACGAAGGGTATTACGAGAACTGCATGGCGCCGGAATCGAAGGTGTTCGTGATGTGGCGCATGGAAGAGGGCAGGGCGATGCCGGTGCGCGCCTCGGTCAGCTACGTCGAGGGCACGCGCATGTTCGACTCGGGCGAGAACGCCGACGGCGTCGACATGCCGGCCGAGGTCTACAGCTGGGTGGCCGGCTACCTGCGCGAACACTACCAGCCCAAGCCGCGCCGCGGCCGGCAGCACGGATGACCATGGCCGAAGAAGGCTTCCTGCGGCGCTGGGCACGGCGCAAGACTGAAACCAGGGCGGGCATCGAGCCGGCACCCGAGCCGGCAGCGGAAACCGCCGTCGAACCCATCGTAGTCGAATCCCCTGCGCCACGCATGCCGGCGACCGAAGCGGCGCCGGTCGCGCACGCCGCGGCGCCGATCGTCCTGCCGACCATGGACGATGTGGCGCAACTGACCAGCGAATCCGACTTCTCGGCCTTCGTCGCCCGCGGCGTCGACCAGGCCGTGCGCCGCAGCGCGCTCAAGAAACTGTTCGCCGACCCTCACTTCAACGTGATGGACAAGCTCGACATGTACATGGACGACTACAACGTCGCCAGTCCGATGCCGGCCGACATGCTGGCTTCGCTGAAGCATTCGAAAAGCTTTTTCGACCAGGCGGCCGAGGATGCCCGCAAGCGTGCCGAGGCACAAGCCAGGGCCGAGGCGGGCGGGGTGCTGGCGGCTTCGCCGCCGGTCCCGGAACAGCCTGGTCCTGCCGAGGCAGCGCAGGTGCAGGTGCGGCAGGATGGCGCGCAAGCCATCGGGCCGCCCGACGTGCCCGAGATGGCCGTGCTGCAGGCAGAGACGCATATCGTGCCGGAAAGCGACACGATCATGCAAAAACAACCATAATCACAAGAACGACCACCTGAACCAGAGACAGAATGAATATCCGCTTTATCGAAGGACAGGGCGCCGACCCGGAGCAGGAGCGCCGCAACGCGCTGGCCAAGGTCGCCGCCATCGTTGCACTCGATGCGCAGGGCATGCCCGAGGCGATCGACAGCGTCGGCTACCGCTCGGCCGGCAAGACCCTGATCATCGGCGCCGCACGCGACGTGCTGCCCCAGGCCGACCGCCTGGCCGCGGCGCTGCCGGTGACCGTGCTGCTGACCGATGCCGCCGACGGCGCGCCAGCCGGAGAACGCCCCAGCCTGCGCATCTACCCGGTATTCCAGGTCCGCGGCCTGGTGCTGAGCGGCTGGCTGGGCGCCTTCCACGCCACCTGGCAGGCGCCGGGACAGCCACCCCAGCAGGAACGCTTCGACCTGGTGCTGGACCTCGGCGCCACGCCGCAGATCGCTGCGCACCAGAAGCCGCACGGCTACTACGCGCCCGGCCTGGACGAGGCCGCACGCGGCGCCGCGCTCGAGGCGCTGACGGACATGGTGGGCGACTTCGAAAAGCCGAAGTACTTCGCCTATAAAGAGCGCCTGTGCGCCCACAGCCGCAACGCACGTACCGGCTGCAATGCCTGCATCGACGTGTGCTCGGCCGGTGCGATCGAAGGCGCGGGCAACCTGGTCAAGGTCAATCCCTACCTGTGCGCCGGCTGCGGCGCCTGCTCGACCGTGTGCCCGACCGGCGCCATGACCTACGCCTACCCGGCGCCCCAGCACACCGGCAGCCGCCTGAAGGCGCTGCTGCAGGCCTATTACGAGGTCGAGGGCAGCGAACCGGTGGTGCTGCTCCACAGCGAATCCGGCGGCCACCTGCTGGCGAACCTGCCGGAGCCGGTGCCTGCGCGCGTGCTGCCGGTGGCGCTGCACCACACCGCATCGACCGGGATCGAGGTCTGGCTGACCGCGCTGGCTTACGGCGCCAGCGGCGTGACCGTGCTCATGACCGACGACGACGCGCCGCAGTACACGGCCGCACTCGACCAGCAGATGCAGTTCGCGCAGCAGGTGATGGATGGCCTGGGTTACGCCGGACCGCATTTGCAGCTGCTGCGGGTGAGCAGCCCTGCCGAGCTGGGGCTGGCCTTGCAGCACGCCCCGCGCGGCGAGGTGCCGGCGCAACGGGCCGGCTACAACATCGCCGCGGACAAGCGTAACACGCTGGATTACGCCCTCGACCACCTGTACCGCCACGCGCCGCAGCAGGTTCCCGCAATCCCGCTGGCCGCGGGCGCCCCTTTCGGCGCACTGGCGCTGAACCGCGACACCTGCAGCCTGTGCATGGCCTGCGTCGGCGCTTGCCCCGCCTCGGCCCTGCAGGACGGACAGAACGCGCCGCAGCTGCGTTTCATCGAAAAGAATTGCGTGCAGTGCGGCCTGTGCGCCGACACCTGCCCGGAAAACGCGATCGCGCTGGTGCCGCGCCTCTCCTTCTCCGAGTCGCGCAAGCAGGCAGTGCTGCTCAACGAAACCCAGCCCTTCCACTGCATCCGCTGCAGCAAGCCCTTCGGCACGCTGCGCATGATCGAGGGCATGCTGGCGCGCCTGGCCTCGCATCCGGCCTTTGCCGGCAACCTCGACCGCATGAAGATGTGCGGCGACTGCCGCGTGATCGACATGCTGCAGCCCCAGGACGAGATGAAGGTAACGGCGCTGCGGCGCGAATGAATGGCACCTGTGCGTCTGCCGCCGTGGCAGAATGGTGAGAACCAAACCGTAGAGCGGAAACATACCGCTCACGCCACCACGCACAGGAGACAACCATGGCCGCAGCAACCCCGGGCGCGCGCTTCTTGGCCGCGCGCGATTTCCTCCAGCAGCACCGCACCGACTACGACAGCGCCTACCGCGACTACCGCGCGCCCGAACTGACTGAGTTCAACTGGGCGCTCGACTACTTCGACATCCAGGCGCAGGACAACGCGACAGCGGCCCTGTGGGTGGTCGAGGAAGACGGCAGCGAACGCAAGATCAGCTACGCGGAGATGGCCGCCCGCTCGTCCCAGGTGGCCAACTGGCTGCGCGACTGCGGCGTCGGCCGCGGCGACCGCATTCTCCTCATGCTGCCGAACCGCGTCGAGCTGTGGGAAATCATGCTGGCCGGGATCAAGCTGGGCGCGGTGCTGGTGCCGACCACGATGCTGGTGTCCACGGCCGACCTCGAGGACCGCATGGCGCGCGGGCAGATCCGCCACGTGATCGCGCAAACCTCCGAGACGCACAAGTTCGCGTCGCTGGAGGGCGACTACACCCGGATCGCGGTCGGCGGCACTGCGGACGGCTGGCGCGATTTCGACGACAGCCGCGAGGCCGCGCAAGGCTACACGCCGGACGGCGTGACCAAAGCCAGCGATCCTTTGCTGCTGTACTTCACCTCCGGCACCACCGCCAAGCCGAAGCTGGTGCTGCACAGCCACCAGAGCTACCCGGTCGGCCACCTGTCGACCATGTACTGGATCGGCCTGCAGCGCGGCGACGTCCACTGGAACATCAGCTCGCCCGGCTGGGCCAAGCATGCCTGGAGCTGCTTCTTCGCGCCGTGGAACGCCGGCGCCACCGTCTTCGTCTACAACTACGAACGCTTCTCGGCGCGCGCCTGCCTCGACACCATCGTGCGCTGCGGCGTCACCTCGCTGTGTGCGCCGCCGACCGTGTGGCGCATGATGATCAAGGAAGACCTGCGCGCCTGGCAGCCGCCGCTGCGCGAACTGGTCGGGGCAGGGGAACCGCTGAACCCCGAAGTGATCGAGCAGGTCGAGCGTGCCTGGGGCATCCGCATCCGCGACGGCTACGGCCAGTCCGAGACTACCTGCCAGGTCGGCAATTCGCCGGGCCAGCTTGTCAAGCCGGGATCGATGGGGCGGCCGCTGCCGGGCTACCGCATCGAACTGCTGGACGCCGACGACCAGCCGGCCGCCGAGGGCGAGATCGCCATCGTGACCGACCCGAGACCGCTCGGCCTGATGCTGTGCTACGAGGGCGACGAGGCCAAGACCGCGGACGTGATGCGCGCCGGCCGCTACCACACCGGCGACAGCGCCACGGTCGACGCGGACGGCTACTATTTCTACGTCGGCCGCAACGACGACGTGTTCAAGTCTTCCGACTACCGCATCAGCCCCTTCGAACTCGAGAGCGTGCTGATCGAGCACCCGGACGTGCTGGAAGCGGCCATCGTGCCCAGCCCCGACCCGCTGCGCCTGTCGGTGCCCAAGGCCTTCATCGCGCTGCGTCCCGGCGTGGAACCGACGCGCGAACTGGCCGCCGCCATCTTTGCCTTTACGCGCGAGCGGCTGTCGCCGTATAAACGCATCCGGCGGCTGGAATTCGCCGAGCTGCCGAAGACGATTTCGGGCAAGATCCGGCGCGTGGAATTGCGCAAGGCCGAGGCGGCGGGTGGCAGGCGCGAGACCGAGTATCGTGAAGAAGACGTTGACGGCTGACGTCTTATTAGACAAACTAAATTAACGCATTGTCCTTTTCCAGTCATGGCCTATACCGTCTATAGCATCACCCACCGCATTGGTAACCAGAACGAAAAGCTATACGTCGGTGTCACTCGGCGAACATTGACAGACCGGCTTAACGCACATTTCAACGAAAGCACACGCAAAAAAACGCAGGGGTTATCGCCATTTTCCCTTGGTTTCGCAATACGTCAACACTTAAGTGACGACCCGAAAGGGGAGCGGTTGATGACAGATTTCGAGATCCAAGAACTCGAAACATATTCATCAGTGCAAAACATGCTACAAGGTGAAGCGCATTGGATAGAAAAATTAGGGACAATGGCCCCGTCCGGCTATAACTTGATGCGTGGAGGTTCAAGCGCTGGCGGGCCTTCCAATGCAAAACCATGTGAAATTTTTCTCGGCGATACGACAAGAGAATTTACGAGTATTACGAGTGCGATCGAAGCAGTCGCACTATTTCATAATATTACTGAAGAAACAGAATTTAGGAGATATTACGGAAGAGTGCGTGCCCGCATGAATTACAAAGGAAGCCAACCTTGGACTCTCGCCGAGGCCTTGGAGCTGGAACCTCGGGAAGATTTTCGAAAAACTGTGCTGAGCAAGAAAGCCAAGGCATCCGGCGAGAACCTGGGGACGGCACGATCACGCGAGTACAGGCAAAAGCGCACACAAGAACTTGCTAGTGTAGAGAAGGTCCGCATTATCCCGCATCCGGAGGATTCTGGTAAAACAGTATCGATTGGCGAAGCGGCGAAATTGTTTGGCATAGCTGACTCAACTCTTCGCTGGCGGCTAGACCAGATTCGTCCAAACATCAGTCAGATGCAGCCACAAGAGATTATTGCACATCTTAAAACTGCTCAGGAACGTGAAAAGCCTGTCCGGGTATTTTTGCCTGGAGAGAAAGAACCGGTTGAACTTGGCTACAATGCGCTCGCCCGGAAGTACCAGAGAAAAGGTCACTCCGTCTCCGCAATAAAAGCTCGATTAAGGAAGATGAGTTCGTCACCGACCAACGACGAATTGCTGGTGGCAATTGGACTCACGGAGCCTCCACCGCGGACGCGCGTCGTGCATGTCAAGGCGATATCTCGAAAGAAACACTGTGATGACTGGACTGTTTCTTTTGATATGTCGGCTCACCAATTCCCCAATCAAGCGGCCTTTGTCCGTGCTTGTGCAGAGGTGCTCATGAACATGCCCGGAGATCGGCGGAAATTAGGAAAGTCGCCCACGGATATGGTGAAAGTGATTGGGTATATCAGAGGTGTTGCATGCCGCATGACTAAGGGCGGGACGACCCCGAACGAGTTGGCAGACTTTTTCGGAATACGCGAAGAGCTATCCAGGTACGGCAGAAAAAAATAAGGTGCTCGGTTCGTAAGCGTAACGAACGGTATGTGGCGATGTTGAATACACCGAGATTCTCGCCAATTATTGCAGTAGCTTAAATATTTACCTTGCGCTACCATAATTGGCCTTCTGTCCACAGGACTGTCCATTATGTGCAAAGCATCCCTGTTTCGTGGCGTTTCGGCTTGCCGCCAGATCTTGCCATTGATGCTGACCTTGATTGTCTTCGCCCAGGCAACCCAGGCCGCCGACGCCCCGATTCCGCTGACGGCCTTCTTCGGCAATCCCGGCGTGAGCGGCGCCAAGCTGTCGCCGGACGGCAAGCGCCTGGCCATGCTGGTGAATAACGAGAGCGGGCACGACCAGCTCGGCGTGATCGACCTGGCCGACAATGCGATCAAGGTGGTGGCCACCTTCCGGGATGCCGACGTCGGCTATTTCGAGTGGGTCAACAACGGCCGCCTAGTCTACGATTCGCGCGACAAGACCACCGCGCCGGGCAAGGAGCGCTACGCGCCGGGGCTGTTCGCGGTGAATGCGGATGGCAGCGTGCGGCGCCAGCTGGTCGAGACCTTCGATCCCTGGGTCAAGGACGCGACCGTCCTCGAACGCGAAAAAATGCCCTGGAATACCTATCTGCTGCGTCAACCCGGCGCCCAGGATTCCGACTGGGTGTATGTGATGACGGTCAACTTCTCGCGCGACGAGGGCATCGACGAGGTCCGGCTGGTCCGGCTGAATACCCTGAACGGTGCCAACGAGACGGTGAAGGCGCCGCGCTGGACGCGCCAATGGTGGCTCGACGCCAAGGGCCGGCCGGCGCTGGTGACCACGGTCGAGGACAACCGCGAAGTGCTGCATTACCTCGACCCCAAGACTGGCCAGTGGCGCAAGCTGGCGGACAGCGACGCCTTCCTGCGCAGCGAGGATGCACTCACGCCGGTCGGCTTCGCGCCCGACGGCACGCTGTACGTGAGCAGCTACGGCAAGCGCGACAAGAGCGCGCTGTTCGCCTACGACCTCGGGGCCGGCAAGGTGGCCGCGACGCCGTTGGTCGACCTGGAACAATACGACTTCAGCGGCGAGCTGGTGCTTGATGCCACCCGCCTGCTCGGCGTGCGCTACACCATCGACACCGAGGCCGTGGCCTGGTTCGATCCGGCCATGAAAAAGGCGCAGGAAGCCGTCGACAAGCTGCTGCCCGGGCGCGTGAACGCCCTCAGCGTTGCGGTACGCTCGATCACGCCGTTCTTGCTGGTCGAATCCTGGTCCGACCGCCAGCCGCCGGTCTTCATGCTGTACAACCGCGATACCGGCAAACTCACGAAGGTCGGCGAGAGCCGTCCGGCGATCGCGGCGGCGCGGATGGGGCCGCAGGCGCTGGTCCAGGCCACCGCGCGCGACGGCCGCACCATTCCGACCTGGGTCACGCTGCCGGCCAGGACTAGCGGCAAGAAGCTGCCGATGGTGGTGCTGGTGCACGGCGGTCCCTACGTGCGCGGCAACGATTGGCGCTGGAACGCCGACAGCCAGTTCCTGGCCTCGCGCGGCTACGTCGTGCTGGAGCCGGAATACCGCGGCAGCACCGGTTACGGCGCCGCCCACTTCCACGGCGGCTGGAAGCAGTGGGGGCTGGCGATGCAGGACGATATCGCCGACGCCACGCGCTGGGCGATCGCCGAGGGCATCGCCGATCCGCAGCGCATCTGCATCGCCGGCGCCAGCTATGGCGGCTATGCGACGCTGATGGGGCTGATCCGCGATCCGCAGCTGTACCGCTGCGGCATTGACTGGGCCGGGGTCACCGATATCGAGTTGATGTACACCGGGCACTGGAGCCGCGCCGACGACCTGTCCGGTGCCTACAAGCGCTACGGCATGCCGAAGCTGATCGGCGACCCGGTGCAGGATGCGGCCCAGTTCGCGGCCACCTCGCCGCTGAAGCAGGCGGCGCGCATCACCCAGCCGCTGCTGCTGGCCTACGGCGGCGCCGACCAGCGGGTGCCGCTCTATCACGGCCGCAAGTTCTACGACGCGGTCCGGCAGACCAACAAGAACGTCGAATGGGTCGTGTACCAGGAGGAAGGGCACGGCTGGACCCTGGTCGAGACGCGCCTGGATTTCTGGGGCCGGGTCGAGAAGTTCCTGCAGAAGCATATCGGGCAGGGCGGCCAGTGAGCCTGCGCAGCCGGCGAGTTGACGATCACGTTCAAATCGCTTGTGCAAGGTTCGGTGTGGCACCGGTGCTGCAATTTGGGCAATAATAGGGACAGTGTTCATTCTCAACGACCCTCGACCTTGCCCATCCGCCCGCCCATGAGCCCATCCGCAAAAACGGCAGCACCGCAACTGTATGAAGTCAGGAAGTCCCCGGTCCACGGCAACGGCGTGTTCGCCCTGCACGACATCCGGGCCGGGGAGCGCATCATCGAATACCGCGGCGAACGCATCACCTGGGACCAGGCCACCCAGCGCGCCGAGGAACGCGGCGGTCCGGTCAACCACACCTTTTATTTCAGCCTGGCCGACGGCCGCGTGATCGATGGCGGCAAGCGCGGCAACGATGCGCGCTGGATCAACCACGCCTGCGAACCGAACTGCCAGGCCTTCGAGGACGACGGCAAGGTGTATATCCACGCGATGCGCGATATCGCGGCCGGCGAGGAGCTGAACTACAATTACGCCCTGATCTACGACGAACGCCACACGCCGGCCCTGAAGCGCCTGTTCGAATGCCGTTGCGGCACGCCCGCCTGCAGCGGCACGATGCTCGCGCCGAAGCGCCGGGCCAGGAAGAAGGCCGACGTCGCCAGCGTTTGATACCAGCACACGAACAAGAAAGTCCGCCATGACCCCCGTCGTCCGCAGCCTGCTCGAAACCGACCTTTACAAATTCACGATGTGGCAGGCCTTCCTGCACATGCACCCGAACGCGGTCGGGGATTATGAATTCAAGTGCCGCAATACGCCGGCCTATCCGCTGGCCGAACTGAAGGAGGAAGTCGAGCGCGAACTGGACCACCTGTGCACGCTGATGTTCAGCGAAGACGAGATCGACTACTTGCGCTCGCTGCGCTTCATCAAGAGCGATTTCGCCGACTTCCTGACCCTGTTCCGCTTCCAGCGCAAGTTCATCCACGTCGAAGCCGAAGGCGAACACCTGCGCATCCGCGCCAGCGGTCCGATCGTGCACGTGATGGGCTTCGAGATCTTCGTCCTCTACATCGTCAACGAACTGTATTTCCGCCGCTTCGACCAGGAAGCGGCCATGCTCGAAGCGCGCAAGCGCCTGGCGCAGAAGATCGACGAATGGCGTGCCTTCGACCAGGAACCGAAACGCCTGAATCCCTTCGAATTCTTCGACTTCGGCGTGCGCCGCCGCTTCTCGGGCGTGTGGCACGAGGAAGTCGTCGCTACCCTGGCGCGCGAGCTGCCGCAATTCTTCCGCGGCACCTCGAACGTCTACCTGGCCAAGAAGCTGAAACTGGTCCCGATCGGCACCATGGCCCACGAATACATGCAGGCCTTCCAGTCCTTCGACGTGCGCCTGCGCGACTTCCAGAAGAAGGCGCTGGAAGACTGGGTCATGGAATACCGCGGCGACCTCGGCACCGCCCTGACCGACGTGGTCGGCATGGACGCCTTCCTGCGCGACTTCGACCTGTATTTCGCCAAGCTGTTCGACGGCCTGCGCCACGATTCCGGCGACCCGGTCGAGTGGGGCGAAAAGGCGATCGCCCACTACGCCAAGCTGCGCATCGACGCCCGCACCAAGCGCCTGGTGTTTTCCGATGCGCTGACGGTGCCCAAGGCGCTCAACCTGTACCGCCACTTCGCCGACCGCGTGCAGACCGGCTTCGGTATCGGTACCAAGCTGACCAACGACACCCAGTTCGATCCGATCAACATCGTGATGAAGCTGGTGCGCTGCAACGGGCAGGCGGTAGCCAAGCTGTCGGATTCGCCGGGCAAGGGGTTCAGTACCGACGAGACGTTCATCGCTTATTTGCGGCAGGTGTTCGATCAGCGGATTTAACTCACCAGCATCATCACCGCCGTCCCCAGCAACACCACACTGAAGCACATGCGCAGGCGCGCCGCCGAAAACCGGTGCGCCAGCGCCACGCCCCACGACACGCTCAGCACCCCGCCCACCGCCATCGGCAGGCCGACCTGCCAGTCGACGTGGCCGCCCTGTGCATACGCGACCAGCGCAATCAGGGCACCCGGCGCCGCCAGCGCCAGTCCCATGCCCTGGGCGCGCGTCTGCTTTTCGCCGAACAGGCTGACCAGCGCCGGCACCACGATCAGGCCGCCGCCGACGGTGAAGATGCCCGACATCGCACCGCTGAACACGCCCAGCACCGGCAGTGCCGCACGCGGCATCGGCTTCGCCGGGGCGTCCACAGTCCCGGTCGTGCCCTTCGGCCGGCGCCCGAAATACAGCGCCAGCAGGATCAGGAACACGGCAAAGGCGATGCGCAGTTGGCCGGCGTCGATGCCGGTGGCGAGGCGTGCGGCCAGGTAGGTCGTCACCATCGAGAACACGGCAATCGATGCCACCGAGCGCAGGTCGATGCGGTTGCGCTGGTGGTAGCGCCAGAAGCCGAGCAGCACGTTGGGCGCGATCATGACCAGCGCCGTGCCCTGGGCCAGGTGCTGGTCCATGCCGTACAGGTAGCCGAGCACCGGAATCGCGATCAGGCCGCCGCCGATGCCGAGCAGGCCGCCGGCCACGCCGAGGGCGGCGCCCAGGCCGAAGTTGATGAAAGCGGTGACGAGAGGAAGGGCCATCGGAGGCATTGCCGGAACAGGATGAAGCCGGCATTGTCGCAGACCGGCGCACTGCAATACCAGAGCGGACGCGGTCTTCGGCCGCTTTCGTCTATGCTGGCAGTTCCGCACAACCCGACAGGAACCACTATGCCCCAGGATCAACCGCAACATGTCGCGATCGTGACCGGCGCCGCCGGCGGCATCGGCCTGGCCGTCGTGCGCCGCCTGCTGCGCGACGGCGGCGCCGTGATGCTGGTCGGCCGCCACCTCGACAAGCTGGACGAGGCCGCCGCCAGGCTGGCGCAGGATGCCGACCCGGCCCGCATCGCCACCATTGCCTGCGACGTGTCGCACGAAGACCAGGTCATGGCCGCGGTGGACGCCACCATCGCCCGCTTCGGCCACTGGAACCAGGTCGTCAACAATGCCGGCCTGATGACCTTCAAGAAGCTCGAGGAACAGGTCGCCGACGACTGGCACAGCGTCCTCGGCGTCGACCTGCTGGGCGCGTTCTTCTTCATCAAGCAGGCCTTCCTCAAGATGGAGGGGGGCGGGGCGGTCGTCAACGTGTCGAGCGTGCATGCGGTCGAGACCGAGCCCCTGGTCGCACCCTATGCCGCAGCCAAGGCCGCGCTGCTGTCGCTGACCCGTTCGGCGGCGCTGGAAGGCAAGCCGAAGGGCATCCGCGTGAATGCGGTGCTGCCGGGGGCGGTCGATACGCCGATGTTGTGGGACAACCCGAACGTCCGCAACGGCACCGAGGTCATCGACAAGGCCGACGTCGGTACGCCGGACGACATCGCCGCCGCCATCGCCTTCCTGCTCGGCGACGATGCGCGCTTCGTCTGCGGCGACGCGATGCGGGTGGACGGCGGACGCCTGGCGCGGCTCTGACACATGGCCCGACGACGGCACTGACAGCCGTTGAGCGCGGTGCTATCCTGACGAGGTCCTCTTCTCTTGAAAGGCCGCCATGAACAAACCGATCGCCGTCCTGCTCGCCGGCGCCGTGCTGCTGGCCCCTGCCGTCCATGCCCAGGACGCCCAGGATCCCGGCGCCGCCGTGGCCGCCGCCACCGACAGCGCCACCCGCTGGCTCGCGATTGCCGACGCCGGCAAAGGCAGCGAGAGCTGGGATGCGATGGCGCCCGCGGCCCAGTCGATGGTCACGGAGCCGGCCTGGACAGGCGAGCTGGCCTCGACACGCGCGCCGCTCGGCGCGGTCAAGTCGCGCAAGCTGCAATCGGCGTCGTTCACGCACGCGCTGCCGGGCGCGCCGGCCGGCGACTACGTCGTGATCCAGTACGCCACCGACTTCGCCAACAAGCCGCAGTCGGTCGAGACCGTGGTGCCGATGCGCCTGCCGGACGGCAGCTGGAAGGTGTCCGGCTACTTCGTGCGCTGACCCGCCGCGCCAGGCCGACCACGCTTGCACATCCGCCCGCGAGACCTATGCTGGGAGAACGGCATGGGCAGATTTTCGCGGAGGCTGCGATGACGGACATGAAAAGCGACGTGGTCGAGCACTTCAGGGCCACACTCAGGGGACCGCTGCTGCAACCGGGCGACCCGGACTACGATGGCGCACGCAGCATCTGGAACGCGATGATCGAGCGGCGCCCGGCCTTCATCGCGCGCTGCAGCGGCACCGCCGACGTGCTGGCGGCGGTCGCCTTCGCGCGCAACCACGGCCTGCCGCTGGCGGTGCGCGGCGGCGGCCACAACATTGCCGGCAATGCCTTGTGCGACGACGGCCTGGTCATCGACCTGTCCGCCATGCGTACAGTGCGGGTCGACCCCGACGCGCGCATCGCCCGCGCCGGCGGCGGCGCCACGCTGCGCGACCTCGACCACGAAACCCAGGCATACGGGCTGGCGACGCCGACCGGCATCAATTCCACCACCGGCCTGGCCGGCCTGACCCTGGGCGGCGGCTTCGGCTGGCTCAGCCGCACGCTCGGGCTGACGGTCGATAACCTGACAGGTGCCGAGATCGTCACCGCCGACGGCCGCCGCCGCCACATCGGGCCGGACCGGGAACCGGACCTGTTCTGGGCGATCCGCGGCGGTGGCGGCAATTTCGGCGTGGTCACCGAGTTCGAGTTCGCGCTGCACCCGGTCGGCCCGGAAGTCACCGCCGGCCTGGTCGTGTTCCCGTTCGCCGAGGCGCGCGAGGTGCTGCGCCGCTACCGCGACCTGGTGCACGGCCTGCCCGACGAGGTCTCGATCTGGGCGGTGCTGCGGCGCGCGCCGCCGCTGCCTTTCCTGCCACCCGAAGTGCACGGCGAACCGATCGTGGCCTTGGCCGTGTTTTCGCCGCTGGCGCCGGATGCCGCGCTGCCGCGGATCACGCCGCTGCGCGGCTTCGGCCAGGTGCTGGGCGAACACGTCGGCGCCGTTCCCTACACGGCCTGGCAGCAGGCCTTCGATCCGCTGCTGGCGCCGGGTGCGCGCAACTACTGGAAATCGCACAATTTCACGGCCCTGAGCGACGCCGCCATCGACGCAGTACTGCGCTACGCCGCCACGTTGCCGACGCCGCACTGCGAAATCTTCCTCGGCCTGATCGGCGGCCGCGCCAACGTGCCCCTGCCTGCCGACACCGCCTACCCGCACCGCGACGTGCTGTACGCGATGAACGTGCACGGGCGCTGGCTGGCGCCGGAAGAAGATGCCCCGGTGGTGAACTGGGCGCGCGAATTCTTCGGGGCGGTGGCGCCGTTCGCGGCGGGCAGCGTGTACATCAATTTCCTGACGCAGGATGAGGGGGCACGCATCCGCGAGGCGTATGGCGGCAATTACGATCGGCTGGTGCAGGTCAAGCGGCAGTACGATCCGGATAATCTGTTCCGCTTCAACCATAATATCCGGCCGGACGGCTGAAGCGCCGCGCTAGAGCAGGGTGCTACACTGTCGTGGCCCCTTGTCCGCTACCTCTCGCATGCCTTCGATACCCACCGCCGACCTCCACCTGCGCAGCTACGGCCGGGTCCGCGAATCGGACCGCCACGACTTCGCCCAGCTGGTGCTGCCGCTGAGCGGCACGCTGCTGCTCGAGATCGAGGGCAGCCAGGGCCGGCTCGATCCGGTGCATGCCGCCTTCGTGGCGCCGGGCGCCTGGCATTCGCAGGTTAGCAGCGCGCCGAACCAGTCCATCATCCTCGACCTCGACCTGGCGAGCGTGACGCCCGAGGCGGCCGGGCGCCTGATCGAGCAGCCCTTTCCGCAACTGGGTGCGGCGGCGCGCAAGCTGGTCGAGTTCATGGGCATCATGGCCTTGCAGCAGCCGGCCGGGCAGGGGCCGGCACCGGCGCTGCTGCAGGGCTGGGTGCCGCTGCTGCTCGATACGCTTGCGCTGGACACGCCGCGCCCGCTATCCCGCCTGAACGCGCTGATGGCCCGGATCGAGGCCGATCCGGGCCGGCCCTGGACCACCGACGCGATGGCGGCCAACGCCGGACTCAGCGTCAGCCGCCTGCATGCGCTGTTCCGCGACGAGTTCAATACCAGTCCGCATGCCTGGCTGCTGGCGCAGCGCCTTGCGCGCGCCCGCACCTTGCTGGCGCAGTCCGACCTGCCGATCGCCGAGCTGGCGCTGCGGGCCGGCTTTTCCGAGCAGAGCGCACTGACCCGCGCGATGCGCCAGGCCAGCGGCGAAACGCCGGCCGCTTACCGCCGCCAGGTGCGCGCGCGAGGTGGCGAGCAGGCTGGCGAACAGGAGAACCGGTCCAGACAGGAGGAGAGCAGGTCAAGAAGCCGCCGCAGCCGGGATGCATAATGCCGGCCTCGGAGGTGTTTTTACATGCAATCACGGAATCTGTTATTCGGCCTTGGTGCCGGCATCCTGGCCGGCGCCATGTGGGGACTGGTGTTCCTGACGCCGGAACTGACGCGCGGCTTCCTGCCGATCCAGTTGTCGGCCGGCCGCTACCTGGCCTATGGCGTGCTCGCCGCGGCGATGGTGGCGCCGGCCTGGCGCCGGCTGGCCGCCACCCTCGGCTGGAAGGAGTGGCGCGCGCTGATCTGGCTCAGCTTCACCGGCAACATCCTGTATTACGTGTGCCTGGCGAACGGCGTGCGCGGCGGCGGCGTCGCCATGACCTCGCTGGTGATCGGGCTGCTGCCGGTGACGATCACGCTGGTCGGCAGCCGCGCGCACCATGCAGTGGCGCTGCGGCGCCTGCTGCCGTCGCTGGTCCTGAGTGCAGGGGGCCTGGTCTGCATCAGCTGGGAAGCGCTGGCGCGGTCGGCGCCGGGTTCGCTGTTCGGCCTGCTGAGCGCGGCCGGCGCGCTGCTGTCGTGGACCGTGTATGCGATCGGTAACAGCCGCTGGCTGGCCCGGCTCGACCACGTGTCGGCCCACGAGTGGAGCCTGCTGACCGGCGTCGTCACCGGCCTGCAGGCGCTGGTGCTGGCGGTACCGGCGTTCTGGCTGGCGCCGGGCAACCATGCGCCGGCCGAGTGGCTGCGCTTCGGCGCCATCATGGCGGCGGTTGCGCTGCTGTGTTCGGTGGTCGGCAACGCGCTGTGGAACCGCGCCAGCCGCCTGCTGCCGCTCACCATGGTCGGGCAGATGATCGTGTTCGAGACCCTGTTCGCGCTGCTGTACGGCTTTGTATGGGAACAGCGCTGGCCGACCGTGCTCGAAAGCCTGGCCATGGTGCTGCTGGTGGCCGGCGTGCTGACCTGCGCGACGGCGCATCGCCAGCCGGCCACGGCACAAGCCGAAGCCGAGACCGAAGCCGCTGCCTAATGCGCCGATCCGGCCGCCGGCGGTCTCAGTTTCCACAACTGCGTCGGCAGGGCCAGCGGCGCGTCGCGCCGGAAGAAGGCCGAGTCCTGGATGCGCGAGGTGGTAACGTAGAGCGCGCCGTCCGGTCCCTGGCTGAAGGTGTCCGGCCAGCGCAGGCGCGGATCCTGGGCCACCACGCGCAGGCCGCCATTCGGGCCCTGGCTCAGGTCGCGGGCCTTGACGGCATTGTCTTCGATCGCGGTAATGAAGAGCGTGTTGGTCCCGCGGCCGATCCAGAAGCCGTCGGTGGGACCGACCCGGCCGTAGGGCTGCACCGCATCCGCCACGTCCTGGCCGGCCAGGCCGCGCGTCACCAGTACGCCGGTGGCGATCCGGTACAGCCTGGTGCCGGTGAGCGGTTTCCAGTACAGGTAGCCGTCTTCCGACAGGGCGATGCTGTCGGCCGCGAACAGCACCGGGCGCCCGTCCGGGTAGCGCAGCGGGCGGCCGTCGGTACGGACCACCACGCCCGGTTCCGGCTGGGTCGACGGGTGGCCGTCCAGCACGCGCCGCGCCGTCCCGCTGGCGAGTTCGACCACCACCAGCGCGCCGCGCTGCCCGGAATCGGTGAGGTAGGCGTAGCGGCCGTCGGCCGAGAAGCGCACGTCGTTGAGGTAGGAGCCGGGAATCGCGACGTCCTCGCCGAAGCGGATCACCTGCGCCACGCGGTCGCTGGCGAGGTCGATCCGCACCAGCTTCGGCCCGCCGCGCACGATGCCGTCGAGGCCGGGGGCGGCCGGGTCGACCACCCACAGGCTGCCGCGGCCGTCGGCGACCACGCTCTGCACGCAGACCCAGTGGCTGGCCGGGTCGAGTTCGTCGCGCCGCACGTTGCGCCAGGCGTTCCAGCCGGCGTCGGGGTAGGGCCGCAGCGAACCGTCGCGCAGGACTTCCGCCACCGACAGCGGGGCGTCCTCGGTCCAGCGCGGGAAATTCACGAAAATCCGGCCGCGCTCGCTGACCGAGACGCCGGTGACCTGGTGCGCAAAATGCGCTACCGCCTGCAGGCCGTTGCCGGCCGGGTAAGACCACTGCGCTTGCGCAAACGCGATGCTGCTGCCGCCAGCATGTGCGAGCACGAGCGCAAGTAGCGCCAATAGGTTTCTGAAAACCGGCCTCATCTGTGCCTCCGTCCTGGAAACAGCCTGTTGGAGCGTCGATTCTGGCACGCGGCCGGTCGCAGGCGCGTAGGCGCCCGCTGATTCGTTTCGAGGAATAGGCCAGGGCAAGGTAAAGATGGCTTACCCGGTCACATCAGCCATGAATTCATGGCCGATCCTCAGCCGCGTAAATACGCGGCTGAGGATCAAGTACAATGGCGCCGCCGGTCACAACGGCTGAGCACGCCAGGTACTGCGTCTGCTGCGCCGTGGTGCATACTCAACAAGTAGAATAGCTTTTTTCGCTTGCAGTCCATATCACATCCCATGCCACATTCACTGACCTTCCTCGACGGCGGCGGCCAGACCGCAGAACTGATCCGCACCTTTCCCTGGGCCGACACCGGCCTGGGGCCGATCGAGGCGTGGCCGGGTGCCGTGAAAACCATGGTTGCGATGATCCTGCATTCGCCGGTCCCGATCGCCACGCTGTGGCAGGACGAAGGCTACATGATCTACAACGATGCTTACTCGGTGGTCGCCGGCGGCCGCCATCCCCAGCTGCTGGGTTCGCGCGTGCGCGAAGGCTGGGAAGAGATCGCGGACTTCAACGACAATGTGATGAAGGTAGTCATGGGCGGCGGTATCCTCAGCTATACCGACCAGGAACTGACCCTCCATCGCAACGGCAAGCCGGAGCCGGCGTGGATGAACCTCGACTATTCGCCGGTGCGCGACGAGGCCGGCCGCATCCTCGGCGTGGTCGCCCTCGTGGTCGAGACCACCGCCAAGGTGCGCGCCGAGCGCCACATCCAGGGCGAGCGCGCGCGCCTGGGCGCAATGTTCGAACAGGCGCCCGGCTTCATGGCGCTGCTGAATGGTCCCGAGCACCGCTTCGACCTGGTCAATACCGCCTACCGGCAGATGATCGGCGATCGCGCCTGGGCCGGCCGCACCGCGCGCGAGGTGCTGCCCGAGCTGGCCAACCAGGGCTATTTCGAAATGCTCGACCAGGTCTTCCAGACCGGCAACGTGGTGACCGGGCAGGCGACGCCGTTCCAGCTCGAAGCGGATGCCGGCACGCCGGGCGAGGTGCGTTACCTCGACTTCGTCTACCAGCCGCTGAAGGACGAGCAAGGCAAGGTATTCGGCATCTTCGTCGAAGGCACCGACGTCAGCGAACGGGTGCGCGCCGAGTCGGCGCTGCGCGAAAGCGAAGCCAAGTTCCGCGCCTTCGCACAGGCGATGCCGCACCAGGTGTGGACCGCGCCGGCCGATGGCCAGCTCGACTGGTTCAACGAGCGCGTCTACGAATACTCGGGCGCGCGCGCCGGTGCGCTCGACGGCGACGGCTGGGGCACCATCATCCATCCCGACGACGTCGCCACGGCGACCCGGCGCTGGCGCGAATCGCTGGCCAGCGGCGAGGGCTACGAAGTCGAATTCCGCATTCGCCGCCACGACGGCGCCTGGCGCTGGCACCTGGTGCGCGCCGTGCCGATGCGCGACCCGGAAGGCAAGGTCGTCCGCTGGATCGGCAGCAATACCGACATCGAGGAACAGACGTCGACCGCGCAGGCGCTGGTGTGCCTGAACGCCACGCTGGAAGAGCAGGTCTCGACCCGCACCGCGGAGCGCGACCGCATCTGGCGCCTGTCCAAGGACATCATGCTGGTGGCCGACTTCAACGGCATATTGAGCGCGGTGAACCCGGCCTTCACCTCGACCCTGGGCTGGCGCGAACAGGACGTGACCGGCACCTCGCTGCTCGACCTGGTGCATCCGGACGACGTCCAGTCGACCGTCCAGCAGGTCGGCTCGCTGAGCGGCGGCAGCCACGTCTACCGGTTCGAGAACCGCTACCGGCGCAAGGACGGCAGCTACTGCACGCTGTCGTGGACCGCGGTGCCGGACGCGCACTACATCCACGCCATCGGACGCGACATCACCGCCGACCTGCAGCAGGCCGAGGCCATGCGCAAGACCGAGGCCGCCCTGCAGCAGTCGCAAAAAATGGAAACGATCGGCAAGCTGACCGGCGGCGTCGCGCACGATTTCAACAACCTGCTGCAGGTCATTTCCGGCAACCTGCAGCTGCTGGCCCCACAGGTCAACAACGTGCCGGTGGCGCGCCGCCGCGTCGAGAACGCGCTGGCCAGCGTGCAGCGCGGCGCCAAGCTGGCCAGCTCGCTGCTGGCCTTCGCGCGCAAGCAGCCGCTGGAGCCGAAGGTGGTCAAGGTCAGCCGCCTGATCACCGGCATGGAAGACATGCTGCGCCGCAGCCTGGGCGAGGAAATCGAGATCGAGACCGTGATGTCGGGTGGCCTGTGGAGCGCGTCGATCGACGTCACGCAGGTCGAGAACGCGATCCTGAACCTGGCCATCAACGCACGCGATGCCATGGAACACTGCGCGGACGGCACCCGCCGCCTGACCATCGAAGTCAACAATGCGCTGCTGGACAGCGCCTACTGCGCCACGCATCCGGACGTGGTGCCGGGCCAGTACGTGATGATCGCGGTCAGCGACACCGGCAGCGGCATGTCGCCGGAGGTGTTGCAGCAGGCCTTCGAACCCTTCTTCTCGACCAAGGCCGAGGGCAAGGGCACCGGCCTGGGCCTGTCGATGGTGTATGGCCTGGTCAAGCAGTCCGGCGGCCACGTCAAGATCTACAGCGAACCGGGCGAGGGCACGACCATCAAGCTCTACCTGCCGCGCTCGCGCGAGGCGGAAGACGCCTACGTGGCGCTGGACGTGCAGCCGGTGGTCGGCGGCAGCGAGACCGTGCTGGTGGCCGAGGACGACGATGCGGTGCGCGCTACCGTGGTCGAGATGCTGACCGAGCTGGGCTACCGCGTGCTCAAGGCCGGCGACGCCAGCGCCGCGCTGACCGTGATCGACAGCGGCGTGCCGATCGACCTGCTGTTCACCGACGTCGTGATGCCGGGGCCGTTGCGTAGCCCGGAACTTGCGCGCAAGGCCAGGGAGCGCCTGCCGGAGCTGGCGGTGCTGTTCACTTCCGGCTATACCGAGAATGCGATCGTGCACGGCGGCCGCCTCGACCGCGGCGTGGAACTGATCGGCAAGCCGTACACGAAGGAGAGCCTGGCGCGCAAGATTCGCCACGTGCTGGCCAACCAGAAGCAAAAGACGGCCGGCAAGCTGCCGGAGGCGGCGGCGGTCGAGGTCCCGCCGCCCGCCGCAGCGCCGCCGGCGGCGGGCGCCGGGCTGCACATCCTGCTGGTCGAGGACGACGGCGACATCCGCGAGAACACGCGCGACATGGTCGAATTCCTCGGCCATCGCGTGATCGCCGTCGCCAGCGCGGAAGAAGCGATGGACAAGCTGTCGCTCGACATCGACCTGCTGCTGACCGACATGCAGCTGCCCGGCGTCCAGGGCGACGACCTGGCCCAGCTGGCCCGGGCCCGGTTCCCCCATATCAAGGTGCTGCTGGCGAGCGGCTATGGCGGGGTGGCGGTGCCGGGCGCCGACATTCTACCCAAGCCCTACGCCCTGGAAAGCCTGCGGGCGGCGCTGGATGCGCTCGGCGCGCCGGCCGCGGCCTCCGCCATGTCCTGAGCGGTCAGTCCGGCGCCAGGGTATCGAGCAGCGCCAGCAGGCGCGGCAGGTCCACCGGCTTGACCAGGTGCAGCGCAAAGCCGGCACGGCGCGAGGCTTCCAGGTCCTGGCGCTGGCCGTAGCCGCTGAGGGCGATCATGGTGGCCCGCGCCGCCAGCGGCAGCGCCTGCAGGCGGCGCACCAGCTGGTGGCCGTCCATGTCGGGCAGGCCGATGTCGAGCAGGCAGACGTCGACCGCCTCGTCCTGCACCCGGCGCAGGGCCGCCTGCGAGCTTTCCTCGACCATCACCGTATGCCCGCTCGACGCCAGTACGATGCCGAGCGATTCGCCGGCATCGCGGTTGTCGTCGACGACCAGGATGCGCAGCGGCACGCGTGCCGGCGGCACCGGGGTGCCGGCCGCCGCGGTGGGCGCCGCCCCCGGGCGGTCCGTCAACAGCGGCAGCACGACGTCGAAGCGGCTGCCGCGTCCCGGTCCCGCACTGCTGGCCTCGACCCGTCCGCCATGCAGGCCGACCATGCTGCGCACCAGCGCCAGCCCGAGGCCGAGCCCGCCCTGGGCGCGGTCGGGCGTGCGCTTGGCCTGGGTGAACAGCTCGAACACCTCGGGCAGCAGGGCGGCGTCGATGCCGATGCCGTTGTCGATCACGCTCAGCTTGATCCCGGTGCCGTCCACGTCTGCGTAGACCTTGATCTCGCCGCCGTCCGGCGTGTACTTGGCCGCGTTGTTGAGCAGGTTGACGATCACCTGCACCAGCCGCTTGCGGTCGCCGAGCACGCTGACGTGGGCGTCGCCCAGGCGCGTGGACAGCGTATGGCCCTTGCGTTCGATCAGCGGGCGCGCCTGTTCGATCGCGCTCTGCAGTGCGGCCGCCAGGTCGACCGGCTCGCGTTCCAGTTCCACCAGCCCGCGCGTGACGCGCGAGACGTCGAGCAGGTCGTCCACCAGTTCCACCATGTGCCTGACCTGGCGCGCGATGACGTCGCTGGCGTTGGCGATGCGCTTGGGGTCGGCGCCGGGCAGCTTGAGGATCTGGGCGGCGGTGCTGATCGGCGCCAGTGGATTGCGCAGCTCGTGGGCCAGCATTGCCAGGAATTCGTCCTTGCGCGCATTGGCCGCCTTCAGTTCCTCGGCCGCCAGCTTCTGGTCGTGGATGTCGGTCACGGTGCCCATCCAGCGTACGATCTTGCCGTCTTCGTCGTGCACGGGCAAGCCGCGGTTCAGCACCCAGCGGTATTCGCCGTCGTGGCGGCGGATGCGGTGCTCGGCATCGAACAGCGCGCCGCTCTCGACACTGCGCATCCAGTTGGCATGCAGCGCCTGCAGGTCGTCGGGATGGATTACGTCCAGCCACTGCATCCCGGACAGGTCCTCGCTGGACAAGCCGGTGAACTCGCACCAGCGGACGTTCGAATAATCGTTCCGGCCATCCGGCAGGGTCGACCAGACCATCTGCGGCATGGCATCGGTGATGGTGCGGAACCGCTGTTCACTTTCACGCAGGGCACGCTGGGTGCCGATCTGCTCGCTCATGTCCATGCTGACCGAGACCGCGCCGGCGACCGCGCCGCCCTCGTCGCGGATCGGCTCGGCGCAGATCAGCAGGGTGCGGCGCTCGCCGGGCCGTCCGAAGGGCTCGATCTCGACGATGTCAGCGTCGACCCGTTCACCGCGCAGCGCCCGCGCCGTCGCCCAGTCGTCGGCGCCCAGCGGCTCGCCCTGGCGCTCGGCACCGTCCGCCCACCAGCCGCGCCATTCGCCATATTCGTGCCGGCTGCGCGACATCGGATGCTCGCCCCACAGCACCTGGTTCATGCGGTTGGTGGCGGACAGGCCGCCCTCGGCGTCGACGTAGGCGATGCCGACCGGGACCGAGCTGAGCAGGGCGTCCAGCCGGCGCCGCTCGGCTTCGGCCAGGGCCGCGGCGCTGCGTGCCTGCTGTTCGCTGGCCTGCAGCGCGCGCTCGGCGTTGATGCGCTCGGTGATGTCGGTGAACAGCAGGGCGACGCGGCGCTGTTCCGGCGTTTCGATGCGGCCCGCATACACGTTGAACCAGCGTCCCATCACCGGCGACTCCTCGACGAAGCGGCGCGCCACGCCGGTGCGCGCGATCTCGTCGTAGATGTCGATCCAGCGCTGTTCGATGTCCGGCACCAGCTGGCGCGCGGTCTTGCCGACGCTGTCGACCAGGCCGGTCTGGGCCACGAAAGCCTTGTTGGCCTCGACGAACAGGTAGTCGACCGCCTTGCCGTCGGCATCGCGGAGGATGTCGATCAGGCAGAAGCCGTCGTCCATGGTCTCGATCAGGGCATGGTTGGTCTGCTTCAGGCGCTCGCGCAGCAGGTGGTCCTCGGTGACGTCGTTGCAGATCACCAGCACGCCGCGGATGCCGGACTCGTCCTCGATCGGGCTGTAGCCGTAGGTCCACCACACGTCCTGGCGCTCGCCGTGGCGGGTGAGGGGCACCAGCCGGTCTTCGTACCAGGTCGGCTCGCCGCCCGCCATCACGCGCTCGATGTCCGGACCGATCAGGTCCCAGGCTTCTTCCCAGCACACCCTGCCGGGCTGGCCGAGGGCGGCCGGATGGCGTTCCGGTCCCATGGTCCGGCGGTAGCCGTCGTTGTAGAACTGGATCAGGTCCTCGCCCCACCAGATGAACATCGGGTGGTTGCTCGACAGGATCAGCCGGATCACGGTCTTCAGCGTGGACGGCCAGGTGTCGGGCGCGCCCAGCGCCGTGCCGTGCCAGTCGTGGGCGCGGATCAGGGCGCCCATTTCGCCTCCGCCGGCGAGGAAATTGAAACTCGAGTTCAAGCTGGTCCGATCGGTTGTACAGCGGCGTGGTGCGCGCCGTTTATCCCTGTAAAAGAGGCAGACTGTAACATTATTTCACCTTGAAGGTCGGGGCGGGCGCGTCCGGCACGCCGCAGCAGCCACAGCCGGCCAGTGACGACGCAGTTTCCAGACAGTTAATATTACGGCGGTGCGCTCGCGCACAGTCGGCGCGGAGTGGAATGCCTAGAGTCGTCGCAACGGCCATCCCGGCCATAAGGAGAATGACCATGGATTCGATCAACCGCAACCAACCTGAAGAAAACCGCCGCGACCTCAGCGGCCCCGACGCCGTGAAACGCGTCAAGGACATGGCCGACGATGCCGAGTCGTGCTTCTTCGTGACCGCCGCCGCAACCGGTGAAACCAACGGCGTGCGTCCGATGAGCATTCGCGAGACCGACGACGCCGGCAACCTCTGGTTCCTGAGCGCCAGCGACAGCCACAAGAACCACGAACTGGCGTCCAACCCGGCCGTGAAGCTCTACTTCCAGGTCGGCGCCCACGCCGGCTTCCTGGAACTCGAAGGCCGCGCCGAGGTGCTGACCGACCGTGCGCGTATCCACGAACTGTGGAATCCGCTGCTCAAGACCTGGTTCACCGAGGGCGAGGACGATCCGCGCGTCACCGCGATCCGGTTCACGCCGCAGTCGGGGTATTACTGGGACAACAAGCATGGCTCGGTCGTGGCCGGCGCCAAGGTGGCGGTGGGGGCCTTGATCGGCAAGACGCTGGATGATTCGATCGAGGGGCGCTTGACGTTCTGAGCACTGATACACAGCTTCTTGCTGTGTTGGCGCGTAAACGTCGTCCCCGCGCAGGCGGGGATCCAAGTTGCACGCGCTGCGTGAACGCACGCAGCACTTGGGCCCCCGCCTGCGCGGGGGCGACGTTCAGGGGCAGCGGGCCGTTATCGACCGTACGTCACGCTTGTGTACCGAACTTCAACTTCCACAACTGCGTAGGCAAAGCCGCCGGCGCGTCCGGCTTGAAGAAGGCCGAATCCTGGATGTGCGAGGTGGTCACGTAGATCGTGCCGTCCGGCCCCTGGCTGAAGGTATCCGGCCAGCGCAGGCGCTCGTCCTGCACCACGGTGCGGATGGCGGCCGACGGGCCCTGCGCCAGGTTGCGCACCTTGATCGCATTGTCCTGCACCGAGGTCAGGTACATGTCGTCGGTGCCACGGGCGATCAGGAGGCCGTCGTTGACGCCGTTCTTGCCGTACGGTTCCACCGACCCGGATACGTCCTCGCCGCGCAGGCCGGCGCCGAGCAGCACTTCGGTCGGGATGCGGTACAGGTCGTCGCCCTTGATGGCCTGCCAGTACAGGTACTTGCCGTCGCCGGAGAGTTCGATGCCGTCGGCCGAAAATTCCACGCCGCGGCCGTCGGGACGGCGCAGCACTTCACCGTCGACGCTGACGTCGAGGCCCTTCTTCATCTGCGTGGACGAATGGCCGTCCAGCAGGCGCACGCTGTTGCCGGCCGCGAGGTCGACCACCACCAGCGCGCCGACCACGCCGGAATCGGTAATGTAGGCATAGTTGCCATCGTTCGAGAAACGCACGTCGTTCAGGTAGGAACCCTGGGGCGCCACGTCTTCGTCGAAGGCGACGGTCTGCGCCACTTTGTTCGTCGCGAGGTCGATCTTCACCAGCTTGGCGCCTTTCGCCACCAGGTGGGCCTGGGCCGGCGCCGCCGGGTCCAGCACCCACAGGCTGCCGCGGCCGTCGGCGACGATGCTCTGCACGCACACCCAGTGGTCGTCCGGCGTGATCTCGTCCTTCTTGGCGTTGCGCCAGGCATTCCATTCTTCGTCCGGATACGGCTTCACGCTGCCGTCGACCAGTTCGGCCACCGACACCGGGCTATCCTCGGTCCAGCGCGGGAAGTTGACGAAGATGCGGTTGTCCTCGGAGACCGAAATGCCGGTCACCTGGTGCTCGAAAGCCTGGACCAGTTCGATCGTGCATGTACCTGCTGTCATTCTTTTTCCTTTCAATTGAGTGGATAGGGGATGCGCTCACGCCGCGCGGCGCTTCACCTGGAGCTTGGTATCGTCCGGAACTTCCTGCGCCAGGCGCCGCTGCAGCATGGCCAGCACCGCGGCTTCCTCGGGCTGCAGGTCGTGCAGGTCCTCGACCAGCTTTTCCTCGGCCAGCGCACGCAACCCTTCCAGCATGGTGCCGTCCATGTAGGCGTCGAGCACGGCCGGGTGCACGTAGCACTTGCGGCACACCGACGGCGTGTTGCCGAGCTTTTCGGCCACCGATTCGATGGCGCGCACCACGTTCTTCTTGGCCTGGGCTTCGGAATCGACTTTCTCGAATTCCTGCAGCGCCAGCGCCGCCAGCACCGTGCCCGACCAGGTACGGAAGTCCTTGGCCGTGTATTCCTCGCCGGTGATGTCGCGCAGGTAGTCGTTGACGTCGCTCGAGTCGACCGTGTGCGGCTCGCCGTCGTCGCCGACGTACTCGAACAGGTGCTGGCCGGGCAGGTCGCGGGTGCGCCCGATGATGCGCGCCAGGCGCTTGTCGTGCACCTTGACGTCGTGATGGACGCCGCTCTTGCCGCGGAAGCGGAACTCGACTTCGCTGCCGTCGATCTTGACGTGGCGGTTGCGCAGCGTGGTCAGGCCGTACGACTTGTTCTCGCGCGCGTATTCGTCGTTGCCGATGCGGATCATGGTCGCTTCGAGCAGGTAGACGATGGTCGCCAGCACCTTTTCGCGCGGCAGGCCGGGCAGGCTCAGGGCGCGGTCGACTTCCTTCCTGATCTGCGGCAGCGCCTTGCCGAAGTTGATCATGCGCTCGTACTTGACCTCGTCGCGCACGGTGCGCCACTTGGGGTGGTAGCGGTACTGCTTGCGCCCGCGCGCGTCGCGCCCGGTGGCCTGCAGGTGGCCGTTGGCTTGCGGGCAGATCCAGACATCCTGCCAGGCCGGCGGGATCACCAGCGACTTGATGCGCTTGAGCGTGGCCTCGTCGTCGACCTTCCGGCCCTTGGCGTCGACGTAGTCGAAGCCGTCCTTGGCCGGCGCGCGGCGGATGCCGGGGCGGTCGTCGTGGACATAGCGCAGGCCGGCCGCTTTGGCGGCGGCGGGCGGGTCGGCGTTGGGAATGGCGTGGTTTTCCTGCTGTGCGTCATCTTTCATGGTCGGCCTCGTAGGGTGGGCACAGAGAGCCCACCCTACGGAAGGCCTGCCCGAGCATGCAGTCTAAGCGGGGCGGGTTGCTACGCACCGTACGGAAACGAACATTGCTAGCGGTACCTTGCCTCTACAAGATCGATCTCGCGCAGCAGCTTGCGTGCGATCTCGTCGGAAATCTCGCGGCGCCGCCCCAGGCGCAGGATGGTCTCGCGCTCGGCCCGCAGCGCGGTCAGGCGGTACTCGCGTTCGGTGTCGCGCGCCTGCTGCGGATCGTGGCCGGCATCGCCTTCCTGGACCACGCGCAACCGGTGGCGGTACAGCTTGGCCACGTGGCCGGCCGTGTTGGCGTGCAGGTCGGCGTCGGGACCGGTGCTGCGTTCGCGTCCCAGCCGCTCGACCGCTTCCACCGCCGCCGTGATCGCCGCATTGCGGGCCTTGTCCTCGTGCTGCTCGGCTTCGCCTTCGGTCGGCACTTCCAGGCCGCGCAGCAGGCGCGGCAGCATGATGCTGGCCAGTATCAGCGACACCACGATCACCGCGCTGGCCAGCAGGATCGCCAGATGGCGGCCCGGGAACGGATCGCCGTTCGGCAGCGCCAGCGGCAGCGTCATCACACCGGCCATGGTCAGGGCGCCGCGCACGCCGGCGAACGAGGTCGCCAGGATCAGGCGCAGGCGCGGCTTGAACACCTGCTGGCCCAGGCGGCGCTGGTTCAGGATGGTCAGGCGCAGCGACACCCAGACCCAGACGAAGCGCAGCAGCACCAGCCCCAGGCTCAATGCCAGCGCATTGCCGGCCAGCCACCAGGGGTTGAACGGGTGGCCGCCGCCCGGCGGGTGCACGGCTTCTCGCAGGATGTCCGGCAACTGCTCGCCGAGCAGCACGAACATCACGCCGTTCAGCGTGAATTGCAGCGTGTCCCAGACCACGGCGCGGTGCACGCGGGTGGTCGGAGTGGCCGAGCCGCCCAGTTCCACGTAGCTCATCGTGATGCCGGCCGCCACCGCGGCCAGGATGCCGGACGCGCCGATGTGTTCGGCCGCCAGGTAGGCGCCGAACGGCGTCAAGAGGTTGATCAGGATCGGTGCGCCCTCGTCGTCGCCGAAGCGGCGCGTCAGAAACTGGTGCACGCGCGAGATCGCGAAGGTGACCGCCACGCCGGCCGCGATGCCGGCGAGCGCCAGCCACAGGAAGGTCAGGCTGGCCTGCGCGATCGAGAAGGTGCCGGTCATCGCCGCCGCCACCGCGAAGCGGAAGCACACCAGGCCGCTGGCGTCGTTGAGCAGCGATTCGCCCTCGATGATGTGCATCAGGCGCGGCGGCACCGGCACCCGGCTGGTAATCGCCGACACCGCCACCGGATCGGTCGGCGCCACGATCGCCGCCAGCGCGAACGCCACCGCCAAGGGCAGTTCCGGGATCAGCCAGTGCAGCAGGAAACCGGCGCCGACCACGGTGAACAGCACCAGCCCGAGTGCCAGCTCGATGATCGTGCCCTTGTCGCGGAACAGGCCGACCTTGGGGATGCGCCAGCCATCCAGGAACAGCAGTGGCGGCAGGAACAGCAGGAAGAAGATGTCCGGTTCCAGCGCCGTGCCATGCTTGAGCACGCCCGAGATCACGGCGCCCAGCGCGATCTGGATCAGTGGCAGCGGCACGGCGAAGGGCAACATCCGTCCCAGGAAGCCGCTGGCAACCACGGCGAGCAGCATCGCCAGGACGATTTCGATCGAATCCATTCTTTTACATTCCGTTTACATGTCGAAGACCGATGATAAAGGAATGTAGGGATAAGCGTGGTCTGCTTGGCAATTTATCTGGGCAAGTTCTCCTGTGTCGCCATCGACGGCGGTGCCTGGCGCGGGTCGGCGCCCCAGGCCTCGTTCGGTGCCGGACCCATGGTCAATACCAGGGTGCCGCCATCGGCGATGTCGGCTTGGCTGAACCAGGGCTTGGTCCACGGCTTGCCGTCGAGCGTGGCCGACTGGATGTACAGATTGCGCGCCGAGTTGTTGCGGGCGACGATCTCGAACACCTTGCCGTTGCCCAGGCGCAGGCGCACGCGGTCGAAGATCGGGCTGCCGATGATGTAGTCGGCGCTCGACGGGTCCACCGGATAGAAGCCCATCGCGCTCAGGACATACCAGGACGAGGTCGAGCCCTGGTCGTCCATGCCGGGGTAGGCATAGCCGCTGGCGTCGCTGCCGTACAGCTCGCCGAGGATGCGGCGCACCAGCGCCTGGGTCTTCCACGGCTGGCCGCTCCAGGCATACAGGTAGGGCGCCTGCTGGTCCGGCTGGTTGCCCTGCACGTACTGCCCGATCAGGCCGGTGCAGTCGCGGCAGATGCCCTTGGGCGTGTAGGGCGTGGCGAAGAAGGCGTCGAGCTTGGCGTTGAAGGCGGCGCGGCCGCCGAGCAGGCCGACCAGGCCCTGCACGTCGTGCGGTACCAGCCACAGCGTGGACCAGCCCGAGGCTTCCTTCATCATGAAGTTGTAGTAGGGCTCGCCCGGGTCAAAGGGGGCGATCCACTTGCCGTCGGCAGTGCGGCCGCGCATGAATCCGGTCGACGCATCGAACACATTGCGGTAGTTGGCGGCGCGGCGCAGGAACAGTTGCGCATCGTCGGGCTTGCCGAGCCGGCGCGCCATGTCGGCCAGCACGTAGTCGTCCCAGGCATATTCCAGCGTCTTGGCGACGCCGGCCTTGCCGCCGGCGTAGGGCGGGCTCGGGTTGCCCGGCGGGACGATGTCCGCGATCCAGCCGTTCTGCATGTACTCGGCCAGGTAGCCGCGCGGGCCCTTGGGATCGAGCGCGTTCTTGCGCAGGTAGGCGTAGGCGGCGGCGTAGTCGAACGGAATCCCGCGCCGCAGGGCGCCGTCGTAGAGCAGCACGGCGTGGTCGCCGTGGAACGAGGTGTTCATGTAGCCGCTGGCGCGCGCCATGTCGAGTTCGGAACGCATGACGTCCTGCACCACCTGCGGTTCGAGCAGCATCAGCAGCGCGATCTGGTTGCGCCCGGTATCCCAGAACGGCACCGGCCCGTAACGGTCGTAGGCGGACGCTTCGGTACGGCCGTCGGCGCCGCTCACGGGCATGCCCTTGGGGGCGACCAGCCACGGGCTGGCGAAGGAATGGTACAGGGTCGAGTAGAACAGCATGCGCTGCTTGTCGGTGCCGCCGCTGACTTCGACGCGCCCGAACAGTTGCGCCCAGGCCGCGCGCGCCTGCGCGTGCACGCGCGCGAAGTCGAAGTCCGGCGCCTCGCGGCGCAGGCGCTGCTCGGCTTCGGCGGCGCTGTTGCCGTGTGCCATGCGCATCAGCACCTGCTCGCCGGCGCGGGTGGCGAAGGTGACGTACACACCCGCACTGGGGCCGCTGTCGGTGCGCCGCCCGGCCTGGACGTCCTTGTAGCCGAGCGCGCCCCAGTTGTAGTCGTGCACCGCGTGGAAGGTGCCGAAGCCGGCGAACGGGCGCGAGAACTCGGCCACGAACCAGGGACCGTCCGCGGCCGCGTTCCTGTCCTTGCGGTCGGCGAGGCCGACGATCTTGCGGTCGCCGATCACTTCCACCTTGCCGCCGGGGCGGCGCAGGTCGATCACGACGTTGGCGCGCGGGCTTTCGGGGAAGGTGAAGCGCATCAGGCTGGTCGACTGTGTCACCGTCAGTTCCACTTTGGTACGCGAGGCGGCGAGATCGACCGCGTAATAGCCTGGCGACGCTTTTTCGCTGGCCTTGTCGTACCAGGACTGCGAATAGGCCGGCGGCACCGTCCAGTCGCCCACCACCGGCATCACGATCGGCGCCGCTTCGGCGGGATAGGCCGAGCCGCCGCCGGTAAAGCCGAACATGGTCGGATTCGGATAGGCGTAGGAAATGTCGACGCCCATCGGGTAGTTGAGGTCGACGTTGAAATTCACCGGCGCGGCCTGGGTCAGGCTGTGCGGCAGGCGCGCGCCCGGCGAAGTCTGGCCCGAGTACAGCAGCTCCCCCGGAGGCGGCGCGTTGCCGGTCAAGGCCGGACGGTCGAGGGGCGCGGTGCCGACCAGTGGATTGGCGAGGTCGACGCCGGACCTGGCCGGCGCAGGCGCGGCGCCGGGTTGGGCATGGGCGGTGCCGAAGCCGGCCAGGGCCGCGATGGCGGCGGCCCGGACGACACAACGGCAAAGGCTGGGGAGGGGTGAGTGCATGGCCGGTTCCAGTGGCCGGCCAGGCCAGCCTGTTAGTTGACTGCAACTAATTTATATACAGGAAGGCGATGCGCTCAACAAGGTTTCGATATTCCGGTGCAGTTTATGTTCGTTTACTAAACCTGCGCATCGATGCCACCCGCTTGGCCACGGTCAGTCGGTCCCTTTGCCGATCTGCTTCTGCAGGAAACGCTCGACCCGGCCCCAGAAATCCAGCCGCGTATCGACCAGGGTCCAGCCGTGCGCTTCCTCGTCATAGACCACCCACTCGACCTGCTTGTTATGCGGCTTGACCGCGTCGTACAGCTTGCGGCCGTGGTACAGCGGCACGCGCAGGTCGGCGCCGCCGTAGGCCAGCAACAGCGGCTGGGTCAGCCGGGCCGCCTGCTTCAGGGGCGAGGTGGCCTCGAACTGGCCGGCGTCCTTGACCGGATCGCCCACCAGGGTCGGCATGCCGTAGCGCTTGTAGGCCTCGGAGGTGTCGCTGTCGCGGGTCCAGTTGCCGCTGTAGATCAGGCCGATGTCGGTGACGCCGAGCCAGTCGATCCCGCATTTGTACAGGTCCGGGTCGCGGATCAGGCCCATCAGGGTGGCATAGCCGCCGTAGCTGGCGCCGGCGATGCAGATGCGCTGTCCATCGGCCATGCCCTGGGCGATGGCCCAGCGCGTGGCGTCGGCGATGTCGTCCTGCATCGCCAGGCCCCACTGTTTCCAGCCGGCCCGGAAGTGGGCCTCGCCATAACCGGTACTGCCGCGGAATTCCGGCTCCAGCACCAGGTAGCCGCGCGAGGCCAGGAATTGGCTGTCGCTTTCCCAGCGCCAGTCGCGCCCGCGCACGTAGGGGCCGCCGTGCACCAGCACCACCATCGGCAATTTCTTGCCGGCGCCATCCGGCGGCACCGTCAGCCAGGCCGGGATCGTGCGGCCGTCGCGCGCTTTCACGGTCACCATGTCCTGCCTGGCCATCCTGGATGGATCGATGGCCGGGTGGCTGTTGCCCAGCATCGAGAGCTTGCCGCTCTGCAGGTCGAACAGCATGAACACCGGGGGCTGGCGGTCGGACCACGAGCGCACCAGCAGGAAGGAGGTTTCGGAACGCCTACCGGCGCTCAGCACGTTGACGCGGCCGGGCAACAGCTTGTCGACCGCCGCCTGTGCCGCCTTCATGGCCGGGTCGAACCAGGCCACCGCCTCGGTATCGGCCGTATAGCGTACGCCCAGCAGCTTGCCGGCGCCGGCCACCAGCTGGCCGCGGAAATCGTATTCCTCGAGGTCGACCAGCGGCTGCTCGGCCAGCTTCCCGCTGGCGAGGTCATAGGCGAACAGCGCGCTCTTGTCGCGCCCGCGGCGGCTGACCACGTACAGCGTGCCATCGGGAGCGAAGCCGAGCGGCGCGAAGGCGCCTTTGGCCCCGAGGTAGACGTCCTGCGCGAACAGTTTGCGCCAGCGGCCGCTGGCGGGATCGAGGTAATGCAGGGTCTCGACGTTGTCCTCGATCGTGGTCGCCAGCGCCGGCTGCCCTTTGGCGTCGAGCCACCATTCGCGCGTCTTGCCCTGCGCCGGACCGTGCACCGGGTCCCAGCGTCCGCTGACGGTGTCGAGCTTGATCAGCTCGACTTCCTTGACCGCGTAGTCTTTCCCGAATTCGGCGCTCTCGACGTAGACCCAGTTCGAATCCTGCGCGCCGGGCTGGTCCAGCATGAAGGTATGCCAGGGCAGCTTCTCGCGGCCGTTGTCGCTGCCATACGAGAAGAAGGTGCGGCCCGTCACCTGCACCAGCTGGCGCCGCAGGCTGCCGTCGATGTTCACGGCAAACAGGCCGGGCGCATAGCGCTCTTCACCCGGTGCCGTGTGCTTGTCGCGCGAATCGTAGAGCAGCCTGTCGTTGTTGACCCACTCGAAGCGGCCGACATCGGCGCCGGCGAACGCGGCCACCACCTTGATCGATTTGTCGGCAAGGGTCACGACGCCGAGCTGGTCGTGGCCTTCCGTATTGTTGACGAGCATGGCCAGATGCTTGCCGTCGGGCGACAGCTTGGCGTTGCTCAGGCTCGGATTCTCGAAAAAGGCGGCGATCGGAACAGGACGCTCGCCGGCGTGGGCGGTCGCGATGGCCAGCAGGGCCAGGCCCAGCAGCACGCTGCGGCGGAAGGTCGCGCTGGCGGCGACAAATAAGGTGGCGCGCATGATGGAAGAATGAACGACGAGGCCAACATGGTACCGCGTCGAAACTGTTTCTTCTACTGCAATATTTCGTGAGAATCTGTCTGACTGTACTAGATCGGCAGCTCCACCTGCAGCCGCAGTGCTGGACGGCGCGGCGTGGCAACGAAGCGCTGCTGCAGCAGCGCCGTATCCTGGTAGACCTGGCTTTCGCGTGCGCTGCGCCGCAGCACATCGGGCAGCGTCAGCCGCCATTGCGCGCCGGCGGCCGACCAGGCCGCATACGCTTCCAGCTCGCGCACCATGCCGGTGCTTGATGTCAGGCTCGGGGCCACGCGTGCCGTGTTGGTACCGACCACGTGCAGGTTGAGGCCTGCCGCCAGCTTGTGCGCGTTGCCGGCCAAGCGCGCATCGGCCCCGAGGTTGAGCGTGAACGGCGCCTGCGCCGCCAGCCGGTTGTCCGGGCCGGGCAGGGCGTCCACGTGCGACCAGTTGCGGCCCAGGTTGGCGCGCAGCTCGATGGCTGGCCAGCGCGGGATGGGTGCCGGCAGCGGCAGGCGCAGGTCGGCTTCGATGCCGTGCACGCCGGCGCCGCCGTTGTTGGCGGGCGTCGCGACCCAGCTTGCGCCATCCTGGTACAGCCGCTGCAGCACCACGTCGCGTATGCGGCGTGCATACACCGAGACGCTGGCCATGCCGTCGCCTGCAAAGTAGGATTCCAGCGCCGCATCCAGGCCCCAGGCCAGTTCCGGACGCAGGCCCGGGTTGCCTTCGAAGTCGGGGTTGGCCGGGCCGTTGTCGTTGTTGACGGTGTAGCGGCGCGGCACCAGGGCGCCCGGCTGCGGCGCTTTATAAGTGCGCGCCAGCGCCAGGCGCAACTGGTCGCGCGGGCGGCCCGGCAGTTTCCACACCAGCTGCCCGATCGGGCTGAACACGCTGGCGTGTACCGCGCGCCCGTCGAAGCCGCGGCCTGCGGTACGCGTGTCCAGGCCTTCCCAGCGCAGCCCGAGGTAGGCTTGCAGATCGGGCCGCAGCTGCCACTCGTCCTGGGCGAACAGCGCCAGGCGCCGCACGTCGGCCGTGTAGTCCTGGTCGAGCGTGTAGTAGGGGGCTGTGCCGGGTGCGCGGTCCTGCTGCAGGCGGGTTTCGGCGCGGCGCGTCAGCGCGGCATCCCAGCCGAACGCGATGTCGTGGCCATCGCCCAGCGGCGTCACGTACTTGCCGCTGGTGGAGGCGCGCCGTTCGCCGGCGCTGGAGGTGACGGCGCGCTCGAACCAGGGCGTGCCGCCGGCGTCGATGCCGCGGAACAGGTAGTCGCCGGGACGCCGGTTGGCTTCCAGCCCGGCCTTCAGCGACAGGCGGCCGGCGCCGATGCGGCGCGACCAGGACAGGTCGGACTTGGCCAGCCAGGTGTCGTAGGCGGCGCGGCCGGTGGCGTCCGGCGAGGCGGTCGGCTGGCCCAGCAGCGTGGTTTCCAGCTGGCGGCTCATGGAGCGGCTGCGCGACAAATCGAACAGGCCGGTGAGCGCGAGCGTATCGCCGTTGGCGGCCTTGCGCTCCATGCGCGGCGCCAGGCTCAGTTTGGTGAGGCGGCTCTCGTCGCGTTCGTCGAAGTGGCGCAGCGTGGTGCCGGCGCTGCCTTCCGTGCGCTCGTCGATGCCTGGATCGTCGTGGCGGCGCGTCTGCGATGCGGTGGCGGCGAGCGCGTAGCTGGTGATGCCGGCGCGGCCGGACCACTGCAGCGTGGCCGCCGGGCTGGCGCGCCGCTGCGCCTGTGCGGCGCTCAGTTTCAGGCTGCGCGCGCTTTTGCCGGCACCTGCGCGCGCCTTGCGCATCACGATGTTGATGGTGCCCGCGACCGCCTGCGCGCCCGTGTCGGCGCTGGCGCTGCGCAGGATCTCGATGCGTTCGACCAGGTCGGGCGACAGGGTGTCAATGGCGAAGCCGCCAGGGGCCGGATCGCCGTCGACCAGGATCTGGGTGTAGCCGGCACCGAGGCCGCGCATGCGGATTTCGCCGGCACTGACGCTGACGCCGGGCTGGCGCTTCAGCGCATCCGACAGCGTGGTGTCGCCATATTTCGCCAGCTCCTCGCGTCCGACCACGATACGCCCCAGGCTGTCCTGCCGGCGCAGTTCCTGGCTGCCGGGCCCCTTGATCTCGACCTGCTGCAGCGGCGCTTCGGGCGTCTGCTGGGCCGTCGCGGCGCAATGGAACATGAGGAGGGGCAGGGGCAGCAGCGGCAGGCGGCGGAGCATGGGGGCGGGACGGTCGGTGAAGTAGCGGGAGCGCAAGTATATGCAGCTCCCGCGCCGGCTGGCCAGTCAATTCGGCCAGCCGTGCATGGCACGCGATGAAGCGCCGATAAGCGCCGATCAGGGCTGGCCGGCCTGCGCCACCTTGCCCAGCGCATCGGCCATGCGCACCAGCTTCACGAACTCGGCGCGGTAGCCTTCCGGATCCGGGCCGCGGGCGGCGTTCGCCATCGCGGCGATCTGTTCGTAGCTGGTGTCGGCCAGCGGCGCTTCGCCGCGCAGGCGCTGGCCGAAGGCGGCGACGGCCACCGCGAAACGCTGGTCGTCCGGTGCAGCCTCGAAGCGGGCCCGCGCCGAGCCGGCACGCACCGGATGCTCGACCAGGCGGCTGCCTGCTTCGCCCGGCAGCTTGTAGCGCAGCTTGACGAAGCACAGCTCGTCGCCGCCGCTGGATGCGGCCTTTGCGGTATTCTCCTTGCCGTAGCGCAGCGGATCGACCAGGATGCCGGCCGCGGCGCTCGGCGTGATCTCGTAGATCGCGGTGACGGTGTGGCCTGCGCCCATGTCGCCGGCGTCTACCTTGTCGTCCTTGAAATCCTGGCGCTGCAGCATGCGGGTTTCGTAGCCGATCAGGCGGTAGGCGGCGACCCGCTCGGGATTGAATTCGACCTGTACCTTGACGTCGTTCGCGATCGGGAACATGGTCGAGCCGAGTTCTTCGCCGAGCGCCTTGCCGGCTTCCATCAGGGTGTCGATGTAGGCCGCATTGCCGTTGCCCGACTGGGCCAGGCGCTGCATCAGGGCGTCGTTCAGGTTGCCTTCGCCGACGCCGAGGATCGACAGGTAGACGCCGCTCTTGCGTTTCCCGGCGACGAACTGTTCGAGCTGGCGCGGGTCGGTGATGCCGACGTTGAAGTCGCCGTCGGTGGCCAGCACCACGCGGTTGACCGCCTCGCGGTCGAAGTTGCGCTCGGCCAGTGCATAGGCGCGCTGCAGGCCTTCGCCGCCGGCGGTGCCGCCGCCCGCGTGCAGGGCGTCGATGGCATCGAGGATCTTGCGGCGCTCGCTGCCGGGCGTCGGCTCCAGCGCCACCGCGGTGCCGTTGGCATAGGTGACGATGGCGACGCGGTCGTCGTCGCGCAGCCGTTCGGCAAACAGGTGGAACCCCTGCTTGAGCAGCGGCAGGCGGTCCTGCCCCATCATCGACCCGGACACGTCGACCAGCAGCACCACGTTGGCGCGCGGGCGCTGCGCATTCTGCAGGTCATAACCGCGCACGGCGATGTGGACCAGCTGGTTGCCCGCCTTCCACGGGCTCGGCATGACTTCGGTGGACACCGCGAACGGCACGCGGCTGTTCTTCGGCGCGGCGTAGCGATAGGGGAAGTAGTTCACCATTTCCTCGACCCGCACCGCTTCCGGTGCCGGCATGCGGCCTGCGGACAGCAGGCGGCGCACGAAGGCGTACGAGGCGGTGTCGACGTCGGCGCTGAAGGTCGATACCGGCTGGTCCGCCACCAGGATCGCCTTGCCGGCTTCCTTGTCCGGGAACTTGTCGGTGGAGGGCGGCACGACCAGCCACGGCGCCGGCGCCACGATGGCGCGCTGGCTGGTGGCGTAGCCCAGGACCCCGGACCGCGACATCATGGCAGGGGCGGGAGGCGGGGGCGCCGCCGGCGGCGCGCGATACGCGCCGACGTCGTCGCTGACGACGGTCTCGCGGATGGTGGTCTGGCTGCTGCAGCCCGCCAGCAGCAGGGCGCAGGCGAGGGTGATCGAGGTACCGCAGAGAGTCTTCATGGTGTCCCTGTCGTGGTTATGGTGGCGCCTGTTGGCGTTCCGATAACTTGATACAGGATGCGACGTTTGGCAACTGCGGTTACATATTGTCATCAGCCGGCGCGCCGGCGGGCGCCACCGCCGCCAGGATCTCCGCCAGCCGGACGGTATCCACCGGCTTGACCAGGTAGTGATCGAAGCCGGCCGCCAGCGCCGTCGCGCGGTCCTGCTGGCGGCCGTAGCCGGTCATCGCGATCAGCGTGCTGCCCGCGGCCTGCGGCAGCTGGCGCAGGCGGCGCGCCAGTTCGTTGCCGTCGAAGTCGGGCAGGCCGATGTCGAGCAGGCAGACGTCCGGCCGCGTCAGGCGCGCCAGTTCCAGCGCGTCGCCGGCGGTATACGCGATGTCGACCTCGTGTCCGGCCGAGCGCAGGAACAGCTGCAGCGTGTGCACCGCGTCGACGTGATCGTCGCACAGCAGGATGCGCAGCGGCGCGCTTGTAACGGCGGCGGGGGCGCCCGCGGCATCCGCATCGGCCTGCGCCGCCGGCGCGGCCAGCCCGGGCATCTGGCGCGGCAGCCGAACCGTGAAGGTCGAGCCCTGGCCCGGGCCGGGGCTGGCCGCCTGCACGCTGCCGCCGTGCAGCTCGACCAGGCTCTTGACCAGCGCCAGGCCGAGTCCGAGGCCGCCCTGCGAGCGGTCGGGCGTGCGCTCGGCCTGGGTGAACAGGTCGAACACGTGGCCGACCAGGCCGGCGTCCATGCCGATGCCGTTGTCGGACACGCTCAAGAGCCAGCTGCCCTGGCCGGCGTCGCCTTCGCCTTCGAGGCGCAAGCGGATCGTGCCGCCCTCGGGCGTGTACTTGCCGGCGTTGCCGAGCATGTTGGCGACCACCTGCACCAGGCGCTTGTGGTCGCCCATCGCAGGGGCCGGCGCGCGCGCCGGATCCGGCAGCTCGACCAGCAGGCGGTGGCGGCGCGCCGTCACCAGCGGCCGGATCTGCTCGACCGCATCCTCGATCACGCGCTTCAGGTCCAGCGGCTGGGCCGAGATCGAGACCAGCCCGCGCGTCACCCGCGACACGTCCAGCAGGTCGTCCACCAGGCTGGTCATGTGCTGCACCTGGCGCACGATGATCGAGCAGGTCTGGTGGATCTGGGCATTCTCCGAATGCAGCAGCCGCAGCAGGTTGGCGCCGGTGCTGATCGGCGCCAGCGGGTTGCGCAGTTCGTGCGCCAGCATCGCCAGGAACTCGTCCTTGCGCTGGTCGGCGCTGCGCAGCTCGCGCTCGGCCAGCGACCGCGCCGCTTCCTTCTTCTGCAGCGCCGCCGCCATCCGGTCCAGCGCCTGCGCCAGGCTGCCGATCTCCTCGTTGCCGTAATCGATGCGGGAACGCGCCTCCAGGTCGCCGGCCGCGATGCGCTCGGCGGTGCCCATCAGCTTGTGCACGCGGCGCACGATCAGCACGTCGCCCACCAGCCACGCCGCCAGCAGGGCCAGCAGGATGGTCGCCCCGAGGCCGAGCAGCGACATGATCTGGTCGTGGCGCGCCGCGCGCAGGATACCTTCGGTCGGGATGCCGATGGTGACGGTGTAGTCGGTCAGCGCCGGCGTGCCGACGCGCGCGAAGCTGTGCAGGCGCTCGATGCCGTCCCTGCCGTGCAGGGTGACGGCACCCGCGCTCGCCGCCGGCGCCTTCATCGCTTCCAGCATCGCCTTCGGCACCGGCTTGCCGAGCCAGGTCTCGGGTTCGGGGCGGCGCGAGATGATGCCGCCGCGCGCATCGAAGGTGGTCAGGATCGAGCCGGGCGGCAGGTCGATGTCGTTGATGAAGGTGTCCAGCGCCTCCAGGTCCATCGCCGCGAACACCACGGCCAGCACCTTGCCGGCGCGGTCGATGACGGGGTAGGTGAGGTTGATCGTGTGTTTCTTGATCACGCGCCCGAACACGTAGTCGCCGGCGATGAAGCGGCGTTCCTCCATCGCGCGCCGGAAGTGGCTGCGGTCGCCCAGGTTGACCGGGTGCAGCAGCGGCACGGCGCTGCAGGTGACGTCGCCGTTCAGCTGGATCAGCCCGAAGTTGACGTAGCCCTCGTTGCGGTCGAGGACGTCCGACAGCAGCGCGGTGCAGCGCGCGGTGTCCCCCATCAGGTCGGGCACGCTGGCAAGGTCGACCAGGATCTGGCGCGCACCCTGGATCGACTGGGCTTCGTTGGCGGCGGCCATGGCGGTCAGGCGCCGCAGGTGTTCTTCGGACGCCTGGACCGTGTGGTGGCGCTCGCGCACCCCGGCCAGGACGGTCATGATCGCCAGCGGCATCATCGCCAGCGCCACCAGCAGCATCAGCCGGCTGCGCAGGCTGTTCAGCCGGAAGCGGCTCAGCCCGCGGTTCAACCCAGAGTTCATCTTGCTTTTTGTCTATATGTATTGCCCTAGCCCGCGAGTGTACACCTTGCTGTCGAGCTTGTGCGGCTTATCCATGCCTTATGGATACCTCATGTGGCCTGCGAGCGCCACCGCCTTGCCATTTCTGGTACGGTGGAATTCAACACAATGTACTCAATGCAGGAGAAACCATGCAAAATCCGATCGTACGCACTTTCGTGCAACTCGCTTCCGCCGAACAGGCACGCAACGAACTGCTGGCCGCCGGCCTGGCCGCCGATAACGTCGTGATCGACGTCCGCATCGACGAGACCGGCCCGGTGCAGGGCAATTTCACCGTCGGCGACAACCCCGAGGTCAAGGGCAAGACCGCCTACACCCACACCTATGCGCCGACCGCCCAGGACGACGTGCGCGACTGCCAGATCACCGTCACGACGGCAGACGCGGCGCAGGCGCAGCAGGCGGTGGCCATCCTCGACCGGCTGGGGGCGCTGGATCCGGATCCGGCGGCGCGCGCGGCGCAGGCGTCGGGGTCGACGCTGCCGCATTGATTGCATTACCGGCCGCGGCGCTCACGCACCGTGCGCCCGCTACGCTGGCCCGTCGCCCCGTACGCTCGCCCGTCGCCCCCGCGAAGGCGGGGGTCCAAGTTTGCCCGCGTCTCGACTGCGCTTGCAGAACTTGGACCCCCGCCTGCGCGGGGGCGACGGTATATACTGGCATTAACCGACAAGTTCGCGCGACGACAGCGCACCATGGAGAACAATAGATGAGTGCCATCCACCTCGAACCAGGCGACGCCCTGTTGATCATCGACCTGCAATACGACTTCCTGCCCGGCGGCGCCCTCGGTGTCGCCAACGGCCACGAAGTCATCGCCCCGATCAACCACCTGATCGAACTGTTCCAGGCCCAGGGCCTGCCGATCGTCGCCTCGCGCGACTGGCACCCGCAGGACCACTGCTCGTTCGCGGCCCAGGGCGGGCCGTGGCCGCCGCACTGCCAGGCGGACAGCCCGGGCGCCGAATTCGCCGCCGAGCTGGCGCTGCCGGACGACGCCATCGTGGTGTCGAAAGCCGACACCGCCGCCGTCGACGCCTACTCGGCCTTCGGCGGCACCGACCTGTCCGCCCAGTTGCGCGCGCGCGAAGTGACGCGCGTGACGGTCTGCGGCCTGGCCACCGACTACTGCGTGCTGAACACCGTGACCGATGCGCTGGAAGAGGGCTTCGACACCCTGATCGTGCCGGAAGCGATGCGCGCGGTCGACGTCAAGCCCGGCGACGGCACGCGCGCCATCGACCGCATGGTGGCGCGCGGCGCGGTGCCGGTGCGGCTGGGCGAGATCGGCATGACGGCGCTGTCGGTGGCCTGAAGCTAGCTTCCTTACGCCGGCGCCGGTCTTACGTCCGGCGCAGCAGGACCAGGTGGCCGGCCACCTCGCGGCCGTGTTCACGGCGCAGTGCCGCGGCGCGGGTTTCCACCGGCGCGAAGCCGTGCTGCGCGGCCAGCCGCTCGATATAGGCCAACGCATGCGTGAAGCGGTTCGACGGCGTGATCGCATAGCCGCTGGCGCCGTCGCCATCCTTGTCGCCTGGCGCTTCCACCGAAAACGCAAACCAGCCCCCGGCCTGCAGGGCCTGCGCCACCCCGGCGAACACGGGTGAGAGGTCGCCGATGTACACGAACACGTCGGCCGCCAGTACCAGGCCGTAGCGGCCGGCCTGGCCATCGCCCGCCAGGAAATCGACGATGTCGGCACAGGCGAGGGCATCGTACAGGTTTGACGCGCGCGCCTTGTCGAGCATGCGCTGCGACAGGTCGACCCCGGTCAGCCTGCGTGCCAGCGGCCGCAGGAAAGGTGCGCACAGGCCGGTGCCGCAGCCGAGGTCGAGCACCTCGTCCTGTACGGCCTGCACGGGCCCGAGGTGCGCGCGCAGTACCTCGTCCAGCAGGGCCGGCGTGCGGTAGGCCAGCACCTCGACCAGGTGGCGGTCGAAATGGCCGGCGTACTGGTCGAACAATCCTTTTATATAGTCGGACGGAGCGCTCGCGGGCAGGGCGCCTTCGCCCAGCGCCGCCAGCGCAAAGCCGACCTCGGTGGCGTCGGCGCCCAGCGCCAGCGCCGCGCGGTAGGCGGCGATGGCGTCAAGCTTGCGGCCGAGCGCGCGCAGCGTGTTGGCGCGGTAGTGCTGGGCCAGCGCATAGTCCGGGTCGAGCGCCAGCGCGCGTTCGTAACTGTCCAGTGCCGCCGCCAGGTCGCCGGACTTTTTCAGCGCACTGCCGCGCGCGCACCAGATGTCGGCGCGCGGCGCCTTCGTCAATGCCTGCTCGTAGGCGGCGCAGGCTTCCTCGAAACGCTCCAGCGCCTGCAATGCATTGCCGAGCGCCAGCAGCGCATCCGGGTAGGTCGCCCGCAGCTGCAGCGCGCGGCCGGCGCTGGCGGCGGCATCGTCGAAGCGTCCCAGGTCGTTCAGCACGATGGCGCGGTGGCACCAGGTCTCGGCCGCATCGTGGCGCAGGCCGAGCGCCTGTTCGTAGCTGGCCAGGGCCTCGTCGAGGCGGCCCAGCCGGCGCAGTGCGTTGCCGCGGTTGTCCCAGGCCAGCGCATAGCGCGGATCGAGGCGCAGCGCCTGGTCGTAGCTGTCCAGGGCGGCCTGGGGCTGGTCCAGGTCCTGCAGTGCCGCGCCCAGGTTGCAATGGGCGCGCGCCTGGGACGGGTCGACCTGCAGCGCATCGCGGATCAGGCCGGCGGCAGCGGCGGCATCGCCGCGCTGGCGCGCGATCACGCCCAGCAGGTGCAGGGCGTCGAACTGGCGCGGCGCCTGCGCCAGCACTTGCCGGTACAGGCTGGCCGCCGCATCCAGCTTGCCCTGCTGGTGCGCCTGCAGGGCTTGTTGCAGCAGAGCGTGGGCCTGGGAGGACAGGATCAGCTCCAGCTGAGGTCGGTCTTGCTGAGCGGCAGTTCGCGCACGCGCTTGCCGGTGGCGGCGAAGATCGCGTTGCAGACGGCCGGCGCCAGCGGCGGGAACACCGGTTCGCCCAGGCCCGTGACCGGGTAATCGGTCTTCAGGAAGTGCGATTCGATTTTCGTCGGCGTGTCCGGCATGCGCAGCAGCGGGTACTCGTGGAAATTGCTCTGCACGATGCGGCCCTTGTCGATGTCCAGCGCCGGTCCCATCAGCGTGGAGAGGCCATCGATCACCGAACCCTCGACCTGGTTCTCGGCGCCGGACAGGTTGACGATCTGGGCGCCGATGTCGGTCACCACCACCACGCGGTCGACGGTCAGCTTGCCGTCCTTCGACACCGTGACCTCGGCCACTTCGGCCACATAGCCGCGGTGGCTGAAGTGGAAGGCCACGCCGGCACCCTGGCCGCGCGCAAACTTGCGCTTGCCCCAGTCGGCCTTGTCGGCCACTGCCTTCAGCACGTTGCGCATGCGCGCTACGCTGTAGGGCTGGCCGCGTTCTCCGGTGCCGGGCACGATGTCCTTGTCGCCCAGCAGCTCCAGCCGGAACTCGACCGGATCGCGCCCGGCCGCATGCGCCAGCTCGTCGATGAAGCTGTGGAACACCCAGGCGAATACATTGCTGCCCGGCGCGCGCCACGGTCCCATCGGGATGCGGCATTCGATCGGGGTCTGCTCGAGCAGGCAGTTGGCGGCCCAGCGCCCCGGGAATTCGTCGCCCGACAAATTGCCGCCGCTGCCCGGCTGCAGCACGCTGTTGTTGGTGCCGTCGCTTTCCTTGCGCTCGATGCGGTTGGCGAAGGTGACGAAATGGTTGTGCCAGGCCACCAGCTTGCCGGCGTCGTCGACGCCGCCGCGCAGGAAGTGGAAGCCGCCCGCACGGAAATGGTCTTGCTGCAAATCGTCTTCGCGGGTCCAGGTCAGCTTGACCGGCGCCTTCACTTTTTGCGAGATGGCCGCCGCATCGACGATGAAGTCGGACGACAGCCGGCGCCCGAAGCCGCCGCCGCTGCGCGTGATGTGCAGCGTGATCTTTTCCTTAGGAATGTCGAAGGTGCTTGCCGCCAGCGCCTGGCCCGAGCCCGGATTCTGGGTTGGCGCCCACAGTTCCAGGCTGCCGTCCGGCTTGAACCAGGCGGTGCAGTTCTGCGGTTCCATGCTCGCGTGCGAGATGAAGGGGTAGCTGTAGGCGGCCTCGACCGTATGGGCGGCGCCCGCCAGCGC
This sequence comes from Herbaspirillum sp. SJZ107, assembly GCF_006715485.1. Taxonomy (GTDB): domain Bacteria; phylum Pseudomonadota; class Gammaproteobacteria; order Burkholderiales; family Burkholderiaceae_D; genus Telluria. Next base: position 171,253 of record NZ_VFNH01000004.1, read on the forward strand.
GGCGTTGACGTCGCCGTCCTTGCGCATGGTGGCCGCACCCGGCTGCCTGGACAGCGCCTGGGCCTGGGCCGTGAAGCCGGCCCAGCTATGGTTGGCGCCTTCGCCTTCGTCCCATTTCACGTCCAGCTTCTTGCGCGCGCGCAGGGCGTTCCAGGTCGAGTTGGCGAGGATGGCCACGCCCGGGCGCAAGCCGTTCAAATTGGCCGTGCCTTCGACGATGAAGGCATCCTTCACGCCCGGCATGGCCTTGATCGCGTCGAGGTTGGCGCTGACCGGGCGTCCGCCCAGTGTCGGGCATTTGACGTAGGTTGCATACAACATGCCCGGCAGCTTGACGTCGATGCCGAACAGCGGCTTCCCGCTGACCACCAGGCCATTGTCGACGCCGCCGATGCGCGTGCCCAGCAGGCGATAACCGGACGGATCCTTCAGCTGGACGCCCTTGGCGTCCGGTACCGGCAGCGTGGCCGCCACCTTGACCAGCGCGCCATAGCCGAGCTTGCGGCCGGAACCCTTGTGCTCGACGCTGCCCTGGGCCGTCGCGCATTCGGCGGCCGGCACGTTCCAGGCCTGGCTTGCGGCCTGCACCAGGATCGCGCGCGCGGTGGCGCCGAGGCGGTGGAAGTTGTCGTAGTTGGTCGGGGTCGAGGTCGAACCGCCGGCGCCCTGCGAACCGTAGACCGGGTTCAGGTCGCCCTGCACGACGCGCACGTCTTTCCAATCGACGTCGAGCTCTTCGGCGATGATCATCGGCAGCGAGGTCTTGATGCCCTGGCCGATTTCCGGCTGCTTCGAGATCAGGGTGACGCGGCCGTCCTGGCCGATGCGGATGAAGGCGTTGGGGGCGAACTCGGCGCCCTCGGCCGGCGCCGTGGCGCCGGCGGCCGCGATCACGCCGCCGCTATGCAGGCCCAAAAGCAGGGAAGCGCCGCCGGCGGTCGACTGGCGCAGGAAGTTGCGGCGCGCACTGGAAACGGGCGGGTGGGTCATTTCTTGCCCTTTCCAGTCGTCGTCGCGGAAGCGATCTCGGCTGCGCGATGGATGCCGGCGCGGATACGCACGTAGGTCGCGCAGCGGCACAGGTTGCCGGCCATGGCGTCGTCGATCTGGGCGTCGGTCGGACGCGGGGTCTGCTTGAGCAGCGCGCAGGCGCTCATGATCTGGCCGGACTGGCAGTAGCCGCATTGGGGCACGTCGAGTTCCTGCCAGGCCTGCTGCAGCGGGTGCATGGCGCGCGCATCCAGGCCTTCGATGGTGGTGATCTTGTGCTTGCCGACGCTGGCCACAGGCATCTGGCACGAGCGGGCGGGCTGGCCGTCGATGTGGACGGTGCAGGCACCGCAGGCGCCGATGCCGCAGCCGTATTTGGTGCCGACCAGGTTCAGGGTATCGCGCAAGGCCCACAGCAGCGGGGTGTCGGGTTCGACGTCGACGGACTGGACCTTGCCGTTGACGTTCAGGTTGTATTTACTCATGTCTCGGCTCTGTTCTCACTCTGATTAAGTTGCCAGATCATAACGACGCCATCGTAAACCAAAGCGGGCGGGTCCAAGCAATAAAATTTGTTGCCGGGGGCTGGAGCGTCGTTTTACATTCACAGCGCATTCCCCGGCCTGGGCACGCCGGGCGCGCGGCGGCGGGCACGGCTGAGGGAAGCGGCGTATAGTTGAACCGACATCGTTTTCGCGAAAGGACGGGAGGCCAACCATGACCTGCCTACGGCAACTTGCATTCGCCGCCGCCTGGCTGGCGGCGCACGGCATCGCCGCGGCCGCCGTCACCGTCAACTATGTCCACGACGCCCAGTTCACCGACCTGCCGCGCACGCCCTGGCAGCGCCAGCAGGCGCTGGAAGACATCAGCGGCCATTTCCAGGCGCTCGGCAAGGACTTGCCGGCCGGGCAGGACCTGGTCATCGACGTGCTCGACATCGACCTGGCCGGCCGCGAGGAGCCGAACCGCTTTGCCCTCAGCGGCGTGCGTATCCTGCGTCACGGCGGCGACTGGCCGCGCATGCGGCTGCGCTATTCGCTGGTCGAGGACGGCAAGGTCCTGAAGAGCGGCGACGCCCAGCTCAGCGACAAGGCCTATGGCAACCGCGTGAATGCCTACCCGTCGGACGCGCGCTGGCCGCACGAAAAGCAGATGATCGACGACTGGTGGCGCGCGACGATCGTGCCGGACCAGCGCCCCGCCAAACAGGTTTCCACGGAGTGATGCCCCATGTCCTTGCCATTCGAACAGCTTGAATTCCTGGGTTTCGACGTCTTCGGTACCGTGGTGGACTGGCGCTCGGGCGTCGCCCGTGCTGCCGAGCCTTTTCTGGAGCGCCATGGCATTGCAGTCGACCCCTTCGAATTCGCCAAGGAGTGGCGGGCCCTGTACCAGCCGGCGATGGAAGCGGTGCGTTCCGGCGCGCGGCCCTGGGTCCGGCTCGACGTGCTCAACCGCGAAAACCTGGAGCAGGTGCTGGACCGGCATGGCGTCGCTGCCTCCAGCATCCCGCAAGCCGAGCTGATCGCGTTGAACCGGGCCTGGGAACGTCTCGATCCCTGGCCGGATGCCGTGGAGGGCCTGCTGCGCCTGAAGCGGCGTTTTGCCATCGGGCCGGTGTCGAACGGCCATATTGCCGGCATGCTGAAGCTGGCGCGTTTCGGCGGCCTGCCGTGGGACGTGATCCTGGGCGCGGAAATCGCCCGCAGCTACAAGCCGCGCCCCGAGGTCTACCTGCGGTCGGCCGAGGCGGCCGGGGTGGCGCCCGGCCAGTTCGGCATGGTGGCGGCCCACAACACCGACCTGGCGGCGGCCCGCGCGCTCGGCCTGCGCACGATGTTCGTGCGGCGCCGCTTCGAACACGGCCCCGGCCAGACCACCGATTTGCAGCCCGAACAGGACTGGGATATCGTCGCCGATGACCTGGTGGCGCTGGCCGACGCACTCGGGTGCCCGTGACGGGCGCTGCGGCCCGGTAAAGCCGGTATCATCTTGAAACAGCGAATATGTTTTAAAGATGAAAGAGCTTATGGTAATCGTGACCCACAGCGGGAAATTCCATGCCGACGATGCATGGGCCGCCGCCACACTGAACGTGTTATATCCCGGCAGCGAGATCGTGCGCACGCGCAATCCGGCCATCATCGACAAGGCCGATTTCGCGGTCGACGTCGGCGGCATCTGGGACCCGGCCAGCGGCCGTTTCGACCACCACCAGAAAGGTTTCGACGGCGCCCGCCAGAGCGGGGTGGTGTATGCCAGCGCCGGCCTGGTGTGGCGCGAGCATGGCGCCCGCTGCGTGGCCATCCTGGCCGAGACCCATACCGGCCAGCGCCTGTCCGACGACGCCGCGCGCGAGATTGCCTACGCCATCGATGCCGACATCGTCCAGTACCTCGACATGTCGGATACCGGCGCCGCCCGCAACGCACCCGGCAGCTATGGCCTGTCGGCGGTGATTTCCGGCTTCAATCCGAACTGGCTGGACGAGCAGCGCATCGGCTATGGCGAACCGACCGAAGCCTACCGCCTCGGCCAGTTCCGGCGCGCGATGGCGCTGCTGACCGATATCATGGTCAATGCGGTCAAGTACCGCGTCGGCGCGACGCTGGCGGTGGAGCAGGTGCGCCAGTCCGAGCTGCTCGAAGACGGCAAGGTGCTGTACCTGAAAAACAGTGCGCTGCCCTGGACCAGCGTGGTGCGCAAGGAAATGCCGAAAGTCCTGTTCGTGATCAGCCATAACCTGGGCGAGCAGCGCTACATGCTGCACACGGTGCCGGTCAGCCCGGAAACCTTCGAGGCCCGCGCCGATTTGCCGGCAGCCTGGGCCGGGCTGCGCGACGCCGAGCTGGCCGCCGTGACCGGCGTGCCGGATGCTGGCTTCTGCCATAACGGGCGCTTCATTGCGGCCGTCAAGTCGTACGAAGGCGCGCGCGTGATGGCCCGGCAGGCGCTGGCCGCGGTGGAAGCCGAGCGCCAGCCCTAAAAGCCGCCCGGATAAGTTTCCGGCGGCTCTTCCGAGTGCCAGCCGCCGCCCGGATCCAGCGGCTGTACCGCCGTGGTCCGGTCGATATGGATCACCGCATCGAACTGGCGCGCCATCTGGGCCGAGAAATAGTGGCTGTGGCGCTCGGTCCGCGGCAGGTAGATGACGCCGATGGCGCGCTCCAGCCGGCGCTGCATCAATGCGTCGCGTGCCGGGCCTTCTTCGCGCAGCGGCAGCAGGAAGCGGTCGACGCCGACCTCGTGCAGCAATGCTTCGTAGCTGCCCGGCATGCCCGGACGCACACGCTTGTGCTCGGCCGGCGCGTCCCATTCCGACGCCGCCGTCACGAAACCCTCGTAGGTGGAAAAGCCGATCAGGCGGGTGTCGCCGTCGTAGGCCTTGCGCGCCAGTTCGCCCACGTTCCATTCGCCGAGCTCGCCGACCTCGGTCGCACGTGCATCGCCGATGTGCGAATTGTGTTCCCACACCACGATCTTGGCCGGTTCGCCATCCTTCGACAGGTGCTGGGCCAGCGCCTCGAGCGTCTCGGCCATGTGGCTGTCGCGTAGGTTCCAGGACGACACACGGCCCCGGAACATGGTGCGGTAGTATTCTTCGGCATTCTTGACCAGGCGCGCGTTTTGCTGCGCGTAGAAGAGTGCCTCGTCGGCGCCGTCCTTCTGCATGGTGTCGGCCGAGCGCCTCTGCAACTGGTGCAATTGCTCGATCACACCCTGCTCGCAGGATTCCGACAGGCTCAGGCTGGCGGTGTAACCGTAATGCTGGCTGTCTTCCTGGTAATGGTCGAAGCAAGAGTAGCGCTCGCGCGCCACCTTGGCGGCCTGCGGGTCGACCTTGTCCAGGTAGGCCAGCACTTCGCTGATCGAGGTGAACATACTGTACAGGTCGAGGCCATAGAAGCCGACCTTGTGGCTGGCCGTCTTCTGGTTATGCGCGCGCAGCCACTCGACGAAGCTTTGCACGTCGGTGTTGCGCCACATCCAGTTCGGGAAGCGCTGGAAGCCCGACAGCGCCGCGTCGGCACTGCCGTCCTCGCCCTCGCCGCGCACGTAGCGGTTGACGCGATAGGCGTCCGGCCAGTCGGCCTCGACGGCCACCGCGTGAAACCCCTTGTCTTCGATCAGGCGCCGGGTGATGCGGGCGCGCTCTTCGTAGAACTCGTGGGTGCCGTGGGTGGCTTCGCCCAGCAGCACGAAGCGCGCATCGCCGACCAGGTCGAGCAGGGCATCGTAGTCGCGCTCGCCGCCATCGAGCCTGATGGCGGCGGCGCGCAGGGCGGAGAGGGTATCCTGGTCCGCCATGATCAATGCAGGAAACGGCTGGAGGAACGCGAGCGGCCGGCGTCGTCCGAGCCCCTGGACGGCATGGCGCCACGTTCGACGAAGGCTTTCATGCGTGCCAGGTCGTCGTCCATCTGCGCCTTCGGATCGGCGCCGAGGAGGGTTGCCAGGCCATGGCCGATGACACCGGCCGGCGGCGTGTACGACATGCGCACCGTCACGTGGGTGCCGCCGCGGTGCGGCTCGAACTGGATCGAACCGCTTTGCGGGATCTCGGCGCCCGGCTCGCTGCGCCAGGCCAGGCGATGCGGGCGGGTCTGCTCGGTGAGCACGGAATTCCACGCGAACTCGCTGCCGCCCGGCCCCTTGACCACCCAGTGCGAGCGGCGCCGGCCCAGGTCTTTCACCTCGACCACGTGCGACATGAAGCGCGGGAAGTTCTCGTAATTGTTCCAGAGGTCGTACACCTCTTCCGGCGAGGCCTCGATATGGATCGATTTCTCGAAATCGATCGTCTGGCTGAGACCGCCGCTCAGTGTGCTGCTCAGTGTGCCGCCCAAGCGGTCGCCGAGCTGGCGCGTCGACAGCAGGCTGCGCAGCGGCTTGCCGGTCACGCCGCGTGCCAGCAGGGCGGCGCCGGCCAGGCCCAGCACCAGGCCCAGCGGCGAACGGCGCGCCAGTCCATACAGGCCAAGCAGGCCGCCGCCCAGCACCGCCGGGTTGCGTGCGGTCGCGCGCCAGTCGGTCGCACGGAGGGCGCTGCGGGCGTCGTCGATGCCGCTGCTGACGGTATTCCTGGCGAGATCGGCGGCGCGGTTGGCGCGGCTGGTCACCCTGGATGCGAGGTCGCCGGTCGTGTCGGCGCTGCGGCTCATGGCGCTGCCGGCCTTGGATACCGCGTCGCTGGCGGCATCGCCGGCACGGCTGGCGACGCTTTTTGCCCTGGAAATCGTATCGTCGAGCACTTCGCCGGCAGCATGGCCAAGGCGCGACAGCGAGGATTTGATCGTGCCCGCTGCGCCGTCCGGCTTGGCGGCAGCGGCGAGGTCGGCGGCGCGGTCGCCGGCCGCATCGGCCATGTTATCCGCCGCCGCACCGAGGCGCGCGCCGGCGCCGCGCCAGACGTTGCCGAGCGCGCTCGAGGTGCGGCTGCCGGCATGGCGCACGGCCGCCACCGAGTGCGCGCGCCGTGCGCCGCCGCGGTCCGGGTCGAGAATGTACATCAACAGGGCGCCCGCGGCCGCGCCGCCGAGCAGCTTGGCAAGGTCGAGACCCAGTTCGTTATCCGTCATCTGTGTTTTCATCGTTCTGTCCTCCTGTTGTTGGATGGGACGCTGCCTGCGGCTGCCGTGCGGCCGTCAACAGCGCCTGTACTTGTTCGTCGCTGGTCTGCTCGAACGCGTCGTACCACTGTCCGACCGAGCGGAACAGCGGCGGCGCCGACAGGCAGACCAGCTCGTCGACCTGCGGCGCCAGCTTGTGCACGGTCGCGGGCGGCGCGACCGGCACCGCCAGCACCAGCTTGCGCGGCTGCATGCGGCGCAGCACCTGGATCGCCGCCCCCACAGTCGAACCGGTCGCGATACCGTCGTCGACCAGGATCGCGGTGCTGCCGCGCAGGTCGGGCGCGGTGCGCGTACCCCCCGCTGCATCGTCCCCGATGCCGCGGTAAGCCCGCTCGCGGCGCGCGAGCTCGGCCAGCTCGCGTGCCGTGACCGCTTCGAGATCCTGTGCCGTCACACCCATCAGCCCGGGTACGCCCGGCTGCAGCACGCGCACGCCGCCACTGCCGACCGCACCCATGGCGAACTCTTCGTGGTGCGGCATGCCCAGCTTGCGCACGACCAGCACGTCGAGCCCGATGCCGAGCCGCTGCGCGATCGCGAAGCCGACCGGCACGCCGCCGCGCGGCAGAGCCAGCACGATCGCGTCCGGCGCGTGCGCGTAGCGGCGCAACTGCCTTGCCAGCAATGCGCCCGCGTGCGCGCGGTCCTTGAAACGGTGGATGTGCGCCATGCAGCAGCCGCTCCTGATTGCGTTCGATTGCCAATCGAGAGCGGCCAGAGTACACCACCTGTTCACCCTGGCGTCGTACGTTTCTGCAGGGATACCCGGTCCCACTGCAAGCGCACGGCTTCATTTATAAGACGCCTCGCGGCGTGGTTCAAGCGTGCGCACGCGCCGCGGCGGGCCTGCCGGACGCAGGGTTGACACAGGCCATAATGCGAGCGGGAGCGGGGAATTCGCAGCGCCGGACGCACTCTGACGGGAAGCAGGGGAAAGTTGGCCAACGAGGCGGGCGCGCCGCACAGGACGTGCGGGCGCCGGCAGCAGTCAGCCTTCAGCCCTCAGCCGAGCTGACGGTGGTGGAAGCGCAGGTGATCTTCGACGAAAGTCTGGATGAAGTAATAGCCGTGGTCGTACCCGGCATGGCGGCGCAGCTCGAGCGGCTGGCCGGCCTTGCGGCAGGCTTCTTCGAAGGCCTCCGGATAAAGCTGTTCGGCCAGGAATTTATCGGCCAGGCCCTGGTCCACCAGGATGCCTTTGGGGAAAGGCGCCGCCGCGCTGTTCGCCATCAGCTCGGTGGCATCGTAGGCGCGCCAGGCGGCCTGGTCCGCACCGAGGTAGCCGCCGAAGGCTTTCTGGCCCCACGGGCAGCGTACCGGCGCGGCGATCGGCGCGAAGGCCGAGACCGAATGGAACAGCGCAGGATTGCGCAGCGCCAGCATCAGGGCGCCGTGGCCGCCCATCGAGTGGCCGAAGATGCCGACGCGTGCCAGGTCGGCGGGCAGGCGGGACAGCACCAGTTCGCGCAGTTCCAGGATGTGGCTGTACATGCGGTAGTGGCGCGACCACGGTTCCTCGGTGGCGTCGACGTAGAAGCCGGCGCCCACGCCGAAGTCCCAGCTGTCGGCTTCGCCGGGGACGCCGGCGCCGCGCGGGCTGGTATCCGGCGTCACCAGGATCACGCCCAGTTCAGCGGCCACGCGCTGGGCACCGGCCTTGATCATGAAGGTTTCTTCGGTACAGGTCAGGCCGGCCAGGTAGAACAGCACCGGCAGCTTGCCGGCATCCGTGCCGGCGGTGGTGTCGGCAGCCCCGGGCGGCAGGTACACCGAAAACCGCATCGGCAGGCCGATCGCGGTGGAGTCGTATTTATAGAAGCGCTGCACGCCGCCGAAGCAGGCGTGTTCACTGAGGAGTTCGGGCATGACGGAATCCATCGGAGCTCGCAGGGACAAGTTAACGATAGCGCAAGTATGCCCGATCCGCGCCGATGGCGTCGGCTCAGCGTCAGGCGCGGCTTCAGCCGCCGCCGATGCCGCGCATCACGCGGCCGGTGCCTTCGCACTCGGGGCAGGTCTTGCCGTTGTCCAGCTTGCCGCTGCCGCCGCAGCTTTCGCACAAGTCTTCAGCGGCGCCCGGCGTGCCCGGTTCGGCTTCGTCGCCAGGTTTCAGATCGGGATCGGGGGTCATGCTCATGGGCGGCCTCGCTGCTGTGTGGTTGAAAGTGGACATCACGTGGATGACGCAACCATTCTAGGCTCACCCATCCGATGATGGCGCACGGCCGGCATCGCGACGCCGGTCATGCAGGAGGCATACCTTGTCATGGAGATTTCACGCCGCCATGCGAAATTTGCTTGACTTTGGCAAATGCTGGCAAATACTCCCTAGGGCTTTACCCATCACCATCTTAACCCTCATCAAAACCAGGAGTTGCGATGCCCCAAGATAACCTCGACCACAGCGACAGCGACTTTGTCGTGCCTTACCAGCGGCGCGATGCCCGTCAAAAAGACATTGTCGACCTCGGCATCGCGCTCCAGCAGCGCAGCAATACGATGTCCGCGCTCGAATACCTGCGTTCCCAGGATGTCGGCAACGACGTCATCGAGCGCGTGCTCACCGAGCCGGGGCGCAGGCGTTCGTGGAGCGTATAATCGGGACACGACTCATATGCGGAAAGCTTGGCCGGCATGCGGCCTGCCTGCACGCTGCAGGGCTTCGGATTTCCGTTCCACCGCGTCGACGACGGCCTCGATTTTACGTAGCTCACAAGTTGCCCGCGCAACGGGCAACTTGTTGAAAGCCGCATGTGCACTTGATTGCAGCTTGTCAAGGGGGTCGTTTTCCACATACTTATGCACAGATTTTGTGGATATCTGACATATATCAATGTCTTCCTTGAGCTAACGCAAATTGGGCGGACTAGGGAGTGCTAGTTAGCCCTATTGATGTGATTTTGCTACAAGCGCAGCACGGCCAGGGGCGACTGCCACTTGCGCTCGACTACTGGATAAATGTACAGTTGAGCATCTGATCCAGTCCGCCATGACCGCCGCCCACGCTACCGCCGCCTTCGCTTCCATTCCTGCATCCGCCACCGCCGATGCGGACCCCGCCGTGCCCGATCCTTTCGGCAGCCTGAACCCGGCGCAGCGCGAGGCGGTCGAGCACGGGATTGGCGCGGCCTTGCCCCAGCCGCTGCTGGTGGTGGCCGGTGCCGGCTCGGGCAAGACCAACACGCTGGCGCACCGGGTGGCGCGCCTGATCCAGTCCGGGGCGGATCCGCAGCGCATCCTGCTGCTGACATTTTCGCGCCGTGCCGCCAACGAAATGGGCCAGCGCGCCGCCGCGGTCCTGCAGCGCCTCTTCGGCAGCGCGGGCGCGCCGGGCCTGATGGCCAGGCTGCCGTGGGCCGGCACTTTCCATAGCATCGGCGCGCGCCTGCTGCGCGAATACGCCGGCAACATCGGCCTGGAAGCCTCGTTCACGATCAACGACCGCGGCGATTCCGAAGACCTGATGGGCATGGTGCGCCAGGAAATCGGCCTCGGCCAGAGCGGCGGGCAGGGCGGCCAGAAGCGCTTCCCGCTGAAAGGGACCTGCCTGTCGATCTATTCGCGCGTGGTCAACAGCCGCGAACCGCTGGATGCCGTGCTGCAATCCACCTTTCCCTGGTGCGCCGAATGGGAGGCGCAATTGAAACGCCTGTTCGGCGCCTATGTCGACGCCAAGCAGGCGCAGAACGTGCTCGACTACGACGACCTGCTGCTGTTCTGGGCCGAGATGGCGGCCGATCCCGAGCTGGGCCCGGCAATCGGCGCCCAGTTCGACCACGTGCTGGTCGACGAATACCAGGACACCAATCGCCTGCAGGCGGCCATCCTGCACGGCATGAAGCCGGACGGGGCCGGCGTGATGGTGGTCGGCGACGATGCCCAGGCCATCTATTCCTTCCGCGGCGCGACGGTGCGCAACATCATGGAGTTCCCGCAGCAGTTCTCGCAGCCGGCGCGCATCGTCACGCTGGACCGCAATTACCGTTCGACGCAGCCGATCCTGGATGCCTCGAATGCCGTGATCGCTGCGGCCGTCGAGCGCCATGCCAAGACGCTGTGGACTGATAAGACAGGCAGCGGCAAACCGCAACTGGTGCTGATCCCGGACGAAGCCGAGCAGGCGCGCTGGGTCTGCAACCGCGTGCTGGAGCAGCGCGAAGCCGGCATCAAGCTGACCCAGCAGGCGGTGCTGTTCCGCGCCGCCAGCCACAGCGCGGCCCTGGAGCTCGAGCTGGTGCGGCGGAATATTCCCTTCGTCAAGTTCGGCGGCCTGAAGTTCCTGGAGGCGGCCCACATCAAGGACCTGCTGGCCGTGCTGCGCTTCGTCCAGAATCCGAGCGGGCGCCTGGCCGGGTTCCGCGTGGTCCAGCTGATTCCCGGCATCGGCCCGGCAACGGCGGCACGCTGCATGGATGCGGTAGCAGAAGCGGCCGAGCCGGCTGCGGCACTGGCGGGCTTTGCCGTGCCGGCGCGGGCGCGCGACGACTGGGATGCCTTCGTGGCGCTGTTCGCCGCGCTGCGCACGCCCGGCCTGCGCTGGCCGATGGAGATCGAGCTGGTCAGGAACTGGTACCAGCCCCACCTCGAGCGCCAGTACGACGACGCAGCGGTACGCGCCGCCGACCTCGAGCAACTGGTGGCATTGGCCGGCGGCTATGGTTCGCGCGAATCGTTCCTGACCGAGCTGACCCTCGATCCACCGGAGGCGACGAGCGACCGGGCTGGCGCGCCGCTGCTGGACGAGGATTACCTGATCCTCTCGACGATCCATTCCTCCAAGGGGCAGGAGTGGAAATCGGTGACGCTGCTGAACGTCGTCGACGGCTGCATTCCGTCCGACATGGCTACCGGCTCGCTCGAAGACATCGAGGAAGAGCGGCGCCTGCTGTATGTGGCAATGACACGCGCCAAGGAAAACCTGCAGCTGGTGGTGCCGAACCGCTTCTTCATCAAGCAGCAGGCCCAGCTCGGCGACCGCCACGTGTATGCCCAGCGCACGCGCTTTATCAGCCCGGCCATGCTGAAGCATTTCGAAGAGGCGGTCTGGAACGATGCCGAGACGCTGCACAGCCGCAAACCGGTGCCGGATGCGGTGCGGATGCTGGTACGCGAACGGGCCCGCAACGCCTGGAAATAAGCGGTTTTCAATCCTTGTGGAAATTAACCATGTTCTACATGCTCAGCAATAAGAGCAAGGCTCACGAGTTATCCCCCAGTGCATGATTTTGTAGGAATTTACCCCACTGCTACGTTCTGCTGAAAACATATGCAATCGTAAGTCATTGATTCCTAAGGATTCCGTTTTTGCCTCTTGAACGGGCATTTTGTTGAAACCCGCATCAATACTGCGCTTCCGGCTTGTCAAGAGGCGCTTTTCCACACAGTTATCCACATTTCTTGTGGATATTAGAATAAAGGCCGTGGAATCAAGACTTTAGGCAAGGCTCCTCAAAAACGGATTAGCATTTTCGTAACGTTAATTATTGCTCAAGATTAAGGCACTCGATGCCTGGTGCATAAACCGTTCATGAAAGGAAATTTCTCTCCACTGCACTTCATGAAAGAAAATTTCATGATGGAAATATTTGTTCAGTTGGCAAGGACAGTGCGCAGGCGCTGCAATGCGTCGAGTGCGCCTGCCGCAATACCGACTCCGCTGCCGGCTGCTACCGCCGGCTCGCGCGGGTTGATGCGGATCAGCGGGGCACGCTGTGTCTCGCACAAGCGGCGTACCGAGGGAATGTCGGTGCCGGCACCGAGTTCGATCACCACCGGCCGCTGCACCCGTGCGCGCCATGCCGTGAAACGCGCGTACTGCGCTTCGCTGCGGGCTTCCAGCCAGCGGCTGTCGTTGAACATCAATATATTCGGCCGGGCCAGTGCGCCGCAGCGCGGGCAGGCTGGCAGCGGCAGCGCCATCGTGCAGGTCGACGGGTCGACCTGGGGCGTCACCGCCTCCGCCGCCCAGATGGTGTCGCTGCAGGGCCGCGTGCATTGCAGGTGGTGGATCGAGCCGTGGTATTCGACGATACGGCCGGGGTCGAAGCCGGCGCGCTGGAACTGGCCGTCGACGTTGCTGGTAAACACAAAGGCGCCGTGCGGCAGGGAAGCGCCCAGCGCCCGCAGGATCGCGAAGCCTTTGTGGGGCACGGTCGCCCGGTACAGCGCCAGGCGGTGTCCGTAGAAGCCCCATGCCAGCGCCGGATCGGCCTCGAAGCTGTGCGGGTTGGCGATCTCGACGAAGCGGATGCCGCGTGCAGCCAGCGGTGGATAGGCGCGCCAGAAACCATGGTCGCCGCGGAAGTCGGGCAGGCCGGAATCGACCCCGATCCCGGCGCCGGCGCCGATCAGCAGGGCGTCGGCATCGCGCACGAGGTCGGCTGCACGGGCGACCGCGGCGTCGAGGCCGGCCTCATCGTGACCGGCACGGGGGTGGGGATCAGGAGGCATGCGGGTTCTTTTCATCCGTAACTCGTTCCTGCGCATCGATGCGCCGCTCCAGGGTCTCCAGCGCCTCCAGGAAACGCTCGGCCGCCACGGCCGGCTTCCACGGTTCCCACGGCCGGCAATCGTAGACCGCGGCCAGCGGATCGTCCTGCAGCACGGCGGCGCGGATGCGCAGGGTGTCGCGCACTTCCCTGGCCGACCAGCCGGCCACGTGCACGGCCTCGCTGGCGGCGGCCAGGCGGTCGGCGCGCTTGTGGCGTTCGTGCTCGGCCGGGGTCCAGGCCGGCAAGCCGTAGCGCAGGAACACCGCCTGTTCCAGGCGCCGCGTCAGGGCGCGGAAACCGTCGCCGAGGAAGGGCTTCAGCGGCGACACGGCGTCGAAGCCGAGCAAGCCTTCCTCGGCGTCGTGCAGCAGTTCGCGCAGCTCGATGACCGGCGCCAGCGGCGTGCCGGCGGGGGCGGCGGCGCGGCGCAGCAGCATCACGCTGAGCGAGTGCTGGGCCACCGACAGCGGCAGCGGCCAGGCAGTGTGGCCGCCCCAGCGGTAGGTGCGGGCCAGGCCGAGCGCCAGGTCGGCGTCGTCCCAGTCGAAAGGGGTCGGGTTCAGCAGGTCAAGCCGCTTGCCGGAGGGCATGCGGACCCAGGCGCGCATCTCGGGCGCCATCTCAGTGTGCGATGTTCGGAAAGCTCATGCGCCGATTTTACACACGCTGCGGCGCGCTCCCCGCGAGATTGATATGGCCGAACACCGCCCTTGCGCGCGCCACTAGACTAATCAAAATGGCATGCAAAGGAACCGACATGGGCGAGCATCCGAAACGCATCGATTGCGACGTGCTGGTGGTGGGAGGCGGCATCAACGGCGCCGGGATCGCGCGCGACGCCGCCGGGCGCGGCCTGCGCGTGGTGCTGTGCGAAAAGGACGACCTGGCCCAGCATACCTCGTCCGCGTCGAGCAAGCTGATCCATGGCGGCCTGCGCTACCTCGAACAATACGAATTCGGGCTGGTGCGCAAGGCGCTGGCCGAACGCGAGGTCCTGCTCAAGAGCGCGCCCCACATCATGCATCCGCTGCGCTTCGTGATGCCGCAGCGCAGCGGCGGCGCTTCGTCGCGTGAAGCGCGCCTGGGCAACATGCAGGGCGAGCGTCCGGCCTGGATGATCCGCGCCGGCCTGTTCCTGTACGACCACCTGGCGCGGCGCGACTTCCTGCCGGCGTCGAGCAGCATCGACTTGCGCAGCGATCCGGCCGGGGCCGCGCTGCAGCGCCGCTTCGCGCGCGCCTTCGTGTATTCCGACGCCTGGGTCGACGATGCGCGCCTGGTGGTGCTGGCCGCCGTCGATGCGCGCGACCGCGGCGCCGCCATCCTCACGCGCACGCGCTGCACGGCGCTGCGGCGCGAGGCCGCGCGCTGGACCGCCACGCTGGCCGGGCCGAAGGGCGAACTGGCGGTGCAGGCGCGCTGCGTGGTGAATGCGGCGGGGCCGTGGGCGGCACGCTTCCTGCAGGAGGCAGTCGGCGGACGCATGGCCGCAGTGCGTCCGCTGCGACTCGTCAAGGGCAGCCACATCGTGGTGCCGCGCCTGTTCGAGCACGAGCAAGCCTACCTGCTGCAGCAGCCGGATGGCCGCATCGTGTTCGCGCTGCCCTATGAAGGCGCGTTCACGCTGGTCGGCACCACCGACGTCGAGTACACCGGGGATCTCGACCGGGTGGCCATCAGCGCCGCCGAAACCTTGTATCTGTGCGAGGCCGCCAACCGCTGCTTCGAGCGCCGCATCGGCCGCGAGGACGTGGTGTGGAGCTATGCCGGGGTGCGTCCGCTGATCGCCGACGAAGGCGCCGGCAGCGCTTCCAGCGCCAGCCGCGACTACCGGTTCGAGACCGATACCGGGGGTGCGCCGCTGTTATCCGTGTTCGGCGGCAAGGTCACGACCTTCCGCAAGCTGGCCGAGCAGGCGGTCGACTGGATCGCGCCGGCGCTGGGGAGGCGCGTTCCGGGCTGGACGGGCCACGCCTGCCTGCCGGGCGGCGACCTGTTCGGCAAGGAGCCGGATGCGCGCGGGGTGCTGGAATTCGATGCCTGGCTGCGTACCCGCCAGCAGCAATACGCGTGGCTGGCGCCGGCGCTGCTGGCGCGCTATGCCCGCGCCTATGGCACCCGCCTGGGGACGTTGCTGGCGCACTGCCGCACACGCGCCGACCTCGGCGCCGAAGTCGTGCCGGGGCTGTTCGAAGTGGAACTCGATTATCTGCGGCGCCAGGAATGGGCGCTGTGCGCGGACGACGTGCTGTGGCGGCGCACCAAGCTGGGCCTGCACGTGGCGCCGGGAGCGGCGGCGCAGGTCGACGCCTGGCTGCGGGAGCGCGAGGCGGCGCAGGCCCTGGCGCATGCATCGGCGCAAACGTCGGCGCATGCTTCGGCACACAAGGCGGCGCCGGCAGCAACGCGGACAGCGCCGGGACCGGGCAGCACCAATCCCGCCTGACCCGGCCAGGCGCTGCCGATTGCGCGCCGCGGCGCCGCTCAGCGCCGCACCTGCTCCATCTTCGGCAACAGCGCCGCCAGGATTCCCAGCAGCGGCAGGAAAGAGGCAATCCGGTACACCTGCGCAATACCTGCCACGTCGGCGATATGCCCCATCGCCGCCGCGCCGATGCCGCTGACGCCGAACATCAGGCCAAAGAAAATACCGGCGATCATGCCGACCTTGCCCGGCACCAGTTCCTGCGCGAACACGACGATGGCGGAAAACGCCGACGACATCACCAGGCCGATGATCACCGACAGCACGCCGGTCCAGAACAGGTCGGCGTAGGGCAGGGCCAGCGTGAACGGCGCCGCACCCATGATCGAGACCCAGATCACGCGCTTGCGGCCGATGCGGTCCCCGATCGGGCCGCCGGCAAAGGTACCGAGCGCAACGGCGGCCAGAAACAGGAACAGGTACAGCTGCGCGGTGCCGACCGCCACGTGGAACTTTTCGATGAGATAAAAGGTGTAATAGCTCGACAGGCTGGCCATGTAGATGTATTTCGAGAACACCAGCATGGCGAGCACGGCCAGCGCCTTGATTACCTTGTCGCGCGGCAGGCCGGAACCGGCCGGGGCGCCGCTCTTGCGCGGCATGTTGCGCAGATGGCTGCCGTACCAGCGGCTGACGCCGACCAGTACCAGCACCGCCACCAGGATGAACAGCGTGAACCAGCCGATCTTGCCCTGGCCGCGGCCGACGATGATGGCGGCCGCCAGCAGCGGTCCCAGCGCTGAGCCAAGGTTGCCGCCGACCTGGAACAGCGATTGCGCGAAGCCGAAGCGGCCGCCCGAGGCCAGCCGCGCCACGCGCGAGGCTTCCGGGTGGAAGGTCGAGGAGCCGACGCCGATCATGGCGGCCGCCAGCAGCAGTACGGTAAAGCTGCCGGCCACCGCCAGCAGTCCGACCCCGGCCAGGGTCACGCACATGCCGACCGGCAGGAGGAAGGGGATCGGGCGCTTGTCGGTGTACAGGCCGATCCAGGGCTGCAGCAGCGAGGCCGTGCACTGGAAGGTGAGGGTGATCAGGCCGACCTGGGTAAAGCTCAGCGCGAATTCCTGCTTGAGCAAGGGATAGATCGCGGGCAGGACAGCCTGGACGCAATCGTTGAGCAGGTGGACGAAGGCCACCGAAAACAGGATCTGCAATACGGTGCCGGTCTGGGCGGACACGGCTTTGGAAGAAGCGGATGTGGACATGGAATGATTGTCATGGGCTCGGCCACCCAGTGTAACAATCCAGCGACTCGGCCGCCAGCACCTGGCCTGGCAGCGCTCTCATGCAGGATGGGCAAGCCGGACGCCGTTCGTCCCCGCTCTGTGCCAGACTGGATACACCGCACTATTTTGCAAGGAGCATCGCATGAGCAACGATCAGCATACCCAGGACCGGCCGGCCGACGATCCAAAGGCGCAGGACATGCAGGCGAAGCAGCAGGAAGCTGCCCAGGCCCTGAACGAGGTCGACGGCCTGGCCGACAAGAAACCGAACGAACTGACGCCGGAAGAACTGCGCCTGATGGCCGACACCATGCCGGGCGAAGGCCCGGGCGACGACTGAGGGCGCGCCATCTGTCTCTGCAATAAACGTTTTGACGCCGGTATTGATTCTGGATAATCTTCTGGCAACAAAACAAAAAGGAGACAGAATGGCAAACCCTGCATATGGTCCGGCGGCCGACTTGCGCCGCCTGATCCTTCCCCTGGCAGCCTGCGCTGTCATGACAGCCATGGCAGCCCAGGCTGCCGAACCGGCGGGGCCAATCGATGTCCAGCTGGCCGGCCAGCCCGCCAGCGCCAGAACCGCCAGCAGCCTGATGGCCCCGGTCCAGAACATCTACGGGCGCAGCCACATCAGCCTGAACGGCCGCTGGCACTACATCATCGATCCCTACGAAAACGGCTACTACGACTACCGCCACATGCCCTTCGACCAGTCGCAGACGGGCAAAGGCGGCTACTACGACGACCGCCAGCCGAAGGACAAGACCGACTGGGTCGAATACGACTTCGACCGCGCCCCGACCATGAAGGTGCCGGGCGACTGGAATTCGCAGGCGGAAAAGCTGCAGCTGTACGAAGGCACGGTCTGGCTGCGCCAGCGCTTCGAAGCCGATCCGAAGCCGGGCCGGCATTACGTGCTGTCGTTCGGCGCGGTGAACTACGAAGCCCACGTCTACCTGAACGGCAAGAAACTGGGCATGCACAAGGGCGGCTTCACGCCCTTCCAGTTCGACGTCACCGGCAAGCTGAACCAGGGCCGCAACACGGTCGTGGTCAAGGCCGACAACAAGCGCTACCAGGACGAGATCCCGACCGTGAACACCGACTGGTGGAACTACGGCGGCATCACGCGCGACGTGCTGTTGGCCGAATTGCCGGCGAGCTATATCGCCGACTACAAGGTGCAGCTGAAGAAGGGCGATGCCGGCCGCATCGAAGGCTTCGTGCAGGTCGGCGGCGACAGCAAATCCCAGCGCGTCACCCTGCGTGTCCCCGAAGCCGGCATCGCCACCACCGTGCAGACCGACGCCAATGGCCGCGCCGCGATCGCCATCCCGGCCGGCAAGCTGGAGCGCTGGTCGCCCGAGCATCCGAAGCTGTACACGGTGGAATTGTCTGCAGGCGAAGACAAGGTCCAGGACCGCATCGGTTTCCGCACGATCGAAACACGCGGACGAGACATCCTGCTGAACGGCAAATCGGTGTTCCTGCGCGGCGTCTCGATCCACGACGAGAATCCGCTGATCCCGGGACGGCTGCGCGGCCAGGGCGACATGCGCATGCTGCTGCAATGGGCAAAGGACATGAACTGCAATTACGTGCGCCTGGCCCATTACCCGCACAGCGAAGAAATGATCCGCCTGGCCGACGAAATGGGGCTGATGGTATGGGCCGAAGTGCCGGTGTACTGGACGATTTCCTGGAACAACCCGGACACCTATGCCAACGCCAGCACCCAGCTGACCGACCTGATCGTGCGCGACAAGAACCGCGCCAGCGTGGTGATCTGGTCGGTCGGCAACGAAACCCCGATCAGTGCGCCGCGCAACGCCTTCATGGGCAAGCTGGTGAGCACCGCGCGTGGGCTCGACGATACCCGGCTGGTGGCGGCGGCGCTGGAAATCCACCGCAGCGGCAACGACATCACGGTCGAAGACCCGCTGGCCGAGCGCATCGACCTGATCAGCTTCAACGAGTACGCCGGCTGGTACTGGGCCAGCAATGCCGAGATGCTGAACTACCGTTTCGACATCAAGCAGGACAAGCCGGTGATGATCACCGAGTTCGGCGCCGATGCACTCGGCGGCTACCACGCCGACGCCGACACCCGCTGGAGCGAGGAATACCAGGACACGCTGTACAAGAACCAGTTCAAGATGCTGGCCGGCATTCCGGGCTTGCGCGGGCTGGTGCCCTGGATCCTGGTCGACTTCCGCTCGCCGCGTCGCCAGCACCCGTATTTCCAGGATGGCTGGAACCGCAAGGGCCTGATCTCGGACGACGGCAAGAAGAAGCAGGCGTTCTGGACCATGAAGACCTACTACGACGAGGTCCGCAAGCGCTACGAGTCCAGATAACCGGTCAGTACTCCTGCTGGGTCGGCCGGAACAGGATCTCGTTGATGTCGACGTCGTCCGGCTGGGAGATTGCGTAGGCGACCGCCCGCGCGAACGCCGTCGGCGAAATCGCGATCTCGTAGAACTTGCGGATATTGTCGGCGATATCCGGCTCGGTGATGCTCTCCGGCAGCTCGGTATCGACGGCGCCGGGCGAGATGATGGTGGTACGCAAGCCATGCGCCTTGACTTCCTGGCGCAAGCCTTCCGAGATCACCCGCACCGCATGCTTGGTGGCCGAATAGACGATGCTGCCGGGGCGCACCTTGTGGCCGGCCACCGACGACACGTTGATGATGTGCCCGGCGCGCTGGGCGATCATGTGCGGCAGCACCGCTGCGATGCCGTACATCACGCCCTTGATGTTGACGTCGATCATGCGGTCCCAGTCCTCGATCTTGAGGCGTTCGAGCGGGGAGTGCGGCATCAGGCCGGCGTTGTTGAGCATGACGTCGACCCGGCCGTACTTTTCAACGGCAGCGTCCACCAGCGCCTTGACCTGGGCGCTGTCGGTAACGTCGGTCTTGACGGCCAGTGCCTGCGCGCCGTCCCCTTCCAATGCGGCCGCCAGGGCGTCGATGCGCTCGACGCGGCGCGCGCCCAGTACCACGATGGCCCCTTGCGCCGCCAGGTGGCGTGCAGTCGCTTCGCCGAGGCCGCTGCTGGCACCGGTAATGACCACCACCTTGCCCTGGATATTGTTTTGCGTGTCCACAGTACGATCCTTTTCAATTGTCGTTGCGTGAAAGGCGAGCATAGCGCATGCATGCGTAAGGACTGGAATCCATTGCCGCGTCGAATTTTTCTCGTGTAGGTTAAGGTGGGACCATTCCGCCTCATCCTGTTTGGCATGCAAAAAATCGTCGTCATCGGTGGCTCGGCCGGCAGTATCGATGCCCTGAAAGTCATCTTGAATGGATTGCCGCCGGATTTCCCGGCAGCCGTACTTGTCGTCGTTCATGTCGGCGCGCGCCACAGTGTGTTGCCGAGCCTGCTCAGCCGCAGCGCGAGCCTGCCGGTGCGGCACGCCGCCCAGGGCGAACTCATCGTCCCAGGCGAGGTGCTGGTGGCGCCGCCCGACCTGCACCTGACCGTGGCGGTGGATGGCGAACGCCGTTTCGCGCAGCTGTCGCGCGGCCCCAAGGAAAACCATGCACGTCCCGCCATCGATCCGCTGTTCCGTTCAGCCGCCGCAGCCTGCGGCACCGATGCGATCGCGGTGGTGCTGTCCGGCTTCCTGGACGACGGAAGCGTCGGCCTGCAGGCGATCAAGGCGCGCGGCGGCGTTGCCGTCGTCCAGGACCCGCAGGATGCCGAGGTGCCCGACATGCCCGCGAACGCCCTGCAGCACGCAGCGGTCGACCTGGTGCGGCGCACGGCCGATATCGCATCCACGCTGGTCGCGCTGCTGCAGCGCGAACAAGTGGCACCCGACAATGAACCTCAGGACTGGATCGCCGTCGAAAACCGCATGTTCGACGAAGGAGCCGCCATGAAGGAGCTGGACCAGATCGGTTCGCGCACCGCACTGACCTGTCCGGAGTGTGGGGGTGCCATCTGGGAAATCCGGCATGCCCAGCCTCTGCGCTACCGCTGCCATACCGGGCACGCGTTCACCGCCCGCGTGCTGGAAGCGCTGCAGGTCGGCGAAGCCGAGGAAGCGCTGTGGGCAGCGGTGCGCGCGCTGCACGAGCAGGAACAGCTGTACCGTGAGATGCATCGCAAGCTGCAGCAGGGCGATGCGGCCGTCGATTACCTGCACAAGGCCGAGCAGGCGGCGGTACATGCACAACTGCTGCGCGACATGATCGCCACGCGCATGCAGAATGTGCCACTCTGACATGCAGGGCGGCAGCGTTGCCCAAGGTATTTCCCAAGCGTACGCTGCGCCGCACCATTTGCAATCGGGCTAGACTCCGAGAGCATATTTCTGTGCGCTTCAGGAGGCCTTTTGGAACACACGAACATACCCATGCCGCGGCCGGTCAGCCTCGGCCTGCAGGGCGGCGGCACCTACGGTGCATTCACCTGGGGCGTGCTCGACCGCCTGCTCGACGAGGAAAGCTTCGCCTTCGATAGCCTCAGCGGCAGCAGTTCGGGCGCCGTCAATGCGGTGGTGCTGGCCGACGGCTGGGCGCAGGGCGGCGGCCGCGCCGGCGCGCAGCAGGCCTTGCGCCGCTTCTGGACCACGCTGGGCACGCTTTCCAGTTTCAGCCCGCTGCAGCCGACGCTGGCGGACCGCATGGCGGGACGCTGGACCATGGAACGCTCGCCCATCTATCAATTGATGGAAATGGCGGGTGCCGTGATCGGTCCGGTGATGCAACTGCCGCTCACGCTGAATCCCTTGCGCAACCTGCTGCAGACCCTGGTCAACTTCGAGCGCGTGCGCGCCTGCGAGGAACTGGAACTGTTCATCGCCGCCACCAACGTGCGCACCGGCACCGGCCGCATTTTCACCCGCACGGAACTCGATCCGCAAAAGGTGATCGCCTCGGCTTGCCTGCCGACCGTGTTCGCCGGCGTGGAAATCGATGGCGAGACCTATTGGGACGGCAGCTACGTCGCCAACCCGCCGCTGGCGCCGCTGCTGAAGCGTCCCGCGCGCGACCTGATCGTGGTGCAGAACAACCCGATCGCCCGCGCCAGCCTGCCGCGCAGCCTGGCCGACATCAGCAACCGCTCGAACGAGATCGCCTTCAACATCAGCTTCGTGCGCGAGATGAGTGCGCTGAAGCACCTCAGCGCCTTGCCGGACGAGGAACGCGGCGCCGGCATGACCCATGTACCGACACGCCTGCACCTGATCAGCGGCACCGACATCCTGACCGGGTACGCGATGTCGAGCAAGTTCAACTCCGAACTCGCCTTCCTGACCCACCTGCACGATTGCGGCGCCAAGGCGGCCGATGCCTGGCTGCGCGAGCATGGCCCGGCCGTCGGCACGCGCTCGACCTTCGACGAGATGCCGGTGTTTTATCCGGACATGGTGGCCTAGACAGAAAGGCCCTGATAAAAAAATGCCGCCCGATTCGCACCGGGCGGCATGTCCATTTATCGATACGGACGGCTTACTTCGCGTTCTGCGCCAGCCACGCATCGATCTCCGGCAGGCGCGCCGCATTCACCTTGACGCGGTCCTGGATCGACGCGATCGCCGCATCGACGTCGCCGCGCGAGCTGGCGGCCAGGTTGGCGCCGGCGTAGGCATTCAGCTTGCCGACCATGGCCGGGTCGGACGAGCCGCCGGCCAGGCGCGCGAAGTAGCGGCTGCGCGAGGTGGCGTCGATGCGCTGGTTGATCTTCTCCTGGTTGGCCAGGGCGAAGTCGAAGGCCAGGTCCGGGTGCACCTCCGCCACCGCCGAAATCATGCCGGCGCTGGTGGTCAGGTCCGGCTCGTCGGTCAGGGCCAGCTTGAGCGCGCGTTCGGCCAGGGCGCGGTCGTCGGCGATGCCCAGCAGGTGGTACAGGTTGGCCTTCAGCAGCGGCGTTTTCTCGGCCTGGGCACGGGCACGCAGGCTGTCCCAGGTGGCGGCGTCGGCGTGCTGCGCGACCACGGCCAGGACGGTCTTGCGCAGCGGACCCGGCACGGCGGACGGGTCCTTGTCCATCGCGGCGTAGCGGCGGCGCGCTTCGGCGATGACCTTGGGGTCGCCCAGGTCGCTCAGGACGCCGATCAGCTGCGAACGCAGGTTGGTCACGGTCGACGGCTCGCCCTGGCGTGCGGTCCAGCCGACTTGCGCCATCACCGGCGCCAGGCGCGCGATGGCGAAGGCGTCGAAGGCGCGCTGGCGTTCCGGCTTGCCCTGGTAGCGGCTGTGCAGGCCGGCGAACACGCCGGCGATGCGCGCCCACACCTGCGGCTCGGCGCCGGCCGGGGTGGCCCTGGCCAGCTCGAGCACGCTCGATGCCGGCTGCATCCCGGCCATGCCGAGCGCGGCGCTGTCGGCCAGCAGACCGATCTGGTCGATCGGGGCCAGGTTGGCGAAGTTTTGCGCCAGCTGGGCGAATTCCTTGGGCGCGTACAGGGTGCGGTAATAGCCGCTCTGGCCGGCGTTGATGACGACGGCGCCGCAGCCCGGCACGGTGATCGTGCCCTTGCCGCCGGCGACCAGCGTGCGCGCTTCCTTGCCGTCGCCGCCGATGCGGGCGATCACCGGCACGCGCCAGGCCAGTGGCTTCTTCTCCGGCCGGTCGCGCGAGAATTCTTCCTGGGTCAGCGCCACGCTGGTGCTCCCGTTGCTGCATACCGGCGCGCCGACGCGGATCAAAGGCACGCCCGGTTGCAGCGTGAAGTCGTGGGCGATCGCGGTGACCGGCTTCTTCGCCGCCTTTTCGATCTGCTGCCACAGGTCGTCGGACACCGTGTTGCCGTAGGCGTGGGCCTTCATGTAGGCACGCACGCCGTTGCGCCACGCGTCTTCGCCGACGTAGGCTTCGAGCATGCGGATCACGGCTTCGCCCTTCTGGTAGGTGATGACGTCGAAGGCCTGGCTGGCCTGCTCGACGGTCTCGATGTGCTGCACCACCGGGTGGGTGGCGGCGACCGAGTCGCGGCCCATGGCGGCGTCGCGGCCGCCGACGGCATCCAGGTGGGTCTTCCATTCAGGGTGGGCGCGCGCCGTCATGCGGCCTTCCATCCAGGACGCAAAACCTTCGTTCAGCCACAGGTCGTCCCACCAGCGCATCGTGACCAGGTCGCCGAACCACTGGTGCGCCATCTCGTGCGCGGCCGTGGCGAACACTTCCTGGCGGTCGTGCTGGGTCGAGATCTTCGGGTCCAGCAGCAGCGCGTATTCGAAGGTGAAGATCGCACCCCAGTTTTCCATCGCCCCGAAGAACTGGCTCTGGCCCGGGCCGGCAATGTTGTCGAGCTTGGGCAGCGGATAACGGACGCCGAAGTAGTCGTTGTACTCGCGCAGGATGGTCTTCGAGGATTCCAGCGCGAAGGCGGCCTGGTCGAGGGCGCCGCGGCGCGTGATCACGCCCAGTTCGGTGTTGCCTTCCCTGGCGGTGGCGCGCTCGAAGTCGCCGACGCCCAGGAACAGCAGGTAGGTCGACATCTTCGGCGACTTCGCGAAGCTGATGCGCTGGCGGCCGTCGGCCAGGGTGCTGGTGGTCGCGGCCGGCATGTTGCTGACTGCCATCTGGCCGGCCGGTACCGTGACCTCGAGCGAGAAGGTGGCCTTGTAGGCCGGCTCGTCCCACGACGGGATCATGCGGCGCGCATCCGAGTTCTCGAACTGGGTGTACAGCGCGCGCTGCGGCTTGCCATCGGTGCCGGCATAGTCGAGCGAGAACAGGCCGACGGCCTGGGTGCCGATCACGCCGCTGTAGTCGAGCGCCAGCTTGACGACGCCGGGCGCCAGCGGGCGTGCCAGCTTGAAGGTCGCGGTCTGGGCCTTGTCGTCGACGCTCACCGTGGCTGCCAGCGGGCTGCCGCCGGCGGCCGGGGTGACGCTCGCGCTCGCGAACTTGAGGTCGGCGGCGTTCAGGGTGATGCTGTCGGTGGCCTTGGTGACGGTGAGCGTGATGGTGGCCTTGCCGCTGAAGCTGCCGGCGGCGTCGTCCGGGGTCAGGGCGATCTCGTAATGGCTCGGGATGACGCCGCGCGGCAGCTGGGTGGTGGCTTCCACGCCGGCTTTGGCGGCGGCTGGCGCGGCATGAACCTGGAGGGCGGGGACGGCGGTAAAGGCGAGGGCGACGGCTGCTGAAATGAGACTGCGATGCATGGGAAAGACCTGTCTTCTATTATGTATGTATGTCGAGCTTGCCCGGGCAGCGGCAAGGCCAACCTGCGAATCTAAGCGCTTCGTGCCATGGTGTCAACGCAGGCTTGCGTTATCATCGGCGCTCATCCATACAGCAAGAGGAGACCCGCATGAAGCTTTACACCAGCGCCAGAGCCCCGAATCCGCGCCGCGTGCTCATGTTCATCGCTGAAAAGAACATCGCCGGCATCGACCTGGTCCAGGTCGACCTCGGCCAGGGCCAGCACCGCAGCGACGCCTTCCTGGCGCTGAACCCGCTGGGCCAGGTGCCGGTGCTGGAACTCGACGACGGCCGGCTGTTGTCGGAGACGCGCGCGATCTGCACCTACCTGGAAGGCCTGCAGCCGCAGCCGAACCTGATGGGCGAGGGCTTCGAGGAGCGCGCCTTCATCGAGATGATGGACCGGCGCTGCGAGCTGCAGCTGTTCCTCAGGATCGCCAACAGCGTGCGCCACTGCCATCCGGGCCTGGCGGCGCTGGAGCAGCCGCAGTTCGGCGAGTTCGGCGTGTCGCAGGGGCAGAAGATGCGCGAGACCGCGCGCTGGCTGGATGGGGTGCTGGCGACCCAGCCTTTCGTCGCGGGGGAGCGGTTGACGATTGCCGACATCACGGCGTTCTGCGCACTGGAGTTTGCGCGCGGCTTGATGAAGTTCCGGCCGGGGGATGAGGGGATGGGGTGCCTGCAGAGCTGGCGGGATATGGTGGCGGGGCGGGAGAGTGCGAAGGTCTTCTGAGGAGCTGACCACGTAAAAACCGTCGCCCCTGCCTGCGCAGGGGCGACGTTTACATGTAGCGGGCCGTATTCAGCCGCCAGATTATCCCACCCGCTTGTACCACGGCCGGTCCCCCTCGACCGCCTGGTAAGTCCGCGCATGTGCATCGGTCACCGACAACGGCCGGTCCAGGCACAGCACGCCGAAGCGCGCCAGGCTGTCGTGGAACAGCCGCAGCACGCGCTGGCGCAGCACCGGGCCGAAATCGGCCAGCGCGTTGCAGCACACGATCGCCTGGAACTCGTTGAACGAGGCATCGGTCACCAGGCTGTACTGCGACCAGGTGATGCGCCGCCGCAGCTCGGGCTTGAGCCGGGCCTGGCCGTCGCGGATGTCGAAATACGACGCCAGCGTAGCTATCCCGCCGCTGGCGGTATAGCGCAGCTGCGCTGTTTCGAGCTCTTCTACCGGGACCGCGGCGTCCAGCATCTCGGACACCATCTCTTCGTTGGCCAGCGTGGCGTGGATGTCGAGCCGGCCCAGGATGCCTTCCTCGGCCAGCAGGATCGCCAGCGTCCACGCCTCGCCCACGCCCGCGCATTCGGCCAGCCACACCCGCGGCACCGGCCAGCCGCGCAGCGACGGCGCCAGCACGCCGCGCAGGCGCGCCGCATGCTCGGCATTGTCGAACAGCGCCGCCGGCGGCACCGACAGCGCACGCAGCACGGCGCCGGCGGCATCGCCATGGTGCAGCACCTGTTCCTGCAGACCGGACAGGGTGGCGGCACCCTGGGCCGCCATGGCCATGCTCAGCTTGCGCCGCAGGGCAGGGCGGTCGTAGGCGCGGAAATCGTGGCCGAAGCGCTGGAAGACGGCTTCCAGCAGCAGCTCGGTTTCCAGCTCCTCGATCGCCAGCCCGGCCGCGAGGCCGGTCCAGCTGCCCACCGCTGACGCCGCCGGCAAGATCGCCGCAGCCATCAGTGCAGCCACACGCGCATCATCGACAGCAGCTGCGCCACATCGACCGGCTTGGTGATGTAGTCGGAGGCGCCGGCGGCGATGCACTTGTCGCGGTCACCCTTCATCGCCTTCGCGGTCAGGGTGATGATCGGCAGCGACTTGAACTTCGGGATGCGGCGGATGGCACGCATGGTATCGTAGCCATCCATCTCCGGCATCATGATGTCCATCAGGACGATCTCGATGGTCGGATCCTTTTCCAGCACCTCGATGCCGTCGCGGCCGTTCTCGGCGAAGAGGACCTGCATCTGCTGGCGCTCCAGCAGCGAGGACAGGGCGAAGATGTTGCGCAGGTCGTCGTCGACGATCAGCACCTTGCGGCCGGCCAGGCCCCCATCCAGCGCGTGGATCTCTTCCAGCATCTTGCGCTGCGCGTCCGGCAGGCTGGCCTGCGAGCGGTGCAGGAACAGCGCGGTCTCGTCCAGCAGGCGTTCCGGCGAGCGCGCATCCTTGACCACGATGGTCTTGGCGTAGCGTTTCAGCTTGGTGACGTCCTTGCGCGACAGTTCCTTGGCCGTGTAGATCACGATCGGCAGGTCGCGCAGCTGCGGCAGCTTGCCGATCTGGTCGAGCAGGTCGAAGCCGGAGATGTCGGGCAGGGTCAGGTCCAGCACCATGCAGTCGAACTGGTGTTCGCTCAGGGCCGCCATCGCCGCCGCGCCGGTTTCCACGGTCACGATGTGGACGTCGGCGTCGCCGATCAGCGAGACGATCGACTCGCGCTGGGCCATGTCGTCCTCGACCACCAGCAGCGAACGCTTGCCGCCCATCAGGAACTTCTGGATGCGCTTGAATTCTTCCTGCAGCGCCTCGCGGCTGACCGGCTTGTTGATGTACGAGATCGCGCCCTGGCGCAGCGCACGCTCGCGCTCGCGCAGGGCCGACAGCACGTGCACCGGGATGTGGCGCGTGCTCGGGTCGCGCTTCAGGCGGTCCAGCACGGTCAGGCCGTCGATGTCCGGCAGGTCGATGTCGAGCAGGATCGCCGACGGCAGGTAGTCGCGGGCCAGCGACAGCGCCGAGTCGCCGCGGTAGGTGACGATGCCCTTGAAGTTCTTTTCGCGGGCGAAGTCGAGCAGGGTCTTGGCGAAGCGCTCGTCGTCCTCGACGATCAGCACCGACGGGTCGCCCGGGGCGATCAGGCCGCGGTCGTCCAGCAGCGTCGCGTATTCGACCACGCCGGTGGAGACGTCGGTGACGGTCACGGTCGGCACGGTGGCGACTTCGTGTTCCAGCTCGGCTTCCGGCGCGCTGGCCTGGGCCGGTTGCACCACGGGGGCCGAGGAGGCCAGTTGCGGCGGCGCGAAACGGGCCGGCTGCGGCTGGCGGGTCTGCTCGTAGTTGATGAAGCCGGCGCGGTTGTACGGCAGGTACAGCGTGAAGGTCGAACCGATGTTGACGGTCGACTCGACACGGATCTCGCCGCCCAGCAGGCGCGCCAGTTCGCGCGAGATCGACAGGCCCAGGCCGGTGCCGCCGTACTTGCGGGCGGTCGAGCCGTCGGCCTGCTGGAAGGCTTCGAAGATCAGCTGCAGCTTGTCGGACGGGATGCCGACGCCGGTGTCCCGCACCGAGAACGCCAGTACCGCATCGGCGTGCAGCAGGTGCGGGTGGTCGGCGGTCCAGCCGCTGGTGACCAGGCTGATGCTCAGGGCGACCTGGCCGTGGCTGGTGAACTTGAACGCATTCGACAGCAGGTTCTTGAGGACCTGCTGCAGGCGCGTGGTGTCGGTCATCAGCGCGGTCGGCAGGTTGTCCGCCAGGTCGACCTGGAAGCCGAGGTGCTTGGCTTCGGCCATGTGGCGGAAGGTGCGGTCGACGTAGTTGCGCAGGTTGGAGAAGCGGTATTCCGAGACGTCCAGCGTGACCGTACCCGATTCGATCTTCGACAGGTCGAGAATGTCGTTGATCAGGGTCAGCAGGTCGGAGCCGGAGCCGTGGATGGTCTTCGCGAATTCCACCTGCTTGCTCGACAGGTTGCCTTCCGGGTTGTCGGACAGCTGCTGCGCCAGGATCAGGAGCGAGTTCAGCGGCGTACGCAGTTCATGCGACATGTTGGCCAGGAACTCGGACTTGTACTTGGAGGACAGCGCCAGCTGGGTCGCCTTTTCTTCCAGCGCCAGCTTCGCCTGTTCCACCTCGCGGTTCTTGCGTTCCACCTCGATGTTCTGCTCGGACAGCAGGCGCGCCTTTTCCGCCAGTTCCTGGTTGGTCTGCTGCAGTTCCTGCGCCAGCGACTGCGACTGGGTCAGCAGCGATTCGGTACGGCTGTTCGCCTCGATGGTGTTCAGCACCACGCCGATCGATTCCATCAGCTGGTCGAGGAAGGACAGGTGGGTTTCGGTGAAGCGGTCCAGCGACGCGATCTCGATGACGGCCTTGACCTGCTGTTCGAACAGGATCGGCAGCACCACGATGTTGGTCGGCGGCGCCGCGCCCAGGCCCGACGACACCTGGATGTAGTCGCGCGGGACGTCGGTCAGCCAGATGCGGCTCTTCTCGAGAGCGCACTGGCCCACCAGGCCTTCGCCCGGCAGGAAGGAGGTCGGCAGCTTGCGGCTGGAGCGGTAGCCGTAGGAGGCGATCATGCGCAGGCGTGCGTCGGCATCCTGCGAATCCATCATGTAGAACACGCCGTGGTGGGCCGAGATCAGCGGCGCCAGTTCGGACAGGATCAGCTTGGTCACCGCCTGCAGGTCGCGCTGGCCCTGCAGCAGGCGCGTGAAGCGCGCCAGGTTGGTCTTCAGCCAGTCCTGCTGCGCGTTCTTCTGCGTGGTTTCCTTCAGGTTGCGGATCATCTCGTTGATGTTGTCCTTCAGGTAGGACATCTCGCCGCGGGCTTCCACGGTAATCGAGCGCGAGAGGTCGCCGCGCGTCACCGCCGTCGCCACTTCACCGATCGCACGCATCTGGTTGGTGAGGTTTGCCGCCAGCTGGTTCACGTTCTCGGTCAAGTCCTTCCAGGTACCCGCCACGCCGGACACGTTCGCCTGGCCGCCGAGCTTGCCTTCGGTACCCACCTCACGGGCGACTCGGGTCACCTCGGATGCGAACGAGGACAGCTGGTCCACCATCACGTTGATGGTGTCCTTCAGTTCCAGGATCTCGCCCTTCACGTCCACGGTGATCTTCTTCGACAGGTCGCCGCGCGCCACCGCGGTCGTCACCGCCGCGATGTTACGCACCTGGCCGGTCAGGTTGGATGCCATGAAGTTCACGTTGTCGGTCAGGTCCTTCCAGGTACCGCCCACGCCCGGCACGTAGGCCTGGCCGCCGAGCTTGCCTTCGGTACCCACCTCGCGCGCCACACGGGTCACCTCGGATGCGAACGAGGACAGCTGGTCCACCATCACGTTGATGGTGTTCTTCAGTTCCAGGATCTCGCCCTTCACGTCCACGGTAATCTTCTTGGACAGGTCGCCGTTCGCCACCGCGGTGGTCACGTCCGCGATGTTACGCACCTGCGCCGTCAGGTTACCCGCCATCGAGTTCACGCCGTCAGTCAGGTCTTTCCAGGTACCGGCGACGCCCGGCACGTTCGCCTGGCCGCCGAGTTTACCTTCGGTACCCACTTCACGCGCCACGCGGGTCACCTCGGATGCGAAGGAGTTCAGCTGGTCCACCATCACGTTGATGGTGTTCTTCAGTTCCAGGATCTCGCCCTTCACGTCCACCGTGATCTTCTTGGACAGGTCGCCGTTCGCCACCGCGGTGGTCACGTCCGCAATGTTACGCACCTGGCCGGTCAGGTTACCCGCCATCGAGTTCACCGAGTCGGTCAAGTCCTTCCAGGTACCGGCCACGCCCTTCACCTGCGCCTGGCCGCCGAGTTTACCTTCGGTACCCACTTCACGCGCCACGCGCGTCACCTCGGACGAGAACGAGGACAGCTGGTCCACCATCACGTTGATGGTGTTTTTCAGTTCCAGGATCTCGCCCTTCACGTCCACCGTGATCTTCTTGGACAGGTCGCCGTTCGCCACCGCGGTCGTCACGGTAGCGATGTTGCGCACCTGGCCGGTCAGGTTGGAGGCCATGAAGTTCACGTTGTCGGTCAAGTCCTTCCAGGTACCGCCGACGCCCGGCACGTAGGCCTGGCCGCCGAGCTTACCTTCGGTACCCACCTCGCGCGCCACGCGGGTCACTTCGGATGCGAAGGAGCGCAGCTGGTCCACCATCACGTTGATGGTGTCCTTCAGCTGCAGGATCTCGCCGCGCACGTCCACCGTAATTTTCTTGGACAGGTCGCCGTTCGCCACCGCGGTGGTCACCTCGGCGATGTTACGCACCTGCGAGGTCAGGTTACCGGCCATCGAGTTCACCGAGTCGGTCAAGTCCTTCCAGGTACCGGCCACGCCTTTCACCTGCGCCTGGCCGCCCAGCTTGCCCTCGGTACCCACTTCGCGCGCCACGCGCGTCACCTCGGACGAGAACGAGGAAAGCTGTTCCACCATGGTGTTCGCGGTCGTCGCCGCGCGCAGGTACTGGCCCTTCAGCGGGTGCCCGTCGACTTCCAGCGCCATGGTCTGCGACAGGTCGCCTTTGGCCACGGCGCCGATCACGCGCGCCATTTCGGTGGTCGGGCGCACCAGGTCGTCGATCAGGGTGTTGACCGAGCTGATGATCGTGGCCCAGCCGCCGACCACGCCCGGAACGTCGGCGCGCTGGGTCAGGTGGCCTTCGCGGCCGACCACGCGCGACACCTCGGTCACCGTCTCGACCATCTTTTCCTTGGTCTCGATGATGTCGTTCAGGGTATCGGCGATCTTGCCGGAGACGCCGGTCCAGTCGGACGGCATACGCACCGAAAAGTCGCCTTTTTTCAAGGCCATCAGCGTGGACAGCAAGAGCTTGACATCGAGCTGTTCAGCCATGTCAGTCATGTTATTCATTGACTTGGATTCCTCTGAATGCGAAGTAGGTATGGTGGTAA
Organism: Herbaspirillum sp. SJZ107; assembly: GCF_006715485.1. Classification (GTDB taxonomy): domain Bacteria; phylum Pseudomonadota; class Gammaproteobacteria; order Burkholderiales; family Burkholderiaceae_D; genus Telluria. The sequence continues at coordinate 202,917 of NZ_VFNH01000004.1, forward strand.
GGCAGAAAAGGCGGGAAACCGGCGGCAGTCCGTCGCGGGCAGGGCGGCGTTGTGTTGTGCACGTGCAGGCAAGGTGTTCTGTACAGACGCGGTTTTGTTAAATATCAGAAAAACGCCAACGATACTCTTGTGCCCGATCAAGTCAAGCTTGTTTGGAAGCAAGATAGCAGCTCAGCAACGGCTTCGTGCTAATCTTGCAATGCATACTTGTAAATAGGAAATTTCGATCGGGCAATTCGCGCGATTTTAGAACAAATTCCCGATGGAACGCGCACGATTGGCAACGCCAGCGTGTTCAAAATGTGCGAATTGCCGAGCCGGCGTGAATAAATCAATAATTTTTCGTGCTTTTTGGTTACAACTCAACTAGCATACTAGCTGTCGTTACATCAATAGCCCGGGGGACACATGACAGGCGCAGAACTGGACGAGCTGTTGCATCGGGAAACGGCCGCGAGCTGGGGCGAAGCGCTGTTCGGCGTCGGCCGGCGCTACGGTTTCGAGAAAGTGCTGTTCGGTATGTCCGGCTCGCGCCATGCGCGCCTGGACAATGCCTTTATACAGAGTAATTATCCGAGTGCCTGGCGCGAGCGCTACGATGCCGAGCGCTACGCCTATGTCGATCCGGCCGTCACGCATTGCCTGGCCAGCACCTTGCCGATCGTATGGCAGCCGGACCTGTTCCGCAGCCAGACCCAGCGCACGCTGTACGAGGAAAGCTGCAGCCACGGCCTGCGTGCCGGCGTCAGTTTTCCGATCCATGGACCGAATGGGGAATTCGGGATGCTGACGTTTGCCACCGGCGCAGCGGCGGATGGGACATTTACGCGCCATGCCAACGCCAGCCTGTCCGACCTGGCGCTGGTGCGCGACTACGCGTTTGCAACCGGGGTGCGGTTTTCCCCGCAGACGGGGCAGGAAGTGGCGCCGCGCCTGACCCCGCGCGAGCTCGAAGTGCTCAACTGGGTCATGGTGGGCAAGTCGTCGTGGGAAATTTCAAAGATTACCGGCTGCTCCGAGGCGACGGTGAATTTCCACATGGGTAACATCAGGCAGAAATTCAACGTCAACACTCGGCAACAGGCGGTGGTGAGGGCGATCTCCCTCGGCTTGATTACCCCAGAAGATCACCATCGTTGAGCTTGCCGTTGACGTAGAGCTTCAACAGCAGGGCCACCGGTGCCGGAATCGCCAGACCGGTTTCGAAACGGCTGCCGCTCGATTGCGTGACCCCGAAGCGGCCCCAGAATTTCTCCTGGCTTTCGCGCTTGCTGACCCGGTACTTTTTCAGGTCATGGATGGAGAGCGCCGCTGGCGCCAGTGGTTTTATGCCTGCGCCGGTAAACGGTTCTCGCAGGCTTGCTTCGGTAACGAAATCATTAGCCATCGCCGCTCCTCCATGGAAAGATGTGTGAGAAACAAGTATTCCATGCATCATTCATTTCGAGTCCTAGCAATACTGCTAGTTCCCGTAGGCATGTAAATACTGCGGCTTTTGTAACCAAGTTTAACGTTTGAGCTGCATCAATAAGAATGTATAAGTTAATGCCCACATTGTTGCGGTTTGCTCATTGTTGGCTGCACCGGCATGGCCGCCTTCGGTGTTTTCCCAGTACAAAACGTCATGGCCCTGTTCGCGCATCCGCGCCGCCATCTTGCGCGCATGACCGGGATGAACGCGGTCGTCGCGGGTAGACGTGGTGAAAAAGACGCGTGGATATTGTTTTTCGGCAGATACGTTCTGGTAAGGCGAATATTGGCGGATCACGTCCCACTCGGCCGGATCGTCGGGATCGCCGTATTCGCCCATCCAGGATGCACCTGCCAGTAACTGATGGTATCTGCGCATGTCCAGCAGCGGCACCTGGCAGACCACGCCGTTGAACAGGTCCGGACGCTGGGTCAGCACGGCGCCGACCAGCAGGCCGCCATTGCTGCCGCCCATGATGCCGAGATGCTGGGGGCTGGTGATATTGCGCCGGATCAGATCCTGCGCCACCGAGATGAAGTCGTCGAAGGCATTCTGGCGCTTGTCTTTCAGTGCGCCCTGGTGCCAGCGCGGCCCGAACTCGCCGCCGCCACGGATGTTGGCCAATACATACACGCCGCCCTGTTCCAGCCAGGCGGCGCCGGTGATGCCGCTGTAAAAAGGCGTCAGCGACACTTCGAAGCCGCCGTAGCCGTACAACAGTGTCGGGCTGTTGCCATCCGGCTGGGCATCCTTGCCGATCACGACGAAGTAGGGAACCATGGTGCCGTCCTTCGACTTTGCCGCGAACTGCTTGACCGTGAACGGGCTGGCGTCGAAGAAGGCCGGCATCGCCTTCAGCGGCTGGCGCGCGTTGCTGACGCTTGCGCTGCCGGCTTCGCACAGGTACAGGGTGCTCGGCGTCAGGAAGTCGGTGACGGTCAGGAAGTACTGGTCGGAGTCGAATTCGTCGACGCTGGAGATGCCGAGCGCACCCATGCCCGGCGTGGCGATGTCGCGCGTGCGCCAGTATTGGCCGCTGCGGGTCAGTTCGACGATGCGGTTCTTGACCTTGTCGAGGATGGTCAGCAGGATCGTGCTGCGGGTGGCGGACACGCCGTCCAGCGACATGGTCGGGCTCGGCGTGAACAGCGCCTCGAAGGCCTGTTCGCCGGCCATGAAGCGTTCGAAGTCCATGGCCAGCAGGCTGCCCTGCGGCCAGGTGGTGGTGCCGGTGGTCCAGTCCGAGCGCAGTTCGACCACGACCTGGTCGCGCACCGTGAAGGCATTCGCATCGTCGGGTTTCGGCAGTTTGACCAGCTGGCCGCCGCGGCGCAGGAACATCTCGCTGCTGTAGAAGCCGATCTGGCGCTGCACGAAGTCGTGCTCGTGGCCGGGCGTCGGATCGTGCCAGGCCGAGGCCGACAGGTCGTCGGGCTCGGCTTCGTACACGGTCGCGGCGGCCTCGAGCGGCGTGCCGCGCTTCCATTCCTTGACGATGCGCGGGTAGCCCGAGCTGGTCATCGAACCTTCGCCGAAGTCGGTGGCGACGAACAGGGTGTCGACGTCGATCCAGGCGGTGCTGCTCTTGGCTTCCGGCAGGGTAAAACCGCCGGCGACGAACTGCCGGCTGGCCAGGTCGAATTCGCGCACCACGTGGGCATCGCCGCCGCCGCGCGACAGCGAGACCAGTGCACGCATGCCGTCGGGCTTGAGCGTCGAGACGCCGGCCCAGACCCAGTTCTCGTCTTCGTCGCGCGCCAGCTGGTCGAGGTCGAGCACGGTTTCCCATTGCGGCTCGGCCTCGCGGTAGCTGTCCAGCGTGGTGCGGCGCCAGATGCCGCGCGGGTGCTCGGCATCGCGCCAGAAATTGTAGAACAGGCCGTTGTGGCAGCCGACGTAGGGAATCCGCTCCTTCGAATCGAGGATGGTCTTCAGGCGCGTGCGCAGTGCGGCGTAGCCGGGCCGGGCCGTGAGTTCCTGTTCGCTCTCGGCATTGCGTTCGCGCACCCAGCCGAGGGCTTCGTCGGAGGCGACTTCCTCCAGCCACAGGTTGGGGTCGTCGTGGTCCTGGCCTGGCAGCTGGCCTTGCGCGGTTTGGTCTTGCATGATGGATCCTGTTCTCGATAATGACTTGATGACGCCATCTTAACAACAACCGGGTGGTTGCCGCATTGCAATGCAAGAAGGGTCGTATCGTCGAGCTTGCCGCCCGGCATGACACTCTACCGCCGCCTTGTCATAAGTAGTATCCTTCGGGCGTCCACTCCACGCTCATCACCATGCCTTCCGCGATCACCCCCGGCCTCCTCATCCTGCACGGCAACCAGATGGAATTGCTGCGCGCCGCCGTCTTCGACTGGCTGCGCAACCACCCGCTGGGGCCGCTGGAAGAGGAAATCGTGCTGGTGCAGTCGAACGGCGTCGCCGAATGGCTGAAGATCGCGCTGGCCGAGGACATGGGCGTGTGCGCCGCCACCCGCGTGGCGCTGCCGGCGCGCTTCCTGTGGCAGTCCTACCGCGGCATGCTGGGTCCGGAGCGGGTGCCGAGCCGCTCGCCCTTCGACAAGGATGCGCTCACCTGGCGCCTGATGCGCCTGCTGCCCGAGCTCCTGCAAAAGGAGAAGTTCGAACCGCTGCGCCACTTCCTGCAGGACGGCGACCCCGAGCGCCGCCTGCAGCTGGCCGAGCGCCTGGCCGACCTGTACGACCAGTACCAGGTCTACCGCGCCGACTGGCTGACCGACTGGGCGGAGAATCGCGACCAGTTGCGCCGTCCCGGCGGCGAGCCGGTGCCGCTGGCGCCCGACCAGTGCTGGCAGGCCCAGCTCTGGCGCGAGATCCACGCGAGCATGCCGCCGGAGCGCCGCTGGTCGGGCCGCGCCACCATCCACCAGCAGTTCATGGCCGCGGTCGAGGAAGCGCGCCAGCCGGTGCAGCGCCTGCCGCGCCGCGTGGTGCTGTTCGGGATGTCGACGCTGCCGTACCAGACCATCCAGGCGGTAGCCGGCCTGTCGCGCTACACCCAGGTGCTGCTGGCGGTGCCGAACCCCTGCCAGTTCTACTGGGGCGACATTTGCGAGGGGCGCGAGCTGCTGCGCGCCGCCTATAAACGCCAGGTGGCCAAGAACGGCACCAGCCTGGCCGACATCCCGCCGGAACAGATGCACGCCCACTGCCACCCGCTGCTGGCCAGCTGGGGCAGGCAGGGGCGCGACTTCATCCGCATGCTGGACGAATTCGACAACGGCGAAGCGAGCAAATTCGCCAACATGCGGGTCGACCTGTTCTCCGATGAGGAAGGCGCGTGTCTGCTGAACCAGGTGCAGGGCGCGATCCGCGACCTGGTGCCGCTGGCCGAGCATGCCTTTGAAGCGCCGCCGCCGGACGACCGCTCGATCGAATTCCACATTGCCCACAGCGCCCAGCGCGAAGTCGAGGTGCTGCACGACCAGTTGCTGTCATGGTTCGCCGAGGATCGCGATGAGCCCCTGCGTCCGCGCGACGTGGTCGTCATGATGCCGGACATCGAGACCTTCTCGGCCGCGATCCACGCCGTGTTCGACCAGCACAAGAGGAATGACCCGCGCTACATTCCGTTCGAGATCGGCGACGTCAAGGACCGCAGCGTGAATCCGCTGCTGGTGGCGCTCGAATGGCTGCTGCGGCTGCCGCAGCAGCGCTGCCGCCAGAGCGAGGTGCGCGACCTGCTCGACGTGCCGGCGGTGGCCAAGCGCTTCGGCATCGAGGAAGACGACCTGGCCATCCTCGGCCACTGGATCGAAGGCGCCAGCGTGCGCTGGGGCCTGGATGCGCGCCACCGCGCCGGCCTCGGGCTGGGTTCGGCCGGCGAGCAGAATTCCTGGCTGTTCGGCATCCGGCGCATGTTGTTGGGTTATGCCACCGGCCAGGGGGCCAGCTTCAACGACATCGAGCCGTATGCGGAAGTGGGCGGACTCGATGCGGCGCTGGCCGGCTCGCTGGCCGAGCTGGTCGAGGCGCTGCTGGCCTGGCGCGAGCAGCTCGACGGCAACCTGCGGCCGATGGAGTGGGGCGCCCGTGCGCGCGCGATGATGGCGCGCTTCTTCCGCGCCACCGACGACGACGACCGCCGGATGCTGCACCAGCTCGAGGAAGCGCTGCAATGCTGGCTCGAGATCTGCGAGAACGCGCTGTTCGACGAACCGGTGCCGCTCGCGGTGATGCGCGAAGCCTGGCTCGGCGAGCTGGACCAGCCGGCGCTGACCCACCAGTTCGTGTCCGGCGGCGTCACCTTCTGCACGCTGATGCCGATGCGCGCCGTGCCCTTCCGCGTGGTATGCCTGCTCGGCATGAACGACGGCGATTTCCCGCGCCGCGCCCAGCAATCCGACTTCGATCTGCTGGCGATGCCGGGGATGGGCCGCCCGGGCGATCGCTCGCGCCGCGACGACGACCGCTACCTGATGCTGGAAGCGCTGCTGGCCGCGCGCGACAAGCTGTATGTGAGCTGGGTCGGACGCAACGTGCGCGACAACACCGAGCAGCCGGCCTCGGTGCTGGTGTCGCAGCTGCGCGATTACCTCGCGGCCGGCTGGCACATGGACGTCGGCATGCTGACCACGGTGCATGCGCTGCAGCCGTTCTCGCGCCGCTACTTCGAACGCGGCGGCCTGCTGACCTATGCCGGCGAATGGCGCTCGGCGCACCGCGAGCTCGAAGGCGGCGAGGGCGGTGAGGAGGATGCGGGCGAGGCCAGGATCGAGGACAGCGGGCTGCCGCCCTACGAACTGGAACCCGACTACCGCCTCAAGCTGGGCGAACTGGCCGGTTTCCTGCGCCAGCCGGCGCGCTACTTCTTCCGGCGCCGCCTCGGCGTCAACTTCGGCCAGCTCGAAGTGGTGGGCGAGGACGAGGAACCGTTTTCGCTCGACGCGCTCGAGCGCTATCTATTGGAGGATACGCTGCTCGACGACAGCGGCACCCAGGAAGCCCAGGACGAGGTGCGCCAGGTACTGGCCACGCGCGCCGGCCGCCTGGCGCGCGAAGGCGTGCTGCCGATCGGCCTGATCGGGCGCCAGTGGCAGCAGCAGCTGGTCGACGAGCTGGTGCCGGTGCGCTCCGCCTGGCTGGCGCTGGGGGCGCGCTATCCGCAGCCGGCGCCGAAGCTGGCGGTCAGCCTGGATCTCGATGGGACGGGCGGCGCTCCGCTCATGCTGGACGACTGGATCGACCGCCTGCGCAGCAGCGACGAACGCAGCGTGTGGCTGATGCAGATCTCGTCCAAGGTGCTCGACCGCAAGGGCGCGCCGCGCGGCGACAAGCTGATCGGACCGTGGCTGCGCCAACTGGCGGCCGGTGCCGCGGCCGGCGACCATGCAGCGGTCACCGGCTACCTGGTGGCGCGCGACGGCATCGTCGAGATGGCGCCGATCGCGCAGGACGTGGCGCTGGCCACGCTGCGGCAACTGGCCGCGCTGTGGCGGCGCAACCTCGACCATCCGCTGCCGGTGGCCTGCAAGACCGCGCTGGCCCACCTGCAGGAGGGGGACCCGCGCGAAACCTATGACGGCGGCTTCGAACTCTCCGGCGAGGTGGACGACCCCTGCCTGGCGCGCCTGTGGCCGGAATTCGCGCTGCTGCGCGCGGCCGGCGGCTGGCCCGACGTGGCCGAGGCGCTGTACGGGCCGCTGGTGGCCTGGCTGGACGAAGGCGTGACGGTGACCCGTTTCGAAGGAGGCGAGGCATGAGCCAGCTCCTCGACGCCCTGAACTTCCCGCTGCACGGCTCGCGCTTGATCGAGGCCAGCGCCGGTACCGGCAAGACCTGGACCATCGCCGCGCTGTACCTGCGCCTGGTCCTCGGCCATGGCACGAAAGGCGACGACGACAGCGGTGGCCTCTGGGAGGAGCCGGAAGAGCCGAGCGCCTTCGTGCGCCCGCTGCTGCCGCCCGAGATCCTGGTGATGACGTTTACGCGCGCCGCCACGCGCGAGCTGTCCAACCGCGTGCGCGAGCGGCTGGTGCAGGCCGCGGCCTACTTCCGCGGCGAGGCGGAACACGTCGATCCTTATTTAGAGGCGTTGGCCGACAGCTACCTCGACGATGCCGAGCGCGAACGCGCCGCGCACCGCCTGGTGCTGGCCGCCGAGACCATGGACGAAGCGGCCATCTTCACCATCGACGCCTGGTGCCAGCGCATGCTGCGCGAGCACGCCTTCGACAGCGGCAGCCTGTTCGACGAGGAACTGGTCAGCGACGAGCGCGGCCTGTTCGAGGATGCCGCCCACGATTACTGGCGCCAGCAGGTGTATCCCCTGAATGGCCAGGCTTTGAAGGTGCTGCTGTCGGCCTTTGCCGACGTCGAACTGCTCAAGCGCGCGGTGCGCGAGCTGGTCGGGCGTGCCGACAGTCTTGGCGGCGTGAGCGAGGAGCCGCTGGGCGCGCTGATCGCCCGCATCGAGCGCGAACAGAAAGCCGAGCTGGCGCGCCTGAAGGACGGCTGGGGCGAACGCGCGAACGCGATGGAAAGCTGGATCGCGGCCCAACGCGAGCGCCATCCGAAAGCCTTCAACGGCAACAAGATGCGGCCCGATTCGCTGGTCAAGTGGTTCGAGGCGCTGCGCAGCTGGGCCGCCGACCCGGCGCGCCACCTGCCGGACCTGCCCGACACCGCGTGGCGCCGCCTGACTCCGGACGGTATCGCCGATGCGTACAGCAAGGACTTCAGCGCCGACGTGCCCGAGTGCTTCGACCATACGTGCGCGCTGCAGGAAGGCTTGCAGGCCATCGCGCCACTGTCGCACGCGCTGCTGCGCCACGCCGCCGGCCAGATCGCGCGCCGCATGGCCGACCTCAAGCGCCGCAACCGCCAGTTCGGCTTCGCCGACATGCTGGTGCGCCTGCGCGAGGCGCTGGAAGGTCCGAACGGCGAAGCGCTGCGCAAGCGTATCCTCGACCAGTTCCCGGTGGCGATGGTCGACGAATTCCAGGACACCTCGCCCGACCAGTACCGCATCTTCGACCTGCTGTACCGGGTCGAGGCGAACGACCCGGCGCGCGGCCTGTTCCTGATCGGCGATCCCAAGCAGTCGATCTACGGCTTCCGCGGCGCCGACATCCACAGCTACCTGTCGGCGCGGCGCGCCACCACCGGCCGCCATTACCAGCTCGGCACCAACTACCGCTCGACCGAGCAGCTGGTGGGGGCGGTCAACCGCCTGTTCCACTACGCCGAACAGGGCTACGCCGCGGGCGCCTTCAAGTTCAAGAGCGGAGAAGAGAACCCGCTGCCTTTCGAACCGGTCGAAGCGGCCGGCCGCCGCCAGCAGCTGGTCGGCGTCGACGGCCCGTACCAGGCGCTGGCGGTGGCCGCCACCGAGCGCGACGACCTGCGCACCGAGGATTACCGCGACTTCTTCGCCCACCACTGCGCCGAGCACATCGTCACCCTGCTGAACGACGCGCGCGTCGGATTCGCCGACGACGAAGGAAATTTCGAGCGGCTGATGCCGGCCGATATCGCGATCCTGGTGCGCGACCGCCGCGAAGCGACCGCGATCCGGCGCGCGCTGGCCCGGCGCAAGGTGCCGAGCGTGTACCTCTCCGACCAGGATTCGGTGGTCGAGAGCGAGGAAGCTGCCGACGTGCTGCGCTGGCTGCAGGCGGTCGCGAATCCACTGGACGGCGCCCTGGCGCGCGCCGCCTTTGCCACCGCCACCTGCGCGCTGCCGCTGGCCGAGCTGGCGCGCCTGGCCAGCGACGAGCAGGCCTGGGAAAGCCGGGTCGAGCAGCTGAAAGCCCTGCACCAGACCTGGCAGCGCCAGGGCGTGCTGGCCATGCTGCGCCGCTTCATCCACGAACTCGGGCTGCCGGCCAAGCTGCTGGGCCTGGGCGGCGGCGAGCGCCGCCTGACCAACCTGCTGCACCTGGCCGAGCTGCTGCAGGAAGCCAGCCGCGAACTCGATGGCGAACAGGCGCTGGTGCGCTGGTTCGCCGAACAGATCGAGGGCATGGGCGAAGGGGGCGACGAACGCGTGCTGCGCCTGGAGAGCGACGCCGAGCTGGTGAAGGTGGTCACGGTGCACAAATCGAAGGGACTCGAGTACCCGCTGGTCTACCTGCCGTTCGCGGTCACTGCGCGCAAGACCGACCGCCGCAACCGCGCCTTTTTCGAATACGTGGAAGAGGGCCAGCGCCGCATCGACCTGGCCCTGAGCGACGAAGCCCTGGCCGCGGTCGACCGCGCGCGCCTCGAAGAAGACCTGCGCCTGCTGTACGTGGCGCTGACGCGCGCGCGCCACTTCCTGTGGCTGGGCGTGGCCGCGGTGGCGGCCGGGCGCAAGGGCGAGAACCGCCTGCACGAATCGGCGCTCGGCTACCTGCTGACCGGCGGCGAGCCGGTGATGGCGTCCAGCATGCGCGAACGCTGGGACAGCGTGCGAGGAGAGGCAGAGGGTATCGAACTGCACACCCTGGACGCGCCCGAGGGCTGCACCGTGCTGCGCCGCGAGGACGTGCGGCCGGCGTTGATGGAAGCGCCGGCCTACCGCGCCGCCTTCGAGCGCAACTGGGCGGTCGGCTCCTTCACCTCGCTGACGCGCCAGACCGTGGCGCCGCCGCAGCGCGCCCAGGAAGAAAACCTGATGGAAGAGGCCGAGCCGGGCACGGTGGAAGTGCTGCACGCCGACGACGCGCCCTGGCACCGCTTCCCGCGCGGCGCCGGACCCGGCAACTTCCTGCACGAGCGCCTCGAGTGGATGGCCACCGAGGGCTTCCACCGCATCGACGACGAGAACTTCCTGCTGCAGCTGACGCAGCGGATCGAGCGTGCCGGCTGGGCCAACCGCCGCGAGGACGCCATCGCCTGGCTGCGCACGATCGCCACCACGACCCTGCCGCCGCTGGAAGCCTCGCTGGCGGAACTGTCCGAAGCTGCGCAGATGCACGATAGCCGCGTGCTGGCCGAGATGGAATTCTGGTTCCCCAGCCGCCAGCTCGACGTCGGCGCGCTCGACCGCCTGTGCCGCAAGCGCCTGCTCGGCAACGTGCAGCGTCCGGTGCTGCCGGAGCGCCAGCTGCACGGCATGCTGAAGGGCTTCATGGACCTGGTGTTCGAGGCCGATGGCCGCTACTGGGTGCTGGACTACAAGTCGAATGCGCTCGGGCCGGGCGACGCCGCCTACACCAGGTCGGCGATGGCGTCCGGCATGGCCGGGCACCGCTACGACATCCAGGGTGCCATCTACATGCTGGCGGTGCACCGCCTGCTGCGGGCGCGCCTGGGCAACGATTACCGGCCCGAGGAGCAGCTGGGCGGGGCGGTATTCCTGTTCCTGCGCGGGATCGCCAACCCGGCCACGCATGGCTGCTACCTGCTGGAGCCCGACCTCGAACTGCTCGATGGCCTGGACCGCCTGCTGGGCGAAGGAATGAACGGATGAACGCCGACCTCACAATCGATACCCAGGCCGCCTTCTGGCAGGAAGTCGAACGCCTGACCGAGGCCGGCGAACTGCGCCGCCTGTCCGGCGCCTTTGCGCGCTTCGTGGCGACGCTCGGCGCTGGGTCACCGGCGGTACTGTTGGCGGCGCTGGTGCTGTCCGAGCTGGAGGGGCGCGGCCACAGCTGCCTCTTGGTCGCTGACCTGGTCGACGACCCGGCCGGGCTGCTGGGCTGGGCCGAGGACGACTGGAAGGCGCTGGCCAAGGCCGCCAAGCCGGTGCCGAAGAGCGTCAAGGGCTGGACCGCGCAACTGGCCGCCTGCGAGCCGGTGTGGCACGCCGCCGACAGCTTCGACTACGGCCAGCCGCTGGTGCTGGCCGGCGCCGAGCGCGATACGCGCCTCTACCTGCGCCGCTACTGGCGCGACGAAACCCTGGTCGCGCGCACAGTGCGCGAGCGCGCCCGGGAACGCCACCCGGTCGACGCGCGCCTGGTGCGCACCTGGCTCGACGTCTTGTTCGTCTCCCCGCGCGCGCGCAACCCCGCGGACGGGCCGGACTGGCAGAAGCTGGCCTGCGCGATCGCGCTGCGCGGTTCGGTCGCGATCATCACCGGCGGCCCCGGCACCGGCAAGACCTACACGGTGGCGCGCCTGCTGGCGCTGCTGTTCGCGACGGCGCCCGATGCCGCGCGCCAGCGCGTGGCGCTGGCGGCGCCGACCGGCAAGGCCGCGGCGCGCCTGAAGCAGTCGATCGACAAGGCGCTGGGGGAACTGGCCGAGCGCGTCGGCGAAGCGCTGCCGCTGCGCGAACTGACCGCGCGCATGGGCGCCGCGCGCACGCTGCACTCGCTGCTGGGCGCGCGCCCCGACACCCGCATCTTCGCCCACAACAAGGGCAATCCGCTCGACATCGATGTGCTGATCGTCGACGAAGCCTCGATGGTCCACCTCGAGATGATGGCCTCGCTGCTGGACGCGCTGCCGCCGGGCGCCACCCTGATCCTGCTGGGCGACAAGGATCAATTGGCGTCGGTGGAAGCCGGCGCCGTGCTGGGCGACCTGTGCCACGACGCCCAGGGTGGCCACTACGACGCCGACACCCTGGCCTACGTGGCCGAGGCCAGCGGCGAGACCATTCCGCCGGAATATGCCGGCGACGGCGGCGCGCTGGCCCAGCAGACCGTGATGCTGCGCCACAGCCGCCGCTTCGGCGGGCCGATCGGACAGTTGGCGCTGGCCGTCAACCGCGGCGACGTCGAGGCGGCGCTCGGGGTGCTGCGCGCCGGCGGGCCGGAGGGCGAGGTGAGCTGGATCGAGCACGCCCACCAGCACCACGTGATCGCCCTGGCCGGCGACGGCTACCGTCCGTACCTGGAGCTGTTGCGCAAGGGACCCGGCGCCGCTGCGCACGAAGACTGGGTGCGCGCCGTGCTGCAGAGCTTCGAGGGCTTCCGCATCCTCTGTGCGGTGCGCGAGGGCGAGTGGGGCGTCGAAGGCCTGAACACGGCGATCGAGACACGCCTCGACCACGCGGGGCTGATCCGGCGCGGCGGCGACTGGTACGTCGGGCGCCCGGTGATGGTGACCCGCAACGACTACGGTACCGGCGTCTTCAACGGTGACATCGGCCTGACCCTGCCCGATCCGGCGCGCCCGGACTCGCTGCGGGTCTGGTTCCTCGAAGGCGACAAGGTCAGGAGCGTGCTGGCCACGCGCCTGCGCCACGTCGAGACCGCGTACGCGATGACGGTGCACAAGTCGCAGGGTTCGGAATTCGCGCACACGGTACTGGCGCTGCCGAAGGAGGGCGGGGCGGTGCTGGCGCGCGAGCTGGTCTACACCGGCATCACCCGCGCCAGCCGGCGCTTCACCCTGGTCACGCCGGGCACGGCGGTGCTGGGCGAGGCGATCCTGCGCCGCACTCACCGCGCCAGCGGTTTGCGCGGCATGGTCGAAGCGCGGCAATCAGCGGGCACAGGACATCAAGGGGACACAGGACATTAAGGGGGCGCAAGAGGCAAACCGATTATTTGATTTCCATGTGGCAATAGTGATAAAGTTTTCGCTGGAAATCAAACCGGGGAGCGCTCATGCTGGTCGTTGTCGGTTTCGTCGTCGTGCTGCTGGCGGTATTCGGCGGCTTCGCGCTGCAGGACGGGCACCTGGCTGCGCTGTTCCAGCCGTATGAACTGCTGATGATCTTCGGCGGCGCGCTCGGCGCCTTCGTGATCGCCAACGACCGCAAGGCGCTGTACCTCACCTGGCACAGCATCCCGGCCCTGTTCCGCGGCTCGCGCTACACGCGCGCACTCTACATGGCGCTGATGGCGCTGCTGTTCGACGTGCTGACCAAGGTACGCAAGGAAGGGCTGATGTCGCTCGAACGCGATGTCGACCACCCCGAGGCCAGCGCCCTGTTCGCCCAGTACCCGCTGGTGGCGGCCGACCCGCACCTGATGGAGTTCATCACCGACTACCTGCGCCTGATGGTGTCCGGCACCATGGACGCCTTCCAGGTCGAGAACCTGATGGACAACGAAATCGAGACCTACCTCGAAGACGCCGATATCCCGGTGCAGGCCATCCACAAGCTGGCCGACGGCATGCCGGCCTTCGGCATCGTTGCCGCGGTGATGGGCGTGGTGCACACGATGGGGTCGGTCGGCAAGCCGCCGGCCGAGCTGGGCGCGCTGATCGCGGCGGCACTGGTCGGCACCTTCCTCGGCATCCTGCTGTCGTATGGACTGGTCGCGCCGCTGTCCAGTCTGCTGCACCGGCGCCACCAGGAAGTGGCCAAGGCGCTGCAGTGCGTGAAGGTGACGCTGCTGGCCAGCATGAACGGTTATGCGCCGGCGATTGCGGTGGAGTTCGGGCGCAAGGTCATTTCCGCCACCGAGCGCCCGACCTTTGCCGAGCTGGAAGGGCATGTGCGCCAGCTGAAGGCGCGCTGACGCGGCAGCGGCCCTGCAATAAAGTGTGATTATTTGGCAAGAATCATTTGCTATGCTCTTCCTTTTCGCACATTGTCGCTGATGTTCGGCAAGGGAGAAGCTGTTGGAACACGAAAGCCATCACCACCACCCGCACGGCACCGGCGTGCGCTGGCTCGACGTCATCCTCGGCGTGGCGGCGACGATCGTCTCGCTGGTATCGCTGTGGCTGGGCCTGCACTCGGCGCATTCGATGGAGAAGCTGGTCGCGGCCAACAGCTATCCTTACCTGGAGCTGATGCGTTCGAACATGTCGGCAACGCCGCTGCCCGGAACCGATCGCCACCAGTACCAGGTGAAATACGAATTGGTGAATAACGGTATCGGGCCGGCGCGCATCGAGTGGGTCGAGTTGAAGTTCAAGGGCAAGCCCATGCGCAACCTGTCCGAGCTGCTGGACGCCTGCTGCAAGGGGTGGCAGGGCGACGATGTGAACCAGATGGACACGCGTGGCGGCATCGATGGATCGCTGGTGCGCGCCGGCGGCGAGGTCGCGATGTTCACCTGGGCCGAACCGGCAACCTCGAGTCCCGTATTCGTGGCGCTGCACCGGCAGATGGACCAGATCGCGTATTCGGCCTGCTATTGTTCCGTCTTCGACGAGTGCTACCTGCGCACGGAAGACGACGCCAAGCCGCAACCGGTCAGGCAATGCACCGCACCGGCGGTGCCGTTCCAGCCGAGCTTCAACAAGAGCTGATGCGTCTCAAGCCGCCGCCCAGGCGGCTTCGAGTTCCTCGCGCCGCGGACCGGCGGCCACGTGCACGATCAGCGTCCTGTTCAGCGTGAGGGCCGGATGCGCCGCACGGTGGCGCGCGAACCAGAACAGCTCTTCCAGCTCCTCGTCCTCGTGCGAGGTGGTGACCACGGCCTGGTCTTCGGCATCCTCGGGAGTTGCGGCGTCGAGGGCTTCGGCCGCGGCGTCGTCGACCGCTTCGCTCCAGACTTCCGCATCCTTGCCCCAGGCCAGCAGTACGCGGCAACCGGCTTCCACCAGCCAGCGGCTGGTGTCCCAGAGCCACATCTGCGACACCTCCTCGTCGGCAACCAGGATCGCCATGAAGGGCGTCTTGTCCATCATGTGCGGCAGGCTGCCGTCGGGGAGAAGGTGAAGGTAGTTGACGGTTTTTTGCATGGCCGGCAGCTTACCACGGCGCCCTGAAAAAAGCCGGCTGGGTCGCCCCAGCCGGCTTTTTTATACATATATACAGTACAGCTCCTGCAATCAGCGATGACGGCGGTGGCGCGTCACCACCACCACATGCTTGCTGCGGGCGCGGCCGCTCGACGCCTTGGCGCGGACACCGCCGGCGCTGACCTTGATGCGTGGGCCGGCCAGTGCGCTCTTGATGCGCGGTGCGCGCAGCGCGGCCTTGATGCGCGGGCCGGCGGCGGCGGTGCGCACGCGGGTGGCGCGGGCCGGGGCGGTCGCCACCGAGATTTCGTCGTTCAGCACGTGGCGGCGGATGTTGAGCGCATCCAGCAGGCGCACCGACGAGGCGCCGGCGTTCAGCAGCACCATGGTCGCGTTCTTGCCGGCGGCTTTCACGCGCATGATCAGGCAGCGGCCCGCTTCCTGGGTATAGCCGGTCTTCGACAGGCCGATGTCCCAGCCCTTGGCGCCGACCAGGCGGTTGGTGTTGTGGTACTCGACTTCGCGGCCCTTGATGTTGATCAGGTGATCCGAGGAGGTCGTGATGCGGGTGATTTCGCCGTAATTCGAGGCTGCGGTCGCCATCTTGACCAGGTCGGCCGCGGTCGACTGGTTATGCGGGCTGAGGCCGGTCGGCTCTTCGATCACGGTCTGGGTCATGCCGAGCGCCATGATCTTGCGCTTGACGGCGGCGCGGAAGGCCTCGGTGCCGCCCGGATAGGTGCGGGCGAGGGCGGCGGCGGCGCGGTTATCCGACGACATCAGGGCCAGCTGCAGCACGTCGCGGCGTGGGATGGTGGCGCCCACCGGTACGCGCGACGAGCTGTGCTTGAGCACGTCGACGTCGCTTTTTTCGATTTCGATCGGCTCGTTCATGTCCTGGTGGGCATCGAGCACGACCATGGCGGTCATGAGTTTGGTCAGGGAAGCGATCGGGGCAACGGTCGAGGCGTTCTTTTCGAACAGCACCTTGCCGGTATCGTCTTCCACCACCAGCACCGATTGCGATCCGAACGGCACGGCGAGGGCGGCCGCACTGGAAATCGTCATCAATACGGCAGCAATGAATTTTTTGATCATGTATGAATAGGGTACGGGTTAATGGTCGGGCGCCGGACGGCGGCGGAACATCAAACGAATCACCAGTAGCGGCAAGCTACTTGGGAATTTTCCATTGATTGATTACATGCCGATGGACATATAACAATGTCGCTCAAAGGAAATCAAAATCAACGGCAAGATTCTACAAGAAAAAAGGCCTCGCGTTGTCGCAAGGCCTTATTTATACAGGGAAATTCTGCAAAGAAATTATTGATGAGTGGTTAAAAATCCCCTCAAGAACAGTTCGCTTTAGATAATGCTGTATATATATACAGCATTTATGTCCAATTCAGCATCCTGGTGAATGCCGGATTGAATCCATTATTTGTTTTGATAAATCTTATCGAATTCGCCGCCATCGTCGAAATGCCGTTTCTGTGCGGCGCGCCAGCCACCGAACACCTCATCCACAGTGAACAGCTGGATCGGTTTGTAATTCGCGGCAAACTGTTTCATGACCTTCTCGTTGCGTACGCGCATGTAATGCTTGGCGCCGATCGCCTGGCCGGCTTCCGAATACAGGAAATTCAGGTAAGCGGTGGCCTGCTTGCGCACACCCTGGCGATCGACCACCTTGTCGACCACTGCCACCGGCGATTCGGCCAGTACCGACATTGCCGGATACACGACTTCGAAGTTGTTGCCGAATTCGGCGCGCACCAGATTCACCTCGTTTTCGAAGGTGACCAGCGCATCGCCGATCTGGCGCTGGGTAAAGGTCGTGGTAGCTGCGCGGCCGCCGCCGTCCAGTACCGGCACGTTCTTGAAGATGCGTGCTACCAGGTTGCGCGCCTGCGCTTCATTGCCGCCTTTCTTGATCACCGACCCCCAGGCGGCCAGGTAGGTATAGCGGCCATTGCCCGCGGTCTTGGGATTCGGGATCACGACCTGCACGCCCGGCTTGGCCAGGTCGGCCCAGTCGCGGATCTGCTTGGGATTCCCTTTGCGCACCAGGAACACCATGGTCGAGTAATACGGGGCCGCGTTGTTCGGGAATTTTTTTGCCCAGTCGGCGGCGACCAGGCCGCGGTCGGCCAGCATGTCGATGTCGTTTGCCTGGTTCATGGTGACCACGGAAGCCGGCAAGCCGTCGGCCACGGCACGGGCCTGCTTGCTGGAACCGCCGTGCGACTGCTTGATAGTGACGGTTTCGCCGCTGCTCTTTTTCCATGCCGCGATGAACGCCGGGTTCACGTCCTTGTACAGCTCGCGTGCGACGTCATACGACACGTTCAGCAGCTCGACCTCGGCGGCCTGGGCCGGCACCACCGCGGACGCGGCCGCCGTGCCGAGTGCAAGCGCCAGCACGATGCGGCGCAATGGAGAAAAATGCAGTGTCTTCATGTGGGTCCCGTACATACCTTGATAAGAAGGCTGGATCATCCGTTATGGCAAGGCAAAACAAAAGTACATTTTCATCATATGCTTAAACGTCCGATTCTGCCGCCAGGGCTGGCGGGCCGTGCCAAAGCAGAGAGTTCCCGTTTGGGTTATAGTCCGGCTTGTCGGACCTCGCAGAAGTGTCCTACCAGCTCGTATTTGACGTCAGAAGTTCATGGGTAATCAGATTTGCGGTATTGACATTCGCCAGGCGACACCAGACGACGCGACAGCAGCCTGCGCACTGCTGCGCCACTCGATCGAGCAGGGCTGCGCGGCCGAGCACAGCCAGCGTCCCGAGCTGCTCCAGGCCTGGCTCGGCAACAAGACCACGCAAAACGTGTCGGCCTGGTTTGCCTCCTCCAGCAATTACGCCGTCGTCGCCGAGCAGGCAGGACAGCT
Organism: Herbaspirillum sp. SJZ107; assembly: GCF_006715485.1. Taxonomy (GTDB): domain Bacteria; phylum Pseudomonadota; class Gammaproteobacteria; order Burkholderiales; family Burkholderiaceae_D; genus Telluria. Next base: position 220,834 of record NZ_VFNH01000004.1, read on the forward strand.
CGTCGGCCTGGCGCTGCTGACGCCGGCCGGCAAGCTGGCGCTGTGCTACGTCGAGCCCGGCCGCCTGCGCAGCGGCATCGGCAGTGAACTGCTGGCCGCCGTCGAAACCCGCGCTCGCGCCTGGAACATCAGCAAGCTGCACATGCACAGCCCGGCCTCGGCCAGCGCCTTTTTCGAGCGCCACGGCTACGTCAATGCGGGCAAGGACAAAGCCTGCTTCGGCCTCGAATGCGATTTCCTGTGGAAACAGCTGGATGCGGTGGAGCCGCCAGCGCGCAAACGCTTTTGCAACTGCAATAATTGATTAACGTCAGTTAGTGCGTATTCAGTGTTGCGTGAAACATTCTGTAATACAAACTGAAACGAACACGTCTTCAATCCATTTGTGCGTTGCGATATAGTACGCGCATTAAAATGATGAGTTCGTTATGGCTTCCCGCAGAGACTTCCTACACCAGGGCTTGCGCCTGACCGCCGCCGGATTGGTGGCCGTGCCCCTGATCGATGCCCGCGCCGCGCGTGCCGGCGCTTCCCAGACTTCCGATGCCGTCGGCGTGGAACCGCCGCCCGACCTGTTCGACGCCCAGGTGGTCGACGCCGACTTCTGGGCCAAGCCGCGCACCCTGTCCGTGATCCGCCCGCAGAGCGGCGAGCGCACCAACGTGCTGTACTGGAAAGACGGCCAGGTGATCGATTCCGCGTACCAGGAACTGTGCCACATCCTGCGCGACGTGAATGGCAAGTCATCGATCCCGATCGACCCCAAGCTGCTCGAGACCCTGTGGGCGTCGCAGGCCTTCGTCGCGCGCTACGGCCTCGACAAGCCGATGGAGATCCTGTCCGGCTACCGCACCCCGGCCTCCAACAGCCGTTTGATCGAGCAGGGCGTGCCCGCGGCGCGCCAGTCACTGCACATGTCGGGCAAGGCGGCCGACGTGCGCATTGCCGGCCTGACCGAGGAAGTGCTGGGCGGCCTGGTAAAAAGTTTCCGCAAGGGCGGCGTCGGCTTCTATTACCGCGGCGGCCCGAAAGGCGGCTGGATCCATGCCGATACCGGCCTGAATCGTACCTGGAAGGGCTGAGCCGGCCTGCAAGCTTCCATTCCGGATGGATAAGCGGCGCGCATTTTCACATCTTTTTGCTATCTTGAGATGGAGGAGCGTATGGCGCTCCGACCTGATCTTATTGGTAATGGAGGTGAAGATGGCAAGCGTAAATGCACCAACCATGGAACGGCGGCACCTGCCGGAACGGCGGGCGGCCGCGCGCGAAGGGCACTCGGCCATGTCGGCAGTCGACTATATCGCGATGGCGCTGCTGATCGTCGGCGGCCTGAACTGGGCCATGGTCGGCCTGTTCGACGTCGACGTGGTCGCCACCCTGTTCGGTCCCGGCAGCCCGGCTACCCGGCTGGTCTACGTGCTGGTCGGCATCGCGGCACTGTACTCGATCTATACCGCGGCCAAGATGAGCCGGCCACGGCATTGACGCGGCTGAGGATCGGACTGATCTCCGACACCCACGGCCTGCTGCGTCCCGAGGCGCTCGACTTCCTTGCCGGGTCCGACCACATCGTCCATGGCGGCGATATCGGCGGACCCGACATCCTCGAACGCCTCGGCACGCTCGCGCCCCTGACTGTGGTCCGCGGCAACAACGACACCGCCGTCTGGGCGCGCTCGATCCCGGAAACCGCGCGCCTCGAACTGGGCGGTGTGGGGCTGTTCGTCATCCACGACCTGAAAACCCTCGAGCTCGATCCGGCAGCGGCCGGCGTGCGCGTGGTGATCGCCGGGCATTCGCACAAGCCGTCCTGCACCGAACGCGGCGGCGTGCTGTACGTGAACCCGGGCAGCGCCGGCCGGCGGCGCTTCAGCCTGCCCATCTCCGCCGGAGAATTGTCGATCGAAAACGGCGAGCTTGCGGTCAAGCTGGTGACCTTGGTGTAGCATACGCGCCGTTTCCATTCATTCCGATAGCGCCACACCATGAGCCAAGACGCCCGCGACAACGCCACCGACCGCCCCCGCTTCCGCCCGGTACCCTGGACCCCGCTGGAGACGCCGCAGGATGTCGAGCTGTGGATCGCCGAGCACAACCAGACCATGCTGGAACTGATCCAGCCGCAGGAGACCGGGGTCGGCGTACGCTTCCGCCTTGCGGTCGGCGGCGACATCTACATGCAGACCACGGCCGACGCCATCCTGCTCGACGTCGAGCCGGACGCCAGCTGGGTCGCACCTTTGATCATGGCCGCCACCAACGCCAGCCAGCCGGAAGGGCAGATCTGGGTGCTGCCGGACGACAAGCTGGTGCAACTGCTGCTGGGCCTGTCGACGCTGGTCGAGAGTTCGCTGATCGTGACCGGGCATAACTTCGGCAAGCACGGGCGGCGCCTGTACTGAGACGGCAGCGCTGCCGGTACGGATAATTACAGTAATAAAAAATTACAGTAATAAAAAACCGGCGCCCAAGGCGCCGGTTTTTTATTGATTACACGTTACATGTTCGGGTAATTCGGCCCGCCGCCACCCTCCGGCGTCACCCAGACGATGTTCTGGGTCGGATCCTTGATGTCGCAGGTCTTGCAGTGCACGCAGTTCTGGGCATTGATCTGCAGGCGGTCACCCCCTGCATCCGTCTTCACGTACTCGTACACCCCCGCCGGGCAGTAGCGCGATTCCGGACCCGCATAGCGGGCCAGGTTGACCTCGACCGGCACGTTCGGGTTCTTCAGCGTCAGGTGCACCGGCTGGTCTTCGGCGTGGTTGGTGTTCGAGATGAACACCGAGGACAGGCGGTCGAAGGTCAGCTTGCCGTCCGGTTTCGGGTACACGATCGGGGTGAACTCGGACGCCGGACGCAGGCATTCATGGTCCGCGTGCTTGTGGCGCAGCGTCCACGGCGCCTTGCCCTTGAACAGGATCTGGTCGATGCCGGTCATGATGGTGCCCAGATACAGGCCCTTGCTCATCCACGGCTTGAAGTTGCGCGCCACGTGCAGCTCTTCGTGCAGCCAGGACTGCTCGAAGGCGGCCGGGTAGCTGGCCAGTTCGTCGTGCTGGCGTTCCTCGCCCAGTGCGGCGAAGGCGGCGTCGGCGGCCATCATGCCGGTCTTGATCGCACCGTGGCTGCCCTTGATGCGGCTGGTGTTGAGGAAGCCGGCATCGCAGCCGATCAGGGCGCCGCCCGGGAACACGAACTTCGGCAGCGACTGCAGGCCGCCGGCGGTGATGGCGCGCGCACCGTACGAGATGCGCTTGCCGCCTTCAAAGAAGCCGCGGATCGCCGGGTGGGTCTTGTAGCGCTGGAATTCCTCGTACGGCGACAGGTAGGGGTTCTGGTAGGCCAGGCCGACCACGAAGCCGACCGCGACCTGGTTGTTTTCCAGGTGGTACAGGAAGGAGCCGCCATAGGTGCTGTTGTCCAGCGGCCAGCCGGCGGTGTGCACCACCAGGCCCGGCTGGTGCTTGGCCGGGTCGATTTCCCACAGTTCCTTGATGCCGATGCCGTAGGTCTGCGGGTCCTTGCCCTTGTTCAGGTCGTACTTGGCGATCAGCTGCTTGCCGAGGTGGCCGCGCGACCCTTCCGCAAAGAAGGTGTACTTGGCATGCAGTTCCATGCCGAGCTGGAACGCGTCGGTCGGCTCGCCGTGGCGGTTCACGCCCATGTTGCCGGTGGCCACGCCCTTGACCGAACCGTCGTCGTTGTACAGCACTTCCGCGGCCGGGAAGCCGGGGAAGATCTCGACGCCCAGCGCTTCGGCCTGCTGGCCGAGCCAGCGCACCACGTTGGCCAGCGAGATCACGTAGTTGCCGTGGTTGGTCAGCATCTTCGGGACCATGAACGACGGCGTGGCGTAGGATTTGGTCTCGGTCAGGAACAGCACGCGGTCTTCGGTCACCGCAGTATTGAGCGGAGCGCCCAGTTCTTTCCAGTTCGGGAACAGTTCGGTCAGCGCGCGCGGGTCCATCACCGCGCCCGACAGGATATGGGCGCCGAGCTCGCCGCCTTTTTCCAGCACGCAGACCGACACCTCGCGGCCTTTCTCGGCGGCGAGCTGCTTGAGGCGGATCGCGCTTGCCAGGCCGGCCGGGCCGCCGCCGACGATCACGACGTCGTATTCCATCGCCTCGCGCGGGCCGTATTGTTCGAGGATGTTGTTGGGCTGAGTCATTATTATCTAGTGTTGAAAAAATTTAAGCACGAGTGTGCACTTTTTTACTCGCGATTGCAACGCCGTGCGCTATTGTAGGGCATGTATTAGATGCGGCAATCTAAACCGCGTGAAATAGGCGAAGTGTGCAATCATAATGTCTTCGCAACAGAATAACGTTCGGCTAAGGGAGACCCACGTGGGAATCGAAGTCAATTTCGAAGGCAAGATCGCCATGGTCACCGGCGCTTCCAGCGGGCTCGGCGCCCGTTTCGCGAAGGCGCTGGCCGGCGCCGGCGCCCAGGTGGTACTGGCCTCGCGCCGCCTCGAGCGGCTCAAGGAATTGCGTGCCGAGATCGAGGCCGACGGCGGCGCCGCCCACGTGGTGACGCTCGACGTGACCGACCTCGCCAGCATCAAGTCGGCGATCGCGCATGCCGAGACCGAGGTCGGGCCGATCGACATCCTGGTCAACAATTCGGGGGTCTCGACCACCCAGCGCCTGCTCGACGTCACCGAGGAAGACTACGGCTACATGATGGACACCAACCTGCGCGGCGCCTTCTTCATGGCCCAGCAGACCGCCAGGCGCATGATCCAGCGCGCCAAGGGCGACCCGAAAAAACAGCACCGCATCGTCAACATCGCGTCGGTGGCCGGGTTGCGCGTGCTGCCGCAGATCGGCGTGTATTGCATGAGCAAGGCCGGCGTGGTGCAGATGACCAAGGCGATGGCGGTCGAGTGGGGCCGCTACGGCATCAACGTGAACGCGATCTGCCCCGGCTACATCGCCACCGAGATGAACGAGGACTACTTCGACACCGAGCAGGGCAAGAAGCTGATCGAAATGCTGCCGCGCCGCCGCACCGGCAAGCCGGAAGACCTCGATGGCCTGCTGCTGCTGCTGGCGGCCGAGGAAGCGCACTTCATCAACGGCGCCATCATCACTGCCGACGACGGCATGACGGCGCAATGACCGGTACGGTAAACAAGGGCGCTGCGCTGCTGATGGTGCACGGCCTGCTCGGGCCGATCGATTATTTCGCGCCGGCGCGGCTCCTGGCAGGCATCGACGTCCATGCCCCCGACATGATCGGCTACGGCCGCCACCGCAGCGAGGAAGCCGGCATCGACCTGCCTGGCCAGGCCGACGCGCTGGCGCACTACCTGCGCGACGAGGTCGAACAGCCGGCCTGGCTGCTCGGCCACAGCGTCGGCGGCGCGGTGGCGATGATGGTGGCCGACCGCGTGCCCGAGCTGGTGCGCGGCCTGATCAGCGTCGAGGGCAATTTCACGCTGCGCGACGCCTTCTGGTGCGCCCGCATCGCCGCGCTCGGCGAGGAAGAGTGGGCGGCCGAGTACGGCGCGATGGAAGACGCACCCGCCGCCTGGCTCGAAAAGAGCGGCATCGAAGCCTATGACGAACGCATCGCCTGGGCGAAGGACATCCTCAGCAACCAGCCGTACACGACCGTGCAGCGCATGGCGCGTTCGACCGTCGCGGAGACCGGCAAGCCCGAGTGGCTCGACTTGGTGCGGCGCGTGCTGGTGCGCGATACGCCCTTGTACCTGCTGGGCGGCGAACAGTCGGCCGCTGGCTGGGACGTGCCCGAATGGGTGCTGGCGGCGGCGCGCCAGATCCTGGTGCAGCCGAAGACCGGGCACATGATGATGCTCGAGGATCCGCGGAATTTCTGCCGTATCGTCGGGTCCATCATCGGCGGCGGCGAGGGCAGTGCGGGCACCGCCCCCTAACGATTTTTTTCAACGAAGCAAGGCAGCAAGTAATGAGTGAGAAGAAACACGTCCACGTCATGCGCCAGGATATCCGCTGGGGCGACATGGATGCATTCGGGCATGTGAACAACACCGTGTATTTCCGTTACATGGAGACCGCGCGCATCGCCTTCCTGGAAGAGACCGCGGGACGCACCGACACCGCAAGCGAAGGACCGGTGATCGTCACCGCCTACTGCACCTTCGCCAAGCAGCTCAAGTACCCGGGCCAGATCGAGGTGCGCACCTTCGTCGGCACCCCGGGCCGTTCCAGCATCGAAGTCACGCACGAGATCCGCCTGGTCGACGAGAACGGCAACGCCGACGTGGTGCATGCCGAAGGCGGCGCCAAGGTGGTGTGGGTGAATTACGCGGCCGAGAAGTCGGTGCCGCTGCCGGAAGCGCTGAAGGCGCTGGTGCCGGCGGCGTGAAGCAATGCGGCGGGCAGGGTGCTGCCCGCTTCAGCGCGCCACGCCCACCAGCTTGTGCACCAGTTCGGACGAGGTCGAGGCCGAGAACTTCTTCATCAGCTTGGCGCGGTGCATCTCCACCGTGCGCGGCGACAGGTCGGTCTCGCGCGCGATCACCTTGCTGGTCTTTCCTTCCACCAGCAGCGCCGCGATCTCGCGCTCGCGCGGGGTCAGCTCGGCCGTGACCGGACGCTTTTCGCTGACGTCCTCGAAGGTCCAGACCCCGGCCCCGAGGGGCTTGCCGGCATCGAGCGCGCGGCCGGTCACGTGGCACCAGAACAGCTCGCCGTCGGCACGGCGCATGATGCGTTCGTCCGAATAGCGGCCGCGCGCGTTCATGATCGGGATGATGCGGTCGCCGGTGCGCAGGAACTCGTCCATGGTCGGGTACAGCACCGCGAACGACTCGCCGTTCAATTGTGTGCAGTCATAGCCGAACATCGCGCCCAGCGCATGGTTGCAGGACTGGATGATGCGGTCGATCGAAATGCACATGCCTACCGGCGCATGCTGGAAAATCATCTCGTAGTCGATGGCGTATGATGCGTTCATGTCGGTGGGCACCTCGGTTGTCTCCCTGGCCGGTGACCGGTAGTTCTACGGTATTGTGCTTGGAAGAGTGCTATTTTATGCTGCCATTCTACTCTGCGGTACACATCGGGCCGGGCTCGCTTGACGTTTCCGGCTTACATCTATAAACAAGGGACGGGTATGAACAAAGTTTATCCAGATGCGCGGTCTGCGCTCGAAGGCGTCGTGCAGGACGGCCAGACCATCGCCGTCGGCGGTTTCGGGCTGTGCGGCATTCCGGAAGCGCTGATCCTGGCGCTGCGCGATTCCGGCGTCAAGGACTTGACGGCCATCTCCAACAACGCCGGCGTCGACGACTTCGGCCTCGGCCAGCTCCTCGCGACGCGCCAGATCAAGAAGATGATCGCGTCCTATGTCGGCGAAAACAAGGAATTCGCGCGCCAGTACCTGGCCGGCGAACTCGAACTCGAATTCACGCCCCAGGGCACGCTGGCCGAGAAACTGCGCGCCGGCGGCGCCGGCATCCCGGCCTTCTTCACCAAGACCGGCTACGGCACCATCGTCGCCGAAGGCAAGGAAACCCGCGAATTCGATGGCGAGATGTACGTGATGGAACGCGCGCTGTTGCCGGACGTGTCGCTGGTCAAGGCCTACATGGCCGACCGCGCCGGCAACCTGGTGTTCCGCAAGACCGCACGCAACTTCAACCCGAACGTTGCCACCGCGGGCAAGATCTGCATCGTGGAAGTCGAAAAGCTGGTCGAGATCGGCGAGATCGATCCGGATCAGGTGCACACCCCGAGCATTTTCGTGCACCGCATCGTGCATAACCCGACGCCGGAAAAGCGCATCGAACAGCGCACCGTGCGCCCAGCATAAGACCAGGACGGAGACAACCATGGCATGGACTCGTGATGAAATGGCCGCGCGCGCGGCAAAGGAACTGCAGGACGGTTTCTACGTGAACCTGGGCATCGGCTTGCCGACCCTGGTGGCAAACTACGTCCCGGACGATATCGAAGTGTTCCTGCAATCGGAAAACGGTTTGCTGGGCATCGGCCCGTTTCCGACGGATGCCGAAGTCGACGCCGACCTGATCAACGCCGGCAAGCAGACCGTGACCGCGCTGCCGGGCTCGGCCTACTTCAGCTCGGCCGATTCCTTCGGCATGATCCGCGGCGGCAAGATCAACCTCGCCATCCTGGGCGCGATGCAGGTGTCGGAACAGGGCGACCTGGCCAACTGGATGATCCCGGGCAAGATGGTGAAGGGCATGGGCGGCGCGATGGACCTGGTCGCCGGCGTGAAGCGCGTGGTGGTCGTGATGGAACACGTCGCCACCGCCAAGGACGGCTCGACCAGCCACAAGATCCTCAAAAAGTGCGATCTGCCGCTGACCGGCGTCGGCGTGGTCGACCGCATCATCACCGACCTCGGCGTGATCGACATCACCGATACCGGCCTCAAGCTGGTGGAACTGGCGCCGGGCGTGAGCAAGGAGCAGGTGGTGGCCGCGACCCAGGCCGAGCTGGATACCTCGGCGCTCTGAGCACATTCACTGGCCAGCAACCGAACGGCCCGCAACCGGACAGTCCGGTTGCGGGCCGTTCGTTTATCCCAGGGTCCAGACGTACTGGACCACCGTCCATGCTTCGACCGGCTGGCCATCCTTCAGCGCCGGCTTGAAGCTGCATTTTTCCAGCGCGACCCGGGCCGCTTCGTCCAGACCCGCGAAACCGCTGGAGTGCTGGACTTTCGATGCGGTCACCTTGCCGTCCTGGCCGACCTTGAAGTCGAGCGCGACCGTGCCCTGGTGGCGCTCGCGCAGATCGGATTCCGGATACATGGGTTTGGCGCACGAGTTGAAATCCAGGAGCGCTTTTTGCGTCACGCCTCCGGCGTCGTGCTGGGCGCCGGACAGCGGCGCGCAACCGGCCATGGCGCAGGCCAGCGCGAAGCCGAGTGCTGCCTTGCGTGCGGATGAATGTCGAAACATGGTACTCCTCCTCGGCCTGTGGCCGTCGTTGATCATTCTTTACTCCAGGGTCCAGACGTACTGCACGTTGGCCCACTGCGCCGCGGCGCGTCCGTCGACCGTCCCCGGCTTGAACCTGCATTCGGCGATCGCCGCGCGCGAGGCTTCGTCCATCGTCGCGTAGCCGCTCGAGCGCTCGACCTTCGATTCGGCGACGCGGCCCTCGGCATCGATCAGGAAGGCCAGGGTCGTGGTGCCCTGGTGGCCGGCGTTGAGGTCGGCGTGCGGGTACTGCGGCTTGGCGCAGGTCGAGAAATCGGCGATCGGGCCGCTGCTGGCGCCGCGCAGCGTATCCCGATGCACAAGGGGCGGTGCCGGCGCAAAGACCGACGTGGCGGCCGGCTTCAGCACGTGCGCGCCAAGGGCGCAGGCCAGCGCCAGGCCCAGCACGGGCAGGGCGGCCGTCCAGTCCAGGGCCTGTTGGCCCGGGCGCAGCAGGCGCCGGATGCGCGCCGTCAGGTCGCCGCCGTTGGCCGCCTGCGCCAGGTGATGGCCGGAAAACTGCAGGCGCTCGAGTTCGGACAGCGCCAGCGCCAGGCGGCGCGGCTCGCCCAGGTGGTGGGCGGCGTAATCGTCGGCGATCTGTTCGCGCTCGAGGCGGATGCGGTGCGAGATCCACCAGACGGCCGGGTGGTAGAACAGCAGGGTCTCGATCAGGTTCTGCAGCAGGTTGACCAGGTAGTCGTGGCGCTGTACGTGGCCGAGTTCGTGCGCCAGCAGGGCTTCCAGCAGCTGCGGCGGCATGCCGGACACCAGCGCTGCCGGCACCAGCACTACCGGACGCCACCAGCCTGCCGTGATCGGGCTGGCCAGGCCGTCGACGATGCGCAGGCGCACCTCGCGGCCGAGTCCGCAACGCGCGGCCATCTGCGACAGGCGTGCCTGCCACGCCGGGTCGGTGGCGCAAGTGCGGCCGGCGCGGCCGATCCAGACCAGGCCGAGCGCCATGCGCAGCGCCAGGGCGGACGCAGCGGTGGCCCACAGGCCGACGATCCAGTCGAGGTGGCTCTGGCACCAGGCCAGCAGCCATGCCGGCAGCCCGGCCGCGCCTTCGGCACCGGCGGCCACCGCCAGCCCGGGCAGGGCGCCCGCGGCCTTGCCGGTGTTCAGGCTGCTCCCCAGTCCCAGCACCAGGCCGGCCAGCGGCCACGCCAGGCACAGCAGCAGCCCGGCGCAAGCCACCGCGTAGCGCCGCTGCGGCGCCGCATTGCGCAGCACCGTCAGGGCCAGCGCCGTGACGCAGCCGACCAATGCACCCTGCCACACGAAGTGCAGCAGCGCCCAGCCGATCGCGGCGACCGCCGCCTCGGCGCTCATTGCTTGTCCTCGTCTTTCAGCAGCTTCTCGATTTCTTCCCGTTCCTTTTTCGAGATGCCGGTCTTGAGCGCGGCCAGCACCAGCGCCTTGGCGGAGCCGGAAAAGGCGCGCTGCATCAAGTCCTTGAGCAGGTTGGTCTGCAGCGATTCCTGGGCCTGGGCCGGCGCGTACACGTGCGAGCGTTCGCTCTCGTCGCGGATCAGGAGGCCCTTGCCGTGCATGATCTGCATCAGGCGCAGCACGGTGGCATAGGTCACGTCCGGACGCTCCCGGGTGATGGTTTCGTGCACCTGGCGCGCGGTGGCGGAACCCAGCGGCCACAGTACCTGCAGCAGGTCGAGTTCGGCCGGGGTCGGCTTGGGGAGGGCGGGAGACTTGGCCATGGCGGATCCTTGGTATCGAGTGTGCATACGTAGACTAAACCGTCTAGAAGAGGCTGTCTACTGAATTATTTGAACACGTGCTACTTGCTCAGGCGATCGGTATCGGTCTAGCATAGACAATATTGTCTACTGCGCTGCCTCTGCGCGAACGAACAGAATCCTTTGACGATGGAGATCGCATGACCGACATGAAAACCCGCCTGCGCGCCGTGGCGCTGTCCTTGTCCTTGGCCAGCGCCGCCGGCGCGGCCGCGGCCTCGCCCGTACCCGACTATCCGTTCGTGCACGTGGTCGGCAGCGCCTACACCGCGGTGATCCCCGACATCGCCGTGCTCGATTTCGAGATCGTGGCGGCGGACGCCGACCCGGCTGCGGCCAAGGCGGTGCTGGAAGCGCGCGTCGGCGAGATCCGGGCGCTGATGCAGCAGCTGGGCCTGGACCCGGAAGACGCCGTCGTGCGCGAGGTGCGCCAGAGCGTGCGCAAGGGCGAGCAGGCGCCCGGCGGCGGTCCGCTGTATGAGCTGCGCTGCGACGTCAAGATCAGCGTGCGCAACGTCAGCAGCTGGCCGGCGCTGGCCGGCGGCCTGTTCGGCAAGCCCAACCTGGACGGCTTCGCCTCGACCTTCGACCTCAGTACGATGCAGCAGACCAACGACGAGCTGGTGGCCAATGCCATCGCCGACGCGCGCCGCCGCGCCGAGGTCATCGCCGCCGCCTCCGGACGCCGCCTCGGCGCCGTCACCGCGGTGACGCCCGAGGGCATCAAGAACCTGAGCACCGCGATGGGCCTGCAGCGCGAAGACTTCCGCATGGAAAGGCGGGTCGGGACCCCGGGCCGGGGCGACGTCGACCGCGAACAGCTGATGACGATCTCGGCGATCCGCCTGAACCAGCCGGTCGACGTGATCTTCCGCCTGGAGAACCTGTCCAGCGCCAGGCCGCGCCCGCCCAGGAAGCCTTGAGCCGGCCGGCGCCGGGGAGTCGAGCAAGCGCCGCCAAGGTCCAATGGGAAATCGGCAGCGGGGGGTAGAGGACGATGGCGGACATGGCCGACAGCACGGCAGACCGGACCGGGGACCGGCGGCGCTTCGCCGCCGAACTGTGGCAACTGTTGCGCCAGTACCGCTGGCGCATCGCCTTTTCCGTGGTGCTGCTGCTGGTGGCCAAGCTGGCGACCGTGGCCGTGCCCTTGCTGCTCAAGCGCATCATCGACACCTTTTCGCACGCGCCGTTGCCGTCCCACCTGGCGCTCGGCTTGCCGGCCTACCTGCTGGCCGGCTACGCCCTGCTGCGCTTTTCGTCGACCCTGTTCAACGAGTGGCGCGACCTGATCTTCGCGCGCGTGACGTTGAACACCGTCAAGGCCTACGCCGAAAAGACCTTCGCCCACCTGCATGCGCTCGGTCCGCGCTTCCACGCCGGGCGCCAGGTCGGCAGCCTGCTGCCGGACATCGACCGCGGCACCAGCGGCATCGCCTTCCTGCTCGGGATCGGCCTGTTCACCATCGTGCCGACCCTGGTCGAGATCGGCCTGGTGCTGGCCATCATGCTGGGCCGCTATCCGCCTTCGTTCGCGGTCATCATCGGCGCCACCTTTCTCGCGTATTCCGGCTTCACGCTGGTGTTCACGGCGCGCCGCGTGATCTACCAGCGCCGCGTCAACAAGCTCGACTCGCGCGCCAAGGGGCAGATGGCGGACAGCCTGATGAATTACGATACCGTCAAGGCCTTCACCAACGAAGCCTGGGAGTCGCGCCGCTTTTCGGCCACGATGGCAGACTGGATGGGGGCCGGCATCAAGAACCAGCGTGCGCTGTTCATCCTGCACGTGGGGCAGAGCGGGGTGATCGCCGCCGGCGTCGCCGCCATCATGCTGCTGGCCGGGCAGGCGGTGCTGGCGCGCAGCATGAGCGTGGGCGACCTGGTGCTGATCAATGCCTATGCGCTGCAGGTCTGCCTGCCGCTGAATGCGCTCGGCTTCGTGTACCGCGAATCGCGCGACGCCTGGGTCAACGCCGAGCGCCTGTTCGCGCTGCTGCGCCTGCGGCCCGAGATCGAGGACCCGCCTGATGCGCCGGCGCTGCATGTCGGCGCCGGCGCCGGGGTTGGCGATGTGGTGTTCGAGCACGTCAGCTTTCATTACGATCCCGAGCGTCCGGTGCTGTTCGACCTGAGCCTGCACATCCCGTCCGGCACCACGCTGGCCGTGGTCGGGCGCAGCGGGTCAGGCAAGTCGACGCTGGCGCGCCTGCTGCTGCGTTTGTACGACCCGGCCAGCGGCCGCATCCTGATCGACGGCCAGGACATCCGCCACCGCAGTCCGACCAGCGTGCGGCGCGCGATCGGCGTGGTGCCGCAGGATACGGCGCTGTTCAACGACAGCATCGGCAACAACATCGCCTACGCGCGCGTGGGCGCCACCCAGGACGAGGTGATCGGCGCCGCCCGCGCCGCGCTGCTGCACGACCTGATCGCCTCGCTGCCGGAGGGCTACGCCACCCCGGCCGGCGAGCGCGGCGTCAAGTTCTCGGGCGGCGAGCGCCAGCGCATCGGCATCGCGCGCGTGATCCTGAAGGACCCGGCGATCCTGATCTTCGACGAGGCGACGTCGGCGCTGGATTCGGTGTCCGAGCACGCGATCGCCCGGGAACTGGAGCGCCTGTCGCACCGGCGCACCACCCTGATCATCGCGCACCGGCTGTCGACCATCGTGCATGCGCATGCGATCGTGGTGATGGAGCGCGGGCGCATCGTCGAGCAGGGCACGCATGCCGAGCTGCTGCGGCGCAAGGGGGCATATGCGCGCCTGTGGATGCTGCAGCAGCACATGGACCGCGAACGCGGCTAGCTCAGAACAGCTCGATCGCCGGCGAACTGTTCTCGGCCGTCATGCCGTCGCCGTGCAGCCGCTCGGTGGCCAGGTACTCGGACGTGATGTCGGCCACCAGGCGCGCCAGCACGTCCGGCCGCGGCACCGGATTGCCGATGAATTCCTGGCCCAGCGCCGCATTGCGCTGGGCGATCGCCGCCTGCAGCCGTTCCACGCACTGGCGCACCACGTCCTGGTACTGCAGCTGGCCGAGCACCTCGACGGTGCCGGCCGCGAGGGCCTCGCCGTGGTCGTGCATCTCGCCCAGGCGCTCGCGGTAGCTGCCGCAGGCGCGGTCGAAGCTGGTCTGCAGGCGCGCCACCGCCTGCGAGACGCGGTTGATGTGCACCATGTCCTCGGCCGACTCGGCGGTGCTGTTTTCCAGGCCTTCCTTCAGCATGCTGCGGATGCGCTCCAGGCTGCCGCCGATGTGGCTGGCCGCCGTGTGCGAATTGGCCGCCAGCGCCCGCACTTCCGACGCCACCACCTTGAACGCGTGGCCGGCGCTGCCGGCGCGGCTGGCCTCGATCGCGGCATTGATCGACACCAGGTGCGACTGCATGCTGATCGCCTGCACGTTCTCGGCCAGGCCGGACAGGCCCTTGATCTCGCCGGCGATGGCCGAGATGCAGGCCAGGTCGCGCTGCAGGCGCGCCGGAAGGCATTCCAGGAAGCGCGCCAGCTGCGCCAGCGCCGCGGCGTTGGCGGCGATGTCTTCCTCGAATTCGGCGGCGTCGCTGGTGGCCTGCTGCAGGCGCGCCGCCAGCTCGGTCGAGCGGTCGGACAGCTCGCGCACCTGCTGCATGATGGCCAGCGCCGAGGTCTCGGTGCGCGCCACCGCTTCGTCGAGCTTGCGGCCGATCTCGCGGTCCAGGTCGAGGCTGGCCTCGATGGCCGCCTCATAACCGCCGGTGGCCGGCAGCGCAAGCGCGGCGGCACGGCGGCCGGAAGTGCGCCGTAACGGCTTGGCGAGGGCCGAGGGCAAGCGCATGGTCAGGCGCATGTCAGGCTCCCGGCAGCACTTGCTTGACGATCTTCAGCAGGTCGGCGCCGGCCACGGGCTTGACCATCCACCCGGTGGCACCGGCCTTCTTGGCTTCGTCGCGGCGCGCCTGCTGGCTCTCGGTGGTCAGCACCAGGATCGGCGTGAAGCGAAAGCCCGGGGTGGCGCGCGCCTTGCCGATGAATTCGATGCCGCCCATGTTCGGCATGTTGATGTCGGTGATGATCAGGTCGGGCTTCGGGCCGGCCTTCAGGCGTTCCAGGCCCTTGAGGCCGTCGCTTGCGGTTTGCACCGCGAAGCCGGCGATTTCGAGGTTGTTCTTCAGGCTCAGCACCATGGTGCCGGAGTCGTCGACGACGAGAATAGTCTTGGCCATTTCGATTTCCTTGTTTATCTTGATATGTTCGTTCTTGTTGCGCTCAAGCCGGTGCCAGCGCGGCGACGAGCCAGGCGGCCAGCGCGCTGCCCGCCGGCCAGGCGGTGACGCGTACGCCGGCCGCCATCAGCACCTGCAGGCAGGCGGCGTGCACGTGCTCGCATCCGGCCAGGTCGGCGCGCCGGCCGGCGCCGCCATCCAGTTGCGCCAGCTGCGCCTGCAGCACCTCGGCGTCTTCCACCGTGAGCGTGCCGCTGCACGTCAGCACGCCATCGTTCACCTCGATCATTGCAGCAGCTCCTTCGGGTTGATGACCATCAGCACCGAGCCGTCGCCCAGCAGGGCCGAGCCGGCATAGGCGTCCAGGCCGCCGAGAATGCCCGCCATCGGTTTCAGGATCACCTCGACCACCTCGCGGAAGTCGTCGATCACCAGGCCGACGTCCTGGCCGTGCACGCGCAGCACCAGCGTGGCCATTTCGTCGTGTTCGTTGTGGCGCTGCGGGCGGTCGAGCGCCAGCAGCTCGTTCAGCGAGCGCAGCGGCACGATGCGTCCGCGCAGCACCGCCGTGCGATACTGCTTGATGGCGTGCACCGAAGCCGCCGGCACGCGCACGGTCTCGACCACCATATCCATCGGCACGCCGTACTGCACGCCGCCGGACTCGACCACCATCACGTTGGTGACGGCCATCGACAGCGGCAGCGACAGCTGCATGCGGGTGCCCTGGCCGGCCGTGCTCGACAAACTGACGTTGCCGCCCAGGCGGTCCACCGCGCTGCGCACGGCATCCATGCCGACCCCGCGGCCGGACAGGTCGGACACCTGCTCGGCGGTCGAGAAGCCCGGCAGGAACACCAGGTTCACCGAGTCCTGGTCGCTCAGGCCTTCGAGCGCCCCCTCGTCGATCAGGCCCTTGCCGTAGGCTTTTCTGCGGATCGCGGACGGGTCGATGCCGCGGCCGTCGTCGCTGACCTCGATGATCACGCGGTCGGCTTCCTGGCGTGCCCCGATCACCAGGCGGCCGCAGGCCGGCTTGCCGGCTTGTGCGCGCGCCGCCGGCGTTTCCAGGCCGTGGTCGAGCGCGTTGCGCACGATGTGCACCAGCGGGTCGGCCAGGGCCTCGATCACGTTCTTGTCGGCCTCGGTGGCTTCGCCTTCCAGCACCAGCTCGACTTCCTTGCCGAGGCGGCGTGCGATGTCGCGCACCAGGCGCGGGAAGCGCTGGAACACGAAGGAGACCGGCGTCATGCGCACCTGCATGATGGCGTCCTGCATTTCCTCGACGATGCGGTTGATCACGCCGTGCTGGGTCTTGATCTCGCGCGCCAGTTCGCGCACGCCGTAATGGTCCTCGGCGCGCGCGGCCAGGTAGGGCAGGCCGTTGCGCGCCACCACCATTTCGCCGATCAGGTTCATCAGGCGGTCGACCTTCGACTGCTCGACCTTGAGGATGCGGCCGGCGCCCTGGTCCTCGGCGCGGCGGCCGAACTTCTGGTCCGGCGCAGCATCGGCAAGGGCAGCGCTGTCGGCAGCCGTGGCATCGCCGGCGCGCACCGCTTCCGGCAGCGCGGCAGGCGCTGCCTGCACGTCGTCGTGCGCTGCACCCTGCGCATGGCGCTCGATCCAGGCCAGCACCGGTGCCACCGTGCGGCGTGCCAGCGCGTCGGCCAGGCAGCCGTCGAGTTCCGCCAGGATGGCGCCGCGTCCGACCGCCGTCATGCAGCCGCGGATCGCCGCCACCGCCGCCAGCAGGCGTCCCGGCACCCAGGGCGTGTCGCCGGTGCTCCACAGCGCCTGGCCCTGGGCCTGGACAATCGCCAGCGCGTCGGCCAGGCGCTCGTCTTCCTGCGGCGCGGCGGCGGCGGCGGCCGGCAGGGCATCGATCCAGACCTGGTCCGGCACGTAGCGGAAATGCTCCTCGACCTCGGCGCGGGCGGCGCCGCTCACCGCCTGGAACACCAGGTTGCAGCGGTAAGGGTCGAGTTCCGGCAGCGCCGGCCAGGCTTCGGCCGGCACCACGCGCTGCCACAGCACGCCGGGCAGCTGGATCGCCTGGTACAGCGGATCCTCGCCCTTGAAGAAGCACTCGGCTTCGGGCGTGTACTCGATCCAGAGCAGCGCCTCGCCGGCCGCCAGCGCCTCGCTCCAGCCGGCACGCAGCTCGGCCGGCGCCAGGGCCAGCGCCGCTTCCATGCGCGCCGTGCGGGCGGCGCTGGGCGACGGGGTGTCCGCGCCGGCGCCGGCGTCGCCGGACCCGGCGGCATCGCCGGACAGGGCGCACAGGCGTTCGGCCAGCGCCACCGCCGCCGGGCCGTGGGCCGCGTCCGGGGTGGCGCCGGTGCCGATCTCGTCGAGCTGCAGGGACACGAAGTCCATGGCGTCGAGGACGGCGTCGGCCATGTCGCGGTCGTAGACCAGGCGGCCGTCGCGCACCGCGCTCAGCAGGTCCTCGGCGGCGTGGATCACGCGGAACATGTCGGGAAAGTCGAACAGGCCGCAATTGCCCTTCAGCGTGTGCACCACGCGGAACAGGTCGTCGAGCAGGGCGCTGTCGGCCGGGTTGCGCTCGAGCGCCATCAGGCTGCCGGCGATGCCTTCCAGCGCGTCGCGCGACTCCTGCAGGAATTGCTGCAGTAGCGGATTCGATGCGGCGTTCATGCGCGTTCTCCCAGCAGCAGGCCGACGATGCGCGCCAGCTGCTGCGGGCGGGTCGGTTTCACGAGGTAATGGTTGGCGCCGGCCTCGAAGGCGCGGCGGCAGTCGCTGTCGGCGGCTTCGGTGCTGGCCATGATGGCCGGCACCTGCGGCCCGTCCTGGCCGCGCAGCGCGCGGAGAAAAGCGTAGCCGTCCATGTGCGGCATGTTGACGTCCACCAGGTACAGGTCGAAGGCCGCGGCGGCAGCCTTTTCCAGCGCTTCGACGCCGTTCGCGGCCTCGGTCACCGCGTAGCCGGCTTCCTCGAGGATGGTGCGGTGGTACATGCGCACGGTGGCGGCATCGTCCACGACCAGGATATGTTTGGCAGCCTTCATAGCCCCTCCAGCGGCTTTTGGTACACGATCGCCTGCGGGAACTTGCGGACCCTGAACAGCGACGAAATACGGCTCATCGATTCGGAATGGCCCAGGCAGATGAACCCGCCGGGGCGCAGCACGTCAAAGAACGACTCGGCCGCCTGGCGGCGTGAGGCGTCGTCGAAATAAATCAGCAGGTTGCGGCAGAACACCACGTCGAAGCCGCGGTAGGCGTCCACCTCGCGCGGATCGTTCAGGTTCACGCGGGTGAACGCCACCGCATCGCGCAGCATCTGGCAGATGCGCCAGCCGCCATCCTCGCGCTTGAAGTACTTCTGCAGCCAGGCCGCCGGCAGCTGCTGCACCGCGCGCTGCGAGTACAGGCCGGCCTGGGCCTGGGCCAGGATGCGGGTATCGATGTCCGAGGACACGATCTCGACGTCGAAGTCGGCCAGCTGCGGCCAGCGTTCCAGCAGGTAGATCGCGATGGTGTACGCTTCCTCGCCCGAAGACGAGGGCATGACCCAGATCCGCAACGGCTCGCCGCGCCGCTTGCGCGCCGCCAGTTCGGGCAGGATGCTCTGCACCAGGCACTCGAACTGGTAGTCCTCGCGCATGAAATAGGTCTCGTTGACCGTCATTTCATTGACCAGCGCCTGCCACTCGGCACCCGAGGCCTGGAAGCGCAGCATCGCGAAGTAGTCGCGAAAGCCCGTGCTGCCGGTGGCGCGGATGCGATCCACCAGGCGCTTGTCGACGAAGTAGCGTTTCGATGGCTCGAACTGGATCCCGCTGCGGCGATAGAAATACTCGCGGAAGCGCTGGAAGTCGTCGTCGCTGATGGCCGTTTCCGTCATTCAGCGACTCCGTGCCAGGCGTCCGAGCACCAGCTCGCCGGCGAATGCGATGTAGGGCTCGCCGCGGAAGCGTTCCAGCAGGCGCTCGACCGGCGCGCGCGCCGTTTCGGTGCCCACTTCGGCCAGCACGTCGAGCGCGGCGCCGCACACGTTGACGTCGGGGTCGGCCTCGATCAGCTGCAGCAGCCACTCTTCCACGCAATCGTGGCGCAGGGTGTCGAGGATGCCGACCGCCAGGATGCGCACGTCGCGGTCCCAGTCCACCAGCAGGTGGGCGATGACGGTCGCGACCTGCGCCGGCAAGCCGCGCAGCACCTCGATGGCGGCGTTGCGCAGCCAGGCATCTTCGCTGCGCAGGCAGGACGCCAGGCCGGCCGCCGCCTCTTCGCTGCCGGTCCGGCCGAGCGCCGCCAGCACCGCGCTGCGCACCGGCTGCTCGACTTCCTGTTCCAGCGCGCGCAGCAGGGCGGGCACGGCCTCCGGGCAGTCGCCCAGCGCATGGGCGGCGGCGCGGCGCACGGCCGCATCGGGCGCATCCAGCAGGGCGGTGTCGCATTGGCCGGCCGATGCCGGTGCCGGTGCGAGTGCCGGCGGCACGCTGGCGGTGCTGATGTGTTTGATCAAAGGCATGTCTATTTCCTCGTTGTAGCCGCGGGCGCCATCACCCAGTCGGCGAGCGCTGCGGCGATCTGTTCGCACGGCAGCACCTTGCGCGCACCGCCGCGGCGGATCAGCTCGGCAGGCATGCCGAACACCACCGACGACTCCTCGCTCTCGGCGATGGTGCGGCCGCCGCGGCGCGCGATCTCGGCAAAGGCGTCGGCGCCGTCGTGGCCCATGCCAGTCAACATCACCCCGACGATGGCCTCGGGGGCGTAATGCTCGAGCGCGCTGCGCCCCAGCATTTCGACCGACGGATGCCACAGGTGGGCCGGGTTTTCCGGGCGCGGCAGCAGCGACGGCTGGCCGGCGCGCATGACGACGGCGGTGTCGGCGCCGCCCTTGCAGATATAGACGGTGCCGGCTTCCAGCGCCGTCGGGCGCGCCGCCTCCACCACGCGCAGCTGGCACAGGCCATCCATGCGCTGGGCGAACGGCGCCGTGAAATTCGCCGGCATGTGCTGTGCCACCACCACCGGCCACGGGAAGTCGGCCGGCAGTGCGGGCAGGATGCGCTCCAGCGTGCGCGGACCGCCGGTCGAGACCCCGACCACCACGATGCCGGCGGCGGTGGCCCGGGCGAGCGGACTACGAGCGGGCGCGGTGGACGCGGTGGCTGCCGGCGCCGCGGCCCTTGCGCGCGCTGCCGGCGCCACGCTGCGCACCGGCGGCAGGCAGCGCTGCGGGCGCGCCCGCGCCGCGCCGCGCACCTTGTCCAGCAGCTGGGGCGCGATCGCGTCGAGGCCGAGCGAAATCGTGCCGCCCGGCTTCAGCACGTAGTCGACCGCGCCCAGGTTCAGGGCTTCGAAGGTCGCCAGCGCGCCTTTCACCGTCAGCGACGACAGCATCACCACCGGCACCGGCCGCTCGACCATCATCTGCGACAGGGCGGTGAGGCCATCCATGTCCGGCATGTTGATGTCGAGGGTGACCACGTCCGGCGCGAACGCCAGGTTGGCGGCCACCGCCTCGCGTCCGTTGCGCGCGTAGGCGATCTCGAAGCCGCCGGCCTCCTCGAACAGGGACCCGAGCTGGCGCCGCATCAGCGCCGAATCGTCGACGATCAGCAGTTTCATGCCGGCCTCACACCTCGATGCCGGCCAGTTGCGCCAGGTCGCCTTCGGCGATCAGGTGGCGCGGG
Source organism: Herbaspirillum sp. SJZ107 (assembly GCF_006715485.1). GTDB lineage: Bacteria > Pseudomonadota > Gammaproteobacteria > Burkholderiales > Burkholderiaceae_D > Telluria. Next base: position 241,425 of record NZ_VFNH01000004.1, read on the forward strand.
TCGAGCAGCTGGATCATGCGCTTCTGCTTTTCCAGGTTGGCCATGCGCGCCAGCAGGCGCGACTGCTCGGCGGACAGGCAGGGCGCCGGCTCGATCGCGCGCCGCTCCACCTTCAGCACCTCGGCCACCGAGTCGACGATGAAGCCGGTGCGCACGCCGTCGATCACGAACACCATGATGCGCTGGCGGTCGCTGCGCTCGGCATGGAGCAGGCCGAGGCGGCGCCGCAGGTCGACCACCGGCAGCACGGCGCCGCGCAGGTTAATCACGCCTTCGACAAAGGCGGGCGCACGCGGCACCTGGGTCAGCTGTTCCGGGACGCGCACGATTTCCTGCACGCTGTCGATCGGCACGCCGAATTCTTCCTGGCCGAGGCGGAACACGACCAGCTGTTCCTCGTCGTCGCTGCCGGCGCGGCCATTGCCGGTATCCTCTTCCATGTGGGTTTGCATGTGTTGGTTCTCCAATACTTCGCGGATCGCGTCCTGGCGGAACATGCTGGCGGCATCGATGATCGACACCAGGCGCTTGCCGCCGTCGAGACGGCAGATGCGGGCGATGTCGGCCATGCCGGGTTCGCGCGCCAGCAGCGGCGGCACCGGTTCGGCCCCGGACAGGGGCACGCGCAGGACTTCGTTGACGCTGTCCATCACCACGCCGACAGCAGCGCCAACCCCAGCGCCGCCGATCGCGACCACCACGATGCGGCTCTGCTCGTCGGCGGCGCGTTCCGGCAGCGCGAACATGCGGCGCAGCGACACCAGCGGCAGCAGGCGCTGGCGCAGGGTCATCACGCCCAGCACGTGGCCTTCGGCATGCGGCACTTCGACGATCTCGTCGGGCATCTGCACGATTTCCTGCACGTTCTCGATCGCCACCGCATATTCCTGGCCGGCGACTTCGAAGCTCACCAGCTGCAGCTCGTCGGCGGCGGCACCGTCGTCGGCACCGGCTGCCGCGCCGGCGTTCAGGCCGGCCACGGCGGCGCTGCGCACGGCGCGTGCGGCCTGGGCGAATTCGGCGGCGATCAGGCGCTCGAAATCGAGCACCATGATCATCGCGTGGCCGCCGACGTCCTTCAGCAGGCCGCGCAGCAGCTCGCTGCGCACGGTGGTCGATACGCCGGCCGCATCCTCGATCTGGCGCACGTCGACGCCGACCACGCTGGCCACGCGGTCGACCACGAAGCCGAGCGGCTGGCCGAGGTCGATCACGACCGCGCGCGAGGCGTCGTCGGCGGGGCGCTCCGGATAGCCGAAGATGCGGCGCAGGCTGATGATCGGCAGCACCTTGCCGCGCAGGTTGGCCAGGCCGTCCAGCGTGGGCGGCGCCAGCGGCACCCGCACCACCTCGGGCACGCGGATGATTTCCTGGACCGGCGCCATGTCGACCGCGAACACCTGGTTGCCGGCGACGAAGGTCACGAACTGGCGCACTTCGGAATCGGCGGCCTGCGGTGCCGGATTGATCTCGTCTCTCATAGTTGATCTCTCAATGCGGGCACCCGCTTCAGGCGCTCTGCAGCTCGTCGGCCAGCGAAGCGATTTCCTCGACCGCGCTGGACAGTTCTTCGGCGCCCTGCGACTGCTGGCGCGCGGCGGCGGCGGCTTCGCTGGCGGCCTTGTCGGCTTCCTGGGCGGCGGCCGAGATCTGGTCGGTCGCGGTCTTGACCTGCACGATGGCGGCCGAGATGTCGTTGGCGGCGGCCAGGATCTCGCTGGTGCCGGTTTCGACGGCGTTGATGTCGCCTTCGATGGTGATCAGGGCGGCGGTGATCGACTTCGCCTTTTCGGCTTCGGCCAGGGCGGTGGCAGCGATCTCGTCGAGGTCGCGGCTGACCACGCCGATCTGGTCCTGCACGGCCTTCACCAGGTCCTTGATGCTGTCGGCATTCTCGGCCGAGTCGTGGGCCAGGTTGCGGATGTCGGTGGCGACCACCACGAAGCCCTTGCCGAACTCGCCGGCGCGCGCCGCTTCGATCGAACCGTTCACGGCCAGCATGTTGGTCTGGATCGAGACGGTGGTGATGGCGTCGACGATCTTGTCGATGCGGCGCGAGACCAGTGCCAGCTCCTTGATCTGGCGCAGCGAGGCGCGCGAGGCGTCGACCGAGGTCGAAATGCCGGTGATCAGGCTGTCCACCGCTTCCTTGTTACGGCCGAGCAGGGCGCGGATCGCACCGGCCTTTTCGCCGCTGACGGTGGCGCGGCCCTGGGCCAGCTGCAGGCCCTTTTCGATCTGGGTGATGGCGGCGCTCGACTGCTCGGTGGCGACCGACTGCACCTGGGCACCCTTGCGGATCTGCTCGATGGCGGCCATGATCTGGGTGCCGGCGCGGCTGATTTCCTGCACCGCCGACGACAGCTCTTCGGCGCTGGAAGCGACTTCCTCGGCGCTCTTGGCGACGTCGGTCGAGTTCTTCAGGTCTTCGGCCAGTTCCGACAGGGTCTGCGAGGTCGATTCGCATTCGCCCAGCGCCTGGCTCTGTTCGGCCACGGTCTTGGCCGATTCCTCGGCGGCGGCCGACTGTTCCTCGGCGGCGGCGGCGATTTCCTGCGAACCCTTGAGGGCTTGCTGGGCGGCGGCCGCCGACTGCTGGGCGCCGACGGCGATCTCGCGCACGCCGGCAACGATCTCGGCGGCGTCCGTACGGATGCGGGCCAGCTGCTCGCCGATCGCCTTGCCGTTCTCGACTTCGCCGAGCACGGTGCGCGCCGAGGCGCCGATGCCTTCGGCCACGACCTTCACTTCGCTCTGGATCTGGGCCACCAGGTCCTGGATCTGCTTGGCGCTCTTTTCCGAGGTCTCGGCCAGGGTGCGCACTTCGTCGGCCACGACCGCGAAGCCCTTGCCGTGCTGGCCGGCGCGCGCCGCTTCGATCGCGGCGTTCAGGGCCAGCAGGTTGGTCTGGTCGGCGATGCGGGCCACGGCCTTGACGATGTCGCCGATGTTGGCGGCCTGCTTTTCGAGTTCGGCGACCATGGTCACCGATGCCGCCTGGCGCTCCGCGGCGACACCGACATTGCTGACCAGCACGGCGATCTCGCTGCCGGTGCGTGTCACCAGGTTCTGGGTGGCTTCCATGCGCACCTGGCTGGCGTCGGCGTTCTCGAGCTGGCGCCCGATCGCGACTTCGACCTGCTGGAAGGCGGCCAGCGATTCCTGCGAAGCCGACGACGCCTGCTGGGCGCCGGCGGCGATCTGGTCGGAGGCGCGCTTCAGTTCCTCGGCGGCCGACGAAGCTTCATTGATGCCTGCGGCCAGCTGGGCGGTGGCGGCGGCGATGCGCTCGGCAGCCTGCTGCTGCTTGGCCAGGGTGCGCGCCTTCTTGCGCTGCACTTCGGCGAGACGGGCCGCGGACTGTGACGGTTTGGCGGCGACATCGCTGTCGTACTGGGTACTGTGGATTTTCTTGACGAGCGCCATCTGCGCCTCCTGGACACGGGTTGATCACGGTCCCGCGTATTGACGGGATGTGAAGCAGTGTATGCAAGAGGCATGGGGCAGGTGAAGTAGGATTGATCCTACGAGAAACGGTAAATTCCTTAAGGCAACATAGGATATTTCCTACGATAAACCTGGTTACTCGGGTTTTTTGACGAGTCCGTGCTTGACTGCAAACAGTACCAGACCGACCAGATCCCGCACACCGGTGCGCTCCATGATCTGTGCGCGGTGGGCGGCGATGGTCTTTTCGCTCAAATCTAGCTCATAGGCAATTTCCTTAGTCGACTTCCGGCTGGCGATCATCGTCAGGATCTGTTGTTGCCGTGCTGTCAGCATGTCGAGTGCCTTCGGCGCAACAGTGGGCGGACGAACGAAGCGTTCGATCATCTTTTTCGACACCGACGGACTCAGGTAGCTGTCGCCGCGACCGACGGCCTGCAGCGCGATTTCGAGTTCGCTCGGCGCCGATTCCTTCAGCAGATAGGACGCCGCGCCCCGGCGCAGGGCTTCGGCCACCAGCTCTTCCGAGGCATGCATGCTCAGGATGATCACGCGGGTCTTGGGACTGACCTGGCGGATCGGTTCCAGCAAATCGAGTCCGCTTTCTTCGCCGAGCGTGATGTCGGCCACCACGATGTGCGGACGAAGCTGGCGCACCAGTTCCATCGCATCCATCCGGGTACTGGCTTCGCCGACGACGATGAAGCCGTCGATCTGGTTGATCAGGTTGGAGATGCCCGCACGCACCAGGGCGTGGTCATCGACGAGAACGACGTTCACTTTTCCTCCGCAGGCGCAAGGGACAGAAGGGGCAGGGTGGCGGTGATCCGGGTGCCCTGGCCGACGGCGCTGTCGACGCGTAGGCTGCCGCCCAGCAGCTGGACGCGCTCGCTCATCCCTGCCAGCCCCGAACGGCCGTTGCGCGCCCCGTGCTCGCGCCAGTGCGTGGCATCGAAGCCGAGGCCGTCGTCGCGCACGATGACCTCGATCTCGTCGCCCCTGGCGCCGCCGTTCACCTCGACCACGACATGGCGCGCGCGCGCATGGCGCACGATGTTGGTGACGCTTTCCTGCACCAGCCGGAATACGCCGATCTCGATGGCCGCGTCGAGCCTCGGCGGCAGGCCGGCGTATTCGAAGACGTAGCTGGGACCGCCTTCCAACTGACGCGACAACATGTGGCCGATGGTCGGTTCGAGTCCGAAATAATCGAGGCCGGGCGGGCGCAGCGACACCGACATGTCGCGCACCAGCCCGACCAGCGAACCCAGTTCGCGCTCGGCCTGGCTCCAGATCGCTTTTCCGCCGTCGTCGTCGAAGTAGGGCAGTGCCCGGTGCAGCAGCAGGTTGAGGGCGGACAGGCGCTGGCCGAGCTCGTCATGGAGTTCGCGTGCCAGTGCCTTGCGTTCGGCTTCCTGGGCGTTGATCAGGTCGCGCGACAGGCGGGCCGTGTGGGCACGCTTGCGGCTGATCCTGTCGATCAGGCGCTCGCGCTCGAGGCTGGCGTCTTCCAGGTCGCCAACCAGCTGTTTTTCCCGTGTCATGTCATGCTGGAACCCGGCAAAATGCGTAACCTTGCCCTCGTCGTTCTGCATCGGGAAGATATACAGCTTGTTCCAGAACATCTCGCCGTTCTTGCGGTAATTCCTGAGGATGCATTCGGCCGCGAGACCGTGCGCCAGGGCCTCGGCCAGGTGGGCGCGGTCGGACTGGCCGCGGTCGCTGCCCTGCAGGAAGCGGCAATTACGGCCGACGACTTCGGCGCGCGCATAGCCGGTGATGCGCTCGAATGCCGCGTTGACGAACACGATTGGATAGTCGGGCTGCAGCGCGTCGGTGATGACGACGGGTGCGTTACTGGATTCCAGGAACGAAAACAGAAATTCCAGGCAGCGGTGTGGGGAACGGCTGCTGTCCATGTCAGTACAAACGTGAATAGTTGTGATTTTAGTGTAACAAAGATCGCCGGTTGTGTCCGCACGTATGTCACGCGCATGGCATGCAGCGACAGGGGGGGCGTACTCACCGCTTTGTGGGGACTGCCGGGCTTTGCGCGTGTGGTTCGGCGCCAAGGGCGCGGATTTTTACCTGCACGATCCCGTGTTCTGGGCCAAGACCGGCGCGTCCGGGTTCGTCGGGCTGCCGTAATGCCCTGCAGTGAGGGCATCCGGCGACATGTCCTACATCGAACCAGCCAGTGTGCCTATTTTCGATACCGTGCAAGCCCTTAGACTTGAGCCTATCGATCACGCATTCGAAGGAACACATCATGGCCGCCAATCAGACGAACCAATCCGACGACAAGCTCGACGCCCCGACCGGCAAGCAGGACCACGCCCAGGTCCCGCCCGGCTCGAAAACCGGCACCGACACCCGCGACAGCGCCGGCGGCGGCGGCACCGTGCGCGGACCCGGCGGGCCGGACACGGGCAGCGATGCCATGCCCGGCCAGAGCAACGCGCTGTAGCGGAAGCCGTCGCCGGGGCGTATGTGCCGCTGGCGGCTGCCTGTTTGCCACTAAATAAAAAGGTGGCCGTGCATGCCGCACGGCCACCTTTTCAGGTCCTGCATCTGGAGCGCCGCAGGCTTACACGCCGACCATCGACACCGCCTTGGTGTTCAGGTACGACTCCAGCGCTTCCGGACCGCCTTCCGAACCGTAGCCCGAATCCTTGATGCCGCCGAACGGCAGCTCGGCGCTCGGCGTGGCCGGCTGGTTAATCCACAGCATGCCGACTTCGACACGGTTCATCAGCAGCTGGGCATTCTTGATCGAGCGCGTGAACGCGTAGCCGGCCAGGCCGTAGGGTAGGCGGTTGGCTTCGAGGATCGCGTCTTCCAGGCTGTCGAAGCCGCGGATGCCGGCGACCGGGCCGAACGGCTCGTCGTTGAAGATGCTGGCTTCCAGCGGCACGTCGGCCAGGATGGTCGGTGCGAAGAAGTTGCCGGCATCGCCGATGCGCTCGCCGCCGGTGGCGACGATGGCGCCCTTGGCGCGCGCATCCTCGACCACCTTGCTCATTGCGGTGATGCGGCGCGCATTGGCCAGCGGACCCAGGGTGGTGCCATCAAGCAGGCCGTCGCCCAGCTTCAGGCCTTCGGCGTGCTGCACCAGCGCGCGCGTGAATTCTTCCTTGATGCCGTTGTGGACCAGGAAGCGGGTCGGCGAGATGCAGACCTGGCCGGCGTTGCGGAACTTGGCGGCGCCGGCGGCCTTGACCGCCAGCTGTACATCCGCGTCTTCGGCGATGATCACCGGGGCGTGGCCGCCCAGTTCCATCGTCACGCGCTTCATGTGGGCGCCGGCCAGCGCGGCCAGCTGCTTGCCGACCGGGGTCGAGCCGGTGAAGGTGACCTTGCGGATGACCGGGTGCGGGATCAGGTAGCCCGAGATCTCGGCCGGGTCGCCGAACACCAGGCCGACCACGCCGGCCGGCACGCCGGCATCGACGAAGCACTGGAACAGGGCTGCCGGCGATGCCGGGGTTTCCTCGGGTGCCTTGCACAGGAACGAGCAGCCGGTCGCCAGCGCGGCGCCCAGCTTGCGGACCACTTGGTTGATCGGGAAATTCCATGGCGTAAAGGCGGCGACCGGGCCGACCGGTTCCTTCAGCACCAGTTGCTGGGCGGCCGGGTTGCGCGACGGCACGATACGGCCGTAGACGCGCATGCCTTCGGCCGCGAACCAGTCGATGATTTCGGCGCCGGCCAGGGTCTCGCCCTTGGCCTCAAGCAGCGGCTTGCCCTGTTCCTGGGTCAGCAGGCGGGCGATGTCGCCGGCGCGCTCGCGCAGCAGGCTGGCGGCGCGGCGCATGATGGCGGCGCGTTCGGCCGCCGGGACCGCGCGCCAGGCCTCGAAACCGGACTTGGCCGCGGCCAGGGCGCGGTCGAGGTCGGCGATGCTGGCATGGGCGACCGTGCCGATGGTCTGGCCGGTGGCCGGGTTCAGCACCGGGATCGTCTTGCCGCCGCTGGCGTCGCTCCATTCGTTGGCGATCAGGAGGCGGGTGTCGGGATAGCTGGAAGTCGTCATCGTTGCGGTTCCTTTTCTGGATGAGGCGTATATGATCGCACCGCTTTCGATTGTTTGCTTAACATGGCGAAGAACGAAAAAAAACGCCGGGCAAGCCCGGCGTCGTCAGGGTGGAACGAGGAATCGTGATCAGGCGGCTTCGCGCACCGGACGCAGGTCCTGGTTCTGGTCGGCGGAGCCCGGATTCTTCAGTTCGGCGGTCAGGCGATCCTTGTCCAGTTCGCCTTCCCACTTCGACACGACGATGGTCGCGACACCGTTGCCGATGATGTTGGTCAGGGCGCGGCACTCGCTCATGAACTTGTCGATGCCCAGGATCAGGGTCATACCGGCCACCGGGATGGTCGGCACCACGGCCAGGGTCGCTGCCAGCGTGATGAAGCCGGCGCCGGTGATACCCGATGCGCCCTTCGAGGTCAGCATCGCTACCAGCAGGATGGTCAGTTCCTGGGTGAGGGTCAGTTCGGTGTTGGTGGCCTGGGCCACGAACAGGGCTGCCATCGTCATGTAGATGTTGGTGCCGTCCAGGTTGAACGAGTAGCCGGTCGGGACCACCAGGCCCACCACCGATTTCGGGCAGCCCAGCTTTTCCAGCTTGCGCATGATGGCCGGCAGGGCGCTTTCCGACGAGCTGGTACCCAGCACGATCAGCAGTTCTTCCTTGATGTAGGCCAGGAAGCGGAAGATCGAGAAGCCGGTGAACTTGGCGATGGTACCCAGGATCAGGGCGACGAACAGGAAGCAGGTCAGGTAGAAGGAACCGACCAGCGAGGCCAGCGGGATCAGCGACTTGACGCCGTATTTGCCGATGGTAAAGGCCATCGCACCGAAGGCACCGATCGGGGCCGCTTTCATGATGATGTTCACCACGCCGAAGATGGCGTGCGACAGCGTTTCGATGCCGTGGGCGATCGGACGGCCGCGTTCACCCATCATCGATAGCGCGAAGCCGAACAGGATCGCGATCAGGAGCACCTGCAGGATGTCACCCTTGGCGAAGGCACCGATGAAGGTATCCGGGATGATGTTCATCAGGAAGTCGGTGGTGGTCAGCGCCTTGGTCTTCTCGGTGTACTGGGCGATCGAGTGGGTGTCGATGGTGGCCGGGTTGACGTTGAAGCCGGCGCCCGGTTTCACCAGGTTGGCGACGATCAGGCCGATGGCCAGTGCGAAAGTCGACACGACTTCGAAGTAAAGCAGCGCCTTGCCGCCGACGCGGCCGATCTTCTTCATGTCCTGCATGCCGGCGATACCGGCGACCACGGTACAGAAGATCACGGGGGCGATGATCATCTTGATCAGCTTGACGAAGCCGTCTCCCAGCGGTTTCATCGCGGTGGCGAGGCCCGGATCGAAAATGCCGAGCAGCACGCCGATCACGATTGCGAACAGCACCTGGATGTAGAGGACTTTATAGAAGGGTTTTTTCATGATCAGGCATCATGCGTTAATGATAGTGCTGTCATAATTACGCAAAATATCTGCCTAATCTATTGTGGAAACCCGCAATCTTGCCGCTGATAACCGTTGTGTGGTGTGTGAATATTAGGGGCGCGGGAACGACGGCAGGTCAGGGCCGTTTGTAAACAGCGCCGCCCTTCATCACGAACCCCACCTTGCGCAGCGCCGCGATATCCGCGGTCGGATCGCCGTCGACCGCCACCACGTCCGCCAGCGCGCCATTCTTCAGCGTCCCCAGCTCCGGCTTGCCAAGGATGCCGGCGGCGACCACGGTTGCCGCCCGCAGCGCTTCCGTCGGACTCATCCCCAAACGTACCATCCACTCCAGCTCGCGCTCGTTGGTGCCGTGCGTGAAGACGCCGACGTCGCTGCCGTTGCCGATGACGACGCCCAGTTTCCTCGCCAGTTGGAACGCGCGCGCGGCCTGCTGCATCGCCGGGGTCGGGGTGCCGCCGCGCACGTGCTTCTGGAAATACTCGCCGATGGCTTCCGGCGCGGTCAGGGTCGGCACGTAGGCGGTCTTGCGCTCGACCATCAGCTTGAAAGTCGCCTCGCTGGCGCCGTAGCCATGCTCGATGGTGTCGACCCCGGCCAGCACGGCCAGGCGGATCGCGTCGTCGCTGCTGGCGTGGGCCGCTACCTTGCGTCCGGTGATGTGCGCCGCCGCCACCATCGCCTTCATCTCTTCCAGCGTGAAGGTGGGGCGGGTGCTGCCGTCGATGCCGGTGCGGTAGTCGGCGTAGGTCTTGATCCAGTCGGCGCCGTGGGCCGACTGTTCGCGCACCGCCTTCACGCCCTCGTCGATGCCGGTCGCCTGCTGGGCGCCGTAGGGGATCTCCATGTCGGGGCGGTAGCTGCGTTCGGCTGGGCCGTAGCTGGCGGTGGCGACGATGGCGCGCGTGGCCACCAGCAGGCGCGGACCCGGCACCTGCCCCTCGTCGATGGCGCGCTTGATGCCGACGTCGTCGTAGCCGGCGCCTTCGGTGCCGAGGTCGCGCAGGGTGGTGAAACCGGCCTGCAGGGTGTCGGCGGCGTGGCGCACGGCCAGGGCGACGCGGTAGGCGGGCGCCTCCTTGATCACCTGGTCGTCCCAGGTGGTTTCGTTATACGGATGCAGCAGCACGTGGGAATGCAGTTCGATCAGGCCCGGGATCAGCGTCTTGCCCGGCAGGCTGATGCGTTCGGCGTCGGCCGGTACCGCAAGGGTATCGCTGGGGCCGACCCCCTGGATGCGGCCCTGGGCCACCAATACGCTCCAGCCGGCGTGGGGCGCGCCTTCGCCGGTCCAGACCCGGTCGGCACTGAGCAGGACCGGGCGCTGGGGTTCCGCCTGCCGGGCTTGCTGGGCATGCACGTTGCAGGCCAGCAGTGTCAGGGTAGCGAAGGCAAGGTGGCTGGGCCAAATACGCATGTGTTCCTCTTGTCTCAATCAATTGTAAAGCCGACATCATAGCCGAGCGCACCGGCCGTGGCATGCTGGCTTTTGGTGACATTTTTGCTAACGCATCTTTGAATTTCATGCAAGAAAAAAGATCGGTGTAGCAATGTTTTCAGGTTTTTACGACAACGTTCAAAATTCCTTGTGTTAATACAAATCAAGCAATAGTATTGATGCGCGTCATTGTTTTCTTTTTATCAAAAAATGCAAAAGGCATCGTAACAGCACCGGAAACCATCAGTTCAGAGAGGGCATCGCATGAAAACGAAGTGTTCGACCCTGCAGCGCACCCGGCCACAAGCCACCCGCCGTATCCCCAGCATGAGTTCCCTCGCAGTCTGCGTCGCCCTGGCCTTCACGGTCGCGGCCCCGGCTGCACAGGCGCAGACCAAACCCGCGGCGAAAGCGGTGCTGGGACAGCGCGCCGCCCCGTTCTGGCAGAGCCTGTCGGCCGGAACTTCCGCGGCACGCACGACGTCGGCCAAGGCGCCGGCACTGCAATTGTCGCGCTTCCATGCCACCACCCTCGACCTGCCGGGCATGCAGTCGCTGACGGCGTCCGCGCCGCGCGAGCAATCGCGCGCGGTCGCCAGTTCGCTGACCATCTCGCTGCCGGCGCCGGACGGCAGCTTCCAGCGCTTCGTGCTGGAAGAATCGCCGATCATGGAAGAAGGCCTCGCCGCCAAGCACCCCGAAATCAAGACCTACCGCGGCAAGGGCCTGGATGACCCGAACGCTACGCTGCGCATGGACATCACCCCGCTCGGCCTGCACGCGTCGGTGCGCTCGCCCAACGGCGGCTGGTACGTCGATCCTTACTACAAGAACGATACCAGCGTCTACGCCGCCTACAGCCGCGCCGACCTGGTCAACCCGCGCGCGCCGCTGGTCGAGGGCCATCTGGACGAATCGCAGCTGACCCTGTCGCGCAGCCTGTACAACCAGGGCGACAGCGTGCAGGTGAGCGGTTCCGGCTTCAAGCCGGGTGCCAGCGTCGAACTGGCCGTGCGCGCCGAAGGCGACGAGGTGCCGCTGCAAACCCTGAGCGCCGTTGCCGACAAGAGCGGCAACATCAGCGTAACGCTGCCGGCCGGCGTCCGCTCGGGCGCGTTCTCGGTCAGTGCCAGCAACGGTACCGCCGCCGAAGCCTCCTTCCTGGTGGTCGATGCCGACGTCAGCGCGCGCGCGGTCGGCGACCAGCTGCGCACCTATCGCCTGGCGCTGGTCACCGACCCGTCGTACGCCACCTACGTGGGCGCCAACAACGTGACCGCGGCCAAGGTCACGCTGATCAACCGCGTCACCCAGATCTACGAAGAAGAAACCTCGATCCGCCTGGTGCTGATCGATGCCACCGACAACCTGAACCTGGACACCGCTGCCGAGATGACCGGCGCCAACGGTCCCTGCGGCGGTTCGGCCTGCTACACCACCAGCCAGGCATCGACCTGCTCGAGCAGCCTGCTGTCGCGTAACCGCGTGGTGGCCGGCCTGCTGGCGGGCGCCAGCAACTTCGACATCGGCCACATCGGCCTCGGCCTGAACGGCGGCGGCATCGCCAGCCTGGGCGTGGTCGGCCGCGACGCCAAGGCACAGGGTTGCACCGGTATCCCGACCCCAGTGGGCGACTTCTACGCCGTCGACTACGTCGCGCACGAGATGGGCCACCAGTTCTCCGGCAACCACACCTTCAACGGTACCCAGGTCAACTGCTCCGGCGGCAACCGCAGCGCCGCCAACTCGGTGGAGCCGGGCAGCGGCTCGTCGATCATGGCTTATGCCGGCATCTGCGGCACTGACGACCTGCAGCCGCACAGCGATCCGTACTGGTCGCAGCGCAGCTTCGACGAGATCACGACCTACACCTCGGGCGCCGAAAACCTGCTGAGCGAAATCCAGATGGGCGTGCTGACCAACTTCACCACCAACGGCCAGCAATTCCAGTTGAGCTTCAACGGCGGCGTGTCGGCACCGATCGTGCGCGGAAGCAACTACACCACGACCGGCATCGCGGCGGCGATCCAGGCGATTCCGGGCTGGCCGGCCGGCGCCACGGCGACTGTCTCGTCCGTCACCGATACCGCCTTCACCGTCACCTTCGGCGGCACGCTGGCCAATACCAACATCGCCAGCCTGCAACTGGTCAACCCGACCGCCGGCGTGACCGGCTACGTCGGCGAGATCACCGCCGGCGGCCCGACCACCCGCAACGGCAGCGTCTCGGCCACCACCAACCGCGCGCCGGCCGTGACGGTGCCGGACGGCTACACGATCCCGGTGCGCACCCCGTTCGCCCTGACCGGCAGCGCCACCGACCCGGACGGCGATGCAGTGACCTACATGTGGGAGCAGAACGACCGCGGCGCTGCGACCGGCACCGGCCTGGTCAGCAACACCAAGACCAACGGGCCGCTGTTCCGCCAGTTCGGCACCCGCGCCGTCGTCACCAGCACCGGCACGCTGCAGTACGATTCGCCGGGCGAGAACCACGTCGACGGCAACCCGACCCGCGTGTTCCCGGACATGGCGCAGATCCTGATCAACAACACCAACGCTGAAACCGGTGCTTGCCCGACCGCATCGACCACGCCGACCGCAGCCCAGATCGACTGCTTCTCGGAGTTCCTGCCGACCGCGGCCTATGTCGGTTTCGCCGGCGTCAACGCCAGCCCGGCGTCGCTGCACTTCAAGCTGACGGCGCGTGACGGCCGCGGCGGCGTCAACAGCGCTACCACGACCCTGACCCTGGCCCCGGCCGCCGGTCCGTTCCTGGTCAACTCGTTCAACGGCAGCGGCGTGACCGTGGATGGCGGCAGCACCCAGACCATCACCTGGAGCGTGGCCAACACCAACGTGGCCCCGGTGTCGGTCGACAACGTCAAGATCTCGCTGTCCACCGACGGTGGCCTGACCTTCCCGACCGTGCTGGCGGCAAGCGTGCCGAACAACGGCAGCGCCAGCGTCACCCTGCCGGCCGTCGTGACCAGCAGCGCGCGCATCAAGGTGGAAGCGGTCGGCAACGTGTTCTTCGACGTGTCGAATGCCAACTTCGCGATCCAGCAGGCAGCGCCGCAGCCGGTGGCGGGTGACGTCGATGGCGACGGCGCCGTGAGCTGCACCGACTACGGCATCGTCAAGGCTTCGCTCGGCAAGCGGCCGGGCCAGCCCGGCTACGACGCACGTGCCGACGTGAACAAGGACGGCGCGATCGACGCGCGTGACCTGCAGTACGTGACCCTGCGCCTGCCGCAAGGCCTGTCCTGCAAATAACAAACGATGCAGCCGCCGGCCGGATGCGTTTCCGGCCGGCGGCAGAACGAATCTGCCATAGAGGCACAAGGAGAAAAAATATGATGGGATGGAAAAAATCGCTTGGCGCAGCGCTGCTGAGCATGGCTTGTGTGCAAGCCTGGGCAACCACGCTGTCGGTGACGCCGACCCCGGCGGTCACGACACAGGGTTCGACGATCAGCGTTGCCGTGAACCTGTCGGACGTGATCGACCTGTCGACCTATCAGTTCTCGCTGAGCTACGACCAGAGGATGCTGCACTTTACCGGCTACACGGCCGGTGGTTTCCTGAGCAGCGGTGGCGCCATGACCGACGAGTTCTACAGCTTCGAGACGCCGAACTCGATCTCGTTCGTGACCGGCATCGCCTTCGGGGGCGCGAGCGTGAGCGGCAGCGGTACCCTGGCGTACTTCACCTTCGACACCGTGGCGGCGGGTTACTCGGGTCTGACCCTGTCAGACGTGTTGCTGCTCAACACGAATGGCGGCGACATCGCCACGACCATCGGGAACAGTGCGGTGACGGTGCAAGTGCCGACCGGCGACGTGCCGGAACCGGCAAGCTGGATGCTGATCGGTGCCGGCCTGGTGGCTGCGGGTGCGCTGCGCCGCCGCCGTGTCAGCGCTTCGGCTGCAATGGCTTGAATCAACTGCCTTAGCACGTCGTCCCCGCGCAGGCGGGGACCCAAGTTACGCGAATTGCCGCAAATTTCGCACTGAGCACCGAACTTGGGGGGAAGAGTGCCAGTGGCACTCTTTCCGCCTTCGCGGGGGCGACGTTCAGAAGTTCGACTACTCCAGATCCTGCATCGACTGCTCGATCCCCACCGCCACATCCTCCAGGAACGCGGCCCCCTTCGCCGACAGCGCGATCCCGGGTACCGCCAGCTCGACCAGGCAATTCAGCGCCTGCCGGAACCATTCCATGTCGGTCCCCATCAGCGGCAGCGCATGTGCATCTATTAAATAGTGCACCGCGCGCGTCAGCAGCGCCGTGTCGCGGCCGTTGCCGGCCACCAGCGCGGCGAAGTCCGCGGCTTCCGCCTCGAACCGGGACGCCAGCGTTTCCAGGATGTCGCGCGACACCTGCGGCTGGCCGGAGGCCAGCACCACGTGGGCCAGCTCTTCACAGGCCTCGCGCAGGCCGGGGACGTGGATAGGATCGTCCATCACTGCGCCGCCCAGCCCCCATCCATGTTCCAGGCCACGCCGCGCACCTGGTCCGCGACCGGCGAGCAGAAGAACACCGCCAGCGCCCCCAGCTCTTCCGGCGTGACGAATTCGCCCGACGGCTGCTTCTCCATCAGCAGGGCCTTCTTGGCCTGCTCGTTGGACACGCCTTCGCGCGCCGCGCGGTCGTCGACCTGTTTCTGCACCAGCGGCGTCAGCACCCAGCCCGGGCAGATCGCGTTGCAGGTCACGCCGGTCTGGGCGTTTTCCAGCGCGGTGACCTTGGTGAAGCCGACCAGGCCGTGCTTGGCCGCCACGTAGGCCGACTTGGCGGCGGAGCCGACCAGGCCGTGCACCGAGGCCAGGTTGATGATGCGGCCCCAGTTCTTCTGCTTCATGTGGGGCAGGGCCAGGCGCGTGGTGTGGAAGGCCGAGGACAGGTTGATGGCGATGATCGCATCCCATTTCTCGGGCGGGAAATCCTCGACGTTGGCCACGTGCTGGATGCCGGCATTGTTGACCAGTACGTCGACGCCGCCGAACTTTTCGGCGGCAAAGGCCATCATTGCCTCGATCTCGGCCGGCTTCGACATGTCGGCGTTGTGGTAGGCGGTCTGCACGCCGAATTCCTGGCCGATGTCGGTGTACAGCTTTTCGATCTGCTGGGCGTCGCCGAAGCCGTTGAAGACGATGTTGGCGCCCTGTTCGGCCAGCGCGCGCGCAATGCCGAGGCCGATGCCCGACGTGGAGCCGGTGACCAGGGCGGTTTTCCCGCTCAGTAAGGTGGATTTCATGCGTTCCTCGTTCGTGTAATTGGGCATATGGAGGGCTGTGTCGGGTCATCCTGGCCAGACTTGGTAGAATTCTAATCGCTCCGCCGGTTAAAATGTTGGCGGCCGACTAATGTGCGATGTGCGCCGCGCGTCGTGCAGAACGAGAATGGACTACCAGATGAGCGAACCAAGGCTGTCATCCGTGCAATGCAGCTCGCCGGCCGGCCTGCATCGCATGGCATACAAGGAGTGGGGCGACCCGGCGAACCCGCATGTGCTGGTGTGCGTGCACGGGGTGACGCGCGTGGCCGACGATTTCGATGCGCTGGCGCGCGCCTTGTGCGACCGCTACCGGGTGGTGTGCCCGGACGTGGTCGGGCGCGGCCGTTCCGGACGCCTGCGCGACCCGGCGTATTACACGGTGCCGCAGTACGTGGCCGACATGGTGACCCTGGTCGCGCGCGTCACGGCCAACAACGCCGACGAGCGCGTGCACTGGTTCGGCACTTCGATGGGCGGCCTGATCGGCATGATCCTTGCATCGTTCGAGGACAGCCCGATCGAACGGCTGGTGCTGAACGATATCGGCCCGGTGCTCGATCCGGTGGCGATGGCGCGCATCGGCGACTACATCGGCCAGGACCTGCGCTTCCCGAGCTTCGACGCCGGCGCTGCCTTCGTGCGCGAAGTGTCGAGTGCCTTCGGCCCGCACAGCGACGAGCAGTGGCACAAGCTGGCCAGCGACGTGCTGGTGCAGGAACCGGACGGTGCGTGGACGCGCCACTACGACCCGGGCCTGGCCAAGCCCTTCGCCGCGATCACGCCGGAACGCGCGCAACAGGACGAAGCCCAGCTGTGGGCCGCCTACGACGCGATCCGCTGCCCGACGCTGCTGGTGCGCGGCGAGCTGTCCGACCTGCTGTCGCGCGCGACGGCCGAGGAAATGACGCGGCGCGGGCCGCAGCCGGAACTGGTGGAGCTGGCCGGCGTCGGCCATGCGCCGACCTTCCTGCAGCCCGACCAGATCGCGCTGGCGCGGCGCTTCCTGACCGGCTGAGCCGGGACTGAAATTTAGCTTTTTTTGTGTAACACGACTAGAGAAACCATGGAAATCAAACGACTGCACGTAGGCAAACGCCTGTCCGAAATCACCATCCACAACGGCACCGTCTACCTGGCCGGCCAGATCGCCGAAAACACCTCCCAGGACATCGTCGGCCAGACCCGCGAAGTGCTGGGCCACGTCGACCGCCTGCTGGCGGAAGCCGGCAGCGACAAGACGCGCATCCTGTCGACCCAGATCTACATCGCCGACATGGCCGACTTCCCCGGCATGAACACCGTGTGGGACGAGTGGGTCGTGCCGGGCAACACGCCGCCGCGCGCCACCGTCGAAGCGAAGCTGGCCAACCCCGCCTGCCTGGTCGAGGTCGTGATCGTCGCGGCCCAGCCGTAAGGCGCGCCCATGGTATCGATTGCCGCGCTCGGCGACGCCAGCACGCAACTGCTGCACGGTCTCGGTCCGGACGACTCCGCGCGCGTCCAGGCCGCCCTCGACTTTGCCGGCGAGGCGTATGGCGACCGCCTGACGGGCTGGGGCCAGGGCGCCTTCGAGTTCTCGCTCGGGGTCGCGGGCACGCTCGCCGTGCTGCGCGCCGATGCCGAGACCCGCATGGCCGGCCTGCTGTTCGAGCTGTGCATGGCCGACCCGCTCCAGGCCGAGAAGCTGGAAGACCGCTTCAGCCGCGAAGTCTCGGACATGGTGCGCGGCGTGCACCAGCTGATCCGCCTGCGCGACCTGACGGCCGCTCAGGCGCCGGTGGGGCGCGGCAAGAATGCGCAGCAGCAGGCCATGGCGCAGGTGGAAACCCTGCGCAAGATGCTGCTGGCGATGGCGTCCGACATGCGCGTGGTGCTGGTGCGGCTGGCCTCGTGTGTCGTCAGCCTGCGCCATTTCGCCGAGCAGAAACGCTTCGACGAGATGACCCATAATTACGGCCGCGAAGTGCTGGACCTGTACGCGCCGCTGGCGAACCGCCTCGGCATCTTCCAGCTCAAGTGGGAGCTGGAAGACCTGTCCTTCCGCATGATCGACCCCGATACCTACAAGCGTATCGCCAAGATGCTCGAAGAAAAGCGCATGCTGCGCGAAAGCTTCGTGCAATCGGCGATCAAGCGCCTCGAGGACGAGCTGGCGGCGGCCGGCATCAAGGCGGAAGTCAGCGGCCGCCCGAAACACATCTACAGCATCTGGAAGAAGATGCGCGGCAAGGAGCTGGATTTCTCCGGGCTGTACGACGTGCGCGCCTTCCGCGTGATCGTCGCCGACGTGCGCACCTGCTACACGGTGCTCGGCCTGGTGCACAACATCTGGACCCCGATCCCGAAAGAATTCGACGACTACATCTCGCGGCCGAAACCGAATGGCTACCAGTCGCTGCATACGGTGGTGAACGCAGACGACGGCCGCCCCCTCGAGGTGCAGATCCGCACCCAGGAAATGCACAACCTGGCCGAAAACGGCGTCGCCGCGCACTGGCGCTACAAGGAAGAGGGCGGCTCCAACTTCAAGAGCCAGGAGTACGACGAAAAGATCGCCTGGCTGCGCCAGCTGCTGGCCTGGAAGAGCGAAGTGGCCGACGCCGTCACCGGCGCCGGCGACGAGGCACTGCAGCGCGAGTGGGTCGAAAAGCTGAAGTCGACCACGCTGGACGACCGCATCTTCGTGCTGACGCCGCAGGCGCGCGTGCTCGAGCTGCCGGTGGGCGCCACCCCGATCGACTTCGCCTACCACCTGCACAGCGAAGTCGGCCACCGCTGCCGCGGCGCCCGCATCGACGGCGTGATGGTGCCGCTGAACACGGCACTCAAGAACGGCCAGACCTGCGAGATCATCACCGCCAAGGGTCCGGCCGGCAGCGCCGGTCCGTCGCGCGACTGGCTCAGCCCCGGCTACACGGTCAGCAGCCGCACCCGCACCAAGATCCGCGCCTGGTTCCATGCGCAGGAACTGGAAGAGACCCTGGCCAACGGCCGCGCGCTGGTGGAGAAATCGCTGCAGCGCGAAGGCAAGACCGCGGTCAACCTGGAAGCGCTGGCGCACAAGCTGGGCTTCGCCAAGGTCGACGACCTGTTCATCAGCGTGGCCAAGGAAAAGTTCAGCCTGCGCCATGTGGAGGCCGCGCTGCACGAATCGGCCGAACCGGCGCCCCAGGCCGAAGACGCCGCCGTGGTCAACAAGAGCCGCGCCTCGAGCGTGGAGCAGGGTGCCAAGTCGGGCGTGCTGGTGGTCGGCACCGAAGGCCTGATGACGATGCTGGCCAAGTGCTGCAAGCCGGCGCCGCCGGACCCGATCGTCGGCTTCGTCACGCGCGGCAAGGGCGTGTCGATCCACCGCGCCAGTTGCAAGAACTTTGCCGAGATGGCGTCCAAGGCGCCCGAGCGCGTGCTCGACACCGAGTGGGGCAGCACCGGCAAGGAAACGGTCTACCCGATCGACATCTTCATCCTGGCCAGCGACCGCCAGGGCCTGCTGCGCGACATCTCCGAAGTGCTGACGCGCGAGAAGATCAACGTCACCGGCGTCAATACCCAGAGCAGCAGGGGCCTGGCGCGCATGGTGTTCACGGCCGAGATCAGCTCGACCGGGCAGCTGCAGAAGGCCCTGGCGGCAATTGCGGAAGTGGGTGGCGTGCAGGAAGCCCGGCGTCAATGATGACAGCGAACAGTAAGCGTCCTTCCGATGTGATACATATCGGGAGGGCACCCTTCCTGCACCGTATCATGTGACCATGTCCCTATCCGCTCTCCTGTACATCAAGCCGCGTCACTGGGGCGTGCACGCCGCCCGCTGGCTGGCCGGCTGGTGGCACATGCTGCACCTGGGCGCGGTGGCGCTGGTGATGGCGCTGTCGCCCTCGACCTACAACCGCGCCAACCGCCTGGCCACGGCGCGCCACATCTACGCCAGCACCTGGCAGGTGCTGCCCTGGTTCACGATGCTGACCGCACTGGTCAGCCTGGTCGTGATCCGCATCGTGCTGGTCACGGCCCAGAGCTACGGCCTGTCGCGCTACGCGCTGGAGATGGTGGTGCGGGTACTGGTACTGGAATTGATTCCGCTGTCGGCCGCGCTGTTCGCCGCACTGCGCGCCGGCATGGCCTTCGACGCCGCCGCCATGGGCCTGGCCAGGGCAGGGGTGCCAGCTGCGGTAGCGACCGAAGAGACCCTGAAAAAGGTGCGGCGCGACTTGGTGCCGCAGGTATTCGCCAACGCCTTTTCGGTGCTCAGCCTGGCGATGGTCAGCAGCGTGATCGTGCTGGTGCTGGCCTACCTCAACGTGTACGGCCTGTCGCCCTGGGGCATCCCCGACTACACGCGCACCGTGGGCCGGGTGTTCGATCCGGTGGTCACCGCCGGCTTCGTGTTCAAGACCGTGCTGTTCGGGCTGGCCGTGGCGGTGATCCCGAGCGCCGCGCTGCTCGAACTGCTGCGCCACGCGCGCCGCCACCGCTCCAGCGTGCAGCCGGGCGCGCTGCGACTGCTGTTCGTGCTGCTGCTGATCGAGGCCGGTTCGCTGGTCCTCAAATATATCTAACCCGAAAGGACGTTATGGCCGATCCCGTCACCACGCCCACCGCCCCCGCCGCCCCCGACGAGCCGAAACATGTCGAAGCCAAGGCCCTGATCCTGCTGGTCGCCATCGGCGCCCTGATCGCCGCCTTCGTGCTGTACGTGATGTACGCGCGCGGCGTATTCGAAAAGACCCAGACCCTGACCCTGGTGGCCGACAATTCCGAAGGCGTGATTCCCGGCATGGACATGACCTTCGCCGGCTTCCCGATCGGGCGCGTGCGCCAGGTGAGCCTGGGGGCGGACGGCAAGGTCAACATCCGGGTCGACATCCCGCGCGACGACGCCAAGTGGCTGCGCACCACCAGCGTGTTCACGCTCGAGAGCAGCGTGGTCGGCGAGACCCGGCTGCGCGCCTTCAGCGGCGTCCTGACCGACCCGCCGCTGCCGGACAAGGCCCAGCGCCCGGTGCTGCGCGGCGACGCCGGCGCCGAGATCCCGCGCCTGCTGGCCAGCGCGCGCACGCTGCTGGAAAACCTGACGACCCTGACGCAATCCGGTTCCTCGATCGACAACACGCTCGCCAACGTCGAGACCCTGAGCGGCCGCCTGACCGGCAAGTACGGCGTGCTCGGGACGGCACTGGGCGGCGATGCCGAGGCGCAGAAGCTGTTGCAGACGCTGCAGCGGGTCGACACCCTGCTGGCCAAGACCGACCAGCGCGTCTTCGGCAGGAACGGCGTGATGGACGACACTCAGGCCGCGGTGCGCGAACTGAACGGCATGCTGGCCGACGCCCGCACCACGCTGCAGAAGGTCGATGCGGTGCTGGTCGAAGCCCAGGCGGTCGGCGCCAACGCGCGCGTGGCGACCCAGGACCTGGGCCGGCTGCGCGGTGAAGTCGACGCCAGCCTGCGCAAGGTGAACCGGCTGGTCGACCAGATCAACCGCAAATGGCCATTCAAGAGCGAATCGGAGATCAAGCTGCCATGAAGCGTGTCTATGTGATGCTGGTTCTGGCGCTGGCCGGTTGCGCCAGCAAACCCCAGCCGCCGAGCTGGCAGCCGAGTGCGCGCGATGCGCTCGACGGCTACACCGACGCCTGGCTGAAAGGCGACACGCCGGCCGCCGATGCCGAATTCGCGCGGGCGCGGCGCGAGACCGCCAGCACCGGCCGCTTCGACCGCGTGGCCCAGGCCGAGCTGGTGCGCTGCGCGGTGCAGGTGGCGGCGCTGGAGACCGATTGTCCGGGCTTTGCGGCGATCGCGCCTGACGCGACGCCGGCGCAGCGCGCCTACGCGGCCTACCTGGAAGGCCGCTGGCAGGGGCTGGATGCCGGGCTGCTACCGGCACAGCACCGCCCGGTCGTGGCAAGCGGCACGCTGGCCGGCGTGGCCGATCCGCTGGCGCGCCTGGTGGCGGCCGGCGCCCTGCTGCGCGCCGGGCGTCTCACGCCGGCCGATATCGGCGTGGCGGTGGAGACGGCGTCGGAGCAGGGCTGGCGGCGGCCGCTGCTGGCCTGGCTCGGGGTGCAGGAGAAGCGCGCGCAGGCGGCGGGGGATGGGGCGGCTGTCGAGCGGGTGCGCAAGCGCATCGCGCTGGTTGCGGGAAATTGAAGACATTGCGCCATGATGTCATGGTCGACCTGGCATGGTCGATTGCGGATCCGACAACTGCGCCGCGGACTGCGTGGACGGCGCCTCAGGTATCGCGCTGCTTCGACACCCGCCGCAAAATCGACAGGATCACAAAGGCAAACACCGCACTGACGATCGCCGACGACTCGCGCCCCATGCCGGCGGCGACGCCAATCGCCGCCGTGGTCCAGACGCTGGCCGCGGTGGTCAGGCCGTGGATATCCTTGCTGTCGTGCTGCTTGAGGATGGCGCCGGCACCCAGGAAGCCGATGCCGGCCGTGACGCCCTGCAGCACGCGCGACAGGTCGTCGATCTCCATCCCGGCCTGGACCGGGATCAGCACGAACAGCGCGCAGCCGAGCGAGACCAGCATGTGGGTGCGCAGGCCGGCCGGGGAGCCGATCGATTCGCGCTCATAGCCGAGCAGGCCGCCCAGCGCCATCGCCACCAGCAGGCGCAGTACGATCCGCGTGATGTCCTCGGCGTTGCCGAGGTCCGAAAATTCTTCTACCGTGGTTGCCCAGATCCGTTCCCACACACCCTGACTCCTCCCATTGCCAAGGCTCGATGATGCCAGTACGGGGCGCCGGGCGGCGCCCTATAGTCGAGGGACGGCAGATCGCGCCGAGGGAAGCTAGAACTTCAGCTGGTCCAGCGTCCTGCCGCCTGCCAGCGCATCCGCCACCCATTTCGGCTGGCGCCCGCGGCCGCTCCAGGTCTGGCTGGCGTCGTCCGGGTTGCGGTAGCGCGGCAGGACGGCGGCGCCGTCCAGCAGCTTCTCGGCCGGCAGGCCGGCGCCGCGCGCAATCGTAATGATGCGTTCGCGCGCCTCGGCCACGTCGCGCCGCTGGCGTTCCTTGATCGCCTGGCCGACCTCGAACAGCAAGCCCTTCAGCTCGCCCAGGTCGTAGTCGGCCAGGTCGACGCCCGGCGCTTGCGCGGGTTTGGCCGTCTTCGCCATCATGCCGCCCGGTGCAGCGCCAGCGGGCTGGCGGCCTGGGCGGCGCGCAGGGCCGGCGGCAGACGGTTGTGGATGTGGGTGGCGGCGCGCGCCGCCTGGCCGGTCGCCACCGCGATCTGGTTCAGGCCGACCGTCACGTCGCCGATCGCATACAGGCCTGGTACTGCGGTAGCACCATGGCTGTCGACCACCAGTTCGTCGCAATGGGCGGTTTCGGCGCCCAGCTTGGCAGCCAGGCCGGAGCGCGCGTTTTCGCCCAGCATCGGGTAGAACACGTCGGCCGGGTGATCGTTGCCGTCGGCGGTGTGCATCACCGGCTTCATGGCGGCGTCCAGCGTGACCGACAGCAGCGGCGAATCGATGTAGCGCACGCCGGCGGCGTCCAGGCGGCGGCGGTCGTCGTCGGTCAGGATCGACGCGGGACCGCGCTCGAACAGCGTTACGTCGGCGCTGAAGGTACGCATGAACAGGGCGTGGCCGACCGGGTTGATCTCGGCGGTGGCGACGGCGATGCGCTTGTCCATCACGTCGAAGCCGTCGCACACAGGACACAGGCGCACCGAACCGAAGGCGACCGCCTCGCGCCAGTTCTCGACCGGCAGGCCGACGTCGGCCACGCCGGTGGCCAGCAGCACGGTCAGGGCGCGGATCTGCACGGGCTCACCCGCGGGGGCATCCTCGGCCGCGTAGTCCGCAACGAAATGGCCGTCCTCGATGCGCAGATCGAGGATCTCGCCCGGCATCACCGAGCCGCCGTAGCGTTCCAGCTGGGCGGTCAGGTTGCCGAGCAGGGCGTGTCCGGGCACACCCTCGGGGAAGCCGGGGTAGTTGTGCGAAACGGGGATCAGGCGCAGGCGGCTGTTGCCCTTGTCGACCAGGGCGACGTTGCGCGTGAAGCGGCGCAGGTAGATGGCCGCCGTCAGGCCGCCGGGGCCGCCGCCGATGATCAGGGTATCGTAGACATGAGATAAGCTTGGCATGTTTACATTATCCACAAGCCGCCGCGCGCGTCCTGTCGGCGTGCCACCCGCTGCCGGGTCGGACCCGGCTTACATGTGTCCAGCTCCAGGGGCTGGGGCTCAGTGATTGTGGGTTTCGGGCTGCAGCGTCACGTGGTCGATGCCGTGCTTGTCCAGCAGCATGCCGCGCACCGCCTGCAGCACCTCCGGCCAGCGCGCCATGTTCTCGATCTGCAGGTGGCCGATCAGGGCCGGCTCCCCGGGCGACATGTCCCACACGTGCAGGTCGTGCACCGAGACCACGCCCGGCACCCGCGCCAGGTCGGCGCCCACTTGCAGGTAGTCGATCTGGGACGGCACGCCTTCCATCAGGAAATGATACGACTCGCGCAGGATGCCGGCGGTCGAGCGCAGGATCAGCAGCGACACGAAGATCGACAGGATCGGGTCGATCCGTACCCAGCCGGTCAGGTGGATGATGGCGCCGGCGGCGATTGCCGCGATCGACCCGAGCAGGTCGCCCAGCACGTTGACCAGGGCGGCGCGCGTGTTGATGCTTTGCTCGCCGCGCGACAGCACCCAGGCCACCAGGATGTTGATGGCGGCGCCGATCGAGGCGACCACGAACACGGTCGCGCCGCCGACGGCTTCCGGATGCACAAGGCGCTTGCCGGCTTCGTACACGATCCAGCACACCAGCAGCAGCATGGCCAGGCTGTTGACGAAGGCGGCCAGCGCCTCGGCGCGCACGAAGCCGAACGAGTGGCGTGCCGACGGCGGGCGCTTGGCGATGAATTGGGCCATCAGCGCCAGGCCGAGGGCGGCGGCGTCGGTCGTCATGTGGCCGGCGTCGGAAATCAGCGCCAGCGAATTCGACATGAAGCCGGTCACCACTTCGATCAGCGCGAACAGCAGGGTCAGCCCGAGCGCAATCGCCAGCGCCCCCTGGCTGCGGCCCTCGATGGTGTGGGCGTGCCGGGCGTCCCCGTCGAGGTGGGCGTGCAGGTGGGCGGAGGAGGCGGGTTGCTGGGACATGGGGAAGGCAGGTCATCAAAATAAACAGCATGAAGTATACCTGCAGGGTGGGGCGCCAAGTCCGCGCCGATGCCGGTTTGCTCATCAATTCATGCGTGCCTTGCATAACCGGCGCCGACTCCCTATAATAGCGGCACACGGGCGGTTAGTTCAGCTGGTTAGAATACTTGGTCGACATCCAAGGGGTCGCAGATTCGAATTCTGCACCGCCCACCAGAACATCTCGGGAACTTCACGGTTCCCATATGTAAGAGCGAGAAAGGCATCCACGGTTATGACACCGCGAACTACAACTTGGTTGTGGGGGAATCGCTAGACGCGGTTTGGTGTGCTTTTGTCTCGAAAAAGCTCTACAACACTGAAATGAACGCGCCTGGTGCGCGTTTTTTTTCGTCCAAAGATTTTTAGTTTCAATTCTTTTAATCATTTCATTTACTTAGCGGGCGCGACAGGGCGCCGACAAGGAGATCAAGATGCTGAACGTGCGACTCCCCGACGGCTCCAGCCGTCAATTCGAAGGACCGGTCACGGTGGCCCAGGTGGCCTCGAGCATTGCCCCGAGCCTGGGCAAGGCTGCGCTGGCCGGCAAGGTCAACGGTAAAGTGGTCGACACCTCGTTCCTGATCGAGTCCGACGCCGACCTGGCGATCGTCACCGACCGCGATCCGGAAGGCCTGGACGTGATCCGTCACTCGACCGCCCACCTGCTGGCGTATGCCGTCAAGGAACTGTTTCCGGAAGCCCAGGTCACGATCGGCCCGACCATCGAGAACGGCTTCTACTATGACTTCTCGTACAAGCGTCCGTTCACCCCGGAAGACTTGACCGCGATCGAAAAGAAGATGGCCGAGCTGGCCAAGAAGGACGAGCAGGTCACCCGCAAGGTGCTGCCGCGCGACGAAGCCGTCGCCTACTTCAAGTCGATCGGCGAAGACTACAAGGCCGAGATCATCGCCTCGATCCCGGCGAACGAGGACGTGTCGCTGTATTCGGAAGGCGGTTTCACCGACCTGTGCCGCGGCCCGCACGTGCCGTCGACCGGCAAGCTGAAAGTGTTCAAGCTGATGAAGCTGGCCGGCGCCTACTGGCGCGGCGACGCCAAGAACGAGATGCTGCAGCGTATCTACGGCACTGCCTGGGCCAAGAAGGAAGACCAGGAGCAATACCTGCACATGCTGGAGGAAGCCGAGAAGCGCGACCACCGCAAGCTGGGCAAGCAGCTCGACCTGTTCCACTTCCAGGACGAAGCCCCGGGCCTGATCTTCTGGCACCCGAAAGGCTGGACCATCTGGCAGCAGGTCGAGCAGTACATGCGCAAGACCTACCAGATCACCGGCTACAACGAAGTCAAGGCGCCGCAGATCATCGACGTCAGCCTGTGGCAGAAGACTGGTCACTGGGACAACTATCGTGAAAACATGTTCACGACCGAGTCCGAGAGCCGCACCTATGCGCTCAAGCCGATGAACTGCCCGGGCCACGTGCAGATCTATAACGCCGGCCTGCGTTCCTACCGCGACCTGCCGCTGCGCTACGGCGAATTCGGCCAGTGCCACCGCAATGAATCGTCGGGCGCGCTGCACGGCCTGATGCGCGTGCGCGGCTTTACCCAGGACGACGGCCACGTATTCTGCACCGAAGAGCAGATCGCGCCGGAAGTCGTGGCTTTCCACGCCCAGGCGATGCAGGTATATGAAGATTTCGGCTTCGAGAACATCGACGTCAAGATCGCGCTGCGTCCGGAAAACCGCATCGGTTCCGATGAAGTCTGGGACCAGGCCGAGGAAGCGCTGCGTTCGGCACTGCGCGGCTGCGGCGTGGAATGGACCGAGCTGCCGGGCGAGGGCGCCTTCTACGGTCCGAAGATCGAGTACCACCTGAAGGATAGCCTCGGCCGTCCGTGGCAGGTCGGCACCATGCAGGTCGACTTCTCGATGCCGGGCCGCCTCGGCGCCGAGTATGTATCGGAAGACAATACCCGCAAGGTGCCGGTGATGCTGCACCGCGCGATCGTCGGTTCGATGGAGCGTTTTATCGGTATCTTGATCGAGAACTATGCCGGTGCGCTGCCGCTGTGGCTGGCCCCGGTGCAAGTCGCCCTCTTGAATATCTCGGATTCGCAAGCATCTTATGTGAAAGAGGTGGAATCCCGACTGAAAGCCGCCGGTTTGCGTGTTCACGCTGATTTGCGGAACGAGAAGATTACCTATAAAATCCGTGAGCATTCCGTCCAAAAACTGCCGTACATCCTCGTTGTCGGCGATAAAGAGCGGGATGCCAACACTGTGGCCGTTCGCGCGCGCGGCAATGTCGACTTGGGCGTGATGTCCGTCGATGCGCTGCTGGAACGCCTCCTGGGCGAGGTGGCATCCAAGGCGAAGTGATCGTTTCCGCCTTGAGGAACGGCCGAACATAATCAACTACCAAAGGAAACAAAATAGCTACTGACAAGTCTTCAAATCGCATCAATGGCGAAATCACCTATCCGGAAATGCGTCTGAACGGTGTGGACAACGAGCCGCTGGGCATTGTGAGCCTGGCCGAAGCGTTCCGTCTGGCTGAAGAAGCGAACGTCGACCTCGTGGAAATCGCGCCGAACGCGGTTCCGCCGGTCTGCCGTCTCATGGACTACGGCAAGTTCAAGTATTCGGAGCAGAAGAAACAGCACGAAGCGAAGCTGAAGCAGAAGATCATCCAGGTCAAGGAAATCAAGTTCCGTCCGGGTACGGACGAGGGTGACTACAGCATCAAGCTGCGCAACCTGATCAAGTTCCTGGAAGAGGGTGACAAGACCAAGATCACCCTGCGTTTCCGCGGCCGCGAAATGGCCCACCAGGACATCGGCCAGCGCATGCTGGAGCGTCTGCGTGGCGACCTCGAGCCGTATGGCGTGGTCGAGCAGTTCCCGAAGCTGGAAGGCCGCCAGATGATCATGGTCGTCGGCCCGAAGAAGAAAAAGTAAGCTTCTGCGCGGCGCGGCATTCGCCGTGATGGCTGGACAGAGTGGGGCCGGTGGCGGGCCGCAGGGTGATCCTGCGTCCCGCCACCGGCCTATTCCCGTTTCACGCTCGTTGCGTCGTGCAATCAACTGCAGGCCGAACCATTCCTCCGGAATCAAACTTGTGGTAGAATCTGCGGTTCCCGTTTCGAGAGATGCGGGAATGCAAGACTGTAGTGGACTCGCTTCCGCTGCAGAAACAAGTGAAAGCAGGCATCCAAGAGCAGCGTTGCTGCCACCTGCAATCCTGTTACATATGAGGCTGCCTATAAAAGGGCAGATGACTATGCCGAAAATGAAAACCAAAAGCTCCGCGAAAAAGCGTTTTCGCGTGCGTCCGGGTGGTACCGTCAAATCGGGTATGGCGTTCAAGCGTCACATCCTGACCAAGAAGACCACCAAGAACAAGCGCCAGCTGCGTGGCACCCGTAACATCAATGCATCGGACGTCACGAGCGTCTACCGCATGATGCCGTCGGCCGTCTAATCTCACACTAAGGAGCGAATATGCCTCGAGTAAAACGTGGGGTTACTGCACGTGCCCGTCACAAGAAGGTTCTTGAACTTGCCAAAGGCTACCGTGGCCGTCGCAGCAAGGTATTCCGTATTGCCAAGCAAGCAGTCATGCGCGCTGGCCAGTACGCTTACCGCGACCGCCGCAACAAGAAGCGCGTTTTCCGCGCACTGTGGATCACCCGTATCAACGCAGCTTCGCGTTCGCACGGCATGACCTACAGCGCATTCATGAACGGCCTGAAGAAAGCCGCGATTGAACTGGACCGTAAAGTCCTGGCCGACATGGCTGTCAACGACAAGCCGGCATTTGCCGCTATCGTGAACACCGTCAAGGCACAAGTCGCTGCTGCTTAATCGCTGAGCGAACCATAGCGCCGCAGCGATGCGGCGCAAAAAGGACGGGGCAAAGGTTTCACGACCGATGCCCTGTTTTTGTTTCTGGCGCCTCCCGCCCTTCAATAGGAAAAGAACACGCAATGAACTCGCTGGAAGAACTCGTCGTCTCCGCCCAGTCCGACTTTGGCGCCGCCCAGGACGCTGCCGCGCTGGAAAACGCTAAAGCGAAATACCTGGGCAAGACCGGCCAGGTGACCGAACTGATGAAGGGCCTGGGCAAGCTCGACCCGGACCAGCGCAAGGCGCAGGGCGCCCTGATCAATGCTGCCAAAGAAAAAATCGAACAGGCATTGACCGCCCGCCGCGAAGACCTCGCCAACGCCCAGCTGATGGCGCGCCTGAATGCCGAAGCGATCGACGTCACGCTGCCGGGCCGCGGCCGCGGCATCGGCGGCATCCATCCGGTCATGCGCACTTGGGAACGGGTCGAACAGATCTTCCGCTCCATCGGTTTCGACGTGGCCGACGGCCCGGAAATCGAGACCGACTGGACCAACTTCACGGCACTCAACAGCCCGGAAAACCACCCGGCGCGTTCGATGCAGGACACCTTCTATATCGAAGGCAATGACAGCACCGGCAAGCCGCTGCTGCTGCGCACGCATACCAGCCCGATGCAGGTGCGTTATGCGCGCACGCATACGCCGCCCATCAAGGTGATCGCACCGGGCCGCACCTACCGCGTCGACAGCGACGCCACCCACTCGCCGATGTTCCACCAGGTCGAAGGCCTGTGGATCGGCGAAGACATCAGCTTTGCCGACCTCAAGGGCGTGTACCTGAACTTCGTCAAGGCCTTCTTCGAGACCGACGACCTGCAGGTCCGCTTCCGTCCATCCTACTTCCCGTTCACCGAACCGTCGGCCGAGATCGACATCGCCTTCGGCTCCGGTCCGCTGAAGGGCCGCTGGCTGGAAGTGTCGGGCGCCGGCCAGGTGCACCCGACCGTGGTGCGCAATTTCGGCCTGGATCCGGAAAAGTTCATCGGTTTCGCGTTCGGCTCCGGCCTCGAGCGCCTGACCATGCTGCGCTACGGTATCAACGATTTGCGTCTGTTTTATGAAGGCGATCTGCGCTTCCTGAAACAGTTCAATTAAGAAGAACAACGCAAACCATCAAGGCTAAAAGATTATGCAATTCTCCGAAAACTGGCTCCGTTCCATGGTCGATCCGAAGATGAATTCGGACGAACTCTCCCACCTGCTCACCATGTCCGGCCTCGAAGTCGAGGAAGTCGAAGCGGTCGCGCCGCCGTTTTCCAACGTGGTCGTGGCCGAAGTCAAGGAAGTGGCCAAGCACCCGAACGCCGACCGCCTGAACGTGTGCCAGGTCGACGTCGGCAGCGGCACGCTCTTGAATATCGTGTGCGGCGCGCCGAATGTGCGTGCCGGCATGAAGGCGATCTGTGCCAAGGCCGGCGCCGTGCTGCCGCCGGGCGCGGACGGCAAGCCCTTCGAGATCAAGGTCGGCAAGCTGCGCGGCGTCGAATCCCAGGGCATGCTGTGCTCGGCCAAGGAACTCAAGATTTCGGAAGAGGGCAGCGGCCTGATGGAGCTGCCGGAAGATGCGCCGGTCGGCCAGAACATCCGCGACTATCTCGGCCTGAACGACCTGAAATTCACGATCAAGCTGACCCCGAACAAGGCTGACTGCCTGTCGGTGCTGGGCGTGGCGCGCGAAGTGTCGGCGCTGACCGGCTCGCCGCTGAGCCTGCCGGCGCTGCGCAGCGTCCCCGTGACGATCGACGAAGTGCTGCCGGCAAAGATCTCGGCACCGGACCTGTGCGGCCGCTTTACCGGCCGCGTGATCCGTGGCCTGAACGCCAGGGCGGCCACCCCAGAGTGGATGAAGCGCCGCCTGGAACGCTCGGGCCAGCGCTCGGTGTCGGCCCTGGTCGACATCTCGAACTACGTGATGCTCGAAGTCGGCCGTCCGTCGCACGTGTTCGACCTGAACAAGATCCATGGCAGTATCGACGTGCGCTGGGGCAGGAAGGGCGAGTCGCTGAAGCTCCTGAACGGCAATACCGTCGAGGTCGACGAGTGGGTTGGCGTGATCGCCGACGACAAGGAAATCGAATCGCTGGCCGGCATCATGGGCGGCGACTCGACCGCCGTCACCCTGGACACCACGGACATCTACCTGGAAGCCGCCTTCTGGTGGCCGAACGCGATCCAGGGCCGCGCACGCCGCTACAACTTCTCGACCGATGCCGCGCATCGTTTCGAGCGCGGCGTCGATTACGCGACCACGGTCGAACACATCGAGCGCATCACTACCCTGATCGTCGAGATCTGCGGCACGCTTGATACCAAGGTCGGTCCGGTCGACGACCAGATCGCCAATCTGCCGGAACGCAAGCCGGTGCTGCTGCGCACCGCGCGTGCCGCCAAGGTCATCGGCGTCGACATCACCGACGAGACGGTGGCCGACATCTTCACCCGCCTGGGCCTGCCGTTTACGCAAGAACCCGGCCAGTTCCACGTGACCTCGCCGTCCTACCGCTTCGACATCGAGATCGAGGAAGACCTGATCGAGGAAGTCGCGCGCGTGTACGGCTTCGAGAACATCCCGACGCTGCCGCCGGTTGCCCCGAGCGCGATGCTGATCGAGCCGGAAAACACCCGCTCGCTGTTCGCGATCCGTCACCAGCTGGCCGACCTCGGCTACCAGGAAGTGGTCAACATGAGCTTCGTGGAGCAGCAGTGGGAAGCGGATTTCGCCGCCAACACGGATCCGATCCGCCTGCAGAACCCGATCGCCAGCCAGATGAGCGTGATGCGTTCGACGCTGATCGGCAGCCTGGTCGCCAACGTGCGCTACAACCTGAACCGCAAGGCCGGGCGCGTGCGCGTGTTCGAGATCGGCGCCGTGTTCAAGCGCAACGCCGAGGTGCAGGATGGTCCGCTGGCAGTGGCCGGCTTCGAACAGCCCAAGCGCGTGGCCGCGATCGCCTACGGTCCTGCGTTCGAGGAGCAGTGGGGGCAGCCGACCCGCGCGGTCGATTTCTTCGACGTCAAGGCCGACCTGGAAGCGCTGTTCGCGCCGCGCCAGGTACGCTTTGCCAAGATGGACCACCCGGCCCTGCACCCGGGCCGCTGCGCCGCGGTCGAGATCGACGGCAAGCAGGTCGGCTTCCTCGGCGAACTGCATCCGCGCTGGCAGCAGAAGTACGACCTGCCGCAGGCGCCGGTCCTGTTCGAAGTCGACGCCGAAGCCCTGCGCCAGCGCGACCTGCCGCGCTACAGCGAGATTTCGAAGTTCCCGGGCGCCACGCGCGACCTGGCGCTGGTGGTCAAGCAGGACGTCCCGGCCCAGGCTTTGCTGGATGCTTTCAGCGCAGAACTATCGTCCAATCCGGTTGGGAAACTCGTGCAAGCCGTTGTTTTGTTTGATGAATATCGCGGCAAAGGTTTGGAACAAGACGAAAAAAGTCTTGCGTTCCGCTTTGGCTTGCAAGATACTCAATCGACGTTGCAGGACGATGCGGTCGATG
Source organism: Herbaspirillum sp. SJZ107 (assembly GCF_006715485.1). Lineage (GTDB taxonomy): Bacteria > Pseudomonadota > Gammaproteobacteria > Burkholderiales > Burkholderiaceae_D > Telluria. The sequence goes on from NZ_VFNH01000004.1 coordinate 273,608, forward strand.
CCATCATGGCTGCGCTTGCTGCTGCGGCACAACAAAAACACGGCGCCAAATTGCGCGCCTGAGGGGATCTGGAAGGGGTTCCCTCATTCCAAAATGACTGTTGATCTGAAGGTAGGGCTTTCAAATTAATAATAATGACCTTGATTCCGCCGTACTCCAGGAGGCGCTGAACGCCGACCTGCATCGTGCGATGCAGGTGGCGCGAGTGCGGCAAGAAGCGGAAAAGGAATTGCCGACCTTGACCAAGGCGGAGCTGGCCGAGCTGCTGTTCGAGCAGGTCGGCCTGAACAAGCGCGAAGCCAAGGACATGGTCGAGACCTTCTTCGATGAAATCCGTAACGCGCTCGAGCGTGGGGAAGCCGTCAAGCTGTCAGGCTTCGGCAACTTCCAGCTGCGCGACAAGCCGCAGCGCCCCGGGCGCAATCCGAAAACCGGCGAGGAAATCCCGATCACGGCGCGCCGTGTCGTGACGTTCCACGCCAGCCAGAAGCTGAAAGGTATGGTCGAGGAAGCCGGGCCAGCGAGTACGGGCACCTCTGCGCTGGCACACGCCGCCTGAGACCTGCCTGCATCGCCGACCGGGTTCCTCTCCACGTAAGCCATGAACGATCGACCGAACAAGAACGAACTGACCGTGCTGCCGCCGATTCCGGCCAAGCGCTATTTCACGATTGGTGAAGTCAGCGAATTGTGCGGGGTCAAGCCGCATGTGTTGCGCTACTGGGAGCAGGAATTTACCCAACTAAAGCCTGTCAAACGCCGTGGAAATCGCCGCTATTACCAGCACCACGAAGTGCTGCTGATCCGGCGGATCCGCGAGCTGCTGTACGAGCAGGGGTTCACCATAAGCGGCGCGCGCAACCGTCTCGATGGCCGCAACGGCCCGCCCGATGAGGTCGAAGCCATCCCTGAGGCGCCGCCGGTTCCGACACTGTCGCCGGACCAGTTGCGCACGGAATTGCAGGCCATCCTTGCCGTGCTGCGGGGCGGTTCGCAGGCTGTCTGAGCCGGCCTGCCGGCACGCCGGTCCGAGGCAATTCCAGGTTAGGCGAGCTCAGGTATTCGTGCGCCCTGTTGTTCTGCACCTCGGAGGTGCTAGAATGTCACTTGCGAATGTTGCTGACTCAAACGCATGACCTAAAACGGGGCGTGAGGTGTCAGCCTCGGCTCTTTCCTGTACCAGGAAAAATCTAAGGGAAGACAATGATACGCGTTGCCATTTGTGACGATCACCAGATAGTTCGAGCAGGTTTCAAACAGATATTTTCGTCGTCCGGCGATTTCGAAGTCGTCGCCGAAGGCGCAACCGGGCGTGAAGCCCTCGATATCGCACGTCGTGAAATTTGCGACGTCCTGCTGCTGGATATTGCCATGCCCGACCAGAGCGGCATCGATATCCTGCGGACCATCCGCCAGGGCCAGCCCAACCTGCCGGTGCTGATCCTGTCCGGCTATCCAGCCCAGCAATACGCGCTGAACCTGTTCAAGATGGGCGCCAATGGCTACCTGAACAAGGAATGCGACGCCGACGAACTCAAGACTGCCGTCCGTACCGTCTACCAGGGCCGGCGCTACGTCAGCTCGCAGGTCGGCGAACTGCTGGCCCAGAGCTTCGACCGCGATCCCAACACGGCGCTGCACACCGAGTTGTCGGACCGTGAATTCCAGGTGTTCCTGCGCCTGGCCAAGGGTGCGACCGTGTCGGACATCGGCAATGCGCTGTCGCTGTCGATCAAGACGGTGTCGACTTACCGTACCCGCATCATGGAAAAGATGGGCCTGCAGTCCAACAGCGACCTCACCTATTACGCCATGAAAAACAACCTGCTCGACTGAGCAGGCGAGGGCGGCCACGGCGCCGCTCTTTTCCGCATGCCGCCGGTGCGCCCTGCACCGGTCTCTCTTCCCCCTCTGTTGTTCATATCGCCATTGCTGTATCCTTCCTGACTATCTGGATTAGCAACACACTTGCCTGCAGACTTGCTAATATGTAAGTTTTCGTAAAGAATTGTTTCTTTCCTGTGGTCCTCATGCCACAATCGGCTGCTCTCGTTCATGTACATGCTCACGAGAAATTTTCACCGGTCTATAATGGTCCGGACAGTCAATACTGGCAAAGGACCACGAGGATGTACTTCACCACTGACCCCAAGTCCCGGCCGGTCGGCAGCCTTCCGCTGTACCAGACGCTACTGTGCGTGGTGTGCGTACTCTTCCTGGTATTGAACGGCGTCAGCTTGGTGCGCAACCTGGATGGCTTGAACGACGCGAACGCCCGGCAGGCACGCGCGGACCGCGTGGCCGGCCACCTGCAATACCTGAACCTGCTCGTGACCGATGCCGAAAGCGGCATGCGCGGCTATTTCCTGTCCGGCTCCGACACCTATCTCGGCCCCTTGCGTACCGCCCAGCGCGAACTCGAGCGCGAGTTCACCACGCTGCAAGTCCTCCTCGCCGACAATCCATCCCAGCTCAAGAACCTGGCCCAGCTGCGCACCCTCGTCACGCGCCGCCTCGGCCTGATGGGGCAGGCGCTCGAGGTCTACCGTCATGGCGGCCTGGAGGACATCGTCGCGATTGCACGCACCCAGGACGACAAGACCCACATGGACGAGATCCGGCTGCAGGTCGTGATCATGACCGGCGAGCAGAACGAATTGCTGGCTGCGCGCGGCGCCGCCTTTTACGAGCATTCGCGCCGCGCCGCGCTGTTCGGCATCGGCATCAATATCGCGGCGCTGGTGGTGCTGGTGCTGTTCTATAACCTGATACGCCGCGGCTACCGCCTGCGCCTGCAGGCCGAGCGCGCGCTGCAGCAGACCAACGATGGCCTGGAAAACGTGGTGGCTTCGCGTACCGAACAATTGTCGGTGCTGTCGCGCCACCTGATCCGCGTGTCGGAAGAAGAAAAGGCGCGCCTGGCGCGCGAGCTGCATGACGAGATGGGCGCCAACCTGACGGCCATCGGCATGCACCTGAGCAGCGTCGGCGACCAGCTCAAGGATAGCCATCCGGCGCAGGCCGAGATGCTCGCGCGCGCCCGCGCGACGCTGGTCGATACGGTGGAACTGAAACGCCGCATCATCGAGGACTTGCGTCCCAGCCTGCTCGACAACATGGGCCTGGCGGCCGCCCTGGAAAGCTATTGCCAGGATTTCTGCCGCACCAGCGGGATCGATTGCGAGGCGCTGATCGAGCGCGAGGTGGACCGCGCCGCACCGATGCAGGCGATTGCCCTGTTCCGCATCACCCAGGAATCGCTGAACAACGTCGCCAAGTATGCCAAGGCACGCCATGTCATCGTGCACCTGGCGATCGAGGGCGAAGCGCTGGTGCTGGAAGTGAGCGACGACGGCGTCGGCATTCCGCCCGATGCGATGCGGCGGCCGAAATCGCACGGCCTGCTGGGCATGCGCGAACGCGCGGCGCTGCTGGGCGGGAGCCTGAAGGTGGGGCGTGGCGTCAATGGTCTCGGCACAAGCGTGCATGCCATCGTGCCCTTGAGCGCGCCGGGTGCCGGCGCCGAAGCGGAAGCTGCCGGCAAGCCGGCGCTGACGCTGGTCGCGCATAAGCCGGAAGCAACGCCGGACACGGCGCAGGCAGCAGAACAGATCGTAGAACAGACTGCAGAAAAGACAACGGCCCAGTTGACTGGGCCGGAAGAACTTCATCAGCGCTGGGCCGGCTGATCGTCCAGGTGATGCTGGACGGCCGCCCCGGCGCTGGCAGGTGAATCAGCGTGCGACGTCCATCAGCAGGCGGTCGTATTCGCTCTTGGCGACCTTGTAGCACTCGCCGGCGTAGTCTTCCAGGCCCTGGCGGTTCAGCACCGTGATGTTACCGCGGCGGTACTGGATCAGGCCTTCATCCTGCAGCTTGCCGGCGGCAGCGGTGATGCTTTCGCGGCGCACACCCAGCATGATCGAGATCAGTTCCTGGGTCACTTTCAGTTCGTTGCTCGGCGAGCGGTCCAGGCGGTCCAGCAGCCAGCGGCACAGTTTCTGCTCGATCGAGCTGTGGCGGCCGCCGACGGCGTTCTGTGCCATCTGGGCGAACAGCGCGTTCGTGTAGCGCATCAGCAGCTGGGGCAGGGCGCCGCCCTTGTTGAAGGCGTCACGCAGGTATTGGGTTTTCAGGCGGTAGCCGTAGCCAGCGCTCTGGACCACGGCGCCGCAGGTGGCGCGCTCGCCCATGAACAGCGACACGCCGACGGCGCCTTCGTGGCCGACCACGGCGATTTCAGTCGTCGCACCGTCTTCCATCACGTACAGCAGCGACACGATGGCGGTGGTCGGGAAGTAGACGTATTCGAGTTTGCTGCCGTATTCAAACAGTTCTTTGCCGAAAGGCAGCGGAACCAGTTCCAGATGCTCAAACAGGGTTTCCAGGTCTTGGCGCGGCAGGGCTGCCAGCAGCTCGTTCTGTTGGGTGCCGCTGTAGCTAACAACCGGGCGGGACGCGGTTTTCAGATCCTCAGAGGTGGTCGGGATCTGGCCCAGCGATTTCTTTTGCGCGGCAGCACCAAGTTGAGCGTTATTCATTTTATATCCTCTTTATCTCTGTCTTACGTCGGGGGCGATTGCTTGGATGGGTTTCCTCATCGCGATGTGAGAAGATTAACGGTTACGTATGTTGGCGAACATAAGACTGGCTGTCGCCCCCCTGTAGGTCCTATGCATGATGTTTTGTCAGTCCAGTCCTACTGGGAGGAAATGCCGAAAACAGGGTTTTTTGAGGGTCTGGACATGGATTTCAGGCATAAATTTTTCGTCCGAAGCCTCTTCGGCGTGTTGTGAAACGTGCTTCTCCTACATTTGTCCTACTGCTGAGTACGTCAAAATCGGCGCGCCCGCGCGGCATTCCGGTTTTCCCTCTGATGAAACGTTTGCTCAGCGATGCCGCCGGTGCCCCAATCAGTTCACACAAGCCGTCCCGGTATCGGTAAAATCGACTGTTTTGCAAGCGCCGCAAAGGCGAGACCATGTCCAACGAAACTGCAGCCATCACCCCAGACAATATCGACGCCGGCACCGCTGCCGCGGACGCCAAACCGGCCGCGCTGATCGCCCGCGAAGTCGCACGCCGCCGCACCTTCGGCATCATTTCCCACCCGGACGCGGGTAAGACCACGCTGACTGAAAAGTTGCTCCTGTTCTCGGGTGCGATCCAGCTGGCCGGTACCGTCAAGGGCCGCAAGAGCGGCCGCCACGCGACCTCGGACTGGATGGACATCGAGAAGCAGCGCGGCATTTCGGTGGCCTCGTCGGTGATGCAGTTCGAATTCCGCGACCACGTGATCAACCTGCTGGACACCCCGGGCCACCAGGACTTCTCGGAAGATACCTACCGCGTGCTGACCGCGGTCGACTCGGCCCTGATGGTGATCGACGCCGCCAAGGGCGTGGAAGAACAGACGATCAAGCTGCTCGACGTCTGCCGCATGCGCGCCACGCCGATCGTCACCTTCATGAACAAGATGGACCGCGAAACCCGCGATCCGCTCGAGCTGCTCGATGAAGTCGAATCGGTGCTGAAGATCGAATGCGCCCCGGTGACCTGGCCGATCGGCATGGGCAAGAACTTCCGCGGCGTGTACCACCTGCTGAACGACGAAGTCATGCTGTTCAAGGCCGGCGAGGAAAAGGCCGACGGCGCCTACGAAGTCATCAAGGGCATCGATAACCCGAAACTGGCCGAAATGTTCCCGCTCGAGATGGACCAGCTCAAGATGGAAGTCGAGCTGGTGCACGGCGCTTCGCATCCGTTCGACCTGGAGCGCTTCCTGGCCGGCGTGCAGACCCCGGTGTTCTTCGGCTCGGCGATCAACAACTTCGGCGTGCGCGAGATCCTGTCGGCGCTGGTCGAATGGGCGCCGGCGCCGCGCGAGCGCGACGCCACCGTGCGTGCCGTGAACCCGGACGAGCAGCCGTTCTCCGGCTTCGTCTTCAAGATCCAGGCCAACATGGACCCGGCCCACCGCGACCGCATCGCTTTCCTGCGCGTGTGCTCGGGACGCTTCGAAAAGGGCATGAAGGTCAAGCACCTGCGCCTCGGCCGCGAAGTCAAGCTGTCGTCGGTGGTGACCTTCATGGCATCGTCGCGCGAACAGGTGGAAGAGGCGTATGCCGGCGACATCATCGGCCTGCCGAACCACGGCAACATGCAGATCGGCGACAGCTTCTCCGAAGGCGAAGTCCTCACCTTCACGGGCATCCCGTACTTCGCGCCGGATCTGTTCCGCACGGTGCGTATCCGTAACCCGCTGAAGACCAAGCAGCTGCATAAAGGCTTGCAGCAGCTGGGCGAAGAGGGCGCCGTGCAGGTGTTCAAGCCGGTCATCGGCAGCGACCTGATCCTGGGCGCGGTCGGCGTGCTGCAGTTCGAGGTGGTGGCGAGCCGCCTGCTGAACGAGTACGGCGTGGACGCCGTGTTCGAAGGATCCAGCATCAGCAGCGCGCGCTGGGTGTCGAGCGACGATAAAAAGTCGCTGTCGGACTTCGAGACCGCGCTGGCGCCGAACGTCGCCTATGACGCCGCCGGCAACCTGGCTTACCTGGCCACCTCGGGCGTCAACCTGCGCCTGACCCAGGAGCGCTGGCCGAAGCTGCAGTTCCACGCGACGCGCGAGCACGCGGCCAAGCTGGATTGAGCGAAGGGTGGACGGGGGGAAACCCGTCCACTTACCCGTAACGCACGCGTTATCTCAGGGGCGGTTTTACCAGCAGCGCCTCCAGAACGCTTCCCACCCAGCTCACCACGAACACGACGCCGCTGATCGACACCGACAGCGGCGTCGGCGCTTTCGCGATCTGTGCCTCGATCGCCGCCGGATCGAGCGCCACCCGTCCCGACAGCACCTGATCGGCCAGCTCGTTCGCCTGCCCCAGCGCATGATTCAGGTACAGCAAGCCACCCACCGCGGCCACGACGATAAACAGCCATGCCCGCTGCCTGCGCCCCAGGTAGTACTGGCCGACCCCCGGAAATACCAGCGCAGACAACAGCGCCGCCACAAACTTCGACTTCATTCACGCTCCTTCTTCATGCATTGACACATCACAAATGCGGCCATGCGCCACAGCGTAGATTCATTAAATGCGCACCGGAAATAGCTCGGCGACATTGTTGACAGGGGAGGAAACCATGACGCTCGCATTCGATTTCAATCGCCGCATTGGCGGCGCCCGGCAACCGGCTCGGAGCCTCGGCTGAGATGCGCGCCGGGATGCTCTCACGCCTGCGTATCGGGCCGAAACTACTGCTGGCACCGGCGGTCGCGCTGGTGCTGCTGATCCTGCTGTCGTGCAGCGCCTATTATGCGATGGTACGCCAGAACAACTCGCTCGACGTCATCGTCCAGCAGCGCGCGGTGCACATGCGCGCCGCGGCCGAGCTGGCGGCGTCGAGCCAGCGCGCTCACGCGCAAGCCTACCAGGTGCTGACCTGGATCAGCGGCAGCTTTCCGCGCAGCCGCATCGAACCGCTGGCGCGCGACGTGCAGATCCAGCACGCCGCCGTCGAGCGCGGCTTCGCCAGCCTGGCGCGCCTGACCGGCGACAGCCCGGGCGAACGGCGCTACGTCGAACAGGCGCGCCGCGCCTGGGGCATCTACGTGACGGCGGTGCAGGACGTGATCGAGATCGCCCAGCTCGACCAGTCGATCAGCGCCAACGCCATGTCCAAGGCCGAGCGCGCGTTCGCCACGGTGTCGCAGCGCCTGGCCGAGCTGTCGCAGCGCGAACAGGAACTGTCCGAGCAAGCCTCGAACGGCGCCGAAGACGACTTCAAGACGGTGCAGACCCTGATGCCGATCGTGATCGCGCTGTCGATCGTGGCGGCGCTGGCGATCACGATGGCGGTGCGGCGTTCGCTGCTGGCCGAGGTCGGCGCCATCGAGACGGCGCTCAACGGCCTGGCCAGCGGCGACCTCACCGTCAAGCCGCGCGTGTATGGCAACGACGAGATCGCGGACACTTCGCGCGCCCTCGATGCCAGCATCCGCAGCCTGAACGGCCTGCTGCGCACCATCCTCGATTCGGCGCGCTCGATCGGCTCGTCCTCGCGCGAGATCACGCTGGGCCGCGCCGGCCTGCCGCCGCGCGCCGGCGTGCGCGCCTCGCTCGAGCAGACCGCGTCCTCGATGCAGGAACTGGCGGACGCAATCAGCCGCACCGCCGACAGCGCCGAGCAGGCCAACCGCCTGACCGAGAGCGCGTCGGAAGCCGCCCAGCAGGGCAACAGCGTGGTGCATCGCCTGGTGACGACGCTGGACAACGTGCGCCGCAGCGCCAGCCGCCTGGAAGAACTCGGCGGCACCATCGAAACCGCGCTGGACCGCGCCGGCATGCTGGCGCTGAACGCGGCCGTGGAAGCGGCCCAGACCGGGGAGGGCGGCCAGAGCTTCGCCCAGGCTGCCTGCGACATCCGCGCCCTGGCCCAGCGCGCCGCGCTGGCCGCGCACGAGGCGCGCGAGCTGGCCCAGCAGTCGGTGGCGACGATCGAAAGCGGCCACGCCTGGGCGCTCGATGCCGGCACCAGCATGGCCGACCTGGCCAGCTCGGTGCAGGAAGTGGGGGATATCGTGAACCGCATCGGCTGCGCCAGTGCCGAACGGGTGCAGGAACTGGCCGGCGTCAACCAGGCCATCGTGCGCATGGACGAGATGACCCAGCAGGGGTCGCGCATGGTGGAAGAAGCGGCGCTGGCGGCACGCAGCCTGCAGCAGCAGGCCCTTACGCTGTCGCGCGCGGTAGCGGCGTTCCGGCTGGACGAGGCGGTGCATGGGCCGGATACGCCGGTGAATACGCACGATCTCAGGAGCCGGGCCGAGCAGAACGACGCCGGGCCGGCCGGATCGCCGGACCGGCGCCCCGGCGGCGCCGGGCATCCCTACCTGCGGCTGGCGGCGAGCCGTGGTCAAAGTAGATCGATCAGCTAGCCGTCGACCGAGAACCGTCAGCGCCAAAGCCGTCGCCCCTGCGAAGGCAGGGGCCCAAGTTGCAAACGCAGTCGGAACGCGTCGAACTTGGACCCCTGCCTACGCAGGGGCGACGTATCGTTGCAGCGGGCTTCATGGAAGCGCACCCGTGTAGTTGCGCTTCACCCGCTTTTCTTGCCGCTTACTCGTAATCGCTGATCGGCGCGCAACCGCAGAACAGGTTGCGGTCGCCGTACGCATTGTCGGCACGGCCGACCGGCGGCCAGTACTTCTTCTTGCGCAGCGACGGCACCGGGAACGCAGCCACCTCACGGGTGTAGGTGTGCTGCCAGTCGTCGGCGGTGACCACTTCCGCGGTGTGCGGCGCGCCTTTCAGCGGGTTGTCCATGCGGTCGTACTCGCCGCGCTCGACCTTCACGATCTCGGCGTGGATGGTGATCATCGCCTCGATGAAACGGTCCAGCTCCACCTTGGCTTCGGATTCGGTCGGCTCGATCATCAGCGTGCCCGGCACCGGGAAGCTCATGGTCGGGGCGTGGAAGCCGAAGTCCATCAGGCGCTTGGCCACGTCTTCGTTGCTGATGCCGGTGGCATCCTGCAGCGGGCGCAGGTCGATGATGCACTCGTGCGCCACCAGGCCGTCGTGGCCGGTGTACAGCACCGGGTAGTGCGGCGCCAGGCGGCGCGCGATGTAGTTGGCGTTCAGGATCGCCGTCTCGGTGGCGGCGGTCAGGCCGTCGGCGCCCATCATCGCGATGTACATCCACGAGATCGGCAGGATCGAGGCCGAGCCGTAGGGCGCCGCGCTGACCGCGCCGATACCCTGCTCGTCACGCTGGTAGCCGGTCGAGGCCTGGTTCGGCAGGAAGGGCACCAGGTGCGCCGCGACCGCGACAGGACCGACGCCCGGTCCGCCGCCGCCGTGCGGGATGCAGAAGGTTTTGTGCAGGTTCAGGTGGCTGACGTCGCCGCCGAACAGGCCCGGACCGGCGACGCCGACCAGCGCGTTCATGTTGGCGCCGTCCACGTACACCTGGCCGCCGTGCGCATGCACGATCTCGCACAGTTCCTTGATGCCTTCCTCGAACACGCCGTGGGTCGACGGGTAGGTGACCATCACGCAGGCCAGGTTGGCGCTGTGCTGCTCGGCCTTCTTCTTCAGGTCCGCCAGGTCGACGTTGCCGTTTTCGTCGCAGGCGGTGACCACCACCTGCATGCCGACCATGTTGGCCGATGCCGGGTTGGTGCCGTGCGCCGAGGACGGGATCAGGCAGATGTTGCGGTGGCCTTCGCCGCGCGACTCGTGGTACTTCTTGATGATCAGGAGGCCCGCGTACTCGCCCTGCGAACCGGCGTTCGGCTGCAGGGACACGCCGGCATAGCCGGTGACGGCGCACAGCATCTTCTCTAGCTGGCCGATCATCTCGCGGTAGCCGACGGTCTGGTCATCGGGGGCAAACGGGTGGATGTTGGAGAACTCGGGCCAGGTGACCGGGATCATTTCCGAGGTCGAGTTCAGCTTCATCGTGCACGAACCCAGCGGGATCATGGTGCGGTCCAGCGCCAGGTCCTTGTCGGCCAGCGCGCGCAGGTAGCGCAGCATCTCATGCTCGGCGTGGTAGCGGTGGAAGGTCGGGTGCGTCAGGTAGGCGCTGGTACGCGCCAGGGCGGCCGGGAAGGCGTCCTGGACGTCGCTGTCGAGGCTGTCGAAATCGATGGCGACGCTGTTTCCCGACCCGTTGCCGGCGGCGGCGCCGAAGATCTTCGCCAGCACGGCGATGTCGTCGCGGGTGGTGGTCTCGTCGAGCGACAGGCCGACCTGGCGCGCGTCGATGCGGCGCAGGTTGACGCCGTTTTCGTTCGCGATGCGGTGCACCTCGTCGGCGTTGTCCGCGACGATGGTCAGCGTGTCGAAATAAGTTTCGTTAGCCAGCTGGAAGCCGGCGCCCTGCAGCGCGGTGGCCAGGATGCCGGTGTAGCGGTGCACGCGGCGGGCGATCTGCTCCAGGCCTTTCGGGCCGTGGTAGATCGCGTACATCGACGCCATCACGGCCAGCAGCACCTGCGCGGTGCAGATGTTCGAGGTCGCCTTTTCGCGGCGGATGTGCTGTTCGCGCGTCTGCAGCGCCAGGCGGAATGCCTTGTTGCCCTGGGCGTCGATGGTGACGCCGGCCAGGCGGCCCGCCATGCTGCGCTTGTATTCGTCGCGGGTGGCCAGGTAGCCGGCGTGCGGGCCGCCGAAACCGAGCGGCACGCCGAAGCGCTGGCTGTTGCCGACGACCACGTCGGCGCCCCATTCGCCCGGCGGGGTCAGCACGGTCAGGGCCAGCAGGTCGGCCGCCACGATGACCATGGCGCCGGCCGCATGCAGCTTCTCGACCGCGTGGCGGTAGTCGCGCACGTCGCCGTTCACGCCCGGGTACTGCAGCAGCACGCCGAAGCAGGTGTCGGTGAGGTTCTCGATGTCGGCGGCGGCGATGGTGCGCACTTCGACGCCGATCGGCCTGGCGCGCGTCTCGACCACTTCACGCGTCTGCGGCAGCACGTCGTCGGCGACGTAGAACACCTTCGAGGCCGATTTGCCGACGCGCTGGATCAGCGTCATGGCTTCGGCGGCGGCGGTGCCTTCGTCCAGCATCGAGGCGTTGGCGATGCCCATGCCGGTCAGGTCGATGATCACCTGCTGGAAGTTCAGGATCGCTTCCAGGCGGCCCTGCGAAATCTCCGGCTGGTACGGGGTGTAGGCGGTGTACCAGGCCGGGTTTTCGAATATGTTGCGCAGGATGACGGGCGGGGTGGTAGTGCCGTAGTAGCCCTGGCCGATCATCGACTTCATGACCTTGTTCTGCGAGGCGATGGCCTTCAGCTTGGCCAGCGCGGCCATTTCCGGCAGCGGCTCGAAGAACTCGCCCAGGTCCAGCTTGTCCTTGCGGCGGATGTTGGCGGGAACGACGGCATCGATCAGCGCGGCGCGCGATGCGTAGCCGAGGACGGACAGCATGGCTGCCTGTTCGGCGTCGGACGGACCGATGTGGCGCGGGATGAAACCGTCGCGGGCTTCGAGTTGGGTCAGGCTGGTGCGGGTCATGGTATGAGCAGAAAGGGAAAAATCGGCCGGGTAGGCAAACTATGCGCCGTCGCCCCTGCGAAGGCAGGGGTCCAATTTTTTGCGCAGGCTACGGAGCGAACCTGAGGCCCCTGCCTTCGCAGGGGCGACGTTGGCACCGGTAGGGTGCAATCGAAACGATATTGGGTCGAACAGACAAACAACAAGCGCGCCCTTGGGCGCGCCTGTCAAAAACATCACTCCTCGGTCGCCTTGCCGTAGGCAGCCGCATCCAGCAGGCCGTTGATGGCCGCCGGATCCGCCGGCTGCAGCTTGAACAGCCAGGCGCTGTAGGCGTCGGCGTTGATCGAGTCCGGCGCGTCGGCGGTCGGCTGGTTGACGGCGACCACGGTGCCCGAGACCGGGGCGTAGATGTCGCTGGCGGCTTTCACGGATTCCACCACGGCGGCGTCGTCGCCGGCGGTGAAGGTCTTGCCGACTTGCGGCAGCTCGACGAACACGATGTCGCCCAGCGCGTCCTGCGCGTATTCGGTGATGCCGACGGTCAGGGTGCCGTCGGTTTCCTGACGGACCCACTCGTGGGATTCGGTGTACTTCAGGTCGGCTGGGATGTTCATGCGTAGCTCCTAATGGGGATGGTTCAGTCAGTATAGTTTGTTCGGGTGCGGCCGGCGCGCTTACGCGGCCAGCACTTTGCCGTTACGCACGAACGGCAGCTTGACCACCGAGGCGGCCAGCTTCTTGTCGCGGATTTCGACGTGCACGGTGTCGCCCACGGCCACGTCCATGGGCACGCGCGCCAGCGCGATCGCCTGCTGCATCGACGGGCTGAAGGTGCCGCTGGTGATCTCGCCGGCGTTGCCGGATGCGGCGATGACTTTCTGGTGGGCACGCAGGATGCCGCCTTTTTCGCGCAGGATCAGGCCGACGAACTGCTGGTGCTGGCCGCGTTGCAGCGCGTTCTTGCCGACGAAGTCGCGCTCCGACACCAGGTCGACGGTCCAGGCCAGGCCGGCGTCCAGCGGCGACACGGTATCGTCCATGTCCTGGCCGTACAGGTTCATGCCGGCTTCAAGGCGCAGCGTGTCGCGCGCGCCGAGGCCGGCCGGCTTCACGCCCTGCGCCGCCAGCGCGTTCCACAGCGCGTCGACCTGGCCGGCGGCGACGCCGATCTCGAAGCCGTCTTCGCCGGTGTAGCCGGTGCGGGCCACCATCAGTTCGCCGAACGGGGTGTCTTTCACGATGACGGCGTTGAACGGCTTCAGGCCTTCCGAGGCTTCGCGCGCGGCCGGCACCGTTTCCCAGAACTTGGCGCGCGCGTTCGGACCCTGCACGGCGACCAGCGCGATGCCGTCGTCGGTGACGTGTTCGTTGATGTCGCTGCGGCGCGGGGTGATCGAGAGGCCCGAGCCCGAGGTCTCGTTGCGCTCGCGGATCCAGGCGATGTCCTTTTCGGCGGTGCCTGCATTGACCACCAGACGGAACCAGGTCTCGTCGAAGAAGTAGACGATCAGGTCGTCGATGACGCCGCCCTGCGGATTGAGCATGCAGGAGTACAGGGCCTTGCCCGGCGCCTGCAGCTTGTCGACGTTGTTGGCCAGCAGGCCGCGCAGGAAAGCGCGCACGTTGTGGCCCTGCAGGTCGACCACGCACATGTGCGAGACGTCGAACATGCCGGCGTCGCTGCGCACGGCATGGTGTTCTTCGATCTGCGAGCCATAATTGACGGGCATGTCCCAGCCGCCAAAGTCGACCATCTTGGCACCAGCGGCGCGGTGTACGGAGTTGAGCGGGGTCGCTTTGAGCGTCATGGAGTCCTCGGGCACGTGAAATGGGGTTCGGGCACACGGACCTCGTCCGCATGCCTTGCGCACCCCTCTGTCCTCGGTACCTGAGAGATAGCGGCGATGCCGCCTGCCCCTTCGGTGGGCCCCCAGGGCCGCTCTCCAGAGTTGGCCGCCGCACCATTCTTCGATGGCGCAGCGTCCCTTGACCGGTCCGGTTGCCTGAGAGTTTTCGGGTGATGCCCCTTCGGCGGCAGCCTGCGCTGCGCTCTCCCGGTCAAGACTGCGAAGGATATGTCAGCGGCCGGGGGAAGTCAATCCGGAGAGCTGGCAGCTTGCTTTTCATGGCAGGGGCGCACACTCTTGCTGGTAGGCCACATGGCGCCAAACCGTGATTTGTTACACTTGTCCCACGAACCTTGTGACAGAAGAGAGGGACTATGAGCGAAGATCTAGCAAATCAACAAAAGGAGGCGTGGTTCACGCTGTCAGGCGACGTGAACAGCGACATGGTGCATCGCGTCTTCGAAGCCACATCCCACATGACCGAAGACGGTATCGACACGGCGCACGTGCTGGTCCAGTCGAACGGCGGCTACGTCAGCGACGGCCTGTGCCTGTACAACTTCATGGCCAATTCACCGGTCAACTTCATCACCTACAACGGCGGCGCGGTGGCGTCGATCGCGGTGATCCTGTTCCTGGCAGGCCGGCAGCGCTACGCCAGCGAGACGGCGCGCTTCATGATCCACAAGTCGCATGCGACGGCTTCGCCGGGTTCGCGCCCGGATGCGCTGAACATCATCGTCGAAGGCTTGCGCGCCGACGACGCGCGCACCGAGTCGATCCTGCGCAAGCACATCGAACTTTCGCCGGAGCAGTGGGGCATCCACCAGTACGGCGACCTCCACCTCACCGCGCGCGAAGCCAAGGCCGCGGGACTGATCACCGAGGTGACCGATTTCGCACCGCCGCGTGGCGCGCCGCTGCGCAATATCTGATGATCTAACTGGATCAAGAAGCCTGGCGCGTCTCCGAGATCGGAGACGCGCCAGGCGCATGCGCCTGGCCATGCTACGGATAGATAGAAAACAGCAGGGCCTGATGCGCTTTCGACGCATCAGGCCCTGCTGTTTTTATCTACCTCTACCTGATCAGCCGATCAGCGGTTGCCGGCATTCTTGCGGCTTTGGCGTCCGGCTTCGGCATGCTGTTCCGGCGAACCGCCGCGGGTGCCGCCCGAACGCGAGCCCGAACCCGACGAGGCCGACTGCTTGTTGCCGTCGTTCTTGTGGCTCTGGCGGCCGGCAGCAGCATGCTGCTCCGGCGTGCCGCCCTGGACGCCGCCCGAACGCGAGCGCGAGCTCGAGCCTGCGGAACCGGATTGCTTGTTGGCGTCGTTCTTGTGGCTTTGCTGGCCGGCCTTCACGTGTTGTTCGTGGGTGCCGCCTTGATTGCCGGGACGCGAGTTTTTATTCGTAGTCATGATCATTCCTTTCGATAAAATGGGAAATGTCCTGCTCGCCAAAACGTTGTCTAAACTTTGTTTGTTCAGCAGCGTTTTCGGTAGTGCAATGATGCGAGCCCGGCCTTGGAACGGGTATCGGAGCTTCACTTGAGCTCGTGTAGGACTAGGACTGGGTATCAAAGAATGTTTTTACTTGAAAAGCGCGAAAAACAAATATGCTTATTTTGTGTTTGCCAGACTTATCGCTAATAACCGGTAAATTCATGGATGAGTTAGCTCATCAATAGAATGATTATTCTTTCAGGGGCGGCGCTGGACCATGCTGCGCAGCGGACCGAAGCCACGGCGGCGCAACTATTCTGATTGCTAGCCGGAAATTATGTGCCACAATAAGCAGAGCATTCCACGCCATTCTCCAGACCCATGACCGCAAGCCAAGCCCAGACCCCGGCTGCCCGTAAGGCCGCGTCCTTGCAGGCGACGCTGGACGCGCTCGCCGGTGCCGTCTCGACGCACGTCAAGGACGCGCTGGGCGACATGGCCGCGCGCATGTCGGCGGCGCTGGCCGAGGTCGATGCGCCGGGCCTGGACACGCGTGCGGTCTACCAGCGCGTGAAATCGGCGCGCCTGCTGAAGGACAACGGCTACGCCTTCGTGCACCTGGCCGAGGCCGCGATCGGGCAGGCGGTGCGCGCCGAACTGGATGCCCTGGGCCCGGCAGCGCATGCGCGCCAGCCTGCCGCCGCTGCGGCCGTGGCGCTGAGCCTGGTGCCGCTCGAGGAAATCGACGACAAGCTGGCATTCACGGCGCTGGCGCGCCCCTTCGACATCCAGCATGCCGACGTGCTGGCGACACTGTCGGTCCGCCTCGGCCTGCTGCTCGAGCGCGGCCTGCTGCGCGCCGACGCCAATCCCTTCCGTCCAGCCGTATTCCTGAAGGCGCTCGACCAGGCCTGGCGCGAATTCGAGCCCGACGCCGAAGCCCACGGCCTGATCCAGCCGCTGCTGCGCCCCGAGATCGTGTTCGACCTCGCACCGCTGCTGGAGCGCCTGGTCGAGGTCCTGAAGCGCAAGGAAGGCCAGCCCGGCTCGGTCGACGCGCTGCGCATCCAGAAAACCGACGACAGCGCCGCCGCCCGGGCAGCGCGCGCCGGCAGCCGCGCGGCGCTGGCGAAGCAGTTGCGCGCGCTGTTCGGCGACGATGGCGGCGAGGATGGGGTGCCGCTGATTCCGGACCTGCCGGCGATGCCGTCCGGCGACGGCGGCTGGCGGCCGAGTGCCGCGGCCGGGTTCCAGGGCGGGGCGGGCGCCGATCCGGCTGGCGGCGCTGCGCCTGCCGCCGTCACTGCCTCCGCGGGAGCAGCTGCTCCGCCGCTGCAGCCGGCGGCGGGCTTCGCGCCAGCGGCCGGCAGCCCGGTCTTCCAGCCCCTGCAGGGTGGGGTTGCTGGCGGGGGCGGCACGCCGCTCCAGCCCGGCGCCGGCATCGTTCCCGGCCCGTTGCCGGTCCAGCCGGTCCAGCCGGTCCAGTCGGCCGCAGGCGCGCCGACGCACGCGGCGCTCCCGGCGCAGGGCGTGGCCGCGGGCCAGGCTGCCTTCCATGTCCAGGTACAGACTGCTGCCGGCAGCGCCGGCGCTGCCGTGGGCGCGGTGGGCACGGGCGCGGGGGCGATGCCCGGCCTCGCCCTGCAATGGGCCGGTATCCCGGTGCAGGGCCTGGTCGCTGCCGCCAGCGGCGCCGCGCCGCTGCCGCAGGCGGCGCCGGGCGCGGCCATGGTCGCCAGCGCGCCGCTGCTGGAGCTGGTGGCCGGCATCGAGCCGGTGCTGGCTGCCGCCCGTGCCAACGGCGGCGGGCAGGGCGGTGCAGCTGCCCCGCACCAGGTGTTCTACCTGCCGCGCCTGAAGCAGAGCCTGCCGCAGGGCAGCCTGTCGCGCGGCGACGCCAATACCCTCGACCTGCTGTCGCGCGTGTTCGAGACCGTGCTGCTGGACGACAGCATCCCGCCGCGCGCGCGCGAACTGCTGCAGCTGCTGCAGGTGCCGGTGCTGAAAGCGGCATTGCTCGATAAAAGCTTCTTCTTCGAGGAAGCGCATCCGGCGCGGCGCATGGTCGACCTGTTGTCGCGCATGGGCTGGGAGCAGCACAAGGATGGCGACGACCCGGTATTCCAGGCCATGCAGCGCAGCGTCGACCGGGTGGCGCAGCCGGGCGGCGGCGCGGGCGCCGGCTTCGAGGAGGCGGTGGCCGGCCTGGAAGCCAGCATCGCACAGGAAGAGCGCGCCGAGGAACAGGCGCTGGCGACCCCGGTGGCCACCGCACTCAAGCAGGAAAAGCTGGCGGCGGCCACGCGCGCCGCACGCGACGCGGTGGCGCTGCGCATCGGCGCAGGCAAGGACCAGGACGCCGACGGTGCCGATGCCGGCGAGATCCTGGATGCAGTGAGCGGCTTCCTCGAGCAGCGCTGGACCACCGTGCTGACCTTCGCCTACACCATCGAGGACGACAAGCCGGGCGCAGTCGGCAACGCCACCCGTGCGATGGATGACCTGATCTGGAGCATCAAGCCGAAGGCGACCCAAGAGCAGCGCAAGACCCTGATCGCGCGCCTGCCGCGCCTGCTGGCCACGCTCAACAAGTGGCTGGACGCGATCCGCTGGCATGATGCCGAGCGCCTGCACTTCTTTGCCCGCCTGGCCGAATACCACGCCGCCATCGTGCGCGCCCCGATCGAGCTGTCGCCCGAGCGCCAGCTGGAACTGGCGGTGGAAGCGGCCCAGCGCGACGCCATGCGCCGGGTCGAGCTGGAAAACGCCGCCGCGGCCCAGGAAGCGGCGCGCCAGGATGCGATCTCGCCGCTGGACGGCCTCGAGCGCGGCATGTGGTGCGAATTCCGCAGCGACGACGGCGCCCGTACCAACGCGCGCAAGGTCAGGCTGGCCTGGGTCAGCCCGCTGCGTACCCTGTTCATCTTTTCCGGCAGCGGGCGCCGCGAAGCGTTTTCGATGACGGCCGAGAAGCTGGTCGACGCGCTGCACGCCGGCGCCGCGCGCGTGCTGGCGATGGAAGGCGTGGTCGGCCAGGTGCTGATGGCGGCGATGGGAGATGGGCCCGGGAGCCACGCGCCGGATCGCGCCATCCCCAAGTTTCACTGACAGCAGGCAACAAATAGTAGGTTATACTGTTTCCAGACAGCCATGCCACGCGTGTGGCCGTGCCTACTTTCTTCGGCCTTCTCCCTGTCATGCCCTTCGATGTAGCCTCGATCCTCGTTGCGACGACCTTCAGCATGCTGACAATGGCCTTGGCATTGGTGTCCGTGATGGGGAACGTCAACCGGGCGGCCCGGTTTGCCCAGGCCGGCGCCGTGCTGCAGGCGCTCGGCTGGATACTGCTTCTGCTGTCAAGCCGGGTAGCGCCAGGCGGAACCGCGGATTTTGCGCTGTCGACGCTGTCGATGGGCTGCATTTCCGGCGGACTGGCCTGCAACGCCGCCGCCTTCGAACTGTGGTGCGGCCGCGGTGCGCCGGATCGGGTCCCGGCGCTGCTGGCCATCGCGATGACGGCCGGCTACGGCGCCGGTTTCTCCAGTTATGCGTTCCGGGTCGGCTGGGCCAACGGCCTGCTGGCGCTGCAGATGGCGCTGATGATCGTGGGCCTGGCGCGCCGCGCCGCCGTGCCGGTCGGGCGCTGGCGCTGGCTGCTGATCGCCGGTCTTGCGGTCCAGGCCTTGTTCACCGCATGGCGCGGCGTGCTCGGCGCGTTTTTTACCGAACAGTTCCCGACCTTCATGACGCCGCACCCGGTCAACCTGGCGTTTGCCCTGGTGGCCAACGTGACCACCGTCGCCGGCCTGGTCGGTATCCTGCTGGCGCATCGCGACGAAGCGGCGCGGGCGCTCGAGCGCCTGGCCACCATCGACGGCCTGACCGGTGTGCTGAACCGGCGCGCCTGGCTGCTGCAGGCCGACATCGAACTGGCGAACAGCATCCGCTATGGCAGTCCGCTCGCGGTGCTGATGATCGATATCGACCATTTCAAGCAGATCAACGACAGCCGCGGCCACGAAGCCGGCGACCGCGCCCTGCAGTTTTTTGCAAGCGTGCTGAAAAACGCATGCCGCAGCGGCGACACCGTGTGCCGCTACGGCGGCGAAGAGTTCTGCGTGCTGCTGCTGCGGGCCGACGAGGAGGCGGTGCTGGCCTTCGACCGCCGCATCCGCATCCATTTGCAGGATGCCGCGATGCGCGAACTCGGGCATCCGCTGGGCTATAGCGGCGGCATGGCGCTGCGCGCGCCGGACGAAGTGCGCATGGCCGGCCTCCTGCGCCGCGCCGACGCTGCCTTGTACCGGGCCAAGGCGATGGGCAGGGCGCGCACCATCGATGCCGGCCGCGTGCCTGCCGAATTGTCCTGACAGCAAGCAACAGATGGTATGATGCGTGTTTCGTCGAACCCCATCCAGCGTAGCGAACGTGCGTCTCTCCTCCATTAAATTGTCGGGATTTAAGTCTTTCGTCGATCCCACCAATTTCCAGGTGCCGGGACAGCTCGTGGGCGTCGTCGGCCCCAACGGTTGCGGCAAATCGAACATCATCGACGCCGTACGCTGGGTGCTGGGCGAATCCAAGGCATCCGAGCTGCGCGGCGAATCGATGCAGGACGTGATCTTCAACGGCTCGACCCACCGCAAGCCGGCCGGGCGCGCCTCGGTCGAGCTGGTGTTCGACAACAGCGCCGGCAAGGCGGCCGGGCAGTGGGGGCAGTACGCCGAGATCGCGGTCAAGCGCACCCTCACGCGCGACGGCACCTCGACTTATTACATCAACGGCCAGCCGGTACGGCGGCGCGACATCCAGGACATCTTCCTCGGCACCGGCCTCGGCCCGCGCGCCTACGCCATCATCGGCCAGGGCATGATCGCGCGCATCATCGAATCGCGCCCGGAAGAGCTGCGCGTGTTCCTGGAAGAAGCCGCCGGCGTCTCCAAGTACAAGGAACGCCGCCGCGAAACCGAAAACCGCCTGGCCGACACCCGCGAAAACCTGGTGCGGGTGGAAGACATCCTGCGCGAACTGAACGCCAACCTGGAAAAGCTGGAAGCGCAGGCCGCAGTGGCCAACCGCTTCAAGCAGTTGCAGTCGGACCAGGAAGAAAAGCAGAAGCTGCTCTGGCTGCTGCGCAAGAACGAAGCCAAGGCCGAGCAGGCGCGCTGGTTCCTCGAGATGGAGCAGGCCCAGACCGGGCTGGAGGCGCAGACCGCGCAGCTGCGCAACCACGAACTCGAGCTGGAGCGCCTGCGCCAGGCCCACTTCGCCACCGGCGACAGGCTGCACACGGCCCAGGGCGCGCTGTACCAGACCAATTCCGAGATCGGCAGCCTGGAGGCGCAGATCAAGTTCGTGCTCGAGTCGCGCACGCGCCTGCAGAACCAGATCGGCACTCTGACTGCCCAGCGCGAGCAGTGGCAGAACCAGGCCGCCGAGCTGCAGGAACAGATCGAGGAAGGCGAGTTCCGCCTGGAAGAGCTGGCGGCGCGCGTGGAAGGCGCGCAGATTGCGGTGGAAGCCCAGAACGAGCGCCTGCCCGAACTCGACGCCGCCTGGCGCGCGGCCCAGAACCAGTCGACCGAATCGCGCGCCCGCATCATGCAGGTCCAGCAGCGCATCGAATTGTCCGCAGCGCACGGGCGCAATGCCGCGAGCATCCTGGCCACGCTGGCGACGCGGCGCGAGCGCCTGCAGCAGGAACGCGCCGGCATCGACCTGCCGGACGCCGGCCACCTAGACAAC
The DNA here is from genome assembly GCF_006715485.1 of Herbaspirillum sp. SJZ107. GTDB lineage: Bacteria > Pseudomonadota > Gammaproteobacteria > Burkholderiales > Burkholderiaceae_D > Telluria. Next base: position 294,652 of record NZ_VFNH01000004.1, read on the forward strand.
CTGCGGATGCAGCTGGAGGAAAAACAGCTGCAGCTGGAAGAGCAGACCCTGATGCTGGAAGAAGCCGCCGCGCGCCAGCAGGCGGTCGAGGAAGAGCGGCGCCAGGCCCATGCCGGCGCGCAGGCCGAAGCGGCCGCCAACGCCAAGCTGGAAGCGCGCCTGGCGGCGCTGCGCCAGCTGCAGGAACGCGTGCAGACCCAGGGCAAGGTCCAGCCCTGGCTGCAGAAGCACGAACTGGATAAACTGCCGCGCCTGTGGGAAAAGCTCGACATCGAAACCGGCTGGGAAACGGCGCTGGAATCGGTGCTGCGCGAACGTACCGGCGCGCTCGAAATCTCGAACCTGGACTGGGCGCGCGGCTTCTTCGGCGACGCCCCGCCGGCGCGGATGGCGGTCTACACGCCGGCGCCCGGTGCCCCGGCGCAGCCGGACCACCACGGCCTGAAACCGTTCGCGTCGCTGCTCAAGCTGAACGACCCCGGCCTGCGCGGCCTGCTCGACGACTGGCTGTGGGGCGTGTACGCCGCCGACGATCCGGGCACGGCGCTGGCCCAGCGCGCGCGCCTGCCCGAGGGCGGCCTGTTCGTCACCCCGAACGGCCACATCGTCAGCCGTTCCAGCGTGCGCTTCTACGCCGCAGATGCCGAGCAGGACGGGGTGCTGGCACGCCAGCACGAGATCGACAACATCGGCAAACAGCTGCGCGCCCAGGCGCTGCTGCTGGACGAGGCACGCACCCGCAGCACGCGCGCCGACGCCGCGGTGGGCGAACTGCAGCGCCGCCTGCAGGATGGGCGCCAGCGCGTGGCCACGCTGCAGCGCGAGACCCATGCGCTGCAGATCGAGGTGGTCAGGCAGGGCGAAGCCGAGGCGCGCCTGAACCAGAGGAGCGGCCAGATCGCGGCGGACCTCGACGAGATCGCGCTCCAGGAAGCCGAGCAGCGCCAGGCCCGCGCGGAGGCCGAGGCCGAATTCGAGATGCTCGACATGGAACTGGCCGAGCTGCAGGGCGCGCACGAGGATGGCCAGACCGCCTTCCAGGACAAGGAGCGCGCCCTGAACGAAGCGCGCGAACGCCTGCGCGAGCTGGAACGCGCGGCCCAGGAAGCCGGCTTCGCCGAAAAGACCGGGCGCGCCCGCATCGACGAGCTGCGCCGCACCATCGCCACCGCATCGCAGCAGGCGGCCAGCGTCGGCGAGACCATCGGCGCGGCCAGGCTGGAGCTGGCATCGCTGGAATCCGGCGCCGCCGCCGAAGGCCTGCAGGCGCTACTGGCGCGCCGCACCGAGCAGGAGGGGGCGCTGTCCGACGCCCGCCACGAACTCGACCAGCTGACCCAGCAGCTCAGGCAACTGGAAGAAGGGCGCATGAGCGCCGAGCGCAGCCTGCAGCCGCAGCGCGATCGCATCACCGAGATGCAATTGAAGGAACAGGCCGCGCGCCTGAACCAGGAGCAGTTCGACGAAGCGCTGCGCGCCACCGGCGCGGTCGAATCGGAACTCGCGCAAAAGCTCGATCCGGAGATGAAGCCGTCCTACCTGCAGGGCGAGGTGACGCGCCTGACGAACGCCATCAACGCGCTCGGCGCGGTGAACCTGGCGGCGGTGGAAGAACTGGCCCAGGCCACCGAGCGCAAGCGCTTCCTCGATGCGCAGAACAACGACCTGCAGGAAGCCATCGGTACGCTGGAAGGCGCGATCGGGCGTATCGACCGTGAATCGCGCGACCTGCTGCAGGACACCTTCGATCGCGTCAACGGCCATTTCTCGGAACTGTTCCCGATCCTGTTCGGCGGCGGCACGGCAAAGCTGGTGATGACCGGCGACGAGATCCTCGACGCCGGCGTGCAGGTGATGGCCCAGCCGCCCGGCAAGAAGAACGCCACCATCCACCTGCTGTCCGGCGGCGAAAAGGCGCTCACCGCTACCGCCCTGGTGTTTTCGATGTTCCGCCTGAATCCGGCGCCGTTCTGCCTGCTGGACGAGGTGGACGCGCCGCTCGACGACGCCAATACCGAGCGCTTCTGCCGCATGGTCAAGCGCATGTCCGACCACACCCAGTTCCTTTTCATCTCGCACAACAAGATCGCGATGGAGATGGCGAACCAGCTGATCGGCGTGACCATGCAGGAGCAGGGCGTGTCGCGCATCGTGGCCGTCGACATGGAAGCGGCGGCCGACCTGGCTGCCGCCTGAGTTCATCCTCCCTCCTGCAGGCGGTTCGCTGCCACGTTGCGCGATTTCCCCCGATTCAAGCTGCCTGCCCTATCCCGGTGCAGGACGCCCTTGATTTAACAAAAATTGAAACACATTTGCACAAATAAAGTGCATGACTATCGGACCTATTGAGATAATTAATTTTCCAAATGTAAAGATTGAGACTAGGATAACTATTCCTTCTACAGTTTCAATAGGTAACATATATGGGAAGCTTCAATATCTCTTTCGGCCGCGCCAGTGTGTGCGCACTGACCGTGACTGCCGGCGTGCTGGCGCTGGCGCAGGGCGTGCAGGCACAGCAGGTGCTGACCAAGGATAACGGTGCGCCGGTCGGCGACAACCAGAACAGCCAGACGGCCGGCCCCAACGGTCCGACCCTGCTGCAGGACGTGCACCTGGTGCAGAAACTGCAGCGCTTCGACCGCGAGCGCATTCCCGAGCGCGTCGTGCACGCAACCGGTACCGGCGCCCACGGCAGCTTCACCACCACCGACGACCTGTCCGACCTGACCAAGGCCAAGCTGTTCGTCAAGGGCACCGTGACCCCGGTGTTCGTGCGTTTCTCGACCGTGATCCCGAGCCGTTCGGGCGCCGAGACCACGCGCGACCCGCGCGGCTTCGCCACCAAGTTCTATACCCAGGAAGGCAACTGGGACCTGGTCGGCAACAATCTGCCGATCTTCTTCATCCGCGATGCGATCAAGTTCCCGGACATGATCCACGCGCTCAAGCCGGACCCGGTCACCAACGTGCAGGAGCCGGAGCGCGTGTTCGACTTCTTCTCGCACATCCCGGAATCGACCCAGATGCTGACCCGTGTGTACTCGAACTACGGCACGCCGGCGAGCTACCGCGAAATGAACGGCAGCAGCGTCCACGCGCTGAAGCTGGTCAATGCCAAGGGCGAGTACGTGTACGCCAAGTTCGCCTGGAAGTCGCAGCAGGGCGAGCGCAACCTGCGCCCGATGGAAGTCGCCGCGGTCCAGGCCAAGAGCACCAGCCATGCCACGACCGACCTGTATGAGTCGATCACCAAGGGCGCCTACCCGAAATGGGATCTGGTCGTGCAGATCCTGCGCCCGAAGGAGATGAACAAGTTCGACTTCGATCCGCTGGACGCGACCAAGGTCTGGCCGGGCGTACCGGAGCGCAAGATCGGCACCATGGTGCTGAACAAGGTCCCGGACAACTTCTTCGAAGCCACCGAGCAGGTCGCGATGGCCCCGGGTAACCTGGTGCCGGGCATCGAAGCGTCGGAAGACCGCATGCTGCAGGGCCGCCTGTTCTCGTACATCGACACCCAGCACCACCGCCTGGGCGCGAACTTCCAGTCGCTGCCGATCAACCGTCCGCTGGTGCCGGTCATGAACAACCACCAGGATGGCGCCGCCAACATCTCGGGCCGCACCGGCCACGTGAACTACCAGCCGAGCCGCTTGGAAGGCGCGCTGGTCGAGGATCCGAATGCGCGCAGCAGCCAGCTGCCGCTGACCGGCACCACCCAGCAGCAGCGTATCGCCAAGACGCTGAACTTCAAGCAGGCCGGTGACTTCTACCGCTCGCTGAGCAGCCAGGACCGCGATGACCTGATCGTCAACCTGTCCGGCGACCTGAAGCGCGTGAAGAACCAGGACACCCTGTTCACCATGCTGTCCCACTTCTGGAAAGCCGACGCCGACTACGGCAAGCGCCTGGCGCAGGCCGTCGGCGTCAGCGGCGACAAGATTGCCCCGCTGGCTGCCGCGCTGAAGGAATAAGCGACTGCCGCGGCACCCAGTTGCCGTGCCAACGGGCGGGTCCCGACCCGCCCGCCGAAGCCACCCCGCGGGGTGGCTTTTGTTTTTTTCGACCCGGCTGGTATCATCTTGACTTTATGGACATTTTGGCATGCGGGCCGCGCGCCGGGCATGCAAGGCACATGGCAGCGGCCGCACCGGCTGTTCCGGTAGTGCGCTGCTGCGTATATTCTTGCCTTCATGCTACCCTGAGGTCCTTTTCGCGCTGGCAGGCGGTCGGCGCGCCGAACATATTGCATCCGAGGCACAAGCAGCATGACAGATTTACAAATGAGCCTGATCGCAGCCAGCGGCGTCTTCGTCGCCGGCGTCATCGGTTACAACAAGTGGCAGGAGTACAAGGCCCGCAAGAGCGTGGAGCGCGCTTTTTCGTCGGATCATGATGATGTGCTGATGCGCAGCGGCGCGGCGCCGAGCCGCACGCCGGCCGAACCCGACCCCGTGGCCCCGCTCAGTCGCGACCCGATCGAGCGCCACGAGCCGGTGCTCGACGCCGGTCTCGATGCTGCGGTCACGGCACCGGAACCGCAACTGCATGGCCTGGCGCCGGGCGCCGACGCGCTGGCCGAGCCGGTGGTACACGTTCCCGATGCTGCGGCCGCTGCCGCACCGGCAGCCCCGGCGCCTATCCAGGCAGCCGCGGCCCCGGCCGCCGGGTCGCCGGCCGCCGGGTCGCCCGCCGCCTCGCCGGATACCGCCGAAACGCTGGCCCCGCTGGCCGGCGCCCCGCTTGCGCCGCCACCGCCGCTGCCGCCGCAGCCTGCCGAGACCCTGGTCGATCCGCTGATCGATTGCCTGATTCCGATGACCCCCGAAGGCGCGCTGCGCGGCGAGCGCATCCTGCCGGCGCTGCTCAAGCTGCGCCGCGTCGGCAACAAGCCGGTCCACTACGTCGGCCTGGCCGTGAGCGGCGACTGGGAGCCGATCGTCCATGGCGGCGTGTACACCAAGCTGCAGGCCGGCGTCCAGCTGGCCACCCGCACCACCGCGCTGAACGAACTCGAATATTCGGAAATGGTCACGCGCCTGCGCGCGGTGGCCGACGAGATCGGTGCCGAGCCGGAAGTGCCGGACATGATCGAAGTGATGAGCGAAGCCAGGAACCTGCACCGCTTCGTCGCCGGCCACGATGCCCAGCTGGGCGTGAATCTGGCCTCGAAGGGTGCGCCGTGGGCAATGTCGACCCTGATCGGCGCCCTCGAGAACGCCGGTTTCGACGTGCGTCCGGACGGCCGCTTCGTCATGCCCGACGAAGGCAAGAACGTGCTGTTCACGCTGTCGACCAACGTCACGCTGGGCGCCGATACCACCTCGCGCCTGACCCTGCTGCTCGACGTACCCTGCGTCGCCCCGGCCAAGGACGGTTTCGGCCGCATGGTGGCCTGCGCCAAGACGCTCGAGCTGCGCCTGGACGGCGCCATCGTCGACGATTTCGACCAGCCGCTGCCCGACGCCACGCTGGAAGAGATCGCCGGCCAGGTGCGCGAGTTCTACCAGGAGATGGACGCGGCCGACATCCCGGCCGGTTCCACGCGCGCCCTGCGCCTGTTCAGCTGAGGTCAGTGCATGAGCGAGACCCAAGCTGACGACCTGTCGCGCATGAAGTGGCTGGTCGAGGAACTGAACCGCCATATCTATAATTACCACGTGCTCGACGCGCCGACGATCCCGGACGCCGAGTACGACAAGCTGTTCCGCGAACTGCAGGCGCTGGAAGCGGCGCATCCGGAAGCGGCTTCCGTCGATTCGCCGACCACCCGCGTCGGCGCCGCGCCGATTCCCGAATTCCGCCAGGTCACGCATGCGCTGCCGATGCTGTCGCTGAACAACGGCTTCGCCGACGAGGACATCGACAACTTCGACCGCCGCGTGCGCGAAGGCCTGGACCTGAATCCGGGCGCCCAGGTCGCGTATGCGGCCGAACTGAAATTCGACGGCCTGGCCATCAGCCTGCGCTACGAGAACGGCGTGTTCGTGCAGGCCGCCACCCGCGGCGACGGCTTTACCGGCGAGGACGTCTCGGCCAACATCCGCACCGTGCGCGTGATCCCGCTGCGCCTGCACGGCGACAATATCCCTTCCGTGCTGGAAGTGCGCGGCGAAGTCCTGATGTTCAAGGACGACTTCGAACGCCTGAACGGGCGCCAGCGCGACGCCGGCCAGAAGGAATTCGCCAACCCGCGCAACGCCGCCGCCGGCAGCCTGCGCCAGCTCGACGCCCGCATCACCTCGCAGCGTAAACTCCGCTTCTTCGCCTACGGCATCGGCGTACTGGAAGGCGCCGCCATGCCCGAGTCGCATTCGCGGGTGCTGGACTGGTTCGACCGTCTCGGCCTGCCGGTGTCGAAGGAGCGCGCGGTGGTGAGCGGCTGCGAAGGCCTGCTCGGCTACTACCGCGCCATCGGCAGGGAGCGCAGCAAGTTGCCCTACGAGATCGACGGCGTGGTCTACAAGGTCGACCGCATCGAGGACCAGCGCCAGCTCGGCTTCGTGTCGCGCGCGCCGCGCTTCGCGCTGGCCCACAAGTTCCCGGCCGAGGAAGCGCTGACCACCGTGCAGGCGATCGACGTCCAGGTCGGCCGCACCGGCGCCATCACGCCGGTGGCGCGTCTGACGCCGGTGTCGGTGGGTGGCGTCACCGTCACCAACGCGACCCTGCACAACGAGGACGAAGTGCGGCGCAAGGACGTGCGCGTCGGCGACACGGTCACCGTGCGCCGTGCCGGCGACGTGATCCCGGAAGTGCTGTCGGTGCTGCTGGAACGGCGCCCGGTGCCGGCGCCGCCGGTGTACACGCTGCCGGCCACCTGCCCGGTATGCGGCTCGCATGTGGTGCGCGAGGAGGGCGAGGCGGTGGCGCGCTGCTCCGGCGGCCTGACCTGCGCCGCCCAGCGCAAGGAAGCGATCCGGCATTTTGCGGGCCGGCGCATGATGGACATCGAGGGCCTGGGCGACCGCTACATCGACAGCCTGGTCGAATCGAACCTGATCCACGGCGTGGCCGACCTGTACAAGCTGACGCTGGACGACCTGCTCAAGATGAAGCGCCTGGCCGATGAACGCGACGGCACGACGCCCGAGACGGTCAAGGCCGGCAAGGTGGCCACCAAGTGGGCCGATAATCTGCTTCAAGCAATAGAGGCCAGCAAGCGTCCGCCGCTCGAGCGCCTGCTGTTCGCGCTCGGCATCCGCCACGTCGGCGAAAGCACCGGCAAGACCCTGGCTGACTGGCTCGGCAGCCTGGCGCTGGTGCGCCGTGCGCCGGCCGCGCTGCTGCGCGTGCTGCCCGACATCGGCGGCACCGTGGCCGAAGCGATCGCCGAGTTCTTCGCCGAGCCGAAGAACCAGCAGGCGCTCGATGCGCTGCTGGCGGCCGGCGTGGCGCCCCAGGGCGAACACCCGCCGCGCGCCCAGCTGCGCGAAAAACTCGACGAGGTGCAGCTGCTGGCCGCCCTCGGCATTCCCAAGCTGACCGAGCCGCGCGCGCGCCAGCTGCTGGAAGACCGCACGCTGGACGAGCTGGCACACCTGCGCATCTTCAGCGTGTTCGGCCTGCCGGCGCCGCTGGTGGCCTCGCTCGAGACGTGGATGGGGGAGGCGGCCAACCGCGACGCCATCACCGCGCTGGCCGCGCTGCGGCGCGAGCTGCTCGACCTGCTGCCGCAGGACACCGCACCTGAAGTTGCCGGTCCGCTGGCCGGCAAGACCTTCGTGCTGACCGGGACGCTGCCGACGATGTCGCGCGACGCCGCCGGCGCGCTGATCGAACAGGCTGGCGGCAAGGTGTCCGGCTCGGTGTCGAAGAAGACCTCGTACGTGGTCGCCGGCGCCGAGGCCGGCAGCAAACTAGAAAAGGCGGAAAGCCTCGGCGTCACCGTGCTCGACGAAGCCGGGCTGCTCGCGCTGCTCGCCACGACAAATTGACGCAAACATTTCATTAACTAGGGATAAAGAATGACCGTAATCAAGAAAGCCGTATTTCCAGTCGCCGGTCTCGGCAGCCGTTTCCTGCCTGCCACCAAGGCGCAGCCGAAGGAAATGCTGCCGATCGTCGACAAGCCGCTGATCCAGTACGCGGTCGAGGAAGCGGTCGCCGCCGGCATCACCGAGATGGTGTTCATCACCGGCCGCAACAAGCGCGCCATCGAAGACCATTTCGACACCGCCTACGAACTCGAATCCGAACTGGAAGCGGCCGGCAAGGCGGCGCTGCTGGAACTGGTGCGCGGCGTGATCCCGAAGCACGTGAACTGCATTTACATCCGCCAGTCGGCGCCGCTGGGCCTGGGCCATGCGGTGCTGTGCGCGCGTCCGGTGATCGGCAACGACCCGTTCGCCGTGCTGCTGGCCGACGACTTCATGGACAGCGCGCCCGGCCACAAGCCGGTGCTGGCCCAGATGACCGACCTGTACACCTACGAGAAGTGCAGCGTGCTGGCGGTGCAGGACGTGCCGCGCGCGCACACGCGCCAGTACGGCATCGTCAGCGCCAGCGCCTACCGTCCGGACCTGGAGCTGGTGTCGGGCATCGTCGAAAAGCCGCAGCCGGAGGACGCACCGTCGACGCTGGCCGTGGTCGGCCGCTACGTGCTGTCGGGTTCGATCTTCGACCACCTGGCCACCATCGGCAAGGGCGCCGGCGGCGAGATCCAGCTGACTGACGGCATCGCCTCCCTGATGGCGCGCGAACGCGTGCTGGCCTACCGCTACGCCGGACAGCGTTATGATTGCGGTTCCAAGCTCGGTTACCTGAAAGCCACCGCCGCGATCGGCATGAAGCACCCCGAGACCGCCGAAGGCTATTCCGAGTTCCTGAAGCAGCTGTGCGCCGACACTAACTAAGCGAGCAATCGAGATGGCCATCCGCGACATCCTGAAGATGGGCGACCCGCGCCTGCTGCGCGTGGCCGAACCCGTCACCGAGTTCGACACGCCGGCGCTGCACGCGCTGGTCGCCGACATGTTCGAGACCATGCACGCGGTCGACGGCGCCGGCCTGGCGGCGCCGCAGATCGGCGTCAACCTGCAGCTGGTGATCTTCGGCTTCGGCCGAAACCAGCGCTACCCTGACGCGCCGGCAGTGCCGGAGACGGTATTGATCAATCCCGTCCTGACACCCTTGTCGGACGAGATGGAAGAGGGCTTCGAAGGCTGCCTGTCGGTGCCGGGCCTGCGCGGCAGCGTGCCCCGTCATACGCGCCTGCATTACGAAGGGGTCGATCAATATGGAAAACCGATCACCCGCGACGTCGATGGTTTCCATGCACGCGTGGTGCAGCACGAAGTCGACCACCTGCTGGGCATCCTGTACCCGATGCGCATCAAGGACTTCTCGCGCTTCGGCTTCACCGAAGTGATGTTCCCGCATCTTGACCCGAAGGCCGACGATTGAAACGTTTACCCCTGACCGCGGCGCTGGTGCTGGCCGCGCTGGCGCCGCTGGCGCATGCCGACAACCCCTTCACCTGGATCGAAGCCGAGCCGAAAAGCGAGCTGTGGGTCGACAGCGGCTTCGCCACCTGGCACTTCGACCGTGACAAGGACCTGAACGGCAACAACTACGGCCTGGGCGCGGAATACCGTTTCTCGGGCACGATGGCGGCCACTGCCGGCCGCTTCTACAACAGCGACCGCCAATGGTCCAACTACGCCGGCGTGATCTGGCAGCCCTGGGCCCTCGGCCCGGTGCGCGTGGGCGCCGCGCTGGCCGCCTTCGACGGCTACCCGCACATGCGCGACGGCGGCTGGTTCCCGGCGGCGATCCCGACGCTGACCTACGATTACAAGCGGGTCGGCATCAACGTCGGCATCATCCCGAGCTACAAGGACCGCTTGTATGGCGGGATTTCGGTACAGTTGAAGATCAAGTTGTTCTAACCAGCCGGCCTTACCGCTTCACCTTTCCATACGCCTCGCCCGCCTTCCACGCGGGCATGGCCGGCGCATTCGCCACCGCATACCCCAGGTTCAGCGTGAACTGCGCCTGCTGCACCATCCCCGACAGGTCCCAGGACGGATCGTACTGGTCGCTCACCTGGTGATAATCCCGGGTGAACGCCCGCATCTTCTCGACTGCCCCCTGCGGGTGCTCGAATGCGAAGCTGCCGTCGCCGGAAAACACCGCCGAGCCCACGTTGAAGGCTGGTACGCCCGCCTTGGCGAAGCTGAAGTGGTCGGCGCGGAAGTAGGCGCCGCCCAGGTCCGGCGTCGGCGCCGCCAGTGCCAGGCCCATCGACTTCGCCACCTGCGCCGAGGCCGCGTACAGCGAGCTGCGCTCGGCGCCGGCGACGCCGATGTCGCGGGTGCGGCCGACGAAGTTCATGCTGTCCAGGTTCAGGTCCGCCGCGGTCCTGGCCAGCGGCCACAAGGGCGCACGCACCCAGGCCAGGCTGCCCAGCAAACCCTGCTCCTCGGCGCAGGGCCACAGGAAGATCTGGGTGCGCCTGGCCGGATGGGCCACCGCGGCCTGGGCCATGGCGAGCAGGGCGGCGGTGCCGGAACCGTTGTCGATGGCGCCGTTCCAGATGTGGTCCGGCTTGCCGTTCTGCTCGTCGATGCCCAGGTGGTCCCAGTGCGCTGAATAGATCACGGCTTCGGCGGCCAGCTTCGGATCGCTGCCCGGCACCATGCCCGCCACGTTGTACTCGGTGAGCCGGCGCACCGCGCTTTTCACCGCGGCGTGTGCCTGCACGTCCAGGGCCACCGGCCTGAAGCCCCGTACCTCGGCCGCGGCGCGCAGGCGGTCCAGGTCCTGGCCGGCGGCGGCGAACAGGGTGCGCGCGAAGTCTTCGCTGATCCAGCCCTGCAGCGCGTTGCCGGGGCCGTCCAGGTGGAACTGCTCGTGGCCGAAGCTGTTGGCCGGCACGCTCCACGGGTAGGAACTGGACGCCGCGGTGTGGATCAGCAGGATGCCGGCCGCGCCCTGGCGCAGGGCTTCCTCGAACTTGTAGGTCCAGCGTCCGTACCAGGTGAGCGACTTGCCCGCAAAGCGCTCCGGTTCGGCGGCGGTCGGCTGCGGGTCGTTGACCATTGCCACCAGCAGCTTGCCCTTGACGTCGGCGCCGGCGAAATCGTTCCAGTTCTGGTCGGGGGCGTCGATACCGTAGCCGACGAACAGCACCGGGGCGGCGATGGCGCTGTCGGCGCGGCCATTGGCGTTGGCATACACGGCGTCCCGGCCGAAGGCGGCAGCCAGCTGTTTGGCGCCGGCGTCGAAGCGCAGGGTACTGCCGGGCAGGGTTTTCTGGCCGACCAGCTCGACCTTCTGGCGGTAGCCCTGTGCCAGCGGCTTCAGGCCCAGCGCCGCGGCCTGGGTCTCGAGATAGCGGACGGTGAGCTGGCCGCCGCGCTGGCCGGTGCCGCGGCCTTCGAGCAGGTCGTCGGCCAGGAAGGCAAGGTGGGCGCGCAGCGGCGCTTCGGCGACAGTCTGGGCGGATACGGCGCCGGACAGCAGGGCGGCGCCCAGCAGCGCGCGGCAGGCGCGGGGGGAAGGAAGGGGCATGGAACGGGGTGGATGAGTGATAAACCGTGCGATCTTAGCATCGGGCGCGGCGCTGTAGCGCTACCTGGCAGTCGCATGTACTTATTAACACTTTTTAAAAAAAATACACATTTCGGACTCAAGCTATAATGGCGCAACGGACGCCGCCTGGTGGCGGCATTGCATGGCATAAGAACCCGATCCCGAAACTCCTGAATGGACAAACACGACTACCGCGCGCCGTCGCCTGACGCCGGCATGGCTTCGGACGCTCCGTGCGCCGCGCATGGGTTGCTGCCCGTGCAGACCTGGTCGCGCTTGAGCCGGCAACTCGTACCGCTAATCGGCGACAACGGTTTCGGCGCCTTGCTCGGCCGTACGCTGCGCCTGGTGGCGCCGGCCTGGCCGTGGCTGAGCGTGGACGCGTCGCGCCAGACCGGCGCCGCGCTGCTGGCGGCACTGGAAAGCGACCTGGCGGGTGCCGACGCCGCCGCGGCGAGCGCCGCGCACGAGGCATTGATGGGCACCTTTACCCGTCAGCTCGGCGCCCTGATCGGCCCGGCGCTGACCGCGCGCCTGCTGGCGGAAAGCACGGCTGGAGACGAGCAGCAACAGAATCAACAGGAGCACAAGTAATGAGCGAGAAAGTAACCTTGGGAAAACTCAGTACCGGCGTGCCCGGGCTCGACGTTCTCCTCGGGGGTGGACTAACCGAATTTTCGTTCACGCTGATTGCCGGCGCGCCCGGCAGCGGCAAGACCACGCTGGCGCACCAGATCATGTTTGCGCTCGCCAACCCCGAGCGGCGTGCCCTGTTCTTTACCGTGCTGGGCGAACCGCCGCTCAAGATGCTGCGCTACCAGCAGCAGTTCTCGTTCTTCGACATGGACAAGGTCGGCACCAGCATCCGTTACGTGAACCTGGCCGACGATTTGCGTGCCGGCGATTTCAGCGGGGTGCTGGAGCGCATCATGCGCGAAGTCGAGGATTTCTCGCCGGGCCTGGTGTTCGTCGACTCCTTCCGCTCGGTGGTGCAGACCGCGCGCAGCGGCAACCAGGGCCTGTGGGACCTGCAGCACTTCATCCAGGAACTCGGCTCGCGCATGGCGATGTGGCAGGCCACCACCTTCCTGATCGGCGAGTACACGCAGGCCGACGTCGAGGCCAATCCGATCATCACGGTCGCCGACGGCATGGTGGCGCTGTCGCACAACCTGCACGAGGACGTGGTGGTGCGCAAGATCCGGGTAATCAAGATGCGCGGCCAGGCCCACATGGCCGGTTCGCACACGATGCGCATCAGCGACGACGGCATCCGCATCTATCCGCGCCTGCTGGCCGGGGTACCGGGCGCCTACAGCGCGATCGAGCGCGATCCGCGCCGCATCCCGACCGGCGTGGCCGGCCTCGACGAGCTGCTGCACGGCGGCCTGCCGCAGGGGCATACGATCCTGGCGACCGGCCCCACCGGCATCGGCAAGACCATCCTCGGCACCCACTTCCTGAGCGCCGGCGCCGAACGCGGCGAGCATGGCATTGCCATGTACTTCGAAAAGCACACGGCGCGCCTGCACAATGCCGCGCTGATCGAGATGGCGCGCGCCGGCAAGGTGAGCGTGATCGAACCGCGTTCGCTGGCGCTGACCGTGGAAGAGCTGCTCGACGAGCTGGCCGAGACCATCGAGCGTACCGGCGCCACCCGCGTCGTGATCGATTCGCTGTCCGAGATCGGCCTGTACCTGGCGCCGGAATTCCGCCATGACCTGCGCCTGACCGTGTTCCGCACGCTGGCGCTGCTGGCCGGGCGCGGGGTGAGCGTGCTGGTCACGGCCGGCTTCGAGGACAACCAGCCCGACATGCGCTTCAGCTTCGACAACCTGTGCTTCCTGGCCGATGCGGTACTGGCCATGCGCTTTGCCGAAGTCGAAGGCCGGCTGTGCAAGTTCATGACCGTGGTGAAGGTACGCGGCAGCGCCCACAGCAACGAATTGCGCGCCTACCGCATCACCGACGCCGGGATCGAGGTCGAGGACCGCGCCGTGCCCTACGACCGCATGCTGACCGGTTGGCCGACGCCGCGCCCGCCACGCAAATAAGGACGACGATGGGAACCTACCGGGAACAACAGGGCGCCTCCGAGCAGCGTTCCTTCGACGAGCAGGGTCGCCAGTCCGGGGTTGCCCAAGACGCTTATTTGCTGCAACGGATTCGCGTCCTCGAGGAAGAACTGGCCGTGGCGCGCGAGCAGGCCCGCCAGCAGGCGCGCGAACGGCAGGCGATGGAAGCCGGGGTGGCCCTGCTGCGCGAAGCCAACGAGCACCTGGTGCTGGCCACTTTCAACGCCGAACACCTGCGCGAGGACGCGGAAGCGGCCAACCGCCGCCAGAACGAGTTCCTGGCGATGCTGGCCCACGAGCTGCGCAATCCGCTGTCGCCGATCAGCATGGCCGCTTCGCTGCTGGGTACCGTGCCGAACGCGACGCCGCAGCTGGCCAACCTGGCGCGCGTGATCGGGCGCCAGGTCGACCACATGGCGCGCCTGCTCGACGACCTGCTCGATGCGGCGCGCATCAGCAGCGGCAAGATCACGCTGTCGGTCGAGCCGCTGCCGCTGGCGGAACTGCTGCAGCACGCGGTCGAGACGATCCAGCCGCGCATCCAGGAACGGTGCCAGCAGCTGCAGCTGACGCTGGCGCCGGGCGCCGACGGCGCCGTGGTCGACGGCGACCGGGTGCGCCTGATCCAGGTGTTCACCAACCTGATCGGCAATGCTTCCAAGTACACCGGCGACGGCGGCACGCTGCGGGTCACGGCGTCGCTGGACGCCGGGCAGGCGCTGGTGGTGGTGGAAGACGACGGCATCGGCATGGCGCCCGAGGTAATTCCGCACATCTTCGACCTGTTCACCCAGGGGCCGCGCTCGCTGGCGCGCTCCGAGGGCGGCCTCGGCGTCGGCCTGAACGTGGTGCGCAACCTGCTCGCCATGCACGGCGCGACGGTCCGCGCCGACAGCGCCGGGCTGGGGCAGGGCAGCCGCTTCACGGTGCGCCTGCCGCGTTCCAGCGGCACGGTCGGCACGCAGGCGCCGGCAAAGGCGCCGGCGCGCCGCACTGCGCTGAACATCCTGCTGGTCGAGGACAACGTCGACGCCTGCGACATGCTGGCCGGTTTCCTGGCGTCCGAAGGCCACCAGGTGCGCTGCGCCTACGACGGCCACGCCGGCCTGGCGGCGGCGCTGGACGGCGCCTGGGACGTGATCATCTGCGACGTCGGGCTGCCCGGCATGGACGGGCTGGACCTGATGCGCGCGGTGCGCGCGGCGGAGCGCGGGACGCATCCGTTCGCGGTGGCGCTGTCGGGGTACGGGCAGGACGACGACCGCACGCGCGGGCTGGCGGCCGGGTTCGACCGCTACCTGGTGAAGCCGGTGGCGGCGGCCAGCTTGCGGGATGTGATTGCCGAGCTGGCCTAGTTTTTCGTTGGCTGATGCACTTTGCCCCTGCGAAGGCAGGGGCCCAAGTGGCACGCGCTGTCGAAACGCCTGGGACTTGGGCCCCTGCCTGCGCAGGGGCGACGGTTTTTGGGCGAACTAAGCCAGCAGCTTTGCCAAGCGTTCCACTGCCTGCTCGATCCGCTCATATTTGGCGGCATACGAAAACCGCACATGCCGCTTCGGCGCCGCGAACCCGAAATCGTCGCCCGGCACGATCGCCACTTCGGCATCCTTCAGCACCGCCATCCCGAACGCCGTGCTGTCGCCGGCATCCGGGTGCGCCAGCGCGCCGATGTCGGCATATACATAGAACGCCCCGTCCGGCAGCACCGGCACCTGGAAGCCGAGCTCGCGCAGCGCCGGCACCAGGAAGTCGCGGCGGCGCTGGAATTCCAGGCGGCGGCTTTCGAAGATGGCGATCGCTTCCGGCGTGAAGCAGGCCAGCGCCGCATGCTGGGCGATGGTGGGGGCGCAGATGAACAGGTTCTGGGCCAGCTTCTCGACGGTCGGCACCAGCGCTTCCGGCACCACCAGCCAGCCGAGGCGCCAGCCGGTCATGCTGAAATACTTGGAGAAGCTGTTGACGGTGATGATGTCGTCGCCGAAGGCGAGGGCGCTGGTCGGGCGCTCGCCGTAGGACAGGCCCTGGTAGATCTCGTCGACGATGGCGAAACCGCCGCGTGCACGCACGCCGGCCAGCAGCGCCGCGGATTG
Source organism: Herbaspirillum sp. SJZ107 (assembly GCF_006715485.1). Taxonomy (GTDB): domain Bacteria; phylum Pseudomonadota; class Gammaproteobacteria; order Burkholderiales; family Burkholderiaceae_D; genus Telluria. The sequence goes on from NZ_VFNH01000004.1 coordinate 310,355, forward strand.
CGCCGCCGTCATTGCGGTGCCGGTCGGGTTCGAGGGCGAGGCGACGATCACGCCGCGCGTGCGTTCGTTCCAGTGGCGCTCGAGGTGGTCGGCGGTGAGCTGGTAGCGCGACTCGGGACCGGAGGGCACCAGCACCGGCTTGCCGCCGAAGCTGGTGACGAAATGGCGGTTGCAGGGGTAGCACGGGTCCGGCATCAGGACTTCGTCGCCCTCGTCGACCAGCGCGGCGCAGGCCAGCAGCAGGCCGGCCGAGGCGCCGGCGGTGATCACGATGCGGCGCGGATCGACGTCCTGGCCCCAATGGCTGGCGTACCAGCCGGAGATCGCTTCGCGCAGCGCCGGCAGGCCGAGCGACTCGGTGTACTGGGTGCTGCCGGCCTGGATCGCCGCCATTGCCGCGCTGGCGACCACGTCGGGGGCCGTGAAATCGGGTTCGCCGACGCTCATGCTGATGACGTCGCGGCCGGCGCGCGTCATCGCCGCGGCGGCCTTGACCATTTCCATCACGCGGAAGGGTTCGATGGCGTCGACGCGGCCGGCGACCTGCAGGGCGCGCGCAAGTTTGTTACCTGGATCGTTGGAAGACATCCCGTGATTTTATCTCATACCGGCGCCACCTGCTTGTCGACCAGCATGGCGGCGGCCCCCTGCGCCGGCAGCGGACGGCTGACGTAATAGCCCTGGATCTCGTCGCAATCGTATTTCTCCAGCTCGCGGATCTGCTCGACATTTTCCACGCCCTCGGCCACCACCTTCAGGTTCAGGCTGTGGGCCAGCCGGATCACGGCCTTGGTGATCAGCGCGTCGTCGCTGTCGTGCGGCAGGTCGCGCACGAAGGTGCGGTCGATCTTCAGCGCGTCCAGCGGGAAGCGCTTCAGGTAGGCCAGGCTCGAATAGCCGGTGCCGAAATCGTCGACCGACAGGCGCATCCCGAGCGCCTTGATGCGCGAGAGGGTCTCGACCGCCGCTTCCGGATTCGTCATCAGCATCGATTCGGTCAGCTCGAATTCGAGCAGGGTCGGCTCGACCCCGGCGCCGACCACGATACGTTCGATGGCGCCGGCCAGGTCGTCCTGCTGCAGCTGGCGCGCCGACAGGTTGATCGCCACCGGCGCCAGCGGCAGGCCGTCGGCTTGCCAGGCCTTGAGCTGGCGGCAGACTTCGCCGATCACCCATTCGCCGACCGGCAGGATCAGGCCCGTGTCCTCCAGGATCGAGATGAATTCCAGCGGCGGCACCAGCCCGCGCTGCGGGTGGTTCCAGCGCAGCAGGGCTTCGAAGCCGCTGACGGTAGCGCCGGCCAGGTCGAGCTTGGGCTGGTAGTGCAGCAGGAATTCGCCGCGCTCGAGCGCCTGGCGCAGCTGGGCCTCGGTCTGCAGGCGCAGCGCCGCGTTCTCGTGCATCGCCCGGGCGAAGAACTGGTAGGTGTTGCGGCCGTCGTTCTTGGCGCCGTACATCGCCGTGTCCGCGCTTTTCAGCAGGATCTCGGCATTGTCGCCGTGTTCCGGGTAGCTGGCGATGCCGACGCTGGCCGAGACGAACAGCTGCTGGCCCTGCAGGTAGAAGGGCTGGGCCAGCGACTGGATGATCTCGGCGGCGAGCGCGGCCGTGTCGTCGTCGCCGCTGACGTCCGGCAGCACCACCGCGAACTCGTCGCCGCCCAGGCGCGCCACCAGCTCGCCTTCGCGCGCGCAGGCCTGCAGGCGGGCGGCGGCCTGCACCAGCAGCTGGTCGCCGACGCCGTGGCCGAGCATGTCGTTGACGTTCTTGAAGCGGTCGAGGTCGATGAACATGACCGCCGCCCGGCGCCCTTGCGCACTGGCGCGCGCCAGCGCCTGTTCCAGGCCGAGCGCCAGGTGGCGCCGGTTCGGCAGGCTGGTGAGCGGATCGTACTGGGCCAGGTAGGTCAGGCGGTTGCGTGCATCGCGGCGCTCGATGGCGGTGGCCAGGATGTTGCCGATCCCGCGCAGGAAGGTGGCATCGTCGGGGCCGAAATGGCGCAGGCCGTCGTCGTACACGCCGATCAGGCCGAACGGGTTCTCGGCACTGCCGATGCAGGCGTCCAGGCCGCGTTCCAGGCCATGCTGCTCGGCCAGCGGCGCCATCCAGGGGCGCAGCGGCAGGTCGTGCGGCTGCGGCAGCAGAGCAGCGGCGGCCAGGTGCTGGCCCTCGGCCCCGGCCAGGCGGCCGGCGGCGGCGCGCAGCAGCACGCTGCCGTCGCCGGCGGCCTCGAACAGCGCGGCGCCGGGCGTGCCGAGGCCGCGCGCGGCGGCTTCGGCGGCTTCGGCAAACAGCTCGTCGAGATCGTTGTCGGCCAGCGCCTTGCGTCCGAGTTCCGCGATCAGGGTCTGGCGCTTGGCGTTTTCCACGATCGCGCGCTCGAATTCCTTGCGCTCGGTGATGTCGATGTCGATGCAGATATAGCGTTCGATGCGTTCGCCCTCGAACATCGGCACGATGGTGCGGCGCCACTGGCGCACGCCGTTGCGTCCGGCCAGCGCGACCTCGCCGTTCCACACCTGCGGGCCCGGCTGCCAGGCATGGTCGGGATCGGCCGGCCGGCCGACCGCGCCCAGCGGCATCCCGACCAGCTCGGCGCGCGTGAAGCCGCTGTTGGCCACGAACAGCTCGTTGACCTCGGCGATGCGCCCGCCGGTGTCGACCTCGCACACGATCGCCGCCTGGTCCATCGCGCTCTTGTGCTGCATCAGGGAGTTCATCAGCGCGTCGATGCGCTGGCCGAACTGGGCACGCAGGCTGTCGGCGCTGCGGTTGACGGCCTGGATCGCTTCCTGGATCTCGCTCGGGGCGTCGGCATGCAGCGCCGCCGCGGCCGTGATGCGGCCGGCGGCGACGTCGTTCTCGAAGGAGCGCAGGCGCCCGAGATTGTCGAGCCAGCGCCGCAGCAGGGTCCGCATCAGCGCCAGGCTGACCGCGAACACGATCAGCGCCAGGGCCGAGGTTTCCGCCACCATGGCCCACATCTGGGCAGCCAGCTTGCGCTCGTCGAAGGACAGGCGCACCACGCCGTAATCCTTGCCGCCGACGTTGGCGACGCGGTTGACGTCGTACAGCTTTTCGGCGACCAGGCCGCGCATCCAGTCCGGCGCCGCCTGCGACGGCGGCAGCGGCGGCGCTTCGAGGCGGATGCGGCCGCCGGCCACGTCGAGGAACTCGGCGCTCTTGAACGGCGACTGCACCAGCATCTTGCTGAGCGTGCGCCTGACGGTGTCGTAGTCGCCGATCACCGCGCTGTCCTCGATGGTCTGGGCCGCCACTTCGACCAGGGTCATGGCGCTGTCCTGGGTTTCCTCGATGTGCTGCAGGAACTGGTAGCGGTAGAACAGCGCCAGGCCGCCGGCCAGGAAGACCAGCATGGTCAGGCTGAAGACGGCGAAGATCCGTCCCATCAGGGAGCGTGGCAGCAGGTGCGGCAGGCGCGTCATCGGTCTCGGCTCAGCGCAGGTTGGCCGGCGCGTCCGCGTAGAACGCGCGGTAGCTGGCGTAGTCGGCGTCGCTGGCGGCGACGAAGGAGGTCGGCTCCGTCGCGTGCACCAGCTCGGAGCTGGCGGCCAGGATCTTGCGGCCTTCCGGGTCCAGGTGCATGGTCAGGAAGGCACGGGCCACGGCGCGCACCTCGTCGGCCGGCACGCGCGGGGACGCCATCAGCGCCAGCTCGTTGAACGGGGCTGAACTCCACAGCACCCGGAAGGCATTGCCTTCGCGCGCGCTCCAGTTGGCCACCAGCTGCGAGTTGGCGCCGACCGCCTTGACCTTGCCGGCCAGGAGCTGGGTGAAGGCGGCGTCGTGGTTGCCGGTGAATACGGGCGTCACCGGGATGTGCTTGCGCAGCAGCTGGGCGTAGGTGGTCTTGTAGGCGACCAGGGCTTCGGGACCGGGGAAGGCGACGGCACCGCCGGCCAGGTCGCGGATGTCGCGGATCGGCGAATCGGCCGGCACCACCAGCTGGCCCTGCACCGGCGGCGCGTTGCGGCGGCCGAACACGGTCCAGCCCATCTTCTGGCGATCGGGGCTGAACAGGTGGTTGGTGAAGGCGAAGTCGACTTCGCGCGCCAGCACGTAGCTGGTGGTGTCGGCCGACGTGCGGCCCAGTTTCAGGTTCAGGTGTACGCCGCTGCGCGCGGACACGTAGCGGATGATCGGGTTCCAGTAGCTGGCCGAGACCTGCAGGTTCCACTGGTTGACGGGCGAAAAATTATAGGTGTGCGAACCGGCTGCCTGGGGCGCGGCGGCGCAGGCCGGCATGGCGGCGACCGTGCAGGCGATGCAGAGCAGGGCGCGGACCCGGCTGGCGTAATGGAAGATGGTCATGATCTGGTTGCGTAAGGCCGGGCCGGCACAGGCGTGGGCCGGATAAGAGGAACCAATATAGCATATTTCTAGAATGCAATAAGTTTCGCCTTAGGGAAATTGACGAATTTACCGAAACCTCCAGGCGTTAGCGACATCCATACAACACTTCCTGGCCCCAGAAACATATGAATTGGGCATGACCGGAAAGAACGGACGTGCTAAAGTCGCAGGCGATCCAGGACAACGACAAGACAGGGAGCAGGGATGGGGATCGATGACGGCGCCGGCGAGGCGGACAGCGACGGGTCAGGCACGGCCCTGCATTTCCTGGCGGCCCCGGGTGAGCTCGGGGGCCTGATCCTGCGTTTCGACTGGTCGGCCACGCCGCTCGGTCCGCTCGCATCCTGGCCGCAAAGCCTGCGCACCGCGGTCAGCCTGATCCTGAATGCGCGCCACCCGATGTGGATCGGCTGGGGACCGGAAGCCACTTTCCTGTACAACGACGCCTACATCGACGTGCTCGGCGCCGCCAAGCACCCGTGGGCGCTGGGGCGCCCCGCGGCCGAGGTCTGGAGCGAGATCTGGGACGTGTGCGGCCCGCTGGCCGACAAGGTGTTCCAGCGCGCCGAATCGACCTTCGTCGACGCCGTGCAGTTGTTCATGCTGCGCGGCGACTTCCTCGAAGAGACCTGGTACTCGTTCTCGTACAGCCCGATCGTCGACGAGGCCGGCCGCGTCGGCGGCCTGTTCTGCCCCTCGTCCGAACTCAGTGCCAGTACCCTGAATGCGCGCCGCCTGTCCACGCTGTCGCGCCTGTCCGCCGATGCGCTGCGCCAGCAGACCGTGCTGGCGGCCGCCGCCACCGCGGTGACCACACTGGCCGACAACCCGGCCGACCTGCCGTTCGCCCTGCTGTACCTGACCGATGCCGCCGACATGGAGGCGGCGGGGCCGGTGCGTACGGCGCGGCTGGCGCAGGCGGCCGGCCTGCCGGCCGGGCTGGCGCCGGCGGCGATCGCATGCGATGGCGGCGGCGACCGTTTCGGCGTTGCGCAAGCCATTGCGCTGGGCCGGCCGGTGCCGGTGGCGCTCGACGGGATCGAAGGCATCCCGCCGGGCCTGGCCGGCAAGCCGGTGGGGCAGGCGCTGGCATTGCCGCTGGCGGCCCAGGGCGCGGCAGGCCCGCTCGGGGTGCTGGTGCTGGCGGTGAGCCCGGTGCGCCGCCTCGACGCCGACTACCGCAGCTTCTTCGACATGGTCGCGGCCCAGGTAACGGCGGCGCTGCAGAACGCCGGCGCCAGCGAGGCGCAGCGCCGGCGCGCCGACATGCTGGCCGAACTGGACCGCGCCAAGACCGATTTCTTCAGCAACGTCAGCCACGAGTTCCGCACCCCGCTCACGCTGATGCTGGGGCCGATCGAGGATGGCCTGGTGGACGCCGCCCAGCCGCTGCCGGCGCCCCAGCGCGCCCGTTTCGAACTGGTGCGGCGCAATGCGCTGCGCCTGGAAAAGCTGGTCAATACGCTGCTCGACTTCTCGCGCGTGCAGGCCGGGCGGATGGAGGCCGACGTGGTCGCCGTCGACCTGGCGGCCCTCACCGCCGACCTGGCCAGCGGCTTCCGCTCGGTGGTCGAAAGCGCCGGCCTGGCCTTCGAGGTGCGCTGCGCGCCCCTGGCGCCGCCGGCCCGCGTCGACGTCGCGATGTGGGAAAAGATCGTGCTCAACCTGGTCTCGAACGCCTTCAAGTTCACCTTCGAGGGCGGCATCCGGGTGACGCTGGAGCAGCACGGCATGCAGGCGCGCCTGGTGGTGGCGGACAGCGGCATCGGCATCGAGGCGGCCCACCTGGACAAGGTGTTCGAGCGCTTCCAGCGCGTCGCCGGCGCGCGCTCGCGTTCCTACGAAGGCTCCGGCATCGGACTGGCGCTGGTGCGCGACCTGGTCGAGCTGCAGGGCGGCAGCATCGCCGTCGCCAGCACGCCGGGACAGGGCACCGCATTCACCGTGACGCTGCCGCTGGCGCAGGATGCCCAGCTGACGCCGCTGGAGGTGGCGCCGGCGGCGCCGAATGCGCGCATGCTGGCCAGCTTCACCAGCGAAGCCGGGCGCTGGCTGCCGGACGCCCTGCAGGGCGAGGCCGGACCGGCGGCGGCGCCTGCTACGGACGCCGTGCTTTCTCTGCCGGCCGGGGTGGCGCCGGCGCGCGTGCTGATCGCCGACGACAACGCCGACATGCGCGACTACCTGGCGCGCCTGCTCGGCCAGCACTGGCAGGTCCGGCTGGCGGCGACCGGCATCGAGGCGCTCGAGATCGCGCGCCGCGAACGTCCCGACATCATCGTCTCGGACGTCATGATGCCGGGCCTGGACGGCTTCGGCCTGATCGCGCGCCTGCGCGCCGACCCCGGGCTGGCCGAGACGCCGGTGCTGCTGGTGTCGGCGCGCGCCGGCGAGGAAGCCCGCATCGAAGGGCTGGAAGCGGGCGCCGACGATTACCTGGTCAAGCCCTTCGCCGCGCGCGAGCTGCTCACCCGCATCGATTCGCAGCTGATGCGGGCACGCCTGCGCGCCATCGAGCGCGCCTCGGCCAGCCGCATGGCGGCGATCTTCCGCCAGGTGCCGGCCGCGATCGCGATCCTGCGCGGGCCCGAGCACGTCTATGAGCTGGCGAACGACAGCTACCAGGCCCTGGTCGGGCCGCGTCCGCTGGTGGGCCTGCCGCTGCGCGCCGCGCTGCCCGAGCTGGCCGGACAGGGTGCCTTCGAACGGCTGGACCAGGTGCGCGCCAGCGGTAAACCGTACGTGGGCCGCTCGCAGCGCAGCGACCTGGTGCGCGACGGCGTGCTGCAGGAATGCTATTTCGACTTCGTCCACCAGCCGCTGCTCGACGCCGAAGGCAAGGTCGAGGCCATTGCGATCGTCGCCTTCGAAGTCACGGAACTGGCGCGCGCACGGCGCGATGCCGAGGTCGCCAACGTCGCCAAGGACGAGTTCCTGGCGATGCTCGGCCACGAGCTGCGCAACCCGCTGTCGCCGATCCTGATCGCGCTCGAGCTGATCCGGATGCGCCGGCTGCCCGGCGCCGAGCGCGAACTGGCGATCATCGAACGCCAGTCCCAGCACCTGGTGCGCCTGGTCGACGACCTGCTGGACGTGGCGCGCATCGCACGCGGCAAGCTGGAACTGCGGCTGGAACCGGTGGAACTGGCGCGCCTGGTGGCGCTGGCGGCCGAAGCAAGCGCGCCGCTGGTGGCCGAACGCTGCCACCAGCTCTCCATCGACGTGCCGGCGCACGGGCTGCCGCTGAACGGCGACCCGGTGCGCCTGACCCAGGTCATCGCCAACCTGATCACCAATGCCGCCAAATACACCAACAACGGCGGCCGCATCCGCGTGCTGGCCCGCGCCGAGGGAGGCGAGGCGGTGCTGGTGGTGGAGGACGACGGCATCGGCATCGCCGCCGACATGCTGCCGCGCCTGTTCGACCGCTTCGTCCAGGAAAAGCAGGCGCTGGACCGTTCGCGCGGCGGACTCGGTCTGGGGCTGGCGATCGTCAAGGATATCGTGGCCCTGCATGGCGGCAGCGTGAGCGTCGCCAGCGCCGGTGCCGGCCACGGCAGCCGGTTCGAGGTGCGCCTGCCGCTGATCGAGGACCGCGCCGCCGCCGCCGCATCCGGCGCCGCGCCGCGCCCGGCGGCTTCGTCATCCGCAGGCTGCAGCGTGCTGCTGGTGGACGACAACCCGGACGTGCTGGAATCCACCGCCGCGCTGCTGCGCATGGCCGGCCACACGGTCACCACGCTGGCCGACCCCCAGGCCGCGCTGGCGCTGGCGGACCGTCTCGACGCGGCCGGCGCAGCGGGGCCGCAGGTGGCGCTGCTCGACATCGGCCTGCCGGGGCTGAACGGCTACGCGCTGGCGGCCGAACTGCGCCGCCGCGGCGCGTTCCGCGATACCGACTTCGTGGCGATCAGCGGCTATGGCCAGCCGGAGGACCGGGCACGCTCGCAGGCGGCCGGGTTCGCGGCGCACGTGGTGAAGCCGCCGGCGGCAGGGGAGCTGGCGGCCCTGCTGGAGACGCTGATGCAGCAGCGGCTGGCGTTGACCAGCAGCGCTTGATGTTTACGCGCCCGCGGGGTGGCGGCCGATCCAGTCGTCACGCCCCAGTTGGTGCACTGCCACTTCCTCTCCGCCCCAGCGCTGCAGCCCGGCATAGCGCATGCCCAGCTTGTCCATCACCCGCGCCGACCCCGCATTCCCCGGATGCCGGATCGCGCACAGCAGCGGCGCCTGCAGCCCCTCGAAGCCGTGCCGCACCAGTTCCCGCGCCGCTTCCGACGCCAGGCCCATGCCCCAGCGGTCGCGCCGCAGGCGCCAGCCGATTTCGTGCGGGTTGGCCGGGTCGTGGCCGAGGTGCTGGATGCAGCCGGCGCCCACCAGTTCGCCGCTGTCGCGCTCGATGAACGCCCACCAGCTGTAGCCCAGCGCGGCCCAGCGTGCCTTGACGCGGCCGATCGAGGCCAGGGTTTCCTCGGGCGTCTCGGGGCGTCCCAGCAGGTAGCGCTGGACCTCGGGATCGCGGTTCATGGTTTGCAGGCCGTCCAGGTGGACGGCGTCGAAAGGTTCGAAGCGCAGGCGTTCGGTGGTCAGTATCGTCATCTTCGCGGTCCATGAATGAAAAAAGGCGCGTCCGCGGACGCGCCTTCGATCATAGCAAATGTTCAAGCCGTCATTGATGGGCCTGGTGGGCGGCGGTCAGGCGCCGCACCAGCGGCAGCGCCACCAGCGCCAGCACCGTGCAGGCCACGGCGCCCATGCCCAGCTTGTTGAACAGGCTGGTATAGATCGGCAGGGTCTGCACCGGATCGGTGACGTCGCTCGGCACGCTGGCCAGGTTGGCGACCACGCCGCCCAGGTACTGCGAGATGCCGACGGCGACATAATATGCACCCATCATGAAGCCGCCCATGCGCGCCGGCACGTAGCGCGCGATCATCGCCAGGCCCAGGCCCGACACCAGCAGCTCGCCCAGCGAGTACAGGCCGTAGCCGATGATCATGATCCACGACGAGGTCAGGCCGTTGACGGCAAAGGCGCCGGCCACGCCGTAGGCGAAGAAGCCCAGGGCCACGGAGAAGAAGCCGAGCGCGAACTTGGCGGCGATCGACAGGTCCTTGCCCGAGCGGCCGGCGGCGGAATAGGCCCAGGCCAGCACCGGCGACAGCACCATGATCCAGATCGCGTTCAGGGCCTGGAACTGGGCCGGCGACCAGGTCCACAGGTGGGCGCCGAACACGCTGAAGTCGAGGTCGACGTTACGCAGCGCGAACAGCGACAGCGAGGTCGACATCTGCTGGTAGAAGATGAAGAAGAACACGATCTGCGCGGTCAGCACCAGCGCTGCGGAGAGGCCGGCGCGCTCGCTCGGTGCGCTCTTGCGGATCAGGTGGATGAAGATACCCAGCAGGACCACGCCGGCCGCGTACACGAAGGCGCGCGCCAGCGACTGGTATTCCAGGATCACGGCCGCCGCCGCGGCCAGCACCACGCCGCCGGCCAGCACCGCCAGCAGCTTGCCGGCGTCGACCGGGCGCTCGTCGGGCAGCGAACCGATGTGGGCGATGGTGGCGCGCATCAGCATCACGTTGAGCAGGCCGACCACCAGGCCGATCGCGCACACGGCGAAGGCGGCATGCCAGCCGAGCTGGTTGCCGTAGGCGGCGTTGACCGCATCCTTGATCCAGGGCGTGGCCAGCATCGAGACGGTGGAGCCGACGTTGACCGCCATGTAGTACAGGGTGAAGGCGCTGTCGATCTTGGAATCGTCGCCTTCGTAGATCTTGCGCACCAGGTTGCCGGCGTTCGGCTTGAACAGGCCGTTGCCGACCACCACCACGCCGAGGGCGCCGAACATGAACCAGGTGTTCTCGGACGGTACCGCCATCAGCGCATAGCCGAGCGCCAGGATGACGGCGCCGATGTAGGTGCTGCGGCGCGTGCCCAGCACCTTGTCGCCGATCCAGCCGCCGATCGCGGGCGCCACGTAGATCAGGGCGGCGGCGGCGCTCCACACCATGTTGGCGCGGCTGTCTTCGAAGCCGAGGCGCTGGACCATGTAGTAGACGATCAGCGCCTGCATGCCGTAGTAGCCGAAGCGTTCCCACAGTTCGATCAGGGCGACGGTCAGGAAGGAACGGGTCTGGGTGTAGGGGAGGGCGGGGGACAGCGGGGGGATTTCGTTTTTCATGGGACTCCAGGACGGTGGCCGGCGGCCTCGTGAGCCCGGCAATGCCCGGATGCTACGCGAGAGCCGGCGTTCGCGCAATGGTCCGTCCGGGGCGGGGCGCCCGTACTGACAGGCGTTATGCAGTTTCGATTTTTGTCGACGGCGGCTCGTTGTCGAATATAGAATGCGGAGCTCGCCTGTTCAATATGCCGATCCGCCATGAGAGTGCGTACCCACCTGACCTTGCTGGCCGCGGCCGTGTTCCTGCCCCTGATCCTGGGTTCGGCGATCGCCATCTCGCTGGTGCTCGACGCCGAACGCCATGCGGTACAGCGCAGCATGCAGGAGCTGGCACGCGCCACGGTACTGGCGATGGACCAGGAACTCACCGCGGCGATCGCCAGCGGGCAGGCGCTGGCGACCTCGGTGGCCCTGAACCGCAGCGACTTTCCGACCTTTTATGCGCAGGCGCGCGCGGCCAATGCCGGCAGCCCGCGCCATACGGCGCTGCTGCGGCCCGACGCCCAGCAGCTGTTCAATACGGTGCTGCCCTATGGCGAAGCGATCCGCGAGCCGACCGCCGCCTCGCGCCGGCGCGTGCGCGCCGTGCTGGAGCGCGACCGCCCGGTCATCTCGGACCTGGTGATCGGCAGCGCCTCGCGCCGGTACGTGGTGTCGGTGGAGCTGCCGGTGCGCCTGGCCGACGGCAGCCGCATGCTGCTCGATCAATGGGTCGAGGCGCGCCATCTGAACGCCCTGCTGCCGAAGGAAGTGCAGCCGTCCTGGATGGTGACGGTATTCGACCGCGACGCCAGCATCATCGCCCGCAACCGCGAGTGGAGCACCCACGTCGCCACCCAGCCGCAGGCCGACCTGCGGCAAGCCATCCTGTCGGGACGGGACACGGTAACCACCGAAGGCCGCGACGGCGAGCAGCTGGTGCGCGTGCTGGCGCGCTCGGCGCTGTCCGGCTGGACCGCGTCGGTGGCGGTGCCGGCGGCCGAACTGGAAGCCACCGCGGGACACGCGGTCAGCCTGATCGCCGCCACGCTGCTGTGCGCGGTCGGCCTGGCCTGCGTGGGCGCCTTTTTGTTCAGCCGGCGCCTGCTGGTCGCCACCGAGTACCTGGGCGCTGCCACCGAGGGCATGGCCGAAGGCTGGCTGCCGCCGCCGGCCGATTTGCGCATCACCGAGTTGAACAAGCTGCAGGCGGTGATGCAGGCGGTCTCCACGCGCCTGATCCGGACCGAGACCTCGCGCCGGCGTCACCTGGCCGAGGTGCAGGCGGCGCGCAGCAGCGCCGAAGCCCAGAACCGCGCCAAGGACGAATTCCTGGCCATGCTCGGCCACGAGCTGCGCAATCCGCTGGGCGCGATCAGCTCCGCGATCGCGCTGATCCAGATGGGCGTCAAGGGCGAGCAGGCCGAGCGCGCGCACCAGATCATCGGGCGCCAGAGCCGCCACCTGGCGCACCTGGTCGACGACCTGCTGGACGCCAACCGCGTCCTGAGCGGGCGCGTGACGCTGGCGCCGGTGCCGCTCGACCTGGCAGTCGCGGTGCGCGACGCCGCCATGACGCTGCAGGGCGCGACCGCCGAACACCGGGTCGAGCTGGCGCTGGCGCCGGTACGGGTGCAGGCCGATCCGACGCGGCTGGCCCAGATCGTCGGCAACCTGGTCGAGAATGCCGCCAAGTACACGCCGGCCGGCGGCCAGATCCGCATCACCACGCGCAGCGCCGGCGGCATGGGCGAACTCGAAGTGCTGGACGACGGCAAGGGTATCGATGCCGATCTGCTGCCGCGTATCTGGGACGTGTTCGTGCAGGGGAAGGTATTGAGCCGCGCCCAGGGCGGCCTCGGCATCGGGCTGGCGGTGGTCAAGTCGCTGGTCGAACAGCAGGGCGGCAGCGTCGAGGCGAACAGCGCCGGCGCGCAATGCGGCAGCCGCTTCACGGTGCGCCTGCCGCTGGCACCCGCTGCAACAGCCATTCAGCCGGACAGCGCGGCGCCGGGATCCGATGCGGGTACGGCGCTGCGCGGGCTGCGGGTGCTGGTGGTCGAGGACAACGGCGACCTGCGCGACATGATGTGCGCGCTGCTGCAGTCGCGCGGCAGCACCGTGCTGGGCGCGGCGGACGGGCGCAGCGCGATCGCGCTGGCCGCGCAGCAGCGGCCGGCGCTGGCCTTCGTCGACATCGACCTGCCCGACATGTCCGGCTACGACGTGGCGCGCGCGCTCCAGGCCCAGGGCGGGATCCGGCTGGTGGCGGTGACCGGCTACGGCCAGGCCGGCGACGTCCAGCGTGCGCTGGAGGCCGGCTTCGCGCGTCACCTGAAGAAGCCGGTGCGGCTGGAAGAACTGGAGCAGGCCGCTTTCGAGACGGGCGCGGCAGGCCACCTTGATACACTCTGATACAAATAGACTGCATGACCCTGCTTGCATTTGATCGTTCCGTGCGCCAGCTAACGTCTAAGGCTCAGCAGGCGCGCTAGACTGGAATCAAATCAAGAGAAGATGGGAGGCAATCATGACGTGGCTTACTGAAATGGTCAGGTATGTGGACGTGCTGGGCGATCCCCAGTTGACACCGAAAACGATCGACGGATTGCCGCCGTTCGCGCTGCAGCAGGCAGTCGACAGCCTCTTGCACGATGGCTGGATCAAGACCTTCGAGTACAACAAGGACGACGTCTGGATCGATTACGCGCGCATCGACCTGCGCAAGGGACGTTCCAAGCTGCGGCTGGAGTGGGACCCGGAAAGCGGCGGCAGCGTCGAGGGTCCGCGCGCGGCGCTCGACGACCTGCATGTGCTCGATCCGTGGACCCGGGTCCGGCACCTGCACTGAAGTACGGTAGTCGCGGACGGCTAGTCGTGGACGGCGAGCAGGCCTTGCCGTCCATGCGTTTCATCAAAACCGCTCGTCGGGGCCCAGATAGCGCCACTGCCCCGGCGGCAGATCCCCCAGCTTGACGCGCCCGATGCGGACGCGCTTCAAGCCCACCACCTTCAATCCCACCATGTCGCACATGCGCCGGATCTGGCGCTTGCGACCTTCCTTCAGCGTAAAACTCAACTGGTCGTCGTTCTGCCAGCGCACCTTGGCCGGCAGCAGTGGCTTGCCGTCCATCCAGAGGCCGTGGTTCAGCTTGCGCAAGTCCTCGTCCGGCAGCCGCCCCGGCTTGGTGTACTGCACCCGCACCAGGTATTCCTTTTCGATGGAAGTGTCCTGGCCGATCAGCTGCTTGGCGATGCGGCCGTCCTGGGTCAGCACCAGCAGCCCCGTGGAATCGATGTCGAGGCGGCCGGCCGGCACCAGCGAGCGCAGCTGGGTCGGGTGGAACTGCTCGGGCGACGGATCATCGGCCCAGCGCGCCTCGGGCTTGACCAGCACCACGGCCGGCTTGTAGCCATCCTCTGCCTGGCCGCTGACGTAGCCGACCGGCTTGTGGATCAGCACCGTCACGCGCTTGGACTGCTCGGCCGCGGCCTGGCGCTCCACGGTGATCTTCTGGTGCGGCAGCACCTTGCTGCCCAGCTCGGAGACCACCTTGCCGTCGACGCGGACCCAGCCCTTGGAAATCCAGTCGTCGGCTTCGCGGCGGGAGGAGAGTCCGAGTTCGGACATGCGTTTGGAGAGGCGTACTGGTTCGGTCATGGTTCGGTTTTACAGAAGCGAAAAATAGTGACGTCGCCCCTGCGGAGGCAGGGGCCCAATTTTGCTCGCATTACGGCTGCGCGTGCAACTTGGGGCGATAGCGCAGCTATTGCGCTTTCGCAGGGGCGACGGTCTTGCGTTTAACTCAAATCTTGAGCGCCTCGAACAGCTCGGTCTCCAGCTGCACCTGCACCCGCTGGTTGTGCAAGGCCTGCCCATCGACCAGGAACACGTCCTCGACCCGCTCGCCCAGGGTCATGATCTTGGCCGTGTGCAGGTTGATGCGGTAGCGCGCCAGCACGCTGGCGATCGAGTACAGCAGCCCGTTACGGTCGTTGGCGGCGATCGAGAGCAGCCAGAACTGGCCGCGTTCGTCCGGGCGCAGGTCGACCGTCGGCGTGATCGGGAAGGTGCGCGACATGCGCGACAGGCGGCCGCGCAGCGGCGGGCACAAGGGTTCCTGGCGCATCAGCACTTCGCACAGCTCGTGCTCGATCAGGTTGATGATGTCGCGGTAGCTGTTGGCGAAATGCTCGTCGGTGATCAGGAAGGTGTCGAGCGCGTAGCCGTCGCGCGTGGTGTGGATCTTGGCGTCCAGGATCGAGAAGTTCTTGCGGTCGAAGTAGCTGCAGATGCGCGCGAACAGGTCGGGCTGGTCCTTCACGTACACTGTCACCTGCAGGCCTTCGCCGATCGGCGCCAGGCGCGATTTCACCACCGGCTTGTCGAGGCCGAGGCGGCCGTACAGGCTGCGCGTCTGCCAGGCGATGTCGGAGGCGTCGTGGCGCAGGAAGTAGGCGACGTCGAGCTGCTTCCACAGCGCCTCGTGGGCATCCGGGGGCAGGCCGAACAGGCGCAGCGTGGCCAGCGCTTCCTGCTGGCGCGCACGCAGTTCGCGGTCGGCCGACGGCGGCTCGCCGCCCAGCACGCGCAGCGTGACCTTGTACAGGTCTTCCAGCAGCTTGGCTTTCCAGGCGTTCCAGACCTTGGGGCTGGTGCCGCGGATGTCGGCCACCGTCAGCAGGTACAGCGCGGTCAGGTGGCGCTCGTCCTTGACCAGCGCGGCAAAGGCCTGGATCACGTCGGGATCCGACAGGTCCTGCTTCTGCGCCACCTGCGACATGGTCAGGTGCTGTTCGACCAGGAACACCAGCAGCTCGGTGTCGTCCGCCGCGATCGCATGGTCGCGGCAGAATTCGAGCACGTCGCGCTTGCCGAGTTCCGAGTGGTCGCCGCCGCGGCCCTTGGCGATGTCGTGGAACAGCGCGGCCACGTACAGCAGCCAGCGGTCGCGGAAGTTGGCGATCAGCTGGCTGCAGAACGGGTATTCGTGCGCGTGTTCGGTCATCGTGAAGCGGCGCATGTTACGCACCACCATCATGATATGTTGGTCGACGGTGTAGACGTGAAACAAATCGTGCTGCATCTGGCCGATGATGCGCCGGAAGTTCGGCAGGTAGCGGCCCAGGATGCCCATGTCGTTCATGCGGCGCAGCGCGTGCACCAGGCCGGACGGCGCCTGCAGCACGCGCAGGAACAGCGCGCGGTTGGCCGGTTCGGCGCGGAAGGCGTCGTCGATCAGCGTGCGCGCATGCCACAGCGCGCGCATGGTGCGCGCCGTCATGCCCTTGATGTCGGGCCGCTCGGTCATCACCACGAAGATCTCGAGCACCGCGGACGGGTGGGCCTCGAAGGTGTCGTCGTGGGCGATGTCGATGAAGCCGCCGACCTCGTTGAAGCGCGGGTTGACCGGCACCGGGATCAGGGGCGTCGGGAACAGCTGGGCTTCGATGTTCTGCAGCAGGATGGTGTTCAGCTGGGTGACTGTCTTGGCGGCCCAGTAGTAGCGCTGCATCAGGTATTCGCTGGCGCGGCGCGCTTCCAGGCCTTCGCCGGTCGAACTCAGGCCGAAGGTCTCGGCGATCGCGGTCTGGACGTCGAACACCAGGCGGTCTTCGCGGCGCCGGGTCTGCAGGTGCAGTCGCACCCGGATGTCCTTGAACGCGTATTCCTTTTCCATCAGCTGGCGCGCTTCCTCGCGCGTGATCAGGCCGCGCATCGCCAGCTGGCCCCAGGAACTGGCCAGGCCGGCCGCCTTGGCCACCCACAGGATCACCTGCAGGTCGCGCAGCGCGCCCGGGCTTTCCTTGACGTTCGGCTCCAGGCTGAAAGGCGTGAATTCATACTTGGCGTGGCGCAGCCGCATCTCGGCGGTCTTGGCATGGAAGAAGGCTTGCGGGTCCATTGCCGCGTCGTAGCGGCGCTGCAGTTCCTCGAACAGGGGCTCGCTGCCGCATACCAGGCGCGCTTCCAGCAGGCTGGTCTGCACGGTGATGTCGGCCTTCGATTCCGTCATGCACTCGTCGACGGTGCGGATGCTGTGGCCGATTTCCAGGCCGAGGTCCCACAGCAGCTGCACGAACTGCTCGAGCCGGGCCTGGGTGATGGCGTCGGCCGGCTGGCCGAGCAGGATCAGGAGGTCGACGTCGGAATAGGGGAACAGTTCGCCGCGGCCGTAGCCGCCGACGCCGACCAGCGCCGTGTTGGCCGGCAGGCCGGCCGCGCGCCAGGCGTCGGCCAGCACGCCGTCGACACTCTGGCGCAGCGCGCGCAGCAGCTTCTCGGGCTTGCCGTCTTCCTGGAAGGCGGCGATGACGAGCTGGCGCTCGGACTTCAGGCGCCCCTTCAGCTGGAGCGGGAGTTGCTGGACGCTGGCGTCGGCGGTGGAGGGGCTGGACATGGATGCGCGCTGGGTACTCAGGCCGGGACCGCGTCCTGCGGGCGCACGATGGCCGGCGGCGGCGGGCTGCCGGCGGAAGTCGTCAGCACTTCATAGCCGGTCTCGGTGACCAGGATCATGTGTTCCCACTGGGCCGACAGGCTGCGGTCCTTGGTCTTGATGGTCCAGCCGTCCGGCATTTCGCGGATTTCGCGGCGGCCGGCGTTGATCATGGGCTCGATCGTGAAGATCATGCCGGCCTGGATTTCCTCGCCGGTGCCGGGGCGGCCGTAGTGCAGGATCTGCGGCTCTTCATGGAACACCTTGCCGATGCCGTGGCCGCAGAACTCGCGCACCACGCTGTAGCCGGCGGCTTCGGCATGCTTCTGGATCGCGTAGCCGATGTCGCCCAGGCGCGCGCCCGGCTTGACCTTCTCGATGCCGATCCACATGCATTCGTAGGTGATCTCGGACAGGCGGCGCGCCAGCTTCGACGGTTCGCCGACGAAGAACATGCGGCTGTTGTCGCCGTGGTAGCCATCCTTGGTGATGACGGTGACGTCGATGTTCAGCACGTCGCCGTTCTTGAGCACCTTGTCGCCCGGGATGCCGTGGCAGATCACGTCGTTGACCGAGGTGCAGACCGCTTTCGGGAACGGGGTGTAGCCTGGCGGCGCGTAGTTCAGCGGGGCCGGGATCGTGCCCTGCACGCTCACCATGTATTCGTGGCACAGGCGGTCGAGTTCGCCCGTGGTCACGCCCGGCTTCACGAAAGGCGTGATGTAGTCGAGCACTTCGGCGCCGAGGCGGCCGGCGATGCGCATGCCTTCGATGTCTTCCGGGGTCTTGATGGAGATGGTCATGATGGTCTTTCTTGTCCTGCAATCGTCGATGGGGGCCATTATATATGATGCGACTGGACGGCCGCAGGGGCGGCCGGCCGCTTCCGGAAGAGGATGCGGGTTCGGCGCGCTTGAAATCGGGCACGAATCCCGCTAGAATCTCGGGTTGCTCGTATCCACATCGGGCAATGTTGTAAAAACTGTCTTTTTACAGCCTTTTATTTATTGAATCGCGAATGCGGCCGACAAGGGTGCCTGTCACAGGTGTACCGGCCGTTATTCAAGACTTAACCCTGGAGAATCATATGTCCGTTACTATGCGCGAAATGCTGGAAGCCGGTGTTCACTTCGGCCACCAGACCCGTTTCTGGAACCCGAAAATGGCACCGTTCATCTTCGGTCATCGCAACAAGATCCACATCATCAACCTGGAAAAAACCATGGCGATGTACCAGGATGCGATGAAGACCATCAAGCAGATCGCTGCCAACCGCGGCACCATCCTGCTGGTCGGCACCAAGCGTCAAGCGCGCGACATCATCGCCGCTGAAGCCGCACGCGCAGGCGTGCCGTACGTCGACCAGCGCTGGCTGGGCGGCATGCTGACCAACTTCAAGACCATCAAGACCTCGATCAAGCGCCTGAAGGACATGGAAGCCGCGATCGAATCGGGTGAAGTCGAGAAGATGTCGAAGAAAGAAGCGCTGATGTTCTCGCGCGAACTGGAAAAGCTGCAGAAGTCGATCGGCGGCATCAAGGACCTGCAGGGCGTGCCGGACGCGATCTTCGTCGTCGACGTCGGCTACCACAAGGGCGCCATCACCGAAGCCGGCAAGCTGGGCATCCCGGTCATCGGCGTGGTCGACACCAACCACTCGCCGGAAGGCGTGACCCACGTGATCCCGGGTAACGACGACTCGTCGAAAGCGATCACCCTGTACGCACGCGGCGTCGCCGATGCGATCCTGGAAGGCCGTGCCAACGCGACCAACGAAGTCGCCGAGATGGTCAAGTCGGCTGACGACTTCGTCGAAGTCTCCGAGCAGGCGTAATAAACATAAGTAAGGCCACTGTTGCTTGCATGAGCGGCAAGCCGATCATGCAAGCAACAGACTAAGGGGGCGCCGAGCGCCCCTTTTTTTAAGCAGAATACGCGGTGGTGAAGCAAACGCACCCCGCATCCGTATCTAGAACGTCAATATTAGGAGAAACAACATGGCAGCGATTACTGCAGCGATGGTTGGCGAACTGCGCGCCAAGACCGACGCCCCGATGATGGAATGCAAGAAGGCACTGACCGAAGCCGAAGGCGACATGGCACGTGCCGAAGAGATCCTGCGCGTCAAGCTGGGCGGCAAGGCGTCGAAAGCCGCTGCCCGCGTGACCGCAGAAGGCGTCGTGGCTGCCTACGTGGCCGGCAACGTCGGCGCGCTGGTCGAAGTGAACAGCGAAACCGACTTCGTCGCCAAGAACGACGACTTCCTGGCCCTGTGCAACCTGGCTGCCAAGCTGGTCGCCGAGAACAACCCGGCCGACGTCGCCGCCCTGGCCGCACTGCCGGTCGACGGCAAGACCTTCGACGACGTGCGTACGGCACTGATCGGCAAAATCGGCGAGAATATGACCGTGCGCCGCTTCCAGCGTTTCGAAACCACCGGCAAGCTGGCTTCGTACCTGCACGGCACCCGTATCGGCGTGATCGTCGACTACGAAGGCGCCGACGAGCAGGTTGGTAAAGACGTCGCCATGCACATCGCCGCGATGAAGCCGGTGTCGCTGTCGTCCGAGCAAGTGCCGGCCGAACTGATCGAAAAAGAGCGTTCGGTTGCCCAGCTGAAAGCCCAGGAAGACGCGGATGCCGCGACTGCCGCCGGCAAGCAGCCGCAATCGGCCGAGATCGTCGCCAAGCGTATCGACGGTTCGGTCCAGAAGTACCTGAAGGAAGTGTCGCTGCTGAACCAGGCGTTCGTGAAGAACGACAAGCAGAGCGTCGAAGCCATGCTGAAGGCCGCCAACACCTCGATCAAGTCGTTCACCATGTACGTGGTCGGCGAGGGCATCGAGAAGAAGGTCGACGACTTCGCAGCAGAAGTCGCAGCCCAGATGGCTGCAGTAAAACAGTAATAAAAAGTAAGACACGACGGGCCGAAAGGCCCGTTTTTGTAACATGACGCGTTTGTAATGTAGTCGCACCCTCCGCATGGGTGACCCTCGTGCGCGCAACACCGAATTCGAAATATCTTTCTCTAGGAGCCCCATTCATGACAAAACCAGCCTACCAACGAGTCCTTCTCAAACTGTCTGGCGAAGCGCTGATGGGCGACGACCAGTTCGGCATCAACCGCGCCACCATCGAACGCATGGTCGCCGACGTGGCCGAGGTGCAGAAGCTGGGTGTGGAGCTGGCGGTAGTGATTGGCGGCGGTAACATCTTCCGTGGCGTGGCGCCGGGTGCGCAGGGCATGGACCGCGCGACCGCGGACTACATGGGCATGCTGGCCACCGTCATGAATGCGCTGGCCCTGGCCGATGCCATGCGCCAGCAGGGCATCACCGCGCGCGTGATGTCGGCGATCGGCATCGAGCAGGTGGTCGAGCCCTACGTGCGTCCGAAGGCGCTGCAGTACCTCGAAGAAGGCAAGGTCGTGGTGTTCGCGGCCGGCACCGGCAACCCGTTCTTCACCACCGATACCGCCGCCGCGCTGCGCGGCTCCGAGATCTCGGCCGAGATCGTGCTGAAGGCAACCAAGGTCGATGGCGTATATACTGCCGATCCGAAGAAGGACGCCAACGCGACCCGCTACGAGTCGATCTCCTTCGACGAGGCGATCACCAAGCAGCTGCAAGTGATGGATGCGACCGCGTTCGCCCTGTGCCGCGACCAGAAGCTCCCGATCAAGGTGTTTTCGATCGTCAAGCCCGGCGCGCTCAAGCGCGTGATTATGGGCGAAGACGAGGGTACACTGGTACACGTTTAAAAATAATATTGTTATTGCATCAAGGAGAGCAGCATGTCCGTCGCTGACGTGAAGAAAACCGCCCAGGACAAGATGGCCAAGTCCATCGACACCCTCAAGGCCGACCTGGCCAAGGTCCGCACCGGCCGCGCCCACACCGGCATCCTCGACCACGTGATGGTCGACTACTACGGTTCGCCGACCGCGCTGCCGATGGTGGCCAACCTGACGCTGATCGACGCCCGTACCATCGGCGTCACGCCCTACGAGAAGAAAATGCTGAACGCCATCGAAAAGGCGATCCGCGATTCCGACCTGGGCCTGAACCCGTCGACCTTCGGCGAAATGGTCCGCGTGCCGACCCCGGCCCTGACCGAAGAGCGCCGCAAGGAAATGGTCAAGCTGGTCAAGTCGGAAGCGGAAGACGGCAAGATCGCCGTGCGCAACGTGCGCCGCGATGCCAACGAGCAGCTCAAGAAGCTGGTCAAGGACAAGGCCATCTCGGAAGACGACGAGCGCCGCGCGTCGGAAGACGTCCAGAAGTTGACCGACAAAGCGATCGCCGATATCGACAAGATGGTTGTCGAGAAAGAAAAAGAGATCATGACGGTGTAAGATGGCGGGTGAGGGCGCCTGCGCCCTCCCTGTCGCGAGGCGGACCGGCCAGGATAGCCTGGTCGGTCCGTTCCCTATTGGGGCTGTTCCTTCTGTTTTGCTTGCAGCCCATTTTTATCGCCGTGTTCCCTGATTTATGATTTTCAAAAGTTCGACCACCGCAGTACCCGACGCGCCGACGGTGCCGCGCCATATCGCCATCATCATGGATGGTAATGGCCGCTGGGCAACGAAACGGCTGCTGCCGCGTGTCGCCGGCCACGTCAAGGGCGTGGACGCCGTGCGCAAGATTGTCGAAAGCTGCGTGGATCGCGGCGTCGAGTACCTGACGCTGTTTGCATTTTCCTCGGAAAACTGGCGCCGTCCGGCCGACGAGGTGTCTTACCTGATGGGCCTGTTCGTCAGCGCGCTAGAGCGCGAAGTGGCGAAGATGCACGCGAATAACATCCGCCTGAAAGTCGTCGGCGACCTGTCGCGCTTCGACGCCAAGCTGCAGGACATGATCGCGAATGCCGAGCGCCGCACCGCCGGCAACACCCGCCTGACCGTCAGCATCTGCGCCAACTACGGCGGCCGCTGGGACATCATGCAGGCCACCAGCAAGATGATCGCCGCCAATCCGGGCGTGACCGAATTCACCGAAGAGATGCTGGCACCGCACCTGGCCATGGCCTACGCACCCGAGCCGGACCTGTTCATCCGTACCGGCGGCGAAGAGCGCATCTCGAACTTCCTGCTGTGGCAGCTGGCCTATTCCGAGCTGTACTTCACCGACACCTTCTGGCCCGATTTCTCGCCCGCGTCGCTGGACACCGCGATTGCCTCCTACCAGAGCCGCGAACGCCGCTTCGGCCGCACCGGCGAGCAAGTTTCCAACAACGCCAAGACAAGCTGATGCTGAAAACCCGCGTCGTCACCGCCATCGTCCTGCTGGCCATTTTGTTGCCAGTACTCTATTTCAACAATTTCACGGCGTTTGCGCTGGTGGCGACCGTGTTCTTCGGCGCCGCGATCTGGGAATGTTTCCGCCTGTTCAATCCAGGCACCCAGAACGCCCACATCATCGCCATCATCTGGACCGTGGCCTTCGGCATCGCGCTGCAGTTCGGAAAGCTGAACACGGCCGTGTGGGCCGCGCTCAGCCTGGCGTTGTGGATCGCGCGCTTCGTGCCGTCGCTGAAGACCGGTCTGCCCGCGCTGGGCACGCCCGCGAACACGCTGCTGAGCCTGGTCTACGGTTTTGCCGTGGTCGGCTGCTTCGCGTCCATCGTCGACCTGTTCTCGCATTCGCCGTGGTACCTGCTGTCGGTGATGGCGATCGTCTGGGTAGCCGACATCGGCGCCTATTTCGCCGGCAAGGCCTTCGGCAAGCGCAAGCTGGCGCCGACGATCTCGCCGGGCAAGTCGTGGGAAGGCGCGATCGGCGGCGGCATCGCGGTCCTGGTGATCGCGTCGCTGACCGTCGCCTTCGGCGGTCCGGCGTTCGCCGACACCTTCGCGGTGCGTGCCCAGCACACCTTCGGCTGGCCGGCCCTGATCGCGATCCTGGTGCTGATGACGGCCGCCAGCGTGGTTGGCGACCTGTTCGAATCCCAGCTCAAGCGCCGCGCACAGATGAAGGACAGCAGCAACCTGCTGCCCGGCCACGGTGGCGTGCTCGACCGTATCGACGCCCTGATCCCGGTCTTGCCGCTCGCAGCCCTGATCGGCTCGCGGCTGTAATCTTCCGCTTCGACATGGACGCGGCATCAAGGCGGCTTCAGGTTTTTGCAACTTCGGTGCAAAATCGCTGTCTCTGCAGTCTGGCCGATCTTTTCTGCTGCGTCCTCTAATGGAAATCCCCATGCAACGCATCACCATCCTGGGCGCCACCGGCTCGATCGGCGTCTCGACCCTTGACGTGCTCGCGCGTCATCCCGAAACCTACCGCGTGGCCGCCCTCAGCGCCCACGGCCGCGTCGACGAACTGGCGGCCCAGTGCCGTCAATTCCGTCCGCAACGCGCCGTGGTCGGCTCGGCGGAGGCGGCAACGCGCCTGCGCGAACTGCTCGCCGGCCTCGACATCGACGTCGACTACGGCGAGCGGGCACTGTGCGAGATCGCCTCCAGCGCCGACACCGACACCGTGATGGCGGCCATCGTCGGTGCCGCCGGCCTGGCGCCGACCCTGGCCGCCGCCCGCGCCGGCAAGAAGGTCCTGCTGGCCAACAAGGAAGCGCTGGTGATGTCCGGCCAGCTGTTCATGGACGCGGTGCGCGAGCACAAGGCGACCCTGCTGCCGATCGACAGCGAGCACAATGCGATCTTCCAGTCGCTGCCTGCCCACTATGCGCGCGATCTCGACGCTGCCGGCGTCTCGAAGATCCTGCTGACCGCGTCCGGCGGCCCCTTCCTGCAACGCGCGGTCGAGACGCTGGAGCATGTGACGCCGGAAGAAGCGTGCAAGCATCCGAACTGGTCGATGGGACGCAAGATCTCGGTCGACTCGGCCACCATGATGAACAAGGGCCTGGAAGTGATCGAGGCCCACTGGCTGTTCGGCGCCCCGGCCGACCGCATCGAGGTGCTGATCCATCCGCAGAGCGTGATCCATTCGATGGTGTCCTACGCCGACGGTTCGGTGCTGGCGCAGCTGGGTAACCCCGACATGCGCACCCCGATCGCGCACGCGCTGGCCTATCCGGAGCGCATCGTGTCGGGCGTGGCGCCGCTCGATCTCACCGCCTGGTCGGCACTGCAGTTCCACCAGCCCGATTTCGCGCGCTTCCCCTGCCTGGCACTGGCTTTCGACGCCTTGCGCGCCGGCGGCACCGCGCCGGCCCTGCTGAACGCGGCAAACGAAGTCGCGGTGCAGGCCTTCCTGGACCGCCGCATCGGCTTCCGCGACATCGACCGCGTGGTACGCCGCGTGATGGACGACAACCCGCACGGCGCCGCCTCCAGCATCGAGGCCGTGATGGCGCAGGATGCACGCGCGCGCGCGGCCGCCGAAGCCATCGTCTCGGCGCATTGATTCTATTGAGGGAGTAGGGCAATGAATGTCATTCAGATGGCGCTGGCCTTCGTGCTGGCGCTCGGGCCCCTGGTCATCTTCCATGAGCTGGGCCACTACGCGGTGGCGCGCCTGTGCGGCGTCAAGGTGCTGCGCTTCTCGATCGGCATGGGCCGCGTCGTGTGGTCGCGCCGCTTCGGGCCGGACCAGACCGAATGGGCGGTGTCGGCGCTGCCGATCGGCGGCTACGTCAAGATGCTCGACAGGCGTGACCCGACCACGGGTCCGGTTCCTGATGCCGATGTGGCGCGCGAGTTCACCGGCCAGAACGTGTGGAAGCGCATCGCCATCGTTGCCGCCGGCCCGCTCGCCAACTTCCTGCTGGCGATCGTCGTCATCGCCGGCCTGTACATGCACGGCAAGGACGAACCGGGCACGCGCCTGGGCGCCATGGCGACCAACAGCGTCGCTTACCAGGCCGGCATCCGCGGCGGCGACGCCGTCACCGCCGTCAACGGCCGGCAGGTACAGGCCTGGACCGAACTGCGCTGGGAAATCATCCGCGCCGCCATGGACAAGCGCGAAGCCGACCTGACGCTGCGCGGCGCCCGCGGCGACAGCTACCGCGCGGTGCTGCCGGCCGCGCGCATCGCCGCGCTCGACGTCGACAGCGACGTGATGACGCTACTGGGCATGCCGATGTGGCGCCCGCGTCCGTCGATCGACCAGGTCTTGCCCGACGGTCCCGGCGCCCGTGCCGGCCTGCGCCAGGGCGACGTGCTGGTGGCGGTCGACGGCAAGCCGCTGGCCGACTTCGTCGACTTCAAGCGCGCCATCGGCGCCGCCCCCGGCCGCGCCGTGCAGCTCGACCTCGAGCGTGGCGGCCAGCCGCTGCGCGTGACCTTGACGCCGGAGCGCGAAGCGCGCAGCGGCGAAGGCCTGGCGCGCGTGATGCTGGCCCAGTCGCCCGAGATGGTGACCGTGCGCGCCGGCCTGTTCGACGCGCTGGGACGCGGCGTGCAGCGCACCTGGGAGACCGCGACGCTGACGCTCAAGATGATCGGCAAGATGATCGTCGGGGAAGCGTCCTTAAAGAATGTAACAGGCCCGATCACCATCGCCAAGGTCGCGAACCAGGCCGCAAGCTACGGCGTAGAGCCATTTCTGGAGTTTATTGCCTTTGTCAGTATCAGTCTTGGCATAATGAATCTGTTACCAATTCCCATTCTGGATGGTGGCCATTTGCTGTATTATTCGCTGGAAGTTTTGACCGGACGCCCCTTGTCCGAGCGCTTCGCCGAGATGGCGCAGCGGGTTGGGGCGGGCCTGCTGTTCATGCTGATGGCGCTTGCCGTCTTCAACGACCTGGTGCGGCCGCTTTGAAAAAGGGACATCGATACGGGTTCCCTGGCTCGAGGCGGCATAAGCGCGGGCGCAGAACATGTACCTTGTCCAACCGGGCACCTTGAAAAACCGCCGCGCAGGCGCTTGTTCGAGCTGTCCATGACTGACCCATTGATTTTGCCAATGAAATTACATCCTGATCGTCTTGTCTTGCCTTTCACCCGTCGACTGATCGGCGCCGCCGTGCTGGCCTTCTGTTCCGGCCACGCCCTGGCCGTGGCGCCGTTCGTCGTCAAGGACATCCGGGTCGAAGGCATCCAGCGGACCGAGGCAGGCACGGTGTTCAGCTACCTGCCGGTGCGCGTGGGCGAGACCTTCGACGACGACAAGGGTACCGCGGCGATCAAGGCCCTGTACGCGACCGGCTTCTTCAAGGACGTGCGCCTCGAAGAAGAAAACGGCGTGCTGGTGGTGCTGGTCGAGGAACGTCCGGCCATCAATACGGTGGACTTCACCGGCACCAAGGAATTCGAGAAGGACATGCTGGTCAAGGCGCTGAAGGACATCGGCGTCGGCGAGACCAAGATCTTCGACAAGGCCTCGGTCGACCGCGCCGAGCAGGAGCTCAAGCGCCAGTACCTGTCGCACGGCCTGTACGGCGTCAAGATCACCACCACCGTGACCCCGATCGAACGCAACCGCGTGAACGTCATGTTCAACGTGGACGAGGGCGACGTCGCCAAGATCAAGGGCATCAACATCGTCGGCAACAAGGCCTTCAGCGACAAGGAACTGCGCCGGGTGCTGCAGCTGTCGACCTCGGGCTGGCTGACCTGGTACTCCAAGGCCGACCAGTACTCGAAGCAGAAGCTGACCGGCGACCTGGAAAACATCAAGTCCTTCTACCTGAACCGCGGCTACCTCGAGGTGGCGGTCGATTCGACCCAGGTCGCGATCACGCCGGACAAGAAGGACATCTACCTCACCATCAACATCACCGAAGGCGAGAAGTACACCGTCAAGGGCATCAAGATGGATGGCGAGATGTTCGGCCGCGAGCAGGAACTGCGCAACCTGATCCTGCTGCAGCCGGGTGCGACCTTCTCGGGCGAACTGCTCGAAGCCTCGAACAAGCGTATTTCCGACCGCCTGGCAAGCTTCGGCTACGCCTTCGCCAACGTCACCGGCAACCCGGAAATCGACCAGGCCAAGCGCGAAGTCACCTTCACCTTCTTCGTCGATCCGGGCAAGCGCGCCTACGTGCGCCACATGACGATCTCGGGCAACACCGTCACCCGCGACGAAGTGATCCGCCGCGAATTCCGCCAGTTCGAGAGCTCGTGGTACGACCCGAACCGCGTGAAGATGTCGCGCGACCGCGTCGACCGTCTCGGCTACTTCAAGGACGTGACGGTGGAGACCCCCGAATCGCAGGGCACCACCGACCAGGTCGACGTCAATATCGCCGTCACCGAACGCCCGACCGGCAACTTCATGGTCGGCGGCGCCTTCTCGCAGGCCGAGAAGTTCACCTTCACGGCGTCGATCACGCAGGCCAACTTCGCGGGCAGCGGCAACACGATCGGCCTCGAGCTGAACACCGGTAAATACAATCGCACGATCTCGGTCGCGCAGACCAACCCGTACTTCACCGACGAGGGCATCTCGCGCGCCTTCCAGGTCTACCTGCGCACCTCGCGTCCGCCGGCACTGAACATCGGTTCGTACACGGTGCGCCAGCAGGGCGCCAACATGACCTTCGGCGTGCCGTTCTCGGAAAACGACACGGTCTACTTCGGCGCCGGCGTCGAGCGCACCAAGCTCGAAACCGACACCAGTTCGCCGACCCTGTACAAGACCTTCGTGTCGCAGAACGGCGGACCGGAGAGCGGTATCGGCACCGCCACCACCAATGCGATCCCGCTGACGGTGGCGTGGGGCCGCGACTCGCGCGACAGCACGGTCACCCCGACCCGCGGCCGCTACCAGCGCGCCAACCTCGAGGTCGACCTGTTCGGCGACGCCAAGTACTACCGCGCGATCTACGAGCACCAGTGGTACCGTCCGATCACGCGCTGGATGACGCTGGCGCTGAAGGGCGAGCTCGACTACGGTTCGGGCATCGGCAGCCACGCCTACCCGGTCTTCAAGAACTTCTACGGCGGCGGTATCGGTTCGGTGCGCGGCTACGAGAGTTCGTCGCTGGGTATCGTCGACCCGTACACGCTCGACGCGCTGGGCGGCGCCAAGCGCATCATCGGCAATGCCGAGCTGCAGTTCCCGTTCCCGGGCAGCGGCACCGACCGCAGCCTGCGCTGGTTCACCTTCGCCGACGGCGGCCAGGTGTACCAGGAAGGCCAGAAGATGCGCGCCTCGGAGCTGCGCTACTCGGCAGGTATCGGCCTGTCGTGGATTTCGCCGGTGGGACCGCTCAAGTTGAGTTATGCTAAGCCCTTGAATGCCAAGCCGGGCGACCGCCTGGAACGCTTCCAGTTCCAGATGGGTACCGGCTTCTGACCGGGAGTGTTATGTTTAAGATCGTGAAAGCCCCTTTGCCGAAGCGCCTTTTGATGATGGCCGCCGTATGCGCCCTCGCGGCGGCAGGCGCGCAGGCGCAGGGGCAGGCTGCCGTGGGCCGCATCGGTTTCGTCTACACCGAAAGGCTGATGACGGAATCGAAGCTGGCCAAAGCGGCCGACGCCAAGATGCAGGCCGAGTTCTCGAAGCGCCAGAAGCAGGTCGACGACATGGTGCAGCGCTTCAAGAGCGCGCGCGAGAAGTTCGACGAAGAGGCGCCCAAGCTGACCGACCTCGATCGCACCCGGCGTACGCGCGAGCTGCTCGACATGGAAAAAGACATGCAGCGCATGCAGCGCGAGTACAATGAGGACCTGTTCCAGCGCAAGAACGAAGAGCGCGCCGCGATCGCGCAAAAGGCG
Source organism: Herbaspirillum sp. SJZ107 (assembly GCF_006715485.1). Classification (GTDB taxonomy): domain Bacteria; phylum Pseudomonadota; class Gammaproteobacteria; order Burkholderiales; family Burkholderiaceae_D; genus Telluria. The sequence continues at coordinate 338,964 of NZ_VFNH01000004.1, forward strand.
TTCAAGCTGATCGAGCAGGTCGCGGAACAGGAACATCTCGACGTGGTGCTGCAGGAAGCCGTCTGGACCAGTCCGCGCATCGACATCACTGACAAGATTCTCAAGCTGCTCGACAAATAATCGGACGCTGAAAATAGAAGAAGTGCCGGCGAGGATCCGGCCTCCGGGCCGGCGCCTCGCCGGCATTATTTTTTTCAAAGAAGGAACGACCACATGGGCACTCGCCTGGGTGATTTGGTCGAACGCTTCGGCGGTCAGCTGGTAGGCGACCCGAACCTCGAGGTTCAGGGTATCGCGCCGCTCGACAGCGCCGGCGCTTCGCACATCAGCTTTCTCAGCAACAGCAAATTGCGTGCACTGGCCGCGCAGAGCGGGGCGGCCGCGCTGATCGTCGCGCCGCTCGACGACCAGACCGTGGCCGCGACCTACGAAGGCGCGCGCATCGTCACCACCAATCCCTACGCCTACTTCGCGCGCGCGGCCCAGTACTTCGCGGACCTCGACGCGATCGTGCCGGCACCCGGCATCCACCCCAGCGCCGTGGTGCACGAGAGCGCGCAGGTGGACCCGAGCGCCCACGTCGGCCCGAACGCCGTGATCGAAGCCGGCGCGGCCATCGGCCCGGGCGTGGTGATCGGCGCCGGCTGCTTCGTCGGCCGCGACGCCGAGATCGGCGAAGGCACGGAACTCTTCGCCAACGTGACCTTCCACGCCCGTTGCAAGATCGGCAAGCGCGGCATCCTGCACTCGGGCGCCGTGATCGGCACCGACGGCTTCGGCTTCGCGCGCGAAAACGGCGTGTACATCAAGATCCCGCAGACCGGACGCGTACTGATGGGCGACGACGTCGACATCGGCGCCAACACCACGGTCGACCGCGGCGCCCTGGCCGACACCGTCATCGAGGACGGCGTCAAGCTCGACAACCAGATCCAGATCGGCCACAACTGCCATATCGGCGCCAACACGGCGATGGCGGGCTGCGTGGGGGTAGCCGGCAGCGCCAGGATCGGCAAGAATTGCACCTTCGGCGGCGCGGCGATGGTGCTGGGCCACCTGGAAATCGCCGACAACGTCCATATCTCCTCGGGCACGATGGTATCGCGCTCGGTGCTGGAGCCGGGGCAATACACCGGCTTCTACCCGATGGCCAAGAATGCGGAATGGGAAAAGAGCGCCGCGATCGTGCGCAACCTGAACACGATGCGCGAGAAAATGCGGATGCTGGAAAAACAGATCAAACAACTGACGGAAGCTACAGAACAAAAATGACGACTGAACAGACCAAGACCGAATCGAAGATCCTGGGCATCAACGAAATCAAGGAATACCTGCCGCACCGCTACCCGCTGCTGCTGGTGGACCGCGTGGTCGACTACGAGATCGGCAAGACCATCACCGCCATCAAGAACGTCACCGTCAACGAAGAGTTCTTCAACGGCCACTTTCCGCACAAGCCGGTGATGCCGGGCGTGCTGATGATCGAGGCGCTGGCCCAGACCGCCGCCATCCTGTCCTTCATGACCATGAACGTGAAACCGGACGAGAATTCGGTGGTCTACTTCGTCGGCATCGACAACGCGCGCTTCAAGCGTCCGGTCGAGCCGGGCGACCAGCTGGTCATGACCGTCGAGATCGTGCGCACCTCGCGCGGCATCTGGAAATACAAGGCCACCGCCAGCGTCGACGGCAAGGTCGCGGTGGAAGGCGACCTGATGTGCACCATCCGCGCCAATGAATCGGCGAACGGCGCCGCAGCGGGGCAGTAATGAGCAAGATCCACCCAAGCGCGATCGTCGATCCCAAGGCCGAGCTGGACAGCTCGGTCGAGGTCGGCCCGTACTCCATCGTCGGTGCCAACGTGCGCATCGGCGCCGGCACCCGCGTCGGACCGCACGTGGTCATCGAAGGCCACACGACGATCGGCAAGGACAACCACATCTTCCAGTTCGCGTCCCTGGGCGCCCAGCCGCAGGACAAGAAGTGGGCCGGCGAGCCGACCCGCCTGGTCATCGGCGACCGCAACACGATCCGCGAATTCTGTACCTTCAATACGGGTACGGCGCAGGACGAAGGCGTGACCTCGCTCGGCGACGACAACTGGATGTCGGCCTACACCCACCTGGCGCACGATTGCCGCGTCGGCAGCAACACGATCTTCTCGAACAACGCCCAGCTGGCCGGCCACGTCCACGTGGGCGACTGGGCGATCCTGTCGGGCTACTGCGGCGTGCACCAGTTCTGCAAGATCGGCGAGCATGCCTTCATCGGCATGTACACCAGCCTGACCCAGGACGTGCCGCCGTTCGTGCTGGTCTCGGGCAATCCGGCCGAGGCGCACGGCATCAACATCGAAGGCCTGAAGCGCCGCGGCTTTACGCGCGAGCAGATCAACGGCCTGCGCACCGCCTACAAGCACATCTACCGCTCCGGCCTGACGCTGGAAGAGGCCAAGGCCAAGCTGGCGGAAGAGGAAGCCGCCGACGGCGCGCTCGAAACCGGCGCTGCGCCCTACATCCGCGCGATGCGCGAATTCCTCGGCACCACCAGCCGTGGCATCGTCCGCTGAACGTCCGGTGTCGCCGCAGTGCTCTCTTGCGCTGGTGGCCGGTGAAGTCTCCGGCGACATGCTGGCCGCCCGCCTGATGGCTGGCCTGAAGCCGCGCCTGCCTGGCGTGGCCTTCAGCGGCATCGGTGGCCCGCGCATGCACGAGCAGGGCCTGGCGTCCGACGTGGCGATGGAAACGCTCACCGTGCGCGGCCTGCTGCCGGTGCTGCTGCGCTACCGCGAACTGAAAGGCATCCAGAACACGCTGCGCGAGCGCCTGTTACTTGAGAGACCGGCCGCCTTCATCGGCGCCGACTACCCAGGTTTCAACCTCGGCCTGGAAGAGCAGCTGCGCGCTGCCGGCATCCCGACCGTGCACTTCGTCGGGCCGCAGATATGGGCCTGGCGCGGCGGCCGCATCAAGAAGATCCAGCGCGCGGTGTCGCACATGCTGCTGATCTTCCCGTTCGAGGAAGCGCTGTACCGCGCCGCCGGCGTGCCGGCCACCTACATCGGCCATCCGCTGGCGGAACAGATCCCGCTGCAGCCGGACGTGGCCGGCGCCCGGCGCCGCCTCGGCATCCCGCAGGATGCGAAGGTGGTCACCGTCATGCCGGGCAGCCGCATGTCTGAGATCAAGTACCTGACCGAACCCTACCTGCGCACGGTGCAGCTGCTGGCGCGGTGGGCTGGCAGCAACGGCGCGGTGCGTTTCATCGCGCCGATGGCGGGCGAGCGCCAAAAGGCGTATTTTATGGGGCTGAGGGACCAGGCCGGCCTGCAGGACGTGCCCCTGACGCTGGTCGATGGCCAGTCGCACGACTGCATCGCCGCCGCCGATGCGGTGCTGGCGGCATCCGGCACGGCGACGCTCGAGGTGGCGCTGTACAAGAAGCCGATGGTGATCGCGTACAAGGTGCTGCCGGCCGAATGGATGATCATCCGCCACATGGGCTACCTGCCGTGGATCGGACTGCCGAACATCCTGGCGCGCGAGTTCGTGGTGCCGGAATTCCTGCAGCACGCGGCCACGCCGGCAGCGCTGGCGGACGCGCTCTGGGTCCAGCTGACCGACGAGAACAACCGGGTGCGCCTGCAGCAGCGCTTCCTGGACATGCATCACAGCCTGCTGCGCGACAGTGGCGGCCTCAGCGCCGATGCGGTGCTGCAGGTAATAGGTAAAGCAAAATGAGAAAGAAGAAGTTCGATTTCTACCCCGGCCTCCCGGCCAGGAACCGTCCGTTCACGCTCGAGGACGTCGTCTGCGGCGTGGACGAGGCCGGACGCGGTCCGCTGGCCGGGCCGGTGTACGCGGCGGCCGTGATCCTCGACCCGAGCCGGCCGATCGAAGGCTTGCGCGACTCCAAGAAGCTGACCGAGGCGCGGCGCGACGAGCTGGCCCCGATCATCAAGGAACAGGCGCTGGCCTGGGCCATCGCCGAGTGCTCGCATCACGAGATCGACACCATCAACATCCTGCAGGCCACCATGCTGGCGATGCGGCGCGCGGTGGAAGCGCTGCACACGCTGCCGACCATCGCCCTGATCGACGGCAACCGCTGTCCGCAATTCACGGTGTCGACCATCCGCGCCCATGCGGTGGTGGAGGGTGACGACAAGGTGCATGCGATTTCGGCCGCCTCGATCCTGGCCAAGACCGCGCGCGACGCCGCCCTGGTCGCGCTGCATGCCGCCTACCCGGAATACGCCTTCGACCAGCACAAGGGCTACTCGACCGCGCTGCACCTGGAACGCCTGCGCCTGCACGGCCCGTGCCCGGTGCACCGCCGCTCGTTTGCACCGGTCAGGGCGCTGCTGGAGCCGGACCTGTTCGAAAGCGCGCCCGCATGAAGACCATCAGTTCGCGCGACAACGCCTTTTACAAGGAACTCAAGGGACTGGCGACCAGTTCGCAGGCACGGCGCAAGGCCGGCCAGAGCCTGCTCGACGGCGTCCACCTGTGCCAGAGCTGGCTGGACCTGAACGGCGCACCGCTGCACTGCGTGGTGTCGGAAGGGGCGCTGGCCAATCCGGAAGTCGCGGCCATCGTGGCGCGCGCCGAGGGCGCCGGGGCACCGGTGACGGCGCTGCCGGACGCGCTGTTCGGCGCCATCAGCCAGGTCGAGCACGGCGTCAACCTGGTGTTCCTGATCGAGACGCCGCGCCCGCGCCAGCCTGCGGCCCTGACGCAATCGGCGGTGCTGCTGGACGGCGTGCAGGACCCGGGCAACGTCGGCTCGATCCTGAGGAGCGCAGGCGCGGCCGGCATCCGGCAGGTGTATTGCAGCGCCGGCACCGCGTTCTGCTGGTCGCCCAAGGTGCTGCGCGCCGCCATGGGCGCCCACTTCGTGCTCGAGATCTTCGAGAACGTCGACCTGCCGGCGCTGGTGCGTGGCGCCGGGGTGCCGGTGCTGGCCACCAGCGGCTATGCCAGCAAGCGCCTCTACGACATCGACCTGCGCCAGCCGGCCGCCTGGGTGCTCGGCCATGAAGGGCAGGGCGTGTCCGCCGAACTGCTGGAGCTGGCCAGCTTGCGCGTCGCGGTGCCGCATGCCGGGCAGGTGGAGTCGCTGAACGTGGCCGCCTGCGCCGCCGTGTGCTTTTTCGAACAGCTGCGCCAGCAACAACAAGGCTGAAGTAAGATCGCTGGGCATGGACTTGATGCGCGGTTCAGGTTACGCTTCGTACTTGCAACTGTGAAATATTGACTCAAGATGGACACCGCCCACATGCCGCACCTGCCACCGCATCTGCCGAACTTGCATTTCCTGGTCGCGGAAGCGGACCCGGTCCAGCGCCGCGCCCTCGCCGACGCGCTCACCCAGCTCGGCGCCAGCCGCGTCACCGAAGTACCGGACGCCCCGATGGCCCTGCGCACCCTGCAGGCCGGCTTCAGCCCGAAGATCGACGTCGCCATCCTCGACCTGGCCCTGGGCGGCATGGACGGCATGGAAATGCTGCGGGCGATCGCCGCGCTGGGCTCCAGCGTGCGCCTGATCGTCACCGGCGCCCAGCCGCCCGGCGTGCTGTTCTCGGTCGAGACGCTGGTGCAGGCGCACGGCGTCGACCTGCTGGGCACCATCGCCAAGCCCCGCGGTGGGAACGTCAGCGCCGCCAAGCTCAAGGCGCTGCTCGACAATTACCAGCCCTCGCGCGCGCCCGTGGCAGCACCGGCGGGACCGAGCTTCAGCTTCGCCGAAGTCGGCGTCGGGCTGCAGCGGCGCGAATTCGAACCCTTCTTCCAGCCCAAGATCGAACTGGCAACCGGCCAGGTGACGGGCCTGGAAACCTTTGCGCGCTGGCGCCATCCCGAGCACGGCGTGCTGGGCCCGGCCGCGTTCATCGATGCCCTCGAACAGAACGGCCGCGTCGACTTCCTCGACTGGAGCATGATCGAGCTGTCGGTCCAGCACTGTCGCGGCTTCCACGACCAGGGCATCCCGATCTCGATCTCGCTGAACCTGGCGCCGGCCACGCTGGCCCAGCCCGACTTCGTGCGCCAGATCGCCGCCTGCATGAAGCGCCACGGCGTGCTGCCGGACTACCTCACCTTCGAGATGACCGAATCGTCGATCCTCGACTTCGACGTCGATTTCATCGAACGCCTGGTGCGGCTGCGCATGATGGGATTCGGCCTGGCGATCGACGACTACGGCACCGGGCGCTCGAATTTGCAGCTGCTGGCGCGGATTCCGTTCTCGGAGCTGAAGATCGACCGCTCTTTCGTCGACGGGGCGTCCAAGAAGCGGCCGCTGGGCACGGTGCTGAAATCCTGCCTGGGGCTCGCGAACAGCCTGGACCGCATGTCGTGCGCGGTGGGCGTGGAGACGCGCCAGGATTGGGATTTCCTGCAGGGGCTCGGCTGCACGTATGCGCAGGGGTATCACATTGCCAATCCGATGGAGGCTGCGGCCTTTCCGGGGTGGCTGGAAGACTGGCGCCACTTCTTTTAACAGCTACTATTAAACCGTCATTCCCGCCTGCGCGGGAATGACGGCGTCCAGGACACGGGCCGTTGACGCGGAAGCGCTTAGTACTCCCGCCGATCCGGCTTGATCTCCTGAAGAATGGTCGTCGAAATCTCCTCGATCGACTTGGTCGTCGACGACAGCCAGCGGATCCCCTCGCGCTTCATCAGCATCTCGGCCTCGTTCACCTCGTAGCGGCAATTCTCGATCGACGCATATTTGCTGCCGGCCCGCCGCTCGTTGCGGATCTCGGCCAGGCGCTCGGGCGTGATCGTCAATCCGAACAGCTTGTGCTTGAACTGGGGCAGCGCCGAGGGCAGCCTGCCGCGTTCGAAGTCGTCCGGAATCAGGGGATAGTTGGCGGCCTTGATCCCGTACTGCATCGCCAGGTAGAGGCTGGTCGGGGTCTTGCCCGAGCGCGAGACGCCGACCAGGATGACGTCGGCGTCGGCCAGGTTCTTGTGCGACTGGCCGTCGTCGTGCGCCAGCGAGAAGTTGATGGCCTCGATGCGGTCCTTGTATTCCTCGGTGTCGACCATGTTGTGGATACGGCCGATCGTATGGGTCGACTTGACCTGCAATTCCTGCTCGAGCGGCGCGACGAAGGTCTGGAACAGGTCCATGTGCATGCCCTGAGCGGCCCGGATCACGCTCGACAGGTCGTGCTTGACCAGGGTCGAGAACACGATCGGACGCTGGTTGTCGCTCAGGGCCACGTCGTTGATGCGGCGCGCCGCCTCGTGCGCTTTTTCGATGGTGTCGATGAAGGGCAGGCGGATCTGGCGGAAGCGCATCTCGAACTGGCTCAGCACCGCGTGGCCGAAGGTTTCCGCCGTGATGCCGGTGCCGTCGGACACGAAGAAGACGGTACGCGGGATGGTCGGCGTCGCTGGGGTGCTCTCTGAAATCATGGTAATTTTTTGATAAGATAATAACAAAGTTGCAGTCACCGCACAGTGTGGCGGGCGCACACGCGGTAAAATGCTCTGCAACGAATATGGGTCCGGCTCTGCACCGCGAAGAATAACAAGAAAAGACGTGTGCCAGCCAACCGCACAGATTTCCATCATCAAAGAAGGTGTTTTATCATGACTAACCTGTCTAATGCAGCATTGGCAGTACCCGATCCAAAAACCGGCGAGGGCGTGTACGTCGCGCCCTTCGAGCAGCTGCGCATGACCGACGTCGAATCGGTCGGCGGCAAGAACGCCTCGCTCGGCGAAATGATCAGCCAGCTGGCCGAGGCCGGCGTGCGCGTGCCGGGCGGCTTTGCCACCACGGCCGAAGCGTTCCGCGACTTCCTGCGCCACAGCGCCGACGGCGGTCCGTCGCTCGGCCAGCGCATCGAGCTGCGCCTGGAAAGCCTGGACGTCGACGACGTGCGCGCCCTGGCCGCAGCCGGTGCCGAAATCCGCGAGTGGATCTTCTCGACCCCGTTCCAGCCACGCCTGGAACAGGAGATCCGCGAGTTCTACGAGCGCCTGGTAGCCGACTCCGAAACCGAGATGTCCTTTGCCGTACGCTCCTCGGCGACCGCCGAAGACTTGCCGGATGCATCCTTCGCCGGCCAGCAGGAAACCTTCCTGAACGTGGTCGGCATCGACAACGTGCTCGAGGCCATGAAGCACGTGTTCGCGTCGCTGTACAACGACCGCGCTATTTCCTACCGTGTGCACAAGGGCTTCATCCACGCCGACGTGGCGCTGTCGGCCGGCGTGCAGCGCATGGTGCGTTCCGATACCGGCGCGGCCGGCGTGATGTTCACCATCGATACCGAGTCGGGCTTCAAGGACGTCGTCTTCGTCACGTCCAGCTACGGCCTGGGCGAAACCGTTGTGCAGGGCGCGGTCAACCCGGACGAGTTCTACGTCCACAAGCCGATGCTGGAGCAGGGCAAGAAGCCGGTCATCCGCAAGAACATCGGCTCCAAGCTGATCAAGATGGAGTTCACCAAGGAAGCCAAGGCCGGCCGTTCGGTGCAGACCGTCGACGTGCCGATCGAACAGCGCAACCGCTACTCGCTGACCGACGACGAAGTCGTCGAGCTGGCCAAGTACGCCGTCATCATCGAGAAGCACTACGGCCGCCCGATGGACATCGAGTGGGGCAAGGATGGCCGCGACGGCAAGCTGTACATCCTGCAGGCGCGTCCGGAAACCGTGAAGTCGCAGCAGAAGGCGACCGATGCCCAGCAGCGCTTCCAGCTGAAGGGCACCGGTACCGTGCTGACCTCGGGCCGCGCGATCGGCCAGAAGATCGGCGCCGGTCCGGTGCGCGTCATCAGCGACCCGTCGGAAATGGAACGCGTGCAGCCGGGCGACGTGCTGGTCGCCGACATGACCGACCCCAACTGGGAACCGGTCATGAAGCGCGCCTCGGCGATCGTCACCAACCGCGGCGGCCGCACCTGCCACGCGGCGATCATCGCGCGTGAACTGGGCGTGCCGGCCGTGGTCGGCTGCGGCGACGCCACCGACGTGCTGAAGGACGGCACCTTCGTCACCGTCTCGTGCGCCGAAGGCGACGAAGGCCGCATCTACGACGGCCTGCTCGAAACCGAAGTCACGGAAACCGTGCGCGGCGAACTGCCGCCGATCAAGACCAAGATCATGCTCAACGTCGGCAACCCGCAGCTGGCCTTCGACTTCCAGTCGGTGCCGAACGGCGGCGTCGGCCTGGCGCGTCTCGAATTCATCATCAACAACAACATCGGCGTGCACCCGAAGGCGATCCTCGAGTACCCGAACATCGACGCCGACCTGAAGAAGGCAGTGGAATCGGTGGCCCGCGGCCACGCCTCGCCGCGCGCCTTCTACGTCGACAAGCTGACCGAAGGCGTGGCGACCATCGCCGCCGCGTTCTGGCCGAAGCCGGTCATCGTGCGCCTGTCCGACTTCAAGTCGAACGAGTACAAGAAGCTGATCGGCGGCTCGCGCTACGAGCCGGACGAGGAAAACCCGATGCTGGGCTTCCGCGGCGCCGCGCGCTACCTGGCCGAAGACTTCGCCGAGTCCTTCGAGATGGAATGCATGGCCATGAAGCGCGTCCGTGAAGAAATGGGCCTGACCAACGTCGAGATCATGATCCCGTTCGTGCGCACCCTGGGCCAGGCCGAGAAGGTCATCGGCCTGCTGGCCAAGTACGGCCTGAAGCGCGGCGAGAACGGCCTGCGCGTGATCATGATGTGCGAAGTGCCGTCCAACGCCATCCTGGCCGAGCAGTTCCTGCAGTACTTCGACGGCTTCTCGATCGGTTCCAACGACCTGACGCAGCTGACGCTGGGCCTGGACCGCGACTCCGGCATGGAGCTGCTGGCCAAGGACTTCGACGAACGCGATCCGGCCGTCAAAGCCATGCTGAGCCTGGCCATCAAGGCCTGCCTGAAGCAGGGCAAGTACGTCGGCATCTGCGGCCAGGGGCCGTCCGACAACCCGGACTTCGCGCAGTGGCTGGTGGAAGAGGGCATCGAGTCGATGTCGCTGAATCCGGACTCGGTGGTCGAGACCTGGCAGAAGCTGGCCGCGATGTAATCACGGCTCGACCCAGGAAAGCCCTCCGCCCCGCTGGGCCGGAGGGCTTTTTTTATCTTGCCAAGCTGCGTGGATGCGATATCCTTTTGGAAACCCTCCCCGTGAACAGTGTCAACTTTTCCGAAGAATCCGATGAAACGCCTCGTCTTATTGATGACCTTGCTTGGATTGTCCGCCGCCGGTTTTGCCGAGGAGCCGGCCTTCTGCAAGTCGATGTGTACGTCCGAAAAGACCCAGTGCCTGGCCAACGTCAAGGCCACCGAGAAGAAGGAAGGCATGCTGCCGACCGATACCCCGGAAAAGAACCCGTTCGCCCGCACCGCCCAGGTGCAGATGCGATCGAGCGACAACGGGTCCCTGGAGCAGTCGGGTTACCAGCATCGCCGCATGGCGCGCAATGGTGCCTGTGACGACGCCTATGGGCGCTGCACGCGCAGCTGCAAGGTCGAGGGCGGGGACGACGCCGTCGGCAAGGTCGTGGCGCGCCACGCGAAAAAACAGGACTGAGGCGTTCAGGCGCGCCGGCGCTCCATGCCGTAGCCGCCGGCGGCTGCGGCCACGACGCGGTTGCGCCCGCCCGACTTGGCGGCGTACAGGGCGGTATCGGCGCGCGACAGCAGGCTGGCGATGGTTTCGCCCGGCACCAGCGTGGCCACGCCGATGCTGACCGTGTAGCCGATGGTGCCGGCCGCGCTGCGGTCCGCACCGCGTTCGGCGGGGATTGGCGGCGTGCACTGCAGCGCGGTGCGCAGGCGCTCGGCCACGTGCAGCGCCGTGTCGCTGGACGTGGCCGGCAGCAGCACGGCAAATTCCTCGCCGCCGAGGCGGCCGCAGTAGTCGCGATGGCGCAGGATCCCAAGGGTGCGCTCGACGATTTCCACCAGCACCCGGTCGCCGGCCGCGTGGCCGTGGGTATCGTTGATGCGCTTGAAGTGGTCGACGTCGAACAGCAGCAGGGACAGCGCCGCCGGCGTGCGCCAGGCCTGGGCGCATTCGCGTTCGGCCACGGCGAAGAAGGCGCGGCGCGACGGCGCACCGGTCAGGTGGTCATGGTCGGCGGCGTAGGTGGCGCGCGCGATGATCTCGGCGTTGGCCATCATCACTGCGCCGAGCGTCAGCGTCGGAATCGACAGCGTGCCGCAGGCGAAGAACACCAGATCCAGGGTCGGCACGTCGAATTGCGGCAGCAGGCCGGCCACGCGCGCGCCGTAGGCGCCGGCGCGCAGGAACAGGCCGATGCCGACCGCGAAGCTGGCGCAGATCGTGAACCAGTAGGGATAGCGGCGCGCGGCCGCCGGCAGCGACTGCCTGACGCTGGCGCACATCGCCATGCACAGGCCGCCATGCAGCAGCGAAACCACGACGATGCGCAGCGGCGTCGAATCGATCCCGTAATGCAGCGTCACCACCGCAGTCATGGTGGCGGCCGTAAAACCGCCCAGCGCACGCCACGGCACCCGGCGTCCCAGGTGACGCTGGAAGCCGACGTACATCATGACCGAGGTACCGATCAGGAGGGCGTTGCCCAGTTCGATCGACAGCAGACCGGAAATGTGGCCACGCGCGGCGAACAGCGGCATCGCGGCGACCGCCATCGCATTCGCGATGATCCATTCGCGGATACCCCTGGCGCCGCTGTGCGTCTGCGAGGACAGGACCAGCAGCATCACGACCGACAAGGCCATCATGACCAGGAACAGGCTGGTGGCGCTCAGCATGGGCGCGGCTTCGGGCAAGGGTTAAAAGGCATAACGGCAGACGCCGCAGCGTCCGGTAATCACGAGGAATTGCCGAATGGTATCAAAATTGTCGCTATGCAGGGTGTTTATTGAACGTCAAGTCAATTAAAATTCATGCTACACGCCTGACGTTGTGGTTTGGCATGCATATGTTGACTCTGCGCGCCGACAAGATACACTGGGTTTGTTGCTGCATATCCAAGCCAACCCTCGTCGCTCGTTCCGGGAGTCGGGGGTTTTTGCTGTCTGAACAGGAGGAGACCATGGCTGACTGGATCGGCTGGCTGGCAAGCGCAGGCGTGCTGGTGATCCTGGAGTTGTTCACCGGGACCTTTTATCTGCTCATGATCGCGATCGGCCTGGCGGCCGGCAGCCTGGTGGCGCTGGCCGGCGCCGGGCTGCCGGTGCAGGCGATCGCCGCCGGCGCGGTCGGCGTCATCGCCACCGGGCTGCTGCACCGTTCGCGCTTCGGTCGCGGCCGCCTCGACGCCCGCGCCGCCACGCGCGACCGCAACGTCAACCTCGACATCGGCGAGCGCGTCACGGTACCCGCCTGGGACAACGGCCGTGCGCGCGTGATGTACCGCGGCGCCTTGTGGGATGTGGAGCTGGGGCAGGGCGCGACGCCGCATGCCGGCGAGTTCCGCATCGTCGAAGTGCTGGGCAGCCGGCTGGTGGTCGCCGACGCGTAAGCTGGAATAACGAATCACAACGATAACGATCACCTCAGGGGAGCACATGGAATTCTCATTCGGTACCGTCGCGCTGGTCATCTTCATCATCGCGCTCGTGTTCGTCTTCAAGACCATCAACGTGGTGCCCCAGCAGCACGCCTGGGTGGTCGAACGGCTTGGCAAGTACCATGCGACGCTGGCGCCGGGCCTGAACATCGTGGTGCCCTTCATCGACCGCATCGCCTACAAGCACAGCCTGAAGGAGATCCCGCTCGACGTGCCGCCGCAGGTCTGCATCACGCGCGACAACACCCAGCTGCAGGTGGATGGCATCCTGTACTTCCAGGTGACCGACGCCATGCGCGCGTCCTACGGGTCCTCGAACTACATCCAGGCGATCACGCAGCTGGCCCAGACCACGCTGCGTTCGGTGATCGGCAAGATGGAACTGGATAAAACCTTCGAGGAGCGCGACCACATCAACACCACCATCGTCAACGCGATCGACGAATCGGCCGCCAACTGGGGCGTCAAGGTGCTGCGCTACGAGATCAAGGACCTGACCCCGCCGGCCGAGATCCTGCATTCGATGCAGCGCCAGATCACGGCCGAACGCGAGAAGCGCGCGCTGATCGCGGCCTCGGAAGGCCGGCGCCAGGAACAGATCAACATCGCCTCGGGCGAGCGCGAAGCGGCGATCGCGCGCTCGGAAGGCGAACGCCAGGCGGCCATCAACCGCGCCCAGGGCGAGGCCTCGGCGATCGTGGCGCTGGCCGACGCCAGCGCGGCGGCACTGCGCCAGGTCGGCGACGCCATCCGTAGCCCGGGCGGCATGGACGCCGTCAACCTGCGCGTGGCCGAGCATTACGTCGATGCGTTCGGCAAGCTGGCCAAGACCAACAATTCGATCATCGTGCCGGCCGATCTGGGCGACATGAGCGGGTTGATCGCGAGTGCGCTACAGATCGTGAAGACCCAGCGCTGATCCTGGCGTAACCGGTCCCGTGCCCGTCAGCGGCGTGCGGCCAGCGCCGCGTTGGCGTCCGCCGCCAGCGCGCGGTGCAGAAAGGCGAGGGCTTCGCGCCATACTTCGGCCTGGGCGCGGGCGTTGCCTTCGGGCGTGCCGCCGAGCTTGAATACGCCCGCATCGTATTGCGTCGTCGGTTCCCAGCCGGTGCCGTTGAGCATGTGGCCGCCGTCCGGGAAGACCAGAGACACCGTGGGCCGGCCCGCCTCGAGGCGGCGTTCGGCGATGTTCTGCGCCATGGCGCCCGAGTCCCACATCTGGTCGTCGCCGCCGCCGGCGACCAGCATCGGCCCCTCGAAATCCTCGACGCGGATGCGCGCTGCCAGCGCCGCCTGCGGAAACGCGGCGCGGCCTTTTTCCATCGGACGGCGGTAGCGCACTGGCGCACCGGTGCGGAAACCTTCGAGCTCCTGCTGGAAGCCCAGGTTGGGCACGAAGGGCAGCGGCTTGCCGCCGAACGAGAACGACGAGCGGCCGGCGCCGGTGGCGCCCGCGTCCTGTCCCCAGCCCTGCCAGACCACGTCGCTCGGGACGATCGCGACCACTGCGCTAAGCCAGGTCAGCCGGCTGGCCGCGACCAGCGCGAATTCGGCGCCCTTCGACACACCATACAGTGCGATGCGCCCGTCGTCGACGTCGTCGCGAGCCGCCAGCCAGTCGCGCACCTGGTTCAGGCGGTCGACGGGAATCTCGACGAAGCTGGCGGGCAGCGCCGGCAGCTCGCGTTCGGTGCGTCCCGGCGCGGCCGGCGAATAATAGGGCAGGCCGACCGCGGCGAAGCCGTGCGCCGCCAACCGCATCGCCAGTTCGCGTGCCGACCGCGCACCCCCTTCGGAGCCGCCCAAAGCGATCACGACAGGCCTGCGTCCAGCCGTGCGCGGCCGGGCGAACACCGCGCCCGGAAATGCGGCGACCGGCTCCACCTGCACCTGCGGGTCGTCCTGGTCGAAGCGCAGGTCGCGGCTGGCGACGGGTTTGCCGTCGACCGTGGCCGTCATGCGGGCCACGCCGGCCTCGGTGGCCGCCGCCGCGCCGGCGATCGGCACCATCGACCAGAACAGGCCGCGCACGTCCGCACCGCGGTAGCTGCCGGCGACCGGCGCGTCGCGTCCGAGGTCGACGATGCCGTCGGCGCCGGCGACGAAATCGGCGCCAGCGCGGTAGCGGACCGGCGCGCCGCGCTCGATCACGACGCGCTCGGCGACCAGGGCGACACGGGCATGAGGCGGAAGTCCCTCGATAGTGATGGCGGGGCTGTCGGCGGCGGCGAGAACGGCAGGGGTCGACACGCGTATCGTCTGCGCCGCGGCATGCAGGCACAGCAGGGACAGGAAGGCGAGCGGAAGAAGTCGGGTCATGATGGCGGTCCTCCGGTCGGTCAGGCGGCGTTGGCGCGGTTCGAGATCCACAGCCCGATCCAGGCCGCGAGTGCGACCGCAACATAGCAGGCCGCCACCGCCGGGGCATCGCGCCACATGAAGTACACCAGCGACTGGTCCTTTACCATGAAGGTGAACGGGGATACGCTGCAGAAGATCGCCAGCGCGATCAGGAGGCCGCGCCGGCGCAGAGCCTTGCGCACGCGCCGGATCGCCTCGTGCCCTTCGTCCGCGGCGTCGATGCGCGGCAGCTCGACGCCGCCGGTCTGGGCGGCGCGCGCGGCCCGGGCGAATTGCGGATGTGCCGCAAAATAGCTGTCGACGACAGCACGGGTAGCCGCGCTGGCCTCGCCGGAAAAATAGGCCGGAAGCAGGTCGACGATCACGTCTTCGGAAAAATTCATCATGATTCCTCGTTGAGTAGTTGTGCAAGTTTGAGCCGGGCGCGGAACACCTTGACCTTCGCCGCCGATACCGAAATCGCCAGGGCCCGTGCGATGTCCTCGTACGGGATCTCTTCCGCGGCGCGCATCAGCAGTGCGGCGCGGTCAATCTCAGGCAGGACCTGCAGGGCGTCGAGCGTCTTCGACACCACTTGGGCATCGATCGCCAGCTGTTCCGGACCCGGGGTGGCGTCCGCGTGGACGTCGTCGAGTTCCGCGAAACGGCGGCGCCGGTGCCATTCCTTCAAATACAGGCGGCGCGCGATCGTGCACAGGTAGGCCAGCACGGTGGTCGATTCGATCTGTGCGGACGACGTCATGGCACGCATGAAGGTTTCAGCCACCAGGTCCTTGGCCAGGCTGGTGTCCCCGCACAGGCCTACGGCGAAGCGGCGCAGGGCCGGGGCGTGCCGTTCGTAGATCGCTTGTATCGTCTGCATGGTGGTTTCGAGTGTTCCGACCTGTAGACTATCCACGGGGCCGGCGAAAGTTACACGGATCGATGAAAAAATCCTGGAGAGCGGAAAAAGGGGACCAGAAAGAGGCGGAGAAGGGAGCAAGAACGGTGCATGCCGCGCACGCCGGGCCGGCATGCGCGGCATGCCTTGGAAGCGGATCAGCCGCCGGACAGCGGCTGGACGATGCGCACCTGGTCGCCCTGCGCGAGCCGCAGGCCGCACACGGCGTCCGGGTCGAGCACGCGCTGGTTGTGGATGATGAAGAAGCCGGGCCGCAGCATGCCTTCGCGCCAGAACGGATCGATGGCGCCGGCATGCCGGGTACCGAGGTCCGCCAGCGCCTCGGCGACGGTCGCGCCCACGGCCATCTCGAGCGGATACGCCAGGTGGTCGGCTTTGAGCGATTGTGGAATGAAAAGATGGGCCAATTGGATCTCCAGGGTCAAGGGGTCATGCGGGGACGCGTTCGTGGGCCGCGTGTTCGTGCACCGACTCGGCGATCCGCCGCAGTGCCGCTGCCGCCGCGTCGACGTCGGCGGCCACGTTGAATTTGCCGAAGCTGATGCGGACGGCGCCGCCATGGCTGGCACCGCTGCCGAGCCATTCGTGGGCGAGCGGAGCGCAGTGCAGGCCGGCGCGGGTCATGATGCCGAAGTCGCGGTCGAGGACCGCGCTCACGGTTTGGCTGGGCAGATCGCCGACGTTGCACAGCACGATCGCGGCGCCGGCGTGCTCGCCGTACAGGCGGATGCCGGGCACGCCTGCGAGGCGCTGCCACAGGTCGTGCGCGTGGGCGTCGGCGTGCGAGGGCGGCTGGCGTTCCAGCCAGGCGAGGCTCTGCTCCAGCAGGGCCAGCCCGTGCACGTTTGGGGTGCCGGCCTCGAAGCGGCCCGGCGCGGCCTGCGGCATGTCGCGCGCATGCGCATCGCCGCCGCCACCGACCCGCAGCGGCGCCAGACCGGCGTCCGCCAGACGCGGGCCGAGGTACAGGAAGCCCAGGCCGGTCGGCCCGAGCAGGCCCTTGTGGGCCGGAAAGGCGACGGCATCCGCATGCATCGCCACGACGTCCACCGGGACGCTGCCGACGCTCTGAGCGCCGTCGACGACGAGGAAGGCGCCGTACTCGCGGCACAGGCGGCCGATGCGCGCCATGTCGCGCACCTGCCCGGTCGTGTTGACCGCGTGCGCCAGCACCACCAGGGCGGGGTCCGGCGAGCGCGCGGCCGCGTATTCGAGTTCCCTGCGCAGGTCGAGCGTGCCGGCGGCGGACGGCGCGGCGATGCGCAGTTCGACCCCGCGCCCGGCCAGGCGGTACAGCGGACGCAGCACGCTGTTGTGCTCCAGGATCGAGGTAATGGCGGTGCGCGGCGCGAAGCGTTCCGCGATGCCGGCGATGGCGGTGTTCAGCAGGTCGGTGGTGTTGTAGCCGATGGCGATGCGGTCCGGACTTTCGGCGCCGATCAGGGCCGCGATCCGTGCACGGCAGCGTCCAACGAGTTCTTCCGAGCGCACCGCGGCGCCGTGCGCGCCGCGGTGCGGATTGCCCCAGGGCGCGCCCAGCACCTCCGCCGCGCGGACATGAAAGTCGGGCGCCTTCGGCCACGAGGTCGCCGCATTGTCGAGATAGATCATGAGGCCTCCAGCGCGTCGGCGAGCAGCGCATGGGCCAGGTCTTCGTCGCGGGTGCCGTCGACGATGACGCGGCCGTCACTGAAGAAGGTCAGGCGGTACTGGCGGCCTTCGAAGACATGGAGCCGTTCCAGGTGGTACTCGGTGCGGCTGCGGATGCTGTCCAGGGGCGCGCGCGCTGCCAGGTGCGCGAAGGCCGGCGCCGGCGGCGGCACCTGCAGCTGCAGCGCGTTGCGGCCGCACAGCAGCCGGCTGCGCGCCGGCGCCGCGGCGGTTCCGGTCTCGCCGCGCCGTTTCACGCACACTTCGCAGTCGGCGCGGCGCATGACCGGCAGGGCAAATTGCGTGTTTTCCCATACATTGAAGTACACCATCTCGCGGCGGCAAGCATCGGCGCGCCCGACCAGCAGCTTGACCGTCTCCGTGAACTGGGTGGTGGCGACCTGGCCGATGGTGCTGGCCAGCACGCCGGCCACCGCGCAGGTCTTTTGCGACTGGTGGAGGGCAGGCGAGCCCAGCAGGCAATGAAGGCATGCCGTCTCCCCCGGCAGCACCGTGAAGCAGCAGCCTTCCATGCCCAGGGCCGCGCCATATACGTAGGGCACGCCGGCCGCGACCGCGGCGGCGTTCAGCTGCAGCCGCGTATCCAGCCCATCGAGGCCATCCACCAGCACGTCGACGTCGGCGGGAAGGCCGGTCCGTGCCAGGAAGGCGGCATCGAATTCGGTGGCGTGCACGTCGACCTCGAGCAGCGAATTGATCTGCAGCAGGCGTTCGCGCGCGGCGGCGACCTTCGGCAGGCCGCGCTCGACGTCGCGCTCGCCGTACAGCATCTGGCGCTGCAGGTTGGAGGCGTCCACCACGTCCGGGTCGACCAGTGTCAGCTTGCGGATGCCGGCACGGCACAGGAGTTCCGCCACCTGGCTGCCGAGTGCGCCAACACCGACGATCATCACATGGGCGGCCTTCAGCCTGGCGGCGCCTGCCGCTCCAATTTCCGGCAGTCTGGTCTGCCTGGAATAACGGTAATCGTTCGCATCCATCAGTTGATCGCTTCCCGGTAGAGCTGGGTCAGGTTAACGTTCTTCAGTTCGGCCTGCGAAAAACGCGCCAGCAACTGTCCCGACTTCATGAGCGCCACCTTGTCGGCGATCTCCGAGCTGCGCAGCAGGTCGTGCGTTGACATCAGTACGGCCGCACCCGAGTCGCATAGCTTGCGGATCGAGTCGAGCACGCTGTCCGCGGCGCTCGGGTCCAGGCCCGACAGGGGTTCGTCGAGGAACAGGGCCTTGGCGTTGCGGATGCGGCAGATCGCGAAGGCCGCCTTCTGGCGCATCCCCTTGCTGAAGGTGCCGACCCGGCGGTGATGAAATTTGCCGTCCAGCCCGCATTCCGACAGCATGGCCGCGCACTCGTCGGCATCGACGGCCCGCTCGTTCCCCAGCCGGGAAAAGAACAGGATGTTCTGCATCGCCGTGAAGTTGTCGTACAGGCGCACATTCTCGGACAGGAAGCCGAGGTGGCGACGCGCCAGCAGCGGCTGCGTGGTGGCGTCGATGCCGCTGATGACGGCGCGGCCGGAACTCGGCTGCAGGAAGTTGAGGAACATGTTGATGGTCGTGGTCTTGCCGGCGCCGTTTGCGCCATACAGGCACATGATTTCCCCGGGCGCCACGTGGAACGACACATCGTTGACGGCGACGTGGTCGGCGCCGAAGCGCTTGACGAGATTTTCTGCGGTAATCACTCTAAGCTCCTAACGAAGTCTGACTTTTTTGCCGACATACACGATGATGAGCAGGACGGCGAGGAACAGGAACAGTACGACGAAGACGGGCAGCATGCTGGGGCCGGACTTCACTACCAGGCGGAACACCTTTTCGTCGATCGCCAGCGGCCGGGTCGACGAATAGCCCTCGGTCTTGACGCGCAATTCGTATTCGCCCACCGCGCTGTCGTTCGGGGTGGTCACCCGCACCTTGACCTTCTTCTCCTGGCCGACGCCGACGCTGGTGATCAGCGCCGGTTCAAAGGCCACGCCGATGCCGTTCGGCTTTTCGCTGTCGAAGCGGATGTTTTCCAGCGAGCTCGATCCCTCGTTCTTGACGGTGAAGCCGAACTCGCTGTGGGCGCCCGGCACGAGTTCGTGCACCAGGCTGTTCGCGACGATGGACAGCTTGCCCAGCCCGCGCGCCACCAGTTTCAGCTCGAGCGAGCCGAGAGACTGGCCGCTGAAGTCGGTCTCGGCGACCTTGCGGTCACCGGCCGGCAGCTTGGCGACGTTCTTCTCGTCGACAGCGGCGACGATGAAGGGTAGCGGCGCATCCAGCTTGAAGCCCTCGACATGGCGCGCCGGAAGCTCGAGGCGCAGCATCAGCGGCCGCGCGGTCTCGCCATTCTCCAGCCTGACCTGGGACACGCGGCTTTTGCCGTCCGCCGACACGATGCTGTAGCTGATACTGGGCGGCAGGTTGTACACCTGGAAGAAGAAAGCGCGGCTGTCCTGTCCGCTCCTGCGGATCTCGAACGGATAGTCGATCGCGCTGCCGAGGTTGGCTTCCTGGTTGATCCGGCCCGCCGTCAGCTCGACGTCGCCGCTCTGGAACTTCTGCTCGGCATAGACGCCGATCTCGTGTTCCGACGAGCGGTAGGTGATGTGGATGTTGAAGCGCTCGGCGTCGGTCAGCAGGCGGAAGCGCAGGACCTTGGTCTCGTTGTAGCTCCAGCTGCCGATCTTCAGGTCGTAGGGAATCGCCACGGCCACCTGTGACGGCATCGCGAACTGGCCCTGCGCATAGCCGGTCCCCGCGCCGGCGCCGGCGCCGCCCGCGAAGTTGTTGGCCTCGCGCACCGAGATGAAGACATTGTCCAGCCGGCGCTGCAGGATTTCGCGCGGGAAGGCCAGGTCCTTGTCCATTGACGCGAACAGCATCTGCTGCGAATCGTCGACCAGCAGGGTCGCGTTGCGTAGGGCCAGTTCCAGGTACTGCTGGCCATCCTTGCCCTTCACCTTGACGGCACGCTCGACCGTGATCTTGGGTTCGGTGCTGACCAGGTCCATCACCGAACGCTGGAAGCGGATCTCGGCCAGGCGTGCATCGGCGCGCTTCTGCTCGATGTCGGTCTTGCTGACGATGCCTTTTTCGGCGAGCGGCTCGTACTGCTGCAGCTTGGCGCGCGTCAGCTGGACCTGAACCAGGTTTTCTCGGATCGTCAACAGACTGGTCTGGTCCTGCAGGCTGTTGGCGAGGCTGTTTGCCGGCATCCCGGCCACGAACGCGGCGGCTGCCAGCGCAGCCGCGGCGGAGACGGAGGCGAGGCGCCGCGCGAAGGCTGACGCGGTCATGTGTTTAGCTGACTTCATAGTTGAGAAATACCCGATATCCGGTTAAACAGAAGGCCAGCAGGTACAGCAGCAGCACCGTGATGTCCGGCGCCAGCCGCGCCATGTCTTCCATCAGGCTGGCCATGGGGGCGCGGAACTCGGGCAGGCCATCCAGGTCGAGGCTGCTCGGCACCGTCTGGTCCCTGCCCTCCAGCTGGTCGCGGCGCTCGGCCATCATCTTTTCGCCCACGAAGCCCTGGAAGGCGTTGCGGTACTGCTTGACCTCGCCGATGAAGCGCTCCTGGCGCTCCAGGTCGGTGGCGGTCAGGACCAGGATGATGTTCTCGAAGGCGGCCGACGGCGACAGCCGCGACATCCACGTGATCAGCTGGTTACGCTGCTGCACCTGGGCCGCGTAGGTTTCGTCGATGCGCGCTTTTTTCTTCTTGACCTCGTTCTGCAGGTCGCCCACCAGCTTGCTCTGCACCTCCATCGGCACGTCGGCAGTGCCTGCATGCTCCTGCAACCAGCGCTGCTGCACCGCGATCGAGTCCTTGTAGCGCTGGCGGTCGATTTCCCATTTCTGGCCTTCGATCGTGTGGGCCGACGGCAGGTCGGTGGCCAGCGTCGCGCCGTACAGGCTGAGGCTGGGCACCACCCAGATGAACACCAGCCAGAACAGGACCGAGACCAGCAGCGCATTCGAGGGCTTCGAGACCAGACACGAGACCATCACGCCGAGCGCGCTGAAGATGGCCAGGTACAGGATGCTCGAGCCGACGATCAGCGCCAGCCGCAGCCAGTCGTCGCCGCGCCAGTGGAAATTCCCGGTCATGACGATCGCCAGGATGCCGATCAGCATCGGCAGCAGCAGCGGCAGCAACAGGGTGGCCATCGATCCGACCAGCTTCGCGAGGATCAGCTGGGCGCGCGGCACCGGGTGCGACAGCAGCAGCTTCAGGGTGCCGACTTCCTTCTCGCTGTTGATGACGTCGAAGGTCAGCATCATGGCGAACAGGGCGACCACCACGCGCACCACGAAATTGAAGTCGAAGGCGCTGAACTGCGCGTACACGGGCTCGACACTGAGCAGCGAATCCTGCAGTTTCGGTTCCTGCACGATGGAGACCGTGGCATTGGTGCCGACCGACTCGTCGACGCCCTTGGCGAAGGCCATCAGCGATGAAGGCGGGCGGTACACCTTGTACAGCCCCCAGATCCCGAGAGCCTGGTAGGACACCTGCTGGCGCGTGGTCTCGTGCATCTGCGCGACCGAATCTTCGTACTGCTTCTGCGCCAGGTTGAAATCGTGGGTGCCAATCACGAGGCTCAGCAGGACCAGCACACTGCACATCAGGAAGATGATGACGAACCGTGCCGACTGCAGGTTGTCCAGTAATTCACGCAACATCAGTATCCGGAACATTCGTGAACCCCATCAATAGAGTGAAACGTTGCGCACGTCGAAGGCGAACGGCATGACACCGCCGCTGACGTGCAGGCCGATACCGTTGACCATCCTGGAATCCCATTTGACGCGGCGGCCGAAGCCGAGCTGCGTCAGTTTCGAGAACGGGATCTCGAAGGTCTTCCATTCCTTTGTGGCGATGAACTCGGCGCCGTACTCGTCGTGATCGCGCACCGACTTGAGCAGGACGTTCAGCCGGTACACCTTGCCGTCGCCGCGGGCCGTGAAGCGCAGGCCCTGGCGGCCGCTCCAGTCCATCAG
The DNA here is from genome assembly GCF_006715485.1 of Herbaspirillum sp. SJZ107. Taxonomy (GTDB): domain Bacteria; phylum Pseudomonadota; class Gammaproteobacteria; order Burkholderiales; family Burkholderiaceae_D; genus Telluria. The sequence goes on from NZ_VFNH01000004.1 coordinate 361,413, forward strand.
GGCGGCACCGGCCGGCGCCTGGGTCTGGAAGCCCATGAACGGGAACATGAAACCGGTCTTCAGCTTGCCCTGGATGTGCAGGAACTCGACCCCGCTCTCGCTGCGCGGCTGGAGCATGCCGTCGGACTGGCCGGAGCCGGTCATGGCGTCGGTGTATTTCATCCATTGCGGCCCGGGCTGTCCGGCGGCCGTCACGCGGGCGAGGAATTGGTCCGAGGGCGACGCCGCCTGCGCCATCCCTACCAGCGCGGCAAGAGCCAGGCCGATTGTCAGTCTTCGAATCTGTAACATCGGAATCTCCTACAAAAATTTGAGAAATTGTCCAGCGCGGTGTTGCTGGTCCGGTCCGGCCCGCGCCGGGCTTTGCGCAAGCTGGTCGCAGGCATCGATGAAGGAAAACAGCGTCGGCTCGTCCAGTTGACGCCGCATGAGCCAGGCCCCCACCGCCGCCTTGCTCAGGAGCTGCTTGTTCTTTTGCCACGCGCGCAGCAGGCCGCGCGCAGCCGGAGAAGGCTGGCGGGCAGCATCGCCGGCGCAGGCGGCGAGGGCATGGGCGAGCAGCGCGCGCGGGTCCTGTGTGTCCTCCGGCGCCAGGCTGGCCTTCTGCAGGCGCTGCAGGAAAGCCGTATGCTCGAGCGGTGCCGCCGGGGCGGGCGCAGGGGCCGGCCGCGCCGCCGCCGCCAAGGCGGCCAGCGCATCGAGGCGCTTGACCTGCGAGCGCGGCGCGTTCAGGTGGGCGAGCGCGCTGTGCGCCTGGGCAGGGTCGTCGGCCAGGGCGTAGGCCAGCGCTTCGATGCGGACGGCGGTGCGTTCGCGGTAGAACACCGGCTGTAGCGCGTCGGCCAGGCGTTCGAGCAGCGCCGCCGCCGGATCGCCGGGCGTGGCCGCGTGCGCCGCGTAGCGCAACTGGACCAGCGGCATGGACAGGTTAACGTAGCCACTGTCGGCATCGCCATGCACGAGCGCCACCTCGTCGTCTTGTTCCAGGCCGTCGCGGTACTGTTCATAAACCCAGCCGATGCCTTCCATACCGAAGCCGTCCAGTTCCGCCGCCCGCAGCGCGCCCATGCTGGCGGCGCCGATCACGCGTACGCCGCGCGCCAGCGCCAGCAGAATCTCCTTGTGCCAGATCGCGGGAACCTGCTCGAACACGCCGTCGACGATGACGATCGTACCGAAGCACTCCTGCAGCGCACGGGCGACGTCGCCGAAGCGTACCGGCGGGCGGAAGGCGATGTCCGGGAAGGCGGCCCTGGCCTCGGCCAGCGGCAGGCTCGGTCCGATGAAGGCGACCACCGGGGCGTTCATGCCGCCCTCCGGTTCTGGCAGTAATACACCTGGTCCATGCCGAGCTGCTGCATCCCCGGCACCAGCGCGCGTACCACAGCGAATGGCGCGTCGTGCCGCCCCAGGTCGCGCCAGTACACGGGTTGGCCGAAGTCGCGCTCGATGGCCGCCGCGACGGCATCCGCAGCGGTGTCTTCCGCCGCGTCCGCGAATGCGTCGAGCGGCGCGCTGTGCTCGTGCCGTACCCACATCGCGCGTGCGAACGCGGCGTCGCGGCAGCGTTCGAACTCTTCAGGGAACAGGTCGTCGCGCGCGCCGCTGATCATGGTGAGTCGGCTTTGGACGGTTTCCAGCACGGCAGCCTGCAGCGCCGCGCGCGGATCCGGGCTGCAGCCGAACCCGGAGAACGCGCCGACGTCGCGAGCGGCACGTGCATCCGGCGACCCAAGCAGCATGACAGCATGGCAATGCAGGCCGGCGCCGGCGGGGATGTCCCAGGCCAGCAGCACCTGGCCGGCCGCGGCGCAGCGCTCCAGCAGCGGGGCGAGGGGCGCGGCGGCTGCGGCTGTGACCCGGCGGGCCGCGCCCTGGAAGGCGGGGCCCTGCATCCAGCGCTGGACCGCGTTGCGTTCGACGACCTCGCACAAGGCATGCAGCAGTGCCGCGTCGCGGGTCTGCCCGGCCGCGAGGCCGTTCGAGCTGCGCATGAACACCGGGGGCGAATCGATGTCGTAGCAGAAATCGGTGCTCAGGCAATCGAGCGGCACCCATGCCGCGGGTCCGCCCAGCAGGCGCTCGACCTCGACGAACTGGGTCGGCACCGCTTCCAGCGGCAGGCGGGTCGGCCGGTGGGCGAATGCGTACAGGTCGGCCAGCGCCAGGCCATCCGCCCGAGCCCGCGCCGCCGTGCCATGATAGATCGGGCCGTCGATGCGTTCGGCGTGCCAGGTCTCGATGCTCTCCATGACGGCCGAGATCCGGGCCTGGGCGGCGCTCAGGCCCTTGCCCTGGCTGACCGACAGCGCGCGCGAGGCCGGACGGATCGCAACGCAGGTTGGCAGCCCGAGGTCGTCGAGGCCCGTGATGTCGGCCACGCGGGTGATGCCGAAGGTCCGGCACCACGGCTGGAGCCGGGCCCAGAACGCTTCCGGAGCGGACGGCGAAAGGACGGTATTCATGGTCAGCTCCATTCGTGGCGCACCGGGCTGCGTTCGAACACACGCACGGTAAGCCAGAGCAGGGCCGGGGAGGCCGCCGCCAGCAGCAGCGGCAGTACCGGCAGGACGGCGGGCAGGCCGGGCAGGTGCGCTGCGATGCGGCTCCAATTGACGGCCAGGTTGATGCCCACGACCAGCAAAGGAAACGGCAGCCAGATCGCGCGCGACGAATTGAACAGAATGGCGCAGCTCAGGTAGAAGCTGCTGCTGAACAGTTGCAGCAGCACGAAGGTAACGATGTTGTCGACATCCGGCATGTCGCTATCCTCGCGCGCCAGGCAGTACAGCAGCACGCTGCCCCAGACGACCAGGAAATTGGTCAGGGACAGCAGCCAGGTGGCGGCGAATTTTGCGACCACGATCTCGCGACGGGTAACAGGCAGGCTCAACAGGAAGGCCATCCCGGTCGCGCCGTCTTCCGACGCCACCATGCGGAAGCTGAGCACGAAACCCGCGATGAAGCTGATGCCGAACGCGAGCGTCAGCAGCACCTGCGGATTCAGGTTGTCGATCTGGGCGCCCAGCGAGAGTACCAGGCCCAGTTCGCAGGCCATCACGAACAGCAATTCGCCGGCGTGGTGGCGCAGGTCTTTCTTCAACAGGATCGAGTTCATGCTGCGCGCTCCAGCGGCTGGCGGCCCATGTCGAAGGCACCGGCGGCGATCTTCCAGCGACGGCGGGCGGCGGCGGTCAGGGGATCGTCGTCGTGGCTGCAAATGACGAGCGCATCGCGTTCGGCCAGGCGGCCCAGGAAGAAGTTGCCGATCACTTCCTTGGCGTCGGCGTCGACAGGGGCGAGCAGTTCGTCCAGCAGGAAGATACGGGCGCCGCTGCAGGCTGCCAGCAGGAAGTTCAGCTTGGCGTTCATGCCCTGCGACAGGTGCTTGACCTTGACGTCCAGCGGCAGCTTCAGCTGGGCGGCGAGCTCGGCTTCAAGCTGGCGGCGCCAGCCGCGGTAGAACTGGCGCGCAAACGCCAGCACTTCGGCCGCGGTCAGGTGGGCATAGGCGCGGCGCAGACTACCGGCGTAGACGACGTCCTGCTTGTAGGCAATCGGGGCGTCCGCCAGCGTGTGGCCGTAGGCGCTCAATTCGGTATGCCGGGCCATGAAGATCCCCGCCAGGCTCTTGAGGAGCGTCGATTTGCCGGCGCCATTCGCGCCCTGCAGCCAGACCGACTCGCCGGGCGCAAGGCGCAGCGCGTCCACATGCAGGCTGAAGCCGGGCAGGCTCAGGTCGAGATTGTTTGCTATCAACACGATGTTGCTCCAGTCAGGAATGGTTCGGTACCAGGTATTTCTGCTTGATCGTCCGTAGGTAGGCGACCAGCGACAGCGCCAGCATCGCAGCGACGAGGGCCAGCAGCCCCATGGCGAGCAGCGGATGCAGGCTGCCCAGCAGCTTGAGCAGCACGCGCCGCGACTGGTCGACGAAGAAGGCGATGACGGCGACCGAGAAGCCGGAAAACAGCCAGTAAATCGCGCCGTTGCGTGGCCTGAAGTTCAGGCGCATGGCCCGGCGTACGACCGGCAGCCGCGACATCACGTAGGCCGTAGAGCGCTGGCGCAGGTTGGGTTCGCCGAGCAGGTCGCTCAACACCCAGTAGCCGTCCAGGCGCAGCGTCGGAATGGCGTTCAGGACCATGCGCGTGAGCAGGATGATGAAGAAGATGAAGGCGGCCTGGCTCACGTAGGAATAGGGATCGGCCCAGATCAGTACCTGCGCGGTGGCGATCGCCAGGTAGCTTTCCACATACAGCCCGGCGAGCGCGATCTCGATGCGCTGCAGCTTTCGCGGCAGCATCCAGGCCTCGGAGACATTCACATACACCCCGATTTGCAGGAAGTACAGGACCACCTGGAACTCCCGTACCCGCGCACCGTGGCGCCGGCAGGCATAGGCATGCCCGAGCTCGTGCATCAGCGACGACACGATCAGCAGCGCGTACACCAGGATCCAGTTGGGAAAGTGGGTAAAGGCAGCGAACTGCGGCCAGGCGAACACGTTTTCCTGGACGCACTGGTAGCTGGTGACGACCAGCGCCAGCACCCACAGGACCAACGCGGGCCTGCCGAAGAAAGGCCGGTATAGCACCGACACCAAATCGAGCACCCGGTTCGGGTCGCACTGGAACAGGCGCAGCAGCAGGATGTTGCCGCGGGCGGAGGCCGGTGCCGCTGCAGGCGCGCCGTCGGCGGTTTGCAGCAGTCCGGCGCCGGCGGCCTGGCGCAGCATACCCAGCGCCGCGCCGCGCTGGGCCGGCGGCAGGGCGGCGACGAAGGCGCCGGCCGTGCCGGGTCCCTCGATCCGCTGCAGCAGTTGCAGTGCCGCCAGCGGCAGCCGGAAATGGCGCCCGTCCGGACGCTGCAGGATCGCGAGCGGCTTGCCGTCCTGTTCCTGGGTCGCGATGGTCAGTGACGGCGACAGCGGCGCGATCGGGAAATCGGCCGGCGCGGCGTAAGATTCGTGGTTCATGTCAGGCGAAAGGATGTGGATGCGGGTTGAGATCGGCAAGCGTGTTCGGCGTGCGCAGGTAGCCCAGGCGCACCGGTACCTCGTAGATGCGGCGGTGCCCCAGGCTCGGATAGCGGTGGTCGGCGGTCAGAGGCACCAGGTCGGGCACCAGGACCTTGCGCACCTTGACCCCGAGGCTGGCCACGTCGCCAGGCGCCAGGTCGACGGCGACGGCTTCGCCGACGAAGGGGCGCAGGCGGCGCAGCGCATCGAGCAGGTGAGCCCGAGCATCCGCGCCGGCCAGGCCGTCGCGTTCGCCGCGCATCGCCACCTGCGTGGCGCTGTCCAGGAAGCGCAGGTGCGGGCGCAACGCGGGCGAGGTGTAGGCGAGGTCGCGCTGCTCCAGGTTGGTGAAGTCACCATGCGCCTCCTTGGGTTGCCACACGGCGCGGTCGTTCTGGTCGAGGTGGTAGCGTATGCGTTCGGCGCTGGATGCCGCCTCATGGAAGGCCTTCACCGCGGCGGCGGCATGGTCCGGCTTGGCCGACAGGCCCAGCGTGGTGCATGCCTGCCCGTAGATATGCTGGTGCATGACCGCCATGACGGTCGGGATGCCGTGATCCATGGTCAGGTCGATCAGCGCGCAGGTGGCGCCGCTGCGCCCGATCCGCGCGGCGATCAGCGCCAGCGCCGCGCTGTCCGCCGGCAGGCGCAGCTGCGGCATGGACAGGCGGTTCAGCCACATGATCATGAAGGCGTCCCGTTCAACCGTTTCCAGCAGGCCGCTCAGCAGAGCTTCGTCGCGGGTCCAGCCGGCCGCCATGCCGGTCGACGTCGACAGGCCGAGGTTGTCGGCGCGCGATGCGGGCCGGTAGGGCACGTACACCATGGCCGCCGGCACGAAGCGCCGCTCCAGGTCGAACAGCGAGGTGCCGCCGAGCCAGAACACTTCGCTGTCGCCATCCAGCCGTGCGAACGGGAAGCCGGGCTGCGCGTACTGCCACGGAGCAAAGATCGGAAACCGTTCGCTGTGCAGAAACTGCGCCGACGTCGGCTTCGACCAGATCAGGCGCTCGTGGTCGATATGGGCGCCGGAATAGCGTTCGAGCCCTTCGAAGATCGATTTCACGATCGCATCGCGTTCGTTCAGCCCGAGCGCGCCCGCGGTCTGGATGTTGTGGCCATGCGGCAGACGGGCGTAGTCGGGTGTCATGTTGATGCAGTTGAAGAAGCCGGCCGAACGCGCCTGGCCGGGCAGGAACAGCAGGCTCTTGATCAACCCGGTGCGCGGCGACAGCACGCGCTCGGCGAGGGCGGCAATGTCGCGCATCAGATCGTCGCCGGCAGGGACCGCAGCTGGCCGGCCGGGGCCGGACGGCCACCGACGAGGAAGCCCAGCAGCACGGGTTCGTCGAGCGGGTTGACGTCCAGTACCTTGGCCATGCGGTCGTCGAACAGGCCGCCGAGGGCGCAGGCGCCGAGGTCGAGCGCCGTCGCGTTCAGGTACAGGTTTTGCAACAGGGTGCCGGCATCATGCATGAGGAAGCGGTAGCCGCGCTGCCGGTACTTCGACAGAGTGCGCTTCCAGACGCCGGTCAGCACGAACAGGACCGAGGCGTTCTTCAGCAGGTCGTGGTAGGTCGTGCACTCGAACAGTTCGTCCAGCATGTCGCCGGTGCGCAGGCGCTGCAAGGCGTGCTGGGGCACGTTGTAATGGTACACGCCGCGTTCGAGTCCCTCGACGTTCAGCACGATCGGATAGATCTCCATCGGGTACAGGCCGCCGGACGAGGCGGCCGGGCGCCCGAAGCCGCCGTCCTCGAAGCGGCCCTTCCAGGGTTGCGGACGGGTCGCGCCGTAGGAATGCAGCAGCAGCGCGCTCAATGCCTCCAGGCGCAGGGTGTCGGGCCGGAAGCTGGTGGCATAGGTGCTGAGCGACGCGCGCCGCTTCAAGGCGTCGGCCAGCGTCATGTCGCCCAGGGATGCCTGCTTGTCGAGCGGGATCGACAGGGCGGCCGGGTAATTCTTCCAGGCGCGCTGCATCATCGCGAGGATGTTCGGATCGGACTTGATCTCGCCGACCCGGCGGCCTATCTCGCGCGTCGAATTCGGCGACAGTTTGGTGTGTTCGTGGAAGGTTTCGACGATCTCGTTATCGTCCTTCTGGAAGATGTCGATGAACGAGTACGAAACGTAATCAATGTCTTTCTTTAGCATATCGAACTCCGTGCAGGCCCCTGGCTAGGGAAATGGATGGGGAATGCTGTTGAACGAACCTTCCGGCAGCGCTTTTCTCGACAGCTTGCGGGGAACCTGTTCCAGCCTAGGGCAGCCGAGCGTAGGCAGCCCATGGGTGGCGTACAGCGTGGACAGCCCGGGAATGAAGACCTTGGGCACTACGAAACCGAGGTCGCGAATCTCGCTGGTGGTCAGGTCGACGGCGCAGGCCTCGTAGCCGGCCGCCTCGACCGCACGCACGCACGCGGCCAGGTCCTGCGCTGCGCTGCCATGGCAGCCGGCGTCGAAATCGGGTGTGATGCTCAGCGTGGTGTCGAGCAGGAAGCCGGCATGGGCGCGCATTTCCGGTTCACAGTACAGCCGCACGTGGTCCTCGAAGTCCCTGACGTTCATGAAGTCGGGATCGGGCCGCCAGTCGGCGCGCCGCTGCATCAGCGAATTGGCCCAGGTCAGCGTCTGCGACGCTTCCAGCCACGCCTTGATCACGGCCTGCCGGTAATTCGGCCGCGTCGACGCGCCGACGCACAGGTAGGGACCGCGCGCGCTGGTGCCCTCGATCACGCACAGTACCGTCGGGATCGCGATGTCCAGGGTCAGGTCGAACAGGTGGAACTCGATGCCGCGGCATTTGAAGTAGCGTTCGTACAGCGCGGCCAACTGGGCGTCGTGCCGCCATTCCAGGCGCGGCACCTCGAGCTGCTTGAGCCAGGTGATGATGAAGGCGTCGCGTTCGACGACTTCGCACAGCCCGCTCAACAGGGCAGCGTCCGGATCGGTGTGGCAGGCCTGGCCGCTCGACACCGAATACGCGAGCAGGTCGTTCGGGCGTTCCGGGCTGGTGTGCGCGACGTATGGGATGAAGGACAGACACGCCGGGACGTATCGCGTTTCTTCCTGCCCCAGGACCTTGGCGCCGACCCAGTGGATCGGCAGGTCGGGACTGGCAGCCGCGAACGGATAGTTCGGATGGCTCTGCTGGCGCTGCGAATAGATGGCGAAGGTGTCCATGCCGATAGCCGCCGGGCCCAGCTCGCGCTGGGTCGCGTGGATCAGCTCATCGTGGTCATACACGGCGCAGCAATAGCGTTCGATGCATTCGCCGACCGCGCCCATCGCCGCGTCGTTCCAGGTCAGGCCCGCCGCGCCGGTGTCGCCGATCAGCTCCGAGCGGTTATAGGCGCTGATCGAGCTGACCACGGACGATGCGTTGTGGGTGCGCGGGAAGCCGGACTGGTTCAGGATGCGCTGCACATGGCGTACCAGGGCCAGCGGGCCCTGCACGGTTGCGTTGCTGTGCGCCAGGATCCGGTCCAGGGTGTCGTTCGCGGCCATCATGCCCAGACCCTCTCGGGGACGCGCTCGGCATGCGCGTTGCAATGCGGGCAGCGGGGCACGCGCAGCACGGGATGGCGCTCGGAGGACAGGTCCTCGACGTTCACGGTCAGCAGCTTGCCGGCGCAGATCGGCGTCATGTCAGGCGCCAGCATGCGGACTGCCTCGACGGTGGCATAGTTGGCAGCGATTTCCGCAAATGGCGGCAGCACGCCGAAGTTCTCCACTTCCTTCATCGCATTCACGGTATCGGCGAAGGCCTTGTAGCTGTCGACGTGGCCGACATTGCTCTGGAAGCGGTATTCGTAGCACTTGTAGCAGGCGGTCTCGCTGGGGATGATCGCCGGTCCCATCTGGATCTCCGTGTTGTCGACCACCGCCAGCGGCAGCCACATCACGTTGGCGGCCAGCACTGCCTTGTTCAGCGATTCGTAGGCCGGATTGAAGATCACGGGCTTGCTGCAGGCGCTGATGACGAGATCGCATTCGCGCAGCAGCTGCTGCCATTCGATCACTGACGATGGCGCGGCGCCGACGGCAGTGACGGCCGTCGGCAGGCCAGCGCCGTCCAGCTGCCTGGCGATCACCTCGGCGGGGTGGCGCCCGAGATCGGCGGCCGACAGGTGGCGGCTGCGGGCAATGTCGCACTGGGCTACGGGATCGGCCAGCACCAGGATGCGGCCGGCGGCCACCGACGCCAGATTGAGCGCCAGCGGAATAACGAGCTCGGCGGCGCCATACAGCAGGATGCAGCTCGCATGCATGGCCAGCACAGGCTGCCAGCTGTTCGTGCCGGTATCGCTATATCGGCTGACCGTGCGGCGGAAATGTTTATTCAGTGATTCGAGTTTCGTGGAATCGTAATTTTTAAATTCGAGAGGAATGGGATCGATTTTCTCGATCATATTCCTTTCATTCAATGCCTTGAATACTTGGCGACATTGATCCGCATTATCGAAAGAGGTAATTTGCGAATAGACTTCGGCTTCGCTGTAATTCCCGCCGAGCAGGCCGAGGACTTTCATTACCGCAGTCCGGACGATAGCGCCCTTCAATACGATACTTTTGCCTTCGGTGCGTATTTGCAGACTTTCCTGGGATTGCCATACCAGATGCTGGTCTACAAGTTTAATTTTGCGTTGATCATCCATATATTGGGCAGGTCTTATCAAGAAAGTGTCAAAGAGGGAATCCGCCTGCGAAGAGGATATAAAAAAACCCGCCGAAAACCTTGCGGTTCCCGGCCGGGTCAGTGCCGCATCTATTAATAGATGACGCAGCTGGTCGAGGTGCACTCGCAGGAGCTGCTGGTGGCACAGGCCGCGCTCAGCATCGCAGTGCGGTCCTCGAGTTCTTCGATCATGAAGTCGGCGATTTCGAGTTCGGTGGTGTTGATTTCAGCGACTTCGTTTTTGATTTCCATGTCAAACCTCAAATAAAGAGTGAAAGAAGAAAGAAATGCCGTTCGAATCCGGTTCGACAGCCGGGAATGGCGGGTAATCGGATCCGTTACCGGAAATGATCGGGCGCTGCAGTTGTAACGCCCGTCATTCCAATAAGGGTATTACCGGTTCATTCGTCAGCCGACAGCCCGATAATCGGATGGCGGTTTTAAAACATCACTGTGGAAAACTGAAGCTTTTATTCCCGAGGTGATGATTCATTGTAGATTCGCAAAAAATTTCCTGTCAATTATTTTTGGTCGAAAAGTTTTTGCAACCGCGGCGAAATAAGCAGCGCCATGAGATTTGAAGTGCGATTTCCCATGAGAAATAATCACCATTTATCACGGTTTTTCCCTGTATTTGGGTCCAAATAATAATTCTATTAATATGAAACGAAATACAACTTTGCCGTTTTAATAATCGGTATAAATATTTAATCCGGGAAATAAGAGGAGAAAATTCATTTGCATATTTACTCGCGTCATATGCATGTGTTCCATTCCCACAGGGTTACGCGAGAGACATATTTCCAATTGTCTATATATTGCTTTAAGCAAATAATAGTTGGCACGTGATTGCGCGCCACCGGGCCGGTTTGGCGCGTCTTTAGTGACGTACGTTGCTGGTGAGAATTCACCGCGCATGCGGAAGATTTGATATGGCTTAAACACAACAACGACGCATGCTGTCGTGTGTCAATACGCAACACAATCGCGTAGTAATCGTTGCGTGGCGAGGTGAAGGAGGGAAAAAGAGGACTGCGGCGCCGCCGTGCGGGAAGCGTTACTCTAGTGTAAGTGGCGAGTGGGGAGCAGGATGGGCGAAGGTGAGTGCCCTCTGCAGGCTGGTGAGGAGAGCGCTGTAGGCGCGCGGTGCGCCTGCAGCGTATTTTGATGCTATTTATAGATTGAAGCGGCTTACGACAGCCGCAAGCCGGGCAGGCAGCAGCCCGTAGCCGCCATCAGAAGTCGACCGTCGCCGACACGCTCACCGTGCGCGGCGCGCCCAGCACCAGGTAGCCGTAATTCGAATACCCGCCGGCCGATGCCCAGTAATTGCGGTCGGTGAGGTTGTCGATGCGCGCGCGCAGCGTCACGTCGCGGTCCATGAAGCGGGTCAAGTAACTGGCGCCGATGTCGAGGCGGGTCCAGGACGGCAACTGCTGGCGGTTGGCGGCGTCCGCGTACTGCTTCGAGGTGTACAGGGCGCGCGCATTCAGCGACAGGCCCGGCACCGCGGCGACGTCCCACTCGCCGCCGAGGTTCAGCTGCGTATCCGGCACGCCGATCGCGTCGTTGCCCTGGTTCTCGCCGTCGGCGGTGCGGCGCTGCTTGGCGTCGAGCAGGGTCAGGCCGCCCAATACGCGCACGCCTTTCATCGGCATGCCGAACACCGACAGCTCCAGGCCCTGGTTGCGCTGCTCGCCGAAAATGCCGAACTCGCCGGTCGGGGCGGTCGGCGTCGCCTTCCTGATGCCTGCCAGCGGCTGGTCGGTGCTGAACAGCGCGGCGCTCATGCCCAGCTTGCCGCTGTCGTACTTGACGCCGATTTCCTTCTGGCGCGAGACGTAGGGGTCGAACACCGGATTGCGGCGCAGCTGCTCCGGATCGACGCCGAAGCCCGGCAGCGCCGGGCCCTGCTGCAGCGCCTCGATGTAGTTGGCGTAGAGCGACAGGTTCTTCATCGGCTTGTAGACGATGCCGGCCACCGGCGTGACTTCGCTGCGGTCGTAGCCCGAGCTCTGCGTGCCGCTGTTGTAGTCATAGCCGTAGTTCTTGATGCGCTGGTGGCGCGCGCCGACCGTCAGCAGCACACGCTCGTCGAGGAAGGCCATGGTGTCGGCCACCGCGTAGCTGCCCAGGATCGCCTTGTTCGTCACCAGCGGCGCGTCCATCGAGCCGCCGGTGAAGAAGGTGGGTGCGGGCGCCGGCACGTCGACCGGGCGGTACAGATTGGTGTTCCAGCCGGCGAAGTCGCTGGTGCCGTAGGCATTGCGCGACTTCAGCTCGAAGGCCGAGGCAGTGGCGCTGATCGTGTGCTTGACGCTGCCGGTATGCAGGGTGCCGCGCACGCCGATCTCGCCGGTGCGGATCTGGTCGTAGCGGTAATTGTCGAAGCGGTACATGGTGGCGCCGCCAGAATTATCGACCGTGGTCGGCGAGGCCAGCGCGTTGAATTCGCTGCCGTTGCGGGCGCCGAAGGCGGCCCAGGCCACGACGTTCGGCGCCAGGTCGACTTCGCCGCGCACGCTGCCGAAGGTGTCGCGCTCGTTGGAGCGGGTCCAGGGCTGGGCGAAATTGCTGTCGGCTTCCGGCGCGCGCGGGATGGCGAGCCCGGCGCCGGGCGTGACGCTCGGACGCGGGTTGTCCAGCTTGTGCTCCTGGAAGCCGACGTCGGCCGACAGGCGGTAGCTGTCGCCGCGGTAGTCGAGGCCGACCGAGAACACGTTCAGTTCGCGCGATTCGCGGTCGACCGCGGTGTCGCCGTCGCGGCGCGCGGCGTTGATGCGGATGCCGGCACGGTTGTTGTCGAAGCGGCGTGCCACGTCGATCGCAGCATAGCCCTGGCCGCCGCTCTCGACGCCCACCGTCACCCGGTTCAGGTCGGCGTTGGGTGCGCGTTTCGGCACCAGGTTGACCAGGCCGCCGATGCCGCCGCCGCCCGGCGCCGCACCGTTGATGAAGCTGTTGGCGCCGCGGAAGACTTCGACGCGCTCGAGCAGTTCGGACGCCACGAACTGGCGCGGCAGCAGGCCATACAAACCGTTCCAGGCCATGTCGTCGGAATTCACGGCGAAGCCGCGGATCACATACAGCTCCTGGAAATTGCCGAAGCCGCGCGCCACGCGCACCGACGGGTCGTTCTGTACCACGTCCGCTACGCTGCGCGCCTGCTGTTCCTGGATCAGGGCAGCGGTGTAGTTGGTGGTGTTGAACGGGGTGTCCATGATGTCGACGTTGCCCAGCAGGCCGATGCGGCCGCCGCGTGCCACCTGGCCGCCGGCGTAGGCGGACGGCAGGCCTTGCGCCGAGGCGTCGGCCGAAGCGCTGACGACGACGGTGGCAACGCTGCCGGACGCAGGCGCCTGTGCTTCGGAGGCGGTCGATTGTGCCGACGCGGCACCGGCGGCGAGCAGCAGGGCGCCGAATGCGATCGGGGTGAGGGCTAAGGCAGGGCGAGTCGACTTCTTCATTGCAATTCTTCTTGTTGATGAGAATAATTCTCATTATATCCGCCTGGTCTTGCTCAAGTAAATGAGAACTATTATTATCTGGTCTCATCCGCTTCCCATCGCGCCCGCTTTTCGCCTCATGTCTCCCATCAACGTCCGCCGCTGGTCCTGGATCCACAAGTGGAGCAGCCTGGTCTGTACCGTCTTCATGCTGCTGCTGTGCCTGACCGGCCTGCCGTTGATCTACCACCACGAGATCGGCCACCTGCTCGGCAACGACGTCGAGGCGCCAAGCATGCCGGCGAACACGCCGCGCGCGGACCTCGACCGGGTGATCGCCGCCGGCCAGGCCCTGTATCCGAACAAGATCATGATGTACATGTCGCAGGAGCTGGACGAGCCCGCGATCTGGAACCTGACCCTGGGCAACCACCCGAACGACGAACAATTCAAGTCGATCGCGATCGACGCCCGCACCGCCAAGTTCATCGCCGAGCCGCCGATCGAGGGCGGCGGCTTCATGTCGCTGATGTTCCACCTGCACGTCGACCTGTTCGCCGACATGTGGGGCAAGCTGTTCCTCGGCTTCATGGGACTGCTGCTTCTCGTGGCGATCGTCTCCGGCGTGGTGCTTTACGCGCCCTTCATGCGCAAGCTCGATTTCGGCACCGTGCGCCGCGGCCGCACGGCGCGCCTGAAATGGCTCGACATGCACAACATGCTCGGCATCGTGACCCTGGTGTGGCTGCTGGTGGTCGGCACCACGGGCGTCATCAACACGCTGTCCGACGTGCTGCTCAAGGTCTGGCAATTCACCGAGATCGCCGAGATGACCAAGCCCTACCAGGGCCAGCCGGCACCGACGCGGCTGGCGTCGATGCAGACCACGATCGCGCGCGCCGAAGCCGCTGAGCCGGGGATGAAGGTCGGTTTTGTCGCCTTCCCGGGCACGCCGTTCGCCAGCCCGCACCATTACGGCGTCTACATGCACGGCGACCAGGCGCTGACCTCGCGCCTGTACAAGCCGGTGCTGGTCGATGCCCAGACCGCCGAGATCACCGACCGCCGCAAGCTGCCGTGGTATCTGACCGCGCTGCTGGTCTCGCAGCCGCTGCACTTCGGCGACTACGGCGGGGCCGGCCTGAAATTCCTGTGGGCGCTGCTGGACCTGGCCACCATCGTGGTGCTGGGTAGCGGCCTGTATCTATGGCTCAAGCGCGGCCGTGCGGCAAAGGCAGCTGCCAGGCAGGCGGCATCCGACAACGCCGGCCGCGCCGCGCCGGTGCTGGCGCGCGGTCATAAACTGTAATGAGCAAATGTCGATGAAGACCAACCGCGCCATCTGGGCCATGCCGGTCGTGCTCGGCCTGCTGACGGTCGCCGGCCTGCTGGTCGCGCTGGTCGGCGACGGCGTCTGGGACCTGGTCTCGGTGGCGGCGCTGGCGGTGCCGGTGCTGGTCGGGTGCTGGCACGCCTTCAAGCCTGCCAGGTCGCCGCATTGAATTTAATCTTCTGCTAAGCATCGGCCCGGCAATACCGCGTATAACTCGGTGCAGCCCCAATAACGAAGGAGAGCCGCGGTGAAAAACTGGGTACGCAACAACAAGATGTTCGTCGCCTTCCTGGTCCTGTTCGGCGTGCTGCGCACCGCGGTCGCCGACTGGAATCCGATCCCGTCCGCCTCCATGCATCCGAACCTGCTGGAAGGGGATGTAGTGCTGGTCAACCGCATGGCCTTCGACCTGAAGGTCCCGCTCACCGACATGGTGCTGGCGCGCCTCGGCGAGCCGGAACGCGGCGACATCGTCACCTTCCGCTCGCCGCGCGACGGCACGCTCCTCATCAAGCGCGTGGTGGCGCTGCCCGGCGACGTGGTCGAGATGCGCAACGAGCGCCTCTACATCAACGGCAAGGGCGCCGACTACAAGCTGGTCGAGGAATCGATGGACACCGTGGCCGGCACGGCGCTGCGGGCGGTGCAGCTGGCCGAGATCCTCGACCCGGCCCACAGCCACGCCCTGGACCGGCGCCTGCGTCACATCCAGCTGATCCCGGGCGTGGTCGCGCCGAACACCTTCCCGCCGGTGACGGTGCCGCAAGGCCAGTACCTGATGCTGGGCGATAACCGCGACAACAGCGCCGACTCGCGCGTGATCGGCATGGTGCCGCGCAAGCTGCTGGTCGGGCGCGCCGAACGGGTGCTGGTCTCGGCCGACTACCAGGGCAACTGGATGCCGCGCACCGAGCGTTTCGGCATGTCGCTCTACAATCCCTGAACCGCTGCCGGACCCGGCGGACGGATTGTCGATACAATCTCGTCCTTCGGTCTTGCATGGTGCAGTGCCGAGCTTTTGAAAGGCATTGCAGATGCAAGTGAAAATGCAGAGAGTATTGACGGTGGTCCTGGCCTGCCTCGGCATGGTGGGCGCGCTGGCGATCGATACCTATCTGCCCTCGATCCCGGCGATCGGACGCGCGTTCGAGGTCGGGCCGGTGGCAGTGCAGCAGACCCTGAGCGTGTTCCTGTTCACGTTCGCCTTCATGATGCTGTTCTACGGGACGCTGTCCGATTCCTTCGGCCGCCGCCCCGTGATCCTGGTGGCGCTGGCCGTGTACACACTGGCGTCGCTGGGCGCGGCAATGGCGCCGACCTTCGGCTGGCTGCTGTTCTTCCGCGCGCTGCAGGGCCTGTCGGCCGGCGCCGGCTCGGTGATCGGCCAGGCCATCGTGCAGGACCGCTTTACCGGCGCCGATGCCCAGCGCATCATGTCCCACATCATGATGGTGTTCGGCCTGGCGCCGGCGATCGCGCCGATCCTGGGCGGCTGGCTGCACGTCGCCTTCGGCTGGCGCGCCACCTTCGTGTTCCTGACCCTGTTCGGCGCGGCGATGCTGCTCGCGTGCTGGAAGCTACTCGACGAGAGCCTGCCGCGCGAGAAGCGCCATGCCTTCCACGGCGTCGCCATCGCGCGCAACTACCTGAAGGTGCTGGGCCACCCGCAGTTCCTGCTGCTGTCGCTGTCGGTGGGCCTGGCCTTCGGCGGGCTGTCGCTGTACATCGGCTCGGCCGCCAACTTCGTGATGGAGATCCTGCACCTGCCGGAGACCGCGTTCGCCTGGATGTTCATCCCGCTGATCAGCGGCATGGTGATCGGTTCGGCCTGGGGCGGCAAGCGCGCCGCGAAGATGCCGGCGGCGACCCTGCGCCGCCTCGGCTTCGGCCTGATGGCGCTGGCCTGCGTGCTGAACGTCGGTTACACCGCGCTGGCCGGCGACCGGGTACAGGTGCCGTGGGCGGTGCTGCCGCTGATGGTCTACACCTTCGGCCTGGCGGTGGCGATGCCGGCGATCCAGGTCGGCGCGCTGGCGCTCTTCCCGCAGAACCGCGGTCTGGCGTCGTCGATGCTGGCCTTTATCCAGATGATGTCGTTCGCGCTGATGTCGGGCCTGGTGGCGCCGCTGCTGTTCGGCAGCGCGTTCAAGCTGGCGGTCGGGGTGACGGTGGGGCTGGTGGCGAGTTTCCTGGCTTGCCAGCTGGGGATGTTGGCGGGGCGGGGAAGGGCGGTCAACGTGTGACCTGCGGCGCGTGGACGGCTTGCCGTCCACGCGTTCATCCCGCGGTTGAATCGGCGCGGACGGTCAACGGCGGTTCTGCTTCATCGCCTTGTCGACCTCGCGCTTGGCGTCGCGGTCGCGCTCGGTATCGCGCTTGTCGTGCTGCTTCTTGCCTTTGGCCAGGCCGACTTCGCACTTGATGCGGCCGCCCTTGAAGTGCAGGTTGAGCGGCACCAGCGTGTAGCCGGCGCGGTCCACCTTGCCGATCAGCTTCTCGAGCTCGGCCTTGTGCAGCAGCAGCTTGCGGGTGCGTACGGCTTCCGGATGGCTCCAGCCCGAGACGGAACTCTGCGGACTGATGTGGGCGCCGAACAGGAACAGCTCGTCATCGCGCACGACCACGTACGCTTCCTTGATCTGGGCACGGCCGTCCCGGATCGCTTTGACTTCCCAACCTTCCAGCACCAGGCCGGCTTCGTAGCGGTCCTCGATGAAGTAGTCGAAGAACGCTTTCTTATTATCAACAATGCTCATGTAATAGCTAAAATCCGCGCGTCGGTTAAACTACTGTTGTCGCGCTTAATGTGTGTCTTTGATAAGCGCAAAACAACATCATAACAAACGGTTGACCTATGGCAGTAGTGCACAAATCAGTTTTCTTAGGGTATAGCGCGGAGCAGATGTTCGATCTGGTCGCGAAGGTTGAAGATTATCCCAAGTTCCTTCCATGGTGCAGCGGCGTGAAGGTGCAGGAACGCAGCGAGGACAAGCTGGTCGCCTGCCTGCAAATCAATTTCCACGGCGTAAAGCAAAGCTTCACCACCGCCAACCACAACCAGCGCCCGACGCAGATGAAGATGCACCTGGTCGACGGTCCTTTCAAGATGCTGGAAGCGACCTGGACCTTCAAGTCCCTGCGCGCCGACGCCTGCAAGATCGATTTCGACATGCAGTACGAGTTCTCCAGCATTATCCTCGAGCAGATCGTCGGCCCGGTGTTCGGCATGATCGCCAACACGATGGTCGATTCCTTCTGCAAGCGGGCCGAGGTCGTCTATGGCTGAAGCGGCTGACGCCGGCGGCGAGCTGCAGGTCTACGTGGTGTACGCCACCGCGCAGCAGGAATTCATCCAGCCGATGCGGGTCGCGCCCGGCACCACCATCGGCGGGGCGATCGAAGGCAGCGGGGTGCTGGCGCGTTTTCCGGACATTAACCTGGTGACGCAGCCGGTGGGCATTTACGGCAAGAAGAAGACGCTCGATACGGCGCTGCGCGAGCGCGACCGGGTCGAGATCTATCGGCCGCTGGTGGCCGATCCGAAGGATTCGCGCCGGAAGCGGGCGGCCGAGAAGGCGGCTTAGCCGCCGTCGTCAACGGCAATCCTGCAAGGCCCGGCGCGCCGCCTGCAGCCGCTTTGCCCGCTCCTCATCCGACAGGAAGTAACGCTCCCCCTTCGCATCCACCGCCGACATGCGGGTCCCGCTCGTCACCAGCCGTTCTTCCTGCCGCGCCGACGCGCAGCGCTCGTCCAGCGCAGCCTTCTGCTCGGCCGATTCCCTGGCCTTGCGCGCATCCTCTTCGCGCTTGGCCTGGCGTTCGCGGTACGCAGTCTCCTGCTCGGCCAGCGTCGGCGGCTTCGGCGTCGCCGCTGCCGTCGCGGCAGCCGATCCCGCAGCGGGAGAGGGCGCTTTGCCGGCATCGGCTGCCGCGACGGCCGGCGTAGCCGAACGCGGCATCTGCAGGATGCGCGCAGCGGGCGTGCCCGGCGGCGGCGGGCGGTCCGAGAACACGCGCGTGCCCTTTTCGTCGATCCAGGAATACTGGGCATGGGCCAGCTGGGCCAGCAGCATCAGGGCGCCCGCCAGGCAGGCGCGCCGCCAATGTCGAGTCATAGTCTTTCCTTAGGTGAAGAACCCGATTTCGCCACGTTTGCATGCGGCTGTCAATCGAAGAGTTGCTGAGGAGTATCGGGTATTTTTTGGCAGTCCCGGGATGATGGTCAAGACTTTCTGTATAATTCGCTTTTGCGCCTATAGGAAATAAACTATGCGTCTTCTTCAGAAAGCACTCACGTTCGATGACGTGCTGCTCGTCCCGGCCTACTCCAACATCCTCCCGGCCAACACGTCCCTGCGTACCAAGCTGACCCGGAACCTGTCCCTGAACATCCCGGTCATTTCCGCAGCAATGGACACCGTGACCGAAGCCCGCCTCGCAATCGCGATGGCACAGGAGGGTGGCATCGGCATCATCCACAAGAACCTGCGTCCGGCCGACCAGGCGCGCGAAGTGGCGCGCGTCAAGCGCTTCGAGGCAGGCGTGCTGCGCGATCCGATCACCGTGCCGCCGACGATGAAGATCCGCGACGTGATCGCCCTCCAGCACCAGCACGGCTTCAGCGGCTTCCCTGTGGTGGAAGGCAACAAGGTGGTAGGCATCATCACCAACCGCGACCTGCGTTTCGAAGAAGACCTGGACGCCGAGACCCGCACCAAGATGACCCCGCGCGAGAAGCTGGTGTACGTCAACGAAGAGGCGGACACGGCCGAGGCCAAGCGCCTGATGAACAAGCACCGGCTCGAGCGCGTACTGGTCGTCAACGATGAGTTCGAGTTGCGCGGCCTGATCACCGTCAAGGACATCCTGAAGTCGCACGAGCACCCGAACGCATCGAAGGATGCACAGGGCAAACTGCTGGTCGGCGCCGCCGTCGGCGTGGGCGACAAGGACAAGGAACGCGTCGAACTGCTGGTGAAAGCCGGCGTCGACGTGCTGGTGGTCGACACCGCCCACGGTCACTCGCAAGGCATCCTGGACCAGGTGAAATGGATCAAGTCCAACTTCCCGCAAGTTGACGTCATCGGCGGCAACATCGCCACCGCAGCCGCCGCACTGGCGCTGGTCGAAGCCGGCGCCGACGCGGTCAAGGTCGGCATCGGCCCGGGCTCGATCTGCACCACCCGTATCGTCGCCGGCGTCGGCGTGCCGCAAGTCACCGCGATCTCGAACGTGTCCGAAGCCCTGGCCGGCACCGGCGTGCCCTGCATTGCCGACGGCGGCATCCGCTTTTCGGGCGACATCTCGAAGGCACTGGCGGCAGGCGCCCACTCGGTCATGATGGGGTCGATGTTCGCCGGCACCGAAGAAGCGCCGGGCGAAGTCATCCTGTTTCAGGGCCGCAGCTACAAGTCCTACCGCGGCATGGGTTCGCTGGGCGCGATGGCCGAAGGCTCGGCCGACCGCTACTTCCAGGAAGCCTCGGCCAAGACCGAGAAGTTCGTGCCGGAAGGTATCGAAGGCCGCGTCGCCTACAAGGGCAGCGTGCTGGCGATCATCTACCAGATGGTCGGCGGCGTGCGCCAGTCGATGGGCTACTGCGGCTGCGCGACCATCGAAGAATTGCGCGAGAAAGCCGAGTTCGTCGAGATCACCTCGGCCGGCATGCGTGAATCGCACGTCCACGACGTGCAGATCACCAAGGAAGCGCCGAACTACCGTACGGAATAAGATCCCCGAAACGCGGCTCCAGATGAACTAAGGGCCGCGTTTTTGTATTTGCCATCGAAAAGAACATGCATTCCAAAATCCTCATCCTCGACTTCGGTTCCCAGGTTACCCAGCTGATCGCCCGCCGCGTCCGCGACGCCGGCGTGTTCTCCGAAGTCTTCCCCTACGACATCGGCGACGAGTTCGTCCGCAACTATGGCGCCTCGGGCGTGATCCTGTCCGGCAGCCACAACTCGACCCTGGAAGGCGACTCCCCGCGCGCGCCGCAAGCGGTGTTCGAACTCGGCGTGCCGGTGCTCGGCATCTGCTACGGCATGCAGACCATGGCGGCCCAGCTCGGCGGCCAGGTCGAGAACGGCAAAGTGCGCGAATTCGGCTACGCCGAAGTGCGCGCCCGCGGCCATACCAAGCTGCTGAACGGCGTCAACGACTTCGTCACCGACGAAGGCCACGGCATGCTGAAGGTCTGGATGAGCCACGGCGACAAGGTGCTGGAAATGCCGCCGGGCTTCAAGCTGATGGGCTCGACCCCGTCGTGCCCGATCGCGGCCATGGCCGACGAAGAGCGCGGCTTCTATGCACTGCAATTCCACCCGGAAGTCACCCACACCACGCAAGGCGAAGCCATCATCGGCCGCTTCGTGCACGAGATCTGCGGCTGCAAGAGCGACTGGAACATGCCGGACTACATCGGCGAAGCGGTCGAGAAGATCCGCGCCCAGGTCGGCACCGATGAAGTCATCCTCGGCCTGTCCGGCGGCGTCGACTCGAGCGTGGCCGCAGCCCTGATCCACCGCGCCATCGGCGACCAGCTGACCTGCGTCTTCGTCGACCATGGCCTGCTGCGCAAGGACGAGGGCAAGATGGTGATGGACATGTTCTCGAAGAACCTCGGCGTAAAAGTGCTGCGCATCGACGCCTCCGACCAGTTCATGGGCCACCTGGCCGGCGTGACCGATCCGGAGCAGAAGCGCAAGATCATCGGCCGCGAGTTCGTGGAAGTGTTCCAGGTCGAGTCGCAGAAACTGACCAGCGCAAAATGGCTGGCACAGGGCACGATCTATCCGGACGTGATCGAGTCGGCAGGCAAGGGCAAGAAGGGCCAGACCATCAAGAGCCACCACAACGTGGGCGGCCTGCCGGAAACCCTGCACCTGAAGCTGCTGGAACCGCTGCGCGAACTGTTCAAGGACGAGGTGCGCAAGCTGGGCGTGGCGCTGGGCCTGCCGCACGACATGGTCTACCGCCACCCGTTCCCGGGTCCGGGCCTGGGCGTGCGTATCCTGGGCGAGGTCAAGCGCGAGTATGCGGACATGCTGCGCGAGGCCGATGCGATCTTTATCGAAGAGCTGCGTCATACGCCTTTCGTTGCGCCGATGGTGCCGGGGATCGATGCCGGCAAGGCGCCGGTGAACTGGTACGAGGCGACGTCGCAGGCCTTTGCTGTGTTCCTGCCGGTGAAGTCGGTGGGTGTGATGGGTGACGGGCGTACCTACGAATACGTCGTCGCGCTGCGTGCGGTGCAGACGCTCGACTTCATGACGGCGCAGTGGGCGCATCTGCCGCATGAATTGCTGGGTAAGGTGTCGAACCGGATCATCAACGAGGTGCGCGGGATCAATCGCGTTGTTTATGATATTTCGGGGAAGCCGCCGGCGACGATTGAGTGGGAGTGATTCCAGACTCGGCAATAGCTGGCAAACTCGAGCATTCGAGATGAACTAAGCCCCTGATTT
The DNA here is from genome assembly GCF_006715485.1 of Herbaspirillum sp. SJZ107. Classification (GTDB taxonomy): domain Bacteria; phylum Pseudomonadota; class Gammaproteobacteria; order Burkholderiales; family Burkholderiaceae_D; genus Telluria. The sequence goes on from NZ_VFNH01000004.1 coordinate 383,356, forward strand.
CAGGGGCTTTTTTCTTTTTGGACTGGCAGAGGCCGGCATGTTCAGGCAGCCAGAAGCACGATAATTTGATGGCATCGACAATGGTGTCACGGCAGCCGGGTACCATCTCTACCTGTCGGTACCATCTTTCCCTACTGCACCTGATCATGGTACCGGATTCGTCTAACCGATTGAATCTTCAAGAAAAAGTGACGTCAAAGTTGGCGTCTCCAACCATGGTATCGAGGTTCTCATGCTCACCGATGCGACGCTGCGAAACCTGAAGCCCAGAGACAAGGGTTACAAGGTTTCAGACCGGGACGGACTGTACGTCTACGTTCTAGCCTCCGGAACAATTTCATTTCGCTACAACTACGCTATTAATGGAAGGCAGGAGACCCTGGTACTCGGACGGTATGGGCCGGGTGGTCTGAAGCTGGGCGAGGCAAGGGAACTGCTGGCGGAGGCGAAGAAGGCCCTCGCAGCCGGACGTTCTCCGGCGCGACAAAAGGCCAATATCCGCGAGCGCCGAAAGGACGAGAATACGTTTGGACAATGGGCCGAGGAATGGCTTGAACGCTACATGATGGCCGAGTCGACTCGGGACATGCGCCGTTCGGTATACGAGCGAGATCTCAAGAAGCCGTATGAGAAGCTTAAGCTGGACGAGATCACGGAAGAAGAACTGCGCCGGCTTTGCGATCGCATCGTGGCACGAGGTGCGCCGGCGACTGCTGTCCAGGCGCGCGAAATCGTCATGCTTGTGTTTCGATACGCACGCGAGCGAGGGCAGAAGGCATTGAATCCGGCCGACGAAATTCGTCCAAGTTCGATTGCACGGTTCCAGCCGAGGGAACGCTCGCTGACTTCGGAGGAAGTTCGTCTAGTGTTCTATTATCTGGAGAAGGTCGCGACGAGTGCGACGCTGCGTCTCGGAGTAAAGCTCCTGCTCCTGACGATGCTTAGGAAATCGGAGATGGCGGAGGGAATGTGGACCGAAGTTAATTTTACCGATCGGGTATGGACGATCCCAGCTTCTCGAATGAAGCGTCGGAATCCGCACAATGTCTATCTGGCCGAGCAGGCTCTCGACATTCTGATTGCGTTGCGAACGTGCGCCGGTGCTTCTCCCTATGTTTTTCCGGCTAGGTACGATGGAGACCAGCCGATCAGCAATGCGACGCTGAACAGGGTGACCACGGCCGTTCTGGAAGAGGCACGGAAGGATGGCGTACCCCTGGCCCATTTTACGCCGCACGACTTCCGGCGAACCGCATCGACGACGCTGCATGAGGCCGGATTTCAATCAGACTGGATCGAAAAGTGCCTGGCGCACGAGCAGCGTGGCGTTCGTGCCGTTTACAACAAGGCCGAATATGCGGACCAGCGTCGTCACATGATGCAGGCATGGGCTAATTTGATCGATAACTGGACAGGTCGTTCGCTTTAGTACCGGGCTGCGGTTGCTGTACCCCGGCAGTCTGCTGCCGTGCAATCCACTCGTCGACTTCAGCGAGATCCCATACGACCAGACGCCGCGTTACCGAAAAGCGCCTTGGAAATTCTCCGCGCTTTTCCATGTCAAGAATAGTGCGCTCGCACAGCGGTACTTTTTTCAGAAGCTGCTTACGATTGATTACTACCCTACCCAATGGCATTACATTTTTGTTGGAAGGTATAGCATTCATTTCTATATCCTAACTGGGTTGGTATTAGGATTACTTTGCACCTGCACGAAGACAAATGCAATAAGTGGTCGCCTGACTTTCATTCATGATCAATAAATTCGCTGGAACTTATTGAATTTTGTCGATCGATCTCTATTGAGCAAATAGATGAACAAAGTCACACATAACCATGGCTATCCAGCACCTGCTGCATGTTCGCACCTTCCCATGAACTTGGCCGGGTATTTGTCATCGCCGCGTCCTCGGCAAGCATGGCAAGCAAGCGAGGAACATCCAGTTTCCCATGCGTTGTCGCACCGTCACGACTGCCTTCGGATAAGTTGCAGTTGGCGACGACCGCTTGCAGATTGACGTAGGTGTCATGATCAAAGGCGAGCGCAATTGCGACTGGAGCATTCATAACGACGCCCGGGTTCGTAGAAAGTGAGCTTTCCTTGAGGTGAGTGTTGAGTTGATTCCGTCGGTCGGAAACAATTTCTTCGGTATCCATTTTCGAAAGACCAAGGTGGACGCGATCGCTCTTTACGGCGTCCGATTTTGAAAACAGGAAATCAACTACGGGATCGGACCTGTATTCGACTTCGTCAGGAACCTCGTCATCGAACACAAGAGCGCCGTCCAGAGTGATTGTTATTGTTCCGTCAGGGTCGCATTCCTGAAGCGCTGCAATCAGATCGCCGATTCTGGTGAAAGTAGTCATCGATGCCTCCGGTTTCTGGATTAGGCGATGTCGCAAAACTTCACGGCGGCATCGCCTGATTTCAAATGGAATTGCGAAACGGGAAGTTCCCGGCTGAATCAGTGCTTCAGCAGTTTCATTTGTTCGGCGAGTACCCACAGAGCCCGGTTCAGCCTGATGTCCTGGTCAATGCCGGTGACAGCACGCGTGGTAATACGACGGCCATTCGCCGCTCGGCCCTGCACGCCGCCTTTCAGCATCCTTTCCTGGACACGATTGAAGGTCTTCCACAGGTCATTGCCGACATCCTCGCGGCGATTCGGTACAAGGATCTGTTGCTCGGTAATCGGTGCCATTTCGGTTTGCGGGTCGTACTTCAGCGCCAATGCGGCATGCGCAAAGGCCAGCTGGTCGCCTTCGTTCAAGGGCAGGGCCTTCATGCCATCGATCTGTCCGTTGATCCGTTCGAAATCGTTGACCACGCGAAACGCGCCTTCGATCACGTTGTCGACGATGTTGCCCTTGTGCGGAACCCGTATGTCGTTCAGCGTGTCGCCGCACACCATCCCGTTGCAGCAGACGAACCGGAAGGTACCGGCCAGCATCTGGTAGCTGCTGGTGCCGTCGTGGGAGTTCAGCAGGATGATCTCGTTCGCCTCGTTGCTGTCTATCTGCCCGGCATAGCGCAGGCGAAGCATGTGCTTCGTATGTTCGCGCTTGCTTTCGTCCCGGCAACGGGCCTGGCATGCCATAAAGGGCATGAAGCCTTCGGTGCGAAGCTTTTCTAGCACGTCGATGGTCGGGATATAGGTGTAGCGCTCCGAGCGGCTGTCGTGCTTTTCGGTTGCGAAGATCGACGGCGCCACGCCGGCGATTTCTTCATTGGTGAGCGGCTGATGGGACCGGACCGACGTGTGGCCACGGCCAAAACGCGTTGCGAGTTTCATGTCAAATCTCCCTAACGTTCGTTAAACAAGATTCAGAAACCATGCAGCTGGTGAAGCGACGTTTATTCTGTCTTCGACTGCTCTTCCGATAAATTGAGTAAAGGTCTTTTAGACCTAATCGATTTGGCATGGATCAAAGGCTTTGGCGGGTCGATCAAACCCGCTTCGAGCAGCATCAGGCGCCAGATCGCATAGTCGATCTGGGCATGGGTTTTCGCAGTTAGGGGAGAAAGCCAGCGCCTGACCGCGCGGCCGTCCTTGACGCCTACAAGTCCCGCCAGCTGCTCGGCCGTCGTGCCAAGCAGCTGCATGACTGCCCGGATCTCGTCTGGCGCCGGCGGGCGGTATCCAGAATCAGTGTATGGCAGGAGCGTCGCATCTGGCAGCGATGCTGTGCTGTCGCACATGGCTTCGCGGACCAGCCTGTTTTCTTTCGACGCTCCGCTGCCCGGCACCTTGTTCATGGCTACCTCCTTTCGGTCAATTGCGTTTAACTTCATCGTTACTGCGCTAGGCCGCGAGCCTAATGGCTGTCATGCTCCGGTGGCGGTACCACATCCTTCTGGCGCTCACGTACAAGGCGCGCATTCACTTGCTCGACAAGCGCACGTTGCATCCGCCGTCGTTCGCTGTCGAGTGGCGAAAGCTCTCGCGCGAACCGCTCGACCTGCTCTGCCAGTTCGATATCGCCCTCGTTGCGCAGCGCTGCGGCGTTGCGCGCCAGCTCCTTCAACACGTCGCGCCGTCGCGCGGCCATAGCCACTTCCCAAGGCTTCAGTCCCGTGTCTCCCCTGCGAAGGTCGCTAGCGGCTTCGGCAAACCTGCGCGCCTCCGCGGTCGACACGTCGCCACGCTCCCGGATGTGATATTCGGCGCTGCCGCGGCCCTTGAGCGAGACGCCACGTTCCGCCCTCGAGGTGGCATTCGCTTCGATGCTGCGCATCCTGAGCTTGGCTGCGAATGCCTCACGCCAGATACGCAGTGTCGATTTGCGGATGTGCAGCCGGTGCCCGTCTTCATCCTCGGCGCGAACGATCACGTGCACATGCGGATGCGGCGGGGGATTGTCGCTCGGGTCGGTCTCCGGCGTGTGCAGCGCCATGATGTACTGGCGCTGGCCGAAGTGCTCGCGCGCGAACGCCTGCACCGCGTCGAGCAGCTTGTCCGGGTCCGTCCTGGCCGGCATCGAGAAGATGATGTTAAAGGTGTGGTGCAGCGCATCGCCAGCCTTGCCGTGCGCACGCTGCAGGTCGAGATCCCAGGAGGCGTGCACCTGCCTGACACTGTCCCTGCCGCCAAGGCGCTCGCCTTTCTCGTCGACCGTGATCAGCGCCCCGCTGCGCGAAATGTAGTTCATGTAGCGCAGCACCCCGGCACTCTTCGAGCCGCCGCCCGTAACCTTGATCACGACTTCCGGCACGCGCGCCACGGTGCGGCGCAGCCTGTCCTTGGTAGCCTGCCAGTCGTTGCTGGCGTCACGGTGCCCGGCATGCGGACGATAGACAAGGCGGCGCAGGCCGGACTTCCTCCCGCCGCGGTCGGGCACGATCACATCGTTACTGGACATCGGTCGCTCCCCAGGTCCGCAGGTTCTCATGGACGAGTTCCTTGACCGCCGCCGTTTCCACATCGAGCAGCATGCGGATCAGTTCTAGGTCGAAGGCAGACAGGTCGGCCCGGTCTGGATCGATATTTACCTTCCTTGCGATCTGGTTGACGTTGCGACCGATGTCCGCAAGTTGCCGCGCCACCTGACGCACCGCGTTGACCTCGTCATGGCAGAGTACCGGCCGCCTGTCGACATGGGCATATAAAAGGTTCGCAAGATAGGCGCTGCGATACCACTTGCGCTGCGCAGCCAGCCGCCCAAGCTCCTCGTAATAATAGGGTTCAAGACGCACGTGCAGCAGTTCGGTCTTGGCACCAGCATGCGCCGCAGGATAGGCTTGCGCCGGCAGCTGCGTCCCGACGGTTGCCTGCGCCGCGCCGCCCCGCTCGGCCTTGATGAAGTCCGTGATAAGGACACCTGCAAGGCGCGACGCCGTGACCGACCGCGCGCGCGCAATCGCATCGAACGCCTGCTTGATTTCGTTATCGACCCTCGCTCCGATGACCGCCATGAAAGCTCTCCCGGTTTAGCCAGCGTTGAAAACCAACTGCTCGTCCTTTATCTGCTAGGTGCCAATTCCACAGTTCTTACTGCTTTCGGTTTAAAGAGGGCAGGATAGACTTGCGTCTAGCGTTGTTAATCCATGCGGATTAACGACCGGGTCCTCGTCCCTTCGGGACTGCGGGACAACCGCGCCTCAGCGCTCACACCTCGGAAATCACAACGACACTAGGAGGCGCCAGCGCGCGAATCGCCGCGCCCAGCGCCAGTTCAAGAGCGACGGCGGCAACAGCCAGTCCCGCGCCAGCCCACATGGCCGTGACCTGGTCACGCCGCACCAGCAAACAAAAACCGAAGATCAACATACCGGCCGTTGCGACCAGGCGGAGCAGAGGCACAAGCACGCGCAAAGCGAGAAGCAACGCCATGAAAAGAAGCGAGCGCACTGTTACAAGTACGGCCACGGTGGACATCTTCATCAAGGTTCGCGCGTTTCCCATGGCAGCTCCGATATCGTGGTTGAAAGGACCTCTACACCGCTGCTGTCCCCAGGACCATGGTCTTCGAAAGGAGAACTTCAGCAGTACCGCCATCGTCGTAACGGATGAGGACAGTGCTTTCATCCTCTACGGTAGCCTTGCGACCGTCGTGCATTACCTTGATGAGTAATTGCGGACGAGACCCATTCGTACGTGATTGGCGCGCAATCCTCCCGGTACGACGACCGTGTGGCTCCGTGTCAATCTCGTTTTGTCCGCTATCTTCCGGTCCTGGCCTGTCGGACTGCAGTTGAGCATCGTGCGCAGTGATCGCAGTTGACGCATCAGTGGAAAGAGGGGCGTCCGAAAGTTCGTCGCGACGAACATCATGAATCAGTTCAAGCGGAAAGAATTCGTCGCGACGAACTGTGCGAACAAGCGCCTCGACCGTATCCCGCGTGACTTCGATGCCGCTTGCGCACCATGCTTCTACCTCCTGCGGAAACTCGTCGTGCAGCCTGCGCAGGTCGTACAGCGTGCGTGGCGAGGTCGCACCATTCGCATACGCTTTTTCGACACAAGCCGGCGCCTCCAACAACGCCAGGTGCTCTGTCACATAACTTTTCTTGTAACCCAGTTGAGCAGCGATCTCGTTCCTCTTCTCGCCAGCGTCCAGTCGGCGTTTGATAAAGAGTGCCATTTCCATCGGCGACAGGTCAGCGCGATGAAGATTTTCGGCTACCTGCCTGTAGTCGTCGGGCGTCTTGTGTACGAAGACCGGGATGCTCCGCATGCCAGCGAGCAGCGACGCGCGGTACCTGCGCTCGCCATAGTTGATGATGTACCGGCCAGGCGCGGCAGGGTCCTGGTGTACCGAAATCGGTTGAACGACGCCGATCGCGCGGATGCTTTCGGCAAGCTCCATCAGCGCCGTTTCATCGAAGTGCTTGCGCGGCTGGCTCGGATCGCAGCTGATCACTTCCAGCGGCAGCATCAACGGTTCGCCTGTGGCGGACTGCATGACTTCGGCCAAGCCTGTCAGATCCAGGTTCATGGCTGCGCCTCCATCCTGTCGAGCAGCATGCGAAAAACCGTGCGCATCTCGACAGCAGCATCTCGCGTCGACGTCTTGGTGCGCCCATCCGCCTCACTTTTCAGCCGCCATACCGGCGTCCGGGCCGCGGAGGCCTCCCGGTATGCCGAGCGGTCTGCAATGAAAGCAGGGAAGATGAATTGCGGGTACTTGCCCAGCAGCGCTTTCAGGCTCTTGACCTGTGCCGGTTGGCGCGAGTCGTATTCGTTCGGCAGGATGCCAAGGTTGACCATCGCCGGATTCCACGTACTCTTGATGGACGCGATGCGTTTCAATACCTCCACCGACACATCGATACTGTCCTGGTCGATCTTTGTCGGGATCACGGCAAAGTCGCTGACGAAGAGGAGGGCGTTTGTGATGCGACTGTTCGATCCGGCCGAATCGATGACGAGGTAGTCGAAGCAGGACGCCAGCTCATTCAGACGTGCCCGTAAATTCGAGACCAGCTGGGCATCGCTGACGCCGGAGCGCTCGACTGCACGCAGGTTTTCCTTGTCCGCGTGCAGGACCGTGACCGCGCCTGCCGCATCAGGCAACACAACAGGCGTTTCTCCGAACAGCTGGCTTGCACCCAGTCCCAGCTGCACATAATCGCTCATGGCGCGACTGTAGTTGCCCTGTTCGTCGCCGTCCACGCCGAGTACCCGGTTTCCCTCTTCAGCGAGGTAGTGGGTGAAGTTGAATGCGGTGTTGGTCTTGCCGACGCCGCCCTTCTGATTGGCAGGGATGAAGATCTTCACTTTTTCGCCTTTAGATTTTCACGTGCGCTACGTTCCATCTCTCTGACGAGTTGCGCCATCTCCGGCGGCAGGACGACGCTGACGCTGACCCAGCCTTCCGGCCGCACGCCGTGCGTGACGTGGTACTCCCACGCGCTGCGTACCATCGAGCTCACCGCGACCGCCGATACATCCAGCTCCGCAGCCACGTCCTTCTGCGGACGTCCTTCGACGAGGATGGCCCTGATGGCCTCGACGTTCCGGTCTTTCATCCTTGCCAGGTGCGGGCGAATGGCCTCGAACTCTTCCTTGGTCAGCCTCTTGTTTTTCCTCATACACACCTTTCTGTGGCAGGGAAGACGCTGATCCATGGCGTCCAAGTGTACTTAAATAAGGTGTTAATTAAACACCTGATTGAATGATACTCATCAAGGGTAGCGGCAGGGACTTAGCCTATCGTCTGGTCCAAGTCACCGCAAGGAGCCAGACATGAGTTTGCTTCGAAAACCGCTGATCTTCTGCGCAATATCACTCTGTTCATTGGCGCAAGGGAACGAACCGTTTCCTATCGTAGACAAGGCTGCACAGCAGGCCCGTGACATGGACCGCCGCGCCATCCTCGAATCCGAGTTCGCTGCCGAACAGCTCGCGCTCGTCGCGGCACGAGAGTCGATGACGAAAGCGCCCACGGACGATACCCAAGCCAACCTGCATCGTCACGAAGAAAACGTGAAGGCGCTTCAACGCGAACTGGCGCGACTGCCGGACGCGAAACTGCTGCGCGTGCGTGCACATGCTGCCGGGACCGAACAAGCGGTCGACAACAGACCCGCCTCATCCATGCCACCGCCAGCGCCGTTCTGGGACGTCTACCGGCGCGGCGCGTCACCTACCGATTCTCAACCCGTTGCAAAGGAACTGCCATGAAAACTGCTCGTACCCTGCAGCTTGTCTTGTCGGGCGCCGTCGTAGCTTGCAGCCTGTTCCCGGAACTTGCATTCGCCGCGCCACCGTTCGCCAACTCGGGGACGACACTGAAGACCGACCTGGTCCAGACGCTCACTCCATTCGCTGGGATCGCCGTTCTTGTCGTCGGGGTGCTCTGCCTGATGGGGCGCGTGAACTGGGGCTGGTTCGTCGGAGGACTGGTGGGCATCGCCATGATGTTCGGCAGCGACCAGATCGTGTCCTGGTTCCGTACGCTGATGGGGGTCTGACATGGACGACGACGGCATCAAGGTCGATCCTCTTGCCGTCGGGCTGACCCGGCCGGCCATGAGATGGGGCGTCCCGTATCCGGCGCTGATGCTCAACCTCATGGCGTCGGTCGAGGCCCTGGTCTGGACCAGGAATCTGCTGTGGGTACTGATCTGCGTTCCCATCCACGGAATCTGCTACCTGGTCTGCCTGAAGGACCCACGCAGCTTCGAGCTGCTGGTGCTGTGGCTGCGCACCAAGGCGAACGGCCTGTTCGCAACGCTCGGCTACTGGTCGGCCTCTTCATACAGCCCGCTGGCGCTGCGCCGACGAATCAGGTTTGTTCAACGCTGGCGCCTGCAACGGCGCCTCAAACAGGAGAACAAGCATGCCAATCCTTGATCGTTCGAAGCGCCGCCGCATGCGGGCGGCAACGCGTGATTTGTCTCTTTCACAGAATGTCCCTTACGAGTTCCACCTGACACCGAGCGGCGTTCTGACCAGCGGCGGCGACTATGTTTGCGTACTGCGGCTGAGCGGCGCGGCTTTCGAATGCGCGTCCAACGCGGAGTTAAACAGCCGGCACGATCGCCTGAACCGGATCATGCTCGGCCTGGCCGATCCGCGGATCACGCTCTGGCAGCACATCGTCAGGCGTGAAGATAATCGTTATCCCGACGGTGTCTACCCTCCAGGATATGCGCATGACCTCAACGCGCGCTATGCGGCGAAGGTCGGTGGCGAGTACCTGATGGTGAATGAGCTTTACCTGACGCTGGTGTTCCGTCCGAACCCATGGTGGACGGGCGGGACGCTCGGCAAGCTGTTCTTCGCGCGTACCGTCGAGGCCATTGAGATGGAGCGGCAGGAGAACATGGCAGAGTTCGATGCGATCGTCGACGGCCTGATCGCCGGATTGCGGTACTACGAAGCGGAGCGGTTGGCGCTTTACGAGCGTGGCGGTGTCTGGTTTTCCGAGCCGGCCGAGTTCTTCGGCTACCTCGCGAACGGCGCATGGGAGCGGGTCGCTCTTGCGCCATGCCGAATGCGTTCGCTGGTCGGCACCACGCGCCCGCTGTTCGGTACCGAGACCATCGAGATCAGGCGCGCCGGCAGCACCAGCTTTTCCGCGATGTTGGGCATCAACGGCTATCCAGCTGAGACGCACCCGCTCTACCTCGACGAGCTCCTGACGCTGCCGTTCGAACTCGTGGTCACCCAGTCCTTCACTTTCTCGCGCAAGGACACGGCACTGGAACAAATGCGCACGACCGGCGTACGAATGGAAAACGCGGGCGACGCCGCCGTCTCCCAGCGCGACGAATTGCCCGATGCAGCGGACGACCTTGCGTCGCGGCGCACTGTCATGGGCGGACATCACTACAGTGTGCAGGTCAAAGGCGCGACGCTGCGGGAACTGAACCAGAACGTCGACAAGGCGCGCGCCGTGCTGACCGATGCCGGCATCGTTAGCGCGCGCGAGGACCTGGCTTGCGAGGCGTCGTACTGGGCGCAGCTGCCGGGAAACCACCGGTATCGGCCCAGGCTTTCGCTGATTAACAGCCGCAACGCCTGCGGCTTCATGCCGCTGCATAACTTCCCCGTCGGGCGGCGCAGCGGCAACCACTGGGGCGACGCGGTCACGATGCTTGTGACCGCGGCAGGCACGCCGCATTACCTGAACCTGCATGCGGCCGATCCGAAAGCCCAGAATGGCGGTAACAAGAGGGACGTCGCACATTCGATGTTCCTTGGACCGACCGGCTCGGGCAAGACCGCGGCCGCGATGTTCATCCTCGCAATGATGCAGAAGTATGGTTTGACCTCTGTCCTGTTTTCCAAGGACCGCGATACCGAGATCGCCGTTCGCCGCCTCGGCGGCAAGGTGTACAGGATCGAGCCGGGTGAGCCGACAGGCTGGAATCCGTTCAGCCTGGATCCGCAGGAAAAGGCGGTCATGCCATACCTGCGTCGTCTAGTGCGGCGCCTCGTGTCTCGGCCGATGCTGACGCAGGACGGCATCGAGATCGATGCGAAGCCCTTGAGCGTATCCGAGGAAAAGGAACTCGATTATGCGATCGAAGCGGTCATGCGCCTGGCGCCAGGGAACCGGCGCCTTGGCCGGGTCCTGGACTATCTCCCCAAGGGCGCCGAGAGCGTGTACGAGCGCCTGTCCAAGTGGTGCCATGCGCGCGAGCCGGGCCGCAAGGACGGAGCGCTTGCCTGGGTGTTCGACAACCAGGCCGACACGCTCGCCGCCAGCCTGGGTTCGGTGCAGACCACTGCGTTTGACGTTACCAGCTTCCTCGACGATCCGGAATTGCGCACGCCAATCAACATGCACCTGTTCTACCTGACGAGCCGCCTGATCGATGGTCGTAGGCTCGGAATATGGATCTCCGAGTTCTGGAAGGCGCTCGGCGACGCCAAGTTCGCGGCGTTCTGCGACGACATGCTGCGTACACTGCGTAAGAAGAACGGCTTCGTGGCGCTCGACTCGAACTCGCCCGGCGACGCCATCAACCACCCGATCAGCCGCACGCTGATCGAGCAGGTCGCGACGCTGTTCTTGTTTCCGAATCCGGGCGCGCGCAAGAAGGACTACGTGGACGGACTCGGGTTGTCCGAACGCGAGTTCGAGATCATCAAGACTGAACTGCCGGAAGGCAGCGGGATGTTCCTGTTCAGGCAGGGACACCATTCCGTCGTCCTCAAGCTGCCGCTCGACGGCATGGACGACGATCTCTCCGTGCTGTCGGCGCGAACGTCGAACCTTGCCTTGATGGACCGCCTCATCGAGCAATACGGCGAAAACGCCGACGACTGGTACCCGCACTTCATCAACGAAAGGAGCAGGACATGAGATCCCGAAACATCATTGCTGCCGTGTTGCTTTGCAGTGGCGGGCTGTCAGCCCAGGCTCAAATGGTCGTGACCGATCCGACGGCGCTGGCCGAAGCGGTCAAGCAGGTGAGGGCATGGGAGCAGCAGTACGCACAGATGCGTGTGCAGATCGATTCGATGACGGGTAACCGGGGCATGGCGGCACTGCTGCCAGCGTCCACGCGTGTGCTGCCTGCCGACTGGACGCAGTCGATGACCCAGCTCTCGGCGCTCGCCCAGGAGATCAGGTCAGCGCAAGCGGTGCTGACGCCTGCGCAGGCGGCCAGCCTGTCACCAGCGCTGCAATCGTTCCTGAGCCAGTCGCAGAACATCTCGGCTGCGAACCAGGCAATGGCGCAAGCCGCGTACAACGACGCTACGGTGCGCGAGCAGCGCCTGCGGACGCTGACGGGCGCCCTTGCGACGACCAACGACCCGAAAGCCGCATACGACCTTTCCAACGCTATCGCCATCGAGCATGCGGCGCTGGTGAAGGACCAGAACCAGCTCGCGGCTGCCGGGAATGGTGCCACCGCGCAGACCGAGGCGGAGCGGCTGATGGTCAACCAGATGCGCGCCACCTCGTCGGGACAGGGGAATTTCCCGACGATCGATACCAGTCTTCCCTGACAAATCCAGTCACCTTAGGAGCCACCATGAACTTCAATCGCAACATCGTCAACGCAGTCCTACTCGCTTCCCTGGCATGCATGGGTAGTGGATGTACGAAGCAGGGCGGCGCGCCTGCCGTTGCAGCAGCCGCCAGCGATCGCGTACTCACCGTAGACGACTATCTGAAACAGCCGGACCTGCGTAAGAAGGTTTTCGCCGCTTGCGCGAATGACCCCGGCCGCAAGGGCGACGATCCGAACTGCGCGAACGCGACGCGGGCGGAGCGCATCGCCTCGGCGGGCGGCGGCCGGTTCCCGAACGTGACCCCATAGGTGGCCCTATGGCAGCCCCGGGGACGTTCTTCACCAGCAGTCTCGCCTACATCGAGCGCGTATGCGACGCCTACGTCGGCGAACAGGTTGCCGCAGTCGCACAGGCGATCGCTCCGGCGGCGTTCACTTTCCTCGGCGTGTATGTCGTGCTCTGGGGTTTCGCCAGCATGCGCGGGGCGATCAGGGAGCCGCTGCTCGACATGGCTGAGCGAGTGCTGAAGGTGTCGCTCATCTTCGGAGCAGGGATCGGCCTGGCCGAGTACAACACCGTCCTTACGGAGACCTTCCTGCATGGCCCGGACCAGCTGGCCGCGGCGATGATCCGGGCGCCCGATGCCAGCGGCTTTACCGGCGGTCTCGATCTCCTGCTCAGCCAGGGTTTCGACATCGGCAAGCAGTTCTGGGCCAAGGCTGGGTTGTTCAACGGCGATGTCGGTTTGTACTTCGTCGCACTGGCGGTGTGGTCGCTGATCATCGTCGTTACGGCGTACGGCTTCTTCCTGATGGCCTTGTCGAAGGTGGCGCTGACGGCAATCCTCGCCCTCGGACCGCTGTTCATCGTCAGCCTGCTGTTCGAGACGACCGCCGGGTACTTCAATTCCTGGATCCGCCAGCTCAGCAACTACTTTCTCGTGCCGATCCTCGTGATGGCGGTCAACCTGCTGGTGCTCAAGCTGTTCTCCCGGTCCGCTTCGGCCGCGGCGATCGCCAACACCGGCGAGGTCGATCAGATCTTCCCGTTCATGGTCATGGGGTTGATCTCGTTGCTCGCGCTGGCATCGGTACTAACCATTGCCGCGGGGCTGGCTGGCGGTGTCGCCCTGTCCTCGTTCGGCATGGGCCGGCTTGCGGGAAGCCTGATGCATCGCCATGGCCGGCAGCTGGCGGGGAAGGGCATCGATTACTCGACGCGGCCGGTGCGCTACGTCGGCCGCAAGACCTGGAGTGCAACGCAGGGCGCGTTCCGGGGCAGGGCAAGAAATTCGATATCCCAAACGAAGATTTCGCAAACAAAACGGTGAGGACGCTATGCGCAAACTGATCCTGCTGGTTGTGACATCCGCAGTGCTGGCCGGCTGTGCCGCCAGGCTGCCCACATGCGACGGCAAACATCGTCGCCCCATCAACGCGCCCGCGCAGGCAGGCGCCGTCTATCCAAACTGCGGCACGGCCGCATAGGAGTGCTCATGAAAACCACGCAAGCCAAGGACGCGCTCGCTGTCCACTTGAACGAGCTGCGCCGGTTCATCGAAACGCACGACGACATACAGCTCCTGCTGGAACATTCGGCTGCAGAGTCCGACCGGCAGACCGATGCGGAACAGCGCTCGCGCAGGACCGCATGGCGCGTCGCGGCCGGCGCCTCTGCGCTCACGGTCGCGGCATTCGGGATCGCTGCCGGCGCCATCCATACCTCGATGCGGCCGGCGCCACCGCCCGAAGTGCTGGTGGTGAACAAGTCCACCGGAGCGACAAGTCCGCTGCTGTCGCTCGCCGCCTACCAGCTCACGCCGGAAGAAGCGACGATCCGGCGCAGCATCGCCACCTTCCTGCGCGCGCGGGAAAACTACACCATCGACACCGCCGAGGACAACTACTACGACGCCGCAGCCTTCATGAGTCCCCAACTACGCACGCAGTGGGCATCGTATTGGGATACCGCCAACCCGGCTTCCCCGATGAACGTCTACAAGAAGGACGGCAAGGTGCGCATCCAGCTCGGTGCGATCACGATCCTGCGCGACGGCCTCGGCGCCGCCAGCGCTGTCAGGGCGAGCTTCTCCATACGCATGACCAGGGCAGATCAACCGGTAGGCGAACCGACGAGCTGGATCGCGACGATCCCGTTCCGCTGGGTGAACGTGGCGACCGACGAGCGTAGCCGCCGCGTCAACGACCTGGGTATGGAAATCACTGACTACATCAAGGATCCGGACCTGGGCGTCGCGCCAGCGGTGCGCCAGCCGGATATGCCCTTACCCGCACCGGGGCACCAGGGCAGGCCGATGGCGCTGACCGCGCCTGTAGCGACAGCCCGGGAGGTGACGCCATGAGCACTAAGCTCATCGCCTGCGCGCTGGCTGGAATATTGGCGCTGCAGGCCCATGCTGCCCAGGAGCCGGTCGCGTCGAAAGGCGACCCGCGCATCCGTTTCGTCGATTACGACCCGAACAACGTGGTGACGATTTATGGAAAGGTCGGAGCGTCGACGATGATCCTGTTCGAGCCCGACGAACAGCTGGTCGACATGGTCGGCGGGGACACGGACGCCTGGCAGGCCGCCAGCACCGGCAAGCGCAACGGCGTGTTCTTCAAGCCGGCCGTGAAGGCGGCGTCGACCAATATCCAGGTCGTCACCAACAAGCGCGCCTACAACTTCGACATGCGCCTGGCGCCGCCAAAGGAAACCGCCTACCTGACGGTGCGTTTCCGTTATCCGGCTGCGGAGCACGCGGCGGAAGCTAAGACCAAAGCACAGGAGCGGATCGAGGCGCTGCTTGATCACGCCAGGGCAGTCCGGAATCGCGACTATACGGTCCAAGGTGCGGGCGAGCTGTCGCCGGTGGAAGCGTGGGACGATGGCGCTGTGACCTACCTCCGTTTTCCAGCGCGTTCACAAGTTCCGGCGATCTATGCGGCAGCAGGTGATGGCGACCAACTCGAGCGGGTCGAAAACATCACGGTCGCCAGCGACGGGACGGTCGAAGTCCAGGCAGTGCGCCGCAAGTTCGTGCTGCGCTCGGGATCAATCGTGGCGTGCGTCTTCAACGAAGGGTTCGATGCCAATGCACCGCGTCCGGCGACGAAGACCTCGTCTCCCAACGTCGAACGTGTCGTCAAAGGAGAAAAGCGATGAAGCTGTTCCCGTTCAGGCAAGACCATGACGTCAAGGATGATACAGGCGTCGACAACGTCATCGAGGGAGAGCGCGACGAAGCCACAGTGGATCGCGGGCTTCGCTTGCAGAACAAGGCGAGCAACGTGGTCATCGCCGCATGCGTAGTGACGGTTGCAGGGCTGGCCTTGTGGCGCTACTACGCCGCCGTCTACGACAGGCACAAGGAGGCGACCGACCCCGCCCGTGAAGCCGTGGCACCGGTCGTGGCCAGCCTGCCGCCACTGAGGCCACCCACCTTCGCCGAGCCGAAACAGGAGACGACGCTTCCACCGCTCACGCCATCGAACAGTCAGCCCGGTGTGGCGGCTAATACGTCGTACTCTCCGGGCGTGACGCCGGGTGCGACGACAGCTCCTCCACCATTGACGCCGGCGCAGCTGCGGATGAAGCAGCGACTGGAGTCTCCGCTCGTCTTCAAGGTTGCCGAGACCCAGGCAGTGAAGGCTACGGGTCTGGAAACGAAGGTATCTGTCCAGCCGACGGCGGCTGACGCGCTGCCGGCCGGCGCAGGCGGAACGGTTCGCCCGGCGCAGCAGAACCAGTCGGCGGCGGCACGCGCGTACATGCTGGCCGATCCGAGCATGATGATCACGCAAGGCACCAAGATTCCCTGCAACGTGGTCGAAGCGCTCGACACGACCTTGCCGGGTCCTGTCTCGTGCATCCAGGCCGAGGATGTGCGCAGCGCCGACAGCAGGGTGGTGCTGCTCGAGCGCGGCACCAAATGGGTTGGACTGCAAGCCAATGGTGTGGCGCAGGGCCAGCGCCGGGTCGGCATCGTGTGGTCGCGCGGCGAGACGCCGAACCACGTCCTCGTGGATGTCGACTTTGGTGGCGCCGACTGGCTCGGCCGGCCGGGTATCGCCGGCGATGTCGACAACCACTTCTGGGACCGCTTCGGCGCCGCGATCCTGCTCAGCGTGGTTAGCGATGTCGGTCCTTACCTGACAGCGCTTCATCAAGGCAGCGGCAACAACAATACGACGATCGCCTTTCCCAGTATCAGCGGTGGCGCGCAGCAGGTCATGAGCGACGTGCTCAAGTCCACCCTGAATATCCAGCCGACCCTGACGGCGCCGCAGGCGTCCCAGGTCGTGATCCACGTGGCGCGCGACCTCGACTTCAGGGACGTGTATGCGCTGCGCGAACGTTCGCCGGTCAGCCAGTGAGGTTCGCCATGGACTTGGTCTTCGAGGGCTCAAACGAAAAATCCACGGTCGTGCTGGCGCTGGAGCCGTTGTCGGGCTTCCTGGCGGATGCCGACCTGACCGAGATCGTCATCAACCGTCCAGGCATCGTCGCCGTCGAGCGGCGAGGGTATTGGGAGTCGCATCGGATGCCGGCCCTGGACTTCGACTGGTGCTTCGACCTGGCGAAGCTGTTGCGCAACCGCTCGAGCCAGGACATTACCGAAGCGCAGCCGCTGCTCGGCGCCCAGCTGCCGGACGGCCAGCGCGTGCAGATCGTCATCCCGCCCGCGGTGCCGACCGGTACCGTCTCCATCACGATCCGTCGCCCGGGTTCGTGCGTTCTGTCCTTGCGCGAGCTGGTCGATGCGGGCGCATTCGAATGCGCCAAGCGCGAACAGTCGCTGATGCTCGGACAGGAAGAGAGAGGCACTCTCGAAGACGCCTTGCCAGAAAGCGACCGCGAACTGCTGGCGTTATTCAATGCGAGAGAGTGGGAACGCTTTCTTGCCCTCGCCGTCGCCTGTCGCAAGAACATCGTGTCATCTGGAGCGACAGGATCGGGCAAGACCACGCTGGGCAACGCGCTGGCTGCCCTGGTTCCGCTACACGAGCGGATTGTTACGGTCGAGGATGTGCCTGAGATGCGTCTTCCGCACGAGAACCAGGTCAACCTTTTCTACCCGAAGGGCGGCAATGGCGTTTCGAAGCTGAGGCCGCGTGACCTGCTGGAAGCCGCGTTGAGGATGCGTCCCGACCGCGTGCTGCTGGCTGAACTGCGGGGCGACGAGTCGTTCTTCTTCATCCAGAACGTACTCAATTCAGGCCATCCCGGGACGATCACGACGGTGCACGCGACGCGCGCGAAGCTTGCCTTCCGGCGCTTGGCGCTGATGATCAAGGGCAGCCAGGAAGGCAGCGGCCTCGACCTCTCCGACATTACCACGACGCTTCATGCACTCGTCGACGTCGTCCTCCAGATGGAGCGGCTACCGGACGGACGGCGCATCGTCTCGGAGGTGTACTTCGATCCCGCGTTCGCAATGCGACAACTCGGTTAAGGAGATCAAAGATGCTCATCTCACCTGCGGACAGCGAACGTCATCGTGCTTTCGCTATTGCCAGTGCCTTGGCCGGTGGTGTCGTCCTCGCGTTCTATCTCGCCAGCTACCTTTTCCTGGTCAAGCTGCATAGCCCAGCCTTACCTCCGTATGCCGCCACGCCATTTACGGTACTGGCGTACTGGCAGCAGTATGGCGATGACGCGTACACGCGGCGATGGCTCCTCATGTGCATTGCGGCAGGGTGGGGCGCGACGATCGCAATCATCTTCGCTTTGGCGCAGCCCGCCAAGCGATCGCTGTACGGCGACGCTCGGTTCGCAACGCAGCGCGAAGTCGCCGCGGCCGGCCTGTTCGATGGCGACGGCCTCGTGCTCGGCCGCTGGGGCGGCTTTCTGAGCCTGGGCGGCAAGCTGATCAGGCTGGGTGAACAGCGGGGTGCATTTTGCGCCGCCGGGCCACGCACCGGCAAGGGCGCCGGCCTGGTTCAGCCGAACGCGCTGAGCTGGCGCGGGAGCTTCGTCATCAACGATACGCGCAAGGAATGCTATCGGATCACCGCCGGCTGGCGCTCGCTGTTTTCCAAGGTGTTCCTGTTCGACCCGTTGTCGCCGGATGGCCGTACCGCGCAATGGAATCCGATATCGCGCTTCTACGTGCCGGACGATCCTGCGCAGCGGATTAATGCGCTTCAGAAGATCGCCAACATGCTGTCGCCCGACCCGGCGAGCGGCGATCCGTTCTGGCCGGCGTCGTGCCGAGACCTGTTCCTCGGCCTGGCGTTGTATGTGATCGAAACGCCGACGCTGCCGCGCACGATGGGCGAAATGCTCAGACAGATCATGTACGGGGAAGCGGAGAGCATCGGCGATCATTGGCGCGCAGTGATTGCGTGTCGCGAAGAGGGCGATCAACCGCTTTCCCCAACCTGCAAGCGGATGCTCTACGATTTCATCAACCTCAGCCCGCAGACACAGTCGTCGATCCGCAAGACCTTCACGGCTAAGCTTCAGCTCTGGGCCAACCCGATGGTCGATGCCGCAACGAGCGCCGATTCCTTTAACCTGTACGACCTGCGTCGCGAGCGGATATCGATCTACTTCGGCGTCAATCCCGGCGATCTTGGCCGGTTGGGACAGCTGCTGAACCTGTTCTTCACGCAGCTTTACGACTGCAATATGGACAAGATGCCGGAGGACGATCCCAGCCTCAAGCATGAAGTGGCCGTGATCAAGGACGAGTTCACCGCCATGGGACGCATGCCGATCGTGCTGGAGTCGATAGGCCTGATGGGCGGCTATGGACTGCGCCCGTTCATCATCGTCCAGGCCGTCTCCCAGCTGCGCCAGGTGTACGGCGCCGACGGTGCGGAAACGATCATGAGCTGCTGCGGGGCATCGGTCATCTATGCACCGCGCGAGCAGAAGTATGCCGAAGAGATCTCGCGCATGCTGGGTTCCTATACGGCCGAGGTTGTGTCGCGCTCGCGCCAGCGCTTCACGTTTTCGAATAAATCGAGTGGAGGCGGTAGCACCGTCTCGCAGTCGGCCCGGCCCCTGATGAACCCGCAGGAAGTGAAACAGATGGGCAAGAACAACGAGATCATCGCCGTCGAGGGGATGCTGCCGATCCTGTGCAAGAAGATCTGGTTCTGGAAGCTCGGCCTCTTCGCACGACGCGCCAACCTGCCTGTTCCGTCGATCAGGACGATCGCGATCGCCTTGCCAGCGGTATTCCCAGTACCCGAGCCAGAAGAGGGTAGCGTCGAACAGACTACCGACAATTCATCGCCGCGGCCGGTCACGCCGGCGGACTTCGCCAAGCTCGGCAAGCTGGACCTTACAGCGTATGCCGTCGACTTCTCCAAGATCGAATTACCAATAGGCGAGCCGATCACCGACGACGACTTGCAAAAGGCGTTTGGTTCATTCATGAGAGCTGTTGAAACCTCACAGGAGCAATGACATGAGCGAACAGAAAATGGATGGCAGCGTTGCCGGCGTTGGCGACAGGAATGCGATTACGCCAACCTCAGAGCAGGCCCGTGAACTGAATGCGCAGGACATCAGCACAGAGACTGTAAAACCTAGGAAGCGCTCAGGCGGAAAGGCGAAAGTAGAATCCGTTGCTGGCGACGAGCCGCCCAAGCCGAAGCGGTCGCGTAATTCGAAACCAAAGAATGTAATTGCTGCGACACAGCCGAGTCTGGATATTCAACCCGCAGAAGGCCAGGGGCAGGGAGTAGCGCCAAGCCTGCAAGTGGACGACCTGCCGCCCTTGCCGCCCGTACCCGTCCCGACTCCGGAAGGCATCGCGTTCATGCAACAGCATACGGCCTACCAGGCTGCACTGGATGTGCGCTGGGAATTGCGGCGTGCACGGTTGGAGAGCGCGATGCGGTCGTCGAAAGGAGAGCTGTTTTCAGCAGAAGCGGAGATGGGGAAACCGGAGTCGCCGGCTATAAGTGCGACAGCATCGGAAACCAGGCAATTTGACTACGCAGCGCAAGGCAGCAAGACTCCTGCAGGCGTTGCGTCTAACGGAAAATCGAAAAAGACGCCGAAGGAAAATTCGATCGAAGCCGGTCTGGATATTCGAAAGGAGCCGGTCAGCGAGGTCGACCTTCAGGCTGTGCACGACGCCGAGGATGCCCGGCTGTTGCGTCAGTTGCTTGAGCGGTCACGCTCGCTGAAAGAAGGACCAAGCACCAACCTTGGTGGTCAACCCGCTGCGGCCGTTGCGCAGTCCGACGTCGAAGCGCTACATATGATCAGGGATGCCGCAACTCGCAAGCTAGGCCTCGCGGTAGCGGAGGGAAATCGACTCAAAGACCCTGATTACCGTGTGGCGTTCGACAGGGTTGCCACTGAGTTGAAAACCGAGGCACAGGCAGCCAACGTCGGAGAGCGAAATCCTGGCCATTCAGCTGGCGCCGCTTCCAAAAATGCAGATGGCGACCTTACCAAATCGACAGCGATACCCGAATCGGTGCGCAAGCGTTTCCTGAAGGTCGACAGCGATTATTACTTTCCCGACCGTTCACCCGCGTTTGTTGACCGCGGTGCCCGCCTGGCGACCAGGGGAGAGCATCCGGAAGTCGTCAAGGCGCTGATCGAAATCGCCAAGGAGCGAGACTGGAGCAGCATCACGGTAAAGGGATCTGAAGCCTTTCGCCGCGCGGCGTGGGTGGAGGCTGTAAGGAATGGACTGCAGGTCACTGGTTACAAGCCCACGGAAGTGGAGCTGGCACAAGTGAACCAACGCGAGCCCAAGAATGGAATAGAACGGAGCACGCTCCGGGAGCAAGAGCAGTCTCGGGTCGAACCGCAACAGAAACAGGCGGATCAGGCATTGAACGACAAGCTGTCGGCTTTCGCTAACGAGAGGCCTACTCTTGTGGTGAAGAAGTATCCGGAACTGGTGCAAGCCTATGCATTGCTGGACGCAGCGCGGAAATTCGCCGAGGTACATATGCCTGGACACGAGTCGCGGTTCGTCGCATTGGGCAAGGAGGTGATCGCCCAGCAGCTACGTGACGGCAAGGAAGTAGTCGGTCCGAGGGTTCATCCGGACCAAATTGGCCAGTCGCGGTCCGGACGTAATAAATCCGATGCTGCAGCAGAGAAAGCAGCCCAGTTCGAAGTGCTAGAGCGGGATCGATAGGGAAGCGGTGATATCGTGTCCGCATCGCTCCGAGCACTTGGACTGCCATAGTCGAATGTTAGTCGACCGGCGGCCCGTGGCCGCCATTTTTCGGGAGTAGCATTATGCTGTCATGGGATGAAGAACCGGCAGAAACTCCTCTCGCCGGACAAAACAGCGAAGGGCTTGCCGCTGCCGACGTCGCTAAGCGCGTGAACGCTGACGACAAGCGCATCATCAACGCCAAGACCGACGTCAACCAGCTGGTCCCGTTCAAGTACAAATGGGCCTGGGACAAGTACCTGGCCGGCTGCGCCAACCACTGGATGCCGCAGGAAGTGAACATGCAGCGCGACATCGAGCTGTGGAAGAACCCGAACGGCCTGACCGAAGACGAGCGCCGCATCGTCAAGCGCAACCTGGGCTTCTTCGTGACCGCCGACTCGCTGGCCGCCAACAACATCGTGCTGGGCACCTACCGCCACATCACGGCGCCGGAATGCCGCCAGTACCTGCTGCGCCAGGCCTTCGAAGAGGCGATCCACACCCACGCCTACCAGTACATCGTCGAGTCGCTTGGCCTAGACGAGAAGGAAATCTTCAACGCCTACAACGAGATCCCGTCGATCCGCGACAAAGACCAGTTCCTGATCCCGTTCATCGAGGTCATCAACGACCCGGAATTCAAGACCGGCACGCTGGAATCGGACCAGAAGCTGCTCAAGTCGATCATCGTGTTTGCCTGCCTGATGGAAGGCCTGTTCTTCTACGTCGGCTTCACGCAGATCCTGGCGCTCGGCCGCCAGAACAAGATGACCGGCGCCGCCGAGCAGTACCAGTACATCCTGCGCGACGAGTCGATGCACTGCAACTTCGGCATCGACCTGATCAACACGATCAAGATGGAAAACCCGCAGCTGTGGACGGCCGAGTTCAAGGAAGACATCAAACAGCTGTTCCTGAAAGCTGTCGAGCTCGAGTACCGCTACGCCGAAGACACCATGCCGCGCGGCGTGCTGGGCCTGAATGCAGCGATGTTCAAGGGCTACCTGCGCTTCATCGCCAACCGCCGCGCCGTCCAGATCGGCCTGGACCCGCTGTTCCCGAACGAGGAAAACCCGTTCCCGTGGATGAGCGAGATGATCGACCTGAAGAAGGAGCGCAACTTCTTCGAGGCGCGCGTGACGGAGTACCAGACGGGTGGTGCATTGAAGTGGGATTGATCTCCAATGCCATCTCAACTGCAGCGTTTGCTACAATGTGATTCTCCATCTAGTGAACGCCAGCGCGTTATTCAATAACTACGTTCCGGCTCCTGTTTCGGGCTCCCGTAAAAGAACTTCACGTTGATAATGGCAACGAGTACCAAGCTTGGAACCGCGCTGCTTACGCGTGAAATGGGGATTGCCTAAGTCGATCATTCGCGCTTACTAATAAAGTCATTGTTAGAGGGCGCAGAGACCGTTGGATGCCCACGATCGATCAACTGCCAGACCGCTGCGATCTTGAATTCCGCTGTGTAACGCTTCCCGCTCGCATCTTTCCTTGTGCCCGACATTATGGCTCAGGAGTCTTTACGATAGCCGCGCAATTCACTTTTGTAATTAAGGACCGTCAAGGGCACGGCGGTGATAGAGGCTGCAGACGATTAGTCTTCGTCTTTGCGCTTATTGTGTCCCTGATAAGATAACCGGTAGTCGAAAGCTTCTTTCTACACGATGCTTGATGTTCCGGCTTTGCCAATCAGCAAGTGAAGGTTTCCAGGTACGAAACGATTGCCCCGAACTCTTCGATCGAACCGATTCGGCGGTTCTGCTGCCGCATGAACTCCCGCCACTCATCGAAATTCTCAAGCAGATCCCGGGCCAATTCGAGTGGCGTCATTCCGGCGCCGTTGTTCTTCTCGAGCCGGCAGGGGAACGCTTCTGTAATGAGCGAAACAGCTTTCAGGTTTCCAAACCGGACAGCGGTATGCAGTGCCGTCTGCTCTTCATCAAAGGTAACCCTGTCGACATCGGGATTCGAATCGAGAATAAGCTCGACGCACTTTGATGAACCGCCACTGACTGCCGCGTGCAATGCCGTTCTGCCGATATAGTCCTGGGCGTCCACGTCCGACAAGCCGACGAGCAATTCAGTCAAATCGGGGTCGCCATTATCGGCCGCAATCATGAGAGGCGTCTGCTGCTTGAAATCGAAAGTCCGAACCTGTTCTGGCCAGAGTTCGGCCAGCAGACGGATCGCCTTTCTCATGGCTGCGCCAGGAAGCTCCCTGCCAGGTCGCAAACCGCCAAGAATCACCGGCATCCGCGCCATTTTATCGAGAGCGGTGAGCTGCTTCATCCAGAGGAGAAGGAGGCTGTCCCTGCGCACATCCTTCACTTTGAGGCGTCGGAGCGTCTTCTCGTGCTGGAGCAGCCAGGACCCGAGTCGTCTCATGTCATCGTCGTGGATCAACTTGACGGAACGGCTGACGAGATCCTTTAGTTCTGCCGCGAACTGGCCACTTCTTGGATCGACACCGTCGTACGGCTTATAGAGTGTGCCCCAGAAAAAATCTTCGCAAAAAACTGCTGTGTCCTCGAACGAACGCGGTCTTCCGGATGCCCACGCAGGTGGAACGAGATGACGGTACAGATAATCCTGGCTCTTGCGATCCAGTCCCCGCATCGCGACTTCCGTCGCCAGGCTCTCCTTTGCGACGTCAGCCTGCAAGGGACCATGATTCCGATCGTGACACGCCTGTAGCGCCGCACGGAAGTCTGCAGCTGCACCCTCGAAGTCGTTCAGCATGAGACGGTGCCGTGCCCTGAATCGGAGAAAAGGGGCTTTCCAGATCCCGGCCGTATCACAGGCCTCGATTTCCTGCAGTAGCGCGTCGTTCCGGGCCCGTGCCTCATCTGTTCGTACCGGAGCGGGGCCGTCAAGCATCATGGCGAGTTCAGTAATCAGTGCGCCGGCGACCTGTGCTGGCGTATCGGCCAGCTCGCGCATCCGGGTGCCTGCCATGGCGCGCACTTCCAACGGAAGGGCGCTCGCCGCCGCCAGCTGGCTCACGACAAGGTAACTGGTCTCCGCGCAAACTGCCTGCCGGACCTCCGAGGCCGGCAGCGTGGCCGCGGCTCTCCGGAGCGCTTCGATGCGTGCATCTTCGTCGGCTTCCGTCTCGAGCATCCGTATTCGTTCGACCACGGTGGACGGAGCTTGGTCAGTTTCGGCAAAGGCGACAAGGTCGGGCAGAGGGGCACCGGGACCAAGCGCCATGAATTGTCTCGTCAGGCGTTCACCGAGCAGCCGGTAACCGAATCCCCTTGCAGAAGGCATGATTGCGAGCAGCAGATCGACCCTGTCCCAAGGCGCGAACCTCGACTCGAACCAGCTGTCCTGTTCGGCGTTGCTGTCCCCGTGTCCGGAAGACTGGATCGTCAGGTTGTACACGGTGTGAAAAAGCGCCAGCAGCGACAACAGCCGGTTCCGTGAAGGGTCGGCGCATCCGGCGTCGACATCCGGGTCGCAAAGTGTCTTCAGAAGTCGTTTGTAAGCATCCTGAGCCATGCGCGCGACGCGCAAGCGCTGGCGTACGGTTTCCATGGATGGCGTCGCGTAGCGGATTGCGAGAGCCCGGACGAACGCATCGTTCTCTTCGCCCGAGCTATTGCCGTCAATAATTGCGTGGAGCTGGGCAGCCCGTAAGGGAAGTTCGTGCGCCAGTATCTCGGGTGCGAGCTGCCTGCGACGCACGAACTCGATTGCAGCGGCAAGCTGTTCGTCTGCCGGGGCGCCGGTGTGCAGATCAAAGCTGCCCCGAAAATCGAGTTCGGCATCGTCATGAAACAGCTCCTCAATCATTTTCGAGCTCTGCGGCAGAGTGCCCTCCAGCCGCCAGCCCTGCAGGGTCCGCAGAGCATTCATGTTCTTGCGCTGCGCGTGCTCGCGCTGCAGCGCGCCCGCTGCCTGTTCAAGCGACTGGTCTCCCAGCAGGTCAAGAAGCCACTCGAGCACACCTTCGACAGGTAGCCGGACTGTGCCGGCGGACTGGTCCCACGTCGGCAGGAACCAGAATGCCCCGCCCGGCATGCCGGCATCGAAGGGAATACCACGCTGGGCGCCGGCGAGATCCCAGAAGGCCAGACGGCGCGCCAGCCCCGGAACCCAGGCGTATGCCAGCATGTGCCACAGTACCTGCTGATGGCTTGCCTCGTGGGTCCAGGTATGCGCAGCAGTCGCGAGATCGAACTCGAACCATTCGCGAATATTTTCCCGGGCATCGGTCCTGGCCTGCTCATCCATTTCGAGTGCCGAGAAAATGTCCGTCAGAAGGGCTTCCGTGAATTCCTTCTGGCGCTGCAGTGGAAAGCCAAGCTGGGTGAACTGGTTGATGTGCTTGGATGCGGGACGCTCCAGTCCGAGGCTCTGGTGAACTTCGAGGAGTATCTGTTCGGGCGAGGGGATACGGGCCATGGTGGTAAAGCAGTGGAGTTGAAGAGGCGCCAGTATCCTGCCAGCACTCGAGGTTTTCCATGAAAGACGGCGTACCCCGGCAAATGATGGTCATCCGGACTGCACCTGCAGGGGTACGCGTTCTTTCATGGACCTGCCCGGGGCGCTGGTAGCAGAATCCTGCCATCGATGCACGTTGCACCGACCCTCCTGCAGCGACATCCCGACTGCAGGCAGTATGTCAACAGGGATCATTCAAGGAGATTCATCATGAGCACACAACCGAATTGGCCGAGCAAGCAGCATGGGCAGAAGTCTGGTGGCGGTCGTGACAACGGTCCGGCCAGGAAGTAGTTACTTCCGGGTCGATTTGCTGCAAGCTTGACGTTCGACGGAAGCAAGAGGGGCCCTCTCCACAAGGAGGCCCCGCATGCCGTTGGTCGCGGAATCCGACGGGTTTCCTGCGCGAGTCGGCGCCCCTTTGCGTCTTCTCGAAAAAAGCGGTCGGTGCTGGCCCCGGAGGGGACGTCTGCCAAGCGCGGTCAGTCTTCGAAGAGCTTGGACAGCCCGTAGCCAACTGCGGCAATGAGCGCGACAGGAGCTGCCGCAGTGATGATGGCGCCCGCAGCCATGCCGCCTCCCACCAGGCTTCCGACAGTGGCCATCCCGGAAGCGATCGCTGCTCCTCCGGCGGTACCGGCGGCGCCCGCCGTCGCCGCAAGGGTAGCTCCGGTAGTGCCTGCCGTCGCACTCATGATTGTTGCCGCGGAAGCACCGATGACGCTGGACGCCGTGGACGCTGCAGTCGCTGCGGTCGCTGCAGCTCCCAGCCCGCCAACCACGCTTGAACTCTTCATTTCACCGCTCATGATCGCTCTAGGTAAATTAAAAAAAGTAGTCAACCGGAAATTTTCTCAGTGCAATACATTCCGATCATAAACCAGTGGCGGCGTGGGGACGATATCGCTGTTCGCGATGGCAAATTTGTCGAGCCTTGCTGTACAACATGGGTCTTATTGACAAGACCCCTGCAAAAACCAAGTCATTCGCATCTGCAGGCACTCACTCTTTGCTGTTGGAATCTAAGCAAAGAACGTTCGCAACTCTCTGGAGCAGACCGAGTCGTCCTTCAGAACGACGTCGCCGGCAGAACTCACGCTCTGTTCGATACTCGTCTCGAGTACAGCGTTCGGGCTGGACTCCCAGACGACATCAGTGGCATGGGTCGTCTTGAATGATCGATTTCGCAGTTTCTATTTCAATATCGCCCGCACGTAACGGAACCGTCACTTGGCGTCAACTTCTTCAAACCTGCAGCCATACCATTGTGCGACAGCATTTGTCGCACAGCACATCATGATTTCTACCCAGCGCGACGACTCGGATCCGGCTTTGACTCGGCCCGCAGAACTGCCGATGCCGAATCCGCAACAGATTGCGAGAAAAACCATGCGGTTTAACGTTCTGTTGTCTTAACCAGCAGCAAATGATGGATAATGCTTTTTCATAACTTGTTTTTCTTTAAGTTAAAGTCTTAGTAGCAAGCAATGCCCCAAGTGTCCTTATACCGTACCTCAACCTGCCAAGTCCTCCCGGTCGGGAGCAGGCAATGCTAGGGACCCTGATGACCGAGAAGAAGCTGGGCGCGCTGTTCCGCCTGGCGATCAGATCCGGTGCCGCCGATGCGATTGCCTTGCATATCCAGCGTGGCGAGCCCGTCAATGGAAGGGATGGCGCCGGACTCACACCTCTGATGCTGGCTGCGATGCACAATCAGCTTGGCGTCTGTGTCAAGCTGCTCGACATCGGAGCTGATCCTGCATTAGTCGACTCCGCTGGCCGCACAGCTCTTGAACTGGCTGCCGGACAAGGACATTCGGCTGTGGCGGATTTACTGTCCGGGTTCGAGCTTCCTGGTCCGGGCTCTCCCGACGTTCCTGGATACGAAACATCTTCGCTGGCGGACGAACAGCCGGTGCCCGGTACGGTGCCCGACGTGCTGATCGAGTCGGTCTCTGTCGAAATTGCTGGACTCACGAAGGTCGTCGCCGCGACGAGCGAAGCGCTGCCCGTCACGCTGCTTGAGGACGCGGATGGGGCCTCGCATGAAGAACCTGACGACGATACCGACGGTTGGCTGCCGGACGAGGCTGTCATTCCACCGTCTCACGACGCCGAGTGTGTAGCGGCTGCCAGCCAGGCTCAGCGATCGCTGTCCACGCATCGTCGCGTGAGTACCGAAACCGATTGGTCCGACATCGAATTCACGCTTCCGGAAATCGTGTTGCAGGTGCCTGCCGTTTCCCACAGCGAAATGCCGGCCATCGAGGAGCTGATCGCGATCGGACTTGGCAACGGTCTCGTCACTGCGGGAGACTTCTGGCATGCGCTGGAATCCGACTGCGGATCACGGATCGACGATGCCGGCGTTGCACTGCAGCGTGTGCTGGACGACCTGGGCATCTTCCTGGAAAACCGAAGTCGTACGTTCAGTACACGGCCGGCCGTGAACCCGGAAGAAGTCCTCGAGGCGCTCGACGCATTCGAGGAGTATCTGCCGGAACCAGCGGACCCGGCCGTCTATCACCTCGCCAGCGCACGAAAGTCCGAACTCATCAAGCGCCAGGACGAGGAACGGATCGGCCGTCGCATGGACATGGCGCTCGGATCGCTGACCCGGGCGCTCGTATCGCTTCCCGAGAGCGATTGGCAGATGGTCTTCCGTGCGGACGTGTCGCCCGATGCGAGTGGCGAGAGCCCTGAGGAGGGTGACGAATTCGCGGGCACGACGAACGGAACGAACGACGTGGAGGACGATGCGGACAACGGGCAGCTCGACTTCCGCACTTACGTTGCGCGTATCAGGAGCGGCATGGCCGAATACGGTCGGGAAGCCGCAGTTCCGAGGCCACGGCCCCAGGAGCTGACCAGGCTGCTCGAACTCGGGAAGGAGCACGTGTCGGCACTGGCCGGCAACATTGTCGACGCCGTCGACAGCTACGAGCGCGCGCGTGACCAGCTCGTTCTCGCCAACCTGCGCCTGACAGTGCACATCGCGTACAGCTTTCGTGGACGCGGCCTGCCACTGGAAGATCTCATCCAGGACGGCCATCTTGGGCTGATGCGCGCTGCCGAGAGGTTCGACTTCCGACGCGGCTTCAAGTTTTCCACCTACGCGACTGCATGGGTACGCCAGAGCATCGGTCGGGGTCTGGCCGACACCGCGCGAACAATTCGAATGCCCGTGCATATGGTTGAAAAGGTCAACCTGATCGACCGCACGCGTCGTGACCTGAGCCGAGGACGCGACCGCGGCGCTTCCGTCTACGAGATCGCGGAACGGTTGTCGTTGACCGCGGAGAGCGTGCAGCGGATCGTCGGCCTGGATAGGCAGGTGTTTTCCCTTGACGATTGCGGTACCGATGACGCTCCGGATACCCCGTCCCCGTTTTCGATTGTGGATCCAGCGCCCGATCCGTTCAAGGTCGCTGCAGATCGAAGCTTGTCGCTCGCGATCGAAAAGTTGTTTGGCGAACTCAAGAACCGCGAGAGCAAGGTGCTGGCCCTTCGATTCGGCCTTGGCGGACTCGACCCCATGACGCTCGAGGAAGTCGGCACCGCTTTCGATGTCACGCGAGAGCGTATTCGCCAGATCGAAGCAAAGGCCATTGGCAAGCTGCGGCATCGCTCGCGAGCCGAGGTCCTGCTTCCGTATCTCGATGCCGCGCCAACCAGGGAAGAACCGGAGGAAGAATCATGAGCAGAGCGGGTTTTCGCCATGCACCGCCACGCGCAGTGGCGATGATCGAGGCGTTGCGTGGCCTCGGCTACAGTACCGCGACGGCGCTGGCGGACATCATCGACAACAGCATTGCCGCCGGCGCGACGACCGTCGATCTGACCTTCGTCTGGAACGGACCCGGGAGCAGCGTCCGCATCGAGGATGATGGACACGGGATGAGCGCTGCGGAACTCGACTCGGCAATGCGCCTGGGGGACAGGAATCCGCTGGACCAGCGCAGCGAAAACGACCTGGGCCGCTTCGGTCTCGGGCTCAAGACCGCGTCTTTCTCGCAGTGTCGCCGTCTCACGGTGGCGACCACCGGGAAGGACGGGCTGCAGTGCCTGCGCTGGGATCTCGATGTACTGGCGGCGAGTACGGATGACGGCTGGCATCTGCTGGAAGGGCCGGACGACAGCGCTGCCGCACTGGTCGCCGACTTCGGCACGCGCAAAAAGGGCACGCTGGTGCTGTGGGAGGTTCTGGACCGCATCGTCTCCGATGGCTTCCGGGAACAGGATTTCCTTGACCTGATCGACCGGGTCGAGCGTCATCTCTCGATGGTATTCCACCGCTACCTGGAAGGGGCACGTCCTCTGCTGCGGTTGCGCATTGCGGGCAAGAGCATCGCACCATGGGATCCGTTCCTGAGCGGTCACCCGGCCAAGCCCTGGCATTCTCCACCCGCGTCCGCACCAGGAATGCCGGGCGTCGAGGTGGAGTGTCATGTCCTGCCTCACAAGGACCGCTTGAGCGCGAAGGAATTCGAGTCGGCGCAAGGGCCGGACGGCTGGACCGCACAGCAGGGGTTCTACGTGTATCGCAACCAGCGCCTGCTCGTGGCCGGCAGCTGGCTCGGACTCGGTCAGGGGCGGGGCTGGACCAAGGATGAGGCCCATCGGCTCGCACGCATCCGTCTGGACATCCCGAACTCCGCCGACGCCGCGTGGAAGATCGACATCCGCAAGTCGACCGCGAGGCCGCCAGTCGAGATCCGGGCCTGGCTCGCGAAGCTGGCCGACGACACCCGGGCCAGGGCCCGGCGTGCGTTCGCGATGCGCGGGCAGGCTCCCCGCACCAGGAACGGCGAAGTGGTAAGCCAGGTCTGGCAGTCGCATCATTTTTCGGGCGGCATGCGCTACCGGATCGACACGACCCATCCGGCCGTACGTGCGGTGCTGGACGACGCGAAGGGGCTGGCACCGCAGGTGCTGGCGATGCTGCGGATTATCGAGGAAACCGTGCCGGTGCAGCGCATCTGGATCGACACGGCCGAGCAGCGCGAAACTCCGCGAACCGGCTTTGCTGGCGAGCCTGCGGCGGCGGTGATGGACGTGCTGAAGATCATGTACAGGAACATGGTGCAGCTCAAGGGAATGTCGCCATCGCAGGCCCGCAGCCGTCTCCTGCTGACCGAACCATTCCAGAACCATCCCGAGCTGGTGGCTGCGCTGCCGGACGATCCAACCGAACAGGAACAGAAGCAATGACATCGCAGGCAGATGCCAACAAGGCAAGCGTCATCAAGATCGTGCAGGAATTGCTCTTCAATGAGCCCGACAAGAGTGCGATCACGCCGGCACTCATCGGGCAGAAGATCGATCTTGCCCTGATGATCAATCCGGGGTGGGCAGAAGGACTCGACCGGAACGCGGTATCGGACGAGCTGATCCGCCGCTTCAGCGTATGGCGTGCCCAGGACACCGCGCTGGAAAACGAGGAGGGGCACGAGCCCTGGCTGACCCCCGAGCGCAAGAAGGACTGGCGCTACTGGCAGCGTTATCGCGAGATGCAGGAAGCAAAGCTCCCCTGGCAGGCCGTGGATGGACTGGACAAATCCACCGATCGCATCCTGGGCATGCTGGAAGACCCGCGACGCAAGGGCCCCTGGGACCGCCGCGGACTCGTCGTGGGACACGTCCAGTCGGGCAAGACCGGCAGCTACACCGGCCTGATCTGCAAGGCGGCGGATGCGGGATACAAGATCATCATCGTGCTCGCGGGCCTGCACAACAATCTGCGCACGCAGACGCAGATTCGCCTGGACGAAGGTTTTCTTGGGTTCGAGACCGACCCGAACGCGGAGGGCATGCGCCTGGTCGGTGTCGGCAGAATCGACCAGGACCCCTCGATTCGACCCAACTACGCGACCAATCGTACCGAAAAAGGCGATTTCATCGCCGGCAATATCCGCAATCTCGGCGTATCGCCCGAGGCGCTGCCCTGGCTGTTCGTCGTCAAGAAGAACAAGACCGTGCTCAATCGCCTGCTGAAGTGGATCAGGACCCACGTTGCGGATGCTACCGACCCGGCCACCGGGCGCAAGGTCGTGACCCATCTGCCGCTGCTGATCGTCGACGACGAGGCAGACCACGCTTCCGTCGACACCGGCGAGCAGTTCTTCGACGAGAACGGCAAGACGGAGGAGGACTACGAGCCCAAGGCCATCAATGGACTGATCCGGCGCATTCTGCACGCCTTCCAGCGAAAGGCGTACGTGGGATATACGGCCACGCCATTCGCCAACATCTTCATTCACGAGCGTGGCGAGACGAAGGAGGAGGGGCCGGATCTGTTCCCGGCCGCCTTCATCCACAATCTGGGCGCGCCGTCGAATTACGTCGGGCCGGCGCGGGTCTTCGGCCTCGACAATGGCGAGATCCGGGAAGGCGCTCTTCCCCTGGTTCGGGAAGTCGCGGATCACTGCGGCGAGGATGGAAAATCCGGATGGATGCCCACCGGTCACAAGAAGACTCACGTACCGCCGTATCCGGACGATACGGGCCTGCCTGCGTCACTGCAGGAAGCGATCGATGCATTCGTCCTGACCTGCGCGATTCGGCACCTGCGCGGTCAGAAGGGCGAGCACAGTTCGATGCTCGTGCACGTCACGCGCTTCAATGACGTGCAGCGCGAAGTGCATGCTCGTGTCGAAGCTCTGATCCGGGGCATGGACCAGCGACTGTCGCGCAGGATCGGGCACGAGCCGGTGCTCGCGCGTCTGCACGAACTGTGGCAGCGCGATTTCGTGCTCACCACCGAGGAGCTCGCAGCGAACGTGCCGGACGCGGGACCGTACTCCGTCGACGACTGGGATGCGATCGCCGGGATCCTCCCGTACATGGTCAGCGAAATCAGCGTTCGGGTCATCAACGGTACTGCAGGCGATGTGCTCGACTACGCGGACGCGGCAGACGGACTGAAGGTCATTGCCATCGGTGGCGACAAGCTGGCGCGGGGCCTGACACTGGAAGGACTGTGCACCAGCTACTTCCTGCGCGCGTCGCAGATGTACGACACGCTCATGCAGATGGGGCGCTGGTTCGGCTATCGCCCGGGCTATCTCGACCTGTGCCGGCTATACACGACCGCCGAGCTGGTCGAATGGTTCGAACACATTGCGGACGCCGCCGAAGAGCTGCGGGACGAGTTCGACATGATGGTCGAAAGCGGTGGCAAACCGCGCGACTACGGTCTCAAGGTGGTGTCGCATCCGGTGCTGATGGTAACGTCGCGCCTCAAGATGCGTGCGGCGAAGACCCTGAACCTGTCGTTCAGCGGATGCGTGGTGGAGACGATCTCGCTGCACCGTGACGAGGCGCGAATCGGCAGCAACTTCCAGGCGCTGAAGGACCTGATCTCGGTTCTGCCCCAGGGCGACGTGAATCCCGTGCAGGAGCGACCCGGTGGGTCGGATCAATGGAATGGCGTTGTGTGGAACGGTGTCGGGCACGAACACGTCACGGACTTCCTCGGTGCCTACAGTACCCATCCGGCTGCATTGAAGGTGAACAGCCTGGCCATCAGGGAATTCATCTCCTCCATGGTGAAGGAAGGGGAGCTGACCCAGTGGACAGTAGCGCTGGTCGGGGGCGGTGTGACCGACAAGGCGTCGGATATCGAAGGTCTCCAGGTGAGGCGCACGAAGCGCAAGGCCAGTGCACCCGATACCGATCGCTATTCGATCGGCCGGCTTCTGTCCCCGCGGGACGAAGCCATCGACTTCGATCGGGATGCCTGGCAGGCCGCGCTGGAGCTGACGCGGAAGATCTGGGCCGAACACGCAGCGCCGACCAGGAAGCACGAAGAACCCGAGGTCCCGAGCGGGCCGGCTCTGCGCAAGGTGCGAGGCCACGGCGCTCCGGGTGTCGATGCCCATCCGGAGCGCGGGCTTCTGCTCATCTACCTGCTCGAGCTGGGGGACATTGCGGATCCGCCGTCGATGCCGGTCGTTGCCTTCGGCATCAGCTTCCCGGGCAGCAAGTCGGGTACGAAGGTGGCGTACAAGGTCAACAATGTCCTCTGGGAGCAGGAATATGCCGACGCCGCTTAACGAAGAGCTTGCCGGTGCTTGGCGCGCGCTCTCCGGTGGCACGCATTCGGAGAGCGGCTGGCGCAGCATTGCAGTCTCGGGCCTGGATGGAAGCCGACTCCAGGCTGCCCGGAAATTTCCGGAAAATCGGGAAGCGCTTCTGATCGGATTCGAATCGGCGACGTTGCCTCCGGCCCCGAATCTTCCTTCCGCAACCGGATTCCGGGTCGAGCGGATCGCGCCCGGCCTGCCCGGCGACTGGCTCGCACTGGTGCGCCAGGAAGAGGGCGGTATCGAACTGTTCGCCCGCATGGCTTCCGACGTCGTCGCCATGATCGCCGCCAGCGCGGCGGCCACGCATCAGCGTCAGCTGCAGTTGTTCCTGGGGCGAGTGCGGGCGTGGCAGCAGTTCATGAGCAGGAGTATGACGGGATTGAGCCCCGAGGCCGAGCTGGGGCTCGCCGGTGAACTGGTGTGCCTCGACATGCTGATCGATGCCGGCGTCGATGCGCACGCGGCTGTCGAAGGATGGAAGGGGCCACTCGACGGACTGCAGGACTTCGAGATCGGCAGTAGCGCCATCGAAGTGAAAAGCACGCTGTCTCACGACGGCTTTCCGGCGACCATCCTGTCGCTCGAGCAGCTGGACGATTCGACGCGACAGCCGCTTTTCATCCTCGGCTGCCGGTTTGCCGTCGCGGCCGAGGGTCTGACGCTGAGCGAGAGAGTGCACGCTCTGCGCCTCGTGCTCGAGAGTGATCCTGCTGCGTCAGGCAGGTTCGAGAACGCGCTGCTTCAAGCCGGCTACGTCGATGCGCACGCCGAACATTACACACGACGCCTGGTCGTGTCCGAATCACGGTTCGTGCTTGTGGACGAGACGTTTCCGCGCCTGGTCACCGGGAACGTGCCCGCTGCAATAAGGCGGGTGCGCTACGAACTGGATCTCGACGCCACCGGCGCGCGCGCATTCTCTCTCGGGAATGTGCTGGAACTTACAGGAGCAGTCTGAATGGAACTGATCGAATTTTTGCGTGACACCCAGCTGGAAGTGCGGGGCGAGCTGGCGGCACGGGCGGCGGAGGCAAGCGAGGAAACGCCGTTTCCCGAACTCGTGTTCACCGAGGTCGTCACGAGGCACATGGCCGACATCGGCATGACGTTCGAACCGCAGATCTGTCGCTACATGGCCCGCATCGGCAACAGCACGTTGCGGCTGAGTGGCTTCGCGATCTCGGATGACCTCGACCAGCTCGACCTGTATGTCAGTCTCTACGACGGCTGCGACGCGGTGACGTCCATTCCGGATTCGGAAACGACGCGTGCCGCAGGCCAGTGCGCGAAATTTCTCGAAGAATGCGTGTCCGGCGCCCTGCTGCGCAAGATGGACCAGTCGCACGACGCCTATCCACTCGTGCAGACGATCGAACAGGCCTATCCGTCCCTGGAGCAGATCCGGGTCTACGTTCTGACCGATCGGAAGGCGAAGACCCGTACCTTCCAGGCCCGTGAAATCCAGGGCAAGACGATCAAGCTGGAGGTCATGGACATCGAGCGCCTGTTCAACCACTGGCAGAGCGGCAAGCCGCGCGATGAACTGGTCGTGAACTTCAGCAACGATTGTGGCGGCCCGCTGCCATGTGTCTGGGTGTCGGGCGACGATGCGGAATACGATTACGCGCTGACCGCGATTCCCGGGGAAGCCTTGCGCCACCTGTACGAAAAGTACGGCCCGCGCATCCTGGAGGCGAACGTGAGGTCGTTCCTCAGCCAGACCAACAAGGTCAACAGGGGAATCCGTGACACGCTGCGCGAGCAGCCGGAGCGGTTCATGGCCTACAACAACGGCGTGGTCATCGTCGCCGACGAAGCGAACCTCGAGCGTGCCGCCGACGGCAGCCCGGGCATCGCCTGGCTGAAGGGCATGCAGGTCGTGAACGGCGGACAGACGATGGCGTCGATCTTCTTCACTCGCAAGAAGTACGCCGGCGTCGACCTGAGCAAGGTGCGCGTGCCTGCCAAGATCATCGTGCTGCGGCGTACGGACGAACTCTCGGAAGACGGTCTGATCGCGGACATCTCCCGGTACGCGAACTCGCAGAGTGCGGTGAAGGGATCCGACCTTTTCGCGAACAAGCCCTTCCAGGTACAGATGGAAAAGCTGGCCATGACGACGTATTGCCCGGATGGCGTGAGCCGCTGGTACTACGAACGCGCGGCCGGCAGCTACAAGGTGATGCTCGATCGCGAAGCGAAGTCGGCGGCCGATCGCCGTCGCCTCCAGGAGTCGATGCCGCCCGCGCGCAAGCTGACCAAGACCGATTTTGCCAAGTATCTGTGCGCCTGGATGCAGATGCCCGACCTGGTCAGCCTGGGCGGGCAGAAGGCGTTCCCGGCCTTCATGAAACATATGACGCCCGACGACAGCGAGACGGTCGCGCTTCCGGATGTGGCGCAGTACAAGCGCATGATCGCCCAGGTCATCATCTTCAAGTCGGCGGAGAGGCTGATCAAGCCGCGGTTCCCCGCTTTCAAGGCAAACGTCACGGCCTACACGGTGGCGCTGGTGTCGCACCTGCTGGGAGACAGGATCGGTCTGGACGCCATCTGGGAGCGCCAGTCGATCTCGCCGCAGCTCGGAAAACAGATCCTCGTCTGGGCGGACGAAGTCCACGCCCTGCTGCAGGAAAGCGCAAAGGGACGCATGATCTCCGAGTGGGCCAAGCGAAAGGATTGTTGGGAAGTCATGCTGGATCACGTCTGGTCCGTGCCGGACATGAGCATTCCCGAACTGATCGCCGTACGCAAGGCCGCCTGATGAACAACGCCGATTCGAACATGCTGCTGAAGGATTTTCTCGCGGTCGTGCACGGTGAAGTGCGTGACCGACTCGCCATGCGGACCGTCGTGAACGGCGGTCGGGTGCAGTTCGAGGAACTTGCGTTCGTCGAAGTCTTCGCAGGCTACATGGCCGAGCGCGGGATCACTTTCGAACCGCAGCCGTGCCGCTTCGTGGCGACCGTGGATGGACAGGTGCTCCGGCTGAGCGGCTATGCGCTGTCCGAGGCGCTGGATCGCCTCGACCTTCTGGTCACGGTCTATGCCGGAGAGAACGAGCCCCGGACGATGCCGGAAGAAACTGCTCTGGAGGCGATCGCGCAGTGCGGACGCTTCCTCGAGCTGGCAGCCACCGGGACTCTCGCCGAACACGTCGACGAGAGCCATGACGCATTCCCGCTGATCTCGACGATTGCCGCAGCATGGAACGACATTCGACAGGTCCGCATTCATGTCCTGACCGATCTGTGTGCGAGAACGCTGGATGCGCCCGATCTCGACATCATCGGTCGCCCGGTTCCCGTGGAGGTTTTCGACATCGAACGGGTATTCGATCAGCGCGAGGACGCCGAACTTCATCATCGCTTTCTTGCGCTGACGGCCTTCAGGCATGACTGGCTCGCCACGATCGGCGAAGTCGCGCTGGAGGAAGGGGAAGACGAGGAAGCGGCTTTCGTCGATGACGCCGGCAGGCGACTGACGGAGGCGGAAGAATTCAGCGACTTCCAGCGCTGTCGTCTTGCGCGATCGATGCCGGGACAGCCGGACATTCGGGTCGACGGCTACGCATTCGATGATGCCGACGGATCGCTGGCTCTGGTCATTGCCGATTTCTGCGGCACTCCGGAAACGGGGACCATCACGGACGATGAAGCGAGAGTGCTGTTCGAAATGGCGGAAGGCTTCGCCGTCGCCGCATTCGCGGGCGACCTGTCCAGGCAGGGCAACCCGCAGGGCGATCCCGGTATCGGTCTCGCTGCCGACATGGTGCGCCAGCAGGCCACCATTTCCCGGTTGCGTCTCTACCTCGTTACCGATCGCCTGGC
Source organism: Herbaspirillum sp. SJZ107 (assembly GCF_006715485.1). Lineage (GTDB taxonomy): Bacteria > Pseudomonadota > Gammaproteobacteria > Burkholderiales > Burkholderiaceae_D > Telluria. The sequence continues at coordinate 421,283 of NZ_VFNH01000004.1, forward strand.
CGATTTCGCCGATCAGGCACCCGAGGGTGTCGCACCTGCCGGGATTGCGGTCGAGCGCCACACCTGGGATGTCGCCCGATTCCACCGTGCCTGGGTGTCCGACAGTGGCAGGGACGACCTGGAGGTGGACTTCCGCAGCAGCAGCGGCAGCGGAATCGCGGCACTGCATGCCGGTTCTTCGGAGGATTACGAGGGGTATCTTTGCACCGTCTCCGGCGCCGTGCTGGCATCGATCTACGAGCGTCATGGCAGCCGGGTGCTGGAAGGGAACGTCCGCTCGTTCCTGAGCACCAAGGGCAAGATCAACTCGGGCATTCAGCAGACCATTGCCGAAAAGCCGGCGATGTTCTTCGCTTATAACAACGGGATTGCCGCGACCGCGGAATCCGTGGAATTCGACGAGCACACTTCGAGGATAGTCAGGGCGACCAACCTCCAGATCGTGAACGGCGGCCAGACCACCGCGTCACTTGCCGCTGCAGCCCGCGCGGGCCACGACCTGGCGAAGGTATGGGTGCAGATGAAACTGTCCGTCCTGCCGCCTTCTCGCAGCCCGGAGCTGATACCGCTGATTGCCCGATTCGCCAACAGCCAGAACAAGGTCAACGAATCCGATTTTTTCGCCAATCATCCGTACCATCTGCGGCTGGAGCAGCTCTCGAAGCAGGTGCAGGCGCCGGCCGTGAACGGGGATGTCCCGACCCGCTGGTATTACGAGCGCTCGCGCGGACAGTATGTCAACGATCAGAAGAACCTGAGCAAGGATGCGGCAAAGGATTTCCTGCGCAGGAACCCGAAGGCGCAGCTGCTGACCAAGCTGGATATCGCCAAGCTCGAGAATACCTGGAAGGGGTTGCCGCACAAGGTGAGTGCCGGGGCGCAGAAGAATTTCGTCTTCTTTGCCGGGTGGCTGGCCAAACGCTGGACCGAGAACGACGCTGCTTTCGACGAGCAGTACTTCAGGGACCTGGTCGCGATGGCAATCCTGTTCCGGCAGACGGAACTGATCGTGAAGGATCAGCCCTGGTACGAGGGCGCATACCGGCCGAACATCGTGACATACGCGCTGGCAGTGCTGCAGTTCTCGGTGCTGAAGTCGGGCAAAGGGAAACAGCTCGATCTCGGTGCGATCTGGGCACGGCAGAACGTGTCCGCGGCGCTGCGCGCGCAGATCGCATCGAGCGCTCGGGCCGTGTTCGGCGTCCTCACCGATCCCGATCGCCCGAAGGCAAACGTGACCGAGTGGGCGAAGCAGGAGGCCTGCTGGGAAAGGGCGCGGGATGCTGCCGCACCGCTCGGCGAAAAGCTGATTGATGAGCTGTTCGATCCGGTCCTGCAAAAATATGCGAGCGGAAGCGGAATTCAGCAGATTGGATACGGGGTGTTCGCCAGAACAGCGGTGCTGGGAATTCGACCGGCGCAGTGGCAGGAGCTGATGGAGTGGGGCAGCGAGCGTGGCTTGCTCGACTCCCGCGACGAGCGCTTGCTCAGGACTGCCGGTCGCATTCCAAGATTTGTTCCTTCCGTCAAGGAGTGCGAGCAGATCTGGAGTATAAGGTCCAAGCTGATTCAGCAGGGTTTTTCGGACAAGTCGGAGGTTTAGAACGTTCCTACGCTTTACATGGTGGCCAGGCACGGACGTGGAGAGGATGAGTCAATACGGCGCGATCAATGCGCCAAACGAACTTGGCCAAACAATCAACTCGGTTGATTTTCCAGGAACCTCAAACAATTTTGGCTTGCGCAGTGTTGCTCGGGCATTGATCAGTAAAGCAGCGTTTCCTGGAATCATAGCAGTCGCAAGTCTGCGATATAGTCAAAAATCTCCTGAATCTTGTAGGCCTGTTTTTCCTTGAACGGAACTTCACGATAAGGCCCGACTGACAGCGGTATGTACGTCAGCTCGGTGCCTTTCGGTCTTAAAAGCAATCCCTCACAGCTTGATCTTGGCAAGGTCAGCCATCGAACTTGCGACTGCGCCTGCATGCCCAACTGCAGCAGAACGTCCAGATGATCAAACGACGATGACGAATGCAGTTTTGGCATGTCACGGTTTGGTAATGGGCGGTCAGCGGAAATTTTCAATTGTTCAATTTTATTTTCGATTCCTTTTATCGTCACGATATGGTGATCGCGTAATGCTGAATCAAGGATGAGGTTTGCAGTTTTCACGGCCCAAGGCGAGTGTTCGGTTGGCGATCTGCCTTTCCTGTCGAAGCTCCACTCTCGCATGGAAACATCCAGTTCATACTCGAGCGTCAAATCGTCTTGCAGAATTTCATGATGGTTTATATGGACATGAAGAGCAAGTGTGTGTTTAACGAGCTCACGAATCCTTATGAGCGTGTCAGGAGAATAATTCAGAAATAATCTTTTATTCATTTCTTGGCTATCCAGGTGTCAATCCAGGGATTTCCATTTCCCATGCAAAAATCGACCAGATCCACTAGTTCCCCTTTGTGCTTGTCAGGATCGTTGACAACAATAAGCGTGCTTGCTGAAGGAAATTTAACAACAATTCCGGAAATGATCATTACGTGTCCTGTATCATCTCCGTAATCTCTATATACCATCAAAGGCTGCTTTTGCTGGAGATAAGAAGTTATGGTGCCACTATTTGCATAAGCTGATAGTTGGACGCTTTGCTTGTATCCGAGCTTTATCAAGTCCGAGAGATAGTTGTCCTTTTCCCTGCGTCGGTCGCAACTCGTGCATGGCGTCAATTCACAGTGTTGAATCTTGCATGTGGGATTTTGCAGGGCTAGAAAACGCTTGAATTTTTGGGGCTGCTTGGTATGGTAATTTTCAAGCATTCGATAGCATCCTGCCCAGCACGTGAATTCGCCACTCTTTGGAGCGTGGCGAAAGTTCAAAGTGGTACACAACATCTGCTTGACGAGCAGTTTGATTTCTTTTCCAGTTAAGCTTGCCATTGTCTGATTAAAGTTGTTCCGATATGTCGGGTCATGGCGTTGCTGAAATGTGTCTCTGACCTCGCTTGAAATTAAAAAATTTCCTTTGCATGTTCTGTCGAGTTTTGGATATTATATTTTGAAAAGTCTGCGAACGAGCTTTGGTCGACTTGAGCGTTGCTTGGCTGCGACAGATCAAGAAAAAATTAATGTGCATGACCTGTTAGCAGATATTCTGTTGATGTGGCATATGTAATTGAGTGTCAACCTGTACATAAAACCCGCAACTTCTCGCGCATCATTCGGCTGTTCCCACAACTCCCTGATCGCTGAAGATGCTGCATTCAAAGCTCTTGAATGCGACGTAGACGTCGCAGACGCTGAGGATATCTCCTGTCTTCGCCGTCTGGTAGTGGCACATGAACGCGTCAAAATGCATGATATGGAATGCTGGCCGAATTCCTTTTCCATCGGCTGCCAGTCAGGCTTGTAGAGATTAGTCAAAGGGAAGTGGCAACTCTGGTTACGTCGACCAGGAACCCTTAGCGCAGCGTTTGCTTGCCTGAAGAACAAGCATGGCCTTACACTGAGCTGTATGGAACGGCCGAGTTCCGCCAATCGCAGACGTTTGCTGGCCAGTCTTGTTGACGAATAGCTGCCCGCCGACCGATTATGACTATCGCTTCTTCAGCGCTAACCCCAACCGCTTGCGAATTTGCGGATCGGCTTCCGCTAGGAGTACTGTGAATGCAGCGTCAAATGCATCTCGGAAATCTGCTTCCTGTAACTGGAGATCGGTTTTAGCCACTTCCGCAAACACCGGCGCAAGAGCCTTGATTCGGTCAGCTGCAGTGGGGTGATTCACGTCACTGAACTTCCACCCTCCAGCCTCAGTACCGTAAGCGTTCGCAGCATCAAGTATTCGAAATGTCATGTGGGGCGCGGCGGCGGCCACCATGATTTTTATAGGGTCATCCTCTTGCTCGGCTGACCAGATCATTAGCTTAAACCCAAGGGCATCAGCCTCCAACTCCTGTTTCCTGGTACGCAACTGTGCCTTGAGTATCGCAGAAGGGTCTTCTGCCTGGGTATTGGGAGCAAGGGGTAAAACGTGGGTACTGCGGTCGCCTCGTGCTTGAGCCGTAGCAGGTTTATCGTTTTTATGGCTGCCGGCCATATAAAACTGAACAGATTGATCGCTGACGTGAGCGAGAATGACGTGCGCCTCCTCATGTGAAATAAGAAACTGGTCCATTGCGGTCACCAATCTCGCATGCAAATGATTGTGGGTTTCATCTAAGGTAACCTCAATCGCCCCGGCCGAGCTTCCCTCCCGGACTAAACGAACCATAGCGTCGGCGAAGTTTTCAACAATATAGGGGTGCTCGTGCAGCCGGTTACGGATAGCGGATTTGGAGTAATCCAGGCCAACGGACGCGCCGACTGTGATTGGAATGGAATCCGTAATAGCTTTGGACATCGCCCCGGTGAAAAAAAAGAGATCTCTATTGAGAATAACCACAGGGTTTTTGATTCCAGGGGGCAAGATTGCTTGAGCATCCAGCGTTCCAGTCGGCAATGATCCAAACCGGGTTTCAGGTGACCTTGGGAATTTTTTTAAGCGTACTTTGTCCAAGTCTTTCAGGTAGAGGTTAATCAAGGAAATAAAGAGCGGGGCTTCGAAGCGAGTCGGCAAGGCAAGGCAGGGCAAGGTCTTCATCATCTCGACAACCAAGTCAGGATCGAGGGCGCATTGTTTTCGTAACGCAGGGTTGGGACATGCCTTGCGTGCACGCGCCAGGAGCTCTGCAAAAGTATTCACCGACCGCGGCTTCTCCAATTCAGCTCGAGAATAAGGATCGGTAAGAGACGGATTTTGCCTATAGATGCTGTGCTGCTGTTCCTCCAGATATTTGTATGCAGGATCCGTGTCCGACTTATAACTTATCTGATCAGGACACCTTTCCGGTCGTGGGGTTATCTCGTCGGCAATTGACCACTTTGTGAAAGCCGTCATAGCGCATAGCGCCGCAAAGTAGGCAAATCTGAACATGCTTGCCTCATCTATTGAGTGCTGCTGCACCGAACGGCGAGCTCACAGTACGGTAATTCGAAAGATAGAATTGCTTGTCCCCTGCGGATAGCACTGTTGACCAGCTCTTGCCATGATCACCCATGGGCTTGCATGCGGATTTCCTTCCCGACTTGTAATAACTGTCAGGGAAATAGTACAGCATCACCGACATTCTATCAGTGGTAGGGCTAGTGACGAGTTTTGCTTCCAATGGACCTGCCTGCTGCCCCAGGATCTGAATATAGTACTGCGCGTCCATATTGAAACGTGCTTGTTCTTCGCTCAATTCGTTCGGCGTGCCCATCAAGTAATTGATAATGACAGGCAGCTTAAGATCTTGTTGGCACTGTGCGTTGAAGTGCTCGTGTGAAAGCCCGATCGCATGACCGAACTCATGCAGGATGGTGGTATGTTCGTAGGAGATGGCCCACTCATTGGAATTTTTTCCGTCATAGTACTTCGTCAGAGTATTCGTAAATCCTTCAAAATTCATCGTCGAATCGCTTGGATTTGCATTCACCGCGAGCACGCCGATAAGGGACCAATATCCTTTTTCGTTAAAAGCGATTCTGATATTTGCGGCTGGCGACGTATCTTTCCGCGACCATAGCCTGTACTTGCCGGCATCATCTTTGAATGAAAAGCGCATTTGACCACCCACGTCGGTCCATTCGCTGGCAGTTTTCTCGATGAGTCGATAGAGCTCATCCGTTCCGCCGTTAAAAGCGATCGTGATAACTTGCTGCTTCTTCCACGCAAGTCCTGGCGAACCCACCAATCTATGGCTGCGGAACATCTTGCGCAGCATCGCAGGCGGAATTGAATCCAGCCTCTTATCGACGGATGGCGAGGCTGGAGTTTGCCCCATCCGTTTGGCATTCGATTGTGCTGAGACCCCCGCTGCGCACATTACACAGGCAGTGAAAATAGAAGCGGTGTGTTTCATCGCCTTATCGATATTCATGTTCCCCCCTCAGAACGATCAATGGCCGGCCGGTCCCGGCTATTTGTATTGGCCGCACACCGCCGGCACGTCGAGATGGATCGACTTGTTCGACCTGGTTTTCAGTTCAAGATTCAAGGGGGTGGCTAGATCCGCAGGGCTTGCCACTGTCTTGGGGGGAAAGCCGACAAATTCCACATCCGCACTCTGGTTGGCAGCGTTGACGCGGACCGACTTTGCGGCAAGCGTGAACTTTAGCTGAGTGCTGGCGAGCGTGGCGGACATCAGGTAAGGCGCCGCAGCCCCTACCAGCTGTAGCGTCCCTGAGGCGGCGCACACATCGAGCGGCGCGTTCACCACGTGCAGTTGGAGGGAGGAGTTTGAACCCGCGTCGCACGCACCCTGCCAGACATGGACTGACGTCACAGCGGCCTGGCCGGTGCGCGGCGGTTTCACGTCTGGCTTGTCGGAAGACAGCACCAGAGGCACTTCGCCGCCGGTCCCTTTGGTCAGCGGCTTATCGAGCATCAGCTCCAGCAGATCTTCATTCCTCACGTTGATTGTCAGGCCAGAGCTTCCCAACCATGCGGAATGGATCGCGTCCAGATGCCGCCCGCTCACTATCAGATGCGCCTTCCCATCGCAGGCACTGATATGGTTCGGGACCACAGTACTAATAGACGGTAAGCCATCATCCGCAGCCGGTGCGCCACAGCTGCCGGCGTCAGACCGCTTGCCGTGGATGGGCACACTCCAGGTCGCTGAACCATCCGGCGTCGGGATCACCAGGTTCGCGGTTTTCAGGCCGGGCTGAATCTTCGAGATATCGAAAGTGGCCATCACGCCCTGCATGTCCGGCATAACGTTGATCGAGCTCGCCGCCACGCCTTCAAGAAATGCCGCTGGGGCACGCCACAGGAAGGCGCCCTTGATCAGGAATGTGGTCTCGCCGGCGCAATCCGCCACCATCTTTGGCTGGACATCGCTGATGCGGGCCGACGGCAGATGCAGGCTGTTCGATCCGCCGATTTCATCCGCGTGCTCAGCGTTGAGCAGCATTTGAGTCAGGCCGTCCATATCTGCGGAAGTGTGGCGGATCGGTACCACGAACGCGGCACCCTTGGGATCGAGTGCAGTGAGCGCGATCCCTGCGCCCGACTTCCAGTTCGGTGCCCATTCGGCCCGGCTTGTCAATTGGATATGCGGCCACCAGCCCGGCATCGAGATGTCGGCGGTCAGCTCGTATGGCGACAGCTTGTGTTCGAGCGCCAGCGCATTCTTGCCAGGGTCGATCACCACATTGGGCCCGAGCACCCACCCGAAGCGCGGATTGCGCGTTTCCCGGCGGTCTACACTGTCGACGGTGTTGAAATCCGCGAAACTCGAATAGCCGACCACCAGGGGAATGCGCTCCAAGGCGTCGGCCTTGCCTGCCACTGACTTCATGTAGCCACCCGAAAGGCCTGCGCCGACGCCTTGCAAAGGCAGGGTAGCAGCCAGCGAAGCTGCCAACTGCACTGCATCTGCAGCGCGTGCGGCCGTAGAGACCCGTTGCATGAGCGCTTGGGGTGTGACCGCATAGGTCGTCAGGCGCCCGCGCGCGGTCCAGTGGCCGTCGGCTTCGGTGAACAGAGCACGTATGAACGCGTCAGGCACCAGATCGGCCGTGGATGCGCCCAGGTGCGTCCTAAGATCGTCGCCGCACCCCAAGCGGTCGGCGTGATGCTGTAAGGCGTCGATGGCGTCGAGCAGTCGACGGGTTTCCCTGGCCGTGTGATACAGGGGCGACTCCGGCGCCCGCACGGTCTCGGGCAACGCGACGAGTGCCCAGGTCGTGATGCGTTGCAGGCGTTGCAGGCCTGCCCTGTTGGTGAGCGCGCGCGACAGGTCGTCTCCGGTGGTACGGCCCAGGGCGACGACGCATGCCTCGCGTTGCTTGGCGCCATATGGAATCATCTTCAGCATATCGACAAGGGCTTCCATCCGGTCGGCAAGGGTATCGTCGTTCGCGGCTTGTATGAGCCGTCGCAGCTGGGCCGGCGTGTAGGCGGGAGGGAACGGCACCAGCACGCGCGGGCATGGCGACGGCGTCAAACCATCGGAGTCAATGCTAACCTGACAGCGTGTGGCTTGCGGCGATGGCGGCGGCGCTTTTCGAGCCGGCGGCGCACGGTCTGAACCGAGCGGTATCTGTTTAGTGAGCGGCAGGATGAGACCAAAAGCCGCCCCGTTTCCCACTATCACCACCTTGTCCGTGGCGAGCGGCGGTTGCGGCGTGCCAGCGGCGGGGGCGGGGGCGGCGGTCAGGTCGCCCACGTTGATGGCCATGAGCGTTAGCATGCGGCCCTCGAGGGCGAGTTGCATGATGCCCTGGTCCACCACTTTGCCTTGCGCCGGATTGAGCACATTCGTGGCATGGTCCAGCCACTGGAAATACAGCGGTTCGACCTCCTTCCGGATCCGGCCGCTGTCATAGGCGGGGCGGACCAGATCGACATCGAGGACACCCAATTCGTTGTTGGCCTCCCCGGGCAGCACGGTGGCGTCGAGCTGCAGCCTGAACAGCGAATTTGGGCCAATGTCATGGAGCGCGTCGAGCGACACTGCATTGATGCTGGCCTGCAGTTCGCGCCGGTAGGCCTGGCGATCGGCAAAGATGTCGCGCGGGGAACCGGCCACGCTGCTCGTACGCGGCCCGGACGCAGTGCGGTCGAGCTGTGCCTGCACACCCGTGATCAGTGCCGACAGGGCGGCGGCTGTCTCCTTGGCCGTATTGATCGCGGGCGTCGTGGTCGCATCATAAGCGGCAGTCGCTGCGGTCAATTTCGTGCTGGAGACTTCCTTCTGGTCCGCTAGCTTGGCCTTGAGAAGCTCTACGTCTCGCTGAGTCTGCGCCAGATCGCCGCGCAGTTGTTCCAGGACGATTTGCTGTTTGATGACGTTGGTCTCGTCCAGGAAGCGGGCGTTTTGTCTTGCCCCAGCGTCAAACGACAAACCGAGCGCGGCAGACATTGTGCTGATGGTTTCGAGCTCGCGCGCAATGTCGGCGGAGAAGGTCACGGTCTCGCTGGCCGTTAGCTGGCGGTTGAGGTAATCGAGTTCGCTGCGCCTTTCGTTGATCAATGCATGCCGTGGGAATAGCTTGGCATCCGAGACCAGGATGCTGGCCCGCCGCGGCGTGCCGGAAAACTCCAGCTGTGTCAGGTTCTGATTGTAGATGTCCGGAGAGCGGCAAGCGGACAATGCGGCCAGGGCCGCGATTGCACACATGGTAGCGGTAGTACGGCGGTTAAAGTTCCTCAAGATAACCCCCCGGTTTGCGACGCAGCAGCGTTCATCCGGCGATGATGCATCGCAAAGGCGAAAGTTGTCTATTCTTTAATCATAATGTAAATATATTATTTTCATAATAACGTACCAACAAATCCGTCCTAAAACAATAAAGTTTCCCACAACAACCACGGTCTATCAGCGCACCGGTGGCTTGTCCAGGTAGCAAAAAGGTTCAACACTGAGCCATACCGACCGTCCGGTATCGCTCGGGCCCGTTTGGTCGAGAAGGATGGTAGCCGCCCGGGAGTGCCCGTTGATGAAGTAGGCCTTGCATCACACGATATAGGACAAGAATGCCTGAACTGGGTAGTCCACGGTGGGCTGAGCCGCACGATGCGTACGGCAGCGCCGCAAAGATTCCTTAGCTTCTTCGACCGCCATCGGTTTTGCCCAGCGATGACGGCATTTCCCAACTGTAGTTCAGCCTGTAGAGCCCTTTCTAATCAAAGCAACGTGTACTCGGCTTCGTTATGCGAATCGCTCAGATTTCCCTTAACTTAAGCGGGAGCTTCTGTCCGGCAAGGCGCCCTTTGTTCCAGGGCACTGCAACTTTGGCATTGCTAGAGATCGAATCCATGCGGCTTCCGTAATTGTGGAGTTTCATCGTGGGCACCCGATGAGCCGAAAGCCTTAGCGCAGCCTTTGCTTACCTTAAGAGCAACCACGATCGTACACTGAACTGTATCGAACGGCCGAGTTCGGCACGTTGCCCTTGGAGCGCGTGACCGTGTTGGCGCGAGTTGCATCAACAGACGAGCGGGTCGGAAGAAGCGGCAGTGTCACGAATCTCGTTTGCGAGGCGGTCAAGTCGCTCGGCAGGCGTGCGTCGCAGCTCGCACTCCCATACCACGATGACCCGCCAGCCGGCTTCGCGCAGCATGTTCTCCTTGCGCGCGTCCCGTTCGGTGTTGGTGTCGAACTTCAGCTTCCACCGTTCGGCATTGCTGGCAGGTGTGGTCGCATACCGGCACCCCTGGTGACGGTGCCAGAAGCATCCGTGAACGAAAATTGCCACTTTATACTTCGGCAGAACGAGATCCGGGGAGCCCGGCAGCTTGCGTGCGTGCAGCCGATAGCGGAATCCCTGACGGTGCAGATATTTCCTGACCAGCATTTCCGGCTGAGTGTCCTTCGACCGGATGCCGGACATCATTCTTGATCGAGTGGCTGCATCGACTATGTCCATATTTCTTGCTATCCTACGGCAACAGCCATTTTTGATGTAAAGCAAAGTTGTCGAGCCAATCAAAGTCCATTAATTCGGATCACTTTCCAGTAGTTGATCTGTTCGCAGGCCCCGGCGGACTCGGGGAAGGCTTCTCGTCCATCAAGGGCGATCCCTTCAGGATCATTGTATCTGCCGAAATGAATTCGGCCGCGCGCAAAACGCTTCGCCTGCGCGCGTTCTACCGGCTGCTCAAGCGCCGCGGTGGAAATGCTCTGGATTCCTATTATCAGTTTTGCAACGGCAAAACTCCCACTCCTCACAACGAGGCCAATCTGGGCGATTGGGAGGAGGCCGGTGAGGAAGCACGTCAGATCGAACTCGGCACTCCGAAGGGGAACGAGGAACTTGACGAGAAGATCAGCTCGCACGGACTGGGTCCCGACGTCCCCTGGGTTCTGATCGGCGGTCCGCCGTGTCAGGCGTACTCGATCGTCGGCCGCGCACGCAATCGTGGAAACGTCGAGTACAAGGCGGAGGAAGACCACCGCCATTTCTTGTACAAGGAATACCTGAGGATCATCCAGAAGTATCGGCCGTCCGTCTTCGTGATGGAAAACGTGAAGGGAATTCTCACGGCGTCCGTTGGCGGCAAGAAAATCTTCGAGACGATTCTTCGCGACCTGTCGGACCCGGACAAGGCGATCGGGCAGGCCGTGAGCGGCCATGGATACCGTATTCACTCTTTGAGCTCCAGAACGCATTTTTCCCGCGGTGACGACCCACGGGACATCGATGCGCAGGACTTCGTCATCAAGGCCGAGGAACACGGGATCCCGCAGGCACGGCACAGGGTCATTCTGATCGGCGTGCGTGAGGACGTCGCTCGCGCGCCAGGACAGCTCGAGCGCCTGGAGGCGCCTGGTGTACGCAAAATTCTGCAGGGCTTGCCGCGCTTGCGCAGCGCACTCAGCAAGGAAGCGGACTCGAGCGAGGCATGGGCGGAAGTGGTCAAGGGCCACTTTTCGAGGATGGCGAAGGAGGTGGCGCGCAACGACATGCATCGCGACCTTCACGAGGCACTCACGGAGGCCTCCGTTGCCGTTCAGAGAGGACTTGGAACCGGAAGCGACCGGCTGGTCATGCGAAGCAGCAGCGCTGATTCGCCGACCCTGCTGAATGGTTGGTACCACGACGCGAACCTTGTAGTATGGATGAATCACAGCGCCCGTGCGCACATGCGAAGCGATCTGCAGCGCTATGCGTACGCGTCCGCATACGCGCAGGCCTACGGGCGCTCGCCGAAAGGCCACGTCGAATTCACCCTGGACGGGTTGCGGCCCAACCATGACAACTGGGAGTCGGGGAAATTCAAGGATCGCTTCAAGGTCCAGGTCGGGGACCGCGTGTCGACAACGATCACCAGTCACATCTCGAAGGATGGCCATTATTTCATCCACTACGATCCGACCCAGTGCCGCAGCCTGACCGTGCGCGAAGCGGCACGGCTGCAGACCTTCCCCGACAATTATTTCTTCGAGGGGAACCGTACCGAACAGTTCCACCAGGTGGGCAACGCGGTACCGCCACTTCTGGCAAACGGAATTGCTCAGCTCGTGTACAGGCTGCTTTCCGGTGAGGATGCGACTCCAACCGGGAACGAGCCTGGCGCCGGGACGCCGCGCGTTCAGACTCAGCTGGATCTGGTGGAAGCAGGTGCGGCAGTCGAAGCGCTGTGAGAAGTGCGCAGCCGGCTTGCTGCCGGCTGCACGTGCTCGGTCGGAAAAGGGGAAGCGTCCCGGGTCCGGCTCCTGCTGCCATGATCTGCTGTGTCAGATATTTGCATCACGGCAAAAAAGTTGCTTCTTCTTCTGGTCATCCTGTTACAATAACTGAACATCAATATATTTCCATGGAATAATATTAATGTTCAAAGGGATCGCCGGAATGAGTCTGGTTTCAAGCCCATTTCCCGATCATGGCTTCAACCGAGCTTCGAATGGCAGTCCGTCCGCGATGAGTGAAATTCCGTTCAGGGGTCAGCGCAAGTCGTTTTCGCTGGCCTCCCGGTGCACGGTCCTTTACAGTGGCGGGATGTTCGTGTCGCGGCGCCTCGCGCTGTGACCGGGTCCGGGCTGGCGCATGCAGATCTACCCCCGATTCAAGTTCCGTCCAAGGCTCCTTGGTGAAGCGAGCGTCCACGACCTGCTGTCCAGGATCGATGACAAGACCGCGTTCGCGGTTCACTCCGTGAATCTCCCCGAGCACGAGTACAAGCGCTGGGGCGAAGCCGACTTCGTCGTCGTCTCCCGTGCGGGAGTGGTCCTCCTCGAGGTGAAAGGGGGCAATGTCGATATTGCCGGCCGTGTCTGGCGTTACGAGAACGCGCGCGGTCAGGCGATCGAGTCATCGGAAGGACCAGCGCGCCAGGCCATCTCCGCGGCCGTGGCGCTCGAGCGCCTTCTCGGCAAGCGTCTGGGCCGCAAGGTGCGCTGCAGGTGGGGTGTCGTCTTTCCATTGTGTTCCTTCAAGCGTCACCTGGACGAACTGCCACCCGAACGTCTGGCGGATCGCTCCGTTTGTGCAGTGCATGCGGAATTCGCGCAATGGCTCGTGAACATTCCGTTCGACCAGCACACGGCCGCTGATTTCGCACTCTCGGAAGCAGAGGTCGACGAGATCCGGAGCGTGCTGCTGCCCGAGCTGTCGGCAGCATCTTCGCTCGGCCTGTCTGCCGCCGGGGTCGAACAGGGCATCGTGAAGCTGACTCGCCAGCAGTACGCCATTCTCGAAAGCCTGACGGTCAACCCGCGCCTGCTAGTGACCGGAGGCGCAGGGACGGGCAAGACCGAGCTGGCTGTCCTGTGTGCCCGTGCCGAACTCGCGGCCGGACACAGGCCGGCCATTCTTGCTCAGGGCCGGTCTCTTGCCAGGAGTCTCGAACGGAGACTCGCCGACTCCGGCATCCCCGTCTGCTCGAACACCGTTCCCGAAGGGTGTGACGTCCTCATCGTCGACGAAGGACAGGATCTTGTTCGCCCGGAAGGGCTCGAGCGGATCTTCTCGCGCCTGCCGGGCGGCATGGAGCATGGGCGCTGGCGCTGGTTCATGGATCCGAACCTTCAGTATCTGGACGCACCACCCGACGCCGGCGCCTTTCGCGCGCTGCAGGCCAGTTCGGCGTCGGTAGAGCTGTCGCGCAACGTGCGCTCGACCCGGGAAATCGTGTGCAGTATCCAGGCCTTCCTCGCGGCCGACATCGGCCTTTCGTCGATCGACGGATACGGGGTGCGGGTTGGATTTCACCAGGTACGCGATGTGCAGGAGGAAGCGGATTCGATCGAGGATCTCGTCGCGGGCCTGCTCCACGACGGCGTGCTTGCCCGTGACATTGCCGTGCTTGGTGCGAACGGCGGGCGAGGCCCTGTCGCTTCTTCCGTCGCCGGCCGGCTGAGCCATGTGCTGAGGCCGCTGACCGCGACAGGCGATTTCGCGTCCGGCAATCACGGCGTCATTGCCGATATACGCGACTTCCGGGGCCTCGAATCCCGGGTCGTGATTCTCGCGGACCTCGAGATCGCTGCCCGGGAGCCGGGCTTTGCGCGCAGCCTCTACATCGGCATGACGAGGGCATCGGTTGCCCTTCACCTCTTTACAACGGATCAGACAAGGCAGGCGATGGTAACACTGCTGAAACAGAACTCTCGGGGATGAAATGACGGAGACAGAGAAAGACGAACTCAGGGATGCGTTCATCGAACAGGTGCGGCGGCGGCTGGTGGGACCGACCGAGCCTGACGAAACGATGCGCGAACGACCGAACAAGCGCTATCTGACAGGCATGGTGTTTCCGCAGGGAGCATCCGCCGGCGCGGGCATGGCGGACGAGAATCCTGATGGCGAGGATGCCGAGGCCGGAGACGAGGGCGATGAGGAATACGGGCTCGAATCTCCCACGGACATCCTCTTTCAGCGACTGCCCGCCTCGGTCGGCATGACATTCGCGGTCTCGGATGCCGAGCAGACGCTGACCGTGCGACTGAAGGCCGCGGTGTACGAGAAGCACGCAGCCGAACTGCTGGGAGTCGACGCGTCTTCGGAATCCGGTACGAAGCGCACGTCGAAGGCCGCTCCCGTCTGGAGCAGAAGACCGGTCCCGGCAGGCACGGAGCCGGAGACGCTGACCCTGCGCATCGACAAGGCCGCGACGGACATCCGGGAGCCCAGAAAAGTGCTGGACAGCCGCGCGGAATTGCGGGTCTTCATTCGCGTCGCCGGAGGCAGGCGCGTCGTGACCGTCGCCCTGGTGAACACCAGAAGAACCGAGGAAGACACCGCGGTCGACACGGAGGACATTCTCTTCCAGGTCGAAATGAGCTGCATCCCTTCGCTCGGGGTGATGGCGTACCCGGATCCGCCGATGATCAGCCCGGATCCGGAGGCCGAAGAGCTGGCGCTGCAGTATCGGGACATGCCGGCATTTGCGGTCGGGCACGGATGCGGCGTGTTCTGGCCCGAACCGGCAGGCGGTATGGTCAGCCATGTCGCCGTCGATTACCTGCCGTCGGTCGAAGTGCCCCCGGTCACAACGAAGATCGCTGGACTCCCCTCGTTCGTGACGGAAGCACTGTCGATGAAGCGCCTGCAGGACGATGGATTCGACCCGGTGCCCGCGTTCCGTGGTCTGGTGAAAGCCTACGCCGACTGGAAAGACAAGCTGGCGGCCATGCGCTTCGAGCCGCGCTTCGACGGCGCGAAGGCGCGCATCCTGGAGCGCATCGAGCAAGCCGTCGACAGAATGAGCGACGGCATCGATCTGCTTGAGGAGAACCCGGACGTGCGCCACATGTTCAGGCTCGCCAACAGGGCGATGCTGATCAGTCTGGCACGGTCCGGAAACGTCAACAGGCGCAAGCCCGGCAGCCGCTTCACCGACGTCGATCCTGCCGCGCTGGCATACGACGGCGTGACGTGGCGCCCGTTCCAGATCGCGTTCTTTCTCATTTCCCTCCGCGGTCTGTGGAACCCCGACCATCCAAGCCGCGAGATCGTCGACCTGATCTGGTTCCCGACCGGCGGCGGCAAGACCGAGGCGTATCTTGGCGTGGCCGCGTTCGAGATGATCCGTCGCCGACTCGTTGACGGCAAGCAGGGAGGCGGTACTGCCGTCATCAAGCGGTACACGCTGCGGCTGCTTACCATCCAGCAGTTCGAGCGGGCCGGCAGCCTCGTCTGTGCGATGGAAACGATGCGCCGCCAAGGTGACATCGAGCACGCGGAACCTTTCAGTCTGGGCCTGTGGGTCGGTTCCGACTCGGCACCGAACAGGGGCGCCGACGCGCAGGCGGATCTGCAGAAGATCGTCGGGACAACTGGCCGCGTGGACGGCATCAGGGTGCCGCTCAAGCAGTGCCCGGTGTGCGGGAAGCGCATCATTCCGGAATCGAAGGCGGAAGGAGCCGCCGATGTGGGCATTCGCAAAAAGGGTACGAGCGTCGAGCTGTTCTGTTCCGATGCGGCCTGTCCTTTCCACGGCGGCCTGCCGATCAGCTTCGTGGACGAGGACCTGTACGCACGTCCCCCGACCCTGCTGCTCGGTACCGTCGACAAGTTCGCCATGCTGGCCTGGCGCGAAGAAGCTCGTGCGTTCTTCGGCGCTGGAGCCGGTGTTGCGCCGCCATCGCTGATCATCCAGGACGAACTGCATCTGATCTCCGGGCCGCTGGGAACTCTGGCGGGCATCTACGAGGCCGCAATCGACCGGATCATTTCGCACCTGGGCAGGCCGGCGAAGTACATCTGCGCGACGGCGACAATCAGACGGTCCGACGACCAGATCCGCAAGCTGTACGGGCGCGAAGGTGCGCTCTTTCCGCCCGCTGGATTGTCGGCCAGCAATTCCTTCTTCTCCCGAGTGCCGGAAGAGCGCAAGGACCCGGGGCGCCTGTATGTCGGCGCGATGGGGCAGGGCCACACGCCCACGTTCTCCAATGTTATCGCCTCTTCGGCCCTTCTGGCAGCGGGCGAAGACATGCGCAAGACCGCCGGCGACCGGGTTGACACCTGGTGGACCGTCGTTGCATACCACAACAGCAAGCGCGAACTCGGGAAGACGCTGTCGCTGGCGCGGGACGACATCCCCGGCCGTCTGAAGGCTCTGGGCGAAGCCCGACGCGTTGCGGCGTCCCGTGTGAGCGAGCTGTCGGCCAACCTGCGCGACAGCGAGATTCCCGAAGCGCTCCACCGCCTGCGCGTCGAACTGCCGAATGCGGAGGCACTGGATTACGTGGCCTGTACCAACATGCTGTCGGTGGGTGTCGACGTCCAGCGTCTTGGCCTCATGCTGGTCAACGGTCAGCCGAAAACGGTGTCCGAATACATCCAGGCGTCCAGCCGCGTCGGACGCAGCACCGACAGACCGCCAGGCATCGTGTTCACGCTGTTCTCTCCGACCAAACCCAGGGACAGGTCGCATTACGAATTCTTCCGGCACTTCCACAAGGCGTTCTACAGGAACGTCGAGCCCACCAGTGTGACGCCGTTCGCGCTGCCGGCGCAGGAACGCGGTCTGCATGGCGCGTTCCTCGCGCTGGTCAGGATGGTATCGCCGATTGCCGGAAACCGCACCGCGGGCACAATCCTGCGGCACGAGAGCACAGTTCGCGAACTCGCAGCCGAGTTCCTGGACAGGATCGGGGCGGCGCGGGATGGCAACGCCGACGAGACGCGCGAGCGCCTCGAAGACTTCATCGCCACATGGATTGCGCTGGCCAGGGAAAAGGGCAGTGCCCTGCGCTTCCAGGCCGAGGGCAAGCAATACACCGGGCTGATACGTCCGTTCAGGCAGCCGGGTACCGGCATCGAAACACTGCAGTCGCTTCGCAATGTCGACGCGCCGATGAAGCTGCTGGTGCCGGTGGTCCAGACTGGCACGGCGGCGAAAGCCTGACAGGAGAAGACATGAAAAGAGAACTACGTGCCGGTACGGTGACCGGACCAGCGGGCGTTGGCGCCGTGATCGACGTCGGCACGGAGTCGTTCGTCATCCCGGGCATCGAGCGATGGAAGCAGCAGGCGTTGCGCGTCATCGATCTGCCGCGGCTTTCGACCCGATTGCACAAGGTGCTGAAGGCGCCAGTACTCGAGAAGCCGTATCTGGTCGTGCGGCGCTTCCCCGAGGCGATGTTCTGCGAAAAGTGCCGTCGCATGACGCGCTGGCGCTCGGACATGGAGCAGGAGGGCAGGGAACCGACCTGTTCCCACAGCGGCTGCAACGGGCTGCTCGTACCGATGCGTTTCGTGGCGGCCTGCGCGAACGGCCATCTCGACGACATCAACTGGTCTCGATGGGCGCACAGCGGCAAGCGCGGGGCCTCCGGCTGCCGCAGCTACGACAAGCTGCGGTTTACCGTGAACGAAGAGGCTGGCACCGGCGGACTTGGATCGCTGGTCGTGTCCTGCGACGTTTGCGGTAACGGACGCTCGCTCGAAGACCTGGTTTCGAAGGAGACGGCCAAGCACGTTATCGGAACCTGTTCGGGGCGGCACCCATGGGTTCCCGGTGCAGGTGAAGCGTGTGATCTGCATCCGGAAATCCTGCAGAGAGGCGCTACCAACCTGCACTACCCGGTGACTGTGTCCGCGCTGGACATTCCGGCAGACGTAGTCGAAGATCCGGTCGCCGTGTTCGGGGCGCAGATCGCTTCGCACAAGCACTTTTCGATGCTGAAAGGGCTCCAGGCAAGTACGACGGGTGACAACCAGCAGTTCATCAAGACCCTGGCAGGCATCATCTCAGACGAGGTGGCGTGCGAACTTGACGTTGTCCTTGCCGTTGCTGCTGCAGACGTCGGGACTGCGGACGCGGAGAACGGGGAGCCAGCGGCACAGCAGAGCATTGACCAGAATATCCTTCTCGGCGAAGAGTGGAAGACAATGGCGCGGGCGCTGGCCGAGGGCGGCATCTCCAGCAAGCACTTCCGCGCGGCGGCCGAGCCACTGTCGGAACGCGCCCCCCGTTGGGCACGCAACGTAGTGTCGGGTGTACTGCTTCTCGAGCGCCTGCGCGAGGTGAGAGCGTACCTCGGTTTCCAGCGCGTGCGGCCGGATGCGATCGACAACAAGGTCAGTCCCGATGTCGGCCATGCCGAGAACTGGCTGCCTGCCACGGAGGTATTCGGCGAAGGCCTGGTTCTGTCCTTCGACTTCGAACGACTGGATGTGTGGGCACAGTCCCTTCCAGACAGCGAACTGGAAGCGCTCCGGCAGCTGGAAGAGAAGCGCGTGAGCGAGGAATTCTGGTTTCTTCCGGCCGTGGACCCGGTGTTCATCGCACTGCATGCCCTGTCGCACCTGCTGCTGCGCAGGATCACGTTCGAATGCGGGTACTCGTCTTCGTCGCTTCGTGAGCGCCTCTATTACGATCGCGAGCAGCGCTACGCCGGCATCATGATCTACACGGCGGATGGCGACTCCGAAGGTTCCCTGGGTGGTCTGGTCAGGCAGGGACGAGTCGATCGGCTCGCCCAGTCGCTGTTCGACGCGGTGGAGGAGGGGCGCTGGTGCTCCGCCGATCCGGTGTGCTCCGAAACAGCCGGTCAGGGACTGGGCGGCTTCAATCGCGCGTCGTGCCACGCATGCGAGCTCGTCGCCGAGACGAGCTGCACGCATGCGAACACGCTGCTCGATCGCCGCCTGCTGGTCGACGACCAGTTCGGACTCATTCCCTTCCTGGAGAATGCCGGGTGAGACTGCCGAAACTCCGCGATCTGACCGAAGCGCAGCGTTCGGTCTACCTGTATGCGCCAAAGGACGCGCATGTGCTCGTTCAGGGACCGCCCGGTACCGGCAAGACACTCATCGCATGGCTGCGCGCAATCGGCCTGCAGAAGCTGGGGCAGCCTGTCGCATTGTGCATGTTCAACCGGGTGCTGATGAAGTACGCATCCAACGTCGATGGCGCGCAGGAGACGCAACTGCGCGTCACCACGGCACGGCAGTGGTTCCTCGACTGGTGGTTGCGCGCCGCCATTCCGCCATGTAAGCAGGGAGGCGACGTGCTGGTGAACGCGCCAAAGGAGGACAAGGATGCCGTGAAGGCGGCCGGAGCCCGCTGGCATTTCAGGACATGGAACCCTTGGACCGGCAGACCCGGTGTCTGGGCTGTCGCATGCGAGGAGTGGGAGACCAGGGCATCCGGTCTGGCCGCGTGGCCTCGCTGGCAGGCGCCGCCCGAGCATCCCGAATCGAAACAGGAATACGACTGGGACGCGATTCGCGATCGGGTGATTCAGCACTCCGGAGCGTTCGGCGAGGACGTTCTCTCGCTTGGCACTCTGTTGATCGATGAGGGACAGGACTTTCATGCCGGCTTCTATCGGTTCCTCAACATCGTATCGGTCATTGGCAGCAGCATGAAGGTGAAGCACCCGCTGCGGTGTTTTGTCCTGGCCGACGAGAACCAGCAGCTGACGCAGTTCAATTCGACGCTCGAGGACATTCGACAGGGGCTGGGTATCGCAGAGGATTGTCGTTTTTCGCTGGTCGACAACTTCCGCAACACGCTTCAGATTGCCGAGCTTGCTGCTAGTTTCCATGCGGGGATCGGTGCGATTCCAGTGATGCCGCAGCGGACCGGCGAGGTTCCGCTGTTCGTGGAATGCCGCACCATTGCTGCATGCGTCGGACGCGTGGTCACCTGGATCACCAATCACCCGGGCAAGGAGGTCGGCGTCCTCGTTTTCCGCGAGCCCAAGCGTCAGGAAATGCATGAGCGACTTGCCGCCGAAGTCGCCTCGATCCGGGGCAGGAACATTACCGTGCAGTCCTACTCGTGGGAGAGCCGAGCCGACAACCCGAGCGACAGTCTCGTGTTCGATCAGGGGGATGTTGTCACGGTGCTGAACATGAGCAGCTGCAAGGGGCTGGAGTTCGATGCCGTATTCATCGTTGATCCCCACGACTGCGCGATTGCGAACCTGGGCGCGGATCGCTTCCGGATGCAGATGTTCGTTGCGGCGTCCCGTGCACGTGAGTGGGTCGAAATTCTGGAGTCCGCACCTGTACGGACAGACGCGCTGTTTCTCCAGGAATTCCCGTCGGAAGAACTCCTTGTACGTGACGCGCCACGGCAGAAGCCCGTTGCAGCCAGGGTCGTGCAGAACGTGCCCCCCGCTCGTGCCACGTCACCTGCTGCTGCGGTCGCGAACTGGGCCGCGCAAGCGGAAGTGCTGGCTCGCAAACACGGTTTCGCATTCGAGGACCTGCGGCCGAAGGGCTGCGTGTGGGTCAACGCACCGGAAAGCTTTTCGAAGCCGATGGAGAAGCTTGGTTTCAGGTATGCGTCGCGACGAAATGCCTGGTGGAGATTGCAATGAGCAAAAACGATAATGCAGCGAAGACACCGGATCCCGAATTGGGCGGCCCGGCAAAAGGAAACGGTATTCGTCAGATGGAGCTGGACGGCTTGGTCGATGACGTAGTTGCCGGGAGCGGAAAGCCGGACGCCGGTCCCGACGACATGATGCAAGCGCCTGGCCGGATGTTTATGCCGAGCAATCGCGAACTGGTCATCGAACAGCTGGCCGCCCTGGTGCTGTCCCCGCATTTCCCGACAGCGCCCGCGACGCCTGTGGCCACCACGCGTCCGCCGTTCATCGTGAAAGACGGGCTGAGCTCGACGGAAATCGATATTCTCACCGCAGGGCGGCAGCAGCGCTTTCCCGTCCTCGTGGAAGTGCGGGCGGACGCGGCGCGCAGCAGTTCCGGCGCGATCGGCGTTCGCGATGTGCTCGGCCTGCGCTTCAGGAACCAAGGCGAGGCCGATGACTTCCGCTGTCTTCCCTTCGACGAGATGGACACGGCCTTCTTTCCATGCGAAGCGGAGCCGGCGCTGTTTGCACTGGACAGCCCTGTCCGTCCGCGCGACACCGAAGGCGATGCAGGCGTGCTCGATGCGCATGCAAGGGGAGAGTTCGCGGATCGGATCGCGGGAGCCGTTTGCTGCCTGCTCGAGCTGGGTGCTGCGGAGCCGGCCTGCTGGGCTGCCATCTCCGACCTGCTTCACGCAGTGCCGCTGGCCGAGCAGGCGGCCGGGCTCGAGCTGCGCACCCTGATCGCCTCGACAAACGGACCCACGGCAGGCATTGGGGATGCCGTTGCTCGGACGTTCATGGCCTACGAGCGCGAAGCGCCCGGGAGGCTGATCGACGAAGTGGCGCGTCGTGCGGCGGAGTCCTCATCGGACCCGGCGCTGACGCCCGCGCTCTCGCGCTGGCTCGAAGTTGCGCGCGGGGTGCTCGGGAACCGCGTGGCGCTGAACGGAGACATTCTTGCCGACGGCGGCTCTATTCCGCTGCGAGCAGCCATCCTTGCCGCAGTGGTCGACGATGTCGGCAACCTCGTCCCGTTTCTCCATGCTGATCGTCCTGCCGGTCACAGGGTAGTCACTGCGGCTGCGTTGCTGCTTGGCTTGCGCACGGGGCTGCGCAACCTGTCATGGAGTAGAAAGGTCTTGCATCTGGATCTCCTCTCGGACGTGGTGTTTGGATTGCATGATGACCGCTTGAGTGCGTGCGTCAAGGCGCTCGACGGATTCAGTCTGGAGCCGGATGAGACTGCCGCCGGTGTGGAGTTCCTTCTTTGCTGGCGCAGCCAGGTACTGGCCCGGTGGGCAAGCTGCCCGGCATGCCCGGACAATGCATCGAACCTCCAGAGTGCGCCGCTGTTGCAGGCCGATCATGTGGACGTGCTGCAGACCGAGGAGCCTTCTGCCGCGTCTCCGGCTTCCAACGCTTCCTTCCTGACCGCACCCAACGGACGCCGGATCGAAGTGATTCAAACGACGGGCGGATCGGCGGTGATTAGTCTGCGCGTCGCGCTGGAGGAAGGGGAAAAACTGCGCAAGGTGAAGGAAATCTTCGAAGCGGCCTGCAGGCCCGGAATTCGTTGGCGGGTGGGGACGGCGGAGGACGGCCACAGTGCGCTATACATGGATCTGCCGGGTGCGCGAAGTGAGCTTGCTCTGCAAGAGGCGGCCGAAACGCTTTCTGGTGCTCTTGCTGCCTACGTTGTTCCACCAAAAGCACCAAGAAAGAAGAAGGCATCAGCGTCTAGGCCACGGAAGCAGGGCAGCGTGACCGAGTAGAGCGGTCTTGTAACGGATCCGCTAAAAACGCCGACACGCCTCCGCCAATCGGTGCGAGCACCGATGTCGGCATCAAGCGTCCATCGCGCACTTCAGCTATCGTCTACGCAGGGGTTTAGAAAGCAATATGAATGAATCAATAACTCGAGCAATGAACCGGAAGCGTCGATTTGAACCAGGTGAATATGCGCAGATCGGACCGAAGTATGTTTACGCCCTTCAGGACCCTGCCGACCAACGTATTTTCTATGTCGGGCAGGGCACCCGCAATCGAGTGTTCGAGCATCTGGATCGAGCGGAAATCCTTTTGCAGTCTCGCAAGCGACTCACGCCGAAATTCGAGGCCATTCATGCGATATGGAGCAAGACGAAGGATGTGCAATTGATCATCCTTGCAGGCGGACTGTCCGACCGAGAGGCAGATCTTGTTGAGTCAGCCACCCTTGATGCATTGAATTTGTCGTCCAATGGCGAACTCACAAATGCCATTGCTGCTCCCCACTCGAGCATGGTTCGAGTCGAGGATCTGGCGGCTTCGGCCTACCAGTACGTGAATCCGGGTCGCCGGTACCTGAAAATCCTGCTTTTCCCTGCACAGAGGAGGCAGAAAAACAAGGACGTCTACGAGCGCTGCCGCCGTAGCTGGAAAGTCGCGAAGAAGCATCGCGCTATCGGGACGGAAGAACAAGCGTCGCACGCTGTAGCGATCGTTGGCGGCGTTTCGGTCGGTGCGTATCGCATTACCAAGTGGAACAGGCTGGAAGATGATAAATGGGAATTCGAAGGAATACCTCATGCCGAACTTGAGAAACTAAACTGGCGGACAATTATCAAGCCTGCAATGGGTTATTGGCAGCGCGGAAATTATCTAATAGTCGAGTTTGATGGGGCCGGCCTTTTTCGAATCGTTCGCGGCTCACGAAAACGTCTGTGGATGTCATGTGTCGAGCAATCCGAAGTAACTGTCACGACACAACGGGCTGGCTTTCTCCAGCCAGACCAGTTCTTGATCTCTTAAGAAGCTTCAGGCTCGTTGCAGAGTGAGCAACTTATCGTACGGCTGCATCGAGTAGTTCGTATGTCATGAGCAGCTCAGGACCTGCCGTTCTTGGGCTATGGACGCTTTTGGCCGACTGCGGTCCTTCGGCTGGGGCCGCTTACGACTCGAAGCAGATACAGAGGCTAACCCCATGAAACTGCTTCAAGCTCAGCATGATCGACACTTCCCTTGCTCAACATACCAAGCTCAAGGACGAAATTATCGAGCAGTCCCGGCTCTGAAACCAAATGTAGAGTTGCCTTACTTGCCAGTTCCTGGTCTTCGAAGCGACTGAACCCGCACTCTGCCGAGACCCTCAACAGCAGTTTTGCTCTCGTGCGGAAATGCATACGAACGTCGAGTGCACCGGACGAGTACTCTGGCCCGAATTTACCAAACCGAAGATTGAAAAGCCCTCCACGAATCTGCTCCTTGAATCTATCGAGCCCTGAAACGGTATCAGCGAATTGCTTATGTCCGACGTAGATATCAGTCGTAAACAGAGAATGTCCGTCACAGACCGCCACCTTTAGCTCAAGCATGTCCTCATCGGACCAGAGTTTGATAAACCTAATACTAGGCGACATAAAGCCATTGTCATAAAAGCGTCTCATACCAGCTTTGAGTGTCTACTTCGGACAGGTTGCGGTCTTTCACTAGCATCCGCTACCGACCCTAAGCGGCCATTGGCCGACGAGGAAGTCCCTGAACACAAAACCACACACATAAAAGTGAGGTGCTAGGGCGTTCAGGTCACAACCTAGGTCTGAAGCGACAGACTTCAGCCGCTCGCTATCGGGAGTCTGAGCTAACTCAGGGACGTGGACAACACCAATCCAACAGCTAAGAAAGCTTGGGAATGGAAATACGAAGTACGGGGCCTTGTTCCCTACTCCCAAGCTTCGTTTGTTCTCAAGCACCTAGGCTGCCCGCCTCGGGCGATCTGCGCAACAAGTTGCTCATACTTAAGACGTTCTAGCCAGAAGTGGACATGCACGGCAAATTCCTTTCTGGCACGAACAACCAGCCGAGCCAAGTAATAGCGACCAGTCCAATAACCAGTTTGCAAACATCTTCTTGTTTGAACCAAAGTTTCGGCAAAAGTAAAGCTGAGCATCACGGCTGTGATGAAGGCGGTGACGGCTTGATCGCCTTATTTCGCTGGGGTAGAACGCGGCCCAAGGTTTCGTTCTTGCTAAAACGCCGCACCCAGCCTTTAACGCGCTCACGAGCGCTTCCGCGCGCCGAATTCAGCTTGTGGCCGGCGACGCTCCGACCAGCCGGATTCGAGTTTTTACACGGGCTGGACCGATAGCTGACGGTCGGTATGATTCAGTGTACGGCGTTGTTGCTGTCTTGAAAAGCCGTCGCGGCGACGGTCGACCGTGGTTCATGTGGCAGACGTTATTGTTTTGTGGGTAAACTTTATTAGTTTATGACGGACTTTATTGGCCCGTAACACCCGCAGAAATTTTTTAGGCCCCCAGAATAGTGCGCCGACAAGAACTTGGGGTTTATTCAATGCCGCGTTGTCTTCATGACGTTGGCGGAAAGCCCCTAACTTTGGTGTCGCGGCTCAGTGACCGAAAATTGGTTCTTCTCATGCCGGCGACAACAAGCACAGTCTTTGTCCTGCGATCGAGAACTCCACCGTGCGCCGATAATCAACGTGCTACTGGAGCTTGCACTCAGGCGGCGTAGTCTGACATAAAGTTGTACCTTTTCTGTCGTTCCCGAGAACGCCTCATCTTCTTGCGCCACACGCCCCCAACTTTATGTCGACGTACTCAGCCGGCTTGGTGACGGGGCCGGGAAGAATGGTCTTGCAATAATTGGTGACTATCTGGCAATCGGCAGTCAATTACAATAACCGATTAAATCCCGGCGGTCCGCCGGACCTTTGTCGGACACGGCTTCATGAACATCACCTATTACCCGGTCGATCCCGTTATCTATACACCCCTGCCGGGTGCTGACCCAAGCTATCCGGGAAAGCCTAAGAACGCGGCGACTCCCGTAGCGATATCGATCTTGGATCTCGTTCTGCATACCCGCCTGAACGCGAGCGAAACGTATGACATACCCGTGTCGCTGGATTGGCTCGAAGGCTTGTTCGAATCATTTACGGAGCAGGACGCAGTAGCCAATCTGTGCGCACGGCGATATGGCGCCCTGCATCAGGACTTCACTAGCACGTTCTCAAAACTGCTTGGCGTCGGTCTCAGCCTAGCGATTGCAACGAAACAAGAAAATTTCACTTTCTTCGTACCGTTGCGGTGTTGTGTGGGCACGCAGTCGCGAATGTATGGTGGACGCCATAAGTGGCCGCTATATATCGCCCATACCATCCCGCACGCTTGGCGCTTCGAAAAACTGTCGCTGCCGGAGTACGAGGAAGTTTTGATGCCGGACCTCGTGCTGATGGACTGGGACCCGGCCGACAATCCGCGGTTCTCCGTTCTAGAAGCCAAGGGAAAGGACAAACCCATCGACACGGATGCCTATTTCGAATACCCGAAATGGAAGCATCAGGCCGAGAATGCGCGCTTGGTCGCCGTCCGATTGCCAGGCGCGCCAGCAACGCCACCGCTTCTTTTTCGGAAAATCCTGAGTGTCGTCGCGGTGCGGCCCAAGCTTAAGTTACAAGACGGGCGCAAGATTCAGTGCAGGTGGTTCAACGAAATGAACCACGAGAACGTGCGCATTCCAAACGCTTGGGCGCTCGAGGTGATCGCCATCCACTACTCGTATTGCGCGCGCAAGCTGGGTTTTTACGAGCTTAGCGATGCGATTGATGCTGCGCTGCTGCGACTTGAGGTTTCGGCGGACCTTGCCGCCATGGCTCCCTCTCATCCGGAGCTGGGTGAGATGCGATTTCCTCCACGCATGCCGCACGACGATTTAGTGCCGTTCATGACACTCGAGACATTGAAACTTATCCGCATGCTCGTTGACCGGCTGGCCGGACCTGCCGACGATGGCGCAGATGCCAGTGTCATCGCCGCGGCAAGGGCACACACACATCTTGACCACACGGAAAATTTAACGAAATTCGGGGACGGTCACATTTCAATACTGCCAAGCGGAATCGGCATCGTAAAAATCCGGCGCCACTGGTTTATGCGCAGCAGGTGGCCGCAGGCCGTCCGTTGAAGTGAAAACGCCACCGCTTCTGCATCGAAACTGCTACATGCCGGATGGCTTAATCCATTAAAGTAAAATGCCCCGGCATGTGAAGTAAAACTCCCATAGCTTGGCCGACATCAGAGCGGCGTCCCAGTCACTTTGCGGCATCAGCGACCGAGCAGGCTGCCAGCCGCAGCAGGCGGCTTTCGACCCAAAGCGGACTTAGCTGTTCGACGAATTAGCGGGTTAGCATCGAAGTGCTGTCTCCTTCGTCCCGCTTGTCGAGTATCTTTGCGATTATTGTGAAGATATCGGGTACCTATCCGATAGTAGCTGGCTTATCGAAAGGAGCAACGGAACTTTCTTGACTATCAATTGATGGCTAGCATGAATTCGTTGATGTCGATATCGGTGCTTGCCTTCAGCATGTCCCCTGCCAAGGTACGTTTCCGGCTCAGCAGCCCATCGAGAATCTGGTCGAATGTGGTCATGCCATTGCCCACGACAGTCGGGTAGTACACGAACACATCCCGCTCCTGCCCGATTCTGTATGCCCGATCCGTTGCCTGGTCTTCCTTCGCCGGATTCCACGGCCGCGTGAAGTGAATCACGTGATTGGCCTTCTGGATGTTGACACCGAAGCCGACGGCAGTAGTGGACAGGATGATGACGCCGAACCCCGGCTTCTGCTGGAAACGGTCGATCAGATTCTGCCGACCCGGGCCGCGTTCACTGGTCGAATTCGTGTCGCCGTTGATGACGTCCGGACTGAATCCGAACTCGTCCTGAATGGCGAATCGCAGCATTCGCTGGATGTCGCGCAGCTCCGTGAAGATGATCGCTTTTTCGCCACGACCCCGGATGTCCTGCAGCTTGTGCATGAGCCAGCGTAGCTTGGGAGAGGCCGTCAACGGATCGCCTTCGGGGCGGATCGCATGCGGGTGCGAGCACACCAGTTTCAGACGGTGCAGCAGACCGAGCATGGCGGCCCCGCCACTGCCCAGTGCCTCCTGCAGGGAGCGTTGCTGCTCGTAAGCCGCCAGCTGCGCGCGATATAGGGTTTGCTGCAGGGAGCTCATGACGAGCGTCTTGCAGCCGGTGTCCTCGATCTTCGCCGGCAAGTCTTTTGCCACGTCGGCCTTGGTCCGGCGCAGCAGTTGCGGCTCGATGAGCAGCCTCAGTTCAGCGAGCGCTTCTTCGCTGGCGTTTTCCTCGGTCTCGATCGGGCGACGGAACTTCTTGCCGAATTCGCTCAGCGAGCCAAGGAGACCAGGCTGAATCCAGTCGTAGAGACACCACAGGTCGGTCAGCGAATTCTCGACCGGCGTTCCCGTGCAGGCGATCCGGAACCGTGCCTTCAGGGCCTTCGTTGCCTGTGTCACGCGGGCCGCCGGATTCTTGATCTTCTGTGCCTCGTCGCATATGACAACGGCCCAGTCCTGCCGCGCCAGCGAGAACTCCTGGTCGCGCAGCGTTTCGTAAGTGGTCAGAACGATTCTGCGGTTCTGGCGCCAGCCGAACCGTAGCAGGTTGCAAATGCCGTTTGCCCTCAGCGCGGCGGGGATGTCCGACGGCGGCATCCGCGCCTCCATCGTCGCGCGGCCGTACAGGCGAAAGACGTCGTCCGCGATCTTCGGATGCAGGAAGTTGCGCATCTCCCGCTCCCAGTTATCCAGCAGCGACACGGGAGCGACGATCAGGATCGGCGGCCCCTCGGGTTCACGCTCCATGCACCAGGCGATGAACGTGAGGAGCTGAAGGGTCTTGCCGAGTCCCATGTCGTCCGCCAGAAGGCAGCCCGAGGTGACGTCCGGGCACAGTGCGTATTGGTGCTGCAGCCACCCGACTCCCTTCAGCTGGTGCTCGCGCAGCGTGGTTTCCGGCAGCAGCGCCAGCGGCAGGTGGGCGTTGGCGGCGAGGCCCCGTCGCAGGATCTCGCGCCGTTTGTGACGGTAGTTCAATTCGTCGATGTTGCCCTCCACAAGGAGGACGGTGCGCTCTTCTGGAACGCCCTCGCGTCGGCGGGCCTCCGGCTTCAGTTTCCCCTCCCATGCCTGCGCAAGCCGTTGGGCGGTGAGCAGGTCGAGATCGAGTTCGGGGCCCGGCAGGCGTGCCGTGGCGGCGCCGGTCTCGCGCGCGTCCTCGATGTTCGCTGTGAACCGTTCGAAATCCTCCAGACTCGACGTGTCCCACTTGCCAAGCAATTCGCCGTCGAGCCCCAGCTCTCTCAGCGTCTCGACCGGAAGCCAGGTCTCGGATCGCGTCTTCTGCAGGAAGGACGAGGTTACCTTCTCGGCCGGACCGATGCCGATGACGCGGTCGCCGTATTCCGACAGGTCGAGCGTGGTGTCGAAGGCCCTGCCAGCCAGCTCCTGCGTCCAGCGCTGCTGCAGGCTTTCGAGATCGGACAGGTCGCGCTGGCCGAAGCCTGCCATGTCCAGCTCGTAACCCTTCCAGCATGCGCAGGGAAGGTCGGCGAGCAGCTTGCTGCCCATCTCATGGACGAATCGTCCCATCGTCACGGGGTCGACGAGGTCGAGTTCGACCGGCGTGGTGTCTTCCGAGGGCGCAGTGAGAACGAGAGTAACCGTGCGGATCGCGCCGTCTTCGTGCAGCTGCGGCTGCACTGCAAACGAATAAAAGTGGATGCCGGCGACCTGCAGCGACCGGTCGTACTCGTCCGGGTCGAGAACGTCGACCGCTTCCGGACCAAGCAGCGCGAACGGGTTCTGCAGGAACAGGTTCGCCTTGTCACCGGCGACGCGCCGTCCGGGCATCGCATGCACTTCTTCGAGCACGCTCCTGACGTTCGGAGGAATCAGGACGTGCGTGACGCCGCCGTTTGGCGAAGCGATTATGTAGCGGTCCTGAACCTGATGCAGACGGTCGAACGACGTCAGCCAGCCTTCCGGCTGTTCGTCGAACACCGGGCTGATCTCGATGACCTGCTCGTCGCCGATCAGCCGCCGGGTCATTTCCATTCTCAGCGTTTCCGGACGAACGACGACCGTGCGCTCGAGAAAGCCGTCCATGCGAGCGTGCGCCTTCCTGGCGAGCTGGCGGACGGTAGCCCATCCAAGCTGATTGGTGCTTTCGCCCGGATCGACTTTCTGGTTGCGGCCGAGTTCCACGACAGCCCGGATCAGTTTCCAGACTGGTGCAGGGAACCGGAAGCGCTGTCCGCCGGCGATGAATGTCGCCCCGGTACGCGCCAGCCCGTCACGGACCGGGACGCCATCACGGGTCTCCCAGCCGGAGACGATAACCCTGAAGTCGAGATCGGCAAGGCTGGCAGAGCTGCTGAGAACCGGACGTAGATCCGACTGCTCCGGCAGCGTCAGCAGCGGGATGCTGGTCTCGTGTTCCGGCGCGTCCAGGATCTCGTACATCTGGTCCCATGGCAGAAGCCAGTCGTCGGCAAGGCGCGTGACAAAACCTTCTTCCTCCAGCTGCAGAAGATATGCGTTCACGTCGCGCGCGAACGCATCCATGGCACCATCGCGCAAGCGCGGGTACAGGATTCCTTCGTCGACGAAGCGAGCGCTCGGGGAAGGTGGCACCTGCCGCGATTCAGATGCCGGTTGCGGTTCGCGACCGCGGAGTCTGGCCCAGAAGTTCAATGTATGCAGTATCCTTTTCCTGGACGCCATTCAAGGCCGAGCTTGAGCATCGCCTGCTTCAGTGCAGGAGCGGGGTCGAGCACGAGCAACCAGAGGTATCCCCCGTCGGCCAGGTTGTTTTCGGTCCCGATGCCGTTGATGCGCGCCAGTTCGAGTGCCTGTTGTATCGCCGGACGCCGCCATCCTTCCATTCCCGAATTGCCCGGCGCCCGCACTGGTGCAGCAACCGTTGCTGTTGCCTCGGGCCTCGACGTCGCGTCGCTCCTTCCGAACCGGGGCTGGTAAGCGCTGACGGGTGCGGTGCCATCCGCGGCGGTGGCACCGGGGCGGATGCCCCTATCGGCCAGAAACTGGTCGGCCCTCCATTGCCACCCGCTCAAGTGACGGATGCGGTTGTCCTTTTCGCGTCCATAAGGATCCGGCTGAACTTCTTTCAGTTCCAGATTCGTATCCAGGTAGGTCGCCTGCGGATTGAATGGAACGTGCTTGTCGCTGTAGGCGTAACACGCGTTGCCGGTGCCCGAAAACTCGACGAACAGCTGATTGTTGATCCGCATGATGAACGCGTTATTGTGCTTGGGTCCGCCGGTGAGCCGGCCGTAGCGGCCGGCGTTCTTTGCCCGGAAGTTCCTGAATTCGGCGCGGGAGTCGTTAAGAGCGTCCGCTCCCAGCAGGATCCTCGTGTACGAGATCTGGTCCACGAAGCGCAGCCAGTAGACGAGACGCTGCTTGTCGACCTGACCTTCGCCCTGCAGCAGGCTGAAGAAATGCTCGAGGTCTTCCTTGGCGAACCAGCGCAATACCATCGCCCGCACCGGCGCTTCGACCATGGCCCATCTGACCGAACCGACCAGCTGCGGGTTGCCCCAGCGCCTGAAGGACTCGTTCTTCAGCTGTTCATGCGACTCGTCGCGCTGCGACGACTGACAGTATCTGGTGAGGAGGGCCGCCAGCATTTCGTCGGCAAAGCGCGGATGCCCTGCGAGGAAAGTCAGCATGGCAGGAATCGCCGCAACGAACGCCGTGTCTTCGAGTCCGTTGAGCCAGGCGATCTGGTACGCGATTGCCCGCTGCCAGATCCAGCTGGCGTCGGTGACCGCGAGTCCCTTGTTGAGTTCGCTCAGCTCTGTCGCATCGCCATTGAAGAGCACCTGACGCAGCGAGCGGCCTGCATCGTCGGTCAGCAGATCACGATGCCGTTCCAGCATCCGAGTCCACAGCTTCTGGCGTTTCTGGCTGCCGATGAGTAATGGCATCGTATCCGCAAGACGCTCGCGCAGGCGCAGCCAGTTGCCGTGCCCCGCAGCCCGCTCGGGGCTGTAGGTGAAATAGCTGTTCAGGAGGCCGAACCACGGCTTGCGCGGGACGCTACGAGTGGTGATCCAGCCCTGGGTCCAGACCATGAGCGGGTCGAACATCGTCGGGTCTTCGATCGCAACCGGATTCCGTCCGTCATCGTCGCACAGTCCCCATGCAACGAGATTCCATTGGCGAGGCGTCAGCCCCGACTCGCCCGTACGCAGACGCGCCAGGGCGGCCAGCCGCTGTTCCATCATCGGTGCCTGCGGTGCGCCCTGATCGAATCGTCTGGACAGCGTCTCCGCAGCCTTCTCGAGCCTGGCCGGCGAGGGCAGAGAAAGAACGATTCCGGCGCCGTCGTGCGGGAGTCCGGACGTTGCCAGATCGAGACGCCGCGACAGCGCTTCCAGAAGGCGAGGGCGGGGCGGCTTCATTGCAGAAGACATTTTTCTGGCGCGGTACCGTCGAATACGATGGGGCGCGTGGTGGCCGTGGCGTTGGTGCGATCCTTCAGCCCGTAGAACTGCATGCGGAGTTCCACCCGCCGGCTGGCTTCCTTGCTGTCCTTGGCATTGTTGAACGAGACACCGCCGGCAAGGAACAGGTCCCGCACCTGCCGCTTCTGATCCTGATCCAGCCCCGTAACCACAGAGTAGCGATCGTCCAGGATGGCGCACATGACCCATTCCGATCGCTGCAGGCTGAGATGGAGGTTGTACAGGTAGGAGCCGTCAGTGTCGGTGAAGCCTTCGATCAGAACCTGCTTGAACCACTTCCTGCCTTCCTCGCTGTTGGCGGCTTCGATCACGAGCGGCACCACGTTGCGCAGAGCCTGCTGTCCGGCAGGGCCCAGCTTGTAGTCGTTGTAGCCGAAGCGGCCGGCCTCGCCGAAGTTGATGCGGTTCTCCCGGCAATCCACCACGATGTCAAGGTTGCGCGCCCTGATCTTCAGCTGGTTGCAGAGCTTCGATATGTCGGCGGCTCTTGCCTTCTCGCCCTGTTCGGCGTCCGCAATCCGCTTCGTCATCATGGCCAGCGAGGCCACCATGACGATCAGGAAGAGGATCATCAGTGCGGTCATCAGGTCCGCATAGGAGATCCAGAACGGTTTCTCGCCTTCCGTTTTCGGGCGCTGGGGCGCCGCAGCTCGCATGCCGAACATCGGTCAACCCTTCACGCGACGTGTCATGCCGAGCTGGTGACTCATATCTTCGAGCTTGTCGCCGATATCCTCGACGCCAGCGCTCAGCGATTCCACCGCAGTGGACAGCGAGGTATCCACGGCAGCAAACGTCTTGCTCAGCGCGCGGCTCACACCGTCCTGGAAAGAGTCGAAGCTCGTGCCCATGACGTCGCCGACCTTGCCGAGGAATTCCTCGGTTTCCGAATTCATGGCGTGAATCTGTTCGCTCAGACGTATCAGGTCATCGACCGCCTTGTGACGCAGTGCGGCTTCCTGCTGTGCCGATTCGACCAATGACTGCAGCACGAACACATTCTGCGCCGTGGCATCCCGATTGCTTCGATATTCCGAGACGATGCCGGACAGCTCTCGCATCGACACGGCGATTTCCGACGCTCCCGAGCGCAGACCGGAAACGGTATCCGCACTCGACTCGAGCAGGGCATGCACGCTGCCCCCTGCGGTATCGAAACGCTCGGCCGCGGAGCGCATCTTGTCGGCGCCGATCTGCATGCCCTGGATGCTGCGCTCGGTCTGGCCGGCAAGCGTGTCGATCGTGCCGCGCATGGCCTGGCGCTCCCGGTCCACGAGGTCGACCAGCGAGCCGACCTGGTCAGTCAGACTGCCCAGCATTCTCTCGGCCTCCGAACGGAACCGCTGAAGCGCCTCCTGCGCGTGCTCGTCCATGTCCTGGCGACGATGGTCGAGATTCGAGAACATCGCTTCGAGCCGTGTGTTCAACGCCACTGCGGCGTCCGAGACGCTCTGCATGCCGCTTTCCTGCGCACGTGCCAGCGATTTGCCCATGCCGTCGACCATTGTCTGCATCTGCTGGTCGAGCTGGCGAACGGTGGCGGCGATCTGCTCGATGGTTTCGCTCTGGCCGCGGCCGACGCTTTCCTGCATCTGCTGCACGAAGGCTTCCATCTGGTCGGTCATGCGCTGCTGACGCTGCTCGCCGTCGGCATACATGCGTTCGAGCTGCGCCGCGATTCTGCCGCCGGCCTCGACCCCCTGGCTGCCCATGCTCTCGACTGCAGCCTGCAGGGTCTGCACCATCTGATTCATGGAGCCGTGCATCGCTTCCTGACTGCCATGCATGTCCTGAATGGTCTGCGCAAGCTGCTGCGACACAGCGTGGGTCGACGCTTCGCTTGCGCTGCGCATGTCGCTCACCAGGGCGGCAAAGCCGCTCTGCATCTGCTGCATCGAGGTGACGGATTGTTCGAGCATGCTCGACATGCCCTGGAACTGCTGTCCGAACGTACCCTCGAGCTTTGCCATGAATGCGACGAGGACATCGGACAGCATGTTCTCGACCATCTTCGACTGATCACCGGTAGCGGCCGACACCGAGTGGGCGATCTTCTCGAGCGGCGCCCGGAAGCTCGACTCGATGCTCTCGCTGATTCGCGAAGCCATGAGATCGCCCGACTCCTTGTAGCTGCCGGACAGCGTCTCCGCGAGCTTGAGGCTCTCTCGCACTTGGGTGTCGACGATGTTCGTGAGGAGCTCGCGCAGGTCGCTGATCATCGACTGGGCCAGCGTCCGCGTCTGGTCGGAGCTCTCGCGACTGCTGCGAACGAGATCGGCCAGGTATTCCTCGCCGACGCCGGCATCGAACAATCGGTCCACCGCCTCGGTCAGCTTCTCGAGACGTTCGTAGCAGATGCGCAGCCAGTGCTTCTCGAGGTGCGTGACCACCATGGCACTGACGATCGCGAAAAACGATCCGATGAAGGCGTACATGACGTCACGGATCAGCCCATTGACGCTCTGCTGCACCTGCTCGGGTGTCGTCGGGTCGAAACCCGACAGACCCAAGATCAGACCGCAGAAGGTTCCGATGATGCCGAGACCGGTGAGGATGCCGGGCAAATGCCGGAAGTACTCGGTCATCAGGGGCGTGTCGACGATGCTCTGATGAGAGAAGTGATGCGAAGCGGGGACCGTGGCGCGGCTGCGCGATATGGCGCGCTCGCCATCTGCGTCCACATGCTGGTCGTGCAGCGTTTCCTGAAACTCGGCCCAGTTGTGGGCGAAGCGACTATTGCTGAAGACATCGTTCGCGGAGGTCCTGCGCACCGATGGCGGCCGCTCGCGCAGATCCGAGATCTGGCGGGTGCAGGTGTCGAGGTCGGCCAGAAGCCTGGCAGCCGGGTTCCGGTAACGGCGAACGAACTGGCCGAGCAGACAGAGAATGAGGAAGATTACGACCGCTGGCGCTATCAGCTTGCCGGGTTCGCTGAAAAACTGTGACATGAGTTGTGGACGGTATTTATTGATTTTTGTATATTGATTGCTTGAGGATAACAATATCTCAGGTCGGCATCTTTTACTTGAAGAATGCGTCGATGTCGAGCTCGAGCGACGTGCCGACGCCACATCGGCAGGAGATTCGTGATTCGAGGATCATGGGAGCAGGGGCAGGGTCTGCTCCTGTTCACGCAGATCGGCTCCGTGCTGGAACGAGCTGATCAAGCAGAAGCCCGCTCGGACTCTTGCAAATTCATCTGCCGGCCACGCGTTGGAATGTAATGGCACCTGTGCATGCCCTGACTGCACAGGCACCGATCCGTTCCTGACCGGTTCAGCCGCCGTGGAACAGCTGGTCGATCAGGAATGATTCGAAGCTGGCATCGAGCTTCCGCACAATTCCGCCGTTTGGTGTGGCCCAGAGAATGATCTGTTGTGCCTGGTTATCGTAGAGATAGTACTGACCGTCCCCCACATCGATCACAGGAACGGCATTTGCCGGATAAGCCGGATCACGGGACAAGTCGGCGTGGGCGTTCCCGACATTCAGGTAGTAGTTGTCCGGCACACCCAGGCCATAAATTTCCGAGGCGCCGTGCACAATGACACCGAAGGTCGAGAGGTAAAGCTTGTATTCCTGCGATAACCCGAATCCCAGCTTCGCCTCGAGCGCCTGGATGCTGCCTGCATTGGCCGGGCGGGTCTTCGCTCCCTTACGCTCGACCAGTTCCTTCAGTTTTTCCATTACGTGTTTCCTTCCAGACGCTGATTTTCGACCTGCTGCGCACGCGCTTTCCAATAGTCTTCGCGCTCTCTGCCAAAGTCGGCGCGGTCGATTTCCGATTCCTTCAGCTTGTTGTGCAGGATATTATCGTTGCCGTTACTGCGGTGCTCGGCGCCAGTCAGTTCCGCAAGCGGGGAATCCGGCTTCTGGCCGATGTGGTGCAGCTCGATCTTGTTGCCGTCCGCATCCAGCGGTGGTCTGCCAGCTTTCATCCGGTCGAGGTTCGATTCACCGAACACGCCGTCGGTTTTATCGTAGTCGATATCCGTACGGATCAGAGCGTCCTTGCCGTTGACTTCGGTCGCCTCGAGACCAGCTTTCTCGTAGATGCCCGCTTCGGCCTCGCTGTCGATGGCATCCAGGATGGTGTCGGGATACCCGTCGGCTTGGAGACGCTCTCGTGTTTCGTCGCTCAGAGGAGCCAGTTTTTCTCTGTTCTCCTGCGTCAGGCCGAATGGCTTGTCCAGTTCGGCGAGGTCCATGGTCCTGCCCGGCATATCGCGGGCCAGCAACGCAAGCTGGCAGGTTGCTTCCAGCCGACTGATGGGAAAGATTTCGATCTTCACAACGCATTCCTTGTCTTGATGGCGGCGTGCCAGGCAGAATAGATGTCCATGTTCTCTTTTTTCTGAACGCTGAAGTCCTTCATGAGGCAATGTCTTGCAGCAAGGCGCAACGGGGAGGTCAGGCTGACGGCGCAATCGGCCAGCAGCGCGTCCAGGTGCAGATCCAGCTGCGGATAGCTTGCTGCTGTCAGGACAAGCTGCTGCACGCGGGACCGGCAACCGAGCATATCGACCACGACGCGCGCGGTGTATTCGAAGGCCTGCTCCTGGCAGAGGAAGGGTACTTGCCCCTGCCTGACCGCATTGATGGCGTCGAGCAGCGCGATCTTGCTTGTCGCCAGTAGCGGATGCGTGCGCAGTGCCGTCTCCATCAGGTCCAGGTCCGGGGTGGTTTCCTCCGCCACACGCCCTGCCAGAACAAGGTGCAGAACGTGGCGGTTGAGCGTCTTGCTGCTGGCGCCGTCGCGTTTCGAGGGCGTGTAGGCATAAGGCTGCTCGGTCCCGGTGAACTTCTTCACCTGGCACAACACTGGCTCGAGCCAGTCGTTCTGGTAGACGATGGCCACCCCCCTGGGGAGGCGCGCAATCTCGTCGAGCTGGTCGTCGCGCAGGGCGGCCGACTTGCCGATCAGGCGCCGGTCCGTCTCTTCCGGCAGGCGCATGATGATCTTGGTGTTCGTGTTGCGGATTGCCGCGATGTCGACCGCATTCGGGGACTGGTCGACGATGAAGAAGCCTTCGCCGAAGGTGCGCATTTCTGCGATCGCATTGGTCAGCATTTCCACGGACTTGCCAGCCAGGTCGGCTCCCTCGGCCCCGCCGTCGCTCTGGCTGCGCCTGAGCAGGTGATGCGCTTCCTCGAGTACGGTGACGTGGCGCAGCGGCAGGTTCATGCCGCCCTGGGCCATCCGGTATTCGCCGAGGCGCATCACCAGGATGCCCATGATCAGGGACTTGGTTTCCGCGGATCCGACCCGGCTGAGGTCGACGATCGCCGGGCTGTCGAACAGCACGCGGCTGTCGATTTCGTCGGCGCAGAAGATCTGTCCGTTCAGGCCGTTGGTCAGGGATCCGATCCGGGTCGCGAGCGAGCCGATGTAGTTGCCCTTGACTTCTTCGGAATAGACCGATCCGTTGATCACCTGTTCGAGCGTGACCAGAAGGTCACTGAAGGACGGAAACAGTCCGTCGCAGTGCGTGTTCACCGACAGTTCTAGGTCCCATCCGCACTGTTCGTAAGCCAGCAGGATCGCTTCCTTGAGCACTGCCGGCATGGCCGCGTACATGGGCCAGCAGACGTTGAAGATCTCGACCAGGCGGTCCACATGCTCGAGTACATGAACGGCGGACGGGAAGTGGAAGGGGTTGATCCTCAGTAGCTCGCTATGAGCCGGGTGCGTTCCGAACACCCGGACGTCCGTACGATGGCCGAACACGTGCTTGTACTCTCCCTTTGCCGGTTCGATGACCAGAAAGGGTATCCCCGCCGCATCGATCTGGTCGAGCATTCCGTAGACCGTGTTGCTCTTGCCGGCGCCGGTGGAACCGCTCACGAAAACGTGGCCGGACAGCTGGTCGAGTCCGAGGTCGATCTCCTGGGGAAGGTTTTCCCACAGGTGGCGGATCTGGCCGAGGACGAGCTTGCGGACGCCAGTTTTCGCTTCGGTTCCGCCGTCCAGGCGCTGCACCTTGCGTCCGAATGCCTGGGTTTCCATGACTGCGACCGTCGACGTCGAGCGGCGCGGCAAGCTCAGCTGAATGGCCAGTTCCTTGCCCGAGACCAGGGTAGCCGGGGTGAGGAAGGAGATCGGCAGGCGCTTCGAGAAGCCGTGTTGCAGGGGCGGGTGGCTGAGCGTGCCCAGCCAGTCGAGGACGGCCGACTTCCTGGCCGAATTCCAGGTGGTCAGCGCAAAGTCTTCGTGGCTCGAATTGTTACCGCGGATGAGGCCCAGGAAGATGCTTGCCAGCGCTTCGGACGAGGCGGTGCTGTCGCCGATGAAGTAGGCGGCGGAGTTCCAGCCACCATAGGTTTTCGCCTCGTCGATGCGTTTCAGGTGATGGTCGATCTTGCCCAGCAGCTGTTCGATACTCTTGTCGGTGGTCTCGATCGAGATCTGGCGGTTTGCTCCTGTGGTCCGGTTCGAGGAGCGGGAATCGGTGCTGCCGGTAGTCGAGGTCGTCGACGTGGTCTTTCCGGTCGACGTGCCTTGGGAAACGGTCTCGCTGTCGTTGCGGCTTTCCGCGCGGGATTCAGTGGTGCCGGTCGTGCGCGATTTGTCGAATGCGGTGCCGAGGACCGATCCGGCGGCCTGGGCGCCGATCATGGCCCCGGCCGGGCCGCCCAGGAGTGCGCCCGCCACGCCGCCGAGCACGGTGCCGGCGATGGTCGCCGTCTTGGCGGCCCCGGTCTTGCCGCTGACGGACTCGGACGTGCCCTTGGTGACGGTCGTCGACGTGCCCGAGGTACGTGCCTGGCTGTGGGTCTCGGTCATGGCCAGGCTTTCGCCGAGCGACTCGCTCAGGCTCTGGCTGAGGCTCAGGCCAACGCTCTCGCTTTCCTGTTCGCCGAATGTGAGGTTCAGCTTGAGGAGAGGGGACAGTTGCGTCGCGACCTGCTCGTAGCCGATGCGGATCTGCTCCAGGTTCTGCGAGGACACCGGCTCGGCCAGGATCAGCGCCTGGTAGGTGCGCCGTTCGGCTGCGTCGATGAAGCGCTCCAGGCCCTGCATGAAATGATCGCGGTTGTCCGTGGACAGTGCCGGTACACCGGTGACGGCTGTGATGCTGGCGGCGGGATTGGCTTTTTCGGCCAGCATCCTGTCGAACAGTTCGTCGGCCTCGCGCGCCCCCAGGGGCAGCAGCGAACTGCCGGAAAAATGCCCCTTGAAGGTCTCGACCAGCAGTTCGCCGGAGCTCTGGCCCAGCGCCTTGCCGGGCTCGCCCCGGGTGCCTATGTAAAGCTCGGTCTCGCGACCGTCGGAACGCAGGAACAGGAACACCGAGTAGCCGGCTGCTCCCAGCGCGGTATAGGCAGCTGTGGTGCTTTCGAGTACCGACTGCTTGTTGCCCTGGACGATGCGCTCGACCCGGAACAGTCGCAGGTCGCTCGAGCGGCGGAAGGGCAGGGCGGCGCCCGCGAGAGGCTGGACCGCGTAGTCCTGCAGCTCGGCGAGATAACTGCGGTTGATCAGCGCGCGCCCGGCCTCCAGGGTCAGCATCGCGTTCTTGCGAATCTCTCCCGCAGTGCGGGGTGTGAGGTTCATTCCGGTCATCTTCACTTCCTCATCGCGAGCAGGACGATGACGACGATGGCCACGGCACCGCCGACCAGCAGTGCGGCGCGCATGGCAGGGGACAGGCCTGGCTGGCCGGTCGGCGTGGAGGTACGGTGCGGCTGCTGCGGTGCGCGTGCCTGCGCACCCGAAGGCCTGGGGGCGGGACGCGGTGCTGCCGCTGGCCTGGCTGGCGGTGCCGCTTTCACGGGCGCCTGCTGGCGCAGGTGCTCGCGCACCTCGATCAGGTGCAGGAAGCGCTCTTCGGCGAAGTTAGTGTCGAGGAAGACCACCTGCGTGCCGTAATATTCCTGCGTCCATTGTGTCCGATCACGTTCGATGCCACGCGCAAATGCCTTCTCGGCGTAGGGCTCGAACAGGCCGGGCACGCTGGCCTTTGTCCAGGCCATTGCGTTTCGCAGGTCGAGTGCGTCGAGTCGGCTGTTTTCCAGCTCGACGATCAATGCGGTCTGCAAGGTCGACAGATCGCCTTCCTCGACAAATTTCCTCAGGTTGCTGGAAGGCGTGTAGCTGGTGTCGGTTCCGGGGGGCATATCGTCGCTCGTGTTCTGTGGTTTCGGCATGAAGCCTCTGCGTCCGTCCTGGCGGAACAGCTCGCGCACCCGGATCAGGTGCTCAAGGCGTTCGCGTGAGAAGTTTCTTCGGGCATGCCATATCTGCTTGCTGAAGTACTGAACGTTCCAGCGCAGCGGCGCCGAATCGATCGCATCTGCCTCATCCTTGGTGGCGTAAGGGGCGAACAGGACCGGATTGGAAGACTCCAGATCCTCAAGCAAGTCCTGCAGCGCGGTCGTATCGCTTTCCGTACTCTTGATGGCGTCCAGGAAGGACTTGCGGACCTCTAGCAGGTGATCGTTTTCAGTCGTCATGCACAGGTTCCATCGCCAGGGTGGCGTCGAGTTTGCTCTTGAAAGTCATGATCCAGTTTTGCTGGTTCTTGGCTTCCTGCAGGGCTTGTTCACGCGCTGTTCTGTCGTGCAATTTTTCCTCAATCGAGGCCAACAGGGCATTGAATTTCTCGTCGAATTCCTGGTCCATGAATGCCAGGAATTTGTCGACCAGCGTATCCTTGCCGGCATCGATGCGCTTGCGCGCGCTTTTTACCAATTTCGAGAATTCGTTCCAGATGCGGGTCTGGCGTTCGTTCCAGAGTTCTTCCAGGTCGACATAGGTCTTGTTTTCGTAGATGCCTTTCTCTTCCGTATCGCCCCAAGTCCAGGGTTTGTACCATCTGCTGGTGCTGACCTGGCACATGCCGACCTTCACTCTCTCGGTCTTGATGTCCCTGTCTTCCACGTTCAGGTTCAGGGCGATGTCGGTAACCGATTTGCGGATACCTTCCAGGACGGGCAGTTCCAGATTCTGGCTACCGCCAAAGAGGTCCATCACGTATTGCCGGTATTCTGCGGTCAAATCCTGCTTGATGGCGTCCTGGCTATCTTCGAACACCGACTCGTATTTGTTAACCAGGGACTTGAAATGGAACCGCAAGTCCTTCTCGGCTTCACTGGTCGTATGCTTCGCCACCTCGGGCGTTGTCGAGCCGGTGAATGCGGCCGCGACTTTCCTGATGAATTCGTCGTTCTGCCTCTGCAGTTCAACCAGGGCCTGTTCCGTGGACTCGGGCAAGACCTTGCCTTCGCGCTCGACCTTGTCCTTGTAGGCCGCAGCATCGAAGCCTTTGTTGCGGCGCGCATGCAGGATCTGGAGTTCGTCATCGATACGGGCGAGTTCTTCTTCACCCTGTTCGAGCTGGGCCACCAGGCTGGCTTCGTTGAGTCCGACCTCGATGGTCCTGGACAGGGCGTCATACACGCGCTGCACGCGGTGCGGCAGGTTGTATTTGTCGATGTACTCGTCGATCATGGCCTCGACCGCGGGCAGTCCGCTGCTCAGCATCAGCGGCGAGCAGCCCTTTCCCTTTACGGCGCGACTGACGCGCGAGGTGATCGGCATGTACTGGAGCAGGTTCATGCTCGGCTCTTCGCTGAACAGGTCGGCCATTCTGATGTACTCACGGCGATCATTGCGCGAATGCCGGTCGCTCGGTGTTCGAATCAGGCGGGCGAGATTGGCTGATATAGGGTAGATCAGCGGATTCTGGATGCCGTTATCGGTCAGGTATTTCTCGACGCGGGACAGCGTTGATGGCAGGTTCTCTTTTTCCGGATCGAAGACGTCCATCTTGTTGATCACGAAAATGAAGCGGTCTTTGCTCTGCTTGCCACCCTTTCGCATGGCTTCCGCTACCAGTCCGAGGAGGTGCTTGTCGTCATTGGTGCGCAACTGGCTAGCATTAAGCACATACAGAATCAGGGGATTGCGTTTCGAATCCTGAATGAAGCTCATCGTGACGCGCGCGTGTTCCTCGTCCTGGCTGTTGTTGGGACCGGGCGTATCCGTCAGCACCAGTCTGACGTTGTCGCGCTTCTGGACTGCCCGGATATCGCCTTCGATATCGATCAAGAGGGTATCGTCCAGCCGGTTCCATTCCTCGACGGTCTTGAGGTCCATGTCTTCGAGGAAGGCGACTGCATCTCCTTCCTTGTCGAAGCGCGTGCCGCGGAAAGTCGAGATCGTCTTGTCATCGGCGATGCGGGTGATGGTTGCGGTCGTGGCTTCGTTGGCCGCTGGCAGCAGGTCACGGCCGAGCATGGCGTTGATCAGAGTCGACTTGCCCGCTGACATCGTCGCCACGACATGGACATCGAAATCCGAGTCGAAGGCTTCCCCTAGGGACTTCTGCATCTCCCTGTTCTGGCTGATGCAGGCCTCGAACTTCGGGTGGCTGCGCGCCTCGTCCATCAGAAACCGCATCTTTTCGAGGCGGGTGTCGGCGGGCTCTGTTTTCACCCATTCGACGGCAACCTGCATGCCGCTTTCGACGGCCGCCTCGGCGGCTGCCTGCAGGTCGAGGAAGTCGGATTCGACGCCGGTGAAGGTGACGTGGAAGTTGTCGTCGCCGTTGAACAGCCTGGCCAGTTCGTCGAACAGCTTCTCGATCCAGAGCTGGAGGCGCGATTCCTTGTAGCTGGTGAGCTTGCAGCCTTCGGCCGGCGGCTGGCCGTTGATGACGAACTGCGTTTCGACGATGAACGGATTGTGAGTGATTTCGATATGATTCATGGGTCAGTCCATCGTGCTGGGTTGATTCAGAAGAAATTCGACAGTCCGGATGCCGCTGTGGACGACGAGCTGTTCCAGTGCGGCCACTTCAGCGGTCGGGATGCCGTCAGGGGCTGTCCGCCGTGTTCTGCCGGCTTTTTTCAGGTCCCTTATGACGCGTGCCCTGACCGCATCGGGCATTGCGGCCGCATGCAGGGAACTCTGGTTGTCCACGGCCAGGTCTTCGAGCGATTGCCTCAGCTTCGAGCGCTCGACCCGGGTGAGCGGTTCGGCGTGCAGCGCCTTCCGCGCGTACAGGGCAAGGTTGGCCATGGTTGGAACGATGATGGGATCGGCGAACCCCAGTCCCTCGAGATACTGCCTGGCCTTGCTCACGCAGCCGGCAAGATCCTCGCCGCGTTCCGGATCCAAGAGGTCGACTTTGTTCAGAATGAATACGACCTGATGTCCGCTCGGATCGCCGAGCAGGTCGCGCACTTGCTCCAGCAGCCTGCGGTCGTCCCAGGTGCCCAGCTGGCCGGCGTTGAGGACATAGAGCATGGTCTGGAAAGGAACGGTGCGGACCGCCTCCAGCATCATCGCGCCATGGCGCTCGTCCTGGCTGTTGTTGGGGCCGGGGGTGTCGTGCAGGACCAGGCCGCGGGCCAGGGAAGGGCGCGTGCGGAAGTTGCCTGTTAGCCGAATGTGCTTGACCTCGGCATTGGCATTCCAGGCGCGCACCTGATCGATCGACGCGTCGCTCTCCGTGAACATACGGCTTCCGGCGTGGGAGTAGCAGGCGCCGCGGAACGAGCGGGCGGTTCTGCGGTGCTCGATGCTCGTCAGGCAGGCCGTCGTTGCTTCGTTCGCCGACGGCAGTAATTCACGGCCGACCAAGGCATTGATGAATGAGGATTTGCCGGCGCTCATGGTGGCCAGAACCAGCACATCGTGCGGTCGTCGAGGCTTTGCCGCCTGCTTGCTGCCAGCCTTGCGCCCCAGGTTTTTACTTGTCATTTCTGTTGGAGAAGGCCATGTTCGCAATATTCAATATTGTATTGCATAAAGAAAACTTTGCGGTTGAAAAGAAGATCTGTTGTTA
Source organism: Herbaspirillum sp. SJZ107 (assembly GCF_006715485.1). Taxonomy (GTDB): domain Bacteria; phylum Pseudomonadota; class Gammaproteobacteria; order Burkholderiales; family Burkholderiaceae_D; genus Telluria. Next base: position 465,228 of record NZ_VFNH01000004.1, read on the forward strand.
AACCGATCCATCGCCAGGCAGAGCTGCCGAGCGCACGCGGACGATGATAGAAACCGGGGCGACAAATGCTGTCGCATGTTGATCACTGACCACCCAATAATGAGGTTGTTGCAGGGAAATTTATTATAGAATTCGGAACAATTGCCGCGCTGCATTCCTGCGACATGATTTGTCTCAGCAACCGCTAACCTGTCAGAACGGGAGGCAAGGTCCCCCGGCAGAGGAGTATTGATTGAGAGAAAAGATGATGAACTGTTCATGTGCATATGACAAGCAAGGTGCTCGAATCAATGGCCGCACGTTGAAACAGCATCTCGGGAATCAGACCGAGCACCCGTTCGGGAAAATCGACAGCACGGCGTGGATAGTGATCTGTCCCTCTTGTCATGCATCCTGGTTGAAGATGGACGATCAGCATTCCCTGCCGTTCCTCGATGCCGATGGCCTGATGCGCACGACAGCCGATGAGGCAGGTGATGCCGACCTGCTCGACTTTACCGGGTTGCGTTTCACCGTTGCTGCGCTGCGCAGCGCGATGGCCCTGCAGGCTCGCGAGTTCCGCACGCGCGAAGTCGAGGAGCACGGCGCCCGATTGCCAAAGGAACTGTCGTCGCAGCAGGCATCGGAGTTCTCGGAGCTGGTTTGCTACTGGGGGGGAGGAGGGCGAGTCTGGGGCAAGCTGAAAGCCGGTAACGGGGGCGATCCGGGCGCTGTGATCGCAGCCTGGCTCAATGCAGTCACAGCAGGAAAGCTCGACGATGAAGAAGCGATCGAACGCGGCTGCGCAATCGCCGGCCTCGGCGTGTCGTTCGCCAGCAAGCATCTGCGCATGCTGCAACCGGATCGCTTCGCCGTGCTGGACGACGTCCTGTGCGAGGGCTTCGGCTTCGCGCTCAATCGGAAGGGCTTTGCGTTCTTCCTGCGCGAACTGCGCTCGCTGCAGACCTCGTTGCGGGAACGCTTCGGCATGGACATCAACCTGGCCACCCTCGAAGCAGGTCTGTTCATGCTGGTGCGTCAGAACGTCCGCGCCCGTCCCGAGGCCGCCTAACCCTCTTTTATCGGCAGTCGCAGAACGCGCCTGCATCATCTCGGACATCCATCATGCTCGACGTCGACCGAACCCGGCCTTCCCTCATCCCGGCAGGCCTGCTGCCCTATGTGACCGCGCCCGATCCACTCCTGGCACGTAGCGGCGGTGGCCGCGATCCGCTCGGACTGCAGCCAGTGTGGAGCGAGTTCGGGCGCCGTCTGGTGCCCTGTATCGCTTCGCCCGTGCAGCAGGTCGACGGCATCAAGGCAGTGACCCTGATTCACTGGCTGGCCGAGATGGCACCAGTGCGCCGGCTTCTCGGCGATCCGGGCGCGGAGCGTGGATTCTTCCGCTTGATGGAAGGCCTGCTCGAGTACTGGCTGCATGCGCACGACCGCGCCGTATGCTTCGGCAGCCAGAGCCTTGTCGGCGAAGGTGAACGTTTCGCTGTCACGACCGGCACAGGCAAGACGGTGGCGAACGGTCTGTATCAGTATTACCGAGGGACCTGTCGGCGCGCCGGTCTGCTGGAGCACGACTGGCGCGTGTGCACCGGGCTGCGCGTGCGCTTAGAGCAGTGTTTCGATGCCAGCGCGCTCGATGCCCTGGCCGCGGCCTTGCGAGGCTCCCTGGATGGCACTCCACTACTGCCCGGGCGCGTCCTTGCCAACCGTGCGGTGGCCGCGGCACTGACAGCGGTTTTCGAGGACGAGGCAATCGATGACCTGTTGCGCGCCGGGCTGTTCGGCGGCGACGTGTACCGCGACCTTGCACGCACGTTCTCCGAAGTGCGCTCGCACGGCAATGGCGTGCCATTCGGTACGCAACTGGCACGGCTCGAACATGCGCCGCTGGCCGATGAACTCGATCGCATGCGGCGCTGCGAGCCCTTCCTCCTCGTGCTGCAGGACGTGTTCGACCTGGCACGCGCGGCGCCCGGCCAGTCCGTGCAGAAACTGGCGTCCGGCCTGATGGAATTCCTTGACGCGATGCGCGAACGTGCGGGCCGGTTCGTCACGCTCGCCAATGACATGCCGACCGCACGCATGCGGCAGATGCAGAGGCTGGCAACGGCGATGTGTGCTGCCGTTGCCGGCGATGGTCTGGCGGATTTCGTCAAGGCCCTGATCGAGCATCACGGAATCTGCATGGCCGAACGCGGCCGCGAACCTCTCGTGCTGATCGAAGCGGGCGTGATCGTGCTGCCCGTTGCCGGTGAGCGCGATCCGGACGACGCGCGCGCACGGTTGGAAACGGGATACCCGTGGATGAACGACTACTACTTGAACACGGCGGCCAACCTGTACGGGCAACTGCATCGGGAGACCGCATGAAGAATCGCACTAGTCCCACGCTGATGCGTGAAACGCTGGCGTCGATCCGCGACCGTTTCGTCGCGGACGAGCAGCGCATCGTATTGTTCACAACATTCAACTTCGTGCCATCGTTCTTCGAAACCAACGTGCTCCCCCTGCTGGCAGGCGAGGCAGCCGAAGATCTGAAGAACGCGCCCCAGTTGCGCTACGGACTGAACGAGGAGCTCAAGCGTTTGCGCTGCCTGGTCGTCTGCGACCACTCGACCCAGCCGCCTGCAAAAGGGAATCTGCGCTACGGCCTGATGCCCGTCGGGCTGCCGAACGGGCGTTTCCATCCCAAGCTGATGCTGATGGCCGGCACGCTCAAGGAGACGGGCCGGGCAGGCATGTGGCTGGCGGTCGGCAGCGGCAATCTGTCCCTGTCGGGATGGGCCATCAACCGGGAGGTGGTCGGCGCCACTCCGGTCACGCCGCAGCACGCGGATGAACTGCTGCCGCTGCTTCGTTGGCTGACCGCCAGGGCCGACCGACGGCTCGGCGAACGGGCGGAGGACGAGGAGGGCAGCCCGCGCGCCATCCTGGACGAGCTCGTGGTCTGCCTGGAAGATCCGCAATGCCTGCATCCGGCGTGGCCAGGCGCGCCCACGCTGCACGTCGCGCCGCCCGCAGGGGGTGGACCGGGCCTTGTCGCTGCCGTCCGCGGTGCGCGCGAGTGGCAGCGCGCCACCGTCGTCTCGCCGTACTGGGGGCAGGTCCATGCTCTGGTGCGCGAGCTGGGGGTGGGCGAGTGCCGCTTCGTTCCCTCGCTTGTCGCCGGGCGTTACCGCTTTCCCGTGGCAGGCATGGACCCGCAGGCTGACTGGAAGCGAGGCTTCGCCAGTTTCGGCGACGACCGCTACACGCACGCCAAGGTGCTGCTCCTGGAGGATGCCAGAGGTCGCGCAGTGCTGTGCGTCGGTTCCGCCAACTTCACTGGCGCCGCGCTTGGCCTGCCCGGCGGCTACGCCAACGTCGAGGCTGTGCTGCGCTACGAACTCGAGGCGCCGCCAGCGCAGTGGGCAACGCTGCCGGCCTTGGACGAGAGCCTGCTGGCCGACGAGCCGGCCCACGAGGAGGAGTCGGCACCGCCCCTGCCGCCATTCGAAGCAACGCTCTACTACGACTGGAAGCGCAAGGGGTTCGTCTGCCGCATCCTACCGGCGCCGGGCGCCAGCCTGCTCGGTCTGGTACTGCATGTCGCCGGACTGGATCGGCCGCTTGGCGACGATGCCCGCGAGGCAGAAGAACTGTTCCTGCCCTTCGAGTGCAGGCTGCCGGTGCGTTCATTCGAGCTGTCCTGGCACCGTGTCGACGGTAGCCGGGCGCGCTTCCACGGCCTGGTTGCCCAGGTTGGCGCCAACGACGATCAGCTGCAGTATCGCCCGCGTCCGCGCCTGGAAGAGGTGCTCGCGTTCCTGCGCGACCTCGACCCCGGCGCGGGCGAGGAAGAGCTGCGTCGGCGCGGTGCACGCGGGGGAGGCGGCAGTGGCGGCGATGGCGATGAAGAGGAACGCGAGCCGGTCTTCGATTACTTCGGGCTGTTCCAGGGCACCTGGAAGCTGCGTGCGTACTACCGGTCGGTACGGCGAGCGATGCTGGGCGCAGTCGCTTTCGATCCTGCCTCGCGCTTCAGCGTGACGACGCTGTACCGCGCGATCTCGCTGCAGTCGGCGAACACGGCCGAAGAGCGCATCTCGCGCTACGTGTACCTGTCCGAGGTTCGCGAGCTGATCGACTGGCTGCGCGCGCAGGGCATCGAACCTGACCGGGAAGGCGAACTTGCCGGCATCGGCGACGAGATCGACGGCATGCGCTCGGCGCTGGCCGCGCTGCTCGCCGATTCCCCTTCGTTCACAAGCATGTTCGGCGCCGATCCTGCGCCGGAAAAGGTCGAGGCGTTCCTCGACTGGTTTCATCGGGAGATCAAGGATGAAGGACAAGTCCATGGCGGATGACGGTATCGTTCCGGAACGCCTCACGGCAGCCGCAGTACGCTCGTACATCGATTTCGACGGGCATGCGGCGACCGGCCGCGAGCCGAGTCTGCAGGCCCGGCTTCAGAGCGAAGGCGTGGCCGGCCTGTGGGGTCTGTTGCGGCAGCAGGGCCATGCCTATCTGGGTGACGAAGTGGGAATGGGGAAGACGCGCCAGGCGATGGGCGTGATCGCCACCCAGTTCCTGCGCAATGCCGAGTCGCGCGTGGTCATCGTGTGTTCGAGCAGGACCGTGCAGCGGCAGTGGCAGACCGAGTGGGCGCAGTTTCTGGGCTCCTGTTATCGCCTGCTCGACGATCGACTGCTGGCCAGTGCCGATGCAGCCCGCATCGAGGATCTGCACCTGCACGACAACCTGCGCAGTTTCCACGAGGCGCTGCGTACCGGCGAAGGCCGGATTCACCTGCTGCGCTATTCCTCGTTCAGCAGGCCGCTTCCGGTGGATGGCGACTCGCCGGCGCGGATGCTCGCGGCCTATGCCGAGCGTGTCGGCGTGGCCGGCGTGGCTGCGTTGACCGGTTTCGAGCGCGCCCTGGTCGATGCTCACGCCCGCCCCGGGGACGACTGGAAGGATGTGCTCGCGCATGATCTCGGGCGCGCCTATTGCCAGCGCATTGCGGCGCTCCTCACCGAAGGCGCGTCGCATGGTGAGCCCAGGAGTCCGCTCGACCTAGCCGTGTTCGATGAGGCCCAGTACCTGCGTCACGTCGACAATTACCAGAACGAGCACATCCGGCTGATCTTCGGGCGCAACGTCGAGCAATGGCTGTTCGTCAGTGCGACGCCGCTGCATGCCAGCGAAGACGACATCCTCAGTCTCGACACTTATCTGTGCCGGCGCCCGGTGTCCGCGCATGAATTGCCGACCACCGGCGTTGGCGCCTGCGGCTCCTGCGATGCAGCGCAGCGCTGCAGCCGCGCTGCCTGGCATCGGACACGCGGACACGACGTGGTGCGCCTGTTGTCCGGCATGATGATCCGGCGCACCCGTACACATGGAGATGCCGGCGGCAAGCGCTACGGCAAGATCGAGTACCGCGATTACGAGGACGTGCGCCACTCCGGCGCCGACGACCCCTTCATGGCACTGACCATGGCGCTGGTACAGAAGCGCCTGGCTGGCGCGCTGGCGGGGCGCAACAACCGTTTCCGGCAGGGCGAATGCGCATCGTTCGAATCGCTGTCGTCGTCGCTGGGACGCAATGTCAGCGAACCCGTGCCCGAGTTCGAGCCGGGCAAGGACCATCGTCAGCGCAAGGAAGTCGATCCGGCGCCGGACCGCAACGCGATCGACCTGCTCAATGCCAGCTTCGGCGCGGCGATGCACGTGCACGGCGCCGGCCTGCCTCACGCCAAGCTGAACAGTGTCGCAGATGCGTTGTTCACGCGCAGTCTGGCCGATGGCGGTGTCGACAAGACGCTTGTGTTCGTGCGCCGGATCGATACCGTGGAGGAGTTGCGCGATCTGCTGCACCTGAAGTTCCAGGCTGACTTGGACAAGCGGATCGAGGCCTGGCGCGAAATGCTGGTCTCTTCTGCATTTGCCACCCACGCCTCGCCCTGGGGACGGAGCTTCTGGGACCAGCAGGGCGACGACGATGAGCCGCCGGCCGAAGCCGGGGAGGGCGATGCGCCCCCGGATTCGGGAGAGGGGGGAGGTAACACCGGCTATCGTAGCCAGGCTTCCCTGCCGTACTTCGAGGCACTGAAGCAACGCTCGCTGGTCAAGGCGCACAATGGGTTGCTCGTCTCGTTCCGCGCCCGCCTGCTGCGCACCGACGATGCTTCGAGCAATCCGCTGCAGGGCTTCCTGTTGAAGCGCGCCTCCGGCATCCCATCCGAGCGCCAGCACGAGCGCTGGGTGCGTCTGCTGTGCGCCCTGTTCGGGAACGAGCGGGTGAGCCGCATGCGGGGCGATCCGGCAAAGCGCTGGCTGTTCGCGGATGCGTCGGGCATGGATGACGACGCGTACAAGCTGGCGTCGCTGCAGCGCTGCCTGTTGCAGTCGCTGCGTCAGACCGATATCCTGGTAGACCTCTACATCCTGCACAAGCATGCGGGACGCACGCCCGACGGGAGCCAGACGCTTGCCGACAAGTTCCTGTGGCTGCTCGAACAGGGCGAGCGTGGCATTCCGGGCAAAATCGCGTCCTGTCTCGCAAACCAGAAGGAAAAGCTGCGACGCTGGATCGACCATTTCGAACTGATCGTCGACAAGTGCTTCCGTGCCGGTGAGGCCGTGGGCTGGTTCGGGGTTTACGAACGGGTGGCACGCGTTTTCGATCGCGTTGCGCCCGTGGTGGGCCGCTCGGGCCGTCTGAAGAACGAACATGCGGTCCAGCAGTTCATGTTCCCCACGCATCCCAACATTCTGGTGTGTACCGACGTGCTGAAGGAAGGTGTGGACATGCACCTGTTCTGCGACCGGGTCGTCCATTATGGCGTGGCCTGGACGTCGGGCGACCTGGAGCAGCGCATCGGGCGCGTCGACCGCCTCGGCAGCCTGATCGGGCGGCGCATCCATGCGCACAGGGAAACGGACACGCAGCCCCTGCCACGTCTGGGGGTAGAGTTCCCCTGGCTGGACGGTACGCTGGACAGCTACCAGGTCAGGAACGTCATACGGGAAAAGATCGCCAGCGATCTGCGGCTGGACCTGGGCAAGCGCAAGGACGAAATACGGGAGCTCGACGCCGGCCGGCTGTCCGGCGACCTGTCGACGATCCGCAAGGCAGCGGCGCAAGGCGAGGCAAACCGTGCTGTCTTCTTCCCCGACAGCGTCGATTTCGTGCGTCGGGAGGGCGCAGACGATGCCATCCGGCTCGGCCCGGGAATGCGGTACAAGGATCCGGGCGACGCGGTCCGGCCCCGCACCGCGATCGACGATCGCAGCGAAGAGACCATTGTGCCGGTACCCGGCTCGGACATGCTGCTGGTGCGGCGCAGGACGAGCGGTGCGCACGCTCTCGTGCGCCGCTCGCTCGATCCGCAGTCCAGGGAGATGCTGCTGACCGAAGACTGCCTCGTGCCGCGTGGCGGCACGCATGCGCCGCCGCGGGTAGAGACGGTGCTCGCGCTGGAGGGCTGGCATGGTGTGCCGGCGCTCGACGCACCGGGCTTTGCTTTCGACGCGGACTGCAATACCAGTACGCTGCGCGTGGTGCGACCCCTGGCCGCCGCGGGCGACGAAGACCCGGTGCTGATCGAGGCGCTCGGCGAGCAGTTCTGGCTGTTGCGCGTGCCGGTCCAGCGGGTGGAGCATTGCCTGGCAGGCAGGGGTGGAGTCGAACAATGGATAGCAGAGCGCAACACTGGGCGCCTGTTGGGCTTCCTGATGGAAGACGCCGGCATCGTCTGGTGTACCGCCATGGTGATGCGCTGCGGCGGCGCCGAACTGCCGTTGCTGGAACCCGCGGCGCGACGTCTGGCGCGCATGGCAGCCAACTGGTGCTCCCCGGCTGTCACGCCGGGAACATTCGGATATCGCGCGTGGACGGCATTCCCGCGCATCGACGCAGGCGTGGCCTGGAAGGAAAACATGAAACAGAGCGATGTGATCAAGTGTGGCAACGTACTGGCCGGCGTTCAGGCCTGGTTCGGTGAGGCATTCGCAGCGGTGCTCGACGCACTCCGGCAGGCCGAAGGTGCAGCGCAGCCGGATGGCCTCGAGGTGGGGCCGCTGGAGTTGTTGCCGGGAGGTTTGCTGCGTCTGCGCGCAGAGGGGCGCGAGCGCTTCAGGCTGCAAGCATTCCTCGATCCAGCCGGCGCCCGGGCCGGCAACGGTCAGGCGGGCATGCCCTGTATCTGGTGGGATTATGTCGCCAGTCCACGTTCCGTGGGCCCCAAGCCGGTCCTGCCCTGTCTGGACGTCGACGAATTGCCGCTCTCCCAGCCCGCCGGATGGGAAGGGAGTGTCGTCAATGGCCTCGGAGCGTTTACCGGGGTCGACGACAGCAGCTACCGCTACCTGGCCTTCTGTCATGATCCCGCCGACTGGGACCGCGCGCGGAACAACCTGCTCCAGGCGTGGGCCGCAGTCCATGACAAGATGCGCCATGGCGGCAATTTCCAGCGCCAGTGGTGCCGTGACGCACTGTGTGTCGCTGTCTAGATCGAAAGGAAGCCTGCAATGAGCCAGATGCATCTGATGGCAAAGCTCGGGGAACTGCGGGGCGAAACGCTCCGTACGCCGAGCGGCCGAAAATCATTTATCGTCTCGCGTCTCGAGAATGGTCGCGTGACCGTCACGACTTCGAACGAAAGCGAAGTCCATGTCTCCGTTACCGGTATCCAGGCGGTACTCGATTACCTTGCCCGACATGGGCACGGCCGGGAGCATCCATGCCCGGTCAAGTCGAGCAACCCCATTGCCGATGCCGGTCCGCTGTGCCTGGCAGCGAGGGAAGGGAAAAGCCAGCGGAAGATTACCTATGTTCTCCCCTTGCTCGAGCGGCTCGGCCTGGTCGGCTTCGACCGTTCGGCGCGGGCAACGGCCGTTTTCCTCGTCAACCGGGCATGAATCCCTTCAGTCAGCGGAACTGGCCTGACCGACCAGCCTGCGTAGCAGCTCGGCGTCGTCCGCACTGAGGTCTTCGCGCTTGGCAGCCTCTTCAATCACCTGCGCGGCATCGGCCGCGTCCTGCAGGGCCGCGGTCAGCGCCGCACGGTCCGGGCCGGCGCCGTGCCGCAGCAGCAGGCCAATCATGTCGGCACGCAAGTCGATCAGGTCGGATTCGCACGAGTAGAGCTCGTACGGACGCGAAGTCAGTGCCGTGCGCAGGGCGAGGGCGCTGCAATTGTGCAGGTCGGCGCCGGCGGCAAGCAATGTTTCGACGGTCGTTTCGTCGAGCGAGGCCACGCCTGCGACCAGGGCTGCGCAGTCTCCGGCGTCCACGGGCACGCCATGATCGAGCAGCCAGCCGAGCGCCGAGACGGCCATGCTCCTTGCCGCGGCCTCCAGCGCCCGGGCACCGTCGGCGCGCAGATCCGCGCCCTGGGCAAGCAGGAAGCCGAGCATGTCCGTGTTGTCGGCGCCGGCAGCCTCCGCCAGCGCCACCCTCAGCATCTCCCCGTGTGGCAGGCCGCCTTCCACCAACTGCAGCAGGATGCGTTCGTAGTCGGAATTGCTGCGCTCCGGTGTCAGGTGCCCCGCCTCGCTCAGGAAGCGCAGGTGCACGCCCTGGGCCGGCGTCAGCACTGCAGCATGGCCGTCGGCGCGCGGGTCGGCGCCGTTGCCCAAAGCCAGCTGCACTCCGTCGCCATCGGCGTGGCGGCATGCCATCTCCAGAAAAAGGATCCAGAATCTGGCGCGCCAGTGTTCAGCGCGCAGGCCATCGTGGGTGAACGTCTCGCGCAAGCCGGCCAGGCGGCCGGCAACGAAGGCACCGAGCCAGGCGTCGCGCGTCTGTACCGGCAGCGCGGGTCCATTCATCCCGACCCGGGCAGCAACCGCCTCCGGCCATGGGGTGTCGAGTTCGTCGATTTGCTCTTGCAGCAGCCCGGCCGCGAGCCGGAAGTCGAAATTGAAGGCGGATCCGCATGCCAGCACAGCCGCGAGCTTCAGGCGGGGCGCAAGCGCGCTGTTGCCGAGGAAGGCGAGCATGGCGTCCTGGTAGCGGGGAACGTTGTATTCCGGCGCCATGTGGCAACGTTCAAGCAGGCCGTGCCACAGGCTGCGGATGTCGTCGAGGGAGGTGCAGTGTTCGAGGGGGAGGTACCAGAGCAGGTCGGACATGGTTCGATGTATGAGGAGGGATGGCGGGGAAACGAGAAGAGGCGGGCGTACAAGGACGGGGTGAAATCATTTCGCCTCACTCTCGTCGCCATCCAGGAGACGGGGCGGCCAGAGAAAGCGTGGCAAGGATAGCCGCAGCTCTTCGTCGGTCTGGTCGGGCATGGTTCTGAGGTCCAGATTCCACTGGCGCGCTACCTTGCCCGCGCTGATCTCGAGATGGACTTCATGGTCGAAGATCTGGCGCGTCGGATAACCGACATGGCGCCGGTCGCCGCGGACGGCGCGGAGCATGCCGTCAAGCCAGAACGCCGGCACCTGCCGATCGAACTCCGGGAAGAGCGCTGCCATCGGATCGTCGCCGGGTGCGTTCAGCCCGATCAGGTACATTACGCCATCCTCCACGGCCCAGGTGGCCATGTAGCCATTCGTGTTCCATGACCGCTTCGAAAAGCGTGGCCAGGATGGGCGTGTGGCTACATAAGACTCGAGGGGATAACTGTACAGGTGGTAGACCTCACCGTCGAGATGGAGCGCCTCGGGGAAGGTGTACGTCATCGCGCCTGCTCCATGTGCCGGTCGATGGCCGAAAGCACCTCGAGTGCGCCGCCCGCGATGGCCACGCCGGGAAGGTTCCCGATCAGCGGAGCCCGCGGGTTGATCCGGATGAGCGCGGCATTGTGCTGGCGCACCATGCGGTGCGAGAAATGCCGCACGGTGGAGATGGCGGTGCCGGCGCCAAGCTCGATGACGACCGGGCGCCGTGTGCGCTCGAGCCAGCCGCGCAGGCGTGCCGTCCGCCGGCCGTGTCGGTCGCCGATCCACCCTGAATCGTTGAACATGAGGATGTTCGGGCGCGCCGGTCCGCCGCAGCGCGCGCAGACGGGCAGCGGGCTCAGAAGTTCGCAGCGCGATTCGTCGACCAGGGGGACGAAGGAAGAGGCAGACCAGACCATGTCGCAGCATGGCGCCAGGCACTGGAGGTGATGGATCGATCCATGGCACTCGTCCACCTGCAGTGGATCGAAGCCCGCTTTTTCGAAGTGGCCGTCGACGTTGCTGGTGAAAACGAACGCGCCGTACTGCGCTGCTTCGGCCCACTGGCGCAGCAGCACATGGCCATGGTGCGGCGCCGTACCGCGGTACAGTGCAAGGCGGTGGCCGTAGAAACCCCAGGCCCGGCGAGGTTCGGCATGGAAGGCGAGCGGGGACGCGATGTCCATGAAGGCGGTACCGTCGGCCGCCAGCGCAGGGTACTCGCGCCAGAAGCCGGCATTGCCGCGGAAGTCCGGCAAACCGCTGTCGACGCCCATGCCGGCACCCGCGGCGATGATGATGCTGTCCGCCCGGGCGATCAGCTCCGCTGCCTGCGCAACAACGGCCGGGTCCAGGGCCGGCATGGGCGCAGCATGCTGCGAGCGCACCGTCATGCCGCCACCCTGGCATGGATGCGCGCGTAGCGGGTCCCATCGGCGCTGAAGGCGATCGTCCACTCGCCGCGCTGCGCCAGGCTGTGTGCCAGTGCGCAAGTGCGGTTGTACCCGATCCGGAATTCGCGCTGCAGGCGCGACACCGGATGGAGCAGGTGGATCTGGCCGTGTTGGCGCAACTCGCCGACCCAGGCAACGGCCTGTTCCAGCAGGGGCTCGGCCGCACCGGCCTGGCGGGCGGGATCCCTGGAATTCAGAGAGATGTGCGCGGCACCTGCACGAGGCTGGACACACAGTGCGATGACGGCTGCACCGGACAGCCTGAAAAACTTCCTCCGTTCGAATTGCGTCATCTGGCGATCCTTTCATGAAGTGCGATAGAGACAGTCGCCGAATGATAGGAAGTGACGGCGACAAACCGTGTCGTACCGTCGCTGCCCGGCGCCGGAGAACCGGAGCGACGTCGCTTGTCGCATCCCCTGGCATCATCTGGCGATCCACTGAAGAAGGAGGCGCGTATGGCGCATATTGTCCTGCTGGGGGACTCGATCTTCGATAACGCCCCCTAGGTTCCCGCGGCGACGCACGTACATGCCCGGCTGCAATCGCTGCTGCCGCCGGTCGACCGGGTGTCGCTTCTGGCGCGCGACGGCAGCGTGCTGGCCGATATGGTGGCGCAGGTGGCGCGCCTTCAGGAGTTGCCGGAGGTGGCCGACTGGCTGGTGGTGAGCTGCGGCGGCAACGATGTGCTGGGGCTGGTCGGAGCGATGCAGTCGCCGGTGCGGTCGGTGATCGAGGCCGCCGGGCTGCTGGCCGAGTGGCAGGCCCAATTCCGGCGTGACTACCGCCGCATGCTGAACGTTGTGCTGTCCAGGCGAAAACCGGTGGCTGTGGCGACTGTCTACGATGGCGTCCCCGGCCTCGAACCAGGATTGCGGACGGCGCTGGCGCCGTTCAACGACGTGATCCTGTACGAGGCGGCCGCGCGTCGCCTGCCGGTGCTCGACCTGCGGCTCGTCTGCGACGAGCCGGGCGACTACGCTGTGGCGTCGCCGATCGAGCCTTCTGCGCAAGGTGGCGGGAAGATTGCCGCTGCAATCGCGCAACTGGTGCGTACACACGATCCGGCGGCTGCGCGGACGATCGTGTATGGCAGCGAGTCATCCTGATCGGATTTCCTGCAGGCACTATTTTTGGTAACATGACATTTTGAACTCGACGGCAGCCAGCGCACCTGGCACCGTACAGGCGGACATGCCTCAACAGATCGAACACATCGATGCGATCGCGCGCAAGAAGCAGCGTGCCGTCCTTTACCTCGAATTCCACCCCGTGCCAATCAGGGAGTGGCGCAACTACCGCTACGAAGATGACCCGGGGCGCGATGCCGTGCTGGCCTGGTTCGAGGCACATGGCGTGCCCTGGACCGCATGCGGGCCGTTCGCCGACCTGCGCCTCATGGCGCCCTGGCTGGGCCAGGTCTACATCGACGTGCCGTACGACGAGTCGTTGCCCGAGTACTGCGCACTGCGCGACTATCTCGAGCATCCGGACGGAACGATGCGTCACGAGGGGGTGCGCTTCTACGCCATGCCGCTCGACCATGCGATGCGCAATGCCGAGCATGACGAACCGGGCTTCTGGGAACGCTGGGCGGAGGACTTCTGATGGCGACCAACCAGCAATCGCTGCTGCGCCAATGGCACATGCTGCGCATGGTGCCGCGTGCCCCCGCAAAAATCTCGGCAAGGGAGCTGTGCGAACGCCTGTGTGCCGCCGACTTCCGCGTCACCGAACGAACGGTCCAGCGCGATCTGCGCGAGCTGTCGGGCGTTTTCCCTGTCGGGGTCGACGAACGCGAGAAGCCGTTCGGCTGGAGCTGGCTGCGCGACGCGTCCAGCTTCGATCTGCCGGGCCTCACGGTGCCGGAAGCTCTCACGCTGACACTGGTCGAGCAGCACCTCAGGCACCACCTGCCGCCGGTCACGGTCGACGCGCTGCGCCCGCACTTCCGGACTGCTGCGCGCACCCTGTCGACGGTCGAGGACGACTCGCCATCCCGCGCCTGGCTGGACAAGGTGCGCAGCGTGCCGCCACAGCAACCGTTGCTGCCGCCGCGGATCGACGAAGAGTGCCAGCGCGTCGTCTATCTGGCTCTGCTGCAGGACCGGCAGCTCAGGCTGCACTACCGCAAGCGCGACGCGGCCGAGCCGACGATCTATGGTTGCGTGCACCCGCTTGCGGTGGTGCAGCGCGGCGGCCTGGTCTACCTGGTCTGCATGTTCGCCAACTATGACGACGTGCGCACCATCGCGCTGCACCGGGTACAGCAGGCCGAGGCGCTGTACGAGTCGGCGCGCGGCAAGGCCGGCTTCGATATCGACGCCTATATCGCCTCCGGCCAGTTCGGCGTCATCGCCGGCGAACCGGTCAACCTGCGCGCCGTGTTCACGCGCGCGGCCGGCGAGCACCTTTTCGAGACGCCCCTCAGTACCGATCAGGTGCTTGCGAGCGACGCAGACGGGAAGCTGCGCCTGGCCGCCACGGTGCCGAACACGCGGGCTCTGGTGTGGTGGTTGCTCGGATTCGGCGATGGTGTGGTGATTGAAGAGCCGGCGAGCCTGCGCGACGAGCTAGCCGGTATCGCGCAGAGGATGGCGGCAGCGTATGGATGATGGCGGCATCCGGCGCTTACCCGGTCCATTAACAATCCATAGTCCTGAATCATGAGCCATTGTCAAGTTTGCTCGGCCGAATTTGGTGTCAAGTTCGCTTCCTTCCGTTGCCTGTCGTGCCAGTACGAGTATTGCAAGGCCCACCTGATCCCTGCTCAGAACCTGAGGATTGACCAGAGCCTGATGCAGGCCTGGCATGGCGGGGCAGGGCTATGCTTCAAATGCATCCTGCTTACCTGGGGGAGCGACGACGATACATTGCGCGCACCGCGCGGCATGTTCGGGCGGCTCCGACAGATCGCCGGCATGACAATCGACGGCGCCGCCAGGCTGACTGGTCTGCGCAAGGACCCGAGAACGCTGCTGGCCATCGACAGCACGACGTTTGCGGACTTCAGTCGGGCCCGCGCGTTCGCGATGCTACGGCACCAGCGTGTGCCGACCAACGAGGAAATAATGAGAGACCTGGCGGACTGGGCCCGGCTCTTCGCGATTACGCAAGGGCGAAGCACGGAGCGCCAGCTTTGCCTGAACGACGTGTTCCATCTGGTCGACTGGCTGCGCACGGAGCCGCCATTTCCGAAGGCGCTGCTGGGCCTGAACTGGTCGACCATCGAACGCAGTCCTCAGTACATGGCGCTCGCGGCCGACGTGCTGCACGTGACACGCGGCGCCTTCGCCATGATGTCGGCAGGTGCTACCGAGGTGGCGTACAGGGTGACGGATCGTGCGATCGAGCACTTTACCGGCAAGAGCTCGATCGAATTCGCCTACGACAAGCTCAAGCACCGCCTGGGCGTGAACGTCAACGTGCGGGTCTTTGTCATTTACTGGTTCGTCGGCCAGATCATCATGCAGCTCCTTGCCCGGCGCGACGAGTAGTGCGCCTTGCCGGTTCCGGATGATCAACAATGCATGTGCCAAACTGAAATGAGCCGTCAGTGCGGGCCGAGTCGCTCGACGCTCTGGTAGGCGCGTATGGTCAGTGAATTGGCATGACTTTTTACTTCGCTCCACACTTGAGCAGGGGGCGGAATGCGGTTCATGTACTGGCAGACTGCATGCGTGTCCAGAGCGGCTTCCCGATGCTCGAGCACAAGTGCGTTCAGCATGTTGGCGAGCTCACAATCGGATTTTATGTCAAGCGTTGTCCCCGCTACCAAGGTAAAAACGCCGACGTAAGGCGCAGCTCGGAGTGGCAGTTCTGTGATCAGCTCGCCGGCATGTATCGACAGTTTTCTCGATATCCGATCCGCTACCGTCTTCACTGTTCTTGCGCGCCTGACCGACAGTTCCTTCAGCGCGATCTGCTCCTTTTCCAGTGCGATGTGCCTGTTTCGCAAACCCGTGTGTTCAAGCTGAAGTTTTTCCAATCGACTCGCTGCCTCATTCTTCTGAATTTTTATCTGGCTGTTTTCGAGCTGCAGTTGCGCAATGGTGGACTCGAGTGCCTTTCGGCGTTCTGTCAGCGTCATGTTCTGCCTGACCAGATCGTCTGCCTTCTTCATTTCGGCTGCTGGAGCAGGCTGGCTCCTGAGTCTCGATATCAGATCGAACGAGTCCGGGGACAAGGTTTTCATGACTGCCACAAGGGTGTCATGTCCGGTCGACTGTGCTTGAACGCTCAGCAGGGTAAATATATTTGTAGCGAACAATGCGCCAGCAATAATCCATGGCACAAACGACATCGGAATGCGTACAGGCCAACGCCTGTTTCTTGTTGCCGATGGTTTTGGATGGGCCTGGTTATTCATGTTCAGCAACACCTTTCAAAAAACGGACTGGTGCGGAGTCCAACGGGTAACTTGCCCCTTTGAGAGCCGTGCGTTCTGCACCGCTCGGGGCCGGGAATTGCCGGGTGTGCCAGATGAGCAGTTATTCTCACGTATGACAAAGATCAGGCATCTCTCAGAGGCGGCGGTAATTTTGACGCTTCGGACACGGGAATCATTTCCCACTCGACGATGCTGCTATTCAGCAGCACTACATCTTCTCCTGTCAGGATGCTTCGTGCAAACGCTTGTACGCGTTCAACATTGATTTTACGGCTCAGCACCTTCTGCTCGTCCCGGGCCCGATACCATACGCCGTCCAAGTGCTCCCACGTTTCAGAGCTGACATTTTGTGGGTAGAAGGCGCCAAGCGGCCTCGCGTTATCCTGAGCCCGGCTTCCGAAAACCAGATGGATGGCAGCGGTTAATGGTATCAGAACACCCTGAATGTTCTTTCGATGCTCAGGTTTGGGTCGGAAAGTCATGATTTTAAGATTCTCCTGGTTGGCTTTGTCCACTTGGCCAGTGGCTGCCTTTGGCTGTGTCGGCCTGTGGCAACCGTCAGCCTCGACCCAAAGCAGACATGCGGGGCAAGTCTATATTCTCGATAAAAGATGCCGCGTGAGGAACAGGATGACCACGCTCCCGGCCAGCCACACCAACATGAACGAGAGATACCGAACGGCGAGCGGATCCATTGCTCGCTTTGGTGCGCCTGATAGATTGCCGGTGATGCCAACGTCGGATAGAGCCCACGTGAGGCACATGGCCATCAAGATGTATGACGCGAGTCCTCCAATTCCGATAAACCACCAAAAATGTGGAAGCAAAACACGCCACAGATATGCGGCAATACCTGCTGTAATTGCTGGGCCAATGAGACCGAAGGGGATTGCAAAACTGAACGGGTTCATTGGGCAAAATTCCAATAAAGGCAGGTTCCGGATCTGGGGGCAGAGCGTTCGCTTCTGGTCGATAGCAGGCTATTGCAGCGTCAGCTTGCGACCAGCGAAGGCATGACGGGCTCGAAATATTCTCGTCGCCAAAGGCAGCGAACTAGACAAAACCTTCCGCCACAAGTCGGCTACCCTGGGAGGTTATTTCATGACGCTGACCTGAGCCGTCCACGACACGACACCAACTTTCAGCTATCAGCCTGGCGGTAACGCCTGTGGCGTCCAACCGATAGCTG
Organism: Herbaspirillum sp. SJZ107; assembly: GCF_006715485.1. GTDB lineage: Bacteria > Pseudomonadota > Gammaproteobacteria > Burkholderiales > Burkholderiaceae_D > Telluria. The sequence goes on from NZ_VFNH01000004.1 coordinate 482,410, forward strand.
AAGCCTCCGTACATTCCAGGTATGGGAAACCACATTTGCGGTCGTTCCAGTTCAAGTAGCGGCTCCAATTCCGGTAGTCGCAGTCCGTGACCTGGTAGTTCGCGGTCAATCCTGGCGCGAATAACGTCATGGAAACTGGATTGAATTTTCAGCAAAACCCCTGTTGGCACATGATGCTGTAATACTGGAGAAAGAGATTCTCGCAAGTGGTAATGCCCCATTCTTTCTGCGATATCAATGGCTCGCTCGCCACACGAGTTCTGAATTGTCCTCCAGGCACCCAGGTCGACAAGCCTGTTTGTTATCTCGACCGGGGCGCCAGCGTATGCGGCCTGATGTAATGGCGTATAGAGGGACTGTCCCGCAAGGCGGCAAGAATTAGCGAATTCGGGGTGTTCGAGAAGGATGCTGAAGACAGCTGGCCAATCAGCTGATTTCGCCGCGTCTGCCAGGCGAACACGAGCATTCAGAATGCCTTCTTTGTAATCGTCTAATTTAGTAACTCCGTCCCAGATAATATCCACCAACAACTCCTGTTGAATAACAGATCTTCGTGTTTTTCGTATGATTAGTGTAATCTATCAACGTTAGAGCCAGGTTCGCACACTGTCCGTTCCTTGCCATTTGCGGGCCTGCCAAGCGTCCGTTTTCGACCCTCGAAACCGACGTTCAACATCCCGGCAGACTTCCCTTGGCTGGCACGGCGGGCGCTATGCGCCCGTCAGAGACTTGATGACGTTGTGCGATTCCAGTTGTTCAAATAACAAGCGCGGAGTTGATTTCTTCTTGAGAGCATTTGGAATTCTTAATCGCATTCCAAATTTCTCCCATGCAGTTATTAAGTTCTTCTATTCGATTGAAAATCTGCCAAAGGTCTTCATCCTGTTCTTCAATGCAAACATTGTGGAAACAAGTGAAGCAAAAGCCTTTTATGTCGGTCATCTCCTCTGTGCGAATTTCGGCATAACGCCGGTTTTTCGGCGCCGAAAGCGAGCAGCCGCAAAGCGTCACGTCGTCTGATTCTTCTTTGACGAAGTGCCACTTGACAGAGTCTGCGGAGCTGGCAATTGTCCCAACCTCAGGTTCAGGCCAACTTACTACAAGCATTTGGGGCATGTATTACTCTTTCGCTTTGATTGCTGAGTGTTCACAGTATGGCATTACCTGACCCTGCCAAGGTAGCTGATGTTAGCGGCTGCTCCTGGCCGACGGCTGCCTTACTTGTGCGAAACCGATACGCGATGGCGCTGGGCGACCAATGCTCACCTCATGCCTGGTAATCGGTCCGCTTTGCCTTACGGCGCGCAAGATGGACACCGAGCGCTAAAAGTGGCGTTTGCAGCACTCCAACCCCGATCAGCATTCCGACACCTAGATATTGAAGCCCTTCATCGCTAAAGAATGCAAGTAGAATTTTCGTCAGCAAATACACGATTACGCTGACAGGAAAACAAAGCAGGTAGGCCGAGCGTGCGCCTTTAATGAGAGTGCCAAGCGCATAGCCGGCCATGATCGCTGCAAGCAGAGGAATCATCGTATTTCCCTGGATGGAATATCGAAGGATATCAGCTTTCCCAATCGAAAAATACTCACTTTCTTGCACTTGCCCTGGAGTGGCCGCTTCAATTCAAGGGTGATTGCAAACTTTCGGAAAGTCTCAGTGCACACCATCGTTCCTTTGACGACAAGAACAAGTTTTATTAGTCGCTCTTAATCCCGCGCCAGTGCTTCCGACATGCACTGCTCGGCCCGGGACGACAGCACCAGCTCGGCCGTCATCTGCGCCCGGGTCAGGGCCACGAACAGGCGCCGGCGCGCAGCATCGTCCAGTTCGGCAAAATCGAATTCGGCGACCACCACGGCAGGCGAACTCTGGCCCTTGTAGCGGTACACCGATTCCACCAGCAGTTCGCCCTGGCTCCAGCGCGGCTCGCCGTTGCGGTCGTACTCGCCGGTGAAGCGGCGCGTCAGCCAGGGGCCGATGCCGGCCCGGTTGAGCAGGACCGACCGCTCGCGCCCGCGCCCGCACACGACCGCGATGTCGTCCAGTGCAAAGCCGCGCGTCAGCAACGACGCCACGGCGGCCTGCGTCCGAGCCAGCAATTCGTCGTCGGACCCGTAGGTACGGATCTCCGGCACCTGCCCGGGGTAGGGGTTGAGGCCGCGCACCGGTGGCTGTACCAGCGAGAGCGAGTTGATCACGTCGCAGATCACGCGCGGGCTGCGGAAGTTGTCGCTGCAGCGTATCGTGACCGCGTCGCCCAGCTCGAATCCATCGTGCTGGTACAGCCGCTGCGCATCGTCCTCGAGCACGTAGAGGCGGGCGCCGGGCTTGAGACGGTTGCACAGACTCTCCACCCATCCGGCATCGAAGTCCTGGGCCTCGTCGATCACCAGCAGGTCGAGGGACCGCGTGAAGCCTTCGCTCGCGGCAAGGTAGGCATCCGCCATGCGCTGGAACCCCTGCGGGGAGAAGTCGGGTTCGCCGTGCACACGCCGGTAATGCTCGACGCAGAGTTCGTGGTAGTTCACGACCTGCACCTTCGGCGAGGCCAGCCGGCGTACGTGGTCGGCAAGGGTCCGGTTGAAACAGGTGTAGCTGGCGTTCAGGCCCTCGGCCACGGCGCCTTCGAGCAGCTGCAGGGCCAGCTGCGTCTTGCCCGAGCCGGCCGTCGCCTGGACGCGGAACACGCCGGACGGGGACTCGATACGCGGTACCCATGTCGCCAGCCCGTCCGACAGCCGCCGCACCGTGCCCCGCAGCTGGTCGCGCATCACTCCCAGATCGGGGGTGACATGGAACTGGTTCAAAAGCAACCGGCGCAATGCATCGCGGTCGACCTTGCTGTGGGCGGCGCCGAGCCAGTTGCGGACGGTCGAGACCATGTCGCCGTAACGTGTCGCGTCAATGATACGGTCGCGTGGGATCGATATCACCTGGCTGTTTCCCAGCTCGTAGTCCGGCAGCACCAGGCAGCTCTGCAACGTCGTCTGGAGTCCGGCTTCCTGCAACCGGTTCTGCATTGCGACGCGCTGCAGGCGGCCCTGGCGGGCCACGTCGCATTCGCCATCGCCGTAGAGCTTGAAGATCTCGCCATTACGCAGGAGAACCGGGCCAGCCTTGACCTCCATGATCAGCAGGACCCCGTCCGGCGACATGACGATCACGTCGATCTCGCCGTAGCAGTCGCGACCGCCACGGATCGTGTGCAGCGCAATGTTGTGGAAAACCTCGAAACCGGCTGGAAGGTGGTCACGCAGGCATTCCAGGATTTCAAGTTCCCGGTAACGTCCGGCGTCCATGCGCAATGGAGGGATGAGGGCGGGAGAAATGGCGGCCATGGCGCTCGGGATGGGAAATTGGAGGTTTTGAATATTATCAACAAAGCTTGTGTTTCGGTACAATTGGGTAACGATCGATCGATAATGCAACGGTGTGATCGTTCGGGCTGCCCCGTCCGGCATCCAGCTCTTGCCCAACCACCGTAGCGCCGGTCCCGGAACGGACGACAGGAGGAGTTCATATGCAGCGCCACGGCAACAAGATCTTGCACTCGGCTTCGGACGTCGTGAATTTCCTGGAGTGCGAGCACATCGCCCGCCTTGACATGATCGACCTGGTGACGCCTCTGCAACGCGCGAAGGACGATGACCAGGCCCGACTGATACAGCAGAAAGGCTATGCCCACGAAGCGACCTATGCTGCCCGCCTGTCCAGTACCAGCGATTCGTTCATCGATATCGCGAAGGGCAAGGCCAGTCTCGATGAGCGGATCGATGCCACTCGTGCGACGATGTCGAGCGGCATCGGTGTCATCTTCCAGGGAACACTCCGGGACGGCCCGTTTGTCGGCCATGCGGACTTCCTGCGCAGGGTCGAGCGGCCGTCGGCGCTGGGGCCGTTCAGCTACGAGGTGGCAGACACGAAGCTGGCCCGTAGCGTCAAGGCCAAGTTCCTGGTGCAACTGGCGTTCTATTCCTCGATGGTCGCCAGGATCCAGGGGACGGAACCGCGGCTGATGCATGTCGTGCTCGGAGACAGGCAGGAACGGAGTTTTCGCTATGCCGACTACAGCCGGTATTTCCACACTGTGCGTAACGACTACCTGGCATGGGCCACGAACGGCACCGCCCAGACGTATCCGCATGTGCGCGAGAAATGCAGCCAGTGCAAATGGCGGCTGCATTGCGAAAGCCGGAGACTGGCGGACGACCACCTTTCCCAGGTTGCCAACATCAGCCGTCTGCAGATCGGGAAGCTGGAGGACGCCGGCATCACGACGATGGCTTCCCTGGCGCAGGCCAGCCGGGAAACCCGGATTCCGAAGCTTGCGCCCGAGGTGTTCGGGAAACTGAGGCAGCAGGCGGTGCTCCAGTTCAAGGCGCGGCAGACGGGCGAGCGGCACCTCGAGTTGCTTCCTCAGGATATTGAAGCCAGGCGCGGCTTTTGCCGCTTGCCCATGCCGGACGCGGGCGACATGTTCTTCGACATGGAAGGGGATCCGCTGGAAGAGGGCGGCCTCGAATACCTGTTCGGAGTCTACTGCTTCGACGATAGGAGTCCGGTGTTCAAGCCGTTCTGGGCGCACACCCGGGCCGAAGAAAAGCTCGCCTTCGAGCAGTTCATGGATTTCATCGCGGATCGCCTGCGGCGCCATCCCGGCGCCCACATCTACCATTACGCAGCCTACGAGGCGACTGCACTGAAGAAGCTGATGTCGCTGCACGGCACCCGTGAAGCCGAGGTCGACCATCTGCTGCGACAGGGAAAGCTGGTCGATCTCTACAAAGTCGTGCGCGAAGCGATACGGGTTTCCGAGCCGCGCTATTCGATCAAGAATATCGAGCGTTTCTACATGCAGGCGCGCGAAGGCGACGTGCAGAACGCCGGCGCCAGCATCGTCTTTTACGAGCAGTGGAAGGAAACCGGAGAGGCGAAGCTCCTCCAGGACATCGAGGACTACAACTTCGACGATGTGCGCTCCACCTACGAGCTGCGGCAATGGCTGCTGGCGCTGAGGCCGGCGACGACGCCGTGGTTCGGCGCGACGGATGGTCCGCGGGGCGACGAAGGCCGGCAGCCAGCCCAGCTGACCGATGCGGAAAAGGCGCTGGTGCCCTACAGGGAGAAGCTGGTCGACGGCTTGCCGCCGGACCGGGCCGCATGGACGGTCGGTCAGCACCTGAACGAGCTGACCTACCAGTTGCTGGACTTCCACCGGCGTGCGGAGAAGCCCCTCTGGTGGGCAATGTTCAACCGCATGGACATGAGCGACGAGGAACTCCTCGACGATGCCGAGAGCATCGCCGGGCTCCATTTCGACCCGGCACACCCGCCTGTCGTCGAAGGGCGCTCCACGCGCTACACCTGGCTGTTCCCGGAGCAGGAAACCAAGCTGAAGACGGGCGACAGCTGCGTGCAGATCGGCAGCAATGCGAACCTGGGCGATATCGTCGTCGATCATGATGCGCGCCGCGTCAGCTTCAAGCTCGGGCCCAAGAAAGCGGCGCCTCCCGCGGTCCTGAACATCGGCCTGGGCGGTCCGATCTCGAGCGACAGGCTGAAGAAGGCCGTCGGCCGTTTCGCCGACAGCATTGTGGGCGGCGCCGATACCTATCCCGCCTTGCGGGCATTCCTGAACCGGGAGCCGCCCCGCATCCACGGCCATGCGCCGGGAAGCGCGATCGTCGGCGAGGACCGGGACGCACTGCCCCGGATCATCGAGGCGATCGCGGGTCTCGATCGAAGTGTCATTTTCGTCCAGGGGCCGCCGGGGGCAGGGAAGACCCATACCGGGTCCCACGTCATCGTCGAGCTGATGCGCCGCGGCAAGAAGGTCGGCATCTCGTCGAACAGTCACAAGGCCATCAACCACCTGCTGGCAAGCGTGGAGAAAGTCGCCGCCCGGCAGAACGTCGGCTTCCATGGTGTCAAGAAGTCGACTGCTGGGAAGGAAGATTCCCAGTTCGACGGCAGCCGTATCCAGGACGTGGCAAGCAACGACGAGGTCGTGCTGGCGCTCGACGGGGGCGCGAACCTAGTCGCGGGCACGGCCTGGCTCTTTGCCGATCCCCGGATGGACCAGGCGCTTGACTACCTGTTCGTCGACGAGGCCGGCCAGGTCGCCCTCGCCAACCTGGTGGCGATGGGCGTGAGTGCCCGAAACATCGTGCTGCTGGGCGACCAGATGCAGTTGGGGCAGCCCATCCAGGGCGTGCATCCCGGACGGTCGGGCGAATCGTCGCTCGAATACCTGCTCGACGGTGTGTCGACCATTGCACCGGACCGGGGCATCTTCCTCAAGACGAGCTATCGCATGCACCCTGGCATATGCCGCTTCATTTCCGACGCCGTCTACGACGGGCGGCTCGAGGCAGAAGAGGCGAACCGGCACCAGGCGCTCATGCTTCGGCCGGGCGCCCATCCTGCGCTCAGGCCGGCCGGCATCGCCTACCTCGGCATCGAGCACGACGCCTGTTCGCAGAGGAGCGTCGAGGAAGCGGAGCTGGTAAAGGTGCTCTACGCCGACCTGCTCGAGCAAAGCTACACGGACCGGACTGGCGCGACCAGGCGAATGGCGCCGCAAAACATCCTGGTCATCGCTCCCTACAACATGCAGGTTAATCTGCTCAAGCAGGTCCTGCCCGAAGGCGCGAGGGTCGGGACCGTCGACAAGTTCCAGGGACAGGAAGCGGAAGTCGTCATCGTGTCCATGGCGACGTCCAGTGGAGATTACCTTCCACGCTTCATCGAGTTTTTGTACAGCAAGAACCGCATGAATGTCGCGATCTCGCGTGCGAAATGCCTGGCGCTTTTCATTGCCAATCCAGCCTTGATGTCGATCCGATGCTCGACGCCGGAAGACATGGCGCTCGTCAATACGCTTTGTTGGATTCGGGATTTTTCGGCCAGCCAGGCCGGAGATAGCGCGTGATGAAGATCGAGATCACTGCCGGGAACCTTCGCCAGAATCATTTTTACCTGACAGGGCATCTGGACGATTTCCCGAAGGACGTGATCGGTGGGGCCAACAGCGAAGATGAAGCAGCCCCGCGCCGGCTGAGGCTTAAATGGCCGTTCGGTGACCCGGTCATCACGGACATCGCAGGCGACAAGAAAATTTTCCGCCAGCGTGGATGGGTACGCAAGCTGTTTGCCCAGAGCAACGCCGAGCCTGGTGACTTTGTCGTATTGAAGGCAGTAACACCCTACGAATATGAAGTCCATATCGAAAAGAGAGCGGGGACGGGCAAGGCGCCGATCTTGGAACGAGTGGATGAAGATGACGAGCCAAATGGAACCCTGATGAAGTCGAAAGCACTCAACACGATCCTCTACGGTCCTCCAGGCACCGGAAAGACTTTCAGGACGGCGGAATTGGCCGTGCAAATCTGCGATGGTCGCGCCAGTGGCGTCCGTGATGAGGTCATGGATCGTTATGAAGCGTTGCGCCAGGGTGGACGCATCAGCTTCGTCACTTTCCACCAGTCCTACGGTTATGAAGATTTCGTCGAGGGGCTGCGCCCTGAGTCCATCGGCGGGCAGATCAGCTACCCCGTGCGGCACGGCGTCTTGCGACAGATTTGCGATACGGCCCGGCTCAGCAGGATGGCCAGGCCGGGACTGAGCGGCAAGCCGCTCAAGGAGCGTACTTTCTACAAGATGTCACTCGGCCGCTCGGGAACGATCGAAGGAAGTCGCGTTTTCCAGGACTGCATCGAGAATGGCTATGTCCTGTTGGGGTGGGGCGATGATGCCGATTTTTCGGAATGCCGCAGCGCGGCCGACGTGCGGCGGGTGGTGGCGCAGGAACTTGCTCAAAGCGGGGACAAACAGGAGTCCCAGGCCCGCTATGTTCAGGTCTTCAAGAACGACATGCAGGTGGGCGACATCGTCATCGTCCCCCAGGGCAACAGCGACTTTCGAGCCATCGCGGAGGTCACCGGCGACTACGAATACCTCGAAGAGCCGGCAGTCGGGCGCTACCATCAGATGCGGCGCGTACGCTGGCTGGCGATCCTGGACGACGCCGAGGTCGTCAACGTAATTTTCGATCGTAACTTCATGCAATCGGCACTGTACCGGCTTGATCGGGAGGGGCTGCGCTTCGACGCCCTGCAACGCCTGATCGACCAGCAACTTCCCGCTGCTCCACAGAATTTCGTATTGATCGTCGATGAAATCAACCGCGCCAACATCTCGAAAGTGTTCGGAGAGCTGATCACCCTGCTCGAGCCCGACAAGCGCGAGGGTGAGGTGAATGCACTGACAGTGAAGCTTCCCTGTTCGGGCGACGACTTCGCCGTGCCGCCCAACCTGTACATCGTCGGCACGATGAACACCGCTGACCGCTCGATCGCATTGCTCGATACGGCACTGCGCCGCCGATTCGAATTCGAAGAGATGCAGCCCGACTACGGCGCGCTGCCCTCATTCCCGGACATCGACCTAGCAGCGTTGCTCGCTTCGCTCAACGAGCGCGTCGAATACCTGTACGACCGGGACCATGCGATCGGACATGCGTACTTCATGCATGTCGCGTCGCTGCAGGACCTGGATACTGTTTTCCGGCGCAAGGTGATCCCGCTGCTGCAGGAGTATTTCTATGAAGACTGGTCAAAAATCCGGCTCGTGTTGAACGATCGGGAAGGCCTGTTCGTGGACGCCCGCACTGCGGTGCCGAAGGGCCTGGAGATCGCGGCCGATGGATTCGAGCCGCGCCCGCGCTACCGGATGCGCAGCGAACCGTTTCCCCTGGATGCGTACCTGAACATCTACCGATGACCAAGTCGCGCATATCGCTGAGGGAGCATGGCCGCTTGCACGTGGGCGCGTTCGACCCGTCGAAGCCGTCCGTTACTTGCGAGCAGGCTGCGTTACTGACCGGGCTGAGGGCACGCCACGGCTTCGATGTCTTCAGGTGGACGAACCAGCACACCATTGCCGCGCAACAGTATGTGGGCACGGTGCAGGTCGGACAGGTCACGGTCGAAGTACTGCCCAAGATCGAGACCGACACCGGCTCGCCCGACGAGACGACGATCCGGCGTAACCTGATCGCCATGCTGATGACAGCACGTGGCGTACAGGTAAGCGAAGGTGATATTGCGCGCGTGGCGGTGCAGCGGCATGGCATCCTCGAGATCCTGATCCGCCTGTTTTGCGACAGGCTGTTCGCACAGGTACACCGGGGCCTGGTGCATCGGTACGAACCGCGCGACGAGCAGCTGGCGGTGCTGCGCGGCAGGCTGGACCTGAGTGGTCACCTCCGCCTGAACGCAGCCAACCCCGAGCGACTGTACTGTCGCTTCGACGAGTTCCAGGCCGACAATGACTTGAACAGGGTGTTAAAGGCGGCACTCGCCCTGTTGTTCAGGGTAGCGAACGATCTGGACAACCAGCGCCGCCTGGCCGAGTTGCTGCTTGCCTTCGATGGGATAAGCGATGTGCCGGCGGCTTCGCTGCCCTGGCACCGGATCGGTTTCGATCGGCTCAGCGAGCGTTATCGCCCCGCTTTCAGGTTGGCCGAACTGTTCCTGAAGAGCAAGGCGCCCGATGTGACCGCAGGAGCACAACATGGCGTTTCGCTGTTTTTCGACATGAACAGCCTGTTCGAGGAATACATCGGCCGGGTTGCAACCCGTGTATTCCAGCCTGTCGGAATCGAAGTCAAGCTCCAGGGCCCGCAAAGGTTCATTGCCACGGATGAGTCGAACGGTACCCGGGCGTTTGCAATGCGGCCCGATGTCGTCGGCATGCGGGATGGCCGGGCAGCATGGATCGTCGATACCAAGTGGAAGCAGCTTTCGCCGGATGAAGTCCGGGATGGCGCAGGGCAGTCCGATATCTACCAGATGTACGCGTATGCGAGCAGTTACGGCTGCCCCGATGTGGTGCTGCTGTATCCGCATCACAGCGGGCTTGGAACGCAGAGGGGTGCAAGGGCGAGTTATCAATTTCAAACCGCGATCAGGATGCCGGACGGCCTTGCGAACGGTCGACTCAGGATCGCTACCATCGACTTGGGCAGGCTGGATTCGATTCCGATACAGCTTCAGGCACTGTTCGCTGAGCAGCCAGCGTATACTGCCGGGACATGAAGGGACCAGCACTGGAGCAAGCATGGCAAGCTGATTGCATACCGACCTGAAGCTCATGGTCTCCCACGTGGTATTGCTCACATTGCTCTGATAAAAACCTCATAAAATCAATGGGTTAGCTCAGCCGTTGGTAATCGAGTGGGAGTAAAGTTTCCTTTTGGAAATTCCGCTGTTGCGGTTTTGAAAAGGGCTCGCTTCTGCGAGCTTTTTTTGAGATTAAACGATCCGAGGAGGGTAGCCTTAAGGCCGCTCAAGAGTGATAGTCGATTGGATCAAAGCTGGCCTGTTGATAACCGAAGCTGGCGCTGGAGGTCAGCTTTCCTTAGAAAAACTCTGCCATGACGATGACCGACCGTGCAGCAGCATGCAAAGTTGCGGAGTTGTGATCGACTCCCATCCTTGCCTCAAGAGTTCGCAATTGAAGGTCTGCACGGACCTACGCCATTGCGTTTGGAGCCTACCGGAGTTTGCATTCCTTTAAGGTTGAGGAACTCCAATTAAGACCCGCAAGGGTCTGACAAACTCATGGCGATTCAGCGTGCGCCTTTAACGCCTGCAGTGGAACATGCAACGCCTCGTCTTTGATAAATACGTCGAGCAGGTAGTCAACCGTCGCACGCACTCGCCGTGCCACTAAGAGCGCCTAACAAAACCCTCTCGTTGCTCAGCAGGTAACAGCCGAGTACACTGAGCCGTGCCGACGGTCCGCTATCGGCCATAAGCTGACGTAGCAGTAGTCATCATACGTAACGCCTGCGCTACCTGACATAAAGGTAAGATTGGGCATCGATCAGCGCACATTCGCTTCATTGCGGAACTTCACTTTCATGTCATCCATTAAAAACCGCTTGTTTGTAGGCGATGGGCAGGTTCGCGCCCTTCTTCGGGACCGGGACTGGTCTGATTTTCCGCTCGGCGAACCGGACACTTGGCCAGCTCCGCTCAAGACCGCTCTTCAGTTGATGCTAGACTCCACTCAGCCAACGTGCTTGTCGTGGGGAGATCAGCTATCCTTTTTCTACAACGATGCGTACATAGCCGTCCTTGGACAAAAGCATCCACAGGCATTGGCCAAACCGTTCTGGCAAGTTTGGGCAGAGGTCGAAAGTACCTTGGCGCTTGAAGTGAATGAGACCTTGGCTGGTGGGTCGGTGTTTAACCAAAATGTTCTGTTTCGCATTTTTCGCAAAGAACAACCTGAAGACACTTGGTTTACTTACTCGCTCCTACCGCTGCGAGACGAGTATGGCCAAGTGGTTGGTGTTTTTAATCCATGTATGGAGACGACCAGTCAGATAAGGGGCGAACAAAGAGCTGACTTTTTTCTACGATTGGCAGACCGCCTGAAGGGCCTGACTGTGCCTGATGAAATTACACTGGCAGCAAGCGAGGCGCTGGGCTCGTATCTCCGTGCCGCCCGGGTCCTATATGCTGAGGTAAATGACGCTGCGGGTACATTCACCATCCGTCAGGACTGGACGCGCGACGGCTTGGCTAGCGTTGCAGGAGAAGTCAGAACCCTCGATTCTTTCGGCGCTCAAGCCATCTCTACTTTGCGCGCTGGACAAGCCTTGCTAATCAACGATGTCACCCAAGATCTCCGTACGGCAGACCATGCAGACGCTTACAAAAAGATCGGCATCAGCGCGTCCCTGACGATACCTCTGATGCGTTCGGGCCAATTTACACTGATGTTGAGCGTGCATCAAACCGAGCCTTATGCGTGGACCGACACTGATGTTCAGCTAGCATATGACCTCGCTGAACGAACCTGGGCTGCAGCAGAAAGCGCGCGCGCATATCAGGAACTTCTCATAGAACGTGACCGTAGCCAAGCAGTCTTTGACACTATGACGGAAGGCTTCGGCATGCTCGATGCAAACTGGAATGTGTTGTACATGAACGCAGAAGGGCTACGAATCGGCAACCGACCTGGGCAAAAGCTAGTTGGTGGAAACCACTGGGAGTTGTGGCCAGAAGTCGTCGGCTCTGACTTGGAGCGTATGTACCGGCGAGTCATGCAAACGCGAGCACCGGAGTCTGTAGAGTTTCTTCATGCTTACTTAGATCGAGATCCCGGTTGGCTGGAGGTTAGAGCGTATCCAGGCGTCGACGGTGGCCTGTCGATTTTCTTTCGAGACGTCAACAATCGTAAAGAGGCTGAAGAGAAACTACGAGACGCAGATCGGCGCAAAGACGAATTTCTGGCAATGCTTGCACATGAGTTGAGGAACCCTCTTGCACCAATTGGCGCTGCTGCTCAGCTTCTCCAATTAGGTAAGCTTGATAATGAGCGAGTGAAAAAAACAAGCGAAGTGATTGGTCGCCAAGTCAACCACATGACTGGGCTGATCGACGACTTGCTTGACGTCTCACGCGTAACGAGTGGCCGAATTGAACTGGATAAAGTCGAGCTCGATATCGATCATGTCATCAATGACGCAGTCGAGCAGGTCAACCCGTTGATTCGTGCGCGCAGACATGAACTCGTCGTACGCCATCCTTCGCAGGCAGGCACGATATGCGGTGACCGTAAACGCCTGGTCCAGGTTATGGCCAACGTTCTCAACAATGCTGCAAAGTACACTGCCGACGGTGGTCACATCGCTTTAACTACTCTGGTTCGAGAGGCAGACGTCCTGATCGAGGTAACAGACGACGGGATCGGCATGACGCCAGAAATGTCGAGCCATGCGTTCGACCTCTTTGCCCAAGCTGAGCGTACGTCGGACCGTTCATCGGGCGGACTGGGCCTGGGACTGTCGCTTGTCAAAAGCCTTGTTGAGCTGCACGGCGGTATTGTTACCTGCAAAAGTGATGGGCTTGGTAAAGGCAGTACGTTCTCGATTGTGCTGCCCTTACTGCGTCCGAACGCCAATCCTGCCTCTGTCAATTCCGTCGTTGTTGCTTCGGAGACGCCCGCTACCGCTCGCCTGCGTATTCTGGTAGTGGACGATAATGTCGACGCGGCCGAGATGCTCAAGCTCGTCCTTGAGGCATCGGGACATGACGTTATGGTCGAACATGGGGCGCATCTTGCACTGGAGACGTCGAAACGCGAACAACCCGATGTCTGTTTGTTGGATATTGGTCTTCCCGACATCGATGGCAATGAATTGGCTCGACAGCTACGCGCCCAGCCGGAAACTCGGGAGGCGGTGCTTGTTGCTGTGACCGGTTACGGTCAGGATAGAGACCGAAACGATGCTTTGGCGGCTGGCTTTAACCATCATCTCGTCAAACCGGTTGATATCGCCAAGTTGGCCAGTATTCTCTCCGCGGTCAAGCCTATTTGAATTGCGTTACGGCATATGCCGACACTGGACGCTAACGCTTCTCATCTGCACAACAAAAAAACGGCCGCTTCGCGTAACTGATCAGACGCCTCATATGTCCGCTTAGGGTCGGTTGCTGCCGTTGTGACAGTCTGCGACTTTTCACCGTCTTCGACCTGCTATGCTCATCTGAACGACCGGGTGCGGCCAAGAGCGGTCTTTACGAAGAGCATTGGTTGCCGAGGGTCATACACTTTACGGAGATGAAATGAGATTATGGTTCGTCGTCCTGGTTTTCGCTACACAGTTTGTGTCGACTGCATACGGCCAAGAGAAACCAAAGCCCGCTGCGCCTGATGCCGCTTCCCTGCCAAAAACACCAGTTGCTCCCTCCGATCCAGTCGATTATGACTATGCATGGGATCAGTTTGACCATCGAGGGAAAATGATATGGGACTGCAGAGGCATACAGTCAGGTGCAATTGTTCAACCCGAATTATGTGAGTTCAAGCAGAAGGCAGATAGTCAATGGCCGGATAAAAAGATACCGAGCAGTTGGAAAAGATAGCTTAGCGTGCATGGGCTGCTGGCTCTTACCTCCTAGTTGAATGACCGCTTCGGGTCGTAACCTGCCTGTGACGGTTACCGGTAATCATGCTTGGAAGCTTACAAAATTACTTTTCCTGAGTGGCGTGCATGCTATTCTCGTGCTGTCCCTGAACGCTGCTGCCAGCCGACGCGACAACCACAAGACCAATGGCTAGCCATTGCGTGATGCTTAGTTGCTCATTCAGCAGTACCAGGCCAAGCATTGCAGATACCGCTGGTTCCATGCTGATCATGATGGCAAACACCTGTGGTGGAAGCCGTTTCAGCGCAATCATTTCCAGCGTAAATGGCACAGCACTGGACATTACTGCGACACAGAGGGCCGTGGCAAATATCCAGGGCGACAGCAGTGTGCTTCCAAGATGTGGTATGCCGACAGGCACGACAATCAACGCAGCCACAGCCAGCCCCGACGACACCGAATACCCTGCATGAAAGTGCTTCATCTGCCGGCCGGCAACAATATAAATTGCCCAAAATACTGCAGCCGCCGAGGCGTACATGACCCCAGCACGATCAAAATGGGCCGTGTCTCCGAGTGGAAGGAGTAAGCCCAGGCCTGTCATCGCTAGCAGAACCCAGACAAAATCGAGCGGTCGGCGTGACGAGAACAACGCTACCGTCAGCGGCCCGGCGAACTCTATGGCGACAGCGATGCCGAATGGAATCGTACGTAAAGCCAGATAAAAGCTAAGGGTAACTAATCCCATTGCGGAGCCGTAGCACACTAGCCGGATAGCATCCGGCCCAGATAGGCCGTAGCGCCATGGACGCCAGATGACAAGAAGCAGAATCGCAGAAAAGCCGACGCGGATGGCAGTTGTACCCTGCGCGCCAAAAAGAGGGAACAATGTGTGCTTCGCCAACGACGTACCAAGTCCGAGGAAAGTAATCGAACTGAGAATCGCCAGTGCTGGCAGCACCGTGGTAAATTTATGTGTAGGCATCACGAAATCTTAGTGCGATATCACCGGTATTCGGACTCTCCTTTCACTTATCTAGCGCAACTTTCGCTCACCTATGACACGACCTGTTTCGGTTGGTTTGGATGGTTTCGACCTGGCTATTCTGGACATTCTGCAACGCGACAATACGGTTTCACAGCGCGAGATTGCCAAGGCAGTCAATCTTTCAGCGCCTGCGATTCAGCGTCGGGTCCAGCGGCTGCGGGAAAGCGGCGTCATTCGCGCCGAGGTCGCCGTTCTCAATGCCAGCAGGCTTGGCCGTCCGCTGACATTAACAGTGGCAGTAGGCGTGCACGACGAGCATCCCCAACGTACAGAGCGACTGCGTCAACGCATCATGGCCGAGCCGGCCGTTCAGCAGTGTTACATCATTACTGGCGAGGCTGATTTCCTGTTGGTAATCACTGCGGCAACGATGAATGATTTCGAAAATGTAACGCAGCGGCTTTTTAGCGACGACGACAATGTGCGAAGAATCCAGACTTCGGTCGCACTGCGTTGTCTCAAACTTGGCTCTCACGTGCCACTTTACTGACTAGTTCTCGCACGACTTTTGCGTCGCGCCACCACGGCAATGGCAGCTTAGGGTCGGTTGCGGTCGGTCGTGACACTCCGTGACTTCTCCTCGACAGCAACATGTTATCCTGAGCCGAACGGCCGCGTTCGGCCAGGAGCGGACACAGACTAGTGGTTTCGTGAACCGGCAGAGACGCGATGCCTGTAGGATCTTTGATCGTTAGGAAAGCTACGGTCCTTTGTGGTTGCCGAAAAGACCTTCTGTGTTCTTTGGTTTGGCCCCTGCGTTATTGGGCTGCAGTGTCCTCGCAAACATTTAGGGTAACGCATGCGCCAATTAGCTTTTGCGCTGGTAGTTTTTTGTTGTGGATGGGCTCACGCTCAGAACCTGTCAATCGAATCTACGGATCTGCGTATTCCCCCTGCAGAAGCCATCGTTTTGATTTCAAAAAGCCAAGCAATTTACGAGAATCATGAATTCCCACAGTGTACGTTAATAGGATATCGGGGTTCGAATGAGGTCAAGAAACCCGGCTTTGTTTATCGTCTCGGTCGGGAGCGCAAATACCCTGGGATTGATATTGAGATCTAGCGTTAGACTTCGATTCGACGGGCAAAGCCTATAACGCTCATGTTTTCAGCCGCTAGGGAGCGCTCGCTCTGTTGCTGTATTTCAATGCAAACGACGGTGCTGACTGAAAGTTGTAACTCGAGGTAAAGTTCCCGAAGTGGCATGTAGAAACAGCATCTCGCAAATGTACGGACACCATTCATTGGCGACTTAATTGGTCTGTTCGCTACGTCTGCTCTGAGTCGGAAGCGGAAGTAGCCGTGAGCACGCAATCGGCAAGGAGCGGACAGTTTATACTTAGAACTACTAACAGGACATTCTGGCTGCTACATAAGCAATAGCAGCAGAGACTGAGCACGCTGACCGTTGGATATTTTCCACAAGGAAACCTATTGATGGTTTTGTACGATATGTAGTACTAGAATAGTTCTCATTGTCATAGAATTCTTGACAGCGCTTGGCCCACGCCCTGCCATCGCTCTGCTGCACTACAGCTCCCCCATACGACTTCGCGCGGACCTCTCCGAGTACCCGATGCGCCTTCGCGACGCGCTTACCCAGGAAGGCCTCGGCTCCAGCTATTGCGTTGCCGGTCACGTCTTCTGCGACAACAAGGAAATATCTAGAAATGAAGCTGAAAAACATGAGGATCGGCCAGCGTCTCACACTGGGCTTTGGCCTGATGCTGGCTCTGCTGGCGTGGGTAGCAATAAGCGGTCTCACGAACATGAATTCGCTGAACGCCGCAATGGACAAGATCGTCAACTTCAACAACGTCCAACTCGAGAGCGCTAACGAGCTGCGCGATGCCCAGCGTCGGATCGCCATCGGCGTGCGCGACATCATCCTCACGACGGATGAAGCAGGCATGGACAGCTTGGCGAAGACGGTGGATGCCGCATGGCAGGACTATGACCGCGCGGTAGCGACGCTGGACAAAATGATCGTCAAGCCGCATTTGCGTGCGCACCTGGGCAAGATTGCCAGCGCTCGCGAGGTCGCGGCGCCCCTCATCGCCAAGGCGCAGCAACTCGGCAGGGAAAATAAGAACGACGACAGCACGAGCCTCATGAAATCCAGCGTCATCCCGGCGACTAAGGCATGGCAAAAGACCATCAACGAAATGATCGACGCCCAGATTAAGCGCAACCAGGACGAGCAGGCGGCCGGCAAGGCCGAGTTCGAGCAGGCGCGCCTGTTGCTGATTGGAGTATCCGCTTTGGCGGTGGTCGCCGCCGCAGCCATCGGCATGTGCATTACGCGTTCGATCACCGGTCCGATGCGCCGCGCGTTGTACGTCGCCAAGACGGTTGCCGCCGGCGATCTGACCAGCCGGATACAGGTCGACTCGACCGACGAAACCGGCGAGCTACTGGCCGCGCTGAATGAGATGAACACGTCGCTGCAGACCATCGTTAGCCAGGTACGCAGCGGCACCGAGACCCTGTCCACCGCATCGAGCGAAATCGCGACTGGCAACCTAGACCTGTCCAGCCGTACAGAGCAGCAAGCTAGCGCTCTTGAAGAAACCGCTTCTTCGATGGAAGAGCTGACCTCGACGGTCAAGCAGAATACGGAAAACGCACGCCAAGCCAACCAACTGGCCATGTCGGCCTCGGACGTGGCGACTCGCGGCGGCGCGGTGGTCGCCGATGTGGTGAGCACGATGAGCTCGATCAACGAATCGGCCAACAAGATCGTCGACATCATCGGCGTGATCGACGGAATCGCCTTCCAGACCAACATCCTGGCACTGAACGCAGCCGTCGAAGCGGCTCGTGCTGGCGAGCAGGGCCGTGGCTTTGCCGTGGTGGCATCCGAAGTGCGCAACCTGGCTCAACGATCGGCCGGTGCGGCCAAGGAGATCAAGGTCTTGATAGGCGACTCGGTCGATAAGGTCGGCCAGGGCAGTCGCCTGGTGCAGGAAGCCGGTTCGACCATGGATGAGATCGTCGCAAGCGTGCGGAGGGTGACCGACATCATGGAGGAGATCACGTCCGCAAGCCGAGAGCAGGAAGCCGGCATCGAACAGATCAACCAGGCGGTCACGGAAATGGACACCGTGACCCAGCAGAATGCGGCGCTGGTAGAGGAAGCCGCCGCCGCAGCGCAAGCACTGCAGGAACAATCTGGACAGCTAGAGGCCCTGGTGAGCACCTTCCGCCTTTCTGGCGGTACGACAGCTTCGGCGGCCCCGGTTGCGCCGCGTGCCCTTGCGCCAGCGCGCCTTGTACTCGCCTAGTTCGATTTATTTGCTTCTTCGTAAATATCGGTAAGGCAACAATCGAAAGTGCTCTGTCTACTTTCGATCATCATCTGGCGGAGCGCATGTGAATCCAGAGGGTTGCCTTTGAGCGAAGAATCTAACGAGGTCTAACGAGGTCTGCTGTGGCTCGGCTGCGGCCGCTTGTAATCGTTTGTGACTTGTCCTGGACGGCAACCTGCAATCCTGCACCGAACGGCCGGGTTCTGCCAGAAGCGGACTTTCGTCAACTATTAAGTCTGGCAAGGAGATTCCCATGCGTATCAAAGTTCAAACAGCGGAGATCCAGTGCTGTTTGATGAAGGGGAAGGACTGCATCGGTTAGCCGATAAGCTACGCGATGGTAGTTGTCAGGGATGGTCAGGCGTTTGCTGCCGACACTAGGGGAAGCCCTACGCCGTATGATGAGCTATTGCAGAGTACCAGGGTTCGCAGACTCGGCGCAGGGCCTACGGCATGCCACATTGCTGAGGACCGCTGGCTTGACCTCCAAATCAGCGATGCTGACCTCAATCAGATATGTGGGAGCCTGGAGCGACTACAAGACGGTGGTCACAACCACCTCTACTCACCCCCGGTATCAATTCACCAGACGGTTCGGTGACTTTCCGTGATTGTCTCGGCCGTTTGCCCGGGTAAGACCAACGCCATTGCCACATTTAAAGTCTCATGTACCGATGGCTTTTTGTTGCAACTCTCTTGAACTGCACCGTTCCCATGGCGGCGTCACCAACTTCCACCGATGCGGCAGACGCGGACAGCAGGTGAATTACGAGCGCAAATGCCGTCGACTGCGTTGACGATCAAACCGTTTCGGCATGCCTGGAAGCTCGTCATCGACATCGGTACTTGAGATATCGAGACTGGGTCAACCTCTGAACGTTTCTCTACTGTGTGTGGAGTTGGCCTGTACTGACGTTAGTATCAGGAACCAGATAAAAAAAGGTTGAGAGATGTATTTCGACGGCATATACAGCGATAACGAAAGGTTTTTTCGTGCCATGCTGCAGCTCAGCAGCTCTCCGATCATCATTACGGACGCGCGGGCACCCGACAACCCGATGGTCCTCGTCAACCCTGCCTTCGAAGTCATTACTGGATACCGCGCCGACGAAGTCATTGGCCGAAACTGCCGGATGTTCCAAAATGATGACCGGGACCAGCCGGGCCGAGTGGCGTTTGCCAATGCTATTCTTGCGGGCAGGCCATGCGAAGTTACATTACGAAACTATCGCAAAGATGGTGAGATGTTCTGGGCTCGCATCTACATGTTTCCGGTCACCGATACCCATGGCACGATCATCAATTTCGTAGCCATCCAACATGATGTCACTGTTGAAACCGAGCTCGTGCAAGCGCTCAAGGAAAAACAGGCATTCATCGATACGTCGCCCGATATCTATCTAAAAATCGCGCCGGACCTGAGGATCGTCCACGCTGGCGGCGCCTGCGAAGCCGTCTCCGGGTGGCCGGCGCATGACATCATCGGACGTAATGCTGCACTGTTCCTCCAACCGGAGCGCTTGGTCGAAGCCAAGGAAAAGGTCACGGCGCTGCTAGCGCAAAGCCAACCCAGCCGGTTTAACGCGGAGTTTACCTGCAGAGCCGGCACCAGGGTACTAATCGAATGGAGCGCAACCCGTACCGAAGATTCTGGTCTCCTACTGCTGGTCGGCCGCGACATCACGGCCAGGCGCACCGCCGAACGTGAAGTCATGCGCGCCAACGCGCAGATCGCGGCGATCCTGTCGAGGATTACGGAAGGCTGTTTATCGCTCGATCGGAGGTGGAATTGCACCTATGTCAATGACAAGGCGAGCGAATGGCTCAACCGGCCCGCAGGCGTTCTCGTTGGAAAGAATTTCTGGGATGAGGTACCGGAGGCAATTGGGAGCGAATTCCATGACACGTACCATCGTGTGATGCGCACGCAGCAGTTCGGCCAATGCGAGGCCTACTATGCACCGGCCGGAAGGTGGCTGGAGGCTCGCGTCTACCCTTCCGGCGACGGGCTGACGATATTCCTGCTCGACATCTCTGAACGCAAGGAACACGAAATGACCCTAGTATACAGGGCCATGCATGACGCGTTGACCAGCCTGCCGAACCGAATCGCCGGCCTGCATATGCTCAACCAACTTCTTCGCACTGGGTCCAGCGAAGGCGGCATTGCAGCCTTGTTCATCGACCTGGATCGCTTTAAGGAAATTAACGACACGTTCGGTCACGCGGCGGGTGATGAGGTGCTCAAGCAGATCGGCAGCCGATTGTCGGGCTTCTGTAGCAAGACCTGCTATCCAGCTAGGATAAGCGGTGACGAATTCGTCATCATCGTGTCCCGCTGCACTGACTCAGTGGCCAAGGATCTTGCGTTACGGGTCTTGGAATGCATCGCTGTGCCGATGACGGTCGATGGACGCGACATCACGCTAGGTGCAAGCATTGGCGTCTCGATTACACATGACGGCAGGATCACTGCCGACGACCTGATCAACCAGGCAGACACCGCCATGTATGTGTCGAAGTCGAAAGGCAGGCACGCCCTGACGCTGTTCGACGCCAAGATGGACCAGTGGAACCTGAGGCGTCGCCGCTTGCGCCAGGATATGCTGCAGGCGCTTCATCTTGGCGAATTCCTGCTGCATTACCAACCCCAGGTCAGTTTGCGCAGTGACAAAGTCGTGGGCGTTGAAGCGCTCGTTCGCTGGCAACATCCGGAGTTTGGTCTACTGTACCCCGCCGCATTCCTAGACATTGCGGAGGAATCGCCACTCATCATCGAACTGGGCGATTGGGTGTTCAATGAGGCGTGCCGCCAGTTAAGACAGTGGCAAGACAACGGTCATACGCTGCAGATGTCAATCAACGTATCTGCGCGGCAGTTGGCTAGTCGTGACATGACGAGGATGATGGCGGAAGCAATCGAGCGGTATGGAATTCGTGCACAGGACATTAAGCTCGAAGTAACAGAAAGTATGTTGGCGCAGGATTTTGACGCATCGGCGGAACTGCTGTCGGACCTCAAGCAAATGGGTTTCCGGATCGCACTAGACGATTTCGGCACAGGCTATTCGAACTTGTCGTATATCAGCCGGCTCCCTGTTACCGCCATCAAGATCGACCGGTCCTTCCTGACCCGGCTGACAACCGACATGAACGCGTTGTCGCTAATCAAAGGTATCGTCGCCTTGGGCAAGTCGCTGGATTTAATTGTCATTTGCGAAGGCGTTGAAACAACGCAACAGCGTGCCATGCTCGAGACGACCGAATGCGACAGCATTCAAGGCTACATCATCAGCAGCCCATTGCCAGCGGAAACTTTCCATTCCAAATTTCTTGAAGCCATGTGAAAGGTGACGTTCCCAACTGTGCCGTTAGCCATAACCGAACAACCAAAGCACATGACTGGAACGCCGTTCCGAGTTGCTAATGGGCGCCAGTGGCCAGAAGGGTTGTGTCGAATTAAAAATCCGCAGTCGCGGTTTTCCTAACAAAGGCGTTTCCCTTAGAACGCTTAACAAAACCTTTTAGTTGCTCAGCAGGCAACAGCCGAGTACACTGATCCGTATCGACCGTCCGCAATCGGCCAGGAGCGGACATTGAAACTGGCAGTGCGTCGAAGCGCTGCCGCCCAATATGTCGCCATAAAGACTGGGTATATGTTATTTGAATCTGAGCAATTTCAAGGACGCCTTACTAAACCTGTCGGTTGGTCGGATCATGTCTTCCGCTACACCGAATTCACTGGAATTAACACAGAAGGCGGCGATGTTGACTCGGTGTTCGTGTCGTGCAAAATTGAAAACTGCGAATGGTACTGGGGACTGTTCAATCATGCGCTCTTCGTTGAAGTTGACTTCCACAATTGCACCTTTAGAGGCACCGCTTTTTCAGGCTCGAAGTTCATAGACTGCAACTTCAACAATTGTGAGTTTCTTAAAGACAACCTCGGTGCAAATTGCTCATTCGAGGATGTCGTTTGGTACGGGTGTACACAAAAGAACTGTACCGGACTCGAGCAAGAATTTCGCAATAAACGCTAATCCACGATAGGGTCGCAACTCAGATCGTAGGGTCGTCTAAATTGCTACAGTATGGTTGAGTTGCGAACGTCCGCAACGGGTCGATAGCGGACTGTTGACATAAGTCAGTTCAACTCGACATTGCATGCTGGATAATTAAAAATTTGATCAAAGATCCGCTGCCACAGACCTGGAATATGTTCGCCGTTCACTTGGCCTGTTAAGTACTCGCATAATGACTGACCAAGTAACGCCCGCGTCCACCAATTCTTTTGCCGCGCTAACTGCGCCATGGGAAGCGGCAGCGTGGATAGCGGCATCGATGAGTAAAGCTGTAAGACGGTCTGATCTGCGGTTCATCAATCTACATTGCGCGCTCTACATGGCATGCGTTTGACCTTGATCAATGTCTCGTCAAATTGCTCAAAGATTTACCAGCATATTTGGTGACAAGCTTAGTGCTGGTAGATCACGCAAATGCCCCGAACTGGGCCGCGCTGGACTAGAAGCTATCATCTAAGATTAGTAGTCTTTATGCGTATTGTCGGCTAGCTTGAAGTACCTGACGCAGGCGGCGCGGTCCTTTCTACGACTACCGACGATATGGACGTTCGTGGCACATCGGACGAGCTGCGAATGAGCGTGTATTTGTTGATTAATGCAGCGGATGACTTGGCACGTGCAGAAGCCAGCGATCTGGACCTGAACACATGTGTCTTGCTAGAGAACTCCAACTCTGCTGCTAGTGTTGGTCTATGGATCAACATTGTGCGGCAGAGTAGTGGAGGCAATTCGATACCTCTTAAGGGGCGGACACGTGATTGCGGAACGTTGGCAACAGCATCAATGAAGTGGCAGCAATCCACGTTTGGTAGTGACTGCACCATGTCGCCCAGCGGGAAGGTTTGGGGGCACTTTTGGGGGCATTTTCTCGGAAACGAAGGTAGCTATCATTCTTGAATAGGACTTCCCCTCTCGCCTACCTGAAGCGTTTCTCGCTTACCGAACTGAAGATCGACCGCAGCTTCGTGCAGGACTTGCCGGGCGAGGCCCATGCCGGCGCGATCGTCGACGCCATCCTGGCGCTGGCACGCACGCTCGACCTTGACGTGGTGGCCGAAGGCATCGAGACCTGCGAGCAGCGTGACTTCCTGATGGCGCGGCTGCCTCCTGCTGCAAGGCTACCTGCTCGGCAAACCGCTTCCCATCGCCGAGTTCGAAGCTGGCTATGGGGCGGCCACGCGCTGAGCCGGCAACGATTCCTTCGGCGTTGACCTGCTGTAAGCGTCGTCCTGGCGTCTCGTTCCATGCGATCTCAAGGTCCAGCGATTCACGGCAGTGTGCGTTTCCGATACACGGGGTTCGAAAGATACCAATAAAAATTGCCCCATGGAACATTTTTTGTTACTGTGGTCTGGTACAAAGGTGCCTTACAAGCGCATCTTCTAATTTCAGCGTGCCACGTCTTGCACGCATTGCACGTATGCCTCCGGCATTCTGTTGTGTCCGTTTGCCCAATCCCCGCGCGCGATTCTCCATTCGCTTCAGAAGGCCGACACTTCATGCAGCCCCATGCCCGTTAACGCCATGTACAAGAATACGTTTTTGCTCCTCAATGCCGTATGGTCCACCGACAGCGACGGTATCCTTGGCTTTTTGCTGGAAGATCATCCTGGCCTGCTAGGTATTGTGCCGGGGCAGTGTTTGCAAGACTGGATGACCCAAGTGAGCGTTGAGCACGAGAGCCGATGCCCTGCCGCTTTCATTCCGGGCCAATCATTTTGTGTCGAGTTGGATATCACGGCTTCCAACGGGCACGCTCACCGGGTGCTTGTTACAGGTTTGCCGCAGGGGACTGGAACCGAAGTAGGGTATTCCGGCGCCATTGTCGACCTGACGGTCCACTGTCGGGCACTGGACGATGCGTTAAGCAAGGCACGTCAGTCCAGCCTGATTATCGAACACAGCGATGACCTGATCGCGCACAGCGGACCAGACGGACGCTACCTGCACGTCTCGCCGTCCTACACTCGCTTGATGGGATGGAAGCCGGAGCAGATGGTAGGCCGCCCTGTGATCGAATTTCTACATCCCGACGATCGCGCTTCCGCGCACGATGCGCTCCTCTACCTGGTGTCGCCCAACGCGCGGCCGCTTGTGACCGAGGTCCGCAAACGCAACGCCGTGGGCGAATACGCTGCACTTGCCACCAAGGCATGTCCCGTCATCGATCCGGTAACCGGTCGTAGCCAGGGAGTCGTGATGGTCTCGCGCGACATTACCGAGGAACAGGCCATGCGCGGCCAATTGCGCGATCTGGCAAACGAGAAGCTTGCGCTCGTCGACAGTATCGATGACGGGTTTTTTTCGGTGAACGCGGAATGGCACATCACGTATGTCAATCAGCGTGCGGCGGCATTCGTCGGGGCGACTCGGGATGCCGTCCTGGGGCGACGGGTTTGGGATGTGGCGCCTGGTTTGGCGGAGTCTCCGATCGGCGTCCATCTACGCGAGGCCATGGCGACGCGCGAGAGTGTCAGTTTTGAAGCGTTCTACGAGCCGAACAGCGTATGGTTGAGCGAACGAATTTATGCCTATGCCGACGGCTTGTCCGTATTTTTCCACGACATCAGCGAAAGGAAGGCCGCGGAAGCGAAGCTCGAAGAACTCGCCACGCGCGACAGCCTGACTGGCCTTCCTAACCGCGCCTGGATCAATAGCCGGGTCGACGACATGCTCAAGCGCACAAGTCAGGCTGGCCTGGCCACCATTTTCTTCATCGACCTGAACCGGTTCAAGGAGATCAACGATTCTATGGGGCACGCAACCGGCGACCTTTTGCTGCAGCAAGTCAGCGAACGTTTGTGCCAGTGCATGCGACCCGGGGATGTCGTCGCACGCTTGGGCGGGGACGAATTCGTGGTGGCTGCGTCCTGCACCGGCCGTGAAGCTGCGACCGCTATAGCGCAGCGCCTGCTTGGCCAGTTGAAGGCGCCTTTCTACGCAGATGGCCTCGAGATGTGCGTGGGCGCATCCATCGGGATCTGCCTTGCCTCCCCGGGCGTGACAACACAACAATTGTTCCAGAGCGCAGATACGGCGATGTATAAGGCGAAAACGTCCGGTACGGGCGGCTTTGCGTTCTACGATCCATCGATGTGTGTCGAGGCCAAGCGGGCGCTGACGCTCGAGATGGCTCTGAACAAAGCCCTCGAGCTCAACGAATTCGAAGTCTATTATCAGCCACGCGTGGATCTGCGTACCAAGCGGATCCTGGGGCTCGAAGCACTGCTGCGCTGGAATCATCCGGAACTCGGGCAAATCTCGCCGCTCGAATTCATTTCACTAGCCGAGGAGCGCGGCCATATCGAAGCCATCGGCCAATGGGTGCTCCTGCAAGCCTGCCATGCGGTCAAGATGCTCAACGCTCGATTTGGTCTTGATCTTCGGATGTCCGTGAATGTATCTGCGCGCCAACTGCGTTCGCATTCGTTTGTGGAACAAGTGCTGCATGCGCTGGAGGCATCGAACGTCGATCCAGCATCGATCGAGTTGGAAGTGACGGAAAGCGCGCTGATCGTCGACCTTGGGCAATCAGGAGACATGCTGCGTCGCTTGAAGCAGGAAGGTATCCGGCTATCGCTTGATGATTTTGGTACGGGGTATTCGAGCATGTCGTACTTGAGGCAGCTGCCGGTCGACATACTCAAACTCGATCGTTCTTTCGTCAATCAGGATGCCAGTGGATTTGGATTCGTTGCGGCGCTGGTTAATATGGCACATGCATTGGGCCTTTCGGTTGTTGCGGAAGGGATCGAAACAACTGAACTGATGGGGAAGCTCGAGGGGATGGGTTGTGACGAAGGGCAGGGCTACTTGTTCGCACAGCCGATGCCATTAGATGCCGTCGAAGAATACCTGACACGTAGTTGAACATGCTCGCTGGTAGCGCACCATAGGCTGCAAACGCCGTTGGCAAGACGCCTTTCCCCCGATGCGCGCCAAAATATTCTTACCCGGTAAACGATCTCTCTATCTGTGCCCACCCTGCCGACTGGCAGCAATAAGATCAGCCGCGCGGCTGTGTTGATATGGTCTTCTCCTCTTCATTGTGTACCTCATTCCCCACGGCGCACGTGGGCGCTTCCAGCGAACCTGCGCGGATTGCTGCGCTGCGCGCGACCAGGCTGCTCGACACGCCGCCGGAAGAGACGTTCGACCATATCACCCGGATAGCTTGCGATGCGCTTAAAGTACCGATGGCGCTGGTTTCCCTGGTCGATCAGGAGCGCCAATGGTTCAAGTCGAGACAAGGGCTCGACATCGAGGAGACGCCGAGATCTTCTTCGTTCTGTGCCCACGCCATTCGGCTCGATGGCATCATGCTTGTACCGGACGCCACGCTGGACCCGCGCTTCGCCCGCAATCCGCTGGTGACCGGTGACCCGCATATTCGTTTCTATGCCGGCGTTCCACTGCTTGGCCCAGGTGGGCACGCGATCGGCACGCTGTGCGTCCTGGACCGGATACCGCGCAGCCTCACGGAAAGTGAATTGCGTATTCTGTCTGGCCTGGCCCACATGGCGCAGGAACTGATCCGGCTGCGACAAGTGGCGCTGGCGTCTACTGCGCTCCTATACTCGAAGGACGAACATGGGATCTCGGCTTTGACAGACGAACTGGGCAGCGTGTTGACGCGCGACTTCCTAACCGGTCTTCCCAACCGCGTCCAACTCGAGGAACGGATGCGGCAAGCCATGCCGGTCTGGCAAGACGAGGATGCGTTGGCGACAGTCGTACTGATTGATGTCGACAATTTCGGTGGAATCAACAGCGCACTGACACATCGTGCTGGCGACTCTGTTCTGGTGGAGTTGAGCCGGCGCCTGCGCACAGCGGTCGACGAAGGCGATCTGGTGGCACGCGTTGGTGGCGACACGTTCGCCGTCCTGTTGCGTCAATGCGTTAGCGGCGACGACCTCGCGGTCCGCCTCGACCGTGTGTGGCAAGTCGCGCAATTCAGTCTGCAGGTAGGTGAACGGCAGATCAGTGTCACCAGCGGTATCGGCTTTTCCCGTTTCCCCGCAGATGGCAGCGACGTGGACACCTTGCTTAACGCGGCCAGCATGGCGGTACGCCAAGCCAAGCAGACTGGCCAGGGCGGACTCCAGCCTTTTTCTGCGGGAGCATCCGGTTGGGCCAGGAATTACCTGTTGGAACATGATCTTGGACGTGCCATCCAAAATGGCGAACTCGAATTGCATTATCAGCCAAAACTCGACCTGGCGACCGAACGCGTGATCGGCGTCGAGGCCCTCGTGCGCTGGCGCCATCCGACAAGAGGGGTAGTCGGTCCCGGCGAATTCATTCCGCTCGCCGAACAGAATGGTCTCATTGTCCCGATGAGTCTCTGGATCATCGATCAGGCCTGCGCGGAACTGGCACGCTGGAGGACGCTCGGCATCGAGTCGGTGACCATGGCCGTCAACCTGTCGAGTCGCCTGTTTACGACCGTGGGCCTGGTGCAAGCAATCGCCGACATGCTTCGGCGTCACGACTTGCCCGGGGACTTGCTCGACTTGGAAGTGACCGAAAGTGGATCGATGGCGGACCCGCTTCTGGCGGCACGCCTGATGAACGAACTCAAACTGTTGGGGGCAACCATCAGCGTGGACGATTTTGGTACCGGCTATTCGAGCCTGAGCTACTTGAAGGACTTCCCGGTCGATACAATCAAGATCGACCGTTCATTCGTGGTCGGGATGTTGGAAAGTGACGGTACCCTGGCCATCCTGCAGGGCATGATGGCGACCGCACGCCGCTTGGGGCTCAAGATCGTAGCCGAAGGTGTCGAAACGGCCGCCCAGCGTGATCTGCTACGGCGCGAACAATGCGACATCGTCCAAGGCTTTCTGTACAGCCGGCCGCTACCCGCAAATGCCTGTCTCGCGTTTCTGATCAAAAACTTGGCACCGGCGGGCGCGCATGACTCGCCTCAATCTCTTACCGACGCCCCTGGGTGAGTGCCCGAGCCTCTGGCCAGTGATCGAACCAGGTATTGCGATCACCGCCTAGGCGGTAGGTCGCTCAACTTGGCTTTCTCCTCGTCGAAGCATGTACATGCCGCCGTTGAATGCTCTGGACTGCGTGTGGATGTCGGTCGCATGATGTCATGTTGTCATGAATTGTTGCGCAGTAAATACAGTTGACTGTGATTCGGTCTTATTTCTATGTGGAAATTTATTCGTTGCTCGACTGGCTATGCGTGCTCATGGATACTAATCATGTTTCCAACATGTACACCGATCATGGTCCACGTAGCCCCGTTTTCCCGTATTCTCGCCGTGTTATGTCTGACGTTCTGTGGCTGTGTGCATGCCGCAGGAGATGACACTATTTCCACCGACCGTCCGGATTTCGTCGAATCCAGCCAAGTCGTCGGCAGGGGCCGGGTCCAGCTCGAAACCAGCGTCCAGTGGGACCGCCAGCGCAGCGACGCCAGCCGTGAGCGTACCTTCAGTACCCCAACGCTGCTTCGCATTGGCGTGGGCGAAAGCACCGAGCTGCGCATCGAGACGGATGGTCGTACCGTCGTCCATGCTTCATCCTCTTCAAGCGGCGTGCGCGCAAACACGGCCGGTTATGCGGATAGCGCGGTCGGCGTGAAATGGCACCTTGCGGACCAACAGGACCGGCAAGCCTCGCTCGGGTTACTGCTGCATGCGGACTTGCCCAGCGGTAGCCGCGAGCTGCGCGGCCATGGTGTGCGGCCGTCGCTGCGTTTAGCCGCCGAATGGGATCTGGCTCAGGACCTTTCCTTCGGCATCATGCCGGGCGTCGCCGTTGACCGAGGTGATGACAACAGACGTTATGGTTATGGCATCCTGGCCGCGACCGTTGGCAAGGAATTCGACGAGCGCGTGCGGGGCTTCGTTGAGCTGGCAGCGCCGCAGATCGCACGCGCATCGTCCGGTGGCACCCAGGCCAGCTTCGACACCGGCCTGACTTACCTGATCGACAAAGATATCCAGGCCGACTTCCTGCTGATGCATGGTTTGAACCGCCGCACGCCCGACCTGAGCGTGGCAATCGGCTTGTCGGTACGCATGTAACAGCAATCGAGGAAGACATGAAGAGCGTTACTATCAAACTGCGCCTGCTGGCCTCGAACCTGGGTGCGATCATCTTCGTAATCCTGGTCGGCGCAATCGGCTACCGTAGCGTCGGTGAACTCGATGCGGCCATGGATTCGATTACCGATAACGGCAGCGCGATCAAGGATCAGATGGGGGCCGATCAGTTACACGATGCGCTGCGTGCCGACGTGCTTGCGGCCCTGCTAGCTGGCGCCAGCGAAGATGCCGCCGAACGCGATGCGATCAAACGCGACACCACCGCCCACATCGCGCTGTTCCGCAAGCTGATGGCCAGCCTGGACAAGACCGCCGATCCGGCCGTTCGCCAGGCGATAGCGCAAGTCCGCCCGGACATCGATCCCTACCTTGACGGTGCTGAGAAAATGGTGGCGCTGGCAATGTCGGACGTGGCGGCAGCACGCCAGGCGCAGCCGGCATTCATGGTTACCTTCCACAAGCTCGAGCAAAGTATGGAAAACCTCAGCGAGCGCATTGAGCAGGCATCGGAAACGACGCGGATCGCCGGCGATGATACGGTGGCAAAGGCCAAGCAGCGCATCTTGCTGAGCGCACTGGCGGCAGCGCTGGTAGTGATCGGGAGCGGCCTGCTGCTGTCGCGCTCGATCCGCGGTCCTCTCGACGATGCGATCAGCTTCGCCTACCGCATCGCCGAAGGCAGGCTGGACGCCGAAATTGAATGTGCGCCGGACGATCGCACCGAAACCGGCCAGCTCAAACTATCCCTGCGTAGTATGCGCGACAGCCTGCGTCAAATTGTCGGCAACGTTCGCGGCGGCACCGATTCCATCGCCACCGCGGCCAGCCAGATCGCCGCCGGTAACAGCAACCTCTCGAGCCGCACCGAGAGCCAGGCCAGCTCGTTGGAGGAAACCGCTTCCTCGATCGAGCAGTTGACTTCGACCGTCCGGCAGAACGCCGACAACGCCCGCCAGGCCAACCAGCTGGCGCAGTCGGCCTCAAACGTCGCAGTGCGCGGTGGCGAGGTGGTGGGCCAAGTGGTGGAAACCATGAGCGCGATCGACAGCGCGGCGCGCCGCATTGTCGATATCATCGGCGTGATTGAAGGTATTGCCTTCCAAACCAACATTCTCGCGCTGAACGCGGCGGTAGAAGCCGCCCGGGCCGGCGAGCAAGGGCGAGGCTTTGCGGTGGTAGCGGGAGAAGTACGCAACCTGGCCCAGCGCGCCAACAGCGCAGCACGCGAAATCAAGCAGCTGATCGACGATTCTATGCACCAGGTCGGCCTTGGTAGCAGCCTGGTTGGCGAGGCTGGCAGCACGATACAGAGCGTGGTCGAGAGTGTACGCCGGGTCAGCGACGTGATTGGCCAGATCAGCGCTGCCAGCCGCGAGCAGGAAGACGGTATCGGCCAGGTCAACTGCGCCATCGTCGAAATCGACAGTGCGACCCAGCAGAACGCGGCCTTGGTCGAGGAGGCCAGCGCGGCCGCTGCGGCAATGGAGCAGCAGGCTCAACAGTTACGCCAACTAGTTGGCAGTTTCACATTGGTCGCCGACGAGAGCAGCAGCGGTTTGACCAGACGATATGCCAATCCGCCGGCGCTGACATGTTCTAACTAAGCTCACCTACATACTGTATGCAGTTCAGCGGCACAAAGGGAGAGCGTGTCAGGGCGATGCTTAGCCAATGCCCATTACTGCTGGGTCAAGGTCGCTGCACTTTCTATGGTACCGCCCATGGTAGTTGCCCCAAACGGGCAGCAAAAGGCTTGCCAATTCAAACACTTGCCTCGGCCATTTATAATAGAGTGGGAGTGACAGAAATTCAGTAAGTGACTGAATTAAAAGAGAAACTTGAAAAGCCGTTGATCATTCAAGCGAATTATTTATTGCCCCTGAAATGCCTCGGCTTGCTAGGCATTCCACTTACTAAGCCCCTGATTGCAGGGGCTTTTTTATTGGCCAGACTGACAATTTCGGGCATTGACAGATAGTGCCAAGCAAAAGATTTTATTGGTATCAAACATGGGGCATGATGAAATCCATACATTTGCTCACATGACGTGACCACGGTCTGTTTATCCGAAGCGAGGAAAGTCCTCGGCAGCTGGCATCTGTTCTCGAACACAACCGCAGCAAACGCTGCCGTTTGTCATTGTTCAGGCCAGCGGCAATCCAGCGTTCATAGGTACGAAAGACCAAAATTGTATCGACGTGGCCGAGTTGAGTTGCGACGTAGAGCGGATTCGCACCAAGCATCAGCAAGCTCGACGCGTACGTGTGACGCGCTTGGTGGGCCGGCGTCAAGTTCATTGTCGTCGACTGGCGCCTGACCCTGGTGGCGCTGCTGCCGTTTCGCTGATCATCAGATAAAGTTTGCCGTGTGCCTGTTCGTGCTCAGCCGATGGGCACAGTAAGTGGACCTTCTGTCATTTCCTTTGCAACATCCTGAATCAATTGCTTCACGGTGCGGCCCGCCAGCGTCAGCGGTCCGTGCTGCGAGATCGCCAGCGCGATATATCGTGACAGTTGCGGCTCAACGATGGCAGCGGACTGCAGCGGCACCGACTTGCTGGCGCCGGCAATCGCGTAGGGTCCGAGCAGGGCATACATGCCCCCATTGCTGACGATACGCGTCTGCAATGCCAATGAATCGACCTCGGCCGCAACATTCAAGGCAAGCCCGTGCTCCTTGGCCAGCTGATCCAACTGGTCCCGCCACGAGCTAGGCCGACAGAACATCACGAGCGGCAAACCGTTGAGCGCCTTGAATGGCACTACGGCGTTCCGTGTCAGCCCATCCCCTTCCGGACCCACGAGATAGGTTGGCACCTGCGTCAGGTAGATATCGCCATGATTCGGGACCGGGCTGTGACGGTAAAGGATCGCCAGATCCACGTCGCCGCTCTCCAGCCAGGTTTCCAGCTGGGCCCCTTGTCCTTCACGGAGCATCAGCTGGATCAGCGGATAGCGTTCCTTCAGCCTGTAAAACAGGGTGCTTGCCATCGGATGGGCTGTGGAAGGCAGTATGCCGATACGTACCGTCCCAACCGGCGTCCCGGCCGTGGCACGAATATCGTTCGTCAGCTGGTCGGTATCGGCAATCCATCCGCGGATACGCGGCGCAATGCGGCGCCCAAGTTCGGTCAAGGTCACACCGCGCCCGGTGCGTACGAACAGGCGTCCCCCGCATTCACGCTCGAGTTCGCCAATCTGGCGGCTGATGTGAGGCTGTGTCGTTCCGTACGCTGTTGCCGCCTTGCTCAGGCTGCCCAGTTCACTCACCACGATAAACAGTTTCCACGCCGAATAATCGATCGCATCATCGTGACTTGCTTTTTTAGGCATAGCTGAAATGTCCGACAGATATATTCTGGCATAGCCTAACACAACCTACACTTGGTCAACCAACCGAACCCATCGATTGGTCAATAAATCAGAGGAGACTCGCAGATGAGAATCGTGGCATACGAAATCGATGGAAAAGCCGCTTATGGCGTGCTGTCCGGCGACCAGATCATTAATCCTGGCAAGGCATTTCTGGAGCGTTATCCGGACGTCCGCTCGGTCCTGGATGGCGCGGCCTTGCCTGGACTGCGCGAAGCCATTACCGCTGCGTCGGAGCCGCTCGCGCTGGCGAACGTGACCTTGACGCCGCCGGTGAACAATCCGCGCAAGGTGTTCTGCGTCGGCCTGAACTATAAATCGCATGTCGCCGAGACCAAGCGGCCAGATGCCGAGTATCCGTCCATCTTCGTCCGCTTCGCGGATTCCCTGACGGCGCACGGCGCCGGGCTGCTGTACCCGGGCAGCAAGTCGGAAAAATTCGATTACGAGGGCGAACTGGCGGTCGTCATCGGCAAGGCAGGGCAGGACATTGAAGAGTCCGATGCCATGGATTATGTGGCCGGCTATGCCTGCTTCAACGATGCCACCGTCCGCGACTGGCAGCGTCATACCCATCAATGGACCCCAGGGAAGAACTTTCCCGGCACCGGTGCTTTTGGCCCTGCGCTGGTGACGGCCGACGAAGTGGGTGACATCACACAGTGCGTGCTGACGACCCGACTGAACGGCCAGGTGATGCAGCATGCGTCCTTGTCCGACCTGATCTTCACCTTGCCCGTCATTATTTCCTATCTGTCGCGCTTTACCCCTCTCAGTCCGGGTGACGTGATCGCGACCGGTACGCCCGGCGGCGTCGGCGACCGCCGCGAGCCGCCGCTCTACATGAAACCCGGCGATACGGTCGAGGTGGAGATCAGTGGCGTGGGCCTGCTACGCAATACCGTCACGGCCGCCTAAGCCGACCATCGTACCCAAGAGGAGACATCAGCATGACTAAAACAAACTCGACCCCGACGCCCGGAACCGGTCACTTGCGGATCGCGGTCGATATCGGCGGCACCTTCACCGATCTGGCGATCCTGAACGAAAAGACGGGCGAACTGTCCTTCGGCAAGGCGCTGTCAACCCACGGCCAACTGGTCAACGGCATCCAGAACACGCTGGACAGTGCCGGTGCCCACGTGGAAAACGGCGGCCTGTTCCTGCACGGCTCGACCATCGCGATCAACACGCTGCTCGAGCGCAACGGCGCCAAGACTGCGCTGCTGATCACGCAGGGCTTCCGCGACATTTATGAAATCGGGCGCGTCAACCGTCCCGACGCATACAACCTGTTCTTTTCCAAGCACGAGCCCCTGATCCGCCGCTCGCTGCGCTTCGAAGTGCCCGAGCGCCTGCTCGCCGACGGCAGCGTGTACCACAAGCTCGACGAAGAGGCGGTGCGCGGCCTCGCGCACCAGCTCAAGGCCGAGGGTGTCGACGCGGTCGCCATCCTGCTGCTTCACTCCTACCGCAACCCCGCTCACGAAATCCGCGTCCGTGAAATCGTACGCGAGGAGATTCCTGGCGTCTTCGTCACCGCTTCGCATGAACTGTCGCAGGAATACCGCGAATTCGAACGCGTCTCGACCGTGGCCGCCAATGCCTACGTCGGCCCGCGCGTGTCCGCCTACCTTGGCGAACTCGAGACGCACCTGGAGCAGCAAGGCTTCCCGGGCGACTTCTATGCCGTGCAGTCTACCGGTGGCCTGTTCCCGCTGGACCATGCTCGTCGCGAATGCGTGCGCATGCTCGAATCGGGGCCGGCTGCCGGCGTGATCGGCGCCCAGGCCATCTGCGCGCAACTGGGCCTGGGTGATGCCATCGCGTTCGACATGGGTGGCACGACCGCGAAGGCCGGCGTCATCAACGATGGCAAGCCGCTGACCAGCAGCAGCGCCCTGATCGGCGGCTATGAAAAGGCCCTGCCGATCCAGATTCCGATGATCGACATCTTCGAGGTCGGCACCGGTGGGGGCAGCATCGCTCGCCTGGAAGTGGGCAATGCGCTGCGGGTGGGGCCGCAAAGCGCCGGCTCGATCCCGGGCCCGGTGTGCTACCAGCGCGGCGGTACCGAACCGACCGTGACCGACGCCAACCTCTTGCTGGGACGCCTCGACGAACACAACTTCCTCGGTGGCGAAATGCTGCTCGACAAGGACAATGCCTACCGGGCAATGCAGGTCAAGATTAGCGACCCGCTCGATATCGATCCGGTGAAGGCGGCCGATGGCATCCTGCGCATTGCGGTGACCTCGATGTCCCATGCAGTCAAGGCAGTGACCACCGAGCGCGGTCTGGACGCCGGCAGCTTCACGATGGTGGTCTATGGCGGTGCCGGTCCGCTGCATGCGTCGGCCATCGCCCGCGAACTCGGTATCCGCAAAGTCCTGATCCCGTTTGCACCCGGCTACTTCTCTGCCTATGGCATGTTGTTTTCCGACCTGCGCTACGACTACGTGCGCTCGGTCTTCCGCAAGCTCGACGACGTGTCGTTCGATGACATCGAAGCGATCTACGCCGGGATGGAGGCCGAAGGCCGGGCCGCGCTGGCGCAGTCCGCAGTCACTCCGGAAGAGATCGTGATCGAGCGCGCCGCTGACATGCGCTATGTCGGCCAGGAGCACGCGGTTGCCGTCGACCTGCCGACGGACTTCTTCGTGCGCCAGGACCGTGCCGCGATCAAGCAGCGCTTCGATGCGGTCCACGCCGTGCGCTACGGCACCTCGGCGCCGGCCGAGCCGGCGGACCTGGTCAGCCTGCGCGTCACGGTGCTGGGCGTCATGCGCAAGCCGCCCCGCCATGCTGTCGAGGAAGGCAGCACAACCCCTCCTGCAGAAGCTTTGCGTGCCCATAAGGACGTGTACTTCCGTTCCGCCAACGGCTTTGTCGCCACGCCGGTCTACAAACGGCACCTGCTGCGCAGCGGCAACCGTATCGCCGGTCCGGCCCTGGTCGAAGAACACGCCTCGACCACGGTCGTGCAGCCTGGCGACAAGGTGCTCGTCGACGTCTTTGGCAACCTGCAAATTTCCATCGGGAGTGAACTGTAATGAAAACCCAAGAGTACGCAGCCAGCACTGCCGGCGCATCGAACACCGTCGACGCCGTCACCGTCGAAATCATCCGTAACGGCCTGATCGCGGTGACGGAGGAAATGAAATCCAACCTCACCCGCACCGCCTACAACCTGATCATCTACGAGGCGCTCGACTTCACCGTGGGCCTGTTCACGACCGAAGGGGACTCGATCTCCATCGGCCTGGGCCTGCCGATGTTCATCCGCGGCATGAGCGAGACCGTAAAAGCGAAGATCCGCCACTTCGGCCTGGAGAACATCAAGCCGGGCGACATCCTGGTCACCAACGACGCCTATACCACGGGCAGCCACCTGAACCACTTCACGTTCACCATGCCGGTCTTCCACGAGGACGAGCTGATCGGCTTCACCTGCTGCATGGCCCACTGGCTGGACGTCGGGGGCACGCTCGGCCAGATCACCACCGACATCTACTCGGAAGGGATCCAGATCCCGATCGTCAAATACCGCAAGGAAGGCGTGGTGAACCAGGACCTGGTCGACATCATCGCGATGAACGTGCGCCTGTCCGAACGCGCGATGGGCGACCTGCGGGCCCAAATCACGGCCATCACCACGGGTGAGCGCCGCTACCTGGAACTGGTGAAGCGCTATGGCTGGCCGGCGGTGCGTGCGTCGGTGGTGCAGATCATGGATCACTCGGAGGCACTGGCGCGTGCCAACACGCTGACCATTCCCGACGGCGTCTACGAGGCCGAATCGTACATGGACGACGATGGCCTGGAAGTCGGCAAGCGCATTCCGATCCGGGTCAAGGTCATTGTCGAAGGCGACGGGATGACGGTTGATTTCACCGATGTGGCGAAGCAAGTGCGCGGCTTCTACAACTCGGGCTTCACGACCGGTATCGCATGCGCCCAGGTCGCGTACAAATGCCTGACCACGCCGACCGATTACCCGGTCAACGACGGCAGCTTCCGACCCCTCAAGGTGATCATGCCGATGGGGACCGTGATCAGCGCCGAGCGGCCCTTTCCGATGCGGGTGTGGATGACGTTCCCGATGACCGTGATCGACACCATCTTCAAGGCCCTCGCGCCCGCCATTCCCGACCGCGCGATCGCCGGTCACCACGCCGACCTGGTGTTCCCGAACATCCACGGCATCTCGCCCGAGGACGGTCGCCTGTTCATCGTCGGCATCGGGCCTCTGGGCGGCGGCTGGGGCGCCAAGTCGCGCGAAGATGGCGTCTCGGCCACGGTGTGCATCAACGACGGCGATACCCACAACAGCCCGAGCGAGCAGCTCGAGGCGAAATACCCGGTGCTGGTCGAAAGCTACCGCCTGCGCCAGGACAGCGCGGGCGCGGGGCGCCAGCGCGGCGGCCTCGGCGCGGAGATGGTTGTGCAGGCGCTGTCGCCATTCACCGTCACCACGCGTATCGATCGCGTGCACTGCAAACCCTGGGGCCTGGATGGCGGCCATGAGGCGGCAGGCAACGGCATCGGTATCCGGAAGGATGGGGTGTGGGACGAGAGCCATGCGAACGCCAAGATCTTCAATGTGCGCCTGGCGCGCGGCGACGCCTACAAGATGCTGTCCGGTGGCGGTGGCGGCTTCGGCGACCCGGCCGAACGCGATCCCGAACTGGTGGCGCATGATGTCCGCGAAGGCTATGTCAGCCGTGAGCAGGCAGAGGCCGCCTATCGCGTGATCGTCGGCGCCGATGGCCATGCCGATGCAGAGGCAACGGCGCGCCTGCGCAGCGCGGCATCGACGCCGGCCAACGTCTGAGGCAGCGATGGAGCACGCCACCCACGCTGTATCGGACGAGGCCCGGGAACTGCTCGATATCTGGGACCGCCTGGCGCGCCAGCACGTGGCGCTGGCGGGAAGCTGCGCCTGCAGTGTGGGTGGTGTCACGCTGCAGTTGCAGGACTTCGAGCAGGACATCGTCGATTACCTGCTCGGCCAGGCCGAGCGCAACGATCGCGCCGATGTCGCGGCGCTGCTGCGTCATCGTGGACGCGATGAGGATGGCAAGTGGAGCATCGGCGCATTGCTCGGCGCGCTGGCCGGCAAGGAAGCGCCGGCCGGCGCCGGCATCGACGCGCCGGCGTTCATCCTGACCCGCCTCGGCAAGACCTTGCGTTCATTCGCCAAACTTCATGGTTGAGAGGAGCCACATGAGCACGATTGCGAAAACCGCTCTCCCGCTGCCGGTCACGGTATTGACTGGTTTCCTGGGCAGCGGAAAAACCACCTTGCTCTCGCATATCCTGCGCGATCCCGCTTTCGCCCGTACCGCCGTCATCATCAACGAATTCGGGGAAGTCGGCCTCGATCACGACCTGCTGGAGCAGACACGTGAAGAGCTTGTCCTGCTGGCCAACGGCTGCGTGTGCTGCACGGTGCGCGGCGACTTGCTGGCCACGCTGAAGCGCCTGGCCGATGAAGGCGCGGTTCACGACATCGACCGGGTGGTGCTGGAAACCACCGGCCTGGCCGATCCGGCGCCGATTCTGCATACCCTGATGGCCGAGCCGTCGATCCGGGACCAATTCCGTTTTGACCGCCTGATCACCACCGTCGATGCGGTCAACGGCGCGGACACCCTTCATCGCCACGAAGCGGCGCGGCACCAGGCTGCCCTGGCCGACCGGCTGGTACTGACGAAAACCGACCTATGCACGCCGGAACAGCGCCAGGAGCTCGAAGGCTGGCTGGAAGCACTGAATCCAGGTGCGCCCCTATATCCGGCCTTTCAGGGCCAGATCGCGCCGGACGTCCTGTTCGGCGGCGCGACTTCGCACGAGGCAAGCGACAGCGACCAGTGGATTGCCCGCGCGGCAAGCCACGAGCATCACGGAGAGCATCACGACGACCACGCTCATCATCATGACGACGGTATCCGCTCGTACGCCGTGGTGCTTGACGAACCTGTCTCGTGGGGCGGTTTCGAGTCATGGCTGAATGTGATGACCGCCATGCGCGGCCCGGATCTGTTGCGGGTAAAGGGGTTGGTACAGGTGCGGGAACATCCGGACCGGCCTGTCGTCATCCATGGTGTCCAGCATGTGTTTCACCCGCCACGCATCCTCGATGCCTGGCCAAGTGACGATCGCCGCACCCGCCTCGTGTTCATCACCCGTGGCATCGATCCGGACGATATCGAGGCGACGCTTGCCGTTTTCGCAAACAGGCATGCATAGACGTATGTAGGCTGTGCCTGCGCATGAAACAGTCGCTTAATGCCCAGAATATTGCAAATAGGAAATAAAACGAAGTTTTTACCATAACCAGCAAGCTCACGTAGGCCGCGCAGACGGCATGAACATTCAATCACGGAGACATCATGAGCATCGCAAACAACTCGGCCGGACTGAAGGCGCACGAGGAGTCAGTTGCCGCGGGTGAACAAAGCATCACGCAGGCGGCACGGCTATTGTTTCGGTTGGAAAACGTACATATGTGCCGGTGGCATACCAGGGCCAGGATCATCATGGGAAGCGCGACCTTCTTCGATGCGTTCGACGCCTTGTCCCTCGCCTTCGTTCTGCCGGTGCTGATCGGCCTGTGGAAGATATCGCCGGGCCAGGTCGGACTGCTTATCGCTGCGGGTTACCTGGGCCAGGTGGCGGGCGCGCTGTTCTTCGGCTGGCTGGCCGAGCGCATCGGGCGCATCCGCAGCGCCGGCATCACGATCGGATTGATGTCCGTGATGAGTATCGGCTGTGCCCTGGCCGGTAACATCAACATGCTGTTCCTGGCACGCTTCATCCAGGGTATCGGCGTTGGCGGCGAAGTCCCGGTGGCGGCCACCTACATCAACGAATTGTCGCAGGCAAAGGGACGCGGCCGGTTCTTTCTGCTGTACGAACTGATTTTTCCGATCGGCCTGATGGGGGCGGCCCAGATCGGCGCCTATGTCGTGCCACGCTTTGGCTGGGAGTACATGTTCCTGGTGGGAGGCATACCCGGGCTCGTGATCAGCTTTCTGGTGTTCCGCTTGTCGGAGTCGCCACGCTGGCTGATCGGGCGCGGACGCTACGCCGAAGCGGACCATATCATCACCTCCATCGAAAAGGTGAGCCCCGGCCGCCACCTCGATCCGATCAAGGAAGCGCCCGCATGCGAAGCGCGCACCGTCGAACTTGCCAATACCCTGCAAAGCAAGAAAAAAGGCTCCTGGAAAGAGCTGTTCTCGCCCGTCTACCGTACGCGTACGCTCATCGTCTGGGTCTTATGGGCAAGCGCGTATTTCGTGGCAAACGGCATCAACAACTGGCTCCCCAGCCTTTACAAGACGGTCTACCATCTGCCGTTGCAGGAATCGCTGCGCATGGCATCGCTCTCGAACGTGCTGAGCACTTGCGCGGTTGTGTGCTGCGCGCTCCTGATCGATCGTACGGGCCGCCGGCGCTGGGCCATTGGCAGCTTCTTCATAGGCGGGTTGTTGCTCGTGGGCCTGGTCATGCTCGGTACGCATAGCGCCACCAACGTGATGATTCTCGGCTCCGCTGCTTACGCGGTGATGGGAACCACAACCGTCATGCTGTATTTGTACACCCCCGAGATCTATCCCACCCGGATCCGTGCCATCGGTACCGGCCTCGCCACTTCCTGGTTGCGTGCGGCCTCGGCAGCGGCGCCGGCGATCGTCGGCCTGGTATTGGCCAAGGATGGCATCTCCACCGTGTTCCTGATGTTCGCTGGCATGACGCTTGTCGGGCTGATCGCCGCCTGGCGCATGATCGAAACTACCAACCGTTCGCTCGAAGAAATCTCACCCTGAGCCAAGCTACTGGCACTACGGAGACAACATGAAAATCGAAAAAAACAAGGCGGTGCTGGCCGCGGTCGGGGCCGCTGCATGCCTGCTTTGCGCAGATGCAGCCGCACAGCAGTCTGTCGAGATATATGGTCTGATCGGGGCCTATGTCGGCAGCGTGAAGCGTAGCGGCGAGCCACGGGCAGTCACCCAGCTCAATGGCGGCGGCCTGACCACGTCCTTCCTCGGCTTCCGGGGAACCGAAGACCTGGGCGGCGCCAACCACGTCATCTGGTCGCTCGAAAGTTTCTATCGTCCCGATACGGGCGAGCAGGGCCGTAACGCAACCGACCCGTTCTGGTCGCGTAATGCCTGGGTTGGCGTCGAGGGTGACTTCGGCAGGATCACGCTGGGCCGCCAGACGAATCCAATGTATTCGGCAATGCTCCAGCTCAGCCCCTTTGGTACCTCGGTCGTCTTTTCTCCGCTTGCTCTTCAGACTTTCGTCCCGGCCTATGGAAGCAATGTGCTTGGGGATACTGTCTGGAACAACGTCATCCGCTATTCGACCACGAACCTGAACGGATTTCGGGCAAGCGCCGACTACGGCCTTGGCGAACAGTCGGGCAGGCCTGGCGTTGCGAATCTCGGCCTGCATGCCAATTACAACAGCGGCAAATGGAGCGCGGCCGTGAGCGCACAACGGCTGAGGGTCAACATCAATACGCCACTCCCGGTCGAGCAGAAAGCCTACCTGGCCGGCGTTGCCTACAACTTCGGACCAGTCAAGGTCTACGGCAACGTCGGGCATGCGAGCATCGAAAGGGGTAATTCTTCTCGTATTGTCGATCTCGGCTTGTCGGTCCCGATGGGCGAGCGAGGTACGGTCATGCTGGAGAGTGCTCACACCAGGCTTTCCCCTGCACAGGCGGCGGTGACGCATCGCAATACGAGTTCGCTAGGCTACGATTATCGGCTATCGAAACGTACCGACGTGTACCTGATCCATACTGGTGACAAGAAGAGTAATGCAGGATACGCGAGCACGAATGCGTTCGGGATACGTCACTTGTTCTAGAACCGTGTACAGCGCGACGTACGAGAATGTTTCGATACGTCGCTCCAACCCGCCCGCATTCGCCCCTCATGATCGATATTCCCTCTCCCAGCACTGTACACAGAGCCGGGCGCCCGCGAAGTGCGGATCTCGAAGCCCGCACCGATGCGTTGATCGTTCGGGTTACGGCCCTGTTCCCCGGTGCCGGGACGGTAAAAGCTTGCGAGCCAAAAACGGCTTTCAAGCCAGCGCCCAAATCCTCCTTCCCCCTGACCCCGATGACCGAGGTGTTCAGGCCGCCGCCGTTGATTTGTCGAGTGGCCGCCGGATCGCCGCTACGCTTGAAGCTGCCGCTGTATACCCCGATCAGGCCATATATCTTCAGGGACTGCGCCCTGCATGGATCGCAGGCAGGCTGCCGATGACAACGAGCGCGCTCGCGATGAATCTTTTCATTGTTCGAGCCTTCATGTCTCCTCGCTCATGCATTGTTATGACCCGTCGCTTTACGCGTCGGGCCGTGAGGAGCGCTCTGTCGGATTGACTCAAGGTGAAATTTCTTCGAGGGCGCGGTTGGTGGTTTCGATCATGCGGGTCGTCGCCAGAAAACCGATGACGCTGACGCATGCGAACATCAGGAATACCGCCGCAATGCCTTGACCAGTCAGTACGACCCCGACGATGGCAGGCGCCGCAGCCGATGCCGCACGCAACCATGAGGTTGCGAGGCCGGTGCCGATGCAGCGCATCCGGGTCGGATAGATTTCCGGCGTGTACAAGTACAACAATACGGTCGTGCTACCGATCACCGCATAGGCCGACGAAGCGAGAATCATCACGGACCACGGGCTGCCGGCACCCAGGGTACCGAGCGCTGCCAATAGCACGCCGCTGACCAGGAAAGAGATCATGGCCCAGCGCCGGCGTCCGATGCGGTCGACCAGAAACGCGCAGGCAAGTACGGCAAGGACGCTCAGCACGTTTGAAAGCGACGCCATGCGCAGCGACTCCTGCAGCGGCAAGTGGTAGACCGTCTTGTACAAGCTCGGCAACCAATTGTTGATGCCGTTTGCAATGAAGTAGGAGCTGGCCCACAGCGCCCACACCACCACGGTCCGGCCACGGTAGAACGGTGAAAACAATTCCTTCCACGATCCTTTTTTCTGCCCCTGGAGGCCGTCAAGCAGGTGGGCGACACGCTGATTGACTTCGCCGACATCCCGCTGTGGATCGAGATTGCGCCTGGGCGTGCTGGCCTCGATACCCTTGATGACATTTTCCGCATCGCTGAACCGTCCCTTGGAAATCAGCCAGCGCGGCGACTCCGGCAAGCGCAGGATGAGGAACGTGACAATGAGTCCCGGAATCCCGCCCACCAGGAACATATATTCCCAGCCGAAGCGCGGCACCAGGAAAGCGCCGAGCTGGGCCGCGGCGAGCAGGCCGAGCGGGAAAATCAGTTCATACAGAATGAAGAAGCGACCGCGTCCATGGGCCTGGGATAATTCGTTGATGTAGGTTGCTGCCACCGGCACCTCCCCACCGACTCCGATTCCCTGGATGAAGCGCGCGAGAAAGAGCATATGGAAGTTGCCGGTGAAGACGCACATGATGCTCATGACGGACATGAGACCGACGGTCACGGTCGCACTGGGAACGCGCCCAAGGCGCTCTGCAAGCCAGCCGAACATGAGTGCGCCAACGACTTGACCGAGATATCCGGCCGCAATCAGGAACCCGATATCGCTGGGCGCAAGGTGCCACAGGCTGGCCAGCACCGGCAGCACGAATGCCAGCGCAAGAGCATCGAAGGCATCGAAGAGCGTAGCGCTGCCCATGATGATGCGGGCCTTGGTGTGCCACCGGGTGAAGGGAACGTTTTCGATTCGAAACAGAAGCTGCGCGGCGTGCAATTTACTATCAAGTACAGTGGTGTCCATGATGTCTCCAAATATCGGGCTTATTTTTCTTGTCGGGGTCTGTCGCCCCTTAGAGCGCTTGACGCTCTTAATCGGTTTAACGCCTGCCATGACTGGTGCGCCAATCCTTGTTCCTTTCGTCCGAGGCGTGTAAATCGCTAGGGATA
Source organism: Herbaspirillum sp. SJZ107 (assembly GCF_006715485.1). Lineage (GTDB taxonomy): Bacteria > Pseudomonadota > Gammaproteobacteria > Burkholderiales > Burkholderiaceae_D > Telluria. The sequence goes on from NZ_VFNH01000004.1 coordinate 526,190, forward strand.
TCGACAGCGTTTTGGTTTCCGGCACCGAATGCACATGGATACTCCAGTGTTCCACAGGCCGGACAAGCGGAAAATGGGCGCCCCAATGGAAGCGGCGGAACCGAAATGCATTCCGCCGCCGGGGACTGCAGGCCTCAGGCTGCAGCGCGCTCCTTCACTTCAGCCAGGCCGGCCGAACGCACGGCATTCGCGATCTCGACTTCGGCGCCCGGCTCGAGGGGCAACAGAGGCGAACGCACGGTCGCATGCTCCAGGATGCCCCGCGCCACCAGCGCATGCTTGAGTGCCACCGTACCTTCCATGTGCGAGCCGCGATGGTAGACACTGCGGGTCACGGGCAGCAGTCGGTCATGGATGGCGCGTGCCTTCGCATAGTCCTTGGCTTTGCCGGCGGCGATCAGCTCGACCAGGGGCTCCGGAGCGATCCCGCCATAGCCGACGAGTGCGCCATCGACATCGAACATGGTGTGCAGCAGGTATTCATCGTGGCAAGTCAGGATTTGCAGGTCCGGGTTCTCGCGGCGGATGACGGGAATTTCGGTGTCCCAGCGACGCATGTTGCGCACGCCGTTCTTCATCGCGAAGACGCCCGGTTGTGCGGCAATGTCAAGCTGGGTCTCGAGGTTGTAGGTTGCCTTTGTCGCGTCCGGATACTGAAACAGGATGAGCGGCAAACCGCTCTCTTCGTAGATGGCACGGTAACGGTCCTGAGGCGCGCCTTTCTGGTAGCCGAAGCGCAGCCAGCCATGGGACGGGTAGACGAGGCCGGCCGCGGCGCCTGCTTTTACCGCCCGCTTGGCTTCCTCGGCTGCGACCTGGGTGCCTTCCAGCGTGATGCCGGCAATAATGGGCAGCTTTCCATCAACCGATTTGCTGAAGCTCCGGATAACCGCTGCTTGCTCTTCCTGGGAAAGGAAAGTGCCTTCCCCCGCATGGCCCAGCACCACCAGACCCTTGACGCCAGGGATGCTTCCGAGCCAGGAGCCGAGGCGCTGGATAGCGTCATGGTCAACGGCGCCATCGCGGGTGAAAGGGGTGACGGGAGCAGGAACGAGGCCGCGCAGATCAAGTGCTTTCATGGTATCTCCTTCGAACATGTTGGAATGGTTTGACCCTGGACGAAGTGTCTTGACAGGGAAGCCCGCCACCGCCGCTTGCTTCAGAATCTTCAAGGTCGGTACCGTGCATGCCTTGCAGTGTAGGAGTCGAAGAGAAGTGCAGTAACTGGCGAAAAGCACATGTCAGATATACGGAGTAAGTATGCTTGATCTCGAGGAAGCAAGTAAGCGTAAGGAGAGGCGATGGACTATGCCGCCTGGAAGCTTTTCATCGACGCCATCGAGCTTGGTAGCCTCAGCAAGGTCGCCGAGGCTTACGGCTCAAGTCAGCCGCATATCAGTCGCCGGCTCAGCGAACTCGAGGAGGAATGCGGCGGACGCTTGTTCCAGCGCACGGGGCGAGGGGTCGTCCTGACCGAGTTGGGGCAACGCATTGCCCCCCGGGTGCGGGCATGGCTGTCGAACACGGACCAGCTTGTGACCGATATCCATACCACGGCAGGAAAGCCGATGGGGAAGGTACGGATCGGCATCCTGCCCTCGACTGCGCATCCGCTGGTCAGCACCCTGTACTACCGACTGAGGGAGCGTTATCCGCTGATCCAGATGAGCGTGCGGGAAGGCCAGGGGGCGCAGCTCGAGACCTGGCTCGAAAACGGCAGCGTGGATCTCGCCATCCTGTTCCGGCACAGTCCGACGCCAAAGCACGGCGACATCTACCTGGTGGAGACGGCGACCTATCTTGTCGGCGCTGCCGGCGACCGACTCACTTCCAAGCCGACAGTGCCGTTCTCGTCGCTGCATGAGTTGCCGCTTGTGATGTTCTGCCGTCCTAACAGCTGGCGTGATCGCTTGCATCATCTGAGCCTGGAGCTCGGCATTTCCCTCAACGTGGCGTTCGAAGCGGATTCATTGCGCCTGCAGACTCGCATTGTCTCTGATGGCGGCATGTATGCATTGCTGGGGCCCTATGCCATCGCCGACGCTTCGAAAGATTGTCGGCTTCAGTCATCGAAGCTGATTGAACCGGACGTGCCTCGCCACATTGCCTTGGCCATGTCGCGTCATGGCGAGTTGACGCTGGCATGTCGAACGGTGATGCAGCTGACGAAGGAAATTGCACAATCCATTGCCGTGGAACTGGGGGACAGGGAATAAGATATGGCCGATACGGGTAAAACAAGCCGTATTGACAGTGCGGCATGTCGGAAACCTGAATTCCCGCCAAGAATAATCGACCTTCGTTGAACTGATTCGTGAGGATGAGGACGCCTGCAACGCTGTTTTCGAGATGGTCTGCAGCCGGCCTTCAAGGAGGCCTACCAATCGACACGGAACGTTGTTCCGCTGTCTGGAGGTAGAATTAGGCATTTGGTAATGCAGGCAATGATGAGTGCAAGATCGTCCTTCATTGTCCTGCTTCGACCAATACATGTAAGGGAATGAGAAAGGGTAGGCGCTGAAGTGGTATTGGCTGAACGCCAGTAGCCATGCGGGTTTCGGGACGCAATACGAATCCCACCGCCAGATTCGTAACGTGGGATGTGTGTGACCCCTCGAAGAAGGCTGGACCGCGCGTCTGAGCCACCCCGGCTTCTGACGAGGCCGGTTAGTTTGAGTCTGGCCGGCGGCAGGTCATTCGCGATACCATGCACATAGGACTCAACGGCGGGAATAGCGGTCGTGGCAGGGTAAAATCGAGGTAATGCCCGTTGTTGCCGGGTCAAGGATCAACGATTTGGCATGGTATCGTGAATGGTACTCGGCCAGGAACACGACGAAAATTTCAGTTGATTCAAAGGCTTACATCATCTATTGATCATCGAGTGGGAGTGAGTTTCGTTTTGGAAACTCTCCTTCTGTGGTTTAAAAAGGCTCGCTTCGGCGGGCTTTTTTCGAGATTAAGCGATCCGACGAGGGTTAGCCTTAAGGCCGCTCAAGATTGGTAGTCGAACCGATCGAAGCTGGCCAGTCGCTATCGAAGCTCGCGTTCTAGGTCAGCTTGCCTACGTAAAACTCTGCTATGGCGGTAATGGGCTTTGCAGCGGCCTACAAATGCGCGGATGATATCAACTCCCACCCTCACCTCAAGCATTCGCGGTTCCGGGTTCTGCACCGGACTTCGTCATTGAATTTCGAAGCCCCACCGTACTTTGTGAACCGCCCCGGCAAAACTGGACAACTTCCTTGATGAGTTTTGGTCCAACTTTTTCCTTGGAGAAGGAGTGTGACCATGAAACGAAAACGGTTCCCAGCGGAACAGATTGTCTCGATTCTCGGGCAGGCAGAGTTCGGCATTGGAGGTGAGCGATATCGTGCCCGAACTGGGCATTTCGGAACTGACGTTCTATCGATGGAAGAAGCATCACCGCTGGCGGTGTATGACACGAGGAACAAACCATGACAACGGGCACTTTGAACTGGCTCTCGAGGACTGAGGACGAGGACAACTTCATCAGCGCACGCACGCTGTACCGCGAGGCCAGCAAGCACGACCAGCGCCAAGCGGCGCCACACTTGCTCGTCATGCTCAAGGTCGAAGAGAAGCTGCAGACCGTGCGTGGCCTGATCGCCCAGATCATACGCGACTGGGTGACCATACCGCCGCCCACTTCGGCGCAGGAGGAGAAGGCGACCGAATTGTTCGACGCCTTGGACCGGGTGCTGAGAGACAACGAGCAAGTCGAAGGGGCCCAGCGCATCCTTGCCGACCCCGGCAAGCTGGTCACCTCGGGTCTGTCAAAATAAACAGTTCGTTCAGCCACGGTTTGCCGTTTGGCAGCTGCAGCGACGTATTCGAAACCATCAGGTAGGATGTAGGCCGCGTGCAGCGGCGCATACACCGCGATCGCCTCGCGAGGCAGGCTCGTGCGCTCTTTCAGATTACCCTCGAAATCGTCTGCGTCAACCTTATCAGCGCCGGTGAACACGATCAACGCGTTTTCCCAGACCGACGCACCCAGTGACGTCGTGAGCAATTTAATGCCGCGACGTTCATCGCTCGACACCCGAGCCGCGTCCAGCTCGGTCACGAACAGCAAGCAGTCGGCTTGGGTGGCCTGCGTACAAAGGATAACCGTGCATCTGTCAGCGCCGCCGGCGCCGGGGCCAACAGCCGCGCCGGTTGGTTTGCGTCCTGCTTCCTGCGACATCGACTCATTGTTGAAGCTGCTGTTGCACCAACGATTCGGTCGCTCGCCTTTATTTGGAGGGCCGCCCCCGCGGATATCACTGTACGAATCGTGCAACGTCCACGTATGAATCTTGAAACCTGCTAGCGCCTGAGCGACAATGAATTCGCTTGCCACACTGCAGGCGCGATGTCCTTTCGTTGTGCAGATAAGCGTCGACCGCTGATCTTTGCGCGTGGAGGAAGCGTAGGTATGCCCGGATGTGTGGCCCGAGATGATGTTCGAACGTAGCTGTCTCGCTAACCGGAGGCATATGCGCCGCTTTTGGCGCTTGCACGATCATGAAGTTCCCTCATCTGCTAGGTATAGCACTCATGCTGTTTTCTTGCGCCTCATCTGTGTGGGCACAAGAAAGTAAGCCCTTGTTTTGTGCGAAGGTGCCAGAATCGGTGCTGAGCGGGCTGGCCGTACCATACGCGCGAAAGGTCTCCCCGGACGGAAGTGCATATTGCGAGGGACTCTTGCGAGCACCGATTGCCTTTGCACCGTTGCGGATCATTTCGGTGAAGCAGCAGCAAGACCCAAAGCCGCAATTCGCAGTCGGATCTACAGCGCTGCTTCGCTGGTGTGATGAACCGAACGCCCCGGTGCATCTTGCACTTCGCTCTATGAAGGCGCCGATGTTCGCACTCGATGCCCTGCAGGCGGGGCAGTTCAGATGGTCTGCCGACTTAATCGCGCAGTGGCAACCGGACTGGAACTCTATCGCGGCCCGTGGCACTCGTGAAATCGAAATCTCGGGCCAGAAGTATGAGGTGTTTCTGCCGTTAAGAATTGGGCTCGGGTACACTAATAACTACTCCTTCACTGTGAACGGAAAGCTCCCAGTACGACTGACCACGGCATTAATCGAATCGATATCTTCCCCAGGGCCTCCTGAAATCATCAGGATCGTATCGGTGCGCGGCTCTGTTAGCGACACGTGGGTTACCACGATTCCATTCAGTGCTAAGCCCAAAGGGGTGTTTCGCGTGACCTTAGGGGAGGACGTAGAGCAAGCGGGGGCAAGCACTGAGCCGATCTATCTTCTGCATCATAGCTGCACGACTAAATGAATGCTCCGGATCGAATGCGTTGCGAAAAACGCGTGATTATCGCCCGTCTTCTAGATTCGGCGTTGCAGCACCAATGGCATCTTCTCGAGGAGACGTTGCAAAGGGGGCAACCACCGACCAGCGAGAATGCCGAGGCCATAGAACGAGTTTCCAAGTTGATGGGCCTGGTTCCAAAGCCGAGCAGCTTCCGCCGTCGGGTGGATGTCATTGTTCTGGCTATTTTGAGCCTATCGATTTTGGCGTGTACGCTGATTCGATTGCCATCAACTTCTGTCGACTTGGACGTTCTCGTGAGCGGAGTCCGGATCGATCTTGCGGGCCAACACACTGAGTTACTCATTCCCGGAGAGCTTGGTGAAATGCTCATGTTGAGCCAGGTCCGCATCGCGCAAGCGGAACAAATCCTTCCACCGCTTGTCTCTAATGAGGCAATTGTCGAACTGCGGCAACTTGCGGTGCCGGCTGATAAGAAGGATGGGACTGGTAGTACGAATACCTTTCCAGTACGTTTGCAGGTAATCGCGATCCCAGCAAACGCCCCTGTCACGATGACAATGGCGACGGCGTACGCGCTCAACCAACGTGGACTGAAGCTCGGTGCGCTAAGCACGAAGCCCACTAAAGCCCAGTTCGGCGAGGTCATCGAAGTCGAACCAAGGAACTTGGGCGCGAGCGCGCCGCGTCGCGCTATTCGACCAATCGTGGTGAGCGGAAGGGCTCTCTCGATGGACCTTTTTCCGGTCGATCCCACCCAATTGATGACCGTATTCCGTGACGTTCGCGTGTCCGCAATCAGGTTCGAGAATCTTGGCGAGTCGTCGGTCCACGGGGGACAGGTCGTAGTCCAGAGCGGCCCCACGCCAAGCATTACCGTGCAGCCAAGCGATCGCATCGATATACGCAGCACGGCGCCAATGCTGCTGCGGGAGGTAACGTTCGACAAAACAGGCCTTCGCGTTAAGCTTACGGCCGCCGAAGCGACAGTCATCACGATGGGGGGCGGGAATCCTCGAAACCTGATGCCCACCATGTTCGACTGGCTTCGATTTCGATGGCCGACTCAGCTTTGGGGAACGATCAGCGCCATTGTGGCGATATGGTTCGCAGCGCGGCAGTGGTGGAGGCCTGATCAATGAACATTGCCTTTGTCGAGCGTGCGCTCGCATGGGGTCGTATTCTGCTACGAATCGCTGTGCTTATAGGTATGGTGAGCGCTAGCGTCAGCGCGCGAGCCCAGCTGCTCCCATCCCAGGCCGCCGGTCCAGCGCGCTCCCAGGTCGTCATGTTGCAAGTAAATCGCACGTTCGGGGCCGGAGTGATCGTTGGCTCGGACACGGACTACATCTATGTCGCGACGGCCGCTCATATTTCCGATCTCACAAAACGGCCCAGGCCACAGGCAAGAGTCAAGTTTGACGATGCATCGGATATTTGGCGCTCCGGTGAGTTCATGGAGCCGTTTGAGGAGGAGGAGCGCGGAGATTTGGCTGTCGTGATCGTCAAAATGGACGACGGCCTTCGGAACTTTTTAAACGGCCTCGACTTTGCAATGCTTTCGCCCGTTCCATTGCCGCCGTCGGATTCGCCCGTCACGAGTATCGGCTATTCCGGTGGAAGCCCTTGGACCAGGGGCCGGAACGAAACACTTTTGCCGACTGAACGAGAAACGTTACGGATTACGTCAGACGTGCTTGAAGGCCAATCTGGCGGGGCGGTCTATAACGAAGCTTGGGAATTGATCGGTATGACAATGTATCGCGACGTCGCCGGTCCCATTGTGTACGCGCGTCCCATCTCGTCGGTATTGAGATCACTGCAGGGCTGGGGGGTGCCGGTGCGCCTGACCTCCCGACCTGAGGCGGCAAGAGTGAAGGGTGCGGATGAAATCGCACGTGAAAATGAACAGCGCGCGCAGCGCGCGGTGCGACGAAATCTGGCGGCACGTTTGGCATCGCAGTCTGATCAGGTACGCCAAAGTAGCCCCATCCGTGCAATGCTTCTGGCCGCCGAAGCGCTACGTGCGACCCAGCAAGACGGAATCGTCACCAACGTAGCGCGCGAAGCGATCGCCAAGAGCTTGGGTGGTGTAGGTGGCGTCGGACTAAACGGTCATTCTGAAACCGTCTTCTCCGCCACATTCAACAGTGACGATACGTTGCTTGCAACCGCTTCGCGAGACGGTGCGATACGTGTGTGGGACATTGCAAATCCCAGAGCACCGAAATGCATCAAGATACTGATGGAACCAGGACAGAGTGATCATCTCGTGTCGCATCACATGACGTTCGATAAGCAGTCTGCTGCTTTGATCACCCTTGCACAAAGTGGCGGTTTGCTTGCAGAGAAAGAGCGTCTGTCATCACCGAAGATCTGGTCTCTCGACACTCCCGAGATCAGCCCCGCGCCAAGGTGGTTAATCAATGATCATGCCGCATCGAAAGCAATGGCCACATCTCACAAGCGGGACTATATTGCGGTGGCCACAGTAAGCAACCGTGTCATTTTGTATTCAACCGCACAGAAGCAAGGCAAGGTGCAGCGAACGCTATCGATCCCACCGGGTTTCGATATTCGACATCTTGTTTTCTCTCGCGACGACAGCGTTCTGCTGGGGGGCACTGATAACGCGCGAGTAGTGATTTGGAACCTTCGGACAGGTGATGGTGCACCCAGTGCCGCGTTTGACACTGGGCACGTAAATCAAATGCCGTTCGAAGACGACAGCAGGCCGACCATAGACCTCCTTGACATCAGCGACGACCACGTACTACTCGTCACGGGCAGCTCGCACTGGCGACTGGAAGGGCGCTTCGGCGATCCATCGCTACGGATATGGCGTTTGGACGGACTAGCCCCGACCGGTGCTCCTTGGGTGGTCGACCAGGCGGGAAACGAGGTTAACAAATTTGTCCTCGACGCGTTTTTCTACGAAAAGTCGCATCTGGTGGTGGGGGTGACTCCGGGCGGTTCTCATAATGTCTGGGATCCGGCCCGGGGTCGCTTCGACGGCATTATGGGCAGCGACATTCCTTCGAGTCGGCTGCAAGGTGGCGAACATCTCCAGGAGGCCATCCATTCGCGCAATCGAGAGGTCCTCACCTTGAGCCGAGGCAGGTCGGTGGACGTGCTTCGAACTGGTTCGCTAAAGGGCGGGAAAATGGATCAGATGATCCACTTCTCTGGCCTTGACGGATACGTCGATGTGATCGCATTGAGCGATTCCGCCAGATTTCTGTTTGCAGGATCCAGCGATGGCGGTGCAAGACTATGGGATTTGAAGCGTGCGGATCCTCTTGGGCAACCGTCATCGCTCGATGTAAATCCTTATTCGAATGCGATTGCGCTTGGGTTGTCCGACAGTGGGCATATTGCGATTACGCTGAGGGGGGCGTCCCTAGAATTCTGGAACATCCAAGACCTGGAAAAACCACGGCTACTTTATGCTCAAGAAATAGACTTGGAACGATTTGGGGACTGCATTGTCTGCAGTCTGGTGCTGTCGCCCGACGAGCGGTGGGTTGCTATTCAAGACAAGGAAAAAGACCGTTCCCTCGTGATCGAGATCGTCCCCGGCTCGGGGACGCCAAAAAGATTTCTGGTCGCCTCGAGAACATGGACAAATACGAAGGAAATAGTATTCAGTCCGGATAGCAGATTCCTGTTCGTCGATGAAGCCAATAACGTTACGGTTGTCTACGACCTGCACGCGCAGTCGCCGACCCGCGCCGTGGTTCTCGACTCTGGGTCGTATGCCAGCCCCATCTTTTCGTCCGACGGCAAGTGGGTTCTGTTTCGGCGATTCGTTAACGAATATCACGACCCGATAGGGCGTGAGCGAGTTGTCGGCTTTCTAGCGCCTACAAATGCTGTTCGCGATGCGCGGCAACGATTGCCGATATCGGGCTTTGCTACCTCGATTGGCGAGGCGGCATTTTCTCCAGACGGGCGATGGCTGGCCCTCTCAGGGAAGATGAGTTTTCCTGAACGCCAGCGTGATGACCGTCGTGTTCAGGTACTACACCTCGTTGGCGATAGGTGGACGAAACATGCAGACCTGGAGCCCATCGAGTATGCAGCACAACTCCTCCGCTTTAGTCCCGATGGTCGCTGGCTGTTCACCGGCTCCGATGACGTGATGATCGGCGACCGCAATGTGTCTGCGAAGATTTGGGATCTGAAGGACACGTTGATCGCGGTCTCCCCTCAAACGCTTCCGAATACCATTTGGAATCTCAAACTTGCCAAGTTCAGTCCTGATTCGAACTGGCTCGTCACTGTCTCCGGTGCAAACTCGTACGCGGATCTCTGGACCATCCGCAATAACAAGTGGGAGTTCGTGAGCAGGTTGGCCGGTCCGCTACCGCGCCTGAACAATCACTGGGCGGCGGTGTTTGGTCCCGATTCTAAAACGGTGGTGCTGTGGACGACTGACGATGCAACGCCGTTCTATTGGCGACTTGAAACGCAACACATTGTGGAATCCGGTAAGGCCATCCCTAATGGCGATCGAGGTGTCGATCAGGTGCACATTTCTTCGAACGGACAGGTCCTGACCATTCTCAACTCAGGAGGACTACCAACCGAAACGGCGGGGACAGTTGGCTCCTATGTAACGTATGTTGATCTTGTCACGTTTCCAGCTGAAGATTCTTACGCTACCGTACCGGCGAGCTCCAATGCAAATTCGCACGTTTACCGGGAAGATTTAGGCGTGGTCGTGACGGCGGGTAAATCGCTGGTGGTGTCTGTCGTCGATATGGGTAGTGCGATGCGGCGCTCAGCAGAAGTGGTAGGCCGGAACATGAGCTGGGACGAATGGGTCAAGGCCCGTATTGCTTCGCAATATCGACCGACGTATCCGACAGTAGGTATCGGGGCGGATGTTATCGTAAATGTGACGAAAGACTTCGAACGTTTGGACAAGGATGGCCGAGGCACGGAAGCCGACGGGTTGAAACGGGATTTGTTGATTTGGGCTCGGCAACTGGGCGACGCAAAAGCTTCCAATAGTCTTGCCTGGGCATTGGCGACGGCGGGTGACCCTAGCGTTGCTCTTGATATCGTGGCTTGTTCTCTACGACTCGCTCCCGATAATCCGGACTACCACGATACTCGTGGTGTGGCACTCGTGCTATTGAATCGTAACGAAGAGGCCATTGCCGAGTTCGAATATTTTGTCGAGCATGCGCAGGGTATTGAGCGATTTGCAAATATGATTCAAGTGCGTAGGCAATGGCTACAGAGGCTCCGGGCTGGTCAGGAACCATTCTTGTCCGATTAGCAATATTCGCTATCCGGTAGGTGCGACCGAACACTGTTTGTCATGTCCAATTGCCTGGATCGCGGTGAGAGTCCGCCAATAGGAGATAGGAGCCGGCTTTTCATGGCAAGGAAGTGAGTGTTGGCTATCAATTTCATGGCGATGCAAGGGTAACTGCCAGGACAACGCGGCCATGGAAGCTTCTTCGCCATGCTCAAGCCCGAGTTCCTTTACCTGAACAAATTCGATTCCGCGGATGAATGACAGCCTGGCTCGAGGTCGAGAGCGACGTCATGCGCATAGCCTGCGTGAAATGCCGTCCGAACCGTCCCACTGCGCACTGGTCAAAGCCTGATTTTCCAAAGAGGACGATCATGGCCATCAAGAACATTGCAATCGCCTGCCAGGGCGGGGGCAGCCACGCGGCGTACACGGCGGGTGCGCTGCCGGTGCTGCTGCCCCGCTTCGACAACGTCCTCATTGCGCGCTCCGGCGCCAAGCAAACCATCCGGGAAGAGGGCGGCGAACACCTAAACCTGGCCGGCATCAGCGGTACCTCGGGTGGCGCGATCAGTGCGCTGCTGGCCTGGTTCGGTTACGTGACCGGGGGACCGAAGGCCGCGCAGGACCGGCTCGACGCGTTCTGGGATGCGAACTGTGCGTACCAGCCGGGCGAACGCATGCTCAACGAGATGACGCAGTGGACGGGGCGCATGATGAGCATCGATCTGAAGTTCAGCCCTTATCTGCCGCCACTGCGCGATATCGAACGCTTCGCCACCGGCACCTGGCCGTGGATGACGAAACTGTGGCCGCCCTTGGGCAACTGGATCCGCGACCACTATTTCCAGTTGCGCGAAACGGTGGCACCCCACGTGGATTTCGAAGTCGTCGGCGCGATCGGCGATTTCTGCAGCATCCCGCAAGAGGTGAAACGCTGGCAGTCCTGCGACCTGGAGGCAAGGATGGCCGACGCCGCGCAGCCGGCGCATGCTGGCATACGCACGAAGCGTCATGCGATCGAAGAGAGGATCCGCGCGAAAATGGAGACCACGCACCGCCTGGTGGCGTGGATTGCCCGCCACGAGCTGGAACCGGACTGCGCGTTGCGCGCCGCCTTCGACGCCTGGAACGTGCCACAGTACAGCTTCGAGTACGCCTCGCTCGACCGGCTGGCCGCGGCGGTGCAGGATGTCAGCTACACGATCCCGCAGCTCCTGATCGGCGCCGTCGACATCGACAGTGGCGCCTTCATCGCCTTCAGCTCGGAACGTTCGCCGGAGGAGGCCGGGGTGACGCTCGACGCGGTCGTCGCCTCGGCTTGCCTGCCGTGGGTGTTCAAGGCACAGGAGATCGCCTGCGTCGACCCGGATACCGAGGAAGTGCGTACCACCGCCTGCTGGGACGGCCTGTTCTCGCAGAATCCACCGATCAAGAACTTCATCTCCCATATCGGCGATCCCGCCAAGAAGCCCAACGGACTGTGGATCCTGCAGATCAACCAGGACAAATCCGATTTCAGCAAGCGCATTGCGGACGTCAACGACACCTATCGCTATGGAAGCGAACTCTGGCACAGGCGCGACACGCTGTCGGGCAACCTGTCGCTGAACCAGGAAATTTCCTTCATCGAAGCGATCAACCGCCGGCTGGACGACCCCTATCAGCCCGGGCGCGCGCAGGACAAGCCGGTCGAAATGGCGCGCATTGTCATGGATGCGGAAGCGGTCAGCGCCGCCTCGGGACGCGACCTCGGTATCTTTTCGAAATTCGACCGCGACCCGGTATTGAAAAAAATGCACTGGTCGAGCATGGGCGCGTGCAGGCCACGAATTTCCTGGCATTGCGCGCCGACCGCGATGCCGTATTCGGCGACCTGGCGCGTGCGCTGGAGAGAATCGGCGCGCGTCCTGGCCGGGGGCGGGCGAGGGCGGCGAACTGGCGGTCCGGGCAAATCTTCGGCGGCATGCTGTCTCCGGACGTGCTCACGCTCGACCGTGCACCGGGCCTGCATCACGACGGCGTCCCGGAGGCCGCCTTGACCTGGCACGTGAGCGATGCGGTCGTTGACGGCCGTGTCGTGGGCATGCGGGGCCGCACCGAGCTGCGGACCGAGGGAGACGGCTGGCGACTGGGTGAAACGCGGCTGTTCGAAGTGTGGCGGAAGGAGGCGCCGGTCGTGAAGCGGCCGGTACGCGCGACCCGGGAGCAGGCGCCGCTGCCGGCCGGGGCCGAGCGGCGTCATACGGCGACAGCGCGGCGGTCGAGCCTGCACTAGGATGGCGTCCCGGTGCTCGTCCCGCTGCTGTCATCTGCGGGCTGGTGGCCCCGATTCATGCGCGCTGCTCCCACGGGCATGTGGGCGGCATGGTATCGCTCGTGGTATTGCTCACGCAGGACTAATAGATTCCTAACGGTTTCAGTAGGTTACCTGAACGATTAATAATCGAGTGGGAGTAATTGAATTGCAGATGTGAACTGAAGTCAAACGAACTTCTAAGGCCGTTGATCATTACCGATGATCAACGGCCTTTTATTATTCTGCAAATGCGTAACACCGTAGGCACTTAAAGGCGTGTATCAGGAGCCCTAGGATAATGCTAGCTAGCACATGCCTAACAACGCCTCTCATAAGATTAGTGCCTACGATCCAATAATCTTGTATTCAAGAACGAGTATATTTGCTTCCGATGGCAGCTGTAAAGATGGTCAAATATGACTTGACTAAGCAGTAAACTTTTATGTTTGCCTTAATCGTAAATTTGATGAGCAAATTACTTAGTTAGTAATCACTTCGGTTAGCTAGATAATCGTAACATATGAATGACTTGCAGTCAGGCTGAGGCCGACAGCCACCTAGGCAAGAATTAAACTTTTTCAGGCTGGCGTTATCTTAGCCAATAGAGCATATGTGTCTAAAGGAGTAAAATTTTTCTTTTCCAATCTTAATAAATTTCCGATAAATTCTTTCGATTGCATGTAAGTTAGATTAAATCGAGTGTGCAGGAAATTAGAATAGCTGTTAATCTTTTCTAAATCATCCTGATTCCGCAAATCAATATGTATGAAATCACTCATGGTCAATGTCAAAATTTCGATTCTTCGGTAATCGACCTGAGGGATAATGAACGCAGGGACGAAAGTGTCTGTATCCTTTAGCGAAGACAAGAGTCCTGTATATATTTCTACTAGTTGGGATATGAGTTTCAAATGGTCAATCCAGGTTCCACTTTGCTTTGGTTTATTTTCCAACAAAATGTGCTGAGCACCGCCGACAATGATGCTTATGCTTGGGCCGCGATGTATTCCTAGGTTGTGAACCGTATTGCGTAACTTCGAGATGAAGTCAACAATTTCACGATCTTCCGCTATATTTCTGGGGTATATTTCTTGATCTATCGACTTTAATATCCCGTTTAGCTTATCCGGGAATGAGACAAATCTTCCAGGCTGGGATAACATTTTCTGTGTGGCTTTTGCTAGTTTCTCTTCATCTGGTGATTTTGCGTATTTTTGGAATTCTTTCGATATTTTTTCTATTCTGCGGTCGATAAGCGCAACCTGATAATCTACACAGATGTGTTCGTATAGCCGATTAATCCAAAACTCGAAAGTTGAAAAGGCCGAGACAGTAAAATCCAAAATTAAACTTGCAAGGACTTCATTGTACTGATAAACGAATAGGTATTCTAAATCTTGAAAATGCCGTGCTGATCTAGGAGGGTTTAATGGCTCACTAGGTTCAGTGCTTGAGGCTGCACTCTTCGATTCTAAAGCTTGGCTGATAACAGAGCGCAAGGCATCCCGACCACCTGCGTTACTAATTTCTTCGTTTATCAAAAAAAATAAGGGAAGGTCGCAAACGTCTCTAAAGCTCGAATATATGGATCGATAATAAAGAAAGTCAAATTTGTTACAATTAGTGTTATAAAAATCTTCGCCGAGAATTCTTTTTTCAAAAAAATAACATTCATCTTTTATTTCTAAAAGCGCCGAGATAACGGCGCAATTGTTCTCATCGAATTTATTTTGCATTTCCGTATGTGCAATTTGCGTTATTAAATAGTCCAGATATTTTGTTTTGGTTAGTTATCCATTGCCTCGTCGATGTCGTGGCGTAAAGAGATTCGAATACTGTAGTGTCCCGTTGGCCAATTTAATGATTGTGGTTAAGCTCGAAGAATTGAATGGATGGGATGTTTAAATAACTTATTCGAACTTCATTATTGGCAATGGACGATTTAGTCAGCTCACGCTCGATATGTCTACATAGTTTATGCCTTTTAGACGATAAGTCTAGCATCTAGATTCAAAAATCGGCACGCGAATATTCAACGCTTTGTTTGAGGAAAATTTTGCGAAATACTCGTTGAAAAGAACTTAAATGATTATTTAAGAAACCATTTCTTCATTTCAGTAATCCAAGATGGCACTGCAAGAGTCGATGTAAGGGATTCCGTATATTTTTTTGCATAGTTGTACTTGTTATTGTTTTTGTCGAAAAACATTTCCAGAAGTTGCTGTTCTGTTGGGCGAAGGTCTAAGGCAAAATATGACGGCCCATCGAATGGAACGACTCTGTCTTTGAGGAAATTTAAGTCTGCCTCCTCTTCGATGAATCCTTGGAGCGTGTTAAACGCGTGAGTTCCATTTAAAGCGTCTTCAATTTCGGTTGGCGGCGAAATTGGATTGGAATCAATATCAACGAGTTCCGTTCGCCCTGTAGTCATGTTGTTAACGATGCGTTTGCATACTAAATTCGCGAAAGTTTTAGTTTGGTATCGTACGAGTTCTTTGTCTGTGTCTGATAAAAGGTAAATCTTTCCAGTAATCTCATCCTTGAAGTCCTCATAACACGCAGACAAATGTCCGTAGAGTCGTTTAATCTCTTTTGCACCGCCGACCGGAACGATTCGTAGTCTATTGTCAGCTATTAATTCTTGCAAGTACGCAGATAAGTATATTTTTTCGGAAGACCCTTCGCATATCAACCAATTAAATGGATGTTCGCCGATCGTACTTGTAATAATTGACTGAACGAAATCGTTGATACTTTTAAGACGAATGTCGTAAGGTAAAATACCTTTCGTGGCGCTAGTCATCTGCTTAACTTGCTCGCGATGGCTCGGAAGACTTATTAGGTCAGTGAAGTGCTCGTTTTTCTGTCGTGTAATAACTGTGGCATTACCTGATTCAATTGTCGGGAAAAAACCATACCAGTGAGTCGTAAATAGTAATTGCCGACACGAGCGACTAATTTGGAAGAGCGAATCAAACTGGTCAAAGCACGCAGCCATGTGCAGGGACGACTCTGGCTCATCAACAGCAATAATCAAGTTTGTAGCATCAGTATGATGTTTCTGAATAAAGCTATATGCCACATCAATAATCGCCCTTTGTTTTTCACCAGAACTTAAAAGACCAATTTCTAGCCAGTTTTCGCCTTGCTTGCGATGAAGTTTTCTAATACTGAAGTATGCTTGTATAATTAGATTGTAAACGTCCTGTTTCTTTAAATATTGTTGCCTATCTGTTGGAGTGCGATACGAATATTCAACGAGTTCGTTTGAAAGACCTTCCAAAAATTCATTTAGGCTTCTATTTATATCTTGAATTTGCGATGGTGTAACACGTTTCTCGACAATCTCGACTAATGATTCCCCCATGAGGGCTTGAATTTCATTTGTCTGCAGTTTTGTAAATGATTCTGAATCAATTTCTTTCGGAATATATATATATAGCTGATTTGTTCGCGGATGGATTCGAGCAATGGCAGGAATTGAGTTACATCTTTATCAGACAGTGCGGTTGCTGAACCATCAGCTCCCTCCGCAAAATATAGCTCTACAAGTTTTCGGCAATTAAAAATTGATAATGTAACCTGTCCATTATGATCGACCCCAATTGGAATTAGATACTCGCCACTTGTGTTATTGCGCTGCATGAACAAATCACGGTGTTGAATGAACTCTTTTAAAAATGGGCGATTCGATAAGGTAACGTCGGGTTCAGTGATGGTGCGAGCTAGCTTATCTAAAGTTTCTGCAAGCTTAGCAATATTATCTTTTAATGTAGCTTTTTTAATAAATATTATGGGAAGCACATGCGGTTTGGTCTCTGCAATACCGCTACGTTTTGTTGCGATATTCAGGTTTAAGCTCTTGGCATTGAAGAAACAATCGAGCGCTTCTAATACTGAGCTTTTTCCTACACCATTATCACCTACAAGACCGCAAAGATTACTAGAGTCAGTTAGTGGAACGTAGTTAATGCCTTTGTACGTTTTGACGTAACGTAATATAACTGAGAGAATCATGAGGTCTCGCAAGAGTTGTTTAAAGTGCTTAGAATATAAGCAACTATTCACGCTGTCTACTCATAATCGTTTTTTCGGAGGGGAATTTTCGGTGTGGGCTTTAACCTACGCCTATGTGTGGGGCAGGCCAGTGGCTCTAGAGATATGCAATTCCGGGGAAGAGCATACCTATTCATGCAGAACAGATTTCTTAGATCATGCGAGCATGTGGTGCGGGTTTACATCAAGCACAGCTCGGGCTGGCGACATAGGCGCACATTTAACAATTGTGTCACGTTAGAGACGACACCTGTGTCGAGTTCGGATCGAAGTACAAGCGTTCCTTTCGCTCGCTTGCTCGCTCATATGTTGGCGGTATGTCGAACGGTTTTGTTAGGCGCTCTAAGCCGACTCCCGCAACGCCAACCCCACCCGTAAACCGCTTGCGATAAACCCCCGCATCGGCATCATCCAGCCGCGCCTGCAAGCACTCCATTGCCGCCAAACCATAGCCGCCACATCCTGCCTGAAGGTAGTCAGCGGGAGAGACAAGTAGGCCGAAATCGGCAAGTTATCATGCCCAACAATGGCAAGATCTTTGCCCGGCGCCAGACCGAATCGCCGGCAGGCGACATGGCCCCGATCGCAAGCCTGTCGGTGCCGCAGACCAGGGCGGTAACGCCATCCTGGCGCCACGCGCCGCCGGCCAGCCAGTCGAGCACATGGCGGAATGCGAACGCTTCGAAATCCGAGGATGGCTATGTGCTGGCAGGCACGAGATGCGGCGCCATGCCAGCTTCCGCCGTCGTCTCCAGGTAGCCCGCAAGCCTTTCCTCCGGTGGCGGATGCGCGACCGGCGGCGCGCCCAGGTAGGCGGGGCGATGACCGCGGCCCAGCAGGTAGCGGGTGAGTATCGCCATGCTCTGCCGGTTGTCGTTCATCACATAATTGCAGTCTGCATGCACATAGCTGTCCAGGTACACGATGCGCATCTCCTGCTCCAGCCGCAACAGCAGGTCCACCTTGACGGCACGGTCCTCGCCCGCGTGCTGGGCCGAACCCATCATCGCCATGCCGGTCTGGCGCATTGGGAGTGCAAGACGTTCCGTCTCACATCTTTTTGAACCCGATGTCGTCGAGGCCAACGCGCGTCGCGTAGCAGAGCGACCCGAGATGATGAAACTATGGCGTCGTACCGTCGAGCACCCATTCGGCACCGTCAAGCACGAGATCTTGCGTAACGCGCGCTTGCTCAAGCGTGGATTATCAGAGGCGAAAGGTGAGCTGAGTTTATCGGTTCTTGCTTACAACCTGAAACGCCTGACCAACTGGAAAGGCATCGATTGGACCCTGGCCGCGCTTCGAGCCTGAGGTATTTTCTCCTTCAAAAGCAGATGCCCCGCTTTCGCGGGGCATCTTTTTTACTGCTCGGGCCTTTGCAGACTAATTTACACAGTTTGTTCGGCGAGCTTTTTTTCGAGCATAACCGGTCTTACCATGGCCGGCTCGGCCAGTTCAGGATCTGTACTCGTTCCGGCAGCGCGACGGGTCGTCGGTTCTCCCGCAACAAGCGATCAGGTAACGCCGCCGGAACTGTTGTGTCGTGGCGAACATAGGCTCGCATTGTGTTCGTCACGAGCGAACACAGTTGGGGGAAATTCAATACTTTCAATGGTTTGGAGCGCGTTCCCGCTCTGCGCCTTACACCTGGCATGGGCATTGCAATGATGGAGGCGTGAACCGAAAGATTCACACGCCGCCGACAAGGCAAACCTGACCCATATTCAACCCTGATGGAGAATTGCCATGACTACCCTTACGATCAAAAACTTGGTCAAGACCATGATCGCACTCACGGCTGTGCTTGCCCTGCCGGCCACTTCGTCGGCGGCCGGACTCGACAATTTCCATGGCGTGGCCATGGCGGCCTGCGTTCCGACGGGCCAGACGTCCGCCCAGTCGGTCCTGTTCAATTCGGCCGGCGAGGCCTCGTTTCGCGACGGGGGTTACGGCGAGATTATCCTGACCTGCGCCATCCCGAGCACGCTCAGCCGGATCACCAAGATGACGGTGAGGTACAAGGATGACGGGCTCCGCGGTGCGGGTTCGCAAGTCGTGACCGCGTTGAGGCAAAAGAAATATGTTTTTAACGGGATTAGTGAGGGCGTGGACTCCGCTCCCTCGACGATTGCCGAGGCAGATAGCGATGCGTTCGTCCCTCCGGTCGCGTCTCCGCAGGGGTACAGGGACTACCAAAAGAATGTTCTCCCGACCAACGGCACGCTGACCTTCGATCACCGCCAGTTCTTCTATTACATACAGGTCAACATGCGCCGGCCGGCTGGGACCACCGGCCCAGTCACCGTGGCATACGTCACGCTGTTCTAGGCACGCTGCGTTTTATTCCCAGTTGAGTTCGTTTGGACATCACATCGTCGCGCAGTGCACCCCACGCATGGACGGCCTGCAGGCCGCCCTCGATCCGCCCCCCGGGTGCATCCCAATGAACGAAAAAGGCCGCCTGGAAAGCGGCCTTGTGTTTGAAGCAGCATGGACCGGCTATCGCCCTCCAGCCAGTTGCAAGCGCGGCGTCAGGATCGTGCGCGCTTCACTTCGTACCGGTTGCGGGTGCGGCTGCCGGCGGCGTGGTGCTAGCCGCCGCGTTGGCAGCTGCCTGCTTCTTCTTGGCGGAATGGTGGCCGATCGCGCACCCGATGGCCGCACCGGCGACGCCATGCTTGCCGGCGACGTGGCCCGCCACGCCACCCGCGACAGCGCCTTTGCCGCAGCCCGCGCTGGCGCTGCCTGCTGCGAACATCAAGGCTGCAGAGACGACGGCAAGTTTGCATTTCGTATTCATGACATTTCTCCTGGAGTGGGGTGAAAATCCAGCTTAGGTACCCGGTCGGGGCCGCACTGTACGCCGCTTAACGTAGTCCCGGCATCGTCACTCACATTACCAAATCGTAATCCCGGACTCGAGGTCAGCCTGATGTCCGCTACCCCGGGTAGCGGCGCGCGCCGTGAACATACGCTCATAGGCCTGAAGCGGCCGCTAGCCGAACCATTCGTTTGGAGAGGTGTCAATGAGAGGTGGCAGCAACCCATCACGAACGCACGCCCGGTCACTGCAGTGCGACTTGTGGAGATCGACATGAGAGCGCATCGGACCGCAATCGTCCTTGCGGCGGCCCTGTCGTCGCTGCTGTGGCCGTTGGGTGCCCAGGCCGACTGGGCGCAATCGTCCGACCCGCTTGTCGTTCGAACGAACCCGTCCAACGGCGAGGAGCAGCTGCAGAACCCGCCTACCTTCACCTGGGCCCGCTACCCGGGCGGTGCGACCCGCTATGAGATCCAGATCGTAGCGGAGGGGGCTTCGCCGATCGGCGTGACCGTGGACCGCACCTGGTACCTGCCGCCCAAGTCCCTGGCCCGAGGCCATTACACCTGGCGTGTGCGCCCGGCCGGCTCGACGGAGTGGTCGGGGGCGCGCGCATTCTCCATCACCGACAAGTCGACCACGTTCGAGGTGCCGGACAATGCCACGCTGCGTACGCGCATCCTCGACAAGGCCCGGCCGCGTTCGCTGCCGCCGTCGTTCACGCAGTACGCCGCCTGGAGCGCGCCGAAAAAGAATGACCTGGACCCCTACCTCAGCCGATTGGTCAACGAAGTCAAGCTGCAGACAGCGGCACTGCCCGACCTCAGCGACGAACGCTGGCCGCTCGTGATCAATGCGCCGCTGACTGCGGCCATGGCTGCCCAGCAGAGGGAAATCGCCCACCGCATCGACGAAGCATCGCGCCAGCTGGAAGCGGCAACCATCCTGTGGCGCCTGAAGAAGAATCCGGACCACCTGAAAGAGGCATGCAAGCGCGGCGACCAGTTGGCCGCCCTGAGCCCCTCGGGCCCGACCAGCTATGCCAACCAGGACCAGGCGACACGCCAGATCGCGCTGGCACTGGTGAAGGCGGCCGACCTGTTGGCCGGCGACCTGGACGCAGGCCGCAAGGCGCGCTGGCTGAAGATCGTGAGCGTGCGCGGCGCCGACATGTTCAGCGACCTGGCCGCCGACGGCGGGCGCCTCGACCAGCACCCCTTCGATTCGCACGGCACGACGCTGCTGGCCTACATGGCCGTGATCTCGACGCTGGCGCTGGGGGACGTGCCGGACGCGCGGAAGTGGTTCGACTTCGCGTTCCGGGATTATGTCGCGGCGCCCGAACCCTGGTCAGGGCAGGAGGGCGGCTACGCCAACGGCACTGCGTACGCCGAATACGCAGCCGCTTACATGCTCGTGCTGTGGGATCCCTTGCGCCAGGTGACCGGCGTGAACATGTACGCGAAGCCGTGGACGGCGGGCTTCATGGACTTCCTCATCGCGTTCGTCCCGCCGGGCGCGCCCTTGCACGCCTTCGGCGATGGTTCCGACACCAAGCCCGATTTCCGTGTGCTGCGGGCTTTTGCGAATCGCGTGGCGTCGCCGCATGCCGCCTGGTATGCCGACAAGCTGACGGCGCTGGACGACGCCCTGTCCGTACTCGAGGCGCCTTACCCGATGCCGGTGGCGGCAAGCAGGCGCAAGGCCGCGCCGCCGAACGCGGCCGGATTCCAGAGCATCGGCTGGGTCGCAATGCACAGCGACATCGGCTCGAGCGGGGACATGTCGTTCTACTTCAAGTCCAGTCCGTACGGTTCGTTCAACCACAGCCACGGCGACCAGAACGGCATGCTGCTGACGGTTGCCGGCCAGCCCCTGCTGGTCGAGGCCGGCTGGTACGACTGGTACGGTTCGCCGCTGTGGACCGACTGGTACCGCCAGACCAAAGCGCAGAACGCCGTCACCTTCGATGGCGGCAAGGGGCAGCTGGTAAGCGGCTACCGCGAACAGTTGCAGCGCAACGGCAGCATCGTCCAGTTCTCGCCACGCCCGGACCACGACTATGCAGAAGGTGACGCGACCCCGGCCTATGGCGGCCAGCTGACGCAGGCCCGGGGCCAGGTCGTCTACCTCCATGGTCCGAACGCGATCGTGGTGCGCGACAAACTGTCGTCTTCAGCCCCGCACACCTACGAGTTCAACGTGCATGCCCCTGGCATGATGAAAGTCGAGAGCCCGTCGAGCGTGAAAATCGCAGCCGGACGGCAGTCGGTCTGCCTGCGCGACTTGAACGGCAACGCCCCGTTCGCGAAGTGGAGCGGACCACCGCCGAAAAAGGGCGTGACGGAAGACCATGGCGCGTTCTACCTGAAGGCCGATGGCGGGTCGGTGGCGGAATTCCTGGTGCTGCTGGACATCGGCTGCAAGCGTCCGCGCGTGACCGTCGGTGAATCCGGCAACCGCCGCACGGTGAAGGTAGGCGGACAAGTTTTCGAGTTCGGTTGACACGACAGCAGCGGCCTCTCGGTACGGGGCACAATTTGGCAAAAAAAACTCTGCCATAACAGTAGCAGGCTTTGCAGCGGCCTGCAGTTGCGGAGATGGGATCAACCTCACCTCAAGCATTCGCAGATCATGGTGCTGCACTGGTCTGCGTCACCCAGTTTTGGAACCCCACGCTACTTTGCAACCTTGCGAGGGTAGGAGGACCACTGAGACATGCGCGTGTCTGACAAAGCCCGCCGATTACCAAGCCGAGAAGAATGTCGAAATTTGCCTTCTAGTTCAGCCGGCCAGTGACGCGTCGGTCCAGTGACGCAACAATGTCGCCGGATCATCAAAGATGACTGCCGCATCGGAAAAAGCCGCATCGTCCCAGTACCCGCCGCAGCGCAGTGCAATGCCCTTGACCCCGGCCGCCTTGGCCGCCGCCATGTCGTAGGGCGTGTCGCCGACCATCACGGCCTCGGTGGGATGCACGCCAGCCTTCCGCAAGGCAACTTCGATGATGTCACCGTCGGGTTTGGACGCCTTTACCTCATCGGAGGAGACTGCCGTGTCGAGCAAGTCCTGTAAGTCGGCCTGCGCAAGCAACGCCGGCAGCTCTTCGCCACTGGATGAAGCAATCACCAGACGTAGACCTTCGGACCGCAGGCGTTGCACCAGCTCTCTGGCGCCGGGTGTAGGTTTCAGGTTCGGGATGAAGCTGTTCAGCAATAACTGCGTGCGGTCGTGCGTAATCTGTTTCGCAAGGGCCGAGTCCGACTCGATGCCGAGCAGCTCAGCGAAAACCTTGTCGGATCCCTCGCCGATCAAGCGCCTGATCGTCTCGTAGCTGACAGAGTGGCCGTGCCGTTGCAGGGTTTGCATCCATGCGCGCGTGTGCGCATCGTTGCTGTCAATGAGCGTGCCGTCGATGTCAAAAAAAACGGCTTTCAGCGCGGTTTTATTCATCATATGAATGTAATAGGAAGGAATGTTGGCTCTTGATTTTGATGGTAACCGAACTGCCCTGTGCGCACGAGGGCAGCCGGTGCAAAAGCGCCATGCCTTTTTCTCGACCCGAGCTAGCGCGAAGTCGACCCGGTACGCACCTCATGCTGCCCCAACGTCGACCTGACTCCCGCTTGGCGCAGCACCGACTGCGGCTGGTTCAAAGGCCGCGACAGCGCCGACCGCCGTCCGACAGCAAAGTCGCTAGGACGATTCAAGCCCGTGGCCACCACGGTCACCCGCATCGCATCGCCCAGCGTATCGTCGAACACCGCGCCGAACTTGATGATGGCATCGTCGCTGGTCTGGGCACAGATCGTGTCCATCACCAGCCGGGTTTCACGCAGTTTCAGGCTTTCCTCGGAGGCGGCGATGTTGACCAGCAGCCCGCGCGCAGCGCGCAGATTCGAGCCGTCGAGCAGGGGACAGGAGATGGCTTCCTCGGCCGCCTTGACGGCGCGGTCCTCGCCCTCGTGCTGGGCCGAGCCCATCATCGCCATGCCGGTCTGGCGCATCACGGTGCGCACGTCTTCGAAATCGACGTTGACCATGCCGGGCACGGTGATGATGTCGGCGATGCCGGTCACCGCCTTGGACAGCACCTCGTCGGCGGCGGCGAAAGCCCCCTTTTGCGTGATGTCGTCGCCCAGGACTTCTTCGAGGCGGCTGTTGAGGACGATGACGAGCGAGTCGACGCAGCGCGCCAGCACCGCGATGCCTTCTTCAGCCACGCGCATGCGGCGCGGGCCTTCGAACTGGAAGGGCTTCGACACCACGCCGACGGTCAGGATGCCCAGCTCGCGCGCCACTTCGGCGACCACGGGCGCGGCGCCGGTGCCGGTGCCGCCGCCCATGCCGGCGGTAAGGAAGACCATGTCGGCGCCCTTGAGCGCGTCGGCGATGGCGCTGCGTTCGTGCGTGGCGCTTTCGCGCCCGGCGACCGGGTCGCTGCCGGCGCCGAGGCCGCTCTCGCCCAGCTGGATCCGTTTTTCGGTACGGGTGTTCGACAGCGCCTGCGCGTCCGTATTGGCGCAAATGAATTCGAAGGCGGACAGTCCGGAGGACGCCATGTGGCTGACGGCATTGCCGCCGGCCCCGCCTATGCCGATGATTTTGATGACCGTTTGCGGTTGGGGAACATTAGTGTCGGACAAGGAAGACTCCGTTTGAAGAAAAAGCGATCGGCCCGCCGTGAGGCGCCGTCACGAGCCTGGCTGGTACCGAGCCCATTAGATTACTTGCTGAGCCGCACACGCGAAAGTGTGTAAAAGTTTCAATCGAAACCTTTTGTAAGAGCGCGTGCAATCCTGGCGAATGCGTGCATCGCATGCGTAAAGCCGTCGTACCAGAGCGGAAGAGATGCTTGCGTCAATGTATGCCGGTCAAAGTTTCGTTGACGTAGAGAGATTTTGTTTCATCGCATGAGCGCAAATAGCAAAATTTTTTGACAAACCGTTGCTTTTATTGAAGGTTTCGATTTTTCGCAATCTTTAGTGTGTCATCCGTCAAAAATGGGCACAGAATGATGTGGCTCGCAGTAGACCGCTGTCTATTGAAGATGTGTGGTCACTGAATGTGTTCCGCATCGTCTCCGGTCAAGCCAACCGGCGATGGTCACCTTGTGAAGGATTACCATGCGCCCCTCTTTCAAAAAAGTGAGCTTGGATCAATTCTCCGCGTTGCTCGCCCGCTTTCCGTTCTCGCGCTCCATCAACGCCGTCCACATGCACCATACATGGCGCCCCGACCACCATGGATTCAAGGGGGAAGACACGATCGTTGCGATGTGGCGCTATCACACCGAGCACAATGGCTGGAGCGATATCGCCCAGCACATCACCATCGATCCGAACGGCGAGATCTGGCTGGGACGCGACTGGAACAAGCCGCCGGCGAGCGCCAGGGGTTTCAACGGCGACGATCGGGCCGGTCCGTTCATGTTCGAGATGATCGGGGACTTCGACGTCGGCGCCGACCCGTTCGGCGGCAAGCAGCGCGCCACTGCGGTCGGCGTCGTCGCGATGCTGCAGCAGGCCTTCGACTTGCCGCTGGCGACGCTGAAATTCCATAACATGATGTCGGGGAAGACGTGCCCGGGCGACAGCATCGACTATGAGCGGATGCTGGACGACGTCATGCGCAAGCGCCGCGAGATGGGACAGGCGCGTCGGGCCTTGCCCGAGAACGAGCCGCCGTTTCATGCCGATTCCCTGGCAGCCAACGCGATCATCACGGACTTGCTCGAGGATATGCAGAGCCGGGAGAGCGGCGTGATGGCCGCCTTCGAGGCCGATGCCGACGCCTGCACCCATCACCCTCGGCATCACGAGGAGGCCGGGGCGCGCGCGGCTTACGCCGGCCAGGGCCGGCGCGAAGCGGTGCCGCTGCGCCAGCCCGACCTCAGGCCGCACCTGGTCAACCTGTCGATGGGAGAACTGTCGGGCAGCGGACAATGGACCACCACCCGCCAGGATGTCGAGGCGATCTTCTCGGAACACCTGCCGCGCGCGCTGGAGCGCGCCCAGGCTGCGCAGCGGCCCCTGCGCCTGATGTTCCAGGCCCACGGGGGCCTGAACGACGAGGCGGCCGGACTGGCGATTGCCCGCAAGAGCGTCGCATGGTGGCTCGACAACGACATCTACCCCATCTATTTTGTCTGGGAGACGGGCCTGTTCGAAAGTGTCGGGCAACTGCTGCAGCGGGCGATCTCCGGCAAGCGCGACTTCGCCGACTATACGAGCGACCCGCTGATCCAGGAAACGGTGCGCTTTCTCGGCGGACCCAAGATCTGGGGCGTGATGAAGCAGAATGCCCGCACCGCGTCCTCGCCGGACACCCTGAGCGAGACGCGCCAGGTGCAGCCGGGACGCGAGGGCGGCGCCTACCTCGTCGCGCAGCAGCTTGCGGCGTTCTGCAAACGCTACGGCGACGCCGTGGAACTGCATGCCGTCGGCCATAGCGCGGGTGCGATCTTCCATTCCTGGTTCATCCCCTGCGCGCTCGACCTGGGCGTGCCCGCGTTCCGCTCGCTCCACCTGATGGCGCCTGCGGTGCGGGTCGATTTGTTCAAGGAGAAGCTTGCACTTCTGGTCGGCGATCGCGGCGGCATCCGCGATCTGACCGTGTACACCATGAAGGAGGCGCTCGAGGCACGCGACAACTGCGCCGGGATCTACAACAAATCGCTGCTGTACCTGATCTTCCATGCACTCGAGCCGCAGCGCAAGACGCCGATTCTCGGTCTCGAGGAAAGCCTGCGCGCCGACGCCGACTTGAGCCGCCTGTTCGGCTTGAGCGGTGGACAGGGCAGGGCCGAGGTGATCTGGTCGCAGACGCCGCCGGGGATGGTGGACAGTGCCAGCCGATCGACGACGCACGGCGGCTTCGACGACGACCGCGCCACCATGGGCAGCATCGCCCGCCGCATCCTGAACCGGGGCGACGACGGGACCATCGTCGACTATCCTTCTGCCGGAGCCGCGGACCGCGGCCTTGCGCAAGCACCGGCCGCGCCGACGCTGAGCGACATGCTGAAGCAGGACCGGCGCAGCGACGACATCCGGATCGACGAACGGCGTGGCACCAGGCGGGCGCTGTGCGTGGGTATCAATGCCTACCCCACGCAGCCGCTGGCGGGATGCCTGGCGGATGTCGAATCCTGGCGCAAAGCCCTGGACGGCGCCGGCTTTGCGGTAACGCGCCTGCTCGACCAGCAGGCCACGCGCGACAACATCATTGGCCAGCTGAAGCAGATGATCGCAGAAAGCCGCGCGGGCGACGTCATCGTGTTCCAGTATGCGGGACATGGCACGGAGATGCCGGACCTGAACCACGACGAGGAAGTGGACGGCAAGGACCAGGCCATCGTCCCTTACGACTACCAGACCGGCGCATTCCTGCTGGACGACGAACTTGGCGAGATCTACGCGGGCGTGCCCGCCGGCGTCAACCTGACGTGTTTCATGGATTGCTGCCACTCGGGGGATAACCGGCGCCTCTTCATCGCCGAAGGCGACCAGCGCCAGCGCTTCATGCCGCCGACACAGGCAATGATCGATGCGTTTCTCGACTATCGCAAACATGTGGTCGGCGACGCCGGCGCTGCCCGTGCCTTCGCGGCTGCCGCGGAACCGAAGGTGACCTACGAGGTGAGCTTCGCCGCCTGCGCCCGGAACGAATCCGCGTGGGAGAGCCAGGGCCAGGGCGAGTTCACTGCCCGCGCCACCAGAATACTGGAGACCGCCGGCGCCAGACTCACCAACGGCGCCTTCATCGAGCAGGTGCGGGCCGGCTTCGGCAAGACGCCGCGCCAGCATGTCCAGCTCGATGCCAGCTCCCGCACTGCGGCGAAGCGGCCTTTCCTGCAGCCGCTGCCGCAACCGTCAGCCGCGCGGCCCGAGCGCGCAGCCGTGCCGGCACCCGGCCCGTCGCCCATACCCGATGCCGGCGAGCTGCTCGGCGTGTTGCGCAGCGTCGAGCGCCTGCTGCAGCAAGTCCAGCTGCAACAGACGTCGACGGGCGACATGCAGCGTCCGAATGGCGGTATTCAGCATCCGCCGCCGCAATCGCTGCAGTCGGGCGGGCCGCAGAACCGGTGACGAAGCATGGCTACTGGTCAGCAACAGCTCGACAGCTCGACCCCGCAGGCCACGGCTGCGCAGGCGCAAAGCCGCGACGGCACGGGCGGCTTGCCGCCGCCCGTGCATGGCCCGCCGAGCGTCGAGGGCGACGGGCTGGGCGTGCGCTTCCAGGTGGCCGCGTCGGTCACGCGCGCCATTGCCAGGCCGTTCGCGCGCAAGGCCGGCGACCCCCTGTATCGCCCGCTGAAGGTGTATACCAGCGATCCCGCCGCATCGCGGATGGAAGCGGCGGTCACCCTGATCAATGTGCCTTATGAGCCGCTGGCGCCGGGGCCCGAGGGCAGCCTGTTCAAGGTCGACAGCCAGGATCCGCAGCAGAATGGCCGTTACCAGCCGGCCGACCTGAACGAGCACTTCGTCCTGATGTCCGGCGGCTATACGCCATCGCCTTCCGAGCCGCGCTTTCATCAGCAAATGGTGTACGCCGTATGCAGCAGCGTGTACGCCGTCTTTCGCAGCGCGCTCGGACGCCACGTCGCCTGGGGATTCCGCCGCGAGGACGATCCGACCCGGCTGGCGCTGCGTCCCTTCGCGGCCAAGGGGAAAAATGCCTGGTACGACAAGGAGGAAGGCGCCCTGTGTTTCGGCTATGACGTCGCGCCCCTGGGCAGCGTCGGCGGCCGCACGCTCCCCGGCGGCTACGTCTTCACCTGCCTGTCGCACGACATCGTCGCGCACGAAGTGACGCACGCGCTGCTGGACGGCTTGCGCGCCCAGTTCAGCGTGCCCACCGGGCCCGATGTCGCCGCCTTTCACGAAGGCTTTGCCGACCTGATCGCGATATTCCAGCGTCTCAGCTATCGCGAACTGGTCAAGACGGCCCTGCGCAAGGCACGCGGCCGCCTCGACCAGGCGCCGCTGCTGACCGAACTTGCCAGCCAGCTGGGGCATGTGCTCGAACTGGATGCGGCGCTGCGCAGCGCGCTGTCGAAAGAACCGCCGGAACAGTACGACGCCGGCGCCGAGCCGCACCAGTCCGGCCGTGTCCTGCTGTGTGCCATCTTCGAGGCCTACCTCACCATTTTCCAGCGCAAGACGGCGCCTTTCCTGCGTCTTGCCAGTAACGGCACGGGGATATGCCCGCCGGGCGAGCTGCCGGCCGACCTGACCGAACTCCTCGCGCATGCGGCCAGTTCGCTGGCCGGCCATTTCCAGGCGCTGATGATCCGGGCGGTCGACTATTGCCCGCCGGTGGACATCACCCTCGGCGAATTCCTGCGCGCGCTGGTCACGGCAGACTACGACCTGGTCCCCGACGATCCCTGGGGATACCGCGAGGCCTTGATCGACGCCTTTTCCAGGCGCGCGATCTATCCGCGCCACGTGCCCACGCTGGCCGAGGATGCGCTGCTGTGGCGCGCCCCGCGGCGCGTGATGCCGCCGGTGATCGCGCTGGATGCGGCGCACCTGGTGTTCGATTGCGACATGGCCTGCGGTGCGACGCCGGCCGAGCTGACCCGGCAGGCCCGGGCGCTGGGCGAATTCGCCACCCGGCCCGAGCACCTGCAGGAATTCGGCTTGCTGTCTGGCAGCGAAGCCGAAGCACTCGGGGGCAGGGCCGAGCTGCCGGTGGTGGCGTCGGTGCGGATCGCCCGCCGTGCCGGTCCGGATGGCCAGATCGTCAACGACCTGGTCGCGGAGATCACCCAGCAGGTGATGATGCAGCCGGGGGCCGGCAAGGCGGACTATGCACTCGTCGGCGGGACCACCGTCATCCTGGGACCGAACGGGGAGATACGCTACCTGATCTCGAAAAGTGCAGTCGGCAGCGAACGCATTCAGCGGCGGCGCGCCTTCCTGGACTCGATACAGGGACGCCAGTTCTGGCAGCTGCGCGGTACGGCCTACCAGGAAAAGCGGCCCCTGTACGAGGCCTTGCATGCCGGGACCTAGCGCAGGCCGAGATCGCTCGCCAGCTGCTCGCGCAGCACGTACTTCTGGATCTTGCCGGTCACAGTCATGGGAAAGCCCGACACGAAGCGGATATAGCGCGGCACCTTGTAGTGGGCGATCTGCCCCTGGCAAAAGGTGCGGATCTCCGCCTCGTCGGCAAGCGCCCCGGGCCGCAAAATGATACAGGCACACAGCTCTTCCCCATATTTACTGTCCGGCACCCCGACACACTGCACGTCCAGCACCTTGGGATGCCGGTACAGGAATTCCTCGATCTCGCGCGGATAGATGTTCTCGCCACCCCGTA
The DNA here is from genome assembly GCF_006715485.1 of Herbaspirillum sp. SJZ107. Taxonomy (GTDB): domain Bacteria; phylum Pseudomonadota; class Gammaproteobacteria; order Burkholderiales; family Burkholderiaceae_D; genus Telluria. The sequence goes on from NZ_VFNH01000004.1 coordinate 556,262, forward strand.
TGACCATATCCTTGCTGCGCCCGACGATGGCGGCAAACCCGTTCTTGTCGATGACGGCCAGGTCGCCGGTATGCATCCAGCGGCTGCGGTCGATCGTTTCCCGCGTCTTGTCGTCGTCGCCCCAATACCCCAGCATCACCGAGTAGCCACGCGTCAGCAGCTCGCCCTTGACGCCGCGCGGCACGATGCGTCCCTCCGCATCGACGATCTTCACTTCCAGGTGCGGATGGACGCGGCCGATCGTCGTGACGCGCAGTTCGACCGGGTCGTCGACCGAGCTCTGGAACGACACCGGCGAGGTTTCGGTCATGCCGTAAGCGATCGTGATTTCGTGCATGTGCATCTTCTCGATCACGCGGCTCATCACCTCGGCGGGGCAGGGCGACCCAGCCATGATCCCGGTGCGCAGCGTCGACAGGTCGTAGCCGGCGAAATCCGGCTGGTCGAGGATCGCGATGAACATGGTCGGCACGCCGTGCAGCGCCGTGCAGCGTTCCGCCTGGACCGTCTGCAGCACGGCTTGCGGATCGAAGCCTTCGCCGGGATACACCATCGCGGCGCCGTGGGTGACGCACGCCAGGTTGCCCAGCACCATGCCGAAGCAGTGATACAGCGGCACCGGGATGCAAAGCCGGTCGCGGCTGCTCAGCTTCATCGCCTCGCCGATGAAGAAGCCGTTGTTGAGGATGTTGTGGTGGCTGAGCGTGGCGCCCTTCGGTGCGCCCGTGGTGCCGGAGGTGAACTGGATATTCACCGGATCGTCGAACTGCACGCGCGCCTCGACCTGGGCCAGACGATCGAGCGACCCGGCGCCCGGCGGCACCAGCAGGCTGGCGAAATTCAGCATCCCGGGCGTGCGGTCGCTACCCAGGCGGATCACATGCCGCAGATGCGGCAGGCGTGCCGACTGCAATGCGCCCGGCGCGGCGTCGCGGATTTCCGGCGCCACGTCCTGCAGCATGTCGATGTAATTGCTGGACTTGAAGGCGGGCGCCAGGATCAGCGCGCTGCATTGCACCTTGTCGAGTACGTATTCGAGTTCGGCACGGCGGTAGGCCGGATTGATGTTCACCATGATCAGGCCGGCACGCGCGGTGGCGAACTGGACCAACACCCATTCGGCGCAGTTCTGCGCCCAGATGCCGACCCGGGCGCCGGGCGCGAGTCCCAGCTCCAGCAGGGCCGCGGCCAGCCAGGTCACCTTTTCGTCGAATTCGCGGTAGGTCCACCGGATATTCTGGTAGGGCACGACGAGCGCGTCCCTGTCGCCGTATTCTGCCGCGATGGATGCCAGATAGGGGCCGATTGCCTGTCCGATGAGCGGTATGTCGTGCGCGCCGTGCACGTAGCTCGCTTGCTGTTCCATGGGATGTCTCCGTTATTGTCGTTCGAGGGCATACACGGCACAGAATACTGTATTGACAGGACGTCCAGATTACCGGACGAGTAGAATATTGAAACCTTTTCGACTAGACAAACAAAATCATGAAACAAATTCAATCATCGATGGTCACTTACAAGCGTCCGGACGGCCAGGAAGTGCAAGGCTATCTGGCGCAGCCGCAGAAGCTCGACGGCGCTCCCGCCGTCGTCGTCATCCAGGAGTGGTGGGGACTGAACGACCAGATCCGCGGCGTCGCCGACCGCCTGGCCCTGGCCGGCTATCTCGCGCTCGTGCCCGACCTCTACCGCGGCAAGATGACGGTGGAAGAAGAGGAAGCCCACCACCTGATGGACAACCTGAACTTCGGCGATGCCGTCAGCCAGGATATCCGCGGCGCCGTCGCCTACCTGAAGGAGCGGGCGCCGGCCGTCGCCGTGACCGGCTTCTGCATGGGTGGCGCGCTGACGCTGCTGGCGGCCTCGCAATTGCCCGACCTGTCGGCCGCCGTGGTCTGGTACGGCTGCCCGCCGCTCGACTATATCGACGCCAGCAAGATCACCGCGCCGCTGCAGGCGCACTGGGGCACCCAGGACGCATTCTTCCCGATCGCGACCATCGACGAACTCGACAAGAAGCTGGCCGCCGCCAACGTCGATTACGAGCCGCACCGCTACCTGGCGCATCATGCCTTCGCCAACGAGGAGGCTGTGGGCGCGGGCCGCATCGCCGGCACCCAGTACGACCCGGCATGGGCGCAGGTGGCGTGGGACCGCACGCTGACCTTCTTCGGGCGCACCTTGTGGAAGCAGGCGGCCTGACGCGCCGCGCCTGACCCGGTTGCCGGATTCCGGCCCCGGTCCGTCGCCCAGCCGGCAGCGGAACCGCAATCCGGCAACCGATGTCCAAACGGACGAGAACCCGGCTTTCCTTCAGAATGAACGGATAGCGCCTGGCCGCCGGCATCCCTGTCTGCGGGATGCACTCCGCCTTCCCTGGACCTGACGCGGACGCGTGCCGTCCCCCACGCAAAGAGGCGCGTCATGGAAAAGGAATCGAAGCCATCGGGAGGCGTTCCGACCAGCGGGATCATTGCCATCGTCATGCTCACGGTCGGTGTCCTGTTCATCCGCACGGTCCCGCTCGAAGCCACCCGCCTGCCGGTCAGCGAGCCGAAGATCCAGCAGGCAAGTGCCGGGCAAGACATGGATGCGCGGCTCTGGCAGGATCCCTTTGGCGCCGTGGCGCGCGCACGCGAAGAGGCCCGGAAGCGCGACCCGAAGAAGGCCGAGGCCAGCGATAGCGAGCGCCAGCCCGAGAAAATCCTGGGCGAAATGAAGGATGGCGATCGCAAGGCAGTGGTGCTTGCCGTGATGCTCCAGGGCGGCCCTTACTCGGAAGACATCGAGACCCGGCGACGGGTCCGGTATGCGGTGCTGGCTGGCCTGGACGCCAGTGGCCAGGTGCCGATCGACGCCGAACACCTGGGCTACTTCTTCCCCAAGGGCCCGGACAAGTCCGGATTCGTGCCCTACGAATGGTTCCAGTCCAAGAAGGAAAAGGCTGGCGACCATGCGCCCAGGGTACTTGTACTGTGGCTTGACGGCAATGCGTTCAAGGATAAACCCCTGGAGGAGATGCGCACGCTGGTTGGCCAGATCAAGCCCCGCGACCGGCTGGCAAGCTGGCGCGTACTCGGTCCCGCCACCTCGGGTGGATTGAGCGCCATGGTGAAGGAACTTGATGACATACCGGACGTACAGCCTTCCGGCGACCCGGAGCAGGCGGAAGTGCCGACCCTCTACTTCTATTCGGCCGTGCCCACTGCGCCGGACACGCGCATCGCACCCGAACTGCCGTCCGGCCAGAGCCTGCCGAGCCTGTTCGACAAGAAAGGCGTCAAGCTGGTACGGACCATCGGCGACGACAGGCAGCTGGCGAATGCGCTGATCAGGGAATTGCGCTTGCGCGGACTGCATGCGGGCAGGCGGCGCACCGAGCAGGACGCGACCTGCGAATTGGGAAAGGACAAACCGCAGGTGCCCAGCCACGTCGCGATCATCTCCGAATGGGACACCCTGTATGGCCGCGCCCTTGGCGACGCGTTCCTGACGCATGCCGACGCCGATGGCTTCTGCATCCACAGCGCCAGCTATGTGCGCGGCCTCGACGGCGAACAGCCTCCGGCCGCCGGCACCGGCGCTTCTCCCGCCAAGGCCGGCCCGGCCACAGCCGGGACCGAGGACAAATACGACAGCCGCCAGCTGGACGGCACCTACCTCGAGATCGCCGAGGGGCAGAGCCAGTTCGACTACCTGCGGCGCCTGGCAAAGCGCCTGACCGACATCGACCAGGAGATCGGCGAGAGCAGCCCGGACGGCATGGGCCTGCGCGCCATCGGCGTGCTCGGTTCGGACGTGCACGACAAGCTGGTGGTGCTTCAAGCCTTGCAGCCGCAGTTTCCAAACGCGATCTTCTTCACGACCGACCTGGATGCGCGTTTCCTGCACCCGCGCGAGAAGGCCTGGACGCGCAACCTGGTCGTCGCCTCGCATTTCAACCTGCGCCTGGCGGAAACCATGCAGCCCGACATGCCGTCCTTCCGCGACGCTTACCAGACGTCGAACTTCCTCGCGACGCGCCTGGCCATGGACGACGCACTGCGCGCCGAGGCCGTGGCCGTGGCCACCGGTGCCGGCAAGCCGCCTCCTGGCGAGCCGACCAGCCAGGAGACCATACGCGCGTGGTTCACCGAGCCGCGCCTGTTCGAAATCGGCCGTACCAGGCCCTTCGACTTCAGCTCCGGACCGCCGGCCGCGCCGGCGGCCGACCGCGAGCCGGGCAGCGGCTGTACCGGCCCGGATTGGAAGCTGTGCGGTGCCAGTATCCATCCCGAGCCAAGCGACCTGTATCCGCACTTGCGCCTGTTTACGCTGTGGTTCGTCGCGAGCCTGCTGATCCTCATGCTGTGGCTGCCCCCGGTCCTGGCCAGCCGCAAACTGCGTCGGCGGCTGCGCGGCGTCCTTCTCGCCGGTTCGCTGGCGCAACGGATATGGCGCTGGCAGGCTGCCGCGCTCGTGCTGGCGCTGGCGCACCTCGGACTGCCGCTGCTGCTGGCGCACTATTGGGAACCCTTCGCCATATGGCTCACGCATGAGGGCAAACCGCTGGTCGCCCTGGAAGGGATCAGCCTGTGGCCCACGGAAGCCATCCGGCTGGTGACGCTGCTGCTGTGCGTGTATCTCATTTATTCCGGCTGGGCCGCGCTCACCGAGAACCTGGACGACATCCTCAAGCGCTTCAATCTCCGTGAAATGCGCATGGACCTGGTGGACAAGCAACGCAAGGCCGACCGGCACCTGCCGCGCTGGCTGCGCTTCGTAAACATGTTCTCGTTACGACTCATCCTGCCTCGGGACGTGAGCCACGGCAGCCCGAACGAACCCTTCTGGCGTCGCTACATCGTGCAGAACCGGATCAGCGCGCGCGCCACGCGCACCACTGCCTGCGTGCTGCTGGCAGGCCTCGCCAGCTGGTGCCTCGCGCAGGCGCTGCACTCGCCCTGGTTCGTTCCGCAGCGCGGCGAGCTGTCGCTGACGGTGCATCAATGGCTGCATAGCCTGATGTTCGTTGCCATCTATTTCCTTCTGTTCTTCGTGGTGGACGCCACGACGTTTTGCGTCAGCTTCGTGCGCGGACTGACCGCGTCGCGCGTGGTCAACTGGCCGAGCGACACGCTGCGCAGGTTCGAGAAGGAACTGCAGATACCGGGCGTCTACCTGAACAAGTGGATCAACCTGCAGTTCATCGCCATGCGTACCAAGTGCGTCAGCCGCCTGATCTACTTTCCCTTCATCGTACTGTCGCTGTTCCTGATGTCGCGTAATCCCTTCTTCGACCACTGGACCATGTCCGGCACCGGCGTGGCGCTGATGGTGCTGGGGGCGGGTGTGGCCCTGGCCTGTGCGCTGGCATTGCGTTATGCGGCCGAAGCCGCGCGGCAGGACGCCATCCAGGATCTGAGCGACGAGATCATGCGCGCGAGCGGTGGCGAGCCGGCACCCTCCTGGCGCGGCATGCCGGCCGCGCCGCCAGTCAACCGGTCGCGGCCGGCGAGCGGGCCGAAGCCGGCCCAACTGAAATTGCTGCTCGAACGCATGGAGCAGCTGCACGAAGGCGCCTTCGCCCCCTTCTGGCAACAGCCCCTGCTGAAGGCTTTCCTGCTGCCGTTCGCCACACTCGGCGGGACCAGCATCCTGGACTACATGGCATTGGCGAATCTATAGGACCGATCCGGCCCGCTTGCGCAGGACCGACGGCGCCGCACCATGGCTGGCCGCGATCGCCCGGCAGAAATGGGCCTGGCTCGAAAAGCCCCAGCGGAACGCGATGTCGCCGATGGCCGCGTGGCGCGCGGCCGGGTGCATCAGGTCGCGGTAGGCCATCGCCGTGCGCTGCGCCCAGATATGTTCGGCCAGCGAGGTCCCTTCCTGTGCGAACAGGCGGTTGAGGTGGCGTACCGACACGCCGGCGGCCCTGGCCACATCGAGCGGGCAGAGTTCGGGATCGCCCAGGTGGCGCGCGATGTGCATCTTGGCCGCCAGGATGTGAAACAGCGAGCGCGGCAGCGCGTCGGGTCCGCGCAGGCCGGATTGGGCCATCGTCCGCAGGACCGTGTGCACGCAGGCGGGCAGGGCGATGCTGCCCTCCGGCGTCGGCGCCTGCAGGTAGCCGCGCACGGCGCGCCGCAACTCGGTGCCGAGGGCGGCGCCGACGCCGCCGGCCGGCGCGATCTTCAGCGGCAGGTCGCCCACCCCCACGCCCCAGCAGGCATCGAGTTCATCGACCGGGATATCGACTAAAAACTCCTGCATGTCCGTGGGGAAGGCCAGGGTGAACGGACGGCGGGTGTCGTAGATGATGGTATCGCCGGCGCTCAGCGCGAACTGTTCGCCGTCCTGGACGAAGACCGCGCTGCCCTTGACCAGGTGGCAGGCGAACACCGCTTCCTTCGGGAATAAGCCGACCAGGGCCGGACTGCGCTCGACCGCGTGGGCGTTGCCGCTGATGTCGGCGACGCGCATCGTGGGCAGCGCGGCGTTGGTCTGGCTGGCCACCAGGCCGGCGCGCGATTGCGAGGTGGTGCGCAAGCCGACCAGCGCGGCGGCATTGTAGCTGTCCCAGTAGGACAGCCGGTCGCCGGCGGCCACCGGGGCCGTGGACGCGTGGGTGACGCAAGGGGCGTGGACGAGCATCGGGTTGTCTCCTTCTGTCGCGGCCGCTTCGTGGCGGCTCTCGCATGGCGTTTCCACAAACATAGCACGGCGGGGCGGACTTGCGCCATGGCGGCGGCGGCGGCCGCAATCCGATGTCCCGCTCAGTCAAAAGCCAGGTCCCGCTCGGTCAATCGCGGCGCCGGCCGCGGGTCTATATTGAGAGCGCTGCATCCATCCATAATAAAACAGGAGACTTTCATGGTAGACAAGGCCAACACCGAATTCTGGCGCGACCTGAGCCCGATCGCCAACCCGTTCAAACCGCACGCGCTGCCCGAGGCCTTCATCGCCAACGCCGCGTCCGATGACGAGCGCCTGTACGTACCCTTCACCGACACCGTGTCTTCGCGCCCGCTGTGGATTTCGCCGTCCGCGAACAAGTGGTGCGACATCCTGATGGCGAAGAAGGCCGGCCTGGTCAACCGCCACTATCACCCGCACGAAGTGTTCGCGTACACGATTTCCGGCAAATGGGGCTACCTGGAGCACGACTGGACCGCGACGGAGGGCGACTTCGTGTACGAGACGCCGGGCGAGGGCCACACGCTGGTCGCCTTCGACCACGACGAGCCGATGCGGGTGTTCTTCATCGTCAGCGGACCGCTGATCTGGCTCGACGACAAGGGCGAATCCGCCGGCTATTTCGACGTCCACGACTACATCGCGATGTGCGAGCAGCACTACGAAAAGATGGGTTTCGGCGCCGATGCGGTCAAGCGCCTGATCCGCTGAACGGGGAGGGCACGGCATGTCCTACCTGAACAACGTCTGGTATGTCGCGGCGCTGGCCGGCGAAGTCGGTCCCAAACCGATGGCGCGCACCATCTGCGGCGAATCCATCCTTTTCATGCGCAAGGAAGACGGCAACTGCATCGCCGCCGGCAACCGCTGTCCGCACCGGTTCGCGCCGCTCGACCGCGGCACCCTGGTCGGTGACGGCATCGTGCAATGCCCGTACCATGGCCTGCAGTTCGACGGCGCGACCGGGCGCTGCGTGCACAACCCCCACGGCAGCGGCAAGATCCCCGAGGCGGCGCAGATTCCCAGCTGTCCGCTGGTCGAACGCCACGGCCTGCTGTGGCTCTGGCTGGGCGACAAGGCGCTGGCGGATCCGGCGACGATCCCCGATTTCGGCTTCATGACGGATCCGTCCTTCCGCACCCAGACCGGCGCGATCCACGTGCAGGCGAACTATGAACTGATCGTCGACAACCTGATGGACCTGTCGCACGTCGAATACCTGCATGCGGGCGGCCTTGGCAGCGAGGCGATCAAGCGCGGCAGGATCGAGGTCACCCAGGCCGGCAGCACGGTGCACTCGAACCGCTGGTGCCCGGACGGCATGGCGCCGCCGGTGTGGGACGCGCTGTTCGACGATTACGGCAAGCCGGTCGACCACTGGCTCGACATGCGCTGGGACCCGCCGGGCGTGCTGCGCCTGGACGTCGGCGTGGCCCCCGTGAACGGCGCGCGCGAGCAGGGCGTGTGGGGCTATTTCAATCACTTCCTGACGCCGGAAACGGCGACCTCGACGCACTACTTCTGGTCGGTCAGCCGGGCATTCAAGATCGACGACGCCGCTGTCGACCGCGGCATCGAACAGGCGGTGCAGGTAGCCTTCGTCGGCGAGGACGTGCCGATCATCGAGAGCGTGGAACGGCTGATGGGAGGGAAGAGCTTCGAAGAGCTGCGCCCGGTACTGCTCAGCGCCGACGCCGGCGCCCTGCGCGCGCGCCGGGTGCTGCGCCAGCTGATCGCGGCGGAGCAGGCGGTCGCGCCGGCGCCACGCCGCATCCCCATCGTGGCAGGGGCAGCCGCACCCTGAACGGGGCCGACCCGGGCGGGCAAAAAAAAGCCCGCTCGGAAGCGGGCTGAATCTATCCTTTTTTGAGGAGAATAGAGGAGACAGGTGCAGTATGGCGTCCGGCGCACCAACCGTCCAATGGTCATTGGTGATGCCGGCGATTCAGAATTCGCATGTCTTTCCTCATTTTATCAAGCAGGCCGGCATGACCCCCTGCGCCGGCACGAATGACACACCCCTCCGTACAGGTCCTGGCCCAACCAGAAGCGCTCAGGCTGGCCCGTCGTCCTCCGCCAGCTTGTAGCGCACATAGTCGATGTGCGCCTGCATCGCCGTGCGGGCTTCCTCCGGACGGCGTTCGCAGATCGCGTCGCAGATCGTGCGGTGCTGCATCAACAGCAGGTCGGACAGGGAGCGGTCGATCTCGCGCAAGCCATCGACGTTCAGGATGATGTGTTCGCGCAGCATCTTGGTGATGCTGCCGTGCAGGTGCAGGAACATGCTGTTACCCGAGGCCAGTGCGATCGCCTCGTGCAGTTCGACGTCGATGCGCGACTCGCCGGCGACATCGCCGACCTGGCGCGCATGCTCAAGCCTGTCCATCGCGTCCGAGATGCGCGCGCGGTCCTCGTCGCTGCAGCGCAGCGCCGCGAAATAGGCGGTCGCCCCCTCGAGCACGCGGCGGAATTCGAGCATGTCCTGGTGCCGCGCCGGGCTGCTCGAGATCAGGTGCGCCCAGGGCGACGGCGTGGCGCCGGTGCGCATGCGGTCCGAAACGAAGATGCCGCTGCGCGGCTTGATCTGGATGAGGCCGCGCGCCTCCAGTTGCCGGATCGCCTCTCGCACCGTGTTGCGCGACACACCGTGGCGTTCTGCAAGTTCGCGCTCCGACGCGAGCTGGGTGTTGGCCGGCGCGCTGCCGTCGAGCAGGGTGTCTTCCAGTTTGGCGATCAGTTCGGCGACGCGGCCGCGTTGTTGGCTTTTCGGCATTGCGTATATTTCTCCATCATCTGGCCCAACCAGTTTGTTTTGTTACGAGAATAGCGCAAATATTTACAAACTTAAAGAAAATCAAAAATCGGAGACCTTATCGGCCCACGCGCCTGCCCTTATCGGGCGCGGCGTGCCTGCCTGTGTCCTCCGAAGCTCTGCCCGAAAGACTTATTCAATAAAAATGAGGAGACACATATGGCATGGCAACAAATTTATGACCCATTCGGCAGTATGCTGTCATCGTCACTGCTGGCTGCGATACCGGTGGTGGTGATGCTGGTCGCGCTCGGCTTCCTTCACATCAAGGCGCACGTGGCGGCCGCCCTCGGGTTGGCGGCGGCGCTGCTGGTGGCCGTGTTCGCGTATCAGATGCCGGCCGGGATGGCGGGCAGGGCGGCGTTGCTGGGCGGGTTCACGGGTTTGTTGCCGATCGGCTGGATTGTGCTCAATATCATTTTCCTCCAACAGTTGTGCGTACAGAACGGCAGCTTCAAGGTGCTGCAGGCGTCGCTTTCGGGCATCACCGGCGACCGCCGCCTGCAGCTGCTGCTGATCGCGTTCTGTTTCGGCGCGTTCTTCGAAGGCGCGGCCGGTTTCGGCACGCCGGTGGCGGTCACGGCCGGCGTGCTGATCGGACTCGGCTTCTCGCCGCTGGCGGCGTCCGGCCTGTCGCTGATCGCCAACACGGCGCCGGTGGCCTTCGGCGCGCTCGGCACGCCCGTGATCACGCTGGCCAAGGTGCACGGCTACGACCTGCTGCCGCTGACCGCGGTCATTGGCCGCCAGCTGACCGTGTTCTGCCTGCTGGTACCGTTCTGGCTGATCTGGGCCTTTGCCGGACGCAAGGCCATGATGGAAATCTGGCCTGCGATCCTGGTGACCGCGGTGTCGTTCGCGATCCCGCAATACCTGATGTCGAATTTCGTCGGCCCGGAACTGGTGGCGATCGTGGCGGCGCTGGTCTCGATGACCTGCCTGATCCTGTTCCTGCGCGTGTGGCAGCCGAAGACGATCTGGACCTCGACGACGATGCGCGGGCGCGACAGCAGCAATGCCGCGCAAGAGGCGCCGGCCGCCGTGGAGACCTATTCGCGCGCCGAACTGGTACGTGCCTGGATGCCTTGGCTGATCCTGACCGTGTTCGTCTTCATCTGGGGCCTGCCGCCGGTGAAGGATTTCCTGAACAGCCTGTTCGCGCCCAAGTTCCCGATGGACGGCCTGCACAACCTGATCATCCGCGTGCCGCCGGTGGTGCCCACGCCGCATCCGGAAACCGCTGTTTATACGCTGAATCTGCTGTCGGCGACCGGCACCGCGATCCTGCTGTCGGCCATCGTCGGCGCGCTGTTCATGAAGTTCAACCCGCTGCAGATCGTGAGCGCCTTCTTCCGCACCGTGTGGCTGGTGCGCTATTCGCTGCTGACCATCGTGCTGATGCTGGCGCTGGGCACGCTGACCCGCTATTCGGGTTCCGACACGACGCTCGGCCTGGCCTTCGCCAACAGCGGCGCGCTGTATCCCTTCTTCGGCACGCTGATGGGCTGGCTCGGCGTGGCCATGACCGGATCGGACACCGCTTCCAACGTGCTGTTCGGCGGCATGCAGCGGGTCGCCGCGCAGCAGCTCGACCTGCCGGTGAACCTGATGGGCGCCGCCAACAGCTCGGGCGGCGTGATGGGCAAGATGATCGACGCCCAGTCCATCGTCGTCGCCTCCACCGCCACGCGCTGGGTGAACCACGAGGGCGACATCCTGCGCTTCGTGTTCTTCCATTCGCTGGCCCTGGCGGCGCTGGTGGGCATACTGGTGACCCTGCAAGCCTACGTCTGGCCGTTCACCCTGATGGTCTCCAATTAACTTGAGGATGAAAAAATGAACGCTCCCGTTTCCGCCGACACCCATGCCGTCCCCCATCGGGAAGCGCTGGTGGCCCTGCGTGCCGTGCTGCCCGACCGCGTGATCCGCGCCGACGAAGAGGAACTGCGCGCCTACGAATGCGACGGCCTGGCTGCATACCGCCAGATGCCGATGATCGTGCTGTTGCCGGAAAACGAAGCGCAGATCGTGGCGGCAATTGGGGTGTGCCGCCAGTTGAACCTGGCGATCGTGCCGCGCGGCGCCGGCACCGGCCTGTCCGGCGGCGCCATGCCGATCGCCGGCGGCGTGGTGTTGTCGACCGCGCGCCTGAACAAGATCATGAAGCTCGATCCGAACGCCCGCATCGCCGTGGTCCAGCCCGGGGTGCGCAACCTGGCGATCTCGGAAGCGGCCGCGCCGTACGGCCTGTACTACGCGCCGGACCCGTCGTCGCAGATCGCCTGCACCATCGGCGGCAACGTGGCCGAGAATTCGGGCGGCGTGCACTGCCTGAAATACGGCCTCACCGTCCACAATGTGCTGCGGGTGCGCATGGTGACCACCGGCGGCGAGATCGTCGAGCTGGGCGGCGAGACGCTCGACGCCCCTGGGCTCGACCTGCTGGCCGTGGTCATCGGCTCCGAGGGCATGCTCGGCGTGGTCACCGAAGTGACGGTCAAGCTGGTGCCCAAGCCGCGCGTGGCGCGCGTCGTGATGGCCTCGTTCGACGACGTCGTCAAGGCCGGCGACGCGGTGGCGCGCGTCATCGCCGCCGGCATCATCCCGGCCGGGCTGGAGATGATGGACCGGCTGTCGACCCGGGTGGCCGAGGAATTCGTCCGTGCCGGCTACGATACCAATGCCGCCGCGGTGCTGCTGTGCGAGTCGGACGGCATCGCCGAAGAAGTGAACGAAGAGATCGCGCGCATGGACGAGGTGCTGCGCGAATGCGGTGCGACCGCGATCGCGGTGTCGGGCGACGAAGCCGAGCGCCTGCGCTTCTGGTCCGGCCGCAAGAACGCCTTCCCGGCAGTCGGCCGCATCTCGCCGGACTATTACTGCATGGACGGAACCATCCCGCGCAAGCACCTGGCCCACGTGCTGCAGCGGATCGAACAGATGGAGCAGCAGTACGGCCTGCGCTGCGCCAACGTGTTCCACGCGGGCGACGGCAACCTGCACCCCCTGATCATGTTCGACGCCAACGCGCCGGGCGAATTCCACCGCGCCGAACAGTTCGGCGCCGACATCCTGGAACTGTGCGTCGAAGTCGGCGGCACGATCACGGGCGAGCACGGCGTCGGCATCGAGAAGATCAATTCGATGTGCGTGCAGTTCTCGCGCGACGAGCTCGACATGTTCTTCGCCGTCAAGCGCGCCTTCGACCCGGCCGGCATCCTCAACCCCGACAAGGCCATCCCGACGCTGCGCCGCTGCGCCGAATACGGCCGCATGCACGTGCACCAGGGCCAGATGAAATTCCCCAACCTGCCGCGTTTTTGACATGGACACCACATTACAACGATTCTCCGACCAGATCGCCGAAGCCTCCGCCAGCGGCGCATCCCTGCGCATCCGCGGCGGCGGCAGCAAGGACTGGTACGGACAGGACCTGCACGGCGCGCTGCTCGACACCACCGCCTACCGCGGCATCATCGAGTACGAGCCGACCGAACTGGTGATCACGGCGCGCTGCGGCACGCCGCTGGCCGAGATCGAGGAACACCTGACGCCGCACGGCCAGATGCTGGCCTTCGAGCCGCCGCACTTCGGCGCCGGCGCCACGCTCGGCGGCATGGTGTCGGCCGGGCTGTCGGGCCCGCGCCGTCAGGCGGCCGGCAGCGTGCGCGACTTCGTGCTCGGCGCGGCGCTCATGAACGGCCGCGGCGAGCTGCTGCGCTTCGGCGGCAAGGTAATGAAAAACGTCGCCGGCTATGACGTGTCGCGCCTGCTGACCGGGTCGCTCGGCATGTTCGGCCTGATCGCCGAGGTCTCGCTCAAGGTGCTGCCCAAGCCGGTCGCGGAACTCAGCCTGCGGCTGGAGATGCACCAGGACGAGGCGCTGCGCCGCCTCAACGAATGGGGCGGGCAACCGCTACCGATTTCGGCCTCGGCCTGGGTCGACGGCACCTTGGCCGTGCGCCTGTCCGGCGCCCGCTCGGCGGTCGATGCGGCACGCGCGCGCCTCGGCGGCGAGGTGATTGACGAGGCCGACGCCTGCTGGCGCTCGCTGCGCGAGCAGGACAATGCCTTCTTCGCCGAGGCGAGACAGCATCAGAACGGTCTGTGGCGCCTGTCGCTGCCCTCCAGCGCGGCGCCGCTGGCGCTGCCCGGCAGGCAGCTGATCGAGTGGGGCGGCGCCCAGCGCTGGCTGCTCACCGATGCCGATGCCGCCACGATCCGCGCCGCGGCGAGCCAGGCCGGCGGCCATGCGACGCTGTTCCGCGGCGGTGCCCGCGACGCCGGCGTGTTCCATCCGCTGGCGCCGGCGGTCTGTACGATCCATAAACAGCTCAAGGATGCATTCGATCCGGCCGGCGTGTTCAACCGCGGCCGCATGTACAGGGAGTTCTAACCATGCAAACCAATCTTGCCGATTTCATCCGCGATACGCGCGACGGCATCGAGGCCGACGCCATCCTGCGCAAGTGCGTGCACTGCGGCTTCTGCACCGCCACCTGCCCGACCTACCAGTTGCTCGGGGACGAACTGGACGGCCCGCGCGGCCGCATCTACCTGATCAAGCAGGTGCTCGAGGGGAAACCGGCGACCCGCGCCACCCAGGTCCACCTGGACCGCTGCCTGACCTGCCGCAACTGCGAATCGACCTGCCCGTCGGGCGTGCAGTACGGGCGGCTGGCCGACATCGGCCGCCGCGTGGTCGAGGCGCAGGTGCCGCGGCCGCCGGCCCAGCGCCTGCTGCGCACGGTGCTCAAGGAGACGCTGCCGCGCCGGTGGCTGTTTGCGCCGGCGATGAAGACCGGGCAGGCGGTGCGCGCCCTGCTGCCGCAGGCCCTGAAGGACAAGGTGCCGGCGCCGCAGCCGGCCGGCGCCTGGCCGACCACGCAGCATGCACGCAAGATGCTGATGCTGGAAGGCTGCGTGCAGCCGGCGATGTCGCCCAACATCAATGCGGCGACCGCGCGCGTGTTCGACGCGGCCGGCGTGCAACTGGTGACGGCCAAGCGGGCCGGCTGCTGCGGCGCGATCCGCTGGCACATGAACGATGCCCCGGGCGGCCTGGCCGACATGCGCCGCAACATCGACGCTTGGTGGCCCTGGATCGAGGGCGGCGTCGATACCATCGTCATCAACGCTTCCGGCTGCGGCTCGATGATCAAGGAGTACGGCCATCTGCTGGCGGACGACCCGGCGTACGCGGAAAAGGCCGCGCGCATATCGGCCGCCGCCAGGGATGTCAGCGAAGTGCTGCCGGCGTTCGAGGCGCGCCTGACGGAAAAGCTCGCCGGGCGCAAGACTGCACAACGCGTGGCCTACCACCCGCCGTGCAGCCTGCAGCACGGCCAGAAGATCCGCGGCAAGGTCGAGTCGCTGCTGACCGCCGCCGGCGTCGACGTCAGGCTGTGCGCCGACAGCCACCTGTGCTGCGGTTCGGCCGGCACCTATTCGGTGCTGCACAAGGAGATCGCCACCCAGCTGCGCGACGACAAGCTGGCCAAGCTGGAAGCGACCGGGCCGGAACGCATCGTCTCGGCCAACGTCGGCTGCATCGGCCACCTGCAGTCGGGCACCGCCACGCCGGTGGAGCACTGGATCGAGCTGCTGGACCGGATGCTGGCCTGATCGCCGGCCGTGGCCGCCGTCCGCGGGTCAGATCGAGAACGAGCCGCGCCGCTCGGCGAATTTCCAGCCGTTTTCCGTGAGGCTGAACCTGTCGTGGAAGACGCCGGGCACCGGCGCTTCTGCGGGGCCCGGCGTCGCGCCTTCCTGGGCCGGCCTTTTGGTGGACAGCAGCAGGATGCGCGACTGCGCATGCGCGGACGTGGCGTCGTCGACGGTGACGATTACGTCGGTGCAGAGGTGGAAGGTCATCACGTCGGCTGGCCGCTTGCGGAAGGCGGCGAGGATGGCGTCATGGCCGGCGATCGCCTTGTCCGGCGCCGAAGGACGGAACAGCAGGGCGTCGGGCGTGAACAGCGCCGCCAGTTCCTCGAAGCGGCGCCCGTCGTTCAGGTAGGCGTATTGCGCGATCAGGCGGGTGCAGGCGCGTTCGATGGCTGCGTGGTCGTCGATGTGCATGCTCATTGTTCTTACGCCGATTCCGGCACGCGCCGCGTTTTCAGGAAGTCTTCTAGCGTCTCGCCGCGCATGCTGGCGTAGACGGCCAGGTTCGATATCTTGACCACGCGCGCGAATTTTTCCAGCACAAAGAAACTCACGCCATAGCGGATCAGTCCCAGCCAGTCCTGGCCGGTCACCAGGGCACGCTCTTCCTCGTTCAGCTGCAGCTCGTCGAAGGCGGCGTTCAGGTCGCGCGCCACCAGCGCGCGGAAGGCCGGCTCCCGATGGCGCCAGAAGAAACGGTTCAGGCGCGCCGCGTGCAGGCTGGCGTTCAGGTCGAACGGATAGGTGCCTTCGAGCGCATCCAGGCCGGCCAGTTGCGGATTGCCGTGCACCGGCGCGGCGGGCGCCTGGCCGTCGCCGGCCTGTTCGTAGATCGCGACCGCCATGTTGGTGGTGGTGGCCAGGTAGTGGTTCTGGTGGATGCAGCGGATGTTGTCGTTCAGGGCGCCGCGCATCGCCAGCCACATGATCACCTCGGCGCTTTCGGCGCCGCCCAGTTCCACCAGCTCGGCGTGGCGCATCCGCGCCAGTTTTTCGGGATCTTCGACGATCAGGCGCAGGAATTCCTCGTCCCACTCGATGTTGTTGAAGCCGGTGCGCTCGCCGTGGATCTGGTGCGACAGGCCGCCGGTGCCGACGATCGCCACTTTCAGGTCTTCCGGATAGGATTCGATGGCGCGCCGCACCGCCTTGCCCAGCTTGTAGCAGCGCGCGGCTGTCGGCAGAGGATACTGCAGCACATTGATCGCGATCGGCACGATGGCGCCGGGCCAGGCCGGTTCGTGCGGCCACATCAGCGCCAGCGGCGAGTTGCAGCCGTGGTCGAGCGGGCGGTCCTGGAATACTGCCATGTCGAATTCGTCGTTGACCAGCGATTCCGTGACGTGGATCGCAAGCTTCGGATGACCCTGGATGTCGGGCAGCGGACGGCGCCCGGCGCCTTCGTCGGCCATCTCGAAATTCGGCGAGATGCCGACCGCAAAGGTCGGGTAACAGTCGAAGAAGAAGCTGTTCGCGTGGTCGTTGTAGAAGAACAGCAGCACGTCGGGCTTCTGTTCTTCCAGCCATGTCGCGACCGGCTTGTAGCCCTCGAACAGCGGGGCCCAGGCCGGGTCGTTCTGCCGCTTCCTGTCGTATGCGAGTCCGATGGTGGGAACGTGCGACGTCCCGATACCGCCAATGATCTTGGCCATTGAATCATGTCTCCTCGTAGGTTGTCGTGGGCAGCGCCAGCCATTCCTGCAGCGCCTGCAGCACCGCGCCGGGTGCTTCCATCATGACCATGTGGCCGGCGCCGTCGATCAGGCGCAGCTGTGCACCGGGCACCAGCGCCGCCATCTGCTCGTGGCGCTCCGGCGGGCTCCAGCCGTCTTCCTCCCCGCAGATGATCATGGTCGGGCAGGCGATGCGCTTCAATACGTCGGTCGCATCGGGTCGTCCGAGCAGCGCGCGGGTCTTGCCGGCATAGATCGGGGCCGACATCCGTCCCACCATGTCCACGACCGCCTGGACCAGTGCCGGATCGTCGCGGTTGGCCGGCGCCAGCATCGGCAAGCCCCAGCTCGCGGCGATCGAGGCGATACCTTCCTTCTGCGCCTGGTCGACCAGCACGGCGCGCTTTTCGGCCTCGCCGGGCGCCGCCGGCTCGTAACCGGTGTCCAGCAGCGCCAGCCGCTCGATGCGCTGCGGCGCGCGCCGATAGACTTCCAGCGCCACCCGTCCACCCATCGAGTGGCCGGCCAGCGCGAAGCGTGCCGGTGCATCCACCAGCACCTTGTCGGCCATGGCCTGCATCGAATCCAGGCCTTCGAAACTGATCACGCGGACATCGTAATCCGCTCCCAGCGCGTGTGCCTGGGCTTCCCAGACGACGCTGTCGCACAGCAGTCCGCACAACAGATAGACGACTTTTTTCATGGCCTCGTCCATCCCGTCAGTCGATGTATTTCAGCCCGGCCCTGGCGAGCGGCTCGCGCATGCTGTACATGTCGAGGCCGAGCACGCCGGATGCCAGCTTGGCGCGCTTTTCGCCTTCCAGGTCTTCGCGCTTCTGCGCGACGTCGGCCACGCGCACGGCGTCCGCAGCCGGCACCACCACCACGCCGTCGTCGTCGGCCACGATCGCGTCGCCCGGGTTGACCAGCGCGCCGGCGCAGATCACCGGGATGTTGACCGATCCCAGGGTCGCCTTGATGCAGCCCTTGGCGCTGATCGCCTTGCTCCACACCGGGAAACCCATCTCCTTCAGCACGCGCACGTCGCGTACGCCGGCGTCGATGACCAGGGCTCTGGCGCCGCGTGCCATGAAACTGGTGGCGAGCAGGTCGCCAAAGTAACCGTCGGTGCACTCGGCCGTGATCGCCGCGACGACGATGTCGCCCGGCTGGATCTGCTCGGCGGCCACGTGCAGCATCCAGTTGTCGCCCGGGTGCAGCAGCACGGTAACGGCGGTACCGGCGACCTGGGTGCCGGCCTGGATCGGACGCATATAAGGTTTGAACAGGCCGACCCGGCCCATCGCCTCGTGCACGGTGGCGCTGCCCAGTGTGCCCATGCGTTCGGTCGCATCGCGGTCGGCACGCTCGATGTTGCGCTTGACGACGCCGAGCTGGTTGATCAGGGGCGTGCTCATTCATTGTCCTTTCTGGGTCAGGGCGGCGTCCAGGAGGGTAAATACGCGGCGCGCATTGCCTTCGAAAATCTGGAAGCGGTCTTCATCCGACAGCGCGGCGGCCTCGATGTAGCGCCTGGTGTCGTCGTAGTAGTGGCCGGTCTCGGGATCGATGCCGCGCACGGCGCCGATCATCTCCGAGGCGAACAGCACGTTCTTGGTCGGGATGACCTTGGCGAGCAGGTCGATGCCCGGCTGGTGGTAGACGCAGGTGTCGAAGTAGATGTTGTTCAGCAGGTGTTCTTCCAGCAGCGGCTTCTTCATTTCCTGCGCCAGGCCGCGGAAACGGCCCCAGTGGTAGGGCACGGCGCCGCCGCCGTGCGGGATCAGGAACTTCAGGGTCGGGAAATCCTTGAACAGGTCGCTGGTCAGGCACTGCATGAAGGCGGTCGTGTCCGCGTTCAGGTAATGCGCGCCGGTGGTGTGGAAACACGGGTTGCAGCTGGTCGAGACGTGGATCATCGCCGGGATGTCGTACTCGACCATCTTTTCGTAGATCGGGTACCAGTGGCGGTCGGACAGCGGCGGCGCGGTCCAGTGGCCGCCCGAGGGGTCGGGGTTCAGGTTGATGCCGACCATGCCGTATTCCTTGACGCAGCGTTCCAGCTCCGGGATGCAGGTGGCCGGGTCGACGCCGGGCGACTGCGGCAGCATGGCCGCGCCGATGAAGTTGTCCGGGAACAGCCGGGACACGCGGTAGCACAGTTCGTTGCAGATCGCGGCCCAGGTGGCGCTGGTCTCGAAGTTGCCGATGTGGTGGGCCATGAAGCTGGCGCGCGGCGAGAAGATCGTGAGGTCGGAACCGCGCTCGCGCATCAGGCGCAGCTGGTTGGTTTCGATCGACTCGCGCAGTTCGTCGTCGCTGATCTTCAGGTCGGACGCACGCGGACCGAGTTCCGGCGTGTTCAGGTTGGCGATCTGCCGGTTGCGCCAGTCTTCCAGCGCCTTCGGCGTGGTCGTGTAGTGGCCGTGGCAATCGATGATCAGGGGCTTCTTCATTGGCTGTTCTCGTTCAGGGAGGAGGCGGGCACCAAGACTTCGCCGCGCATGATGGGACGCGCCGTGCGCAGCAGGGCGGCGCTGGCGACTTGTTGTGGATCGTGGGCGTCGAGTTCCAGCTCGACGCTGAATTCGCCGGTCGGGTGTTCCACCGAGATGGTGCGCTGCGCACCGCTGCCGGCGCGGGCCAGGCCCTCGGTCACCGAGCCTTCCAGCACGCAGGCCGTGGCCACGGTCACCGCCGCCAGCACGCCGATGGCGTCGTGGCACACGTGCGGAATGAAGCAGCGGGTCGACACGGTGCCGCCGGCCGTGGGCGCGGACACCAGGCACATCTTCGGGTAGTTCTTGCTGCCGACGTCGCCCAGGCCCATGGCCGGGCCGACCGCCAGGCGCAGGGCTTCCAGCCTGGCCTTGAGCGCCGCGTCGGCATTCAGCTCGGCCGCGCTTTCGCGTCCGCTGATGCCGAAATCGGCCGCGCGGACCAGCACCATCGGCATGCCGTTGTCGATCAGGGTGGCGTCCACTTCGCGCGTGGCGCCGTCGGCGGTCGCGTACGACACCCGATCCAGCGTGTGTCCGGTCGGGAGCAGCGCCGGGCAGACCGACCCGGCGGTGTCGAGGAAGTTGATCTTGACCGGCGACGCGCTGCCCGGAACGCCGTCGATGCGGGTGTCGCCGGCGTAGCGCATGCGGCCGCCCGGCGTCTGCACGGTGACGTCGCACTGCATATTGGTGTTCAGGGTCAGGATGCGCGCGGTCGTGGTGTCGTCGCCTGCCTGCACCAGGCCGCGCTCGATGGCGAAGGGCAGCACCGCGGCCAGCATGTTGCCGCAGTTCGGGGTGGTGTCGACCTTGTCGGACTCGGGCTGCAGCTGCGCAAACAGGAAATCCAGATCGACGCCGGGCGTGGCGCTGCGGCTGACGATGCCGGCCTTGCTGGTCAGCGGATGGGCGCCGCCCAGGCCGTCGATCTGGCGCTTGTCGGGCGAACCCATGACGGCCAGCAGCACCCGGTCGCGGCGGGCGACGTCGGCCGGCAGGTCGGACGCCAGAAAGAAGGGACCGCGGGAGGTACCGCCGCGCATCAGCGTGCAGGGCAGGGGACGATAGTCGTCGATGTTGGTCTCGTCAGGCATGTCGGGATGGGGGCCAAGTTCGGATAATGCCCAGTATCGGCGCGCCAGTGCGCATCTGGGTTGCCTTATGCGCGCAAATTGTTCGAAAATACTTATCGGGTGTTCCGCGTACGGACGGAACCGCTATCCTCCCTGTCCATGCCGGCCATTCAACTTCATCATCTGCGCGCATTCCAGCTCGTGGCCGCCACCGGCGGCATCCGCCGTTCTGCCGACGTGCTGTACCGGGCGTCGAGCGCCGTCACGCGTTCCGTCGCCACGCTGGAAGCATCTCTGGGTACCCAACTATTTGAACGCAAGGGCAGAGGCATGCTGCTGACCGCGGCCGGCGAGGTGGTGCGCCTGCGCACCCAGATCATCGAGGCCGAGTTGCGCGAGGTGCGCGACGACGCCGCCCGGCTCGGCGCGCGCGAAGGCTACCTGGTCAGCGGCATGGATGCGCTGTTCAACGAACGCCGCCTGCAAGTGGCGACGATGCTGGCCGACGTGCACCACATGCCGACCGTGGCGCAGGGGATGGGCATGTCGCAGTCCGCGGTCAGCCAGGCGTTGGCCAAGCTGGAGGAGGGCCTCGGCCAGAGCCTGTTCCGCCGCACCGCACGCGGCATGCTGCCCTCGGATGCGGGCAGCCGCTGGATCGTGCGCTTCAACCGGGTGCTGGTCGAACTCGATCACATCCTGGCCGACCTGGCGGCGCTGAACGGCGTGCTCGAAGGCGTGGTCACGGTCGGCGCGTTGCCGCTGGCGCGCACCCTGGTGCTGCCGGCGGCGATTGCCTCCCTGGTGAAAAAGTACCCGCGCGTGCGCGTGCGCTCGCTCGAAAGCCCGTACGAGGAACTGGCGGCCGGCCTCCTGAGCGGCAGGGTCGACTTCGTCATCGGCGCGCTGCGCGAGTCGGCGGGGCGGGAGCTGGAACGCACGGTGCTGATGCAGGACTCGAGCGCGGTGATCGCCCGCGCCGACCATCCGCTGGCGCGCAAGCGCGCGCTGTCGTTCGACGACTTCGATCCCTATCCGTGGGTGCTGTCGCGTGCCGATGCGCCGCTGCGCAAGTCGCTCGACCAGTTCTACCGCGAGCATGGACGGACCCCGCCGCAGGCGGCTGTCGAAACCGGCGACCTGGCGCTGCTGCGCGGCTTGCTGCTGTCGTCGGACATGCTGACGGTGCTGTCGCCGCATCAGCTGCATTATGAAATCGCGGCAGGGCAGCTTGCTGTGCTGCCGTTTCACGCGCCCGGCCTCTCGCGCCAGATCGGCGTGACCACCCGCGCGGGGGCGCACCTGTCGCCGGCTGCCAAGGCCTTGTTGGCCGAACTGAAAGATGTGGCGGCCGCCGTACAGACAGCCCATAAGTAAATTCGAGCGCGTTCGGTGGCCGAGAGTGTCCGGACCTTGGTTGAAAAGTGGAGTTCAGGTCAAAGTCTGCTGTAGGTGGGAAGCGGACGCTACAATACGTCGGCAAGCGGCCGAAACCGGACATTGCCAGGTACTCATCCCCAGGACCACAGACAAAACGTTACAGGAGTTCTGAATAAAGGATAAATGATCAAGCACATCGTTTTACTCATTGTTTTGCCTGTGCTATTTCAGAGCGTTTCATGGGCTGACAGCAGTCCAGTGTGCGGTGCCAGAAGCAACCAGGTGGCGCTGAATGCATGTGCAGACGCCGAACTCGCCAAAGCAGACAAGGCTCTCGACCTTGCCTACCGATCAGTCGTAACTCGAATGGCGGACGACCCTTTATTTTTGAAAAACCTTGGCGCTGCCCAGGCAGCCTGGCTGGCATTTCGCGATGCAGAGCTGAAAGCACGTTTCTCATGCTCTGAAGAGAGCGTTCAACAATGCTGGGGAAGTATGTATCCCATGCTGTGGAGCGCCCGCAAGGCTGAGCTAACAAAAGAAAGAACGCGACAACTTCGCCAAATTCTGAAAGACGGACCTGGGCAGTAGTCGAGCCTGAACGGCCTGGAATGGCCAGAAGCAGGCCGTCTGGTTGTCATTGCCGAGAATTGGATAATTGCTGTTCCGTAGTCGGTCTATCCAGGCAGCTGGCCGCGCTGCATCTTGACTTCCTGCATGAATCCTTCGAATTCAGCAGTCGTCTCGATGCGGCGCACGGCCTGGTCATTGCTGTCCTCGATGGTAAAAGTACCGTTCCGCTCCAGAACGCCCAGGATGGTAGCCCGAACATTCGCAAGCGACGTATCGCTCCCAGTCGTGACTAAAGCGGTCCAGGTGTCCTCGGCAATCGAGACGTCGTGTTCCAGAAAATTCAGTTCGAAGTTCATCGTAAATCTCCTTTGAATAAAACTTGTTACCAAGTTGGTGCACTGCTCATGGTTGTCGGGCAATGTCTGGCGTCGGCCAGTTCAACAAGGCCGCGACGCGCTGGATTACCCACCGTAATAATGGTGGTTCGCCCCATCCAAGCGCCTCGACCAGACGACACGATTTCAACAGGATGTCGATCGGCCTGACAGACCGGTCCGACTCCATCTGCACTTGAGCACACTCGCTTGCGAGTTGCAGTGCAAGTTCCTCGCATATATTCCAGGTCATGCAGCGATTCCAGTGCGACCCACCGGGTTCGTATGGAAAATCGAATGGAACAGCGGTGTCATCAGTTTTGGCTGCGCGCTGTTGCGTCATGCTGCTTCTCTTCAATAACCGAACACGGCCCGTGATACTGTATAAATGTACAGTGCCGGCGTATGCTAGCAATCTTGTCGCAGCGCTACCCCTCGCGCGAGGTCTTATGACGCTTTACGTACTTTGCGCGGCGATGCACCGAGAATGCGTTTGAACGCTGCACCGAAGGCACTGTCCGACGCGTAGCCGAGCGATGTTGCGACGCGGCTGATGGTGGCGCCTTCGACGGCCAGGCGCTCATAGGCCAGCAGCATGCGCCATCGTGTGACGTAAGCCATCGGTGCCTCACCCACCGTCGCGGCAAAGTGCGCGGCGAATGCCGAGCGCGACATGCCGGCGGCGGCGGCAAGCAGTGCGACGGTCCAGGGGCGTCCCGGTTCGGCATGCAGGGCGCTGAGCGCGGTGCTCAGCTTCCTGTCCTGCAGCGCATATAACCAGTTGCCCCGGCCCTGCGCGGCGCCGTCGAGGTGATGGCGCAGGGCTTCGATGAGCAGGGCCTGCGCCAAATGGCTGGCCATCAATTGTCCGCCCGGCCTCGGGCAGCGCAGTTCTTCCATCAGCCGTGCAATCGATAGTCGCAAGGCTTCACCTGCGCTAGAGGCGACGTGCAACACCTCCGGCAACATGGCGAGCAAGATACCGGCATGGGTATTGGCAAAGCCAAAGTAGCCGCCCAGCCCGGCGCAGTCGATGCCGGTCCCGATCCGCGCTACATTCCCGGGGCCGACTACCGTCAATGCCTCGGCAACATCGACCGGCTGTTGTTCCAGGTCGCTGCATAAACGGAAGGCAGTGCTGCCCGACATCATCACCACATCGCCTTGGCGCAACCGGCGCCGGCCGATCGGCGCATCGCCGTACAACCAGCAACTGCCCAGGCTGATGGCGAAGCACTTCAGCGAGCCGTCGGCGGGGTAATGGAGCGACCAGCTTCCGCCCGCTTCCAGGCCGCGAAAGGCGTAGTCGGTAGGACGCAACATCGACAACACATCGGACAAGGGATCCATCGATCAGGCCAGCGCGAGCATGCAAACCACCCATGATATCCGCTCGCGATGGCGTCCGGCGATTGTCACCAGCGTACTCGGCAAATAATTCTCAAGATGCTATTTCTGGACGAATGCGACGAACTCAGCGAGTTTTGCGCATTCTCATCCATTCATCTCTCCATAAAATGTGCGTTCTTCATCTCGGAGCGCATTATGCAAGAGACTGTCAACGACGCCCGGCACAGCGCGTCAAGGAACTGGACTGGTGGCACTCAGCCACGCCCGATGGGCTGGTTACCTTGGAGGGCGAAATAAGATGAGCGCGACAGCAGGCGCATTCAACAGGAAACCGGGATCGGCGTTATCGAAAGCGGTGCGATACGGCGGCGCGCTGCTCGGCGTGTGTGTTGGATTGCTTTCCTATCGCTATATCGTGCAAGTCGGACCAGTGCCGGCCAATGTGCTCGCCAACCGGTTCTTCGACCACTGGATCGTCGTGCATGCCGGTGCGGCGTCGACCGCCCTGATACTGGGCGCCATGCAACTGTCGAGCGTCGTGCGGCAGCGCTGGCGTGGACTGCATCGCGCGAGCGGGCGGGTGTATGTGGCGTCTTGCATCGCCGGCGGTGCCTCGGCAATGGTCCTGGCGGCGGGCGTGTCCACCGGCCCGGTAGCGGCGTGGGGTTTCGGCGCGCTCGGTACGCTGTGGCTCTACGCCACGATGCAGGGCTTGCGCAGCGCGCGCGCACGCGATTTTTCGCGACACCGGGCCTGGATGATCCGTTCCTACGCGCTGACGTTTGCGGCGGTCACGCTCAGGATCTACCTGCCGCTGTCCCAGATTATCGGTATCGATTTCGCCTTTGCCTACCGCTGCATCGCATGGCTGGCGTGGGTGCCGAATATGGTCATTGCCGAAATCTATCTCCGGCAACGTGGGCCGGGGCTGCGTGCTGGCAGTCAGCCCTTGCCCGCGCCCAGTTGTTCGAGCCACACGGACCGCATGTTGTAGCAGTGGAAGGCCTTGACCTTTCCTCCCTCCATGACGAACACGTCGCAGCACGGTACATCGAACCGTTTGCCGGTGGCACGCAGCACGCCGCCCGGGATCGGGAAATCGCCCGCATGGGTGCCTTGCAATCTGAGTTCAACAATGATGACGCCATCTGCTGCGGAATACACCTTCAGCAGTTCACGGTGAAAATCCGGAAAGGTCGATGCCAGACCTTCGAGCGGCTGACGAACCTCGGCCCCGGTCCATTTCTGGCCCGAAGACATATCCAGAAAATACCCGTCTTCGGCGAAAAGGGCGACGAACCTTTCCAGGTTCAGGCTCGCACCTTCTGCGACCGCATAAAGCTCCCTGATGATTTCTTCGTTGGTTGACATACTGGTTCCCGGTGAGGTCGCAAGGAATGCGAGAGATAAACAAGACGCCATGACGATATTGGGCGTGCCATCGCCGTGTTCGCCGTCGGCGCAAGAGCAGACGAAATGATTGTAGGGTCGTAGTTTCATCTACACTAGTACCTACCAAAAGGTAAGTATGGAGAAAGTATGGAACCGGTGTGCGGCCTCGATGTGGCACTGCACTACATCGGAGGGAAATGGAAGCCGCTATTACTGTTCTATTTGCAGGGGTCGCCGCGGCGTTTCGGCGAACTCAAGCGCCTGGTAAGCGGCATCAGCGAGAAAGTCCTGATCCAGCAGTTGCGCAGCCTGACTGAAGACGGAATCATCACGCGCCATGACTTCATGGAGGTCCCGCCGAGGGTGGAGTACACGATCACCGATTTTGGACGGACGCTCGCGCTTGCGTTGCAGCCCTTGTGTGAGTGGGGGAATCGCAACCGTGCGCACATCCACGCGCCGGCAGTTTCCGCAATGGACGATGAAACATCCGCGGGTAAAGCAGGCTGACCCCGGCACAGGTCTCCACGTCCACGCCCGAGCCTTCTTGATGGCCAGTCACCGTCCGCTATGCTGAGAGCATGTCATCGGCGCATGTCGTCGCCCTTGCATTGGGAGACAAATGATGAAACCTTCACTATGGCGGTATGCCGGACTGGCGCTGGCAGTCGCGCTGCCGGCGGCAGGCGCGCTGGCCCAGATCGACAGCCTGCTGGGCAAGGGCGAGCGCGGCGGTGACCTGAAAAGCATCGCCGGCATGGCGGGCGCCCCCATGACGTCCGGCAGCATCGGCAACGTCGCCGGCTTGCTGCAATACTGCATCGGCAACAATTATCTGAGCGGCGAGGGCGCGAGTTCGGTCAAGGACCAGTTGCTGGGCAAGCTGCCCGGCGGCGAGCGCACCCAGGACCGGGGCTACACCGACGGCATGAAGGGCTTGCTGCGGGGTAGTAACGGCAATGCGATGGACTTGCGCGGCGGTGGCGTGAAGGCCGAGCTCACCAGGAAAGCCTGCGACACGGTCCTGGCGCAGGCGAAATCCTTTCTCTGACATTCCGCGGCGGCGTGGCATGCATGGCCACGCGCCGCTTGTTGCGGCTGAGCGTGAAAGCGGACGCAGTATCGTTGTGCTATCTTGGCATGCCGGTTGCCCTGCCCGGGCGGCCATGCTTTGCAGCAGCAACGAATTCAACGTCAGGAAACTAATATGCGGCAACTTTCTCCCGCCGGACAGCAGCTCATCGACGACATCGCCAAGCGCTACGGCTACAGCACCGAGGCGGTCCTCGGGATGCTGCAAGCCGTCATCAACGGCAACGGCCGGATGGCCCAGTTCAACCATCCGGAGTTCTCGGGCTCGGGCCAATGGATGAGCGGCGGCATGACCATGGTGTCGGACATGTTCAACAACTCCCTCAAGGCCAGCATCGACAAGCTGTGCGCCGAACTGGCGCAACTGGTGGCAACCCAGCCCGACCTGCTCGGGAGCGGCAGTTTCCAGTCGCAGCAGCAGGGCGGCCAGCAGCAGGCCAGCCATGGCGCCGGCCGGGATGACGTGGCGTGGCACCAGGCGGCGGCCGGCAGCGGCGCCAGCCTGTTCGTCGCACCCGCGCCGGGCGGCGCGGCCGACTGGTGGGGACCTGGCCTGGGCCGCCCCGACAGCACCGGCGCCCAGAACGGCGTGCGCTACGCCTATTTCGCCCAGGCCCGCCGTTTGGCGATCGACGTCAACGGCAAGGTCACGGTCTACGACACCCAGGATCACCGGATCGGCGGCTTTTCGCAGCAACAGTCGCTTGGCGGCTCGCTCGGCTTCACCAGCCAGCACGGCCTGATCGACGTGGCGAAGCTCCCCGTGGTGTCGGTCGACGGCGCCGCGCCGGCGGTGCCACCAAGCCAGGCAGCGCCGGCAGCATCGCCAGCGCCGGCAGTATCGCCAGCGCCAGTAGCGTCGCCACCGTCAGCGGCGTCGCCGGCGCCCGCACCGTCCGCCGCGGCAGCGCAGCCTGCGAATGCCGTCAATGCGGCCGGCATGGACATCTTCGCGATGATCGACAGGCTCGCCGAACTGCGCAGCCGGAATATCCTGACCGAAGCGGAATTCAACGCCAAGAAGACGGAGCTGCTGGCGCGCCTGTAGCGCGCTTCAAGCTTCGCCCGACAGCGGCAGCGGCGTCACCGTGACTTCCACGGCCAGCGTCTGCATGCCGCCGCCGAGCACCACGCCGCGCATCGGGGTGACGTCGCTGAAGTCGCGGCCCCAGCCCAGCGTGATGTGTTCGTGCTGCACCAGGCAACGGTTGGTCGGATCGAAGTCGACCCATCCCAGCGCCGGGCAGAACACCGACACCCAGGCATGCGACGCGTCGGCGCCGACCAGGCGCGGCTTGCCGGGCGGCGGGTGGGTCAGGATGTAGCCGCTCATGTAGCGCGCCGGCAGGCCGATGCTGCGCAGGCAGCCGATCATGAGCTGGGCGAAGTCCTGGCAGACGCCGCGGCGGTTGCGCAGCACCTGTTCGAGCGGCGTCGAGATCTCGGTGGCCTTGCTGTCGAATTCGAAATCGTCGAAGATCCGCTGGGTCAGGTCGAGCGCCGCGTCGAGTTGCGGCCTGCCGGGCGTGTAGCTGTGGCGTGCATACGCTTCCAGCTCGGGGAACACGGTGACGTGCGGCGACGTGTACAGGTAGCGGCACGCCTCCAGCGTGGCGGCGCTTTTTTCCTTTCCCATCATGTCGCGCACGCTTTCCCAGGGCAGCGTCCCGGCGATCTGCGCCAGGGCGGGGCGCGGGCGCAGCGCGACCGTCGACTCGGCATGCACCAGCAGGCTGTCGTGCGGCTGGGTGAGCGCCACATGGCGGGTGTGGTTGCCGAAGTAATCGACGCCGTCCTGGCTGTCGCTGACGGGCGGGTCGAGCCAGATCAGGTGCGATTCAGTCTCCTGGAACGCAAACGAACGCGGCGTCATGTGCAGGTATTGCTGCGACAGGCTGACCGTGCTCTGGTAGGTATAGCGCGTTTCATGCACCACGCGGTAGCGCGCGCACACGTCGGCGCCCGGCCTCGGATCGTTCATGCGCGCTTCCTTTCCACGCCCTTGCTGCCGCCGTAATTGAAGAACTGGATGCCGAGCTGTTCGTACAAAGCCGCGCTGGCGGACTCGATCCGGGTCAACAGGTCGGTCAGCATCGCATTCCCATGGTTCAGGTCGGCGTCCGGCCGCAGCGCGACCAGTTCCTGCTTCAGGGGCAGCAGCAGGTGGGCGCCGCAGGGGCCATGGGTGTGCGCGATCTTGTCGAGGGTGCCCAGGATGCCGTTGATCTGGAACAGCACCGAGCGCGGATTGGTCTCGTCGCACAGCAGCAGGTCGAGCACCGGCAGCCATTCGGGCTGGGTCCGGTAACGCACGCGATAGGTGATGCTGCTGTCGGACAGCTCCAGCAGCCAGTCGAGGTTGCCGTTCTCGTCCATGGCCAGCGCACGCTGCAGCACCAGGCTCTGGAATTGCAGCCGCTCCAGGCGGCGCCCGAGCGACATGAAGCGCCAGCCGAGGTCGCGCGTCATGCCGTCGAGGGCGAAGCCGGCCAGCGTCATCAGTGCAGTAGCTGCTTCGTCCAGGATGGTCATCACTTCCGACTGCGACGGCCGCTCGCCGCTGACGGCGGCCGGTTGCGCCATCCGGCTCAGGGCGCGCCAGTTGTCGGCCGAGAAGCGTTCGTGCAGCTGGTCCGCGAGCCGGTGCAGCTCCTGCTGCTGGCGCGCCAGTCCCGGGACCGCCGGCGAGACCACCGCCTGCAGCAGGGCCGCTTCGATCGCGGCATCGGTGAAGATGCCGGCGCGGCGCACGCCCGGCGCCGGCATGATGGTCTGCACGTCGATCAGCTGGAACCAGATGCACAGCGCCTCGACGGTCGGCCATTCGGCGCCGCGCTCGTCGACGCGCACGTTGAACAGGATATTCAGGGCGACGCGCAGCAGGCGGCCGATATTGTCGCAGCGTTCCGCATGGCGCCCGAACCACAGCAGGTTTTCCGCCGTGCGGCTGGACAGGCTGGTGTCTTCGCGCACCAGGTCTTCACCGCGCACGCGGCGTTTGTGCATGCGGTGCGGCTCGGCGCGGGCGCGCGCCTGTACCCAGGTGTCCTTGCTGGCGCCGCCCTTCTGGATCGTCAGCACGCGCGCATCCGGCCCGGTGGCGACGCGGGTCAGGCCGCCGGGCATCACCACGTAGCCTTTCGGGGTGGCGCAGGCATACACGCGCAGGCCGACGGCGCGCGGCCTCAGGCTGGGCGAGGCGCCCGGCGCCGCGCCGTCGGTCCACACCGGCGCCAGCGACAGCCGCACCACTTCCTGGGCCACGTAGTTGTCCGGATTGGCGCGCAGCCTGGCGATGAAGCCGGCGCGCCCGGCGTCGTCCAGGTCCTGGCCGAACACCGCGAACGGCGGCAGATGGGGAAAGGCCGGCTTGATCACCAGCCGGTCGAGCCCGGCGATCACGGCTTCCAGCGCGGCCGGCTCGCCGCACCACCAGGTCGCCACCGAGGGCATCTTCAGCGGTTCGCCCAGCAGCCGCTTCGACAGCGCCGGCAGGAAGCCGAGCAGGGCGCCCGAGTCGAGCAGGCTCGAACCGAGGCTGTTGGCGACCAGCACATTGCCGCGCCGGGCGGCCTGGGTCAGCCCCGGCACGCCCAGCAGGGCGTCCTGGAGCGTGTTCTGCAGCTCCAGCGGATCGCAGGCCGCATCGTCGACCCGGCGCATGACCACGTGGACCCGGTGCAGGCCGTCCAGGGTCTTCAGGTAGACCACGCCGTCGCGCACGGTAAGGTCGTCGCCCTCGACCAGCGGCAAGCCGAGATAGCGCGCCAGGTAGGCCTGTTCATAATAGGTTTCGGCGGCCGGGCCCGGGGTCAGCAGCACGATCAGCGGCATTTCGCCTTCGCGCAGCGGCGCCGGTGCGTCGCCCTCGGCTGCGCACAGGCGGCCCCAGTGCACCAGGCTCTCGTGCATGCTGCGGAAGAACGCCGCCGGCGAGCGCACCTTCAGGTGGCGCAGCAGGTCGGGGAAGATGGGCGTCATGATGGCGCGGTTTTCCAGCGCATAGCCGGCGCCCGAGGGCGCCTGGGTGCGGTCGGCGATCACCCACCAGCGGCCGTCGGACGCGCGCGCCAGGTCGACCGCATAGAAATGCAGGGCGATGTCGTCATGGTGCCGCATGCCGTGGCAGGGGCGCAGGAAACCGCCATTGCCGTGCACCAGCGCCGGCGGCAGCAGGCCTTCGCGCAGCAGGTCCTCGTTGCCGTAGACGTCGCACAGGATCTTGTTGAGCAGCGTGGCGCGCTGGACCACGGCCGCTTCGATCGCGCTCCATTCCTCGTGCGGCAGGATCAGCGGCAGCGGGTTCAGGTCCCATGGCCGTTGCCGGCCGCCGGCGTCGCCCTGGACGTTGTAGGTGATGCCGTTTTCGCGCACCTGGCGCTGCACCGCTTCGCGGCGCTGGCGCATCAGGTCCGGCGCTTCGTTTTCCAGGCTGGCGAGCAGGGCGCGCCAGTGCGCGCGCGGCACCCCGGCCGCGTCGAGCATTTCATCAAAACCATCCGGTGCGCCCAGATAGTGGTCAAGTAGTCGATTCGGCATGGGCGCGGCTGCGGCTGCGGTAGAAGTGGAACATCATAACCGGTCAGTCCGGCTGCCAGCGCAGGTCGAGCGTCATCGGGAAGCCGGGGTTGAGCTCCTCCTTGCGTACCGTCATGGGTCCCGGCGTGTGGCCGTGCGGCCAGAAGCGCGCGACACGGCGTGCCTCGGCGGCGTTGGCATTCACCGGCGCACCCGTCTCGTTGCGTCCGCCGGGGTGCGCCACATGGTAGGTGCAGCCGCCGATCGCGCGCCCGCTCCAGGTGTCGACCAGGTCGAACACCAGCGGCGCCTGCACCCCGATGCTCGGGTGCAGGGCCGACCACGGGCTCCAGGCGCGGAAGCGCACGCCGGCCACGTATTCGCCCGGGATACCGGTCGGATGCAGCGGCAGCGGGCGTCCGTTGCAGGTGACCACGTGGCGGCCGTCGGTCAGGCCGCGCACCCGCAGCTGCATCCGCTCCACCGACGAATCGACATAGCGCGCCGTGCCCCCGGCGCCCACTTCCTCGCCGAGCACGTTCCAGGGCTCGATCGCCTGGCGCAGCTCCATCTCGACGCCTTCGTAGACGACGGTGCCGAAGCGCGGGAAGCGGAATTCGATGAAGGGATCGAACCAGTGGTCTTCGAAGGCGTAGCCGGCCGCGCGCAGGTCGCGGGCGACGTCGCGGATATCCTGGGCGACGAAATGCGGCAGCATCCAGCGGTCGTGCAGGGCGGTACCCCAGTGCACCAGCTTGGCCTGGAAGGGCTGCTGCCAGAAGCGCGCCACCAGGGCGCGCAGCAGCAGCATCTGCAGCAGGCTCATGCGTTCATGCGGCGGCATCTCGAAGGCGCGGAATTCGACCAGGCCGAGGCGGCCGGTCGGGCCGTCGGGCGAATACAGCTTGTCGATCGAGAATTCCGAGCGGTGCGTATTGCCGGTCAGGTCGACCAGCAGATTGCGCAGCAGGCGGTCCACCATCCATGGCTTGTCGCCAGGGTGCAGGGTCGGCAGCACCTTGTCCATTTGCTGGAATGCGATCGCCAGCTCGTACAGGTTGTCGTCGCGCGCTTCGTCCACCCGCGGCGCCTGGCTGGTCGGGCCAATGAAGGTGCCCGAGAACAGGTAGGACAGGGCCGGGTGCACCTGCCAGTAGGTGATCAGACTTTTCAGCAGGTCCGGCCGGCGCAGCATCGGGCTGTCTTCGGCGGTAGCGCCGCCCAGGGTAGCGTGGTTGCCGCCGCCGGTGCCGGTGTGGCGCCCGTCGTACATGAATTTCTCGGTGCCCAGGCGGGTCAGGCGCGCTTCCTGGTACAGGGTCGACATGTTGTAGACCAGTTCATTCCAGCTGGCGGCCGGATGGATGTTGACCTCGATCACGCCAGGGTCGGGCGTGACGCTGAGCAGCTTGATGCGCGGGTCGCGCGGCGGCGCATAGCCTTCGATGCGCAGCTTCATTTTCAGCCTGGCGGCGGTGTTCTCGACTGCCGTGACCAGTGCCAGGTAATCCTCGATCCGCTTCAGGGGCGGCATGAAGATGTACAGGCGGCCGGCGCGTACTTCGACGCACAGCGCGGTATGGATGACCTCGCGCGCGCTCGGGTCGGCCGGTTGGGCCGGTGCGGCTGGCTTGGCGGTCTTGTGCGCCGATCTGTTGCCCGGCTTGTGGGCGGATTTGTCCGCTGTCCTGTCCGCTGCTCTGTCTGCGGATTTGCCGGCAGAGAGGGCCAGGATTGGCCGCTTGTCCTTTTTCTCGACCGCCAGCGCGCCGCGCGGCGCAAACGGATCGACATCGAACTCGACCTCGCGCTCTTCCGGCAGCACCCACGGCAGCGTGGCCAACGGCAGCCGCAAGCCGATCGGCGAGTCGCCCTCGATCAGGTACAGGTGCTCGCGCCGGATCGGCCAGGCAGAGGTTTGCCAGGTGGTGCCGAGCATGACGGCCGGATCGTACTCCCTGGCCTTCAGGGGCAGCACGTAGCCGGCCACCTGTCCCAGGCCACGCTCCAGCAGGCGCGCCAGCCGGCGCCGCTCTTCCGGCGCCTTCAGGTCGGCCTGCAAGGGGTCGATGTTGCGCGGCAGCGCCTGCTCGCGCTGGGACTGCAGCAGCACGTCTTCATACGCCGGGATGGCACTGCCGGCAGGCAGACCGAGCGACTTGACCAGTTCCGCGATGAAGCGTCCGGCTTCGTCGCTGCCGTAGCCGTCGTCCACGTCTTCGTCCGAGAACAGGCTTGGATCGAACCACATGGGCTGGCCGTCGACGCGCCAGTAGATATTCAGCGCCCAGCGCGGCAACGGTTCGCCTGGATACCATTTGCCCTGGCCGTAGTGCAGCATGCCGCCCGGCGCAAAGTGGTTCTTCAGCCGGTGCATCAGCTGGCCCGCCAGTTCGCGCTTCTTGTCGCCATGTGCGAGGGTGTTCCATTCGGCCCCGTCCATGTCGTCGATCGAGACGAAGGTGGGTTCACCGCCCTGGGTCAGGCGCACGTCCTGGCGTTTCAGGTCGGCATCGACCTGCTGGCCCAGCTGGTCGATTTTCTGCCAGTCCGCTTCCGAGTACGGCTTGGTCACGCGCGGGTCCTCGTGGATGCGGGTGACGGTCATTTCGTGGAAGAATTCGACCTCGGCCGGGTCGGTGAAGCCGCTGACCGGCGCCGCCGATGACGGCATCGCCGTGCAGGCGAGCGGAATATGGCCTTCGCCGGCCATCATGCCTGAAGTGGGATCGAGCCCGATCCAGCCGGCGCCGGGAATGTACACCTCGGTCCATGCGTGCAGGTCGGTGAAGTCTTCGGCGGGGCCACTGGGTCCGTCCAGCGCCTCCTGGTCGGCGCGCAGCTGGATCAGGTAGCCGGACACGAAACGCGCCGCCAAACCCAGCTCGCGCAGGATGTGCACCAGCAGCCAGCCGCTGTCGCGGCAGGAGCCGGAGCACAGCTGCAGGGTGTCTTCCGGCGTCTGGACGCCGGGTTCCATCCGCAGCAGGTAGCCGATGCGGCCTTGCAGGCGCTGGTTGATGGCCACCAGGAAGTCGATCGTCGACATCGGATCGGCCAGCAGCTCGCGCCGGACGGCCGCCACGAATTCGGTCAGGAGCGGCCCCGCCGGGTCCTTGTGCAGATAGGCGCCCAGTTCGGTCTTCAGCTGCTCCGGATACGCGAACGGAAATTTTTCGGCATAGCTCTCGATGAAGAAATCGAATGGATTGATGACGGTCATGTCCGCCACCAGGTCGACCGTGAACTCGAGCTTGTCCGCTTTCTCCGGGAATACAAAACGGCCGATGTAATTACCGTAAGGGTCTTGCTGCCAGTTGATGAAATGCGTCTCCGGCTCGACCTTCAGCGAATACGACAGGATCGGCGTGCGCGCATGGGGCGCCGGCCGCAGGCGCACTTCATGCGGCGACAGGGCGACCGGCCGGTCGTAACGGTAACTGGTCTTGTGGTGGAGCGCGATACGGATTGCCATGCGGGGCTGCCTTTCGATGTGGACGCGTTCGACGTTGAATGTTCGTAATACTGACTATTTAATCATGTTTATCCGCGATCCGATTGAATTGCCATTCGTATCATAGTTTTGGGACGTTTCTTGTTACTATCCCGGCATAGGAGGAGACGATGCCGAATTTTTACGATGAGATGTATTCCACGACGGCGACCGTGCGGCCTCATTACACCGCGTTCGCCGAGTGGCTGGCGCAACAGGCGCCGCAAGTGATCGAACAAAAAAGAGCGGAAGCCGAGCTGAATTTCCAGCGCGTCGGGATCACGTTCGCGGTGTATGGCGACAACGCGGGCAAGGAGCGCCTGATCCCGTTCGATATCATTCCGCGCGTGATCAATGCCGCCGAGTGGAGCCGGCTGCAGGCTGGCCTGGTGCAGCGCGTGACAGCGCTGAACCTCTTCCTGCACGACGTCTACCACGACCAGGCGATCCTGAAGGCCGGTGTGATCCCGCGCGAGCAGGTGCTGAACAACGCCCAGTACCGCCCCGCCATGCAGGGCGTCAAGCTTCCTTCGGACATCTACGCGCACATTGCCGGGGTCGACATCGTGCGTGCAGGCGAGGGCGAGTTCTACGTACTCGAAGACAACCTGCGCGTGCCGTCCGGCGTCTCGTACATGCTGGAAAACCGCAAGATGATGATGCGCCTGTTCCCCGACCTGTTCGCGCGCAACCGCGTGGCCCCGGTCGACCACTATCCCGACCTGCTGCTCGACAACCTGCGCAGCGTGGCGCCCCCTGGCGTCGACGACCCCACCGTGGTCGTGCTCACGCCGGGCATGTACAACTCGGCCTACTTCGAGCACGCCTTCCTGGCCCAGCAGATGGGCGTGGCGCTGGTGCAGGGGCAGGACCTGTACGTGCGCGACAACACCGTCTGGATGCGTTCCACGCGCGGACCGCAGCGCGTCGACGTCATCTACCGCCGCATCGACGACGATTACCTGGACCCGCGCGCCTTCCGTCCGGAATCGACCCTCGGCGTGCCGGGCCTGCTCGACGCCGTACGCGCCGGCCGGGTCGGCCTGGCGAACGCGATCGGCACCGGGGTTGCCGACGACAAGTCGATCTACCCGTTCGTGCCCGACATGATCGAGTTCTACCTGGGCGAAAAGCCGATCCTGAACAACGTGCCGACTTACCAGTGCCGCAAAAAGGACGAGCTGCAGTACACCCTCGACAACCTGTCCGAGCTGGTGGTCAAGGAAGTGCACGGCGCCGGCGGCTACGGCATGCTGATCGGGCCGGCGTCGACCAAGGCCGAGATCGAAGCCTTCCGCCAGCGCTTGCTGGCCAAGCCGGAAGGCTATATCGCCCAGCCCACGCTGGCCCTGTCGGCTTGCCCCACCTTCGTCGAATCGGGCATCGCCCCGCGCCATATCGACCTGCGCCCCTTCGTCCTGTCCGGCAAGAACGTGACCATGGTCCCGGGCGGCCTGACGCGCGTGGCCCTGAAGGAAGGCTCGCTGGTGGTGAATTCGTCGCAGGGCGGCGGCACCAAAGATACCTGGATATTGGAGAATTAGTATGTTGAGCCGTACCGCAGATCATTTGTACTGGATGGCCCGTTATACCGAACGGGCCGAGAACACCGCGCGCATGCTCGACGTGCGCGTCCAGTACTCGCTGATGCCGCAATCCGAGCTCGCCGAGCAGCAGGGCTGGCGCACGATGCTGGGCGTGTCCGAGCTCCAGTCGCAGTTCGATGCCAAATACAGCACGCTGAGCCAGAAAGAGGTGATCGACTTCATGGTGCGCGACCCGGACAATCCGTCCTCGATCGCCAGCTGCCTGCGCGCCGCGCGCGAGAATGCACGGGCCGTGCGCGGCAGCCTGACCACGGAAGTCTGGGAAACCAAGAACACCACCTGGCTGACGCTGCAGCAGCACCTCAAGAGCCGCATGTTCGAAACCCATCCGGGCAAGTTCCTGGAGTGGGTGAAGTACCGCTCGCACATGTCGCGCGGGGTCACGCTGGGCACCATGTTCCAGGACGAGGCCTTCAACTTTATCCGCCTCGGCACCTTCCTGGAACGGGCCGACAACACGGCACGCATCCTCGACGTCAAGTTCCGCTTCCTGGATGCCGACGCGATCCGGGCCGATGCGCAGGTCGAATTCTATTACCTGGCCGCCTTGCTGCGTTCGGTGTCCGCCTTCGAGACCTACCGCAAGGTGTACCGCGACGCCATTACCCTGAACCGGGTGGCCGAGCTCCTGATCCTGCAGCCGAAGATGCCGCGTTCGCTGATCGCCTGCATGTGCGCCGTCGTCGCCAACCTGCAGGAAGTGCGCAATGACTTGTCAGCGGACACCGAGCGCCTGGCCGAAAAGCTGTACGGCGAGCTGCAAACGGCGCAGATCGGCGACATCCTGCAAGAAGGCCTGCACCCCTACCTGACGCGCTTCCTGGCGTCGATTGCGGAACTGGGCAACGGCATCGGCCGCGATTTCCTGCTGCCGGTGGCGCCGGAACTGCCGGAGGAAGCGCCGGCGCCGGTGCAGGGCCAGACGCAGACCCAGAGCCAGACGCAAACCCAGACGCAAACGCAGACGCAGACGGGTTGAACGCCCGGCGTAACAGATGGCGGCGCCCCGGCTGCATGGCCGGGGCGCCGTTTTTTTATGGCTGGACCAGGCCCGGCACCGCCACCGGCGCCTTGATCTGCGCGCGCACCACCTTGTGCACGAATCCGAGCTTCTCCAGCACCGGCGTGCTGAGCGTGAACGGGTACGAGTCCGGCATCCCGATGCTGCGGTTCAGGCTGTTGAGCACGTAGGTCAGCGCGAACCAGTCGCGCTGGATGTCGTCGAAGTCATCCGTCTTGCTGGGCAGGGTGATCTTTTCGATCTCCGGCTCGTCGGCCTTGACCGGATGGAGCGACAGGCCGCAGGCGTTCGCCGTTTCCAGCGTATCGAGCATGTGCAGGTAATGGGCCCAGGTCTCGGCCCAGTCTTCCCATGGGTGCGAACTGGCGTAGGTACTCACGAAGCGCGACGCCCAGTCGGCAGGCGGGCCTTCGTTATAGTGATGTTTCAGGGCCTCGCCGTAATCCTGGCGCTCGTCGCCGAACAGGGCACGGTATTCGTCGATCCACTCGCTGTCGGCGACCAACCGGTCGAAATAGTAGTGCCCGCTTTCGTGGCGGAAGTGTCCCAGCAGCGTGCGATAACGCTCGTGCATCTGTTCGCGCGTGCGTTCACGCTCGGCCGGATCGGCTTCGGCAATGTTCAGGGTAATCAGGCCGTTGTCGTGGCCGGTCATGACGTGCTGATCCGATACGCCGTCTTCCAGGAACTGGAAGGCGAGGCCGGTTTCAGGCTCGGTTTCTTTCGACGCCGGGGTCAGGTTGAGCGTTGCCAGCGAAAACAGCAGACGGCGCTTGGCCGCTTCGAGGCGCGACCAGAGGATGTGGTTTTTTTCCGACGTCAACGCCGGAATCACGACGGTCAGCTGGCACGACTCGCACAGATCGTGTTCGTCGTCGGCAGGCAGCATCCAGTTGCAAACATTGTGTTCGACATAATTCTGGCACTTTTTATAGAGCTTGCCCTCGTCCCTGCGGTGCAGGCTGCGCCACAAGCCATTTTCGGCCTCTGCGAAGGCGTTGATGCTGCGCGTCGCCGTCTGATAGCCGAGCGTGCTGTTGCAATGGAAGCAGAGCGTGTTTTCAAAAAATATTTGGTTTGAACACTTGTCGCAGTGAAACGTTTTCATGGTAGATGAGCGATGAATGGTTTAAGTTGTAATGACAATCTAACACTAAATCCAGTTGCGCTCCGCACGTGTCAGACAATGCCTCATATCGTGCTCGTGCATCGTGCTCGCAGGCCTGTGTTGAAGGGTTCTGAAAGGTATTGCGTGATTGTTTGACGATAAGGAAATGACTAACGGTCCCGATAAATTTCTTCATGGAAAAATCCTATAGGAAATTTTTAGTGAAATGTTATAAACTTTCGGCTCGTTCGCTGTACAACTTTTGAGGGCCGATGCCACTGCCATGAACAAGAAATACCTGAATGCAGCCGCCGCGTTGGGAGTCGCCACCGTAGGCGGTCCCCTGTTGGGTTTGTTTCCCATGCTTAGGCTGGCAGCAGCCACAGTAGACTGGTACGCCGAAAACTACGGCGATAGCGCCCGGCGCAAGCAGGAGCAGGACATCGAAAAGGCAAAGAGCAAAGCGCGCGAGGAGGGCCGTAACGAAGTCAAGGCGGAGTACGCCGTCAGGATGGAGGCCCTGAAGCGGACTGCCGAGCAGCGCGCCGCCTACGACGACCTGAATCTTGCCCTGTACACGGTCGGTATCGCTTGCCTGGCGCGCTGCGACGCCGCCCACGCGGCGAATGTCACGACGATCAAGGAAATCGTGTTCGGCATGAGCCACGGCGCGCTGCCGGCAAAGTTGCACAAGGCTGTCATGAAAGTCGACGGGGCACGGCCGAACCTGGCGACGGCCAAAGCGCGTGCGAGCAAGCTTGCACCCGGCAAGGAGGCGTTGTTCGAAGACATGGTCGCCTTGGCTGCCACCCTGGTCGACGACGACCGCGAACACGGCCTGGAAGCAGCATGGGCCGCGTGCCGCGCCGCGTGAGGAGACTGGCATGAACGATGCAGTCGCTCGATTCCAGCAGCGCCGCCAGCTGCAGCAAGCCGCCGCCAAGCGCAGCAGGCTGGTCGCGCTGCCGGCACTGGATGCAAAGCACCCACTGGCCCAATCCCTGGACCAGGCGTTCATCGACGCGCCGAGCCTGGCCGAACTGGAAGCGGCCGAACACGGTGCCGATGTCGGCGCGCAGGCCCGGGCACTGCTGGCCGAACTGGCTGATGGCCATCACCAGCAACGCTTCGACGCCATGCTGAACGACATGCGGGGCGCGGTCCTGCATACCGTCGCCGGCGCATTCGGCCTTGGCAAACTGGCCAGCGCCTACGACCGCGAGGGCGGCGCCGTCGACACGGTCCATAACGTGCGTCAGGGCGTATTTGCCACCGACGGCGAACGCCAACGGTTCGATGGCCGCGATGCATACGACACCACCGCGGCGCACTCGCACAAAACGTACAAGGACGCCAATGCGGCGATGAAGCGCCAACGCGATGCCGGTACGCTGGTCGACAGCTACACCGGGCAGGCGATCGGTGCGCACCACAAGAACGATGCGCAGCTGGGGGCGAGCCTGGACCACGTGGTCGCCGCGAAGAATGTCCACGACGATGCAGGCCGTGTCCTGGCTGGCCTCGACACGGCGAACCTTGCCAACGTCGAGGACAACCTGACGGCCACCACACGCACGGTCAATTCCAAGAAGCGGACCTTGCGCGCCGCCGAGCTGTCCGATCGGCTGGCGCACGAGACAGGCGTACGGCAGGCGCGGCTCGCCGAACTGGACGCGCGCAAGGCATCCTGGACCGACAAGGAGCGCAAGGAACACGCGAAGCTCAAGGCGCAGGATACAGTCGACGGCCAGCGTTTGCTGGACAAGGAACGCAAGGCGCAGGCTGCGATCGACGGCGAGGTCAATCGCGCTTACTACACCAGCGGCAAATTCGTGCGCGCCGCGGCCACGGCCGGCGTCACCGAGGGCGCCAGGATGGGCGTGCAGCAGGCGATCGGTGTTGTCGTGGTCGAGTTCCTTGCCGCTGCGCTCGCGGAAGTGAAAGACCTGTACCGCAATGGCCGCAGCGAAGCGACCTTCATGGCAGAAATCGGGGTGCGCCTGCGCCGTGTCGGGGAGCGTATTGCCGGCAAATGGAAAAACGCCCTGGCCGGGATGCGCGACGGTTTCATCGCCGGTCTGCTGTCGAGCATCGCGACGACCCTCATCAATACCTTCGTGACCACTGCACAGCGGGCCGGGCGCATGATCCGCGAGGGGCTGATGTCGCTGCTGCGCGCGGTGAAGCTGCTCCTGGTGCAACCCGAAGGCATGACCAGACAGGAAGCGATGCACGAAGCGTCGAAGATCCTGGTCGGCACGGCCATCCTGGTCGGTGGTCTCGCGCTGGAGGAGGTGGTCAGCAAGCAGCTGGCGCTGGTGCCGGGCCTGGGCGTCGTGGCCGAGGCAGGCGCGGCCGCCGTGGTTGGCGCGGTGACCGCGATCGCCACCGGTTTCGCGGTGTATCTGATCGACAAGGCTGACCTGTTCAACGTCAACGAGGCCAAGCGTACGGCTGCCATTGGACGCGCCCTCGACGAGCGGCTGGCAGCCTCCCTGCTGGCGCTGGAATCCGGCGCCGTGTCCTGGCCGCACGCCTGATTCCAATCCGTCTTTGAAATGCCGTCGATCGTCGTGTGAACGATCGACGGCTTTTTATCGTTCGGCGGAAAACGGGCCAGCGCACGCCGGCCGGACCCGGGCGCTGATGAATGTTGGCCATCCATTATAATTTTTCCATCAAGACCAACAAGGCACCGCCATGACCACCGCCCCATCCGCTATTTCCACACCCTGGTGGCGCGAAGCCATCATCTACCAGGTCTACCCGCGTAGCTACCTCGACACGGATGGCGACGGCGTCGGCGACCTGCCGGGCATCACGAATAAGCTCGACTACATCGCCAGCCTGGGCGTGGACATCGTCTGGCTGTCGCCGTTCTTCA
The DNA here is from genome assembly GCF_006715485.1 of Herbaspirillum sp. SJZ107. Lineage (GTDB taxonomy): Bacteria > Pseudomonadota > Gammaproteobacteria > Burkholderiales > Burkholderiaceae_D > Telluria. The sequence goes on from NZ_VFNH01000004.1 coordinate 597,458, forward strand.
AGTCGCCGATGAAGGATTTCGGCTACGACATCTCGGACTATTGCGACGTCGACCCGCTGTTCGGCACCCTGGACGACTTCGACAAGCTCATCGAAAAAGCCCACGGCCTCAAACTGAAGATCATGATCGACCAGGTCATGTCGCACACCTCCGACGCCCACCCGTGGTTTGTCGAGAGCCGCGCCAGCCGCGACAACCCGAAGGCCGACTGGTACGTCTGGGCCGACCCGCGTCCGGACGGGAATCCGCCCAACAACTGGCTGTCGGTGTTCGGCGGCTCGGCCTGGCAGTGGGATACGCGGCGGCGCCAGTACTACCTGCACAACTTCCTCACCAGCCAGCCGGACCTGAACTTCCACAACCCGGACGTGCAGCAGGCCGAGCTCGACGCGCTGCGCTTCTGGCTCGCGCGCGGCGTCGACGGCGTGCGCATGGATGCCTGCAATTTCCATTTCCACGACCGCCAGCTGCGCAGCAATCCGCCGGCGACCCGGGCCGACAACATGATGGCCACCGACGTGAACCCGTACGGCATGCAGTCGCACCGCTACGACAAGACCCAGCCCGAGAACCTGGCCTTCCTGCAGAAGATCAGGAAGCTGCTCGACGAATACGGCGCGATCTCGATCGGGGAAGTGGGCGCCGACGATTCGCTGGCGGTGATGGCCGACTACACCTCGGGCGGCGACAAGCTGCACATGGCCTACAGCTTCAACCTGCTGACGCCGGACTTTTCGGCGGCGCACATCCGCTCCCAGGTCGAGGAATTCGAGGCGCGCGTGCGCGGCGGCTGGGTCTCGTGGTCGGTCGGGAACCACGACAGCGTGCGCGTGATGACGCGCTGGGGCGGCGAGGATCCGCCGCGGGCACTGGCGAAGCTGGTGCTGGCGATGCAGCTGTCGCTGAAGGGCACCCCTTGCCTGTACCAGGGCGACGAGCTGGCGCTGACGGAAGCGGATGTGCCGTATGAGCTGCTGCAGGACCCCTACGGCATCGCCTTCTGGCCCGAGTTCAAGGGGCGCGACGGTTGCCGCACGCCGATGCCGTGGGCGTCGGATGCGCCGAATGCAGGGTTTACGACCGGCACGCCATGGCTGCCCGTGGTGGCGCCGCATGTCGAAGCGGCCGTGTCGGCGCAGGAAGAGAACGAGGATTCGCCGCTGAACTTTGCGCGGCGCTTTATCGCATGGCGCCGTAGCCAGCCGCAGCTCGTGCGCGGCGACATCGCATTCTTCGATGCGCCCGAAGCGGTGCTGGCATTGCGGCGCGACCTGGAAGGCGAGCCAGCCCTGCTGGCTGCATTCAACCTGTCGAATGAGGCGGTGGACTTCGACTGGCCCGAAGCGGGCCACGCCGATGACGTGCAAGGCCATGGCTTGCCGAGTACCCGTGCGCGCAGCAGGATACAGCTGCCGCCTTACGGTGCCTGGTACGGCACCGTCAAGGCGGGGTAGGACATCAAGCCACGGTGCTGCGCTGCGCCTGGGCGCGGCGGTCGGTACCGCGGCGCTCTTCCGGCTCCGCCAGGCTGACCGGCTGCGCCTGCCAGATCTCGTCGGCATATTCGCCGATCGCGCGGTCGGACGAGAAGGTGCCCATGCCGGCCACGTTCAGGATCGCCTTGCGGGTCCAGGCGTCGGGCTGGCGATAGAGTTCGTCGACCTCGTCCTGGGTGGCGACATAGCTGGCGTAGTCGGCCAGCAGCAGGTAATGGTCGCCCCAGGTGACCAGCGCATCGTAGATGCCGGAGAAGCGGCCCTTGTCGTCCGGCGAGAAGGCGCCGTCGCGGATCTGTTCGAGCACCTGCTTCAGTTCCGCATTCTGCTCGACGATCCGGCCCGGCTGGTAGCCCTGGGCACGCAAGGCATCGACCTCGGGGGTGGTGTTCCCGAAGATGAAGATGTTGTCCGGGCCGATGTGTTCGCGCATCTCGACGTTGGCGCCATCCAGCGTGCCGATGGTCAGCGCGCCGTTCAGGGCGAACTTCATGTTGCCGGTGCCCGAGGCTTCGGTGCCGGCGGTCGAGATCTGCTCCGACAGGTCGGCCGCCGGCATGATGATCTCCGCCAGGCTGACGCTGTAGTTCGGGATGAACACGACTTTCAGCTTGTCGCCGACGCGCGGATCGTTGTTGATCGTGGTGGCGACGTCGTTGATCAGCTTGATGATCTGCTTGGCCATGTGATAGGCCGATGCCGCCTTGCCGGCGAAGATCACGGTGCGCGGCACCCAGCCGGCATCCGGATTGGCCAGGATGCGGTTGTAGCGCGTGATCACGTGCAGCACGTTGAGCAGCTGGCGCTTGTATTCGTGGATGCGCTTGACCTGCACGTCGAACAGCGAGGTCGGGTCGATCACGATGCCGAGGTTGTCCGCGATCCAGCCGGCCAGGCGCTGCTTGTTGACCAGCTTGGCGGCGCGGAAGTGCAGGGCGAACACCGGGTCGTCGGCGGCCTCGCGCAGGTCCGAGATCTGGTCGAGGTGGCGGCGCCAGGTGCGGCCGATGCGCTCGTCGATCAGCGCGGACAGCGACGGGTTGGCCTGCGACAGCCAGCGGCGCGGCGTAATGCCGTTGGTCTTGTTGTTGAAGCGGTCCGGGAACAGGCGCGCGAAGTCGGCGAAGATCGATTGCTTCATCAGGTCCGAGTGCAGGGCCGAGACGCCGTTGACCTTGTGGCTGGCCACGACCGCCAGGTAGCCCATGCGCACGCGGCGCTCGCCGTTCTCGTCGATCAGCGACACGCGGCGCATCAGCTCGACGTCGGCGCCGAATTCGGCGGTGATGCTGTCGATGAAGATCTTGTTGATGTCGAAGATGATCTGCAGGTGGCGCGGCAGGATGTGGCCGAGCATGTCCACCGGCCAGGTTTCCAGCGCTTCCTGCATCAGCGTGTGGTTGGTGTACGAGAACACCTTTTGCGTGATCGCCCAGGCGCGCGGGAAGGCGATGCCGTGGTCGTCGATCAGGAGGCGCATCAGTTCGGGCACCGCCAGCACCGGGTGGGTGTCGTTCAGGTGGATCGCGACGTGCTGCGGCAGCTGGTCGAAATCGTCGTGCTTTTCCAGGAAGCGCCCGATGATGTCCTGCAGGCTGGCGGCGCAGAAGAAGTATTCCTGGCGCACGCGCAGTTCGCGCCCGGCCAGCGTCGAGTCGTCCGGGTACAGCACGCGCGACACGTTTTCGGACGCGTTCTTTTCCTCGACCGCACCGACGTAATTGCCCCCGTTGAAGGCGGACAGGTTGAATTCCTGGTCGGCCTTGGCCGACCACAGGCGCAGCAGATTGGTCGCTTCGGTGGCGTAGCCGGGCACGATGGTGTCGTAGGCCAGCGCCATCACGTCATGGGTGTCGACCCACTCGACCTTGTCGCCATGTTGTTCGATGCGGCCGCCGAAGCGCACGCGGTACTGCACGTCCGGGCGCGCGATTTCCCACGGATTGCCGCCAGCGAGCCAGTAGTCGGGCAGTTCGACCTGGCGGCCGTCGACGATCTGCTGCTTGAACATGCCGTAGTCGTAGCGGATGCCGTAGCCGACGCCGGACAGGGCCAGCGTGGCCATCGAATCGAGGAAGCAGGCGGCCAGGCGGCCCAGGCCGCCGTTGCCGAGGGCGGCATCCGGCTCGAGGTCGGGCAGCGCCTCGAGGTCGACGCCCAGCTCGGCCAGTGCCTGGCGCACGTCTTCATGGATGTCCAGCGCCAGCAGGGCGTTGGTGAAGGTGCGGCCGATCAGGAATTCGATCGACATGTAGTACACGCGCTTGGCATCCTGCTGGGACTGGGCGCGCTCGGTCTTCATGCGGCGCTCGACCAGGCGGTCGCGTACCGCCAGGGCGGAGGCATGCAGCCAGTCGCGCGGCTGCGCGGTCGAGGCATCCTTGCCCATCGTGTACATCAGTTTGTTGGCGATTGAACGCTTGAGGTCGGCGACGCCGCCGGATGGATCGTCTTGATTAAGGTCGGTAAGATTCATTGCTGTTGCGTTCAGTGATTTTGTTATTGGTCAGTGGCGATTTGCCGGTAAAGCGCGAGATAGTGAGCCGCGGCTGTATCCCAGCCAAATTGTTGCCGCATGCCATGTTCTTGTACCTGCTTCCAGTCAGCTTCACGTTGATACAGCGCGAAGGCGCGGCGCAGGGCGGCGTGGATGCCGGCGTCGTCGAAGCTGTCGAAGACGAGACCGGTGGCCAGTTCCTCGCCCAGGTTCTCGATCGAGGCATCGACCACGGTGTCGGCCAGTCCGCCAACCTTGCGCACCAGCGGCAGGGTGCCGTACTTGAGCCCGTAGAGCTGGGTCAGCCCGCAGGGTTCGAAACGGGATGGCACCAGGATCACGTCGGCGCCCGCGATCAGGCGGTGCGCAAGCTGCTCGTCGTAGCCGATGCGCACCGCCACCGACTGCGGATGGGCCGTGGCGGCGGCGCGGAAGGCGGCTTCCAGCGGCGCATCGCCGGCGCCCAGCAGCATGATCTGGCCGCCGCGCTGGACGATCAGGGGCAGGGCGGCCAGTACCAGGTGCAGGCCCTTCTGTTCGGTCAGGCGGCTGACGACGCAGAACAGCGGCGCCTCGTCCTGCACCGCGAGGCCCGCTTCCTGCTGCAGCGCCGTCTTGCACGCGCGTTTACCGCTGACGTTTCGCAGGTCGTAGTGCCTGGCGATCAGCGGGTCCGTCGACGGATTCCATACCGCATCGTCGACACCGTTGAGGATGCCGGCGAGATCGGCGGAACGGGTGCGCAGCAGGCCATCCAGGCCGCAGCCCTGTTCGCTGTCCTGGACTTCGCGCGCGTAGGTCGGGCTGACCGTCGAGATTTTGTCCGCGAAGAACAGCCCGGCTTTCAGGAAAGAGACCTGGCCGTGGAATTCGACACCGTTGATGTCGAAGAAATGGGCGGGCAAGCCCAGGTAGCCGAATACGTGGCTGGGGAAATTGCCCTGGTAAGCCAGGTTGTGGATGGTCTGCACGCTGGCGGCCAGCTTGCGGCCGGTCGACTGTTCGGCAGCCTTCAGGTAAGCCGGGGCCAGGCCGGCGTGCCAGTCGTGCGCATGCACGACCTGCGGCTGCCAGGACGGATCGAGGCCTTCGGCCAGGCGCGCCGCCATCCAGCCGAGCAGGGCGAAACGCTGGAAATTGTCGGGGTAGGCCTGGTTGCCGGCGTCGGCATACGGGTTGCCCGGGCGGTCGTACAGGTTCGGGGCATCGATGACGTAGGCGGCGACACCGCTGTCGGGCAGGGTGCCGCGATACAGGCGCAGCGTCTCGGCGCCGAAGGCCGGCGCCAGTTCGGTCACCAGTTCCTGGTTCAGGATGCCGGCGCGCAGGGCCGGAAAGCCCGGCACCAGCACGCGCGCATCGCAGCCGGTCTTGCTCTGCGCGGCCGGCAGGGCGCCCGCCACATCCGCGAGGCCCCCGGTTTTCAGCAGTGGATAGATTTCAGTACAAACGTGTAATACGCGCATCATGGTTCCTGTGTCCGTGCGTTCGCCAGCTTGCCGCACGGACGCGCCCGCGTCCGTGCGCCGTCTTACGTAACTCGAAGTTTATTTACAGCTTGTTCAGCATGTCGGTGGTGACCAGCACCACGCCGCTCTCGCTGCGGTGGAAGCGTTCCGCATCCAGTTCCGGATCTTCGCCGATCACCATCCCGGCCGGGATCTTGCAGCCGCGGTCGATGACGACCTTGGTCAGGCGGCAGCCTTCGCCGATCTCGCAGTGCGGCAGGATCACCGCCTGGTCGATATGGCAGAACGAATCGACCCGCACGTTGGAGAACAGCACCGAGGCCGCGACGTGCGAACCCGACACGATGCAGCCACCCGACACCAGCACGTTGACCGCCATGCCATGGTCGCCGTTACGGTCGTGCACGAACTTGGCCGGCGGCAGCTGTTCCTGGTGGGTCCAGATCGGCCAGTCGGCGTCGTAGATATTGAGTTCCGGCGAAATCGAGGCCAGGTCGAGATTGGCGGACCAGAAGGCGTCGACGGTACCGACGTCGCGCCAATAGGCCGGGACGCCGTCGCCGTTCGGGATGCACGACATGCCGAACGGATGCGCCACCGCGCCGCCTTCGCTCACCACGCGCGGGATGATGTCCTTGCCGAAGTCGTGGGTGGAGGCGGCATTCGCGACGTCGTCGTTCAGCAGCTGGTACAGATAGTCGGCATTGAAGATGTAGATGCCCATGCTGGCCAGCGTGGTGTCCGGCTTGCCGGGCATGGTCGGCGGATCGGCCGGCTTTTCGACGAAGTCGGTGATGCGGCGCTCTTCGTCGACCGCCATCACGCCGAATGCCGAGGCCTCCGCCTTCGGCACCTCGATGCAGCCGATGGTGCAGGTGGCGCCGGTCGCCACGTGGTCCTGCAGCATCAGCGAATAATCCATCTTGTAGATATGGTCGCCGGCCAGCACGACCACGAACTCCGGATGATAGGAGCTCAGGATATCGATGTTCTGGTACACCGCGTCGGCGGTGCCGCGGTACCAGTGATCCTCGTTGACGCGCTGCTGGGCCGGCAGCAGGTCGATGAATTCGTTCTGGTCGCCGCGCAGGAAGCTCCAGCCGCGCTGCAGGTGGCGCAGCAGCGAGTGCGATTTGTACTGCGTCACCACACCGATGCGGCGGAAGCCGGAGTTGATGCAGTTGGACAGGACGAAATCGATGATACGGAACTTGCCGCCGAAATAGACCGCCGGCTTGGCGCGCTTGTCGGTCAGCTGCTGCAGGCGCGACCCGCGGCCGCCGGCCAGTACCAGCGCGACGGCGCGTTCCGGCAAGCGGTGGGTGAGCTGGTTCTTCCTTCGTTCAGGTTGCCGATGGATCAGCGTTTTCATGTTGCCTCCACTATTTTTATGGTCGATGACCTAACTAACAAGCTTGGGTTGGATGCTCAGTTCCACGGCAAGGCCAGCAGCAGCACCGCGTGCGCCGGGACCTCCACCGTGCCGTCGGCATCATGCGGCGGCAATTCGGGAAACGCACTGTTCGTCAGCGCACGCCAGGTGCCCGGCGGCAGCGTGAAATCGGCCGGCTGCGCCTGGGCATTCACCAGCAGCAGGCAGGTTTCGTCGGCGTCCTGGCCGTCGGCCGGCGCGCACATCCGGATGCCGATGCAATGGCTGCCCCCGTTCCAGGCCGCGTCATCCATCACGGCACCGTCCGGCTTGAGCCAGGCGATGTCTGCGTGGCCATCCGCCCCCACCGCACCGGTGTACCAGTCCGCACGGCGCAGGGCGCGGTAGCGCCGCCGCAGCCCGGTCAGCGCGCCGACGAAGCCGGCCAGCGCATCGTCGGCGCGGCGCCAGTCCAGCCAGCATACGGCATTGTCCTGGCAGTAGGCGTTATTGTTGCCCTGCTGGGAATGACCGATGTCGTCGCCGGCCAGCAGCATCGGCGTGCCCTGCGAGAAGAACAGCGTCGCCAGCAGGGCGCGCTGCAGGCGTGCCCGCAGTTGCAGCACGGCGCGGTCGTCGGTGGCGCCTTCCACGCCGCAGTTCCAGCTGAGGTTATGGGCATGGCCGTCGCGGTTCTGCTCGCCGTTGGCCTCGTTGTGCTTGTCGTTGTAGCTCACCAGGTCGCGCAGCGTGAAACCATCGTGGGCGGTGATGAAATTCACGCTGGCGGTGGGTTGGCGGCCGTCGTGATGGAAGACGTCGCTGGAACCGGCGAAGCGGCGTGCGAATTCGCCCAGCGCTCCGGCCGGCTCATGTGACTGCAGCCAGAATGCACGCATGGTGTCGCGGTACTTGTCGTTCCATTCGAACCAGCCTGGTGGGAACTGGCCGAGGCGGTAGCCGCCCGGACCGATGTCCCATGGTTCGGCGATCAGCTTGACCCGCGCCAGCACCGGATCCTGGCGCAGCGCCGCCAGGAAGGTGGCGGCGCCGGAAAACCCATCGGCACTGCGCGCCAGGACCGGTGCCAGGTCGAAGCGGAAGCCGTCGACGTGCATCGCTTCGACCCAGTAGCGCAGCGAATCCATCACCAGCTGCAGCACGCGCGGCTCGGCCAGGTTCAGGCAGTTGCCGCAGCCGGTCCAGTTTTCGTACAGGGCCGGATTGTCTTTCCGCAGGTGGTAGTAGAGCTGGTTGTCGATGCCCCGGAAGCTCAGCGTCGGCCCGAATTCGTCGGTCTCGGCGGTATGGTTGTAGACCACGTCGAGCACGACCTCGATGCCGCGGCCGTGGACCGCCTTGACCATGTCGCGGAACTCGGAAATCGGCGTGCTGCCGGGCTGCCCCGACCAGTAGCGGCGCTCGGGCGCGAAGAAGCCGATGCTCGAATACCCCCAGTAATTCGACAGGCCCATCTTCTGCAGGCGCATCTCGTCGGCGCGCGCATGCGCCGGCAGCAGGCTGAGCGTGGTGACGCCGAGCCGCTGCAGGGTGTCCAGCACGGCGGGCTGCGCCAGCCCGGCGTAGGTGCCGCGCAGCGCCTCGGGCACGTCGGGGTGCAGCCGGGTGTAGCCCTTGACGTGGACTTCGTACAGGATGGTGTCGGCTGCCGGCACCCGCGGCGGCTGGTCGCCGCCCCAGTCGTAGGCGTCGTCGATCACCTGCGCCTTGAGCGCGATCGCGGCATTGTCGGCCGGGTCGGGCTGGTCCGCGGCGCCGGCGGCATGGCCGTCGAAGCCCGGCTGCGCCAGGTACTCGCCCACGACCGCGCGCGCGTAGGGGTCGAGCAGGACCTTGTTCGGGTTGAAGCGCTGGCCCTGCTGCGGCGCATACGGTCCGGCGACCCGGTAGCCGTAGACCTGGCCCGTCGCCGCACCCTCGAGGTAGCCGTGCCAGACGCCGTCCTCGCAGGCCGGCATGCGCAGGCGCGCCAGTTCCTGTTTGCCCTCGGGATCGAACAGGCACAGCTCCACCGATGCCGCATGCGGCGCCACCAGCGCGAAATTCACGCCATCGCCGTCCGTGTGCGCGCCCAGCGGGTAGGGGCGGCCTGCATGCAATGCATCTGCCACCGTCATTGTGTAGGCTCCAGCTTCAGCATGATGGTCGCCAGCGGCGGCACGGTCAGGCTCAGCGACTGGTCGCGACCATGCAGCGCGGCCGGCTCGGTGTGCAGTTCACCGTTGCCCATTCCGCTGCCGCCATACTGCGTGGCGTCGGTATTCAGGATTTCGACATAGCGTCCGGGCTGGCCGACGCCGATGCGATAGCCGTGCCGCGGCACCGGCGTGAAATTCGACACCACCACCACCGTATCGCCATTGCCCGCCTTGCGGATGAACGAAAACACGGAATTGTCGCGGTCTTCGTGCGTGATCCATTCGAACCCGCGCGCCTCGACGTCGAGCTGGTGCAAGGCCGGGTAACGCTGCTGGACCGCATTCAGGTCGCGTATCAGCTGCTGGATGCCCTGGTGGCGCGGGTTGTCGAGCAGGTGCCAGTCGAGGCTGCGGTCGACATTCCATTCGCGCTCCTGCGCAAACTCGCCACCCATGAACAACAGCTTCTTGCCGGGATGGCCCCACATGAAACCGTAATACGCGCGCAGGTTGGCGAAGCGCTGCCAGTCGTCGCCGGGCATGCGGTCCAGCAGCGACCCCTTGCCGTGCACTACCTCGTCGTGCGACAGCGGCAGCACGAAGTTTTCGGTAAAGGCATACACCAGCCCGAAGGTCATCTTGTCGTGATGGTAGCGACGGTTGATCGGGTCTTCCTGCATGTAGCGCAGCGTGTCGTTCATCCAGCCCATGTTCCATTTATAGTGGAAGCCCAGGCCGCCCATTTCGAGCGGACGCGACACGTTCGGAAAACTGGTCGATTCTTCCGCAGCCATGACGGCTTCGGGGCGCTCGGCGCACACCACCCCATTGGCGCGGCGCAGGAAGTCGATCGCCTCCAGGTTTTCGCGACCGCCGAACTGGTTCGGAATCCATTCGCCTTCCTTGCGGCTGTAATCGCGATACAGCATCGACGCCACCGCATCGACGCGCAAGCCGTCGATCCCGAAACGCTCGATCCAGTACAGCGCATTGCCGACCAGGTAATTCAGGACTTCCTTGCGCCCGTAGTTATAGATCAGGGTGTTCCAGTCCTGGTGAAATCCTTCGCGCGGATCGGCATGCTCGTACAGGTGGCTGCCGTCGAAACGCGCCAGTCCGTGCGGATCGGAGGGGAAATGCCCCGGCACCCAGTCCAGCAGCACGCCGATGCCGTTGGCATGCGCGGTTTCGACGAAATAGCGGAAATCTTCCGGCGTGCCGAAACGCGAGGTTGGCGCATACATCCCGACCGGCTGGTAACCCCAGGAGCCATCGAACGGGTGCTCGCTGACCGGCATCAGTTCGATGTGCGTGAAGCCGAGGTCTTTCGCATACGGAATCAGCTGGTCCGCGAGTTCGCGGTAGCTCAGCCAGCGGTTGCCGTCTTCGGGCACGCGGCGCCAGGACCCCAGATGCACCTCGTAGATGCTGACCGGCGCGCCGAGCGCATTGGCCGCCTGGCGCGCGCTCGACGATGGAAACACCGGCGGCAAGGCATTCACCACCGAGGCCGTGTCCGGGCGCAGTTCGGCGCGGAAGGCGAACGGATCGGCTTTCAGCAGGATCTCGCCGCTCTGCGCCTTGATTTCGAATTTGTACAGGTCGCCGGTGGCCAGCTGCGGAATGAAGATTTCCCACACGCCGGATGCGCCGCGCGACCGCATCGCATGGCGCCGGCCGTCCCAGTTATTGAAACTGCCGACCACCGAGACCCGGCGCGCATTCGGCGCCCACACCGCGAAGGCAACGCCGGGGACACCGGCGATCTCGGTCGGATGGGCACCCAGTTTTTCGTAGGGCCGGTGGTGCGTCCCCTCCGACAGCAGCCAGACATCCATGTCGCCGAGGATGGGCGGGAAGCGGTAGGCGTCCTCCATCTCCTGGCGGTGCGTGCCCCAGTCGACCCGCAGGCGGTAGGGGAACGGGTTCTTGCGCCGGGGGATGGCGGCGTAAAACACGTCGCTGTCTTCGACCCGCTTGAGACTGGCCAGCTTGCGGCCGGTCTTGGTGTCGATCAGCTCGACCGCGGCTGCACCAGGCAGCAGGGCGCGTACCACCAGTTCGCCATGGTGGCGATGCATGCCGAGAACGGAAAACGGGTCGTGATGGTCGCCGTGCATCAGCGTGGCGACGCTTGCCTGGTCAAATGTCATACGTATTTTTATCTTGGTTGCCGGCGGCGGAACGTAGCCTGGCGTGGGCTGGCGTTTGCGGCGCGAGGGGGGAGTGTGTGACGAACGACACGATCCGGGCGGGGTGACTGCACGACGACATGGCCAACATATTTCTTCCGGATCGAGAACCGAGGCCGCCCTTGGAACAAGTTTGCCGCTCCGGGAGCGGCAGGCGCCTGCCGGGATCGGCTTCGGTGGTGCCTTGTTGTTTTCGCAATGACTCTATTTTAACGATTAAGCGTACTGGATGGTAAAAATTTGATATCAATTGTGCGGCACGCTCGTATGGGATAACTTAGCCGATCTCCGGCAACGCTCGCGATTAATACCATTATCTGGACAATGTTGAGTTCATGAGCGCACTTGCGGAGTTTGACGAGGCGTGGAGTCAGGCAGGAATGGCAGCAAGATACGATGATGCGGCGGCGTGAGATTGGCGCTCTAAGAGTCTCTGCTCGGAATCTAAAGCCCTGTTTTTACAGGGCTTTTTTATTTTCACCTAGGCGATGAGGCGGAAACCACGGATAATGGCGGCCAACTCATTTTTGCGCATCAATCTGGAATTCTCATGGAAATCAAGGTCAACTTCCTCGACAAGCTTCGCCTCGAAGCCAAGTTCGACGACTTCACGGTCATCGCCGACCAGCCGATCCGCTACAAGGGCGACGGCTCGGCGCCGGGGCCGTTCGATTACTTCCTGGCCTCGTCGGCCCTGTGTGCGGCCTACTTCGTGAAGCTGTACTGTGACACCCGCAACATCCCGACCGAAAACATCCGCCTGTCGCAGAATAATATCGTCGATCCGGAAAACCGCTACCAGCAGATCTTCAAGATCCAGGTCGAACTGCCGGCGGATATCTCGGACAAGGACCGCCAAGGCATCCTGCGTTCGATCGACCGCTGCACCGTCAAGAAGGTCGTGCAGCAGGGTCCCGAATTCGTCATCGAGGAAGTCGAGAACCTGGACGCCGACGCCCAGGCGCTGCTGACCGTGCAGCCATCGAGCGAATCGGCCACCTATATCCCGGGCAAGGACCTGCCGCTGGAGCAGACCATCGCCAACATGTCCGGCCTGCTGGCCAACCTGGGCATCAAGATCGAAATCGCGTCGTGGCGCAACATCGTGCCGAACGTGTGGTCGCTGCACATCCGCGACGCGCATTCGCCGATGTGCTTCACCAACGGCAAGGGCGCAACCAAGGAAAGCGCGCTGGCCTCGGCGCTGGGCGAATACATCGAACGCCTGAGCAACAACCACTTTTATGCGGGCAGCTACTGGGGCGAGGACATCGCCAACGCCGACTTCGTGCATTACCCGAACGAGCGCTGGTTCCAGCCCGGCCCGGACGATGCAGTGCCGAGCGAAATCCTCGACGAGTACAGCCTCGGCATCTACGATCCGGACGGCGAGCTGCGTGGCTCGCACCTGGTCGACACCAATTCCGGCAACGTCGAACGCGGCATCGTGTCGTTCCCGTATATCCGCCAGTCGGACGGCGCGACCGTGTACTTCCCGTCCAACCTGATCGAGAACCTGTATGCCAGCAACGGCATGAGTGCCGGTAACACGCTGGCCGAAGCCCAGGTGCAGTGCCTGTCCGAGATTTTCGAGCGCGCGGTCAAGCGCGAGATCCTGGAAGGCGAACTCGCACTGCCGGACGTGCCGGCCGAGGTGCTGGCGAAATACCCCGGCATCGTCGCCGGCATCAAGGGCCTGGAAGAGCAGGGCTTCCCGGTGCTGGTCAAGGATGCGTCGCTGGGCGGCCTGTACCCGGTGATGTGCGTCACCCTGATGAACCCGAAGACCGGCGGCGTGTTCGCTTCGTTCGGCGCGCACCCGAGTTTCGAGGTGGCGCTGGAACGCAGCCTGACCGAACTGCTGCAGGGCCGCAGCTTCGAAGGCCTGAACGACCTGCCGCCGCCGACCTTCACCAGCGAAGCGGTCACGGAACCGAACAACTTCGTCGAGCACTTCATCGATTCGAGCGGCATCGTGTCGTGGCGCTTCTTCAGCGCCAAGGCCGATTACGATTTCGTCGAGTGGGACTTCACGGGCCAGGGCGAGAATTCGAATGCCGACGAAGCCGCAACCCTGCTCGGGATTCTCGAAGAGCTGGGCAAGGAAGTGTACATCGCGGTGTACGACGAACTGGGCGCCACCGCCTGCCGCATCCTGGTGCCCGGCTATTCGGAAATCTACCCGGTCGAAGACCTGGTCTGGGACAACACCAACAAGGCGCTGCTGTTCCGCGAAGCTATCCTGAACCTGCACCGCCTCGACGACGATGCGCTGGCCGACCTGCTGGACCGCCTGGAAAACAACGAGCTCGATGAGTACTCGGACATCGCCACCCTGATCGGCATCGAATTCGACGAGAACACGGACTGGGGCCAGCTGACGGTGCTCGAGCTGAAGCTGCTGATCCACCTGGCCCTGCAGGACTTCGAAGCCGCCCACGAACTGGTCGGTGCCTTCCTGCAGTACAACGACAACACCGTCGAACGCCGCCTGTTCTACCAGGCGATGAACGTGGTGCTGGAAGTGGTGCTGGACGAAGAGCTGGAACTCGACGATTACGTCGTCAATTTCCGCCGCATGTACGGCGACGCCCGCATGGACGCCGTGCTGGGATCGGTGGACGGCAGCGTGCGTTTCTTCGGCTTGACGCCGACCAGCATGGGGCTGGAAGGACTGGACCGCCACCAGCGCCTGCTGGATAGCTACAAGAAGCTGCACAAGGCGCGTGCCAGGGCGGCTGCAGCGCGCTGACCCTCAGGAAAGCCTGGCCGGTCGCTGTGCAATGCAGCGATCGGGTCCGATGCTGGGGTTCAGCGCGCGCCGTCGGCAGGTGCGCCCGCCACCCGCATCGGGCTGTCCAGCAGCGCAGCCGTCTCGGCATCCGGCTCGCCGTCGATCTTCGACGGCCGGTAGTGGGTCTGGAAGGCGATCAGCACGTTGCGCGTTGCCTGGCTTGGCTGGCCATCGCGCGGCACCACGTAGCCGATCGCGGCCAGCTTGCGCTGGAACCAGGCGATGTTCGGCAATGCCGCCTTGTAGCGGGCGCGCTTGACGGCCGCCACGCTTTCGTCGGGCCAGGGCACGATGCCTTCGGCCGCCAGGCGCTTCCACGGGAACAGGGCGCCCGGGTCCTGCTTGCGCTGCGGCGCGACGTCGGCGTGGCCGAGCACATTATCCGGCGCGATGTGATGGCGCGCCATGATGTCCTTGATCAGCGGGATCAGCGTATCGATCTGCTTTTCCGGGTAGGGCGTCCAAGTGCGCCCGTTCGGGCCGTCGACCCAGCCGGGATTCACGATCTCGATGCCGATCGAGATATTGTTCAGGTTACGGTCGGTCTTCCAGCCCGAGTCGCCACCGGCCTGGTAAGCGGCCCGGCTTTCGTCCACGATGCCGTAGATGACCGGCTTGTCGTCGTTGCTCAGCAAATAATGGATGCTGGCTTCGACCCCGGTCCGGTGCGTCAAGATGCGGACCGATTGCGGCGTGTCGGTGACAGTGTAGTGCAGTACCAGGTATTTCACCCGGCTGCGCTGGTCGGGCGTGGAAAGCCAACGATCGATCCCCGGGCCGCTGACACAGCCCACCAGCAGACCGAGGGCGAACATGCCGGCCACCAGGCAATTCAGAAGCAAATTCATGGATGTTACTTATTAGTACTTAATCGACTGCTATTATCTTTTGAATGGCTGGGCAGTGCCAACGCGGGGGTTTCGGTAAGGCTGCTCGATAACGGCGGCAGCCTGTCAGCTTTGCGCCGGATGAGCGCGGCGCCTTGCCCGCTGCGTTGCAGGTAAGATGCGCTGGCCCTGCCGGATGCATCGATCCCTCTACATAAAACCTTTAGGAAAACCGGATGTCCGCATCGCCCATCACCGTCGAACAAGCCATCGAACTCGCCGGCGTCGGCAAATTCCAGCGCCGCCTGTTCCTGATTTTCGGCCTGGTCTGGATGGCCGATGCCATGCAGGTGCTGTCGATCGGCTTCAGCGCGCCGACCATCGCGAAAACCTTCGGCATCCCGGTGCCGCAGGCGCTGCAGAGTGGCACCAGCTTCTTCGTCGGCATGCTGATCGGGGCCTTCGTGTTCGGGCGCCTGGCGGACCGCTTCGGACGGCGGCCGGTGCTGATGGCGACGGTGGCGATCGATGCCTGCTTCGGGGTGGCGTCGAGTTTCGCGCCGGATTTCACCTGGCTGCTGGCGCTGCGCTTCCTCACCGGGATCGGCGTCGGCGGTACGCTGCCGGTCGATTACACGATGATGGCGGAGTTCCTGCCCAGCGACCGGCGCGGGCGCTGGCTGGTGATGCTCGAATCGTTCTGGGCGGTCGGCACCGTGCTGCTGGCGCTGCTGGCCTGGGTGGCCGGAGGGTGGGGGCCGGACGCCTGGCGCGTGATCTTCCTGGTCACCGGCCTGCCGGCCCTGGTGGGCATCGTACTGCGCCTGGCGCTGCCCGAATCGCCGCTCTTTCTCAGCCGCAGCGGCAAGGCGGCGCAGGCGAACGCGGTGCTGGAGCGGGTCGCGCGGGTGAATGGCCGCACGGCGTCGATGCCGCCGCTCGGCGCGGAGATCGCGCAGCGGCCACCGGTGTCGGCATTGTTCTCGCAGAACCTGCGGCGGCGCACCGCGGCCCTGCTGGCCGCGTGGCTGCTGGTCTCGATCGCCTATTACGGCGTGTTCGTCTATTTGCCGTTGAAACTGGGCGCGGAGGGCTTCGGCTTCATGCGCGGCCAGGCCTTCCTGGTCTTGCTGGCCGTGGTGCAGTTGCCGGGTTACGCGCTCGCGGCATATGGCGTGGAGCGCTGGGGCCGCAAGCCGACCCTGATCGGTTTCCTGCTGCTGAGCGCCGTCGGCTGCATGCTCTACAGTCTCGGCAATACGACTGTGCTGGTGGTGGGCTCGACCCTGTTGATGAGTTTTGCACTGCTGGGCACCTGGGCCGGACTGTACGCGTTCACGCCCGAAGTCTATCCGACCGGCTTGCGCGCCAGCGGCATGGGCCTGGCAGGGGCGCTCGCGCGCTTCGGCGGCCTGCTGGCGCCGGCCATTGTGGCGCCGGTGATGGTCGCGCATTTCACGCTGGCGCTGGCCATGCTGGCCGCCTTCCTTGCGCTGGGCGCGCTTGCCGTGCTGTGCGTCGACGTCGAGTCGCGCCGGCGCGCGCTGGAGTGAGGGCGCCCCCAGCCCGCTGAGGAACTTCCGCAGGGATGCGCGGGTCTATCCTGGTGATCCGTGTGCCTTGCCGGGGGGAGCCTGACCGTGTGGACCCGCGTAAGTCCGACAAGCGCCAGGCTGGCGGGCCTGGCGGGCTTGGTATTACTGGGCGCCCTGGGCGCCTGTCAGCGCAGCGACCCGCCTGCGCCGCCATCGCCGCCGCCCCCGGCCGTCACGGTGGCGCAGGCGCGCCCGGCCCGCGTGCCCGTCACCCTCGAATTGCCCGGCCGCGTGAATCCCGTGCGGGTGGCCCAGGTGCGGGCGCGGGTCGATGGCGTCGTGCTCAAGCGCGAGTTCCGCGAGGGCGGCGACGTGCAGGCCGGGCAGCGCCTGTTCAAGATCGATCCGGCACCCTATGTCACCGACCTGCAGAGCGCCCAGGCCACGCTCGGCAGGGCGCAGGCGAACGTCGCCGCCCAGGCTGCGCAGGCCGCGCGCTTCGGCAAGCTGGTCGGCAGCGATGCGGTCAGCCGGCAGGAATTCGACAATGCGGTCGCCTCGCAGGGCCAGGCGGTGGCCGACGTCGCTTCCGGGCGGGCGTCGGTGCGTTCGGCCCGGATCAACCTGGGTTACACCGACGTGGTTTCGCCGATCACCGGGCGCGCCGGCATTTCGGCAGTCACCGAGGGCGCTTACGTGCAGGGCAACAGCGCGACCCTCATGACGACCATCCAGCAGATCGATCCGATCTACGTCGACCTGACCCAGTCGAGCGTGCAGGGCCTGCGCCTGCGCCAGGACCTCGCCAGCGGCAAGGTGCACAGCGCCGGACCGAACCGCGCCCGGGTGACCGTGCTGCTGGAAGATGGCACCCGCTACCCGATCCCGGGCACCGTGCAGTTTTCCGACGTCAACGTCGATCCGGGCACCGGGTCGGTGACGATCCGGACCCTGGTGCCGAACCCGCAGCACCTGTTATTGCCCGGCATGTTCGTGCGCGGGCAGGTCGAGGCCGGCGTGCTCGAGGATGCGCTGCTGGTGCCGCAGGCCGGCGTCGCCCACGATGCGCAGGGGCAGGCCACGGCGCTCGTGGTCGGGCGCGACGGCAAGGTGCTGCAGAAGACGATCCAGGCGCCGCGCACCTACGGCGCCGACTGGGTCGTCACTGGCGGGCTGGACGCGGGCGAGCGCGTCATCGTCTCCGGGCTGCAGAAAGCCAGGCCGGGGAGGCCGGTCCGGATCGCCGGCGACAGCGGGGCATCGCCCAGGCCTGCGTCCGCCACGGCCAGCCGCTAGGCGCGCGAGCGAGCCCGCCATGTCCGCCTTCTTCATCGCCCGCCCGATCTTTGCGATCGTCATCGCGATCCTGATGTCGCTGCTGGGCGCGCTGTCGATCCTGCGCATGCCGATCGAGCAATACCCGTCGACGGCGCCGCCGTCGATCCAGGTCACGGCCACCTACCCGGGCGCCTCTGCCGAGACGGTGGAATCGACCGTGGTGCAGGTCGTCGAACAGCAGATGAGCGGCCTCGACCACCTGATCTACCTGTCGGCCACCAGCGACGACAGCGGCCAGGGCGTGATCACGCTGACCTTCGCCCCCGGCACCGACCCCGACATCGCCCAGGTGCAGGTCCAGAACAAGCTGCAGCTGGCCACCCCGCAGCTGCCCAGCGCAGTCCAGCTGCAGGGTATCCGGGTGACCAAATCGAGCGCCTCCTTCCTGATGGTGGTCGGCTTCGTCTCGGAAAACGGCAGCATGAGCCGGGAAGACATCGCCAACTACATCGTCTCGCGCATCCAGGACCCGGTCAGCCGCGTCAGCGGGGTCGGCAACTTCACCGTGTTCGGCACCCAGTATGCGATGCGCATCTGGCTCGATCCGAACAAGCTGAACAACTATGGCCTGACGCCTGTCGACGTCGGCAATGCGTTGCAGGCCCAGAACGTGCAGATCGCCGGCGGCCAGCTCGGCGGCGCGCCGGCGGCCGGTCCGCAGCAGTTCAGCGCGACGATCCGTGCCGCCACGCTGCTGCGCACGCCGCGCCAGTTCGAGGACGTGCTGCTGAAAGTGCTGCCGGACGGCGCCCAGGTGCGTCTGCGCGACGTCGCGCGGGTGGTGCGCGGCGCCGAAAACTACAATATCGACAGCAAGTACAACGGGCGTCCGTCCTCGGGCATCGGCATCTACCTGGCGCCGGGCGCCAACGCGCTCGATACCAGCGCCGAGATCCACGCCCTGGTCGACCGCCTGCGGCCGTACTTCCCGCCGGGCCTGAAGGCGGTGTATCCGCTGGACGCCGCGCCCTTCATCCGCGAGTCGATGATCGAGGTGGTGAAAACCCTGTTCGAGGGCATCGCGCTGGTGTTCCTGGTGATGTACCTGTTCCTGCAGAACATCCGCGCGACCCTGGTGCCGACCATCGCGGTACCGGTGGTGCTGCTCGGTACCTTCGGCATCATGGCGGCGGCCGGCTTCACGATCAACATCCTGTCGATGTTCGGCCTGGTGCTGGCGATCGGCTTGCTGGTCGACGATGCCATCGTGGTGGTCGAGAACGTCGAGCGCATCATGGAAGAGGAGTGCTTGCCGCCCGTGGAGGCCACGCGCAAGGCGATGAGCCAGATCGGCGGCGCGCTGGTCGGCGTGGCCACCGTGCTGTCGGCGGTGTTCGTGCCGGTGGCGTTTTCGAGCGGCTCGGTGGGCGCCATCTACCGCCAGTTTTCGCTGACGATCGTGTCGGCGATGCTGCTGTCGGTGTTCGTCGCGCTGTCGCTCAGTCCGGCGCTGTGCGCCACCATCCTGAAACCGCCGGGGCCGAAGGAGGGCGGAGAAGAGAAGGCGGAGAAGCACGGCTTCTTCCGCTGGTTCAACCGCGGCTTCGAGCGCGTGCGCGGCCGCTACATGGGCGGCGTGCGCGCCATCATCGCGCGCTACCGGCGCTGGCTGCTGGTCTACCTCGGCGTGGTGGCGGCCGTGGTGCTGCTGTTCTGGCGCCTGCCCTCGTCCTTCCTGCCGGACGAAGACCAGGGCTACATGTTCGTGCTGGCGCAATTGCCGGCCAATGCCAACCAGGGGCGCACCGCGGCCGTGCTGAGCGAGATCAACCACTACCTGCTGAACGAGGAGGGCCGCATCGTCGACGCCGCCTTCGAGGTCAGCGGCTTCAACTTTGCCGGCCGCGGGCAGAACCAGGGGCTGCTGTTCGTGCACTTCCGGCCCTTCGACGAGCGCGCCGGCAGCGCACTGCGGGTGCAGGCGCTGATGGGCCGGATCGCGCGCCGCTTCGGCGGCTACCAGGGCGCGATGGTAATCCCGGTCAATCCGCCGCCGATCCCCGAGCTGGGCACCGCATCCGGCTTCGACTTCGAACTGATGGACCGCGGCGGACTCGGGCACGAAGGCTTGCTGCAGGCGCGCAACCAGCTGCTCGGCATGGCGCGCCAGCATCCGGTGCTGGCCGGCGTGCGTCCCAACGGCCTCGAGGACAATCCGATGTTCGCGATCGAGGTCGACCGCGAAAAAGCCAGCGCGCTGGGACTGGTGCTGAGCCAGGTCGACCAGAGCTTCTCGGCGGCCTGGGCCTCGAGCTTCGTCAACTTCTTCCTCGACGTCGACGGCCGCCTGAAGCGGGTCTTCATGCAGGCCGACGCGCCTTTCCGCATGGGGCCGCAGGACCTGGACGCGATCTACGTGCGCAACGCCGCCGGGACCATGGTGCCGTTCACGGCCTTCGCCAGCGGCCGCTGGATCTACGGCTCGCCCAAGCGCGAACGCTACAACGGCGTGTCCTCGTTCGAGATCCAGGGCGCCGGCGCGCCCGGACACAGCACCGGCGAAGCGATCGAGGTCATGGAAACGCTGGCCGGGCGGCTGCCGCCCGGCACCGGCTTCGAGTGGACCGGCATCTCGCGCCAGCAGGTCGAGGCCGGCCAGCAGGCGCCCCTTTTATATGCACTGTCTGTGCTGGTCGTGTTCCTGAGCCTGGCCGCGCTGTACGAAAGCTGGTCGATCCCGGTGTCGGTGATCATGGTGGTGCCGATCGGCGTGCTGGGCGCGCTGCTGATGGCGTCCGGCTTCGGCATGGCGAACGACGTGTATTTCCAGATCGGCCTCTTGACCACGGTCGGGCTGTCGGCCAAGAACGCGATCCTGATCGTCGAATTCGCGCGCGAATTGTCGGCGCAAGGGCGCAGTGCCGCCGAGGCCGCCCTGGAGGCGGCCCACATCCGCTTGCGCCCGATCCTGATGACTTCGCTCGCCTTCGGGCTGGGCGTGCTGCCGCTGGCGCTGGCGCGCGGCGCCGGCTCCGCCAGCCAGAACGCGGTCGGGCGCGGCGTGCTGGGTGGGATGCTGGCGGCGACCTTCGTGGCCACCTTCCTGATCCCGATGTTTTATGTGTTCATTGCCGAGAAATTGCGGGTGCGGCGCAAGGAGCCTGTGCGTTCGGATGCGCCGCCGGCGCCGCCGCGCCCTGTCACATGAATACAGACTTGCTTGACACACGGCCGTCATTCGGTATTGTCGAACGAGTCGGCCCACTCGTAGTCCAGCCAGAATACGTCAGGGTCAGCAAGTGTTGTGGGGTGATACAGACGGGACATCTCTCAATCTCTCCTAGCTCCAACGCAGACTTTACCAATGTCCGCTTCTGGCCGACTGCAGACCTATTGCAGCGTCTGCTACCGCAGTCTGGAGCCGTTTGGATTGACCTTCAAATCTGGAGCAAATTAGGAAGCATAGCGTTGGTACTCCCGCCACAGTGACTGCATACGTTTATTCCCCGCTAGTTGTAGGTGCCTCCCTTTCGTAAGCATAATTGCGAGTCCATGCCGCTCGACGCCAATCTCATATCGGCCTTTGGTGAACGGAAACTCTTTAATCACCCACTGAAACTGCCGACTCCGGCAAAAAAACTCGCCTAAATAGACCGCGATAGCATGGGCAAGCGCGTAGCCTGACTCAGTTGCAGCAGGTTGCCCATTTTCGAAGAACCAGCTTTCAAGCGATTTGAGGCTCTCCGGCGAGTAGTCCAGCAATGGAGCCAAACCGCTCAGCAAGTACAGTTCTTGGAGGCCCTTGTCACGCCAAGCCAAAAGGGCTTCTTTAGCGGCCAACTGCTCCGGAAATTCAGGGAGGTCCTGTGCAAATTGACGTGCAACGAGCATTCCATATTGCGACATTCTTTCAGCACCCTTGACGTAAATTTGAACGACCGCTTCTGGCCGGTTGTAGACGTATTGTAGCGTCCGCTATCGAACCATTGCCGACATTCACAATTATTGGATTTATGCGTCCTTCTTCTGCCACCACCTGTCTGACAAGGGGAGCTCAGCGTCTTCTGGCCCGGATTCCTTCCATCGCGCTGCTTCTTGTACAGACAGCAAGCGGAGACCGCAATGCCTTATATTGCAGCAATGAATACCTCCGTCGACTAGGGAGACGCCTTCGATCTGGCGTCCAGTCGAGTCGACACTTGAAACACGACATGGATGAAAAGAGCAACTTTCGAAAAAATCGCCAACGTTAAGTTGCCCAGGTTCGGTAACACGTATCGGCAACGATATTTCCTTTAATGTTGGTCGGCTTCTGGCCGGTTTCAGTCGTTCACTCGCGACCGCTTCCGACCTGAAGCGGACCCTCACAGCCAGCTCAAGTACAGCGTTCAAAGACCTGTAAGGCAGTCTGGCCGCAAACTTCATGAGTCGTAGGGTCTACCTGCTCCGCGCACGCAGCAATTGGCAAGAAACCCTTGTCGGGTCCATTTGTTCCCCCGTTTCGGTGTGGCGCGAAGGTCGCCGTCCTCCCGTCGGTAACCACGGATACTAGCGAAGCCTGTTTCTGAAATATCGCCTCACTTTTGACAGCAGCGGACGCCAACCTTCGGGCAGCTAATCCCTTCCAGCTTACGGGATGGGCGACGCCATCATGTGAACTATCCAAAGCTTGGTTGATAGCCTTGCTCAGTTCAAGGGCAGACACTGGAGTGGGTAGCGCGATATACGGTTCGGACGTGAGGCCGATTCCTGAAGTTGTCGTGCTGACTGGGCAGACAATGAGCCGTGACGGGAGCTTGTAAATGAATGCTGTTTTCACTAGAACAGGTTCTTGTCTATCGAATGGAGTGAAGGTCTAGCCAGGGTCCGCTTCTGGCCGGGTGCGGAAGTTCATCAAAGACTCAATATACGATTCCTGTTGTTTATTGGCAAATACGACCTTAATGAGGCTGACGGTCAGACATGCAAGGCCATGCGCAAGCAACGTAGAGCGGCAAATTCTTCTTGATGCTCGAGTCCGCCCGGGGTAACGTAGAATTTTCTCTAGAGAAAAGCATGCGTTTTGCCCGTTCGTTCATCGCCATCGTTAGCGCAGCCTTTGGCGCGGCCTGCATGTCGGCTGCACTGGCCGGCACCTCTACTACCGAGCCAATCGACGCGCCGCCGGCGAAGCCGCTCTACCAGATGCAGCCGGTCGAGGTCGGACGCTACCTCGCCTGGGAGCACGGCCACGAACCCGACCTGCGCAAGCGCATCGCCGCGATCGCCCGCAAGAACATCGGCCAGCCGTACCGCCTGAATTTGCTGGGCGAATTTCCGTACCAGGTGCATGACGAGCTGCCGATGTTCAGTCTCGATCACAGCGATTGCACGGTCTTCGTCGAACACACCTACGCGATGGCGCTGTCGAAATCGTGGGACGAGTTCTTCTGGATGCTGCAGCGCATCCGCTACCGTGACGGGATCATCGGCGTCGCGACGCGCAACCATTACACCGAGCTGGACTGGAACGTTGCCAACAGCTGGTTGGTGACCGACGTCAGCGCCCAACTCGTCGGCGCTGAAGGCCCGAGCTACACCATGACGGTGGACCGCGCGACTTTTCTGAGAACGCGCCATCACACCGAGGCCGACATCCCGGTCGAAACCAGCCGCCAGGCCTACGTGCCGAAAGCGCGCGCCGTCGCGCTGGCTGGCCAGCTGCGCGAAGGCGACTACGCCAACGTGGTCTCGCTCCTCGCCGACGGCAAGACCATGGTCACCCACGTCGGTCTGGTGGTGCTCGGTCCGGACGGCGAGCGGCACTTCCTGCATTCGTCCGACCCGGCGGTGCGCGAAGAAACCTTCGCCAGCTTCATCGCCCGCACCGAAGCGCGCGAGGGACGCAACCGGCAAACGGGCAAGAAGGGGTCGACGCTGCTCGGCTTCAAGTTCCTGCGCCTGAACGACAACATCGTCGTGCCGCCGATGGCGCCGCAACCGCGGCCTTCGTGAACCCTCAATAGCGGGCTGACCGATCACGATCATGCCCGGAGTCCATGGCTTCTCGTATTGCGGCCGCTGCCTCCTGGGCGTTTTCCATCGTCAGGAGGACTGGTACGCCCTGCATGCCCCGGCGCTTCAACGTGAGCACGAGTCCCCTGAAGTCATCGCCTGACGTCGAAGCCTCGGCACTTTCGATTTCATGCCACGCGAAATGCGCAGTCCGGTCGGTCGGGCTGTTGCCTTCGATATGGTAAATACCATCCCGGTCCAGCCAGAAGTAGCGGAAGTAATGCAGCTTCGGTGCCTTCCGCAAGAGATGGACATAGCCGAGAACCGCCATGGCGAGGAGGACGCCGCCGGCAACAGATGCGCCCGTTCCTGTGGCTGTAAAAAAGAGCAGTACGCCACCGAGCAACGCAAGAGCGCTCATGACGTATCCAGCGTCCTGCCTTCCGCTCGTGGAACCGTCGATCTTTTCGAACGCAATGTCGTTCAATTCGTGGCGCTCCGGACAATTATTCTGTATCGCAGACTGCGGCTGCCGGACTTATTAGAACTCAGTCTGCGATCCCGTACAAGGTAGTGATCACACCGGCACCGCAGCGCCGAACTCGACCAGTCCGGACCGCGCCGCCAGGTGCATCAACTTGAAATCGTTCTCGGCATGCAGCTTCTGCCGGATCGAGGTCAGGCAATTCAGCACCGTCTTCGGACTCAGGTGCATGGCGGCTGCGATGTCCTGCACCGATTCGCCGTGCACCAGCAGGCGCAGCAGCTCGAACTCGCGCGGCTTCAGTTCGTGCAGCGCGCTGTCGCCCTCGGGCGCCGCCAGTGCCTGCATGTCGCGCGACAGCACGCGCCGGCCGCGCATCACGCCGCGGATGCCGTCGATGACTTCCTCGGGTTCGCTGCATTTGGTCAGATACCCGTGGGCGCCGGCCTTCAGCGCCTGGGCCAGGTGCCCGGCGCCGTCGTGCATCGACAGTACCAGCACGCGCAGCTGCGGCAGGCGCGCCAGCATGCCGGCGATGGCTTCCAGGCCGCTGCTGCCTTTCAGGCTCAGGTCGACCACGGCGACGTCGGGCTGCACCCGTCCCACCAGCGCATTCGCTTCCTGCACGGTGGCGGCTTCGCCGACCACCTCGAAGTCCGGTTCGGCGGACAGCAGGCGGCGGTAGCCGCTGCGAACGATGGCATGGTCGTCGACCAGCACGATGCGGATCATGGCAGTGCTCCTTCGGTGGGGGCGGCCGGCTGTGTGGCCGCAGCCGCCAGCGGAAAACGGGCGCGCAGGCACAGGCCGCCGCCCGGATTCGGCAGGATGTCGAGCTGGCCGCCGGCCATGTCGACCCGCTCGCGCATGCCGAGCAGGCCGCCGTGCCAGTGCGGCGCCGCCGGCAGGCCGCGGCCGTCGTCGCTGACCTCGAGCGCGAGCAGGCCCGGGCTGGCGGCGATCCGCACCGTGCAGTGGCGCGCGCCGCTGTGGCGCACGGCATTGGTCAGCGCTTCCTGCACCACACGGTAGACCGTCAGCGCCAGCGCGTCGTCGATGCCGGACAGCGGCTGTGCCAGGTCGAGCGAGAAATCGATCTCGGTTTGGCGGCCGCGCCAGCCCTGCACCAGCTCGCGCAGCGTGTGCGCCAGGCCGCTGGCATGCAGCCCGTGCGGGCGCAGCGTCTTGAGCATCGCGCGCAGCTGCTCGCTGCAGGTGCGCAGGTCGCGCCGCAGGTCGTTGGCGCACTCGGCCACCGCCGGCGGCGGCAGCCGGGCGGCGTTGCGCGCCAGGTGGGCCGCGGTGACGCTCAGCGCGGTCATGGTCTGGCCCATCTCGTCGTGCAGTTCGCGCGCCAGCGCACGGCGCTCGTCTTCCTGCACCGCGATCAGCTGGCGTGCCAGGTCGCGCTGGGCGGCGCGGGCATCGGCCAGGGCGCCGGCCAGGTGCTCGATGGCGCGCGCCACGCGGCCGAATTCGCGCAGCGCAAAGGCGGGCAGGGCGGGATCGGGTTCGCCGCGCGCCAGGCGCTGCAGGCTGGCTTCGAGTTCGCGCACCGGCGCCAGCGCGCGGTCGGCGCACCACCAGGTCACCAGCAGGGTTGTTCCGAAAAAGAACAGCAGAGTGCTCCATATTTGAACAGTGTCCGCCAGGCGTTCATCGATTTCCGAACGCGGCTTGGGGGCGATGTACAGCATCTGGTCGCCAATGCGGATGGCCTGCTCGCCGCGCTCGGGCGGCGCCAGGCCGAGCGCGGCGAGCAGTGGATGCGGCTGGTAGACCGGTGGCGGCTGCTCCGGCGTGCGGATGCTCAGGTGGCGCAAGCCGCCGGCGGCCAGGCGCTGCGCCAGCGATGGCCCGGGCGCGGCGGCGGACGGCGGATCGGTCGCCGCCAGCAGCACGTTCACCAGGCGTGTCGAGGCCTCGACTTCGGCGTCGATATCGCTGCGCAGCGATACCAGCTGGATGATGGCGATGATCGCAAGCAGGCTCCCCAGCAGCAGGCCGAGCGAGCCGATCAGGCGGCGGCGCAGGTCCATGGTCTCCTCGTTTCGACTTGTTTGCCACTATTCATGCAAGTGGCGTGCCACGCATACGTGGCGCATGTCGGGAAATTTTCCCTAGCGGCACCGCGCTGCGGCTTGGAATAATGACAACTGAAGAACCCGAGGAGATTCCATGGCACAGCACACGGCAGCACGTCGTCCCATTGCGCGAAAACGCCTGTGCCTGGCCATCGCCTCGGCCCTCGCGGCCGGCTGGCCCGGGCCGGCGGCCTCACAACCGGCACCGGCGGCGCAGCGAGCGCCGGCGATTGCCACCGTCGAAGTGGTCGGCGTCACGCCGCTGCCGGGCCTCGACCTGCCGCGCGACCAGGTGCCGGCCAACGTGCAGACCCTGGGCAGCCGCGCCGCCGCCGGCCCCGACAGCGCCAACCTGCCGGACGCCCTCAACCGGCACCTGGGCAGCGTGTACGTCAACGAGATCCAGGGCAACCCGTTCCAGCCGGACCTCAATTTCCGCGGCTTCACCGCCTCGCCGCTGCTCGGCACGCCGCAGGGCCTGTCGGTCTACCTGGACGGGGTGCGCATCAACCAGCCGTTCGGCGACGTGGTCAGCTGGGACCTGATCCCGCGCTCGGCGATCGCCTCGGTGACGCTGATGCCCGGCTCGAATCCGCTGTTCGGCCTGAACACGCTGGGTGGCGCGCTGGCGATCCGCACCAAGGACGGCCTGCATGACCCCGGCACGGCGGTGCAGGCGCTGGCCGGCAGCCATGGCCGCACCGAACTGGCATTCGAGCACGGCGGCCACGACGCCCGCGGCTGGCACTGGTACCTCAGCGGCAGCGGTTTCCGCGACAACGGCTGGCGCGACGCCTCGCCGACCCGGCTCGGCCAGCTGTTCGGCAAGGCCGGCTGGACCGACAGCCGCACCGAGGTCGCGCTGAGCGCCGCGCTGGCGCCGAGCCGCCTGACCGGCAACGGCCTGCAGGAAGGGCGCCTGCTGGCGCGCGACTACGCCAGCGTGTACACCCTGCCGGACCAGACCCGCAACCGTTCGCTGCTGTTCAACCTGGCGGCCAGCCAGGCGGTCGGCGACCACCTGCGCCTGTCCGGCAACGCCTACTACCGGCGCATCCGTACCGCCACCTTGAACGGCGACCTCAACGACGACACGCTCGACCAGTCGATGTACCAGCCCGGCGCCGCCGAGCGGGCGGCGCTGGCGGCGGCCGGCTACAGCGGCTTTCCGGTGGGCGGCGCAAACGCGGCCAACACGCCGTTCCCCTCCTGGCGCTGCATCGCCAACGTGTTGCTCGGCGATGAACCGGCCGAGAAATGCAACGGCCTGCTGAACCGCAGCGACAGCCGCCAGCAGAACGGCGGCATCAGTGTCCAGGCCACCTGGGATGGGCAGCTCCAGGGACGGCGCAACCTGTTCAGCGCCGGCGCCGCCGTCGACGCCAGCCGGGTCGACTTCCGCCAGTCGGCGCAATTCGGCTACCTGAATCCCGACCGCAGCATCACGCCGGTCGACTTCTTTGCCGACGGCAGCGCGCTCGGCGACGACGGCACCCCGGTCGATGCCCGCGTCGACCTGCGCGGACGCACCCGCACCGCCAGCGTGTTCGCCACCGATACGCTGGACCTGGGCGAGGCGCTGCATCTGACGCTGTCCGGCCGCTACAACCGCACGATCGTGCACAACCGCGACCGCATCACGCCCGGCGGCGGGCCCGGCTCGCTCGACGGCGACCACCGCTTCAGCCGCTTCAATCCGGCCATCGGCGCCAGCTGGACGCCGGCACGCGCGCTCACCGTGTATGGCGGCTACAACCAGGGCAGCCGCACCCCGACCGCGGTGGAGCTGGGCTGCGCCGACCCCGAGAATCCCTGCAAGCTGCCCAACGCGATGGCCGGCGATCCGCCGCTGCGCCAGGTCGTCACCAAGACCTGGGAGGCGGGCCTGCGCGGCAATACCAGGTCGATGCGCTGGAATGCCGGGTTGTTCCGGGCCGACAATGTCGATGACATCCTGTTCGTGGCCGACAACGCGGCCGGCTTCGGCTATTTCCGCAACGTCGGCAAGACCCGGCGCCAGGGCCTGGAACTGGGCGCCGAAGGCCGGGTGGGCGCGCTCGACTGGTCGCTGCACTACACCTGGCTGGACGCGACCTTCCGCAGCCCCGAACTGCTCAACGGCGAGGCCAACAGCAGCGCGAACGAGGACGGCAACATCGCCATCGCGCCGGGTGACCGCATTCCGCTGGCGCCGCGCCAGGTGTTCAAGGCCCGCGCCGGCTGGCGCATCACGCCGGCATGGTCGGTCGAAGCCGGCGTGCTGGCGGTGTCGGGTGCCAATGCGCGGGGCAACGAGAACGGCCTGCACCAGCCGGACGGCACCTATTTCATCGGCAGCGGCCGGACAGCCGGGTATGCGGTGTTCGACCTCGGCAGTACCTGGGAGGTGCAGCCGCGCCTGCGTCTGTTCGTGCAGGTGAACAACCTGTTCGACCGGCGCTATGCGACGGCAGCGCAGCTGAACGCGACCGGGTTCACCCCGGACGGCAATTTCATCGCGCGGCCGTTCACGGCGCAGGGGGACAATGCGAGCGTGGTTCACTCTACCTTTTATGCGCCGGGGGCGCCGCGCACGGTGTGGGCCGGGCTGCGCTATGCCTTCGGCGGTCCGGCGCAGGCAGCGCGAGCCGAATGACGGCGGGTGGCGCTAAGGCTTGACCATGCCGCCACCGCCCTTCGACTCCTGGTAGGCGCGTTGCATCATGGACGCGTAGTCGCTGCGCCAGTTGAGCGGCATCAGCCTGTCGATTTTGTCGAACAACAACTTGTTGATCTCGTCATTGACGGGCTTGGCCGCAGTGAAATCATTGGCGATCGGACTGGGGGCAAGAATCATGTAGAAG
Source organism: Herbaspirillum sp. SJZ107 (assembly GCF_006715485.1). Classification (GTDB taxonomy): domain Bacteria; phylum Pseudomonadota; class Gammaproteobacteria; order Burkholderiales; family Burkholderiaceae_D; genus Telluria. The sequence continues at coordinate 626,482 of NZ_VFNH01000004.1, forward strand.
CCCGCGACCCAAGCGCCGTTGACGACGCCGAGCAAGGCCGCCAGCGTGGGCAGGTAGCTCTCCAGCGCCATCTCCAGGGCGAGTCCCGCCGGGTCCAGGTACTTGCCGATGGCTTCATCGAACAGCCGTTCTCCGGCGTCCCGCAGGCGCTGCTGGTCGGACGCCGTCCAGCCGTCGGCCGGATGCGCGGCGTACAGCCGTTCATAACGCTCGGCCCAGACCTGGGCGGCGGCCAAGGCTTCCTGTGGCGTATCGGCCTTGGCGATGGCGGCTTTTACCTTGGCGGAACAGGCGGCCCATCCGTCGGCGGCGTCGCAGATCATGATTTTCCCCAGGCAGGTATGGGACACGTTTGTAAATACATTCTCGCATGCCGGGAAGTGTCGAGCCAGCTAGCAGGTTTGACAGGCCACTGCATGCGATGGGAAGCGTAGATTGAATGCCTGACAACGCCGATGCGATCGGCGGATCGACGCATTTCCCGCGTCCAGGGGGACACATGTTTGGCTCAGGCATACTCGATACGGTGATCGGTCTGATTTTCGTCTTCCTGCTGGTCAGCCTGTTCGTCACGATTATCAACGAACTCATCGCGTCGGTCTTGAAGTCGCGGGCGAAATGGCTGCGGCGGGGGATCGAGCGCCTGATCGGTGCCAAGTGGATGAAGGACGTGTACGACCACCCCCTGATCAAGGGCTCGGGGCTCAAGGACAAGGGCTGGTTCCTCGACCCGGGGCCATCGTACATACCATCCCGTTCCTTCGCCAACGTGCTGATGAGCGTTGTCCAGCAGAATGCGTCCGAGCTCGCAAAATGCCAGGAGGAGTTGAGAAACATCCTCGACCAGGCTGCCGGCGTCGGCGCCACGGTGGACAGCCTAGTCACGCAGTTGTCGGCGCAGGCCGCCACGCTGGCACAAGGCAGCAATGCACAGAAGAAAGTTGCCGCCGACCTGGTGCGCCATCTGGACGCGCGCCCCAACCCGGACATGCGTGGCTGGCTGGATGAAGTGAACGCCAGGGTCGACGAACTGCGCAGATCCGGCAGGCAAGGCCTCACTCCCTTGCTCGACGGCCTGAACAAGCTCGTGGTGGACGGCAGGAATGCCACGCTCGCGATCGACGTGCTGCGCCAACGTTTCGATGCGGCCGTGACGACGCTGGGCACGTCGCCGGACGTCCAGGTGCTGAAGGACCAGCTGGTCGCCATGGGCAAGCGGCTGCAGGGGCCTTATACCGTGGGTGACGCCTATACCGACATTCGCTGGTTCATCGACGGCCTCTCGGCGCGCTACGTGCGCGAGATGATCGAGGCCGTGCCCGACGGACAGCTCAAGAAGAGCCTCCTGACCCTGTACCAGGATGCCGGTAACGACATCGAAAAGTTCAAGGAGAACATCGAGGTCTGGTTCAACAACGGCATGGACCGCGTCAACGGCTGGTACAAGCGCCGTGTGCAATGGGTGAGCCTGGCGGTGGCCATGGTCACCGTGGTCGCGATGAACGTCGATGCCATCCTCGTCTTCCGGCACCTGCAAACCTATAGCGGCGTTCGTGAAGGCATCGTGGCCCAGGCAACGCAGTTTGCGCAAAAGAATCCTGCGCCGACGCCGGGACCCTTGACCGTTGCCAACGGCGAGTCCTTCAGCGGGAAAGTGACGCTGAAAACGCCGGGGAAGCCGCAGCCGCCGAGGGTCGCGATCACGACGAGCAACCCCAAGGCCACCACGGTGACGCCGGAGTCCGTCCCGCTCAACCAGGACAGCCGCGAAATCGAATACCGCGTGGATGTGCATACGGTTGACGACGGTCTCCCCGCCACGGCCACGATCGACTTCGGCGGCGCCGCCGACCCGGTCACGCTGACCCTCGTGCCCAGCCTGCTGCGTCAAATGGATACGGTGGAGGACAAACTGATGAACCTGGCGCTTCCGATCGGCTGGGTAAGGGCGGCCGGGACGGATGCCGAAAAGGCCGGCGATTCCAAAAAGCCGGCCGCTCCCGTAAAGCCCACCAGCTCCGCAAAGCCGGCGGCCAGCTCCGCAAAGCCGGCGGCCAGTTCCGAAAAGCTTGCTGCCGAAAAGGCGAATGGCCAGGTCCTGCCGCGGTGGGGCAGTCTTAAAGAGGATGGCTTGCCGCTGCTCGCTCAGCACGGGCTCGGCTGGCTGCTGACCGCGCTCGCCGCCACGCTGGGCGCGCCGTTCTGGTTCGACCTGCTGAACCGTATCATCTCGATCCGCGCCGCGGGCAAGCCGCCCGAGGAAGAACCGAAACCGCCGAAGACGGTCTCGGTACCGGTCGAACCCGGCCAGTCGAAGCGCGAGGCCGACTGGATCCGGCAGGGCGAGCCGCGCACGCGCTGAGCACGACATTTTTCCGGCGAGGTAACCATGACCCAAAGGATCCTGGCAGTCCTGCCCGAGCCGATCGGCCCGGCCAACCTGTTTCCCGGGCAGGCGCTCGACATCGTCGATGGCCAGCTCGGCGTCACGGAACTGATCGGCCCGGACTTCCGCCTGGCCCTGGCGGCACAGCAGGTCACGCTCGATGCCGGCCAGGCGCTGCTGGCGGCGCAGCTGATGCTGCCGGCAGTGGCCGCGCTCGGGGGCTGGCAACCGGTCCTCGACGTCAAGCTGCCGCTGCTGCCCGACCTGCCTGACGGCTACCGGCTGCCGGGCCTGGACAAGCTGCAGGCCAGGCTGCCGGCCTTGCCGTTGCTGCCCGGCCTCGCCATCGGGCCCGCCGACGCCACGCTCAGGCTCGGCCTCGAACCCTGGCAGCTTGCGCTGGACAATCCGGACAAGTCGCCCATTGCCGTTTTCAAGGTGCCGGGACTGGAGGGCATCGCGTTCGACATCACCCGCCTCGTGATCGATGCGTCCGGCGTGACTGAATGCCGGGCGACGCTGAAGCCGGGGACGACCCGGATCGGCGACCTGGCGCTGGAGGTCGGCGAGGGCACCCTGGTGCTGCGGGGCAAGCGGCTCGACGCGCGGCTGCAGGCCCGCTTCGAGCTGGCCTATTTCCGCGGCGCCAGCGTCGACCTGCAGCTCGCCGTCGGCGCCGACCTGCCGAATGGAGAAACGACCATCTCGGGCCTGACCCGGGTCGCGAACAACGTCCCGTGGAGCGACCCCAGCGGCATGCTGCGCTTCGACCAGATGGCGGTCACGGTCGATGTCCAGAACAAGGACGGCAAGGTCGATGCGAAGGTCCGCCTCGGCGGGCGCGTCACCTTCCAGCCATGCGCGCTGGGGGCCGACGCCGACGCCTGGTTCGGCCGCCTGTTCAGCGGGCTGGCGGTCAGTTTCGAGCATGCCGACCTGGCGCTGGGCGACCTTGGCCTGCCGGCGTTCAGTTTCTCGCCGCCCGAAGCCCTGCGCCTGCGGGCCTTCGAGATCTTCGACATGCGGGTACCGACGCTGGCCTTCGAGCCATCCGGCGTCAGGCTGATCGGCGCCACGCTGCGCTTCGAGGCTGGCGGCGCGGTCGTGAGCGGCACGGTGGGAAGCATCGCGATCCGGCTCGCGGGCGGGCCGGCGATCGACTTCAGCAACGGCACGCCGTCGATCGCGATCGAACTCGCCGCACCGGGCGGCTTCAAGGGCCAGGCAAGCCTGGCACAGATCGACGGGCCGAACGTGCAGGCGGTGCGCGGCTACGGCCGGATTTCGTCGCCGGCGCTGCCACAGGTCGAGGCCAGCTTCCAGATCGGCCGCTTCCGCGAAGACGCGAATGGCCCCTGGCTGCCGTCGGTCTCGGTGGTGGCGGCCCAGGACGATGTGAACGTAACGATGTTCCCCGGGGTCGTCGCGACCCGGGTCGAGCTGGGCGCCGGCATCAATCGGCGGGTGGCCGGCGTCACCGGGCTGTCACTGGCGCAGGCCCGCGCGCGCCTGCGGGACGGCTTGCCGGATGTGTTCCTGCAGGAGAGCTGGAGCGACGAAAAGACCGACCTGTGCGTGGTCGCGCGCATCTTCGCCGAGTCGTCCCCGACCAAGGGCGCCGAGACGATGTCGCTGTACGTGGCCGACATGACGCTCCTCATGACCTCCGACCTGCAATTCGCCGCCTTCGGCAATCTGTGGCTGTACACGCGCCGGTCGGACGCCAGGTCGGCGGACTTCCAGAAGCAGCCGGCCGCCGTCGGCCTTGCGTTGTTCGATGCGCGCCAGCCGTCCCTGCGTGTGGTGGCGATGACGCGTCCGGACGGGCGTTCGAGCCTGGCCGCATCGATCCCGGCGGGGCCGCTGCTCGGGTTGCAGATGCCCCGTTCCCAGCTCGCCTTCGAGGCGGCGCCGGCCGGGACCATGCTGGCGCTCGGACCGGTGGAGGTCGACACCACGCTCGGACCGCTGCGCGTGGCCGGGTCCACGTCGTTCGTGCTGCGCTCGGCCGGCGGCAGGCTGTATGCGATCTCGCGCTCCGCGCTGTCGGCGGCGTTCAGCGCTTCCACCGGCAGCGTGGGCATCGGTCCCGCCACCTTCAGCGGGAGCGTCAGCGCCGCCTTTGCCGCATCGCTGGCACTGCTCGGCGATTTCCAGGACGGCCGCCTCACCGTGTATGGCCTGGCCCACGCCAGCTGCAGCATCGAACTGGCGTTGCATGTGCAGATCGGCTTCCGCATCGAGATCAGCGTCGGCTTCGGCAGCGTCACGATTTCGTGGCACGAGGACTGGGATTTCAGGATGGGCATGCACGTCGACCTGGACCTGGAGGCGGCGCTCGACAGCGGCGGCGGCATCGGCATCGACGGCCGTGCGCGGCTGTCGGTGAACGTGCTCGGCATCAGCGCGGGCCTGGCGCTGCATATCGCTGCCGGCGAAGAGCAGGTGCAGCGCGGCCGGGCGATTTACCAGGCCGCCGTCACGGAGGTCGATAACCTGCTGGGAGAGCACGCATGACCGACCGCTATTTTTTCAAGAAGATCCGCAAGACGCAGTGGCTGGGCCTGCGCGTCCCGGCCACGCTGGCGCTGGACATGGGGAACGACGGTATCCTCAAGCCGGTCGGGGAGTGGAAGTACGACGACGCCTCGCCGGTACCGCCGTGGGCGGGCACGCCGCGGCTGCTGGTATTGCAGGCAAACGGGCCTGGCTTCGAGCCGGTTCTGGCGCCGGCTGCGGGCGCCGGCTGGGCGCCTTTCCAGCAGAGCCGGCAGGCGCTGGCGGGGGCGGCGCCCGTGGACCAGGACAAGGCGGGCCGGCTGGCGGCCGCCATGGAGCAGGCGGCCGCCAATCCGCTGCTGCCATTGCGTCTCTACCAGGCCTACCGTGATTTTCCCGCCGAGCCGAAGGCCGACAATTACGCGGACGATGCAATCCGGCTGGCCCTGATCGGTGCGCTGGGCGGCAATGCCGTCGAGCAGACGATCGAAGCCTACAGCGAACTGCTGTTCATCACCGATGCTGCCGCCGGACCGCCGGCGCCGGCGCCGGAGGTCGATGACGGCGACGGCGATCCCGCCAGGCTGCGCGTGACCGCGTCGCAGTCGGCAGCGGGTGTGACGCTGCAGCTCGAAGCCGATGGCCGGCGCATTACCAACGGCAACCTGGCGGCGACGATCGCGGGCGTCGCGGGCGGTGCGGGCGAACCGGGCTTCTCGCCGTTCTACCGCTGGCGCCGTACACTCGGCATCGCGCGGCGGCCGTCCGCCGATTCGGGCGCGGTGCTGGTTCCCGCCGACCTCGCGACGATGCGCCCCGGCCTGCCGGACGGCGTGCCTTGGACCGAGCGGCCATTCCGCGTGAGCGACCGGCTCGGCGCGCAGCAGCTTACCGGCGAGCTGTTGAACTACGAACTCGGGCTGTTCAATGCCCACGGCCGCTGCACCCACAGCGGCAGCGTGATGCTGAAACGCCAGCGCCTCGATCCGCCCGCGCCACCTCTGCGCGCGCTCGCCCAGCTGCTGCCGCCGCAGGACGGCACCCCGGCACGCTGCATCGTCACCTTCGTCCTCGCGGCCGACCAGGGCGATCCCGCTGCGCTCGAGGCGGTGGTCTACCGCCAGGACTACCCGGTCGTGCCGACCGGCTTCTACGGCGACGACGACGACGCCGCGCTCGCGGTGGCGGGCGCGCTCGGCGATCCGAGCGGCGAGGCCTTCGGCGCGGCCCAGCTCCCCACCGGCGGCGACGGCGACGCCGAGGCCCTGCCCAACCTCTCCAGCCATAACCTGGAAGCGCTGCCCCCGAAGGCGTTGGCGGCGACCGGGCACACCCTGGACGGGCAGGCTGGCCATCGCCTCGAATTCCCGCTTGACATCGACGCCGGCCGTGCCACCCGGCTGTTCCTGGGCGTGCGCCGCGCAGCGGCCGACGGTACGCCGCCGCCCGAGTCCCAGGTGGCGGCGCTGCGGCACGAGACCGGTCCCGATCCGGGATCGCTGCGCAGCGTGCCCCATTTCGAGCGATTCTGGGACCCGCTGCCGGCGCCGGCCTGGCTGGGCGAGGGCGATGCCAGGGTCATGCTGGTGGAGGACGATCCGGCAAAGCCGGCACCGGTCCGCATCGTGATCCAGCATGTCAGGCCGAAAGTACCCGCCGAGGACGGCCTGGTGGGCGGTTACCGGCTGTGGATGCGCGACATCGCCGCGCCCGGCGACGGCACGCCGTTCACGGCGGTCGCGCTGGTCCAGGCCGTGCCGCGCCTGGTCAAGCTGTACGCGCCGATCGAGAGCGGCCGTGGCTGGACCGTCAAGGCCGAGGCGGCGGCGATGAGCGCCGCCCGCCCGGAGACGCCGAAGGCGCCCGGCTTCGTCGTGCTGGGCGAGGCGGCGCCGGGGCCGGTCCAGATGCCGCAGGCCACGCCCCAGGCCGGGACCAGGCCGCTGGCCGACCTGCTGCGCGAACTGGCCGCAGCCCCTCTCGATGCCCAGCGGCTGCTGGCGGCCGTGCAGGGCTTGCGCGGCGCCGGCACCGCGCGCGACGTGCTGCTGTCGGTGGCGAAACGGCGCGCCGTCGGACAGGGGCTGGAGCAACTGGACGGCAATTGGGTATTGTTTTACGACCAGCTCGGCAACCTGCTGGGCCGCGCCGTCCAGTTCTGGCTTCCCGAGGGGCACGGGCTGCAGCCTGATGAAATGCCGCGCGCAGCGTACCGGCTGGCCGAGCTGCCCGGCGCCCAGGATACGGTGGCACTGGACGATTTCGGCCGTGCCGCCTGGACCTGGCGTGGCCTCGCCGACCTGTGGCGGCACGAGCTCGAGTGGCTGATCGAAGCGGTGCCGCGCTATGCGCCGATGCAGCGGCAGCGTGCCGGGCTCGGTGCCGACAGCGGCGAGCCGGCAGCCGCGCTGGCGATGGCGGTGCGCATGCGCGGCGACGGGCCATGGCACCGGCTGGTGGTGCCGCGGCGGCAGCCGTTCAAGGCCCGCTTCGGCCTGCGCCAGGTGCTGGATGCCGCCGACGACGCCTTCGTCATCGCCCTCGACGCGCCGCACGAATTCCGGCAGTCCCTCTACAACAGCGTGGCGCGTACCCGGCAAGGCGTGTTGCGCGTGCATGCCGGGCGCGCCGAGAAGCGCTTCCTGTTCAAGGGCGCGTACGCTGCGGATGGAAACATCCTGCAGGCGTGGCTCGGCAAGGATCCGGTGCAGCCTGTCCCGAGGCCGCCGCAGATGGCTGTCGCGCCGGCCCCGCGGGACGGCGCGCAGTCCGGTGTGTACGGCGAACTGGTCTACGATGAGCCGCCTTGCCTGGAGCTCACGGTCAGTGTCGGGGCCAGTGCGGACGACATGCACAGCGTGCCGCCGTCGACGATCGGTCCGCTGCGGCGCCGGCGTACCCGGTCCTATGCGAGGGAGGCCGGGCTCGCCGTCAGGAAGATGGGGCACGACGTGCTGCACATCGATATCCCGATGGCGCGCCTGGACTGGTTCTACGATGGCGGCAGCCGGCCACGCATCGGCGACCTGGACGCCGGCGGCGAGCTGGCGGCCTTTTCCGATTTTCCCTTGCTGCGCCTGCCCGACCCGGAGGCCGACATGCTGCTGTTCTTCCGGTTCGGCGACGACGAGCCGCTGGTGCAGGTGGGCCACTTCCGCGGTAGCGGCCTGGAGGAGCAGGACTGGCAGACCCCACCCGCGCTGAAGGATGTCGGCGGCCCAGGGTGGGGCGCCATGCGCTGCGACCTCGGTCTCGAGCCGTCGATCTCGGCAAGCGGCGACCTGCATCTCGAGATGACCAACCCGGTCAGCCTGCCGAAGGAGGTACTGGTGTGCTGGCGCTGCGCAGGACTGTCGCTGCCGCCCCTGGGGAGAAGAGTATGAAGATGGCTGAGGAGAGCCCGCTGCAATTGCCGGCCGGCGCCGGGGCGGCCGAAGGGCTGGGCCGCGGAGAACGCACGATCGCCTGGTTCGGCGACCAGCAACGCCAGGCCGACGTGGTCTACGTGGCGGACGGCCGCATCGTCGCGCTGCATGGCGGCACCGACGCTGCCATGGCGAGCGCGTACGGCGAATGGCAGGACGGCATCGTCGCGCGGACCACCCGCGCGGGCGACCCGGCCCGCTTCCTTGCCGGCCAGTGGCTGTCCAGCGGCGACCTGGTGGGTGGAAGCCTGCTCGCGCGCGCCCTGGAGCGTTTCTTTCCCGGCAGCGGCGACGACCTGCCGGCGCTGCAGATCGACGACCGCGCCGTGCTCGGGCTGGGCGGCGTGACGGGCGCTGCCACGCTCGACGCCCGCCACTGGGCGGCCGCGGTGGCCGGCGAGCTGACCCTGCCCGGATTGGCCGAACCCATCGCGCTGCGGCCGGCACTGGCCACCCTGCAGGACGATGTACTGGCACTCGAAGAACCCGGCATCGATCCCGGGCCGGGCGCGCCGGCATCGCTCCTGACGCTGACCCTGGCGCTCGGGCGCGACGGCCAGCCGGCCGGGCCGGCGCCGGACCGGGTACCGGCGATTGCGCTGGAATCGGCGGTTGCGCTCCTGCTCGACGAAAAGCTCGACGGCGCCTGGGAGCGGCCGTCGCCGCTGTGGCTGCCGACCAGCGGCGGGCTGTTGCGCATCGAGCAGGGCGACATGGAGCGCGCGCCCTACCTGTTTTCCAGCGAAAGCCGCAACATCGACGTGCGGCGCTGGTTCCCTGCGCTGCCGGCCGGCGCCCAGGCGCGGCTGATGCTCGACCGCAGCGGTCCGAAGAAGCTGAGCGCGGTCGACGAAGGCCACCGTATCGTGTTGACCCTGGAGGTACGCTGGCCTGCGCTGGTGCTGGTCCTGCCCGGCATGGCCATCGACGGCCGCGTCCTGCCGGCGCCGCGCCTGCCGCCCGGCGCGGCAGCGCTGGACCAGGCGCTGCCGCTGCAGCTGGTGCCGCCGCACCTGTGCGGCGGGCGCGCCAGTCCCTGGCAGCTCGCATGCGGCGCCGACATGCGCCTGCGCTGGCAGCGGCCGGACGATGGCGACGGGCCTCCGGGCCTGACCCACTTCATGGCGCACGACAACTGGGTGCTGCCCCCCGAAGCGGCGCGCAACGACGCGCCGGGGATCTCGGCGCTGCGGGTACTGGTGCCGATGCTGCCGGACGGCCGCGAGCAGGCGTTCGTGCTGCGCGCCGAGGCCGGGTCCGCCGGGGCGCCCGCCATGCTGCTCGAAGCGCTCGGCACCTTCGGCACGATGGCGCCGGAAGCGCTCGATTTCGGACCGCTGGCAGGGTTCGATGCCGCCGCCGGGCCATTCCGGGAGCTCTGGCCGGCGCTGCCGGCAGCGCCGGCGCCGGCTGCCGAGCCTGCCGTCCTGCGCAGCGTCTACCGGATGCTGCCGCCGGGTGTGGCGGCCGAGGGCGTGCCGGCTTCGTACGAGGCCACGCGCGTCCGCCCGGGTGCGCCTGTGCCGGCCGCCGAGCCGCCGGCATCCGCCGTGACGGCCGCGGAAAGGCCGCACCAGACCCGGGCTTACCGGCCCGGCAGCCAGCAGGCGGAAGTGCGCCACGAGGACGCCACGGCCTGGCCGGGCAAGCGCTTCGGCTGGGACGACCGGCAATTCCTGGAATCCGCGGGCTTTGCGGAAGCAGGCCTGCCGGCGCCCGACCCGGCGCTGGCGTGGGCCGAACTGCCCGCGCCGGGCAGTGCCGCCACGACCACGCGCTGGATCAGGCTCGGTGACGACTCGCTGACTCCGCTGGCGACGCCCGTGCCCGTGCCGGCGCCAGGGGAGGCTGCACCGGCGCTCTGGCCCGCGCTTTGGCCCGATATCGTGCTGGAGACGCCGAGCCTGGCCGACGACGACCCGGCGCAGGTGCGCTGGGGGCTGGCGCAGCTGGCGGTGACCGAGCGCATCGCCGGCGGTACCAGCGCCTTCACGCTGGCGGCCGGGACTGCGCGGGCGCAGGTTCCGGTCGAGGTCCAGCATTATGTGAACCGCGTCGTGGTGGCCGGTGCGCCGGCCACGTCGGTCGTGGCCGGCATCGCGCAGGCCGTCACGACCGCCAGCCTGAACCGTATCTACCTGGAACTGGAACGCCGCGGCGGCAGGCTGGTGGTGATGCGCGCGATGCTCGGCTGGAGTGCCAGCCGGGCCTTCGGCCTGCCCAGGAAGGATGCGGGCACCGGCCCGGACTTCCACGTCACCGAACGCTTCGAGCGCGTGGACGGCGTGCTGCGCCGCTCGGCCGAGTACAACGGCGTGCTGTCGCGCCAGGTCGACGTGCGCCATGCGGTGGACCTGTACTTCTGGGATGTGCTGCAGGAGGAGGCCACCGCCACGCTGCGCGTCATTTGCCATTACCGCATCAACCTCGGCGGCACCAGAGGGACGACGTCGATCTGCGCACTCCAGGATGCGGCGCTGGACGGCGACGCGCTCGACCTGGCGGCCGACATCGCGATCCTGCGCGCCCCCAACGAGGCCCAGGTGCGGCGCCTGTCCTATCCATGGGATCCGGACCGGCGCAAGCTGTTCCGGCTGCTGTTCGACACCGCACCGGTTGCCTACGAATTCGGCGGTTTCCTGCGGGTGCGCGCCGCTGCGGCTGACAATGTCCAGATGGTGCCGGTCGACCACAGCGCCGAGGCGCGCGTGGTGCCGGCCTGGTTCCTGTGCGACCGCGACCTGGTCCCGTGGTTCGACGGCAGCAACGCCTTGCCGGCGGCACAGCGCGACAGCTGGACCGCCGAAGGCCTGCTGCGCAGCGCGCCTCCGGGCGAGGGGCAGGGGAAGCTGGCTATCCAGTTGTACAGCGTCGGCAATTTCAACCTGTCGAAGTGGTATGCATCCACCCTGATCGGCACCTTGGGGGAAGCAGCCGGCATCCCGCTTTGGGTGCCCTCGCCGGTCAGGGTCCCGGAAGACGGCAAGCCGCCTGGCAAGGAAGCCGCGGCGGACGGTGTGCTGCGCCTGTGGCTGTTCAACCCCGGGCCGCGCATGGTTGCGCAGTGGCAGCTGCCCGCCGGCACCGAGGATGGCCAGCGCCTGGCGCAGGGACGACAGGATGCGGCGCAGCGCCTGTGGCGCATGGGCTGGACACGCGAGGCCGTGCTGGAGTTGCCGCGTCCCGGCGCCGCCGACCAGGTCGACTGGGTCGTGGTCGACTCGCCGCTGCTGAACCGGGGCGCCTCGCTGTCCTGGTTCGGATGGCCGCTCGCGCCCGGCGCGGAGCTGCCACAGGATGCGCTGCCGGCCACCCGCCAGGCGCCGCAGTCCAGCGCGGGCGGGCAGCACAGCTTTTCGGTGCAGGTCGAGTTCGAGAAGGATGGCGCGCCCGGCCCTGGCGGCGCGAACCTGGTCTACCGGAGCGCGTACCCGGACATCGCCGATGCCGTGCCTGAAGGGCTGACCTTCCGCTCGGCCGGCATACGGCTCGAAGTCGGGCACAAGCTGCTTGCCTACGGCACCCAGGCACCGCAGCCGCTGGTCACGCCGCCGCTCGCCATGCCGCCGCAGGTGCCGGGCGGCTCCCTGCGCGTGCAGGGCAGCCGGCTGGTCTGGCAGACCGAGAGCGTCGACCTGGCGCAGGCCGGGCTCCTTGCGCTGCCCGGCGGCGTGCTCCTGTACAGCGTGCCCGAGCAGTATGGCGAACTGCAGGCCGCGGGCTTCCCGCCGGGCCTGCAATGGCAGGATGGCGCCGGCACCTGGACCGGGGTCGCCGCCGGCGCATGGCTGCCCTTGGCACCGGCGGCGGCAGGAACCAGGGCCATTCGCCTGAAGTTGCCGGCGCCGGCGCGCTGGCACACCCTCACCGTTACCCTGCGCAAGGCGGGCGGTGACCCGGCGGGCGAGATCAGGACGCTGTTCCCCGCCGGCGGCACCCGGCTCGCCGGCGTGTTCGACGAAGCCGGCAAGCTGCTCGCCTTCGGCGAAGAATCGGCCGCCTACGCAGCGCCCGAGTTCGCGCCAGGCAGCCCGCCGGAACAGGGCTCGGGCCTGTGGACGCGCGAGACCGGCGTCACCCTCCCGCCGCGCCAGGCCGCGCGGGCGCGGCGGGTCGTCACGATCGACCTGGACGGGCGCTCGGTGGTGCACGCATGACCGGTGCCAGAGGAACCAATCCCCCGGCGGGATGTCCCACGCTTGACAGCGGAGGCATCGCGCCGGGGAGGCCCCATGGCCGGGATTGTGCGCATCGACGATGACGTGATCGACACCGGGTACTTCATTCGTACCCTGAAACTCGGCGGCCAGTTCGAAGGCCTGGTCGAGCAGATGGTGCGCGACCGGCTGACCGTGCTGGCGGCCCGCAGGCAGGGCCTGGCGCCGGCGCCGGCCGAGGTGCAGGAGCGTGCCGACCAGTTCCGCCGCATCCAGGGCCTGCACCGCGCCGCCGACATGAACCATTACCTCGATGCGCTCGGCGTCAGCCTCGACGAATTCGAGGCGTTCGTCACCGATGGCCTGCTTCTCGAAAAGATGCTGGCCCAGGTCTGCAGCGAGCGCGCCGTCGAGCAGTATTTCAAGCTGAATTCGCCGAAGTTCGACAGCGTCGAGATCAGCCACATCGTGCTCGACTCCGAAGGCAAGGCCAAGGAAATGATGGCGGCGCTGGCCGACGATCCGGAGAGCTTCGGCGAGATGGTGAGCGAACACTCGGTCGGCGAGGCGCGCGAGCACGGCGGGGCGATCGGCCGGGTGCCGCGCGGCGCGCTGCGGCCCGACCTCGAGGCGCGCATCTTCAATGCCGGCGCCGGCGACCTGCTCGGACCTTTTCCATCGCCGGACCGCACCCTGTTCGAGATCTTCGCCGTGAATGCCAAGCATCCGGCCACGCTGGACGAGGACACCGCGCTCGAGATACGGCGCCTGCTGCGCGAGGAATGGCTGGCGGCGCGCGCCCAGGAGCACATCATCGAAGCCTGTCCGCCGGGGCGTTGATCCACTAAATGGACTCTTCAGCAGAGCAACGGCAGTCTTCGGCGGCCTTTCTGGCGGGCGTCGAGATCCTGTCCGTGTTCACGCCGGACGAGCTGGAGGAACTGGCCGCGGCCGTCGAGGTGCGCACCTATGCCTTCGGCGACGCCATCTGCAGTGCCGGCGACCCGGCCGAGGGCCTGTACGTGATCAAGTCGGGCTCGGTGCGCGTGTTCAGCGAGGAGCACGGCAAGGAAACCAGCATGGGCGTGCGCAAGGCGGGCGAAGTGTTCGCCGAGATCGCCATCCTGCGCCCGCACCGCCACGAACTGTCGGCGCGCGCCGCGCTCAAGACCGAGCTGTGGTGCATCCCGCGCAGTGCCTTCGCGCCGGTCCTCGAACGCCATCCGGAAGCACTCGGCTTCATCAACGACACCGTGGCGCTCAGCTCCGCCGGCGGCCTGGTGGCGCGCCTGTTCGAGCTGCGCGGCAAGGTCAGCAAGCCCGAGCTGGACGAGTTCGTCCGCAGCGTCGGCGTCAAGCGCGTTGCGGCCGGCAAGGAAATCCTGAAACAGGATGCGCGCGACGACCGCCGCCTGTACGTGGTGCGCCAGGGCCAGGTGCGGGTGGTGGTGCGCGATGCGCTGGACGCCGGCAGCGAGTACGTGCTGGCCACGCTCGGCCCCGGCGAGATCTTCGGCGAAAAGGCCTGCCTGATGCGCCAGGAGCAGCCGGCCTCGGTGCTGGCCGGGACCGACGCAGTGCTGCTGGTGATCCCGGAAAAATCGGCGCACTTCATTTTGGAGCGCAACGAGAAGTTCCGCGAGGTGATCGAAGAGCGGGTGCGCTTCTTCGAGCGCGAACTGCAGCGCCAGAAGCGCCTGGCCGAGCGGCGCAAGCGCCCGGTCATCCTCGACCTGGCGTCGACGCCGAAGGCCGGCGAGAAGATCATCAAGCGTTTCGCCTGGGTCGAGCAGGCCGAGGAGATGGATTGCGGCGCCGCCTGCCTGGCCATGCTGTGCCGCCACTACGGCATCAACATGACGCTCGGGAAGCTGCGTGAACTGGCCAACGTCACCACCCAGGGCGCGACACTCGACAGCCTGGCGCGCGCCGGCGAAGCGCTCGGCTTCGGCACCCGCGGGGTGCAATGCACCTTCGATGCGCTGCAGGGGTTCGAATTGCCCTTCATCGTGCACTGGGAGGGTTACCACTACACGGTCGTGTACGGCATCTCGAACGAGCAGGTGTGGATGGCCGACCCTGCCACCGGGTTCCGCAGGCTGAGCGTGGCCGAGTTCGAACGCGGCTGGAGCGGCACCTGCCTGGTGTTCACGCCCGGCCAGCAACTGCTGCGCCAGGAGGCTGCGCGCTCGCCCTGGCTGCGCTTCGTCGGCTATCTGCACCCTTACCGCAGGATCCTGCTGCACCTGTTCCTGGCCACCTTCGTGATCCAGATGCTGGGCATCGTGCCGCCGATGATCATCCAGAACATCCTCGACGGCGTGCTGGTGCACCAGAACATCGGGCTGCTGCACCTCCTGATCATGGGCCTGGTGATCTCCACCGTGTTCAGCCAGGTGATGTCGACGCTGCGCGCGTATCTGTCCAACTACATGGTGCGCAACCTCGACTTTTCGATGATGGCGCAGTTCTTCAAGCACACGATGTCGCTGCCGTATTCCTTCTTCGCCAAGCGTAAGACCGGCGACATCATCGCGCGCTTTTCGGAAAACCAGACCATCCGCGCCTTCCTCACCGAATCGACGGTCACCACCTTGCTCAACCTGCTGATGGTGTTCATCTACTTCACCATCCTGTTCATGTACAACGTGATGCTGACGCTGCTGCTGATCGGCTTCGTGATTCCGATCGTCGCGCTGACCGTGCTGGTGACGCCGAAGGTGAAGGAGTACGCGCGCGAGGTGTTCGCGGCGTCGACCGATGCCCAGTCCTTCCTGATGGAAGCGCTGGGCGGCATCGAAACCGTCAAGGGCATGGGCAGCGAACGCCCGGTGCGCCTGAAATGGGAAAAGAAATACGTCAAGGCGCTGGAAACGCAGTACCGCGCGCAATCCTTCAACATCCTGGTCGGCCTGGCCAGCCAGGTGCTGAATGCCGCCACCACCATCGTGATCCTGTGGGCGGGCGCCAGCCTGGTGCTGAGCCGCGAACTCACGATCGGCCAGCTGATGGCGTTCAATGCCTTGATGGGCAGCGTGCTCGGGCCGCTCATGGGACTGGTCGGCCTGTGGAGCCGCATGGCCGATGCGACCGTCGCCATGGAGCGTCTCGGCGACGTGCTCGACATCGAACCGGAGCAGAAGCCGGCCGACCTGGCGTCGCGCGTGGTGCTGCCCGACCTGCAGGGTGAGATCAAGCTCGAGCGCCTGTATTTCCGCTACGGCGGCGAGGACACGCCCTGGGTGCTGGAAGACCTCAGCATCGACATCCGCCCCGGCGAACTGGTGGCGGTGGTGGGCCGCAGCGGCTCCGGCAAGACCACGCTGGCCAAGCTGCTGGTCGGCTTCTATCCGCCGAGCGAGGGCAAGATCCTGGTCGACGGCTACGAAATGCATACCATCGACAAGGATTACTACCGCGCCCAGGTCGGCTATGTCATGCAGAGCAACCTGCTGTTTTCCGGCACGGTGGCCGAGAACATCGCCAGCGGCGACGACAGCCCGGACCGGCGCCGCATCGAGGAAGTGGCCAAGATGGCGGACGCCCACGCCTTCATCAGCAAGCTGCCGCTCGGCTACGAGCAGGTGGTGGGCGAGCGCGGCGTCGGCCTGTCCGGCGGCCAGGTGCAGCGCCTGTGCATCGCGCGCGCGCTGTACCACGACCCGCGGCTGCTGGTGTTCGACGAGGCGACGTCGGCGCTCGACACCCAGTCCGAATCCAACATCATGGCCAACATGGAAGCGATCCTGGCCGGCCGCACGGCGGTGATCATCGCGCACCGGCTCAGCACCATCATGCGTGCCGACAAGATCGTGGTGCTGTATGAAGGGAAGGTCGTCGAGCAGGGGCGGCACGAGGACTTGCTGGCGCGGCGCGGCATGTATTACGAACTGGTGCAGAAGCAGCTCGGTTCCGGATAGGTAAAAATGAAACTCTACAACCCCGGAGGCGAGCGCGGTTCGGCGATGTCGTACGCGGCCCTGCTGGAAAAGATCGAGATCCTGCGCTCGACGCTGCGCTGGGCCGCGCGCATCGAGCGGCCCGACATCGAGAAACTGCTGCGCCAGGCGAACGGTCTGCGCGACGAGGTGATGCGGCTGTCGCACCAGACGCGTTTCGTGCAGGCGCTGGATGCCGGCGCGGCCATCGAACCGGTCGACGGGCTCGAACGCCGCACCGCTGCCGAGCCGCTGCCGGTCCCGGCGCCGGCGGATGCGCCGGCAGGCGAACGCCGCCAGGCCCTGTTGGCGCGCAGCTTCGTGTTCGAAGGCACCTTCGGCGACAATCCGCGCCTGCTGGATGCGCTGGAAATCGCGGAAAAGGCCGCGCCGACCGACCTGCCGGTGCTGGTCGACGGCGAGAGCGGCACCGGCAAGGAGCTGATGGCCAAGGTCATCCATGCCAATGGGTCGCGTGCCGACAAGCCGTACATATCCGTGAATTGCGGCGCGATTCCCGACAGCCTGCTCGAATCGGAACTGTTCGGCCACCGCAAGGGCGCCTTCACCGGCGCCGCCAACGACCGCAAGGGCAAGTTCGAAAGCGCGCACAAGGGCACCATCTTTCTCGACGAGATCGGCGAGCTGCCGCTGCCCGGCCAGGTGAAACTGCTGCGGGTGCTGCAGTCGCACGAGATCCAGCGCGTCGGCTCGGACGAGACCATCGCGGTCGATGCGCGCATCGTCGCCGCCACCAACAAGAATTTGCGCAAGCTGATCGAGCAGGGGACCTTCCGCGAAGACCTGTTCTACCGCCTCAGCGTGATCCACGTGACGCTGCCGCCGCTGCGCGAACGCCGCGACGAGATCCCGCTGCTGCTGGCGTATTACGGCGACGAATCGGCGGAAGCCCTAAAGCGGCGGCCTGTGGCCCTCAGCCCGCGCCTGCGCGACTTCCTGCTGCAGTACGCCTACCCGGGCAACATCCGCGAATTGCGCAACCTGATGTACCGGCTGGCCTGCCTGGCCGGCGATACCGCCGACCTGGCGCACCTGCCCGAGGATATCCGTCCCGGGGCGTCGACGGCGGCTGCGGCCGCGCCGCTACCTGTGGCGGCCGTCCCGAACCACGCCTCGCTGGCCGAAGCCAAGCGCGCCGCCAGCGACGAGGCCGAGCGCAGTTGCCTGGAGCGCGGCCTGCAGGAGACCGGCGGCACCGTCACCGAACTGGCGCGGCGCTGGGACATGAACCGCTCGCACCTGCAAATCCTGCTCAAGAAGCACGGCCTGCATTCGAAGGATTTCCGCAAGGGTCACTGAAGCACCGCCGCGCCGGCTCATAGTGCCGGATTCAGCACGGTCTTGTCGCCGGACGGATCGTCGGCACGTACCACCACCACCGTCACGTTGTCGCGCCCACCGTGGGCCAGCGCCAGCGCCACCAGGTCGCGGGCGGCGCGCTCGCAATCGCCGGGCGCCAATGCGGTGGCGATCGCCGCTTCATCGACCGGCGTGCTGAGGCCGTCGCTGCACAGCAGGAAGACGTCGCCGTCGCGCACCGGCAGCGTGGTCACGTCG
Source organism: Herbaspirillum sp. SJZ107 (assembly GCF_006715485.1). GTDB lineage: Bacteria > Pseudomonadota > Gammaproteobacteria > Burkholderiales > Burkholderiaceae_D > Telluria. The sequence goes on from NZ_VFNH01000004.1 coordinate 644,465, forward strand.
AACTCGATGGCGTCGGCGGCGCCGACCGCGCGCGTGATCATGTTGGGGCTGGCCGTGGCGGCGGCCAGGTCGCCGCCGCTGTCCCGCCAGGCTTCGGCCTGGCTGTGGTCGCGCGTGAGCTGCTGCAGGCGGCCCTGGCGCAGCAGGTAGAGGCGGCTGTCGCCGGCCCACAGGCAGGCCGCCTCGCGGCCCCGGGCGAACAGGGCGACGACGGTACTGCCGATCACCGGCACCCCGCGCGCACGCGCGTCCGCGCGCAAGGCCCCGTTCACCGCGCCCAGGCGCGCGCGCGCAGCCTCGACGCAGGCAGGCAGGCCCGCCGGGTCGGGCAAGCCGTCGAGCGCGGCCACCACGGCGCCGCTGGCGAGGTCGCCGAAGGCGTGGCCGCCCATGCCGTCCGCTACCGCCCACAGGCCGCGTGCCGGCTGGTCGAGGCAGGCATCCTCGTTGCGGATGCGCACCCGGCCGACGTCGGTGCGGGCCGCGGAGGTCCAGCGCAGGTCGGTATCGCAGGCCATGGCATGCTCCTGGCCGGTCAGGCGTTGCGCAGCGGATGCAGGGCGTTGTTGACGCTGCGCTCGTCGACCTTGACGTCCAGCGTCGCGTTGGCACCGCTGTTATTGACCGACACCGTCTGGAACTGGTTGATCATCTGGTCGGCGTAGTTGTTGATCTGGTAGAAGTTGATCGCCGGGGAACGCTCGGCGGAAGCGTCGGTGTACGGGCGGATCCAGCCGAACACCCAGGGCGCGCCGCCGCCGCGGATGGCCGACATCGCGCGCCGGTCGAGCAGGGCGCTGGCAGGCAGGTCGCCGATGGTAATGCTGGCCATGGTCACCTCCGAAACGTGAGGAGAGAGCGGTTGCCGCTCTCCCCAGTGTAGATCAAGGCCGGCGACATTACGCAAAATCGGGGCGCCGCACGATCTTGTTGTTGCCGTCCTGGTTCACGTGGCTGTCGACGTGCACGCCGTCGACGAAGGCCGAGCCGTTGGCGGTGCCGAGCAGGACCTGCTGCATCTGGCCCAGGTTCTGGGTGGCGTCGATCGCGCTGTCGTGGCGCCCGCCGATCTTTACGTCGCCCGGCATGGGCATGCCCATTTTCCAGCCGCCGCGCACGGCGGCCATGGTCGGACGGTCGAGTTGCTCGCTGCGGGCGAGGTCGAGGATGGTCAAGGTTTTCATGGCAGTTCTCCTGAATGATCGAATGACTGAAGGCGAGGCTCAGAACGTGGCGTGGTTCTCGGCCCAGAGGTGGGCCGGGACCTTGATGTCCGGCCCGCCGATCGGGGCGCCGATCACGCCGTTGTTGTTGAGGACGTTGATGCCGATCTGCTGGAACTGGCCGATCTGCTGGTTGACGTTGATGTCGACGTTGACGTCCTTGCCGAGGAATTTGCCGGTGTCCCTGGCGATGCCGGTGCCGCCCCGCACGGACGTCATGGCACGCTGGTCGAGTGCGGCGCTGTGCGCCAGGTCTTGCACGACGATGGAAGACATGTTGGTTCTCCTTGATGGGTAATCGGTCGCGCTGCGCGGCGGGACGGACATCGCACCGCCGCGCAGCCGGCGTCGTTCAGCCGACGATCTTGTTCTTGCCGTCCTGGTTCACGTGGCTGTCGACGTGGACGCCATCCAGGAAGGCCGAGCCGTTGGCGGTGGACAGCAGGACTTCCTGCGCCTGGTCCAGGTTCTGGCGCCCGGTGATCGACGAATCGAAGCTCGGTGCGTAGCTCAGGTCGCCGTGCTTGGGGACGGACGGCGAACGCATGGTCCAGCCGCCGCGGACGGCGCCCATGGCGCTGCGGTCCAGGTCTTCGGTACGGGCCAGGTCGGTGATGGTCAGGGTTTTCATGATGATGCTCCTTTAAGTTCAATGTGAATGCAGAATGGATGCGGATGGATTTAGTTGCGGACGATCTTGTTTTCTCCGTGCTGGTTGACGTCGCTGTCGACGTGCACCCCGCCCAGGAAGGCCGAGCCGTTGGCGGTAGCCAGCATGACCTCCTGCGCCTGGGACAGGTTCTGGGTCGCGTCGAGCGACGAATCGAAGCGCGGCGTGTAGCTCACGTTGCCGAGCGGGTAGTGGGCGCTGCCCATCTTGTAGCTGCCGAAGCCGCCGCGCACGGTGCGCATGGCGCCGCTGTCCAGTTGTTCGGTACGGGCCAGGTCGGTGATGATCAGGGTTTTCATGGTGTTTCTCCTTGAGTGATAACGAGTGAGTGGTTTCAGGTTTGAGGCATTTGGTTTGCGCTCGATGGACATTCAGCGAGAAGCGTGCCAGCGTCTCTCGAAGCCCGATCTGAGATCGCAAGTCATTGAAAAAAAAGGGATTGTTCGAGGTGGTGACGGTGGCGTGAACAGCCTGGCAAGACCGGCGTGGCGGCGGGGTGACGGGTCGGCGCCAACACGTGGGCACAAGCCTGTTCGGTGCGGCCCGACAGGCCTGGTGCACGTGTGCCGCGGCGCGCGTAAACGTAAAAATGCCCGAAGCCGGACTGCGCTTCGGGCATTGCTGCGGACGACGGGAAACGGCGTCTGCCTTGCAGCGGTAACCCCACTCAGGGACGCGGCGCCGGCTTGTGCCCGCGCACGATGACGACCGCCATGCTGCCGGCCGTCGCGATGTTGCGCGCCACCGGCGCCGCGGGCCGGGCTTCGGCGCGCGGCAGGCTGTCGATCGCGACCGCGGCGAGGCCGACGACGGCGAGCGTGCCGACGAAGATGGCTTCCATGTGCTTGTGGATGTTCATGAGCTTCCCCTTTGGATGGTGACTGGCGACTGGTTGCGGAACGTGGGCGCGGAAGTCCGCGCCCACGGTCTGGGGACAGCATCAGGCGTGCCAGTACCAAGCCAGGACGGGGCCAGGGCGGCGTCGAAGGGGAAGGGCGTCGATCGGGGCGTGCGGTGTCGGGACCGCAGCAACAGGCGAAGCTGCAGATGTCGGCTTCAGGCCGACATCTTCGTGCTCGGCTTACTTGTGCGTTTTACTTCAGCGGCCTGCCGGCTTGGCTGTGCCCGGCCGCACTGCCACGGCGGGCACCGGATCGAACAGCCTGGTGCGCTGCAAAGATGAACGCACGGGCAGGCGTGCGGTCAGGCCGAGGGCGGCGCGGTAGCGCGAACCGCCGGCAATCGCCAGCATGGCCTGGCGATCGAGCTCGGTATTTTCCTGCAAGTCCTTGATGACGATGGTGGCCATGATGTCCTCCTCGGGTGTGCTGCTGAAAGTATAGTCCCTTGGCCCGATTGATGCGTCACAAAGGCTTGATCATCCGCGGCCGCATGCTAGTCTCAACTCAATGTGGCCGCCTGTACACGACCTCATCGACATCATGGAAAGTTTCGCTCACGCGATACATCAGTTGCAGAGCGGCGCCTTGCAGCAACCCGATTTCTTCGCGCAGCTCGATCGCGTGCTGGCGGGCGCGCCCGAGAGCGCCGGCCTCCTGCTGGAGATGCTGAGCGAGGCGCACGCGCGCAAGCCGCTGCCGCGCGAGGTCTACACCGAGGTGCAGCAGCGCATCGAACGCCTGGTCGCCGCGCGCCGGCAGCAGGGCGGCGACGACACCTTCGTCCAGACCCGCCCCGGCGCGCATCATGGGCATACGATGCGCGATCCATCCCTGGAGCGGTCCGGTGGCGAGGGCCCCTTCGGCGCCGAGCCCGAGCGCATGAAGGGCGTCGGCGAGACCTTGAACGGCCGCTTCGTGCTGGAGGAATGCATCGGCTTCGGCGGCATGGGCACGGTGTACAAGGCGCTCGACCTGCGCAAGCTCGAGGCGGCGGACCGCAAGCCCTACATCGCCATCAAGGTCTTGAACGTGCAGTTCCGCGGCCATCCGAAGTCGCTGATCGCCCTGCAGCGCGAAGCACGCAAGGCGCAGGCGCTGGCCCATCCGAACATCGTGTCGGTCTACGATTTCGACCGCGACGGCCCGATGGTCTACCTGACCATGGAATACCTGCAGGGCAAGCCGCTGAGCCAGCTGCTGCGGGCGCCGGGCTTTGCCGGCATGCCTTACGCCGATACCCTGCGCATCGTCACCGGCATGGCGAATGCGCTGGCCTACGCGCACGGGCACGGCTTCGTCCACTGCGACTTCAAGCCGGGCAATGTGTTCCTGACCGACGCCGGCAACGTCAAGGTCATCGATTTCGGCATCGCGCGGGTGTTCCAGAAGGCCGAGGAAGACGTCGACGTGACCGTGTTCGACGCCGGCAGCCTGGGCGCACTGACGCCGGCCTATGCCAGCCCGGAAATGCTGGAAAACCGCGACCCCGACCCGCGCGACGACATCTTCGCGCTGGCCTGCATCACCTACGAACTCCTGACCGGGCACCATCCGTTCAACCGGCTGTCCTCGGTGCAGGCGCGCGGCGCCGGCATGCGGCCGCAACGGCCTTCGGGGCTGGGACGGTCGCAGTGGCAGGCGCTGAAGTGCGGGCTGGCGCTGGAACGCGAGGCGCGCACGCCGACGGTGGCGCGTTTCCTCGACGGCTTCGGCACCGGCGGCATGGTGTCGCGCCATGGCCTGGCTGCGGCGGCGGCCATCGGCGTGCTCGGGGTCGGCGTACTGGCCGCCGTGGCCTGGCATGTGCTGGGGCGGACGCCGGAAGCCGCGCCGCCGCTGGCTGCGTCGGCGCCGCCGGCCGCGACCGCGACGGTGGCTGCGCCGAGCGCGGCAGCCATCGATGCCGCACTGGCGGGCGTCCCTTGTTCGGCGCTGGTGGCTGCCGTGCGCGCGCATGCGGTCGAAGTGCAGGGCTTCCTGTCGAAGGAGGGCGACCGCGACGGCCTGAAGGACCGGCTGGCGGCGCTGCCCGGCGTGTCGACCGTGAGCTTCGAGCGGGTGCGGGAAGTCGATCCCGGCCAGTGCCCGGTGTTGTCGGTGTTCGGGCCGTACTGGACCGCCTATCGACAGAACGGCGGCCAGGCCGCTGGCGGCGTCGCGCTGCGCCTGGCCGGCACCGGTGCGGCGGCAAAGGGCGTGCTGACCGGGGGCGAGTCGCTGGTGCTCGACGTGAAGGCGCCGGCGAGCGCGTCCTTCCTCAGCATCGACGTCTACTCGCCCGACGCCGGCGTCGCCCACCTGCTGCCGAATGCGCTGGCGCTCGACAACCGGGCGGCGCCGCACGCGACCCGGTCGATCGGCGGCGGCGGCGAGTGGGCCATCGGCAAGCCCTTCGGCGCCGAACTGGCGGTGCTGGTGGCGACGCCGGCGCCGCTGTTCGACACGCTGCGGCCGGAAACGGAGCCGCGTGCCGGCTACCTGGTCGAGGCGGCGGCGCGGCTGGAGCGCATCCGCGCGCGCAGCGGCGCCGGCTCGGTGGCGGTCGAATTCCTGCCGTTCACGACCAAGGCCCGCTGACACTCACTTCAGGCCGCGCGCCACCCGGAACCCGTTCTGGGCATGGCGCACGCCGGCATCGTAGCGGAAGCGCGTCGACGCGACCATGTAGGCAGCCCCTTCGCGCCAGGAGCCGCCGCGGATCACGCGCAGCGTGCAGTCCGGCTGGTCCCAGGCGCGGCCGTCGCCGGGCGCATTCTTGTAGCTGGCGTGCCAGCAGTCGGCGACCCATTCCCACACGCTGCCGCTGGTGTCGTACAGGCCGTAGGGGTTGGCGGCGAAGCTGCCGGTGTCGGCGGGGCGGGTGTCGCTCCAGGGCGGACCGCATTCCTTGCAGTTGGCTTTGCCGGCCGCCATCTGCTCGCCCCACCAGAACGGCGTGGCGGTGCCGCCGCGCGCCGCGAATTCCCATTCGGCTTCGGTCGGCAGGCGGTAGGGCCTGGCACTCACACTGCCCAGCCACTTGACATACTGCTGCGCGTCTTCCCAGCTGACGTCGCGCATCGGCGCGTTGGCGCCGGTACCGGCCGGCTGCGGGATCTTCGGGCAGGCGCCGGCGTTGGCGCAGGCATTCCACTGCTGCACCGTGACTTCGTACTTGCCGATCGCGAACGGCGCGCCGATGGTGACCGGGTGCGCCGGCTTTTCGCTGGGGTCGCTGGTGTTGCTGCCCATCGTGAAGGTGCCGCCGGGCAGCGAGACCAGCGCCGGACAGGCCGGGCAATCCTTGATGTCGGCGATAACGGTGTTCGGCGTGGCAGGCGCTGGCGCGGGCAGTACAGGCACGGGCGCCGGCGCCGGTGCCGGCGGCTGGGGCGAACTCTGTAGCGTACCCGGCGGCGCGCCCAGCCGCGCGATCCGGGCCTGCGCCAGGGCCGCGAAACGTCCTTTCGGATACGCCTTCAGGTAGGCTGCGTAGTCGGCGGCATGGGTGCTGTCCTTGACAGAATTCCAGAACGCCAGCTCGAACTGCTCCGGGCTCGCCTTCGGCACCACGTCGGCATCCGCCGGCCTTGAAACGGCGGAGAGCGCCAGTACGCAAACCATCGTCAGCATGTGCCTCATGGACCTTCCTCCGCGTGCCCCGTGTGGACAGGAATGACTTGCGATCTGAATGAGAGTGTGCCAGATTTAGAAGTATCGATGCGCACTGCGCAAGGTACCTGGCTGGAGCTTTCGATATGCGCCATCCCTTCGTCCCGGTCCTGCTGCTGGCGGTTTTCCCGCACCCCGGCACGGCATCCGCGCAGCCCGCCAACGTGCCGGCGAATGCGCCCGCTGCTGCGCCCGCCAATGCCCAGGTCTATTTCATCTGGCCGCACGACGGCAGCGTGATCGACGGCGGCAAGTTCTGGGTGCGCATGGGCTTGCGCAACATGGGCATTGCGCCGAAGGGCACCGCGGTGCCGAACACCGGCCACCACCACCTGCTGATCGATACCGGCCTGCCGCCGATGACGGAACCGATTCCGAACGACCGCAACCACCTGCATTTCGGGGCCGGCGAGACCGAGGCCCGGGTCGAACTGCCACCCGGCACCCACACGCTGCAACTGCTGCTCGGGGACAAGGACCATGTGCCGCACAGGCCGCCGGTGGTGTCGAAACCGATCACCATCACGGTGCGCTGAGCGCGCCCGATTCACGGAGACGATCATGCGCCCACTGTTCGCCGCGCTGGCCATGACGGCCCTGCTTACCGGGGCGACGGCGTCCGCCACCGACGCACCTGCCAACGCCTACTGCTACATCGGCTGGCCGGCCGACGGCGCGGTGCTCCCGGCAGGCAAACCCTTCCGCGTCTGGTTCGGCCTGCGCAACATGGGCGTGGCGCCGAAGGGCGTCGCCTTCGAGAACACCGGCCACCACCACCTGTTGATCGATACCGGGCTGCCGCCGGCCGGCCAGGTGATCCCGTCCGACCGCAACCACCTGCATTTCGGCGCCGGCGAGACCGAGACCATGCTCGACCTGCCGCCCGGGACCCACACGCTGCAGCTGCTGATGGGCGACGACAAGCACATCCCGCACACGCCGCCGGTGGTGTCGAAGCGGATCACGGTCACGGTGAGGTGAGCCCGCATGGAACCCAGCCCGAGCCTGCCCGCCGCCGCCGATCCGGTCCGCGCCTACGTCGAATGGATGGGTGCGGGGCTGGCGCGGCCGGCCGTGTTCGCGCTGCACGACGAAGCCGTGCTCGGGCGCGACCGCCAGGATGCGCTGGCCTCCGATCAATACATCTGCATTCCCGAGCCGACGGTCAGCCGCCGCCATGCGCGCATCCGGCGCCGCGGCGCCAGCTATTTCGTCGAAGACCTGCATTCGCGTAACGGCACCTTCGTTGCCGGCGAACGGCTGGCGCCCGGCGCCTGGCACCTGCTGCGCGACGGCGACGAGCTGGTGCTGGCCTCGGCCCCGCTGGTGTTCCACTCGCTGATGCTGCCGGAACCGGGCAGCGCTCCGACCGTGATCCGGGGTTCGGTCGACGCCACGCATTTTGCGCCGGTGGTCGACACCCGCAACGCCGGCCGCAGCGACCTCGAAAACACGGTGCACCGGCTGCACGCGATGGCCCAGGTCAGCATCGCGCTGGGCGCCGTGACTGACCAGGCCACGCTGGTCGAAAAGATCATGAACCTGATCTTCGAGCTGTTTCCGGCGGCCGAGCGCGGCTTCATCATGCTGCGCGACGATGGGCCAATGAGTGAGCGCGATCCGCCGCGCCCGGTCGCCGCGCGCCGCCGCGACGGTGCCGTCGAGGATCCGGCGCGCATGCGCATCTCGCACACCATCGTCGACCAGGTGCTGGTGCACAAGCGCGCCATCCTCTCGGTCGACACGCTGGCCGACCGCCAGTTCGCCGGCCAGGCCTCGATCGTGGCCCAGGCCATCCTCAGCGTCATGTGCGTGCCGCTGATCCTGGGCGAGGACGTGCTGGGCCTGATCCAGGTCGACACCTCGTCCGATCCGCATGCCTTCCAGGAAGCCGACCTCGAAATCCTCAGCGGCGTGTGCGCCGAGACCGCGGTCGCGCTGAAGAACTTCCAGCTGTATTCCGACATCAAGGGTCTGCTGGACGGCTTCGTGTGCGCCTCGGTACAGGCGATCGAGGAGCGCGACCCGGTCACGGCGGGCCACTCGTTCCGCGTGGCCGGCTATGCCGAAAACCTGGCAATGGCCATCGAACGTGCCGGCGACCCGGCACTGCGGCGCGCCGCCTTCACGCCGGCCCAGCTGCGCGAGATCCGCTACGCGGCGCTGCTGCACGACTTCGGCAAGGTCGGCGTGCGCGAACACGTGCTGCGCAAGGAGAAGAAGCTGCACCACGCCGACATGCGCCTGCTGGAACAGCGCTTCCGCTACGCGCGCGCCTGCCTCGAGCGGCACGCCTGGCGCAGCCTGGCCGAGCGCCACCAGCGCGAAGAACTGAGCATGACCGAATTCCGCCGCGAGCGCGAGCGCATCGAGGCCGGGCTGGCCGCGGAAAGCGCGCGCCTGGACGAGTTCTTCGCCACCATCGTGCGCGCCAATGAGCCGTCGATCTCGCACACGGCGCCGCCGCCCGAGCTGGAGGCGATCCGCTGCCACGCCTGCCCGGGCGCCGACGATCCGGGCTTTCGCCTGCTCGGCGACGACGAGTTCGCGGCGCTGAACATCGGCAAGGGCTGCCTGACGCCGGACGAGCGGCGCCAGATCGAGGCCCACGTGGCCGATTCGTATTCCTTCCTGATCCTGATCCCATGGACCCGCGAACTGGCCGGCGTCCCGGCGATCGCCCATGGCCACCACGAAAAGCTGGACGGCTCCGGCTATCCGATGGGCCTGCGCGGCGCCGAGATCAGCCTGCAGACGCGGATCCTGACGATCAGCGACATCTTCGATGCGCTCACCGCGCGCGACCGTCCCTATAAACAGGCGCTGCCGGTAGAACGCGCGCTCGCCCTGATCGACGAGGAGTGCCGTGCCGGCCACCTGGATGGGCGGCTGTTCGAGGTGTTCGTGGCGTCGAAAGCGTGGGAGGCGAGGGGGAGCGCATGAGATGACGCTATATACAAGGGGCCAAGCGCTGGGCAGGGGGCGACGGGCGCTGGCCGCCGCCGCGGTGCTGCTGTGCGCTTGCGCCGACGTCAGCCAGAAGCCCTACGGCCGTCCCGACACGCCGGGCAAGGCCGCCTGGTCGAATCAGAAGGACTTGCCGGTGGCCGCCGGCGAGATGATCGCGCCGGACTGGTGGCGCCAGTTCCAGGACCCCTACCTGGACCGGCTGGTCGACCAGGCCGTGCGCGCCAACTTCGACCTCAAGGCGCTGGCCGCGCGCATCGGGGTGGCGCGCGCGGAAATCGACGAGGCGCGCGCCGGCGCCCTGCCGAGCCTGGACGCGGGCGCCGGGGCCAGCTTCGAAAAGAGCACCGGGCAGAAATTCTCGAAGCAGTTCAACCTGGCCACCCAGGTCAACTGGGACATCGACATCTGGGGCGCCACCGCCAAGGGCGTGCAGGCACAGAGCGCCGAGTTCAAGGCGACCGAGGCCGACTGGCGCGCCGGCTACCTGACCCTGGTCTCGGACGTGTCGACGACTTACTTCCAGATCCTGCAGTTCGACGAGCAGATCGCGCAGCAGCATCAGACGCTGGTAAAGAACCGCGCCATCCTGGCGACGCTGGAAGCGATGATGGGGCAGGGCCTGGTGCCGCAGACCCGCGTCCTGCAGCAGCGCGCCGAGATCAACCGCATGAGCAATGACCTGATCGAGCTGGGGCGGCTGCGGGCGCTGGCCGGGAATGCGCTGGCAACCCTGCTCGGCATCCCGGCCGGTGAATTCCGGGTGCCGCCCGGGACGCTGCAGGGGCGGGTGCGGCTGCCAGCCGTGCCCGAGGGATTGCCGTCGCAACTGCTCAAGCGGCGGCCGGACGTGGTCGCCGCCGAATACCGGGTGCTGGCGGCCTACGACGTGGTCGGGCAGGCCAAGCTGGCGCAGCTGCCGTCGATCAGCCTGACCGGGCGCGGCGGCACCTCCAGCCTGGCGCTGGGGGCGCTGATGAAGTCCTTCACCTTCGGCTTGCTGCCGAGCATTAACTTCCCGGTGTTCGATCCGGGCGTCAAGGCGCGCCTGAAGACCAGCGAAGCGCGCAGCGGGGTGGCCGAGCAGGAGTACCGGCGCGTGGTCATGGCGGCGTTCGAGGAAGTCGAGAACACGCTGGTCAACCTGGACGCGCACCGGCGCCAGCGGGTCGAACTGCAGCAGCAGGCGGACCAGTTGGGCGTGGTCGCGGCCCAGGTCGACGCCCAGCTGAAGGAGGGCATGGTGTCGCAGCTGGACGTGTTCGAGGCCGAGCGCTCGCTGCTGGCGGCGCAGCTGGCGCTGCTGGCCAACCAGCAGCAGATCCTGGCCGACACCGTGACGCTGTACAAGGCGCTGGGCGGCGGCTGGCCGGCGGCCGATGTGCGCAATGAGGTGCGCAACGATGTGCGCGATGAGCGCAGCGCCGAACGGAGCCGGCCGTGATCCCGTCGGATGCGATGCTGGCCAGCCTGCGTCCGGCTCCGGCCGGGCGGCTCCTGATCGTGCTCGAGCCGCTGTCGCACCCGGAACTGGCGCCGATCCGCATCCATGAGACATTATTCGCCATCGGCCGCACCGAAGCGCCGTTCGACGCCTACCCGGCGGCGCTGGCGGCCGACCTGTCGCGCCGCCACGCCCGTATCTTCTGCGAAGGGGGCGCCGTCTATTTTGCGGAACTGGGCAGCAAGAACGGCAGTAGCGTGAACGGCGTACCGGTACGCCAGGCGATCGCCATGCTGCGCGACGGCGACGTGCTCGGCCTCGGCAAGACACTGCGCTACCGCGTGCACCTGGAACCGGAGGCGCTGCAGCCGCCGCCGGCCCGGCTGGCCAGCCTGACGCTGGCGCCGGAACATCCGGAAGCGGAGCTGCAGCCGATCGTGGTCACCGAATTCCCCTTCCTGGTCAGCAAGGGCGACGACACCTTCGCACGCTACCGCGATGCCAACCCGGCCCAGGTGAACTACCTGTCGCGCCGCCACGCCCACATCTTCGTCAAGGGCGGCCGGCTGCACGTGGAAGACCTGGGCAGCACCAACGGCACCTTCGTCAACGGCACCCGTCTCGACGAACACGCGGTGGCGCTGCACGACGGCGACGTCCTCGCCTTTGGCGGACGCCACTTCGTCTACCGCGTCGGCATGCAGTGGGACGCCGCCGCGCAGGACCCGACGCTGACGCGCATCGGCGTGCAGGCCGCCGGCCGCACGCCTGGCGCGGAAGCCGACCGCACCACCTTCGTCGCGACCGCCGACTCCTTCCTCGATATCTTCTGCGTCGAGCCGCCTGCCGTGCCCGAAGGGGCGCCGGCGCCGGCGTCGGCGCCCGTGGACGACGCGCCGGCGCGCGCACGCGGGTGGCTGCGGCGGCTGCGCCGCCACCACTGGGCCATCGCCGCTGCGGTAGTGGTGGCCGTGCTGGCGGGCGCGCTGCTGCGCATCGGCAGTCCCGAGCGCCGCGTGGAAGACCTGCTGGCCGACGGCGCCTATGCGCAGGCGGCAACGGTGGCCGCCGAAGCGCTGGCGCATGACCCGGACAACGGCCGGCTGCAGGCGATGGGCAGCGAAGCGCTGCTCAAGGCACGCCTGCCGGCCTGGATGGCGCAACTGAAGGCCGGCCGGTTCGGGCCGGCGGCCGCCACCGTCGGCGCGATGCGGCGCCAGGCCGGCCGCAATCCGGAACTGGCGCCACTGCTCGACGAACTCGACTGGATAGTGGCCCTGCAAAGCTTCGTGGCAGTACGCGGGGGCGCCCAGGCGCCGGTGCGCGACGCGGCCGACGCTGCCCGCATCCGCCAGTTCCTGCAGCAGTGGGAAGCGCGCAACGAAGCCTACCAGCGCGGCTTCGTCACCATGGCGGCCCATGTGCCGGCCTTCCGCGACACCTATGCCGATGCGCTCAGCAACGTGCGCGGGCTGGCGCTGGCGGGGAGCGCAGCGTGAAGCGCGATACCCTGACACCGCTGACCGAGGCGCTCGAGGACCACAGCGCCGAAGGCATCTCGATCCTTACCGCGGAACCCTGGCGCTTCACCCGGGCGCTGGTCTACAGCATGGTCGGACTGGTCGCGGCGGGCCTGGTCTGGTCCTTCTTCGGCCACGCCGACGTGCTGGTGACGGCGGGCGGCACCTTGGTGCCGGCCTCCGAAGTGCGCCGCCTGTATGCGCCGATCGACGGCGAGTTGAGTAATATTTACATCGCCGAGGGCCAGCCGGTGAAGGCCGGTGACGTGGTGGCGCGTATTTATGCGCGCGGCGCCATCGAGGCGGCCCGCAACGCGCTCGAAGCCAGGCTCAAGCTGGAGGATGCGGAACGCCAGTGGAAGGAATTCCCGCAGCAGAAGGCGCTGCTGGAACGGCGCGCCAGCGCACTGCGCGAAGCGACCGAGGTCGAACAGCGCCAGCACCAGCGCCGGCTGGCCGAGGGCACCAGCCGCCTGTCCCAGGGCCAGCAGGCGCAGCAGCAGGAAGCGCGTACCGGCGTCGAGGATGCGCGGCGCGCGCGCGACGCCGCCCAGGTCGAAGCCGACAAATACGCGCGCCTGTTCGCCTTGCCCGGCGGCGGCGGGGTCTCGCAGCTGCAGGTCGACGCCAAGAAGAACGCGCTGCTGGCCGCCGACAATGCGCTGCGGGTGGCCCAGGCGCGCCTGGCCGAGCTGGCGGCGCGCCAGGGCCAGGAATCGATCCAGGCCCGGTCGGAACTGGAAACCAGCGGCCAGCAGCTGGCCACGCTGCGCCTGCAATCCGAGGCGGCCGACCGCGACGTCGCCAACGCCGAGGACAAGCTGCGCCTGCAGGTGCAGACCGCGCGCCTGGTGGCCGATGCCGCCGCCCGCATCCGCTTCGAGAACATCGACAAGGAGAACTTCCTGCGCATCGTGGCCCCGGTCGACGGCGTCATTACCGAAGTGACCTCGACCCAGCCCGGCGACAAGATCCAGGCCAATGCGCCGCTGGGCGGGATCGCACCGCGCAACGCCAGGCCGATCCTGAAAATCGACATTCCGGAGAACGACCGCGGCTTCCTGCGCGAGGGCTTGCCGGTGCAGATGAAGTTCAACGCCTTTCCCTACCAGCGCTACGGCATCATGCGCGGCACGCTGCAAACCATCTCGCCGGCTACCAAGCCATCGGCTGCTGGCCGCCAGCCGGTGTACGAAGGGCGGGTCACGCTGGAGCGGCTCGAATACAAGGTGGGCGAGACCAGCTACCCGCTGCGCTACGGGATGACGGCGGTGGCCGAGATCGTGGTGCGCGAGCGTCGCCTGATCGACCTGGCGCTGGACCCGTTCCGGAATATCGGTGGCTGAAAGAATCCGCCAAACGCTGTAAGATGCCGGCCTTTGGCATTCCTGGGACGCAACGTGAACGACTCGACTTATACCCCGGTCCTCTTTCAACTGCACGGGCGTATCGGACGGGTACGCTACCTGGCCTACAGCTTCGCGTTCGGCATGCTGGTGCTGCTGGCCACCTTGCTGCTGGCCAGCCTGGCCGGCGACACGGCCGCCACCTGGCTCTCGGCCGCCGCCTCGGCGGCAATCGGCGTCATCGTCGGCGGGCGCCGGCTGCACGATCTTGGCCGCAGCCGCTGGATCGCGCTCGGGCTGCTGGTCCCGGTCGTCAATCTCGCGATCGGCCTGTGGCTGCTGCTCGCGCCGGGCAATCCGGCTGAAAACCGCTTCGGGCCGGCGCCGGGACCGAACACGCGCGGCGTGACCGCGCTGGCCTGGGCGGTGCCGGTGGTGTTCGTGGCCGGCGTACTGGCCGCTGTCGCGCTGGCGCCGCACAAGTCGAATGCCCAGCGCGCGCATGACGAAATGGAACAGGCCATCTGACGCGCTGTCCTTACAAGCTTATGCGAAGCTGAAATCGTCCGCGCCTTCCTGGCAGCATGCTCTACAATAGGCCAAGCCGCGTCGGCGATGCATCAGGAATACGGATCACAATGCTTCACCTGCAGAATACATGGCGCCGCAGGGTGTCCACGATGGCCGCGCTGGCCGTGCCCGCGCTGGCCTCGGCCGGCGGCGCGCCCAGCGTCTATATGGAAGAGCTGACCTCGCCCGAACTGCAGGCCCGCATCGATGCCGGCGCCACCACGGTGCTGGTGCCGATCGGCGGCACCGAACAGAGCGGCCCCCACATCGTCCTCGGCAAGCACAACGTGCGTGCGCACATCCTGGCCGGCCGTATCGCCCAGCGCCTCGGCAACGCGACCGTGGCGCCGGTGATCGCCTATGTCCCCGAAGGCTCGATCGCGCCGCCGGCGGGGCACATGCGCTTCGCCGGCACCCTCTCGATTCCGGAAGCCGCCTTCGAATCCATTCTCGAATCCACCGCGCGCAGCCTGTGCCAGCACGGCGTGCGCGACGTGTTCTTCCTGGGCGACCATGGCGGCTACCAGAAAAGCGAAGAAAAGGCAGCCGCGCGGGTGAGCGCGAAAGGCAGTTGCCGCGCCCACGCCTTGCCCGATTATTACCAGGCCACCCAGGCCGGCTACGTGGCCGACCTGAAGCGCCGCGGCCACGGCGATGCCGAAATCGGCCTGCATGCCGGCCTGGCCGACACCAGCCTGTCGCTGGCGCTGGATCCGGCCGGCGTGCGCAGCGGATTGCTGGCCGCCGGTGCCAAGGCGGGGCCGAATGGCGGCGTGCGTGGCGACCCGTCCCGCGCGTCGGCCGAACTGGGCCAGCTCGGCGTGGCCCGCATCGTCGACGCGTCGGTGGCCGCCATCCGGGCCGCGACCGGCACCAAGAATCCATCCAAACAACCGTAGAGAAGTCCATCGTGCCCTTCAAGAGATCTGCCACTGCCTGCCTGGCCCTGACCATCCTGGCCGGCGGTGCCTTCGTCGCCACGCACGTCATTGGCGCGCCCAATCCGCAAGCGACGCCCCAGGCGACACCCCAGCCGGCACGCATCGTGACCGTGCCCGGCATGGCGCCCGTGGTCGACGCCCGCAACGTGTACAGCGAAATCGGACCGTCGCACCTGAGCCCCGCGGTGCGCGGCGACCTGCAGCGCATCTACGTGCCGAACCTGCGCAGCAACGACGTCAGCGTGATCGATCCGGCCACCATGAAGGTGGTCGACCGCTTCAAGGTCGGCACCAGTCCGCAGCACGTGATCCCGTCCTGGGACCTGCGCACGCTGTGGGTGGCCAATAATGCCGAACGCCGGAACACCGGCAGCCTGACCCCGATCGACCCGCGCACCGGCAAGCCGGGGGCGTCGGTGCCGGTCGACGATCCCTACAATATGTACTTCACGCCGGACGGCAAGTCGGCGATCGTGGTGGCCGAAGCGCGCCACCGCCTCGACTTCCGCGATCCGCACACGATGGCGATGCAGTACGCGATCGACGTCCCGCAGTGCGGCGGCATCAACCACGCCGAATTCTCGATCGACGGCCGCTACGCGCTGTTCACCTGCGAGTTCGACGGCAGCCTGGCCAAGATCGACATGGTGTCGCACAAGGTGGCCGGCTACCTGAAGCTGTCGATGCCGGCCACGCGCGTGCGCGAAGGCGCCGATCCGCGCATCCCGGGCGCCGACGAGGTCTGCAGCTCGCGCAAGGGCATGCCGCAGGACGTGCGCATCTCGCCGGACGGCAAGCGCTACTACGTGGCCGACATGGAGGCCGACGGCGTGCACGTGGTCGACGGCGACAACCTGAAGCAGATCGGCTTCATCCCGGCCGGCCTCGGTACCCACGGCCTGTACCCGAGCCGCGACGGCAAGCTGCTGTACATCGCCAACCGCGGCACCCACCGCATCCACGGCAAGCGCCACGGCGCCGGCAGCGTGGCGGTGCTGGACTTCGCCAGCGGCAAGATCGTCGCGCGCTGGACGGTTCCGGGCGGCGGCAGCCCTGACATGGGCAACGTCAGCGTCGACGGCAAGTGGCTGTGGCTGTCGGGCCGCTTCGACGATGTCGCCTACCGCTTCGACACCCAGAGCGGGGCCGTCACCCAGGTCAAGGTCGGCGGCGAGCCGCACGGCCTGACGGTGTGGCCGCAGCCGGGCCGTTACTCGCTGGGACATACCGGCAACCTGCGCTGATGCCGGGTTGCCGGTGGCGTGCCGTGCGCGGGCAGGGCACGCCAGCGGATAAGCTCTCTTCTTATTTGAAGGAGCATGCATGGAATCGAATATCGCAGGAAAAGTCGTCGTCGTCACCGGTGCCAGCAGCGGCATCGGCGAACTGACGGCGCGCCACCTGGCCGGTCTTGGGGCCCGCGTGGTGCTCGGCGCGCGGCGCCGGGACAGGCTGGATGCCATCGCGGCCGAGATCCGTGCCGGCGGCGGCAAGGCCGAGGTGGCGGCGGTCGACGTCGCCCGGCGCGAGCAGGTCGATGCGCTGGTGGCGACGGCCGTCAACGCGTTCGGACGGGTGGACGTGATGGTCAACAATGCCGGCCTGATGCCGCTGTCGCGCCTGGACCAGGCCCGGGTCGAGGACTGGGAGCGCATGATCGACATTAACCTGAAGGGCGTCCTGTACGGCATCGCCGCGGTGCTGCCGGTGATGCAGCGCCAGAACGGCGGCCATATCATCAACATCGCGTCGACCGCCGGGCTGCGCGTGCGTCCCAACATGGCCGTGTACTCGGCCACCAAGTTCGCGGTGCGCGCCATCTCGGAAGGCTTGCGCCAGGAGGGCACGGCCTACAACATCCGCAGCACGATCATTTCGCCGGGACCGACCGATACCGACCTGCCGTCGAGCGTGACCGATCCGGAGATGGCGAAATCGGTGCGGGAACAGCACAAGATCGCCATGCCGACGCTGTCGGTGGCCAAGGCGATTGCCTTCGCCATCGGCCAGCCGGACGAAGTCGACGTCAACGAGATCGTGTTGCGGCCGACCGCGCTGTCGTGACGCCGGCTTCTCATCGGCCGCTGGATGAGCGGGTGCGGCCGATGTAGACTTCTCGGCATGACGCCCAGCCCAAGCATCCTTCTCACTTTCGGTTTCCTGGCCCTGACGGTCGTGCTGCTGTGGGTGCCGGCCCCGCCCATCCGTGGACGGCGTGACTGGGCGTGGTGCGCCGGGCTGGCACTGGCCTGCGTTGCCGGTCTTGCCGGCGGACTGCTGGACTGGCGCGCGCCCATGTGGATACTGGCCTATGCGGCGCTGGCCTTCGGCGCACGCGGGGCCGCCCGCGCGTGGGTGCGCGTGCCGCTGCTGGTGCTGACCGGCCTTGCCGCCTTCCTGTTTGCCCTGCACCGGTTTCCCGGCTTTTACAATCCGGTGCTGGCCGAGGGCATCCGCTTCTCCGCCGACACGCCGCCGTTTTCCCTGCGCGCGAATGCCGACACCGCGGTGGCCGGGATCGTGCTGATGGGCGTGTTCTGCGAGCGCATTTCCAGCCTTGCGGACTGGCGGGCGATGCTGCGACGGGTGTGGCCGGTGGTGGTGTCCGTGCTGGCCGTCGTGCTGGGGCTGGGCTGGGCGCTGGGCTACGTGCGCCCCGACTGGAAGTGGACGCCATATTCGGCCTGGTTCCTGGCGTCCAACCTGCTGTTCACCTGCGTCACCGAAGAGGCCTTTTTCCGCGGCTTCATGCTCGAGCGGCTGGCGCGCGGCATGGCGCGGCGGCGCGGCGGGGTGCTCGTGGCCACGCTGCTGTCGTCGCTGCTGTTCGGGCTTGCCCATGCCCGCGGCGGCATGGTGCTGGTGGCGCTGGCGACCCTCGCCGGCGTCCACTATGCCGCCGCCTACCTGTGGTCGCGGAGGATCGAGGGCGCCATCCTGACGCACTTTGCCCTCAATGCCGTGCACTTCGTCTCGTTCAGCTATCCGAACCTGGCGCCCTGACGCCAGCCGGCCGCTCAGGCGATCATGCCGCCATCGATCACCAGTTCCGCACCTGCCACATAGCGGCTGTCGTCGCTGGCCAGGAACAGTGCCGCATCCGCGACTTCTTCCGGCCGGCCGAGGCGCTTGAAGGGGATGCGGCTGCTCAGCGCCTCGCGCACCTCGTCGCTGGCCTTGTCGAACATCGGCGTATCGATCGGACCCGGGCTGATGGTGTTGACACGGATGCCGCGCGGCGCCAGTTCGTGGGTCCAGGTGCGCGCGTAGGAGCGTACCGCCGCCTTGGTTGCCGAATAGGTGCCGTAGCCCGGGTTGGCGATCTGGCCCGCAATCGAACCCAGCAGCACGATGGCGCCGCCCTCGGTCATCCGGCGCACCGCGCGCTGGACCGTGAATACCATGCCGCGCACGTTCACGCCGAATGCGGCGTCCAGGTGCTCGGGCGTGGTCTCGTCCAGGGTCGAGACGTCCGACACGCCGGAGGAGGTGACGAGGATGTCGAGCTTTTTGCCGGTCGCATCGATCGTGTGGAACAGGCGGTCGAGGTCTTCCATGCGGCTGACGTCGCCCTGGATCGCCGTGGCCTGCGCACCGATCGATGCGGCCGCGGCGTCGAGCTGCGCCTGGCGCCGGCCGGTGATGAACACGTGCGCACCTTCGGCCACAAAACGATGGGCGATGGCCAGGCCGATACCGCTGTTGCCGCCGGTGACGAGCGCTGTTTTTCCTTCGAGTTTCAACATGGGAAGCCTCCTGAATGGTTGGGTAATCAATGATATATACCGTATATCTAGTGTCAATTACGCACTTGATTTACACTAGATATATGGGAGGAAACCACAATGACATCGACACTCGAGACTGTCCTCGAACAGATCAACGGTACCAAGCCGGTACTTGAGCAGATTGCCAACAAATGGTCGGTGCTGATCCTGGCCGTGGTCTGCACGCAGCCTTCACGCTTCAACGCGATCAAGCGGCGCCTCGATCCGATTACCCACAAGGCGCTCACCGAGGCCCTGCGCCGCCTCGAGCGGAACGGGCTGGTGGACCGGCGCGTGATTGCCTCGTCGCCGGTGGCGGTCGAGTATTCGATCACGCCCTTGGGCAGGACGCTGCAGGCACCTTTCACGGCACTGATCGCCTGGGTCCAGGAGCATGGCCCTGCGCTGGAAGCGGCGAGGGCGGCCGCCGAAGCGCGCGCGGAAGAGTAGGTGTCGCGGACGCAACGGGAGGATCTTGCAGAGCTCGCCCGGCTTTGCTATAGTTCGCCTCCTGCTTCTGAGGCGCAGCAAAAACTGAACAGAATCAATCAGTTGAGCAAGTAGTTGAGCTCGGTGTTTTGACAACACCGCTAGCGCTGAAGAAAAAGATGGGGTTGACGAGTTAAGCGATGTAGTGCATAATCTTCTTCCTCTGCTGCTGACGAACAAAACGATTCGCAGAACGCAGCAAGGCAGTACCGAATAAGTTCTTTAAAAATTAACAGTCGATAAGTGTGGGCGTTTGATGAAGGTGCCGGCTGACTAGTTCAGCTGATTACTTAAATTATCAAATGTTCACAAAAAGTATAACGTTGCTCAGCAATGAGTAACGGTCAGTATTTTGAGTGAGCG
>NZ_VFNH01000005.1 GCF_006715485.1 Herbaspirillum sp. SJZ107
CGGGTCGGCACCGGCGGCACTCACGATCTGGTTGTTGACCTGGATCTTGTAGTAGTCGATGGTGGCGTTCAGGTCGCGGATCGGCTGCAGCACGACACCCAGGTCATACGACTTGGATTTTTCCGGCGACAGGTTCTGCGAAGTCACCTGGACGAAGGCCGGGGTGAAGCCGCAGTAGGCTGCGACGCTGCCGGCGGCAGTCGGGTTGCCGGTCGGGCACAGGACCGGGTCGTTGATCGCGTGGTACGAGAAGAACGAACCGGCATTGCCGGTTTCCGCCGGGTTCGGTGCGCGGAAACCGCGGGCGAAGGAACCACGGACAGCGAAGGTCTTGCTCGGGGTCCACTTGATGGTAGCCGCAGGCGTGAACGAATTGCCGTAGGTATCGAAGTGGTCGTAACGGCTCGACAGGTTGATCTCGGTATTGGCGATCGGGGTGACGCGCAGTTCGGCGAAGGCCGCGGTATTGGTTTCCGAGCCCAGCACGAAGGCCGAGGTATTGCCCACCTGGCCGTTGGCGGTCAGCGGCGATGCCGGAGCATCCCAGGTACGCTTGTGCCAGTGCACACCGGCTGCCAGAGCCAGCGGACCTGCGCCCAGCTGCATCAGTTCGCGCGAAGCGACGGCATCGAAGTAGTTCAGCCTCGAATCTGCGGTGCTCGAGAACTGCGGCGACACCTGGTTGATCAGGGCCGGCGAATTGCCGCCTACCACGTTCCACTGGCCATTACGGATCAGGCTGTACAGTGCGGCACGGTCGACGTAGCCGCTGTAGTCGATGTCGACCTTCGATTCGGTCAGGCCGCCGGCGACGCTGACATCCCAGCCGTAGGCGCTGCCGTGCAGGTCGAGCGCCAGGCGGTAGGTATTCGCGGTGTTGTCCTGGGTCTGGGTACCGGCCAGGCCCGGGATATAGCCGTACAGGCTGGTAGTGCCCTGCAGCGGGTTGATAAACGGGTTGTTGCCGGCGCCGGCACCGATGGTGGCGCCAGGTGCGAAGCGGGTGGTCGGAACGCGGCCGACACCGGTGGTCAGCACGCCGTTGTTGAACGAGGTGTTGCCGGCATAGCTGGCGCCGGTCGTGTAGGTCGGCGACATGCCGCGGTTGTTCAGGCTGTCACGACGGAATATCGAACCCTTGAAGGCCAGTTCCCATTCGTTGTTCAGCTTCTTGGTCATGCCGACCAGGACGTTCAGGTTCTCGGTTTCCGGCTGGATGAACGAGGTGGTGTCGCGCACTGCGCAACCGCCTGCCATGTACGAGGTGTAGTTGCAGTTCGGATCCAGGAACTGGAAGTTGGCCGCGTTGTTGACGCCGCCGGTGCCCGGGGTGTACAGGTAAGGCGAGCTGGCCGTGGTCAGGTAGTTGTTCAGCGAGGTCGGCACACCCAGGGTCAGGTTGTTGCCGCCGCGCGAACGCCAGTCACGGTTGTCCCACGCATTCTGGTCGCGCTGCGACACCATGATCGAACCCTGGTGGCGCCATTCGGCGGTGATGAAGGCGTTGTAGCCGTCGTTGTCCAGGTCACCGGTACCGGCACTGATCGACGCGCGGTTGGTCTTGCCGCCGCCATGCTGGGTGTCGCCGGTTTCCGCGGCGGCGCGGACGCCGGTGAAGTTCTTCTTCAGCTTGATGTTGACCACGCCTGCAACCGCGTCCGAACCGTACAGCGACGAAGCGCCGGCCTTCAGGACTTCGATCTGGTCGATGGCGTCGAACGGGATGTTGGAGACGTCGACGAAGGAGCGCTGCGAGTCGTCGCCGATCGCGTATGGCGACATGCGGTGGCCGTCGATCAGGACCAGGGTCGAGCCGACCGACAGGCCGCGCAGCGAGACGCCGGCGGCGCCGTTGGCGAATGCGCCGGAGAAGCCGGTACCCAGGGTGCCTGCACCGTTGGCGGCCAGGTCGTTCAGCAGTTCGGCAACGGAAGTTTTGCCGCTGCGCTGGATGTCTTGTGCGGTCAGCACTTGCACCGGGGTAGCGGTTTCAATGTCGGTACGGCTGATCAGCGAGCCGGTCACGACCACGCGTTGCGTGCCAGGGCTGGTGGCGCCGGCCGCTTCGGTGGTCTGTGCCATTGCGGGCAAGGCGACTGCCAGGGCTCCGCTCGCGATCAGGGTCGAGATCGCAAATGGCATCGACTTCAATTTAAACATCATGAAAACTTCTCCTTCGTGGATTTCTCTCAAAGTGGTTTGGCTACTGTTACTGCAGTTCACCCAGCGCGTCCCGGAAGACCGCTCTCAACTAACATCGGATACATATCAAACGTTACTGATGTATCGATAAAACCATGGCAAAAGGGAAAGTGTCAATGAAACATACTTGTATGAATGTGTAGAAACAACAGATTCCCTGCACCGAAATGGCTCATGTTCGTTATTGTGCAATGCAACAATATCTGTTCACGTATGCACCCTGTGGTCTGTAATTACAAGAAATTGCACGTACATACGTCGTATTTACTCATGCATATACATATGTACATGCGCGGCAGTGCAATATTCCTGCTGGCGTCCAAAATGGTGCAGCATGCACCGGCCAACATCCCGGTTTAACAATTACCCAGTTGCTTTTAGAAAACTTTGTTAAATCCTGTGGTTGGCATGCAGCCTTCCCTCCGCCAAGCCGCCCCGGCGCCGGTGGCGATGCCTTATACTTGACGTTTGCCCCATCTGCTGCCCCGGTAAGTGCGCGGGCGCGCCAGTCACGAATCCACCATGCTGCGAATTAACGAACTCAAACTCCCCCTGAATCACCCTGACCAGGCCCTGCGCGACGCCATCGTCGGCCGGCTCGGCATCGACGGCGACGACCTGGTCGACTACAAGATCTTCAAGCGCAGCTACGACGCCCGCAAACGCAGCGCAATCGTGCTGATCTATGCGCTCGAAGTCGAAGTCCGCGACGAGGCGCAGGTGCTGGCGCGCCTGAAGGGCGATCAGCATGTGATGCCGGCGCCCGACACCGGCTACAAGTTCGTCGAAGCCGGCAACCCGGCGCCGGGCATGCCGCGCCCGGTGGTGGTGGGCATGGGGCCGTGCGGCCTGTTCGTGGCGCTGATCCTGGCCCAGATGGGCCTGAAGCCGCTGATCCTCGAGCGCGGCAAGATCGTGCGCGAGCGCACCGTCGATACCTTCGGCTTCTGGCGCAAGCGCAAGCTGAACACCGAGTCCAACGTGCAGTTCGGCGAAGGCGGCGCCGGTACCTTCTCGGACGGCAAGCTGTACAGCCAGATCAAGGACCCGAAGCACTACGGCCGCAAGGTCCTCACGGAGTTCGTCAAGTCGGGCGCGCCGGAAGAGATCCTGTACGTCAGCAAGCCGCACATCGGCACCTTCAGGCTGGTGAAAATGGTCGAGCAGATGCGTGCCGAGATCCTGGCGCTGGGCGGCGAGATCCGTTTTGAAACGCGCGTGGAAGACGTGCTGATCGAAGGCGACGGCAACAACCGCCAGGTGGTCGGCGTCAAGCTGGCGTCCGGCGAAACGATTCCGACCCGCCACCTGACGATGGCGATCGGCCACAGCGCGCGCGATACCTTCCAGATGCTGTACGACCGCGGCGTCTATATCGAAGCCAAGCCGTTCTCGATCGGCTTCCGCGTCGAGCACCCGCAATCGCTGATCGACGCCTGCCGCTTCGGGCCGAACGCCGGCAACAAGATCCTGGGCGCGGCCGACTACAAGATCGTGCACCACGCCTCCAACGGCCGCAGCGTGTACAGCTTCTGCATGTGCCCGGGCGGCACCGTGGTGGCGGCATCCTCGGAAGAAGGCCGGGTGGTCACCAACGGCATGAGCCAGTACTCGCGCGCCGAGCGCAACGCCAACAGCGCGATCGTGGTCGGCATCACCCCGGCCGACTACCCGGGCCACCCGCTGGCCGGCATCGACTTCCAGCGCGAGCTGGAATCGCGTGCCTTCGTCCTCGGCGGCAGCAACTACGATGCGCCGGGCCAGCTGATGGGCGACTTCGTGCGCGGCGTGCCCTCGACGGCGTTCGGTTCGGTGACCCCGTCGTTCAAGCCGGCCGTGCACCTGACCGACCTCGGCCCCGCCCTGCCCGACTATGCCACCATCGCGCTGCGCGAAGCCTTCGTCGCCTTCGATAAACAAATCCGCGGCTACTACAAGGAAGACGCGGTGCTGACCGGCGTCGAGACCCGCACCTCGTCGCCGATCCGCATCAAGCGCCACGACGACAGCCTGCAAAGCCTGAACACGCGCGGCCTGTTCCCGGCCGGCGAAGGCGCGGGTTACGCGGGCGGCATCATGTCGGCGGCGGTGGACGGCATCCGCATCGCGGAAGCGGTGGCGCTGTCGATGGCGGGCGCGCCCGTGCCGCATGGCGGCTGAACCGGGCCGTATCACGCACACCCATGACAGCGCCGGCGGTGGCGCTGTTGCTGCACTACTGGGCGCCATGCTGTCGACCTACGTCGGCGCCGCCATCGCCAAGCACCTGTTCCCGGTCGTCGGCAGCCAGGGCGTGACCGCGCTGCGGGTCGGCCTGGCCGCCTGCCTGCTGCTGGGCTGGTTCCGGCCCTGGCGCACGCCGCTGCCGCGCAGCGCCCTTCCCAATCTGCTCATCTACGGCCTGATGCTGGGCTGCATGAACCTGCTGATCTACGGCGCCTTCGCGCGCATCCCGATCGGCATCGCCGTCGCCATCGAAGTCACCGGACCGCTGCTGGTGGTGCTGGCCGGCTCGCGCCGCGTCACCGATTTCGCCTGGCTGGGCTGCGCCGTGCTCGGATTGTGGCTGCTGCTGCCCGTCCATGCGCATGGTGGCGGCCTCGATCCGGTCGGCATCCTGCTGGCGGCCGGCGCGGCGCTGTGCTGGGCCATGTACATCGTGTTCGGCAAGCGCGTCTCGACCCTGCAGGGCGGCCAGGCGGTGGGCTGGGGCATGCTGGCGGCGGCGCTGTTCACGGTGCCTGTCGGCGCGCTGCACGCCGGCGCCGCCCTGCTCGCGCCGGGCGTGCTGGCGGCCGGCCTGGGCGTCGCCCTGCTGTCGAGCGCCCTGCCCTATTCTCTGGAAATGATCGCCCTGCGGCGCCTGCCGCGGCGCGTGTTCGGCATCCTGGTCAGCGCCTCGCCGGCGGTCAGCGCGCTGGCCGGCTGGCTGGTGCTGGGGGAACTTTTGAGCCCGGTGCAGTGGCTGGCGATCGGACTGGTGATGCTGGCGTCGGCCGGCGGCGCGTGGGGTGGCGGCAAACGATAAACGTTTTTCGCGAAGACGAAGGACATGAAAAAACCCGCCACTTCGCAGTGGCGGGTTTTCTTTTACCTGCTCGACGTTACGGGAACATCAGAACTGGTAGCTGGCGCTCACGTAGCCAGTCTGGCCATGCGGATCGTAGTAGGTCGGATCGTAGCCGGTCTGGAAGAACGAGCCGCCGGTGATGACTTCAGGCGGTTTGCGGTTGAACAGGTTCTTGACGCCTGCGGTCAGGGTCAGGTTCTTGATGCCGCCGTAGGTGCCCTGCAGGTCCCAAGTCGAGAACGCGCCGACGTGCTGTGCGATCGGTTCGTCCGCATCGGCACGGTAGCTGTCCCAGTAGCCCGACTGGAAGTTGTTGGTCAGCGACAGGCCGTACTGCTTGTACTTCCAGTCCAGCGTCAGCTGATCCTTCCAGCGGAAGATCACGCCGCCCTGGTTGACCGCGCTCAGGACGTTGCCTTCGTTGTCGATGGTGCGTGCCACGCTGCGCTGCACGGTGCCGTCGGCCAGGGTCAGGTCGTACTTCGAGGTGTAGGTACCGTTCAGGCGCAGGTTGAAGTTGCCGTAGGTCGGGCTCTTCAGGATGGCCCAGCGCAGGTCCAGGTCCACGCCTTCGGTCTTCACGCTGCCGGCGTTGATGTTGGTGCCGACGATGTTGGTGATGTTACCTGCCGGGTCGCGGGTCACCAGGCCGGTGTACAGCGGGTTGCCGGCGTAGGCCTGGGCCAGCGTGAACGACGGCGTCAGGGTGGTCACCAGGTTGTTGACGTTGATCTTCCACCAGTCGACGGCGACCGACAGGCCCTTGACCGGATCGACCACGATGCCCAGCGACGACTGTTCCGACTTCTCCGGCTGCAGGTTGCGGTTGCCGCCGTAGGTCTGGTTGAACTGGCCGAACTGGCCGGTTTGCGGGTCGGTCAGGTTCGGGCTGGTGCCGATGGTCTGCTGGTTGTACAGCTCGGGCAGCGACGGCTCGCGGAAGCCCTTGCCGTAGGAGCCGCGCAGCAGCACCTGCGAGATCGGCTGCCAGCGCAGGCTGACCTTCGGGTTGGTGGCGCTGGCGTTCGGGTAGCGGTCGTGGCGGACGGCGACGTCGGCTTCCAGATGCTTGACGATCGGGATGATCGTCTCGGCGAACACGGCCGACGAATTGCGCGAGGTCGACAGCGGCAGCTGGGCGCCGCCGTAGCCCGACACGTCGCCGCTCTGGTAGGCCTGGCTCGGGTTGATCGACAGGTTCTCGTCGGCCATCGAGGCGCCGACCGCGAACTTCATCATGCCGGCCGGCAGCTGGTACAGGTCGCCCGAGATGCGTGCGGCCAGCGAGTCGTTGCGCAGGGTCGCGTTCATCACCGCGCCGACGTAGTTGGTCGCGTAGATCTGCTGCGCCAGGTCGGCCGACTGGTACTGGGCCAGCGGGTTGAAGGCGTTGTTGTTGCTCAGCAGCTTGACCAGCGCGGTCTGGTTCTGGTAACCCTGGATCGCGCGCTCGGTGACGTCGCTCGAGTTGTGGGTGTAGGCGACGTCGTAGTCGAAGCCCTTGACGGTGCCGCGGAAGCCCATCGCCAGGTGCGAGGCGATCGCGGTGTCCTTGGCGACGCGGCCGCCGCCGTCGAAGGCGCGGTAGCTGACGGTCAGCGGCTGGCCGGCCACGCCGTTGGCGGCAGCCAGGTTCGCCGGGTAGTACGGGCTGCTCGGCGAGACGATGATGGCCGGGTACAGGTTCTGGGTCTGGAAGGCCGGGTCGGTCGACAGGAACGAGGCGCTGTACGGCGACGGCTGGGCCGACTGGGTGGTCTCGTTGCGCGACACGAAGCCTTCCATGAAGAACTCGGCCTTGTCGTTCAGCTTGAAGCGGAAGCTGCCGCCGACGTTGGCGCGCTTGGTGGCCGGCACCAGGTTCAGGACCGGCGAGCTGTCGTAGCGGCAGGTGCCCAGGTTGGCGTCGAAGGCGCTGCCGTTGGCGGCGCAGTTGTTCGGCGACAGCGGGTTGCCGATGCCGCGGCCGATGGTGTTCAGCGCGTTCGGGATCACGCCGTTGGCGTTACGGGTGGTGACCGGATCGAAGGTCGAGAAGTTGCCGCTCGGGGTGGCGCTGGCGTCGCGCAGGCCGTTGTTGTTCCAGGCGGTGTTTGCGTAGTCGCGCTGGTTGCCGAAGATGGCGTTGTCCTTGCTGAAGTCGGCCGACACGGTGATGTTGTAGCGGTCTTCGTCGAAGTCGCCCCAGCCGCCGATGATGCTGGCCTTGTGGGTCTGGCCGCCGCCGTAGCGGCTGACGCTGGTGTAGCCGTTGACTTCCACGCCCTGGTAGTTCTGGCGGGTGATGAAGTTGATGACGCCGCCGATCGCGTCGGAACCGTACACGCCGGATGCGCCGTCCTTCAGCACTTCCACGTGGTCGATCGAGGCCAGCGGGATCGAGTTGACGTCGACGGCGGTGCCGTCGGTAGCGTAGTTGCCGAGACGGCGGCCGTTGACCAGGATCAGGGTCTTGCTGGCGCCCAGGCCGCGCAGGCTGGCGCTCGACATGCCGTAGGTCGACAGACCGGCACCTTGTGCCTGGTTGGTCGCGCCGGCCATCGAGTTCGAGCTCAGGGTGGTCAGCAGTTCGGCGGTGTTGGTGGCGCCGGTACGCTTGATGTCGGCGGCGCTGACGACCTGCACCGGCAGCGAACCTTCGACGTCGGCGCGCTTGATCGACGAGCCGGTCACTTCGACGCGGGCGACCGGCGCAGCGGTTTCCTGTGCCATTGCAGGCAGGGCGGCCAGGCCGACGCCTGCTGCGACACCGCCCGCGAACATCACGCGCAGCGAGCGCGCGAGTACTGTTTGCTTAATCATTCAGGTCCAAACTAAATAAAGTTAATCAGTCTGGCTTGGGACGATTCGTGTTCTACCCAAGCCGGGGAACGAATAATGATCGCCCGCTTGAGTATCCGTCAATATTGACGCGCGCAAATTCTCACAAATTGCAACAGAACATTTTGAAACAAATCTCAGGTTGCTGAACAAAGTTCGGCGCGTTCTATTTTGGACACGACAACAAAATCCGGGGCGTGCCGATGCCTGCCAAATAAGGGTTCGGCATGCGGCCTGCCTTGTGTTGCAATGAGAGTCAGAGCCAGCCGGCCTTTTTGAACAGCCGGTACAGGTAGAGGCAGACGCCGACCATGACCGCGATTGCCATCGGATAGCCGTACTTCCACTCCAGCTCGGGCATGAATTTGAAATTCATGCCCCAGACGCCGGCAAAGGCGGTGAATACGGCAAAGATCGCGGCCCAGGCGGCCAGGCGCTTGTTGACCTCGCTTTCGTCGATCGAGACCATCGACAGGTTGACCTGGATCGCGGTGGCGATGGTGTCGCGGATGGTGTCGAGGCGCCCGGAGATGCGGATCAGGTGGTCGTGCACGTCGCGCATGTAATCCTGCACGCCGGCCGCCAGCGTCGGCGCGCGGCCGCCCAGCAGGCGTCCGACCGCATCCATCAGCGGCGTCACCGCATGGCGCAGCTCGAGGGCCTTGCGCTTGAGCTGGTACAGGCGCTCGACGTTGTTGCGCTGGGCACCGTGGGTGAAGATGCGGTCCTCGATGGTCTCGAGTTCCGATTCCAGCATGTCGACGATCGGGAAGTAGCGGTCGACCACCGCGTCCATCAGCGCATACATGACGAACGAGGAGCCCATCTTCAGCAGGTGCGGCTCGCGCTCGGCACGCGCACGCACGCCGAGGAAGTTCTTGGCGGCGTCGCGGCGCACCGACAGCACGTAGTTGGGACCGGCGAAGATCGCCAGCTCGCCGGTGGCCAGGCGGTCGCCTTCGAGGTCGACCGTGTGCACCACGGTGAACAGGCAGTCGCCGTATTCCTCCACCTTGGGGCGCTGGTGGCCGCGCGCCGCATCTTCCACCGCCAGTTCGTGCAGGTTGAACTCTTCCTGCATCTTGGCCATCTCGTCGGCGCTGGCGTCGCGCAGCGCGACCCAGACGAAGCAGCCGGGCTTGTCGAGATAGTCACTGATGTCCTCGACTGGAATGTCGGACAGCTTCTTGCCTTCCTGGTAGGCGACGCAGTTGATCAGCATGGAAATTCGTCAAAGCAGCGCTTGTTGCGCGGATGACAGAGTTTACATCATCGGATCAGAAAAGAGCATGCCGGGGCGGTCACGCCATGCCCGCCCCGGCGGCGATCATTCGTCTTTGGCCCCGTCGATGCCCAGCTCGGCGATCTTGCGCGTGATGGTATTGCGCCCGATCCCCAGCCGGATCGCCGCATCGTTCTTGCGCCCGTGGGTGTGCTTCAGCGCGGTGCGGATCAGCGCCGACTCGAACTGCCGCCCCAGCACATCCATCACCTCGACCTGGCCGTCCGACAGCATGCGCGCCGCCTGCAGCTCCAGCAGGCCGATCCAGCCGTCGGCGCCGTTCGCCAGCACCGACCCGAAGCCGGCGCCGGCGCCGGCGATGCCCAGCGCCGCACCGTCGGCGCCGTTGGCGCCCATGGCCCCGCTTATCGACCCATTCATCGAGCCATTGATGGCGCCGTTCAGGGCCGCGCTCAGGGGTCCGGCCGACGGTGCCGGCATCGCCACCGCCGCGCCCAGGCTGTTCAGGGCCGGCAGGCTTTGCTGGGCCTGGGTCAGGTCGCGTGGCAAGTCCTTGACCTCGACCGTCTGGCCAGGGGCCATCACGGTGATCCAGTTGCACAGGTTTTCCAGCTGGCGCACGTTGCCCGGCAACTCCAGGCCGGAGAGGAAACGCGTCGCCTCCTCGCTCAGGCGTTTCGGTTCGACGCCCAGCTGGTGTGCACTCTGCACCAGGAAGTGGCGCACCAGAATGGGGATATCCTCACGGCGCTCGCGCAGGCTCGGCAGGCGCAGGCGGATCACGTTGAGGCGGTGGTACAAGTCCTCACGGAACAAACCGTCGCGTACGCGCTGTTCCAGGTTCTGGTGGGTGGCCGCGATCACGCGCACGTTGGCCTTCACCGGCTGGTGCCCGCCGACGCGGTAGAAGTGGCCGTCGGACAGCACGCGCAGCAATCGCGTCTGCAGGTCGAACGGCATGTCGCCGATCTCGTCCAGGAACAGCGTGCCGTTCTCGGCCTGCTCGAAGCGGCCGCGCCGCATCGCCTGGGCGCCGGTGAAGGCGCCGCGCTCGTGGCCGAACAGTTCGGATTCCAGCAGGTCCTTCGGAATCGCCGCCGTGTTCAGCGCAATGAAGGGTTGCGCGGCACGCGGACTGTGCTTGTGCAGCGCGCGCGCCACCAGTTCCTTGCCGGTACCGCTCTCGCCGGTAATCAGTACCGTCACGTTCGATTGCGACAGGCGGCCGATGGCGCGGAACACTTCCTGCATCGCCGGTGCCTGGCCCAGGATTTCCGGGGTCTCGGTCGGCGCGATCTCGACGCTGGCTTCGCGCAGGCTTTCTTCCAGCGCGCGCCGGATCAGGGCGACGGCCTTGTCGATATCGAAGGGTTTGGCGAGGTATTCGAAGGCGCCGCCCTGGAACGAGGCGACCGCCGAATCGAGGTCGGAAAAGGCGGTGATCACGATCACCGGGAGACCGGGGTGGCTTTCCTTGACGGCCGCCAGCAGGTCGAGGCCGGATTCGCCCGGCATCCGGATATCCGACACCAGCACTTGCGGCGTGTCGGTTTCGAACGCGGCCAGGGCCTCGCGCCCGCTGGCAAAGCTCCGGGTTGCGAGGTTTTCACGCGCCAGGGCTTTTTCCAGCACCCAGCGGATCGATGCATCGTCGTCGACAATCCAGATTGGTTTCATTAGTTCTTGCTTCCCGCGCTAGTTCAAGGGGGACTTCCGTGTCGCCCTCTCCTCCCCCGCTTATGGCAGGGGAATCAGGATGCGGAAGTCCGTTAGTCCAGGCCGGCTTTCGCACTCGATCAGGCCCATGTGCTGCTGCACGAAGGTCTGCGCCAAGGTGAGCCCGAGTCCGCTGCCGCCTTCGCGCCCCGAGACCAGGGGGTAGAAGATACGGTCGCGGATCTCGGGCGCGATGCCCGGTCCGTTATCGATGATATGCAAGTCTAATGCCAGCCCGTAACGGACCTTCGCCAGGGTGACCTGGCGCGCCACGCGCGTGCACAATACGATCTCGGCGTTGCCCTCGGCGATGCGGCCGCGCAGCGCCTGGGCGGCGTTGTGGACGATGTTCAGCACGGCCTGGATCAGTTGTTCCTTGTCGCCGCGGAATTCGGGAATCGAGGCGTCGTAGTCGCGCCGGATCGCCAGGCCCGACGGGAACTCGGCCAGCACCAGGCTGCGCACCCGTTCGCACACTTCGTGGATATTGACGTCGCCGACGATGTGCGGACGGCGGTGCGGCGCCAGCAGGCGGTCGACCAGGGTCTGCAGGCGGTCGGCTTCCTTGATGATCACCTGGGTGTATTCGCGCAGGGCGTTCAGGTGGGCGTCCGGCAATTCCAGTTCCAGCAGCTGTGCCGCGCCGCGGATGCCGCCCAGCGGGTTCTTGATCTCGTGCGCGAGATTGCGGATCAGTTCCTTGTTGGCCTGGCTCTGGTCGAGCAGGCGTTCTTCGCGGTCGAGTTTCAGCTGCTGCACGTTTTCGCGCAGCTCGACCACCACTTCGGCTTCGCCGGCGGCGCTGACGATGATGTGCACGTGCAGCGGCTCGCGCGCCGGCCGGTGCAGGGTCAGGTCCTGGCGCAGGTCGGCATACTTGTGGGCGGCGGCCTGCTGGCACAGCGTGCCGAGTTCTTCGCCGTTGGTGAACAGGCTGGCCAGCTTCTGGCGCGACAGCGATTTGACCGAGATCTCGAGCAGGTGCTCGGCCGCCGGATTGGCGTGCCGCACCAGGCCGCAGGCATCCACCACCAGCACGGCGGACGCGAGCAGATCGAGGCCGGCAAAGCGGTCGTTGGCGGGAGGATGGGGCGGAATGGCGTTCATGCGGCCTTGGTATCTGCGTGCGTTGGTGTCAGCGTGTCAGCGTGCGTCTGCGTCAGCGAGTATTGGCGATCTCGCGCTTGATCGCCTCGACGTTCTTTTCGGCGCGGCCGATGTCGTCGCGCATGCCGGCCACGCGTTCCTGGTACTTCGCGTAATTCTTCTCGTTGCCCTGGCGCTCGGGCTCGCCGTTGTTGAAGTCGCGCTTCAGGTCGGCCAGCTTCTTTTCCTCGGCGCGCAGCTCTTCGTTGAGGATCTCGCGGCGGTCGTCGTCGCGCGCGCGCTGGGTGGACGTGTCCACGCGCGGGAAATTCGACGGGCTGGCGCCCGCCGGACGTGCCGCGCCCTGGCGCATGGTCACCGCCGGCGACGGTGCGGGGTTCGGACGTGCAGCCTGCGGCGGCGCAGGAATATAGCCGGGCAGGTCGAGCGCCTTGCAGCCGGATTTATTGATGTCGGTGAATTCGACCCGGCCGTTCTTGTCGACGCATTTATAGACAGTGGAATCGGCGTGGGCACTGGGATGCGCCATGGCCGCGATCAGCGTAAAGGCTGCCGCGATACCGGCCGGGCGCAAAATAAAGCTGTTGCTTGTCATCTGCATCAGGTCAGTCGACACGGAAAGTGTCTGGTTGGGAATCCACCGACTATACCCCATTCACTGGACATTCAACGAGAAACGCGGAGGAGCCTACCGGCTTTCTCCGCGTTTTTGTTACCGCAAGGATACACATTGCCGGGCTGGCATGCCAGGCCAGCAACGTACTTTCCCGCAGTGACCTGATCGATTACGACGAGTAGTACATGTCGAATTCGGCCGGGTGCGGGGTCATGCGCAGACGCTGGACTTCGCCCATCTTCAGGTCGATGTAGGCGTCGATCATGCTGTCGCTGAACACGCCGCCGCGGGTCAGGAACTCGCGGTCCTTGTTCAGGGCGTCCAGCGCTTCTTCCAGCGAGGCGCACACGGTCGGGATCAGCTTGTCTTCTTCCGGCGGCAGGTGGTACAGGTCCTTGGTCGCGGCTTCGCCCGGGTGGATCTTGTTCTGGATGCCGTCCAGGCCGGCCATCAGCAGGGCAGCGAAGCACAGGTAGACGTTGGCCAGCGGGTCCGGGAAGCGGGTCTCGATGCGGCGGCCTTTCGGGTTCGCCACGTGCGGGATACGGATCGAGGCCGAACGGTTCTTGGCCGAGTAAGCCAGCTTGACCGGGGCTTCGTAGCCCGGCACCAGGCGCTTGTACGAGTTGGTGCCCGGGTTGGTGATCGCGTTCAGGGCCTTGGCGTGCTTGATGATGCCGCCGATGTAGAACAGGGCGGTTTCCGACAGGCCGGCATAGCCGTCGCCGGCGAACAGGTTCTTGCCGTCTTTCCAGATCGACTGGTGTACGTGCATGCCCGAGCCGTTATCGCCGTTCATCGGCTTCGGCATGAAGGTCGCGGTCTTGCCGTAGCTGTGGGCCACGTTCCAGATCACATACTTCAGGTTCTGGGTCCAGTCGGCGCGCTCGACCAGGGTCGAGAACTTGGTGCCGAGTTCCATCTGGCCGGCGCCGGCCACTTCGTGGTGGTGCACTTCGACCGGGATGCCCAGCGATTCGAGGATCAGCGACATTTCCGAACGCATGTCCTGGAAGCTGTCGACCGGCGGGACCGGGAAGTAGCCGCCCTTGACGGTCGGACGGTGGCCGCTGTTGCCGCCTTCGAATTCCTTGTCGGTCGACCAGGACGCTTCTTCGGAGTCGATCTTGACGAACGAACCCGACATGTCGATCTTCCAGCGGACCGAGTCGAAGATGAAGAATTCCGGCTCCGGGCCGAAGAATGCGGTGTCGCCGATGCCCGACGACTTCAGGTAGGCTTCGGCGCGCTTGGCGATCGAGCGCGGATCGCGGTCATAGCCCTTGCCGTCCGCCGGTTCGATCACGTCGCACTGCATGAACACGGTGGTCTCTTCCATGAACGGGTCGAGGTTGGCGGTGTTCGGGTCCGGAATCAGCAGCATGTCCGATGCTTCGATGCCTTTCCAGCCGGCGATCGACGAACCGTCGAAAGCGTGGCCGGACTCGAATTTGTCTGCGTCGAAGTGCGAGATCGGCACGGTCACGTGCTGTTCCTTGCCGCGCGTATCGGCGAAGCGCAAATCAACGAACTTGACTTCGTTGTCCTTCAGCATCTGCATTACATCTGCGGCGGTCCTTGCCATTCGTGTATCTCCTAAGTGAAAAAGGGGTGCCGGTACGTTATTGAACGTGCGGCAGCGCACTCTGTATGTAGCACTAAGTGTGCCAGCATTTGATCATGAGCAAATAGATAATCCATTGTTGGAGTACGCAGGATTTGCCCATTAAAATCAACGATCCGCAGCGGATGCACAAGTTTGATGCACACTCATGCATACGCACCAATCGGGTGCAACTTTTTAAGTATGCACCAAGTTAAAGCGGCGTGCACCAAATGTGCGAGCCCATGCGAAGGGTGTTCCGCCGCGGTGCGCGCCCGCCATCATAGTCGACAGGAGAACGAATGAGCACCATAGACGATATTCTCGACACCGCGCGCAGCCGCGGCGAAGGCCAGCCCTACGCCGGCGCCGTCACCCCGCAGGAAGCCTTCGCGCTCGTGCAGGCCGATCCGCGTGTCAAGCTGGTCGACGTGCGCACGAATGCGGAGCGCGACTGGATCGGCCGCCCCGCCATCCCCGAGCAGCAGCACGGCGCGGTGCAGTGGACCCTGTACCCGGGCGGCGCGCCGAACCCGGATTTCGCGACCCAGCTGCAGCAGGTGGCGGACAAGGAAGACGTGGTGCTGTTCCTGTGCCGCTCGGGTGTGCGCTCGCGCCATGCGGCGCGCGTGGCCACCGAACTCGGCTTCCAGGACGCCTATGACATCCTGGAAGGTTTCGAGGGCGACCGCGATGCCGAGGGCCACCGCAAGACCGTGGGTGGCTGGTGCAAGGCCGGGCTGCCCTGGGTCGGCGCCTGAGCGCCTGGCGGGCGCCACCTGTGGAACGCATGGGTTAGCTTAGGAAAACGTCACCTTTTTTCCGAAAGCTAACAAAATGACAATCCGTAAGCTCCTGCCTTCCGCCCTGATCGGCGCCGTCGCCAGTGCCCGCTCGATGACGCCGATGGCCACCCTCTCGACCGCACGCCTAGCCGGGCGCGACACGCCGGGCCGCCTCGCCCTGCTCGACCGTCCGCTGTTCAAATACGGCGCGCTGGCGATGGGCGTGGGCGAACTGTTCGGCGACAAGATGAAATCCGCGCCCGACCGCACCGTGTTTCTCGGCCTGCTGTCGCGCGTGATGAGCGCCGGGATCGCCGGTGCGGCCCTGGCGCCGAAGGGTGAGGAGAAAGCCGGCGCCGCCATTGCGGTGGCGACGGCAGTGCCCCTTGCCTACCTGACGCTGGCCGGGCGCAAGCAGGCGATGGCGCGCATCGGCCAGACACGCAGCGGCTTGATCGAGGATGCGCTGGTCGTGGCGGCAGGTGCGGCGATCGTGGCGCTGTCGACGCGGTCGCCGCAGGATTAACCGGCGGCCTTGCCCTGCACCCGCTGGCGTACGAAATTGATATGGCTGCGCAGCCCGTACAGGGCATCCGCATACGACAGCGGAATCGAAATGTGATTCACGCGCTGCTCGATCTCGTCGAGCCGGCGCAGCAGGTCGGCGCGCACTTCGTCGCGGTGCGCCGGATCGGCACCCTCCAATGCCTGCTCCACCGCGCGCAGCTGGCCGTACCAGCGGTACACGCGCGAGCGGATGCGCCACACGTATAAAGGCGGCACCACCTTCGACAGCGGAATGATCAGCGCCGCCAGCGCCACCGCCACCACCCACAGGCGGTCGAACAGGTTCGCCAGCCAGAACGACATGTAGCGCTGCAGGAAGGGCGGACCGTCGCGGTAGTACTTGGCGGCTTCCTTCGACACCGGGATCTCGGTATAGCGCGGCGACGGGAACTGGCCCTGCTGCTGGAACCAGCCGGTGCCGCCGTGGATCGTGGTGGCGGCATTCACGAACAGGTCGACCAGCGCCGGATGCAGCTGTTCGCGCGCGACCAGGGTCGCGGTCGGGGCGATCAGGTCGAAGTCCTGCGACGGGATGTCGCGCCCGAGGTCGACGATCCCGCGCGGCAGCACCACGTGGGTCAGGAAGGGCAGGCGCCGCGTGTAGGCTTCGGCCTGGCGGAAGTCGAACAGGCGGATGCCCGGGGTCTGCAGCAGCATCTGCACCAGCGGCGCTTCCGGCGCCGAGCTGAATACCAGGCCGTCGATGCGGCCGTCCAGCAGCGCCATCGTGGCCGGCGTGTTCTCGAGCGCGGAAATGGTCAGCTGTTTCGGTTCGACGCCATTGGCGTCCAGCACCTGGCGGAACAGCTTAGGCACGCCGGTGCCTTCCGGGCCCAAGTTGATGCGCAGGCCTTTCAATTGCGTGAGGTTGCGGATCTCGGGCTGACGGCCTTTCTGAGCACGGAGAAACAGCCACACCGGCTCGGTGAACAGGCTGCCGAGCGATACCAGGCCATGCTGCCCTGCCCCCGCCGTGCCGCTCTGCACGAAAGCGATGTCGGCCTTGCCGTCGATCAGGCGCTGCAGGTTGTCCTGGGAACCGAGCGAGGGTTGCAGGTCGACCTTGATGCCGTCGCGCGCCAGGCTGGCCGCGTACTTGCGGCCGAATTCCTCGTAGGCGCTGTTGTCCTGGCCGGTGGCCAGCACCACGCGCCGCGGCGGCGCCGGGTCGACCACGACGTAGGCGACCGCGCAGGCGATCGCCACCAGCACGATCGTCGGTGCCGACGCGGCCAGCAGGTCGCGCAGCGACACCAGGCTGAATTTGCGCAGGGCCGGCCGTTTCATCGTTGCACCGGCTCAGGCAGGCAAGCCCTCAATGCCGCCTCAATGCAGGACTTCGTCCACCACGTCGGACCTGGCACGCGGCGCGCGTTTCGGCTTGTCCGCGGCCGGGTCGTCGCCGGCCGGCTTGCGTGGCGCCGCCGGTTTGGCGTGCGCGCCTTCGGCGCCGGCAGCCTTCGGATGAACGGCAACGGCTTTCGGGTGCGTGCCCTCGGCTGCCGGCTTGGCCGCAGGCTTGGCTTCGGATGCCGGCTTGGCCGGCTTGGCGTGCGCCGGCGTTTCATGCGCCGGCTTGGCCGCTGCCGGCTTCGCATGCGGCGCCTCGGCGTCGGCGGCCTTGGCTGCCGGCTTGGCTGCCGGCTTGGCGGCCGGCTTGGCGGCCGGTTTTGGCGCCACCGGCACCTCCACCGCCTTGGCTGCCGGCTTGGCGGTATCGCCGGCAGGCGCCGCCGCATCCTCCTCCACCGGCACCGCATCGCCTGCAGCCGCCGCGGCATCGTCACCGGTGGCTGCCTGCTCCTTGTCGGTCGCCACCGCATCCGTCGGCCCGGCCGGCGCAGCCACGCCAGCTCGCTCCACGTGCAGGCCCGGAATGGTGACGGTGTCCTGCTTCTCGACCATCGGCATCAGGCTCGGCGCCAGCGTCACCAGCAGCTGCACCGGCAGCGCGCTGGTGAAGTCGTAGTTGGCCGACTGCGGGCCGTGCACATAGGCGGTCATGCTGCCGAAGAAGCGCTCGCCGATGTTGAACACGAAGGTCGCCGAACGGTTCACGTAGCGCGATTCGATCAGGCGGTGGCCGGCGCCGTAGACGTCGAAGCGCTGGTCGCCGGTACCGGTCTTGCCGCCCATCGAGATCACGCTGCCATCCTGCTTGACGAAGGCCTGCTTGACGCGCTTGGCGGTACCTTCCTGGGCCACGCCCTTGATGGCGTCGGCCACGGCACGCGCCACGTCCGGATTCAGCACCTGCTCGCCCTTCTCGGCGTCGCCGCGTTTCACCAGGGTTTCGTAGGGCGTGTCCTTGGCGAAGTGCAGCGAGTCGATGCGCTGGGTCGGCTTGCGCACGCCGCCGTTGACGATGATGCCCATCAGCTCGGCGAGCGCGATCGGACGGTCGGCCGAGGCCCCCAGCGTGGTCGCGTACGACGGCACCAGCGAATCGAACGGATAGCCCATCTTCTTCCACTGGGCGTGGATCTTGAGGAAGGCTTCGACCTCGATCAGGCCGGCGATGCGCTTGTCCTGGGCGTGCTTGCGGTGGGTCTTGAACAGCCACGAATACACTTCCTGGCGCTCTTTCACCGAAGCCTTGGTGACTTCGTCCCAGCCGGCTTTCGGATGGGTGCGCAGGTAGCCGACCAGCCACAGTTCGAGCGGGTGTACCGAAGCCACGTAGCCGCGGTCGGCCAGCGACATGTTGGCCGGGGCGTACTGGTCGTACATCTTGGCGATGCGTTCTTCGTCGACTTCGCTGTCGGCCGGCAGGTAGCTGTGCAGGAACTTGCTGAACTCGGCCAGCGAAGCTTCCGGATGGATCGTGCGGTGGACCGCCGCCAGCTTGGACGCGCGGATGCGCACGCCCTGCATCAGCGCCGGTTCGACTTCCGCCGGCGCCATCACGCGGTACTTGTTCCAGAAGCGCGCCAGGAAGTCCTTGCCTTCGCGGTCGGCGAAGCGCGACAGGTATTCGGCGCGGCGCGGGTCGTCGGCGTCGGCCAGCAGCTGGGCCGAGGAGCCCGGCAGCTGGAACATGTAGTAGCGCACCACGTCGCGCATCAGGCGCACGAACAGCAGGTTGGTCGAGTTCTGCAGGCCCTGCTGCACGGTCAGGATGCGCGAATCATCCAGCTTGCTGAAGTTGCCGAAGGTGTGGACGCCGCCGCCGGTGAAGAAGGCTTCGCCCGGGTTGCCGGAATAGGTGCGCTCCATGGCCGCGTGCAGCATCGGCGGCAGGCCGCGGTCGGCGCCTGCCGGCAGCGTCGAGAAGTACTCGACCGCCCATTGCGACAGCCGGTCCTTCGGATCGACGCTCACCTTCGCCAGTTCCGATTTCGACATCGGCTCGTAGCGCTTGTGCAGCTGGTCGACGATGTCGAGGTAGGTCGTCAGCGTGCGCAGCTTGGCGGTCGAGCCCAGGTCCAGCTTGGCGCCTTCGTTGATGTCGAGCGGCTGGTCGTAGTTGTCGGTCTGGACGCGCAGGTAGTTCACCTTGTCGCCGCGTTCCATCAGCGTGAAGCTGTACACGACCTTGGACGGGTCGCCGTTGCCGAGCATGCCCTTGCCGGTCAGGCCGGCGGCGGCGGCCGCTTCGTTGTCGGTCAGGCGGCGCAGCGCGGCGGTGACGGCCTTCTGGGCGTCCGCGTCGAGCGTGGTCTTGACCGTCAGGTCGAG
Organism: Herbaspirillum sp. SJZ107; assembly: GCF_006715485.1. Lineage (GTDB taxonomy): Bacteria > Pseudomonadota > Gammaproteobacteria > Burkholderiales > Burkholderiaceae_D > Telluria. The sequence goes on from NZ_VFNH01000005.1 coordinate 19,408, forward strand.
GCGGTCGAGGTTGTACAGGCGCGAGTCGCCCAGCAGGTTGGCCAGGTGGTTGCGCACCGCATTGGCGGCCTTGCGGGTAACAAAAGTGTTGGCCGGCGGCGGCGCCACGCCCGAGCCCAGCGCCGGGTGCAGCACCACGGCGGTGGCGGCGTCGCGCAGCGCCGGCGAAATGACGCCGGCCTGGGCCAGCACGCGCAGGTGGCTGTTGGTGAGCGTTTCGAGGTCCTTCTCGCCGGCGCCCAGGTAGTAGGCCGGGCGGCGCTGCGCGATCATCAGGGACAATGCTTCCTTGTACACCAGCGCGTATTCCGGGGTGACGGCGTTGGTGGCGAGGATCTTGTTCATGGACGCGAAATCGCGGCCGTACCAGACCCACATGCCGTCGCCGATGCCGTTCACTTCGCCGTAGCCCAGCTTAGCCGACAGCGGCACCGTGTTCAGGTACTCGAGCACGATGCGGCGGCGCGCCTTGCTGGTGTCTTCGCCGTCTTCATAGGCGCGCAGCGTGGCCGAGGCCATCTGGCGCAGCTTGTCGGTGGTCGACGCGGTGCGGCCTTCCGGCGAGTGGCGGTATTTTTCGATCTGGGTCGCCAGCGTGCTGCCGCCGGCCACGCGCGAACCGCTGCCCAGGCCGACCGAGTGCAGGGTCTTGTCGAACACCGCCTTCGAGAAGCGGTCCCACTCCACCGCCGGGTTGCGCTTCGGGTAGGTGGTGTCGAGCAGCTCGCGGTTCTCGATGAACAGCAGGCTTTGCACCAGCAGCGAAGGCGCCGCTTCGAAATTGTCGTACAGGCGTTCCGGGAAGCGCGCCGAGAACAGCGGCTCGCCGCCGTTGTCGAGGATATCGAGGCCGGCGCGGGTTTTTTCGCGGTAGGTGGCGAACACGCCGTGGCCGGCCAGTTCCAGCATCTTGGGCGACATGCGCGCCTGCGACGCGACCACGTAGTCGCGCGTCTTCAGCTTGGCCAGGTAGTTGGGCAGGTTCGAGTAGCCGAGCCGCTCGTCGTAGGGGCTGGCGGTCGGGAAGCGGATCGCATCGCTCGGTCCCGGCTGCACGCGGTAGCTGATCTTCTTGGCCAGGTTGGCGAAGAACCTGGCCTGCAGCGTCGAGGTGCGGCTTTCGTAGACGGCCAGGCCGGAGGCGGCGGCGACCGCGATCAGCAGCAGTACCAGCAGCGCGCGCCGGGCACGGCGCCAGCGCGGCCGGGTCGGCGGCGCCGGCGGCGGCTCCATGCCGGACGACCCGGTATCGCCGGGGATCGGATCGTCGAGCCGCGGCTCGCGTACGGGGTCGAAGACGGGTTCGAGGCGCTGCGGCGCTTCGCGCAGCGGCACATCCTGCTCGGCGGCCATGGCGGGGACGCCGGCCAGGATGGGTTGACCCGGCTGGGCCGCACCGAGGATGCGGCGCAGGGCGCGGGCGATGCTACGAGGCCGTCGGAGACGGCGGATACTTTCCATGATGGCTCAACCGGTTAATTCATTCGGGATCGTAAAACCTGCGGTATTTCGGGGTCCCTTGCCTGCAATTCCCGCCAACCGGCGCGCCCACGCTTGCTGGTCGTTTCGAGTGTTCGAGGTCGTCAAAAAGTTCACAATGTCGGGCGTAACGGAGGCCAGAACATGGGCCAAAGCACGCTGCTTACAGACATCATTCCACCACATCAATGTGACGGACAGGAACCACTCACGCAGTTTTTTGACGCCGCCCGTGTATTTTCGCAAAAAAACAACGGCTCAGTTTGCAACAGCGTACCTGCTCCGCAACGCGCAGTTCGCTGATCATTCAGCCGAGTCCTACACCAGTGTGTATTCCGCTGCAATACGATCGAGTTCGGCCTGCATCTCATCGAAGGCGGCCGCCACTTGTTCCGGTTCTCCCTTCACGCCCAGCTCGATGTGGCGGCGTGTCTGGGCATCGCCGACGCTCGGCAGGCTGAACACGCGGATGCCCGGATAACGCGTTTCCAGCATTTCCATCAGCGGGGTCAGCAGCGACTCGGGTTGCTCATAAACCAGCAGCGCGCGCTCGGCGCGGGCTTCGCGGTGGAACTGGTCGGCGTACAAGTTATCCAGCACCCAGGCGATCATCGGCCAGGCCATCACCGGGAAGCCGGGCACGAAGTGATGGTGGGCAATTGTAAAACCGGGGATGCGATTGTACGGGTTCGGGATCAGGCGGCTGCCCGCCGGGAACTCGGCCATTTTCAGGCGCTGCAGGTTGTCCGGCGATTCCAGGTCGGCTTCGCGCCCGGCCTCGCGCGCGGTCTCGCGGATGCGCTCCTGCACCAGCAGCTTCCCTTCCTGATGCAGTTCGAGCGGCACGCCAAGTGCCGCCGCCGCGCACTGGCGCGTGTGGTCGTCCGGCGTGGCGCCGATGCCGCCGCAGGAAAACACGACGTCCGGCCCGGCCAGCGTGCGCCGCAGGGTTGCCGTGATGCGCGCCGGATCGTCGCCGACGATTTCGGCCCAGGCCAGTTGCAGGCCGCGTTCGCCCAGCAGTTCGATCACCTTGGGCAGGTGCTTGTCGCTGCGTTTGCCGGACAGGATCTCGTCGCCGATGATAATGAGGCCGAATGCCATTGCCGTTCCTTCCTTCTTGCGGTTGATGGAATTGGAAATGGCTTCAGTGTGCCACGAAGCCTTTGCAGGCCGCGCGGCGTTCGTTCAGGCTTTGGGGGCCACAGCACCGGCACGCAGGTCGGCCAGCGCCTGCAGGCAGTAATACTGGAACCACAGGCCGGTAAAGATGAAGATCACCAGGTACAGCCAGATCGACAGCACGGCAAGCACCGGGAACAGCACCACCGAGATCAGCGCGCCGCCGATCCATACCACGCCCGGCAACGCGCCGAGCAGGCCGGAGATGGTGCCGATCAGGAGCAGCTGGCGGCGGCGCGCCGCCACGATCGCCAGACGCTCCTCGCGGCTGGCGTGGATCGAGAGCGCGTCGTAGCTCATCACGCGCGCAGTCAGCCAGCCCCACAGCACGGCCTGCACCAGCAGCGCCAGCGGCGCCAGCGCGTACAGCGGCAGCGTCACGAGCCACAGCAGGGCAAACACGACGATGCCGGACAGGTTGACGCCCAGGCTGCCGAGGAAGCTGCCGCCCTCGCGCCGCTCCAGGTCCGGAAACTGGACCCGGCTGACGTGGCGCGCGATGGCCGGCATGGCGCCGACGCCGATGAACAGCAGCGAGGTGACGATCATCAGCGGCAGCAGCACCAGCATCGCCACCAGCGGCACCACCAGCGTCTTCAGGAAGCCGAGGCCAAGGGTGGCCAGCACGCTGCCGCTGGTCTTGAACAGATCGTATTCGTGGAACAGGCCGGTCAGGCTGTCGAGCAGCGGCTGCATGCCGGCGTACAGCAGGCCACCCCACAGCGCCAGCGACAGCAGCAGCGGCACCACCGACAGCAGCAGCATGCGGCGCGAGAACTGCGAGCGCAGCGCGCGCCCGTAGGCGATCGCGATCGGGCGCATCATGAGGCTTTACGGCGGTCGTGGCGGAACAGTCGGAATGCATCCGCCATCCGCACCAGGCCGAGCCACTGCTGGCGCCAGAAGCCGCGGCCGTAGTCGCGTCCCGCGCGTACCGTGCCGTCCGGGAGGGTGCGCTCGAACTGGTCGCGCACGCCGGTGCCGTGCCAGCCCTTGTCGAAATTGGCGGTGCCGAACAGGATGTCCCACACCGGCAGCAGCACGCCGAAATTGCAGCCGCCCAGCGATCCCTGGCCGCGCGACTCGTGTCCCAGCCCGACCGCGTGGTGGGTGCGGTGGAAGCGCGGCGAAATCAGGAGACGCTCGCCGATGGCGCCGAAGTGAAGCCGCACGTTCGCGTGCTGCAGCGATTGCAGCGAGCGCGACACCGCCACCAGCAGCACGTACTGTCCCGGTGCGACGCCGATCGCCAGCGCCAGCACCGCCATGTAGACGTCGCGCAGCAGATCATCCAATAAATGGTTCCGGTTGTCGCTCCACAGGTTCATGTTGCGCTGGCTGTGGTGCAGGCTGTGCAGCGCCCACCACCAGCGGAACTTGTGCTGGCCGCGGTGGAACCAGTAGTCGAAGAAATCGAGCACCACCAGATAGAGCAAAAAGCTCGCGAGCGGCGGCATCCCGGCCACCAGCGATTCCAGGTTGAACGGGTGCACGCCCTCCATGCGCAGCAGGCCGGCCACGTGGTCCATGAGAGGATCGAGCGTAAAGAACACCGCCATCGTGAACAGGCCGAGGCGGTGGATCAGGGTGTAGATGAAATCGTTCAGGCGCGCGTGGCGGTCGGTCATCCGCTGCGCCGGGAACAGGGCTTCGAGCGGACGCAGGACCAGGTACAGGGCCGCGACTTCGCAGGCGCCGGTGAGGAACCACTCGACGCCTTCGAAGGCGTCCTCGGTGTACTCACCGAGGCCGGTATGAAACAGGATGGGTTCGACCACGCTCTCGAACAGCCAGCCCTGGAGGAATGCGAACCAATCGAGGAAATGCTGGATCATGATGATGTATTACGAAATTTCTAAGGCCGGACATCCGGATGCTCGCGCAGTGTAGCGAAACAGAAGCCTTTCTGCTGCAGACCTGAAATCAGGGGTTCGAGGTTGGCCGGCATCCACGGGTCCTTGCGCGACCAGATGCCCATGTGGGCCATGAAGATGTCGCCATCCTTGAGGTTGTCGAGGGCGCGCTTGAGCAGCAGCGCATTCGGGTAGACGTCGCTATTGGTCTCGTCGCCCGAGAAGCCGACCTTGGCCCAGCCCACGTGTTTGTAGCCGCAGCTTTTGGCGGCGGCCAGGATGTTGGGCGACGAGTGGCCGCCCGGCGTGCGGAAGATCGGGTCGATGTGGTGCCCGGTCAGCTCCACGAAACGGGTGTCGACGCGGCGCAATTCGTCGCAGTACTGCTGCGCGCTCCAGGTCTGCGTCTTGCCGGCGTGCTGGCCGAACTGCGGCCGCACCTTGATCCTGCCGCCGGCGGCGTCGGCACGGAAGTAGACGTGGTCGAAGGTGTGGCTGCCGAAGGCATGGCCCTCGGCCACCCGCGCCTTCCAGTAGCCCGACCAGGCGGGATCGAGCGACCAGTCGCCGCGCACCGTCTTTTCGTTGGCCAGGAAGAAGGTGGCCTTGACGTGGTGCCTGCGCAGCGTGTCGGCGATCAGCTCGGCCTGCGACTGGCTGCCGGTGTCGAAGGTCAGGTAGATCGTGCCCCTGCAGGAGTGCACGCCGGCGTCCGCCGCGAACGCCGGCGTCGAGAGCACGGCGGCCAGCAGCAGCGCCGCCTTGTGCCGGCGCCCCGCCATCACATCCTCGGCGCCGAGTTGGCGAAGAACACGCCGTGCGGCGAGCGTCCCACCGGGATCATCTTGATCACCTTGCGGCTGGCGACGTCGATCACGGCCACCTTCTTGATCCAGCGCTGGGTCACCCACAGGGTCTTGCCGTCGCTTGAGAGCTCCATGCAGTCCGGACCGCCCGGCACCGGGATCATGCCGATGTTCTCCAGCGTGACCTGGTCGATGATGTTGATCGAGTTCTGCACCCGGTTCGACACGAAGATGTGGCGCTTGTTGCCGAGCGCGCGGAAGTTGTGGGCGCCGTTGCCGGTCTTGATGCGCTTGACGGTCTTGGCGGCGCGCCAGTCGATCACCTCCACGTAGTCGCTGCCCATGATCCCGACCAGCAGGTGCTTGTCGTCCGGGGTCATGGTGATGCCGGCCGGGAGCTTGCCAACCGGGAGCGTCCACTTGATGGCGCCGGTCTTGAGGTCGACCGCGCTGACCTGGTCGCTGCCCTGGCGCGTGATGAAGGCGGTGGTGCTGGCGGCGTCGAAGGCGATGTGGCTCGGCATGCGCGGCATCGGCACGCGGCGGCTCAATACGAAATTGCCGTTCACGTACTGGTAGATGTCGATGCGGTCGAGGCGCAGCGCGGTCGAGACGAACCACTTCTGGTCCGGCGAAAAGCCGATCTGGTACGGGTCGAGCACGTCCGACACCTTGCGCTGGATCTTGCCGGTGACCGGGTCCAGGAAAATCAGTTCATTGCCCACCGAGCTGGCCACGATCAGCGACTTGTTGTCCGGCGTCGCCATCAAGTGGTGCGGCTCCTTGCCGACCGCAAAGGTGCCTTGATCGGCGCCGCTGGCCTGATCCAGCAGCTGGACGGTGGCATCGCGCGAATTCAGCACGACGACGACGTTGGCCTGTGCGGATTGCACGGCGGTCAACAGGCAGGCGGCGGAGAGGAAGAGCGTACGGAAACGGCGCAGCATGACGGTGAAAGCCCGGAGGTGGAAAACTATTATTCTACGGGGAAACGTTACGGCGACATGACCGGTTCGCCTGAATTCACGAGTTTATGTACATATTCGGCGCGCCGCCGCAACACAGTGGAAAACCCGTTAATAGCGCTTTGACAGGCCATGGACTACAATCGGCCTTTTCCCTGAACAAGAAGGAAACATTATGGCAATTAACACCACGAACTCCGGCCTGCAGTACGAAGACACCGTCGAAGGCAGCGGTCCGGAAGCGACTGCCGGCAAGTACGTGACCGTGCACTACACCGGCTGGCTGCGCAACGACGACGGCAGCGCCGGCGCCAAGTTCGATTCCAGCAAAGACCGCAACGACCCGTTCCAGTTCCCGCTGGGCGCCGGCCACGTGATCAAGGGCTGGGACGAAGGCGTGCAAGGCATGAAAGTCGGTGGCGCGCGCCGCCTGATCATCCCGGCAAGCCTGGGCTATGGCGCCCGCGGCGCCGGCGGCGTGATCCCGCCGAATGCGACGCTGATCTTCGACGTCGAGCTGCTGGACGTATAAGCCCTTTCACCCGGTCGGGTGAATGGCCACGTCCGCCACCCGACCGAGCATTTCCTCTAATCTCCCCATCACTCAGGCATACATTCCTTATCGATGCGCTAAGATGGCCGCACCGTTATCCAAGGAGTCACCATGAGTTTGCAAGACCAGTTCGCCCAGGCCCAGATCGATTCGAAGAATCTGCCGGAACGCCCGGACAACATGACCCTGCTGAAGATCTATTCCCTGTACAAGCAGGGAACGAGCGGCGACGCCACCGGCGAACGCCCCGGCTTCACCGACATGATCGGCCGCGCCAAGTACGATGCCTGGGCTGCCCTCAAGGGCACCTCGCAGGAAGACGCGATGCAGCAGTACGTCGACCTGATCGAAGAACTCAAGGACCAGTAAACACTTTACGCATGCTTTCCGCCACCTTCTGCTCGATGGTGGACGCGAAAGCGCTCATCAGGAAGCCCAGCTTGATGCGCAATGCAGCCTGGCGCTCGTGCAGCGCCAGCGATCCTTCGACGCCGCTGCGGTCGAAACGCAATACGTTGCCTTCCCACTTGCAATGCAAGCCATATTCGCCAGCCAGCTTGTCGGCCACCTTCTGCGCCGCGCTGCGCGCCGCGTCCGGACTCAAACTGTGCTGCTGGGTGATGCTGATATCTGCCATGCCGGCTGTCCTTCCGATAAAACCGAATAACCCGGCATGATGCCAGTTGAGTGGCATAAAGGCTAGCAATTGACTAGCGTCAACATCCGTCGCGCACAAGGGACGACCATCCTGATAGACATTGCCCAGGAGGAAGTCCATGGATTCCAGCGCCACCCCGCCCCTCGGTTTCATCCCGATGCCCAGCGCCCGCTACCGCCAGCACCGCAAGGCGGCGCAACTGCTCGACCAGCCGGGACGGCCGCGCCCGAGCGGCGCCGCACTGGCCAGCCCGGGCTCGCCCGGCGCCTTCGATGCGGGCACGCCGGCAGGCGGCGCCGGCGACGTGCCCCTGCCCTTCGCCTTCGGATCGCGCGTCCTGATGTGGAAGCAGGACCCGTCGGTCGGCGAGATCGGCACCCGCAAGGCCTTCCTGCCCGGCGTGGTGCTGGCCGGGCCGCGCGACGCCCGCATCGAGATCAAGGATCCGGCCATCTCCGCGGTCGAGCCGAACGCCTTCGGCGACTTCGTGACCATGCCCGACACCCCGCAGTTCGACGCCGTCCACACTTTCGCCGTGGTGCGCCAGACGCTCACCATGTACCAGCGCGCGCTGTCGAACGCGGGTAGCCTGATGCCGCTGCCCTGGCAATGGAACAGCAGCGTCGACACCGCGCCGCTGCAGGTCTTTCCGTACGGCCTGCCGAACGTGATGAATGCTTTCTACAGCCGCAGCCAGTCGAGCCTGAAATTCGGCGACTTCATCCCGCCCGGCGAGACCGCCCGCGTGTACACCTGCCGCTCGTTCGACATCGTCTCGCACGAGACCGGCCATGCGGTGCTGGACGGCCTCAAGCCGCACTGGCTGGAAGCCAACAACCCGCCCCAGACCGGCGGCCTGCACGAATCCTTCGGCGACCTGACCGCGATCTTCCTGGCGCTGTCCCAGCTCGACCAGTGCGAGGCGGTGGTGGCCCAGACCAAGGCGCACCTGCACGATAAGACCTTCCTGGCCGACATCGCCGAGCAGTTCGGCCTGGCGCTGGGCAGCACCACCGGGCTGCGCAACGCCGACAACGACCTGACGCTGTCCCAGGCCGGCACCGAGGTGCACGCGATTTCCCAGGTCTTCACCGGCGCCATCTACGACATCCTGGCCGACATCTTCGCCTTCGAGCGCAAGCCCGAGCTGGAAGACTGTGCCGGCGTGCTGCACCGGGTGGCAGCCTGGCTGCGCGGACTGGTGCTGCGCGCCCTGATCGCCGCGCCCGACGTCGCCGCCACCTATGCGGACGTGGCCAACGAGATGCTGCGCATCTGCCAGGAAGACGGCCGCCCGCCCGAGTACGCCGCCTTCATCCGCGACGGCTTCGCGCGGCGCGAAGTGCTCGACGTGCCCCTCGACGCCGGCCCCCTGCACCAGCCCGGCCTGCGCCTGGCCGCACTGGTCAGCGACGCCCCCGGCGCGCGCCAGGACCGGCGCGCCTGCTGCGGCACGATGAACCTGGCCGAGTACTACGATGTCGAACGGCTGCTGGATGCGGAAGCGCAGGCGCTGGCGCGCTGGTGCGCGGCGCACGGGCGCTTCGGTCCGGCCGGCGCCGAACCGGCGCAGACCGGCGCCGCCGTGGTGGCCGCCGTCAGCGTCGGCGACGGCACCGCCGTGGTCGCGGCCGCAGTGACCGGCATGGCAGCGGCGCCGGCACCCGCCCCGCATGAACCGGTGGTGACGATCCCGATTACCTGATCCGACGGGAGGCACGATGAAGATCACGGCCAGGGCCAGCGGCGGTTTCAGCGGCCGCACCGAACAGGTCGAGCTGGACACCGGCGATCACGCCGACGGCCAGGCCATCGAGGCGCTGCTGGCGCGTCTCGATTTCTTCGGGGCACCGGCAGCAGCCTGCCCTGTCGGCGCCGACATCCGGCGCTGGGAAATCACCGCCGATGACGGCCGGCGCTGCCGCACGCTGGTGTTGGCCGAGGATGGCGCCCCTTCTTTTGCCCACTGGCAAGCCCTGCTCGAGCACCTGCGCGGCCAGTCCTGATCGCGCTCCTCCTGCGGCGACGACATTAATTTGCTTATGTGTATTGTGTATAAGCGTGATTTGTCGTAAAAGCCGAATTGCCCTAAAATACAGTGCTTTGCCGCGTCCGGCGAGTCTTACCACGCCCAGCGCCGCCTTCATTATTCAAATAGGACTGTTATGACCCACGTTGTCACCGAATCGTGCATCCAATGTCGCTACACCGATTGCGTGGATGTATGCCCGGTAGATTGTTTCCGGGAAGGCCCGAACTTCCTCGTCATCGACCCGGACGAGTGCATCGACTGCGCCGTGTGCGTAGCTGAATGCCCGGTCAACGCAATCTATGCGGAAGAGGACGTGCCGTCGGACCAGCAACAATTCATCAAGATCAACGTTGATCTGGCACGCAACTGGCCGTCGATCACCAAGACCAAGCCGGCCCTGCCCGACGCGGACGAGTGGAAGGACGTCAAGGACAAGCTGGACAAGCTGGCCCGCTGAGCCCGCGGCCGGTATCCATCCCCGGGTGCCGGTCCCAGCAAACGTGCCACAGTCGTGGCACACTAGCCGCCTTCGCCCCTACCCCCTACACATTCACAGGATTTAGCTAGCATGACTATCGCGACCCCCGAAGCGGGCACCATCGCTCCCAACAGCTCCTTTGCCGGCGCCATCGAAGCCGATGCCGTGATCATCGGCGCGGGCCCGGTCGGCCTGTTCCAGGTGTTCGAACTTGGCCTGCTCGAGATCAAGGCCCACGTGATCGATTCGCTGCCGGCCGTCGGCGGTCAGTGCGTGGAACTGTACCCGGACAAGCCGATCTACGACATCCCTGCCGTGCCCGTCTGCACCGGCCAGGAACTGACCGACAACCTGCTCAAGCAGATCGAGCCGTTCGAGCCGACCTTCCACCTGGGCCAGGAAGTGACCACCGTGCAGCGCCGTGAAGACCACCGCTTCAACGTCGAAACCTCGACCGGTACCCAGTTCATCACCAAGACCATCTTCATCGCTGCCGGCGTCGGTTCGTTCCAGGCGCGCACGATCAAGGTCGACGGCATCGACAAGTTCGAAGGCAGCCAGCTGCACTACCGTGTCAAGGACCCGAGCATTTTCGACGGCAAGAACCTGGTCATCTGCGGCGGCGGCGACTCCGCCCTGGACTGGGCCCTGAACTTCGTCGGCAAGGCCGAATCGGTCGTGCTGGTGCACCGCCGCGACGACTTCCGCGCCGCGCCGGCGTCGGTGGCCAAGATGAAGCAGCTGTGCGACGAATACGAAATGCAGCTGATCACCGGCCAGGTCACCGGCTTCGACGAAAAGGACGGCAAGCTGTCCGAAGTGAAAGTCACCGGTGCCGACGGCGTCACCCGCCGCGTGCCGCTGGACATGCTGATGGTGTTCTTCGGCCTGTCGCCGAAGCTGGGCCCGATCGCCGAATGGGGCCTGGACATCGAGCGCAAGCAGCTCAAGGTCATGGACACCGAGAAGTTCGAGACCAACGTGCCGGGCATCTTTGCCGTGGGTGACATCAACACCTACCCGGGCAAGAAGAAGCTGATCCTGTCGGGCTTCCACGAAGCCGCGCTGGCCGCCTTCGGCGCCGCACCGTACATCTTCCCGGACAAGAAGATCCACATGCAGTACACGACGACCTCGCCGAAGCTGCACAAGATCCTCGGCGTCGAGACCCCGGTCTTCGACTAAAACGTTCCGTAACAGTATGACCACGAAAATGCCCCGCCAGTGCGGGGCATTTTTCTTATGTAGGTCACTTAACCGAAGCCTTATCACGAATGTGATACAAGCTTGCATAAGGATATTAGAAGAAAAGTACAAATCTTGATGTTGCCTCGTGCCAACCTGATTACCCTATAATTGACGAAACTGATGCGCAACCCTTGATCTGACGCACAGTATGGGCCTTGAAAATGGAGTAGCAGTAGGTTCACAAGGCCCACTCTCACGAAGGAAACCATATGCTCTACCAACTGCATGAAATGCAACGCTCCTTCCTGAACCCGCTGATGCAGTGGGCCGATGCCTCCGCCAAGCTGTTCTCGAACCCGGTTTCGCCCTTCGCCCATACCCCGTTCGCACAACGTATCGCCGCCGGCTACGAGCTGATGTATCGCCTGGGAAAGGACTACGAAAAGCCAGCCTTTGAACTGAATTCGACCCTGATCGACGGCCAGACCGTCGGCATCATGGAACACACGGTCGTCAGCAAGCCCTTCTGCAAGCTGCTGCATTTCAAGAAAGACATGTCGGACGTGGATTTTGCCGCGCTTAAACAGCCGACCGTACTGGTGGTCGCCCCACTGTCGGGGCACCATTCGACGCTGCTGCGCGACACCGTGCGCGCCCTGCTGCCGGAACAGGACGTGTACATCACCGACTGGGTCGACGCCCGTATGGTGCCGCTGTCCGATGGCGCCTTCCACCTCGACGACTATATTTATTACGTCCAGGATTTCATCCGCCACCTGGGCCCGGACGTGCACGTGATTTCGGTCTGCCAGCCGACCGTGCCGGTGCTGGCCGCCATTTCCCTGATGGCCACCGCCAAGGATCCGAAACTGCCGAAGACGATGATCATGATGGGCGGCCCGATCGATCCGCGCAAATCGCCGACCGCCGTCAACGACCTGGCCATCGAAAAACCGTTCTCGTGGTTCGAGAACACCGTGATCTATGCGGTGCCGGGCAATTACCCGGGCTTCGGCCGGAAGGTCTACCCGGGCTTCCTGCAGCACGCCGGCTTCATCGCCATGAACCCGGGCCGCCACGCCCAGAGCCACCGCGAGTTCTACCAGCACCTGGTGCGCGGCGACGACGATTCGGCCGAAGCGCACCGCAAGTTCTATGACGAATACAACGCCGTGCTCGACATGCCGGCCGAGTATTATCTGGAAACCATCAAGACCGTGTTCCAGGACTTCAGCCTGCCGAAAGGCACCTGGACCGTCGGCGGCCAACTGGTGCGCCCGCAAGATATCGAGAACGTGGCCCTGTTCACCATCGAAGGCGAACTCGACGACATTTCCGGCGCCGGCCAGACCCAGGCTGCGCACGACCTGTGCACCGGCATCCCGGCCGACAAGCAGCAGCACTTCACGGCACCGAAATGCGGTCACTACGGCATTTTCTCGGGTCGCCGCTGGCGCGAGATCATTTGTCCGATGATCGGGGAGTTCGTCAGGAAGCATGCCTGACCGGTCGTTGGCGCAATAAAAAATGCCGCGGATTCCGCGGCATTTTCTTTGGCCTGAGTGTGAAACCGTCGTAATCAGGTTCACCTTGCCGGGGCCGTCCAGCGGACGGCCCTCGGACTCAACGGCTGTTGATGATCAGGTCCGCAATCACGCCGGTGGCAATCGCCGCCAGCACGTAGTCGCCGCCGGTCTGGACCCAGTGGTAGCCGCGCGGCGGCTGGCGCAGGCGGTGGCCGCGCCAGTCGTCGACCACGTACTGGCGGTTGCGGTACTCGTTCGGCAGGCGGCCGCCGCGGCGCAGGTCGTGGCGCGGGCCGGCGCCGTCCCAGCGGCGATTGTCGCGGCCGTCCCAGCGGCCGTCACCGCCGCGGTGGTCGTCGCGGCGGTCGTTGCGGTAATCGCCGCGGTCGTTACGGGAATCGCCGCGGCGGTCGTTGTCGCGCTGGCTGTAGCGGTCATGGTCGCGGTCGCCGTAGCCGCGGTCCTGGGCGAAACCGCTGGCGGTGACGCTCAGCAGCGCAGCGGCCAGGGTCGAGACGATCAAGTTCTTTTTGCTCATAAGATCCTCCTTGAGGTTCATTTCTTGCATCTCAGTAGACCACCATGCATGCGATGCACTCCGTTAGTTGCATCACTTTTGGCGCCAATCCCCGCATGACTTTGATGGAAACGTTAGTTGGCTCACGTAAAAACCGGTCGGGCGGCGCTTCGACGCCATCCGGCTTTTCGCGGATAATGGCGGTTTAGCAAACGCCAGACTTTGTAACAGGCACATCGTGACAAAAACGCTCGCCGACCAGATCGAAGACCTGCTGCCGCAGACCCAGTGCACCAAATGCGGCTATCCCGCCTGCCGCCCATATGCGGAGGCGATCGCGCGCGGCGAAGCCGAGATCAACCAGTGCCCGCCGGGCGGCATGGAAGGCGTGGCGCGCCTGTCCGCGCTGACCGGCCGTCCCATCATTCCTATCAATCCGGCCAACGGCGTGGAGCGTCCGCGTCCGGTCGCCTTCATCGACGAAGCCCTGTGCATCGGCTGCACGCTGTGCATCCAGGCCTGCCCGGTGGATGCCATCATGGGCGCGGCCAAGCAGATGCACACCATCCTGCCGAGCCTGTGCACCGGCTGCGACCTGTGCGTGGCGCCCTGCCCGGTCGACTGCATCAGCATGCTGCCCGTCACCGAACGCACCGGCTGGGATGCCTGGTCGCAGGAACAGGCCGACGCCGCCCGCGCACGCCACGACTTCCGCAGCGAGCGCCTGCAGCGCGAAAAGGAAGAAAACGATGCACGGCTGGCGGCCAAGGCGCTGGAAAAGCTGCGTGCCGTCACGGCCGAGCAGACCAATACTGACGAGGAACTGGCCGAAAAGGAACGCAAGCGCGCGATCATCGCCGCCGCCATCGAACGCGCGCGCCAGAAGGCGGCCACGCCGCCTGCGCCGCCGTCCCTGGACAACAAAGACCAATAAGACCCGATGAATCCCGCCAAACGCCAAGAAATTTTTACGCGCCTGCGCCACGCCAATCCGAATCCGACCACCGAACTCGAATACACGACACCGTTCGAACTGCTGATCGCGGTGCTGCTCTCGGCGCAGGCCACCGACGTCGGCGTCAACAAGGCGACACGCAAGCTGTACCCGGTGGCAAACACGCCGCAAGCGATCCTCGACCTCGGTGAGGATGAACTGAAGACCTATATCTCGACCATCGGCCTGTACAACACCAAGGCAAAGAACGTGATCGCCACCTGCGAGATCCTGGTGAACCAGTACGGCGGCGAGGTCCCGCGCTCGCGCGAAGCGCTCGAGTCCCTGCCGGGCGTGGGCCGCAAGACCGCCAACGTGGTGCTGAACACCGCCTTCGGCGAGCTGGCGATGGCGGTCGACACCCACATCTTCCGCGTGTCCAACCGCACCAAAATCGCACCCGGCAAGAACGTCGACGAGGTCGAGCGCAAGCTGATGAAGTTCGTGCCCAGGGAATTCCTGCAGGATGCCCACCACTGGCTGATCCTGCACGGGCGCTACACCTGCGTGGCGCGCAAACCCAAGTGCTGGAACTGCATCATCGCCGACCTGTGCGAATACAAGGACAAGACGCCGGCGCCGGCCGGCCTGGTCCCGGCCGCGGCCGGCGGCGTCTGAGCACCCCTTCTCACTTTCGGATCCCGTACAGGGAAATGCCGAGCCGGCGCGTATCCTGGCCGATGCCGTAGTCGACCGGCCGCAAGGGCTGGTCGATCGTCAGCACGATGTGCTGTGCGGCGCCCGGTGCCGGGCCGAGGTCGAGCGTCACGCGGCGGCGCCGTTCGGTCGGATAGAAGGTCCAGCTGCCGGCCGCCCTGCCGTTGACGACCGCCTGCAGCCGGATCCGCGCGCCGTAGCCGGGCACGAAGCTGCCCAGGTCCAGCGTCAGCATCCGGCCGCGCTGCGGATCGGCTGGCAGGCGCAGCACGGCCAGCGGCCCGTCCGACCAGACGGAATCCCCCTCGATCGCCGACCAGCCCTCCCCCAGTATCTGCCTGAACCAGGCCGGCTGCGCCCCGACCGTGTTCCAGGCGACCGGACGCGGCGGCGCGCCGGCGCGGAACAGCGACAGGCCCTGCGCTTCGGCATCTGGCTCGCCGCGCACCGGGTTGGGCGCATCGGTATGGCGCACCTGGTAGCGGCGTCCGGCGGCCACTTCCTCGGGACGGCAGCGCCTGGGCCGGGTGAAGGAGATGTGCCAGTTTTCGTTCACGCAGGCCAGGTCGACGCCCTGGCGTGCGGCATAGGCCAGCAGTCCCATCGTATTGCCCCACACCTCGCCCTGGGTGGTCGGATTTGGACCCAGGTCCAGGTCGAGCACCACGCGCCCGTGGCCAGGCAGCCGGCGCACCTGTTCGTACAGCGCGGCGACGTTGGCGTGGTTGTAGAAATACGCGTAGTCCGGCGGCACCCGCAGCCAGTGCCAGGCGCCGGCCACGGCCAGCAGCGCCAGCATGGCTGCCATCGCCTCCCTGGCCCGGATGCGGATCGATGCGTAGCCGATCAGGGCCAGCAGCCCGGCCGCCAGCGCCGGTACCGCAAAGTAGAAGGCCGCAATATAGACCTGGCCGAGCATGTCGACGCCGGCCCAGGCGTAATACAGCACCGACAGCGTCGCCACGAGGAAGACGATGCCGAGCGCCCGCGCGTCGCGCGCAAATGCGGGCGGCACGCGGCCCAGGCCGGCCAGCAGCAGCGCGGCCAGGGCCAGGCCCCAGGCCAGCGCGCCGCGCGCGGGTGCGCCATCGCCGAGTCCCCAGTAGACGCCGACGAAGCGTGCCGCCTCGACCAGCGTATTGGCCTTGTTGGCGCGGCCGAACTTCAGGTAATCGTAGAGCGGCCCGGGGAACTCCCTGACGGTGGCGATGATGAGCGGGACGAAGAACAGGAACAGGATGCCGGCAGGGAGCAGCAGCGCGCGCCGGTGCGTCGCCAGCCACAGGCGGCCCACGATACGCAGCTCTGGCTCGCGGCGTGCCAGCACCCGGTTGGCGGCCAGCGTCATGAGCAGGGTCAAGCCCAGTATCGGCATGAAGGCGGCATGGCCGTTGAACAGGAAACCGGCGGCGACGGCGAGCGTGCCGAGCGTATCAATGCGGCCCTGCACCAGGCGCGCGCCCGCCACCAGCAGCGCCGCGTACGGCAGCACGAACAGGTGCGGGAACCAGATGCCGCCGACGATCGCGCGGTCGCTCCAGGCAAGCACCAGCAACATGACCGCGGTGAACAGCAGCGCCGGCACCATGCGCCCGCTTAGGTGCCCACTCATGCGCCGCACCATCGCCACGATCGCGGCCAGCCAGGCGGCATCATATACATCCACCGCCAGCAGCTGGCCGGAAAACGGCGACGGCACCAGGTGCAGCCAGTCGTGGAACAGCAGCTCGCCGAAGGCCAGCACGTACAGCAGCGCTGGACCGGGATGATTGAAACCGACACGCGAATAATGGCCTTGGATCAGCTGGAAACGCTTGGCATCCAGCACCAGCAGCGTGTTCGCCGCAAAGTCGCTCGATTCGTGGTTGACGGTGCGGATCGCATCCCAGTTGACGCAGGCCAGGCCGGCCGTGAACAGCACCAGCAGCAGGAAAAACCGCAGCGCGCGCCGCGACCGGGCGGCGTGACGCTGCGGCGTTCGTGCCTGCGCAGGTTCGGCATCGAGGGTGGCGTCGGTCGTCATTCAGATGCTCATCCGGTTGAACACGAAGGCCGGCAGGTGGCGGATCACCAGCATCACCGCGGCCCACTTGCCCGGGGCGTAGACGACCGCGCTGCCGGCGGCCGCGCCGTCGACGATGCGGCGCGCCACCGCCTCCACCGGCGCCAGGCCGCGCTGCGGCAGGTGGGCCGTCATCGGGGTCGCGGTCGGCCCCGGCTTGACCAGCACCACGCGCAGCTGGCTGCCGCTGCCGGCCAGCCGGTGCTGCAAGCCCTGCGCGTAGCGCGTGACCAGGCCCTTGGCGGCGCCGTAGACGTAGTTGGAGCGGCGCCCGCGGTCGCCCGCCACCGAGCCGATCAGGGTAATGACGCCGCCACTGTGTTCCATGTGGCCGGCAAAGGCTTCGGCGAACAGCACCGGCGACAGCGCATTCACCTGCAGGGCATCGGAGACGGCGCCGAGGTCGCGCTGGCAGGCCTGCTGGTCGGGCAACATGCCGTGCGCGATCAGGACCCGGTCCGGCATCCCTTGCGCCACGATGGCGTCGACCAGGGTGCGGATGGCGCGCGCATCGAGCAGGTCGCCGCTTGCGGTGCGCACCTCGGTGCCGGGGCTGCGCACGCGCAGGTCGGCGGCGACGCGCTCGAGGCGGCCGGCATCTCGCCCGACCAGCGTCAGGGTCACGCCGGGCGCCGCCCACAGCCGGGCGCAATGTTCGGCGATCGATGAGGTGGCACCGATGATCACGATGCGGCGTGGCGAATCAGGCATGTCAGCTCCCCAGCAGGCGGCGCGACATCGACGAGCTGATGCCGCGGTCGCGGTAAGGCAGGAATTCGGCGAGGCGCGGGTAGCCTGCCTCGAACAGGGCGCGCGGCATGCGCGCATCCTTGGCGGCGTACAGGCGGCCACCGGCCTCGCGCACGATGGCGTCGAGCCGTTCGAACAGGCGCAGCGTCGACGCGCCGCGGTTGGGAAAATCCAGCGCCAGGGTGACGCCGGGACGCGGAAAACTCATCATGCCGATGCTGTCGCGCTC
The DNA here is from genome assembly GCF_006715485.1 of Herbaspirillum sp. SJZ107. Taxonomy (GTDB): domain Bacteria; phylum Pseudomonadota; class Gammaproteobacteria; order Burkholderiales; family Burkholderiaceae_D; genus Telluria. The sequence continues at coordinate 37,337 of NZ_VFNH01000005.1, forward strand.
GCCGAAGGTCTTCAGCACCGCCAGGAAAGAACCCTGGCCGGACGCCTTGATCGCCGCCAGCATCGCGCGGGTGGCGTCCTGGCCGCCGGCGCGCGGCACCACGCTCTGGTACTGGTAGAAGCCGCGCGGGCCGTACATGCGGTTCCAGTCGTGCAGCCCGTCGAGCGGGTAGCCGTAGGCTTCGAAGTGGGCGATCGTACGGCGCTGCTTGAGGCGCCCGAGGTGGAAATAGGCGGCGTTGAAGGGCCGCAGCGACAGGCCGTTCACCAGCGACACCGGCGGCGTGACCGGCATGCGCCGCGGCTGTCGCTCTACGCGGGCACCGGATTCAGGAATCGGCGCCGGGTTGGCGCGCAGGAACAGGCCGCGCCCGCTGCCCGACAGGCAATCGATCCAGGACACGGTATGTTCCCAGCCGGCTTCGGAAGCGTCGGCCAGCGGGAAAAAATCGTCGAGCCTGCCGTAGGGGATGGTGTCGGTGACCAGCCAGGGACCGCTCACGCGGCGCAACTGCAACTCGGCCTCGACGATCACCCCGGTCAGGCCCATGCCGCCGACGGTGGCGGCAAACCAGCCGGCGCGGTGCGCCGGACCGCAATGGATGACGCTGCCGTCGGTACGCGCCAGGCGCAGGGACAGGACATGGTTGCCGAAGGAACCCAGCCGGTGGTGGTTCTTGCCATGGACGTCGTTGGCGATGGCGCCGCCGACCGTGACGAGTTGGGTGCCGGGCGTGACCGGCAGCAGCCAGCCATGGGCCAGGCTCATGCGCTGGATGTCGCGCAGCAGCACGCCGGCCTCGCAGCGCAGGCGTCCGCCGGCCGCATCGAAATCGATGAAGCGGTCCAGCCCCGTGGTGCGCCACAGGCGGCCGCCCGGGTTCAGGCAGACGTCGCCGTAGCTGCACGCATTGCCCTGGGCCAGGCCGGCCCCGTCGGCTTCGATTCGGTGCGCGGCCCGCTCGCGGTCGTGCAGCGCCACCAGCTCGTGCGCGTGGCTGCCGAGGCGTCCCCACGACGCGACTTTTACCATGGCCATCCGAGCGCACCGATCACCAGCACGGCACCGAAGACCAGTCCGGCCAGGCGGCTGGCGCGGTCCTTCATGGCGAACACCACCGGGTCGTCGTGCATGTGGCCGCGGTGCGCCTGCATCCAGATCCAGCTGATCCAGAACAGCAGCACCGGCACCGTGCCCCACACGGCTTCCGGCTGGCGGTACAGCACAGCGACCTTGTCGCTGTTCAGGTACAGCGCCAGCACCACGGCCGACGCATAGCCGGCGGCGACGCCCAGGTTCAGCACCAGCGGCTCGTCGCTGGTGTAGTAGCCGCGCCCCTGCACCTTGTGGCGGCCGGACAGCGCCTGCACCTGCAGTTCCGCGTGGCGCTTGACGAAGGCCAGCGACAGGAACAGGAACACCGAAAACGCCAGCAGCCAGAACGACAGCGGCAGCGACAGCGCGGCGGCGCCGGCCGTGATGCGCAGCGTGTACAGCATCGCCAGCGCGATGCAGTCGAGCAGGATCATTTTTTTCACGCCGAGCGAGTACACGCAGGTCAGCAGGAAGTAACACAGCAGCCACGGCAGGAAGCTGCCGCCCACGTGCACACCCAGCGCCAGGCTGGCCCCCAGCAGCAGCGGCGCCGCCAGCACCCCGTGCCGGACCGGCAGCGCGCCCGAAGCGAACGGACGCAGGCGCTTGCGCGGATGGGCGCGGTCGCTGTCGAGGTCGAGCAGGTCGTTGGTGATGTAGACGGTCGAGGCGCACAGGCTGAACGACAGAAAGGCCAGCGCCAGCGTCAGCCAGTGGCCCAGGTCGAACACCTGGTGCGCGGCTACCAGCGGCACGAACAGCAGCACGTTCTTGAGCCACTGGTGCAGGCGCAGCGCCTGGCGCCAGGCCGGGACGGCGGCCCTGACGCCCCGCGCCGGCGCCGGGAACTCGCGCTCGACGCCGCACAGCGCCGCCGCCTTGCCGGCCAGCCCGCGGGCGCCGTTGACCACGATCGCCTTGCGCGCGCGGCGCCAGACCTTGAGATCGGCCGCGGAATTGCCGGCGTAGTCGAAGCCGCCGTGGCCGTACTGGCGCGCCAGCGCCTCGGCCTTGTCGTGGCCCACCAGGTGGATGGTGGCGTCGCCGGCCAGCACCTCGTCGAATACGCCCAGGTGCGCCGCCACTGCATCCGCGAACACGCGGTCTGCACCGGTGCACAGCACCAGGCGGCGGCCGGCGGCGCGCTGCTCCTTCAGCCAGGCCAGCAACGATTCGTTGTAGGGCAGGAGTGCGGCATCGACGGCGCCGCGGCTGGCCAGCTTGCGCTTGAGCACCGCCTTGCCCTGCAGCAGCCACAGCGGGATGCGCAAGACGTCGAACGGCCGGTCGCGCGACACCCGCAGCGCCGATTCGTGCAGCAGGTCGGTGTGCACCAGCGTCCCGTCCAGGTCAACGATCAATGGAGCCATTGTCACGATGAAATCCTGCAGAAGAAGCGTACTCGGCTATTCGAGGCGCTTAAAATAATGCAAAAGTATTAACAAAGCTTAAGCATTATAGGTAAGCATCCAGGGTCATCTTTTGATCTGCCGCGCGATCGCTGCCGTTTCAGGACATTCCCACTGCCGGCCCGGTACGCGTCTCTTGTACACTCCCGGCACCGCACGATGACCATCCGCCGAGGCCAGCCATGCCGATCCGCACCGCCGCTTCGCTGACGCTGTTACTCCCGCTATTGCTTCCGGCTTTTGCCGTCGCTTGCCTGGCCGTGTGCTACCTGAGCGGCCATCCCTTGCGCGCCGGGCTGCTTAACGCGGATGCCCTGTATCTGCCGACGCTGTTCGACGACCTGCTGACCCGCGGCGGCCGGCTGTCGGACTGGTACCTGACACCGGCGCCCTACTTCTTTCCCGATTACCCGCTCTACCTGGCAGCGTGGTGGATGGCGCCGACCTCCTATTACCAGATCATCGTGTTCGGCGTCCTCCAGTGCGCGCTGCTGTCCGGCGCGGTGGCGCTGCTGGCGCGGGCGCTCGGTGCCAGGGCGGTGCTGCCGGCGGCCGCGTGCAGCCTGACGCTGTTCGCCTGGCTGGCCGCATCGGGCCGGGAACCCTTCGTGCTGCTGCTGTCGAATGCCTACCACTTCGGCGGCTTCCTCGCTGCGGTGCTGCTGGCGGCGGCCTTGCTGCGCTTCGAGGCGAGCGCCTCGCGCGCGGCGCTGGGGGCGGCGTGCCTGCTGGCGTTTGTCGGCACGCTGTCGGACAGCCTGTTCCTGCTGCAGGCAGCGCTGCCGCTGGCCGGCGCCGCGAGCGCCCGTATCCTGCTCGAGCGCGGCAAGCCAGGCCGGCGCCAGCGCCTGCTGGTGGCGTGGACGCCAGTGATGTCCGCCCTGCTCGGCCACGTCGGCTACCGGCTGCTGGTCGCGCATCCGACCCGCTACGACGTGCATCTCGACCCAGGCCGCCTTGCCGCCAACCTGCACGACCTGGCGGGCATCGGGCTGGACCTGTGGCAAGCGCTGCCGCTGGCGGTGCTGGGCTGGCTGGCCTGCGCCGCCTTCGCCTTGGCCTGCGCCGTGAGGCTGGCGCGGCGGCGCGATCCCTTCGGTTTGCCGCCGGCGCTGGCCTGGCTGCTGGTGTTCTGGCTGGTCTCGGCGACGGCTACGCTGGCGGTGTCGCTGCCGCTGGCTCCGCTGCCGGTCGCGGCGCGCTACTTCATCCCGGCAGCGTGCTGGCCGATCCTGCTGGCGCCGATGGTGGCGGCGCACCTGCTGCCCGCGCGCCGCGCGCCGGCCCTGTTGCTTGCGGGCGCATGCGCGTTCACACTGGGCATCGGCATGGCGACCGCGCGCCAATGGCAGGCGCACCCGATCGAGACCGCCTACTACCCCGCCGACAACGCCTGCCTCGACCGCGCGCTGGCGCGCATGGACCTGCATCATGGCGTCGCCCAGTACTGGGACGCCAAGCCGTTCCAGCGCTTCAGCCGCAGCGGCATCGTGCTGGCCCAGCACATCGCGTCGCTGGAGGAACTGCCCTGGATTACCAGCGAACGCTACTTCCGCCCGGCCTACGATTTCGCCCTGGTCGGCCCGGATGCGCCACCGCCGCACCACATCCCGGCGGCGCGTCTGGAAGCGATCAACGGCCCGCCGCTGGCACGGGTACGCTGCGGCGCCTACACGATTCTGCTGTACGGACGCGGTGGAATGCGGGTGTACTGACGTCGTTCCGTATGAAACTTGTACATGTTGAACTGCGCCGGACATGCTAGGCTTGCAGCTTGCAATCCAGCACGACACCCTCGATCACCATGCCCCTGAATAAGTTCCGCCCCCACGTTTCCCTGCTCGCCCTCGCTTCCCTGCTCTGTGCCTGTTCGGGCAAATCCCAGCCCGCTCCCGATCCGGCCGAGGCCAGCCGCAAGGCGGCCGAGGCCGCGCGCCTGGAAGTCGCGACGGTGGCGCGCAAGCTGGCCACGGTGCCGGTGAAGTGCACGCTGGGCAGCGCCAAGGATGCGGAAGGCAGCTGGACAGACGCGCCGCACGCCGCGCCGCAGCCGGGGAACAAGGATGGAATGGAATTCACGCTCGATGCGCCGGTGGAGGCACGCGCCTTCCAGCTGGCGCTGAGCGCAAAGGCGTTCCACGACCTCGACAAGGTCGAAGTGCGCGACGCGAAGGGGGACTGGCACCTGGCCTGGCTCGGCATCCAGCTGTCGGCGCCGGGCGGCTGCGACTACGTCCGGCTGGAGCAGACGATGCAGAACGTGCGCGAGGTCGGCGCGCTGCGCGTGTCCTTCCACCCCGGCATGGGCACCGTCTCGGCCGGGCAAGTGCGCCTGCTGCGCGACGCGCCCGCGCCGGCTGCGGCCCCGGCCGGCTGAGCGGGCTTAGAGCAGGACCAGGTTGTCGCGGTGCACCAGCTCGGGCGCCTCGACGTAGCCGAGGATCTGTTCGATCTCGCTGGACGCATGGCGCATGATGCGCTTGACTTCGCTGGCGGTGTAGTTGGTGAGGCCGCGCGCGATTTCGCGGCCATCCTCGCCCTTGCAGGTAACCAGTGCGCCGCGCCCGAATTCGCCGCGCACCGCGACCACGCCGATCGGTAATAACGATTTACCTTCTTTTGCCAGCTTCTGCACGGCGCCCGCATCCAGCACCAGCTCGCCGGCCGTGTGCAGGTGGTCGACCATCCACTGGCGGCGCGCGGTCAGGCGCGCGGTCGGCGCGGTCAGCTGGGTGCCGATCGCCTCGCCCTGCGCCAGGCGCACCAGCACGTTGTCTTCGCGACCCCAGGCGATCACGGTGTGGGCGCCCGAACGGGCGGCGCGGCGCGCGGCCAGCACCTTGGTCAGCATGCCGCCGCTGCCGATGCTGGAGCCGGCACCGCCGGCCATCGCTTCCAGCGATGCATCGCCGGCCTGCGCTTGCTCGATCAGGCGCGCCTGCGGGTCCTTGCGCGGATCGGCGGAATACAGGCCTTTCTGGTCGGTGAGGATGACCAGGGCATCGGCCTCGATCAGGTTGGCGACCAGCGCGCCGAGGGTGTCGTTGTCGCCGAACTTGATTTCGTCGGTGACCACGGTGTCGTTCTCGTTGATGATCGGGACCACGCCCAGGCGCAGCAGCGTCGTCAGCGTCGAGCGCGCGTTCAGGTAGCGTTCGCGGTCGGCCAGGTCGGCGTGGGTCAGCAGCACCTGCGCGGTTTTCACGCCGTGGGTGCGGAAGCTGGTTTCGTAGATCTGGGCCAGGCCCATCTGGCCGCAGGCGGCGCAGGCCTGCAGTTCGTGGATGTCGGTCGGGCGGCTGGTGAAGCCGAGGCGCAGCATGCCTTCGGCGATGGCGCCGCTCGACACCAGCACGACTTCCTTGCCGAGCGAACGCAGCGAGGAAATCTGCGCGGCCCAGCGCGCGATCGCGGCATTGTCGAGGCCGCGGCCTTCATTGGTGACGAGCGAGGAACCGACCTTGACGATGATGCGGCCGGAAGCTTGGATAACGGATTGGAGGGTGGTCATGTCGAAGTGGATGCGAACTCAGGACAGGAGCGGGCGTCCCCACGGACGCAATGCCAGCAGCACGAGGCCGGCCAGCAATTCGATCCCGCAAATGGCCAACAATACACCCTGAGGCAGGCCGATCGCAAACGCCGCGACCAGGCGGCCGACCGGCTGCGCCAGGATGAACAGTGCGGTGAGGTCGCCGAGGATGGGCTGGTCGCCCCGCCTCGCCGCCAGCAGAGCCAGCAACGCGGTAGCGAAGCGCACTCCGACATAGATGGCGTAGAACTGGCTGTAGCCGTTCACGCCGACGAGAAACAGTCCGAGCCGCGTCGCGACGACGTCCGGGTTCAGCATGGCCGAGAACGCGGCCAGCGAGCAGACGGTGGCCGTGGCCTGCAGCACTTGCGTGCGCAGGCGTGCGCGGGTGGCTTCGGAGAAGACCAAATCAGTCTTCGAGGATCTTGAAGCGGGGGTCGTCCGGATCGATCGACGAAATGCCGCGCGCTTCCGCGGTCATCTGCACTTCTTCCGAACGCTGCTCCACGTGGCGCATCTCTTCCAGGTGACGGTAGATGGCGTGCACCAGGTCTTCGCAACCTTCGCGGTTCAGGGCCGAGATCTCGAACACCGGGCCCTTCCAGGCCATCTTCTTGACGAAGTCCTTGACGACCTTCTTGCGCTCGTCTTCCGGCACCACGTCGAGCTTGTTCAGCACCAGCCAGCGCGGCTTGTTGAGCAGCTCTTCGTCGTACTTTTCGAGTTCCTTGACCAGCGCCTTGGTTTCCTTGACCGGATCGGTCTTGCCGTCCATCGGGGCCAGGTCGACGATGTGCAGCAGCAGGCCGGTACGGCTCAGGTGGCGCAGGAACTGGTGACCCAGGCCGGCGCCTTCGGCGGCACCTTCGATCAGGCCGGGAATGTCGGCGATGACGAAGCTCTTTTCGTGCGAGACGCGGACCACGCCCAGGTTCGGGTGCAGGGTCGTGAACGGGTAGTCGGCCACCTTCGGACGCGCGTTCGAGACGGCGGTGACGAAGGTCGACTTGCCGGCGTTCGGCATGCCCAGCAGGCCGACGTCGGCCAGCACTTTCAGCTCGAGGCGCAGCGAGCGGCGCTCACCGTCCTTGCCTTCGGTCTTCTGGCGCGGCGCGCGGTTGGTCGAGGTCTTGAAGTGGATGTTGCCCCACCCGCCCTCGCCGCCCTTGGCCAGCAGTTCGACCTGGCCGTGCTCGGTCAGGTCGGCGATGATCTCGCCATTGTTATCGTCGATGATCAGGGTGCCGACCGGCATGCGCAGGGTGACGTCCTCGGCGCCCTTGCCGTAGCAGTCGGAGCCGCGGCCCGGTTCGCCGTTGCGCGCCGTGTGCACCTTGGAGAAACGGAAGTCGACCAGCGTGTTGATGTTGCGGTCGGCGATCGCCCAGATCGAGCCACCCTTGCCGCCGTCGCCGCCGTCAGGGCCGCCGAACGGACGGAACTTTTCGCGGCGGAACGAGGCGCAGCCGTTGCCGCCGTCGCCGGCGATGACTTCGATTCTTGCTTCGTCGATAAACTTCATGATGAGACCACCAAAAATAAAAGGCTCTACCGATGGCAGAGCCTTAATTCTAAGGCTTTCGCCTTAAGGGGACCGCGCGCACCCGCCGTGCATTGCACGACAGCTTGCGCGGTCCTTTAATTACGCTGCGACTGCTTCGGCTGCCGGAGCAGCAACGACGGTCACGAACTGCTTCGAGCCGACGCCTTGCTTGACGAACTTGACAGTGCCGTTGACCAGTGCGAACAGGGTGTGATCCTTGCCCAGGCCGACGTTGGTGCCCGGACGAACCGTGGTACCGCGCTGACGCATGATGATGCCGCCGGCATTGATTGCCTGGCCGCCGTAGACTTTCACGCCAAGGCGTTTGCTTTCTGAGTCACGGCCGTTGCGGGTAGTACCGCCACCTTTTTTGTGTGCCATTTAGATGCTCCTTGCTGACTAAAGAATGGGCGCGCGGCAATTAGCCGTTGATCGCAACCACTTGGATTTCGGTGTAGTTCTGGCGATGGCCCTGACGCTTCTGGTAGTGCTTACGACGACGCATCTTGAAGATACGCACTTTGTCGTGACGACCGTGCGACACAACAGTCACGCGAACCGAAGCACCTTCCACCAGCGGAGCACCAAACTTGATGCTCTCGCCCTCGCCAACGGCGAGAACCTGATCGATAGTGAGTTCGGAACCAATGTCTGCCGGTATCTGTTCTACTTTGAGTTTTTCGCCAGCGACAACTTTGTATTGCTTGCCACCGGTTTTTATGACCGCGTACATGATTGAAACCTCATTAATTGTTAAAAAATTTTCCAGCTGAACCGAGTCAGACAGCCCTCAAGGCTCAGGGAACAGAGGATTATATCCGCATTGCTGCGCCGTGTCAAAACGGCTGTGGTGGCTGCACACACCGCTGTCGCAGCTGCTCATCAGGCTGCTCCCTTGCCCTTCCCATCCATGCGGAAAACCGCTGAATTGCCTTGCTTGTCGTATAATCACGGCACTTAACAAATCCAAACCGCATTCTTCCTCACGCAGGTCTGCCTTGTCCGCCGCCATTCAAACCGCCCAACAGAATCCCATCACCCGCACGATCGCCACCGACATGGGGGCCGTCAACACGGTGATCCGACAGCGGCTGCATTCCGACGTCGCCCTGGTGAACCAGATTGCCGAGTACATCATCAGTGCCGGCGGCAAGCGGATCCGTCCGGTGCTGGTGCTGCTGCTGGCGAATGCCTACGGCTACCGCGGCACAGGCCACCACGAACTGGCGGCGGTGGTCGAATTCATCCACACCGCGACCCTGCTGCACGACGACGTGGTCGACGAGTCCTCGATGCGGCGCGGCCGCCAGACCGCCAACGCGCTGTTCGGCAACGCGGCCTCGGTGCTGGTCGGCGACTTCCTGTACTCGCGCGCCTTCGAGATGATGACCAGCCTGGACGACATGCGCATCATGGAGATCCTGTCGCGCGCCACCACCGTGATCGCGGAAGGCGAAGTGCTGCAGCTGCTGAACATGCACGACCCGGACGTCACGCGCGAAAGCTACCTGACCGTGATCCGCTCCAAGACCGCCAAGCTGTTCGAAGCTGCGGCCCAGCTGGGTGCGCTGATCGCGGGCGCGAACGACAGCCAGATCGAAGCCGCCGGCGAATTCGGCCGCTCGCTGGGCACCGCGTTCCAGCTGATCGACGACGTACTCGACTACGCCGGCGACGCCACCGAAATCGGCAAGAACGTCGGCGACGATCTGCGCGAAGGCAAGCCCACCCTGCCCCTGATCTACGTGATGGAGAACGGCAGCGCGGAACAGCGCGAACTGATCCGCAGCTGCATCGAAAACGGCGACGAGACCCATTTCGACGCCGTCCTCGCCGCGGTCAGCAGCACCGGCGCCCTCGATTACACCCGCCGCGAGGCGGAAGTCGCGGCCGACCGCGCCAAGGCCGCCATCGCCGATTTGCCGGACAGCGAGTACAAGGACAGCCTCCTCCAGCTCTGCAGCTTCGCTGTTGACAGGAACCATTAAGACAACTAAAATCATGCCTTCCCGAGATTTCGGCAACGAATCTCAAACCAGTCGGGGTGTAGCTTAGCCCGGTAGAGCGCTACGTTCGGGACGTAGAGGCCGGAGGTTCGAATCCTCTCACCCCGACCATCCGTTTTCCCCTCAGCAGTACTCAAGACCAGTCGGGGTGTAGCTTAGCCCGGTAGAGCGCTACGTTCGGGACGTAGAGGCCGGAGGTTCGAATCCTCTCACCCCGACCACAGAATTCCAGAAGCCAGATCGACCTTTCGGTGATCTGGCTTTTTTGTTTTCTGCGCCGGCATCGGTACCGCGGTTGTGATTCGCTTCATCGAAAAGTTCGCATCAGTTTCGAGCCCAAGTACGAATTGCTCGAAGGTCTCCGCCAATACCGTTACCTGGTAGTCGAGTTTCGATGAGTAATCAGGAACAATATAGACCGCCTCCCGTCAAGCTGCAGACCTTTGGCTGCGTCCGCTATCGACCCAAAGCAATCATTGACCGCAGATCGGGCTCAAGTGTCCATACCTCTCGCAGCAGTTCGAGTACCTCGTCAATTCTAGCCGGATCGCGCATTGTAGGCATTCCCTAAAGCGTAAGGATCCAATGACTGCTCCTGGCCGGCTGCAGACCAATTCTAACGTCCGCCAGCCCCATTGCAGACTTGCTTACTTAGTATGATACAGCGTGATGATTCGCCCATTCATCTTGTCTATCACTACAGTCGCTGTTCCGCCAACTCTTCCTTTCGGAAGTGTCCCAGTAACTATCCAGTGGCCTTTTTCTAATCTCGCTTGATAAGGGGCTTCTTCAGCGATGTTTTTCTTGCCGTACACTGGTTCCCACACAGCCACGGCTATGGCGATAGCTGTTGCGGGATCAGGCACGAAGCCATTTGCTGGCTGATATCCAGACCTGGATTCAGTCTCTTTTAGCGCCTGTTTGCTGACCAGTTCAGCTGCATGAGACAGGGTAAGCTCGGTTGTTACGAGGACTAGCAACAGCAATATTGAAGTAGCTCGCATGAATTGCGTCCCATATCGTTATGCCCGATTCGGGCGGACATAAAATCTTTCATTACTCAATACTCAAGTCGCTTGGCTCTCAAGGCCGAGATCAGGCTGCCAAAAGCCATTCCCACTGCTGCTCCTGGACCAATTCCCCAAATCGTATTGCCAAACATAGTGCCAACGATAACCCCAAATACTATGCCCCACAACATGCCGAGGCTCGCGCCAAAAGCTATATAGTTTCTCTTCGTTCGATCCTTGGCAGCCGACATTGCGTTTCTCCTATCGTCATTTGATCACTAATTTACATAGCTATACCAGAGTACCTGCCTCTGGCCGAACTCGGCCTTTCGGCTCAGGATAAGATGTTGCCGAACCGCAAATACCACGGGGTGGCACAATAGGGGCACTTGGCCGAAACAGAGCCCGTCACCTTGAGCCAAGCTGCCGACGGCACAAGTCTGCATCTTTAAGCAGATCATCGCGTCAGATCGCTTCCCTGCCCAACGGCGGCCCATAAAAAAACAGCGGGCAATCGCCCGCTGTTTTCCATTCAAACCACGCCCCGCTTACTTCGCCTTGTACAGCGAAGCATACTTCATCCCGAAATACAGAATGAACGCATAGCAAGCCGCCGGCAGCAGGAAGGACATCTGCACGCCCATCGAGTCCGCCAGCGCACCCTGCGCGAACGGCACGATGGCGCCGCCGACGATGGCCATGCACAGGATGCCCGAGCCCTGGCCGGTGAACTTGCCGAGGCCGTGCAGCGCCATGGTGAAGATGGTCGGGAACATGATCGAGTTGCACAGGCCGACTGCCAGGATTGCCCACATCGCGGTGGTGCCCGAGCCGAAGGTGGCGGTCAGGATCAGGGCGATCGCCAGCAGTGCGTTGAAGGCCAGCGCCTTGCCCGGGCTGACCACGCGCATCACGGCGAAGCCGATGAAGCGGCCGATCATGGCGCCGCCCCAGTAGATGCTGACGTAGTCCGCTGCGGCGGCGTGCGACAGGCCGGCGATGTGCGATTCACCCAGGAAGTTAATCAGGAAGCTGCCGATGCTGACTTCGGCACCCACGTACAGGAAGATGCCGAGCGCGCCCAGCACCAGGTGGCGGTGCGCCAGCGCCGAGCCGTGGCCCTCGCCTTCCAGCGCCACGTCTTCGGTCTCGGCGATTTTCGGCAGCTTGGCCGCCATGAACAGCACCGCCAGCACGGCCAGCACCGCGGCCAGGGCCAGGTAGGGGCCGCGCACGGTCGCTGCGTCGGAGGCGGTACCGGCTGCCGCGCCGGCGGCCGACAGGATCAGCAGGCCGCCGACCTTCGGACCGATGGTGGTGCCCAGCGAGTTGAAGGCCTGGGTCAGCGTCAGGCGGCTGGATGCCGTGCGTGCCGGGCCGAGCACGGCCACGTACGGGTTGGCCGCCACCTGCAGCACCGTGATGCCCGATGCCAGCACGAAGAAGGCGAACAGGAACATGCTGTAGCTGCTGTACGACGCCGGGTAGAACAGCGCGCAGCCGATGGCGGCGATCAGCAGGCCCGTCACGGCGCCCTTCTGGTAGCCGATGCGGCGGATCAGGGCGCCGGCCGGCAGCGAGATGATGGCATAGGCGCCGAAGAAGCACATCTGCACCAGCATCGCCTGGACGTAGGTCAGCGTGTAGATCGATTTCAGGTGCGGGATCAGGATGTCGTTGAGCGACGTGATCAGGCCCCACATGAAGAACAGCATGGTGACGATGACGAGCGCGCTCGTGTTGCCACTCTGCTGCACCCCTGCGGGATCCTGCGGCGCGACCCGCGCTGTGTTGTGTGTCATGTTTGCCATGCTGTCTCCTGGTGTCGATTCCCGCTACTTAGTGAGTGCTCCCTGCCGGCGGATTCGGCAGGTCGCGGTCATGCGTGCCCCAGCCCTTGGTATCCGGCTGCGGCGCGAGCTTGTACGTCAGAGTCCCGGCAGCCTGCAATTGCTCCCAGTTGAGCCACACCTGGTTCTGCGCGCGGCCGTTCCAGCTGGCCGACTGCACAAAGCGGCGCTCGCCCGGCTTGGCACCCGGCGCGTCGATACGGAGGGTGCGGCCCGGTGCCAGGTCGATCTCGGCACGTGCGAAGCGCGGTGCATGCAGCAGGAAGCGGCCGCTGCCCGGCGCATCCGGGTAAATACCCAGGGCGCTGAACAGGTACCAGGCCGACATCGTGCCGAGGTCGTCGTTGCCGGTGACGCCCGCCGGGCCGTTGCCGAACAGCGTTTCCGCTGCGCGCAGCACCGTCGTGGTTTTCCATGGCTGACCCATCAGGGTGTACATCCATGGCGCGTGCAGATCGGGCTCATTGTTGGGATTGTAACGGAATTGGCTGTAATAGCTATAGGGACCGACGACCCACGACTTGCGCACCGCGGCCGGATCGGCCACCAAGGCGTCGTAATCGAAGAATTGGTCGAGGCGGTGCAGTGCCTGCTTCTGGCCGCCCATTGCCGCGGCCAGGCCCGGCACATCCTGCTGGACCAGCCACTGGTATTGCCAGCCTGTGCCTTCGTGGAAGCCCTGGTCGCCGCGCGGATCGTATTTGCCGTCGATGTCGCTGACCCACTTGCCGTCTTCCGAACGCGGACGCGGGAAGCCGCGCTGGCCGGTCTCGGCGTCGGTCACGCTCGGGTCCCACACCTTCTTCCAGTTGAGGGCGCGCTGCGCCAGCACCTGGGCGTCGTCAGTCTTGCCGAGCGCCTTGGCCATCTGCGCCAGCGCGCCGTCGGCCAGCGCGTATTCCATGGTCGCCGAGGCGCCGTGGTGCGGATCGGTGTCCATGCCCTTCGACATGAAAGTGCGGTCGTGCTGCACGAAGCCCTGGCGCAGGTAGCTCGGGTTGCCCGCGCGGCCCTGCGGACGGATGCCGAAGGCCGGCACGCCGAAGGCGTTTTCGCGCAGCGCGGCGTAGGCCTGCTCTTCGCGGCCCTTCAGCGCGCCGAAGCGCCACAGGTCGACCAGGAACGGGGTCACCGGGTCGCCGGTCATCACGTTGGTCTCGAAGTTGGCGTAGCCCCAGCGCGGCAGCCAGCCGCCTTCTTCGCGGATCTTCAGCACCGAGTTGGCGATGTCGCGCGCGCGCTGCGGGCGGATCAGCGCCAGCAGCTGGTTCTGGGCGCGGTAGGTGTCCCACAGCGAGAAGTATTCGTAATAGGTCCAGTCCCTGGCGGTGTGGATCTGGTTGTCATAGCCGCGGTAGCGGCCGTCGCTGTCGCTGCCGGTCATCGGCTGCAGCAGCGCGTGGTACAACGCGGTGTAGAACACGGTGCGGTCGTCGCTGCTGCCGCCTTCGATGCGCACGCTGGACAGCTCGCGCTGCCACTCGGCCTGCGACTTGGCCTTCATCGCATCGAAGCTCATCGGCTTGCCGGCAGACATACCTTCGGCCTGCAGGTTGGCGCGTGCGCCGTCGATGTCGACGTGGGAGATCGCGCTGACGGCGGTGACCGCCTTGTTGTTCTTCAGGTCGAAGGTCAGCCAGACGCCGTGCGGCTTGCCTTCGCCCTGCTGGCTGGGACCCTTCGCATTCGGGAAGCCGCCGCGCTCGTTCCAGATGCCGTAGGCAGTGACCGGCTGGTCGAAGGTGATGCGGAAATAAGTCGCGTACTTGGTGCCGCCGCAGAAGCTGTTGGTGACGATCTTGCCTTCGACGCTGTTGCCGTCCACGACCTTCACTTCGCTGCCGATCACCGAATGGCGCTCGTTGGCGGTGCCCAGGTTGAGCAGCACGTGGCCGCTGGCGGCGCCGGGGGCGAAGGTGTAGCGCTCGGCGGCGGCGCGGGTCAGTGCGGTGGCCTCGGCGGTGATGCCGCCGTAGCTGGTCAGCTTGACCTTGTAATAGCCGGCCTGGCCGACTTCGCCGTCATGGGTGTATTCGGCGCCGTACTTTTTATAGCTGAAGCTGTCCGCCTTTTTGGTGTCGAAGTCGCCGCCCGGGCCGATGCTGCCGGTGACCGGCAGCACCTGCAGCTGGCCGCCCTGCTCCCAGCAGCCGGCGCCGGACACGAAGGAGTGGCCGAAGCCGCGGATGCGCTTGTCGCTGTAGCGGTAGCCGGCGTAGAAGTCGGTGCTCGGGCTGACCTGGATCAGGCCGAACGGGGCCGAGGCGCCCGGATAAGTGTTGCCTTCGTCCTGGGTGCCGATCAGGGTATTCACCGGCATGCTGCCCGCAGGGAGCGAAGCGGCGCCGTTGGCGGCCATCGGCAGCGCAAAGGCGGCCATCAGTGCCGCGCACAGGGCCGGCTGGTACAGCGCGAATCGGGTACGGCTCGTCACGTGAGGTCTCCTTGGAGTTGATCGAACAGGCGTTGCATGGCCGCCAGCGGCGGCGGGGTGGCGCCCGATTGCAGGCAGGCGGCGGAACCGGCCGCCAGCGCCGCGTGCAGGTGCGACTGCAGCGGACGGTCGGGATGATTCGACAGGCTGTGCAGCAGGCCGGCGGCGCTGGCGTCGCCGGCACCGACCGTGTCCACCACCTCGACCTTGGGCGCGCCGGCATCGCTGCGGGCGTCGCCGAGCAGCAGGCTGGCGCCGTCGCCGCCGCGGGTCAGCAGGTAGTAGGCGGACGGGTTCATGGCGCGCAGCCGTGTCAAAGCCTGCTCCGGCTCGGTGCCGGGGAACAGGCCGCGCAGGTCGTCGTCGGACACCTTGATGACGTCGGCCAGTGCCGCCATCGCCTGCAGTGTCGGCGTGTAGCGCTCGTCCATCAGGTTGCGGTAGTTCGGGTCGTAGCTGATCCTGACGCCGCGCGCCTTCAGCTGGCGCGCCAGCGCGACCAGGTTCGAGGCCAGCGGTTCGCGCGCCAGGCTGATGCCGCCGAAGTGCGCCCAGCGCAGCGCGTCGTCCCAGCCGGCCGGCAGCGCCGCCGGATCGAAATGCAGGTCGGCGCTGTCGTCGCCGATGAAGAAGTAGCGCGGCGGTTCGGTCTTCTCGACGATCGCCAGCAGCGGCGAACGCTCGACGCGCTGCAGCGTGCGCAGGTCCAGGCCGACGGCTTCGCTGGCGGCCCAGATGGCGTCGCCGAAGCGGTCCTGGCTGATGGCGCCGGCAAACGCGGTGCGTTCGCCCAGTGCGGCCAGGGCGCGCGCCACGTTCCAGGTCGAGCCGCCAACGCGGCTGACCCAGCGCTCGTCGCCCTGGTCGAGCATGTCGGTCAGCGCTTCGCCGGCGCACAGCATCAGCGGCGCTTCGTTCAGCACCGCCACGATGTCGTAGCAGGCGCCCATGGTGTGATAATCGACCTTGCCGGCCGGGCTCTTTTCGTCGCTCAGCTTGCGGTTCTCGCGGTCGAGGATGCGGAACCAGGCGCCGTGTTCGTGGTCGACGAAGTGGGTCCAGCTATAGGCCCACAGGCGGTCGTACCACGCCCAGTATTTTTCGTTGCCGGTGCGTTTCGCCAGCATGGCGGCGGCGGCGGCGCTTTCGGCCTGCACCCAGAAATACTTGTGGAAGTCGCAGATCTCCAGGCTGGGGGCCAGCGAGTAGCACAGGCCGCCGTACTGCGGGTCCCAGCCCTTTTCCACCGCCACGGTGAACAGGCGCTCGGCGGTCGGCAGCAGCCAGCCGAGGTCGTGTTCGAGCACGCCCTGGGCGCGTTCTTCCAGCTGCACCAGCAGCTTGGCCCATTCCGTGAAATGGCCCGGCTGGTAGCCCCACGGGCGGAACAGGTTTTCCGGATCGTCGATGTTGAACTTCCAGTCCGGCTGCCAATCCGGATCGTAGTGTTCCCAGATCAGGCCACCGCAGCGCCCGGCCTGGCGCTGGGTGATGTTGTAGGCCACCAGGTAGGCGCGTTCCAGGTAGCGGCGCTCGCCGGTGGCCTGGTACGCCGCCTGCAGCGCTTCGCAGGCGTGCATGTTGGCGTTCTGGCCGCGGTAGGTCGACAGCACGCTCCAGTCCTGGCTGGCCTCGTCGGCGTACAGGCCCGCTTCCGCATCCCAGAAGCGTTTTTCCATCAGTTCGAAAGCTTCGCCGACCCACGCACGCGCCTCTTCCATGCCTGCCATGAGCGCATGCGCATAGGCCAGCAGCACGAAGGCTTCGCCGTAGCAGTGCTGGGTACCGTCTTCGATCTTGCCGTCGTCCAGCATCCAGGCGTAGCCGTCGCCATCCGCGGCGCGGTGCGCCTCGCGCACGAAGCGCACCGCATGGCGCAGGCCTTCCAGATAGGCCGGGTCCTGGAAATGACGGTACGCCATCGCATAGGTGAACACGAAGCGGGTACTGCTCACCAGGTGGCGGTGGTGCGCGTCGTAGACCGTGCCGTCATCCTTGAAGAAGTGATACATGCCGCCGGCGGGGTCGATCGCGCGCGGGTGGTAGAAGCGCATGGTGTGCCGTGCGTGGTCGAGCAGCACGGCCGGGCTGCGGAAGTTCGGGAGAGTGGTCATAGTGGGTGGCGGGGGTGGGTCGGTGTGCTAGTCGTCGTAGCTGCTTTCGCGCACGATCAGTTCGACCGGCACGGTGATCTGGGAAGGCTCGTCGTCCTGCTTGTTCAGCAGCGCGTCGATGCCGGCGCGTCCCAGCGCTTCCTTGTCGACGCGGATCGTGCTGAGCGGAGGAATGGCGGCGCTGGCGGCGGCGATGTCGTCGAAGCCGACGATGGCGAGGTCGGACGGAACGCGCAGGCCTTCGCCCAGGGCATACTTCATGGCAGCCAGCGCGGTGCTGTCGTTGTAGCAGAACAGCCCATCGGGCCGCTTGGGCAAGGCCAGCAGGCTGCGCATCGCTTCGGCCACGCCCTCGTCGCCTTCGCCCAGGTTGGGTACGATGATTTCGAGGTCGGGGTCGGCATGCATGCGGGCGTCGAACAGGGCCTGGCGAAAGCCGCGGTTGCGCTGCTGGATACTGTAGTGGGCCAGGGAGCCGGACAGCATGGCGATGCGCTTGCGGCCGCAGCGCAGCAGGTGCTGGGTGGCCAGGTAGCCGCCGCGCATGTTGTCGGCATTGATCGAGCCGAAACTGCGCCGGTGCATGTCGACCAGCACCAGCGGCTTGCCGACCTGCTGCAGCGCGCCCAGTACTTCCGGCTCGAAGAAGCCGGCGCACAGGATCGCATCCGGCTGGTGCAGGCGGATCTGTTCCAGCACCGGTTCGGCCGGACCGACCGCGATGAACGACAGGGCAATGCCTTCGCGCCGGCAAGCCTCTTCGGCGCCGTGCAGCACGGGCGAGAAGAACGGACTGGACGCCAGCGTGTTGTGCTGGCTGTGCAGCAGGAAGGCAATGCGGCGGATGCGGCCCTTCTTGAGCTGCGAGAAGTCGTAGCCGAGGCGGATCGCCGTTTCGCGCACGATGTTGCGCGTGACCTCGGTCATGCCGGCCTGGTTCTTCAATGCGCGCGATACCGTGCCGATCGACAATCCGGTCGCCCCCGCGATGTGGCGGAGCGTGACATGGCTCATGGCTGCGTAGGGTCTCCGATTATCGGTTTAATAAACGCTTATGGCTGCGTTTTCAGGTGTCGGGCCGGAGGCCGGCGCCGCACCTGTTCATAGTCAGATTTATAGCAGCCGCCGTTTAACAGCGTCAACAACGGCGGCCGATTTCGGGGGCGTTTTAGCGCCGTTTTACTAAACGCGGGCGTGGCAGGCGCCACGCCCGCACGGCGTGCAGCTTCGCGTGTTTACTGCACCTGCGCCGTCGACACGGCGGTGCGCACGTCCGGCTCCAGCAGCTCGAGCTCGGCCACCTCGACCGCGGCCCCATTGTCGAAGCGCAGGCGGTATTCGCGATAGGCGCCCGGCTTGGCGATGCGGAACGGACGCAGCTGCTGGGCCCAGGCGAAGGCTTCGCCGTGGCGCTGGTCGAGCACGGTCCAGGCGCCCTTGCCTGCACGCGTACGGCCTTCCAGCGTCCAGCCCAGGCCCTGCAGCGGGGCCTTGCCGCCGGTGATCGTGTAGTAGCTGGCCTTGGCCGCTTCGGCGAACGCGAAGCCGACGGCGGCGCGCGCCGGCAGCGGCATCGCGGTCGCGGCATCGTCGTCGACCAGCGCGGCAGCGGCGCCGGCGCCTTCCAGCGTGACGGCAGTCGCGCGGCCGGTCAGGTCGTGCATGCCCAGCGGCTGCTTGCCCGGCGCGGTCAGCGACGCCGGCAGCGCATTCGGCGCACTGCCCCACGCCGACGGCTTGCTGCCCATCTCGAATTCGAGCGTGGCGCCGGCCGCGATGTCGGCGTGGCGGATCCAGGCCTGGTTCCACGGCTTGCCGTTGACCTTCAGCGACTGCACATAGACATTCTCCGGGCCGTTGTTGTGCGCGATGACGCTCAGGGTGCGGCCGTTCTCCAGCTTGACGTCGGTGCGCTCGAAGGCCGGCGAGCCGATGATGTATTCCGGAGAACCCATCCGCAGCGGATACAGGCCGAGTGCCGCGAAGGTGTACCAGGCCGACATCTCGCCGTTGTCCTCGTCGCCCGCATAACCCTGGCCGATCTCGCTGCCGAGATACAGGCGGCGCACCACCTCGCGCGAGATCTGCTGGGTCTTCCACGGCTGGCCGGCCGGCGTGTACATCCAGGGGATGTGGTGCGAGATCTGGTTGCTGTGCGCGTACATCCCCAGGCGCACGTCGCGCGCCTCGGTCATCTCGTGGATCACGCCGCCGTAGCCGCCGGCCACCTGGGCACTGCCGGTTTCCGGGGTAGAGAAGAACTGGTCGAGGCGGGCCGCCAGCTTGTCGCGGCCGCCCATCAGCGAGGCCAGGCCGTTGGCGTCGTGCGAGGCGGTGAAGGCGAAGTTCCAGGCGTTCGATTCGGTATAGTCCCTGCCCCAGCGCTCCGGGTCGAAGCTGGCGGCCGGCTCGCGCCACTCGCCCTTGGCGTCGCGGCCGCGGAAGAAGCCGGTACCGGTGTCGTACAGGTGCACGTAATCGACCGCGCGGGCGCGGAAGTAGTCGGCTTCCTCGCGGTAGCGGCGCGCACGCGCCGGGTCCTTTTCGTCGCGCGCCAGCGCGCTGCCCAGCTGCGCCAGGCTGAAGTCGTTGAGCGCACCCTCGAGCGTCCACGACATGCCCTCGTGGACCGAGGTGTCGGCGTAGCCGCGGTACATCGACTGCGCCAGGCCCTTGCGGCCGACGTTCGAGACCGGCGGCACCGCGGTGGCGTTCTTCAGCGCCGCCTCGTAGGCCTGGTGCGCATCGAAGCCGCGCACGCCCTTCAGCCAGGCATCGGTAAAGGCGACGTCGGAACTGGTGCCCACCATCAGGTCGGCATAGCCCGGCGACGACCAGCGCGCCACCCAGCCGCCGTCGCGGTACTGCTGCAGGAAGCCGTCGATCATCTCGCCGGCCTGCTTCGGCGTGAACAGCGCGTACGCCGGCCAGCTGGTACGGAAGGTGTCCCAGAAGCCGTTGTTGACGTAGGTCTTGCCGGGACGGACCGGGGTCGAGGTCTTGAGCGCGTCGCCGCCGGCGTTGTCCTTCGACCAGCCGCTCTGGTCGGCGTGGCGCCAGTCCGGCTTGTCGACGGTGCCGACGTTTTCGTGGCCGATGTTCGGGTACATGAACAGGCGGTACAGGTTCGAGTACACGGTGGTCAGCTGGTCGTCGCTGGCGCCCTGCACTTTCACGCGGCCGAGCTGTTCGTCCCAGGCCGCCTGGGCGCGCTCGCGCACGGTGTCGAAGCCGGCGTCGCCGACTTCCATGTCGAGGTTGCGCTTGGCCTGCTCGACCGAGATCAGCGAGGTGGCGATGCGCATGCGCACTTCGCCCTCCGGCGCGGCGAACTTCACGAAGCCGGTCGGACGGCCGGTGTCCAGCAGGCCGCTGTCGCTCCACTTCTGGTCGAAGCGCGCGAACACGAACATGCGCGAGGCGCCGTTCGACAGGCCGCTGCGGGTGTCGGTGTAGCCGCTCAGGGTCTGGCTGGCCGCGTCCAGCGCCAAGCCGCCGCGCTTGTCGACGTTATCGAACAGCAGGTTGGCGTCGCCGCCGCGCGGGAAGCGGAAGCGGAATACCGCGGCGTGGTCGGTCGGCGCGATCTCGGCACGCATGCCGTTGTCGAAGTCGACGCGGTAGGTGTAGGGGCGGGCGAGCTCGTTCTCGTGCGAGAACGCCAGCGCGCGCTTCTGGCGGTCCGGGTCCGGACGGCCGCTGGCGGCGGACGGCATCACCTGGAAGGTCTGGCGGTCGCCCATCCACGGGCTCGGCTCGTGGCTGAGGTTCAGGGCCTGCATGCGCGGGCGGTTGTCCGGGCCGTTCTTTTCGTTCCAGCTGTACACCCAGCTCAGGCTGCCGGCATCGGTGGCCGGGGTCCAGAAGTTGAAACCGTGCGGCATGGTCACCGCCGGGATGTTGTTACCGCGCGAGAAATTGCCGTTGGCCTGGGTGCCGCGCGTGGTCAGTACGTAGTCCGACGGACGGTTCACGGCCAGGCGCGCCTGGTCGCCGATCGCGATGTCGTCCAGCCAGCCGCTGGCCTTGACGCCGGCCTCGCCGCGCACGTCCAGCTCGATCGCCTTGATGCGGCGGCCCTTCAGCGCACCGAGGCGCACCGCCTTGCGGGCCCACTGCTGCGGATACAGGGTCTTCGATTGCGCCTGCGCGGCCGCGCCCAGGCGCACGCCGTGGTTGTCGACCAGCGCCGTGCCCGACACGCGCTTGCCGTCGTCCAGCACCAGGTCGAGCGAGACGCCGGTGGACGCGGCGGTATTCCCGTCGACGATCTCCGGCAGGACCATCCACGACAGCGTGGTGTCGTCCTTGATCTCGATATCGACCGCGAACAGCTGCAGGCGCCCGCCGCTGCCCTCGCTGCTGTAGTGCAGCGCGCGCAGGCCGCTGTAGCCGGCCTTCGGCTTGGCGGTGTACGGCCGCTCCGGACCGGCGCCGGCGTCGACGCGCACGCCGTTGGCGGCCATGGCGGCCGGCATCGGATCGGCGGCTTCGAACGAGGTCGAGAAGCGTGCGTCGGCGGCGTGGGCGCCAGCCGCGGCCAGCAGCAGCATGGCGGTGGACACATGCACGCTGATGGTGCGCAGGCGGTATTTGCGTGAATCGTATTTCATGGTGCGGATCGTCTCCTTGAAAAATTCTTATTGCATGCGCACGGCGTCGGCCAGCGAGCGGATGTGCAGGGCGGCGCGCAGGGCGCCTTCGCCGGCGGCGGACGTCACGCGCAGTTGCACGCGCTCGCCCGGCAGCAGCGTCAGCGCGTTATCGGACAGCTCGGCATCGAGATCGACGAAATCGATCCAGACCGCGCGCGCCAGGCGCGCTGCCGTGACCTCGAGCACGAGGCCGGCGCCGTCGCGGCGCAGTTCGGCGCGCAGGCCGGCATCGCCCCATTTCACCTGTCTGGCCGGCGCAAAATAGACGGCGCCACGCGACGCCGGCTCGCCTTCCACCTGCAGGTCGAACACGGCGACGGTGGCTGCCGGGTCGGCCTTGCCGAGCAGGCCGGCATCGGCGTAGTCGCGGAACCTGGTGGCCGACAGCGGCGCCAGCTCGACCTGTTTGCGCTCGTCGCGCAGCGTTTTGCCGTCCAGGCCCAGCACGCGCAGGCGCAGTTCGCCGTGCACGGCGTAGGTGCGGTCGTTGAGCAGGCTGACCGTGGTTGTACCCTTGGCGTCGCGCAGTGCGGCCACGGCCACCGGCGCATAGAAGCGGCGCGCATGGAATTGCAGCGCCTTCCAGCGGCCGAACCAGTCGACGCTCGACCAGGACGCGCCCGGCCACACGTCGTTCAGCTGCCAGTACAGCGAACCCATCGTGTACGGCCGGCTGGCGCGGTGGTGCAGCGCCGCCAGTTCGATGCCTTCGGCCTGCATCGCCTGGCTCAGGTAGACGAAGCCGGCAAAGTCGGCCGGCTCGCCGAATTCCTCGCGCACGTATTTCAGCAGGCGTTCGTTGCCCTTCCCGGCCATGAACTTCTGGTGCGCCTCGATGACCGGCGTGGCCAGGCCCTGCTCGGCGCGGGTGGCGAACGCGTCCACCGTGCGCTGCACCGGCCAGGCCTGCAAGCCGTACTCGGACATGAAGCGCGGCGTGATCTCCAGGTACTTGGTTACCGGGTGCGCCGGGTTGCCCCACACTTCCCAGTAATGCATGTCGCCGCTGGCCGGGGTGTTGGCGACCTCGGCCAGGTCGTCGCCGGGCGAGCTGGCCCAGTACTTGACGCCGCCGCCCTCCTCCGCCACCACCTGGCGCAGGTCGCTGCCGAACAGCTGCACGTAACCCTTCCACACGCGCTCGGCCAAGGCCGGATCGGCTTCCTTCATCGTCTTGCCGTGGCCCCAGTACTTCCACGCGATCTCTTCTTCGTTGTTGCCGCACCAGAGCACCAGGCTCGGATGGTTGCGCAGGCGCCGCACCTGGTCGCGCGCTTCCTGCACGACGTTGGCGCGGAAGGCGTCGTCATAGGCCGGCTGCATGCCGCCGCCGAACATGAAGTCCTGCCACACCATCAGGCCGAGTTCGTCGGCCAGGTCGAAGAAGTCGTCGCTCTCGTAATAGCCGCCGCCCCAGCTGCGCACCATGTTCATGTTGGCGTCGACCGCCGACTGCAGCACGCGGCGCAGCTGCGCCTTGCCGACGCGCGGCTGGAACATATCGAAGGGGATGGTGTTGGCGCCCTTGGCGAACACCGGGATGCCGTTGACGGCGAAATAGAAGCTCTTGCCCTTCGCGTCCACCTCGCGCCGCAGTTCGACGCTGCGCAGGCCGGTGCGGGCAGTGGCGCCGGCGATCGCGGACTGGCCGTCGCCAAGCTGCACTTCGTAGCGGTACAGCGGCTGGGCGCCGTAGCCGTGCGGGTACCAGCGCTGCGGCTGGTCGATGTGGAGCGGCAGTTCGATGCGGTTGATGCCGGCCTTCAGCTCGACGCGGTGCTCGGCCGCCAGCGTGCGCTTGCCGTCGGGCGCGGTCTGCCACAGGCGCAGCGCCAGGCCGCCGGCGCGCACGGCGTCGATCGAGACGATGGCAGCAACGTCGGCGCGCTCGCTACTCACGCGGTCCTGGCGCAGTTGCAGGTTGTCGATGCGGGCCGTGTCCCAGCTCTGCAGCACGACGGGCTTGGCGATGCCGGCGGTGACGTAGCGCGGGCCCCAGTCCCAGCCGAAGTGGTAACCCGGCTTGCGCACGAAATTGCCGGTCATCGCATCGACCGGTTCGTCGCCGTAGGGCGAGGGGTAGTTACCGGCCAGCTTGACCGGCATCCCCCGGACCTGCGGCAGCAGCTTCGCGATCGGCGAACGGAACACGATGCGCAGCTCGTTGCCCTTGGCGCGCAGCTTGCCCTGCACCGGCACGCGCCAGGTGCGGAAGGCGTTATTGGCGTCGAGCACGCGGGCGCCGTTGAGCCAGACTTCGGCAAAGGTGTCGAGGCCTTCGAACACCAGGTCGCTGCGCGCGCTGCCGATGGCGGCCTGCGGCGCATCGAAGACGGTGCGGTATTCCCAGTCGGCCAGGCCGATCCACTGCAGGCCGGCTTCGGGCGCGCCGGCGTAGGGATCCGGGATCAGTTTATGTGCCAGCAGGTCGGTATGCACGGTGCCGGGTACCGTGGCGGTGTGCCAGGGCGCGGCTTCGGCGTGCTTGCCGAGTTGCGCATTGCCGGGCGCGAGGCGGAAGGTCCAGCCCTGGTCGATGACGATCTGGGACGGCGCAGCCGCCATGGCCAGGCCGGCCAGCAGGGACAGGGCCAGTGCGATCATCAGCTTGGGAAGCGATAAGAATTTCACGGTGCGGGCGCCTTCCAGTAACGGTCGATCCATTCCTCGTGGGTGGGCATGGTGGCCGCGGCATGCGCCAGCATCCTGCGTACGCCCTCGACGTGCTCGACCAGCTTATCCTCCGGCATCTCGTCGACGATCGGGTGATAGCCTTGCGGGACGATGCCCTGCCCCAGCATCACCTGCACCCAGCTCGGCAGCGCAAAGAAATCCTCGCCGTTGCGGAAGTAGCGGCCGTCGGCGCGGAACAGGTCGATGGTTTCGCGCAGCGTGTCCGGGATCGCCATCGTGCGGCAGTGGTCCCAGAACGGGGTGTCGCCGCGTTCGGTCGCATGGTAGTGCAGGACCAGGAAATCGCGGATGCGCTCGTATTCGAATACCGATTCGCGGTTGTAGCGCTCGATCAGCAGCGGGTTGAAGTCGCGCGTCGGGAATAGGCTCAGCAGGCGCGTGATGCCCGACTGGGCCAGGTAGATGCTGGTCGATTCGAGCGGCTCCAGGAAACCGCTGGCCAGGCCCAGCGCCACCACGTTCTTGTTCCAGAATTTGCGGCGCATGCCGGTGGTAAAAGCCAGCTTGCGCGGCTCTGCCAGCGCCTTGCCGTCCAGGTTGGCCAGCAGCGTGGCCGCCGCTTCGTCGTCGCTGGTATGGCGGCTCGAATAGACGTAGCCGTTGCCGGTACGGTGCTGCAGCGGGATGCGCCACTGCCAGCCGGCTGCGCGCGCGGTCGAGCGCGTGTACGGCGTGATGGTCTGCAGGCGTTCGCTCGGCACGGCCATGGCGCGGTCGCACGGCAGCCACTCGGTCCAGTCGATGTAGCCGGTTTTCAGGGTGTCTTCGATCAAGAGGCCGCGGAAGCCCGAGCAGTCGATGAAAAGTTCGCCGTCGACCGTCTGGCCGTTTTCCAGCGTCACCGATTCGATGAAGCCATCGCTTGCGCGCTGGCTCACCTTGACGATCTTGCCTTCGATGCGCTTAACGCCGCGCCCTTCCGCCAGTTCGCGCAGGAAGCGCGCATACAGGGTGGCGTCGAAGTGGTAGGCATAGGCGATGTCGGCCAGCGGCGAATTCGGCGCCGCGTTCCTGTCGGCTGGCGCGAATTTGCCCAGCGGCGCCATCACCGTCTGCGCCGAGTACGCGCCGATCGGGGCCGCGCGGCCTTGGCCGTGCAGCTTGAGCCAGAACTGGTGGAAAGGCAGCGGCCCGAGCGAACGCCCGATGGCGCCGAAGCCATGGATGTAACTGTCGCCGATGCGGCTCCAGTCCTTGAATTCGATGCCGAGCTTGATGGTGCCCTGGGTGCGCCTGACGAAGTCCGCTTCGTCGATGCCCAGCCATTGGCCGTTGAAGAGTTTGATGTGGGGCACGCTGGCCTCGCCCACGCCGACGATGCCGATTTCCTCGGATTCGACCAGGCGGATCGATGCGTTCTTGCCCAGGTAGGTGGCGAGGGCGGCGGCGGCCATCCAGCCCGCACTGCCCCCGCCGACGATGGTGATGTTCTTGACGCGGTCCTGCATCCAGCCTCCCACTGCGCTCCAGTTGCGCCGTCCAAATAAAGACGGCAGTTGCCCGCGCTGCTGGCAACTGCCGTCGATGACACTGTCCGCGGGCTTAGAACTTGTAGTTCAGGCCCACGTACGCCACGCGGCCGGCGTAGCCGCCGGAGTAGAAGCGGTCCTTGGTGTCGTTACCCAGGTGCGAACGGGTTTCCTGCTTGGTCAGGTTCAGCACCGAAGCAGTCAGGCTCAGCTCTTTGGTGAAGTTGTAGGCCGCGTTCAGGTCGATCTGGGTGTACGGCTCCTGGTACACGTTCAAGCCGTTGACCAGGCCGTTCACGATTTCGCCGCGGCGGTTGTACGAAGCGCGCGCCAGGAACTTGTCGGTTTCGTAGAACACCGTCAGGTTGGCCTGGTTGCGGGCGCTGCCGATCAGCGGCGACTTGCCGATCTCGGTACCGTCTTCCAGCGTGATCGCTGCCTGGTTGGTCTTGTTGTACGTGTAGTTGAACTGGAAGCCGAGGCCGTTCTTCAGCGAGTGCTGCACGTAGAACTCGGCGCCCTGCGACACCGCATCGCGGCCGCCGGCGCTGGTCGAGTAGTTCTGCACGGTGACGGTCTCGCCGCCGACGTTCAGGTTGAGGTCACGCACCACCGGCACCGAGAAGTTCTCGACGTTCTTGCGGAACAGGCCCAGGCCGACCACCGAGCCGCGCTGGAAGTACCACTCCAGGCCCAGGTCGAACATGGTCGCCTTGTACGGCTCCAGGCTCTTGTTGCTGCCCGAGCCGTACCAGCCCTGCTGGTCGCCGCCACCGATCAGGCGGCGGTCAGCCACGTATTCCGGGCTGAAGTAGCGCAGGCTGCCCGGCGATGCGATGTCGCCGTAGCTCGGACGCGAAATCGCTTTCGACGCGGCGGCACGGAACAGCACGGTGTCGGTGACGTCGAAGGCCAGGTTAAAGCTCGGCAGCACGTCGGTGTAGCTGCGGTCCAGCTGGCTGACCACGAAGGTCGAGATGTGACCGCTGGCCGGGTTGGTCTGGCTGTCCGGCAGCACGGTGAAGCCGCTGATGCAACCCGAACCGGCCGGTGCGCCCACTGCGGCGACGCCACCTGCCTGGCACGGTGCCGGGGCGCCGTTGACGTTGTAGAAGTAGTCGTTGTAGTAATCGACCTGGTCCGTCGAGTCGGCGTGCTGCTTGGTCTTCACCACGCGCAGGCCCAGGTTGCCGCGCATGCGCTCGGTCTTGTAGTTGGCCTGCAGGTAGAACGACGAGATCTTTTCCTTGACGTTGTAGACGAAGTTGTCTTCGTCACGGGTCTTCATGGCCCCGTACTTGTTGGTCAGGTAATTGATGTACGCCGGATAGTTAATCGCCGGGAAAGCAGTGGTAGTGAACGCGCCGCCCAGGTTACCCAGCGAGCCCGAATACAGGTACGACGGATCCATCTTGTTGGCGGACGGATCGCAGCCGTTCTGGAAGCGGTTGTCGTAGCTGCCGTCGGTGCCCGGGCAGGTCCAGTAGTTGTTGCCGGTGCTGCGGCTGATGCCGCCGTCGCGGTACTTGGCGCCGAACTGCAGCGAGTCGATGAACTTGTAGTCAGTGTGCCAGGTAAAGTCGGCCTGGCCGTAGTTCTGCTTGTTGCTGTTCTTGGTCCACGACGAACCGGTCGAGCCGAGGTCGATCTCGCCGATGCCCTTTTGCAGGTTGGCCAGCACGTCCGGCGAGAAGGTGATCGACGGCGTGCCGGTCAGGTTCCACGAGGACATGTTGTTGCCGTTGGTCCAGCTGCCGTCCGCATTCTGGACGCGCGGCTTGATCGGCATGGAGAATTGCAGCGACGGACCGCCACTGGCCCAGGTACGGCCGGCCTGGAAGCTGGCGTCGACCGACTTGCCTTTCCACTCGACCGCGAAGTCGAAGGTCTGCGACAAGGATTTTTGCTTGGTGTAGTTGCCGTTCAGCCATGGGGTCGGCATGGTGCAGTCATCCGGACCCCAGCCGCCCGGCTTCTGGCCACCAGCCGCGGCCGCCGCTTCGCTGCAATAATAAGTCTTGCCCGGATGCAGGCTGTAGTCGGCGCCGGTGACGATGGTGCCGCTCTTGTCGAAGGTCAGACCGTCGAGCGCACGGCCGCCCGGCCAGTTGCCGTCGCCGTTGTAGCGCGCCAGGCTCCATTCCGGCACCACCAGCGAGTTGGTCTGGGAATTCTGCGACAGGTCGAAGCGGAAGTAGTTGGCCACCAGGTTCAGGTTGCGCACCGGCTTGAATTGCAGGGTCAGCTGGCCGCCCTTGCGCTTGCGCTCTTCTTCTTCGACAGCGGCGCTGACCGTGGTCGGCATCATGAAGTTGGTGTAGTGCCCGCCGTTCTGGTCGTTGAAGCCCGACTGGCCCCACCAGTACGAGTTCATGCCCGAAGGCTTGCCGTTGACGTCGGTTGCCGGATGGGCGTCGTAGTCGTCGCCATACCACTGCCAGCCACCGGCATTGCTGCTCATGGTGCGCGTGGTGCGGTTCTGCTGGGTCAGGCCGACCAGCACGCCGAAGCGGTTGCTCTTGTCATGCCAGGCGTACTGGCCGGAGAACTGGCCGTCGCCCTTCTTGGTCGTATCGGCCCAGGTGCCTTCGGCGTTGACGAAACCGCTGCCCGATGGCATGTCCAGCGGACGGCGGGTATGCAGGATCACGGTGCCGCCGATGCCGCCTTCGTCGATGCGCGCTTCCGCTGTCTTGAACAGCTCGGCGCTGCCCAGCATGTTCGACGGCATCAAAGCGTAGTTGAAGGAACGGGTCGGATCGCCGTTCGATTCGGCGGTGGCGATGTAGTTGCCGTTCAGCTGAGTCAGGGTCAGTTCCGACGACAGGCCGCGCACGCTGACGTTCCTGCCTTCGCCGCCGTCGCGGGTAATGATCACGCCCGGCACGCGCTGCAGCGCGTCGGCGACGTTTTTATCAGGGAATTTACCGATGTCTTCGGCGGTGATCACCTCGACGATCGAGTTGGCATCGCGCTTCTGGTCGAGGCTCTTTTCGATCGAGTAGCGGTAGCCGGTCACGACCACCTTCTGGCCAGCGACGGCAGGCTGGCCGGCGGCCGGCGTTGCAACGACCGGCGCGTCGGCTGCCTGCGCATCGGCGGTCTGCGCCTGTGCGCTCGAAATGGACATCAGTGCGACACCCACGGCGATGGCAATGGGTTTTACAGGGCAGCGCAGCTGCCGCGAAGCGAGATGGGCTCTCAACGTCATGTAAGTCTCCGGGTCGTACCCAAGATGGGATAGTTTTTATAGCGGGAGTTTTTGGAGGATTTACTAAACGATCAAGTCCCTGACCGATCCGTATAACCTCGCTTTCCAACAAGGAGAAGTTATACAAAGGAAATTACAAGCATTCAATAAACTTTCAAATGCGCGATGCAGTTTAGCTAAGTTTAGTAAACGAAAATGATGCAAAACCGCCACATCAATTAGGTGAGCGGTAACATGCTTGACATTTCCTGCAGGATCGCGCGCGCCGCCCTTTTGCCGGCCTGTTCTACACTGCGGCAGCCACCTCTACCCGGAGTGAATGATGATCGACTCGATTGGCACGCCAACCCTGTACATCGCCTTTTCCGTGTTGGTTGCCATTTTGCTGGCAGTCGATTTCTTCATTCTCAAGCAGGAAGGCGAACACCGCGTCAGCACACGCGAGGCGGCTGTCTGGTCGCTGATCTGGGTGTCGATCGCGCTGGCCTTCGGCGCCTGGTTCTGGTGGTACCTGCGGGGTATCGTCGGCGAAGAGGTGGCGCGCACGCGGGCGCTGGAATACCTGACGGGCTACCTGATCGAGAAATCGCTGGCGGTCGACAACGTGTTCGTCTGGATCACGCTCTTCAACTTCTTCGCCGTGCCCGCCGCCTACCAGAAGCGCGTGCTGCTGTACGGCGTGCTGGGCGCGATCGTGCTGCGCGCGCTCCTGATCTACGTCGGCGCCCTGCTGCTGGCCCAGTTCCACTGGATCTTGTACGTGTTCGGCGCCTTTTTGCTGTACACCGGCGTGCACATGGTGCGTGCGGCCGACGACGAACCGAACCTTGCCGACAACAAGATACTGCGCTGGATGCGCAAGCACATCCGTATCACCGACGAGTATCACCAGGACCGGTTTTTCGTGGTGCGGCAGGGCCTGCGCTACGCCACGCCGATGTTCGTGGTGCTGGTGCTGGTGGAGATCACCGACGTCATCTTCGCGGTCGATTCGATTCCGGCGATCTTTGCGGTGACCGGTGATCCGTTCATCGTGTTCACCTCGAACATCTTTGCCATTCTTGGGCTGCGGGCGATGTACTTCCTGCTGGCTGATATGGCGCAGCGCTTCCATTTGCTGAAGTATGGATTGGCCGGGATCCTGGTGTTTATCGGTATCAAGATGCTGCTGCTCGATATCTACAAGATTCCGACCGGGATTGCGCTGGGGGTGGTGGGCTTGATTCTGTCGGTGTCGGTGGTGGCTAGCCTCATGACGTCGAAGCCGACCCGCCCCTGAATTACACCTGGAAGCTTTGTATTGACGCCTTGATGTTCCTGACAAACCCGTTACTTCCTGGGAGAGCAACAATCCCGTACACTGCCCCATTCTGAGAGTCCGCTATCGTCCGGCCAAGAGCAGTCATTAATTTGCATCGTTATATGAAGACCAGGTATCTCGCTTTGGCCGCACTTACTGCTATCTCATTACAGCCCCTGGTTGGACTGGCCACTTTTTTTCCATTTTGGCGCGGGGCATTCCCTTCGCCTGATGTTTTCATTTTTTACCTGCTAGCCGTACTGATCATGTCGAGTTTGATCGTGGTACTGCTCGGACTACCATGTTTTAATGCACTTAACGCAGCAGGTAAGTTAACTTTGCCAAGTTTGAGTTGCTGCGGCATCTTCATCGGGATGTTGCCTTATCTTTTGATAGCCTACCCCCAGCATATAGCTGGTTACACAGGGACTGCGCTATGGCACGGACACATGCTCAGGCATTATGAAAATGGAAGTCCAGCGGCGGGAGCATGGCTCGCTTACGTCGAAACTGCCGTTGGACTTGGCTTTCACGGATTTGTTGGAAGTCTGGTTTTCTACTTTTTCTGGTATCGGCACAGAACGGTACTACGGTAGAAAAAGTGCCCACTTGATGGCGAAAGCGGACGCTGCAATAAGTCTGCAATCCGCTGCGCTTGGTCTAGTTTCGTACAGTAGCCGTGATTCGTACGTTACTTTCGTACATGCTTGCGTCATATGCGGGGATGCCAGCTGCAGGCACCCGCGCAATCAATCCCTGGCCGCAGCAGCCCGGATCCGCACCAGCAGCGCCCCACCGCTCGCCACCATCGCCACGCCCACCACACCCATCCAGCCCCACCCGGCCAGCGCCTGCGCCCCGAGGAAACCACCGGCTGCCATGCCGACGAACACGCTGGTCATCAACAGCGCATTCAAACGGCTGCGCGCTTCCGGCGCGATCCCGTAGATGATGCTCTGGTGCGAAATCAGGCTGGCCTGCACGCCCAGGTCGAAGCCGACCGTGGCCAGCGCCAGCAGCGCCAGCTGCGCCCCGGTCGACAGCAGCGGCATGAAAAGCATCGCGCCGAACGAGACCACCGTGATGGTGGCGGCGATGCGTGTCACCCACTCGGCGCCGCGGCGGTCGGCCAGGCGGCCGGCGAACGGTGCCGCCAGCGCGCCGACGGCGCCGGCCAGGCCAAAGGAGCCGGCGACGGCCGAACCCAGGTGGAACGGGGCGTCGTGCAGCATCACGGCCAGCGTCGACCAGAACGCCGAGAAGCCGAGCGCCAGCAGTCCCTGGGCCAGTGCGGCCAGGCGCAGCTTGCGGTGCGCGCGCCACAGGGTGGCCAGCGATTGCAGCAGCGCCGGGTAGGATTGCGTGGTGGTCGGCGCGAAGTGCGGCAAGCCCTTGGCCATCACGCCCGCCAGCAGCAGCACGCTCACCGCCGCCGCCATGAACACCGTGCGCCAGCCGAAGTGCTCGGCAACGAAGCCGCTCACCACGCGCGACAGCAGGATACCCATCAACAGGCCGGTCATCACGGTGCCGACCGCCTTGCCGCGGTGCGCGGCCGGCGCCAGCGTCGCGGCGGCCGGCACGATGTCCTGGGCCACGGTGGCGAACAGGCCGACCGCCAGGCTGGCCGCCAGCAGCACGCCCAGCGTCGGCGCGAAGCCGGTCAGCAGCAGCGCCGCGCTCAGGATCAGCGCCTTGATGACGATGATGTTGCGGCGGTCGTAGCGGTCGCCCAGCGGTGCCAGCACCAGCAGGCCGATGGCGTACCCGAGCTGGGTCAGGGTCGGAATCCAGCCGACGTTGCGCGCCGTCGCATGCAGGTCGCCGGCCAGCACGCCCAGCGTCGGCTGGCTGTAATAAAGTGCGGCGACGGTGAGGCCGGTGCCGGCGGCCAGCAGGAAAGTCAGCGAAGTCGACAGCGTTGCCTGCTCGGGCGCGGCCTGGGTAATGTTCTTGGTCATGGATGTCGTGCTCATGGTGCGCTCCGGAAGTGGAACTGCGATGGAGTGCATTATGCAAAGATGGCAAGTATGACGGTAGCAGCCGCACGCGTCGAACTGTTATACGATGCACGTATGAATATCGAACAAACACCCGGCATTTCCACTGCCGACCGTATGATGCTCGTGGAAACCTTTGTCCGCATCGTCGATGCCGGCAGCCTCTCTGCCGCCGCGCGCCTGCTGGAGACCACGCAACCCACCATCAGCCGGCGCCTGAAGACGCTGGAAAAATCGCTCGGGGTGCGCCTGCTGCAGCGTTCCACGCATGCAATGACGCTGACCGACGACGGCATCCGCTGCTACGAACGCGCCAAGGCCCTGATCCTCGGCTGGCAGGAGTTCGAAAGCGAGATCCGCGGCGCCGGCGACGAACCGGTGGGCACCCTGCGCGTGATCGCGCCGCACGCCTTCGGCCAGCAGCAGCTGGTGGCGCCGCTGGCAGAGTATTTGGCGCGCTATCCGAAGATGACGGTCGACTGGACCCTGCACGACCGCACGCCCGACTTCATCGCCGAAGGCATCGACTGCGCGATCCAGGTCGGCGCCCTGACCGACACCTCGGTGGTGGCGATCCCGCTGGGCGCGGTGCCGCGCATCGTGGTCGGCGCCCCTGCCCTGCTCCACGGCGCAGGCGGGCCTGCCACGATGCCCACGCACCCGGACGACCTGGCGCGCCTGCCCTGGATTGCGGCCAGCAATTTTTACCGCGACGAGGTCGAACTGGCCCACGCCGGCAGTGGCGAGACCGTACGCATGCGCATCCAGCCGCGCCTCTACACCGACAACCTGTATGCGCTGCGCAATGCGGCGCTGCTGGGCGTCGGCGCGGCGGTCGCCTCGACCTGGGCGCTGCGCGAGGAACTGGAGAGCGGCCACCTGGTGCAGCTGGCGCCCGAGTGGCAGGCCGCGCCGCTGCCGATCCACCTGATCTATCCGCCGGCGCGCTTCTATCCGGCGCGCCTGCGCCGCTTCATCGACATCATGCGGGTGGCGGTGCCGCAGGCGTTCGGGATCACGCCGCCCGCCTCAAGCTGAACCGGCCAGCGCCACCGCGTCGGCCCCCGCAGGAAGCCGCAGCGGGCACGATGGATCGGTGGCCGCGCGCCATACCGCTGCCGCCACGTCCGGCGCATGGGTCACCGGCGCATCGGCGCCCATGCCGGCGAACACCTGCCGGGCGAAGCCCGCATAGGCGTCCGGGATGCCGCCCAGCGTGCGCGCCTTCGCATTCGCGCCGAAGCTTGTCGTCGGCGAGCGCCCCGGCTGCACCAGTTTTACGCGCACGCCGAACGGTTCGAGTTCCAGCGCCAGCGAGGCGCTGAACATGTCGACCGCCGCCTTGCTGGCGGCGTACGCGGAAATCAGCGGGAACGGGCGCGCCGTGACGATCGAGGTCACGTTCACGATCACGCCCTGCCCGCGCTCGCGGAACTGCGGCAGCACGGCCTGGGTCACGGCCATCGTGCCGAGGGTGTTGGTTTCGAACAGATCGCGCGCGCTGTCCATCGACAGCGCTTCGAACACGCTCATGGCGCCGAAGCCGGCGTTATTCACCAGCACGTCGATCGGCCCCGCGGCCTGCACGGCATTGCGGATGCTGGCGGCATCGGTCACGTCGAGCGGCAGGATGCGCAGCTGCTCGGACGGCGCCAGGATGCCGTCGCGCGGCGTGCGCATGGTGGCGACGACCTTCCAGCCGCGTTCGAGGAACAGGCGGGCGGTCTCGAGGCCGAAGCCGGACGAGCAGCCGGTGATCAGGACGGTTTGCATAGGAACTCCTTGTCATCAGTGGAAACAGGAAGATACCGCCGCCTGGCCGGACTTGCTACAATCGATAGTCCGATATTCTTTTTCAGGAGTCCGAACATGATCGATCCGCTTGCCGAGATGGTGACCCTGCTCCAGCCCAGCACGCCGCACTCGAAGATCGTCGAAGGTGCCGGCCAGTGGCGCGTGCGCCGTTCGGACCTCGGCCAGCCCTTCTACTGCGCCATGCTGGACGGCGCCTGCCGCCTGCTGGTCGATGGCCAGGCACCGGTCACGCTGGCCGCGGGCGACTTCGTGCTGGTGCCGGCAGCCCGGGATTTCGCCACCACCAGCCTGGAACCGCCGGCGCCGGACGACAGCGACGTACCACCGTTCGCGACGGCGCCGGGCGCATTCCGGCTCGGCGACCGCGAGGCCGCGCCGGATGTGCGCTTCGTCGTCGGCCATTGCGAATTCGGTTCGCCCGATGCCGCGCTGCTGGTGTCGCTGCTGCCGCAACTGCTGCACGTGCGCGGCGAACCGCGGCTGGCGACGCTGGTTCAGCTGGTGCGCGACGAGTCGCGTGCGCAGCGGCCGGCGCGCGACGTCGTCCTAGCGCGCCTGCTGGAAGTGCTGTTCATCGAAGCCTTGCGCGCCGGCGCCGCCACCGGGGCCGGCAAGGATGCCGAGGATGCGCCGGGACTGCTGCGCGGCCTGGCCGACGCCCGCCTGGCGGCCGCATTGCGGCGCATGCACGAAGCACCAGCGCGCAACTGGACGGTGGCCGACCTGGCCAGGGAAGCGGCGCTGTCGCGCTCGAGCTTCTTCGAGCGCTTCAGCCGCGCCATGGGTACGGCGCCGATGGAATACCTGCTGGCCTGGCGCATGGCACTGGCCAAGGACCTGCTGCGGCGCGGCGCCGGCGGCATCGCCGAGGTGGCGGCGCGCGTCGGCTACAGTTCGGCCAGCACCTTCAGCGTGGCCTTTGCGCGCCATGTCGGGGTGCCGCCGGCGCGCTATGCGCGTGCAGGGGATGCGGTGGCGGCTTGATTTCCGTTCGAGACCCGGGCGGTGGCGCGCCGCACCCGCTCGATCGTCGCTACTATTCCGCTCATCTCAGCCGATCACCCAATCCGAGGAGACGACCATGGAAAAATCTAGCCAGCAAGTGCGCGGCGGCTGCCTGTGCGGCGACGTCCGCATCACGGCCACGGGACGCCCCAACCGCGTCGGCCTGTGTCACTGCCTGGATTGCCGCAAGCATCACGGCGCGCTGTTCTATGCAGCGGCGATCTTCCCCGAGGAGGCGGTGACGGTCAGCGGCGCTACCCGCGCCTATGCCAACCGCTTTTTCTGCCCGCGCTGCGGCTCCCCCGTCTTCGGCCGCAGCGAAGGTGAAATCGAAGTCCACCTGGGTTCCCTCGATGCGCCCGACCAGTTCATGCCGACCTATGAAAACTGGACCGTCCGCCGCGAAGCCTGGCTGCCGCCGTTTCCGTTGGCGCATCACTATCCGCATGACCGCGAAGATCCCGGCCCTGCCGCCGCCGGGGTGGCCGTCCCGTAACGTCGTCCTCGCGAAGGCGGGGACGACGGATTGATAAAGCGGGACGACGATTATGCAGGCACCCTGGCTTCGGCCAGCAGCGCCCGGATCTCCGGCACGCACGAGCCGCAATTGCCGCCCGCCTTGACGCAGGCCGTCACCTGCGACGCCTCCGTCAGGCCGTCCTTGCGGATCGCGATCTCGATGGTCTTGCGTCCCACGCCGAAGCACGAGCACACGATCGGCCCCGGGTCCGCGCCCTGCTCTTTCGCGCGGCCGGACAGCAAATTGAGGCGCTCCAGCGGCGCCAGCTTCGGCTTGCCAAACATCTCGGCCAGCCAGGCGCGTGCCGGCAGGTCCTGGCGCGTCGAGACGAACAGGCAGGACTGGATGCGCTCGTCGACCAGGTGCACGGCGCGGTACATGCCGCCGCTGCGGTCTTCGACCTCGATCCAGTCGGCATCCTCGTCCTGCGCATCGACGCCGAGCAGCGCGCGGCCCCAGGCCGTGGCATCGCGCACCGGCGTGCGTCCGGCCAGTTCGTAGCGGATGAAGTCCGCGCCCTGGATGCGGGTCCAGTGCGCCGTCTCCAGCAGCGGCAGTTCCACGCGGCTGAGGATGAAGCCGTACCAGTTCACGCCGAACGGTTCGATGCGCACCGGCGTGTGCTTGAATTCGGGCTCCCCCGAGACCGGATCGACCGCCGGATTGACCACCGTGCCGACGCGCGCGTCGGACGCGGTCTGGCCGCTCCAGTGGATCGGCATGAACACGCTGCCGCGCGCGATGCCGCCGCCGTGCTGCACGCGCGCCACCACCGCACCCCAGTTGCTGGTGACGCGCGCCAGTTCGCCCGCCTTGACGCCCCACAGCAACGCATCCTGCGGGTGCATGTCGATGAAGGGTTCCGGGATGTGGCCGGCCAGCCTGGGCGAGCGGCCGGTGCGCGTCATGGTGTGCCATTGGTCGCGCACGCGGCCGGTGTTCAGCACCATCGGGTACTCGGCGTCGGGCGCATGCGCCGGTGCGCGCGGGACGGTGGCCACGAAGCGCGCGCGCCCATCCGCATGGGCGAAGCGCTTGTCGCCGAACAGGCGCGTGGTGGATGCGCCGGCGGCCGGCACCGGCCACTGCACCGGCGCCAGGGCATCGTAGGCTGCGCGGCTCATGCCGGCCAGGCCCCCGATGTCGAAGGCGCGGCGGCGCTGGCCGCCGACGTCGTTCTGATGAGCGCTCAGGCGCGCATGTTCGTCGAAGATCGCGTGCGGTCCGTCGTAGTCGAAGCCCGAAAAACCCATGCGCTGCGCCACCGCGGAAATGATCTGCCAGTCGGGCCGGGCCGCGCCTGGCACCGTCAGGAAGCTGCGCTGGCGCGAGATGCAGCGCTCGGAATTGGTGACCGTGCCGTCCTTCTCGCCCCAGCCCAGCGCCGGCAGCAGCACGTGGGCCGCGCCGTTGGTATCGGTGCCGCCCACGATATCGGATGCCACCACCAGCTCGCACTTGGCCAGCGCGCGGCGCGCCTGGTCGGCATCGGGCAGGCTCACCAGCGGATTGGTCGCCATGATCCACACCGCCTTGATCTTGCCATCCTCGATCGCGCGGAACAGGTCGACCGCCTTCAGGCCCGGCTTGTCGGCCATGCGCGGCGACTGCCAGAAATCCTGCAGCAGCGCGCGCTGGCCGGGGTCGTCCAGTTCCATGTGCGCGGCCAGCATGTTGGCCAGGCCGCCCACTTCGCGTCCGCCCATCGCGTTCGGCTGGCCGGTCAGCGAGAACGGTCCCATGCCGGGCCGGCCGATGCGGCCCGTGGCCAGATGGCAGTTGATGATGCTGTTGACCTTGTCGGCGCCGCTGGTCGACTGGTTGACGCCCATGGTGAACGCGGTGACGGTTTTCTCGGTGCGGCCGAACAGTTCGTAAAAGGCGAGCAGCTGCTGCGGATCGATGCGGCAGGTCTTGGCCACTTCCAGCAGGTTGCCGCCCTGCCCGGCCGCGTCCAGCGCGTCGGCCAGGCCGGCGGTGTGCGCGTTCACGAAGGCGGTATCGATCAGCTTTTGCTGCGCCAGGTAAGCCAGCAGGCCGTTGAACAGCCAGACGTCGGTGCCCGGCTTGACCGGCAGGTGCAGGTCGGCGATGTCGCAGGTAGCGGTGCGGCGCGGGTCGATCACGACGATCTTCATGCCGGGCCGCGCTTCCTTGGCGCGCACGATGCGCTGGTACAGGGTCGGGTGGCACCAGGCCGCGTTGGAGCCGACCAGCACGACCAGGTCGGCCAGCTCGAAGTCTTCGTAGCAGCCCGGCACCAGGTCTTCGCCGAAGGCGCGCTTGTGGCCGGCCACCGCGGCCGACATGCACAGGCGCGAATTGGTGTCGATGTTGGCGCTGCCGATGAAGCCCTTCATGAACTTGTTGGCGACGTAGTAATCCTCGGTCAGCAACTGGCCCGAGACGTACAGCGCCACGGCGTCCGGCCCGTGCTCGGCGACGATGCGGGCGAAGCCGTCGGCGACGCGGCCGAGCGCTTCGTCCCAGGATGCTTCGCGCAGCGCGCCGTCCTGTTCACGCAGCATCGGCGCCAGCAGGCGGCCCTGCAGGCTGACGGTCTCGCCCAGCGCCGCGCCTTTCACGCACAGGCGCCCCTGGCTGGCCGGATGCGCCTCGTCGCCGGCGATGGCGAGGGTGCCGTCCTGGCCGACCTGCGCCTTGACGCCGCAGCCTACGCCGCAATACGGACAGGTGGTGTTGACGGTGGTCGGAATGGCGGACAGCTTCATGGACAACTCCTTCGTCAGGCAGCGTGCGCCTGCCCAAACAACAACTGGTCGCGGAACGATGCAATGTTCGTCCGCTTCTGGATCAGATCGAAATACCAGGGACCGTCGGCGACGTCCCCGTAGAGCACCACGCCGGTGAGCCGGTTGCCGGTCACCACGAGGCGCTTGTAGACGCCGCCGCGGCGGTCGCGCAGCACCAGGTCTTCGCTGCCTTCCAGCCCGACGATGTCGCCGGCCGAATACAGGTCGACCCCGGTCACCTTCAGCTTGGTGGCGGTGGCCTGCTGCACGTAGCGGCGGTGGCCGCTGCCTGCCAGGTGGGCCGCACAGACGCGCGCCTGGTCCCAGATCGGCGCCACCAGGCCGAAGGTGGCGCGGCGGTGCTGCACGCATTCGCCCACCGCGTACACGCGCGGATCGTAGGTCTGCAGGGTATCGTCGACCACGATGGCGCGTTCGACGTGCAGGCCGGCGCTCTTCGCCAGCTCGACGTTCGGGCGCACGCCGGCGGCCATCACCACCAGGTCGGCAGCGATGTCCTCGCCGTCGGCGAAACGTACGCCCTGGACCCGGCCGTCGCCAAAGATCTCGGCGGTCTGGCGATTCAGCAGGATGCGCAGCCCTTTGCGTTCGAGCGCCGCGCGCAGCAGGTCGGCCGCGGGCGGATCGAGCTGCTGGTTCATCAGGCTGCCGGTCACGTGGACCACGCTGACCTCCATGCCCT
The DNA here is from genome assembly GCF_006715485.1 of Herbaspirillum sp. SJZ107. Classification (GTDB taxonomy): domain Bacteria; phylum Pseudomonadota; class Gammaproteobacteria; order Burkholderiales; family Burkholderiaceae_D; genus Telluria. The sequence continues at coordinate 76,455 of NZ_VFNH01000005.1, forward strand.
GGCGCAGCAGGCCGTTGGCCGCTTCCAGCCCGAGCAGGCCGCCGCCGATCACGACGGCCTTGCCGCCGCGCTGCGCCGCCGCCAGCATCGTATCGACGTCCTGGATGTCGCGGAAGCCGATCACGCCCGGCAGCGCATGGCCCGGCACCGGCACGATGAAAGGCTTCGAGCCGGTCGCGATCAGCAGGCGGTCGTACGGCACGGCCAGGCCCGACTGCGCATGCACGACGCGCCGCTTGCGGTCGATGCGCACCACCGGGTCGCCCGCGTGCAGCGTGACGTCGTTGGCCGCGTACCAGTCGCGCGTATGCAGCATGATGTCGTCGACGGTCTTGTCGCCGGCCAGCACCGGCGACAGCAGTATCCGGTTGTAGTTACCGTGCGGCTCGGCGCCGAACACGGTGATGCGGTACATGGCCGGGTCGAGCTTCAGCAATTCCTCGACCGTGCGCATGCCGGCCATGCCGTTGCCGATCACGACCAGGCCGGGGCGCGCGTTCATAGCCCGACCCACACCTTGCCGTCTTCGACCCGCACCGGGTAGCTGGCCACCGAGTTGTGCGGCGCTTCCAGGCATTCGCCGGTGCGCAGGTCGAAGTGCTGTTTATAGATGGGCGAAGCGACCACGATGCGCTCGCCGATGCTGCCGACCAGGCCGCGCGACAGCACCGCGGCTTGCGAATTCGGGTCGTAGTTGTCGATCGCGAACAGGCTCGGCGCCTCGTTCCCGACGCGGAACACGGCCACCTGGCGCCCGTTCAGCAGCGCGCACACGCCGGTGTCGGGCACGATGCGGTCGAGGGGGCAGATGGCGTTCCACTGCTGTTGATGTGCTTGCAGATCATGGTGCATGATGGGGGCTCCTTAATATGGTCAGGCGCTGCGGACGGCAATCGGGATGACGCGCTGCTTGCGTTCTTCGGGAGTGGCCGGACGGATCTGGCCGCGCTCGGGCATGAAGACCACGTTGTCGTCGACGGCGTCGCTGTTCACGAAGGTGCGGAAGCGCTCGCGCACCGCCGGGTCCTCGATCGCGTTCTTCCACTCGTCGCGGTAGGTGTCGACGACGTTCTGCATCTCGGCTTCCAGCTCGGCCGCGATGCCCAGCTTGTCGTCCAGCACCACGCTCTTCAGGTAATCCAGGCCGCCTTCCAGGTTCATGCGCCAGGTGCTGGTGCGCTGCAGGCGGTCGGCGGTACGCACGTAGAACATCAGGAAGCGGTCGACCAGCTTGACCACGGTCTCCTGGTCGAGGTCGGACGCCAGCAGCTCGGCGTGGCGCGGCTTCATGCCGCTGTTGCCGCACACGTACAGGTTCCAGCCTTTGTCCGTGGCGATCAGGCCGACGTCCTTGCCCTGCGCTTCGGCGCATTCGCGGGTGCAGCCCGAGACGCCGAACTTGATCTTGTGCGGCGCGCGCAAGCCTTTGTAGCGGTTTTCCAGCGCGATCGCGAAGGCGACGCTGTCGCCCACGCCGTAGCGGCACCAGGTCGAACCGACGCAGGACTTCACCGTGCGCAGCGACTTGCCGTAGGCGTGGCCGGACTCGAAGCCGGCCGCGATCAGCTCTTCCCAGATCGCCGGCAGCTGGTCGACGCGGGCGCCGAACAGGTCGACCCGCTGGCCGCCGGTGATCTTGGTGTACAGGCCGTATTTTTTCGCGACCTGGCCCACCGCGATCAGGCCGTCGGGGGTCACTTCGCCGCCCGTCATGCGCGGCACCACCGAGTAGGTGCCGTCCTTCTGGATGTTGCCGAGGAAGTAGTCGTTCGAATCCTGCAGGCTGGCGTGCTCGGGCTTCAGCACGAAGTCGTTCCAGGTCGAGGCCAGGATGCTGGCGGCGACCGGCTTGCAGATGTCGCAGCCCAGGCCCTTGCCGTGCTTGTGCAGCAGCTCGCCGAAGGTCTTGATGCCGCCGACGCGGATCAGGTGGAGCAGTTCCTGGCGCGAGTAGGCGAAGTGTTCGCACACGTGGTTGTTGACGGCCATGCCCTGCTTTTGCATCTCGGCCTTCATGATCTGCGTGACCAGCGGCACGCAGCCGCCGCACGAGGTGCCGGCGCTGGTGCAGGCCTTGATGGCGCCGATGTCGCAGGCGCCCGCCTTGACCGCGTCGCAGACCGCGCCCTTGCTGACGTCGTTGCACGAGCACACCTGCGCGCTGGCCGGCAGCGCGTCGACGCCGATCGCCGGGCGCGCGCCGCCTTGCGCCTGCGGCAGGATCAGGAATTCCGGCGCTTCCGGCAGGGCGATGCTGTTCAGGACCGTCTGCAGCAGGCTGCCGTATTCGCTGGCGTCGCCGATCAGCACCGCGCCCAGCAGGCGCTTGCCGCAATCCGACACCACGATCTTCTTGTAGACCTGGCGGCGCTCGTCGGTGTACTGGAAGCTGCGGCTGCCCGGCGTGGTGCCGTGGGCGTCGCCGATCGAGGCCACGTCCACGCCCATCAGTTTCAGCTTGGTGCTCATGTCGGCGCCGCCGAAGGTACCCGCCTGGCCCAGCAGCGCCTTGGCCACCGTGCGCGCCATGTCGTAGCCCGGGGCGACCAGGCCGAAGGTCTGGCCGTTCCAGGCCGCGCACTCGCCGATCGCGTAGATGTCGGCATCCGACGTGACGCAGGCGTCGTCGATGGCGATGCCGCCGCGCGGGCCGAGTTCCAGGCCGCAGGCGCGCGCCAGTTCGTCGCGCGGGCGGATGCCGGCCGAGAACACGATCATGTCGGTTTCCAGGAAGCTGCCGTCGGCAAACTCCATGCGGTGGGTGGCGCTTTCGCCGTCGACGATACGCAGGGTGCTCTTGTGCGTATGCACGGTCACGCCCAGTTCTTCGATCTTGTTACGCAGCATGCGCCCGCCCAGGTCGTCGACCTGCACCGCCATCAGGCGCGGCGCGAATTCGACCACGTTGGTGGCCAGGTTCATGTCGCGCAGGGCCTTGGCGCATTCCAGGCCGAGCAGGCCGCCGCCGATCACCACGCCGGACTTGGCGCGCGATCCGCATTCGAGCATCGCTTCCAGGTCTTCGATGGTGCGGTAGACGAAGCAGTCCTTCCTCTCCTTGCCCGGGACCGGCGGCACGAAGGGATAGGAACCGGTGGCGAACACCAGCTTGTCGTAGGCGAGGACTTCGCCGTCGGCCAGGGTGACGGTACGCGCGGCGCGGTCCACCGCCGCCGCCTTGGCGTTCAGCTTCAGGGTGACGTTGGCGCGGTTCTCGAAGAAGCCCGGCGCCACCAGCGACAGGTCGTCGGCCGATTTACCGGCAAAGAATTCGGACAGGTGCACGCGGTCGTAGGCCGGGCGCGGTTCTTCGCACAGGACGGTGACGTCGAACTGGGACGCCTCGCCTCCCAGCAGGGTTTCCAGGAACTTGTGGCCGACCATGCCGTGGCCGATGACGATGAGTTTCATGATGCGATTCCTTACCAAAGAGTTCAGGCTGCAGCCGCTGCTGCGTTGTCCAGCGCGGCGGACTTGAAGCGCACGCCGATTGCGCACACGGCCGACACCAGCACCGCGCCGCCCAGGATGAACAGGGTCTGGCGCACGTCGCCGGTGCCTTTCATCAGGAAGCCGGCCAGCACCGCACCGACGTTGCCGCCGGCGCCGACGATGCCGGCCACGCCGCCCAGCGCCTTGCGGCTCACGAAGGGCACCAGCGCATAGGTGGCGCCGCAAGCCATGTGGGTGCACAGGCCGAAGGCGAGCATGGCGGTGATCGCCAGCGCGACGCTGGTGGTGTGCGAGAACCACAGCAGGCCCAGGCCCTCGCCGATCATCAGGATGAACAGCAGGTTGACGCGGCTGTTCAGGTCGCCGCGGGCGGCGGCCTTGTCCGACAGCCAGCCGCCGAGGGCACGGGCGAACAGCGCCAGCAGGCCGAAGCTGCCGGCTGCCATGCCGGCCGCCTTCAGGGACAGGCCGAAGTGGTCGACGTAATAGACGGCGGCGGTGTTGTGGATGAACAGTTCGATGCCGAAGCAGGCGCCGTAGGTCACGAACAGCAGCCAGGCCCGGTAGTTGCCGCAGGCTTGCACGAAGCTGCTCCAGCCGCCCTTGTTGTTCGATTCGAACGGCACGCCGGCGGCGCGCAGTTCCTTGAAGTTACCTTCCGGGCAATCCTGGGTCAGCTTCCAGTAGGCGACGGCGGTCACCAGCATCGCGATGCCGGGCACCACCAGTGCCACGCGCCAGCCCATGGTTTCGCTGACGCCGGCCATGATCACGGCGCCCATCAGCAGCGGCATCAGGGCTTGCGCCACGCCGCCGCCGCTGTTGCCCCAGCCGGCCGACGCCGCGTTGGCGGTACCGACCACCCGCGGGCTGAACATCACCGAGGTGTGGTACTGGGTGATCACGAAGCTGGCGCCGACCGCGCCGATCCCGAGGCGGAACAGCAGGAAGCTTTCGTAGCTCTGCGCCGCCGCCACGCCCAGCACCGGAATCGCACCCAGCGCCAGCAGGCCGGTGTAGGTCTTGCGCGGACCGAAGCGGTCGCACAGCGGGCCGACCAGCAGGCGCACCAGGATCGTGATGGCGACGGCGGCGATGTTGATGTCGGCAATCTGGCCGACCGACAAGTGGAACTCGCCCTTGATGACGGGCATGAGCGGCGCGCAGGCGAACCAGGCGAAGAAGCAGATGAAGAACGCGACCCAGCTCATGTGGAATGCGCGCATCTGTGGTGTGTTGAAGGAAAAAAGCTTGATGCTGTTTGCTTTGCCGGCCATGTCAGGTTCCTCGCTTGGGTTCCGTTCAAAAACAAAAAGGCGCCCGCTGCGTAGCCGACGAACATGAGTCATGTTTTTCGGGTGCAGCGGACGCCGTTGTCCTGTGTGCCGGTCCTTCGTTGGACCGGCTTGTATGGGATCGCCGTTGATCCTTTACCGGAATGTTTGCAAGAGGCGTGCCAGATGGTCCTTCACTCTGGCGCCCGGGATGGTGCACCCCGGATGCGCTTCGCTGCGGTGCACAATGCCCCAACATGGGGCGCTTGCGTCAGCTCAAAGCGCACCATCAAGTATTGACAGTTGTTCGTTTGTGAATGGCGAAGGAGGCAGCGTAGTTACGCGGATCGCGGCCGTTCCAGACCTTGCCGTCCATCAGCACCGCGCTGCGCAGCAAGTTGGAGGATGCCGGCACGCCGGCCAGCAGCGCGGCTTCGCGGTACAGGCCGACCCGGTTGACGCGGCCGGCGACGGCCTGGTAATCCGGGTCCTCGCGCAGCAGGCCCCAGCGCCGGTGCTGGGTCAGGAACCACATGCCGTCCGACAGGTAGGGGAAATTGGCTTCGCCGCCGGCGTGGAATTGCAGCGGATCGGGGTCGCTCCAGTGGCGCCCCAGGCCATTGTCGTACTCGCCCTGCAGGCGTGCGGCGATGTCGCGCAGGCTGGCGCCGACGTAGGCAGGGCTGGACAGGACTTCGGCCGCGGCGAAGCGGTGCTCGTCGGATTCGTCGATCCAGCGCCCCGCTTCCAGCACCGCCGCGATCAGCGAGCGGCAGGCGTGCGGATTGGCGTCGGCAAAGGCGGCGCTGGTACCGAGCGCCTTGCCCGGATGATCGGGCCAGACGTCCTGGCTGGTGCAGACCGTGAAGCCGCTGCCGTCGCGCACGGCGGCGCCGCTCCATGGCTCGCCGGCACAGAAGCCGTCCATGTGCCCGGCCGCCAGGTTGGATGCCATCTGCGCCGGCGGCACCGTTACCAGCTGGACATCGCGCAGCGGGTCGATGCCGCCGGCAGCCAGCCAGTAGGACAGGAACATCGCGTGGTTCCCGGTCGGGAAGGTATGGGCGAAGGTGAAGCGCCGGTTGCCCTTGCGCACCAGGGTGGCCAGCGCTTCCAGGCTCGTCACGCCCTGCTGTGCCAGTGCCTTGGACAGCGTGATCGCCTGGCCGTTGCGCGACAAATTCATCAGCACCGCCATCGGCGTGGCGGCGCAGCCGATACCCATCTCGACGCCGTACACCAGGCCATACAGCACGTGGGCGGCGTCCAGTTCGCCCTTGACGAGGCGGTCGCGCATGCCGGACCAGGAGTGCTCGCGGCTCAGCACCAGCCGGATGCCGTATTTCTCGTCGAGCCCGAGCACCGATGCCATCACCAGCGACGCGCAATCGGTCAGTGGCATGAAGCCGACCTTGATGACGGTCTTTTCCGGTCGGTCGGATCCGGCTACGAATGCGGCTGTCATGAAACGTCCTTATATATATTAGAGAAGATCTTCGACATCCAGCACCCGCTGCGCGATCTCGGCCAGCTTCAGCTTCTTGTTCATCGCCATGGTGCGCAGCCGCTGGTAGGCCTGCTCCTCGGTCAGCCGGTTCTTTGCCATCAGCACGCCCTTGGCGCGCTCGATCAGCTTGCGCTCGGCCAGCTGGCGGCGGGTGTCGGAGAGTTCGTCGAGCAGCTTCTGCTCGCGCCTGAAACGCGCCAGCGCCACGTCCAGCACCGGCTTCACCCGCTCGGCATGCAGGCCGTCGACGATATACGCGGACACGCCCGCGGCCAGCGCCGCATCGACGCTGGTCGGCGTCTGGTCGTCGGTGAACAGGACGATCGGGCGCGGCTCGTCGCGGGTGGCGATCACGATGTGCTCGAGCACGTCGCGGGCGTCGGATTCGCTGTCGATGATGATCATGTCCGGCTGGATCTGGGCGATCCGCTCGGGCAGGAAGATATCGGCCGGCAGCGAGGCGACGATGTCGTAGCCGGACTCGAGCAGGCCGATGCGCAGCGCGGTGTTGCGATGCGCCTGGGCGTCGGCTGCCTGGCTGACCGCGCCGCGGTCCGGCATGGTATTGACGACGACGATACGCAGGGTGCGCTGGGATGGCGGTTTCATGCCATTGAGATATGCAAGTTCCGGGCCAGATGGATGGCGCAGGTTGAGGCGAACTCAGCAGATATTCACTGCCAGCATGTCTCAGCTAAGAACAAGCAATAATTGCATTCAAGAAAATATTCACGGAATGTATGGGGAACATCACAAACTAAAAGTTCATTTATAACGAGATCTTCCCTATACTGCACCGCAACAACACAGGAAATCCACGGAGAATGCAATGAACACCGCAACCATCACCCAGGCGCAGAGCAAAGGTCTGCGCCACCAATTCGCCGATATCCTCGGCACCATCCGCGGCTTCGCGATCGAACTGTACACCGCCCACGGCGGCTGGTTCGCCCACGATGTCGCTCACCCGGCCAGCGGCGCCTTTGCCCGCAAAGCCGTAAAGCGCAACATCGTTTCGAAATAAGACCGCCCTACCCTATACACCGAGGATATATACCATGACCATCATCGAAATCGTCACCGTTTCCATCTCCGCCCTGGCCATCGCCACCCGCATCGCCATGTTCATCCGCAACCCGTCGCCGACCACCCCGTCGGAACTGTGGACCGCCGAGTACCCGCACCTGCACAACTCGTAAGTCCCGCGGCTGCCTGCGCAGCCATGCATTGAATTCTCCCCCGCCCGGAATTGTCCGGGCGTCGTCGTTTCTGGGACTTGAATTTGCCCAGTATCCGAATCGGCTAGGCTAGAATGCATTTTTGCAATTTCTGCCCAAGAAAGCATTCTTGTTCTTTCTTCACTGCCGACTCATGAAGCAACTCCCTGCTGTCACTGTACTTGCTGCCTTGCTGGCCCTGCCGGCCGCAGCCTCCACGCCCATCACCCTCGACCAGGCCATGGCCAACCCGGACTGGATCGGCCCCGCCGTCGAAACCGCCTGGTGGCGCTGGGACGGCAAACAGGTCTTCTATAAACAGAAGCGCGATGGCGCCCAGCTGCGCGACACCTGGACCGCCGACGCCGGCAAGGCCGGCCGCAACCGCAAGGTGGACGACGCCGAGCTGGGCAAGCTGGACAGCGCAACCGTCATCTACGACCAGAAGCGCACGCACGCGATCATGCTGCGCAACGGCGATCTGTTCGAGCGCGACCTGAAGAGCGGCGCACTGGTCCAGATCCGGCGCGCCAACGGCACCCAGATCGACGCCGTGCAGTACGCCAAGGACGAGCGCAGCATCCAGTTCCGCATCGGCGACGACTGGTTCGGCTGGGACCGCGCCGAACGCCTGCAGGTGCCGCTGGCCTCGGTGCGCGCGGCCAAGGATCCGCACGTACAGGACCCTGACGCGCTGCGCGACATGCAGCTGCGCCTGATCGCCACCCTGAAACGCCAGAAGGACGAGCGCGACGCCGCCCGCGCCCGCGCCGAGGAAGAGCGCCGCGCCGATCCGACCCGCGCCCCGGCCCCGATCTACCTGGGCGACAAGCTGTCGATCCTGAACAGCCACCTGTCGCCGGATGGGCGCTGGCTGCTGGTGGTAACCGGGCCGAAAGACGCGGATAAAGGCCGGGTCGGCAAGATGCCGAAGTACGTGACCGAAAGCGGCTACGAGGAATTCGCGGACGAGCGCACCCGCGTCGGCCGCAACAGCCCGCGCGGCCAGGGCCTGAAACTGGTCGACCTGGCCACGCGCGAGGTCAAGGACCTGTCGCTGGACGTCCTGCCCGGCATCGCGACCGACCCGCTGGCCGCGCTGCGCGCCGCCCAGAAGCTCGATCCTTTGAAAGGCAAGCGCCCGGTGACGATCGGCTTCAGCGGCGACGCCGTGGTGTGGAGCCCGAACGGCGCCAAGCTCGCCGTGATGCTGCGCGCGGTCGACAACAAGGACCGCTGGATCGCCACCGTCGACCTGCCGCGCGCCGTCCTGCAGCCGGTGCATCGCCTGACCGACGACGCCTGGGTCAACTACGACAACAACGAATTCGGCTGGCTGCCGGACAGCAGCACGCTGTGGTACCTGTCCGAAGAAAGCGGCTATTCCCACCTGTACACGCGCGACGCCGGCGGCCGCGTGCGCGCGCTCACGCAGGGCAAATGGGAAGCGTCGGACGTGGCCTGGTCGGCCGATGGCCAGACCGCCTGGATGATGTGCAACCGCGCGACGCCGGTCGCGTATGAAGTGTGCGCGGTCACGGCGCGCGACGGCAGCACGCGCGAAGTCAGCCACCTGGACGGCGGCGTCGAAGACTTCCGCCTCTCGCCCGACCAGCGCCAGCTGCTGGTGCACTACTCCGCACCCTACCTGCCGCCGCAGATCGCCACCCTGCCGGCCGGCGGCGGCACGGCCGTCAAGCTGACCGACACCCGCAGCACCGGCTTCAAGGCGCGCGAATGGATCCAGCCGCAATTCGTGGCGGTGCCGTCGACCCACGGCGCCGACCCGGTCTGGGCCAAGCTGTACCGCCCGGCCCGGCTCGAGCCGGGCAAGACCTACCCGGTCGTGATGTTCGTGCACGGCGCCGGCTACCTGCAGAACGTGTCGCACCGCTATTCGGTCTACTTCCGCGAGCAGATGTTCAACAACCTGCTGGTGCAGAAGGGTTACGTGGTGCTCGACATGGACTACCGCGCCTCGAAAGGCTACGGCGCCAAGTGGCGCAACGCGATCTACCGCCAGATGGGCCACCCGGAACTCGACGACTACCTGGACGGCGTCAACTGGATGGTCGCCAACCAGCAGGGCGACCCGAACAACGTCGGCATCTACGGCGGCAGCTATGGCGGCTTCATGACCTTCATGGCCATGCTGCGCGCCCCGGACGTCTTCAAATCCGGCGCCGCCCTGCGTCCGGTGTCCGACTGGACCAGCTACAACCACGACTACACCGCCAACATCCTGAACACGCCGGACCTCGATCCGGAAGCCTATAAAGTGTCGTCGCCGATCGAGTATGCGCAGAACCTGAAGGGCAACCTTTTGATCGCGCACGGCATGGTCGACGACAACGTGCTGTTCCAGGATTCGGTGCGGATGGCGCAGCGCCTGATCGAACTGAAAAAGGATCACTGGGAGCTGGCGCCGTATCCGCTGGAGCGGCATTCGTTCGTGCAGCCGGAAAGCTGGTACGACGAATACCGCAGGATCTACCAGCTGTTCGAGCGGACGCTGAAGCCGTAAGCCGCGGCCCCGCCGGCGGCGCTCAGGATTTCCTGGGCGGCGCCAGCGGGTCGAGCAGCTGGCCCAGGACCGTGTCGGCCAGCGGCGTATCCGTGCCGTACGCGTCCGGCCAATGACGCGGCAGGTAGTGGCTGCCGAACAGGCGGTCCAGGACCGGCAGCGTGGATGCATAGTTGCGGTTGATATGCCCTTGGCGGGTATGGTGCCAGTGGTGGAATGCCGGCGTCGTGACGATCCATTCCAGCGGTCCCAGGCGCCAGCGCACGTTGGCATGAATGAAGAAGCCCCACAGCTGGCCGACGATCAGCAGCAGCGCCGGGGCGGCGCTGCCGGCAACACTGGGCCCGGCCAATCCCAGCAGGTACAGCGGTACCAGGCCGAACAGCCGGGTGATGACCATGTCCACCGGATGCGTGCGCGTATTGGCGAGGAAATGCATATGCGCCGTACCGTGATGCAGCGCATGAAAACGCCATAGCCAGGGAATTTCGTGGCTCAGGCGATGCCCCCAGTAAAACCCGATTTCCCCAACTAGGAATGCCAGCGCAATCCGCGCGGCGACCGGCAAACCGGCCACCGCCGTATGCAGCGCGGCCGGCACCACGTGGGCGGCGGCCACGGCCAGCAGGGCCGTCGGCACGCTCAGCACCACGACCGGCACCAGGCTGCTGATCACGTAGTAGACCAGGTCGTGGCGCAGCTCGCGTCGACGTTCGGGGCGCGGCCGCGGTGCGTGCCGGGCACCGAACCAGCGTTCGAGCGGAACGAACAGCAGGGTCAGCAGCACAAGCCAGACAGCAAGGCGCAGGACGGCCCCCGCAAATTCATTCAAGGTCAGGTTCATGAATCAATGCCGGCCGCCAGGACGGCCGGACTCCACGCAGGTTCAGGACTTGTTGTTGCGGCGGCGGCGTGCCAGGAAGCCGGCCAGGCCGATACCGCCCAACAGCAGGCTGATGGTCGATGGCTCGGGCACGGCACTGGTATTGGCATTGGCATTCATCGACACGCCATCCAGCAGCAGGAAGGGTGGCGCGCCGGCGCTGCCGCCCTTCGCCAGGAAGCTCAGCATCTGGCTGGCGCTGGTGGCGGTGAAGGCCATGCTCGCGGTTTTCCAGCCGCTGAACTCGCTATCCGCGATCGTCAGGGACGCGGTATTCAGCGTGGTATTGCCGAAGCTCACCTGCCAGTAGTTGTTCAGGTTGGCGCCGCCGAAACCGGCCTGCTGGCCCACCGCATAGTCGAAGGTCAGCAGGTAGGACGTACCCACCGACAAATCGCTGATGGTCTGCGACAGCAGGCCAGGACCGTATTGGGCATCGGAAGCGAACACGTTGCCGCCATTGGCCGAGGCGGTGTAGTTCTTCAACTGCTTGACCGAAGTGGCTGTGCCTGCGGTAGCGTTGTTCAGGACAAAGTTATAACCGCCATCGCCGGTGTTGCTCGGCGCGCTATTCCAGCCCGTCAACGTGGTGCGATAAGTCAGCGTGGTGCTGGTGCCTGCTGTCAGCTGCTTGTTAGTACCATTGGTCACGGCTTCAAAGCCGCCATTGGTAATCAGGTTCGCATTTGCAACGTTCGCACTGAGCGCGGCGAGGGTGAGCAGGGACAGCAGGACAGGTTTGACGGACATTGAACAGGCTCTTTCAAGGACATACAGCGGAATGAGTATCGGTCCGGTCCGGACCGCCGGAAGCTCGACGGTATGCATCATCAAGCTTGAAATTGCGTTGATACATTGCACTAATTATTGCAATAAATCTATTGTACCAGCACAAATAAATTACTCAAATAAATTGTAGTTAATTTGCGACTACTAATATTACCGTATGGAAATCTATTCAATCTGTAGGTGATTGGGTACTCCAGGCTCTGCCGAACAGGGCGTCATACAGTCGGGGGATCCCGGTGATCGGCCGGAATTTCGAGAGCGGTAGGATACGAAGATTCGGCCTCTCTTTCTTGATTCAAACCACCGGCATTGCCGGCGCCGCGGCTGGGGCCGGTGCCGGCAAAACGGCGGCCCGGATGGCATCGGCCGCCGGCTTTTGCCGCGCCTGAAAACGTACCGTCCTGATGCCTGCCGCTGCGAGCCGCCCGTCGCGTACCTTGTCCTTCGCCCGGGAATGGGTCCGGTCATCCAGTTCGACGACGGCGACCACCTCGCAGCGCTTGTTACACACGACGTAGTCGATACGCTGCTGCGCAATGCGCAGGCGGTCGCTGTGCGCCACTTTCTTGTCGCTGCTCGACGGTTCCAGCAGTGCCGACATGGCTACTTGCGGGAAGATGTAATGCTCCGGCAGCGCCGCAACCAGCCTGCCGAAGAATTCGAGCTCGTTGTCGGTCATGAGTGCGTGTTGTCGGTAGGTTCCGGCTCGGTCGCTTGTCTTGGCGCGGGCAAGCGTCAGTACGATCAGGACCAGGGCGACAAATATGGCGGCAAGGAGGAGCGTCATGCTGATGTCTTTTCTCATCTGTTTTATGGAGGCAGGAGAATAGCAATCAGTCAGGGGGGCAAAATCCTCGCTTTGTCACAGGTTTTCCAGCCCAGCGAAACAATGGCGCTTTTGTCGACACCGGCCGGCTCGTTCGTGGTAACGCATAGCCGCAACCCTTAGGCCTCGTCAACGCTCTCTGCTGTAACCGGCGTTATCGTCAGGCTGCCCGCTCTCCATCTGCGGCGCCCTCCCCCTTTACGACGCGAACGAGGTTCACCATGGCGATGCCCGCGCTGTTTTCAAAACTGGCGAACGGCGCCCGGCTGGTACGGGAACTCGCGCGCCTGCCGGTTGCTCCGCTGCGCTTCGAACTGCAGCGCAATCCCGACGGCATCCGCCGCGCGCATGCGCTGTTCACGCAGCGCCACGCGCGCTACAAGATCATCGGCAACAAGACCATGGGCATCGCCCTGATCGACCTGAGGGCCTTCAAGGGGCAGCCATCCGCCTACCTGGCGACGGTCCAGCGCAGCGGCCACGCCGGACCGCAAAGCAAGAAGGCGACCGCGCGCGGCTACACGCTGCGGCGCATCGACCGCAACGAACATATCGAGGAAGGCGAAGCCGATTACTTCATGTACGACACCTACCTCGGGGCGAAACCGGGCCTGCGCGACTTCAAGCGCCGCGTCGGTTTCCAGCCCTACCGCGCGCGTTATGCGCTGGTCTGAGGCGCGCCGCCCAGGAAATCCAGCAGCGTCAAGGCCACCACCTTGGTCGCCTTGCGCAAATCTTCCAGCACCAGCTTTTCGTCCGCCTTTTTCGCGTTCGATTCCGGCACCGTGCGTGGCCCGGCGCCGTACAGCACCGCCGGGATGCCGCGCTCGCCGTACAGGCGCGCATCGGCATACAGCGGCGTGCCCTTGGCCTGCGGCGCCTCGCCCATCACGTCCATGCCGTTGCGCTGCAGGCTTTCCACCAGCCGGCCGGACCCGGGCAAGGGCCGCAGCGCGTGCGACAGCAGCAGGCGCTTGATTTCCAGGCGGATGCCGGGCAGGTCGCGCACCGCGTCTTCGATCAGCGCGCGCACGCCGGCTTCCACCGCCACCGGATCCTCTTCCGGGATCATGCGCCGGTCCATTTTCATCACCACCTTGCCGGGGACGACGTTGGTGTTGGTGCCGCCGTCGATGCGGCCCACCAGCATGGTCGGCGAATCGATGCCGGGCACGGTCGACTTGATCTTCCTGAGTTCGGGCAGCTGGCCGTAGATGGCGTTGAGGATGCGGGTGGCGGCCTGCAGCGCGTCGACCGCGGTCTCGGGCATCGCGCCGTGGCCGGCCTTGCCGTGCACCGTGATTTCCAGCTGCAGGCAGGCGTTGTGGGCGGTGACGATGTCGTAGGCGAAGCCGGCGGCGATCACGAAGTCGGGCTTCGTCAGGTCCTGCTCCAGCAGGTAGCCCGGCCCGAGCAGGCCGCCGAATTCCTCGTCGTAGGTGAAGTGCAGTTCGAGCGCGCCCTTCAGGGGCAGGTTCAAGGCTTCCAGCGCCCGTACGGCAAAGATGTAGGTGGCGAAGTCGCTCTTCGACACTGCCGCTGCGCGCCCGTAGATGGTGCCATCCTCGACCACGCCGCCGTACGGCGGCTTGCTCCAGCCCTCGCCCGGCGGCACCACGTCGCCGTGGGCGTTCAGGGCCAGCGTCGGTCCGCCTGCGGCGTAGGGCCGGCGCACGATCAGGTTGGTGATGCTTTCCATGCCGTAGTCGCGTACGCGATCAAGCGGCACCGCGTGCTTCTCCGCCTGCCAGCCGTAGGCCGCGACCTTGTCCGCCACCATGTCCGCATGCGGCGCGTTGTTGCCGGGCGGGGTGTCGGTCGGGATGCGGATCATGTCCTGCAAGAAGGCGACCTGTTCGTCGAAATGGGCGTCGATCCACGCCAGCAGCTGTTCCCGTGTCTGTTCCATGTTGTCTTAATTCGTCTTGGCGCCGCCCTCGAACCAGGCTGCGACCTGGGCCCGCTCGGCGTCCGTCATGTTGGTCATGTTCGCCAGCGGCATCGCCTTCAGCTGCACCGCCTGCTGGTAGATGCGCGCCGCGTTCTGGCTGATGCCCTGCGCGTTGTCGAGCGCGACGCCGGCCGGCGCGGCCGCGAAGCCGGGCTGGGTCGGATGCGCCGCATGGCAGGATACGCAGCGCTGGGCGATGATGCCCTGCACCTGCGCAAACTGGGCGCCGGCGCCGGCGCCGGTGCCAGCACTTAATGCACCCGGCTGGGCCGATGCCGGTGCCGATACGGCCGCCGGCCGCGGCGCAATCGCGATCGCCACCGCGGCCAGCAGCAGCACGCCGATGGCAGGATACTTCCACTCGATGCGGCCCTTGTGGCGCAGGTTGAAGAAGTGGCGGATGAAGACGCCGGCCAGCATGATCATGCCCAGCACGGCCCATGCGTGCGCATGGTGGTAGGTCATCGCGAAGTGATTGCTGATCATGATGAACAGCACCGGCAGCGTGAAGTAATTGTTGTGGACGCTGCGCTGCTTGCCGCGGATGCCGTAGACCGGATCCGGCTTCTGGCCGGCGCGCATCGCGTTTACCATCTTGCGCTGGCCGGGAATGATCACCATCGCCACGTTGGCCACCATGATGGTGCCGATCATGGCACCCACGTGGATGTAGGCCGCACGGCCGCTGAGGAATTGGGTCAGCACCCAGGTGGCGCCGACCAGGAAGGCGAAGATCACGGCGCCGAAGGCCAGGTCGTGCTTGCCCAGCCTGGAGCGGCACAGCAGGTCATAGAACACCCAGGCCACCACCAGGCTGCCCAGCCCGATGCCGATCGCCTGCCAGCTCGAGAGGTCGGCCACGCTGCGGTCGACCATCATCGCCTGCGCGTTGAAGTAATACACGATGGTCAGCAGCGCGAAGCCGGACAGCCAGGTCGAATACGCTTCCCACTTGAACCAGTGCAGCTCGGCCGGCAGTTCGGCGGGCGCCACCATGTACTTTTGCGGGTTGTAGAAGCCGCCGCCGTGCACCGCCCACAGCTCGCCGGCCACGCCTTTGCGGGCCAGCTCGCCGCCGGGCGCCGGCGGCCGCAAGGAGTTGTCGAGCCAGACGAAGTAGAAGGAAGCGCCGATCCAGGCGATGCCGGTGATGATGTGCAGCCATCGCACCAGCAGGTTCATCCATTCGAGGCCATACGGCAGCAGGTAATCCATGAGCATCCCTAAACGAGTCACAACAGGCAAGTTACAACAAGATAATCCGCTTTCCATTTATTCAACATGAAAAATACCGTATATTCAACATACGCACACGCATATACCTGCCGCATAGTCCCGCTTACTCCACTGAACCGATGTCCAGCCTGCCCCAGCATCTCGACCTGCACCTGATCCGCATCCTCTACCTGCTGCTGGTCGAAAAAAACGTCTCGCGCGTGGCGCTCAAGCTGAACCAGCCGCAGCCATCGATCTCGGCGTCGCTGCGCAAGCTGCGCGAACTGACGGGCGATCCGCTGCTGGTGCGCGGCGCGCGCGGCATGGTGCCGACCCAGCACGGCGAAAGCCTGCTCAAGCCGGCCAAGCGCATCCTCGACGAGACCGAGAGCCTGTTCATCAAGAAGTCGCCCTTCATGCCCGAGGAAGCGGCGCGCACCTTCCGCATTGCGGCGCCGGATTACCTCGACACCCAGTTCCTGCCGGGCGTGGTGGCGGCGCTGCGGCGCGGCTCGCCCAACAGCCGCGTGACGCTGCATCACCTGGGACCGGGCACCGACTACCTGCGCATGCTGTCCGACGGCGAGATCGACCTCGTCATCGCCAACTGGGAAGAACCGCCGGCGCACCTGCACATCTCCAAGCTGTTCGAAGACCCGATCATCTGCACCATGCGTGCCGACAGCGCCTACGCGCGCCGCACCGCGAGCGATGCAATGACGCTCGAGGATTACCTCAGCCTGCCGCATGTGGCGCCGTCCGCCATGCTGCCCGGCTACTACGGCGTGATCGACGCCTTTCTCGAACGCGAGGGCCTGCAGCGCAAGGTGGCGGTGGAGTCGCCCTACTTCGGGCTGATTCCCTACATGCTGACCCAGACCGACCTGGTGCTGACCACCGGGCGCCAGTTCATCCGCTTCTATGAAAAGACGCTGCCGCTGAAGAATTTCACGGTGCCGATCAAATTCCCGCCGATGCGCTTCTACCAGCTGTGGCACCAGCGGATGCACCAGTCGCCCGAGCACAAGTGGCTGCGCGACCAGGTAACCGCCGCCGCCCGGGCGCTGGTCAAGGCATGATGCGGCGCGCGATATGGCCGGCATCATCCTGCACATATAAATAGAGGCCGTTGCGCGATTATCATCGGATGCTGCCATCGGAAACCACGCCATGACCACTCTTTCGGATCTGAACCGCCTCGACACCGCCGCTTTTGTCGATCGCCTGCACGGCATCTACGAACACTCGCCCTGGATTCCGGAACGCGCCGCCGCCGGGCGTCCGTTCGCCAGCCTGGCCGCGCTCAAGCTGGCGCTGCAGGATGCGGTGGCGCTGGCCAGCGAAGACGAGCAGCTGTCGCTGCTGCGCGCCCACCCCGAACTGGCCGGCAAGGCCGCGATCGCGGGCGAACTCACCGCGGAATCGACCGGCGAGCAGGCCGCCTCGGGCCTGGACCGCTGCAGCCCGGACGAGTACGCGGCGCTGCACCAGCTGAACGCCGCCTACAACGCCCGCTTCGGCTTCCCCTTCATCCTGGCGGTCAAGGGCCCGACCGGCCAGGGCCTGACGCGCCAGGCCATCATCGCCACCTTCCGCCGCCGGCTGGGCAACGGGCTGCCGGACGAGATGGCGGAAGCGCTGCGCCAGGTGCACCGCATCGCCGAGATCCGCCTGAACGGCCTGCTCGGCATCGAACTCGCATTCGGTCCCGCGATCATGGACTGGGCCGAGGAACTGGGCACGATAAGTGACGATGAAAGCGGTGACGACGAAGGCATTCTTACTTGCGCCTACATGACGCCGGCCCACCAGCGCAGCGCCGCGCGGCTGGCCGACTGGATGCGCGACGCCGGCATGGAGGTCGGCATCGACGCGGTCGGCAACGTGGTCGGGCGTTACACGGCGGACGATCCCGATGCCAAGACGCTGATCACCGGCTCCCACTACGACACCGTGCGCAACGGCGGCAAGTACGACGGCCGCCTCGGCATCCTGCTGCCGCTGGCCATCGTCAAACACCTGCACGCGCGCGCCGAGCGCCTGCCCTACCACCTCGAACTGATCGCCTTTGCCGAGGAAGAAGGCGTGCGCTTCCGCTCCACTTTCCTGGGCAGTAACGCGGTGGCCGGCCGCTTCGACCTGGCGCTGCTCGACACGCTCGATGCCGGCGGCACCAGCATGCGCGCGGCATTGCAGCAGGCCGGGCACGACCCCTCAACCATCCCCGCCATCGCGCGCGATCCGTCCACCCTGCTCGGCTACGTCGAAGTCCACATCGAACAGGGTCCGGTGCTGCTCGAAAAAGGCTTGCCGCTGGGCGTGGTGACCGCGATCGCCGGCAGTTCGCGCTACCTGCTCGAGCTGGAAGGCCTGGCCAGCCACGCCGGCACCACGCCGATGTCGATGCGGCGCGATGCCGCCGCCGCCGCCGCCGAGGTCGTGCTGCTGGTGGAACGACGCTGCAGCGGCGCCGGCTCGCTGGTCGGCACGGTCGGCCAGCTGGCGGTGCCGGACGGTTCCGTCAACGTGATCCCGGGCCGCTGCCGCCTGTCGCTCGACATCCGCGCCGCCAGCGACGAGGAACGCCTGGCCGCAGTGCGCGACGTCTTCGACGGCATCGAAGCGGTGTGCGCGCGCCGCCGCATCGGCCTCAAAGTGGAAAAGCTGCTGGAAGCGCCGGCCGCGCCGTGCGCCCCGCGCCTGATGGACCAGCTGGGCGAGGCCGTGCAACGCGCCGGCCTGCCGCGCTTCGACCTGCTGTCCGGCGCCGGCCACGATGCGATGGCGATGGCCGCCGTGACCGAGATCGCGATGCTGTTCACGCGCTGCGGCAATGGCGGCATCAGCCACAATCCGCTCGAGACCATGACCGCGGACGACGCCGATATCGCGGCGCGCGTGCTGCTCGACTTCCTGCACAACTACCGCTGACGCCGCCGTGCGCTACACTCTCCCGATCGTCAGACACGGAGAGAACATGCAAGACAAGACGCTACGGGTAGGCCTCATCGGTTTCGGCATGGCGGGCCAGACTTTTCATGCGCCGCTGGTGCGCGCCACGCCCGGCCTGCAGATCACGGCAGTGGCCAGCAGCGGGCCGGACAAAGTGCACGCCGCACTGGGCGACGCGGTCACGGTACTGGCCGACCCGCGTGCGCTGGCTACCAGCGACCTGGTCGACCTGGTGGTCGTCGCCAGCCCCAACGGGACCCACTTCGAACTGGCGGCGCTGGCCCTGGAGGCGGGCAAGCACGTGGTGGTCGACAAGCCGTTCACGGCGACGGTCGACGAGGCCCTGCGCCTGGCCGCGATGGCCGAGGAACGTGGCCTGGTCCTGAGCGTGTTCCACAACCGCCGCTGGGACAGCAGCACGCGCACCGCGGCCAGGGTGCTGGCCGCCGGCACGCTCGGCACCATCCGCCACGCCGCCATCCACTTCGACCGCTTCCGTCCGCAGCCGCTGGCGCGCTGGAAGGAAGCCGCCGTCGAGGGCGGCGGCACCTGGATGGACCTCGGGCCGCACATGCTGCACGAAGCGCTGCACTATTTCGGCTGGCCGCTGGCGATCCAGGCCGACCTGGCGGCGCTGCGGCCGGGCACCCAGGCCGACGACTGCATCCAGGCGCGCCTGCGCTATGCCGACGGCCTGCGCGTGGACGTCGCTGCCAGCATGCTGACGGCCGCACCGCGTCCGCGCGTGGCGCTGTACGGCACGCGCGGCAGCTACGTCAAGCAGCACCTGGATCCGCAGGAAGCCACGCTGAAGACCGGCCGGCTGCCGGACGGCGACGACGATGCCTGGGGCATCGATCCCGATGCGGGCATGCTGTCGCTGGAAGATAACGGCACGGTGACGGCGAACCCGATCGCCACCGATAACGGCGCCTACCAGGCATACTACCGCGGGGTGCGCGACGCCATCCTGAACGGCGCGCCGAACCCGATCCCGCTGGCGGACGCAGTCGCGGTCATGCAGTTGCTGGAAGCCGGCCGGCGCAGCCATGAGGAACGGCGCGAGATCGCGCTGGGCGAACGCCCGGTATAAGAAGGACAAGCCGGCTCATCCAATCTGGCGCACCGGCGCACCACGACGGTGCTCATGCACGAAAATCGGGCGCATCTTTGGACGCGCCCGTACGAGGTGCATCGCTCACCAAAATGGAACGGTTATTGCTACTAAAAAGTGCTTACGCATTTTGCCTGCACTTTTTTAGGAACAGTATTGCATGGAAGCTTATAAAAGCGGCGCCGACGCGCTGTTCATCCTGCTCGGCGGGATCATGATCCTGGCGATGCACGCCGGCTTTGCCTTTCTGGAATTGGGAACGGTACGCCGCAAGAACCAGGTGAATGCCCTGGTCAAGATCCTGATCGACTTCGCGGTGTCGACGGTCGCCTACTTCTTCGTCGGCTACGGCATCGCCTACGGCGTGCACTTCTTCGGCGCCACCGACACGCTGGTCGCCAACAATGGCTATTCGCTAGTGAAGTTCTTCTTCCTGCTGACCTTCGCCGCCGCGATCCCGGCCATCATCTCGGGCGGCATCGCCGAACGCGCCAAGTTCCACCCGCAAATGGCGGCCACCGCGCTGCTGGTCGGCCTGGTCTATCCCTTCTTCGAGGGCATCGCCTGGAACAACCGCTTCGGCATCCAGGACTGGCTGGCATCGGCTTTCGGCGCGCCCTTCCACGATTTCGCCGGCTCGGTGGTGGTGCATGCGGTCGGCGGCTGGGCCGCCTTGCCCGCGGTGCTGCTGCTGGGCGCCCGGCGCGGCCGCTATGCCAAGGACGGCCGCATCGCCGCCCACCCGCCTTCGAACATCCCTTTCCTGGCGCTGGGCGCCTGGATCCTGATGGTCGGCTGGTTCGGCTTCAATGTGATGAGCGCGCAAACGCTGGATAAGATGAACGGCCTGGTCGCCGTGAATTCGCTGATGGCACTGGTGGGCGGCACCCTGAGCGCCTTCCTGCTGGGCCGCAACGACCCCGGCTTCACCCACAACGGCCCCCTGGCCGGCCTGGTGGCGGTGTGCGCCGGCTCCGATCTGATGCACCCGCTGGGCGCGCTGGTCACCGGTGCGGTGGCGGGCGCCCTGTTCGTCACCACCTTCACGCTGGCGCAGAACCGCTGGAAGATCGACGACGTGCTCGGCGTGTGGCCGCTGCATGGCCTGTGCGGTGCCTGGGGCGGCATCGCCGCCGGCATCTTCGGCAGCCATGCGCTGGGCGGCCTGGGCGGCGTGTCGCTGCTGTCGCAGCTGGCCGGCACCGTGCTCGGCGTCACCATCGCGGGCCTGGGCAGCTGGGTGGTGTACGGCGCCCTGAAGGCCACGATCGGCCTGCGCCTGGACCCCGAGCAGGAATTCGACGGCGCCGACCTGGCGATCCACCGGATCAGCGCCACGCCGGAACGCGAAACAACGTTCCAGTAATCAGGTAGCGCGCGTGGCCGCCCCGGTACGCCGGCGGGCAGCCATGTCGGCGATGCGCGCCACCAGCGCGCCCGCATCGACCGGCTTGGCCAGGTAATCGTCGAAGCCGGCCTGCAGCGCCTTGTCGCGGTCGTCCTGGCGCGTCAGCGCGGTCAGCGCGATCGCCGGGATGGCGCCGCCGGTATCCTGCGGACGGCGCCGGATGCGCCGCATCAGCTCGAAGCCGTCGACGTCCGGCATGCCGATGTCGCTGACGATCACGTCCGGATACGTTTGCCCGCCCTGGCGGTCCAGCAAGGCCAGCGCCATGGCGGCATTCGAGGCCGCCAGCGTCGCGGCGCCGCACTGCTGCAGGATCTGTTCGATCACGTCGAGCGTGTCCGGCGCATCGTCGACCAGCAGCACGCTTAGTCCGGACAGGTCGGCCAGCGCCACCACTTCGGAAGTGGCCGCGGCACCCTCCCCCGCATCCGGGTGCGTGCCGGACGCCGGCGCCGCCAGCGGCAGGCGCAGCGTGAAGGTGGTACCGGCGTTTTCGCCGGCACTGTCGGCCTCGATGGTGCCGCCGTGCAGCTCGACCAGCTGCCTGACGATCGCCAGGCCGAGGCCGAGGCCGCCATGGCGGCGCGTGATCGAAGCATCCTGCTGGCGGAAGCGGTCGAACACGTGCGGCAGGAATTCCGGCGCGATGCCGATGCCGGAATCGCTCACGCGGACCAGGACATCGCCGCCGTCGCGCGCCAGCACCACCCGCACCGTGCCGCCGCCGGGCGTGAACTTGACGGCGTTCGACAGAAGGTTCCACAGCACCTGCTGCAGGCGGCCGGGGTCGCCGAGCACTTCGCCAAAGCCGGCGGCAAATTCGGTGTGCAGCACGATGTGCTTGGCCGCTACGGCCGGCTGCACGGTGCCGAGCGCAGCCTCGATCACCTTGGCCAGGTCGATTCGCTGCACGTCCAGGCGCAGGGTGCCGGCGACGATGCGGCTCATGTCGAGCAGGTCGTCGATCAGCTGGCCCTGGGCGCGCGCGTTGCGCTCGATCGTGTCCAGGCCGCGCCGCAGCGTGGCCTCGTCCCTCACCCCGCGCTGGAGCATCCCGGCCCAGCCGAGGATGGCGTTCAGCGGCGTGCGCAGCTCGTGCGACAGCGTGGCCAGGAATTCGTCCTTCATTGCGCTCAGGTGCTCGGCCTGGTCGCGCGCGGCGCGCTCGCGCACCAGCAGCTGCTCGCGCTCGGCGGCGGTCTCCTCCGACATCGCCATGATGCGCGCGTTGGCTTCCAGGCGCGCGTCGAACACGGACGCCATCAGGGCCAGGCTCAGTACGCCGAAAGTGGTGATCACGACCAGCAAGGCCAGTCCGCCGCTGTGCGCACCGTCGCGCGCGGCCATGCACACGGCATCTGCGGGGAAGCTGGCCGCGGCCATGCCGGTATAGTGCATGCCGACGATGGCGACGCCCATCACGATGGCGGCGCCGATGCGCGGCAGCCACACCCAGGGCGTATTGCGGCGCAGGCGGAACGCGATCCACAACGCCAGCGCCGAGGCGCCGATGGCGATCAGCACCGACAGCGCGAACAGCCAGGGGTCGTAGACGATGCCGGGCGCCATGCGCATCGCCGCCATGCCCGTATAGTGCATCGCATTGATGCCGGCCCCCATCAGCAGCGCGCTGAGCGCGAGCCGGATCGGGCCGAGGCGGGCGCGGCCGACCTGCCATAGCGCCAGGCCCGAGGCGGCGATCGGCAGCAGCAGCGACACCACAGTGATCGGGATGTCGAAGGCAATCGGGATCGGCAGGCTGAAAGCCAGCATCCCGACGAAGTGCATGGCCCAGATCCCGGACCCCATCGCAATCGCCCCGCCCGCGGTCCAGGCATACCTGGCGCGGCCTTTGGATTCCGCGACGCGGCCGGCCAGGCTGAGTGCGGAATACGAGGCGACGATCGCGACGAAGATCGAGACCAGAACCAGGGAAATATCATAGTGCCCGGTCAGCATCATCCACGCGCGAAGTCACAGACCGAAACTGGTCTCTTACTATTATGCAACAACCTCGGGCTGCGTGGGTTGTCTAATCGTGCGCGCGGCGTCTTCCGGGCCAGCCGGAGCGCCCGCCCGCGCCAGCATCGCATGCAGCAGCACGTTGCAGCCCGCTTCCAGGTGGCCGGGCTGGGCGTCCTCGATCTCGTTGTGGCTGATGCCGTCCTTGCAGGGCACAAAGATCATCCCGGCCGGGGCCAGCCGCGCGACGTAGATGGCGTCGTGCCCGGCGCCCGAGACCACGTCCATGCTGGAATAGCCGAGCGTGGCGGTGGCGGCGCGCACCGCGTCCACGCAATCCGGGTGGAACGGACAGGGCGGATAGTAGGACACGCGCTCGAGGTCGATCGACAGGCCGCTGTCCTGGCGGGTCTTGTCGATAAAGGCGGTGATTTCCTCGTGCATGGTGTTCAGCAGCGCGTCATTCACGTTGCGCAGGTCGATGCTGAACTTGACCTGGCCCGGGATCACGTTGCGGCTGTTGGGGAAGACCTGCACCATGCCGACCGTGCCGCGGCCGTAGGGCGGGTAGCGGTTGGCGATGGCCACCACTTCCTGCATGATGGTGGTGGCCACCTGCAGCGCGTCGCGGCGCAGCCCCATCGGGGTCGGGCCGGCGTGCGCTTCCATGCCGCTCACCGTGCAGTCGTACCACGACAGGCCCATCACCGCCGGCACCACGCCGATCACCTTGTCCGCATCTTCCAGCACCGGGCCCTGCTCGATGTGGGCTTCGAAATAGGCGCCGATCGGATGGTCGCCCGGGGTCTGCTCGCCGGCATAGCCGATGCGCGCGAGTTCCTCGCCGACCGACTTTCCTTCGGTATCGCGCGCCGCGCAGGCGGTCTCCAGGCTGAAGGCGCCGCAGAACACGCCGGAACCCATCATCACCGGCACGAAGCGCGAGCCTTCCTCGTTGGTCCAGAAGGCGACTTCGATCGGGGCTTCGGTCTGGATACCATGATCGTTCAGCGTGCGGATCACTTCCAGCCCGGCCAGCACGCCGTAGTTGCCGTCGAACTTGCCGCCGGTCGGCTGGGTGTCGATGTGGCTGCCGGTGACGACCGGGGCCAGCGCCGGGTTGCTGCCTTCGCGGCGCATGAAGACGTTGCCGATCCTGTCGACGGTGATGGCGAGGCCGGCGTCGCGCCCCCACTGGACCACCAGGTCGCGGCCCTGGCGGTCGAGGTCGGTGAGGGCGAGGCGCTTGACGCCGCCCTTGTCGGTGGCGCCGATTCGGGCGAGGTCCATCAGGGAGGTCCACAGGCGCGGGCCGTTGATGCGGAGTTCGTTCATGGTCAGGTCCTTGAGTTATCGTTCGCATCGTCGCCCCTGCGAAGGCAGGGGCCCAAGTTATCAGCGTTGCGGCAGCTCGTGAAAATTGGCCCCCTGCCTTCGCAGGGGCGACGTTCAGAGGGTGGCGGCGCTATTCGCGGTTGCGGCTGTTGGGGAGCTTGCGGTGGCGCTTGCAGTCGCACCAGCCGCCCCGAACGCCGGCCGCATCACATACCGCCCGGCACCCTGCTCCGCCCGCAGATCTCCATCCGCGTACACGACCTTCCCCGCCGCCAGCGTATGCGTCGGCACCCCGCGCACGGTGCGGCCCTCGAACACGTTGAACCCGCCCTTCGAATGCTGGGTCGCGGCGGACAAGGTGCGCATCGCCAGCGGATCCCACACCACGAGGTCGGCATCCGCCCCGACGGCCACGGTGCCCTTGCGCGGATACATGTTGAAGATCTGCGCCGCATTGGTCGAGGTCACACGCACGAATTCGGAAGGGGTCAGGCGGCCGCTGTTGACGCCGGCGTCCCAGACCACCGCCATACGCTCCTCGACCCCGCCGCAGCCGTTCGGGATACGGGTGAAGTCGTCGGCGCCCATCGCCTTCTGCTCCGCGCAGAAGGTGCAGTGGTCGGTGGCCGTGGTGTGCAGGTTGCCGCCCTGCAGGCCCTGCCACAGCGCGGCCTGGTGGTGGCTGGAGCGGAACGGCGGACTCATCACGAAGGCGCGCGCATAGGCCTTGTCCTCGCTACGGTAGACGCTGTCGTCGATCACCAGGTGGCCGGCCAGCGCTTCGCCGTACACGCGCTGGCCGCGGGCACGGGCGCGCGCGATGGCGTCCAGCGATTCGGCGCAGGACACGTGCACGATGTAGACCGGCGTCCCGAGCACATTGGCGATGGCGATCGCGCGGTTGGCCGCCTCGGCCTCGACTTCCGGCGGACGCGACAGCGGATGCGCTTCCGGTCCGGTGATGCCCTTGGCCAGCAACTCCTTCTGCAACTGGTACACCAGCTCGCCGTTCTCGGCATGCACGGTCGGGATCGCGCCCAGCTCGAGCGCGCGGCGGAAGCTGTTCACCAGCGTCTCGTCGTCGGCCATGATCGCGTTTTTATAGGCCATGAAGTGCTTGAAGCTGTTGACGCCGTGCTCGCGCACCAGCGTGCCCATGTCGGCATGCACCGATTCGTCCCACCAGGTCACGGCCACGTGGAAGGTGTAGTCGGCGGCCGACTTCTGCGCCCAGCCGCGCCAGGTGTGAAACGCCTCCATCAGCGGCTGTTTCGGACTCGGGATGACGAAGTCCATGATCGTCGTGGTGCCGCCGGCCAGCGCCGCCGCGGTGCCGGTGTAGAAATCGTCGCTGGTGACGGTGCCCATGAAGGGCAGCTGCATGTGGGTGTGGGTATCGATCCCGCCCGGCATCACGTACTGGCCGCCGGCGTCGATGACGGTGGCATGCGGCGGCGCTTCGAGGTTGTCGCCGACGGCGACGATCTTGTCGCCCTCGCACAGGACGTCGGCGCGGAAGGCGCGGTCGGCATTGACGACGGTACCGCCACGGAGTAACACGGACATGGACTTCTCCTTCACAAGGTTTGGAGCGTGCTCCTAGTCGAGCGAGCGGGCCGGCTGCATGGCCGGTACCGCCCTGCCCTTCATCATCAGGCCGTACACCACCGCGGCAATCGCGATGCCGACGAACCAGGCATAGGTATACATCGTCTTGAAACCGGCGCCGACGTTCGGGAAGGCCTCCGGGAAGGCTGCGTTCAGGAAGCCGGGGATGTTCGGCAGCACGCCGGCGATGAAGGCGGCCAGGGCAGCCATGTTCCAGCCATTGCGGTAAGCGTAGATGCCGTCGTCGCGGTACAGGTGCTCGACCGCGATATCGGTCTTGCGGATGAAGTAGTAATCGACGATCAGGATGCCGGCGATCGGCCCCAGCAGCGCCGAATAACCGGTCAGCCAGATGAAGATGTAGTTCTCGCTCTTCTCGAGGATCTTCCACGGCATCATGACCAGCGCGATGCCGGCGGTGAGGTAGCCGCCCGCGCGGTAGGAAATGCGCTCCGGCGACAGCGCCGAGAAGTCGTAGGCGGGGCCGACCATGTTGGCGGCCAGGTTGACGCTGGCGGTGTCGATCAGCAGGACCAGCAGCGCCACCAGCACGGCGATGCCCGTCATGCGGCTGGACAGGTCGACCGGGTCCCACAGCGCCTTGCCGTACAGGACGATCGTGGCCGAGGTCACGGTGACGGCCAGCGCGGCCAGCAACGCCATCGGCAGCGGCAGGCCGAGCGACTGGCCGATCACCTGGTCGCGCTGGCTCTTGGCGAAGCGGGTGAAGTCGGGAATGTTCAGCGCCAGCGTGGCCCAGTAGCCGATCATCGCGGTCAGCGAGGGCCAGAACACGCTCCAGAACAGGCCGGCCTTGAGGCCGCCTTCGACGAATTGCGAGGGCTGGGCCAGCAGCGGGCCGAAGCCGCCGACCTTGTCGTAGACCCACCACAGCAGCAGGAAGCAGATCGCGATCTTCAGCGGCGCGGTATAGGTCTCGAGCTTGCGGATCGATTCCATGCCGTGCACGATGAAATAGAACTGGATGGCCCAGAACGCCAGGAAGCAGCCCAGCTGGCCGGGATTGATGCCGAGTCCCGGCAGGTTGGCGCCGCCGACCGGGCTGCCCGCTGTACTACCGACAAGGACGCCAATCAGCGTGTAGATCATGCTGCCGCCGAACCAGGTCTGGATGCCGTACCAGCCGCAGGCGACGATGGCGCGCATCAGCGCCGGCAGCCGCGCGCCGCGCGTGCCGAACGAGGTGCGCGCCAGCACCGCATACGGGATGCCGTACTTGGTGCCGGCATGACCGATCAGCAGCATCGGCAGCAACACGATCACGTTGGCGAAGAACACCGTGAACACCGCCTGCCAGGCCGACATGCCGCCTTCGATCAGGCTGGCTGCCAGCATGTAAGCGGGAATGCTGATCACCATGCCGACCCACAGGGCGGCAAAGTGATACCAGCGCCAGGTGCGTTGGGCGACGCTGGTGGGGGCCAGGTCTTCGTTCCAGAGGTCTTTGTTGACGAGTGGGTCGGTGTTCATCGGGTTGGTTCCTCGGTTGCAGTGTTCGATAGGCGTATTATCGTTGCTCAACGTTGTTCATCGTTGCTCAAGCAGCAAAACTGATGCCAGCTACGCTGAACGGCACCACCCATCCAACGATTCACGCCTCGCCCAATGCTACCTCCGCCCGCGGATTGCGTGCATCCTGCGTCCAGTTCATGTAAGGCTTGCCGGTCTGCTGCGGCACCATGGTGATGCAGCCCTCGACCGGACAGGTGATTTCGCACAGGTTGCAACCCACGCATTCGGCGTCGATGATCTCGTAACGCCGCGCATTTCCCTCCACCAGCCGCGCCACCGCCTGGTGCGAGGTGTCTTCGCAGGCCACGTGGCAGCGCCCGCACCCGATGCACTTGTCCTGGTCGATGTGGGCGATCACCTGGTAATTCATGTCCAGGTATTTCCAGTCGGTCGTGTTCGGCACCGCCTTGCGCGAGAAGGCGGCGATGTTTTCATAGCCCTTGGAATCCATCCAGCGCGACAGGCCATCCTTCATCTCCTCGACGATACGGAAGCCGTGCAGCATCGCCGCGGTGCAGACCTGCACCGATCCGGCGCCCAGCGCGATGAATTCGGCGGCGTCGCGCCAGTTGCCGATGCCGCCGATGCCCGAGATCGGCAAGCCGCGCGTGACCGGGTCGCGCGCGATCTCGGCCACCATGTTGAGGGCGATCGGCTTGACCGCCGTGCCGCAGTAGCCGCCGTGGGTACTGGCGCCGCCGACGACCGGATAGGCGACCATGCGGTCGAGGTCCAGGTGGGTGATCGAGTTGATGGTGTTGATCAGCGAGACCGCGTCCGCACCGCCGGCCAGCGCCGCCCGCGCCGGGGCGCGCACGTCGGTGATGTTGGGCGTGAGCTTCACGATCACCGGCAGCTTCGTGTACATCTTGCACCAGCGCGTGACGAGTTCGATCAGGTCCGGCTGCTGGCCCACGGCCGCGCCCATGCCGCGTTCGGGCATGCCGTGCGGGCAGCCGAAGTTCAGTTCGATGCCGTCGGCGCCGGTGGCTTCCACCAGCGGCAGGATGTCGCGCCACGGCGCTTCCTCGCACGGCAGCATCATCGACACCACCATCGCACGGTCCGGCCATGCCTTTTTCACCGCCGTGATCTCGCGCAGGTTGATCTCCAGGCTGCGGTCGGTGATCAGCTCGATGTTGTTGAAGCCGATGACTTCGCGGTTCTTGCCGTGCAGGGCGGAATAGCGCGACGAGACGTTGACCGCCGGCGGGTCTTCGCCCAGCGTCTTCCACACCACGCCGCCCCAGCCGGCCTCGAAGGCGCGCACCACGTTGTAGGCCTTGTCGGTCGGCGGCGCCGAGGCCAGCCAGAACGGATTCGGCGATTTGATGCCGCAAAAATCGATGCTCAGGTCGGCCATCATGCCCCCGCTGCGAATGAAGTGGATGAAATCGACTGGATGTCGCCATGGATGGCCAGCGCCGCCATCTTGCCGTGCTGGACCGCCTGCACCGTCAGGTCCTGTCCCGGCGCGATGCAGTCGCCGCCGGCATACACGCCCGGCAGCGCAGTGCGGAAAAAGGAATCGACGTGGATCTTGTCGCTGCCCGCGTCCCGTTCCAGTTCGCGTGCGAGCGGATCGTCCAGGCTGTCGCCGTCCATGCCCTGGCCGATGGCCTTGAACACGGCATCGGCCGCGATCTCGACGATGGCGCCGGTTCCGACCAGGCGCCCGGCCTCCATGCGCGTTTCCTCGAAGCGCATGCCGCGCACCTTGCCGGCCGCGTCCAGCAGCACCTCGAGCGGCGCCGCCCAGGTGCGCATGTGGACGAAATTCTGCTTGGCGATCTCGATCTCGTGGCCGGTCGCGCTCATCGCCTCGACGCCGCGCCGGTACACCAGCGTGACCTCTTCCGCGCCGAGGCGCTTGATCTGCACCGCCATGTCGATCGCGGTATTGCCGGCACCGATGACGATGGCGCGGCGTGGCACCGGCAGCGCGGCCAGGTCCTGCGCCTGGCGCAGGGTGGATATATAGTCGACCGCGGCGCTCAGGCCGGGCGCATCCTCGCCGGTGAGCCCGAGCCGGCGGCTGGCGCCCAGGCCGATGCCGAGGAAGACCGCGTCGTAGCGGGTATGCAGGTCCTGCAGGTGCAGGTTGACGCCCAGGATGTGCCCGTGGCGCACCTCGATGCCGCCGATCGACAGCAGGAAGTCGACCTCGCGCTGGGCGAAGTCGCCGGGCAGCTTGTACTTGGCGATGCCGTATTCGTTCAGGCCGCCGGATTTCTCGCGCGCCTCGAACACGACCACGTCGTGGCCCAGCATCGCCAGCCGGTGCGCACAGGCCAGCCCGGCCGGACCGGCGCCGACCACGGCCACCGTCTTGCCGGTGCCCGGCGCGCGCTGGAACGGATGGCTGTCGAAGTGGGCGTTGTCGATGGCGTGGCGCTGCAGCAGGCCGATTTTCACCGGCTGCCCTTCGGCATCGTTGTTGCGCACGCAGGCGTCCTCGCACAGGATCTCGGT
Source organism: Herbaspirillum sp. SJZ107 (assembly GCF_006715485.1). Lineage (GTDB taxonomy): Bacteria > Pseudomonadota > Gammaproteobacteria > Burkholderiales > Burkholderiaceae_D > Telluria. Next base: position 106,478 of record NZ_VFNH01000005.1, read on the forward strand.
CGGACAGACGCGCGAACAGGCACCACCGAAGATGTTCTGCTTCAGGATGCCGATGGCGGCGCCGGTCACGTTCTGGTCGTGGATGTTGCGGATGAAGCTGGCGACGTCGATGCCGGTCGGGCAGGCGCGCGTGCAGGGTGCGTCATAGCAGTACAGGCAGCGCGCGCTTTCGATGGCGGCCTGGCGCGCGGTGAGCGGCGGGGCGAGGTCGGTGAAGCGGTCGGCCAGGGTGGCGTGGGTGGCCGTGGCTGGGGGGAGGTGCTGGAGTGACTCGATCATGGGCATCCCTTTTCTATTTATTTCATCTGCGGAAACGCAAACTCCGCCCCACTGCTGGCAGTATTCGGCCACCGCTGCATCACCGCCTTGTGCCGCGTATAGAACCGCACGCCTTCCGGTCCGTACGCGTGGTGGTCGCCGAACAGGCTGCGCTTCCAGCCGCCGAAGCTGTTGAAGGCCATCGGCACCGGCAGCGGCACGTTCACCCCCACCATCCCGACCTGGACCTGGCGCACGAATTCGCGTGCCACGCCGCCGTCGCGGGTGAAGACGGCGACGCCGTTGCCGTATTCGTTGGCGTTGATCAGTTCCAGGGCGCTGCCCACGTCGGGCAGGCGCACCACGCACAGCACCGGCCCGAAAATCTCTTCCTTGTAGATGCTCATCGACGGCTGCACGTGGTCGAACAGCGTGCCGCCGACAAAGAAGCCGTTCTCGCAGCCGGCCACCCGGTGGCCGCGGCCGTCGACGACGAGCCGGGCGCCCTGCTCCACGCCTTCGCCGATCAGCTTTTCTATGCGGCTCTTGGCGGCCGCGGTGACCACCGGCCCCATCTCGGCCCCCGGCGTCATGCCGTCGCCGATCTTGAGCGCGGCGGTGCGCTCGGCCAGGCTTGCCACCAGCCGGTCGCCGGCATCGCCGACCGCCACCGCGACCGAGATCGCCATGCAGCGCTCGCCGGCCGAGCCGTAGGCGGCGCCCATCAGCGCATCAACCGCCATCTCCATGTCGGCGTCCGGCATGACGACCATGTGGTTCTTGGCGCCGCCCAGGGCCTGCACGCGCTTGCCGGATGCGGTGCCACGCGCATAGATGTACTCGGCGATCGGCGTCGAGCCGACGAAGCTGAGCGCCTGCACGTCCGGGTGGTCCAGCAGCGCGTCGACCGCCGTTTTATCGCCCTGCACCACGTTGAACACGCCGTCCGGCAGCCCGGCTTCCTTCAGCAGGCGCGCATGCAGCAGCGACGGCGACGGATCGCGCTCGGACGGTTTCAGGACGAAGGTGTTGCCGCAGGCGATGGCCACCGGGAACATCCACATCGGCACCATCACCGGGAAGTTGAACGGCGTAATGCCGGCCACCACGCCGAGCGGCTGGCGCATCGACCAGGCGTCGATGCCGCGCGCGATCTGGTCGGTGAATTCGCCCTTGAGCATCTGCGGGATGCCGACCGCGAATTCGACCACCTCGATGCCGCGCGCCACCTCGCCCTGGGCGTCGGGGAAGGTCTTGCCGTGTTCGCGCACCACCATCGCCGCGAAGTCGTCGGTGTGCTGCTGGCACAGCTGCAGGTACTTGAAGAGCACGCGGGCGCGTGCCAGCGGCGGGGTCGCGGCCCAGGCCGGGAATGCCGCATTGGCTGCAGCCACGGCGGCATTGACGTCCTGACTATCGGCCAGCGCCACCCGCGCGCAGGGTTCGCCCCGCGCCGGGTTGTAGACGTCGGCAAAGCGCGCACTGCCGCCTTCCACGCCGCGTCCGTCGATGAAATGCCCGATCGTTTCCATGTTCATCCTCAGTCCAGGTTCTTGAGCACGTCGCGCAGCTTGCCGAACAGCTCGTCGATATGCGATTTTTCGAGTACCAGCGGCGGCGACAGCGCGATGATGTCGCCCGTCGTGCGGATCAGCACGCCGTCGGCGAAGGCCTTCTTGAACGCGGCATAGGCGCGCGCGCCGACCTTGCCGGGAATCGATTCCAGCTCGATGCCGGCCACCAGCCCGACCGTGCGGATGTCGATCACGTGCGGCAGGCCACGCAGGCTGTGCACCGCGTCTTCCCAGTACGGCTGCATCGATGCCGCGTGCTCCAGGATCTTCTCCTCCTTGAACACCTCGAGCGTGGCCAAACCGGCGGCGCAGGCCAGCGGATGGCCGGAATAGGTATAGCCGTGGAACAGCTCGATGCCGGCCGGCGCGTCCATGAAGGCGTCGTGGATGAACTGTTTCGAGAACACCGCGCCCATCGGCACGGTGCCGTTGGTGATGCCCTTCGCCGTGGTCATCATGTCCGGCTCGACATCGAAATAGTCGGCCGCGAACGGCGTGGTCAGGCGCCCGAAGCCGGTGATGACCTCGTCGAAAATCAGCAGGATGCCGTACTTGTCGCAGAGTTCGCGCAGGCGCTTCAGGTAGCCCTTGGGCGGCACCAGCACGCCGGTGGAGCCCGACACCGGCTCGATGATCACGGCGGCGATGGTCGACGGGTCGTGCAGCGCGACGATGCGTTCCAGCTCGTCCGCCAGTTCGACCCCGAAATCCGGCTCGCCGCGCGAGAATGCGTTCTTGAGCAGGTTGTGCGTGTGCGGCAGGTGGTCGACCCCGGGCAGCAGCGGGCCGAAGCTCTTGCGGTTGGGGCCGATGCCGCCCACCGACAATCCGCCGAAGCCGACGCCGTGGTAGCCGCGCTCGCGGCCGATCAGGCGGGTGCGTCCACCCTCGCCGCGCGCCTTGTGATAAGCCAGCGCAATCTTGAGCGCGGTATCGACCGCTTCCGAGCCGGAGTTGGTGTAGAACACATGGCCGAACTTGTGGTTGGTGTACTCCATCAGCCGTTCGGCCAGGTCGAAGGCGGCCGGGTGGCCCATCTGGAAGGTCGGCGCGAAGTCGAGCTGGCCGACCATTTCGCTGACCGCGGCGACGATCTTCGGCTGCCGGTGGCCCAGCGGCACGCACCACAGGCCGGCGGTGCCGTCCAGGATGATGTTGCCGTCGACGTCCTTGTAATACATCCCCTCGGCCGAGACCAGCAGGCGCGGGCTGGCCTTGAAGTCGCGGTTGTTGGTGAATGGCATCCAGAAAGCCCCCATGGACTCTGGTCTGGTCTCGTTCATTACGACTCCCCTCTCCGTTATCGCCAAAAAGATTTACCAGTTGGCAAAATCATGATGCAATAATAGTCAGCAGTACCACGGCGGCACATATACACAACCGGCGAAAAGTGGCCAACCGTACAGGCAGCATAACCAGTACAGTTGCCGGGGGGCGCACCCCGTTCGCACCGATGGAGTGGCGATGGACAGTACGACGGCAGGCGCAGCAAAAACAGGCGACGCAGCAGCAGGCGGTGCAGCGGCGGGCGACAGCGGCAAGGCCGACTGGCCGATCCTCGCCATCGACCGCCAGCGGCGCGGCAGCCTGGTCGACCAGATCGTGGCCGCCATCGCCGACATGGTCAACCGGCGCGAGCTGCGCGCCGGCACCAAGATGCCCTCGGTTCGACAATTCGCAAAGTCGAACGGCGTCAGCACCTTCACGGTCGTCGAATCCTACGACCGCCTGCTGCATCTGGGACTCCTGTCCTCGCGCCGCGGTTCCGGCTTTTTCGTGGCGCGCGGCGGTCCGGATGCGCCGCAGCAACCGGTGCTGGTGCCGGCCGGTGCGGCGGCCGTGGATGCCCTCACCTCCGACCTGTATTCCGGGCAGTCGGATGCGCTGCCGGTCGGCGCCGGCTGGCTGCCGCCCGAGTGGTACGGCGAATCGACGCTGCTCGATGCCGTACGCCACGCGATGAAGATCCCGGCCGGGCGCCTGCGCGGCTACGGCCACCCGCTCGGCTTTCCGGCGCTGCGCCAGCACATGGCCGGTACCCTGTCCGACGAGCTGTTCGCGCTCGAGCCCGAGCAGGTCCTGCTGACCCACGGCGCCACCCACGCCTTCGACCTGATATTACGCACCCTCACCCGCCCCGGCGACGTCGTGTTCGTCGAGGATCCCGGCTACAGCAACCTGCTGGCGCTGGTGCGCCACCACGGCTGCGTCGCGGTCGGCATCCCGCGTGGGCCGAACGGCCTCGACATGGAAGCGCTGGCCAGGCAGGCGGCGGCAACGCAACCGAAGCTTATGTTCGTCAACACCGTGCTGCAGAATCCGCTCGGCACCTCGCTGTCGCAGGCGCAGGCGCACCGCCTGCTGGGCCTGGCCGAGCAATTCGATTTCTGGCTGGTCGAGGACGACATCTACCGCGAACTGGCGGCGCGCGGCGACGCTTCTCTGGCGGCGATGGACGGGTTGCGGCGCGTGATCCGCATCGGCAGTTTTTCGAAAACCCTGTCGCCGGTGCTGCGGGTGGGCTCGATCTGCGCGTCCGGCTCCCTCATCCCGGAGCTGGTGCGCGTAAAAATGCTGGCCGGGCTGACCACGTCCGAGATCAACGAGCGCGCCGTGCTCGACGCCATCAGCAGCCGCGCCTACCGCAAGCTGGTCGAGCGCCTGGTGCTGCAGCTGGACGGTGCGCGCGAACGGGCGCTGGAGCGGCTGCAGGAGGCCGGCCTGGTGCCGCTGGCGCGTCCGCGTGGCGGGCTGTTCGTCAGCGCCGGGCTGCCGGGCGCACGGTGCAGCGGGCGTGCCATCGCCGAGAAAGCGCTGCGCGCCGGCATCCTGCTGGCCCCGGGCGAGTTCTTCAGCCTGACTCAGCCCGGCCAGGCCTGGTTCCGCTTCAACGTCGCCTACGCCGCCGAACCACTGCTGCTCGATTTCCTGCGGTCGCAGTCTTGAAGGAGAAAAGCCCCATGCACACCAGCGCCAGCCCGCGCCTGCTCAACCGCGACAAGGTGGAAAGAACGATCCTGCTCGAAGCCGTGCGCCTGTTCGCCGAATGCGGTTTCGAGGGCACCTCGATCGCCACCGTGGCCGAGCGCGCCGGCCTGTCCAAGCAGAACCTGATGTACTACTTCCCGACCAAGCAGGCGCTCTACCAGCGCGTGCTCGACAACGTGCTGGACGACTGGCTGGCGCGCATGGCCAGCCTGGCCGACGGCGACAAGGACCCGGGCGGCGTCCTGCGCGCCTATGTGGCGGCCAAGCTGCGCTTCTCGCGCGAGCAGCCGCTGGCCTCGCGCGTGTATGCGCTGGAAGTGATCGGCGGCGCCAAGCTGTACGGCGAGCAGATCCGGCGCCGCGTGGTGCCGCTGCTGCGCGCCGACATCGCCGTGTTCGAGCGCTGGATCGGCGAAGGGAAAATCGCGCCGGTGAACGCGACACACCTACTGTTCGCGGTCTGGGCCATGACGCAATCGTATGCCGACTTCTCGGCCCAGATGGCGCTGGTGCTCGACCGCGACGCCCTGAAGCAGCAGGATTTCGACGATGGCGCCGAGCTCATCACCACCATGGTGCTGGCGGCCGTCGGCCTCAACCAACCTCAGGAGCAACCGTGCCCCAGCTGACCCCGACCGTCCTGAAGACCGAACGCCTGCTGCTGCGCTGGCTGGACGAAGGCGATACCGACGCCCATTTCGCCGTGTTCTCCGATCCGGAAGTGACGCGCTACTGGAGCGGTTCCCCATGGACCGAGCGCGAACAGGCCGTCAAGGGCATCGCCGACACCCTGGCCAACTATGCCGACGGCAGCGGGCTGCGCTTCGGCATCGTGCTGGCCGCCAGCGGCGAATTGATCGGCAACGCCACGCTGCACCACTTCTTCGAGCAGAACCGCCGCTGCGAGATGGGCTACGCCCTGGGCAGCCTCCACTGGGGACAAGGCTATGCCTCCGAAGCCCTGCGCGCGCTGATCGGCTACGGCTTCCGCGAGCTCGACCTGAACCGGATCGAAGCCGACGTCGATCCGCAGAACGCCGGGTCGATGCGGGTGCTGGAAAAGCTCGGCTTCAGGAAGGAAGGCTATATGCCGGAGCGCTGGATCGTGCATGGCGAAATGGCCGATACCGTGAATTACGGGCTGTTGCGGCGCTACTGGGATGCGCAATCCCTTGAAAGCTGAGTGTATCTTTTGTAACCAGGTATTGCTGGCGTAGGATGACTCTCACTGGCACACGTCCGGCGGTCCGATGACTTCGACACGTGAGGCCGCTATTCTGAATCAACACGACGCCCATTGCCGCCGCGTTGGCGGCGATGTGGCCCATTTCAGAATAGCAAGACCAAGGAGAATATCATGCGTAAACAAATCATTACCGCCGCCATGCTTGCCGCCGTGTCCACTCTCGCTTTCGCCCAGACCACCTCGGCCGGCCAGAGCGGCGCCGCAACCGGTTCGGCCGCCGGCAACGCGTCCCTGGGTTCTTCGTCGATGGGCAGCACCTCGATGGGCACCGGCGTGGGCGGCGCGCAGACCGGCACGATCGGCCTGACGCCATCCGCCGGCGGCATGGCCGGCCAGGCGACCGGCAGCAGCGCCACTACCCCGGTACCGGGCACCACGAGCACGCCGTCGGCGCTGCCGAACACCGGCTCGGCCCAGCAATCGGGCAGCCTGGGTTCGAGCGCCACGGGTTCGATGTCCTCGGGCAGCTCGCTGAACAACGGCACCGGCTCGATGTCGTCCGGTTCGACCCTGCATAAGGGCAGCAGTGCCACCGGCACCAGCCGCAGCAGCTCGCAGCGCACCACGCTGCCGAACGGCACCGGCGTCGGCACCAACGGCGGCGTGGTCGGCGGTTCGGCGACCGGCACCGGTACCGCTACCGGCGGCATGAGCAGCAGCGGCGTGCAGCGCTAATCGTCAGCACGAAAGCGTAAGACACGTCGTCCCCGCGAAAGCGGGGACGACCTGGTGTTTGCCCGTTCTGCTTTTTGATAGTGCTCCTCGTGAGCGCTGATTACTTCAGCCCCGCCTGCTGCAACCCCGGCACAAACTCCGCCCCCTGCTTGACCTGGGCGGTCGACGCCTGCAAGGCCGTGCCGATCGCTTCCGCACGCCCGCCCAGGCAAGGCGCCAGGAAGTTCTCGGCGACCGCATTGAAGGCGATGCTGTTGACCGGCCGTGCAAAGCCATGTCCCTCGTCCGGGAACACGACATAGGTCACCGGAATCTTCTTCGCATTCATCGCCGCCACGATCTGGTCGGACTCGCGCACGTTCACGCGCGGGTCGTTGGCGCCCTGGCCGATCAGCAGCGGCCGCGCGATCCTGTCGGCGAAGTTCAGCGGCGAGCGCGCCTTCAGCATCGCGCGGCCGGCCTCGGTGGTCGGGTCGCCCATGCGCTTGTAGAACTGCTGCTTGAAGGATTCCCAGTACGGCGGGATGGTTTCCAGCAGCGTGAACAGGTTGGACGGGCCGACGATGTCGACGCCGCAGGCGAAGGTGGTCGGGGTGAAGGTCATGCCGGCCAGCGTCGCATAGCCGCCGTAGGAACCGCCCATGATCGCGACCTTGTCGCGCGTGGTGATGCCGTTTTTCACCGCCCAGTCGACCGCATCGAGCAGGTCGTCGTGCATCTTGCGGCCCCATTCCAGGTCGCCCTTCGAAATGAAACCCTTGCCGAAGCCGGTCGAGCCGCGGAAGTTCACCGACAGCACCGCATAGCCGCGGTTGGCCAGCCACTGGTGGTAGCTGTTGTAGCCGTAGCCGTCACGGCCCCACGGTCCGCCGTGCACCAGCAGCACCATCGGCACGGGACGCGCTGCCCTGGCGCTGCCGCCGCCATCGGCGCTGGCATCGACACCCTTCGGCAGCGACAGGTAGGACACCAGCGTCAGGCCGTCGCGCGACTTGATTTCCTGCGGATGCATCGCCACCAGCGGCGCGCCTTCGAGTTCCGGACGCATGGTGAACAGCTTGGTCAGGCGCTTGCCCTTGCGCTCGTACAGCCAGGTCGAGGCCGGCGCCGTGACCGGGTCAGCCGCCACGATCCACTTGTCGTCGGCATCGCTGCGCGCCATCACCGAAAACTCGGCTTTCAGCTTGTCCTTCAGCGTCTTCAGGTCGCCTGCCAGCGCATCGCCGACCGGGATGTATTCGCTCTTGAGGTAGTCGAGTTCATAGGCCTGCAGGCGCCCGGTGCGCACGTCGAACAGGGCCGAGCCGATGTCGGCACGCGCATCCTGGGCCACCACCTTGGCAACGCCTTCGGCGACGTCCTGCGCCATCAGCGCCGCGGTGTCGCGCCCGCGCGCGTCGGCCCAGTACAGGGTCTTGCCGTCGACCGTAAAACCGAGCGGCATGGTGGTCAGTGCATCGTCGAGGCCGACCTGCACGAAAGGCGTGGCCTCGGCCTTGCCCTTGGCCACCCGGAAGTAATCGGTGCCGCCGTCGCTGCGCGACTTGGCCAGCAGGCGCAGGTTCAGCTGCTCGTCGGCGACGAAGCTGGCGTAGCCGTCGTTCTTGTAGACCAGGGTCAGCTCGCCGCTTCGCACGTTCAGGCTGTACAGGTCATGCCAGCGCGCGTCGCGGTTGTTGATGCCGATGAGGATGCGGTCCTTCACCTGGCGGCTGACGTTGACCAGTTCCACGCGCGTCTTTTCGAACGGCGTGTACAGCGTCTGTTTGCCACTTGCGACGTCGACGCCATACAGCAGGAAGTTCTCGTCGCCGCCCTTGTCGTTGATGAACAGCAGCGACTTCGAATCCGGCGACCAGAACGCGGTGCGGATCGGCCGCGTCTTTTCGGCCGTCAGCGGGCGCGCCTCATCGGGCTTGTCGAAGGGCGCGACCCAGACGTTCAGCACGCCGTCGCGCGGCGCGATCCAGGACAGCCACTTGCCGTCGGGGCTGATGCGGCCGGCGGTGCGGGTCGGGTTGCCGAACAGCTTGGCGCGCTCAATCAGCGGGGTCTCGGCTGCAGGTTTGGCGGGCGCCTGGGCGAAGGCGGCTGGGAGGAAACTGACTGCGAACGATGCGACCAGGATGGAACGGAGCATGTTGACCTCGCGGCAGGGATGATCATGAATACTAGCGACATCGTTGATCGACGTAAACATATGCATTGATGATTATTCAACAGTCACGACGCGTGGGTGCACTCATGCCGCGCCTGCGCTTCACGGATGCACACTGGACATACCGCCAAAGCTCACTCTGATATGACTGCTTATCCAGCTGCACAACCACTCATCCTGCATTTGGCGCAGTCCGTCGGAAGAGACTAGTCCGTTCGGCGCCAAGGATTTACAGTGATCCCATCGACACAGGAGGATCACATGAACAAAGCTCCCTTCCGCAGACTCGGCGCCACCCTGAAAGGCGCCGCCCACGACATCGCCGTCATGCCCTGGCCGACCCTGCTGGTGTACTGCATCGCCCTGGCGATCATCCTGACGCTGCTGGTCAGCATCCTGCCGCTGGCATTGTTCCTGTTCGCCGCCTTCATGGCCATCAAACTGGTGGTCGTCGCCTTCGTCGTCCATACCCGCCGCGGCCGCCGCGAGCACTACGAACTCTGATAGCCAAGACTGCCATGCGAGCCAGCCAGATCAACCACGTCCTCGACTTTCTGCGCCAAGCCATCAATGAAGCCAGCAAGTGGTGGTGGCGCTTCTTCGACTGGGTGGCGGTGGTCGAATGGCGGCGCCTGTTCCTGACCTGGTTCGTGGTGCTGATGTGCTTCGGCGTACTGAACACGCCGCAGCCGGCGGTCTGGTACATCTTCATTTCCTTCGCCGTGAAAGTGCTGGCGGGCGGCAAGCGAAAAGCCGAGCTGGTGGCGCGCGATGCGACCCTGCAGGCCAACGTCGCCACGCTCGAGCGGCGCCTGATGGAAGCGCAAATGGCGGCGCTGCAGGCCCAGGTCGAGCCGCACTTCCTGTTCAACACGCTGGCGCTGATCGGCCAGCTGATCGAGACCGACGCCAGGGAAGCGGCGCGCGTGCATGCCCACCTGATCGACTACCTGCGCTCGACCCTGCCGCAGATGCGCGCGCGCGACGGCGGCACCCTCGGCAAGCAGGTCGAGCTGTCGCGCGCCTACCTCGCCATCATGCAGGCGCGCATGAAGGAACGCCTCGGCATCAAGTTCGAGGTGCCGCTGTTCCTGCACAGCGCGCCCTTCCCGCCGATGATGCTGCAGACCCTGATCGAAAACAGTATCAAGCACGGCCTGGAACCGAAGATCGAAGGCGGCACCGTCACCGTGCGCGCCCAGGTGGTGGGGTCGACGCTGCAGGTCGAGGTGTGCGACGATGGCGTCGGCATCGATCCGCATGCGGACGACGGCGTCGGCCTGGCGAATATCCGCGAACGGCTGCAGCTGCTGTATGGCGCGCAGGCCGAACTGGCGATCGCCACCCCGCCCGGCGGCGGCGCCTGCGCCACGATCCGCCTGCCCTACAAGATGATGATGGAGGATGCATGAGCAATCCGGTCACCGCCCTGATCGCCGACGACGAAGCGCCGATGCGCGACCTGCTGCGCGCACGCCTGCACGCCGTCTGGCCGGAACTGCAGATCGTGGCCGAAGCCGCCAACGGCGTGCAGGCCGTGGAGCTCGGCAGCCAGCACAAGCCCGACATCGCCTTCCTCGACATCCGCATGCCCGGCCTGTCCGGCATCGAGGCGGCGCGCCAGCTCTACACCCACTCGCACATCGTGTTCGCCACCGCCTACGACCAGTACGCGCTGGACGCCTTCCAGCAAGGGGCGCTCGACTACCTGCTCAAGCCGGTGTCGGCGGACCGCCTGGCGACCACCTGCGCGCGCCTGCGCACGCGGCTGGAGACGCGCCGCGGTGCCAGTCGGGAACCACAAGCTCCGGAGATCGGCCAGCAACTGGCCCGGCTGACGGCGCTGCTGGAAAACAAGGGGCAAGCCAAGCCGAAGAGCGGCTACCTGCGCTGGATCCAGGCCCAGGTCGGCGCCAGCCTGCGCATGGTGAGCACGCGCGAAGTGCTGTTCTTCCAGGCCGACGACAAGTACACGCGGGTGCAGACCGCCACCTCGGAATTCCTGATCCGGAAGACGCTGAAGGAGTTATTGGACGAGCTCGACCCGGACGAATTCTGGCGTATCCACCGCTCGACCCTGGTGCGGGTCGATGCCATCGCCGAAGTGTCGCGCGACGTGCGCGGGCGCCAGATGCTGCGGCTGAAGAATTTCGACGGCGAGCAACTTGAAGTGAGCCGCAACCACAGCTACCTGTTCCAACAGATGTGAAGCGCGCCGGGTGCTGGTAGCATGAGGCCATCCATCCACATCGACAGGAGCCGCCATGCCATCCATCGTCGTACCCTGCCTGCGCTACCGCGACACGCCCGCCGCCATTAATTGGCTGTGCGAGGTCTTCGGTTTCGAATGCCAGCTCGCCATCCCCGGCACCGGCGATGCCGTCGCCCATGCGCAATTGACGCTGGGCGAAGGCATGATCATGCTGGGGTCGGTCAACGACGAAGGCGAATACGGCCGCCTGCTGGCCCAGCCCGACGAGATCGGCGGCCGCGAGACCCAGACCGTCTACCTCCAGGTCGACGATGCCGACCGCGTGTGCGAGCGCGCGCGCAATGCCGGCGCCACCATCCTGCAGGAGCCGGCCGATACCGAGTTCGGCACGCGCGGCTTCCTGTGCCGCGATCCCGAGGGGCATGTCTGGAATATCGGGACCTACAACCCCTGGGATACGGACGCGCTCTTCAAATAAGCGCTTTTACGGGCTTCGTTCGTTAGCCGAAAAGACCCTCGTCCGAGCCGTCGCCATCAAAGAAGCCGCCGCTGCCTTCGTCGGCGCCGCTGTCGAACAGACTCTGCCCGCCGCCGTCACCGCCGCCGAGCGACTGGTCGACGTCGCCCAGGCCGGCCTGGTCGGCCAGGCCGCTGCCCGACTGGTCGCTGAACAGGTTGTTACTGGTATCGTCGCTGTTCAGCAGGTGATTCGCCCCGCCACCGCTCTCATGGTGGCCGAACATGTTTTCCAGGCCCTGGAACAGGAAGCCGCCGGCTGCGACGCCGGCCGCGGTGGCCGCGATCGAGCCGAGCGTGCCGCCGAAGCCGCCACGCAGGAAACCGCCCTGCGGCGGTTGCTGGTATTGCGGCTGATACTGGGGCTGGTATTGCGGCTGGTATGGGTCACGCTGGTACTGCTGCCCCCCGTTCGGATAGGAGGCCGGACGGGAACCGCCGCTGTTGCCCCACTCGTTGGCGTCCAGGAAGCGGCCGTCGCGATCTTGCTGGCCAGAACGCTGACGGTTTACCTGGCTTTCCAGCTCGGCGATCTGGGTCTTGGCATTCTTCAGCGCGGTTTCCACCAGCAGTGCGCGCTGCACCAGCAGGTAAGCGGCGTCGGGCTGCTGGGCGACCGCGCGCTGGATGATGGCGTCGGCTTCGGGATCTTTCTGGATGCCCCGCGCCTGGATCAGCTGGGACAGGAAATCGTGCAACATCTGTGATTCTTGCGGGCTCATGGCATGGCCTCCTCATTAATATCCGGATAAGAGTTATGTTGAGGGCATGATCAGGATTTCAAGGCCAGCCGCATGCGCAACAGTTCAGGTTCCATCAAAAAACCCTGCTTTTCGGCCGGCTCGCCGCCGTGCACGGTCGCCACCGACACGATTTCGAAGCTGTCGAGCAACATCGTCATCGCCACCTTGATTTCCAGCATCGCCAGATACCGGCCGGGACAGGTGCGCGGCCCACCGCCGAAGGGCATCGACACCTTCTTGTCGATGCGCTCGTCGAGCCAGCGCTGCGGGTCGAATTGGGCCGCGTTGGCGACCCGGGCTTCGTCGACGCTGCTGCTGCGCATCACGCACCAGACCAGCGTGCCCTGCCCGATCTGCACGTCGCCGACCGTGGTATCGGCCAGCGCCTCGAACGGCAGGAAGGCGGCGGGCGGCTTCAGGCGCAGCGCTTCGCTGGCGCAGGCCTCGATGAAATCGAGGCTGTCCATCTGCTCGATCGTCAGGGCGTCCAGGTCCGGGGCCACGGCCTGCACTTCCGCGCGCGCCCGCGCCTGCACCTGCGGGTGGGTGTGCAGCAGCCAGATCAGCCAGGCCAGGCTGTTGGAAGTGGTGTCCTCGCCGGCCAGCAGCGTGGTCAGGACGTTGCCCGCGACCTCGCGTGCGCTGACGCCGCTGCCGGCCTGCGCGGCGGCGGCCAGCATCGCTTCCAGCATGTTGCGCGGCTGTTCGGCCCGCGACGGGTCGGCGCGCATGCGCTCGCGGGCGCGTTCGACCAGTTCCGCCGCCGCGCTGCGCACCATCGCCACGCTGCGCTCCAGCCGGTAGTCGCGCGGCAGTTTCAGGTAGCGCCAGTAGGGAAACGGCGCCAGGGTGCGCCGCGCCACCGCCGGCAGGATGGCGTCGAGATTGCGCTGGATGGCGTTGTCGCCGGTTTCGATGGTGTTGACGTCGGTGCCGAAGGCGAGGCCGGCGATGATGTCGATGGTGTACAGGCGCAGCTCGGCGCCGAGGTCGAGGGCGCGTCCGGCCCGTGCCGCCGCTGCCCAGCGCCGCTGCAGGCGCCGCGCCACCTGCACCAGCGATGGAAAATAGGCTTTGACGGCGTGCGGCGCAAAGGCTTGCATGACCATGCGGCGCTGGTTGCGCCAGTCGCTGCCTTCGGCTTCGAACAGCCCGTCGATGCCGCCCAGCTCCTCGGCCACCCGGGCGGTGGCGCTGGGACGGCGGAAGGTGGCGGGCCGCTCGCGCAGCACCTGGGCGATCAGCGTGTGGTCGGCCACCACCAGCATCGGTGTGCGGCCCAGCGCCACCCGGAACAGCGGGCCGTATGCGCGCGCCCAGTGTTCCATGTCCTGGTGCAGGCGCGCGCGGTGCAGCTGGTGCAGGTTGCCCAGCAGCGGCAGCGGACGCGGTCCCGGCAGGTCTGCCAGGCGGCGGCAGGGCCTGGCCAGCGCATCGACGTGGTCTTGCATGGGCATCTCCAGCGAGTGGGATGCCGCTAGTCTAGCAATAAATACAACGGGTAAATACGCGGCTGCCACGCGGGCAGCCTCTACGCTCGACTAGTTTACTTTTGCGATCGACTTCTGCCGAATCACTTTTGCAGATCACGGCCGCCGAAGGCGTTCGGCAGCTGGGCGGCGGCGGTGGTTTCCATCAGGTCGCCCTTCAGGTTGGTCAGCACGACCGGCAGGTCGTTGCCGCCCAGTTCCAGCACCACCTGGCGGCAGGCGCCGCACGGGGCGATCGGGCCTTCGGTGTCGCCGATCACGGCCAGCGCCGTGAAGTCGCCCGGCTGGTAGCCGTGGGCGATGGCCGAGAAGAAGGCGGTGCGCTCGGCGCAGTTGCACAGGCCGTAGGAAGCGTTTTCGACGTTACAGCCGCGGAAGATGCGGCCGTCCCGGCATGCGAGGGCGGCGCCGACCTTGAAGTTGGAGTATGGGGTGTAGGCAAGGTCGCGGGCGGCGCGGGCTTCTTCGATCAGTTTTTGGTAGTTCATGAGTTATCCTAAACGTCGCCCCTGCGAAGGCAGGGGTCCAATTTTGCATGCGTTTCGACAGCACCCAAAACTTGGACCGCTGCCTTCGCAGGGGCGACGCAGTGGTTATTCGAGCGTGAGGGTTGCTACGGACGGATCGTTTTATAGATCATCGGCTGCGCCGCCGGCTTGTCGAGCGCAATGCGATACGCCGCCTGCACCTCGCGCACCGCGCGCTCGGCCGCATCCTGCGTGCGCGCATGCACCAGCGCCAGCGGCTGGCCGGCTTCGATCTTGTCGCCCAGCTCCACCAGCCCGGTCAGGCCGACCGCATAGTCGATCGGATCCTGCGGACGCACGCGGCCGCCGCCCAGGCCGACCACGGCCAGGCCCAGGCTGCGGCAATCGGTCGACGCGGCATAACCCGTTTCGAGCGCCGGCACCGGCACCACGATCGGCGCCCTGGCCAGGTAGGCGTCCGGATTCTCCATCAGGTCGGCCGGGCCGCCCAGTGCGCTCACCATGCGCGCGAAGCGCTCGGCGGCTTCGCCGGCGTCCAGCGCGCGCTGCAGCTTGGCCAGCGCTTCCCCGGTGCCGGCGGCCAGGCCCGAGATCACCAGCATCTCGGCGCACAGCGCCATCGTCACTTCGTGCAGGCGTGCCGGACGCGACTTGCCGGTCAGGTAGTCGATCGCGACGCGTACTTCGACCGCGTTGCCGGCCGCCGGGCACAGCGACTCGTTCATGCCGGTCAGGATCGCCGAGGTGCGCGTGCCGGCACCGTTGCCGACCTGGACGATCGACTCGGCCAGCTCCACCGATTTCTCGTAGGTCGGCATGAAGGCGCCGCTGCCGGCCTTGACGTCCATGACCAGCGCGTCGAGGCCCGCCGCCAGCTTCTTCGACAGGATCGAGCCGGTGATCATCGCCACCGATTCCACGGTCGCCGTGGTGTCGCGGATGCTGTAGAAGCGCTTGTCGGCCGGCGCCAGCTGGGCGGTCTGGCCGATGATGGCAACGCCGACTTCCTTCACCACTTTCTTGAACAGCTCGGGGTCGGGGACGGTCGAGTAACCCGGGATCGAATCGAATTTGTCCAGCGTGCCGCCGGTGTGGCCCAAGCCGCGGCCCGAGATCATCGGCACGAAGCCGCCGCAGGCTGCGATCATCGGACCCAGCATCAGCGAGACCACGTCGCCGACGCCGCCGGTCGAGTGCTTGTCGACGACCGGCCCCGGCAGGTTCAGCGACTTCCACTCCATGACCTGGCCGGAATCGCGCATCGCCAGCGTGAAGGCGACGCGTTCGTCCATGTTCATGTCGTTGAAGTAGACGGCCATGGCGAGGGCCGCGATCTGGCCTTCGGTGACGTCACCGTTGGGGATGCCGCGCACGAAGAACTGGATTTCTTCCTTGGTGAGCGTGCCGCCGTCGCGCTTTTTGCGGACGATTTCTTGGGGTAAAAACATGATCTTGCTCGCTTCAGTGTTATCGCTTAAAACGTCATTCCCGCGGAGGCGGGAATCCAAGTTCTGCTAGCGTAACGCAAACAAAATTGGATTCCCGCCTCCGCGGGAATGACGGTTTTGAGGGTGCGGGTGCTGTCGACGTATCGACAGTGCCCACCCAGTCATACCTTTAGACGCCGTATGGGATCCAGATATTCTTCACCTGGCTCGCATGCTGCAACACCGCACGTCCGCAAGCCTGCTTGGCATCGAACCAGTCGCGGCCCTTGGCGCCGCCGACCCAGGTGCGCTTCAGCGATTCCGACGACAGGCGCTCGACTTCGGCGCAGCCCTCTTCCGAACCGTCGTGGCGCCACACGGCATCGACGTCGAAGTGCGTCGCCAGCGTGCGCGCCAGTTCGTCGCTCGATCCGGTGACGATGTTCAGCGCGCCGCCCGGCAGGTCGGAGGTGTCCAGCACCTGGTACAGGTCCAGCGCCGACAGCGGATACGCCTCGGAAGGCACCGCCACCACGCGGTTGCCCAGCGCCAGCGCCGGTGCCACCAGCGAGATGAAGCCCAGCAGCGGGTTCTCGTTCGGGCAGACGATGCCGATCACGCCGACCGGTTCGTTCAGGGCGACGGCGATGCCGTGCATCGGCGGCTGGTGCGCCAGGCCGTCGTACTTGTCGGCCCAAGCAGCCCAGTAGAACAGGCGCTCGATCGAGGCCTGCACTTCGCGCTCGGCGTTCTTGCTGCCGGTCTGCGCGGCGATGCGGGCGACGAATTCGTCGGCGCGCGCGGCCAGGTTCTCGGCAATGTAGTACAGCACCTGGGCGCGGTTGTGCGCGGTGGCCTTGGCCCAGCCGGACGCCTTGTGCGCTGCCTCGACGGCATTGCGGATGTCCTTGCGGCTGCCCTCGCCCACGTCGGCCAGGAAGCTGCCGTTGGCGCCATTGACCGCGCGGCTGTAGCCGCTGTCCGGGCGTGCCTGCTTGCCGCCGATGTAGAGCTTGGCGGTGCGGTCGATCTGGAACGGGTTGGCGCTGCCATTGCCGGCTTCGACCGGTTTGGACTTGGCCTTGTCGGCGCGGCCCTTGTCGGCCAGCAGCGGTGCTGCCGGACGTGCATCTTCGGCGCGCAGCGTCAGGTACTCGTACATGCCTTCCTTGCCGCCTTCGCGGCCGAAGCCCGATTCCTTGTAGCCGCCGAAGCCGCAGGCCGCGTCGAACTGGTTGGCGCTGTTGATCCAGACCACGCCGGCCTTGATCTGCGGCGCCACGTCCAGCGCCAGGCTGATCGACTCGGTCCAGACGCAGGCGGCCAGGCCGTACACGGTGTTGTTGGCCAGCTGGACCGCTTCGCCCGGGGTGCGGAAGCTCGAGGCCACCAGCACCGGCCCGAAGATCTCGGTCTGGGCCACAGTGGCAGTGGTCGAGGCGCCGGTGATCAGGGTCGGCAGGTACCACGAGCCGGCGGCCGGGGTTGCATGGGCCGGCTGCCAGACTTCGCAGCCCTCGGCGCGCGCCGATTCCACCAGGCCGTGAATGCGCTGCTGCTGCACCGGATCGACCAGGGCGCCGATGTCGGTGGACTTGTCCAGCGGCGAGCCGACGCGCAGGGTCTGCATGCGCGCCTTCACCTTGGCGATGAAGCGCGGGTAAACCGATTCCTGCACCAGCAGGCGCGAGCCGGCGCAGCAGACCTGGCCCTGGTTGAACCAGATCGAATCGACCAGGCCTTCGACGGCCGCGTCCAGGTCGGCGTTGTCGAACACGATGAACGGCGATTTGCCGCCCAGTTCCAGCGACAGCTTCTTGCCGCTGCCGGCAGTCGCCTTGCGGATCAAACGGCCGACTTCGGTCGAGCCGGTGAAGGCGATCTTGCTGATGGTCGGGTGCTTGACGATGGCTTCGCCCACGCGGCCGTCGCCGGTGACGACGTTGAACACGCCCGGCGGCACGCCGGCCATCTGGCACATCTCGGCGAACAGCAGCGTGGTGAGCGAGGTGTACTCGGCCGGCTTGAACACGATGGTGTTGCCGGCGGCCAGGGCCGGAGCCACTTTCCAGGCCAGCATCAGGAGCGGGAAGTTCCACGGCACGATCTGGCCGACCACGCCGACGGCGCGGTAATCGGCGAATTCTTCCGCCTGCAGCTGGGCCCAGCCGGCATGGTGGTAGAAGTGGCGCGCGGCCAGCGGGATGTCGGCGTCGCGCGTTTCGCGGATGGTCTTGCCGTTGTCCAGGGTCTCGAGCACCGCGAACAGGCGCGCATGCTTTTGCAGCAGGCGGGCCAGCGTGTACAGCACGGTGGCGCGGCCATGGCCGCCCATGGCAACCCAGGCCGGATGGGCGCTGCGCGCCGCTTCCACGGCGCGCTCGACGTCTTCATTGGTCGCCTGCGTCACCTGCGCCAGCTCGCTGCCGTCGGCCGGGTTGAAGGTGCCGAAGGTCTCGGCAGGTTCGGTCCACTTGTTGTCGATGAACAGGCCGAAACGGCGGCCATGCTGGTCCAGCCACGCTTGCGCTTCCTTGGTGCTCTCTGGAGCAGGACCGTAATCCATAGTTTGCAGAATCTCTTTAATTGTTGGCATGACGTGTCCGTGTGCTTAAGGTTGCGCGTGGCGGTGAACGGCCGAATAGGAGCCGGTGACGTAGTGCTCCAGCTGGCGCTCGATGTCGGTCAGCAGGCTGGAGGCGCCGATGCGGAACAGGTGCGGCTGCAGCCATTCGTTGCCCAGTTCTTCCTTCATCACGGTCAGGTACTGCAGCGCGGCCTTGGCCGTGCTCACGCCGCCGGCCGGCTTGTAGCCGACCTGGAAACCGGTACGCTCGTAGTAGTCGCGGATGGCGCGCACCATCGTCAGCGACACCGGAATGGTCGCGTTCACGCCTTCCTTGCCGGTCGAGGTCTTGATGAAATCGGCGCCGGCCATCATGCACACCCACGAGGCCTTGGCCACGTTGTCCAGCGTGACCAGTTCGCCGGTGGCGAGAATCGCTTTCACGTGGGCGTCGCCGCACGCCTGGCGGTAAGCCACCATCTCGTCGTACAGCGCCTGCCAGTTACCGGTCAGGACGTGCTGGCGCGTGATCACGATGTCGATCTCGGTCGCGCCCGCGGCCACCGACAGCTGGATCTCGCGCAGCTTGGTCTCGAGGCTCGAGAGACCTGCCGGGAAGGCGGTCGACACCGCGGCGATCGGCAGGCGGCCCTGCAGGATCTCGCCGGCCGGCTTGATCATCTCGTGGTACACGCAGACGGCGCCGGTGGTGAGATTGTCCAGGCCCAGCGCCTGCATCAGGTCGGAACGCAGCGGACGCATCGCCTTGCGGCACAGGCGCTCCACGCGGCCCGGGGTATCGTCGCCCGACAGCGTGGTCAGGTCGATGCACTCGATGGCGCGCACCAGCCAGGCCGCCTGGTATTCCTTCTTGACCGTGCGGCGGTTCGCCAGGCTGGCGGCGCGGCGGTCGGCGGCGGCACGGTTGACCGTCAGGTGGTTGATCCAGCCCAGGTCGAGACCCATGGCCGTGTTGCGTTTGAAATCCAGGTTCTGGGTCATAGCAGTGCGGTTCCGTTAGCGAGGGGTTTGACGCCAAGGTGCTTGGCCAGCGTGGCGCCGATGTCGGAGAAGGTGTCGGCGACCGGCAATTCCTTGGCTTGTGCGGCCGGACCGAAGAACAGCACCGGGATGTGTTCGCGGGTATGGTCGGAGCCGGCCCAGGTCGGGTCGCAGCCGTGGTCGGCGGTGATCACGACCAGGTCGCCTTCCTTGAGCCTGGCGACGAATTCCGGCAGGCGCGCGTCCAGTTCGTGCAGCGCGTTCGAGTAGCCGGCGACGTCGCGGCGGTGGCCGAAGTGCATGTCGAAGTCGACGAAGTTCACGAAGGTCAGCGATTTGTCGGGCGCCGCATTGGGACCATCAGCCGCCACTTCCAGCAGGCGGTCGAACAGGGCCATGTTGTCGGCGCCCTTGATCAATTGGGTCACGCCCTGGCCTGCGAAGATGTCGCTGATCTTGCCGAGGGCGATGACGTCGCCGCCGGCATCTTTCACATGGTCCAGCAGGGTCGGCGCGACCGGCGGCACGGCATAGTCGTGGCGGTTGCTGGTGCGCTTGTAGTTGCCGTTTTCGCCGGTGAACGGGCGGGCGATCACGCGGCCGATGTTGTAGGGCTTGACCAGCTCGTAGGCCGCCTCGCACACCTGGTACAGCCGCTCCAGGCCGAAGTGCTCTTCGTGGGCGGCGATCTGCATCACCGAGTCGGCCGAGGTGTAGATGATGACCTTGCCGGTCTTGACGTGTTCGTCGCCCAGCTCGTTGATGATGGTGGTGCCCGATGCGTGGCAGTTGCCGAGCCAGCCGGCGACGCCGGTGATCTCCTGCAGTTTATCCGTCAGTTCTTGGGGGAACGAGGGCACGGTCTTCGGGAAGTAGCCCCAGTCGAACAGCACCGGCACGCCGGCGATTTCCCAGTGGCCGCTCTGCGTGTCCTTGCCGGTCGACTGCTCGCGCGCGACGCCCCAGGCGCCGGTAAAGCCTTCGCGTTTCTGGAAGCCGGCCGGCCATTCTCCGCTGGCCTTGTGGGCGGCGGCGCCGAGGCCGATGGTTTCCAGGTTGGGCAGAACCATCGGGCGGCCGCTGTCGGCTGCCCACTTGGCGATGTGGCCGAGGGTGTTGGCACCTGCGTCGCCGTATTTGTCGGCGTCGGGCAGTGCGCCGAGGCCGAAGGAGTCAAGCAGGAGGATGAATGCGCGTGACATATAGAGTGATCTCCAGTGTCGCCCCAGCGAAGGCAGGGGCGACGACTCAAAATTAAGCGGTGGTGGTTGCAGGCGTGGTACCGAGACGCTCGACGAACCCATGAATCAGCGTCACCAGGTCCTTGGCCGCAATCGCCGCATACTTCAAGGTCTGCTCATGCGACAGCGGGAACGGCGACAAGCCCTCGGCCAGGTTGGTGATGGCCGACACGCCCGCCACCTTCAGGCCGCAGTGGCGTGCCGCGATCACTTCCGGCACCACCGACATGCCGACCACGTCGGCACCCATGGTCTTGAAGGCGCGGATTTCGGCCGGGGTCTCGAAGTGCGGACCCGGGGTCGCCAGGTAGACGCCTTCGGCCACGGTGATGCCTTTTTCTGCAGCCACGGCGTTCAGCATCGCGCGCAGGTCGGCGTCGTAGGCATTGGCCATGCTGAAGAAGCGCGGGCCGAAGCGTTCGTCGTTCGGGCCGGCCATCGGGCTGCCCGGCAGCAGGTTGATGTGGTCGTTCAGGACGACGACGCTGCCGGCATCGACTTCAGGACGCAGCGAGCCGGCAGCATTGGTCACCAGCAGCAGTTCGCAGCCCAGCAGCTTGAAAGTGCGGACGGCTGAGGTCATTACGCCGGCGCCGTAGCCTTCATAGAAGTGGCCGCGCCCCTTCATGCACACCACCGGCACGCCGGCCAAGGTACCCAGCACCAGTTCGCCCGCATGGCCATGCACGGTGCTGATCGGGAAGCCCGGCAGCTCGGCATAGCCGATCGAGACGGCGTCCGTCATCTGCTCGGCGAGCACGCCGAGGCCCGAACCGAGGATCAGGGCAGCGCGCGGCGTGAAACCCGGCTTGCGTGCACGGATGACCTCGAGGGCTTCGAATGGAGTATTGCTGGACATGGTGTTCCTTGTCGAATGGTTCAATATGGAGGGAAAGTCGGTTGGTGACAGCCGGCGGAAGAGTAAAGCGGAGCAGCGGCTCGCACGCTTTCCGGGAAGCTGGCGCACCAAAATGTTCTAACTATGCATTATCGTGGATTGGTATGGCAAATACCATTTTTCTGGCCGATTTATATGACGAATGTATAAATCAGGGGTAGACTGCATTTATATATGGATAGGACGCGTGTCCAATAATCTTCAGGCAAAAAATTGCTGCGTTGACGCTCACTAAACATATGTTTAACATTATAAACAAATGTTTGAGCCAAAAACTGCCTCCCTGACGCCGTGACAGAACAACCAAAAAAACAACAATTGCTGCAGCTGATCCGCGCGAATCCTTTCATTTCGCAGCAGGAGCTGGCGACCGAACTCGGCCTGTCGCGCTCGGCGGTGGCCGGCTATATCGCCGGCCTGATCCGTGAGCGCAAGCTGCTCGGACGCGCCTACGTATTGCCGGATCACCGCCCGGTGGTCTGCATGGGCGCAGCCAACCTCGACCGCAAACTGCGCTCGCTGGCACCGCTCTCGCTGCATACTTCGAATCCGGCCAGCCAGGCCGAATCCTTCGGCGGCGTGGCGCGCAACATCGCCGAAAACCTGGCGCGCCTGGGCACGCCGGTTGCTTTGTTAACGGCCGTAGGCAGCGATAGCTCGGGCGCCGCCCTGCTGGCCCACGCCGAGTCGGCCGGCATCGCAACCCACGGCGCGCTGCGCCTCGACGATGCCGCCAGCGGCACCTATACCGCGGTGCTGGATGCGAACGGCGACATGGTGGTGGCGCTGGCCGACATGGCCCTGTACGACCGCATGACGCCGGCCTTCGTGGCGGCGCGCGAAGCGCAGCTGGCTGCAAGCGCGCTGGTGGTGGCCGACCTCAACCTGCCACTGGACACGGTCGAGGCCCTGCTGGCCCAGGCGCGCCGCAGCGCGGTGGCGCTGGTGCTGGTGGCGGTGTCGGAGCCGAAGATGGCGCGCCTGCCGCCTGCGCTGGCCGGCGTGCGCCTGCTGATCCTGAATGCCGGCGAACTGGCGGCGCGGGTCGGACGGCCTCTGGAGGACGAAGCGGCCATGGAAGCGGCGATGCGCGAAGTACAGGCGCAGGGCGCGCGCGACGTGGTAGTGACGCGTGGCGCGGCCGGGGTGCTGCTCACCCAGGCGGACGGCGCCATCGCCCGCCTGGAGGCGCCGCAAGCCGAGGTGGTCGACGTCACCGGCGCCGGCGACGCCTTTGCGGCAGCGGTGTGCTGGTCGCTGGTACAGGACGGCAGCGACGACCTGATGCTGGCCTGCCGCCGCGGCCTGCACCTGTCGAAGCTGACCGTCGGCACGCTCGACACCGTCCACTCGGGACTCGGACCGGACAGCCTGGCCGATGCCGATACGATGAACACGAATTTTTTGGAACAAACCTGACCATGCAAGCCTTTCTCCAGTTTTCCCCCGAAGTGCAGGCCGCCCGCGCCGCCGGCAAGCCCATCGTCGCCCTCGAGTCGACCATCATCTCGCACGGCATGCCCTACCCGCAGAACGTGCAGACCGCGCGCGAAGTCGAGCAGGTGATCCGCGACGCCGGGGCCGTCCCCGCCACCATCGCCATCATCGACGGCAAGATCTGCATCGGCCTGTCCGATGAGCAGCTCGAGGTGCTCGGTAACGCCGGCGATGCGCTGAAAGTGAGCCGGCGCGACCTGGCCTACGTGCTGGCGCAAAAGAAGCTGGGCGCGACCACCGTGGCCGCGACCATGATCTGCGCGCAGCTGGCCGGCATCGAGGTCTTCGTCACCGGCGGCATCGGCGGCGTGCACCGCGGCGCCGAGACCAGCTTCGACATCTCCGCCGACCTGCAGGAACTGGCGCGCACGAGCGTCGCCGTGGTCTGCGCCGGCGTCAAGTCGATCCTCGACATCGGCCTGACGCTGGAATACCTGGAAACCCACGGCGTGCCGGTGCTGAGCGTCGGCCAGCCCGGCTTCCCGGCCTTTTTCACGCGCGACAGCGGTTACCAGGCCGACTTCCAGATCGACTCGGCCGACGAGCAGGCCCGCTTCATCCGCACCAAGTGGCAGCTCGGCCTGGATGGCGGCGTGGTGGTCAGCAATCCGGTGCCGGCAGAGATGGCGATGCAGAACGGCGAGATCGACGGCATCATCGCCCAGGCCCTCGGCGACGCCGATGCGCAGGGCGTCAAAGGCAAGGCGGTCACGCCTTTCCTGCTGGCGCGCATCAAGGAACTCACGGGCGGGCGCAGCCTGGCGACCAACATCGCGCTGGTCAAGCACAACGCGCTGGTCGGCGCCCGGCTGGCCGTCGCGCTCAACTAAAAAATATCATGTCGATCGACCTGAAGCAGCTGAAATACTTCCTGGCAGTGGCCGAAGAAAAGAGCTTCAGCCGCGCCGCCGAGCGCCTGCATATCTCGCAGCCGCCGCTGTCGCAGCAGATCATGAAGCTCGAAAGCGAGCTGGGGGTGCGCCTGTTCGCGCGCACCACCCGCACCTTCGAGCTGACGGTGGCCGGCAAGGCGCTGATGCAGGAAGCGGCCGACCTGCTCGGCCGCATGCGCATGACGATCGACACCATCCGCCAGATCGACCGCGGCGAGGTCGGACGCCTGCGCGTCGGCATCGTCGGCTCGGCGATGTGGGGCCCGATCCCGGGCCTGCTCGAACAGTTCCAGAGCCAGTTCCCGCGCGTGACCTGGACCATCCACGAGCTGGGGCCGAACGACCAGTGGGAAGCGCTGCGCGCGCGCCAGATCGACGTCGGCTTCTGGCGCGAGCCGCGGCTCGACGAGGACGTGCTGAAGCACGCCAACCTGCGCCAGGACCTGGCCTTCCGCGAGAACGTGTGCGTGGCGATCAATGCGCGCCATCCGCTGGCGCAGCGCACCAGCATCGAGCTGATCGACATCGCCACCGAACCGATGCTCAGCCTGCACCTGGACCAGTCGGCCGAGCCGCGCTACCTGATCCAGTGCTGCGTGAACGCCGGCTTCCAGCCGACCATCTTCCAGGAAGCGGCCGAGCCGCAGACCCTGCTGGCCATGGTCGGCGCCGGACTGGGCGTGGCGCTGATGCCGGAGACCACCAGCCGCATCGGCTGGCCGGGAGTGCGCTTCCTGCCGATCCGGGAGAATGCGCCGTCGGCCAACCTGTACATCACCTACCCGTCGCAGGACGATGCGCCGGTGGTGCGGGCGTTCCTGAAGATCCTGCACCCGCCCGGCGAATAAGCATCAATGCGTGGCGCCGCCGGCCTCCGCCACGTCGGTTTCCACGCCTACCGCCACCTCGACCGCGATCCGCAGGCCGTCGATGATGTCGTTCAGCGCCATCGACGGCGCCACATCGGCGCGGTCGGCTACCTGCTGCGGCAGGAAGGGCACGTGGATGAAGCCGGCTTTCAGTCCCCTGCCCTGCGCATGCTGCATCAGGCCGTAGAACACGTGGTTGCACACAAAAGTGCCGGCGGTCTGCGAGACCCCGGCCGGGAAGCCGCGCAGGCGCAACGCGCGCACGATGGCCTTGATCGGCAGCGTGCTGAAATACGCGGCCGGGCCGCCGTCGGCGATGGTGGCGTCGACCGGCTGCTGGCCGGCGTTGTCGGGAATGGTCGCATCGTCGACGTTGAGCGCGACCCGCTCGACCGAGATCTCGTGGCGGCCGCCGGCCTGGCCGACCGCGATCACGATGTCCGGCTGCAGCGCGTCGATGGCGTCGAACAGGGCCAGGTTGGCGCGGCCGAACACGCAGGGCAGTTCGCGTGCCGCGACCTGGAAGCCGGGGCCGCTCCAGCCGTCGAGCGCGCGCGCCGCTTCCCAGGAAGGGTTGACGTCGGCCCCGTTGAAAGGTTCGAATCCGGTGAGCAGTACGGTCTTGGTCATTCTTGGCCTCATTGATACATCACATCAGGAAATACAACAGCAGGATATTCACGCCCAGCAGCGGCAACGCGGTCGGCAGCTGGGCCTTGATCACGGCATTCTTGTCCGGCAGGTCGAGCAGCGCCACCGGCACCACGTTGAAGTTGGCCGCCATCGGCGTCATCAGGGTGCCGCAATAGGCACTGAACATGCCGATCGCCGCCATCACGGCCGGATTCGCATGATACACCCCGACCAGCACCGGAATCCCGATGCCGCCCGCGATCACGGGAAAGGCGGCAAAGCCGTTGCCCATGACGACCGTGAACAGTGCCATGGCGCCGCAGAATGCGGCGCACGCGACCAGGCGCGAGTCCATCGGAATGGCGCTGGTCGTGACCGCGGCCACCGCCTTGCCGACGCCGGCTTCGGCGAACAGCAGGCCGAGCACGGCCAGCATGTGCGGCAGCACCACTGCCCAGCCCATGGCATCGATCAGGCGCCGCGCCTCGCGCACGCCCTGCAGCGGCGTCGCGCGGGTGATGCCGCAGGCCAGCGCCAGCGCGGCGATGGCGCCGCAGCCCATGCTGACCAGGGTCAGGTTTTTCGGGTCCAGCAGCGGCTCGGCACCGATGCGCACGTCCTTCAGCAGCGTCGAACCGATCATGGTCACCACCGGGATCGCCAGCGCCGGCACCAGGAGCCGGTGCCCCAGCCGCGCGGCACTGGCGCGGCGCGCTTCCTCCGGCACGGCCCGCGGCTTGCCCGGCCTGACCAGGTTACATCCGGCCAGCAGCGCCATCGCCACCATCAGCACGCCCGCCACCAGCGGCGGCAGGCGCTCGCCGGCCAGGTAGACCAGCGCGTACAGGCCCCAGAACGCGGCCGTCGTGAAGCGCCGCGGATTGCTGCGGTCGCGCAGGTTCATCACCGCGGTGGCGGCGAACAGCAGCCCGACCAGCACACAGAAAAAGTCGAGCGCGATCACGTGCGCATCCCCGCTTCACGGAAGATGCGGCGGTCGAGCCGGCGCAGGTTCCAGGCATGGATGACAAACGCGCTGAGCGCGGTCGGGATACCCCACAGCGCCATGTGCAGCGGATCGACTTCCAGCCCCTCAGCGCGCAAGATCGTCTGCATCAGCACGATCGCGCCGAAGGCCACGAACACGTCTTCGCCGAAGAACAAGCCGACGTTGTCGGTGGCCGCGCTCATCGCCCGGATGCGCTGGCGCAGCGCGTCGGGCAGGCTGCCCACGCGCGCCTCCGCCGCCGCTTCGGCCATCGGCGCGATCAGCGGGCGCACCATGTTCGGATGGCCGCCGACGCTGGTCAGGCCGAAGGCGGCCGCCAGTTCGCGCACGAACAGGTACACGGTCAGCAGGCGCCCCGTGGTGGCCGACTGGATGCGCGCGATGCTGGCCTGCGCATGTTCCTTCAGGCCGGCGCGCTCGAGCAGCCCGATCGCGGCCACCGGCAACAGCAGGATCAGCGGCAGGTTGCGGGTTTTCAGGAAGGCGGTGCCGAGCGATTCCAGGATATGGGTCACCGGGAAGGAAGCCGCCAGCCCGGTGACGGCGCAGGCGGCCATCGTCACCAGTACCGGATGGGCGCGCAGCAGGAAGCCGGCGACGACGACGGCGATGCCGAGCAGCGGCCACAGGTTGATGGCGTTGTGCATGGGGTTCCTGTCATGTTTCAAGTTGAACAATTGTTGTGGAGATATTACCTCAGCATTAGACGTGGGAAGGCCCTCGTTGCGCGCACTCCGCTCAGCCGGCGCCGGCGTCGCTTTGCTGCGCCGTGATCGCCGACATGCACAAGCGCTGCCGGTGCGTTTTGCGTGTGCGCATGACGCCGAATGGGTGCGCTCGCTAAGCTGCGAACGGATTCCCACGCGAGGCTTTGCCATGAAACCGATCACCTCACGCACACCCACCTGGGCCCGGCGCCTGTGCACCCTGCCGCTGCTGCTGACACTCGCGCTCGCCGGCTGCAACGGCGACGTCGGCGTCGGCATCGGCTTCGGCTTCGGCTGGCATTCCGGCCCCGATTACTGGCCGGATCACCCCGACTGGCCCAGCTGGCCGGACCGGCCGCAGGGCGCGACCGGGCTGTTCCCGATCGCCGGCGACATTTGCGGCGTGTGCAGCGTCTCGCGCGACGGCACCGGTTCGCAGGCGCGCTTCGACGGTCCGCAGGGCATTGCCGCCGACGGCGCCGGCAACCTGTACGTGGCCGAGCCGGCCAGCGCCACCATCCGCAAGATCACGCCGCAGGGCGCGGTCACCACGCTGGCGGGGAGCGCCGGCGCGCCGGGCTATGCCGACGGCAGCGGCGGCGCGGCGCGCTTCAACGCCCCGAGCCGGCTGGAAACCGACGCCAACGGCAACCTGTACGTCACCGACACCGGCAACTCGGCCATCCGCAGCATCACGCCGGCTGGCGCCGTCGTCACACTGGCCGGCAACGGAAGTTGCGGCAGCAGCGACGGCAGCGGCGTCCAGGCCACCTTCTGCAATCCGAAGGGCGTCGCGCTCGACCGCTGGGGCAACCTGTGGGTGGCCGACAGCGGCAACCACACGGTGCGCCGCATCGACCGCGACGGCCGGGTCAGCACGGTGGCCGGGGCGCCGGGCGTGTGCGGCAGTGCCGACGGCGATGGCCGCAGTTCGACCGGTAGTGGCGGGGCGCGCTTCTGCGATCCGCAGGACGTGGCCGTGGATTACTGGGGCAATGTGTACGTGGCGGACACCGGCAATTCGACGGTGCGCATGATCTCGCCCGAAGGCAGGGTGTCGACGCTGGCCGGCTTGCCTGGCCAGTGCGCCGCCAACGACGGCAGCCCCGGCGTCTCGCGCCTGTGCTCGCCTTCCGGCATCGACGTCGAGGGCAACGATCTCTATGTGGCCGACACCGGCAACGCGACCATCCGCCGCATCAACCTCGACAACGTGACCAGCACCATCGCCGGCGTGGCCGGGCGCAACGGCATCGTATTGGGCGCCCTGCCCGGCGGCCTCGACCGGCCGATCGGCGTGACGCTGGCGCCGGACGGCTCGATGGCCGTCACCACCCACAATGTGGTACTGAAGCTGCTGGCGGCAAAATAAGCGGCACGGCGCGTACGTCGTTCCCGCGCAGGCGGGAACAACGGGGTGTGTCAGGGACGAACCGGGTTGGCGGCGTCGCTACCGATCACCGTGTTCCACTGGCGCACGCGCCAGCTCGTCACCAGGCCCTGGGCCACATAGGGATCGGCTTTGGCGAAGCGTTCGGCCGCTTCTGGCGAGTCGCCGCTGAACAGCAGGATCGCCTGGTCGGCCGGATCGGCCAGGGCGCCGGCGATCACGATCTCGCCGCGCTCCTGGGCATCCCAGGCCAGCTGCAGGTGTTCGTCGCGGAATTCGCCGCGGCGCGCCAGGTAGTCGGGCGCCAGTTCATAGATCAGCAGGTAATGCATGTGTTAACTCTCCTCAGAATACTCGACCTCGAGCGAGCGCTCATGGTAGCCGAATCCGGCGCACTGCTCCGAGAAGCGTCGACTTCACATTATTGGCAATAATGTTGCTTTTAAGCCACCTTTTGCGCATTCGGGCAGCCTTCGTCGCCCATTTGCGAAGGAACGCACAGAATTATGCAAGATGCAGAGTTAAACTCGTTCCATGGAGACTAGAAACAAAATCGCGGCGGGAATGGCGGGCTTTGCCAGCATGTTGTGGCTGGGCCTGACGGCTGCGGTCGCGGCCAACCAGCGCCGCCTGGTGTTCAACCCGACCGTCGAGCGTGAAGTCAAAAGTCCGCGCAGCAGCGGTCACCGCACCCGTCCTGTGGTGCTGCGTGCCAAGGACGGCACCCGCCTCTGCGGCTGGCTGATGACGCCGCTGGCGCCGGGCCAGCATCCGGCCGTGATCTATTTCGGCGGTCGTTCCGAGGAAGTGTCGTGGGTAGTGCGCGATGCCGGCAAGCTGTTCCCCAACATGGCGGTGCTGGCCGTGAATTACCGCGGCTATGGCGAATCGCACGGCGTGCCGGCCGAGATCCACATGATCGAGGATGGCTGCATGCTGTTCGACTGGATGGCCGGGCGCGTCCACGTCGATCCGCGCCGCATCGCCGTGGTCGGGCGCAGCCTCGGCTCCGGCGTGGCGGTGCAGGTGGCCAAGGAGCGGCCGGCGCACTCGGTGGTCCTGATCACGCCCTACGATTCTATCCTGGCCATCGCCAAGCGCAAGTTCCGCGTGATGCCGATCGAGTACATGCTGCGCCACCGCTTCGAGTCGATCAAGTATGCCCCTTCGCTCAAGGCGCCGACCTATGTGCTGCGGGCCGCCAGCGACGACGTGGTGCCGCACTCGCACACCGACCAGCTGGTCGCCAAGCTGGCGCGGCTGTGCGGCGACGACGTCGTGCCCGACTCGGACCACATGAACATCCCCTACCTGGAAGCGACCCAGAGCCGCATCGCCGGCTTCCTCACCACGCAGTTCGCGATGCCGATCGCGGTGCCGTCGGTGGCCGACGCCATGCTGGCGGCCGCCTCAGCCGACACTGCCGTGCCGGTGCTCAGTGCGCCGGTACTGTCCGCCGCCGTCGCGGCTGCCGTCCTGCCCGTTCTGCCTGTCCTGCCCCTCGCCACCAAATAAACCACGCCCCCCACCACATTCCGCTGTGGTTTTCTGTGAGAAATTGCAGAAAGTTGTCGCCATTTATATTTCAAGTAAATAAATTGCGAAGTAAAATCATATTTGCCACAAATAAACTGGGTAATGCATAGTTGCCAAGTTTGGCTGCGAACGTCTCCGTCATCCGGGTCTGCAGCATGTGGTCGGCATCCCCGGGCTGACACAGTCCGCCGGTAGCGTGCCATGCCCCCACGGTCTTTGCTTTCTTCCAGCTCGACCGTTGCGCCGGGTAGAATAGAGGATTCAGGAGCAATTGATGAGATTCAAGCGGAGTTTGAAGCAACTTGGTATGGCGATTGCGGCGCTCTGCGTGAGCGCCGGCGCGTCGGCCGACATGGCCGGTGCCAAGCTCGCGATCGTCTACGACGCCGGCGGCAAGTTCGACAAGTCATTCAACCAGTCGGCAGCCGAAGGCGTGACCCGCTTCACGAAGGAAACCGGGGTCAAGGTATTTGAAGCCCAGGCCAACTACGATACCCAGGCCGAGCAGGTGCTGCGCGCGCTCGCGCGCAAGAAGCTCAAGCTGATCATCTCGATCGGCTTTTCCCAGACCCAGCCGGTGCAGCGGATCGCGGCCGAATACCCGAACGTGCACTTCGTGATCATCGACGGCAATGCCCAGGGCAAGAACGTCAACTCGGTGCTGTTCAAGGAACAGGAAGGCTCCTACCTGGTCGGCGTCGCCGCCGCCATGGCCTCCAAGACCAGGACCATCAGCTTCGTCGGCGGCATGGACATCCCGCTGATCCGCGCCTTCGCCTGCGGCTATGCCCAGGGCGCGAAAGCCATCGTCCCGAAGATCCAGATCATGCAGAACATGGTCGGCACCACCAGCGCGGCCTGGAACGACCCGGCCAAGGGCGGCGAACTGGCACGTGCCCAGTTCGACCGCGGCTCGGACGTCGTGTTCGCGGTGGCCGGCGGTTCGGGCATGGGCGCCCTGCAGATGGCCAAGGAAAAGGGCAAGCTGGCGATCGGCGTCGACTCCAACCAGAACTACCTGTACCCGGGCACCATGCTGAGCTCGATGGTCAAGCGGGTCGACAACGCCACCTACGAAGCCCTGGTCAAGGCGAACCAGAACCAGTTCACGCCGGGCATCACCTACGAAGGCCTGAAGGAAGGCGGCGTCGACTGGGCGCTCGACAAGTACAACCGCAGCGTCGTCACGCCCGAGATCGAGAAGCGTGTGCTGGCGGCCCGCGAGGACATCGTCAGCGGCAAGATCAAGGTGGTGGACTATCGCGCCGCCGGCTCCTGCCCGCAATAAAGCCCGCAACAAGCCTCACCGTATTTAGTTAGTGACCAAGCGCGCCGCGCCGGAACCCCACCGGCGCGGCGCGCTTTTGAATGAATGACTCCTTTGAATACTCTGTCTACTGAAAACGGAGCGCTATGCAGCCAGCCGTAGAATTCCGCAACATCAGCAAAGCCTTCGGGGCGGTGCAGGCCAACGCCGACGTCAGCTTCTCGATCGCCAGCGGCTCGATCCATGGCGTGATCGGCGAGAACGGCGCCGGCAAGTCGACCCTGATGAGCATCCTGTACGGCTATTACAACGCCGACAGCGGCCAGGTCCTGGTCGACGGCCAGCCGCAGGACATCCGCACCAGCCACGAGGCGATCGCGCTCGGCATCGGCATGGTCCACCAGCACTTCATGCTGGTCGAGAACATGACGGTGCTGGACAACGTCATGCTCGGCAATGAAGGCGGCTTCAAGCTGGCCAGCCAGCGCGGCGAGGTCGAGGCCAAACTGCGCGAGATCTGCGCGCGCTACCGCCTGGAAGTCGACCCGCTGGCCACCGTGCACGACCTCTCGGTCGGCGCCCAGCAGCGCGTCGAGATCCTGAAGCAGATCTACCGCAGCGCCAACATCCTGATCCTGGACGAGCCCACCGCGGTGCTGACCGCCCAGGAAACGGCGTCGCTGTTCGAGATCCTGCGGCTGTTCAAGGAACAGGGCAAGACCATCATCCTGATCACCCACAAGCTGCAGGAGATCATGGACATCACCGACGAGGTGACCGTGATGCGCGCCGGCCGCGTGGTCGGCGCCGTGCGGACGCGCGACACCTCGAAGGAGCAGCTGGCCAACATGATGGTCGGCCGTCCGCTGCAGAGCGAACTGCCGCGCGCCCCGTATAACCCTGGCGCCGAAGTGCTGAAGGTCGCGAACCTGCAGCTGCAGGACGCCAACGGCGTCAAGCTGCTGTCGGATATCGACTTCACGCTGCGCGCCGGCGAAGTGGTCGCGATTGCCGGCGTGTCCGGCAACGGCCAGAGCGAACTACTCGAGATCCTGTCCGGCATGCGCCTGCCGACGTCCGGCAGCGTCGACTTCCTCGGCCAGGCCCTGCCCTACGGCGGCCGCGCGAATGCCGACGGCCTGCCGGCGACCTTCCGCAACCTCGGCATCGGCCACGTCCCGGAAGACCGCCTGCGCGACGGCGTGATCAAGGATTTCTCGGTCATGCAGAACACCGTGTTCGGCTACCAGGATCACGTCAAGAATCGCTGGGGCCTGTTCGACTTCCGGCGCATCGCCCAGCGCTGCGCGCAGCTGATGCAGACCTTCGACGTGCGTCCCAACAACCCGGACCTGCGCATCGGCCTGCTCTCGGGCGGCAACCAGCAGAAGGTCGTGATCGCGCGTGAAGTCGCGGCCAAGCCCAAGCTGATGCTGATCGGCCAGCCGACCCGCGGCGTCGACATCGGTACCATCGAAAGCATCCACACCCAGCTGCTGCGCCTGCGCGACGAAGGCGTGGCGATCCTGCTGTCTTCGGTGGAGCTGGAAGAAGTGCGCGCCCTGGCCGACCGCATCATCGTGATGTCGGGCGGCCGCATTACCGGCATCCTGCCGGTCGACGAATTCGACACCACCCGCATCGGCCTGTTGATGGGCGGCCTGCACAAGTCATAACCGAGCTCACATGAAAAAGACTGAACTCCCACGCTGGGCCACGGGTTTCGTCCTGCCCATCCTGAACCTGCTGTCGGCGCTGATCGTCGCCGGCGTGGTCATCCACCTGCTCGGCGAAAGCCCGCTTGACTCGCTGCGCATCCTGATCGAAAGCGCCATCCTCGATCCGGAAGGCCTGGGCTACACGCTGTTCTACGCCAGCACCTTCATCTTTGCCGGCCTCGCCGTGTCGATCGCGATGCAGGCCGGCCTGTTCAACATCGGTGCCGAAGGCCAGATGTACGTCGGCGGTTTGGGCCTGACGCTGGCCGTGCTGGCCTTCGACGCCAGCCTGCCCGGCTGGCTCCTGATCCCGATGGCGATGGTCGGCGCCGCGCTGTTCGGCGCGCTGTGGTCCTTCATTCCGGGCTACCTGCAGGCCAGGCGCGGCAGCCACGTGGTGGTCACGACCATCATGTTCAACTTCATCGCCGCCAGCCTGATGAACTACGCGATCCTGAAGCTGATCCCGGAAGGCCAGCAGAACCCGGCGTCGCGCGTGTTCGCCGACAGCGCCGCACTGCCGCTGCTGAACAAGGTGCTGCCGGTGTTCGGCGATACCCCGCTGAACATCAGCCTGCTGCTGGCGATCGCCGCCCTGGTCATCTACGGCATCGCCGTATGGCGCTCGTCGTGGGGCTACAAGCTGCGCGCCACCGGCCTGAATCCGCACGCGGCGCACTACGCCGGCGTGAAGATCAGCCGCACCATCGTCGTCACCATGCTGGTGTCGGGCGCGCTGGCCGGCCTCGGCGCCGTCAACTCGGTGATGGGTTCGACGCACTACTTATCCTTGAATTTCCCGGCCGGCGCCGGTTTCGTCGGCATCGCGATCGCGCTGATGGGCCGCCAGCACCCGGTCGGCATCTTCCTGTCGTCGGTGCTGTTCGGCGCGCTGATCCAGGGCGGTTTCGATCTGTCGCTGGAAAAGCCGAACATCCCGCAGGAGACTTTCGTCTTCATCCAGGGCCTGATCATCCTGTTCTGCGGCGCGATGGAGAACTTCTATGCACCGGCGATCATGAAGCTGCTCAACCTGACCCGCACCAGCACTACCAAGGAAGCATAATGGAAGACTTTCACATCGCCAGTATCGTGGTCTCCACGATCCGCAACGCACCGGTGCTGATGTTCGCCGCGATGGCCGGCCTGTTCGCCGAACGTTCCGGCGTGGTCGACATCGGCCTGGAAGGCAAGATCCTGGCCTCGGCTTTCGCTTCGGCTTCGGTGGCGTATGCCACGCAGAACCCGTGGCTGGGCATCCTGGCCGGCGTCGGCGTGTCGGTGGTCCTGGCCATG
This sequence comes from Herbaspirillum sp. SJZ107, assembly GCF_006715485.1. Lineage (GTDB taxonomy): Bacteria > Pseudomonadota > Gammaproteobacteria > Burkholderiales > Burkholderiaceae_D > Telluria. Next base: position 140,775 of record NZ_VFNH01000005.1, read on the forward strand.
ATCCAGGCTTTTGTTTCGATCACCCAGAAGGGCAACCAGCTGGTGTGCGGCATCGCGATCAACATCGCGATGAGCGGCCTGACCTTCGTGCTGGCCCAGTTCTTCTTCCATGAAGGCGGCCGCACCCCGGACCTGCGCGAAGCGCGCCTGTTCGACGTCAATCTGCCCGGCACGGCTGCCCTGGACAACATCCCCTTCGTCGGCTGGCTGTACGGCCACGTGATCGGCGGCCAGTCGGCGCTGGTCTACCTGGCGTTCCTCCTGATCCCGATCGTGCACTGGGTGATCTACCACAGCCGCTTCGGCCTGCGCCTGCGCGCCTGCGGCGAGAACCCGCATGCGGCCGACGCCGCCGGCGTGTCGGTCGAGCGCACCCGCTACCTGGCGATGCTGGTGGCCGGCGTGCTGTGCTCGTTCTCGGGCGCCTACCTCGCCATCGTCCAGAGCGGCTTCTTCCTGCGCGACATGTCGGCCGGCGCCGGCTACCTGGCGCTGACCACCCTGGTGTTCGGCAACTGGCGTCCGCTGCACACCGTGCTGGGCTGCCTGATGTTCGGCCTGTTCGGCGCGATCCAGATCCAGCTCGAAGGCGTCGACCTGCCGGTGGTGGGCCAGGTGTCGGGTTCGCTGATCCAGATGATTCCGTATGTGGTTACCGTGATCGTGCTGGCCGGTTTCATGGCCAAGTCGGTGGCGCCGAAGGCGGCTGGCAAGCCGTTCGTGAAGTCGCGCTGATCGACCGCCGGTTGGACGCGTGGACGGGAAACCCGTCCACCCTACCCGTAATGCCGGCATCATCGTAGGGTGGACGGCTGCGCCGTCCACGCGTTCAACCTACTCCTGAATACTTCTATCTATTCCGCCGCGCGAGCCCGCGCCGCCGAACGCGCAAACGTCCACGCAAATCCGAGGCCGGCCGAGGTCCCGGTCGACTTCTTCATCAGCGGACTGTCCTGGTTCGCCGCGCCCGAATAGCTTTCGTAACGCACGAACCCGAACACACGCACGTCCGGATTCATGCGCCAGGTCCCGAACAAGCCGGTACGCACCAGCAGCAGCCCGCCATCCGCGCGGTATGCAGGGCGGTCAGCGGTAGCGTACTGCGGCGCGACTTCATAGAAATAGCGGTTGATGCGGCGGTCGCCGAACACGGCGCCGAGCTGGCCCTCCAGGGTCCAGCGCGCGCCTTCGCCGCGCTTTTCCCACACCAGCCGCGGTTCCATGGTCCAGCCCTGGCGGCGCAGGCCCCCACGCCCCTCGATCACCGCGCGCAGCGGCAGCTCGAAACGCATCCTGCCCTGCTCGCCCATGTCGGCGAACTTGTATTTCACGCGCGGACCGAATTCGACCAGCGTGCCCAGGTCCGGCATGCCGCGGCGCGCCTCGACATCCTTGGACCGGGCCGGCAGCGAGCCGGAAAAACCGATGTCGAATTCGACCTTGTCGGTGTTCAGCAGGCGCGCGCCGACGCCGTTCTGGTCGGCGCGGAAGGTCTTGCCGCGGTAGATCACGAAAGGCAGCACCAGGCCGCGGTTGGAGCGGTCGTCGGCGCCGGGATAGGCCGGCGTGCTGAAGCCGGCCGCGCCGATGCCGGCTTCCCACAGCGGCAGGTTGCGCTCCGCCGGCTGGGCGCTCTCGACGGGTTCGGCGGCCTGGACCAGGCAGGCGGGAAGCAGGAAGGTGGCCGCAAGGGCGGCAGGAAGACAGGTTCGCATTGGTGGCGGCGTCAATAACAGGATGGTATGTAAACGCGCCATTCTAACGATGCAGGTCGGCGCACGCCACGCGATGTTGCAAAAAAAGAACCGCCACCGGCTTTGGCGGCCTGTGGCGGTCCTGGCGGAGCGACGAAGCAATCAGGAATTCGGCCAGATCGCCTGCAACACCTGCGCCAGGTGGTAGCCGCCCTTGATCAGCTGGGTCTTGGCGATCGCCGAGCTCGGCACCGGGTAATCGTTCGGCACTTCCAGGTTCCAGGTGTAATAGGTCTCGCCCTTCTTGCTGGTCTGCTGGGTCAACTTGCCGACGGTGACGCCCTTATACGCTTCCTTCGACACGGCCAGCGCGTCGTCGGCCCACTGGTAGGGCCAGGTGGCCAGGTCGCCAGTGGCCGACACGATCGCAGGCTTGCCGTCGATCGCCGCCTGCGCGAACTGGTCCGGGGTCTTGGTGCGGATGCGGCGGAACGCGTAGTTGACGGTGGTGCTGTCCCAGTACGAGTGGAAGGGTTTGGTCAGCGCCTTGGGCACGCCCGGCTTCACCACCGGTGGCGTGTCCGCCGGCGGAATCACGCCGGCGCTGATGCGCTCCAGGTTGGCGTCGTCCAGCAGCAGGTTGTTGCCGCCGCGCGAATCGAAGATCGCGGTCTCGTCGATCTCGGCCGGGCTGGTCGGCACCACGAACTTGCCTTCCTTCGACACGAAAGCGGCGCCCACGTGCAGCGGCTGGTGGATGTCGCCGGTCATGTGGGTGATCAGGATCAGGGCCTGGCGCTTGGTGAACTTGTGCGGGTTGGTGGCCGGGGTGTCCTTGCCCTGCAGGACGGCGATCGCCTGCTTCAGCGTCTGCACGATGTCGTCGTCGGCGGTGCCGACCGCGTGGTCATGGTAGTGATCCAGCTGGAACGGCACGTCGGTATAGTGGTACTCGCTGTGCTTTGGGTTCGCGTTCACGTACTCGACCATGTCCGGGGTCTGCGGGCCGCAGTAGGTGCCCTTCACGCAGTCCGGCCAGTTGGCGATCGATTCCAGGGTTTCGCCCGGCAGCAGGATCGATTTGATCATCTTTTCTGCGGCGCTGCCCTTGAGCAGCTTGTCGGCGATGCTGCCGACGGCGCGATGGCCGTCGTTGCCCCAGGCCGATGCGTCCATTGACGCGAATGCGCTTGCCAGCGCGATGACGAATGCCAGTTTTTTCATTGTCTTTCCTTGATGGGACAGCTGATTATCCAATACTCGCGCGCTCAGCGCACCTTCTTGATGCGCGGCTGTGGCGCCGCCAGCGACGCCTCGCCTGCGCCCTGTTTCAGGTGCGCGATCAATGCATCCAGGTCGCGCATGCCGGTATCCACGCGGCGCGTTCCCGCCGCCAGCGCCGGGAAGTTGTCGCCGCCGTCGGCCAGGAAGTTGTTGGCCGTCACGCGGTAGGTCCTGCCGTCCTCGAGCGGCTTGCCGTCGACCCTGACGCTGCCCGGCACCACGCGCTGGCCCGGCGGACGGGTGCTGTCCCATTGATAGGACAGGCTGCTCGAGACCTGCAGCATGTAGCCGCGCGACCCCTCGCGCTTCCACTGCTGCTCGAGCAGGTCGCGCAGCTGGGCGCCGCGCAGGTCCAGCACCACCAGGGTATTGCCGAACGGGAGCACGGCCTGGGCCTGGCCGAAGCTGACCACGCCGCCCTCGCCCACCTCCAGGTCCTTGCGGATGCCGCCCGGGTTCATGAAGGCGACCTGCGCGCCCTGGCTGCGGGTCGCGGCCAGCGCGGCGTCGGCGATCATGCCGCCCAGCGCCGATTCGCCGTCGTCGTTTTCCTTGCGCGCCACGGCGCCCTTGATGTGCGCCACCGGCTTGGCCAGCGCGGCCTGGCTGCGCGCGCGCACATCTTGAAGATAGAGCGATAGCTGCGGATCGGGTGCAAAAGCGCCCGGCGCCATCACCACGTTGCGCACCTGGATGTCCTCGACCTTGCCCGATACCGGATCGACCGTCATCTTGATGCGCGACAGCAGGTGGCCCATGGCGTCGGCCTGGGTCACCACGCGGCCGTCGACCTTGCACAGGTAGCCTTTATGGGAGTGGCCGGTGAGGACCAGGCGGATCGCCGGGTCCAGCTTTTTCACGATGCCGACGATCGGACCTTCGAGGCCGTCGCAGTTGACCTTGTCGAAAGGTTCGCCGGTGTGGCCGCCCTCGTGGATCAGCACCACGAACACCTGGGCGCCTTGGGCGCGCATGGCCGGCAGCACCTTGTTGATCGAGTCGGCTTCGTCGAGGAAGGACAGGCCCTTGATCGCGGAACCGACCGCCACCGAGGGCACGTCCTGCAGCACCGCGCCGATCAGGCCGACCTTGACGCCCTTGACGTCGACGATGCGCCAGCCCGGCACCAGGTTCTTGCCGCTGGCCTGGTCGACCACGTTGGTGGCGAGATAGGTGAAGCCGGCGCCTTCGAAGCTTGTCGAGATCTGGCACGCCTTGCTCGGGCGCGGCGAATCGCAGCCGCCGTGCTGCTGGCGCAGCAGTTCCTTGCTGCCCTGGTCGAATTCGTGGTTGCCGAGCGCGCTGGCGACGAGGCCCATGCGGTTCATCGCGATGATGCTCGGCTCGTCGGCCCACATCGAGGACAGCGCCGGGCTGGCGCCGACCAGGTCGCCGGCGCCGACGAACAGCAGGTCCTTGTCTTCCTTGCGGAAGGCGGCCAGCGCGCCGCCCAGCACGTCGATGCCGCCCGCCTTGACGGTCTCGGTGCCTGGCTTGCCCTGCGGCGCCAGCTTATAGGCGCTCGCTTCGAGGTTGCCGTGGAAGTCGTTGATGGAGACCAGGTTGAGTTCGACCGGCTTGCCGGCGCGGGATGCGCCGGGTGGCGTGGTACAGCCGGCCAGCGTCAGGGCCAGCGCCAGCGCGCTCAAACCGGCGCGGGCGGGACGGAGATGGATCATGAAGTAGTACACCTTATCTTGTTGCGGACGTGCGCGGTACGTGGTTTGGCGCCCGCGATTATTGCATGTAAGCCCGGGCTGGCGGTCTTTACGGGCCCGCGATTCCGGCCTTCCATAAAAAGAAAAACGGCCGGTGTCGCCACCGGCCGTTCTGCGCATCAAACCAACGCGTTCAGAAGGATCAGAACTCGTAGTTCAGGGTCACTTGCGCGGCCCACTGCGATTCGCCCTTCACCTGGCGGACGTTGTAGTCGTCCACCTGGGTGCGCACGTTGTACACGTACTTGCCGTTTTCGGTACCGGCGTAGTCGACGAAGCCACGGGTGTAGCCGCCCGACGACGAGAACGGCACTTCGTTGATGTGGCCCCACTTCTTGTTCAGCAGGTTACCGACGTTCAGGATGTCCAGCGACAGGCGAGCCTTGTTACGCGAGAACATGCCCGGGATTTCCTGGCTGATCTTGATGTCGAAGCTGTTGGTCCACGGTGCGAAGTCGTTGTTGCGGCCGACGACGCCACCCTTGGCATTGCTCAGCGCCTTGTTGCCGTTGACGACATCCCAGAAACGCTGTTCGTTGGCGTGGCTGGTCGCGGTATCGCCTGCAAAGACCACCTCGCCCGAACCGAAGGCGCTCGGGATGTACATCAGGTCATTGGTGTTGACGTTATCGCCGTTCATGTCGTTCTTGAAGGTCCAGCTGTACGGCTTGCCGGTGCGGCCTTCGTAGAACAGACCGAAGCGGGTCTTCAGGTTCGAGAAGAAGGCCTTCTCGAAGTTGACCACGGCATTGATACGGTTCTTCACCAGGTACGACGAGTTCGCAGCGATGTCTTCGTTCGGGTTGAACGAAGCGCGGGCGCCGTAGTTCGAGCTCGAGGTCGACGAGCTCAGGTTCGAGACTTCGGTCGCGTAGGTGTGGGTGGCGGACACCGACCAGCTCAGGCCCTTGGTCATCGGGTAGCTCAGCGACAGGGTTTCCAGGCGGCTTTCGCCCTTGTCCGTGTTGGTGGCCAGCAGAACGTTACCGTACGACACGTTGCTCAGTGCCTTGGCGGTGTTGGTGCAGCCGGTGGCAACCGAGACCGAGTTGTTGCCCGGGTTCCAGCAGTTACGCGACAGGCCGTTGGCATTCCAGAACAGCGGACGGCCATCGATGCCGGTGGCGCTGGCATTGCCCAGGTTCAGGTTCTGGTAATAGATACCGTCCTTGGTCTTGATGTACAGCGCTTCGGCGCTGGCCACCAGGCCGTACCACGGCAGTTCCATCTCGAAGGCCAGGTTGGCTTTCCAGTTCGACGGCTGGCGCAGGCTGGAATCCAGCAGGTCGACGTTGGCGGTTGCCGGTGCGCCGGTCACGACCTTCTGGGTGTCCGGATTCGGGCTGAAGGTGCCGTCGGCGTTCGGGCAGCGGGTCGCGCCCGAGCCCGAGCAGGTGCTGGTACGGGTTGCGATACCGGCGTTCTGGTACGGGTTGGCCAGCCAGACGTTGGCGGCCGCACCCTGGAACAGGCCGGCGCCGCCGCGCACTTGCATCATGCGCTTGCTGTCGAAGCGGTAGTTGAAGCCGAAACGCGGCTGGAACAGCTTCTGGCCGTCAGGCGTGACGGTGTTGTCGCGGCCGAAACCGCCGGTCTGGCGTGCGGTCGCAGTGGCGCCCGGGACGACGGCGGCAGCCACTGCGGCGTTACGCGGCGGGTTGCGGTCCAGGCCCAGCTGGTCGACACGGAAACCGTAGTTCAGGGTCAGCTGCTTGTTGACGCTCCAGGTGTCCTGCAGGAACAGGCCGGTGTTGTTCATCTCGAAGGCGGCGACGGCGTCGTTCAGCGTGAAGCCGTTGGCAGCCTGCTGCAGCGTGTACGAGGTCGGACGGCCGCGGCGGAAGTTTTCCAGCACGGCGGCTTCGACCTGGGCCAGCGTTGCCGAACCGCAGTTGATGCGGCCACCGGTAATAGCCGGGGAGCTGTAGGTGAAGTTATTGTCGCAGGCAAAGGTGTAGTTGCCGTAGACGTTCTGCAGGAAGGCGTTGTAGATCTTGTTGTTCTGGTAGTCGGCACCGAACTTGATCTCGTGATCGCCCACGGTCCAGTTGGCACCGCCGTAGTAATCCTTGGTGCGGGTGCCCAGCACGTTCTGCTGGCGCGAGTTCTCGGTACCGGCATTGATGAAGCGGTTGCCGGTGCGGGTGCCGCTCGGCGCATCGGTCGGCAGCGGGCCGCTGAACTGGAAGCCCATGGTCGGCAGGCGCGCATTGTTCTTCGGCACCGAATCATAGTCGCGCGAGGACGCCTTGAATTCGGTCGAGAAGGTCGGGGTCCAGTCGGAGAACACCTGGGCGACGACGGTCTCGATCTGCTTTTCCTGGTTGTACAGGAAGGAGTTCAGCGAGATGCCGGTGGCCGAGAAGCTCGGGAATTGCGGTTCGGACTGGCTGGTGCGCTGGTAGCGCAGGTTGGCACGGTGGTTGTCGCTGATGTTCCAGTCGGCCTTGATCATCTGCTCGCGCGAGACCAGCTGGCCGCCGCCGCTGACGGTATTGCCGAGGTCGATGCCATACTGGCTCTTGGCGATGTCCTGCACCGCGGCGATCTCGGCCGGGGTGATGCCGACGGTGGTGCCGGTGCCCTGGCCGATGTAGCCGAAGTCCGGCGAGCTGCGGCTCGACTTGGTCTCTTCGCTCAAGGCGTAGAAGAACAGCTTGTCCTGGACGACCGGACCGCTGGCCCACACGCCCTTGGTGGTTTCCTTCGACTCCGGCGGCTCGGTGTAGTCGCCGCTGGCGATGTTGTAGCGCTTGCCCGACAGGCGGTCGTCGCGGTAGACGTAGTACACGCCGCCGCGCAGGGTGTTGGTACCGGACTTGGTCACGGCGTTGATGTTGCCGCCGGTGTAGCCCTTCTGGGTCACGTCATAGTTGGCGACGTTCACCTGCACCGACTGGATCGCTTCGATCGAGATCGGCTGGCGCGCGGTCGGGCTGCCGTTGGCTTCTAGGCCGAAGGTGTCGTTGATGGCGACGCCGTCGACGGTCATCGAGTTGAAGCGCGAGTTCTGGCCTGCGACCGAGATCTCGCCGCGTTCCTTGTCGGTCTGCGACACGCGGGGGTCAGCACGTGCGAAGTCCTGCAGGTTGCGGTTGATCGATGCCTGGGTCTGCAGCTGGGCATTGCTGATCGAGGTGCCGGCACCCATGTTGTTGCGGCTGAAGATTTCGGCGCGGGCGCGGTTGCCGGCGACGTTCACGGTCTGGATTGCCGGGGCGCCGATGGTGGCGTCCACCGAGGCGGTTTCCGCCAGCGTCAGGAACACACCTTCGCGGCGTTCGGTCTGGCCGTTCTTGGTGATGATGATCGTGTACGGACCGCCGGTACGCAGGCCGCGTGCCAGGTAGCGGCCCTGGGCGTCGGTGGTGACGGTGCTGACCGAACCGGATTCGGTGTGGATGATCTGCACCGAAGCGCCGGCGGTCGGCGCGCCGTCCGGACCGGAGATACGGCCGCCGACTGCCGAAGTCGTGTTCTGCGCGAGGGCCGGAGCGCCCGCCAGAGCAATCGACAGAGCCAGCGCCAGCTTGGTCAGCTGGATCCGTTTTTGATAGACCATTGTGTAAACCCCAAAAAGACTATTAATTGTGTTTAGAAACCGAAGTTTCCCTCTCAGTACTGCAACCCTAGTCCGGCGGCCCTGAGGCGCCGATCTTCTTATCCTGTCAGCCCGCCATTTTTCGGTGCATTTTCATCCGCATATGCACCAGTCAAAAGCAGCGCACGCGATTCTAAATGCCGTATATTTCACCGCCGTTACAAGCACGTTCCCGCTAATTCCGTCTTGTCTTTACTTAACAAAAGTCCAATATGCAGGAAGGCTCTGGGCGTGACAAATACGTTTTCTTTCAAAAATTTATAGCTTGCGCGAATAAGTTGATGAAAAAATAGGCAGTTGACGCATGCAAAGTGCGTTTCCCCTAGGGAAATGGCACGGCGGGATTATAAGCGGTGCATACTTCCTGAAAATCTTTTCGCTTGTTTTTTAGGCAAAGCGTGAGAGAAAGTGTGGGATTTGTAGCGGGAAGGCGACAACGGCCTTATAAGCATATGCAGTACGGGCACAGTCGACAGGTTTTCGGCGTGCAGAAATGACGAGGCCGGCGGCATCGCTGCCGCCGGCCTGGCGAAAAACGGGGCGCCCTGCCCCGCTCGTCAGCGCTTCACGCTGGTGCGTTCGAGTGCTGCCATGCCGGCTTCGAAGCGCGCAAAACGTGCATCGAGCTGGCGCGTCAGGCGGGTCTTGTCGCTTGGGGCCAGGAAGCTGTAGCGGATGCTGTTGTACGACGCCTTCTTCAATTCCGCATAGCTCGGCTTGTAGCGGCTGGCGAACAGCACGTATTCGCCCGCCAGGTTATGCCGCGTCACGCCGGCATCGTCGGTCGAGATCACGTAGGGCACGCCGTATTTGCGGTACAGGGTGACCGGGTGGTTCGCGCCCTGCACGCCATTGATGAAGGCATTCGAGGTCAGGTTGATCTCGACCGGAATGTCCTTGTCGTGCATTGTCTTCATGATCGCCGGCGCGTTCGCTTCATGCGCCAGGTCGATGCCGTGGCCGATGCGCTGGGCGCCGGCGATGTTCAGGGCCTGGTCGATGTGGAATTCCAGTCCTTCCGGCGGCACGTCGCCCAGCGCCAGCTCGCCGGCGTGCAGCGCGATCTTGACGTCCGGGTAGACCGATTTCAGGAAGCGGAACATCTTCATGTGCAGCGTGTAGTCGCGCATCGACACCAGGTTGCTTTCCTGGCCGACGATATTCACGCCGACGATCTTGCCGCCCTTGGCAGCCGACTTGAAACCGGCCAGCATCGAGGAAAACACTTGCGACGGGTTCAGCAGGCGCAGCACGTAGGTCTGGTAGCGCATGGTGAAGTTGTCGTCGTCGATGCCGGCGGCGGCTTCATCGATCCTGGCGACGAAGTCGGCGATCCTGCCATTGAAACCGTCGTCGGCATCGAGCGCATTCATCCAGGCACGCATCTGGGCATCCAGCGCGGCGTCCTTGTCGGCATTCTTCCAGGCCTGGTCGTCGAATTCCTTGTTGACGACGAACGGCGACATCTTGAGCATGGTCTCGATGTAGCTGACGTTTTCCCCGATCGCGCGGTTCTTGATCTCGACCAGGCCTTCGTGGAAGTTGGCGTTCGAGACCGGGCCGAAGTAGCCGAAGGTCTGGAAGAACTGGCGGTCCGGTGGCGGCTGCAGCGCACCGTGGTTGGCGAAGTCCTTGCTCGACCAGCGCTGCAGCAGTTCGCGCCAGGTGGCGTCGTCGGCGTACACCTCGGCCGTCGACAGGCAGTTGCGCGCCGCCGGCGCCTTGGCGCGCTCGGCCTCGATCACGGCCTTGTCGGTCTCGACCCGGTAGGTATGCTTGTTGACGCAGACGCCCTGCTTGTCGAGGAAGTCGACATAGGTCTCGGCGTAGATCGCGCCCGAATAATGGTGATGCAGGTCGCCGCCCTTCGGCATCTGCGAGAAGAACAGGGTCAGCTCGGCCGTCTTCGGTTCGCCGGCAACCAGCGCGGCATAGTGGCGCGCGGTGGCGGCTTCGTTGGCTGCCGGTGCATTGCTGCGTGCGCCGGCATGGGCACTTGCCAGTGCGGCGAAAGCAATCAGCAAACTGCTGCTCAGGGTCTTCTGCATCATGGGGTGTTCTCGACTAGGTCAGTTGGACGGCGTAAAGGCAGGCGACCTCTCGTGTACGCACGCGCCGGCGGCATAGGTGGCGCGGATCGCGCGGTCGTCGCCCAGCAGGGCCAGCGCGAACAGCGTTTCCTCGAGCGACCCGGCATGCGCGGTGCGGCGCGCCAGCAACGGCGTCGCCTTGCGGTCGAGGACGATGAAGTCGGCTTCCGCGCCCGGCGCCAGCGTGCCGATCGTGCCTTCGAGTCCCATGCTGCGGGCTGCACCCAGCGTCGCCAGGTAAAACATGCGCAAAGCCGGGAGGTAGCTGCCTTTCAATCGCGCAACTTTATACGCTTCATTCATGGTTTGCAACATCGAGAACGATGTACCGGCCCCGACGTCGGTACCCAGCGCAACCATCGCCCCGGCGTCGTCGGCGCGTTTCATGTCGAACAGGCCGCTGCCCAGGAACAGGTTCGAGGTCGGGCAGTGGGCGATCGCCGAGCCGGTCTGGGCCAGGCGCGAGAAATCGGTATCGTCGAGCCAGATGCAGTGGCCGAACATCGCGCGCGGACGCATCAGGCCATAGTGTTCGTAGACGTCGAGGTAGCTGCGGCGCTGCGGGAACAGCTGGCCGACCCAGGCGCATTCGTCCTGGTTTTCCGAGACGTGGGTCTGGATGAAGGTGTCCGGATAGGCGCGCGCCAGTTCGCCGGTGGCGGCCAGCTGGGCTTCGGTCGAGGTCGGGGCGAAGCGCGGGGTGATCGCGTACATCGAGCGGCCCTTGTTGTGCCAGCGCCTGATCAGGTCTTCGCTGTCGCGCAGGTCGGCGCTGTCCTGCAGGAAGTCCGGGCAGTTGCGGTCCATCAGTACCTTGCCGCCGGCCATGCGCAGCTTGCGGGCGGCGCTGGCCTCGAAGAAGGCCTCGGCCGATTCCTTGTGCACGCTGCAGTAGACCATGGCCGTGGTGGTGCCGTTGCGCAGCAGTTCGTCGAGGAAGAACTCGGCGCCGGCGCGCGCGTGCGCCGGGTCGCCGAACTGGCGCTCGGTCGGGAAGGTGTAAGTGTCCAGCCACGGCAGCAGGCCCGGCGCCGGCGAGGCGATCATGTCGGTCTGCGGGAAATGCAGGTGGGTGTCGATGAAGCCGGGGGTGATGATATGGCCGCGGTAGTCGGTCACCGGGGTGCCGGGCGCCAGCGTCGGCGCCAGCGTGGCGTAGTCGCCGGCAGCCTGGATGCGGCCGTCCGCGACGAGCAGCAGGCCGTCCTCGATCCAGGTGTGGGCGTCGTCGGCAAAGGCCGGATCGGCGTGGAAGGTCAGCAGGCTCGCACGGTAGGCCTGCAGGGTAGGCGTTGGATTCGACATCAGATTCTTTCTTGTAAAGCGGCGGCTTCCCAGACCATCAGCAGCTGGGCGGCGACGGCGACGGCGATCACGGCCGGCAGCTTGCCTTCGATGCCGGGCACGCCGATCGGGCAGACCATGGCGTCCAGGCGCGCGCGGTCGACGCCGCGTTCGAGCAGGCGGCGTTCGAACTGGATGCGCTTGGTGGCGGAGCCAATCAGGCCGAACCAGTCGTGGCCGGGCCGCTTGAGGATGGTTTCGGCCAGGCGCTGGTCGAGCGCGTGGCTGTGGGTCATGACGAGGAAGCTGGTCCCGGCGGGCGCGTGCTGCGCCAGCGCTTCCGGGGTATCGGTCGCCTCGACCGCGACATTATGCGGTATTTGTGCCGGAAACAGGTCGTCGCGCTCGTCGACCCAGGTCACGCGGCACGGCAAGTCGGCCAGCGCGCGCACGATGGCGGCGCCGACGTGGCCGGCGCCGAACAGCATCAGGTGGGCACGCGGGGCGGCGGCCAGGTCGGCCAGCCAGCGCCGGCCGGTCTCGTCGCGCAGCACGTGGGTGCCCCCGGTGCGGTCGAATGCGGGCACTGCCGGCGCACTGCCGTGGACGACATGGCCGTCGGCATCCAGCAGCGCCGCATCCGGTGTGCCGTCCAGGGCGACCAAACGCCAGCTGTCCTCGCGGCGGCGCGCCGCCAGCGCGGCCAGGTGGGCGCGGTCGGCCAGCTCGAAGGCCAGGTGCACGACGCCGCCGCAGCACTGGCCCAGGCCCGGGCCGAGCGGGAAGCGTTCCAGGCGGCGCCGTTCGCCAGAGGCCAGCATCGCGCGCGCGGTCTCGGCGCCGCGCAGCTCGAGGTGGCCGCCGCCGACCGTGCCCCACTGGCGCACGGCATCGACCAGCATCCTGGCACCGGGTTCGCGCGGCACCGAGCCTTCGACGATGGCGACGGTGACCAGCACGGCAGGCGCCGGCGTCGCGTCGACTGCGCCGTGGCCGGCGCCGGTGGACAGCCAGTCTTCCATTTCAGTTGCCCGTCGCTACGGGGGCCTGCAAGGTGGCAGCTTCGACCGCCGCCACCGCCTTCAGGATTTCCTCGCAGGTCGCCGGCGCATTCAGCGGCGGGTTGACCTTGTGCCCGCCCACACTGGAGACGGCGTCGCGGATCGCGAAGAACACCGAGAACGGCAGCAGCAGCGGCGGCTCGCCCACGGCCTTGGAGCGGTGGATCGAGTCTTCGACGTTGCTGTTCTCGAACAGGCACACGCGGAAGTCTTGCGGGCAGTCCGACACGCCCGGGATTTTATAGGTCGACGGCGCGTGGGTCGTCAGCTTGCCGGCCTCGTTCCAGCGCAGTTCCTCGGTGGTCAGCCAGCCCATGCCCTGCAAAAAGGCGCCTTCGACCTGGCCGATGTCGAGTGCCGGATTGAGCGAGCGGCCGGCGTCGTACAGCGCGTCGGCGCGCAGCAGCTTCCATTCGCCGGTGAGCGTATCCACCACCACTTCGGCCACCGCTGCGCCGTAGGCGAAGTAGGAAAACGGGCGGCCGGTCATGGTCTTGGCATCCCAGGACAGGCCCGGGGTCGCGTAATAGCCGTCCGACCACAACTGGGTGCGCGCCAGGTAGGCTTTCGCCACCAGTTCGCCGAACGGGATTTCATGGCTGCCCACGAATACCGTGTCGGCCGCGAAGCGCACGTCCCTGGCCGCGCCGCCATACTGCTTGACGGCGAAGTCGGCCAGCCGCTCGCGGATCTGGCGCGCCGCATCCTGGGCCGCCTTGCCGTTCAGGTCGGCGCCGGTCGATGCCGCCGTGGCCGAGGTGTTGGCGACCTTGCTGGTGTTGGTGGCGGTGATGCGCACGCGTTGCAAGTCCACGCCCAGCTCATGCGCCACCACCTGCATCACCTTGGTGTTGACACCCTGCCCCATCTCGGTACCGCCGTGGTTCACCAGGATCGAACCGTCCACGTACACGTGCACCAGCGCGCCGGCCTGGTTCAGGTGGGTGACGTTGAAGGCGATGCCGAATTTCACGGGGGTCAGCGCCAGCCCTTTTTTCAGCACCGGGCTGGTACGGTTGTAGGCGTCGATGGCGGCGCGGCGCACGCGATACTCGCTGGTCATCTCCAGCTCGTCCACCAGTTCGTGGATCACGTTGTCGACGATGACCTGGCCGTAGGGCGTGACGTTGCGCTCGCTACCGTCGCCACTGCGGCCGTAGAAATTCAGCTTGCGGATGTCGAGCGCGTCGCGGCCGAGATTGCGCGCGATCTCGTCGAGCACGTATTCCATGGCGATCGCACCCTGCGGTCCGCCGAAGCCGCGGAAGGCGGTGTTCGACTGGGTGTTGGTCTTGCCGCAGGCGGCGCGGATGTCGACGTCGGACAAATAATAGGTGTTGTCGAAGTGGCAGACCGCGCGCGTGGCGACCGGCCCGGACAAATCGGCCGAATAGCCGGCGCGCGACACCATGTCGACTTTCGCCGCGACGATGCGGCCGTCGTCGCTGTAGCCGACTTCGTATTCGTAATGGAAGCAGTGGCGCTTGCCGGTGACCAGCATGTCGTCGTCGCGGTCGGCACGCAGCTTGACCGGACGGCCGCTGCGCCTGGCCGCCACGCTGGCGGCGGCCGCCCACAGCGCCGACTGCGATTCCTTGCCGCCGAAGCCGCCGCCCATGCGCCGGCACTCGACCGTCACATGGTGCGAATGCAGGCCGAGCGCGTGCGCCACCACGTGCTGCATCTCGCTCGGGTGCTGGGTCGAGCACAGCACCAGCATGCCGTCGTTTTCCTGCGGGATGGCGTAGGCGATCTGGCCTTCCAGGTAGAACTGTTCCTGGCCGCCGACATACAGCTCGCCTTTTACGCGGTGCGGCGCCGCTGCGAACGCGGCTTCGGCATCGCCGCGCGCCAGGCGCATCGGCGGCAGCACGTACGATTGCGCGGCGCGCGCCGCCTGCGGGGTCAGGATCGCCGGCAGCTCGTCGTAGCTGACGCTTGCCTTGCGCGCGGCGCGGCGGGCGTTGTCGTGGGTGTCGGCGACCACGATGAAGATCGGCTGGCCGACGTACTGGACCAGGCCGTCGGCCAGGATCGGATCGTCGTGGATGATCGGGCCGCAATCGTTGGTGCCGGGGATGTCGCGCGCGGTGTAGACGTGCTTCACGCCGCGGCTGGCACGGACCGCCGCCAGGTCGATGTCGAGGATGCGCGCATGCGCTTTGCTGGAGAGGCCGAGCGCCGCGTGCAGCGTGCCGCGCACCTCGTCGATGTCGTCGGTGTAGTCGGCCTGGCCGAGCACGTGCAGCCGGGCCGATTCGTGCGGCTTCGATGTGCCGACCGCGGCCCAGGAAGCAGCCAGGTCGGCGGTTTTCAAAACGGGCGTGCCTGCGTCGTTCATCGTCGTCTCCTCAAGCCGCAGTTGCTGCATGTGCAGCGAATGCGTTGACCGCCTCGGGCGGCAGCGGATTGTCCAGGCGCATCTCCAGCCAGAAGCGGCGCAGCAGGTTCTGCGCGGTCTGCATGCGGTAGGTGCTGGACGCGCGCATGTCGGACAGCGGCGCGTAGTCGCCGGCCAGCGCCGCCATCGCGGCCCTGACGGCGGCCTCGTCCCAAACGCGGCCGAGCAGGGCCGCTTCCGCCGCGGCGGCGCGTTGCGGCGTCGCGGCCATGCCGCCGAAGGCGATGCGGGCCTTGGCGACGCGCCCGTCGGCGCCGAGTTCGAGCGCGAAGGCGGCGCACACCGCCGAGATGTCCTGGTCGAAGCGCTTCGCCAGTTTATAGGTGCGGAAGGCCAGCCCCGACTTGGGTAGCGGCACCCGCACCGCGCGCACGAACTCGCCGGCGCGCAGGTCCTTCTGCTGGTAGCCGAGATAGAAATCCTCGAGCGGCATGGCGCGCTCGCCGTCCGGCCCGCGCAGCACCAGTTCGCTCCCCAAAGCGATCAGCCAGGGCATCGAATCGCCGATCGGTGAGCCGTTGGCGACGTTGCCGCCCAGCGTGCCGGCGTTGCGGATCGGCAGCGAGGCGAAGCGCTGCCACAGTTCGGTCAATTCGCGCGGGTAGTGGCGGCACACGGCCGCGTAGGCATCCTGCAGCGTGACGCCGGCGCCGATCTCGATCGCACCATCAACCTCGTCCACGGTTTTCAGCTCGGCCACGTGGCCGAGGTAGATGATGTCCTGCAGCTCGCGCATCTGCTTGGTGACCCACAGGCCGACGTCGGTCGACCCTGCCAGCAGCACCGCCGCAGGATGCGCGGCGCGCGCGGCGGCGAGTTCGTCCAGCGTGCGCGGCGCGTAAAAGGTCTGGCCGTGCGCGCTGTAGGCGGTGCCCCCTTCGCGTTGCAGCGCGCGCAGCTGGTCGGCCAAGGCGGCGCGGTCGAAGCCGACGCGCGGCAGCTCGGTCATGCGGCGGGCGGCGTCGATGATCGGGCGGTAGCCGGTGCAGCGGCACAGGTTGCCGGACAGGGCGTCGTCGATCTCGGCGCGCGCCGGTGGGCATGTGCCCTCCTGTTTCAGGTACATGCCCCACAGCGACATCGCGAAGCCCGGCGTGCAGAAGCCGCACTGCGAACCGTGGCATTCGACCAGCGCCTGCTGTACCGGATGCAGCGCGCCGTCGGCCTGCTGCAGGTCTTCGACCGTGAACAGGGCCTTGCCGTCCAGCGTGGGCGTGAACTGGATACAGGCGTTGACTGCCTTCAGCTGCAGCCCGTCCGCTTCCAGCGACCCGACCACCACGGTGCAGGCGCCGCAATCGCCCTCGGCGCAGCCTTCCTTGGTGCCGGTGCAGTGCAGGTCTTCGCGTAGGTGCTGCAGGACGGTCTGGGTCGGCGCCGCACCGCTCACTTCGTGGACGGCCCCGCGGTAGAAGAATCGGATCGGTGTGGACATGGGGTGCCTCGGGTGGAAACCAGCCTCTGAGATTAACATCGGGGTATCGTTCAATTATAAGACTTTAATGATTTTAAATATCTAAAATTGAATATAAACAAGCTGTGGCCGCCATGTCATTTCTGGTAGGGATGCACGCTTTGCCAGTGGCGTGCGATATCGATCCGGCGCGTGATCCAGACGTGCTGGTGGGTCTGCACGTAATCCAGGAAGCGCGCCAGCGCCGCCGCCCGCGCCGGCCGCCCCACCAGCCGGCAATGCAGGCCGATCGACAGCATCTTCGGCTGGTTCAGCCCGTTCGGGTCGCCTTCGGCATACAGCACGTCGAAGGCATCCTTCAGGTAGTCGAAGAACTGGGTGCCGGAATTGAAGCCCTGCATGGCGGCGAAGCGCATGTCGTTGGTGTCCAGCGTGTAGGGCACGACCAGGTGCGGACGGCGCGCGTGCCAGCCGTTGGCGTCGGTGAAGTCGACTTCGGTCCAGAACGGCAGATCGTCGCCATAGTGGTCGGCGTCGTAGACGAAGCCGCCGTGTTCCAGCACCAGCCTGCGCGTGTTGGGCGAATCGCGCCCGGTGTACCAGCCCTGCGGCGCCTCCCCCGTCAGGTCGCGGATGATGTCGACCGCTTCCTTCATGTGGGCGCGTTCGGTCGCTTCGTCGACGTGCTGGTAGGAGATCCAGCGCAGGCCGTGGCAGGCGATCTCGTGGCCCAGCTCGCGGAAGGCGGCCACCGCTTCCGGGTTGCGCTGCAGCGCCATCGCCACGCCGAACACCGTCAGCGGCAGCCCGCGTTCCTCGAACATGCGCAGGATGCGCCACAGGCCGGCGCGCGAACCGTATTCGTACAGCGATTCCATGCTCATGTGGCGCATGTTGAAGGCCTGGGCGCCGACGATCTCGGACAGGAAGGTTTCCGAGGCCGGGTCGCCGTGCAACACGCTGTTTTCGGCGCCCTCCTCGTAGTTCAGCACGAACTGCAGGGCAACGCGCGCGCCGCCGGGCCATTGCGGATGGGGCGGCGTGCGGCCGTAGCCGACCAGGTCGCGCGGATAGTTGCTCGGTTTACCATCATCGGTATCGTTCATGGGCAGTCCCTGAAAGCGGATATATGCCTCATCATATATTGCAAGATGGACATCGGTATATCATCGGCGACATACGCACCTTCATCCCCCACATATAGGATCTTCCACGATGGGAAAACTCAGCACCCACGTCCTCGATACCGCCCAGGGCAAGCCGGGCGCCGGTGTCCAGCTCGAACTGTACGCGGTCGAGGACGGCCAGCGCCGCCTGCTCAAGCGCGACGCCACCAATCACGACGGCCGCTGCGCCACGCCGCTGCTCGAAGGCGAAGGCTTGCAGGCGGGCCAGTACGAACTGGTGTTCGCCGCCGGCGATTATTTTGCCGCCCAGGGGGTGGCCATGCCCAGCCCGCGCTTCATCGACCGGGTGACGATTGCCTTCGGGGTGGCCGACGCGGCACAGAACTACCATGTGCCGCTGGTGGTGACGCCATGGTCGTACTCGACCTATCGGGGTAGCTGATAGCCGCAGCCCCATGGATTTGCTAATCTGGCTTCGACCGCCAGGAGCAGACCATGTCACTGCACATCGTTCATTTCATCGGCCCCATCAACGCCACCTCGGCCTGCACCGTGCGCAACCTGTGCCTGCAGGCGCTGCAAAGCGGCGCGACCGGCATCGAACTGCACATGTCGACCGAGGGCGGCAACATGACCGCCGGCTTCGCCCTGTCTTTCTTCCTCAAGTCACTGCCGCTGCCGCTCACCACCTGGAACGTCGGCAGCGTCGAGTCGGTCGGGGTGGCGATCTTCCTGGCCGGACAGAAGCGCTATGCCTGCCCCGGCACGCGCTTCCTGATCCATCCGCTGCACTGGGGCTTCGGCAACCTGGTCGCGGCCGACCATGCGCGCATTTCCGAGTGGCGCGATTGCCTGGATTTCGATGCCGAACACTATGCGGCCATCTTCGAAGAGGCGACCCGCGGCGCGCGCGATACGCATGACATCCGTCCCTATCTCACCGGCAGCTCGCGCATCTACACGGCGGAACAGGCGGTCGAGGCCGGCCTGGTGGATGCGGCGCGCCAGGCCCGCCTCCCCGAAGCGGGGGTCACCTCGCACTGGTGGAACTGAGCGCAAGCGGATACGCCGCAGGCTGGCGCAAGCCGGCCGGTCGCCACCAGGACCTGCCTGCGCCCATCGTCAATAATTGTTAATTTGACGATTCATAAATCAACACTGTGTCGATATGACACAACAGAATGTCACTTTTCAGCAGTGGAGGGTGAATATTCACACTTTTTCATTGCTGCAATAGTTTCCGTATGGATACAATCATTTTCAGCAATTCATCGCGCGGCCCAATCCACCGCCGCCATCTTGCCTCACGCAACAATAACTAATTATTCCATCTAGGAACCCAATGAAGACACGTTTCATCGTGGCGGCCCTCGCCTTGCCCCTGGCCGTCTCGTCCGCTTACGCCCAGGACACTTCCGCCGTCCGCATCAGCGGCTTCGGCACCGCCGCCCTGACCTGGACCGATACCGACCAGGCCGAATTCGCACGCCCGAACCAGGCGCGCGGCGTCAAGAAAAGCCCGCGCACCGGCGTCGATTCCAACCTCGGCCTGCAGGCCGACTACGCGATCAACGATTGGCTGTCGGTCACCGGCCAGGGCCTGGTGCGCAAGGATGGCGAGGACGACTACGGCGCCGAACTGACCTGGGCTTTCGTCAAGGCCAAGGTGTCGAACGACCTCAGCGTGCGCGCCGGCCGCCTGGTGCTGCCGACCTTCATGATTTCCGAATACCGCAACGTCGGCTACGCCAATACCTTCCTGCGTCCGCCGTCGGAAGTGTATTCGCAGGTGCCGCTGAACAGCGTCGACGGTGCCGACCTGACCTGGCAGCATGCCTACGGCGACACCACGATCACCGCCCAGCTCGCGTTCGGCCGTGCCAAGACCCTGCTGAGCAGCGGCGTCGATGCCGAACTGCGCCGCGTGCACGGCATCAACCTGACCGCCGAACATGGCCCGTTCACGCTGCGTGTCGGCCGCACCGAAGCCAAGCTGACCGTCGACCAGGCCTCGCTGAATACGCTGGTGGCGACGCTGAACACCGCCGGCAACGCCTACAAGATCAGCCAGCTGAACGACATGGCGCGTGTCGTGGACAACCACAACAAGAAAGGCAGCTTCACCTCGGTTGGCCTGAGCATGGACTGGAACAACATCGTTGCCCAGACCGAGTATGCCAAGCGCAAGATCGATTCCGCCTCGGGCTCGACCGATTCCTGGTACGTGCTGGGCGGCTACCGCTTCGGCAAGTTCCTGCCCTACTACAGCCATGCCGACCTGAAGCCGAAGAGCGACTTCGCCAACACCATCCCGACCAGCTGCGCCGCCGGCGCGCCGGCCGCCTGCACCCAGACCGTCCGCACCCTGAACGCCACCCTGGAAGGCCTGCGCACCAGCACCAACAACGGCGCCCAGAGCACCGACACCATCGGCCTGCGCTGGGACTTCTCGAGCTCGGCCGACCTGAAATTCCAGATCGACCGCGTCAAGCCCGATCCGAAGGGCCTGCTGCTGCGCGCCGCCCCTGGCTTCAAGGGCCCGGTCACCGTCGGTGCCGTCGCCGTCGACTTCGTTTTCTAAGGAGAGCCGCGATGAAACAACTGATCAAAGCAAGCATCGGTGCTGCTGTCCTGGCCCTGTCCCTGCCGGCCATGGCCGAAATCGTCGTGGTCGTGAACCCGAAGGCAGCCGAGTCCTCGCTGACCAAGGACCAGGTGGCCCAGTTCTTCCTGGGTAAATCCACCGCGATGACCCCGGTCGACCAGCCGGACGGCACGCCGGCACGCGCCGAGTTCTACAAGAAAGTGACCGACAAGGATGCTTCGCAGGTCAAGGCCGTGTGGTCCAAGCTGGTGTTCACCGGCAAGGCCACGATGCCGAAGGAAGTCGGCGACAGCGCCGCCGTCAAGAAGGCGGTCGCGGCCGATCCGAAGGGCATCGGCTACATCGAGAAGAGCGCGGTCGATGCGTCGGTCAAGGTGGTCTACTCCGCTTCCTGACCCGTCATCGGTTTTGTGCCCGCCGCCATCGTTCACGATGCCGCGGCGGGTTTGTTCATATTAGGAGTTGGCACCATGAGCATCAAGCGCAGGATCTGGGCACTTCCGGTCGTTTCGACCATCATCTTCGGACTCGGGGTCGCGATCAGCGCCGGCATCGCGAACACTGCCCTGGATTCGATCCGCACCACCGAGCGCGTCGACTACCCGGCGCTGGGCGCCTCGAAAGCACTGGCGGCCGAGATCGAAGGCGTGACCAACGGCTTGCGCGATGCCGTGTCCGAAGGCGACAAGACGCGTATCGCCCAGGTTGGCGAGCAGGCCGCCAAGGTGCGCACGCGCGTGGCCGAGATCGGCAAGATCCCCGGCATGCAGGAATCCGGCAAGCGCCTGGGCAAGGAATTCGAAGATTATTATGCGCCGGCCGTCTCCGCCGCGAAGATCATGCTCGAAATCGAGCAGGGCGATCCGCAGACAGTCGTCACGCGCATGCAGACCGCATTGGGCACGCTGAACGCCGACGTCGCCAAGGTCAACGAACAAGCGCAGCAGAACTTCAAGGACGGCATCGCGCGCAGCGAATCGAGCGTGCGCCGCGCCCTGTCCGCCACCATCATCGCCGCCCTGGTCGTGATCGCGACCCTGATCGCCGTGTCGTGGTTCGTGGTGCGCACCATCTGGCAGCAGCTCGGCGGCGAACCCGAATATGCGCGCGAGATCGCGCGCGCGGTCGCCGACGGCAACCTGTCGATGGACATCCGCGTCGAGGCCGGCGACGGGGCCAGCCTGCTGGCGGCGCTGAAGGACATGCGCGACCGCCTGGCCAACATGGTGGCCGGCATCAAGACCTCGGCCGAGACCATCGCCCTGGCCAGCTCGGAAATCGCCAGCGGCAACGCCGACCTCGCCAGCCGCACCGAATCCCAGGCCAGCCGCCTCGAAAACACGGCGCGTGCGATGGAATCGCTGACCGATACCGTGCGCGCGAATGCCGCCAACGCCAGCCAGGCCAACCAGCTGGTGGTCTCGGCCACCGACATCGCCACCCGCGGTGGCGAAGTGGTGGGCAACGTGGTCTCGACCATGGGCGCCATCAACAGCTCGGCCAACAAGATCGTCGAGATCATTGCGGTGATCGACGGCATCGCCTTCCAGACCAATATCCTGGCCCTGAATGCGGCGGTGGAAGCGGCGCGTGCCGGCGAACAGGGCCGCGGCTTCGCGGTCGTCGCCTCTGAAGTGCGTTCGCTGGCCCAGCGTTCGGCCACGGCCGCCAAGGAGATCAAGGAACTGATCGGCGACTCGGTGGCCAAGGTGAATGCCGGCACCGCGCTGGTCGACCAGGCCGGCGTGACGATGGAACAGATCGTGACCTCGGTGCGCAAGGTGCACGACATCATGGCCGAGATCAGCGAAGCCGGCCAGCGCCAGAGCGAGGGCATCGAGCAGATCGGCGTGGCGATCGACGACATGGACCAGATGACGCAGCAGAACTCGGCACTGGTGGAACAGGCGTCGGCGGCGGCGGAATCGCTGACCGACCAGACCGGGCAGCTGTCGGGGGCGCTGGCGGTGTTCAAGCTGGACGATGGGCGGGTGCTGGACGCGCCGGCCGGCCGTGCCAGACCGACGCTTGCTCTGGCCCGCAACTGAAAAACCGTCGCCACTAATATAAATACATCGCCGGCACACGCCGGTTCTGTACAAACTTGCAAGCCACCTCCCCATGTCATAGAATCGGCCTGATGCGGCGTACCTCTGCCGCACCAGCGCTGGCCCCGCCGCCAGTCCGATGCACGATTCCTCACGGTGAGATTTGGAAACCGTACCGCTCTGGGTGCTCGTCCTGGCACTCGCGCTCCTGATCCTTTGCTCGGCCTTCTTCGCCATGGCCGAAACCGCCCTGATGGCGGCCAACAAATACCGGTTGCGCCACCTTGCCAAGCGCGGCAACCGCGGCGCCGTCACCACGCTGTGGCTGCTCGAACGCACCGATAAACTGCTGGCCCTGGTCCTGATCGCGAATACCCTGATCAACGCCATGGCCACCGCGCTGGTCACCGCGATCGCCATCCTGTTCTTCGGCCACGAGGAAACCGTGATCACCGTGGCCACCGCCGTGGTGGCCTTCCTGCTGATCGTGTTTGCCGAGATTTCGCCCAAGGTCATCGGCGCCAGCTTCCCGGAACGCATATCGCTCGGCTCCAGCCTGGTGCTCAAGCCCCTGATGAAAGTCGGGCGGCCGGTGATCTGGTTCGTCAACCTGTTCGTCAACGCTTTCCTCAAGCTGCTGCGCATCCGCGGCATCGGCAGCCTGCACAGCGATCCGGCGCAAAACCGGCTGTCGATCGACGAATTGCGCTACGTGGTCCTGGAAAGCGGCCAGTACATCCAGCAAAAGCACAAGAGCATCCTGCTGAACCTGTTCGACCTGGAAAAGATCTCGATCGAAGACATCATGACCCCGCGCAGCCAGATCGAGGCCCTGAACCTGTCGCTGCCGGTCGAGACCATCAAGGCCGAGCTGACCACCTGCTACCACAACAAGCTGCCGGTGTATGAAGGCGAGATCAACAAGATCATCGGCATCCTGCACGTGCGCAAGGCGATCGGCCTGCTCAACCAGGAAGACGACCTGAGCGTCGAGCACTTCCGCGCACTGTTGACCGAACCCTACTTCATTCCGCAGGACACCGGGGTGCTGGCCCAGCTCCAGTATTTCCAGGAAAACAAGGAAAGGCTGGGCATCATCGTCGACGAGTACGGCGAGGTGCAGGGCCTGGTCACGCTCGAGGACATCATCGAAGAAATGATCGGCGACTTCACCACCTCGACGCCGGGCGCGGCGCGCACCGATGCCATGGCCTGGAGCGCGAATGGCGAATGCCTGCTGGAAGGCTCGGCGCCGCTGCGCGACATCAACAAGAAACTGGGCCTGGACTTGCCGCTGGACGGCCCGAAAACCGTCAATGGCTTGTTGCTCGAGCAATTGCAGGAAATCCCGGAATTCCCCATCGCCCTCAAGATCGGCCAGACCGTGATCGAAGTTGTGCAGGTTCAAAACCAGGCCATCAAGGTAGTGAAACTGTTGCGTCCGGCAGCGGTCAAACGCTGGCTGGCAGCCTGATCGGGCATTGCCGGCATCCTTCCCGGGAGCGCCGAATGCCTTTCGTAATTCGCAACAAAGCAGGTGCATGCCATTTTGCCTACGTGGTATGTATACCTCTCACCCCATGCCAAACGCTTGACCAATTTGATGCCTACGGGCATCATTTGGAGCATCCACCGAGCTCGTCCGTCCTGCACTGCTCTCCTCCATCGACCGTATCCTCTACCCGTCCCTGACCTTATGGCAGCAGTCCTCCCCAACACCACGACTGGCAGCACGCTGCCCGGGTTGGCGCGCGCCCTGGTCCAGTCGGGACGCCTCAGCCTGCCGCAAGCGGACACTTTCCAAAAGAAGGCGTCCGCCGACAAGGTAGGCTTCATCGATACCTTGCTCGGCTCCGGCACCATCGATGCACGCAGTCTGGCCGTGTTCTGCGCCGAAACCTTCGGCTACCCGATGCTCGATCTGTCGGCCCTCAGCACCGACATGCTGCCGGCCAACGCCATCGACGCCAAGCTGATGCAGACGCTGCGCGTGGTGCCGCTGTCCAAGCGCGGCAACAAGATGTCGGTGGCGCTGTCGGACCCGACCAATTCGCAGGCCCTGGACCAGATCAAGTTCCAGAGCGAAGCGACGGTCGAGCCGGTGATCGTCGCCCACGACGCCCTGCAGGCGCTGCTGGCCAGCCTGGCCAGCAACAACGACCAGACCCTCAACGAACTGGCCGGCGACGACGGCGACATCGAATTCGCCGAGGAAGACACCCAGGCCGCGGCGGCGGCCGAGGCGGCCACGTCGGAGGTCGAGGATGCGCCGATCGTGCGCTTCCTCAACAAGATCCTAATGGACGCGATCACGCTGGGCGCGTCCGACATCCACTTCGAGCCCTACGAAAAGCAGTACCGCATCCGCATGCGCGTGGACGGCGTGCTGCGCGACCACGCGGCGCCGCCGCTGGCGATCCGCGACAAGCTGGTCTCGCGCATCAAGGTGCTGGCCAAGCTCGACATTTCGGAAAAGCGCGTGCCGCAGGACGGCCGCATGCGCCTGGTGCTGTCGGCAACGCGCACCATCGACTTTCGCGTCAGCACCCTGCCCACGCTGTTCGGCGAAAAGACCGTCATGCGTATCCTCGACGCCACCCAGGCGCAGATGGGCATCGACGCGCTCGGCTACGATCCCGATCAAAAGGCCTTATTGATCGACGCCATCACGCGCCCCTACGGCATGGTGCTGGTGACCGGGCCGACCGGTTCCGGCAAGACGGTGTCGCTGTACAGCTGCCTGAACCTGCTGAACAAGCCCGGCATCAACATCTCGACCGCGGAAGACCCGGCCGAGATCAATTTGCCGGGCGTGAACCAGGTCAACGTCAACGAGCGCGCCGGCCTGACCTTCCCGGTGGCCCTGAAAGCCTTCCTGCGCCAGGACCCGGACATCATCATGGTCGGCGAGATCCGCGACCTGGAAACCGCCGACATCGCGATCAAGGCCGCCCAGACCGGCCACATGGTGTTTTCGACCCTGCACACCAACGATGCGCCGTCCACCCTGACCCGCCTCATGAACATGGGCGTGGCGCCGTTCAACATCGCCTCGTCGGTGATCCTGATCACGGCCCAGCGCCTGGCGCGCCGCCTGTGCACCTGCAAGCAGCCGCTCGACGTCGGACGCGACGTGCTGAAGGCGGCCGGTTTCCGCGACGGCGACCTCGACGGCGACTGGAAACCCTACGGCCCGGTCGGCTGCGAACGCTGCCTCGGCTCCGGCTACAAGGGGCGCGTCGGCATCTACCAGCTCATGCCGATCACGCCGGCCATCGAAGAATTGATCCTGACCCACGGCAACGCGATGCAGATCGCGGCCCAGGCCGAGCGCGAGGGCGTGAATTCGCTGCGCCGCTCGGGCTTGATGAAAGTGAAACAGGGGCTGACCAGCCTCGAGGAAGTCCTCGGCTGCACCAACGAATAGGATAGATCATGGCAACTTCTACAGCGCGCATGCGCAGCGGCGCCGGCGCCCAGGTCAAGGAACACGTGTTCGCCTGGGAAGGCAAGGACAAGACCGGCAAGATCGTGCGCGGCGAAATGCGCGCCGGCGGCGAAACCATCGTCAACGTGACCCTGCGGCGCCAGGGCATCATGGTGACCAAGGTCAAGAAGAAGGTCTACCGCAGCGGCAAGAAGATCAAGGACAAGGACCTGAGCCTGTTCACGCGCCAGCTGGCCACGATGATGAAGGCCGGCGTGCCCTTGCTGCAATCCTTCGACATCGTCGGCAAGGGCCACGCCAACCCGTCGATGTCCAAGCTGATCATGGACCTGCGCGCCGACATCGAGACCGGCACCAGCCTGAACAACGCCTTCCGCAAATACCCGCTCTACTTCGACCCGCTGTTCTGCAACCTGGTCGGCGCCGGCGAGCAGGCCGGTATCCTGGAAGACCTGCTGACGCGCCTGGCGATCTACAAGGAAAAGACGCTGGCGATCAAGGCCAAGATCAAGTCGGCGCTGATGTACCCGGTGTCGATCCTGGCGATCGCCTTCATCGTCACCGCCATCATCATGATCTGGGTGGTGCCGGCCTTCAAGTCGGTGTTTTCCAGCTTCGGCGCCGACCTGCCGGCCCCGACCCTGATCGTGATGAGCATCTCGGACTTCGTGGTCCAGTGGTGGTACATCATCTTCGGTTCGATCTTCGGCGCGATGTACTTCTTCTTCCAGTCCTGGCGCCGCTCGCTCAAGATGCAGCAGGCCATGGACCGCCTGCTGCTGCGCCTGCCGATCTTCGGCGACGTGATCCGCAAGGCCACCATGGCGCGCTGGACCCGCACCCTGTCGACCATGTTCGCGGCCGGCGTGCCGCTGGTGGAAGCGCTCGACTCGGTCGGCGGCGCCTCCGGCAATGCGGTGTACCTGGAAGCGACCAAAAAGATCCAGACGGAAGTGAGCACCGGCACCAGCCTGACGGTGGCGATGCAGAATGCCAACGTGTTCCCCAACATGGTGACGCAGATGGTCTCGATTGGCGAAGAATCCGGCGCCCTCGACAACATGCTGGGCAAGGTCGCCGACTTCTACGAAGAAGAAGTCGACGAGGCCGTAGGCGCGCTGTCCTCGCTGATGGAACCGCTGATCATGGTGATCCTGGGCGTGCTGATCGGCGGCCTGGTGATTGCGATGTATCTGCCGATCTTCAAGCTGGGTTCGGTGGTGTAAATCCGGCCGGTTCGGCCGGCCTCTGTCCTTCGAACACCCCGGTAGCGGACTCTCCGCTACCGGGGTGTTGTCATTTTTGCGACCCATTTCGGGTCATTTCTGTGTTGTTTTAGTGCAAGCCGCACCCTTATTGATCGGAATCTAAAAAACAACATTCTTAAGTTAAATTTTTATATACGAGAATTATTTCCGAGGCTATATTTATTTACAACTTGAAGCAATTTCAAGTCTTGCCGGCTGCGAGATGCGGCCGAGACCCACTCTACGAAAGGCCTTCTCCATGCTTCGGAAATTCCCTTCCCCTCGACGCGGCTTCGGCCGGCTGTTCAACGCCATGGCCGTCGCCGCTGCCCTGTGTGCAGCAGCGCCCGCGTCGCAGGCCGGCGTCCTCGATTTCGAAACGCCGCTCGACATGCCGTTCGTCTTCTCCGGCGACGTCATCCAGATGGGTAACTACTACGTCGAGGGTGCGGGGACCGCCGGCTTCGTCGGCGCCATCGGCGGCAACGACAGCTGCCTCGGCCTGCAGTGCCCGGCCAACAACGCCACCAACTACTACAGCGCGGTCGACGACGGCTACCTGTTCTTCGGCATGGTCGACGGTTCGGCCTTCACCCTGAGCAGCCTGCAGGCCAGCTTCATCGGCACCGGCCTGCCGAGCTATCCGTCGATCGCCGCGATCCTGGAAGTCACCGCCTTCGACGCCAGCGGCATCGTCGACGACATCTACCTGTACCTGAACGGCCCGACCGCCGGCGTCTTCAATTTCGCCAATTACGACCTGAGCGGCTTCGGCAAGGGCAAGACCTTCACCGACGTGCGCCTGGTGTCGTTCGCCTGCACCGCAGGCAGCACCACCTGCGACCGCACCAACAACCAGGCCCAGTTCGCCGTCGACAACATCGTCACCGTCAGCGCCACCGACGTGCCCGAGCCGGCCAGCTTCGCCCTGCTCGGCCTCGGCCTGCTGGGCCTGGGCGCCGCCCGCCGCCGCGCCGCCTGAGCGCACGCCACCATCACGACCATCGAGACCACAACATGAATTTCAAAGCTCGTCCCATCGCGATCGCCGCTGCCCTGCTGCTGTCCGGCGCCATCGGCCTGGTCCATGCCCAGGCACAGGAGGTGCGCCGCCCCTACATCGTCCAGCTGCAGGCCGAACCGGCCGCCAGCTACAAGGGCGACATCGCCGGCCTGGCCGCGACCCAGCCGGCCCCCGGCGTGGCGTTCGACTACCACTCGGCGCCGGTACAGGATTACGTGCGCTACCTGAGCGTCAAGAAAAGCGAAGTGCTGGCCACCATCGCCAATGCGCCTATCGTCGCCGACTATGACGTCGTGCTCAACGGCTTCACCGTGATGCTGACCGACGCCGAAGTGCTGGCGCTGAAAAACAATGCCGCCGTCGCCGACATCCAGGCCGACCAGCCGCGCTCCTACGACACCGTCACCACCAGCGCCTTCCTCGGCCTGTCCAAGCCGGGCGGCCTGTGGTCGCAATATGCCGGCGGCTCGCTGGTCAAGGGCGAAGACATGGTGGTCGGCATCATCGACGGCGGCATCTGGCCGGAAAATCCGGCCTTCGCCGACCGCGTCGATGCCGACGGCAAGCCGACCTTCGACAGCAGCGGCACCCTGGCCTATTCGGCGCCGCCGTCCACCTTCACCGGCGGCTGCGTCGCCGGCGAAGGCTTCGACCCGCTCAAGCACTGCAACAACAAGCTGGTCGGCGCCAAGTTCTTCAACGCCGGCTTCCTGGCGTCGGGCCGCACCCGCAACTGGAGCGAATTCGTGTCGCCGCGCGACTCGAACATCGGCAGCAACGGCGTCAGCAGCGGCCACGGCGGCCATGGCGACCACACCGCGTCGACCGCCGCCGGCAATGCCAACGTCCCGGTGACGATGGGCGGTGCCTTCATGGGCCTGGCCAGCGGCATGGCGCCGCGCGCGCGCGTGGCCGCCTACAAGATCTGCTGGACCTATGACAACCCGGCCGAGCCGGACGGCACCAACGCCACCAACAGCTGCTACAACAGCGATTCGATCTCGGCGATCGATGCGGCGGTGCGCGACGGCGTGAACGTCATCAACTACTCGATCAGCGGCTCCCAGACCTCGTCCTCGGACCCGGTCGAGCAGGCGTTCTACCGCGCCTCGCTGGCCAACGTGTTCGTGGCGGCGTCGGCCGGCAACTCCGGCCCGGCGAATGCGGTCGCCCACATCAGCCCGTGGCTGGCCACGGTCGCGGCCTCGACCCACGACCGCTTCTACGTCGCCGATGCCACGCTGGGCAACGGCGCCAAGTACACGGGTGCCTCGACCAACTCGACCCCGGTGCCGAGCACGCCGCTGATCCGCGCGGAAGACGCCGGCGTCGGCGGCGGCAACGCCAACCTGTGCTTCAGCGGCTCGCCGGCCACCGGCCAGGTCATGCTCGATCCGGCCAAGGTCGCCGGCAAGATCGTCATCTGCACCCGCGGCAACAACGCCCGTGTCGACAAGAGCCTGGCCGTGCTGAACGCCGGCGGCGTCGGCATGATCATGGCCGACAACGGCAGCGGCCTGGTCTCGGAAGCGCACTCGGTGCCGACCGTGCACATCAACCAGGCCGACGGCAATGCCGTGAAAGCCTATGCGGTGGCCCAGGGCGCCGCGGCGCGCGCTTCGATCGGCACCTTCTACAACCAGCCGAAACCGGCCCCGGTCATGGCCAGCTTCTCGTCGCGCGGCCCGAACATGGGCGACGCCAACGTGCTCAAGCCCGACATGACCGCGCCGGGCGTGGACGTCATCGCCAGCGTCACGCCGGCGCTGACCCAGGCCCAGCACACCGCCGTCGCCAACGGTTCGCTGGTGCCGCCGCCGGCCTACGAGTCCTACCAGGGCACCTCGATGTCGAGCCCGCACGTGGCCGGCGTCGCCCTGCTGCTGCGCCAGGCGCACCCGAGCTGGTCGCCGGCCGCCGTCAAGTCGGCGCTGATGACCACCGCCTATTCGACCCTCGACGACGGCGTCGCAGGCGCATCCAACGGCCTGCTGCCATGGTCGCAGGGCGCCGGCCACATCGACCCGAACAAGGCCACCGATCCGGGCCTGGTGTACGACGCCGGCAAGGCCGACTACATCCAGTACAACTGCAAGGTCAACAAGGCAACGGTAACGCCGGCGTCCGACTGCACCACCTACGGCACGCTCGACGAAACCTATAACCTGAACCTGCCGTCGATCACGGTCGCCGCGGTCCAGGGTCCGACCACGATCCGCCGCAAGGTCACCAACGTCGGCAGCAGCGGCGCAACCTACCAGGGCACGGTCTCGGTGCCGGGCTTCACCGCCGAGGTCAGCCCGGCGACCCTGACCCTGGCACCGGGCGCGACCGGCAGCTTCACGGTGCGCCTGACGGCCCTGGCCAGCACCGCCGTCAACGTCTGGCGCTTCGGCAGCCTGAGCTGGACCGACGGTGCCCACACCGTCAAGATCCCGGTGCAGGCGCGCGTCGGCCAGGCCGTCACGGCCCCGGCCGAGATCACCAGCGACAAGGTCAGCGGCAGCAAGCTGTTCACCGTGAAAACCGGCTACACCGGCACCATGGCCTACGCCAAGGGCGGCCTGAAGGAAGCCACGGTCGGCCAGCAGGTCAGCCTGACGGCGTCGCCGCTGTCCTCGGCACAGCTGCAAACCGCCTGCGCCGCCGGCAACAACACCGCGTCGGTGCGCGTCTACCCGGTCACGGTACCGGCCAATACCCTGGTCGCCCGTTTCGCGCTGTTCCAGCAGGACAGCAATGCCGGCGACGACCACGACATGGGCGTGCTGGCGCCGAACGGCACCTGGACCTACTCGGGTAACGACGGCAGCGTCGAAGCCGTGCAGCTGCTCAGCCCGGCCGCCGGCAACTACAAGGTCTGCGTGGTCGCCTACGGCAGCAACGTGCCGAACATGGTGCACCGCCTGAATTCGTGGGTGGTGAGCCGTGCCGACGTCAATCCGCGCTTCGTCGTCGCCGTGCCGGGCAAGGTCGTTGCCGGTACCAATACCACGATCGGCATGAGCTGGTCCGGCCTGACCGAAGGCAAGCGCTACGTCGGCGCCGCCCAGTTCATGGACGCGACCGGTGTGGTCAGCGCCACCACCGTGCTGCGCGTCGATACCGGTGTGGCCGCCATCCCGGCGGTGACGGCCGAGAAGGCGGGTATCAAGGAGGCTTCCGTCCAGTAAGCCGTGGGGGCGGCAGCCGCCGCCTGCAGCCAGAAAAACAGCCCACTCGCGTGGGCTGTTTTTTTATGCCGCATCCGGGCCAGGCTGGTTCAAGCGGCAGGTCCCCGCGCGGCACACGGCCCCGGGATCGGGCAGGAAGCGGCAGTCCGACAGTTCGCCGGAAGCGGCAATCTCCGCCAGGCGCTCCTGCCGGAACTGTTCGGCGAGCAGCGCCAGCGCGGCGCCATCGGTACACGCGCTCGACCAGGCCAGGTAAGCCTGCGGTCCGCCGCCCGGGCGCGCGCCGAGCGCCAGCGTGTGGCACTGGGCGGCGTCGGTGCAGGCGGCGTCGCCGACCAGGGCGCGGATGCGGGACAGCGTATCGCTGCTGGGCGGCTCAGGCGTCATCGAACCCGCCCAGCTTGTCGAGCGTGATCGGCAAATCGCGCACGCGCACGCCACAGGCATTGTAGATGGCGTTCGCGACCGCCGCGCTGGTGCCGGTGATCCCGATCTCTCCGATCCCGCGCGCGCCGACCGGGGCATGCGGATCGGGAATATCGGTCCACATGATGTCGATCTCCGGCACGTCCAGGTGCACCGGCACGTGGTACTCGGCCAGGCTCGGATTCATGATGCGGCCGTTGCGCTCGTCGAACTGGGTTTCCTCCATCAGCGCCATGCCCATCCCCATGATCATGCCGCCGCGGAACTGGCTGGTTGCCGTCTTCGGATTGATGACGCGGCCGCAGTCGAAGGCGCCCAGCAAGCGGGTGACGCGCGGCTCGCCAGTCACGACGTTGACGCGGGCTTCGCAGAAGATCGCGCCGAAGGAATGCATCGACCAGTGCATGTACTCCAGCGGCGGCGGCGCGCTGCCCTCGGCGCTGACGGCGTCGCGGCCGGCCTGCTCGAGCAGCGTGGCGTAGCTGGCGAAGCGGCCCGGCTCGTCCGCCTTGCACAGCCCGCTGTTGTGCGCGGCCACCTGTTCCGGCTTCAGGCCGTGCAGCGGCGATTCCTTGCCGGCCAGTGTCAGGAGTTCGTGGACCAGGGCGCGCTGCGCCTCGATGATGGCATGGCCGACAGAGGCCGTCTGCTGCGAGCCGCCGGCCAGGATCACACCCGGCAGGGTCGAGTCGCCATAGGCCACGCTGACGTTTTCGAGCGGCAGGCCGAGGCGCTCGGCCGCCACCATCGCATGCGTGGTCGAGGTGCCCATGCCCATCTCGTGCGCCGCGAATTCCACGCGCGCCCGTCCCTCCTTCGTGAGCGTGATGCGCGCGGCGCCGCCGGGCATGCGGTGGTACGGATAGGTGGCGGTGGCGCAGCCCATGCCGACCAGCCATTCGCCTTCGCGGCGCATGCGCGGCTTCGGCTGGCGCTCCAGCCAGCCGAAGCGCTCGGCGCCCATGCGCCAGGCCTCGACGATGTGGCGCGACGAGAACGGCGTGCCTTCGATCGGGTCTTTCGCGGGTTCGTTGGTGATGCGCAGCTCGACCGGATCGCGTTCCATCAGGGCGGCCAGTTCGTCTACCGCGCATTCGAGCGCAAAGGTGCCGACCGCCTCCCCCGGCGCGCGCATGAAGGTATTGGCCAGGCCGTCCATGCGCACGGTTTCGACGTCGAGCTTGAAGCTGGCGGCCCCATACAGGCATTTGGTCGCCAGGATGAAGGGTTCGGGGAAGTTGTTATGCGCCGCCATCGGCACCACGCCGGTGTGGATGATGGCGTCGAAATTGCCATCGCCATCGGCGCCGATGGCGACCCGCTGCTCGGTCAGCGTGCGGCCGCCCACGACGCGGTACACGCCCTCGCGCGACAGCATGATGCGCACCGGCCGTCCGGCCAGCTTCGACGCCGCCGCGGCCAGCACCTGGTGGCGCCACATCGCCTTGCCGCCGAAGCCGCCGCCGACAAATGGCGAGCTGACGTGCACCTGTTCCTCCTTCAGGCCGAAAACCTGCGCCATCGACCATGCCGTGTGCGCCACGGCCTGGGTCGCATCGTGGATACGCAGGGTGTCGCCCTCCCACGCCACCGTCGCCGCGTGCAGCTCGATCGCGTTGTGGTTGTAGCGCGGCGTCGTGTAGGTCGCGTCGACCTTGTACAGGGCATCGGCCAGCGCCCGCTCGGCATCGCCGACTTCCTTCTTGAGCGGTTCACCCATGAACGCGCCCGGCGCCGAACCCCTGGCCTTGGCCGCGTCCAGCGAGGTGACCGCGGCCTCGGTGAGCCAGGTCACGCGGATCAGCGACTTGGCATGGTCGGCCTGTTCCTGGGTCTCGGCCAGCACCAGCGCCACCGGCTGGCCGTTGTAGTGCACCCGGTCGTCCTGGAACACCGGCAAGCCTTCGCCGGCCGCCGCCTTTTCCGCCGTCAGGAACAGCGGCATCGGTTTCATCGTCGGCGCGTTCTTGTGGGTCATCACCAGCACCACGCCGGGCGCGCTTTCGGCGGCGGTGGTATCGAGCGTGGCGATGCGGCCTTTGGGCACCGTGCTGTAGACCAGGGCCGCATACGCCAGCCCCTCGAGCGGGAATTCGGCCGCGAACGGCGCCCTGCCCTGCACTTTATCCGCACCGTCCAGGCGCGAGACCGGCATGCCGATGTAGCCCTCGCGGTGCTCCAGCAGCGGGTCGGATTTCCCGCCCGGCATCCAGGCATCCGGCGCCAGCTCGACCGCCTTCTTCATGACCTGCTGCGCGGCTTCCTTGATGATGTTCATGGCTGTCTCCCGGTGAGGCTTTCCAGCACGGCGACAATGGTGCGCTGCGCGAGTGCGATCTTGAAGG
The DNA here is from genome assembly GCF_006715485.1 of Herbaspirillum sp. SJZ107. Taxonomy (GTDB): domain Bacteria; phylum Pseudomonadota; class Gammaproteobacteria; order Burkholderiales; family Burkholderiaceae_D; genus Telluria. Next base: position 174,765 of record NZ_VFNH01000005.1, read on the forward strand.
CGTTGTCACGCAGCGGCCTGGCCGCGGCCAGTTCGGCCGCGGCGGCGGCGCGGAAGCTGTCGGTGCTGGCCGGCTGGCCCTTCAGGGCGTTTTCCGCAGTCCAGGCGCGCCAGGGTTTATGGGCGACGCCGCCCAGCGCCAGGCGCACGTCGCGCACCACGCCGCCGTCGACGTCGATGGCGGCCGCCACCGACACCAGCGCGAACGCATAGCTGGAACGGTCGCGCACCTTGCGGTAACTGGAATGGGCCGCGAACGGCAGCGCCGGCAATTCGACCGCGGTGACGAGTTCGCCCGGCGCCAGCACCGTGTCGAGTTCCGGGTGGTCTTCGGGCAGGCGGTGCAGGTCGGTCAGCGCCAGGCTGCGCGTGCCCTGCGGCCCGTCCAGGTGCACGATGGCGCCGAGCGCGGCCAGCGCCACGCACATGTCGGACGGGTGGGTGGCCACGCAGGCATCCGACGCACCGAGCACCGCATGGATGCGGTTGAAGCCGTCGATCGCGTCGCAGCCCTGGCCCGGCGCGCGCTTGTTGCAGCGCGCGCCGTCGTCGTCATAAAAATAGGTGCAGCGGGTGCGCTGCAGCAGGTTGCCGCCGACGGTCGCCATGTTGCGGATCTGGGCCGAAGCCCCGGCCACGATGGCGCGCGACAGCAGCGGATAGCGGGTGCGCACCGCCGGATGCTCGGCCAGCGCCGTGTTCCTGGCGGCGGCGCCGATCAGCAGGCTGCCGTCGGCGCGCTCCTCGATGGCGGTGGCGAGGCCGGTGACGTCGACCAGCGCCGCCGGGCGCTCGATCGTCTCGCGCATCAGGTCGACCAGATTGGTGCCGCCGCCGAGGTAGCGGGCGCCGGGCGCCGCGCCCAGCCGGATCGCCTCGGGTGCGTCGGCGGCGCGGGCAAAGGTGAAGGGGGTCATGGCGCCTCCCCGACGGTCTCGGTGATGGCGGCGACGATGCCGTTGTAGGCGCCGCAGCGGCACAGGTTGCCGCTCATGCGCTCGCGCACTTCGTCGTGGCTGAAGTCGATCGACGCGGCGGCGATGTCGGCGGTGACGTAGCTCGGCACGCCGCGCCGCAGTTCGGCCGCCATGCCGATCGCCGAACAGATCTGGCCGGGCGTGCAATAGCCGCACTGGAAGCCGTCGTGCTCGACGAAGGCCTGCTGCAGCGGGTGCAGGCCTTCGCTGCCGGCCAGGCCCTCGATCGAGGTGACCGAGCGGCCCGCATACTGCACCGCCAGCGCCAGGCAGGACAGGATGCGTTCGCCGTCGACCAGCACGGTGCAGGCGCCGCAGGCGCCCTGGTTGCAGCCCTTCTTGGTGCCGGACAGCTGCAGGTGCTCGCGCAGCAGGTCCAGCAGGGAAACGCGGGGGTCGTCGGGCAACGGCGTGGCGACGCCATTGATGGTGATGCTCGCGGGCAGGGGCATGACGTACGTCCTTTCGCTAGGGAAAAGCAGGAAACTTCGTGCTTTGACCGGACAGACACCCGGATTACCCTGGGGTTTTACGCAGTCCTTGACCCAGATCGGATGGACATCCTGTTATCAGAACCTGCAGCGCAAGCTCACGCCGACAGCCGGTTACGGCTGGGCGCCGCCTCATGGTAGCGCTTGTTGCCCCGCGCGACAATCAGAACGCCACCAGCGTCTTCAGGCCGAGCACCACCGCATCCGCGTTCTGCGCGCTGCCACCCGGATGCTTGATGAACTGCAGGTTCGGACGCACGCTCAGGGAAGGCAGCGGCGACCAGCTGTAGAACGCCTCGGCTGCCACTTCGTAGCCGTCGCTGACCACCACCGTCGCATTCGGATAAATGCGGTTATGGTTACGCTGGTAGCCGGCGTAGCGGCCATTGCCATGGGTGGCGCCGATGGCCAGACCGACCATGTCGCGCGCACGCTCGCCCACGCCCTTGAGTTCCATGCCGAGTGCCACCTGGCTGTCGGTGGCGGCCGTGAACTTGTCGGCCTGCGACGCATTCAGGAACACGGTGACGCCCCTGCCCCCGGCGGTGCCCGTCACCTGCTGCTGGAAGTTGATGTAGCCGCCGTAGGCGCCGCCGCGCTGCAGGGCGCCTACGTCGGTCGTGCCCAGTGGCCGGCGGTCCTGGTCCAGCATCAGGTCGGCGCTGTCCGAGGTGTTGTACCAGACCCCGACCTTGTAGCTGCCCGGCAGGCCCTTGACGCTCGGCAGCCAGTCGAATTCGACCGGGACCAGGGCGCCGGTGGTGCCGCGCGGATTGTTCGGGTACAGGCCCTGGTGCACGGCGTGGTCGTCGTCGAAATAGGCCGGATTGACCTGGTACACGCCGCCCGCCAGGTAGGTGTGCGCCGAGGTGTTCAGCCTGGCCACGCCGGCCCAGACGCTGACCGGCCAGTTGCCCCAGTAGCTGCCGACGATGTTGCCCGGCTGCGAACCGCAGAACGTCAGGTTCTGGAAGTCGCACGAGAAGCCGGCGAAGTCGCTGCCGATCGGCATGCGGCCGAATTTCAGCCGCAGCCGGTCGTCCAGCAGCGATTGCTGCAGGTAGAAATTGGTCAGGCGCCAGGTCTGGCCGCGGCCGTAGACTTCCTGCACCTGCTGGAAGGTGCCGAGGCCGGCGTCGCTGCTCAGATTGTGGCCGTTACGGTTGGTGATGTCGACGCGGAACCTGGCGCCCTGCCAGCCCCACAGCTTGCCCAGGTCCAGTGTGGAGCCGAACAGCCATTGGTCGCTGTTGCGGATTTTCTTGTCGTCGCCGCCCGACGTGTTGCCTGCGATTTCGGACACGTAGCCGAGGCGGAAGGTGACACCCTGTTCGGCCAGGCGGGTACGCTGGCCGTTCCAGTCGCCGAGCAGGTAGGGACTGCCGTCGAGGTCGGCCGCGGCGGCGGTGTGCGGCGCCAGCATGGCGGTCAGGACGGGGAAGAGAACGGCGACGGCCGAGGCCATCGGGGTGAGGCGCGAATGGATGTTCATGGTGCTTTCGATGCAGTAATGCGGCGGCCCTGCCGGTGTTGCGCAGGGCCGCCTTGATAACGAGGTGGGGTTGTTACTCGATGGGTGCTTATTTGTCCGGCAGGGCGAAGGCCACGACCTCGTCGCCCATGCTGGTGCCGAGCGAGCCGTGGCCGCCGGCCATCACCACCACGTATTGCTTGCCGGTCTTGTCGGACACGTAGCTCATCGGGGTGGCCTGGCCGCCGGCCGGCAGGCGCGCTTTCCACACCACCTTGCCGTTGCTGACGTCATAGCCGCGGATGTAGTAGTCGAGTGCGCTGCTGAGGAAGGTCACGCCGCCGCCGGTGGTCATCATGCCGCCCAGGCTGGGCACGCCCAGCGGCAGCGCGATCGGGACCGGTGCGCTGTCGCGGGTGGTGCCGTTCTTGTGCATCCAGACTTTCTTCATGGTCTTCAGGTCGACCGCGGCCACGTAGCCCCACGGCGGTGCCTGGCAAGGGAAGCCCAGTGGCGACAGGAAGGGCTTGATCTCGACCGCGAACGGGACGCCGCTCTGCGGCTGCAGGCCCATTTCGCCGCCGGTGCCGCCCTTGGCGTTGGCGAGTGCGCGCGGCACCAGGCGTTCCTGGAAGCCCATGTAGTCCGGATTGACGATCAGGATCTGGCGCACCGGATCGACGGTGGCGCCGCCCCATTCGAAGATGCCGAGCGGGCCCGGGGAAATGATCGCGCCCTTGCCCGGTTCGCCGACGGTCTGCGGCGTGAACGGACCCTGGTAGCGGTGGTTCTTGAAGATGATGCGGCAAGCCATCTGGTCGAACGGCGTGGTGCCCCACATGTCGGTTTCGCTGATGTTACGCTCGGGCAGGAAGCTCAGGGCCGAGAACGGCTGGGTCGGCGACACGTGGTCGCCGGCGGCGACGTGATCGGTCGGTACCGGCTTTTCCGGGGCCGGCACCACCAGCGAACCGTCGCGGCGGTCGATCACGAAGATGTTGCCGGTCTTGGTGGTCGCCACCAGCGACGGCACCTTGCCCTTCGGGGTATCGATGTCGACCAGGGTCGGCTGGCCGCCGATGTCCATGTCCCAGATGTCGTGGTGCACGGTCTGGTAGACCCACTTCAGCTTGCCGGTGGCCAGGTCCAGCGCCACGATGGCGCTGTTGAAGCGCTCGCCGTTCTTGTTGCGGCGGCCGCCCCAGGTGTCCGGCGTCTCGTTGCCCATCGGGATATAGACCATGCCCAGCTTTTCGTCGATGCTCGACACGCCCCAGGAATTGGGCGAGTTGCGGACGTAGGTTTCGCCTTCGGTCAGCGGATTGGTCTCGTCCGGACGGGCCGGGTCCCAGTTCCACACCAGCTTGCCGCTTACCGGGTCGTAGCCGCGGATCACGCCAGAAGGTTCGTCGGTCGACTCGTTGTCGGTCACGCTGGCCGCCATCACGACCATGTTCCGGGCGACCGCCGGCGGCGAGGTCGGCATCAGCATGCCGCGCCGTTTCACCGGATGGCCCTTGTACAGGTCGACGACGCCGTTGTCGCCGAAGGATTTGCAGGTCTCGCCGGTATCGGCATTGACGGCGATCAAGGTACCGTCCATGGTCGGCGCCAGGATGCGGCGCGGGCATTCCATGGTGGCGGCGTCAGCGCGCGGCGTGCTGCCCGGCGCCGGCGCGTTCGCGTCCCAGTAGGAGACGCCGCGGCAGATCATGTGCTGGTAGCCGGCGGCGTCGCGGTTGATCTTGGGATCGTGGCGCCAGATTTCCTTGCCGGTGTCCGGGTTCAGCGCGATCACGATATTGTGCGGCGTGCACATGTACAGCATGCCGTTCACCTTGATCGGCGTGACTTCGTTGGCGATTTCGCCCGGATCGGTGGGACCCTTGAAGTCGCCGGTATGGTAGCTCCACGCCTGCGTCAGGCGGCCGGCATTGGCCGGGGTGATCTGGGCGGCGGGCGTGTAGCGGTCGCCGTGGCCCGAGTGGCCGTAGGCGGACCAGTCGCCCGCCGCGACGCCGGCGGTGTCGGCCGCGCCGGTGGCGGCCATGTTCTGCTGCGGCATCTCGCCATGCAGGTCATGGTAATCCTGGCCCAGTGCGATCGCGCCGACCACCAGCGTGGCCGCGACCGATGCGAACAGGGCCTTGCGGCCGGCGTCGGCCCCTGCCGCTTCCTTGCCGAGACGGCGGTCGACGAAGGGCAGCAGCAGCCAGACGGCGGCGGCGAACCAGATATCCAGGCGCGGCAGCAGCTGCCACCAGTCGAATCTGACTTCGACGACGGACCAGACGATGGTGACGATCAGGACCAGGGACAGCAGGCCGAGCGCCGCGCGGCGTCCCCGGAACACCAGCACGCCCGTCGCGGCCAGGCCGAGACCGGCCAGCAGGTAGTACAGCGAGCCACCCAGGCTCGCGAGATAGGCGCCACCGCACAGCAGCACGACGCCGAGAACAACGAAAACCGATCCGGTAACAGCCAGTAACGGCCCGGACCTTGATGAAGTAGACACGGAATTCCTATGGGAAGCTTATTACGGTTGCTATCATAGGCCGCTGGACATAATATGTAAACCGCACGGTTTCGTAAATATATTGAAACACGCGCCTTGCCAGACTCTGCATAGGGGAGACCATGAACAACACAGAACGGCCCAAAGTAGGCCGTCCCATCAGTAATACACCTGAACAATTGCTGGACCGCTTGGTCCAGGCGGCGGTCGACATCCTGAACGAACAGGCCGCCGACGCCGACCTCAGCGTGGCCCAGGTGGCGCAGCGCGCCAAGGTGTCCAAGAAAACCGTGTACACCGTCGTGCCCAGCAAGGAGCAGCTGATCGGCCACGTGATCCGCCACGGTGCCCAGGTCGCCACCACCATGCTGGATGCCCCCGTGGCCGACACGGCCGGTGCGCGCGCGGTGCTCGCATCCTTCCTGAACGAGTGGGTCAGCTTCGCCTGCGGCCCCCAGGCGGTGGGGGCGTATGTGATCGCCATCCGCGAGCGCAGCCGCTACCCGGCGATCGGCGAAGCCTATTACCGCAGCCGCAACGAACACGGGTTGCAGCAGCTCGCCGCCTGGCTGAAGCGGATGCAGGACAAGGACTTCTGCCCGGCCGCCGATCCCGTCATGACGGCCGACCTGGTGCTGACCATGGCCTCGGCCGAGCGCCAACGCGTGCTCGCGCTCGGCATGGACGAGCCGTTCACGCCCGAGGAGCAGGCGCGGCGCATCGAGGCGATCCTGCGCTTCATCTTTTGCGAACGCACCAAGTGAACCGGGACGCTGGCGGGCACGTTTTCGGACGAGGCGGCATAATCGCCGGGTCGCGCCACCCCGGCGCCTGTCTCGAAAGCACATGATGATCAAGCTCAGCGTAATGTATCCCTACCGTCCGGATGCCCACTTCAACCACGCGTATTACCGCGACGTGCACATGCCCCTGCTCAAGGAACGCATGGGCGGCTACTGCAATTCCTACAGCATCGATAAAGGCGTGAGCGGCGTCGCTCCCGGCAGCGCGCCCGCCTATATCGCCATGTGCCACGTGTATTGCGATTCGATCGACGCGCTCATGACCGGCATCGGGCCGCATGCGGCGGAACTCGCCGCCGACATCGCCAATTTCACCAACGTGACGCCGGTGCAGCAGATCAGCGAAGTCGTGGCCTAAGAGCGCCTAACAAGACCTCCAGGGCAAGGCGCAGCGTCGAAGACAGTACGCTAGTACGGCGAGACGATGCAACGCCGCCATGGAGGTTTTGTTTGGCGCTCTAAAAGGTGAGGCTGGCTTTCAGGCCGATGATGAAGGCATTGCTGTTGCGGGTCGTCCCGCCGGGATGCAGGATGTATTGCAGGTTCGGACGCAGGTAGATCGAGGTCGCCGGCACCCACGAGTAATACACCTCGCCCACGTATTCGTAGCTGCGGCCCGCGACCACATCCTGGCCGGTGCGGCCATTGTCCTGCGCCACGGCATCTGCGAAGCGCGGGTTGCTGTGGGTGGCACCGATGGCCACGCCGACCGTGTCCTTCACCCTGCCCTCGAACGGTTCGCGCAGCAGCACCCCCAGCGTCAGCTGGCGGTCCAGGCGCGCCGTCTTGCGGTCGGCCTGGGTAAAGTTGAGGAACAGCGTCGCGCCGCGGCCGTCGGCGACGCCGCTCACCTGCTGCTGCAGGCTGAAGTAGCCGCCGTACTGCCCCTTGCGCTGGAGCGCGTCGAGGCCGGTGAGGCCGCGCGGGTTGCGGTTCACGTCCAGGTACAAATCGTCGCCGTCCGAGGTGTTGTACCAGAGGCCGGCCATGTAGACGCCGGGCAGGCCGTGCCAGCGCGGCTGCCAGCCCGCCTCCAGCGGCATCAGCGCGCCGGTGGTGCCGCCCGGGATATTGGGTGCCCAGCCGTTGCGGCGCTGATACCGGTCGTCCACATACTTCGGGCTGACCTGGTAGGCACCGAACTGGACGTAGCTGTCCACCGTCGGGTGGTACTTGAGGCGCACGCCCCAGCGGCTGGTCGGCCAGTTGACCCAGTAGTCGCCCACCAGGTTGCCCGGCTGCGCGCCGCAGAAGCTCAGGTTCTGGAAGAAACAGGAAAAACTGAAGAAATCCTCGCCCATGGTCAGGCGGCCGAACTTGACCTGGAGGCGGTCGTCGAGCAGCTTCTGGTCCAGCCATAGCTGCGTCAGGTGCCAGGTCTGGCCGCGGCCCCAGACTTCCTGGATCAGCTGGCTGTTGCCGATGCCGGCGTCGGCGCCGAGGTCCTTGCCGTTGCGGTCGGTCATGGTGAACTGGAAGGTGCCGCCATGCCAGCCCCAGCCCTTGTCGAGATCCAGCGTGGTGCCGAAGGTCCATTGGTCGTATAGCGCGTCAGGTGGCGGGTGCCGCCGCTGGCGTTATGGGCCAGTTCGGTGCCGTAACCGAAATTGAAGTCGATGCCGCGCTCGGCCAGCCGGGTGCGCTCGCCGCCCCAGTCGCCCAGCAGCCAGGGCCGGGTTGCGAGGTCCTGCGCGTGGGCGTGGGTGGCGCCCAGCGACGCCGCGGCAAGGATACCGAGCCTGGCCAGTAGATGTCTGGCCAATGCGTGCCTGTCATGCGTAGCCATGGTCGGAAGCTGGTGCCAGCGGGTCTTCACATGACAGGTTGGAGTGCCTCGCAGCCCGAGAGTTCAGATTCAGGGCAGCGCGTAGGCAATCACATAGTCGCCCATCCTGGTGCCGAAGGAGCCGTGTCCGCCCGCGGCGATCACGACATACTGCTTGCCGTCCACCGCATAGCTCATCGGCGTGGCCTGGCCGCCGGCCGGCAGGCGTGCCTGCCACAGCAGCCTGCCGTTGTTGACGTCGAAGGCGCGCAGGTAGTAATCCGCGGTCGCGCTGATGAAGGCGACGCCGCCGGCCGTCACGATCGGGCCGCCCAGCATCGGCATGCCCATCCTGAACGGCAGCGGGACCGGCGCGCTGTCGCGCACCGTGCCGATGCGCTGTTTCCAGACGATGCGATTGGTCTTCAGGTCGATCGCCGCCATGTAGCCCCAGGCCGGCTGCTTGCATGGCAGGCCGATGGGCGAAAGAAAAGGATTCAGCGTCACGCCGAACGGCACCCCGTATTGCGTCTGCAGGCCCAGTTCGGAGCCGCCGCTTTTCGTGCCCGGCTTTGGCTCCACCGGATTGTCGGGGCCGCGCGGCACCAGGGTCGAGACGAACGGCAGCGCGATCGGGTTGGCGATGGCGATGTGGCGGTCGGTGTCGACGGCGAGGCCGCCCCATTCGAACATGCCGAGGTTGCCGGGGAAGACCAGCGTGCCCTGGGTCGAGGGCGGCGTGAAGATGCCTTCGTAGCGCAGCCGGTGGAAGATGATGCGGCACACCAGCTGGTCGTAGATGGTGGCGCCCCACATGTCGGCGCCGCTGAGCGGCTGCGACGGACGGAAGGTAAGCTCGGAAAACGGCTGGGTCGGCGAAGTACGGTCGCCGGGTGCGGCGCCCTGCGGCACCGGCCGTTCGGGCGCGGGCACGACCAGGGCGCCGTTGCGGCGGTCGAGCACGAACAGGTTGCCGGTCTTGGTCGGCGCGTACACGACCGGCACGATGGCACCGTCCTTGGCGGGAATATCGGCCAGCGTCGGCTGCGACGGCAGGTCCATGTCCCACAGGTCATGGTGGACGGTCTGGTAGAACCAGGCCAGCTTGCCGGTCGTGGCGTGCAGTGCCAGCAGGCCGTTGGCGTAGCGCTCCTGCACCGGCGTGCGGTTGCCGCCCCAGATGTCCGGCGTGCCCACGCCCATCGGCACGTAGACGATGTCGAGCGCCTTGTCGTAGGCGGCCGGCGCCCAGGCGTTCGGCGAATTCCAGGTGTAGTGCTCGCCCGGACCCGGAATCCGGTTCGGGTCCGGCGCCGCCGGATCGAAGGCCCACAGCAAGGCGCCGCTGCGAACGTCGTAGCCGCGGATCACGCCCGAGGGTTCGCGCGTCGAGTAGTTGTCTTCGACCGAGCCGGCCACCACGATCACCCTGTCGGTCACGATCGGCGGCGAGGTGGGCATGTACATGTTGCGTGGCTGGTTACTCACCGGCATACCAAGCTGCAGGTCGAGTTCGCCGCGGTCGGCAAAATCGCTGCAGCGGGCGCCGGTGAGCGCATCGAGCGCGTACAGGTGGCCGTTGTTGACCGGCAGGATGATGCGGCGCGTGCAGGCGGCAGCGGCGCCGTCGCTGGCGGGGGCGCCGGCCCCGAGATCGACGTAGGAGACGCCGCGGCAGGTAACGTGCTGGAAGGTCGGATCGGTCTTCAGGCCGGGATCGAATTTCCATTTCAGCGTCCCGGTCCGGGCATCGAGCGCGAACACGATCTGGTGCGGCGAACACAGGTACAGCAGGTTGCCGACCTTGATCGGCGTGACCTCGTCGGTGATCTCGACCGGATCGTTCGGCCCCTTCATGTCGCCGGTGCGGAAGGTCCAGGCCACCTGCAGGTTCTTCACGTTGTCGGGCGTGATCTGCGGCAGCGGCGCATAGCGCGTGCCTCCCTGCGTGCGGCCGTAGGCCGGCCATTCGGAAGCGGCGATGCCGTCCGCCGCCACCGCGCCGGTACGCATGCCGGCGGCCGCCGGCGCGGCAAAGCCGCCGTTCACGGTTTGCGGGTCGTTGAAGCCTGCATACACCAGCACGCCGGCCCACAGCACGAGCGCGCCCAGCAGCGGGAACCGGTCCAGCCCCGGCGCCGCGCGGCGCCAGTATGCGAGCAGCAGCCACACGCCGAACATGACCAGCACACCCGAGCGCGGCGCCAGCGCCCAGAAGTCGGGGCCGGCTTCCCACAGCGACCAGATCGCCGTACCGGCCAGCAGCAGCGCATACAGCCCCAGTGCGCCCGGCCTGCGGCGCACCAGCAGCCACGCCACGCCCAGCAGGACGACGCCGGCCACGACGTAATATACCGATCCGCCCAGCGCCAGCAGCCATGCGCCGCCGGCCAGCAGATACAGTCCCGTCAGCGCGGCGAACCATAGGCTGACCACGCCGACCCACCCCATCGAATCCGTTTCCCTGGACATGCTGACCTCGAACTGTCGTTGCGTCGCGGACGGTTGCTGGCACGGTCGGGCATGGTTTCGGCGGCGCGCGAAGCATGCGAATCGGGTCAGAATATACGGCGTACGCAAAATCCAGCGCGCCGCACGCGGACCGGACCCGGCACAAGACCGCCAGCCGCGCCCGACAATAGTGCGCCGGCGTTCGGCGATATGCGGCAGAATGCCCGATTGAATACGCCTGCATTCCATGTTGAACGATCCGATCTTCGCCGCTGCCTTCGATCATTCTCCGATCGGCCAGTACCTGCTGGCGCCGACGGCCAGGCTCGACATCCTTGCGGTCAACGACGCCTTTTTGCGCTCGGTATCGCGCCGCCGCGAAGATGTGCTCGGCCGTCCCCTGTTCGAGGTGTTTCCCAACAATCCCGACGACCCCAACGACGTCGGCGTGCAGTCGCTGGCCGCGTCGATCGCCACCGCCATCGCCACCCGCAGCAGCCAGAGCATGGCCGCGCAGTACTATCCGATCGAGATGCACAAGGACGGTCGCAGCTGGTTCCAGGACATGTACTGGAGCGCCACCAACACGCCGGTGTACGGCGCCGACGGCACCCTGCTGTGCATTTCGCACACGACGATCGACATCACCGCCCAGGTGCTGGCCGAACAGGCGCTCGAGACGAGCCGCCAGGAAGCCCTGGTGAGCGCACGCAAGGCAGAGGCGGCGCGCGCCTACCTGGCGGGCGTGCTGAGCGCGGCGCCGGTAGGCGTGCTGGTGGTCGCCCGCGACCACACCGTCCTGCACCGGAATCCCGCGCACGAAGCCTTGTTCGGCGCCGGCTACTTTTACGACGACGGCCGCATCGATTTCCCCGCCATGCACGGCTGGTTCATCGACGATACGCAGGAGGGCCGGCGCATCGGCCCCGGCGAATGGCCGCTGGCCCGCGCGCTGGCCGGCGACACCGTCGACCGCTGCCTGTTGAAGGTACTGGTGCCCGGCTCGGCATCCGACTGCAGGATACTGCTGGTGTCGTCGGCGCCCATCCTCGACGATGCCGGCCAGCTGGTCGGCGCGGTGGCGGTGTCGATGGACATCGAAGCGCGCGTCCGTGCCGAGGAGAGCCTCAGGGAAGCGGACCGCCGCAAGGACGAATTCCTGGCCATGCTGGCCCACGAACTGCGCAATCCGCTGGCACCGATCGGCGCCGCCGCCCTGCTGCGCAGCCGCGGCGAGGACGAGCAGCTGCGCAGCATCGGCACCGTCATCTCGCGCCAGGTGGTGCACATGAGCGGCCTGATCGACGAGTTGCTCGACGTCGCCCGCGTGACGCGCGGCCTGATCACGCTCGACCGGGTGACGCTTGACGCCAGCCAGGTCGTGGCCGAAGCGCTGGAACAGGCCCGTCCCGGCATCGAGGCGCGCCGCCACGCCCTGCGCCTCAGCCAGCCGGCGCAGCCGGCGTATGTGTCGGGCGACCACAAGCGCCTGGTGCAGGTGCTGGCCAACCTGCTGCACAATGCCGCCAAGTTCACGCCCGAAGGCGGCACCATCGAGGTCGACCTGGCGGCCGAAGCGGATGCGGTCACGCTCACCATCGCCGACGACGGCCTCGGCATGACGCCCGAACTGCTGGCGCGGGCCTTCGAGCTGTTTGCCCAGGGCGACCATACCCTCGACCGTTCGCAGGGCGGCCTCGGTATCGGCCTGGCGCTGGTCCAGAGCCTGGTGACGCTGCACGGCGGCAGCGTGCGCGCCGACAGCGACGGGCCGGGCCGGGGATCGCGCTTCACGATCCGCCTGCCGCGCATCGAGGCGGCGGCTGCCGTGCCGCCCGGCGAAGCGCAGCCGCTGCTGGACGAGGCAACCGGCACGCTGTCGATCCTGCTGGTCGACGACAACGAGGATGCGGTGATGATGCTGGACATGCTGCTGTCCGCGCTCGGGTACCGGGTCGCCAGCACCTCGAGCGCGCGCGACGGCCTGCGCCGCGCCGAGGCCGAGGCGCCGGACGTCTGCATCCTGGATATCGGCCTGCCCGACCTCGACGGCTTCGCGCTGGCGCGCGCCCTGCGCGCCGGCGAGCGCACCCGGCACGCGACCCTGATCGGCCTCTCGGGCTACGGCCAGGATGCGGACCGGGCCAAGGCCTTCGAGGCCGGTTTCGACCAGTACTACGTGAAACCGGTGGATGCCGAAGCCCTGGCCGCCGCGCTGGCCAGGCTGGCTGCCAAGGCAGGCTAGAGCAGGAAACCGCCGTCCGCGGACGCCGGCGCCAGCCCCTCGTCCGCCGATTCGTCCTTCAGCGCGACCCCGGTCAGGCCGCGCCGGCATGCCTGCGCCAGCAGGTAGTGCAGCTTTGCCGCCGCCGCCTCGTGTCCGAGCCCGGCCGCGCGCACGTTCGAGACGCAGTTGCGGCTCTCGTCGGTCAGCCCCACGCGCGGCGCCCAGGTCAGGTACAGGCCCATGCTGTCGGGCGAACTGAGGCCGGGACGCTCGCCGATCAGCACCAGCACCGCGCGCGCACCGAGCACCTCGCCGGCCTCGTCGCCGACCGCCACCCGCCCCTGCTCGACGATGACCACCGGCGCCAGCGTCCAGCCTTCCTGTTGCACACGCGGCAGCAAGGCGCGCAGGAAGGGCAGCGCATTGCGTTCGATCGCCAGCGCCGACAGGCCGTCGGCCACCACGATGGCCAGGTCGCAGCCGGATGCCCCACCGTGCTGCGCCTGCAGGGCCGCGCGCGCCGCCGGATCCAGCCGGCGGCCGAGGTCGGGGCGCTGCAGGTAGACCTGGCGGCTGCCTGCAGCGCTGTGCAGGGCGATATCGGTTAGTTGCAATTTGGCGAGCCCCCGACGCAGTGCTGCCACATCCAGTGCCTGGTGCACGGCGTCGCGCGCCTGGGCGTGGGCCAGCTGGAAGTCGAGCTGGGATGCGGTCGGCTGGCTGACGCCGGCGCGCCCCAGGGCGATGCGGGCGGCGGTGAAGCGGCGCAGCCCCTGCCAGGGGTTGTCGATGACGGTCGGGTCGGTCATGGCATCTCCTCGATTCAGGAAAGACGCAGGCGCTGCAGCGCCGGCTGGAAGGCCGGCGGCACGCCCTGCCCCGGCCGGTCGTAGCGTTCGGCGATCTGCATCGTGCGCAGCCAGTCCTCGAATTCCGGCGCCGGCCGCAAGCCGAGTACGCGGCGCGCGTACAGGGCATCGTGGAAGGACGTGGTCTGGTAATTCAGCATGATGTCGTCGGCGCCCGGCACGCCCATCACATAGGTGCAGCCGGCCACGCCCAGCATGGTCAGGAGCACGTCCATGTCGTCCTGGTCGGCCTCGGCGTGGTTGGTGTAGCAGACGTCGACGCCCATCGGCAGGCCGAGCAGCTTGCCGCAGAAATGGTCTTCCAGGCCGGCGCGCGCGATCTGCTTGCCGTCGTACAGGTATTCCGGCCCGATGAAGCCGACCACGCTGTTCACCAGCAGCGGCTTGTATGCCCGCGCCACCGCGTAGGCGCGCGCCTCGCAGGTCTGCTGGTCGACGCCGTGGTGGGCGCCTGCCGACAGCGCGCTGCCCTGGCCGGTCTCGAAGTACATCACGTTGTCGCCCACGGTGCCGCGCCCGAGCGCCAGCGCCGCCTCATGGGCCTCGGCCAGCAGCGCCAGGTCGATGCCGAAACTGCGGTTGGCCGCCTCGGTGCCGGCGATCGACTGGAACACCAGGTCGACCGGCGCCCCGCGCTCGATCGCGGCCAGCGTGTTGGTGACGTGGGTCAGCACGCAGCTCTGGGTCGGGATGCGGTAGCGGGCGATGACTTCGTCCAGCATGCCCAGGATGCGCACCACCTGCGGCACATTGTCTGTGGCGGGATTGATGCCGATGACGGCGTCGCCGCTGCCGTACAGCAGGCCGTCGAGCAGGCTGGCGGCGATGCCGGACGCGTCGTCCAGCGGGTGGTTCGGCTGCAGCCGGGTCGACAGCGTGCCGGCCAGGCCGATCGTGTTGCGAAAGCGCGTGACGACGCGGCATTTTCTCGCCACCAGCACCAGGTCCTGGATGCGCATGATCTTGGACACGGCCGCCGCCATCTCCGGCGTGATGCCGGGTGCCAGCGCGGCCAGCGTCGCCTCGTCGGCGGCGTCGCCCAGCAGCCAGTTGCGGAAGTCGCCGACGGTGAGATGGGCGACCGGCTGGAAGGCCGCCGCGTCGTGGCCGTCGACGATCAGGCGCGTGACCTCGTCGTCCTCGTAGGGCACCACGGCTTCGTTCAGGAAGGTGCGCAAGGGCAGCGCGGCCAGCGCCATCTGGGCCGCCACGCGCTCTTCGCTGCTGCCGGCCGCCAGGCCGGCCAGGTGGTCGCCCGAGCGCGCCGGACTGGCCTTGGCCAGCAGCGTGCGCAGGTCGGCGAAGGCGTAGGTGCGGCTGCCTATCGTATGGGTGGTTCGGCTCATGGCATTCCCCTTTTCCTCATTGTAGGCCGCCGCGGCCGCCGGTGCCCGTCCGTTGCGTTGCCGGGTCAGGCGGTCTCGGCCCCGGCCTGCGCCGCCCGCTTGCCGCGCCCGAGCAGGAACACCAGGTAGCCGAGCGCCAGCAGCGCCGCGTACACGCAAAAGATCAGGAAGTTGTAATAGACCATGGTGACCAGGCAGACCACGGCCGCGAACAGCGCGAACCCCGGCAGCCACGGATACAGCGGCGTACGGAACGGGCGCGCCATGCCAGGTGCCGTGCGGCGCAGCTTGAACAGGCTCAGCATGCTGACGATGTACATCGTGATGGCGCCGAACACCGACAGGGTGACGATGTTCGCGGTCAGGGTCTGGCCGCCGAACCGGACCAGGCCGTCGCTGAAGATGGCGGCGATGCCGACCGCGCCGCCGGCCAGGATGGCGCGGTGCGGGGTGCGGAAGCGCGGATGGATGCGCGCCAGGAAGCGCGGCAGGAAGCCTTCGCGCGCCAGGGCGAAGATCTGGCGCGAATAGCCGAGGATGATGCCGTGGAAGGACGCCACCAGGCCGAACAGGCCCAGCCACACCAGCATGTGCAGCCAGTTGCTGTCGGCGCCGACGATGCCCTTCATGGCCTGCGGCAGCGGGTCGTTGATGTTGGCCAGCCGGGTCCAGTCGCCGGCCCCGCCCGCGAACACCATCACGCCGATCGCCAGCGCCACCAGGGTCAGGATGCCGCTGACGTAGGCGATCGGAATCGAGCGCCGTGGATTTTTCGCTTCCTCCGCCGCCATCGCCACGCCCTCGATCGCGAGGAAGAACCAGATCGCGAACGGGACCGCCGCCAGCATGCCCGGGATCGCCGCCGCCCCGAAGCGGTCCTGGCCGGCCCAGCCGCCGCGCACGAAGTTGGCTATCGAGAAGCCCGGCGCCACCACGCCCATGAACACCAGCAGCTCGCCGATCGCCAGCACCGTCATCAACAGCTCGAACGAGGCCGCCAGCTGCACGCCGACGATATTCAGCGTCATGAAGACCAGGTAGGCACCGACCGCAGCCAGCTTGGGGTCGAGGGCCGGGAACTGGACGTTCAGGTAGGCACCGATGGCCAGGGCGATGGCGGGCGGCGCGAACACGAATTCGAACAGGGTGGCGGCCCCGGCCAGGTAAGCGCCGCCGGGACCGAAGGCGGCCTTGCTGTACGCGAAAGGACCGCCGGCCTGGGGAATGGCGGTGGTCAGTTCCGTAAAGCTGAAGATGAAGCAGGTGTACATCAGCGCGATGAAAAGCGCGGTCACGGTAAACCCGAGCGTGCCGGCCGAGGCCCAGCCATAACTCCAGCCGAAATACTCGCCGGAGATGACCAGGCCGACCGCGATGCCCCAGAGCTGCAGGGTCCCGAGCGTCTGCTTCAGTGCCGGCGCCGTCGCCGCCGTGGTGGGTGTCGTCATGTCGCGTTGTCCTCTCGGGTCGGGCCTGCGCTGCGCTGCGTGGTATGTAACCTGCTGCAATGCCAGTGTAAGGAGACGCGGCGGGTTGCGTTAGTGGAAAGTGGCAATCGTGGCCCAACCCTGTGGTACCGCTGCCTCATCCGGGTGCCCAAAGCGGCGAAAACACCCTAGAATAGTTGACTCACGGAATCACACTCACCTTCAGAACCTTATGCTCCCGGAAACCTTTCTCTTTGCAGCCCCCGGCGTCGTCGCCGCGACCCTCGTCGCCGCCCTGTTCGGCTTGCTGATCGGCAGCTTCCTGAACGTGGTGGTGTACCGCCTGCCGATCATGCGCCAGCGCGAATTCGACAACTACATCGCGCACGAGGCCGGCAAGGAATTGCCGCACCAGGACCGCTTCAACCTGATGGTGCCGCGCTCGCGCTGCCCGCACTGCGGCCACCAGATCGGCGCGCTGGAAAACATCCCGGTGATCAGCTGGCTGGTCTTGCGCGGCAAGTGCAGCCAGTGCAAGGCGCCGATTTCGCCGCGTTACCCGGTCGTCGAGGCGGTGACGGGCGCGCTGTCGGCGGCCGTGGTCTGGCATTTTGGCAGCGGCTGGGTCGGCCTGGCGGGCCTGGTATTCACTTA
This sequence comes from Herbaspirillum sp. SJZ107, assembly GCF_006715485.1. Taxonomy (GTDB): domain Bacteria; phylum Pseudomonadota; class Gammaproteobacteria; order Burkholderiales; family Burkholderiaceae_D; genus Telluria. Next base: position 191,760 of record NZ_VFNH01000005.1, read on the forward strand.
CCTGTTGATCGCGATGACGCTGATCGACTACGACCACAAGGAATTGCCGGACGAGCTGACCCTGCCGCTGCTGTGGATCGGCCTGCTGCTGAACCTGAACGGCGACGGCATCGTGCCGCTGCGCGACGCCGTGATCGGCGCCGTGGCCGGCTACCTGGCGCTGTGGTCGGTGTACTGGCTGTTCAAACTGGTCACCGGCAAGGAAGGCATGGGCTACGGCGACTTCAAGCTGCTGGCCGCGCTGGGCGCCTGGATGGGCTGGGCGATGCTGCCGACCATCATCATCCTGTCGTCGGTGGTCGGCGCCGTGGTCGGCCTGAGCCTGATCGTGTTCCGCGGCCGATCGCGTGACAATCCGATTCCTTTCGGACCCTACCTGGCGGGGGCTGGTATGATCGCACTCTTCTACGGCACCCCGCTCACGCGCTTCGCGCAGGGCTACCTGCAGCCCTGACCTTGCGCCGGGCCGGACACACATGACACCAGGCCCAGTTTCCCCCACCTTCACGGTCGGTCTCACCGGCGGCATCGGCTGCGGCAAGACCACGGTCGCCGACCTGTTCGCCGCGCGCGGCGCGTCCATCGTCGACACCGACCAGATCGCCCACGCCCTCACCGCGCCGCACGGCGCCGCCATGCCGGCCCTGCTGGACGAATTCGGCGCCGGCTTCGCCACGCCGGAGGGCGCGCTCGACCGCGCCAAGATGCGCGCCCTGGTATTCGCCGACCCCGGCGCCCGCGCGCGCCTGGAAGCCATCCTGCACCCGCGCATCCGTGCAGCGACCGCCGCCGCCGCCCTGGTGGCGACCGGACCCTACGTCATCTTCGTGGTGCCGCTCCTGATCGAATCGGGCAGCTGGCGCGAGCGCGTGACGCGCATCCTCGCGATCGACTGCCCGGAAGCCACCCAGGTGGCGCGCGTGATGGCCAGGAACGGCCTGGACGAAGCCCAGGTGCGCGCCATCATGGCGGCCCAGGTCTCGCACCCCGAGCGCCTGGCGGCCGCCGACGACGTCATCCTGAACGATGCCGGGGTCGAGGCCCTGCTGCCCCAGGTCGAACGCCTGCATGCCGAATATCTTGCCGAAGCGGCAAGATTGAACGGTTTGCCGAACGGACGTTTGTAATTTTGGCCACGATGGTTCAGAATCATGGGGTTGCCTGCCAGCCTATATTCAAAGGAATGTCATTTTGATCGTCTACGAATACCCATTCAACGAGCGGATTCGCACGTTGTTGCGGCTGGAGGACCTGTACGATAAATTCAAATTCTTTGTCGCCCAGGAGCATCCGCTGCAGCACCACGTGGCGCTCGCGACGATCTTCGACATGCTGGAAGTGGCCGGCCGCGCCGACCTCAAGTCCGACCTGCTGCAGGAACTGGAGCGCCAGAAGCAAAGCCTGCTGAACTATCGCAGCAATCCCAACGTCGCCACCGACATGCTGGATGCCGTGCTGGCCGAACTCGACGCCGTCAGCACGGCGCTGGTCGGCGCCCAGGGCAAGACCGGCCAGAACGTGCGCGACAACGAATGGCTGATGAGCATCCGCGGCCGTACCATCATCCCCGGCGGGGCCTGCGAATTCGACCTGCCCTCCTATTACGCCTGGCAAAAGCGCCCGGCCGCGCAGCGCCATGCCGACATCATCGGCTGGTTCGCGCCGCTGGCGCCGCTGTTCGACGCGCTGTCGCTGGTGCTGCGCCTGTTGCGCAATTCGGGCGGCCCGGTCAAGATGATCGCGGTGTCCGGCAGCTACCAGCAGATGTTGCAGGGCAAGGTCTACCAGATGCTGCGCCTGTCGATGGACGACAGCATGGGGGCGATTCCCGAAATCTCGGCCAACAAGTATATGCTGTGGGTACGCTTCACCACCCAGGGCGGCGACCTGAAACCGAAGCCGCTGGAAGAAGACGTGCCCTTCGAGCTCACGCTCTGCAATTTCTGAACCTTACTTTTTACGTAATTCATTGTCATGACCGTCGTATCCTGTCCAACCTGCGGCAACCAAGTGGAATGGACGCCCGCAAACAAATACCGTCCGTTCTGCTCGGAGCGCTGCAAGCAAATCGACCTGGGCGCCTGGGCCGAAGAGAAATACACGATCCCGGGCACCGCGCCGGGCGAATCCAAGGACGACTCCGTCCCCGACCAGTAAGCCTTCCCTTGCAGGAGGTTTGAAATGCCTCTCGTCACCCTCACCGTGCGCAAGCCGAAAAGCGCCGAGTTCAAATCCAAGGTGCTCGACGCCGTGCACGCCAGCCTGGTCTCGACCGGCATCCCCGATACCGACAAGTTCCAGCGCGTGCTGGAACTCGATGCCGACGATTTCCGCTTCGATCCCGGCTACCCGGACGTGGCCGGCGCGCGCAACGACGATTTCGTCCTGATCGAGATCCTGTGGTCGGTCGGGCGCAGCGTGAAGATCAAGAAGAAGCTGCTGCTCGAATTGATGGACCGGCTGCGCGCGGCGGGGCTGGATCCGGAGAACGTGATGGTGGCATTCAAGGAAACCGCCTGGGAGAACTGGGCATTCGCGGGCGGGCGGATCCTGCATACGTGAAAAGGCTGGCCCTGGCCGCGATCCGCGCTTACCAGCGCTGGCTGTCGCCCTTGAAGGGCTTTTCCTGTGCTTTCCGCGTGTGGAGCGGGGCCGAGAGCTGCTCGGCCTATGGCTACCGCGTGATCGAGCGTTTCGGGCTGCGTTGCGGCCTCGGGCTGCTGGACCGGCGGCTGGCGCTGTGCGGGCACATGCACCGGCGTACACAGGCGGCCCGGGTACCGGCACCGCCCCATCCGCTGCGGCACCGGCAGCAGGGTTTCTGCGACGCGCCCTGCGACGTGCCGGCCTGCGACCTGCCTTCCTGCCATCTGCCGTCCTGCCACGGATCGTCCGCGGCCTGCGACACGGCCGGCAACGTGCTGGATGTGCTGGACGTATGCAATTGCGGTTGCGACACGGGCAATTGCGGGCGCTCGCGCCGCAACGAGGTAACACCGGGCCGCAGTGCGCAGATGGATGCGATTGCCGAGCGTACGCGCGAACAGCAGGCGCGCCGGCGGCGGGAGATGCAGGAACGGCGCGAGTGATGCCCGCTAGGCTTCGTAGCGCACCTGATCCAGCCAGGCCAGCAAAGGAATCGTCGCCGGCAGCAGCGGACTCACCGAATAGGCCCCCTGCCAGGCGAACGCCTGCCCTTCCAGGCTCTGCGGCTCGCCTTCCCAGCTGCGGCTGATATAGAAATACAGGCGCACGTGCGCGTGCTCGTACACGTGCTCGACGCAGCACCAGGGTTCGCCGTCGAGCACCCGGATGCCCAGCTCTTCGAGGAATTCGCGCTGCAGCGCGTGGAAGATGTCTTCCCCGGCTTCGACCTTCCCGCCCGGGAATTCCCAATAGCCGGCGTAGGGCTTGCCTTCGGGCCGCTGGCCCAGCAGCACGTCGCCGTTGGGACGCATCAGGATGCCGACCGCGACGTCGACCGGCTTCTTCAACACCTCGGTCATGCTCAAGCGCCTTCCTGCAGCTTGCCGGCGTAATCCTTGGCGAACTGCCAGGCCACGCGGCCCGAGCGCGAGCCGCGGCCCAGCGCCCATTGCAGCGCTTCCGGACGCGCCGCCTCGATCTGCGCCGGGGTGCAGCCGAAGCCCGCCAGCCAGTGGCCGACGATGTCGAGGTAGTCGTCCTGGCGGAACGGGTAGAACGACAGCCACAGGCCGAAGCGCTCGGACAGCGAGATCTTTTCCTCGACCGTCTCGCCCGGGTGCAGGTCGCCGTCCTCGCCATGCCGGTAGCCGGCGTTATCCGACATCTTTTCCGGCATCAGGTGGCGCCGGTTGGAGGTCGCATAAATCAGCACGTTGTCCGACTGCGCGGCCACGCTGCCGTCCAGCGCCACTTTCAGCGCCTTGTAGCCGGCCTCGCCCTCTTCGAAACTGAGGTCGTCGCAAAAGATCACGAAGCGTTCCGGGCGCCCGGCCACCAGATCGACGATGTCCGGCAGGTCGGCCAGGTCGGCCTTGTCCACTTCGATCAGGCGCAGGCCCTGGCCGGCGAAGCCGTTCAGGCAGGCCTTGATCAGCGAGGATTTGCCGGTGCCGCGCGCGCCGGTCAGCAGCACGTTGTTGGCCGGGCGCTGCTGCACGAACTGGCGCGTGTTCTGCTCGATCTGCGCCTTCTGGCGCTCGACGTGCTGCAGGTCGTCCAGGCTGATGTTCGACGCATGCGTCACCGGCTGCAGATAGTGGCCCCCGCCGGGACCCGAACGGCGGCGCCAGCGGAAGGCGTGGCAATGCTTGAAGTCCGGCTCGCGCGGTACCGCCGGCGGCAACAGGCTTTCCACCCGCGCCAGCAGCGCCTCGGCCCGGTGCAGGAACTGTTCCAGCTGGTTCATGCGCACACCGCCTTACGAACGATAGTCGGCATTGATCGAGACGTAGTCGTGCGACAGGTCGCAGGTCCAGACGGTGGCCTCGGCGCTGCCGCGTCCCAGCAGCACGCGCACCACGATCTCTTCCTTCTTCATCACGCGCTGGCCGTCCTCTTCCTTGTATTCGGGATTGCGGCCGCCGGCCTTGGCCACCAGCACGTCGTCCAGGTACAGGTCCAGCTTGGCCGGGTCGAGGTCGTCCACGCCGGCGTAGCCGATCGCAGCCAGGATGCGGCCCAGGTTCGGGTCGGACGCAAAGAAGGCGGTCTTGACCAGCGGCGAGTGGGCGATCGAATAGGCGACCTTGCGGCACTCCTCGATGTCGGTGCCCTGCTCGACGCTGACGGTGATGAACTTGGTCGCGCCTTCGCCGTCGCGGATGATCTGCTGCGCCAGGTGGCGCGCGATGCCGGTGACGGCGTCGCGCAGCGCTTCGTAGTCCGGGTGCTGCGTCGAATCGACCTGCAGGTCGCCGGCACCCGTCGCCACCAGGATGAAGGAATCGTTGGTCGAGGTGTCGCCGTCGATGGTGATCGAATTGAACGAGCGGTCGGCCGCGTATTTCACCAGTTCGTCCAGCACCGGCTGCGCCACTTTGGCGTCGATCGCCAGGTAGCCCAGCATGGTCGCCATGTTCGGCTTGATCATGCCGGCGCCCTTGCTGATGCCGGTCATGGTGACCATATGGCCGCCGATGCCGGTGGTGAGCGAGGCCGCCTTCGGCTGGGTATCGGTGGTCATGATGCTTTCCGCCGCGTTGAACCAGTTGTCCTGCTTCAGGTTGGCGATGGCGGCCGGCAGGCCGGCGACGATCTTCTGCACCGGCAGCGGTTCCAGGATCACGCCGGTGGAGAACGGCAGCACCTGGCCGGCGTCGATGCCGAGCAGGCGCGCGACTTCGTCGCAGGTGGCGCGGGCGTTGGCCAGGCCCGGCTCGCCGGTGCCGGCGTTGGCGTTGCCGGTATTGACCACCAGCGCGCGGATCGGCTTGGCGCCGCCGGTCACTGCGGCCAGGTTGGCCTTGCAGATCTGGACCGGCGCGGCGCAGAAACGGTTCTTGGTGAAGACGCCGGCGACGGTCGCCCCCTCGGCGAGCTTCATCACGAGCAGGTCCTTGCGGTTCGGCTTCTTGATGCCGGCTTCGGCAAAGCCGAGTTCGATCCCGTTGACGGGTTTCAGTTCGGCGGCAACGGGCAGAGGGGAATTGACGGCCATGGCGTTCTCAAAAGGAAAGATTGTCGAATCCGGTATTGTACCGCCAGCGGCGCACAACGCGCGGACGCACCGACCTGGTCGTGAGCGCCGCAAGGTTGCATTGATTTGGTGACTTTTCCTCAGCCGTCCTTAATAATAAGAAACATTACATTTTGGAATGGCCATCATGATGTCTCCGGTCTTGCGTTCCACTCTGGCGGCAACGCTGCTGGCGGCCCTCCCCGCGCTCGCCGATCCGGCTCCGGCACCGTCCGCGCCGCCGGTACCCACGCCGCCGGCTACCCTGCAGGCGGTACAGGCTGCATTGGCCGACCTGCAGCGCGGCATCGATCCCGGGCTGCCGCTGGCGCAGCAGTTCGAGCACCTGGCGGCGGCGCGGCCGTCGCCGCAGACCGCGGACAAGCTGCGCGCCGCCTTCGGCACCGACCGCCTGTACGCCATCGAGCGCCGTCCGCCGGCGGCCGGCAGGCAGGCCTGGCGCGCCACCCTGTTCCCCTTGAAATACACCTCGCCGCAGGGCACGGGCGTCGACTGGAGCGAAGGCTTGCTCGACATGGCCGTGGAACCCGACGGCAAGACCGTGCGCGGCCATGGCAGCATCGAACGCGTCGCCGTCGAAGACGCCGCCACGCGCATGCACTGGCGCGGCATCGTCTTCGACAGCCGGCAGCAGCGCGGCTATGCCGGCCTGTGGTTCGGCAGCGTCGACGCGCAGATCGCCGCCGCGCAGTTCCAGGACCGCAAGGATGGCGTCGGCATGGACATGAACGCGCTGCGCTTGTCCGCGCGCATGACCGAAAAGCCGAAGACCGTCGACATCGCCTACGACGCCCGCATCGGTTCGGTCGCCGTGGCCGGCGAACAGGTGGACGACATCCGCTTCGCGCTGCGCGTGACCGGCATCGACAAGAAGGCGATGGCCGAACTCAAGGCGCTGCAGGAACGGCAGCAGGCCAGGCAGGAAACTCTGGCCGCGCTGACGCCGCAGCAGCAACTCGCCGTCCTCAAGCCGCTGCTGCGCAGCTTCGGCCAGGCCGCGATGGCGCGCGGCACCGCGATCGAGGTCGACCAGATCGGCGCCAGCTACCATGGCGTGCGGGCCGCCATCAAGGGCCGTATCGCGCTGCAGGGCGCCACGCCGGCCGACCTGGACGATGCCGGGCGCCTGCTGAAAAAACTGGTGGGACGCTTCGAGGTCCGGGTGCCGATGGCGCTGGTGAGCGAGATCGCCGGCACCATCGCCACAAGGCAGGTCGCGGCCCAGGCCGCGCAGCGCGGCGGCAGCGCCGATCCGCAGGCCGCCGCCCAGCTGCGCCAGAACATCACCGATCTCATGGTCGGCAAGCTGGTCGGGCCGGGCTTCGCGCGCCTCGAGAACGACATGCTGGTATCGACGCTGGAGTGGAAGACCGGCGTCCTTACCGCCAACGGCAAGCCGGTCCAGCTGCCGAAGCCGGATCAAGATACGGCCGCTGTCCCGGGCGCCGTGGCGCCCGGCCGGGGCAACTTCCTGCAGGCGCGCCTGGTCGATGGCAGCTGCACCCTGCCCGGCTTCCCGGACGAGGTCACGCGCGCCGACCGCGCGCTGCGCCAGCGCATCGAGTTCACCATCGGCGTCGACGGCCGCGTGAAGGATGCCCAGGTCACGCAGCCGAGCGGCTTCCCGGACTACGACCGCGCCATGCTGCAGGCGCAGGGCCAGTGCACCTACATTCCTGCCCTGCGCGACGGCAAGCCGATCGAACTGCGCTCGGCGCGCGAAACGGTGCGCAGCGCGGGCACCGGCGGCACCGGGCACTGAGGCCCGGTTTGCTAAGATGCGACCACTGACCGGAGGGATTCCATGACCGACAACCAACGCGATGTCGTGAGCGCCTGCTTTTCGCTGGCGATCATCGCCTTCGCCCTGTTCGTGACGCAGCGCTTCGTGCTGCCCCTGCTGTGGGCCGCCATCCTGTGCATCGCCACCTGGCCGCTGTACCGGCGCATGCTGGCGGCCCTCGGCAACCGCGGGATCCTGGCCGCGGCCCTGGTCACCGTGCTCGGCGCGGTCGTCTTCATCACTCCGCTGGCGGTCGGCGTGAGCCAGGCCGCGCACCAGGCGCCGGCGCTGGCCCAGCTGGTCGCCAGCGCCAACACCGACGGCCTGGCGCCGCCTGCCTGGCTGCTGCGCATCCCGTTCGCCGGCAACGAGATCCACGACTGGTGGAGCGCGACGCTCGGCCAGCCGCACGGCCTGGCGCACCTGCTGCAGGACAGCTCGGTCGGGCGCATGCAGTCGGCCAGCGAAGTGCTCAAGCGGGTCGGCAGCAACGTGATGCACCGCCTGATCGACGTGGTGTTCGCCTTCGTCTGCCTGTTTTTCTTCTACAAGGACGGCGCGGCGCTGCAGCGCCAGCTCGATGCCATCGGCGCCCACCTGATCGGGCCGTCGCGCTGGACCCTGTACGCGCTCAAGGTGCCGGTCGCGGTGCGCGCCACCGTCAACGGCCTGGTGCTGGTCGGGCTGGCCGAAGGCGTCCTGCTCGGCATCGGCTACCAGATCGCCGGCGTGCCCTCGGCGGTGCTGTGGGCGGCCGCCACCGGGGTGCTGGCCATCATCCCGTTCGGCGCGCCGCTGGCCTTCGGCGCCGTGGCCGCCCTGCTGCTGTACCAGGGCAATCCGGCTGCCGCCATCGCCATCGCCGTGTGGGGCGCCATCGTCCTGTTCGTCGCCGACCACTTCGTACGCCCGCAGATGATCGGCAGCGCCACCCAGCTGCCTTTCCTGGCGGTCCTGCTGGGCATCCTGGGCGGGGTCGAGACGCTGGGGCTGATCGGCCTGTTCGTCGGCCCGGTGGTCATGACGCTGTTCGTCACGCTGTGGCACGAGGAGAAGCGCTTCCGCGGCGCGCGTTGAAAGTGCTTGACCCTGACGCAGCGTGAGGTTCGAGACTGGTACCACGCTGAAGAAAAGGAGAAGCCGATGCTGAAAGTAGGTGAACTTGCCGCCGCCGCGGGACTGACGGTGCGCACGCTGCATCATTACGACAGCATCGGGCTGCTCCGCCCTTCGGCGCGTTCCGATGCCGGCTACCGGCTCTACGACCGCGATGACGTGGCGCGCCTGCACCGGATCCAGGCCCTGCGCGCATTCGGCATGAGCCTGTCCGACATCGGCCTTTACCTGGACAGCCCGGCCGGCTCGCCGCTGCTGGTCGTCGAACGCCAGCTGGCGGCGCTCGACCGGCAGATCAGCGAAGCTGCGCACATGCGCAGGCAGTTGCTGCGACTGCATACCGAACTGGCGGATGGCGGCCAGCCGGACCTGTCCACGTGGTTGAGCACACTGGAGCAGATGATGGTCTACGAAAAATACTTCACCCAGGACGAGCTGGCACAGCTCCCCATGTACCACGACGACGGCGCCAAGGCGCAGTGGAAGGCGCTGGTCGACGAAGCCGCCGCCCTGATGGGCACGGCAGCGCCCGACTCGCCCGCTGCCGCCGACCTCGCGCGGCGCTGGCTCGACGCCTTCGAGAGCGGCACCGGCGGCAACCGCGCCATGGCCTCGCGCGTGAACGCGATGGCGGCGCGCGAACCGGAAGCGATGCACACCCAGTTCGGCATGTCGCCCGAACTGATGGGCTACGTGATGGCGGCGATCGCCGAACTCAAATATGGCGTATGGAGCAAGTACCTGGCGCCGGACGTGATCGCGCAGATGCGCCGGCACCACGCCGGCCGCGGCAAGGAGTGGGCGCTGCTGGTCGAGCAGGCGCGCGAGGCGATGCAGGCCGATCCCAAGGCCGCCGGCACCCGTGCGCGCGAGCTGGCACGTGCATGGCTGGCGCTGTTCCACGACATGGTCGGCACCGAGCCGGCCACGGTGGATGCCTTCCGCCATGCCAGCGCGACCGAACCGGTGCTGCGCATGGGGAACGGGATCAGCGAGGCGATGCTCGAGTGGCTGCGGCAGGCGATGCCGAAACCGGCAACGCAATGACAATGCAGGAACAAAAAACAATGAAGAAATAAAAAACAATGAAGAAAAAAAAGCGCCCCGCGGGGCGCTTTTTTCTTTGGCTGGTATTACGCCAGCTTGCCGTGGCAAGCCTTGAACTTCTTGCCGCTGCCGCACGGGCAGGGATCGTTGCGGCCGACCTTCATGCCCATGTAGGTGGTGGACGGATCGTCCGGCACCGCGGTGGCGGTCGCGGTGGCCGCCTGCGGGGCCAGCAGCTCTTCCGGCTCGGCCGACGGGTCGAAGTCGGCGTGCTGGTAGTTGACGTTTTCCAGGTGCGCCGCGGCAGCCTGCATCGCCGCTTCCGCCGCCTCGACTTCCTCGCGGGTCTGGATGCGCACGGTCATGATGGTGCGGATCACTTCGTTCTTGATCGCGTCCAGCATGCTCGAGAACAGCTCGAAGGCTTCGCGCTTGTACTCCTGCTTCGGGTTCTTCTGGGCGTAGCCGCGCAGGTGGATACCCTGGCGCAGGTGGTCCAGCGCCGCCAGGTGCTCGCGCCACTGGGTGTCGATGTTCTGCAGCATGACGTTGCGCTCGAAGCCGCCGAAGGCTTCGGCGCCGACGATGCCGACCTTGGCGTTGTACGACGCGTCGGCGGCGGCCAGCACGCGCTCGAGGATGTCGTCGTCGTTCAGGTTCGGCTCGTCCTCCAGCATCTGGGCCAGCGGCACGTCCAGCGCCCATTCCTCGGCCAGCACGTTCTGCAGCGCCGGCACGTCCCACTGCTCTTCGACCGATTCGGCCGGCACGTGGGCGCGCACCACGTCGGTGAACACGCCGGTGCGCAGCGAGGCGATCAGTTCCGAGATGTCGGCCGCTTCCAGGAGTTCGTTACGCTGGGTGTAGATCACCTTGCGCTGGTCGTTGGCGACGTCGTCGTATTCGAGCAGCTGCTTGCGGATATCGAAGTTGCGGGCCTCGACCTTGCGCTGGGCCGACTCGATCGAGCGGGTCACGATGCCGGCCTCGATCGGTTCGCCTTCCGGCATCTTGAGGCGGTCCATGATCGCGCGCACGCGGTCGCCGGCGAAGATGCGCAGGAGCGGATCGTCGAGCGACAGGTAGAAGCGCGAGGAGCCCGGGTCGCCCTGGCGGCCGGAACGTCCGCGCAGCTGGTTGTCGACGCGGCGCGACTCGTGGCGCTCGGTGCCGATGATGTGCAGGCCGCCCTGGGCGACCACGTGGTCGTGCAGCGACTGCCATTCGTCGCGCAGCGTCTGCGACTGGGCGGCCTTGTCGGCATCGCCCAGCGCGGCGTCGGCGTCGATGAACTGGATCTGCTTCTCGACGTTGCCGCCGAGGACGATGTCGGTACCGCGGCCCGCCATGTTGGTGGCGATGGTGATCATCTTCGGACGGCCGGCCTGGGCCACGATCTCCGCTTCGCGGGCGTGCTGCTTCGCGTTCAGCACGTTGTGCGGCAGCTTGGCCTGGTTCAGGATGCCGGACAGCAGTTCCGAGTTCTCGATCGAGGTGGTGCCGACCAGCACCGGCTGGCCGCGCTCGTAGCAGTCGCGGATGTCGTTGACCATCGCGCCGTACTTTTCCTGGGCCGACTTGTACACCTGGTCCTGGCGGTCCTTGCGCTGCGACGGACGGTTCGGCGGAACGACCACGGTCTCGAGGCCGTAGATTTCCTGGAATTCGTAGGCTTCGGTATCCGCCGTACCGGTCATGCCGGACAGCTTGGCGTACATGCGGAAGTAGTTCTGGAAGGTGATCGAGGCCAGGGTCTGGTTCTCGTTCTGGATGCGCACGCCTTCCTTGGCTTCCACCGCCTGGTGCAGGCCTTCGGACCAGCGGCGGCCGGTCATCAGGCGGCCGGTGAATTCGTCGACGATGACGACTTCGCCGTTCTGCACGACGTAATGCTGGTCCTTGTGGTACAGCACGTGCGCGCGCAGGGCGGCGTACAGGTGGTGCACCAGCGTGATGTTGGCGGAGTCGTACAGCGAGGCGCCTTCCGGCAGCAGGCCCATCTGGGTCAGGATCGATTCCGCCTTTTCGTGGCCGGCCTCGGTCAGCAGCACGGTGTGCGCCTTTTCGTCCTTGGTGTAGTCGCCCGGGACTTCGACCTTGCCCTTGCCGTCCGGGGTTTCTTCGCCGACCTGCAGGGTCAGCAGCGGCGGCAGTTCATTGATCTTGTGATACAGGTCGGTGTGGTTCTCGGCCTGGCCGGAAATGATCAGCGGGGTACGCGCTTCGTCGATCAGGATCGAGTCGACCTCGTCGACCACGGCGAAGTTCAGGGCGCGCTGCACGCGTTCCTTGGCGTCGTACACCATGTTGTCGCGCAGGTAGTCGAAGCCGTATTCGTTGTTGGTGCCGTAGGTGATGTCGGAACCGTAGGCCTGCTGCTTGGTGTCGTGGTCCATCTGCGACAAGTTGACGCCGGTCGTGAGGCCGAGCCAGCCGTACAGGCGGCCCATCTGCTCGGCGTCGCGCTGCGCCAGGTAATCGTTGACGGTCACCACGTGCACGCCCTTGCCGGACAGCGCGTTCAGGTACACCGGCAGGGTTGCCATCAGGGTTTTACCTTCGCCGGTGCCCATCTCGGCGATCTTGCCGTAGTGCAGCACCATGCCGCCGATCAGCTGCACGTCGAAGTGGCGCATCTTCATGACGCGCTTGGCAGCTTCGCGGCAGACCGCAAAGGCTTCGACCAGGATGTCGTCGAGGGTGGTTCCACCAGCGACGCGTTCCTTGAATTCCGCGGTTTTCGCTTTCAGTTCGGCATCCGACAGCTTTTCCATCTGCGGCTCGAGCGCGTTGATCTCACGCACGGTTTTTTGGTATTGCTTGATCAGCCTCTGGTTACGGCTGCCGAAAATCTTGGTCAGGAATGACATGCTGTGTTCTTAATAAGTACGCCGCGAGAAGTAAGCTCGAAAAGGCCGGGGATGATATCAAAAGAATATCCCCCGAAGACCGCCTGTGGCAAAAAGCTACCGATTTTATCATGCGATCTGGCCACACTTGGGGTCCACGCCACAGTTCACAAGTGCGTTTCACTAAAAAATATTATCAAATTGCATCGATTTGCGCATCGGCCGGTGCATTTCGCCAACATCGCTTTCCGGGGCCGGCTGTGGTATGTTCGGCGCATGCAGTCCTCTTCCAACCAGCGTCCCTACACCATCTTCGGCACGCGCGATCGCCGCACGGCGTTCGGCGCCACCGACTTCCTGCGCTCCAACGAACGCCTGGCGGCCCTGCTGCCGGCGGCGATGCGTATCGGCAACCTGCAAAAAGACCTGCGCGTGATCCTGCCGCCGATGTATGGCGGCTGTGACGTATTGTCCTTCCAGGACAGCGTGCTGGTACTGGCGGTGCCCTCCTCGGCCGTGGCGGCCAAGCTCAAGCAGCAGTTGCCGAAGCTGCAGGCAGGGCTGCAAAAGAAGGGCTGGCAGGTGGAATCGGTGCGTATCAAGATCCAGGTCGGCCGCGCGGTGGCGGCGGCGCAGCCGCAGGCCGTGAAACGGGTGCTGGAATTGCCACCGACGGCGGTGCAGGCGTTCGAGGAACTGGGGGAGGCGTTGCCGGCGACGGCGCAGAATGCACCCTTGATTGCGGCCTTGCGGCGCTTGGCGGAGAAGCGGAAGTAGATTGTCTTGCCGAAGCCGCGGGATTCGATAACAGCCTGCAGTAAACAACCTCGCCCCTGCGCAGGCAGGGGTCCAAGTTGTTTGGTGTGCCTCGAACTTGGATCCCTGCCTGCGCAGGGACGACGTTGTCTTAATGCGCGTAGATACCGACTTTAACGGCTTGTTCGCCGCCGGGTGAAGACCTCAGGTCAGCGCCCACTCCCGCTCCATCTGCGCCCCGTACGACTGCGGCGCCCGCGATTGCTCGGCAAAGGTCACGACCTCGTAGGCGTCCGGATGCGCCAGCAGTTCGCGCAGCAGCAGGTTGTTGAGGCCGTGTCCGGACTTGTGCGCCTCGTAGCTGGCCAGCAGCGGGTTGCCGACCAGGTACAGGTCGCCGATCGCATCAAGGATCTTGTGGCGCACGAATTCGTCTTCGTAGCGCAGGCCGTCCGCATTCAGGATGCGGTATTCGTCCATCACGATCGCGTTTTCCAGCGAGCCGCCACGGGCCAGGCCCATGCCGCGCAGGCTTTCCACGTCCTGCATGAAGCCGAAGGTGCGGGCGCGCGCCACGTCGTGCACGTACGAGACCTTGCCGAAATCGACGCTCGCGCGCTGCATGGTGCCGTCGACGGCCGGGTGGTTGAATTCGATGAAGAAGTCGAGCTTGAAGCCGTCGTAGGGCGTGAGGCGGGCCCACTTCTCGTTGTTGCCGCTGCCCTGGCGCACTTCCACGGGCTTCAGCACGCGGATGAATTTCTTCGCCGCGGCCTGCTCTTCGACCCCGGCCTGCTGAAGCAGGAACACGAAGGACGAGGCCGAGCCGTCCATGATCGGGATTTCCTCGGCGGTGACGTCGACGTACAGGTTGTCGATGCCGAGGCCGGCGCAAGCCGACATCAGGTGCTCGACGGTCGAGACGCGCGCGTTGCCCTTCGTCAGCACCGACGCCATGCGGGTATCGCCCACGATGTCGGCATTCGAGGGGAACTCGACGATGGGGTCGAGATCGACGCGGCGGAACACGATTCCGGTATTGGCGGCGGCCGGGCGCAGGGTCAGTTCGACCTTGGTGCCCGAGTGCAGGCCGACGCCGGTCGTGCGCACCAGCTGTTTGACGGTTCTTTGTTTAAGCATGGGCCGATTATATAGTGGTGTGCCCGCGTTCGCTGGCGACCGCTCTTTTCGACTTGGCTGAAAAACCACGTTCTCAGGGATGCTCGGCTTCCACGTGTGCGGTTTCGTGGCGAATCAGGTACAAGCCGCTGCCGACGATGATTGCCGCACCGATCAAAGTGGTTTGATCGGGCAAGGTTTGCCACATCAGCCAGTCGATGCCGATGCCCCAGGCCAGCGCCGTGTACTCGAAGGGCGCGACTACCGAGGCTTCGCCGTGGTTGAAGGCTTCGGTGATGGCCAGCTGGGCCAGGAAGCCGCTGACCGACAGCACCGCCAGCAGGGCCAGGTCGCCGGCCTGCACCGGCACCCAGCCGGGCGCCGCCAATGCGCCGGCACCGATCGACATCATCAGCATCAGCCAGAACACCATGTGCTCGCTGCGGTCGGAGCGTGCCAGGATGCGGCCGCTGACGGCCGACACCGCATAGCACACGGCCGACGCCAGGATGGCGAGGCCGCCGAGGGTCAGCATGCCGTCGCCGCTGGGACGCAGGATGACCAGCACGCCGGCCATGCCGACCGCGATCGCGATCCAGCGCGCCGCATTCACCCGCTCCTTCAGGACGAACACCGACAGCGCGGTGATCAGGATCGGGCCGATGAAGAAGATCGAATAGGCCTCGGCCAGCGACAGTTCGCGCACGCCGTAGGCGAACAGCGCCAGCATCACGATGCCGATCGCGGCGCGCAGCAGGTGCAGCGGCCAGCGCACCTGCAGGGCCGACCGCAAGCCGCCGCGCCACAGCAGCCAGGCGCACACCAGCGGCAGCGAGGACAGCGAACGCAAGGCCGCGACCTGCATCGCCGGATAATGGGCGGACAGCAGCTTCATCGTCGTGTCCATGATCGAGAACATGACGACGCCGGCCAGCATCGCCTGGATGCTGCGCAGGTTGCCGCTCAGTTTGCTGCCGGCCTTGACGCTGCCCTTCCCCGTCACGCTCAGCCCAGCTGTTCGAGCAGCTTTTCGGCCGACGACACGTCGAAGCCGCCGGCTTCCAGGTTCAGCTGCTTGACCACGCCGTCCTGCACCAGCATCGAATAGCGCTTCGAGCGGATGCCCATGCCCTTGGCGACCAGGTCGAATTCGAGGCCGAGTGCCCTGGTGAAGACGGCGCTGCCGTCGGCCATCATGCGCACGATCCCGGTCGCCTTCTGCTCGCGGCCCCAGGCGCCCATCACGAAGGCGTCGTTGACCGACACGCACCAGATCTCGTCGACGCCCTTGGCCTTGAGCTGGTCGGCCAGCTTGACGTAACCCGGCAGGTGCTGCGCCGAGCAGGTCGGGGTGAAGGCGCCCGGCAGGCCGAAGATGGCAATCGTCTTGCCTTTCACGAGGTCGGCCACGTTGAAGGTATTCGGGCCGAGCGAGCAGCCTTCGGTTTCGGTCTCGATGAATTCCGCGAGGGTCGCTTCCGGCAGGCGGTCGCCGATCTGGATGGTCATGGTGGAGATTCCTGTGTTGTCGTTATAGGAACCCGCAAGTATGCACTAAAAAAACGAAGGGCCGGTACTGCTTGGTTCAGTACCGGCCCCCGGATCATGGAGTGTGCCGGGTGGTCAGCCCGGCAGGAGTGTTATTGCTTAGTCGGCTTGCTTGCGCAGGAAAGCCGGGATGTCATAGGTCTCGACACCGTTGCGCTGCATGGCCTGCACCTGCTCCGATGCCTGCTCGCGGCGCCACACGGCCGGCTGCTTCATGCCGACGTCGGCAGTACCGGCGATCGAACCCATGTTCACGCCGGCCGCGACCGGCGCGGTGCCGGCCATCATCGGCTGGTTGTAGGTGCCGGTGCGCAGGACCTGCTGCGGCTGGACCAGCGAGATGTTGGCCTTGTTCTTGCCCAGGCCGGTCGCGACCACGGTCACGCGCAGCTCGTCGCCCATCTCGTCGTCGTAGGCGATGCCCTGGGCGATCGCGGCGTCGGGCGCAGCGAAGGCGCGCACGGCGGCCATGACTTCCTTGATTTCCTTACCCTTCAGGCCGCGCGATGCGGTGACGTTCACCAGCACGCCCTTGGCGCCCGACAGGTCGATACCGTCCAGCAGCGGCGACGCCACGGCCTGCTCGGCGGCGATGCGCGCGCGGTCCACGCCCGATGCGGTCGCGGTGCCCATCATGGCCTTGCCCTGCTCGCTCATGATGGTCTTGACGTCGTTGAAGTCGACGTTGATGTGGCCCGGCACGTTGATGATCTCGGCGATACCGGCGACGGCGTTGTTCAGCACGTCGTCCGCATGCTTCATCCAGTCCAGCATCGATTCGTCTTCGTAGATGTCTTCCAGCTTTTCGTTCAGGATGACGATCAGCGAGTCGACGTGCTTGGTCAGCTCTTCGAGGCCGGTCTCGGCCACCTGCATGCACTTGTCGCCCTCGTACGAGAACGGCTTGGAGACCACGGCCACGGTCAGCGCACCCATGTTCTTGGCCACTTCGGCCACGATCGGGGCGGCGCCGGTACCGGTACCGCCGCCCATGCCGGCCGCGATGAAGACCATGTGCGCGCCGCGCAGCGCATCTTCGATGCGGCCGCGCGATTGTTCGGCCAGCTGGCGGCCGATTTCCGGACGCATGCCGGCACCCAGGCCGGAATCGCCGATCTGGATGATGTTGTGGGCGCTCGACGCATTCAGCGCCTGGGCGTCGGTGTTTGCGGCGATGAACTCGACACCGGAAACACCTTTGTTGATCATGTGCTGCACCGCGTTGCCACCCGCACCGCCGACGCCGACCACCTTGATCACGGTGCCCAGTGCTGCGTTATCGACCATATCAAACTCCATGATGAACTCCTAATCTCAAAATGCCGTTCCCAAGCCAAAAACCTCATCGTTCTCAATCAGGCCTGAAGATTGGAAACGCGCCTATATTTTAAAAATATTTACGATCGTTACCAAGAAAAACCGTTACCAAGTGTTTCCATCAACGTAAAAAAATCGACTTTGCGTTGCATTTTGGATGGGACCGCCATCATGGCCTGCCAAACTGTTGCCGCTCATCAGGTTTCTTTCCGCTGCCGCTATCAGAAATTCCCCAAGAACCACTCTTTCATGCGCTGCCACACCGCCTTCACCGAACCATCCTGGCGCGTCACGATATGGCCGCGCAGGTACTGCTTTTTCGCTTCCAACAGCAAGCCGAGGACGGTAGCGTAGCGCGGGCTGCGCACCACGTCCGCCAGTTGGCCCCGGTACTCCGGCGTGCCGAGGCGCGCCGGTTTGAGAAAAATGTCTTCCGCCATTTCGATCATGCCCGGCATGATCGAGGAACCGCCGGTCAGCACGATGCCCGACGACAGCACCCCTTCGTAGCCCGACTCGCGCACCACTTGGTGCACCATCGCGAACAGCTCTTCGACGCGCGGTTCGATCACCGCCGCCAGCGCCTGGCGCGACAGCGAGCGCGGACCGCGGTCGCCCAGGCCCGGCACCTCGAGCGTCTCGCCCGGGTCGGCCAGCACCTGCTTGGCCACGCCGTAGCGGATCTTGATTTCCTCGGCTTCGCCGGTCGGGGTGCGCAGCGCCATCGCGATGTCGCTGGTGATCTGGTCGCCTGCGATCGGCAGGACGGCGGTATGGCGGATCGCGCCATCCGAGAACACGGCGATGTCGGTGGTACCGCCGCCGATGTCGATCAAGACCACGCCGAGTTCCTTCTCGTCGCCGGTCAGGACCGAGTCGGCCGATGCCATCGGCTGCAGGATCAGGTCCGAGACTTCCAGGCCGCAACGGCGAACGCACTTTACAATATTTTGCACTGCGGACACCGCACCGGTGACGATGTGCACGCGCACCTCGAGACGGATGCCGCTCATGCCGATCGGCTCGCGCACGTCTTCCTGGTTGTCGACGATGAATTCTTGGGGCACCGTGTGCAGCAGCTGCTGGTCGGTCGGGATATTCACGGCCTTGGCGGTCTCGATCACGCGGGCGACGTCGGTGGCGGTGACTTCCTTGTCCTTGATCGCCACCATGCCGCTCGAGTTGAACGAGCGGATATGGCTGCCGGCGATGCCCGCGTACACGTTGCGGATCTTGCAATCGGCCATCAGCTCGGCTTCCTCGAGCGCGCGCTGGATCGACTCGACGGTCGCTTCGATGTTCACGACAACGCCCTTCTTCAAGCCCCTCGACTCGTGCTGGCCGAGTCCGATCACTTCGTGGCGTCCATCGGCCATCACCTCGGCCACCACCGCCACCACTTTCGAGGTGCCGATGTCGAGGCCGACGATCAGGTTCTTCGCGTCTTTAGTCATGTTAGCTGTGCCTGCTTAAATTAAATGTGCTTTGTTGTTTTGGTTGGTGCTTTTTTTTGCTTCGCCGCCTTCACCGGCTTGGTGGCGTCGGCGGGTACGCTGAGTGCCGCCGAAGACAGCGCCAGGCCGTTCGGATAACGCATGTCGATGGTGTCGATACGCCCTTCCTGCAGGCGCGCCACCAGCTGCGGATAGATGCTCACCAGCCGCTGCACGCGCCCCTTCAGGGTCGCATTGTCCTTTTCCCGCCCCAGCTCGACGTTCATGCCGTTGTCCAGCTTGACCGTCCAGGCGTAGCGGTTCGACAGGCTGATCGACTCGGGCACCAGCGCCACCTGCGCGAACCAGCCGCGCAGTTCGGCGAAGCGCGCCAGCACTTCCTTTTCGCTGCCGGCCGGACCATCGAACGCAGGCAGTGCGTGGTCCTCGTCGGCCTCGGCCAGGTTGGCGGTGAACACTTCACCCTTCACCGACAGCAGGCGTCCATCCTCGCCCCAGGTGCCGAGCGCCTCGTGCTCTTCCACCGCGACGATCAGCTGGTTCGGCCATTCGCGGCGTACGCTGGCCTTGCGGACCCAGGGCACGGCCTCGAAGGTGGCGCGCACCTGTTCCAGGTCGGAGGTGAAGAAGTTCCCCTTGATCTTCCCCATCACCCCGTTGCGCACCGTCAGTTCGTTCACGTGCTGCAGGTCCAGCCCATACATGCTTTCGACGCGCACCGCGCGCAGCGTGAACATCGGACGCTGCGACAGCCACCACACGCCCGAGGAAATGCAGGCGAGCGCCACCAGCGCGGTGATCGCGCCGGAGGTTGCATTCAGGGCTCGCACGTCATGCCACATCTTGGTTTTTCCTTACTTCTTTCCGTTCGCGGCGACGCCGGTCTTCAGGCTGGCCGAGCGCAGGATCTGCACGCACAGGTCTTCGTAGCTGGTGCCCTCGGCACGCGCCGCCATCGGCACCAGCGAGTGGCCGGTCATGCCCGGCGAGGTGTTCACTTCCAGCAGGAAGTGGCGCCCGTCCGATTCGCGCAGCAGCACGTCGATGCGGCTCCAGCCTTCGCAGCCGAGCGCGCGGTAGGCCTTTTCCACGTCGGCCTGGATGGCGGCGGTGGTGGCGGCATCCAGCGGCGCCGGGCAGTGATACTGGGTGTCGTCGGTGAAGTACTTGTTCTGGTAGTCGTAGTTGCCCTCGGGCGCCACGATCTCGACGATCGGCAGCGCGCGCGCCTGCGCGCCCGTGCCCAGCAGCGGCACCGAGAATTCGCGGCCTTCGATGAACTGCTCGGCCAGCACCAGCTTGTCGTACTTGTGGGCCAGGTCGACCGCCGCCTTGAAGTCTTCCGCGCGGGTGACCTTGGTGATGCCGATGGTCGAGCCTTCCAGCGGCGGCTTGACGATCAGCGGCAAGCCGAGGTCGGCCACCACCTTGTCCAGGTCCGTGTTCTCGTCGATCACCGCGTAAGTCGGGGTCGGCACGCCGGCCGCCAGCCAGACGATCTTGGTGGTGATCTTGTCCATGCCGACCGACGAGGCCATCACGCCGCTGCCGGTGTACGGGATGCCGAGCAGTTCGAGCGCGCCCTGCAGGCTGCCGTCTTCGCCGTAGCGGCCGTGCAGCGCGATGAACACGCGGTCGAATTTTTCCGCTTCGAGTTCGCCGAGCGAACGTTCGGCCGGGTCGAAGGCGTGGGCGTCGATGCCCTTCGACTTCAGTGCCTGCAGCACGCCGTTGCCGGACATGAGCGAGACTTCGCGCTCGGCGGAACGGCCGCCGAACAGGACGCCGACCTTGCCCAGTTCGGCGATTTCGGAAGGAGTCAGAGTATTCAAGATGCGACCTTTTGATTCGAAATCAGTTGTTGCGGAATGCCGCCGATGGAACCGGCGCCCATGGTCAGCACGACGTCGCCGTCGCGCGCCACCTTCAGGATCGTCGCCGGCATGTCGGCGATCGACTCCACGAAAATCGGTTCGATCTGGCTGCCGGTGCGCAGCGCGCGCGTCAGCGCACGGCCGTCGGCGGCCACGATCGGGGATTCGCCGGCAGCGTACACCTCGGCCAGCAGCAGCAGGTCGGGCACCGCCAGCACCTTGACGAAGTCCTCGAACAGGTCGCGCGTGCGGGTGTAGCGGTGCGGCTGGAAGGCCAGCACCAGGCGCCGGCCCGGGTAGGCGGCGCGCGCCGCGGCCAGCGTCACCTGGGCTTCGACCGGGTGGTGGCCGTAGTCGTCGACCAGCGTGAAGCTGCCGCCGTCCGGCAGCGCGACCTCGCCGTAGCGGGTGAAGCGGCGGCCGACGCCGCGGAAGCCGGCCAGGCCGCGCGCGGTGGCCTCGTCCGGGATGCCGATCTCGCGCGCGATGGCGATCGCCGAGCAGGCGTTCAGCACGTTGTGCATGCCGGGCTGGTTCAGCACGAATTTCGTGTCCGGGTAGCCTTCCTGGCGCACCGTGAAGTGCATCTGGATGCCTTCGGCGTGGGCGTCGAGCGCGCGCACTTCGGCGTCTTCCGAGAAGCCGTAGGTAGTGACCGGCTTGGTCACCTGCGGCAGGATCGAGCGCACGTTGGCGTCGTCGATGCACATCATCGCGCGGCCGTAGAACGGCAGGCGGTGAGTGAAGTTCACGAACGCGGCCTTCAGCTTCTCGAAGTCGTGCTCGTAGGTGTCCATATGGTCGGCGTCGATGTTGGTGATCACCTCGATCATCGGCGACAGGTTCAGGAAGGACGCATCCGACTCGTCGGCCTCGGCCACGATGTATTCGCCGGTGCCCAGCTTGGCGTTGGCGCCGGCGCTGGTCAGCCGGCCGCCGATCACGAAGGTCGGGTCCAGTCCGCCCTCGTACAGCACGGACGCCACCAGGCTGGTGGTGGTGGTCTTGCCATGGGTGCCGGCGATGGCGATGCCGCGCTTCAGGCGCATCAGTTCGCCCAGCATGATGGCGCGCGGCACCACCGGGATCTTGGCGGCGCGCGCCGCGATCACTTCCGGATTCGCTTCGTTGACGGCGGTCGAGGTCACGACCGCGTCGGCGCCGCGGATGTGTTCCGCGGCGTGGCCGATCGACACGATGGCGCCGGCATCCTGCAGGCGCTGGCTGGCCGCGTTGGACGCCAGGTCCGAGCCCGACACTTTATAGCCGAGGTTGAGCAGCACCTCGGCGATGCCGCTCATGCCGCTGCCGCCGATGCCGACGAAGTGAATGTGTTTGATCTTGTGTTTCATCTTGCCTTGGTTCCTCGACCTGCCAATTTCTCTAATACGTTCGCGATCGCCTCGTTGGCATCGCGCTTGCCCACCGCCTGCGCCGCCTCGGCCATCGCCAGGCAATCGTCGCGGGTGGTGGTTTGCAGCAGCTGCGCCAAGCGCTGCGGATTCAGTTCGCCCTGCGGCAGGTGCAGGGCCGCTTTCTGCTTGTCCATCCAGATCGCGTTGTCGCGCTGGTGGCTGGTGGTGCTGGCGACGAACGGCACCAGCACGCTGGCGACGCCGGCCGCGGTCAGCTCGGACACCGTGATCGCGCCGGCACGGCAGATCACCAGGTCGGCGTTCGCGTACTCCGCCGCCATGTCGTCGATGAAGTCGACCACGTTCGCCTGCACACCGGCCTGGGCATAGGCCGCGCGCAGGGCGTCGATGTTCTTCTTGCCCGACTGGTGGGTCACGCTTGGCCTCTGGCCTTCCGGAATCAGGGCCAGCGCTGCCGGCACCGCATCGTTCAGCACTTTCGCGCCCAGGCTGCCGCCCACCACCAGGATGTTGAGTACGCCGCTGCGGCTGGCGAAACGGTGGCCCGGGGCCGGCATCGCCAGGATCTCCTTGCGCACCGGGTTGCCGGTGACGACGGCTTTATCGGCAGCTTTGCCGAAATCCGCAGGGAAGCCGAACAGCACGAGCTGCGCGATCGGCGTCAGGGTCTTGTTCGACAGCAGCAGCGCGGCATCCGCATTCACCAGCGCCAGCGGCACGCCGCGCGAGCGCGCCATCATCCCGCCCGGCACGGTCACGTAGCCGCCCATGCCCAGCACCACGTCCGGCTTGCGCTCGCCGATGATGCGGCGGCAGGCGGCAAAGGCGCCCACCATCTTGAAGGCGCCGGTGACGGTGTGGCCCAGGCCCTTGCCGCGCAGGCCGGCGAAGTCGATGCTGTCCATCGCGATGCCGTGCTTCGGCACGATCTCGCGTTCCATGCCGTGGGCGGTGCCCAGCCAGCTGACTTCCCAGCCGCGTTCGCGCATCGACTGGGCGATGGCGATGCCCGGGAAGATATGGCCGCCGGTGCCGGCCGCCATGATCATCAAACGCTTGGTCATTATTGGCGTCCTCCACGCATGCGCACGCGGTTTTCGTAATCGATGCGCAGCAAAATCGCCAGGCCGACGCAGTTGAACAGGATGCCGGAGCCGCCATAGCTCATCAGCGGCAGGGTCAGGCCCTTGGTCGGCAGCAGGCCGAGGTTCACGCCCATGTTGATGAACACCTGCACGCCGAGCCAGATGCCGATGCCCTTCGCGGCCAGGCCGGCGAAATGCTGCTCCAGCGCGATCGCCTGGCGGCCGATGTCGAAGGCGCGCTTCACCAGCCAGTAGAACAGGCCGATCACCGCCAGCACGCCCACCAGGCCGAGTTCTTCGCCGATCACGGCCATGATGAAGTCGGTATGCGCTTCCGGCAGGTAGTGCAGCTTCTCGACGCTGCCGCCCAGGCCGACGCCGAAGAACTCGCCGCGTCCGAAGGCGATCAGCGAGTGCGTCAGCTGGTATGCCTTGTCCAGCGCATTGCCCTCTTCCCACGGGTTCATGTAGGCGAACATGCGCGCGCGGCGGAACGGCGACAGCGCGATGATGCTCGAGAACACCAGCACCAGCACGGCGCCGATGCCGCCGAACCAGACCATGTTGAAGCCGCCCAGGAACAGGATGCCCATCGAGATGCAGACCACCACGCCGAAGGCGCCGAGGTCGGGCTCCAGCATCAGCAAGCCGCCGACCAGGCCCATCGCGGCGGCCATCGGCATGAAGCCCTTGGTCAGCTTGTGCATGTACTGCTGCTTGCGCACCGTGAAGTCGGCCGCGTACAGCACGGCCACGACCTTCATGATCTCGGACGGCTGCATCTGCATGATTTTCAAAGGCAGCCAGCGCCGTGCGCCGTTGACCGACACGCCGACGCCGGGCACCAGCACCAGGGCCAGCAGCACCAGCGTGCCGACGAACATCAGCGGCGCGAAGCGCTGCCACACCACTACCGGCACCCGGAACACGAACAGGCCGGCCACCAGCGAGACCACGATGAACATCGCCTGGCGCACCAGGAAATAACTGTTCTTGCCGCCCAGGTAGGCGAACTTGGGCGAATCCGGCAGCGCGATCGAGGCCGAATACACCATCACCATCCCGAACAGCATCAGCAGGACGACGACCCAGACCAGCGGCTGGTCGTATTCCATCATGCGCGAGGGCCGCGCACGCGTGGCGATGGTCGCATCGTTGGAGGAGCCGCCAAATTTAAAAGGGATCTGGAAGGCCATCAGATGTCCTGCCCCTTCTCGAGCGCGATGTCGCGCACGGCATCCACGAACACCTGGGCGCGGTGGGCGTAATTGGTGAACATGTCCATGCTGGCGCAGGCCGGCGACAGCAGCACCACGTCGTGGCTACGCGCCAGGCCGGATGCGCGGCGCACCGCCGCCGGCAAATCGTCGAGGTCGAAGCACGGCACGCCGGTCGGCTCGATCGCCGCCTTGACCGCCGGCGCGTCGCGTCCGATGAGGAGAACGGCGCGCACGTAGCGCGAGCACGGGCCGGCGAGCGGCGCGAAGTCCTGGCCCTTGCCGTCGCCGCCGGCGATCAGGAGGATCTGGCGGTCGGCTTCGCCGAAGGATTTGCCGAGGCCTTCCAGCGCGGCCACGGTGGCGCCGACGTTGGTGCCCTTGCTGTCGTCGTAGTATTCGACGTCGTCGATGCTGGCGACCAGTTCGACGCGGTGCGGCTCGCCCTGGTATTCGCGCAGGCCGTGCAGCAGCGGCGCCAGCGGCAGGCCGGCGGCGCGGCACAGGGCCAGCGCGGCCAGCGCGTTGGACGCGTTGTGCAGGCCGCGGATGCGCAGCGCGTCGGCCGGCATCAGGCGGTTGATGACCAGTTCGGCCGGTTCTTCCTGCTCATTCAGGGAAGGAGAACGGCGACGCTTCTTCTCCGGCTCTTCCGCCGGATTCGCGTTCGCCAGCCACAGTACGCCGCGCTCGTTCAGCAAGCCGAAGCTGCCCGGGGCATCCGGTTCGCCGGTGCCGAAGGTGTTGACGGCGGCGCCGCTGCCGGCCATGCCCATCACGATCGCGTCGTCGCGGTTCAGCACGCGGACGGTGTCGGCGCCGAAGATGCGTGCCTTGTCGGCGGCGTAGGCCGCCATGCTGCCGTGCCAGTCGAGGTGGTCCTGGGTGATGTTCAGGACCGTGGCGGCGTCGGCGTTCAGGCTGAAGGTGGTGTGCAGCTGGAAGCTGGACAGTTCCAGTACCCACGCCTGCGGCAGGTCGTCGCCGTCGATCACTTCGCGCAGCACGTCCAGCGCGGCCGGGCTGATGTTGCCGGCCACGCGCGTGCTGAAACCGGCGCGGCGGCACAGCAGGCCGGTCATGCTGGTGACGGTGGTCTTGCCGTTGGTGCCGGTGATGGCGATGACTTTCGGCGCATAGCCGCGTTCCGCCTTCAGGGCGGCCAGCGCCTGGGCGAACAGTTCGATTTCGCCCCAGACCGGGATGCCGCGGTCGCTCGCCGCCGGCAGCAGCGCGGCCAGTTCGCGCGACGGTGCCAGGCCCGGGCTGACGGCGACGAAGTCGGCGCCGTCCAGCAGTGCCGGGCCGAAGTCGCCAGCGACGAATTCCACCTCCGCCACAGCGGCGCGCAAGGCCGGCAGGCGCTGCGGCTCGGCGCGGGTGTCGGCCACGCGCACGCGCGCGCCGCAGCGCGCGAGCCACTGCGCCATCGCCAGGCCCGATTCGCCGAGTCCCAACACCAGTGCGGTTTTGCCGTCGTAGTTCATATCAGCGCAGTTTGAGAGTGGACAGGCCGATCAGTACCAGCACCATGGTGATGATCCAGAAACGCACCACGACCTTGGTTTCCTTCCACCCCTTCTGTTCGAAGTGGTGGTGCAGCGGCGCCATCAGGAACACGCGGCGGCCGGTGCCGTAGCGCTTCTTGGTGTATTTGAACCAGCTCACCTGGATGATCACCGACAGCGTCTCGGCCACGAACACGCCACCCATGATAAACAGGACGATTTCCTGGCGCACGATCACGGCGATGGTGCCGAGCGCGCCGCCCAGCGCCAGCGCGCCGACGTCGCCCATGAACATCTGGGCCGGGTGCGCGTTAAACCACAGGAAAGCCAGGCCGGCGCCGGCCATCGCGCCGCAGAAGATCAGCAGTTCGCCGGCACCCGGGATGTGCGGGATGAACAGGTAGCGCGAATAGGTCGCGTTACCGGTCAGGTAGGCGAACAGGCCGAGCGCGGCACCGACCATGATGGTGGGCATGATGGCCAGGCCATCCAGGCCGTCGGTGAAGTTGACGGCGTTGGACGAACCGACGATCACGCAATAGGTCAGCGCGATGAAGCCCCACACGCCGAGCGGATAGCTGATGGTCTTGAAGAAGGGAACGATCAGGTCGGACTTGGGCGGCAGCGACATCGAGAAGCCGGACTGCACCCAGGCCAGGAACAGCTGCCAGACTTCCCACGGCGTCTTGGCCGACACCGAGAACGCCAGGTACAGCGACGAGGCGATACCGATCAGCGACATCCAGAAGTATTTTTCGCCCGAGCGCATGCCTTCCGGGTCTTTGTAGACCACCTTGCGGTAGTCGTCGACCCAGCCGATGGCGCCGAAACCGAGCGTGACCACCAGCACCGGCCAGATCAGGCGGTTCGACAGGTCGCACCACAGCAGCGTCGAGAAGCCGATCGCGATCAGTACCAGCACGCCGCCCATGGTCGGGGTGCCGTGCTTGGCCAGGTGGGTCTGCGGGCCGTAGGTGCGCACTGCCTGGCCGACCTTCAGCGCGGTCAGCTTGGCGATCACCGCCGGGCCGCAGCCGAGGCCGATGGCGATCGCGGTAATGGTCGCGAACACCGCCCGGAAGGTGATGTAGTTAAAGATACGCATCGGACCGACATAGTCCTGGAAATATTGTGCGAGCCAGAGAAGCATGGTGTTAGTGGGCGTCCTTGCCGAGGTTGTGTGGGGTGATCAGGTGTTGGACCACGCGCTCCATCTTCATGAAACGCGAGCCCTTCACCAACACAGTTGCGTCGGATTTGCTGCCCAGTTGCTTGTCCAGTGCTGCCAATAAATCGTCGAACTGCTCGTAGTGTTGCGCTCCCGATCCGGTCATGTGACGCGCAAGGTCACCGGTCGCGAGCACGGTGTCGATGCCGCGCTGCGCGGCATAGGCACCGATTTCTTCATGAAATTCAGGTCCCTGGGTCCCGACTTCGCCCATGTCGCCCAGCACCAGGATGCGCGGGGATGGCGCTTGCGCCAGCACGTCGATGGCGGCGCGCACGGAGTCGGGGTTGGCATTGTAGCTGTCGTCGATCACGACCGCGCCGTTGGCCGCCTGCTTGCGCTGCAGGCGGCCGTTGACCGGCGCAAAGGCTTCCAGGCCGCGCACGATGGCCTCGACCGGGATGCCGGCGGCCAGCGCGCAGGCGCAGGCGGCCAGGGCGTTGCGGACGTTGTGGGTGCCGGCGGCGGCCAGCTTGATCGCGAAGGCTTGGTCGCCGTGGACGATGGCCAGGTCGCTGCCGAAGCTGTTCGCCGTGTACGTGGCCGACACATCGCAGTCATCGCTCAAGCCGAAAGTGAGCACCTGACGGTCCCCAGCCAGCTCGCGCCACAGCGCGGTGTACTCGTCATCGCCCGGGAATACGGCCACGCCATCGGCCGGCAAGGCGGCCAGCACCGAACCGTTCTCGCGCGCCACCGCTTCCACCGTGTGCATGAACTCCTGGTGCTCGCGCTGGGCATTGTTCACCAGCGCCACGGTCGGCGCGGCGATCGCCGCCAGGCGCGCGATTTCGCCCGGATGGTTCATGCCCAGTTCGACCACCGCGGCGTGGTGCATGCCGGTCAGGCGCATCACGGTCAGCGGCACGCCGATCTCGTTGTTCAGGTTGCCCTGGGTGGCCAGGCGCGCATCGACGCCGAAGGCGGCAGCCAGGATAGCCGCGATCATTTCCTTGACCGTGGTCTTGCCGTTGCTGCCGGTGACGCCGATGAGCGGGATGTCGAACTGGCGGCGCCATCCGTTGCCGATGCGGCCCAGGGCCACCAGCGTGTCCGGCACCACCAGGGCCGGCAGCGGGAAACCGGCCGGCAGTGTTTCCACGACCACCGCAGCCACGCCGCGGCCCGCGACCTGGTCGAGGAAATCGTGGGCGTCGAAGGTCTCGCCGCGCAACGCGACGAACAGCGCGCCGGGTGCTGCCTGGCGGCTGTCGGTCGAGACGCTGTCGAAGGAAGCGTCGCGGGTCATCTGCGCGCCATCGATCGATGCAGTCAGTTGTGCGAGCGAGCCGCGCATATCAATTCGTCCTCATCATCGTGAGCCGCGCGGTGAGGGCCAGCGCGGCATGGTCGGCATCGGAAAACGGATTCTTCCGGCCTTTGATTTCCTGGTAGGGCTCATGCCCCTTCCCGGCCAGCAGGATCACGTCCGCCTTGGCCGCATGCTTCACCGCCGACAGGATGGCGGCGGCGCGGTCTTCGATCGCCTGCCACGGCGCGCCCTGCGGGTCCATGCCGGCCTCGACCTGCGCGATGATCGCGCGCGGCTCTTCCGAGCGCGGGTTGTCGCTGGTGACCACCACCTGGTCGGCCATCTGGGCGATGCGGCCCATCTGCGGACGCTTGCCCGGATCGCGGTCGCCGCCGCAGCCGAACACGCACCACAAATGGCCGCCGCGTTCCTGGGCCACCTGGCGCAGCGCGACCAGGGTCTTTTCCAGCGCGTCCGGCGTGTGGGCGTAATCGATCACCACCAGCGGCGCATCCTGGCCGCCGACCTGCTGCATGCGGCCCGGGGCCGGCACCAGCGTTTCGATGGCGTCGACCGCGGCGCGCAGGCTGACGCCCTTGGCCAGCAGCGTGCCCAGCACCGCCAGCGCATTGCTGACGTTGAAGTGGCCGACCAGGCGCGTGCGCGCCAGCGCAGACTCTGCGCCCGACTGCACCTGGAACTCGACCCCGGCCGCGCGGCTGCGCAGGTTGGCGGCGCGCAGCATCTGCACGCCGTCCAGCGCCGCCAACTCGGCTTCCGCGCGCAGCGTGTAGCCGGTCACCGCCACGGCGGGGAAACCGGTGCGCAGGTGCCGGACGATACGAACGCCGGCCGGGTCGTCCAGGTTGACAACCGCGGTCTTCAAACCCGGCCACTCGAACAGCTTCAGCTTGGCCGCTTCGTAGCTGTCCATGTCGCCGTGATAATCGAGGTGGTCGCGCGTCAGGTTGGTGAATACGGCGACGTCGAAGTGCATGCCGGCGGTACGGTTCTCGACCAGGCCGATCGACGACACCTCGATTGCCAGCGCGCCGGCGCCGGCCTGCTTCAGCTTGGCCAGCTCGCCGGCCAGCAGCACCGCGTCCGGCGTGGTGTAGCCAGTGACGTCGAATTCCGGCTCGGCGCGGCCCTGCTTGTCCTGTTTTACCAGGCCCACGCCCAGGGTGCCGATCACGGCCGCCGTTTCATTCAGGCTGGCCAGCGCCTGCGCGGTCCACAGCGCGCACGAGGTCTTGCCGTTGGTGCCGGTGACGCCGACCGTGAACATGGCGGCGTCGGGCTGGCCGTAATACGCATGCGCGATCGGGCCGGCGCCGGCTTTCAGGTCGGCCACCGCCAGGTGCGGCAGCGTCAAGTCGGCCGGCCAGGCGAAATCGCGTTCTTCGTATACCACCGCCGCCGCGCCGTTCTCGATGGCGGAGGCGATGAACTTGCGGCCGTCGGCCGCTTCGCCCGGATAGGCGAAGAACACGTCGCCGCGGCGCACCCGGCGCGAATCGGAAGTGAGGCGGGCGCCGGGCGCGGCGGCGCGCATCCAGTCGCAGATGGCGTTCAGGTCATGGGCCATCAATTACTCTCCTCGAGTGGATGCTCGGGAATGATGATGTCGGTGACGGTCGAATCCGGCGGTACGTTGGCGGCGCGCAGCGCATTGGCCGCCAGCGCGGCGAAGGTCGGTGCGGCGACGGCGCCGCCGGTGTGGAGCGGACCGCTCGCATCGTCGATCATCACCGCGATCACGAAGCGCGGATTCGACATCGGCACCATGCCGGCGAAGTTGCCGACATAGTGGGTCTGCGAGTAGCGGCCGTCGATGACCTTTTGCGCGGTACCGGTCTTGCCGCCGGCGCGGTAGCCGGCGATCTGGGCCATGGAGGCGGTGCCGCCCGGACCGACCACCGATTCCACCATGGTGCGCATCTGCGCCGCGGTCTTCGGCGAAATGATCTGCTGGCCGACCGGCTTTTCCTGCACTTTCTGGAACGACAGCGGGATGATGTCGCCTTCGCGCGCGAAGATCAGCCAGGCGTGCGCCAGCTGCAGCAGCGACATCGAGATACCCTGGCCGAAGGACATGTTGGCCTTGGCCACGATCGGCCACGATTTGTACGGACGCACGCGGCCGGCCGTCGCACCCGGGAAGCCGTAGCGCGGCGCCTGGCCGAAGCCGACCTTGGTGAACATCTCCCACATCTCCTGGGACGACAGCATCTCCGAGATCTTGGTGGTGCCGATGTTCGACGACTTCTGGATGATGGTGCTGACGTCGATCACGCCGTGCGGGTGGGTGTCGCGGATGATGTGGCCGCCGGTCGAATAGCGGCCGTTGCCGGTGTCGAACAGCGTGCCCGGCTTGATCAGGCCCTTGTCCAGCGCCAGCGCCACGGTGAAGGGCTTGAGCGTCGAACCCGGCTCGAAGGCGTCGGTAATGACGCGGTTGCGCAGCTGCTCGCCGGTCAGGTGGGCACGGTTGTTCGGGTTGTAGGTCGGCCAGTTGGCCAGCGCCAGCACCTCGCCGGTGTGGACGTCGATCACCACGGCGGCGCCGGCCTTGGCGTGGAACTTCTCGACCGCGTCCTTGACGCTGTTGAAGGCGATGTACTGCAGCTTGCTGTCGACCGACAGGGTCAGGTCGCGGCCGTCGTGCGGCTCGCGCTGCATGCCGACGTCCTCGACGATGCGGCCCAAACGGTCCTTGATCACGCGGCGGCTGCCCGGCTGGCCGGCCAGCGCCTTCTGCTGCGCCAGTTCCATCGCTTCCTGGCCCATGTCCTCGACGTTGGTGAAGCCGACCATGTGCGCCATCACTTCGCCCTGCGGGTAGAAGCGCTTGTATTCCTTGCGGGTGTCGATGCCGTCGATGTCGAGCTTCTCGATCCTGGCGACGACGTCCATCTCGACCTGGCGTTTCAGGTAGACGTAGCTGCGGCTGGAGCTGAGCTTTTTCAGCAGCTCGGCTTCGGGCATCTCGAGCAGGCGCGCCAGTTCGCGCAGCTTTTCCGGCGGCGTGCCCTTGATGTCTTCGGTGAAGGCCGAGACCGACTTCACCGGCAGCGACGACGCCAGCACCAGGCCGTTGCGGTCGAAGATCTTGCCGCGCGTGGCCGGCAGTTCCTCGGTGCGCATGTAGCGGCTGGCGCCCTTCTTCTGCAGGAACTGGTTGTCCATCGCCTGCACCCACAGGGCGCGGCCGGCCAGCGCGGCGAAGGCCGCGAACAGCACGAACAGGACGACGCGCGAGCGCCAGTCCGGCAGGCGCACCGCCAGCACCGGGCTCTTGGAAAATGCGACGCCCTTGCCGGCGGCGACGCGGGATCCGTTGACGCCGGCTTTCATTTGACGCCTTCCGTCAGGTATTGGGTACGTGCGGGACTCAGGGGAGCCATGTTCAATTCGGTGCGCGCGATCTGTTCGATGCGCTCGTTCTTGCCGAGGGTGGATTGGTCGAGCTGGAGCTGGGCCCAGTCGATGTCGAGCTGGCGCTGCTGGGACGCCAGCTTCTCGATGTCGTTGACCAGGTGGTTACGCTGGTAGCGGGCGTTGACGACCGACAGCGCGCAGCCGACCAGCAGCGTGGTCAGCACGACGTTCAGCTTGCCGCTCATCGCGCGCCCCCGCTGGCGCCCAGGCGTTCGGCCACGCGCAGCACCGCCGAGCGGGCACGCGGGTTGGCCTCGACCTCGGGGCCGGAGGGCTTGGTCTTGGTGACCAGTTTCATAAAGGGCTGCGGCAGGTCGACG
The DNA here is from genome assembly GCF_006715485.1 of Herbaspirillum sp. SJZ107. Taxonomy (GTDB): domain Bacteria; phylum Pseudomonadota; class Gammaproteobacteria; order Burkholderiales; family Burkholderiaceae_D; genus Telluria. The sequence continues at coordinate 223,733 of NZ_VFNH01000005.1, forward strand.
GCGCGGATCGGCAGCCGGCGGTCCGGCTGCTCGACGTTCGCCTTCGACGCCAGGAACTGCTTGACCATGCGGTCTTCCAGCGAGTGGAAGCTGATGACCGACATGCGCGCCCCGGGCGCCAGCAGTTCGTAGGCGGCGTTCAGACCTGCTTCAAGGTCCTCAAGCTCTTTATTGACGAAAATCCGGACAGCCTGAAAGGTGCGGGTTGCCGGGTCCTTGCCCTTCTCCCGGGTTTTGACCGCGTTTGCCACGATTGCGGCAAGCTGTCGTGTGCTTGAAATTGGCTCGACTGCCCGGCGAGCAACAATCGCCTTTGCAATCTGAAAAGCAAACCGTTCTTCCCCATAATCCCGAATCACCTTTTCCAGTTGTCGTTCATCCACCCCGGCCAGCCATTCGGCGGCCGAGATGCCCCGTGTCGTATCCATCCGCATGTCCAGAGGACCGTCGTTGCGGAAGCTGAACCCGCGGCTCGCATCGTCGACCTGGGGCGAGGAGATGCCGAGGTCGAGCAGGATGCCGTCGACCTGGGCCACACCGCGTGCCGCCAGCGCCTCGCGCATCGTCGCGAAGCTGTCGTGCACGATCGCAAAGCGCGGATCGCTTATCTGTTCCGCCGTGGCGATCGCCTGCGGATCCTTGTCGAAAGCGATCAAGCGCCCTTGCGGCGCCAGCTTCGACAGGATCAGCCGGCTGTGACCACCGCGGCCGAACGTACCATCTATATACGTACCTGCAGCACGCTCTCCGCTCAGTTCGAGCGCATCGACTGCTTCATCGAGCAGCACCGTTTTGTGCTGCAATGCATGTTGCAATCCGGGCACCGGCATCGAATTCATACGGCGCCTTATTAAAAGGAGAAATTGGAAAGGACATCGGGCATGCCACCGGCAACGGCGTCGGCCTCGTTTTCGGCCAGTTTGGCAGCATCCCAGATCTCGAAATGGGTCCCCATCCCGAGCATCATGACCTCTTTCTCCAGTCCTACCGCAGTGCGCAATTCGGGCGAAATGAGTACCCGGCCACTGCCATCCATCTCGACATCGCAAGCGTTACCGAGGAAAATGCGCTGCCATGCCCGTGCCGACATCGGCCAGGCGGCAATTTGTTCGCGATGTTCTTCCCACACAGGGCGCGGAAAGAACAGCAAGCAACCATGCGGGTGTTTCGTGAGCGTCATACGGCCTTCGCACTGCTGGATCAAGGCGTCCCTATGCTTGGCCGGGATGGACATCCGACCCTTGGCATCGAGATTGATCGCTGACGCGCCCTGAAACACGTATTTACCTAGTTTTGGAGAGTTATCAGTCTGATTATTTTTTAGGGGGCGGAAGACCGGTCGATCTCCCACAAAACTGCACTTTTTGCCACCGTTTCCCACTTTAAGTGAAGCGTTGTCCGTGGTCAAGCGAATTCACGCTTGGAAAACTCGGAAATTGCCAATGAAACCAATGACTTAGCGCACTTACTTGAGACTGGCTCATGTAAAAATGTTGAGCAAAATTAGGTACTTAGGTAATTAAGTGCATGTGCCACCTCATCTACACACATGGGTTTCATGGTTGATTACGCGCAAGCATCTACCGTTGGTTAGCCAGTTTTGCCGTGACAGACCTGTAGCGCACTGTACGGTCGAAAATTGCGGATCGATGCGCTGCGGGTTAGGATGAAACTGTGCCGGCAGAAGAATGCCTCTTCCCGGCATGTGCAAGCAAGCACGCACCAACCCGCAGGAGAACACCGTGAGCATTGCTCTGGCCCGGACCCGCCCCGTCTACGACCTTCACGAGGTCCAGGATGCGCTCGAACGCAACCGCGGCCGCTCGCCCGAGCTCGACGTTTTCTACGAACGCATGCTCGAGACCGGCGCCGAACGCTTCGTCACCACCCCCTCTTCCATCGACGCCCTCGATCCGCTGTTCGAGGAATGCCCGAACTTCGACGAAGTGCTGGACGACCTCGCACGCTACCTGCGCCTGGCCTATGCCGGCAACAAGGCCTTCGGCGGCGCCGGCGTGATGCCGATCCTGCTGCTGGGCGGCCCCGGCGTCGGCAAGACCCATTTCGCCAAGCGCCTGGCGCGCGCCATGCAAACCGATTGCGAACTGATCAGCATGAACGCGCTGTCGGCCGGCTTCGTCATCACCGGCAGCTCGGCCAGCTGGCGCGGCGCCAAGTGCGGCAAGGTGGCCGAGCGCCTGGTGCGCGGCGAGTACGCCAACCCGGTGATCGTGCTCGACGAAGTCGAAAAGGCCAGCGGCTCCACCCAATCCGATCCGCTGGCCGCGCTGTACCAGCTGCTCGAACCCGAGACCGCCTGCGCCTTCCGCGACGAATTCATCGATGTCGACATCGACGCCTCGCAGATCTTCTGGGTGCTGACCGCGAACTCGGTCGAAGGGATTCCGCATCCGCTGCTGAACCGCATGGCCATCTATGAAGTGCCGGCTCCCACGCCGGAACAGGCGGCCGCGATCGCGCAGCGCATGTATACAGGCTTGCTGGGGGAATTGAACCTGGCGGCCTTCGATCCGCGCTTGGGCGATGTGGTGCTGGACAGGCTGGCGGGGGTGTCGCCGCGCGATCTGCGCAAGACTTTACTGGATGCGCTGGGCTATGCGGTGGCTGCCGGGCGCGGGCACGTGACGGCGGCCGACGTGCGGATCAAGGCGACGCCGGGCAAGGGGCGGATCGGGTTTTAAGAGGGCGCGCTGCTAATCCGAGGTCGATCCGATGCAAATGCCTCTTTCGTAATCCCCTGCCGCTCAACTCATCAGCGGAGACGCATCATGTTCGGCACCAGCCATCCCCAGCCCCCGCATCGCAAGGAAGTCGCGATGCAGATCGTGCAGCAGCAGCGCAAGTCCTTCGCCTCCACCGAACTGACGGTCGACATGCCGGACGCCAGCCGCGTTGCGCCGCCGCCGGACGATCTGCCGATCCGCTTCAGCGTCGCCTACACCCTGGGAGAGTATCTGAGCATGGTGCGCGAGCACACCGGCTTCCTGCTGCGCCATGCCGTGCCGGAAGTACGCCGCCGCCGCGTGCTGGTGCCGCTGGCATTGGGGACGGCGGCCTGCGTGCTGGCGCTGGCCGCCCTGCTGGCCGGCGCATCCGGCTGGATGAGCGGGCTGCTGCTGGCGGCCGCGGCACTGGCCTTCGGCAGCCTGCCCGGCACCGTCGGTTTCTGGGTCGTGCTGCTGGCCACGCCCTTTTTCCTGCTGAAAAAGCGGCGCATGCAGGTGTGCGATTTCACGATCGACCGGGCGGCCATCGCGCGCAGCTCGAAAGCCGGGGAATTCCGGCGCGGCTGGAATGAGGTCAAAGGCGTACGCAGCTACAGCCGCGGCTACCTGGTGCTGTTCGAGCGCGGCGCGGTGCCGATTCGGTTCCGCTGCCTGGACGGCGTCCAGCTGGAGCGGCTGCGCGCGTTTGCGCTGGGCCGCTCCGCCGCGGACGGCATCACTCTTCCAGCTTGACGTCCTCGCTCTTGGCATCCTTCATCGCTTCCGGCTCCAGCAGCTCGGCTTCCTTGTTGAAGCGGATGAACACACCCCAGCCGGCCAGCAGCAGGCCGGCCGAGACCAGCACCGCCGCGGCGTGCGGCAGCAGCTCCGGCTCTTCGTGCAGGGCCTTGAAGATGCCGACCAGGCCTTCGATCGACAGCGCCACCACGACCACGACCATGAAGCGCGACAGGTAGCGGCGTACCCGCGTCGGCGCGCTGATGTGGGCGTCCCGCACCACCTCTTCCTCGGTGATGGTCTGGGCGATCTGCAGGGAGACCACGGCGATGGCCAGCAGGCCGATCGCTTCGATGGCCTGCTCGGCGCCCTCTGACGGATCAACGCCGACGCCTTGCCAGCCGGTGTGGATGCCGAGCCAGGTGAGCAGGATCGAGATCAGGACGAACAGCACGGCAAGCAAACCGTGTGCGAATGCAAAAAAACCCTTCAGCAGTTTCAAAGGCAGCTCCAATCCAACGTGCAATATTGTCAATATTGACGATTGTGCCCGATTCTCGCCATGGATAGCCGCACGGCTGAACGGTAGGTGCTTCTTAGTGCTGTTCCGGCACCGCCCACGCGCGCGCATGCGCCACGGCGCGCGCCCAGCGTGCCATCAGTTCCTGGCGCCGCGCAGCCGGCATGCGCGGCTCAAAGAGGCGCTCGGCCCGCCACTGCGCGGCGATTTCCGCGCCCGATGCCCAGAACCCGACCGCCAGCCCGGCCAGGTAGGCCGCGCCCAGCGCCGTGGTCTCGGTCACCTGCGGCCGCACCACCGGCACGCCGAGCAGGTCGGCCTGGAACTGCATCAAGAGGTCGTTGCGGGCGGCGCCGCCGTCGGCACGCACTTCGTGCACGGCGCACTCGGCATCCTTCTGCATCGCCGCCAGCAGTTCGGCGCTCTGGTAGGCGATGGCCTCGACCGCGGCGCGCGCGATGTGGGCGGCGCTGGTCCCGCGCGTCATGCCGACGATGGTGCCGCGCGCGTAGGCATCCCAGTGCGGCGCGCCGAGGCCCGTAAAGGCCGGCACCAGCATCACCCCGCCGCTGTCGGGCACGGACAGGGCCAGCGCTTCGACGTCGGCGGACTGCTTGATGATGCCGAGGCCGTCGCGCAGCCACTGGACAGTGGCGCCGCCCATGAACACGCTGCCTTCGAGCAGGTAATCTGTTTGCCGGCCGAGGTTCCAGCCAACGGTGGCCAGCAGGCGGTTGTGCGAGCGCGGCGGCGCGTCGCCGGCATGCATCAGCATGAAACAGCCGGTGCCGTAGGTATTCTTGACCATGCCGCGCCGGTGGCAGGCCTGGCCGAAGGTGGCGGCCTGCTGGTCGCCGGCGATCCCCGCGATCGGGATCGGGCCGCCGAACCAGGCGGCGTCGGTGACGCCGACCTCGCCGCTGCTGGCCACGACTTCGGGCAGCATCGAGGCCGGGATGCCGAACAGGTCGAGCAGTTCGTCGTCCCAGCGCAGGCTGTTGATATTGAAGAGCATGGTGCGGGCGGCGTTGCCGGCGTCGGTGACGTGGCGCCCGCACAGTTTATAAGCGAGCCAGCTGTCGACGGTGCCGAAGGCGAGTTCGCCGCGCTCGGCGCGCACGCGGGCGCCGGGCACGTTGGTGAGCAGCCATTCGAGCTTGGTCGCGGAAAAATAAGCGTCGAGTTCGAGGCCTGTCTTGCGCTGGATGAGGGTGGCATGGCCGGCGGCGCGCAACGCGTCGCAGCGTTCGGCGGTGCGGCGGTCCTGCCAGACGATGGCGTGACACAGCGGCTCGCCGCTGCGGCGGTCCCACACCACCGTCGTTTCGCGCTGGTTGGCGATGCCGATGGCGGCGACCTCGCCGGCATCGGTGCCGCTCTGCTGCAGCACTTCGCGCGCGCAGGCGAGCTGGGTGTTCCAGATGTCGAGCGGATCGTGCTCGACCCAGCCGGGCTGGGGGAAATGCTGGGGATATTCCTGCTGGGCGAGCGCGACGACCTGGCCCTGGCGGTCGAACAGGATGGCACGCGAGCTGGTGGTGCCCTGGTCGAGGGCAAGGATGTAAAGGCTCATCATCGTCTCCGACCGCTATGAATTATGTGTAAAGCAGGCCGATAGGCCGGATTCTGTGTAGTGGTCTCCCTTGCGGGACGCCCCTATGACAGCCATTCCTCTAGGCGCCGAATTACTCCGGCGCTCAAGCTTCCTACCCGCACGCTCCGCGAGCAACCTCAACGCGTGCCTATTTGGAATTGCTCCAGGTGGAGGTTACCGCGTTTCACCGTAACTGAATACGCTCGTCTCTGTGGCCCTATTCCTCGCCTTATACCGGGCTTGCGCCCGGCTTTCGGCGGACGGCCGTTAACCGTCACCCTGCTCTATGGAGTCCGGACCTTCCTCCCGCCCACGACCTTGCGGCGTGGACCAGCGGCTGTCTGGCCTGCTTCACGGGCAGTATTGTAACCGATCACCGCTGCAAACTTAAGCAACATCAAACCGGGGTCGGCGCGCGGTGGTGAGCTTTGCTGCCATTTCTGACATTTTGTGTCGCCATTTCAAAAGCCGCCGCCGCGGCGCTCGCATAGAATGCCGCATGCCTCTTCGATAAGGATGACCTCACCATGACGCACCCCTCCCGCAGCGGCGGCCAGATCCTGGTCGACGCGCTCCAGGTCCACGGCGTGGACACCGCCTTCGGCGTCCCCGGCGAAAGCTATCTCGACGTGCTCGACGCGCTGCACGATTCGGACATCCGCTTCGTCATCAACCGCCAGGAGGGTGGCGCGGCGTTCATGGCCGAGGCCTACGGCAAGCTGACCGGCAAGCCCGGCATCTGCTTCGTCACGCGCGGGCCGGGTGCGACCAATGCCTCGATCGGCGTACACACCGCATTCCAGGACTCGACGCCAATGATCCTGTTCATCGGCCAGGTCGGCGGCGACTTCATGGACCGTGAAGCCTTCCAGGAAGTGGATTACCGCCGCATGTACGGCCAGATGGCCAAGTGGGTGGCGCAGATCGACCGCGCCGAGCGCGTCCCCGAATACATCGCGCGCGCCTTCCAGATTGCCACCAGCGGCCGCCCGGGACCGGTGGTGCTGGCCCTGCCCGAAGACATGCTGGTGACCCAGGCGCAAGTCGCCGATACCCGCGCCTACCAGCCGGTGCAGGCCGCGCCCGCCGCCGCCCAGATCGCGCAGTTGCGCACCATGCTGGCCGGCGCGAAAAAACCGCTGGTGCTGCTCGGCGGCGGCACCTGGAACGCGCAAGCCTGCGCCGACCTGGTCGCCTTTGCCGAAGCCAATGCGCTGCCGGTGGCCTGCGCCTTCCGCTTCCAGGACCTGCTGGACAACGCGCATCCGCACTACGCCGGCGACGTCGGCATCGGCATCAACCCGACACTGGCCGCGCGCGTGAAGGAAGCCGACGTCCTGATCGCGATCGGCCCGCGCCTGGGAGAGATGACTACCAGCGGCTATTCGCTCTTGAACTCGCCGGTGCCGCGACAGCGCCTGGTGCACATCCACCCGGATCCGGAAGAACTGGGCAGCGTCTACCAGGCCGAGCTGATGATCGCCAGCGGCGCCGCGCAAGCCTGTGCGATGCTGGCGGCGATGGAACCGGTCGACGCATCGGCATGGCGCCACACGGTCGCCGAAGCGAAGGCCGAGCTGAACGCATGGCAGCAGCAGCCGCCGATCTTCAAGGATGGGCAGGCGCCGCTCGACCTGTGGCAAGTGGTGCAGGACCTGCAAACCGCCCTGCCGCGCGACACCATCATCACCAACGGCGCCGGCAACTACGCCACCTGGGCGCACCGCTTCTGGCGCTACGGCCCGATGCGCAGCCAATTGGCCCCGACCAGCGGCGCGATGGGCTACGCGGTGCCGTCCGCCGTCGGCGCCAAGATCGTCGCGCCCGAGCGCACCGTGGTCGCCTTTGCCGGCGACGGCGAATTCATGATGACCGGACAGGAACTGGCGACCGCCGTCCAGTACGGCGCCGGCGTGATCCTGATCGTCTTCAATAACGGCATGTTCGGTACCATCCGCATGCACCAGGAGCGCACGTATCCGGGCCGGGTGTCGGGCACGCAGCTGCACAATCCGGACTTCGCGGCGCTGGCGCAGGCCTATGGCGGCCAGGGCGAGGTCGTGGACGCGACCGCGGACTTCGCGCCGGCGCTGGCGCGGGCGGTCGAGTTCACGACGGCGCGCAAGCTGCCGTTCGTGATCGAGTTGCGCTATGACGGCAACCTGATCACGCCGGGAGCGACGCTGGAGACGATCCGGAAGAATGCGGAAGCGGCGAAGGCAACGTAAAACTCATTGTCGACCCGGCAACCCGCCATCCAATCCCAACTCCGCCGGCCACGGCACCTGCATCCCCGGCGCGCTGAACGGCCCGCCCGACGGCTGCGTCAGGAACAGCGCCACCAGCGCAATAAAGAGCCAGCCGACGATCTTGCCCAGCAGCGCCCCGCTGCCTTTCAGGGCATTGTCGCCGGCCAGCAGGCGCTTGAGAATTCGGGAAATCATCATGGTCACTCCCTGGATGAAGCATCCTTCTTGTGCACGCTCACAAGCTAGCGCAGTCGCCGGCGTTTTGCCAGACCTGCTCCAGCCTGCAAACTGCTGAGCAGCATCCGCGCTACGGATTGCTTCGCTCCGCACAGCCCAGCTGACCATTTTGTGAGCACTGAGCTTGCCTTCCAGTCAGCACGTACGAAGCAACACTTGCTCGCTCTGGTAGAATACGCGCGACCCTTTTCCACATGCCCGCCGCGCGGGCATGGCATGCAGTTCCCTCCCAACACCACACATGTTTAGTTTCTTCAAAAAGAAAAAGCCTGAAGCAGAGAGCGCGGCGCCGCTCGAGTCCGCCGCGCCCGCCGCCGAGCCGGCCGAGGCCGCGGAACAGCCGGGCTTCCTGAGCCGCCTGTTCGGCAACCGCGACGCCGTCCCGGTGCCGGTGCCCGAAGCTGTGCCGGAAGTGCCGCCCGAGCCGGAATCGCCGCCGGCGCGCGACGCCACCAACGTCGACCCGATCGCCGCAAAGATCGCCCAGGACGCCGCTGCTCTCAGCAACGCCTACGAAGGCCAGCTGTTCCCCGAGACCGCCGAGCGGCCGGGCAACGAGGCGGAAAAGAAAAAATCCTGGATGACGCGCCTGAAGGCGGGCCTGGCCAAGACCTCGAACAACCTGTCGCTGCTGTTCGTCGGCGCGCGCATCGACGAAGACCTGTACGAAGAGCTGGAATCGGCGCTGCTGATGTCGGACGCCGGCATGGATGCCACCCAGTACCTGCTGGACAACCTGCGCCGCAAGGTCAAGGAAGACAAGTTGCTGGACCCCGCCGCCGTCAAGGGCGCGCTGAAGGAACTCCTGGTCGACCTGATGCGTCCGCTCGAAAAGCCGCTGGAACTGGGCCGCCACGAGCCGCTGGTGATGATGATCGCGGGCGTCAACGGCGCCGGCAAGACCACCACCATCGGCAAGCTGGCCAAGCACATGCAAAGCTTCGAGCAGTCGGTGCTGCTGGCCGCCGGCGACACCTTCCGCGCCGCCGCCCGCGAGCAGCTGATGGTCTGGGGGCAGCGCAACAACGTCACCGTGATTTCGCAGCAGTCGGGCGATCCGGCCGCGGTCGCCTTCGATGCGGTGCAGTCGGGCAAGGCGCGCGGCGTCGACGTCGTCATGGTCGACACCGCCGGCCGCCTGCCGACCCAGCTGCACCTGATGGAAGAGTTGAAGAAGATCAAGCGCGTCATCGGCAAGGGTATGGAAGACGCCCCGCACGAGGTGCTACTGGTGATCGACGGCAACACCGGCCAGAACGCGCTGGCGCAAGTGAAAGCCTTCGACGATGCGCTGCAGCTGACCGGCCTCGTGATCACCAAGCTGGACGGCACCGCCAAGGGCGGCATCCTGGCCGCGATCGCGCGCACCCGTCCGGTGCCGGTGTACTTCATCGGCGTCGGCGAGAAGCTGGAGGACCTGCAGCCCTTCAGCGCCGACGAATTCGCCGAGGCGCTGCTGGGGTAAGCTCGAGAATGATTGAATTCCTGTCCGTCTCCAAGAAATATTCGGCCGACGCCCTGGCCCTGTCCGACGTCACGCTGAACATCGCCAGGGGCGAGCTGGTCTATCTGGCCGGCCCGTCCGGCGCGGGTAAATCGACCCTGATGAAGATGGTGGCCGCGATCGAGCGCCCGACCTCGGGCCGCGTGACCGTCAACGGCCAGGACATCGGCAAGCTGAAAAAGGCCGGTGTGCCCTTCCTGCGGCGCAACCTGGGCCTGATCTTCCAGCACCAGCGCCTGCTCAACGACCGCAACCTGCTGGCCAACGTGATGCTGCCGCTGATCGTCACCGGCGCGCCCAAGGCGCAGGCGGCGGAACGCGCGCGTGCTGCCCTGGACAAGGTCGGCCTGTTAGAGCGCGCCCGGGCGCTGCCAATGGAACTGTCGGGCGGCGAACAGCAGCGCGTGGCAATCGCGCGCGCGATCGTCAACCGCCCGCAGATCATCCTGGCCGACGAGCCCACCGCCAACCTCGACCGCGCCGCGGCCGACAAGGTGATCGACGCCCTGCACGCCTTTCACTCTGCCGGCGTGACCTGCGTGATCTCGAGCCATGACGAGCAGATCCTCGACAGCGGCGCGCGCGTGATCCGCCTCGAGCATGGCCACGTGATGGACGGCATCGGAGGTGGTGCATGAACATCTGGTTCCGCCAGCATCGCTTCGCCTTCGTCGCGGCGCTCGCCACCGTGCGCAAGTCGCCCGGCAGTTTCCTGTTCAACGTGCTGGTGGTGGCGGTGGCGCTGGCCCTGCCCTTTGCCGGCGTGACCCTGCTCGACAACGTGCGTCCGCTGTCCGAACAGCTGGCGGTCGATCCCGAGATCAGCCTGTTCATGAAGCCCGGCGTGCCGCGCGAAGATGCCCAGGCACTGGCGCCGCAGCTGCAGCAGCTGCTGGCAGGCAACCATGCGAAGATCAGCTTCGTGCCGCGCGAACAGGCACTGGACACGCTAAAGGAAAAGAGCGGCCTGGACGACGTCATCGACACACTGGGCGACAATCCCTTGCCCGACAGCTACGTGATGAAGCTGGACGGTTTTGCCGCAACCAGTACCGCCGAGGCGGCGCGCGTCGACCTGCTGGCCGACCACATGCGCCAGTTGCCGGGCGTCGATTCGGTGCAGGTCGATTCGGCCTGGGTCAAGCGCCTGGCCGCCCTGCTCGGCGTGCTGCGCCTGGCGCTGCTGCTGCTGGCCCTGACGCTGGGCGTGGTGGTGATCGCGGTGGTATTCAACACCGTCCGCCTGCAGGTGCTGACCCAGCGCGAAGAGATCGCGGTCTCGAAGCTGCTCGGCGCCACCGACAATTTCATCCACCGCCCGTTCTACTACACCGGCGCCCTGCTTGGCGTCTGTGCCGGCGCCGTGGCCCTGGGTGCGGTGGCGCTGGCGCTGCGCCCGCTCAACACGGCGGTCGGCGAGTTTGCGCGCCTGTACGCGTCGGACTTCCAGCTGACGGCGCTGCCGGCGCTGGGCATCGTCGGCTTGCTGGCGATCAGCGCCGCACTGGGACTGGTCGGAGCGATGCTGTCGGTACAGCGCCACCTTGCACGCCTGAAATAACGCTTCCTGCAAGCTCGGCCGAGCTTGCTCTTCTGCTAACTCGTCCGCTGCTGGCCAGTCAAACCTGCGGCGGACGCGAGGCATCCGCCTACACCCCTAAGTGCGCCATCCAACAGAACGCCAAGCACTGGTCGCCTAACCTGTCTTCAACGGAATTCAAACGATATATGGGTCACGTTTGAGTTAAATCAACTGCACCGCTCAACTCTGCCCTACAGTTGAAACGCACCTCAATTAGATTCCTAAAAGCAACACTTTAGTGAAACTTAAAGGCGTCATCGGGAACATGGAGGCTTCTAGCACTCACTTCAAGAGAGTGCTAATATAGTGTCCGTACATGACGTTTGGTGGCTCGATAGCACAACGTCTCGCATCCCGTAACAAGCCATACTGTTACGCCTTCGGGGTACGGTGTATGGCAGATTGATGATGCAGTACAGCTCACTCTAAAGGGAAATGACTATGTCCGCACAATCCGCATTGGTTCCTGCTGGCAGCCGTGCTCTGGGACTCGGTTTTAACGGCAACCTCGGCAATATCGACGCTTACATCTCGGCGGTGAACCGTCTGCCAATGCTGACCCATGAGGAAGAGGTCTCGCTGGCCAAAAGTCTGCGCGATGCCAATGATCTGGATGCCGCGCAGAAGCTGGTGATGTCTCACCTGCGCCTGGTGGTGTCGATCGCGCGCGGCTACCTGGGCTACGGCCTCCCGCACGCCGACCTGATCCAGGAAGGCAACATCGGCCTGATGAAAGCAGTCAAACGTTTCGATCCGAACCAGGGCGTGCGCCTCGTGTCTTACGCGATGCACTGGATCAAGGCCGAGATGCACGAATACATCTTGAAGAACTGGCGCCTGGTGAAGGTCGCGACGACCAAGGCACAGCGTAAACTGTTCTTCAACCTGCGCAGCAACAAGCAGGGCCTCGACGCCATGTCGCCGCAGCAAGTTGCCGACCTGGCCAAGATGCTCGACGTGAAGCGCGAAGAAGTGGTCGAAATGGAAACCCGCCTGTCGGGCCGCGACATCGCGCTGGAAGCGCCGACCGACGACGAAGACGACAAGTTCTCGCCGATCGCCTACCTGTCGTCGGACCAGCAGGAACCGACCAAGGTGCTCGAAGCCGAAGAGGTGGTGCGCCTGCAGTCGGAAGGCCTGGAAACGGCACTGGGTAAACTGGATCCGCGTTCGCGCCGCATCGTGGAAGCACGCTGGCTCGCCAACGACGACGGTTCCGGTGCAACCCTGCACACGCTGGCCGAAGAGTTCGGCGTGTCGGCCGAGCGTATCCGCCAGATCGAGACCGCCGCGCTGAAAAAGATGAAAACGGCCCTCGCCGCTTACGTCTGACCCGGCTCCGCAGCAAGCAAGAAGGCACCCAAGGGTGCCTTTTATTTTTTCAGGCCAGCTTGTCCTTGAAGAAGGCGACGGTGCGGCTCCAGGCCAGCTTGGCGGCGGCTTCGTCGTAGCGCGGCGTGGTGTCGTTGTTGAAGCCGTGCTCGGTCCCTGCGTAGACGAAGTGCTGGTAGGCGATGTTGCTGGCCTTCAGCGCGGCTTCGTAGGCGGGCCAGCCGGCCAGGATGCGCTCGTCCTTGGCGGCGTCGTGGATCAGCAGCGGCGCCTTGATGCGCGGGACGTCGGCCGCGGCCGGCTGGGCGCCGTAGAACGGCACTGCGGCCGCCAGCGCCGGTAGTTGGGTGGCCAGGTAGTTGGCCATGCCGCCGCCCCAGCAGAAACCGACCACGCCGACCTTGCCCGTGGCTTGAGGCAATTTACTCAGCATGTCAAAGGCGGCCACGAAATCGGCACGGGTCTTGGCCTGGTCCAGTTTCGGGAACAGCGCGCGCGCCTTGTCCTCGTCGCCTGGATAGCCTCCTAATGGAAACAGCGCATCCGGCGCAAAGGCGATGAAACCCTCGAGCGCCAGGCGGCGCGTGACGTCCTCGATGTGCGGGTTCAGGCCGCGGTTCTCGTGCACCACCAGCACTGCGGGCAACTTGCCCTTGGCCTCCGCCGGCATGGCCAGGTAGCCGCGCAGCTTGCCGTAGCCCTGCGGCGACGGGTATTCCTGGTAGCTGGTCTTCAGGCGCGCGTCAAGCGGCGCCACCAGCGGCGCCGCGAACGAAGGCGACAATTGCGCCAGCAGGGTGGCGGCGGTGGCGCCGCCGACGGCGTAGCGGCCGGCGCGCGACAGGAAATCGCGGCGCGACAATTGGCCGTGCACATAGCCGTCGAAAAGTTTCAGGACTTCGGGGTCGAAGTCGTCTGCAGTCAGTCGGGTCATCGTGGGCTCCGTTGTTTGTTCGACAGCATACGCTCTCTTGCCGGGTCAGGCCATCCTGATCTAATATAGTTAGGTAGCCTACCTAACTCATACATATGATCACCAACCCGGACCCCGCGCAGCTCTCCGAAGACCTGCGCAGCGCCTTGAAAGGCCTGATGCGCGCCATGCGCCGCGACGCCGAGCGCCAGGACAGCGGCCTGTCGCTGCTGCAAACGATGCTGCTGCACAGCGTCGGCGAGCGTCCCGGCATCGGCGTGGCCGAACTGGCGCGCATGCAGCAGGTGCGCAACCCGACCATGAGCGCCCAGGTCAAGGCACTGGAACAGGCCGGCCTGCTGGCGCGCGCTGCGCCCGATTCCCAGGACCGGCGCCGCAGCGGCCTCCAGCTTACCCAGGAGGGCCAGGACCGTCTCGACCAGATGCATGCCCAGCGCATGGACTGGCTGTCGCAGCGCGTCGCCCGCCTTTCTCCGGACCAGATGCGGCAGCTCGCCGCCGCCATCGAACCGCTCACCCTCATCGCCAACACCCAGCCATGACACAGAACGCGCAACTCGACACCCCCGCCGTCCCGGTCACCGAGCGCGAAATCCGCGCCGTCTACTTCGCCCTGATGGCCGTGCTCGGCCTCGGCGCGCTCGACCAGAGCATCGTCGCCACCGCCCTGCCCCGCATCGTCGGCGACCTCGGCGGCATGGCCCATTTGTCCTGGGTCGTGACCGCCTACGTGCTGGCCTCGACCGCCACCATGCCGCTGTACGGCAAGCTGGCCGACCAGTACGGCCGGCGGCCGATGATCTTCACCGCGCTGGCTACCTTCCTGGTGGGCTCGGTGCTGTGCGGCCTGGCCCAGGACATGACGCAGCTGATCGTGTTCCGCGCGATCCAGGGCCTCGGCTCGGGCGGCTTCATGCCGCTGGCCCAGATCATCATCGGCGACCTGGTGCCGCCGCAGGAGCGCGCCAAGCGCCAGGGCTCGATCGCGATCGTGTTCGCGATCACCAGCATCCTGGGGCCGGTGCTGGGCGGCGTGATGACCGATCTGCTGTCCTGGCACTGGATCTTCTTCATCAACCTCCCGGTCGGCGCCTTCGCGTTCTGGTCGATCGCGCGTTCGCTGAGAAAGCCGGTGCGCACCCATGCGCAGCGCATCGATTACTTGGGCTCGGTCCTGCTGACCGGCACCATCGTCTCGCTGCTGCTGGTGCTGGCACTGGGCGGCACCGAATGGCCGTGGGACGCGCCCCAGATCAAGGTCTGCGCCGCCCTCGCCGTGGTGCTGGGCACCTGGCTGGTGTTCCACCTGCGCCGCGCGGCCGAGCCGGTGCTGCCGCCCGACCTGTTCGCCAACCGCGTGTTCAACATCGCCAGCCTGGTGATGGCGCTGACCTTCATGGGCCTGATGGGCGCCAGCGTGTTCTTCCCGCTGTTCTTCCAGCTGGTCATGAACAGCAGCCCGGCCCATTCCGGCATGCTGACCGTGCCGATGATGGTCGGGATGATCATCGCCTCCACCCTCAACGGCAGGGTGCTGGCGAAATCCAACAAGTACAAACAGGTGCAGATCGGGGGCCTGGTGGTGGCGGTGCTCTCGTTCGGCCTGCTGGCATGGGGCATGGACAGCGGCCAGGGCTACCCGGTGATCGAACCGGCGATCTTCATGCTGGGCGCCGGCCTCGGCCTGGTGATGCCGAACATGACCATCGTGGTGCAGTATGCGCTGCCCCCGGCGCGGCGCGGCGTCGGCACCGCGATGCTGACCTTCTTCCGGTCGCTCGGCGGCCTGCTGGGCGTGACCGGCTCGGGCGCGATTTTGGCGCACCAGCTGCATGCGCACGGCATCGCGGCGGCAGCCAGCGCCGGCACCGGCGTGACGCTCGATCCGGCCATGCAGGCGGTCTACCGCCATGCGATCGCCAACATCTTCGGCGCCGGCACCGTGATCGTGCTGGTGGGCCTGGTGGCGCTGCTGTTCCTGCCCGAGGTAAAACTGCCGCCGTCCGAAAAGAAATAAGCCGTCCAGCCGGATGCCGGGCCGGCTGACGACTTTGCTATCATGAACGGACGCAATCATATGGATGGTCCGATGACGCCGTACCGGTTTTTAGCGCAGGGTTGGATGCAGATGCTGGGCGCCGCCGCCGTGCTGGCCCTGGCCGGCTGCGCGGCGGCGCCGGTCCACGATGCCACCTACGTGCTGCAGCCACGCGAGAGTCTCGACCTGGCGCGCGGCGTGACGCTGACCTACGACAGCTTCAGCGACAGCCGCTGTCCCGCCAACGTGCGCTGCATCTGGGCCGGCCGCCTGGCCTTCCGCTTCATCCTGCAAGACCGCGACGGCAGCGAAGAATTCACCCTCGGTCCCGACCAGCCGGTCGCCACGCCGGCCGCCCTGCACGGCGCGCAGGTCGCCCTCGACCTCGGCAGCGTCCCGGCGGCGCGCGCCGGCTCGGCCAGGACGGCCGACCTGATGCCGGTGACGCTGAAAATCACTGCCCCGACGAATCCCCACTCACCTCCCCGCCCATGACCACATCCACCAAAGCGCTCGCCGGCGCCCTGATCCTGTCGATCGTACTGCCGCCTCCCCTTGCCTTCGCCAAGACCCCGGTCTCGACCGGTAGCGGCGGCGCCGTCGCCACCATCAGCGAAAAAGCCTCGGAATCGGCGATCGCCATCCTCAACAAGGGCGGCAATGCGATCGACGCCGCGGTGGCCGCCGCCGCGACGCTCGGCGTCACCGATCCGTTCAGCTGCGGCATCGGCGGCGGCGGCTTCATGGTGATCTACCTGGCGAAAGACAAGCGCGTGGTCACGGTCGACCACCGCGAGACCGCGCCGGCCGCCTTCAGCCCGTCGGTGTTCATGGAGAACGGCAAGCCGATCGACTTCGACACCGCGGTCGCTAGCGGCGCCTCGGTCGGCGTGCCGGGCACGGTGCGCGGCTGGCACGAAGCGCTGGAACGCTACGGCACCATGTCCTTCAAACAGGTGCTGGCGCCGGCCATCAACGTCGCCACCAAGGGCTTTACGGTCAGCGACACCTTCAATCATCTGGTGGCCGACAATGAAAAGAAATTCCAGCAGTTCACCAGCACCAGCCAGCTCTACCTGAGGAACGGCAAGGCGGTCCCAGCCAGCACCCTGCTGAAGAACCCGGACCTGGCCAAGACCTACCGCGAACTCGGCGCCAAGGGCTATAAAGCCTTCTACCAGGGGCCGCTGGCACAGGCCATCGTCGACGCCGTCAACCGGCCGCCGCTCGCCGCCGGCGTCTCGGTACGCACCGGGAACATGACGCTGGCGGACCTCGCCAACTACGAGGCGCGCATCCGCCAGCCGATCCGCTCGACCTACCGCGGCTACGACATCTACGGCATGCCCCTGCCCAGCAGCGGCGGCATCGCGGTGGCCGAGGCGCTCAACATCCTCGAAGGCTATGACCTGAAAGCGATGCCGCGTGCGAACGTCGAACACCTGTACCTGGAAGCGTCGCGCCTGGCCTTTGCCGACCGCAACGCCTACCTGGCCGACCCGGAATACGTGGACGCGCCCGTCGACGGCCTGCTGTCGAAGCAGTTCGCGGCCCAGCGCCGGTCGCTGATCCGTGTCGACAAGGCCGCCGCCGTGGCCGCGGCCGGCGACGCCTTTTTATATGAGAACGACCAGAGCTTCCCGCTGCGCCCACGCCAGGGCGTGATCCAGCAAGAAGGCCTGCACACCACCCACTTCACCGTGTCGGACAAGGAAGGCAACGTCGTCTCCTACACCTTCACCATCGAATCCTGGGGCGGCAGCGGCATCGTGGTGCCGGGCTACGGCTTCCTGCTGAACAACGAGATGACCGACTTCGACTTCACCGGCCCGGCGCCGAACATCCCCGAAGCCGGCAAGCGTCCGCGCAGCAGCATGGCGCCGACCATCGTGCTGAAGGACGGCAAGCCGGCCTTCACCATCGGCAGCCCGGGCGGCGCGACCATCATCACCACCGTGCTGCAGACCATCGTCAACTACATCGACCTCGGCATGCCGATGGACCAGGCCATCGACGCGCCGCGCCTGTCGCAGAGGAACGCCAAGGAAACCTCGGTCGAGCCGGGCTTCACGGGCAGCGTCCAGGCGAAGGCACTGGAAGCGTTCGGCCACAAGTGGGAAGCCAGCCCGCCACCCGAGGAGATCGGGGCGGCGAATGCGATCGTGTTCAACCCGGACGGCACGGTGACGGCGGTGAGCGAGGTGCGCCGCCATGGGATCGGGACCGGGCTGGTGCAGAAACGGGCGCACTGAGCCCATCCGCGGCTTAGCCCAGGCGCCGCGCCGGAAACGCCACCGGCGCGGCCAGCATGCCTTGCCACGAACGGCGCAGCAGGAAGCCGGCCACGGCGAGGGCAACCGCCGCCATCCATGCCCAGACCGGCATGCCGCTGACCCAGGCCAGGCCCGCCGCGGCCATTAGTTCCAGCAGCGCCAGGCCGGCCGCGCGCCAGGCCAGCGCCGGACGCCAGCCACCCTGGCCGGCATGGTCGCCCAGCAGACCCATCATGGCTACCTGGCCGGCCAGGCAGCACAGGCCGAACTGGATCGGCAGCACACCGGGGCCCGCGGCCAGCATGCTGACGCACAGGATCGCCAGCGTCAGCCCGGCCCACAAGCCCAGCCCTCGCCGCAGCAGCTGCCCGGCCAGGCGGCGGTTCAGCAAGGCCGTGTCGCCGGCCAGCGGCGTCAAGCGCAGCAGCGCCTGTTCGCCGCGGGTACGGTCGATCGCCTGGCTGAACGCAGCGGTGCTGAACAGGATCGCCAGCATCAGCATGCCCAGGCCCGCCCCCACGCCATGGGCGGCGGCCCCCTGCTGGGGCGCGCTGCCGGCCTGCCACACCAGCAGGCGGATGGCGATGCCCACCGCCAGCATCACGGCGACCAGGCCGGCCCAGGAACTCCAATGCACGGACGGACCCAGCGCATGCATCAGCATGCGCCCGGGGTTGGCGCGCCGGCGCCCATCCCTGCAATCGCGGCGCAGGGCCGCAGCGTAGGCACGCAGCGTGGCGCCGCCGCCTTCGAGGGAGCGGGTCCCGCCACCGATGCCCTCGAAGCGCGCGAAGTTGCTGCGCAACGCGTCCTGGCGCGCGAAGTGGGCGTCACCCCCGGCCGGATACATCCAGCGCAGCGTCCAGGCGGCAACCGGCACCAGCAACACCGTATATACCGCCATGGCGGGTTCGCCGGCCAGGGTCTCACCCAGCCCCGGCGGCAGCACGCGGCGCGACAGCCAGCCCCAGTTCCCCATGACGATGATCGGCAGCAGCGCGCGCGGGTTGCCGCTCGCGAGCGCCACCGCGAACGACAGCAGATAGGCGCCGGCCAGCGGCAACACGGTCCAGTCGGCAGCCACCGCCGTCAACGCCAGCGTCAGCAGCAGCCAGCCGCCGCCGCTCATCTGCATCAGGCGGCGGCGCTGGCGCGGCACCAGCCGCGCGTGGCTCGCCATATTCATCAGCGCGGATCCGGGCACGAACAACAAGGCCCAGACCAGCGCCACCCAGGCCGTGCCGAGGCCCAGCAGCAGGCGCGCGGCGATCCAGCCATCCAGCCCGCCGCGCACGATGGCGAGCGCCAGGAAGCCGGCGCCGCCGAGCAGCAGCAGGATGGCCAGGCGGCGCATCAGCCGGGGCGCGCCCTCGACCCGCTGCACCGTGGCGGCACGCCACAGGGCGCGGTAGTCTCGCAAGGCACGGGTCATCATCTTCATTGCGCTTCCTTCAGGATGGCTGCAAACAAATCCAGGGCGGTCCTGGGGTCGAGTTCCAACTCGCGCGCCTCGCGCGCGGCGCGTTCCAGCGTCGGGCGCAGCAGCGCCGCGCGCTCGGCCGGCTTGCCGGCGCCGGCGGTGCCGGCCACGATCATGCCGAGCCCGCGGCGGCGCGCCAGCACCCCGTCCATCTCCAGCAGGCCATAGGCCTTGGACACGGTCATCGGGTTCAGTGCCAGCGCCTGGGCGATCTCGCGCACCGAGGGCATCTCGTCGCCGGGCGCCAGCTGGCCGGACACGACCAGGCGGCGTACCTGCTCGACGAGCTGGCGGTAGATCGGATCGGCGGAGCCGGTCGCGATCGAGAACAGGGAGGCGGTATGGGTCGTCATCATCGCCGCTATGATAAGGCCAGGCGGCGCGCCGGGAAGGCCGGCGGCGCCGCCATCATGCGGCGCCAGCCATGGCGCAGCTGCAGGGCCGTGACCACGACGGCGATCGCGATCACCCAGACCGCGAACGGCGTATGCGTCAGCCAGCCTGCGCCGAAGGCGAGGCCGGCCTCCAGCAGCGCCAGCAGGCCGGCCAGCAGCAAGTGGCCCAGGTGCCGTCCGCCCTCGCGCGCATGGTCGCCAAGCACGCTTGTCAGGGCCACCTGGCCGGCCAGGCAGGACAAGCCGGCCTGGAGCAGCAAGGCGGCGCTGCCGCCGATCATGAAGCTCGCCAGCAGGATCGTCGCCGTCAGCATGATCCAGACCGACAGCACGTAGCGCAGGATCTGCGTGGCCAGGCGCCGGTTCAGCAATCCGTGGTCGCCGGCCAGCGGCGTCAGGCGCAGCAGGGCCTGCTCGCCCGGCGTCCTGTTCATCGCCTGGATGAGCTGGGATGTGCTCATCACGATCATCGACACCATGCCGCCCAGCGATCCGGAGGTGATGTAGCCGAGGGCCGAGGCGCCGGCGCGCCAGCCGATGATGAAACGCATGACGGCAGCGATGGCCAGGATGATGCCGATGCTGGCGACCCAGTAGCTCCAGTGCACCCCCGGCCCGAATGCGTGCATCAGCATCTTGCCCGGGTCGGCCCTTTTGCGCCCTTGCGATGCCCCGCCGCAGTCGCGGCGCAGCGCGAAGGCGTACAGGCGCAGGACGCTGGCGCCGGACATCGTGCCGCTTTCCAGGTACTGGGGCCAGTTGCCGCCGTTGCGGACCCACTGCATGCGCTCGATTTGCCGGGCGCGCCGGTCCAGGTGGCCGTCGCCGCCTCGCGGGAACATCCAGCGCATGCACACCGCGGCACCCGCCAGCATCGCTGCCGATGCGGCCAGCAGCCCCGTCGTGCCGGTAAGCGCCTCGACCGCCGCCGGCGGCAAGAGCGTCGAGGTCAGCGGCCAGTTGGCGGCCAGGATGACCGGCACGATTCCTGCCATGTTCCCGGCAAGGATCACGGCGATGCCGAGCACGGCCGTACCCACCAGCGGAAACGCCGCCCAGATCCCCAGGGCGGCCGTGATCAGGCCGGTGTTCAACAGCCAGCCGGCGGCCGCCATCCCCATCAGGCGGCGGCGCTGGCGCGGTATCAGGCGGGCGTTGACCGCGGAATGCAGCATGATCGCCCTGGGCACGAACACCGCGGACCAGGCCAGCATCAGCCACACCGAGGCGATGCCGCCCAGCATGCGCAGTCCGAGGGCGAGGTCCATCTTGTGGCGCGCGATCTGGATGCCCGAGATCACGACGAGGCTCACCGTATTCAGCAGTCCCACCAGGGTCATGCCCTTGATCACCCTGTCGGCGGTGCGCACCATCGTTACCCGCAGGATGGCGCGGTAATCGCCAAGCGCCGCCGTCATTTGGTGACCTCGATGAACAGATCTTCCAGCGTCAGCGCTTCCACCCGCACGCCCGGCTCGCGCGCCAGGCGCTCGACGTCGGCGTTGGGCGCCTGCACGATCACGCTGGCCATGGCGCCGTCCTGGTGGCGCCGCACCTCGCCTGCCAGCGGCGCGGCCGGCAGGTTCGACACCGGGACCAGGATGCGGCGCGCGCCTTCCAGCAGCGCATCGGTCTGGCCCTGCAGCGCGATCTTGCCGTTCTTCAGGAACGCCAGGTCGAAGGCGACGCGCTCCAGGTCGGACAGGATATGGGTCGAGAACACCACCGTGGTGCCGCGCTCGATCACCTGCTCGACCAGTTCACGCAGGAACTCGCGCCGCCCCACCGGGTCCAGCGCCGAGACGGGTTCGTCGAGAATCAACAGGTCCGGGTCGTGCGCCAGCGCGCGGATGATTGCCAGGCGCTGCTGCTCGCCGCCGGACAGCTTCTTGATCTGCTTGCTGCGCATGGCCGCATCGAAGCCCCAGCGCGACAGCAGGCCCTCGACCTTGCCCGTGTTCCAGCGCGGGTACATGGCCTTGAAGTAATCCAGCATCTGCAGCGGCGTCAGCCAGTCGAACAGGTCCGGTTTCTGCGGCACGTAGCCGATCCGCGCCAATACCTTTTCCGACAGGCGGCCGGCATCCTCGCCCAGCACCGCCACGCTGCCGCCGTCGAGCTCGCGCAGGCCGAGCATGCATTCGAGCAGGGTCGACTTGCCGGCGCCGTTGCGGCCCAGCAGTCCGACTACCTGGCCGCGCGCGACCTGCCAGTCGAGGCCGTCCAGCACGCGCTGGCTGCCGAAGTGTTTCGATACCGAAGACATCTCGATGCTGGGGAAACCGGATTGCGAGTTCATGTGCGTCCTTCAGGAGGGTTGCAAACAATATCGACGGTGTAGATGATCATCTAATCTACTGTATTAATTGAGTGATACAGTAAGACAGAGTTACGCTGAGGTCAACAAATATTTACGAACCTGGAGTGACGCCCGTCCGGACAAAAAAAGACGGCTCTGCAAGCAGAGCCGTTAAAGTTTGGGTCCCAAGCACCCAATCGCGCGGACCGGGGAGTCCGCGTGATCTGTCGTCAGGCGCGCTTCATGGGGCACGCGCTGTCATTCTGTAGAGCGATTACAGATGCGGCACGATCTGCGGCATCAGGTCGTCGAAGGTGCGGCCGCTGCCGTTCTCGCCGATCGCATGCATCTTCCATTCGCCGTTGTGGCGGTACAGCTTGGCCATGATCTGGGCCGTGTGCGTGCCCTGCACCGACAGGTCGTAGCGCGCGATTTCCTGCTGGTTGCCGGCATTGATGATGCGGCAGAAGGCGTTGGCGACGGTCGAGAAATTCTGGCCGGTAAAGCTGTTCACGGTGAACACCAGCGATTTCACGCTCGGCGGTACCGCGTTCAGGTCGACCACGATCTGCTCGTCGTCGCCGTCGCCGGCGCCGGTGCGGTTGTCGCCGGTGTGCGTGATGCTGCCGTCACGGCTTTTCAGCTGGCGGAACCAGACCACGTCGACCGGGCGGTTGCTCTCGTCGAACAGCACGACGGACGCGTCGAGGTCGACCGCTTCGCCCTTGCCGCCGCCGAAGCCGAAGAAGCCCTTGCTCTTGGCGACGTCCCAGCCCAGGCCCATCGTCACGCGCGACAGCGCGCCGCCGGCTTCCTTCTCCAGCGAGATTTTCTGACCCTTCTGTAAATTGACGCTCATGATTGTTGACTCCTATATTCGTTGTGCCTGCTTCAGCGCGCCGGCGTCTGCATCCATGCCTTGAATGCATTGCGGTTGCGCGAACAGACGTAAATCTTGCCGCGACCCGAGAAGCGCAGGACGATGCCTTCGCCGCTGGTCTGGCTGTTGATCAGGTTGCCGAGGAAGCCGCTACTCTGGCCGGTCGTTACCGACACCTCGTACTGCAGGGTCGAATCCCAGGCCACCACGTGCGAGTTGTCGATGATCGCGTCCTTGCCGGGTTCGACTTCCAGCTCGTTCATCGAACCGAAGCCGGACACCACCACCTGGCCCGAACCCTGGGTCTCGGTGACGAAGAAGCCGCCGCTCTGGGCGAACAGCGCATTGCCCACGCTCTGGGTGCGCACCTTCAGGTCGACGCCGGAGGCGGCCGCCACGAAGGCGCCGTCGCTGATGATGTACTGCTTCATGCCGCAATCGACCACCTGCATCGCGCCCGGCAGGGTCGGCGACAGCAGGCAGTCGCCGTCGCCGCGGGTCGCCTCGATGTGCTGCTGGAAGAAGGATTCGCCGTTGGCGAAGGTGCGCATCAGCGCGCTGCCCAGTCCTCCCTTCATCTTGCCCTTGAGGTCGAGCGTCGATTCCATCATGACCATCGCATCCGATTCGCAGTAGATGGTCTCGCCGCGCTTCATCGATACGTGCAGGAAGGGATCGACATCCCCGGTTACGGTAAATACTGGCATTTTGAATTCCTTGGTCGTGACCGCCCGCGCAACGGCTGCACGGGCGGCATCGTGGGTCTTAACGTTAGACGTTCACGCCATAGTTCTTGGCGAGGGGGCCGAGGCCGCCGTTGAAGCCCTGGCCGACTGCACGGAACTTCCAGTCCGCGCCGTTACGATACACCTCGCCGAAGACCATGGCCGACTCGGTCGAGCCGTCTTCCGACAGGTCGTAGCGGGCGATCTCGCTGTTGTTGGCGGCGTTGATGCAGCGGATGAACGCCTTGCCGACCATGCCGAAGTTCTGGCGGCGGGTGTCGCCTTCGTGGATGGTCACTGCCAGCACCACGCGGTCGACGTCGGCCGGGACCTTGCTCAGGTCGATGCTCAGGGTCTCGTCGTCGCCTTCGCCGGCGCCGGTGCGGTTGTCGCCCGAGTGGACCACCGAGCCGTCCGAGGACTTGGCGTTGTTGTAGAAGATGAAGTCGGCATCCGAACGCACCTTGCCCGACTGGTTCAGCAGGAAGGCGACGCCGTCGAGGTCGAATGCGGCGCCGTCGGTGGCGCGGACGTCCCAGCCCAGGCCCAGCTTCAGGCTCGACAGGCCCGGCGCTTCTTTCGACAGGTTGACGTTACCGCCTTTTTGCAGACTGATTGCCATGATGGTTTCTCCTTCAGTTATTGTGAACACCTTGGTACTGCTGCAGCGAACTGGTGTTCTGCCATTCGCCGCAGGTTCTTTACATGCTCACGTCACTCGACGTGTGCAACAGCTTTCTTGTCCAGGCCCAGCGCTGCCTGCTTCTTGCGGTAGCGGATCGAGGACCACACCGAGGCGCCGATGAAGGCCACGCCTGCCAGGCCGGTGATCATTTCAGGCACATGGAACTTCATGCTTGCCAGCATGATCAGCGCCAGGATGCCGATCGCATAATGGGCACCATGCTCGAGGAACACGTACTGGTCGAGCGTGCCCTTGTCCACCAGGTACACCGTCAGCGAACGCACGAACATTGCACCGATCGCCAGGCCCAGCATGATGATCACGACGTCGTTGGTGATGGCGAACGCGCCGATCACGCCGTCGAAGCTGAACGATGCATCCAGCACTTCCAGGTACAGGAAGCCGCCGATACCGCCGCGCTTGACCATCTCGCCGACCTCGCCGCCGCCCTCTTCCGAGCCTTCCAGCAGGTTGCTCAGCACATCCACGCCGACGTAGATCAGGATGCCCCACAGGCCCGACATCAGCACCACCATCTTCTGCGCCTCGGTCACCAGCGACAGGCTGGCCATCAGGGCGCCGATCGCGATCATCACCGAGATCGAGGACACCTTGCCCAGCGCGCCGAGTTTGGCTTCGAAGTGGCCCAGCCAGTGGTGTTCCTTCTCGTCGTCGAACAGGAAGTTCAGGAACACCAGCAGCAGGAACATGCCGCCGAATGCCGCCACTTCAGCGTGGTGGTTGGTCAGGTGCTGCGAGTACGCTTTCGGGTTTTCCAGCGCCAGGTTCCAGACGTCCATCAGGCCCAGGTCGGCCGCCACCGCGACGATCACCAGCGGGAACAGCAGGCGCATACCGAACACGGCGATGATGATGCCGACGCCGAGGAACAGTTTTTTCCAGAACTCATCCCAGGTCTTCAGCACCGAGGCGTTGACCACCGCGTTGTCGAAGGACAGCGAGACTTCCATCACGGCCAGGATCGCGGCGATACCCACCGCCGTGACCAGCCCCCCCATGCCGCCATGTTCGTAACCCCACCAGCCGGCCACCGCCAGGCATAGCGCCGTCACGATGAATGAAATTCTGAAATGCTTCATGTTTGATTCACCCCTGCTCTTGTTTTTTATTGACAAGACGCAGTGTAAAGATCAGCATCAAAAGGAAAAAGCGAAGATACTGTGAGTATTACTTCGAAAAAACCTGCTAGCTGAAGAATTCGAGCCTATTTCATGAAGAACGACATCAATTTTCGCCACCTGTATTACTTCTGGGTCGTGGCCAAGGAAGGCGGCATCACGCGCGCCGCCGAGCGCCTCGGCCTGGCCGTGCAGACCATCAGTTCGCAGCTGACCCTGCTCGAACAGGCCTTGGGCAAGGCCATGTTCACGCAGCAGGGCCGGCGCCTGGTCCTGACCGAGGCCGGCCGCGTGGCGATGAACTACGCCGACCAGATTTTCCTGTTGGGCGAGCAGCTGCAGGAAGCACTGAACGAGGCCGACAGCGGACGCATCCGCCTGACGGTGGGCATCTCGGATTCGCTGCCCAAGCTGTCGGCCTACCGCATGCTGGAAGCGGCGACCCAGATGGACCGGGCCGTGAGGCTGGTCTGCTACGAAGACCAGTTCGAGGCGCTGCTGGCCGACCTCGCCCTGCACAAGCTGGACGTGGTGCTGACCGACCGCGAGGTGCGCGCCAGCAGCGCCCTGAAAGTGTTCAGCCACCAGTTGTTCGAAAGCGAGATGGAAGTGGTCGGGACGCCCGCCCTGGCCGAGCGCTACCACGACGGCGACGGCTTCCCCGGGAATTTGAACGGCGCGCCCTTTTTACTACCGGCACGTAATAATGCCCTGCGCGGCAAGATCGACGAATGGTTCGTCCAGCACCACGTGCGGCCGGACGTGGTCGGCGAATTCGAGGACAATGCCCTCCTGAATACCTTCGGCCGGCGCGGCCTGGGCCTGTTCTTCGCACCGGCGGCCCTGGCCACCGAGGTCGAGCAACAGTTCGGCGCGGTCCGGATCGGCAAGGTGCCGAGCGTGCGCGAACAGTTCTACGTGATCTCCAACGACCGCAAGATCAAGCATCCGGCGGTCGAGGCCATCCTCGCGGCGGCCCAGACAGGTGAACTTGGAGCGGGGTAAACGGTAAGCTGTACAATGCCTGCACAGGGATTGCCTTTTAGTTAATTATTAATCTATGCAAAACGTATTATTCGTCGTTCTGGCGCTGGTGTTGGTGGCGCTGAACGGCTTCTTCGTGGCGGCCGAATTCGGTATCGTCACCCTGCGCAAGACGCGCGTCCGCGCGATCGCAAAAACCGGCGGCCTGCGCGGCCGCATCCTGTACAAGGTTCACAGCCAGCTCGACGCCTACCTGTCCGCCTGCCAGCTCGGCATCACCCTGGCCTCGCTCGGCCTGGGCTGGGTCGGCGAACCGGCGTTTGCGCGCATCCTGGAACCGCTGTTCGCGCTGGCCGGCGTCACCAACGAACAGCTGATCCACGGCGTCTCCTTCGTGATCGCCTTCGGCGTGATCTCGTTCCTGCATATCGTGGTCGGCGAGCTGGCGCCGAAGTCGCTGGCGATCCGCATTCCCGAAAAGGTCGGCCTGTGGAGCGCGCTGCCGCTGTACGGCTTTTATTGGGCGATGTACCCGGCCATCTGGCTGCTGAACGCCAGCGCCAACCTGGTGCTGCGCATCGCGGGTCTCTCCGGCGCGGGCGGGCACGAAACGCATTATTCGAACGAAGAACTGAAACTGATCCTGCGCACCGGCACCAGCATGCCGGGCGAAAAATTTACTCACGACGAGCGCCACATCCTGGCCCAGTCGCTCGAGTTCAGCCAGCACTCGGTGGCCGACCTGATGCGGCCGATCAACGAAGTCAGCGCCCTGTACGCCAGCCGTTCGCTCGAGGACAACCTCGACACCATGCGCCGCAACCGCTTCTCGCGCTACCCCTACTTCGACGAGGAAGGCGAGGAAGTGCTGGGCGTGATCCACCTGAAGGACCTGTTCTTCGCCGAACAGGCCGGCAAGGACACCACCGACCTCACCGAATACCTGCGCCCGGTCGAGATGATCTCGGCGCGCACCCCGGCCATCGAACTGTTCCGCCGCTTCCGCACCGGCGCCCCGCACTTCGCGCTGATCGGCGAAAAGGGCAAGCGCCCGGTCGGCTTCATCACGCTCGACAACCTGCTGGGCGCCATCGTCGGCGAGATCCGCGACGAATTCCGCCTCAACGAAAACGACTGGCTCAAGCAGGGCGACGGCACCTACATCGGCAAGGCCAGCCTGCCGATCGTCTCGCTCGAACGCGTGCTCGGCATCGACATCGACAACGAGGCGATGGGCCTGGACGAGGTGGAATCGGTGGGCGGCCTCTTGATGGCGAAGCTGGGCGACATTCCGAAGCAGGGCCAGCGCATCGAGTTTCCGAAGTTCGACGTGGTGGTCAAGAAGACCAACGGGCCGCGGATTCTGCTGGTGAAGGTGATTCCGCAGCTGGCGCGCGGGGCCGATGAGGATGATCTGGATTGATCCGGAGACGTTGGCCCAAGAATTGTAATGACATAACCAACGTCGCCCCTGCGCAGGCAGGGGCCCAAGGTTGCATGAACAGCCGTAGCACATGCCGCTGGCCTGCAACGAACTTGGGGCCCTGCCTGCGCAGGGGCGACGGTTCAAAATGCGCAGGTAACGCGAGGTCAAGCACCATGCACCTGTACCAGGAATTCCCCCCGCATCCCGCCCTGGCCGCCCACGTCGCCTGCCTCTGGACCAGCCGTGCCCTCCCCGCCGCCGCCCCGGTCCGCCACCGCATCCTCCCCGACAACTGCATCGACATCCTGTGGCAAGACCGCGCCCCGCTCGGCTTCGTGGCCGGCATGATGTCGCGCGCGCACCGGGTCGAGATGGCGCAGCCGACGCTGACGCTGGCGGTGCGCTTCCTGCCCGGCGCGGCGCGCGCCTTCTTCGGCCTGCCGCTGCATGCGCTGCAGGACGGCCATCCCGCGCTGGACGACCTGTGGCCGCGTGCCGACGCCGAGGCGCTGGCCGCCGCCCTGTGGGAACGCGAGCGGACAGTGGCGCAGCGGCTGGCCATTCTCCAGCGCGCCCTGCTGGCGCGCCTGCGCGCCGTGGAACCCGGTCCGACCGATCGCCTGGCGCGTGCCGCGGTCGGCCTGATCGACCAGGCCGGCGGCGCCGTCCGCATCGACGACCTGGCGCGCACGCTGGGCGTCTCGCGCCAGCACCTGGCGCTGCAGTTCCGCGAACGCGTGGGCCTGGCACCCAAGACCTTCGCCATGGTCAGCCGCTTCCGCCGCGCCGGCGCCGTACTGCGCCGGCAAACCGGCGCCGTCGACTGGCCCCGGCTGGCCCTCGATTGCGGCTACTACGACCAGTCGCACCTGATCCACGAATTCCGCCTGTTCGCGGACGAGACGCCGGAGCGCTTCGCCCGCCCGCGCGCCTGAATCGGCTTCCATTTTTCCAATACGCCGCGCCGGCGCGATGGCATCATGGGGTTTTACCCGTCAACCGGAGACCGTCATGATCCATGGATTGCGCACCGTGAAATACCCCGTCGCCGACCTCGCCCGGGCCAAGGCCTGGTTCACCGAAGTGCTCGGCGCGGCGCCCTATTTCGACCAGCCCTTCTACGTCGGCTTCAGCGTCGCCGGCTTCGAACTCGGCCTGGTCCCGGATGGCACGCCCGGCACCGCGGGTTCGGTGGTGTACTGGGGCGTGGACGACATCGAAGCCGAAGTCGCGCGCATCGTCGGGCTCGGAGCGAGCGTGCACGAGGAGGTGCAGGAAGTCGGCGAAGGCATCAAGGTGGCGGAGCTGAAGGATCCGTTCGGGAATGTGCTGGGCTTGATCTTGAATCCGCTGTTCGATCCGGCGGCGGTGCGCTGACTGCCTGCGCGTCGTCCCGATACCGGCCCGGCGCCTGCCCCACCAGCCTGCGGAAATCCGACGTGAAGTGCGCCTGGTCGACGTAGCCCAGGTCCAGCGCCAGCGCGCTCAGGTCGAGGTCGCCGCCCTGCGCCAGCCGGTCGGCCGCCTCGTGCAGCCGGTAACGCCGGATCACCCATTTCGGGCTGACCCCGACGTACTCGCTGAACAGCTGCTGCAGGCTGCGCACACCCATTCCGGCCGCGGCGGCCAGCGCCTCGACCCGGGTCAGCCCGGGCGTGCTCTCGGCCGTGCGCAGGATCGCGCCAATGCGCTCCACCTGCGGGTCGGCGGCCGGCAGCCGGGCGCGCAGCAGCGTGCCGGCGGCATCGATCATGGCCATGTCGTCGGGGGCAGCCAGCACCGCGTCCAAGGCGGCCGCATCGTCCCAGCCGAATACCGACGACAGCGGCAGTACCCGGTCGCTGATCGTGTGCAGCGGCCGTCCGAGGAAGGCGCGGAAGGCGCCGGGGCGGAACTTCAGGCCGCATAGCTTGCCGGCGGCCTGCAGCGTGTAATCGAAGGCTCCCGTCACCACGCCGAACACCCCGCTGCGCACGCGGTCGAACACCACATGCACGCTCGGATAAGGCAGCGTGCGCTGCACGAAGGGCGGCTGGCCGCGCAAGTCCCATTCGACGATCCAGACATGCTCGATGAAGGGCGCCAGGTCGGGTGGCGGCAGGTAGCGCTCCATGCGGAACATCCTGCCGGCGAGCGCAGGTGCGACCACGCCCTTGGCGCGGTCCGGGACGGTGGCGGGCGTCGTCATCGATGTCCTCATGCGGTAAGGAATACGGCAGATTCTAGCATTCGCGTTTTTGCAAGACGGCGCCGCCGCCCGCCCCTACCCTGAAGCCTCGCATCCACCGAGGACATCATGAAACCCACCCTGTACCACGCCCCGCATTCGCGCGCCGGTGCCGTCCGCATCCTGCTCGAAGAACTCGGCATCGACTACCACCTGCACCTGCTGGACCTGACACGCAACCAGCAGCGCGCCCCCGCCTACCTGGCCGTCAACCCGATGGGCAAGGTGCCGGCCATCCTGCACGACGGCACGCTGGTCACCGAGCAGCCGGCGATCTTCATCTACCTGGCCGACCGCTACCTGCAGTCCGGACTCGCCCCAGGACTGGACGACCCGCTGCGCGGCCCGTACCTGCGCTGGCTGGCCTTCTATGGATCGGTGTTCGAGCCGGCCATCATCGACCGCGCCCTCGAGCGCGCGCCGGCGCCGCCGTCGCTGTGCCCGTACGGCGACTACGACACCATGCTGGCCACCTTCACGGCCCCGCTGCGTGCCGGTCCCTGGCTGCTGGGCGAACGCTTCTCGGCGGCCGACATCCTGTGGGCCAGCGCGCTGGGCTGGATGACCGGCTTCGGCCTGGTGCCGAAGCTGCCCGAGATCATGGCCTACGTCGAGCGCCTGCGCGACCGTCCGGCAGCACGCAAGGCCATCGCCGCCGATGCTGCGCTGGCGGCGGCGCAGGCGTGACCGGCGCTCGGTAGCTCAGCTGGCATTCTCCTGAACCACCAGCGCCAACTGTACGTCATCGCCGACCTTCACACCCATGCGCTCGCCGAGCGGGCCGACCAGCACCGGCGCGGCGACGGTGCGCGCGCCGATCCGGCAGTCCTCGTCCACGCGCCGCAAGGCACCGAGCGCCCGCGTGAAAGCGCTGTTTCAAGCAGAGCAGCAATGCGCTGGCGCCGGCCCCTGCCAACCAGACGCAAAGCAGGCGCATGGTCAGCTGCGGGGCGGTGGAAGGCGCCTGCCCCAGCGCAGCAGGCAGGCCGGGACTCGCGGCCACGGCTGCCATCTCCATCGGCACCATGTGCCGGTATACCGGCCAGCAGCATAGCGCCACCCCGAGCGCCCTGCGACTTGTCCTGTCAGCGTCGAGCTCGTACACTGAACCATAACGACCCGTCCGCTATTGGCCAAGCGCTCTCCTTCGCCAACCGAACGGTAACTTCATTCAGACACGCAGGCGTCAAATGCTCTCCTTCCGTAATTTCAACAACTCCTTTGTTCACGGAGCAGCAGCCTATTCTGCATATGCGCTAGGGCCATTTATGCACAGCATATCGAGCCTGATATTGGCTGGCCTCATCTGTGTATATGCCGGGTGGTTTCGTCAGGCATATCTCGCGTCGTTCCTGGGTGGCGTGATTGTCGCTGTCGTCAGCTGGACATTTGTGGGAATGTTGAGCTTGCCTGAACCCGGTTTTGGCATATTTTTCATGGTCCCGTTCGCGTTGCTGGTGATCTTGCCAACCGTACTCGCAGGATACGTCATCGGAAAATTTATATTTGCGATAGCGCATCGAAGAGACAAAGGTGGTGAAAGCCATCCTTGATCTACCGCCGCCTTGGCGCTGTAAGAAAAACATGTTCAGTCTGCAGAGTATCAAGGCATGGTTTCTCGCCAGACGGCCAAAGCCGTTGAGTGAACTACTGGCCGTTGAATTCGACGACGCACGCGTCAGGGTGCTTGTCCTTGCGAGACTTGATCCTGTCTGGAATCAGGAATTCTTCTGGGCCGACATCTTGCGCGTTTGCTTCAAGGATGAGGGCCTCTACGCATCGGATTCAATCATTATCCAATTGCACGGACGAGAGAGGCCGGTGGTCGTGCCGAGCGAGGCCAGGGGCGGCTCTGAATTTCTTGGCGCGTTAACGGAGCGCGGCTATTTCCCCCAGGATGTTTGGCGACGTGCACTAGGAGAGACGAGTGGCGCCATGCATTGCTGGCCGCCGCTCGACAGCAAAAAGGGCTGAGCGTCCCACCGCTCTCACGAACCACCGGCTCGCCGCAACCCATGCACGGTCCGGCGCACGGTACTGGACCGGCGCCGCCGGCCTCGCCTATCGTGGCTGCTCCATCACTCCATATACCGTGTCATGCGCTCCCTCCGCTCCCTCATCCTCGCCGCCGCCACCGCCGCCTGCTTCTGCACCCCGGTCCACGCTGCCGACAGCGGCCCGGCAGCCGACGTCGCCGGGATCCGCCAGGTCGTCCAGCAATTCCAGGCCGCGATCATCGCCCACGACGGCAAGACCCTCGGCAGCCTGTTCCTGCAGGAGCACGGCAGCTGGCTGGAGGTATTCGACACAGCGACCTACGAGGACGTCAAAAAACGCCACCCGGACGCAAAGAAGGTCATGCACTCGAGCTGGAAGGAGTTTGCCGACGACATCCAGAAGAGCACGAAAGCTGTCGAGGAACGCTTCTACAACGTGCGCATCGATACCAACGGCGCCGTGGGCTCGGTGTACTTCGATTTCGACTTCATCCAGGACGGCAAGGTCAGCAACCGTGGCAGCGAGACCTGGCAGATGGTGCGCGCCGAGGATGGCTGGAAAATCGGTTCGATGCTGTTTTCGATTGGGCGCTGAGCGATTAAAATTGTCCAGTTGCCAATACACCGGACCTGCCCCGTGAAAGAACAAGCGCCGCCGCTCGTGCCCGTCCTCGCCGCCCTGCCGGTATGCGCCTGCATGGCGATCCTGGGCCTGCCGGCGCTCGGCAACAGCAACGCGACCGCGTTCCGCGCGCTGTTCTTCGCAGCCTGCATGCTGTGGATCTTGCCGCTGGCCCTGATGCAGCGCGCGCTGTGGCGGCGCGAAGTGTCTTGGCGGGTCGCCGCGCCGCTACTGCTGGCAGCCAGCTATGCGATGTCGGTCGTGAACGCCGTGCTCGGGCAGCGCCTGGCGATCGGCCTCGGGCTGGAAAAGGGCTATCACTGGAACGAGCTGGTGCGAGGATTGGACGGCTGCTGGCTGGCCCTGATCGCGTTCTGCGCCATCCACGCGCTCGCCGTCTATTACCTGTCGCTGCAGCGCACCCAGCTGCGCCTGGCCCAAGCCCTCGCGCATGCGCGCGACGCCGAGCTGCGCGCCCTGCGTCTGCAGGTGAATCCGCACTTCCTGTTCAACAGCCTGAATGCGGTGTCGGCGCTGGTGGCGGCCGGCGCCAACCGCGATGCCAACTGCATGCTGTCCAGCGTCTCCGACTTCCTGCGCGCGACGCTGTCCCACGACGGCCGCCACGAACATGCGCTGGCCGAGGAACTGGCGCTGACCGAAGCCTACCTCGACATCGAAAAGGCGCGCCTCGGCGAGCGCCTGCAGCTGGCCATGAAGGCCGGTCCCGACCTGCTCGACGCCGCCGTGCCCTACCTGGTGCTGCAGCCGCTTGCCGAGAATGCGATCCGCCACGGGATAGCGCCCTTGAGCACGCCGGGCCGGCTCGACATCCGGGTCGAACGCGCCGGCGCCGGCCTGCTGGTCGAAGTGGTCAACGACGGCGTGCCGCCGAAGGACACTGCCGCGAGCAAAGGCGGCGGCATCGGCCTGGCCAACGTGGCCGAGCGCCTGCGCCACCTGTACGGCGCCGACCAGCAGCTCGAGGCCGGCTGGCGCGCCGACGGCCGCTTCCAGGTGCGCCTGACGCTGCCGCTGCGCCCCGTGGCGCCCGCGGCCGGCGTGGCCGCACCTGCCGAAAGGATGGCGGCATGAGCCGGCCGATCCGCGTCGCCATCCTCGACGACGAACCGCTGGCCCGGCTGGCGCTCAGGACGCGGCTGGCGCAGCGCCCGGGCTTCGAACTGGTGGCAGAATACGGCGACGGCGACAGCGCCGCCAGCGGTCTCGCAGCCGTGCGGCCCGACCTCGTGTTCGTCGACATCGACATGCCTGGCAAGACCGGCATCGACGTGCTGGCCGGGCTGCCGCGCGCCGAGCGGCCGATGGCGATCCTGCTCACGGCCTACGACGGTTTCGCGCTGCAGGCCTTCGAGCTGGCGGCCATCGACTACCTGCTCAAGCCGGTCGACGACGAGCGTTTCGAGGAAGCGCTGGAGCGTGCGCAGCGCGCCTTTCCCTACCGCTGCACCGGCGTTGCCCAACCCGCGTCCGCCCCCGCCGCCGAATGGACGCGCACTTTCACAGTCCGCGTCGGCAATCGCATCGTGCTGGTCGACAGCGTCGACATCGAACGCATCGAAGCCGACGGCGACTACGCGACCCTGCATGCGCAAGGCAAGACCTACCTGGTGCGCGAGCGCCTGCAGGCGCTCGCGCTGCGGCTCGACCCATCCATGTTCCAGCGCGTGCACCGCTCCAGCATCGTGCGCCTGGACAGGGTGGTCGAGCTGCGCGCCCTGACCAACCGCGACGCCCTGCTGCGCCTGCGCGACGGCACCCTGCTGCGCGCCAGCCGCACCTACATGCCGGCCCTGGTCCAGGCGCTGGAACGCCGCCAGCGGGCCGACACGGCCGTGCCGGCCTGACGCCGCCGGCTGCGCCGACCGTTCATCCAGCCGAATCGACCACTCGTCATATATGGCTCGCCCGGCGCGACCGGCATGGCTAGAGTAGGCGCATCGCCACTCCCCGGAGCCCCGCCATGCTGGACCTGCAGAACGTCACCAAATCCTTCGGCAAGCAGCTGACCGCCGTGTCCGACCTGTCGCTACGCCTGGCGCCCGGGGTGGTCGGCCTGATCGGCCACAACGGCGCCGGCAAGAGCACGCTGATGCAGATGATCGCCACCCTCACCCGGCCGACCGGCGGCCGCATCCTGTTCGACGGCGTCGACATCGCGGCAAAGCCGGAAGCGATCCGCCGCCGCCTCGGCTACCTGCCGCAGGATTTCGGCGTTTACCGCAACGTCAGCGCGCTCGAATTCATGCAGTACTTCGCGGCGTTGAAGGGCGTGCGCGACCCGGCGCGCATCCGCCGCCTGCTGGAACTGGTCAACCTGCACGAGCAGGCCGGGCGCATGGCCAGCACCTTCTCGGGCGGCATGCTGCGCCGCCTCGGCATCGCCCAGGCGCTGCTGAACGACCCCGACGTGCTGGTGGTCGACGAACCGACCGCCGGCCTCGATCCGGAAGAGCGGCTGCGCTTCCGCAACCTGCTGGCGGAGCTGGGTTTCAATAAACTGGTGATCATCTCGACCCACATCGTGTCCGACGTCGAGACCATCGCCGGGCGCCTGGCCATCATGAAGAGCGGCCGCCTGGTGGCCTGCGACACGCCCGACGCGGTCCTCGGCCGCGCGCGCGGCCAGGTGTGGTCGGCCAGCGTCGACGCCGCAGAATACGACGTGCTGCGCGCCACCACCCACGTGCTGCAGGCGCTGCGCCAGGGCGAGCGGATCGCGCTGCGCATCGCCCATCCGACCCTGCCCTGCGCTGGTGCCCTGCCCTCGGAACCCAGCCTGGAAGAAGCGCTCATGGCGCAGCGCTATGCAGTCAATGACACCGTACGGGAGGCGGCATGAATGCCGGCCTGGTATGCACGCTGGCGCTGCTGGAAGCGCGGGTGCGCCTGCGCCGCACGTCGACGCTGGTGACGATGCTGGCGGTGGTGGCCCTCAGCTGGCTGATCGTCTCCGACCCGGCCGGCGGCCAGACCCTGATGGCAATCGGCGGCGCGCGCGTGCGCTATACCAGTGCGATGCTGGCATTGGGCAGCGCGGCCCAGGCCTCGCTGCTGTTCGCGCTGGCCGGCTTCTACCTGCTGCGCGGGCGCATGGCGGAAGACCTGCGCAGCGGCATGGGCGGCGTGATCGGCGCCAGCGCGCTGGGCGGCCGCGCCTTCGTGCTGGGCCGCTGGTGCGGCGGCGTGCTCTACCTGCTGGCGCTGATCGGCGCCTCGATGGCGACCGTGCTGGCCTGCCACCTGGTGCGCGGCGAAGGCCCGATCGAACTGGGGGTCTACCTGTCGACCTACCTGCTGGTGCTGGGGCCGATGGCGCTGTTCACCGCCAGCTGCGCGGTGCTGTGGGACAGCTGGGCACCGCTGATGGGCAAGCGCGGCGACATCCTGTACTTTGCCGTGTGGGCCGGCCAGATGGGCATGCTGCCGGCGCTGATGGCGGGGTCGACCGCGACCACCGTCCCCTTCGACTTCAGCGGCATGAGCGCCGTGATCGCGGCGCTGTCGGCGCAGGTCGACATCACGAACATGTCGCTCGGGATTGCCGACTTCGACCCGAAGCTGGCCCCGCTGACGCTGCCGGCATCGCTGTGGCGGGCCGACATCGTGGGCGTGCGCGCCTTCAGTGCGCTGCTGGCCTGCCTGCCGCTGTGGCTCGCGCTGCCCCTGTTCCACCGCTTCTCGCCGGACCGCGTCAAGCCGGCGCGCAGCCAGGCCCGCCGTTCGCCGCTGGCGCTGCTGAATGGCTGGCTGCGTCCTTTGTCCCGGCTGGCGCAGCCGCTATTCGGGCTGGCCGCGCGCCTGCCCGGCATCCCGGGACAAGCCATGGCCGACGTCGCGCTGACCCTGGGCACGGCCCCCACGGCGATCGCCCTGCTGCTGGCGGCGCAGGTGCTGGCCCTGGTGCTGCCCGCGGCCATGCTGGCGCCGCTGGTGCTCGCTTGTGTCGCCGGCTGGGGCGTGCTGGTGAGCGACCTGGCCACGCGCGACGGTGACGCCGGCTGCGCTGTGCTGGGCGCCGCAGTGCCGGGCGGCGCGGCGCGCCGCTACTGGCGCCAGCTGGGCGCAACCTGCATGCTGGGCCTGATGTTCACCGGCGTGGCGGCGCTGCGCCTGGCCGGCTTCGCACCGCTGCGTGCGCTGGCGCTGCTGTCCGGCCTGTTCGCCCTGGCCGCGTTCGCGACCATGCTGGGCCGCACCAGCGGCAGCGCCCGCACCTTCCTGGTGCTGTTCCTGTTCGGGCTGTACATGGGCGTCCAGATCCACGACGTGCCGATGGCCGACGTGGTCGGCTTCCACGGCACGGCAACGCCGGTGTCGGTGCTGGCCTGGAGCGCGATGGGCGCCGTGGCGGCATGCGCCGGGCACCTGTGGAACCGGCGCCCGGCGCAACTGGCCTAGGCCCTTGTCGTCATCGGCTGCGGCTGCGGCGGCGGCGCAGCAGGCCCAGGCCGCCGAGGCCCGCCAGCAGCAGCGCGGCGCTGGCCGGCTCCGGCACGTCGGCACCGGCGTCGGCCGCGCCGATGGTGGCGGTGATATCGCGGCCGAAGTACAGGTAGGTCTGGTCGGTCGCGAACTGGAAGTCGTTGCCGAAGCCGTTCACGTAGATATAGAAGTCGTTCGTGAGCGCTTCGACGCTGCCGATGGCCCCCGCTTTGCCGCCGAATGCATAATTGCTGCCCCACAGTTCGGCGCCGATCTCGTCGGCCGTGTACACGTGGCTGTCGATGACCAGGTCGACGGCGTCGATCGAATCCACGGCCGCGCCCATGGCAGCGGCCGAGAACAGGATCGAGCCGGTGATCGGTGCGTGCTCGAGGGTGACGAAGTTGTTGGTGAAGCTGCCTACGTTGAAATCCAGTCTGAATTGCGTGGCATGCGCAGCGGTCGAGAGCAGGACGCAGGCGGCACCGGCCAGTGCGGCGGCGATTTTCTTCATTGAGGTCTCCAGTTTTTATCCATTTTTGAAAAAAAACTACGCCAAAAATATTATCTGAAGATCAATTACAAGTCGCGGATTCGTGTGGCGAACGCAGGCTACCTATCAGATCTGATCGGTGCAGGCGGCGCGTCAAGCGTCGAGAGGACGCGCACCCAGCGCTGCCGCCACGTAATCCACGAAACTGGTGATGCGGGCTGCCAGCACCGTGTTGCGGTAGTAGACCGCATTGATCGGCTGGAGCACCTCCAGCGTCCGCTCGGGGAACAGCTGCACCAGGCGGCCGCTGGCGCGGTCCTCGCGCGTCATGAAATCCGACAGGCACACGATGCCGAGGTTGGCCAGCGCCATCTGCCGCAGCGTCTCGCCGCTCGACGACGCGATGGTGGGCCGGATGCGCATGGCGCTGCCGTCGACGTCGTGCAGCGGCCAGTCGTTCAAGGTCTCCGGTTCGCTGAAACCGAGCAGCACATGCCGTCCGAGCTCGCCTGGCGAGGCAGGCATGCCGTGCCGCGCGAGATAGGTCGGACTGGCCAGCACGCGGATGCGGCTGGTGCCGAGCAGGCGCGCGTGCAGCGTCGAATCCTTCAGGATACCGATGCGCAGGGCGACGTCGGTGCGCTTTTCGATCAGGTCGGTGATCCCTTCGTTCGATGCCAGTTCCAGCTCCACGTCCGGGTAGCGGGCACGGAATCCCTCGATCAGCGGCACCAGCACGTGCAGCATGAAAGGCGTGGCGGCATCGACCCGCAGCCGTCCCGCCGGGCGCATGCGCCGTGCCAGCATCTGCTCTTCCGCCGCATCGACCGAATCCAGGATGGCGCGTCCGTGCGCCAGGAAGAGCGCGCCTTCCTCGGTCAATTCCAAGCGCCGGGTGGTCCGGCGCAGCAGGGTCGTCTGCAGCTTCTGCTCGAGCCGGCTCAAGGTACGGCTGGCCGCCGATACCGTCAGTCCGAGCGCTTGCGCCGCGGCCGTGAGCGATCCCGTGTCCACCACGGCCACGAACACCTGCATGTCTTCGAGAGTCGTCTTCATTCTTGATTCAAACGCAAAAGTCTTTGCGTGCAACTGGCCTTAATCTGCAAATATAAATCATGGACAATGGTGCTTTCGAAAAATTGCTAGCAAGCGCTTCAAGGATCCAATGAAATCTTCCACTGCACTACTGGCCCTGGCAACGGGTGCCTTTGCCATCGGCACCACCGAATTCACGCCGATGGGCCTGCTGCCCGTGATCGCCCACGGCGTCGATGTCAGTATCCCGACTGCCGGGATGCTGGTCTCTGCCTACGCGATCGGCGTGATGGTCGGCGCGCCGGTGATGACCCTGCTGTTCAGCCGCTTCGGCAAACGGGCCGCACTGATCTCGCTGATGCTCATCTTTACGGTTGGCAACCTGCTGTCGGCATGTGCGCCGGGCTATACGACCTTGCTCTTGTCGCGCCTGATCACCAGCCTCAACCACGGCGCCTTCTTCGGCATCGGCGCCGTGGTGGCCGCCAGCGTGGTCCCGAAGGAAAAACAGGCCAGCGCGATCGCAGCGATGTTCATGGGCCTGACGGTGGCCAACGTCGGCGGCGTGCCGGCGGCCACCTGGATCGGCCAGCAAGTCGGCTGGCGCATGACCTTCGCCGGCACTGCCCTGCTGGGCCTGGTGACCATCGGCGCGCTGTGGCTGGCCTTGCCCAAGGGTGAGCCGGGTACGCGCCCGGACGTGCGCCGCGAACTGCGGGTGCTGACAAGCCGCGACGTGCTGCTGGCCATGGGCACCACCGTGCTCGGCTCGGGCGCCATGTTCGCGCTGTACACCTACGTTGCGCCGATGCTGGCCGAGGTCACCCATGCCAGCCCGGGCTTCGTGGCGCTGGCGCTGATGCTGATCGGCGTCGGTTTCACCGTCGGTAACAGCCTGGGCGGCCGCCTGGCCGACTGGTCGCTGGACGGTGCCACCAAACTGATCCTGGCCTCGCTCGCGGTCATCATGGTGCTGCTGCCGTTGCTGATGAAAACCCACGTCGGCGCGGCCATCGGCCTGCTGGTCTGGGGCGCCGCCGCGTTCGGCATCGTGCCCCCGGTGCAAATGCGCGTGATGCAGGCGGCGGCCCAGGCGCCGGGCCTGGCCTCGTCGGTGAACGTGGGCGCGTTCAACCTCGGCAATGCGCTTGGCGCCGCGCTCGGCGGTGTCGTCATCAGCCAGGGTCTCGGCTACACGGCGGTGCCGTTCGTGGGTGCCGCGCTGGCGGCTGGTGGCCTGGTGCTGGTCTGGATCGGGAATGCCGGCCAGCGCGATGCGGCCGGCAAGTCGGCAGCTTCGATGTAATTGCGGTATGGCGTGTTCCCGTCGCCGGCCCGGCGCGGGAACCTGGCCGGAAAGCTGCTTGCCGATCTCGGCCGTTCAGGGTATGGCAACTGTCGACCCATTGCAGACTGTCGCGACTGCGAGGTCAAACCGTTTGTTCGTACCGGGCTTTGAGCTCGGCAATCAATAATGGGTTTCCTTCAACTGAAAGTCCAACATAGGTTTCGCTCTCGATCTTGAGTTGCCCTTCATGCCCCGACACCGTCCAGTGCTGTATGTCCTGGGAGCCTGCTAGCCCGCTCCATTGATCTCGAGCGGCGTACTGCAGATCACTCAATGCGCGCTTTAACCGTGCAAAGACGACTTCGTCGTATTCATCGCCAACTACCCATTTTTCTACTTGCATAACTCTCATTTCATGAGGGGTTAGCAGAG
Organism: Herbaspirillum sp. SJZ107; assembly: GCF_006715485.1. Classification (GTDB taxonomy): domain Bacteria; phylum Pseudomonadota; class Gammaproteobacteria; order Burkholderiales; family Burkholderiaceae_D; genus Telluria. The sequence goes on from NZ_VFNH01000005.1 coordinate 264,013, forward strand.
TTGCGAACTTCCGCTTCTGGCCGAAAGCGGCCTCAGCGGATAGACCGCGCCCAATGAAAAATTGGCTTGCGAATTTGTCAAATGCTTCACAGCTGCTCCTTCTGCTTCACGATCGGATCCCGGGTATGCGTCCAGCCGCTCATCAGCGAATACCCCACCGCCAGCAGCGTCGGTCCGATGAACAGGCCGACGAAGCCGAACGCGATCACGCCGCCCAGCACGCCCAGTAAGGTCAGCAGGAACGGCAGGCTCGATCCGCGGCTGATCAGCATCGGCCGCACCACGTTGTCGACGCCGCTGATCACGAAGAAGCCCCACACCAGCATGAACACGCCCCAGCCGGTGCTGCCCTGGTAGAACAGCCAGAGCGCCGCCCCGCCCCAGATCACCGGCGGCCCGAGCGGGATCAGCGAGGACACGAACACCAGCACCGACAGCAGGAGTATCGCCGGCACCCCGGCGATGGCGAAGCCGAGCGCCGCCACCAGGCCCTGGGCCAGCGCGGTGCCGAGCAGGCCGTACATCACGCCGCGCACGGTCTGGCTGACGATGCCGCTGACCGCTTCGGCTTCCTCGCCCATGATGCGGCGGGTGGCCGCGGCGATGACGGCGTTCAGGGCGGCGCCGTCGCGGTAGAAGAAGAAGCTGACGAAGGCGGCAAGGCTCAGCTGCACGACGCCGGTACCGAGCATCAGGCCGCCGGCCAGCAGCGCGCGGCGCGCCGGTTCGACCAAGCGCTGGGCCAGTTCCATCATGCTGTCGCGGCTGGCGACCAGCTGGCGCAGGTAGGCGTCGATCTGCTCGCCCAGCAGCGGGATGTCGCGCACCCATTGCGGCGGCAGCAGTTCGCCGTGGTTGAGCGCCGCCTTGACCTGCTCGAAGGCGCCGGCGATGTTGTCGGCCAGGTTCCAGGCGACCAGCGCCAGCGGGATGATCACCAGCAGCGTCAGGCTCAGCGTCATGGTGAGGGCGGCCGGCGTGCGGCGGCCGCGCATGTGCTGCAGCAGCCTCAGATACAGCGGCCAGGACGAGATGACGACGGCGGCCGCGAACAGGATCGCGGCCAGGAAGGGGCGCAGCACGTACAGGCAGCCGAGCGTCAGCAGCAGGATGGCGGCGGCGCGGGCGTAGTTGCGTCCTCGGGCAGGGTGCGGTCGTGGGTCCATGCGGCGCGGATCGTTCCGATCGATGCGCCGGATGGCGCCCTGTCAGGATAATAACTGACGAATGTCGTGGACGATAGGCTCGGCGCCGCCGGCATGGCGGATGAACAGGCGCGGACGGCCTTCGCGGTCGAACACGTAGCTGCCGGCGGTGTGGTCGATGGTGTAGCTGCCGGGCTCCTTGCCCGGCACCTTGGCGTAGAACACCTTGAAGTCCTTGGCCACCTTGGCCGTCTGGTCAGGCGTGCCGCGCAGGCCAATGAAGCGCTTGTCGAAGGCCGGCACGTAGGACGCCAGCAGTTCCTGGGTGTCGCGCTCGGGGTCGAGGGTGACGAACAGGACCTGCACCTGGTCGGCCTGCGGCCCCAGTTTCTGCATCACGCCGGCCATCTCGGCCATCGTGGTCGGGCACACGTCCGGGCACTGGGTATAGCCGAAGAACATGAGCACCACCTTGCCCTTGAAGTCGGCCAGGGTGCGCGGCTTGCCGGTGTGGTCCGTCAGCGTGAAGCCTTTGGCGTAGTCGATGCCGGTGATGTCGGTGTTCTGGAAGCCCTGCTGCGCGGCCGAGGCGGCCGCCTTCCCCGGCGGCTTGCCCGGCATCTTGTCGCACGCCGTGAGGGACACGCCGAGGGTGCAGGCGACAAGCAGGGACGGCAGCAGTTTTTTCATGTCAGAAGCTCAGATATTGTTTCAGGTAGTGGTCGACCAGCAGCGCCGCGAACAGCAGCGACAGGTAGACGATCGACCAGGCGAAGGCCTTGCGCGCGATCTGGTCGCTGTAGTGCTTGTGGATCAGCCAGCCGTAGCGCAGGAACACGGCATTCAGCGCGACCGCCGCCACCAGGTAGAACAGGCCGCTCATGCCCACCGCAAACGGCAGCAGCGTGCAGGCGGCCAGCGCGATCGAGTACAGCCAGACCTGCAGGCCGGTGTAGGCCATGCCGTGCGTGACCGGCATCATCGGCAGGCCGGAGCGCACGTAGTCGTCGCGCCGGTACATTGCCAGCGCCCAGAAGTGCGGCGGGGTCCAGACGAAGATGATCAGGACCAGCAGCCAGGCTTCCATCGGCACCTCGCCCGCGACCGCGGCCCAGCCCAGCGCCGGCGGCATGGCGCCAGACAGGCCGCCGATGACAATGTTCTGCGGCGTATTCGGCTTGAGCAGGATCGTGTAGATCAGCGCATAGCCGACGAAGGTGACGAAGGTCAGCCACATCGTCAGCGGGTTGACCATGGTGTACAGCACGCCCATGCCGAGGCCGCCGATGATGGCGGAGAAGATCAGTGTCTGGGTGGTGCTGAGTTCCCCCATGGCGGTCGCGCGGCGCGCGGTCCGGGCCATGCGGGCGTCGATCTCGGCTTCGATCAGGCAGTTGACGGCGAAGGCGGCGCCGGCCAGCAGCCAGATGCCGATCGTGCCCCAGACCAGCACGTGCCAGCCGGGGAAGCCGTCGGTGGCGAGGAACATGCCGATCACGGCGCAGAAGACGGCCAGCTGGGTGACGCGCGGCTTGGTCAGCGCCCAGTACTGTGCAATCCGGTTGGGTGGTTTGTGGGTGGCGGTCTGGGTAATCATGAATGGCTCGCAGGCGCCGGGGTTTGTCGTCGGGACAAGCGGGGCGCCAGGTCGAGTTGATGCTGTACCTTGTAGTTTAACATGGTCACCAGCAGGACGAGGAGCGCGGCCCCGGCGTTGTGCAACACCGCGATCACCAGCGGGAAGTTCAGGAACACGGTGGCGATGCCGGTCAGCGCTTGGGCGATCACGACCAGCACCAGGTTGCGCGCGGTCTTGTGCAGGCCGGGGATGCGCCAGGCGCGCCAGGCCGTGAAGCACAGCACCAGCACCACCACCGCCGCGAAATTGCGGTGCACCCAGTGGATCGCGGTCAGGGCCGCGAACGGGATGTAGTGGCCGGCGGCGGTCTTGCCGAGCTCGCGCCACAGCGTGAAGCCGTGCTCGAAGTCCATCTCCGGCACCAGCTGGCCGTTACACAGTGGGAAATCGTTGCAAGCCAGCGTGGCGTAATTGGTGCTGACCCAGCCACCCAGCGCCAGCTGCACCAGCAGCACCGCGCCCGACAGCCAGGCCAGCGGACGCAGGCGGCGCAGCGCCTGCAGCGCGCGCGGGTCGGCGGCGGCCGGCGGCGCCAGCAGCTTGTCTTCGCGGCCCCCGAGCCAGACCGCCATCGCCAGCATGGTCATGCCGAACAGCAGGTGCAGGGTGACGATCACCGGCTGCAGCTTCAGGGTCACGGTCCAGGCGCCGAATGCGCCCTGCACGCAGACCCACAGCAGCAGCAGGGTCGGCAGTGCCGGACCGTGGATCGGTCCCTGCATCGGCGGATGCGCCGCCCTGCCCTTGCGCGCGCGCGACCACTGGCGCCAGGACGCCGCCACCAGCACGATGATCAGGAAGCCGATGCCCATCGCCAGGAAGCGGTGGACCATCTCGATCCAGGCTTTCATCTTCGTCACCGGGCCGGTCGGCATCAGGGCTTCGGCGGCGGCGATGTGCGCGTGCGCCAGGAACGGATTGGCTTCGCCGTAGCAGCCCGGCCAGTCCGGGCAGCCGAGGCCCGAATCGGTGAGACGGGTAAAACCGCCGAACACGATCAGGTCGAAGGTGATGAAGGCGATCACCCAGGCCAGCTTGCGGTACTTGTTGACACCGGTCGCGGTCCAGACGAGGGCCAGCGGCACCGAGGCCGCCAGGAAGCCGGTCAGCGCCAGCAATACGAAATTGGATACTTGCATGTTGCTTGTTACAGTGAGTGACTCAGCCGACGGCGGATGCCTTCAGCAGTTTATAGATATCCTTGTACACCTTGCGCGGCTCGGGATCGGCCGGGAAGCGCATCATCAGGTGGCCGAGCGGGTCGATCATGTAGATGTGGCGCTCGGTGCTGTCGCCGGCGTCGACCGGCAGCCAGGCCTTCACTGCCGCCGCGTCCGCACGCAGCATGTGGGTACCGTCGAATTCGCGGATGACGATGGTGTCGAGCGGCTCGCGGTCGAGGATCAGCCAGACCCGCTCGACACGGTTCATCTCCTTGCCCTGCATCAGGCGTAGCTGGCGCATCGTGAACAGCTGCTGCTGGCAGGCCTGGGCGCAGGCACCGGAACCGGTCATCAGCATCACCCACTTGCCCTTGAACCCCTGCAGCGGCATCGGGCGGCCGTCCAGCGTGGTGGTAGTCATGCTCGGTAGGGGATGGGCGCGCTGGTCGATCAGCGTGCCGTAGTTGTTGCGGCGCTCCGGCTTGATCCAGTAATAGCTGATATACGAGGCGATCAGCGGCGCGGCGCACACCAGCAGCACCAGCCACAGCATCCTGCGCCCGCGCCTGGTCCGTTCAGCGCCCGGTTCGCGTGTCAGGTTCGGTTCCACTCTTGCTTCCACGTCGGTACCCCGTTATCACAAAAAATCCAAAGGCCATGGCGGCCAGCGCGTACCACTGGAAGGCATAGCCCTTGTGGCGGTCGACGTCGATGCCCGGCGCCGGCCATTTGCGCACCAGGGGTTCGCCGGCCACATTCGGACCGGTCTGCTCCAGCAGGAAAGGCTGCAGGGACAGGCCGGTGGCACGCGCAAAGCCATCGACTTCCAGGTTCTGCACGATGGCGCCCGGCGCCAGCGCCGGCGGCGTCCCCAGCTGCATTACGCGCGCCGGATGCAGCACGGCGACGCCCTCGATGGTGACGGTGCCGGCCGGCGTGTCGAATTTGGGCATGTGCGCGTAGCCGGCCGGATCGCGCGCCAGCCAGCCGCGCGCCACCAGCACCTGCCGGCGCGAACCCGCTATTGTAAACGGCATCAGCAAAACGAACCCGCTGCGGCCGCCCTGCGGGCGGTTGTCGAGGAATACCGGCCAGTTGGGGTCGAATCGGCCGGTCACAATGACACGCCGGTATTCGATGGCCGCCGGATCCTGCAGTGCCTCGCCCAGCACCAGCGGCGGCGCGGCGGTGCGCTGTGCCAGCTTGTGCTGGAGTGCGGTTTTCTCGAGCGCGCGCCGCGTCTGCCAGTTGCCGAGCGCGATACCGAGGGCCACCAGCACCAGCATCGCCAGGAAAGGGATAGTCCTAAAACGGAAGCGCAATCGCATTACAATTAAATCTTGATAATTCCATATCAGGGCTCGCCATGAAGATCGTCGTCGCCGTCGCTTTCGTGCTCATCATCGGCAGCCTGGCCTCTGCCCTGTTCTTCCTCATGCGCGACAAGGGACGCAGCAACCGCACGGTGCAGGCGCTGGCGATGCGGGTGGGGTTGTCGATTACGCTGTTTTTACTGGTGCTGTTTTCGTACAAGATGGGGTGGATTCAGCCGACGGGCCTGCGCTAGCGTTTCGATAACTCGTACAACTTGGGTCCCTGCCTTCGCAGGGACGACGTGTCAGCTCTTATAACCAATACACGACAACATAAAGCCCCAACCACACCACATCCACGAAGTGCCAGTACCAGGCCGCCCCTTCGAACCCGAAGTGGTTCTCGGCCGTGAAATGCCCGCGCAGCACGCGGTACAGCACCACCGACAGCATGATCGCCCCCATGGTCACGTGGAAGCCGTGGAAGCCGGTCAGCATGAAGAAGGTCGAACCGTAGATGCCCGAAGTGAGTTTCAGGTTCAGCTCGGTGTAGGCATGGTGGTACTCGTAGGCCTGGAAGCCCATGAAGACGGCGCCCAGCAGGATGGTGCAGAACAGCCAGAACGCGGTCTTGCTGCGATGGCCGAGGCGCAGGGCGTGGTGGGCGATGGTCAGCGTCACGCCCGAGGTCAGCAGCAGCGCAGTGTTGATGGTCGGGATCGGGAACGGGCCCATGGTGTTGAAGCCTTCCACGGTGCCGGCCGGGCCGACGTTGCCCCAGTGGCCGGCGAAGTCGGGCCAGATCACCTTGTGGTCGAGGTCGGACAGCCAGGGCATGCTCACCGCGCGCGCGTAGAACAGCGCGCCGAAGAAGGCGCCGAAGAACATCACTTCCGAGAAGATGAACCAGCTCATCGACCAGCGGTAGGACAAATCGATGCGCGCGCTGTACTTGCCGGATTCCGATTCACCGATGGCGTCGCCGAACCAGAAGTACAGCACCACCAGCATCGCCAGGATACCGGCGCCGCACACGCCCGGCCCCCAGCCGGCGCCGTTGACCCAGCCCGAGGCGCCCGCCATCGTGGTCAGCATCGAGATGCCGGCGATCATCGGCCAGCGCGAGGGACCGGGGACGAAGTAATAAGGCGCGCTGTGCGCCGCGCCGTGTGCGGTGGCGGGCGCCGTGCTGTGTGTGGCATTCTGTGGCGAACTCATCCTGCTCTCCTCCATCAAACCTGTTGATATTGTCGAATCCTGTTTTGTTCATGCCCTGGCGACGGCCAGCCGCACCACCAGCATCAGGATGCCGATGAACACCAGCGCCCCGATCAGGCCGCCCACGATCACATAGACCGGGTTCAGGTTGGCCGCGTCGCGTTCGTAATCCTTGCGCTTGCGTACGCCGAAAAAGGACCAGAACACCGCCTTCATCGTGGCGCCGAACGATGCCGGGCGCCGCTCTCCATCGTCCATCGTTCCGGTTCCGTCCTCTATTCCTTGTTTGCCACCTTTTGCGCCGCCACCGCCCCGCCGATCTCGAAGAAGGTGTACGACAGCGTGATGTTCTTCACTTCGCGCGGCAGCGCCGGGTCGATGAAGAATACCACCGGCATCTGGCGCGCCTCGTTCGGTCCCAGCACCTGCTCCTGGAAGCAGAAGCACTCGACCTTCTTAAAATGCGGCATCGCCGACTGCGGCGCATAGCTCGGGATGGCCTGCGCCTTGACCGTGCGCGCCTGCGTGTTCACGACTTCGTACACCACCGTCGCCATCTCGCCCGGATGCACGTCGACGCTGCGCTGGGTCGGGCGGAAGCGCCACGGTCCCTGGGCATTGCCGTCCAGTTCGACGGTGACGGTGCGCGCCAGGTCGACCTGGGTGTTCACCGGCGCCGCCACCGTGCCGTCCTTCTGCGTCAGCACGTTGATGCCGAGCGCCTCGCACACCTGGCGGTAGACCGGCACCAGCGCATAGGCGAACCCGAACATGACGACGGCGATCACCACCAGCTTGACCAGCACGGTGCGGTTGAGAACGCGTTCCTCCTGGCCGGCGTGGGCGTGCATGCGCTATCAGCCCAGCCAGAGCCGCTTGACGAACAGCAGCACGAAGAAGAACAGTGCCAGGCCGCCTACCCAGAAGGCGGTACGCAGGTTCCTTTTGCGGTCGATCATGCCCGACTCCTTACTTGATTGCTCACTTCACCAGCGGCGGATTCTCGAAGGTGTGGAACGGGGCCGGGCTCGGCACGGTCCACTCCAGCCCTTCCGCGCCTTCCCATGGTTTGGCGTCGGCCGGCTGGCCGCCGCGGATGGTCGGCAGCACCACGAACAGCAGGAAGTACACCTGGCTCAGGCCGAAGCCGAAGGCGCCGATCGAGACCACCATGTTCCAGTCGGTGAACACGCCGTTGTAGTCGGCATAGCGGCGCGGCATGCCGGACAGGCCCAGGAAGTGCATCGGGAAGAAGGTGATGTTGAACCAGATCAGCGAGTTCCAGAAGTGGATCTTGCCGCGCAGTTCAGGGTACATGTGGCCGGTCCATTTCGGCGCCCAGTAATAGAAGCCGGCAAACAGCGCGAACAGCGAGCCGGCCACCAGCACGTAGTGGAAGTGGGCCACCACGTAATAAGTGTCCTGCACCTGGATGTCGATCGGGGTCACAGCCAGGATCAGGCCGGTGAAGCCGCCCATCGTGAACACGAAGATGAAGCCGACCGCGAACAGCATCGGCGTCTCGAAGGTCATCGAACCCTTCCACATCGTCGCCACCCAGTTGAACACCTTCACGCCGGTCGGCACCGCGATCAGCATGGTGGCGTACATGAAGAACAGCTGGCTGGTCACCGGCATGCCGGTGGTGAACATGTGGTGGGCCCAGACGATGAAGGAGAGGATCGCGATCGAGGCGGTCGCGTACACCATCGAGGCATAGCCGAACAGCGGCTTGCGGGCAAAGGCCGGGATGATCTGCGAGATGATGCCGAAGGCCGGCAGGATCATGATGTAGACCTCGGGGTGGCCGAAGAACCAGAAGATGTGCTGGTACATGACCGGGTCGCCGCCGCCGGCCGCGTTGAAGAAGGAGGTGCCGAAGTGGCGGTCGGTCAGGGTCATGGTGATGGCGCCTGCCAGCACCGGCATCACGGCGATCAGGAGGTAGGCGGTGATCAGCCAGGTCCAGCAGAACATCGGCATCTTCATCAGCGTCAGGCCGGGCGCGCGCATGTTGAGGATGGTGACGATGATGTTGATCGAGCCCATGATCGACGAGGCGCCCATGATGTGCAGCGCAAAGATCGCCATGTCCATGCCCGGTCCCATCTGGGTCGACAGCGGCGCATACAGGGTCCAGCCGGCTGCGGTGGCGCCGCCCGGTGCGAAGAAGGACCCGGCCAGCAGCAGCGCCGCCGGCGGCAGCAGCCAGAACGAGAAGTTGTTCATGCGCGCGAACGCCATGTCCGAAGCCCCGATCTGCAGCGGGATCATCCAGTTGGCGAAGCCCACGAAGGCCGGCATGATCGCGCCGAACACCATCACCACGCCGTGCATGGTGGTGAGCTGGTTGAAGAATTCGGGACGGAAGAACTGCAGCCCAGGCTGGAACAGCTCGGTGCGGATCATGAGGGCCAGCACGCCGCCCGAGAGCAGCATGACGAAGGCGAACCACAGGTACAGGGTCCCGATGTCCTTGTGGTTGGTGGCGAACAGCCAGCGGCGGTAGCCGTGCGGATGATCGTGGGCGTGGTCGTGACCGTGTTGGTGTTCGTGTGCGTTGTCGAGCGTGCTGGAAGTCATGTCAATGTCCTAAGCGAGCTGAACTTCATGAGCCACCCGATGCAGCAAGGTGACCCTGTCTCCTTGAATCCGAACTGTATGCGTACCGTTTTTTTTGAACCGCTTATTTGCCGCGTGCCGCCAGCACCTCGGCCGGTTGTACGATATTCTCCTCGGCCTTGTTCGTCCAGTTATTACGCGTGTAGGTGATCACCGATGCGATGTCGGTGTCGGACAGCTGCTTCCAGGCCGGCATCGCGCTCGGGTACTTGCCGCTGTGCTTGCCGTTCAGCAGGACGGCGATCTGTTCCGCCTTGTGGCCGAGCACCACCGGCGAACCGACCAGCGAGGCAAACGCGTTCGGCACGCCCTGGCCGCCGGCCTGGTGGCAGGCCACGCAGTTGGCGGCGTAGACCTTTTCGCCCTTGGTCTTGAGTTCGTCGATGGTCCAGACCTTGTTCGGGTCGTCGGCCAGCGCCGCCATCCGTTTCTTCTCGCCGCTGACCCAGGCCGAATAGTCGGCGGCCGACATCACTTCGACGACGATCGGCATGAAAGCGTGCTCCTTGCCGCACAGTTCGACGCAATTCCCGCGGTAGGTGCCGACCTTTTCGGCGCGGAACCAGGTGTCGCGCACGAAGCCCGGAATCGCATCCTGCTTGACCGCAAAGGCGGGAATCGTCCACGAGTGGATCACGTCGTTGGCGGTCAGTACCAGGCGGATCTTCTTGTTCACCGGGACGCGCACCGGATTGTCGACTTCGAGCAGGTAGTTGTCGGTGCGCTGGGCGGTCGGCGCCACGCCCGGTTCGCCGACCTGGGTGCGCGGGGTGGCCAGGTTGGACAGGAAGGAAATGCCCTCGCCCTCGCCTTTCAGGTAGTCGTAACCCCATTTCCACTGCATGCCGGTGACCTTGATGGTCAGGTCGGGGTTCGAGGTGTCCTTCATGGCGACCACGGCGTGGGTAGCGGGCAGCGCCATGCCGATCACGATCAGGAACGGGATGACGGTCCAGGCGATTTCGACGGAGGTGGATTCGTGGAAGGTGGCCGCCTTGTGGCCGCGCGATTTGCGGTGCTTGAACACCGAGTAGAACATGACGCCGAACACGCCGAGGAAGATGATCAGGCAGACCAGCAGCATCCAGTTGTGCAGGCTGTAGATGTATTCGCCGATCCCGGTGACCGGCGGCTGCATGCCGAACTGGAGTTCCACCGGCCGTCCGGTGACCTCGGGTTCGGGCCGCGCCAGGGCCCAGGCCGGCAGGCTGGCCGCAAGCGCAAGACCGGACATCGACACTGTGAATCGCTTTGCATAAGTCATGTCGTCTCCAACCACCTAAAAAAATTTATTGAATTTTCTTAAAACGGTCAGCAATTCCATGAACGAACCGCCGCCGCTCCGAAATCCTTTAGGCAAGCGGCCGCTCCACAGGTCGTACTTGCTTGACTTGCCATGCTTGCAACCAGTTCGACTCGTCGCGTTTATGCTTAAATTTTTAGCGCGTTGACCCTGCCAGTCGAAAAAAGTGTCATTGATTATATCTAAATGGCTAATTTTTATTCAAGGAAAATTACCTCCCCGGCATGGGATGCGCCTGCACGGCCATTCAGGCCTTGGGAGGCCGGTTCTGTGGCTGAAAACGCACGATCGATTCCCCGGCCGCCGTTGTTTTCGGCGCCGGACGGAAAGCGTGGCCATAGATGACCTCGAACGTCAGGCCCAGCTTGCCGTCGCTGCGGCGTCCGGCCTCGAGTGCATCCAGCATGCGCTGCCAGGCCGCCCGTCCGACCAGGCCGCGCCGGCGCGTGGCCAGCGGGTTGCCGCCGAAGGCGCGCACGTCGGCCAGCAGCGCCTGGGCGCTGTCGTAGGTGACCGTGATCTTTTCCATGTCCATCACCGGCGTCGTGAAACCGGCTTCCACCAGCTGGTCGCCGAAATCGTGCATGTCGACGAAAGGCAGCGTGTGCGGCGTCTCGTCCATCGCGGCGAAGGCGGCGCGCAGTTCGATGAAGGTGTCCGGGCCAAAATTGGAAAACATCAGCAGGCCATCCACGCGCAGCACGCGGCGCCACTCCTGGAACACGCGGTCGGGCTGGGAATGCCAGTGCAAGGCCAGGTTGGACCAGACGAGGTCGACCGAGTTCGGCCCCAGCGGCAGCTGGCCGAAGTCGCCAGCGACAAGGTCAATACCGGCTTTGGCCGGCAGCAAACGGCTGAGGAATGAACGCGGCGACTGGGTCGCGCCGGACGCCACCGCCAGCATGGCCGGCACTGCATCCAGGCCCAGCACCTGGGCCGCAGGATATTGTTTTTGCAGTTGGGCGATGTCGACGCCGCTGCCGCAACCGGCGTCCAGTACGCGCTGCGGCGCGGTCTTGACCAGCGACAGGCGGTCGAACATGCGCGAAGCGATCTCGCGGCGCAGGAAATCCGAGGACGCGATACGGGCCGGATCGGCGAACAGCTGGCGCACGCGCGCCATATCGATTGGCGCGCTCATCTTGGAAGGAGTTTGGGGTGAAGCCATGGTCGACTGCAGTCAAATGAGATAATGGCGGCAGTGTACCTGTTTGTCGACAAACAAGCCGATGACCGACCGCCTGCATTTGCCGCCGAGCTTGCCGATAAGTTTGCCAATGAGGCTGCGCCGCCTGCCGATGGCGGTCGTGCGGCGGCTGCTGCCGTCCACCTGCGCGCTGTGCGGCGACGGCTGCGACGGCGTGGTGTGCCCACCCTGCTGCGCCCAGTTCGCGCCGCCGCGCGGCCCGTGCTGCGCGCGTTGTGCGAATCCGCTGCCCGTTTCGCCGCCCCCGCGCAAGCGGGAGCCCGTGGCGAGCGTGCAAGGACAGGACGTGGAGAATTCATTGGCGACAGAGCCGGTCTGCGGCAGCTGCCTGGCCGACCCGCCTGCCTTCGACGCCACCGTCGCCGCGGTCGATTACGCCGCCCCGCTCGACCAGCTGGTGCTGCAGCTGAAATTCGGCGCGCGCCTGCCGCTGGCGCCCTGGTTCGCCGAACGCCTGCGCGACGCCGTGCTGGCACGCCCCGCCATGGCGCTACCGGATGTGCTGTGTCCTGTTCCGCTGGGCCGCCGGCGGCTGGTGGAACGCGGCTTCAACCAGGCACTGGAAATCGCGCGCCCGCTGGCGGCCTCGCTCGGGGTAGCATTGCACCCGAAGCTGGCCGAGCGGACCACGGAAACGACGGCCCAGTCCGGCGTCACGCCGGCCGAGCGCGCCGGCAACGTGCGCGGCGCCTTTGCGGCGGCCGATCCGGACCGCATCGCCGGGCGCCACGTCGGCCTGGTCGACGACGTCATGACCAGCGGCCATACGCTGGCCGAGCTGGCGGCGACGTTCAAGCGCTTCGGCGCGGCGCGGGTGACGAATTTCGTGTTCGCGCGCACGCCACCCCATTTTTAAGGAGAGAGTTTTGTTTCATGTAGTGCTGGTCGAACCGGAAATCCCGCCCAACACGGGCAATATCATTCGCCTGTGCGCCAACACCGGCGCGCAACTGCACCTGGTCGAGCCGCTCGGCTTTCCGCTGGACGACGCCAAGATGCGCCGCGCCGGCCTCGACTACCACGATTACGCGACCATGAAGGTGCACAAGAACTGGGATGCCTTCCTGGCTGATGCGAAACCGGACACGACCCGCATGTTCGCCATGACCACCCACGGCTCCTCGCCGTTCGGCGACGCGGCCTTCCGTCCGGGCGACGTGTTCGTGTTCGGTGCCGAGTCGCGCGGCCTGGACCCGGCTCTGCGTGAATCCTTCCCGCCGGCACAGCGCATCCGCCTGCCGATGATGCCGGGCAATCGCAGCCTGAACCTGTCGAACACGGTGGCGGTGGTGGTGTACGAAGCCTGGCGCCAGAACGGGTACGCCGGCGGCGCCTGAAAAGGCAGCTTCTCAGGGACAGCTCTGCTGCATCATCTGCAGCTGCTCCTCGCGCGCTTCGTGCGAAATGTTCGGCATGGCCTGCTCGGCGATCGCCTGCCGCTCCTGCGGCGTGCGTGCACCCATGAGCTTCCGGTTCAGCTCGCACATGCCGTACCAGCTGCCGGTGCCCGCCCGTTCTCCTGCACCGGACGCGGTGGCCGCGCCCGCGCTGCTCGATCCGGCGCTGGCACCCGCGCCGCGAACAGGCATGGGCCGCTTCTGGCTGGCCATGCCCGGCTGCGACGCCTGGCAGGCCGTCAGCAAGCCCGCAAACATGAGGATGATGGCTTTCATGTGACGTTCGACTTCGCGGCCGCTGGATCGGTTCCACGCAGCGCAGCGCTACGCTAGTCCGCCAGCGCCAGCGGCAATCGCACCTCGGCCACGAAACGGTCGCCCTGCAGGCCGGCCTGCAGCGAGGCCGACGGATGCATCAGGCGCAGCCGGTCGCGCGTGTTCGCCAGGCCGAGGCCGGCCCCCGGGTTGGCCGGCGTGCCGGGGCCGGCCGGATTGGCGACGCGGATGCACAAGGTATCGCCGTCGCGCTCGAAGGCCAGGCGGATGTCGCCGGGCCCCTCGCGGCAGTCGAGGTCGTGGCGCAGCGCGTTTTCGATCAGCGGCTGCAGCAGCAGCGACGGACAGGCCACCTGCTCCAGCAGTTCGCTGACGCCGTCGATGTGGACGCGCAGGCGCTCGCCATAGCGCAGGCGCTGCAGGTCGAGGTAATCGCGCACGAAGCCCAGCTCGTCGGCGACGGTGGCGGTGTTGCGCACGCTGGCCGTGAGCGCATAGCGCAGCAGGTCGCTCAGGCGCCCGATGCCGCCCAGCGCCAGCGTCTTGTCGCCGTCGCGCACCAGCGCGCTGATCGCGTTCAGCGCATTGAACAGGAAATGCGGCTCGAGCTGGGCACGCAGCGCCAGCAGGCGCTGCTCCTCGAGCGCCAGGCGCAGGCCGAGCATGTCTGTCTGCGAGCGCTGCCAGGCCAGCTCGCGTGCCCGCGCCTGGCGCCAGTAGTGAATCGCCAGGATGGCGGCAAAGGTGCCGGTGGTCGAGAACCAGCCGACCAGCAGCATCTTCATCAGCAACTGCCACAGGGCGCCGGCGCTGTCGATCGGCAGGTAGCCGCGCAGCCAGGCCATGTACAGCCACTGGGCCGGCTGGAACACCAGCACCAGGCCAAAGAACAAGCCCACCACGTTGCGCGGCCGTTCGAGCAGCACCGGCCAGCGCCCCAGCGCCAGGCTCAGCCCCGCGCTGAGGACGATCAGCGGCACCGCATATTCGAGGAACCATTTTACGAACAGCGACGGATAGTGGCTGGCGGCGCCCCCGCGCAGGTTGTCGCTGTAGGTCTGCAGCGCGCCGAGGGCGGTGATTGCCGTCCACAGCAGCACCGTGACGGCGATGGTCCGGACGGCGGGCTTGAGGGTGGGCAGGGGGCGATTCATTGCCAAAAGTATAGCAGTGGCGGTCGGCGCCGGGACAGTGGATTGCCCCGGGGCCGTCACATGGATGCGGCGTTTCGTCACGCTGCGGCTGCCTGTCCATGCGGGGCGCTGCAGAATCGGCGCACCGCATCCCAAGGAGCCTGCATGCATCGCCTTCTCACCCTGGTTTTACTCCATATCCTGTGCGGCTGCGCCACGGCGGCCGCTGCTCTCCCTTACGCACTCGACGCCACCGAGGTGCGCGACGTCCACGCCCGGGCGCTCGATCGCGATTACCAGCTGTTCGTCGCCCTGCCCGACTCCTACCGCGCCTCCAGCAAGCGTTATCCGGTGCTGTTCGTCACCGACGCCGCTTATGCCTTCCCGGTGGCACGCAGCATCGCCCAGCGCCTGGCCAGGCACGCCGGGCTGGAAGAAGCGATCGTGGTCGGCCTGTCGTACGCCAAAGGCGACAGTCCCGCGTACAGCCGCCGCCGCGACTATACGCCGACGGTGCCGGCAGCCGGCGGCTACACCTCGGACATGGCGGGCCGCGCACCGGCCTTCGGGGAGGCGGACGGCTACGGGCGCTTCATCGCGAACGAAGTCTTCCCGCTGATCGCCACGCTGTACCGCGCCGACATGCAGCGCAAGATCTTCGTCGGTCACTCGTATGGCAGCCTGCTGGGCGTGCACCTGCTGCTGACCCGCCCCGCCACCTTCGAGCACTACATCCTTGGCAGCCCGTCGCTGTGGTTCGACCGCGGCGTGCTGTTCGGCCGCGAGCAGGCCTACGCCAGCGCACACCATGACATGCGGGCCTCGGTGTATTTCGGCATCGGCGGGCGCGAGACGCTCGCGCCAGGCCAGAAACGTTCACGTTCGGAAGAGGATGCGGACATGGTGGCCGACCTGCGCGAATTCGACGCCGCGCTCAGGGCGCACCGTTATCCGGGCCTGGAAACCCGACTCGAGGTATTCGCGGGGGAGGACCATGCGAGCGTATTTCCGTTTCTGTTCACGCATGGCTTGCGGGCGTATCTGAAGAAGGAACGCTAGGTAAAGCGGCGCCGGGAACGCATCGCCTGTTTACTAAAACAACGTAAACTGCGGCGCTTTTCATTCGGTTGCGCAACCTGGATGCCGGAACATGATTACTCTATTCCGAGCGCCATCCTGTCCAGAGCCCATCCACATGAAAAAAATCCTCTCTCCCGTCGCGCACCTGTTTGCGTATGCGCTGCTCCTTTGCATGGTGTCGGCGCCCGCATCGGCAGCGTCCAATCCGGCTGCGCCGATCAACGTCGCGACCTATAACCTGCGCTACAACAATCCGGGCGACGGCCCCAACGCCTGGCCGGCCCGCAAGGACATGGTCAAGGCGCTGGTCCGCTACCACGAGTTCGACATCCTCGGCACCCAGGAAGGCCTGGCCGACCAGATCGCCGACCTGGCGCAGATGGACGAATACGACCACGTCGGCGTCGGCCGCGACGACGGCAAGGACGCCGGCGAGCATTCCGCGATCTTCTTCCGCAAAAGCCGTTTCGCGCTGCTCGGCAAGGGCGATTTCTGGCTCAGCGAAACCCCGGACCGCCCCTCGTTCGGCTGGGACGCCAAGTGCTGCCACCGCATCGCCTCGTGGGCGCGCCTGCGCGACCGCAGCACGGCACGCGTGTTCTACGTGTTCTCGGTCCACTTCGACCATGAAGGCGAACAGGCGCGCCGCCAGTCGGCCGACCTGATGCTGCGCAAGATCGCGGAGATCACGCGCGGCGAACCGGCCATCTGCGTGGGCGACTTCAATTCGACGCCGGACACCGTGCAGATCCAGACCATGTCGACAACCCTGCGCGACGCCGCCCGGGTCAGCAAGACGCCGCCGTACGGCCCGCAAGGCACCTTCAACGGCTTCCACCTGGATGCGCCGATGCGCGATCGTATCGACTACATCTTCGTCGACGGCCGTTTCGACGTCCTCAAATACGCGGTCTTGAGCGATACTTTCGACCGCCGCTATCCGTCCGACCACGATCCGGTCGTGGCGCGCGTGGTCCTCAAGTAAGGCGTGGCACGGCCGGCGTCATGGATTGGCCGGGATCCGGTTGCGCAGGGGCTGTCCGCGTTCGAAATCGGAGATGCTCTCGATCGTCGTGCGCATGATCTGCCCGATCGCCTCGACCGTGAAGAAGGCCTGGTGCCCGGTAACGATCACGTTCGGAAAGGACACCAGGCGCTGGATCACATCGTCGGTGATGATGGTCGACGACAGGTCCTGGAAGAACAGGCTGGCTTCCTGCTCGTAGACGTCGATCGCCAGGCCGCCGAGCTGGCCGGATTTCAGCGCGGCGATGGCGCATTCGGTATCGATCAGGCCACCGCGGCTGGTGTTCACCAGGATGCAGCCGCGTTTGACGCGCGCCAGCGAAGCGGCATCGACGATGTGATGGGTTTCCGGCGTGAGCGGACAATGCAGCGACACCACGTCGCTGCATTGCAGCAGTTCGTCGATGCCGACGTAACGTCCACCGAGCGTCTCGAAGGCCGGGGACGGGAATTTGTCGTACCCGACCACCGTGCAGCCGAAACCGGCCATGATGCGCGCGAAAATGACGCCGATCTTGCCGGTGCCGATCACGCCGACCGTCTTGCCGTGCAGGTCGAACCCCATCAGGCCATCGAGGTCGAAATTGCCGTCGCGCGTGCGGGTGCTCGCGCGCGCGATCTTGCGGTTCACCGCCAGCAGCAGGCCGACCGCGAATTCGGCCACCGAATGCGGCGAGTAATCGGTGACGCGCACGACCGCGATGCCCAGGCGCTCTGCGGCCTGGGCGTCGATATGGTTGTAGCCGGTCGAGCGGGTCGCGACCAGGCGCGTGCCCTGCGCCGCCAATATGCCGAGCACCTCGGCATCGACGTTATCGTTGACGAATACGCAAACCGCCTCGCAACCCTCGGCCAGCGGGGCGGTGGCGGCCGTCAGGCGGTCTTCCAGAAAGCGCAGTGCATGGCCGGCGCCGGCATTGGCTTCGGCCAGCATCGTTTTGTCGTAGCGGCGTGCGCTGAATACGGCGATCTTCATTTCGGCCTCCGGCTTACGTGCGATGGTTTGCACGCATTTTATGCGATCGTTCCGCCCAGCTGCGGCTGCCGGACAAGGCGTGACAAAGCACGTATTTTCAGCTGCCCTGCTCTGGTAGCCTGACGGCTTCCGGATTTCACCCGAAAGGAACACTATGAAGTTTGTCGTCCAGGCCGCACTGGGCCTGTCGCTGGCCTTCGCCGCCCCCGCATTCGCCGCACCCGCCCCCGCTTCCGCCCCTGCCGCACAGGCTGCGGTCTCCGGCCCCGCGCACGTCAAGGCCGTGCAGGACCTGCTCGGCGCGATGCAGGTCGAAAAGGTGCTGAAGGGTGTCGCCGCGCGCAGCCGCTATTCGAACGACGCCCAGCGGCAGGCCGTGTACGCCAAGATCGACAAGACGCCGCCCGCGGAGGTCTACCAGCGCCTGGCGCCGCAAGTGGCCCCCTTCATTTCGGCCGACACCGCGACCGAGATGACGCGCTTCTATAACACGCCCTACGGCAAGCAGGTCATCCACAGGAAGTACAACGGTAGTTCGCAGATCATGATGCCGGGCATGACGGCGGCCGTGCCGCCGGAAGAAAAGAAGGAGCGCAAGCGCGCCGCCTACGTCCAGGCAAGCAAGGAACTGGCGGCTGCGGAGCCGATGATCGACCGCGAAGCGTTCAAGCTGCTGCAGAAGATCGACAAGGAAAAGCGCTGAGACCGAGGTGCGCTTAACCGAACTGGCGGATCTTGGCGACCAGCTTGCTGGTCGAGCGGTCATGCTGGAAGTCGATCGCGACCGCCTTGCCGCCCTGGGCGATGACTTCCTTCCCTTCCGGGATTTCGTTCATCACGTAATCACCGCCCTTGGCGTAGATGTCGGGGCGGGCTTCCTGCACCACTTCGAGGGCGGTGTCTTCGTCGAATTCGACCACCAGGCTGACCGATTCCAGTGCGGCCAGCACCGCCATGCGGTCGAGCATGGTGTTCAGCGGGCGGTCGTCGCCCTTGCCGAGACGCTTGACCGAGGCGTCGGTGTTGACGGCGACCACCAGCGAGGCACCGAGTTCGCGGGCCTGGGCGAGATAGGTGACGTGGCCGCGGTGCAGGATGTCGAAGACGCCGTTGGTGAGGACCACGGGTTTCGGCAGTTGGGCGATGCGGTCCTTGAGGGTGGCGCGGGTGGTGAGTTTTTGTTCGAAGGTGGGCATGGGATTTCGGTTCGCGGAGCGGGTACGTAAGCGTAGCGGTATCTGGCGCTCAGTATGGGTTCCCGCTTTCGCGGGAACGACGTTGAGGGGCCACGCGCCAATATCAACGTGGTGGCGAATTTTAACCCGCCCCCGGCGCCCCCGGCTCCGGTTCTTCCTCGACCAGCATCGACAGCTCGGCCGGCTTCGACGCGGCAGCGCCCTCGCCCGGCGCCTTGCGGTCGCCCGACAGCTTGATCTGCAGGCGCAGGCCGTTGGCGGAGTCGGCATTGCGCAGGGCTTCCTCGTAGCTGATGTAGCCCTTGTTGTACAGCTCGTACAAGGCCTGGTCGAAGGTGCACATGCCGAGTTCGCGCGACTTGGCCATGATTTCCTTGATGCCGTGGAAGTTCCCTTTGAAAATCAGCTCGCTGATGGTCGGGGTGTTCAGCAGGATCTCGATGGCGGCCTTGCGGCCCTTGCCGTCCTCGGTGCGCACCAGGCGCTGCGAGACGATGGCGCGCAGGTTCGACGACAGGTCCATCAGCAACTGGTTCCTTCTCTCTTCCGGGAAGAAGTTGATGATGCGGTCCATGGTCTGGTTGGCATTGTTGGCGTGCAGCGTGCCCAGGCACAGGTGGCCGGTTTCGGCGAAGGCGATCGCGTGTTCCATCGTTTCGGTGTCGCGGATCTCGCCGATCAGGATCACGTCCGGCGCCTGGCGCAGCGTGTTCTTCAGCGCGTTGTGCCAGGAATGGGTGTCGACGCCGACCTCGCGGTGCGTGATCAGGCAGTTCTTGTTCTTGTGGACGTATTCGACCGGGTCCTCGACCGTGATGATGTGTCCGGCCGAGTTGGCGTTGCGGTAGTCGATCATCGCCGCCAGCGTGGTCGACTTGCCGGACCCGGTGCCGCCGACGACCAGCACCAGGCCGCGCTTGGTCATGACGACGTCCTTCAGCACCTCGGGCAGGTCGAGCTTCTCGAAATTCGGGATTTCAGAGGCGATCGTGCGCACCACCATGCCGACGCTTTGCTGCTGCACGTAGACGTTGACGCGAAAACGACAGACGCCCGGCAGCGAAATGGCAAAATTGCATTCCATCTCGGCTTCGAATTCGGCGCGCTGGCGCTCGTTCATCAGCGACAGGGCCAGCGCGCGGGTGACGTCGCCGCTCAGGCGCTGGTTGCTCAGGGGCTTCATCGCACCCTGGTATTTCATGCTGGGTGGGAAATCGGCGGAGATGAACAAATCGGAACCGCCCTGCTGGTGCATGACGGCCAGCAGCTTGTGCATGTAGGCCTGGGCTTCGGCCGGCCCGAAGGTCGAGGACATGAGGATGCCTTTATGGTAACAAATAAATTCCACCCAGCAACATTACTGGCCCGGCCATTATATCGACTGCTTTAACGGTAAAATACCTTGATGTACCTGTAGTGCGGCAAATGTGTCGTCCCCAACACGTTTTTCCGTATTCCGACCCGATACGTCCATGACCCTGACCGAACTGAAATACATCGTTGCCGTTGCCCGTGCCAAGCACTTCGGCCATGCCGCCGAAGCCTGTTTCGTTGCCCAGCCAACCCTGTCCGTCGCCATCAAGAAGCTGGAGGACGAGCTCGGCGTGACGCTGTTCGAGCGCGGCGGATCGGAAGTGTCCGTCACGCCGCTGGGCGCCCAGATCGTGGCCCAGGCCGAGCGCGTGCTCGAACAGACCGCCGCCATCAAGGAGCTGGCCAAGCAGAACAAGGACCCGCTGTCGGGGCCGCTGCGCCTGGGTGTGATCTACACGGTCGGCCCTTACCTGCTGCCGCCGCTGGTCAGGAACCTGATCGACAACGTGCCCCAGATGCCGCTGGTGCTGCAGGAGAACTTCACCGTCAAGCTGCTCGACCTGCTGCGCCAGGGCGAACTGGACGCCGCCATCATGGCGCTGCCGCTGCCGGAACACGGCATGTCGGTGCAGGCGCTGTACGACGAGCCTTTCGTGGTGGCGATGCCGACAGCGCACCCCTGGGCCGGCCGCGCCGAGATCTCGGCCGAAGACCTGAAGAGCGAAACCATGCTGCTGCTGGGCACCGGCCACTGCTTCCGCGACCAGGTGCTGGAAGTCTGCCCCGAGATGGCGCGCTTCTCGTCCAACCCGAACAACGGCATGCAGCGCACCTTCGAGGGTTCGTCGCTGGAGACGATCCGCCACATGGTCGCCAGCGGCATCGGCCTGACCGTGCTGCCGCGCGCCTCGGTGCCGAGCATGAAGGACCCGAACGGACTGCTGACCTTCGTGCCCTTCAAGGAACCGGCGCCATCGCGCCGCGTGGTGATCGTCTGGCGCAAGAGCTTTACGCGCAAGGCGGCGATCGATGCGGTGGTGAATGCGGTGGCCGATTGCGGATTGCCGGGGGTGGAGATGGTCAAGTTGCAGGCTGCGGCTTGATTCGATAGCGCCAGCACGTCGGATACAATTCGGCTTTGCAATTTTTTCACGCCGAATCCGCCCATGAACAAGCTGGCGCTCTACTTCCGCCTGATCCGTGCCGACAAACCGATCGGCATCCTGCTCCTGCTGTGGCCCACCCTGTGGGCCTTGTGGATGGCGTCCGGCGGCCATCCCGATCCGATGATCGTCGCGATCTTCGTGCTCGGCACCGCCCTCATGCGCTCCGCCGGCTGCGCCATCAACGACTATGCCGACCGCGACTTCGACCGCCACGTCAAGCGCACCGTCGACCGTCCGCTGACCAGCGGCCGCATCAAGGGCTGGGAAGCCGTCATGGTCGCGGCGGTGCTGGCGCTGGTGTCCTTCCTGCTGATCCTGCCGCTGAATGCGCTGACCAAGCAGCTGTCCGTGGTGGCGGTGATCGTGGCCGGCAGCTACCCCTATTTCAAGCGCTTCTTCGCGATTCCCCAGGCCTACCTCGGCATCGCTTTCGGCTTCGGCATCCCGATGGCCTTCGCCGCCGTGCAGAACACGGTGCCGGCGGTCGCCTGGTGGCTGCTGGTGGCGAACATCTTCTGGGCCGTGGCCTACGACACCGAATACGCGATGGTCGACCGCGACGACGACATCAAGATCGGCATGCGCACCTCGGCCATCACCTTCGGCAAATACGATGTGTTCGCCGTCATGCTGTGCTACACGGTGGCGCTCGGCATCGACCTGGTGTGCGGCTGGATGCTCGGGCTGCGTGGGTGGTTCGTGGCCGGCGTCGTCGTCGCGGCCGGCATGGCGGTCTACCACTACACGCTGATCCGCGGCCGCGACCGCATGCGCTGTTTTGCCGCCTTCCGCCATAACAACTGGCTGGGGGCCGCACTGTTCGTTGGCGTCGCACTGGATTATGCTTTACGATAACATTGTCCGAAACACAAACAATGAAGAGGCTCCCACCATGATCGAAAAAATCCCGACCCAATCCGGCACCCGCGACCAACTGCTGTCCGACCTGAAATCCTTTGTCCAGGACGCCGAAGCCTGGCTGCGCAACAGCGGCCAGCTGACCGGCGACGAACTGAAGGCGGCCAAGGCCAAGTTCGAGCGTACCGTCGTCAAGGCCAAGGATGACATCATTCGCCTCGAAGAAGCCGCCGTCGAAAAAGCCAAGGTCGCCTACAAGGCCACCGACGAGTACGTGCACGAAAACCCGTGGAAAGCCGTCGGTGTCGGCGTCGCCGTCGGCGCCGTGATCGGCCTGCTGCTCGGCCGTAAGTAATGGGCATCCTGGCGGCTGCGGGCCGCATCGCCGCGAACGTGGTTGCCATGATCGGCACCCGGCTCGAGCTGGCCGCCGTCGAATTCCAGGAAGACGCGCGCCGCCTGCTTGGCTACCTCGCGTGGACGCTGCTGGCGGTCTTCCTCGCGGGCGGTGCCTTCCTGCTGGTGGCGCTGTTCGTGATCGTGCTGTTCTGGGACGACTACCGTCTGCAGGCGATCGGCGGCATGGCGATCCTGTTCGCGGCCGTGGCGGGCCTGATCGTGATGAAGGTGAAGTCCGGGCTGAACAGCCAGGCCACGCCGTTCTCGACCACGCTGGCCGAACTGCGCAACGACGTCGCCTACATCCGCGGCCACGCCGCCGCCGTGCAATCCGCGCCCGAGGAGGCCACCCATGGCTGATGCAAGCACCAAGCCCAAGCTGGCCGAACGCCGCCGCCAGCTGGTCGAACGCTGCGCCGAGCAGCGTACCGGCCTCGCCTTCGAACTGCAGGCGCTGCGCCCCTCCGCCATCATCGACAACCCGGTGGCCGGCTACGTCGCCAACCATCGCAAGCTGGTGCTGGGCGGCCTGGCCGCCGTGATCGGCCTGGCCTTCACCCGCAAGAAGCGCCTGGGCGGGATCGTCGCCTCGGCGATGTCGGCCTGGCGCGTGGCCCAGGCCGCGCTGGCCACGCTGGCGCATTACCGCCGCTGATTCTCTTCCCTTAGCGTTTCGTCCCGGGCCGCCGCGCTGGTATCGCTCAGCGCGGCAAGCGCCATCGGGACCGCCGACAAGCCCAGGATGAGGCCGCGCTGCCCGCGCGACAGTCCCGGCACCAGGCAGGCCGCGGCGGCGATGAACACGCCGTGCACCACGGCCATGCGGTTATGTTCGCGAAAATCCATCCATCCAAACGCCACCGGCGGCGGGTAGTCCGTCGTGAACTGGGCGCTGCCCTCGGCGATTGCCGCGGCGCCGATCACTGCCGCGGCGCGCGGATTTTTCCTGCGCATCCAGAGTGCCAGCGTGACCATGCCCGGCAGGGCCAGCTGGTCGAAGCGCCGGTGCGCGCGCGGCGAAATCGGCTTGGGAAGATGGGTTGTCATGGGAACAGCCTAGGACAAAAGGCCCGCCGCCGTCGCACGGCTATGAATTAACAATAAAATCAGGCACATCCGTCGAACCAGCGTACATCCAACTCTGCCGTATTCAATCTTCAATGAAGTTTGAAACCGCTTCGTGAGCTGTGTGGCTACGTTGCGTACCCGCTCTGGCCGAACTCGTTTACGTGTACGCTGAGGCAAATCGCAAGCGTACGCGACTACTGTACATTTATACAGTATCATAGCTCCTGTTCGGTTATTGAAGAGAAGCAGCATGACGCAACAGCGCGCAGCCAGAACTGATTACACCGCTGTTCCATTCGATTTTCCATACGAGGCCGGTGGGTCGCACTGGAATCGCTGCATGACCTGGAATATATGCGAGGAACTTGCACTCCACCTCGCAAGCGAGTGTGCCCAAGTCCAACTGGAGTCGGACCGGTCTGTCAGGCCGATCGACATCCTGTTGAAATCATATCGTCTGGTCGAGGCGCTTGGATGGGGCGAACCACCATTATTACGGTGGGTAATCCAGCGCGTCGCGGCCTTGTTGAACTGGCCGACGCCAGACATTGCCCGACAACCATGAGCAGTGCACCAACTTGGTAACAAGTTTTATTCAAAGGAGATTAACGATGAACTTCGAACTGAATTTTCTGGAACACGACGTCTCGATTGCCGAGGACACCTGGACCGCTTTAGTCACGACTGGGAGCGATACGTCGCTTGCGAATGTCCGGGCTACCATCCTGGGCGTTCTGGAGCGGAACGGTACGTTTACCATCGAGGACAGCAATGACCAGGCCGTGCGCCGCATCGAGACGGCTGCTGAATTTGAAGGATTCATGCAGGAAGTCGAGATGCAGCGCACGCAGTTTCAACAGGATCAGGCTCAATAAGATCCAGTTTGGATATGGTGGTTTGCCCGCTTCGTCTACGATTTCTTCATCTATCGCATTTTGGCTAGTGCATGGGCGACGACCGCCATTCCATACGCTGCAAACAGCGCAAGCGAGGCAAGCATCAGATGGAATACCAAGTCGGACCGGGGATTCTGTTTAATCTGACTTGCCGCCACTTCAGGACCATAGTGGATATGCGCCTGCGGACAATCGAGATCCCAGACCTGGATTCTCCTTCCAAACGCGCTAAGTACCGACCTTATCTTGGCGGTGGCCATGCAGCCTTTGAGCTGTTGCCTGGCATCGTCCGTAATCTGCGGCATATTCAGGCCGCCTTTGGGATTGCCGCCCAGAAGGTCCGGAAACGACAACCACGCGGTTTCGCCGTCGCCAAATCGGACTTTGAAATTTGGCGTTCGACTGGATATTTCCGTGATGCTGAAAGTGGCGGTTTTCAGATCGTCCGGCTGCCGCGTAGTCGAATAGTTGAACACGACAACTGAATCGAAACAGGAACCCACAGACATCCAAAGCAACAGGGCCGACAAAAACCAGCAAATGCGCGCAAGCGGCGGCGACAATGGCAAATACTGATCGCCTTGGGTTTTCAAATTTGTTGTTGGCATGGTGGTCGACCCATTGAATGCGCAGCCGATACCGGACGGTCGGTATGGGCTGGTGTGCCGGCTTATCGACCCAATTCGTCGCCCAGCTCGCGTCCGCGCGCCTGCGCCGCCTTCATCGCCTCGATGATCGCCTGTTTCACACCGGCCGCCTCCATGCTGGTGATGGCGGCATGCGTGGTGCCGCCCTTCGAAGTCACGCGCTGGCGCAGCACGGCGAGTTCTTCGTCCGACTGCGCCGCCAGCCGGGCCGCGCCCATGAAGGTGGCCAGCGCCAGCTGCTTGCCTTCTTCCGGCGCCAGGCCCATCTCGGTGGCGGCCTGCTGCATCGCTTCCAGGAAGTAGAACACGTAGGCCGGACCGCTGCCCGACACCGCCGTCACCGCGTCGATCTGGCTTTCGTCTTCCAGCCACAGCGTGTCGCCGACCGCGCGCATGACCTCGTCGGCGAGTTCCTTCTGCTCCGCGTTCACGTCCGCCATCGCCACCATGCCGGTGACACCCTTCTTGATCAGCGCCGGCGTGTTCGGCATCGCGCGCACGATGGCGCCATAGCCGTCCAGCCAGCGCGACAGGTCCGCGCTGCGGATGCCGGCCGCGATCGACAGCAGCAGCGGCTGCCCGGCCAGATGCGGTAGCAAGCTGGCTGCCACTTCGCGCATCTGCTGCGGCTTCACGGCCAGCACGATGACGCTGCTGGCAGCGACCGCGTCGCCGATGGCGGGCGCCGTGTCCACGCCGTACTGGGTGTGCAGCTTGTTCAGGGCCTCCGGGTTCGGATCGACGACGTGGATGTCGCCGGGTTGCGGCACCTTGCCGACCAGGCCGGCGATGAGCGCGGTGGCCATGTTGCCGCCGCCGATGAAACTGATCTTCATGAGATGTCCTGTCTGTTTATTCGTAAGTGCGCGAACCGAAGATCGCGCTGCCGACGCGCACGATGGTCGAGCCTTCCAGCACCGCCGCGCGCAGGTCGCCCGACATGCCCATCGACAGTGTGTCGATGAAGATGCCGGCGTCGATGACCTGCTGGGCCAGCGCGCGCAGCTGCGCAAATGGGGCGCGCTGCAATTCCGGGTCGTCTTCCGGCTCGGGAATCGCCATCAGGCCGCGCAGGCGCAGGTTGGGCAGCTGGGAAACCTCGCGCGCCAGCGCCAGCAGTTCGGATGGATGGGCGCCGCTCTTGGTCGCTTCGCCGCTGATGTTCACCTGCAGGCAGATGTTCAGCAGGCCACGCTCGGCCGGCCGCTGCTCGGACAGGCGCTGGGCGATCTTCAGGCGCTCGACCGTGTGCACCCAGTCGAAATGGGTCGCGATCGGGCGCGTTTTGTTGGACTGGATCGGCCCGATGAAATGCCATTCCAGGGGCGTATCCGGTCGCGCTTTTGCGACAGCGGCGATTTTATCGACGCCTTCCTGCAAATAATTTTCGCCGAAGGCACGCTGGCCGGCATCGACCGCTTCCAGCACCGCTTCAGGGGGAAACGTCTTGGAAACGGCCAGCAGCTGGACGGTGGAACGGGGCCGCGCGGCGGCCTGGCAGGCAGTCTGGATTGTCGCTTCGACAGCTTGCAAGTTCCCGGCGATTGTGGACATAATGGTTTTCTATAGGAAATATTTTTCTACGCCGCAACAACCCGGAATGGGTCTTTCGCAGCACAGGGATTATAAATGGACATCTCGGAATTACTCGCCTTCTCGGTAAAGAACAAAGCCTCGGACTTGCACCTGTCGGCCGGCCTGCCGCCGATGATCCGCGTGCACGGCGACGTGCGCCGCATCAACCTGCCGCCGCTCGAGCACAAGGACGTGCACGGCATGATCTATGACATCATGAACGACGGCCAGCGCAAGCAGTACGAGGAAGTGCTGGAGTGCGACTTCTCGTTCGCGATCCCGGGCCTGGCGCGTTTCCGCGTCAACGCCTTCAACCAGGAACGCGGCGCCTCGGCCGTGATGCGGACGATTCCCTCCAAGATCCTGACGCTGGAAGAGCTGAACGCGCCGAAGATCTTTGCCGAACTGGCGATGAAGCCGCGCGGCCTGGTGCTGGTGACGGGGCCGACCGGCTCCGGCAAGTCGACCACGCTGGCGGCGATGGTGAATCACCTCAACGAAAACGAGTACGGCCACATCCTGACGATCGAAGACCCGATCGAGTTCGTGCACGATTCCAAGAAGTGCCTGATCAACCAGCGCGAAGTCGGCCCGCACACCCTCTCCTTCAACAACGCGCTGCGTTCGGCGCTGCGCGAAGACCCGGACGCGATCCTGGTCGGCGAATTGCGCGACCTCGAGACCATCCGCCTGGCGCTGTCGGCCGCCGAGACCGGCCACCTGGTGTTCGGCACCCTGCACACCTCGTCGGCCGCCAAGACCATCGACCGTATCGTCGACGTGTTCCCGGCCGAAGAAAAGGAGATGGTGCGCGCGATGCTGTCGGAATCGCTGCAGGCCGTGATCTCGCAGACCCTGCTGAAGACCAAGGACGGCAGCGGGCGCGTGGCCGCCCACGAGATCATGATCGGCACCCCGGCGATCCGCAACCTGATCCGCGAAGCCAAGATCGCGCAGATGTATTCGGCGATCCAGACCGGCTCCAGCGTCGGCATGCAGACCCTGGACCAGAACCTGACCGACCTGGTGCGCCGTAACGTGATCTCGTCCGCGGCCGCGCGCTCGGCCGCAAAGATCCCCGAAAACTTCCCAGGTTAATCGAGGAATACGATGGAACGCGACCAGGCCTCCAAATTCATGTTCGACCTGCTGCGCCTGATGGTCAGCAAGGGCGGCTCCGACTTGTTCATTACCTCGGGCTTCCCGCCGGCGATCAAGATCGACGGCAAGATGACGCCGGTGTCGAGCCAGGCGCTCAGCGGCGGCCACACGGCCGACCTGGCGCGCGCCATCATGAACGACAAGCAGGCTGCCGGGTTCGAGCTCTCGAAAGAAGCCAACTTCGCGATCAGCCCGGGCGACCTCGGACGCTTCCGCGTCTCGGCCTTCATGCAGATGGGCTGCGTCGGCATGGTGCTGCGCGTGATCACGACCACCATCCCGAAGTTCGAAGACCTGCAGCTGCCCGAGGTGCTGAAGGACGTGATCATGACCAAGCGCGGCCTGGTGATCATGGTCGGCGCCACCGGCTCCGGCAAATCGACCTCGCTGGCGGCGATGGTCGGCTACCGCAACGAGAACAGCTACGGCCACATCATCACGATCGAAGACCCGGTCGAATTCGTCCACCCGCACAAGAACTGCGTGATAACGCAGCGCGAAGTCGGCGTCGACACCGACAGCTTCGAAGCCGCGCTGAAGAACTCCCTGCGCCAGGCGCCGGACGTGATCCAGATCGGCGAGATCCGCGACCGCGAAACGATGGAACACGCGATCGCCTTTGCCGAAACCGGCCACCTGTGCCTGGCCACGCTACACGCCAACAGCAGCAACCAGGCGCTCGACCGCATCATCAACTTCTTCCCCGAGGAACGCCGCCAGCAGTTATTGATGGACCTGTCGCTGAACCTGAAGGGCCTGATTTCGCAGCGCCTGGTCCCGAAGAAGGAAACCAAGGGCCGCGTGGTGGCAATGGAAATCCTGCTCAACTCCCCGCTCATCTCCGACCTGATCTTCAAGGGCGACGTCCACGAGATCAAGGAGATCATGAAGAAGTCGCGCGAGCTGGGCATGCAGACCTTCGATCAGGCGCTGTTCGACCTGTACGAGCTTGACAAGATTTCGTATGAAGATGCGCTGCGCAATGCGGATTCGGTGAACGATCTGCGCCTGAACATCAAGCTCAACAGCAAGCACGCGAAAAACCGCGATTTCTCGGCCGGGACCGAGAGCCTGGGCCTCGTCTGAGGCAAACGCTGCGCGACGGTGGGCAGGCATCCCGCCCTGCTTTGCCGTACACTCTTGCATTCGTATTAATACAGGATGCAGGAGACACCCATGAACGTTTACGACTTCCAGGCCACCGCCCTCGACGGCAAGCCGGTCGACCTCGCGCAATACCGCGGCAAGGTGCTGCTCATCGTGAACACCGCCAGCAAATGCGGCTTCACGCCGCAGTACCAGGGACTGGAAACCCTGTACCGCGAACTGCATGCACGCGGCCACGGCTTCGCCGTGCTGGGCTTTCCCTGCGACCAGTTCGGCCACCAGGAACCGGGCACGGAAGCGGAGATCGGCGCCTTCTGCGAACAGAACTACGGCGTCACCTTCCCGATGTTCGCCAAGGTCGAAGTCAACGGCGACAATGCGCATCCGCTGTGGAAGCATTTGAAGGGCGAGGCGCCCGGCGTGCTGGGGACCGAAGCGATCAAGTGGAACTTCACCAAGTTCCTGGTCGGCCCCGACGGCAAGGTGGTGCACCGCTACGCACCCCAGACCAAGCCCGAGGACATCGCCGACGAGATCGAGCAGGTATTACAGCAATAAGCGGTAGCGCCTAGCGCAGGAACGGCCCCGCCTTGGCTTGCAGCAGCCGCACCAGCTCCGGCTGCATGTAATCGTAATCGTCCGGAATATCCAGGCAGATCACGCGCTTGCCGTTCAGGTGGTGCCTGAACTTTTTCGACAGCAGGTTGCGGTGCCGCTTTTCCATCACGAAGATCATCGTCGCCCAGGCGATCTGCTCGGGCGACAGCGGCACGTCGGCATCGTTGCCCAGGCCGGCGGAGTCGGTCTCGACGTCCGGCCAGGTCGAGAACACCTGCTCCGCGGTCGGGCTGCGCAGGCGGTTCTGGGTGCAGATGAAGAGTACGCGTTTCATGGAAGTCGTCCTTGCAGGTTCAGCGTTGCTCGAACCAGCGCATGATGCCATCGTATTCCTTCTGCACGTCCGGGAACGGCTGTCCCTGCGCCTGCAGGCTGTGGTTGGCGCCCGGCACGCGGCGGAAAGTCACGTCCCTGCCCTGCGCGCGCAACTGGGCGTACATCGCTTCGGTCGACAGGATCGGCACGCTGTCGTCCTGCATCCCGCTGGCGAGGTAGATGCGGGCCTTGGCGTGCGACAGGTTGTCGCTCGAGGACTGGGCGAAGAAGCTGCTCCAGCGCAGGTAGGTGTGGCCCCAGGCGAATTTGGCGGTGCTGGCCGGATCGGCCTTGATGTCGCTGACGGTGGCATCGAGTTCCTGCAGGCGGCGCAGCTTTTCCGCGTCGGCGGCGTCCGCGCGGTAGATATTGACAGCGAAGTCGAACATCTGCGTCGGCCCGCTGCCGCCCACCAGGGCCACGTCGGTCACCTCGGGCAGCGCGCGTGCCAGGCCGGCCGCCATGGTCGCGCCTTCGGAGATGCCGATCACGAGCACGCGCCGGGCATCGACATACGGCAGCGTCGCCGCATGGTGCACCGCCTGCACCAGCGTGGCAAGCCAGCGGTCGTACGAAAAGTGATCGTTGAAGGCCTTGGGGCAGTCCAGCGCGCCGCCCTGCTGCCCTTGGAGCGGCGCTTCCGGCTGATACGGCTTGTCGACCGCCATCACCGCGTAGCGCCCCTGCTGCGCCAGCGGGACCCAGGAAAAGATGGTCGATGCACGGTTGGGCGTGCCGAGACCGATGAAAGGCGGGATGCAGCCCGATCCCTGGACATACAGCACCAGCGGCGCGCGCTGCGCCGGGCGCGAAATGACGTAGCGGATGTCGGGCGCGCCGTCGCGCTGCAGGGTGAAGCGCGCGCCCTGGGTCTTGCCGAAGTCGATGGCCTCTTCGCGCGCTGCCGGGGCGGCGCAGGCGCCGCCGCAGACCACGGCCAGGACCAGGGCGGCGATGCCTGTCATCGTACGGCGCTGCGTGGTGCTTGGCATGCTTGCTTTCGTGTTCGTGGAAGCCTTCGATAGTGCCATGGAATGGTGCTATCGAAGCTATCGAAAACTCACTGCTCTCAACACAGCTTACTTCTGCGGCGAGAACCGGATCGCCTGTCCGCCACCCGGCGCCAGCCTGACCTGCAGCGCATCCTTGGCCGTCACGGTCTTCTTCTCGATGACGAGGTCGAAGCGGTGCGCGTTGCGGTAGTCGGCCGCATCGCCGTCGCGGTAGATCTCGGCGACGTACTGCTTGCCCGGATCCAGGAACGCCAGCGGCACCGAGACGGTGCGCGCCTGGCCGTCGGTCACCGCTCCCAGGTACCAGTCGTCCGACTTGCGGTCCTTGCGCGCGATGGTCACGTACTCGCCCACCGCGCCGTTCAGCACACGCGTGTCGGCCCAGTCGGTCGGCACGTCGCGGATGAACTTGAAGGCGGCCGGGTACTTGGCGTAGTTTTCCGGGATGTCGGCCGCCATCGCGATCGGCGAATAGATCACGACGAAGTTGGCCAGCTGCTTGGCCTGGGTCGAGTTGAACACCTTGTTGTCGGCGCCGACCAGGCTCAGGACGCCCGGCGTGTAATCCATCGGGCCGCTCAGCATGCGCGTGAACACCAGCTTGACTTCGTGGTCGACCGGGTTCACCGGGTTGCCCCAGGCGTTGTACTCGACGCCGCGCGCGCCTTCGCGCGACAGCCAGTTCGGGTAGGTGCGGCGCAGGCCGGTGTCCTTGACCGGCTCGTGGGTGTCGACGGCGATCCTGTAGCGCGCGGCTTCCGTCACGGCTTTCACGAAGTGGCGCACGCCTTCCTGGGAATCGTAGTTCCCGTAGTGGATGCCGCCGCCCGCACTCGGGAACTGCATGGTGCCCGCTTCGTGCACGTAGCCCGACTTGACGCTGTCCACGCCCAGCTGCGCATACAGCTTGTACGCCGCATCCATCTGCTTTTCGTAGGCCGCGACGTTGCCGCCGGTCTCGTGGTGGCCGATCAGGCGCACGCCCTTCTGCTGGGCGTATTTCGACAGGGCCGGCAGGTCGAAGTCGGGGTAAGCCTGGGTGAAGCTGAAGTCGGCGCCGCCATGGCCCCAGTCGCTTTCCCAGCCCTTGTTCCAGCCTTCGACCAGCACGCCGCGGAAGCCGTTCTGGGCGGCGAAATCGATGTAGCGCTCCGTATTCGCGGTGGTCGCCCCATGCTTCGGTCCCGCGTTCCAGGTGGTCTGCTGCAGGTGCATGCCCCACCACACGCCGACGAACTTGGACGGCTTCACCCACGACACGTCGCCCAGCTTGTTCGGCTCGTTCAGGTTCAGTTCCAGGTCCGACATGTACAGGCCGGCCGCATCGTCGGCGATGCGCATCGTGCGCCACGGGGTCGTGAACGGGCCCTTGCGCACCACGCTCGGGCCGGTGGCCGACGGCGCCAGCTGGGCGCGCAGCTTCTGGCCTTCGACCTTGCGGATCCACATCGAGGCGTAATCGACCAGCGCGGCTTCGTGAAAGGCGATGTGGGTGCCGTCCTCCAGGCGCACGGTCAGCGGGCTGTTGGCGGTGCCGATCTCCTTCAGGGGCGCCTTTTGCACCAGCTCTTCCAGGCCGGGCAGCTCGCCGGCCGGGATCCACCAGGCGGTGGCCGGCTGGGCCACCGCGAATTCGGTCAGCTCGTCGGTGATGGCGACGTCGCGGCCATCCGGTTGCGCCGGGAATTCGTAGCGGAAGCCGACGCCGTCGTCGTAGATGCGGAAGACGATGCTCAAGCCGCGCTTGAGGCGCTTGCTCTGCTCGGCCGTGTCCTGCGCAACCTCGACGCGCAGTTCGCGGTAATGGTTGCGCACATAGCGGCGCTCGCCCCATGGCTGCTCCCAGGTGTCGTCATGGTCGCTGACGCCCTTGTTCACCAGCTTGAAATTGCCGTCCAGCTTGGGGGCGTTGGCCAGGTTGAAACCCAGGCGCGACAGGCCGATGACCTCCTTGCCCTTGCGTTTGACGTCATACGCCAGCTTGCCCATCGGGTCGATCTGCACCTCGACGCTCAGCACATTGCCGGGCGAGGCGGCCGTTGCCACGATTTGCTGGGCCCAGGCGGGCATGGCGATGTAACTTGAAAACATTGCCGCAGCGGCAATCAGGCGTAAACGCATCGGTGTCCCCTATAGCGCCGGAAGTCATGGCAATCCAGCATGATGAAAGAGATGTAATATTACTACAGCTGAGTGTGCTGCCGATGCGTAATCCGATGAAAAATCAGCCGACGTTCAAGCCCATCGCGCGTACCAGTTCGGCCGCCTGGCGCGGCGAGATTGTGGCTCCCGCAAACAGCTTGGCGTTCGACAGTTTCAGGCCACCGAGATCGGCTTCGCGCAGGTCGGCCTGCTCGAAGCGCGCGTCCTTGATGTGGGCGTCGCGCAGGCTGCCGCCTTCGAACACGGCGTCGCGGAAGTCGCAGCCGGCCAGGTCGGCCTCCGAAAAATCCAGGCCGTTCAGCCTGGCCTTGCGGAAGGACATGCGGCGCAGGTCGGCGCCGACCAGCAGGCAATCCTCGAAGCTCAGGCCGAGCTGGCCGACTTCCTCGAAGCGGGCACCGGTCAGCTTGCAGCCGCGGAAGGTGGCGGACGCCAGCTTGGTGCGGCGCCAGCTCGCATTGTTCAGGTCGCAGCCTTCGAAGCGCGCGTCGACCAGGTCGCTCGACTCGAAATCGGCATGGCCGCCGCGGCAGCGCTGCCAGCGCGTGCGCGCCAGGTTGGCGGCATAAAAGGACGCCCCGGCCACTGCGCAATGCTGGAACACGCACTCCTGCAGGTTCAGGCGCGACAGGTCGGCGCCTTCCAGGTCGCAGGCGTCGAACACCAATAAGGCGTCATCCGCCAGCAGCTGTTCGATGCGGTCGCGGGTAATGGTGTCGTTCGAGAGGGTGACGGTCGGGCGGGGCATGGTACGGAATGGCTGAAATCGGAAGGCCACAGCATACACGGCCAGTGCGAAAGGAATGCGCCAATCGTCCGGACTTTCAGGCAAGTCCGCCCCTGCCCCGCTCCCTAGAATGTGCTTCATCCGCTGCCCGACCGGGCGGCTTACCCAAGGAGAAGCACATGAGTCAAGTCTGGTTCATCACCGGCGCCGGCCGCGGTATCGGCGCCCACACCGTCAAGGCGGCGCTGCAGGCCGGCCACCGCGTCGTCGCCACTGCGCGCAGCCTCGAACAGCTGCGCAGCGCCCACGCCGACGCGCCGCAGGAGCGCCTGGCGCTGGCCGCGCTGGACCTCACCAATCCGGCCCAGATCGACGCCGCGGTGGGGGTCGCGCTCGAGCGTTTCGGCCGCATCGACGTGCTGGTCAACAATGCCGGCTACGGCCTGCTCGGGAACTTCGAGGAAGTGCAGGAAGAGGCGATCGAACGCCAGTTCGCCACCAACGTGTTCGGCCTGATGCACGTGATGCGCGCCGTGCTGCCGGTGATGCGGCGCCAGCGCAGCGGCCGCGTGTTCAACCTGTCGTCGATCGGCGGCCTGATCGGCTTCCAGGGCGCGTCGGTGTACTGCGCCAGCAAGTTCGCGGTGGAGGGCCTGTCGGCATCGATCGCGATGGAGGTCGAGCGCTTCGGCATCACGGTCACCGTGGTCGAGCCGGGCTTCTTCCGCACCGACTTCCTCGAGCCGACCTCGGTCAGCTATGCCGCCGCGACCATCGGCGACTATGCGGACGGCGACGCCAAGGATATCTACGGGGCCTACAATGGCCGCCAGCTGGGCGATCCGGCCCGCCTGGGGACCGTGCTGGTGGAACTGGCCGCGATGCCGTCGCCGCCGAAGCAGTTCCTGGCCGGCAGCGACGCCGTCGGCATGGCCACCGGGTCGCTGCAGGGCCGCCTGGACGAGATCCGCGCCTTCGAGGCGCTGTCCAAATCGACCGACCACGCGGCCTGAGTAGGCAAGTGATGAAAGAGGCGTTATGCTGGCTT
Organism: Herbaspirillum sp. SJZ107; assembly: GCF_006715485.1. GTDB lineage: Bacteria > Pseudomonadota > Gammaproteobacteria > Burkholderiales > Burkholderiaceae_D > Telluria. The sequence continues at coordinate 298,782 of NZ_VFNH01000005.1, forward strand.
ACATGAACAAGCTCGCCGATGCGATCCCCGCCTCTGGTCCGCCAGCCAGCCCATCTCTTTCCCGGCTGGCGGACCTGCTGCGTGCCCACGCGCCGGTCGACGGCAGCGTCGAGCAGTGCGTGCCCGGCGTCCATGCGATCCGCGCATCGCGTCCCAACGCGGACCTGGTGCACGGCGTGCAGGGCTCGTCCGTGTGCATCGTCGCCCAGGGCGCCAAGACCGTGCTGCTGGGCGGCGAAGCGTATACCTACGACGCGGCGCGCATGCTGGTGTTCTCGGTCGACCTGCCGGTCGCGGCCCAGGTGCTGCAGGCGACGCCCGCCCGCCCCTACCTGTGCTTCCGGCTCGATCTCGATGCGCAGCGCATCGCCGCGCTGACGCTGAAGGTGTATCCGGACGGGCCGCCGCGCGAGCGCGAAGGCCGCGCGCTGTACCTGGCCCAGGCCGGCGATGCGATCGTCGACGCCGCCGCGCGGCTGATGGCGCTGATGGACGACCCGCCAGAGGCTGCCCTGCTGGCGCCGCTGGTGACCGACGAACTGCTGATCCGCCTGCTGCGCAGTCCGATCGGCGGGCGCCTGGCCCAGATCGGGCAGGCCGACTCCGGCACCCACCGCATCGGCCGCGCGGTGGCCTGGCTGCGCGACCATTACGACCAGCCGGTCAGCATCGACGACCTGGCCGGCATGGTGCACATGAGCGCGTCGACGCTGCACCAGCATTTCAAGTCGGTGACCTCGATGAGTCCCTTGCAGTACCAGAAGATCCTGCGCCTGCACGAAGCGCGCCGGCTGATGTCGACGGGGATGGGCGCGAGCGCCGCGGGCGGGCGCGTCGGTTACGTGAGCGCGTCGCAATTCAGCCGCGAGTACGCGCGCCTGTTCGGCAATGCGCCGAGCCGGGACCGGCCGCGCCAGCAGAACGCCGTCTAGCGGGTTTCGATGACGGCGGAAGCGTGGGTGACGCAGCCGCGGTGCACGTTTTCCAGGAAGCGGATCGCCTCGCCCAGGCGGCAGGTGGGCGGCAGCATGCGGCCCAGCGATTCGTCCTCGACCAGCTGGTCGATGCCGTAGGCGACCGCGCGCGAGACGTCGCGCCCGCGCCGGCCGTCGCTGTTGTACAGGGCATCGTAGACGCCGACCTTTTCCCACAGCGGGACGTAGCCGGGACTGATCGAATCCTGGAACGCGACCGATGGCGCCGCATCCTCATCCTGGGAAATCAGCCGAAACACGAAACTCACGGGAAACTCCAACCAACATGAATAGGGGCGCCGATGCTACCACGGCGCCGCACTTCACGTGGTCCGCGTGAAGCCGTCCGCACTCCATGCCTCGCTCCCCACCCCGTGATGCACGAAGAACAAGCCGGCCGGATCGACTGCCTGTTTCACCCTGGCCAGCCGCGCATAGTTGGCGCCCCAGTAGGCATCCTGCCAGCGCTGCTGGAAATAATCGCTTTCCGATACATAAGCCCCGGCATCCGGCGCCGCCTTCAGCAGCGCATCCATCGCGTTGCGGATGCCGGCCGCGCGCTTGCGCGCCCGCGCCGGATCGGCCTTGGCGCCCGGCATGCCGGGAAACGCCGGCTCGCCGCCGCCGGCGATGATGGCCAGCGCGAATGCGTCGAGCACGGCCGGGTTCATCGCGGTGTCGCGCGTGGCGTCCAGCGCATCCCTGGGGGCGCCGGCAATGCCCTTGTTGAAGTGCAGCTCGACCCACCACTGGTCGGCCGCGGCGCACAGTGCATCGACCAGCCTGGCCCTGCTCTCCTTGCCGAGCAGCCCGGCCGGCAGCCAGGCCGACTGGTAGCCGTGGATGAACCAGCCGGCCTGGCCGCGGTCGCCGCTCCAGACGAAATGGTCTTGCGAGGCTTGCGGGCGGTCGTCCATGGTGACGATCCCGGGCGCATATTTCTGGAACAGCTGGGGATCCCAGAAGCGGCGCGCCGGGATCGCGATGACGCGCGGCGCTTCCGAGAAGCTGTACTCCTTGCGCTCCCTCACCCAGGCGAAGAACGGCGCCCACACGGCCTCGGCCTGCGCCTGGGTCAAGTCCTGGAACACCATCGACAGTTTCAGGCGCCGGCCGTCGCGCAGCGAAACCTGTTCGCCCCAGTGTTCGTTGAACAGGCCGTCACCGTAAAAATCGACGAAGCGGGCCACCAGCGCGCGCCAGGCTCCATCGTTGGCGGCAGTGATCTCGCCGGACACGGCGCCGAAGAATGCGGGCAGCGCGTGGGTGCGCAGCGTCAGCCGGGTGACCACGCCGAAGCTGCCGCCACCGCCGCCCTTCAGTGCCCAGAACAGGTCCGGGTTGGTGCAGGCATTGGCGATGCGGACGGCGCCGTCGGCGGTGACGACTTCGGCTTCGATCAGGCTGGCCGCGGCGGTGCCGAAGCGCTTGGAAAAGTTGCCGAAGCCGCCGCCCTGCACCAGCCCGGCCACGCCGACGGTGGTGCAGCCGCCGCCCTGCACGTAGCGGCCGCCGCGCGTGGTGACTTCGGCATAGGCGTCGGCCCACATCGCGCCGGCGCCGACGCTCACCGCCGGCTGGGCGCTGCCCGGCGCGCAGCCCTGGGCGACGAAGGCGTCGTGCATCTGCACCCGGTTCATGGCGCGGGTCCAGACCAGCAGCGAATCGGGCGCGTTGGACGCGCCCATGTAGCTGTGGCCGCCGCCCTTGACCACCAGCCGCAGGTGATGGCGGCGCGCGAAGTTCACCGCCGCCGCGACGTCGCCGGCATCGCGCGCCGCCACCGCGTAGACGCTGGCCTGCGAGGTCCAGGCATCCTGCCAGCCGCTGGTCTGGGTCAGTGCCGGATGGTCGCCGATGAAGTACGGGTTCTTGATGCCTTCCAGCGCCTCGGCGCGCACGGCATCGGCCTGGCCGCGGGCAAAGGGCGAGGCCGGCGCCAGCAGGCGGTCGCCGACTTGCGCGCGCAGGGTCTGCCACTGGCTGGGGCCCGGCCACTGCGGCGTGCCGGGCCGTGCCCGGCTGAAGCCTGCTTGCGCTTCCCGTGCCGCCACCGGGCGCGGCAGGGCCTGCAGCACGCCGGCAGACAGTGAAGCCTTCAACAGATCACGTCGTTTCATCGCATCCTCGTCGTTGGTATGTCAGGCAAGGATGCCGTTCCGGCGCACCGGGAACAACCGGTTTGTGGCGAAGCGGGCGTCAGGCGGGGCGAGCCGGCACCGCCGCGCCGGCCTGCAGGTTCGCATGGGTCCAGAGGTCGCGTGCCAGGCGGCCGAGGAAGACGCCGTTGAACAGGCCGAACAGGACGCAGACCGCGCCCGCGGCCAGCGTGTTCTGGTGCGCCTGCGGGAACACCGCCAGCAGCACCGAGGCGGCGTACTTGGTGAAGAACACCGCCATCATCAGCGCCAGCGGCATCCAGCTGCCGCGCACGCGCACGGTGCCGGCTTGCTCACCCGCCGCGATACGGTCGGCACCGAAGAGCAGCACCGGCGCCAGGGCCAGCGCCACGCCGGCTATCCAGGCGGCCAGCGGGATGCCGTCGAGGCCGAACTTGGCCGAGATGTCCTGCAGCGACAGCACCAGCATCACGACCGGGATGATGCACAGCTTGCGCAGCTCGACCTCGCGGTCGCGGCTGGCGGCCATGCCGCGGTAGACCAGAAAGGCGAGGATGGCCCAGACGTGGATCGGGGTGTGGGACACGATTTGAATCAGCATGGCAGGCTCCGCAAAGTCGGTTGAGGTGGCACGACTTTGCCAGCGGCTGCCGGCCGGCAGACGGAAATGCGACGAAGCGCCCGCCGGCGGCGCGAGATGCAGCCGGCAGGCGCCAGATGCGGGCCGGTGTCAGGCCAGGAAGGAGCGCAGGACTTCCGCGCTGTGGTCCATGCCGTATTTCAGGCGCTTTTCCGCATGCGCCGCAAATTCGGCCGGTGCGCCATTGGCCTGGCTGGCCGCCTTGACGGCGATCGCCTTGCTCGCCACCCCGAAGGCCATTACGGCCTGGTCCCAGGTCAGGCCCGAGGCCAGCGCGTCTTCGACGGCCTTGGCGGCGAGCACGCCGAGCTTGTCGACCAGTCGATTGTCCATGTTCCCCAATGTCAGCATGCCGCTTCTCCTGTCGTTTGCATCACGCCCCGATAGTAAAGCAAAGCCGGCCGAAGGGCCGGCACGCATGCCGCAGGGCTTATTTCTTGCCCGGCTCGCCGACGATCGCCACCGAACCCACGGCCTGGCGCCCGGCCTTGTCCGAGGCTGCCGTGGTGACCATGAACTGCATCCGGCGCTCGGCGCCCGGCTGGACCCAGGTGGCGGACAGCGTGCGCAGCTTGCCGGCCGCGCCGCCCGGATGCTCCTGGCTCTTGCCGCGCTTGGCGACCAGCGGCGCCGGCGCCTTTTCGACCACCTTCGCGAAGGCGCGTTCGACGCTGGCCGGATCGGCGTGGCGCGCATGCAGCGTACACATGCTGTTCCCTGCCGGCAGCGCCACCACGTAATTCCCCAGCTGGCCCTTGTAGGGCACCGGCCAGGCGTCGCCCGGCTGCCCGTTCAGGAAACGCGCCGCGCTCTCGGGCGGCAGCTTGGGCGCCTCGCCGCGCAGCAGGTTGGTGCGCAGGGCCTGGAGGTCGCTCAGGTGGTTCATGCACAGGCCGATATACAGGGTCATGAACCCTTCGGCATTCGGTTCGAGTGCCTTGGAAGCGGGCTTGGGGGCGGCCTGCGCGTTGGCGCCGAGGCCGAGGGCGATACAGGCGGCGAGGATGGAATGCGTTACCTTGATCAAACAGTTGCTCCAGTAAGTGATGGAAGGCACGTGGCTTTATAGCTTGCGCGACGTGCCGGACCGGCGTCAGCCGATGAGGTCATGCGCCGATTCTAAGCACAATCAGATTATTTTGGCGTATGCTCCGGCTATCTTTTTTTACAGGCAGGGCACAAGCATGGGCAATCGCTTATCGAAGATCGCGACCCGCACCGGCGACGACGGCAGCACCGGACTGGGTGACGGCAGCCGCACCGGGAAGGACAGCGCACGCGTCCACGCGCTGGGCGACGTCGACGAACTGAACTCCTTCGTCGGCCTGCTGCTGTGCGAAGACATGCCCCCTGCCCTGCGCGAAGAGCTGGTGTCGATCCAGCACGACCTGTTCGACCTCGGCGGCGAGCTGTGCATCCCCGGCTACCAGATGATCAAGGACGAGCACGTGGCGCGCCTGGACGGCCTGCTGGAAAAATACAATGCCGACCTGCCGGTGCTGAAGGAATTCATCCTGCCGGCCGGCTCGCGCGCGGCGTCTCTCGCCCACGTCTGCCGCACCGTGTGCCGCCGCGCCGAGCGCAGCATCGTGGCGCTGTCGCACACGGACACCATCAACGCCCAGCCGCGCCAGTACGTCAACCGGCTGTCCGACCTGATGTTCGTACTGGCGCGCGTGCTGAACCGCCACGCCGGCGGCAACGACGTGCTGTGGCAGCACGAGCGCAAGCGCGGCTGATGGGGAACGCATGACCGGCAGCACGACCTACGACGTCCGTTTCTACCGCGGTGGCCAGAACTGGCCGATGAACCCCTTCATGTTCCAGGGTGCGGGCCAGGTCGCGATCGAACCCGACTTCGTCACCGTCCGCGGCTGCAGCCACCGCTCGTTCCGCTTTTCGAAGCGCGAGCAGCACCGCCTGCGCATGGCCGACATCATCAACGTGCGGGTCGAGGGCGAGGACGTGATCTTCGACGTGCTCGGCGTGGAGCAGGCGCAGGTACAGGAGCGCGAAGTCGGCTTCAGCGCCGGCAGCCGCGAAGCCGCCCAGCGCCTCGCCGCCGCCCTGCCCACCCGCCGCACGGCCCGGTTCGAGGTCGAGTACGCCGAACGCAACGTGTTCCACGACCGCATCGATTACTGGAGCCCGTCGACGCCGGTGATCTGGTGCCTGCTGGTGGCGAACATCGGCATCTTCTTCCTCATGTGGTTCGTGCGCCAGGGCCATACCGCCTTCAATGCGCAGTCGCTGCTGGCCTGGGGTGCCGGCAAGGATGCCGTGCGCCGCTCGATCCAGCTGGTGTACTGGGGGTCGAACGTCGGCCGCCTGACCCTCGGCGGCCAGTGGTGGCGCCTGTTCACCTCGATGTTCCTGCACGGCAGCCTGCTGCACCTGGCGTTCAACATGTTCGCGCTGTGGCAGGTCGGGCGCCTGGTCGAACGCATCTTCGGCAGCCTGCGCTTTTGCGGACTGTATCTGCTGGCCGGCCTGGCCGGCAGCCTGGCCAGCGTGCTGTGGAACCCGCACGTGAACAGCGTCGGCGCCTCCGGCGCCATCTTCGGCATCATCGGCGGCCTGCTGGCCTTCATCGGACGCCAGAACAGCGGCGTGCCGCCGACCGTGGTCAGCGACCTGCGCGGGTCGATCCTGCCGTTCCTGCTGTTTAACCTGTCGGCGGGCTTCCTGTATCCGCATACGGACAATGCGGCGCATATCGGCGGGCTGGCCGGCGGCTGGCTGGCCGGGCATCTGCTGGCGCGCTCGCTGCACGTGCCGGGCCAGAGCAAGGCACAGTGACATCCTCACCCGGCGTCCTACATCTCGCCGAACAGGGCAACGGCGATCCTGGCCTGCTCCGACTGCTGCATGTCCGTATTGTTCAGGAGGACGACGGCCCGCCCGTTGCCGGGGTCGTAGGCCAACAGGGTCTTGTACCCGCCCATGACGCCCGATTCCCAGGCAAGGGTGCGGGCACCCTGCCTGGTGGCCACCGTCTTGACGCGGCCGCCGAGCGCATAGTCTTCGGACGCGACCTGGATCGCCGACAGCGCCTGGCGTGATTTGTCCGACAGCAGCTTGGGACCATACACGGCGTCGGCCAGCGCGACCAGGTCGCGCGCGGTGCTGACCAGGGTGCCGCTGGCCGCCACCATCGGCGGGGCCGGCGACAGCTTGCGTGCGCCCGAGGCGCCGTAGGCCACCGCCATGCCCACCGCGTCTTCCTCGTCGGGACTCGCAAAGCTCGTATCGCGCACACCGGCCGGCGCCAGCACCAGTTCTTCCACGGTTTCGGTGAACGGTTTCTTGCTGGCCCGTTCGACGACGGCAGCGACAAGAATCCAGTTGGTGACCGAGTAATCCCATTTTTCGCCGGGCGCCGCCTCGAGCGCCCCGGTGCCGAAGCGCAGTGCCGCCGCCACCGGTCCGATGTCCAGCTTGCCGAGCGACGCGTCCTTGCGCAGCGCCGCCGACAAGCCGTTCGGGATGCCGCTGCGGTTCGTCAGCAGCTGGCGCAGCGTCACCGCCCCCGTCGCGGCCGGCAATTCGGGGAGCTGGCGTGCGATCGGCGCATCCAGGTCCAGCTTGCCCATGTCGGCCAGGCGCAGCACGGTGACGGCGCTGATCCATTTCGTGATGGAGCCGATCATGAAGCGCGTGTCCTGGGTGTGCGCCTGCGCCACCTCGCGCACGGCGAGGCCGCTTGCCCGCGTCACCAGCGTGGCGCCGGCATGCTCGCGCACGGCGACCACGCCGCTGTAATCCTTGGGCACATGGCGGTCGATCAGAGGACCGGTTGTCATGCCGCTCAAGGCGGCGCAACCGGACAGCAGCAATACCATCGACGCGAAGAAGACCGGAACAAGCCGGGACGAACGGAAACGCATGCGGACTCCATGAATACTGGGCGAGCCGCCATTGTAGTCACGAATCGTATTGACGGCAGGCGTTTTCAGGCCAGGCACGCCGCCGTTTGCCGTTTGCCGCCGCGCTTGGACTCGTACATGCTCTGGTCGGCCAGATGCAGGAGTTCCTCGGCGCTGCCGCCGTCCCGGCAGCGGATCGCCATCCCGATGCTTGCCGTCACCCGCAGGCTGCATCCGCTGTAGTCGATCGGCTCGGCGATCGCCCTGCACAGCGCGGCGCGGGTGCATTCGACGATGGCGGCATCCTCCTGGCCGGCGAGCGGCAAGGCGACCACGAACTCGTCGCCGCCGATGCGTGCCGCCACGTCCTCGGGACGGATCGTCTTGCGGATGCGCTGGGCGACGACCCCGAGCACGTGGTCCCCGGCAGCATGCCCGTGCTGGTCGTTGACCGGCTTGAAACCGTCCAGGTCGAGGAACAGCACCCCCACCGTGTCGTCCCTGGCGCGGGTGGCCATCAGCTCACCGAGGCAGCGCACGAAGGAGACCCTGTTGGGCAGTCCGGTCAGGGCATCGTGCCCGGCCAGGTGTTCGCTGCGGCGCTTGGCTTCCTCCTTCAGCCGCAAATCGCGCACCAGGGCGTCCTTCAGCAGGAAGGCCTGGCGCGCAAACCGTTCGCGCGTCGTCAGCGCAACGATGCCGACCACGTTGGTCCCGATCAGAAAGCAGACATTCTGCACCAGGGGCACCCAATGTCCGCGTTCCCCCATGCGCTGGAAGCACAGGCCCACCACCACGTAGCTGGCCACCACCGCCAGTCCGGCGATTGCCGCATGCCGCGGACGCAGATAGGACCAGGTGTACAGGCACATCGATACCAGCATCAGGCCGGCGTAGTAGCTGCTCCACGCCAGATCGTCCGGCTGCGACAGCATGAGCAGCGCCTCGACCCCGACGCTCCAGCCCAGATAGACCACGCAGATGACGGCGGGATAATGGCGCTGGAAGGCGTCGCGCCGCAGGTAGGCAAACATGGCGGCCGCCCCGGTCGCCAGCATCACGCCGGCGCGCACCATCCAGGCGCCCGTCAGGTCGCTCGGCAGCGCAACCACGTCGAGGGGAGCAAAGCCCAGGTAGAGCAAGGAGCTCAATCCGCAGGCGATGTAGAAGATGCGAAGTTTTTCGCCCGCCATATCGGCCTGGTAGACCTCTTCCAGCGACGGCGGGAAGTGGCGGGAGATGTTCGGTAATTGTGAAATGAAAGGCACGGACGGAGCGGCAATCGTCAAGACAGGCTGAAGACGTAAGCGTAACCGATGTTGAATTTACAAACTATGTTGCTTTGCATAAATACGACATATGTGACACAAATAATTTGCAGTTTCGGAACAGGCGCCGGTAGTACGGCCAAAAAAAACGCCACCCGGACTTGCCGGTATGGCGTTCAGCGCTGGATCACGATGCCCGAGCCGGTCATGCCGCCCGATCAGGACAGGCCGGCATCCTCGCGATTCACAAGCGCGTCATACTCCTCGGCATACACATAGTCGCCAGCACATACCGCATCGACATAGGTTTTGAACCACGTACCGAAGTCCGGTGCCAGCAAGGTGCGTTCCGCCGCGTCATGCCACATGCTGATGACTTGTCCTGCCTGTCCGGTGGCAGCAGGCGCCAGGTCGATGCAGAAATGGTCGCCGCCACCATTGTGGGTAAAGGGAATCCAGCACGCATTCCACCAGTCGTTGCGGATACCGGGTGCAGGTTCGGACTCGGCGCCGTCGAAATCATCGTCGTCCAGCAGTTCTTTCCACACGCTCCATTGGTCCTGGACCTGATCGCTCGACAGAAACTCGCAACCGTCGAACAGGCCACCCCCGGAATTCGTGCGCTGTCCGTTATGGATCTTGAGACAGGCAACGTAATCCTCAGGCAACTTGACGCCGAGCGCTCGTTCAAGTGAGGCAATCTCTTCGTCGCTGGCCGGCGGATTGAGACATCCCAGGCCTTCTGGCCAGTTCTCTGCCAGCCACGCTTCGAATCGGTCCCATAAATTCTTCATGCAGATTCCATTGAGGTTGTCGAAATGAAAACGCCACCCTCGGCAAGCCGGGGGTGGCGCTCTTGTCGCACATGAAAACGACGCAGATCAGGTGTTGTTCACCACAAGGCGCGGCTCGCCGATCCCGAAGCGCTCGCGGATCGACTTGCCGATGCCGTGCGCGTCCAGGCCCACGGACGCCAGCAGCAGCGCCGGATCGCCATGGTCGATGAACTTGTCCGGCAGGCCCAGCATCAGCAGCGGTTTGACGATACCTTCGGTGGCCAGCGCCTCGGCCACGGCCGAACCGGCACCGCCCATGATGCAGCCCTCTTCCACCGTCACCAGGTAGTCGTGGTCCCTGGCCAGGCGCTTGACCAGTTCGACGTCGAGCGGCTTCACGAAGCGCATGTCGGCGACCGTGGCGTTGAGGTCGTCGGCCGCCTTCAGGCTGTGTGCCACCATCGAACCGAAGGCCAGGATGGCGACGCTCTTGCCCTGGCGTTTCACCAGGCCCTTGCCGATCTCGATCGACGTCAGTTCCTGCTGGATGGCGGCGCCGACGCCGGCGCCGCGCGGGTAGCGCACCGCCGCCGGCCCCGGATAGTGATAGGCCGTGGTCAGCATGGTGCGGCATTCGTTTTCGTCCGACGGCGCCATCACGACCATGTTCGGGATGCAGCGCAGGTAGGCGATGTCGTAGTTGCCCGCGTGGGTCGCGCCGTCGGCGCCGACCAGGCCGGCGCGGTCCAGCGCGAAAGTCACGTCCAGGTTCTGCAGGGCCACATCGTGGATCAGCTGGTCGTAGCCGCGCTGCAGGAAGGTCGAGTAGATCGCGACCACCGGCTTCATGCCTTCGGTGGCCAGGCCGGCGCCGAAGGTGACGGAATGCTGCTCGGCGATGCCGACGTCGAAGTAGCGCTCCGGGTATTGCTGGTGGAAGCGCACCATGCCCGAGCCTTCGCGCATCGCCGGCGTGATGCCGACCAGGCGTTTATCCGCGGCGGCCATGTCGCACAGCCAGTTGCCGAACACTTCGGTGTAGGTGATCTTGGCCGGCGCCGTGGCCGGCTTGATGCCTTCGACGGGGTTGAACTTGCCGGTGCCATGGTACAGGATCGGCTCGGCCTCGGCCAGCTTGTAGCCCTGCCCCTTCTTGGTCACCACGTGCAGGAACTGCGGGCCCTTGAGCTTGCGGATGTTCTGCAGCGTCGGGATCAGCGAGTCGAGGTCGTGGCCGTCGATCGGGCCGACGTAGTTGAAGCCGAATTCCTCGAACATCGTGGCCGGGACCACCATGCCCTTGGCGTGTTCTTCGAGCTTTTTCGCCAGCTCCAGCATCGGGGCCGGCAGCACGCTTTTGCCGACGTTCTTGGCGGCGGCGTAGAACTGGCCGCTCATCAAACGCGCCAGGTAGCGGTTCAATGCGCCCACCGGCGGCGAGATCGACATGTCGTTGTCGTTCAGGACCACCAGCAGGTTGACGTCGTCCTCGACGCCGGCGTTGTTGAGTGCTTCGAAGGCCATGCCGGCGGTCATCGAGCCGTCGCCGATGACGGCGATTGCATGGCGCTTCTCGCCCTTGATCTTGGCTGCCGTCGCCATGCCCAGCGCCGCCGAGATCGAGGTCGACGAGTGCGCGGTGCCGAAGGTGTCGTATTCGCTTTCGTCGCGCTTCGGGAAGCCGGACAGGCCGTTGTGCTGGCGCAGCGTCGGCATGCGGTCGCGGCGGCCGGTCAGGATCTTGTGCGAGTAGGTCTGGTGGCCGACGTCCCACACGATGCGGTCTTCCGGCGTGTTGAACACGTAGTGCAGCGCGATCGTCAGCTCGACGGTGCCGAGGTTGGACGACAGGTGGCCGCCGGTTTTCGATACCGAATCCAGCAGGTAGTCGCGCAGCTCCGTGGCCAGCGGGGTGAGCTGGGTACGCGCCAGTTTGCGCAGGTCGGCCGGGTCGTTGATGGTCTCTAGCAGTTTCATTTATGCCTTCCGCTGCACGATCAGGTCCGCGAGTTCGCGCAGCCGCAGTGCTTGGTCTCCGAACGGCGCCAGCGCCTCATGCGCCTGCTGCCGCAATTGTTCCGCCAGTGCCTTGGATGGCTCCAGCCCCAGAATCGATACGTATGTCGGTTTGTTGGCCGCCGCATCCTTGCCCGCGGTCTTGCCCAGTGTCGCCGAATCGGCGGTGGCGTCAAGCACGTCGTCGACCACCTGGAAGGCCAGGCCGATCGCGCGCGCGTAGGCCGCCAGCGCTTCCTGTTCGTGCGCGGCCAGGTCGCGGCCGGCCAGTGCGCCGAGCAGTACCGACACGCGCAGCATGGCGCCGGTCTTCAGCTGGTGCATGCGCTCCAGCTGTTCCAGGCTCAGCTTGAAACCCACACTATCCAGGTCGATCGCCTGGCCGCCGCACATGCCGGCCGAACCGGCGGCTTCGGCCAGCAGGCGCAGCATCGTTACCAGGCGGGCGGGCGGCACACTGCCGGCGCCGGCCAGCACCTCGAAGGCTTGCGCCTGCAGCGCGTCGCCGACCAGCAGCGCGGTCGCTTCGTCGTAGGCCACGTGCACCGTCGGCTTGCCGCGGCGCAGGGCGTCGTCGTCCATGCACGGCATGTCGTCGTGCACCAGCGAATAGGCGTGGATCATTTCGACCGCACTGGCCGCGCGTGCCGTCGCATCCGGGTCGGCGCCGAACAGCGCGCCGCTGGCATACGCCAGCAGCGGCCGCACGCGCTTGCCGCCGCCCAGTACCGTGTAGCGCATCGCTTCGTGGAGCTTGGCCGGTTCACGGCCGGCCGGCGGCAGGAAGGCGCCGAGGGCGGCCTCGGTCTGCGCCTGGACGTCCTTCATCCAGTCGCCGAAGCCGGCGCGGGATGCCGATACAACGCCGCTCATGCGTCGTCTCCGCCGTCGCTGAAGGGCTTGAGCATCTCCCCTTCCAGCACCTTGACCTGCGCTTCGACCTTTTCCAGCTGGGCCGCGCAATAGCGCACCAGTTCGGAACCGCGCGCGTAGGCAGCGACCGAGGCTTCCAGCGGCAGCGCGCCGCCTTCCATCTGGCTCACCAGCTGGGCCAGTTCGGCCATCGCCTGTTCGAAAGACTCCGGAGCTTGCGTGCCGGCTACGGCGCTCTCCGCGGTTGTTTTATTTGGCATAATGACTTTGATTGTTTCGGGTCCTGGGCAACTTTGCGCGCAGCACGCCAGTCTAATCGCTTATTTTAAACAATCCTACTCGTGCATGACGGTGCAGCAGTCGCCGCAAGCTTGCAAGCAAAGATACATTTTATCGCAAAGCGCCCCCGGATTCATGAAAACGATGCCATTCAGGCAATTTTTGAGCACGCTAGGACCACAACCGCGAGCGGGCCCGAGACTAGTGCCTCTTTACAGGCTATAATCTCCGGTTCTGTCTCCGAATTACCGCATTCCGTTCCTTAAAAGAGCGTAAAAAACCGTAAAGGTTCTACGCTCTGTAATGCTGGTTCTCGGATTCTTTCTCTTCTTTGACTGATTTCTAAAGGGGGGTTGGGATGTCCGATCTGGCTACCCACGCCAAGCTGGCGCGATCAATCGCGCAGCTGCCGGTAAATGTTTACTTCGACCAAGCGCTGCTGCAGCGCGAAATGCAGCAATTGTTCCTGAATGGGCCGCGCTACGTCGGCCACGAACTGATGGTGCCCGAACTGGGCGACTTTGCGACCCTGAAATCGGAGAACGAGGGCCGCATGCTGGTGCGCAACCAGGGCGGCATCGAAGTGCTGTCGAACGTCTGCCGCCACCGCCAGGCGCTGATGTTCAATGGCCGCGGCAATGCCAACAACATCGTGTGCCCGCTGCACCGCTGGACCTACGACCTCAAGGGCGAGCTGATCGGCGCACCGCATTTTGCCGACACGCCCTGCCTGAACCTGTCGAAGACGCCGCTGCAGAACTGGAACGGCCTGCTGTTCGAACAGAACGGCTACCACGTCATGGACAAGCTCAAGAACATGTCGGTGACGAAGGACCTCGACTTTTCGGGCTACATGTTCGACCACGTCGAGGTGCACGAGTGCGACTACAACTGGAAGACTTTCATTGAAGTCTACCTGGAGGATTACCACGTCGAGCCCTTCCACCCGGGCCTGGGCAACTTCGTCAGCTGCGACGACCTGCGCTGGGAATTCGGTCCGGACTACAGCGTACAGACCGTGGGCGTGCACCGCGGCCTGCAGAAATCCGGGTCGGCTGCCTATAAAAAGTGGCAGGAACACATCCTGAGGCTGAACAACGGCCAGCCGCCGAAGTACGGTGCGATCTGGCTGACGCTGTATCCGAACATCATGGTCGAGTGGTATCCGAACGTGCTGGTGGTGTCGACGCTGTGGCCAATGGGTCCGCAAAAGACGCGCAACGTGGTCGAGTTCTACTACCCCGAGGAATTCGTGCTGTTCGAGCGCGGCTTCGTCGAAGCCGAACGCGCCGCCTATATGGAAACCTGCGTCGAGGACGACGAGATCGCCCTGCGCATGGATGCCGGCCGCAAGATCCTGATGGAACGCGGCGTCAGCGAGGTCGGACCTTACCAGTCGCCGATGGAAGACGGCATGCAGCACTTCCACGAGTGGTACCGCAGCCGCCTGCAGGATATCGGGCCGGGTGCCTCGGGAGTTTAATGGTCACCTCGCAAAACCGTAGCGAGCGGCCGCAGGGGTGGCTGAGAAGCGCAGTCGTACGAAAGTACGGCGAGCATCGCAAGCCGGCCCTGCAACGCGCAGTAGGTTTGGCGAGGTGACCATCTGATGCCTGCTTTATGGATGTTGTTCGCCAGCTTCTCGTTCGCCGCCATGGGCGCGGCGGTGAAGCTGGCCTCCCTCACCTACTCCACCTCCGAAATCGTGATGTACCGCGGGATCATCGGCAGCCTGTTGCTGCTGCCGATGATCCACCAACAGCGCGGTACGCTGCGCACACCCTTCCCCAGGGCCCACCTGTGGCGCAGCATCGTCGGCGTGGTCTCGCTGTGGCTGTGGTTCTATGCGATCGCCAAGCTGCCGCTGGCCACCGCCATCACGCTGAACTACATGGCGCCGATCTGGCTCTCCGCCTGGATGTTCTTCAAGGGCTGGTGGCAGGGCAAAGGCTTGAGCGAATGGCCGCTGATCCTGGCCGTGGGCGCGAGCTTCGTCGGCGTCACCCAGGTGCTGCGCCCGGCGGCCGAGACCGACCAGTGGCTGGGCGGCGCCGTCGCCGTGGCCTCCTCCGTCATTGCGGCGATGGCCTACCTGCAGGTACGCCGCCTGGGCCAGATGGGCGAGCCCGAATACCGCGTGGTGTTCTATTTTTCGCTGACCATGGCGATTGCCGGCCTGCTGGGCACCCCGTTCGAGAACGGATTCGCTACCCCACTGCACGCGCATACCTGGCACAGCGCCGGCCTGCTGCTGGCGGTCGGCTTCCCGGCCCTGCTGGCCCAGATGGCGATGACGCGCGCCTACCGCCTCGGCAAGGTGCTGGTGGTGGCCAACCTGCAGTACACCGGCATCATCTTTTCCAGCCTGTGGGGCATGCTGCTGTGGGGCGACGTGTTCGACTGGCACGTGTGGCTGGGCATGGCCGTGATCCTGGCCTCCGGCATCGCCGCGACGTTCTACAATACGCAGAAAACGGCGCGCGGCGCCGTCGTCAAGGACACCGATCCCATCGCCAGCGAATAAGGAGCCCCATATGTATACGACCCTGATCGACCCTGCCACCCTGGCCGCCCACATCATTGACCCGGCCTGGGTCGTGCTCGACTGCCGGCACGACCTGGTGAACCTGGCCGCGGGCCGCGACGCCTATGCGGCCGGGCACCTGCCGCAGGCGCAGTTCGCCGACGTCGAGACCGCGCTGTCGGGCGCGAAGCGCGCTGAAGACGGCGCCTTCCGCGGCCGCCATCCGCTGCCCCAGCGCGAAGCATTCATCGAGCAGCTGCGCGATTGGGGCATCAACGACGACACGCAAGTCGTCGCCTACGACGCCCACGGCGGCATGTTCGCGGCGCGCGTGTGGTGGATGCTGCGCTGGGTCGGCCACGATGCGGTGGCGGTGCTGGATGGCGGCCTGCCGGCCTGGCAAGCTGCGGGCAATGCGCTGTCGACCGAGGTCCCCGCCCCGCGTGCGCGCGGCACGATCGCGCTGCGCGATGCGCTGGTAGCCAGCGTCGACGTGAATGAGGTCTTGCAGAACGTGCAGGACGGCAGCCGTACGGTCGTCGATGCGCGCGCGCCGGACCGCTTCCGCGGCGAGAACGAGACCATCGACCCGGTCGGCGGCCACATTCCGGGCGCGAAGAACCGCTTCTTCAAGGACAACCTGCAGGCCGACGGCCGCTTCAAGGCGCCGGCACAGCTGCAGGCGGAACTGGGGAGCGTCGTGGGCGATCCGGCCCGGGCGATCATGCAGTGCGGCTCGGGCGTGACCGCCTGCCACAACCTGCTGGCGCTGGAAGTGGCCGGCATGAAGGGCGCGGCGCTGTATCCGGGATCGTGGAGCGAGTGGAGCGCCGATCCTTCAAGGCCGGTGGCCACCGGCAGCTGAATCAGCGGCTGTAGTCGTACGGGGCGGGCAGGAAGTCCGCCATCGTGAACAGCACGACCGAGACCACCAGTGCGCCGAGCACGTAACCGAAACGCCACGGTTTTTCGCGCAGCGCCGCGACGCATTGGGCCGCAAGTTGACTGACCAGGCTTGCCATGCTTTTCTCCATTGAACTCAAGTCGGGCTAACGACTCAGCATAAAATGGAAGAAATTAGGCTGTCAATCTTGCGGCGCAATATCCGGCCTGCATGCGGTTAATGCGCCTCAGTGGTCCTCAGTGGCCCTCAGTGGCCATGCGTCAGGAACAGCACGATCACCACCCCCAACCCGATCAGCAGCACCTGCGGAATCGATTCGCGCAGCGTGGCACGGCGCTGCATCTGCGGCATCAGGTCGCTCACGGCGATGTAGATGAAGCCCGAGGACGCGAACACCAGCACGTAGGGCACCAGGTCGCTGGCGTTTTCCAGGGTGTAGTAGCCGAGCAGGCCGCCGGCCACCGCCAGCAGGCTGCACAACAGGTTGAAAATGTAGGCGCGCACGCGCGAAAAGCCGGCGTTCAGCAGCACGATGAAGTCGCCGATCTCCTGCGGGATCTCGTGGGCGATGATGGCCACGCCGGTGACGATGCCCAGTTGCGGATTGGCGAGGAAGGCGGCGGCGATCAGGATGCCGTCGGTGAAGTTGTGCATGCCGTCGCCGATCAGGATCATCCAGCCGGCCTTGCCGGCCTGCTGCGCGTCGTGGCCGTGATGATGGTGGTGGCCGTCGCCTTCGTGGTGGTGCGAGTGGCGCATCAGGGCCACTTTCTCCAGCAGGAAGAAGGCCAGCAGGCCACCGAGCAGGGTCGCGAACAGCTTGTGCGGATCCGCCTTCGACTCGAACGCCTCCGGCAGCGCGTGCAGCAATGAGGTGGACAGCATGATGCCGACCGACAGGCTGACCATGCGCTCGACCACGCGCGAGAGCAGGGTAAATGAAAACACCGCGGCAGCCGTGATGCTGACAACGCCCGCCAGCCCGGTGGCCAGCAGGATGGAGATGAGGACGGGATCGATTTAAGAGCCTCTTCTTATTGATCGTATGCGAGCCGGGCATTGTACCCTCCCCGGCCCGCGTCCGTGCAACTCGGCAGTACTCCCGGCTTCAGGCGACGCCGTGCTGGCGGAACCAGTCCAGGGTACGGTTCCAGCCGTCCTGCGCATCCCGCGCGTTGTAGCTCGGGCGGTAGTCGGCATAGAAGGCGTGGCCGGCATCCGGATAGACCACGAACTCGGAACCGCTGCTGCCTTGCGCCAGCGCGGCCTTCATCCGTTCCACGGTATCGAGCGGGATGCCGGTGTCCTGGGCAGCGTACAGGCCCAGCACGGGCACGCGCAGCGTCGGCGCGACGTCGACCGGGTGGCTGGTCTGCTTGTCGTTGGTGTCGCCGGCGAGGCGGCCATACCAGGCCACGCCCGCCTTCACTTGCGGGTTATGGCTCGAGTACAGCCAGGTCACGCGTCCGCCCCAGCAGAAGCCGGTGATGCCCAGCTTGTCGACGTTGCCGCCGTTCTGCGCAGCCCAGGCGACGCAGGCATCGAGGTCGCCGTTCACCTGGGCGTCCGGCGCCTGCGAGACGATGTCGCGGAACAGCGTCGGAATGTCGGCGATGGCGGACGGGTCGCCCTGGCGCACGAACAGCTGCGGCGCCAGCGCCAGGTAACCCTGCTTGGCGAAGCGGCGCGCGACGTCGGCGATGTGTTCATGGACACCGAAGATTTCCGAAATCACCAGGACCACGGGCAGGTCCGACTTGCCTTCGGGCTGGGCGCGATAGACGGGCACGGCCTGGCCATTCACGGCCAGGTCGATCCAGCCGGCGGTCAGGCCCTCGGTGTCGGTCGTGATCACGTTGGCCGTCGGTGGCGTGGCGGCAGCGAAGCCGGTGCCGCTTTTCTGGGAGTTATCTGTCATGGGGTCGTTTTTCGGTCGGGATAGCAAGGGGGGCTATCTTAGCAGCGGGGCCGGCGCGCTGCTGGCGCACACCTTGTTTCCTGAATGCATGCCAACCGGGTATTGACGCCTCATAAAGTCTTTGGCGGACGCTGCCTTACAGTGCGGCCTGACCTTATTTCTGGAGACACCATGCAACTGAAGCACGTCCTCGCAGCCTGCGCCATCGCCCTTCTGGCTGCCACCGCCACCGCCCCCGCACTGGCCCAGCAAGCGGCCGGCGTCACCCTCGGCCAACTCGGCTATCGCCTGCTCGACCTGGCGCCGGACGATGGCATCGACCCGTGGATCGGCTTCAACAGCCAGGCCGCCCACGGCTACGCGCACCTGTATGACCAGGAAGGAAACGAGATCGCGGGCACGGACATCGACCGTTTCGGCAGCACCGGCTTCGACAATCCTTACGCCAGCCTGCACGCCCGAACCAGTGCCGATGCCGCCAACGTGCTGCTGACGCTGTACAGCGGCTGGGGCTACGTGAGCGCCAACCGCAGTCTGCACTTTTTGCTGTCGCCACATACGCAGGTGACATTCAGCGTGGATGCCGACCTGTGGGCGCGGCCGGAAGCGCCCGGCGTGTCGTGGCCGACCGCGATGGCCGAGCTGTATGGTTCGCTCGATGGATTCAATGACGGGGAGCGCTTTACCGACACCTTCCGGCTCGAGGATGGCGTGCAGCACGGCACGCTGTCGGTGATGGCGGCTTCGCAGGGGGAATGGGCGGAAGGTCGGCTGGCGTTCGACGCGTATGCAGTGGCGGAGTCGCATGGGGTGCCGGTGCCGGAGCCGGAGACGTCGGCGCTGCTGCTGCTGGGTAGTAGTTTGACGGTGCTGGCGCCTGTCGGCAAGCGCAGGAAACGATAGAACGATCATATGCACGTCGTCCCCGCGAAGGCGGGGAACCATGCTGAATAACCGGATTCGGCACCTTGGAAGCAATACATCGCATCACAGCTACTTACTTCTGAAGCGCAGTACGGGTTCCCGCCGACGAGGGGACGATGTGGTTTCTTGCTCTGTGCGTGAAAGCGTTAGAGCGCTTGCTCCCAATTCCGCCCAACGCCCGTGTCGGCCACTAGTGGCACCTTCAGAGTCGCCACGCTTGCCATCAATTCCGGCACCTTCGGCTTGACCAGCTCCAAATCGGCCTCCAGCACTCTTAGTTTCGCCATATATAGCATATAGATGACTATACATCTGCCACGCCATTCACACTCAGTCTAATTCCAGCACCGAATTTTAGATGCACTTTAGGTGACCGGTGTCAGATTATGCAGTTCTCATAAAATGCTTACAGCATAATTTCTAGTAATTTTTTTTCACGCATTGCATAATCTATACACCTTCTGTGCTTAAGGCACTTACATGAAGCAAGCTACCCTAACTATCTTTCTTAATTTTTGATGAGCGCGATGACGACAATTTCCAGACTACCTGAGGTAAGAAGTTTATCTCAAATATTACCTTCCGGAACTGAAGGGGGCAAAGAGTTCGCGCGGATAGTAGATCTACTATTATTCTACGCGGCCAATCGAAATGGCAACTCTGTTAACTTATTTAGTGATCGGGCTGGAGATTATTATGGACTTGATAGCGTTTTAGAAAACCCTCTTAGAAAAGATCGCACTACAGGCTATCAGTACAAATTCTTTCCCTCTCCATTGTCAGCGTCACATCGCGCTGAAATTACAGCCTCACTTAAAAAAGCTATACAAAATCAAAAGTCTCTTAAATTGAAAAGATGGATCTTAGTAACTCCTGACGATTTGACAGAATCAGCAACAAGAAAGGATGGCGGCGATGTAAGCTGGTTCGCCTCATTAAAAGCCTCGTTAGGAGCAAAATTTGAAGTCGAGCATTGGGGCCATCGAAAATTACAAGCACTCTTTATTGATACACCACGTCTATGCCTGTACTACTATCCAGAAATTGTAAACGGCGGAATTGCGCAGCGCAAAAATTTCGTTGAAGTGAGAAAGATTTATGACAACAATATAATTGATGCAAACAGTCGAATAGAATTTATCGGAATGTCAGTCTACAAACCAGAAGCAACGCATGGTGTTCCAATTGAAGATATTTACATTCCAGTTTCAGTGCTCCCTTATTTAGATTCTGGCATTTCGCTAAAGACTGCTAGAACAAATCCGCTATCATTACTTGCGCCAGGCGCACGACATGTAATTCTAGGCGATCCAGGCTCGGGTAAATCGACATTATTGAAATTTTTACTTATGGTTGGGCAGTCAGAAAGACTACAAGGAAGATATCAAGCGAGCACAGATTGTCGTCTCCCTTTACTTGTGACCTTAAGGAAATACGGTGACGAACTAAAGAACAACAAAAATTTACCTCTGCTCGATTATATCTGCCAAACCATTCAAGCGGATCTTAGCATCGCAGACGCGGACAAAGAATTTGTACAATATTATTTGGAGGCAGGGCAGGCAATCGTATTATTCGATGGCATGGATGAACTCCCAGATTCAAGCTTCAAGCAATTAGTTCGCGACCGCATCTCATCATTTTTAAATGCGTATCCTCTGGCAACAGCGATTATTACCTCTAGAATAGTGGGTTATAGCCCTGCCTTCGGATTTAATCAAAACCGCTTTACCCACCACCAGGTGGCACCGTTATTGATTAAAGAAATAGAGTGTTTTGTTCGGGATTGGTACACTGCGCGAGTAGAAAACCGTCAAGCACGAGAAGCTAACATATCTGACTTACTTCGCATTCTCCAAAACCCAAATGCCACGGCAATCCGAACATTATCAGAAAATCCGCTACTCTTGACAATTGTTGCACTTGTTCATCGAATTGATGCCGTATTACCAGATGAACGAGTTGTGCTTTACCAAAAATGTACAGAGACCCTATTAAATACGTGGCACGTTTGGAAATACAAAGCTGGAGAAGATCTTTCTAGAAGAGGCAGAATCGAACGCACTAATCGTCGTAGAATTGAAACTCTTGCACTCTACATGCATAGAAAGTCTGGAGAGACAAAAACAGTATCTAGAGCCATCTTGCCGGAAATGGAAGTTCTTTCCATTCTCACCGAGGATATACTACGTCACGACGATGTGTTAGACATAGAAGAAGCAAAGGATGTGGCAGCAGACTTCCTAAACTTCATCAAACAAAAAGCCGGCTTATTAATCGAAGTTGGGAATAGTGCGTATAGTTTCATTCATCTGACCTTTCAAGAATATCTTGCTGCAACTGCACTGTCAGTTTCATTAGAAATGGATGGCGTTAAAAATTTATGGGAAGCATTATCGCTCCATATCTTTGATCCACGATGGCATGAAGTAATCAGACTGCTTATTGCTGGTTTGAAATCCGATGAAAGCCAAGCGTATATTGTTGAGCAAATATTAAAAATCGAAAAATCAAGTGCCAACTTACATACGGCAGTTTTATTGGGCGGACTCCTCATTGATAGTGTCAAAAGCGCAGAACAAAGCGCAGTTGAGATAACCGCCATTCTCTTTAAATATCTTAACGATTCGACCTCAAAAGAAGTTGGCTCCAACATAGTAACGTTGTTACAAACACTTTCAACAAAATATGTGAGCGAATGGAATGATGCATTTGTTCAAGTATGGCAAAGCGAGCTAAGGCTTAGAAGAGAAATGCTTCTATTGGTTATTGGAATGGGGCTTCCAGACCAACGCTGGCATTTTTTAACCGAGCCTAAACACCTGCCCGTCAGAAGCGATGAATTACAAACATTTTCCTTACTCCTTGGATCAGAGAATTTAACAAGCTCAATCGAGCGCTCATTAAAATTAAGGCTTAACGCCTATCATCAAAGCCTTGCTCAAGCATCACGTAGAGACAGATATGGGAATTTCACCAGCTATGTTGGACAAATAGTTTTTACTCTATGTGGACCTATACTGCGCCAGAAATATTGGCTCGATCTTCAAATAGGAGTTTTCCTAACAATGGGAGGACCATTTCAAGATCTATATTATAACGCCACGCTTTTTAGCTTAGGAACATCAGCTCCCACCTCGCCATTAAAAGAAGCACAACGGAATGCAGTAAGAAATTATTTATCATACTCAGATCCCAAAAGCCGCAGAATTAGCAGCTCACAGGCACACCGTCGCAATTCTAGAGAACACCTTAATGCTCTCCATAAAAAAATTCGGCTCTCTGTAGAAGAATTGAAAGCAGCACTACAAATAAATGTAGAAAGTAAGAGGAAAGAACAACTAGATAAGAGTGAAATCGAGCATAAAAGCCTTCGGACTTTGCGCGAGTCAGATAACCTCTCCGAAATTTCGATTCATGATTTTGTTCGCGAAACAGCCAAGGAACTCTCGGAAGACTCATCTAGACCAATAATCAATTTCACTCAAAAATGGGCATCAGTTGTTAATAATCACAATCTAATAACACGCTATCTAAACTTTTTAACCGACATATTAAAACTAGAGCCAGTAGGGCTGTGGAAGCAGGCTCTCCAATCCAAACTAATGCCTAGCTCTCTTTCTCGATTGCCATATTTTAACAATTTCAATCTATCCGAGTTGATGAGCAATTTTGAAAATCAAATTTTCACCGAAGCTGATATCTTAGAGGCATCCAGCTATCACCTTTACGATGTTTGGCTATACTATTTTGATGGCTATACAAATCCAGATGATAGCCCCATCAAGTCTTTAATACTTACTACCGATAGTATCAATCACCCTATTTTAAAAGCCGTCAAAGAAATTAGATCCGTAGCAATTTTCAGCCCGGCAAAACAGGAAATCCCAATTCTGTTAAACCTAGGTGTCCAATCGTAAGTAGAAGTGCGAATAATTCATTTATTCGCACCTGACGTTTTTCATTCAGATCAAAATCTTATTTAATATCTCATCCGAATTTATTACAGAGATCCTACCTCTAATGAGCCTCTTCCCAATTCCGCCCAACGCCCGTCTCGGCCACCAGCGGCACCTTCAGCGTCGCCACGCCCGCCATCAGCTCCGGCAGCCTCGTTTTGACCAGCTCCAGCTCGCCTTCCGGCACTTCCAGCACCAGTTCATCGTGCACCTGCATCACCATGCGCGTGCCCAGCCCGTCGGCCTCGATCCAGTCCTGCACCGCCACCATGGCCAGCTTGATCAGGTCGGCCGCCGTGCCCTGCATCGGCGCGTTGATCGCCGCGCGTTCGGCGCCGGCGCGGCGCGGGCCGTTCGGCGAATTGATCTCCGGGAGCCACAGGCGGCGGCCGAACACCGTTTCGACGTAGCCCTTGGCCTTGGCCGACAGGCGCGTCTCGTCCATGTACTGCTTGACGCCGGCGAAGCGCGCGAAGTAGCGGTCGATGTAGTTGCTGGCGGCGCCGCGCTCGATGCCCAGGTTCTGGGCCAGGCCGAACGCGCTCATGCCGTAGATCAGGCCGAAGTTGATGACCTTGGCGTAGCGGCGCTGCTCGCTGTTCACCTCTTCCGGCGCCACGCCGAAGACTTCGGCGGCGGTGGCGCGGTGGATGTCCTCGCCGGAGGCGAACGCGCGCAGCATCGCCTCGTCGCCCGAGATGTGCGCCATGATGCGCAGTTCGATCTGCGAATAGTCGGCCGACACGATCACGCTGCCCGGCGGCGCCACGAAGGCTTCGCGGATACGGCGGCCTTCGGCGTTCTTCACGGGGATGTTCTGCAGGTTCGGATCGCTCGACGCCAGGCGACCCGTGATCGCCACCGCCTGCGCATAGTTGGTGTGCACGCGGCCGGTGTTCGGGTTGACCATCTTCGGCAGTTTATCCGTGTAGGTCGACTTCAGCTTCGACAGGCCGCGATGCTCCAGCAGCACCTTCGGCAGCGGGTAATCCTCGGCCAGCTTCTGCAGCACCTCTTCGTCGGTCGACGGCGCGCCGGTGGCGGTCTTCTTGATCACCGGGAGCTTCAGCTTGCCAAAGAAGATTTCGCCGATCTGCTTGGGCGAACCGAGATTGAACGGACCTTCGGCCAGCTCATAGGCCTGCTTTTCCAGTTCCAGGATGCGCGCCGCCAGTTCGTTCGACTGCACGGCCAGCAGGTCCGCATCGATCAGCACGCCGTTGCGCTCGATCTTCTGCAGCACGACCGAGGTCGGCAGCTCGATCTTGCGGTAGATGTAATCCAGGCCCTTGTCGCTTTCCACATGGCCGATCATGGCCTGGTGCAGGCGCAGCGTGATGTCGGAATCCTCGGCCGCGTACTCGGTGGCGCGCCCCAGTTCGACCTGGTCGAAGCAGATCATGTTGGCGCCCTTGCCGCACACGTCGACGAAGGGGATCGTGGTGTAGCCGAGGTGGCGCAGCGCCATGGTGTCCATGTCGTGCGGCTTGTGCGACTCGAACACGTAGGATTGCAGCAGCGTGTCGTGCACGATGCCGCGCAACTTGATGCCGTGGTTTTCGAAGATGTGGGTGTCGTACTTCAGGTTCTGGCCGAGCTTGGGCTTGTCCGGGTTTTCCAGCCACGGCTTCATGCGCGCCAGCACCTCCTCGCGGTTCAGCTGCTCGGGCACGCCGGCGTAGCGGTGCGCCAGCGGGATGTAGGCGCCCTTGCCCGCTTCGACCGACAGCGAGATGCCGACCATCTCGGCCGTCATCGGATCGAGCGAGGTGGTTTCGGTATCGACCGAGGTCAGCTCGGCCCTGTCGATCAGGTCGAGCCAGCGCGCCAGCTGCTCCTCGGTGGTGACGGTCTCGTACTCGCCCTTGATGATCGGCATGCCGGGCTGGACGCCGGCCGCGCTGCCGGCCGCGCCTTCCGGCGAATTCAATGCGCCGTTGGCGTCGACATTCGCGCCCGGCGACAGGTATTTGCCCGGGTTGGCGCCGCCCGCGCCCAGTTCGCGCAGCATGGTCTTGAAGCCGTAGCGCTGGAAGAAATCGCGCAGGGCGTCCTTGTCTTCCGGACGGCCAACCAGGGATTCCTCGATCGAGACCAGGTGGCTGGTCAGGTCGCAGTCGGTCTTCACCGTGATCAGCTCGCGCCCTTTCGGCAGCCATTCCAGGGCCGCCTGCAGGTTGGCGCCGACGGCGCCGCCGATGCTGTGGGCGTTCTCGATCACGCCATCCAGCGAGCCGTGCAGGGACAGCCACTTGACCGCGGTCTTGGGGCCGCACTTGGTCACGCCCGGGACGTTGTCGACGGTGTCGCCGATCAGGGTCAGGTAATCGATGATGCGGTTCGGCGGCACGCCGAACTTGGCCACGACGCCGGCTTCGTCCAGCTTTTCGTTGCTCATCGTATTGATCAGCGTGACCTTGTCGTTGACCAGCTGGGCCAGGTCTTTATCTCCGGTCGAGACCACGGTGTTCATGCCGCGCGCGGTCGCCTGGGCCGCCAGGGTGCCGATCACGTCGTCCGCCTCGACGCCTTCGACCATCAGGATCGGCCAGCCCATGTGGCGCACCACTTCGTGGATCGGCTCGATCTGCTTGGCCAGGTCTTCCGGCATCGAGGCGCGCGTGGCCTTGTACTCGGGATACAGATCGTCACGGAAGGTCTTGCCCTTGGCGTCGAACACGCAGGCGATGTAGGCGGCCGGGAAGTCGGTGCGCAGGCGGCGCAGCATGTTGACCATGCCGTGCATGGCGCCGGTCGGATGGCCGTCGCCGCTGCGCAGGTCGGGCAGTGCGTGGAAGGCGCGGTACAGGTAGCTGGAACCGTCGACGAGAAGGAGAGTATTGTCCATGGAAACTGAAATCGGGTGGGCCGCGGCGGACGCGGCGAATCGGTGCCATTATCGCAGAATCGGCCATCGGAAAAGCACGGCCCGGGTTGCACTCGGTATGCACTACAGATGGGGACGCTTCGACACTTTCACAGGGAGCGGGCGTGTTTGTTACAATGGCCAAATCGACAAAGGTGACCCTTATGCTGCGCTCATTTTCCACCCTGAAACTCTCCATGCCGCTGTCGGCAGCCCTGCTGGTGCTTGCCGCCGGCCAGGCCGCAGCCCAGCAAGGCAGCTCGCAACCGGCCCAGAACCAGACGCCGCCGGCCAACGTGCAGCGCATCGAACCGGGCAGCGACGTGCCGGCCACCAATATCCCGCCGAAGCGCGGTACCGAGATCACCGAACACCGCAACAACAGTGGCCAGGTCACCGAAGTCGAAGTCACCGCCGGCGGCAGCCACTATTACATGCGGCCGAACAACCAGCCGGGCAACGCGCAGACCACCGCGATCCGCGCGCCGCAGTGGAAAGTGGGCGAGTTCGACCTGAGCGGCAAGCGCCGCGCCGGCAACGAAGCCGGCCAGAACACCCCGACCACAGCCGATGCACCGCCGCCGCCGCCGATGCCCGCCGGTCCGGGACCCGACACCAAGTAAGCCATCGCCTCGATCGGCTGCCCGATGCGCGGCCGATTTTTCGAGCCTTTCATTGCCCCCACTTCACCACGACAATGGCAGTATTCACCTCGGTCACACTGGACGATCTGTCCCAGTGGATCAAGCAGTTTCCCCTTGGCCAAGCCCTCAACCTGCAGGGCATTGCAAGCGGCATTGAAAACACCAATTTCTTCCTGACCACCGAACGCGGCGAGTTCGTCCTCACGATTTTCGAAAACCTCAGCTTCGAGCAGCTGCCCTTCTATGTGCAGCTGATGCGCCACCTGGCCGAGCGCGGCGTGCCGGTCCCGGATCCGGTGGCCAACGAACGCGGCGAACTGGTGGTGCCCCTGCACGGCAAGCCTTCGATCATCGTCAGCAAGCTCGACGGCGCGTCGCAGATGGACCCGCAACCGGTGCACTGCGCCGAAGTCGGCGCCATGCTGGCGCGCATGCACCTGGCCGGGCGCGATTTCACGCTGCAGCAGCCGAACCTGCGCGGCCTCGACTGGTGGACCGAGACCGTGCCCGGCGTCCTGGCCCACCTCGATGCGGACACGGCCGCCCTGCTGTCGTCGGAACTCGCGTTCCAGCAAGAATTTGCTGCCACCGACACCTACCGTGCGCTGGCGCGCGGCCCGGTGCATGCCGACCTGTTCCGCAATAACGTGATGTTCGTCGGCGACAAGCTGAGCGGCTGCTTCGATTTTTATTTCGCGGGCTGGGACAGCTGGCTGTTCGACATCGCCGTCACCGTCAACGACTGGTGCATCGACCTGGCCACCGGCGCGCTCGACCCGGCGCGCGTGCAGGCGCTGACCCATGCCTACCACGCGGCGCGCCCGTTCACCGCGGCCGAGCAGGAAGCCTGGCAGCCGATGCTGCGCGCCGCCGCGCTGCGCTTCTGGGTGTCGCGCCTGCATGACTTTTACAAGCCGCGCGCGGCCGAGATGCTGACGCCGCACGATCCGACCCACTTCGAGCGCGTACTGCGCCAACGCCTCCAGACGCCCGCACCCCGGCTGACCGCATGAACAAGCTCCCCGCAAGTACCGGCTGGGATTGGCTGAAGCAAGGCATCGGCCTGTTTCGCAAGCAGCCGGCCGCCCTGACCACGCTCCTGTTCGCCACCATCCTGTTCAGTCTGCTCCTGGGCCTGGTGCCGCTGTTCGGCCCCCTGCTCGGACCGGTGCTGGTGCCGTCGCTGTCGATGGCCGTCATGCAGGCCTGCCTGATGATCGAGAACGGCGAGCGCGTCACGCTGTCCGTGCTGCTGACCGGCTTCCGCAAGCCGGCACTGGCGGCCCTGTGCAAGGTCGGCCTGGTGTACCTGGGCGTCTGGCTGGTCGAAATGGGGATCGTGGCACTGACCCTGGGGCCGGAATTCTTCCAGAAGGTGGCCGAGAGCCGGCAGTCGGCCAAGGACGAAGCGCAGATCATGGCGGCGGCGCCGCTGTTCATGACCTTCTTCTGCATCATGATCGTCAACATGCTGATCATGATCACGCTGTATTTTGCCGGACCGCTGACCTACTGGAAGCACATGAGCACCGGCAAGGCGCTGTTCTACAGCTTCTTCGCGGTGGTGCGCTCGGCGCGCGTGTTCCTGGTGCTGCTGCTGGCCTGGTTCGGGCTGTTCTTCGTGCTGGTCTGGATCGCGCAGCTGCTGTTCCGCGAAATCTGGATCGGGCAGGTAGTGGTGATGTGGGTGGTGTTCCTGTTCGTGCTGCTGCTGCAGTGCGCGATGTATGCGGGTTATCGCACCATTTTCGGCAAGCCCGAGGGGTCAGCCACATACGCTGCATGAACGCGTGGACGGGTTCTCCGTCCACCGCGTCCAACGTACGCCGGCACAAACGGCTTACCGCCCCACCCGCTCCAGCTTGGCCACCGATAGGTCCAGCACCTTCATCCCCGCCGCGCCGAAATTGATCTGCGCGCGCGCACTGCCCGCTCCGCCCTCGATGTTGACGATCACGCCCTCGCCGAAACGCGCGTGCGCCACGGTCTCGCCGATGCGCCAGCCGGTGCCGTTCCCAAGAGCACTCGTCGACTTCTGCGTGATCTGCTTGGCGATCTGGTTGTCGACGCCGCCTTCGCGGAAGTTGGCGTCGTCCCAGGCCGTGGTCGACTTGCGGCCGGCGAACCAGTTGGTCTGCACGCGCGGCGACAGCCACTTCAGCGATTCCTCCGGCAGTTCGTCGAAGAAGCGCGACTTCATGTTGAAGCGGGTCTGGCCGTGCAGCATGCGCTGCTGGGTGAAACTCATGTACAGGCGGCGCCGCGCGCGCGTGATCGCCACGTACATCAGGCGCCGTTCCTCGTCGACGCCATCCATCTCGCGTGCACTGCTCTCGTGCGGGAACAGGCCCTCTTCGATACCGGTGATGAAGACGGCATCGAATTCCAGGCCCTTGGCCGAGTGCACCGTCATCAGCTGCATCGCTTCCTGGCCGGCCTGGGCCTGGGCGTCGCCCGCTTCCAGGGAAGCGTGCGCCAGGAAGGCCGACAGGGGCGACATCACGGTCGCCAGCGGCGCATCGGCGTCGATGATCTCGACCCCGTCGGCATTCACGATGGCTTCGCCGCTGGCAGCGATGGCCTGCGGGCCGAGGTGGGCCGGCGTGTGGGTACCGAAGCCCTCTTCCTGCACGAACTGGGTGGCGGCGTTGACCATCTGCTGCAGGTTCTCGATGCGCTCCTGGCCCTCTTTTTCCTTTTCGTAGTGCGCCAGCAGCGTGCTGCGCTCCAGCACCACGCGCACCATTTCCGGCAGCGGCAGCTGCTGGGTCTCGAAGCGCGCGCTTTCGATCAGCTTGACGAAATTGCCCAGCGACGAACCGGCCTTGCCGGTCATGTGGGGCACCGCCGCGTACAGCGACACGCGGTGGGCGTCGGCCGCCATCTGCAGCTGCTCGATCGAGCGCGCTCCGATGCCGCGTGTCGGGAAGTTCACCACGCGCAGGAAGGCCGAATCGTTGTGCGGGTTGTCCATCAGCTGCAGGTAGGCGATCGCGTGCTTGACCTCGGCGCGCTGGAAGTAGCGCAGGCCGCCGTAGACGGTGTACGGCAGGCCGGCCGCGAACAGCGCGTGCTCGATGACGCGGCTCTGGGCGTTGGAACGGTACAGGATCGCGATCTCGTTGCGCGACATGCCCTCGGCCATCAGGCTCTTGGCTTCCTCGATGATCCACTGGGCTTCCTCGAGGTCGGACGAGGCTTCGTACACGCGCACCAGTTCGCCCTGGCCGGCGTCGGTGCGCAGATTTTTACCCAGGCGCTTGGCGTTGTTGGCGATCAGCAGGTTGGCGCTGTCGAGGATGTGGCCGTGCGAGCGGTAGTTCTGCTCCAGCTTGATCAGGTTCTTGACTTCGAAGTCGCGCTCGAAGGCCTGCATGTTGCCGACGTTGGCGCCGCGGAAGGCATAGATGCTCTGGTCGTCGTCGCCGACGGCGAAGATGGCGCCGCCGGCCGGCTCGTTGTGCCCCGCCAGCAGCTTCAGCAGGTTGTACTGCAGGTCATTGGTATCCTGGAACTCATCGACCAGGATGTGGCGGAAGCGCATCTGGTAATGCTGGCGCAGCGGGTGGTTGCGCTGCAGCAGCTCATAGGCGCGCAGCAGCAGTTCCGCAAAGTCGACCACGCCTTCGCGCTGGCACTGGTTGTCGTAGGCTTCGTACAGCTCGACCATGCGGCGCTGCACGTGGTCGTAGGCTTCGACGTCGTGCGCGCGCAGGCCCTGGTCCTTGTTGTTGTTGATGAAGTACATCAAGTCCTTGGCCGGGTACTTCTCGTCGTCGACGTTCATCGCCTTCAGCATGCGCTTGATCATCGACAGCTGGTCCTGGCTGTCCAGGATCTGGAAAGTCTGGGGCAGCGCGGCGTCGCGGTGATGCGTACGCAGCAGGCGGTTGCACAGGCCGTGGAAGGTACCGATCCACATGCCGCGGGTATTGATCGGCAACATCGTCGACAGGCGGGTCAGCATCTCCTTAGCCGCCTTGTTGGTAAACGTCACCGCCATGATGCCCGCCGGCGACACCTGCCCGGTCGTGATCAGCCACGCGATCCGGGTGGTCAGGACACGGGTCTTGCCCGAGCCGGCGCCGGCCAGGATCAGGGCACTTTGGGACGGCAGCGTGACGGATGCCAGCTGTTCGGGATTCAGGTTGTCGAGGAGATTCATGCGGGCATTATACCGTCGGACCATGCCACCGGCGTCGCGGGGATGGGTTTTTACTGATCATATATACAGTATCACAACAGGCGATATTGATGTTTTCGCGACGCCATTTAGCGGTTTGCAATCTTTCCGCACGGCTCGCTGGCGACATGGTGCGCACGGATACCGTACTTTTGGCAGCAGATGTGTTCTTCAGACCGCCCGCCCCGCCAAGCTGCGGGATTGCGGGCTGCGAACTTTATTGCCATAAGGAGGCTGAATATGCTGAACCGTGTCGTTACCGTCGCCGCCCTCGCCGTGGGTGGTGCACTGCTGTCGAAACAATTGAAGAAAAACAAGGGCTCCGGCCTGGACTCCGCGATCGTTGAAACGATCGAGGTCAATGTCCCGGTGAACACGGCCTATAACCAGTGGACCCAGTTCGAGGAATTCCCGCAGTTCATGGCCAGCGTCCAGGAAATTCGCCAGCTCGACGACAAGCACCTGCACTGGAAAGCCAATGTCGCCGGCGAAGTCAAGGAATGGGATGTCGAGATCACCGAACAGATTCCGGACAAGCGCATCGCCTGGCGCAGCACCAGCGGCGTGCCGAACGGCGGCGTCGTTACCTTCCACAAGATTTCCGATGACGTGACCCGCATCGCCCTGCAGATGGATTACCAGCCGGAAGGTCCGCTGGAAAAACTGGGTGACGCCTTCGGTGCCGTGCGCATGGAAACGCGTGGCAACTTACAAAAATTCAAGGAAATGCTGGAAAAACGCGGCCGCGAAACCGGTGGCTGGCGCGGCAGTATTTCCCAGCATTAAGCGGTCATCCGCTGCCAAAACGCCGCCTTGTGCGGCGTTTTTACATTTTGTGACCAAACATCCCGGCGCTGCGCTCATTTCGGGACTACCATGGTTTTAAGACAATCAGGAGAAACCATGGCCAGCATCCACCACCCCAATGCCCGGCGTCCGCGCGATGCGTTCGCAGAAAGCCCGATCAAGACCTTGCGCCGCGACCACGACTTGATCCGCAAGCTGGCCGATAAATATCTCAACGGCCATAGCCTGGATGTGCGGCGCCAGGCCGCGATCCAGCTGGTGCAGGCCATCCACACCCACTCGCGCCTGGAAGAAGCGGTGTTCTATCCCGGCGTGCGCAAGATCGAACCTAACCTGGTTGCCCACTTCGAGGAAGAACACCTGAACGTCGACGACATGCTGGCGGCGCTGCAGGGCATGCATATCGACGAACGGCGTGCCGACATGTTGATGCGCGACATGATCCAGTCGACCCTGGCGCACATCCGCGAAGAAGAAGAGGAACTGTTCCCCATGCTGGAACTGGCCCAGCTGGACCTGAGCGCGGTTGCGCTGGAAATGCAGGTGTTCGAAGCGAACCTGGTGCACATGCAGGCCCAGTTCGGCAAACTGGGAGTGCGCCATTGAAGCCTGTTCACTCCGTGCAAAAAACGACAACGCCACCCTCGGGTGGCGTTGTTATTCATAAGGCTACCAAGGCAATTACCACACGCGGCAGCGCTTTTCCTTGACCATCGGCTGGCCCGCCTTGCACTGGAAGGCTTGCTGGAACTGTGGCATGTTCACCACCAGCCCGTTCACGCGGAAGCGGCCCGGCGAGTGCGGGTCGGTCATGGCGGTCACGCGCAGGTTTTCCGGGCGGTCGTTTTCGCAGGCCCACTGGGCGTTGCCGATGAAGAAGCGCTGCTCCGGCGTGAAACCGTCGCGCGGCTGCGCTTTCGCCGGCATGTTCGCCATTTCTTCTTTCCACGCCATCCAGCCCAGGATCAGGCCGCCCAGGTCGGCGATATCCTCGCCCAGCGTCAGCTTGCTGTTGATCTTGATGTCGTCCACCACCGTGTATTGCGCATACTGGTCGACGATGCACTGGGCGCGCTCTTCGTAGGCCTTGGCATCCTTCTTGGTCCACCAGTCCTTCAGGTTGCCGTTGGCGTCGAACTGGCGGCCTTCGTCGTCGAAGGCGTGGGTCAGTTCATGGCCGATGGTGCCGCCGGTGTTGCCGTAGTTCGGCGCGTCATCCATCTTCGGGTCGAACAGCGGCGGCTGCAGCACACCGGCCGGGAAGTTGATGTCGTTCATCTGCGGATTGAAATAGGCGTTCACCGTCGGCGGCGTCATGCCCCACTCGCTGCGGTCGAGCGGCTTGCCGATCTTGGCCAGGTCACGCCGCTGTTCGAAGATGTTGCCGCGCACGACGTTGCCGGCGAAATCGCCCGCCTTCACGTCATAGGCACTGTAGTCGCGCCATTTGTCCGGGTAGCCGATCTTGTTGACGATCGCGGCCAGCTTTTCCTGCGCCTTCTTCTTGGTGTCCGCGCTCATCCAGTCGAGCGACTCGATGTCCTTCTTCATCGCGTCTTCGATCTGGCGCGTCATGTGCAGCGACTTGGCCTTGAGTTCCGGCGAGAAGGCGCGGCTGACGAATTCCTGGCCCAGCGCTTCGCCCAGCTGGCGGTCGACCAGCGCCACGCAGCGCTTCCAGCGCGGCGGCTGTTGCTGCACGCCGCGCAGGGTCTTGCTGAAGAAGTCGAAGTGCTCGTTGTCGAAATTCGAGGCCAGTGCCGGCGACAGGGTGCGCGCGACGTGCCAGCGCAAATAGGTACGGGTCGACGCGATGTCGCCGGTCTTCCACATCTGGCCCAGCGCCTTGAAGAAGGCCGGCTCGGTGACGTTGAAGGTCTTTTGCTTGCCCTGGCCCAGTTCATCCAGGTAAGCCTGCCAGTCGAAGCCCGGGGTCAGCGCCTGCAAGCCTTTCGCGTCGACCTTGTGGAACAGTTTATAGGGATCGCGCTTGTCGACGCGCGACAGCGACGCCTTGGCCAGCGCGGTCTCGATGGCCATCACGCGCGCGGCTTCGCGCTGCGCCTGCTCCGGGGTATCGCCCAGCAGCTTGAAGGTGTTGGCGATGTGGGCCACGTAGTTGGCGCGGATCTCCTTGGAGCGCGCGTCCGTCTTGAGGTAGGAGTCGCGGTCCGGCAGCCCCAGGCCGCCGGCAACGGCAAACGCGATCACGCGCGAGGAATCGCCGTAGTCCTGGCTCGAGCCGAAACCGAAGTACAGGCCCTGGTCGGCCAGCGCCAGCTGCAGTTTCGCCAGCACGCGCGGCAGGTCGCGCTGGGAGCGCAGGCCGGCGATCTGGTCGAAGTAGGGTTTCAAGGGCTCGGCCCCGCGCGCCTCGATCGCGCGCTCGTCCATGCAGGCGCCGAAGTAGTCGCCGATTTTTTGCTGGCTCACGCTGCGCCCGTCCTGGCGCTTGGCCAGGTCTTCCAGGATGCCCCACAGGTAGCGGCGGTTGTCCTGGGCCAGCTTGCCGTACACCGACCAGCGCGCCTGGTCGGCCGGGATCGGATTGTTCTTCATCCAGCCGCCGCAGGCATACTGGTAGAAGTCGACGCAGGGATCGGCGCTGCGGTCCATCGCATTCACGTCGAGGCCCGGCGTGTAGGGGAATTCGGTGGCCGGACGTTCCGCCCTGGCCGCAGGGGCAGCGGGGGTGGCGGGCGCAGGCGTGGTGGTCTGGGCAGTGGCAAGGGCGCCAAGTCCGGCCAAAGTGGCGGACACGGCAAGGCGAACGAACTGGCGCATGGGCAGGTTCCTGGTGGGATGCTTGAAATGAGAACGCGCCGCTTGGTGAGCGGCGCGTTGACATGCTGCCATATAAATACCAGCCGGACAATATTTACCAGGTGGCAAACAACACCGGCCAAAGTGAAAACGGCGGCTGCTCCGTCAGGAACAGCCGCCGTTTCGGTCAGCTTCTTGCTACGAGAAGCCGATTAGAACTTCCAGACCACGCCGACGCTGTAGTTGGTCGAATCGCTCGATGGCTTCTGGACTTCGAAACGGCCCGACAGCTGCGGGTTGAAGTTGTAGTTCAGGCCGATACCGTACAGGCCGCCGTCGGTGTCGTCGCCGTAGGTGATGCCGCCCGCCTTGGCTTCAGCGCGCAGGTTGTTGTAGCCCAGACGGCCGTACACGTCGAACTGGGCGTTCAGCGGGTAGGAGCCGACCAGCGACAGGTGGGTCTGCTTGGCCTTGACGTCGGTACCGAACACGTCGAACTTGCCCAGGTAGCGGTAGCCCAGTTCGACTGCGAAGAACTGGTTGAAGCCGTAGCCCAGGAAGCCGCCAAAGCTGGTCTTGTCCTGGTCGAAATCGTCGATCTTGGTCGAACCGACGTCCAGGCCGCCGTAGAAGGCGGTCGGGGCGGCAGCGAACGAGGAGGAAGCCACCAGGGCCAGGGCTGCAGCGGCAACAATTTTCTTCAACATGGTAATGTCCTGATCAATAAATATGTATTGAGCAATTGAGTTAATTTGTCAATTGCAGAGAAGCAATTATAACCATTCAATGACAGGCTTGCACGCCGCTGGTGCAATCGTGCCCTGGTTTGTGGCGAAAATGATACTCTGCAGTTAAGGGAGCGTATTGACAGCCGGTCACAACAAGCGGCTCATCCTTGCGGCGCCGGCCGCGCCAGGCCGCGGGCCATGGCGTCGCGGATCAGGGCGCGCACCGCCGCGTTGGCACGTTCCCCTTCCCGCTCCATCTGCTGGCCCAGCGCATCCATCTGCTTGCCGAGCGCATCCATGGGTTTGCCGGCTTCGTCCATGCGGCGGCCGATCTCGTCCATCTTCTGGCGGGCAGCGTGCTGGGCGGCAGTATCCGCGGCTTCGCCCATTTGGGTACCCAGGGTGTTCATTTGCGCACTCAGGCGGTTCATCCGGGTTTGCAGGCGCTGGCGTTCGCCGTCGTCCTGGGCTTGCGCGATCTGCCGGCCGAGGTCGCCCATCTGGCGGCCCAGGTCGTTCATCCGGCTTTGCAGGTCGTGCAGGCGGGCCTGGTCGGGACGGATGTCGGCCGCCGAATGCGACATGTCCTTGCCGAGTGCATCCATGGCCTTGCCGTGACGGCCCATCTCCTTGCCATACCCCTCCATCTGCCGGCCCAGGCGCTCCATCGGCTCGTAGGCAGCATGCACCTGGGCCAGTACCTTGGGATCCTGCACGACCCAGGACTTGCCGTCCGCGCGGAACCACAGGAATTCGCCGTCGATGCTGCGGCGCAGTTGCCTGATATTGGCCCAGTCGCCGACGTCGCCGCTGGCGCTCAGGTTGTGCTCGGTGCCGCTGACCAGCGCAAAGCGCTCGTCATGGCGGCGGCCGGCGCTGCGCTCGGCATCGCGCGCAGCGGCCCTGGCCTGGCCGGCGGCTGTTTGCGCTTGTGCCTGCGCCCGGCTTGCCGCGGCTTGCGCCTGCGCTGCTGCGGCCTCGGCTTGCGCTGCCGCGGCCTCGGCTTGCGCTTGCTGGGGCGCGGCGTTGGCGCTGCCGATCCGGGTCGATGCCGCGGCCGACAGCACCAGGGCCAGCAGCGGCAGCGCCAGCTTCCAGTGCGGTTTTCCATTGAGGGTGTCCGATTGCGGACGAACCAGGCGTTTGATACGGGACATGAGATTTCCTCCGTGCGCCGCAGGGGCGAGCGAGTGGGTGGACAGCTGGAACTGGTCCAGCTCGGACAGGGCAAGCGCCAGGCGCCGCGGTTCGCCCAGCAGGCTTGCGGCAAGATCGTCGGCGATCAGTTCGCGCTCGATCCGGATGCGGTGCGACAGCCACCACACCGCCGGGTGATAGAACAGCAGGACCTCCACTGCGCTCTGCATCAGGTTGATGAGGTAATCGTGGCGGCGCACGTGGGCCAGTTCGTGCGCCAGCAAGGCTTCCAGCAGCGGCGGCGCCATGCCGGTGGCCAGCGCCGCCGGCACCAGCACCAGCGGACGCCACCAGCCCGCCGTGACCGGCCCGCCGATGAGCGCGCCCGGCGCCGCGCCATCGTCGACCAGGCCCAGCAGCACGCGACGGCCGATGCCCAGGCACGCCGCCATGCGGTCGAGCACGGCCTGCCAGGCCGGATCGGGACGCCAGGCTCCGGGACGGCTGCGCCGCCGCACCCAGGCCAGGCCCAGCAGCAGGCGCAGGGCCAGCATCCCTGCCCCGCCCGCCCAGCACAGGATCACCAGTGGCAGGCGCGGCTGCAGCCCCAGCCGCATGGCTTCCAGCCAGCCATGCGCGCCGGCGCCGGCGCCCAGGCCCTGCGCCAAGCCGGCGGCCGATGCCGGACCCGCCGCATGCGGCAGCAGCACGCCCGGCAGTGCAACGCTGGCACCGATCGCCTCGACGCCGCCGAGGCGCGCCAGCACCCCGGCCAGCGGCAAGGCCGCACACAGCAGCAAGGCGGCGCAGGCAAGCGCATAGCGCGCCTGCGGCCGCGCCCGGTCCATCAGCGCCAGCACGGCGGCGGCGGCGCAGCCCAGCAGCGCGCCTTGCCAGACGAAATCGAGCAGTGCCCAGGCCAGGGCGTTCATGGCAGCGCCTTGCGCTTGTGGATGCGTTGCGGATTCATGCCGTTTCCTTTTGTCCAGGGCAGTATGGAATGACTAGAAAATTTTGTCTAGAACCTTTTTTCTAGATGTGCGCGTGGGTGGATGGCTGCACGATAGCGGGACGTGCGCGGCCGGGCCAGCAGGCTGCGACAGGCTGCAGGATCGGCGGAACAGGCGGGAGAAAAGCAGGAGAAACGAGAAAGAATGACGTCGCCCCCCCCGCGAAGGCGGGGGCGACGTATCGGCAGATCAGTAGACGACGACCGAGCGGATCGACTCGCCCGACTTCATCAGGTCGAAACCTTCGTTGATGCGGTCCAGCGGCAGGTGATGGGTGATCAAATCGTCGATGTTGATCTTGTTCTCCATGTACCAGTCGACGATCTTCGGCACGTCGGTGCGGCCGCGGGCGCCGCCGAAGGCCGAGCCTTTCCATTCGCGGCCGGTGACCAGCTGGAACGGACGGGTCGAGATTTCGGCGCCGGCTTCGGCCACGCCGATGATGATCGACTGGCCCCAGCCCTTGTGGCAGCACTCCAGCGCCTGGCGCATGGTGGTGGTGTTGCCGATGCACTCGAACGAGTAGTCGGCGCCGCCGTCGGTCAGCTGGACGATGGCGTCGACCACGTTGCCGACTTCCTTCGGATTGACGAAGTGGGTCATGCCGAACTTGCGCGCCATGCTTTCCCTCGCCGGGTTGATGTCGACGCCGATGATCTTGTCGGCGCCGACCATGCGCGCCGCCTGGATCACGTTCAGGCCGATGCCGCCCAGGCCGAACACGACCACGTTGGCGCCCGCTTCCACTTTCGCCGTGAAGATCACGGCGCCGATGCCGGTGGTGACGCCGCAGCCGATGTAGCAGATCTTGTCGAACGGGGCGTCGCTGCGCACCTTGGCCAGCGCGATTTCCGGAACCACGATGTAGTTCGAGAAGGTCGAGGTGCCCATGTAGTGATAGATCGGCTTGCCGTCGAGCGAGAAGCGCGAGGTCGCATCCGGCATCAGGCCGCGGCCTTGCGTCGAGCGGATGGCCTGGCACAGGTTGGTCTTTTGCGACAGGCAGAATTTGCACTGGCGGCATTCCGGGGTGTACAGCGGGATGACGTGGTCGTCCTTGCGCACGCTGGTCACGCCCGGGCCCACGTCGACCACCACGCCGGCGCCCTCATGGCCCAGGATGGCCGGGAACAGGCCTTCCGGATCGGCGCCGGACAGCGTGTAGTAGTCGGTATGGCAGATACCGGTCGCCTTGACTTCGACCAGTACCTCGCCCGCCTTCGGGCCTTCGAGTTCGACTTCCTCGATCGTCAGCGGCTTACCCGCCTGCCATGCAATCGCTGCCTTGGTTTTCATGTTCGCTACTTTCCTGGTTGGTTATGCGATCCGGTCATTATCCGCACAAGCCCGGCCGCGGCCAAGAGGCGCACCATTCGATGGCAGGAAATGGTGCAATAATGACCGGATTTGCCAGCCCTCAACATCTTCAAAGGAACCATGCAAGACAGGCCAGCCAGCGCACCGATCACCATCGACATCATCGTCTACCCCGGCTTCAAGGCGATGGAAGCCATCGGCCCGATGTCGGTGTTCGAATATGCCAACGTGCATCTGCGGCGCGCCGGCAAAGCGGCCGCCTACGCTGTCCAGGTCGTGTCCATACGCGAAGGCAACATCCCTTCCGATACGCTGATGTCGCTGCAGGCCACGCGGGCGCTCGATCCGCAAGCCTTGCCGCATACCGCCATCGTGGTCGGCGCGCGCGACATCCGGGGGGCACTGGCCGAGGGCGGCGCCATCGTCGATTGGGTGGCGCGTGCCTGTACCCGCCTGCAGCGCCTGGCGGCGCTGTGTTCCGGCGCCTTCTTCCTGAGCGCCGCCGGCGTCCTGGACGGCAAGGCCGCCGCTACCCACTGGAGCGTGGCCGCGGCCCTGCAGGCCGACTACCCCGGCGTGACGGTCGATGCCGACGCCATCTTCGTGCGCGACGGCCACCTGTGGACCTCTGCCGGCGTCACCGCCGGCATCGACCTGGCGCTGGCGCTGGTCGAGGAAGACCTCGGCAAGGAAGTGGCGCTGCAGGTCGCCACCGACATGGTCGTGTACCTGAAACGCCCCGGCGGCCAGTCGCAGTTCAGCTCGCACCTGCTGAGCGAACGGACCGCACGGCCCGGCATCCGCGACATTCAGAAATGGATTCTGGATAACCTGCACGAACGGCTGTCGGTGGCCCAGCTGGCGCAAAAGGCAATGATGAGCGAGCGCCACTTCGCCCGCGTGTTCCTGCAGGAAGTCGGACTGAGCACCCAGGAATTCATCGCCACCTGCCGCTTCGAGCGCGCCAAGCAATTGCTGTCCGACCTGGCACTGCCGCTGAAGACGGTGGCGGCGCGCGCCGGCTTCAACGGCGAAGCGCAGATGCGGCGCGTGTTCCAGAAACGGATGGGCATCGCGCCCACCCTGTACCGCGAGCGCTTCGCCACCACCGGCGTGTCCGCGGCCAGGTAGCTTATTTACCGCGCAGGCGCCCGGCAAACGCCCCATGCAGGCTGTTGAGCAGCTCCTCGGCCGCGATCAATTGCTCGGCCACTTCGTTGACCTTGCGCCGGTTCGAGCGCGCGTGGTCGCGCAGGACTTCGAAGGCGGTATTGCGGTCGGTCTGGAAGCGCGCCATCAGCAGGCCGACGGCCAGGCTGGTTTCGCGGCCGGCGGCCAGCGCCGCGTTCAGGTTGGCCTCGGTGCGGCGCAGCTGGCGGATCTCGTCGGCGCGCGCCAGCGCCGATTCGAAGGCCGGCAACAGGCGCGCGGCGTCGACCGGCTTGACCAGGAAGCCGACCGCGCCATGGCTGGCGGCCTGGCGCGCGGTTTCGGCATCGTCGACCGAGGACAGGAACATGAAGGCGACCTGGGTATGGTCCCTCAGGCGGCGCGCCAGGTCGAGGCCGGACATGCCGGGCATGTTGATGTCGAGCAGCGCCAGCGCGATGTCTGCTTCGCGCTCGGCGATGCGCTGCAGCGCCTCGGGCGCGGAAGCGGCTTCCAGCGTGTCGTAGCCGGCATGCTCCAGGACGGTGGACAGGTATTCCAGCAGGACGGCATCGTCGTCGACCAGCAGGACCAGGCGGCGGGGAGAAAGGGGCGCGCTCATTGTTATCGTTCTCGCGTGAAGAAGGAAGTGAATCGATCATTGTGGCCGCAATGCCACATGACCGAAATCCGACGGCCAAAAATATAGCATGCCGGCAAGCCGCTTCGTCAATCAAATTGCATATTCCAGCGATAACGCAACACCCCCGCGCACGATTGAAAATCAATTTTGTATGTATAAGTTCCCACAATAAACTGGATTCTGCTGCCCATCACGTGGCACGCGGTGCACGCAGTCCCATGAGGCCTGCGGCGATAACGATATGCTTTTAGACGGAGAAAACACCGATGAATCAAAAGAAATCTCGCGTATCCACGGCCATTCCGGCCCTGGGCCTGTGCGTAACGGCGCTCGCAGCTGCCTTCGCAATGCCGGCCTCGGCCGCCCCCGCCACGACCCGCGTCATCGTCGCCTTCAAACCCGGCGCCGCAGCGGCCGTGAAGTCGGCGGTCGTCTCGGCCAAGGGCGCGGTCAAGCATGAGATCTTCAACATGAACGCGATGGCGATCGAAGTGCCGACTGCCGCGCTCCAGGGCCTGCAGCACAATCCGAACGTCGACTACGTCGAAGAAGACGTGCTGCGCAAGGCGTTCGCGCTGACCACGCCGTCCACCGGCACGCCGTATGCCACCGGCCAGCTGGTCCCGTACGGCATCAAGCTGGTCCAGGCCGACCAGCTGGCGGACACCAATGCCGCCAACCGCAAGGTCTGCATCATCGACTCCGGCGTCGACTTCAGCCACGAAGACCTGCTGGCCAACGGCAGCAACGTCACCGGCGAATACGATGCCGGCACCGGCAACTGGAACACCGACGAGAACCACCACGGCACCCACGTGTTCGGCACCATCGCCGCCGTCAACCAGAGCGGTACCGGCGTGGTCGGCGTCAATCCGAACCGCCAGCTCAAGCTGCACATCGTGAAGGTGTTCGGCAAGGACGGCTGGGCCTACTCCTCGACGCTGGCCTCGGCCGCCAACAAGTGCGGCGCCGCCGGTGCCAACGTGATCAGCATGTCGCTGGGCGGCGGCGCCAGGAGCGTCACCGAACAGCGCGCCTTCGACAGCCTGCAGACCAAGGGCGTGCTGAGCATTGCCGCCGCCGGCAACGACGGCAACACCGTGACCTCCTACCCGGCCGGCTACGACAGCGTGATGTCGGTGGCGGCGGTGGACCAGAACAAGGCCTGGGCCAGCTTCTCGCAGTACAACAAGGACGTCGAGATCGCAGGCCCCGGCGTGTCGGTGCTGTCGACGGTCCCGATGGGTGCCGGCATCGATACCGCGCTGAGCGTCGGCACGGTCAACTATGCCTCGGCGGCGATGGAAGGCTCGCCGGTCAAGAGCGCGACCGCAGCGCTGGCCGACTTCGGCATCGGCGACCAGGTCAACACCGCGGTCTCGGGCAAGGTCTGCCTGATCCAGCGCGGCACGGTCGACTTCGCGACCAAGGTCAACAACTGCCAGAGCAGCGGCGGCGTCGGCGCCATCGTCTACAACAACGCCGCGGGCGGCTTCGGCGGCACGCTCGGCACCACCGTGACGGCGATCCCGTCGGTCACGGCGTCCGACACCGACGGCGCCGCGATGAAGGCCCAGCTGGGCCAGAGCGCGACGGTGGCGGTCAAGGCTTCCAACTACGCCTACTTCGACGGCACCTCGATGGCCACCCCGCACGTGTCGGCGGTTGCCGCCCTGGTGTGGAGCTACTTCCCGACCTGCACCGGCACCCAGATCCGTACCTCGCTGGACAACAGCGCGCTCGACCTGGGTACGTCCGGACGCGACACCAAGTACGGCTACGGCCTGGTGCAGGCCAAGGCCGCCTACGACCGCATCAAGTCGCTCGGCTGCGGCAAGTAAGCGCCGCTATTCGCCGCCGCGCAGGAAGGCCGCTTCCTCGTAGCCGCTCAGGACCTGCGCATCCATCGGCATGTGATTGGTGCGCAGGA
Source organism: Herbaspirillum sp. SJZ107 (assembly GCF_006715485.1). Taxonomy (GTDB): domain Bacteria; phylum Pseudomonadota; class Gammaproteobacteria; order Burkholderiales; family Burkholderiaceae_D; genus Telluria. The sequence continues at coordinate 341,000 of NZ_VFNH01000005.1, forward strand.
TCCTGCCTTCGCGGGCGTACACCAGGTAGACCTCCCCTGCCCCGTTTTCCTTCGGCAGGGTGCGGAATTCCGGACCGCAGCCGACCACGACCCGGTTCTTGTCGGTGGTGTAGTCGAGCACCTGGCCGTCGCGGTATTCGCCCTTGATCTGCTCCCACGGCTGGAACACCGCGTGGTGGTGCTGCAGCACCCGGGTCTGTCCCGACGCTGCCGTCACGGTTTCCGGGGTCGAGGCCAGCGTGCTCAGCGAACCCATGAAGATCAGGTCGGCTTCCTCCTTGACCGCCGCCACCTCGGCCTTGTAGGCCGCAAGCTGTTTCGCATGTATCTCGGCCTGCTTCCCGGGCGGGACGATGGCGCAGGCGAAGCTGGCTGCGGAGTGCAGGACCAGGAGCGGGAACAGGAGGCGTGTCGTCGGCGTGCGCATCGTGGCGTCCAGGAGGTTCGTGAAAGCGCATGGTACCCCGCGCAGCCCGCCGAAAATGCACCAAAACTCACACCCAGGCGGACGAGGCCATCGACGGCCTTTGCGTATAGTGGCCCCATGCCCAGCCCCGCCAAATACCCCAGCACCCCGGACGGCCGCTACTTCGTCGTCAAAGGCCGCCTCTGGCGCATGAGCAATCCGCATCTCCCGCCCGAGCAGCGCCAGGCCCTGGTCAACCGGCTGATGGCGGCGCGGCGCCAGGTCGGCCTGGCGCTCAAGGCCGGCGATGCCGGCGCCGAACGCGCCGCGCGCGCCGCGGTGGACGAGGCCAAGCGCGCACTCGGCGAACGCGGCCCGGTATGGTGGGACGACGGCGCACCGGACTTCAACCGCAAGCTGGTCGCCAACACGCCGTATGCGGACTGGCATGCCGGGCTTTGAAGGGCCCGGATGGACGTCAACTATAATTACACTGCTTGGTGCCCGCGCGCTTGTCGCAAGCGCGCAGTTAAACGGGAAACACATGGCCGCGCCGGCTACCGCATCGACCGCGCGGCGCTCAAGGCGTCGGAAAACGGGGCCCTGCCGCCGGCGAATGCGGATTGGCAGGGTGCCATCGCCGGCAAATAAAGGTAGGTGCCCGCCCCGTTCACCTGTATATTGGCTGGTCCCACTCCTGCAGCCGTATTATTGTCGGTCTTCTCCCCAGCCTTGTGTCCGCCCGCGCGAACCATCCCTGAATGAATCACCTTCGGTGAGTTCCTTCGGTTGTATGACCTTCATACAAGGCTCCCATGCTCCACCACACCGCTCCCGTAGGCCTCTCCGATTTCATACTCGTCAACATGGAACCGATCATGCAGGCATGGGAGGATTTTGCCCGCACCATCGAACCGCCGGCGCTGACCATGGACGACACCGAACTGCGCGACCATGCCAAGCTGATGCTGAGGGCGATCGCCCTCGATCTCACGACGCCGCAGACCGGATTCGAACGCCAGGAAAAAGCGCAGGGCCGGGCGCCGTCGGCCAAGGAAGACACGGCGGCGGAAACCCATGCCGAAGCGCGCCTGCTGTCCGGCTACAGCATCGAGCAGCTGGTCTCCGAATACCGGGCACTGCGCGCCAGCGTGCTGAGCATGTGGACCGCGGAGGCGAAGCCCGGACTGGCCAGCGACATGGACGACGTGATGCGCTTCAACGAAGGCATCGACCAGGCGCTGGCGGAGTCGGTAGCGCGCTACGCCCAGATGGTCAAGCAGTCGGAAAACATGTTCCTGGCCATCCTCGGGCATGACCTGCGCAATCCGCTGGGCACCGTCACGACCGGCGCCACCTACATGATGCGCGCGACCGACCTGCCCGGCAAATACGTGCTCGCCGCCACCCGCATCTTCAACAGCGGCCAGCGCATGGGCAAGCTGATCGCCGACCTGATCGACTTTACCCGCACCCACCTGGGGGCCGGTATCCCGATCCGGCCCAAGCGCATGAACCTGGCCGAGGTGTGCCTGAACGTGATCGACGAGCTGCGCACCTCGCATCCGGAGCGCATCATCGACTTCGATCCCGCCATGCGCGAAGACATCCATGGCGACGACAGCCGACTTGCACAGGTGCTGTCGAACATGATCGGCAACGCACTGCAGTACGGGACGCGCGACCAGCCGATCCGGGTACGGCTGTCGCCGAAGCCAGATGACGTGTGCATCTCGGTGAACAACATGGGCCCGGTGATTCCCGCCAAGACCATCGGCAGCGTGTTCGACCCGCTGGTGCGCCTCGCCATGCCGGACAGGCAGGACGGCCCCGCCGACACCAGCCTGGGCATCGGCATGTTCATTGCGCGCCAGATCGTCATTGCCCATGCCGGCACCATGCATGTCGAGTCGAACGACACCGACGGCACCACCTTCAGCATCCGCCTGCCGCGCAAGCCGCCGCAGCGCCTGCGCAGGGAGGATGCGCAATGAACATCCCACGACTCGTCCCCGAGGAAGGCGCCGCGCTGCCGAGCCGCCGCGTCCTGCTGATCGACGACAATGACGATGCGCGCGACCTGATGGGCATGGTGCTGGAGCTGCACGGCCACCAGGTCGCGATGGCGCACAACGGCCTCGCCGGCCTGGACCGGGCACGCGACTTCATGCCGGAAGTCGTGTTCCTCGACCTCGGCATGCCGGTCATGGACGGCTACGAGACCGCGGTGGGCCTGCGCGGCATTCCCGGGCTGGAACGGGTCTGGATCGTGGCGCTCAGCGGCTGGAACGACCAGGCGACGCTGGCGCGCACGCGCCTGGCGGGCTTCGACTACCACCTGACCAAGCCGGCCAACTTCGAGATCATCGACAACTTCCTGTACGGCGACTGGACACGCCTGCGGCAATGATCCTTGCACGTTCATCGGGCCGGCTGCGTTGCGGGCGCGCGCCAGTCCTCTATAATGATTCTTTTCGCAAATTCAACGCCACTACGCCATCATGGAACTAGCCAAGTCTTTCGAGCCAGCCGACATCGAACAATTCTGGCGCAGCGAATGGGAACAGCGCGGCTACTTCGCCGCCACCATGGACGCCGGCAAGCCGTCGTTCAGCATCCAGCTGCCGCCCCCGAACGTGACGGGCACCCTGCACATGGGCCACGCCTTCAACCAGACCGTCATGGATGGCCTGACCCGCTACTACCGCATGCGTGGCTTTAACACCGCCTGGATCCCGGGCACCGACCACGCCGGCATCGCGACCCAGATCGTGGTCGAGCGCCAGCTGGACGCCCAGAAGATCTCGCGCCACGACCTCGGCCGCGAAGCCTTCGTCGAGAAGGTCTGGGAGTGGAAGGAAAAGTCGGGCAGCACCATCACCGGCCAGATGCGCCGCCTGGGCGCGTCCGCCGACTGGAACCGCGAATACTTCACGATGGACGAGCCGCGCTCGAAAACCGTGGCCGAAGTCTTCGTGCGCCTGTACGAGCAGGGCCTGATCTACCGCGGCAAGCGCCTGGTCAACTGGGACCCGGTGCTGGGCACCGCGGTGTCGGACCTGGAAGTCGACTCGCAGGAAGAAGACGGCTCGATGTGGTACATCCAGTACCCCTTGGCCGACGGCAGCGGCCACCTGACGGTCGCCACCACCCGTCCGGAAACCATGCTGGGCGACGTCGCCGTCGCGGTCGACCCGACCGACGAGCGCTACACCGCCCTGGTCGGCAAGATGCTGAAGCTGCCGCTGGTCGGCCGCGAGATCCCGATCATCGCCGACGAGTATGTGGACAAGGCCTTCGGCACCGGCTGCGTGAAGATCACGCCGGCGCACGACTTCAACGACTACGCGGTCGGCCAGCGCCACAAGCTGCCGATGCTGTCGATCATGACGCTGGAAGCCAAGATCGTCGACGACGCGCCGGAAGCCTACCGCGGCCTGGACCGCTTTGCCGCGCGCAAGAAGATCGTCGCCGACCTCGAAGCGCAGGGCCTGCTGGAACAGGTCAAGCCGCACAAGCTGATGGTGCCGCGCGGCGACCGCACCGGCGTCGTCATCGAGCCGATGCTGACCGACCAGTGGTTCGTCGCCATGAGCAAGCCGGCGCCGGAAGGCACTTTCAATCCGGGCAAGTCGATCACCGAAGTCGCCCTCGAAAAAGTGGCGAACGGCGAGATCAAGTTCGTGCCCGAGAACTGGTCCACCACCTACAACCAGTGGCTGGGCAATATCCAGGACTGGTGCATCTCGCGCCAGCTGTGGTGGGGCCACCGCATCCCGGCCTGGTATGCCGAAGACGGCCAGATCGTGGTCGCCCGTTCGGAAGAAGAAGCGCAGGCCAAGGCCGAGGCCGCCGGCATCACCGGCGCGCTGCGCCGTGACGACGACGTGCTCGACACCTGGTTCTCGTCGGCGCTGGTGCCCTTCTCGACCATGGGCTGGCCCGAAGAGACGCCGGACATGAAGATGTTCCTGCCGTCGTCGGTGCTGGTGACCGGCTTCGACATCATCTTCTTCTGGGTCGCGCGCATGGTCATGATGACCGCGCACTTCACCGGCAAGGTGCCGTTCGAGACCGTGTACGTGCACGGCCTGGTGCGCGACTCGTCGGGCCAGAAGATGTCGAAATCGAAGGGCAACACGCTCGACCCGATCGACCTGATCGACGGCATCGACGTCGAGTCGCTGGTGACCAAGCGCACCACCGGCCTGATGGACCCGCGCGCCGCCGAGAAGATCGCCAAGGCCACCCGCAAGGAATTCCCGGACGGGATCCCGGCCTTCGGCACCGACGCCGTGCGCTTCACGATGGCCAGCTACGCCTCGCTGGGCCGCAACATCAACTTCGACCTCGGCCGCGCCGAAGGCTACCGCAACTTCTGCAACAAGCTGTGGAACGCCACCCGCTTCGTGCTGATGAACACCGAGGGCAAGGATTGCGGCAAGCCTGACCCGGCAGACCTGTCGCAGGCCGACCGCTGGATCATCTCGCTGATGAACCGCGTCGAGCTCGACGTGGCGAAGGGTTTCGAAGACTACCGCTTCGACAACATCGCCAACGCGATCTACAAGTTCGTGTGGGACGAGTACTGCGACTGGTACCTGGAACTGGCCAAGGTCCAGGTCCAGCAGGGCACCGAGGCGCAGCAGCGCGCCACCCGCCACACCCTGCTGCGCGTGCTGGAAGTGATCCTGCGCCTGGCGCACCCGATCATCCCGTTCGTGACCGAGCAGCTGTGGCATGCGGTGGCGCCGCTGGCCGGCAAAGGATCGGGCACAAGCAGCGACACCATCATGCTGCAGCCCTACCCGATCGCCGACGAAGCGATGATCGACGAAGGTGCCGAAGCCTGGATGGACCAGTTCAAGAAGCTGACCGACGCCACCCGCAACCTGCGCGGCGAAATGAAGCTGTCGCCGTCGGTGCGCGTGCCGCTGATCGTGGAGCCGGGCTCCGACGCCGACCGCATCGCGGCGCAGGGTTTCGCACCCTACGTCCAGCTGCTGGGCAAGCTGTCGGAAGTGCAGATCGTGGACGCCCTGCCGGAATCGCCGGCAGCCGTGTCGATCGTCGGCACCACCAAGCTGATGCTGAAGGTCGAGATCGACGTCGCCGCCGAGCGCGAGCGCCTGTCCAAGGAAATCGCGCGCGTCGAAGGCGAGATCGCCAAGGCCAACGGCAAGCTGTCCAGCGAAAGCTTCGTGGCGCGCGCCCCGGCCGCCGTCGTGGCCCAGGAACGCGAGCGCGTGGCCAACTTCAGCGCCACGCTGGACAAGATGCGCGAGCAGCTGGCCAAGCTGCCGCCGGCCTGAGTGGCTATCGCCGACAGTCGCATCCGGTAATTCCCCGGGGCCTGGTTCCAGGCCCCGTCATGGGCCCACATGCCGCTGCATGTGGGCCTTTCTCTTTGTCTCGTTCAATTTGCAACACTGCGCCGGTGCTTGCTCTCCCGATCTTGTTTTAGGCCTACAATAAATCACACAGCGGTTCGTCATTTCGCTCTGCGAAACATGTAGCGCACAACAACGATCATGGAGACCCGAATGAACAAGCAGCCCCGCACTGTCATCCCCTGCATCCTCCCCTTGTTCGCCGCGCTGGCCCTCAGCGCCTGCGGCAGCGACGACAACCCGGTCGTGTCGGTGCCGCCTTCGCCGGCGCCGGTACAGCAGGTACCAATACAGCCGGAACCGGCACGGCCGCAGGATGCGCGCATCTACACCGTGAACGAAGCCAGCCTCCCCCTCGCCGCCCTGAGCGGCGCGCCCGACGCCGACCGCTGGTGGGGCGTGCTGAACAACGCCGGCTACCAGATCGAGGTGCCGAAAAACTGGAACGGCATGCTCGTCATGTATGCCCACGGCTACGCCGGTACCGGGGCGGCGCTGTCGGTATCGCCGCCGGCCATCCGCCGCCACCTGCTCGAGCAGGGCTATGCCTGGGCCGCGTCGAGCTACAGCCGCAATTACTACGACGTGCGCGCCGGCGTCGAGGACACCAATGCGCTGGCGCTGGCCTTCCGCGACATCGCCGGCAAGAACGGCCGCACGCTGGCGGCGCCGAGCAAGACCTACATCATCGGCATATCGATGGGCGGCCACGTCACGGCGGCCGCCGTGGACGAGGAAAACATCGCCGCCGCCAACAACAAGATCCGCTACAACGGCGCCGTCCCGATGTGCGGCGTACTGGGCGACACCGAGCTGTACGACTACTTCGCCGCCTACCAGACCGCGGCGATGCAGGAAGCCGGCATGCCGGCCACCAGCTGGCCGGCCCAGGACTGGGCCACGATCGGCCCGCAGGTACAGGCGAAGATGTTCTCCAGCTTCCCGGGCGGCAGCACGCCGACCGCGCCGGCGGTGCCGACCGAACAGGGCATGCGCCTGAAGCAGATCGTCGCCAACCTCAGCGGCGGCCCGCGTCCGCTGTTCGATTACGCCTACGCCAGCCCGCTGCAGGCGACCGTGTGGGGCACCTTCGGCCGCGACGGCAAGATGCTGGGCATCCTGAACGAGGACGTCATCACCACCAGGGACATCGTGTTCCAGCTCGACGCCGACCCGGCCCTGAGCACCGAAGAACAGGCCTACAACGCAGCGATCTACCGCGTCCAGGCCACGCCGGACGCCAACCGCCTGCGCCGCGATGGCCTGCGCTGGGTGCCCAAGACCAATGCCCAGATCAAGGTGCCGGTGGTGACGATCCACACCCTGGGCGACCTGTACGTACCGTTCAAGATGGAGCAGATCTACAAGCGCCGCGCCGACGCGCTCGGCACGTCTGGCATGCTGGTGCAGCGCGCGATCCGCGGCATCAGCCACTGTGACTTCACCATCGCCGAGCAGGCGGCCGCCTTCGACGCGATGATCAAGTGGGAACAGCAGGGCGTGAAGCCGGCCGGCGACGACGTCCTGACACCGTCCGTGGTGGCCGATCCGCAGTACGGCTGCAAGTTCACCGACAACACCCGCTCCCAGGACGACAGTGCCGCGGTGATCGCGACCCGGGGCACGCTGCCGCAATGCACGCGCTGACGCGGCGGGCGCCGTGAACCGGGATGGCTAGGCGCCCCTGGCCTGCGCCGGCCCGGCCAGCGGCGCCTCCAGCATGACCAGGCCGGCCAGGATCGCCACCGGCACCGCCAGCGCGGCAAAGCCGAACCAGCGGAAACCGAAGGCAGCGGCGACACAGCCCACCGCGAACGCCAGCAGGGGCCAGAGAAACTTGGCGAAGCGGCTGCGCAGGCCGGGGTCGTCGGCGCCGCGCAGCACGTCGACCGTGTCGATCACGATCTGGGTCACGTTCCCGGTCATGATCGAGGTCGGCGCCAGGTGCCCGAGGCAGAGGCGGCTGGTGGCGCTGTGCGCGCCCATCGCCGCCGTCCCCAGCAGGCCGGCCGTCATGGCCAGCGCTCCGGCCTCGCTCCCGATCGGCGCAGCGGCGATACCGAAGCCCATGAAGCCGGCCAGCAGCACCAGCTCGAGCAGGTAAGCCAGCCGCAGCACGGCGCCGCCGCGCTTCTCGGCCACCACCGCCAGGATGCGCGCCGCCGCCACGCCGCCGACAAAGGCCGGAAAGGCGAGAAGTTTCAGCAGGACCGAACTGTGGTCCGGATCGGCCAGCGCGGCGCCGATCAGGATGAAGTTGCCGGTGACGTGGGCGGTGAACAGGCCGAACAGCGCCAGAAAAGCCAGCGCATCGACGTAACCCGCCAGGAAGGCCAGTGCGGCGCCCAGGGTGCGGCTATCCATGCGGCCAGAGTTGGACCCGTTCATCGCGTTCTCCTCGATATGCCTGTGTTCATGCTAGTCCGATCCGCCCCGCCGTGCACAGCCCATTTGCCCCCTGCCGCCCCCCATTGACGTCGCTTATTGGCAACATGTTTCCGAACAGTCATTCAGTTTGCTACACTGACTCAACAACTTCCATCGGAGACTGCCATGCGCCCCCTGCTCACCCTGTCCCTGCTTGCCGCCATCGCCGCCACCCCGCTCGCCATGGCGCAGGACGGCTCGCCGGTCGGCTTGTGGAAGACCATCGACGATGCCTCCGGCAAGCCGACCGCCCTGATCCGCATCACCGAGCAGCAGGGCGAACTGCAGGGCAAGATCGAAAAACTGTTCCGCGCGCCGAACGAAGACCAGAACCCGAAATGCGTGCAATGCACCGACGCGCGCAAGGACCAGCCGATCGTCGGCATGACCATCGTGTCCGGCCTGAAGAAGACCGGCGACGAATACACCGGCGGCGAGATTCTCGATCCGAAGAACGGCAAGGTCTACAAGAGCAAGCTGACCGTGCGCGAAGGCGGCAAGAAAGTCGAGGTGCGCGGCTTCGTCGGCATGCCGATGTTCGGCCGTTCGCAGGTGTGGTTGCGCCAGGAATAAGCTGAGCGGCACATGCGGTCAAGCATGCATCCCCGGCCATCGTCCATCGCCTGCGCCGGCCTGCTGGTGCTGCCGATGCTGCTGGCCGGCTGCTCGGCGCGGCATGGCGCGGACCAGGGCAACGCGCAAGTCGCGCAACGGGCGGCCGGGCCGGCACGCCAGCTCGCCTATGAGCACGAGGTCGACATCGATACCGCGCCGGAACGGGTGGCCACCACCCAGGCGGCCGGCTTGCGCGCCTGCCGCGACGCCACGGCGGCCGCATGCACCCTGCTCGCGTCGAGCATCGAGGGCGAGCCCAACGCCGCGGCCACGCTGAAATTCCGCGCCCGGCCAGACGTCATCCCGAAACTGGTGGCGGCAATGGGACAACACGCCGAGCTGGCCCGCCAGGCCACACGCGCCGAAGACCTGTCCGCCCCGATCGTGGACGCGGCCCGCCAGGTGGCCATGCTGGACGACTACCGCACCCGCCTCGAAGCCCTGCGCACCCGGGCGGGCAACGACATCGAGGCGCTGATCAAGGTGAACCACGAGCTGGCCGAGGTGCAGGCCAACTACGAAGCCGCGGCCGGCAAGCGCGCCCTGCTCGCCCAGCGCGTCGAAACAGAGATTCTCGACGTGTCGATCCGCTCCGAGCGGCACCGCTCGTTCTGGACGCCGATCGGGCGCGCGCTGCGGGAATTCGGTGGGCACCTGGCGGAGGGGATCTCGACGGCCATTACCGGGCTGGCTTACTTGATTCCGTGGCTGTTGCTGATGTCGGTGCTGGGCTGGGGCGGGCGCCGGTTGTGGCGCCGGCGCCGGGGTGGGAAGATTTCTGCTGGCTAGGTCTGGCTGGCATCCCATTGCCAGAACGTTTGACCATATTCGGTATCGAAGGTCGGTGCGAGCTCGTCCTTGGCAAAGTATCGACGCGAACCCGGCCGAGACGGCGAGAAATAAAATCCCGGCTCTATACACCGCGTTCCACCGATGATGCGCGGCCCTGATTTGACCGTTTCCACCGCATTGAGATCGGCCAGCCTGTCGAATTCGCCTTCAATGCATTCAACCAGGTACCACTCCGAATCCTGCTTAGTGAATGCTCTTCTTGCGACAGCTGACGGTGCGAGATTGGGATGCGGCCCATCTTTCCAGATGACGTCGTCGTGAAAGAGTTTAGCGTAAGGAGGCGATGTCGTGAACTTGAACATCTTCTCGTCGCTGAACCAGAGATCCTGGCGGCCTACTGCGGCGAAGGCTGCCAGCCCCAGTTCGTTGAAGGTGGTCGCCTGGCGCAGCTCGCGTCCGTGTTTGCCGGACCAAACGAACTGCAGAGCGGCATGAGGATCGTCTTTCGCTATATAGATACCGGTTTGTTTAGGAATGACGCCAGTCGGGTAAGCAATATCGGTAAGGATGCGGAACCTGGGTATCCGGTCAAAGCGGCAAGCAAATTCAGGATAATGACACGCAAAATAAAAGTCGTTCCACGCTTTCGACATCCGGTCAGCCATCGTGTGATTAATCGGCGATGCCCAATCACTGATTTTCTGCCTTTCTTCATCAAAGGCGTCTTCCTCGTCCGGCGTCATCCATCCCAGGGAAAACTGATCCATGCCGCGAAAAGATTCGTTGACCGGCGCCATGGCATATTTTCCAAGCGGCCGTTCGGCTATTTGCCTGGCAAGTAAATCCTGCAGGCCCTTCAGGTAAGGCCATCCATTGTTGGACCAATTTTGTGAGGTGTCGCGGGTCCCCCAGCGCACGTCAACCAGCACGGCATCGCGACCCTGCGATTTCGCTTGGTCCAAAACTGGATCAATGTTCCCGTCGATCAAACGGGTCACAAGCGTATGCAAGCTGATCAGGTATTCCAGCGACGAGAAATAGGTGAGCATTGCTGCCTGCTTTTGTTGCCAAGGGCTGAGTGCAAGCTTGCTGTTGATGCCATCAGAATCCATGTGATTTACCTATTGACTGTGGTGAGTTGACCCGGAAGTTCGGGTAATCCAATTTTTGCCGCTCGAAGCACGCCATCGAACTCGGTATATCCCCATCCGGTTTCGAACGGACCACTGATATTCGGGTGATTGATTTTTTGACGCAAGCACAGATGAGAATCGTCGAATGCTTTCCTTTGTGCGGCTGTCATGTCCCGCTTGAGAGCATTCACCTGATCTTGCGTCATTGGTTTTACCTGTGACAGCGGCTTTCCAGACATGTTTTTGTAGTACAGAACCGTATCGTTACGCACATCGGTGCGCTCGATATTGAAGACGATCTGTTCCTCTCCTCCTCGCAAGAAATGATCGGGCAGACTGGCCTTCCTCTGGCTTGCTGCCTTTCCGCGCCACACATTCAGTGTTTCGCCGGCCTTGATGTCATAGATGACGAACTGCCCGTCCGGGTTCCAATCCGGCCACACCGCCAAATGTTCGCGCCATGCGGCCTTCGGGTCCGGGGCACTCTGCAGCTTTTTAAAAATGGCTTCCGTGACCCAGCAATCGCTCATGGCACGGCTGGATGGGCCGATCACCCGGTACAGGCGAGCAGGCCCCCGGATCACATGTTGTGCCAGCGTATGGAAGGACTCGATACTTTGGTCGGAAAGATTAGGAAAGCGGTCTTTTTCAGGTATCAGTCGACCATTGGCATCAGTATTGGCACTGGCATTTCTAACCATAGTGCGGCGATCTTTAGCCACCAAACTCTCAAAGAGTTCCTCGCCGTCTTTGCTCAGCCATTTAGGCGGATACTTTCTCATCAGGGCCACTGCAGACGCCTCAGGCAAGTTGCCACGAAAGTGAATGTTCGCGACGTCGACAATTCCTCTTTGTTTGGCCAGCGCCTCCTTTTCCAGCCGCAGCACGATACTATCCAGCAAATCCTGAACCGGCCTGATCGCGCCTGCGAAGTGCTCATTCGCCATCATGCGGATACGCCTGACATCTTCCAGCGTGGCGGTCGCCTTCTTGCCGACCACAGGTATGATCTCGACCTTGCCCACCAGCCCCTCGATGACACCGATTCCCCGGTCGAACGCACGCATGAGCTCCCCGACATTCACCTTGGCGCGCACGGCCCGGATTTCGGTCGCCAACCATTTGAAGATCTCGTCAATCTTGCTCACACTGATATAGCGCTGCACGTCCCTGCGCCGCAAAAAGGTAATTACCCATGTCATCCCCGCATCGACGGCTTTGGCCGCAGCCGTGCCGCCATGGTGCCGAATGAAGGCAAAGAAAATCTTGAGTACACCTTTGACCAGTGAACCCAGGGTTGGGAACAGGCCAATCAGGGTGAGCACGAGCGCGACCCAATTCCACATGTCGCGTGCGTCGCGCGACAGCTTCCTGACATTGGCAACCAGGTCGCGCATGTCGCACAACTGGTCCACCAGAGGAATCATCGATACGGCGGTATCGAAGAGAATCTGCGCCGTCGAGCGCTCGTCGTTGAAGTCGCCTTCGATCGCTTCCCACAGCCACACGAAAGGATTGGTACTCGGTTCCTTGGCCTTGCTGGTGTCGTTCGTCGCCCAGGCCAGGGCGTCGCGCATCGGTGTCGTCGCTACGTCGCTCATGCCGGCCCCCTATCCTTTGAGAATCTCTTCGAGCCGGGGCGCCAACACCGGCGGCACCGGCTTGCGCGGCTTGTACACGATTTTCTTGACGGGCTTGTTCAGCACGTTTTCATGGCGCGCCTTGCCGTCCTGGTCCAGGGTCCCGGTCAGCATCGGACCGCCCGCAAAGTGGATCTCGTAGTCAGCGCCGGCAATGCTTTCGTTCGTCTCGGGGTCCAGATAGTGCAGCGCGATCCAGTGCTGCGCCTCTTGCGCAAGCTCGCCTGGCAGCTTCGGGATATTGGCGGTCTGGCTCGCACCGCCGTCGAACACATGCTGCCCACCCTTCACACTGAACGTCCCTGGGCAGGCAAACGTGATATCCCCACCCTCCAGCGTCACCGCCGACTGTCCCGCCTGCAGCACGATCTTCTTGCTCGCCTTGATCTCGATCCCGTCGTTGACCGACATCACCACCACTTCCTTGTCCGCCAGGATCTCCAACTGATCGGTATGCGCCTGCAATGACACCGGTCCGTTCGCGGCAATCGCCTGGATACCGCCGCCGTGGATGAAAAAACTGGCCGCCTGCCCCGCCACCGACGACACCGTGTGTGCCGCCGCGATGTGCAGGTCCGACTGCGTGGTCCAGTGCAGTTGCCGGCCCGCGTACAACACCGTGGATGCCGGTGTGGCCCAGTTGATACCGGCCGCCGATTCCATCAGCACAATGGCGGCGCCGAATTTCTCGACCGGCTGGCCGGCGTCCGGCGTGCGCGTTCCGGGCTGGGGTTTCAGGGCCGCCTGGCCGTTGACGGCGCCCGTGTACTTGCCCTGCTGCTGCGGATCGAGCTGGGCGATGAAGGCGCGCTGTGCTTCGGCCGCGGCGCTGCTGTAGAGCGCCCCCTGCTGCGCCGCGGCGCCGGCCAGTGCCTGGCCAAGCGCGTGCGCGCCCTTGAACATCGACAGCGCTTCGGCCACGTCCATCTGGGTCGAGGTGATGCCGCTGCCGAGCGCCGGGCGGCGGCTGGTCGACAGCAGCACGCCTTCGGCGCCGCGCACCACGGCCCAGGCGTCGGTGCGCAGTTCGAAGCCGCTGCCGCGGTAGGCGCCGCGCACGGCCGAGGCAGGCGGCTGGTCGACCAGGTAGCCGAGGTTCAGTTGGCTGGCGGCGCTGCTGGTCGCCAGCCGGGTGCGCAGCTGGCCCGGGGTGTCGTCCAGCTGCCATTGATTGAAGCCGCTGCCGTCGAAGTTGTGCGTGTGGATACCGGACAGGACGCCCGCGTGCCCGGCATCGGCGTCGACGCCGGCGGCGAACGGCGGCGTATCGGTGCCGTTGTAGAGCTGGGCCACGATCACCGGGCGGTCGATGTCGCCTTCGATGAAATCGACCAGCACTTCGGTGCCGATGCGTGGCGTGAACAGCGTGCCCCAGTTGGGTCCCGCCAGCGCTTCGGCCACGCGCACCCAGGTGCCGGAAGTCTCGTTGCCGGGGGCGTTGCCGCGGGCGTCGGTGTCGTGGGACATGCCGCCCGGGTTCGGCGCGGCGCCGCGCTGCCATGGAAACTGGATGCGCACCTGGTGGTCGCGGGTGCTGGTGGCGATGCCTTGCGCCAGGCCGACCACCAGCGCCGTCTGCGGGCCGGGTGCGCTGCGCGGACGCGGCGCCGCGGCGGCGCCGGGCACGATCGGGACGGTGTCGCGCACGCAGGCAAAGCGGTTGCGGTAAGTCCCGCCGTCGATGCCGTCCTGGGTGGCGCGCCGGATGCCGGTCCGGAAGTTGTTGCGCGCCTCGTGCTCGACCCACAGCACCGTGAACGCGTTGGCGCCGGCCGGATAGCGCTCATGCTGGGTCAGCTGGAAGGTGCAGCCGGCTGCCAGGCGGCGCACCGCGCCGGCGCCCTCGAAGTCCTTGTTGTCCAGCTCCAGCGCCTGCAGCATCAGGCGGCTGCGCAGGTCGGCGGCCTCGCGGCCGGCCACCATGCGCTCGCCGCTGCCGTCATAGACCGGCATCGACGGCAGCGCGCCCGCATCCAGGCCGGAATGCCGTTCGGCGGCGGGCGCCAGCAGTTGCGCCGGATCCCAGCTGCTGATACCGGCGGCATTGGCGGCGAGCCGGCGCCGCGCGCCGAAGGCGTCGATGGTGTCGTCGCGCTCGGTGGCGCGCACGCCGTGAAAGCGCAGCACGTCGCCGTCCGGCGTAGGCGGGAGCGCGGCGCGGCTGTCGAAGACGATGAGCCGATGGCGCGCCTGGCCGTGGTCATCGAGGTCCGCGTCCTGCGCCTGTTCGTGCTCGAAGCGCCAGCTCAGGCCTTCCGAAGCCAGCACGCGCATGAAAAAGGCGAGATCGCTTTCGCGGTACTGGGTACACACCGGGCGCACTGCCAGCGGCTGGGTGAGGTCGAAGTCGAAGCGGACCTGCGGATAATCGCGCAGCAGTTCGGTGACGATGGCGCGCGCATCCTGGTCCTGGAAGATGTAGCTGTCGCGGCGCAGTGCCAGCAGACACAGGGCCGGTTCCAGGCGCAGGCGGTAGCGCGCCACGCCGCCGTCGGCGCCCAGCCAGCCTGCGCCGGTGCAGATGCCGTGCCAGGCACGCCGGCTGCCGTCCGGCTGCAGCAGGCCGATCGTGAGTTCTTCGCCGAGGAATTGCGCCAGGTCGAGATCGGCCGAGGTGCTCAGCGCGTCGACGTCGAAGCAGAACAGGGCATTGACGGCCTCGAAGCCGCGGATGGCTTCGACGGCCAGCGATTCGGACAGGCCGCTGTCGTGGGCGCTGGCCAGGGTGAGCAGGCGCGCATGCTGGCTCAGGCCGGCGCCGGACAGCGCGGCGGTGTCGAACGGGACATTCATCGGGTGACCGCCATGGCGCAGGCTCCTTCACGATCGCAAAAGCCGATCTTATGAAGGGACACCCTCCCCCGGAATGCGCGATCTCAATACCTCAAGGAAATTTCCTTACCACAATCAATCGCCCGTCCGGACTGGAGCGGACTTACAACAGTAGATGTAACAGTCAGCAAAACAGACACCCGTCAAATTGCATCCATGATAATCTACAATACCAATCTACAATATCCATACGACAACATGACTTACCCTTCCGTTTCCCTTCATTCAGCACACCGGGGGCAGCCATGAGTGGTGGCATGCGTTTGCTTTCCCTGCTCGCCGGTGGCCTGGTGCTGGTCGTACCGCCGATGCTGATGCCGATGGCCACTGACGTGCCGCTCGGGACCGTCATGGCCGGCATCCTCGGCATCGTCATGGTCGCCTCGACCTTCTTTTATGTGGGTGCGGCCGGCAGGAAAATGCGCCGCGGCGGCCAGGCGCGCATCGTGGGCGCCGCCCTCCTGATGGTGCCGGCGATCGCCGCACTGGCGACGATTGCCACGCGCCGCGACGAGCCGCTGCTCTGGGGCAGCGGTGCCTTGCTGGTATTTACGATCGTCCTGTTCCTGCACTTCGTGATCATGCCGACGCTGGACCCGCGCCAGCGCCCGATGCGCGAGCATGAACGCGAACGCCTGGAACCGTCGGCCATCTGATGCCGGTGCCGGCAGCAGACTGAGCGTCCTTACTGCGGCTTGCGCGGCAAGTGGCGCGCAAGATGGCGGTCGAGCGCATTCGCGAATTGCTGGCGGTCGGCCTGGCTGAAGGCGGACGGGCCGCCGGTGTCGACGCCGCCGCTCCTCAACTCTTCCATGAAGGCACGCATCGTCAGCTGTTGGGCGATATTGTCCTTGGTGTAAAACTCGCCGCGCGGATTCAATGCAAATCCGCCCTTCTCCAGCACCCGCGCCGCCAGCGGAATATCGCCGGTGACGACCAGGTCGCCCGGCGCCAGGCGTTCCACGATTTCGGTATCGGCCACGTCCAGGCCGCTCGGCACCTGCAGCGCGCGGATGAAGCGCGAGCCAGGCACCCGGATCAGCTGGTTGGCGACCAGGGTCACCTGCAACTGCAGGCGATCGGCCACCCGGAACAGGATCTCCTTGATCACGCCCGGGCAGGCGTCGGCGTCGACCCAGATCTCCATCAGCGCACAGACCTCATGCGGTAGGCAGGTTGTCCCACAGGTCACCCGTGGGGCTGATGCGCGGCGCGGACACGCCGAAGTGTTTATATGCCAGCGGCGTGGCGATGCGCCCGCGCGGGGTACGCTGCAGGTAGCCCTGCTGGATCAGGTAGGGTTCGAGCACGTCTTCGATGGTGTCGGCCGCTTCGCCGATCGCTGCCGCCAGGTTGCCGATGCCGACCGGGCCGCCGGCAAACTTGAACAGCACCGCTTCCAGGAGTTTACGGTCCATCACGTCGAAGCCGACCGTGTCGACGTCGAGCATCTTCAGCGCGCGGTCGGCCATGTCCTTGGTGATCTCGCCGTTGCCCTTCACTTCCGCGTAGTCGCGTACGCGGCGCAGCAGGCGGTTGGCGATACGCGGCGTGCCGCGGGCGCGCTTGGCGACTTCGCAGGCGCCCTCCTCGTTGATCGGAGCTTCCAGCAAGGCCGCGCTGCGGGTGACGATCTTGGTCAGCTCTTCGACGTTGTAGAACTCGAGGCGGGCGACGATGCCGAAGCGGTCGCGCAGCGGGTTGGTCAGCATGCCGGCGCGGGTGGTGGCGCCGACCAGCGTGAACGGCTGCAGGTCGAGCTTGACCGAGCGCGCGGCCGGGCCTTCGCCGATCATGATGTCGATCTGGTAGTCTTCCAGCGCCGGATACAGGATCTCCTCGACCACCGGCGACAGGCGGTGGATCTCGTCGATGAACAGGACGTCGTTGGCTTCCAGGTTGGTCAGCAGCGCCGCCAGGTCGCCCGGGCGCTCGAGCACCGGGCCCGAAGTCTGGCGCAGGTTCACGCCCATCTCGCGCGCGATGATGTGGGCCAGCGTGGTCTTGCCCAGGCCCGGCGGACCGAACAGCAGCGTGTGATCCAGCGCTTCACGGCGCTTGCGGGCGGCGTGGATGAAGATTTCGAGCTGGTCGCGGATCTTGGATTGGCCGACGTATTCGTCCAGGTGCTTCGGGCGCAAGGCGCGCTCGATCGCCTCCTCGTTGGGCGAGGCCGGTTCCGCATCGATGATGCGCTGCTCGGTGAAGTTGTCGGTCTGGATACTCATTGTTGCTCTCTAGTTTACGCTTTTGACAGGGCCTTCAGCGCCAGCTTGATGCCGTCGGACACGCTGGTGCCGGCCGGCATGGTCTTGAGCGCAGCCAGCGCTTCCTTGTCAGAATACCCCAGTGCCAGCAGCGCGTTCATCACGTCCGCCTGGGCGTCGTCGCGTGCGACCACGCCGATGTCGGCGCCCAGCTTGCCCTTCAGTTCCAGCAACAGGCGTTCGGCGGTCTTCTTGCCGATGCCGGGTACCTTCACCAGGCGGCCGGCTTCCTGCAGCGTGACCGCCTGCGACAGCTCGGCCACCGGCATGGCGGACAGGATCGACAGCGCGGTGCGGGCACCGATGCCGGTGATCTTGATCAGCTGGCGGAACACGGCGCGGTCGCTGGCGGTGCCGAAGCCGAACAGCAGGTGGGCATCCTCGCGCACCACGTAATGGATGTGCAGGACGACCTTCTCGCCGGTGTGCGGCAGGTTGTAGAAGGTACTCATCGGTACGTCGACTTCGTAGCCGACGCCCTGGCAATCGACCAGCACTTGCGGCGGATTTTTTTCCAGGAGGATTCCAGACAGACGACCGATCATCGGTGACCTTTCAATAATGGGGGCGGTTTAGACCAGGCGGCCGTTCTTCATGTGCAGGCTTGACGCGCCCGGCGACAGCGAACCGATCAGCGACAGCGCATCATGGCTGTGCGCATGGCAGATCGCCACCGCCAGCGCGTCGGCCGCATCGCTGCCGGGCAGGCCGGGCAGCTTGAGCAGGCGCGCGACCATGTCCTGCACCTGCGCCTTGGTGGCCTTGCCGGTGCCGACGACGGCCTGCTTGATCTGGGTCGGCGTGAATTCGGCGACGTCGAGGTCGGCCCCGACCAGCGCGGTGATCGCCGCCCCGCGCGCCTGGCCCAGCAGCAGCGTGGATTGCGGATTGACGTTGACGAAGACTTTTTCGATGGCGGCGCACGCCGGCCGGTAAGTGGCGACGACTTCGCCGATGCTGGCGAGGATCACCTTCAGGCGCGGCGGCAAGGCGGTTTCGCTGCCGGTCTTGATGGTGCCGGACGCGATGTAGCGCAGCCGGCTGCCCTGCTTTTCAATAACCCCGAACCCTGTGGTGCGCAGGGCCGGGTCGATGCCGAGAATAATCATCTTCGAATGTTATACCGGCCAGGGTGTTTCGTGGGAAAAATACTGTGTAAAAATACAGGTCGTGGCGACAACGCCGCCACGACGTAGGGTAGATAGGGCGCCTCACCGGCGACCTATCTACCCTACCAAATATCAGTGGCGGAAGTGACGGGTACCAGTGTACAGCATGACCACGCCACGCTCGTCCGCCGCGTCGATCACTTCCTGGTCGCGCATCGAGCCGCCCGGGTGGATCACGCAGGTCGCGCCGGCGTCGACCACCACGTCCAGGCCGTCGCGGAACGGGAAGAAGGCGTCCGAGGCCACTGCCGAACCGCTCAGCGACAGGCCGGCGTTCTGGGCCTTGATCGAGGCGATGCGGGCGGAGTCGATGCGGCTCATCTGGCCGGCGCCGACGCCGAGGGTCATGCCGCCGGCGCAGAACACGATCGCGTTCGACTTGACGTACTTGGCCACGCGCCAGGCGAACAGCAGGTCCTGCAGCTGCTGCGGGGTCGGCTGCAGCTTGCTGACCACGCGCAGGTCGGCCAGGCCGACGTCGCGCGCATCCGGCGATTGCACCAGCAGGCCGCCGCCGACGCGCTTGACGTCGAAGGCATTCTGGCCGTTACCCAGGGCGATCTCGAGCAGGCGCACGTTCTGCTTGGCCGCCAGGGTCGAGAGCGCTTCCGGGGTAAAGACCGGGGCGATGATCACTTCCACGAACAGCTTGGCGATCGCTTCCGCGGCACGGCCGTCGACCGGCACGTTGAAGGCGATGATGCCGCCGAAGGCCGAGGTCGGGTCGGTCTTGAGGGCGCGCTGGTAGGCGTCCAGCGCATCGGCGCCGATCGCCACGCCGCACGGGTTGGCGTGCTTGATGATCACGCAGCCGGCCGGCTGCTCGAAGCCGCCAAGCGACTTCACGCATTCCCAGGCCGCGTCGGCGTCGGCGATGTTGTTGTACGACAGTTCCTTGCCCTGCAGCTGACGGTAGTTGGCCAGGCTGCCGGCCGCCGGCTGCAGATCGCGGTAGAAGGCGGCGCTCTGGTGCGGGTTTTCGCCGTAGCGCATGTCCTGGACTTTTTCGAAGTGCAGGTTCAGCGTCTGCGGGTAGGCGGCGCGGGTGGTGTGCTGCTTATCTTCGCCCAGGCTGGTCAGGTAGTTGGTGATCGCGCTGTCGTACTGGGCGGTGTGGGCGAAGACTTTCTTGGCCAGGCGGAACCTGGTGTCGTAGTCAATCTCGGCGCCCGCTTTCATTTCAGCCAGGATGACGTCGTAATCGGCCGGATCGACCACCACCACCACGTCGCGGTGGTTCTTGGCTGCCGAACGCAGCATGGTCGGGCCGCCGATGTCGATGTTCTCGATAGCTTCTTCCAGCGAGCACTGTTCTTTGGCCACGGTCTGCTGGAAGGGGTACAGGTTGACCACCACCATGTCGATCTGCGGAATGCCGTGCTCTTCCAGCTTGGCGACGTGTTCTGGAAAATCGCGACGGGCCAGGATGCCGCCGTGCACCTTCGGGTGCAGGGTTTTCACGCGGCCATCGAGCATTTCCGGGAAACCGGTGTAGTCGGCAACTTCGGTCACGGCGACGCCATTGTCCTGCAGCAACTTGGCAGTGCCGCCGGTGGACAGGATGTTCACGCCGAGCGCGGACAGCGCGCGCGCGAAATCGAGCACGCCGGTTTTGTCGGAAACGGAAATGAGGGCTTGTTTGATCATGGGGAAGGCCTGTTGATGAAAGATGGTGCGGTGCTGTTGTTGCTCCGTACATCGGACCACGGCCGACGCGGCAGGTTTCAACAACTGCACCGCCCCGGCCCTCCGTCGGCGGATTACAGCAACCCGTGCTCCTGCAACTTCTTGCGCAAGGTATTGCGGTTGATGCCCAGCATCTGGGCCGCGTGCGACTGATTGCCTTCGGCACGTGTCATCACGACTTGCAAGATCGGTTTTTCGACGGTCAGGAGCATCATGTCATAGATATTCGACGGTTTTTGCTCGCCCAGGTCGTTGAAATAGTCTTCGAGGCTTTTCTGTACGACTTCCTGGATACTTTCTTTGCTCATATCTGCTGCTGTGTCCTGGTTAATATGCTGCTTTTGGCAACAACGTCTCCGAATCTCTTTTTCTTGTTATTTATTAAGCGGCAATCGCATCCTCGGTCGAATGCGCGGGCCGGTATTGTAACCGCTCCCCGTACCGATGTTGTGATTTGAAAAATTCATCGACGGCGGCCAGCTGGTCGGCGGTCGATTCCAGCAGGTTCATGCGCTGGCGGAATTCCTCGCCACCCGGCAAATCCTCGACATACCAGCCGATATGCTTGCGCGCGGTGCGCACGCCCAGGTATTCGCCATAGAACGCGTAGTGGGCCGGCAGGTGCTCGTTCATCAGTTCACGCACTTCGTCGACCCGTGGCGCCGGCAGCAGCGCGCCGGTGCGCAGGTAATGATCGACTTCGCGGCAGATCCACGGGCGGCCCTGGGCGGCGCGGCCGATCATCACGGCATCGGCGCCGGTGTAGTCGAGCACGAATTTCGCCTTTTCCGGGCTGGTGATGTCGCCGTTGGCCACCACCGGAATCGACACCGCCGCCTTCACCGCTGCGATGGTGTCGTATTCGGCATCGCCCTTGTAGCCGTCGGCACGGGTGCGGCCGTGCAGGGTCAGCATCGCGATGCCGGCCTGCTCGGCCATGCGGGCGATGGTCAGGGCGTTCTTGTTTTCGCGATCCCAGCCGGTACGGAACTTCAGCGTGACCGGCACGTCGACCGCGTTCACCACGGCGTCGAGGATGCGCTGTACCAAGTCTTCGTGCTGCAGCAGGGCCGAGCCGCACCAGTTGTTGCACACCTTCTTGACCGGGCAGCCCATGTTGATGTCGATGATCTGGGCGCCGCGCTCGACGTTGAACCGGGCGCAATCGGCCAGGTCCTGCGGATCGGCGCCGGCGATCTGCACCGCCTTCGGCTCCATCTCGCCGGCGTGGTCGGTGCGGCGCGCGCTCTTTTCGCTGGCCCACAGGCGCGGGTTCGAGGCCGCCATCTCCGACACCGCATAGCCGGCGCCGAGTTGCTTGCACAGCTGGCGGAACGGACGGTCGGTCACGCCGGCCATCGGGGCGACGAAGACATTGTTGCGAAGGAGATAAGGACCAATTTGCACGGCAGAAAACCACAAGCGTCGACGGGAACTCGCTATTTTACCCGAAGCTCTGCCTAATTTCTCAGCACATTTTTTTGGCGGATTGTTGCGTACGCGATATAAATCGCTTGCAAAACCGGCCGCGTCTCTAATAACGGCGTGGATGGGCTTCAGGTCAGCTCATCCAGCACCGCCGGCCGCAAATGCTCGACCTCGCCCCAGCTGGTCGAGCGCAACACCCCCTCCTCCAGCACGAACCGGTTGACGCTCGCATTGAACACCTTGAAATCGCGCGGCGTCTCCAGCGGCAGCCCGCGCGCCAGCCGGTAGGCGCACTCGAGCACGCCGCCATGCGCCACCAGCGCGATCGTTTTGCCGGAATGCTCAGCCCCCAGCGCCAGGATGGCGGCAGTAGCGCGCTCGAAAAAGGCGCGGAAGGTTTCGCCGCAATTCGCGCCCGGCGGCAGTTCGGCATCGACGTCGCGTGCCTGCCAGGCCGCGAACTCGCGTGGGTAACGCGCTTCGATCTCGGCATACAGCAAGCCCTCGAAACCGCCGTAGCAGCGTTCGCGCAAGCCGGGATCGATGTGCAGCGGCATGCCGCGCAGGCCGGCGATCGCCTGCGCGGTCTGGCGTGCGCGCATCAGATCGCTGGAGACGAGGACGTCGAGCGGCTCGGTTGCCAGCGCCGCCGCCAGCAGCCGCGCCTGGCGTTCGCCTTCGGGATTCAGCGGAATGTCGAGATGGCCCTGCAGCCGGCGCTCGGCGTTCCATGCGGTTTCGCCGTGCCGGATCAGGAGGATGGTGGTGGGTGCGGTAGTCGGCAATAGGTGCATCGGATGGATTATTCTTGGGGCAGGATGGCCGCAATCTCGGGATTCAATGAATACACGCCGAAGATGCTGGCCTCGTCGAGGATGTGGCCCTTGATCGCCAGGCGCGCTTCCTTGCCGGTGAAGCGGCCGTCGAGCGGCAGGCGCGGGATGTCGAGCGCATACAGGGTGAGCACGTAGGTGTGCGCGCGCTCGTCGTTCCAGGGCGGGCATGGACCGTCGTAGCCATAGTATTCGCCGGCCATGTCGGGGTCGCTCGCGAACCAGCCGGTGTAGTCGTTGACGCCATGGCGCAGCTGGTGCTCGGTGCCGTTCTTGATCGTGAACGGCACCAGCGGGCCGCTCTTGCCGCCGGGCGTGACCATGTCCGAGAACAGGCCTTCGGCGAAGGCATGCAGGCTGACCGGGATGTCGACCAGGGCCCAATGATAGAAGTCGGTGCGCGGCAGCGCGTCGGCCACCACGCGGCCTTCCTGGTTGACGTCGGTGCCGACGGTGGGCACGTCCAGGTCGTGGCACAGCAGCACCAGCGACTCGGTGCCGGCCGGGACGTCGTCCCAGGCGACGTGCGGGCTGCGGTTGCTCGACAGCCTGATGTGGCTGGCGGGATCGATGGCGGCAAACGCGCAGCGCGATGGAATCGTGCCGCCTTCGGTAAAGGAATCACTCCAGATCTTCATTGTCGCCCCCTGCTCGCTCTCCGCTGGCCGCGTTCCTCTTATTGACTACGGCGGCCCGCCCTGGTTTCAAGTTTTCAAGCCGATGTCCTGGGTGGATCAATCCGAAGCCAGAAGGTCACCGGTCCGTCGTTGGTGAGCGTTACCTGCATGTCGGCGCCGAACTGGCCTGTCTCGACGATAGCGTGGCGTGCGCGCGCCTGGCGCACGGCATGGTCGAACAGGCGCCGCCCGTCCGCCGGCGCCGCGGCCGGCGAAAACGAGGGGCGCGTGCCGGAGCGGGTATCGGCCGCCAGCGTGAACTGGGGCACCAGCAACAGGCCGCCTTCGACATCGGCCACGCTGCGGTTCATCTTGCCGGCCTCGTCCGAAAACACGCGGTAGCCCAGCAGCTTGCCCAGCAGCGCATCGGCTTCGCGCTCGGTGTCGCCCTTTTCGGCGCACACCAGCACCATCAGGCCGTGGCCAATGGCGCCGATGACGGCACCGTCGACGCTGACGCTGGCGGCACTGACGCGCTGGAGCAGGCCGATCATGCCGCGCCGAGGATCACGCGCGCGAACTTGCGCTTGCCGACCTGCAGCACGAAGGTACCGGCCTGGACCTGCAAACCCTTGTCCGACACCACCGTGCCGTCGATGCGCACGCCGCCCTGGTCGATCATGCGCATGGCTTCCGACGACGAGGCGCACAGGTTGGTCTGGCGCAGCAGTTGCGGCAGCCCCAGCGGCGCACCGCCGACACTGACTTCCGGCACGTCGTCCGGGATGCCGCCTTTCGAGCGGTTGACGAAGTCGGCCAGCGCATCCTCGGCCGCCTGCTGCGAGTGGAAGCGCGCCACGATTTCCTGGGCCAGTGCCACCTTGGCGTCGCGCGGGTTCTTGCCGCCCTCGACCTCGGCGCGCAGCGCGGCCAGGTCCTGGATCGAGCGGAACGACAGCAGCTCGTAGTACTTCCACATCATGACGTCGGAAATGCTCATCAGCTTGCCGAACATGGTGTTGGCCGGCTCAGTGATGCCGATGTAGTTGTTCTTCGACTTCGACATCTTGTCAACGCCATCCAGGCCTTCCAGCAACGGCATGGTCAGGACGCACTGCTGCTCCTGTCCGTAGTCTTTCTGCAACTCACGGCCGACGAGGAGGTTGAATTTCTGATCCGTTCCACCTAGCTCAAGGTCTGATTTCAAAGCCACTGAATCATAACCTTGCATCAGCGGGTAAAGGAACTCATGCACCGCGATCGGGGTCCCACTCTTGTAGCGTTTGGTGAAGTCGTCGCGCTCCATCATGCGCGCCACGGTGTAGCGCGAGGCCAGCTGGATCATGCCGCGCGCGCCGAGCGGGTCGCACCACTCGGAGTTGTAGCGGATTTCGGTGCGGGCCGGGTCGAGCACGAGGGAAGCCTGCTTGAAATAGGTCATCGCATTGGCTTCGACCTGCTCCTTGGTCAGCGGCGGACGGGTGGCATTGCGGCCCGACGGATCGCCGATCATCGAGGTGAAGTCGCCGATCAGGAAAATCACCTGGTGACCCAGGTCTTGCAACTGGCGCATCTTGTTCAGCACGACAGTGTGGCCAAGGTGCAAATCGGGGGCGGTCGGATCCAGGCCCAGCTTGATGCGCAGCGGGGTGCCGGTTTTTTCGGAGCGTGCCAGTTTCTGGGCGAATTCGCTTTCGATCAGCAGCTCGTCGACGCCGCGCTTGGTAATGGCAAGGGCTTCCTGGACCGCGTCGCTGAGAGGAAGAAGCGCAGGGCTGGCAGCAGATGTTGTTGTTTTGGCATTACCAGAAAGCTCTTGGGAAGTCATATATTTCGTGTAGGAATTTGGCTAAAACGGTTGTAGGACGCCGTATTTTGATATAATTCGCGATCCCGTCAATCTTGCCGCATGAAAAGTTTCAAAGACGACTAGACTAAGAAAAACAATAAAAGAGAGTTGGGCTTGGACCTTGAAGCGGTAAATTTTAACTGATTGCATGAATCCAATACAGAAAATCACCGGTAAGCTCTGGTTCGGCCTGGTCAACACCAGCCGTAAAACCCGTATCGTCGCCGGCGGCGCCACTGCCCTGGCCCTGGCTGCCTTCGGTGCGACCGCAGTTGCGCCGATCTCCCAGGACCCGGCCGACATGCCGACCAAGTCGGTTGCGGAAGACCTCCAGCTGCCCAACCTCTCCGACCAGATCGCTGCCCTGCAACAGAACGAGCAGCAATTCATCCACGAAGAACGCATCCGTGCCGGCGACTCCCTCGGCTCCGTGTTCACCCGCCTCGGCATCGAAGACCAGCAAGCCCAGGCCTTCGTGCGCAAGGACAAGCTGGCACGCAGCATCCTCAGCCTGAAGACCGGCAAGCGCATCCAGGCGGAAACCGACGAGAACGGCCTGCTGCTGACCCTGCGCGCCACGATCGCCGTCGGCAAGGACAGCTTCAACACCGTCACCATCACCCGCAAGGGCGAACAATTCGTCTCGGCCAAGACTCCGGCCGAACTCGAGCGCCGCGTCGAAATGCGTTCGCGCGAAATCACCAACGGTTCGCTGTACTCCGCTACCGACGCCAACGTCGACGGCGGCCAGATCCCGGACCAGGTGGTCAACCAGATCGTCGAGATGTTCTCGACCAACATCGACTTCCGCGGCGACCTCAAGAAGGGCGATCGTTTCAACGTCGTCTATGAAAACTTCTACCAGGACGGCGAACTGGTCCGCACCGGCCGCGTGCTGGCCGGCGAGTTCATCAACCGCGGTGTCGCCTACCAGTCGGTCTGGTACGAAGACCCGGTCACCCACCAGGGCGGTTACTACAGCCTGGACGGCAAGGCGCTGAAAAAAGCCTTCCTCAAGTCCCCGGTCGCCTTCACCCGCATCTCGTCGGGCTTCTCGATGCGCGTGCACCCGGTCTTCAACGTCTGGAAAGCGCACAAGGGCATCGACATGGCTGCCCCGATGGGCACCCCGATCCGCGCCTCCGGCGACGGCACCGTCGACTTCGCCGGCACCTCGAACGGCTACGGCAACCTGGTCGTCCTGAAGCACTGGTCGAACTACAGCACCGCCTACGGCCACATGAGCCGTTTCGCCAGCGGCCTGCGCCGCGGCCAGCAGATCCACCAGGGCGACATCATCGGCTACGTCGGCGCCACCGGCTGGGCCACCGGCCCGCACCTGCACTATGAATTCCGCATCGGTGGCCAGGCAGTCGATCCGATGGGCCTGAAGAACCTGCAGCAACAGCCGCTGACCACCGGCGAACTGTCGCGCTTCAAGATGGCTGCCGCCGACATGTCGCACCGCTTCTCGCTGCTGACCCCGGCCGGCAACACGATGGCTGCACGCTGATCGTCAGCGGCTAACGAGCTGAAACAAGGGAGCGCCTTGCACTGCTGACAGTGCAAGGCGCTTTTGCTTTGGACCGCCAGCTTGTACCCTCTATTTATATATTAGACGAGACCGCATCATGGCCGCCTCTTCCCTCTACATCGGACTGATGTCCGGCACCAGCCTGGACGGCGTCGACGGCGTGCTGGCCGATTTCCACGGCCGCGGCATCCGAACGCTCCAGGCCGCCTTCACACCCTTCCCGCCCGCGCTGCGCGCCGAACTCATGGCGCTGCAGGCAGCCAGCCACAACGAACTCGAACGCGAGGCACTCGCCGCGAATGCGCTGGCGCGCTGCTACGCCGATTGCGTGCAGCAACTCGTCGCCCTGGCGCCGGGACCGGTGCGCGCCGTCGCCGTGCACGGCCAGACCATCCGCCACCGTCCGGAACGCGGCTTTACGCGCCAGACCAACAACCCGGCACTGCTGGCCGAGCTGACCGGCCTCGACGTCATCGCCGACTTCCGCTCGCGCGACGTCGCCGCCGGCGGCCAGGGCGCACCGCTGGTGCCGGCCTTCCACGAAGCGCGCTTCGGCAAGCGTAACCAAGTGCGCGTGGTGGTGAATATCGGCGGCATCGGCAACATCAGCGTGCTGCACGGCGACGGCCGGGTCAGCGGCTTCGACACCGGCCCGGGCAATGTGCTGATGGACTTGTGGATCGCGCGCCACCGGGGCCAGGCCTACGACGCCGACGGCGCCTGGGCGGCGACCGGGTCGGTCAACGATGCGCTGCTCGCAAGCCTGCTGGACGAGCCCTATTTCCGCCAGCCACCGCCCAAGTCGACCGGGCGCGACCTGTTCCATGGAGAATGGCTCGACGCCAAGCTGGCCATGTACCCGGGCCTGGCGCCGGCCGACGTACAGGCCACGCTGACGCGGCTGACGGCGGTGTCGATCGCGCAGGCGATCCGGGAAGCCATCCGCCATTGGGCGCCGGCAGCCGTGTATGTGTGCGGCGGCGGCGCCTACAACGGCGTGCTGCTGGACGGGATCCGGCAAGCACTGGGCGGCGCCATCCCGGTCGAATCGACGGACACGCTGGGCGTGGCGCCGAACCGGGTCGAGGCGCTCGCCTTTGCCTGGCTGGGCTACCGTTTCATGCGGCGCCAGCCGGGCAACTTGCCGGCCGTGACCGGCGCGGCGGGCTTGCGGGTGCTGGGGGCGCTGTATCCCGCTTAGCGCAGGCTGATGGCGACCCGCGCGCCTGCAACTTCCCGATTGCGGTTCAATCAGCCTCGTGCCATTCCTGGCACCCGTTGACTGGTTCGGTGGAGGGCGTGATGGCGGGATGGATCGAGCAACTGGCGGGCGCACTGGTGATCCTTTGCACCCTCCTCGACATTTTTCTCACTGCCCTGTACGCCAAGATCGGCGCGCACGGCGCCAGCCGTGCCGGCGCCGGCATCATCAGCCTGCGGGTCGCGCGCGCGACCTGGTGGCTATTCCGGCACATCACAGGCCGCCTGCCGGTCAACCGCGACGCCGCCTGGTCGTTTTGCGGGGCGGTGACCGTGGTCTGCCTGGTGCTGGTGTGGTCGGCGCTGCTGGCGCTCGGCGCGGCCCTGATGCTCCACCCGGCGCTCGGCGAAGGCGTGCGTTCGAGCAGCAGCCCGCATGTGCGCGACTTTCTCTCGGCCCTGTACGTCGGCGGCTCCAGCCTGTCGATCGCTTCCAGCAGCGACTTTTATCCGCAGACGGGCTTTTATCGCCTGCTGTACCTCGTCAACGCACTGATCGGCACGGCCAGTATCTCGGTGACGATCACCTATGTCCTGCAGATCTATAGCGCAGTACTGCAGCGCAATGCCCTCGGCCTGAGCCTGTACGTGATGACAAAAAGCACGGCCGACCCCGCCGTGCTGCTTTGCGGCCTGGGGCCGCAAGGCCGGTTCGACGCCGGTTATACCATCGTGGCCAACCTCGGCTCCCAGCTGACAGCCGTCAAGGAGGCGCACCACCTGTATCCCCTGCTGTTCTTTTACCGGCCCTACCAGCCGGCCAACTCGATCCCGCAGATCGCCTTCATCGCACTCGATATGGTCGCGCTGCTGCGCAGCGCGCTCAACGACGACGAATACCGCTGGCTCAAGGAATCGGCTGCGGTGGAGAACCTTGGCGGCATGGCGTCAATCCTGGTCAGGACCCTGGAAGGCACCTTTCTCCCCGGCGCCGCACCGGATACCCACGACGGCGAGGCGCAGGCGGGCCAGCCCGATGCGTGGGACGCGCGCTACCGGGCGGCGCTGCGCCAGCTCGAACAGGCAGGCATCCGCGTACGCGCCGACCGGGACGCCGGCGCCCAGCAGTACGCACGGATGCGCCAGGCATGGCATCCCTACGTCGAGCGCCTGGCACGCTACATGGACTACGACATGGCGGTGATCGACCCGGCCACCGCCAGCGCATGCAATGTCCGGAAATGATCGAAACCGGTCCGCCGGCGAGCAGCGCGCAGCATGCCCCACGGGGAAAATAGGGCTCTATACTTCACCAGAGAAGGAAAGCGCCCATGAAAACATGTCTGATTGTGATCGATGTCCAGGAATCGTTCCGCCACCGCCCTTATTTCACCGAAAACGGCTTTGAGGCCTATCTGCAGGCCCAGAATGCCTTGATTGCCGGCTGCGACGAGCGCGCCATCCCCATCGTCCGCGTCCTGCACAGCGACGGCCCGGCGCAGGCGGATAATCCGTTCGCGCTCGAGTCCGGCCACGTGGTGCCGATGCGCGGCCTGCGCGCATTCGCCCCGGCCACCAGCTTCCTGAAGCGCCGCCACAGCGCGCTGGTGGGGACGGGACTCGAGGTCTGGCTCACCGGACAGGGTATCGGGCGCCTGATCGTCAGCGGCATCCGCACCGAGCAGTGCTGCGAGACGACGACGCGCCATGCGTCCGATCTCGGCTGGCATATCGATTTCGTCACCGATGCCACCCATACCTTCGACATGCGCCAGCCGGATGGCAGCCCCTTGCGCGCGGCCGACATCAAGTCGCGCACGGCCACGGTCCTGAGCGGGCGTTTCGCCACCTTGTGCACGGTGCAACAAGCCCTGGCGCGGGCCGCATGATCGACGTGCTCTTCCTGCTGTTGCCGGACAGCCTGATCCTGGATTGGGCGGGTCCGGCCGAGGCCCTGCGCACGGCCAATGGACTGATGCGCAAGCAAGGCAAGGCCCCACTGTTTTCGCTGCGCTTTGCGTCGCCGCGGCCGGAATCGACCACCTCGGTCGGCGTGCAGCTGGCCGGGCTCGAAGCGCTGCCGGTAGCGCTCGGGCCGCACGCCAGCTGGGTGGTGCTGGTAGGGCAGACCGGCGCGCGCATCGGCATCGACGCCCCCGACACGCGCGCCCTGCTCGACTGGCTGCGCCCGCTGCAGCTGGCGCAGGGCCGCCTGGAACTGGTCACCATTTGCGCCGGCGCCGTCCTGGCCGCCCATGCGGGTTTGCTGGCGGGACGGCGCGCCACCACCCATCACCATCACCTCGACGAATTGCAAAGCGTGGCGCCGGCCTGTGACGTGGTGCGCAACCGGGTCTTCGTGGAAGACAGCCCCGTCTACAGCAGCGCAGGCGTCACCACCGGCATCGACCTGATGCTGCACCGCATCGGCGCCGTGTGCGGTCCGGCGCTGGCGGCCCAGGTGGCGCAGACGATGGTGGTGGCGCTGCGGCGCGGTCCGCACGATCCCGAGCTGTCGCCGTTTCTCAGCTATCGCCACCATATGCACCCGGCGCTGCACCGGGTGCAGGATGCCGTCAGCCAGTCTCCGGGAACGGACTGGTCGGTGTCCGCCATGGCGGCGGTCGCCCATACGTCGCCACGCCACCTGACGCGCTTGTTCGTCGAGTATGCGCAGATCGCGCCGCTGCAATACCTGCGCCGGATCCGCCTGGCGGTGGCGCAGACGGCGCTGGCGTCAGGCGACAGCGTGACGCAGGCGGCAGCGGCGGCCGGATTCAGTTCGGATACCCAGCTGCGCCGCGCATGGCACCATTTCGCGCTGCCCGGTACGCCCTCTGACCCTGGGGACCCGCTTGCGGGCTAAGGTGCCGGCGGCCGGTCGATGATCCGGAACTCCCCGCCCAGGTGCATCATGCTCATCAAGTACAGCATGCCGTCGAAATAGCGCTGCTCGCCGGCCGGCACCGGCGTGTCCCACAGCGCTTTCAGGAAGGCGTCGGGTACCTGGCCTGGCGTCGCCGCCAGGCCGCCCACCGCGGCCGCCGCCAGCATGCCGGTCGAATGCCGGGTCGACATCGGCTTGCCGTCCAGCGTGTAGCGATCGGCAAAGCGGGCGATGCCCTGCCCGGCCAGGAAGGTTTGCACGCGGTCGCTGAGTGCCGTCTGTCTCGCATCCTTGCCCCACCAGCTGTAATCGACCGACCAGTTGCTGATGGTGCGCCAGCTGTCGTAGCTGAAGGCGCCGGGCGTGCCGTCCCACATCGGCAGCGGCGTGCCGTCGAAGTCGGCGCGGTCCGGCCCCAGTCCGGTCTGCGCGTGGGCGGTCTTGACGAAATAGTCGCGGCTCACGGCGGCGGCGCGCGCCCAGAACGCGCGTTCCTCGGGCGGCGCCCAGCGCGCCCACAGCTCGTAGAAGGCCGGCAGGTGGTAGGACGGGTCGCTGCCCGGGATGCTGGTCTCGGGCACGAAGCGCACCATCGCATGGGTTTCGTCGACCATCGGACCGACCGTCACCTGGCGCGGCGCGTGGTTCGGACGGTGCGGCGGCCATGGCTTGCCCTCTTTCGCCGCCTGCGCCTGCTCGTTGCGGTTGTTCGGGCTGGGCCAGGGCATGTCGGGCTCGACGAAGGGCGGATCCTGCGGGTGGATGCGGAAAGGCGTGGTGGCGCTGACGAGCGGGTGATGGCGCATGCCGCGCAGGATGGCGTCGGCTTCCTTCTGGTAGTTGTAGATGCCCTTGCCGTTGCCCCAGCGTTTCGCTGCGAAGTACAGGGCCATCACATAATATTCCTCGCCGTCGGGCGCGGCGCCGACCGCACGCGCGCTGCCGTCGGTGCCCATCGACCAGGCGAAATAGCCGAGCGACGGATTGGCCGGATCGGTCGTCTGCATATAGGTCTTGGACCAGTTCCACAGCGCATCGAACTCGCGCTTTTTCCCCAACTGGACCGCGATCATCATGCCGTAGCTCATGCCCTCCGAGCGGGCGTCGTTGTTGGCCCAGTCGGTGACGTAGGCCAGCGGACCGTCGGCGTTGGCGCCGGTCTCGAAATAGATGCGCTGCTCCTGGCCGTCACCATGGAACAGCTGCTGGAAGGCGCTTTCGATCTTGCGGTGGGTGTCCTGCGGGCTGACGCCGAGGCGCTCGGCCAGCAGGTTGCGGTAGCGGCGGGTGCGATAGGCGCCGCTACCATCGTCCAGCTTGGCGGCCTGGGCGGTGGCTAAGGCGGGTGCGGCGGGAACCGCAGGCGCGGCGAACAGGGTGATTGCGGTAACACCGAAGATCAGGAGCGACTTGGCAGGCATGGGCGTTTTCAGGTTGAGGGCATGGATGCCAGTCTAACCTTGACGCATTTCATTGTCATTCAATAATTGTTTGCGCAAACACCCAACAGTCCGATGATGAAAACAAAAAGGCCGCGCCGGCAATGCCGGGGCGGCCTTTTAAGGCAGCAAGTGCTGGACGGTCTTACATCGAGAACGAGGAACCGCAACCGCAGGTCGAGGTGGCGTTCGGGTTCTTGATGACGAACTGGGCGCCTTCGAGGTCGTCCTTGTAGTCGATCTCGGCGCCGACCAGGTACTGGTAGCTCATCGAGTCGATCAACAGGGTGACGCCGTTCTTTTCCATCGCGGTGTCGTCTTCGTTGGTGATTTCATCGAAGGTGAAACCGTACTGGAAACCCGAGCAGCCGCCGCCCTGCACGAACACGCGCAGTTTCAGGTCGGGATTGCCTTCTTCTTCGATCAGTTGGGCGACCTTTTGCGCTGCGCTGTCCGAGAAGTTGATGGGAGCCGGGGGGGCGTCTTGCGGCTCTTGCGAGCGGTGCAATTCGGCGATTGCGGTCATGGATAAGCTCCTGATGAATTTCGGAATTCGTCCATTATAGACCCTTGTCGCCGGTCATGCTGAAGCCCCTGCTTCGGCCGCTCCAAAATGAAACACCGGTTCGGCACCGCCGGCAAGCGGTGCCGGCTGATGGGTCAGCTTGCCCGTGACGAGGGCACCGCCGTGCATTTCCAGCAGGCGGTAATGGACATCCCCATGTATGCGGCCTTTCGGCTGTAATTCAAGAAGTTCCGTTGAATAAACAGTCCCGGCGATATAACCATTCACCACCAGGCTGGCACAACGGACCTCGCCCTCGATGCGCGCATGCTCGGATACGATCAGCACGCTCTCGGCGCCCTCGCTGGCGATCACGTTGCCGTGCACCTCGCCGTCGATGCGCAGGCCGCCAGTGAAGATCAGGTCTCCTTCGATGCGTGCGGAAATACCGATCAGGCTATCGATTTCGCTCTTGGCGTTACGACCGAACATGGCAGACCCCTGGCAAAGTGAGCAACACGAAAAATGACTGAGTGCAACATAGTCAATTTACCGTGCCCACCGCCCGAGGCCTTGATCTGCGTCTGCTCGACAATTCCGAGCAGATCCCGGCAGGTTCTTACGGCAACAGCGCGATCTGCTTCAGGCCGGTGCCTTCCGACAGGCCGAACATCAGGTTCATGCACTGCACGGCCTGGCCGGACGCGCCCTTGACCAGGTTGTCCTGCACCACCAGTACCACCACGGTGTTGCCGTTGTCCGGACGGTGCAGCGCGATGCGCAGCATGTTCGAGCCGCGCGTCGAGCGGGTTTCCGGATGCGAGCCGAACGGCATCACGTCGACGAATTCCGCATCGCGGTACTGGTCTTCGAACAGCGCCTGCAGGGCTTCGTTGCTGATGTCCTGGGTCAGGCGCGCGTACAGCGTCGCGTGCATGCCGCGGATCATCGGCACCAGGTGCGGCGTGAAGATCAGGCCAACCTTGTCGCCGGTGAAGCGCTGCAGCTGGGCCGAGGTTTCCGGGGTGTGGCGGTGGCCGTGGACGCCGTAGGCCTTGAAGTTGTCGCTGGCTTCCGAGAACAGCGTGCCGATCTCGGCCTTGCGGCCGGCGCCGGAGACGCCCGACTTGCAGTCGGCGATCAGGTTGCCGGCGTCGACGATGCCGGCCTTCAGCAGCGGGTAGTAGCCCAGCTGCATCGTGGTCGGGTAGCAGCCCGGGTTGGCGATCAGGCGCGCGTTCTTGATCTCATCGCGGTTCAGCTCGGCCAGGCCATAGGCAGCCTCTTCCAGCAGTTGCGGGGCGGTGTGCGGGATCTTGTACCACTTTTCGAACGTGGCCTGGTCCTTCAGGCGGAAGTCGGCGGCCAGGTCGATCACCTTGACGCCGGCGGCCAGCAGTTCCGGCGCCTGCGCCATGGCGACGCCGTGCGGGGTGGCGAAGAACACCACGTCGCACTGCTTCAGGTCGGCCTTGTCCGGGCTCGAGAAGGCGATGTCGACATGGCCGCGCAGCGACGGGAACATGTCGGCGACCGGCAGGCCGTCTTCCTTGCGCGAAGTGATGGCGGTCAGCTGCGCTTCCGGATGGGCTGCGAGCAGCCGCAGCAGTTCCACGCCGGTATAGCCGGTGCCGCCAACGATGCCAACTTTGATCATGTTCTTTCCTTCCCGAGTAATAAGTAAGCGCTATCCATCGCGTATTGGGCGCAATTTTAACAGCCTGACAGGCACAGTGCGCCAGCCTCGCGCTGCGCCAGACGCGGCAATGCTAGGATTTCTGCTGCGATGCACAAACGATTTTCCTGGAGATCCAATGAAACCGATAGCTGAACAAGTGGTTGTGATTACCGGCGCGTCCAGCGGGATCGGCCGTGCCAGCGCCCTCGCCTTCGGCGCACGCGGGGCCAGCGTGGTGCTGGCGGCGCGCAACCGCGAGGCGCTGGAGCATGTCGCCGCGCAGATCGAGGCCAGCGGCGGCAAGGCGCACGTGGTCGTGACCGACGTCGCCGTCTGGGCCCAGGTCGAGCACCTGGCCGCGGAAACGGTGCGCCGTTTCGGCCGCATCGACACCTGGCTCAACAACGCCGCGGTGAACGAACATGCCTCGGTGGTCGACATGACGGTCGAGGAACTGGAACGCATCATCCAGGTCAACCTGATGGGCCAGATCTATGGCGTGAAGGCGGCGCTGGGTCCGATGCGGCGCCAGCGCAGCGGCACCATCATCAACATGGGTTCGGCCGCATCGGATCGGGCGGTGCCGCTGCACTCGGCCTACGTGGCCTCGAAGCACGGCATCGCCGGCTTCACCGACAGCATCCGGCTCGACCTGGCGCACGAAAAGATGCCGATCACCGTCACCCTGATCCAGCCCGGCTTCCTCGACACGCCCTTCTTCCACAATGCGCGCGCCAAGCTCGGCGGGCACCAGTCGCGGCCGATTCCGCCGATCTATGCGCCGGAAGTGGTAGCCGACACCATCCTGTTCGCCGCGACCCACCCGCGCCGCAACCTGGTCGTCGGCGGCCAGGCGGCGCTGGCGATCTTCCTCGAGAAGCTCAGCCCGGGCCTGGTCGACCGGCTGATGCTGGCCCGCGGCGCCGGTTTCCGGCTGCAGACCGAAAGCAAGCCGGACGACCGCTACGACAACCTGTTCGAACCGACCCGCGGCATCGGTGCGGTGCGCGGCACCTGGGGGGAGGAAGCCATCGAATCGAGCTTTTATACGCGCCACATCGAGTACTACCCGAACCGCAAGCGCATGCTATGGGCGGCGCTGGGGATCGGGCTGGTGGCGCTGGCGCGGCGCCGCTGAATATATTCGGGCAACAAAAAAGCCGCCGGCTTTGCAGCGGGCGGCTTTTCGTGGGAAGCAGCACATGTGTGCTGCGATTCCGCGAGGTGAAGCTGAATTAACGCTTCGAGAACTGCTTTGCGCGACGTGCTTTGCGCAGACCAACTTTCTTACGCTCGACTTCACGGGCGTCACGGGTGACGAAACCGGCACGTGCCAGGTCGCCCTTCAGGCCTGCGTCGTAGTCGATCAGTGCACGGGTGATACCGTGGCGCACTGCACCTGCCTGGCCGGACTCGCCGCCGCCATGCACGTTGACTTTGATGTCGAAACGCTCGACGTTGCCGGTCAGTTCCAGCGGCTGACGGATGACCATCAGGCCGGTTTCGCGCGAGAAGTACTCGGCGGCCGGTTTGCCGTTGACAACGATCTGGCCGGTGCCGGCCTTGATGAAGACGCGGGCGACTGCACTCTTGCGACGGCCGGTGCCGTAGTTGTAGTTACCGATCATGTCAGTTCCTTAGATGTCGAGTGCTTGCGGTTGCTGGGCAGCGTGCGGGTGGGTGGCTTCCGCGTACACTTTCAGCTTCTTGATCATTGCGTAGCCCAGCGGGCCCTTCGGCAGCATGCCTTTGACGGCTTTTTCCAGGGCGCGGCCCGGGAAACGCTGTTGCATTTTCAGGAAGTTGGTTTCGTAGATACCGCCCGGGTAGCCCGAGTGACGGTAGTAGGTCTTCTGGGTGGCTTTGGTGCCGGTCACGCGCAGCTTGCCTGCGTTGACGACGACGATGAAGTCACCGGTATCGACGTGCGGAGTGAATTCAGGCTTGTGTTTGCCGCGCAGTCGGAGTGCCACTTCGCTGGCAACACGTCCGAGGACTTTGTCCGTCGCGTCAATCACGTACCAATCGCGCTGGACTTCATGGCCCTTAGCGGAAAAAGTTTTCATGTTGACTTCCTATATCTAGGTATTGAATGCTCAAATGGTGGTTCCGCGCGTCATTAGCGGCGGACTCGGCCTTATTGTCTTTTCCTGAGCAAATGGAAAGCCTGCGATCATAGCCGATTCCGCACACTTCAGTCAAGCCAGCCTTCGTCTTGCGCCAGGTTTAGTTTTCCTTTGCAAAGACAGGCATAGTAGGACGTTTCTTAATGCATATGCGCAACTTTTCATTGACCATGAAAAGAATGCCAATCTAGTATGACCCCACCTTACAAGGAGGTGTCTTGAAACCCAGCCTGAATTTCGGCACGCTGTTCGGCACGCTGCTGCTGGCCGCCATCCTGCCCGGCGCCGCCCAGGCGCAGCACGCTTCTGCCAGGGCGCAGACGCACGGCTGCCACCTGCCCGGCGTCGAAGACGCGCTGCGCTGCCTGAAGCTGCCCGTTCCCCTCGACCCGGCCCGGCCTGGCGCGGCCCATCCCGGCCAGACCATCCAGCTGCACGTGACGATCGCCCCGGCGCTGCGCGAAGGCGCCCGCCCCGATCCGCTGTTCGTGCTGGCCGGCGGCCCCGGCGAAGCCGGCAGCGAAGTGCTGCCGATCCTGAACACCGCCATGCGCCGCGTGCGGCCGACGCGCGACATCGTCTTCATCGACCAGCGCGGCACCGGCCTGTCCGGCAAGCTCGAATGCGAATCCGGCCTGGACGAGGACAGCAGCCTGAGCGACGACGAGATCGACGCCGCCCTGGTCCGCTGCATCCGGGCCAGCAAGGCGCCGTTCGCCGCCTACACCACCGCCAACGCCGCGCGCGACATCGAACAGGTAAGGCGCGCGCTCGGCTACGGCAAGATCAACCTGTGGGGCGGCTCCTACGGCACGCGCCTGGGCCAGGCCTATGCGCGCGCCTATCCGGGCAACGTGCGCACGCTGATCCTGGACGCGGTCGCCGCGCCCGACCAGGTGATCCCGGCCGGCGGCCGCGACAGCCAGGCCGCGCTCGACAAGCTGTTCGGCCAGTGCGATGCCGACCCGGCCTGCCGCAAGGCCTATCCCGGCCTGCGCGCCGAGTTCGACGGCCTGGTCGCCAAGGTCGGCAAGGGCCTGACGATCTCGCTGCCCGATCCGCGCACCGCGCGCCAGGTCGACGTCAAGATGACGGGCGCGCGCCTGCTCGGCACCGTGCACGGCATGCTGTACTCGCCGGCCGACGCGCGCCGCCTGCCCTTCCTGGTGCACAGCGCGGCCCAGGGCCGCTGGCAGCCCTTCGTGGCGCGCCGCAACCTGGGCGCCGACTCCACCCCGGAGGGTTCGTCCGCCACCCTGCTCTACCTGGCGGTGATCTGCGCCGAAGACATGCCGCGCTTCACGCCGGCACTGATCGCCAGCGACGACGCCCCGCTGACGCGCGACTTCGCGCGCCGCCTGCCGGGCCTGTGCCGCGCCATGAACGTGCCGGCCGTGGCGCTGCCGGCGCCCACCACGATCGAAGCGCCAGTACTGCTGCTGTCCGGCGCCCTCGATCCGGTCACGGCGCCGCATCGCGCCGCCAGTGCGGCACAATACATGGCGCATGCCCAGCTCCTGAGCGCCCCCAACGTCGGCCACGGCGTATCGCAACTGGGCTGCGCGCCGCGCCTGCTGCGCGCCTTCCTCGACCATCCGGAGCGGAAAGTCGACGGCAGCTGCCTGAACGAGATTCCCGCACCCACCTTCCAGCTCGGCAGCGCCGGCCCCCAACCCTGATCGAGATCCGGAACATGATCGAAGCACATGAAGTCCGCAAACAATTCGGCCCGGTCCAGGCGCTCGGCGGCGTCAGTTTCACTGCCCGCGATGGCCACATCACGGCCCTGCTCGGCCCCAACGGCGCCGGCAAGACCACCCTGCTGCGCACCCTGGTCGGCATGCTGAAACGCGACCACGGCACCATCGCCGTCGACGGCGTCGACCCGGAACGCGATCCGTTCAAGGTGCGCAGCAACATCGGCTTCCTGACCGACCAGTTCGGCCTGTACGAGCGCCTGTCGACGCGCGAGTACCTGACCTATTTCGGTGAGCTGAACGGCATGAAGAAGGCCGACCTGCGGCGGCGCATCGACGAGGTGTCCGCGATGCTGGCGATGGACGACATCCTGGAACGCCGCAGCAAGGGCTTTTCCCAGGGCCAGCGCATCAAGGTGGCGCTGGCGCGCGCGCTGCTGCACCGCCCGCGCCACCTGCTGCTGGACGAGCCGACGCGCGGCCTCGACGTGATGAGCACGCGCGCGGTGCGCCATGCGCTGGCGAGCCTGCGCGCGGAGGGCTGCTGCGTGGTGATGGCGACCCACGTGATGCAGGAAGTCAGCCACCTGTGCGACGACGTGATCGTGATCGCCAAGGGCCATACCGTGGCCCAGGGCTCGCCCGAGCAGCTGTGCCAGCGCACCGGCATCGCCAA
Source organism: Herbaspirillum sp. SJZ107 (assembly GCF_006715485.1). GTDB lineage: Bacteria > Pseudomonadota > Gammaproteobacteria > Burkholderiales > Burkholderiaceae_D > Telluria. Next base: position 379,826 of record NZ_VFNH01000005.1, read on the forward strand.
CCTGGAAGACGCCTTCGTCAGCCTGGTCGGCACCGATGAAGGGATCGTGGCATGAGGCCGAAACTGCTGGTCGTCTTCCTGAAGGAAGTGCGCGAGACGCTGCGCGACAAGCGCGTGCTCGGCCTGCTCGTCATGTTCACGCTGATGTACCCGATCATGTTCGGCTACATCCTGAACCAGAACATCGAGCGCGCCACCCGCGCCGAGCGCGAAGGCATCGAACTGGCCGTGATCGGCGGGGGCCAGGCGCCGACCCTGATGTCGCAGCTGCGCCAGAAGAACATCACGGTGCGCGACATCCCGGACGCCGGCGAAGAGGCGATCGGCGAGATGCTGCGCGCGAAAAAAGTGGTGGCGGTGCTGCGCCTGCCGCCCAGATTCACCGACAACTACCAGGCCATGCGCCCGGCCCGCATCGAACTGTGGTTCGATTCGGCGACCGAGCAGGACCGGCGCCGGCGCGACGTCGAGGACGTGCTGCGCGCCTACAACGCCAACATCGCCAGCGCGCGCCTGCTGGCGCACGGCGTGTCGCCGGTCACGCTGGGGCCGATCGACCTGCAGCGCTACGACACCGGCACCAACGCCGCGCGCTCGGCCGGCTTCATCGGCAGCCTGATGGGCTTCCTGTTCTTCCCGGCCTTTTTCTGCGGCATGGCGGCCGCGGTCGACAGCACCGCCGGCGAGCGCGAACGCCGTTCGCTCGAGGTGCTGATGGCCCAGCCGGTGCGCACCTGGGAACTGGTTGGCGGCAAGTGGCTGGCCGCGGCCTCGCTGGCGATCGTCGGCATCACGTTTGAATTGATCGTGGCGCACATCGGCCTGTCCTGGCTGCCGCTGGAAGAGATCGGGATGAGCTGGCGCCTGGGCTGGGGCGACCTGGCCAAGCTGTGCCTGGCCTCGGCCCCGCTGCCGCTGTTCGCCGCGGCGGCCCAGATCGCGGTCGCGATGAACGCGCGCTCGTTCAAGGAGGCGCAGAGCACGGTGTCCATCCTCACCTTCGTGCCGATGCTGCCGGGGCTGATCGTGTCGATGATGGACCTGAAAACGGCGACCTGGATGTATGCGGTGCCGATGCTGTCGAACCAGACCCTGATGCGCGAGATCTCGAAAGGCGGCGAGCTCGGCCCGCTGCCCTACGTGCTGACCTTCGCCTGCTCGGCGGTCGCGGCGCTGGCGCTGTTCGCCTTTGCCAGCTGGCGCATGAAGAGCGAGCGCTACGTGCTGGCCGTCTGAACGCCTTGCGATATCAGCTTACAATACAGGCCTCACAAAAAAAGCGGAGAACGCAATGGAAGTCAAAGTCAGCTGGAACGGCCCTTCCGGCATGAGTTTCCGGGCCGAGACCGGCTCGGGCCACCTGGTCAGCATGGATGGCGCACCCGAAGGCGGTGGCCACAACCTGGCGCCGCGTCCGATGGAAATGGTGTTGCTCGGTACCGGCGGCTGCACCGCCTACGACGTGGTCCTGATCCTGAAGCGCGGGCGCGAAGACGTGCGCGGCTGCGACGTGACGCTCAAGGCCGAGCGTGCCGAGGTCGACCCGAAGGTGTTCACCAAGGTGCACTTCCACTTCACGGTCACCGGCCGCAACCTGAAGCCGGCGGCGGTGGAGCGCGCGGTGAACCTGTCGCACGACAAGTACTGCTCGGCGTCGATCATGCTGGCCAAGACGGCCGAGATCACGCACTCCTTCGAGATCGTCGAGGGCTGATCAGATGTAGTACGCGGTGGTGGTCATGACCTTGGCCATCGCCCGCATCGCCATTTTCACCGGCAGCGGCATCTCGGCCGCCCCCATCGCCTGCGCCTTGCCGCCGTGCTCGATCTCGTCGTCGCGCATCTGGGTGACGATGGCGCGCGACTTGGCGTCCTGCGGCGGCAGCTCGTCGAGGTGGCTGTTCAGGTGCGCCTCGACCTGGCGCTCGGTCTCGACCACGAAGCCGAGGCTGACCGCGTCGCCCATGCGCGCCGCCACCGAACCGAGGGCGTAGGCGCCGGCATACCACAGTGGATTCAGCAGGCTCGGCTGCGAACCCAGCTCCGCCAGGCGCTCGGCAGTCCAGGCCAGGTGGTCTTCTTCCTCGCGGCCCGATTCCGCCATCTGGGCGCGCATCGCCGGGGTCGAGGCGTGCTTGCCCTGGGCGTCGTAGAGCGCCTGGGCGCACACTTCGCCGACGTGGTTGACGCGCATCAGGCCGGCGCTGTGGCGCGCTTCCTGGTTGTTGAGTTCGCAGTCGCTGGCCAGCGTGCCCGGATTCGCACGCGCCGCCTTGGCCACGCCGCCCACCACGCGCAGCGCCTTGTCGAAGCCGACGATCAGGTTATCGAAAGGGTTGATGGCTCGTTGAAGGTTGTCCATAGCTTGCAATTTAAGTACGCCTGAAAGCGCCATTATATGCCTTCGCCGGGAGCGTCCTCGCCGCGCTGGGCTTTGTGCGCCTGCAGCCAGTCGTGCAGCGGGCCTGCGACCTCGAGTTTCGAGATGTTCTTGGCCACGCCCAGGTTCAGTTCGAGCAGGAAGGGAATCGAATCGACCGGCACTTCCGGACAGGTCTCGGCGAACAGCGCCATGAAGCGCGCCGAGCGCAGCGTCGGCAGCACGTTCTCGCCGCTCATGAACTGCAGCACGCTGGTGATCGTGTGGCCGCCGCCGAGGCTGTGGTAGATGAAGCGGTTCCAGTCGCGGTCGACCGTCTTGAAGTCGATCGATTCGCGCGTCATCAGCCCGGCCAGGTAATGCAGGCCGGCGGCGACGCGGAACCAGTCGGTCGCTTCGAGCCGGGTACGGCCCTGGCGCGTGATCGCCAGGATTTTTTCCTCGGGAATGGGGATGTCCATGGCCCCATTATGCCCATGCGCGAGATATACACGCAAATGTTGACAAAGTAGACATTCTCTTTTGTCGAGCGTATGCTCGGGCATCGGGCCATTGCGCTCTGACCCCGATTTTTTGCACTCTGGGCGAATGAAAGCGCCGTGTATCGCAACGGCACTCCGGTCGGCGTTCCTTTTTAATACAATGCAACAATCGTGAAAATACACACATTTTCACGTCGTTAAATCGATCGTGCCGGGAGTGTTCATGAAATTAAGCATCCGCAACCTGTCCAAGACCTACGCCAACGGCGTGGTGGCCCTAGACCGGGTGTCGCTGAGCATCCCGCCGGGGATGTTCGGGCTGCTGGGGCCGAACGGCGCCGGCAAGTCGACCCTGATGCGGATCCTGGCGACGCTGCAGGAATGCGACAGCGGCTCGGTCTTCCTCGAAGACATCGACCTGCTCGACGAAAAGGACGAGGTGCGCCGCCTGCTCGGCTACCTGCCGCAGGATTTCGGGGTCTACCCGAAAGTGAGCGCTTATGAATTGCTCGACCATTTCGCGCAGTTGAAAGGCCTGTCGCAGCGCGGCCCGCGGCGCGAAGTCGTCGACGGCCTGCTCCAGCAGACCAATCTGTTCGAGGTGCGCCACCAGAAGCTCGGCACCTTTTCGGGCGGCATGCGCCAGCGCTTCGGCATCGCCCAGGCGCTGCTGGGCGACCCGCAGCTGATCATCGTCGACGAGCCCACCGCCGGCCTCGATCCGCAGGAACGGGTACGCTTCCACAACCTGTTGTCCGACATCGGCGACGACAAGACCGTGATCCTGTCGACCCATATCGTGTCCGACGTGGCCGATTTGTGCGCCAACATGGCGATCATCAACAAGGGTCACGTGCTGCTGTGCGGCGAACCGGCGCGCCTGATCGAAGGCATCGAGGGGCGCATCTGGGCACGCTTCGTCACCAAGCAGGACCTGCCCGACTTCCAGAAGCGCCACACCGTGATCTCGACCCGCCTGCTGACCGGCCGCCCGCTGGTCCACGTGTATGCCGAGCGCTACCCGGGCGACGATTTCGAGCCGATCCACCCGACCCTCGAGGACGTGTACTTCGCCACCATCGCCGGCCGCCACAACGCCCTGCCGGGCAACTGCTGACGCCATGCGTGCCCTGTTCGCCATCGCCGCCTTCGAAGCGCGCCAGCGCCTCAAGCTGCTCTCCACCTGGGTCTATTTCCTGGTCTTCCTGGCGCTGGCGATGCTGTGGATGGGCGCGGCCGGCGGCGCCTTCCGCGACGCCAGCATCTCGTTCGGCGGCCGGGTCCTGATCAACGCCCCGCGCCAGATCGCGATCTGCGCCTCCGTCCTCGGCTGCCTGGGCGTGGTGGTGGCGGCCGCCCTGATGGGGCGCTCGGTGCAGCAGGACTTCGAGCACGAGATGCACCACTTCTTCTTCAGCGCGCCGATTCCCAAGCACGCCTACGTGTTCGGACGCTTCCTCGGCGCACTGGCGACGCTGGCCGTGATCTTCTCGGCGATCCTGCTCGGCCACCTGCTGGGCAGCCTGCTGCCGGCGATCGACCCGGCCCGGGTCGGGCCGTTCTCGCTGGCCGGCTACCTGCGCCCCTACCTGTTCACGCTGCTGCCCAACCTGTTCATCTTCGGCGCCATCTTCTTCATGCTGGCGGCGCTGACGCGGCGCATGCTGCCGGTGTACGTGGCCAGCGTGGTCATGATGATCGGCTACATCGTCGCGCCTTCGCTGGCGCGCGACCTCGACTACAAGACGCTGGCCGCCCTGATCGACCCGTTCGGCACCACCGCCCTGCTGCGCCTGACCGAGTACTGGAGCGTGGCCGAGCGCAACGCCGCCCAGATCCCGCTGGAGGGCGTGTTCCTGGTCAACCGCCTGGTGTGGTCGCTGTTCGCGCTGGTGGTGCTGGTGCTGGGCTACTGGCGCTTCTCCTTCGTCTCAACGCCCTCCGGACGGCGCCAGGTGCGCCCCGAGGGCAACGGTACCGTACCGGCGCCCACGATCGCCGACATCCGCCTGCGTCCCGACTTCGCCGCCCGCAGCCTGGGCCTGCTGCTGGCCAGGAGCAGCTGGCTGAATTTCCGCGAAGCGGTCAAGAACGTGTACTTCGCCGTGATCGCGCTGGCCGGCGTGCTGGTACTGGTGGCCAGTTCCTTCGGCCTGGGCGCCATCTACGGCACCAGGACCTATCCGGTCACCTACATGCTGCTGGAGCTGATCCGCGACGTGTTCGCGCTGTTCGTGCTGGTGGTCACCGCGCTGTATGCGGGCGAGATGGTATGGCGCGAACGCGAGGCGCGCATGGGCCAGATGATCGATGCGCTGCCGGTGCCGAGCTGGCTGCCGCTGGCGGCCAAGACCATCGCGCTGGTCGGCCTGCAGGCGCTGCTGCTGGGGGTGGCGATGCTGTGCGGGATGGCGATCCAGCTGGCCCACGGCTACCTGGCGCTGGAACCCGGGCTGTACCTGCACACCCTGTTCGGCATCCTGCTGCCACAGTATGCGCTGCTGGCGGTGCTGGCGATCGCGCTGCAGGCCATCATCAACCAGCGCTACATGGCGTATTTCGCGCTGGTGCTGTACTACGTCGCCACCCTCACCCTGTCCGGCTTCGGATTCGGGCATCCGATGCTGCTGTACGCGAACCTGCCGGACATCACCTATTCGGCGATGAACGGCTTCGGCAACGCGCTGCCGCTGCGGCGCGCGCTGCTGGCCTACTGGGGCGGCGCGGCGCTGATGCTGGCGACGCTGGCGCTGGTGCTGTGGCCGCGCGGCGTCAGCGACAGTGTCAAGGAGCGCCTGCACCTGGCGCGGCGCCGCCTGCGCCTGCCGGTGCTGGCGGCGTTCGGCATCGGCGCCCTGCTGTTCGGCGGCAGCGGCGCCCTGCTGTGGTACAACCTCGAACACCTGGGCGCCTATCAGACGGCATGGCGCCAGGATGCGCTGCGCGCCGAGTACGAGCAGCGCTACAGGAAAAGCCTGGCCACGCTGGCGCAGCCGCGCATCGCCGAAGTGCGCCTGCAGGTCGACATCGTGCCCGAGACGCGCACGCTGAAAATCCGCGGCTTCTACCAGCTGGACAACCGCAGCGGCCGCCCGATCCGCGACATCGTCGTGACGATGCAGCCGGGGCCGAAGCTGCAGCCGCGCCTGTCGCAGCCGGCACGGCTGGTAGCCGCCGACCCGGAGCACGGCGTCTGGCGCTACGTGCTGGACGCGCCGCTGCCGCCGGGCGTGCGCATGGGTCTCGATTTCGAGATGGAAGACGCGCCCGGCGGCATCCTCGGCCTCGGCCGCGACACCGCGGTGGTCGGCAACGGCACCTATTTTTCGAACGCGATCCTGCCTCACATCGGCTACCAGCCATTCATGGAGTTGCAGGACGACCGCGACCGCCGCCGCCACGGCCTCGGTCCGCGCCCGCGCATGGCGGCGCGCGAAGACGGCGCCGCGCGCGCCAACAACTACCTCGGCAACGATGCCGACTGGATCGGCTTCGGCGCCGTGGTCAGCACCAGCCCGGACCAGACCGTGGTGGCACCGGGCACGCTCGAGCAGGAGTGGATGGACAAGGGACGCCGCTACTTCCACTTCCGCATGGACAAGCCGATCCTGAACGTCTACACCTTCCAGTCGGCGCGCTACGAAGTGCGCCACGACCGCTGGCAGGACACGACCATCGACGTCTACTACCATCCGGGCCACGAATTCAACGTCGACCGCATGATCCGCGGCGCCAAGGCGGCGCTGGCCTACGGCGCCAGGCATTTCAGCCCCTACCAGCAGCGCGAGCTGCGCATCGCCGAATTCCCGCGCTACGCTTCCTTCGCCCAGGCCGCGCCGGGCACCATCCCGTTCTCGGAAAGCGCCGGCTTCATCGCCAGGGTCGACCCGGATTCGCGCAAGGACATCGACTATCCGTATTACGTCAGCGCGCACGAGGTCGGTCACCAGTGGTGGGGCCACCAGATCGTCGGCGCCGCTGCGCGCGGCTCCACCGTGCTGTCGGAGAGCCTGGCCGAGTACACCGCGCTGATGACGATGAAGAACACGGTCGGCGCCGGCAGGATGCGGCGCTTCCTGCGCTACGACCTGGACGAATACCTGATGGGACGCGCCACCGAGAACAAGAAGGAATTGCCGCTGGCGCAGAACGAAAACCAGGGCTACATCCACTACCGCAAGGGCAGCCTGGCGATGTACCTGCTGCAGGACCTGCTGGGCGAGGACGTGGTCAATGGCGTGCTGCACGGGCTGCTGGCCGATTTCGCCTTCCGGGCGGCGCCCTACCCCACGGTGTCGACGCTGGTCGAGCGCCTGCGCGCCGTCACCCCGCCCGACAAGGCTTACCTGATCGACGACCTGTTCGAATCGATCGTCCTGTATGAGAACCGTGCCGACAGCGTCGCCGCGCGGCGCCTGCCGGACGGCCGCTATGCGGTCACGATCCACGCCAGCGCGGGCAAGGTGCGCGCCGGCGAACTGGGCGAGGAAAAGCCGGCCGCGCTGGCCGACTACATCGAATTCGGCGTCGACGACGGCGACGGCAACCCGCTGGCGCGCGCGCGGCACCGGGTGACGGCGGCGTCGCAAACCGTGACGTTTACCGTGACGGGGAGGCCCGCGCGGGCCGGGATTGACCCCGACAATAAATTGATTGACAGAAAGCCCACAGACAACATGTTACCTGTCGACATGCCCTAGAGTTCCAGATATTATTCAACCATATTTGTGTCAGGAGTATTACGAATGTCTACCGTTGCCGAACTGGCTGTCCAGATCCAGCAACTGTCCGCTGCGGACAAGCACGACCTGCTGCGCTTGCTGTTGACGGACAGCGACGAGCCCGAGCAGGATGCCGACGAAGCCTGGCGCGCCGAGATCGTGCGCCGTGTGAAAGCCATCCACAATGGCGAGGCGGCGCTGCGTGCGTTGCAGGAAGACTGACACCGGCAGGATGCGTGCCGCGCCCTTCTTGGCGCCGGGCGTAAAAAAACCGCGACGCCGGATGGGTCGCGGTTTTTTTTATTGTCCGTCAGATTGAACACGTCGTCCGCGCAGGCGGGGATCCAAGTTTGCTCGCGTAACGGCTGCGCATGAAACTTGGGTTCCCGCCTTCGCGGGAACGACGTGTTTGGAAGCGGGCCGAAATCAGGCAGTGACTTTTTTCACCGCCGCCGCCTTCTTGGCCGGCGCCTTCTTCGCGGCTACGGTCTTGGCCGCCGCAGTCTTGGTTGCCGCCTTGGCAGTTGCCTTGGTGGCGATCGGCTTGGCGGCAGGCTTGCGCGCCGTCGTCTTCGCCGCCACTGCAACGCCGCCGCCCTCTTCGCCCTCGCCCGCGTCGGTCTTGGCCTTCGCACCCAGCTTGGCCTTGCGCTCCTCGAACTCGAAGCTGATCTTGCCGTCCTTGCCGCGCACCAGGTAAGCCTTGAATGGACGGCGCGTACGCTGCGAGATGAAGCCCGGCAGCAGGTCGGTCTTGCCCTCGTTCAGCAGCTTGGCCATCTGCTCGGGCAGGATTTCCTGCTGCAGGATGATGCGGCCGCTGCGGAAATCGCAGGTCTTCGGCTTGGCGACCTGGTGTTCGCACACGTAGGCCAGGCCCATCTCGTAGACGCCGCCGTTGCACTTCGGGCACGGGCCGAGCGCGGTCTGGCCGGTGAAGTCGACGCCTTCGCCCTCTTCGCCCTCGTCCTGGTCCTGGCCGAAGTCGAATTCCAGCTTGAAGTTGCGGATCTCTTCGTCGCGCACGATGCGCAGGATGGCGGCGAACGGACGGCCCATCTTCGAGCGGAAGCCCTGCAGCGGACCGATGGTGCGGTTCTGCAGGAGTTCCTCGACTTCCTCGATCTCGAACTGGCGCCCGCCGGGTACCTTGGTCATCGAGAAATCGCACTGGGTGCAGGCGAAGCGGCGGTAGTTTTCCTTGACCACGCCGGCGCAGTTCGGGCACGGCGTCTTGAGGGTCGCGTACTCGCCCGGGATGGTGTCGTTGCTGTACTCCTTGGCACGCTTGACGATAATTTCCGTCATCTCGGCGATCTCGCGCATAAATTCTTCGCGCGAAATCTTGCCTTTTTCCATCTGCGACAGCTTGTATTCCCAGTCGCCGGTCAGTTCCGGTGCGGTCAGCTCGTTCACGCCCAGGCCGCGCAGCAGCGTCATCAGCTGGAACGCCTTGGCGGTCGGGATCATCTCGCGGCCTTCGCGGATCAGGTATTTCTCGGTCAGCAGGCCTTCGATGATGGCGGCGCGCGTGGCCGGCGTGCCCAGGCCCTTGCCGGCCATGGCGTCGCGCAGCTCGTCGGAATCGACCAGCTTGCCCGCGCCTTCCATTGCCGACAGCAGGGTCGCTTCGTTGTAGCGTGCCGGCGGCTTGGTGACCAGGGCGTTCGGCGTGACCTTGTCCGTGCTGACCTGCTCGCCCTTGGCGACCGGGACCAGGCTGGCGCCGTCCTTGTCGTCGCCGGTGGTGTCCTTGCCGTACACCGCCAGCCAGCCGGGGTTGGTCATTACCTTGCCCTCGGTCTTGAACTGGTGGCCAGCGACTTCGGTGAAGCGGGTCGTGACCAGGAACTCGGCGGCCGGGAAGAACACCGCCATGAAGCGGCGCGTGACCAGGTCGTACAGCTTCTGTTCCGGCTCGGACAGGTTCTTCGGCACCACGCCGGTCGGGATGATCGCGAAGTGGTCCGAGATCTTGCTGTTGTCGAAGATACGCTTGTTCGGCTTGACCCAGCCCTTATCGAGGATCTGCTTGGCGAACTGGTGATAGTTCGCATTGCCCTTCAGCACCTCGAGCGTGGTCTTGACGGTGCCGATGTAGTCTTCCGGCAGCGCGCGCGCATCGGTACGCGGGTAGGTCAGCACCTTGTGTTTTTCGTACAGCGCCTGGGCCAGGCCCAGCGTGTTCTTGGCCGAGAAGCCGAAGCGGCCGTTGGCTTCGCGCTGGAGCGAGGTCAGGTCGAACAGGGCCGGCGCCATCGAGGTGGTCGGCTTCGATTCCTCGGTGACGACACCCGGCTTGCCCAGGCAGGCGGCGACGATGGCCTCGGCCTCGGCCTTCGACCACAGGCGCTCGGGGCGCTTTTCCGGATCGTTCTCGTCCTTCTTGAACTTGGTGTCGAGCCAGCGCCCTTCGTACATGCCGGCGGCGGCGCCGAACTCGGCGCGCACTTCCCAGTAGTCGCGCGGTACGAAGCGGCGGATCTTTTCTTCGCGCTCGACCACGATCGACAGGGTCGGCGTCTGCACCCGGCCGACGGTGGTCAGGAAGAAGCCGCCTTCCTTCGAGTTGAAGGCAGTCATGGCGCGGGTGCCGTTGATGCCGATCAGCCAGTCCGCTTCGGAACGGCAGCGCGCGGCGTCCGCCAGCGGCAGCATTTCCTGGTCGCTGCGCAGGTGGGCGAAACCGTCGCGGATCGCGGTCGGGGTCATCGACTGCAGCCACAGGCGCTTGACCGATTGCTTGGCCTTGGCGTTCTGGGCGATCAGGCGGAAGATCAGTTCACCTTCGCGGCCCGCGTCGCATGCGTTGATCAGGGTGTCGACGTCCTTGCGCTTGATCAGCTTGTTCAACACCTTGAGGCGCGATTCGGTCTTGGCGATCGGATTCAGCGCGAAATACGGCGGGATCATCGGCAGGTGGGTGAAGCTCCACTTGCCGCGCTTGACGTCATACTCTTCCGGCACCGCGATTTCCAGCAGGTGGCCGACGGCCGACGACAGCACGTAATCGTCGGATTCGAAATACTCATCGTGCTTGGTAAAGCCGCCGAGCGCCTTGGCGATATCGTTCGCCACGGAAGGCTTTTCGGCAATGATGAGGGCTTTAGTCATAGGGTTGTCTCGTACGTGTTCGGTGGCGGCGGCTCGCGCATCATACAGCAGTCGCTGGATGCGGCCTGACGGGAATCTTGTCCCGCTGATATCTTATTAGTAACAATTGGCAGATAGCGGCAAATGATAAGCGCGTTGACGCGCTGTCCGCAAGTAGACTGTGCCTGTCTTACTTTTTGGCAAAATACGCTTCATCTTGCCTCAATGCAAGAAAAAACGGGGCCGCAGCCCCGTTTTGTCCATCCACAGCATGGGAATTCAATGCAACAAGCGCGGCTCGGCGTCTTCGTCGTCGGAGCCGAACAGGTCGTCGAACATCAGTGCGTCCGGCTCCTTGCCCTGGCTCCACAGGAGCATCAGGACGATGATCTTCAGCTTGCCGAGGGTGACCGGCGATTCGTCCAGCGCCAGTGCGCGTTCGATGACGATTTCGCGCTGCATGGCACTCAGCAGGCCGGCCAGTTCCAGGAACTGGATGAAGCCGACGGCGGCGCTACCGAGGGTATCGGTTTCCTGTGCAATATAAAAACGGGTGCCGCTCGATTCGAGGAAAGGATCGACGGCGCTGGCCATTTCGGTCAGTCCGTTCAACCAGTCCAGCGCCTCGGTGATCTCGACATCGTCGAAACCGACGGCAGACAGCTTGCGCGCCAGGGCTGCCGGCTCGGGGCAGGCATCGGGACGATAATACGTCTCGTAGAGGTAGACTAGGATGTCGAACATAGTGACGCTACTGTAGCAGTTAAGCTCGGCGCGGCACAAGTGTGGCACGCGGACAGTTGCCAGCCGGAAAACATCAACGTTGTTTATCGGCCTTATTCACTTCGCTATGTAGTTTCGACATTTTGTGTTGGAATCCCGTTTTACTACCCCTGCCGCATATTCTTCGTTTTCACACTTTTATTCAGCGCGTACGATTCTTTGAAATTGCCCACCCGGCAGCCGCTCGACCGTGCCGGCCAGTTCCAGCAACAGCAGCCGCGTACTGAGTTCGCCCGGCGTGCCGCCGACCAGCGCCAGCAGGGTGTCGGCTTCGACCGGGTCGTGGCCGATGGCGGCCAGCAGGCTGTCGTCTTCTGCAGATGAAACCGCTTCCGCTTCCGCCTCCGCCGCCGGCAACCGCGGCAAGGGCCGCCGTCCGGCCAGCGGCGACCAGGCCATCGCTTCCAGCACGTCGCCGGCGCCGTCGACCAGCTTGGCGCCTTCGCGGATCAGCAGGTGGCAGCCCTTGGACAATGCCGCATGGATCGAGCCCGGAATCGCGAACACTTCCCTGCCCTGCTCGGCGGCCTGGCGCGCCGTGATCAAGGAGCCGGACTGGGCCGCGGCTTCGACCACCAGCACGCCGGCTGCCAGCCCGCTGATGATCCGGTTACGTTTTGGGAAATTGCCCGGCAAGGGTGGCGTACCGACCGGGTATTCGCTGACGATGCAGCCATCGGCGGCGATGCGCTCGCACAGCGCGCGGTTGCGTGCCGGGTAGACCAGGTCGGGGCCGGTGCCGATCACGGCGACCGTGCTGCCCGCGCCCTTGAGCGCGCCTTCGTGCGCGGCCGCGTCGACGCCCAGCGCCAGGCCGGACACGATCGCCAGGCCGGCCCGCGACAAGGCTTCGGCGAAGGCCAGCGCATTCGCCTTGCCCTGGGTGCTGGCATTGCGGCTGCCGACGATGGCCAGCGCAGGGCCGGCCAGCAAGTCCGGACATCCTTTTATATAGAGCAGCAGCGGTGGATCGGGGATGGCCGCCAGCAAGTCGGGGTAGCCGGGCTGGCCCAGCGCCAGCACCGTGTGGCCGGGCTGCTCCATCCAGCGCAGCGTGGCGTCGACCAGGCGCAGGGTATCGGCGGAAGCGGGCTGCCGGATGGCGCGCACCTGCGCCGGGCTCAGGTGCGCGGCCAGTAGCGCGTGATCGGCGGCGAAGATGGCGTCGGGGCTGCCGAATGCGGCCAGCAAGGCCGGCGCGGTGCGCGGACCGACGCCGTGCGTGCGTTCGAACCGCATCCAGGCCGCCAGCTCGGCTGGCGACATCGACACGGACACATCGGTGAAGGAGTCCGTGTCCTGCACGGTAGGGTTACTCCGGTGATTTCGCCACGTCGCCGATTCGCACCGGTCCCGTCACTTGCATGATCAGGCCGTACGACACGTGCCCGAAGACCCGGAAGATGAACAGTTCGCCAATTTGTTCGTCCGGGAGCCGCAACTTGTCCTTGCCGAAGCCGAGGAAGCCTTTGCTGCCCGGGTCCGTTACGGTCTGGCCCAGATGATAGAGCTGCAGCACGGCGCCGACATCGAGTCCGTCAAGCGAACCCCGATTGACAGCCACGACCTGGTTCTGGCTGGCGTTGATCATCTCGTCCGGCACCGCCATCACGCGCCCTGCCACCGGCTGCGCCGGCGCATGCGGCACGTAGTTGCGCACCGGGGCCGGCGGCATCGGCAGCAGGCGGTCGCCGACGCCCATTTCCTGCAGCGAACGGGTGACTTCCACGGTATGCACGTCGACGCCCGGCTTGGCCACGCTCACCACGCGCACGGTGCCGACGAAAGCGGCCTCCCAGGCGGCGACCTTGCCGGTGTCGGGGTCGATCATCTGCTTGCCCGGACGGAACACCTGGAAGCTGGTGGCGCCGCGCAGGTCGCCGCGCACGTAGGCGCGGTTGCCTTCGCCCAGCCAGACCCGCTCTTCCTGGGTGGCGGCGATGCGCGGGGTGGCGTCCAGGGCGCCGGCCTCGACCACGAGCGGCTGGGTCAGGAAGGGTTCGATCGCGGCCGCCGGAATCGACGGCACCGCGCCGTCCGGGCCCATGCCCTCGGTGCGCAGCTGCGGCGACAGGCGCGTCAGCGGCGGCTGGCCGGCATTCGCGTCGGGTGCGCCGGGGCGGGTCAGCGTCAAGCGGCCGTGGGCACGGTCGAAATAAATGATCTGGCCCGGATAGATCCAGTGCGGGTTGCGGATCTCGTCGCGGTTCATGCCCCACACTTGCGGCCAGCACCACGGATGCTCGAGGAAGGTGCCGGAAATGTCCCACAGGGTATCGCCCTTGACCACGCGATGCTGGTCGGGCGCGTTCGGACGGAAGGTGCAATTGGTGGCGGCCTGGGCCGGCGCGAGCGTTGCGCAGACGAGCGCGGCAACGGCGGCGCTGCGGACCAGGAGCGAGGAGGCAGCGCGTGTGCTAAAATTTTTCATCAGAGAGTCCGAAAAGTGCGGCATTGACGGAATGGCTGCCACAGCGCGAGACACGGCAAAGGTTGCCGCACTGAATCAAATTCTGCCGAGAAATCCTTGAACTAGCAAGACAAACCGCGTTCCATCCCCGGAACGGGGTGCCGCCTGTATGTTTTAAACGAATAGAAAAAAGCCATGGCCTTACTGAATATCCTCCGCTATCCCGACCCGCGCCTGCACAAAGTGGCCAAGCCGGTCACCGAATTCGGCGAGCGCCTCGACAAGCTGGTCGCGGACATGGCCGAAACCATGTACGAAGCCCCCGGCGTGGGTCTGGCCGCCACCCAGATCGACGTGCACGAGCGCCTGATCACCATCGACATCACCGAGACCAAGGATGACCTGATGGTCTTCGTGAATCCGGAAATCGTCTGGGCCAGCGAAGAAAAGCAGGTCTACGACGAAGGCTGCCTGTCGGTGCCGGGCGTGTACGACGGCGTCGAGCGTCCGGCGCGCATCAAGGTGCGTGCGGTCGACCAGCACAACAAGCCGTTCGAGATCGAAGCCGACGGCCTGCTGGCGGTCTGCATCCAGCACGAGATGGACCACCTGATGGGCAAGGTATTCGTGGAATACCTGTCGCCGCTGAAGCGCAACCGCATCAAGACCAAGCTGCTCAAGGAAGAACGCAGCGGACGCCGCGCGTGATGGCGGGCCTGAAAGTCGTCTTTGCCGGCACGCCGGAATTTGCGGCGGTCGCCCTGCGCGAGCTGCTGGCGGCCGGCTTCGAGGTCCCGCTGGTGCTGACCCAGCCCGACCGTCCGGCCGGGCGCGGCATGCAGTTGCAGGCGTCCGCCGTCAAGCAGGTGGCGCTGGCGCACGGCATCGCCGTGCTGCAGCCGCTGTCGCTGCGCATGGATGCGAAGGATCCGCAGCGCGCCGAGGAAGCACGCGCTGCGCATGCGCGCCTGCTGGCAACGGATTATGACGTGATGGTGGTGGCCGCCTATGGCCTGATCCTGCCGCGCGCCACCCTCGACATCAAGCCTTGCATCAATATCCACGGCTCGCTGCTGCCGCGCTGGCGCGGCGCCGCGCCGATCCACCGCGCGATCGAAAGCGGGGATCCGGAAACCGGCGTGACCATCATGGAGATGGAAGAAGGCCTGGACACCGGCCCCATGCTGTCGATGGAACGCATCGCCATCGAGGATGGCGACACCACCGGCAGCCTGCACGACAAGCTGGCCGCGCTGGGCGGATGCATGATCGTCGACGCCTTGCGCCGGATGGCGGCCGGGCCGCTGGAGGCGGTGCCGCAGCCGGAACAAGGCGTGACCTATGCCGCCAAGATCAGCAAGGAAGAAGCGAAGCTGGATTTCAGCCTGCCGGCCGTGGGGCTGGCGCGCAAGGTGCGCGCCTTCAACCCCTTCCCCGGCGCGCACGGGCAGGCGGGCGGCGTGACGGTCAAGATCTGGAACGCCCAGCCGGCGGATGGCCAGGGTGCGCCGGGCCAGGTGCTGGCGGCGGATGCGCAGGGCATCGTGGTGGCCTGCGGTGAAGGCGCCTTGCGGCTGACCGAACTGCAGAAGCCCGGCGGCAAGCGCCTGGCGGCCGCGGAATTCCTGAAAGGCTTTTCGTTCGAGGGATTGGCGTTCGAATAGAACCCAGCATCCATAACGACAGCGGGCGGTGGGTTTGATGTTAGCGCATCAAGCCCACCGCCCGATTTTTTACCTGCTGCAGCTTATTCGCCGTGCGCACGCACGCGATTGGCTTCCATGTACTCGCGCAGCACCTGGTTGATGCGGGTCTGGTAACCCGGGCCTGCCGACTTGAACCATTCCAGCATGTCCACATCCAGGCGGATCGTGACGATCTGCTTCACGCCTGCGGCAGCATGCTGCTTGGCCGGCGCGGTGTCTTCAGTGCGTGCAGCAGCGTGGTCCCACTCGGGCACATATTCTTTGTTCATGGCAATCTTCCCATTGAGGCGGCGGAGCGACGGGTCCGCCCATTCCGTTAACTTGGACTAGGGACCGCACGCAGTGGCGGTTCCATGGTGCTTATTGTCGTCGCTGTATGTATCCAGGAAATTGCTGTTTTGCCGCAATTTGTATCTCACTGTAACAAAGGTAACTATGAAACAATACGTTACAAATGTCTTTACGTAGCACGGGCTTGATGCGTATTGCATCGGCCGCCACCGGCGGGAACAAACTCGGCCAGGAACGGTATAATCGTAGACCGCCTAATATATAGACACTGCGTCCCAGCCGCCGAGGCTGCCGCAGGAAAGCATACCGATGACCACTGCCCTCCCCGCCTTCTCCCCCGTCGACGCCCAGCTGCGCGCCATCCTGGCGCGCCGCATCATGATCCTCGATGGCGCAATGGGTACGATCATCCAGCAGTACAAGCTTGACGAAGCCGCCTACCGTGGCGAGCGCTTCGCGGATTTCTCGGCACCCGCCAACAGCGGTGCGCGCGAGCTGTTTGTAAAAGGCAACAACGAACTGCTGAATCTGACTCAGCCCCATATCATCCAGGAAATCCACGAGCGCTACCTTGCTGCCGGCGCCGACATCATCGAGACCAACACCTTCGGTGCCACCGGCATCGCCCAGGACGACTACCACATGGCGTCCCTGGTCTACGAAATGAACGTGGAAGCCGCCAAGCTGGCGCGCGCCGCCTGCATCAAATATTCGACCGCCGACAAGCCGCGCTTCGCGGCCGGCGCCCTCGGCCCGACCCCGAAGACCGCCTCGATCTCGCCGGACGTCAACGACCCGGCCGCGCGCAACGTCACCTTCGACCAATTGGTCACCTCGTATTACGAGCAGCTGCGCGGCCTGGTCGACGGCGGCGTCGACCTGCTGCTGGTCGAGACCATCTTCGACACGCTCAACTGCAAGGCCGCCCTGTTCGCGATCGACCAGTACTTCGACGAACATCCGGATACGCCGCGCCTGCCGCTGATGATCTCCGGCACTGTCACGGACGCGTCCGGCCGCATCCTGTCGGGCCAGACCGTGCCCGCCTTCTGGAATTCGGTGCGCCATGCGAAGCCGCTGACCGTCGGCCTGAACTGCGCGCTCGGTGCCGCCCTGATGCGCCCGTATGCGCAGGAACTTTCCAGGATCGCCGACACCTACGTCTGCATCTACCCGAACGCCGGCCTGCCCAACCCGATGAGCGACACCGGCTTCGACGAACTGCCGGCCGATACGTCGAGCCTGCTGAAGGAGTTCGCCGAGTCCGGCTTCATCAACGTCGCCGGCGGCTGCTGCGGCACCACGCCCGAGCACATCCAGGCCATCGCCGAGACGATGTCGAAAGCGGCCCCGCGTGCCGTGCCGGAGGTGCCGACCGCGCTGCGCCTGTCGGGCCTCGAGCCCTTCACCATCGACGACAGCTCGCTGTTCGTCAACGTCGGCGAGCGTACCAACGTGACGGGCTCGAAGGCCTTCGCGCGCATGATCCTGAACGAGCAGTTCGACGAGGCGCTGTCGGTCGCCCGCCAGCAGGTCGAAAATGGCGCCCAGGTCATCGACATCAACATGGACGAGGCGATGCTGGACTCGCAGGCGGCAATGACGCGCTTCCTGAACCTGATCGCGTCCGAGCCGGACATCTCGCGCGTGCCGATCATGATCGACTCCTCGAAATGGAGCGTGATCGAGGCCGGCCTGAAATGCGTGCAAGGCAAAGCCATCGTCAACTCGATCTCGATGAAGGAAGGCGAAGCCGAGTTCCTGCGCCAAGCCGCCCTGTGCCGCCGCTACGGCGCCGCCGTGATCGTGATGGCCTTCGACGAGAAGGGCCAGGCCGACACCTTCGAGCGCAAGACCGAGATCTGCAAGCGCGCCTACGACACCCTGGTCGAGAAGGTCGGCTTCCCGCCGGAAGACATCATCTTCGACCCCAACATCTTCGCGATCGCCACCGGCATCGAAGAGCACGACAACTACGCGGTCGACTTCATCAACGCCACCCGCTGGATCCGCGAGAACCTGCCGCATGCCAAGGTGTCGGGCGGCGTCTCCAACGTCTCGTTCTCGTTCCGCGGCAACGACCCGGCGCGCGAAGCGATCCACACCGTGTTCCTGTACCACGCGATCAAGGCCGGCATGACCATGGGTATCGTGAATGCCGGCATGGTCGGCGTCTACGACGAGCTGGCGCCGGAACTGCGCGAGCGCGTCGAGGACGTGGTGCTGAACCGCCGTCCGGACGCCACCGAGCGCATGATCGAGTTCGCCGGCACGCTGAAGGCCGGCGGCGCCAAACAGGAACAGAACCTCGAATGGCGCAACGCACCGGTGGATAAACGCCTGGCGCATGCGCTGGTGCACGGCATCACCCAGTGGATCGTCGAAGACACCGAGGAAGCGCGCCAGAAGGTGGACAACGAAGGCGGCCGTCCGATCCACGTGATCGAAGGCCCGCTGATGGATGGCATGAACATCGTCGGCGACCTGTTTGGTCAGGGCAAGATGTTCCTGCCGCAGGTGGTCAAGTCGGCGCGCGTCATGAAGCAGGCCGTGGCTCACCTGGTGCCCTACATCGAAGAAGAGAAAGCCGAAGAAGAACGCCGCACCGGCGTGGTCGCCAAGCCGAAGGGCAAGATGGTGATCGCGACCGTCAAGGGCGACGTGCACGACATCGGCAAGAACATCGTGTCGGTGGTCTTGCAGTGCAATAACTTCGAGATCGTCAACATGGGCGTGATGGTGCCGGCCGCCGAGATCCTGGCCAAGGCCAAGGAAGAGAATGCCGACATCATCGGCCTGTCCGGCCTGATCACGCCGTCGCTGGAAGAAATGGCCTATGTGGCGCGCGAAATGCAGCGCGACCCCTGGTTCCGCGAGCGCCAGACGCCGCTGCTGATCGGCGGCGCCACCACCAGCCGCGCCCACACCGCCGTGAAGATCGCGCCGCACTACGACGGCCCGGTGGTGTACGTGCCGGATGCCTCGCGTTCGGTGTCGGTCGGCCAGTCGCTGGTCACCGCCGATACCCGCGATGCCTATGTCGCCGAGATCGCGCAGGACTACGACCGCATCCGCGAACAGCATGCCAACAAGAAGGCGCTGCCGATGGTGTCGCTGGCGCAGGCGCGCGCCAACAAGGCCCGGCTGGACTATGCGCCGGTGAAACCGAAGTTCATCGGACGGCGCCTGTTCAAGAACGTCGACCTGGGGCTGCTGGCACGCTACATCGACTGGGGTCCGTTCTTCCAGACCTGGGACCTGGCCGGCCCCTACCCGGCCATCCTGACCGACGAGATCGTCGGCGAAGCAGCCACCAAGGTGTTCGAGGAAGGCCAGGCGATGCTGAAGAAGATCATCGAAGGGCGCTGGCTGACGGCGAATGGCGTGGTCGGCCTGCTGCCGGCCAACACCGTCAACGACGACGACATCGAGGTGTATACCGACGACTCGCGCAAAGAGGTCGCCTTCACCTGGTACGGCCTGCGCCAGCAGGGCGTGAAGCCGGTGGTGGATGGCGTGCAGCGTCCGAACCAGTGCCTGTCCGACTTCATCGCGCCGAAAGCGTCCGGCATCGCCGACTACATCGGCATGTTCGCCGTGACCGGCGGCCTGGGCGCCGAGAAGATCGAAAAGCGCTTCGAAGCGGCCGGCGACGATTACTCGTCGATCATGGTCAAGGCCCTGGCCGACCGCCTGGCCGAAGCCTTTGCCGAGTACATGCACGAGCGCGTGCGTACCGACCTGTGGGGCTATGCCGCCGGCGAAGATTTGTCGGCCGAGGCGCTGATCAAGGAAGAATACGTCGGCATCCGCCCGGCGCCGGGCTACCCGGCCTGCCCCGAGCACACGGTCAAGGCCGAGCTGTTCAAGACCCTGCAGGCCGAGGAAATCGGCATGGGCCTGACCGAGTCCTTCGCCATGACCCCGGGCGCGGCGGTGTCCGGCTTCTACTTCTCGCATCCGGCATCGAAGTATTTCGTGGTCGGCAAGATCGGCCAGGACCAGCTCGACGACATGGCGCAGCGCCGCGGCATGCCGAAGGATGAGCTGGAGCGTCACCTGGCGCCGAACTTGTAAGCAACTGAGCTGTCAATACTGAGGCCGGCATTCGCCGGCCTTTTTTTTCGCTCCCAGGCAGGCTCCGCACGGTTGGAGAGAGTTAATGAATGGCTAAGATTGTTTCCGGTATCATTCACTAAATTCGTCATTTCGATTATTCAGCGCGGCGGGGATGCAATGGGCACACAGACACGGCGGTACGATGGATTCGATGGCATCAAAACGTTCGAGGCCTTCGATGGCTTTGCCATGGAAACACGGATCGATCCTGCGGCCGAGCTGCGCGCCATGCGCGAAGCCGTCGAGGAGCGCATCGCCTACTGGCTGGCGGAAGGCGGTGCGCGCGACGACCTGCTGAGCGCGGCCATGCGCGCCGGCGCCCTCAGCAGCGGCAAGCGCATGCGCCCGCTGCTGACCATGCTGGTCGCGCGCGACCTCGGCTGCGTCTCGCCGGCGCTGGTCGACGTCGCCTGCGCGGTCGAGCTGGTGCACGCGTCCTCGCTAATCCTGGACGACATGCCCTGCATGGACAACGCCCAGCTGCGCCGCGGCCAGCCGACCGTGCACGTGCAGTTCGGCGAGGACGTCGCCATCCTGGCCGCCATCGCCCTGCTCAGCCGCGCCTTCGGCATCCTGGCGGCGGCGCCGGACATTCCGCCCGCAGTGCGCGCGCGCCTGGTCGGCAAGCTGTCCGAGACCATCGGCGCGCAGGGCCTGGTCAAGGGCCAGTTCCTCGACCTGCACGGCAAGCGCGCCACGGTCGACGACATCGCCACCACCAACGAACTGAAAACCGGCGTGCTGCTGGGCGTCGCGGTCGACATGGCCGCCATCATCGCCCAGGCCGACGACAAGGTGGCGGCCTCGCTGCGCGCCTTTGCGCTGGCCGCCGGCCATGCCTTCCAGCTGCGCGACGACTTCCAGGACGTGCCCGGCAACGACAGCGCCGTCACCGGCAAGGACACCGGCAAGGACGCCGGCAAGCCCACGCTGATCAATACCGTCGGCCTCGACGAAGCGCGGCGCCAGCTGGCCGGCCACCTGGCCGACGCCGAGCGCTGCCTGGGCGCCGCCCTCGGCAGCCGCCAGCGCACGCGCCGCTTCGTCGAAGGCCTGTTCGGCGGCACCGCCGCAGCGGCTTTTTCGGCGGCGGCGGCGCCGTCCTACGCGCCCAACTGAGCCACGAGGACACCGTATGGCACACTTCGGTGTGGTCGGCCCTGCGTTCCTGAGCCATTTCACGACGCTGGGCGCGCTCGCCGGCGCCCTGGCCGAGCGTGGCCACCGCGTCACCTTCCTCCATCGTCCCGATGCCGCCGCCTACGTGCGCGACCCGCGCCTGGCGTTCCACGCGGTCGGCCTCGATTCGCACCCGGCCGGCACGCTGGCGGCTTCGCTGCGCCTGGCCGCCAATCCCGGCAGCCCGCTGGGCCTGCGCCGCGTGATCGACGACATGGCGCACTCCACCACGATGCTGTGCGAGACCCTGCCTGCCGCCATCGAAGAACTCGGCATCGATGCGATCCTGGCCGACCAGATGGAAGCGGCCGGCGGCATGGTGGCGGAAGCGCTCGGCCTCCCGTTTATCTCCGTCGCCTGTGCGCTGCCGGTCAACCGCGAACCGGGCGTGCCGCTGCCGGTCATGCCCTTCGGCTACGGCACCGACGAGCGCTCATTGAAGATGGTCGAGGGCAGCACCCGCGTCTACGACTGGATGATGGGACCGCACCGGCGCGCGATCGAGGCGCAGGCGCGCCGGCTCGGCATCCCGGTGCGCGGCATGCTGCACGAATGCCTGTCGCCGCTGGCCCAGGTCAGCCAGACCGTGGCCGAGTTCGAATTCCCGCGCAAGCAACTGCCACCGCACTTCCACCATGTGGGGCCGCTGCGGCCGCTGCACAAAACCGGCGCCACCATTGCCGGCGCGGCGCTGTCTCCCCTGCCCGCCATCGCCGCCGACCGCCCCTTCGTATTCGCCTCGCTCGGCACCATGCAGGGCGGCCGCATCGATTTGTTCAAGCGCATCGCGCGCGCCTGCCGCCAGGCCGACGTGCAGCTGCTGCTCGCCCATTGCGGCGCGCTGGATGGGGCGCAGGAACGCGCACTGGAACGCGCCGGCGCCGACTGGGTGGTGGCCTTTGCGCCGCAGCTGGCCGCGCTGGAACGGGCCGACGCCGTGATCTCGCACGCCGGCTGGAACACGATCATGGATGCGATCGCGGCGCAGACGCCGATGCTGGCGCTGCCGATCGCCTTCGATCACCCGGGCGGCGCCGCGCGCGTGCGCCATGCCGGCATCGGCATCCAGGCCTCGGCGCGCTTTGCGGGCGCGGGCACGCTGGCCAGGCACCTGCGGCGCCTGCTCGCCGAGCCATCGTTCAAACAGCGCCTGGCGCCGCTGGCGGCCAGCGTGGCGCGCGCCGGCGGTACCGCGCGCGCGGCCGACATCGTCGAATCCGCGCTCGGCCTGGGGCAGAGGCCGCATCCTGCCCACGCTGACACGGCCCCGGCATGAGCACACCCACCTACGACCTGATCCTGGCCGGCGGCGGCCTGGCCAACGGCCTGATCGCCTGGCGCCTGCGCACCCGGCGCCCCGACCTGCGCATCCTGCTGCTGGAACAGGACACGCACCTCGGCGGCAACCACACCTGGTCCTTCCACGCCAGCGACCTGAGCGCCGCCGAGCGCGCCTGGATCGCGCCGCTGGTGTCGTGGCGCTGGCCCGGCTACCAGGTGATTTTCCCGGACCTGACGCGCACGCTGGAAGGCGACTACTGCAGCATCCTGTCCGACGATTTCGCACGCGTGCTGGAGCCGGCGCTGGGCGCGTGCCTGCGCAGCGGCGCGCGCGTCGCCCGGGTGCACCCGACCCGGGTCGAACTGGCCGGCGGCGAAATCCTGCATGCGCGCGCCGTGATCGACGGCCGCGGCCCGGCCCCGACGCCCGACCTGGCGCTGGGCTACCAGACCTTCCTCGGCCAGGAGCTGCAGCTGAAGGCGCCGCACGGGCTGGCTGCGCCCATCATCATGGATGCCGGCGTGGCCCAGCAGGGCGGCTACCGCTTCGTCTACGTGCTGCCCTTCGGGCCGGACCGGCTGCTGGTCGAGGACACCCACTACATCGACGATGCCGGCCGCGACCCCGCACAGCTGCGCGCCAACATCGCGGCCTACGTGCAGGCGCGCGGCTGGCAGGTGAAAGCGGTGCTGCGCGAAGAACAGGGCGCGCTGCCGATCGTGCTGGCCGGCGATATCGAACGCTTCTGGGACCGGCAGGACGGCCAGCCCTGCGCCGGCCTGCGCGCCGGGCTGTTCCACTTCACCACCGGCTATTCGCTGCCGCATGCGGTACGCCTGGCCGATGCCATCGCCGCCCTGCCCTCGCTCGACGCGCCGGCGCTGTTCGCGGCCATCCGCGCCGAGGCCAGCGCCGAGTGGGACAAGCAGGGCTTTTTCCGCCTGCTCAACCGCATGCTGTTCCTGGCCGGCAGCCCGGATGCGCGCTGGCGCGTGATGCAGAAGTTCTACCAGTTGCCGGCGCCCTTGATTGCGCATTTCTATGCCGGGCGCCTGAGCCTGGCCGACAAGGCGCGCATCCTGAGCGGCAAACCTCCCGTACCCGTGCTGCAGGCGCTGTCCGCGGCACGCAAGACTCACCCTCACCAGATCAGGACTCCCGCATGAACGCATCGAAGACCGCCGTGGTCGTGGGCGCCGGTTTCGGCGGCCTGGCACTGGCCATCCGCCTGCAAGCCCAGGGCGTGCAGACCACCTTGCTCGAAAAACGCGACAAGCCGGGCGGCCGCGCCTACGTCTACGAAGACCAGGGATTCACCTTCGACGCCGGCCCCACGGTCATCACCGACCCGTCGGCGCTGGAAGAGCTGTTCGCCGCCGCCGGCAAGCGCATGAGCGACTACGTCGAGATGCTGCCGGTCTCGCCCTTCTACCGCCTGTGCTGGGAAGACGGGCGCCACTTCGACTACGCCAACGACCAGGAGGCGCTGGACCGCCAGATCCACGCGCGCAACCCGGCCGACGTCGCCGGCTACCAGCGCTTCCTGGCATATTCGAAGGCCGTGTTCGAGGAAGGCTACATCAAGCTGGGCGCCGTGCCCTTCCTGTCCTTCCGCGACATGATCGCGGCCGGCCCGCAGCTGGCGCGCCTGCAGGCCTGGCGCAGCGTGTACGGCATTGTCTCGCGCTTCATCCAGGACGAACAGCTGCGCCAGGCGTTTTCCTTCCACTCGCTGCTGGTGGGCGGCAATCCGTTCGCGACGTCCTCGATCTACACGCTGATCCATGCGCTCGAGCGCAAATGGGGCGTGTGGTTCCCGCGCGGCGGCACCGGGGCACTGGTGAAGGGCATGGTCAAGCTGTTCACCGACATCGGCGGACGGATCGAGCTGAATGCGCCGGTGGCCGCCATCGAGACCAGCGGCGGGCGCGCCAGCGGCGTGCGCCTGCAGGACGGGCGCGTGTTCGCCGCCGACGCGGTGGCTTCGAATGCCGACGTGGTCCACACCTATGCGTCGCTGCTGGGCCAGCACCCGCGCGGCGTGGCCGAGGGCGAGGCACTCGGCAAGAAGCGCTTCAGCAATTCGCTGTTCGTGCTGTACTTCGGGCTCGACCACCACCACAGCCAGCTGCAGCACCACACCGTGTGCTTCGGACCGCGCTACCGCGAGCTGATCAAGGACATCTTCAACGGCGAAGCGCTGGCCGAGGATTTTTCGCTGTACCTGCACGCGCCCTGCGTCACCGACCCGTCGCTGGCGCCGCCCGGCTGCGGCAGCCACTACGTGCTGGCGCCGGTGCCGCACCTGGGCAATGCGCCGATCGACTGGGAGGTCGAGGGGCCGCTGTACCGCGAGCGCATCTTCGACTACCTGGAACAGCGCTACATGCCGGGCCTGCGCAGCCAGCTGGTCACCAGCCGCATCTTCACGCCGGTCGACTTCCGCGACCAGCTCAACGCCCACCTCGGCTCGGCGTTCTCGCTGGAGCCGATCCTGACGCAAAGCGCCTGGTTCCGCCCGCACAACCGCGACGCCGACCTGCCGAACCTGTACCTGGTCGGCGCCGGCACCCATCCGGGCGCGGGCGTGCCGGGCGTGATCGGTTCGGCCAAGGCCACCGCCGGGCTGATGCTGGAGGGAATGCACGCATGAGCGCGCAGTCGGATGGATCCTTGCTGGATCACGCCACCCAGACCATCGAGGTCGGCTCCAAGAGCTTTGCCGCGGCCGCCAAACTGTTCGACCCGGAAACCCGGCGCGGCGTGCTGATGCTGTATGCATGGTGCCGCCATTGCGACGACGTGGTCGACGGCCAGGAACTCGGCATCAATCACGCGGATGCGGGAAGCGCGCAGACGCCGCAGGAAGCCCGGCGCCAACTCGAACTCCTGCGCGAGCAGACCCGCCGCGCCTATGCCGGCGAACCGATGCAGGACCGCGCCTTTGCCGCCTTCCAGGACGTCGCCCGGCGCCACGCGATCGCACCGCGCTACGCCTACGACCACCTGGCCGGCTTCGCCATGGACGTCGACGAGGTGCGCTACGAAACCATCGAGGACACGCTGCGCTACTGCTACCACGTGGCCGGCGTGGTCGGCCTGATGATGGCCTCGATTATGGGCGCTCACGACGAGGCCACGCTGGACCGCGCCTGCGACCTCGGCCTGGCCTTCCAGCTGACCAATATCGCGCGCGACATCGTCGAGGATGCGCGCGTCGGCCGCTGCTACCTGCCGGCGGCCTGGCTGCGCGAGGCCGGCATTCCGCGCGACGAGATCGCACTGGAACGCCATCGCGCGGCGCTGGCGCGGCTGGCGGCGCGCCTGGTCGATCATGCCGAGCCGTACTACGATTCGGCGCTGGACGGCATCGCAGCGCTGCCGCTGCGCTCGGCCTGGGCGATCGCCAGCGCGCGCAACGTCTATCGCGAGATCGGGATCGTGGTCAAGCGGCGCGGCGCGCGCGCCTGGGACGAGCGCGCCGGCACCTCGAAAGCCACCAAGCTGTGGCTGCTGGCGAAGGGCGGCGCGGGCGCGCTCAGTTCCCGCTGGGCTCGAACGGGGCCGCGTCCGGCGCAGCTGTGGCGCCGTCCGGGTGCGGAGCCTGCGGCTTCTTCAGGGGGCCGGCATGCAATGCATGCAGCCGGCGCTTGAGGGTATCGACCGGCGGCGCGTACAGGAAACCGAAGGACACCGCGCCGTCCTTGCCGGCCACCGCGTGATGCATGCGGTGCGCCTGGTACAGGCGCTTCAGGTAGCCGCGCCGCGGCACGTACTGGAAGGGCCAGCGCCGGTGCACCAGGCCGTCGTGGGCGACGAAGTACAGCAGGCCGTAGGCCGTCATGCCGGCGCCGATCCATTCCAGCGGATGGTGGCCGATGCTGCCCGCATAGATCAGGGCGATGGCCACGCCGGCGAACACGACCGCAAACAGGTCGTTTTTCTCGAACCAGCCCTGGCGCGGCTCGTGGTGCGAGCGGTGCCAGCCCCAGCCGAAGCCATGCATCACATACTTGTGCGCGACGATGGAGAACACTTCCATGAAAGCGACGGTGAGTACGACGATGAAGGCATTCCACAGCATGGCGGTCGGGGGATTCTGTTAAAAATATGATCACAGCCTACCATAACATGAGGATTTCACTTTTATGATTGCAGCTTTCCGCAACACGGTACTGGGCGCCCTGCTTTCCTGTCTGCCCTTCCTGGCAGCCGCCGCCACCGTCGAGGTGCACGTGACCGGCGTCGCCGCCGGCAAGGGCAGCGTCAAGGTCGCCGTGTGCGACCAGGCGCGCTTCCTGAAACAGTGCCTGTATTCGGGATCGGCGCCCGCGCGCGAGGGCGACAACACGATCGCGGTGCGCGACGTCCCGGCCGGCAACTGGGCGGTGCTGGCCTTCCAGGACGTCAACGGCAACGGCGAACTGGACCGCAACTTCATCGGCATCCCGAGCGAGAACTACGGCTTCAGCCGCGATGCGCGCGGCAAGTTCGGGCCGCCGTCGTTCGAGGATGCCGTGATCACGGTACGCGACGAACCGACTGTCGCCAACGTCAGGCTGCACTGATCAAGTCCGCGCCTTCTGGAAGCGCCATATGGCGAGCGCCATGAACAGCGCGGCAAAGCCGAGCAGCGCCGCCATCGCCGGCATCGCCTCCGGCAAGCCCAGGCCGCGCCAGGTGACGGCATCCAGGCCGGTGATCGCCCAGCGCGTCGGCACGATCATGGTTGCCTGCTGCACCCAGGCCGGGAACACGAAGGTCGGCACCCAGGCGCCGCCCAGCATCACCATGATCAGGGTCGCGAACATGGCGATGCCGCGCGCCGCTTCCGGGGTCTTGCCGAAGGCCGCGACCAGCAGGCCGAAGCCGGCCGTCAGCGCGCCGAAGCACAGGGCGATGCCGAGGAAACCCGGTATGCTGCTGACCGTCACGCCGAAGGCCAGCACCGCCACCGCGAACACGATGCACAGCAGGCAGAAGGCGATGATGGTGGCCGACACGGCGCGCGCCAGCACCACCAGCGCCAGCGACACCGGCGCCGCCAGCAGCCGGTTCCAGATGCCGTCGCGGCGCGCCGCCAGCATGGCGATCCCCATGTTCATGCCCATGAACAGGATGAATTGCACGCCCATGCCGGAAAAGGCGTGGGCATACGGGTTGTAGCCCTGCAGCGCCGGGGCATTGCTGAGGCCCTGGTCGCGGGTGGTGAACGGCATCGACAGGCCGCGCGGCGCGCCGCTGCCGCCGGCCTGCTGCGGCTGCGCCTGGAAGGTACGCACCGCCGCCAGCATGTCGCGCAGCGCCGGATCGGCGATGGTGCCGGCATCCAGCTGCTGCAGGCTGCGCTCGGTCAGCTTGCGGCCCATCGGCCCGCCGAACATCTCGGCGCTGACGACCGACATCACCTGCTGGGTCAGCATGCCCTTCACCATCCCCAGCACCGCCGTCTGCGACGGATCGTACAGCAGTTCGATCACCGGCTTGGGACCGGGCGTGAACATGGCGCTGCCCGCCGCTTCGGCAAAGCCGGGCGGCAGCACCACCGCCACCGCCTGGCTGCCCTTGCGCACCGCCTGCTCGGCCTGGGCGCGGTCCATGACCGTCACATGCAGGTTGGAATCGGCCTGCAGGCCGGCGCCGATGCGGCGCCCGACCTCGCTGGCGTCCTGCTGCACCAGCGCGACGTCGATCGCGCCGCTTTTGGCACTGCCGCCGAACACCGAACCGAAGAAGGCCGCGATCACGATCGGCAGCACCAGGTGCATCAGCAGCGCGCGGCGGTCGGACACGTACAGGATGAGGTCCTTGCGGACCAGGGCGAAAAAGGCGTTCATTTTCAGTCCCCTTCGTTCAATCTCTCAAGGTGCGGCCGGTGAGGTTCAGGAAGATGTCTTCGAGCGAGGCGCGTGCGGTGGAAAAGTGCAGCGGACGCTGGCCGTTCTGCTGCAGCCAGCCCAGCACCGGCACGGCGTCGGCATTGTCGACCAGGGCGATGTCGAGCGTGGCGTTGTCCTGCGCCAGCGCGGTCACGCCCGCGTGCGCGCGCAGTGCCGCCAGCACGCCCTCGGCGGCCGGTTCGGCCAGGTCGACGCGCAGCACGGCGCGCGCCGGCAGACGCCGGTGCAGCGCGGCCGGGGTGTCGTCGGCCAGCACCTTGCCATGGTCGATGATCACGATGTGGTCAGCCAGGCGCTCCACCTCTTCCATGTAGTGGCTGGTGTAGATCAGCGCACGGCCCTGGGCCTGCAGCGCTTCCAGGGTGTCGAAGATGGCGTTGCGGCTCTGCGGATCGACGCCGACGGTCGGCTCGTCGAGGATCAGGAGGTCGGGTTCGTGCAGCAGCGCGGCGGCGATGTTCAGGCGCCGCTTCATCCCGCCCGAGAACGTCGCCGGCTTGTCGCGCGCGCGGTCCTGCAGGTTGACCAGCCCCAGCACGTGCTCGATGCGCGCCGCCAGCTGCCCGCCCTTCAAGCCATACAGCGCACCGAACAGGCGCAGGTTTTCGCGCGCCGACAGGTCCTCGTACAGCGCCAGGTCCTGCGGCACCATGCCGATGCGCTTGACGGCGGCGGCGCCGGCGGCAACCGGCTGGCCGTCCAGCAGGATCTCGCCGGCGTCGGGCCGCAGCAGGCCGCACAGCATGGCGACAGTGGTGGATTTGCCGGCGCCGTTGGGGCCGAGCAGGCCGACGGTCTGGCCGGCGAGCACCCGGAACGAGACGCCATCGACGGCACGGCGGGTGCCGTAGGATCTGACGAGATCGGTGACGCTTAACAGCACGGAGGACATGGCGCTCCTACTCGGGGTGAGTTGCTTGGTCGGCTTGAACTGCTCGTGCGCTTATTCCTCGTTGGCTTTTGCCCGTCGTGCTGACGTTCCAGGCCGTGTTTAAATTGCGTAGCGGACCACGCTGTCACTCCACTGAAACGCCGACATCTCCAGCTCGACCATGTCGTCACCCGAAATCTGCAGCTCCTTCAGCGAAGGCAGCACGTCGTCATCCGACTGCTCGATGCTTTCCGCCAGCTTGAGCAGCTGGCCGAAGAAATCCTGGCGCTTCAGCAGCGCCAACCGGATCTCGTCGCTGACCGGGATCTGGTCGAGGATGTCCTGCATCGGAATGCCGAACAGCACGTCCATCAGCGACATGATGCCGACCGTGAACGCGGTGTCGCCGGGGTAGCGCTGGCCCGGGCGCAGGCGCTTGGCCAGCAGTTCCATCAGGCGGCCGCGCGTGGTGGCCAGCATCAGCAGCGGGGTCTGGTTGTGGCCGCGGTTGCCCGGCTCGGCGTACAGCATGATCTGCAGCCAGCGCTGCAGCTGGCGCCGGCCCAGCACGATCAGCGCCTGGCTGAGGGAATCGATGCGCTGGGGGGCGCCGACGGCCGGCGTGTTCACCAGGCGCAGCAGGTTCAGGGCCAGCGTCACGTCCTTCTTCACGGCGCGCTCGATGTCGGCGTTGTCGACGTCCGACATGACCTGGTTCATCAGCGACAGCACGGTCGCCTGCGACGGCGACAGCTTGCGGCCGCCGAGCACCGCCGGCCGCGCGAAATAGAAGCCCTGGAAGTAATCGAAGCCGGCGTCCAGGCAGACGTGGTATTCGTCGCGGGTCTCGACTTTCTCGGCGATCACGGTCTTGCCCAGGCCCTGCAGGCGCGAGACCAGTCCCGCCAGGGTGTCGCGGCGCGTGCTGCGCAGGTCGAGCTTGACGAAGGCGGCCAGCGGCAGCAGGCGCTGCAGGCGCGCGCTGTCGCCGCCGACGCCGTCCAGCGCGAAGCGGAAGCCGTGGCGCGCCAGTTCCTGCATGCGTGCCAGCACGGCATCGTCGGGGTCCATCGTGGCGACGATCTCGAGCACGGTGCGTTCGCGCGGCAGGAAGGCAAAGATGTCGCTGAACAGGACGTCGCGGTCGACGTTCAGGAAGCAGGCGGCGTCGCCGATGGCGCGCGCCAGGCCGAGCTGGGCAGTGTGGGCAATGACGGTGGCGGTGGCCGGCAAGCCGGCGCCCGATGCGCCCTCGTCCTGGCCAGCACTGCGGAACAGCAGTTCGTAGCCGTACAGCGCCTGGTTGCGGTCGAGCACAGGCTGCCGGCCCAGGTAAAAGTCACGCACGCGCAGGGGCAGGTCGGCGTGGTCCAGGCTCACGGTATCGGTCATGTCGGCTCTCTGATTCACTGATGGAACGCAACGAAGTGCTATGAAGCTACTTTACCGCATTCCGCCTTAATAGTGACTAGCCGAAATTAATTTCCTGTATAAAACGTGTCACGCCGTTCACGTTTGCGGCAGACCGTCGACAAAGACTTTCAGTTCGCCCGGTGCGAATTCGGTCCATTGCTCGTTCGTGGTCAGCGGCGTGGTGACGATGATGGCAACCCGGTCGTCGGGCGTGGTGACCTGCGAAAAGTCGACCGACAAGTCTTCGTCGGCCAGGCTGGCGGCAGTGAACGGGTAGCGCCGCACGACATAGCACAGCTTGGTCGAGCAGTGCGCGAACATGGCGGTGCCGTCCGACAGCATCATGTTGAAGGTGCCGTGGCGGGCAATGACCGCAACCAGGTCGGCGATGGCGGCGCGCAAGGCCGGCAAGCCGGGATGCTGGTTACCGAAGCGGTCGCGCAGCTGTTGCAGCAGGAAGCAGAAGGCGCGTTCGCTGTCGGTGTTGCCGACCGGGCGGAACGGGCCGTCGAGGACCGGGTCGAACTCCTTCAAGTCGCCGTTATGGGCGAACACCCAGTAGCGGCCCCACATCTCGCGCACGAAGGGGTGGCAGTTTTCCAGCGCCACCTGGCCCTGGGTCGCCTTGCGGATGTGGGCGATGACGTTCAGGGACTTGATCGGGTAGCGCTTGATCAGCTCGGCAATCGGCGAGGCGACGGCCGCCTGGTGATCGACGAAATGACGCACGCCGGCGCCTTCGAAAAAGGCGATGCCCCAGCCGTCATGGTGGGTATCGGTGCGGCCGCCGCGGTGGGCAAAGCCTGTAAAGCTGAAGACAATGTCGGTAGGGACATTGCAATTCATGGCGAGTAGCTGACACATGGGTCAAGCTTACCATGCGCGGACGATAAAACAGGGGAGCGTGCGAAATGAAACGGACTGCGGAAACGGACAGGGGAAACGGGACAACGGCCGGGCCGGTCGCGAAGACAGGCCCGGGGGCTGGAAGATCAATGCAGTACGACCGGCTGGCTCATCAGGGTATCGTAGGAACCCAGGAAGTCGTCGATCTCTTCCATCGTCGGTTCACTTGCGATCAAGGTGTTCACGTCGCGACGGAACGATTGCGCAAGTTTGCCGCCGATGAATGCTTCGCGCCGGCCGGATTTGTCGACAATCTCATAGCCGCCGAAGCGCAGCGCTTCGAGGTTATGGTCGACGCCAAACTCGACGACGCTGTACTGTTCGCTGTTATAGATCATGTTCATGATAATTCCCTCACTCGATCAGATTTGCGAAGTGCCGCCCGGCGGCGGACGGCTGGCATTCCATACTCAATAGTTTTGACTTCAACTATGAGGTGGGGCTGACCCAGGCGATTTCAAGTATTCGAAATGGTTAAACTGAACCGTTTTCTACGCTTGAATATCCGGCGTCAGCATCAACAGCTGATCGTATGGCTCGGCTTGCAGCCACGATCGCAACTGATCAAGATGCTCGCTGCGCGCAAGCCCGATGAAGAGACGCTCGGGACGCTGGCGCAGCATGCGATTCAATGTTACACGCAAAACCAGATTGCCGGTGCAGCACAGGCAACCGGGCGCGATCCGCGCAAGTTGCGGTGCCGGGGAGAAGGTATCGAGGGGAGAATCGCCGGAGGGCAGCCCCTCCAGGATGATGGCCTGGTGCGCCGCAGCGCCGGCGCTGCCGGCGCGCTGCAGTTCGATCAGGATGGCCTGCTCGCGCGCCCGCGCGCCCGGCCCCGTGACCAGGGTGGTGGCGACGCGCGCCGGGCTTGCAGCAGGATCGCTCAAGGCTTATTGCGCGTTTTTCTTGCCCAGCTTGCCCGGCTCCACGCCCAGCTGCTTCAGCTTGCGGTACAGGTGGGTACGCTCGAGGCCGGTTTTTTCGGCGACGCGCGTCATCGAGCCGCCTTCGCGCCCCAGGTGGTGCTCGAAGTACATGCGTTCGAAGGCGTCGCGCGCTTCGCGCAGCGGCAGGTCGAAGGACAGCGTATAGCCGTGCGCGTGCGCCTCGCCGTTGCCGGGCGTGCGCGCCAGGCCCATCGACGCCCCCATGGTGCCGCCCTGCGGCTGCGGCGCGTACATCTGCGGCGGCGGCATGCTCGCTTCCGGCAGCGGCGCGGCGCTCGGCGAGACCGCCATCGGGCGCGGCGCGACCGCCGGGGCGCGCGCCACTTCCTGGCCACGCGCCAGGCCCTGCTGCACCGCCTTCAGCAGCTTCTGCAGCGCGATCGGCTTTTCCAGGAAATTCAGGGCGCCGATGCGGGTTGCCTCGACCGCGGTATCGATGGTGGCGTGGCCGGACATCATGATCACGGGCATGGTGAGCAAGCCGTCGCGCTGCCATTCCTTGAGCAGGGTCACGCCGTCGGTGTCCGGCATCCAGATATCGAGCAGCACCAGATCGGGCGCGCCCTGCTGGCGTGCCTGGCGCGCCTGTTGCGCATTTTCCGCGAGTTGGACCGCGTGCCCTTCGTCGCCCAGGATTTCCGAGAGCAGCTCGCGGATGCCCATTTCATCGTCAACTACGAGTATGTTTGCCATCTCTTATTTTGCCTTCCTGATCTGACCCGTTCCGTTCACGCGTTTTGCTTCCATTACAGCGAGATTCTATGCGCGATTCAGGCATCGGCCAAGTTCGCGGCCAAGTTCGCCTCTGGGGCTAACTTTAACAGCAAAATCGATACCGAAGCGCCAGATCCATCCGAACGGTTGGCAACATCGATCCGGCCCCCGTGCTCGTCGACGATCTTCTTGACCATCGGCAGGCCGAGACCGGTCCCGCGCGCCTTCGAAGTGACGTAGGGTTCGAAGGCGCGCGACAGGATTTTGGGGGCGAAACCGGGACCGTTGTCGACGATCGCCAGGCGCACCGCGGTCCCGGTGCCGCCGTCGGCGCCGACATAGTGGATGGCTTCGGTGACCACGTCGATGCGCGGCAGCGCGTGCTCCGGCGGGCGGTCGGCCAGCGCATCCTGGGCGTTCTGCAGCAGGTTGTGGATCACCTGGCGCAGCTGGGTGGCGTCGCCCATCACGTGCGGCAGCTTCGGCGCCAGCGCGGTGTGGATCACGTCCGAATCGTCTTCGGCCAGGTACAGATTCAGGATCTGGGCGATCAGGTCGTTCAGGTCGAGCGGCGACAGCACCGCCGGCGGCGCCTTGGCATAGTCGCGGAAGTCGTCGACCATGCGCTTCATGGCGTCGACCTGGTTGACGATGGTGTCGGTGCCTTTCTTCAGCAGCTCGGCGCCCTGCGGATCGAGGCGGTCGGCCAGCTTCATCTGCATGCGCTCGGCCGACAGCTGGATCGGCGTCAGCGGGTTCTTGATCTCGTGCGCCAGGCGCCGCGCGACTTCGCCCCAGGCCACCGAACGCTGCGCCGAAATCACGTCGGAAATGTCGTCGAAGACCACGATGTAGCCGCTGCCCGCCCCCACCGGCAGGCGCGAGCCGCGCGCCAGCACGGTGATGTCGTGGTCGTCGTCGCTGCCGGCGCGGCGCGGAATCTCGATCTGCTGCTGCCAGTGCGAACGCAGCGGTCCGCGCCGGCTGGCGCCGCCATGCGGGTTCTGGGCGGCGCTCTGGGCCGCACTCTGCACCGAGAACGCGCGCGACACCGCGCCGGCAAAGCTTTCCAGGCCCTCGATCGCATCCAGCGGCTGGCCGGCCAGCGAGGCGATGTCGACCTGCAGGATGCGGTGCACGGCGTCGTTCGAGTTGACCACGATGCCGTCGGCATCGAGCACGATCACGCCGGCCGACATGTTGGCCAGCACCGATTCCAGGTGGGCCTTGGCGCTTTCCAGCGCGGCGCGGTTGCGCTCCACCGCGGACCTGGCCTCGAACAGCTGGCCGGTCATGGCGTTGAACGATTGCGTCAGCGTGCCGAGTTCGTCATTGGTCTCGACGATCGGCCGCGGCGACAGGTCGCCCTCGGCCACCGCGCGCGTGCCCTCGGCCAGCACCAGCAGCGGCTGCGCCAGGTTACCGGCGATCACGAAGGCAGTGCCGATGGCGCCGAAGGTGGCCAGCAGCAGGGTCAGGGTCAGCGTACCCTTGTACATCTTGCGCAGGCCGGTGCGGCCGACCTTGCGGTCCTGGTATTCGCGGTAGGCGGTGCTCAGCACCTCGGCATTCGAGGCCAGGTTGACCGGCACCGACTGCAGCAGCTGCAGGTAGCGCGGCGCCACCCCGGGCGGCTCGGGCACCGCGATCACCACGCGCAGGCGGCGGTTGGTGGCGGCGTCCAGGCCGTTGTGCTCGGCGCCGCTGTCGCGGAACTCGGTGTCCATGCTGCCTTCGATGCGCGCATAGCCGCCCGGCATGGCCGCCTGCTTCAGCATCTGCTCGGTCGGCATGTCTTCGGACAGGTCGGCGCGCCGGTCTTCGGCGGCGGACGCCAGCAGCTTGCCCTCGCTCGAGAGCAGCATGCCGCTCTGCATGCCGTCGTCGACGGTGCGCATCAGCACGATGCGGGCGCTGTCGTCGCTCTGCCCGGCCAGGGTGACGGCGGTGGTGCCGGCGGT
Organism: Herbaspirillum sp. SJZ107; assembly: GCF_006715485.1. Classification (GTDB taxonomy): domain Bacteria; phylum Pseudomonadota; class Gammaproteobacteria; order Burkholderiales; family Burkholderiaceae_D; genus Telluria. The sequence continues at coordinate 414,987 of NZ_VFNH01000005.1, forward strand.
GGCGCCGAGGTCGCTCAAGGCTTCGTCGAGCGCGGCCTGCCCCAGCTTCAGGCCGGAATCGAGCGCGGCCTCGATCTTGACGTCGAACCAGGAATCGATCGAGTGCGACACGAACTGGTAGGAGACCATGAAGATGACCAGCCCGGGCAGGATGCCGATGCCGGCGAACAGCAGCACCAGCCTGGCCATCAGGCGCGAACCGAAGCGGCCGGCCTTGTAGCGCGAATACAGGCGCACCAGGTAGACGATCACCAGCAGCGCCAGCACGCCCGCCACCGCGGCGTTCAGGCCGACCAGCCAGGAGAAATTACGTGCCAGGAAACCGGTATTGTCGGAGGCCGACGCCAGGACGAACAGCAGGATGGTGGCCAGCGCACTGCCGACCACGAGGGCATATCTCAGGGCCTTGGTCATCGTCGAGAACCGCGGTTCTTTACTCAGCACGATAGGTAAACGTTTTCTTGTGCGAGGTCAGGCGCCAGTCGGAATTGTTCAGGGCGTCCACCTGCAATGGCTTGGCCAGGTAATCGCGGTCCATGAACATGCGCAGCGTTACATTATAGGATTCGCCGGGCTTGAGCGCCCCTTTCGGCCCGATCAGCCAGCGCCCCGGGCGCCGGATCGCCAGCAGCGCCTGGTCGAGCGTGTCGTAGGTCTGCTGCACGCTGCCGATGACCAGCACGTGATAGACCCGGGCCAGCACGTCGTAGTCGAGGCGCACCGTGCGGCGCGCGGCCACGGCGCGGTCGTCGTACCAGTACCAGCGCGGGCGCGTCAGCTCGATCTCGGTGGTGAAGTACACGGGCATGCCACCCTGCAGTGCCTGCTGCAGGCTGGTGGTCAGATCGAAGGAGTACGAAGCCGACAGCCGGTAGCCGTCGTCGGAGGCTTCGATGCTGGCGCGCGTGATGTCGATCCCGTCGGCCGCCTGCGCCGTGACGCACGCGAATACCAGCATCAGCTGGCAGGCGAGGAGGCGGAAAAATCGTACAGTCACTAGGGGGCCTTACAAAAGCGTTATCGGAGAAGTCAAGCGCGCTGATAGGCGCTTGTGTGGCGCTCTACGCCCCGACTTTTTGAAACAGGGCATAGAAAAGACCATCATGATCCTGCCCGGTACCGCTTCGTGGAAGCAACTGACCCGGCGCATCGAGACGGACCGCACCGTGGCGCACCGCAAAGGCGGCGGCCTGCGCTTCCGATTCCTGCGGCCAGAGCGAACATGTCACGAACAGCAATTTACCATCGGGCCGAAGCATCTGCCAAAGATTGTCGAGTATTTTCGCGGAAAGTGTTGCAAGTTGGTGGGTATCGCTCTTCCTACGCAACCAACGGATATCCGGGTGGCGCCGGACGATACCGGAGGCGGTGCAAGGCACGTCGGCCAGGATGCGATCGTACTGGCGTCCGTCCCACCAGCCACGCTCTTCGGCTGGACCGGATGTCACATTTGCGTGCAAACCGAGACGCTGCAGATTCTGCTCGACCCGGGCCAGGCGGCGCGCGTCGACGTCGAGCGCGGTCAGCTCGACCTCGGCCAGTTCCAGGATGTGGCCGCTCTTGCCGCCCGGGGCCGCGCAAGCGTCGAGCACGCGCATGCCATCCTGCAGGTCGAGCAGCGGCGCCGCCAGTTGGGCACCGGCATCCTGCACCGAGACCAGGCCGTCGGCGAAGCCCGGAATCTGGCCGACGTTCACCGGCACCGCCAGGCGCACGGCAAACGGCCCGACCTGGTGCGCATCCATGCCGGCGGCGGCCAGCGTGGCCAGGTAGGCCTCGACGCCGGTTTTACGGGTGTTGACGCGCAGCGTCAGCGGCGGCTGCTTGTTGCCGGCCGCGAGCACCTGTTCCCAGTCGTCCGGATAGGCGCTGCGTACCGAGTCGATCCACCATTGCGGATAATTCCAGCGCGCCAGCGGTTCGCGCAGGGCGGTTGCGGTCAAGGCGTCGCGCTCGCGCAGGAAACGGCGCAGCACGGCATTCACCATTGCCTTGGCATGGGCGAAATCCGGATGCGCCGCCGCGGCGCCGACCGCCTGGTCGACCACGGTGAAGGCTTCGTAGGGCGGCGCGCCGTCCTGCGGCGGGTCCAGCAGCGCCAGTGCCGCGCACAGCAGGCCGGCCAGCATCGGCGGTTCCGGCGCCTTGGCCGTCATCAGGTGCAGCAGGGTTTCGCTGCGGCCCAGCTGGCGCATGCTGCGGTAGGCGATGTCCTGCATCGCGCCGCGCGCCTGCGGGGTGGCGTCATACGCCTGGAATACCTCGGCCAGCGCCTGCGGCAGCGCGGTGCCGGTACGCACCCGCGCCAGGCTGCTGGCGGCGCCGAGCAGGGCAAAGGCGAGCGAGTCGGGTTTCAGGTCGGGACGGTAATCGAGCTGGACCGGATTCTTGACTTCGTGGCTATGGCGCAGGCGGGTATCGTCGGCGCGCGGCGCCGGACGGCTTTCCACCGGCCGCGTTTCCACTGCGCGGGGCTGCGGCGCCGGGGCGCGCTGGGGTGCCGGACGCGTTTCGCCGGTACGCTCCGCGGATGCCGGACGCGCTGCCGGCGCCCTCCCCTGTCCCTGGGCATTACCCGGCCGCGGCTGGCCCGGGCGGACGCCTGCGGGCTTGGCCGGCTTGCCGGACTTCGCGGCCTGGGCCTTGGGTTTGAGGGTGAGCGTCGGGCGCTTTTCGGTCATGGCAATCGATCAATGCGTAAAGGCGCACATTGTAGCGGGTCGGCGTTGCGCAGGCTTAAAAGGAGCTTTATGAAGCCGTGGGGCAAGCCGGGGAACATATTCCGCGTTGCGTCAAACCAGTATAATGACTGCTGTTTGTCCACTTTCTCACCACAGCCCATGCTCGCCCAACAAAAACAAGATATCGCCGCCCTGTTCCAGGCCGCGCTGGCACCGATCGTCGCCGGCACCGAACTGACGCCCAATATTGTGTTGGAGCGCCCGCGCGATCCCAGCCACGGCGATATCGCCTGCAACATCGCCATGCAGCTGGCCAAGCCGCTGAAGACGAATCCGCGCGAACTGGCCACCCGCCTGGTCGCCGCCCTGCTGGCCGATCCGAACGCCGCCGGCCTGGTCGAGGCGGCCGACGTCGCCGGTCCGGGCTTCATCAACCTGCGCCTGGCGGCCTCCGCCAAGCAGTCGGTGGCGCGCACCATCCTGCAGCAGGGCGAGAACTATGGCCGCGGCAATAGCGGCGCCGGCCATCATGCGATCATCGAATTCGTGTCGGCCAACCCGACCGGCCCGCTGCACGTCGGCCATGGCCGCCAGGCGGCACTGGGCGATGCCCTCTCGTCCCTGTTCGAGTCGCAGGGACACCAGGTCACGCGCGAGTTCTACTACAACGACGCCGGCGTCCAGATCGCGACCCTGGCCAACTCGGTGCAGGCGCGCGCGCGCGGCTTCAAGCCGGGCGACGCCGAATGGCCGGAGTCGGCCTACAACGGCGACTACATCGCCGACATCGCCGCCGACTTCATGGCGAAGAAAACCGTGTCCGCCAGCGATGGCGCGCCGGCCACCGGTTCCGGCGACGTCGACGACATCGAATCGATCCGCCGCTTCGCCGTCGCCTACCTGCGCAACGAGCAGGACCAGGACTTGCAGGCCTTCGGTGTCAAGTTCGACAACTATTACCTGGAATCGTCGCTGTACGCCGACGGCAAGGTGGAAGCCGCCGTGCAGGCGCTGGTCGATGCCGGCGTCACCTACGAGCAGGACGGCGCGCTGTGGCTGAAGACCACCGACTACGGCGACGACAAGGACCGCGTGATGCGCAAGTCCGACGGCACCTACACGTATTTCGTGCCGGACGTGGCCTACCACATCCAGAAGTTCAAGCGCGGCTTCGACCAGGCCATCAACATCCAGGGCAGCGACCACCACGGCACCATCGCGCGCGTGCGCGCCGGCCTGCAGGCGGTGAACATCGGCATCCCGAAGGGCTACCCCGACTACATCCTGCACAAGATGGTCACCGTCATGAAGAACGGCGAAGAGGTCAAGATCTCGAAGCGCGCCGGTTCCTACGTCACGGTGCGCGACCTGATCGAATGGTCGGGCAACGGCGACGTCACCCGCGGCCGCGACGCCGTGCGCTTCTTCCTGATCTCGCGCAAGGCCGACACCGAATTCGTGTTCGACGTCGACGTGGCGCTGGCGACCAACGACGAAAATCCGGTCTACTACGTGCAGTACGCCCACGCGCGCATCTGCTCGGCGCTGGCCAACTGGGGCGGCGACGTCGCTTCGCTGGCAAATGTCGACCTGTCGCCGCTGACCCAGCCGCACGAAGCGGGCCTGCTGGCCAAGCTGGCCGCCTATCCGGAGATGCTGCAGCGCGCCCAGAGCGAACTCGGCCCGCACCAGGTCGCGTTCTACCTGCGCGAACTGGCCGGCGAACTGCACAGCTACTACTTCGCGCACAAGTGGCTGCTCGACGACGACGAGGCGCTCAAGCTGGCGCGCCTGGCGCTGGCGACGGCGACGCGCCAGGTGCTGCGCAACGGCCTGGCCCTGATCGGCGTCTCGGCGCCGGACAAGATGTAAGCGTTCATACCGTTTAGATAACCAACAACCCGTACCACATGACCGGCCTTCACGCTCCCCTCCGTTCGTTCAAGCTGCGTTCGTTCACCCGCCAGCGCGGCAGCACGCTTACCGGCATCATCATCGGCCTGGTCATCGGCCTCGGCATCGCGGTGGCGGTGGCGCTCACCATCACCAAGGGGGCGTCCCCGTTCACGGAGAAGACCGCGAAGGCCGGCCGTCCGGCCGATCCGGCGCCGGGCCAGGCGCTCGATCCGAACAAGCCGATGTACGGCAACCGCGACGCCGCGCGCACCGCGAGCAAGGAAGTCGCGGAAAAGGCAGCGGCGCGCAGTGCCCGTCCGGCCGAGATGCCGGCGCCGGCACGCACACCGGCACCGGCAGCGGCGCCGTCGGACGATCCGCTGGGCGCGGCGATCGCCGGCCTGAAGGAACCGGCCGAGGCGCGTCCGGAACCGGCCCGCAGCGAGAGCCGCCAGGTGGCGATGAATACGCGACCATCGGCACCAGTGGCGGCGCCAACGACGGCACCGGCTTCGCCCTCTTCCTCTGCGTCGTCGGGCAGCGACAGGACCATCTATTACCTGCAGTTCGGCGCCTTCCGCAACATGTCGGACGCCGAAGCGACGCGCGCCAAGCTGGCCCTGCTCGGTTTCGAAACCACGATCAGCGACCACACCAACGACAGCGGCGTGCTGCACCGCGTGCGCCTCGGCCCGTTCAACCAGGTCGAAGCCATGAACAAGGCGCGCGCCAAGCTGCTCGACAGCGGCGTCGACGTCGCCATCGTGCGCAACCAGCGCTAACCAGGCATCCACCACGAGGAGTCTTCATGCGCCCACTGCGCCGCCTGTTCTGCATCGCCCTGTTCGGCCTGGCCGCCGTCCAGCCTTTCGCTTCCGCCGCCGAGCCGCAGAACGGCAGCCAGTACCTGACGCTACCGACGCCGCAACCGACCGACACGGGCAAGAAAGTCGAGGTCATCGAATTCTTCGCCTATTACTGCCCGCACTGCTACGCCTTCGAGCCGCAGCTGGCGGCCTGGGTGAAGAAACAGGGCGACAACATCGTGTTCAAGCGCGTGCACGTGACTCCCGGCGCGTCCGCCCTGCCGCAGCAGCGCCTGTTCTACACGCTGGATGCGATGGGCCTGCTCGAGCAGTACCACCAGAAGGTGTTCGACGCCATGCACGTGCAGCGCCTGCGCCTCGGCAGCGACGACCAGGTCATGGAATGGGCGGCCCAGAACGGCATCGACCGCGCCAGATTCGCCGATACCTGGCGCTCGTTCGGCATCCAGGCCAAGCTGCGCCGCGCCGGCGCCATGATGGAGGCCTATAACGTCGACCACTGGCCGATGCTGGTGGTCGACGGCCGCTACGTCACCTCGCCGTCGCGCGTGCACCAGGGCGACACCGAGATGCAGCAACAGCAGGCCACGCTGCAGGTGATGGACTGGCTGGTCGACAAGGCCAAAGCCGAGAAGCGATGACGGACCGCGCCCAGCGCGTATTCATCACCGGCGCATCGGGCGGCATCGGCGCCGCGCTGGCACGCGACTATGCGGCGCGAGGCGCCACCCTCGGCCTGCTGGGCCGGCGCCGCGAGGCGCTCGACAGCCTCGCCGCCGCCTTGCCCGGCACCCATCATGTGTATGCGGCGGACGTCACCGACCACGCGGCCGTGGCCGCCGCCGCGCATGACTTCATCGAGCGCGAAGGCGGCGCCGACATCGTGATCGCCTCGAGCGGCATCTCCTGCGGCACCCTCACCGAACGCCCGGAAGACCTGCCGCTGTTCGAGGAAATCCTGGCCGTGAACCTGACCGGCACCATCGCCACCTTCGCCCCGTTCATCGAATCGATGAAGAACGGCAGCGGCGCGCGCCGCCTGGTCGCGATCGGCAGCATGGCCGGCATCAGGGGCATGAAAGGCGCCGGTGCCTACTGCGCCTCCAAGGCCGCCGTGCACAGCTATGCCGAAGCGCTGCGCCTCGAAATGAAACGATACGGCATCCGGGTGGTGACCATCGCCCCCGGCTACATCGCCACCCCAATGACCCGCAACAACCGTTTTCCCATGCCTTTCCTGATGTCCGCCGAGCGCTTTGCCGCCCGCGCCGTGTCCACCATTGCGCGCGGCCGCAGCTTCCGTGTGATTCCCTGGCAGATGGGCGTCGCCGCTGCCCTGCTGCGCCTGCTGCCGAACGCCGTGTTCGACGCCCTGTTCTCGCGCGCGCCGCAAAAGGCGCGCAAGCTGCCGTCGGGAGCCGCATGATGGATGCGCAACGCATTGCTGCCCTGTCGTCCGCCGGCGTGGCGGTCGACGTCGTAGCGGAAACCGGCTCGACCAATGCCGACCTGCTGGCGCGCGCCGCCACGCTGTCCGCACCGCTGCTGCTGATCGCCGAACACCAGACCGCCGGCCGCGGCCGTGCCGGACGCAGCTGGCTGTCGGCGCCGGGCCATTCGCTGACCTTTTCGCTGGCCTGGCGTTTCGAGGGCGGCCTGCCGGCCCTGGCCGGCCTGCCGCTGGCGGTCGGCACGGCGCTGGCCGAAACCCTCGGCCGGCTCGGCCAGCCGGTCCAGCTGAAGTGGCCGAACGACCTGCTCAAGGACGGCGACAAGCTGGCCGGGATCCTGGTCGAGACCCAGGCGGCGGCGGCCGGCACCTGGGCCATCGTCGGCATCGGATTGAACCTCGCGATGCCCGACGAACTCGAAGAAAGGATCGGACGCCCGGTCGCCGCCGTGCCCTGGCTGGCACGGATGGACCGCGACGCCCTGATGGCCGCCCTGCTCGACGGTTTGGCGCAGGCGCTGCAGGCATTCGCCGCCAAGGGCTTCGCCGCCTTCAGCGCGCGCTGGAACCTGCTGCATGCGTACCAGGGCCAGCCGGTGACCATCGTCGACCGCGGCGAAGTGCTGCACGAAGGCCTGGCCGCCGGCGTCGACGATGGCGGCCGCCTGCTGCTCGACACCGAGGACGGCCGCATCGCGATCGTGGCCGGCGACGTGTCGCTGCGCGTCAAAACCTGAAGGAGACTGACATGCTGCTGCTGGTCGATGCAGGCAATACCCGGGTCAAATGGGCACTGGCTGCGGACGCGCCCGGCAAGGGGATCGATGCGGGTGACTGGGTGACCCACGGCGCCGTGCTGCACGCGGAACTGGAACGTCTGCCGGCGGCATGGCTGGGACAAGGTATCACCCGCGCCATCGTCTCCAACGTGGCCGGCGCCGCCATGCGCGCCGAGCTGGAAGCCCTGCTGGTGGCCTTATTGCCGGATCTCGCACCGGAATGGTTCGTGGCGGTGCCGGAACTGGCGGGCTTGCGCAACGGCTACCGCAATCCCGGCCAGCTCGGCAGCGACCGTTTCGCCGCCGCGCTCGGCGCACGCACGCTGGCGCCGGGGCAGGCGCTGGTGGTGGCCACCTGCGGCACCGCGACCACGGTGGATGCGGTCAGTGCCGACGGCGTCTTCATCGGCGGCATGATCCTGCCCGGTGTCGGCCTGATGCTGGGCGCGCTGGCGCGCGGCACCGCCCAATTGCCGCAGGTGGCCACCGGCGACCTCCCTGCCGTCTTCGCCGACAATACCCAGGACGCCATCCTGTCCGGCTGCCTGTCGGCCCAGGCCGGCGCCATCGAGCGCGCCTGCGCCGCCCACGGCGCCGCGCTGTGCATCGTTTCCGGCGGCGCCGCCGGCCACGTCGCTCCCTTGCTGTCGGTGCCCTACCGTTTGCTGGATAATATCGTTCTGGTCGGCTTGCACGCCGCCGCTTCCGTCATGGGGAATCCGCCTTGCTGAGATTTGCTTTCTGGTCGCTGCTGTTCCTGAATGCCGCCCTGTTCGCCTACGGCCAGGGCTATCTCGGCACGGGCAACGGCGACGACCACGAACCGGCGCGCCTGAAGCGCCAGTTCAATACACCCAAGCTGGTGGTGCTGACCGCCGAGCAGGCGGAAGCTGCGGCCAAGGCGGCGCCGGCACCGACCGCGCCGGGCGACAGCGGGAACGACAGCGCGAATGACAGCACCGCAGCGGACGGCAAACCGGCCGCACCCGCCGTAGCGCCGCCGCAACTGGCAACGCCGGCGCGGCCGCCGGCAGCCGACCTGGCCTGCCTCGACATCGGCACCTTCAGCGCCAACGGGGCGAAGCGTTTCGAGGCGCGCATGGCCGCGCTCGACCTGGGCGAGCGCGCCGCCGCGGGCCGCCAGACCGTGCAGGCGCAGGACGTCGGCAGCTGGCTGGTCAACATCCCGTCGCAGGGCAGCAAGGAAGCGGCCGACCGCAAGGCGAACGAACTGCGCAACCTGGGCGTGACCAATTTCTTCATCATCCGCGACGAGTCGCCGCTGAAGTTCGGCATCTCGCTCGGCCTGTTCAAGACCGAGAGCGGCGCCCAGAACCTGCTCGCCCAGCTCGGCAAGCAGGGCGTGCACACGGCCCGCATCACCCCGCGCGGCCCGCAGACCACGCGCTACATGTACCGCCTGCGCGGCCTCGACGAAGCCACGCGCAAGCGCGTCGTCGGCTATGCCGAGCGCTACGATGCGGAAGCGAAGCGCTGCAGCTGATCAGCGCTTGATGACGATCGGCTTGAGTCCCAGCGACGACGGCAATGCGCGCGCCGCATCCTGCGCCATGGCGCGGGTTTCATAGGGTCCGCTGACCAGGCGATTCACGCTGCCCGAGCGCACCACTTCCAATGCCTGCGCGACGCCCGATTTCTTCAGCATCTCGCTCATCTCTTCCGCCTTGCCTTCGCGCCCGAAGGCGCCCAGCTGCAGGTAGAAACCCGACGCCGCATTCGGGGCCGCAGCGGCCGGAGCGGACGCAGCGGACGATATGGCCCGGGACGCAGGCTGCGGCTTGGCCACCGCGGCGCTGTCCAGGTTGACGCGGTCTTCCAGCATCAGCGCAGCGATGTCCGGCGGCGGCAGCGCCTGGGCGGCCGAGGTGGCGGCGCGGCGCGTGGTGGCGATGCGGGTGCCGTCGTCCGGGAACAGGCGCTCGACCTCGACCTGGTGGCTGCCCTTGCCCAGCAGGCCGAGCTTGAGCGCGGCCGTGTAGGAGACGTCGATCAGGCGGTCCGAGTGGAAGGGACCGCGGTCGTTGATGCGCACCACCACCGACTTGCCGGTTTCGGTGCTGGTGATGCGCGCGTAGGACGGGATCGGCAGCGTCGGGTGCGCGGCCGTCATCTTGTACATGTCGTAGGGCTCGCCCGACGAGGTGCGCTGGCCATGGAACTTGACGCCGTACCAGCTGGCGATACCCTGCTGCACGTAGGGTTCGCTGCCCAGCAGCGGCGTGTAGGTGGTGCCGAATACCGCGTACGGCCGGTTGGCGAACTTGGCGTAGGGTTCGTACTTGACCACCGCATCCGGCACGTCGGCCAGGCCGGGCGGCGGGTTGTCGCCGGGGCCGTCGTCCTGGTAGTAGCCGCCGCGCCCGGAGCCGGCCGCGGGGAGCTTCGGCAGGTCCGGGTTGAGCTTGCCGTGGTTGGCCGTCACCTTGTGCTTCCAGGGCAAGGGGATCAGGCTTTTGTGTTCGCCGTTTTCGCTGGTGGTGCCGCAGCCGGTCATCATTGCCAATAACGCAACGACGGCCGACAGGCGCACCGGAATGGCCTGTGCTTTGTCTTTCATGTCAGGTCTGCACCAGTTTGCGGTGTTTTTGAATGCTCATCAATATACCAGAGCATAGTCCCAGCGTAATCAACGCGGTACCGCCATAGCTCATGAACGGCAGGGGCACGCCGACCACGGGCAGGATGCCGCTGACCATGCCCATGTTGACGAACGCATAGGTAAAAAACATCATCGACACCGAGCCGGCGACGAGACGCGTGAACAGGTTCGGCGCATTCGCCGCGATCATCATGCTGCGCCCGATCAGCAGCAGGTACAGGAACAGCAGCAGCAGGTTGCCGACCAGGCCGAATTCTTCCGAATACACCGAGAAGATGAAGTCGGTGGTGCGCTCGGGGATGAATTCCAGGTAGGCCTGGGTCCCCTTCATGTAGCCCTTGCCGGACACGCCGCCGGAGCCGATCGCGATCACCGACTGGATGATGTGGAAGCCCTTGCCGAGCGGGTCGGAGGTGGGGTCGATCAGCGTCATGATGCGTTCGCGCTGGTAGTCGTGCATCATCGACCAGGCCACCGGCAAGCTGGCGCCGCCCGCCACCGCCAGGCCGGCCAGCGCCTTCCACGACAGCCCGGCCAGGAAGATCACGTAGAAGCCGGAGGCGCCGACCAGCAGCGCGGTGCCGAGGTCGGGCTGGCGTGCGATCAGGCCGAACGGGATCAGCAGCAGCAGCGCCGCCACCAGGAAGGATTTCCAGTTCAGCAGCCCGGCGCGCGTCTGGAAATACCAGGCCAGCATCAGCGGCGTGGCGATCTTGAGGATTTCGGAGGGCTGGATGTCGACCCCCACGTGCAGCCAGCGCCGTGCCCCCTTCTTGATGATGCCGAACAGCGCCACCGCGATCAGCAGCGTCACCCCGAAAGTGTAGATCGGCACCGCGATGCGCAGCAGGGTCTGGGGCGGCACGTTGGCCGCGACCCACATCACGATGAAGGAGAGCAGGATGTTGCGCATCTGCCCTTCCATGCGCCCAGGGAAGTCGTGGCCGGCCGAACTCATGGTCAGGGTGCCGACCGAGAACAGCAGGAACAGGATCAGCGCCAGCGGGCCGTCGAAGACGGTGAAATACGGTTTCAGGCGCCGGCTCAGCGAGCGCCTTTCCGGGATGTGGGCCATCGCTCAGTCTTCCTTGTTACCGGGCGTCTCGCCGCCCGGCGGCTTCGGCTGGCCGGCGTTCGGACCGAAGGATTCTTCGGGGATCGCCATGTCTTCCTTCTGGATTGCCGCCGCCGGCGCCGGCTTGGCCTTGTCGCCGGGACGCTTGCCCAGCAGGTAGTAGTCGAGCGCCTTGCGGACGATCGGCGCCGCATAGGTGGAGCCGAAGCCGGCATTCTCGACCACCATCGCGATCGCGATCTTCGGCTTGTCGGCCGGGGCAAAAGCGGTGAACAGCGCGTTGTCGCGCAGGCGCTCGGGCGTCATGTTGTGGTTGTACTTGGCACCCTTCAGGCCCACCACCTGGGCGGTACCGGTCTTGCCGCCGACCGTGTAGCCGGCGTTGCGGAAGGCCATGTAGCCGGTGCCGGGCGCCTTGCCGTCGGTGGTGACGCCCACCATCGCGTTCTTGATGACGTCGATGTTCTGCTGCTTGAGCGGAATGCGGCCCGATTCCTTGGCCACCGTCAGCGTACGCTGCTTGGTACCGCCGTCTTCCAGGATCTTGACCAGGTGCGGCTTCATGACCACGCCGTTATTGGCCAGCGTCGATACCGCATGCGCCAGCTGCAGCATGGTGTAGCTGTTGAAGCCCTGGCCGATGCTGATCGAGATGGTGTCGCCGCCGACCCACTTCTGGGCCGCCCGGTTGCGCTTGAAGCGTTCGCGCTTCCACTCCTGCGACGGCAGCACGCCCGCTTTCTCGTGGTCGAGGTCGATGCCGGTCGGCGAACCGAAGCCGAACTGCTTCATGAAGCCGCTGATGGCGTCGATCCCCATCTCGTTGCCGAGCTGGTAGTAATAGGTGTCGCAGGACACCACGATCGAGCGGTACATGTCGATGTAGCCGTGGCCGCCCGGCTTGTCGTCGTTGAAGCGGTGCCCGCCCAGCATGAAGAAGCCGGCGTCGCTGATGCCCTGCTCCGGGCGGCGCTTGCCGAGTTCCAGCGCGGCCAGCGCCATGAAGGGCTTGAAGGTGGAGCCCGGCGGATAGGTGCCCGACAGCGGACGGTTCATCAGCGGGCGGTCGAGCGAGGTATTCAGCTCGTTCCAGCTCTGGCTGTCGATACCGTCGACGAACAGGTTGGGGTCGAAGCCGGGGCGCGACACGTAGGCCAGCACGTCGCCGGTCTCGGGCTCGATCGCCACCAGGGCGCCGCGGAAGTCGCCGAAGGCTTCCTCGATCACCTTCTGCAGCTCGATGTCGAGCGACAGGATCAGGTTGGTGCCCGGCACTGGCGGCGTGCGCGACAGCGTGCGGATCGCGCGGCCGCCGGCTGAACGCTCGACTTCCTCGTAGCCGGTCTGGCCGTGCAGCTGCTTTTCGTAGCTCTTCTCGACGCCTTCCTTGCCGATGTGGTCGGTGCCGGTGTAGTTGGCAGCATCGTCGCCGGCCTCGATGACCTTGGCGTCGTTCTGGCTGATGCGGCCGATGTAGCCCAGTACGTGCGAGGCGATCTCGCCCAGCGGGTACTGGCGGAACAGGCGCGCCTGCACTTCGACGCCGGGGAAGCGGAAACGCTGGGCGGTGAAGCGCGCGACCTCGTCGTCGGTCAGGCGGGTGCGGATCGGGACGCTGGCAAAATTCTTCGACTCTTCCAGCAGGCGCTTGAAGCGCTTCTTGTCCTTGGCTTCGATCGTGACCAGCTTGCCCAGTTCGTCGATCACGGAATCCAGGTTGGCTTCCAGCTTGGACGGGGTGATCTCGAGCGTGTAGGCCGAGTAGTTGCTGGCCAGGACCACGCCGTTGCGGTCCAGGATCAGGCCGCGGTTGGGGACGATCGGCACCAGCGCGATGCGGTTGTCCTCGGCCTGCGCCATGTACTGGTTGTGCTTGACGACCTGCAGCCACACCCAGCGGGTGACCAGCAGGCCGAAGCAGATGAACACGAACACCACCATCGCCGTCAGGCGCATACGGAACAGGTGGATCTCGCGATCGCTGTCTTTAATTTCGGTCATGCGATAAGGTTGAAGTGCCCTTTAGATCGGGCGCGTATGGTCTTTGTCGACCGCGCGGCGCTGCGGCGCCAGCAGCAGCCAGGTGATCACCGGCCACAGGGCCACCGCGATCAGGCTCTCGATGAAATGCAGCCAGCCGGGAAAGCGGCCGGTCACGAAGAAGCGCACCAGCACCTGGATCGCCTGGGTCAGCAACAGCAGCGGGAACACGTGCATCGCCTGCGTCATCAGCGGGAACCACAGGACCCGGCGGTGGATCATGATCGCCAGGTAGGAAAGCAGAGTATACGCCAGCGCGTTCTCGCCGAGCAGGGTCGCGTCGTGCACGTCCATCAGCAATCCCATGCAGAAGGCGATGCCGATGCCGACCTTGCGCGGCTGGTGGATACCCCAGAACACCAGCACCAGCGCGACGAAATCGGGCGCGCCGATCCAGCGGCCCCACGGCAGCAGGTTGAGCATGAAGGCGCACACCAGGCTGAAGGCGATGAACAGCGGGCTGGCCGGCAGCAGGATGTAATGCGGACGGGTCGTCGTGGGCATCAGGTGCCTTCCTTCGGTGTGGGTGCGGCAGGCGACCCTGCGGCAGGCGACCGCGCGGCCGGGGCGGCGGCCGCGGGCGCACGTGCTGCCGGTACCGTGGCCGGCGCAGCGCCGCTGCGTGCCGGCGGCGTGGCCGCGGCCGGTCTGGCGCCAGGGGCCGTGCCGGCCGCTGCCGGCGCGGCCCCGTTGCTGGTCCCGTTAGCGCTCCCGTTGGCAGCAGGCGCTGCCGCCGGCAGCGGCTGCGCCGGCAGGGGCAGCGGCGGCACCGGCGCCATCTTCGGCAGGTTGCGTTTCGAGGTGGTGTTGCCGTTGGCCTTGGGCGCTTCTTCGGGCGGACGCGGCGCCGCCGGCTGGTCGGACATCACGACCAGCAGCTGGCGGTGGCGGTCGATGCCGGCCAGCGGCTGGCAGACCACGCGCCCGAAGGCGCCCTGGGCCACGTTCTCGACCTGCACCACCTTGGCCACGGCCAGGCCGGCCGGGTACATGCCGTCCAGGCCCGAGGTCACCAGCACGTCGCCGACCTGGATATCGGCGTTCGGCGCCACGAAGCGCAGGTCGAGCAGGCCGGAGTGGCCGCGCCCGTAGGCGACGCTGCGCAGGCCGCTCCTCAGCACCTGCACCGGGATCGCCTGCTCTTTATCGGTCAGCAGCGTGACTTCGGACGTGAACGGGAACACGCGCGTCACCTGCCCCACCACGCCGGCATTGTCGATCACCGGCAGGCCGAGCTTGACGCCGGCACGGGCGCCGCGGTCGAGCACCACGCGCCGCGTCGACGGGTCGCGCGCGTCGTACAGGATCTCGCTCATCATCGAATGCACCGGCAGGTGCTCGCGCGCCTCCATCAGGCGCCGCAGGTGGGCGTTCTCGGCCATCTGGAGCTGGGCCTGCTGCATGGCCTGGGCCTGCGCCACCTGCTGGCTCTTGAGGTCGCGCACTTCCTTCTGCAGGGCCGAGACCGAGGAAAAATAGTCGCCCATGTTGGACATGGCGTCGCGCGGCACCAGCGCCGCCATCTGCAGCGGGTACAGGACCGTGGCCGCGACCTGGCGTACCGCGTCGAGCGCATGCAGGCGCGCGTCGACCACCAGCAGCGCGATCGAGACCAGGGCAAACACCGTCACCTTCACCCTCGCAGGGGCGCCTTGCTTGAAAAGCGGCGGAGGACTGTATTCCATGACTTTCAATAATGCGGGCGCGATGCGCCGGCAGCATCAATAATAGGAAGCAGCGCGGACAGGCGCCGTGGCTCGGCCACGCACCCTGTCCGCGCTGCCCTCATCGACGAGGTATCTTACTCGTACGAGAAGATCGAACCCAGCTTGTCCATGCGCTCCAGCGCCATGCCCGAGCCGCGCACCACGCAGGTCAGCGGGTCTTCGGCGACCAGCACCGGCAGGCCGGTTTCTTCCATCAGCAGGCGGTCCAGGTCGCGCAGCAGCGCGCCGCCGCCGGTCAGCATCATGCCCTTCTCGGCGATGTCGGCGCCCAGTTCCGGCGGAGTCTGCTCGAGGGCGTTCTTGACGGCCGAGACGATGTTGTTCAGCGGGTCGGTCAGGGCTTCCAGGATCTCGTTGCTCGAAATCGTGAACGAGCGCGGGATGCCTTCGGACAAATTGCGGCCCTTGACTTCCATTTCCTTGACTTCGGAACCCGGGAAGGCGGAACCGATGGCCTTCTTGATCGACTCGGCGGTCTGCTCGCCGATCAGCATGCCGTAGTTGCGGCGGATGTAGTTGACGATCGCTTCGTCGAACTTGTCGCCGCCGACGCGCACCGAACCCTTGTAGACCATGCCGCCCAGCGAGATGATGCCGACTTCGGTGGTGCCGCCGCCGATGTCGACCACCATCGAGCCGGTCGCTTCCGAGACCGGCAGGCCGGCACCGATCGCGGCCGCCATCGGCTCTTCGATCAGGTAGACCTGCGAGGCGCCGGCGCCCAGCGCCGATTCGCGGATCGCACGGCGCTCGACCTGGGTCGAACCGCAAGGCACGCAGATGATGATGCGCGGCGACGGGCGGAAGAACTTGGAGTCGTGGACCATGCGGATGAACTGCTTGAGCATCTGCTCGGTGACGGTGAAGTCGGCGATCACGCCATCCTTCATCGGGCGGATCGCCTCTATGTTGCCGGGCACCTTGCCGAGCATCTGCTTCGCTTCCTTGCCCACTGCCTGGATCGTTTTCTTGCCGTTCGGACCGCCTTCCTGGCGGATCGCGACGACCGAAGGCTCATCCAGCACGATGCCCAGGCCGCGCACATAGATCAGGGTGTTGGCGGTACCCAGGTCGATTGCCAGGTCGTTCGAGAAGTAGCTGCGTAGAAAACCAAACATGTGTGTCCTGATGCGCACCTGATAGCGCTTGAATCGAACTTCGATTTTTCGAAGTCCCTAACATTAATCGGGGAATCCTCGCCGCGACGGTTGAATCCGCATCGCGGGCTTGCATGCGCGGGAAGGCCGCTTTCACCCTCGAGAACGCATTAGCCCGCCATTCTACCTTATAATTTGGCGTTTAAATGCTGAAAAACGGGCGGTATCACCCCGATATCAGCCAGCGAGATCAGCGGTATTAGAAAGCTTTTATCAGCTTTAACGCGCCGTTATCCAAATTTCATCATCCGCACAACCATCTCCTGTTGCCCTCATTTGCCATGTCTCTGACACTTTCAGACGTAAAACGGATCGCCAACCTGGCCCAGCTCGATATGGACGACGCCCATGCCGAGATCGCACTGAGCGAACTGAACGGGATTTTCGCCCTGGCCGAACAAATGCAGGCGGTCGACACCACCGGTGTTGCGCCATTGTCGCAACCGCTGGCCGCCGTGCTCGCATTGCCGCTGCGTCTGCGCGACGACGTGGTGAGCGAAGAGAATCGCCGCGAAGACTACCAGGCGCCGGCGCCGAAAGCGCAAGACGGCCTTTATCTCGTGCCGAAGGTTATCGAATAAATATCAGCCAGGGATCGCCGTAAATCATCATGCATAATAAAACCATCAAGGAGCTGTCCACGCTCCTGCATTCCAAACAGGTGTCCGCGACCGAACTGGCCCGGCATTATCTGGACCGCATCGCGGCCAGCCAGCACAACGCCTTCCTGGACGTGAATCCGGAACTGACGCTGGCCCAGGCCGCGGCTGCCGATGCGCGCCTGGCCGAAGGCAGCGCCGGTCTGCTGACCGGTATCCCGATCGCGCACAAGGACATCTTCGTCACCAAGGGCTGGCGCTCGACCGCCGCCTCGAAGATGCTCGGCAACTATGTCAGCCCCTTCGATGCCACCGTGGTCGAAAAATTCGGCGACGCCGGCATGGTCACGCTGGGCAAGCTCAATTGCGACGAATTCGCGATGGGCTCGGCCAACGAGAACTCAAGCTTCGGCGCCGTGAAGAACCCGTGGGACGCATTGGCCGTGCCGGGCGGTTCGTCGGGCGGCTCGGCCGCCGCGATCGCCGCGCGCCTGGCCCCGGCCGCCACCGGCACCGACACCGGCGGCTCGATCCGCCAGCCGGCCGCCTTCTGCGGCATCACCGGCATCAAGCCGACCTACGGCCGCGTGTCGCGCTACGGCATGATCGCCTTCGCCTCCTCGCTCGACCAGGGCGGCCCGATGGCGCGCACCGCCGAGGATTGCGCCCTGCTGCTGAACGAGATGGTCGGCTTCGACGGCCGCGACTCGACCAGCCTCACGGCTGACCAGGGCAACGCCCGCGAAGATTTCACGCGCGAGCTGAACGCCCCGCTGGCCGGCCTGCGCATCGGCGTGCCGAAGGAGTACTTCGGCGAAGGCCTGGCCGCGGACGTGGAGCAGGCCGTGCGCGCCGCGCTCGACGAATTCGTGAAACAGGGCGCGACCCTGGTCGAGATCTCGCTGCCGAAGACCTCGCTGTCGATCCCGGTGTACTACATCATCGCCCCGGCCGAAGCCTCGTCCAACCTGTCGCGCTTCGACGGCGTGCGCTACGGCTACCGCGCCCCGGAGTACACCGACCTGCAGGACATGTACAAGAAGACCCGCGCGCAGGGCTTCGGCAAGGAAGTCCAGCGCCGCATCATGGTCGGCACCTACGTGCTGTGCCACGGCTACTACGACGCCTACTACGTGCAGGCACAGAAGATCCGCCGCCTGATCGCCGACGATTTCCAGGCCGCGTTCAAGGACAAGTGCGACGTGATCATGGGCCCAGTGGCCCCGACCGTCGCCTGGGACCTCGGCGCGAAATCCGACGACCCGGTCGCCAACTACCTGGCCGACATCTTCACGCTGTCGACCAGCCTGGCGGGCCTGCCCGGGATGTCGATCCCGGTCGGCTTCGGACAAGGCGAAAAGAACGCCAAGCGTCCGGTCGGCCTGCAGATCATCGGCAACTACTTCAGCGAAGCCAAGCTGCTGAACATCGCGCACCAGTACCAGCAGGCTACGAACTGGCACCAACAGGCGCCTGAAGGTGTCTAACGCCTGACGCACGAAAGAGAGAATAATATGCAATGGGAAGTCGTCATCGGTCTTGAGAACCACGTCCAGCTCACGACCAACTCGAAAATCTTCAGCGGCAGCTCGATCCGCTTCGGCGCCGAGCCCAACACCCAGGCCAGCCCGGTCGACCTGGCGCTGCCGGGCGTGCTGCCGGTGCTGAACCACGGCGCCGTCGAGCGCGCGATCCGCTTCGGCCTGGCGGTCGGCGCGAAAATCGCGCCGCAGTCGATCTTCGCGCGCAAGAACTATTTTTATCCGGACCTGCCGAAGGGCTACCAGATCAGCCAGATGGACGATCCGGTGGTCCAGGGCGGCACCATCAGCTTCGCCTATGAGAAAGACGGCAAGCTGGAGACGAAAACCGTCAACCTGACCCGTGCCCACCTGGAAGAGGATGCCGGTAAATCGCTGCACGAGGATTACGCCGGCATGAGCGGCATCGACCTCAACCGCGCCGGCACGCCGCTGCTCGAGATCGTGTCCGAGCCGGAAATGCGCAGCGCCGCCGAAGCGGTCGCCTATGCGAAAGCGCTGCACGCACTGGTGATGTGGCTGGGCGTCTGCGACGGCAACATGCAGGAAGGCTCGTTCCGCTGCGACGTCAACGTCTCGGTGCGCCCGGTCGGCCAGAAGGAATTCGGTACCCGCTGCGAGATCAAGAACCTGAACTCCTTCCGCTTCATGGAAGAAGCGATCCACTACGAAGTGCGGCGCCAGATCGAGCTGATCGAGGACGGCGGCAAGGTCATCCAGGCGACCCGCCTGTGGGACCCGGACCGCAAGGAAACCCGTTCCATGCGCACCAAGGAAGACGCCCAGGATTACCGCTACTTCCCGGACCCGGACCTGCCGCCGCTCGTCATCCAGCAGGACTGGATCGAGCGCATCAAGGCCAGCATGCCGGAACTGCCGGCCGCCATGCGCGACCGCTTCATCAAGGACTACGGCCTGCCCGAGTACGACGCCCTGATCCTGACCGGTTCGCAGGTCATGGCCACCTACTACGAAGCGGTGGTGGCCAAGGCCGGCAAGGACAACGCCAAGGCCGCCGCCAACTGGATGATGGGCGACGTGTCGTCGACCCTGAACCGCGAGGGCGTCGACCTGGCCGAGTCGCCGGTCGAAGCCTCGCAGCTGGCGCTGCTGCTCAAGCGCATCGCCGACGGCACCATCTCGAACAAGGCGGCCAAGGAAGTGTTCGCCGCGATGTGGGAAGCGAAATCGGAAGACGAGCACCTGGCCGACATCGTAATCGAACAGAAGGGCCTGAAGCAGATCTCGGACACCGGCGCGCTGGAAGCGATCGTCGACGAGGTCCTGGCTGCCAACGCCAAGTCGGTCGAGCAGTACCGCGCCGGCAAGGAAGCGGCGATCAATGCGCTGATCGGCCAGACCATGAAGGCCTCCAAGGGCAAGGCCAATCCGGCGCAGGTGACGGAGCTGCTGAAGAAGAAGCTGGCGGGTTGATTCTTTCCGTGTTGTATCGAAAAACCGGGCTTGCCCGGTTTTTTTATGCTGGTGTTCATACTGGTGTTTATTCCGCTGCGTCCCGCTGAAATCGAAAGACAAGCCGGATCGTTATAATCCGGCGATATCCTTTCGAGGAATGGTCCGATGCGCAAAGCTGCCCTGTCCTGTCTCCTCCCCCTGCTGTTCGGCGTGGCCGGCGCCCGCGCCGATGGCGGCAGCGAAGAACCCACCCAAGTGTATGTCGCCGACGGCGAACTGGTGTACGTCGGCCTGCTCGAGCCCCACGCCAACGCGCGCCTGTTCGCGCTGTACGACAGCCTCGCCGACAAGCCGGCCGTGCTGTCGATCCGCAGCCGCGGCGGCACCACCAGCTACGGGCTGGCGCTGGGCCGCTGGGTGCGCGACCACAAGCTCGACGTGAAGGTGATGGAATACTGCATGTCGTCCTGCGCCAACTACGTGTTCCCGGCCGGGATCCACAAGCTGGTCAGCAACTTCGCCGTGATCGGCTTCCACGGTGGCCTCAGCAGCAAGACCTTCCAGTTCGACCCCGCCACGCAACAGATGCTGGACGCCCTGCCGCCCGACAAACGCAAGGCGATGCTGGACCAGATCGCTTCCACCATCAAGGACGACGCACGGCAGGAACAGGCGTATTTCAGGACGCTCGGCGTGCGCGCCGACTACGTCACGCTGGGCCAGGAAGAGCGCTACCAGCGGCGCCAGCGCAGCGATCCGAACGCGGTCGGCTGGACGTATTCGCTGGACGATTTCGCGCGCCTGGGCGTGCGCGACATCACGGTCATCAATCCGCCCTGGCGGCCCGGCAGTGCCCTGAAAAACATGTCGTTCGAGGTGCTCAGGCTGGACGAGTCAGGCCGCGATTGAGGCTGGCCCGCCCTCCAGCAAGGCCAGCGCCTGCTGCCGCGCCGCGGCGCGCAGGGAGGCACGCAGCGCCGCGTCGTCGGTGGTGCGTGCCAGCACCATGCCGCCGACGCACAGCGCCACGATCGCCTGCGCCCGCTGCGCGCCGTCGGGTCTATCCTCCAGCGCCCGGGCATACACGTCGGTCAGGTTGCGGATCAGCTGCGTATAAGCCTTTTGCGGCGACAGTCCGGCACGCGCCACGTCGCCCGGCAAGGCGTACAGCGGACAGTGGTGGTCGACGTTGTCGAACACCTCGTCGCACAGGTAGACGTCGAGCAGCATGCGCGCCAGCTGCATCGGCGCCGGCGCCGGCGTGGCGGCGGCGTCGGGGCGGAACGGATTGCAGGTCGTGAAACTGGCGACGGCGGCCGCATACAGCGCGTCCTTGCTGTCGAAATGATGGTAGAAGCCGCCGCGCGTCAGCCCCGCTTCAAGCATGATGCGGTCGATCGACACCTGCTCGAAGCCGTGGCGGTTGAACAGGCGCCGCGCCGCGCCGACGATGCGCGCCCGCGTCTGCGCCTTGTGTTCGCTGCTGTAGGGCATGTCGCGCCTCCTTCGGCACCATTATCCGCCGATCCAGAATATGTTCTTGAACATATTATGCGTCTGCGTATCCTCGCCCTTGTTCACCACGAGGAGACACCATGATCACGTTGACCACCTTCCGCATGGTCCCGCCGTTCGCCGCGGGCTACGTGCGCGACCTGCGCGTGCGCTGGGCGCTGGAGGAAGCCGGCCTGCCCTATATGCTGCGCCTGATCGACTTCGACGACAGGAATACGCCTGCCTACCGCCGCGAACAGCCGTTCGGCCAGATCCCGCTCCTGCAGGACGGCGCTGTGCAGGTGTTCGAATCCGGCGCCATCCTGATGCACCTGGGCGAGCGCTGCACGGCGCTGATGCCGCCCGAGCCGGCCGCGCGCACGCGCGTGGCGACGTGGATGTTCGCGGCGCTGAATTCGGTAGAACCTTATTTCGCCAGGCTGGCCGAGCTCGACGTATTCTTCGCCGACGCCCCATGGGCCGCCGGCAGCCGCCCGGTGCTGGAAGAGATGGCGCTCACGCGCCTGCACGACTTGGACCGGGTGCTGGCCGGCCGCGACTGGCTGGCCGGCGATTTCAGTGCCGCCGACATCCTGATGACCACGGTGCTGCGCCTGCTCGACGGCTGCGGCCTGGCGGCGCGCTTCGGGAACGTGAGCGCCTACATGGCGCGCTGCATGGCGCGGCCCGCCTTCCGCAAGGCGCTGGCCGCCCAGCTGGCGCTGTATGCGCCAGCGCGCGAGATGGCCTGAAGCGCCGCCAGGCGGGGTCAGGCCACTTCCGGATTACACCCCGTACTGCGCGCGATACGCCGCCACCGCCGCCTTGTGCTCGCCCAGCGACGGATCCGCCTCCAGGTAGCCGAACAGATCGGCCAGGTTGGCGATCGAGATCACCGGGATGCCGTAGTTCTGGCTGACTTCCTGCACCGCCGACAGTGGCGACAGCACGCCATCCTTGCCGCCGCGTTCCATGCGGTCGAGCGCAATCAGCACGGCGGCCGGTTCGGCGCCGGCGGCGCGGATCATGGCCACCGATTCGCGCACCGAGGTGCCGGCCGAGATCACGTCGTCGATGATGACGACCTTGCCTTTGAGACCGGCGCCGACGATGGTGCCGCCTTCGCCGTGGTCCTTGGCTTCCTTGCGGTTGTAGGCGAACGAAGTATTGTGGCCCTTGGCCGCCAGCGCCACCGCGGTCGCGGAGGCCAGCGTGATGCCCTTGTAGGCCGGACCGAACAGCATGTCGAACTCGACGCCGGAGTCGATCAGGGTCTGGGCGTAGAACTGGGCCAGCTGGCCCAGGGTGGCGCCGTCGTGGAACAGGCCGGCGTTGAAGAAGTACGGCGACAGGCGCCCCGCCTTGGTCGTGAATTGACCGAATTTCAAGACCCCGGCCTCGACCGAAAACGCGATAAATTGTTGGCGCAGATTGCTCATGACTTCCCCTGGATTCGAAAGCCCGTATTGTAATGCGCGCCGCACCATCCGGGTGCCAGCCGCCGCCGCGGTGTCAGCGCAGGCTCACCAGCTCGGTCACCTGCTCCGGCATGATCGGCTTGACCAGGTGCCGCTCGAAGCCGGCCGCTGCGCTCTTGGCCATGTCGGCATCCTGGCCGTAGCCGGTCAGCGCGAACAGGCGGCAGGGATGGCCGGCGAGCAGCGTGCGCATGCGCGCGGCGAGCTGGTAGCCGTCCAGCACCGGCAGCCCGATGTCGAGCACGGCAATGTCGGGACGCAGGCGCGCCACCGCGGCCAGCGCGCTGACCGGATCGTTGAACACCTCGACCTCGTGGCCGTGCGCGCGCAGCAGCATGCCGAGCGTCTCGGCGGCGTCGGCATTGTCGTCGACCACCATGATGCGCTTGCGTGCCGCCGGCTGCGCCGCCACCGCCGCCGGCCGGGCCGCGGCCGGGGTGGCCCAGGTGGCCACGCTCACGGCCGGCAGCAGCACGATGAATTCGCTGCCGCGGCCCGGGCCGCCGCTGCGCGCCTCGACCCTGCCGCCGTGCAGCTCGACGATGTTCTTGACCAGCGCCAGGCCGATGCCGAGGCCGCCCTGGCTGCGCTCGACGCTGCGCTTGGCCTGGAAGAACAGGCCGAACACCTGCACCAGCATCTCGGGCGCCAGCCCGATGCCGTTGTCCTGCACGCTGATGCGCAGCCAGCCGGCATGCCGGCCCGACGTCTCGCGGCATGCGCGCAAGGCCACCTGGCCGCCCGGCTCGGTGTAGCGCGCGGCATTCGTCAGCAGGTTGGAGACCACCTGCGCCAGCCGCATCGGATCGCCCTGCCACTCCAGGCCAGGATCGACCTCGACGTCGAGGCGGTGGCGGCGCCGCTCCAGCAGCACGCTCGCCATCTCGACCGCCTTGGCCAGCGGCTGCGCGATGTCCACCTGCTCGAACTTCAGCTCGATCTGGCCGCGGGTGGCGCGCGCCACGTCCAGCAGGTCGTCCACCAGGCGCACCAGATGCTCGACCTGGCGCTGGATGATCTCGCGTTCGCGCAGGCCGCCGGTCTCGCCACGCATGCGCATCAGTTGCAGCGCGGTGACGATCGGCGACAGCGGATTGCGCAGCTCGTGCCCGAGCATCGCCAGGAATTCGTCCTTGGTGCGGTTGGCGGTGGTCAGTTCGTCCAGCAGCCGTTCGCGCTCGGCGTGGGCGCGCTCCAGGCTGCGGCGGTTGTGGACATCGGCGGTGACGTCCACCGCCACCAGGATCACGCCCTGCTCTTCGCCCGTCGCCTGGTCCGGACTGCTGCTCAGCGGCTCCAGGCTCAGTTGCAGGAAGCGCTCCTCGATGCGGCCGTCGGCGCGCGCCAGTTCCACGCGCAGCTCGTCGATCTCGAGCGCGGCTTTGCTGCCCTGCTCGAGCAGGCGCATCGCTTCGCCGTCGCGCAGTTCCGGGAAGGCGGCGCCGAAGGCCTGGCCTTCGAGGCCGTCGCGGTCCATCAGTGCGCAAAAGCGGCGGTTGGCGAGGCGGAAGGTGAAGTCGGGGCCGACCAGCAGGGCCGCCGCGACCGGCGCGCCGCGCAGCATGCGGTCGCGCTGGGCCAGCGCTTCGTCGCGCTGGTGGCGCTCGGTGGCGTCGCGCGTGAAGCAGCGCGTGTAGCGCAGCTGGCCGTCTTCGAAATAGCCGTTCGAATGGATCACGACGTGCTTGATCGAGCCGTCCTTGCAGCGCAGCCGGGCCGGCTGGTCGAGCAGCGTGCCGCCCGAGGACAGCGTGGCCAGGATGTGGCCGATGACGTCGGGGTCGACGTGGAATTCGGCGATGTGGCGGCCGACGTATTCTTCCCAGGCATAGCCCAGCATCTGCAGTTCGGCGCGGTTGGCCCACAGGATGGTGCCGTCGCCGGCGACGCGGTGCAGGCCTTCCGCCGCGTTCTCGACGAAATCGGCGAATTCCTGTTCGCGCCGGCGCAGGGTCAGTGCCAGCGATACGGCTTGGTCGGGATGGTCGGGGCTAGGCAACACGTCGGAAACTCCAGTCAGGGCGGATGCCGGCGCATCGTGGACAGCGGTGTGGCCGCTTCGCCGGCGTGACAGTGTAACAGATGGGTTTGACGTTCCTGCCGAGCAAAAAAAGCGTTACACTATTCGGCTGTCATCCTGTTGCGGCATTGTCACATCGGCAGCCAACAGCAGCGTCCTGCTCTCATCTCCGTATTATTTTCATAACCATGCCACGAATTATTTCCGCCAACCTGAACGGCATCCGCTCCGCTCACAAGAAGGGTTTCTTCAACTGGATGGCCACGCAGGATGCCGATTTCATCTGCGTCCAGGAGCTGAAGGCCCAGCAGGCCGACATGACCGAGGAATTCCTCGCGCCGCACGGCTACCACGGCCATTTCCACTACGCCGAGAAGAAGGGCTATTCGGGCACCGGGGTGTACAGCCGCATCAAGCCGGACATGACCTCGACCGGGTTCGGCTGCGTCGAATTCGACGACGAAGGCCGCTACACCCGCGCCGACGTCGGCAACCTGACCGTGATCTCGGTGTACTGCCCGTCCGGCTCGTCTTCGCCCGAGCGCCAGCTGGCCAAGTTCCGCTTCATGGAAGTCTTCCTGCCGCACTTGGAACAGTTGAAGGCCGAAGGCCGCGAAGTCGTGATCTGCGGCGACTGGAACATCGCGCACAAGGAAATCGACCTCAAGAACTGGAAAGGGAACAGGAAGAATTCCGGCTTCCTTCCGGAAGAGCGCGCCTGGATGACGCGCATCTTCGACGAACTGGGCCTGGTGGACGTGCACCGCGTGGTCAACCAGGAACCCGAGCAGTACACCTGGTGGAGCAACCGCGGCCAGGCCTGGGCCAAGAACGTCGGCTGGCGCATCGACTACCACGTCGCTACCCCGGGCATCGCCGCCAAGGCGCATGCGGTGTCGATCTACAAGGAAGAGCGCTTTTCCGACCACGCGCCGCTGATCATCGATTACGCCCTTTGATCCAGCGCTCTGGTCAGAGCAGGAACGCCGCCATGTCGGCAGCGGCATGGGCCAGCACCACGGGAAAAAGCTGGCCCTTGCGCTGGTAATAGACGCCGAGGACGATGCCGAACAGCACGATCGCCAGGGCGCCCGCCGCCCCTTGGTACATGTGATAGAGCATGCGCACCAGCACCATGATGCCGATCGCGGTCGAGGCGCCATAGCGGCGCATGCCGCGCATCAGGTAACCCAGCAGGAAGACTTCCTCATAGGCGCCGTTGATGATCGACATCGGAATCACGCTGGACCAGGACACGCTGGTCCTCGTCATGATGTCCTCGATCGGCCAGCCCGCCTCCGGCGGCATCAGCAGCCGGCTCACCTGACACAGGGCCAGGAAGCACGCGAACAGACCCAGGCCGTCGACCGTGCCACGCCAGGATACGCGCGGCCACAGGGTATGCAGCGGGTAGCGGCGCGAAGCCAACACGGCCAGGGCCGTGGCGCCGACGATCAGCTCGAGCACGAGCGTGGCGTCGAGCGCGGCGTTGCTGAACCTGAGCTGCCCGGCGCCCCTGGCCAGCACCGCCTCTACCGAGGCAAGTATGGGCCAGCCGAAGCAGATCAGCACGATGCCGAGCGCCTCGCGCGGATCGGCATGGGGCGGCATGCTCTCGAGTTCGCGTACTTTATGCATGGTGATGGGCCTGTCATGACCGTTGATTTATGGAAATCTCGGGTCAGGATAGCATCACGAATCCTGCAAAGATGCGCGGAATGTCACGCTGCCGGCCAGTCCAGCACGCGCCGGCTTTCGAAGCTGCGCGCCTCGCCGGTCAGCGGATCGTCGAAGCCGATGCGGCGCGCCAGCAGTTGCAGCGGCGCCGAATAATCGTCGCCCTTGCACGGCAGGGCTACCGGATAGAAAGCATCGTTCAGGATCGGCACGCCCAGGGACGCCAGGTGCAGGCGCAGCTGGTGCTTGCGGCCGGTGTGCGGATGCAGGCGGTAGCGCGCGATGCCGCCGCGGCGCTCGATCAGTTCCACCAGCGTTTCCGAGTTCGGTTCGCCCTCTTCTTCCTTCATCACGAAGAACTTTTCGCCGTCGACCATGCGGCTGCGGTAGGTGAACGGGAATTCGCGGCCAGTCAACACCGGCGCCAGCGCTTCGTACACCTTGCGGATGCTGCGCTTCTGGAACATCGACTGGTAAGTGCCGCGCGTGGCCAGGTTGTGCGAGAAGATGACCACGCCGGCGGTCTCGCGGTCGAGGCGGTGGATCGGCGTCAGGTGCGGCAGGTCGAGCTTGCGCTTCAGGCGCACCAGCAGGGTCTCGCGCAGGAAGCGCCCGGTCGGGATCATCGGCACGAAGTGCGGCTTGTCGACCACCAGCAGGTGGTCATCCTGGAACAGGATGGCTTCTTCGAACGGGATCGGCGTTTCTTCTTCGAGCTCGCGGTAATACCAGATGCGCATGCCCTGGCGCACGTGGCTGTCCGGCTGCAGGCGCTGGCCGCTCGCGTCGACCACGTCGCCGCGCGCCAGCCGCGCGGCCCAGGACGGGCCGCCGACCTCGCCGAAATGCGCCTCGAGAAAGGCCAGCATGCCCCCGGTGCGGGTCTCGTTGATCCACAGGTAGCTGGGGGCCACGCCGTCGCGCACCGGCAGCGGCACCTGGGCATTGGCTTCGGCCTGGTGGCCCTTCCTGACGAAACGTGCCATGCAGTCCTTCAGCGCGATGCAAGATTGGTGCGGTATGGCGGCAGCCGGTCCACCGGCACGCCCTTGCTGCGGGCGTACAGCGGCAGCAGCACGTTCATGTGGGACTGTATCTGCTCGATGCGATGCGTGCCGCCGGGGTGGGTCGACAGCAGCTCGATCGGCGCGCCGCGTCCGTCCAGTGCCGCCATCTTGTTCCACAGGGCGATACCGGCGCGCGGGTCGTAGCCGGCGCGCGCGGCGATATCGAGGCCGACCAGGTCGGCTTCGCGTTCCTCGTCGCGCGAGAATTTCAGCACCACCATCTGGCCGGCCGCATTCGCCGCGCCGCGCACGTCGTAGCCCGACCAGGCCGACAGGATGGCGCCGCCGATGCCGGTAACCAGGCTGGTCGTGGTCGACTTGCTCATGCGCTCGCGCCCGTGCTCGCGCAGCGCGTGCGCGATCTCGTGGCCCATCACGGCGGCGATCTCGTCGTCGGTGAGTTTCAGCTTGTCGATGATGCCGGTGAAGAAGGCGATGCGTCCACCCGGCATGCAGAAGGCATTCACCTGGTTCGAGCGCAGCAGGTTGACCTGCCAGTTCCACTGGTTCGCCTTGGGATTCCAGCGCGCCGTCTGCGGAATGATGCGCTGGGCGATGGCGCGCAGGCGCTTGACCTGCGGATCGGCCGGCGCCACCAGCGCGCCCTTCTCGCGCGCCTGGCCCATCAGCGCCGTGTACTGCTGGGCCGACTGCTCGTTGATGGCCTGCTCGGGCGCGGTCATGCGCCGCCACATGCCATCCTTGAGCGGCTCGACGGCGATCCCGTCCTGCACTACTTGCCCCTTGCCATCCTGTGCCGCTTCGCGTGCCGCGCCCGGTACGCCCTGCATGGCGGCACACAATGCCGCCAGGATAAATAACTTTTTCATGGTCGTGCTCACCTGCAATCGATGTCAATACTGCACATCATATCAAGTGACGACCAAGTCCTTCTTGCGCAACCGGAACACGGCCAGGCTGCCGCGCAGGTTGGGTAGGAAGGACACCGGCTTGCCATCGGCCAGCGCCACGTATTCCAGCACTTCCAGCCCGCACTTCTCGGCCAGCTCCTTGAAATCGTTGATCGTGGCGTAGCGCACGTTGGGCGTGTCGAACCACTGGTAAGGCAGCGAGCGCGACACCGGCATGCGGCCCTTCAGCAGCGAGATGCGGTGCGGCCAGTGCGCGAAGTTCGGGAACGAGACGATGGCTTCCTTGCCGACGCGGACGATGTCGCGCAGGCGCGCCTCCACGTGCTGCATCATCTGCAGCGAGGACAGGCACAGCACCATGTCGAAGGCATTGTCGCCGAACAGGTCGAGGCCCTGCTCCATGTCGTGCTGGATCACGTCGATGCCGCGGCGCGTAGATTCCAGGACCTTGTCGTCGGCGATCTCGACGCCGTAGCCGGTGCAATGCTTGCCGGTCTCCAGGTAGCGCAGCATGGCGCCGTCGCCGCAGCCCACGTCCAGCACGTGCGAACCGTTGCGGACCCAGTGCGCGATGAACGCGAGGTCGGGGCGCAGGGTGCTCAGGTCTTCGAATTTCATGCGGCCTCCTTTGCCTTGGCGTCGACACATTCTTCCCAGATGCGGCCGTAGTAGGCACGCACGATGCTCATGTAGCGCGCATCGTCCAGCAGGAAGGCATCGTGGCCGTGCGGCGCGTCGATCTCGGCATAGGTCACCTTGCGGCGGTTGGCCAGCAGCGCCTGCACGATCTCGCGGCTGCGCTCCGGCGAGAAGCGCCAGTCGGTGCTGAAGGAGGCGATCAGGTACTGCGCCCGGGTGTTTTCCAGCGCCTTCTCCAGGCTGCCCCCATGCTCGCGCGCCGGGTCGAAGTAATCGAGCGCCTTGGTGATCAGGAGGTAGGTGTTGGCATCGAAGTATTCCGAGAACTTGTCGCCCTGGTAGCGCAGGTAGGACTCGATCTCGAAGTCGACCCCGAAGCCGAACTTGTAGTCGTCGTTCTCGGACGCGTTGCGCAGCTTGCGGCCGAACTTTTCCGCCATGTCGTCGTTCGACAGGTAAGTGATGTGGCCGACCATCCGTGCCACTTTCAAACCGTTCTTCGGCACCACGCCGTGTTCGTAGAAGTCGCCGCCGCGGTAGTCGGGGTCGGTCAGGATGGCTTGGCGCGCGACGTCGTTGAAGGCGATGTTCTGGGCCGACAGCTTGGGCGTCGACGCGATCACGATGCAGTGGCGCAGGCGCTGCGGGAACATGATCGACCAGGCCAGTGCCTGCATGCCGCCCAGCGAGCCGCCCATCACGGCCGCAAAACAATCGATGCCGAGCCGGTCGGCCAGGCGCGCCTGGGCCGCGACCCAGTCTTCCACCGTCACCACCGGGAAGGCGGCGCCGTAGGGCTTGCCGGTGTCCGGATTGATGTGCATCGGCCCCGTGGAACCGAAGCAGGAGCCGAGGTTGTTGATGCCGATGACGAAGAAGCGGTCGGTGTCCACGGGCTTGCCGGGACCGACCATGTTGTCCCACCAGCCGGCGCTTTTCGGTTCGTTGGCGTAGTGGCCGGCCACGTGGTGCGATGCGTTCAGCGCGTGGCAGATCAGCACCGCATTCGATTTGTCGGCATTCAGGGTGCCGTAGGTTTCGTACATCAGCGTGTAGTCGCCGAGGGCGGCGCCGCTTTGCAGGCGCAGCGGTTCGGCGAAATGCATCGCCTGGGGTGAGACTGTTCCGAGAGAAGCCATGGATTCGTTATTCTGGTATTACAGTGACTGCAGTTGCTCCACGGCCTCGGCGATGTCGCCGGGTTCCATCGCACGCAGGATGCGGCGGGTGCGCGTGGTCAGGGTTTTGAGGTCGCTCGCCAGGATTTCCTGCTTGACCGCCAGCAGCTGGGCCGGGTGCATCGAGAATTCGCGCAAGCCCATGCCGAGCAGCAGGCGCGTCAGCTTGACGTCGCCCGCCATCTCGCCGCACACGGCGACGTCGATGCCGGCCTTGGCACCGGCGGCGATCGTCATCGCGATCAGGTTCAGCACCGCCGGGTGGAGCGGATTGTACAGGTGCGCCACCTCGTAGTCGACGCGGTCGATCGCCAGCGTATATTGGATCAGGTCGTTCGTGCCGATCGACAGGAAATCCATGCGCTTGACGAACATCGGCAGCGCCAATGCGGCGGCCGGGATCTCGATCATGGCGCCGACCTCGATGCTCTCGTCGAACTTGATGTTCTGCTCGCGCAGCTGGGCCTTGGCCTGGGCGATCATGTTCAGCGACTGGTCGATCTCGAAGGCGTGCGCCAGCATCGGGATCAGGATGCGCACCTTGCCGAAGGCGGACGCGCGCAGGATCGCGCGCAGCTGGGTCAGGAACAGCTGCGGCTCGGCCAGGCAATAGCGGATCGCGCGCAGGCCCAGCGCCGGGTTCAGCGCCGTGTGCTCGGTCTGGTCCAGCGGTTTGTCGGCGCCGACGTCGAGGGTGCGGATGGTGACCGCACGGCCCTTCATCGCCAGCACCGCCTTGCGGTACTGCTCGAACTGCTCGTCCTCGCTCGGCACCCGCAGCGCCTGGGCGCCGCGACCCATGAACAGGAATTCGGAGCGGAACAGGCCGACGCCGTGGGCACCGGCATCCAGCGCCGCCGGACAATCGTCGGGCAGCTCGATGTTGGCCAGCAGCGTGATGGACGTGCCGTCCCTGGTGACCGCCGGCGTCTTTTTCAGCTTGAGCAGGCGCTTGCGCGCCTTGATCAGGGCAGCCTGGCGCGCGCGGTACTGCTCCAGCACCAGCGCGCTCGGATTGCAGATCACCACGCCGGCATCGCCGTCGACGATCACCCAGTCGTCCTGCTCGACCAGGCGCGAAGCCTGGCTCATGCCGACCGCGGCCGGGATGTCGAGGCTGCGCGCGACGATCGCGGTGTGCGAGTTCTGGCCGCCGACGTCGGTCACGAAGCCGACGAACGAGCGGTCGCGGAAGGCCAGCATGTCGGCCGGCGAGATGTCGTGGGCGACCACGATCATCTGCGGCTGGAAGTGGTCCTCGCCAGTCGGCACCGGCGGCGCCGACAGCTCGGTGCCCATCAGGACCTTCAGCACGCGCTCGGCAACCTGCTGGATGTCCTGCTTGCGCTCGCGCAGGTAGGCATCCTCGATCTCGTCGAACTGTGCCGACAGCTCGTCGATCTGGGTCACCAGCGCCCACTCGGCGTTGTAATGGCGCGAGCGGATGATGTCGAGCGGCGCCTCGGATATCATCGGGTCGGACAGGATCAGCACGTGGACGTCGATGAACGCGCCCAGTTCGGTCGGCGCATCCTTCGGCAGGTCGGTCCAGAGATCCTGCAGGGTGCGGTGCACCTGGGCGATGGCTTCCTGCAGGCGTTTGACCTCGGCCTCGACCTGCTCTTCCGCCACCAGGTAATGCTTGACGTCGAGCGCGGCCGGCGTCAGCAGGTGCGCGCGGCCGATCGAGATGCCGCGCGAGACCGGAATGCCATGCAGGGTGAACGATGCCATCGATTTTCCCGGGTGCCCGCGGCCGGCTCGTGATTCCGGCATCGTTACTCGCCTTCGCCGAATTTATCGTTGATCAAGGCAGTCAATGCCGCGATGCATGCTTCCTCGTCCGGACCGTCGGCTTCCAGCGTCACCTTGGCGCCCTTGCCGGCGGCCAGCATCATCACGCCCATGATCGACTTGGCGTTGATGCGGCGTGCATTGCGGGTGAGCCAGACGTCGCTCTGGTAGCGGGCGGCCAGCTGGGTGAATTTGGCGGAGGCGCGGGCGTGCAGGCCCAGCTTGTTGATAATCTCGAGTTCCTGTTGAATCATGTTTTTTTATCGTCTCGCCAATTGAAAAGACCGGTCAGGTGCCGACCCGGATCCTGTTGTCGACCCTGACCGCGCCGTTCTGCGCGCCCGCCAGTGCCATCTCGACCACCACGTCGAGGGTGTCGCGCCGATACGTGATCGCGCGCAGCAGCATCGGCAGGCTGATGCCCGCGATGACTTCCACGTGTCCGGCTTGCGCCAGCGCGTTGCAGCAATTGGACGGCGTGCCGCCCTTGATGTCGGTGATGACCAGCACGCCGTCGCCATCGTCGAGGCGCTTGATCGCCTGGCGCGCCAGTTCGTTGACCTCATTGGTGTCCTGGTCCGCCGTCACGTCGATCGCTTCGAACAACTCCGTGGGACCGCGGAACACGTGTGCTACCGCGGCGATGAATGCCTGACCCAGCGGTGCGTGGGTCATCAGCAGAATGCCTACCATGTCAGTTTCCTGTGACCGCCTGTTCCAGTGCGTCGATGAACATCCCGGCCACATTGAAGCCGGTCTGGTCGGTGATCTCCTGGAAACAGGTCGGGCTGGTAACGTTCACTTCCGTCAGGAAATCACCGATCACATCCAATCCTACCAGCAACAGGCCACGCGCCGCCAGCACCGGACCCAGGGCTTCGGCGATTTCGCGCTCGCGTTCCGTGATCGGCTGGGCCACGCCCAGGCCGCCAGCAGCCAGGTTGCCGCGCACTTCCCCGCCCTGCGGAATGCGCGCCAGCGCGAACGGCACCGGCTTGCCGCCGATGACCAGCACCCGCTTGTCGCCCTTGACGATGGCCGGGATGTATTTCTGGGCCATGATGGTACGCGCGCCGTTGTCGGTCAGCGTTTCGATGATCGAGCCGAGGTTCAGGCCGTCGTCCTTGACGCGGAAGATGCCGGCGCCGCCCATGCCGTCCAGCGGCTTGAAGATGACGTCGCCGTGCTCGGCGTGGAAGGCGCGCAGCTGGGTGCCGGACGAGGTCACCAGCGTCGGCGAGGTGTACTGGCTGAACTGGGCGATCGACAGCTTTTCGTTGTGGTCGCGGATGGCGGCCGGCTTGTTGAACACGCGCGCGCCCTGGCGCTCGGCCAGCTCCAGCAGGTAGGTGCCGTAGATGTATTCCATGTCGAACGGCGGGTCCTTGCGCTGCAGGACGGCGTCGAATTCGGACAGGCGCACGCTGTCGGTGCCGAGCACGCGGTACCAGTCGTCGGCGTCGCCGGTCAGCGCGATCTCGCTGACGTCGGCGCTGACCACGCCCTGGTCCAGCACCATGTGGCGCTGTTCGAAGGCATAGATCCGGTGGCCGCGGGCGGCCGCTTCGCGCATCATGGCGAAGGTCGAATCCTTGTAGGTCTTGAAGCCGGACAGCGGATCGGCGAGGAAAGCGATTTTCATGAGGGTTCCAATCGGGGCAATGCCCTGATTTTAGCCGGAAACACGGATTCTCGCGGAAAGCGCCCGCAAGCGACTGTCGCGTCAACCCAGCCGATGCCTATTGGCAAAAAGTTATCTATTCAGGTCGTGTTTGCGGTCTCTCAAGCGCGCATGCGGGGTGCTTGGCGAAGATGACGGCTTGGGAGGAACCGATGACGAACCAGGCCGAGCACGAACGCATCAACCACGTCTATCGCCAGTGGCATGGCGGCGCCGCGCTGGCGCGCTATGCCTGGCACCGCCCGGAAATCGTGCACCAGTCGTCGCAGCGGGCGCGCGTACTGTCCAGGTTGCTGGCGGCGACGGTCGGCCCCGATCTGTCGACGCTGCGCGCGCTCGACGTCGGCTGCGGCGACGGCCTGTTCCTGCGCCAGCTGATCGACTGGGGCGCCACGCCCAGCGGCCTGGCCGGTACCGAATTGCAGCCGGACCGGCTCGACCGCGCCCGGGTGCAAACGGCGCCCGGCGTGCGCTGGCACCTCGGCCTGCTCGACGCCTTCCCCGACGACAGCGTCGACCTGGTCAGCGCCCACACCGTGTTTTCATCGATCCTCGACGAAGACATGCGGCGCGCACTCGCGGCCGAGATGTGGCGCGTGCTGCGTCCCGGCGGCTGGACCATGATCTTCGATTTCCGCTACAACAACCCGCGCAACCCCAACGTGCGCAAGGTCAGCGACGTCGAACTGCTGCGCTTCTGGCCGGCCGAAAAGCGCCATTACCGCACGCTGATGCTGGTGCCGCCGCTGAGCCGCGCGATCGCGCGCCTGCCGTGGCTGGTGCCCGAGCTGCTGACGGCGCTGGTGCCGCCGCTGCGCTCGCATTTCGTCTACATGGCGCGCAAGGAGTAAGAGCGCCTAACAAACCTTCAGGGCAAGGCGCATCGTCGAAGACAGTACGCTAGTACGGCGAGACGATGCAACGCCGCCATGGAGGTTTTGTTAGGCGCTCTAAGCCGGGCTAAATGCCCGGCGAACAATCAGTAGATCTCCGGATCCGGATCGGTACGCTCCAGCTCCAGCGATGCCGCCAGCAGTGCCAGCCTTGCCACCACGCCGTACACATAGAAACGGTTCGGCGCCGCCGTACCCGGCTTGGCCTTCAGGTCCGGCATCGCATGCTGCTGGGCAAACGCCAGCGGCACGAACTGCGAGCCCGGCGCATTCAGGTTCTGGTCGATGCCGCGCTCGGCGTGCACGCGGTAGAAGCCGCCGACCACGTAGCGGTCGATCATGTACACCACCGGCTCGGCCACCGCGTCGTTGATCGATTCGAAGGTCGGCACGCCTTCCTGGATCATGACGTCGGTCACCGCCACGCCGTCCTTGATCACCGACATCTTGTTGCGCTGCTTGCGGTTCAGGTCCTTGACCTCGCTGGCATCCTTCACCGTCATGATGCCCATGCCGTAGGTGCCGGCGTCGGGCTTGACGATGACGAAGGGCTTCTGGTCCTTCATGCCGTATTCCTTGTACTTCTTCTTGATCTTGGACAGCAGCGCCGACACGTTGTCGGCCAGCGCTTCCATGCCCACGTCTTCCTGGAAGTTCACTTCGCCGAGCTTGCTGTGCAGCGGGTTGACCATCCACGGATCGATGTCGATCAGCTTGCCGAACTTCTTGGCGACTTCGTCGAAGGCCTTGAAGTGGTTGCTCTTGCGGCGCATGGCCCAGCCGGCGTGCACCGGCGGCAGCAGCGACTGCTCGTGGATGTTTTCCAGGATCGACGGGATGCCGGCCGACAGATCGTTATTCAGCAGGATGGTGCACGGGTCGAAATCCTGCAAACCGACGCGGCGGCCGTTGGCCGAGCGTACCAGCGGTTCGACCACCAGCATGTTACCGTCCGGCAGCGCCAGCGGCGTCGGCTGGGTGACGTCCGGCGACAGCGAACCGAGGCGCACGTGCAGGCCGGTCTGGCGGAAGATCTGCATCAGGCGCTGCACGTTCTGCAGGTAGAACGGGTTGCGCGTATGGCTTTCCGGGATCAGCAGCAGGTTGCGCGCGTCCGGACAATACTTGTCGATCGCCGCCATCGCCGCCTGCACGGTCAGCGGCAGCATTTCGGTCGACAGGTTGTTGAAGCCGCCCGGGAACAGGTTGGTGTCCACCGGCGCCAGCTTGTAGCCGGCATTGCGCAAGTCCACCGAGCAATAGAACGGCGGCGTGTGCTCCTGCCACTCGAGGCGGAACCAGCGCTCGATGGCGGGGGTGGCTTCGAGAATTTTCTTCTCCAGGTCCATCAGGGGACCGGTCAGGGCGGTAGCGAGGTGGGGAACCATAGTATTAACGTCCTTGGGGCTTCTTAGCGGTATGGGTTGGTTCAAATTGGGGTGATGCCACACATTTTAAAGGCCGGATACCCGCAGGACATAAAAAAAGCACCCCACAGGGTGCTTTTCTTATATGCAATGCAACAGCCGATCAGGAGTGATAAGCCTGCTCGCCATGGCTGGTGATGTCCAGGCCTTCGCGCTCGGCATCCTCGGCCACGCGCAGGCCGATGACGACGTCGACGATCTTATAGGCGATGAAGGACACGACCGCCGACCAGATGATGGTGGTGCCGATCGCTTCCGCCTGCACCAGCACCTGGCTGCCGATCGAGTACGCATCGGCCGACATCTTGTTGGTGGTGTAGTCGAAGATGCCCTGGCCGCCCAGCTGCGGCGCCGCGAACACGCCGGTCAGCAGGGCACCCAGGATGCCGCCCACGCCGTGCACGCCGAAGACGTCGAGCGAGTCGTCGGCGCCGATCAGGCGCTTCAGGCCGTTCACGCCCCACAGGCAGACGATGCCGGCCACCAGGCCGATGATCAGGCCGCCCATCGGGCCGACGAAACCGCAGGCCGGGGTGATGGCCACCAGGCCGGCGACGGCGCCCGAAGCGGCACCCAGCATCGACGGCTTGCCTTTGGTGATCCATTCGCCGAACAGCCAGGACAGGGTGGCAGCGGCAGTGGCCAGCAGGGTGTTGACGAAAGCCAGGGCAGCGACGTCGCCCGCTTCCAGGGCCGAACCGGCGTTGAAGCCGAACCAGCCCACCCACAGCAGCGAGGCGCCGATCATGGTCATGGTCAGCGAGTGCGGGGCCATCGATTCGCGGCCGTAGCCGACGCGCTTGCCGATCAGGATTGCACCGACCAGGCCGGCGACGGCGGCATTGATGTGCACCACGGTACCGCCCGCGAAGTCGAGCGCGCCCTTCTGCCACAGCCAGCCGGCCTTGGCGGATTCGGTGGCCAGGGTGGCGGCATCCTTGATCGCGTCCGGACCGGTCCAGAACCAGACCATGTGGGCGACCGGCAGGTAGCCGAAGGTGAACCACAGGACCATGAACACCAGCACGGCAGCGAATTTGGCGCGCTCGGCGAAGGCGCCGACGATCAGGCCGCAGGTGATGGCGGCGAAAGTGCCCTGGAAGGCCACGTAGATGAACTCAGGAATCACCACGCCCTTGCTGAAGGTGGCGGCGGTCGTGAAGGTGGCCGCGACCGGATCCCAGATGCCCTTCAGGAAGGCGCGGTCGAAGCCGCCGATGAAGGCCGTGTTCTCGGTGAACGCCAGCGAGTAGCCGTACAGGCACCACAGGACGATGATCAGCGAGAAGATCGTGAACACCTGCAGCAGCACCGACAGCATGTTCTTGGCGCGCACCAGGCCGCCGTAGAACAGGGCCAGGCCCGGAATGGTCATCATGATGACCAGCAGGGTGGCGACGAACATCCAGGCGGTATCGCCCTTCTGCGCGGTCGGTGCGGCAGCCGGGGCTGCGGCAGCCGGCGCTGCGGCAGCCGGGGCCGCAGGCGCGGCGGTGGTGGATGCGGCAGCCGGTGCTGCAGCGGCCGGCGAGGCTGCGGCGGCAGCAGCCGGTGCGCCCGAGGTCGGCCCTGCGGTCCCTTGCGCTTCCACGGCCGGCGCGGCAGCGGCCGGCTTGGCATCCTGGGCCAGTACCGGCAACGCACTGCCGAGTGCCAGCGCCATCGTGACGCCGGCGATCAGTTTTGTCATGGTGTGAGTCATCGGTTTCCCCTTACAGCGCATCGTTGCCGGTCTCGCCGGTACGGATACGGATTACCTGCTCCAGATTGGAGACGAAAATTTTGCCGTCACCGATCTTGCCGGTGCGTGCCGCGCTCTGAATCGTGTCGATCACCTGGTCGACGATGGCGTCGTCCACCGCCGCCTCGATCTTGGTCTTCGGCAGGAAGTCGACCACGTATTCCGCGCCGCGGTACAGTTCGGTATGACCCTTCTGGCGGCCGAAACCCTTCACTTCGGTCACCGTGATGCCCTGCACGTTAATCTCGGACAAGGCTTCACGCACCTCGTCGAGCTTGAAGGGTTTGATGATGGCGGTGATCATTTTCATACGATTGCCTCTTTCAGAAAGTTTTTGAAACAGTCAGCAAAGCCGCTGACTTGCCGAGGTTTTCCCCCGACGGGCTCAGGTAGCCATCGGTATTGGCCTTGATATATGCCAGCGCCACCGAGGCAATACCGAAGTCCTTGGTGACGCCGACCTTGTAGTCGCTATAAGAGTAGAGACCGTTGTGGCGGACTTCCTGGTGGCCGGCATGCAGGTTCAGGGTGAAGCCGCTGCCGAGATCCACATTGGCGCCGATATCGACGTAACCGCTCTGTTTGCTGTTGGCGGTGCCGAACAGGTTGGTCAGCGAATGCGAATACTTGATGTAAGCCGGGCCATAGCCCAGCTGGCCGTAGAGTTCGAAAGTGTTGGCGTTGGGCGTCAGGCTGTTATTCGGATAGAAGTAGTAGAGTCCGCCGACGTCATAGGTAATGTCGTCGCTCAGGTTGCCACGTTTGCCGCCGTAGATGTCCCATTCAATATTGCCGTCACCACCCAGGTCTTTGGTCCACTTGATGGTGGACAGCCAGGTGCCTACGTACAGACCGGTCGGGTTGTGCACGTAGTCGGCGCCGCCCTGCAGTGCAGGGTCGAGGCGGGATTGGGACAAGCCGCGGTAGCGGTAATCGCTGGTTACCGCGGCGTTGTAGCTCACTTGATGTTCGGGCGGTTGTTCTTGGGCGCCCGCCACACCGATCGTGAGTGTCCACAGGCTTGCGCCTAGAAAAGATGCTTTAAACCACTTGCTGCTCAGACGCTTCATTACATATTCCCCTTGTTGTTGAACGGATTCTGTAAAGGCGGTTTACAATTGAATCTGCACCTTTTTATGTTTTATGTATGCTTTAGCAGGATGCGTGCCACCCTGAACCCAAGGAGGCGCGCCTTGTTTTTCGAGGGCCAGGCCCCCACATTCAGGTTTCAAAAAAACAAACGATGTGTTGTGGATGTGCGCCAAACCAGTGCGCGCACCAATTCAGGCACGCTCGCACCGCGCCGGTGCGCACCACATCGGACATGAGGAATAGAGTCAAATGAACAACTTTTTTAACGATCTGCAGGGCAAGATCAATCAGGCGATCGACAGTTCGCCGGCCAAGGACATCGAGCGCAATGTGAAGGCGATGATGACCCAGGGCTTCTCGAAGCTGGATCTGGTCACGCGTGAAGAATTCGATATCCAGGCCCAGGTGCTGGCCAAGACGCGCGCCAAGCTGGAAGCGCTGGAATCGCGCGTGGCCCAGCTGGAAGCGAAGCTGGCCGCTTCCGAATCCAAGATCTGAGTGAAGACACGAGCGTCTAACAACGCCTTCAGGAGGTGTTGTTAGACGCTCAGCGCCCTATTAACGTGCGATGAACCCCAGCAGCAGGCGCCATGCCGCGAATGCCGCCGCACCCGCCAGGCTCACGCCGACGATGATCGCAATGCTGTAGGCGGCCGGGTTGGTGAAGCCGGCGGCATCGGCCGCAAAGATCAGTCCGCCCGCCAGCACCAGCTGGAGCGGGCACAGCACCTTCAGCGCGCGCAGCGCGCCCCAGTCCCCCTTGCGCCAGAAATGGCGCGCCACGAAGAACGCAGGTGTCCACAGCGTGCAGAACAGCACGCCCAGGATGACGCAGGTGAGGATCAGTCTCGGCATGGCCGCCATGATAGCCGCCGCCGAGCACGTTTGGTCACCCTCAAGGCCGGATTCGACGTAAAGCGCACCATCTCGCGAGTCCAGCACTCACGAGGAAACCCATGAGCCTTGCCGTCTTACGCAGCCGCGCCCTGGCGGGCATGCAGGCGCCGGCCGTCAGCGTCGAGGTCCACCTGGCCAACGGCCTGCCCGGCATCCACCTGATCGGCCTGCCCGATACCGAAGTGCGCGAAGCCAAGGACCGGGTCCGCGCCGCGCTCCAGAATTCCGGCTTCGAGATGCCTAACCGGCGCATCACGATCAACCTGGCGCCGGCCGAGCTGCCCAAGGAATCCGGCCGCTTCGACCTGCCGATCGCGCTCGGTATCCTGGCCGCGTCCGAA
Organism: Herbaspirillum sp. SJZ107; assembly: GCF_006715485.1. Lineage (GTDB taxonomy): Bacteria > Pseudomonadota > Gammaproteobacteria > Burkholderiales > Burkholderiaceae_D > Telluria. The sequence continues at coordinate 455,086 of NZ_VFNH01000005.1, forward strand.
CAGATCCCCATCAAGGAACTCGACCGCTACGAATTCGCCGGCGAACTGTCGCTGTCCGGCGAACTGCGCCCGGTGCGCGGTGCGCTGGCGATGAGTTTTGCCATGCACCGCAGCGGCGGCCAGGCCCGCGCCTTCGTCCTGCCGCAGGCGAATGCCGACGAAGCGTCGCTGGTCACCGATGCCGCCATCTATCCGGCGCGCACGCTGCTGGAGGTCTGCGCCCACTTCGCCGCCAAGGGCGAGGATGGCCGCCTGGTGCGCTACCGCCCCGCCCTGCTGGATGGCGCACCGGTGTACCCGGACTTTGCCGAGGTCAAGGGCCAGCAGCTGGTCAAGCGCGCGCTCGAAGTGGCGGCGGCCGGCCTGCATTCGGCCCTGCTGATCGGTCCGCCGGGGGCCGGCAAGAGCATGCTGGCCTCGCGCTTTCCCGGCCTGCTGCCGCCGATGCATGAGAACGAGGCACTGGAAACGGCCGCGATCCAGTCGCTGGCCGGCAGTTTTTCGATTGCGCAGTGGCGGCGCCGGCCGTTCCGCAGCCCGCACCACACCAGCTCGGGCGTGGCGCTGGTCGGTGGCGGTTCTAATCCGCGCCCTGGAGAAATATCTCTAGCGCACCATGGCGTACTCTTCCTCGACGAATTGCCCGAATTCGACCGCAAGGTGCTGGAAGTGCTGCGCGAACCGCTCGAGTCCGGCGAAATCACGATTTCGCGCGCGGCGCGCCAGGCCGACTTTCCCGCCAGTTTCCAGCTTATCGCGGCCATGAATCCCTGCCCCTGCGGCTGGCTCGGGCATCCCTCCGGCAAATGCCGCTGCACGCCCGACGCGGTGCAGCGCTACCAGGACCGTATCTCGGGTCCCCTGCTCGACCGCATCGACATCCAGATCCCGGTTGCAGCGATGGCGCCCGATGGCATGGCCGGCCTGGCCGACGGCGAACCCAGCAGCGAGGTTGCCGCGCGTGTCGGCCGCGCCCATGCCCTGCAGCTGGCGCGCCAGGGCAAGGCCAACCGCAGGCTGGGTACGCGCGAGATCGACGAGCATTGCCGGCTCGACCCGGCAGCAAGCCGCCTGCTGGGCGAGGCGATGCAGCGCCTGCACTGGTCGGCGCGCGCCTATCACCGGGTGCTGCGGGTGGCGCGCACCATTGCCGACCTGGCGGACGTCGAGCGGGTGCAAGCTGCGCATGTGGCCGAGGCGATCCAGTACCGGCGCGGCCTGAGCGAGCGCTGAGCCGTGCCCTCCAATGCCGGTCATTTCCATGTCACATTTGTCGAAGACTATTCCACTCAATATCCAGGGTGAATTTTTTATATCGATTTTGTGTTTGATAGCGTACAGACGTCGTTCATACGCTATTTTTGTAAATATAAAGAAATTAAAAGTTGAGTACAGAAATAAATGATGCAATAAATGTGAAAATTCTCACGGAAATATTTACGTAGGGAATCAAAAAATGGGGTTACTGTCAGAATTTTTTACAATTTAATGACAGAATATTCCTACTTTTAAAATTTCCTTTGGAAATCATATTGTTACCGCACTGGCACGTTTCATGCGATGGCGATCGATACTGGCTGCAAGTTGGACGGGACACTGCCCGACCGTAGCGCCATTACCCGGGAACACAAGATGGTCCCGTCATCCAAAACTCAGGAGTGCATGACAACATGATGAAGAAAGCGTTTGCCGCGGCAGTGCTTGCAGCGATGACGATGTCGGCCCAAGCCGGCGTGCTGATCAACGAAGGGTTCGACAATGTCGCGAGCCTCGCATCGAATGGCTGGGTTTTTGTCAGCGCCGGTACGCCGGGCGGCCTCACCAACGGCTGGTTCCAGGGCGCCGGCATTTTCAACGCACAATCGGGCAATGCCGCCTCGTATGCGCAAGCCAATTACAACAATGCACCGGCTGGCGGCTTCATCGATAGCTGGCTGATCACCCCGACCTTCGACGCCAGCCTGGGCGCCACGATCTCCTTCTACCTGCGCGCCGCCGGCGAAGGTTATGCCGACCAGGTCAACTTCGGTTTCATCAATGCCGACGGCAGCCTGACCGGTACCGGCCTGACGACCGTCAATCCGGTCCCGGACAGCGGCTGGACCCAATACACCGCCTGGGTCGGTGCGAATGTGCTGGGATCGACCCGCTTCGCTTTCGAATACACCGGTGCCGCGGACACCAGCAACGCCGTCGCTCTCGACAGCGTGATCGTGGACGTGCCGGAACCGGCCAGCCTGGCCCTGATCGCCGGTGGCCTGCTCGGCCTGGGCGCCATGCGCCGCCGCGCACGCCGCTGATCCAATCGTCCCTATCCGGAGAATCTCATGTCGAACCTGAATACCATCCAGCGCCTGCTGGGCGCTGCTGCCGCCCTGGCCCTGTGCGCATACGCCCTGCCCGCCGCTGCTCAGCAAGCGCAGCAGGAAGCCGTCGAGTCCGTTGACGCCCAGACCATCGCCCGCGATGCAGAAACCGGCAAGCTGCGCGCCGCCACGCCCGAAGAGCAGGCTGCACTGGCCGCCGCCAAGGCGGCCCGGCAGTCGCGCATTGCGGCCAAGCCGACGCTGCAGAAATTCCACCGCAGCGGTGCCACCGGCGCGCGCCTGACCGACGAATTCCTGTCGTCGTCGACCGCCGTCCGCACCCCCGACGGCAAGATCCAGATGATCTGCAACGAAGCGCATGGCGACCAGGCCGCTGCCGCCCACGTCCACGCAACCGCCGCCAACACCCCAGTCACGGAGTAACCGATGCGCACCCTCGCCATTTCGCGTTCGCTGATCGCAGCCGCCTGCGCCCTCACCTGCCTGGCCAGCCAGGCCGCCACCATCAACATCACCAGCCGCGACCCGGCCGGCGTCGGCTTCAACGACACGACCCCGGTAGCCCCGGTCGGCGGCAACCCCGGCACCACGCTCGGCCAGCAGCGCATGAACGTTTACCGTTATGTCGCCGACATCTGGGAACGCAACCTGCAGAGCAACGTCACCATCAACGTCAGCGCCGGCTGGGAAGCCCTGAGCTGCACCGCCACCTCGGCCACCCTCGGCAGCGCCGGCGCCTGGAACATCTGGCACGATTTTCCGAATTCCAAGCCGGGCACCTGGTATCCGCAGGCGCTGGCCAACAAGCTGGCCGGCACCGACCTGAGCGCCGGCACGCCCGACGACGGCAGCGGCTACGGCAACGTCGACATCAAGACCCAGTTCAACGTCAACCTCGGCAACGCCAATTGCCTGAGCGGCTCGCCGTTCTACCTGGGCCTGGACGGCAATGCCGGCACCAAGGTCAACTTCGTCGAAACCCTGCTGCACGAACTGGGCCACGGCCTGGGCTTCTCGGTGCTGAGCGTGCAGACCTCGACCGGCAACCGCCTGAACGCTGCCGGCACCGGCTATGTCGCCACCGGCGGTCTCCCGAGCGTCTGGGAACAGTACATGTACGACAACACGGCCCGCAAGACCTGGCTGGCCATGACCTCGGCGGAGCGCAAGGCGTCGGCCATCAACCCGCTGCAATTGGCGTGGATCGGCCCGAACGTCAAGGCCGGCTCGGGCATCCTGCGCCATATCCCGCTGGTCAAGACCAGCTCGCCGGTGGCAAGCGGCAACCGCAATATCGACTTCAGCCCGTCCGCCTTCGGCCCGGCGATGCCGGCCAGCGGCACCCTCGGCGCCCTGGCCACGCTGACCCCGCAGGCCGGCGAAACCGGTCCGGGCTGCGAGCCGTTCGACAACACCAACACGATGGCAGTCCGCGGCAAGGTCGTGGTCATCAGCCGCGGTACCTGCGGTTTCGCGGTCAAGGTGAAGAATGCGCAGAATGCGGGCGCCGTCGCCGTCCTGCTGGCCAACAACGTCGCCGGCGCCATCGCACCGGGCGGCAGCGACCCGACCGTCACCATTCCTTCGGCCGGCATCACCCAGGCCGACGGCGATGCGCTGAAGGCGGCCGTGGCTGCAGCCGTGCCGTATGGCACCCGCGCCAAGCCGGGCACCGTCACCGTCTCGCTGGGCGTGGATCCGGTCCGTATCGCCGGTGCGGACGCCAACGGCAACCCACTGCTGTACACCCCGAACCCGCTGGTGTCCGGCTCGTCGGTGTCGCACTGGGATGTGACCGCGGTGCCGAACCTGCTGATGGAGCCGAACATCAACGCCGACCTGACCACCACCCTGGTGCCGCCGGTCGATCTGACCGTGCCGCTGCTGAAGGACCTGGGCTGGTAATCGGCCGCCAGTCCGCATAGCAGAAGCCGGAAAGGCCGCCAGTCGCAGGACTGGCGGCCTTTTTTCATGCCTGCCTAGGCCGGCGCCGCCTGCTCGCGCGCGGCGCGCTTGATCGCCTGCGGCGGCTGGCCGAAGGCACGCAGGAAGGCGCGCCGCATGCGCTCGGGATCGGAAAACCCGGTTTCGCGGGCGATCGCGTCGATCGAGTGGTTGCTGCCCTCGATCATGGCGCGCGCCGCTTCCACCCGCAGCACCTCGATCGCGCGCGCCGGCGACTGCCCGGTCTCGATGCGGAAGGTGCGGCTGAACTGGCGCGTGCTCAGGTGGGCGGCTTCGGCCAGTTCGTCGACCGACAGCGGCTTGCGCAGATGGCGCTTGGCGTAGTCGAGCGCGCGCTGGATGCGGTCGGATTTCGGTTCCAGCGCCAGCAGTGCCGAAAACTGCGACTGGCCGCCGCTGCGGCGGTAATGCACCACCATCCGGCGCGCGATGCCGCGCGCCAGTGCCGCGCCGTGGTCGCTTTCCACCAGTGCCAGGCACAGGTCGACGCAGGCCGTCATGCCGGCCGAGGTCCAGATGCGCCCCTCGTTGATGACGATGCGGTCTTCCTCCACCCGTACGCGCGGATAGCTGCGCTGCAGCTCGCGCGCCAGTGCCCAATGCGTGGTGACGCGCTTGCCGTCGAGCAGGCCGGCCTCGGCCAGCAGGAAAGCGCCGGTACACAGGCTGGCGACGCGGCGCGCCTCGACGCCGGCGCGGCGCAGGATGGCGAGCAGGCCGGGCGCCGACGGCGTGGTCGGCACCGTCTGGCCGGCAACCAGCAAGGTGTCGTAGTCGACACGGGCGCAGGCCTGGGTCAGCACGCCGGTTCCCGAGGAACTGGCGACCACGCCGCCGTGTTCCGACAGCAGGCTCACGGTATAACAGTTTTCGCCGGCGAGGCTGTTCGCCAGTTCATAGACGGTGCCGGCCATCAGGTGCAGGACCTGAAAACCCGGGGGAAGCAGGAAACCGATACGTTTCATCATGGTCGCGGACCGATTGCGTACGTACATGGCAGAATGATACGGCACCAGCTTGGGGCGCCTGGATGCAACTCCCAGTTCAGATAGGGTCTTGCATATATGCATGTGCCACGGCCACGTCAGCCCTGCTACCATGGCACCATGACAACCCGACTCCTGCCGCCGCGCGCGGCCCATGCGTTGGCTTTCGTGTGTGCCCTGGCCGCCTGCAGCCCGACCTACAACTGGCGCGATTACACGAGTCCGGATGCGCGCTACCGCGTCACCTTCCCGGCCAAGCCGAGCAGCGCCACCCGCACCATCGACCTCGACGGCCTGCGGGTCAGCATGACCATGACCGCGGCCGAGGTCGAGGGTGCCACCTTCGCGGTCGGCGCGGCCGAGGCCCCGGATGCCGGACGCGCGCAGGCCGCGCTGGCGGCGATGAAGCTGGCGCTGCTGCGCAATATCGGTGCGCCGCTGCCGCATGCACAGGCGGCGCCCGCAGCGGCAGGCGCCGCCCAGGTCGACGCCACCGGTACCGGCCAGGGCCGGCCGATGCGACTGGTCGGCCGCTTCGAGGCGCGCGGCACCCGCTTCTACCAGGTGATCGTGATCGGCCGCGACAAGACCGTGCCGCCCGAACAGATCGAGCAATTCCTCACTTCCTTCACCCTGCTTTGAGCCCGGTGCATCCATGACCGCAGACACCCCCGCCCTTGAACTGCGCGCCCTGCGCAAGCATTTCGGCCGTCCCGCCGTCGACGGCCTCGACCTCAGCGTGCGCCGCGGCGAACTGTATGCCCTGCTCGGCCCGAACGGCGCCGGCAAGACCACCACCCTGCGCATGGTCACCGGCCTGCTGGCGCCGGACAGCGGCTCGGTCGAGGTGCTCGGCATCGACCTGGCGCGCGACCCGGCCGCCGCCAAGCGCCGCATGGCTTACCTGCCCGACGACCCGATGCTGTACGGGAAGCTGAAACCGCCCGAGTACCTGGAATTCGTCGCCGGCCTTTGGGGCCTGCGGCCGGAGCAGGCCGAGCCGCGCGGCCGCTACCTGCTCGACTGGCTCGACCTGTCGAAGCACGCGCACGAGGTGACCGAAGGATTTTCGCGCGGGATGAAGCAGAAGCTGGCGCTGGCCGGCGCCCTGATCCATGAGCCGCAGCTGCTCATCCTCGACGAACCGCTGACCGGGCTGGATGCGGCGGCGGCGCGCCAGGTCAAGGACCTGCTGCTGTCGCACGTGGCCGGCGGCGGCACCGTCATCCTCACCACCCATATCCTGGAGGTGGCGGAAAAGCTGGCCCAGCGCATCGGCATCATCCGCCAGGGCCGCCTGATCGCCGAAGGCACGCTGGCCGAGCTGCGCGAACGCACGCTGGGCGGCAGCCTCGAAGACATGTTCCTGCAGCTGACGGAGCAGGCGTGAAGGCGGCGCCCGGAAGCACGCTGTGGCTGCTCGGCCACGAGCTGCGCCTGGCCTGGTACAACTCGGCCGTCAGCGGCGGCAAGCGCCGCCCCGGCATCCTCAGCATCATCGTCTGGATCGTCGGCTGGTCGGTGATGCACGGTGTCGCCTTTGCGCTGCTCGATGCGCTCGGCAGGAATCCGGTCGATCCGGCGCTGCTGGGCATACTGGCCGGGGCCGTGCTGCTGGTGCTGTCGACCTTCATGCTGTCGAACGCGCTCAAGGCATGCACGCTGGCGCTGTTCGAGCGCGGCGACCTCGACCTGCTGCTGTCCTCGCCGCTGCCCTCGCGCAGCATCTTCTCCGTGCGCCTGCTGGGCGTGGCCGCCAGCAGTGCCGCGCTGTTCCTGTTCCTGTTCACGCCCTTCGCCCACGTCGCGCTGTTCCTGGGCCGGCCGGGCTGGCTCGCCATCTATCCGACCGTGGCCGCGCTCGCGCTCGTGATTGCCTGCGCGGCCATGCTGCTGACCCTGGCGCTGGTGCGCGTGTTCGGGGCGCGCCGCACACGCGTACTGGCGCAGGTACTGGCCGCGGTTGCCGGCGCGCTGCTGTTCCTGCTGTCGCAATCCTTCAATTTCATCTTCCGCGGCGACGACCGCGCGCTGGCGCAGTCGGCCCAAAACATGATCGAGAACGGCATCCTGGCGCCGGACAGCCCGCTGTGGCTGCCCGGACGGGCCGCGCTGGGCGAGGCCGTGCCGCTGCTGGTACTGGTGGCGCTGGCGGCCACCGCCTGCCTGCTGACGATCGCACGCACCCATCGCTTCTTCGTGAAAGGCCTGCAGCAGGCGGCCGGCATCGGGCATGCGGCGCCACGGGCGGCGGGCGGCGTGCGCTTCCGCTTCCGGCGCAGCCTGTTCGACACCATCGTGGTCAAGGAATGGCGCCTGATCGCACGCGATCCGCACCTGATCTCGCAGGTGCTGCTGCAGCTCGTCTACCTGGTGCCGCTGCTCTTCCTCATCCTGCGTGACAGCAGCGTGTCCGGGCCGGCAATCGCTGCCGGCCTGACCCTGCTGTGCAGCTCCCTGACCGGCGCCCTGGCCTGGATCGTCATCTCGGCCGAGGATGCGCCCGACCTGCTGCTGTCCTCCCCCGCCGCCATGCGCACGATCCGCCTGGCCAAGCTGGCGGCGGCCACCATGCTGCCGCTGCTGGTGGCGGCACTGCCCCTGCTGTGGATGATCGTACACGGAGCGCTGGCCGGGCTGATGATCGCCTTCACCGTCACCGGCGCGGTGCTGAGCGCGGGGCTGGTCGTGCAGTGGGTCGGACGCCCGGCCCTGCGCAGCAATTTCAAGGCGCGCGGCAAGGAAAACTTCCTGTGTTCGATGCTGGAACTGGCCGTCACGCTGTCATGGGGCGGGCTTGCATGGACCATGGTGTCGCTGCTGGGGGCAGCGGCCGACTGGATGGTGGCCGCGGCTGCCGCTGCCCTCGCGCTGGCGCTGCTCACGCTCGCGCTGGCCTGGCTGTTCCGGCGCCGACCCGCCTGACCGGTGCGGCGGCGCACCGACGGCGCCCGGCGAGACGTGTTATCGTTTAGTTACTGATCGTTTGACGAGAACACTATGCTGATTACCTTTAAAACCAAAGCCTACCCCAACGTCATGATGTACCAGGAGCACGCGAAGCGTATCCTCGACCTGCTCAACAAGGATGCGGAGGCTGAACGCGGCGTCATCACGTCCCAGGAAGCGACCCAGGCCGTTACCGTGCTCGAGCGCGAAATCGAGGAAAGCCGCAAGCACCAGGCCACCGACGAGATGGAACAGGACGTCAAGGCCCACCATGGCGACAACGAGGACGCCGAACACGAAGCGATCGAGGCCGTGAGCTTCTCGACGCGCGCGTATCCGCTGCTGGAAATGCTGCGTGCGGCACGCGACCAGGGCACCGACATCCTGTGGGGCGTCTGAGCGCGGCCTGCATCCGATCCTGAAGCCGATCCCTGCGGGGATCGCTTACGATATCTCGGCGCTGTCGCGGTCCAGCGCGCACACCGCGACGCGGTTCTTGCCATTGCGCTTGGCCTCGTACATCGCCTGGTCGGCCCGGGTCAGCAACCCGGTCGGGTCCTGCGCCTGGTGCGGCCGCTGCAGGGCCAGGCCGATGCTGGCCCCGACCCGCACGTCTCCGCCTTTCAGCGCAAACGGCCGCTCCAGCTGGGCCAGCAGATAGCGCGCCTTGTGCTCGGCCTCCTCGAGGTCGTTCACCATGTCCAGGATGACCACGAATTCGTCGCCGGCCAGGCGCACCGCCAGGTCGGTCTCGCGGATGCTGGCCTGGATGCGTGCGCCGAACTGGCGCAGCAATGCGTCGCCTTCGTCATGGCCGCGGGTATCGTTGATCGCCTTGAAACCATCCATGTCGAGGAATATCACCGCGCACGGACGCGCCATCTGTGCCGCGCGTGCCATCACCCGCGGCAGCGTCTGCATCAGCGCACGGCGGTTGGGCAACCCGGTCAGCGCATCGCGCATCAGCAGTTGCTGCAGCTCGGCGGTGCGCTCCGCTACCGTTTCTTCCAGCTGCGCGTTCATCCGTTCCAGTTCTTCGTGGTGGTCGCGCTCGCTACGCACCAGGTGGGACAAGGCTTCCGACAGCACCCGGGCCTCGTGGAAGCTGTGGACCTGGGGCACCGAGTCCGGCGTTGCCGTCGCCGGCGCATGGGCGAGGTCTTCGATCGCCCGGCTCAGCACATTCAGGGGCTCGACCAGGCGGCGCGCCAGCAATGCCATCGCGGCGGCCAGGATCACGGCCAGGGCGAGGCTGAACAGGAACACGCGCCGTTCGAACGCATTGGCCGAGGCCATCGCCGCGCGTTCGGTCTGGCGCACCAGGATCGCCCAGTGCAGGGTGGCCGGATCGCCGCCGCGGCCGGTCAGGCTGTAGCCAGTCATGTAGGTCTGGCCATCCGCCCAGCGTTCGGAAATGGCGCCGGTCTTGCCTTGCAGGGCAAGGCGCAGGCTGTCGGTGGCGATCTGTTTTTCCAGCATGCCGCCGGGACCAAGCAGGACCACGCCGTCGCTGCGCACCACAAAAATCTCGACGCCGTAATCGCGCAGCGCAGGTGTCAAGAGGTTGCGCGCCAGGCTGCGGGCCCAGTCCCAGCTGAGGTGGATCGCCAGCACGCCGAGCAGCTTGCCGTCTTCATCGCGGACCGGGCCGGCGACGTCGACGAAGCGCCAGGGTTCGGCCGCTTTCGGCAGCAGCTTGCCAAGCAGCACGGCCGGGTGATAATCCTCGGCGACCACGCCCTGCCGGCCTCGATGGAACCAGGGGCGCACCGTGACATCGCCGTTTTCGAACAAGCCGCCGGTCGACGCCCGCACCTTGCCGTCGGGCGTTGCCACGCCGATCCAGGTGTAGTCGCGGTACTGGCTCTGCAGTTGTTCGACGACGCGCCGTGCCGTGGCCGCTTTGTCGATATGGAGGATGGTCGGCAGCGCCGACAGCAGTTGTACATCACGTACGGTCTGGTCGAGCGTGTGGTTGAGCGAGTCGCGCATCTGCCAGGACAGTTGCTCCAGCCGCAGCTGCGCTTCCTGGGTAGCATGGCGGACTGCAAAATGATCGACCAGTAGCAACAGCAGAATCACCGTGACAGCGACCGTCAATCCGGCATACGACACCATCAGCGTGGTGAGGCGAAGCGGTTTTGCGCGGCTTGACGGCGCGGGCGTGTCGCTGTCGGCAGTCATGGCGTGCTCAAAATAAGAAAGAACAGGATGCTACCTGACAAAAATATTTTGCTCTACAGAAAAGCTCAGTTGATACGACAGTTTAGTGAAAGATCACGTAAAAACAACTAATTAAATTGTATGTGCAATGTATCCGAAAATTCACGGCTTGAAAAGCAAAAAACCCCACTCAGCAAGCTGAGTGGGGTTTTGCATTACTACTTTACTTACTGCTATTAATTAGCCTGACGATAACCTACTTTCACACTGGTTGCAGCACTATCATCGGCGC
>NZ_VFNH01000006.1 GCF_006715485.1 Herbaspirillum sp. SJZ107
CTCTTTGATGTGGGTTGTTTGTTACCGGGGCCGTGCGGATTACGTGCCCGCCCCAGCGGGGACGTAATCCGCACGGAACCGCCTTTCGTCATGCATGAGAAGTGCCCATGCCCGGCGCGCGTTCTTGTTGGCCAGCGCGACAGCCGCGATATTCTTGTGTCGCCGCGACAGCAGGTGCCCGAGCCAACTGGTGGCAGTCTCGACCTTGTGTTCGGCGTGTCGAAGCACAGCACGCGCACCATGGATCAGCAGGGCACGCAGGTAACCGTCGCCCCGTTTGCTGATGCCCAGTAAAACCTGCTTGCCACCGCTGTAGTGCTGTCTGGGCACCAATCCCATCCACGCAGCTAACTGCCGGCCATTCTTGAAGCAGCGTACATCGCCAATCGACGCCACCAATGCGCTTGCGGTAATCGGGCCAATTCCTGGTATCTCGGCCAGTCGGCGGCTGGCTTCATTTTGCGCGTGCCAGAGCTGAATCTCTTTTTCCAGCTCGCCAACCTGACAGTCCAATTCCTTCAGATTCTCGGCAAGCCGCTGCAGCAGTTTACAGAAGCTGCCGGGTAACTGTCCGGTAGCGTCATCGGACAGCGATGCTAACTTGGGACCGAGATTGCAAAGCCCCTGTGGAAGGACGATCCCGAATTCAGCCAGCAGGCCACGGATCTGGTTGGCCTGGGCGGTCCTTGCCTTGACAAATCCTTGTCGCGCGCGGTGGACCGCCAGCAACGCCTGCTGCTGCTCTGTCTTGACCGCTACGAAGCGCATGTTAGGCCGGGTCACCGCTTCACAGATGGCTTCGGCATCGGCTGCATCGTTCTTGTTCGTCTTCACGTAGGGCTTCACGAACTGCGGGGCCATCAGCTTTACGGTGTGCCCCATCTCACTCAGCTTGCGTGCCCAATAGTGCGCGCTGCCGCAAGCCTCCATGCCAATCAGGCATGGCTCGAGCTTCACAAAAAACATCAGCAGTTCTGCGCGCCTGAGTTGCTTGCGCAGGCACGGCTTGCCGTGAAGATCGACACCGTGTATCTGGAATACCGATTTTGCCAAGTCGATGCCGCATGCACTAAGCTTCATGGTGGACGCTCCTTTCTGGTTGTGGATCGCTTACACATCCACTTTGGCACGTCGATGCCGTTTCAGGAAGGATGCGTCCATTCCATTAAAGCCATGCTGAACCATCCTTCATCGAACGCGCCTGAGCTGGAAGGAAAAGAGCGATGAATTTGAAGCAAGCACATCAGTACCTGGGCGAACTTCTCGCGGCTGGGATTGCACCCGAAACGCCCGTTGCTGGCCTGTCCCACGGCTGGCCTTGTGAGATTGTTGACGCCGTTTTACTGGAAGGGAGCTACAACGGCGATCCATTGCCTAAACTGAGCGCGTACACGCCGAAAACCGGCGTGGTCCTTGCGCTCGTTCCAATTGGTGAGGACCCGTCCGACCTGACGAACGAAGGCGAGCACGCACTTTCCGCATCGCCTGTCCCATTCCCTTAATCGCACCGGAAAACAACCTGGTGCGGATCGCACCCCGCGCCGGCCGGTAGCCGAAATGTGAGAAGAAGATGGGACTCTACTGCGACGAGAAGGCCGGCGACAAATTCATTGAGGGCACCGTGGACTGCTTGGCCGTACTTCACAAGGACTCGCCACCGGCGCCGCGTGCGCAACTTGCCGATACCCTCGACAAGCTGCTCTGAGAGGGCCCAGTGGCGGTAGCGCGGTCCAGCCCCTCGGCCCGATCTCCCGCTCAGCGCGGCTGCGGCAATTTCTTGGTGCGGTAATCCATTTGCGCGCGCGTGATGCCCAGCAGGCTGGCGGCCTTGCTGATATTGCCGTGCGCCGACTTCAGCGCCGCCTGCATCAGCGCATCCTCGATCTGGCCGAGCGTGGACTGCTGGCGCGCGATCACGCCCGACGCCCATTCGTCGATCGAGGTGCCGCTCGCCGGCCCCAGGCCGGTGGTCTCGGCCAGGCTCGGCATCGCCGGCGTCAGCGCGGCCAGCTCGGCCAGTCCCAGCTGCGTCGAGTTGGCCGGACTTTCGTCGACGCTGAACAGGTGCGGGATATCGATCGCACCGCCTTCGTCGGCCAGGATGATGCCGCGCTCGAGCACGTTTTCAAGTTCGCGGATATTGCCCGGCCACTGGTGCGTCAGCAAGGCCTGCATGGCGCGGTTGGTGACGCCGGAAACCTGGCGCCCGTGCCGCTGGCACAGCTCGCGCAGCAGTTTTTCGAGCAGCAGCGGGATGTCGGCGCGCCGTTCGCGCAGCGGCGGAATCAGGATCGGGAACACGTTCAGGCGGTAATACAGGTCCTTCCGAAACCGGCCCTCTTCGACCGCAACCTTCAGGTTTTCGTTGGTGGCGGCCACCACCCGCACGTCGACCTTGCGGGTCCTGGTGCTGCCCAGGTGTTCCAGTTCGCCGCTCTGCAGGACGCGTAGCAATTTGGCCTGCGCCGTCAGGCTCAGGCACGCGATTTCATCGAGGAAGATGGTGCCGCCGTCGGCCGCTTCAAACCGGCCCGGGCGCGATTCGTTGACGCCGGTGTAGGCGCCCTTGTCGACCCCGAACAATTCCGACTCCATCAGTTGCTCTGGCATCGCGGCGCAATTGAGCTGGATGAGGGGCTTGTTGGCGCGCGGGCTCTTGCTGTGCACTTCGCAGGCGAACATGCTTTTGCCGACGCCGCTTTCGCCGAGCAGCAGCACGGTGGCGCGCGTTCCCGCGACCCGGTTGATGCGGTGGATCACGCCGAAAAATCCGGCCGAGGCGCCGATTGCCACCGCATGCCCGCCGCTGCCGCCCCCAGCTGGCAAAGGCGCGCCAGATGCCGGCTGTGGCGCGCTGCCCGGCGCCACGCCACGGCGCTGCTGCAACGGTTGCGCCTCCAGATATTTCATGTCCAGTTCCGGATCGTCCCATTCTTCGACCGGCTTTCCGATCACGCGGCAATGGGCGGCGCCGGTCGAGCTGCATTCGACTTCGCGGAACAGGATCCGCTTGCCCATGAACGCGCTGCTGTAGCCGCTGGCGTAGCCGGTCTGCATCCAGCAGGCCGGCTCCGATCCCAGCCCGTAGATCGAGATGTGCGACTCGTCCTCGGACGAATCCTTCCACACCACCTCGCAATAGAAATGGCCGGTGGCGCTGTCGATTTCGAGCCGCACCGGTTCGGCCCGCACCACGCCTTCGAGGCCGTGCATTTGCGGACCGACCATGAACATATTGGTCTGGTTGTCGCCGGGCCGCACCTTGCGCGCCAGCGCCGCGTCCTTGGAGCCGGCCAGGTAGCCCATACGGGTCAGCAGGCCGCGCGCCGACTCGACCCCCAGCGATTCGATCAGTTCCTGGCGCAAGGCCCCGAAGGCCTCGGTGCGCAGCAGGATCATGCGGCTGTCGTCGAGCCAGATGCGGCCGTCGGTCGGGCTGAAATGCAGCCGTTCGGACAGGTCGCGAATATTTGGAAATATCTTGTCCTCGATCTTGTCGGGGATGTGAAGGCGCAGGCTCACGCCCGGCCCGGCCCCGGCGTCGGCCACTGTGGATTTCGACTGCATGGTCTCCTCGTTCTAATCTCAGGCGCCAGCACTGCCTTTTTTTTTAAGCTTTTGATGACATGCGCTTTTGGGCGAATTTCATGAATTGACTAATTGATACTCATGGACAACTTTGTGCGTTCGCAGCATCCATGCTCCGTATTGACTTGGCCGCGCCCAATCATATTGCCGTGCTTGCGGTGCAGCAAACGCACTTGAGGAATCAAACTGGCACACCGTTTGCTATGCGTTAGATGAATACCGCATATGTCGGTTTCTTATTTGTCTTTTTCAATATAGGGGCGGCTGATGTCCGAAGTCAATGCAAATAACCGCTGGGTAAGAGTTACCAATGAAACGGAAAACGGCTTCATCGAGTTCGAATTCTTCGTCGCCGACCGCGACCTGTGCGTGGAACTGATCCTGCCCGCAGCCGCCTTTCAGGAGTTTTGCGCAATCAATCAGGTCCGCTTCATCGACACTGGCGCGCCCGGCCTGATCACGCCGTCCGAGCCCGGCATTCCGCTGCGCCGGATCAAATAATTTTACAAGGAGACATGGGATGCAAGTTGACATCAAGAGCCTGAACATCAAGCCGCTGCGCCATACTTTCGACGCCGTGGCGCGCTTCACCGGCACCGACAAGCCGGCCTCGCGCTACCTTGAGGCGACCATTGGGCTGCAGCCGGAAACGAACTTCCACTACCAGCCGCTGTGGTCGAAGGACCGCGCCATCTTCGACAAGCGCAACACCGCGATCGAGATGGCCGACTGGTATCGCCTGCTGGACCCACGCCAATACTACTACGGTGCCTGGACCATCGCCCGCAGCAAGCAGCAGGATGCGGCCGAACGCAACTTTGCCTTTGTCGAAAAGCGCCAGATGCTGGCGACCATCCCCGCCGGACTGCGCGCGCAAATCGAGTACCTGCTGCTGCCGCTGCGCCATCTCGAGTACGCGGCCAACCTCAACAACTGCGCGATGTCGGCCAAGGGCTACGGTGTGTCGGTCACCCAGGCCACGATGATGTGCGCGATGGACCGGCTGGGGATTGCCCAGTACATCACCCGCATCGGCCTGATGCTGGCGGACGGCACCGACACCGCACTCAAGACCGCCAAGGCCGCATGGCAGAACGACCCGGCGTGGCAGGGCATGCGCGCGCTGGCCGAGAACATGCTGGTCACCGAAGACTGGTTCGAACTGTTCGTGACGCAGAACGTGGTGCTCGACGGCCTGCTGTATCCGCTGGTGTACCAGTCATTCGGCAACCTGGCCAGCGCATCGGGGCAGACCAGCTTCGCGATGCTGACCGAGTTCATGAGCGAGTGGTTCGACGAACACGCTCGCTGGACTGGCGCGGTGCTGAAGATCGCCGCCGCCGAATCGCCGGCCAACAAGGAGCAACTGGCGCAGTGGGTCGGCAAGTGGCAGCCGCAGGTACTGCAGGCGCTGCAGCCGGTCGCCGCGGCGGCGTTCGGCACCCAGGCCGGCACCGAACTCGATGCCTGCGCCGGCCAGCTGGCCGAACGCCTGGCCAAGAGCGGCCTTTAATACCTGAAAGCGGAGACAGAACATGACTGAAAAAATGGTTTTCCTGGCCTTGCAGGACAACGAAGAAGCACGCCCGATCCGCGAGTCGATCGAGGCCGACAACCCGCACGCCACGATCACGCAGTACCCGGGCCTCTACAAGATCGACGCCCCCGGGCGCCTGGTGGTCAAGCGTGAAAGCGTCGAAGAGCGCATCGGCCGCCCATGGGACCCGCAGGACATCCACCTGACGCTGGTGTCGCTGTCCGGAAATATCGACGAGACCGACGACTACTTTGCGCTGGAACGCGTCTGACCCAGGCGCAACCTCAAAACATCAAAGGAGACAATCGTGGCCCAAGCCAAGAAAATGAGTTTGAAGGACAAGTACACCACCATGACCAGCGACCTGGCCTGGGATTTTTCGTACAAGTCGCAGTCCGAGGTATTCCCGCTGTGCGACTTCGAAGGCATCAAGATCGAAGACTGGAGCAAGTGGGAAGACCCGTTCCGCCTGACCATGGACGCCTACTGGAAATACCAGGGTGAAAAGGAGCGCAAGCTGTACGCGGTGATCGACGCCTTCACCCAGAACAACGGACACCTCGGCGTGTCGGACGCGCGCTACATCAACAGCCTGAAGATCTTCCTGACGGCGGTCACCCCGCTCGAATACGGCGCCCACCGCGGCTTTGCGATGGCCGGCCGCGCCTTCCCCGGGGTCGGTGCCCAGGTCGCCTCGCAGATGCAGTCGATCGACGAACTGCGCCACGCGCAGACCCAGCTGCACACCATCAGCCAGTACAACAAGTACTTCGACGGCCTGCACGACCCGTTCCACATGTACGACCGCGCCTGGTACCTGTCGGTGCCGAAATCGTATTTCGAGGACGCGCTGTCGGCCGGCCCGTTCGAATTCGTCACCGCCATCTCGTTCTCGTTCGAGTACGTGCTGACCAACTTGCTGTTCATGCCCTTCATGTCGGGCGCCGCCTACAACGGCGACATGGCCACCGTGAACTTCGGCTTCTCGGCCCAGTCGGACGAATCGCGCCACATGACGCTGGGCCTGGAGGTGATCAAGTTCATCCTCGAGCAGCACCCCGACAACCTGCCCATCGTGCAGCGCTGGATCGACAAGTACTTCTGGCGCGGCTACCGCCTGCTCGGCATCGTCGGCATGATGATGGACTACATGCATCCGAAGCGCGTGATGTCGTGGAAAGAAGGCTGGGAGATGTACTTCGAGCAGAACGGCAAGGCGCTGTTCGACGACCTGGGACGCTACGGCATCACGATGCCCAAGTTCTGGGAGAAATCGGTCGAGGAGAAGGAACACATCACCCACCAGCTGTGGCTGACCTTCTACAGCGTCGGCAACGCCGCCGGCTTCCACACCTGGGTGCCCGAGGACTCCGAGCTGGACTGGCTGTCCGAAAAATACCCGAACACCTTCGACAAGTACTACCGCCCGCGCTTCGAATACCTGCGCGCCCAGGAAAAGGCCGGCAAGCGCTTCTACTCCCAAGCACTGCCGCAGCTGTGCCAGACCTGCCAGATCCCGATGGTCTATACCGACACCAGCAAGCCGACCGAGCGCGTGTACAAGCACAGCACCTACAACGGCGACAAATTCCATTTCTGTTCGGACGGCTGCAAGTCGGTGTTCGACCACGAGCCCGAAAAATATGTGCAGGCCTGGCTGCCGCCGCACCAGATCTTCCAGGGCAACTGCGGCGGCCCGACGATTCCCGATGTCCTCAAGTACTACCACTTCTCCGAGAACGACCCCGGCGAGTTCCTGCATTCGCGCGATAACGCCAACTGGAACGAGTGGAAGGGCCTGAACAAGGACGACGAGGCAGCGTGACACCAGGCGCCGGCCGCGGATCGTCCGGCGCAAGTACCACACAATCAGGAGACAACCATGGCAGTCAAAGCAGCATACGAAAACTACAGCGGCCCGAACGCGGACGCAGTCGAGAATTTCCACGGCAACCAGGTGGTGTACATCGGATGGGACGAGCACATGATGTTCCCGTTCGCCGGCGCCTTTCCGCTGCCGCCGCAGATGCCGTTCGGGGCGCTGGTCAAGGACCTGCTGCCGTCGGTGTATGGCGCCCATCCGGATTTCGCCAGGATCGACTGGGCCGCGACCGAATGGTCGCTCGACGGCGCGCGCTTCACGCCCGACATGGACAGGAGCATCGCCGAGAACGGCGTCGCCCACAAATCGCTGCTGCGCCTCGCAACCCCCGGCTTGAACGGCATCGGCAACACGGGTTTCTGAGGAGCTGGCATGAACGCGAGAATGTGTATTGAACCCCTGAGCCAGACCGTCGAGGTCGAGGCCGGGCAGACCCTGCTCGACGCCGCCCTGCGCGCCGGCGTCTACATCCCCCACGCATGCCTGCATGGCCTGTGCGGCACCTGCAAAGTGCAGGTGGTCGAGGGCGAAGTCGATATCGGCGACGCCTCGCCGTTTGCGCTGATGGATTTCGAGCGCGACGAAGGCAAGTGCCTGGCATGCGTAGCGACCGCCTCGTGCGATATCGTGATCGAAGCGGAGATCGACGAGGAACCCGACGCCGAGATGCATCCGATGCAGGACTTCACCGGCACCGTGGCGAAGATCGTCGATCTGACCCCGACCGCCAAGGGCGTGTACATCGAGCTCGATGGCGACGGCATCGATTTCCAGGCCGGCCAGTACGTGAACCTGCACGTGCCGGGGCTGGACCAGCCGCGCGCGTTCTCGCTCGCCAACGCACCGTCGCAAAAACGGATGATCGAGCTCAATATCCGCAACGTGCCCGGCGGCCAGGCCACCGGCTATATCCACAACCAGCTCAGGGAAGGCGACCGCCTGCGCCTGAACGGTCCCTACGGCCGCTTTTTCGTGCGCCGCTCGGCGCCCGAAAAGCTGCTGTTCCTGGCCGGCGGCACCGGCCTGTCGAGCCCCAAATCGATGATCCTCGACCTGCTCGAGCGCGGCGAGACGCGCGCCATCACGCTGGTCTACGGCGCCCGCCACCGTGCCGAGCTGTATGACGACGAGCTGTTCCGCGACCTGGCCGCGCGCCATCCCAACTTCACCTATGTGCCGGCGCTGTCGGCGCCGGCCGAGAGCGACGCATGGGAAGGCGAAACCGGCTTCGTGCACGACGTGGCGACGCGCCACTTCGGCGGTGACTTCCGCCAGCACAAGGCCTACATGTGCGGCCCGCCGGTAATGATCGACGCCTGCATCACGACGCTGATCCGCGGCCGCCTGTTCGAAAGGGATATGTACATGGAAAAATTCATCTCCGCCGCCGACTCCGAGTCGACCGCGCGCCGCAGCCCACTGTTCAAGGCGATCTGACATGGGAACCCTGACGACAACCGAAGGGCTCGACGCGGCGGCTTGCAAGCACACGGTGCGGGTCCGCGAAACCGGCGAAACCTACCAGTGCGGCAGCAGCGAAACGATCTTGCAGGGCATGGCGCGCATCGGCCGCAAATGCATTCCGGCGGGCTGCCTGAACGGCGGCTGCGGCGTGTGCAAGGTGGCGATCCGCGCCGGCGAGGTCCACAAGTCGGGCGCCATGAGCCGCGCCCACGTAACCGAGCAGGAAGAAGCAGCGGGCGTGGTGCTGGCATGCCGCGTGGTGCCCGACTGCGAAGTGGAGCTGGAAGTGGTGGGTAAGATGAAGAAAGCCTTCCTGCGTTCGTCAGCGGCGCCAAACGAGCAAAACCGATAGCAACCGAATTACAAAAAAGGAGACAGAAATGGGTGTCATGCGGATAGGCCACATCAGCATCAAGGTGATGGACATGGCGGCATCGGTGAAGCATTACGAAAACGTGGTCGGCATGAAGACCACCCACACCGACGCCGAGGGCAATGTGTACCTCAAATGCTGGGACGAGTGGGACAAGTATTCGGTGATCCTGACGCCATCGGACCAGGCGGGATTCAACCATGTGGCGTACAAGGTCGAGCGCGACAGCGACCTCGATGCGCTGGCCGAGCGGATCGGCGCGCACGGGATCGCGGTCGAGCACCTGGCGGCAGGCAGCCTGCCCGACTGCGGGCGCATGCTCCGGTTTGCCATGCCCAGCGGGCACGAGATGCGCCTGTTTGCGCAGAAGGAATGCGTCGGCACCGACGTCGGCTCGACCAACCCCGACCCTTGGCCGGACGACGTGCGCGGTGCCGGCGCGCACTGGCTCGACCACTGCCTGCTGATGTGCGAATTCGACCCCGCCAACGGCATCAACAAGGTCGCGGAAAACACCCGGTTCTTCATCGAGGCGCTCAACTTCTTCCAGACCGAGCAGATCACGGTGGGACCGGACGGCGCGTTCCAGCTGGCGTCGTTCCTGTCGCATTCGAGCAAGCCGCACGACATTGCCTTCGTCGGCGGCGAGCGCGCCGGCTTGCACCACCTGTCGTTCTTCCTCGATTCGTGGCACGACATCCTGAAGGCGGGCGACATCATGGCCAAGAACCGGGTGCGGATCGACGTGGCGCCGACGCGCCACGGCCTCACGCGCGGCGAGACGATCTACTTCTTCGACCCGTCGGGCAACCGCAATGAGACCTTTGCGGGGCTCGGCTACCAGGCGCAGCGCGACAAGCCGGTCGTGACCTGGACCGAGGACCAGGCCGGGCGCAGTATCTTCTATCACACCGGGGTATTGGAGGAGAGCTTCACGACCGTCTATACCTGACCTGGTCCGCGCCGCTTCTGCGGCGCTTTTTTTTTGCCTGGGCGATTGATACCTCAGCGGTATCAATGACGACCAATTTGGTATTGGATATGAAATGCGGTCATAGATATGATTTTTTTAACTCCCGAGACCAAGGGACCCATAAGGGGACAGACAATGGCTTACCTCAAGAATGCCTGGTATGTATCGGCCTTATCGACTGAAGTTGGCCCGGTGGAGCTGTTCCACCGGAAGATCATGGACACCTCGATACTGATCTATCGCAAGGAAGACGGCGTCGCGGTTGCGCTGCACGACCGTTGTCCGCACCGCTTCGCCCCGCTGCACCTGGGCAAACGCGACGGCGACCAGGTGATCTGCATCTACCACGCGCTGCGTTTCGATTGCACCGGCAAATGCACCCATAACCCGCATGGCGAAGGCCGCATTCCGCAGGCAGCCGTGGTGCGCAGCTTTCCCCTGGAAGAACGGCACGGCATGCTCTGGATCTGGATGGGCGACCAGCCCGCCGACCTGGCCAGGCTGCCCGATTTCGGCCCGCTCGACGAGGGCCACCCCCACGGCGTCGGTTACACCTACATGCACATGAAGGCGAACTACGAGCTGATCATCGATAACGTGATGGATCTGAGCCATATCGATCATCTGCATGGCGAAATCATCACCACGCGCGGCAAGCTGTCGCCAAAAGTCCCACAGATCAAGGAAGGCGCGCGGTCGATCTCGGCGCGCTGGGAGTGGGAGCAGACGCCGGCGATGCTGATCTTCGCCGACCACCTTCCCCAACCGAAGGAAGAAGCGCGCCACTTCTTCGATATCACGTGGACGCCGCCAGCGAACATCCAGCTGTCGGTGGGGGCCGTGCAGAACGACGGCGCGCTCGACCTCGCTAACTGCGTCGGCCAGTACGACCTGCACACGACCACGCCGGAGACAGAGAACAGCACGCACTACTTCTTCGCCACCCGCCGCAACCATATCGAGGACGACGCCGGCTACAACGACATGAAGATCAAGGCGATGCATGCCGCGTTCGAAAACGAGGACGGTCCGGTCATCACCGCCGCGCACGAGGAAATGGGCACCACCGATTTCTTCTCGCTCAAGCCGGTGCTGATGACGAACGATATCGCCCCGGTCAAGGTGCGCAGGCTGCTGTCCAAACTGATCAAGGAAGAACAGCGTCCCGACGCGCTCGCGCAGTAGCGCAACCGAATTACAAAAAAGGAGACAGAAATGGGTGTCATGCGGATAGGCCACATCAGCATCAAGGTGATGGACATGGCGGCATCGGTGAAGCATTACGAAAACGTGGTCGGCATGAAGACCACCCACACCGACGCCGAGGGCAATGTGTACCTCAAATGCTGGGACGAGTGGGACAAGTATTCGGTGATCCTGACGCCATCGGACCAGGCGGGATTCAACCATGTGGCGTACAAGGTCGAGCGCGACAGCGACCTCGATGCGCTGGCCGAGCGGATCGGCGCGCACGGGATCGCGGTCGAGCACCTGGCGGCAGGCAGCCTGCCCGACTGCGGGCGCATGCTCCGGTTTGCCATGCCCAGCGGGCACGAGATGCGCCTGTTTGCGCAGAAGGAATGCGTCGGCACCGACGTCGGCTCGACCAACCCCGACCCTTGGCCGGACGACGTGCGCGGTGCCGGCGCGCACTGGCTCGACCACTGCCTGCTGATGTGCGAATTCGACCCCGCCAACGGCATCAACAAGGTCGCGGAAAACACCCGGTTCTTCATCGAGGCGCTCAACTTCTTCCAGACCGAGCAGATCACGGTGGGACCGGACGGCGCGTTCCAGCTGGCGTCGTTCCTGTCGCATTCGAGCAAGCCGCACGACATTGCCTTCGTCGGCGGCGAGCGCGCCGGCTTGCACCACCTGTCGTTCTTCCTCGATTCGTGGCACGACATCCTGAAGGCGGGCGACATCATGGCCAAGAACCGGGTGCGGATCGACGTGGCGCCGACGCGCCACGGCCTCACGCGCGGCGAGACGATCTACTTCTTCGACCCGTCGGGCAACCGCAATGAGACCTTTGCGGGGCTCGGCTACCAGGCGCAGCGCGACAAGCCGGTCGTGACCTGGACCGAGGACCAGGCCGGGCGCAGTATCTTCTATCACACCGGGGTATTGGAGGAAAGCTTCACGACTGTTTGCACCTGACCAGGACGGAGGCACGCGTGGGCACGAGCACCCACGCGTTGCACGGGTCTACTCGGTCACCAGCTTGATCTTGCGGCTGCGTACCTTGCGTACGATGTCGAGAAACCCCATCAGCGCCGGCGAGGCATTGTCCGCGCGGTACACGCAGCTCAGGTCGACCTTCGCCTCCGCCGAGCGCAGCGGGTGGTAGCGCACGCCGGGCAGCTGCAGGTTCACCGCCGATTCCGGCACCACCGCCATCCCCAGCCCGGCCGACACCAGCGCAATGCAGGTCATCACGTCTTCCACCTCATGCACCACGTTGGGCGTCAAGCCCTCGTCGCGCAGCAGCGACACCACGTTGTCGGCAAAGGTCGGGCGCACGTTGTTGGGGAACAGGATCAGCGGCTGGTTGTTCAGGTCCCTGACCGCCAGCGTACGCCGCCGCACCAGCTCGTGGTCCTTGTGCATCGCCACGTACAGGCTTTCCATCATCACCGTCTCCACCACCAGCTCCTCCACCTCAGGGAACACGCGGTTAAAGCCGATGTCGAGCCGTTTCTCGCGCACCGCCTCGACCTGCTGGATCTTGGTCGTGTTCTGCAGCGAGATGACGATGTCGGGATGGGTCTTGCGCAGTTCGATCAAGAGGGTCGGAATCACGTTCAGGATCGCCGAGCCGAACACGCCGATGTCGAGCCGTCCCAGCTGCCCCTGGTGCGCCAGCCGCGTCTTGTTGGTGGCCTGGTCGGTAAGGTCGACGATCTTGCGCGCCTCCTCCAGGAACACCGCGCCGGCCGGGGTCAGGGCCACGCCGCGCGTGGTTCGCTCGAACAGCACCACGCCCATGCTCGCCTCGAGCTGCTGGATCTGGCGCGTCAGCGGCGGCTGCGAAATGTGCAGCCGGCCAGCGGCGCGCGTGAAATTGAGCTCGCTGGCGAGCACCAGGAAGTAACGGATCTGACGCAGGTCCATTGGAATTGACCGAGGAAGGAGACTGCAAAGTTATACCCCAGGCGCATCGATTGCGCAACGTAAAGCCATACCTATTCGGTATCAATCAAGACCTATTTAGTATTTTACAGAATGAAACGCGCTCCATAGGATCGTAGTCAAGGAGGCAGCACATGACACCAGGATCAGACCAGCAGGAATTTGGGTGGGAAGCGGCGCAGCGCGCCGCCGTGGGCGCGGTCCGCCACGCCGTCGAACTGGGCGTCAGGATCAATGTTGCCCTGGTCGATGCCGGCGGCAATCCACTCGCTTTCCTGCGCATGGGCGGTGCGCCGCTGCACTCGATCGGTATCAGCGAGGACAAGGCCTACACCGCGCTGAGCTTCGGTTTGCCGACCAGCCAGTGGGGCAAGGTGCTGGAGCAGGAGTCGGCCGCGCTGCGCCAGGGCCTTCCCCTGCGCCCACGGTTCGTGATGTTTGGCGGCGGGCTGCCGATCCGGGCCGGCGCTGCCGTGATCGGCGCGATCGGCGTCTCGGGCGCCTCCGAGGAACAAGATGAAGCATGTGCGCGCGCCGGCCTGGCCGCCGCGTCGCTCGAGTCGTAACCGCGAATCCAAGGACCTTACCAATGAAAGAAATACTTAACTTCATCAACGGCGAATTTGTCGCAACCACCGACTGGTTCGACAAGACGACCCCGTACGACGGCAAGGTGATCGCCCGCGTCGCGGCCGCCGGCAAGCCCGAGGTCGATGCCGCGGTACGCGCCGCCCGCAGCGCGCTTGACGGCCCCTGGGGCAAGCTGGCGGTCGGCGACCGCGTCGACATGCTGTACGCGGTGGCCGACGAAATCACCCGCCGCTTCGACGATTTCGCCGAAGCCGAAATGAGCGACATCGGCCAGCCGTCCCACTTCATCCGCCACGTCGACGTGCCGCGCGGCGCCGCCAACTTCAAGATCTTCGCTGACGTGGTCAAGAACGTGCCGTCCGAATTCTTCGAAATGGCCACCCCCGACGGACGCGGCGCGCTGAACTATTCGCTGCGCCGCCCGGTCGGCGTGGTGGCGGTCATCTGCCCGTGGAACCTGCCGTTCCTGCTGATGACCTGGAAACTCGGCCCGGCGCTCGCGTGCGGCAACACGGTCGTCGTCAAACCTTCCGAGGAAACGCCGCAGACCGCCGCCCTGCTGGGCGAAGTGATGAACAAGGTGGGCATGCCGAAGGGCGTGTTCAACGTGGTCAACGGCTTCGGCCCGGACGCCGCCGGCGAGTTCCTGACCACCCACCCCGGCGTCAGCGCCATCACCTTCACCGGCGAGACGCGCACCGGCGCGGCCATCATGAAGGCCGCAGCGGACGGCGCCCGTCCTGTGTCGCTCGAAATGGGCGGCAAGAACGCCGCCATCGTCTTTGCCGATTGCGACATGGACGCTGCCATCGAAGGCACCTTGCGCTCCGCCTTTGCCAACTGCGGCCAGGTATGCCTGGGCACCGAGCGCGTGTACGTCGAGCGCCCGATCTTCGACGAATTCGTCAGCCGCCTGAAGCGCGGCGCCGAGAGCATGAAGCCCGGCCTGCCCGCCGACCCGGCCAGCAAGATGGGCCCCCTGATCTCGCAGGAGCACCGCGACAAGGTGCTGTCGTACTACCGCAAGGCGGTGGAAGAGGGCGCCACCGTCGTCACCGGCGGCGGGGTTCCGGACATGCCGGCCGCACTGGAAGCCGGCTCGTGGGTCGAGCCGACCATCTGGACCGGCCTGCCCGACAGCGCGGCGGTGATGCGCGACGAGATCTTCGGCCCGTGCTGCCACATCTCCCCATTCGACAGCGAAGAAGAAGTCATCCGCCGCGCCAACGACAACCCCTACGGCCTGGCCGCCGCGGTGTGGACCACCAACCTGCAGCGCGCGCATCGCCTCGGCGGCGTACTGGAAGCGGGCATCGTCTGGGTCAACTCCTGGTTCCTGCGCGATTTGCGCACGCCGTTTGGCGGCTCCAAGCAGTCGGGCATCGGGCGCGAAGGCGGCGTCCATTCGCTCGAGTTTTATACCGAACTTAAAAACGTGTGCATCAAACTGTGACCATGGACAAGACACTCATTACCCAGCTCGGCGACGAACTGTACCAGGCTCTGATTACGCGTTCGGTGATCGATCCGCTGACCGCGCGCCACCCCGAGCTGAGGGTGGAACATGCCTACCGCATCCAGCAGCGCATGATCGAACGCCGGGTCGAAGCCGGCGAACGCATCATCGGCAAGAAGATCGGCGTCACCTCGCGCGCCGTGATGAACATGCTCGGCGTGTACCAGCCCGACTTCGGCTACATGCTCGACGGGATGATCTACAACGAAGGCGCGTCGGTGCCGATCGACACCCTGATCCAGCCCAAGGCCGAGGGCGAGATCGCCTTCATCCTCAAGAAGGACCTGATGGGCCCCGGCGTGACCAACGCCGAGGTGCTGGCCGCCACCGAATGCGTGATGCCGTGCTTCGAGATCGTCGACTCGCGCATCCGCGACTGGAAGATCAAGATCGGCGACACCGTGGCCGACAACGCTTCGTGCGGGGTGTTCGTGCTGGGCGACCAGGCGGTCGATCCGCGCAAGATCGACCTCTCGCTGTGCGGCATGGTCCTTGAGCGCAACGGCGAAATCATCGCCACCGGGGCCGGCGCCGCGGCCCTCGGCTCGCCGGTAAATGCGGTGGCGTGGCTGGCCAACACCATGGGCGCGCTTGGCATTCCGCTCAAGGCCGGCGAAGTCATCCTGTCCGGCGCACTGGCGGCGATGTTCCCCGCCAAGGCCGGCGACAGCTTCCGCGTCAGCATCGGCGGCCTTGGCGGCTGCTCGGTGCGCTTCCATTGACGTCCAGGACCTGGCTTTACCTAACGACTTTATCGGAGCATCTTCCATGAAAAAAATCAAATGCGCAGTGATCGGGCCGGGCAATATCGGCACCGACCTGCTGGCCAAGCTGCAGCGCAGCGCCGTGCTGGAACCGGTCTGGATGGTGGGCATCGACCCGGATTCGGACGGCCTAAAGCGCGCCCGCGAGATGGGCATCAAGACCACCGCCGACGGCGTTGACGGCCTGCTGCCGCACGTCATCGAAGACGGTGTGCAGATCGCGTTCGACGCCACCAGCGCCTATGTCCACGCCGAAAATTCGCGCAAGCTCAACGCGCTGGGAGTGCTGATGATCGACCTCACGCCGGCCGCGATCGGCCCGTTCTGCATCCCGCCGGTGAACCTGAAGACGTTGGTCGGCAAGAGCGAAATGAACGTGAACATGGTCACTTGCGGTGGCCAGGCGACGATCCCGATGGTGGCTGCGGTGTCGCGCGTGCAGCCGGTGGCGTACGGCGAAATCATCGCCACCGTCGCGTCGCGCTCCGCCGGTCCCGGCACCCGCAAGAATATCGACGAATTCACCCGCACCACGGCCGGCGCGATTCGCGACGTGGGCGGCGCAAAGGAGAGCAAGGCGATCATCGTGTTGAACCCGGCCGAGCCGCCGATCATCATGCGCGACACCGTGCACTGCATGACCGAGTCGGCGCCCGACGAGGAGCGCATCACCGCCTCGATCCACGCCATGATCGCCGACGTGCAGAAATACGTGCCCGGCTACAAACTGGTCAACGGCCCGGTCTTCGACGGCAACCGCGTATCGGTGTTCCTTGAAGTGGAAGGGCTGGGCGACTACCTGCCGAAATACGCCGGCAACCTCGACATCATGACGGCGGCCGCCGCCCGCACCGCCGAGATGTTTGCCGAAGAACTGCTGAACGGCAGCCTCACGCTCGAACGCGTGGCCGCCTGACCCAAGGAGAGAAGAGATGAACCTTAAAGGCCGGAAGATTATTTTGCATGACAATACGCTGCGCGACGGCATGCACCCGAAGCGCCACCAGATCACGATCGAGCAGATGATCGCGGTGGCCAAGGGTCTCGACGAAGCCGGCATGCCGCTGCTCGAGATCACCCATGGCGACGGCCTCGGCGGCGGCTCGGTGAACTACGGCTTTCCGCTGCATAGCGATGTCGAGTACCTCAACGCGGTGCTGCCGCACCTCAAGCGCACCAAAGTGTCGGCGCTGCTGGTGCCCGGCATCGGCACCGTCGACCACCTGCGCGCGGCGCACGACTGCGGCCTGCACACGGTGCGGGTGGCGACCCACTGCACCGAAGCCGACGTGGCGGAGCAGCACATCGCGGTGGCGCGTAAGCTGGGCCTCGACACCGTCGGGTTCCTGATGATGGCGCACATGAATACCCCCGAGAAGCTGGCCGGGCAGGCCAAGCTGATGGAGTCGTTCGGCGCCGAATGCGTGTACGTGACCGATTCGGCCGGCTACCTGCTGCCGGACGGCGTGACCGAGCGCGTGGCCGCGCTGCGCGCCGTGCTCAGGCCCGAGACCCAGATCGGCTTCCACGGCCATGACAACCTGGCGATGGGCGTGGCCAATTCGCTGGCCGCCGTGGAAGCGGGCGCGGTGCGCATCGACGGCTCGACCAACGGCCTGGGCGCGGGCGCCGGCAATACCCGGCTCGAAGTGTTCGTGGCAGTCTGCAACCGCATGGAGATCGAGACCGGCGTTGACCTGTACCAGATCATGGACGTGGCCGAAGACATCGTGCTGCCGATGATGGACCACATGGTGCGCATCGACCGCGACGCGCTGACCCTGGGCTATGCCGGCGTGTACTCGACCTTCCTGCTGTTCGCCAAGCGCGCCTCGGCGAAGTACGGCGTGTCGGCGCGCGACATCCTGGTGGAGCTGGGGCGGCGCGGCATGGTGGCGGGTCAGGAAGACATGATCGAGGACACCGCGATGACCCTGGCGCGCGAGCGGAGGATGGCAGCATGAATCTCGACCACGCAACCATCGTACGCCTCGCGCAGCACCTGGAAGACTGCGAGCTGGAGGCACGCGACACCACCAAGATCACTGAGGATTATCCGGGCATGGACTGGGACGACGCCTACGCGATCCAGGACGAGATAAGGCGCCGCAAGGTAGCGCGCGGCGGCAAGATCGTCGGCCTCAAGGCCGGCCTCACCTCGCACGCAAAGATGAAGCAGATGGGCGTCGAAATACCGGTCTTCGGGTTCCTGGCCGATTCCTTCGCGGTGCCGGACGGCGGCGAGTGCAAGGTGGCGCAGCTGATCCACCCGAAGGCGGAGCCGGAGATCGCCTTCGTCACCAAGCGCGCACTGAAGGGCCCCGGCTGCCACATCGGCGCGGTGCTGGCGGCGACCGATTTCGTCATGCCGGGGATCGAGGTGATCGATTCGCGCTACCGCGACTTCAAGTTCGACCTGAAGAGCGTCGTTGCGGATAACACGTCGGCAGTGCGCTTCGTGGTCGGCGGCCGCCCGGTCGCTGTGGGCGAAGTAGACCTGCGCACGGCCGGCATCGTACTGGAAAAGAATGGCGAGCCGGTGGCCTTCGGCGCCGGCGCGGCCGTGCTGGGCCACCCGGCCGCGGCCATCGCGATGCTGGCCAACCATCTCGGTGCGCGCGGCGAGGAAATCCCGGCCGGCAGCCTGATTCTGTCGGGCGGCATAACGGAAGCGGTGGCGGTGCAGGCCGGCGATTCGGTTTGCCTGCGGATTCAGGGCATGGGCAGTGTTGGCATGCGCTTCGTATAAAATACTTATCAAAGGAATTCATCATGCCGTTCGCTCAGATTTATCTGCTGGAAGGCCGGACCGAGGAACAGAAGCGCGCCGTCATCGAGAAGGTGACGCAGGCGCTGTCCGAGGCGGTGGGTGCGCCGAAGGAAAACGTGCGCGTCTGGATGCATGACGTGCCGAACACCAATTGGGGTATCGGCGGCGTCAGCGCCAAGGACCTGGGGCGCTGATCATGACGACCAATCCGAACCCAGAAATCGGCAAGACCGTCGTTGCCAACGGCGTCAAGACGAACTACCACGAGCAGGGCGAGGGAGCGCCGGTGCTGCTGATCCACGGTTCCGGCCCGGGCGTGACCGGCTGGGCCAACTGGCGCCTGACCATGCCGGCGCTGGCCAGACAGTTCCGCGTGCTGGCGCCCGACATGGTGGGCTTCGGCTACACCGAGCGCCCGGCGGGCGTCCAATACAACATGGACACCTGGGTCAGCCACATCATCGACTTCATGGACGCGCTGGGCATCGAGCGCGCGCACGTGGTCGGCAACTCGTTCGGCGGCGGGCTGGCGCTGGCGCTGGCGATCCGCGCGCCGCAGCGGGTCAACCGCCTGGTGCTGATGGGCAGCGCCGGCATCGCGTTTCCGATCACCGAGGGCCTCGACCGGGTGTGGGGCTACACGCCGTCGCTCGACAACATGCGTGGCCTGCTCGACGTGTTCGCGTACAACCGCAACCTGGTCAATGACGAGCTGGCGCGGATGCGCTACGAGGCGAGTATCCGGCCTGGATTCCAGGAAGCGTTTTCGCAAATGTTCCCGGCGCCGCGCCAGCGTGGCGTCGATGGGCTGGCGAGCCCGGTGGAAGCAATCCGCGCGCTGCCGCACGAGACCATGGTGGTCCACGGCCGCGAGGACAAAGTAATACCGCTGGAGAGCTCGTACCAGCTGTTCGGGCTGATTCCGAAATCGCAGCTGCACGTGTTCGGGCAGTGCGGTCACTGGACCCAGATCGAGCATGCGGCGCGCTTCAACCAGCTGGTTGGCGACTTTTTCGCCGAGGGGGAAGACTGACAGAAGTACCAGCTCATCAGGCGCCGGCGGCGGCCACCACGATTCCAGTGACGGCCATTCTGTGGCTGTCGCTGGCGGCGTTTTGCAGCGCGATGTCGTCGCGCGTGGCCGACGCCCAGCTGCCGAACCTGGCCAGCGAGTTCAGCGTTTCGCTGGGCGTGGCATCGGCGGTCATCACCTGCTTCGCCATCGCATGGGGTGCGTCGCAGCTGTTCTTCGGCCCCCTGGGCGACCGCTTCGGCAAGTACGTCGTAGTCGGTTGGGCCTGTGTGGCCTGCGCGTTCACCGCGACGCTATGCGGGCTGGCGCCAAGCTTCCCGATGCTGCTGGGTGCGCGCCTGCTGGCGGGCGCCACTGCCGCCGCGACCATTCCCTTGTCGATGGCGTGGATCGGCGATGTGGTGCCTTACGAGCGGCGCCAGCCGGTCCTGGCGCGCTTCCTGCTGGGGCAGATTGGCGGCTTGTCGTCCGGCGTGATGGTGGGCGGACTGGCGGCCGACTACCTGGGTTGGCGCGCGCCGTTCTTTGGCATTGCGCTGGCGTTCGCCGCACTCTCGGTGGCGCTGCTGTCGATGAACCGGCGCCTGCCCGAGCGCGCGCGCCAGGTGCGCAAGGCGGAAGGCCACGCGGTGCGCCGCATGCTCGCCGAGTTTGGCCATGTGCTGTCCTCGCGCTGGGCGCGCGTGGTGCTGCTGACGGTGTTCGTGGAAGGCGCGTTCGTGTATGGCGCCTTCCCCTTCATTGCTTCGCACCTGCATCGCCTGCACGGGGTATCGCTGTCGAAGGCCGGCAGCCTGGTGATGCTGTTCGGACTGGGCGGGGTGCTGTTTGCGACGACCTCGGGCATGCTGGTCAGGCGCCTTGGGGAAGTGGGCCTGGCACGCTGGGGCGGGACGATTCTGGGTGCGGGCATGTTGCTGGCGGCGCTGGCGCCTTCGTGGCCGTGGGCGATTCCCGGATGCCTGTTGGCCGGGCTTGGGTTCTACATGCTGCATAACACCTTGCAAATCAACGCCACGCAGATGGCGCCGGAACGGCGTGGCGCGGCGGTATCGGCCTTTTCGTCCTGCTTCCTGCTCGGGCAATCCGCCGGGATGGCATTGGCGGGGGCGCTGGTGGAGGGGATCGGTACCACGACGGTGATTGCGGCCGGCGCACTGGGGGCAGTGGCGGTGGCGATGAATTTCGCGCGGCTGCGGGCGCGCAAGCTGGCGGCTGGTTGAAGAAAATGGGTTTCTCACAGGCCTGGGCGCGATGTTGATCAGGATTGAGCTCGCAACGATTGGGCTGGTTCGATCCCAGCCAGCCGCACCACCCAAGTTCGCCTTGAACCGTTTGCATCAATGAGTTGTTGAGAGGTTTGCAGGCGAGTTGCAGCCGAGACAAAAGCAATCCGATGTACTGTCGCGCGTCTTTGCGCTGGACGCGGGCGCAGCGGCGCAATGGCTGTCGCTCGCGGTCGAACTCTGGCGTGCGACTCGGCCCGATTTGCTCTGTGCCTTGGTGCGTCATTGCTGGGCTTGGACCGCTGGAGCCAATGGGATAGGTTGTGGACCCGATGAGGAGCCAGGCGACCTGTCGTTCGAGTGGAACGATGCCTACTTCACAGCCGCGCTCGCAGCAGCGGTCTCGATCGGCGACGGGGGAATTGAAGAGTATGTGCTTAAACCCCTCGCTCAATTGCCGGAAGAGCCATTGTTCGATGCCATGGAAGCTGTGCTGCATGCGTTGGATCCGCTGTGGCTGGACGGCAAGGTGGTGTCGGACAGCACAGCCGTATCAATCCGCGAGACGCTGGCGCAGCAGCTCGTGGCGACCCAGAGATGGCGCCGCTCGGCATCCAAGTGCTCCTCGGGAATAGAACTTCATGTTGCCGGAGCGGTTGCTGCGATGTTCATGGGGCAACACAACATCGGACAAGGCCCTTGCTGCTACGTTCACCCCCTCGGGGCCGCGCGTACTGCCTTGCTGCTGTCCTTGCTCGCGCCATTAACGGAGCAGGCATCCGGGTCTATGTTCGTCGCTTTCGCATTCCTCAGCCTGCTGGAGGTCGAGCCGCACGCGGATCGGCTGAAGTTCATGGCACGTGCAGTGGTGGCGTGGTGGCAAATGCAGGGCGCAAATGCCGAGTTCTGGATTGAGTACGGGGTCGGGGAGCGCGTCTGCAACTGGGTTGGCAAGGCGGTACTAGACGCACCCGTCTCGCCTGCAGTGCTCGACGGGGCAGAACTAAAAGCCATCGTCGACATTCTGGCCCAATGCGGTACGCCGTTGGCGAGAGCGCTCGAAGAACGCCTTGCGGCACACGGAGCATGCTGGTGCCGGGACCGCTTCGTTGTTGTAACGGGGTGGCGTGGCGCCGACGAAGCCGGGCAGATCCAGGCCGTATAAAACCTGTAGCGTGTACAGAGCCAATCAGTATTCCAGCTTCTGGGTTGCATCACACCAATTTTTCGATTTCGGCGATTAATTCACGTAGACGCTTCAAGACCACCCGGGCATCGCGCCTCTGTGCCTTGGCAGCACTGGTATAGGCGCCGCTTTTTAGCGCATTCTGATTACCTCGCGGCGCGCCAGGACTGTTTCCACCATGCATGCGGCATCGCTTCTTTCCTCGGACCGTGGCTGTCCGGCAGGGCATCCCGGAGCGCGTTTTCGCGCCACAACGCGGAGACTGTTGTGGCTGCAAGGGGTTGTTTTTATCGTTCACCTATACCCCCGTGTGACAGCTCTGCCCCGGTGGCCATCGACCCAGTCACGAGTGTCTGGTTGGCACTCACGTTGATATGCTGCACCGTGACCGTTTGCTGACCGCCATTTCGTAGGCGGTGCAGCGTCACCATCGCCTGTTGAAACGTGCCCATCATGCGGGCCGCAGAGTTCATTAGCCGTGCCGTTTCAGCCGGACTGTCTTGGTCTATGGCGCGGTCGACCAGTTTGAAGGCGGCGGCATGCGCGAGCCCGGCCTGATGTACGAGCATCTTCGTCAATGGGTCGCTGCAAGCGGTTGCGGCGGCGGCGTCAATGCCGAGAGCCAAGATATCGAGACGCCTTTGCGCCAGTAGTTCAGTACGTACAAACGAAGCAGCTAGGGCGGGGGTGTCCGGTGTCGCAAGCGTATCGCGCACCGACCAGCCACCGCCGTTCGACGCGAGCTGTGCTTCATCCGGCACGGCCTCGCCCGCGACAACCGGCGGCAGCGCGGCAGGTTGTAGCTGTGCCAAGGCCGCAGCGCTGTGATACGTAGCTTCGATCTGGAACGTCGAGGCTTGTTCTTGGCATCCCGCGGCCTCGGCCGCCGCAGCGGACTTCTGAGCAATGTACGCTTCCTGCTGCTGCAGGATCGCGCCCTTCATTTCCTCTTTCATCATGTCCCTCATGACGTCCTTGCATCATTCTCACCACGGCTGTCGACAAGCTTTCCCACCACGACGTCGACCAGTTGCGTGTATTAGTCGGTCACCGCCAGTTGTTTCTCGGCCTTGTCAGCGCGGGACTTCCAATATCTGACGTTGCGGGCGCGCTCGTTGAATTCGTGCGAGCGTGCAGCCAATTTGCGCCCAGCCTGTTCGGCCACCGCACGGTAGCGCTCGACCTCGGCCATCGACGCCTTCACCTGGTCGTTGGCCTCGAACACACGGGCCATCATTTCGTTGTCGGCTAGTGTCACGGCCATGTCGTTCTTGATGTCGTTCAGTTCTTCCAGCACGTCAGCGAGCTGAGCCTTATAACTGGCCAGCTCCTCGCGCAGCGCCGCGTTTTCGGCCAGCAGTTCTTCAAGACCGGCGACGGCCTCGCTGGCCTGTTCGGGAGTCAGGTGTTGGGTGGCGACCTCGAGAGCGGGGGCATTGCCCTGCGACGCCAGCACTGTAGCGACATTTGCCTTGCGCGTCTTGCCGATCTTCTCGGTTCTCTGCTCGTAGCTCTTGCCGTTGCGGGTGACAGTCTTCGTGGTGGACCGCATCTCTTCATTGTGAAGAGATGCGGTCCACCATCTTGGAAACGAATCCGGTCGAGACGTAGCAGGCCTTGGCGATCATTTCCTGGCTCCACGATGCCCACTCGGGATCGGCCAGTAGCGTCGAGACCGATCTGCGTTTGTCCTCGTTGGTGCGGCGCAGGCCGTGGCTGCCGTTCGCCCCGACCGAACACCTAGATCAACTTGAACGTAATCCTTTCAATGAGGAATTCTTTGAAAGATTCGTTGCGCGCGTTATTGGTTACCTCGAGGATACAGCCCGGCTCAAGAGGCTTGCCGAGCCTTTCATTTCGGGCGGAATGCCAGAAATATGGGAGGATGTACAGGCGTACCAGGATTTTCGCGTAAGCTTTTTTGATTATCTTGATCGAGCAGCGCGTCTCCCCAACAAACCGAAGGTCGCCCGAATTATTTTGGAACGACTGGACGTCGACGCTCCGCTGGGTGGAGAAGAAGAGTGGGCCGAAGTGTTTGGTGAGTTCTTGAAGGAAAACGGATGGACTGACGAAGCTTGGGTCGAGCATGCTTGATGCTACAGTGACCGGCCCGGCTTTTTGTAGCCAACTTCAGAGTTAGTCGTCGGCCGTAAATTTGATGCCAGATTCGAGCTTTCGGGTGTACTGGCGGGCGAATTCGGCGGGTGCTACTTCTCCGAGAGCCCTGTGAGGACGGCTCTCATTGTATTCCTGCTGCCAGGACGAGATCTGCATTCTGGCATCGCGCAGGGATTCAAACCAGTAGGCATTGAGACATTCATCTCGGAACGTGCCGTTGAAGGACTCGATGCAGGCATTGTCAGTTGGCTTCCCGGGGCGGCTGAACTCAATCTTGACCTTGTTGTGGTAGGCCCAGAGGTCGAGGATGTGACTGGTGAATTCGCTGCCGTTGTCGCAAAACAGCGTTCCGGGAACCCGGCCGTTTTGCTCGACGCGGTTAAGCACGGCCACGACATCGGTACCTGATAAGCGCTGTCCTACTTCAATCGCCAAGCACTCTCGGGTAAATACATCGACAATAGTCAGGCAGCGGAACCGTGTCCCGTTGGCGAGCTGGTCGGCGACGAAGTCCAGACTCCATGCCTGATCGGGGCGCACAGCTGGTGTTCGTTGTGGTCGGGTGACCTGCGCTTTGGATCGACGCCCGGGCCGGTAACGCAAGCCCAAACCTTCTTCCCGGTAGATCCGGTACATTGACCCCGCTACTGAGACGGAAACCCTCGCGCTTGAGCAGCACGCCGATCTTGCGGTAGCCGTACCTCATCCGCGTGATCGCCAATTCCCTCATGCGCTGACGTGGTGCCGTTTGTGGATCCTTGCAGTTCTTGTAGCTGTGGACACGTGGCGCCATCCCGACCAGGCGACAGGCTCGGCGACGATCTTTTTCAGACGCTCGTTCTCTTCCTGCAGTTGCTTGAGCTGCCGGCCTGGTCACTATCGAGACCCGCGTACTGCTTCTTCCATCGATAGAACGTCTGCTCAGAAATGCCGATACGGCGGATGAGGTCGGCAACAGGCAGGCCTGCTTCCGCTTCCTTCAGGACCGCAACAATCTGCTCGACTGCAAACCGTTTCTTTTCATGCAAAACCCCTTTTCATAAGGACAGTTTCGCCGAAAACTAACGTTGTTGCTGGCTACTATTTTTCAGAGCCGATCACTTTTCATCCCCGCTGAGCACCACGCGGTTGCGCCCCGCATGCTTGGCGCGGTACAGCGCGGCATCGGCCTGTCGCATCAGCGCATCCGGGTCGCCGGCCAGGCGCCCCAGCTGGACCGCGATGCCAACGCTGATCGTCACCTGGCCCGCCGCCGCGCCCTCGTGGGGGATCCCCAGTGTTGCGATCGCCCCGCGCAGCGCTTCGCCGATCTGGCGCGCTTCATCGGCGCCCGTGTTCGGCAGTACGATCGAAAACTCTTCGCCGCCGTAGCGCGCCGCCAGGTCGCTTGCGCGCCGTGCGCCGTCCGCCAACGCATGGGCGACGCGGACCAGGCAGGCGTCGCCGGCCTGGTGGCCATAGCGGTCATTGAATTTCTTGAAGTGGTCGACGTCGAGCATGATGACGGCAAGCGGCTGGCCTTCGCGCGCCGCGCGCGCGCACTCGGCGTGCAGCACGTCGTCGAAACGGCGCCGGTTGGCGAGGCCCGTCAGACCGTCGGTGATGGCCAGGGCCGCCAGCTTGCGGTTGGCCTCCTCCAGTTGCGCAGTGCGCTCCGCAACGCGTTGCTCGAGGCTGTCGTGCAGGGGTGCGCTGGCGATCGAGATCATCGCCTGCGCACCGAGCATGCGCAGGAACTCGATGCGCTCTTCGGTGAACGACGCTTCGGCCAGCCGGTTCTCGAAGTACAGGACGCCGTCGGTGCGGCCGCCGTGCCGGACCGGCAGGCACATCACGGCGCGCGGCCGTCGCTGCCGGACATAGGGATCGGCAGCGAAGCGCGAGGCGCCGGCGACATTGTCTTCGATGACCTCGGCGCCGGTGCGGATGACGTAGCGCAGCACCGACAGCGGGAACTGCGGATCGCTGGCGGCGTCGAGGTCGAGCCGGCGCGATTGCAGCACGGTGACGGCGTCGCCATCGCTATCGGCCTCGAGCCGGTAGGCGCCCTCGGACAGCAGCAACAGACGCGCGACCTGCCCGCCGGCGTTCTCGCGCACGATCGAAATCAGGCGTTGCAGCACGTTGCGCAGGCCGACTTCGTTCGACAGGATCTGCGTCGCCTTGAGCAGCGAGACCAGGTCCAGCGCACTGGTACCCTGGGTATGGGATGCAGTGTGCGATGGCGTCGTGCGTGCGTCCACACTCGGCAGCAAGGCGCCATGCCGTGCGCGCAGTTGCGCCGCCTTGCCCTCGGCGCCCCACTGGCCGTAGCGCGCGATGGCGTCCCTGATGAACACCACGGCCACGCGTGGCTGGCCATGCTCGAACCAGTATTCGCCGCACAGTTCGTTGCCCAACGCCTGGAGGTTGACGTAGCCGGCTCGGCCGGCGGCGTCGACCGCCTGCTGGTAGCAGCGCGTCGCCAGCGGCAAGTCCTGCCGGTAGCGCGCCATCTCGGCCCGCACCAGCCAATGCCTGGCGTGGATGTCGTCCGGGCCTTGTTCGGCCCAGCGCGCGAAGCTGGCCTGCAGCGCTTCGATCCGTGCCAATACCGCATTTGCATCGGTGCGTCCGGGATCGCGCCGCAGCACGCGGATCAGGATGAGCGCGGCGTAGAAGGTCGACTCAGGCACCTTGGCCTGGCCGCGCATGATCTGCGTCACCTCGCCGAGCTGGTCAGCCAGCGCCTCGGCTTCGGGGCCATCGAACAGGTAGGCATTGCGGATCTTCCCCTGCAACAGGTACGCGCGGTACAGGGAAGAGTCGCCGTATCGTTCCAGGAAGCGCGCTTCGTTGAAGCTCGCATCGTCATCGCTGTCGCTGCGCGCCGCCAGCCCCATCAGGCACTTGATCGGCTCGATCGCGGCGGCGACGCAGCAATCGGCCATGGCTTGCTGGCCGTTCGCGCGCATCAGCGCCAGGTCGCGCTCGATGTCGTGCATGAGCTGCGGCAGGTAGTCGCCGAGGATGATCCGGTCGGTCGCGCGCACGGCCGCCACCACGCCGACTTGCACGTAATCGCCGATTTCCAGCGCCCAGCCGAAGGTTTCCTCGTACAGCGCATCGGAACTGCGCAGCGGCTGCGTCCAATGACTGACCATGGCGGCAAACATGAGCGCCGTCTGGATCCGGGTCTGCAGGTTGGCGCGGCCCCTGGCCAGCGCCAGCGCCATCGCGCCGAAGCGATAGCCGCGTCCGGCATCGCCGCTGCGCATCGCCACCAGCATCGCGTAGGCGACGTAGCCGACGGCGCTGAAATCGCTGGCTCCCTGCCGCATGGACAGGTGGGTCATCGCCAGCACCATCAGCCCGCTCAGGTCCTGCTGGCCGGCGTAGTAGGCCGCCATCCACAGCCCGTGCATCAGCTGCAGCGCCGCCACCGCCTCCGGGTCGCACATCTCGGCGGCCGCCAGTAACTCGTCGGGCGCGCGCGCATCGTGCAGCCGCTCGATGTCGGCGAGGAGCTCATCGAAACGCGCCTTCAGTCGTGCTGTCTCGTGCGGAATGACCACGCCCAGCAGCGCCAGGCCGTCGCGCAGCACGGCGATGGCATCAAGCAGGCGCCCCTGCAACTGGTACTGGTGCGCCTGGACTGCGATGCAGCGCACCTGTTGGAGCGGCGTGCGGCTGCGCGCGCGCACCAGCGGATAGATCGCCTCGGCGGCATCGAACTGGCCGCACAGGTAGGCCGCTTCCGCGGCGCCGAGCTGAAGGTCGAGCCAGAGCCCGGCGTGCGTGTGCGATGCCTGCTCCGGCAGGAGCTCGAGGCCGATGCGCATGTGCGCCAGCGTGGCCTGGAACGCGGCGGCGCGGCGCGCCCTGGCGCCGGCGCGCAGGTTCAGCTCCGCCAGCTGCACGCGCTCGCCGCCGTCGATGAGCAGCGCACGGCCGGCGTTGAGTTGCTCCACGATCTCGAACAGCTTGCCTTCCCGCGCGTCCGCTGTCGCGTGCCGAAGCATCAGCCGGCCGATATACAGGTGGTTAGCTGCACGCGCGCCGGCATCGGCGAGCAGGTAGGCGGCCTGCTGTACCCGGTCGTGCAGGAAGCGGTAGCCGACACCGCTTTCGTCGCCGTCCGCGCCAACGTATTTGTAGCGCCCGTCGAGCGGCTGGATCAAGCCCGCGTCAAGCGCTGGCCACAGGTCTTGTTGCGTGTCCCAGGCGGAGCGTTCGACAGCCAGCGCGAGCGTGTCGAGCGTAAAGCGCCCACCGATTGACGCGGCCAGTTGCAGCAGGCGCTGGGCCGCCGGCGGCAGGCGGCGGATTTTATCGAGTAGCAGCTCGACCACGTTGTCCGTATAGTCTGCCTGTTCGATCGCGGCCAGGTCCCAGTTCCAGCAGTCGTCAGGCGCCTGGTAGCGCAGGTGGCCGGCGTCGTGGATCGAGCCCAGGAACTGGCTAAGAAAAAACGGGTTGCCGCCGGTCTTGCGAAAGCACAGCCGGGCCAGTGCGGCGCAATGTTCGACGGGCACGCGGATGGTAGCCGACACCACCTGCGCCACCTGCGGCTCCGTCAGTGCGTCCAGTACCAGCGTGGACAAGCGCACCCCGTCCATGAGCAGCTTGTCGCGCAGCCCGATGAGAGGGTGGACGGCATCGACTTCATTGTCACGGTAGGCGCCGATGACCAGCATATGACCATGCACGGCCTCGTCTCCCCGCGGGACCATGAGCAGCTCGATCATCCGCAGCGTGGCCGCATCGGCCCACTGCAGATCGTCGAGGAACAGCACGAGCGGGTGGTCGAGTGTGGCGAACACGTCGACGAACCGGGGGAATACGCGGCTCAGCCTCAGCCGGGCCTGTTCCGGCGCGAGCACCGGCGCCGCTTCGGTGGGGCCGACGACCAGCGCCAGCTGGGGGATCAGTTCGACCATCACGCCCAGGCCACTGCCAAGCACGCTGCGCAGTTTGCCGGCCCACCGCTGCAGCACGTCCTCGGGTTCGGCAAGCAGCTGGTTCACCAGGCCCTGGAAGGCCTGGATCAGCGACGCGTATGGCACATCGTGCTGGAACTGGTCGAATTTGCCCGCTATGAAGCAGCCGCGCCGGGCGACGATCGGCCTGTGCACTTCGTTGACCACCGCCGACTTGCCGATGCCCGAATAGCCGGCCACAAGCAGCATCTCGCGGCCGCCTTCGGCGCTGCGTTCGAACGTCGCCAGCAGCGCGGCGATCGCATCCTCGCGCCCGTGCAAGGTCTGCGGCACCAGGAAACGGCCGTCGTGGGCGGACAGCGCGAGTGGTTGCGCCGGCGCCGGGGTGGCCATCCCGGCGCGGCAGGCCTCGAGGTCGCTGCACAGGCCTTGCACGCTCTGGTAGCGCTGCTCGGCGTTCTTTTCCAGCAGCCGCTGGACGATCGCCAACAGCGAGCCCGGCAGTCCGGCGAGCACCGGATGCGTCCAGTCCGGGCTGCGTGCGATGTGACAATGCACCAGCTCCATCTCGTCGCGCGTATCGAATGGCGCCGTTCCCACCAACAGTGCGTAGAACGTCGCGCCGAGCGAATAGAAATCGGCACG
Source organism: Herbaspirillum sp. SJZ107 (assembly GCF_006715485.1). GTDB lineage: Bacteria > Pseudomonadota > Gammaproteobacteria > Burkholderiales > Burkholderiaceae_D > Telluria. Next base: position 29,721 of record NZ_VFNH01000006.1, read on the forward strand.
GTAGTCGACACGGCGGTTCATTCGCCCGGTCTGCTCCGGCGCCATGTAGCGCAGCGTGCCCTCAAGGGCGCGAGGATGGACGATGCCCTGGTCTTCCTGCGGCAGCTCGCAGGCGATGCCGAAATCGATCAGCTGCAGCAGGCGCCGTTCGTCATTCCACACCAGGTTGGACGGATTGATGTCCTTGTGGATTACACCATGCCGGTGCACCTCTTCCAGCGCCGCGCACAGCTGTAGCGCGATGTCGAAGAAATCGTCCAGCGCCAACGCCGGCTGCGATGGCGCCTGGCGAGCCGGCGCCCGCGCGTGCAGCACCCTGTCGAGCGAAACGCCGCCAACATCTTCGTGGATCATCATCCAGCGTCCGCCGTGGAACTGCAGCGCGAGCGGATGCACGACGCCTGGATGACGGCATCGACGGGCGATCGCATACTCGCGCTTGAACTGCGCCAGCTGTTGAAAGGACGGGAATTCCTGGTTGGGCAGCTTGACGATCAGCGCGGTACCGTCGGCGGCGCGGGCGCGGGCGCGGTAGACCAGCGAGCGGGCACTGTCATGCAACTGTTCGATGATCTCATGGTCGAAGAGGAAGCTCATGGGCGGAATTCGTGGCGTGCCAATGGTAACTGACGCGAGACACGGAATACGGAATGGAATGCTTACCTACTGGCAAGCATTATATCAGGACATCATTGTTGGTTAACCGAGAGGCTTGATACCTCGATGCCGGCGGGAGCGACTGGTGATGGGCCCGTGTGCCGACAGAAATCGCTGCGCATGCCTGGGTGACTTGTAACGGCGCATCTGCCGCTCTCGCTGTCGCGTCGGTTGGTGCGACAGCTCGGCAGGGTTGTTGAGCCCTTGTGCTGGCGGTGTTCGACGCCTGGCATAAGCTGAAGCCTGGCTGCAGAGTAGCTCTTTAATTTGTCAGTGATCAGAACCCGTGGCCCACAAGCCCCTGAGAAGCTTACGGAAGAATCGTTGGGCTGCCTGCCGGTCGCGCCGGCTTTGCACAAGGACATCGAGCGTATGGCCCTACGGTAAGTTGACAGTACCCTTCCGAGGCTTTCGCCACCGTGTTAGCGGCGGGTGTCGTCTCGCTTGAAAAACGAGGCTGGAAAATGCTGAACGAATTCATAGGTTAGCCGGATATGCCTCTCCAGCTTGGCCCCGGCGGTATCATAATCACGTCGCAACACTGCGTCCGCGATTTCCTGGTGTTCCGTCTGGGCGTCGCGCGGGGGTGTAGCAATTTGCTGTGTAGCATGAAACGCTACCGAAAGGCGTCGGTAACGCTCAGCCTGCGCGTAAAACACTTCAAATAGGTTGAGGAGGCGGGGCGACCCGCACGCGCTGATCAATGCCTTATGAAAAACGTAATTGCGCTCCTCCCGGCTCGAAAGCGCGGCATCGTCCTTGTTGATCTCTAGCGCTTCTTCGACACGCCGAAGGCGATGCAATGCCGCCACGACATCCGCCTCCCAGGCATCGCCACCGAGTGCTATCGAATCGCGAAGCGCTTTTGTTTCAACCAATACGCGCGACTCGGTAAGGTCCTTCAGATCCTCGAGTGACATGGCTGCCACGCGAAAGCCGCGCTGTGGCTGTGCTATGACCAGCCCGTCCGCTATCAAAAGCGACACAGCTTCCCTCAGTGTGCTCGTTCCGGTCCCCAAAGTATGGCGCAAGAATTCAGGCCGCAGCTTCTCTCCCGGTGGAAAGACACCATCAAGGATACCTCTGCGTAACACCCTATAACACGCGATCACCGAGGTGCGAGCTTCGCTCGCTGACTCTTCGCTGGTAGCGGAATCGAACAATGTATTCATATCAACATATTTAGAAAAAGGGCACTCGTGTCCAGGCGCTATCGTTGAGCTCAGGCCGCCCGTCGCTACAGCCGACAAGCTTTGTAAGGACACACCAAGCATATCGTGAACGATCATACCACGATCATGTAATAACCTAGATTTGAGAAAATCTCGATATTATTGCTATAAATCGTTTTTCTGTGTATCGTCCATTTAGCGCTCGCGAAACTCGGCCGCACTGAGTTCGATAGTGCAAGAAGAAATTTCTTTATAGAAATCTAGGCGGAGGAGATCATGGCAATTACAGGCGTTATGCGTCCGGGACACGCGGCTATCCGTGTGCTGGAGTTGGAGCCGGCGGTGGCTTACTACACAGACACCTTAGGATTGATGGAAACGGGACGGGACGAGCAAGGTCGCGTCTATTTCAAATGCTGGGATGAACATGATGCTTACAGTGTAATCGTGCACGAGGCCGACTCTCCCGGACTCGAATACATGGGCTTCCGCGTCGACAGCGAGGCGACGCTTGATGCGTTGGCCGGGTCGATTGAAGGGAGTGGGCTTGCGACGGATTTGAAGTGGATGCCGGCTGGCGAATTGCGTGAGACTGGGCGCCGCTTTCAGTTCCGTGCTCCGTCAGGTCACCTCTTCGAGCTGTTTGCGAGCAAGACCGCAGCGGGCATCGCTACCGGGGATTTGAATCCGGCGCCGTGGCCGGACGGCTTGCGCGGCATGTCCCCAACGCATTTCGATCATTGTGCGCTTTCGGGAACGCATATCCAAGAGACCGTAAGATTATTCTGCGATGTGCTCGGCTTCAAGGTCGCCGAAGAGATTATCGTCGGTGAACATGACCAGGAACAGATTGTGGGCTCGTTTTTGACTTGCTCAAACAAACCCCACGACGTTGCATTCCTCGCTTATCCCGAGCCCGGCAAACTGCATCACATGTCCTTTGGCACACAGTCATGGAGTGAATTGCTGCGAGCCGCCGACATTATTTCGAAAAAAGACGTCATGCTGGATATTGGCCCCACGCGACACGGTGTGACGCGGGGCCAGACGATCTACTTCTTCGACCCTTCTGGCAATCGCAATGAAGTATTCGCTGGCGGCTATCTTCACTATCCCGACCGGCCGAAGATCCGCTGGACTGGGGAAGAGTTCGGTCGCGCGATCTTTTATCATACCCGCGTTCTCCACGACCGCTTCAAGGAAGTTGTTACGTAACCACGTTTCACCATGACGAAAGGGCCTGCGAGCTCCCACGCTGGGCGAAGCCGTGCCGCAGGCTTTCTTAAATATCCTTGAATTCAAGTTATCATGAGCAAACTCATATCGCGCGAATCTCCACGCACTTACATCCTCGTACACGGTGCGTGGCATGGCGCATGGTGTTGGTCGAAAGTTGTGCCTGAAATTATCGCGAGTGGCAATCACGCGATTGCGATCGACCTCCCGAACCACGGCCTTAAATACGACAAAAACAGCACAGAAATTGGACTCATCTCGCAAGCAGCGTATTGTGCTGCGGTTGTCGATGCGATCGACGCGACGGAAGGGCCAATAGTCCTTGTAGGACATAGTCTCGGCGGCGTATCGATCTCACTTGCGGCAGAGGCGCGCCCGCACCGGATTGCGGGTCTTGTCTACCTTGCAGGAATTCTCCTGCAGTCGGGGCAAACTTCTTCTCAGATGATTGCTAGCGATGCGTCTTCGCTCATTCCGCAAGCAGTTGTACGGGATGCCGAAAAAGGAATCTCATGGTTGAAGCCGGAACATGTCAAGGAGGTCTTTTATGCAGACTGTGGCGATGCCGACGTCGTATTTGCATTAAACAACGCCGTGCCAGAGCCTGCACTACCCGGAAAGACTCCAGTCATGTTAACCGACGAGCGATTTGGTCGCGTGCCGCGGGCGTATATACAATGCCTGAGGGACAAGGCTATTACTCCAAGCATGCAAGCGCGCTACATTGAGGCGATGCCGTGCGAAAAAGTTGTTTCGCTTGACACCTCACACTCACCTTTTTTCTCGGCGCCGAAAGCCTTGGCGGAAATATTGGTCTCCATTTATTAGTGAGACAATCCTCCCACCTGATATGAAGTTCATGTTGGAGTTAATCAGTGATTTGACTTGCAGGAGAAGCCATGGGATATTCAATCAAAGTCGAGCCGACTGGAGAAATTTTTTCATGCTCGCAGTCGTCTACTTTGCTGGGAGGAATGGTTGCGACAGGCCGTCGCAGTATTCCAGTGGGATGCCGTGGTGGCGGTTGCGGCATATGCAAAATTTCTGTCATCAGCGGACATTACATTGCTGCAAAGATGAGCCGGGCATGCATAAGTGAGGAAGAAGAGCGTAACGGCACCGTGCTGGCTTGCCGTATTACACCGGTCACTGATCTTTCGATTCGCGTTATCGGCAAGCTTGCGCGTTGCCTATCTAGGTAACGTTCAAGCAAATCCTCAAGGCGATCGATATTGCGCATGGCATTGTGCGGTCTTGGCAAGGCCGCCAATGACCTACGAGATCGGGCAACCCAGGGGGGCTTTGTTGCATAAATAAACGATAAGCCTTTGATTTTTCATTGAATTATAAATTTAGCATCGAAATTTTTATTCAATAAAGTCAATGACTTGCGGATTTATGCAACAAAGCCATGTGGAATTCCCGAGTTCCAGTTTTACTTCATTGGACGAAGCCTGACTGAGGGCCGCGCCGCACCACTCAACGATTTTAACAACGATAAAACTGGAGGAGCAATGAAGAACCCATACTTGCACATGGGCCGTGTGCTGCTGGCCGGCGCGGCACTCGTGGCCACTGCCGCTTCGGCGACCGAGGGCGGCGGTTCGAGCTATCCCATGGGGGCGGAAAACTACCTGACCGGGGCGATGCCGCCGCCAGGATTCTATACGCTTGCGTTCATCAACCACTACTCAGGCGACGAACTGAAGGATGGCGCCGGCAACACGCTGCCGGTCGATTTCAGCGTGCGCGCGACGGCCATCTCGCCGCGCTTTGTCTGGGTGACGGGCAATACCCTGTTCGGCGGCCAGGTCGCCCATGCGATCATCGTGCCATTGGTCGATCTCCACGTCGACGTGGCAGGGGCGGGCTCGCACAAGCGCGGCCTGGGGGACATCACGATCAGCGCACTCGCGCTTGGCTATCACCATAGCGAGCATTTGCACAGCGTCGCTGCGGTCGACATCATCACGCCGACCGGTTCCTACGACCGCAACCGGCTCGCCAACCCTGGTCGCAACTACTGGGCGATCGAGCCTGTTTACACGGCGAGCTACATCGATCCGGCAGGGTGGAACGGCGACGTGAAGCTGATGTATGACTTCAACCACAAGAACAAGGACACCGATTATCGCTCGGGCCAGGAAGCGCACATGGACTATTCACTCGGCTACGCAGTCGCGCCGAACTGGGTCTTGGGCGTCGGTGGCTATGTGTATCGCCAAACCACGGGTGACGAGTTGCATGGCGTGGACGTGGGCAACAAGGGCCGCGCATTCGCCATCGGACCGTCGATCAAGTACGACACCGGAAAAGGCTTCTTCGTCACCGCGAAGTTCGAAACGGAATCCGGTGTGCGTAATCGCGCCCAGGGCCGGGCGTTCTGGATCAAGGCCACCATTCCGCTATAAGCCCGCGCTCCTCGCCACGAGGCGGTGCTGTCATACGCAGCACCGCCCTGCCGCGTCCGGCAGGGCGGCCTACTGGCTGGCCACCGGGTGAAACTTGATCGTCACGACGTCAGCCACGATCGAGGTGTCGTTCCACTCGCTTGATCTGCCCCGGCAAAACTGGGCAACTTCCTGGATGAGTTTTGGTCCAACTTTTTCCTTCGAGAAGGAGTGCGGCCATGAAACGGAAACGGTACTCAGCAGAGCAGATTGTCTCGATTCTCCGGCAGGCAGAGCTGGGGATGGCAGTAGGTGATATCGTGCGCCAGCTGGGCATTTCAGAGCAGACGTTCTATCGCTGGAAGAAGCAGTACGCGGGCATGCAGGTCGAAGGTGTGCGCGAGCTGAAGATCCTGCAGGAAGAAAACGCGCGGTTGAAAAAGCTGGTCGCCGAGCTGAGCCTGGACAAGGCGATCCTGCAGGACGTCGCCTCAAAAAAGTGGAGCGGCCCGCGCTGAAACGGGAAGTGGTGAAGTACATCGTGAGCCACTACGGCCTGAAGCTGGCGCGGGCCTGCAGACTGATGAAACAGGTGCGCAGTACACAATACCTGCACAGTCGGAAGGACCCGAAACTGCCGTTGCGGCAGCGTTTGAAAGAGCTAGCACAGGTGCGCCTGAGGTGGGGCTACCGCCGCCTGCACATCCTCCTGAAGCGCGAGGGTTTCCAGCTTGGCGTCAACCAGACCTATCGCTGGTATCGCCTCGAAGAGCTGCAACTGCGCTCCTGGCCCAAAAAGCGCAGCAAGACGACCATGCCCCGGCAGGCGCGCATGCAGGCGCGCTACATCAACGACGCCTGGAGCATGGACTTCGTAGCCGACCAATTGGCCGACGGGACAAAGATCCGGCTGCTGACGATCATCGATATCCACAGTCGGGAATCGCTGGCGATCATCGTCGGTCATCGCCTGCGCGGCGACGACGTCGTCGCGGCGCTTAACCGCATTGTCGAACGACGTCCGGCACCGAAATGCCTGTTCGTCGACAACGGCAGCGAATTCTCGGGACAATTGCTCGACTTATGGGCGTACCACCACCAGACGAAAATCGACTTCAGCCGGCCCGGCAAGCCAACCGATAACTGTTTCATAGAGACATTCAATGGATCGCTACGCGACGAATGCCTGAACATTCACTGGTTCGCATCGCTGACCGAGGCCCAGGCCGCCGTCGAAGCCTGGCGCCGGGACTACAATGAGAGCCGTCCTCACACAGCTCTCAAAAACCTGACACCGCCTTCGCCCGGGAGACGGCAGCTGAAGGGGCATAAAACGGGATCTCAACAGACCGAAATTTTGTCTTCAAAGTGTCCAGGGAATCCAAGCGGATCAGCGGATCGCGGCCATGTCGGCGCCATCGTTGACGAGGTAGCCGACCAAGTGATAGAGCGTGCGGTCACGGAACCATTCGTGCAAGCGCATGAAGTATTGCTTGACCTTCAGCCATTCGCTCCTTGCATTGGTGCCGGGCGCCTCCAAGCGACGGCGCCAGAAGTGGAAAGTCGCGTGCAGCGCGGAGGGCGTCTCGGCAGCGCCACCATCTTCGCGCGCGATCAGTTCGAAGATGTACTCGATTCGGCTAGGGCAGCTCGCAGCGCGCTGTATCGACCACCGGATCGAACCCGGCGGCTGACCAAAGCGCAGGCGAGCACGGCTCAAGACATTGCAGCTTGTGGATCGTGCCATGACATTCGTCGATCCGTTGTGGATCGAAGCCCGCTTTTTGAAAGTGGCCGTCCACATTGCTGGTGAAAACGAAGTAACCATGCCGCATCGCCTCTCCCCACTTGCGAAGCATGTCGAAGCCGGCGTGCGGCGTGGTGTCACGGTACAGCGCCAAGCGGTGCCCATAAAACCCCCAGGCCCGGCGTGGGTTGTTACGAAACGCGGCCGGTGAGGCGATCTCCATAAAGGAAGTCCCTTCGGCCGCCAGTGCCGGGTAGGCTTTCCAGAACCCGCCATTACCGCGAAAGTCGGGTAGACCCGAATCGACGCCCATGCCGGCGCCGGCGGCGATCACCAAGGCATCGGCCCCGGCAATCAGTGTAGCGGCGCGCTCGATGGCTGCTTCGGTGCTCGCCGACAGGTGGCGTGAGGCGTTCATCCGGCTTCTCCTAAACGCAGGCGCGCATATCGGGTACCGTCCTCGGCGAACGCGATGGTCCAGTACTGGTCCAGCGCCAACGCTTCGACCAGTGCGCAGGTGCGGGAATACCCGATCCTGAACTCGCGCTGCAAGCGTGAAATTGGGTAGAGCAGGATGTCCTCGCCTTGAGCGCGCAAGGCCTCGATCCAGGCTGCTGCTTGCGGCAGCAGGGGGTCTGCTGCGCCAATGCCGTGGTTGGGCACATTGGTATTCATAATTGTTCCTTTCGATGATGCGGGCCCGTCACTTGCTGCGGACGCCTCGATACGATGCGCGCCTGCCGACAACGGGTGTCGTAACGCACAACGCTTTTGTGCGAGTGCCGATTAGCTCGCGTGGTTCGCGGCGCAGCGCAATAGAAAGGCGCTGAACAGCTCGCGCAGCAAGGGGATGCGGGTGTTCAGGCGATGGTCCCCCTGCACCAGGTGCAGGGTGCATTGACGCAGGCGCGCAAAACGGATGGCGTATTCGCAGGGGATGACCTCGTCATCCCAAGCATGCACGATCTCGGTAAGCGTCGCGGGCACCTGGGGCGCCTGGCTCGGGTAACCTGGCACGCCAAGAGCGGGCGCCATCAGGAAGACCCCGCGCGCGCCGATACGTGCCGCGGCCTCGGCCGCCACCCAGCCGCCCATGCTGGAGCCGACCAGCAGCAAGGGACCACGCACATCGGCACACGCGCCCAGCAGCTGTTCCAGGCGGGCCGCTGGATCGACGGTGTGGGAGTAGTCGAGGCTAGCCACCTCCCAATGGTGCGACCGCGCAACCTTGGCCAGCGCCACGATCTTGGCGCCGCTCGGACCGCTTTCCTTGCCATGCATGAAGTGAACTAGTCCAGTCGTCATTATCGGATACTCCGTTAGCGGCAGGCGATCAGCGAGGCGAGCAGATTGCCATGCCCGACCATGTGATGGCGGGCGTCGCGGGTCGTGTCCGTGCGCGGATCATAATAGCCGACCACGTGGCAGCGCGCGTCCCGCGCGGTCTGCTTGCCGTCGGCAGCGGTGTCAATGTAGCCGATCGTGTGGTAGCGGGCGTCGCTCAGGGTTTGCCTGTTCATGCTGGTCTCCTTGTGTGGATGTGTTGAACACGATAAGCGCCGACGCGACAGCTGACGTCGCGTCGACGCTGCGACGCAGCTTGTCGCCAGCGACGGCTAAGCTAGCGCCTTGTCGAAACGATATGGAGAGTAAATGGACGAGGTGTTTATAGCCGGCGACAGCTTCATGCTAGTGTCGGGCGGCCAGAGCGGGGCCGACCGCGCCGCGCTTGACTGGGCGATTGAGCGCGGGATACGTCACGGCGGTTGGTGCCCGCGCGGCCGCAAGACCGAGGATGGGGTGCTGTCGGAGCGTTACCTGCTCCAAGAGACCCCGACCGCAGGCTACTTGCAGCGCACCGAGTGGAATGTGCGCGATAGCGACGCGACGCTCATTTTTACCTTGAGTGACAGCCTCGACGGCGGTTCGAAACGTACCGCCACCTTCGCGGAAAAGTTGGGCAAGCCCTGGCTGCATGTGCGGCCCGGTGTGCATCCGAAGTATGTGGCACGCTTTCTCGTACGGCATGCGGTCAAGACCTTGAATGTCGCTGGCAAGCGCGAATCAGCGGCGCCTGGCATCGGCGATCTGGTGCGGGAGGTGCTGTCGCAGGCCGTGCGTACCGGCCCGGACAGCGCGGATTGACAGGCGATGAGCCCCGCGAGGCGACGTCATTCGTCGCGTCGACATGGCAGGATGTGTTGGTTTGTTGATAGAGGAGGCGTGGATGGCGCATATCGTTTTATTGGGGGACTCGATCTTCGATAACGCCCCCTATGTCCCCACCGGGACGCAAGTACAAGCCCAGTTGCAATCGATGCTGGCGCCGCGCGATCGGATGTCGCTTCTGGCACGCGACGGTAGCGTGTTGGCAGATATGGTGAAACAGGTGGCGCGCTTGCCCGAGTTGCCCGAAGCGGCTGACTGGTTAGTGGTGAGCTGTGGAGGCAACGACGTGCTGGGCCTCGTTGGCGCAATGCAGTCGAGGGTAGGCTCGGTGATCGAGGCCGCCGGTTTGCTCGCGGATTGGCAAGCCCAATTCCGGCGTGATTACCGTCGGATGGTCAACGTGCTGCTGTCCAGGCGCCTGCCGCTAGCGCTGGCGACCATCTACGACGCTGTACCGGGACTTGAGCCAGGACTACGCACGGCATTGGCACCTTTCAATGATGTGATCCTGCGTGAAGCGGCGACGCATCGCCTACCGGTACTCGACCTCCGCCTGATCTGTGATGCGCCTGGCGATTACTCGACCGTATCGCCGATCGAGCCCTCGGCACAAGGCGGCGGCAAGATCGCCGCCGCGATCGCGCAACTCGTGCGCGAGCAAGCGCCGCTCGCCCCTCGGACCGTGGTCTACGGCAGCGCGGCACCTTGAGCGTTTTGAAGTTCCCAAAGGCTTTAATGGAATGGACGCATCCTTCCTAACACGGCATTTAGGTGCCAAAGTGGATGTGTAAGGTGTCCACGACCAGAAAGGAGCGTCCGAGATGAAGCTGAGTGCATGCGGCATTGATCTGGCCAAGGCGGTGTTTCAGGTACATGGCGTCGATCTTCATGGCAAGCCCTGCCTACGCAGGCAGCTCAGGCGTGGCGAGATGCTGACATTTTTCATAAAGCTCGAGCCTTGCCTGATAGGTATGGAAGCCTGCGGTAGCGCCCATTACTGGGCGCGCAAGCTGAGCCAGATGGGACATACCGTAAAGCTGATGGCGCCGCAGTTCGTGAAGCCCTACGTGAAGACAAACAAGAACGACGCGGCCGACGCCGAAGCCATCTGTGAAGCGGTCACCCGGCCCAATATGCGTTTCGTGGCGATCAAAACAGAGCAGCAGCAGGCGTTGCTGGCGATCCACCGCGCACGACAGGGATTCGTCAAGGCGAGGACCGCTCAGGCCAATCAGATCCGTGGCCTGCTGGCTGAATTCGGGATCGTCATTCCAAAGGGACTTTGCAATCTTGGCCCCAGGTTGGCATCGCTGTCTGATGAGTCGGCCGGACAGTTACCCGGCAGTTTCTGTAGTCTGCTGCAGCGGCTTGCCGAGAATCTGAAGGAGTTGGACCGCCAGGTTCAGGATTTGGAGAAAGAAATCCAACTCTGGCACGCGCAAAATGAAGCCAGCCGCCGACTGGCCGAGATACCAGGAATTGGTCCGATTACCGCAAGCGCACTGGTCGCTTCGATCGGTGATGCGCGCTGCTTCAAGAATGGCCGGCAGTTGGCTGCGTGGATAGGATTGGTGCCCAGGCAGCACTCCAGCGGTGGCAAGCAGGTTTTACTGGGCATCAGCAAACGAGGCGACGGTTACCTGCGCGCGCTGCTGATCCATGGTGCGCGTGCTGTGCTTCGACACGCCGAACACAAGGTCGAAACTGCCACCAGTTGGCTCGGGCACTTGCTGTCGCGGCGACACAAGAATATCGCGGCTGTTGCGCTGGCCAACAAGAACGCGCGCCGGGTATGGGCACTTCTCATGCATGACGAAAGACGGTTCCGTGCGGATTACGTCTCCGCTGGGGCAGGCACGTAATCCGCACGGCCAAGTTACTTCTCAACCGACTTCAAGGAGGATTGGCAAGCATCCTTCCAACGATTGCTCAGGCGATCAAGATGTGATGGCAAGACAGGTCAGACCGTGACCGGCAAACCCTGCGTGCAACAAGGAGCATCAAGCTCGTGGCTTTGATCAGGAGCCGGTCAGCAAATTCCATCAGGGACAGAGGCTACGCCTCGACCAAAGTCCGGATGTATGGCTGCAATCTACCTCTCTTGGACATCACGAATCGAAAGCTTGGCAAACCAGGATGCGTCCATGTATGTTGCACAAACCAGGTCTTGATCAGCGAGGAATCTGCTGGTCTGGTAGCCTGAACGGATGAAACCGGCTCCGCAGAAGTACCGTACCACCAATTGGAAGACATACAACGAAGCGCTGAAGTCACGCGGCTCGCTGCTCATCTGGCTCGATCCGACCATGAGGTGGCAAGGCCAGCCAAACGGCAGGCATGGGCGCGACCAGACGTTCAGTGACCAGGCGATTCAGTTCTGCCTGAGCATGAAGTGCCTTTTCAATTTGCCACTGCGCCAAGCCATGGGGATGACGCAAAGCCTGCTGCGCCTGGCTGGCCTTGACTGGCCGGTACCTGACTACAGCACGGTCAGCCGACGCCAGAAGACGCTCCAGGTCGCCATCGGCGCAGTGCCGACCACGACAGGGCTGCATCTGTTGGTGGACAGCACGGGCATCAAGATGCTGGGCGAAGGCGAGTGGAAGACGAAAAAGCATGGGGCGGAGTATCGCCGCCAATGGCGCAAGGTACACCTCGGGATCGACGCGTCCACGCTCGAGATCCAGGCCATGGAAGTGACCGACAACAGCATCGGTGATGCGCCTGTCCTGCCAGCGTTGCTGGATCAGATTCCTGCCGACGAGCGCATTGCCAGCGTTAGTGGCGACGGTGCTTACGACACGAAGGACTGCCATGAGGCGATTGCTTTGCGCGCCGCAGATGCCATCATCCCGACGCGCAAGAACGCCAAGCCCTGGAAGACGAACCGCTGCGGCGCCGAGGCGCGCAATGACATACTGCACACGACGCGCAGGCTGGGTCGGGCGATCTGGAAAAAATGGAGTGGCTATCATCGGCGCAGCCTTGTCGAGACCAAGATGCGCTGCTTCAAGCTGCTGGGTGAACGTGTCATGGCACGTGACTTCGACCGTCAGGTCGCCGAACTGCAGGTGCGAGCTGCTGTGCTGAACCGCTTTACTCGACTGGGCAGGCCGGTTACGGTCCCAGTGTTATAAAACCAACTACAAATAGCGTCAGCTCGGCCTTCGCTCAATTTGCTCAACAAAGCCCATCCACTTTGGCACCTAAATCTCGTGTTAGGAAGGATGCGTCCATTCCATTAAAGCCGATAGGCGGTATAACCTTCAGCGGCCCCTTAACGTCGGGATGCTATGTGCCGGAGGATAATGGCCGGCAAGCGCACGCACGGTCGGCAGTCAGTGGCAAAACAACCCGACGAACTTAGCGCGCGGCCGTAGCAGGGCGCCCGCCAGCCACTGCTCGCATATGTGCGCGACCCATCCTGCCGTGCGCGCCAGTGTAAACAGGGCGCCCGCCGTGTTCCTGGGCAGTTCCATTGCAATGCACAGCAATACCAGCGCCAGCTCCTGGCGCGGATACAGGCCATGCTGCTCCTGTACATCGGCGATGAATTTCGCGATTGCATCGAGGCGCTTGCTGCGTTCCCCACGCCGCTCTATCAGGTCGAGCAACAGGCGCGCACGCGGATCGCCTTGCGGATACAGCGGATGGCCGAACCCCGGCACTGCCAGGCCGCGCGATTGGAGATCGCTGGCGCGGCGAAGCAGCGCGCCGCGCGTGGTAGTACGTGCCAGGAACTGTTCGACCTGGCTGTACAGGCGCCCCATCTGGTCGCCAGAATTGGCGCACACTGCCGCCGCCACACAGCTATGCAATGTCGCGCCGCTGGACGCCGCGATGCGTGCTGCGAAACTACTTGGCGACAGCTCATGGTCGGACATCACCACCAATGCCGCATTGATGCCTGCCTGGTTTTCGGCGGTAACCGGAATCTCGAGCGCGCTCAGCAGGCTGGCGGCAATCGATTCGCCTTTTCGCAACTGGTAGAACGCACGCTGTTGCGAAACATAGCCGAAGCAGCCGGCCATGGTCTGGATGAGTTCGCGTGCAGCGTCGAGCGTGTCGTGGCTGCCCGGCTGGCTGGCGGTATGTCCTCGCGTCAAGCCCAACTGCATCGTGAACAGCGCGAACAGTTCGATCAACTGGTCGTTCGAAGCCGGCGGCGTGATCGATGCCGCGAAGCGTCGCAAGCCGTCGGTCCGGAGGTGGCGCGGCCAGCGCAGGCCGGGCGTTCCCGGTTTGCCGGTCCAGAGAAGCTCGGCGACTTCCTCGAAGGTAGTGCCGCTGCGCGCCAGCTGGATGGCCGCTTGCCCGCGGTAGAGAGGCCCCGCGGCCGTGATCTGGGTGATCGAGGTCGGAATGATCGGTTCGCCCCAGTGCATCGCCGAGGCGGCCACCGCGCCATGCCCGGCGCGTGCCTGCGAGCGCGCCCTCAGCTTCTCGATATCGGCTCGCGCGTACAGCCGCTCCTTGCGCCCGGGCTGGGTGATACTGCGTACCAAGCCCCGGCTGACATAGGCATACAGTGTCTGCATGCGCACGTCGAGCAGCTCCACTGCATCGCACGCGGACAAGTAATCTTTGGAAACGGCAGGCGGTTGACGGGCCACGGTAAATAGTGGGGAAGCGGATCGGGCAGAGCAGCGACTATACCGTGCCGCAGCCGGGGTGAAAAGGGTATTCACATTGATCGTGCAATCAAGCTTGATCAACGTGAATGGACGGCATATCGTGGCTGACATCGTTAGTCACCCATAACCGGAGCCCGACAATGCATCTTCCTGCCCACCTCGCCGACTGCCTGCCAAGCCATCTCGATCTGTACTACGACGGTCGATGGGCTGCGCCAATCGATGCGCTTTATCAGGAAACGATCAACCCGGCCACCGGCGCGCCGATCGTCGCGGTCGCCCAGGCCGGGGCGCGTGACACCGAGGTCGCGATCGAGGCCGCGCACCGTGCCTTCCCGGCCTGGAAAGCGCTGGCGCAGGCGGAGCGTGCGGCATGCCTGCGCAAGGCGGCCGGGATCCTGCGCGCGAACGCGCAAACACTGGCGCTGGTCGATGCGATCGATACCGGCAACCCGGTTGCGGAGATGTTGTCCGACGCTCACGTGGCGGCCAGCTCCCTCGAGTACTTCGCCGGCCTGATTCCGATGATCAAGGGCGATACCATTCCCGTGGCCGAGGACAGTCTTCACTACACGGTGCGCGAACCGCTCGGCGTCGTGGCCCGCATCGTCGCCTACAACCATCCGTTGATGTTTGCGGCCGCCAAGATCGCGGCGCCGCTCGCCGCCGGCAATACCGTCATCGTGAAAGCACCCGACCAGGCGCCGCTGGCGTGCCTGAAGCTCGCGGAACTGCTGGATGGCGTGTTCCCGCCGGGCGTGTTCAATGTGCTGACCGGGAGCAGGGAATGCGGCCAGGTGCTCGCTTCCCATCCGCTGGTCAAGAAGGTGACGCTGATCGGCAGCGTCGCCACGGGCAAGGCGATCCTGCGCAGCGCCGCGGAGACGCTGAAACCGGCCCTGCTCGAACTGGGCGGGAAGAACGCGCTGGTGGCCTATCCCGATGCCGACATGGACGCGCTGGTCGCCGGCGCGGTGCGCGGCATGAATTTCACCTGGGCGGGGCAGTCCTGTGGCTCGACCAGCCGGGTCTTTCTTCACGAGTCGATCCACGACGAGGTGCTGGCCCGGATCGCGGAGCGGGTAGCCATGATGCACCGTCCGAGCGATCCCACCGATCCAGCCACCACCATGGGCCCGCTGGTCAGCCGTGCCCAGTGCGACCGGGTGCTGTCGTTCATCGCCTCGGCCGGGGAGGAGGGCGCGCGTCTGGTGCTTGGCGGCGTCCAGCCCGACGAGCCAGCACTGCGCGGCGGCTATTACGTGCAGCCGACGATCTTCGCCGATGTCCAGCCGCACATGCGTATCGCGCGTGAAGAAATCTTCGGTCCGGTGATGTCCGTGTTCCGCTGGAGCGACGAAGAAGAACTGTTTCGCCAGGTGAACGGTACCGAGTTTGGGCTGACCGCTTCGGTCTGGACCCGCGACCTGAAGCGCGCCCACCAGGCAGTGCGCCGGATCGATGCCGGCTTCGTCTGGGTCAACCAGACCGGCCGCCATTACCTGGGCGTACCGTTCGGCGGCAGCAAGCATTCGGGCATGGGGCGTGAGGAATGCCTCGAAGAACTGCTCGACTTCACGGAACTGAAGAGCATCAACATCCAGCTCTGAACCGGACCCGGCAAACCCCCGGCAACCAGCAAAGACCTCCAACATGACCGTCATGCTTGAAAACCAAACCTCCGCCCCCTTTCGCCGTGATGTTCCGACAGCAACCCCTTTCGAGAAATGGTGGGGCAGCGACGCGATCGCGGCCCTCCTGCGCCGCTTCGATATTCCCTACGCCTGCCTGAATCCTGGATCGAGCTTCCGCGGACTGCACGACAGCCTGGTTAACTACAACGGCAACCGGGATCCGCAGATTGTCTTGTGCCTGCACGAGGAACACGCCGTCTCGATCGCGCACGGCTATACCAAAGTCACCGGCAAGCCGCTGGCTGTAATTCTTCACAGCAATGTTGGCTTGATGCATGCGAGCATGGCCATCTACAATGCATGGTGCGACCGGGTGCCGATGCTGATCCTCGGCGCGCACGGCCCGGTGGACGCCGCCAAGCGCCGCCCCTGGATCGACTGGATCCATACCTCCCAGGATGCGGGCGCGCTGGTGCGCTCCTTCGTGAAGTGGGACGACCAGCCGGTCTCGCTGTTGGCCAGCTTCACCTCGCTGCTGCGCGCGCGCCAGATCACCGAAACGGTGCCCAAGGCGCCGGTGTACGTGTGCCTGGACGTGAGCATGCAGGAAGCACCGCTCGATGGCGCGCCGGTGCTGCCCGATGTCGGGCGTTATGCGCCGACGCCCTCGCCCCACGCCGACCCCGAGCTGATCGGGCAGATGGCGCAGCTGCTCTCCGGCGCGCGGCGCCCGGTCCTGCTGGTCGGAAGGGTGTCGCGCGACGAGTCCGAATGGCGCGAGCGCATCGCACTGGCCGAGAGGCTGCAGGCGCAGGTCTTCACGGACCTGAAGGTAGGCGCCGCGTTCCCGACGGCGCACCCGCTGCATCCCCATGCGCCGTCGATCTTCTTCAGTCCTGAGGGTGCCGCTGCACTCAAGCGGGCCGACGTGATCCTGAGCCTTGATTGGGTCGACCTGCAGGGGGCGCTCAAGCAGGCGTGGGGCGACGACGAGATCTCGGCCAAGGTGTTGCAGGTCTCGCTCGACCACAACCTGCACAACGCATCCAGCCTGGACCATCAGGACCTGCCCCCGTGCGACTTGTACGCCGCGGCCGAGCCTGCCAGTGTGGTAAGGGCGCTGCTGGCGGTGCTGGGCGAAAGCGGCACGCTCCGTGCCGGCGCCGAGGCGCCAGCCGTGCGCGCACGCGCGGTCGACGATGGCGGAACCGACATCAGCATGGCGTTGCTGGCCGATAGTCTGAGTGATTGCCTGGCAGGCAGTACGGCCTGCCTGATCCGGTTGCCGCTCGGCTGGAGCGGTGACCTCTGGCACTTCCAGCATCCGCTCGACTACCTCGGCTACGACGGCGGGGCCGGTATCGGTTCCGGACCTGGAATGGCGGTCGGCGCGTCGATGGCATTGAAAGGCAGCGATCGCCTGCCGGTTGCCATCATTGGCGATGGCGACTTCCTGATGGGGAATACGGCGCTGTGGAGCGCGGCCAGCCTGGAGGTTCCCATGCTGGTCATCGTCGCCAACAACCAGTCGTTTTTCAACGACGAGGTGCATCAGGAACGGGTCGCGCGCGACCGCGGGCGCCCGGTCGAGAACCGCTGGATCGGCCAGCGCATCGGCGAGCCATGCGTCGACCTGGCCGCTATGGCGCGCGCCCAGGGCTTCGACGGCATCGGTCCGGTCTTGACGCGCAACGAACTGGTGTCCGTGCTGAGCGACGCGATCGCGAAAGTCCGTTCGGGAAGATCGGTGCTGGTTGACGTTCAAGTGCGGCCCGGCTACGCGCCGTCGATGAGCGCCGGCATGACGAAAACCGTCGGTTGAGAGGCGGTAAGCTGTCAGGATCTTTATGAATATTGCAATGTGGGAATAATAACGACTGCCAAGATTGCACGCTTCGAGTCCGTCGCGGATTTGCTGGACAAAGCCAACGGCATACTCTATATTTTTTGTTAGAGATCTAAATAAAATCTGGTCGATACCGCTATTTGGCAGGTAGCTCACATCGGGGCGCAAGATCCTGGTGACCTACGACCGATCGGATCAGGCCGGTTAGATATCTATTCAATCAAAGACAGCCGAGGAGACACCACATGAAGTATGGATTCCAGAGGTTCGCAACCCTTGCGTTGCGAACCGTAGCCACCGTTCTGGCCAGTGCCGCCATGGCACTGCCAGCCCAAGCCCAAGTCAGGATCGTGGTCGGCAGTACCGTGTCGAGCGATGTCTCGGCCGCGGCGCTGGCGCTGGCCATGAAGGATGGCTCGTTCAAGCGCGCCGGCCTTGACATCCAGTTGAAGAATTTCGTCCAGTCCAACCAGAAGTACGATACTTTCAAGGCGGGTGCGATCGACATGGACGTCAACATGGGCGCTATCAATGCGGCCCAGCTGTTCGCATCGGGCGTTCCGGTGCAGGTGCTGCGCGCCGTCACCCCCGCCGATATCTGGGCGGTGGTCGCGCCCGCGGCCTCGCCCCTCAAGGGGCCGCCCGACCTGAAGGGCAAGCGCTTCGGCGTGGTATCGCTGTCGGGAACCAACTATGGTGCCACCTATGCCGCGATGAAGCTAAGCGGCGTCGACATGATGCGCGACATGAAGGTGTCCACGCTGCCGCCGTCGGCGATCCTGCTGGCCCTCGAAAAGAAGGACATCGATGCCGCGACGCTGTACGAGCCGTACCTGACACCGGCGCTCAAGAGCGGGCGCGTGAAGGTCGTGTTCAAGCCGGGCGACATCTATCAGGCGCACTACAAGGAACCGTTCCTGGCGCTGGTCATTTCGGGCCGCAAGGATTTCGTC
Source organism: Herbaspirillum sp. SJZ107 (assembly GCF_006715485.1). Lineage (GTDB taxonomy): Bacteria > Pseudomonadota > Gammaproteobacteria > Burkholderiales > Burkholderiaceae_D > Telluria. The sequence continues at coordinate 48,159 of NZ_VFNH01000006.1, forward strand.
GCCAAGAACCGCGCTGCCGCTACCAAGTTCGTCGCCGTGATGGAACAGACGCTGGCTAACCTGGGCAACAACACCGATGCCGCCGCCAAGGCGCTTACCGAAGTGATGCCTGAAATCAAGCTCACCCCGGCGCAAGTGAAGGAACTGCTGGTGCCGTACATTCCCAACGTCATCAAGACACAGAACGACGCCGCCACCATCAAGGCCGCGCAGAACCTGTATGACCGGATGCTCGAGGCCAAACAGCTGCGCATGCCTGCCAAGGCCAGCGAGTTCTGGATCAAATCATAACGCCGGGAGCCGAGACCATGATGAAGCAATCCACCTTCGCTGCCGCATCTCGTCCCGCACCCATCCCGGTTGGGCCCAAGCCATCGGTGTGGGGAGAGCGTTCCAAATACGTCGCCATGGCCCTCCTGCCGTACATCGTGCTGGTCGCGCTATGGCAGGTCATCTCTACCACCCAGCCGGCCTATGTGTTTCCTCCGCTGGGAGAGATCTTCAAGACGATCGGCCTGCTGCATGAAGAGGGTGTGCTGATACCGGCCACGCTGGTCACCATCAAGTCGGTGCTGATCGGGGCCGTGATCTCGGCCATCGTGGGCACCCTGATCGGTTTCGCGCTGGCGCGTTTCGACGCATTCACCGGCCCGATCCTGAACTTCGTGCAGACGGTGCCGTATGTCGTCTGGGCGCTGATGGCGCTGATCTGGTTCGGTTTGACGCCGTTCTCGGTCGTGTTCACGATCGTGGTCGCCGCTTTCCCGATCGTCTCGTTCAACGTGGCTGCCGGTCTCAAGAACGTCGACAATCTATTGCTGGGTATGAGTCAATCGGTGCGCGCCAGCCGTCTGATGGTGCTGCGCCACATCGTGTTCCCGAGCCTGACGCCGTATCTGCTCAGCGCCAGCCGCACCATGCTCGGCATGTGCTGGAAGATCAGCGTGCTGGCCGAATTGTTCGCTGGCGGGGCCGGCGGCGGCGGCGTCGGCTACAAGCTGTTCGTTGGCTGGGAGTTCAGCCGTCCGTCCGAGGTGTTTGCCTGGACCCTGTGGCTGGTCCTGCTGATGCTGTTGTCCGAGTGGCTGGTCATCAAGCCGATCGAAGCCTTCATAACCCGTTGGAAAAAAGCCTGAGCGCGGAGGACGACATCATGAGCAGCATCGAAATCAATCGCTTGACCAAGACCTTCGACACGCCGACCGGCGCATTGATGGTAGTCGACGATGTCAGCTTCGAGGTCGGAAACGGCGAGTTCGTGTGTCTTCTGGGCCCGTCCGGTTCGGGGAAATCAGTCACGCTCAACTGTATCGCCGGTCTGCTGAAGGAGACCACGGGCGAGGTGAAGGTGGGCGGGGTGCCGGTCGCCCAGAAGAAGCCGCATTACGGTTACGTGTTTCAGCAGCCGCGGCTGATGCCATGGCGCACCGTGGAGCAGAATCTGCGCTTTGCCCTGCGGGCCGAGTCGGGCCGGGCGGTGCCCGACGAGGACGAGCGCATCCGCAATGTGCTCGAGCTGGTCAACCTGTCGGGGTACGAGGGTTTTTACCCGCACCAGATCTCCGGCGGCATGCAGCACCGGGTTGGCATTGCGCGCGCCTACATCCGCAATCCGGACCTGCTGTTGATGGACGAGCCGTTCGGCGCGCTCGACGAGTTGACCGCGCGCCGCCTGCGCTCGGAACTGGTAGCGGCCTGGCTCAAGGATCGCCGCACGGTCGTGTTCGTGACGCACGACATCGTCGAAGCCTGTTACCTGGCCGATCGCATCGTCGTCTATACGCCCAAGCCGACCCGGATCGCGCAGATCATCGAGGTCGACCTGCCGCATCCGCGCGTGTACGGCAGCCCGGAAATGCATGCGATCGAAACCGACGTGCTGGCGGCGTTCGAGCGCAGCCTGAGCCAGTTTGCCGAGGCTTGACGAACCGTGCCCGGGCGCGCAGGCCTGACACGTGCGCGCCCCGGGCCAGGTTCAGGGCCGTTTTCGTTGGCTTATAATTCTGCTTCCGATAACGCAGCGATCACGATATGAGCAGCAACAAGAAAGTCGTCAAGAACGAAACCCGGGCTATCCTCAATCACTGGCAGGACGAGGGACTGGACGATCGCCTTGCCCACCTGATCAAGGACGCCACGCGTGCGCTGGTGCGTGCGTTGCAGATCCGGCTGATTGAATATGACGTGTCGTTCGGCCACTGGACCTTCCTGCGTATCCTGTGGGAGAAGGATGGCGTGACCCAGCGTGCGTTGAGCGAGGCTGCCGGCGTGATGGAGCCGACCACTTACGCCGCGCTGACCGGGATGGAAAAGCTCGGCTACATCGAGCGGCGCCAGGCGCCGGAGAACAAGAAGAACATGTATGTATTCCTGACCGAGCAGGGCAGGGCGCTCGAAAGCAAGCTGGTCCCGCTGGCGATCGAGGTCAACGAGATCAGCATGCGCGGCATTACCGAGGAAGAGATTCGTACCACACGTAAGGTGTTGCTCGCGATGATCAAGAACCTGGCGGCTGACGAGAGCGAGGCGGGCGATACCGAGCGCAAGATGCCTTCTACCCGAAAACTCGGCAACATCGTTTCGCGCAGCAGCGCCGCCACCAAGTAAGTCATCGGCGCACGTTGCGCCCTCCCCAAGGCCGGCCTCCCGGCCAGTTTCCGCATTTTATCCCCTGTCGTTACGCCTCCTGCGTCGAGCCCGAACGCGGCACGCACGTGCCGTCGTTTGCCCGCATGGACAAGTCCGGCCTTGTGCCCGGCCTCAGCATGTTTCCCGTGCTTCTGGTTCGAGCGGCTGACCAACGCGAAAAATACCGTTAATTTTCTAGACAAACCCTGTCTCAACTCCTATACTTATTCTTAGAGATCTAAGTTTATTGGATCTGCACTTAACCCTGCTTGACAGCAGAACCGTGGCTGCCGGCACCGACTATCTGGAGAGAGACATGCTGACCAAAGAAGAAAACGATTTGCTGTGCCGCGTCGAGGGCGATGCTCCGATGGGCCAACTGATGCGCCGTCACTGGCAGCCGGTCTGCCTGATCGAGGAGGTCAGCGAGCCGGATGGCACTCCGGTGCGTGCACGCATGTTCGGCGAAGACCTGGTCGTGTTCCGCGACACGGAAGGCCGTGTCGGCGTCATGGACGAATACTGCCCGCACCGCAAGGCCTCGCTGGCGCTCGGGCGTAACGAGGATGGCGGCCTGCGCTGCCTGTACCACGGCTGGAAGATGGACGTCGAGGGCAACGTCATCGAGATGGCGTCGGAGCCGCCCGCCAGCTGCATGGCCAACAAGGTCAAGCACCTGGCCTACCCGGCCAAGGAGTGGGGCGGCTTCGTCTGGACTTACATGGGCCCGTCGGACAGCGTGCCGGAGTTCGCGCCGCCGGCCTGGGCGCCGACCGCCGATACCCGGGTCAGCATCGCCAAGGTCCTGATTCCCTGCAACTGGGCGCAGATCCTGGAAGGCGCGATCGATTCCGCCCACAGCTCGAGCCTGCACTCCTCGGATTTCGTGCCGGCGCGCGTGAACAGCGCCGAAGCCAACGACAAGAACTGGCTGCGTCCGTCGACCGACAAGGCGCCGCGCATGCAGGTCCAGCGCACCGGCTACGGCTTCCGCTACGCCGCGATCCGCCGTCCTATCACCAATGCCGCCACCCACGACTATGTGCGTTCGACCATCTTCGTCGCGCCGGCGACGGCCCTGATTCCGCCGAACAACCTGTACAACGTCGCCAACATCAACGTGCCGCGGGACGACACCAGTACCGCGTTCTATTTCCTCGCCTGGGGCCATCCATCGCAGACCCCGGAAACCGAAACCTGGCGCAAGTTCCTGGGCCAGCAGGTCGGCGTCGACCTGGACCGGAACTACCGTTCGCTGCGCACCATCGAGAACAACTTCTTGCAAGACCGCGAGAAAATGAAGGCAGGTAACTTCACCGGGATCACCGGCTTCCCCAACCAGGATGTGGCGATGTGGCTGACGATGGGGCCGATCGCCAACCGCAGCGACGAGCGCCTGGGCGCCAGCGACATCGCCGTGGTCGAGTTCCGCCGGCGCATGCTGGACGCCATCGAGGAGTTCCAGAAAGCCGGCGTGGCCATCGGCACGGGCGAACTGAAGATCCCGGCCAGCGACGTCTCGTACCAGGCCATCGTGCCGAAGACGGTCGACTGGCGCAACTTCGAAGCCGAATACATCTGGACCAAGCCGGTCGCCGCCCTCGAGCCTTCGTACAACACGGGCGGACCGAACGATTGAATCCGGCATCACGATAATCACAGGAGACACTGGCATGGCCAAACTCAAGCTTTCCGTCGCCATGGGCGATTACGACCGTACCCGCGCGCTGCTCGACGGCAGTGTGCAGATCGATGGTGTCGATCCGGTTTACATGACGCTCTCGCCGGAGGAGATTTTCTTCCGCGCATTCCGCAACCTCGAATTCGACATCAGCGAACTGTCGCTGTCGAGCTATCTTGTAAAGGCGTCGAAGGGAGAAAGCCCGTATGTGGCGATTCCCGTCTTCCTGTCGCGCGCCTTCCGCCATACCTCGATCTATGTGCGCAAGGACCGCATCAAGCGTCCGGAAGACCTGAAGGGCTGCCGCATCGGCATTCCCGAGTACCAGTTGACCGCCATCGTGTGGGCTCGTTCGATTCTGCAGAACGACTATGGTGTGGCGCCGGAAGACGTGACCTGGGTGCGCGGCGGGATCGACGAGCCGGGGCGTCCCGAGAAAATCAAGTTGCAGCTGCCCCCGGGCGTCGAGATGGAAAGCGCGCCTGCCGACCGCACCATCTCGGACATGCTGGACAAGGGCGAGATCGACGGTTTCATCGCCCCGCGTCCGCCCGGCGGCGCGGCGGCGCGCAACCCGAACGTGGGCTGGTTGTTCGACGATCCGACCGCGACTGCCAAGGAATATTACCAGCGCACCGGCGTGTTCCCAATCATGCACGTGGTTGGCGTACGCAAGGAACTGGCGGCCGAGCATCCATGGCTGCCGGGCGCGGTGATGAAAGCCTTCGAGCAAGCGAAGAAAGCGGCGCTGGACAAGCTGGCCGACACCTCGGCCACCAAGGTCACCCTGCCATTCGTCGAAGAGCAGCTGAAGGCAGCGCGCGAACTGATGGGCCAGGACTACTGGTCGTATGGCGTCGGTCCGGCCCACAAGACGCTTGAGGCGTTCGTGCAGGCGCACCATGCACAGGGCCTGTCGTCGCGCCTGCTGTCGGTGGACGAGCTGTTCCATCCGGCGACCTACGAGTCATACAAGATTTAAGCGGCAGCGTGCCCATGGCCGGCATGCCCGGCCCGACAGGTAAAGATTATGTTTGACGATAACGAAACCCTTGAGGCGGCGCGCGCGCGCAACGTGCGCGACGCGGTGTATGAAGACATCGGCCGCGGCGACTGGACCGCGCAGCTGGTGAGCCCTGAAACGGCTGCCACCGCCCAGGTCACGGCCAAGGAGGCCGCCACGCTTTGCGGTAGTGCCTGGTTCGACGCGTGCCTGCGGACACTGGACCCCGGCGCCCGTATCGAATGGCACTTCGGCGAAGGCGGCCAGGTGACCGCCGGCGCGGTCGTGTGCACCGTCGCCAGCCAGGCGCGCGCGCTGCTCAGCGCCGAACGTGCGGCACTGAACTTCCTGCAGATGCTGTCGGCGGTGGCGACCCGCACCCGCCAGTACGTGCAGGCGATCGAGGGTGTCTCGCCCAATCCCGCGGGCTGCCGGCTGCTGGATACCCGCAAGACGCTGGGCGGCCTGCGCCAGGCGCAGAAATACGCGGTGCGCGTGGGCGGCGGCGCCAACCACCGGATGGCGCTGTGGAACGGGATCCTGATCAAGGAAAACCATATCAAGGCGGCAGGCGGCATCGCCGCGGCGGTGGACGCCGCGCGCGCGCTGAACTCCGGCACCGGCATCCAGATCGAGGTCGAGGACCTGGACGAGATGGCTGAAGCCCTGCGTGCCGGCGCCACCAGTATCCTGCTCGACGATTTCACGCTGGACGCGATGCGGCGCGCGGTTGAGCTCAATGGCGGCCGCGCCGTGCTCGAAGTGTCGGGCGGCGTCGACCTCGACAGCGTGCGCGCGATCGCGGCCACGGGTGTCGACCGCATTTCGACTGGCAAATTGACAAAGGACATCAGCGCAATTGACCTGTCGCTGCGCCTGCTGTAAGCGGCGCCAACCGACAGCCCGAGCGGCGCGATGCCAACATCGAGAGGAGACAAAATATGCAAGTCAACACTGAAGCGATGATGCAACTGCGAATCGCCAGCGCCACCGATGCCGCGAACGGCATTCGCACCTTCGAGCTGGTGGCCCAGGATGGGACCGAACTGCCGCCGTTCACGGCCGGGTCGCACGTCAGCGTGCGGGCGCCGAACGGCATGCTGCGCAAGTATTCCTTGTGCAACGACCCGAACGACCCGGGCCGTTACGTGATCACCGTCAAGCGCGATGCGAACGGGCAGGGCGGCTCGGTCAGCATGGTCGACGAAGCGAAGCAGGGCGATATCCTGCCGACGTCGATGCCCGAGAACGCTTTCCCGCTCGTCAATAGTGCGGGTGGCTACATCTTCATTGCCGGCGGCATCGGCATCACCCCGATCCTGTCGATGATCCGCTCCTTCGGCGAACTACCGCCGGCGCCGTGGAAGCTGTACTACTTTACCCAGTCGCCGGAGACCACGGCATTCCTGGAAGAGCTGAGTGCACCCGAATTGCGCAAGAACGTGGTGATCCACCACGACTGCGGCGATGCCGCGCAGGCATTCGACCTGTGGCCGGTGCTGGAGCGTCCGAGCAACAAGCACATCTACTGCTGCGGCCCGCGCGGTCTGATGGAATCGGTGCGCGACATGGCCGGCCACTGGAACAGCGCAAACGTCCACTTCGAGAGCTTCGTCCAGGGCGGCGCAGCCCAGAAGGACGACAAGCCGTTCGTCGTCGAACTGGCTGCCAGCGGCCGCACGTTCGAAGTCCCGGTCGGCAAGACCATTCTCGACGTGCTGCGCGAAGGCGGCTGCGACGTACGCACCTCCTGCGAGAGCGGCACCTGCGGCACCTGCCGCACGCGCCTTGTCTCGGGCGTGGCCGATCACCGCGACATGGTGCTGATGCCCGAAGAGATGGACGACCAGATCATGGTCTGCGTCTCGCGCGCCAAGACCGACCGGATCGTCATCGATCTCTGAGGGCGCCGCCATGACACAATCTACCATCCGCCTCGGCGTGGCGGGCCTGGGGCGCGCATTCTCGCTGATGCTGCCGACCTTCCTGGCCGACGCCAGGATCGAGCTGGTCGCCGCCTGCGATCCGCGCCCGGCCGCCCGTGCCCAGTTCGAGAAGGACTTTTCGGCCAGCGTCTACGAGACGATCGAGCAGCTCGCCGCCGACCCGGCGCTGGACGCCGTCTACGTCGCCAGCCCGCACCAGTTCCATGCCGAGCACGCGCGCGTCGCGGCGCGCCATGGCAAGCACGTGCTGGTCGAAAAGCCGATGGCGCTCAGCCTGGACGAGTGCGACCGCATGATCGCTTCCTGCGCCGAAGCCGGCGTGCACCTCATCGTCGGCCACTGCCACAGTTTCGACTCGCCCTACCTCAAAGCACGCGCGCTGGTGGCCGGCGGCGAGTTCGGCAAGGTCAGGATGATCCATGCGCTGAACTATACCGATTTCCTGTTCCGCCCGCGGCGGCCGGAGGAATTGATGACCGACGAAGGCGGCGGCGCGGTGTTCAGCCAGGCCGCGCACCAGATCGACGTGGTGCGCCTGCTGGCCGGCAGCAGGGTGACGCGGGTGCGCGCTGCGTTGGGGGCCTGGGACCCGTCCCGCCCCACCGAGGGCGCCTACAGCGCCATGCTGTGGTTCGAGGACGGCGCGTTCGCCTCGCTCACGTACAGCGGTTATGCGCACTTCGATTCGGACGAATGGACAGGCTGGATCGGCGAGATGGGCAATGCCAAGGACCCGGAGAACCATGGCGCTGCGCGCCGCCGCCTGCGTACCCTGGAGTCGCCCGGGGAAGAGGCACGCCTGAAGGCCGCCGGAACCTACGGCGGACCGGACTACAAGCCGCCGGCCGCCGGCGCGGCGCCCGGCACGCCCGCGCTGCACCAGCATTTCGGTCCGCTGATCGTCACTTGCGACCGGGCCGACATCCGTCCCTTGCCGTCCGGCGTGCTGGTCTACGGCGACGACGTGCGCCAGCACCATCCGCTGCCCGCGCCGGCGGTGCCGCGCTTCGAAGTCATCGACGAACTGGTCGCAGCGGTGGCCGATGGCGTGCCGCCGCTGCATGACGGCGCCTGGGCCCGCGCGACCCTGGAGGTCTGCCTGGCACTGCTGGCGTCGGGCCGAGAGCAACGCGACGTCGTGCTGCCGACCCGGGCATGACGCCGCATTCGTTCGGCATCGCCCTGGCCGGCGCCGCGTTGTGCATGTTTTCGGCCAACGTGCTGGTGATCAAGCAGGGCGCCGAGCGCGTCAGCCTGAACCTCGGCTTCCTGATCTCGGTCGGGGTCAACCTGCTGTTCTGCGGCCTGCTGCTGGCAGGCCAGCTCACGCTGTCCGGAACCGGCATCGGCTGGTCGTGGCGCGCGGTGCTCCTGTTCATGCTCGGCGGGGCATGTTCGACCTATCTGGGGCGCTGGTTCTTCTTCGAGGCGGTGGTGCGCATGGGATCGGCCAAGGCTAGTCTGTTCCAGGTCAGCAGCCCCGGATTCGCGGCGCTGATCGCCTGGGTCGCGCTCAATGAAGCGCTGTCGCCGGCCCGGCTCGGCGCGATCGCCTTCACGATTCTCGGCCTGGCCCTGATCGGCTACGTGCCGGGCATGTTCTCGCGGCCGCGTCGCCTGGCGCCGGCAATCGGCGGCACGGCCGCCCGTACCCGCGCTGCCCTGTCCGCGCGCCTCAAGGAATCCACCCTGGTGCTCGGCACCGGCGGCTCGATCGCGTATGCGATCAGCACGGTGGTGCGCGGGGCCGCGATCCGGGACTGGAATCAGCCGCTGGCCGGTGCCTTGCTCGGCGCCTCGACCGGGCTGCTGCTGCATGCTGCGTTCAGTCCCGACATCCGCACGGTGCCGGCGAGCCTGCGCGCAGCCGACCGCCGCGGCGTGATGCTGTACCTGGCGAGCGGCGTCCTCACCATTGCGGCGCAGATCTGTTCGATCTGGTCGCTGCGCTACATCGAAGTGGCGCTGTCGAACCTGATCACCCTGAGTACCCCGCTGCTGGTCATCCCGTGCGGGTATTACCTGTTCGAGAAGAAAGAAAGACTGTCGCCACGGGCCTGGATGGGCGGGGGCATGGTGCTCGCCGGCGTGGCCACGCTGACACTCTCGCGATAGGACCGAAGCGGCCGGCTGCACCGTACAGTCCGGGCGCCGGCCGTCATGCAAACGATGTAGGAGGAGACCCGCCGGTCCGTTCGTTCCACAGAAGGGGGATGAGCCGGCGGACAAGCGAAGCAGTCATAATCATAACGAGGAGCTGTAATGCATTTCGCAAGAACAAGCACCGTAGTTGCAATGACGGCACTTTCCGTAGCCGCCCATGCCCAGAACAACGTCCAGCTGTACGGTCTCATGGACGCCGGCGTCGAGTACGTCGACAAGGTCCGCGTCGGTGGCGTCGGCTCGGCCACCGAGAGCATGGTCCGCGTACAGTCGGGCAGCGCGCAGAGTTCCCGCTTCGGCCTGCGCGGACGCGAGGACCTGGGAGACGGCCTCACGGCGGTCTTCGCGCTGGAGAGCGGCATCTCGATCGACAGCGGTACCCTGGGACAGAACGGACGCCTGTTCGGCCGCCACGCCTATGTCGGCCTGAATCACAGAACCCTCGGCGAGATCGAGCTGGGACGGGAAGCCACGACGTTTTACGACTATGGCGTACAGTATGATCCGATCACGGCAAGCCGCTACTCCGCCGTCGTGTTCGACGCTGCCTATGTCGGCCGTGCCGACAATGCGGTCAAGTACGTCGGCAAGTTCGGCGGGTTCAGTGTCGGCGCACAGTACAGCTTCGGGCTCGACGGCACGATCGCCGGCGGCAGCGAAGTGCCGGGGGCTTACCGCGTCGGCAAGGAAACGGGAATGCACGTCAGCTATGTGCTGGGCAAGGCGCAGTTTGGGGTCGTCTATGACCGCCAGAATGGTACGTCCATCGCGACCGAGCGTAATACCACCGAACGCAAAGCGGTGGGCGGCGCCATCAGTTTCCCGTCGGTGAAACTGTTTGCCTCCTACCAGCGCACGACTGCGGCGACGCCCGCGTCCAGCCGCGATACCAACCTGTATTGGGTTGGTGCGCAATACAGCCCGGTTGCCGCGTTCACCGTGACGCCGACACTGTACGTCAACGATCCGGAAGGAGCCGCTAACAAGTCCACCATGCTAGCCTTTCTTGCCAATTACGCCTTGTCGAAGCGTACCGATCTGTATAGTCAGCTGGCGTTCATGCGCAACCAGGACCAGGCAAGCATGGGCATGGGCGGTGCCGTGAATCCGGGCGACCGTCAAGGAGGCGTCATCCTCGGCATACGCCACCGTTTCTAAAAATCATTTCGCTGGTGCCGGATGGCGGTGGGTCCGACATCGGCGGATTTGTGTTTCGATGGACTTTTACACGAAACCATTTCTCTATAGCATTTGTCGGAGGCCGAAGAAACCGTACCGGCAGGCATCGTAATTCCTGCCGTTTCGGTCTTTGCTCGGCAGCGGATCGAAACATTACGTAAAGCCGATCCATTGCTGCTTCCGTCGCAGAATCGACCCCGTATCGCTTTCTTACCGGCGCGATCCCAAAAAACGATACGCTAGCCTGCATGCCTTTGTGGAGGGCGCCTTAGTTGAAGGCAATGATGATTCAGGGTCGGGATGCTTCAATGACCGGCCACTTCGCGATGACACGCTTGAATATCCGTACGGGATAGCGTGCGATGATCGGGAACTCCGCAATGGCATCCTGAATGCTTAGAGATCTAAGATAAAAGTATACTTAGATCTCTAATATTAATGTACACTGTGACGAACCTGCCATAAGCCCCTGGCGGATTGTGCCACTCAGGAGTTGGAAAATGCCTCGTCCAGCGGTGCTGGCTCGCACTCATCGGATTGTTTCCTCTACAACGTGGCGCTCAGCGTGCCTGCGTTCGAGATAGCTCGACTGCGCCATGCAGTTCTAGTCTTTCCGTCCATTTTGACAGGGTGCCGTTCGTAGCTGTGCGCCTGAGTTCACATAGCGCTAAATAAGTACCGATAACAGGAGACCAGGATGGAGAACGAAAATTTGAAGTTAGGCGGTGTGCGACACGTCTCCTTGCCACCTGTAAGCGAGTCGATGTCGGATAAGGCACGGGAAGCGACCTTCCAGAAAGTCACATGGAGATTGATGTCCTTCCTCTTCGTGTGCTGGGTGCTCAATTATCTGGACCGCGTCAATGTTAGTTTTGCTCAACTGCAACTAAAGCAGGATCTGGGCATGAGCGACGCCGCTTACGGACTGGGGATCAGCCTGTTTTTTATCGGCTACATCCTGCTTGAAGTGCCAAGCACTTTGTGGCTGGAAAAGGTCGGAGCACGCAAGACGGTAACCCGTATCATGCTGTTGTGGGGTGTCATCTCGACTTCCATGGCATTCATGACCTCGCCAACGCAGTTCTATATCGCACGTATCTTGCTAGGTGCCGCAGAAGCTGGCTTCTGGCCGGGCATTATCCTTTACATGACCTACTGGTTTCCGGCAGAGCGGCGCGCTCGCATCACTTCCCGTTTCCTTCTCGCGATCGCGGTCGCTGGCGTCATCGGAGGCCCGCTGTCGGGATGGATCCTTCACAACTTTAACGGTGTCATGGGCTACCGGAACTGGCAATGGTTGTTCTTCCTGGAGGGGGTGCCGGCTGTGATTGGTGGTGTAGTGGCTTACTTCTACCTTGTCGATAAACCGGAACAGGCGAAGTGGCTCAGTCCCGCCGAGAAGAAAATTATCACTGACGCGCTCGCCGCAGATACCCGCGCCGCGGACAAGAAGACCAAGTCTGCGCACAGAATCGGAATGGCCCTGCGCGATCCGCGCGTATATATTCTTGCCTGGGGATGGAGTACGGTCCCGTTATGCGGCACCATCCTGAATTATTGGACGCCGACGATCATCAAACAATCCGGGGTCAACAATGTGCTAAATGTCGGCCTGCTGTCAGCCTTGCCTTACATAATCGGTGCGCTCGGGATGCTCATGATCGCGCGGAGCTCCGACCTTTCGCTGGAACGTCGCTGGCATTTCTTCGCTTGTACCTGTTTTGGCGGTTTGGGTGGCCTTGCGCTGGCCACCATGTCGACCAACTCGGCCGCCGCTATCATCTGTTTGGGCCTCATCTCGGTTTCCTATTTCTCTGCGGCCGCGATCATCTGGTCAATTCCTCCCGCCTACCTGTCGGAGGAAGCCAGAGCCAGCGGGATCGGCATCATCAGTAGCATTGGCCAGATTGGAGCATTCTGCGCACCTATCATGCTTGGCTGGATCAAAACGCTGACGGGGAGCTTGACAATTGGCCTGATAATTATCTCGGGATTGGTCATAAGCGGCGGGTTGGCAGTGCTACTCGGTGTGCCTTCCAAAACAAAACCGGTCAACGATGATTAGGCCAAACTTCTGGCTACGACAAGCGGAGCGCCATGCTGACGTGGCGGAGTTCATTGTGCTGCTGTCTGGCACCAGCGTGATCGGGTCGATCTGCGTCGGGCGGCCCCGCCCGCCTTGCCAATGGCGACAGCCAGTTTAATCTCTAGTAGCAGTTACCGGTGCGCGGCGAGTAGGGACAGGTGGACCGTCGCACCATTTAGTACCCAACGATGGAAGCCTTGTTGTTCAGCTTGCGTGTTTCTTGTGCCTAGGTACTGTGCTCAAGCGATGCAGTCGGTCATGATGTGCAGGGACATCAAGGCCGTATGCAAGGTAGTCGAGATGAAGATGACGGCGGAGACGAACGCCAGATTGGTATGTTTAACGTCATGACCTTCGGCAAATACTCCGTACTGTCGAGTGTCAGAGATGGCTTTGCGCTGTGGGTGCTAGCTAACCTGGTGGCGGTCCATTCAGAATGTGAACGATTGGATCAGCACAGTCTTGTTGCGAGTAGCATAGCCGTGCAATTAATGCTTGGATCAACGACAAGGTTTGAATCGCCACGAGTTCAGTAGACACTCCTGAGCCTATAATTGAAGGTTCAAGGAGAAGTCATGAGCGGCAAGCGGTATCCCGAAGAATTCAAGATTGAAGCAGTCAAGCAGGTGACGGAGCGCGGCCACGCGGCCACGGAGGTTGCTGCACGGCTGGGCGTGAGCTCGCACAGCCTGTATCAATGGGTAAAACGCTACAGCGCACCACCAGCCGAGCGTCAGAAGACGGACGATCAGCAGGCGGAGATGAAGCGCCTGAAGGCCGAATTGAAACGCGTTACCGAGGAGCGCGACATTTTAAAAAAGGCCGCCGCGTACTTTGCCAAGATGTCCGGGTAAGGTACGCCTTCATTCGCGATGCTCGCCATGAGCATTCGATCCGAAGGCTTTGCAAGATGATGACGGTGCATCCCAGCGGTTTTTATGCCTGGTGCGCCGAGCCAGAAAGTCAACGGGACCAGGAAGATCGGCGTCTGCTCGGGCACATCAAACAGTCGTGGTTGGAAAGCGGCGCGGTGTACGGCTATCGAAAAGTGTCCGACGACCTGCGCGACCTGGGCGAGCAATGCGGCATCAATCGTGTTCACCGAATCATGCGTACTGCTGGTTTGCGCTCACAGACCGGCTATGGCAAGCGCCGTTTCAAACGCAGCGGCGCGCCCTCCGTGGTGGCGCCAAACCATTTGCAGCGGCAGTTCGATGTGACTGAGCCAAACAAGGTCTGGGTCACGGATATCACGTACATCCGTACCCATGAGGGTTGGTTGTACCTGGCCGCAGTGCTCGACCTGTTTTCCCGTCAGGTAATCGGATGGTCGATGGGATCGAGAATGGATCGCGAGCTCGCCTTGAACGCATTGCTGATGGCTGTCTGGCGACGTCAGCCAAAGCAAACCGTCATGGTTCATTCGGATCAGGGTAGTCAGTTCAGCAGCTACGACTGGCGCGATTTTCTAAAGGCGCATAATCTCGAGCAGAGCATGAGCCGACGCGGCAATTGTCACGATAATGCTGTCGCGGAGAGCTTTTTCCAACTGCTGAAAAGAGAACGCGTTCGTCGTCGAATCTACGCTACCCGCGACGAGGCCAGGCAGGACATCTTCGACTATATCGAGATGTTCTACAATCCGAAGCGCCGGCACAGCTTCAGCAATGACCTGTCGCCAGTCGAGTACGAAAAGCAGTATTTCCAGCGGCTCAGGAGTGTCTAGGAAAGCCGTGGCGATTCAAACATAAGTCATCGATAAAGCGTGAAAAGATAATGGCAGCGGCTAGCGAAAGTAACGCAGCATCAGCGTCTAGGCTACGCTCAAAACGGATGCGCAACTTACCGAAGCACGCGAACCAGGCATGCGTTCGCTCGACCACCCATCGATGCCTGCCCAAGCGCTCACTGCTTTCGATGCCTTTGCGAGCGATGCGTCCCGTGATTCCTCGCTTTCGCAAGTAGCGCTGGCACCGCGCGTAATCGTAGCCTTTGTCGGCGTGCAGTTTACCGGGCCGCTTTCTCGGCCGACCGTCCAGTCCAGGCACCGCTGGGATTGCATCCAGCGTGTGCTCGAATGCCATGGAATCGTGCCGGTTCGCTCCGGCGACCGTAATGGCCAACGGAATGCCCCTTGCATCTACGATGACGTGGCGTTTGCTGCCGAGTTTTCCTCGGTCAGTCGGGTCCAGCTGGAGGTCTATCTGCCAGGCTGAGCGGCTGCGGTGTGCTCCACAGGTTGCACAGACACCTGGCTCCACTCGCCATTCTGAAACTTCCACAGTCGCAACCACACCCTCGAGAACTCGTCCATGCCGAGATTCAGGTCTGTTTGTGGACTGGCAAGACGACTGTGCGGGTTGAGCTTGGGGCTGTTGCTACAGTCTCGAACGCTTAGCGTAACGAACTTCCATTACTCAGGCTTTTTGGAGCACAAAGCCAGGCGCAGGGGTTCCGGGCCACAGCTCGTAGAACACGTTGGTCGCATGATGGCCGCCATTTCTCGGACTCGGGTCGATGCCTAGCGCTCTCGCTGCCGCGATGCTCAGTTCACCGATCTTGTCCGACGGGCCTTTGTCGGCGACGACGCAGTCGACGCTTTTGCCGTTCCACGTGACGCGGGCCTTCGAGCCGCGCACGATCCCTACCGTCTTTTGCACAACTAGTGGCGGCACAACGATGTAGGGGACGGTCTCGGCATCGACATAAGCGCTCGGATCATCGGGCGCCTTGCCTGGGTGCCGGTACCAGGTGGTGGAGGCAATTACGCCGTCTCGAAAGACCTTGGGCTCGTTGTCCGCGCCAAGAATGACGACGTCGCGCGCCCAAGCCTTCTCGCATATCACTTTGCCGCCGTCGATTCGCATCCCGCCATTAGCGAGCTTTTCGGTTCCCGTGTCATCAGCACGATACGCCACCGCTTGGCCGTTCTGTCCGTTCGCACCGTCGGCATCGATGTCCGCATCCGCCGTGAAGTACACACGGCTGTCGTTGTCCTGATAGATCTGGCAAACATAACCTTTATCATTGATGGTACCGAGCGTCACCGTGTTCGCTGCCGGTTTTGGGTCCGGTTCGGCGAAGACAACTGCCAGTGGATCGCCCGCAGTGGCCTTGAAATATTCCCATACTGCCGAACTTCCTTGCGCGGTAATGAGCGAGCGCGCAGCGTCGGATGGGCTGGCGGGACAACGACCCCACTGGAAGTGGGGCAAATCCGCCTGCTTCCAATCACCGCCCCACGCGCAGCCGTGCTTTTTGAAGATCGCGGCAACCCGACGGAACCACGCATCGCCTCCAGGCGGCGACCAGTACTTGGTTCGATGCACAACGTCCACCGCCAGCCCGTAGCCATGCCAGCTGTGCAGGTTGCTTGGCGCGTTGGTGACAGTGTCCTTTGGCGGAATAATAGTGCGGCCACGCTGGTAATAGATGGCTTGCAGTGCCTGCGAGCGGTAGCCTTCATACACCATCGCATCCAGGCCATTGAGGGCACTATTGCACTCCTCGAGCGCGGCTTGTACCGCCATCGCGAAGCTTGGCGCGAGGCGACCCAGATCGCAATTGACCATCAGTTCCGAGTTGTTCGATCCGGCGCTCACAATGGAATCTCCGTCGTGTTCGTTTTGCCATCGCGCCAGCTGTGGGGGACAAAGCTTGGCGGCGCTTGCGAGGTATTCGGTTGCGGGACGTTATTTTGCAGTTGATTACCTGGTGGCGGATGCGAAAGTGGATTGTTTTGGTTGTTTTCCGCGTTGTCCTGGGCTGCCCGCGTCGCGTCGTCCTCGCGGTCCTTACTGTCTTCCTCACGCGATTTTTCACGCGGCTTCACCGTCGATCGGACCACCATGAACTTGTTCAGCACATCGAACCAGAAGGGTGCGCCCAGCATCACTGCAAAGGCGGAGATCAGCCAGCCAAGCAACAGGCGAACGACCGAGTACAACGACAGCATCTTCGTGGAAGCGCAGTTAGGCACTGTCTTCGGGTCACAGGTTTGAAATTGAATGGGTCGCAGCTCCATCGGCCAATTTTTGTCTTTCTCCCACCCCATTGGCATGCCGATGTCATTCAACTCCTTGCGGGCTTGCTGCGCGACGCGTAAGCCTTCTTGCGCGACCGCGTTGGCCGCGGCCGGATCCTGTGCTTTCGCCGCCGCGTTCACTACCGCTTCACGGAAGGTCTTGTCGGCGGTCAAGCGGCCCATGATGTAGAGCGAGTCCACATTCAAGATTGCCGCAGCGCTAAGACCGAGTATGAACAGAATGGTTTGGGTACGGCGCTTGTACCAGCCCGAGGCACGATCCATCGCACTATCGAACCAATGCTGCAAATTGTCGGTCGCTTGTTTTAGGTTGCCATCGGCATGATCAATCGCCGTCAACACGACGCGCCTTAAGACGGGCGAACGCAAGGCCGCTGCGCGCTCGCGCAGCTGCTCGAGGGTCAAGAGTTGCGGGGGATCCTCGTCGTCGACACTGGCAGGCCCCCGGCCCACGATGTCGATTAACGCCTTAGCAAACTGGTCGGACGGAATATACGAGGGCAGATTGCGGCGCGCCGACAGTGGCATGTGCATCGCATCGGTGTAGTTGAACCAACGCTGAAGCGTGCTGTTCTTGAGGCGAGCGGGATCGTACTTGCCTTGGAAGAGCGACGAAATCAGGGGATGGGAAAAAAAATAGGCGGACAACTGGCCCTTGTTGTCGTCGAGAAGGGTGCGCAAGGCCCGTTCGAGGTCCATGGCACGCCATTTCAACAGGCTCTCGAGCCATTCCTTGATGCCGGTACAGATCAGTGACATCAGCAAGAATAAGAACGCCATGCCGATGCCGACTTCCAGCGTTTCTGAATTGAACATGGTTCCTCCGACATAAACGCATCCACGCAGTACCCGCAGGCCCAACCTCTTCTCAGCGCTGCGATCTTACGACTGTGTTTTCAATATTGCAATCAATATATTTACAAGAAGAGATGCTTGAATGTTATTATTATGTAACTATAATTCACAGGGGATAGTCGTGAACTTGGTTACACTCAATGCGGGTACGCTGCAGAACTTGAAGACCTTGATCAACTCCCCGGGCCAAGCATTGCCGGCCGCACTGAAAACACTCGCGCCACACGGCCAGTGGGAGCTGCTAGTCCAAAAAGTGGGTTCCAACCTCGCGAAAACCGGCGCTGCTGAGCTCACACTCCCCCTTCTAGACCAATCGACCGTCAACGAGGACGCCCTATCGAGCAAGTGGACGTGGACCGCGTCGATCGCCGCGAACGCGGCGCTATCGCTTGACCTGCTGACCGAGCAAGATTTAGCACAACTGCCCATCGCCCCCGATAAAGGCCATACCTTGATCGTGTATGGCGCCAATATCGCGGCAAGTGGCAAGCTCGGCGTGAACGCTAAAAAGCTCCCTCGGGGCAGTGCCGGTGTCGCGGCCGACGGGAAAGGCAGTGCGGTCGTGCGCTGGTACATCCAAGCCAAGGACGACGAAGCTTTATTGTCGGCCTTGGAAACGGCGGGGCACCATTTTGTTTGGCCGCATGATGTGCAAAGCATGCTGCGGTTGTGTAACCGGACGGATTGGTTTGGCCTGGAATATGAACTCGATGGCGAAGCGCAGCTCGCCATTGATGTCAGTGCGGCGAAAACGGCGGTCGGCTGGACCGTGAGCTTGGACGGCAGCGAGACCAGTGTTGGCCTATCGCTCGGTCTCAAAGCCGGCTTCAATGCATCCCATGCGAGTCGATGGAAAATCAGCGCCATGGTCGAAGCGCGCACCGTCCCTGGGCATGTCGAAACGCTCGGCCTGCGCGTCAAACTGCACGACCTCAAACAAAATGACCGCAAGCTCTCGTTCGATCTGGTCGCCGGCGCCGACTTTTCTCCCATCGTCACGAATGCTGAGCGTTTGCTGCGAGCCGCCTGGCCTGAATTGCCAGATAGCGCATTACTCGATGCCTTGACCCAGCCTGGTACCTCGGTCGCGAATCACGTGCGCACGCTGATCGAAGACCAACTCGATGGTGCCCTGGAGTCCGTGGTCGGTTTGCTCGTCGGCGGCGAACCGACAGAGGCATTGCGCGATGCCTTGGTCGAGAAGCTCACAGCTAGCCTCACCGACACCCTCGATAACGCGCTGAGCGACATCGCGAACGGCAAAGCGAAGGTCAAAGACATTGCGACCAAGTGGCTAACGCAAGTCTTGGGTAAGAGCGCAGACCTTGTCACCAAGGACGGCGACCTCGCCAAACTCGTCGACAACGCGGTGTCAGAGGCGACCAAGGGTTTGAGCGACGCCCTTGGATCCTTGTCGAAGTTCATCGTCGGGAAGGCGAACACTGAGGTCGACAAGGTACTAAAGAGCCTCGGTGAACTGGGTGCGCAGTTTGACGCTATCACGGCCCAGCTCGACGCCAATGCGGCGTCCAGCGCGATCAAGAAGGCCATCGATCGCTACGCCGCTTTGCGGACTCGCCTACTAGAGGCGATGGGCGACGGCCAGCGTCAAAAGGTGGTGCTGACCTTGTCCTCCGTTGCTTCGACCAGCAAGACGACCGAGGCCGCTTTCGAGGTATGGTTCCGCGCCGACGACAACATCACCGCGGAAGCCGAGCAGCTCTTTCATATGCTGTGCGCCGGACAGTTGCTCGCCTTGCCGGAATTGGTCCAAGCGGGCTTGGCCAGCGGTGCCCTCGCCGATGCGACAGGCTGGCTATTGTCGACGGGTGCAGCGCTGAGCGAGCAGCGGGCAACGCTCAATTTCTTCGGCATCTCGATCTCGAGCAGCAGCAGCTGGCTGAGCAAGGTCGCGGTAAGGGCCGACCTGGTGACGGGCGATCTCATCGCGGTGAAAGCGGAAGCGGGCGTCGAAACGGCAATCGCCAACCCGTGGAAGAATCGCACCGCCAACCTGCGCGTCCAACTCGAACTCCTGAGTAGCCCAACGGCGCCACGACGCTTGGCAGTATCCCTGGACGGCGCCTTTACGGCGAAACAAGAAAACACCGATCGAGCGAAAGTTCAAGATTTACTCAACACGTACGCCGACGCGGTCGGCATGCAACGCAATGACATCGGCTTATTGCTCGGTGCGCCCCCTACAAGCGATGCCGATGGCGCGCGCCGGTTCTGGAAGTCGCTCACGATCGCGGTGCCCGTCGCCTTGAGCGTACAACAATGGGCAGCCTTCGCCGCTCGCCAACCGGACGAAATCGACAAGGTGTCGCTCGAGATCGCCCTTGCACAATTCCGACGGCGCTACGCCCAGGATTCTCTCTTTTTCAGCGATCCTCTTGCCTCTCTTCGGGACGATGCCGAGAATGCCGACGAATCGACGATTCTTGGCTTTCTCAAACGGTTTCCGACGCGTTATGTTACCCGCTATGACGCTGCCTACGAGGCGGGAAAGCTGGGGATTGAGGCGACCGAAAGCGTTCTTTTCAGCCCTGGCGCTCGTCGCTTCATGGCCTACCAACGCTTATCGGCGACCGTGCAAGCTCCGCTGCGCCTACGTAACCTCGCGATCGAGGCAGTGAACCAATTGCAAGCCATGCCGGCGCAGTCAAATCCAGAGGCCGCGCGGCAAATGCTCGAACCCATCATGCGCCGGATGCAAGAGGCGCTGGCGCCCGTCGCTTTGGTGAGCGAGACCTGGCTGGGCATTGGTCTACTTGGTGCAAAGGATGAGCCCATTGCCTGGCCTTTCGTCAGCTTCATCACGATCATGGCAAAACTCACGGATCTTGCAGTGCCACCTGGATTTGTGCCGATCGCGCAGGTGGGCGACCAAGCCGCTATCCCCTTGATCATCGCCGCTTAAGCCGCGCCCCCACCAATCCATGTTCGCGCCTATGTTGGTAGGGGATGCGACGCGAGAGGGGGCGGGTGTCGGCGATCTCCCTAGCTCAGTGCACCGCGACCCTGCGTGCGTCAGCCTGCACGAGACGTAGCGTAGCGCGCGCCACCGGGGGATTTTTCACACCATGGGGAACGTGACCAACGCACACGTACTCGGCGGCTTAATCGCAACTGCACTGCTGTTATCGAAGAACACATCGGCGCCAAAACTGGTCAGGAATGGCCCCTTGTTCAAGCCGCCCAAAAAGCACGCCTCGTCTACCTTCAGTTCATAGGTAACTACCAGGTCGAGGGTGGCTGACTACCATATGCTTTTGGTCGAGCTAGGAACCAAAACGCACACCCGAACATTCGAGATATATCATTGGCTTCGTTATTCTTATACGTCCGCTTCTGGCCGTTTTCAGACTTTTTGTAGGGTCCGCTATCAACAAGAAGCTTAATCGCACAACAGGTTCATAGAAGCTTATGCAGATGTCTGTACAGGTACCTGCTGTGCGCGTAAGTCATGGCGCAGGGGGGCGAACAGGCGCGTATACTCGTGGGTGAATTGAGATGGTCTTTCGTAACCAAGCTGATAAGCGATTTGGGCTACATCTTGCGCTCCGGCAGTCAAGCGCGTGCGCGCTTCGCGCAATCTCTGATCAGGGCTGAGTTCGTTTGGGTACGGAGCGGCCACACCTTACAGTCATAGAGTTTGTCAGCTTCGAAGCGCTCACCGCCTAGTTCTAGTCTTGATACTTGGCGACCAATACCTGTGGAATACTACGAACTCTATTTGGTAAGACAAGCGTTTTACCCTCCCCCGAGCGCATATCGTCCGGCGCTTTTGCCGGCTGCACTTGGGGTAACTGGAC
Source organism: Herbaspirillum sp. SJZ107 (assembly GCF_006715485.1). Classification (GTDB taxonomy): domain Bacteria; phylum Pseudomonadota; class Gammaproteobacteria; order Burkholderiales; family Burkholderiaceae_D; genus Telluria. The sequence continues at coordinate 69,563 of NZ_VFNH01000006.1, forward strand.
GGCCACAAGCGGTTCTGCCTTTACTGCTGGTTGTTTAGGTCGTACGGGTTGTGTGGCGGCACTACCCGCTGCTGTGCCCGTTTCAGCGACTTTCTTGGGCTTCCCATCTGGTGTAGCGAGCCGGCGCGCCATAGCTTCCTGTCGTGCTGTCTTGGAATCATCGAGTATTTTCTGATGCTTAACGCTCGAATAAATCCACGAAACGAAAACGATGAAAGCTGCGATCGCGAGTTTCGGGCCGGTCACATGCTCGTAGCTTTTGTAGAGGGCAGCGAGAACGGCAATTGTGCAGATACGCGCAGTCCACCACGCGTCTCCCGCATTTGCTCTCGCCTTCTGATCGACAGGCACCGCATCCCCCGCCCACTGGCATGGATCGCATCCATGTATCCAGAAGTTGTATTTCTTTTGCCGATACTGAAATTCAATATGGTAGACGGGATTTAGTACCACTGATTCGTCCTTCTCAAGACTGTATGAAAGCCGTACGTCCTTGACATGATCACCTGCGAGACCGGCCACGATATCCGTGCGGATCCTGTTCCCCAGGTCGGGCTCACGCTTTTGAAGCGAAGCGGCAAAATTCGAATGGTTAGCTTCCACATCAAGCTTGGCAATGTCGCTTTGTCCGACCGTACGCCAACCCGAGGAAGTCGGAATACATTCAAATACAGACTGTACCTGCTTCGAGACGTTTTTTCCGCCGTATACATAGAGATCAAAATCCCCGACATGATTTCCGGTTACTGGATGCCACCGGGTAATTTCCCTCTCCTTGGCAACCTGTTCTTCATAGAAATCGCTACCCCATTCACCGTATTGAACCCGACGAGTTTCAAAATAGGTTTCTGTTCCGTTAATTCCGACTAGCGCAGAGTATTGGGCGGCATATCGACCTTGAAACCTGTGAAGCGAAATATGGTACTTTCGGCAACGTAGAATTTGCGCCTCGTTTATTACATCCGCGTGCGTAAAATCACCATTGGCCAGAAAAGTGAAAAGAGCATCCCTCGCTGTTTGCTCGGTCAGCGAATGCAGCAGAACGTGTGTAGTGGAAAAGGACATAGAAATTTAATTATATATATATCATTTCAAGCACTATTGCATTAGTGGTACATTCTCCGAACTGAAAAAATGCAGTTCTTATGCGTGGCGGAATACCGCTGGGGCTTTTCATCCATCGTGGCATACATCCAATAAATATTGGTGAAATGTTGTCGGAAAAGATGAAGAAGACGTTGTTCTGAGGCAACGAGTGGATGTCCACAGTTGCATTCTGCTGTTACGCACCGGCTACATGGTGCATCGTTCACTTTGGCCATGCCCGTCCACGGCCCTGCCGGACAACGTGGCTTGGACGTGCAGCTGCACGCCGCCAGAAGCCGCGGTGGAAAATTGGTGGTCGCCTAGCGCCATAGTACGCTCTGCAGATACAGCAGCTGACCCTGTCACGCAGCCGCCGACATTTTCGACCCCTTCAGTCTACGGGGCGGGCTAGAGTATTACCGGCAGTAGTCGCTTGCGTATGAATCCTTCGCCGGCCGTGCCGAGACAGCGCGCCAAGGTTTGTCGGGCGCGGTAGCTAGTGCCGAGCCTCGGTGTTAACCGCGTTACGCCAGCCTTATTGATTTTCCTTCATTGCAGTTTTCTCTGATGTTCCAACGGTCCAACGTCGAGCTCGTCCTTTTCGCTTTCTAAGAGTTTGTAAGCTCGGCAACCTGGTATGCTGGCTCGACCGTCTCTAACGGCCAAAAGCGGACCATTGTCCCGTTATAACTTCGGAAAACATAAAGGTAACAAATGGAGTACCAAGAATTATTATTTGCTGCGACTGTCGACAAACTTGCGTCAGATGCTAGAAACGCTGACAGGATGGATCTGGTTCAGCGAGGGCTTCAAGGCCCGACCCTCCATATGGCAATTTCAAGGCTTGATCAGGAAAGGCCTTATACGACGTACGTAAAAGCTGCTTACGATCAGCTAGTTGCGACCGCCTTGATTATTCGAAATTTGCGTGACGAAGCGCAGCTTGACGCTCGGATCGCTGCCGAAACGAACAAAAGTACCTAACAAAACCATACGATATATCGCCAACAGATGAGCGCACAGGCCAGCGAAAGTAACGCTTGGTGCACATCTGTTCGCAGCTTACGTTGGATGCGCAATCGTGGAAGCACTGTAACTTACTCCTGCTGCGCCCGATAACCCATCGCCTTACGCACGCTCTCTGAACTGCTGCCATACTGTTCGACGTTGCGTAAGTCAGCTGTACTACTCGAGGGCAACAGAGGAGGGCATTTACCGTTGTCCAAAAGTTATACTCGAGGCAACAAGCGCGCCATCACTGACAACATACTGCCATGCGCGATGAGTTTATCTATCCACATTTTCTGTGGAGAACCGGGCTATCAACCGGCGCTAAGCCAGATCACGGCGAGCAGGACCTGACGCCCCTTGCTGTCGGGATGGGGATGGTAAGTTGTCATGTCGGTGGCGTACCTCTGTGGTGGCTGTCGCCGATCCTGCCCATCGCATTTGGAACTGGACGGGTATCCCGGCCCGTGACGCTGCTACGTCCTCAGCAATCGGGATCGTCGGTGGGGCGATGATCATGGTGCTCACCCAGGTCGTGGTCGCCGGCAATGGCGTGTACCGCCGACCTGGAACTCCGTACAATTGCCGCACGCATCAGTTCGGAGCTGCGCGCTGCCGGCGTGCCGAGATAATAGCGGTCCGGCCGTATCCCGACCCGGAACAGATCCAGCCGGTCCGCATCCCAGCAGGTCTGGACGGTCACCGAATCCGACAGACGTTCGCGCGTGTGCCCGCGGCATGCAGCTACAAGCGCCCTCAGCTGGCGGGGTTCCAGGTCAAACAGGACGCCGTGTTTCGATAATGCATATTCTGCGGCACGGGGACCGTGCTCCAGGTCGGCGCCGTCATCGAAGCGCTGACTGTCTTGCAGGAAGGCGAACAGTTCGACGACCTTCAAGTCGGCGCCGCTTTCCCGGGCAATCAGCAGTCCGTTCAGGCGAACCCGCGCCCAGTGCGCCGGACCGTGCACACTGGAGTGGGGCAGACGGAAGTTTACAAGGATATCGTCGACCAGTATGCGTGGAACCCCGCTGTCAGGAGGGATGTCATCTACTTCTGTCATGTGCGTGCTCCAGGCCCGGCCTGCAATATCTTGAGAAATGGTGCGCCACCGATCGGCTGTCCCTATCCTATACGATCCACCTTCGGCTGGCATGGGATTCAGGCTGTCCAGCTTTTGCCGGACTTGCCTTGCAGATGCGGAAGCTTGGCACTCGTACAGTTGCCGGTCGCTGAACGGCAGGCTGCGTAAGTGCAGTCTCATGCAGGCGCCGGGCGCCGGATCACCAGGCAGGCTCGATGCGACCCAATACGTCGCATCAGCGCATATGCTGACCATGCCTGATTGGAGAACCACCGCACGCGCCTGTTTCCCGGATCTTGCTCCACAAAGTAAGAATAATAAAAATCCTGTCTCGTGGGCGTGCATGCCAGGGTAATGCTCTCTGTCAGCCACTTGGTGTTGCTGTGCGGCACCGAATTTTGCAGCACATATTGCGGTAGGACTAGGCCTACAGTACCCTATGATCATGATCTCGAATTTTCAAATCTCCCTTGGGCTGCAGGCCCTGCGCGAACGGTGCCGGGTGTCGCCCCAGGATCTTTCGGTGAGGGCAGGACTGCCTCCTGATGAGGTCAGCCGCATCGAAGCTGGGGAGATCGGCCTAGACTATCTTACGGCGACGCCTGACACAGGTACTTCGAGTAAGCCTTGCAGAGATCGCGAATACCGCGCATACGCTGGACCCGGTGACCGTGAGGGAGCGTTACGAACAGATGACGACGCGTTCGCGCAACGCGCGGTGTGGGACCGGACCGGCAGCCTGAGGCGGCCCGGCTGCGTCGTCGCAAAGCGGGTATCCACTTCGTCCGAACAACCATGATGCGTCCGACCTATCGCAACCTTGGCGGCACCGGCGGCTGGCGAAAACCTTCGGTCTCGATCTGCAGCGGGCCGTCCGGCCCCCAAGGCAATCCCAGATTCTACAAGTATTACTGGCGCGTCTTCAGCCTCGAGTCCCCCTGGGAAGATCGCGACTTCTTCAGCTACGCGCCAGTGCTTTGCAATGCAGACTGCCAGAGGGAAGTACAGCGCCTCCTGGAGAAGCGACTGTCGTGCATGATCTACGGGTTCAAACGGCCGCGAAAAGACCCGGGTAATCCATGGGACATGACACATGCCCGTTGGGCAGGTATCGCATTCGCCGTCTCCTGGGAAGAAGACACCGATCCGGTCGTCGAAGGTGGGCATAGATAAGCACCATGGGCACGAGAAAACTGACCGAAGTCCTGAACCGCGCGCATGCAGTCGTGGACGATATCTGTCGGCATGCAGGCGGTCTCGATGCACGGACTCTTCTGGAAGCGGCGATGGTGACCGACGACGACTTCAGCGAACCGGAAACAGGCGAAGCCCTGATCGCATCCCTCAAGAATGAAGGCCTTCTCTGACCCCGTCCTGGCACCATACGGGTATTCCTGCCTGCCAGAACCCGCGATTTCATAAACAGACCAGCCCGCCAACCGGTGAACATTCCGTGCCAGCCAATCTGACCCTCTTCCGTCAATGGACCATGCTGCGGATGATTCCGCGCGCACCCGCGAAAATCGCGGTCAGGGACCTGCAGCAGCAGCTTCGGGACGCGGATTTTAACGTTACGGCGCGCACGATCCAGCGCGACCTGATCGACCTGTCGACCGTGTTTCCTCTCGTGTCCGACGATCGCGAAAAGCCGTACGGCTGGAGCTGGCAGCGGGATGCGTCCGGCTTTGATCTGCCAGGGCTGTCGATACCCGACGCGCTGACACTGAAACTGGTCGAACAGCATCTGCGCAACCAGCTCCCGCCTACCGCGCTGGATGCGCTGCAACCACAGTTTCTCTGCGCTGCGCGCGTCCTCAACGCGATGGGCGAATCCGTGACCTCGAGAGCCTGGCTGAACAAGGTGCGCAGCATCGCGCCGCTGCAGCCCCTGCTGCCGCCGGCAATGAACGAAGACTGCCAGCGTACCGTCTACCTCGCGCTGATGAAAGACCTGCAGCTGACCCTGCGCTACAAGAAACGTGATGCAGTGCAGGCGACCCTGTATCCGGTCGTTCATCCGCTGGCAATCGTGCAGCGTGGCGGCATCATCTATCTGGTCTGCACCTTTGCGGAGTACGACGGCGTCCGTACGCTTGCGCTGCACCGCATACGTGAAGCGACCGTCATCTACGAGAAAGCAAGGCGGGACACGGCTTTCGACATCGACGCGTTCATCGCCTCAGGTGCGTTTGGTTTTCTCACCGGTCCGCCGATCGTATTGCGCGCCACTTTTCAGCGGCCGGTCGCAGAACACCTGTTTGAAACGCCGCTCTCTGAAGACCAGGTGCTGGAGTCCTGCCCGGACGGATCGGTTCACGTGACCGCGACCGTTGCTGCCACCCGCTCGCTCGTATTCTGGCTTACCGGCTTTGGCGCAGCCATTGAAGTGCACGGTCCGGAAAACCTGCGCGCCGAACTGAAAGACACGGCAATGCGCATGGCAGCGCGGTATCAATAGGTAGCATTTCACGCCGGTCCGATACAGCTGGGCAGGGCGTTGCCATCCGCCGCGGCGGACCGCCTGATAGCGCCGAGGCCTGGGCCGTTAATGCCACCTAAAACGCCGTGCCGATGGCGCCATTGCGTCAGTCATCTACCGACGACCGCGCGCGTGCTGGTGCGACGCATTCCGTCGCATATCACGGTAAGCTGTGCATCCCGGCCGATAGACCGGTATGGTAGCCATCGCGTGACAGGCAGCATCCGACAGGGTGCCGCTGGCATGCAGCCTTTGACGGAAAGTTGCACGGTGCGAGGCGCTGAGATGGCGCGCAAATAGTCGGCGGCACTGTCCGGTCCGTTACGTTACGGACGCATTAAATCGTTGTCATTCAGGAGGCAGAGTTGACCCGGAAAGGCTTGGTTCATTTTATACACGGCAAGGAAAGCGGACCTGGCGGGCGCAAGCTTGTAGCCCTGTCAGAGGTGGCTGGCAGTGCCGGCTGGCGCACCTGCAGCCTTGATTATTCGCACACGACCGATCCGGCAGTGCGCCTGGAGCAGCTTGTGACGGCCTGCCGTGACGAACGCGGCCTCCTGCTACTGGTCGGTTCCAGCATGGGGGGATGGGTGGCAGCCGAGGCCGCCCGGCAACTTGGGGCATCCGGCCTGTTCCTGCTCGCGCCTGCCGTGCACATGGCGGGCTACCCGAGCCAGGCGCCCGTAGTCCCGCATGAAAATACCGAAATTGTGCACGGCTGGGATGACGACGTCATCCCCTACGACCATGCCGTCCGGTTCGCGCGCTCGAGCGGCTGCACCTTGCACCTGGTCCAGGGCGACCATCGGCTGTCCACACAGATTCCCCTGCTGTGCGAGCTGTTTTCGAGCTTCCTCGGGAAGTTTGCATAGCGCACATGGACGGATTTGCCGGCATCGATTGGTGGTCGAGTTTCCCTGCATGCGAATCCGTCAGCTGTACGATCAGGCGCCTGAAGGCGTCCATCGACTTTTTCAGAACAATCCAAACCGAGAATGCATATGCAAATCTATCGCGCGGTCCGTCTTGACACTTACAAGCCCGGGCATGTGTACACCCGGCACCCTGGCACCCGTCTGCCCGCGAATGTGCCTTACTTTGTCGACAATATTTGGGAGCTTTGCCGGCCGGACGCGAGACCTTCGCGGCGCCATGCCGTCTACGCCAGCCCGACAGTCGAACTTGCCCTTGACGGCGCAGCCGGCGTCGGCCAGCCACGGGACGGTTTCGTGGTCGGTCGCGTCGAATGTCAGACCCCGCCCAAAACCTTCCAGCTGTCCGTTGCCGATGCCCGCTACCATCGCGACGTCAGGAACCTGCAGAAGTTTGTGCACGACTGGCTGGCGAAAAGGCACCCGCCCGGGTCCGCTGACAGGCTCGCCCTCGCGCCGCTGTTCCTGCCTGGCGTCACCCGTGGTGAAATCATGGGTCTGATGGAAGGAAATGCACCACTGCGGGAGTTCGTCGACAAGCTCGCTGTCATGGTGACGGTCTGGTCCGATGCGCCAGATTGCGCCGCTGGCGAAATCCTGTTTGAACTCGAAGGGGATAACAGCTACATTCTGCATCCGGTGTGAGCGCGGCGATAGGGCTGTTTATACGGCTCCGGTGACCGCCATGCTTTCCCCGTGGAGCGGGCGCAGAAAACGAATTCGTTACCGCTCCCCGCACTTGACCTGATGGCGGAACAATGTAGATCCAGCCCTAGGCATCGGTCGTCCCGTTCAGAGAGTACCGGCAACCTCGGCCGTACTGCTTGGATGCCGCACGACACCCGGTCGGCCCCTCATCCGGCGCGTCTGCACAATGAAACGTGCTTTATTTCGGTTTGCATATCGCCGTCACCAGCGCATTGTTGAAGGTCGTTCTGGCCTGCAGTTTCCAGGCGCCCACCGCTTCTTCGCAGGTTTCCCTGCTGGTAAATTCGGCGGTTGCCATGGTCGCCGGCATGGTCCGGTTCAATACCAGCGTCAGAATGAGAATGTACATTTGTCGTCTCTGGATTAGTGTGTGCCTGACCGGCCACACGTATGTGGCAGTGTGGCGAATCGGCCTGTCGCGCCAGCAAGGCGGGATTTATTTGCCCCACCACGACGCTATGCCACGGAACTGCCCGGGCCGGTCGGAGCAGGCGCTGTCACTTTTCCCCACTCGCCCCGCCGAATGTCGCCCGTCACGTCCAGTCCCGTGCGGCACAGGGTGAAACGTGCCGTTCCACTCGTGTGGACAATATCGAGCGTGCCTTCGTCGCCGGTCCATCGATGACGGATGCGGGCTCCCCTGGCGAAGCCGGTTTCCTCCTCCAGCGCAGCAGCCTCGACTTCCGCAATCTGGCAGCGGATCCGATACAGCTCGTCCTCCATGCCCGCCATTTGGCGGCGCAGCTCCCCGGCACGCCGGTGCAGCGGATCAGTACGGCCGTCAACGATCGCCTGCCGCTCGGGCGTGATATCGCCGCGCAGGCGAAGTGCCGCCCTGTGTGCCTGGAGCCGGGCAATCACCGCGTCACAGGTCGTCGGGAAAGCCGGCAACGGTCTGGTGTTGAAGCGCAGGTCACTCAGGCTTCCATGTACGGCCAGTGCCTCCATGGCGTCGAGGTCGCGCATCAGCGCATTCCGCGACGGCAGGTCGAGCTGGACGTTTTTCCATTGTCCACCGCTGGTGACGCTACCGATGGCATAGGCCGTCAGGAATTCGTACGCGCTACGCGTAGCGTCACCTCCGCTCTGGCAGACAACGAACACGTTGCTGTCCGCGGCCAGCGCATCATCCGTTACGGTGCTTGGGTTGAACAGCGGGCCGTCAAACCGGATGACCAGCACAGGCTCGCCGTTCACCGTTCTGAGCGCTACGACCATGCCGTCTTCCCAGAAGCTGTCGACCGCTTCAATGCGCAGCGGGTCAGGCAATTCGCCGGGCAACGCTTCACGGATCGCATCGACTTCCACCAGCCGCGCTGTCAGCTTAGACAGGCTGTCAATGGCACCGGGGTTCGGGGGCGAAAACGTATTGCACGCGAGGGCGAGGAGATCGTGCATGACCGGCGCGCCATCGTCCGCTGTCCTTGCCGCCCGCTCGGGATCAGTCTGGCACAGGGCCCAGTAACGATCGATTTCCGCCAGCCGGGCCAGCTCGACCTGGGCAAGGATGCGCTCCGCTTCACGATTCGACAGTTGCGAAATGTCCGGCGCGATCCCGTTTATCTGGGGCACGCTGTTCATACGATCATGTTCAGGCATATGAGTCCGTTTGACATAGGGGTTCCGTCTGGCCGGCACATGCTGGGAAGAAGCCGTACGGAAGAACATGCTGCATGCCGCCACCCGGCCCAGTCAGCGCCGGCGCGCTGCGTCACACGGGATTGCGTGGAACACGGCGCACCGATACATCATGCACTGTTCAGGGAGGCCGTGACCGGTATGCACGATACGGGCGGCGCCGCTACAGGCTAACGGTACCGCGCCGGGTGACGGGCAGGCCATCAGGCCTGGCGCAAAAAGCCGATTCCCGGAGAAATAGGGGCCTTCAGCATGCATTCCTGCGCAAGGGCCTGAACAAATCCCGCAGCCGACGTGATTGGACGGAAGCGGTGCTGCCGTGCCACCGCCGCGAAGTCGCCCGGCGTGACGTTGCGCAGCATACGCAGCCGCGCCTGGTCAGGCGCGGTCGCCGGCGCGAGGCCCAGGTTCAGGCTGTACCGGTCGAGCAGCAAAGCAGACTGCGCCGGGGTCAGGAAATCGAAGCACACTTTGAGGTCGAAGCGGCGCAGCGCTGCGGGGTCCAGGCCCTCCATCAGGTTGGTCGAAGCGATGAACACCCCGGAATATGCTTCCATCCGGGTCAGCATTTCATTCACCATCGTCACTTCCCACGACTGGCGGGCGTGCGTACGGTCTTGCAGGAAGCTGTCCACCTCATCGATCAGCAACACGCCATTTTCGCTCTCGGCGCGGCGGAAGGCCGCGGCGATGTTCTTTTCGCTTTCACCGACCCATTTCGAAATCAGGTCGGACGCGGTGTAGAGCAGCAGCGGCATCTCGAGACGTTCGGCAAGCCAGCGGCCATACGCGGTTTTTCCGGTACCGGGCGGCCCATACAGGCAGAGCCTGGCACTGCGGGAACTGCCCAGCCCGTCGGCAAGCGCCACCATGTCGGCGTCGGCATTCAGCAGGGCGGCGTCGTACTCGGCGGGCAGACGTGCGGCGTCTGCGTGGCGCAGCGGCGCGTGTCCCTGCGCCTCGAGCGACTGGTCGATCAGGAACTCGACCGCGCGTCCGGCACCGGCCGGGTCGAGCCGTGCGCCGATCGTGCGCACGATGTCGGCCGCGCGGCTGACGACCGCCGGCGCCAGTTGCGGTGCAGAGGCGATGCGACGGATCGCCGCCTCTTCCAGCGCGTCGCCGCAGGCATCGCGCACGATGCGTTCACGCTGGGCGCGTGGCGGGACCGGCATAGCGATCACCATGTCAAAGCGCCGCAGGAACGCCGGATCGATGCCGTCGATGGAATTCGACAGCCACAGCGTCGGGACCGCATTCTGTTCCAGCGTGCGGTTGAGCCAGGCCTTGCGTTTTTGCGCCGTGCTCATGCGGCCAAACATCCGGTCGCCGTCGTTGAACACATCCTCGACTTCGTCGAACAGGATCATTGCGTTGCGCTGCCCGAAAAAGCTTTGCGCCGCGCGATAGGCACGAAGCCGGCGTTCGCCCAGCACCGGATCGCCATCGGAGTCCTCGCTCGCCACCTCGAACAGTTCGCAGTCCAGCACCGCCGCCATGGCCCGCGCAAACTCGCTTTTCCCCGTACCCGGCGCGCCATGCACGAAAATGTTGACGCCCGCGCGCCCACTGGCCAGCGCTTGCTGCAGGTAGGGCCGCAGCAGCGCGAGCGACTGGTCGATGTGGCCGTAATCATCCAGGGTCAGCCGCGGCGCGGCGCTCGGGCTGACCGTGTCCCTCAGCAGGGTCAGCGGATCCGCTGCCCCTCCCAGGATCAGGTCGGCAAAGCTGTCCGACAGCAAGTCCAGCTTGCTGCGCAGATAGCCGCTGCTGCCCGGGTCGATCGCCAGCAGGCCCGAGCGTGCCAGCACGCCCTGCGAGCCGAGCGCGCTTTGCACGCAACGCCGGTCAAGGCCAAGGACCGTGGCCAGCGCGTCCACGATCTTGACCGTGTTCAAGTGGCCGAGCGTGTCCGCGCAGTCATCGAGCACGCGATCATGGTGGAGCACTGCGGCGAACTCGAGGATGCGGCAGTCGACTTCCGACAGCCCGACCAGCTCCGCAAGCCGGACCATGTTGGCCTGCAGTGCCGGTGGCAGCGCAAGCCGGGCTGCACGTGCTTCGGCGGCGACATGCAGTTCCCGCAGACGGGTACGGACCGCGGCACTGTCGAAGTCAAGCTCGTCGTTGTCCAGCCAGTCGCCGACCCCGAGGGAACGGGCGACAGCATCTTCCGAAAATCCGTTACGCATCACGAACACCTTATGACCAGCCAGCGGAACCAGGATACGCAGCATCCACAGTTCGGTAATGGATTCGATCTCCCTGACAGGAAGACTGGGGACGGTATTGCGACGGCGACTTTTCATGAAGCTCCTCCTTAAGAGAAAGTCATCATAAAGCGCGATGCGACGGATTACGTCGCACCCCCATTGAGGGACCTCGGCGCCGGCCGACGCGCGTGCGCCGTCTCGCGACGACAACGCAAAATCCGTAAATCGCATGCGATCCGGCGCGCTCCAGCGTTTTCAGGTCAGCAGCATGGACAAACCAAAAGGCATTCGCCATACTTTCTTCTCGGAAATCAATTCGCTTTGTTTCAGTCTTCAGTATGACGACCCACCTGCGAAGCATGGCTGCGCAGCCAGGATTTTCACGGGCAGGTAGCGGCCAACGCTGCGCAGCGCGCGCTAAGGGCGCTGGAGACGGTGCTGCGCTCGGACACCGGACGGTGGATCCTGGGTGACCATGCGCAGGCACATGCCGAGGCGCCGCTGACCAGTCGGATGCCGCGCAGCGGACTGGCAAACCATATCATCGACCGGACGTTTGTCGCTGGCGGAGAGCGCTGGATCATCGACTACAAGACCGTTCGCTGCGATGACGCGCAGCCGCGCGCTTTCCTGGAACGGCACGCCGAGGAGCGCTACCGCGCGCAGCTGGAACGTTATGTCGCCCTGTATGAGGGCGAGGCCTGCAGGTGCGTACAGCAATTTTCTACGTCTTGCAGGACGAGCTTGTAGAGCTGGTTCCTGGCGCCGGCCCGCCACTGCAAGGAACCGAGTAACTGAGAAAAAATTCATGCGAATCTACCGCCATATCACCGCGAACGACGTGCAGCTTGAAGCATTCCCATTCAAGCGAGAACTCTCAATGGAAGCGTATCTGATCGACAACGAGCAGGTGCTGGCCCTCGACGACGACGTCTTCACCAATGTCGAAGTTATCGACGCTGAAGTCCCGCTTGAGTTCGGCCAGAAGCACAGGGAAAGAGACGGCCGCATCGACATCCTGGCCACCTACTCGCAGGAGTACGCAGCGATCGTCGAACTCAAACTCCATCAACTGGACCAGGCTGCTCTCACCCAGCTCGAAGGCTACTTGGCGCAAAGGGCGCGGCTGGTGTCGAGGTACCACGAGGCTTTCAGCGCCGATTCCCTTCCCAATCCGAAATGGATCGGGATCCTGGTCGGCTCATCGATCGAACCTGCGCTGGCCAACCAGCTCCGGGCGGGATACCAGACTCTCGACGGAATTCCTGTCGCTGCGCTGACGCTGCAACGGTTCCGGGCTTCGGATGGGACCGTCCTGGTGACGACCGATTCCTACTTCAAATTGCTGGGCACGAAAGACTTAACAAAGTACCTGTTCGAAGGCAAAACCCTGGGCAAGGGCCGTCTAGTATTGGCAGTCGTGAAGCGCTTTGCCGAACTGCACCCCGGAACCACGTTTGCACAGCTGGAGAAAACCTTTCCGAAAACGCTGCAGGGATCGGGCGGCGTCGTTGCCACGGCTGACCAGGCGAATGATATCTATGCGAGGTTAGGCTGGCGGCGCCATTACCTGAATCCGGGCGAGCTGATCGAGTTACAGGATGGTCCTGCCGCCGTGAGCAACCAATGGGGCATCGGGAATATCGAGCGTTTTCTCACGCGGGCCAGGGAGCTGGGGTGTGCAATCGACCCTGCAATGGGCTCATCATCGAGCATAGTCTGAACGCGCCGGCACACGCCGCGTTTCAGGAGCGGACTGGCCATCATGGAGGACATTCACATGCGTACTGAACCGGGAATCGTCGTGATCGACAGCACCAGCGACCTGCTGTCCTTACGATGCCCGACACCATTCAAGGTCCTGCGAAACCGCTTCCTGAGCGCCTGGCATTACCTGCTGTACATGAAGGCGATGCGTCTTCAGCTGTATGGCAGCGCCGACTGCATCCTGGCAGTGGCGGAGCCGGCCGAGCTAGAGGCAATCGCCCGCCATCTCGACGCGGTGGACACGGAGCAGGCAGGCCAGGAAAGATGGCTCAGGAACCTGCGGTTCGACCTGGTCACGGCGAACTCCAACAAATTCCAGGCAGATCCGGGGATGCTTGACGTCCTTCTTGGCACGGGCGCGCAACTGATCGTGTCGACGACCCATCCTGGCACCCTGTGGAGCGCGCCCTTGCTGGCAGAGGGCTGGAATCTCGGGGACAAGGCGGCATGGATCGGCCGCAACCTGGAGGGAATCTCGTTGATGCGAACGCGGGACATGCTGGCGCCGCGCCCCGATCCTGCAGTCGAGGACAACCCTGATGCCGAACCCGTTTCGCTGCGTACACGGATCAGCGGCTGCTGGGCATGGGATCTGGAATCTGCGGATTTCAGCGAGGAGACCTACGACGCCTGGATGGCGCAGATCCGGAGCTCGCCCCAGGACGAGGTGATGGCGGAACTGTACGCACTAATGCGCCGCCACTACTGGGACGTCGATATCGACGATCCGGCGCGTGCCAGCTTTCTGGACTGGGCAAGGTCGGCTCTGGGCCTCGACCTACCACGGGATCCCGCGCTATCGCGCGGCAGGCCTGCGGCTTGATGCGGCGCTGCCCCAGGCGGCCGGCGCCGGGATGGTGGCCCTGGCGCAACCGCCGGTCGTCCGGCTTGCGCTAGCAGCCGGCGAGCAGCGACGGCAGCAGGTTGCCATGCCCGACCAGGTGAAATTGCGCGTCGCGCGTGGTTCTGGTGCGCGGATCGTAGTGGCCGACGATGTGATGGCGTGCATCCCTGGCGGTCTGCTTGCCGTCGGAGGCAGTGTCGATGTAGCCGATGATGTGACGGCGCGCATCGGTCAGGGTTTGGCGGTTCATGGCGATGCTCCTTCTTTCAGGTCATGGGCCAGAGTCTACGCAGGCATGCGACACGATATGTCGCGGCCATATGCGACCATGTTGCCGTCTGTTGATGGAGGAAGCGCGGATGGGGCACATTGTTCTGATGGGGGATTCGATCTTCGACAACGCTCCCTACGTTGTCGAAGGCACGCACGTGCAGGCCCGGCTGCAGTCGGTGCTTGGACCGGCGGACCGGGTATCGCTGCTGGCACGCGACGGCAGCGTGGTGGCGGACATGCTGGAGCAGGTGGCAAAGCTGCACACCCTGCCGGCGGCAGACTGGCTGGTGGTCAGCTGCGGCGGCAACGATGTCCTTGGACTCGTCGGCGCCATGCAGTCGAAGGTAGCCTCAGTGATCGAGGCGGCGGGCATGCTCGCCGACTGGCAGGCCGGCTTCCGGCGCGACTACCGGCGCATGGTGAATTTGCTGCTGTCGAGGCGCACGCCGCTGGCGCTGGCCACCATCTACGACAGCGTGCCCGGGCTCGCGCCGGGACTGCGCACGGCACTGGCGCCTTTCAACGACGTCATCCTGCGCGAAGCGGCGGTGCACCGCCTGCCGGTGCTTGACCTGCGCCTGGTCTGCGACCACCCGGACGATTATGCGGCCGTCTCGCCAATCGAGCCATCTAGCGCCGGTGGCGCCAAGATCGCTGACGCGATCGCACAACTGGTGCGCGGGCAAGATCCGGCCGCCAGGCATACGGTCGTGTACGGCCCCGCACGAACGAGCTCTTCGTGACGTTTTCATCGCCTGCGCCCGCGGTCATGCCCTTCCGCGCTGCCGCCTTTCATAGGAAACCAGGAGCGCCCCCAGCTTGCCGAAGCAAGATGGTTGATGACAGGACCGAGGCACGGCCGTGACTGCATGGCTGTCGGGCGATCATCAGCGTGGAACCACAGACCCGACAATACCGAACATGCGTTGGCTACCGCTTGTGGCGACCGCACGTTGGCGTATTTCGTATCTCTCTACGCTGGGCATTGCGGGCTCCGCAACGCACTCCACCACCTAGGCCTCTATCGCCAAGTTGCCCAGCAACCTGGCCCCGTCGGCGCTGATCGTGCGGTCCGCAGCGGCGACAGCGATCACTTTCCTTGCGTGCGGCGTCCGGCGCAGGAACCCGGCTAGCTCCGTGCTGTCGGGCCTGACACCGTGGCGGAGCAAGCAGGCCAGCATGCCGGCGCGCAGGTCGACCAAGTCGGATTCGTCCGAGTACAGGTCGTATGGCCGCGACGACAGCGCGATGCGGAAGACGGCGTCCGCGCACTCGGCCAGGTCAGCTCCGGCCATGAGCAGCGTGCCGACAATGGTTTCGTCAAGCGATGCGACGGCGGCAAGCAGCGCCGCTTCTCCGCCGGCATGAACGTCCGCCCCATGGCAAGCAGCCAGCCGAGCGCGTCGCCGGCCGCGCTTCTGGCGGCAGCGGCCAGCGCCGGACCGCCCGCGCCACGGATATCGGCGCCCTGCGCGAGTAGGAACCCGAGCATGTCCGTGTTGTCGGCAGCCGCAGCGGGCGGCAGCGCCACCTCCAGCATGTCCGCAAGCGGCAGCCCGCCATCGACCAGCTGCAGCAGGATGCGCTGGTAGTCGACATCGGTCCGGTCCGGCGTCAGGGGCCCGGACTCCGGCATGAAGCGCCCGTGCACGCCTTTCGCCGGCACCAGGACGGCCGCATGGCTATCCGCGCGCGGATCGGCGCCCTGCGCCAGCGCCGTTGCCACGCCGCCGGTATCGGCATGGCGGCAGGCCATCTCCAGGTAGCGGTTCCAGAACGCAGCGCGCCAGTCGTCCGCGCGCAGGCCGTCGTGCCCGAAGGTTTCGCGCAGGCCGGCCAGGCGTCCGGCGATGAAGGCGCGGAGCCACGGATCGGCGCTGTCGACCGGCAGGGCAGGGCCATTGTCGCTGACCGCGCCGCTGACCTGCGCTGGCCATGGCGTGTCCAAGGCATCGACCTGCTCCTTGAGCAGCCCGACCGCGAGCCGGAAATCGAAGTCGAATGCCGAACCGCAGGCGAGGACGGCGGCAAGCTTCAGCTGTGGCGCCAGCGTGCAAGCGCCAAGGAAGGACAGCATCGCGTCGCCGTAGCGCGGGGCGTTGTGCCACGGTGCCATCTGGCTCCGTTCGAGCAGCGTCTGCCACTGGCTGCGGATGCCGTCGAGGGTGCTGCACTCTTCAAGCGGGAGATACCAGCGTAGGTCGGACATCGTGTGAATTCCTGTGAGCGGTGGCTGAAAAGGTGGCGACCATGTCGGTACCGGTGTCATCCGTAGACCCGGCATGGCCAGGCAGCCCTGATGTTAGCCGGCGTGGCGACAGGGCATGTCGCAGGCCGCATGCTTGCGGTCCTCCGGCGTGCCTGGGCGCGGGCTGCCGGACCATGATCGCGTTGATTCCAACAAGGTGAACGGGGCTGTTTGCAGCTACTCGACATCCGAAGCGTGTAAGCGAGGTTCAAGCGGGGACACTAACGCCTTGCCAGCGCGGTACATGCCCGCCGGCGATCAGCGACTTCGCAGCTGTCCGATTGCTCTTACCAGGTCAGCGCCATCGCGCCAGCCTCGGTCAGGCCACGCCAGGACTTTATATCGCCTGTTCCCGCATTCATGCGCGGGTGGATGCTAGACGACGCATTTGCCGTTGGCGCCTTCAGGCTCCATTCGGCCCCGTTCCAGTTCGCATACTCGACCGTTCCAGCCTGGCGCTCGAGCAGGACCTGGTACAGCCCAGGCCGAGCCGGCTCGACGTCGACGGGATACCACTCGGTGACCTGGCCGGGTGACAACATGTCATTGAACGACCTTTCTTCACCGGACGTCGCGTCCTTGTCCGTCGAGGCTGCGGCGTGGCGGAGTTCAGGCATCGCATCGGTGTCCAGGTCGATCGTGAACTTCCACTCGCCCGTTCCATCGATCGGGTCTGTCCACGCTCCCTCGAAAACCAATGCGTCGGCGTGCTGCGAGAAGCGTCCGCGAACACCCACCTGCGTCGCCACCTGCTGGCCGTAGTACAGGAAACGGCTCGTGACGACCTGCACCTCATCGGTATCGGCCAAGGTGATCTGTCCCTCGCCCAAGTCGGTACAGCTGAACACGAGATTAATATTACTGCCTTGCTTTACGCATATTTCTACCTCTCCATCCCATTCCTCGCGCAAATGGTCCGACTTCCAAGAAACGAGTCCTTTCATGATCCCTCTCCCTACAAATTTAATAACGTAATATGCCTGGTCAGCTGCGCTTCCTTCGTAGCCGGCTTGTCTTGCAACTATCCTGGTAAAGCGCTATGAGCGTTTCCGCTGTCAGCAATACCAAGAGCGCGTGCAACAGCCAGCGCGCGGCGCGTGGTTGCCATTGACGAGGCAGGCGAATGACCTTGACGCGTGTACCGAGTTCGAGACGCCGGTAATGCGCATCCACTGTCTCGCCATCGAAATACGGAGCGTGTGCCCTGACTTTTTCCGCGAAGCGCTCAAACAGCCTGGTTCTCGCATCGTCGCGCCCGGCCAGCATCGCCTGGACACTGCGAGGATCGGTTTGAAGTCCGATCCGCTGCCCAATCCGTGCCTCGAAGTGCGCCGTTCCTCGCGGTGACAGCCTGTTCATGCGAACGCTAGGCGTTTCAATTCGCGCTTTCCCTTCTCCGACAACGCACCGATGAGCACACAGAGCGCTCGTACCTGCTCCATCTCTGTCACGCCCTCCTTTTTGGAGGGCTCGAATATCGAGATCCTGGAGCGGCTATTCGGAAACGTGCCGTAGGCTGCGCAAAACCGCGCCAGCGCCGTATTCAACTGGGCGAACCTGGCGTCTTCCTCACTCACCGGGACTGCCCAAGGCGACAGTTTTTTTTCGGTAACGCGCCCGTCGAGACGACCTCCCGCGCCAGTCTCGCTGGCATACAGTTCCGCGCTCATGCCAGCGTAGCCGATGAATTTGCTGGGTCCAAAGCGGTACCCTTCGGCTGTCTTCACGGCATACCACGACTGAACATGGGGTAAGAGCCTGACCAAGTGCGAACGGCCTTTTTCATCCTGGAGGAGAGAGTTGAACAGTGTAATGTTCTCAATCGCTTCCTGCGTCGACTGGACTAATGTAATTGCCTTCAAAATTTCCTCGCAGTATCGTATGCAATATTTGCTTGTTTATATTGCTTAGATTGAATACTACGCTTCTCGCGAGGCTCAGGCAAGCGGGTTTCGACGTCCGCACGCTGGCGTGGTTCCGGCACTACTCGACGGCACAACAAATTTCGGATTTATATATTGACAGTTTTAGTGTCATAAATTAATGTCACAAACATGGCGAACATACAAATCACCGATTCCCAGGAAGGCACCGCAACGGGTGCCTTAGCAGATGCCGCGACGCGCGAGTTCAGCATCGACGAACTGTGCACACTGGCCGATCTGCCGAAGCGCACGGTGCGGTACTACATCCAGATCGGGCTGGTCGACAGGCCGGCAGGGGAGACGAGAGGCGCCCGCTATCACCGCAAGCACCTCGAACAGCTGCTCGCCATCCGTCACTGGACGCAAGCCGGGCTGTCGCTGGAGCGTGTTCGCGAGCTGATCAGCGGCGCCGGCCTCCCGCCGCCGCGCCAGCGCGAGCGTACTGGCACCATCGAGGTCTGGAGCCACTTCGTGGTGGCCGACGGCGTCGAGGTAAAGCTGAACCCGGCCGTCGCCCAGATGTCGTCCGAACAGTCCAGGCAGTTTTTTGCGGCCGTCACGGCCGCCTACCAGAAGATCAGAAACGAGGACCCGCCCGCATGAGTGCCATCTACCTTCCCGAAGCGCCGTCTGCCGTCGACACT
This sequence comes from Herbaspirillum sp. SJZ107, assembly GCF_006715485.1. GTDB lineage: Bacteria > Pseudomonadota > Gammaproteobacteria > Burkholderiales > Burkholderiaceae_D > Telluria. The sequence goes on from NZ_VFNH01000006.1 coordinate 88,412, forward strand.
GGCTCCGTCCTGCAATCCGTCCGCGCCGAAGGTAGCGTGCATGGGCTGCTGTTCGAGCTCGACATCGAGCAGTGCTACCTGAACCCTGGCGACGACAACATCGAGGCCGTCTACACGTTCCCGGTGCCGTGGAACGCGGTTCTGCTCGAGGTCGAGGTACACATCGGCGGCAAGGTCCTGAAAGGGACCGTTACCGCCAAGGCCGATGGCGAACGCCGGTACGAAGGGGCGCTAGAAGCCGGCGACTCGGCCGTCATGGTGGAGCGTGCCGGCGATGGCATGTACACCGTCAGCGTCGGCAACCTGCTGGCGCACGAGCGCGCCACCGTACGCTTCAGGTATGCGCAATTGCTGTCATTCACCCAGGGACAGGTACGGATCGTGGTCCCGACGGTCATCGGGCCGCGCTACGGCAATCCGGCACGTACCGGCATGCAGCCCCATCAGTTCGTCAAGAACGATCCACTGCAGGCCCATCCGTTCTCTTTGCGCCTGGTGCTTCATGGCGACATGGCAGGCGCCGCATTGAGTTCGCCTTCACACGCGTTGTCGACGCGTGCCCATGAGGGCACCATGGTCCTGGCCCTGGCTGGCGACGCGCGTCTCGACCGTGACGTGGTGGTGCTGGCAGAAGGGCTCGCGGGGAAATCCCTGACGACCCTCGGTCGCGATGGCGAAGGCTATGTGGCGCTTGCCAGCTTCTGTCCGCCAGAGTGCGAGCAGAAGGCCAATGCGGGCCTGAACCTCAAGATCCTGGTGGACTGTTCGGGCTCGATGAACGGGGACCGGATCGATGCCGCCCGCCGGGCGCTGCACGATGTGCTGGCGCACCTGGAGCTGGACGACAGCTTCAGCTTCAGCTGCTTCGGCAGCGACGTGAACCATTGCAGTAGTTCGCTAATGGCAGCCACGCCGCGTGCGGTCAAGAAGGCCAGCGAATGGATTGCGGAGACCCGAGCCGACATGGGCGGCACCGAACTCGCCGCCGCACTGGCGTCGACCTTCGCGCTGGCGCAGCCGTTCGAAGCCGACGTCCTCCTGGTGACCGACGGCGATGTATGGGAAGCGGACGAACTCGTGGCGCGCGCAGAACAGGCCGGGCAGCGTGTGTTCGCGGTTGGCATCGGCAGCGCGCCGGCGTCCGGCCTGCTGCATGCATTGGCGAGCCGGACCGGCGGCGCGTGCGAATGCGTTGCGGCGCATACCGAGATCCCTGGTGCGATCCTGCGCATGTTCCGGCGCATGCGCCAGCCACCAGTACGCGACGTGACAGTTAGCTGGGACATCGCGCCTGAATGGCAAACCCGCTCCGGGCGGGTCGTACTAGCAGGGGAGACCGTCCACCATTTTGCAGGTTTCGCGGCGCAGCCACCGCGCCGCGCCACCCTCGGATGGACACAGAATCCTGATGGGGTAGCACACCACGCCGACGCGGCGACGGCAGGCGTGACCGTTGACGGTACAACCCTTGCACGGGTAGCCGCGGCGGCGCGCATGACCGGTTCTACTGCCGCCGAACGGCACGCGTTGGGGCTACAGTACGCGTTGGTCAGCCCGACCACCAACCTCGTGCTGGTGCATGAACGGCCCGACGCGGAAAAGGCGACAGACATGCCGGCGCTGCGGCGCGTCACCCATGCGCTGCCAGCCGGCTGGCGTGGATCCGGAAACGCCACCGACAGCACAGCCGCGCCGACGCTGCGCGCGAGCCGCCATGGAGCAACGCCGGCGATGCCTGCCGTCTGGCGGCGCGAGGAGAGCTCGGCGATGCTGCGGGTAAGCCAAAACGGGGTTGAGACCTACGATATCCCGGCGTTCCTGCGTAAGCAGGTACCCGATGCAGAGTACGCGTACCGCGACGCACTGCGACGCTTTGTCGAGGCGCTGGCGCCGGAAGCCGGCAGTGGCGACACTGCAGTCCCGACAACGCTGGACGGGATCAGCGCATACCTGCCTGTGCATGTGACGGCAGCGCTGCGTCTACTGGTCGAAGCCGGCTATGCCGAGCAGGACATTACCGACGCCTTCATTGCTATGTTAGTGAGACAGTTCGGAAACGACAGTTTCGCTCGGCGGGCGCTTGATGTGCTTCGACGACTGGTCGCTGGCCTTCGTCCCGCCTCTGCCGGGCTCGAGCAGCGGGTGCGACACATCGTGCTTGAAGCGTTTCATGCCCGGAGCGGCGTCGCGTTGCAGGAAATGCCCGCCTGGCTGCGGCGCGCCGCTGACTAGACCGGGCGGGACGGTGAGTCCCAGGGGATGCAACAAGGGTCATGTGCGTTGCCTACTTACGCGTCGGTATTTCGCAAAGGCTGCAAGCTGCAGGCTGAAATTGGTCTTCGTTGGCGTTCGATCTACCGACTAGACGCCGCCCTACACTGAGGGCCATGATGGTACCGATTTTTGAGGGTATTTTTGGTACCAACAACGCGACCATCTTTTTGATGGTATGTGGCGGTTTTTGATAGCACGGCTCGGCACAACAAAAAAACCGCGTCTTCCATGAGAATCACGGGTTCCGGTACGTTGTGGTACGTGATGATACAGTTTTTTGGTGCTCCGGCCAGAACCGAACCCGCACGCCGTTCGCGCCCGGATTCACCATAGCAAATAAGGCGTGCACACGTATGCAGATTCACTCAATAGGTTTCGCCCCTTGCGTCGCCAAATCATCACTATCTTTCACATATTCACGGATCTGGTCGAGCGCGCTCTGCCGGGTATATGCCATGGTTGTTGTCACGCTGGCGTGGCCTAAGGACTCGGCCACCACACGGATATCGCGGCCGCGCACAATTAAAGCCTTGGCGAACGTATGACGCAACCAGTGTGGAGACACCTCACGTAACTGTGCAGCCTCACTACCCCGGTTGTTTCGCTCGAGAGAGACCGCCACCTGGTCGAGCCGATTTTTGACAATCAGATATAGGCTCTTGCGCGAAGTGATGCTAGCCCAGGCGCGGAAGTAGCGCCGCGACTTCGCTTCAGTAACCAACCGACTGCCGATCGCGACCTTCTTCGTTTGCACCGAAAGCAGCAGTCCATAGTCTTCGCCCGGTTCCGGTACCGCCGTCAGTCCGAATGCACCGCGGTACGTCATCAATTCTTCGAACACGGACCGTGTCATTGGCACGTCGCGCCCCTTGCTCCCCTTAGCGTGTTCGTCGTCGACTCTTAATATCCAATAGGTACGCGCAGTTTTTGGATCGGTTAATGGATACACATCGCGCATACGCGCGCCGACCAGTTCAGAGGCGCGCAGACCTAACTCGCGCAACGCCACGAACGCGAACTGGTCCCGCGCGCGTAGCCGTGCAGCGTTGTCGTCAACAACGGGCAGGGCGTTGAGGTACTCGACCACATACGCGTACAAGTCGAGATCGAGCGACCGCTCCGCATTGAGCCGCCGCGATTTCCGCGTTTTGACACGCGCCATCGGGTTACGGCGGATGATCCCATCCTCGTGCAGCGTATTAAAGAGGGCGCGGATGCAGCGCAGGATGTCGTCGCGACTACCAGCCGATGGGGTAGTGCGGAAGGGGGTGTAACCAGGTTCGTCGGCTTTGGCAAAACGCAGCAAAGGCTGCTCACTGCCGTCCGGACCTTTACGAGTCCGTCCGCTTTCGATCTTGCGGCAGAGGCATTCGGCAGGCAGGTCGCGCAAGAACGTAATAAACGCGTTGGCGTGGGCTTGGTTCCAGTCAACAGGAGAAACGCCGATCCGGTCGCAGTACCAACGGAACTTTGCAATGTGGTAGCTGTACGTGTTCGCTGTCTCTTCGCTGAAGTCGCCACCGTTATGACGCACGCCGTCCAGCCATACTTCGACCGCGCGCCAGGTCGCCGCAACGACGACGCTATTGTCGCTTGTAGTTACCAGTTCGTCAGACGTGTCTCTCATCGCATCCCTCCGTGAACGCCGCGCGCCATGCGCAGCTGATCGATCGTCATTTCAAGCCGATCGATTTTGGATTGCAGTTCCGCTGAGCGTTCCTTCGCAAACCGCGTTTCGGCACGTCCCATCTCAATCGACTGCATCGCAAACAGCCGTTGTCCCTTGAGTTCTTCGGTCAGTCCAGCGAGCGTCTGTTGCTGCTGGGCGTGGATGGCCTGACTCGCTGCCAGTTCACGGGCGAGGAGGTCAGCACGCGCGGTCTGCGCTTGCACCTCGCTGGCAAGCCGTGCGGCTTGCGCACGCGCTTCACTGGTCGCACGCTCGGCCTCGCGCAGCCTGGCATTCAAATAGTCGACTTGGGCATCGCGACCGGCTTGGGCAGCGAGGCGCGCAAACTGCGGCATCGATTCCGTGAACATCGCGCGAATGGCCGCGATATCCGGCACCGCAGCAACCATCGGCTGTTGGACTGATCCAGCAGGTAGCGACGGCGTCGGTACCGTGAGTTCTCGCTCGAGCGCGTCTTTTTCGATGGCGATGGTCGACGTCGACGGATTACGACCTGGGGCATACGCACGCAGCAGTCGTCGATAGATGTCAGGCCCATACAGCTTGTTGGTCACCTCATAAACGGCCCGCATAAAGGCGCGCAGGAACGGCCGATGGTCGCGTGGATCGACTGGATGGCGATCGAGCAAGGGCACGACGCGCTGCACGAGCTCACGCGCTTGGTCGTCGGACAATGAAAAGGGCGGACGGCTCATCGTGTTTCCGTGACGCGATCGAAAATTGCCACGCCGCGTACCGGGTGCAATCGACGCGTTTGGAATGCTTTAACGGGAAGAGTGAACACAGAGACCACAACGTTAGCTGAACAGTGTAGCGGTAGCTTAACCGGTATTAAAACAAGTGTCAAAACCCAACTTTCGACTTAGCCAGTATTAAGTCGAAAGTTTTTGCGAAAGCGTTTTTGTTTCACACCCGGGTTCTGTTCAACATAGCCCGCGTTATGTTGAGTAGATTTGCCGAACGGTTTCAGCGTTTCACGGGCGCGTTTTCGCGACCGAGACCTGACGGGAACGGGCCAGCCCAACCAAGGAAATAGATTTCATAATGGCAATAAAATAGAATGGTTCAGAACTAGGACGCACGCCAGCTGGCGCAGCGGGCGTAGCTCAGCGACAAAGTGACGTCAACATCGGAGCCAAGCGGCTGGGCGGATTTGTTGATGATGTTCTGGACAGGTCAAAGATAAGTTCCGCAGGTAAATAGACCAGCGGCCAGAATCGGCACGTTTTCTGTGACACGTCACGGCATCGCAGGCGATCGCTGTCGAGGACGAACGCTGAGGCCCGATGCTGGCATGCCAATACACCCTGGCTGGCCTCTGTCCGCAAAACTAGACGACGGGCCGCGCAAACCCGACGGCTTCGAAAAATTGTCGAGAGACCGACAATGAACAGACGTTGATGTGTGAACGACTGAGTTCGGCTTGGCCAAGCGCTGGCTTTTCGCTAGGATTATGGGAGTCCAGTACCCTGGCGCCAAAGCGAATCAAGAACACTGGCCGCCGAGCTCTTCTGACAGGAGAGAAACGGGCAAAAAAATACCCGCCGGGAGGCGGGTTGAATCTATTTTCCTGGAGGAAGATAGAGGAGACATAAGCATCATGCTGCATCGCACAAGGACTGTCCAATGACGGTTCGTGATACCTGAAATGCGTCCAACCCATGTCTCATACGACTACGCAGCAAACTCGACATTACCAAAAATATTGTCGATTTGAGAGTGTCAAGTTCGAAGTGGATAATATTAAGGAATACGTTAAGATGCTGATGCATCGCATGTTACATATGTCATTACTTCTATAATGTCAGATATTTGGGGCGCCTGTCTTACGCGGTCTCGTCACTCTTCCGTAATGCCGGCTAAAGCTGCGACAACTTTCACTCGACAAGCCGGCCCCCCCTTGAAAGCCGATCGAAAGAGGCTTTACGGCATAACCTGTCATTCTTCGTCCCGAATGACGCCCGAAGTGCCCCCTCCCCGTTCATCCACCCAGCCTTTCGCTGATCGGCCTTAGTAAGGACATGGAACTGGCGCGTTTTCGACGTGGCATCCACATCTCCATTGCCGGCGACGGAGCGCGGCTCGTGTCAAGGCACTTGGACGAAATGAATGCAGAGCATCAGCACTTGATTGCGCCGGGCTTAGGGATCACGAGCGGCGCGGTGGTTGACGGCGCCGTCCGATGGCCTTCCTGTCGTTCTCATCCTCTTCAAGCACAAACAATCTATTTATTTATATAAATATTCCAGGCTGCGCGCGGCCTGAGGCGTCATTATGTTGATTCCGTTGTCGCTCGGCCTGGCAGTCGGCATGATCCTGTCGCTCATAGGCGCCGGCGGAGGCATATTTGCAGTTCCATTGCTCGTGTTCGGAAGCTACATAAGCGTCGCACAATCCGGCCCGATCAGGCTGATGGCCGTAGGGATGGCGGCGGCGCTGGGCGCCATCCTCGGGTTGCGCGCCGGGGTGGTGCGCTACCGTGCAGCGCTCCTGGTTCCCAGCGCGTTCCAAGCGTATTCTTTGGGTAGAAGCTGTCGTACTGCTGGCGTTTGTCGTACTCGCCGCTTGGCTAGCGTCAACGTCGCCTCCCGGCGAACAGATGTGAAGCGTCCGAGTAGTCGTCGCTGATTCACGCTGGATAGCCGGCCCTTACAGCTGTCTTCCACAAATCCGCGCGCCATCGCCGCTGGATGATTCAAAGCGAGCCGGCTTTTACAGCGTCGAGCCACGTTTTCATGTCGCGACGACGATCGCGTGGGCCAGCGGATGCTCGCTATTCCGGTAACGCTGGCCGCGATGCGCGGTACGTCCTGCGCGCTGCCATCGGGGGCAGCCATACCCGAATGAGACGTTGGGCTGCCCACGGTGAGCATGCCGGTCTTGTCCGTGATGAAGGTATCGATTATGAGCAGGTCCCTAATCGCAGCGGCATCGTAAACAGATCGGCACGAGGATCAAGATGAAATTATCGGCTATCGCGTCAGCCGGACGCTGCATCGGCGCACGCCAGCGCAGAGCGTGAGCTAAGCTGCTTCGTTCCACGCCTGCATCGGCAATATACGAAAAAAAGTTGCGCGAGAACGGAATAAAAACACGACCGGACTCGTTTATCCATACGAGAACATGTTTCTCGCGGCCTTTTTTAGCGATATTCTGACTGGAAGCCCATATGACCATCAAGCACATCATCTTCGCAATCGCCTGTACAGGCACCGCCGCACATGCCATGGCCGGCCCGGCGCTGGACGCCGCGCAAGCGCATTTCACCGCAATCGGCGCCGCGGACCGCGCTGCCATCCTGCGCGATTATGCCGACAACGCGCGGCTGATCTGGGTGGGCGGGCCGCTCGACGGCAGCTACGACGGGACTGCATCCATCGGCGCGGTATGGGACAAATTCAATGCCGCCGCCGGCCCTGCGCGCGTTACCGTCCTGAACGCGAGCGAGTCGGCTAATCCGAAAGGCGCTACCGTGACGGCTGCCGTGCAATTCGACGCCAAGGTCCAAGTCAAGGTGCGATACGTACTGACCTACCGCGACGGCAAGCTGGTGAACGAAACCTGGCAGGTCGACCCTAAACTGGCGGCCGGCGGCTACTGAGCCGGCGCGCCGATGTCCTTCGTGCCGGACGATCCCGCCGACCACCTGCTGGCCTGCCTGCCGCGCCTGCGGCGCTATGCCCGCGCGTTGGTCGGCGATCGCGCCGCCGCCGACGACCTGGTGCAGGATACGGTCGAACGCGGCTGGACCGCCCTGTCCGGCTGGCGGCGCGGCAGCGATATGCGCGCCTGGCTGTTCTCGATCATGCACAACCTGCGCGTCGACCAGGCCCGGCGCGGCGCCCTGGACACCGAACCGCTGGACGACGACACGCCGTTGCCGGCCGCGCAGGAACACGTGAGCGCCGGCCTCGAACTGCGCGACCTGGACGCCGCGCTGCGCCTGCTGCCCGAAGAGCAGCGCGAAATCCTGCTGCTGGTCGGGCTCGAGGACATGCGCTACGAAGACGTGGCGCGCCTGCTCGGCGTCCCGGTCGGCACCGTGATGTCGCGCCTGTCTCGCGCGCGCGAGAAATTGCGCGCGTTGATGGACGGCCGCGCGCCCGTCGTTCCATTGAGAGTCGTGAAATGAGCATCCTACCGATCACCGAAGCCGATCTGCACGCCTACGCCGACGGTCGCCTGGCGCCGGCCCGGCGTGCCGAGGTCGACGCCTACTTGGCCGCGCGCCCGGACGACGCCGCGCGCGTGCGGGCGTGGATCGGTCAGAACGACGCGCTGCACGCGCTGTTCGACCCCGTGCTCGACGAACCGCTGCCGGCGCGCCTGGCCGCGCCGCTGCGCGCCCGCCCCGGCCTGCGCGACGTACGGCATTGGCCCTGGCAGGCGCTGGCCGCCGGCCTGGCGCTGGCGCTGCTCGGCGGCGGCGGCGGCTGGAGCCTGCGCGGCGCCGCCGAACGCGATCATCGTCTGGCGTCGATCGAGGCGGGCGCGCCCTTCCCCCAGCCGGCATTCTCGGGCCTGGCACACCAGGCTGCCATCGCCCACGTGGTCTACAGCCCGGACGTGCGGCGCCCGGTGGAAGTCGGCGCCGACCAGGAAGACCAGCTGGTGGCATGGCTGTCCAAGCGCCTGGGCAGCAAAATCCATCCACCGCACCTCGGCAAGCTCGGCTACGAACTGATCGGGGGGCGCCTGCTGCCCGGCGCCAGCGGGCCGGTGGCGCAATTCATGTACCACGACGGCGCCGGCCAGCGCCTGACGTTGTACGTCTCGACCGAGCAGGCGCAGAACAAGGACACGGGCTTCCGGTTCGCCAAGGAAGGCCCGGTCAACGTGTTTTACTGGATCGACGGCAAATTCGGCTATGCGCTGTCGGCCGGCATCGACAAGGGCGAACTCGCGCGCGTCGCGACCGCCGTCTACGAACAACTGGAGGGACCCGTTTGAAACCGATGTATTTGCTTGCCGCCTGCCTGTGGGCCGGCGCCTGCGCCGCCCAGGACATGCCGTTCATGCCCGCACACATGCACGCGCATGCGAGCACGATCGCAAGCGCCGCCCCGCCCGCCTTCGTCGCCAGCAGCGCCAAGCCGTACGCGGCCCTGGCCGACGACGCCATGGCCGTGATGGACGACGACATGCGCCGTGCGCCGATGAACGGGGACCCTGGCCACGACTTCGTCACGATGATGATCCCGCATCACCAGGGCGCGATCGACATGGCCAAGGCCATCCTGGTGCACGGCACCGATCCGGAATTGCGCAACCTGGCGCAAGGCATCATCGCTGAGCAACAAAATGAAATCAATGTCATGCGGGCCTGGCTGCAACGCCACGACGCCGGCACGACCACCCATACCGATAAGGAAGTCCATGCAACGCACTAAATTTGCCGGCACCACCATCCGTGCCGCCGCACTCGCCATCGTACTGGCCGGCGCCCTCACCCCCGCCCACGCCCTCCCAAGCGCCCAGGACCGCGTCTACACCGCCGACCAGAACAGCAACACGGTCTCGGTGATCGACCCGTCCACCAACACCCTGCTGGGCCAGATCCGTCTGGGCAACCTGCGCCCGGACGTGCTCTCGCCGCTGTACAAGGGCGAGGTCAACGTGCACGGCCTGGGCTTCTCGCCGGACCACAAGACGCTGATCGCGATCGCCAACGGTTCCAATTCCGTCACCTTCATCGACACCGCCACGAACAAGGTCAAGGGCGTCACCTACATCGGCCGCTCGCCGCACGAAGGCTTCTTCACGGCGGACGGACGCGAGGTCTGGGTGGTGGTGCGAGGCGAAGACTATATTTCCGTCATCGACCCGGCCACCTTCAAGGAAACGCGTCGCATCCAGACCACCGGCGGGCCTGGCATGGTGATGTTCCACCCGGACGGCAGGCTGGCCTTCGTCGTCTCGAGCTTCAACCCGGTGGTCGATGTCGTCGACGTCAAATCGCACCAGGTCGTCAAGCACATCCCCGTGACCAGCCCGTTCTCGCCCTTCCTGCAATTCTCGCCGGACTTCAAGGAAGTGTGGATGACGCACAAGGACGTGGGCAAGGTCACCCGAATCGACGTCGCGACGCAATCGGTGAAGGGCGTGATCGACACCGGCCTGATCACGAACCACCTGGCGTTCGCGCGCACCCCGGCCGGCGTGCGCGCCTATGTGACGGTCGGCGGCGAGAACGTGGTCAAGGTGTACAGCACCGGCGACGCGCCGGCGCTGGTGGCGACCATTCCCACCGGCGCCCTGCCGCACGGCGTCTGGCGTTCCGACGACGACAGCCGCGTCTACGTCGGCCTGGAAAACGGCGACGGCGTGGACGTCATCGACACCGCCGCCAACAAGGTGGTGGCGCACGCGCCGGTGGGCCAGGCGCCGCAGGCGCTGGTCTACGTCTCGCACGCGGTGCCGGCCGGCGCCGGCACGACCAACCTGGTGCCGCGCGCCAACGCCGAGCCCGTCAACATCGCACTGCGCCCGGCCGGCGGCGGCGCCACCGGCTTCGTGGTGGCGCGCAACCTGGGGCTGACCGATGCGCTGGAGGTGTCGTTGTTTTCCCTGAAGCCGGACACCGTGTATTCGGTATACGCGAGCGGTCAGGCGATGCCGGTGGCGCGCTTCAAGACCAATCCGAAGGGCATGGCAAACGGCACCGCCATCGGCCCGATGCGCGAGGTTGCGAGCGCCCTGTCGGCCAAGGATCCCGGCGCCAGCCGCATCCTGGTGATGGAAGGCGATGCGCCGGCCGACCCGGCCAAAGCCGTCCTGGCAAGCGTGCGCTAGAAACACGGCTCGGCCGCCGGCCCGATCAGAACAGCGAGTGCCGGCCTTCGTCGCTCACGGCCGGCATGTCGTACCGACGGCGCACGTGCATATCCGCGTCGAACTCGTAGACGACCGGCGTGGCGTTCGGCACGTCGAGCGTGGCGATGTCGTCGTCGCTCATTCCTTCCAGATGCTTGATCAGCGCGCGGATGGTGTTGCCGTGCGCCTGGATGACGACGCCCCGTCGCTCGCGCAGCGCCGGCGCCGCCAGCTCTTCCCAAAACGGCCGCACGCGCCGAACCACATCTTCCAGACTTTCGCTCAGCACGATCTCGCCTGCCCGGGCACCGCGGTTACGCGGATCATCCGCATACGCGCGCGCATCTTGCAGCGCCATCGGCGGAGGCGCCACGGCAAACGAGCGGCGCCAGGCGGCGACCTGCGCCGCGCCGTATTCCCGTTCGGCCGTCGCCTTGTTCAGCCCCGTCAGGGCACCGTAATGGCGTTCGTTCAAGCGCGGGTCCGGCACAATCGGCAGCCACATGCGGTCCATTGCTTCGCAGATGATCCATTGCGAGCGGATGGTGCGCTTGAGCATCGATGTGAACGCGACGTCGATCGCCACGCCCGCCGCGCGCAGCGTCGCGCCCACCGCCCGCGCCTGCGCCATGCCGAGCGGCGTGAGGTCGACATCGGTCCACCCCGTGAAGCGGTTATCGGCGTTATAGGCGGACTCGCCGTGGCGGATCAAAATCAGTCGGTGCATGGCGCCTCACTCCTCGGATCGGCTGCGTCCCGGCCGGGTCGCGCGCAACCCCCGGACGAACTGGGATAGAGTAACCGCAAACTTATCCGGGCACGCGTTCGATGCCGGCTTTCACCCTGGAAATTCTTATGAATCCTGCCATTCAAGACATCCATGCGCGCGAGATCCTCGACTCGCGCGGCAACCCGACGGTTGAAGTCGACGTGCGCCTGGTATGCGGCGTCGTCGGTCGCGCCGCCGTGCCTTCGGGCGCTTCGACCGGCATTCATGAAGCCGTCGAACTGCGTGACGCCGAGCCGCGCCGCTACGACGGAAAGGGCGTGAAGAATGCCGTCGCCCACGTCAATGGCGAGATCGCCACCGCCGTTGCCGGCAAGGACGCGACCGACCAGAAAGGCATCGATGCCCTTCTCATTGCGCTGGACGGTACGCCGAACAAAAGCAGGATGGGGGCGAACGCCGTTCTGGGCGTGAGTCTGGCTGTGGCGCGCGCTGCCGCCGCGGCGGCGGGCTTGCCCTTGTTCAGTACCCTGTCCGCGTCGCACGCTCCACGCATGCCGGTACCGATGTTCAACATCCTCAACGGCGGGGTACACGCCAATTGGCAAGCGACCGATTTTCAGGAATTCATGATCGCCCCCGTCGGCGCCCCCACGTTCGCCGAGGGCGTACGCTACGGCGCCGAGATCTACCATCGCCTGCGCACCATCCTCAAGGAGCGTGGTTACAACACGGCGGTCGGGGATGAGGGCGGCTTCGCGCCTATCCTTAAGCGCAACGCCGAGGCCGTCGAATTAATCCTCGAAGCGATCGAAAAGGCAGGCTATCGACCCGGTGACGACATCGTGCTGGCGCTCGATCCGGCGTCGTCCGGCTTTTACGAGGACGGCCTGTACCACCTTCGCAGCGAGGGCCGTAAGGTCGATGCGGCCGGGCTGGTCGACCTGTACGAGGGATGGATCGAACGCTATCCGATCGCCGTGCTGGAAGACGGATTGGCGGAGGACGACTGGGCCGGCTGGCGCATGATGAACAAACGGCTGGGCAAAAAGGTCGAACTGGTTGGCGACGATCTGTTCGTGACCAACGTCAAACGCATCGAACGCGGAATTCAGGAAGACGTCGCCAATGCCGTTTTGATCAAACCGAACCAGATCGGCACCCTCACCGAAACGCGCGCCGCAGTCGAACTGGCCTACCGTGCCGGTTGGGGCGCCATGGTCTCCCATCGCAGCGGCGAAACGGTCGACAGCTTCATTGCCGATATGACGGTCGGATTCGGTACAGGACACCTCAAGACCGGGGCACCTGCGCGCGGCGAGCGCGTGGAAAAATACAACCAGCTGATGCGCATCGAAGAAGCGATGGGTCGAGATGCCTCTTACGCCGGCCGCGATGCGTTCGTGCGCGGGTAGGTTGAAAACAGCTTAGCCCGATGACGCGCCTGGTTACACGCATCGTCGTCGTTCGTCATGGCCACGTCGATGGCATCGATCCGCCGCGATTTCGTGGATGCGCCGAATTCCCGCTCTCCGAACTCGGACGGCGCCAAGCGGAGGCGCTGGGACGGCGCGTGGCGCGTGGCTGGCAGCCGGATGCCATTTACACCAGCAATTTATCCCGTTGCATCGATACGGGCACGGCGATCGAGCGCGCAACCGGCGCGCCTGCAAGCGTTCTCGGCGAGCTCGCCGACATCGACTACGGCCAGTGGCAAGGTTTGACGCACGATCGTGTCGAGTCCTTGTGGCCCGGGCCGGCACGGATGTGGTTTTCGAAACCCGACATGGCCTTGATACCCGGCGGCGAGACGCTCGCACAGGTGTTGGTACGCGTCATGAGTGTCCTCCATTTCGTGCTTTTGAAACACGCCGGCCAGACCGTCGTCCTGGTCGGGCACGACAGCGTCAACCGTGTGCTGTTGTTGCATTGCCTTGGGCTTTCTCTCAGTCATTATTGGCAACTCCGGCAGACGCCTTGCTGCGTGAATGAATGCACGTTCGAGGACGATTCGTTCGTCATCCAACGCATTAACGAAACCGGTCACCTGATTGGCGTTTAAACAAGGAAATGGCGGGAAGACGAGTGGATCGAAGTTTTTACAGCAGGTTAAAAGGTCGAATTCGGCGTCGCCTGCGCTCAGGACGCCGCGCGATGATTTGGCGGAACAAGCAAACCTTGCTATGATTGACTTTAATTGGAGATGGCATTCCTCCCGTAACCGCTCAATCCCGAGCTGATGATGCCTACCTTTCCCGGCCGGGAAGGTAGGCGCATGCCTCGATCCGGACCAGCTGGGCTCACTCACTGGACCGATGAAACCTGATCACACACCCGAACAAGTCGAGCTTTTGCATTACATGGCGAAGTGGCTGCTGCTTTCCGTCATCGCGGCCGCACTCGCCGGCTCCGCGTCCGCATTCTTCCTGTTTGCACTCGAGCGCGTCACCCAAATCCGTGTCGCGTCACCGCAGATCATCTGGCTGCTCCCCCTGGCCGGGTTCGCCGTGGGGTGGATCTATCATCGCCTCGGAAAGGATGTCGAGGCCGGCAACAACCTGATCATCGACGAGATCCACGACCCGAAGAAAACGATCCCGCTGCGGATGGCGCCGCTGGTCCTTGGCGGTACCGTGCTGTCGCACCTGTTCGGCGCATCGGTAGGTCGCGAAGGCACGGCGGTGCAGATGGGCGCCACGCTGGCCGACCAAATCGCCCACATGTTGCGTCTGGACCGCGATACACGCCGGGTACTCGTCATGGCCGGCATGAGCGCCGGCTTCTCATCCGTGTTCGGCACGCCCGTGGCGGGCGCGATCTTCGGCCTGGAAGTACTGGCGATCGGCCGCATGCGCTACGACGCGATCCTGCCCTGCATCGTCGCCGCCATCGTCGCCGACCGCGTGGGACTATGGTGGGGTATCCACCACACACATTATGTGCTCGGCGCGGTACCGGCTGTCGGTACGACCGGCCTGGTTGCGGTCGTCGTCGCCGGCATCGCGTTCGGCATGGCAGGCATGCTCTTCGCGACGCTGACGCACACGTTGAGCGACACGGCCAAGCGCCATGTGCCGTACGGTCCGGCACGCCCCCTGCTGGGCGGCGCAATCGTCGCCCTGGCGGTCTGGCTGAGCGGGACACAGCGCTATATCGGTCTCGGCATTCCGGTCATCGTCCAGGCGTTCCAGCAGCCGCTGGGATTCGAAGACTCGATCGGCAAACTGGCGTTTACCGTCGTCTCACTCGGCAGTGGCTTCAAAGGCGGCGAAGTGACGCCGCTGTTCTATATCGGCGCCACGCTCGGCAACGCCCTGGCGCCGTTGCTGCACCTGCCTTTCCCGCTACTGGCCGCGCTCGGCTTCGTCGCCGTGTTCGCCGGCGCCGCCAACGTGCCGCTGGCGTCTACCGTCATGGCCATCGAACTGTTCGGCGGCGAGATCGCGCCGTACGCAGCGCTCGCCTGCGTCGTCAGCTACCTGTTCTCGGGGCACACCGGCATCTACCGCGCCCAGCGCATCGGCCGGGCCAAGCACCGGCGCGCGCTTCCCGAGGACCTGCGTCTGTCCGAACTCCATGCCTACCGTGCGCGCGAACGCGCGAGGCCGGCAGCGCAGCGTCCTGAACAGTGAGCCACACGATGAACGATTTTGCCGTCCTGCGCCTGTACATCCCGATGTCGGCCCGTGCCCGCGCCACCCGTCTGTGGCACCATCTCAGTCCCCCGCAGCTCGCCCACCAACTGCTGACGCAGGCACGCCGCGCCGGCATCCGCCAGGCGTTGCTGTTCCATGTCGGCAGCGGCTACCTGCCGGGTGAGAAGCCATCCCACGCCCACGTGGAAGGAACGGCAGGGCGCCACCCGCAATGCGTCGAACTGGTCGATACGGAAGAAGCGCTTCGCGCGTTCCTTTTCGAACACCATGCGCAACTGCACGCGGTGCAGGCCGTGCTGTTGCGATGCGAGCTGCCGCTCGCAACCGAGGGCAAGGCGACGCACGCAAGCGCCGGTTAGCGGCGCATCAGTAATGCGGCCGTCCCCATGCCGAGCGTGCACATGACAAGCGAACCGGCAACGTGCAGCAGCACTGCACCGGCTGCCATGGCCAAGCGGCCGGCGCGCAGCAGGATCACCGCCTCGCCGGCGAAACTCGACATGGTCGTCAAGCCGCCAAGGAAGCCGGTGACGACGAACAACCGGATCTCGGGCGCGAGCGACGGCGTTTCGGTTAGCCAAGGTATCGCCACCCCGATGATGTATGCGCCCACCAGATTGACAAGCAGAGTACCGGGTGGAATCTCCGGAAACAGCGAATTCAAAGCCACGCTCGTCCACCAGCGCACGAGCGCTCCCAGCGCAGCGCCGGTGGCGACTGCGAATACGGAAGAAAACTCCATCGATGTCCCATTTGTAATGTACCTTGCCACCTTAACACGGCACTATGGGCAGCCGCACCCGGCTATACTCCATGCCCATGTCTTTCCATTCCCTTGCTCGTTTCGATCCATCCGTTCGTCTTGCACTGCGTGCGCTATGCTCGGCACATGCCGGCCCGGTCGACCTGGACCTGGGGCGAGGCGAATGCATCGCCATCGTCGGTGAATCCGGTTCCGGCAAGAGCGTGTTGCTGCGCATGATCGCGGACCTGATTCCCAACGAGGGCACGGTGCTGCTGGACGGCGCACAGCGCGCAAGCTGGACGGCGCCGGCATGGCGTTCGATGGTAGTCTATCAAGCAGCCGAGCCGGCCTGGTGGGACGCGACCGCGCGCGCGCACCTTCCGGCATCGGAGCAGAAGCGGGCGCAGGCACTGGCCGATGCGCTGAAACTGCGGGCCGCTGCGCTTGATACCGACCTGGAGCTGCTGTCGACCGGCGAACGCCAGCGCCTCGCGCTCATCCGTTCCCTGGCTTGCCGGCCCCGTGTCCTCCTGCTAGACGAGCCCGCTTCGGCGCTCGACGCCGCCTCGACCGCAGCTCTCGAAGCCCTACTGCGTTCGGAACTCGAACGAGGCACGTCGGTGTTGGTCGTGACGCATTCAGAAGAACAGGCCGAGCGCCTCGGGCAGCGGTGCCTGCGTATGGCGAGCGGCCGGCTCGAGGTGGCATGAGCCAGATTGCACTGTCGGCGTCGGACATGGCGCTCGCGGCCAGTCTGGTCGTATTCGATGCGGCGGTTTCGATCGCCTTCGGCCTGCGCCTGCATCGGCCCTTGCTTGTCGCCAGTCTGAGGATGGTGCTGCAGTTGCTGCTCGTCGGCCTCGTGCTGCGCATCGTATTCCGTTCCGACGCGCCGGCGCTGACGCTGGCCATCGCCTGCCTCATGATCGCCGCTGCCGCGCGCGAAGTCGCAACGAGGCCGACGCAGCGCCTGGCCGGCTGGGGCAACTACCGTATCGCGGGCGCAGTGGTAGCGCTGTCGAGCCTGGCCACGGTGGTGCTGGCCCTGATGACGGCCATCCGCCCCACGCCCTGGCACGACCCGCGCTATGCCATCCCGTTGATGGGCATCGTGCTGGGCAGCGTGCTAAATTCGGCAAGTCTGGCCCTCGACGCTTTCCTCGGCGGCGTGGTTGTGTCGCGCAATCAGATCGAAGCCCGTTTGGCCCTGGGTGCATCCTTGCGCACAGCGCTTGCGCCGCTGATGCGCGATGCGGTGCGTAAAGGCCTCATCCCGGTCATCAACCAGATGTCCGCGGCGGGTATCATCACGCTGCCGGGCATCATGACCGGCCAGCTCCTCGCCGGCATGGATCCGCTCGGCGCCGTCGAATACCAGATCCTGTTGCTGTTCCTGCTGGCCGGGAGCAGCGGACTGGCCGCCGGCGGCGTGGTCTGGCTGGCCAGCCGCGCACTTGGCGACGACCGCGACAGGCTGCGGCTGGACCTCTTGGCTTAGTTATCCGGCCGCTTCCTGGTCCGCACCATGTCTTCGAAGGCGGCGACGGCGCGGCTGCGATGCCGCTGGGCGTGGCGCAGCATCGAGAAGCTGCGCGCCGGGAGCGCGCAGTGCGCCCGTGCCAGCAAGCCGGCCTGCACATGCGGCGCCACGACCAGTTCCGACATCGCGGTGGCAAACGGTCCCGCCATGACCGCACTGCGCACCGCCTCATTTGAGGGAAGTTCGAGTGCGATCTGCAGATTGACGACCGCCACGTCGAGCGCGGCGAGTCCGGTCTCCAAAGCGGACCGCGTGCCCGAACCGGCTTCACGCAAAATCCATTGTCCAGCTTCCAGTTCTCTGGCCGTCAGCGTCCTGCCGTCGGCCCAGGGATGATCGGACGCAACCACAACCACCATATTGTCTTCGCCGACAGTCTCCTCCTCCAGGCCGGTCGGTTCTATGTTTCCCTCCACAAAACCGAGATCGGCGCCGCCTTGCAGCACGGCCTCGGCGACGCTCTCGGTATTGCCCGCTTCCATGTGCAAATCGATTCCCGGCCATGCTTGGCGGAAGCGTACCAGCAAGGCCGGCAGCCAATAGCTGGCGATGGTCTGGCTGGCGTGGATCGTTAGCGACCCGCGTCTGAGCTCGCCCAAATCGGCCAGCGCCGCCTCGGCTGCCTGGGCGCTCGCGAGCGCGCGGCGTGCTTCGACGAGAAAAATTCGTCCCGCGTCGCTGATTTCGATGCGCCGGCCGACACGGTGAAACAGCGCCGTTCCGTATCGCTCTTCCAGCGACTTGATGGAAGTGCTGACCGCCGAAGGGGTCAGGAAGAGAACGGCGGCGGCCTGGGTAAGGTGCTGGCGTTCGGCGACCTCGACGAATATACGCAACTGATCCAATGTCATCGTTCAATATTTTAGAAAGATATGTTCGTAATTTTAAAATAGACCAAACAATTCAGTACAGCGATACTTATTACATCGACGTATATGAATATGAGAAAAATAATGAAGAATCAAGTGAACAATTTGTCCGCCGCCGTTCCCGGCCTGTTGCTTTGTGCTGCGGTGACGGCAGCTGCCTATCTGCTCGAAGTGGCCGAAACCCACGTGTTCGGCCGCGCTTGGCTCGAAAGCCTGGTGCTGGCCATTCTCATCGGCACCGGTATCCGCACCCTGCACCGCCTCGACCCGCGCTTCGATCCAGGCATCCATGTCGGCGCCAAACTGCTGCTCGAGATCGCGGTCGTGCTGCTGGGCGCTTCGGTCAGTGCCGGTGCGCTGCTGGCCAACGGCCTCGGCCTCATCGGCGGTATCGCGGCGGTGGTCGTGGTTGCGATCGTGTTCAGCTATTTCATTGGGCGCAGCGCGGGCCTGCCGCAGAAGATGGCGATCCTCATCGCATGCGGCAATTCGATTTGCGGCAATTCCGCGATCGCTGCAGTGGCGCCGGTGATCGATGCCGACGGCAAGGACGTCGCCGCCTCGATCGCCTTCACCGCCGTGCTTGGCGTGGGCGTCGTATTGGGCCTGCCGCTGCTGGTAGGACTGCTGTCGTTCACCCCGGTGCAGTATGGCGTGTTCGCCGGCTTGACCGTCTATGCGGTGCCGCAAGTGCTGGCGGCGACCGCATCGGTATCGGCCGCGAGCGTCCACATCGGCACCCTGGTGAAACTGGTGCGCGTGTTGATGCTGGGTCCGGTCGTGCTGGTCTTGTCGATGTTCGGACGCGGTAGCGGCCGGGCACGCCCTGCGCTGTCGCACCTCGTGCCGTGGTTCATCGTCGGTTTCCTGCTGCTTCTGGTGCTGCGTTCGATGGGCTGGATTCCGCAGGCTGCACTGGCGCCTGCCCACGACGCGGCGAACTTCCTGACCATCATGTCGATGGCGGCCCTCGGACTGGGCGTCGATGCCCGCGCCGTACTGCGTGCCGGCGCCAAGGTGGCCTCGGTGGTAATCGGCTCACTCGCAGGATTGGGCGTGGTCAGCTTTGCTCTGATCAAGTTGCTGGGTGTATAGGCACAGCGCCCTCTTCCCGACTTATATTTATGCCAACTAAAAAAAGGAAAAATCCAATGAAATCATATCTCTGTCATAACACCGCTCGCCGACTCGCTGCAGGCGCGATGTTCGCGCTCATGACAGGCATCGCCTGTGCCGCACAGCCGGTACTGGTGTACGGCCCCGGCGGTCCCGCGCCGGCGATGAAGGAAGCGGCTGCCGCCTTCGAGCAGGAGCACGGCATCAAGGTGACAGTGACGGCGGGCCCGACACCGGGCTGGATCGAACGCGCGAAGCAGGATGCCGACGTGATCTACAGCGGCTCGGAAACCATGATGACGGACTTCACCGTTGCGATGGGCGGCCGCATCCAGGAAGCCAGCATCACGCCGCTCTACCTGCGTCCGCTGTCGATCCTGGTTCGTCCGGGCAACCCGAAGCATATCCATGGCGTCGCCGACCTCGTCAAACCCGGCGTGCGCATCCTGGTCGTCAACGGGGCTGGCCAGAATGGCGTTTGGGAGGACATGGCGGGTAGGAAAGGCAATCTCGATACAGTGCGCAAGATCCGCACGAACATCGCCAGCTATGCTGCCAACAGCGCGATCGCGCGCGACACCTGGACCAGCCGCAGCGACATCGATGCATGGCTGATCTGGAACATCTGGCAGGTCTCCAACCCCAAACTCGCCGACGTCGTGTCGATCGAACCGGATTACGCGATCTACCGCGATGCCGGCGTCGCCCTGACCGAGCACGGCAGCGGCAACCCGGCTGCGAAGCAGTTCGTCGATTTCCTGCAGTCGCCGCAGGGCAGCGCGATTTTCACCAAATGGGGATGGCAAAAATGACGGCGCGCGTCCTGCCATGACCGGGCAAGCGCAGGAACGCAATCTCGACGACCCGGAGGAAGTTACGCGCCGCTACCGCGAACGCCATACCGCGCCAGTGGCTGCGCTCAACCGCTGGGTCGAAAGCCACGCCGGCGGCATGCGCGAGATGCCGTGGTTCGATCCGCGCGATGGCGGCACCTTCGCCCGCATCCTGGTCCTGCTGGAAGCGCCGGCGCGCCAGGCGATGCGGCCGCGTTTCGTGTCGCGCGACAATCCCGGTCCGGCGCAGCGCAACCTCAAGCTCTTCCTGGCGCAGGCCTGCGTGGCGCGCGAAGAGACGGTGATCTGGAACACGGTTCCCTGGCTGCCGCCGGTCGATGGCCCACCGATGCAGCTGCGCGCCGGCGACATCCGCGCCGGCATCGCGCTGCTCGACGACGTCCTCGGATTCTTGCCGGAGCTGCGCGTCGTGGTGTGCGCGGGACGCACGGCCAGGCGCGCCGAAGCGTCCATCCGCGCCAGCCGGCCCGATATCCAGGTGCTGTCGATGCCACATCCGAGTCCGCTCGCTGTCTGCGCCGGCCCTCACGTAGCGCGGCAGATCGTGGACACGCTGGCGCAGGCGCGCGGGGTTGCCGGCGCCTGGCGCCGTACCACCTAAGCTCACGGGCGCTGCAGCGAAGCAATACAAGGCGAGACGAACAGCTTGCCCTGGTAGGCGCCATTCGCCGTGCGCCACGCGACCACCAGCCACAGCATGGCCAGCACCGCTACGAGCAGCGCGCCGGCGATGTCGAAGAACAGCGAATCGAATACATTGGCAAGCCGCAGCGTGGTCACGGCAAATACGCCGAGCGGAAATGTATACCCCCACCAGCCAAGGTTGAAGGGTACCGCGCTCCGGAAATAGCGGCAGGTGATCAGTGTCGCGAGCAGCATCCACCACAGGCCCAGCCCCCACAGGAGCAGTGCGCTCACGACCCCCAGGCCGTATGCGACCCGGCCGACCTCTTCCATGCCGAACAGGGCGAACGTCGCAGGCGCATCCGCACCGAGCACCAGCATGCCCAGGGAGCCTGTACCCACCGGGCCCAGGGCCAGCCAGCTCGATGCCGCCATGCTTTCGTGCGGCAGCTTGTGCAGCGCCATGCGCAGCAGCAGGATCGCGAGGATGCTGAGTGCAACGGGCACCGAATAAGCCCAGAGCACATAACCCGTAAGGAGCACCGTGAAGCGCGCCGCGCTGTCCTGCAGGTGCGGCACGAGCAGGCCCGCGCTGGCGGCCGCCACTTCGGCTGCGACCACGGGCAGCAGCCACACCGCAGTCATCTGGTCGATGCTGTGTTGCTGGCGGGTGAACATCAGGTACGGAATCAGTACGCCGCAGGCCAGCGCCATGGCGACGTCGATCCACCACAGGCATTGCGCTACCGCGACCGCGGCCTGCCCCCAGCGCGCCACGCCGAACCCCAGGAAACCGTTGATGATCGTCGCCAGACCCATCGGGATGGTGCCGAAGAACATCGATACCGTCGCGTGCCCGAAGATTTGCTTTGCCTCGTCGAAGAACAACAGCCAGCGCGCGCCGTACATCGCGGCGAACACGACGAACAGCAGGATGTTGAGCAGCCAAAGGCCTTCGGCAAGCTGATGCAGCCCGAAAACGGCATAAGGGAATTGTGCGAGCGCGAGCGCGAGAATACCGGTACCCATCGTCACGGCGAACCAATTCGGTGTGAATTGCCTGATTGCTTCAATCGGACTGCTCAATTGCCTTAAAGGCTTGAGACCCGACGAGGTGGCGATGATTTCGCTGAAAGACATGGCTCTCCAATTTTGAATATAGCGCGCAGCATGCGCTGGCAACCGTAGCTTAAATCGAAATGCCTAATTCATGAAACACGACGGACAGCAAGAAAATCAAGCTGATATTTAGCTTGATAATACTCATTTTATTCGTTTTACAGCTAGTTCCCGGCTCAATACACTGAAGTTGTAACTTTCACTCAACACTATTGGAGCGCACATGAAAACCCCGACTCGCATTGCAGTTACCGGCGCCGCAGGCCAGATCGGCTATGCCTTGCTTTTCCGTATCGCCAACGGTGACCTGCTCGGCCCCGATCAGCCTGTCATTCTCCAGTTGCTCGACCTGCCACATGCCCTGGGCGCCATGCGTGGTATCGACATGGAGTTGCAAGACTGCGCGTTTCCACTGCTGCAGGAAGTCCTGGTGACCGACAATCCGGAAGTCGCCTTCCGCGACGCCGACATCGCCATTCTTGTCGGCGCACAGCCGCGCAGCAAAGGTATGGAACGCAAGGATTTGCTTGCCGCCAATGCAGGGATCTTCGCCAAGCAGGGACGCGCCCTGAACGCGGTCGCCAAGCGTGAAGTCAAGGTACTTGTCGTCGGCAATCCTGCCAACACGAATGCACTGATCGCCATGCACGCGGCGCCGGACCTCGATCCATCCTGCTTCAGCGCGATGATCCGGCTTGACCACAACCGCGCCCAGGCCATGCTGGCGCTACATCTGGACAAGAGTGTCGACAGTATTTCGCAATTGATAGTCTGGGGCAACCACTCGCCCACCATGTATGCCGATTACCGCTTCGCCCTCGTCGATGGCCAATCTGCCTCGTTCGCGCTGCGCGACGAGCGCTGGAACCGAGAAGTGTTCATCCCGACGGTGGCCCAGCGCGGCACAGCCATCATCGAAGCACGCGGCCAGTCGTCCGCTGCATCGGCGGCCAATGCCGCGATCGACCACGTACGCGATTGGGTGAGGGGCAGCGGCGGGCGCTGGGTCTCGATGGCGCTGCCGTCGGACGGCGGGTATGGCATCCCGGAAGGCATCTTCTTCGGCGTGCCGGTCGTCTGCGACGGGCGCCAGGCAAATCGGATCCGTGGCCTGGACATCAATACCTTCGCGCGCGAAAAACTGCAGGCGGCAGTCGATGAATTGGTGCAGGAGCGCGACGCCATTCGGCATCTGCTGGACTGACCTCCGTAAATTGTCATCCTCGGTACGGAATTTACCAAAATATCAGGTTGAATTCCGACTTTTAATTTATCCAGCAATTTTGTAGAAATAATAATGCGACGTATATTAGGCTGACCATCACGCCGGGAACCCGGCGCCCGGTCAATCACAGGAGACAACAGCCATGACAAGAAGATCAGGCGACGACACCGCCAAACCTGCAGGTCCCCACGATAGCGCGCGCCCTTTCGAGGGACGCCGCCGTTTCATTCGGCACACTGGTTTCATTGCCGCTGGGTTGGCCGCCGCCCCGGGCGCCAGCCTTGCCGCCATCGCCAAGGACGACGGGGTCTCGTTTGCCGATGGCCCGCGCGAACTGGTCAGTTATCCGCAAAAGCGTCCCTTGATCCGCGTCACGACCCGTCCGCCGCACCTCGAAACACCGTTCGAGGTCTTCAACAACGGGGCGATCACGCCCAATGACGCGTTCTTCGTGCGCTACCATCTGGCGAACCTGCCGATGTCGATCGATCCTGAGACCTACCGGCTCGAGGTCAAGGGTGCGGTAAAGCGCAGCCTGAGCTTGTCGCTTTCCGAACTCAAGGCGCTGGGAGAGCCTGTCGAAGTCGTGGCTGTCAACCAGTGCTCCGGCAACAGCCGCGGGTTCTCGTCGCCGCGCGTCTTCGGTGCCCAGTTGGCAAACGGCGCCATGGGCAATGCGCGCTGGGTCGGGGTGCCGCTCAAGACAGTGCTGGAAAAGGCCGGCGTCGGCGCCAATGCACGACAGGTGATGTTCAACGGCCTGGACCAGCCTGTGCTGCCGTCGACCTCCGATTTCAGGAAAACGCTGGACATCGAACACGCGCTTGGCCACGACGTACTCCTGGCCTGGAGCATGAACGGCCAGGACATCCCTTACCTGAACGGCTATCCTCTGAAGCTGATCGTTCCCGGCTATTTCGGCACTTACTGGGTCAAGCACTTGTCCGAAATCGAGGTGCTCGACAAGCCTTTCGAAGGCCACGATGCCTTGTTCATGACGACGGCCTATCGCGTGCCAGACAATGACTGCCTGTGCGTGGCACCCGGCACCACGCCGTCCAGGACCAGGCCGATCTCGACCCTGCCGGTGCGCAGTTTTATCACCAGCGTCACCAGCGGCGGCGTGCTGCCCGCCGGCCGTACGGTCCAGCTCAAGGGTATCGCTTTCGACGGCGGCGCGGGCATCAAGGCCGTGGATGTTTCGATCGATGGCGGCAAGACCTGGCGGGCGGCGGAACTCGGCGCCGACCTCGGGCGTTATTCGTTCCGCGAGTGGCGCCTGCCGGTAAGCTTCGCCGCACGCGGCCAGACTGTCCTGATGGTAAGGGCCACCAACCGTGCCGGCGAAGTGCAGCCGGCGGACCCGACCTGGAACCCGGGGGGCTATCGCCGCCATGTGATCGAATCCTACCCCGTGACCATCGCCTGAGGAGGCGCCCATGAAACGAATCGAATCCTTCTTGCCTGTTTTCCTGCTCGTTGCAGGCATGGCCGCGCCGGCGTACGCCGAAGTTCATACACTCAAGCTTCCTGCCGAGACAGCGCAGCTCAAGTCGTCGCGCCTGCCCGGCTATGTCATCGCCACGCAGAAATGCGCTACCTGTCATTCCGCCGATTACATCAAGTACCAGCCGCCAGGCATGACCCTAGTCCAATGGACCGGCGAAGTCGGCAAGATGCAGCACATGTATGGCGCCCCGCTCACCGATGACGACGTCAAGGTCATCGGCGCCTATCTCGCGGTGACCTATGGCAGCGCGAAGGAAGCCGATTTGCCGGCAGAACTCAGGCTCGCGTGGGCATCGGGCGCTACGAAGCCGGCGGCGGGAAAGGGGCTCGACGTACAAGCGCTGCTCGCTTCCAACAACTGTCTGGCCTGCCATGCAATCGACAAGAAGATCGTCGGACCGGCTTACCATGAGGTGGCCGCAAAATACCGCGGCAATCCCGGGGCGCAAGCCCTCCTTGAAAAAAGCATCCATGGCGGCAGTTCGGGCAAATGGGGACAGGCGGCGATGCCGCCCTTCCCCCAGCTCAAGCCCGAGGAATTGCGTGCGCTGGCCGATTTCGTTCTGAAGCAATAGGGAAATGCGCAGCGTTTTGGCAAGCGGCGTGGTTTCAATATAATTGGGCGTCAGCACAACTCGACGCCCGCCAACGATGCGCCTCTCCCTTCGCCAGCTTCAGATCTTCCTCGCCATCGCAGGATCGGGCAGCACCACGGCAGCGTCTCACCAGGTGGCCTTGTCGCAATCCGCGACCAGTGCAGCCCTCAACGAGCTCGAGGCGATGCTCGACGTCCAGCTGTTCGACCGGGTCGGCAAGCGCCTGCTCATCAACGACAACGGCCGCCTGTTGCTGCCCCAGGCGCGCCAGATGCTGGACGCAGCGACGACGATCGAACGCCAGTTCGCCGAGCAGAACAGCTTGACAGGCCTCGGCCTGCATCTCGGAGCCAGCACGACGATCGGCATCTACCTGTTGCCGGCGATACTGGCGGAGGCATTCGCCGCGTCGCCCCAGGGCCCGCCTCGCGTCACCATTGCAAATACGTCCGACATCGCAACGGCGGTCGCGAATTTCGAGCTGGATCTCGGCTTGGTGGAAGGGCCATGTCATGACCTGCAGCTACAGGTCGAACCGTGGATAGCAGACGACCTTGTGGTGGTTGCCGCCGCCGGCCACCCGCTGCTTACCGACGGTGCCGCCAGCGACGGGACCGTGTCCTTGCAGGCCTTGCGCAACGCCGGCTGGCTACTACGCGAACCCGGTTCGGGAACCCGTGAGGCGGTCGAGCAGGCGCTCGTCCCTCACCTGCACAGCTTGCGCTCGGCAGGCGAATTCAGCAACGCGGAGGCGATCAAGCATGCGGCCGCGCATGGACTGGGGCTGGCCTGCCTGTCCCGGCTCGTGGTCGAGGATTTCCTCGCGAGCGGTCGGCTGGTAGTGGTACGAACCTCGCTGCCCGCCCTCAAGCGCAACTTCTTCATCATTCACCACAGGAACAAGGTGCTGTCGACCAGACTCCTGGGCTTCCTGGCTTTGTGCCGCACGACGGCAAGCAGGCGGGTGCGGCGCAAGCTTGCGGGCCAGGCCCATGAATATGGTTGACGCTGCACCTCGAGCCAGATCGAAAAGAGGATGACTTACGCGGTATCGACCTCTGCTATCGCTCCCAGATGAACTTCAGGTAATTGTCGTCGAAATACGCATCCTCCCGCAGTCGCCTCATATTTTCTGGATCTGACGGTTGATGGCTTTCAGCGCTTTTTCATTACGTTCGCTGTACCGGTTCGTCAGGTAGTCCGTCCGCACACGCATCAGCAGCGTTATCTTGAACAGCTCTTCCATCACGTCGACCACGCGGTCATAGTAGGCGGACGGGCGCATGCGGCCAGCGTCGTCGAACTTCTTGTAGGCCATTGGCACCGAGGACTGGTTCGGGATCGTGAACATACGCATCCAGCGTCCCAGCAGGCGCAGGGTATTCACCACATTGAAGGACTGTGAGCCGCCGCATACCTGCATAACTGCCAGCGTGCGTCCCTGGCTCGGCCTGATCGCGCCCATCTCCAGCGGAATCCAGTCGATCTGGTTCTTCATCACCGCGGTAATCGCGCCATGACGCTCAGGACTACACCACACCTGGCTTTCCGACCATGAGGGCTAAGTCGGCGGAGAAGTTCCACTTTTACTTCATTTCTCCGGCGAGTTTCACTTTTACTTCATAAGAAGTTTCACTTTTACTTCATCGGACGACTCTCGAGCCGGTGAACTCGGCTGCCCGGTCGCCCCAACACCCGCGCTCGCGGGCAGAGACCGCCACACAACCCGAGCCAGGTACACCCAGGCCGGGAGCCTGATTTTGCATGACACGTCACGGTTTCAAGTGCGATGCCGTGGGGATAAGTCATCTGTGGTGAAGCGGATGTTTCGTTTCTCTAGGCAGTTGCTTCGCAGACAACGTATGGCATACATTGAAGCATTGGACGGCCGAGTTCGGCCAGAAGCGGTCACTGGACCTTTAACGCCTACCGGAATGCCCACGATGCGCGATCCTGCCCGAATTGACGAGGTACTCAAACTGCTGCGCGAAGTATGGACACTTGAGCCCGATCTGCGGCTTGGGCAGCTCATTTACAACGCTGCACGGATTAGCGAGCCCGGTTTAAGTGATGTATTTTCAATCGAAGACAGCAGTCTTTATAAGGGCTTGGCTCGTTACCTTGAGCAGATTCAGGTTGATAGGTCTTTAAAGCCGACTAATGAATGACTGCTTTGGGTCTATTGTGTTGAAAAACTCTTGGGCATCCAGCAGTCCTTGATGAAGTAACTGTACAGGAAGGACGAGCGGCTGGCCCATCCTGATTTTGCTAACTCATCACTAGATTATCGTTTCGCGGTGCCGGCATCAGGTTTTTAGCCATTCGACGAAGATTTTGCACGGTGGCCGCCAGCAGGAACTCATCATGGGCGCCGCTGGGCCCACGCAAGCGCAATTGCCTAAGTATCTCTAACAATACCGGTCGACGTACCGCCAGCAGATGAGCGAGCAGGCCAACAAGAGAAAGGCCTGATGAATGTCCGCGCGGCGCTCGTAGCGGATTCGCAATCTGCGAAACCGGTGAAGCCACCCAAGGGTCCGTTCAACGACCCAACGCCAACGGCCAAGCCGTTCGCGTGACTCCACGCCGTACCTCGCGATGCGTGCAGCAATACCTCGCCGACGCAGCCAGTCGCGGTGCGCTCGTGACGCATAAGCACGGTCGGCATACAGTTTCCTTGGACGTTTGCGAGCGCGGCCTGCCAGTCCCTTGATGGCCGGGATTGCCTCGACGATCGGTATGAGCAGCCGGGAATCGTGAACTTGCGCACCTGAGATCTGGGCTACCAACGGCAAACCACGTTGATCGACCAGGATGTGGTGTTTGCAGCCAAGCTTGCCCCGATCAGTTGGGTTCCGTCCGGTATGCTCGCCGCCCCTCGGCGAAGGTACGCTGGCGGCATCAATGCAGGCTCGATCCCACACGATCTGGTCGTATTCGCGGAGCCGGCGCAGTATCGCCTCGTGAATATTCTGCCAGACACCAGCCTGAGTCCATTCATGCAGACGGCGCCAGCAAGTCATTCCGCTACCGCATCCAAGCTCACGCGGCAGATACTCCCATGGTATTCCAGTCCTGAGGACGAACATAATCCCGGTCAGTGTCGCCCGGTCACCGACACGTGGTCGGCCACCTTTTGGAGACGGTGGGTGCTCCGGGAGATGAGCTGCAATAACGGACCAGAGCTCGTCGGGAATAAGTGCTTTTGCCATGGCATCAGTCCGGCTAAGAAAAGGCCATCTATGTTAACGTCAACACCGTGGCTTGCTTACGGATGTATCGCCCCTAACATATATTCGATTGCTGCTAGCCGTTCGCGTCATGCTGAGTAACCGCAACCGAAAAATACCGCTGTCCGTCGACGACCGCGACCACCTTGCACTCAAGAATAATCCGATGACATGGGGCATTGCTGGCTGACGCGGTTCAGCAACTCTCTCTTGAGGCCTTGCAGTTCCGCGATTCGCTCATCGATAATTTTCACTTTCGCCGCCAGGAGTTCGGCCACTGCCGCATCTGGATCCAACGCGCTCCACACCGTAGGCATGCTCGCACCGATTTCGGCCAGGCTGAAACCGAGTTTTTGCGCAGTGCGTATGTACTTGACGAGTTGAGCCGTTTCCGGCGCATAGCGGCGGTAGCTGTTTTCGGCTCGCGTCGGGCGAATCAGGCCCAGCTTCTCATAGAAACGCAGTGTGTCGCGACTCACTCCAGCGGCCCGGGCCACTGCACCGATTCTCATTTGCGCCTCTTCCGTGAATTTTATGCTTGACCTTGGAGTGTACTCCAGGATTTACGCTTGTCGGCATGATTGACAACGGAGAATAATATGGTCGGTACTTCCACCTATCTGCGAATCGTTCGTGCTAGCGCCTGGTACGACCTCTTGGTCACTGCCGGCTTCGCCTCACCGTGGACATTCTCAGCCATTCACTCTGGTTTGAATACGCTCTCGGGTCTACTCGGCATTTCAGCACGCTTCCCCGCGTTCGAGCCTGCCCAGATGCTGATGGCGAACTTGCTCGGCTCGATCGTCACGGTTTGGGCGATCCTGCGGCTACGTAACACACGGGTCGAGTACGGACGATATGACGCGGCCGGCCGCTTCCTCTTCGCCACATGGCAGCTATACGCCCTTGGCCAGGGTGCTCACCCGATCATATGGGCCTTCTTCGTAATCGAAGTCGCTTTCGGTATCTCGCAATCTTTACCAATTAGCGATGCCAGTTGCGGCAACAATGTCGCGCAAGCTGGATGTTTAGATTCATACCGCTGATGGTCATCGATCAAAGCGCTTGCAAGTACTCTGCGTGCAGCTGACCTACCGCCGACGTCAGATCGAAGACCCTTGCCTTCGAAAGCATCCAGAAATTGCGATGATGGCGTCGTCACTTGTCGGTAGTGCCACAAATATCCATCGTGCTGAAATCCGCTGAGCGCAAGAGCACTCGCATGCCTATCGTTCGTTATGCACCACTACCCAATCGGCAATCGCTTTGAGTGCGGCCGGCGCGAGTGTCTCTTCGATCTCGCCATATTCAGCTGGTGTTCCCAGCTTCGCGGTTTGGAACAGGTGGTTGAGACTCGGCAGTTCGGCGATCGTCGCCCGTGGATTGCCCTGCAGTGCCACCTTGATCGGTCCCAGGTCCTCTTCCGCCGGCACCTGAAGATCGTGGCTTCCATTCAGCGCGAGCACCGGTATCTTCAGTTGGCGCAGCGCAGGGATGGGGTCGTAGGCGAAAGCTTCGCGCGCCCAAGGGCTGGTGACCAGGGTGGCGAGCGCGTCGGCACTGGTGGCCGGGATAATCTTGTCGGCGACCGCCTGTGCGATGTCCGCCTTGGCGATGGCAAGGGCCTGTTCGTCGCCCTTGGCGCTAGCCTGGTCGACGTAGAACCTGTCGAAGAACGCCAACCTGCTCGCGATGTCGGTGTCGGGCACCCCGGACGCCTTCGCGATCTTCGCGTTTTGCAGTCGCAGTAGCTGGCCAATCCGCATCCCTGGCGCGGCCATCAGGACGACGAATCGCACTGCCGGATCGCGTACGGCGACCAAAGGCGCCACTGCGCCACCCTCCGAATGTCCGACGAGGCCGACACGACCCGCCGCGATCTCGGGACGCGACATCAGAAATCCAAGCGCCGATTCGGCGTCGGCGGCGAAGTCGGTGAATGTGGCCGTGGCGTAATCGCCTGTCGATTCGCCGACGCCGCGCTTGTCGTAACGCAGGACGGCGATACCGCGACGATTGAGTGCATCGGCGAGCACGAGGAAGAGCTTGTGGCCCAAGATGTCTACGTCGCGCGTCTCGGGCCCGGATCCGCAGATCAGGACGACCGCTGGAAACGGGCCGGCGCCATTCGGAATGCTGAAGGTGCCGGCGAGCTTGATCCCCGCCGCGGCATTGACGATGGTGACTGCCTCCTGTCGGTAAGGACGCGGCCCGGCAGCGATCGCCTCTTCTTGGGGCCGCCTAGCAGGCGCCAAGGCCGCTGCCCGGCTCGTCATCCGTGACAGGACGAGCGGGATAGACTGTCCTTGACTCCATGTGCCAACCCAGCCGTTCTTTTCGGCGTTCCAGGTTCCAGTAAAGCTTCCGCCGATCTTGGCTATCGCAAAACTGAAATGATCGACGTCAGCGGCGACTTTGTCGGCCTGCAGGACAAATTTGCCTTGGTCCGGACTTTCCAGCGTCGCGCCATAGTGGCCGCTGGCGTCCTTTGTGACATGTACGATGAGGTGCAGTTGACCAGCTAGCAGTCCGCTCCAGTCACCTGCCGCGTCTTCGGCTGAGGCGTTGCCGACTACGAGCGTCGCGGTCAACAGCCAAAGCGCAACGACGCCTTTCAACAAACGAAATAAGGTCATGATTTATGCTCGCTTTTTTACGTGCACGGCCGCAGCCCGGGAAATGCTTCTGGTCTGGTCGTGCCCGGATTAAGGGATAAGAAAGTTCAGGAATGCAGGAGGCACGCCCACCATTGGCGCGCCTTCTGTGACGGCTTATGCTGGGCCGGTTGGGGGAATCGGTTGGTCACTGTGGGCAAAGCAAGAAACGATTCTGTACACGATGTACGCGAAGGTGAGTAGCATGATCGATAGTGCCACCTCGTTGCCGTAAGCCAGCGGCAGAAACAGCCAGGCCAGGGCATAACCCAAGCCGCCCAAGACAAAGGCCTTGCCGTTAGCCCGCAACAGCGCGGCGCGGCGTCGTGAAGCAATGGCTTTCTTCGGGATGGCGTTGCCGATCACCATGACGAACGCTCCCGCGAGAAACTGGCAAGCGCGAACGCGGAACTCACCGGATGCCGTGATCCACCCCAACGCCTCGAACAATCCTACGCCCAGTAACAGGCCCGCATAGACAATTGATTGCGTGATTTTCTGGCGGGCCTCGATTCGCGCTTGCGTATTGTCGCGGGAAACATGGCGGATCAGCCACATGGCGCCTAGCACAGCCATTCCCAGCACGCATTGCCACCGTCGTGTGGGGTTCGCATAGCATACATAACCGCCGGCCAACACAACCCATGCGCTGACTACCAGAGCCAATTTGCCAGTTATCGTTTTCATCGCTTTCCTTCAGGCCAGGAGTCTGGCGCAACAGTTTGATCGCGTACCTTTACATCGATGCCTAGGAAACTGGCAAATCCAGCCAGGGCTTCTTCAAGCACCGAAAGCTTCAGGCAATACACAACAGATTTGCCAAGCTTGGACGAGTCGATCAAATCCGCCTCGCGCAGAATGGCAAAATGCGCCGACATCGTCGGCTTGGAAACGTCGAAATGGTCAGCTAACTCGCCCGCCGTAAGCGGGCCATCTTTCAGCAGTGTCAACACTTGACGGCGAGTTGGGTCGGCCAAGGCTTTGAATACTTTGTTCATGTTTCCAAGTTTAGCTAATTGACTAAATATAGTCAAGGCCTTTTGTTATGCATTTGATCTTTAACGATGCTTTGGGTTTGTGATGAGGGAAGCTCATGAGCCGACCGAGCATTGGCAGGCGCTCGATTTCAGCGTTCACCCGCAATATGCTTCGGGCACCCCTGCCGACTGTCGCTCAGCCGTTGCGGCAGCCTCCAGATGTCCGATCCACGCGACCCGAATCCGTTCGCCACCTGTGTCGACGTGCACAACCTGAGCCGCAGCACTCACGCCTTGGGCTGCAGCGCCTGCCGTCATGGAAGCTTGGTGCCAAGGCCGAAGCACCACACTGGAGCTGTATTGTAGGCGCCGTCTATAGCAGCGGGGTGTAATACAGTGCCAAACTCACACTGCCTTGACCAGGAAAACGTGCTCCTCATCGCCAAGCAGAACGGAGGCCAGGAGCATTCGGTCGGCATGACGGGCTCACTCGACTGCGCGGCTGATGACAGGATACGCCTAGGAAAGGACGTCGTGCTTAGCGGGTGATGCTCAATACGTCCTATCTCGCCGGCCTTGTGTGCCGGGACAGCGTCTCGGGGCGATCTGAACAGGTCCAGGTTTTGATAGACGTACTTAGAGGCAGCAATCGGCCAAGAGCGGTCGTCGTCATAAAGTGAAATCGATAGGAGCATTAACGTATGAGTAAGCCGTGGTTTGGCCCGAGAAAATTTGGTTTTGGCCGTACTCCAGTTAGCTGGGAAGGGTGGGTGTGCGTCCTGCTGATCGTAGTAGCCTTCACCACGCTAATCGTGAAGTTTTTCTGAGATTCTGTCTGCTTTGGGTCGGTTTCGGCCTGTCGTGACCGTTCGTGACTTTTTCGCTTCTGCAACCTGCTAAGCTGAGTCGAACGACCGGATTCGGCCAGGAGCAGTCGCAGCAAATTAATTGCAATTTCTGAAATAATTACTTGACCACATGCTAAACAGTCAACTTTGGATTGAACCTCTCGGTAATGTTGTTGTGGTTCGAGTGAGAGGGGAATTAACTGAAAGCATGCTCAAAGAAATACATGAGCGCGTAATTCAGCTACTACGAGATACCGAATACACGCGCGTTCTCTACGACGCATTGGAAATGGAATCACCCGACATTGACATCGCACTATTGCAAGAAAAATTAGACGAAAAGACAAGGCAACTGTTCGCTGACCAATCTCTCCGTAAAGCCATTTTGGTTCCGAATACACGATTGGGTTATCTGTCGCGGATCGCCTTCGGACAATTTGGTGAGGGGGACTACCGTGTTTTCTATAACGATCTCAGCCACGCCTTGCAGTGGCTTGAGACGTGAACAAACCGTCCGCTTCGGGTCGGGAGCTGCCTGTCGTGACAGTCCGAGATTTTGTTGGCTCGGCAACATGTTATGCTGGCTCGACCGGCCCAGATCGGCCAGGAGCGGTCGTAGCAAACGCACTCAGATCTCATGTTCTTCTAGGAGCGCTAAATGAATGATAGGTCGGATGGGCTTTGTTGCGTAAATCAGGCTCGGCCAGCGTAGAAGGCGTAGGTCTGGTAGCCTGAGCAGGATGAAACCAGCTCCACAGAAGTACCGCACGACCAACTGGAAGACATACGACGAAGCCCTCAAGGCCCGCGGTTCGCTGCTCATCTGGCTTGATCCAGTGATGAAGTGGCACGGCAGGCCAAGTGGCAAGCGCGGCCGTAGCCAGACGTTCAGCGACGAGGCGATCCAGTTCTGCCTGAGCATCAAGTGCCTGTTCAATTTACCATTACGCCAGGCCATGGGGATGACGCAAAGCCTGCTGCACCTGGCTGGGCTCGACTGGCCGGCGCCGGACTACAGCATGGTGAGCCGTCGGCAAAAGACGCTGCAGGTTGCCATTGGCGCCGTGCCGACCACGACAGGCTTGCATCTGCTGGTGGACAGCACGGGTATCAAGATGTTGGGCGAAGGCGAATGGAAGACGAAGAAGCATGGTGCAGAGTACCGCCGCCAGTGGCGCAAGGTGCATCTCGGGATCGATGCGTCCACGCTCGAGATCCGGGCCATGGAGGTCACCGACAACAGTGTCGGCGACGCACCTGTCCTGCCAGCGCTGCTGGGCCAGATTCCTGCTGACGAGAAGATTGCCAGCGTCAGTGGGGATGGCGCCTACGACACGAAGGACTGTCATGAAGCCATCGCGTTGCGTGCCGCGCACGCCATCATCCCGACCCGTAAGAACGCCAAGCCCTGGAAGGCAAACCGCTGTGGCGCCGATGCACGTAACGACATCCTGCGGACGACAAAAAGGCTGGGACGGGCAATATGGAAGAGATGGAGCGGCTACCACCGGCGCAGCCTTGTTGAAACCAAGATGCGCTGCTTCAAGCTGCTGGGCGAGCGTGTCATGGCGCGCGACTTTGACCGTCAGGTTGCCGAGTTACAAGTGCGGGCTGCCGTTCTAAATCGCTTCACTCGGCTGGGAACTCCGATTACGGTCCCAGTGTTATAAAACGAACTATAAATGGCGTTAGCTCGGCCTTCGCTCGATTTACGCAACAAAGCCGACCGAGGCGTAAATCTTTGCAGCGTTCAACAGTGCGGCTTTGTGAAGAATTTCGTTATATTCTTTCTCCCCCTAACGTCGCTGCTAGCGATGAATTTACCCTCGTTTTGAAAGGAAAATCATGAAGGCACTCGTTTATAATGGCCCGTGCGACGTCCAGGTCAAAGACATGCCGGACGCCAAGATTGAAAAGCCGACTGACGTCTTGGTCCGTATCACGACAACTAACATCTGCGGGTCCGACCTACACATGTACGAAGGCCGTACCAACATGGAAACGGGTCGTATCTTGGGCCACGAAAACATGGGTGAAGTCATCGAGGTCGGCAATGCCGTCGAGCGCGTTAAGGTCGGGGACGTTGTCTGTCTGCCGTTCAACATCGGCTGCGGCTTTTGCGAAAATTGCGAACGGGGCTTGTCCGGTTTTTGCCTCACGGCAAATCCAGGCACAGCGGGTGCTGCATACGGTTTTGCCGGCATGGGCCCGTACAGCGGTGGCCAAGCCGAACTGCTACGGGTGCCGTTTGGCGATTACAACTGCTTGGTGCTGCCGGAAGACGCCAAGGAAAAGGAAAATGACTACGTGATGTTGTCGGACATTTTCCCGACCGGCTACCACGCCACCGAACTGGCTGGCCTCAAGCCGGGCGAATCGGTCGTGATCTACGGCGCCGGCCCGGTCGGCCTAATGGCGACCATGTCTGCGTTCATTAAAGGCGCAAGCGAAGTTTTCGTCGTGGACACGCACAAGGACCGCTTGGCACTGGCCGAAAAGCTGGGCGCGGTGGCGATCGACGATACCGAAGGCGCCGGCGTCGAGAAGATCTTGAACCTTACCAACGGCAAGGGCGCCGACTGCGGCTGCGAATGCGTTGGTTACCAGTGTTGCGACAAGCACGGTAAGGAAGTCCCAAATCTGACAATGAATAACTTGGTGCAGACGGTTAAGGCCACTGGCGGCATCGGCGTGGTTGGTGTATTCCTCCCGCAGGATCCGAAAGGTCCAGACGCGCTGGAAAAGGAAGGCAAGATTGCCTTCGATTTCGGCAATTTTTGGTTCAAGGGTCAGAAGATTGGCACCGGCCAAGCCAACGTCAAGCATTACAACCGTTACTTGGCAAAATTGATTCATAAAGGTAAAGCGGCGCCCTCGCAGATCATTTCACACGAGCTTGCACTGGAGGATGCACCGACTGGCTATCGGAATTTTGATAAACGTGCCGAAGGGTGGACCAAAGTCGTGCTGAAACCTAATAAATAAAGAAAATATTATTTATTGGCGCATGCTAAAAGACGATTCACAAAATTAAAGCAGGCGATAGGTTTTACAATAAATGGTTATTTCGCGCAATTTTCTTTCATTTCGGGAAGTTAAGGAAAGAAGATTGCGCGGAAGCAGTTTGCTACTTCCTAAATCGTCTCAAAGCTCGACTTTTTCCAATGATCCCGCGTAGCAGACGACTTCAATAAGTCAATCTAACAAGGCACGCGGTATTTTTACCATATCAGGTCAGTTACCCGACCCGCTGTAAATTCCATCACTCCATAGCTTTCAATGAATCCATGAAGGATTCCACCGCCAGGGTGGAAGGAATATCGATCCGGAGACGCCCGCGTACGATGTCGCCCGGCGCGCCGAACATGGTCACCGCTTCATCGACCTCGCCCAGAATCCCTGCGACCCTGACCAGGAACGCCTCGCCCTCCGCGGTGAGGCTCACCTTGCGCGTCGTGCGCTGGAACAGACGCACGCCGAGCGATGCTTCTAATTGATTGATGGCCAGTGTCACTTGGGGGCGGCCCATCTGCAGCGCTTCAGCGACCTTCGTAGAACTCTGGAGTTCAGCAAGCCTGGAAAACAGGCGCATCGATTGAAGCGGCTCCATCGACACATCTTTCTTGGTAGTGGGTACGGCCTGGCCGCGTGCGGCCAGGCGCCGGCAAAAGCCGATTATAGAGTCCGAATTGTTATCGTCGAATACAACAATCAGCTCGGCGATTCAGGAAAGCGGCAAGGCTTCGCTTTCATCTTCGACGATCTCGGCTTGGCCGGAAGCTGCTCTGTTGCGTTCTACCGTATCGAGCAGTACGGAATTGGCTTCGGCCCAATCGTAAAGTGCCAGCAAAGGCTCGACGAACTTCTGTCCAAGCTCCGTCAGCGAATATTCGACTGCGGGTGGAACCACCTGGTGCACCTTCCTCGACAACAGCTGGTCGGCTTCGAGCTCGCGCAAGGTCTGGGTGAGCATCTTCTTCGAAATTCCCGGCATGCTGCGCTGTAAATGGCCAGTCCGTAGCGGACCGAAACTAAGGACGTAGATCACCATGGACGTCCATTTGGGCGTCAATAGCATGTGGATACGCCGCGGTGGACAGGTTTCACTGATGACCAGTGGACCGGGAGGATGACGAACGGTGGAAGCCATGGTTACCTATAGGTGCCTATGATCCTAAAAAGTGCCTAATTTACAGGCGGGGCCTTATGGATCAATATTACCCCACATTCAGTTTGCCCCCAAGGGCCACATTCACAAGGAACCAATACATGACTACCCAAGCCACCATGCGCGCACTCGTCCTGAACGACTACGCCGACGGCAAATTCATCGATACCCAGGTGACCCGGCCAGCACCGAAAGCGGGCGAAGTGCTGGTACAGATCGCTGCCAGCGGCGTCAATCCGATCGACTACAAGATCCGCACCGGTGCAGCGCCGTATGCCATGCCCGAACTGCCTGCGATTCTCGGCACCGATCTGGCAGGCACGGTCGTCGAGGTCGGTGAAGACGTGAGCGACTTCAAGGTCGGCGACGAGGTGTACGGATTGGCTGGCGGCGTGCGTGGCATTCCGGGAACGCTCGCCGAATATGCGGCCGTCGACGCTCGCCTGTTGGCACCGAAGCCAAAGAACCTTAGTATGCGCGAAGCGGCTGCGTTGCCGCTGGTGTTTCTGACCGCTTGGGAAGGTCTGGTCGACCGTGCCGGCGTACATGCTGGCCAGCGCGTGCTGATCCAGGGCGGCGCGGGTGGTGTTGGTCACGTGGCAGTGCAGATCGCCCGTGCGCTCGGCGCCGACGTGTATGCGACTGCCTCGGCGGCTAAGCACGCCGTCATCAAAGGCTACAGCGCTACGCCCATCGATTATCGCGACGCCAAGGTCGTGGACTACGTCGAGAAGTATGCAAATGGCGTTGGCTTCGACGTGGTCTATGACACCGTCGGCGGACAGACACTGGACGACTCACTTGTTGCGGCCAGGCCTTATGGACACGTTCTCAGCTGCTACGCTTTCGCGGAGCACAATCTGGCGCCAAGCTCTCTGCGCTGCGTGACATTGTCCGGTATCTTCGTGCTGCTCCCCATGCTGAGCGGTGAAGGACGAGCCCACCATGGCGACATCCTGCGCGAGGCGACCCGCCTGGCGGAGCAGGGCAAACTGAAACCCTTGGTCGACGAACGGCGCTACACTTTGGCCGACACGCATGCCGCGCATGACGCTCAGGAGGCCGGCAAGGCCCTTGGCAAGATCGTGATCGACGTCGCTTCCTGAAGGATGGGTATGACCATGTCGCAGGTGGTTCGATTTCATGAACTTGGCGGCCCGGGTGTATTGCGGTTGGAGCAGCGCAGTGTCCCTGAGGCCGCAGATGGCGAAGTACTCATCGAGGTGCAGGCGATCGGCTTGAATCGGGCGGACAAGATGTTCCGCATGGGCCAGTATCTCGAGACGGCGCAACTGCCATCCATGCTGGGCTTGGAGGCGGTTGGCATGATCGCTGCACTTGGCCCGTCGGTGCAAGGATTCGCGGTCGGCGACATGGTCGGCGTCCTGCCCGGGTTCGAGCTCGGCAGATATGGCACCTATGCCGAGCATGCGTTGATTCCCGCTACCCACCTTGTCCCGCAACCGGCCGGCTTGTCCGCGGTGGAGGGAGCTGGCCTGTGGATGGCCTATCTGACCGCATACGGCGGTCTCGTGGAGGCCGGAGGACTTGGCAAAGGAGACTGGATTGCCATCACCGCTGCATCAAGCAGCGTAGGCTTGGCTGCGATACAGGTTGCACGCCAGGTAGGTGCGCGGCCCATCGCGGTGACACTGACCAGCACAAAGCGCGATGCACTGTTGGCTGCTGGGGCCGAAGCCGTCATCAGCACGTCAGACGAGCCGTTGGAGAGCCGCCTGCGCGAACTGGCGCCGTACGGGATCCAGTGCGCGTTCGACGCGGTCGGCGGTCCGCAAGTGAACCAGCTCGCAGGGGCCATGGCCAAGCGCGGAACGATTGTCGTGCACGGCGCACTCAGTCCCGATGCGACGCCGTTTCCGCTAAAGCTGGCTTTGAAGCGCAGTCTTTCTGTGCGTGGTTTCGTGTACACGGAAGTGACCGAGGATGCAGCAGCGCTGCAGCGCGTCCGGACTTTTATCTCGGCAGGAATCGAAGCCGGTATCCTCCGGCCGCTCGTGGACAGGGTCTTCTCGCTGAGTGACGTCGTGGCAGCGCACGAATACCTCGAATCGAACCAGCAGTTCGGCAAGATCGTGATGACAGTTTGAGAGCGCTGCAACGTATTTGCTCAGCGTGGAAGCGCGGCAAGACTTCGCCCCGTCCGACAGCATTACTGGACGGGGCGATCGCTGTTGATGATCAGTTCGACGGAAACGCCGACAGGACGAATTCGGCAAGCTCCTGCAGCACCTCGGTAGCCGGCCGGCGCGATGCTTTCAGATTGAAGGCGACATGGTTGACGCCCAGCTGCTGCAAGCCGCCGAGGTAGTCGATCAGCCTGTTGCGCCCGACCCGCAGGCCGGAATGGATGCGCATCAAGGGGTGATTTGCGTCGTCAGCCAGGTCGAAGAACAGGCCTTGGGCAAACGGCTTGAAGATGCCCGACTGCGTCTCCCGCTGCACAACGTCGCGCCATGTCGACACGATCGGTGCCAAGTGTTCGGGATTGACGAAGTAGTAAAGCCAGCCATCCGCATGCCGCGCAATCCACTCCAGATCCTGGCGGCTGCGTCCAGTGACGATGGCCGGAATTCGTCCGTGGGGCGGCTTTGGGAGCAAGTCCAGACTCCCATCCAACCTGCCAAAACGTTCGGAGTCGTGCACGGCGAACGCTTCCTGCAAACTGGCCCGGAACATCCCGAACGCATCGCGGAATCGCTCGCCGCGCGTCTCGAAATCGCCTTCTATGCCAAATGCGGGGTACTCGCTCGGGCGATCGCCTGACGAAATGCCAAGTACCATGCGGCCGCCGGAAAGCTGGTCGACCGATGCAGCCTGTTTCGCCAGCAGCAGCGGATGGCGCAGGGTGATTACCGCGCTGCCTGTGGCCAGTGCGATGCTCTGGGTGCTGGCGGCGAGGAAGCCTAAATAGGTGAACGGTTCGTACAGCTGTCCGGTGTCACCGAACATCGGATCGAATAGTGGGACGTCACGCGCCCATACACCTGCAAAGCCTGCCTGGTCGGCGTAGCGCATGACGGTGACATGATCGCGCATCGTCGGCGCCGGCATATCGGGGTATGCCTCCAGTGGCAAGATGAATCCGAGTGTCAGCCGGCCGGGCGCGAAC
The DNA here is from genome assembly GCF_006715485.1 of Herbaspirillum sp. SJZ107. GTDB lineage: Bacteria > Pseudomonadota > Gammaproteobacteria > Burkholderiales > Burkholderiaceae_D > Telluria. The sequence continues at coordinate 128,776 of NZ_VFNH01000006.1, forward strand.
ATTCGCCGGAAACCAGCATGATGCTCGACGTACTCGGAAAAGGGCCACTCGCGCGGTACTGTAGTGTCGTCCATTGTTTGCTCCTTGTGCGTGGATTTGGCCGTATCGCCGGCCAGGGCTTCCGGCCGGCTGGGGGCCAAAATCAGTCGGCTACCTTGATCACGACCTTGCCAAACGCACCGCGCGCCAGGTGCTCGTAGGCCTGCACCGTGTCCTGGAAGGCTTAGACCTTGTCGATCACTGGCTTGATGGTAATCTCCCCGTTTTTAGAGCGAGCTAAAAGTAGAGGTTAAGCGGCAAGAGCAAGTTTCGTTGTGGTGTAATGCCGCCGAGTGCCATGTTGGGCCGGTCGTGATTGTAGGTCCACAGCCAGCGAGTGGCAAATTCCTGGATTTGGTCGAGCGTTTCAAAGAGGTGGTGAGCCAGCCGGTCATATCGCACGGTCAGGTTGTAGCGCTCGACATAAGCGTTTTGCTGAGGCTGGCCGGGCTGAATAAAATCGATGCGGATTCCACGTCTGGCTGCCCAAGCCAAGGTCACGGCGCTGATGTACTCTGGACCGTTGTCACAACGGATCGCATCCGGTGTGCTGCGCCATTTGATAATTCGGTCCAGCGACCTGATGACACGTTCGGATGGCAGCGAGAAGTCGACCTCGATACCCAAGCCTTCGCGGTTGAAGTCATCGATGACGTTGAACAGGCGGATGCTGCGTCCGTCGGCAAGCTGGTCATGCATGAGGTCCATGGACCAGCTCTGGTTGATCGCGGTCGGCACGGCCAATGGCAGCGGCTTCTCGCGCACTAGTCGGTGGCGCGGCTTGATGCGCAGGTTCAGCTCGAGCTCACGATAAATCCGGTAAACCCTTTTGTGGTTCCATTTGAAGCCTTTGACGTTGCGCAGGTACAGAAAGCACAGCCCGAAACCCCAGTTGCGCTGGTTGTTCGTCAATCGCACCAGCCAATCAGCGATGACGCTGTTTTTCGCGTCCAGCTTGGCCTTGTATCGGTAGCAGGTCTGGCTGATGCCAAACGCCCGGCACGCCAGGTTAATCGTGGCTGACCGCTGTGTCACGGCTCACTGCGCCATCTCTCGCCGCTGAGATGGCACTACTTTTGTCAACGCCTCTGCGACAATCTCGGCCTTTAGGCGCTCCTCGGCATACATCTTCTTCAGGCGCCGATTCTCGTCCTCGAGTTCCTTCATGCGTGCCATCAGCGACGCATCCATACCGCCGTACTTGGCGCGCCACTTGTAGAACGTGGCGTTGCTGATGCCGTGCTCGCGGCACAGCTCGGGTACGGGGCTGCCGGCTTCGGCTTGCTTGAGGATGGCGATGATCTGGCTGTCGGTAAAGCGGCACGTCTTCATTTAGAGCTTTCTGTTAAGTAGAAAATTCTACTTCTAAACGCGCTCTTTTTGTGGGGGGATTACCGTGGATGCGCACGCGCATGTAATCGATGGCGTCGCGGAACAGCAGCGATGCCATGGCGATCTCGCCTGCGGTAAGGGGGCGCCAGCGCTGCGCATGCAGGCGGCGAACAGGTACGGCATCCATCGGTTCTTTTGCAAAGTTAAGAGGCTTGGCAAGCTTAACTTAGATTGCTCGGATACCGTTTTGAACAGCTCCTTCGAGAGCATGACCGCGTCAAAGACGCCTTTCATCAAAAGTGTTGAGACCGACCACTATCGACCCGCAAGCAGTCCTTGCCGATTCCATGAAGCGGTCGTTCAACGCCCGCGCCAAGCTACGACTCGCTGGCGCCGCCAGTGAGCCGTCGACTTGAGCGACTTGTCGGGCTTGCTCAGCCCGGCAGCTTTGCCGCAAGAACGTCAACCTTTTCGATTGACGGCGGCTGGGCGAATAACTCACCCGCTTTTTCCATGAGCGCGGCCGCGACTTCGCCGGAAAGATGAGCTTGCCGCCCAGCCTCATCTGGAAACGCGTCAAAGATGCCAAAGGTTGACGGCCCCAGGCGGATGCCGAACCAAGCTGTAGTAGCTGGCTCTGCCTGAACGAGGGGAAGACCACTTAACAGAAAGCTTTCTACGTCTTTCTCCTTACCTGGCTTGGCTTCAAGACGAACGAACAACGCGAGTTTGACCATGACATATCTCCTATTATTAAACAGACAGCAATTCACGCATTTTCCAGCGAGCCGAATGCAATGATGACCGGACCGCCACCACTTGCGGCGAAGCGACTTTCTTCACGTGCCCGAAAGCAGTTCGCTAGCGAAGGACCGATACCGATTGAATGCGCAGCCAATACCGTATGGTAAAAGCGTTTCAGTATAGTATATGGCGATGTTGCTCACAGGGCAAGCGACGGCGCTTACGATACGAAGGACTGTCATGAAGCCATCGCGTTGCGCGCCGCGCATGCCATTATCCCGACCCGTAAGAACGCCAAGCCCTGGAAGGCAAACCGCTGCGGTGCCGATGCACGTAACGACATTCTGCGGACGACAACAAGGGTGGGACGGGCAATATGGAAGAGATGGAGCGGCTACCACCGGCGCAGCCTTGTTGAAACCAAGATGCGCTGCTTCAAGCTGCTGGGCGAGCGTGTCATGGCGCGCGACTTTGACCGTCAGGTTGCCGAGTTACAAGTGCGGGCTGCCGTGCTGAACCGGTTCACTCGGCTGGGTACTCCAGTTACGGTCCCAGTGTTATAAAACGAACTACAAATGGCGTTAGCTCGGCCTTCGCTCGATTTACGCAACAAAGCCCCTCTAATGCTTTTGACTCTTCCCTTGTCGCAATTTCTTGAGATTTTATTTCTAGTTTGGCCCCAACTTCTGTCGGCACCGTATATTCCCATCTTCTGCATGGCGCTGTGTGGTCTGCTTCAAGCGTGGCTGCTCGGTGTCATGTTACGTTGGCTACGCCGTCCCGCAGAATCGCGAACACGTTAACGTCTGCTCTGGGTCGATCTCGGCCGTTCGCCTTGAGCCAGACGTTGGCTACAGCGGGCGCGACCGGCTCAACCCGCGAAGTGGCATTTTTCCTTCACAAAGTGCGGCATTTTTGCTTCAACGGACGACGGGGTTTAGGGACGGAAAATGGCCAACGGCCAGGGCAAAGGATTGCATAACGGCAATATTTTTCGAATGAATGGGACCGATCCGTAAGCGAGCTGACGCAGCAGACTTTGCGTCGCGAGCGAGTGACGTCACACTCGGATCCAGGCGGCCGGGCGAGATTGTTGATGATGAATTGACAGGCGAAGGATAAGTTCCGCAGGTACCGAGACCAGCGATTCGAATCGGCAGATTTTCCGTGACACATCACGGCATCGCATGCGATCGCTGTCGTGGAAGAATGCTCAGCCGGAGGCTGGCATTCCAATACTTCCTGGCTGGGCTCTATTGGAAGAACTAAATGGCGGGCCGCGCAAACCCGACGGCTTCAAAAAATTGTCGAGAGACCAACAGCAAACGCAAGGCGATGTGTGATCGAGCGAGTTCGGCCTGGCCTAGCGCAAGCAATCCCCTAGGGTCGTGCAATTTCAGCATCCCTAGCGCCAAAGCTAATCAAGAACACTGCACACTGCAGTCTTGAGACAGGAGAGAAACGGGCAAAAAAATACCCGCCGGGAGGCGGGTTGAATCTATTTTCTTGGAAGAAGATAGAGGAGACATGTTCATCATGCTGCATTGCACAACAATTGTCCAATGACGATTTGTGATATCCGTGATCAACCAACCCCATCTCTCACGTTCGTAACTACAAACTCGACATTATATTTTCTAATGTCGAGCTAGAACGAAGCAATCGTTCCGGACGAGACGCTTACGCTTATGGCATCAATAACAGGCGCAAGATCAAAAACTAAGTTTTGGACCGCTCCCACTTTTTACTCTGCCGGACTGACAATCTAACACCCTGCGATTGCGCCAGGCAGACATGGCCCATTACAGCTTCTGTATCTGGAAACCGTGCAATTTGATTCAAGAGCCACTAGCGATACCGCCCTGCCCGTTCAGCAGGCATACCGAGTACATCCGCCTGGGGAGCGGCTCACGCACTTGATGAACAAAGGTTATCCCCAGAAAATGTGGATATCGACATGACACAGTCATCTTCTAATCCCATAACAATTTGGCGCTTCCTTGCCAAGTTGCTTGCCGAATAGCTAATGGTACTTCTACACTACTCCGAGCAAAGGTCCGAGTTCGGCCCAGACCGTGTAAAAACAAAAAGCAGATCGTCTGGACCTCAAGAACATGGCTGAGATTAATTTTGGCATGCGATGAGAACGCCTGTCGCGCCATAATTGCTTCTTGGCCTTCCAGACCAGGCAATCAATATAATTGACTGGAGCGTGCCACCCTGAACCGCCCCGGAAATCGTGGAGGCTGGTTGGTTTAAGTTAATGCGGTTTCATCGGCGACGATTTTGAGCTGCCGATAGTAGTTTGCCTCAGCTTCGGCGGGCGGGATATAGCCGATTGGTTCCATCAGTCGATGGTGGTTGAACCAGGCCACCCATTCCAGGGTCGCCAACTCCACGGATTCCCGAGTCTTCCAGGTCCGACGATGAATCAATTCTGTCTTGTATAAGCCGTTGATCGTTTCAGCCAGCGCGTTATCGTAACTGTCGCCCCGACTACCAACTGACGGTTCGATACCGGCTTCGCTCAGGCGTTCGGTGTAGCGGATGCTTAGATATTGCGAGCCTCTATCGGAGTGATGGATCAAAGTTCCATCGTTACCGGGCTAACGAGCATACAGTGCCTGTTCAAGCGCATCCAGAACGAAATCAGTGGTCATCGACGAACTAACCCGCCAGCCGACAATGCGCCGGGCGAACACGTCCACCACGAAGGCCACGTACAGCCAGCCCTGCCACGTCGAGACGTATGTGAAATCCGACACCCACAGCTGATTTGGCCGATCAGCAGAGAATTGCCGATTGACCCGATCCAGCGGACGCAGGGCGGCAGCATCTGGAATCGTTGTCCGGATTCGCTTGCCGCGTACAGCACCTTGCAACCCCAGCCGCTTCATCAAGCGCTCCACCGTGCAGCGAGCAATGACGATGCGTTCCCGGTTCATCTGCTTCCAGACTTTGACGGCACCATAAACCTGCATGTTGGCTTGCCAGACGCGGCTGATTTCCGGGCACAGGATCTCATCTCGCTTCGTCCGAGAGCATAACTTCGACGGATCACGAAGCTGTGCGGCATGGCGCCGATAACCCGACGGGGCAATCCGCAAGACCTTGCAGATCGGCTCGACCCCGAAGGTGTCGCGATGCTGATCGATAAAGGCCTTCAGGATTTCAAACGGCGGTCGAGCTCCGCCTGGGCGAAAAACGCGCTCGCCAGCTTCAGGATTTCGTTGGCCCGCCGCAGCTCCTTGTTCTCACGCTCCAGGGCTTTGATTCGCTCGCGCTCGTCTGTCGTCACGCCTGCGCGCTCACCTTGGTCAACCTGGTCGCGCTTGACCCACTCATGCAGCGTTTGCGGCGTGCAGCCGATCATCGCTGCAATTGACTCGACTGCCGCCCAGAGCGACGGATGCTCGTTACGCTGCTCACGTACCAGACGGACTGCACGTTCCAGGACTTCCGGCGAAAATTTGCTTGGCTTCTTGTTCATAGCTCCATTCTCTCAAGAGTTGGAGCCTCCATCAAATCCGGGGCGGTTCAGTCGTAGTCGCCACCAAGGCCAAGTTATATTGGCTGCTACGGCTTGCATTTCAGGTGCGCCGTCAGGCGTCTGTGCGAGTGACCTGCGCGCAAGATCAGCCAAGTAGATAGAACGCTGGCTTCGATGGCGGGAAGTGAGTGCGAGTTCGTCAAAGTTAGCAAGGACAAGATTAGCCAACCGCCGAACGTCTGGCGACGCTTGAGTTTCCGGTTCATGTAGCCAAGCAGTAAACCGCTCAAAGTCACTTTTCGAAGACACAGTATTCCCCTGAATGCAGACTGCAAAAGTTAAGGGAATATATTATCAAGCCGACAGCTTTCTTGGTAGAAAAAATGCCAACTACGGGGTGGCTTCGAAAAGAATGTTTCGAAGACGGTTTCTCAGTCGACGAGGCCATGCCACATCCCTAATGGCATGTGATATCGCGAGAAGCCTTTACTGCTGCAACAATATTTCAATCTTGAGTTACTTCACATCTAACAGCAGATTTTCTTTCAGATCTAATGCAGCGAAAGATAATCGGTAAGTACACAGGATATTTGTTCGAAGTCAGCTTATTTGTCTCGCTCTGTCGACATTCCTAGGAGCCGCAGTCCGTTGGCCACAACTAACAAGCTCGCTCCGACATCCGCGAACACTGCCATCCACAATGTTGCTATGCCGCTGAGCGCCATGACAAAAAATACCGCTTTGATAGCCAGCGCCGCAGCAATGTTCTGCACCAGGATGCGCCGCGTACTACGGCTCAGGCGAATGAATTGTGGCAGCTTACGTAGATTGTCATCCATCAACGCCACGTCTGCGGTCTCGATTGCAGTGTCGCTGCCAGCAGCCCCCATCGCGAAGCCGACATTGGCTTGGGCTAGTGCCGGCGCATCATTGATGCCGTCGCCGAGCATGCCGACCACGCCGAATGACGTCTGTAGACGCTCGATTTCACCAAGTTTGTCTTCCGGCAGAAGCTGGGAACGTGCTTCCATGATGCCGGCCGCGTGAGCAATCGCCTCTGCGGTGCGGGCATTGTCGCCGGTCAGCATCACCGTCTTCACACCAAGTGCCGCTAGTTCAGTAATGGCTTGCGCCGCCTCAGGTCGCAGCGTATCCGCCATCGCAATCACCCCCAGCGTTTCCTCTGCGTTAAAAAGCACCACTCCCGTCTGTCCACGGCTCTCGATACCTTCAAGCACGGACGAGACATGAGCGTTATCGGCGCCCTGCTCGTCCAACAGCCGCTGGTTGCCCAGGTAATAGGTCTTGCCGCCGATCTCGCCCCGTACACCGCGCCCAGGGATCACGGTAAAGCCGCGCACCTGACGCATCATGCGCCCCTTCGGCCGCGCTTCCAGCATGGCATGCGCCAGCGGATGGGTGGAGTTGGCATTCAGGCTTGCGGCCAGTAGCAGGACATCGTCCGGCCGGGCCGCCGCCAGGACCTCGACCGTCATTACTACCGGCTTGCCCTGGGTGAGCGTGCCGGTCTTGTCCAGTGCGATCGCGGCGATCTTGCCGCCCGCCTCAAGGAATTCTCCACCCTTGACCAGGATGCCACGCCGTGCCGCAGCCGTCAGACCGCTGACCACAGTCACCGGTGTCGAGATCACAAGCGCGCACGGACAGGCAATCACCAGCATCACCAGCGCCTTATACAGCCAGACGCCGGCAGGCAACCCGAATGCCAGCGGCGGCACGGCGGCTATGCAAAGTGCGGCTACTACGACGGCCGGCGTGTACCAGCGCGCGAAGCGATCGATGAAGCGCTGGGTGGGCGCCTGACGGCCCTGTGCCTCCTCGATCACACGAACAATCCGCGCCAGGGTGCTGTCGCCGCTGTTGGCGCTCACCCGTACATCCAGCACGCCGTGTTCGTTGATCGTCCCGGCGAATACGACATCGCCACGCTGCTTTTCGACCGGCATGCTTTCGCCCGTGATCGGCGCCTGGTTCACGGCCGACATGCCATCGTCGACCACCCCATCCAGGGCGATGCGCTCGCCGGGCCTCACACGGATAAGCGCGCCGACCTCGATCTGGTCCGACGGCCGCATCTCCACGCTGCCGTCCGGGCCCAGCACGCTGGCCGTGTCGGGCGCGATCGTCAGCAGCTGGTGTACCGCATTGCGCGCGCGATTCAAGGACATCGACTCGATCATCTCGGCAACGGCAAACAGGAAGATGACCATCGCCGCTTCCGGCCACTGGCCCAGCACGATGGCGCCGAACACGGCGAGACTCATCAGGAAGTTGATGTTCAGCGTGAGGGTTTTGAGGGCGATCCAGCCCTTGCGCAGGGTCGGCACGCCGCCGCTCAGGATCGAGATGGTGGCCAGGGCGATCACCAGCGGTGAGGCGTCGGAATGTCCGGTCCATGCACGCACTTCGGCAGTTGACGCCGCCAGACCGGAAACGCCCAGCAACGCTTTTTGCAAGGTATCGAGCGGCGCATCCTCTACCGCGCTCGGACTTGCCTTGGCATCGGCTTGCACCAGCGTGGCATGCATCCCGATCGCATCGAGTGCACGCAGCAGCGAATCCTCACTGTCAAGGCGGTGATGCACGCTAAGGATGCGGCGCATCATGTTGAAGTTGAGCCGGTCCACTCCCGGCATTGCCTCCAATTTGTTTCGGATGAGACGCTCTTCCGTCGGGCAGCACATATTCGCGATATGGCATTGCAGTAACTGCGGCAGTGCGCTGTCCTTCAAGCCAGAATCCATGGCTGAGGAAAGGCCTGCATCCGGCGAGTTCGAGCATGCTCCCATGCATAAATCCGAATTTTGCTCTGGCGCGTTTTGCATTGTTTCCTCTACTTTCATGTGGACTCCTGCATATTCAAAACCATGTAGCGGCTACAGGGTCAAGTGTGAGATGCATCAATGCCTGATCTATCGTATGCTCCTCCCAGTCTGTAGCGGCTACAGGGTTAAGCGAATTCGGAGGAGCGATGCGTATTGGGGAATTGAGCAAGGAAGCGGGTTGCGATGTCGAAACGGTTCGATACTACGAACGGATCGGTTTGCTGCCCGAGCCGGAACGAACACCGTCAGGCTATCGCACCTATGGCACACAGCATCTCGAGCGGCTGCAATTCATCCGACACTGCCGGACCCTTCAAATGCCGCTGGCTGAGATCGGCACGCTGCTTTCTCTGCAGGCACAACCGGCACAGGAATGCAACGAAATCAACGATCTCCTCGATCATCATATCCAGCGCATCCAGGAACAGATGACGTCGTTGACGACCCTGAAAGCCAAACTCGTCGAGCTTCGCTGCAAATGCAACCTGCCCGCTTCCATCCGCGACTGCGCCATTCTTCACGATCTGGCCCATCCATCCGCCAGAGCGGCGAACCAGCTTTAGCCAATCGAGGCGAACAGCGTTATTCGCGTTGCTCTACTGGGACCGGGGACTGTCCGATGTCCGAGTAAAATCAATGCACATGAACGGGATACCTATGATCGAGCAAATCAGGAACAATCTCATCGAGGCACGGTCGGCACTCGACAGCTTTGTGCAGGACGAGCGCAATCTCGACAATGTGGCCGATGCCGCCAAGTTACTGGTGGCCACGTTCCGTCAATCGGGCAAGGCTTTTTCATGCGGGAACGGCGGCTCGATGTGCGATGCGATGCATTTTGCCGAGGAATTCACCGGTCGATTCAGACGCAACCGCCCTGCCGTCGCAGCCATCGCCATCAGCGATCCGACGCACATGAGCTGTGTTGCAAACGACTTCGGTTACGACCAGGTATTCGCACGCTATATCGAGGCGCATGGCCGCCGCGACGACGTGTTACTGGCGATCAGCACCAGCGGCAAGAGTCCTTCGATCCTGCTGGCCGCACAGGCTGCGCGTGAACGAGGCATTCGCGTCATCGGCCTGACAGGAAAGCCCGGATCCCCTTTGCAAGACCTGTGCGACGTCTGCATTTGCTGTCCGGGGGGCGCCTACGCGGACCGTACGCAGGAGCTTCACATCAAGGTCATTCATATCCTGATCGAACTGGTGGAACGCGAACTCTTCCCCGAGAATTACGCAAGCCAACAGCGTTAAACCTGAATTTCGGAGAACATCATGGCGACGAAAAAACGCACCACGATTCCAGCCCCTGCTCCCGAAGACGACACCAGTCCGGAGAGCGAAACCGACGTCGAGACGACGGGCAGCATGAACGTCGATACGGATGTTGAGCATACCGACAGTAGTGCGCAACCTGCGATCGGCAGCGTCGAAAGCCAGGACGCGCCGACCGGCCGCGTCAACATCGAGAGCGGCGAAGAAAGAAATGCCGGTGATGTCGAACGCGGCCCGGCCTGAACTTGCAGGTACAGGATCAGTTCAGACGAGCATATCGATCATAAAAAGCAGGATAAAGCCTAGAAAGAACATCGCAGTTTGCACGGGCGTCTCCCGCTCTTCATGCGCTTCCACCAGCAATTCCTCCGTGACCAGATAAAGCAGCGCGGCCACGCCGAAGGACAGCAGCGCGTCGACATAGACTGGCGCGACCGCATTCAGGGCTAGCGCTCCGAGGCCAGCACCGGCCAACACTGTCAGACCGAGCAGCCCCGCGGTACCGGCGACCTTAAATCCCGACTGGCCTGAGCCACGCAGCGATGTCCCGCACGAGACCCCGAGGAACAGCAGTTCCAGTACCAGGCCAATGGTCAATAACAGACCCTGCTTTGCGCCTGCGGCGAACGACAGTCCGATCAACGCGCCATCGAGGCTGGTATCGACGCCCATGGCAGTCACCAGGCTGCGGGTATTGCGTCCGGCGTTCTCGCTCTCTCCTTTTTCACCGAACCACTTCAGCGCCAGCATGAAAGCAACACCGACGGTGAATCCGATGAAGGTTGGCCATGGCAGGCGTCGGTGCATCAAGTCGGGCAGCAGTTCGACGGCCAGCACACTGAACACGGTACCGGCTGCGAAGTGCTGGATCGCACTGCGCAGGCCGGCGCTCGGCTGCCTGACCAGCGATGCCAGTGCACCAAGTACGACGGCGATTGCCGGCATCGCCGCGTACTTCAGGACGGTCGACAGGTCCGCGGTCACGATGATGCCTTCGATGAATCCACCGCTTGCACGCTTGCGGAGAGCGACGCACCGGCCGTTGCGGCGCTGCTGCCTGTGTTCGCTAGGCCTTCGTCCGAATACGCAAGCAAGCGCAGGGCATTGATCACCACGAGCAGCGTAGAGCCCTCGTGGAAAAGGACAGCGGTGCCGATATTCAACCCGAAGATCGTGGCCGGGATCAGGACAGCTACGACGCCGAGGCTGACCCAGAGGTTCTGCTTGATCACGCGCCGCGTGCGGCGCGACAGGCCGACAGCGAACGGTAGCTGACTGAGATCGTCGCTCATCAGGGCCACGTCCGCGGCCTCCAGCGCCACGTCTGATCCGGCCGCGCCCATCGCAATGCCGACCGTCGCGTTGGCCATGGCCGGCGCGTCGTTGACGCCGTCTCCGACCATCGCCACCTTGCCCTGGCGCTCGCGCAGCATCTTGACCGTCTCGACTTTCTGCTCCGGCATAAGGTCGCCCCGGGCCTCGGTCAGGCCGACGGTGCGCGCCACCGCATCGGCGACCTGCTGGTTGTCGCCCGAAAGCATGACCAGGCGTTCGATACCGATTTCGCGCAGCCGCGCCATCACCGCCTGCGCCGCCGGCCGCGGCGTATCCATCACGCCGATGACGCCCAGGTAGCGCTGCCCCTTGCGCACGACCATCGTCGTCCTGCCGGACGCCACCAGCCCGGTATTGGCTTGTACCAGGTCGGGAGGCAGGCGGTTGTCGTCCAGTTCATCGAACAATACCGGCTTGGCGATATAGGTGGTTTCGCCATCGACGCTGGCCTGGACACCGCGCCCGATCAGTCCGCGTACGTCGTCCGCCTGTACGCCAGCTCCACCCTTGCCCAGCCGTTCAGTGCCACCCTTGACCAGGGCGGCCGCCAGCGGATGATCGCTATGCGCTTCGACCGCAACGACCACGGCCAGCAATTCCGCTTCGCTCACGCCCTCGGCCGGAATCACGTCGGTCAGTTTCGGTCGCCCCTCCGTCAAGGTGCCGGTCTTGTCAAAGGCGATCGCATCGAGGCTACCCAGGTTTTCCAGCGGCCCGCCGCCTTTCACCAGGACACCGCTGCGTCCTGCCCGCGCAACGCCGGAAAGCACCGCGCTCGGCACCGAAATCGCCAGCGCGCAAGGGCTTGCGGCCACCAGCACCGCCATCGCGCGGTAGAAGCTAGCGGAGAACGGCTCATCCACCACCAGGAAGGCGAGCATCAAGAGGCCCACCAGCGCCAGGACGACCGGAACGAATACGCGTTCGAACTTGTCGGTGAACTGTTGAGTGGGCGAGCGCTGCGCTTCTGCTTCCGCCACCATCTGCACCACGCGAGCCATGGTCGATTGTGAAGCAAGCCTTGCGACCATCACTTCCATCGCGCCGGCGCCATTGATGGTGCCGGCAAAGACGCGGTTGGCGGCATCGACCCGGTCGAATGCACCGATGGCGGCTTTGCCGTCCTGGACCGGTGACTTGTCGACTGGGACGCTTTCGCCCGTGACCGGCGCCTGGTTCACGCTGGACGTGCCCTTTACTACGACGCCATCGGCCGGGAGCCTTTCGTTCGGCTTGACCAGGACGACATCGCCCGGTGCGAGCGACTCGACCGGCACTTCCTCGGTCGAGTCGCCGCGTTTGCGCAACGCCGTCTCCGGTGCCAGCTTGGCCAGTGCTTCAATTGCCCGGCGCGCGCGGCCCATTGCGAAATGTTCAAGCGAGTGGCCGAGGCTGAACAGGAACAGCAGGAGGCCGCCTTCGGCCCAGTTGCCCAGCGCCGCGGCGCCGACGGCTGCCACCAACATCAGCGTATCGATCTCGAAGCGGCGTGCGCGCAGGTTTTCGATGGCTTCCTTCGTAGTGAAGAATCCGCCGAAGAGGTATGCACCGATAAACAATGCCAGCGATGCCCAGTCCGGCGCGGAATCGCTGCGCTCGACCAGCCAGCCTGCCAGCACACAAACGCCTGCCAGGACCGCGAAGATCAATTCCGTATGCTCACCGAAAATCCCCCCGTGAGCGTGGTCGTGACCAGCGTGACCGTCCTTGCCGGCATGTGCGTGCTGGTGGTCCGCACGATGCTCCTTGCCGTCATGCTCATGCTCATGTCCATGCCCATGGTCCGCTTGTCCGTCGTGCGCATGTTCGCCCGCGTGCCCGGATGCGGTGACCGACGCTTCTCCATCCGTCATCTCGGCGCCGAGCGAGCGCACCAGCCCTTCGAGCTGCGCCCGCGGCACCGCCGCGCGTTCGTATTCGATTCGGATCCTGCCGGCTCCGGATACTTCCGCTTCCAGCACACCGGGAATACACCGCAGGCGTTCCGCGAACAGACGCGCGCCGCGCGGATGCAAGGCTGTCGGTACGATGCCAACATAGTGCGCATACTTTTCGGTGATCTGGGCGCCGGCGGCGGTAACGAGTTCGCGCAGCCGTGCGACGCTCACGACCGCCGGATCGTAATGCAGGCATAACGACGCCGGCTCTCCTTCCAACGTTTTCACATGGACGTGTTCCAGTCCGGGGCGTCCGTTCAGCAGCCCGATCAGCCGTCCTATGCACGGGTCACGCGGATCATCGACGTCGGGAAGAACCAGCGGCAGTTCGAGCCGCACTTTTTTCGACTTTTCCATTTGCTTTCCTTTCTCGTGACTCAATCCTTGGCGCCTTCGGCGAAGACGTGGTTATCCGACTCGCCGGCCTGCTCGCAGGGCGTGCGCTCCACTTGTACCGTCGAATGATGAATCTCGAACTTGTCCGCCAGGCGCCGACGCACGCTTTGCAGCAAGTCTTGGAAGTCGCGTGCGTCTCCATCGCATACCACGTGGACAGACAAGCTGATCTTGTCGCTCGTGATGGCCCAGACGTGCAGATCGTGCAAGTTGTCGACTCCTGGAATACTCCTGATCTCCTTGTCGACTTCGGAGAGATCGATCCCGTCTGGCACACCTTCAAGCAGTACATTGAGGCTTGCCTTCAGCAGAATCCAGGTGCGCGGAATCACCCATAGCCCGATCAGGACGGCGATAGCGGAATCGATCCACTGGGCTTCGGTCCAGCGGATCAACAACGCACCGACGATGACGCCGACGGAACCGAGCATGTCGCTCCAGACCTCGAGATAGGCGCCTTTCACATTCAGACTGCCTTCCTTGCCTCCGGCAAGCAGCTTCATGCTCATCAGGTTAATGACTAAACCGGCGATGGCGACGATCAACATCGTCCCGGAAGCGATTTCGGGGGGATTCTTAAGGCGCATGTAAGCTTCGTACAAAATGTAGCCTGCAACGCCGAACAGCAGCAGCGCATTGAATGCCGCCGCCAGGATCTCGAAGCGGTAATAGCCGAAGGTACGCCGTTTGTCGGCCGCGCGTCGGCCGATTCGAATGGCCGCGAGAGAGATCGCTAGCGCAGTCGTATCGGTGAACATATGCGCGGCATCCGATAGCAACGCGAGGCTGTTGCTCCATATGCCGGCGATGACTTCGATGACGAGAAATGTCGATGTCAGGCCCAGAGCCAGCCACAGCGACCGTTCGTTGGTATTGCTACCAGCGTGAGAATGAGAATGTCCTGCTGCCACATTACCTCCTTGCGTGAATACGAGCTATCGTCAGATGACCGTAGGCGTTTCGTCGAACACGCTAGCGACGCCGGCCGGTCTTGTGCGACTTTTTCAGGACGCTTCCCTTTTTGTTTTTTGTACTTGAATTCCGGGGTCGCTTTTTCCGTTCCAGGTAATCCAGCACCGCAAGCCAGAGCAACACGGTCACCATCGTGAGCACGGAAGTTCCAAGAACGACCCACAAGACATCGGGTGGGACTTCATGACGGTCAGACATGTTCATGCCTTCTTACTCTTGTCTGGACATGGCCGGATGGCGACGTTTGCCAACGTGCGCCATCCGGCTGGATTCACTGAGGCACCGGTTGCGCCAGTTCGGCGATCTCAGCCTCCTCGGCGCGGCGGTGGACCATGCGATACAACAGCGGCAGTACCAGGAGGGTGAGCGCCGTCGACGACAGGATGCCGCCGATGACCACCGTGGCCAGTGGGCGCTGCACTTCCGCGCCTGTACCGGTCGCAAGCGCCATCGGCACGAAGCCGAGGGATGCCACCAGTGCCGTCATCAGCACTGGCCGCAGACGCGTCAGCGCTCCTTGCACGATCGCCTCGTCAAGTCCCATGCCCTGCTCGCGCAAGGTACGGATAAACGAAATCATGACCAGGCCGTTCAGCACCGCGACACCAGACAGCGCAATGAATCCGACCGCCGCCGTGATCGACAATGGAATGCCGCGCAGGGACAATGCGACGATGCCACCGGTCAGTGCGAACGGGATGCCGGTGAACACCAGCAGGCCATCCTTCAGGTTGCCGAACATGACGAACAACAGTGTCAGCACGAGGAACAAGGCCAGCGGCACCACTAGCTTCAGACGCTGGGTCGCCGACTGCAGCTGCTCGAAGGTGCCGCCCCAGCTAGTCCAGTAGCCCGCCGGGATCTTCACCGAACGTTCGATTGCGGCCTGCGCCTCCGGCACGAAGCTGCCGACATCGCGTCCGCGCACGTTGGCGCTGACGACAATGCGGCGCTTACCGTTTTCGCGGCTGACCTGGTTCGGCCCCGGCGCAAACGACAGCGTGGCGACTTCCGAAAGCGGTACATAGGAGGCGCTGCCGGTGCTGGTACCCGCAGCGCCGACGTTCGTCTCGCCGGCTGGCAGCGCGATAGGCAAGCGGCGCAGCGAGTCTATATCGCTGCGCAGTTCTTCGGGCAGGCGTACGAGGATATCGAAGCGACGATCACCTTCGAACATGGTGCCGGCCTGGCGCCCACCCGTCGCGGTGGCGATGGCGTCCTGCACGTCGGCGATGTTCAGGCCGTAACGGGCCGTCTTCTCGCGGTCAATATTCACTGACAGCATCGGCAGGCCGCCGGTCTGCTCGACCTTGACTTCGGATGCGCCCGGGATGCGCTGCATGACTGCTGCAATCTCCGCACCGGTGCGTGCCAGCACGTCCATGTCGTCGCCGTACACCTTGACCGCGACATCGCTGCGTACGCCCGAGATCAGCTCATTGAAACGCAGCTGGATCGGCTGGGAGAATTCGAAGGCATTGCCGACGTACTTCTCAGCCTCCTTCTGGATCGCCTCGACCAGTTCCGCATGGGTCTTTTTCGGCGCCGGCCAGGCCGATTCCGGCTTGAGCATGATGTAGCCGTCCGAGATATTCTGCGGCATCGGATCGGATGCGATTTCCGCCGTACCTGTGCGCGCGAATACCCGGTCGATTTCAGGGAATTTCGCTTTCAGACCGGCCTCCAGCTTCTTCTGCATTTCCAGCGATTCGGTCAGGCTGGTAGCCGGGATGCGCAGTGCCTGAATCGCGACGTCGCCCTCGTTCAGGTTCGGGATGAATTCACTGCCCAGGCGCGACACCAGCAAGCCGGAAAGGACCACCAGAACCACACTCGAGGCGACCACCACTGGCCCGTTGGCCAGGACCTTGTCCAGCATGGGCGCATAGGCGTTGCGCGCCATCGTCATCATGCGGTTTTCCTTCTCGGAGACGCGCTTGCCGATGAATAGCGCAACGGCTGCAGGCACAAAGGTCATCGACAGGATCATCGCGCCGGCCAGTGCTAGCACGACGGCGAATGCCATCGGGTGGAACATCTTGCCCTCCACACCGGATAGGGCGAAGATCGGCAGGTACACGACCATGATGATCAGCTGGCCAAACAGCAGCGGTCGGCGTGCTTCACGCGCGGCCTCGAACACTTCATGGAAGCGTTCGCGCAGCGTAAGCTCGCGCTTGTGGTGTTCCTGCGCGTGCGCCAGCCGCCGCACGCAGTTCTCGACGATGACGACGGCGCCGTCGATGATGATGCCGAAGTCGAGTGCGCCGAGGCTCATCAGGTTGGCGCTGATCTTGTAGGTCACCATGCCGGTGAAGGTGAACAGCATCGCCAGCGGGATCACCATCGCCGTAATGATGGCGGCGCGTATATTACCGAGGAAGAGGAACAGGATCACGATGACCAGCACCGCGCCTTCGAGCAGGTTCTTCTTCACCGTGGCGATCGCCTTGTCCACCAGCGCCGTGCGGTCGTAGACTGGGACGGCCTTGACGCCGGGCGGCAAGGTCTTGTTGATGGCGGCCATCTTCTCCGCGGCCGCCTGCGCCACCACACGGCTGTTCTCGCCAATCAGCATGAACACGGTGCCGAGCACGACTTCCTTGCCGTTCTCGGTGGCTGCGCCGGTGCGTAGTTCGCGCCCCAGACCCACGGTCGCCACATCGCGCACGCGCACCGGCACGCCGCGCACATTGCTGACGATGGTGTTGCGGATGTCGTCCAAGGTCTGCACCTGACCTGGTGCCCGCACCAGGAACTGCTCGCCCCGGCGTTCGACGTAGCCGGCGCCGACGTTGCCGTTGTTGCGTTCGATCGCTTCTGTGACTGCAGCCAGCGTCAGGTTGTACGAGCTAATCTTCGCCGGGTCCGGTGTAATGTGGTACTCCTTCGAGTAGCCGCCGATCGAGTTGATCTCCGTGACACCCGGGACCTGGCGCAGTTGTGGCTTGATGATCCAGTCCTGCACCTCGCGCAGGTCAGTCGGCGTGTAGGGCGTACCGTCAGGCTTTTTGGCGCCCGGCTCGCTCTCGACGGTCCACAGATAGATTTCGCCGAGGCCGGTCGAGATCGGTCCCATGGTCGGCGAGACGCCCTGCGGCAGGCCGTCGCGCGCTTCCTGGATGCGCTGATTGACCAGTTGGCGTGCAAAATAGACGTCCGTTCCGTCCTTGAAGATCACGGTGACTTGCGACAATCCATAGCGCGACAGCGAGCGGGTTTGTTCGAGGCCGGGAAGGCCTGACATGACTGTCTCGATCGGGAACGTGATGCGCTGTTCGACCTCGAGCGGCGAATAACCCTGGGCCGAGGTATTGATCTGCACTTGGACATTGGTGATGTCCGGCACGGCGTCGATCGGCAGGCGCTGATAGTTATACACGCCAATGGCTGCCATCGTCAGGACGGCGAGCATGACGATCCATCGGTTCTCGATGGCTGATCGGATGATTCGTTCAAACATGGCTATTCTCCCTATCAATGGCCATGCTCGGCGCCGTCCTTGCCCTGCTCCGCCTTGAGGACGAAACTGCCCTTGTCGGCATACACGGCGCCGGCACGTAGGCCCTCGCGGATTTCCACGAACTTGCCGTCGTTGGCACCCACGGTGACGGGCTGCGCCTTGAAACCCTCGTCGACCTTGACGAACACAACCTGCTTTTCCTCGACGGTCTGCAAGGCGTCATTGCTGACCGCCACGGCAGCGTGTTTCGAACCCTGGACGAGTTCCACGTTGACGAACAGGCCCGGACGCCATGCCATCGATGGATTGGCCAGTTCGACGCGAGCGGTTGCCGAGCGGGTCTGCTCACCGACCAGCGCGCCAACATAGGTGACCTTGCCAGATGCGACCAGGTCGGCCGCGGCGGCTTTCACAGTCGCGGTTTCGCCGACCCTCACGAAGCCGAGATCTTTCGGTGTCACGATCACGTTCACCCACACGCGCGACAGATCCGACAGCAGAAAGACGTTGGCGTCCTCCTTGACGGCTTCGCCCAGGCTGATGTGCTTTTCCACGATCACGCCGTCGAAGGGGGCGCGCAGTTCGTAGCGGTTCAGACCACCACTCGCCGGCGTGACACCCAGCGCGGTCAGCTTCGACTGGGCATTACGTTCTGCGATCTGAGCTTCCTGATAGGCTTGCTGCGCCTGCAGGTAATCCTGCTCGGCCGAGATCTTGTCCTGCCACAGCTTTTTTTCACGCTCGTAGGTAGTACGCGTCAGGTCGAGGCGCGTGCGTGCCGCATTCAAGGTGCTGCGCATCTCCGCCAACTCAGGGCTGGAGATCACGGCCAGTACCTGGCCCTTCTTGACGGTCTGACCCAGTTCCGCAGGAACCGCCTCGGCCACGCCGGGCAGGCGCGGCACGACGTGCGCCGTGCGGTCCTCGTTGAAACGGACTTCGCCCGGAAGCTGAACGGTCGTCGCGACTGTCGCCGCGGCTGCCGTCATGGTCTTGATCCCGGCCTGCTCAATCTGCGGCGCGGTCAGCCGGACCAGTCCCTCTTCGCTTTCGTGGCCGCCTTCTTCCGCAGCCTGCCCGCCCTTGCCTTCCTTGGCAGACGCCTGCGCTTCGGCGCGTTCTGCGCCTTCGCTAGCACCCGTGCCAGCGTCTCTTTTCCAAAACATGATGGCGACAGCCAGAACGACGCCGATGATGACGACAAGCATCACGGGTTTCCAGGATTTGGTTTCGGTAATGGACTTCATTGGGATTTTCCCTCGATAGGATTGATGCTCGCGCCAGCTTCAGGCGGCACGTAGCGCTGCACGTCGGCGATCGAGCGATAACGATCTGCCAACGCGCGCAGGTATTGAGTACGGGACTGGAATAGCGTGCGCTGGGCATCAAGCACGTCAGTGAATGCGAACTTGCCCAGTGCAAAGCCGGTAGCGGCGGCGTCGTATGCACTTTGCGCTGCTGGTACGATTTGCTCGCGCAGCGACGTCACCTGCGTACTGGCCACTTCCGCGCGCTGGTAGGCGTCGGCCAGGGCCTGGTTCAAGCCAAGCCGCTCGGCTTCCAGGTCGTCACGCGCCTGGTCGGCGCGGCGCAATGCGGACAATAGATTGCCCTGGTTGCGGTTGAACAGCGGGATCGGCACCGAGATACCGACCACGCCCTGCGTGCGTCCGAGTTCACGCTCGCGCTGGGAACCGAGGCTGAGCGTGAGGTCCGGGATACGCTGTGCACGCTCGAGCGTCACCTGCGCTTCGCGGCCCGTCACCAGCGATTGCGCGACGCGCAGTTGAGGTGCGCTATCAAGCCTGGATTGCAGTTCGCTCCACGGCGGCAGCTGTACGAAAGCGGCTTGAGGTTCCTGCAAGTCCTGCTTGAGCGGTTCCGTCGTGCCCCATAAGGCAGTCAGGCGGCGCTTGGCCAGCGCCAGGTCGGCATTCGCCTGGTTCAGCTCGAGCTGGGCCGCGGCCTCGGCAACGGTCGAGCGCGTCTGCTCTACCGGCGATATCTTGCCGGCGGCGACGCGCCGGCTGGTAGCATCCGTCGACTTGTGCGCAAGGTCGACCGAGGCCTGGGCCAAGGTCACACGCTCCTGCGCCGTCAGGGCGTCCATGTAGGCGGTGATAACGTCAGCACGCAAGTCGGCGCGCCGGATGGCAAGCTGGCCTAGGGCGATACTGCGCTCCTGCTGCGCGACCGCGATGCGGGCTGAACGTTTCCCGCCGAGTTCGAACACCTGGCTCAGCTGCGCGGTTTCCGTGCGCGTATTCCGGTTGGTTCCCTCGCTTGAGATTGACAGCTCGGGATTTGGACGTGTGCCGGCTTGCAGCACGGCGCCATCCGCAATGCCGATTGCCCGTGTTGCGGAACGCAGCGACGGATTGCTGGAGAACGCAAGACCGATGGCCTGCTCGAGCGTGAGCGCCGGTGCGGATACGTTGGTTTGCCCGACGCTTGCCGGTAAAACTGATAAAGCTTGCTGCCCCATTGCATGGGCAGCAGGGAAGACGGCCTGCAACAGCAGTGCCGCTCCCAGCACAAAGTGCCTGGATTGCATAATGACTCCGAAGACTATGAAGGAAAATAGCCGACGGCAGCCCGGCCACGCAGGCGTAGCGCTACGTGGAGATGCTTACTATCTAAAAGAGAAGTGCAATGGTCGGGTCAGCCGCGGATCAAGCGCGACCAGCCCATTGAGGACGTTCGGGAGGAGAAGAGAATGCGGATGCAGGTGCGAGGACCGTGCCTGCAAGGGTACGTTCGACGTCATTAACGCCGAACGGCAATTCAACAAGATCAGACGCAGCAAGTGAAAGGTGGGCGCAAGAGACGCAGTGCGCATCGTGCACATTCACCTTCTTCGACGAATCCGGCTTGTCTTTGGCTGCCGCTGCCAGCTCTTCCAAGGTGGATTCGTGCTGGTGGTGTCCGAGGTGGTTGGCAGCCCTGCCCGTCTCGTGCATGCAATACGACGTGATGACGTTCCAGCTGAGCTGGAATGCCACTACGAACATAAACATGTGAAAGATTTTACGGGCCATGATCAAATCAGTATAACACGGTGAACACGAAGCGTTTTTCAGTCGCGCGATATATATCTCGAAAAATCTACGGTGCCGGCCGCGGGCGCGGGAGGTGCAGGGAGAAGGTACTTCCTTCTCCCACTGTACTCTCGACGCCTGCCGCGCCACCGTGCAGCAGCGCGATCGAGCGTACTACCGCCAGTCCAAGTCCTGTACTGTCCGTCGTACTGCGTGCGGCATCAACACGATAAAAGCGGTCGAAGAGGAAGGGAAGATGCTCCGGTGCGATACCGGCACCATTGTCGCTGACCGAAATCGTCACGCGGTCACCTGCGCAAACAGCGCTCAAGCGCACGGTGCCTCCTGGTGGCGTGTAGCGCAATGCGTTCGACAACAGGTTGGATAAAGCCCGGCGAAATAACTGCGGATCCGCCACCAGTTCGCCATCGCCCTGCGCTTCAAGCCTCACATTTTGCTCTTCTGCTACCACACCATAAAACTCGGTTAGCTTGTAGAACTCCCGACCAATTGAAAGTATCTCCGGGTGGATGTGCTGTTCGGCGTTGTCCGTGCGGGCCAGGAACAACATGCTGGAGACCATGTGCGACAGCCGGCTGCCCTCCTCTACAACGACTTCGAGTGTCTTCTGGTATTCCGCCGGGGTCCGCGCGCGCGCCAGTGTCACGCTGGCTGCAGCGACGAGATTGTTGACCGGGGACCTGAACTCGTGCGCGATGTCCGAAGAAAAGCGGCTCAACTGCTCGAACGAACCTGCAAGTCGCGCCAGCGTGTTGTCGAAGCTTTCAGCGAGAAGCTGCAGCTCGATAGGCCAGCCTTGCTGGGCAATGCGCGCGTCGAGCTTTTCGGCGCTGATGCGTCCGACTTCCTTCGACATGGCCCGCACTGGCGCCAGACTGCGGCGTGCAAGCAGCCACCCGAGCCAGGTCGATACCAGTATGGCAGCGCCAATGACAGCCACCAGTTTGTTCCGGTAGGCCGCTAGTAACAGGCGATCTTGCGTGATGTCGATTATCCCTCGCAGAACAGTGCCTTTCGGACCAAGGGATGGGCCATGAATCTCCAGTGCTTCGGGACCGCGCGTCTCTACCGCCATATCGAACACGAGCCAAGTTTGCCGTGGTCCGTCGATACGAACGTATTGCCCGGGCCGCACCGGCGCAGCCAGCGCTGTAACGAACGCCGAAAGGTGTGGGGACTCGTTGCGCACGAATCGATTCGGCGCCAACAGCTGCCAAGCGAATTTGTGAGACTGTTCCTGGTATTCGCGCCACTCGTACTGCCATTGAGTCGGCGGGAATTTGCGGCCAAGCAGATGTTCGAGCGTGTCGCGCTGAATCTGCATGTTGTCGAGCAATTCGGCTTCTTCCTTGCTCTGCAATTGGCGCACCAGTTCCGAATACATCATCGCGGAAACGGCGAGCACGATGATGGTGAGAGCGAGGCTTGCGAAAACGCTCATGCGCAGAGTCAGCGACCAACTGCCGGGCGTCTTGTTATGACGGTCAAAAATAGAACGCACCATCACGTCATCCCCTTGAACAATGTGGCGATTTCCTTGTATTGATCTATCGCCTTCTGCAAGAAGAACTCGTGTTTTAAAGCCTGTTCCGCAAATGCCGTACGCTCTACATCCATATCGACGGTGTTTCCATCGATAGCTCCTTGTACCGGTACGCGATAGACGACCGGCACGACAAACTCGGACTTCGCGGGAAGCATGCTGCCCGACTCAGTGGCATCGGCCGTGGCTTCGCTGGCAGCAAGAGCCTGCTGGAGTGCCGATCTAAAGTCGATATCCCGTGCTTTGTAGTTCGGCGTGTCAGCGTTTGCAATATTCGACGCCAGGACAGTCAATCGTTGTTCAGATATCCTGAGCGCCTGCTCCCAGAACTCGTCCTTATTGTTTAATGGGGCAAAAATCCTTCCCAAGCCCTCGCTCTTCGCATTGCTCATTTCTCCTCCTGCGAAGCGGGGCGTTCAAAGGACGAATCGTCTGGTGAGATTCCGCGCGCTCCTGGAACTCGCGGCCTGCGAAAAACACGCAGCCACAAAGGGTAAATCCACCATATCACCAGGATCAGCGAAGTCACTAGGGCTGCTACAGCACCACCAAGCGGATGCCCCAGGACTTCTGCAGTAACGAGATTCGCACACAGGACCAACGCTAGTGAAAGGAACGCAGCTCCCGCCAGCATCTGCCTGCTGGCGACATCCTTGAAGTGAATGCGATCGATTAGCGGCCTCAGCATCCGATGCTGCACGGCAGGCGCTGTGAATAAAATGAGGCTAGACAGGGAACACAGGAAAGCCGCAATGAACATCCATTTTTCGGACTGAACGATTTCCTTGAAGCCCGAATTGAAGGGCAAGGTAATGAGGAAGCCGGTTAGAAGCTGGGCACCCGGCAGCAGGACGCGCAGTTCGTTGAGCATTTCGGTCATGTCCGCTTCATCGTGGTCGCCAGCAGCGACATTGCACCGCTCAACGTTCGACAACTGCTCCGAATATTCGACTTGCTTGATGCTCATGGCTGTTCTCCTTTTTTGGGAAAAGTCAGAGCAGCGTCAAACCAGTTTCGTAAAAGCGTTTTGGTTAGAGCGCAGGGCACTCTTACGTGCAGAGACAATTCGCCCTGCACGGTTTCAATGAATTGCATAGGAACTCCTTGGGCTATTGATGAGAAATAGCCAGCGGCATCCCTATTGCACAGTCAAAGATGCAAGGTTGGGCTTGTCAAAGAAGGAACAAAAAAGGAGCAGCCGCTGGATCAGGCGAGACTGATCCACTGAGGACGTTCTGGGGGAGAGGGGAAGATGGACGTGGGTGGAACGATTGCTCCGATCGCAGCATTCGCACAGGTCAATGTGATGGGAGGCGCCTCAAGTGAATCGGGCGCGGCGAGCGCAAGATTCGCATATGACGCGCAATGCGCATCGTGCACAGCACTTTTCTTGACAGTAGATTGTCCGTCCTTGGCCGCCAGCGACAACTCCTCCGTACTGGAATTGTGCTCATGGTGACCCAAGTGGTTCGCCGAAATCCCAGTCTCGTGCATGCAGTATACGGTGACGACACTCCAGCTTAGCTGAAGCGCTATCACTACAAGCAACGAGTAAAGTATGTGACGAACCATCCTTTGAGTTTAGCACATGGGATCGTACCCCCTTCACGTGCCAATCTGGTCGGTTCACCGCTTTGCGAAGGTAGTACTTGAACATTGCGACCAAAATTTGTGGCATTGGTGAGTTAGTGCCAGTACCTCGGCAAGACTGATTGTAAAGGAGTTTTAGAGGACGCTTACGTGATAAGAACAATAATCACGTAAGGGAAGTTCTTGGCTGCTGCAATAAATGTGACGCGTGCGTCTCTCAGGGTCTCCATACGCCCCAACAGCCGACCCGATATCAAACAGGCGAAACGGCGACGTCGCTTCAGGAGCGCGCGTCACACCTCGCGACCGGGCGACGGTACATGTCGATTTGCCGAGCCCTGCTTTGTCACCTCGCGTTTCCGCCCGTCGGCTGACGCAGTGAGTAGTGGACGCGTGACTTGCCCGCTCATGTTGCGTCGGACAGAGTCAGGTTCTGATTACGTCGGTCTAACTTCGAAACGGTTATTCGTAATAATGGCGTCGGCCCGGGTAGTCGGATGTTTTGCTTTGGATTCTGCAATTTGCCGAACCCGGGCGCAATGCCATGCATGGTGCTGCGCCGATGAAGTGGCCGATGCATCATCGGTACCCTTCGGGCGCCGTGCCGGTAAAAACAAAGTCGTTGGTATGCCGGCTTCGCCATCACGTAAAGCCCAGTGCGTTGTAGCAAACGGGGCTTCGGCCGCTGTGCTCCAGCACATTGATTCACGCGTTTCCTCGGCCGCCCGGTCGATCGCGTCGTAACTTGCCAAGCAGACGCTGGCAAAGATGTGGGACAGCATCCAGGCTTTTTGATCGTCCTCCCATGCATCAGGATAAGGGGCAGGTCTAGCTTGTAGCCATCCAAGAATGCCGAAATATGGCGTTTTCCGTCGGGCCTGCAGATATCGTGGAGAGCCGCACCCCTCCCAAAGCATGCGCCACCGGATATAGGTCCCAGCTTTCGCGCAGAAGCTTGTGGTCCTCTGCCCTCGCATGTCCCACCACAAATGTCGGCAGGCAGATCGCACGCACTCGCGGTGGTTGCGTAACGCTATCCAGTGCCGGCGCCGAAGCGCACGATACACCTGTATGGCAACAGTCAGTTCGGCCTCCGCTCCGAACGGAAACGCAGCATCGTCAACCAACTTGAAGTGTTCATGCATCTGTTCGTACGGACGGCGGCCGCCGCAACCACATTTCGCGACGATCAGACCATCATTTGCCCGATGTCGGCTGTTTGTAGTCCGCAACGCCTCGACCACTAGCTCGACGAAGACTCGAAAGGCGCCGGTCTCTCCGGGTTCGGCACAGGGAAGAGTTAGCATATCCGGATGAGGGAATGCAGGCTGTCGCTCGACTCTCGCCGAGTAGGCTTCGATGAACCGGTTCATTCGCTCGATGTTGGTGGCCGACTCTGGCGGCAATGCTGGAAGTTTGGACCGCGCTACCTTCAAATGTGATCCCATCTCGGCCTGGCAGTTGGGACAGCAGAACGGTTTATTGAAGTTGGCTGGTGCGAACGTGTACGGGATTGCTTGTTCGCATTCCAGGCAGGTTTTTCGTAGGAGGACGTTGTGATGCGGGCATCGGGTAATCGAGTCCATCTGCAATCCCGGAAAATGCATCCCGTAGGCCAGGCACTCCTCGCACCACTTGAGGTCTCCATCGGATGCGAGCGGGTTGGTAAAGCGACGGTCCAGAAACGCGCCCTCCACTGTCTTCATATCGGTGCCAAATGCCCGTGCCATGGCGGCAAGATCGAAATTCTCACTGTTGCGCAAATCAAAATGCAGAGTTCGTAGAAGCTGGGTGCGCTTACCGCGCTCGCGTGAGGCGAAGAGTTGGGCCAGTTCACGTGCAGTCAGCGCATTGAGGAACGCGAACTTCATCAGCAGAGCATATGCAGAGTCGTGGCCAGTCAACCAGCTGCGGTGCCAGCACCATTCCTTAGGATTTCGAGGTGGCGTATCCTCGTAGATCCTCATCACGACCGCCAATCCGGTAACGGCAACCCGAGGCGGATTTCCTCGCATGCGAGGACATAGTTCGATTCCAGGACCGCTTCGTCCCAGATCGCCGGCGAGAAACCAAAACCGTCCGAATCGCCCGCCGAATGTTCAGACAGCGCATGCTCGACGGCCCTGGCAAAATAGGCCATCGGGATCTCGATTCGCTCTCCCAGGTTGGCTGCCTTGTGTGCGCGTTCGAACGCCTTCCACAGTGCGTGAGCGTATGTACTCAGACGCATGCCCGCGGCGAAGGCCCGCGGGTAGAAAAATCTTGTGAAGGTCCATGCGCTCTCTGGCGGATAGCATGATTCATCGTAGGCGGCCAGACATGTCGCTACGTCCTCGGCCGATACGATGCCGCCAAAGCGAATTTCCGTAACCATGAATCGCAGGACGATCTGCGTGTTCATGGACTTTCTGAGTGCCGACTTCTGGTCAAGCAACTGCGGCTGGCCCACAAGGATCGTAATCATCCGGATACCCTTGAGTTCCAGTGCATCGTGCAAGTCCCGCAACCACTCGTACTCGATCACCTGCAGCTTCTGCGCCTCGTCCGCGAAAAACACAATCCAGTCTTTCCTAGAGCGATCCGCAAGCACGCAGATGTGTGAACCGCCCCGGATTTTGTAGAGGCTCCATTGTTTGAGAAAATGGAGCTATGAAGAAGCAACCCAAGTATTCCCCCGAAGTCATCGAGCGCGCCGTGCGCATGGTCAGCGAGGCCGCGAGCGAGTACAGCTCGCAGTGGGCGGCAATCGAATCCATCGCGGCCAAGATCGGCTGCACACCTGAGACGCTGCGTCGCTGGGTACGCCAGCAAGAGCGTTATACCGGCCAGCGTCCAGGGCCGACCACGGCCGAAGAGGAACGCATCAAGGCGCTGGAGCGAGAGGTGCGCGAGCTGCGCAAGGCAAACGAGATCCTGCGTCTGGCGAGTGCATTTTTCGCCCAGGCGGAGCTCGGCCGCCACTTCAAACCGTGAGGGCATTTATCGACCAGTACCGCCATGCCTACGGTGTCGAGCCGATCTGCAAGGTGATGCAGGTCGCGCCGTCGGGCTACTGGCGTTACGCGGCGCGGCAACGCAACCCGGCGTTGCGCTGTGCCCGTGTTCAGCGTGATGACGTGCTGAGTGTCGACATCGAGCGGGTCTGGCAGGCGAACATGCAAGTCTACGGTGCCGACAAAGTGTGGCGCCAACTGCGACGTGAGGGAACCGAAGTGGCTCGCTGCACGGTGGAGCGCTTGATGCGCAAGGCTGGCCTGCGTGGCGTCATGCGTGGCAAGGTTGTGCGCACGACGGTTGCCGATGCAAAGGCGCCGTGCCCGCTTGATCGGGTCAACCGCCAGTTCAAGGCGCAGCGGCCAAACCAACTGTGGGTCAGCGATTTTACGTACGTCTCGACCTGGCAGGGTTTCGTCTATGTCGCTTTCGTGATCGACGTCTTCGCCCGGCGCATCGTGGGCTGGCGCGTCAGCAGCTCGATGCGGACCGACTTCGTCCTCGACGCCTTGGAGCAGGCGCTGTACGCGCGTCAGCCCGAACGGAACGAGCTGGTCCACCATAGCGACAGGGGCTCGCAATATGTGTCGATAAAGTACAGCGAGCGCCTGGCGGAAGCAGGTATTGAGCCGTCTGTGGGCAGCAAGGGCGACAGTTACGATAACGCCTTGGCCGAAACCATCAATGGGCTCTACAAGGCTGAGCTGATCCACCGCCGCGCTCCTTGGAAAACGCGTGAGGCCGTCGAACTGGCTACGTTGGAATGGGTTTCCTGGTTCAACCACCACCGTCTGCTTGAACCACTCGGCTATATACCGCCGGCAGAAGCTGAGGCAAACTATTACAAGCAGTTGAGCAGTCAGGCCCTCCCGGTCTGACTCACACTAACCGGCCTCCACGAAAGCCGGGGCGATTCAAATCCTCTCGTTCCGGATGCTTTTCTAAGGGGTGAAGAGGGAAAACGGAAAAAATCAGGCGCTAAGACATAATGAGGGGTCGAGGTGCAGCGGAACGGCAAACCAGGTTAAGGCCACTCCTGACTTTTTCGTTGCTTGCTGGGTTATGCAGTGGCCGCAGCCAGCCCTTGGCTACTGCTTCCAACACAGAGTAGGAATACTGGCCAAGCATGTTGATGTGCTCATGCAGTAACGGCGGCAGCCTGGCCATGTCATCATCTCGAACATCAGAGCTGACATAAAACAGCAGCGGTATCCCAGTGCTCAGCGAGAGCCGAAGAAGCTGTCGATTTTCTCGGTTAGTGTTGCGCGCGAAAGCTCACCCATATGCCGCTTGTATAGCCGGCCTTGAGCATCATAGAACAGCGTTGTGGGGTAACCAGACGAACCAGTTCGGGCACTTACCTGCTTGGCCGGATCGAGAACGATATTTGGCATTTGTAACCCATTCGCGTCGAGGTAGCTTTGTACGGTTGCTGCTGATTCTCCTTGATTCGCAAACACGAAGTGGATTTCTGGATGGGCTAGCTGTGCAGCCTTTAATACAGGCATCTCACGTCGGCACGGCGGACACCAAGTTGCCCAAAGATTGATAATCAAGGGGCGGCCCACAAAGGCACTGAGCGGCACAGTTGTGTTGTCGAGGCGGCGTACCTCAATTGTCGGGACAGGCACACCCACCGGCGTAAGGGCATGATTCAGCGCACTTCCTCCGAAAAAGACAAAGTGGCCTTCCCCCATCGTCACGGACACTTCCGTTAGGCGCATTTTAGATTTTCAAACTGTACTGGGCTGATATAGCCGAGCGTGGAATGACGCCGGCGTGGATTGTAGAACCTTTCAATGTAGTCGAACACATCAGCGCGTAAATCATCCCTGGTCCGGTAATGCTTTTTGCTCAGACGTTCAGTCTTGAGCGTTGAGAAGAAGCTTTCCATTGCGGCGTTGTCCCAGCAGTTACCGCGACGGCTCATGCTGCAAACGATGCCGTGGGACTCGAGCAGGCGCTGGAAGTCCTCGCTCGTGTATTGCGAGCCCTGGTCCGAATGATGCAGCACTGCACGGGGACGGCCGCGACGGAAAATAGCCATCAGCAGTGCATCCATTACCAGTTGCGCCGTCATCGTCGGTTGCATCGACCAGCCCACCACACGCCGTGAGTACAGGTCGAGGACGACAGCGACGAATAGCCAGCCATCGCCGGTCCAAACGTAGGTAAAGTCCGCGGCCCATTTCTGATTCGGTCCAGTGGCTGCAAACTGCCGGTCCAGCAGATTCGGCGCAATCGCGTGAATAGGTGCGTCAAGTTGTCCTGGTGCCCGACGCCGCTTGTGGCGAGCCTTGATACCCGCGGCTTTCATCAGTCGTGCCACGCGGTTCTCACTGCAGGAAAAACCAGCGTCGATAAGGTCTCGCACTACGCGCGGCGAACCATATGTGCCATCGCTGGCTTCGTAGCTGTGCTTGATTGCCTTGAGGAGCTGGGCGTTCTCGCGTTCATGCGCACTTGCCGGCCGCCCAAGCCAGTCGTAAAAGCCGCTGCTCGATACGCCGAGTAGACGGCACATCATTCGCGTAGGCCAGATGGTTCGATATTTGGCGATGAAGCCGTACTTCACTTGAGGTCGGCTGCGAAGTAGCCGAGCGCCTTTTTTAGTATGTCGCGCTCCGTCTTGACCTTCGCCAGCTCACGCCGCATGCGCTCATATTCTTGGGCCGATACCTTCTCGCGCCCGACTGCGACCTCTGCATCGACATTGGCATCTCTGCACCACCGTCCCAGCAAATTGGCACCGATGCCAAGGTCACGGGCTATCGCCGCCTTGCTCGCGCCGGGCTGGCCTACCAGCTTGACTGCTTCGCGCTTAAACTCTTCTGAAAACACCCGTCTTTCACGTGCCATGTAATACCTCCGATAGGGACATCATACCTATCGAAAGTGTCCGTCGTGGTGGGGGAAGGCCAAAGCAACCCGTCAAGGTTGCAGTCAGAAGCGGCCTACGTAGTGTCGTCGAGCGCCGTGACAATTCCATGCCAACCAAAACGGCCGTCGCGAAACCGGCCAGGTTGTCGAAGCCTCCATCACGAAAGTCGATGATCGACAATGGAGCATTGGAATAAATCTCATGATGTCTTAATACGAAGATCGAGCGTCCGGCGAGGAAACCGAACACGATCATCTTCCAAAGAACGGGGCCCGGATCGACACCGCGCCTCGTGCGGAACCACGCGGCAACAGAATGGGCAAGCGTTATGCCTGCTAAGAGTAGTGCTACTTGTACAGGGACGACGAGCGGCCCAAATCGTACAGCATCCAAAAAGTGGCTCCCTGAATCGAAATTTGTGAACTTTAACTTGCAGTTCTAGTTGCGAATGAACATCTATTTGGCCGTGACTTGCCTGACGAAGCTGGCGAAATCAGCGGAACCCTGAAGGTTGAACCCCATGGTTTGCGCTTCCTCGAACGTGCGTTCCGCTGTCCACCCATTCTGCTTTGCACGACTAAGCGCGAGCAGCAACGCGGCCCTCGTGCCAGTGGCGCAATGCAGTAAATGCGGCCCTTGTGTTCTCTGCATTACTTGACTTAACTCGTCAATCTGCTGCTCTGACAGGGCTGTCTTGTTGACTGGTACATTGAAGTAATCCAGTCCACTGTTCCTGACCAACTCGGCGTTCGAGGTGGCCGTTTCCCCAGGCGTACGCATGTCAATTACGGTGTGAATGCCTTGCTGCTTCGCCTCCACCAAATCCTGCCCCGAAGGCTGGGGACCGATGAACAGGCCATCCCCTATTTGCTTGAAGTTTGTCATTTCAATTTCTCCGTTGGTTAGCGGCACGTCAGCCCTGCGGGCTCTGGGTCATCTGGCGGCAATAGCTGGCCAAGTTCTCTGGCAGGTCTGGGGGACAGACGCCACATTGCTTATTCCCCGGGACAGCGTAGTCAATGAACTTAGGGTATGGAAGGTTCAGCTTGGCCATGATGTCCCTGAACTCTTCGAGCGTCTTTTCCCCGCCCAGGCGGGGATTACGCTTCTTTTCCTGCGCGATCGAGGAGACAAAACGCTGCTGGTAGTCGTGCGCCGGGTAGACCAAGGTTTCGTCGGGCAAAGCAAACAGCTTCTCTCGCACGCTTTTGTAGAGCGCATCGGCATCACCGTTTTGAAAGTCAGTCCTGCCACACCCCTCGATAAGTAAGGCGTCGCCTGTGAATACGCGGTCATTTAAAAGATAGGCAAAGTGCCCGTCGGTATGGCCGGGGGTATGCAGGGGCTGCAAAGTAATACCCCCGACCTGAAATGGCCTGCCTTCTTCGATGCCGACATCGGCACATGACAACTGATCGTAGGCAGGCGCGGCAATCTTGCTACCCACGGCACGCTTCATTTCCAAAGCTGCGGTGATGTGGTCGGCATGGATATGGGTATCGACCGTGTAAGCCAAGGTCAGACCTAACCTGTGCACCTCGGCCAGATCCCGATCCATGGTCGCAATCACGGGATCGATGAGGACTGCCTGTCCCGTGTCCTCGTCCCCCAGCAGATAGGTATAAGTGCTCGACAGGGGTTCGTACAGTTGTCTAAAAATCATGGGCGCTCCTTAATAGTCGTCGTGATCAGAGTTCGACACATGGATCATCGTCTCTACGTTTAATATATTATGTTATGGTATAATGTTCGTGTAAAGTGTTACTTTTAAACGGATCTACGTGGCCATGCCAAAGCAAATTGATTTAGTGAAACTGCATGCCGCAGCTGGGGAGGCTAGCAAGCTTCTGAAGGTACTGTCCAACCCCGACCGTATGCTCTTGCTATGCCAGATGACGCAGGGCGAGTTCTCGGTCAAAGAGCTGGAAACCATCACTGGGATCTTGCAGCCTACGCTTTCACAGCAGCTGACCGTGCTCCGCGAAGAGCGACTAGTGAATACGCGCCGTGAGGGCAAGCAGATCTTCTACAGCATCTCCAGTAGTGAGGCACTGGCAGTGCTACAGGTGTTGTACCAACTTTACTGCCCAACGTAATAGGAGGCTGTAATGATGATTGACTGGAACAATTTCACGCCCTGGACGTCGCTGGCGGGTGGGCTGATGATCGGAATAGCCACGGCACTGTTCTTGGTATTTAACGGAAGAATTGCGGGCATCAGTGGCATCGTGGGTGGCCTGTTAACGCCCGCAAGGGGCGATATCGCCTGGCGTCTTGCGTTCGTGGGCGGCCTAGTGCTTTCTCCTCTCGTGTTTTCAAGCATCGCTCCCCTGCCCCAAGTGCACATCGAGGCCGGTTACCCGGTCTTGATCCTGGCCGGACTGCTGGTAGGGATCGGTACCCGTTACGGTTCGGGCTGCACTAGCGGACATGGCGTGTGCGGGCTGTCGCGTCGCTCCCCGCGTTCGATGGTGGCTACCGTAGCCTTTATGTCCGCCGGATTCGTGACCGTCTACGTTGTTCGCCATCTTGTCGGCTAAGGGAGCAAAAATGAAAATCTTCATGTCGCTGTTGGTCGGCCTGTTGTTCGGCTTGGGGCTTATTTTGTCCGGCATGAGCGACCCCGCGAAGGTGCTCGGCTTTTTGGACCTGGCCGGAAACTGGGACCCGTCGCTTGCGTTCGTGATGGGCGGCGCTGTAGTCGTCGGCGCGCTGGTGTTTCCGTTCGCGGCCAAACGTCCGAGATCGATCCTGGGCGACGCCATGCGCTTGCCGACGGCTACGCAAATTGACCGCCGTCTCGTGCTCGGCGGACTCGCGTTCGGCGTCGGCTGGGGCCTGGCCGGCTATTGTCCCGGTCCTGCGCTCGCATCGCTCGCACAAGGCGGCGCCAAACCCTTGCTGTTCTTCATCGCCATGCTGGTCGGAATGGCGTTGTTTGAACTGCTCGAACGAGCAAAAGCCAAAGCCGCATCACCGGCCGCGTAACCGGGGCTGTGATGATTACGGGTCTTCTCTTGGGGGCGGTGGTAGGTATTGTCATGGGTCTGACAGGAGCTGGGGGAGGCATTCTCGCGGTCCCACTTCTTGTCTTCGGCATGCACTTAACGATCGCCGAAGCCGGCCCCGTTGGCCTGCTCGCCGTCGGTGTTTCTGCCGCAGCAGGTGCTTTGATGGGCTTAAAGGCTGGGATTGTGCGCTACCGCGCGACCGTGCTCATTGCCGGCACTGGCATCCTGCTCGCGCCACTCGGTGTATGGTTGGCTCACCGTTTGGACACGCGACTGCTCAGCCTGTTGTTTGCCGCTATTCTCGCCTGGGTCGCATATAAAACCTTCCGTGAAATCGTCGGCCGCAGTGTCGAGTCCACCTCTCTTACTCTGGATCGACCCTGCATTCGGGACGACATGAGTGGACGGTTTATCTGGACGAGCAAGTGCGCCGGCGCCTTATCGATCGCAGGTGCCATTGCGGGCATTCTGTCCGGTTTGCTCGGGGTAGGCGGCGGGTTCGTCATGGTGCCGGCCTTGCAGCGTTTCACGGATTTAGCGGTGCAATCGGTCGTCGCTACCTCGCTCGGTGTTATCGCACTTGTTTCGCTAACTGGCGTAGCGGCCAGCCTATCTACAGGAAAATTTCCCCTTGGTGTCGCGCTCCCGTTCGCAGCAGGAAGCATAGTCGGGATGGGAGTCGGCAGTGTGCTCACCTCGCGGCTTCCGCAAAAGTATCTGAAAGCTGCTTTCGGGGTGATATGTCTCGGGGTCGCTGCAATGATGACTTTTAAATCACTGTAGAGGAAACGATCGATAACACAACCCATATGCTCCTGCTGGCTCTCTTGGCCAGAGAATCACTCGTTCGTAGAACAGCATTAAGAAACCCCGTTCGCATTTTCGCCGTCACCTAAGCATGTGAGCTTAGGCTACACCCCAATTAGGCGTCAGGAGGGCCCTGCAAAATGCGTCAGGATAGAGTCATATAAACATTTTATTGACACCTGACCGGAAGGCTCATAGATTTCAGCCTGACATTCACAACAAGGAGGTTCCTTGAAGGGCCAACGAATCGGTTACGTCAGGGTCAGTAGTTTCGACCAGAACCCGGACCGGCAGCTCGAACATGCACAAGTCGACAGGGTATTCACCGACAAGGCATCGGGCAAAGACACTCAACGGCCGCAGCTGGAAGCGCTGCTGGGCTTCGTGCGCGAGGGGGATACCGTGGTCGTGCACAGTATGGACCGCTTGGCCCGCAACCTGGATGACCTCCGGCGCCTTGTGCAGAGCCTGACCAGGCGCGGCGTACGCATCGAGTTCGCCAAGGAGTGTTTGGCCTTTACCGGTGAGGACTCGCCAATGGCGAACCTGATGCTGTCGGTCATGGGCGCCTTTGCCGAGTTCGAGCGCGCCCTGATCCGTGAACGGCAGCGCGAGGGGATCGCGCTGGCCAAGCAACGTGGGGCCTACCGTGGCCGCAAAAAAGCGCTCGCGCCCGAGCGTGTGACTGAGCTACGCACTCGGGTCGCCGCCGGCGAGCCGAAAGCGGTCGTGGCCCGCGACCTTGGCATCAGTCGAGAAACCCTCTACCAGTACCTAAAAACGCGCACCGTATGAACGTTCATGCACTCATGATCGGACAGCCCTGAGCCCGGATTCTCTGCTCCATGTGCTTCTCTTTCATCAGATTTCCAAGAAATCGAACAAATGCCACGCCGCTCACTGCTTTCCGATACTGAACGCGACAGCCTGCTCGTGTTGCCCGAAAGTCAGGATGATCTGATCCAACAATATAGCTTCACGGACGCCGACCTGGCGTTGATCCGGCAACGCCGTGGCGCCGCAAACCGCCTCGGCTTCGCCGTGCAGATGTGCCTGCTGCGCTACCCTGGCTACGCGTTGGCCAGCGACACCATGCTGCCAGATCCTGTGATCCATTGGGTTGCCAAGCAGGTGCGCGGCGACGCCGGCGCCTGGCCGGAATATGGCGGACGGGAGAAAACGCGCAACGAGCACCTGCACGAGCTGCGCGCTTACCTCGGGCTGTCCGTGTTTGGCCTGCCTGATTTCCGCAAGCTGGTACACAGCCTGGCTGACCTCGCCATGCAGACCGACAAGGCCATGATCCTGGCTGCGCATTCCCTCGAAACGCTGCGCCAGAAGCGCATCATTCTGCCGGCGTTGACCGTCATCGAGCGCGCCTGCGCCGAGGCCGTGACGAGGGCGAACCGGCGGCTCTATCGCACGTTGATCGAGCCGCTGGAGCGCCACCACAAGCGCTCCCTGGACAACCTGCTCAACGTCGCGCCTGACATGAGCATTACCTGGCTCGTGTGGCTCCGCCAGTCGCCGCTCAAGCCCAATTCCCGCTACATGCGCGAGCACATCGAACGCCTCAAAGTGTTCCAGTCGCTCGCCCTGCCGGACGGGCTGGGCCGCCAAATCCACCAGAACCGGCTGCTGAAGATGGCCCGCGAAGGCGCGCAGATGACGCCGCGCGACCTGGCCAAGTTCGAGGATGAGCGACGCTACGCGACGCTGGCGGCGCTGGCCATCGAGGGCATGGCCACCGTGACGGACGAACTGGTCGACCTGCACGACCGAATCATGATCAAGCTGTTCAGCGCCGCCAAGAACAAGCATCAGCAGGACTTCCAGAAGCAGGGCAAGGCGATCAACGACAAGGTGCGGCTGTATTCGAAGGTCGGCCGAGCACTGGTTGAAGCCAAGGAATCGGGCGGCGACCCATACGCCGCGATCGAGGCGATCCTTCCATGGTCTGAGTTCGCGCTGAGCGTCACCGAGGCCGGCCAGCTGGCGCAGCCCGAGTCGTTCGACCACCTGTCGCTGGTCGGCGACCAATACAGCACGCTGCGCCGCTATACACCCGAGTTCCTGGATGGGCTCAAGCTGAAGGCGGCGCCGGCCGCGCAAGCGGTGCTCGACGCAATCGACGTGCTGCGCGAAATGAATATGACCGGCGCGCGCAAGGTGCCCGACGACGCACCAATCACTTTCGTCAAGGCGCGCTGGAAGCCGCTCGTCATTACCGACGAGGGGCTTGACCGCCGTTTCTACGAAATCTGCGTGCTGTCGGAGTTGAAGAATTCGCTGCGGTCCGGCGATATCTGGGTCCAGGGATCGCGCCAGTTCCGCGACTTCGAGGAATACCTGCTGCCGACGGCGAAATTCGGTGCCATGAAGACAGCGTGCGAACTGCCGATCGCGGTCAACCAGGACTGTGACCAATACCTGCATAACCGCTTGTTGCTGCTCGAACAGCAACTGGCCAAGGTCAACCACCTGGCGCTGACCAATGAACTGCCCGACGCGATTATCACCGAAACCGGACTGCGGATCAGCCCGCAGGATGCCGTGGTTCCGGAAGAGGCCCAGGCGCTGATCGACATCACCGGCGGCCTGCTGCCTCGTATCAAGATCACGGAGCTGCTGATGGACGTGGACGACTGGACCGGATTCACCCGCCATTTCGTCCACCTCAAGAGCGGCGAACAGGCCAAAGACCGCACGCTGCTGTTGTCGGCGATCCTGGCCGACGCGATCAATCTCGGCCTGACCAAGATGGCGGAATCCAGCCCGGGGGCGACCTATGCGAAGCTGTCCTGGTTGCAGGCCTGGCACATCCGGGACGAGACATATTCGGCGGGCCTGGCCGATCTCGTCAACGCCCAGTTCAAGCATGCGTTCGCTGAGAACTGGGGCGACGGCACGACGTCCTCGTCGGACGGCCAGCGCTTCCGCGCCGGCGGACGGGCGGAGAGTACGGGCCGCATCAACCCGAAATACGGCGCCGAGCCGGGCAAGCTGTTCTACACCCACATCTCGGACCAATACGCCCCTTTCAGCACCAGGGTGGTCAACGTCGGCGTTCGCGATTCAACCTATGTGCTGGACGGCCTGCTGTACCATGAATCGGATCTGCGCATTGAGGAGCACTACACTGACACTGCCGGGTTCACGGACCACGTGTTCGCGCTGATGCACTTGCTCGGGTTCCGCTTCGCGCCACGCATCCGCGACCTGGGCGACACCAAGCTGTACGTGCCCGGCAAGGTAGCGGACCACCCGGCACTCCGCTCCATGATCGGCGGTAGTTTGAACATCAAGCACCTGCGCGCTCATTGGGACGACGTGCTGCGCCTGGCCGCCTCGATCAAGCATGGGACCGTCACGGCCTCCCTCATGCTGCGCAAGCTCGGCAGCTACCCGCGGCAAAATGGCTTGGCGATCGCGCTGCGCGAGCTGGGCAGGATCGAACGCACGTTGTTCATCTTGGACTGGCTCCAGAACGTCGAGCTGCGCCGCCGCGTGCACGCCGGTTTGAACAAAGGGGAGGCGCGCAACGCGCTGGCCAGGGCGGTCTTCATTCATCGGTTGGGCGAAATCCGCGACCGGACATTCGAGCAACAACGGTACCGCGCCAGCGGCCTGAACCTGGTGACAGCCGCCATCGTGCTGTGGAATACGGTCTATCTGGAGAGGGCAACGCAGGCCTTGCGCGAGTCGGGCAAGCTCCCCGATGCCCGCCTGCTGCAATTCTTGTCGCCCTTGGGCTGGGAGCACATCAACCTGACCGGGGATTACGTCTGGAGGCAGAACCGGAAGGTCGATGAGGGGAAATACCGGCCGCTGCGGGACTTCAAGGAGCGGTGATAGGGCTTAGCGCCCGATTTTTTCCGTTTTCCCTGTTCGCCCCCTGTAGCGACCTCAGAGTCAAGGAAAATCGGCGAAGTTATGAAGATTGTTGGCTCGGCGAAATTTTGCTAGGGGCAAGGAATGTTTAGCGCAGTGGGCGGAAGTCCACTCCGGGCATCTTGGGTGTGCTTGTGTATAATCGCTTTGTATGAAACGCCTTTTACTCATCCTGCTGATGGCATTGATACCGCTTCACACTACGTGGGCAGCGGTGGCAGGCGTGCGTGAACTGGCTGAGTTCAGCACTGCATCGTCCCCAGCGCTGAGTGCCTCGACGGCGTCTGAGTTACCTGCGTCATTCACGGGTGAGGATAGCAAGTACAAGATGGGCTGCTGTGCCGGATGCCACGTGTTCTGTCACTTTGCCGCACCGCTTCCGGTGAGCACGCTCGGTGTCGCACCTTCGCCTGCTCAGGTATCGATACTCCTCCCATCGACGTTCCTCGAGTATCGATCATACATTCCAGACGGGCCAATCCGGCCCCAGTGGCGTCACGTCAGCTGAGCTGACGGCGTGCCTTCTTCTACGCTCTTTCAAGGCTCGTGCGAGAGATCTCGCTGACCTAGTCGTTTTAATTCCTTGCTAGGTACCGTCAGGTTGTCACCATGCGTGACATCACCTGTACTGCCGTGCGTTTGTACATGACGCACGGTGGAACGCCGATCGATGAAGGAACAATGATGACAAACATAACAATTCACGCCCTTGGACTGGTTACGCTGATTGGTTTGGCGGGGTGTGCTGATCCACGACTGGGGCCAAACAGTAAAACCGGGTGGGTAACCGAGTTTTATACTGTGGAGAAACTGCAGCAAGATCGCCCCAAGTGTCTTGCCGGGCTCAGCGCCGAGCAAATAGCAGAAAACCGATATGCCGAAATTTCGGTGTCTCACTTTCGCTCTTATCGATATGTAAGTGCGTTGGTCCCTGCTTCGATAAAACTCCATGTCCACGACAAGGTCGAGATCTCACCGCCATTCTGCAAGGATGGCACGGTGCCACAAGTAATCCAGATATTGAAGCCCGCTTCGTGAACGGTCGCAGCATCAGTTACTTCGGCAACGCCGACGAGTCTGGTCAGGCACTTACCAAATTGTGTCGTTACCCCGCATGTGGCAAGACAGGAGTTCACAGATGAAACGATTTTTGATGCTTGTTGGCATCGCGTTCGCCGCTATTGTTCCCGCGCTTTTCGTCCGAATGACAGGGTGGAAGCTGTCACCTCTTGCTGCTGCCTCGACTTTCGGTATTGCAGTGGTAGCCGCCGGGTTCATGCTCTCGTGGGGAGCGGAGACGGCTGAGAAGCACATTTCCCAAGGCTTGATTCTCGCGGCAGTTGCTCTGGTCACCGTGTTGCCCGAATACGCTGTCGATATGTACTACGCGTTTCAGGCGGGTAAAGCTCCAGAGTCCAGTTACGTCCATTATGCTGCCGCCAATATGACCGGGGCCAATCGCATGCTCGTCGGTCTTGCCTGGCCTACGATCATGTTGCTGCACTGGTGGCGTAATCGAGAGCGGCACATCGTGCTCGGCTCCGCGAACAGGCTCGAAATTGGTTTCCTGCTGCTCGCAAGCGTGTATGGATTTGTAATCCTTTTCAAAAACCGGATCGATCTGATCGATTTTGCCGTCTTGTTCGCCGTGTTCGCATGCTATATATGGCAGGTGGGCCGCATTCCAAAAGCAGAGAACAGCGAAGCGGCCGAAGAGGATGAGGAGCCAGGACCCGCCGCTGCGCTGTCGGCACTGCCGCTTTGCGCCCAGTGGGCCTGGATGGCAGGCCTCGGGTTGTTCGCGGCATTCGCCATCCTGATGTCAGCTGAACCCTTCGCCGAAGCTATTGTCGCATCCGGACGGCAAATCGGCATCGACGAGTTTTTGCTCATTCAATGGATCGCGCCGATCGCCAGTGAGGCCCCATCGATTTCAATCGCCATCCTCTTTGTGCTTTCCCGACGTGCTGCCAATGCGCTGACAACCATGATCAGCGACAAAATTAATCAGTGGACCCTCTTGGTTGGGATGCTTCCCCTTGCTATGAGCTTCGGTGCCGGCGATGTCATCGGGTTGCGCCTGGACGGGCGACAGCACGAGGAGTTTTTCTTGACCGCTGCGCAGTCAATTTTTGCGCTTTCACTGCTTTTACGCCTTCGCTTCTCGCTATGGAGCGGGATGGTTCTGATCCTGCTGTTTGCCGCTCAGATTGCGATCGCGTTCGTGTTTCAGCACGACGAAGGAAAGGTTATCGCTTCATTGACCATATTGGCCTGGGTATATCTAGGCTTGTCTGTCCCCTTATTCCTTAAGCAACTTCCTGGTCTCGCTTCAGTGATCAGATCAGTTGTCCGCGGTCCCGCCCCCATCCAATAAGCAGCAATTTTTTCGTAAATTTTATGTACTTGATTCGTAATTTTGTTATTGCCGTCTCCTGGCTGTTCTTATCCGTTTCGATGGCCAATGCCGACGAACAGTCGACACAGACGAAGGCCAAGCAGATCTGGCAACTACTGGACTATCTAGCCGTCGACTATAGAAAGGCGGTTAAGGATGGCACGGTTTCGAGCGCCGCCGAGTATGCCGAGATGCAGGAGTTCGCCACTGCCGCCGAGCGCCAACTAGGTGAATTGGCTCCGCCACCGTCGCAGGATCTGGTTGCCAATGCTCATAAGCTTCGACTCGCTATTGACCAGAAAGCAAGTGCCGAGGTGGTTTCGGCGCAAGCACGCGCCTTAGCCGCTGCTCTCGTCACAATCTATCCAATCCCAATGGCCCCGGTTCGGCTGCCCGACCTGAAGCGTGGCGCAGAACTGTATCAGTCGAACTGTGCGGCATGTCATGGCGTGTCTGGCCGTTCCGACGGGCCGCTGTCAGTGACACTGAGTCCACCGCCGATTGTCCTCGCCGACCATACGAGGGCGCGGGAACGAAGTGTCTTCGCACTACAGCAGATCATCACGCATGGGGTGCAAGGTACGTCCATGCCCAGTTTTGCCCAACTGTCCGATGACGACCGATGGGCACTCGCCTACTTCGCTTCATCACTTTCGTACAGCGACAACGACCGCCAGGCCGGTGCAGCGCTTTGGGCGTCGCGCCCGAATCTACACGCCGCCGTGCCGGATTTAGCCAAGCTAAGCCAACTCTCCGAAGCGAACCTCGTGTCGACCGTTGGCGCTGACGTGGCTCGCCCGCTAGTAGCGTACCTGCGGTCAACCCCGGCGTCGGCAGGCGCCGCTACCGTAGACACCTTGCCATTGGCGAAGGCGAAGCTGCGAGAGAGCGTGGCGGCTATCGACAAAGGCGATATGCAAGGCGCATCGCGGCTGGCACTGTCTGCCTATCTCGATGGATTCGAGCCGGTAGAACCTGCACTTGCGGCAAAGGATGAATCTTTGTTCAACCACATCGAAACGACGATGGGCGCGTTTCGAAGCGCTATCACGTCGGGAAAACCAGCCGAAGCGCGGGTTATCGAGCAGCGCCTTCAGGACCTGTTGACCGAAGCCCAGGCGGCGCTTGGCGGAGCCAGCGATCCACTCTCGACCTTCATCGGTGCACTGACGATCCTGCTGCGGGAGGGCATAGAAGCGTTGCTGGTGGTAGTTGCAATGATCGCTTTCCTGAAGAAGGCTGATCGTCGCGATGTTCTGCCGTACATTCACGCGGGCTGGGTCGCCGCATTGACTGCCGGCGCCGCGACCTGGGGAGTGGCCACCTATCTTGTAGATGTGTCTGGCGCCAGCCGCGAAATGACAGAGGGCTTCTCCGCCGTGTTTGCCGCTATTGTCCTGCTCACGGTGGGAATCTGGATGCACCAGAAGAGTCTTGCCGGCCGCTGGCAGGCGTATGTGCGCGACAAGCTATCTTCGGCACTGACAAAGAGCTCGGCATTAATGCTGTTTACCTTGTCTTTTGTGACCGTCTATCGTGAAGTCTTCGAAACAGTACTGTTCTACGCGGCTCTGTGGAGCGATGGGAACGGTCCGTACATGCTCGCAGGTCTGGGGTGCGGAATCGCGATTTTAAGCGCGATCGCAGTCGTCCTGCTGCGGTCGTCTGCGCGTCTGCCGATAAGCCAGTTCTTCGCATTCAGCTCAGCCCTGGTTGCGGTGCTCGCCACGGTATTGATCGGAAAGGGAGTGGCCGCTCTGCAAAAAGTGGGGATATTCGAGAACACGGCGGTTAGCGCTCCGCACATCGAGATTCTTGGTATTTACCCGTCTTTGCAGACCTTGACAGCCCAACTGCTGCTCGTCGCCGTCGTAATTATTTCCGTTACATACAATCTGCGCTCTAGAAAAAACTTGAACGCAGAAAGTGCTTGACCCTCCAGTAACTGCAGAGTTTATAAATAGCGAATATCCGTACGTAAAGGTTCTGCATGGCGAACTGCTCTCATAACATATCGAAATTCCTCTTCATAGCGATACTATCCAATGTCTTGTCGACGGCACAGCCGCTTCATGCTGAAACAGTATTTGCGACTGGACAGGCATTCACATTGCGGGAAGCTGTTGCACGCGCTCAGGAAAGTGCACCTGGGGTTCAGGGCGCCAAGGCCGCGGTCGATAGTGCCGACGCTGCAGTGCAGGCCGCACGATTGCTTCCAAACCCGACATTATCCGTGGAAGCTGAAAACATTCTTGGCACAGGTCGTTATGCACGGTTCGGCGGAAGCGAAACGACCTACTCTGTCGCGATGCCGCTGGAACTTGGCGGGAAACGTAGTTCCCGCACTCGGGTCGCACAAGCCGAGCAGTCGGCGGCACAAATTGGTGTTGCCGTCGCCAAAGCAGACCTGACGTTAAAAATAACCCAGGCGTTCATTGCCGTCGCGGCAAGCGAACGGCGTCTCAGGATAGCGGATCAACGGCGGGAACTGGCAGTGCAGACTGAACGCGTCGCACACCTTCGCGTTGGTGCCGGCAAGGTCTCCCCTATCGACGAACAGAGAGCGTCCGCCCAGCGTCTCAGAGCGGATGTCGACGCAGGTCGTGCCGCGCGTGCGACAGAAGTGGCGCGAGCAAACCTGGCCCGATTAATCGGGGCAACACAACCATTGGCAATCGTGGCGCCGTGGTTCGACGATACGAGTGCAGAAGCCGGGATCGATGCGCCAGAAAGCTCGCTGTCACGCGCGGCCGCCGAGGCCCAGGTGGCGGCTGCCCGTGCGCGCGTAGATAGCGCGCGTCGCGCCCGCATCCCAGACCTGACCGTCAGCGCAGGTACGCGCCGGATAAAGGAAACAAGCGACACCGCAGCAGTCGTCGCGCTATCGATTCCACTTCCCCTGTTCAACCGGGGCGATGCAGA
Source organism: Herbaspirillum sp. SJZ107 (assembly GCF_006715485.1). Classification (GTDB taxonomy): domain Bacteria; phylum Pseudomonadota; class Gammaproteobacteria; order Burkholderiales; family Burkholderiaceae_D; genus Telluria. The sequence continues at coordinate 171,704 of NZ_VFNH01000006.1, forward strand.
GGTGGCCCGTGCGAGGGCCGAACTGGACAAGGCGGAAGCAGAACGCAACGCTGCCGCACTAGACCTCGCTGAAGCCCTTGCATCTGCCCGGGCCGACGTCACTGACGCTAGGGCGAGCGCCATATCTGCGAGCGGTCCCGAGCTAGCTGCGGCCCAGGAGGCGGCGCGTATCGCGCGTATCGGCTACGCCGAGGGCAAGTTTTCGCAACTCGATCTGATTGAGGCCGAACGCTCTCTGTCACAGACGCAGGAAGCTGCCATCGACGCCTTGGCCACGTTTCACGACGCCCGCGCTCGTCTGGCGCGACTGCTCGGACACCTCGACCCAATTTATAAGGACTGATTGATGCCCAAGTTTTACCGTCCCCTCATCTACGCGTGCTTGTTATGGCTGGCAGCGTGCTCCAAATCACCGCAGGCTGGCAGGGAACCAGCTGCCGAACAACCGCATGTGGAACACACGGGCGAACAGCGCAAGAATGACAAAACTGAAGAGGCAGAGAAACGGGAGTCGGCTGAGAAAGGTGAAGCCTCCGAGAAGGGTAAAGCCGACACCATTCGCATGACGAATGCACAACTTGTCGCATCGAGCATCGAGGTAGCACCAGTACGTCAGATCGCCACCGACTCGGTCGAAGCGCCAGGGATGATCGATGCGAGTCCTTCACGCTCCGAAGTGGTTGCGGTCGCCGTTGGTGGTCGGATTACCGCCCTGCACCGTAATTTAGGAGAGCCAGTAAATCGTGGTGATGTGCTCGCGGTCGTCGAAAGTGGCGAGGCGGCTCAGCTGAGAGCGGATTTGGAAGCGGCACGGCGAGACCGCGAACTCGCGCGGGGCACCTTGCAGCGCGAAGAGCGGCTGTTCAAAGAAAAAGTGTCAGCCGAACAAGACTATATCGCTGCCAAGGCTGCCGCAGCTGAAGGGCAGACACGTTACCGGCTCGCCGAGCAGCGACTGGCTGCTGCCGGAGGCAGCGGGAGTGGCCCCTTGAACCGTCTTGTGGTGCGCTCCCCCATCAAAGGCTACGTGGTTGCGCGCCAAGCGGTATTGGGCAACGTCGTTGGACCCAACACTGAGCTTTTCCGTATCGCCGACTTGTCCGAAGTGTCGGTCGCGCTGGCTTTGGCCCCCGAGGATGCCAGTCGTGTGCATGTGGGCGCCGCGGTGGACGTCTCCACGCCGACCCGCAATGGCACTGCACATATCGCCTTCGTATCGCGGGTGATCGACGCAAACACGCGTCAGGTGCAGGCCTTGGCGACCCTGCCGAATGCCCAAGGTCTCTGGCGGGTGGGTGAAACAGTTCGCGCTGCCGTCCTGCTGGAGCATCCGAACGGAAAGACTGTCCTGGCTGTCCCTCAGAACGCGCTGCAGACGGTCGAGGACAAGCCTTCCGTCTTCGTTCGTACGAATGACGGCTTTGCAGTCAGGCCTGTCACGCTCGGCCCGTCCAATGGCAATTATGTCACGGTCGTCTCTGGCTTGACGGGTGACGAGCGCGTCGCCGTGACCAACAGCTATGTACTGAAAGCCGAGCTGGGCAAAGGCGAAGGTGGTGATGATGATTAACATGACGCTTCCACGGATGCGAGGACGGGGCCTGAAATGATTGCTCGCATCGTCACCTTCGCGGTAGCCCGTCGTTGGCTGGTACTGTTCACAAGCTTGTTGGCGGCCCTGGCCGGTGCCGTCGCTCTGTCGCGCCTTCCCATCGACGCCGTGCCCGACATTACCAACGTCCAGGTACAAATCAATACGTCGGCTCCCGCCTTGTCACCGGCCGACGTCGAGCGGCAAGTAACTTTTCCTATCGAGACAGCGTTGGCAGGAATTCCGGGGCTGCAATCCACGCGTTCGCTGACCCGGCACGGTTTTGCTCAGGTCACGGCTGTGTTCTCGGAAGACACGGATATTTACTTCGCCCGCCAGCAGGTGGCTGAGCGCCTGCGCTCCGCCGAACGCGATCTGCCTACAGGTGTCGCTCCTGCCATGGGGCCTGTCGCCACCGGTCTGGGCGACGTTTACATGTGGACAGTGGAGTTTTCCGGCCGACACGAATCCGGGGCGAAGACCGGCCTGCAACCGGACGGCAGCTACGTGACGCCAGAAGGCACCCGGCTGCATAACGAGGTCGAGAAAACGACGTATCTGCGTACGATCCAGGACTGGATCGTAGCACCGCAGCTCAAGACAACGAAAGGGCTTGCCGGTATCGATGTCCTGGGGGGATACGTCAAGCAGTACGTGGTCATGCCCGATCCGCAACGACTCGCGGCGGCAGGCTTGACCATGACCGCCCTGGCCGAGGGGCTGGAACGCAACAATACCAGCGCAGGCGCCGGAATCGTTGAACGTAACGGTGAAGCGCTCACGGTGCGGGCCGATGCACGCGTCACCACGGTGGACGATCTCAGCAAGATCGTCGTCGCCACGCGTAACGGCACACCTATCCTCGTTTCGCAAGTCGCACAGGTTACCGTTGGCCATGCAGTGCGCTTTGGTTCTGCGTCGGAGTCCGGCCACGAAGTCGTACTCGGTACCGCCGTCATGCGGATAGGAGAAAATAGCCGGACCGTTGCCGCCGCGGTCGATGCACGATTGAAGGAAATTGCCCGCTCGTTACCAGCTGACGTTATCGTCAAGCCGGTACTCGATCGAACCCGGCTCGTCGACGCAACGATCCACACTGTCGCCAAAAACCTGATAGAAGGTGCGCTGCTGGTCATTGTGGTGCTGTTCGCACTGCTCGGCAATATCCGGGCCGCGCTGATCGCGGCTGCGGTCATTCCCATAACGATGTTGCTGACCTCGGCCGGCATGCTGCGGGCCGGCGTGACCGCAAATCTCATGAGCCTCGGTGCGCTCGACTTCGGGCTGATTGTTGATGGCGCCGTGATCATCGTCGAGAATGCCTTGCGACGTCTCGCTGATCGGCAGCACGACGCCGGCCGCGTACTGACCAAGGCTGAACGCCTTGAAGTGGTAGCGACCGCCGCGCGGGAGATGATCCGGCCTAGTGTCTATGGTCAGGGCATCATCATGCTGGTGTATGTTCCCCTGCTGACGTTCCAAGGGGTCGAAGGAAGGATGTTTATGCCGATGGCCGTAACGGTCATTCTGGCGCTCGCGTTCGCATTCGTCCTGTCGCTGACCTTTGTGCCTGCAATGATCGCCCTCTGGCTGTCGAAACACGTCGAGGAACAGGAGAACCGGTTCGTGGCGGGAACGACAAGGCGCTACGCCACCTGGCTCGACCGTGCCGTGGCACGGCCAAAGCTGACAGGTGGCATCGGTGTTGGCGCCCTGGGTCTGGCACTGCTGCTGTTTACGACGCTGGGCCAGGAATTCCTGCCAACACTCGACGAAAAAGACGTTCTGCTGCAAGCCTGGCGTATTCCGGGAACCTCGGTGGACCAAAGCCAGTCGATGCAGTTCGCGATCGAGAAAGCCGTGGCGAAGCTTCCAGAGGTCAAACTGGTCTTTTCCCGCACCGGCACCGCCGAACTCGCGTCCGACCCCATGCCGCCCAACGGTACCGATACCTTCATCATCCTGAAAGAGCGCTCCGAGTGGCCAGAACCAGGCATGTCGAAAGCCGAGGTGGTCGAGAAGATTGAGCGCGCTGTCGCCGTTCTTCCCGGTCAAACGTATGAGCTGACACAGCCTATCCAGATGCGTTTCAACGAGTTGCTGGCCGGCGTTCGAGGAGACATCGCGGTCAAGGTCTACGGTGACGACTTCACGACGATGACCCAGACGGCCGAACGGATTGCCGCCCAGTTGCGTGAGACCGAGGGAGCGGCCGATGTGCGGGTCGAACAGGTGGCAGGACTTCCCCTTCTCGATGCAAGGCTCGACCGGGACGCCATGGCCCGTGTCGGACTGACGGCCCAGGATGTGTACGGCACACTGGCTGCGGCGCTCGCCGGACAGGAAGCAGGTATCGTGTATGAAGGCGATCGCCGCTTCGAGGTCGTCGTGAAACTTCCCGATGCGGTAAGGCAGGACATCAACGGTCTGCGGCAATTGCCTGTTCCTACCCCGGCGGGCGGCTTCGTCCCCTTGGGGTCGGTGGCTTCGCTGGTTGCAGCCAAGGGACCCAATCAGATCAGCCGCGAGAACGGCAAGCGCCGCGTGGTTGTGCAAGCCAACGTTCGCGGTCGTGACATCGCCGGCGTGGTGCAGGAAGCGCAGGCGCGCATCGCGTCGCAGGTGCGGTTACCGGCCGGTACCTGGCTCGAATGGGGTGGCCAGTTCGAGAACCTGGAGCGCGCACGATCCCGCCTCGCGATCGTCGTGCCGCTTTGTTTCGTCTTGATCCTGTCGCTGTTGTACTCGGCGGTGGGCTCCTGGCGCAAGACCGCGATCATTTTCACTGGAGTACCGTTGGCCCTGGTCGGCGGTGTGGCTGCCCTATGGCTGCGTGGACTTCCGTTCTCTATCACTGCGGCCGTGGGTTTCATTGCCCTGTCGGGTGTGGCAGTGCTCAACGGCTTGGTGATGGTGAGCGCGATCGACGATCTCGCGACACGCATGCCTTGGGAGCGCGCAGTACGCGAAGGCGCGGTGCGGCGCCTGCGTCCGGTCATGATGACTGCCCTGGTAGCGTCCTTGGGATTCGTACCGATGGCCCTGGCGACAGGCGCTGGAGCGGAGGTTCAACGTCCGCTGGCAACAGTGGTCATTGGCGGGTTGATTTCGGCCACCTTGCTGACTCTGTTCGTCCTTCCTGCCCTTTGTGCTCGCTTCGCACGGCCGACGAACACGTCTGCCATGACGGAGAGAGGTAGAACGTCAGTCTCGAAAAAATGAGGACGGCTTCGTGCACGCACTCGGAATCTGCAATCACGTAAGCTCGACATCCAGATAACCTACATGAATCAATAGCAAGCTATGTCCAGCGTTACGATGACCTACTTGGAAAGCACTTTTTCCATTCCCAAGATGGATTGCCCATCCGAAGAAAACTTGATCCGCATGGCACTTGGCAACCGTTCTGGCATTCGATCGTTAATGTTCGATCTATCCAAACAGGAACTTACGGTGGTACATCTGGGTGAAGCGGAAACGATATTGAGTCGGCTGCGCCCGCTGAACCTGGGCGCTGTACTCAAGGCTTCACAACCAGCTTTGACTCCTGAAAGTTCGTCCTCGGAAGGGCCACGATGGGAAAGCGTGTTCACCATTCCCAAGATGGACTGCGCATCCGAAGAGAACCTCATCAGGATGGCGTGCAACGATGACCTCCACGTACTGTCGATGTCGTTCGATTTGCCGAACAGGGAGCTGAAGGTGATGCATACCGGATCGGCCGAGCACGTGCTCGAACTGCTCCTGCCCCTCAGGCTGGGCGCCAGCCTGCGCAGTTCGAGCGCGGCGACCACCGATCCGGATCACTCACGGCATTCAAGCGACGAGGATGGGGCGGAGGCGCGGACTCTGCGCCTGCTCCTGGCGATCAACGGCGTCATGTTTTTTGTCGAGCTGCTCGTCGGGTGGATCGCACAGTCGGCGGGCCTGGTTGCCGACTCGTTAGATATGTTCGCCGACGCTGCAGTCTATGGACTGGCGCTGTATGCAGTCGGCCGTGCGGCGCATCTGAAGACGCGGTCCGCTCATATTGCCGGGTGGTTGCAGATGGCTTTGGCGATCGGAGCGCTCAGCGAGGTCGTCCGGCGCTTCGTGTACGGCAGCGAACCGCAATCGCTCCTGATGGTGGGTATTGGCCTGCTCGCCCTGGCGGCAAACGTGAGCTGTCTTGTACTTATTACCAAAAAGCGCGACAGCGGCGCCCACATGAAGGCAAGCTATATTTTCTCCGCGAACGACGTTGTGGCCAACCTTGGAGTGATCGTGGCCGGTGTACTGGTGAATTGGACCGGTTCGCCTTATCCGGACCTGGTCATCGGTATTATCATCGGCTTGGTGGTCCTCAATGGGGCGCGTAGGATCCTCCAACTGCGCTGAATTCGTAAGCCGTGATTGCTTCCTGTGGCAGGAAGGCGAAAGAACGAACTCGAATCCTTATGGCTACTCGAGGGCCTAACATGAGGTGTAAAATGAACATGCGAATTGGCGAACTGGCGAAGCTCGCGGCCTGCCAACCCGAGACGATTCGATTCTATGAGCAAAAGGGGCTAATGCCGGCGCCGATCAGGTCGCATGCGAACTACCGCTTGTACGACGCCAGCCATGCTGATCGTTTGCACTTCATCCGCCGTTGTCGCGCGCTAGGAATATCGTTGGATGAAGTGCAGACTCTGCTAGGTTTTCAGGATCGGCCGGACATGACATGCGGCGGAGTGAACGATTTGGTCGACCAGCATATTCTTGAGATCGACCGGCAGATTGCAGACCTTCGTACCCTGCATGCCGAGCTTTCCGAACTGCGTAGGCAATGCGATTCTGCGCGTCCCGCTGCGCGGTGTGAAATCCTCAAACAACTGGGCGAAACCTCTTCGTCAGACGGTCCCAGAAGTGAACACGTCGCTGAGCGTTGAAGCAAGCTCGAGCACCATGAAAGGTAACGCGAAAGCTACCCGTGCCGTTGCAGCAACTCTTCTACTTCACTTTCCGGGACGACCAGTGGAAATGCGTAACGACCCATCCCTCACCTTTCTTTTCCAAGACTGCGGTTTCGGTCCCGATTAGGCGAACCGCCGAACCTTTATACGTGCCTTGCGTCTCGGTTTCCTGGATGACGACGGCCATGTCGCCACCTATCCGCTCGCTTCCTTTCACCACCTTCCGGCTTGTGTTCTTTGCGAAAGCGACATCGGCGGGAAGATGGTGCCCTGCGTATTCGTCCTTGGACTGCTCGACATGGCCACTCTCGAAGATCTGGACTGCGGGACTGAGTAGCGACAGCGCCTTTGCGGTATCACCGCTGGCGACCGCTGCATGGTACTCCCCAACGACCTCGGTCGGACTGGCGGCGAAGACGGGAAGTGATGTCACGGCAAAAAAGGCGAGGCAAAACAGTCGGCGCATCGAGGCTCCTTATGGACGGAAATTACAAGCCTGACATTACACCAGAGACGGGTAAGCAGCTCAAGATTTTCGCCAGTCCTACCTCCATACTTTGTCGTCCTCGGCGGCAATTGGATTCCCGATCACGTCCGAACTGCACGAACACGTCCAAATAGCTGCATCTTCAGCCACTGACGCACACGCGGCGTGTTCGACTCAAAAGGCAGATAGAACAGGTAAGCGCCGACAACGAGCACCAGATACATGCCGGCGTACATGAGGTAATGGGACAACCGGTAGGGCGAGAGCTGGCCGAGACCCAACATCGAAGCGAGCAGATGCCCCATCAAGAGGATCACTGGCACGTGCAGCACGTACAAGGTGAATGAAAAGTTCGCGAAGAACCGTCCCGTCCGGTCCAGCCAGTCCAGCTTGGGCCCCAGGCGGCGCTTGAACTGCATGCTCGACAGGAACAGTACGAACAGCAGGCTGAAAAGTAGGTACTGCGGAAAGCCTTCCGGCGTGATGTCGGTTTTACCCTCCAGCCGGATGACGATGGCGCTGCCGACAAACAGGAACAGCAAGGCCCAGCGCCAGAGCGGACCCGCCTCGATCTTCACCCGTGAGAACGCAGCGCCTAACAGCCATATCGAAAAATAAATCAATATGCTGCCATGCACCAACTGGAAGATGGCGCCGATCGCCAACACCGCCGCGGCCCGTGTCGCGATTGTCCTGCCGCGAAACACCAGCACCAGAAGCGGGAACAGCAGGTAGTACCAGGTTTCATTGGCGAGGCTCCATAATGGGAAGTTGCCGCCGAACGGGGGGACGATGAGCGTTTGCAGGCCAATCATGTTCCCGAAAAACGCGCTCATCGAGTACGCCTCGGACGTCGAAAACGACACGCGCGCCGTATCGAGGGCGCCGATGGCAGAACCTGCAAGCAACACGACGAGGAAAGTCGGCACAAGCACGACCCACAGGCGCGAGACCCGGTCGATCGTGTAATTCTGGAACGCGCGGTCCGAGTCCAGCTTATTGAGAAAGCTTCCGCCGACCAGCCAGCCACTGAGCACGAAAAAGACGATCACGGCAAGGTAAGCGAATCCGGCGCCGAACGCCAAGCCCTGAAACAGCAACGGCGGGTTCGTTACTGTGCCGAAGCCGGGATACATCTGGGCACGCAAATGTGCTGCGGCCACCACCAGCGCTGCGAGGCCCCTCAACAGGGAGATCAACATCGAGTGCCAACAGTCTTCCTGCAGATTCGTCTTTTCGAGAATGGTGATTTTCGGCATGACAGCCTCGCTGTGTGAACAAACCCGAATAACGATATAACCCAACCATTGTTGATGTCCTGACTAGTCCCAAGTGCAGTTGACGCCTGCAGGGCCTTGCTGGTCTTATCCGGTCCGAAGCGCCAAAAGCGCTGCCTTGATGCATTCTCTTGATTTGCGGTACCATGTTTGGATGATGCGCACGATCTTTCGCCTTCTGCTGTGGCTTTCGATCACGGTGCTGTCCCTGCAGGGCGGCGCTGCGATGGCGGTCGGGCAGCCTGAACAGGCCGTGCACGAAACAGTGGTCATGACCGGCCACCAACACCATCGGGCCGCCGCGCAAGCGGACGGAGGGCACTGCACCGAGGCTGACTCCAAGACAGTGGTTTCGTCACACGCCAAGTGCGCCGCTTGCGCAAGTTGCTGCGTTGGCGCCTGCGCGCCTCCAGGACTACTGCCCACCTTCCACGCACCGCCGTTCTCTTCCTCGCTGCACGCTCTTGCGGAAGCCGCGATGACGTCCTTCGTCCCTCCCGCCCTCGAGCGACCACCACGCCTCGATCTCGTTTGATTTTTCCGCGCGCGCTGACGGCGCGCATCCGGGCTGCCTGGTGCAGCCCTCAATCAACACGAAACAAACCATGAAATTTTCACCCCTGCTGCTGTTCGCAGCTGGCGTGCCGCTGCTCGCTTGCGCGCAAGCGCAGCAGACCTTGCCGTCCGCCGCCGACGCGAATGCGCCTGTCGCGCCCCTGCAGTACCAATCCGTCTTCGCCAATGTCGTCGCGTCGAAGGAAGCGCCGCAAGCGCCCGATAAACGCTGGGCTCGCGCTAACCGCGTCGTCCTCGGCGAGGAAGCAGAAGCTTCCGTATCGGGCGAACAGTCCACTGCTGGCGTATCCCAGAAGGTCTCCACGCCAGAACACATGCACGGCAAGCACGAACACGAAGGAGCGCACCAATGAACTCACCTGTACGACCTGGCCTGCGTCGATTGGCTGTAGCGGTCAGTGCCGCGCTGCTCACAGGCTGCGCGAGCTTTTCCCAAGACGGCGGACTCGATGATGTCGCCCGGATGACGCAGGAACGCATCGCCCAGCCGGCACCGTTGAAGCGGGACCAAGACTCGCGGGCCGAAGTGACCGCCCTGCTCGCCAAGCCGCTCACCGCCGACGCTGCGGTGCGCATTGCCCTGCTCAACAACCAGGGCCTGCAGGCGTCCTTCGCCGCGCTCGCGATCGCCGAAGCGGACTTCGTCCAGGCTGGGCGTCTGCCGAACCCGGGCTTCAGCTTTGGTCGGGTACGCGGGGGTGGCGAGACCGAAATCGACCGGGGGCTGTCCTTCGACCTGGCAGCGCTCGTGACCCTGCCGGCCCGCACCCGCATCGAACGTCGGCGCTTCGAACAAGCCAAGCTGCAGGCGGCAATGCAGGCTGTGAACCTGGCGGCCGACACGCGCAAGGCGTATTACTCGGCCGTGGCTGCGGCGCAGGCAGCGGGCTTCGCGGACACGGTACGTGGATCGGCCGAGGCGGCCGCCGAGCTTGCCGCGCGCATGCGCGCCACAGGCAACTGGAGCACCCTCGACGCCGCGCGCGAGCGCGCCTTCTACCAGGACGCGTTGACCCAGCAGGCACAAGCGCGCCTGCAGGCCACGACCGCACGCGAGGAACTGGTCCGCCTGCTGGGCCTGTGGGGCCCTTCCCTCGCATTCACCCTGCCTGACCGGCTGCCTGAGCTGCCCGCGCAGCCAGACCAGCCGGCCAATGCCGAAGCGACCGCGCTGTCGCAGCGGCTCGACGTCCTCATCGCGCGCCAGGATGCGCAGGCGACGGCACAGGCGCTCGGCCTGACCAAAGCGACCGGTTTCATCAACGTGTTCGATGCGGGTTACGCCAACAAGAGCACGACCGGCGCGCCCCGCGAGAACGGCTACGAGGTATCGCTCGAGTTGCCGCTGTTCGACTGGGGCGGCGCGCGCGTGGCGCGGGCACAGGCAACGTACATGCAGGCGGTCTACCGTACCGGCGACATCGCCGTGAAAGCGCGCTCCGAAGTGCGCCAGGCCTATGCGAGCTATCGCACCACCTATGACATCGCCCGCCATTACCGCGACGAGGTCGTTCCCCTGCGCAAGCAGATCGCGGATGAGGTGCTGCTCCGCTACAACGACATGTTGGCGAGCACCTTCGAATTGCTTGCCGAATCGCGCGAACAGCTTGCGGCCGTCAACGCCTCCATCGCGGCGCAGCGCGATTTCTGGATCGCCGACACCAATCTTCAGACCGCCATGAATGCAGGCGGCAATACTGATTCAAGGACAGCACAATGATTTCCCGTCGAGATTTTTTCAAAGGCGCCGGCGCCGTCGCGGTAAGCACTGCCGCAGTCAGCCGTGTGGGCGCAGCATCGCTGCCCGAAGCGATGGTCATGGACAATGCAAAGACCCATGTGCCGCCGCCACCCGCCACCGGGCGTCCGTTCAACCCGGTCGTGACCCTGAACGGCTGGTCCCTGCCCTGGCGGATGAACAACGGCGTGAAAGAGTTCCACCTGGTTGCCGAACCGGTGGTGCGCGAGTTCGCTCCCGGCATGAAGGTCAACTTGTGGGGCTACAACGGCCAGTCCCCGGGCCCGACCATCGAGGTCGTCGAGGGTGACCGGGTGCGTATTTTCGTGACCAATAAACTCCCCGAGCACACCAGCGTGCACTGGCACGGCCAGCGCCTGCCGAACGGCATGGATGGCGTGACCGGTCTCACCCAGCCGGGTATCTCGCCGGGTAAGACCTTCGTCTACGAGTTCGTGGCGAAGCGCCCGGGTACCTTCATGTACCACCCCCATGCCGACGAGATGACCCAGATGGCGATGGGCATGATGGGCTTCTGGGTGACGCACCCGAAGGACATCGGGCGGTTTGCCGTCGACCGCGACTTCGTCTTCCTGCTCAGCGCCTACGACATCGAACCGGGCAGCTATACCCCGAAGGTCAACACGATGCTGGACCATAACCTCTGGACCTTTAACAGCCGGGTCTTTCCGGGTATCGACACGATGCCGGTACGGCAAGGCGACCGTGTGCGCATCCGTGTCGGCAACCTGACGATGACGAACCACCCGATCCATGTTCACGGTCATGAGTTCGAGGTGACCGGCACCGATGGCGGCTGGACCCCGCCCGGCTCGCGCTGGCCGGAGGTGACCACGGACGTCGCCGTCGGCCAGATGCGGGCGATCGAGTTCATCGCCACCGACCCGGGTGACTGGGCCTTCCACTGCCACAAGTCACATCACACAATGAATGCGATGGGCCACAACGTGCCGACGCTGATTGGCGTTGACCACCGAGGCATTGCCGAGAAGATCAACAAGATCGTGCCGGATTACATGGTCATGGGCGACAAGGGCGGCTCGATGGGAGGCATGGAAATGCCGATCCCGGAAAACACTCTGCCGATGATGACTGGCGACGGGCCATTCGGCGGCGTCGAGATGGGCGGCATGTTCACCGTGCTGAAGGTGCGCAAGGACCAGAAGCGTGGCGACTACAGCGACCCGGGCTGGTACAAGCATCCGGCGGGTACGGTCGCCTACGAATGGACTGGTCAGTTGCCTGAGCCTGCACGCAGCAGCGATGCTGGACGCAGCCTGATGCCGGCCACCAGCAAGCCCGACGTCGAGCTGCAGGTGCGCAAACCCTCGGGGCATGCGGAGCATTAAGGCAAAGCACACTAGCAGCATGACGGAATGCCGGCATGAACATCGTGTCGGCACACTGCACCACGCCTGGCCTCTCAGTTCTTTCGCTCCAGATCCCGGATGTATTCCTTCATTTCGCCAATTTCCTTTTTCTGTGCAGCGATGATCCCGTCGGCGAGCTTGCGAACCCGCGGGTCGGTAATGTTGGCGCGTTCGCTGGTCAGGATAGCAATGGAGTGGTGGGGGATCATGGCGCGCATATAGGCCACGTCGCCCACCGTCGCCTGGCTGCGCACCAGCCATAGCGCACCAAGGAATACCACCAGGCTTCCGATAAGGATTCCTACGTTGACGCCTTTGTTCGGATACATCTTCCACATGAAAGCAAGCATCACGATCGCCATCGTGGCGCCCATGATGAGTGCCATGAACGCTCTTGTTTCGCTGAAGAATATGTGGTCGACTGAATAGACATTCAGATACATCAGCCCGAACATGATGATTGTTCCAGCCGCGATCATCTGAGCGAAGGTTGTGTATTTCATTGTTGCCATCGTATTGCTGCGGTGGGGTGCAGGCGAATCTTGCATTGATTTCTCCTTTAAAACGAATCGACGTAAAACAGCGCCGGGTTAACATGACCCGGCGCCCGATGCTGCCGGTTAGCGCGAGCAAGCCTTTCAGAAGTCCTGATCCTTTCTCTTGTCGCCGGTAGCGGGCATGAATCCGCAATCGCGGAATTGCTCGCACAGCATGTGCCGCATCTCGTTGATCTGGTTCTTCTGCGTCACGACGATGTTCTCGCAGTAGCGATGGAGGGAGTCGTGGTCGATGTCGCTCTTGACCTGGCAGTGCAGGCTGGGCGCGAGTGCGCTGAGATGATGGTTACTGAAGGTGCGCAGGAAGGTCTGGTTGAACTGTGCGCCGGCCGGCGTACTCTCGAGGGTAGCGATCATCCTTTGGCCGTCGGCGGTAAGCTGGGGCGTGTGCTGCATTCCGTACCAGTCGCGCAAGAAGCGCTGGGCCCGCATGATTTCTTCCCGCTGCGTACGATTAGCCTGGCGAGACATGGAGCGAATTTGATCATCGCTCGCCTTGGCCACGGTGGCGCCGTAGCCAGGTGTCGGCGACGTCCCTTCGCCAGGATTGCTGACAGGCGCATTGCGCTGCGTGTCCGTGCCGGCTGCCAGCTCGGTCATCCGCAATGCCGAGTAATGGTGGTCGATGATAAAGACGAGATAGTTCTTCTCGAACGTCGCAGTCGAGCCGCGACCCGGGCCGTCCGCGGACGCCGTTCCCGTGATCGCCACGAGCGCCAAACCCGCGAGTGCACGCGTGGCCAAGGTGCGGCAACGCGATACCGGCGTTGCAGCGTGCGTGAAATACAGATTAGTGCGTTTCATCTTTCTCTCCCGTATGGTTGTGATGCGAGGTTCAAGCCACAGTCTTTGCCTGCTTCGATGTGAGGCTGCGCCGGCGAGCCAGAGCAGCAACGCCGAGTCCGCCCAACAGCATCGACCACGTCGCCGGCTCGGGCACGGCCATAACGACATTGTTCGCCGCTGCCCAGTACACGGTGCCGTCGTCCTCCATGTTCTGGAAATACACAGAGGTGAGCGGACGATCCGACAGGAACGCGACAAACGCGTCCTGTGAAGCATTCGACAGCGTGAATGTCTCGCTGTCCGCACCGGACACCGCGCTTAGCACGATGGTGCGGTCCGGCATGAAGGCGCCGAATGAATCGGTTCCGAAGAAGTTTCCACCGAAGCCGAATACCCCGGACGAGAACGCGTTGAACGTGATGACGTCGCTGGACATCGTTCCACTCAGCCAGATATCGCCCCCGCTTCCCGACGGGTAAAAGCCGCCGTCGCCAGGTCCTGCACTTACCTGATAGGTGTAGGCGCCGGCCAGGCGGCTCAGGGGGCTGCCGGTTTCTACCATGGCCAGGTCGTCGAAGGTGTCGGTGGCCGAGCCGGACACCGCATTGAGAAAGGCAGCGCGGTCGGTGAAGACCGTGATGTCTGCATGTGCGGCGGAAGCCGCCATCGTCACGGCGCATGCGGCAAGCAGCTTCCGTGTGAGGGACAGACTGGATTTCATTTTGCGGTTCCTTTCGTATGCGCCTTCCCGCTTCCTGCAGGAAGGCATTGTTATCGCGAACGCAAACCCTCAAGCCGCCGCGGCCGATCCCATCCGGCGGCACTCCTCGGCGCATCGTCGGCAAGCGGCCGCGCAATCCTGGCAATGCTGCATCTGGTGCTTGGCGCACTCGTCACCGCACGCCTGGCAGATCTGGGCGCAAAGCTGGCAGAGCGCTCCGGCAAATTCGCTGCCACGGGCCATGAAGCCGGCAGCCAGCCGGCAGATTTGTGCGCAGTCCATGTCGAGTGCGATGCAGCGCGCCATCATCTTGACGTCGTCTTCCTGCAGGCAGGCCGTCGAACACATGTCGCAGGCGTCAGCGCAGGCGTTGCAGGCATCGATACATGATTGATACTGTTGTTGCATGACGTTCTCCTTGAATGGTTGAAAATACCTCTTCAAAACGTCCCTATGGATAGTGCGGGATGGTCATGGCCACCCCGCTTCGTGGTCAGAACCAGATCCGCACGCCGGCAACGATCTGCGTGCTCTTGTTTCGATCTCCCCTCACCCGCGCATAGTCGGCGGTGTCGCCGAAGTTGCGCGCCCAGGTCACGCCGACATAAGGGGCGAACTGGCGCCGGATCTCGTAGCGCAGGCGCAGGCCAAGTTCGAGATCGGACAGTCCGCTGCCCACGCCCCTGGCCGGATCGGAGCGGCTGTACAGGTTGGCCTCGACTTCGGGTTCGAGGATCAGCTGCTGCGTGAACAGCAGTTCGTAACGCACGTTGAAACGCACGGCAAGCCTTCCACCAGACCAGTAGGCGGTCGCTTCCGTATCGAACCAGTACGGCGCCAGGCCGCGCACGCCGAAGGCCAGCCAGTTGCGCGAATCGCCGCCACCGCTGTCGTGGCGTACGCCGAGTTGGGTACTCCAGAAGGTCGCGAAGGTGCGGTCCCACAAGGCTTCCGTACGCAGGGACTGCAGGTGCCCTCCGCGCCGCTCACCCTCGGCCTTGAACCAGGCCTTGTTGTAGTCGTTCCCGTACCATGCTTCGGCGTCTAGATTCTGGCCATGTTCGCCGTCACCCTTCGCGTATTCGAACTTGTCGAGCAGGATCCGGCCGAAGCGCATTTCGTCGTTCATCTCGTTGCCTGGCAGGTGCGCGAAGCTCGTGCCTTCGGCATAGGCGTCCGGATCGCGGGCGTCGGGCGGTGGACTGCCGCCCTGCATCGGGCCCATCTTCATGTCGTGGCCCATTCCGCCCATGCCGCCCATCGCTTGTCCCATGCTGTGGTCCATGCTTGGTTTGCCCTGTTGCGGCGCCGGCTTGGCGTCCTGCACCCGGTCGTCACCCGCATGATTCATCTGCGAGTGATCCATCCCGGGCTGGTCCATCTGCGATTTTTCCATCTGCGTGTGGTCCATCCGGGAATGATCCATTCCTTCCATCGTTTTGGACTGGCCCGTGCCGGATGCCTGGCCGGTGCCGCCCTCCTTCGGCGGCTCGGTCGTCTGAGCCGATGCCGCGTCCGCCGCCACGAGGCCAAAGATCAGCAGCGCGACCGCTGCACCGGTTTTCGTCGTTGCGGTTTTCATGAAACGACCACCTCCCTGAACATGCCTGCTTCCATGTGATAAAGAAGATGGCAGTGGTAAGCCCAATGGCCTGGGGCGTCGGCCGTCACCCGGTAAGTGACGCGCTGGGCCGGCTGCACGTTAATCGTGTGCTTGCGGACCAGGAACTCCCCGCTCGGCGACTCGAGCTCGCTCCACATGCCATGTAGGTGGATCGGATGGTTCATCATGGTGTCGTTCACCAGTACGATGCGCAACCGCTCGCCGTGCCTGAAGTGGACGGGCTTGGACTCCGAAAACTTCTGGCCGTCGAAGGACCACATGAAGCGCTCCATGTTGCCGGTCAGGTGCAATTCGATCTCGCGGGTCGGCTCACGGTCGTCGACCGGTCCGCCGATCGTGTGAAGGTCGGCATAGGTCAGCACGCGCCTCCCGTTGTTGCGCAGATTGATACCGGGGTCGTCGAGATTGGTGCGAGGCATGTCGACGTGCATGTCGACACCCGGGCCATACTCGGTGCGGGCGTGGGTGACTTTCGGAGGCGTGCCCTGGGCCATTGGCGTCGTGTGGCCGCCGCCATGGCCGGCGTGCTGCATCGGCATCTGCATCTGCCCGTGGCCCCCCGCCATTCCGCCATGGGACATGCCCGGCATGTCGTGCATGCCCTCCATCGTGTGCATGTCGTGCGGCGCCTTCCCTTCCTTGCCCGGCGCCGCCTGGCCCATTCCCGACATGCCGCCCATGCTCCCCATTGCCATCGCGCCCATCATGTCCTGCATGGCCAGCCACTGGGGCGGATCCATATCGGGCACCGGGGCAGACATGCCCGCGCGAGGCGCCAGCGTCGCGCGCACAAAACCGGAACGCCCGATCGACTGCGCGAAGATGGTGTAGGCCTGGTCGCCGGTTGGCTCGACCAGCACGTCATAGGTTTCGGCAACGGAAATCCGGAATTCGTCGACCGGCACGGGCTCGACGTCCTGTCCGTCCGCGGCGATTACCATCATTTTCAGACCCGGAATGCGAACGTCGAAGATCGTCGTCGCCGAGCCGTTGATGAAGCGCAGCCTGACTTTCTCACCCGGACGGAACAAGCCGGTCCAGTTCCTGTCCGTAGGCGTACCATTGATCAGGTAGGCCATCCTCACGCCCAGGTTGCGGCTGGCGGTCACGTCGCTGAAGTCGGTCGGCAACATGCGCATCTGGTTCCACATCTTGCGCTTGTCGAGCGCGGCCCCGAGGCCGTTCTTCCGTATGTCGTCCAGGAACTGGCCGATGGTCGGCTGGTTGGTGTTGAAGAAGTCGCTCATTTTCTTGAGCTTGGCAAAGACCTTGGCAGGATCGCCATCGACCCAGTCCGACAGCATGACGACGTAGTCACGGTCCGCCTTCACCCGTTCGCCGTTCTTCGGCTCGATCACGATCGAACCGGCCAGGCCGCTCTGCTCCTGGAATTCGGAATGGCTGTGGTACCAGTAGGTCCCGCTCTGCTTTACCTGGAAGCGATAGGTGAAGGTCTGGCCCGGAGGAATCCCGGTGAAACTGATGCCGGGCACGCCGTCCATCTCCGCCGGCACCAGGATGCCGTGCCAGTGAATGGAACTCGTGACCGGCAGCCGGTTGGTCACGCGCAGCGTCACGGTGTCGCCCTCGCGCCAGTACAGGACCGGCCCAGGAACCTGGCCGTTGACCGCGGTGGCGACCTGCGGTGCGCCAGTGAAGTTGACCGGCGCCGGCACGATCTCCAGGTCGAATTCGGTGCCGCGCAAGATCGGCTGCGCGGCCTGACCGGCTGCCAGCAGTCTGGCTGGGACCAGCCCGGCGAGGGCGGCGGCCCCTGCGCCCTGCAGGAGCCGTCGTCGCCACCGGTTCACGGCGCTCTCCTCAAAAACACGTTGCTGCATGAAGTATTCCCCTAGATGAAGTGATGAAACAATTGCCGCAGTACGGGCCCGCGTCGCGCACGCAGGCGCACTCGCAGCAAACCTCGCTGCGCAGCTACGTGGCGGATGCGGCCTGCGCGCACTCCCAAAGCGTGCGGGCTCCGCGCGTGTTTCGTCGATATCGAAATTCGAATGAAGATGAATGGCTGGCAGGCATCGGTCGATGGCATGTCGCGTGCATCCCGCATGCGCGACGTCTCCGACGGATGCCGGGAGAGCGTTCAGCCCACCTGGGAAGTCAACCGCGTGGCGGTCGCTCTATGCGGGATGGGATCCAGCCCGTGAAGGAGGAGATTGGGGAAACGGAGTCAGTTGCAAACTGCTCTGCTGGCAACCCAGCAACTGCGAACGGCGGGGGCGCCGAGGCGCCGATATAGCCGGCACTGCACGCCCGGCAGGAAGAATGCTTTTGGTGGGCGCCACTATCGCAGGGCATATCATGATCTGCGGCGACGCTGGCGTGCGCTTGTGCGGTCGACTGGGTCATCGACATCGCCATCTCATGCTCGTCGCAGTCATCCATGACCGCAGCTTCCGAGCTTGCCGACGTGGTATGCGCCATTCTGCATGGCGATGTGATCGTGGCGGCGATGCCCTGCATGGGCAGCGACACGATCAGTATCCATAGCATGAGGACTCGAACGAATGGGCGCATGTAATCAATCTAGCACATGCAAAAATGACATGTCCGCACGATACGGCATCGCAACGTTCGAAGCTTACCTGCCGATGGGATTGCCGATACTTTCGCATATGCTAGAATCGACGTGTGAAAGCCATACTGAAAGTCTTGATCGTCTGGATGACGTTGCTGGCGGTGCCGCTCCAAGGCTTCGCTTCCGCGACGATGTCCTTCTGTGTGGCGCCAGTGGCGGCACAGGACAGTCACGACCACGAATCGATGACCGACGACGCCGACATGTCCAGTGCTCACGTCCATGCTGAGCATGCAGGTCCGGACATGCAGGCCGACCATCATCCCGCGTCTCATCATCAGGCCGGCAAATGTGCTACCTGTGCGACATGCGGCTCCTGCTTGTCGATGGCGCCTTCGTTTCTTGCCGTGCTGCCGGCAACTGCTTCTTCGTCAACGACCATTCCATTTGACCGGCATCTCTTGCCATCGGTCTACCTTGCGCTCCTAGAGCGACCTCCACGCGTCTGACCTTTCGCGCTGCTGAACGCTTCGTTCGTGTCAAGGCACGGACATACCTGGCTACGCCTTCGTCGCCGGCACTTCAGCGTACACAGCCCTTCTTTATCTGTAACTGAAACGGACTGCGTCAGACCGGCAAACGCCGTCGCGCGTCCACTGCAATTAAATTTTGACTGTTTTGGAGTATTAAATGACTCGTTTGTCTTCCCTGTTCAGCACCCTCATGGTTTCCGCCGGCCTCGCACTGGCAACCGCCAACGCTTCGGCACAAATGCAGATGCAAGACCACAGTCAGCATAACGCTACGGCTACCGCTTCGCCGAATGATGCGAATGCGCTGACCGATGGTGAGATCAAGAAAGTCGACAAAGACACCGGCAAGCTGACGGTGCAACATGGGCCGCTGACCAATCTCAACATGCCTGGCATGACCATGTCCTTCAAGGTGCAGGATCCGGCGATGCTTGACCAAGTGAAAGCTGGAGACAAAATCCGGCTGCGTGTCGAGCGCATCAACGGCGCCTTCACGGTGACCAAACTGGAAACGGCCAACTGAAGCTGCCGGCGTCCTGCCGTCACTACCGGCGGCCGGACGCCGCACATCGATACCTCGACCTAAAAAATCAGGAGCAAAACATGTCCACCAAACGTATTCTGGCTTTGGCCACCTTCGCTCTCGCGAGTACCGTAACTTCGTCCGCATTCGCGCACGCCAAATTGCAATCTTCGGATCCCCAGGCCGGCAGCACACTCGCGGGTACACCGAAGCAAGTGCGCCTCAAGTTCAACGAGGCACTCGAGCCGGCGTTCAGCAAAATTAAAGTGACGGGTCCTCAAAATAACGAGATTCCGGTCACCGCGCCCACCGTCGATAAGGCTGATCCGACCGTCATGACGGCGCCGCTGCCAGCGCTGTCCTCGGGTGAGTATCACATCCAATGGTCGACGATGACCCACGACGGCCATAAGGCAAAGGGCGAAGTCACGTTCAAGGTCAAGTGATGGGGCTGGATCTGCAAGCTGTCCAGCACCTCGTCACTGCCCTTCTGAACCTCGCAGTAGCCCTCGTCACGGGAGCGAGCGTTTCCCGCTTGTGGATTGGCCGTGACGTATCCAGATGGGCCGACGCGCGCCGCCAGTCCGTCTGCAAGGCTGCGTTGGCCGGTGTCGTGGTCGCTCTGGCCGCGAACGCCGTGCTGTTGTGGCTGGAATCGGCAACCATGGCCGAAGTCCCCGTTTCTGAAGCGGCTGGCGCCACCTGGTCGATGCTGACCTCGACACACCTTGGCCTTGCATGGTCCATTGGGATGTTCGGATTGGCCATGGCTACCGTTGGGACTTGCATGTGCGGCGATCGGAGCCAGAGTTCTGCACTACTGACTTTGGCGTCGCTCGCTGTGTTCTGGTACACGCGGAGCATGGTCAGCCACGCCGCCAGCGAAGGGGACTTCAGCCTGCCCCTGCTGGCGGATTGGATTCACTTGGGCCTGATCAGCTTGTGGGTCGGCGAAGTGTTCCTTGCTGGCGGAGTCATGTTGAGAGCAACCGAAAACATGACTGAGGCCGACAGGCGTGCACGCGCAGAGTACGTGGCGTCCCTGTCCAGTTCGGCGACCTTTGCCCTGTCCGGCATTTTCGTTACAGGCCTGTATGCAAGCTGGCGCAACCTGGGCGGCTTCGACAACCTGGTCGGCAACTCGTATGGCAACACGCTCGTCGCGAAGCTGCTGCTCGTTGGCGTTGCGGCGATGCTGGGTGGGATCAATCGCTTTTTCGTGATGCCGCCATGGCTCGCACCTGAGTCATCAGGAAATGCCGCCCCTGAAGTTTTACCGATGCGCTTCAAGCGCATATTGTGGATCGAAGCGCTTGTCTTGCTTGCAGTCGTCGTTCTGGCAGCCTGGCTTGCATCGACATCGCCCCCGGGTGAACAAATGTAAGAACTTCCAGCTGACTGGTGGTTGTTTTCACGCCGGCAGCCGATCGCATCCGTCGGTTGCCGGCACTCTGGAGAAAAATTATGTTTATCGAAAAATTCAAGAATCTTGCGGTCGCCGCCCTGATCGGTCTTCCGATGGCAGCCAGCGCAGCGACGCAAGCTGTCGAGGTCTACAAGTCCGCAACCTGTGGCTGCTGTGAAGCATGGGTCAAGCACCTGCGGGCCAACGGCTTCAAGGTCAATGCGCACGACGTCGCCAATCCATCCGATACCCGCGAGAAAATGGGCATTCCCGATCGGCTCGGCTCATGCCACACCGCAGTCGTTGGTGGGTATGCGATCGAAGGGCATGTGCCAGCCGCCGAGATCAAGCGGCTGCTCGCTGCAAAGCCAAAAGCGAAGGGGCTGGCGGTCCCGGCCATGCCGCCTGGCTCTCCGGGAATGGAGGGGCCGACGCACATGCCGTATGACGTGCTACTAGTTCGCAATGACGGAAGTACGACTGTCTACAAGCATTACGAGTAAGGCATCCTTAGCCTCGTCAGCTCAAGCACAGTGTATGGACCAGCCAGTCGCGGACAATGCGTCTCTCACCTGCAGTTAATTCCCTGTGCCGCGCAGGCGAAGCGCATTGCTAATGACCGATACCGAGCTCAGACTCATCGCGAGCGCCGCAATCATCGGCGACAAGAGGTGGCCGGTAAACGGATAAAGCAGACCTGCAGCCAAGGGAATCCCGAGCGCGTTGTACACGAAGGCGAAGGCCAGGTTTTGGCGCATGTTCCGCACCGTGTCCAGCGACAGCAGGCGCGCCCGTGCGATGCCGCGCAGGTCGCCTTTGACCAGGGTGACGTGTGCTGAGTTGATCGCGACGTCGGTTCCGGTCCCCATCGCGATACCGACATTGGCCTTGGCCAGGGCCGGGGAGTCATTGATACCGTCGCCGGCCATCGCGACCGTCTTGCCTTGCGCCTGCAGGCGTTCAACGAGTGCCAGCTTGTCCTGCGGCTTGACTTCGCCATACACTTCCGCGATGCCGAGTTTTGCACCGACCGATTTCGCAGTAGTGAGGCCGTCGCCGGTTGCCATGACAACCGTGATGCCGGCGTCCTTGAGCGTTGCCAGCGCTTCCGGCGTGGTCTGCTTGACCGGGTCGGATACCGCGACGAGCCCTAGGAGCCGCCGATCGGCCGCCAGGTACATGACGCTTGCGCCTTCGAGACGCCAGCGTTCCGCCTGGGCGGCGAGCGGCTTCCAATCGACCTTTTCGATATCCATGAGGGCTGTATTGCCCAAAGCAATACGCTTGCCCTCCACCAGCCCTCGCACGCCGATGCCGCTCGACGATTCGAAGCTCTCTGGCTTTGCCAGAGCTAGTCCGCGGCTGCGCGCCTCGGCGACAATTGCGTGCGCCAGCGGGTGTTCGCTGATCTGGTCAATGCTGGCGGCGATCCGCAACACCTCTTGTTCATCCTCGCCGGGCGCCGGGGCGGCCGCCTGGAACGCGGGTTTGCCTTCGGTAAGCGTGCCAGTCTTGTCGACGATGAGGGTGTCGATCTTGCGCATGCCCTCGATGGCCGCTGCATCGCGGAACAGGATGCCCTGTGTGGCGCCGCGCCCGGTGGCCGCCATGATGGACATCGGCGTCGCCAGCCCGAGTGCGCACGGGCAAGCAATGATCAGGACCGAGACGGCATTGACGAAGCCATACACCCAGCTTGGCTCCGGACCGAAGATCCCCCAACCTACCAGCGTCAGCAAGGCGACCGTGACCACAACCAACACGAAATAGCCGGCTACCACATCGGCCAGCCGCTGCATCGGTGCACGCGATCGCTGTGCCTGGGCAACCATCTGGACGATTTGGGACAGCATGGTCTGCGAGCCCACTTTTTCCGACCGGACGATCAGGCTGCCACTGGCGTTGATAGTGGCGCCGATCACCTGGTCGCCAGGTCGCTTGGTCACAGGCACCGGCTCGCCGGTCAGCATGGACTCGTCGACTGCGCCCTCGCCCTCAAAGACGATGCCGTCGACCGGGACCTTTTCACCGGGACGCACACGGAGCGCATCGCCGACGTGGACATGGGTCAGCGGAATGTCTTCTTCCGTGCCGTCCGCATTGATGCGGCGCGCCGTCTTTGGCGCCAGGCCCAGCAGCGATTTGATTGCGGCGGATGTCTGTGAGCGCGCGCGCAATTCCAGTATCTGGCCCAGGAGAGTCAGCGAAATGATGACCGCGGCCGCCTCGTAGTACACGCCGATGCGGCCATGCATGGCGAAGGTTTGCGGAAACAAGCCGGGCGCGACGGTTGCCACCACGCTATAGCCGTAGGCTGCGCCTACGCCAAGTCCGATCAGCGTCCACATGTTGGGGCTGCGATTCCTGATGGATTGCACCCCACGCGTAAAGAATGGCCACCCAGCCCACAGCACCACCGGGGTGCTCAGCACGAACTCTATCCAGCTTTGCCCGGGCAGGCCGCCGTTAAATATTCGATGTCCCGCCATCGCAAGGACGGTCACGATGACAGTCAAAGGCAGGGTCCACCAGAGGCGCCGCTTGAAATCCACGAGTTCCGGATTCTCCTCTTCTTCCAGCGAAGGCAGCATTGGCTCGAGCGTCATGCCGCAAATCGGGCAATTCCCCGGTTGCGGCTGCCGGATTTCTGGGTGCATCGGACAGGTGTAAATCGTGCCTTCCGGAGCGGCAGCGGCCGGTTCATGGGGAGCGGGGTCTATGTCTTGCTGGGGTGATACACGGAACTTGTCCATGCATTTGGTGCTGCAGAAATGATAGGTCTGCCCTTCGTGCCGAATCTTCTTGACAGGATCGGCGCCGACTTTCATTCCGCAGACCGGATCGGTGAACGGCTTGTCGCCAGTTCCGTCTGCATGGTGAACACCGTGGTCATGTCCGCGATCATGATGATGCTCGCGGCCGTGGTACTGGTGATGTGACTGATCGTTCATACCAAAACCTCTCCCGGTCGAGTTGTTGGTAGTTACATTGGACAAACGCGAGGCTGGAGCGTGCCGGCATTCATCCGGCACGCTCCAGGCCTCAGGCCGCCGTCATATCGCTCGCAGGAAACCCTGCAGCGGTGATCGCGGCGGCAATCGCATCCAAGGTTTTCACGCTTTCCACGCGGACCAGCCTGTCTTCTAACACGACCTCGACTTTGGCTTCCGGATCCAGGGCTTGCACGGTTCGGGTAACCCGGTTGGCGCAGCCGCCACAGGACATCTTTTCTACCTTGAGCGCATACATGGCATTCCTCCTGTTTGATTGCTCTGACTGCACTTTAGACCTTCCCATGATGGGAAGGTCAAGCCTGATTCGCGGTGATTCCGCCCTGTCCGGCCAAAGCTGTTTCGGCAAGCTGCCCAAGGCGTTTCAATGCTCGCTCGACTGTCGTGACATCCGCCGGCTGTTCGACACTTAGCATGCTCGTTCTCAAATCGATGCCAACCCGTAGACAGGGATCGATTGTCCGAATTGCCCCTTTCAGCCGGTAGGCACAGAACATGCAACGCATGCCATTCACGCGAAATTCGACCATATAGCCTCCTGATATTTAAGTTCAAGGAAGCGTAAACCTTCCAACGATGTCAGGGTCAAGGACTCCGAGACCTACCTACTAAGTTGCTCGCTCCCACGCGGCGTTTTTATGCCCGGACTGTTGACGCAAGCCTCGGCGCCGAAGCAGCAAGTAGACTACTGGCACGACGAACATCGACAGCAGCGGTGCAGTAATCATTCCCCCCACCATCGGCGCCGCGATCCGCTGCATGATCTCCGACCCGGCCCCATCGCCGATCATGGCCGGCACCAGGCCGGCGATGATCACCGCGACCGTCATCGCCTTCGGCCGTACGCGCAGCACGGCGCCCTCGCGGATCGCGTCGACCAGATCGGCCTCGCTCCCCTTCCCTTCCGCTAGGCGCGCCTCCCAGGCATGCTTCAGGTACAGCAGCATGATCACGCCGAACTCGGCCGAGACGCCCGCAAGCGCGATGAAGCCCACCCCGCCCGCCACCGACAAGTTGTGCCCGAGCAGCCACAACAGCCAGGCTCCGCCGGCCAGCGCGAACGGCAGGGTCGCCATGATCAGCACAGCCTCGTCGAAGCGGCCGAAGGTCAGGTACAGCAGCACAAGGATGATGGCCAGCGTCGCCGGCACGACCACCTTCAGCTTCGCAACTGCGCGCTCGAGGTATTCGAACTGTCCGGACCAGGACACCGAATACCCGGCCGGCAGCCGCACCTCCTTCGCGACGGCCTGCTGCATTTCCCGTACCGCCGACCTCAAGTCACGTCCCCGCACGTCGACATATACCCAACCGGACAGGCGAGCGTTCTCGCTCTTGAGCATGGGCGGGCCATCGTTGATGCGGATGACGGCCACGTCGCCGAGCCGGATCTGGGCCCCCGCTCCGGTGAGCACGGGCAGCTCGCGCAGCTTCTCCAGCGAATCGCGCACCTCGCGCGGATAACGCACATTGATCGGGAAGCGCTGCAAGCCCTCGACCGTTTCGCCGATATTCTCGCCGCCGACCGCAGCGGAAATCACGCTTTGCACGTCCGCCACGTTCATGCCGAAGCGGGCCGCAGCAGCGCGGTCGATCTGCACGTCGATGTAGCGCCCGCCGTTTAAGCGCTCGGCCAGTGCCGACGAGACGCCATGGACCTTGCGCACCGCAGCCTCAATCGCTCCCGTGACCTTGTCAATCTCCTGCAGGCTGCTTCCCGCAACCTTTATCCCGACCGGGCTCTTCACGCCAGTCGCCAGCATGTCGATGCGGTTGCGAATCGGCGGCACCCAGACATTGGACAGCCCCGGCACCTTGACGACCCGGTCGAGCTCTTCGACCAGCTTATCCGGCGTCATCCCGGCGCGCCACTGGTCGCGCGGCTTGAACTGAATGGTCGTCTCGAACATCTCGAGCGGGGCGGGATCGGTCGCGGTTTCCGCTCTGCCGGCTTTTCCGAACACGGTCTGGACCTCGGGAACCGTCTTGATCAGGCGGTCTGTCAGCTGCAGCAGTTCGGCGGCCTTGCCGACGCCGATACCCGGCAGGGCCGACGGCATGTACAGCAGGTCGCCTTCGTCCAGCGGTGGCATGAACTCGCCGCCTAGCCGGCTGACCGGCCAGATCGTCGCGATGGCGATCAAGGCAGCGACCGCCAACGTGCCCTTCGGGTGGCGCAGCACGGCATCGAGCAGCGGCCGGTACGCGCGGATCAGGAAGCGGTTGAGCGGGTTCGCATCCTCCCGCGGAATCTTTCCGCGGATGAGGTAACCCATCAGGACCGGAATCAGCGTCACCGCCAGGCCGGCGCTTGCTGCCATCGCGTAGGTCTTGGTGTATGCCAGGGGCGCGAACAGCTTTCCTTCCTGGGCCTCCAGCGCGAACACGGGAATGAACGACAACACGATGATGAGCAGCGAGAAGAACAGCGCCGGCCCGACCTCGGCGGCCGCCTGCTCGATCACCTGCCAGTGCGCAGCGCCTTCGAGCTTCTTGCCGGGATGCTGGTGGCTCCAGGCCTCCAGGTGCTTGTGCGCGTTCTCGATCATGACCACGGCCGCGTCGACCATCGCGCCGATCGCGATCGCGATGCCGCCCAGCGACATGATATTGGCGTTCACGCCCTGGTAATACATGATCGTATAGGCTGCGAGAATCCCCAGCGGCAAAGAGACGATGGCCACCAGTGCCGAGCGCAGGTGGAACAGGAACAGCGCACAGACCACGGCGACGACGACGAACTCCTCGACCAGCTTGTGCTCCAGGTTCGTCACCGCGCGCGTGATCAGGCCAGAGCGGTCGTAGGTCGGAACAACTTCCACGCCCGCCGGCAGGCTGGCCTTGAGCTGGGCAAGCTTCGCCTTTACGGCACCGATGGTCTCGAGCGCGTTCTTCCCGGAGCGCATGACGATGATGCCGCCGGCAACCTCGCCCTCCCCGTTCAGCTCCGCAATCCCGCGCCGCATCTCCGGGCCGACCTGCACGCGCGCGACGTCCCCGAGCGTCACCGGCACGCCGCCGGCGCCGGTCCGTAGAGGGATGTGCCGGAAGTCGTCGAGCGAGGCTAGGTAACCGGAAGCGCGGACCATGTACTCGGCCTCGCCCAGTTCCAGCACCGAGCCGCCGGCTTCCTGGTTGGCCTTCTGTACCGCATCGACCACGGTAGCGTGTGTAATCCCGTAGGCGCGCAGCTTGTCAGGGTCGAGCTGGATCTGGTACTGGCGCACCATGCCGCCGATGCTCGCGACTTCGGACACGTTCGGTACCGTCTTCAGTTCATACTTCAGGAACCAGTCCTGCAGGGCGCGCAGCTGCGACAGGTCGTGCTTGCCGGTGCGGTCGACCAGCGCATATTCGTAGACCCAACCGATACCGGTCGCATCCGGCCCAAGCGCCGGCTTGGCCTGCGGCGGCAGGCGCGACTGGATCTGGTTCAGGTATTCCAGCACCCGCGAGCGCGCCCAGTAGGGGTCGGTCCCGTCCTGGAACAGGATGTAGACAAAGGAATCGCCGAAGAACGAGTAGCCGCGTACGCTGCGGGCACCCGGCACCGAGAGCATCGTCGTGGTCAGCGGGTAGGTTACCTGGTTCTCGACGATCTGCGGCGCCTGGCCTGGATAGGTCGTGCGGATGATCACCTGCACGTCCGACAGGTCCGGCAGCGCATCGACCGGCGTGCGCTGCACCGACCAGATGCCCCAAGCCACGAGTCCGACGGTGGCCAGCAGCACCAGGAAGCGATTGGCGATCGACCAGCGGATCAGGCGCGCGATCATTTGCCGTCTCCAGGTGCGGCGGCGCGTGTGGCGCGGGAGATCGAGACGACCTTGAACGTCCCGTCATCCGAGGCCTGGAATTCGAACTGCACGGTATCCCCGACCTTGATGTCCTTCGGTAGACCGCCGGCCAGTGGCACGAAGCCCATGGTCATCGGCGGCCACTTCAGGGTGGGAACCGGTCCATGCGAAATCGTCACCTCGTCCTTGGCTATCTGTTCCACCTTGCCGGTGGCGCGATGCGTGGGGGTTTTCGTCGGCATGGTGGGCATGGGCTCCGCGGGGGCGACTCCGCCAAGGCGCTGCAGGGTACCGCGCAGGCTCGCCTCGGAGTCGATCAGGAACTGGCCCGAGGCCACCACCTTCTGGCCTGCACTCAGGCCTTTCACGACCTCGGTCTGCCCATTCGCCTCGGCACCCGTGGCGACCTCCACTGGCGCGAACCTCCCTTGATCGGACACCGTGATCACGACGGTGCGGGTGCCGGTCTGGATCACGGCTTCTGACGGCACCAGCAGCGTTTCACGGCCTTGCGCCGGCGCCATGTGAATGGTCGCGAACATGCCCGGCACCAGCTCCCCTCCGGGGTTCGCCAGCTCGATCCGCGCCTTCAGGGTGCGCGTCGACGCGGTCACTTCCGGCAGCAGCGCCTCGACCTTGCCGCTGAACTCCGTACCAGGAAAAGCCGGGCTAGTTGCCTTGACGGCCATCCCGGGCTGGACCAGCGCCGCCGCGCTCTCCGGCACCTCGGCATTGACCCAGACTGTACGTAGGCCGTTAATCCGGAACAGCGGCGCCCCCAGCGTAACCGCCATCCCTTCACGTACCGCCAGCTCGCTGACGACGCCGTCGATCGGTGCCGTGACAGTGATACGGGTGATGACCTGCGACCGCGCACTCACCTGCCTGACCTGTGCCTCAGTCATGCCCGTCAGCCGCATCCGTTGCAGGGCCGCATCGAGCAGGCCGGCGGTATCGGCGCCAGGCGGCATGCGCTTGATAGCCAGGTATTCCTCCTGCGCGGCCACCCAGTCGGGCACGTACAGCTGGAGCAAGGCCTGGCCCTTGCGCACCGGATCGAGCGGCGCGCGCACGAACAGCTTTTCCACGTAGCCGTTGCTGCGCGCCTGCAGCAGCACGAGATCGCGCTCGTTGAACGCGACATTGCCGACCGCGTCCAGGGTACTGGCCTGGGAGCCCTTCCGGACCTCGACAATGCGCATGCCGAGATTCTGCTGGATGCCCGGGCTGATGGCCACGCCGCCTTCCGCCTGGGCTTCGTCCGCATAGACGGGCACCAGGTCCATGTCCATGAAGGGCGATTTGCCGGGCTTGTCGAACTTCTGGCCGGGGACCATGGGATCGTGCCAGTACAGGATTTTACGCCCCGTTTTATCGGTTCCGGGGACGGCGGCCGCTGCCGGGGCTGCGCCGTGTGCGCCCGCCCGAATCCCGAGGCGATAGGCGCCGGCGCCGGTCAACCCGAGCACAAGCAGCGCGCCGATGAGTGAAATGATGACGCGGCGGTTCATGGCCTGGCCTCCGACTGGTTCATGGAAGGCGGCATGCTGCGGCCCGATGGATAAAGGAAGTTCAGCTGCGCCCAGCGTTTCGCTGTCTCGGCCGCGAGCTGTAAAGCCTGAAGACGGACCTCGAGTTCGTTGCGGCGCGCGGCCAATACCTCGGCCAAGGCTGCCTTGCCGCCACGGTAGGCGGCGAGAACGGCCGCGCTCTGCTCAAGAGCAAGGGGCTCGAGCTCGCGTTTGTAGCGGGCAAGGCGCTCACGGCCGCTGCGCCACTCGTCCAGCATCACCCGCACTTCCGCAGCATGGGTGCGCAGCATCTCCTCGCGCTCGTCCCTGACCTGGTCGGCTTGCATGATCTTTGCTGCTAGTTCGCGGTCCTGGCGGTTCTTCCTGTCCCACTGAAGCGGTACCGACACCCCCACGGATAGCATGTTCGAGTAACCCTGCCCCCGGTGCTGCAGCGACACCTCGACCGACCAGTCAGGATGTCGATTCGCCTCGGCGAGCTGCACTCCCGTGCGTGCGATCTCTTCCTGGCGGTCGAGCACAGCGATTTCGGGGTGGTGCGCGAGCTGGCTGTCGATGGACTCCGGATCGAGCCGGACCTGGTCGATACTTGGAAGACTCTCGGGCGCGACGTCGACATCGGGCCCGGTCCAGCGCGCCAAGGTGCTCTGCGCTGTTCTCACGCGGGTGTCGAATTCGCTTACCTTGTCCTGGGCGGCGCCGATACGGCCTCGGGCCGCGAACACATCGCCCTGGCTGCCCTTCCCGGCCCGGTATGCGGCTTCTGCCGCCTCGAGATCGAGCTGCGCCTGGCTGACCTGCTGATGGACGAGGTCGGCCATCTGCTTCGCAAAATATAGGTCGATCCAGGCCTGTGCGGTCTCCCGCTCGACGCGCGCGATCGCCACTTCCTTTTCGGCGGAGGCCTTGTCGGCCGTCCGCTCCAGCTGGGCGGCGCGCAGGCGTCGTTTGTCGGACGCGGTCAGTTCCTGCATGACGCCGATCCTGCGCATGGTCATGAAGTCGGAACCGATATTGAAGCGGTCGGAACCGCTGACGGGGAGGTTGTCGATGCCGGCGCGCAGCACGGGGTCGGGCAGGCGGCCGGCCGCTACCGCCAGCTCACGAGCGGCGGCGATGGCGGCGTCCTGTGTAGGCAAGGTGCGCGAGCGCTCGAGTGCGCGCTGCTGCGCCTCGACCAGCGTCAGGCCTGCGCTGGCGGCCGCGGCCTGTTCATTGGGTAAGGCAAGGCACAACAGCATTGCGAGCGCAAGCGTCGAGCCGAACACGTCGGGGCGACACGGGGTGCGCCTCCTTGTGAGGTGAAGGAAATGCATGTAATAGCTCCAGAGTGCGAAGAACGGCACCGCCGCGTACTTAACGCGGCGGAACGATGACTCGGCAACTGAAGGCTATAGACGGAAACAGCAGTGGCGTATCGCTATCGGTGGCGATGTGCCGGAGGCGTGCAGGAAGACTAAAGGAGGCGTCGGCATCGCGCCCCTATCCTCTGGCCACAGAACGGACAGCGCAAACCCGGTCGCGACGAAAGGCATCACCGAAGGACTAGTCGGCTTCTCGAGCGAGACGGTCTGTTTGTGCGTGTCAGCGTAGCACAGTGTGGGACTTTGCTTGTCGGCCTCCGGGCAATCCACCATCGGCTGGCCGGACCTGTCCAGCATCGGTGTGCTTTGTGCCGGAATCAGAGTTGGACAGGCGTAGGCCGCCAGGGCCACCTGCATGAACAGGAGGCTCAACAGCGCGACAACGGCGCTCAGGAGGCGGATTCGGCGAGGATAGCGCATTGGTTGATAACAGATTCGTCACATTATATGAGCGCAATCGGGGTTGTGCTAGCGGGCGCTGCAAGGTGTCCAAACGACGTCACTGGCAACTGCGCTCGCCGTAGACATTATTCCCATAATGTCAAATCCATGCCTGATAGGCAGACGGCCTTCCCCGGCTAAGCCAGCAGGGGGAGCCGACGCCGGTTTGTTGTTCTAACTCTCAGTTCGCTTAATGACAGAGAAGTTCGAATTGAACTGACGCTCCGTCGAGCTGCGCGATAAGACACGCTTGCCGCAGCGATGAACCAGCGACGCATCTGCCTTAACGAACGCCTACATGCAATGCGTCAACAGTTCCACTTTTACTTCATTTGTTCAAGAAGTCTCATTTTTACTTAATGAACAGTCCCACTTTTACTTCATCGGACGGCGCCGGCGGGTGGGCAGGAAATGACCAGCTGCCGGAAGAAATTGATTGCATAATGGCAATAATTTTTCGGATGGAGCAGGGCTGAACCGTAAGCCGGCTGACGCAGCAGATTTTGCGCAGCGACCGAGTGACGTCAAACTTGGAGCCACAGGTGACTGGGCGAGATCGTTGACGATGGCTTGGACAGGTCAAGGATTAGTTCCGCAGGCGCAGAAACCGACGACTGGAATCAACGGATTTTCCGTGACACATCACGGCATCAAAGCCGATCGCTGTCGTGGAAGAATGCTCATACCCGATGGTGGCATTCCAATACATTCTGGCTGGACTCTGTCGGAAGAACTAAACTACGAGCCGCGCAGACCCGACGGCCCCGAAAATTTGTCGAGAGACCAACAGCAAACACACGTCAATGCGAGAACGACCGAGTCGGCTTGGCCAAGCGCTGGCGTTCTCCCTAGAGCTGTGCAAGTCCAGTACGCTTAGCGCCAAAGCGAATCGACAACACTGGACGCCGCGGTCTTGAAGCACGATAGAAGCGGGCAAAAAAATACCCACCGGGAGGCGGGTTGAATCCATTTTCTTGGAGGAAGATAGAGAAAACGTGAGCATCATGCTGCGCCGCACAAGAACTGTCTAATGACAGTTCGTGATACTTGAAATGCGCCGAACCCATATCTCATAAAGCTCTACCACAAACTCGACATTACATTTTCTAATGTCGAGTTTGCTGATCCGCTGGAGGCGAGCGCGGGAGTCGAACCCATTTACGCGGCTTTGCGTTTTGCACGCCGTATCGAGTCCTAATGCCCATGGATGGCATCGGCCGCACACCACACGTGGATACGCAAGCTGGGGCGAGCCTGGCGGGCTTCATACCCGACAAGCGGGTGCCGCGGACTCACATAGCGCGATGCCAGGCAGTCGCCTAATCGAATTTTTCGATGCCCGACGGACCGGTCCTGAAGTGCAGATACGCACCCCTGAACTATTGCGACACCAAGGCAGCGTCGGTCACATGGCTCAAGTTGAACGATCAAGCACTGCTCCGGCAATTTTCTGCCCATTCTGTAGGCATCCCAGCGAAACTGGCCTGGGAACTGGCTTTCTTCCCCTACGGAAGCGAGTTTTCCACAGAAATTGTGGATAGCTGACCCGGTGGGCATACCGAAAGTTTATTCTTGACCTTCCTGCGAACTGGAATACCTTACCTCGTCGCGCAGGATCGCGATGTTATGCCTGAGGCGTTCGGCCATCTCGACCTGCCCCCGTCGTCGGGCCATGCCGCGACGCTATCGAAGCCGGCCAGGATGCGCTTCAGTAGCGTGTCGAGATGAGCGGCATCGGCCTGGAGAAACCGAATCGATGGGCGTCAGAAAGGACGGCCTCGCGGGAGATGTCAAACCGCCTCGTCGACAGTTGCATATAGAGGCGCCGTGGCGTCTTCACTGTCGTCGAGCCACGCCGCGACGCTATCGAAACCGCCCAGGATGCGTTGCAGTCGTGTGTCAGGATAGTAAGCGGCATTGGTCTGGCTGAAGAAACCGAATCGGTGGGCGCAGGCAAGCACGGACTTATGGGAGACGCCAGACCGCCTCCCCGATCATTGTCTGGAGGTGCCGCGACGATTTCACCGGATTGGGAACGACATCGAAGGCCGGCGCCAGATGCCGGCGCCGCTCATCGGAACAATAGCTGACGGCGTGATTGGCATGTGGTTATCGTCGTTCCCGCGGGCGCCATTGAACACCATGCGTCCGAACAACTCCACGCGGTCACCGGCCAATGCGTCAAAGCGGTGCAACTCTTCTACTAGACGCGGATGAGTCCAGCCATAGATCCGGGTGAGGTCGTCAAGATGTAGCGCGTGCAGCACGGACGCCGCGCCGCCGCACATATAGCACCACAAACCGCTGGACAGGTATCGTACTGTGCCGGCGGATGGATAGATACAGGACGACCGAGGCGAAGTGCACGCCGCTGGTCCCGCCCAATTGCTGGCTGACCTGCTCGTGTTAAGGAATATCGGTGACGTCGCTTGCAATTGCCGGCGTGACCAGCTCGAGTGGCCTGTCATCGCCTTGGACAGCGGCTTTAGGTCGTACATCGTCCGCACGATCCAATTCAAGATCGCGGGCCCCGGGGCTATTCAGGCATCTGTCGTCAATCCATGCAAGTCGCATAAACGTAGGCAAGCTGGCATTGTCCCGATCCAGCCTCGGATGTCGCATGCCACTGGTACGCCGGGACGTCACGGGTCCATGACAAGGCGTGCCAGTGGGTGTCTCGACCGGGCGACCGGCCTCAAAACTTTCGTGTTTCGTTATCGACATCAAGGAATCGTCCGAGGGCGAGCGGCCGTGAAGCGGGAAGCAAGTCCGGCGCGGGTCTCGTCGTCACAACTTGAAATCCCGCTGGGCCAACAAGGTGCGACAAAGGACCTGTCTTACTACATCAGCTTGTGCAAGGTATTTGCGGGGTACCACAAACGGTGGCCGACTGTGGACTCGTCCCGTGACGAGTTCATGGCGCCGCGCATTCAGGATTACGACAGCCAGCGGCTCGACCGGGAACTACGGTTTCCAAGTACGGAACTCGAAGCAGACCCCGCCTATCGTGAGCTACAAAAGCGCAGTCTCATCGATAATGCGGCCGATGGTGTCGGCCTGGGCGCGCTGGATCCACGTTACTGAACCGTCCTTCGCGAAAGGGATATCACGAATCTGTTCGATTCCATTACTTTGCCGGATCGGGACGGCACAGGGGCAGTACGCTATGCGACAGGCGTTGTCGCACATGCTCCTGGTGAGCTGACGCTGCGTCTCGGGGAAGCGATACGTGCGCTCGCGCGCCGGAGCATGGGTCTCGATGCGGACGATCCGAAAGTACTCGCGAACAACTATTCGGTGCGAGTCCAGGCGACGGACGAGCTGAAAAGTCTTATCGGTGGCCTCGACGTTCGACATCCGCACGGGGACGAGAGCATGGCCGATGACTTTTTGCTGGATGCCAGCGACCAGGGCCGCCTCTACATCAAGTTCCAGATGCACGCCGGTAGCCGATACGCAGGCAGGTTCATCGTGGAGAAGCTTGCGGAAAGACTTACCGCTGTCTACTGCGCCGATGCGAGGCTCGTCGGATTAGGTGACACGTCAGCATAAGGTGGGCCGACAACGACAGGCGTCCTTGCCGCGCTGCGCCGTGCCGCGCCTGATGTCCTGAGTCCGCGGAGGTTCATCCGAGACCAGGGCCGTCGACAATGTGGGCATGCCACGGAAAGCGGAGGGATACATAACGCCGCCGAGGATCGCCCTCCTTCGAAGCAGGAGCGATCCTGCCATTGTCGCCGAGCGTCCGATCAACGGCGGCGACCTCGGGTCCGACGTGAACCCGGGGTCGCGTCCTGGCCACCGAAGAGGTCGGGCTGCAGTGGCCTCGGCGCCAGTGGAGTGGTCTCCGCGCTTTCTATCCGGGATTCGGCTACCGGAACCGGCGCGACGTTTCCGAAAGGGTCGATCGCCGCAGCCAGATTGCTCGTGAAAGCTAATACATCGTCCAGAACCCCGTACTTCACGGGATCGACAGGGTCGGTCGATTCGAACAGCTCACGCCGACACCGGGCGGCCGACGCACGGACCATCGACACCGCGCGGTTGCCGCAATCGCCTGTGATCAGCTTGCGGAAGCGATGCTCCTCCCACCTGTCCTGTTCGCGTTGCGAGAGGGACTAGGGATAGTGGAGCGTCTTATAGCGCAGGAATACCACATCGAGCCTGTAATCGGCGAAGACGGATCTTATCGAGGACAGTTGACCGGATCCATCGCCCGAAGCTGATCGAGCATGCGCCGGTCACCACTGGTGATAAAGTCGGCATAGAGCGCGTCCTCCGGGTCGCAGGCGGGAGCGTCACGATCGAGGACGACCTGCAGCAGCCTGGGCAGGTCGACCTCATCCAGTACACCCTGCATGACGGGCACATTCGCCAAGGCCTGGTCCAAATCAAGGCCGAGTGCGGCAGCACTCGCGCGCGACAAGGCGCTCAGGTCGCTAAATACCGCTGGCGCTTTATTCGCAGCGACGCAATTATTCGCAGCGACGCAATGGATCGGCATGGGATCGAACCCTTCGGGGCGGTCCTTGCGCTTGGTGACGAGGCGCCGACGAATGGTTTCGGCCTCGATTTCCAGCAGCTAGCGCGGCTCTTGCGACAAGTCCCAGGCAATTACCTCGCTCCGGTTGGTCGGATGCAGGGCGGCGGGAAGCATGATGCGCATGCCTGCCGCCTTCATGACACTGCGACAGACGTAGATAAACGGTCTTTTAAGCATCACATCCATTTCCCGCATGGCCTGGTTCTTGTCCAGCATCGAAAAGCAGTGCGCATACAGCTAGGGCTAGCGATCCTTGATGACCCGCGCGAGCGCAATGGTGGCATATACGTCCGACAGTGCGTCTTGCGCGGATTCGTGGAGTAATTCGTTCGCTGCAGCGAGATGCTCCAGCTTGAAGGATATCCTGCCGTGGACGTCGAGGGGCCGCTCCAGGGTATCCGGGAGCAGCGCATAGGTGGCGCGCACCAGATGAATCAGGTCCCATCTTCCGTAACCAGCCTTCCATTCGCGGGCGCAGGGATCAATGAGGTTTCGTCAAGCATGACGCGGGTGACTTCATCGTCGAACACGATCGAGTTGTAGCCAAAAGCGATGGTTCCCGGAGTGCCGAGCTGGCGATGAACCTGGTCGACAAATTGCAGCTCGGGCGAACCGACCTGCTGGCAGAACTGGGTCGTGATACCGGCGACAAGGCAGGCGAACAGATCCGGCAGATGGTCGGGAGACGACCTGCAATAGAACGTGGTTGGCTTGCCGGTGATGTTCAGGTCCATATCCGTACGGACGCTGGCGAACTGGACTGGACGGTCGCGGATGGGATCCGTGCCAGTCGTCTCATAATCATGACTAGCAAAGTGTTCATGTGAGCCTTTGGGGCTGGGCACCTGGACATTATAGGCCGGCGACACCGTGTCTTCGCACACACCAGAGTGAGGCACGTGGGCTGTGGGTACATGTTGAACAGCCGATGAAATATTAACAGTTAATATTTTTTAATAAGTCTTTGATTTGTAAGGATATTTGTCGAAATATACTGAAATATAAAACACTAAGTCATTGATTATTAAAGGAATTCATTTTTTCACGATAAGCCACCGTTAAGTGCCCGTTCGGATGGGGCACCGGTGATGGCAACAGGACTGGTAGAGTCAGCCGCAAGGCAATGTTAGCGATGAACTCTTTTAGGCGACGCGTGTATCAGCCGCATTCAGACCTGATGTATTTTCCTTCCGCGATGGAGGCTCACGTTACCTAGTTTTCGATGCGGCGCCAACGGACCCGTGATGCAGTAGGCCGGAAGCACATCCTTTTCCCGCCACGAGCCTCAAACATGTCTCGATGAGTAACCTCCACGGGATTTGTTTTCCGAAGCAGTGTCGTCATGAACGGCAGGATGAAGCGCATCTATGCATCTATCAAAGAGGAGTACCGAGGGCTCGACGGGAGGCTCCCGGGCAAACGAAGAAGCGACTTCGCAACATGGTGCATATGAGGTGCTTTCTCTGGCGTCCGATGTGAACGCGGAAGCTTGTCTCCGTGTCGCGATACTCATAAGGATTGAAGCGTTGTCGTCCCGGGTGTGGAGGAAGACCCGGACATCAAGCCAGCACTTGTTCTATTCGTTTGCCAGCAAGCGTTCATGCAGATCAGGAATCAGCGTTTGCCTACAGCTCAAATCGAGGGTGGGCCAGCGAACAATCCTTATGCCGAGTTTTTGTCACCCGCAGCGGAACGGCCAGCAGAATCGCGGATGCCGTCGTTGTCGCCTTCACTCCGTGCGATCGGTGTGGGCCAACGGCCTCACGTCAGACGGACTGGCTGGTCCTTGGCGATGACACTGTGATAAGCGCTCAACAGATCCCTGTGGTATTCGGTCGCCAAGGCTACGCCGACCGTTCGACTGACCGGCGTAGGTACCGTGTATCGGTGTGATACACGCCGACACTGAAATTTGTGCGCCGTCGGGCGCGGACCGCGGCCGCGAAATCCAAACGTGTTGGTGTGTCGATAAAAAACATAGGGCGCCACGGAGGCGCCCACATATTAACCGTTAATATTTGTTCGTAAGTGCTTGATTTTACTAGATAATATTCTTTCGAGGCCGCTTTTTTAAGAAGCTAAGTTATTGTTTTTAAACGGTTTTCTTTTTTGCGATCTCGAGCGTCCCGGCAAA
The DNA here is from genome assembly GCF_006715485.1 of Herbaspirillum sp. SJZ107. Lineage (GTDB taxonomy): Bacteria > Pseudomonadota > Gammaproteobacteria > Burkholderiales > Burkholderiaceae_D > Telluria. The sequence continues at coordinate 209,205 of NZ_VFNH01000006.1, forward strand.
CTCGCGCAGCGCGGCCATCGCACGCTTTGACGCGAGCTCGACATCCACCCCGTTCTCGACCTTGATCACGATCTCGTGCTCCGTGATCTGCACCTTAAACGCGGAGACGCCGTTCTTGTCCGTGATCATCCTAGGCTCGGGCGGCTTGGTCCGGACACGCTTCTTCTCGAACGGTTTCGACAGTGCGGTCCGCAGTTCGTCGACATCCATCTCTGGCTTGTCGATCAACACTTCCACGCTGGCCGCGATCGTATCGACCGCCAGGGGGTGCCTGGCCAGAACCTCCTTAACCACGCGGGCGTGACGCGTCTTGAGCAACCCGGGGTACTTCTCGAGCAGGTCGATGATCGGGGTCGGGAACTGCAACAAGCTCAGGCATTGAGACACGCGGCCCTGGGAGCAGCCGAACAGGCTGGCGACGCCTTTCTGGTCGGTCGCGAATCCGCGGTCGAGCGCCTCCTGGTAAGCCTTGGCGCGCTCGTAGGTACTGAGTTCCTCGTTGCTCTCGTTGCTGGTGAGCGTCGCCAGCTCGGCCTCGCGGTCGCTCAACGGCCGCACCCGGGCGTCGATATCGGACCAGCCGATGAGGCGCGCGGCGCGGGTGCGCCGGTGGCCGGAGATCAGTTCGTACTTCCCCGACGGCAGGCGACGGACCACGATGGCCTCGTCCTGGCCACGGGCCTTCAACGTCTCCCCCAGCAGCTGGATCCTGGTCTCGTCGTAGCGCTTGCGCGGCTGGTAAGGCGAATCGACGATGTCCTGCAGCGCGATCTTCCGCACAAGGTTCGATTCATCGGCAACAGGTGCCGGGACGCTCGTTAGCGCGGCAAGCGCGGGCGCGGGCACGGCGGCCGGCGTCTCTGGAGCATCGTCGCGCAGAAGGTCTTCCAAGGACTTCGATGCGCCGGTTGGCGGCGACGTCATGTGCATCGTTTGCGAACTCGTCGTCGCTGAGAGGAGCCTGTCCTTGAGGGTGGCGTTGAATGCGGATTCGGATTGGTGTGCTTTGCTCACGGATTCTCCTGATGGTCAGACAGGGTTGCCATCCCTCACGCGGCGCGCAAGGTATCGGTCTTCGGGTTGGCGCCGAAGATGCCCAACTTGTCGACCAGCTCCTTGGTGCTGGCACGCAGTTCGTCAGCCGGAGTGCTGCTTGGGCGCGACAGTGCCAGCGGCAGGCCGTCGTCGTCGTCGAGCACCTTCTTGAATTCCTCGCTGGTACGTACCGTCTTATTCATCCAGGCGTCAGGATACTTGCTGGTTAGCGCGATCACCTGGGCCGCGACGCGCACCCTGGAGTCGTCGAAGAAATTGCCAAGGATCGCCAGCTGCGGGTACTTGCCATACTCTTCCTGCATCTCTCCCAGCACGCCGGCCAGGTAGGACACCGACTTGGTACTGTATTTTTCCATCGACACCGGGGCCACCACCAGGTCGCTGGCCAGCAGGGCTCCGCGCGTGGTCTGGTTCTTTGCAGGTGGCGCGTCGAACATGATGACGTCGTACTGCGACAGGTCGAGGTCCTTGTTCTTGCCAGAACGGCCTTCGGCGAGCCAGCGCGCGATCGCCAGTTCCGGCTTCTTGCCCAGGATGGCATCGACCGTGAACAGGGCTTCCAGGCGATCCAGCGTGACCTCGGACGGAATCAGGTGTGGACCGTTTTCCCCGAATGGTTTCTTGATCACCGCGGACAGGGGTTGCGTAGGTCCATTCTGCTGCCATTGTGGCAGCAGGTGTCCAAAATGATAGTTCACGCAGGTGTCGACCGGCAGGCCGCTGGCTGTCGCTTCCTCTGGAGTTAGCTCGGGGTCATAGCCGAACGAGATGGTGAGATTGGCCTGAAAGTCGAGGTCGATGATCAGGACGCGCAAACCAAGCAGCGCAAGGATGCAGGCTATATTCGATGACAGGGTTGTCTTGCCGACGCCGCCCTTGGGTGCGTAGATCGAGAGAATGCGTTTGACTTTGGCGGTGACGCCGTATTTCCTGGCTCGATAGGCTGCCAGGTCGTAGACGTTTTCGATGGTGAACAGGCGCGTTTTCGGTCCTACACCGCCCTGTCGTTCGATTTCAAGGCCTGCCTCGTCCGAGTCGCGGCGAACGGAATCGACACTGATACCCAACAGCTTTGCGACCGCCTGGACTTTGAAGGTTTTGCGCTTCATGAGGCTTCTCCTAAATTTCGATATGCTAATTTTTACAAAATCTCAGCCTTTGTGCAAGGAAAAATACTAGATTATAGTAAAAAACCTCGCAGCGAAGTTTGTCTTACGGGGACGTAAGCGTAGCCACGCACGATCGCGAAGAGTGGGCGGTTCAGGTAATTAATAATGACTTACAAAACTTTTTGTATACATTCATTCCGGGTAAGGGCGCGTTGCATGCGGGTTTTAGCCGGAATACGGGTGTGGATTTGTATACGAGGTGAACTGTCCTGATATCTGGGGGATGTGAATATGTGCGGCCGGGGTGGCTTTTGATAGGCAAGGGATGTGAACATGTTCAAGAGGGCAATGTTTTTGATAAATCCTGTGGATAAGCGTCTATTTATTCCCCTCTAGTACGCGGCGCGCCCTCGAGCACGCGCTTGTCCCCTCTATACGCGGTAAATCCCGTGCCCGGGCGGCCCGAAACGATCTTGTTTGGATCCGTGTCGCTCAAGTCTACCTCTCCTTTAGCCGGCCGTCAGGTGCTCGTCGCGCTGCCAGCGGGTATGCTTTTAATGGTCGAAGCCTGGACAGTGTGCTTTTTTGATAGTCTCGACTGGAATTGTAGCGTCGAGGTGCGTGTTTTTGATAGCTTCTGACCGCGTCGCCCCTTTCTGCCTCGTTGCAAACTCTGCGGACGAGGTTCCCGGGGGGGATCGACTCGTCGAGGCATGCGAAGTGATCTCGAAGTGCACCTTTTTGATAGGTTTCACCTGGCCGAAACCAGCTGGGCCACGCTTTTCCTCGCCATGGCGGGCTTCCGCTATCAAAATACTTCACCACCGAGGAGCAAGCCGGACCACGTCGGCCCGGCGCCAGGGGAGCAGTCGGCGCACGAATCGCACGCTGCACGACCAGGGCGTTCACGTCGCAAACCGTGTATTTGGACAACCTGGCTATATATGCGGCCCATTCGGCCCGGCAGGCTGCTCTCCATCCGCTGCTTAAGGTGAACGTCCTTGATACCCATTTGGTTCGCCATTACAGGAGCTCGCTGTGCGGGGCATGGATTGCTTGTGGTTAAAGGTGAAGGTCTGTGATAGTCCTTGTCCATTCCACACCTGTCGCGAGGCCTTGCGGACCGTTGGAGTCGACGACGTGATGGATTTTGATAGTCTGGATGTACGTGTTGCGCACGCTTCCGTCTCCGCAGGAGCCTCACCACCTTTGCGACCGCGCTGCGTCATCTTGGCCGCGCCTGATGACGCGTCGTGAAGGCTTTTGATGGCACCGGCAGCCCATCCCATGTGAAGTGCGCGATGCTGGAGAACGGTGGCGGTAACACGGCTTCGATGGTTTGCATCCGTTGCTGCCGGTGACGAGGTTGATGATTGTTGATAGGTCATCCGGTCGCCGTGGCCTGGATGACCGGGTTCCTGTTCAGGGGGCACCTTAATCGGTACCGCTGCGCGCTCGGGTAAAAAACAGTTCTGTCAGGTGAATCTTTCTGATAGATGGCAGCAACGGTCCGGTAACGACATGTAGTCGGTGGCCGTCCAGTTTGGACAGGGGCAAGAGAGGTGAACTTTCGTGATAGGGTTGCCCGGTTGTCATGGGGGAGGACTTGATAGGCGGCGCTTTTGATAGGCATGTGCACCCGCAGCAAACGTCACGCTCCCGGAGAACTGGCCAAAGTCGTGTTCCAGCGATCGAAGGTGCTGTTTTTTGATAGGCTGGCCCGGCCCATCACCGGACTGGCGCACGATCCGACGTGGCTTTCCCGACGCGGTTGCAGCGCGCTATGCCCGCGTGCTGGTAAAGGTGAAGGATTTTGATGGCCGGGTGGACGTTGGATGGGCCACCGAATACCCGGACTCGTCGCTTGACGGGTGCCGTGCGCATGGCCGGGTGAGCTATTTTGATAGGGCTGTTCGACGATCCTCGCTGTACGTTATCGTGTCTGGCATCACGACGTAAGTGCTCGCTATCGATGGGAGGCTCACATAATCGACCCTTAGGCTTGGGTGATCTAATTTGATAGGCGGTGCCAGCTGGTTGCCAGCATCGATACAAGGTGCACCTTATTGATAGTACTCCCACCCGGTCACCGAATGCGCCGGCGAGCCACCTGGACCGCCATAAATACCCATGACAGCCAGCTAGATTCCAGGTGCCACCTTGCCAACGTGTGGTGGATTCACTCTGGGGTGAAGATTTTTGATAGGTTTACAGTTCACCTGTGACGCGCCCTAGTCGGCGCCGCTTCGGACTTTTATCTTCAGCGTCGTCTTCTCGCACCGCGCCACGGCTAGGGGCCAAACTTTGCCGACCAAGCAAGGAGGCGGTTCAGCCTGAGAGCGGGCGCTCACTGGGGGGCGGGTGTCCAGTGTGCATCCGGGTTCGGGTGAACTTTTTTGGCAGTCCATCGGTGTCCCGCGGCGATCCGAGGTCCGGGTGTTCGCGCGACTATTCCCTGCCATCGGCGCCACGTTCGAGCCGTGTTGCCGCCTTGTAGGGATCGTAGGCGCATAGGCGACGGTTTTTGATGGGCAAGGATGATGGCATGGGAGGATTGTTCGACCGCACGTAGCGTTGTCGTCAGAGAGGTGAACGATTTTGATAGGACGTTGGCCGATTTGATCGCGATCGCCTCCCTAGGCATTCATTCGGTGAACGAGACGCTTACTGGTGAATGATTTTGATAGATGGACGGCGCGCGGTCGACCGCACCGTACCCGCTCCAGCACGGCACCCCGCATATACGATTGCCGCTCCATGCGAAACGCCCACATGGGTGAAGGTTTTTGATATTCAGGTTGCGCCGGCGAGGCCCTGTGGGAGCTCAGGTGATCCTTTCTGATAGGAGGCGGTGCCGTGGCGGAGTGTGTGCGGGCACGGGGCCAGGGATAATAAAGCGCCAGGGGGGGCCTCGGGCGGGGGCGTCCAAGGTGTCCTGTTTTGATAGGAGGTCCCTTTGCATATCGCGCGGGTTCACCTTTCGCGCGCGTTTGCGTGGGCGGCCCGTACCGCCTGCGTTGATGCGCCAATGCGACCATTGACAAAATAAAAATTTGACGTAGAACATGCCAAGGTGAACAATACGTGATCATAGTTCACCTTATGATGTCGATGAGCCGAGACGACCCCAACAACTCGCAGATGGCGCTGGCCCTGCTGTTCGAGCAGAAGCCCGAGATCCTCAAAAAGCCGGTGCAGGCGGTGCACATGGCGATCACGGGCGGAATTCAGAGCAAGACGCAGCGCTTGGCTTTTAACGCGATGCTCAAGCACGCGCTCGAGGAGCAGGCGCGCAATCCGGGCGAGAAGGTCGATACCTATTCGATCTCGCGCGTCGAGCTCATGCGTACCATCAACTATACGTCCCCCAACCGAAAGCACCTGAAGGATACGCTCACCGCCATGCAAAAGCTGACGGTGCAGTGGGACTACCTTCGGCAGGACGGGGACTCGATCTGGGGCTCGTGCGTGTTGCTGCCCTTCGTCGGGTTCGACCGCGACAAGATCTACTATTCGTATTCCCCGCAGATCAAGCCCATGCTGCTGGAGCCGAAGATCTATGCGCGGCTGGATCTGCGCATCCAGCGCGCGTTCCGGCTCGATGCGTCGGCGGCGCTGTACGAGTGGGTGAACCGCTTTCGCACCAATCCCTCGAAGCTGACCAACGAGATGGGCTGGGAGGAGTGGCGCTGGGTGATCTATGGTGAAGTGAACGAGAAGTCGGTGCTCAACGAGTACAAGATTTTCAAGCGTGAAAAGCTTAAGCCAGCGATCCTCGAGATCAACGAGAAGTCGGATCTCGCGATCACGCTGCACGAGAACCGCGACGGTGGCCGCAGCGTGAAGTACCTGCAGTTCACGGTCGAGGAAAAGGACATCTTCAAGCTGGAGCAGGATGGGGACAAGGACGCCAGCAGCGGGGGCCGGGCCGAGTGGGACAAGCGCCTTGAAAACCTGGGCGTGTCGCCGCGCGACCGCAAGAAGATTCTCGATTCCTACTCTCTCGAGGACGTCGAGGCGGGCTGGCAGTTCACAACCGAGCGCGTGAACGACAAGACCAAGCCGGCGATCAAGAGCCCTGCGGCCTACCTGAAGCGCGCCCTCGAAGGCAAGTACGCGCCCGAGGCGCCGGCGCAGAAGCCGATCGCCGGCGGCGGAGGCGAGATCGAGGCGATGAAGGACATCCAGGCACGGTTTAGCAAAAAGCGCCATGACGACGCCGCCGCGATGTTCGTGGAGATGCCGGATGAGGATCGGGAAGCCGCGGTCGCGGAATACAACGCGCTGCAGGAGGTGAGTGTTGCGCTGATTCCTGCCACTGCCAGCAAGCGCACCGCGCGTCTCATGGTGCCCTTCTACGGCTGGTTGGCCAAGAAGTACTGGGGTGAGCCGACCGCACAGGAGATCTTCGAGTTTGCTGTCACGTCCGGGGCAATCAGCATCAATCGCTAGGCATCGATAGGTGCTTGCAAAGCGCTCGTTGCGGTGGACTGGAGTCTGACGGACCTAGAAGTGGCACATGGACTTAACAGTGAATACAGACGTCCGATCAAGGCGTCGAATTGCAACCGCTTCTGAGCATAGATTCTGAGCGCATCCTCAGCGCTTCAACGCTGTCATCTCTGCCATCCGTTCGACCATACAGCGAATGTCCTCAATACGAAGATGAGGTTCATTTCGAAGTAGCTGCTTGTAGAGCAGAGAGATTATGGGAATCGCGTCCACCGGACGCACCGGCACCGCAACCGCAGGCCGGCCGCGCTGGATGAGACGCACGAAGTAGTGCGACTCCTGAAATTCGATCCCCAGGGACTTGTCGTGCGCCCGGCCGTGACCATCGAATTTGAGCGAGCGGATCCTGTTCTCGAACAGTCCCAGCACCTGGTAGGCCTCCTGGACGGTCAGCTGCACCACGATCTTGTTCGGCCAGTCGAAAGTCCTCGGCCCAGCGCCAGCGAGCGCGAGGGCGCCCTCGATGTTCACCGTGTGTTGGCTTGTGGCCTGCGTCTGCGCCTCGGCGATGCACAGTGCGGCCGCGGTGCCGAATACCTTGAAAGAGTAGTAGGGCGGGGCGACAGGTATCGACCGCGTGGTTTGCGCCGTAGGGATGGTTCCCTGCTCGGCCAAGTACTGCCGGGCGCCGGCGGCGCGCGGCGTCTGCTGCGCGATCGCGTCGATGGCATCGAAGAAGCGCCATTGTTCACGGCACGCTGTCGTTACCAGCTGGTCGACAGTGGCCGTACTGCCGAGCCGGCGTAGCGTAGCCCGCAGTGCTGGGGCGAGAACGTGTACCGTCGCCTCGAGCTCGTCGCGCTGGTGGCGATCGCCGGCGCCGAACGCCACCAGCACGGCTTGAAACCGCTTACCGGCTTCAGTCCCGGCCAGCTCGAGCAGCTGGTCCCGCGAGAGAGCTGGAAGCGCAGCCTGGGCGAGGATGCTCGTGATTTCAGACACCTTCATCGGACTTCTTCTTTCTCGGTTTCGCGGTTTCATAGATCTCGGCGGACCGCTCAAGGGCTAGACCGAGGTATTCCTTCACGTCGGCCTTCGTGCGCCCGTTCTTCAATTCTCGTGACGCGAATGTATTGCGCAAGGTCCGGCCACCGCTGCGGTTGACGTCGATCTCGGCGCGGGCGAACGTCGCCTTCACCTGGCGCCAGAGCGTCACTTTCGACATGGGCTTGCCAGTGTGATCGCCCGGGAATACCAGGTCGCCCTGCAGGATACGGTAGCCCTCTGCATCCTCCGCCATCCGCTCCACCAGCCACCGGCGCAGAGCGTCGGCGCCATATTCGCAGACCACAGTCTCATGCTCATAGCTGGTGTCGTGTTTGTCTTCTGGATTGATCTTCAGGCGGATCGGGCCGTGGTTGAAGGCATCATCAACCTCGTCAATGTGCAGGCCGATCGCCTCGGCCACACGCAGGCCACCGAACAGCATCGTGGCCTGGACGGCGTGGTCGCGTCGGCGCTTCCATGCTTTGGGCGGGCGGCCGGCCCGGTTCGGGCCAGACGGCTCGAAGGAGGGCAGGGCGGCAACGAACGCGTCGATCTGCTCCTGCTCCAGCGCTTCGGTCCCTTGGTTCTTGGCCAAGTACCGATTTTCGCTGGCCAGCTTGATCGCCGACGTTGCCGGGTTCGGTGCAATCTTCAAATGGGCGTAGCATCGTTCAAGGAGGCGTAGGTAACGCTCGGTGATGTCGCTGTTTTGTTCGCCGCGGCGCCGCAGCTGGCTGACGAAGCGCACCAAGTCCTGCTCGCCCACGTGGGAGAAGGGTCTTTTCTCAGCGGCCAGCCACTTCACGAACTTGCTGAACATGAAGCCATAGATGGCGGCCGACTTCACGGACACTGGCGCTGGGTCGGCTTTGCCCAGGCGATGGCTGGTGCGCGTAAATTCGGTACTCCGGACGAAGGCGGCAAACGAGGTCACCGGGTCAGCGTCCCACTGTTTCGCATCGAGCATGATCACCTCGTGTTTTGCGCCGAAAGTTGTGGCCAGGTGGCCGGCACCGAAGGCGCTATCTAGCAGAGCTTTTTGAAAGGGAGAATACCACGATGATACCATAAATGAAACTAACGAACATGCTACTTACCGTAGCCGAAGGTGACGCTGCTGCTGGTGGCCGCCGGTACCGGACTTGAGGGTTCTTTCTGCTCGCTTTGTTCTTTTTGTTTTCTTTGCTTTTTTAGCACTCGATGGCGAGCGAGTAGGTGGAGAGCAAAGTGTGATTAGCTAGCTGCGTATCTGGAGGGTCGTCTCTGTTTGATCTTATTTGTGCGTTAGTTTCATTTTTGACGCTAGCTGAACCATTCGGGAGACGGCCTCGACAGCGGATATGTGGGAAGGCCGTAGACCTAAAAATCATGTCATGCCCTGTACAGTGGGCCGTCGAAAAGACTGGCTTTTCTGGCCCGCTTTGCAGTCCTCTGGGGCGCCGGCCGCACCCCAGAGGACGCGATCAGAACGAATACGATCGCATACGCTGGTGCATTCGCATACGAGCCGGAAAACGCCGTGGCTAAGCTTGAACGATTCAGCCACCAGGTGAGCGTGCACCGCCGTCAACAGAAAAGACACAATCGAAAACGTATGAGTGAACAGTGTGCAGTTGACCGAGCTGGAGTGAATTCTGGTCAGATAAGAGGACGTCGGCAACACCAATGAACTGCGCGTCACCGCCTTCAACGACAGGTCGACGCTTTGCGAGCGAAGGCGGTAGCTGCAGGGTGAGCCGACGCGATCGCGGTCGTGGCGGTTGTCACCCTCGCTGCCTACGCGAACGCATGGCGGCGCGGTCCGTAGCACTGCACGCATGACCTTGCTCGCTTAATCAATGGCGAGCTAGGGTCGGACACGTGGCGACGGGAACTTGAAAACCCAAGGTCTTGTCGTCTATGACCATACACTTGTTCGCCGCGTCGATCAGGCTTTGTGTATCTCTTTCTCATTTGACACTGTAGATGTTCAGTGCTACATTCCGATCAAAACATAGAGTGATCGAGGGAGTGAAAAAATGAAAGAATTTTTACTGTACACAAAAGAAATGCTTGCCCGCGATTTCCGCGCGCAGCTTGCGCCGATCCTGGCGATCCGCAACATCATCATTCGCAACGCCTACGGTAGCTCGGCGGATTAACCCTACAAGTCTCCAGGGTAACGCCCTGGCAGTGCAACGACAACGGCCCTCTCGATAGACAGGGCCGTTTGCTTTTCTCCGCTACCGGCTTCCCAGGGCAATCCTGGTCGCGCCGCGAGGGGCAGCCGTCACGCAGGCAGATGCGTGAGCGCGAGCCCGTAATCCACGCGACGCTTTCGCGCACCTTGGGCACGAGTGAGCTTGTCCGGCTAAGATTCCGATAGGACGGCTCGCAGAGGGTCAAGCGCGGTTCTAAGCGCGTTCCCTTCGCCACGGCCAGTTCCCTCAATGGGCTGTCGTGGAGGGTGACGCCGCTGGTTCGGAAGTGGCGTTGAAACAACCTGGCGACCTGTTATCAGACCGCACAAAAACAAACGGCCTGCTCACTCGAGCTGGCCGTTTGTTTTCGTCTGTACGGGCTAAATTTAGACGCTGGCAGTCACCTGCATACGCTTCGCCATCATGCTCTTCGGTCCGTGCTCAGCCTGGAACTCAACCCGGTCGCCTTTTTGCGGCGCAGCGCCGCGGAAGCTGTTCTTGTTGAAGAGGTATTCCTCGCCGCTGTCGGCCAAGATATACCCATAGCCCTTTGCGCTATCGAAGAACTTCACACGGCCGTCCTGTCGCGTAACGGCACCGATCACGCCTTGCAGACCCGCCCCAGCGGTCGACAGCGCTTCCGGCTGACGGCCGGTCATTGCCCTCGCAGTTGCCGAGCGAACGGCCGCATCAAGCCCGCCGATGGACGCGGCGCGTGCCAAGTCAGCGCTGGCCGTTGGGGTGGCGATGGCGCTCTGCTGCGCGGCAAAGTTGATCAGGCGATCAGCAAGGCTCTTTGCGACGCTGTCCGCCGGCGCCATCGCAATGATGCTGCGCTTGCCGTCCTTGCCGAACACGACCGACACGATATCGGTGACCCATACGCGCAGCGTTGCATCTTGCACGCGAGTCAGGGTCGAACTGGACGAGGCCGAACCCCGGAACTGGTTGCCCACGCTGATGGTCGAGGTCTGGTAGGTGCCGGACGTTTCGACCCAAAAGATACGCGACTTGAACTGCATGCGCGACCACAACAGGTGACCGATGCGGAAACTCAGGACCGCGACCATACCAAGCGCCATCACGATCAGAACGCTACGGCTGATTTCCATGCGCGCCATGCTGGCGAACTGCGCCGTGAAGTAGGCTGCAGCCCAACCGCATGCGCCAGCCATCGCAACGCCCCACGCGCCGAGCAGAATCAGAAAGCGAGAGTAACGCATCGCAAATGCGTCAGCCCAGCCCGAGAACTGCAGCGTCGACGTCGGGACCGGCTGCGTCTCTTCCAGCACAAACCCGCCGAACGAACCGCGCTCATCTTCGGACACATCGGGCGGGATGTTCGCATAGGCCCGATTCGGAATACCGCGCTCCCACGAATCCTGAAAGTTGCGGCTCATTTCGGTCCACAGCTGCGCCGGCGGGCAGTTCATGGCGATGGTCGTCTGCTCACAAGACACGCTGGTGCGGGCCGCGCTATCGAGACGCGACACGATAGCGAAGAAGAACAGGCAGGACGCGACCATGGAACCGACCAGTAGCAGGGCAGGGGCGATCCACATAGGGGCAATCTCGATATGCGGCGCAACACGCGGGATCATCACCGGGGCCATGATCGAGAAGATCACGAGCGCCATGAGCTTCCAGAGTGCCTTGTCGCCAGTCTCGACCGGCGCAGTGCTCTCGGTGGACTGGACGTTCAGACGGCCTGGATTGAGGAATGGCATGACCAAGGACAGGCCGCTCATGGGCAGGAAAATCCACGACGCCACACCTTCGTAAGCCGTGCCTTCAAAAGCAAAGAAGGAAACGACCAGGGAAGCGAACAGGGCGATCATTCCAATAAGTGAATGGAAGTGCTGCACGGCCGCCGCCTGCACCTCCGTGGGCGACGTCACCAGGCTTTTCACCATCGAATACAGTACGCCATTGAGCGCACCGTGTGGCTCCGGAAAGTCGATCGCGCGGTGGCGCAGCAGATCAAGGATTTCCTCGGTACCGTGGCCGACGCCGGTTTCAGTTACCAGAAGCTCGCCAGCAAGACCGCGGGGGTAGCGGCGCCCAAGGTAGAACCGTACTTGAGAGAGCGCCTGAATCAACATTTTGACGGCGACGCCCAGCACCAGTGTAGCGACAGCAACGGCAACTGCCGCCACTTTGTCGTTGTGGTTCTGGAAAAGCGCTTTGGCGGTCATCAGCGCGGTCATGCCGCCGGCGGTAGAAGCAAGGGCCGCAAAGAAGAGGAAAAAATTCTCGAAGCGGAACGGGTTTTTAAACTGATTCAGCAGGGCGTCGTCCTGGTTGTATTCAAAGCTCATCGTATGGTCTTTCTGGTGAGGTAATACTTTAGTAGACCATTCAATTTCTCAAGCGCAACCTAAGTGCGGGCAATCTTTCGTTGAAGCTCAGCTACAACCTTGGGCCGCGAACTGGGCACTACGGCGCAATAAAAATCAATGGCGGCATCGGCCCGCTCACTGCCGTATCCAGTAATCCGAACGGGGTGGCCGTCTCCGCCGGTGCGCGCGCAGTCTCCGTCACGGCGGCGAATCCCGGCACTTCGCGACTATCGTCGTCTACGACTCGCTCGGCGTCTCGGCCGAGTACGACCTGACCGTCTCGGGAAGCGATCGAGCGGCCAGCCTCTACACGACCGCGCCGTAAGCGTTCTTCATGCCGACGAATGCGACGGCAACGTACACCATCGCCTCCCTACGACATCACCAGCGCGAACGCCGATATCGTCGACGCGTCGGTAAGCGGCGGGGTGATGACGGTTCGTTCGAAAGGCGTCGCCGGCAAAGCGGTCTTGAACATTCGTGATGCGAAGGGTTCGCTTGTCGTCGTCACGGCGAACGTCAGCGATAACGCGGCCGTGCCTCTCTACATGACTGCACCGTCCTCTATTTCGATTGGACTGGGCGAAGCGCCGAACTACACAATCCAGCGCGGTGTCGGCCGCCCGTTCACTGCAACGAGCAGTAACTGCAGCGTGGCAAAGGCAAGCGCCAGCGGCAACACGTTGAGCGTGACTGGCCTGAGCGCCGGCGTGGCCGACGTCGTGACCTTCGACTCGACTGGCGCATCGGTGAAGGTCTCCGCAACCGTACAGCGCGGCGCCGCGACGGTACTGCTCTACACTACCTCCCCCGATTCGATTAGGGTAGCGGTCGGCGCATCGCCCACTTACACGATCGCAGGTGGCGCGTCGCCGTACACCGTCACCAGCAGCAACGTGAATGTGATCACGGTGAGCCAGACCGGTACGACCTTCACCGCGACCGGCGTCGCCGCAGGCCTGGCGACGATCACGGTGCACGATGCGAACGGCACCGCAGTCAACATCATGGTCACGGTCCAGTAATCGCCACCACGCAGCCCATGCCCTCGGGTGTGGGCATTTTTCATTTGGGGGCCACGCGGCCCCGAAAATCTCCGCCCACATGCCAACGAACCGGCAACCCGCCAAGCAGCGCCACCGCGCGCGATGCTCGTGAATTTGGGAGCCACGCGGCCCCCAGAAGGTCAAGATCGCCGCCGACGCGCTCTATCAAACCCAGAATTGGAGTTCCCATAAAAGGCCGCACCGTCATCCACGCAGCTTTGTCCGTCACCGTCTTGGCAGCCAGCTTGGCCAACGCAGGCAGCACAGGCGAGAACGACATCATTCAGAACGTCAGCCCTTTGCTGAACAACGCGCCAATCGAGAAAGTCCTGCCGAGCGAACGCCCCGGCCTGTACGGAATCCTTACCCCGGATTGCATGTACCACATCGACAAGACCGGCGCGAATGGCTGAGTTTGCATAGCCCGCGGCGTATCTGAAGGGTTGGTATTTATGAGGTGTATGTTTGTTAATGTCAATTGTGGAAGCGCCGTATTAAAACGGTACTGAAACGGAAATGCGGCTGAAAATGACCTGATCGATGTGCCCGATGTGCCGCGTTCAGGGGGCCGCGTGGGCAAACATCATCGACTCGTTTCCTTTGGGGGACACGTGTCCCCGAACGTCCTAAGATGTTGCCCGATTCGGGATATCGTGCTTCTCTTGAAGCAAAGCAGGTTTCTGAGGCCGGTGCATCATTACATGTCATGGGTAGCTCATCACAATCATTGCTGTCTTGCAGTCTCTTCTCGGCTACGCAAGCTGATCACCGAAGCTGCATTTTGAGCGTTGTATGACCCTGCTGAGGGAAGTTCAATGGCGCGTCAAAGTAAGACACGTAACGATCGGGGCCTGACATCCCAGGGCTCTCTCCGCCATGGCCATACACAAGTTAGCGACGTCGAGTAGCCATTGTGCCTTCGCCTCTGGCATATCTTCCCTGATCGCCTTGCTGACCGTTTCTGCCAGCAATTCGTCGTCCGGTATCGCCATATCGTCGGCCTGCCGACGCAGCCATTCATCAAAGTCCGCATCGGTCAAATTGTTGAAGTCAGTCATAAAACCCCCAATAGGAACATAACCACTCCATTGTAGAATTGGATCTTCCTCACGCAAGTCGACCTTCGCTCACCTTTATCGGCAGCTATTGACCTGTTCATATGCGAACATTGGCACTCTGTCATCTGGGGCCTTACGTCGCCGTCTGGAGGTATCAATGCGAACTTCAACCATTGCCAGACTCCCACCTTGAGCGTCGCCGAGAAGTGAACTTCTTTTCAAGCGCCGCGGTAGGTTTTGCAGTTGACCAACTAGTGCGAATTCATGCTGTTACGCCACCTTCAAGCTGACCAGGGCCGTCGCCTGGGAACAAGATCGCACGTATCTCTTCAAGCACAATTTCGACGTTCGAGAAATTGCTGTAGCCTGCCCGTAGGCCGCGCCGGCGAACCTCGTTCGCGGAACGGTACGTCAGCGCGTGACTACAGTAGCCAATCGAGAACACGACTGCATCGGCACCGTTGAATACCTCTGGCGAAAAGTGACTTTGGTCAGGATGCAGAAAGACGGCATTGCGCATTTGCTTGCGCAGCTTGGAGTGCAAGCGCTCGTGTCCGCCAACGAATACAATGCGCCATTTTTCCGGATGCGTGTTAGGACGAACCTCGACCGGCGCCAACGTCACACCGGACGGCGGCTCCAGCACAACGCTAAGGAATTCGCGCGTACGCGCCAATTCATCAGTCGTATTGGCGAGAGCATTCCGGAGTTTTTCGAGATGAGTGCTTTTTTCACGTAACGACCTGGCGTAGCTTTCGACTGCGCGCTCTTGTCCCTCCGGTGTTGCGGAAGCTGCAGTTTTGGACGCTGCGCGCTTTAAGCTTTCCTGCAACGCCCGATTACTTGCCTGGACCTGGGCGAAGGCCGCTTCTGCCGTAGTCACGCGCTTGCGCAGGGTAGCCGTCTGCTTTTCGAGCAAACTCACTTCGTGTCCGGCAGCGTCGCATTGCTCCTGCGCGTACTCGTAGATACCGTGCATCGCTCTGTGTCGCTCATTCAGTCGTACCACAAGATTTTCTCGATGGGGTTCCGGCGTATGAGCAAGGGCGATCACGATCGGCTGATACCGGTCTGTCCACACATTGCATGGATTTTTCAGCAGTTTGATCAACAACGGGTTTACGAACACGTCAAGATCGCCGCCCCGGCTTTGGACCGTATTGGCTACCTCTGAAAAGTGATAAACCATAGCAGTGGCCACGGCATGACACACGAAATACTTCGCACCGCCGCCACTGCGGATGAGTTGGCGCCAGAATCGGTCCGAAGTTAGGTCCATGTCCGAGCTTATGCGCAAATCTGCCGGGTTTCTGAACCGATTCGCCAACCCGATTTCAACGATGTGATACACGGTTTCCGACACAAACTCCTTGTCGCCAACTTGCAGCCATCGAACGGCATCTGTCGAAATCGATGAGACACACTCTTTCGCCGCTTGCCATGCAAGTCCTGGCAGCCGTGTGCGCAACCGCTCGTCCTGCTCCTGGCACGCTCTTAATTCAGCGTTATATTCCTCCCATCGGGCGCTTGCGCGAACGCTTCGTTCCAAGTCGGGCCGTTCGCCGTTGAGCGCGGTATAGTACGATTGAAGCGATCGGATCGCACGGCCATCGTTTCCACGCCCATCCAATGCGGGGTCATCGCTAGCCTCATCCATCTCATTCCACAACGCTTTTACGCACGCCTTGCGAGCGGCCAGCTCTTCCTTGGTGCTTATGAATGTCCCTAGACGCATGCCTTGAGCTTGAATGGCGGCGCCCATGCCACGAACGTGACGTACCTTGCATATCGATACCACAAGAATCTCCTTTATTTCGGTCGCAAAAAACTTGCCACAGTCAGCTGTAGCGATCGATGCCCTCGGGCGTGGACATCGCTGCTCAGGTTCAGGATGTGAACCGCCCCGGGTTTGTAGAGGCTTCATTATTTGAGAAAATGGAGTTATGAAGAAGCAGCCCAAGTATTCCCCTGAAGTCATCGAGCGCGCCGTGCGCATGGTCTCCATGATCGCTTCCGCACCGTGGGCGATCCCGACCTCGGTCAGCGGGAGTTTCACTGCCAGTCCGAGCGGGAACTTGCGACCCAGGTAGAACCGCATCTGCGAAAGAACCTGGACCAGCAGCTTGCCGGCGATGCCTAGAACAAGCGCCGCAACGGCGACCGTCAGCGCGGCGGTCTTGTCGTCATGCGCCGCGAATAATGCCTTGGCCGTCACCAAGGCATTGATGCCGCCAGCCGCCGTGGGAGCCGAAGCGAGGAGAAGGAAAAAATTTTCGAACCGGATGGGGTTCGGAAAATCATTGAGCAGAGTGTCGTTACTGTTGAATTCAAAGCTCATGTTGCGATCTCAAGGTAGTTGGTACACCCCCGTTAGACAATCACTCTTTTTTGACGCAAGTCAGGTTTTGCCGTAGGTCGGCCCAAAAGACCGTGATGTCTCGACATTACCGAATCAGGCCGTTGGGCTTTGGAGGGGGCTGTCTTTAGAATAACGATTGGCTTTCGGGACAGGATCCCGAAAGTCTGCAGAGCTTTGATATCGAATTTGCGGATACGATTACTTATCCAAGTTAAACGAAAGCTTAGCTGGATCATCACACAGCTGGTAACGATGTCGCTCTACAAGTAACTCTTCAAACGTACCGTCCGGAGACTGAGAGATTGCAGCTTCAATCTTTTTCTCGACAATCTTTGTTGCCTCCGCCAGAAGGTCGGGCCAGATCAATGGAATGAACGCATCCGCAACCCAGTCCCGGAGAGCTTCGCCCTCGCCCCCGCCACTTGCGAACGAAATAACCGACCAATGGTTATTTCCCTCATCACAGTCAAAATCAGGGTCATACAGAGGGTGATTTTCGTACATCCACATGAACAAGTCTTCAAGTTGCCCACTTTCCGGGAATACAAGCAGTAGGCTTATCGGCATGAACTCAAACCGCAAGACAAGCGGGCTTTCGTCATCGTCCGGGTCGCTTGGACTCGACACTTCGCTTACTGCACCCCAAGAAAACCGGTAGCCCGGAATTTCTGCGTACTCTCTGGAAAGACTTTTTATAAACTTTACGGGTATATCCGGCTTCGTGGCGAGTCCGCGCATCAGAAGACCTATGGTGACACCATCCAGTTGGTCGAATTCATTGCTAGGCAATCTGTTCTCCTGTCATCGAAAAATTCATTCAACATCGCCTTCTCTAACCCAAAGCGAAGTGAGCGGCACATATGACGCAGTCGCCCTTTACTCACTCGCGCTCGTTTTCATCGCACTGCGATGTCATCCACAATACGCTCCTGGGCGTGATCAGTTGCTTCAAAAGCGATGCCATTTTCGTGAGGATTCGCAATTCTGCAGCGGGAGCTCGATCGGTCGCTTCCCTGCAGGCATTTCGACAGCCCAGTTCCTGCTCGAATCGATAATAGGGGCGCTGTAGTCCGGCCGAAGCAGCTCGCACCTTAGGTAAGCTTGAGGGCAATCAACGCAGCGTTTCCCCTATATAGTTATCTGTCTTCGACAGCGTTTTCAATGCTGCCAGCACGCCCTTTTCCTGGATATCTACTCTCATTTGCCGAACGGCGGCCAGGTAGCCGAGCCAAGACAGCGTAAGCGCGTGGTGCCTCCGGTGAAAGGAGTACATCGCTCGCTCAAGGTCGGCATCTGGTACTACGGCGAGGAAGACCCGGCTATACAGGCCCCACCAAGCGGCTCGGAGGTCGCCATGCCCGCGTAGCCACGCGCGGACCGAGCGCCGGTCGCGGCCGGCCATATCGTTACTCCAGCCGCTCGATTCCGCGGTTCTTGGCGGCAGCTTGGCGCGGTGAAGCGTCCGCAATGTGCTTTGGCGCTCCTGGGTTGCCCAGTCTGTTCCAATGATCCGAGCGTGATCTGCGTTCTCAAATTGCATGGCTTTCCTCGTTTTACGTTAGCTGGAGGGCACATCCCTCCGACTGGGTTCTGCACACGTGTTGCGTGCTCATTCATGTACAGAAGGTACCAAGGAAAAATCGCCGCGCAAGGCAGGGTGCCGCCGAGCATCACGGCTATGATCGTCAATTACGTTTAAACGTCCTTCCATTCATCGGTCTGGATCGGAATCGGCTGCGCGCTTGTTCAAGGCTGCGGCATGCTCAACGTTCATCAAAAGCGGGCAGCGCGGGGACATATGTCCCCGGCGTCAGCGGCAACCTCCGGCCTTCTGTTTTCGCAGCGTGAGCGTCTTCGAAATGTTCTATCGAGCCCTGCCGGGAGGACCGGGACAACCTGGCAGTGTCAGGTCAGCGACTAGCGTGTTTCGTGGCAGTTGCCAACACGCAGGCCGCATGGACACGTGTCTAAGGGCTCAGCTCGAATCGGTGACCTCGACATTCGCATCGTTAACATGTTGATTCCAAGGCCCTTCGGGCCAAGTAGCCACGAAAGCTGACGCACAAATCCCAGGGTCTCGGTTATCGAACCTTTGGTTTGCAGACATTCCGCAGCTTCAGGAGTGGTGCAGGCTGATACCTGCACCACATACCAGGAACTTACGCACGTCGAACTCGAGTAAGTAACGGACGGACCCAGTTCAAGCCACGGATAAAGATCATTTACGGTGTTTCTCGAGCCGACCAAGCAACTTGGCCCGCGTCCCTGGGTCAAGGTCAGGTGTTGCGCGAATGAACGCCCGCCCGATCTTGGCGTCCTGAACCCATGAGAAGTTGAAATCACAAGCAACCGTTACCATGGCCGCGAATACAAACATCCCTAGCGTGAACGCGAGCGAAACCGGCCATGGCAGCCAGTCTGACTGTGCCCCGGCCGCGTTATTACGACTGGCAATCTTCACACATCGCTGGATTTTCCCGTCGAGTTCCGCCACGAGCTTCCGTCGTTCTATAGCGTATTCGACTTCACGCCGCGTACGTTCTTTAGCCATCTCGGTCGCAAAAGCGTTACGTTCAGCTTCGAAATTCCGGCATAGCGCCATGGCCTCTTGGACTGCAGCGGCCGCCTCACGATTAACGGACTGTGTCTGCTCCACTGCTGACTCGCTGGCCTCCCGGAGCAGCTGAGCATAAAACAAGGCGGCGACGGTAACCGGATCATCCTCGTCGAGCCTCTGCCCGGTAAGCGAAAAAACATCTTGCGCAAGCCGCTTTCGCTCTCGAACCTCAATCATGCTAAAGGCCGATAGCTTCAAGTTGTTCGAAAAGCTCGCGCCGAATCATCGTCAGCCGCTGCTTCTGCATGATGTAGAAATCGGCCGTATCCATATCATTGAAGATCAGACGCTGAGACAGCAGCGAGCGGATATCTTTGCCGAAGGTATCCGCTGAGCGCTGCCTGATGCGGACTACGCCCAGGATTCTGGAGCGATATTTCGCGTAAATCTTGGAGTCGCTGAAGCGCTGCCCATCTTGCTCGACTGGACCAAAATAATCGTTTTCCCAGACGACAACGTCAGTATTCGTGGACTCAAAAATCGACTTAAGACCAAGTACCGTTTCCTGCATTGCAGGTCCGCCAACCAGCGGTGTATGGATGACGACTTGATGGCCTGCCTCTTTCATTACGTCGAAAACACCACTTTCGACCACGTAGTTCATCATCGGAAGGAAAGAAGGTGAGCCCGTATCCACGACGCTATAACCCTCGCGCTGCAAAAGTTGATCCATCAATCCATCGAATTTCGACTCATCAATCTTCATCTCGCTGTTCAAAATATTGATGTGCTGAACGTTCAAACCACCGTATCCGGCAAAGGTCGCATTAGTTGGATCGGTATCGGCAAAATATCCGTCTCGTCGCATATGGATCCCATACTGGGCCAAAACCCAAGCGACGAACGACTTGCCAACCCCGCCTTTCCCCATGCAGACAAAATTACATTGCTTCATATCACTCCCTATAAATCGTTCCAATTTACCTTTTCTGCAGCCTTGGCGTCCCATTTGAATTCCCTAGGTTCACTTGGCTGTTCGACGATACTACTGGTAGCCGCAACCGATTCTTCGTTGAATGCTACAGATAAATCAGGAGCTTTCAGATCAGCTCCAGTACTGCCAGTCAAACGTCGGTTTTCCTTGACGCGTTGTCTTGTCTCCGGGACAACAGCCGTGCTTTCTCTCTTCTCTTTCCTGAGCATCGCTAGGACACGGTGGTAATACGTGAGCGAGATGGAAATTCCAAGCTGCCCCAGCGCCGCATGCATGTCTTTATGTGAATACCCATTGGCCAAGCCATCCTCAATCTGCGGCAGCACTTCTTGCAAACGCCGCAGCACTGATCGCTTTTCGGATGGAATGCCTTTTGTTATCATATTTATCATAGATACTGTCCGAGTCATATTTACGCGCCAACTTCGTTCACCAATACACAGCATGCGGCGCCTGGATTGTGGTTGAAGTTGTCGCACCGCGCCCAGTCCCGGGGGCCGAGCATTGCATGTCTAAAATTTGTCTATTTCCTGTCCAACCCATGTTTATAGTTTGTCTATTGCGGCAAAACGTGTCCGTCTTATGTTCATTCCATGTCTGCTTGGTGTCTGTTTGTTGTGTGTTCTGTGTACACGGAGTGATCGTACAACGCGTTTCATGACGAAAATCGGCAAATGCTCATGTATATTCGCTAGCATTCGATTTGACGGCCGAAAGCAGATGGTTTATATTTGGTCGTCGCTTAAGCGGCAGCTTATCCATCAAACTTTTCCGCCGCTTTGGGAGTGGAGAGTTTTGCGCAAGTCTTCTCGGCCGCAGCTACGGCGAGCCAAGTTTTAGTCATCCTTCTGGAACGCTGTGGTACGCGACTATTTCTGTCTCGACGGCCCGGAAGCAGGTCAGCCATACAGCGGTCCTGCCTGCCATACGACAGAAGCTACGAAAGAAGCGCTTTACCGCGTGCAGCTACTTTGATGCCTCTCTACAGACGTGATAGCTGAGCGCTACCCCCACAACCCAGGCAGAGCCTGGATTCCAAGCCCCGCCGAGCTCAGGAAACCAGTAGGTAAGAGAAGCGCAAAAAATTTTAAAATTCCATCTTTTTCGCCGGACCAGACTGGCGAAAGAGCTTTCTGTCACGATTTCTTCCCACTTCTGCGGAATTGATCTGCACGGCCGTACGGCCTATCGCAAGACTGTGGCGTCCAGAGCCACTCACACAATAGCCGCCACCAGCTGACGTAGCGATGATCGCCCCGGCATGTGCTGACATGTCCGCCTGCGGTCACGCTACGTCTTTTTTCAACGCGTCACTATCCGGTAGTGACGCGACTTTTAAAGCCCTCCAAACCTAGTGTTCATGCCGTTCCGCAGTCAGGAACCCGAAGTGACACTCGAAATTTGGCTACGCCACCGCCCAGAGCGCGGAATCGAAACGCCAACCCTGCACCTCCAGCGCAGTCCCCTCCAAAAGCAGCCTAGAAGAGATTTTCTTCACAAGCCTGGCGCGGCATGTAGCGCCCCCCCCTTTCAGCATGTTGTTCTCCCGGCCGAAGTACCCCCCGTCTGCATGACGGCAGCCGCTCCTATCTAAACGTTGTTGGACCACCGTTCATGCAGTGCGGTGCTGGTAGTACCCGGTATTTCCTTTTACACACTGGAGGTTTTTTATGGCTGCTATGGCTCACATCTACAAAAGAAACGATTCTATTCAGACAAAATTTTCCAAGGCGGCCCTATGGCAAAAAGGGGCCGCCATACGGACGAAAGTGCGGATGAACAGTACATGGAACGCTGTTGCAGACTGCGCAAAGGTGCAGCGCTGGGGAGACGTCGAGCCGGCCACGATAACGTTGAAACAACTAAAAGGTTATGTCACGTATCGGATTGCACAAGGGATCAGTGCTCGTTCGATTCAGAATGAGATGAGCCATATCAGGCGCTCTTTGGAGGGAGCTGGACGCACAGATTTCACTCCGGAGACTTGTCCGAACTCGAAACTCGGTGTCCCTTCAGGCACCAGGATTGGCGTTGGAAAAGTGGTGGATCCCGAAGTGCTGCGATACGCGCTGCAAAGGGCCCTGCCAGATACAAAGGCTCTTATTGAGCTGAGTCGATTTCTCGGCCTGCGCGAACTTGAGGCGGTCATGTCAGTGAGCTCATTGAACAAGTGGGAGCGTGATTTAGCGGAAGGCCAGCCTATCATTGTCAGGGATGGAACGAAGGGCGGACGAGCTCGATCGGTTGTCGTCGCCCCTGAGGGATTAGATAATGCTTTGGCGGCCGTTAGAGCGGCGCAGGCAGTGCTCCAAAAGCAAGGGTATCTCGTTGTGAGCAAGAGCTTAAAAGCCGCTCTTGAACAGCATTCCGACCGATTAGCAAAGTTGGGGCTAAAAGGCGAAAATTCTTGCCACTCGCTGCGACGTGCTTTTGCCATGGATCAATACAAACATTACCTGGCTGAAGGTTGCAGCGAAAAGATAGCGCTTTCGAGAACCTCGAATGATCTAGGACATGGTGATGGCCGCGGTCGCTGGGTCTTTAACAATTACATCAAGAATTCTCTCTAAGGCCGAATTTCTTTGGAAGGGGCTTTTCAACGACGACGCGTATAATAATCGCCCAAAAAAAACGCCACGCGAACAGACCGCATGGCGTTTGTGCAAAATTGCCGCTGACTATGCAGAGCTCAGAATTAAGTTATAGATGTTCCCTTGCAGCGCATGAGAGACATGCTGCCCCATCTGCCTAAAATGTTCTATTCATCCTCATTTTTCCTTCGACGGTTAAGCGAACGTATCACTTGGCAAGTTATGAAGTTTACACCTCGTCGGATAGCACGACCGACCCACACAAACGGCTCGAAAAACAGTCGAAAGTCTTCCATTGCAACACGTTTGATATGTTCGAAAATTTCTTTCATTTTACGTTCACCCTTATCTAAATAAGTTACCTCAGAGTCCGTAGCGAAAATCCTTGCCTGCTATTCCGCAATTACTCTACGTTGAGTTGAATCAACATGTTGGAATTATCGAAAAATAGCAACGGCAGACGCCACAAAACCCATCATAAAAGTTGAACTTATCGACGCAAGTCGAAGTAGAATGTGCGGCCCTGCCCCTTGGTAACCAATGGACTAAAATTCCAGCCTGCTATCGGCTCACAAGGTGTCTGGGATGCCGACAGGTAGAGAATTAATGTATTGTTAGCGTGGGTTTCGACAGCAAACCCGGTCGGAGTAAAGCGTTTAGAGACGGTTTAAAAACTCGGAAGCAACTATGATGTCCAAGCGGTTCACTCTTGCAGGAGTACGCCATGTGGACAGCAGAACAGCGCGCGCGGCATAAGGTTTCGAAACCAAAGGAGCGACGGGGCTATCCGACCGATATCAGCGACAAGGAATGGAAGCTCGTCGAGCCGTTACTGCCTGGCGCAGCCCGTACCGGGCGCCCGCGAAGGACGGCCCTTCGCGAGGTGATCAATGCGTTGCGTTACCTGGTCCGGTCGGGCTGCGAATGGCGCATGCTGCCCAACGATTTTCCTCCCTACCAAACGGTGTACTACTGGTTCAGACGTCTGATGCGGCGCTTCCTGTTCCGAACGATCCACGATCTTGCCCTCATGCTTGACCGGATGTGCGAGCAGCGCGAGGTCGTTCCTTCGGCCGGCATCGTCGACAGCCAGTCGGTGAAAGCACCATGTGCACGAGAGCGCGGGTACGACGCGCACAAGAAGATCAGCGGGCGCAAACGGCACATCAGCGTCGATGCCGATGGCCGGCTATTAGCCGTGAACCTGACGCCCGCCGACATCGCAGACTCGACCGGCGCCCAATTGGTGCTTGATGCCTTGGTCAAGCGCTGGCCATGGGTGAAGCATTTGTTTGGTGACGCTGCCTACGACCGCCGTACTTTGCTGGACAAGGCGGCCTATCTCAACTTTACCGTTGAAGTCGTGCGCGGCCTGCAAGGCCAGAACGGCTTTCAGGTGCAACCGCGGCGTTGGGTCGTCGAACGCACGTTTGCTTGGCTGATGCGATACGGCCGTCTCGTCCGCGATTACGAGCAGCGCCTCGACGTATCCCAAGCAATGATCTATATCGCGCTTGGCTCATCACTACTGCACAGGATGCGTTTCCGGTGAGTTTTTAAACCGTCTCTTAGGTCGAAATGCCCCTTTCGGATGCATTGCGTGAGTTCGATCTTACGAATGTTCATAGCCGCTCTCGCCAACATCTTGAGGTCGAGCACCGTCGGCAGTCTGGAGATGACGTCGCGATGGCCCGACCGAATCAGGTTATTTAGGTATTTGTTCAAGCGAAGCTTTATGGTGTCGGGCAGGCTTCGCCTCGAACAATTTGATGGGATGCTGTATAGCCGTGTAATGCGGAAATCAAGCGCAACGGGGTTCGCGTAAGCGGCGCTTTGCGGATAAGCGTTTTCATCGACGCGACATTGCGGCGTAGGCGGAGCTGGAGATCAATCAGCTGCTTCCGACTGAACTTCTTGCACAGCAATGCTTTACCGTGCTGGCTCTAGCCATGCGCGCAGAAACTGCCTTTCTCCATGCCGAAGAGAGGTGTATTACATATTTGGTAGCCATTCAGGGAGAGAGCACCCTATGAGCTAAAATTCCGCAGGAAATTGCAATCTAATTAACGAATATATAGTCCACGAGTCGACCGCTATACCGCTTCTCATTCAACGGCGCACTAATGTCAGTTGCGAGCGGTCGTCGACGACCGCCGGTTAAATTCTGTACTCGTCCAGGATCTTACCGTTAGCCAACCCGTCAGCAATCCACCTCGGCTGTCGACCGCGGCCAGTCCAGGTCTGCGAGCTATCAGCGGGATTTTGGTACTGTGGTTGTGCTTTCTTGCCGGTATTGCCTTTTGACTTCGCTCCGCTGTTGGAGAATAACTCCTCTACCGGCACCCCTACATCCTGAGCAATCGCGAGAATTTGTTCGCGCGCTTTTTTTACTTCCTGTTGCTGACGATCCTTAATCTGCTTTTCAATCTCAGCTTGCAGGGCCTTGAGTCCGGCGAGGTCATAGGCGGATAAGTCTACTTGTGCCATGTTTGAATCTTCCTGTTGTTGGATTAAAGTACAACTGACGGTTGCGAAGCGATTCTACTATGAGGCGGCAAATTTAAACACGTGTTCCGTGCCTGGTCTCTCGACAAAATTTACGCGCCGATAGTGAAAGCCACTTAATAGGGACACTCCCACGAATTGACCTAATTTTCACGAACATAGCCATCTCAACCGCCACACCCAAGAACCTCAGCAATCAGGCTGTGCTATGCTCGATGATATCCAACGAGGAAACATAAGATGGCTACTTTGACCGACAAGGAAATTGAGGCTCTCCGGCGCCTCATCGGACACGCGAAACGTGACAGCGGCCAGAGCCGTCGAGTCGCAGATTTTCTTCTTGCGTGGTGGAACGCCGCGCAATGTGGCGGCTTCGACTTCACTTCGATGTGGGGCTGCGACGAAGCCATCATTGAGGACATGATCACCGTGTTCGCGTTCATCGGTCGAAACAACGCCTACCCCGACAGCTTGGGCTTCGAATCTGACTTCGTGGCGATCATCCACGAATGGCGTCCTGAACTAGAAGAGTGACCGGAAAAACCCAGCAGGAGCCGATTCCACCTCGTGCCAGCTGCGGCACTGCGAGGGCCAGCGTGGTACCGGTCCAGCGAGGAACATGATACGCATGACAGCGGCTGAGATATACTGTACAAACATACAGTTAAATTGGTAGAGGTGATCATGCTTACTATGGATAAGGCTTTTCAAGCAATTCGAGCGATCGTGCCAGCAGTAGTTGCCAGGCATCGCGAACGCGGGACGCTCACTTGGGCTCTGCTCCACCAGTTAGAAAGCGAAGTAGTCGATCTCGCAGTGGAAGTCGGCGATCAAGATAAGGACATCCTAAGGATGATGAAGGCGTCTCCGCTGTTTGGATATCCGAACAATCAGCAGCCTGCATCTTTTGAAGGACATGAGGTCGTGCCACCGATCATGAACGCAATCGAGCGGACGTGGCGGCGAACTCATTGATAGGAAACGGCCATGCTGAGTGACAAGGAAACGGCTGCGAATGATGCGGTAAAAGAAGCGTTGAAAGCGATCCAGCGTGCGCGCGAGCTTTGCGAGCGTGCGGATTACGGGATGCTTGTTTCTGAGCCGCTGGCCGACGCGCAGCGCAGCACGCAATATGCCCTCGATACCGTCCTCGGAAGAAACTAAGCGAAGGACGCCATGACCGTCAACGAACTGCGCGAGCTGCTGAAAGGCCTTCCCGGCGATATGCCGGTAGGCAGCGCATATTCGGACGCGTAGCATGCCGACCCGTGCTACGAAACGACCGATGTGCGCACTACCCGCGTCGCCGATCGATTCGCAGGTTTGCCGGCGTGATGAAAGTAATTTTTGCCCTCGAAGGGTACTGAGCGGCCCCAGGGAAAACAGATGAAATTGTCGTCACAAGGGTTCTGTCGCGTTGACGAAAGGCCGCGTGAAGCCGGTAGACTGTAACGCCAAAAACTTGTCTGCCTATCATGATCAGCTTCAAAGGAATGCGTTTCCCGATCGACGTCATCCTGGTCTGCATCCGCTGGTACGCAGCCTATCCGCTGAGCTACCGGCACATCGAAGAAATGATGGGAGAGCGCGGCGTGTCGGTCGACCATTCGACGATCAACCGCTGGGCCATCCGGTTTCTGCCAATGATCGAGAAACTGTCACGTAAGCACAAGCGCCAGGTCGGTACCAGCTGGAGAATGGACGAGACCTACATCAAGGTCAAGGGCACCTGGAAGTACCTTTACCGTGCCGTCGACAAGGAAGGCAAGACCGTCGATTTCCTCCTGACGGCGCAGCGTGACATGGCCGCCGCCAGACGATTCTTCGAAAAAGCCATGCGTGAGAACGGCGCGCCGACAAAGATCGGGATGGATAAAAGCGGCGCCAACAGGGCCGCCATTGATGAGATCAATGGCGGCAAGGCCGTCCCGATCACGGTACGCCAGGTGAAGTACCTCAACAACATCGTCGAACAGGACCATCGCGCGATCAAGCGGTTGACCAAACCAATGCTGGGCTTCAAGTCATTTCGCGCAGCCAGCAATGTGCTCGCAGGCGTCGAGCTCATGCACATGATCCGCAAGGGCCAGTTCGCAATCAATCCAACGGACTCGTCGGTTGCCGAGCAATTTTATGCATTGGCGGGACTGGTCCGTCCAGCATAAGCCGGAGTCACGCCCGGCCTGGAAAAATCTGCTTGGCGCTCAGCAATGCGACAGAACCGGGCCGGTATTGGTGACGGCGACCGTGGCCGACCCGTCCCTGGCCAGCACCAGGATCTCGATCGACGTATCCTTGTCACTGTACTTGACGGCATTGATCAGCAGGTTTTCGATCGCCCGGCGCAGCGCCGCGGCGTGCCACCTGCCGGGAATGCGCTGTCCACCCAGCACGATTTCGCGACCGGACGTCAGCGCCACGCTGGCCACCGCATCGCCGGCCAGTTCGTACAGCTCCGTTGAGGCGAGTTCGATCATGGTCGTGCCGGCCTCGAGCACCATCATGTCGAGCAGGTCGCACATCATGGTCTCGAGCCTGGCATGCTGGCGCATCGCGACCTCGGCCATGCGGCGCACGCGCTCGGGATCGGAGGTCGCGTGAATCACGTTGACGGCTACCGACGCCGCCGCCAGCGGGGTGCGCATATCGTGCGTCAGGGCTGAAAAGAACTGCTCGCGAATCTGTACCTGGGAATCGGAAAATCCTGTGAGCGACGCGCGCAGCGCGACGTCGATCGCCTTGTTCAAGCGCTCGACCTCGTCGAGTTCCAGTGCGATGCCGGCGCCGTGCCAGGTGGCCAGGACGGCCGAACGAAACAACTGGAACTCATGCACGATGGAGCCGGCGTTGAAGCGCGTGACGCGGGCGCGCTGGCCACCGTGCTCCGAGGCGAGCGTGGCGTGGTCGAATGCCGCGGCTTCGCCGACGGTCGTCTCCACCAGGTGCTCGAAAAACAATGGCATGGTGTTCACCAGCGATGGCAGCGGCACGCTGGCGGCGTACGGGATCTCGCTGCGCACCTGGTCGAGCCAGGCAGCAAGCACCGCATCCTTCGTCGCCGCGAGCTGTTCAAAGCGTAGGGTGTGTGGAGCCGACATGATCGCCTTTAAGTGGAATGACGCGCCGCAAGCCTATGTTTGCAACCGTCAATTTTACAACATCGCTACACGCGCTTTACGCCCGGCCGCGCCGTCCTAACACTTACCTTCCTGCCTGCCGAGCAGGCGATAGACCGTGGTCCTTGACAGGCCGAGGTCACGCGCGGCCCGGCTGACGTTGTTACCGTTACGGTCGAGGCAATCGCGCAGCGCCGACTGCGTCAGCCGCGGCGCTTTATTGGCGCCGGCCGGCGCGGCGGCTTGCTCGATCCCCAGGCCGAGGTCCGCGGCTTCGATCAGCTCGCCGTCGGCCATCACCAGCGCGCGGCGCACCCGGTTGATCAGTTCGCGCACGTTGCCCGGCCACGCATGCTGGGTCAGCGCCACCAGCGCGGTACGGGAAAAGCCGCGTATACGCGGCCGGCCTTCGTGCTGGTACGCGCGGCGAAAATGCTCGGCGAGCAGGACCACATCGTCGCGCCGTTCGCGCAGCGCCGGCACCGCGATCGGCAGCACCGCCAGGCGGTGGTACAGGTCGGCGCGCACCCGGCCGTCCGCCGCAGCCTGCGCCAGCGGCACATGGGACGCCGCGACCACGCGCACGTCGACCCGGGTGGGGCGCGTGGCGCCGATCCGGCATATGGTTTTCTCCTGCAGGAAGCGCAACAGGCTGGCCTGCTGGTCGAGCGGCAAGTCACCGATCTCGTCGAGGAACAGGGTGCCGCCGTCGGCCGATTCGATCAGGCCGGGCCGGTCGCACATCGCGCCTGTGTATGCGCCACGCACGTGGCCGAACAGTTCGGCGTGGATGAGGCTGGGAGACAAGGCGGCGCAATTGACCGGCACGAAGGGGCTATCGGCGCGCGCCGACTGCGCGTGGATCGCCTGTGCGACCAGCTCCTTGCCGGTGCCGCTTTCCCCCCACACCAGCACCGGCGCCGCGACGGCCGCCACCCGGTCGACCTGCGCGCGCAGGCGCGCCATGGCCACGCCCTCGCCAAGCAGCGGCGATCGGCCTGGCGCGCCGCGCGGCGCGCCAGGCGCGCAACGCGTCTGCAATGCCGCCAGCCCGTGAATATGGCCGAGCGTAGTGGCCAGGCGCATCGGGTCGGCCGGCACCGTGTGGTAATCGCTCAGGTAGTCGGCGACCAGGTCGCGCCACGCGGGACTGTCGAGCTGCCCGGCGCGCAACACGCCGACCCAGTGCACGGCGCGGTGGCGCCCGAGAAAGCCCGCGAGCTCGGCCAACCGAGGCAGGTGGCCGTCATGCACGACCAGGCCGACGCGAAAGCACTGCCGGCGCAACTCGCGCTGTGCGTCCGCCAGGCGGACGACACGGCATATCTCCCAGCCCAGCGCCGGCAACCCGGCGGTCGGGTCCGGGCCATCGTGGCACGACGAAATGCATAGCAGGCGTTTGTGCATGGCCGATCCTCGTCAGTCGTGCGCTTGCTACAGCGCCGGGTGACGCAATAACTTGACGCATTGTAATCGCCCCCCTTTGCGCAAAGATAAAAACCATCCAAATAATTTACATTCTTCTCAAAAACACCATGACGCTATCCGCCTGGCATGGTGCGTGACGCTAGACAACAACAAAGATTCTGCAAACTCCAAATGTCACATTTGTTTTTACAAAACGCTGGATTTTGTGTCGGAGATTGTCTAGTATTTAGTAGGAAATTGCCTACATTCTGTTTCTAGAATGCCGCAGCCGCTGCTGGCCGGACCGTCATTGCTTCGCCCCCCAGCGCTTGCAGCGCGCCCGCAAGGCGCGTGGCGTCACGAGTACACGCCATCTTGGACGGCTGGGGTTGCATATGCGAATTCACTTCACGACGGTTCCAAAACCAGGGCACGCGCTGGCACTCTCGCTGCGGCGCGGCGCACGCCAAGCTCCCGACGGCGAAGCGGCTGCCGGATGTCGGCCGTCGACGCTGCGCCACCCGGCGCCGCCGGATCGACGAACCGGACAGTAGGGGGAACAGTGTGCAGGGCCGGGACGCATGCCGGCCGCGACGACGCACGCCCGGGCCGTCCCCTGATCGGCCCGACGCCTGGCCGCGCAGCCTGGTGCATCCCGATTGACTCGACCTGCAGCCCGATATCGTCGCCTGCGCCACTGTTCAACGCGGGTGTTTGAGTGGAGGTTCACATGTGCAATGAACACGGCGTATTCGAAGACGTCTCACGCATCTACGCGGCCAGCCGGCGCGCTCCCGACCCACAGCGGTGCATGGTCGCGCCGTCGCCGGAACTGGATGACCGGTTGCGCAAGGAACTGGAGGTCATGAAGAGCACCTTTTCGGCAGGCAGCCTGCGCCTGCGCGCCACGCAGCCGCGCCAGGAAGGCTTCGACGACGGCACCATCATCCCGCCGGAATACTTCCCGCTCGGGACTCCGCCGAGCGTGATCCGCAACCAGGCGCTCGAGCGCGCGCCGCTGAGCGGCACGGTGCGCATCATCGTCGTCATGGTCGATTTCGAAGACAAGCCCATGAAGGCGACCAAGAACGACATCCACCAGTTGTTCTTTTCCTCCGGCGTGATCGCCACCGGCAGCGTGCACGACTACTACGCCGAGGTCACTAACAACAAGATCAACCTGCAGGGCCAGGTGGTGGGGCCGTTCCGGTTGCCGCACAAGCTTGCCTACTATGCCAACGGGCATTCGGGCACCGGCGGGGCGCTGCCCAACGCCCAGACCATGGCGCGCGACGCGCTCAACGCGTCCAACCCGAGCGTCAACTTCGCGCCCTACGACAACGACGGCAATGGCTTCGTCGATGCCTTCGTCGTCGTCCACGCCGGGTCCGGCGGCGAAGTGACCGGCAAGGTCGGCGACATCTGGTCCCACAAGTGGGTGTTCAGCGAAGGCGCCGTGACGGCCGACGGCACCAAGGTGTACGCCTATCTGACGGTGCCGGAAGACGGGCGGATCGGCGTCTGCGCCCACGAGCTCGGGCACCTGCTGTTCGGGTTTCCCGACCTGTATGACGTCGACGGCAGTTCGTCCGGCATCGGCGGGCATTGCCTGATGGCCTCCGGGAGCTGGGGTGGCGGCGGCGCCACGCCGACCCATCCATCGGCATGGTGCAAGGCCAACCAGGGCTGGGTCACGGTCGAGAACGTCACGTCCAACGGCAGCCGCTCGATCGCCGACGTCAAGGACAGCCACAAGGTGCTGCGTATGTGGAAGGACGGCGGCTCGGGCTCCGAATACTTCCTGGTCGAGAACCGTCAGCAGACGCGCTTCGACAAATCGTTACCGGGCGCGGGCCTGATGATCTGGCATATCGACGAATCGGTGTCGAGCAACGCCAACGAAACGCGCTACAAGGTGGCGCTGGTCCAGGCCGACAACCGCAAGGACCTCGAGGGCGGCAAGAACCGCGGTGACGCCGGCGACGTCTATCCCGGCACCAGCAACAACACCTCGTTCTCGAACAGTTCGTCGCCGAACTCGAAATCCTATGCCGGCCAGAGCACCTGCGTGTCGGTGACCAGCATCAGCGCGCCCGGTCCGGTCATGACCGCCAACGTCACCGTGAAATGCACGCCGAAGCTGGGCAAGGAACTCATGAAGGACAAGGAACTGGTGCTGGAAAAGCCGGTACGCGACAAGGTGCCCGAAAAGCCATTCGCTGACAAGCTGATCGAAAAGCCGCAAATCGACAAGTCGCTTACCTACGAGAAGCCGACCGACAAGCCGGCCGACAAGCCGAGGGAGGGCGGGCTGCCGGGCCGCCTGACCAGCGCCAGCCCGGCAGGGGACGCGCACATCGAGGCGCGCATGGCGCAGCTCGAATCGGTTGTCGGGTCGCTGATCGGCCAGCCCGGCGCCGCCGCGGCGCAACCGTTCATCGCCGCCCAGTTGCGTCCCGACCTTAGCCAGGGCGCGCTGGCCGCCGAGGACGAGAACGCTCAGGAAGCGATGCAGCGCGGCGACGCCGGCGCCAAGCGCTCGTTCGACACCAAGCTTGGCGACGGCTGAGCGGCGATGATGCTCGTGATCCGCCACCTGGTCGATCCGGTCGCCGACGCGCTCGCGGCGGCGCTCGGCCCTGGCCTGCGCAGCCTGTACATCGAGGGCTGGCTCGCCAGCTGCAGCATCACGCATACGGTCGGCCTGGACGGGGTGGCGACGCGGATCGAACAGGGCGACGCCGGCGTGCTGCTGGACGGATCGACTGGCATCGTCCTGAACCGGATCGCGTACGTGCCGACGCCGGCGTTCCACGCAGCGCGCGCGGTCGACCGCGATTATGCCGGCGTCGAGGCGATGGCGGTGTTCTGGAGCTGCCTGGAGGGCCTGTGCTGCCCGGTGCTCAACAGCGCCGCGGCGCTGCGCATGGCCGGCCAGGCGCAGTCGGCCCTCGGCGGCGCCGCCCAGGCCGTGTGCGCGGGCGTGAACACGCGCACGCTGCGCATGACGACCCGCGCGGCTCTGGACGACTGCGCCGGGTTCTCACCGTTCGGCGGAGGACCCAGCGGGGTCGCCGTCGGCGCGCCGGGCTTGCGCTGGCTGCCCGAGGACGGCGAGCGCGGCGAGCTCTGGATCGTCGGCGACCAGGTGCTGGGCGCCCTGGAGGGCGTGGCGACCGACGCCGTGCGCAATCTCGCCGGACGTATCGGGCTCGGTTTCGGCGTGCTCGGCTTCGTCCGGGCGCGGCCCGGTCCATGGTTGTGGGCGAGCTTCGACGCGCTGCCGCTCGATGTCCCGGCCGCCGTGATCGAGGCGCTGGTCGCGTTCGTCGCGCGCCATGCGCCAGCCACCATACAAGGAGACCCGACATGATACTGTTGGCCGGTATCGCTTCCGAGCCGCCGATCGCACTGGCCGCCGACAGCGCCGCCGCACTCGGCATCGAGTGCGTGCTGCTGAACCAGCGCGCGTTCGCGCACGACGACATCGAATTCGAATACGCGGACGGCCGCTGCCGCGGCGCGCTGACGAGCGCCGGACAGGTGTATCCGCTCGAGTGCTTCAGCGGCATCTACCTGCGCACGATCGATGCCGCCAGCCTGCCGGAACTGTCGCGCGCGGCGCGCGCCTGGGACCGCGAACGGACCGAGGCGCGCACGCACGCCTGGGCCGAGATACTGACCCAATGGGCCGAGGTGGCGCCGCAACGAGTCGCGAACCGGCTGTCGGCGACGTTGTCCAACTTTTCGAAGCCGTACCAGTTGCAAGTGATCCGCGCGGCCGGCTTCGCCGTCCCGGAGACCATCGTGACCAACGACCCGGCCGCCGTGCACGCCTTCAACGAGCGCCACCGGCGCGTGATCTACAAGTCGACCAGCTCGGTGCGCTCGATCGTGCGCATGCTGGACGACGCCGCGCTCGCGCAGCTCGACCGCGTGCGCGCGCTGCCCACCCAATTCCAGCAATTCATCGACGGCGAGAACGTACGCGTGCACGTGGTTGGCGACGCCGTGTTCGCCGCGCGCATCGTCAGCGAGGCGGTCGACTACCGCTACGCCGGCAGGGACGGGCTCGACGTCGACATGCTGTCGTTCCAGCCGCCCGACGACATTGTGGAACGCTGCCGCGTCCTGGCGCGCAACCTGGCATTGCCTTTCTGCGGCATCGACTTCAAGGTGCGTCCGGGTGGGCAGTACGTGTGCTTCGAGGTCAATCCGTCGCCGGCCTACAGCTATTACCAGATGCAGACCGCCAGCCCGATATCCGACGCGCTGGTGCGCTACCTCGCCGGGCAGGCGTAACGCATAAAGAGGAGTGACGCATGGTGCAAGCTGTCGAAAACTGGTGTTGGCTGACCGGGCAGGTGCAGGGCTGCAGGGAACTGGCCCAGTACCTGGAACTGGAGATGCGGGTCGACGCATCCATGGCGGTCGAGGGCTACCCTGATCTGCTGGAACAATACCTCGGACAAACGGTGCGCATCCGGATCGCGGGCGCGGCCGCGCCAGGGACGGGGCAGCAGGTCAGGCTGCGGGCGCGCCTGGCGGGGCCGGGCGTCATCTGGGGCGACGCCGACACGCTCGCGCTCGAGCCAGGCCGGCGCAGCGCGCGCTGAGCGGGCCAGAGGCGCCGGCCGCCGGCCGGTCGGACCGGCGCGCACGAGCCGCGCCGCGGGGTGACAGGGCGCCGGACGAGGTCGCACGGCGCTCGTCGCGCCGTCGTACAGGGAACAGCAAGACCGGGAGAGCGGCATGCAGGTATTCAAACACGCCAGCGCAGCGGTGGACGACCCCGCACCGCTGACCAAGATCGTGGTCGCCATCCATGGCATCGGCAAGCAGCACCGCAGCGAAACCATCCGCTCGGTGGCGCGCCGCTTCGGCGACCGCGCCGAGCCGGCGATCCCGGTCCTGCCACTGGGCTACTTCAGTGTCGTCGAAGGCAGCAAGGTACGCTGGAGCCGGCTGGAGACGGACGACGAAACGCTCGCGGATATCGGCTTCGCCGAGGTGTTCTGGGCGGATATCCCGGACGAGCTGGTGCGCGCCGACGACACGCTCGAAGAGACCAAGGCATGGGCCGCGACGCTGGTCAGCCGCGCCGACGCCATCTACGAGAAGCAGGTGCGCCGCCAGCCGGCCGGCCGTGCACTCGAGTCCGAGGATTTTCGACAAGCGGCGGACGCCATCGACACCATCATCGACGGCATCGGCGTGATCGAGGGGCTGGGCCGGGTGGCCGGCAAGGTGGGACTGCCCAGCTTCGAGGTGGGCCAGCTGCTGCGCGACTACGCCGGCGACGTGCAGACGGTCACCGAATTCCCGCACTACCGCAACAAGATCCTGTACCGCTTCCATGCGGCGCTCAACGGCATCGTGGATGCATTCAACCAGGAGTTCAAGCGGCCGCCCGAGATCCACCTGGTGGCCCACAGCGAAGGCACCGTCATCAGCCTGCTAGCGCTGCTGCAGGCGCTGTCGGACATGCCGATCGACGATCCGGCCGGCCAAGGCGTTGCGCAACCCGGCCATTGGGTGCAAAACGTGCGCGGCCTGATGACGCTCGGCTCGCCGATCGACAAGCACATCGCGCTCTGGCCCGGCCTGTGGCGCGAATTCGCCTTCACTACGACGATCGACCAGGGTGTGCTGGTGCAGCCTGCGCGGCCGGGCGCGCACGCGGTGCTGCTGAAACAGCAGATCAAGTGGCGCAATTACTTCGACTACGGCGACCCGGTCGGCTTCCGGCTCGACGAGGCGCGGCGCACGCTGGTCGACGACATGGGCTGCGCGGCGTTCGAATTCGACACCGCCGACCACGACTTCGGTTTCAGCCGCTACTGGCTCCCCGGCAAGGCGCATGTCGACTACTGGCGCGACCCCGACCTGTTCCGACACTTCATCGACACCGTGGTGAAGACGCCCGCGGATGCCTCGGTCAAGCCGCCCCCGAACCGCTTCCTGCCCCACCATGTGGCCAAGGGCATGCCGTACCTGCTCGCCTATGCGATCCACTGCGGCGCCGTCGTCATGTTGCTGCGCGCCCTGGTCGCGCCAGGGTCCGCGCCCGGGTTGCTCGCGACCGTGGCCGCTGTCGGGATCCTGGGCACGCTGCTGGCCGCGCTCACGGTCGTGGCGCGCCTGCCGCGCCTGACCCGGCCGGCGCCGCGCTGGGCCTTGCTGGCCGCGCTGTGCCTAGTGGCCGCGCTGGCGGCGCTGCGCTGGTTGCCGGCGCCGTTTGCCCAAGCCGCCGGCAACGCGGTGGCGGCGCTCTGGCCGGACACCACGCTGGACCAGGCGCAGGCCGGGCGCTACCTGGTCGGCGGACTGGCCGCCGCCGTTGGCGCGGCGGCATGGCTGCTGCCGCGACGCGCAGGCCTGCGCAACCGCAAGCCACTGGTCATCGTCACGTCGGCGCTGGTCGCGGCTGCGGCCCTGCTGGCGCGCGGCAGCGTTGAGGGGATCGGGTTGACGCAGGGTGCCGCCCTGGCCGCGTTCGCCCTGCTCTGGGCGTTCGGCATCATCCTGTTCGACCTGGCCTTCGTCTGGCATCGCTACATCCGTCAAGCGGTGTGCGTGCGCACGCTGCGCGCGTGGCGTCGCCACACCGATCCGGAACCGGACCCCTACCTCGGGCTGGGAAAGAGCACGCTCCAGGCGCAGATCGATGCACGGCAGCAGCGCTGATCCGGCCACAGGCAACGCCGGCCGCACGGCGCCATTCGGGAACGCCAGGCCGGTGCCCGCGTGCCTCAGTACGAAATCGAGAAGCCGGCGTCGCGCACGTGTTCGACCAGCGCGTCCAGCACCTTCCTGCAGTGCGCCGGCTTGACGCTCCACACGCGCCAGCTTTCACTGCCATCCTGCCGGTTCGTGATCGCGCCGAGCATCTCGTCGTCGACCATGAAGAACCACTGGTGCGCGCGCCAGACGCCGTCGCCTTCCGCCGACGGGTTCAGCGTCGGCTTCCACAACGCGGCGCACAGGTCCGCGCCCGCTACCCATACGATGGGTGTGGTCGAGCCCATGGTGTCGAACAATTCCGGATCTGCTGGTTGCAAGGCCATCTTGGCATCCATCCTCTGGGAGCGGGGTCGAGCGCGGCGTCACCGGCTGGTGTTTCGCTACGACAACGCAACAATACTGCCGCAAAACAGCAGGCCGTGCAATCGACAGCGCCGTAGAATGAGCAAGTAACACGACAGGCATGCAACGGTCTTGCCGCATGCCCGGCGAACGCCGCGCCGGCATGGATGCCGCGGGTCGCGCACAGGTGGAATAGACGGAAAAGAAAGGCAAGTCGAATATCGTGGAGTGAAAAAAATGAAAACTGAAATTCAGGTTTTGTGCGCTTCAATATTAATTTTTTCCTCCTCACCGACCGATGCGGATACGATAAACAGGGTTTATCTGGACAGAAAAAATAATGTGCACGTAATTACGGAACAAGGCTTGCATCGGCAAGTGACACGGCACGGCAATGCGATAGCACCAAAGGTTGCGCCTGACAATAAAACCGCTGCATGGCTGGTTGCAAATACATGGATCGCAGAGGCTTTGTTGCATAAATGGCCCGGCAGCAGCCAGGTTGGAGCCCGGGTAAACTGACGGCATGACCGTCCCTGCAAAACCGACCTACCGAACGACCAACTGGAAAGACTACAACGCGGCATTAAAAGCGCGTGGCTCGCTGCTGATCTGGCTGGACAAGGACATGCGCTGGCACGGCAGTGGCAGTGGCAAGCGGGGCCGTATTCCGAAGTACAGCGAAGCGGCGATCCAGTTCTGTCTGACCATCAAGGGCTTGTTCAATCTGCCACTGCGGCAAGCGATGGGCATGGCGCAAAGCCTGCTCGAGCTGGCGGGCCTGGACTGGCAAGTGCCCGATTTCAGCACGGTCAGCCGGCGGCAGAAGCATCTTTCGGTGACGATCGGGGCGCAGCCGACGACGACTGGATTGCATCTGCTGGTCGACAGTACCGGCATCAAGATGCTGGGTGAAGGCGAGTGGAAGACGAAGAAGCATGGGGCCGACTACCGTCGCCAATGGCGCAAGGTCCACCTTGGCATTGACGCGGCCACCTTGGAAATTCGGGCCATCGAGGTCACCGACAACGCCACCGGCGACGCGCCGATACTGCCGTGCCTGCTCGACCAGATTCCCGCCGACGAGATGATCGCGAGCGTCAGCGGCGACGGCGCCTACGACACCAAAGGCTGTCATGAGGCCATTGCGCAACGCGGCGCGCAGGCGATTATCCCGACCCGCAAGAACGCCAAGCCATGGAAGGACCAGCGTCCCGGTGCAAAAGCCCGCAATGCCATTCTGGCGACTACGCGACGGCTTGGTAGGAAAATCTGGAAGAAATGGACCGGGTATCATCGGCGCAGCCTCGTCGAGACCAAGATGCGTTGCTTCAAGCTGCTTGGTGAACGCGTCATGGCGCGTGACTTCGATCGTCAGGTCGCCGAGTTGCAGGTCCGCGCCGCTATTCTCAATCGCTTTACGCGGTTGGGCACGCCCACGACTGTGGCGGTGACCATGCCGTAATTCCGTATGGGATTTGGGGTATTACGCGCCCCACTGATTTATGCAACATACATGGACGCATCCAGGTTTGCCAGGCTTTCGATTCGTGATGTCCAAAAGAGGTAGATTGCAGCCATACATCCGGACTTTGGTCGAGGCGTAGCCTCTGTCCCTGATGGAATTTGCTGACCGGCTCCTGATCAAAGCCACGAG
>NZ_VFNH01000007.1 GCF_006715485.1 Herbaspirillum sp. SJZ107
CGGAGTTCGTCCGGGTAAGCAGCACCGAGTAAGGCACCCGACGCCGGCTCATCTTCTCCTGCTGCTGGATGACGCGGAAGGCACGGCCGGCCTGCTCGGCGTCGAGCTGGCTGCCTTGCGTCGGAACGATCACCAGGTCAGCTTGACTGATAGCCATCAACACGATCTTGGACGCTGTCCCTTCAAGATCGACGATGACAAACGGCGTGCGCGCTGCAGCCTCTTCGATCCGCTCGATGATGTTCTCTTCGTCAGCATCTGCGACCACATGCAGGCGCTCCGGCTTGGCACCGCCCTTGGTCCAGCTCTCGATGGGGCGGTTGGGGTCGGCGTCGATCACAGTAACGTCAGCAGCACGGGCCAGCTGTTCCGCCAAGATCAGCGAGGAGGTGGTCTTGCCGGCGCCACCCTTGGGCGACACAAAGACAATAGTGGGCATTCTGTTCTCCCTGTTATAAGAATCGCCAGATGGTACCAGATAGCTACCTAGTAGCCAATGAATAGCTATTAGATACCAATCAGGTATATCATGTCAGCAATGACTTTGTTACCCTAATCCCTGCAAAAAGATATAATCTCAAGATTCAGAGGCGGATCGCTGCCTCTTGAGTGATTTTACGGTGCCAGGCGTACCTGCCGCACCGGCCACTTCGGCGCAGCAATACCAGCAACACACCCAGAATCATGTTTCAGCCCCTTTGCAGAGCAAAAAATCGGCGCAATACAGCGCCCAACTCACTGCCAACGGAGAGCTAAATATGGACCTGAAAAAACTGAAGCGCCCGAGCGTTAAGCTCAAAAACTTCGCAATTGGTGTCACTCTTGCAACCGCTACCGCCGCGAGTGGAGCACCGTAAGGTCATTCGCTCAGCCTCCTAAAAAGCCAGCTATATGCTGGCTTTTTCTTTACGTTGCGAGCGGTACTGTCCCCCGCAAATCCACAACACCATGAGGTACCTAACCTGAGATAATTTTGATTCCACTACTTAGGAGGGTCTATGCGCACAGGCTTGATTTCACAGGAAGAACTTTTTGGCTTGCGCTATCTAGCGGACGAAGCAGAACACCTCGAACGAAAAGCAAAGTCGTATATACAGCTAATGGCCGGAGACTTCGACGGCGAAAACTCCATTGGAGGCTTACCAAAATTTAAGGTAACCGAAGAACCTTCGGGGCGTATTTTGGGACGACTGAATAGCCAGTTCGGGGAGGGGCGCTTCATCCTAGAGTTCAAAGCACAGGACAAAACAGCGAAAGGATATCTTGTCGTTGAAAAACATATTTTCGACAAGACTGATGCTTCGACATGGGTTCCAGTAATGCACATTCCACTTCCGAACCCCGTATGGGAAGTAGACGGACAACCCGTGCGCCCTAACGACAAAGTGTACATGTTAGCAGCTTCCGTTCTGTATGCAGTGATCAATGGAACTCCTGAGGAACAACCAGTACAGAACCCGCTAAAAGCCTACCCTGCGGGGGCTATATAAGGAGGGCGGACTTTAGACTGTCGCCTTCAAGTAATTGAACACCGAGGCGCGCGAAATGCCCAACTCCTCGGCGATCTCCTTGGGCGTTTTGCCCTGCGCCCTCATCAGGCGCGCCGTAGCGGCCTTGTTCTCGGCCGCCTGCAGGTACGCCGCACGGTCCTGCTTGTAGCGGCCCTCAGCCACGCGATCGCGCCCAGCGTCACGTTCTTTCTTCCGCTGTTGGATGACATCTGCCGGCGCCAGCGCGCGCAGCTGGGCATTCAGCTCAGCAGAGATCACGTCTCCCAGGTAGTCGCGCAGGCCTTCCGCTGAGTAGTTGTAGCGAGGGTCGTACAGCTTGCCGTTGTACGCCAGGCGCTCGCCGGCGGCCGCCAGTTCGGCCCGCTTGAGCACCGGGGCCATGAGCGTCACGACCTCCCGCTCGTCAAGCGTTGGCGTGAATGTCCTTGCCGTGGCCAGGATCTCGTCGTGCAGGCTGTCGGGATGCGTGAACCAGGATAGCGCCACGGACATCACGAATAGCACGCGGTCGCGGTAGCCCTCGGGCACGCCCCCGAACCAGTGGTAATCGGTAATCGCGCACATGTCGCGGTAGACCAGGTGCCACCAGTCGTAGATGCTGCCGGTCCACTTGCGCGCCTTCTTACCCTTGCGCGCGCCAGCCGCTGACAGGTCGTAGACCTTGCCGCGCTTCGCCTCTCGGGCGCCCAGCACCTCGTCGGCCAGCTCATGCAGCGTCCACACGGCGTCCGTCAACACCAGGCCGCGCACCTCCTGCCCGTTTTTGGCGTTGGTGGTGCCCACCAGGCGGAGCACTCGGACGCAATCGCGCGCTGCTGGGTCGGCCTTGATGCAGGCCAGCGATTTGATGAGAGCGTCCTGCACCCGCTGCCACACTGGCAGGGCGGTGCACGGGGTTGGCTTGAGGATCCAGTAGAGGTGCATGCCCCGGCCAGAGAACACCACGAACGACGGCGCCGGCAGCCGCGCGGCGCGCAGCGCATCGAGTACGTCGTCCAGATTGTTTGTGCCGTCGACGTCGACGTAGCAGGCGCGCAGGCTCTTGAGCTGGCGGACGTGGCGCCACCCGTAGAACTCGTTGACTGTCAGGTACGTGTCGGCACCGCCGGCGAACCCGGACACCAGCTGCGCGACGGGGTCGCCCGGCTGAATCTTCGTCCACCGGTGGTCGTCCTTGAGCGCCTCCCAGTACAGCACCGTCCCATGAGGGCTGGCATGCAGCTTCTCATGGTGGTTGATGGGTTGCGACAGATCGAGGGCTAGCTGTGTGCTGCCTATACCCATTCATGCCCCAGCAGCTTGCCTGCCGGGCATAATCGTGTAGTGTGTATATGATTCACTTGCGTCGTTTTTACCGGGCGTGTTAATCTGCCGGTACCAACTCCGTCCAAAGAGTTATGCTGTACCGGTCCCACGGGCCACAGAGAGCCATCCCTGCCAGGATGGCTTTTTTGTTTCAGCGCCGCGCTATGTCTGTTCTTCCTGCACTCGAAATTCGGTTACTCCGATTTCCTCCTTCAGCGCCTGGCGCAAAACGTCCAGGCTGCGAAATTTCCTCGTTTTTTTCCCGTTGACGGTACACAGCTCGATGTCGCCACAGCGCACCTTGTAGCTGCCCTGGGCATCCTGCACGGCAATCCACTCGCCCAGCATACCACTGCCGGCCTTCCGGATTTCCCTGACAGTCATCAGTTGTACGGTCGTCATTCGTCTATTGTAATCACGAAATGGGCGTCCTTGTGAGTAAACCGTGAGCGTTTTTTCCAAAATCGTTTCCCGACACGTAAATTTGTTCTGTCAGGCGCGTTTCGGGCGGACCGCCTGAGCTCGGCGGGCACGTTTGGCAGGGTACGGCCGAGAGCATCAGCGATGGGGTAGCGTTTGGCGACCTCACGGCAATGGATCCCGATCGCTGGGGTGTCGACCGGCGGCGCATCGAGTGAGGTACCCAGCACGGCGGTGGCCGTGGCGGTGGCGACGTGGCCGCCGGCCCAAGCCGGAAATCCCACCAGAGGAACCGAACCTTCATGCCCGGCATGCTGTGCTCGCTGTCGGCACATCCGCGATCGCTGTACGGGCCGCTGTCGTGACGCCAGCATGGGTGACACAATAGGAGACCGCGTTGGTCTCCTTAACCACTGGAGCCATATGCTTATCAAATTTACCCCGGCCACTCTCAACGCCCTGGCCCGGCTCGTTTGCGTTTTCGACCGGCACCCGCGCGGCGCGGCCATGCTCATCGTGTTCATGATCGTCACTGGCGGCCTGATGGCGATACCCTATCTGCCCGCGGTGATGGCTTGAGTCATGGAGCATTGCTGATCTGAGCAGGGTCACCGGCCGGCACCGCGCGAGCGGTACCGTGTGCGTATGCTCACCTCAACGACCAGCAGCGCCGGCGGTGACCGGCTGATCAGCCGGGCCAGATGGTGCCGCGCGAGCCGCGTAGGTTTCCAGAAGCAGGGCAGGAAGGAGAAGTGATGTCGGATACATTTTTGACAGCAGAAGAAGTCCGCGAGCTGACGGGCCGGACCAAGCATGCGCTGCAGGCGGAGCAGCTGCGCGCCCAGGGCATCCCGTTCTTCACGAATGCAGTCGGACGCCCGATCGTCCCGCGCACGGCGATCGAGGGGTGCAAAGAAAAGGTCAAGCCGCCAGAGCCGATGTGGGTGCCGAACGTCCTCAAGGAAAAGTAGGACGCCGTGCCGCCCGGCCGACTGAGATGCATCCAGTTTTGGACCGATCGTCGGCAAACCTACTCATTGGTGACGGACGTCAGCTGAAAATTCAGCCGGCTCACTTTTGCGCCGGCCGCTGTCTGTGTCCTGAAACCTTCGATTTCGGACAGGCGCGGCATCGATACAATTTCCTTATATCTTTCGCAACTACCCGAAATCCTACGATTATGGGACATGTGGACACCTGTCCAAAATCGACCGTTTGTGAACAGGTCAATCACATACGTCCGAAACATGTTCATAAAATAGCAGTTTGACTATTGAACATGTTCATATATATAATGGACGTTATTGGACATCGCTGGACGTGTTTGGACAGCAAAGAGGAGATGGAAATGGCAATTTTCGGATACGGTCGAGTCAGCACGAAAGAACAGACGACGGAGAACCAGCGCCGGGAGATCGAAGCGGCCGGCTATGCGGTCGACTACTGGTATGCGGATGAAGGGGTGTCGGGCAAGGTGTCGGCATCGCAGCGTCCGCAGTTCGCCAAGATGCTCGGCCAAATCCGTGACGGCGAAACCTTGGTGGTGACGAAGCTGGACCGCCTCGGCCGCGACGCCCAGGACGTCGGCGCCACGATCAAGATGCTGGCCGCGCGCCGCATCGAGGTCATCGTCCTCCAGCTGGGGAAGCTCGACCTGACCAGTGCAGCCGGCAAGCTAATGCTGACGATGCTGGCTGCCGTCGCCGAAATGGAGCGCGATCTGCTGGTGGAGCGCACCCAGTCCGGCCTGGCGCG
The DNA here is from genome assembly GCF_006715485.1 of Herbaspirillum sp. SJZ107. Lineage (GTDB taxonomy): Bacteria > Pseudomonadota > Gammaproteobacteria > Burkholderiales > Burkholderiaceae_D > Telluria. The sequence continues at coordinate 4,992 of NZ_VFNH01000007.1, forward strand.
CGCGAAGGCTGAAGGAAAAACGCTTGGCCGCCCAACGCTGACCACCGATGCCGATCGGCGCGCGATCACCGAGGCGCACGCGGCCGGCGTATCGATCAGTACCCTGGCGCGCATCCACAACCTCTCACGAGCAACCGTCATGCGGGTCGTGAGGTCACCTGCTGTTTAACCTTTTTTGAAAAGCTCAGAATGAGTTCCAGCGCGCGTGAACACGATCATCTCAGGTTTAACCGCGGCGAGCTTATAGATGAGGAGGAAGTCTCCCCCTACATGGCATTCACGATGCCCCGCCCAGTCATGATCCAGCTCATGATCCAGCCACTCAGGGGGGAGTGACGCGTCATTGGCAGTCAAAAGGCCCATGACTTCCTTAAGGCGCTTCATGTCATAGCGGCCAGAATGAGAAAGGCGCTCCCAATCTTTCAGGAACGCCTTCGTATAGTCTGCCGCTCGCGGCAGATTGGTACGCTTACTTGCTGCTGTTTTTTTCGAGCTCATTGAATAGGTCATCCGCCGTTGCAAAACGAGCGCGGCGACGTTCAATGATCTCTTCAGCCTCAGCTATAGCAGCACGACTCTCTGCATTAGGAGCTTTGATACTGAAGGGCATTTCTTTGTCTGCCACGATACGTGTTAGAAAAACGCGTATCGCATCGGACAAAGACAGGCCCATCGACTCCAGCGTTTCTGCAGCCTGCATCTTAACCTGCTCATCCACTCGAACGTGAACCATTGCTGTTGCTGCCATGATGGCCTCCTAGTTTGTGGTGGGTTAGATAACAGAAAATACGTCACGACTGAGTGAGATACATTGTATCTCAATTTTTCAGCAGAAGGTTGGCACAAGCAAAAAGTTGTGCCAACCTTCTGCTTAGTGCAAGGCGGCGGCCATACCGAGGTCTGTATACAGTTGCCGCCATTGCCCCTATCCTGCCTTCGTTAATTTCGCCGGCCTGACTGTTCAGCGGCTGAACAGCGCTCCCGGTTTACGCTACCCTTCTGTTCCATGGATGTGATCTTGGACCGCGAAGAACTTTACCGTGATGTCTGGTCGAAAGGCGTCAGCATGGTGGCGCGCAAGTATGACCTGACCGAGGGCGAAATACGCAAGGCGTGCTTCGCATTGGATGTGCCCAGGCCTGCCCGAGGATACTGGTCGAAACTCAAGACAGGCGATGCCCCGCCAGTTCCTCCGCTTCCATCGAGTGGCGCGTCGACGTACGTGTGCACAACGGTCAAACGCAAGCCCACGCCCGGCAAGGAACCAGCCCCGAAACCAGCCAAGCCGAAGGAGTCGCTTGTCGAGTGGGTCCTGAAAAACCGTGCGGAGTTGCAGACCCAGAAGTCGTCTGCCCAAACGCGACCACAGCCCTACGGTTCCATGCACCTGCTGCCCGAAGACATGGTCGGGCTCCCCCGATTCATCCCACTCCAGTTTTGGGCAGCGCTGCTCCTCGGTGAGCATGCCCCCAGCAGCGGCACCCTTTTACGATGGGTCCACGACGGGAGAATCTATCCGCAGCCAATCAAGGTCGGCAAGGCATGGAACGTCCGGAAGGATGCGGCCTACGTCCCTGATTAGGACGCGCCTGGCTCGACCGTGCGCAGCCAGGACTGCGCGTAGTTCACGACCTGTCCATCAACCATGAGCTCCCCAAAGCTAAAAGCCTCCAAGCACCGCCTGCAGCGCGGTTGCTTGGAGGGTTAGAACAACGCCGCTCCTTTTACTCGAGCTTCACCACCTGAACTGGCGTCGACCGCGACACGGCTTGCGCATCAGAGTTGTCATACTAAAAGTGACTTCGTCGATACCAGCCTGGACACAGCCTGCGTTACGCCTTGGGTTACCCCGTCGACGATGGCGTGCGCTGCCCGCTGTGCCGAGTCGTCGTTCGCCTGCATGGAGTCGCCTGTCTGGCTGTCCTGATCCTTACGCAAGGCGGCGACCTGCTCCGTCAGCTTAGTGTTGTCTTGCTTAAGCGCGTTAATTGCGGTGCTCAGCGCCGACAGCGCAGTCCCGATCACATTCGCCCCGCTTGGCGCACCGCCCATCAGACTCGTGTTCTGAGCGATGGTCTGCAGGATCGTGTTCGCGGTGTTGAGCGCGCCGTTCGCACTTTGCAGGGCGTCCGTCTGCGAGTTCATCGCATTGAGCTGCGCCTGTGCGGTGTCTACCTGGCTCGATGCCCAGGCCGCCGCCGCGGCCGAATCTCGCTGCGCTTGGGCGAAATCGGCCTGATACTGCGTGTCGCCCGAGTTCAGCTTTTGCGAAGCGGTCAGCCACGCCGTCAGGGCGCCGGAAAACTGATCCTGCGCCTTGGTGTCGCCGGCCATAGCCGCAGCCTTGATCTTCTCGTACTGGGCCTGCAGCTCGGCTTCTTGCTGCTCAGGGTTGAGCACCGAGAGGCTGCCGGTCAGCATGGTGTCGTTCAGCGACTTGGCTGCGTCGCGGAATTTCTCCATGTTGGTGGCAGTGTCGGCCAGCTTCTGGGCCGTCTGGACCAGGTCGTACAAGGGCCGGTTGACCTCGGCCAGCGCGTTGCGGGCTTTCGCCGCCAGCTGGGCCTGCGTCATCGTCACCTGGTCGAGCTGGTCCTGCAGGTCCTTCCGCTCGTCGGTCACTTCCTGCTCGGTCTTCGTCAGGTCGACGGCCGCCGCGTGTGTTGCGGCGAAGGCTTCCTGCAGGCCCATCAGCGATGCGAACAGCTTCTGACCGGCCGCGGTGCTCAGGTCCTGCCCCAAGGCGACGGCCTTGAACTGGTCGCGCGACTTGACATAGCCCAGGCCCAGCGCCGCCAATTGGTCGTCGACGTACTTGGCCACGGGCGCCAGCTGCTCCTGCTTCGTCAGGAAGTTGGAGCCGAAGCTGGCCGTCTGGCTCTGGAACTGGTCGATGCCGCCCATCAGCGCGATCAGACCTTCACGGGCCGCGATCGACTGCACACCCACGCTGCCGAAGGTCTTGCCGATCGACTGCAGCGACGCGTCCACCTTGGCATAGTCCGACGCCACCCGTACCAGGGTTTCTAGGTAGCCTTCGCCGACCTTCTGGAACTGCTGTAGGCCGCCGACGGCCGCCGCCGCCATCTGGTCACCCAGCTTCGAGAACACCGATTCCAGCGCCTTCTGGATCTCGTCGCCGGTCATCCCCTTGAGCGAAACCTTGCCGATGTCGACGACGAAGCTGTTGAGCTGCGCCTCGAAGCCGGCGCCGGACACGCCCAACAGCTTGCCGGCCTCGGTGACGCTGTCGGCCAGGCTTTCGATAACCAGGCTGAACTGCACGTTGGCATCTTGCCCGAGCGATTTCGACTGGGTGCTGCTTTTATCGCCATGGAACCAGCCGCCGTCGGTCTTGACGTCGGCGTAGCTGCTCGCCCGAGCGCCGCTGGCGAGGATCGCCGCCAGGCTGGCCTTGTCCATCGTGAAACCGGAGTCCTGCAGGCTCTGCTTTCCACCGAAGACACTGGTCAAGGCGTTGCTGATTGCCGGGATCTTGCTGATGATTCCGCCGACAAGCGCGCCAGCGACGGCGCCGAGCGGCCCCGCGGCAGCGCCAAGCGACGCCAGCGCCGACCCGGCGATCCCGCTGCCGGCCGCCGCCGTCCATGCCGCGCCCGTCATTCCCAGCAGCGCGCCGCCAGTCGCCAACCCTGCAGTGGTCGCGGTGCTGGCCAGCCCGTTGTTGGTGTTCAGATTGATCTTCGGATTGGCGATGTCCGTGCCGCTGACGATCTGGTTGGCGAAGCTGCTGATGCCCGTCTCGATGTTGCGCAACGAGGTCAGCATGCCCGACAGGTAGTTGATCTGCGTGCTCGAGTTCGATGCCGCCAACTGAACGGCCCGGGAAATCGATTCCGATTTCGCCTTGCCATCACCCAGGACCGTGCCGGCGCCCTGGGCTACTTGGCGCTCTTCTGAAAGAGTGGGGCTGTTGCCGCTGGCCCCAGCGACCGCGACACCGATTGCAGCCAGCATTGCCCCGACAGTTGCAAATGCGGCCAGATTCGCCGGGAAGGGCGCCGCCAGCGATGCCGCAAGCGCACTCATACCGTAGGCGGTCGATTTCGCACCTTCTGCCGCCAAGGTGACGGGCACCGTCGACGTAACCGCCACGTTCTCGGCCACGGCAGCCGTGGTTTTCGCTGCGGTCACGGTAGAGGTGGCAAACAGCTTCGTCGCCATCGACTCCATTTCCAGCGCGAGCTCAGCCGCATGGAACACTTGCGAGACGGCCGCCAATGCCCTGTAGCCCCTGCTGTGCTGTCCGAAGAAGCCGGCAGCGGCCGCCGCCATGTTGCCGTAGCCGGCCAGCTGCTCGACCGTGCCTTTGCGATTGATCTGCTCCAAGTCGATCAGGCCCTTGGCGCGCTGTGCGTCGTTGCCGGCCAGAAGTTGCTGGGCTTCGGAACGCGCCTTGTCATTTGCGGCCTGTTGCGCACCGAACCGCTGCATAACGTTGGCTAGGTCGCCCATCGACTTGGCTGCGCCATCCAACGATCCGCGCAGGGCATTGCCGAACTTCTCAGCCTTGGTCGGGTCGAGGTACTTGTCCAGGTCGGAGGATGCCTTTGCCAGCGATTCCTGATCGGCACCCGCAGCATGCAGCCCAGCGAGCTCCCTGCGCTTGGCGATCTCGGCGTCAAGGTCGTTCAGGCGCATTGTGTAGACCGCCGCCGATTTTTCATCGAGCTGCCACTTGGCCAGGCCATCGCGCAGGAAATCGGCATCGCTTTGCAGTTGGACTGTTGCAAAATCAACCTGCGCTTGCCGCGCCAGTTCGATCTGCTCCTTGGTCTTGCCAATCTCGGCGTTGTGCTCCTTTTGCTTCTCGATCTGGCTGTCCAGGCTCTTGATCGCGGCCACGCCGGCATCGTGCGTCGCGTTGACGATGTCGTCGTACTTTTTTTGCGAAGCCGCATCGGCATTGGATCGGTCTTCACCGCCGGCATTGCGCATGTCATCCACGAATTTCTCATGTGCTTTTACCAGCTGGTCGTATTTTCCTTTTGCCGCTGCCACCTCCTGCGGATTGCGGGCTTGCGCCTCGGCGCCTTGAGCCAGCGCCGTTTCCTTGGCGAAGGTACTCGCCTCCGATGCCACATACTCCGCGCGCGCAACTTCACGGCCGGCATAGTAGTCGGCATCGGACATGCCGAACTTCGTGTGGTACAGGTCGAGCATCTTGCCGCGAGCGTCGTAAATCGACCTCTCGCGGTCGAGCGCGGTCTGCTCGCGGGTAAAGGCGTCTTGCAGCACCGCTGCACGGTCGTCGTTACCCTTGACGGTCACGGCATGCGCCTTTTTGATGGCGGCCAGGTGCGCCGCTACCGCCTCATCGGTAACCAGCGCACTCTTCGGGTTCACGGCCTGGATTTTGGCGACGTCGGACATGTACCTGTCGATGTCGAGCTGCTCCTCCGACATGCTCTTCTTCCGCAGGCGCATATCGTCTTGCTCGATCCGCGAAGCGGCGTGCTTGGCTTCGGATTGCGCTATTTGCTGCGCGCCCGCTGCGGCCGCAGCCGCGTTCACCTTGTTGAGCTCTGCCTGCGCCTTGGTCAGGGCCACCTTGTCAGCGGCAAGCATAGCGGCAAGCGTTGCCTCGTTATAGGCGTCTCGCCCCCCATGGAAGGAGGCGTACGAGCCGTCTTGCAACTGCTGGATTTCCTTCGTTAACCGGGCGACCTCCATTGCTGGCGTGACCTTCATCCCCCATTCGCCCGCCTTATCGACTGCTTTGCCGATGAACTCGGTGATGCCATGCCACGCACGAGCAACATACCCCAGGCTCTGCACCATTTCCTCTGCGCGCTGGTCAGTGACCTCCGCCAAGGTCTTTGTGGCCAGCGCCGAGGCCGCCTTCTGTTCGCCCTCCCGCTCCAGCGCCCGGATCTGCTCGTAAACCGATTCGGTCAGGAAGTGGTAGGTGTCGTCCAGCTTGAGTGCCGCGCGGGAAATCGCTTCGGTCGAGCGCAGCGTGTTACCGCTTGTTTCCACTGCCAGCGACTCGAACTCCTTGATGGTCTTCTCGACAGACTTGCCAGTGGCATGCTCCATCGCGATTGCAGCCTCGGTAATGTAGCCGATCTGCTCGCCCGTGAACTTGCCGGTGCCGGCCAGCTCCGCGACCACCTTCTTGGCTTCTCGAATGCTGCCGCCAGCTTCGACGGCGGCGTGCGCCATGCTGTTGAGCTGGTCACCAGTGACGCCGGCATAGTGCCCGGTCTCGATCAGCGCATTGTTCATGGCGCGCTGCTCGGATGCTCCCTTGATGAGCGCATACCCGAGACCGACCACGGCAGCGGTCAAGCCAAGCGCCGCCAGGCCGGCCGCGCTGAACAGCAGGCCGGCGGCGCCGGTCTGTTCGCCGAGGACCATCATCGAGCCGCCAAATTTCTGATAGTTTCCCTGGCTCAGCTCGTGAGCCAAAACCAGCAGTTCGCGGCGCGCGCCTACCGACTGGAAGCTCAGGCCTTCCATGTGTTTGCCGGCACTACTTGCGCCGGCGCCAGCCTCCGACAGCTTCGCGATGAGCGGTGCGGCCGCATCCGATACGCCGAACTGGGCGGCGCGATAGGCCAACATCTGCGACGTGTTCATGCCGAGTGTCGCGACCTGGTCGTTCAGGCTCTTGATGAAGCGATCGGCCGCCTTGGTCGCTTGGTCTTCGGCTGCCGCCGCGGCGCGCGCTGCCTGCTCGTCCCGGCGCAGCGCGTCGATCTTCGAGCCGAGAGCAGCCGCTGCACGCTGCGTTTCGGTGGACAGGCCGGCTGCGGCGGCGTTGTAGCGCTCCATCTCCGCGCGGTTCGCGCCAAACAGGTCGATCTCGCGCTGGAGGTTCGCCAGGAACTTGGCACTTGCGTCGTCGACGGTTTTGGTGGCCTCAGCGTTCGCGCGCATGATTCTCGCGGTATCGCTCATACCGCCGTTCATCGCGGTAACTTTTTGCGCAACCTTAGCGCTGGTCTCGGCCAGGGCGTCGAGTGCCCGGGTGCCTTCGACCACCGGGCGGGCATCGAGATCGATGCCAATCGAGGCGAAGTCGGTCATAGGCCGCCCCCTTGTGCGCAATGCGCTTTGTGTGCCGATTCGAGCCCAGTCACCAACTTGCAGATGGCAGCAAAGCCTGCAGCCTTGCAAGCCGCGCGCGTCATTTCCACGAGGCGACTGCTGGCTTGCCCACCCAGCAGCATCGCCCGCAAGGCATCGGTTTTTGTGTAGCCCCCGGCCTTGGCGGCGGTGAGAGTGCCGTCGACGAATGCCTGCGAAGCCGCGACTCCGGCGGCCGTGATATTCGGCGGCAGACTGGCCACTACGCTGGCCGACTCGACCAGCAGCGCGGCTGCCGTTGCATCAAGGCTTTTGTTACCCTTCGGGATAACTCGTTTTTTCATTTCATCTATCCTTTGGCGATTACGCCTGTTGTTGGTGGCGTCACCACGGCGCCACGCGTTCCACTGCTTGCTGCTCGATGTCGCTTGGTCAGCTTTTCGACCTTGGCAACTGCTGCAGATAGCTCGTCGATCGCCTGGGCCAGCCTGAGCGCCCTCCCCGCATCGCCGCCTTTGTCCGCATTCCTGCTCGAGCGTGTCTTGCCCTGGGCTGTCGTTGGGCCGGATGACTTCTCCCACGGACGCCACCGGCGAACGAGCTCCGCCTGCTTGGCGCGGGCGGCATCGGTCCATCTCGGCATCGCTCCTCCTTTCAATAGTTCGTTTTGATGTGCGGCACAGCTTTGCCGCGTACTTATCCGTAAAGTTAGGTAAAGGAAGAGGGCGCGTAATCCCCTATGGGCGACAGGAGGAGCAACAGCTCAAATGCCCCAAACCATGCGTACTTCCCCGCGTGCTGCGTACTTATTCGGCGGCACTTTCTGTGGATACCGCCTTGGATACCTGGGCTTGGATACCGGCTATAGTGTGGAAACCAGTGTGGCAACCTCTTGTTTGGCAACCGGCCGATCGTGCGCTGCGGCTTTGCTCGTTCTTTTACCGAGCTTGCGACCGGATCGGGTGCGTTCGAGTACACCTGCACTATGGCAATGGACCACCTCCAGGGGTGGGCGGGACCTCCATCGGCTTCCGATCCGTAAAGGCCTGGTAAAACTAGCGGGCGGCGTTCTGGCTATAGCTTGTAGGTCTGCCACCCCTGAGCGAAGTCGGCCGCGCTGGTCCCGGCCTTCACACCGTTGACGACGTTCTCGATGATGTTGTTCCACTCGACGACCGTGATCGCGACCACGCCGACCGGCGCCTGCCGGGACCAGCCTTGCTCCAGGCGCTTGGCGTAGGGGACAGTGTTGACCAGGTAGTACACCTCGCCAGCTTTCGCGGCTGATATCACGCTTTTATGCGCAGCCAGGGTCGCCGAGCCGTCCTTGTCGATGACGCCGGTTTCACCAGTCGCAGGTGAGCCGACCGACATCTGCCAATTGCCCTTGAACCGCCCGCCCGTGTAGCCCTTTGGCGCCGGCCGCTGCCAGTAGTCGGCGTCACCGACCGGTGAGCGATACACGAGCCGTTTATCAACTTCCTCCAGCGCATACCGCACGATCTTGTCGGCGTCGTCCTTGGTCTTCTGGATCCAGGCGTTGATTTGAATAGAGAAGGTGCTCATTGGAATCTCCAGGCTTTGACAACTGAACGGCGGCTGTCTCTTGCGTAAAAAGCTCTAAATGCGGTGATACGCAGGAGACAGCCACAACAGATTTAACTCAGCTCGGGGAATCGATTTGCAAGGGCGGCGGTGCGCTCCTCGCGCGAGCCGCTGAGGTTGCCGATTTTTTTCTGTTGCCCACCGCCGCCGCCACTCTGACTCGGGGCGCTGCTCGAGGAGCCGGCTGCGCGGAGGATCTGGTCCTTGCTCGGGTACTGGTTCACCAGCCGCTCGATTGCTTCCTCGAAATCGGCGTCCTCTCCCAGGCGGGCATGGGACAGGACTTTGATCCCGTTCCGGTCATGCGCGACGACCTTGCCGCCCTCGACCTTGAACGATGGGCCGAAGGCTGCGAGGGCGACGTCGACGGGGACGGTCAGGCGCTCGGTAACGAATTTGGAGGTCTCGAAGTGCCGGCGATTGAGTGCCTCGACGGTACCAGCGGCATCGAAGGGATGCTCCGAGCCATCCGAATGGACGTAGACCGGCATGCCGTTCTGGACGACGGCCGAGCCGTCTGGGTTCAGTTTCAATTTCATGGTCTTGCCTTTCGTGGTTGAAGTGATTGCTACAGGCACCGCGGTTAGATCCGAGAGTTAGGGCGCGCGGGCGCCGCCCTGAAGTTGGAGCCACTGTTCGAGGCGCATAAAGTTGTTTTCCCTGGTCTGCGCATAGCCGGCGCGGTGCGCGGCCGCAAGCCGGGTCCAGTACGGAATAAGCTCATCTGGGCTTGCTCGGGTTTGTGCCTTGGCGTCCTCGACGTCTGCGGCGCTCCAGCCGTAGAAATTCGCGATGTAGGCGAAGTCGCGCAGGAACTGCTTAGAGACCTTCATCGGCCCAATCCTTCCCGACTAAGTGCGGGATCTGGATTTCAACCGACAGGCCTTTCTGTGCTAACCGGCGCGCTAACCCGAACGCCGCGGCCTGGCCGGTGAAGCTGGCGTCGTTGTCGCCAGCGATCAGAACCCGCTCCACGCCGGGCGGCGGCACCCAGGCTTCCAGCAGCGCCGCATTGGCTGCGGCCCAAACAGGCACGCCAAAGCGACAGGAGGCCGCCAGCGCCGTTTCTATGCCCTCGGCGATACCAAGTGTCCTCCCGGCCGCTCCGAGCCTCACACAGCCCGTATTGAGCGTTTTCCCGGCCATGATTTTCTTCGGCTGCGGTACGGGCGCCTTCTGCCCGTCCTCGGTGAGGTATGTGCGGTGGATTGATGCGCCTGCGCCGTCCGGATACCGGATGCGGGCGATCATCGCCGGGAAGCGGCCGAGGTCCCTGCCGTCTTCGTCTGTGTAGCGGAGCCCAGGGTGCAGTCGCAGGTCGGCCGGGATCAGCTGTAACCCGAGACGCCGGTTCAGGTACCGCCACACCGGATCACCGTGCACGACGGCTTTGCTGGTCTCCCACACCTGGGTCAGCGCGCGGATCTTGCTGGCGTCGGTCCGCTCCGGCACGATCGGCCCGGCCGGTACCGCCCCGACGATCCGGTCGACCTGCTTGGCCGCCTCGCTGAACGACCAGCCGACCACGCGCTGCAGCAGCTGGAAGCCATCGCCCGATCCGCAGTGCGAGCAGATCCAGGTTCCACGGCCGGCCTTGTCGTCGAACCTGTACCGGTCCTTGCCTGCGCAAATCGGGCAGGGGCCGTGCTTCTTGCTCAGGTAGGCGGGATCAATCCCCAGCTGCTGCAGGATGCCGGGCCAGCGGCCGATCGCCTCGTCAGCCGTTCTGGTTTTAAGCGTCTGCATGCTCCGCCTCCCTTTCCTTCGCGTGCTTGATCTTCAGGTGCTTGATGAAACCCATCACCTCCCGACCTGGTGGCGCCGCCACGTCGCGCATGCCTCGCGGCCACACGCCGAAATATTCCCGGTACTTGTTCGAGACCCAGCCCGACTTATAGCCCTGCTGTTCCGCAATATGGAGCAGCTGGGAATAGAGCTCCTGCTTCTCCATCTTCGGCGGCTTCGTCTTCTTGGTGATCGGCACCAGGTCGCCGGCACGGACATCGACGTTCGCGCGGCGCTCCGGCGCAAAGCCGCACACTGGACACTTGTGGACCGTCTTGACGTAGCTGCAGGACGAACAGGCCTTCGGCAGCGGTTTTTCCCGCTCGTCCTGGCCACCCTTCGCATCGCGGGGCGTGCCGTCGTCAAGCTCGAGGGGAAACTCCTCCGTAGGAAACCCCAGGCGCACCACCGAACCGGAGTGGTCGAGGATCAGCGCGCGATCCTTGCTGGCGTGTGGGCGCAGCACCCGCCCGGCCATCTGGATGTAGCGAATGAGCGAGCGGGTCGGCCGCGCCAGGATCAGCGTGCGGCAGGCCGGGAAGTCCCAGCCCTCGGCGAGGATCCCCACGTTCGAGATCACCATCGTCTCGCCGGTCTCGACGCGGGCCAGGATTGCGCGTCGCTCCTCCTCGTCGGTGTAGCAGTCGATGTGCTCGGCGGCGACGCCGGCGGCGTGGAAGCGCTCGACGATGTGCTTGCTGTGGGCGATGTTCGCCGCGAAGCAGACCGTCGGCGTTCCGCGCGCCAGACGCAGCCAGTGCGTCACGATGTCGCCCACCAGCTCCGGTTTATTCGCGGCGCGGCCGACGTCGGCGTCGGTGTAGTCCATGTCCCCGAAGGCGTTGCGCGCCTGCTTGATGCCGGTCATATCCGGCTCGCTCGGCGCATACACGTCGCAGTCGACCAGGTAGCCGGCCTCGATCAGGTCAGGGATCGTCGCCGCTACCGTCATGTGCTCGAACAACGGGCCGCCCAGCTCGTCGTAGTGCTTGCCCAGGCCGCGAGCGTATGGGGTGGCCGACAGCCCGATCACCGGGATGCCCTTCGCGGCGGCGATGACGGCCCGGTATTCCTTCGAGCCGGCGACCGTGTGCGCCTCATCGATCAGGATCAGGTCGACCTCGGGCATGCCACGCCGCGCGATCGTCTGGATGCTGCCCACCAGCACGCTCTCGTAGACCCGGGCAGTGTTCTCGCCCTGAATGATGCCGTGCGTGATCCCGGCCTTGGTGAACCTGCGGGAGGTCTGCTCGACCAGGTGCACACGGTTGCAGAGGAAGATCACCCGCTTGCGTTTTGCTTGGACCCCGCGAACCAGGGCCATGCCCATCTCAGTCTTGCCACTCCCGGTTGGGCTGCAGAGCATCTCCCGAACAATTCCCCCAGCCAGGGCAAGGCGGAGGTTTTGGACAGCCGCGGATTGGTAAGGCCGGAGGGTCAAGGCACCCGAACCGGCCATCCCTTGGCTGGGCGGGGTTGGGGTTTTAAAGCTATGGCTATGGCTATGGCTATGGATACGTGCACGACTGGAGCACGCAGCGTGCTCATCTGGTGTTACCACTTGTGCCACATTCCGTGCTTCAAAAACGCTGCTGTCGAGCATCATGAGCGACCTCCTGAAACCAGGCGCAACCGCTTTTTCTGTTCGCGTTCGATAGCGGTTTGCTTGTTTTTCTCAGCGATCACCCGGGCTTTCACCATCTCGCCCAGGGCTCGCACGTTGATCAGGCCGCCGACCTCCGTCCATTCGGTGACGACGGCGCGTAGAGGTCGCCGCTCCTCCTCAGACCGGAGCCCCAACGCCTCGTAAAGCGGCTCCATTTCGGCCGGCAAAGGCCGCCAGAACTGGACTGCGATGGCGTCGACGGCGCGGCGCTCGGCCTCGCTCTCGGCGCGCAGCAGTCGGTAGAGGGACTTCCGATTGCCCGGCAGCGGACGGCCGGCGCCGTAGAAGTGGTCCAGCATCAGGCGGAAGGCGCCGTGCTCGACCAGTGTCAGGTGCCCGGTCGCGCGGTTGTAGTCGCCTAAGAAGTGCTTGTAGAAATTCATGGGCGCACCTCTGGTAGCAGCGACCGGGCAGGTGCGTGCAGATCCTGGCGCCGGCCGCGCAGGACATAGCGGGCGACGCGCTTGTGCAGGAGACCATCAGGGCCGACCACGTCCTCGCTCAGGGTGTAGATGTCCCAGCTTTTCCTGAGCTCCTTGACCCTGGTGGCCAGCCGCAGATAGCCGGCCGCCGTGCCTTCGTAGGTGTTCAGGCCACGGGCGCCCCGGTACTGGAGCGCGCGGCGCAGGGTGTCCAGTTGCGTTTTCCCGTCGGCCGACTGCAACGCCACGCCGGCAATAGTTAGTTCATTGCAAACGTCCGTGATATTCTGTGCACCGCAGACGACAATCTTGTGTACTGCAGGCCCCCCAGCCCGATCGAACACAGCGCCCCCCTCACCGGGGGCGTTCGCATTTACGGTCGGCGCCTTCACGCTGGCACCTCGTTCGACTGCTCTGCACGGCTTGCCGCAACCTGTTTCTTGACCCAGTCGTCGACCTCGGCCTCCACCCAGCCCACATGGCGTTCGCCCAAGCGCACCGATGCCGGGAACCTGCCGTCCTTCATGTAGTTGTAGACCGAGCTGCGGCCCAGCGTGGTTTTCTCGGTAACGCGCTCCAAGGTGATGATGTTCATTCGACTTCTCCCAAAAAAAAGCCCGCCAGGCGATAAACGCAAGGCGAGCGAGTTAACGAAAAAAGCCAGCTGCTGTTAGGCGAGCCGGCTTTCGGTACTGCGAAGTTGTGGAGGGTATGGACGAAAAAAAACCGCCTCAGGGGGCGGTTTATTTGATGCTGCTTTTTTCAGTGCGAGCGCCGGCTTTACTGCGGACCGGGTGTTCGACTGCCTCGGGTGATGGTGACGCCGGAGCGCACATTACATATTGCCAAGGGACCGTAATTTCTCAGGATACAAAAATTCCAATCATAGGGAAATATACCATTAAAATCGTCCCATGTGAATCCAGATAGCGTTATTTGGACAGATTGCGCTTAAATTTCATCATCTCCCATGCCGGGCCACTTTGAGAACGAATTTCCTCTTCGGCTCGAGCCAGGTCTTGCCTTACCCGCTCACGCATTCCTTCGTAAAGCTTCGCTTCATACTCTGTCATAGGTTCAGCGGGCATCACAGGCTTATTGAGGGACAAGGAACTATGCCACCCGCCGAACACCTCGTCTTTGCTAAGGGGTCTCTTGCGATTCGCTTTCGAGGCCTGCTTTGCGGTTTTTGCTTCATCCGGCCGGAGAAGATGATTGCCCGCGACCGATTGATAACGCGTCGATGGGTGCGCCCTCTGTTTGAGTTGCACCTGGCGGTGCTCTTCCTGCAGCTCTCGCAGCAAAGCATTGGGTGTCTCCAGATCAGTCATCAGAAACGCTTCGACATCCCTTTTTTTGTAAGCCGCTTTCTTGGCCACCATGTAACGGGGCAGACCCAGTTTTACGACGGCTTGCAATCTGACGTTCAAAACCTCTGCCGCATAGCGGAGGGTTATCAAATCATCTCCGTTATTGTCCAGAAACCAGATACTCATATCTCTCTCCTCTTGGCCTCGAAACCTCGCGAAAGCGACGCGCTCCGACGTTCCTTGATTCACCTTGATAATTTCCTACTTTCATTGAAATACCTTGATAAAACCTTGATACACCTTGATGTCTACGTTGTTGCGGCACGGAACATAGTCAGAGCGCTTCCAACCCTCTCTCTCAGACGGGCATACCATGCCGAAGTGTTAGCAGTGTGAGCACGGAATCGCATTCGATAGATGCCATACAGCTCTGCTGACTGCTGATGACGATAGACAGGGATAACGTAGTCATACTGCTCAATCAGCGCCTCCCCGCCCTGTAAGTTAGTCGCTACGACGTTCTCGGCCTCCCAGCGCATCTGACTCTCCTCTGGCTCAGGGCCGTCGACGGGAAACAGGATCTCCGCGTCGGTTCCTGATGACTCGAAAAGGTAGGCGGCTTCTTGAACTAGTCCCATGTCTTTCAAGATTTTCATGCGGTCAAAGAACGGTGCTGACTCCTTTTTGGGTCCTTTATGGACGTCGACCACAGGAACGCCCCATGTCATATAGTTGTGTTCCTTCGTAAACCCAAGATAGGCCATGTTGCCAACGTCGCGACACACCTTTTTTTCGTACTTGCGCGAATAGATCGACCTCGCAATTCCGCCATCAGCAGCGAGGTTTTGAGCGTCGTACAGCTCAACAAACAGCCGCAGTACCATCACGTCTTGAACTTGGCGCAATCGATGCACTATTGGCTCTTCCCCGGCCAATGGCATGACAATGTTCTTTGGCAGCCAGATCCTGTCTTCGGAGAGTTTCAACTTGTAGCGGGGCCTGGCCTTGGTCGAGCTCTCGGCCAGCGTCACCAGCCCAGCCTTTATTAGTTGATCAATGGCAGGCTTAGCACGCTCCCAACGGATACCACCATAAGTTTGGACCGAATTAGCCGACCAAGCGCTAGTCCGATTATCCGGACCAGTCCCGCAGGCCAATACGAGAAAAGCGACGGCTGGATTAAGGCCGATTTCGCAGGCCTGGCGCCATTCGGCCAGCCCAATAGCGAAGAACCCTGTCTTCATAGCGTTCCCTTAAACGCAGCCCTTAAAAAATAGGAGGCAGTGCCAGGGTGGTAAGGGAGCCACCTTTTCGCCCGCTAAAGCTAGGCACTGCCGAAAACCTTTACGGCCTGGATGTCAGGCCTGAATCACCATCGTCATCGACGACAGCATGTGTATTCTGCCTTCTTGGAAACAACTTGTCCTCAAGGAAACCACAGTTTGGTGTGTCCCGGCTGCCCTCAATAAGCATTAGCCCGGGCCGCTGGCGCGCGAATGGCTTCTGAATGCGCCTTGCCATGCTGACCAGTCGCGAGCGGCCATCGTCGCTCATGGCACGGTAGGACCCCAGCAATTCGGCCTCGGCCCAGGAGGTTCCGGCCGCAGGGCTGCTGGTGGTGGCATGCACACGCTCCAGTACGCGCTGCGCGCTCAGGCACAGGCCGAACAGGTCGACCGCGCTGCTGGCCGCGCTAGCCTCGCCCAGGTCGCGCAGCAGCTGGGCCACGTCGATGCCATCGACGCGCAGGCCGGGCGTGCCGGCGATGTGTAGAGAATGGTTTTTCATCGCGCGCTCTCCTTCGCCGTCTTCCGTGCCTGATCATTGATCCACGCAATCTCCTTGTGTGCGCCATCTGCGAGCGTGCCTGTCACCGCAATCGCCAGGCGCAGCAACCTTTCTTTGTCGACCCGCCCCAGCACCGGCTGGTCATCGCCATCCCAAGTGCGTGCGTGGAGAGCCATATCTGTCGAGTTGACCAGCTGCAGGCAAGTCTGGATGCCCGCGCACATGTCGGCGACGCTCTCGATGAAGCTGACGTTGCGGTTCAATGCTTCCGTGTTCAGCCACGAGAACGGCTTATGGAAAGGCTGGGCTTCCTGGTCGGCATTGAGGCCAGCGCCGCCGGCATTGTCTTGGCGGCCGCTCATGCTTTCACCTCGCGGTTGTAATCGATAGAGCGACGCTCCATGCTGTCGCGCATCTCTTCGCACATTGCGGCAGCCATAGTCGTGAGCATGGCTTCGGCGGTCTTGCTGAGAGGAGGCGTGCCTTTCTGGGGATCATCGGGATCGAACTCGATCTCCAAGACCGAGTTGCTGTTGATGATGCGCAGGACCACGCCCAGACCAGCTAGGACCTGGTGCATCCGGTTCATATCCCTCATGAGCATGCCGGCGCTGTTCGCGCCCATCTTCAGACGGTCACCGGCTTCAATAGTGCGATCATGGAACAGGCCGTAGTCTTGCTCGAGCGGCGATACTGGCTTGCGCTGGCTCATTTTGCACCTCCGTCCTGGTCGGCGATGACGATGTCGAACATGGCTTCCGTCTCCGTGGCCAGCTGCCTTGCCAGCGCCAGCAAGCTGTCCTGCGCATTGATGTTCAGGAGGCGGAAATAGGGCACCCCCTCCCCGCTCATGAGCAGTAGCAGGCTGGAAAGCTGCTTGCTCCGCATGTAGGCGTGGTCCAGAGCGGCGCCACGGTCGACGTACTGGGCACCGTGTGGAGTGCCGATGCGCCCCACATATTGTGGTGGCAAAACTGTATTTTTTTCTTCGGACCCTGTCGGCCCGCAATGTTCTGTGTTAACCTTCATTTCGTTGTGCATGTGGATCTCCAATAGGCGCACTTGTCCAACGCCGCAGTTCCGAAGTCCTACCTTCAGAGCTGCAGCAGCCTCCCGGTTCCGCCGGGCGCGGTTGCAAAGAAATACGAAGGGCCGGCCTCGCACGCTGGCCCTTCGTCTTCCTGGGTCTGGTTTATCAGTTCATGGCCGAGGCCTTTTCCATTTGCTGCTTTGCAAGCTCGAGCAGCACGACGATTTCCGAATTGACACTACGGCGGTTCGCTTGGGCGGACGCCTTGACCCATTCCTTAAGATCGGTTGGCATACGCAATGCGGTCGGCGGCTGGGTTTGCATATCAACTCCTGTAATTGATTCTGACTTGCCTCAAGAATGACTCTTTTTCACTCGGGAGTCAACATGACTCGTTGCCTGACTCGTCGAGGACTCATATCCTCGCTATATGTCTACCTCCATGCCCTATCCCCTCCGAATGCCTGAAGGCTTGCGTGATCGCCTCAACGAACAAGCCAAACTCAACAATCGAAGCCTGCACGGTGAGATCGTCGCCATCCTTCAGCGAGCTGTTGACCTAGGCCCTCAGGTACCGGACATCCCTGGGCTAAACGTTGGCGCGCTTGCCGATACGATTGCTGATCGTGTTGCGGCAAGGCTTAAAGAAGGTATCTGATTGGTACCAATCAGATACCAAGAGAATACTAATAGGATACTTATGGAAAAGATGAGCGTACGGATCTACTACAGCCTGAAGGAAGCTGACGAGACCTTGATCGAGCGCACAGTCGATGTGAGCGAGGAGGACTTGGTAGAGCTTATACCATCGTCTCCATCGGGAAACGGCGGTGGCTGGCCATACTGGAGGGAAGCAGAAGCATTGGTCTGCTCGATCGTGAAAGAAGAGGTATTTCCGGACGAGCTTACCCCGGTTGACGACATGAAGGTCTTACGCCAACTCGGCGTGACCTCCCTGTCCTTTGCGTTCGATCATGAAGTACGCGGCCATATCAGTTCACAGCCGCTGCATCCAGAGTAGCTATCGGATAGCTAATTGGTACTATTCAGGTACCAGTTCTTTCCAGTGCGTCTAGTGCCTGCTCCAACAATTCACCCAACGGCACCTGACGCTCATCGGCCAGACGGTACAGACGCTGGATCGTTTCATCGGTCGCTTTGATGTTGACCTGCTTGTTTCGACCAGTAGTGTAGCGGCGCTGCTTGCGTGCAGGGGAGGGGTCACCCGACGCCGATACTGGCGGTGCAACCTGGGTAGGTTCTGCCACAGCCGGCGTCACCGGCTTACGGCTCGGAAAACCGTGCGCTTCCGCGACCTGGTCAATCACAGCAGGATCTGGCTTTGGCTTGGCCGGGGCCGGGGCGAAGTCGCCCAGGTCACCGAACGGGTTTGCGCGCTCGTTCATGCCGATACCTCCGGCGCCGGCTGCTGGGCACCGCGCAGCGCCGCGATCACCTCCTGGGCGAACAGTTCCGCGTTGCCAATAGCCTTGTCCAGATTCGACACTTCGCTCGGGTTCAGGCCAGCCAAAGGTCGACGGAATGAGAACATGGCACGGAAGGCCTCACGCTCGTTCAGTTCGGTGTCGAATACCGGGATACCGGCGGCCACCAGTCCCTTCTCGATGTGCGCCAGGGTGCGCGTGCGAATCGCGGAGTTCGTCCGGGTAAGCAGCACCGAGTAAGGCACCCGACGCCGGCTCATCTTCTCCTGCTGCTGGATGACGCGGAAGGCACGGCCGGCCTGC
>NZ_VFNH01000008.1 GCF_006715485.1 Herbaspirillum sp. SJZ107
CATTTGATAATTTAAGTAATCAGCTGAACTAGTCAGCCGGCACCTTCATCAAACGCCCACACTTATCGACTGTTAATTTTTAAAGAACTTTGTTCGGTACTGCCTTGCTGCATTGTGCGAATCGTTTTGTTCGTCAGCAGCAGAGGAATGAGATTATGCAGTGCTTCGCTTAACTCGTCAACCCCATCTTTTTCTTCAGCGCCAGCGGTGTTATCAAAACACCCGTTCAACTACTTGCTTAACCGATTGATACAGTTCAGTTTTTGTTGCGCTGCGGAAGCAGGAGGGCAACTATAGCAAACAGCTCAGCTACAACGCAAGTCTTGCTGTTGCTTTGGCGACTCAGCCTGGCATCGGCCTTGCTATAAAAAGAAGTGCCCGTTCGGCGCAAGTTTGTTTGTTCCGTCCCGGTACAGGTGCTACATTAATGAACAGTCGATTCCCTTACACAGAGCCGCAGTCCAGGGCCAACCAGGAGACATGGAATGACTTACCAATCCCCGGCAGCCGGCCTGCTCAGCCCCGTCATGCCCGGTGCATCGTCCGTCCGGCCCGACATGGAGGCGATGATCGCCACCTCGCACCGGCGCTCCGAAGAATTCGGACTGCACACCGGCAGGCGGCCCGACTTCAGCCCTTTGTCCACCCCGGACCTCACGACCCTGGTCGAACAGAACCGCATGCTGTATGCCCATGCGATTCCCGCCATGGAAACCCTGTACCAGCAGATCGTCAACACCCATAACATGGTGTTGCTGACCGATGCGCACGGCGTCATCGTGCATTCGCTGGGCGACGCCGACTTCCTGGAAAAAGCCAACCGGGTTGCGCTCACCGCAGGCGTGGCCTGGTCGGAAGAAAGCAAGGGCACGAATGCGATCGGCACCGCGATCGCCGAAAAGACACCGGTCACGGTCCACGCCGACCAGCATTTCCTGGCCGCGAACCATTTCCTGACCTGCTCTGCCGCGCCGATCACCGACCACCGCGGCAACGTGGTCGGCGTGCTCGACGTCAGCGGCGACCGCCGCAGCTACCACAAGCATACGATGGCTTTGGTGCGGATGTCGGCGCTGATGATCGAAAACCAGATGTTCGCGGCCACCTTCGAAAACGCGATCACGCTGCACTTCCATGCGCGGCCGGAATTCATCGGCACCCTGATGGAGGGCATCGCCTCGTTCACGCCGGGCGGACGCTTCCTGGCCGCCAACCGCAATGCCCTGTTCCAGCTGGGCTTGAGCTATCCCGCGCTGCAGGCGCATACCTTCAGCTCCCTGTTCGGCCTGCCTGTGTCGGCCTTGTTCGATCATTACCGCACCGCGGCGCCCGGCCTGCTCGACCTGTGCATGCACGACGGCGTACGCGTGCGCGGCCGCGCCGAGCTGCGCCTGACCAACGGCATGCATGTGCTGACCGGCGCCTCGGCCCCGGCGCAGTCCGCGGCGCAATTCGCGGCCGACATGCCGGCCGCCGCGCCGGCGCACACCGCCCTGCCCCAGGCCAAGGCCGCGCGCCGCCTGTCCGGGCTGCGCTACCTGAACACCGGCGACCCGCAACTCGAACAGGTGATCGACAAGGTCAACAAGGTGCTCGGGCGTGACGTCCCGATCCTGATCATGGGCGAGACCGGCACCGGCAAGGAATTGCTGGCCCAGGCTATCCACAACGATTCGCCGCGCGCACAAGGACCGTTCGTGGCGGTCAACTGCGCGTCGATTCCCGAGACCCTGATCGAATCCGAACTGTTCGGCTACGAAGAAGGCGCCTTCACCGGCGCCCGCAAGAAGGGCGCGACCGGCAAGATCCTGCAGGCCAACGGCGGCACCCTGTTCCTCGACGAGATCGGCGACATGCCCTTCTCGCTGCAGGCGCGCCTGCTACGCGTGCTGCAGGAACGCATGGTCACGCCGCTGGGCAGCGGCAAACCGGTGCCCGTGAACGTGGAGCTGATCTGCGCCACCAACCACAACCTGCGCCAGCGCATCGCCGCGGGGCTGTTCCGCGAGGATTTGTACTACCGCCTCAACGGCCTGGTGGTCAAGCTGCCGCCGCTGCGCGAGCGCACCGATCTCGAATGCGTCGTCAAGAAGATCCTGGACGCCGAGACCGACGGCGGGCGCCACCGCATCTCGGACGAAGTCCTGCGCCTGTTCCTGCGCCATAAATGGCCGGGCAACTTCCGCCAGCTGACCAATCTGCTGCGCACCGCCACCATCATGGCCGGTGACGAGGAAGAGATCGGTCTGCGCCACATGCCGGACGACTTCCTCGACGATATCGAAGCGGCGCCCGCGGCAGCACCCTCGGCCGTGCCGCAGCCGGCAGCCGGCGGCGGCAGGCTCGAAGAGATGGAGTTGAGCGCGATCCTCAGGTCGCTCGACGCCCATGGCGGCAACGTCTCGGCCGCCGCCCGTGCCCTCGGCGTGTCGCGCAACACGATCTATCGCAAGCTGCCGCATCTCAAATAAGTTGTGTCAGGCGGCCGGGAATCCGGCCGACATCCGCTGCCGGCCATCCTTGCCGATGGTGAGCAGGTCGACACCCGGCAGCTGGGCCGCCAGCGCGTGCGCGCCGCGCGCGCCCATGACCATGAAGGCGGTCGACAGGCCGTCCGCTTCCAGCCCGGTCGGCGCCAGCACGGTGACGCTGGCCAGTTCGGTCGGCGAGTCGCCGGTGACCGGATCGAAGATGTGGTGATGCAGCAGGTCGGGCGTGAACGGCGACGCGTAGTCGCCCGAGGTGGCGACGCAGCGCCCGTCCAGCGCCAGCGTGGCCGCCAGCGCGTCGTCGCGGCGCGGGTCGCGTATGCCCAGCCGCCAGCGGCGCCCGTCGTTGCGGCCCAGGCCGCCGTATTCGCCGGTGTCGACCAGCGCCTGGCGGATGCCGTGACGGCGCAGCGCCGCCAGTGCCAGGTCGGCGGCATAGCCCTGGGCCAGGCCGTTGAGCGTGATCGCCATGTCCGGATGGGAGAAATGGATGCGCGCCGGCCCGGCCTGCACGCCCGGCCAGCCGACTCGCCCTTGCGCGCGCGTGCGCTCGCGCGCAGGCGGCGCGCCGTCGGCGTCGCGGAATGCCTGCCACAGGGGCTGCACCGTGATGTCGAAGGCACCGCCCGTCAGGCGCGACAGCGCGCGCGCATGGCCGAGCACGGCCAGCAGGTGCGGATCCGGTTGCGCCAGTTGCTTGTCGCGGTTCAGGCGGTAGACCTGGCTGGCGGGCTGGTGGAGGCTCATCAACCCATCGATGCGGCGCGCCTCGGCCAGCGCGGCGCCGATCGCCGCCTGTGCCAGCGCGCCGTCGGCATGGCGTACCGAGACACTGATCGTGGTGCCGAATGCCAGCGCCGCGCCGGCGTGCAGCGGCGTCTGCGCAACGTGGGCGGCCCAGGCGGAAGGCGGGCCCGCGCCCATGCCGCCCAGCGCCGCGGCGAGAAAGGTCCGTCGCTGCATCATGTCCTCCTGTCGGTGGTGGCGCCGAGCGGTACGATGGCGATCGTGCGCCGGCGCTTGCGTGCCAGGATGCGCGGCGCGCATTGCGCATCGCTCTCGTGGATGACGACGCATTCCAGGCACTGGAAGCATTCGCCGTAATCGACCTTGCCGGTGGCGGCGATCGCGCCATAGCCGCAGCGGTGGCGGCAGGTCTGGCACGGCGTGCCGCATTCGGCGCGGCGCGGGATCCAGTCCAGCAGGCGCAGCCGCCCCAGCACCGCCAGCCCGGCGCCGAGCGGGCACAGGTAGCGGCAGAACCCTTTATAGACGAAGGCACTGAGCGCCAGCAGGCCGGCGGCATATGCCACGTAGGGCCAGGCGCGCACGAAGTTCAGTGTGATCGCGGTCTTGAAGGGTTCGATTTCCACCAGCCGGTCGGCCTGCGCCGGCGCGAACAGTGCGGCCAGCAGGATCGCCGCCAGCACCCCGTATTTGATGCGTTTCAAATAGGCGTCGAGCCGGCGGCCCAGCCTCGCCTGCGGCAGCCTGAGCAGGCGTCCGGCTTCTGCCACGAATTCCTGCAATGCGCCGAACGGGCACAGCCAGCCGCAGAAGGTGCCGCGGCCCCAGATCAGCAGCGACACCAGCACGAAGCCCCACAGCGCCACCGTCATCGGGTCGAACAGCAGGAAGCCGAGGCCGCGCCCGGCCCGCAGCGCCTGCAGCGCACCGGTCAGGTTCACGATCGACAGCTGGCCCTGGAAGGCGTACCCGATGCCGACGACGGTGAACAGCAGCCAGCCGCGGCGCAGCCAGGCGAAGCGGCGCGCGTGCGCCACCAGCCGCCGTTGCGCCAGCAGGGCCAGCGCGAGCAGCGCCAGCGCGCCGCCCAGCAGCGCCAGCTGCAGCCCGTGTGCCTGCCAGCTGGCCTGCCAGGACGGTGCCGCCGCCTGCGGCGCGCTCCAGTAATCCTGCGGCAGGCGGTAGCTGAAGCGGATCTCGCGCACGATGCGCTCCGGGTAGACGATGCCCTTGCTGCGCACCACCGGCAGCGCAAAGTCGAGCGCCCGCGCCGGATCGAGGCCGGCCTGGCCGATCACGCGCAATGCCAGCAGCTCCGTCACCGGCAGCCGGACGCCGTCCGCCAGCCTGGGTTCGATGTCGAGATCGCGCATCTCGAACGGCAGCCTGTCCTGGCGCAGCACGATGCGCCGCGGCACGCTGCCGCGCACGAAGTCGTCGCCGGCGATCGCATACGGCCCGGCGCTCATCACCAGCAGCGCGTGGTCACCCGGCTCCAGGCGGCCCTGCAGCCTGTCCCAGCTGCGCGGCGCCAGCAGGTTGCGACCGACCGTCGGCACCGAGGCCCAGGCCAGGTACAGATCGGCGAACACCGCGCCGGGCTGCGCCAGCGCCTCCGGGTCGAGGCCGGCGCCCTCGCTGCCGGCGAACAGGCGCTCGACGTCGCGGTTCAGCACGCGCACGTGGTGGACCAGGCCGGCGTCCAGCAACTGCGGCAGCGGCATGGGCCGGAACAGGTCGCTGCGGATGCGCGCCAGCCGGCCCGGATCGCGGTCGCCCGCAAAGCCGAGCCGGGCGCGCGCCACCTTCAGCGCCGCCGACAGGATGCTCTGGTTGATGATGCGGACCGAGGCGGTCGCCTTCGATACCCCGTCCAGGTGCGCCCGTCCGGCATCGTTGCCGGCGCCGCCGGGACTGTGTGCTCCGCCGACGTCGATGTTCTGCCCCAGCGACAGGCCGCGGTACTGGCTGACGAACTGGCGCAGCGGCGCCTCGCCCAGCCCTTCCAGGAACACCGGCTCGTGCTGCGACAGCACGGCCACCTCGAGGAAGGTTCCTTTCGGATCGATCACCACCAGCAGGTTGACCGGCACCCCGGCAAAGCCCGGTACCGGCGCCAGGTCGATCGATTCGAAGGCGTAGCCGACCAGCTCCGTCATCGTGCCGTTCTGCTTGAACAGGGGCCAGGCCGGCACCTCGGCCACCTTGTCGCCCACCGTCAGCGGCGGCGGAAAGCGTTGCGCCAGCGCGGCCTTGTCCAGCACGCCGGCCTGCGCCGGCAGGCCGCACAGCAGGGCAAGGCATACGACAGGGCAGATAAGCCACCGCAACAGGTTCACGCGCGCCGCTCCCATCTCAGAAGAAAATGATGCCACCGAGCGAAGCGCCGTTCATGCGGGCGGTGCCGCCGCCGAAGGACTTCGAACGGGTCTGTCCGCCCTCCGCCACCAGCGTGACCACGCTGTTCAGCGCGTAGTAGGCGCCGGCGGTCAGGTTGGCGTTCGACTTCAGGCCGCCGGTGCCGGGTGCGGCCTCGCGGTTCTGGCTGCGGCCGTAACTCAGGCCCAGTTTGACGGCGTCGGTCGCCTTGAACGTGGCTTGCGCCAGGAAGTGGCGGGTGCGCACGTCGCCCTGGTCGGCGTCGGACAGGATGCCGAGCGCCTTGCCCTGCTGCGCATTCAGCAGCAGCCCGACCGCGCCCATCTGCAGGGATGCGCCGGCCTCGATGCCGTGCATGGTCAGGTCGTCGCCGCCCGCCTCCAGCGCCGTGAAGCGCTGGCCCTTGGCGCTCAGCCAGGCCTTGAAGCCGTCGTGCTCGAAGCGCACCCGGGCCTGGACCTGGGGCGTGGACTTGCTGGTGTAGCGCGGACCGGCCACCACCGGCGTGTCGGCCACCGGATTCATCACGCCGATATCGAAGCCGACGCCGGCCGCGTCCGGGCTGCTGTAGGCGATCAGGCCATAGGTGCCGAGGTAGCTGTAGCCGGCGCCGATGTGGCCGAGGGTCACGCGGCCGCGCTGGGTCGCCTGTACCGGCGCGCCGGCGCCCACCAGCGTCATGTCGCCGAGGATCGCGTTGGCGCCGAAGATGCCGTAGTCGCGGCCCAGCTTGAAGGTGCCCATGTCCGAGCGGCCGAAGGTGAAATAGGCCTGGCGCACGTCCACCGTGCTGTTCTGGCTGATCGCGCTGTCGGTCGCGGTGGCTGCGTAGATGCCGATCTTGGCGCTGACGTCGAAGCCGCCCTGGGTGGAGGCGGCCGATGCCAGCAAGCCGTTCGGCAGCAGGCCGTTGCCGACCGTGGTGCGGCGGTCCTGGCCGCCGCAGCCGAGGCCCCGGCTCGCCAGCGCCAGCCCGCCGATGTCGCTGCCGCTGCACGACACGCCCGTGTAGTAGGCGTTGACGATGCCGCCCAGTCCGAGCGTCCAGTCGCCGGCCTTGAAGTCGACCGCTTGCGCGGGCCGGGTGGATGCCGCCAGAACGGTAGTAGCCAGGACGGTGCCGGCCAGGATGCGGATCTTGTTCATTGTCTCCTCGCTTTCTTGTAGGGTGAGCGCATCGGTCGATGCACTCGAGAGCGATGGCAAGTTGCGTGCCCGGCTTGATGTAGGGTAAAGGCCTGGTAGCAAGTAATGAACAATGTGGCAAATCGGATCAATGGGCTGGCCGGCTGTCACGTTTTTGATCGATGCGATCGCTGCGGCCGGCGCATGCCGCTTCTATGAAAAAAGCGGCGGCCGCAGCCGCCGCAAACTCACAGGAGACCCGGCCCCATCGCATTCAGATCTTGGTAGCCAGCTTGAACACCCACACCGAGCCGCCCTGCTCGAGGAAATTGACCTTCTTGGCGACCTCGCCGCCCCACAGCGGCACCGCCCCGCCCCAGCCGGACACCACGGCCACGTACTGGGTGTCGCCGTCCTGCCAGGTGACCGGCGGCGCCACCACGCCGGAACCGGTCTGGAACTTCCACAGCTCCTTGCCGCTCTTGGCGTCGACCGCCTTCAGGTAGCCTTCCGGCGTGCCGTAGAAGACCAGGCCGCCGGCGGTGGTCATGACCCCGCCCCACAGCGGCGCGCCGTTCTTGGCTTCCCAGACGATCTTGCCGGTCTTCGGGTCGACCGCGCGCAGGGCGCCGATGTAGTCCTCGTTCAGCGGCTTGATGGTGAAGCCGGCGCCGAGGAAGGCCCCGCCCTTCTTGTAGCTGATCGGTTCGTTCCAGATGTCCATGCCCCATTCGTTGGCGGGCACGTAGAACAGGCCGGTCTGCGGGCTGTAGGCCATCGGCATCTGGTTTTTCGCGCCGAGGAAGGCCGGCGCCGCGAACACGGTCGAGCCCTTCTTGCCGTCCTGGCCCTTGGTCGGGTCGCTCGGGCGGTTGGCGGCGATGAAGTTCGGGCGCCCGGTCTTCAGGTCGATGCTGCTGGCCCAGGTGATCTTGCGCACGAAGGGGAAGGCGTTCTGCAGTTTGCCGTTCCTGGCGTCGATCACATAGAAGAAGCCGTTGCGGTCGGCCTTGCCGCCGTAGCGCTTGCCGTCCATGTCGAAGGTGACGAACTCGTTGGCGCCGTCGAAGTCCCAGGAATCGTTGGGCGTGCCCTGGTAGGCCCACTTGATCTGGCCGGTTTCCGGATCCAGCGCCAGCGTCGACGAGGAATACAGGTTGTCGCCCGGCCGCAGGTGGCTGTTCCACGGCGCCGGGTTGCCGGTGCCGAAGTAGGCCAGGCCGGTGCCCGGATCGTAGGTGCCGCCCATCCAGGTCGAGGCGCCGCCGGTCTTCCACAGCTCGCCCGGCCAGCTCTTGTTGACGGTGCCGGTGACGCCGGCCTCGATCGCCTTGCCGTCCTTGTCGTAGCGGTGGCCCATGTGGCCTTCGACGGTCGGGCGCGACCACAGCAGCTCGCCGGTCATCGGATTGCGCCCTTCGACCCGTCCGACCACGCCGAACTCGCCCCCGGACACGCCGTTCATCAGCACGCCCTTGGCGATCAGCGGTGCCGCCGTCATCGAGTAGCCGGCCGCGTAGTCGTCGACCTTTTCCTTCCAGACCACCTTGCCGGTGTTCTGGTCGAGCGCCACCAGCTGGGCATCGAGGGTACCGAAGATGACCAGGTTGCCGTACAGCGCGGCGCCGCGGTTGACCACGTCGCAGCAGGGCATGATCCCGTCCGGCAGGCGATGCTCGTACTTCCACAGCTTGTTGCCGGTCTTGAGGTCGATGGCGAAGATGCGCGAATACGAGGCGGTCACGAACATCTTGCCGTTGGCAATGACGGGCTGGGATTCCTGGCCGCGCTGCTTCTCGCCGCCGAACGAGAACGACCACGCCGGCACCAGGCGGGCGACATTTTTGGTGTTGACCTGGGTGAGCGGCGAGTAGCGCTGACCTTGCGAACCCATGCCGAACGACAGCACGTTTTTAGTGTCCTTGGCCGCGTTGTCGAGCATGGCGTTGGTGATGTCGGCCGCCTGCGCGAGCATGGCAAAGCCGGCCAAGCCCGTAAGCAAGGCCATCTTGGGTGTGTTCACGAATATCTCCTTGTTGTTGTAGGTTGCCGTTCAGCTGCCGTGGCGGCCGGGCGCCTGGGCTTGCAGCACGGTGTTTTCCTCGTCGCTGAACAGGCGCGAGCGCGTCAGGAAGCGGCGCCCAGTGCCGTTATCGAGCGAGAACATGCCGCCGTTGCCGGCGACAACGTCGATGATCAGCTGGGTATGCTCCCAATAGCCGAACTGCTCCAGCCCGATGTAGAACGGCGCCCCGTCCAGGTTGCCCAGGTAGACGTCGGTATCGCTCAGGTTGAACTCCCCGGCGGCATAGCACATCGGTGTGCTGCCGTCGCAGCAGCCGCCGGACTGGAAGAACATCAGCGGGCCGTGGCGCCGGCGCAGCTCGCCGATGAAATCCAGTGCGGCGGGGGTCGCGGTCACGCGGTCGATCGGGGTCGTCATGGGCATTCCTTCGGGTGGCGCCGTTACAGTCGATCAGAAGAAGCCGAGCGCTTTCGGGCTGTAGCTCACCAGCAGGTTCTTGGTCTGCTGGTAATGTTCGAGCATCATCTTGTGGTTCTCGCGCCCGATGCCGGACTGTTTATAACCACCGAAGGCCGCGTGCGCCGGGTACAGGTGGTAGCAGTTGGTCCAGACGCGGCCGGCCTGGATCGCGCGGCCGACACGGAAGGCGCGGCTGCCGTCGCGCGTCCACAGACCGGCGCCCAACCCGTACAGGGTATCGTTGGCGATGCGCAGCGCATCGGCTTCGTCCTTGAAGGTGGTCACCGACACCACCGGGCCGAAGATCTCTTCCTGGAAGATGCGCATCTTGTTGTCGCCCTTGAACACGGTCGGGCGCACGTAGTAGCCGCCGGACAGGTCGCCCTCGTGCGTGGCGCGCTCGCCGCCGGCCAGCACCTCGGCGCCTTCTTGGCGGCCGATGTCGAGATAGGACAGGATCTTTTCGAGTTGCTCCTGCGAGGCCTGGGCGCCGATCATGGTGGCGCTGTCGAGCGGATTGCCGGCCTTGATTTTCGCCACGCGCTCGAGCGCGCGTTCGATGAATTTCTCGTAGATCGATTCCTGCACCAGCACGCGCGAGGGGCAGGTGCAGACCTCGCCCTGGTTCAGCGCGAACATGGCGAAGCCTTCCAGGCACTTGTCGAAGAAGTCGTCGTCGGCATCCATCACGTCTTCGAAGAAGATGTTGGGCGACTTGCCGCCCAGCTCCAGCGTGACCGGGATCAGGTTCTGCGCCGCGTACTGCATGATCAGGCGCCCGGTGCCGGTCTCGCCGGTGAAGGCGATCTTGGCGATGCGCTTGCTCGAGGCCAGCGGCTTGCCCGCTTCCAGCCCGAAGCCGTTGACGACGTTGACCACGCCGGGCGGCAGCAGGTCGCCGATCAGTTCGATCAGCACCATGATCGAGGCCGGGGTCTGCTCGGCCGGCTTGAGCACCACGCAGTTGCCGGCAGCCAGGGCCGGCGCCAGCTTCCATACCGCCATCAGGATCGGGAAGTTCCACGGGATGATCTGGCCGACCACGCCCAGCGGCTCGTGGAAGTGGTAGGCGTAGGTCTCGTTGTCGATGGTCGAGATCGCACCTTCCTGGCTGCGCACGCAGCCGGCAAAGTAGCGGAAGTGGTCGATCGCGAGCGGGATGTCGGCCGCCATGGTCTCGCGGATCGGCTTGCCGTTGTCGATGGTTTCGGCGGTCGCCAGCAGCTGCAGGTTCTGCTCCATGCGGTCGGCGATCTTGTTGAGGACGTTGGCGCGCTCGGCCGGCGAGGTCTTGCCCCAGGCTTCCTTGGCGGCGTGGGCGGCATCGAGCGCCAGCTCGACGTCTTCGGCGGTCGAACGTGCGACTTCGCAGAACGGCTGGCCGGTGATCGGCGTCAGGTTGGGGAAATACTCGCCCTTGACCGGCGCGACGGCCTGGCCGCCGATGTAGTTGTCGTAGCGTTGACGGAACGGATTGGCTACGCCCAGTTTGCTGATGTCCGCAAGATTCATGTCATCCTCTTCTTTCTCTGGTTTCCCTGTTCGGGTGGTCGGTTGGCCGTTGCCGGCACCTTCACTGTTTCGCAAACCTCGTGCCAGCCCCCGTTCGACCCCGGCGCACGGCGTTCTACGGCATGGCCGCCCTGGCGCTGCCCGCGACGGGCGGCAGTTTCTGGTACACCTGTCCCAAATTTGAACAGTGCATCTTCATCGGATGACCACGCCCCAGGGCAGTTGCCCGACCGCGATCTCGGCGACCTTCGCCACGCCGGCGGTATCGATCACCGTCACGCTGTCCGAGCGGCCGTTGGCCACGTACAGGCGCGCGCCGTCCGGCGTCAGCGCCATGTTCCAGGGCCGCTTGCCGACCGCGAGGGTGGCGCTCACCGCATTGCGTACCGGATCGATCAGCATCACGCTGCCATCCGCCCCGTTCGACACCCAGACCTGGCGCCCGCCGGGTCCGACCGCGATGCCGGCCGGGTTCTTGCCGGCGGGGATGGTGGCAACGGAACGCCGTGCCGCCAGGTCGAGCACGTAGACGGCGCCGGCCAGTTCGCAGGCGACGTAGGCGCGCGCACTGTCCGGGGTAAAGCCGATGCCGCGCGGACGCAGGCCGACCGCGATCGATCCGACCTGGCGGCGCAGGGCGACGTCGATCAGGTCGACCTGCTCGGCGTTCTCGGCCGAGACCAGCAGCCAGCGCCCGTCCGGGCTGAACACCGCATGCTCCGGGTTCTGGCCCTGGACCTTGATGTCGGCCACCAGCGTGCGGCTGGCGGTATCGACCAGCGCCACGCTGTTGCTGTCCTCGACCGCCACCGCGGCCAGGCGGCCGTCGCCCGACACGCTAACGCCTTCCGGCGAGCGGCCGAGCGCGATGCTGGCCAGGGTGGCGCCGCTGGCGGCGTCCAGCACCAGCAGCGCATTGGCGGCGGCGTCCGTTACGTACAGCGTGGCGCCTTGCGGGTCGGCGGCGATGCCGCGTGGACGCTTGCCGGCGGCAATCGTGCGCACGGCGGCGCCGCTGGCGGCATCGATCACGCTGACGCTGCCCGACTTTTCGTTGGGCACGTAAGCGAAAGGCGCGGCATGGACGGCGGTGCAAGCGAGCAGGCCGGCGGCGGCGAAGGCCGCGCGCAGGGAACGGAATCCGAACATGAATGTCCTTTCAAGTAGAGCGCAAAAGTGCGTGTTTGTTCAGGATTGCAAAGCCCGTGCCATCGAAGCGCCAGCAGACTTTCGTCCTGGCAGGTATATTGCTTGCCGGGTTAGCCAGTGCCGCAAGGCGAGGGCCGACTGTTATTTACGGAGAAGAAATGAAGCATTTACGTTTGAACGCTGTCGCGGCCCTGTTCGCCGCGCCCCTGGTCATGGCGCCGCTGGCCGCCCGCGCCGCTGCCGACGCGCCCGCCGCCGCGCCCGCCGCCGATGAGGTGCCGCGCACGCCGATGAGCGTGGTCGTGGTCAGCGGCAGCCGCAGCGAACACCTGAGCTTCGACCTGCCGGCCTCGATCGACGTGGTCGATGCCTCGCAGATCGGCGCCGCCCAACCGCGCGTCAATGCCTCGGAAGCCCTGGCCGGCGTGCCGGGCCTGGTGGTGCAGAACCGCCAGAACTATGCGCAGGACCTGCAGATTTCCTCGCGCGGCTTCGGTGCCCGCTCGCAGTTCGGCGTGCGCGGCGTGCGCCTGATCGCCGACGGCATTCCGGCCACCATGCCGGACGGCCAGGGCCAGGCCGCGACCTTCGACCTCGACCTGGCGGAACGCATCGAGGTGCTGCGCGGCCCCTATTCCACCCTGTACGGCAACCATTCCGGTGGCGTGGTCCAGCTGTTCACGCGCGATCCGAAAGGCGCGCCCTACGTCGAGACCAACGTCTCCGCCGGCAGCTACGGCCAGCACAAGCTGGACGTCAATGCCGGCGGCAAGGAAGGCCGCTTCGGCTGGCTGCTCGACGCCTCGCGCTTCGAGACCGACGGCTACCGCGCCCACAGTGCCGCCACCCGCGACCAGGCCTACGCCAAGCTGACCTTCGATGCGTCGAGCACCAGCAAGCTGACCATCGTGGCCAGCGGCCTGCGCCAGGACGACACCCAGGACCCGCTGGGCGTCACCTGGGGCACCTACCAGCGCGACCCGCGCGCCGGCGAAATCGACACCACCGATACGCAGACCCCGCAGCGCACCCTGGCCGACCGTTACAACACCCGCAAGAGCATCGACCACCAGCAGATCGGCCTGAACTGGGACCAGCGCTTCGGCAGCGACCGCCTGCGCGTGACCGTGTACGGCGGCAACCGCCGCGTGATCCAGTACCAGGCCTTCACCCGGGCCTTCCAGGCGCCGGCCACCCACTCGGGCGGCGTGGTCGATTTCGACCGCGATTTCTACGGTGTCGACGTCAACTGGATGATGACGCGGCCGCTCGGCGAGGGCACCCTGCGCACTACCGTCGGCCTCGAGGCCGGCAAGTCGACCGACGCCCGCAAGGGTTACGAAAACTACGTCGGCACCGAGTTCGGCGTACAGGGCCGGCTGCGGCGCGACGAACAGGACGAGGTGAACAACGTCGATCCTTACCTGCAGCTCGAATGGGAACTGGGCCGCTGGGTGTTCACCGGCGGCCTGCGCCACAGCCGGGTGAGCTTCGACGTCGACGACCACTACCTGGCCAACGGCAACGACAGCGGCGGCGCCGACTACAGCCATACCACGCCGCTGCTGGGCGTGCTGTACAAGCTGACGCCGGACCTGAACGTGTACGCCAGCGCGGCGCACGGCTTCGAGACCCCGACCCTGAACGAAGTGTTCTATTCCGGCACCGCCGGCGGCTTCAATTATGGCCTGGGAGCCGCCACCAGCACCCAGGTCGAAGTCGGGGTCAAGGCCGCCCTCGCCAAGGACGTGCGCCTCAACGCGGCGCTGTTCCAGGCGCGCACCCACGACGAACTGGTGGTCGACGCCTCGTCGGGCGGCCGCACCAGCTACCGCAACGCCAGCGCCACCCTGCGCCAGGGCCTGGAACTCTCGCTCGATGCCAACCTGCGCGCCGGCTTCTCGGCGCGCGTGGCGGCCTCCGTGCTGCGCGCGATCTACGATCAGGCCTTCACCGGCGTGGCGGAAGGCAACCGCCTGCCGGGCGTGCCGCGTACCAGCCTGTACGGCGAGCTGGCCTGGAAGGATCCGGGCCAGCGTTTCGGCGCCGCGCTCGAGACCGTCGCCAACGGCAAGGTCTACGCGGACGACGCCAACGCCGCGATCCCGGCGCCCGGCTATGCCATCTTCAACGCCCGCGTGCAGGCCAGCCAGCAGCTCGACGGGCCGCTGCGCGGCTGGCGCCTGCGCGAGTACGCGCGCGTGAACAACCTGTTCGACCGCACCTACATCGGCTCGGTCATCGTCGGCGACAGCAACCGCCGCTATTACGAACCGGCGCCGGGCCGCAACTGGATGCTGGGCGCCAGCGCCCAGTACCAGTTCTAAAGTAGTCCGGAAATAGTACGGAAATACTAGGCACTGCCCCTGCCGGGGCAGTGCCTACGGTTTCACTATCTGCACGCCGTACTTCGCGAACACGGCTTTCAGTTCGCCGTCGGCCGCCATCTCGTTGAGCGCGGCCTGCAGCCGGCGCGCCAAATCGACATTGTCCTTCTTGACCGCCATGCCGACCGCCCAGCCGGCGCGCGGCAGCCGCTCGAAAGGCACGTCCTGCATGGGAAAGGCAGGGTCGCCGCGCATCACCGATTCGATCTCCGAACGCGTTGCCAGCACAGCATCCAGCTGGCCGGCCCTGAGCTGCTGCAGCGCCTCGATCGCGGTCGGATAGATGTGCACCTGGTCGCGGAAGCGTCCATTGCCTTCGCCCAGCATCACCATCCCGGAAATCGACACTTTCTCGACACCGATGCGCTTGCCGGCCAGCGCCTCGACGCCGTCGAACGACGGAATGCTGCGCGCGCTGCGCACCAGGCGCACGCTCTCGACGTGGTAGGGCGCGAAAATCGTCACCTGCGGATTGGCGTTCATCAGCATGCGGTCAACCGGCACATGCAGCATCACGTCAGCCGGGCCGTAACCGAGGTAATGCCCTTTCCAGACCATGTTGCGCAGGTCGTCGTTCAGGTCGTCGCCGGCATTGAACGGCAGCAGGCTCAAAGTCAGGCCGAGTTTCTTGGCCAGCGCCGCGGCCAGGTCGGCGTCGATGCCCTGCCCCTTGTCCGAGAACGGCGCCAGCTCGTTATACACAGCGACTTTCAAGGTATCGGCCTTGGCGGCTGGCGCATCGGCGGCCCGCAGCAGTCCGGGATGGACCGCGGCCGCGCACAGCAGCAAGACGGACACGGTGGTACGCAAACGGTTCCTCATGGCGTCCCGCTTCATTCGACGCTGCGGCGCGATTCGAGGTAGGTCTTGATGGCCCACATGGCTTCCTGGTTGAACACGCCCTCGAACGGCGGCATGTAGACCGCGCCATTGCGCACCTTGCCATGGCGGATGCTGGTCAGGT
This sequence comes from Herbaspirillum sp. SJZ107, assembly GCF_006715485.1. GTDB lineage: Bacteria > Pseudomonadota > Gammaproteobacteria > Burkholderiales > Burkholderiaceae_D > Telluria. The sequence goes on from NZ_VFNH01000008.1 coordinate 15,238, forward strand.
AGTAATTGTCCATCTCCTTGTAGCAAGCCTGCTTCTTGGTCTCGTTCTTGATGCCGTTGCAGTCGCGGTCGAGCAGGCGCAGGTCAGGGGCGATACCGCCGGACACGGCGTCCAGGCCGTGGCAGCGGGCACAGTTCTGGGTATAGGCGGAGGTGCCGATCTTGAGGGCCAGCTTGTTGGTGCGGTAGGGATTTTCGTCGCGCCATTTATCGCCCAGCACCGGCAAGCCGGTGGTGTCGACTGCCTGCGGCACGACGTTGCCGTGGGCGTGCGCGAACAGCGAGGTGAGGATGGCGGCAGCCAGGGCCAGCGTGGCGCCGGCAATGCGGATGGGATGTTTCATGAGGTCTCCTGAGGGTTATCGGTCTCCCTCATCATGAGCAATCCGCGTGCCATGCCTTTCATGCGTGTAACACGCGCCGGCCGCGTGCCGCCCTGTGTCAATCTGGTACAGGTGTCACACGGGCTGGCGCGCCAGCGCCTGCGCCGCCGAGCCGGGGTACAGGCGTTCGAGCGTATCGGCGACCACACCCTCGAGCAGCGCACGCAGCGGCTGCGCCGCGCCATCTTCGTCGGGCGCCGTGCGCACCGTCTTCCACAGGCGCGCCAGGTCGGCCTCGCGCCGCGCCAGGGCCGCTTCGACCTCAAGCTGCCAGAATGCCGGCGCTTCTCCCTCGACGAACTGGCCGCGTCCACGGCCGAAGTGGGCCACCGCCAGGTAGCGCAGCACGGCGCCGACCAGCAGCGTGCGCAGGAAGGGATCGGCAAACTGCACGCTCGGACGATCGCGCTCGGTCGTGGTATTAAAACCCCAGGCGGCGCCGGCCATGGTCAGCCCGCCGACGATCGCCCCCAGCAGTGCCCCGCCGCCCAGGGTCAGGCCACCTGCCATCAGGTCGGCCGACAGGCCGGTCGCCGCGCCCGACACCACCGCCCCCAGCAGCCCGGCCTGGGTCTTGTCGACCGGCGCGCGCACGGCAAAGTGATCGCGCACGCGCGCATTGATGCGACCCGCCTCGCCGGGATCGACGCGGTGCAGGCGCAGCAGCGCTGCCGTCGTATCGGCGATGCGCCGGTTCAGCCGTTCGATCAGGGTGGCCATCGCCGCATCCTGGCGCTTCTGCTCGTCCTTGCCCAGGCCGACCGCCTTGAGTGCCGACTTGAACAGGTTGCCCTTCCCTTCCGCCTCGATTGCCTGGCTGTCGCGTGCGGCGGCGGCGACTTGGGCGGCGCTCAATCGTACCGATTCATGCAGGCGCTTCAGGTTCTCCGCCTGCCAGGTTGCCAGCAGGCGCGCATAGCCGGGCCGCTTGGCCTCGTCGACCAGTTTGCCGACGCGCTCGTAGAACACGTCCTCGTGCACCCAGCAGCGCGCGAACGCATCCAGGGCCAGCACGTCGCGCACGATGCCGAACTGGTCGAGGTACTCCTTCCAGCGTGCCTGCTCGGCCTGTTCCTGCGGGTCCGGGCGCGGCGGGCCGAGCTGGTTCAACAAGACCACCACCGGCTTGCCCAGCCATTCCAGGATCTTCATTTCCGGCGCCAGGTAGCCGGCGTCGCGCGGATCTTCCGATGAATTCACCAGGTAGAGCACGACGTCGGCGGCATCCTTGGCCGCCCGCAGCGCCTGCTGGCTGAGCCAGAACGGGCGGTCCCGATAGCGGTCGAACACTTCACGCATGAACCAGCCGATCGGATTGCCGGCACTGGCCAGGCGCTTGAGCAGCCGTAGCGAGTCGCCGAAACCGGGTGTGTCCCACAACAGCAGGCGGTCGCCGGCGGCGCTGGTCTGCAATACGTGGGCTTCGGCCAGCACCGTCACGTGGGCGGCGTCGCGCACCTCGCCGACGTCGACGCCGACCAGCGTGCGCGCCAGCGTCGTCTTGCCGTTGTTGGTGTGGGAGACCAGCGCGAACTGGATGTCGACGGGCGGCTGGTTCATGGCGCGGTGGACAGGGCCAGTCCGCTGCCGAGGTCGAGCGGATATTTTTCGGGCTGCAGCAGGTTGACCACGGTGGCAGGCGCTTTATGGTAGTTGCAGAACTGGCGCCACAGCGCGATCCGCTCTTCGAGACGGGTATCGAAACCCGGCTGGGCGGCACCGCGTTCGACCAGGCTGGATTCGTCCAGCAGCACGGCGATGCCGCGCGGCGTGCTGCGCACCAGGTAGTCGAGGAAAGCGCCGTGGTTTTCACGCTCCGGCGTTGCGGCCAGGTTGAACAGGACGGCGGTGATGGCCACGCCGGCATCGTCGAGACGGGCGTCGCGCAAGCTGTCTTTCGGGTCTTCGCCGTAGGGGCTGGAGGGACGCAGCATCAGCTGCGCCTGCTCGCCCAGGACCATGGCGGCGACGCTCGCCAATCCCCGATGGCGTGCTTCGTCGACGGTGACGCTGTACGGCACTACGCGCAGCACGGCGGGGCCCGACGCGCCCACGCGGTCGGCCAGCAGACGGAAATACGGCTGCCCCAAGTCGAGCGGGAAGTTGCGCGCGAGCCGGCCTGCGCGCACACCCGACACCACGGCAAGCACGATGCGCGGCAGCACGACCAGCAGCAGCAACGTGGCCGCATACAAATGCACCCAGCGCGCGCCACCGGCCGGCGACGGTTCCTGAACGAAGCGCAGTGCCTGAATGTCGGCCAGCGAAAAGCCCTGCAGCGGAAACACCGCCAGTGCCGGCGCGAACAGCACCGACAACATGGTGTGCACCTGTTCGGCGTCGAGGAAGGTGCTTTCCCAGCCCGCTGCGTATTGGTTGACGATGCCGCGCGCATACAGGGAGGCGATGGCGCCCAAGGCAAACGCGGCCGCGGCCATATGGACGGCGCGGCCGAAACGCAGCTGGGCCAGCTTTGCCGAGAGCATCGACCAGTCGGTGAGGTATTGCGCGAGGCCGGCCGCGAGCGGCGCCGGCAGCTTGCGCGGCAGCGCGTTCTTGCCGACCGCCAGGCGGCGCAGCAGCTGCGGGCTGGCCCAGCCAGTCCGCTTCGATGGGATCAGGGCCCAGACGATCAAAGCGAGATAGACCAGCAGGTTCCAGCCAATGATCAGGAGGAGCGGCACCGACAGCAAATCGACACGGTGCGGATCGCCAATGCGGTCCAGCACGGCGCCGGCGATGAAACCGAGCAGCGGCAACAGGACGGCGACCATCGGCATCAAGGGGCGGCGATGCAGGAAAGACGAGAACGCCGGGGTACGCTCGGCCAGGCGCTTGAGGATCAGATCGGCGCGCTGCTGCAGGAAATGGTGCAACGAGGGTTCGCTCTTGCCCTCCGCCGCCTGCCAATTGGCGAGTTCGCGCGCGCTACGACTGGCATACAGCCGGTCGTCTTCGGACAAGACCTCGTGTTTGGTGTCCGCCGTTTCGATGGCACGCATCAGCACGACCTTGCGCGCAGTCCGCTCGTTCATGGTGCTCCTGTCTGGTGTCTTTAACAAGCTTGCCGAGACATTGTGCCTGAGTTGGCGTGTGGGCTCCGTACGGACGGGCACAGAGCAGGATGTGAAAAGCAAAAAACCCCGCTCGGATCACCGGGCGGGGTTCTGCTTACTGCTATTAATTAGCCTGACGATAACCTACTTTCACACTGGTTGCAGCACTATCATCGGCGCAAAGTCGTTTCACGGTCCTGTTCGGGATG
>NZ_VFNH01000009.1 GCF_006715485.1 Herbaspirillum sp. SJZ107
GTGAACATTTGATAATTTAAGTAATCAGCTGAACTAGTCAGCTGGCACCTTCATCAAACGCCCACACTTATCGACTGTTAATTTTTAAAGAACTTTGTTCTGTACTGCCTTGCTGCGTTTGCGAATCGTTTTGTTCGTCAGCAGCAGAGAAGTGAGATTATGCAGTGTTTCGCTTAACTCGTCAACCCCGTCTTTTTCTTCAGCGCTTTCGGACTTGCCGAAAATTCAAACACAACTACTTGATTTCGTTGCCGTTTTACTGCGCTGCAGAAGCAGGACGCGAACTATAGCAAAGCCCGACGGTGTTCGCAAGGCCAGGCGCCATGCTATCGTTGCCCGGTTCATTAACTCTACAACACACCTGCATGAGCGCTTTCCATATCGTTCCCACCGCCAATCCCACCCTCGCGGCCCGGCTCGACGCTGCCATCGACAATAAAACCAAACCGCTCGGCAGCCTGGGAACGCTGGAACGCCTCGCCAGACAGATGGGACTGATCCAGGAAAGCATGGCCATCTCGGTCGACCGGCCGGCGATCCTGGTGTTTGCAGGCGATCACGGCGTGGTGGCGGAAGGCGTGTCGGCCTATCCACAGGACGTCACCTGGCAAATGGTCGAGAACTTCCTGTCCCAAGGGGCTGCCATCAACGTGTTCGCGCGCCAGAACGATTGCGCCCTGCACATCGTCGATGCCGGCGTCGCCCACGAATTCGGCCCGCGACCGGGCCTGATCGACCGCAAGATCGCCGCCGGTACCCGCAACTTCGCCCAGGCGCCGGCCATGAGCGACGCCCAGTGCGCCAGCGCGATCGGCGCCGGCGCCGCGCTGGTGGCCGAGCTGGCGGGTAACGTGATCGGCTTCGGCGAAATGGGCATCGGCAACACGACCGCCGCCGCCGCCCTGATGCACAAGCTGGCCGGCATCCCGGTCGCGGAGTGCGTCGGCGCCGGTACCGGGCTGTCGGCGGACGGCGTATTGCACAAGCAGCGCGTGATCGAAGCCGCCGCGGCGCTGCACGCTACCGCCGCCGATCCGCTCGACGTGCTGGCCGCCTTCGGCGGTTTCGAGATCGCGATGATGACCGGCGCCATGCTGCAGGCGGCGCAGCAGCGCAAGGTACTGCTGATCGACGGCTTCATCGTGACCAGTGCCCTGCTGGTCGCGGCGCGCATCGAGCCGGCGATCCTCGATTACTGCGTGTTCGCCCACTGCTCGGACGAAGCCGGCCACCGCCGCATGCTCGATGCACTCGGTGCGAAGCCGCTGCTGCAGCTCGGCCTGCGCCTGGGCGAAGGGACCGGCGCCGCGCTGGCCCTGCCGCTGCTGCACGCGGCCGCCAACTTCCTCAACCAGATGGCAACCTTTGCCTCGGCCAGCGTCAGCGAACAAACCGGCAAGAACGCCGACAACTGAACCCATGCAGCAGATCCGCCTCTTCTTCATCGCGCTGCAATTCTTCACCCGCCTGCCGATCCCTGCCTGGGTCGGCTTCGAAGCGAGCTGGCTGCAGCACGCGTCGCGCTACTTTCCGCTGGTCGGCTGCGTGGTGGCGGCCATCGCCGCCGCCGTCTACTGGGCGGCAGCGCTGGTGCTGCCGGCGCCGGTGGCGGCAGTGCTGTCCACTGCCGCCTCGATCTACGCCACCGGCGCCTTCCATGAAGACGGCTTCGCCGATACCTGCGATGGCCTCGGCGGCGGCATGACACGGGAACGGGTGCTGGAGATCATGAAGGATTCGCGGGTCGGCGCCTACGGTGCGATCGGCATCGTCTGCATGCTGGCCGCCAAGCTCTCGAGCCTGGCGATGCTGCCGCCGCAGGCGGCGATCGCGGCCCTGTTCCTGGCCCACCCGCTGTCGCGCCTGGCGGCGACCTCGCTGATCTGGAAGCTCGAGTACGTGCGCGGCGAGGGCAAGGCCAAGCCGCTGGCCCAGCAGATGACGACCGCCGAATTCGCGATCGCCGCGGCGACGGCCCTGCTGCCTGCTGTTGTGCTGCTCGCCGCCGGCCTCACCTCCCCTGCGGCAGTGACCGGCGCCCTGCTGGCGGCGCTGGCGGCAGCGCTGTGGCTGGGCCGCAAATTCGTGCGCCGCCTCGGCGGCTACACCGGCGACTGCCTCGGCGCCGTACAGCAGGTGGCGGAAGCCCTCATCTATATGACGGTGCTGGCCACGCTCGGCCACGGTGCCTGGACTGCCGCGTGAAGCTGCACCTGGTCCGCCATCCGCAACCGGACGTCGCAGCCGGCCTCTGTTACGGCGCGACCGATGTCCCGGCCGCCGTGGCCGAACTGGCGCGCGTGCAGGCGATGCTGGAAGCGCAAGGCTTGCCCGGCCGCCTGCCGGTGTACGCCAGCCCGCTGCAGCGCTGCGCCCTGCTGGCGCGCCGCCTGCAGCCGGCCAGCCTGCACATCGATGCACGCCTGGCCGAGATGGATTTCGGCCGCTGGGAGATGCGTCCCTGGTCCGACATCCCGCGCGGCGAAGTCGACGCCTGGGCTGACGACCTGCTCCACCATCGGCCCGGCGGCGCCGAGAACGTCCTCGACGTCGCACGCCGCGTGGCCGGCTTCGTCGACACCCTGAAGGCCGGTGCCAGTGCCGACGGGGGCGCGGAAGCACTGGTGATCTGCCATGCCGGCACCATCCGCCTGCTGCTGGCGATGCAGTCCGGCCTGCCCCTGGAACAGGCCGCGCTGCAGGCCGCCGCCACGCCGCACCGCATCGGCTATGGCGAGATTCTGATGCTGGAGTTCTGACAAGGCGCCGGCGCGACCGTATAATGACGCCGTTTTGGTGCTCGCGCCTGTGCTCACAGGTGCAGTTAAACGGGAAACACGATGCTCGCGAAGAGTTGAACGTGTGCTGCCCCCGCAACGGTAAGCAAGTGCCGCGTCATGGATGCGGCAACCGTCCTCATACACCACTGTGCGTAAGCATGGGAAGGTCGGACGGCCATACTTGCCAGCCCGGATACCGGCCAAAAGGTGGAAGCGCGCCGGCATGCCGTGGCGCTTCTGTTCAATCTGGCCGGCGGGGACGCCGGCTGGTTGTCCAACCAAGAACGACCATCATGCACCACCGAGTTCGACGGCAAGCCGCCGCATTGGCCCTTGCCCTTTCTGCCCCCGCCGCCTTCGCCGCGCCCGATCCTGCAACCGATTCGGCGCCGGAGACCGTCGTCGTCACCGCCACCCGCACGCCCGCGCGTGCCGACCAGGTCATCGCCGACACCACCGTCATCGGCCCCGACGAGATCGCGCGGGCAGGCGCCGGCTCGGTCGCCGACGTGCTGGCGCGCCAGCGCGGCATCGAGATCGTCCGCAACGGCGGTCCGGGCGCCAGCACCAGCGTGTTCCTGCGTGGCGCCAACAGCAACCAGGTCGTGGTCCTGATCGACGGCGTGCGCATCGGCTCCTCGACCAGCGGCGCGGCCAGCTGGAATGCGATTCCGCTGTCGGCCATCGATCACATCGAAGTCGTCTACGGTCCCCTGAGCACCCTGTACGGCGCGGATGCGATCGGCGGCGTGGTCCAGATCTTCACCCGTAAAAGCGCCGGCGCGCCGCAACTGGACGCCAGCGTCGGCGGCGGCAGCTACGGCACCCGCCAGTACGATGCCGCCATCCATGGCGCGAGCGGCATCGTCAGCTACGCATTCGGCACCGCCCACGAGGAAGCGGACGGCTTCTCCGCGACCCGCCCCGGCGCATTCGGCTACAACCCGGACGACGACGGCTACAGCCGCAACAGCGCCAACGGCCGTATCGCGGTGCGGCTGGCCGACGGCATCGACGCCGGCGTCCAGTTCCTGAAGAGCCGCCTGCGCGCCCAGTACGACAACGGTGCAGCCGCCTTCGACGCCCGCAACTTCCAGGACATCGACAGCTACGCCGCCTTCCTCGACGGCCGCATCCAGCCCGACTGGCGCAGCAGCCTGCAGTGGGCGCGTTCCAACGACAGGCTGGGCAACTTCGGCGGCGCCGCGCCCGCGGACGCCAGCCAGATCAACACGCGCCAGGATGAAATCACCTGGCACAATACGTTCGCCATCGGCGCCGACACCCTGCAGCTGCTGGCGGCCCACCGCAAGGAATCCGTGCTGTCCACCTCCGGCGCCGCCACCCCGGCCAGCCCCCCGAGTCCGTTGAACGGCAGCCGCGTCACCAACTCGGTGGCGGCGTCCTACGACCTGCGCCGCGGCAGCCACCTGGTCGACCTCAGCGCGCGCAACGACCACTCGGTGTATGGATCGAAAACCACCGGCGCGGCCGGCTATGCCTACGAATTCAGCCGCCGGCTGCGCGCCAGCGCCAGCGTCGGCACCAGCTTCCGCGCGCCGACCTTCAACGAACTGTATTACCCCAACTACGGCCTGGCCACCAACAAGCCGGAACAGGGCCGCAATGCCGAAGCCGCGCTGCGCTACCAGGCATCGGGCAGCGAACTGCAGGCCGGTTACTACCGCAACCGCCTGACCGACATGATCGTCACGGTCAACCCCTGCCCAAGCCGGACCGGCAGCTGCGCCTACAACGTCAACCACGCGCTGCTCGAAGGCTGGACGCTATCGGCCGCCAGCCGGATCAAGGGTGTCGACCTGCGCGCCAGTGCCGATTTCCAGGACCCGCGCGACGAGACCACCGGCAAGCAGCTGGCCCGGCGCGCACGCCGTCACGTCAACCTCAGCGCCAGCCACACGACCGGCCGGCTGGAGAGCGGCATCGAACTGCAGGCATCCGGCCAGCGCTTCGACGATGCCGCCAACCGGAACCGCCTCGGCGGCTACGGCCTGCTGAACTTGACCACTACCTGGCGTTTCAATCCCGACTGGTCGCTGCTGGTCCGCCTCGACAACGCGGCCGACAAGCGCTATGAACTGGCGCGCAACTACGGCACCGCCGGACGCAGCTGGTTCGCGGCCCTACGCTACGGAATCCGCTAATCCACTTCCAACCGTACCGCATGCATCCTGCCCAAGCCCGTCCCACGCGTTCATTGCCCCAGCGCGCCTTCCTGATCGTCGGCGCGCTGCTGCTCGCGGCCGTCGCCAGCCTGCTGGTGGCCGGCATGACGGGCTCGATCGCCATCGCACCGGGCGAGCTGCCGGCTGCGCTGGTCCAGGTGCTGCATGGCCGGAGCGACTCGATGGCGGCGACGCTGCTGGAACTGCGCGCCGGCCGCGCCCTCACCGCCTTCGTCACCGGCGGCGCGCTGGCCCTGGCCGGCGTGATGATGCAGGCGCTGCTGCGCAACCCGCTGGCCGACCCTTATATATTAGGGATCTCGGCCGGCGCCTCGGTCGGCGCCCTGCTGGCGCTGCTGCTGATGTGCGCCGCGGCCACGGTCGACGCGGCGGCGCTGGCCGGCGCCGTCGGCGTGGCCATGCTTTTGTATCTGTTCGCGCGGCGCGACATGCGCGGCGGCGCGGCTCTTGATTCTGGTACCTCGATGCTGCTGCTGACCGGCGTGATCCTGTCGTCGAGCTGCATGGCGCTGGTCACGCTGATGCTGTCGATCGCGCCCGAGGGCCGGCTGCGCAGCATGGTGTTCTGGATGATCGGCGACCTGGCCGGCGCGCCGGTGCGGGCGCTGCCCTGGATCGTGCTCGCTGGCGCCCTGCTGTATGCGCTGCGCAGTGCGCGCGCGATGAACGTGGTCGCCCTCCACGCGGACAACGCCGGCACCCTCGGCATCCGCGTCGGCGCGCTGCGCAAGGGCCTGTTCTTCGTGTCCGGCCTGCTGACCGCCAGCGCGGTGACCAGCGCCGGCTCGATCGGCTTCATCGGCCTGATCATCCCGCATGCCTGCCGCTTCGCCTTCGGCCCCGACCACCGCGTGCTGATCCCGGCCGCGGTGCTGGGCGGCGGCAGTTTCCTGGTCCTGTGCGACACGCTGGCACGCACCGTGGTGGCGCCGACCCAGCTGCCGGTGGGCGCGATCACGGCCCTGATCGGCGCGCCGGTCTTCCTCTATCAACTGCACCAGCTGCGCAAATGACGATCACCACACGACAACTCGCACTGCGCGCCGGCGGCCGCACCCTGGTGCAGGGCCTGGACTGGCAGGTAGGGCAAGGGGAATGCTGGAGCATCATCGGCCGCAACGGTGCCGGCAAGAGCACGCTGCTGCGCACGCTGGCCGGCCTGCGTGCGCCCGAAAGCGGCGCGGTCGAGATCGACGGCACGCCGGTCGCCTCCTGGAAGCTGGAAGACCTGGCCCGCCGCCGTGCCTACCTCGCGCAGTCGCGCCACGACGCCTTTGCCTACAGCGTGATCGAGACCGTGCTGTCGGCGCGCCACCCCTACCACGGCAACCGCTACTGGGAAGGCAGCGACGACCACGCAGTCGCGATGCAGGCGCTGGCGGCGATGGAGGTCGACCACCTGGCGGCGCGCGACGTGCGTACGCTGTCCGGCGGCGAGCGCCAGCGCGTGGCGATCGCGGCCCTGCTGGCCCAGGACACGGCGCTGCTGCTGCTCGACGAGCCGGCCAATGCGCTCGACCTGGCGCACCAGGTGCAGGTGATGGGCCTGCTGGCGCGCCTGTGCCGGCAACAGCACAAGACCGTCATCATGATCGGCCACGACCTGACGCTGGCGCACGGCATCTCGAGCCACGCCCTGCTCCTGACAGGCGACGGCCGCTGGTATGCCGGCCCGGTCGCCGACGCCATGCAGGCCGCGCGCCTGAGCGACACCCTCGGCCACCCGATCGAGACGATCGAACACGGCGGCCGCCGCATCTTCATTCCCCGGGAGACCAACCATGACTGAGCCGACCGACGACACCAATCCGGATACGAATCTGGACATTAATGAGCGCCATCGCCTGCGCATGGAGCGCAAGAAGGCCGTCATCGACGCCAAGATCGCTTCCGCCGACAAGCAGGTCGGCATCATCATCGTCAACACCGGCAACGGCAAGGGCAAGAGCTCGAGCGCCTTCGGCATGGCGGCGCGCGCGCTCGGCCACGGCATGAAGGTCGGCGTGGTCCAGTTCATCAAGGGCGCCATGGCGACCGGCGAAGAACAGTTCCTGCGCCGTTTCCCGGACGAAGTCAGCTTCCATGCGATGGGCGAAGGCTATACCTGGGAAACCCAGAACCGCGAGCGCGACATCGTCAAGGCGCAGCAGGCCTGGGAGATGGCACGCTCTTTCCTGCGCGATCCGGCCTATGGCCTGGTGGTGCTGGACGAACTGAATATCGCACTCAAGTACCGCTACCTCGACGTGCACGCCGTGATCGCCGACCTGCTCGACCGTCCGGTGATGCAGCACGTGGTGGTGACCGGCCGCGCCGCGCCGCAGGAACTCATCGACGTGGCCGACACCGTCACCGAGATGAACGTGGTCAAGCACGCCTTCAAGGCCGGCATCGCGGCCCAGGCCGGGACGGAGTGGTGATGGGCACCCAAGGCGCACGTGTGGTGATGGTCGCGGCGATCGCATCCGGCCAGGGCAAGACCACGATCACCGCCGCCCTGGCGCGCCGCTTCCGGCGCAGCGGGCAGACGGTGCGGGTGCTGAAATGCGGCCCCGACTTCATCGACCCGATGCTGCTCGAACGCGCCAGCGGCGCGCCGGTGCACTCGCTCGACCTGTGGATGGTGGGGCCGGAACTGTGCCGCCGGCGCCTGGCCGCCGCCGCGGCCGATGCCGACGTGGTGCTGATCGAAGGCGTGATGGGCCTGTACGACGGCAAGCCGTCCGCAGCCGACCTGGCGCGCGAATTCGGCATTCCGGTGCTGGCCGTGATCGACGCCGGCGTCATGGCGCAGACCGCGGGTGCGGTGGTGCTGGGCCTGCGCGACTACGGCCCCGTGCAGCTGGCTGGCGTGGTCGCCAACCGCGTCGGCAGCGAAGGCCATGCGCGCATGGTGGCGGAGTCGCTGCGCGACATCCCTTTATTGGGCACGCTGCCCAAGCAGGCGCGCCGCCTGCCCGAACGCCACCTCGGCCTGGTGCTGCCGGACGAAGTCGGCGACATCGATGCACTTCTGGATGCGCTGGCCGACGAACTCAAGTTCGACGACGCGGCCTGGGACGCCATGCCGCCGCAATCCTTCGACGACAGCCCCCTGCCGCCGGCGCCGATTTCTCCGCTGCTGGCCGGGAAGACGGTAGCGATCGCGCGCGACGCCGCCTTCTGTTTCCTGTATCCGGCCAACCTCGACACGCTGCGCGCGCTCGGGGCGCAGCTGGCCTTCTTTTCGCCGCTGGCGGACCAGCCGGTGCCGGACGGCGCCGACGCGGTCTACCTCCCCGGCGGCTATCCCGAACTGCACGGTGAAACGCTGGCGCAGGCGCAGCACTGGCAGGCATCGATCCGCGCCGCGCACGCCGCCGGCCGCCCGATCCTGGCCGAGTGCGGCGGCATGATGACGGTGGCGGAATCGATCACCGACAAGCACGGCCACGCCTGGCCGATGGCCGGCCTGTTGCCGGGAAAGGTGAAAATGCAGGGACGCCTGGCCGGGCTGGGTGCACAAGGCATGCCGACCGCTGCCGGCGTGCTGCGCGGCCATACCTTTCATTATTCACGCCTGGAGACGGCGCCCCCGGCGGCCGCGCACGCGGTCAAGCATCCGTCCGGCGCCGAGGGCGAAGCGCTGTACCGCAGCGGTTCGCTGACCGCATCGTATTTCCACGCCTTCTTCGCCTCCAATCCGGAAGCCGCGGCAACCCTGCTGCTGGGAGCACAAGCATGAGCCGTACCTTCGTCTTCGGTGGAGCCCGTTCGGGCAAGAGCGCGCTGGCAGAACGCCTGGCGCAGGCATCCTGCAAGGAGGTCATCTATCTGGCGACCTCCCATGCCGGCGACGACGAGATGGCCGCGCGCATCGCCCGCCACCAGGAACGCCGCCCGCCGCACTGGCGGACCGTCGAGGAAGCGACCGCGCTGGCCGCCACCCTGCGCCGCCTGTGCACGCCGGAGCGCATCGTGCTGGTCGACTGCCTGACCCTGTGGCTCAGCAACCTGATGTTTTCCGCGCACATGGACTATCCGGAAGTCGGACCGATCGACCTGACGCCGCTGTTCACCACCGAGCGCGCGGCGCTGCTGGACTTCCTGGATGAGCCGGCGGCGGGCGAAGTCATCTTCGTGTCGAACGAGGTCGGCATGGGCATCGTGCCCTACGGCGCGGTCTCGCGTGCCTACGCCGACGAAGCGGGCCGCCTGAATCAGGACGTGGCGGCGCGCTGCGAGCGCGTGCTGTTCGTCGCGGCCGGCCTTCCGCTGGCGCTGAAAGGACCGCCGTGCTGAGCGGGCTGCCTCCCTTGAGCCTGGCCCTGCTGCTGGTGGCCGGCATCGCACTCGATCTGCTGCTGGGCGAGACGCCGCGCTGGCATCCGCTGGTCGGCTTCGGCAACCTGGCCGGCGCGCTGGAGCGGCGGCTGAACAAACGCCTGGGCTGGCGCATCGGGCGCGGTGCCCTGGCCTGGGCGCTGGCAGTGCTGCCGCTGACGCTGATCGCTGCCGCCCTGTGCCGCCTGCCTGGGCCGGCGGGGCTGGCCGTGCACGCGGCGCTGCTGTACCTGTGCCTCGGCCTGCGCAGCCTGCGCGACCACACGCTGCCGATCGGCGCGGCACTCGCCGCGGGCGACCTCGATCGCGCGCGCTGGCTGACCTCGCACATCGTCAGCCGCGACACCAAGCAGGCCAGCGAAGCGGAGCTGGCCAAGGCCGGCGCCGAGTCGCTGCTCGAAAACGGCAACGACGCGGTGTTCGGCACCCTGTTCTGGTTCCTGGTGGCCGGCGGCGCCGGGGCGGTGTTGTTCCGCCTGGCGAATACCCTGGATGCGATGTGGGGCTATCGCAACGAGCGCTACAACCTGTTCGGGCGGGTGGCGGCGCGCATCGACGACGTCCTGAACTACGTGCCGGCGCGCCTGACCGCGCTGTCCTATACCCTGCTGGCGTCGAGATCCGGCCGGCTGCGGGGCCAACTGCGCGCCTGGCGCTGCTGGCGCACCCAGGCGCCGCAGTGGAGCAGCCCGAACGCCGGCCCGGTGATGGCCAGCGGCGCCGGCGCGCTCGGCGTCACGCTGGGCGGGGCCGCGGTCTACGACGGCGAAGTCGAACTGCGGCCGGTGCTCGGCAGCGGTCCGGCGGCCGGTGCGGCCGACATCGAACGTGCCTGGCGCCTGGTGTGGCGCACCACGCTGCTGTGGCTCGCCATCGCCCTGCCCGGCGCGCTGCTGGCCGGAGGCCTGCATGCTTGAACACGGGGGCAAGCTGCGCGAGGCGATGCAGCGCTACGGCGGCAGCGACTGGATCGACCTCTCGACCGGCATCAATCCGGTCGGCTACCCGGCCCCGGCGCTCAGCCCGGATGCGTGGCAGCGCCTGCCCGAGCCCGACCCGGCACTGGTGCGCGCCGCCTGCGCCTATTACGATGCTCCCGGTCTGCTGCCGGTCGCGGGCACCCAGGCCGCGATCCAGGCCCTGCCGCGCCTGCGCGCACCGGCGCGCGTGAGCGTATCGGCACCCTCGTATGCCGAACATGCCCACCACTGGTCGCGCCACGGCCACGTGCTGCGCCAGGTGCCTTACACTGCACTGGATGCGGCGGTGCGCGACAGCGACGTGGTGGTAATCGTCAATCCGAACAACCCGACCGGCGCGACGGTCCCGCCCGGCCAGTTGCTGGCATGGCATGCGCAGCTGGCCGCGCGCGGCGGCTGGCTGGTGGTCGACGAAGCCTTCGGCGACACCGCGCCTGCACTGAGCATTGCCGCATACGCCGAGCAGCCCGGATTGATCGTGCTGCGCTCGGTCGGCAAGTTCTTCGGCCTGGCCGGCCTGCGGCTCGGCTTCGTCGCCGCGGCGCCCGCCCTGCTGGCGCAGCTGGAAGACCTGCTGGGACCGTGGGCAGTCAGCGGTCCCGCCCAGGAGATCGCGCTGGCGGCGCTGCGCGACCGCGCCTGGCAGCAGGCCACGCAAGCGCGGCTGGCGCGCGACGGCGAGCGCATGCGCGCGCTGCTCCCCGGCGCATCCGGCACGCCGCTGTTTCACTGGTGGGCGCAAGCACAGCCCGAAGCATTTCATGAACACATGGCGCGGCGCGCGATCTGGGTCCGCCTGTTCCGCGATGCTGCGCGCGGGATCCGGATCGGCCTGCCTGCCACGGAAGCGCACTGGCAGCGCCTCGAACAAGCATTGAGAGATTGGAATCAGCGATGAAAAACTGGATAGTCGTAGCCGCGCTGGCGGCCTGCGTTTCCGCCCACGCAGCCGTCACCGTCAAGGACGACGACGGTAATACGGTCACCGTACAGAAGCCGGCGCAGCGCGTGATCTCGCTGGCGCCGCACGTGACCGAGCTGCTGTTCGCGGCCGGCGGCGGCAGTCACGTGGTCGGCGTGGTCGCCTACAGCGATTTTCCGGAAGCCGCCAAGCAGGTGCCGCAGGTCGGGTCCAATCGCGAACTCGACCTCGAGCGCATCATCGCGCTGAAGCCCGACCTGTTCGTGGTCTGGCGTCACGGCAGTTCGGAGCGCCAGATCGAGATGGTGCGCAAGCTCGGCGTTCCGGTCTACCACAGCGAACCGCACAGGCTCGAGGACATCCCGGCCAGCCTGCTCAAGCTCGGGCAATTGATGGGTACCGACGCAGTGGCGCGCCCGGTCGCCGCGGACCTGAGCCGCCAGCTGGCCAGCCTGCGCGCCAAGTACGCGAACCGCGCGCCGGTGCGCAGTTTTTACCAGGTGTGGGACAAGCCGCTGTACACGCTGAACGGCGAGCATATCGTCAGCGACGCGCTGCGCCTGTGCGGCGGCGAGAACGTCTTCGCCAGACTGCCGGTCACCGCGCCGGTGGTCAGCGTCGAGGGCGTCCTGCAGGAGAACCCGGAGGCGATCTTCGCCACGGCGGAAAAGAACTACGGCGGCGTCAGCATGTGGAAGCCCTACGGCAGCCTGACTGCGGTCCGCAACGACAACCTGTTCACGATCGACGGCAACCTGCTGAACCGCTCCGGTCCGCGCATGATTGCAGGTGCGGCGATGCTGTGCGAGAAGCTGGAGCTGGCGCGCACACACCGTACGAAATGAGCGCATTTCCCTATTCGACCCTGATGGTGCAGGGCACCACCTCGGATGCCGGCAAGAGCACCGTGGTGGCGGCGCTGTGCCGGTTACTGCGCCGTCGAGGCATCCGCGTGGCGCCGTTCAAGCCCCAGAACATGGCGCTGAACAGCGCGGTGACGAGCGACGGCGGCGAAATCGGGCGCGCCCAGGCGCTGCAGGCGATCGCTGCCGGCATCGCGCCGCATACCGATCTCAATCCGGTGCTGCTCAAGCCGTCCAGCGACACCGGCGCCCAGGTCATCATCCACGGCCGGGTGCGCGCCGACATGAATGCGCGCGACTACCACCAATATAAAAGCGTGGCGATGGGTGCCGTGCTCGAGTCGCATACGCGCCTGCGGGCCCAGTACGACACCGTGATCGTCGAGGGTGCCGGCAGCCCGGCCGAGATCAACCTGCGCGACCGCGACATCGCCAACATGGGTTTTGCTGAACGCGTGGACTGCCCGGTCGTGCTGGTGGCCGACATCGACCGCGGCGGCGTGTTCGCCCACATCGTCGGCACGCTGGCCTGTCTGTCGCAGAGCGAACGCGATCGCATCGTCGGCTTCGTCATCAACCGCTTCCGCGGCGACGTCAAGCTGCTGGAACCCGGACTCGATTGGCTGGAAAGCCAGACCGGCAAGCCGGTGCTGGCAGTGCTGCCCTACCTGCACGGCCTGTACCTGGATGCCGAGGATGCGGTGCAGGCAGTGACGCCGCGCGCCGGCGGTTTCCGCGTGGTCGTGCCGAGCTACCCGCGCATGAGCAACCACACCGACTTCGATCCGCTGCGCGCGCATCCGGACGTCGACCTGCGCTTCGTGCGCGCGGGCGAGACGCTGCCGGGCGCCGACCTGATCATCCTCCCCGGCAGCAAGAACACGCGCGGCGACCTGGCCTGGCTGATGGGGCAAGGCTGGCAAGAACAGATCCGGCGCCATCTGCGATATGGCGGCAAGGTGATCGGCGTGTGCGGCGGCTTCCAGATGCTGGGGCGCCATGTCGACGATCCGGATGGGGTCGAGGCAGCTGCCGGACGCTCGGCGGGACTCGGTTTGCTGGACTTGCAAACGACGCTGACCCGCGACAAGCGGCTGGCGCAGGTCAGCGGCAGTTGCTTGTTTTCTGGCGCTGCGAGCGGCGCGACGGTCGGCGGCTACGAGATCCACATGGGCGTATCGGAGGGCGCGGCGCTGGCCCGGCCGGCATTCGAGATCGACGGCCGCGGCGAAGGCGCCTGTTCGGACGACGACCAGATCATCGGTACCTACCTGCACGGCTTGTTCGACGACGCACAAGCTTGCGCTGCCTTGCTGCGCTGGGCCGGACTGCACAGCGACGCGGCCGTCGACAGTGCGGTGCTGCGCGAAGCAAGCCTGGACAGGATTGCGGATGCAGCCGAACCTCTGTTGAATCGACTGCTCCAGACGGGATCGGCGGACACATAGACGAGTGCTATCGGATCAGTAAATTCATTTCATTTCACGTCGTAGATGAGAACGAATATCATTTACCTCGACAATGAATTTGGAGCATTCGATGGCAGTAGCACGCAAGACCAGTCAAATCCTTACCCACCTGGCGATCGGTTTCGCCATCACGTATGCGGTCACCGGATCGGTGATGCTGGGCGGCCTGGCGATCCTGATCGAACCCCTGCTGAATGTTTTACTCGTGCCTTTTCACGAGCGGGCCTGGGAACGCCGAGTGCAGTCCGCTGCGGCCGGACAGCGGCTCATGGTCGTGACTCTGGAAAAGATCAGCCTGACTGCAATGCACATGGGTGTTGCGTTCACGGTGATGTTTTTCGCGACCGGTTCGATGGCCTTCGGCGGCCTGGCAGCCATTCTGGAACCGGTATGCAATGTGCTGCTGATGCCTTTTCATGACAAGTTGTGGGACAACCTGGAATCGGGGCAAACGGTGCGCACCGCGTAATGGCAGTGGTTTTTCAAACGTTATAAAGCAAAAAACCCCACTCAGCTCGCTGAGTGGGGTTTTGCATTACTACTTTACTTACTGCTATTAATTAGCCTGACGATAACCTACTTTCACACTGGTTGCAGCACTATCATCGGCGC
>NZ_VFNH01000010.1 GCF_006715485.1 Herbaspirillum sp. SJZ107
CCATCCCGAACAGGACCGTGAAACGACTTTGCGCCGATGATAGTGCTGCAACCAGTGTGAAAGTAGGTTATCGTCAGGCTAATTAATAGCAGTAAAAAGTAGTACCGCAAAAAACCCCACTCAGCAAGCTGAGTGGGGTTTTTTGCTTTATACCTTCTCGCCTTTATACCTTCCGGATATTGTCCAGCGCCGCCAAAGCGTCTTCGGTCAAGCGAAGATCGACCGCCGCCAGGTTTTCGCGCAGATGCGTCACCGACGACGTGCCCGGAATCAGCAGGATATTCGGCGAACGTTGGAGCAGCCAGGCGATCGCCACCTGCATCGGCGTCGCGCCGCATTCTTCAGCCACCTGCGACAAGGCATCCGACTGCAGCGGCGAAAAGCCACCGAGCGGGAAGAAAGGCACATATGCGATCCCATCGCGCGCCAATGCGTCGATCATCGCATCGTCGCCGCGATGCACCAGGTTGTACATGTTCTGGACGCAGGCAATCGGCAGGATGCGCCGCGCTTCCTCGACCTGCGTCATCGTCACGTTGCTGATGCCGACATGACGGATCAGGCCACGTTCCTTCAGCTCGGCCAGTGCCGTGAGCGGCGCCTCGAGCGAACCCTCGGCCGGTCCATGCACGTCGATCATGCTCCGGAAATTGACGACGTCCAGTACATCGACACCGAGATTGCGCAGGTTGTCGTGGACTGCCTGTTCCAGCTCCTGGGCCGTGTCCGCCAGCAGCCAGTTGGCCTGGGCATCGCGGCGAGCGCCGATCTTGGTCACGATGGTCAGCGCCTGCGGATAGGGATGCAGGGCTTCCCGGATCAATTGATTGGTAACGTGAGGCCCATAGAAATCCGAGGTATCGATGTGGTCGACACCGAGGGCCAGGGCCTCACGCAAGACGGCAAGTGCTGCGACCGGATCCCTGGGCGGCCCGAAGACACCGGGCCCTGCCAGTTGCATGGCGCCGTAGCCGAGACGCCCGACCTGACGGTCGCCGAGTTGATAAGTGCCGGCCTGGTTGAGACTGGACATGTGACTCTCCTTGTTGTTTGAACGGTGCCTCCACGATAAGTTGAGACATCACCGAGGACAATCCGCTATAGTCCGGATGGGTTGTACGAAAAAACGAACAATGAAAATCGATCTCGGCGATCTGTCAGCCTTTGTTGCCGTCGCCCGCGCCGGCGGCTTCCGCGACGCCGCGCGCGCCAGCAATACCAGCGCGTCCGGTCTGAGCGATGCCGTCCGCCGCCTGGAAGCGCGGCTCGGCGTACGACTGCTGAACCGGACCACGCGCAGCGTCGTGCCCACCGATGCCGGTAAGAGCCTGCTCGCACGCCTCGATCCTGTCCTGAGCGAAGTCGAAAGTGCCCTGGACGTCGTCAACGGTTTTCGCGACAAACCCAGCGGCACGCTGCGCCTGAACGTGCCGGTCAGCGCCGCCCGCCTGGTCCTGCCGTCGATCGTGCCGCGCTTCCTCGCCGCCTATCCCGAGATCCGCCTCGAAGTCACCGCCGAGGAAAGCTTCGTCGACGTGCTCGCCGCCGGCTGCGATGCCGGCATCCGCTATGAAGAACGGCTCGAGCTGGACATGGTGGCAGTGCCGATCGGCCCACGCGTGCAGCGCATGGCCGCCGCCGCATCGCCCGCCTACCTGGAGCGGCGCGGCCGTCCGCAACACCCACGCGACCTGCTGGGGCACGCCTGCATGCGCGGACGCTTTGCCAGCGGCGCCATGATCGAATGGCAGTTCCAGCATGCCGGCGAGACACTGACCATCGATCCGCCCGGCCCCTTGCTGGTTCAGGTCGGCGGCGCCATCGACCTGGCGGTCGAGTCGGCTGTCGCCGGACTCGGCATCGTCTACCTGTTCGAAGACTGGCTGCGTCCATACATCGACCGCGGCCTGCTCGAGCCGGTGCTCGAACCGTGGTGGCCGCAATTTTCCGGCCCCTACCTGTATTACCCGGGGCGGCGCCTGGTGCCGGCGCCGCTGCGTGCCTTCGTCGATTTCATCCGCACTGATCCGGACGCCGCCTAGCGCCTACCGCGCTGTCCGCTGTCACGCTTCCATCACACCCTGTCCCGCTAACGGATCACCGCTGTTCAGTTTTTGAACAGCTGGACCGCATACCACCCGGCAGTCCGCTTGGCACAACCCTTGCTGATCTTATATGACAAGACCAACACAGGGGACGATCGACATGACGCAGCCGTGCCATCCAGCAGTGTCTTCACTCCCATCGATGCTGATGCCGGCCCTGCGCACTGCAGCGCCGGCTGTCGTCTTACGTTCTGATTCACCGTTGATATTGGAGAAGCCATGAAAACGCGCGCCGCCATTGCCTGGAAAGCCGGAGAACCCCTGTCGATTGCCGAGGTCGACCTGGAAGGACCGCGTGCCGGCGAGGTGCTGGTCGAAATCAAGGCGACCGGCATCTGCCACACCGATTACTACACGCTGTCGGGCGCCGATCCTGAGGGAATCTTTCCCGCGATCCTGGGCCATGAAGGCGCCGGGGTCGTGCTCGAGACCGGCCCCGGCGTCACTTCGGTCCAGCGCGACGACCATGTGATCCCGCTGTACACCCCCGAATGCCGGCAATGCAAATTCTGCCTGTCGCGCAAGACCAACCTGTGCCAGGCGATCCGCAGCACCCAGGGCCGCGGCCTGATGCCGGACGCGACCAGCCGCTTCTCCCTCGAAGGCCGCCCGCTGTTCCACTACATGGGCACCTCGACCTTTTCCAATTACATCGTCGTGCCGGAAATCGCGCTGGCGAAAATCCGTGCGGATGCGCCGTTCGACAAGGCCTGCTATATCGGCTGCGGCGTCACCACCGGGGTCGGCGCCGTCGTGTTTTCGGCCAGGGTGGAGCCGGGCGCCAACGTCGTCGTGTTCGGCCTCGGCGGCATCGGCCTGAACGTGATCCAGGGCGCGAAGATGGTCGGCGCCGACAAGATCATCGGGGTCGACATCAATCCGGGGCGCGTGGAAATCGCGCGCAAGTTCGGCATGACCGATTTCGTCAATCCGAACGAGGTCGGCAACCTGGTCGACCACATCGTGCAGCTGACCGACGGCGGCGCCGACTATTCCTTCGAATGCATCGGCAACGTGCAGATCATGCGCCAGGCCCTCGAGTGCTGTCACAAGGGCTGGGGCCAGTCCTTCATCATCGGGGTCGCCGCGGCCGGCCAGGAAATCTCCACGCGTCCATTCCAGCTGGTGACGGGACGCCAGTGGAAGGGCTCGGCCTTCGGCGGCGCGCGCGGCCGCACCGACGTGCCCAAAATCGTCGACTGGTACATGGACGGCAAGATCAATATCGACGACCTGATCACCCACACCTTGCCGCTCGAACGCATCAATGAAGGCTTCGATCTGATGAAGGCCGGGCAGTCGATCCGGTCCGTGGTCCTGTATTGAACCGTCAATACCAACAAGGAGAACGATCATGAGTGATGCAGTCAAGATCCACCCGGCTGTCGACAACGGCATCGCGCCGGAACAGCCGGGCTTCGAGGGCGGGACCTTGTCCTGCCATTGCGCCACCGATCCGGTCACGGTCGAGATCGGCGCGCAGGTGGCCTACAACCACGTGTGCGGCTGCACCAAGTGCTGGAAGCCGGATGGGTCGCTGTTTTCCCAGGTGGCCGTGGTCGGACGCGACAAGGTCAGGGTGACGGCCAACGGCGAGAAGCTGAAAGTGGTCGATCCGAGCGCCACCATCCAGCGCCACGCCTGCGAAGTCTGCGGCGTCCACCTGTACGGCCGCATCGAGAACGACCAGCACGCCTTCTACGGCTTCGACTTCGTGCATACGGAGCTATCGCCGCAGACCGGCTGGGCACCGCCCGAGTTCGCCGCCTTCGTCTCATCCATCATCGAATCCGGCGCCCGGCCCGAGAACATGGGCGCCGTGCGTGCCCGCCTGAACGATCTCGGCTTGCCGCCCTACGACGTGCTGTCGCCGCCGTTGATGGATGCGATCTCGACCCATGTCGCGCGGCAGAAGGGCGTACTCAAGGATTGACCCTGACGATAACGATGACCGGAGACCGGAATGAAGCCATCCCGCCTGCTGCCGCTGCTGCCGACGCTGCTGCTGCCCCTGTCGACTGCGCCGGCGGCCGCGCCGGCAGTGCAGGTTGACGATTTCCCGACCAGCGGACGCGTCGAGTACGTGCTGGAGTGCATGCAAAAGCACGACGGCAAATATGAGTACCTCTACAAGTGCTCATGCGTCGTCGACCGCATCGCCAAGACCCTGCGCTATGACGACTACGTGGCGATGTCGGTCGCCTTGCGCAACCAGAGCCTGGCGGGCGAGCGCGGCGGCGAGTTCCGTGACGAGGCCTCGGTCAGGAACATGGCCAGCAAGTACAAGGAGATCGAGGCCGGTGCCAACAAGGCCTGCGCCGTGCCCCAACGCTGAGGAGCTGAACCCACCACGCTGTACCACCGAAAAAAACCACGAGGAGACGTCATCATGTCATTTCAATCGCGACTCATCTGTCTGGCCGGGGGCCTGGCATTCGTCGCCGGCGCAGCATTCGCTGCCGACTCGGACACCGCAAAGCTCACCAAGGACCCGAAGAACTGGGCGATGCAGGCCGGCAGCATGGACAACCACCGCTACAGCGAACTGAAGCAAATCAACAGCAAGAACGCCAAGAATCTCACCGTCGCCTGGACCTTCTCCACCGGCGTGCTGCGCGGCCACGAAGGCGGCCCGCTGGTCATCGGCGACACGATGTACCTGCACAGCCCGTTCCCCAACAAGGTGTTCGCGATCGCCCTGGAAGACCAGAGCATCCGCTGGAAATACGAGCCGAAGCAGGACCCGACCGTGATTCCCGTGATGTGCTGCGACACCGTGAACCGCGGCCTGGCCTACGCCAACGGCAAGATCTTCCTGCAGCAAGCCGATACCACGCTGGTGGCACTGGACGCCAAGACCGGCAATGAACTGTGGAAGGTCAAGGTGGGCGATCCCAAGCTGGGCGAAACGACCACCAATACCCCGCACGTCTTCAAGGACAAGATCCTGACCGGCATCAGCGGCGGCGAATTCGGCGTGCGCGGGCGCATCACGGCGCACGACATCAATACCGGCAAGGTGCTGTGGAAAGCCTACAGCACTGGCCCCGACAATGAACTGATCGTCGATCCCAATAAAACCATGACCTGGACCGACGGCAAGATGGCACCGATCGGCGCCAACTCGTCGCTCAAGACCTGGCAGGGCGACCAGTGGAAACTGGGCGGTGGCACCACCTGGGGCTGGTACAGCTACGATCCGGCACTGAACATGGTGTACTACGGCACCGGCAACCCGAGCACCTGGAACCCGCGCCAGCGTCCGGGCGACAACAAATGGTCGATGACGATCTTCGCGCGCGACCTCGATACCGGCATGGCGAAGTGGGTCTACCAGATGACCCCGCATGACGAATGGGACTACGACGGCGTCAACGAAATGATCCTGGCCGATATCAAGGTTAAGGGCCAACCGCGCAAGGCGCTGGTCCACTTCGATCGCAACGGTTTTGCCTACACGATGGACCGCGTGAGCGGCGAGCTGCTGGTGGCCGAAAAATACGATCCGGTCGTGAACTGGGCCACCCACATCGACATGAAGAGCGGCCGGCCGCAAGTCGTCGCCAAATACAGCACCGACAAGAACGGTCCGGACGTGAACACCAAGGGCGTGTGCCCGTCGGCGCTCGGCACCAAGGACCAGCAGCCGGCGAGCTTCTCGCCCAAGACCGGCCTGTTCTACGTGCCGACCAACCACGTCTGCATGGACTACGAGCCGTTCCAGATCGAATACACGGCCGGCCAGCCCTATGTCGGTTCGACCCTCTCGATGTATGCGGCCCCGAACAGCCATGGCGGCATGGGTAACTTCATCGCCTGGGATGCCGGCACCGGCAAGATGGTGTGGTCGAAGCCGGAACGGTTTTCCGTGTGGAGCGGGGCGCTCAGCACCGCGGGCGACGTGGTGTTCTA
Source organism: Herbaspirillum sp. SJZ107 (assembly GCF_006715485.1). Lineage (GTDB taxonomy): Bacteria > Pseudomonadota > Gammaproteobacteria > Burkholderiales > Burkholderiaceae_D > Telluria. The sequence continues at coordinate 6,018 of NZ_VFNH01000010.1, forward strand.
CGGCACCCTGGAAGGTTACCTCAAGGCGGTCGACCTGAACGGCAAGGAGCTGTGGAAGTTCAAGACCCCGTCCGGCATCATCGGCAACGTCACGACCTGGGAATACAAGGGCAAGCAGTACGTCGGCGTGCTGTCGGGAATCGGCGGCTGGGCTGGCATCGGCCTGGCGGCAGGCCTCACCAAGGGCACCGAAGGTCTGGGTGCCGTCGGCGGCTACAAGGACCTCGCCAAGTACACCGAGCTGGGCGGGGTGCTGACAGTATTCGCCTTGCCTGATCGCTGAACCATGCACAACCTGGCAATGACTAGCATGACGCTGGTCATTGCCGAGGCCTCCGGCTTATCCAAGGAATTTATATGAGTACATGTATGAAAGCTACGTTGTCCGTGGCCATGGCTGCCGCTTTTCTCGTCGTTCCCGGTTTGACCCCTGTCGTGGCCCAAGCCGCGGATGCGGCGCCCTACCAGGTCAGCGGTGGCAACAAGGTGGATGCCCATACCCTGAGTGGCTGGCGCACCTGGCGCGCGCTGGCATGCGAGCGCTGCCATGGCGCCGCCCAGGAAGGCATGGTCGGCCCATCACTGGTCAACAGCCTCAAGGTGCTGACCAAGGACCAGTTCAAGGAAACCGTCCTCAAAGGGCGGATCGACAAGGGCATGCCCAATTTCGATGGCAGCAAGATGGTGGTCGAGAACATCGACAACCTGTACGCCTATCTGAAGGGACGGTCGGATGGGGCGATCCAGCCCGGCCGTCTGGAGGAGATGGGCAAATGAGGTCGCGCGCCGCGGTTGCCATGCTGGGTGCGCTGTGCTGGCTGGCGCTGCCTGCGGGCGCTCAGCAGGCGGCCAGCGAGCCGGCAGGTGCCAAGCCTGCGGCCGCGCCGGCGCCAGACACGGCCGGGCCCGGCCAGGACAAGGTACTGCGGGTTTGCCAGGATCCCAACAATCTGCCGTTCTCGAGCCGCTCCCAGGCCGGCTTCGAAAACCGGATTGCAGCCCTGTTTGCCCAGGAATTGGGCTGGAAGCTGGAAACGACCTGGTTCCCGCAACGGATCGGGTTCATCCGCAATACCCTGCGTGCCAAGGAGGAAAATTCGGACCGCTTCAAATGCGACCTGGTGACCGGCGTGCCGGCCGGCTTCGAGATGGCTGCCACCACCCATCCTTACTATCACTCCAGCTATGCGCTGGTGTATGTGAAAGACCGTGGCAAGGGCCTGGATGGCGTACGCGACCTGGACGGTGTGCTGGCATTGAATCCCGCGCAACGCGGCAAGCTGCGCTTCGGGGTGTTCAGTGCGTCGCCGATGATCGATTGGCTGCTGAAGAACGATCTCATGTCGCAGGTCGAGTGGTACCAGATCCAGTCGGGCGATGCCGAAGAATATCCCGGACAGACCATCGAACGCGACCTGGCCAGCGGCAAGATCGACCTGGCCTTCGTATGGGGGCCGATTGCCGGCTACGTGGCGCACAACAAGCGCAGTGCACCGATCGTCGCGGTACCGCTGGTGTCGCGGCCTGGCATGAAGCTCGACTTCGAGATCGCCATGGGTGTGCGGCAGGCGGACAAGGCATTCCGCCAACGCATCGACCAATTGATCAGTGCCAATCAAGGCAAGATCAACGCTATCCTTGAACAGTATGGCGTGCCGCTGCTCGACCAGAAGGGGCAGGCGCTGCACATGTCCCAGCGTGCGGGAACACCATGATGACATCGTCCATGCCCCCGTCGTTACTGCGCTGGCTGTCGTTTGCGTGCGCGGGCCGCCAGGCTGGCGCATGGTCCGGCACCTTGTTCCGGACGCTGGCTGCAGCCGTGTGCATCGCATTGCTGCCGGGCCAGGCTGGAGCCCAGGCCGTCTCGTCGGCTGAAACCCTGTTGTTCGAGACAGATCACCTGGCGCGCATCAAGCCGCCGGCCGTGCTGGTCTATGAATTTAGCAAGGCGAGCAACGTCGAGCCGGGATTCAGCGACAAGGTGCAGCTCGACCTGGCCGCCAGCAAGGGCAAGACCAGCGCCACCCTGCATTTCCTTTCGGGGGCGCACAAGCACGACATTCCTGCGCTGGAAGAGGCGCATGGCAACCCCGTACTGCTCGGCTTTCTCGAACGGGACATCGCCGAGATGAAGCGCTTGACGGGCGGCTCGACCGCCTACTTCCGCAAGCGGATCCGGATGGCGCTGGCCGAGGGCGCGCAGGTCAGCGCACAGTCGATCCGCTACCAGGGCAAATCCTTGCCGGCGCAGGCAGTGCGCATCCAGCCCTACCTGAACGACCCGATGCATGCGCGCTTCGAGCCTTATGTGCACAAGACCTACGTCTTTGTCGTGAGCGAACAGGTGCCGGGTGGGATATATCAAGTGCGCAGTTCGCTCGACAATGGTAAAGGCAAGGCAGTGGCTGCCACCGGCCCGGCCAGCGCGGGGACTTCCGTAGCACCGGCCAAGGGCGCACCGGCAGCCGGTGCTGCGCCGGGCGCCGCCGCGCCGGCGCCACGGCCGGGCGAGCCGGTGCCGGCGATTGACGAGACACTCACGCTTGTCAGCGTGACGCAACCGGGGCACTGACGGACATGGCCGGGGCACCTGGACATTCGAACCTGCTGGAGGCATGCGATGGCGCGCATGAAAGTGTTCGTGTTCGACCCGATCGCAGCAGGCGTCACGCCGGCACGGCGCCTGCCGGGAACGCTCAGGCGCCAGGGCGAGATGCTGTTCCAGGCCTTGCTGGCCGACCTGGGCGCCTTGTCCGGTATCGACGTGCTGACGACGGCAAGCCCGGGCCTGGCAGCCAGTGCGGCGGAGGCGGCGGTGGACGCGGCGGTGGTCGCGCGGGTAGTCGATATAACGGCGGCCTCGGCAGCGTCTCATGTGGGCGGCGGACCGGCGCGGGTGCAGTCCCCGGCAGCGCCCGATGCACAGCCGGCGATGCCGTCGGGGGTGGAAGTACCGCCGCAGCCGCCACAGCTGCGGTCCTTGTCGCCGGAAGCGCATCGGTTCGGCGCCCAGTTTGCCGCCGGTTTGCAGGCGGCCGATGCGGTATGGCCGCTGGCCAGTGAGTCGGACGGCATGCTCGAGCAGCTGTCACGCGCTGTTCTGCGCGGCAAGCGTATCTTGCTGGGCAGTGCGCCCGGCGCGGTGGAGATCGTGGCAAGCAAGCTCGAGCTGGCGCGTGTGCTGGCGGCAGGTGGGGTCGCTGTCGTCGCCACCTACAGCCCGCATGCGGCCTTGCCGCACGACAGTGGTCCGTGGGTGGTCAAACCCGATGATGGCGCCGGTTGTCTCGATACCCGGCTGTTCAGCGACCGGGCTGCGGCGCTGGCTTGGATCCGTGCCAACGCCGCAGACCGCTATGTACTGCAGCCCTTCGTTGCTGGAAAACTGGGCAGTCTGTCCCTGATCTGCTGCGACGGTAACGCTCGGGTACTCGCCTGCAACCAGGAACGGATGGCGATGCGCGACAATCGCTTTCACTTCCTCGGCAGCGTCGTGAATGGCCTGAGCGATGGCGACGGCATGCTGGCGCGCCTGGCCCAGCAAGTGGCGGCGGCGATTCCCACCCTGTGGGGCTACGTCGGGGTCGATTTTGTACTCACCGCACATGGCGCCATGGTGCTCGACGTGAATCCGCGCCTGACTGCCGCCTATGCCGGATTGCATGCGTCGACCGGCTGCAATCCGGCCGGACTGGTGCTCGATCTGCTGAATGGCACGGCCGCGATGGGCGCGCCGGTGGGCATGCGGCGCGCGGTCAGCGTCGATGTCGGCACGCCCTGAGCGCCGGCACAAGCTCGCTATTTGATGACCACACCCCAGGGCAGTTTGCCGACCGCGACGTCGCGCAGCCGGGTATGATTTTCCGTATCGATCACCGACACGCTGTTCGATCGGCCGTTGGCGACATACAGTTTCTTGCCGTCGGGTGTCAGCGCCATGTTCCATGGACGCTGGCCGACCGGGATCGTGGCCACCACCTGGTTGCTGGCGGTATCGATCACCGCGACGTTGGCATCGCCGCCGTTCGACACATAGACTTCGCGGCCGCTCGGATGCACGGCAATGCCGTTCGCGCGCAAGCCTGCCTTGATGCGGGCCAGGATCGCAAAACGGACGGTGTCGATGACGAACACTTCATTCGCATTCTCGGTGGCCACATAAGCACGGCTGCTGTCGGGCAGGAAGCCGATACCGCGCGGGCGTGCGCCTACCGCGACCTGGGCGACTTGCTTGCGCGCGCCGAAATCGATGATGTCGACGGCTTCGCCTTCCTCGGCACTGACGAACAGCAGTTTTCCGTTCGGACTGAACACCGCATGCTCGGGATTCTTGCCGTGCACCTTGATCGAAAAGGTCAGGGCATTGTTACGGGTATCGGTCACGGCGATCTCGTTCTTGCCCTCGACAGCCGCGACAACCCAGCGTCCGTCGGGCGAAATCGAGACGCCTTCGGGCGATTCGCCGAGCGCGATCGTGCTGCCCAGCGCACGTGTCTTGAGATCGACCAGTTGCAGGCGATTGTTGGGCTGGTCGCTGACGTACAGCCAGCGCCGGTCGGCGCCGATGGCCAGGCCGCGCGGCTTGCTGCCGCCGGGCAGTTCGGCGATCACCTGGTCGGTCAGGGTGTCGATGACCGAAATCGTCGCCGATCCCTCGTTGGGGACGTAAGCAAGGGTCGCACCGGTCTTCGTATTCACTTGTGCTGCGGCCCATGGTGCGGCGAGCAGCGCGATCAGCAGCATGAGCAGGGGCGCGACGACGGCACGGACCATGGCCGGCGGAGCCGGGACGGTAACAAGGTGGGCGCGGGCGGTCATCGAGTCTCCAGGGGTGAGTCGGAACGGGAAGGGGTGGTACGGACGGGACGGACCGGCCACATGCGCAGCAAGAGGCCATCACGGTCGACCAGCATGTGCTTGGCCACGGCGAGCAGGTGCAGGCCGACGAGGATGGCCAGCAATAGCGCGGACAGGTGATGGGCCTGGTTGAAGAACGCATACCAGGCCTTGTCGTCCGGTCCCCAGGGCTGCCAGTGGACCAGGTTGAAGAACTTGATGCCGTGCCTGCTGAAATTCGAGGCCAGATACCCGGACAGCGGCAATGTCACCATTAACAGGTACAGCAGGATGTGGCTGAACCTGGCCGCCCGGCGCTGCCAGGCCGGCATCGTGTCCGGCAACGGCGGTGGTTTGTGCGTCAGCCGCCAGCCGATGCGCACCAGGATCAACAGGCCGATCAGGATGCCGCTGCTCTTGTGCAGGTTCACGTACATCCCGCGCGCCGGTGTGCCGCGCGGGATGTCTTCCAGCAGCAGGCCGAATGCGAACTGGCCGAGCAACAACAGTGCAATCAGCCAGTGCAAGGCGATGGCGGTCGTGGTGTAGCGTGCGTGCATGGGCTGGCATCAATGAAACAGCGATTTCTCGGGCGGCTTGATGTGCAGCCGCTGCAGCTTGCGGTACAGGGTGTTGCGACTGATGTTCAGCTCGCGCGCCACGCTGCTCAGGTTCCAGTCACGCCGCGTCAGTTCCTGCATCAGCGCGGCCCGTTCCGCGCTTTCGAGAGGATTCAGTTTCTCCGTGAACGACGCCTCGTCGTCGAGGACGAGGCCAAGCGGAGCGACTGGTATCGCGGGGATGTCCGCTGCCTGAGCGGGCTTCGGCGCGTTTGCCGGCGTAGGTGGCACGCCGGCGCCACCAAACGGCGGTGGGGCAACGATGAGCGGATCGCTACGGTATTCGGCAGGCAAGTCGTGCACTGTCAGGCAGTCGGTCTCGCGCAATGCGATCATGGTACGCAGCAGGTGGCGCAACTGCCGCACATTGCCCGGCCAGCGCTGCCGGTCGAGCAGGGCCAGCAAGCGTTCGTCGAGTTCGACCGGGCTGCCCACATCGCTTTCCTCGTCCGCAAGGTGGCGTATGAGAGCGCGGCGATCGGTGCGGTCGCGCAGCGGCGGCAGCGTGATCGTCACGCCTTGCAGGCGGTAATACAGATCTTCGCGGAATTCGCCCTGATCGATCTTGCGTTGCAGGTTGCAGTGTGTGGCGCTGATCAGGTGGATGTCGAGCTTGACCGGATGTTCGCTGCCGAGCGGCATGACTTCGCGCTCCTCGAGCACGCGCAGCAGCCTTGCCTGCAGCGCAACCGGCATGTCGCCGATTTCATCGAGGAAGAGGGTGCCGCCATTGGCCTGTAGCAGCTTGCCGCGCTGCCCATCCTTGCTGGCGCCGGTAAATGCACCCGAGCGGTATCCGAACAGTTCGCTTTCGATCAGCGCTTCCGGTATCGACGCACAATTGATTGCCACGAAAGGCCGTGCCGCGCGACTGCTGGACTGGTGAGTCGCCCGCGCGAACATTTCCTTGCCGGTGCCAGTCTCTCCATACAGCAGGATCGCGACCTTGCGCTCGAGCACGCGCCTGGCGGTGTCGATGCTGGCAGCCATCGAAGGATCGCCGAAATGCAAGGCGTCGAGTGCCGTTGGCGGGGTCTGTGCAGGTTGCACGGTCCGGGGTAGCGTAGCGGCATCTGCGCCATCACGCGGTGCCGGCCGGGCGCCGCCGACTGAACCCGTGCCGGATACCGGCTGGTACATCACGGCAAAAAAACGTGCGCCGCTACGGGTCTCGAAGATCGGTACCGGATGGAAGGCTTTCCTGACACTGGAATCGATCAGGCCGCAAAAGGTGACGTTGAACAGTTCCGCAATGTCGCGGCCCACGATCTCGCTGCGCGAGCGCAGGCCCAGCTGGAACAGGGCACAGCGCGTGGCGGCCAGCACCTTGCCGGTGACGCTGAGGGCAATCGCTCCCTCGCTCAGCGTGCCGACGAATTCCGGGCGGTTGTGGAAACGTACGATGTATTCGTGGCGAAACCGCTGCAGGAACACACGGTTCTCGATCATCTGCACCGACATGCTGACCAGGGCCAGCGTGTGTTGCTGCGCGAGGTGGGATTCGCCGGAGGCATCGAGCACGCCGACGAGCTCCTCTTCATGGTCGAAGATGGGAGCGGCGGCACACGACAATCCGATATTGCGCGACAGATAGTGCTCGTCCTGATGCACCGTCAGCGGCCGCCGTTCGAACAGGCAGGTCCCCATGCCGTTCGTACCTTGCACACGCTCGCTCCACAAGGCACCCGGCATCAGGCCGGTTTTCGAAGCCGCATGGGTAAAAGCCGGGTCGCCGAAATAGTTCAGCAGCACGCCATCGCGGTCGGTCAGCATGATGGCGTAACCGGAACCGGCCAGCTGCTGGTAGAGGTTCGCCATCTCGACCTTGGCGACTGCTTGCAGGTCGGCGAGACGTTCCTGCCGTGTCCGCAATTCTGCAGGAGAAACGACCTCAGGATCGTTGCAGGCCCCGGGGTCCAGTTTGTATTCGTTGAGACATCGAATCCAGGACTGGGTAATCCGGTTGACTGCACCGGAAGGACTCTGTTCGCGTTCCGGATACGCGGCGCGACCCGATGCATAGTTTGACTCAAGCCGCCCATGGACGACCGAGTGGACACGCTTAACGTGTTCCACGGCAATCTCCAGCATGCTGTCTCCTCCGTCCTTCGCTGACGGCGTGAAAACCGCCGCTGCTATTTATATGGACTGTTTTCGGATGCCCAGAATCATCTGCCTGATGTCTGTACATCTTTGCTCTAGAGCATAGTACTACGTTCGGTTTTGAATAATGCAAGTATTTTGAACGAAGGAGCCTGCGGCTACTGTCCGACTAGCTAGGTATCAGACCGAGATCACATATGACCGAATCGAAGGGAACTCTTAATGAACAGGACGGTCATAGTACTTCGATCCTTGTGCTGTATAGCTTCGGTTTGCTATACTGCGGCTCCGCTTCACGGCACATGTGATTTCCAAGGGAATTAAAGTGCCGAGTTGCAACGTCGAAGTGGATGTTGCAAGCGAGCGAAAAGAAGTTGACGGTAAGCGCGAAATACTGCATAATCTCACTTCTCTGCTGCTGACGAACAAAACGATTCGCAAGCGCAGCAAGGCAGTACAGAACAAAGTTCTTTAAAAATTAACAGTCGATAAGTGTGGGCGTTTGATGAAGGTGCCGGCTGACTAGTTCAGCTGATTACTTAAATTATCAAATGTTCAC
>NZ_VFNH01000011.1 GCF_006715485.1 Herbaspirillum sp. SJZ107
CCCCTTCCCATCCCGAACAGGACCGTGAAACGACTTTGCGCCGATGATAGTGCTGCAACCAGTGTGAAAGTAGGTTATCGTCAGGCTAATTAATAAGTAGTAAGCGAAACCCCGCAGAGTGATCTCTGCGGGGTTTTTTGCTTTTCAAGCCATATTTTTAATACGCCAGTCTTCGAAAAGACTGGCTTTCAATTAGGCACGCACGATACCCGCCTGCGACGCCCATTGCTCCAGGCTCTGCTTCTGGATCGCCGCCGCCATCAAATCCGGGAACAGATCCGGCGTACAGGCAAAACAGGGAATCCCCATCGCCGTGAGCGCCGCTGCATTTGCATGGTCATACGACGGCGCACCGCTGTCGTCGAGCGCAAGCAGGGCCACCACCTGCACGCCGCTACCCACCAGATTGGCCGCGCGGCTGAGCATCTCGGTCCTGTTCCCGCCCTCGTACAAGTCACTGATCAGCACGAAGATCGTCTCACGCGGCTGCGTGACCAGTTGCTGGCAATAGCCCAGCGCCCGGTTGATGTCGGTTCCACCGCCCAGCTGGGTCCCGAACAGGACCTCGACCGGATCCGAGAGCATCGGCGTCAGGTCGACCACCGCGGTGTCGAACACCACCACCGACGTCGACACGGTGCGGATACTCGCCAGCACCGCCGCGAACACGCTCGCATACACCACCGACGAGGCCATCGACCCGCTCTGGTCCACGCACAGCACGATGTCGCGCAGCGAACGGCCGCGCCGGGCAAAGCCGATACGCGTTTCCGGGATCACGGTCTGGTAGTCCGCCTGGTAATGCTTCAGGTTGGCGCGGATCGTGCGCAGCCAGTCGATGTCCTGGTGACGCGGCCTGCGGTTGCGCGCTGCCCGGTTCAGGCTTCCCGCCACTGCCTGCCGCATCGGCGCCGCCAGCTTGCGTTCGAGTTCCTCGACCACGCGCGCCACCACCATGCGCGCCGTGCTCCTGGTCTTGTTCGGCATCACGCGGTTCAGGCTGAGCAGGGTCGCGACCAGGTGCACGTCCGGCTCGACCGCCGCCAGCATCTCGGGCTCGCACAGCATCTGCTGCAGGCCCAGGCGGTCGAGCGCATCCTTCTGCATCACCTGCACCACGCTGGACGGGAAGTACTGGCGGATGTCGCCGAGCCAGCGCGCCACCCGCGGCGCCGAGCCGCCCAGGCCACCATGGCGCGTTTCCGACCCGGTGCCATACAAGGCGTGAAGGGCGCTGTCGATGGCGGCGTCGGCCGCATCCAGTTGCAAGGGCAGGGCCGCGTCCTGGCCCAGCACCAGGCGCCAGCGGCGCGCGGCTTCGGATCCAGGTGCGGCTTGCTCGTCATTTGTCATGAGCGGTTTCCGTCAAAGGCGATATCGAAAAAAGCGTCTGCAGGATCGGCAGTACCCGCCGCGCCCGCGCCAGGTCGACCTCGACCGGCTGCGCCGGCCCGGTACCTGCATGGCGCCCCTCCGCCTGCAGCGCGCGCTCGCCCAGTTCGCGCCGCTCCACCGGCGTAAAACTGCCGACCGTGCGCCGCAGCAGCGGCAGCAACTCCGTGAACACCTCGGCCGGCTGCGCCAGCAGCCAGGCATTCACGATGCGCCACAGCTGGTCGCTGTGGGCCAGCAGGGCACCGCTGCCCTGCAGGAAGCCCTCGAGCCAGTGCGCACTGGCCAGCGGCGCGACCGCCTTCGAGCAGCTGCGCGACAACTGTTGCGCGGCGCGTTCGGTTTGCCAGTGTCCATGTTCGGTCAGGATGCGGACGCAGCGTCCGGCCAACAGCGGATGCGACAGCTCGCTGACGGCGCCGCCCGCCAGCGCCTCGAACCAGGCGTACAGGTGGGCCTCGGCCTGCAGCAGGCGGATCGCCTGGTCGGCCGCGATGAGCTGCCCGAGCAGTCCGGCGGCCACCTCGTCGGCCAGGCCGCGCACTCCGTACGGCAGGGCGATGCAGGCGCGCGTCACCAGCCCGTCGACCACGCTCGCCAGCGCCGTCGTATCGACCGCACGCGCACTGCCGTAACGCAGCACGTTGATCAGCGGCGGCAGGGCCGCCAGCAGCAGGCCGAGGTCCGGCGTCAGCGTGCCGATGTCCTGGATGCGCGCCATCACCGGCGCCACCGCATCGCGCAGGTCGGCCAGCAGGATCTGCTCCATCAGCGCGGTCAGCTCGGGCAGGGCCTGCGCCTTCGCCGCGCGGTCGAACGCGACCGCCGTGGCCGCGCCCTCGAGCGTGCTGCCCCAGATGCTGGCCTCGATCAGGTCGACCGCGAATTCCGGTTGCCACAACAGGCGCCACAACTCGTGGAAGGTCCCGCTGCGCGCGCGCATGTGCTGCACCCTACCCCAGCGGATGCCGAGCAATGCCAGGCGATGCAGCAGCACGCTTTTTTCCAGATGGGCAGGCTGGCGCAGGTCCAGGTCGAGTTCCGTGGCATCGGCGCGCACCGCCATGCGCAGCCGCTTCTGCTGCGCGAACACGTCCTGCACCAGCGGCACCGCCGGCACGTCGTCCGGGACCTCGCCCAGAGCTTCGTCGATCAGCAGCCGCTCCCGGATCAGGCGCAGCGGCGCATCGCTGTCGTAGCAGAATACGGTGCGCACCGCTTCCATCAGTTCGTCGAGTCCGGGCCGCGGGCGGTCGCGCAGGGCGGCGAGCGTATCGGCCAGGCGTGAGGCTTCGATCACGTGGGCCGGCGAGGCATCCAGGTCGTGCCCGCGCAGCAGCGTCGCCACCTTGGTCAGCCAGTACAGGGAAGCGCGCTCGCGATGACGCCACAAGTGGCGGTACCAGCCGGGCGCCACCACGCCGGCGCCATAGCCGCTGGCGAAGGTCAGGCGGCCGTGGCTCCACGGGACCCAGGTCGCCGCCACTTTTTCCTTCGGCAGGCCTTTCAATAAATCGGTATCGCTCTTCGCACTGGGAAGCGTGGCCAGCGCCGGCACGTGCCAGGCGCCGCATACGACGGCGATGCGTTCGCGCCCCTGCTTGAGCGCCTGCCGGATGGCGTTGCGCATATAAGCTTCGCGCTGCGCCTCGAGGGGGTCGATACGGCTGCCGGTTTCCTGGCGCATCACCGCCATCATCTCGGCGATCGCGCCGAACAGGTCCAGGCTGTCGCTGCGCTGCTCGACCAGGTGGTCCCACCAGGTCTCGGTGTCGCCGTAGCCGGCCGCCTCGGCCAGCCAGCGCAGCGGATCGATGCGCTGCGGCTCGCCGTCGGCCGCCACGGCCTCGGATTCGGCTTCGTCACGGTGGCCCAGGCGATGCGCCTGCGGCAGGTCGCAAAAGCGCACCGGCACCGCGTGCAGGTTGGCGTAACGGATCGCCTGCCATTCCGGCGAGTACTCGGCAAACGGATAGAACACCGCGCGCTGCGGCGCCGCCGGCGCATAGACCAGCAAGGCCACCGGCGGCACCAGTCCGGGCGCGCCGGCAAAGCGCAGCAATTCATCCGCTTCGGGCGGCCCCTCGACCAGGATACAGTCCGGACGCAGCGCGTCCAGCGCAGCCGCGAGACTGCGCGCGCAGCCGGGGCCGTGGTGGCGGATGCCGAACAGGTGGACGCTCATCGCTCAGCCCATCCCGGTTCAGTTCATCACGTCGCGGCAGGCGCGGTACAGGTCTTTCCAGCCCTCTCGCTCCTTGACCACCGTCTCCAGGTACTCGAGCATGACCACGCGGTCCTGCACCGGGTCCTTGACGATGGCGCCCACCATGCCGGCCGCGAGGTCGGCGCCGCGCAGCACGCCGTCGCCGAAGTGGGCGGCCAGCGACAATCCGTGCGTGATCACCGAGATCGCTTCGGCCGTGCTCATGCTCGCCGTGGGCGTCTTGAGCTTGGTCTTGCCGTCTGCGGTCGCGCCCTCGCGCAGCTCGCGGAACACGGTGACGATGCGGCGGATCTCTTCCAGTGCCGGCGTCTCGGCCGGCAGCTCCAGCGCACGGCCGATGCTGGCCACGCGCGTCTCGACGATCCGCACTTCCTCGTCGGCGCTGCGCGGCGGCGGCAGCACCACCGTATTGAAGCGGCGCTTCAGGGCGCTGGACAGTTCGTTGACGCCGCGGTCGCGGTCGTTCGCCGTCGCGATGATATTGAAACCCTTCTGCGCCAGCACCTCGTCGTCCAGTTCGGCGATCGGCAGCACTTTTTCGGACAGCACCGAAATCAGGCTGTCCTGCACCTCGCCCGGCATGCGGGTCAGCTCTTCGATGCGCGCGATCTTCCCGTTGCGCATGGCGCGCATCACCGGGCTCGGGACGATGGCCTCCTGCGACGGTCCCTTCGACAGCAGCTGCGCATAGTTCCAGCCATAGCGCACCGCCTCCTCGCTGGTACCGGCCGTGCCCTGCACCACCAGGGTCGAATCGCCGCTGATGGCCGCCGCCAGGTGCTCCGAGACCCAGGACTTCGCCGTGCCGGGCACGCCGAGCAGCAGCAGGGCGCGGTCGGTCGCCAGCGTCGCCACCGCAATCTCGATCACGCGCGGATTGCCGATGTACTTCGCGCTGACCGTCACGCCGTTGTCCAGCCGGCCGCCCAGCAGGTAAGTCGCGACTGCCCACGGCGACATCCGCCAGCGCGGCGGGCGCTGGCGCGTGTCGCTGGCGATCAGCGCATCGAGCTCGCTGGCGTACTGCTGTTCCGCATGCTGGCGGAGGGCGGCGTTGGTATCGGGCGGGGTCATGCTGGCTCCTGGAAGGATGAGTGCATCTCGTGGCGGAAGCGCACGGTGCTGAAGAAGGTGTCGAAAGCGTCGCGCAAGGGGTGGTCCGGCTGGATGGCAGCGTGCCAGCCGGCCGAGACAACGGCCGCGGTGGACGGATCGAGCGCGAGCGCAAGGCTGGACAGCAGCTGGCGGAAGGCCCAGGCGTGGCCTGGCGTGGCCAGCACCGGCAGTGCGGTCTCGACGCGCTGCAGCACACGCCGGCTGAGGTCCTGCGGCCAGCTCCCGGCGCCGTGGTCGGCCAGCGTATGCAGCAGGCGCACCAGGCCGGCGTCGCTGTGCCACGTGTCGGGAAAGCCTTCGACCAGGGCGCTCAAGGCGCTGTCTTCATCGTGCCTGGCGACGCTGCCCAGCACATCGAACAGGCTGCCGGGGACCGCTTCGCGCAGCGCCGGCTTCGCGCCGATCCACCAGTGCGCGAGCGCCGCCAGCCAGGGGAAGCGTTGCGCGGCGCCGTGCCGCATGCTGGCCAGTGCCCAGCCGCGGATCAGGACCGCAGCGAACTCGCTGCTCTCGGCCAGGGCCAGCAGCTTGCGCGGGGACCGCTCGAATGCCTGCTCCCAGACGTGCGGATCGACGGCAGCCAACATGTCGATGACCCAGCCGGCCTTTTCGCCGGCACCGGGCCAGGGATTGGCGCCGATGCCGTCGCGCCGCATCGGCGCATCGATGTCACCCGGCAGGGCAAGCTGCAGGCGCGCAGGGCGCAGCAGGCGTTGTTCCACCTGCAGCAGCGGCTGCACGCGCGCCCGCATGCGCTGAGACAGGCGCGACCCCGGCAGTTCGGCCAGCAGGCGCTGGGCGGCGGCGCGCACTTCCTTGCGGCGGTCGTCGAGCGCGGATTCGATGAAATCCTCGTCGTCCGGTCCGAGCCGGACCGCCAGCGCCGGCAGCAGGGCCGCACGGTGTTCGGGCGGTTCGGTGGCCCAGGCCGCTGTCAGCATCCGGAGCGCGGCGGCCGGATCGTCTTCGCGCCAGGCGTGCAGGGTAGCGACGCGCTGCTCGATCGACCCGGTATCCCATGACAGCGCGCGCTGTGCGGGATCCGGGGCAATGGCCGCCCACGCCCATTCCGGCCGCAGGCGCGCGAGCCAGTGTCCACGCTCGTCCAGCACCGGCGCTACCAGTGGACGCAGCCTGGGCTGGCGCGTCGCCGCATCGAGCAGGTTGGGCAGGAAGCGCGCGGGCGAGCGGGCGCCGTGACGGTGCAGCAGCTGCAGCCACTCGGACAGCAGCCCGGCCGCATGGACGCCGCGCAGCAGCAGGGCGAGCATGCCTTCGGCGCGGTTGGCGCAGGGCGGCAGCGAGTCCGGTGGCGCCGTTTGCGTGTCGGCGCGGTCCGGCACCTGTGCTGCGCGATATCCGCTGCGTTCCCACAGGTCGAGCGCGCCGATGGCCAGCCAGAGCCGGGCTTCGATGGCGCTGCCATTCTCCGGCAGCAGGGTGTCGAGCGGTTCGCCGAAGCCGGCGAGCGCGGTACCGGCGCGTGCGCTGCCGATCTTGAAGAATTGGTGCAGCCGGCGTGTGTCGTCGCTCATGTCATGAAATGAAATCGCTGTCGATGTTGAGCAGGCGCCCGTCGTGCCATACGCTCAGCGGCAGCAGGGTGCGGCCATTCCATTCGCCGAAGACGGTGAGCGGATGGCCGCCGCCCACGGCCAGCAGGTAGATCGCATGGCGGAACGAAGGATGCAGTTCGATGCCGCGTCCTTGCGCGTCGCGCAGGATGCGCTGCTCGCCGGCGTCGGGCACCAGGTCCGCCAGCAGCGCGGGAAAACGCTCCAGGAAAGGCTGGGCCGCGAGGGCATGCGCGTAATCGTCCAGCAGCGCGTCGACACTCGATGCGGGCCCCGGGCCATCGGCCAGCGGACCCACTTCCGTCTGCTGGCCGACCAGGGCGCGCAAGGGAAAGGCGCCGGGATAGAAGTGGAGGGCACCGTCGAACGCCGTTCCCGGGACCAGTCCCTGCTCGAAGCCCTGCGTGCCGGCCGCATATTGCAGGACCAGTGCCCAGCGTGCGCTCGTGGCGCCGCGCAGCCAACTGGCGCGCACGCGCAGGCGCTCGTCTTCGGACACGGTTTGCGACAGGACGCGCCAGTGATCCTGGAGCGGCGTCTCGCGCAGCACGTCTTCCTGGCTGACGGTCCATCCGAGCAGCGCGCGCACGTCCGCCTGCAGCGGGACCGGCAGTTCGCCGAGACGGCGCCAGGCTTCGCCAAGCAGGTACAGCGACGCGAGTTCGTGGGCGACTAGCTGCTCCGCATGCGGCAGGTTGGACTGATAGAGCATGCCGCCTGCGCGCTGCAGGCGCCGGGCCAGAGGCGCCGCCTGGGCATCGACCATGCGCGCCGCAATCGCATCCCAGAAACCCTGGCCGCGCGAGCGTACCGATGCGAGCCCTTCACGCGCCAGATCGTGCAGCCAGGTCTGCAATTCACGTACGCCGGCATCGACCTTGTCCCCGCGCTTTTCTTCGCGTTTGCGGGCCTGGGCCGCAGCAGTGGCAGCGGCTTCCGGCGACGGCTCGGGTTTGGCGGCTTTGTTTTCCTGGCGCTGTTGGCGGCTCTGCAGCCAGTCAGTTACCCAGGCAGGGGCGTCGCCACTACTGAACAGGCCGGGCTCGGCGTCGAGCAGGAGATAAAGCCCGAGCCCATGCTTGCAAGGGAACTTGCGGCTGGGGCAGGAACATTTGAAGGCCGGTTCGCCGAGGTCGATCTGGGTACGATAGGGCTGCTTGCCGCTGCCCTGGCATTCGCCCCATAAAGCGGATTCGCTACGGCCGAGATTCGACCAGTTTCTCGGCATCGCCAGCTGACTGCCGGCCTTGGCCGAAGCGGCGTCAGGAGCGAGGGCCAGAATCTGGTTGGCGTCGAGTATCACCGGTCTCTTTCTTATATAGAGGTAATAATGAATACTCGACTATTCGGGGCAGATGGTCAATATAGGGTAGATGAGACATTTGGTACCCATCCGGCAAATGGGCCTTGCGCGGGTACTCATCCATTTGCTATAGTTCGCGTCCTGCTTCTGCAGCGCAGTAAAACGGCAACGAAATCAAGTAGTTGTGTTTGAATTTTCGGCAAGTCCGAAAGCGCTGA
>NZ_VFNH01000012.1 GCF_006715485.1 Herbaspirillum sp. SJZ107
GGACCGTGAAACGACTTTGCGCCGATGATAGTGCTGCAACCAGTGTGAAAGTAGGTTATCGTCAGGCTAATTAATAGCAGTAAGTAAAGTAGTAAAGCGAAACCCCACTCAGCGAGCTGAGTGGGGTTTTTTGCTTTGGGCCTTCCATATCAGCCATCGGCTAATTAAAAGGCTGGGCAGCCACCCGCTGCTGTCCGGGTTCCCCCCGATATCAGAACGCCAGACAAGCTGGTGTCGCCCAGTTCGTCACACACGCACATCCGATGCCTGAGCATAGACAGCCTGGATGAACAACGGTTCCGGCTCAGACATCGATCAACTTGTCCGGGGTGATCGGCAAATCGCGGATCCGCTTGCCGGTCGCGTGATAAACCGCATTCGCGATCGCCGCTGCCATCCCCGTGATGCCGATCTCTCCCACGCCCTTGGTACCGAGCTCGTTAATATGCTTGTCCTGCTCGTCGACGACGATGATCTCGATCTCGCCGATATCCGCATTCACCGGCACGTGATAGTCGGCCAGGTTCGCATTCACCGCGCGCCCGACACGCCAGTCCATCTCGGTTTTTTCCATCAGGCCCATGCCGATGCCCCAGACGATGCCGCCCATCAGCTGGCTGTGCGTGGTCTTGCGGTTGATGACGCGCCCGACGCCGTACGCTCCGACGATGCGCGGCACGCGGATCGTTCCAAGGTCCGGGTCGACATGGACTTCCACGAACACCGCGCCGAAGGCCTGCATCGCGTAGCGTTTCTTCTCATCGCCCTGTTCGGCGCTTGCTTCGCCGATGATCGGCTTGCCGCCATTGCGCGCGACCACGGCCGCCATCGAATCGCGCCGCTTCGGGTCGGCCTTTGCCACCAGCCAGCCATCGACCGCATCGACCTCGTTCGCATTCAAGCCATGCAGCGCCGATCCGCTGTCGCCCAGCGCGGTCGCAACCAGCTTGTCGCGCGCGGCCAGCGCCGCTTGGTGCACGGCCGGACCCACGCTGGCCACCGTCTGCGAGCCGCCCGATACCGGCGCTTCCGGGAAGCTGGTGTCGCCGAGCTCGAAGCGGATGCGCGACACCGGCAGGCCCAGCGCATCGGCTGCGATCTGGGTCATCACGGTATAGGTGCCGGTACCCAGGTCGTGGGTACCGCTGCGCACTAGCACCGTGCCGTCCGGGTTGATCCTGGCGGAGGCCTTGGCACCCTTGCGGTTCGCCGGATACGCCGCGGTCGCCATGCCCCAGCCCACCAGCTTGCCGTCAGTGCGCATCGAACCCGGTTCCGGCTTGCGGCGCGCCCAGCCGAAGCGCTCGGCGCCGGCACGGTAGCACTCGCGCAGCGACTTGCTCGACCACGGAATATCCTTCTCGGGATCCTTTTCCGCATAGTTCACCAGGCGCAGTGCAACCGGATCCATCTTGAGCGCATATGCCAGCTCGTCCATCGCCGACTCGAGCGCAAAGCTGCCGCTCGATTCGCCCGGCGCCCGCATATAGGTCGGCACGCCCACGTTCAGCGTCGCCAGGCGCTGCGAGGTCTGCAGGCTGTCGCTGGCATAGGCCTTCCTGGTCACCGCAGTACAGGGTTCGACGAAATCGTCGACGAAGGAGGTGCTCGAGATGGTGTCGTGGGTGACGGCCAGCAGCTTGCCTTCGCGGCTGGCACCGAGCTGCAAATGCTGCTCGGTCAGCGGACGCGCACCGACCGGGCCATACATCTGGGTGCGCTCCAGCACGAGCTTGACCGGTACGCCGGCCATGCGCGATGCCATCGCCGCCAATACCACGTGCGACCAGGTCGTGCCTTTGCTGCCGAAACCGCCGCCCACGAAGGGACAGACCACGCGCACCTTTTCCGGATCGATGCCCAGGCTTTGCGCAGCGGTGCGGCGCACACCCGATACGTTCTGGGTCGAGTCGTACAAGGTCAGCGCATCGCCCTCCCAGGCAGCAATGGTCGCATGCGGCTCGAGCGGGTTGTGGTTCTCCATCGGCGTGGTGAAGGTGACGTCGACCCGTGTGGCCGCGTTCTGCAAGCCGCGCGTGGCGTTGCCGCGGCCGGTCTCCGGTGGACGCTCGGGCTGCGGTTCGGGGCGGCGTGGATGCAGCTTGGCCTGCTGGAAGTCGAGCTGCGCCGGCGCGGTCGCATAGCGCACCTGCACGCGCCGCGCGGCATCGCGCGCATGCTCGAAGGTGTCCGCCACCACCACCGCGATCGGCTGCGCGTTGTACTCGACACGGTCGTCCTGCAGCAAGGACAGCTTCGGATTCGGCGGCTGCTGCTTGTTGTCCGGCTTCGACTGCTCCGCACCGGCGCTCCTGTTACCCTCTTTACCGCTGGTCTTGCCCTCCGCTTTCGGCTTCGGCAGGCGCGGCGCGTTCTGGTGGGTCATCACCAGCATCACGCCGGGCATGCGCCCGATCGCGGCGCTGTCGATCGCCGTGATGCGTCCCTTCGGCACCGTCGACAGCACCATCACGCCGTAGGCCAGGCGCGGCAGCTTGTGCTCGGCCGAGTAGGTCGCCTGCCCGGTGACTTTCGATCGCCCGTCGAGGCGGTCGATACCTTGTCCGATGACGCTCATGCTTTTCCTCCCGCCTCGCGCAGGGCGCGCACGATGGCGCGCTGCGCAAGCTTGATCTTGAACCGGTTGTCCTTGAAACCCTGCGCGCCCTCGAGCAGCAGCGCGGCCGCGCGGGCCGACCGTGCGTCGTCGAGCGGCTGGCCGGCCAGCATGCTCTCCGCCGCCGGCACGCGCCATGGCTTGTGCGCCACGCCGCCGAGCGCGATGCGGGCCTGGCGCACGACGCCGCCCGACATGTCGAGTGCCGCTGCCACCGATACCAGCGCGAACGCATAGCTGCTGCGGTCACGCACCTTCAGGTAGCGGGCATGGCGCGCGAACAGCGGTGGCTGCAGGTCGACCGACGTGATCAGCTCCGCCGGCAGCAGGACGGTATCGCGCTGCGGCGTCGATCCCGGCAAGCGGTGGAACTCGGCGATCGGGATACTGCGCGCGCCTTGCGGGCCGCTCACCTGGACCACCGCATCGAGGGCCGCGAGGGCGACGTTCATGTCGGACGGGTTCACCGCGATACAGGCATCGCTCATGCCGAGGATCGCATGCATGCGGTTGTAGCCTTCACGCGCGCCGCAGCCGCTGCCCGGCGCACGCTTGTTACACATGGCGAAGGCGGTATCCATGAAGTAGGGGCAGCGCGTGCGCTGCAGCAGGTTGCCGCCGACAGTCGCCATGTTGCGCAGCTGGGGCGATGCGCCGGACAGCAGCGCTTCGCTCAAGAGCGGATAGCGGGTGCGGACCAGCGGGTGGTTGGCGGTATCGCTGTTGCGGGCGGCGGCGCCGATGCGCAGGCTGCCGCCGGGGAGCTCGGTGATCCGGTCGAGGCCGATGTGATTGATGTCGACCAGGCGCGCCGGCTGTTCGACGTCGCCCTTCATCAGGTCGATCAGGTTGGTGCCTCCGCCGATGAATTTCGTGTCGGGCTGCTGCACCAGGCGGATGGCGCCGGCCGGGTCGGCGGCCTGTTCGAAGTCGATGCTGCGCATGGCCGCTCCTCAGGCGTTGGCCGTCGTGCGGATCGCAGCGACGATATTGTTGTAGGCGCCGCAGCGGCACAGGTTGCCGCTCATGCGCTCGCGGATCTCCGGATCCGTAAAGCTGATCTTTTGTTCGCGCACGTCGGGCGTGACGGCGCTGGCGGTGCCGGCGCGGATTTCGTCGATGCAGGCCACTGCCGAGCAGATCTGGCCCGGCGTGCAGTAGCCGCACTGGAAGGCATCGTGTTCCATGAAGGCGGCCTGGATCGGTGCCAGGTCGTCGCCCTGGGCGATGCCTTCGATGGTCGTGATCTTCGCGCCCCGGTGCATGATCGCCAGCGTCAGGCAGGCATTGATGCGGCGGCCATCGACCAGCACGGTGCAGGCGCCGCACTGGCCGCGGTCGCAGCCTTTCTTGGTGCCGGTCAGGCCGGCCGATTCGCGCAGCGCGTCGAGCAGCGTGACGCGCGGCTCGAGCGACAGGGTGTGATCCTTGCCGTTGATATTCAGGGTCAGCGGACGCGGCGGCACAGCTGCCGCTGCCGTTGCCGCCGGAGGCGCCGCGGCGTGAGCTGGCAGCTGGGTCGCGCCGATGACGAGCAGTGTGGATTGCATGAAGCCGCGGCGGGCGCTGTCCACGTCCGCATCGGTGCTTGAAGGGTGATCGGACGGCTGGTCGGACATGGGGTACTCCCGGTAGGGCACGGCGGACGGAAAGCGTTAGCTGTTCATTATCTGCTTGCCGTGGATTGTTTCTGTTAGATGGTTCACTTAGCTGAACGTTAAAAAGCGACAACAGGGCCTTGCGCGCAAGCTCATCCATTTGCTATAGTTCGGCTCCTGCTTCTGCAGCGTAATAAAAGCCGAACGAAATCAAGTAGTTGGGCTGGGTGTTTTGATAACACCACTGGCGCTGAAGAAAAAGATGGAGTTGACGAGTTAAGCGAAATACTGCATAATATCACTTCTCTGCTGCTGACGAACAAAACGATTCGCAAGCGCAGCAAGGCGGTACAGAACAAAGTTCTTTAAAAATTAACAGTCGATAAGTGTGGGCGTTTGATGAAGGTGCCGGCTGACTAGTTCAGCTGATTACTTAAATTATC
>NZ_VFNH01000013.1 GCF_006715485.1 Herbaspirillum sp. SJZ107
CCTGACTTCTACTGCCACGTTGCGTCGTTCACCACGACCAACCTGAACGTGCAGTACAAGCTGAGCCCGAACCTGACGCTGCGCGGCGCGATCCTCAACCTGTTCGACAAGCAGCCGCCGATCGACGTCGGTACCTACGGCAACTCGGGTGTGCAGACCTCGTACAACGCTTCGCTGCACCAGGCAGGCGCTGTCGGCCGCTTCTACAGCGTAGGCCTGAACTACACGTTCTAAGCCGTTTCACAGCCTAGTTCCAGCTCTAGCCCCGGCAGCGGATGACTCCGCTGGCGGGGTTTTTTGTTTTGGTTCCCTCGATGCCGGGTACGCAGCGCAAAAAATGTTGCGTGGACCCAACGCTAGAAAAATCTTTGTCCATTTAAATGCATGCCACTTAAGCGTGCATATGGCACGTAATTACCATAACCAAACGGTGCGTTGTTGCGGCGCGTCAAAGATTCTTTAGATCAAACTTTCTCCTGTATTTATTTGTTGCGTATGTACATATGTATTTATGGGATATCTGACGAGAATTCCTCCCTTCTCATGCTGCACTGCAGCATGGTGCGCATGCGCACTTCCGCGGTGCAAATAATTGCAAAAAAGCAAAAATGTCAATTTTTCTGTATAAATGAAAATTGACATCAAAAGAGCAAGCATGGTTGTATGTATAGACATTTTTCCAATGCCAAACTGAAATATCTCGGTACTGGGAAATTTGGAGAACACGTCAACACGCGGTAGATGAACCTACTTTGAGAGAAATCCACGAAGGAGAAGTTTCCATGATGTTTAAAATGAAGTCGATGCCATTTGCGGTAGCATGCGCGATCGCTAGCGGTGCCCTGATGGCATCCTTGCCCGCAATGGCACAGACCACCGAGGCTGCCGGCGCCACGAGCGCACCGCAGCGCGTGGTCGTGACCGGCTCGCTGATCAGCCGTACCGACACTGAAACCGCTACCCCGGTGCAAGTGCTGACGGCACAAGACATCCAGCGCAGCGGCAAAACTTCCGTTGCCGAACTGCTGAACGACCTGGCCTCCAACGGCGCAGGTACCCTGGGCACCGGCTTCTCCGGCGCATTCGCCAACGGCGCCGCCGGCGTCTCGCTGCGTGGCCTGTCGGTCGGCTCGACCCTGGTCCTGCTCGACGGCCACCGCATGTCGCCATACGCGATCGGCGACGATTCGCAGCGCTCCTTCGTCGACGTCTCCAACATCCCGTTCGATGCCATCGACCAGATCGAAGTCCTGAAGGCCGGCGCTTCGTCGCTGTACGGTTCGGACGCGGTTGCAGGCGTGGTCAACATCAAGCTGAAGAAGAACTTCACCGGCGTCCGCGCCGCTGCAGAAACCGGCGACACCCAGCATGGCGGCGGCAAGACCAACCGCGCGTCGATCAGTGCCGGTACCGGCGACCTGGACAACGACGGCTACAACGCCTTCATCACCGCCGAATGGCGCCATCAGGGCTCGATCCGCGTGTCGCAGCGTGACCAGAACGCGTGGGACAACCGCGACTGGCGTTCGCGCGGCGGCAACAACCTGACCCTGGGCGTGCCGACCTCGCTGAACAACTACCTGACCACGGCCAGCTCGCCTTACCTGTACACCCCGGGCACCGGCGGCGTCAACAACGCGGCCAACTTCCAGTTCCTGGATCCGAACTGCAACTACACCTCGTACATGGCAGGCGGTTGCGCAGTGCGCGACACCACCTCGTTCATCCAGCCGGAAACCGAGAACCTGAACGTCCTGGTCGGCATGACCAAGAAGCTGAACAACGAATGGGAACTGGCCTTCAAGGGTTCGATATTCCGCCGTGACAGCCTGAACAACCGCGGCGTGTCGCCGGTGTACACCACCGGCGCCAGCTATGCCGGCAACACCTCGTTCAACAACGGCGTGCTGACCACCGGTGTGGGCCGCGTCCCGACCACCCGTTTCCAGCCGGGCGCCACGATCGGCTCGACCGGTAACAACACCCCGTTCCGCAATCCGATGAGCGGCCTGACCAGCCTGTACGGCTACATCCCGGGCCTGGAAGGCACCCAGACCTCGGACAACACCGCCAACACCTACCGCCTGGCGCTCGACCTGCACGGCAGCGCCTACGGCTGGGATGTCAGCGTCGCCGGCGGCCTGACCGAATCGAAGGTCGACATCGACTACAGCGGCTACGTCGACCGTGCCGCACTGTACAGCCTGATCCGTAACGGCCAGTGGAACGTGGTAGGCGGCAATTCGCCGGCCCTGATCAACCAGGTGTCGCCGCGCTTCTCGAATACGCTGGACTCAAGGCTGAACTACTTCGACGCCGTCGGTTCGCGCGAACTGATGCAGCTGGGCGCAGGTCCGCTGGCTGTAGCGGCCGGCGTGCACTGGCACAAGCGTACCTGGGATGCTCCGGCATCGCCGCTGACCTTGAACGGCCAGGTGGGCAACACCTCGGCCTTCGTGATGGGTTCGGAAACCAATACCGCGGCCTTCGCCGAACTGCGCGCCACCCCGATCGCCAATACCGAAATCAACCTGTCGAGCCGTTACGACCACTTCGATACCTACGGCAATTCGTTCACGCCTGCGGCTACCATCAAGTGGACCCCGAGCAAGACCTTCGCCGTCCGTGGTTCCTTCGCCCGCGGTTTCCGCGCACCGAACCCGGCGGAAACCGGCAATGCCGGTTCGTTCTTCTCGTACCACGCGATCAACGACCC